>JACGXE010000001.1 GCA_014138095.1 Ochrobactrum sp. RH2CCR150
TTTCACCAGAACTCAAGGACGAAGCAACCTGCCGCTAGCAGCGTCGCCGCCCTCGTTGTGGCGCTATATAGGCCCCCAACTCTCAAACTGTCAACAACGCTTTCGCAGTTTTTTGATATTTTTTTGACAGCTTTCCACAGGGCGTAAAATCGCAGATTTTTGCCACTCTATATATAGGGATCAAATCATGACGTTGCGGAAAGCCGGGCCACAAACCAGCCTCAATGAAAAACTAGCTTCCGCGGAATTCGAAAAATAGCTGCGCTGCATCCAGTTGATCGCCAGCCCGGCAGTATTGTGGATATCGGCGTCTGGCACCCTCGTCATTGACTTACGCGTCAACGGCAGGCAAAACTCTGATGCCCGTTTGGGAGCCTTCCATAGACAAAGGAAGACACCTTAGCATCAGATCAGCGCATAGGTCGCTTTTCTGACAAGCGATGTTCAAGCACGTTTCCGTGCCATCAGGTTTATAAGAAGGGCCGACTATAGCAGTATGAAGGATATGGGGCCGAATAATCTCGATCCGGGTGACGAGCCCCCGCTGAGCGTTGGCGGACGGCGACGGCCTCCTGATCGGCGCGAAGTTTCGGCACGCTGGCTTGCCGGCACCTTCCTGACTGGTGTCACCTCCTGCATGCTGATCGGTGTTGCCCTTTTTGCCGCCCTTGACGGGCGCGAGCAATTGGCGACCCCACCCGAAATTCTGGCGCGCAACGATATGCCAAGTGCAGCCGAGGAAAGCGCTGTCACCAAGGGTGGCCGTCTCGTCAGCACAGTTTCGGCGCAGCAGCCGCGCGATCGCCGCCGCTTTGATCTTTCCACCATGCAGAAAATCGGCGAGCGCGAAGTTATCCGCACCCGCCCCTTCGAACTGGTAAGTATGGCGCTTGCTGTCGATCACCCGACCGGTCGCAAATATCCGGCATTCGATGCGCTGACTGTATTCTCTGAAGGTCCGACCGCCCCGCTACCGGCAGACACCGGCCAGATTTACGGCGCCAAGGTTGAAAGTGAAGTCAGCCTTCATGTCGTTGATTTTCCGCTGAACAGCGCAACTTTCGACGCGTCAAGCGATCTGTCGGTCGATGAAGTCGAGAAAGTCGTTCGCGACACGGGTGGCTTGCTGACCGATGGCGACGTTCAGGTCGCTTCACTGCATTATGTCGACCCGGCCCGCTTCGGCGGTAACGATTCTCCCTATGCGCTCGGCCCGGCGCTCGGTGTGAAGATCACGCAGGAAAATGTCAGTGTAGCCCCGAAGGCCAATGACGAGCAGACCGACGATGGTTTTTCGGAAGAATTGATTCCCTTCCGGCAGACTGCAGATATCGCGCAGGCGCTCGAAGATGCGGGCTATACGGGCGATGACACATCGAACATGGTCGATGCACTCGCCAAGATGATGAATTCGCCGCGTTTGAAACAAGGTAGCGTTTTGCGCGTGGGGACTGAAACCCGCAACGGGCAGGACCGTATCGTGCGCGCGAGCATATACAATCGCACCACGCATCTCGTGACGGTCACACTGAACGACCGCCAGCAATATATTCCGTCGGATGAACCCGAAGAAACGCCGCTTTTGCAGACAGCTTTCGACGGTAACGCGATCCCCAGCGCCATCCGGGGCAATCTGCCCAATGTCTATGATGGTATCAGCCGTGCGGCCCTTGCCTATGGCATGACGGAAACCATGCGCGAACAGCTGGTCAAAATGCTGGCCACTGACGTGGACCTTCAGGCGCAGTTGACGGCAACCGACAATATCGATGCCTTTTTCTCGCTGCCAGACGGGTCCGACGATCCGGACAAGGCGGACAGCGATTCGCAACTTCTCTATGTTGCGGCAACATTCAGCGGTACGACCCGGAAATTCTACCGCTATCAGGCGCCGGACGGCGGCGTCGATTACTTCGACGAGGGCGGAAAGAGCGCAAAGCAGTTCCTGCTGCGCAATCCGGTACCCAATGGTGTGTTCCGTTCTCCGTTTGGCATGCGCCGGCACCCGATTCTTGGCTATAGCCGTATGCATACTGGCGTCGATTGGGCAGCACCCCGCGGTACGCCAATCATCGCAACGGGTAACGGGGTTGTCGAAAAGGCTGGCTGGACCAATGGCTATGGCAATCAGACCCTGATTCGTCATGCCAATGGCTATGTCAGCAGCTACAGCCACCAGAATGCCATTGCTCGCGGCGTGTCTGCTGGCGCAAGGGTGCGTCAGGGTCAGGTGATCGGCTATGTCGGTTCGACCGGTCTCTCGACCGGCCCGCATCTCCATTATGAAATGATCGTCAACGGCACCAAGGTCGACCCGCTTCGCATCCGTCTGCCCGACAACAAGGCTTTGAAGGGCAAAGAGCTTGAAGCCTTCAAGCAGGAGCGCGATCGCATCGACACGCTTTTGAACAGCGACGACAATAGCACCAAGCTTGCGGCCAACGCGTCGACCAAAGGTTAAATAGAAAAAGCCGGGAAAGCAAAATGCTCACCCGGCTTTTTTGTTTGACCCGTGAAGGTTGAACTATTCGGAAAACTCGACGGTGACGCCCGCTTTGACGAGCTTGGCCAGTTCTTCTGCGTCCCAATTCGTCAGTCGCACACAGCCATGGCTCGACGTCTTGCCGATCTTGGACGGCTCAGGCGTTCCATGGATGCCGTAAGTCGGCTTGGAAAGCGCAATCCAGACAGTGCCGACCGGCCCATTCGGACCCGGCGGGATCGTCAGAACCTTGTCATTGTTGCCCTGCTTGAAGTTGATCTTCGGATTGTAGGTGTAGTTCGGATTGATCGCGATGCGCTCGACCTGCACGATGCCGGACGGCGACGGATTGTCCGATGAGCCGATTGTCGACGGATAGGCCACGACCAGCTTGCCGCTTTCATCATAACCACGGACCTGCTTGCGTCCCTTGTCGGCGATGATTCTCGCCACCTTGGCGCGCACCGGCTTGCCGAGATTCGGCACCTTCACCACGGAACCCGGCTGATTGAAATTCACGCCCGGATTGATTTCCTTCAGGTAGTTTTCATCAATGTGGAATTTCTCACCGAGCATTTCCGTCACCGACGTATAGGCCATCGACGGAAGCTGCGCCTTATGGGCATAATCCTCGGGGATCGACGCCACATACTGGCGACCGACATCCTCATTGGAGATCGTATATTCGAAGAAGGCTGCACCGCCGGTTGCTTCCAGCTCGGCATTGACTGCCGCATCGTCCTTCGGGCTGATGGATTTGCCGGTCAGTTCACCATAGGCAGCGGCAGCCTTGTCGACGTTGCTGCCGGAACGACCATCGATGACGCCGGGAGATGCGCCCGCACGATCCAACAACACCTGAAAGGCTGCAATCTTGGCCTTGGCGCCCTCGCCTTTCGGCATTTCAATTGCGGGGGCCATGTCGCTGGACTTCGGCACATTCTGCGGTTGCTCATAGCCGGGCTGGCTGTAATCCTCCCCGTTATAGTTCTGATCAATGCTCGCGGAATTGGTGCCCGTATTGTCTGGATAGTTTTCACCAGACGGCGGCAGTTCCGAACGCTGCACCTGACCGTCCTGATTGCCGCGATAGCTTGGATCTGATGGCGCAGCGGGATAATAATTCGGGTCTTCCGGCACATTGCTGAAGCCGTCATAGGGCGAACCGCCATCAACCGGGCCGTTCAGCGTCCAGTTATCGTCTTGCTGCGGATCACGACGGCTGTTGGGGCCGCCATAGCTGTTGCGATCATAGGTATTGGCATCCTCGACGCTGACAATGCGACCACGACGATCCATCGTCACGCGCCGACCATACTGGTCGATGTACACGCGCACGCGTCGGTCATGATAGACCTCTTCGCCCGGATCGTAGAGCTGCGCCAGTTGCACCGGAGCTTCCGTGAGCGTGGCGTCACGGTTTTCGTCTGCAAAAGCACCGGCACCCATGGCGGGAAGAGCCGCAGAAGCAAACAATGCGAAACGAAGCATGCGTATGGAATGCGTCATGGAGGAAGTCCCAGGTGCCCGTAATATCAGACGTTCAATCGGATCGTCAGATCATGGATGCCGTGAATATGGTTAATAACTGATTATCCGAGTAACAGCAGATGCCAGATGAACTGGACATGAAAATGGCCAAGTGACGACAAGTTTTATGAAATTTGTATCTGCAAAATTTCTTCGGGCATCGTGATGCCCACAGTGTGAACTGGCCAAAGCTAATAAAAAGCGCCGCAATCTTGCGACTGCGGCGCTTTGTTAGAGCAAGTAGAAGGTCAGGCTTCCACGCCTTCGTTCTTCGGATCAGGTTCCAGAGCACCGCGAACCGCGCGGAAATTGAGCCTGTCCGAACCAGCGGTGATCTTGACGAGCGAGCCGTCCAGAATATCGCCCAGCAGAATACGCTCGGCGAGCGGATCCTGAACTTCCTTCTGGATCACGCGCTTCAAAGGACGCGCGCCGTAAGCCGGATCATAGCCCTTGTTGGCAAGCCATTCGCGGGCGTCCTCTGCCAACTCCAATGCGATCTTGCGATCGGTGAGCAGGGTCTGGAGACGCTGCAACTGGATATCGACAATCGCACCCATATCCTCGCGGCGCAGCCGGTGGAACAGGATGATTTCATCGACACGGTTCAGGAATTCCGGCCGGAATGCCGCCCGAACCACACCCATCACCTCGTCACGAACGCTCTCGACATCGTCCTTCTCGCCCAGATTGACGAGATATTCGGCGCCAAGGTTGGACGTCATGATGATGACCGTGTTGCGGAAATCGACCGTGCGCCCCTGACCATCGGTCAGACGCCCATCGTCCAGAACCTGCAACAGCACGTTGAACACATCGGGATGCGCCTTTTCGATCTCGTCGAACAGTATTACCTGATACGGCCGACGCCGCACGGCTTCCGTCAGCGTGCCGCCTTCTTCGTAACCGACATAGCCGGGAGGTGCACCGATCAGACGGCTCACGGAGTGCTTCTCCATGAATTCCGACATATCGATACGCACCATCGCGGTGTCGTCTTGGAACAGGAACGAAGCCAGCGCCTTGGTCAGTTCGGTCTTGCCGACGCCCGTTGGGCCGAGGAAGATGAACGAACCGATAGGACGGTTTGGATCCTGAAGACCCGCACGCGCACGGCGAACAGCCTTGGAAACCGCCTGAACGGCTTCACCCTGACCGATAACGCGCTTTGCAAGCTCGTCTTCCATCCGCAGCAGCTTTTCGCGCTCGCCTTCGAGCATCCGGTCAACCGGAATGCCTGTCCAGCGGGAAACGACCTGCCCGACATGTTCCGGTGTAACGGTTTCTTCCAGCAGAGAACCCTTGTTCTCCTGACTTTCAGACTGGGCGAGTTCCTTTTCAAGCTGCGGGATCTTGCCATAAGCAAGCTCACCAGCCTTCTGGAACTCACCATTGCGCTGTGCAGTGGCCAAGGCATTGCGTGCTTCCTCAAGCTGGCGCTTGAGATCGGCAGCAAGACCGAGCTTCTGCTTTTCCGACTGCCACTTGGCGGTCAGTTCAGCGGATTCTTCTTCCAGATCGGTCAGCTCTTTTTCAAGACGCACCAGACGATCCTTGGACGCGGCATCGGTTTCCACCTTCAAAGCTTCGCGCTCGATCTTGAGCTGCATGACGCGGCGGTCGATCTCGTCGAGTTCTTCTGGCTTCGAATCAACCTGCATGCGCAGACGCGATGCTGCCTCATCGACAAGGTCAATCGCCTTATCGGGCAGGAAGCGGTCGGTGATATATCGATTCGACAGTGTTGCGGCTGCGACCAGTGCCGAGTCCGATACGCGCACCTTGTGATGCTGCTCGTATTTTTCCTTCAGGCCGCGCAGGATCGAGATTGTATCCTCGACTGTCGGCTCGTCCACGAAGACCGGCTGGAAACGACGCGCAAGTGCTGCATCCTTCTCGACATATTTGCGATATTCTTCCAGCGTGGTCGCGCCAACGCAGTGCAATTCACCACGGGCCAGCGCAGGCTTGAGCAAGTTGGACGCATCCATCGCACCATCAGTCTTGCCTGCACCAACGAGCGTGTGCATCTCGTCGATGAAGAGAATAACCTGACCGGCAGCGGTCTGGACTTCCGACAAGATCGCCTTCAGGCGTTCCTCGAACTCGCCGCGATATTTCGCACCGGCAATCAGCGCGCCCATATCGAGCGCCATCAACTGCTTGTCCTTCAGCGATTCGGGCACGTCGCCATTCACGATACGCAGCGCCAGACCTTCGGCAATCGCCGTTTTGCCGACGCCCGGCTCACCGATCAGCACCGGATTGTTCTTGGTGCGGCGTGACAGAACCTGAATCGTGCGACGAATTTCTTCATCGCGGCCGATCACCGGATCAAGCTTGCCATTGCGGGCGTCTTCGGTCAGATCGCGCGCATATTTCTTCAGCGCATCGTAATTGCTTTCGGCAGACGCGGAATCGGCAGTGCGGCCCTTACGCATATCGTTGATGACCTTGTTCAACGCCGTCGGTGTCACACCGGCTGCGGCAAGAATTTCAGATGTCTTTGCGGATTTCTCGATTGCCAACGCCGTCAACAGCCGTTCGACGGTGACAAAGCTGTCGCCCGCCTTGCTGGCGAGTTCTTCGGCCAGAGTGAAAACCTTGGCCAGCGGCTGCGAGAGATAGAGCTGATCATTGCCGCCCGAAACTTTCGGCAGCTTTTCCAATGCGCTCTGCAAACCAAGGCGCACATCGGCAATACGTCCGCCAGCCCGCTCGATCAACGATGCGGCAAGACCCTCGTCATCATCGACGAGAATTTTCAGAATATGTTCCGGGGTGAACTGCTGATTGCCGGAAGAAAGCGCAAAGGTCTGCGCCGACTGAATGAAACCGCGAACGCGTTCCGTGTATTTCTCGATATTCATATAGTGTCTCCTTTTGCCCTCCAGCCCTGAATAGGCACCGGAAGATGTTGGGTGACGAAGCCCCCGCGAGGGCGGGCTTCATGTCTTTCCAAGACAGGATATGGGACTATGACCACCATTCGGCAAGGGTGAACAACGCCCGTGCGGCCAAATAAAAATGGCGCGGAAAACCGCGCCATTTTCAAATCTTATACCGAAAGCTCTAAGCGTCAGAATCGACGGGTTCGGTTGCTGGCGTATCGTTGCCGGCATCCTGATCCTTGGCAACACGGCGCGGACGACCCGGACGGCGCGTTGCACGACGCGGTGCAGCTTCGTCGTCGGCCTTCGCTTCGACGGGGGCTTCCACCGGAGCTTCAACAGGTGCAGCTTCTGCAGCCACCGGAGCAGCCTTGGCGGCCCGAGCAACCCGAACTGGTTCTGCTACTTCCACTGGAGCTTCTGTTGCAGGCTGTTCGCCTGCTTCGCCGGCCTGCGCTTCCGGGCGCTCTTCGGCATTGAAGCGTTCGCGCTGCGGGCGGCGTCCGCGGCCAAGACGACGATCGCGATTGTCGCGTTCACGCGGCTGACGGCTTTCGCCGCTTTCCTCACCGTAGATGACTTCGGCAGGGGTGCCTTCGATAACCGGCTGCGGACCGGAACCGCTTACCGGGCGCGGCTCGACGGCGACTGCTGGCGTAAAGCCGGTATCGTCATCGTCAGCGCCGTCATCGTCGAAGGTTTCTTCGCGCTGGAACGGCACCGGGTTCTGCGCCATGGCAGCCATGATGATGCGATTGTAATGTTCAGCGTGCTGAAGGTAGTTTTCAGCCATCACCCGGTCGCCAGAAGCCTGCGCGTCACGAGCGAGTGTCGAATATTTTTCTGCAATATGTTGCGCATTGCCACGGATCTTTACGTCAGGTCCGTTGCTTTCGTAATTACGCGACAGAGGATTGGGGCCCTTGCGGTTGTTGTTATTATTGTTGTTATTGTTATTCCCCCGTCCGCGCATACGCCTGTTCTGCTGTGCTGGCCTCATATTCATCTCTTTTCAGATTAAAGGGCGCAGAAACGTCGCGACGAAAAAGGTCGCCTGTTTCTTGCTATTGAGCCATGGAGGAAGCACGCCCTAAAACTTCCTACACATCGACTATTCTTAAAGCGCGTCGCATTTCAAACTGTTCGCGTGACGCACATTAAGGGGTTGCTTTTATGCATGTCGTCCCCGGAAAACCGTTCCCACTTTTCCGCGACATGCTTATCGGCTCCGCATATCCAGATGGATGGCCGGAACCTGACGGTTGCCTTGTGCAAGGTCCACGCCGAAAAGCATCGCTCTTCGGGACCATGCCTGAAAGTCGTGTACTTCCGTACGAGCCATCTCCAAAGGCTTAGACCCCGGGAGAGCATGACCTCAAATCGTCATGGAGCATTTCCGCCACGGCCCTCTAAAAAGCGGGCAAAACCATTCTGGCTGTATACGGTGGCCGGAAACTAAACGGCTTCGCGGCAAATTCCAAGTGTTTTTTCGCGCCGTTGGGTATCAAAATTTCGTTTATGATTTTTGCGCAAAAAGCATGGCCCTTCTATGGCCGCCCAGATCACGTGCATCGTTTGCGAGTTCAAAACCCGCTTGCTCAAACAGCGCTTTCACATCCTGGAATTGTCCGGCGCCGATTTCTACGGCAACCATACCACCATTATATAGGTACTCTACTGCCTGTTCTGCAAGGGCCCGGTAAAAATCCAGTCCATCCTGGCCGCCATCCAGTGCCGCAAGCGGATCATGCTCGCGCACTTCACGCGACAGACCGGCAATGTCTTCATGCGGAATATAGGGCGGGTTTGAGACGATCATATGAAATCGTCCGCTGACATTGGCGAACCAGTTGCTTCTCAAGGCGGCGAAACGCTGGCTCACATCGTTGATCGCAGCATTGATTCGCGCTGTCGCCAGCGCACCCTCCGACACGTCGAGGCCAATGCCGTGCAGTGTCTCGAAGCGATGCAGGAGCGAGATGACGATCGCCCCGGTGCCCGTGCCCATATCGAGGATTTCGACTGCGCCATGTTCCGCGACAAGTTGCTCAAGCGGTGGGACGACCAGCTCGATCAGCGCTTCCGTATCCGGGCGCGGTTCAAGCGTTTCAGCAGAAAGCCGGAATGGCAGTCCGTAAAATTCGCGAACGCCGATAATGCGATGAACAGGTTCGCCTTTGGCACGGCGTTCCAGCGCTGTACGTAAAGTTTCGACGCGCTCGGCCTCAATCAGCTTGTCCGGCGCGGAAATCAGATCGAGCCGTGTCGTGCCCGTCGTCCATTCGATCAACAGCCGCGCATCGAGATCAGGCGTTTCCAGCCCGGCATCGCGCAACTGTCGCCGGGCTTGCGCCGCCAGAACGTCAAGCCGCTCGCCGCTCACGCTCAGGCACCCAGTTCGGTCAAAAGCGCGGTCTGGTGATCGGAAATCAGCGCATCGACCAATTCGTCGAGGTCGCCTTCCATCACGCGGTCGAGCTTGTAGAGCGTCAGGTTGATGCGGTGATCAGTGACGCGGCCCTGTGGGAAATTATAGGTGCGGATACGTTCCGAACGGTCGCCGGAGCCGACCTGGCTGCGGCGCGCTTCCGAGCGTTCGCTTTCAGCCTTCTGGCGCTCCATGTCATAAAGGCGGGCACGCAGGATCTGCATGGCGCGAGCGCGGTTCTGATGCTGGGATTTTTCCGCCTGAACCACCATGATGCCCGTCGGAATATGGGTGATGCGCACTGCCGAGTCGGTCGTGTTGACGTGCTGACCGCCAGCACCCGATGCGCGCATCGTGTCGATACGGATATCCTCGTTGCGAATCTCGATATCGATGTCCTCGGCTTCGGGCAACACGGCAACCGTCGCAGCTGACGTATGGATGCGCCCGCCAGCTTCTGTTTCCGGTACGCGCTGCACGCGATGCACACCTGATTCGAACTTCATCTTCGAGAACACGCCCTTGCCGGAAACCGTCGCGATGATTTCCTTATAGCCGCCCGCATCGCCTTCGCTGGCCGAGACCAACTCGACGCGCCAGCCCTTCTCGCTCGCATAACGCTCATACATGCGGAAGAGATCGCCCGCGAAAAGCGCTGCTTCCAGTCCGCCCGTACCGGCGCGAATTTCGAGAATGGCGTTCTTTTCGTCAGCCGCATCCTTGGGCAGAAGCAGGATCTGCACTTCCTGCTCCAGCGTCTCGACGCGCTTTTCGACTTCCGGCAATTCCTCGACGGCCAGAGCCCGCATTTCGGCATCGGTCGACGCATCATCGCGCATCGCGGCCAGATCTTTCGCTTCAGCGCGCGCATCGCTCAATTCGCGAATCTTGCCGACGACTTCCTGCAACTCCGAATATTCGGAAGCGAGCTTCACATAGGTTTCCGAATCCGGATTGTCGGCCATCTGGCTTTCGATCATCGAGAACCGCTTCAAGAGCTGGTCCATCCGGTCCTGCGGCAATGCGATCATGTCATGTCCTAAAAATCATCGTCCGAATGCAAATGTGCGTAACCGGGCATGCCGCATCCTGCGTCACACCCGGTCATTCTCTGCAATTTGCCTTGCTATAACGGAATATCGTTGTCTTCTGCAAATCGAAGCATCAATTCGCGCAGCGAATGCGCGACATTTGGCTTGTCCAGCTCTTCATTGAGAAGCGCATTCAGCTTCGCTGTATCCAGCGCGCCGAGCATGGCCTTGACCGGGCCGATTGCAGCAGCCGACATGGAGATCGAGCGGAAGCCAAGGCCGATCAGCGTCATGGCCGTCAGCGGACGTCCCGCCATTTCACCGCAGAGCGTGACCGGCGTGTTGTGCCGGTTGCCCGTATCGACAATATGGCGCAGCGTCCGCAGGAAAGCCGGAGAAAGCTGGTCGAAACGACCGGAAATCAGCGAGTTGCCGCGATCCACCGCCATCAGGAACTGGAACAGATCGTTGGAGCCGACCGAGACGAAATCAACCGCCGTCATCAGTTCATCCAGCTGCCACAACAGGGCTGGAACTTCCACCATAGCGCCAAGCTTCATCCGCGTCGGCAGGGAATGCGCAAACCGCGACAGATGGCGAACCTCGCGTTCGATGATCTCGCGCGCCGCCTTCACCTCGGCCACTTCCGTCACCATCGGCAGCATGAGCTTCAATTCACGTCCGCCTGCCGCTTTCAAAAGCGCGCGCAACTGGGTGCGCAGCAGACCCGGACGGTCAAGCGTAAGGCGGATGGCGCGCCAGCCAAGCGCCGGATTTTCTTCCTGCGCTGATGCGCTGAAGTAAGGCAGCACCTTGTCGCCGCCGATATCGAGCGTGCGGAAGGTGACAGGCTTGTCGCCCGATGCTTCCATCACCGAGCGATAGAGCCGCTCCTGCTGCTCCGCCCGCGGGAAGGTCGAGGCGACCATGAACTGCAGCTCGGTTCGGAACAGGCCAATGCCCGAAGCGCCCGATGCCGCAAGCTGTGGCAAGTCGACCAGAAGGCCCGCATTCATCAACAGCGAAACTTCAATACCATCGGTTGTCATAGCGGGTTTGTCGCGCAATTCGCGATAATGCGCCTGACGCCGGGCGCGGAAGCGAACCTTTTCCGCATAGGCCGATTCGACATCCGACTGCGGACGCAGATGCACGACCCCCTCGTCACCATCGACGATCGCGGCATCGTTGTTTTCAGCCATGGAAACAGCGCCCTTGGCCTGCCCCACGACAGGAATACCCATGGCGCGTGCCACGATCACCACATGGCTGGTGGCGGCGCCGTCTTCCAGCACCACACCGCGCAAGCGCTCACGCGGATAGTCCAGCAACTCGGCAGCGCCCATTGAGCGCGCAACGATGATGGCATCCTTGACCAGCGATTCGGCCATCGTCTTGATATCGCGCCCCATCAGCTGGCGCAGCAGACGATTGGCAAGATCGTCGAAATCCGACAGACGCTCGCGCATATAGGGATCGGTGAGATGCATCATGCGCGCACGCGTGTCGCTCTGCACCTTCTCGACAGCCGCTTCAGCGGTCAAACCGTTATGCACCGCCTCTTCCAGACGGCGCACCCAGCCACGATCATGCGCGAACATGCGATAGGCTTCCAGCACTTCGCGATGCTCGCCCTCGATGGCGACATCGCGGCGCGACAGCATGTCATCGATGGAAATGCGCAAGGAACCCAGCGCCTGATCCAGGCGGACAAGTTCGGCCTGGCTATCCTCGTTGAAAAGATTGGTGACGACGATGCGCGGCTCGTGCAGCACGACATGACCGAGACCGATGCCATCATTGAAGGCCAGCCCGGTAACGCTCATCGGGCGACCCATATCAAGGTCGATACCGGGGCGTACGAGCTTCAGCCCATCACCGGACGCGATGATTTCGGCAAGCACCATGGCGGTTGTTTCAAGCGCTTCGACTTCGTCTTCGCGATAGGCGCGCTTGGTGCGGTTCTGCACGACGAGAACGCCCATCGTACGGCCTGCGCGCAGCACAGGAACGCCGAGGAAGGAATTATACACTTCTTCGCCCGTTTCCGGCAGATAGGCGAAGGCCGGGTGGCTTTGCGCATCAGTGAGGTTCAACGGGCGCGCGCTTGCGGCAATGGTACCGACAAGGCCCTGCCCCAGACGCAATTGCGCCAGGTGGACCGACTGCGGGTTCAAACCTTCGGTGGCATAGAGTTCGAGAACGCCGTCAGCGCGAAGCACGTAGAAGGAGCAGACTTCCGCGACCATATTTTGCGCGATTTCACGAACAATCCGGTCAAGGCGCGGCTGCGGCTCAAGCGGCTCAGCCATCAATTCGCGCAGCCGCTTCAGCAGCACGCGGGGACCGGTTGTCTGATCGCGCATGATCGTCGGACACTCCTCTTGTGCAGTTTCGGCACCGAGGTGAAGCGGCTTTCCGTGCGAACTGCGGCGAATAAAGAGAAAACGGCTTTGCTTGCTCCGTACTACCGAAAGCCGTTCGGACTGGTGGCCCGCTTTCGCCGACCGATTCCCATTACCCGCCCGCGACGCGTTACGCCAACCCCTTTGTGAGCATTTTTGACACTGCCGTCTAGTGCTTTAAGCAGAAATTATGCCAGGTTCCGAAACGAAAAAATGCCGCGATCCATTCAAGGACGCGGCATTGTTTCAAAACGGTTTAATAAAAGCCGGATTTTATGCCGGCTTAATATCAGCCATCAATGGATTACGATTTGTCGAGACCGTAGACGGCGTGCAGCGTGCGCACGGCCAGTTCGGCATAAGGGCCGTCGATCAGGATCGAGATCTTGATTTCCGACGTGGTGATGGCGCGAATGTTGATGCCCTTTTCGGCCAGCGCCTTGAAGGCAGTGGCGGCAACACCTGCATGGCTGCGCATGCCAATGCCGATCACGGAAATCTTGGCGAGACCCGTTTCGGACTGGATGTTATCGAAGCCGATCTCACCCTTGACCTTGTCGAGAACGCGCAGCGCCTTGTCGATGTCGCCGGTCGGGATCGTGAAGGTCATGTCGGTCTTGGAACCGTCTTCCGACACGTTCTGAACGATCATATCGACATTGATGTGCTCTTCGGCAAGCGGGCCGAAAATGGCTGCCGACACGCCCGGCCGGTCGGCCACGCGGCGCAGCGAAATCTGAGCCTCATCTTTCGCAAAGGCGATACCTGTGACGGTCTGCTGTTCCACGATTTCATCCTCGTCGCAAATAAGCGTTCCGGGCGGGTTGATCGGATCACCCATGCCCGGCGCATCGGGGTCCGTAAAGCTCGAGCGCACAAAGGTGCGTACCTTGTGCACCATGGCGAGTTCGACCGAGCGCACTTGCAAAACCTTGGCGCCGAGCGAAGCCATTTCCAACATTTCCTCGAAGGAAATCTTCGGCAGGCGGCGCGCCTTCGGTTCGATGCGCGGATCGGTCGTGTAGACGCCGTCTACATCGGTATAGATATCGCAGCGATCAGCCTTCACCGCTGCAGCAACAGCCACAGCCGAAGTGTCCGACCCGCCGCGTCCGAGCGTCGCGATGCGGTTATCCGGGCCCAGGCCCTGGAAACCGGCAACCACGGCAACCTGCCCCATTTCCATGCGACGGATGATTTCCGAACCGTCAATGTCCTGGATACGAGCCGCGCCATGCGCATTGTCGGTCTTGATTTGAATCTGCCAGCCCTGCCACGAACGCGCATCGACACCGACCGACTGAAGCGCGATGGCCAGAAGGCCGCTTGTCACCTGTTCGCCGGAAGCGACGATGGTGTCATATTCGCGCGCATCGTAGAAAGGCGAACTGGCGCCACATACCTTCGGCATGTTCTGCACCCAGTTGACCAGCTCATTGGTCTTGCCGGACATGGCCGAGACGACAACAGCAACCTGATTGCCCGCCTCGACCTCGCGTTTGACGTGGCGCGCCACATTATAGATGCGTTCCAGATCGGCCACCGAAGTGCCGCCGAATTTCATCACGATGCGCGCCATTTAAGGATACGTCCCGCTATTTTGAAAATTACACTCTCACCTGCCCAAACCTTATAATCTTGCGACAGGCAAACCCGGGGTCACATAGCTAATATGTCGCGGTTCCGCAAGGCCGCGATTCGCAAGAACGTCCCGATAGGGTCAGGAATGCCGGAATTTGATTTGCACCTTGACTTTGAGGCGCTACCTTGAGAGCAGGATTGCACGCTTCCGCTCCTGGAGATTGAAATGACCGAAACTGCCCGCACCACCATCGACGCTTCCGAGATCGAGCATTTCTCGCGCATTGCCGCAGAATGGTGGAACCCGCAGGGCAAGTTCCGCCCGCTGCACAAATTCAATCCGACGCGCCTTGCCTATATCAAGGAAAAAATCTGCGCCAAGTTCAATCGCGATCCCAATTCGCCGCGTCCCTTCGAGGGACTGCGCCTGCTCGATATCGGGTGCGGCGGCGGTCTTCTCTGTGAGCCGATGGCGCGTCTCGGTGCAACCGTGATCGGCGCGGATGCCTCGACCACCAATATCGAGGTTGCTAAAATCCACGCTGCGCAAAGCGGCGTCGAGGTCGACTACCGCGCCACCACGGCGGAAGCTCTGGCCGAGGCTGGCGAGAAATTCGACGTGGTTTTGAATATGGAAGTGGTCGAGCATGTTTCGGACGTCGATCTGTTCATGTCGGCGACCAGCGAAATGGTGAAGCCGGGCGGGCTGATGTTCGTCGCCACCATCAATCGCACGCTGAAAGCCTATGGTCTGGCGATTATCGGCGCGGAATATGTACTGCGCTGGCTGCCGCGCGGCACGCATCAATATGAAAAGCTGGTGCGGCCCGAAGAACTCGAATCCGCGCTTGCCAAAGGCGGTCTGCGCCTCATCGACAAGCTGGGCGTGACCTATAATCCGCTTGCCGACAGCTGGAGCCGCTCCCGCGATACGGATGTGAATTATATGGTTCTGGCCGAGCGGCCAGAATAGTCAGATTTAACAATCAGCTTTTCTGGGCGCGCGTGGTCATCGCCACACCGACAGCGATAACGCCTGCGCCAATCCAGGTAAGCAGCGGATAATGCTCGCCCAGAAACAGCGCGCCGGAAATGAGACCGAGCGCTGCGGCCACATAACCGATCTGGCTGAGATAAACCGGCCCGCCAACCGCCTGTAGCCGGAAGAACAGCGCGAACATTCCAGCCGATGCTATCGCCTGCGCGGTTGCAGCCCATGGGGCAAGCGCAAATGTCTCAACCGGAAAACCGCCGGTGAACAGCAAGATTCCCGCAAAAAGCATAATGGCGGCAGCCAGATGACTGCCTGCCGCAAGCTCCGTCGGATCGGAATTCTTGGGCCAGTCCAGCGTGCGATAGACATTGCCGCAGGCAAGAAACACCGGAATAAGCAAAGCGGCGGCAACCCATAGCGGATCAGCGGGCTTGCCGACCTCGCCGCGTGTCAGCGCCACCAGAATCGCTCCGATAAAGCCGACAACAATCCCGCCAATGCCCAGCGCATTGGGGCGTCGCAAGCCGAAGCCCATCGAAATCACCAGCGTGATAACCGGAGACAGCGTGTACATGATTCCCGTGAAACCAGCGCCAAGACGCGGGATTGCCGACAGGATCAAGAGATTGGGCAAGGCATAGGAGATGATTGCCGTGCAGACATAATAGCGTGCGCGCCCGCCGGAAAAACCGAGGCTCTTTCCCCGCAAAAGCAGAACGGCAAACAGAATCACCCCAGCACTGGCGGAAAACAGAAAGGTCCACATGGCGGGCGGAATACCCGCCTGCGCGGCGATCTTTCCCAGAGGCAGAATAAGCCCCAGCAAGGTGCCGGTGGCCAGAAGCAGAAAGGAGGCGGACTCCATCAATTTCATGCGTCCGGCCTCCCCTGCCGTGCTGTCATGACGAACGGTGACCTAATTTTTTTCTTCTGGAAAAACCGGCAACGGCATCACATCGACGCCGTCTTCAAGCAGCGAATGCACGTCCTCGCGCGACGCTTCGCCATAGATGCCACGCTGCTCCGTTTCACCGAAATGGATCTTGCGTGCTTCCTCGGCAAATTTGTCACCCACATAATCCGCATTCTCGCGGACCTTGCGGCTGAGATCGCGCATTTCTTCGAGGACCTTCTTCTGGGCTTCACCCAGCGCCATGGCGATTTTTTCCTTGGCCCTTGCCGTGGAGACGGCAGGCGCCATCAGAGCTTTCTGCACCTGATGCGAATTGCAGACCGGACAGGAGACGAACTTCATCTCCGACTGCCGATCGAAATCGGCATTGTCGCGGAACCAGCCCTCGAATTCATGGCCGTTATCGCAATGAAGCGAAAAGCGGATCATGGAGTTATGCATCCTCTTTCTGTTTTGCGGTCACCGTCTTGACGGTGAACTCGCGGGCATTCTTCAGATTCGGTACCTTGCCGCGCGCCGCAGCGCTTTCGGCCACATCGATATCGGCAACGATTACAGCCGGTTCGTCATGAGCGGCTTCCGCCAGCACCTTGCCCCAGGGCGAAACGATGATCGAATGCCCGTAGGTTTCACGCCCGTCCTCATGCAAACCGCCCTGCGCCGCCGAGATCAGGAATGCGCCATTTTCGATTGCGCGCGCACGCTGCAAAATGTGCCAGTGCGCCTCGCCGGTCTGCCTGGTGAAGGCGGCAGGGCCGGTAATCACATTGGCGCCAGCGAGCGCCTGTGCGCGGAAAAGCTGCGGGAAGCGGATATCGTAGCAAATCGCCATGCCAAGATTGGCAAAAGGCAATTCGGCAATGACGGTTTCCTTGCCCGGTTCATAGGTTGCCGATTCGCGCCAGCTTTCACCATTGTCGAGATCGACGTCGAACATATGGATCTTGTCATAGGTCACGAGCTTCTCGCCGGATGGCGTAAACAATCCGGCGCGATTGGCAATTCGGCCATCTCCGGCATCGATGGCCGTCGAGCCGATATGCAGGAAGATGCCGTGTTTTGCTGCCAGCGCCGAAGCCGCCTTGAAAACAAGGTCGTTGGCTTCGTCGCGCAGGCTGGCCTTGAACGCCACCCGGTCACGCATCATCGCGCCGGTCATTTCGGGAGATTGTACGTAAGTCGCGCCCTTGACTGCCGCATCAGCGACAAGTTTCTCCAAATCCTCGATGTTGCGGACAACATCAGTACCAGAACGCATCTGTAGTGCGGCAGCGCGGAACGTGCTCATCGGTTTCTCCCCCGTTATAAAAATTAGTTCAGTTCGCCGGTCTTGAGCAGACCGTCGAGCTTGCCCTGACCGTCGAGCGCAAATAGATCATCGCAGCCGCCGACATGGACAGAACCGACGAAAATCTGCGGGAACGTGTTGCGGCCCGAACGCTCTTGCATTTCGGCGCGCAGTTCCGGCGTGGCGCCTGCATTGATCTCGTTGAACTCCACGCCCTTGCGGGTCAGAAGATCGACTGCACGCGAGCAATAAGGGCAGCCGGGGCGGGTATAGATGGTAACGTCAACCATGAAAAACTCCATTCGTTGCCTCACTATATAGTCGGCAACGCTCCGCTCTGGAAGACCCTGCAGGTTTCACGACGGTGTGTGCAGGCTTGTTATTGCCCGCAAGTTTCAATCGGGCAAAACACGGCTGAATGTCAGAACATCGACACTTTTTGCACCGCCGCGCAGCAAGGCGCGCGTTGCCGCCTTCACCGTCGCGCCCGTCGTATAGACATCGTCGATCAATAGAACACGACGCCCGCGCACGTGAATTTCCTGCTCCTTCGGCACACGGAAAGCACCATCCACATTGCGTTTGCGCTCCTTGGAGCCAAGCCCGATCTGCTGCTCGGTGCGACGGATACGGTTCAGGGCTTGCGGCGCAAAGGGAAGCGCGCTCTGCTTTGCCAGCGCCCGCGCCAGCTCGGCGGACTGGTTGAAGCGGCGCTGCCAGAAGCGCCAGCGATGCAGTGGCACCGGCAGGATCACATCGCATTCATCCAGCAATTCGCGGCCAGCGCGCTGCATCCAGCGCGCCATCCATGGAGCCAGATCGGTCCTGTCATGGAATTTCAAAGCCACCGCCATGCGTTGCGCCGCACCGCGATGCACCACCGCCGACCGCGCGCGGCGGAACGGCGGCGGATCGGCAATCGCCTCCGCACTCATAAAACCGTCACCAAAATCATGCCCGAACGGTACGCCCAGCACCGGGCAGTAAGGCCTTTCGATAAAGCGCAGTTCCGACCAGCATGGCGGGCACAATGTTCCAGGCTGCGAGACATGCGCCTTGCAACCCGCACAGCTTGCCGGAAACAGCAGGTTGGCGGTCGCCAACGCCACATGGCGCGCGGCAAAGCACGCGCCGCAGTACAGCCTGCGCAAAAAGGTTTGATGCGGTGTATCGTCATCCGCCATTGCATTCGCCCCCGTTCGAATGCATCTATGCCCAAAATTACACTATACGCCGCGTAGCAAAAGAAAAGACGGATTCCATGCCTGCCCCCGAAAGCGCGATCTTCGACCGCGATCTACAGCTTGCCTTTCGCCGCCGTGCTTTCCGGCGTGCTGAACCGGGTGCCGATTTTCTGTTGCGGCGCGTGGCCGAAGATCTTGCCGACCGTCTGGACACTGTGGAGCGCCGCTTTCCGGTGGCCATCGATCTGGCGGGCCATAACGGTCTTGCAGCAGAGGCCATTGCGCTCTCCGGTAAGGCAGACACCATTTTGCGCGTCGAGCGCGATGCGGATTTCCTGAAAGGTCCGTTTCCTGCCGTCGTCGGCGACGAGGAACTGCTGCCGATCAAACCGGGCAGTGCCGATCTCATCGTATCGCTGATGGCGCTGCACGCCACCAATGACACGCCGGGCGCCATGGTGCAGATTGCCCGCGCATTGAAGCCTGACGGACTTTTTCTGGCGGCGCTCAGCGGCAGCGGCACACTCGGCGAATTGCGTGAAAGCCTGTTGCAGGCCGAAATCGAACTAACCGGCGGCGCATCGCCACGCGTTTTTCCGTTTGCGGATGTGCGCGATGTCGGCGGTCTGTTGCAGCGCGCCGGCTTTGCACTGCCGGTGACGGACGTGGAAAACGTGACGGTGCGCTATGATTCGCTCTTCAACCTGATGGCAGATTTGCGCGCCATGGGCATGCAGAACATCGTGCGCGACCGCTCGCGCCGTCCGGTATCGAAACGACTGTTCTTGCGGGCGGCGGAAATCTACGCCGAACGTTTCAGCGACCCCGATGGGCGCATCCGCGCGACATTCTCGATCATCTGGCTGTCAGGCTGGGCGCCGCATGAATCGCAGCAAAAGCCGCTCAAGCCCGGCTCGGCCAAGGCGTCGCTGGCCGATGCGCTGAAAAAAGCGGAAGAAGAGTAATTAGCAATCGCCGCGATGGCTGCCGTCAACGTCGATCACGCAAACCGAACTCGGATTGGGCTGCAGCACGCTTTTGCGCACGGTATAGGTCTGAACCCCACCATGGGGCTGGTTGCCTGCATCGCGCTTGATGGAGCCGGTCATCGTCCGGTCGATGCCAGCGGGCAGAACGGACTGGGCCGCAACCTTGGCTGCCTGCTCGTTGAGGATCGGAACAATAATCAGCGCCATCGCCGCTGCAGCGGAACCGAACAACAACACAAGACGCAGGAAACCACGCCCGGCTTTTGTCAAAGAGGTAGGCGCATATTCGTTGTGATCGGCACTGAAATAATTGTTGTCGAAACTCATGATACTAAACTCCGGAGCGGCTCCCATTCGAGAATGCCGCAACGGAGTGAATCAGAGATTAACCGACTGCCTTAATCGTAAGAAATTGTCAGCTTTTTCACAGCTGTTAATAAGCAGCCCGAATTTTCGAAAACTATAGAAGGTCGATGAGGAACGGGATCAAGGGTTCATCCGCCGGAGGCATCGGATAATCGCGCATATCCTTCGGGCGGACCCATTTCAGCGCCTGCCCTTCCAGCCCCTGCGCAATGCCTTCGAAACGGCGGCAGACATAAAGCGGCATCAGCAGATGAAAATCATCATAAGTGTGGCTGGCAAAGGTCAAAGGCGCGAGGCAGGCAACCTTCGTCGTGATGCCGATTTCTTCCTGCAATTCACGGATCAGCGTCTCTTCAGGCGTTTCGCCCGGCTCCACCTTACCGCCCGGAAACTCCCACAGGCCTGCAAGCTGCTTGCCTTCCGGGCGTTGGGCCAGAAGCACCCGCCCATCGGAATCCACCAGCGCACAGGCTGCCACGAGAAGAATGCGACGGCTCTTCACTTCGCTCATTTCTCGTTGCTCTCCCGATAAGCGTAACGATAGGCTTCCTGAAAGCCGAAACGTTCGTAAAGCGCAAGACCGGCGACGTTTTGCGCTTCGATCTGTAGCCATGCCGTCTTTGCGCCAAGCTTTGCTGCCCATTTAAGCGCCGAGCCGACAATACTGTGGCCGTAGCCTTTGCGACGGGCGGCAGGCAAGGTGCCGACATCGAACAATCCGGCCATGACGCCATCCTGCACGCACAGCACATCGGACACTGCACGTCCGCCTTCTTCCAGCACGAACATACCCTTGTTCGGACGGATACCGTCCAGAATTTCAGACATGCCGGGACGCATATCTTCCGGGCGCTCGTGAATGGACAGCGACGCATCGACAAAACGGCCAATGTCTTTCAGCGGAATCTGGTCGATCTCGCCGGAAAGGTCGGTCTCGGCCAGATTGCATGTCATGACGATGGTTTCGTCCTGGCGCTTCCAGCCGAGGCCTTCCAGATAATCCTCAAGCTCGACGGGTGCCAGCGGCGAAAGCCGGAAGCATGGTACACGGCCATAAGCGCGAAAACGCTGGGCCGCCAGTTCCACGCGGGTTGGAATATCCCGCGTGTCGCCCGGATCGAGCGGATTAATCGAGTTCAAACGCTTGGAGGAATGCGCTGCCGTCATGCGGATCGCCCAAGTTCCGTCGTAATGAACCGACGTGGCAGGCCAGGCGCGGAAGCCAACGGCTTCAAGCTGGCGGACAATGGCAAGACTAGGTTTGGTCATCGGAATTCCTGAAAGCATTTCAACATCGGTCGGCGCGAAGCCGTTTAACTTCTATAATCGCCGTTAATCGCCACATATTCCTTGGTGAGATCGCAGGTCCAGACGGTGGCTTCACCGCGACCGATGCCAAGATCGACATGGATGCGGATATCCTCGCCCTTCATATAGGCGGAGGTTGCCTGTTCGGAATAAGCAGGATCACGCTCGCCCTGATAGGCAACGCGGATATCGCCGAACGAAATGGCGAGCTTGTCGCGATCAGCCGGTTCCCCTGCCTTGCCGACAGCCATGACAACACGACCCCAGTTGGCGTCTTCACCTGCCACCGCGGTCTTGACCAGCGGCGAGTTGGCAATGGACAGCGCAATCTTCTTGGCCGATGCCGACGACTTGGCGCCCGTCACTTCGATTTCGATCATCTTGCGTGCGCCTTCGCCGTCGCGCACGACCTGCAAGGCCAGCGACTTCAGAACGCGCCTCAGCGCCTTCTTGAATTCCTTCAGGCGCTTGTCGGACACATCCGTGATCTTCGGCGCGCCGCGACCAGCCGCAGCGCCGGTTGCAAACAGCATCAGCGTGTCGGAGGTGGAGGTGTCGCTATCGACAGTCACCGCGTTGAAGCTCTTGTTTGCGCCCTTTGAAAGCAGGCTTTGCAGCACATCGGCCTTGATCGGCGCATCGGTCACAATGAATGACAGCATGGTCGCCATGTCCGGCGCAATCATGCCAGCGCCCTTGGCGATGCCGTTGATCGTGACGGGAACCTTGCCCAGCAGCACCGTTTCGGTGGCGACCTTCGGATAGGTGTCCGTGGTCATGATGGCCTTGGCGGCTTCCGTCCAGAAATCCTCGACCGCGTCCTTGTTCATGTCGCCGAGCAGATGAGAGAATTTGCTCGCATCGAGCGGCTCGCCGATCACGCCGGTCGAAGCCAGAAACACATCGGTTGTGCTGCAGCCAACGGCCTTTGCGGCGGCTTCCGCGGTCGCCTCGGTTGCAGCCGTGCCTTTCACGCCGGTAAAGGCATTGGCATTGCCCGAATTGACCACGACAGCGCGCGCCTTGCCGTGAACGAGGTTCTTGCGGCAAAAATCGACCGGCGCAGACGGGCAGAGCGAACGGGTGAACACACCTGCGGCTTCTGCCGGACGGTCGAACACCATCAGCATCACATCGGTTCGGCCCTTATATTTGATACCGGCAGCGGCAGTAGCAATGCGCACACCGTCGATGGCAGGCATGGACGGGTAATGTTTTGGAGCGAGCGGAGAAACGGACGCAGACATGAGTGCCTCAAAAGGGTCGGTTCAGGATGTTCGGTTCGATGGTTCATCGATAGTCTTGATTCTGGCGCATTGGAAATGTTTGCAGGACAAAATCAAGCAAAAACGCAGATACAATGAAAAACGCCCCGGAAGACCGGGGCGTTTGAGTTCTTAAGAAGTTTACTGCTGCGGCTGGTCGCCTTCAGGGGCGTCACCCGTCTCGCCAGCATCCTGTGCGGCGGCTGCATCCTTCATCGCCTTTTCGACGGCCGGATCCTTGTAGTCGATCTTCATTGCATCGCGGAGCTTCTTGACCGTTTCGACATAACGCTCACGCAGAATGATCGAACGGATCTGTTCCTTGACCTGATCGAATGCAGGCGGCTGCTTGGTGCGGCGGTCTTCGAGCTGAATGACGTGGAAGCCGAACTGGGTCTGCACCGGCTCCTTC
This sequence comes from Ochrobactrum sp. RH2CCR150, assembly GCA_014138095.1. Lineage (GTDB taxonomy): Bacteria > Pseudomonadota > Alphaproteobacteria > Rhizobiales > Rhizobiaceae > Brucella > Brucella gambitense. The sequence goes on from JACGXE010000001.1 coordinate 23,068, forward strand.
GTGTATTCGCCAGGCTTGAGCGCAAAGGCAGCCTTTTCGAATTCCGGAACCATCTGGCCTTCGGTGAAATAGCCGAGATCGCCGCCATTGGCAGCGGAACCGTCCGTGGAGCTTTCCTTGGCCAGATCTTCGAATTTCGCACCACCGGCGAGCTTCTTGATAATGGCTTCGGCTTCTTCCTTCGTCTTCACGAGAATGTGACGCGCACGCACCTCAACCTGAGGCGGCATGGCGGCAATTTCCTTGTCATAGCGAGCGCGAATATCGGCATCGCTGATCTTGTCGACGATGGCGTCCTTGAAATATTCGTTGTGCAGGGCGCGTTCACGCAGGAAAGCCAGACGGGCTTTGAACTCGTCGGTCTGATCGAGCTTTTCCTTTTCCGCTTCAGCCGACATCGCCTTGATGTCGATCAGTGCGGCCAGGGCTGCCAGACGGCGCTGTTCAGCGGGAAGACGGGCAAACTGCGGATCGAGATCGCCTGCGGCCTGATCAACGTCGCCGACAGTGATGTCCTTGCCGTTGACAGTTGCCAGAACCTTTGCCGGATCTTCTTTTTCAGCCGGAGCGGCTGCAGTCTGTGCCGCATCCGCAGGCTTGGGCGCTGCGTCCTGCGCGAACGAGGCCGCGCCGGAGAGGCTTGCGAGGGCAACGGATGCCGCAAGAACAGCGAGAGCCTTGCGATAAGGGGCTTTGAGAATGGCTTTCATATGAGATTCTCTCCTTCGAGACCGCTTACCGGCCCGATGAATGCGGCGGAATTTGGCCCGGATACCGCCACCCTGTCACGAAAGAGCGGGATTTCCGGCCTGTTGAGCAACGTTGACATCGCCCTAAGCCCCACTTATCTGTCCTTCGGCTTTGCGTCCAGAGTGTTTCCAGCGATACCCTGCAAATCTGCCGGGGTTTGGACGCTCGGCGAGCGGCGGGGGGAAATTGTGCCAAAATTGCGCCTTGAAGGGCTGCTTTAGCGGTGTACTTTTCTTGCATTTGTTTCAATACGCGTGAATAAAGCATTCGACATTGCCGGAAGCGCTTCCGGCTGAACGGACAGGAAAGGACCAGAGATGGTCAGCTTTGGCGGCCTCGCCCGCAAGATATTCGGTTCATCCAACGACCGCCAGGTAAAGACCCTGCGTCAGCGTGCGGAGCAAATTACCGCGCTTGAGAAGAATTACGAAACGCTCACCAATGAGCAGCTTCAGGCCAAGACCGCCGAATTCCGCGCCGCACTGGCTGAAGGAAAGACGCTCGACGCCATTCTGCCGGACGCTTTTGCAACCGCGCGTGAAGCCGCCAAGCGCATATTGGGCATGCGTCCCTTCGATGTACAGCTGATCGGCGGCATGGTGCTGCATGAACGCGGCATCGCTGAAATGCGCACCGGTGAAGGCAAGACGCTGATGGCGACCCTGCCCGTCTACCTCAATGCGATTGAGGGCAAGGGCGTTCATGTCGTGACGGTCAACGACTACCTCGCCACCCGCGATGCGGAGACGATGGGTCGTCTTTACAATTTCCTCGGCCTGACGGTCGGCGTTATCAAGCACGGTCTGGACGACGATGAGCGTCGCGAGGCCTATGCCTGCGACATCACCTACGGCACCAATAACGAACTCGGCTTCGATTATCTGCGCGATAACATGAAGTATGAGCGCGCCCAGATGGTGCAGCGCCCGCATAACTACGCCATCGTCGACGAAGTGGATTCGATCCTCATCGACGAAGCGCGCACCCCGCTGATCATTTCCGGCCCGCTGGAAGATCGCTCGGAGTTCTACAACCTCATCGACACGTTCATTCCGCCGCTGGCAGAAGAAGATTACGAAGTCGATGAGAAGCAGAAGACCGCCATCTTCACCGAAGTCGGCACCGAAAAGGTCGAGCAGCTTCTGGAAGCCGCAGGTCATCTGAAGGGTGAAAGCCTCTACGACATCGAGAATGTCGCCGTGGTTCACCATCTGAACAATGCGCTGCGCGCTCACAAGCTGTTCCAGCGCGACAAGGACTATATCGTCCGTAACGACGAAATCGTCATCATCGACGAATTCACCGGCCGCATGATGCCGGGCCGCCGTTATTCGGAAGGCCTGCACCAGGCGCTGGAAGCCAAGGAACATGTGACGATCCAGCCGGAAAACCAGACGCTGGCCTCGATCACCTTCCAGAACTATTTCCGCATGTATAACAAGCTCTCCGGCATGACCGGTACGGCTGCGACCGAAGCGGAAGAGTTCGGCAATATTTACGGTCTCGAAGTTCTCGAAATCCCGACCAACCTGCCTGTGCAGCGTATCGACGAGGACGACGAGGTTTACCGCACCGTCGAAGAAAAATACAAAGCCATCGTTCGCGATATTCGTGCATCGCACGAAAAGGGCCAGCCGATCCTCGTCGGCACGACATCGATTGAAAAGTCGGAACTTCTGGCCGAGCGTCTGCGCAAGGAAGGCATCAAGGACTTCCAGGTCCTGAACGCCCGCTATCACGAGCAGGAAGCTTACATTATTGCGCAGGCCGGTGTGCCGGGCACTGTCACCATCGCCACCAACATGGCGGGTCGCGGTACTGACATCCAGCTCGGCGGCAATCTGGAAATGCGCGTTCGCGAGGAACTGGCGGAAATGCCGGAAGGTCCGGAACGCGACGCCAAGATCGCCGAGATCAAGGCCGATATCGCACAGCTGAAAGAAAAGGCGCTCGCCGCAGGCGGGCTCTATGTTCTCGCTACCGAGCGCCACGAAAGCCGCCGTATCGACAATCAGCTGCGCGGTCGTTCCGGTCGTCAGGGCGATCCGGGCCGTTCCAAGTTCTTCCTGTCGCTGCAGGACGACCTGATGCGCATCTTCGGTTCCGACCGTATGGACGGCATGCTGCAGAAGCTCGGTCTCAAGGAAGACGAGGCCATCGTCCATCCGTGGATCAACAAGGCGCTCGAAAAGGCTCAAAAGAAGGTCGAAGCACGCAACTTCGAAATTCGTAAGAACCTGCTCAAGTACGACGACGTGATGAACGATCAGCGCAAGGTGATCTTCGAACAGCGTCTGGAAATGATGGACGAGCCGGACCTGACCGAAACGGTCGCAGAAATGCGTCATGAGGTTATCGAGGATATCGTCGCCCTGCGTATCCCCAAGGACGCCTATGCGGAAAAGTGGGATATTGCCGGCCTGAAGGAAGATGTCGCCACCAAGCTCAACCTCGATCTGCCGGTCGAGGAATGGGCAAAGGAAGAAGGCATCGCCGAAGAAGAGTTCGAGAACCGCATCAAGGAAGCCGCCGACAAGGCTGCTGCCGACCGTGCCGAACGCTTCGGACCGCAGATCATGACCTATGTTGAAAAGTCGGTCATCATGCAGTCGCTCGACAATCTGTGGCGCGAGCATCTGGTCAACCTCGACCATCTGCGCTCGGTTGTCGGCTTCCGCGGCTATGCCCAGCGCGACCCTCTGAACGAGTACAAGACTGAAGCCTTCGAGCTGTTCCAGTCCATGCTGGCCAATCTGCGCGAAGTGGTCATCTCGCAGCTGATGCGCGTTGAAATTGTCCGCGAAGCACCGCAGGAGCCGGAACTGCCGGTCATGCACGGTCGTCACATCGACGAGACAACGGGGCAGAACGATTTCGACGATGCCGCCTGGACCGATCATCAGCACGATGAACGTGTTGTCCCGGCAGCCGACCGCGATCCAGCCGATCCCCGCACATGGGGCAAGGTCAGCCGCAACGAGGCCTGCCCATGCGGATCGGGCAAGAAATACAAGCACTGTCACGGTGCTTTCGAATAAGGCGAATGACAGAAACCCCGGCGCTTATCACGCCGGGGTTTTTCTTTGTACCCCACCCGCAGGTGCAAGGACCGGTGCAGCAACACGGCAAATTCTCATGGCGCTTTCTGTGGCCAGACAAGAATACTGGCCTGCGCCCATAGCGACAGATAAACCTGTTTTGCCATCTTTAAGCAGATGCTTTAATTAGACAGTAAGCATATATTCTCGGGATTCAGGAAATACTCACCATTCCGGCATTTTCCGCGCCAAATCTTTCGCTGGATTTTTCCTTTTTCCCTTTTTAAAGGACTCCCATCTAATGTCCGGTCATCGGTCTCTCATCAGGCTGATGCAAGAATTCGAACATGTCCCGAAAAACCTGAAACAGATTTCGGATAGGACGTGCGAGAAAGACAGACACAAAGACCGGGAAAATCTCGGCGCAAACAAGCGAAACGCTCATTCATAAGGGCGGCGCATAACAGGGTTGGCAAAGACGTGTGGTTTTCGGCAGCTGAAGCAGCGAGCCGGTTTTTACCCGGCACCATCGCGGCCAGGCTTCGTCCTATGACGGAGCGGCTGGATTCTGTGCTGACCGACAGCGGTCCGCAGGCCGCAGCGCAGCGTGCATCCCTTGCAGCCTTTTCGGTTCGCGTGGCCAGCGCCGCCATTGCGCTCCTGTCGCAAGTTATCCTTGCCCGCTGGATGGGTGAATTTGAATATGGAATCTTCGTTCTTGTCTGGCTGACGATGATCATCATCGGCGATCTCGCCTGCTTTGGCCTGCACACGACGATTATTCGCTATGTGCCGGAATATGTTCAGCGCCAGATGTTCGGTCTGGTACGCGGCATTCTCTTCACCGGACGCGCATTTGCCTTTGCCTCGGCAACGATTATTGCACTGATCGGCTCGCTTACGCTCTGGCTGCTGAAGGATCAGGTCGCCAGCTATTATCTCGTGCCATTCATTCTGGGTTTCGTCTGCCTGCCGATGATCACGCTCGGCAATATGCTGGACGGCATTGCCCGTTCGCGTACCTGGGTCACCCTGGCGCTGACGCCAAGCTATATCGTGCGTCCGCTCCTCGTGCTTCTGTTCATGATCGTGGCGCATGTCTCAGGCTTGCCATCGACGGCCGCAACCGCGCTTTCCGTATCGATTGCCGCAACGTGGATCACCACCGTTGGACAGTTTTTCACGGTCGATCGCTCACTGCAAAAGGACATTCCAACCGCAATGCGCGACCAGCGCCTGCGTGAATGGATGACAGTCGCCCTGCCGATCTTCCTCGTTGAGGGCTTTTTCTTTCTGCTGATCAATGTCGATGTTCTGATGGTCGGTCGCGAGATGGATCCTGAAAATGTGGCAATCTATTTCGCTGCCACGAAGATCATGGCGCTCGCCCATTTCGTCTATTTCGCGGTGAAGGCCAGCGTGGCGCAGCGTTATTCCGATCTGTTGCACAGCGGTGACCGCAGAGAATTTGCGAGTTTTGCGCAGGCCTCGGTTCGCTGGACCTTCTGGCCCACACTCGTTCTCGGTATCGTCATCCTGATGGCCGGATATCCGCTGCTGCGCCTGTTCGGCCCAGCTTTCACGGCAGGCTACCCGCTTCTGTTCATCCTGATCATCGGCGTGATAGCCCGCGCCAGTGTGGGACCGGCGGAGAGTCTTCTCAACATGTCGGGCAAGCAGAACATCTGCGCCCTGCTCTATGCCGCAACACTTGCTGTGAATGTCATTCTCAATCTGGTGCTTATCCCACGCTTCGGCCTGACCGGCGCCGCCATTTCGACAGCCATCGCCATGCTGATGGAAGCAGCCCTGCTTTCGACAGCCGTTTCTCGCACCATGCATATCGCTATGTTCATTCTCATCCCCCGAGATCGAGACAATAGCCCGGAGGGTATTTTGTAATGGCCGCAAAACCTTTGCTTGAAGAATCCGCAGGCGGAAACGCAGCCCGCATCGTTTCGGAACTGTCCGATACAGCTTCCGCAATGGATGCTGCCAAGAAGCTGGAGGAAAGCCTTCACAGCCGCGATATCCCGCGCAAGCTGGCGATCTACGGTGCGGCGGCGGGCTTCGAACTGCGCGACGAGCTGGATCATCTGAGCAACCGGACCATCGAGCCGAATGTATTCTTCAACGCCCGTTTTCTGGCTCCCGCCATGCCGCGGCTGGAAGATCGCGAAGTCCGCTTCATGGTCATGCGTGACGAAAACGAAATCCGCAGCCGCCTGCGCTTCGTAATGCCCTATACGATCGAGCGCCCCGGCCTTCCGCTGTCCACACCGGTTATCCGTGCCTGGTCAACGCCTTTCGGGCCGCAGGGCACACCGCTGATCGACCATGACGACCCTGTCGGCGTGGTGGAAGACCTGTTCGACATTCTGGCACGCGACCACCTCAAACTGCCCCATGTGCTGGTTCTGCCCGAAATGCGCGCCAATGGCGCTGCGGCAAAACTCATCCGTTCGGTCGCAGTCGGCCGGCAACTGCCAGTCGTCGCCATCGAACAGAAAGAGCGCCCGTTCCTCAAAAGCGATCTCGACGGTGACAGCTACATCCAACAGGCCATCGGCGCCCACCATCGCCGCGATTATCAGCGCCTGTGGCGGCGTCTTGCCGAAAAAGGTGAACTCGCCCACCGCATCTATCGCACGCCCGATGAAGTGCGGCAGTCTTTCGAACATTTCCTTTCACTGGAAGCCAATGGCTGGAAAGGAAAACGCGGCACCGCTATGGCGGTGGACCGTTTCCGTGCCGCCTTTGCGCGTGAGGCGGTCAACAATCTCGCCGAACGCGATTGCGTGCGTATCCATACGCTGGAGCTGGATGGGCGCGTTATCGCTATCCTGACCGTCTTTACCGTCGCCGGTGAAGCCTGGACATGGAAAACCGCCTATGACGAAAGCCTTCAACCTTTCTCGCCCGGCGTTCTTCTCATGATCGAAGTTGCGAAAAGCCACCTGAACGATCCGAATATTCTCAGAACAGACTCCTGCGCCGTGCCGGACCATCCAGTGATGACGCGCCTCTTCCAGGAGCGCGAGACCATCGAGACCTTGGTCGTCGGTCTGAACCCCGGTGCAGACAGACTTGCGCGTCAGGCGGCGTCGCAAATCCATCTCTATCAGCGTACCCGCAATCTCGCGCGCATCGTGCGCAACCGCATTCGCAGCATCACGGATCGCAGCTAGAACGATGCTTTGCCTGCTATCGAAATAGCGGGCAAGATCAACAGTTTGTGAAAGCTTTCCCGGCGTGTTATCATCCTTCCCGGGAGAGCGCATGACAGGCGGAAGAGGAGGTCCGCACCGGTGCATTTCCAACCTCGCAAGAGGTGCGAAGCGTTCCGGGTCATAACAATCAGGACCGGCTTTCGTCTGGTTCGCAACCGCCATCGCGCCATCCCATGGGAAGGAGATGCGCTATGGAATATTTACACTATATCAGCACGCTGGATTACATCCTGCTCGGCTTTGTTGCGGTCGTCGTGGTGTGGAACGTGGTTGAACACGGTCTGCGTCATAGATAGGCCATAACGAACCGGCTGGAGCACATCCCGAGAAGTGTGAAACGGTTTTCGGATAAGATGTGCGTCAAACAAACGGTGAGAGCGTCTATCTGATTCAATCAGATCGCAAGGCGTTCCAAGTTTGCGGCTGACAGCTTTGCGATAGTACTGCCTGTGAAAACGCACGGCGTTTTCCAGCTGGGGTTTATTGTGGCGATGACCAGACAGTGCGCCATGTATATGACACGACAAGGCGGTATGCTGGTCGTTTCCTGATATCATACTGCCCATGCTCCAATTCGAACATGTCGACCGCCCGCATCGCTCCGCTCCTTGGCGGCTTTGAACAGACCGCTCGGAACAATCGACATTCCCCGCTAAAACCTGCGCTTATGGGCAATTGACGTTGTTTCGTTTAGCCGGTATATCCCAACCCGCTGTCCATTCTGGACCATATCAAACTGCTTCGGCAGACCTGTGCGGGTGTGGTGGAACTGGTAGACGCGCCGGACTCAAAATCCGGTTCCGAAAGGAGTGTCGGTTCGATTCCGACCACCCGCACCATTTAATCTACAAATTTGAGATTTTTTGCTGATCGGCCTCAACCCGATCCGGTTGATCAAGCCATCAAACGCATCCGTTAGAGGACATCGCGCCGTTGTCGGTCCGACCGGCAGATGGCGCTTTCACGCGCTTGAACCAGCTTTGTATTCGATCTGATTGAGGCAGATCGGAAACGCTGCCGGCCGCCAAAACGCCCCCTCAAGCTTCACGCTGAACCCGCCATATTTCGTAGATCCCTACATTACGTAATGTTAATTTTTACTTTACTGTAAAGTCAAATAAGATAATACTTGACTAGGAAGTTTAGGAATTGAGGTGACGGACTCGAGCCTATCGAACTTCCCACCGACCTATAAAATCTTAAAAAGTATAATCCCTCCAATCTGGCGATGTATTATGGAAAATGCAGCTAAAGAATATACCAATGGAAATAGAATTCTGCATGTGAAGCTAGCTAATAATATTATCACTTCATATGTGAATAAAAATCAGATGACGTCTGAAGAACTACTGAATGTTATCACGGATGTCTGTCAATGTATTGGTGGTTTATCTGGTGGATCGAGCTTTTCTCCCAAAGAAGCTCCTGCAACACCCTCGGTTGACCCCAAGGAATCGATCTTCGAGGATTACATCATCTGTCTGGAAGATGGCCGCCGCTACAAGACGCTCAAGCGCGCCTTGATGAGCCGCTTCGGGCTGACACCTGATGCTTATCGACGGAAATGGAACCTCCCGTCCGATTATCCGATGGTAGCGCCCGCTTCTGCGAAGAAGATGTCCGCACTTTCCAGAATGGAAAAGGACGACGCCGAGAACGCTTGAAGCATTGTCGTTTAGGGGGCTCGACGAACGAACACTTCGGACAGGAGAGCTTGAATGCCTAGACTTCACAACGCAATAACCGTCTGGACATTGTCGACAACGCGCAGGGGTGCAGCCATGTTGCACCCCTGTATTTTGTAGCGGCACGACGCCTGCGTCCTCTGATTTAACTATCAAATCGAAGAGCCAAACGAACCGATGCCTCAGCATTGGCAAGGAAGCGCTACGCTTTTTTTCGCCGCGACCCACATATTTCGCCGCTTTTAAAGACCCATCTCGTTGTTTCCGAGGGCCGTCTAACATGCGTAAATCAAGTCACATTCATTATGCCTGGTACATTGCCCTGGCCTGCCTCGCCATCTCATGCATCCGCGCCGGTATCGGCTTCCAGACGATGGGGTTCATCATCAATCCGGCGCGTGAAGAGCTTGGCTGGTCCAATACGCAGATCACCGGAGTGATCGCCTTCCGGGAACTCGTCGCCGGATTATCCGCTCCCCTTGTCGGTCGGTGGGTGGACCAGCGAGGCCCTAGAACCGTCATTATCATCGGCGCGGTTCTTGTCGGCCTGTCCTTCTGCCTGACATCTGTCGCGCAGACCTTCTGGCAATTCGCGCTCACCTTTGGCGTCATCGGTGGCATAGGCGTTGCGGGCCTCTCCAACGCATTGGTGTTTCCGCTCATCGCCAAGTGGTTTTCAGCGCAACGCGGTCGGGCGACCGGTTTGGTTTCGTCAGGCGCCAATCTCGGCGGCATATTGATGTCACTCCTGATCATATGGCTTCTGTCTATTTCCGACTGGCGCTCAACCTGGTTCGTTCTCGGCTTCCTGCCGGTTCTCATTCTGGTGCCGCTGGCAGTCTTCGTCCTGCGCCGCGAACCTGCGGACATGGGGCTCAAGCCGTTCGGCGAAGACCCGGACAGTGCGAATGCCGCAACCAGAACGACTGATACCGGCCCCGATCTGACCGTTGGAGACGCGATGCGTTCGCCGGGTTTCTGGTTTCTGATGATTGGCTGGAATCTGACCGACTTTGTTCTGAAGGGCGCCTTGCTGCACAAGATCCCTGCAGCGCAATCGCTGGGGTTCAGTACGGCCGAAGCAGGCAGCGTAATCATGACCTACAGTATCTGCGCCATTCTGGGAAAATTGCTCACTGGCTTTATTGCCGATCACTTCCCGACCCGTTTGGTGATCCTCGGTCTTTCCGCAATGCAGGCGATCGGGCTGATCCTGTTCATCAATGCAGACAGTATCTGGCACCTGCAACTCGGATACGGCATCCTCAGCGGCTTGTCGGCAGGCGGGCTCATCATGATGATGCCGTTTCTGTTGGCCTCGCTGTTCGGTCGCAAGAACCAGGGCGCCATCATGGGGGTAGTTACACCCATGGTGATGATCTCCGGCATCGGCGGGCCGATGCTGGCGGCACTGCTGTTCGACATGACGGGCAGCTATACGTTCGCTTTCGAGATTTATGCCGTCATTTCCGTTCTCGGCGGGCTGGCATTGTTTGGCGCCAGTACGGTGCGCAAGGCCACGCCGGAAGTCAGAAAACCCTCAGGAGGCTCATGATGTCCACGATTACTCTTCTCTATCCCGGCGATATGGGTGGCGCTTTTGCCAAATTGCTGATTTCCGCTGGACATAAAGTGATAAGCCCGATGGGCGGTCGCAGCGAACAAACGCAAAAGTCCGCCCAGTCAATCGGCGTCGAATTGCGCGACGACATAGCTTCCGCCGTTGCTGAAAGCGATTTGGTGCTGTCGCTTGTGCCGCCATCGGCAGTCATTGACGTCGCCGAACAAGCAATCGCGGCCTGCCGCGAACAAGGAGCCGCGCCACTTTTCGTCGATATGAATGCCAAGACACCCGCCGATGCCGAGCATCTGGACGCGGCTTTCGGCAATGCTTCGCTTCCTTTCTGCAATGCCTGCATCATTGGTCGCGCATCGCATCTCGGTGACGAAGGCCGCATTTATGCCAGTGGACCAGACACAAAACCTCTTGAGACGTTGTTTGAAGGCTTGTTGCCCGTCATCTCGCTTGGCGAAGAAATCACGCGGGCATCGGTTTTCAAAATGGCATTTGCCGGGTTCAACAAAACTGTAGCGGCAGCATTGTTCGAGACGGCCAACACTGCCAATGCCTTCGGTGTGACCGATCCGCTGTTTGAGCTGATAGACCATCATCTGGGCGGCACGCTATCCGATCTCGCCAAGCTGGTGCCGACTTACCCACGCCATATCCTGCGCCGCGCGGAAGAAATGGAAGCGCTGTCAGAAATGCTGGCCGATGCGAAACTGCCGAACGAAATAGCTTTGGCTGCCGGAGCAACGTTCCGCAGCCTCGGCAATAGCGGCAGCTGGTCTGCGACGAACACAGCCCCGCAATTTCAGGAGCTGCTATCGGAAATCGATTATCGCCATTAGGCCGGGATCTCGCCGTTATGCGGCTTGTTCGCGGTCCATTGGCAGCCGGGTTTCTACGATACGCGCATAGATCGACGAACCGATAGGCAGGGTCGCAGGATCGAGCGTAAAGGCGGGATTGTGAAGTGCAGCCTTGCCAGCGTGCTGTACGTTGATATAGGCCCCCGGCACACGCGCCAGCATATCGGCGAAATCCTCACTGCCCATGGCAGCAGGGGCATCATCGCTGACATTGGCTTCGCCAAGCACATCGCGCGCCGCCGCCATATAGGCGTCCGACAGATCATGGTCGTTACGCAGGACATCGAATACATTGCGAAGATCGACATCCACCGTCACGCCGTAACCGGCAGCGACACCAGCGCATATTTCACGCAAGCGGCTTTCGGCAAGCTCACAGACGCGCTTCTCGAAATAGCGGATGGTGCCGGTGATCGTCGCCACTTCCGGCACGATATTATAGGCGCTGCCCGTGTGAAACTGCGTGCAGGAGACCACGCAAGCCTCGGTCGGCGGAACATTGCGCGAGACGATGGTCTGCAACTGACCGACCAGATCGGCGCCGATCACCAACACATCGCGTGAATTATGCGGCTGTGCGGCATGACTGCCTTTGCCGGTCAGCTTGATATCAAAGAAGCTGGCGCCTGCCATGGCCGCACCCTTGCGGATGACCGCTTTGCCAAGCGTTCCCAAAGGCTGATTGTGCATGCCGTAGATTTCATCACACGGGAAACGTTCGAACAGTCCTTCCGCGATCATGCGGCGCGCACCGCCCAACCCCTCTTCCGCAGGCTGAAAGACGAAAACCGCGCTGCCTTCAAAATTGCGGGTCGCCGCCAGATATTGCGCAGCACCCAGCAGCATCGTCGTGTGCCCGTCATGGCCGCAGGCATGCATGCGGCCCGGATTTTGCGATGTATAGGGCACACCGGAGATTTCATCGATTGGCAGAGCGTCCATATCGGCACGCAGACCGATACGGCGATTGCCAGCCTGACGTCCCTTCAATATACCGACAACCCCGGTCGTCGCGATATCGGTGTGAACTTCATCGAAACCCCATTGCCCCAAAAGGTCAGCAACCACGCCCGAAGCATGCTTTTCCTCAAAGCCGATTTCGGGATGACGATGCAAGTCCTCGAAAACCGCGCGCATCTCGCCGGCCTTCTCCTCAATGAACGGTATGATGGGCATGGTCGCTTCCTGTTTGAATGCATTGCTGAAAACCGGGGCCGCTCCTCACGGCCCTCGGTTTTGATTCGTGCCACCAGATTATGCTGCTTCCAGCGCCTGAGCGAGATCGGCAATCAGATCGTCTGGATGCTCAATGCCGATGGACAGGCGGATGGTCGACTCCAGCACACCTATGCGCTCGCGTACTTCAATCGGAACCCCGGAATGGGTCATCGCGGCCGGGTGGCTCGCAAGCGATTCCGTACCGCCAAGACTGACGGCAAGCTTCAAAATCTGAAGTGCATTGAGGAAGCGAAACGCTGCCGCCTGCCCGCCTTTGATGTCGAAGGAGAATGTGGAGCCAGCGCCCGTGCATTGCCGCTTGAACAACGCGCCGACATCGGAATTCTCATCCACAAATGGCAGATAATGCAGCTTTTCGACCTTGGGGTGGTCACGCAGGAATTCTGCAATCGCCCGTGCATTGCTGTCTGCGCGCTCCATACGCAGGCCAAGCGTTTCCAGCGAGCGTCCGAGCATCCAGCAGGAATGCGGATCGAGCTGCGTGCCGATGGCGCCGCGTAACGCCTTCACCTGCCGGACAATGGATTTGGCGCCGAGCACTGCGCCCGCAATCAAATCGGAATGGCCGCCGACATATTTGGTCAGCGAATAGACCGACAGATCCGCGCCATGATCGAGCGGCTTCTGGAAAACCGGTCCCAGCAAGGTGTTGTCACAGGCAATGATCGGACGATGTCCCTGCCGCTGTTCGATCTTTTCCGCGACACGCCGTATGGCCGCTATATCGACCAGACTATTGGTCGGATTGGCCGGTGTTTCGATCAGGATGACCGAAACGCGCCCCTTGGCCAAGGCTTCCTCCGCCGCCTTTTCGATTGCCGCTTCATGCACGCCATCGGCGAAGGCCACGGCTTCCACGCCGAAATTCAAGAACGTCTTGGCCAACAGCGTTTCGGTACCGCCATAAAGCGGTTGCGAATGCAGGATGACGTCGCCGGGGCGCGCAAAGGCAAAAAGCGTGGTCGCGATCGCCGACATGCCAGACGAAAACAGCGCCGAACTTTCCGCGCCCTCATAGACCGCCAGACGATCTTCAACGATCTCGCTGTTGGGATGATTGAAGCGTGAATAGACCAGTCCCGCGCCCACACCGGCAGGCGGCTCCTTGCGGCCGGAAACGAAATCGAAGAAATCGCGCCCATCCTCGGCGGTCTTGAAAACGAAGGTTGAAGTCAGAAAAACGGGTGGCTTGACCGCGCCTTCGGAAAGTTCCGGGTCATAGCCGTAATTCAGCATTTGTGTTTCGGGATGAAGCAGGTGGTTGCCCAAGTGGGTCTTGTAAGGGCGCGGCGCAGTCATGCAGACCTCCTGAAAAGCCAAACTCCTCTTGCCCAACCAGATAGGCGGACAAGAGGAGCTTAACAGAGGTCATCGGCAATCTTCTTTCGTTGTTTGCCTCTCACGGGTAATCGCTGAACCCGTGAAAAACACCCGACAGAAAACAAATAGCTGCCTATTACTTGATCACCAGCACAGGCACAGTGCTGAGCGACAGGACTTCTGCCGCCTGGCTGCCAAGCAGGAGTTTGTTCACGCCGCGACGGCCATGCGAGGAAATGATGATCAGATCGCTGCCATGAGATTTCGCAGCTTCCACAATGCCTTGCGCGGGCGACTGGTTTTCGACATGCACCGCTTCAGCGGTCACGCCTGCGGCTTTCGCCTTGTCCTTGGCTGCGGTCAAAATCTTCGTCGCAGCCTTGGTGATTGCTTCGCGATATTCCTGAAACGCAACCGGGCTCGATGCCCATTCTGCCGCAACGACGATGCCATAGGACGGCAGAAGCTCGGTCACCGAGACGAAAGTCACTTTCGCACCCGTTTCCTTGGCCAGTTCCACGCCCTGATCGACACCCTTTTCAGCGAGTTCCGACCCGTCGGTCGCGATCAGAATATTCTTGTACATCTCTCGATCTCCTGGTTGCCTGATAGCTTAATTATGCGCGCCTTACCCAAGCCAATGCATTGACGCGGATCAATAACCTTCCAGATAAGCTAATACGCCCACCCCCAATTATGATGGAATTCACTTTTAAAAAATACGATTATATAGAATATAATTCTAAACATGATGCATCAAGCGCACATGTCCAGCTATGCTTTTGCGCTGTTTACTCTTAAACTTTGCGCAACATGAAGGGAGATTACGCTATGAACAAGCCCCTTGGCTCGAAGAGCAACGAAACTGCAGGACGCGGCCGCGTTTACGGCTCGATTCTGGAAACAATCGGCAACACGCCGCTTGTGCGCATTGATAAATTTGCCAAGGAAAACGGCGTTGTCGCGAACCTTCTCGTGAAGCTGGAATTCTTCAATCCGCTGGCAAGTGTGAAGGACCGCATCGGTCTAGCACTCATCGAGGCGCTTGAGGAACAAGGCAAGGCTGTGCCCGGCAAGACGGTTTTCGTCGAACCGACCTCCGGCAATACCGGCATCGCGCTTGCATTTGCCGCAGCAGCCAAAGGCTACCGCCTTGTGCTGACCATGCCGGAAACCATGTCGGTGGAACGCCGCAAGCTGCTCAAGCTGCTCGGTGCCGAACTGGTGCTGACCGAAGGCGCGAAAGGCATGAAAGGCGCGATCGCCAAGGCTGAGGAAATTGCCGAGGGCAACCCGAACGCCATCATTCCGCAGCAGTTTGAAAACCCTGCCAATCCGGAAATTCATCGCCGCACGACGGCGGAGGAAATCTGGAACGACACCAATGGCGAAGCCGATATTCTGATTTCCGGCATCGGCACTGGTGGCACCATCACCGGCGTCGGTCAGGTGATCAAGGCGCGCAAGCCGTCGTTCAAAGTGATCGCCGTCGAGCCGAAGGATTCCCCTGTCCTGTCCGGCGGCACGCCCGGCCCGCACAAGATCCAGGGCATTGGTGCTGGCTTCGCACCGAAGACGCTCGACACCGGTATCTACGATGAAGTCGTGCAGGTTTCCAACGAGGATTCCTTTGCCAATGCACGCCTGATCGCCCGTATCGAAGGCATTCCGGTCGGCATCTCGTCCGGCGCGGCGCTCTCCGCTGCGATCGAAGTCGGCAAGCGTCCGGAAAATGCTGGCAAGAACATTGTCATCATCATTCCTTCCTTTGCAGAGCGCTATCTCTCTACGGCGCTGTTTGAAGGTCTGGAATAGTCGGCTGTATTGAAGCCTGAATTCAGAGAAGCAAAAAGCCAGAGCGGGTGACCGTTCTGGCTTTACTTCTTTCCACCATGTCTTGGGAGAGACACCTTAAAGCGTGTCGCGTTCAATTATTTTCGGGCGAAACGCTTTAAGCTTTTGTTTTTACGCACGTCTTTATCCCGAAACCGGTTCCCACTTTCGGGAGCCGTGCTTTAGTGGCGCGTGCGTGCTTCGCAAGCCGGGCCGGGTCCGCGCATGTAATGGCGCTCGGGCCGGTAGCTCGGTGCGACGAACTCGCGGATGACATTAACGCTGTCACGCAACTGAACAAGAATGCTCATCGCTTTCACCTTCATCTAAATCATGTTCGAAAGGATGTTCACTGCGCTCAATGTGAGCTTGTGAAGTAATCTTCACTTCCGAACATCTTAATGAAAACTTTAACGATCAAAGATGAATAAGTGCTAAACCGGCACCGTTAACGGTAAGTTAATGGTAACGATATTCAGGTTTTCCACAGCTGCCTGAAACTTGTCACAGTTGAAAATTCTCACAAAAAAAGCCGGTCGAAGCCGGCTTTTAGATTGTGCGGATATGGCGCTATCAGCGCGTTGGCACCGGATGCTCGCCGCGATAATCGTAGAAGCCGCGGCCCGTCTTGCGTCCAAGCCAGCCTGCTTCGACATATTTGACCAGCAGCGGGCACGGGCGGTATTTGGAATCCGCGAGACCGTCATGCAGCACCTGCATAATTGAAAGGCAAGTGTCGAGACCGATGAAGTCTGCAAGCTGCAATGGTCCCATCGGATGGTTTGCACCAAGCTTCATGGCGGTATCGATGGCTTCGACGCTGCCTACGCCTTCATAAAGCGTATAGATCGCCTCATTGATCATCGGCAGCAGGATACGGTTGACGATGAATGCCGGGAAATCCTCGGCGACCGTAACCGTCTTGCCGAGCGCCTGCACGAAATCCTTCGACTTGCGGAATGTATCCTCGTCAGTGGCTATGCCGCGAACCAGCTCTACAAGCTTCATCACCGGCACCGGGTTCATGAAGTGAATACCGATGAAACGCTCCGGACGATCCGTCGTAGAGGCAAGCCGCGTGATGGAGATCGACGACGTGTTGGTCGCCAGAATGGCTTGCGGGTTCAGGATCGGGCAGAGCTGCGCGAAAATCTTGCGCTTGACGGTTTCGTCTTCCGTCGCCGCTTCAATGGCCAGATCGACGCCTGCAAGGTCTTCCATGGAGTTTGCTGCGCGGATCAGCTTCATGGCACCTGCGCGCTCTTCTTCCTGCAATTTGCCCGAAGAAACCTGACGCGCCATATTGCCGTTGATGGTGGCAATGCCCTTTTCCAGCCGGTCCGGCGCAGCGTCGTGCAAAAGCACACTAAAACCTGCCAGAGCGCAGACATGGGCGATGCCGCCACCCATCTGACCCGCGCCGACTATACCAACCGTCTTGATTGCCACCGTAGTAACTCCTTCATCCTCCCCAATGGGGCCTGTCGAGCATGTCTTTTTTACAGCAAGCGCAAAACTGCGCTTTGAATTGCATAAGGCTCATCCAGCAGATGATAGGCTGTCCGCCTAAAATGCAATCCAAAATTCTTGCTCATTACAAAGAACCCGCCCCAAACGCGAGATTAGGCCAAGGGCCTTGGTCTCCGACTGGGGCGGGTCGCAAAATGACGAAGCGGCGAGACTGGCCCGCCGCTTCGCAAAAAATCAAAGAGCCTTCTGCAGCTCCGGCAGCACGGTGAAGAGATCACCGACGAGGCCGTAATCGGCAACCTGGAAGATCGGCGCTTCTTCGTCCTTATTGATGGCGACGATGACGCGTGAGTCTTTCATGCCTGCCAGATGCTGGATCGCGCCAGAGATGCCGACAGCGATGTAAAGCTCCGGTGCAACCACCTTGCCCGTCTGGCCAACCTGCCAGTCGTTCGGCGCATAGCCCGCATCGACTGCTGCACGGCTGGCGCCAACCGCCGCACCGAGCTTGTCGGCAACCGGCAGGATCACTTCCTGGAACTTTTCAGCCGAACCAAGTGCACGACCACCCGAGATGATGATCTTGGCCGAGGTCAGTTCCGGACGATCCGAAGCCGACAGCGCATTGCCAACAAAGCTCGACAGGGCCGGATCGGCAGGCACGGTTGCACTTTCAACCGCAGCCGAACCACCATCGCCGGTGGCCTGGAAAGAGGCCGTGCGCACCGTGATCACCTTCTTGGCGTCGGTGGACTGCACGGTCTGGATCGCATTGCCCGCATAGATCGGACGCTTGAACGTATCTGCCGATACGACTTCCATGATTTCCGACAACTGCATCACATCGAGAAGGGCTGCAACGCGCGGCAGGATGTTCTTGGCCGAGGTCGTCGCTGCGGCGATGATCGTGTCGTAATTGGCGGCAAGTGCCACGATGAGTGCTGCCGTCGGCTCGGCCAGACGGTTTTCCAGCGCATCGCTTTCAGCCAGCAGAACCTTGCGCACGCCTTTCAGCTTGGCGGCTGCATCGGCTGCCGCCTTTGCACCCTTGCCAGCAACCAGAATATCGACATCGCCGCCGATCTGGGCGGCCGCCGTCAGCGCCTTTGCCGTCTGGTCCGAAAGGGTTGCATTGTCATGTTCGGCAATAAGAAGAATAGCCATTTATCTCGTCCCTTCCGATTTCTTAGATGATGCCGTCGGCTTTAAGCTTCTCGACCAGTTCAGAGACTGAACCAACCTTGACGCCAGCCTTGCGGCCACCCGGTTCTTCGGTCTTCAGGACCTTCAGGCGCGCCGTGATATCGGCACCGAAATCGGCAGGCGACTTCTCGTCCAGCGGCTTCTTCTTCGCTTTCATGATATTCGGCAGCGATGCATAGCGTGGCTGGTTCAAACGAAGATCGACCGTGACAATCGCCGGAAGCTTCACATCGATGGTCTGCAGACCGCCATCCACTTCACGCGTTACCTTGGCCGAACCGTCACCCAGTTCCACTTTCGAGGCAAAGGTTGCCTGGCTCCAGTTGAGGAGCGCCGACAGCATCTGGCCGGTCTGGTTGGCATCGTCGTCAATCGCCTGCTTGCCGAGGAAGACGAGGTCCGGCTTTTCTGCATCGACAACGCCCTTCAAGACCTTGGCGACGCCGAGCGGCTCGACCGTCTCGTCGGTCTTCACCAGAATGGCGCGGTCCGCGCCCATGGCAAGGGCTGTGCGCAGTGTTTCCTGCGCCTGTGCCGGGCCAACCGAAACAGCCACAATCTCCGTGACCTTGCCAGCTTCCTTCAGGCGGATCGCCTCTTCAACCGCAATCTCGTCGAACGGGTTCATCGACATCTTCACATTCGAAAGCTCAACGCCAGATCCGTCGCCCTTGACACGGATCTTTACGTTGTAATCGACGACACGTTTTACTGCGACAAGGACTTTCATCCGCGACCACCTCTTCAATGAATCCTACGGCACGACTATGCCGCCATGAAACACCGCCCGCATGCCAAATTCCGACGGGAACCTGACACAGAAGCGGCTCCGAAAAAAGCACTGTAACAAGCCGTTCAGCTATAGCGCTTCCTATTAGAAATCGGCGGGAAACGTAAAGACGCCTGACGTGCACGTCAATCAGCCTCGGCAATCTATATCGATTAATATCCATTTATTCCGGCAGAACTTCATTCTCAGATTGCGACATCCCTTGAGAGGCCTTCTGTGATGTCTTTTGCTCCCTCGTCCATGGCGTTTACAAAGACGTCATCCTGCTTTACGACACGCCCGCACTAACCGGTCGCAGCCTACCCGGTCAAAACAAGGAACCCTGACTATGAAAACGCTTGTCGTCTGCTCCGGCGGACTCGACTCCGTTTCGCTTGCGCATAGAATCGCAGCGGAACATGAACTCACTGCCCTTCTCTCTTTCGATTATGGCCAGCGGCACAAAAAGGAGCTGGATTCGGCCAGAGCCTGCGCCGAACGGCTCGGCGTGCCACACCAGATCATCGATATCCGCACCATCGGCGCCAGCCTCACAGGCTCGGCGCTGACCGACGATGTCGACGTTCCCGATGGTCACTATGCCGAAGAGACGATGAAGATCACCGTCGTACCCAATCGCAACGCCATCATGCTGGCCATCGCCTTTGGTGTGGCTGCCGCACAAAAGGCGGATGCTGTGGCGCTGGCTGTCCATGGTGGTGATCATTTCATCTATCCCGATTGCCGCCCCGGCTTCATCGATGCCTTCCAGATCATGCAGAACCATGCGCTGGACGGCTACGCCGATATTAAGCTGCTCGCACCCTATGTGCATGCATCCAAGGCCGATATCGTCACCGATGGGACGAAACACAGCACACCTTTCGAGGCGACATGGTCCTGCTACAAGGGCGGCGAGCAGCACTGCGGCCGCTGCGGCACCTGCGTGGAGCGTCGCGAGGCATTTCACCTCGCAGGCGTCAATGACCCGACTGTCTATGAGGATGCCGATTTTTGGCGTGAAGCCGTTGAGCGGAGGAACGCCTGATGTTTCGCATCACCAAGGAGTTTCACTTCTCCGCCTCACACCAGTTGACCGGACTTCCTGCCGATCATCAATGCGCGCGCCTGCATGGCCATAATTACATCGTTGAAGTCGAGCTTTCCGCCGCTGATCTCGACGGACATGGCTTCGTGCGTGACTATCACGAGCTGGCGCCGTTCAAGCGCTATATCGATGACGCGTTCGATCACCGGCATCTCAACGATGTGCTGGGCCATGGGCACACCACAGCCGAAACGCTGGCAAAGCACTTTTTCGACTGGTGCCGCGCACGCTGGCCGGAAATATCCGCCGTGCGAGTGAGCGAAACGCCAAAGACATGGGCGGAATATCGCCCAAGTGTAAAACCATGAAGCAGGCATCCGAAATCCGCATCAGCGAGATTTTCGGCCCAACCATTCAAGGCGAAGGCGTGCTCATCGGCGAGCCGACTGTCTTCGTGCGTACAGGCGGCTGTGACTATCGTTGCGTATGGTGCGACAGCCTGCACGCGGTTGAAAGCCGCTTTCGCCATGAATGGAAGCCGATGGGTGTCGAAGCCATATGGGACGAAGTGACGACACTTTCCGGAAATCGACCTTTAACAGTGTCACTTTCGGGCGGCAATCCGGCCATACAACCGCTCGGACCTCTCATCGCCCATGGCAAGGCGGAGGGCTATCGCTTTGCGCTGGAAACCCAAGGTTCTATCGCTAAAGACTGGTTTTCCACACTGGACACGCTGGTGCTCAGCCCGAAGCCGCCGTCAAGCGGGATGGAATTCGAACCCGATGCGCTGGCGGCCTGTGTCGAAGCGGCGGGGCCGAAGCCGCGTGTGGTGCTGAAATTCGTGGTCTTCGATGAAACCGATTATGCCTTCGCAAAGCATGTCTCGGCGCTTCATGCTCATCTGCCGATCTATCTCCAGCCCGGCAATCACACGCCGCCACCGCCCGAAGCGGACGACGCATCGATCGACATCGACGGCATCATGCGCCGCATGGAATGGCTGGTGGACACGGTGATAGCAGACCGCTGGTTCGAAGCGCATGTGCTGCCCCAGTTGCATGTGCTGATCTGGGGCAACAAGCGAGGGGTCTGACTATCTGTTCTGTCCCGGCACCCAGAGCACGTCTTTCGCGCCGTTATCATTGACGGCGCGGGAGGCGACGAAGAGAAAATCCGAGAGGCGGTTGATATACTGAAGCGCCTCCGGCGACACCACTTCGCCCTCGATCTTCGCCAGCGCCACCATCAGGCGCTCCGCGCGTCGCGAAACCGTGCGTGCCAGATGAAGTGCTGCCGATGCCGCCGAGCCGCCCGGCAAAATGAAAGAGCGCAATGGCTGGAGATGGGCGTTGAGAGCATCGATATCCGCTTCCACGCGCGCGACCTGTGACGCAACGATGCGCAGCGGTTCATAAGCCAGCGGCTTGCCGTCATCAGGCGTAGAAAGATCGGCTCCTAGATCGAATAGATCGTTCTGGATGCGCGAGAGCATCGCGTCGATTTCGGCATGTTCGCCGGTATGAATCCGCGCCATGCCGATGCAGGCATTGGCTTCATCCACCGTGCCATAGGCTTCCACACGCAGATCGGACTTCAGTCGACGCGGGCCGCTGGCAAGGCCAGTGGTGCCGTTATCGCCGGTGCGCGTGTAAATCTTGTTGAGCTTGACCATGGCTTACTGTCCGCCGGTATGCCGCGCGAAATAGATTGCGCCCACGATCAGAACGATTGCGATGAACTGCAGGAATACACGTAACTGCATCATCTTGTTGGAAAAATTCGCATCACCGCCGCGCATCATATTGCGCAGGCCAATGATCAACACAATCGCCACGGCGAGCATGGCCACCATGGCTGCGCCTTTGAACACAACGTCCATCTTGTTCCCTTCCCATCATCCGCAGTCTATTGAATTTTCAAGACTGATCGGACAGCATCCGGTAAAGCCAGCGCGACGGCATCAGGCGGCGCGCCAGAATTCCCAGTTTCGCCGGTCTCGTTACCGCGTAATGCGGGCGTGGACGCGGCGCCTCCAATGCGTGAAGCAGTACATCATAGACGGCTTCCGGTCCAAGCTTGTTCTTTGATTTGGTGCCGCCGCTTGTCAGCTTGGCCATCTGGCGCTGATAAAGCTCACGATGCACGGAGGCTTCCAGATCGATATTGGCTTGCGCATGACGGGCGGCGTTATAGGTGAATTGCGATGCAATCGGTCCCGGCTCGATCAGCGAAACCTCCACACCGGAACCTTCAAGCTCCATGCGCTGCGCCAGCATCAGCCCTTCAATGGCGAATTTGGACGCGACATAAGCGCCGCGCCATTTCATGGGCACCAGCCCCAATATCGACGAACAATGAACAATGCGTCCGTGCCCCTGGGCGCGCATGACGGGCACCACCCGTCGCGTCAAGTCATGCCAGCCGAAGAAGTTGGATTCGAACTGCGCTCGAAGCGCTTCCACCGGCAAGTCCTCGACCGCGCCCGGCTGGGCATAAGCGCCATTATTGAAAAGCGCATCCAGCCTGCCATCCGTCTTGCGCAACACTTCCTCCGCAAGGGCGGCGATGGAGTCCGGCTCGGCATAATCAAGATAATAGGCCGCCATCCCCTTTGCTTGCAGGGCGGCGATATCCTGCTCCTTGCGAGCGGTGGCAAAGACCCGCCATCCGCGACGATGCAAAGCTTCCGCACAATAAGCACCGATGCCGGACGAACAGCCGGTTATGATGATGCTGCGATTTGCACGTTCCTCTGCCATTTCGTCCTGTCCTGCCGCCGCGTTTCCACCACAGTGCTTGATTCGCAAGGGCTTTAAAACGGCGTAACCCTTGCAATCTGACAGGCGATGCTAGATTTAAGTGTCTGAAACTTGGGCCAATGACCGAAGGGGTAAAATCTGCGGATGCGAAAAGTCAGGCGTTTTCTCCGCCAGATTACCTACGATGTCATCGGTCATTTCAGTTCAGATGATGGCTGGGCTTTTGCAAGTCACATCGCTCTGTCTGGCCTGATGGCGCTGTTTCCCTTCCTGATCTTCGCAACCTCGCTGGCGAGCTTTCTCGGTACCAAGGAATTTGCTCAAACAGCGGTGCATGTCATTTTCGACATGTGGCCGTCGAACATCGCAGCTCCCATCGCCAATGAAGTGACCAATGTTCTGACGGTTCAGCGCCGTGGGCTTTTGACGCTGAGTGTGATCGCCGCTGCGTACTTTGCCTCCAACGGCGTGGAGGCGCTGCGCATCGCGCTCAACCGCGCCTATCGCGTCACCGACCAGCGCTCGATCATCTTTTGCCGCCTGCAAAGCCTCGGTTTCGTTCTGGTCGGCACACTCAGCCTGATGGCGATCAGCTTCCTCTTGGTTCTGGCCCCGCTCGCGGTGCGCATTGCCGAGCAATGGTTTCCCGACATCGCGCCGTTTACCGGTACCATCGCCTTCTGGCGCTATAGTGTCGCCGTGGCGGTTCTGGTTCTGGCGCTTTTCATGGTGCATATCTGGCTGCCTGCCGGTCGCCGCAGCCTTGGCGATATCCTGCCCGGCATCATCATCACGCTTCTTGCCTGGCTAGCCTCGGCAACCGCCTTCGCAAAATATCTGGAGACTTTTGCGAATTATGTCTCCACCTATGCGGGCCTTGCCTCGATCATGGTGGCAATCGTCTTTCTCTACATGCTGTCAGCGATCTTCATCATCGGCGCGGAAATCAATGCTGCGATCATGAATTTCCGCAAACGCGAGCAGCAACCGGATTTGATTGTAGAGTAATTAGCGCTTCATGGTCGTCAGGGCCACGCCAAGCGTGGTGACGATCATACCTGCAATCTGGATCGGACCGAGTGTCTCGCCAAAAATCAGATAGGCCATGATCGCCGCAGTGCCCGGCACGAGATAAAACAGCGATGCGACTTTCGACATCGCGCCCTCGCGGATCATCACAAGAAGCGCCAGAATAGCACCGATGGAAATCGCCAGCGTCAGCCAGACCAGCGCGAAAATGAGTTGCGGAGACCAGATCATCACCCGGGTTTCGAACGCAAAGGCACAGATAGCAGTCAGCGTAGCGGCGGCGATATACTGAACCGCAGTGCCTGTCTTCAAATCGCCGGTGGTTCCAAAACGCTTTTGCCAGACCGTGCCCGTGCTGATGGCCATCACAGCGAAAAAAGCCGCTGCAAGGCTTTTCGGATCAACGCCGCTGCCAGCCGAAAACTTCGGCCAGACGACCATCGCCACGCCGAGAAAGCCGACTAGCAGCCCCGTCCACTGACGCCCGCTTGCTCTTTCTCCGAGAAGCATGGCGGCGATCAGCGTGGTGAGCATGGGTTGCAGACCCGCCACGAGACCCGACATGCCAGCGGGCAGACCGTGATGCACGGCCCAGAACAGTGCGGAGAGATAAGCGCCGTGGATCAGGCAACCGGCAATGGCCGCATGAACCAGCGTCGCCCCCTTTGGCCACGCAGCCCTGCTTGCCAGCGCCCAGAGCGTCATAATGACTGCCGCAATGGAGAACCGCACCGCCATGAAAGTGAAGGGTTCTGCATAAGGCATGGATAGCCCGGCCCCGATAAAGCCAGTGGCCCAGAGCAGAACAAACATGATGGGGAAGAAACGGGCGGCCATGGCAAACTCTCTTATTCTGGCCCGCCATATACCGCTTCGCCAGAAACACCTATCGCATAAATCTGATTGCAGCGTTCAATTTGCCAAAAGGCGCTGGTCCTTTTATGGAGAACGGATGACCGCTGAAACCAACACGATCCGCATTCTTGTCGACGCCGATGCCTGTCCGGTGAAGGCTGAAATCTATCGCGTCGCCGAGCGGCACAATCTTCCGGTGGTGCTGGTTGCCAACAGTCACATGGCAATCCCGCGCGATGCGGAGCGGGTGGAACGGGTTATCGTATCGGACAAGCTGGACGCGGCGGACGACTGGATCGCAGAAAATGCGCAACCGGGGGCAATCGTCATCACCGCCGATATTCCGCTCGCCAGCCGCTCGCTTGAAAAGGGCGCATCGGTTATTGCGCCCAATGGGCGCGTTCACACGCAGAGCACCATCGGCAACACGCTTGCGACACGCAATCTGATGGATTCGCTACGCTCCGCCGGAGAAATCACCGGAGGCCCCGCGCCATTTTCACCGAAGGACCGCTCGGCCTTTCTGTCGGCGCTCGATCTCGCCATTGTGCGTCTGAAACGGGCCGGTTTTACCTCAGCTTGACCGGATCGTTGCAGTCGCAACACCAGCGCCGATCAGCAAGGTTCCGCCCGCACGGTTGAAAATCCGCAGGGCTCGCTCGCTGGCAAAGAAGCGCCGCGCCCGCGCCGCCGTCAGCGCATAAGCGAAGGCATTGAGGAAGGCGAGCACCAGAAATGTGCTCTCAAAAACCAGCATCTGGGTCAGAAAATCCCGATGCGGGCTGAGAAACTGCGGCAGAAACGCCACGAAGAAGGTGATGCTTTTTGGATTGAGAGCTGTCACCAGCCAGGCGTGAACCAGCATCTTTGCCGGATGCACCTTGTCATGCCGCGCCTTGGCGTTCATCGTACCGCCTGCCCGGAATAGCTTGATGCCCAGCCAGACGAGATAGGCAGCGCCTATCCATTTGACCGCCGTGAACACCGTTGCAGAAGCCGCAAGCAGCGCGCCCACGCCTAACATCGACAGGGTCATGGCCGTAAAATCGCCAAGCGCCACCCCCACCGCCATCGGAAAAGCCGTCTTCCAGCCCTGCCCCAGCGCATAGGAAACGACGAGCAGAACCGTCGGCCCCGGAATGATCAGAAGCACGATGGATGCAGCGGTGAATGCCAGCCAGACGTCGAGGCTCATGGGATGTCTCCTTCGAAAAAGGAGCAAGCCACCAATTCCGGACTTTGTCGAGAGCTAAAGTTTCTGCGCTGCTTCGATCAGTTTCATGGCGTCAGGCCCTTCCCATGGAGCAGGACCGTTCATCGATGCGATCTGACAGCCTTCCTTGTCGACCAGAAGCGTGACAGGCAGGCCGAAAGCGAGGTTTTTCCGCTTCAGCTCATTGAAGCTCGCCATGGTCGCATCGCGGTGCAAAGCAAGATTCTTGATGCCGATTTCGCTCAGAAAGCCCTTCGGCTTGTCGTCGGAACCTGTGTCGATATTGATCGCCACGACATCGAAATCATTGCCGCCCTTTTCGGCCTGCAATTTGTCGAGGGCGGGCATTTCCTCGCGGCATGGCGCGCACCAGGTCGCCCAGAGATTAACGAGAAGCGTCTTGCCCTTATAATCACCAAGCGTCATCTGCTTGCCGTCGGGGCCGGTGAAAGCCAGATGAGCAACGGAAATCGGTTTTTCCGCCGGGCGCATGGCAGCCACGCCACCGGTTGCAGCCGCGTCCAGCCCCTTCAGGGAATCGGCCTTGAGGGCACATTGGGCGGACGCTTCGTCATTTTCGGACGAAACATTAGCGGCTACCACATTGCCAGAGGGGCGCTCCATCACGTATACCGCCCCAATACCGGCAATGACACCGGCAAGGGCTGCAAGAAGGACGATCTTGCGATTTCCCGATTTCGCCTTTTCGTTGTCTTCTGCCATGTCGCGTCACTTCTTTCTATTATCCGGCCAAATCGTCACTCGGGGCATATGAGCATGAGCGAACAAAAATCAAGCAATCAGATGTGGGGCGGCCGTTTTGCCTCAGGACCCGATGCGATCATGGAAGAGATCAATGCATCGATCGGCTTCGACCGCAAGCTCTACGCGCAAGACATTCAAGGCTCGCTCGCACATGCAGCCATGCTCGCAAAGACGGGCATCATTACGGCAGACGATCACAAGCAGATCGAGCAGGGCCTGAAAACCATTCTCAAGGAAATTGAGGACGGCAAGTTCACCTTCTCACGCAAGCTCGAAGACATTCACATGAACATCGAGGCGCGGCTGGCTGATCTGATCGGCCCCTCCGCCGGACGCCTGCACACCGCTCGCTCGCGCAACGATCAGGTGGCCGTCGATTTCCGTCTCTGGGTCAAGCAGGAAATGGAAAAGACTGCCGTCGCCCTGAAAAACCTGATCGAAGCTTTTCTGGAGCGCGCCGAAGAACATGCGGCGACGGTGATGCCGGGCTTCACCCACCTCCAGACCGCGCAGCCTGTCACTTTCGGCCATCATTGCATGGCCTATGTGGAAATGTTTGGCCGCGATCTGTCCCGCGTGCGCGACGCAATCGAGCGCATGGATGAATCGCCACTGGGTGCCGCAGCCCTTGCAGGCACCGGTTTCCCGATCGACCGCCACATGACGGCAAAGACGCTCGGCTTCCGCGAACCGACGCGCAACTCGCTCGACAGCGTTTCCGACCGCGACTATGCGCTGGAATTCCTTTCGCTTGCATCGATCTGCGCCGGTCATCTGTCGCGTCTTGCGGAAGAAATCGTCATCTGGTCCACGCCGCAGTTCAACTTTGTGCGCCTGTCCGACGCCTTCTCCACCGGCTCGTCGATCATGCCGCAAAAGAAAAACCCGGATGCCGCAGAACTGGTTCGCGCCAAGACCGGCCGCATCAACGGTTCGCTGGTTGCACTTCTGACCATCATGAAGGGCCTGCCGCTCGCCTATTCCAAGGACATGCAGGAAGACAAGGAACAGGTCTTCGACGCTGCCGAAAATCTGGAACTCGCCATTGCCGCCATGGCTGGCATGGTGCGCGACCTGACCATCAATGTCGCATCCATGAAGAAGGCTGCCGGTTCGGGCTATTCCACAGCAACCGATCTGGCCGACTGGCTGGTACGGGAACTGGGCCTGCCCTTCCGTGAAGCGCATCACGTCACCGGCCGCGCTGTTGCTCTGGCGGAAAGCCGCAAGGTCGACCTCGCCAAGCTCTCACTGGAAGAGCTGCAATCGATCCATCCCGGCATCACCGATGCGATCTTCGGCTATCTCACGGTCGAGAAATCGGTCAAGAGCCGCCAGTCCTTCGGCGGTACCGCCCCGCAGGAAGTGCGCCGCCAGATCCGGTACTGGAAAAAGCGTATCGTGAAGGCGTGAGTGTCTGATCTAAAAGTCGCCATGCCGGTCTGCAAATGGCAATTTCTGCGCTTCCGGTGCTCACGTACCCAAAAGTACGCTGCGCTCCGGTTCTCGAAATCACCATTTTCGCCACGGCCTGTCGCTTTTTGATTCAAACACTGATCGCCGTTCAAGATAAAGTCATGTGAAATCATCCGGGCAACGGGTGATTTCACTCTTGAGAATTTTGCGTTACAGCTAGCGCAACCAAGATTTTGATTCAGGAACCAAAGCTGATGACAGGCCGCTCCGCTATTTCTACCGTGCTTATGATCGCCGCACTCGCGGCCACACTTGCCGCCTGTGGACGCAAGGGCCCGCTGGAGCCGCCGCCGTCATCACTGATCACCGACGATCAGGGGCATACCAAGCCGAAACCCAAGGAAGACAAGCCTTTCATTCTTGATAAGCTGCTCTAGTTCCCAGAAGGACTATCTTCCGTGAATCATTTTGAATATCGCGACGGCGTGCTGCACGCCGAAAATGTCAGCCTGCCTGAAATCGCCAATGCAGTCGGCACGCCGTTCTATGTCTATTCCCGCGCCACGATCGAGCGTCATTTCCGGGTGTTCAGCGAAGCTTTCGCCGACATGGAGCCGCTGGTCGCCTATGCGTTGAAGGCCAACTCGAACCTGGCGGTGCTGAAGACGCTGGCGAAACTCGGCGCCGGTGCCGATACCGTTTCGGAAGGCGAAATTCGTCGTGCGCTTGCCGCAGGCATTCCCGCCAGCAAGATCGTCTTTTCGGGCGTCGGCAAGACGCCGCGCGAAATGGATTTTGCACTGCAGGCCGGTATCTACTGCTTCAATGTCGAATCCGAGCCGGAGCTGGAAATCCTCTCGGCCCGTGCGGTCGCCGCTGGCAAGGTTGCCTCGGTATCGCTGCGCATCAATCCGGATGTTGACGCCAAGACCCACGCCAAGATCTCGACCGGCAAGTCTGAAAACAAGTTTGGCATTCCGCGCGTCAAGGCGCGCGAGGCCTATGCTCGTGCGGCGAGCCTGCCGGGCATCAACGTGGTCGGCATCGATATGCATATCGGCAGCCAGATCATCGATCTGGAACCCTTCGACAATGCCTTTGCGCTGATGGCGCAGCTGGTGACGGAATTGCGCGCCGATGGCCACAATATCCGCCATGTCGATGTCGGCGGCGGGTTGGGCATTCCCTACCGCACCGACAATAACCCGCCGCCGCTGCCCGTGGCCTATGCGGAGATTGTCGCCAAGCACATCAAGCCGCTCGGGCTGAAGACCGTTTTCGAGCCGGGCCGTCTGATTGTCGGGAATGCCGGTCTACTGGTGACGGAAGTGATTTTCGTCAAGGAAGGCGATGCGAAGAACTTCATCATCGTCGATGCCGCGATGAACGATCTCATCCGCCCGACGCTTTATGAAGCATTCCACGATATCCGTCCCGTCAAGCTGGCGAAGGACGATGCGCCGCGCATCCGCGCCGATTTTGTCGGCCCCGTCTGCGAAACGGGCGACTATCTCGGCCTCGACCGCGAAACGACCAAGCCAGCGCCCGGCGACCTGATCGCCGTCAGTACGGCTGGTGCTTACGGCGCGGTTCTGTCGAGCACCTATAACAGCCGCCTTCTGGTGCCAGAAGTTCTGGTGGATGGCGACCGTTACCATGTCGTTCGCCCACGCCACACTTACGAAGAGCTGCTTGCGCTCGATTCCATTCCGGACTGGCTGTAGTCCATTTGGATCATGGTCCATATTAATCATGGCCCAATTAATCATGGCAAAGCCTCGCCTTTGCCATGATGCATGTTATCCTGTCATTCGATTGCACACTGGCAGACAGAGCAGAAAGCCCGGATGACGGATCAAGGCCACGACAAGAAGGATAAGCCGCGATTGATGCGGGATGCCTTTTTGCGCCTGTTTTCAGGCGATGGCGCGCTGTTACGGCGTCTGCGTCTGCGCACCTTCCTGACTGTCGGGTTTGAGCGTCTGTGGCCGCTGGTCCTGCCGCTGATTCTGCTGGCAGCGCTTTTCGCAAGCATCAGCTGGTTTGGCCTGTTTGGCATGATGCCGCGCTGGCTGCATATCGCCGCGCTGACGATCTTCGCACTGGCGGGGCTGGTTGCGCTCTATCTCCCTTCCCGCTTCCGTCGACCGACCGAAGACGATGTCACGGCGCGGATCGAAGCGGTGAATGGCCTTGTGCATGAACCGTTGGCCGTGCAGTCCGGCCATATGGCCACCGGCACCCATGACCCTTTCTCGCAGGCTCTTTGGCGCGAACACCAGCGCCGCATGGCCGAACGGCTGAAGAACCTGCAATCCGGCCTGCCGCGACCGCGCCTTCCTGAACGCGATCCTTACGGACTGCGCGCCGCCGTGGCGCTGTTGTTCGTCACGGCGCTCGCTTATACGTCCAGCTCCGGCAGCGGGCGCATTGCCGATGCGTTTCACATTCGTCCGGGTGAAGGCGGTGCTGTTGCCCGTGTCGATGCCTGGGTGACGCCACCACGCTATACGGGCCGCGCGCCGGTTTTCCTGACAGTCAGCGCCGACAACGCCCGCAATGCCGACGCGATCACGGTCCCGGAAGGCAGTGTGCTTTCGGTTCGCGTCATCGGAGGCAGTTCGGAACGCCTGACCGCAACCAATGCAGAAGGCGAGCAGCGGGAAGTCCAGCCTGTCGCACCAAAGGAAGAGCAGACGGAAGCCAAGGGGCTGAGGCCGGTACAGACGCCGGAAGAAAGCGCTGTCGAGGGCAGCCGCAACTTCCGTTATGATTTGCGCGAAGACGAAACCCTGACGCTTTCCGGCACCGACGCGCGCTGGAAATTCGCGGTGACGCCGGACACGCCGCCGACAATCCGCTTTACCAAGGAACCCGGCCGAGCGCTGAACGGCACGCTGCAACTCACCTATGAAATCGATGACGACTATGCGCCGGCCAAGGCTTTTGCCGAAATCGTGCCGCTGGAAATCGATGAAGACGAAGAGGCCGCCCCGCTTTACGAAGCACCCGAACTGCCGCTCGCACTGCCACGCCGTGGCGTGAAAGAAGCCACCACCTCGAAGGACCTGACCGAACATCCATGGGCTGGCCAGAAAGTGGCACTGACCCTCGTCGTCACCGACGCGGCGGGTCAGGTTGGCCGCAGCGAAACCAAGGTGATAACGCTTCCCGAACGCCCATTCAGCAACCCGCTCGCACGCGCAATTGCCGAACAGCGGCGTATTCTGGCGCTTGACGCCAATCAGCGTGATCACGTGCTGGACATGCTCTCGGCGCTGATGCTGCGCCCGGAAGAAACGATCAAGAACGCCGCGCATTATCTCGGCCTCGTAACCATCCGCACAAAGCTTCGCCTGGCCCGCAGCGATGATTCGCTGCGTGATACCGCCGATTACATGTGGCAGGTGGCGCTGGGTATTGAGGACGGCAATCTTTCGGCAGCTGAAAAACGTTTGCGTCAGGCGCAGGAAGCGCTCAAAAATGCCCTGCAAAACGGTGCCTCTCAGGAAGAGATCGAGAAGCTCACCGCCGATCTGCGCAAGGCGATGCAGGACTTCCTGCGCGAATTCGCCCAGCGCCAGCAGCAGAACCCGAATGCACGCCAGTCAGCGCCCGATCCCAATGCGCGGATGCTGACGGAAAAAGATCTACAGCGCATGATGGACCAGATCGAAAATCTGGCCCGTCAGGGTTCCCGCGATCAGGCCGAACAGCTTCTCTCGCAATTGCAGGACCTGATGAACAATCTGCAGATGGGGCAGGCGCAACCCGGCCAGCAAGGTCAGGGACAGCAGGGCCAGCAAGGCCAGATGCAGCAGCAGATGAACAAGCTTGGTGATCTGATGCGTCGCCAGCAGCAGATGATGAACGAGACATTCAATCTCGACCAGCAACAACAACGCCAGTTCGACAGCAATCCGGGTGCCGGTGAAGAGGGCGAAGGCGAGGACATGGAAGGCCTGTTCCCCGGCGATGACGGCTCCAAGGGTGGCGGCTCGCAGCAGGGCGGCCAGACTGATGAAAAGACGGCTGAGGCCATGCGCAAGCTGCAACAGCAACAGCAGCAATTGCAGCAGGAATTGCAGAAGCTTACAGAAGACCTGAAAGGCATGGGGATTGAACCCGGCAAGGATTTCGGCGATGCCGGAAAATCCATGGGCAATGCTGCCGAAGCGCTCGGACGCAATGAGGGCGCGGAAGCCAATGACAATCAGGGCAGCGCTCTCGACGCCCTGCGCCGTGCCGGGCGCGATATGATGCAGAAGATGCAGCAGGCGATGGGACAGGACGGCCAGCAGGGTCAGGGCGCGAATGGCTCTCGTGGTCGCGATCCGCTCGGACGCCAACAGGGAATGGGAGCCGATGACGGCAGCGGCACCAAAATTCCGGGTGAAATCGATATTCAGCGCGCACGCGAAATTCTGGATGAAATCCGCCGCAAGCTTGGCAATGCGCTGACGCCGCAGATGGAAAAGGAATATCTGCAGCGCCTGTTACAGTTCGATTAGAAGCTGTTTGGAGAGTTAATCCTTGACGTGTCCGACATAGGGCAACTGGCGGAACGAATGGGCCACGTCCATGCCGTAGCCGACGACAAAATAATCCGGGCATTCGAACGCGACGAAATCAGCCTCCAGATCAACCTTGCGACGCACGCTCTTGTCGAGCAGGACGGCGATGCTGACGCTGCGCGCACCGCGTTCCAGCATCAGTTCGCGGACGAATTTGAGCGTCTTGCCTGATTCCAGAATATCATCGATCAACAACACGTCGCGGTCACGAACTTCGCTGTCGATATCGCGCAGAAGGCGAACTTCGGTGCTGGTCGTGCCCTTGCCATAGCTGGAAACGGTGATGAATTCGACGTCCGGTTCCACGCCTGCATCATGCATGGCGCGGATGAGATCAGCTGCGAAAATGAACGAGCCCTTGAGAATGGAAATCGTCAGCAGATTGTGAAACTTGCGTTCGGCAATAGCCTTCGCCAGCTCAAGATTGCGACCGGCAATATCTTCCGGGCTGAACAGAACTTCTATCGTTTTGCCGCCGACTTCTGGCATTGTCGGTTCTCTCCTGATCGTTTGCTGTGCTTCTGGCTCCCGAAGTCGTTTCAGACTTTCGGGAGGCGCTCTCATGCAGAAGGCACGCTCTATAGCATGGTTTGAGAAAAATGCACCCCGCCTGTCAACAGGCTCAGGCTTATATCCATTTCCCGATGACAGGATTTGATATAGCGTGCCCGCATGCATCCGGACATTATCGAACTGCGCTCCTTTTACGACACGACACTCGGTCATTTGGCCGAGCGCGCCATACGCATGGCGATTGCGGGTCTTTGGGAACGCGTGCCGGGTGAGCGCCTCGTCGGAATGGGCTACTGCCTCCCCTACCTCGACCGGTTCAGCGCCGATACCGAGCGGACTTTTGCATTCATGCCAGCAGGGCAAGGCGCCATAGCCTGGCCTTCGGTTGACAAATCCAGCACCGCGCTGGTCTTCGATGAAGAACTGCCGCTGCCGGATTCCTCCATCGACCGCATCTTGATGGTCCATGCACTGGAATATGCCGAAAGCGCGCCCGAAACGCTCAAAGAAATGTGGCGCGTGCTGGCTCCCAACGGGCGGCTGGTGATCGTCGTGCCAAACCGACGCGGCGTCTGGGCCCGCTTCGAACACACACCTTTCGGCAGCGGTCGGCCCTATAGTCGCGATCAGCTTTCCACCTTGCTGCGTGAAGCCAATTTCACGGTCAACACCGTCAGCGACGCCTTGCATTTTCCACCCGCCACGCGCCGCTGGATGATGCGCCCCTGTCTGGCGCTCGAAGGCATGGGGCGGCGGCTGTGGCCGCTTTTCTCCGGCGTTCTGGTTGTGGAGGCACAGAAGCGCCTCTATCAGGGCCTGCCGGTTGCGCAGCGCTCGTCCCGCCGTGTTTTTGTGCCGGTGCTTGGAACTCCCGTCGGGGGCCTACGCAAAACAAAGCAGAAAGAAGCGGAAACCTGACGCTTTTCCCCTGAAAACAAGGTTTTTCTCGACTTCACGCCAATGGCGGTTTATGTCGCATCGGGGCTCAAAATCCCTTGAGCGTCCCGTTAAGCAACACTGTTCTTTTGGCGGAGCCAAAATCATGACCGATCAGCAAAACCTTTCCCGTCCCCAGCCCAAGGCCGGCCTGCTCAACATCGCAGCCTACGTGCCTGGCAAGGAACATGTGGAAGGCGTTGCCAAG
The DNA here is from genome assembly GCA_014138095.1 of Ochrobactrum sp. RH2CCR150. Classification (GTDB taxonomy): domain Bacteria; phylum Pseudomonadota; class Alphaproteobacteria; order Rhizobiales; family Rhizobiaceae; genus Brucella; species Brucella gambitense. Next base: position 57,357 of record JACGXE010000001.1, read on the forward strand.
GTCTATAAGCTCTCCTCCAACGAGACACCGATCGGTCCCAGCCCCCATGCGGTGGAGGCCTATCGATACGCGGGCGAAAAGCTGGAGCTTTATCCCGACGGACGAGCGCTCGCACTGCGGGAGGCCATTGCCGAAACGCAGGGGTTGAACATTGGCAATATCCTGTGCGGCAATGGTTCGGACGAGTTGTTGGGCCTGCTCTGCCAGACCTATCTTGCGCCCGGCGATGAAGCCATCATCACCGAGCATGGCTTTGCCGTTTACAAGATCCAGACACTGGCAGCCGGTGCAACGCCGGTGACGGTGAAGGAAAGCAATGAGCGCATCGACGTGGATGCCATTCTTGCTGGCATCACGCCGCGCACCAAGGTGGTCTTCATTGCCAACCCGGCCAACCCGACCGGCACCTATCTGCCGTTTGAGGAAGTGCGCCGCCTGCATGCGGGCCTGCCGAAGCATGTCCTCTTCATCCTCGATGCAGCCTATGCCGAATATGTGCGCCGCAACGATTACGAGGCTGGCCTCGAACTCGTTTCGTCGAACGAAAATGTCGTGATGACCCGCACCTTCTCGAAGATTCACGGTCTTCCGGGCCTGCGGATCGGCTGGATGTATGCGCCTGCCCATGTGATCGACGCGGTCAATCGCATTCGTGGTCCGTTCAACATGAACGCGCCCGCCATTGCAGCGGGCGCTGCGGCCATTCGCGATCGCAATCATGTCGAAAAGTCGGTCGCCTATAATGACACCTGGCTGAACTGGCTGACGGATGAGTTCACCAAGCTCGGCCTGCGGGTCACGCCTTCGGTAACGAACTTCCTTCTGATCCATTTCCCTGAAGACGCCGCGCACTCGGCGGACAAGGCGGATGAGTGGCTTTCCAAGCGTGGTTATATTCTGCGCCGCGTTGGCGGATACGGTTTCCCCAATGCGCTGCGCATGACTGTCGGACCGGAAGAAGCCAATCGCGGCGTAGTCGCCGCACTCACCGAGTTTTTAAAGTAAGATCAATGTCCACGATCCATTTTGATAAAATCGCGCTGATCGGTATCGGCCTCATCGGTTCGTCGCTGGCGCGCGTCATCCGTCGCGAAGGCCTTGCCAAGCACATCGCAATTGCAACCCGCAGCGCCGAAACCCTGAAGCGCGCCGAGGAACTGGCCCTCGGCGACAGCTACACCACCGACAGCGCCGAAGCGGTCAAGGATGCAGATCTGGTTATCGTCTCGGTGCCAGTCGGCTCTTCCGGCACCGTCGCAAAGCAGATTGCCGCAAGCCTGAAGCCGGGCGCCATCGTCACCGATGTTGGCTCCACCAAGGCTTCCGTCATCGCGCAGATGCAGCCCGAACTGCCCACCAATGTGCATTTCATTCCGGGCCACCCGCTGGCAGGAACGGAATATTCCGGCCCGGATGCGGGCTTTGCCGAGCTGTTCAACAATCGCTGGTGCATCCTCACGCCTCTTCCCGACACGGATGAAGCGGCACTGGAAAAGCTCACCGCCTTCTGGACAGCCTGCGGTTCACGGCTCGATCACATGGACCCGCAGCACCACGATCTGGTGCTGGCCATCGTCTCGCATCTGCCGCATATCATCGCCTACAACATCGTCGGCACGGCCAGCGATCTGGAACAGGTGACGAAATCGGAAGTGATCAAATATTCCGCATCCGGCTTCCGCGATTTCACGCGTCTGGGGGCATCCGACCCGACCATGTGGCGCGATGTCTGCCTGCACAACAAGGACGCCATCCTTGAAATGCTGGGACGGTTCTCGGAAGACCTTGCGTCCTTGCAGCGCTCGATCCGCTGGGGCGATGGAGAGGCATTGTTCGACCTCTTCACCCGCACCCGAGCGGTACGCCGCGGCATTATCGATGCTGGTCAGGAAGTGGATGCACCGGACTTTGGCCGTCAGGCTGCGACGCGCACAAGCGAAAAGAAGTAAGACAACAGATAGAGCGGTTCCGGTTAAAACTGAATCGTGGAACCGCTCTATCTATTTGTTTTTACGCATTATCCTACGCAAAATCGCTACGCACTTTTGCTGGAAATGCTCTAGGGCAGTAAAAACATACTGCCCTACTCCCTTATTCCCCTACAACGCTGGCAACCGCCCAAGTGGAATGAACCCGGCATTGGCCCTGCCCTTGCGAACGGCAATCTCCAGCGTGGGATTGCCGTTTTCGTCTTTCGGCATGGCTGAAAGCGCGAAGAGGATGGTAGCGATATTGCTGCCCTGTTCCGGGAAAACCGTTTGGCCTGCCTGCGCCAGCGACTGCGCATTGACCAGCGTCAGCTTCACATCTGCATTGATTAGCCCGTCATCATCGACGGAGAACGGACCGGTCAGCGACACCATGGCCCCATTGGGCATGGAGAGAAATGCCTGGTGGATGGTGCCGCTACGGCCGCGCAGGCGCTGACTGAAATCGGAAGAGCCCGACGCCAGAAGCGTAGCGGCATCAGCGATCTCGATATCGGCAACGCCGTCGATCTCGGGGCTCTTGGCATTGCCAATCACGGGTGCTGCAAGCTTCAGCCCAGCAAAGCGGCCTGCCAGTTTCAGCGCACCATCGACGGCGCTCATGCTGAAATCCATCTGTTCCAGACTGCTCAGCGGTTCTGTCGTTGTGGTTTCTGTGCGACGGCCAACCACGACGTCGCGGGCTTCAAGCGCAATCTCGGTCGGAAACGGGCGGGCAAGGCGCGTGTTGGAGTTGAACTTGCTCCAGTTGACTTCAAGCGGTTGCAGGCCGGGGAATTCGATAAAGGCAGGTCCAGTCAGATCGTTGCTGAGTGAGCGCGGCGCATAGACAGGTGAGCCGGAGGTGAAACGTCCGGCGCGGAATGCCATTCCAGCGCTCGGCTTCTGCCAGGAAATGCTGTCGCAGACGACATTGACGCGGAGTGGATAGCCGCTGGTGCGCAGATCTTCGCAGCGCACGCCGATGCCCTGGGCCGAAAGTTTGGCCATATCCGCCGTCGCGCGGGTTTGCAGGCGGTCGGCCACATAGAACCACCCGGCTGTATAGCCAGCGACGAGAACGATCAGGAAAATTCCAAGCGCAATCGGTCGCTTTCTGGACTTCCGTTGCCCTGTTCCAGCTTCCGTCCCGGGATGCATCATCGAAAAACCTTATGTCGGTCAGAGAGTTGAGCCTGAGAAGCGGCAAAGCCGCCAGCGACGCATCTTTCGATACACTGTTTTGCTCAACCTCACTGGTGGCCATATTATGGCAGGATTGAGTCTTGTGAAGTGGAGCTTCAGAAAAAACGAGGGATATCCATCAATTACCGATGGAAATCGAACAAGAGACGACAAATATTATACCATCATGACAAAGCACATTGATGAGAAGCGAACGAGTGATTTTTGGGTTTTCGGCTACGGCTCGCTGATGTGGCGTCCCGGTTTCGCGCATGTGGAAACCGTTCGCGCCCGTCTGCACGGCTATCGTCGCAGCCTGTGCATCTATTCGCATTTTCATCGCGGCTCACCCGACCATCCCGGACTCGTGCTTGGCCTCGATGCGGGCGGCTCCTGCCTTGGCATGGCCTTTCGGGTTCCGGGCGAGATGACCGACGAGGTTATGGTCTATCTGCGAGAACGTGAATTATCGAACAATGTCTATCACGAAAAGAAGCTGCGGCTGCGCCTTCACGACGGGCGCGATGTTCAGGGGCTGGTTTATGTAGCCGACCGCCGCCATGTGCAATATGCAGGCGCGCTCAAGGCCGAGGATGCGGCAGCGATTGTCGCCTCCGCGCACGGCGAGTCCGGCGCAAATATCGATTATGTGGCCAATACGCTGAAGCATCTGCGCGACATGCGCGTGCGCGACCATGCGCTGGAGCATGTCGGCAGTCTGATTGCCTCGAAATCACACCAACCGCGTGATTTCGACTGACAGGACGCGTCAAAGGATAATGATCATCCCCTGATCGCGAGAATGGATTTCGCCAGTCCGGCAATCTTCTCAAATTCGATCTGCGCATCCGGGAAGAGCTTGCGCACCTGGCCTGTGGTCAGAAGCCGGATCGATTCCACATGAAAGCGGGCCTCGTCGGCGCTCTTCTGCCGCTCGAAAAAACCGAGCCGCATCTTGGTCATCAGCCAGATGCGCACGGGCACCGGCAGCCACTGAAATCCGATAAAGCGGAAATGCGGCTCGTAAGGAAACCAGTAATTGGGCGTCTGCATATAATAGCGCTTGCCCAGCCTGCGGGTGTTCTCAGCAAATCGTGTGATGGCAGCCCAGTCGCCAACATGTTCAATGACCGAGTTGGAATGAACGACATCGAACGCCCGCCCGGCAAACAGCGCCGGATCGGTCGCGTCGCCGACCAGAAACGTGAAAGTTTCCGTGTCTTTCTCTTCCTGCTCTTCGGGATTGATCAGCGTGAAATGCAAACGGTCGCGATTGGCCTCGATAAAGGCTTCGCCGATCAGCCAATATTTTTCCGATCCGCCGAGATCAAGTATCTCGACTTTTTCGCCTTCCGGCTTTTCGGCAAGCGCGGCTTCGATCAACTTCTGGATATGGGCAAACCGTTTGGCGCGGAAAGAAAACTCGATGCTTTTGCGGTCCTTATAGGGATCGCGACCATTTTCTGAAATATTCATTGCCGTTTTATCCGTTCAGCCATACACCAGCCAGCGCTGTTAAGTTCACTTGGCATTTATTACAGAGCATAGCAACACTGCACAGAATGTTAGTATGATCTAATTTTTTGTTCGCATATCATCACAGCTATACTGACTATATGGCGATCTGTGAATAAATAGGACCATAACGGGATTGAAGGGCGCTTTCGCACGGCATTTCGGTGACGAAAGTTGAGCCGACACTCTATCGGGCACTTGTCCTTAATCGCAGCAATCGCTACATCTCGGCCAATCGTCAAGGAGACAGACACTCATGATTGCATTGTTCCGCACCATTGATCTGGCGCTCGACATCTACACGTGGATCATCATTGCCAGCGCCATCTATTCGTGGCTCTATGCGTTCAATGTCGTCAATTCCGGCAATCGCTTCGTGGCCTCGGTCGGAGAGTTTCTCTACAAGGTGACCGAGCCGGTTCTGCGCCCGATCCGCAATCTCTTGCCTAATCTGGGCGGGATCGACATTTCGCCGATCATCCTGCTCCTGATCATCTTCTTCATCCGCCAGTTCATGTGGACGACGCTGCTGCCGCTCTTCCTCTGATCGGCAAACCAAAGCTCAAAAGCAAAAGCGCCCAATAATCCTTCGGGGATCATTGGGCGCTTTTGTTTTAAACCATACTGCAAACCGGCGATTGCTCGACCGGATTATTTGCCCTTGGCGCGTTCGATCGCTTCGACGATGAACTTGCGAGCATAGTCTTCATCGCCCCAATCGCCGATCTTGACCCACTTGCCGGGTTCCAGATCCTTGTAGTGCTCGAAGAAATGCGCAATCTGCTTCAGCGTGATTTCCGGCATATCCGTGTAATCATGGATCTTCTCGTAACGGCGCGTCAAATGCGGCGACGGAACGGCGATGATCTTTTCGTCCTTGCCGGAATTGTCTTCCATGACCAGAACGCCGATCGGGCGGACATTGATCACAGAACCCGGTACCAGCGGACGGGTGTTGCAGACGAGAACGTCAATCGGATCGCCGTCTTCCGACAGCGTATGCGGTACGAAACCGTAATTGCCCGGATAGGTCATCGGCGTGTAGAGAAAACGGTCAACGATCAGAGCCCCGGACTTCTTGTCCATCTCGTACTTGATCGGCTGGCCGCCGACCGGAACTTCGATGATGACGTTGACGTCTTCGGGAGGATTGGTTCCGATGGAAATGGCATCAATATTCATGATGGGTCCTTTCGTGTCGCGCTCTGATACCGGGTTTCATGTTTCCGTGCAAGAAAAACGAAACTCCAACAAAACGCGACTAATTGTCGTTTAACTTAAGTTGAACATGAAGGCTTCGGACGTTTAACCGCGAGGGGAAACGCCCAGCTCCTTCAAGCGTTCAACAGCTGTCGGTGGCATCGGGGGTGGGTTGGGGTCGCGGCTTGCCGCAACCAGAAGCTCATCGCAAGCCGTCTCCGTTGTTTCGATCAGGCGGCGCAGAAACTCTTCCTTTTCAAGCCCCGGCGGAATGGGGGGCAGAACACGGCAGCGAACGGTGCCCGGAAAACGCAGGAACTTGCGGCGCGGCCAGTAGAGCCCGGCATTATGCGCAATCGGCAAGACCGGCAGATCGAGCGCATCGTAAAGATGCACGATGCCGTATTTATATTGCGGCGGCGCACCCGGCGACCGGCGCGTGCCTTCGGGATAGATGAGGATCTGACGTCCTTCGGCGATGGCCTTTTCCGCGCCCTTGGTGATCGAATGCAGCGCCTTGACGCGCGATCCACGATCCACCGGGATCATCTCCATCTTGGCGATGTACCAGCCAAACAGCGGAATGCGCATCAATTCGCGCTTCAGGATCAGAACCGGATCGTCCAGATAAGGCAGGAAGGCATAGGTATCCCAGGCCGACTGGTGCTTGGGCGCGCAGATATATGCCCCTTCCGGAATATTCTCGAGCCCTTCGATGACGTAATCCGTACCGACAATGACCTTCTGGAGCCACAGATTGACCCGTGCCCAGAGCTTCGGCACGATCCATGCCTTCTTGCGCGGCAGCAGGAAATAGAACGGCGTATAAAGGACCATCTGCACTAGTGTGCAGATGTAAAACGCAGCGTTGAAGAGGATCGAGCGCAGGTAGAGAAGCATCGTGTCGGCGAGTATCCCGGCTAGAGCACATCCCGAAAAGCACGAAACGGCTTTCGGACGTGATGCGCTCAAAACAAACAGTCAGACCATAATCCCGAAAAACTGTCAGGCCTTCGTTTTCCGAAATCTCGGGCACTCGTATATCAGGAACTGCCCCATTTTCCATACAGAAAACGGTGACTGAGCGTCGGGATTTTCCAGTTTGTTACCGATTGATCTTCTGACCGGCCACACCGTCAAGAATATCGAAGCCGAATACCTCCGACGCGCCAACGCGTACGACAGCGCCCAGATATTTGACATATTCCACGAAGAGCACGCGCAATGTGTCGCCCTCGGCCACCCAGCTTTGCTCGCGACCATCGCCATTTACCACCGGATAGGGCACGAATTCCACGTCCTTCATCCGATAGGACATTTCCAGAATGCTGCGCGGCATATGATAATTGTTCGTAACGACGATGACCCGGCGATAATTGTTGTTGCGAATCCAGTGCTCGCTTTCCTCGGCATTGCCGACGGTGTTGCGCGCCGAACGGTCGAGATCGACACAGCAATCGAACAGGCTCGGATCGGCATGCGTCGCACGCTGGATGGATTTTTCATTCGTGGATGGGTGCACGCCGCTGATCAACAGCCGCTTGCCGCGCTTTTCCTGCAACAGATCAACCGCCGCCTGAATGCGGGACTGCCCGCCGGTCAGAACGACGATGCCATCGGCCGGCTGATCGATCACAGGCGGCGTCATGCTCGTCACCTTCTCGCCAAAGGCGACAAAGCCGACGAGAAAAGCCAGAAGCAGCGTAAAAAGCACGATGGAGATGGGTTGGAAACGTCTGAGCATACGCATCATGACAGACCACAGGAATCTGGCTGGCGCAAGCAGCAAGGATGAAGGGGCAACAACAGGGGGACTGCGCCGCCAGACCACGGCGCCCGCATGCATCTCATCCGCTGTTCGTTTCTCTGCCACCGCATCGTTACTCGCCCGGTATCCGCCGCCCAATGCGCGCGCGATTCGTCCGTCGTTCCTCTGGCTATCATACGCAGCATTGCGGCGATAACTCGGAAAGCTACCAGGAATTCGCGTGCGACGGTGCGTATTTGGCCAAAAGATTGTCATTCGGAGCGTACTCCCGGACCATCCATGGTTGCGAGTTGACGGATAACCGTCAGGCGGCTGGTCAGCATAGTCAGAACACTGACCAGAATGATGATGGCTGCGGCACCGAGATAGCCGCTGCGACCGATGGCGAAACTGCCGAACATGGCCGCAGCCTGATCGCCTTCGGGCGTCGCCATATGGCGCGAAGCCCACCAGGAAAAGATCAGGAAGACCAGCATGGCTGCGGCACCGCCGAACAAGGCGCCCTTCAGCGCCGTGCGGAAGAAATGCCATTCGAATTCGCGCGCCACGAATTTCGATTCCGCACCGATGAAATGCAGAACCTCGATAATGTGGCTGTTGCCAGACATCGCCCCGCGTGTGGCGAAAATGACGGTGAGAACGGTTGCCGCAATCACCAGCGAAAGAACCGCCGTACCGACCAGAACCGTCGTATGCGCCATAGACACCAGCCGATCCACCCATGTCCGGTGATCGTCGAAACTTGCTGCCGGAATAGCGCGGGTCAGTTCCGTGCGCATGGTGCCGAAATCGGGCGGCGCACTTTCATCGATGGTGACCACGACAAGGCGCGGCACGGGCAGTTCATCGATATTGAGGCCAGTGCCAAGCCATGGCTCCAGCAGGCGAGCAGTGGCGTCCTTGTCGATGATGTTCGTCGCTTTCACGCCTGCAAAGCCGCGTGCGATGTCGCTCGCCTGCTGCAAGGCCTTTTCAATATCCTGCCCTTCAACCGGGCGGATCTGGATGGTCGCCTCGCGCGCAATCTGGCTCTGCCAGGCGGCAGCCGATGCGCGAACTAGCGACACACCACCCATGGTCAGGCAGGCGAGAAACGTCATGATCGCGATAACGGTCACCAAAGCGGTGCCGGTAACACTTCCATCGGGCACAATCGGGCTTGGCCCTTTGCGCTGTCGGCGCTTACCGACCCGCACCAGAACCATATCCTTCAGGTCTTCGAAACGAACCTTCAGATCATCCTGAATTTTCTGCCAGCCGCTTGGACGGCCACTACGGGTGTTACTCATAGATATCGAGCCGCCCGTGTTCGAGAATCATGCGGCGCGCATTGACCTGATCCATCAGGGAAAGATCGTGCGTGGCGATGATGACAGCGGTGCCTGAGCGGTTAAGCTCTGTAAAAAGGCGCAGCAGACGCTTGGCAAGCGGCGGATCGACATTGCCGGTCGGCTCATCAGCCAGCAGCAATTCCGGCTGATCGATAAGCGCACGCGCAATGGCGGCACGCTGCTTCTCACCGCCAGATAGAACCGGCGGCAAAACGCCCATCCGGTCGCCGAGGCCAACCCAATGCAGCAGTTCTTCCACCTCATGCCGGTAGGTGGCTTCTTCCTTGCCGCGCACCCGCAACGGAAGCGCCACATTCTCGTAAGTGGTCATATGGTCGAGCAGGCGGAAATCCTGAAACACGATGCCGATACGGCGGCGCAACAGGGGCACTTCCCTGTGATCGAGACGCGCCACATCCTTGCCGAACACGTTGATCAGACCGCGTGTCGGCTTCAGCGCCATGAAAAGAAGGCGCATGAGCGACGTCTTGCCAGCGCCCGAAGGGCCAGTCAAAAACTGGAATGAACGCGGCGGTATGTGGAAACTGACATCCTTCAGGATTTCAGGTCCCATTCCATATCTCAGGCCGACATTCTCGAAACGTATCACCGGTCAGCTTCTCTTTGGTTCCTCGCGCGCGCGAAGCTTTCGCACACGCATCAATATCGGTTTGACCTTTACCCTCTATGGTTAATCTTGCGTTAAATCCGACCCATTCGGCCGTTAAAAATTTCGCGAGCGAAGCATTAACCATTTTGCGGCAGCCTAGGCGGCTGGAATGACCGAGAAAACGCAGAGGAAGATGACTTCATGATGGCGAAGCAATCATCAGGCAGAGGCAGTGCGCGCGGGCAGCCGCATGCGGCAAAGCCTGCTGGCTGGCGTCTGTCGTCTGCCGCTGAAGTCGAGGACGCTGAATTCGAAACCGTGCTGCCGGAGCGACAAACGCTCAAGACGCCGCGCGCGTTGCCGGGTTTCAGCCTTTTCCGAAAACCGGATCGTCCGGCGATTGCTACCGAAACTGCCAGCAGCCCCGGAGCCGCCTATTGGGTTCTGGTGGCTTTCTGCGCAACCACCGCTTTCTGGATGGCAGGCGGATATACGATCATGACCAGCAGGCCATCGGATATCACAGCCACCGCGTCGCCGTCGTTGCCGCTAGTTTCTGCGCTGAAAGTGACGGACATCACCACCAATATTGCTGAGCGCGCCGAAGGCAATGTGCTGAATGTCGGTGCCAGCATCAGAAACGAAGGTCATGAGAACCGGCTGCCACCAGCGCTGATCGTCAGCATCACCTATAGTGACGGACAAAAGCGCGAACGCCTGTTGGAACCCGTGCGCACCAGCATCGGGCCCGGCGGCAACATCCGTTTCGAAACGATGCTGCCTGCCCTGCGCGGAACGATTGAGAAAGTCGATATACGGATGGCGAGCCCGGCCTGATTGCCGGGCGCGGGGCCCCAGTATTCCGAAACCGCGACCTTACTGCCAGCAGCCGAGATTGCGTCCCTTGAGATTGTGGGAATCGATATCGACGACAAGCTTCGGATCCTGACGCAGCAAAACCATCGTCGTGCGTTGCTTAAGATCGATCTTCTGCCATCCAGCGCATTCCGTCGGCATAGGCGTGGTGTCAATCTTGACCTTTTCCGTCCATGCGGTTGCGGTGCAGCCCGACAGAACGGAAATCAGCGACACTGCCACAGCGCCACCCAATAGGGCTTTCGATCCTCTGGTCTTCGGATGCGTGTTCAAACCGCAAACTCCCTGTCATGCTCTGCGACAGCCTTTGAAAATGGCTGTTCTTCGGTTGCGGGCCTGCCCCGTGCCTACTCTTCGCTTATAACGCGCATGCTGCGCCCTTCGCAATGACCCCGGCACAGAAGACCATGGCCATGCCTCCATTGCAAATGAGGCGTCGGCGAAACCAGCGATAGGGATCCCATCAACGCGAAAACGCGACGCCGCGCTAAAAAAACTGCGCTTAATTTCATTTAAATGGGCAAATGAATTATCATAATAAATTCAATGTCTTGTGGGAATCATTTGTAAACAACATAATATAATTTGGATGAATTTGCGCCTTTACTGTTAAAACAGTTCTAACAAGCAAAGCATAGCAATCAATATTTGCCTTCAACAATATTGCCGGAAGAATATGACAAGGATATAGTTTTTGTTATCTGATTCGCTTTCGGCCAGTTTCACTACACCAACCTTGGGGATTTCCATGTTGAATAAACTATCGGCTGAGTTTTTCGGAACTTTCTGGCTGGTTTTCGGCGGCTGCGGCAGCGCCGTGCTCGCTGCAGCTTTTCCTGAACTTGGCATTGGCTTCCTTGGCGTCGCCTTTGCTTTCGGCCTCACCGTCCTGACCATGGCTTTTGCTGTGGGCGGCATTTCCGGCGGCCATTTCAATCCGGCTGTATCGCTCGGCCTCGTCATCGGCGGCAGACTTCCGGCAAAGGATCTCATCCCTTACTGGATCGCACAGGTTCTAGGCGCCATCGTTGCGGCGGCTGTGCTCTATCTGATCGCTTCGGGGAAAAGCGGTTTTACGGCTGGCGGCTTTGCTTCCAACGGCTATGGTGAATTGTCACCCGGCGGCTATAGCCTGACATCGGCCCTGCTGATCGAAGTCGTCCTGACGGCGTTTTTCATCATCATCATTCTGGGTTCGACGTCGTCGATTGCACCGGCTGGTTTTGCGCCGATCGCCATTGGTCTTGGCCTGACCCTCATCCACCTGATCTCGATCCCGGTGACCAATACATCGGTCAACCCGGCTCGCTCCACTGGCGTTGCGCTCTTCGCTGAAACGGCGGCACTCAGCCAACTCTGGCTGTTCTGGGTTGCACCTCTGGTCGGCGCTGCCCTCGGCGCGATCATCTGGAAAGGCCTGCTTGGCAGAGATTGATCCGCCCTCCCGGATCGACTAGGCCGGCGTCAGTCGGCCTTTTTTTATTGGAGACTTGTCGTCCCTGGAAACGGGGACGAAACATTTGCCACCAAAAAGTGATTCCGATCATGGGAAGGATGCTGTAAGTAACAAGCATCTTTCCTCTCGATGTCTTGAGCAATGTCCCCCTCAACTGATGCTTCTCCTGCGGATCGTTACGCAGCATTTCGCCACTCATCTTTCAAAAAATACTGGGGTGCGCGCTTTCTGAGCGCCTTCGCGGTGCAAATCGTCAGCGTTTCTGTCGGCTGGCAGATTTATGACCAGACCCGCGACGCCTTCAATCTAGGCATGGTCGGGCTGATGCAGTTTCTGCCTGCATTGCTGCTCGTTCTCGTGACCGGCGCTGCGGCTGACCGTTTCGGCAGGCGCTTGATCATGGGCCTGTCGCTGGTGCTGGAAGCGGTCGTCACAGGTCTGTTGCTTTCACTGACGCTTACGGGCCTGTTCGAGCCTGCGACGGTGTTTGCCTGTCTGCTGCTCTTCGGCATCGCACGCGCCTTCCTCGGACCGTCTTCGGCATCGCTGGTGGTGAACCTTGTTCCGACCGAAGATTTCGCCAATGCGGTGTCCTGGAATTCGTCAGCATGGCAGGTTGCAACCATCGTCGGCCCGGTCGCAGGCGGCTTGCTCTATGGCATCTCGCCGATTGCCGCTTATTGTGTTGCCACGATCTTCCTGATCGCCGCATCACTTCTGACCTTCTCTATCCCGAAACCGAAACAGCACACGCTGACGGAAGAGCGCTCCATGTCGAGCATGCTCGCCGGCTTCCGCTATATCTGGAAGGAAAAAATCGTTCTGGGCGCGATCTCGCTCGATCTTTTCGCAGTATTGCTCGGCGGCACAGTCGCGCTGTTGCCCATCTATGCGCGCGATATTCTCGATCTCGGTCCGTGGGGGCTTGGCCTGCTGCGTTCAGCTCCCGGCATCGGCGCTGTGCTCACCGCGATCTGGCTGGCCGGTCATCCGATCCGCGACCATGCGGGCCGCGTGATGTTCGTCTTTGTCGCATTTTTCGGCCTGTTCAACATCATTTTCGGCGTTTCAACGCTGACCTGGCTTTCGGTCGTCGCACTGGCGCTGGCCGGTGCTGCCGATATGATCAGCGTCTACATTCGTGAAACGCTGATGCAGCTCTGGACGCCGGATCATGTTCGCGGACGCGTCAATGCCGTGAATATGGTTTTCGTCGGCGCATCGAACGAGTTGGGCGAATTCCGCGCGGGCTTGATGGCTGCGGCGCTCGGCGCGGTTCCGGCTGTGGTGATCGGCGGCGTCGGCTCTATCGCGGTCGCGGTGATCTGGGCGACGATATTCCCACAATTGCGCAAGGCCCGTCACCTGCAAGGACGGACCTGATGATCAGAAAGGCGAGCTACGGCTCGCCTTTTCTATTTGTACGCGCGCCTGAAGTGCGTTGCGGTCATCCTCGCGGATGCCAATAAGCTCCGCGATACGCCAGGTGACGTCCGCTTCCACTTCGCTGACATCGCCATCGGCATAGACCATTTCCCACATCAGTCCCACGAAATCGAGCCGCGCATTATAGTCGAGCTGACGCTTGAGAACGGATGTGAAGCTTGAAAAATCGATGGCTTCGCTGTCGGCCACTTCGGCGGCCTTGATCAGCTTCTTCAGCGCATCGCCTTTGAGGTTATATTTCAGCGACAGCATCGCCGCGAGTTTCTTGCGTTCGCTCTCGCGCGTCTCGCCATCGACATCCATGATGTGGAACAGCAGCGCAGCAGCGGCAAGCTTGGGATCGTCGTTGGAAATATCTCCCTTGCGGTCACGAAAACCGTTGCCGGGCAGCTCTTTCAAAAATTCCAACAGACGATCGAACATTCACCCTCGCCAGACATATCAATGCAGACGCTCCCTCACGGGGAAACGCCACCCTTCATATCTGCGAACCTAACCGGGGAAACACGGCAGACAACGCGACAAACCGTCATGAAAGACGGTTCGCAGCAGATGACGTCGCCAGCGTTGTTTTTAAGCAACGCTTTGTTCAAGCGGAAGCGGCTTAGAAGAGCCGCAGCCCGCCCTGCGCCTTGCGTGGTGTACTGTTTTGATCCACACCCGGATCATCGACCACAAAATGACCGCGCTTGTCCTCGTTGCCGGCATCATCGAGGGGCGATGCATCAAGAGGCGGTTGCGGAATTTCATCGCGTTTCTGAGCGGGCGTGGGAGGGGAAGCTTTGACCGGTTCCGCATCGGGCACGACCACTTCGGCCTCCACCACGTCGATCTGCGGAGCGGCTTTTGCCGACGCTTCGCGAACAGGTGGCGTCACGACAACCGGCACGACCGCTTTATCATCCGGGACAGGCCCCTTTATCTCCGGCTCTTCCGCCTCAACAATCGGGGCAAGTTCAACAACAGGAACTTTCCACTCAAAGCTGTTCAGACGACCGGTCACCGGCGAAACCGGCGACCAGCGTTCCGAGACATAGCCGTCGGCAGTCCATGCCGGATCACGCGGCGCCTTGACCGCACGGGCAAGCCACTGACGAACCTTGCCCTGATCTCCGGTCTCGGCTTCCTCGATATCCGCCAACAGCAGATAGACGCTTTCCGTCGGACGTGCTCTCAGCACCTGATCGGCACTGTCGCGTGCTGCCTTGAAATCTCCGGCTTCATAAGCCGCACGCGCCAGCACAAGGCTGCCTTCTGCCGTGTTGGAACGCAGCGACACCAGATGCCGCGCGCGTTTCAAACGATCCTGCGCCGTGTCGCCAGCGCGGGCATAGACATAAGCGGAAGCAATATCCGGATGCGGGAAACGCTTCCATGCCGCTTCCAGAATCTTGGAACCCTTGCGCACTTCGCCATCGCTAAACAGCGCCTGTGCGGCCACCACGGCGGCAGGCACCAGATCCGGCGCGAGCTTGTTTGCCTCCAGCGCCATGGTGCGTGCATGAGCGTGATCCACATTCAGCGTGGCCATGGCCTTGGCCGTCAGCAGCGCCGCGCGTTCCCTCTTTACGGTGTCCTTGCTGTGCGCCAGCGCCTGCTTGCGCGCCTCGACCAGCCTCAGCGCCCCGTCCCAATCGCCATCAGCGCAGAACTGGCCCATAACTGCAGATGACGCCCATTCCAGTTGCGGGGCCTGTTTGGCAGCTTCCGAAGCATAATGGCGTGCCGCCTCAATCGCGCCGACGCGCTGCGCCTCGATGTAAAGCCCACGCAGGCCCAAAAGCTTGGTTTCCGGGTCTTCCAGCATGGCTTCGAACCCCTTGCGGGCATCGTCCGTGCGGCCTTCGAGCATCGCTGTCTGCGCTTCCAGAAGCTTGATGAGCGGCTCCTGATCCGAATTCAGCAACTTGCCAGCCTGCTTGGTCATGCGGCGCGCAGCCTCGGCATCGCCCGCACCAGCAGCAATCAGGCCGGTTGAAAGCGACTGATATCCACGGTCGCGCTTGCGTGCACGAAAATGGCGGCGCAGCGTGTAGGGCGACTGGATGATGCTCTTCACCAGCCACCACAGAAGCAGGATCGCCGCCACGATGGCCACGATACCGGCAACCGCCGTAATCAACGGCACATTATAGTGGTTGCCCGCGAAAACGACATCCAGCTCGCCGGGTCGGTCGGCCAGCCATGCAAAGCCGAAACCAAGGGCCACAACGATCAGCAGATAGAATAATACACGCAGCATCGGCCAGCCCCCTTAATTACCCGCTGGTGCCGCAGCACCCGCGTCAGTCGGCGCCTTTGGCTTGAGGCTGTCCGCAACCAGACGCTGGATCAGCGCATCGGCATCGCGGCGCACTTTCATCTGGTTCGCAAATTCTCCCGAAACGGCTTTCGCATCGGCAGGGAGTTTCTCCCATTCGCCGATGGCGCGTTCCAGATCGCCTGCATGAAGTGCGGCTTCCATGCGGGCAGTCGTCGGACCCACGCCCTCGCCTTCCACATTGCCCGCGACAGGGCGAACACTCACCAGCCCCTTGGCGCTGGCAACCAGCTGATCCCAAACACCCGCATCGGCAGGCAACTTGTTTTCGGTCGCGACAATGCGATTGGCAACCGGGCCGAACCATGCATTGAGGTCAGCCACCGTTGGCACGCCCGTATCGGCAAAGGCCTTGAGGCCCTCGACCGAACTATCCTGTGGTGCCAGCGACGCATAAGTTTCAAGCTCGGATTTGAACGAGCCACCGCGATCAATGGCTGTTTTCAGCGCATTGGCAGCGATCAGCGCTGTCGCATCCGGCTGACGGGCGGCTTCGCCGACCTTTGCCTGCAAGGAGGTCAGTTTCGATTCGAGCGAGGAAATAGTGCCGCTATTGCCCGAAACACCGGCAGCGGCCTGATCGGCCTGATTTTGGGCTGCCGACAATTTCGATTCCAGTGCGTCGAGACGCCCGGTCAGCGCTTCGATATCACCTGCTGCGGCACCTCCGGTCGCCTGCGGCAATGTCTCAACCTGCTGCTGCAACTGCGTGAGGGTGCCCGCAACGGCTTCCGCCTTGATCTCTGCGGCCTGAACATTCTTCTGCAAATCGGCAAATTGCGTGCGGCTTGCGGCATCGAGCGGCGCAGGCGTTGGATTGGTGCGCAAATCGGCGATCTGCTGCTCCATCTGCGCCAGTTGCTCGGCAGTCACGCGCGCGCCGGGCGACGGAATGACATTACCCCATTGCAGTGCAAACATGCCGCCAAGCGCGATGACGCCACCGGCAATACCCGCCAGAAGATGCGACCCACCGGAACTGGATTTCGAGCTGGAGCCCTGATTGGCATTGCTGATGGGCGGCACAGTGTACGATGCGCTGGAGGTTGTGCGCAGCTTTTCCGCTTCCGGCTTGACACCTGCGGTAAAGGGCGGACTGGCGGGATTTGAGGTGCTTGCAGCCGGTTTCGGCTCTGGCTTTGGCCCAGATTTCGTTTCAGCGGCTTTCGCTTCAGCGGGCTTGGCGGTTGCTGTTGCTTGAGCAAAGTTGCCGACCGGTTCGGCCGGCGGTGTCGCCCTGGCTCCCGTTTGTTCATCGACACGCTTTACATCAGACGGATCGAGATTGATCGTCACGGGATTGCGGGCCGGTTTGGAATGTCGCGGGGTGCCGGATTTCGCCATGGGTCCTCTCGTAATCGTCGATTGCCTGCCGGTGACTCTGTATGACTCTAACAGATAAAATCTTCTGTCGCAGGAAGGTTGCGTCTAAAAGAGTCAAAGTTTGGAAAACAGACGGAAAAGTCCTTTCTCATCCGGCTGTTCTGCGACCAGCGCATTGGCCTGCCATGCGGCGGGCAGTTTTGCAGCCACACGCGCAGATATACACAAAAAGCGGGTCTTTTCGTTAAAAGGCGGGGCGATCCTGCCCATCGCCTCGACAAACTTTTCCGCCGCCACGCCGGAATAGAGCATCACAGCAGCAAGCGGTTGCGTGCCCAATATGCGCTGAAGTTCATCACGCGGATAGTCGATGGTTTCGATATCATAGACATCGCAGACCGTCATATCGAGACCGGCGGCAGATACGCGCTCTTCGAAAATCGGCTGGCGCACACGCCCGGCCAGATAAAGAACGCGCGCCCTTTGCGGCAAGGTCCGGCGCATGGTCTCAGCAAGACGCACCGCATCGCCGCCGCCGTCCACCACCTCGGTGAAGCCCGCCTCGCACGCGGCGCGTGCCGTCCCCTCACCGACAGCGAAAAGGGGCATATCGCGGTTTGGCAAAGCATGGCCCGCATGGCGAAAAGCATTGGCGCTTGTCACCGTCAATGCGTCGAAACGGGTATCGGGTAGAGTAAAAGCCATTGAGACCGTGCGGCTGAGCGGCAGAAGCACTGGCTCGAAACCCGCATCAGTGAGTTTCGCGGCGGTGAGTGATGCTGCCGGTTCCGGCCTCGTCACCAGAACCCGCTTGATCGCGGTCGCTGCGCCCGGCCCGGTCAAGGTCAATCCCAGTCGGTGAAGAAATGCGGACCGGCTGCCGCACGAACCTGGCTTGCAGCCTCGGTTCCAAGCGCCACCGCTTCCGACGCGGTGCCGTCGAGCGTCACTTCATGCGCCTTTGTGCCATCAGGCGTCAGGATCATACCGTGGAAATGCACCTTATCGCCGTCCACAGTGGCAAGACCGGCAATCGGCGTGCGGCAGGAGCCGTCAAGCGCGCCCAAAAACGCGCGTTCGCAGGCAAGGGCTACCTGCGTATCGCGATGTGCCAGCGGCGCGAGCAGTGCATCGATGCGTGCATCGCCAATACGGCTTTCAATGCCGATGGCACCCTGTCCCGGCGCGGGAGGAAAGGTCAGCGGATCCACTAGTTCGGTAATCGCCGCGTCAAGGCCCAGCCGCTTCAGACCTGCACAGGCCAGAAAGGTTCCATCGACCTCGCCTGCTTCAAGTTTTCGCAAACGGGTATCGACATTGCCGCGATACATCACCACCTGAATGTCCGGGCGCAAACGCCGGATCAGCGCCTGACGGCGCAGTGACGACGAACCGACGACAGCGCCCTGCGGCAAATCCATGAACCGCTTGGCCGTGCGACCAATGAAAGCATCGCGCGGGTCTTCGCGTTCGAGAAAGACGGAAAGATGCAGACCTTCAGGCAGAACAGTCGGCATATCCTTGGTCGAATGAACGGCGAGATCGATGCGTCCGTCCTTCAGCGCTTGCTCGATTTCCTCGGTGAAAAGCCCCTTGCCGCCGACTTCCGACAGCGGACGGTCCTGAATGCGGTCGCCAGCGGTGGACATGGGCAAAATCTCGATAGCCTCTTCCGGCAAGCCATGCGCCTCCATCAGGCGGCGACGCGTCTCGTGAGCTTGAGCCAGAGCCAGCTTGCTACCGCGTGTGCCAATCTTCAAGGATGGTGTTTGCATATTGCGTCGTCCATGGTACCGGGTTGCTTGAAGTATCAGAAATATGAGACTGGCAGGGTCTAACCGCAAATGCGCATTCTTGGAATAGAAACCAGTTGCGACGAAACAGCCGCCGCTATCGTTGAACGCAACGATAAGGGTGAAGGCCGT
The DNA here is from genome assembly GCA_014138095.1 of Ochrobactrum sp. RH2CCR150. Lineage (GTDB taxonomy): Bacteria > Pseudomonadota > Alphaproteobacteria > Rhizobiales > Rhizobiaceae > Brucella > Brucella gambitense. The sequence continues at coordinate 76,279 of JACGXE010000001.1, forward strand.
ATTCTGTCCAATGTGGTTCTGAGCCAGATCGCCGAACATGAGCCTTATGGCGGCGTTGTGCCGGAAATTGCGGCACGCGCACATGTCGAGGCGCTGGACCGGCTGGTCGCGCGCGCCCTGCAGGATGCCGATATGCAACTCGATGAGGTGGATGCCGTGGCAGCCACCGCTGGTCCCGGCCTCATCGGCGGGCTGATCGTCGGCCTGATGACGGCAAAGGCGCTCGCCATGGCTGCGCAAAAGCCGTTTTATGCGGTGAACCATCTGGAAGGCCATGCACTGACAGCGCGGCTGACCGACAAGCTCGAATTTCCCTATCTGTTGCTGCTGGTTTCCGGCGGCCATACGCAAATGGTGCTGGTGCGCGGGCTCAACGATTATGAGCGCCTCGGCACCACGATCGATGATGCGCTCGGCGAAGCCTTCGACAAGACGGCAAAGCTTCTCGGCCTGCCTTATCCCGGCGGACCAGCGGTTGAGCGCATGGCGCTTCAGGGCGATCCAAAACGCTTTACCCTGCCCCGACCGCTGAAAGGCGAAGCGCGGCTCGATTTTTCATTTTCCGGTCTCAAGACCGCTGTGCGCCAGACCGCAAGCGAACTGGTCCCGCTCAGCGATCAGGATGTTGCGGATATTTGCGCCTCGTTTCAGGCCGCCGTGGCGGATACGCTTGCCGACCGGGTCGGGCGCTCGCTCGAACGTTTCAAGGCGGAGTTTCCAGATTGCGCGACACCGTCGCTGGTGGTGGCAGGCGGTGTGGCCGCCAACAAAACCTTGCGGGCATCGCTGGAGCAGCTCTGCGCCAGACACGGCTTCAGCTTTATCGCGCCGCCGCTCAATCTTTGCACCGACAATGCTGCGATGATCGCCTGGGCAGGTGCGGAACATGCCGCGACAAAAACGCCGGATTCGCTTGCCATTGCGCCGCGCTCGCGCTGGCCGCTCGATGAAAAATCCGCGCCACTGATCGGCACGGGACGGCGCGGAGCCAAGGCATGAGCGGTCGCACGAAGATCGCCGTTCTCGGTGGCGGCGCATGGGGCACGGCGCTTGCCACCATGGCAGCAACGAGCGGCCACGAAGCCTGGCTTTACGCCCGCGATACCGACACGGTCGCCGCGATCAACAACGACCGGCGCAACCCGCGCTATCTGGGTGATATCGAGCTTCCTTCCGGCATTCGCGCCAGCACCAAGGCTTCCGATGTTGTGACCGATGCTGACGCAGTTCTGGCCGTAGTCCCCGCGCAGGCTATGCGCACGGGCCTCTCCGAGCTAAGCAGCCTCATTCCACAGTCCGCTCCCGTCGTTCTTTGCGCCAAGGGTATTGAGCGCGGCACCGGACGCCTGATGTCGGAAGCGGTGGCTGAAGTTTTGCCGAACCACCGCATTGCAGCCCTTTCCGGCCCAAGTTTTGCCACCGATGTCGCACGCGGCCTGCCAACGGCGGTGACGGTTGCCTGCGAGGATGCCGACACAGCCGACAGGCTGGCAGCGCTTCTATCGGGACCGGCTTTCCGCTGCTATTCAACCACCGATCTCAAAGGCGTCGAGATTGGCGGCGCTTTGAAAAACGTTCTGGCGATTGCCGCTGGCGCCGCTGTCGGACGCGGCTATGGTGCGAGCGCACAGGCAGCGCTCGTCACACGCGGCTTCGCGGAACTGCGCCGCATCGGGCAGGCCATGGGCGCAAAGCCGGAAACCATTATGGGGCTTTCCGGCCTCGGCGATCTGATGCTGACATGCTCATCGTCGCAATCGCGCAACTATTCCTATGGCCTCGCGCTTGGTCGTGGCGAAGACCTGACCAACCGGCCTCTGGCCGAAGGTGTCGCAACCGCGCCTATTGCCGCGGAACTGTGCGACAAGCACGGCATTTCCGCGCCCATCATCGATGCAGTCGGCGCTTTGCTTAGCGGCAAGATCACCATCGACGAGGCTGTAACCAACCTCATCAACCGACCACTCAAGACCGAAGACTAGAGGACCAGACGATGCTTTTTGCACTTCTCTGCAACGACAAGCCCGACCATCTGCAGGTGCGCCTCGATACGCGCCCGACGCATCTCGAATATCTTACGAGCCTTGGCGATGTGCTGAAGTTTGCCGGTCCCTTCCTCGGCGAAGACGGCAAGCCAAATGGCAGCCTTCTCGTTGTCGAAGCTGAAGACAAGGCCGCAGCGGCCGCTATCGGTGCCAATGATCCCTATGCGAAGGCTGGTCTGTTTCAGGACGTCACCGTACGCCCATGGAACTGGACCTTCAAAAATCCAGCCAACGCCTAAGGCTTTAGCACCGGGGAACACGCAATGGCATACTGGCTGTTCAAGTCCGAACCGTTCAAATGGTCATGGGAAATGCAAAAGGCCCGTGGCGAAAAGGGCGAGCAATGGGATGGTGTGCGCAATTATCTGGCGCGCAACAACATGCGCGCCATGAAAATCGGCGACAAAGGCTTCTTCTACCATTCCAATGAAGGGCTGGAAGTGGTCGGCATTGTCGAGGTTTGCGCTTTGTCGCACCCCGACAGCACCACCGATGATCCGCGCTGGGACTGTGTAGACATCAAGGCCGTCCGCGATGTGCCGAAGCCTGTTACGCTGAAGGACGTCAAGGCGAACCCCAAGCTTGAGAACATGGCGCTTGTCACTTCCATGCGCTTGTCCGTGCAGCCGGTGACGGAAGACGAATGGATCGAAGTCTGCCGCATGGGCGGCCTCGACGCCAAAGACATCTGAGACCAGCAACCGATGCTCGATCCGGCGGAAACCAGCACGCGCAGCTTCATTCTGGCCAATACTGGCCTGCAAGCACCGCCGCATGTGCCGGAAATCCGTCTGCATCTGGCTGACGAAGCGCACGACCTCTGGCACAAGACAGAGGAAGAACTGGCCACAATCGGCCTGCCGCCGCCCTTCTGGGCCTTTGCCTGGGCGGGCGGCCAGGGCGTGGCGCGTTATATTCTCGACCATCCGGAAGCCGTGAGCGGCAAGATTGTGCTGGATTTTGCATCCGGCTCGGGTCTTGTCGCTATCGCGGCCATGAAGGCGGGTGCGAAAAGCGTCCTCGCTTCGGATATCGATCCCTTCGCGCTTCCGGCAATCGATATCAACGCTACCGCCAATGGCGTGGCGGTGACAGCGAGCCTCGAGGATCTGATCGGCACCGATCACGGCTGGGACGTGGTTCTGGCAGGCGACGTCTTCTACGAGAAGCCTCTGGCCGACCGGCTTATTCCATGGTTTGCAAAACTGGCGGAACGCGGCGCTGAGATCATTGTCGGCGATCCGGGTCGCTCCTATCGGCCGAAAGATCGCTTGCGGCAGCTTGCAGTCTACACAGTGCCCGTGACGCGTGCGCTGGAGGATTCCGAGGTCAAGCGCACGACCGTCTGGGCATTCAGTTAGACCCGCTTAAGCGAAGCGTTTCGCTCCCGCGACGCAGAGTACGACGATCCCCGCTGTAGCGACCATGCCCATGCTGACGGGCTCGCCCGCAATGCCCGCCGCCAGCATCAAGCCGAAAAACGGCTGTAGAAGCTGAAGCTGGCCGACCGTCGCAGCGCCACCTTGCGCCAGCCCGCGATACCAGAAGAAAAAGCCGATCAGCATCGAAAACAGCGAAACATAGACCAGTCCGCCCCAGGCCATGGCCCCAATCCCCGCCCATGTTTCAGGACGCATGAGAATGGTCAGCGGCAGCATGATCGGCAGCGAGAAGACCAGCGCCCAGCAAATGACCTGCCAGCCGCCAAGCCTGCGCGACAGGCTGGCACCTTCCGCATAACCAAGCCCGCAGACAATAATCGCCCCCAGCATCAGCACATCGCCTAGGAAAGTCGACTGACTGCCCTGCCCGTAAGCGTAGGATGCGACGATAGCGCCGCCCACGATCGAAAACAGCCAGAACAGCGGACGCGGACGCTCGCCGCCGCGCAGCACCGCAAATACCGCCGTCGAAAGCGGCAGAAGGCCGATGAAGACAATGGCGTGCGCCGAGGTCATATGTTGCAGGGCAATGCCCGTCAGGAGCGGAAAGCCAACCACCACGCCCAGCGCCACAACGATAAGCGAAATGACATCGCTTTTGCGCGGAAACGGTTCACGGAATGCCAGCAGCAGCGCCATGCCCAGCAGACCGGCAATCGACGCGCGGGCCAATGTCAGAAAAGTCGGGTCGATATCGATGACGGCAAGGCGCGTCGCAGGCAGCGAGCCTGAGAAAATCAGCACGCCCAGAAAACCATTCATCCAACCAGCGGTCTTGTTACCCACGGTCTGGCTAACAACCACCTTGTTCCCAACATTCTCACGCATGTGTCTTTTCAGCTTTCAACAAAATCGTCTATGAATTTTGCGGACAATGCCGCGAACTTGCCGAAATAATCAGAGACAGTTACCAGACAATTCTGGCAAACTGTACTGGTACGAAAGAGAGTACAGATGATATCGACGGGCCTTTTGCGCAGCCTGGAAGCCGTAGAAGCCGCTTATGCGGGCGTCGATAGCGCGCGCGGCGATGAAAACGCTGCCACGGAAAAGACCTCGCTTGTCGAAAAAGTCATGGCTATTATCCGTGGACGCATTGCGGCCATGAGCCTCGCGCCCGGCGCCCGTCTGCCGTCGATCAGACGCCTTGCCGAGACGATGGACGTTTCCAAATCCACCGTCGTTGAAGCCTACGACCGGCTGGTGGCCGAAGGCATCATCCAGTCGCGACGCGGCGCTGGCTTTTATGTATCGGAGCGCGCGCGCCAGCCCTTTTCGCTGGCCACGACCACACCGCATAAGGACCGGCAGATCGATCCGTTCTGGGTCATGCGCCAATCGCTGGAAACCGAAGGCAAGACGCTGAAGCCCGGTTGTGGCTGGCTGCCGGATGAATGGCTACCGCTAGAAGGTATTCGCCGCGCGCTCCGCGCCATTGCCCGCGACGAACGCAGCGATCTCGCCACCTATGGCGAACCGCTCGGCTTTCGCCCGTTGCGCAGTCACCTCGCACACCGACTGGCGGAACAGGGCATGGATATTTCCGGCGGAGAGATATTGCTGACCGATTCCGGCACACATGCCATCGATCTCATCTGCCGCTTTCTGCTTCAGCCGGGCGACACCGTACTGGTGGACGATCCCTGCTATTTCAATTTTCAGGCCGTGCTGCTGACCCATCGCGTCAAGCTGATCGGCATTCCCTATACCCATAGCGGCCCCGACCTCGAAGCCTTCGCCAAGGCAGCCGCCGAACATGCGCCGAAACTCTACATTTCCAATGCGGGACTGCAAAACCCGACCGGCGGTGTCATGTCGCCCGCAACCGCCCATCGCCTTCTGAAGCTCGCGGAAGCCCATGGCATCATTCTCGTAGAGGATAATATTTTCGGCGATTTTCATCCCTCACCAGCGCCACTGCTGGCGGAACTCGACGGGTTCGAGCGTGTGCTGCACATCGGCAGCTTCTCCAAGACTCTCTCGGCTGCGGCGCGTGTCGGCTATATTGCCGGGCGCAACGACTGGATCGACGGCCTCACCGATTTGAAGCTGGCCACCACCTTCGGCGGCAATTCGATTTCTGCGCAGCTTGTCCACGCGCTTTTGACCGACGGCACTTATCGCCGTCATATCGAAAGCATGCGCGCCAAGCTGGCCGATGCGATGACGCTGACTGCCAAGCGTCTGAAAGCCGCAGGACTTGAACTCTGGAACGAACCGCAAGGCGGCATGTTTCTCTGGGCCCGCCTGCCGGATGGAATGGATTCCGGCATCATTGCCAGGCACGCTCTCGACAAGGGTGTCGTTCTGGCTCCGGGCGATGTATTCAGCCCGTCACGGACCGCAAGCGCCTATCTGCGCTTCAACGTGGCGCAGTCGACTGACCCCGCTGTTTTCACGGTTCTGCAAGAAGCAATGAAAATAACCGGGCGCTAAATCCACCCACAACATTAGCCTTCCCGCGTCGAAAACAATTTCAAGCAAAACACGCACAGTCATGCGGACGGCTGTCGTTATACTCTTGCGACTGTCTTGGAGGAGACATTGCGTATTTTTGTGTGTGGCATAACTCGGACAGCCACAACACGATTGCGCAGGGAGAACGGAGAGGGCAGACTGGTCTAAACCCGTCTGCCGGGAGGGAGTAGCATTGAATACGCACCTGTCCGGGGCGGATGCAGTTTCGCGCCCCGAAGATGAAAAACTGTCGGTTGCTGCCAACATTGCCTATGGCTTTCAGCATGTGCTGACCATGTATGGCGGCATTGTCGCGGTTCCCCTGATTATCGGTCAGGCCGCAGGATTGAGCCCCAGCGAAGTTGGGCTTCTCATTACTGCTTCGCTATTTGCGGGCGGTGTCGCCACCGTGCTGCAAACCATCGGCATTCCCTTTTTCGGATGCCAGCTGCCGCTCGTACAGGGCGTATCCTTTGCCGGTGTCGCCACGATGGTGGCCATTGTCACGTCCAGTGGCAGCGGTGAAGCTGGCCTGCAAGTCGTCCTTGGCTCTGTCATGGCGGCGGCTTTTATCGGCTTTCTGATAACGCCGATTTTCTCACGCATCACGCGCTTCTTTCCACCGCTCGTGACCGGTATCGTCATCACAACCATCGGCCTGACGCTGATGCCTGTTGCCGCTCGCTGGGCGATGGGCGGCAACAGCAATGCGCCTGATTTCGGCAGCATGTCCAATATCGGCCTCGCTGGATTAACGCTGGCGCTTGTGCTTGTCTTGAGCAAAATCGGAAGCGCCACCATTTCCCGCCTGTCCATCCTGCTTGCCATGGTGTGCGGCACGCTGATCGCCTGGGCGCTCGGCATGACGGATTTTTCGAGAGTCAGCGAAGGCCCGATCATGGCTTTCCCGGAAATCTTCCATTTCGGCTTGCCAGTGTTCAGCATCGCCGCGACAATTTCCATGTTCATCGTCATTCTGGTGACTTTGGTTGAAACCTCGGCGGATATTCTGGCCGTTGGCGATATCATCGGCACCAAAGTTGATTCCCGCAGGCTCGGCAACGGACTGCGTGCCGACATGGCATCGAGCATTCTTGCCCCGGTCTTTGGCTCGTTCACACAGAGCGCTTTTGCGCAGAATGTCGGCCTTGTGGCGGTAACAGGTGTTAAAAGCCGCTTTGTCGTGGCGACCGGCGGTATCATTCTCGCGGCGCTTGGCCTGCTGCCGGTGATGGGGCGCGTGATTGCCTGCGTTCCGCCAGCGGTTCTGGGCGGCGCGGGCATCGTGCTTTTCGGCACAGTTGCAGCCAGCGGTATCCGCACCCTGTCGAAGGTCGATTATCAGAACAACGTCAATCTGATCATCGTGGCGACCTCCATCGGCTTCGGGATGATCCCGATTGCCGCGCCGCAGTTCTATCATCAGTTTCCGGACTGGTTTGAAACCATCTTCCATTCCGGCATCAGCTCAGCTGCGCTGATGGCCATTCTGCTCAACCTGATGTTCAATGAATTCAAGACCGGCAATTCCGATCAAATGTCGGTGTTTTCGGAAGGAACCGAGCGCATCATCCGCCATCACCATATCGCCGAACTGCACGATGGCGACTATGTCCTCGGCGGAAAGCTCTACGACGTGCAGGGCAATGAGGTGAAAGTCGTTCCGGCTCCTGCACCGGCACACTGACAGATCGAAACTATCGCAGGACGCGAACAACCGTCCGGTCCGATAGATGCGGCAAGAGGCGCGCCATGTCGGCGCGCTTCAATGCGATACAGCCTTCGGTCGGCGCATAACCTGGCCTTGCAAGATGGAAGAAAATGGCGCTGCCACAGCCACGGCGGCGCGGAACGATATTCCAGTCCATGACGATGCAGACATCGTAAAGCTCGTCCTTGCGCCACATATCCTCGTGACTGGCCTTGTAAGGCAGCGGCACCGGCCGGTTATAATTGCGGTCGCCCGGCGCGTCGCACCAGCCGTCCAGACGGCGGATCCTGCGCAACGGCAGCTGCGTTGTCGGCAGAGTTCCCTTATCACCGCGATGATATCCATAAAGCAGACGCATGGCGGCCAAAGGCGTTGCGCCGTCGCCCTCGCGCTTGAAAGCGCTGATGCCCCCCTTGCCAAGCGCGCATTCCAGCACCAGATTGCCAGCAGTAAGCAGCCCGCGAGTCTTGTGGCCCGGCTTGGCCCGCACATTGATGATGCCGACCCCACGGCTTCCTTGGTATCTGGTCACGCCCCCGTCTCCATTTTTAGTTTTCGGGCAAAACATGTTTACAATTCGCCCCCGAAGCTGGCGAAAACATGATTCGCGTTTCGCCGCTTCAACTTCTGGCCATTAAGTGTCATAAAACACGAAGAGCCATATTTAAATCAAAGAGTAACGAGGACAGGCATGACAGGCCGTACAATTCTGATTGTGGATGACGACGAAGATCTCCGCTCCATCCTCGTCGAGCAGCTTGAGCTGTGTGAAGAATTCCAGATCCTGCAGGAAGACAATGCCACCAAGGGCATTCAGACTGCGCGCAACGGCATCGTCGATCTTCTGATCATGGATGTGGGTCTGCCGGACATGGATGGCCGTGAGGCTGTCAAGCTTCTGCGCAAAGGCGGCTTCAAGTCCCCGATCATCATGCTGACCGGACATGACACCGAATCGGACACGATTCTCGGTCTCGAATCCGGCGCGAACGACTATGTCACCAAGCCGTTCAAATTTGCCGTTCTGCTTGCCCGCATCCGCGCGCAGCTGCGCCAGCATGAACAAAGCGAAGACGCGACCTTCACGGTCGGTGCCTATACGTTCAAGCCGGGTCAGAAGCTGCTGATCGACGAAAAGGGCGCGAAGATTCGCCTGACCGAAAAGGAAGCGGCGATCATCAAGTATCTCTATCGCGCTGGCGACAAGGTCATCGGTCGCGATGTGCTGCTGGAGGAAGTCTGGGGCTATAATTCGGGCGTGACCACTCATACGCTCGAAACCCACGTCTATCGCCTGCGCCAGAAAATCGAGAAAGACCCGTCCAATGCGACGCTTCTCGTCACAGAAAGCGGGGGATACAAGCTTGTCCCGTGATGGACAGCGCCCGATGCAGGTGTATTGACACTCTATGGCGCTAGACGACGATATTCGCATTCTGGGCACGGTGGGCCTGTTCGAGTCATTCACTCCTGAACAGTTGCGCCTCCTTGCCTTCGGCACCGAGCGGCTTGTGTTACGCGCAGGCCGCGAGCTTTTCCGTGAAGGCCAGAGCGCCGACTGCGCCTATATCGTCGTTTCCGGCAACATTACCCTGTTTCACGATGCTGACGAGGGGCGGATATCGATCCGCCCTGTCGGCCCCGGTGCGATGCTTGGTGAGATGGCTCTGATCGCCCAGACATCGCGTCTTACCGGCGCAGTCGCTGAAGCGGAAACCGAAGTGATCCGCATCAGCCGCTCCATCTTCCGGCGTATTCTGGAAGAATATCCCGAGGTCGCCGCCTCCCTGCATGGTCATATCAGCCGCAACCTGCTGGAACTGATCAGCGAGATTGAAAAAGTCGCGCCCCGGCTGACGAATGGCGACTGATTTCCAAAGCGCATTTCGAACGGTCCGAAGCTGTTTCGGATAAGATGTGCGTGAGATGATGCATTTTAGACCGCTACAACGAGCCAACCTCCACTGAGGCCGCTTTAACTGCGAGCTCCCAAGAGTTGTCCATCCCGAGCAAACTAAAACGCCTATCAGTCACCTCAGTCCAAACCGCGACAACCTACTGTGGCTTCGAAGTGAGCGGAGTTCTTGCTCTGAAAACGAAAGCGCCGATTTGAAACAATCAAACCGGCGCTTCTTATTTGCTTTTGTGTCTGGCATGCTCACAGAGCAATAATAGCCTCATCGACAGATACCCTGGGCGCACATCTTTCGATGTTTGCCAGAAATGCTCCCGACAGCCTTTGCTTCAAGCCCTATGGACAAGCCAACACCTGAGAGCGTCGCCACACCCGTACAGCTTCGTGCTATCTGATCTTGCCCCCTCCCCTATGACAGGAACCCGAAATAACAATAGTCACATCATCGTCGGGGTGGAGCGGCAGGAAGAGCCTATGAGGCTCTTCCTGATATGCCTTACCAATTTACCTTGAAGCCCACGTTTCCTTTAACCGCATAGCTGTCCGCAAAGTGGCTAAGCGATGTGTTCACTGTACCCTCGCCATAGACGGAATATTTATTGTCCGCCCAGGCATAGGTACCGCCGAAACCAACGCCAGCCCATGTACGGTCCTGATCGGCTTTCATCCTGGTGCCGCCGTAGTTGATGCTCGTTCCGCCAAGAAACTCTTGATAGAGGTTGGCGATGCCATAGACATTGGCATTGACCATGCGACTATCCGCTCCCTGCCAGCTATTGGCGTAATTAGCGGCAAGCCCGAGACGACCATTGAGGCTGTTGCCATCACGGTTGCTGACAGTCGCGCCATAGTTATCCGAGAACGTATCGAAATCGACCGAAGAGAACATCAGCTGTGCCTGCGGCGTTAGCGACCAGTTTTTATCGATCGTGAAACGCTTTCCGGTTTCCACGCTGAAGGCATAACCGAAGCCATTATTGTCATTCGTTAGCCCGTTGTTGCCACCGCCAAAGCGTAGGTCGGTTTTGTACCAGGTGGCCTGCGCCTGTCCATCGACATAGAAACCGTCATTGCCATACCAGGTAACCGTTCCACCCAAGCCCCAGCCTTGGGTGTTCAGCTCGCCGCCGCCGTTGGCATCGTCGAATTCGCTGGAAGTTCTGGCGTGTCCATTGCCGTATTGACCGGTAATGCCTGCAATCAATCGACCGCTCTCATCCTCGTAGAACTGCCCATCGACACCGGCCTGCATGATGACAGTATTGATATCCTGTTGAACTGGTCCGGCAGTCGTATTGGGTTCCAGACGATTATGAGCACCTTCGATACGTGCCCAAATGGCCCGATCATCCGTCTCGCCAGCCTCCGAGGAGCCGCGAAGTGATCCTGACTTGTTGAGGTAACGATCCCCGCGGCGCTGCTGCAATGTCGGCAACTGGTTCAATGCCTGCATGCTGGCAGCATAAGACGTATATACGGGGGCGGCGGGACTAAACCGGGATGGTCCATCCGGATTATTAGAACAACCATTAGGATCATTACAATCCGGTGGGTTCGGGCCATCTGGATCGCTTATGGTGTACTGGCTGACAAGATACCAATCGTTGGTGTGTGTACCGCTCACATCGCCCTTCTGCAAGGTATAGGCATATGCCGAGGAGGTCAGAATTGCCTGCTGCCCATCCTTGGTCGTGTAATCACCTTGAAGATTGAATGTGCCGCCCGAGTTCCCAGCGATATCGATCAGTTCGATACCATTTACCGTCGCGGCACCGAGTCCACCCCGGTTCTTGACGACAACCGATGTGGTTCCAGATGTATTGCCACCGACCGTCATCAAATCCGTGGTGGAGTTATCCGCTCCCAGCACAGTGCTCATGACGAGCGTACCGCCACCAACATAATCACCAGCAACATTGAGCGTAGTGCCACCAGTACCGCCGAAATCGACCGTACCGCCGTTTTCCAGTGACTTCATGCCGGTCGCAAAGCCGCCCAGATCGAGCGTCGCGCCGTTGGCCACAGTATAGGCTGACGTACTACTGAAGGCATCTTTCGCGCCTTGCACCAGCGAGCCGCCATTGATAGCGGTAACTCCAGAATAGTCGTTTGTACCCGACAGCGTCAACGTGCCAGTCTCGTTTTTCACGAGACCACCTTTACCAGAAATTTTACCGGAAAAATTGGTGCTGAAGCCCTGATTGAGTGTCACGGTTCCACTACCGAGTTGAATCTCGCCGTCGCCCTTGTCGTCTTTGTTGCCGTCGAGACCACCGATAGTTTGGTTGAACCCATCGAGATCAAGCGTGGCACCTTTTTCCACGGCGACACGGCCAGAGCCGAACGCAGCTTCCACAATACCGGCTTTCACCGTTCCGCTCTCGACGGTCAGGCCACCGGAAAAGCTATTGCTCGCATTAAAAGTCGTGGTCCCGGTGCCGCGTTGGATAACTTCACCGTTGCCACTGATCGAATGCTGGAAATGAAACTCATCCGAACGCTTGAATACGAGTGCGGTGTCAGCAAGCTGACTGCCATTCAACTCGACATCCGTATTCACCGCGCCTTCGTGGCCGCCATTGCCCAATTGAAGAGTGCCAGCGGTTACCATTGTTGTACCACTATATGTCGCATCCTTGGTTAGAATCAGCGTACCAACGCCCGTTTTGGTCAAGCCTGAGCTTCCTTGCAAAACGGTGTCGATTGTGGCCGTAACGCTCGGATCGCTTCCCTCACCCACCTCTATAAACGGCGTTGTTCCACCAGTTCCTTGAACCATATTGAGCGGTCCACCGGCGATGTGATAGTCATCGGTATCAAACACCAAGCCGCCCGAGTTTACCCCATTCGCCTGATCATCAATAGTTACGGTCCCGGCGGTCGCCTTGAAGACCGCAACCGATCCGTCAGCCCATTTGTTATTTAAAGATTCGCTTTCAAGATCTTTCCAGTTCTTGTCAGCAGCGTTCCAGTGACCATCGCCGCCGTGAACCCCGACACCATCCGCTTGATTTTGGCCATCCCAAACAACAAACGTCATGCCCTTCATATTGACGAGATTAATCTGTCCAGCCGTCGTATCCTCGATCTTCCAGTCGTTCAGATTGGCGGTCACGCCATCTACAGTCGCCAGTTGGAAACCGCCGTAGCTGTTCGTTTGGCTTGGATCATAGTTAAAAATGCGATAGATTCCGGGGGACGCGTTCCCACCGTTAGTAACATCAAGTGTTCCGTCGAGTGTGAGGTCACCAGTGACGTTAAACATGGCCATCAGGTTGGGCGTCGCACCAATATCGACTTGAACTGAGCCGCCAGCATCGACGATCAGGCCACCGTTGATAGTCAGCGTTGTGCCAGCCATTCCTTCCAGCTTTCCGCCAGCCGCAACATTCGTGTCGCCGACCGTACCAGAGCCAGCCAGTGTTCCACCGCTCTTGACGTTGACGCTCCCGCCGAAGGCGCTGTTGACCAGCATTACGCCTTCGTTCACGTTGGCAGCACCCACAAAGCCCGATGCATCCGCGCTTTGATCGAGGATCAGGCGGCCAGCCCCTTCTTTCCAAAAAGCGGTAGTTGTCAGACCCGTCAGCCTCCCCGTGAGCGTTAAATTAGCTGATGTATTGAACGTGCTATTAGTGCCCAAGACCTGAACATCGCGGTTCAATATAACAGCTGAATCCGGCAACAACGTGCCGCCATTCATTGTCAGGGAACCTGAGCCGAGAACGTCATCAGCACTGATCTTTAAAGTACCGCGATCGAGTTCGGTGCCGCCCCCATAGGTATTACCGGGGTTAGAGAGATTAACCGTGCCGTCGCCGTCAATCACCACCTGGCCGTCGCCCGTAATCAAGTTGGCCAAATCAAGAGAGGTATCGTTGCGACTAATGACTAATTTTGCACTGTTGTCGATATTGACGAGGCTTTGAGGGGCCAGGCTACCGGTCGCTCCATTCTGGCCAATTTGAAGCGTCCCTGTCAGGATCTCAGTATTGCCCGTGTAGAGATTATCGCCGGTGAGAACTGTCTTTCCCACCCCCTGCTGCACAAGCTGGCCGTCACCGCTGATCGTTTGGCCTATGATGAGATCATCACCCGTTCTATCGAGGACCAACGATGCACCATTTGCAATGGTAACACTCGAGCCCGCGCCAAGGTCACCAGTGGCTCCCCCAGCACCGATCAGTAATCTTCCCTTGTTGATCACAACATCGCCGGTAAATGATGCATCGAGGCCAGTCAGAGCCAGCGTCCCGGCACCGTCTTTGGTCAGCGCTCCGCCACCCGTCCATTGTTGATCAAGGGTCAAGCGGTGCGAGAGATCAGCGACGTCGAAACCGCCGCCCTTGACACCCCAGGATATGTTTTTATCCGCCAGATCCGTCACTTGTGTGCCGGTCACCTGCAGTGTTCCGCCGTTGAAGTACAAATTCGTAACAACGTCTTCTGCACCGAGTTGATGAGTGTTGGAAACAGAAATCACTCCATCGTAGAACTCGGTTCCCCCCATATATTCGTTACGGTTGTTGGTCAAAACGAGCGTTCCTTTGCCCGCCTGACGCAGCCGCCCCCAACCGGTAATTTCGCCGCCGAAGACTGTCACAACACCTGTGGCCTGCTTATAGGCCAGGACGCCGGCTTCCGCATTGGTACCGGTATCAATGGTGCTTGCATCGTCCAGTACGCCGCGATCGCCAATCTGTAATGTACCACCGCGGATCTGCCAGTCCACGTTATAAGAGTTTCCAAGCGTCCAAGTGCTGCTACCGCTCTTTTGGAAAGTCTGAAAACCCTGATAGTCCGAATGGCTGTCTAATGTCTTGGAAAGTGACCCGTCGAAATCACTATCTTGACTACCACCAAGGATGAAGAAACTGTCATCACCCACATAGGGGCCATACGGGGAGTAGGCGTCGGCTAATACCTTTCCCCGAATGTCCGATCCCTTGTGGATTTCCAGAACGCTATTGCCAACCATGTATATCGCTCGGCCAGCCTGCCCAACCGATCCGCTCCCAGCCGCCCCGCCCTGTCCAGGCATAATTATGCCGGAGTTAACAATAGTCACGTTCGTACCATAGATACCATCACCGCCATCGCCGCCGCCGCCGTTGTTGGGCTGTGTCGAGGAAGCTATGCCGCCGGCGCCGCCAGCGCCACCAATGATCGTGCCGAGGTTTTCGATCGTAGCGTTGGTGGCGCTAATGCCCGCACCGCCGTGCCCCCCCATGCTCAAGTTCGTGGCTGTGAGCCCGAAGTGATGCGTATTACCACCGGCACCGCCCACACCGCCGCTAATCACATTGCTATTGCTGATGGACGACGTCGAGCCATCGGCTACCGGAAGCACAAATACCCCCACACCACCGGCACCGCCATCGGCATCGTTCGTCACGGGCACATCGTTAGGACCGGCCCATTGACTGCCCGTGCCGGCCCGTCCGCCAACCCCGCCCGTGATGGTACCCTTATTGTCCAGGCGCGAGATGCCGTAGATTCCGGCACCACCTGCGCCTCCATTGGCACCGTCATCGTCAAGTGCATATTTACCTGTGCTACCTGGACCAGTTGGCGTGTCACCACCAACCCCACCAGCGCCTCCACTGATGGTAGCACCCGCTTCATTCTCCACCGCGGAACCGGTTTGGGCATGATTGCCAGCAGTCAAACTGGAAACACCTGCACCGCCATCGCCACCACTGCCGCTACGGTATCCCATTCTCCATAGAGCAGGATCGTTCTGAGAAACCCCACCGCCGCCGCCAATTCCGCCAGCAAGCGTGCTCGAGTTGACGATTGTCAAAGCATCGTGGTTTATCCAAACCCCAACGCCGCCGCCACCGCCATTGCCTGCAGCCCCCGGGTCGCCATCGTTGCTGCCAGTGTTATTCAGCGAATGTCCGCCGTTGCCGCCATCACCGCCATTGCCGCCGGTAATTGCCCCTTTGGTATTGAGTGTACCTGCAGCATCAACGATCAATCCGTACCCGCCGGCACCACCGCCGCCGCCACTGCCTGCAGGTTTTGTCGGTGTATCCGCATCTGTTCCGTCTTGCCCACGAGAACCGGGATCCCCGGTGATTTGCTGGTTCGTTTCGGCTGAACCATTCGTCATCACAGAGAGATGCTGACAATTCGCGCCGCCATCTCCACCGTCCCCTCCTCGCATTCCTTGCGTTGAATCTCCTGCAACGCCCAGGCCGCCACGACCACCACAGGCGCCGCCGCCGCCACCTCCCATACCCATTGTTTGCTGGTTGACGGGCATCGTTGCATTCGTTCCGTCCTGCCCGAAATCGCCACCCTGGCCCGCATGATCATGGTCGTAGCTGTCGGGGCTCCCCCCTCTACCCCCTACTGTTTGCGCAAAAGCGGATGTCGCGGGAATTGCACAAAACGCACCGAACAGGAGGAACAGCGGAAGGCAAACTACTGAATATAAAGTAATATTAGTCGACTTTAAATTAATTTTTCTCAATAAAGGAACGACATGCGCACCGCTATTTATTGCCATAATGATAACCTATCTAAGATTTATATGATTAAATTGTTTTTTTAGATAAATTATTTCAATAATAAATTCAAGAATATTGTATATTCTATAAATTACTAATAAATAATATTCTTTTTGGAATTTTATTTCCAAATTTTATTTAAATGAAAGGACGTAAATTATAATTAAAATACCAATAATGTACCAATTTCTTGTCGAAGAATTCTAATGTTATTTCTATAATTCAGTTCAATAATAGATAATAATTCGCTTCACCTTATTAAAAAATGCACACGACAATAATTATCCCGAATTCCACGGCTCTTAGACTGGCTATTGTATCGCATTAAAATGACGACGCGTCGAAACAATCCTCACGATTGCGTATTCCGCCGACCGAATCTGCGCCGCACGCAACTGACAATACCGCCATATATTTTGGTGCCTTCGACAGTTGTTTGGGGTGTCGGAAAATTTCATTCTTGCCGCGCAATAGCAACAGAAGGTTACACCAATGACAAATATCATCACTATCGATACATCAGTGAAAAGCTTTGTGGCCCCAGACAGAAGTGGGGCGGGGGCCAAGCCGGGCGGCGACGGCACTATCAAGGTAGAAGTGAAGGTCGAGGACGGCAATGGCGGTGCGGTCCCTAACGCCATTCTATACTATTCACAACCGGTGGGCGGCCCTGCCATCGTATTGCCGGATAATACAGTTATTTCAGTTGATCCATTTGATAAAGTACCAATTAAAGCCAGCCCCGCTGGCGTGGCGACATTCTATATCCATTCAAACGCTAAGGTGATTTTTTCTCCAAGACTAGAATTGAAAGACGTTGCTGACTCCACACTGGTGGACCCCAAATGGCCGCGTGATATAGCATTTACGGACTACATTTTAAACCCTGGCGAGAATCCGCTTGATGCGATTCCGCTGAGCGATGACGACAAACTCCATATTCAGAGTGGGGCAAGCAGCGTCAATCTAAGACTGCCCAACGTAATCTGGTATGAATTTCAAGATGATTTTGATGCAAAACTGGCGCTGCTCGTTAACGGCGATTATGCAGTTATCTGCCCTCTCGAGGACGCCACCGATGCGGGGATATCCATTCCTCTTGAACACCTGAAGACGAACACTGGCGATAAAAATCAAATCGGCTACATAATTTATAATGGGGGTCTGACCAACACCTCGAGCACTGTGAATTGCGAAGTTTTAATTACTGGCGCAGAAAAGCCGCCGGTCGGCGGTAATTTGCGTACGATTAAGGATGCGAAGCCTTTTCTAGTGGACCATACCACAAATATCGGAGACCTTGGCACCCCCCCCCGGAGAGGTTACCGTTTACGTCAATTTAGCTAACTTGGATGCCAAATACCGAGTGAAAGGCTATGTAGTTCAAGGTCTTGTCTACATCAACGGCTGGTACCAAGACACCGAGGATGCGCACCGTGGACTCCTGCATATCGCAATGAAGGAATTTGACGCCACGGATGACTTCAGCAAGCCTCTGACGATGAAGATAAATGCCGGCGACCTTAAGGACTACGGTCAGAGGTATGGTGGCAAACCAGGCACGATTTTCATCGACTTTGATGTGATGGATATCAAAGCAAACAGATCGGTGGCGAAGCCGGATAAATTCTTTAGCGGCACAATCAACACGGTCAGCCCAATCTGAAGCTACGGCGATGATTGCGGCTCATGGGGAAATCGTTTTCCATAATGCCGCACAACCAGCGATTATTGATCCCGATACGCGACAACAAAGGCCGATCGCATCGGGGTGCCAATAAACCCCAACGATAACAACTGGTTTAAAACGAGACTCAATCGGCTTGGATTGAGTTTTCTCGCACCTTTTACTCCGAATGCGGTTTGTGGCGAGGGTTACCGTCGCTCGTTGGAACATTTTCAAGCGCGACCGGCACCTGAAATACCAGTTTTCAATCTCGATCAACGTCGTTGCCGCTTCCATAAAGGGGGCGGTAATATTATCGTTTCAACTATAGGAGAACGGAATGAACAAGTTCATTCTCAGTCAGCAGAACAATATTCTGCGTTTTGTATCTCCCACCGATGATTCCGGGTCAGTTTTCCCTGCCAACCAGGACGTCGAATTTACCGTCGATTATCGCGACAATTCCGGGAAAGCGATGGCGGACCGCACACTCGTCTGGAAAGTTCTTGTGGGCGAGGCCATATTCGACAAGCAGACGACCTCGACGGATGACAACGGCCACAGCGTCAATAGCATCAACGCATCGCTTGTTGACAACAGCGCAAACAGGTCTGTCCGGATCGCTGTCTCGCCGCTGGATGAGCCAGATGCCGTGCTGGAATTCGACTGCACCTTCACTATTGCAGAAACCATGAATCTATCCTCGCGGTCTAGACAAATTACCTTCGCAGTGCCTACTCCCGATACGCTAAAGTTCAACACCGAACTAAATGTTGTGGCGCATATTTCAAGTGATACCTCGTCTACCGGGCTGGATTGGATGCTGGTTGAGGTGAGCGGACCTTCAAACGGTACCCTATCCATTAAGCCTTATTCCAGCATTCAACACTATTCTGGCATTCAAGATGCCCTAAGTTATACTACCTTCCACTACAATTATGATACGCCATATTCAAACATAGCGGTCGTTTTGAAAGTGGATGCGGTTCCGAATGGACATGATTGCGTAACAACACCTGTATTGATGTCTTTCCCTGACCCCCGGCCAGATAACTACCTGTTCGTCACCTCGCCTGCCACTGGTTATTTGCATGTTGATCGCGACATCCCAATTAGCGTGGTATTTCAAAGTAATCTTGGTTCTCCTTTACGCCGTTTCGAAATAGATTGGGGTAAGGATCAAAGCGGCATCGAGATAAAATCTTTTGACCCCGTCACCGATGAAGAAGGTCGCGCCACTGCTGTGATCAGAGGAAAATCCGAGGGGCGGGTGGTGATGAATATACAGGCCCCATTTGGGGGGCCTGGTGCCAAATGTAGTTTCCCGATGATATTCTACACGCCTGTGGTCGACAGTATCACACTCATAACATCCGACGCTGCCGATATGCCGTACGATACCAAGATACCGGTCAGAGCAACTGTTCTGGACCAGTTTGGCCTCCCCTGTCCCGACGTAGAGGTGAATTGGTATTTTGGAGCGCCGCAGATCGCTCATGTCCCGTCGTCAACTTCCGATCCTGACGGTATCGCCACTTGCACATTCTCGTTCAGCACACAAACCGGATATCCCACTCCCTGGGCTTCAACGACAGTTGCGGCAAAAACGCACGACACTGCTGTCTCGTCAGATCTGATGACGATTACATTCACCGGTCCGTCCCTATTTAACTTCGTGGAAGTTATCAAGCCGGATCAAACGGATCACACACTGACTTTTGCGGTCGGAGACGAGATCGATTTCCAGGTAAAATTAACTCATGACAAAGAGTACCCGCTGGCCAATTATAAAGTCGGATGGGATTTCAATGATTTAGATTTTAAACTCCTCCATGCCGACCCAAACACCAACGATCAAGGCCTCGCCAATGCCAAGGTCACGTCATCCACAGCATGGCCGTATCAGTTGGACTTCAAGGTTCCTGATGCTGGCCCTAACGTTCACTGCCTCTGCGATTTCACAGTCGTTGAGCGGAACGATAACCCCAGCAGCGTCAAGATAAATCCGCCAGCCGCATCCGCGATCCTATACGACACCCACGTGCCGATTAGTGCAATCGTTAAAAACAGCGCCGGTGATCCCGTACCCAATGCGACGGTTAACTGGAAATATGAAGGACAGTCGCAAGGTCTTGAATATCTTGAGGGGTCCCAGTCAAACGATCAGGGCATTGCCGAAGGGTATTTTTTGCTCAAGACCCAGGACGGATATCCTGGCGAGAATTTCACGATAAAGGTCACGGCGAGTACCGATGACGATACCGTTCCGCCTGATTCCGCAACGCTGACTTTCGCAGGCCCGTCCGACAAGAACAAACTGGAAGTGCGTTTGCCAGATGAGAATAGTCGTTGGCTCGTGGGCGAGGATATCCATTTCCAGGTGCGATTGACACACAACGATGAGTACCCGCTGGCGGGTTACCCGATCACGTGGTTTTTCGATAATGAATCGATGTACACGAAGGTGTCCGAGGATGCTCAAACCAACAAGAATGGTATTGCTACAGCCGTCGTGAAGGCAAAGCAGACGGGACCCAGAGAAATCCCTATCTACGCCACGCCGGAAGCGGGCGCCAGCAACACCGTCTATATTTTTGTCGACAAGCATACACTGACGATAAATCCGCCGAATCCCGCCACAATCCTCTATGACACCGATGTGCCAATATCAGCAACCTATCTTAACTATGATGGCGCTCCTGTGGAGGATGCGTTGATAGGATGGGATTATTTTCAAGATGGTAAAGTAGTTGGCGGCCAATCTCACGTTGCCGAAACAGATCAGTATGGCGTCGCTTCTACCACGTTCAGATTTAAAACAGCGGGTCTAGGCTACCCGGGGGCTAACGTTTTCTGGACCGCACAGGCGGGGGACGATAGTAATTCTATCCTTTCCGACGAGGTCAAGCTTACCTTTAGGGGCCCCGGTAAAAACAATGATTTGGTACTCACCAGCCCGGCAGACGGGAGCGAATGGCCCGTTAATAAGGATATCCGTGTCACCGTCACTCTGTACGATGACCTAGGGAACTCGATGTGGGAGTATGGTGTGAAATGGAAATTCACTGGCAGCTGTGACGTCATCGGCACCCCAGACAGCAAGACTGCACCCCTTACTGGAACCGCGTCCGCCACTATTCAGGGGCTGGCCGAAGGAACTATTGGTATTGAGGTTAGTGCAGAAGATGCGGGAATAGTCGGAAAGAGCTTCTCGTTGAAGCTTACGAACCCCGACGTACCACATTTGAACATTCATCTATCCGCACTGGCGGCGGAAGATATTCTCTACGATACCAAAATTCCGATCTTTGCGACTGTTACCAATGACGATGATTCGGCTGTGCCTTATACAACGTTAAAATGGAATTTCCTCTACGTTCCAGGGCTTCAATATTGTCCTGAATCCACCACTTCAGCCGAAGGCGTGGCTGAAGGGTGGTTTATGTATTCTACGACAGACGGCGAACCTTCGGCCTTGATCAATACAGACGTTCAGGCAACAACCCTCGATGGCTCTTCCTCATCCGAGAAGCTTACGATTCATTTTGTCGGGAGCGGAAAACATAATGCCCTCATCCTGATTTCACCTGCCGATGGAAGCGTGGTCTACGTCGAAGATAAAATCCCCGTCACACTAAAGCTGACGGATTGGTATGGTACAAAATTAAGTTATTATGTAATCACGTGGGACGACATTGTTGGCGGCGCCACGGTCACAGGCGCCGACCTCTTAACCGATGAGAATGGCGAAGCCAAAGCCACGATCACAGGGGCAGCGGCAGGCACCGTACAATTCACAGCACATGCTCAGGAAGCAGATGCGGACTGTCCGTTCACGCTGAGTTTCCATCAGCGGGATAAAATCCCTACTATTACGATAAATCCGCCTGCCAGCGACACTGTGCTATACGATACCATCGTACCGATTACCGCGGCCGTCACCTATAGCGACGGCTCGAGAGCATCGGTCACGAAGATAAAATGGATTTTCTCCGATGTTTCGGGACTCCATTCGTCAACAGAATCGATCATTGACCCCGACGGCGTTGCAACTGGCTATTTTGTGTATTCGACGACCGAGGGCTATCCAGAGGAATGGGTCACGATCGACGTTCACGCAACAACCCCGGACGGCTCTTTTTCATCGAATTCGATCAAAATTCAGTTTACCGGGATCGGCGAACATAATGCGCTCGACTTGGTTTCACCAGAAAATGGAGAAACGTGTGCGATCGACGAGGAAATACCCGTCAAAATAAAACTGACAAATCAGTTTAAAGAACCTTTGAAGCATTACTCCATTTCATGGGATCATCCGGTTAGTGGCGCCGTTATTAAAAACGCCGAGACTTCAACTGATACCAACGGTGAGGCTCGTGCCACGATTACAGGAATAGCGCAAGAAACCGTCGAATTCGTCGCACATGCTGCGGAAGCGGGACGCGATTGCAGTTTCAACCTGATCTTCCAACAGCAGGACAAACTGCCCAATATCATTACGATACACCCACCACTTGCCCAGAATATTGTGTACAACACTCGCGTGCCGATAAGTGCCACTGTTAAAGATAGCAAAGGTGATCCGGCGCAGTTTATAGATGTGCACTGGGGCTTTACGGGGGGAGTTACATTTTCCGACACGGGCCAGACAGATGAAAAAGGCGAAGTCACGGGATGGTTCTCCTTCAGCACGGAAGACGGCTACCCAGCCCTACCTATCGTCACAGAAGTAACGCTAAGCGACGAATTCGGCGACAACGCCGAGCCGATAACGCTTGTATTCGCGGGCAGTGATCTCAAAGAAGTACTGGATCTCATCTCACCAACAGACGGGAGCCAGATAGAGATCAATGTAGATACAACGGTCACATTGAAGCTGACCCATGACCACCAGTATGTCTTGAGGAACTATCCAATCAGTTGGGATACTCCAACCAATGGCGCCACGATCCAGATTATCGACCATCAGACGGATGATCAGGGCTTGGCACGCGCCACGGTCAGGGGGGCGAACACGGGGATCGCGCACTTCTACGCAAGCATTCCGCATACGAGTGCTGAACGCGGGTTCGAATTAGAATTTATCAAGCAGGATGTGCAAGGCGATCACATCATAATAGACCCACCAGCTGACGGCGACATGCTGTACGATAGCTGGGTTAAGGTGACGGCATCCTATTTGAACGGAAACGGTGATGGCATAGCAGACGCCAACCTGTCGTGGCACTGCACCAACGGTGTAGAGCCCCAAAAAAGGAACACAACAACCGGAGCGGACGGTTCTTCTACCAATTATATTCGTTTTGAAACACTTGCGGGCTATCCCGCTGTGGCGAAGGAAACATATGTGAACGTGGCGGCCGGTGATGGACGCAACGAAGGCCTGAAACTAACTTTCACCCATAGCGCCGACACGAATCATCTGACACTCATCGAGCTGGCGGACGGGGGTGATTTGGTCGTTGGAATGCCAACCACCATCACCGTACGGTTGACCAATCAGTTCGACCACCCTCTGACGAAATATCCTGTTTCGTGGATGGAACCGGTTGCCAATGCAACTTTAACGAACATGACGTTTAGAACGAACGATAAGGGCATCGCTACAGCCACGATTGAAGCAACGGCTCAGGGAAGCATACAGTTTGGCGCCAACGTACCTGAGGCGAATGCGCCCTGTCCGATCACCCTAACCGCCGTCAATCGACCTGATTGTACATTGATCCAGGACACGAACTACGCTCACAACCCACCGGCTGGTCAGCAGGTCGACGTAACCGACCCCCATCAGATAGTAACGTTCGAGTTTCGCTATCTACATAATAACATAGCCCAGCAGTTTAGAGAAATCGGGTGGGTCTGCGATCCATTGGGTATGTATGCGCGCTATTACGATTATAACGACACCGAATTAACTCCCGATGAAAATGGCAGGGTTTATACGACAACAGGCATAGATGGCATCAGTATTCTCAAGGTTGGCTCCGTAACTCGATTTTTAACTACGATTCAGGCTTCACCAACAGGAACGAACTTACCTGTACAAGAATGCCGGTTCGTCATAGCTTCCTTTGACACTGAGGATTTCGACGATACTCTTGGCTCCGTCACGTACCTTCCCGACCCGCTTATTATTCCAGCCCAAATTTCAGAGGATGATCGCGGATTTAAATTGATAGTTCCAGATCAATCCTTGGAGAATGCGGAAGTAAACAGTATAGTATTCTGGGTTGCTCGCTACACACCTGGAAAAGATCCTGAAGAAATAGTAAAAATATTTCAGGTTGAGTCCGTAACTGATGGAGTATACTTTCCATATACATGCATATATCCAGATGAGGGGCAAAACCATTATAATCTAATGTCTTATATGGTTTCATCGGACACAGTTGCAGTTACTACTACGCCAAAAGCAACAAGACCAAAAGTGAAACTAGAGGATCAATGAAGAACTATATGAGTTACATCAACTACGACCCTGAGTTTAATGGAATTCACAAATAAGATCGCGGTTTCGATGTAAAATTTATCCGGTTGGGTTTTTCTCGCATTCCACAAAAGTGGGATGCGAGATTTTGCTAATGTTTTATAGGTGTAATGCGTTATGCCAAATATACCCCGTCCGCATTGAAGCCATTAACAGGCGGAAAACCGGGCAACATTGCCGACAAATCAAGGAAGCGCTCTCTTGATGCAAGAGGTGATTGAATCGACATTCAACAGCAAGTCAACGCGACGGTATTATCACGAAACAGCTTGAAACGTCGTACAAGAGGCCAACGCCCCCTTTGAATGCGCGATATTAAATAAAGGTAAAACTAATTTAGTTATAAATTCTGATCGGTCATTAGGAATTGAATTAAAATTGTTTGAATGACTATTAAAATCTTGTAAAAATGATAGTAATATGGTGAAATTGTTTCAGTAAATCTGAATACAATACCCTACTAAATTATACGTATGAGCATAAACAAAACATTCTTATTGGGTGTCTGCAATGAAATGGGAACAAATTTATGAATCCATGCAATCCGCTGATGATGCTGGGCAGCTCCTGGAGCACATAGACAACTATGCAAAGCAGCGCGGGTTCGCACATGTGTCCTATATCATGCGCGTTCCACTGCTCAACGGCGTGGTGAAATGGCTCAGCTTCGGCTCATTGCCGCAAGAGTGGGTAGATCATTACGCTTCAAAAAAATACGCGGAGGAAGATCCGCTTATTCGTAAAGCACTAAACAGCATCGAGCCGCTGGTCTGGTCGGCGAAGCTGTATGCCGAGGCGCCACAAATCTGGACGGATGCACAGAGTTTTGGCTTCAAGGTTGGTATTTCGCAGCCCTGCTGGGCCGCGCAGGGCGTATTCGGCATGCTGTCGTTCATCAGAAGCGATCCGCCATTAGCTTCCGGCGAAATCGCCACGTTGCGTCGCCAGATGCAGATTTCGGCCAATTTGCTTCATCTGTCCATGTATGAGCATCTCGATGTTCCGACCATGAACTGCGTTTCCGAAGTCAACCTGACGGCGCGTGAAAGGGAAATTCTGCACTGGGCCAGCGAAGGCAAAACATCGGAAATCATCGGCGCAATTCTCAATATTTCAACCCGTACCGTGAATTTCCATATCAGCAACGTACTGACCAAGCTTGTTGCGGTGAATAAAGTTCAGGCGGTCGCCAAAGCCCGCACCTTCGGTCTTCTCTAGCCTTATCCTATCCCCTCAGTCCTTTCGGCGGCTTGGCCGAAGGACAAATCCAAAATTTCCCCCCAAATTTTGAAAGAGTATCTGTAGAGCAATAGAGTAGGTTAGCCGCCTGCAAATCCCCCGCGCGACCATTTGTAAATTCGCTGAACCTACAGATCAATCATCCTTTCAATCCCGATAGCATCCAGAAACGCCTGATCGTGGCTGACGACGAGCAATCCACCTTCATAGTCGTTCAGCGCCATCTCCAGCGCCTCGAGGGAGTCGAGATCGAGATGATTGGTCGGCTCATCCAGGATCAGCAATTCCGGTTTCTGTGTACCACCTAACACACAGGCAAGTGCTGCGCGCAGCAATTCGCCGCCGCTCAGTTCTCCGGCAAGCCGGGACGAACCTTCGCCGCGAAATGAAAAACGCGCCAGCGCTGCACGGGCATCATTGTCATTCGCATCCGGATTGAGACGCCGAAAGTTTTCAAAAAGCGTGGCTTTGTGATCCATCAGGCTCATCTGCTGGTCGAACATGGCGACTGGAACGAAACACTGCACACGCCCGGCAACCGGCAGCAATTCTCCCGTGACGAGCCGCAACAGCGATGTCTTGCCCGCACCATTGGCGCCACGTATCGCGATGCGCTCCGGTGCGACAATCTTCATCGAAAAATCCCTGATGACGGGCGTGTCCGGTCGCGGCCCGCCCGACACATCCTCCATTTCCAGAAGGACGCGCCCTGATGGCAGCGCCGAGCGTTCAACGGTGAAACGCATCAGCTTGACCGTATCGACCAGCGCTTCAGCATCCTTCAGTTGGGCGTGCGCCTTCTCAGAATTGCGATCCGCGAGAATTTGGCCTTTGCCGCCGGTCTTCTGCGCCCGATCTTCACGCGCATCGAGCAACAGTTTGCTCATGCCAGCATCGGCACGAGATTTGAACCCACGTGAATCGCTACGCGCCTGTCGTTCCGCTGCTTCCTGCGCCTTGCGTTGAACCAGTTTCACCTCGCGCTGGGCAAGCTGCAGATTGCGGGCTGCATTGTCCCGCTCTTCCTGTTTCTTGTTGTGATAGAAATCCCAGTTGCCGCCATAAAGATGCAGGCCGCCTTGCGAAAGCTCGGCAATACTATCCATCTGCCGCAACAGCGCGCGATCATGGCTAACGACAAGCGCCGCGCCGCGCCAGTCCGCCAGCATATCCATAACCGCCTTGCGGCCATCATGGTCAAGATTGTTGGTCGGTTCATCCAGCAGGATGAGATCTGGCTTGTGGAACAGAAGCGCGGCAAGCGCAGCACGTGTCCGCTGCCCACCGCTGAGCGACGCAAGGTGTGTGTGCGGTTCAAACGTCAGTCCGAAGCGCTGCAAGGCGTCGGCAAAGCGCTGCGGCAGAAGCCAGTCGGCTTGTTCAAAATCACTATCCGTGCCCTGCCCCGCTTCAATACGCGAAAGCATAGCGAATGCTGCGGAAAGGTCGAACAGATCGACCAGCGTCTGTCCGCCGTCAGTCGCGATATTCTGTTGCAGAACGCCGAACCTGCCGCTGCGTGCGGCGGTGCCTGATGTCGGCGCCAAGGCACCGCTCATGATATGGAGAAGCGTGGATTTACCCACACCGTTGCGCCCGACAAGTCCGATACGGGCCTCGGTTACGCTGAAATTGACGGATTCGAAAAGTGTACGGCCATCAGCCGTGATGCAGGAAATATCCTGAAGTGTCAGAAGAGCAGTCATTGCGAACCATGGAAACATTGAAAACACTGGTCGGTTGATGCAGTGTTGTCTGATCCATCGTTCTTTTCTCCTTGCTTTGACTGCTCCCTATATAAGGGCTGTTATCGGATCAATCCAGATCGAATGTCGCAATAACCGGAACATGGTCTGACGGACGCTCCCAGCCACGTGCATCGCGCAGAATCTGCAGGCCCTTCATATGGGCCTCCAGATCGGCAGAGCCCCAGACATGGTCGAGCCTGCGGCCACGATCCGATTCATCCCAATCCTTGGCGCGATAGCTCCACCAGGTATAGATTTTCTGGTCAGACGGAATGATCTGGCGCATCAAGTCGCTCCAGCCGCCCTTGACGCGCAAATCTTCCAGCGTCTCAGTCTCGATCGGTGTATGGCTGACGATCTTCAAAAGCTGTTTGTGCGACCAGACATCGTTTTCAAGCGGGGCGATGTTAAGATCGCCCACCAGGATCGACGACAGACCGTCCTGCCGATCTGCCACGATGGCCCGCATTTCTTCAAGAAAGCCGAGCTTGTGGGCAAATTTCGGATTGATTGCCGGATCCGGCTCGTCGCCTCCCGCCGGTACGTAGAAATTATGGATGCGGAGCTTCTTGTTTCCCGCCTCAACCACCGCACTCAAATGGCGACAATCACCCATATCGCAGAAACCGATCTTTTCGACACCGGACAATGGGCGGCGCGAGATAGTTGCAACGCCGTGATAGCCCTTTTGGCCACTGATCGCGATATGCTCATAACCAAGTGCGCGAAAACCCTTGGATGGAAACTGATCGTCCGGGCATTTGGTTTCCTGAAGACACAGAACATCGGGCTGATAGTCGCGCAGAAACTGCTCGACCAGCGGCATGCGCAGGCGCACAGAGTTGATGTTCCAGGTAGCAACGGAAAAAGCCATGGGGGTGGGACTCGCAGCAACGAAAAAGATGCCGCGAACCTAACCATTTATCCTGCAAATGCAAACAGCTTGCCGCAGCAAGGTGACAATTGCTGACCTTTTTGTGAAAGCCGCTTACTGGCCTTTGCGCTTCATGGCGATACGCTGATAGTCGATCTTGAACATGTCATCGGTGAAACGGACACCGGTACGCAGATTGAAGATCATGACCGTGGTATCGAGCTTCTGGGCATCGGTAATGGTCCACTGCTTCAGCTCATAGGACTTGGGATCGAACATCATAGTGATTTTCGAATCGCCGAAGATCGACTTGTCACCGAGCACCAGCGTGGTCATGTCCGGTTCCTGCTTCACATTCTGAAGACGGCCGCCGCCGAGATCGATGCGGTCTGCCAGCAACAGCTTGAGCGGCGTCTTGGACAGCGGATAGAGGTCCCACGTATCCAGCTTGCGATTGTTGATGACCACGGACTCGCCATCGGAAATCACGCGGATCGGCGAGTTGTTGTAGTTGAAGCGAATCTTGCCCGGACGCTCGATATAGAAAGTGCCGCCAGTCTGATCGCCCTTCGGACCAAACTGAACGAACTCACCCGTCATGGTGCGAACCGATGAAAAATGATCGGCGATCTGCTGCGCCGCACCAGCCGCACCAGCACCCTGCGCCATCGCGCCAACGGGCGTCAGAACCAGAGACGCGACGCCAAGACCAAGCGCTCCCATTCCCAGCACGGCTGCAAGACGACCAGCTTTCGCAAAGGCTGAAAAACGGGAGAATATCATCGGTATACTTTCTCTTTTCATCATATCGTCAGGTTATCGCGCCAGTTTGGCGCGAGTGTGGCGTGCCGCCGCGTCATGTCCCTGGCTTAGAATTCATCGTCACCAGTGGGCACCAGAATCTCGCGCTTGCCGGCATGGTTGGCGGGACCGACAATCCCTTCATCTTCCATGCGCTCGATAATCGACGCGGCACGGTTATAGCCAATGCCGAGACGACGCTGGATATAGGACGTGGATGCCTTCTTGTCGCGAAGCACTACCGCGACGGCCTGATCATACGGGTCATCGGAATCTTCCAGATTGGAGGTTCCTGACGGGCCGCTGCCGCCCTCATCATCTTCTTCATCCTCAGTGATGGCATCCAGATATTCCGGCACACCCTGAAGCTTCAGATGCTGCACAATACGTTCCACTTCGTCGTCGCCGACGAAAGGCCCGTGCACACGCTGGATGCGACCGCCGCCAGCCATGAAGAGCATATCGCCTTGACCGAGCAGCTGCTCAGCGCCCTGTTCGCCCAGAATGGTGCGGCTGTCGATCTTCGACGTCACCTGGAACGAAATACGGGTCGGGAAATTGGCCTTGATCGTACCGGTGATGACATCCACCGACGGACGCTGTGTGGCCATGATCACGTGGATACCGGCGGCACGCGCCATCTGCGCCAGACGCTGCACTGCACCTTCGATATCCTTGCCAGCAACCATCATCAGGTCGGCCATTTCGTCGATGATCACGACGATATAGGGCATTGGCGCCAGATCGAGTTCTTCGGTCTCATAGATCGCCTCGCCGGTATTGCGGTCGAAGCCGGTCTGCACGGTGCGCGCAATCGGCTCGCCCTTTTTCTGCGCCAGAACGACACGCTGATTGAAACCGTCAATATTGCGAACGCCTACCTTCGACATCTTGCGATAACGGTCTTCCATTTCGCGCACGGTCCATTTGAGCGCGACAACGGCCTTTTTCGGGTCGGTCACAACGGGCGTCAGCAGATGTGGAATGCCGTCATAGACGGAGAGTTCCAGCATCTTCGGATCGATCATGATCAGGCGGCATTCCTGCGGTGTCATGCGATAGAGCAGCGACAGGATCATCGTGTTGATCGCCACCGACTTGCCCGAGCCGGTCGTACCGGCAACGAGCACGTGCGGCATCTTCGCGATATCGGCAATCACCGGCTCGCCATTGATGGTCTTACCAAGCGCCAGCGCCAGTTTCGCCTTGGACTGTTCGAAGTCGCGGCTGGCCAGCATTTCGCGCAGATACACCATTTCGCGCTTCGGATTCGGCAATTCGATGCCGATGGCGTTGCGGCCCGGAATGACAGCAACACGTGCGGCAATCGCGCTCATCGAGCGGGCGATATCGTCGGCAAGGCCGATGACGCGGGAAGATTTGATGCCCGGTGCCGGCTCCAGTTCGTAAAGCGTGACCACCGGGCCGGGCTTCACATTGATGATTTCACCGCGCACGCCGAAATCTTCCAGCACGCCTTCCAGCAGACGCGCATTCTGCTCCAGCGCATCCTTCGACAGAGCGGGATCACGCTGAACCAGTTTCGGCTCGGCGAGGAAATGCAGCGATGGCATTTCAAATACGCCATTATCCTTAAGGAAAGACGGCTGTGCTTCACGCTGGGCGCGAGCGCCCGGCTTGGGCGACGGTGCGGCCTGTTCGACACGCGCCTTGCGGCTGCGTGCAGGCGGCGCATCGTGCCACTCCTGACCGGCCAGTGGTGCGTCGTCCGCGCCTTCATCCATTGGATCGTCCATATCGAACGGCGCTTCGTCCGCCGATGGTCCGCCAAAGCCCGGTTCACGACGCCGGGCCGCTTCTGCACCATTGCGCGTTTCCGCGCTACGACGTACGGCGCGCATGTCGCCGAAATCCTCGTCGCGGGACTGGCGACGGCCAAGTCCGGTGAGACGCTTGAAGTTGGCTGTCGTCGTCAGGACGAGATGGGTCAGCGCACCGATGAACTGGAAGCCGCCGCCAGCGGTTTCCTCGTCATCCTCATCGATGAAATCTTCTTCCGCCCGTCCGCGTTGCGCGGGCTGAGCCGGATTGATGATGCCACGGCCAATGATGCCGCTTGCAAAAAGGCAGAGCCACAGCGCAGGAAAAGCGAGAACCAGCGCAATGGCCGAAGCGATTGCGCCCTGCGGGAACTGACCAAGGAACAGGCCGGGAAAACGCAGCAGCATGTCGCCAAACACACCGCCAAGTCCGATTGGCATCGGCCAGCTTTCTGGCACCGCAAAGCAGCTCGCAATGCCAGCAAAAAGAACGGCTGCGCCGATCCAGGCAAAGCTGCGCTTGGCGACACGGCCAATACCGCCGCGCGTCATCATAAGAAGCGACCACACGACCAGCGGCAACAATGCGGGAACGCTCGCTAGACCAAAAAACTGCATTGCCAGATCGGAGAAGACAGCGCCGGGATAACCAAGCGCGTTGGTCACCGGATTATCGGTTGCATGGCTGAAGCTCGGATCAGCCACATTCCATGTAGCCAGTGCGCCAACGGCCATTGCCGTCAGCGACAAAAGCGCCAGACCAAACAGTATATAGAACTGCCTGCGGAAGATATTGGTCAGGCGGAGCCTGTCTTCCGTTATCCGCTCGTCACGCAGCGGGTATGAGGGCGAATATCCTTGCCGCATATAGCCAGTCCCGAACCGAAATTTTCGCTGTCGCCCATAGCAGAACAGCTACGGGCAGAATGAATCGGTCCGATCCTAATCCGGCGATGGTTAATTCCGCATTAACCATGGATTATCTTCACACATATGAAAAAAGGCGCGGTTTCCCGCGCCTTTCTCCTTCTTGGGAGAATTGTTCTTATTGAACAGATTCGCCGTGCAAAGAGATATCGAGGCCTTCGATTTCGGCCTGCTTGCTTGGACGCAGTCCCATGACAGCCTTGACCACGTAGAGGATGATGGCGGTCGCGACTGCGGTATAGACGATGGTGATTGCCGCACCGAAGAACTGCTTGCCCATGGAAGCGCCTTCGCCGAGCGAATTGATGGTGGTGTCTGCGAAGAAACCGGTCAGGACCGCACCCACGAAACCACCGACGCCGTGGACGCCGAAGGCGTCGAGCGAGTCGTCATAGCCGAGCGCATGCTTGATCTTGACGGCTGCAATATAGCAGATCGCACCAGCCACGATGCCGATGATGAGCGCGCCCATCGGATTGACGAAACCGGCGGCAGGCGTGACGGCGACCAGACCGGCCACAGCACCCGAAATAATGCCGAGCACGCTTGGCTTTCCAGCGATTGCCCATTCCACGAACATCCAGGCGAGAGCCGCACCGGCGGTTGCAACCTGCGTGTTGAGCATGGCGACACCGGCAAGGGCATTCGCACCGACAGCCGAACCGGCATTGAAACCGAACCAGCCCACCCACAGAAGGGCAGCACCAATGACCGAGAGAACGAGATTGTGCGGGGCCATGTTGGTGTGGCCATAGCCATCGCGCTTGCCGAGGATGAGTGCGGCCACCAGACCGGCAACACCGGCATTGATGTGAACGACCGTACCGCCAGCAAAGTCAAGCACGCCGTCCGACGCCAGGAAGCCGCCGCCCCAGACCCAATGCGCGACCGGGATATAGACGATGAACAGCCACAGGGTCAGGAAGACCAGCATGGACGAAAACTTCATGCGTTCAGCAAACGCACCGGCAATGAGCGCTGGCGTGATGATCGCGAAGGTCATCTGGAAGGTGATGAAAAGATACTCCGGAATGGTGCCGGTCAGCGATTCCATCGTGACGCCGGAGAAGAAAGCCTTGGACAGGCTGCCGATATAGGCGTTCATCGAGCCGCCATCGGTGAAAGCGAGCGAGTAGCCGGCAACCATCCACAGCACGGACATGAGGCAGGTGATGGCAAAGCTCTGCATCACCGTGGACAGCACGTTCTTCTTGCGCACCATGCCGCCATAGAACAGCGCAAGGCCCGGAATGGTCATCATCAACACAAGCGCGGTTGACGTCAGCATCCAGGCCGTATCGCCCGTATCGAGAGTGGGCGTGGGAGCCGCAGGGGCTGCTGCTTCCTGAGCCAACGCCATTCCAGCCATGGCGACAAGCGCAGGCAAAGTGGCCAAAAGAGCTGCTGGCTTGATTCTTCCTGTTATGAGCATCGAATATCTCCGTCGAATGGCGGTTTCAAACGCGTATGCGCTGGAAAGACCGGTTCGAACTAAGAGAAACAAAAATCGTGCCAGTTGCAGAAAGGCGCGGCACAAAATGTGATTTTTTTGTGAAGCCCATTGTTACAGGGTAAGGCAGAACCCGAAAAGCCGGGCTTTTTCTGCCGGAGGTTTAGGCAAATTCTGGCTAAGTGATTCTGGTGATTCAGTTTTTCAGCGCTCTGCGAGAGCGCTAATCTTTGCGGGCGAGAGGTGTAATGCTCAATATTTATACAGCCTCCACAGGCGTGATTAATATTTAATCATTCTTTCTTTTCATGCACACGAATTAGCCCTTCCTGTGCAACGGAAGCCACCAGAATACCGTCCCGCGTATAAAGCCCGCCGCGATTAAACCCGCGTGCGCCGGAAGCGCTCGGTGTGTCCTGCGTATAAAGCAGCCAGTCATCGAGGTTGAACGGACGATGGAACCACATGGCATGATCGAGGCTTGCCGCCTGAAGATCGCGATCAAAGATCGAGCGCCCATGTGGATGCAGCGAGGTGTCGAGAAGCGTCATATCAGACAGATAAGCGAGAATTGCCGCCTGAAGCGCCCGGTCATCAGGAACGATACCGTTTGCGCGCACCCAGACATGCTGCACAGGCTCCAGCTTCTCCCGCGAGAAATAATGCGCGAGCTGCACGGGTTTGATCTCGATGGGGCGTTCCCGCTCCCAATATTTGCGAACATTAGCCGGAGCGAGGTGCAGATACTGCTCCTTGATGTCGCGATCGCCGAGCAATTGTTCCGGTAACGGAAGCCCTTCGGGCATGGCGATCTGATGATCCAGACCACCTTCATCCACCTGAAACGACGCCGACAGCGTGAAGATGGCCTTGCCGTGTTGTTTGGCCAGCACACGCCGCGTATTGAAGCTGGAACCATCGCGAATGCGATCCACTTCATAGATGATCGGAATTGCCGGATCACCCGGACGCACGAAATAGCCATGCAGCGAATGTACATGCCGCTCTGGCTCCACCGTCCTTTGGGCCGCAATCAGCGCCTGACCGATCACCTGACCGCCGAACACACGCTGCCAGCCGACTTGCGGGCTGTTGCCGCGAAACAGATCCATCTCCAGCATTTCCAGATCCAGTATCGAAAGCAACTCCCGCATGGAAGCCGTCTGGCCTGCATTCTCGCCTGATACGGACCCTGCTACAGACTTGGCATCGGACTGCTGATATTCGGACTTTTCGCGATCGGACATGGACAGCCTGGCTCCTGCGACACTATATGAACCTAATAAACCTAAGGCTCATGTTTGTTCCCGACGGCAGAAATCTGTCAAGTGGCCCGGCTGCTTTTAGGGTTCCGCCTCCTTGCGAACATGCCTCACAGTGCCGCGGCAAAATATCGGCTTCACTCTTGCCGTATTTGTGCCAGAAGCGCACAAGCATGGTATAGGCTTTCCGGAAAGGACGAACTGATGGCTGCGAAATCCAAACAGACAAGCACCAGCAACACCGACCTGCTGATCGCCGGCGGCGGTTATGTCGGCCTCGTCACGGCGGTCGCGGTCAAGTCGGCCGCGCCGCATCTTTCCGTCACCGTTGTCGACGGTGCCCCTGCTGGCGCCTGGAGGACCGACCCGCGCGCCTCTTCCATTGCGGCTGCCGCATCGCGCATGCTCGATAAGCTCGGCTGCTGGCAGGAAATCCTGCCTGAGGCGCAGCCGATCACCGAAATGGTCATCACCGATTCGCGTGTGTCCGACCCGGTGCGACCCGTTTTCCTGACCTTTTCGGGTGACGTAGACCCCGGCGAGCCCTTTGCACATATGGTCGAGAACCGCGTTCTCAATACCGCCCTGCATAACAAGGCCGATGCGCTGGGTATCACCTTCCTCGAAGCAACCAGCGTGAACGGCTTTGAAACCAAACCGGAAACCGTGGCCGTTTCGCTTTCTGATGGCAACACAATCGAAACCCGGCTTCTGATTGCTGCCGATGGCGCGCGCTCGCGCCTGCGCGATCAGGCGGGCATCAAGACCGTAAACTGGGACTACGGCCAGTCTGGTATTGTCTGCAACGTGTCGCATGAAAAGCCGCATGGCGGACGCGCCGACGAGCATTTCCTGCCTGCCGGACCCTTTGCCATCCTGCCGCTCAAGGGCAATCGCAGCTCGCTGGTGTGGACCGAACGCACCGCCGATGCCGACCGCCTGATCCGCGAAGATGATTTCGTCTTCGAGGCCGAACTGGAACAGCGTTTCGGGCATCGTCTTGGCGCGCTGCATGTCGAAGGTCCGCGCCGCGCCTTCCCGCTTGGCCTGACGCTGGCACGCGAATTCGTGAAGCCCCGCTTTGCACTCGTTGGCGATGCGGCGCATCGCATCCACCCGATTGCAGGACAGGGTCTCAATCTCGGTTTCCGCGATGCTGCGGCCATCGCCGAAGTCATCGTCGAAACGGATCGTCTCGGCCTCGATATTGGATCATTCGCAGCGCTCGAACGCTACCAGTCCTGGCGTCGGTTCGACACAGTGCAAATGGGCGTGACGACCGACGTGCTCACCAAGCTGTTTTCCAACGACAACCCGGCCATCCGCTCCATCCGCGATATTGGTCTTGGTCTCGTTGATCGCGTTCCCAGCCTGAAATCCTTCTTCATCAAGCAGGCCGCCGGGCTGTCCGGTGAAACGCCACGCTTGTTGAAAGGGCAGTCGATCTGACCGCAGCCTGTTAATCGCTGGAAGCCACGGCCAAGCGCCCTATATCCGTGACGGACAATCACCGAGAGGAGCTTCCCCATGGATAGAAAAGCAACGGCAGTCTGGCAAGGCACGCTTAAGGAAGGCAAAGGCACGCTCAATACCCAGAGCGGCGCGCTGAAAGACCTTCCCTATGACTTCAAGGCCCGTTTCGAAGATGAAAGCGGGCGCGCAGGAACCAATCCTGAAGAGCTTCTTGGCGCAGCACATGCGGGCTGCTTTGCGATGCAGCTTTCCGCCTTGCTGACGCAGAACGGCACCCCGGCGGAAAAGCTGGAAGCAACGGCAGTGGTCAGCATCGGCCCAGCGTCGGGCGGCGGTTTTGAGATTACCCGCAGCGCACTGACGCTCAATGCAAAAATCCCCGGCATTTCCTCCGATGATTTCGACAGCCTTGCGAAGAAGGCAAAGGAATCCTGCCCGCTTTCGAAGGCGCTCGGCGCAATCGAAGTGACGCTGGACGCGAAACTGGCCTGAGATTGCCAAAGGCGGGTTCTGAAAAACCCGCCTTTTATTCCGGCAGATGACAGACGGCCTCGATATTGTGCCCGTCTGGATCGGTCACGAAGGCCGCATAGTAATCAGGATGGTAATCGGCGCGAAGGCCCGGCTTTCCATTGTCGCTGCCGCCAGCCGCGATGGCCGCTTCATAGAAGCGATCGACTTCGGCGCGCGTGCCAGCCGAAAAGGCGACATGCAGAACGCCCACCAGTTTGGCGCCCTTCTGCTTGCCGATCCAGAATTCCGGCTTGCCGTTGCGCCCATAACCGACCCAGTCACCGAATTCCATGGCGCGGGTAATGCCCAATGGGGCAAGCGCCTCGTCATAGAATTTGCGCGACTTGGGCATGCTGGAAATGTTGAAACCAATATGGTCGAGCATGATTGCTCATTCTCCGTGCTGCCTTGTTATCTCAAGACATATCGGCGGCAACGCAAAGGTCAAGTCCATACAATCAATGAGTGTATGGTCACGATGAGAATCCTGACAAAGAAAAAGGGGAAGGCAACGGCCTTCCCCTTTGCGTATTTAGACTGATAGTTGGCGCTACTACACGCGGCGCTCGACCATCATCTTTTTAATCTCGGCACAAGAGGCGTGGAGGCCGCAGGCCGACAGGGATCGCAAAGAAAGAGCGATTGCCGCGATTAGACGCGGCGCTCGACCATCATCTTCTTGATTTCGGCAATCGCCTTGGCCGGGTTCAATCCCTTCGGGCAGGTCTGCGCGCAGTTCATGATCGTGTGGCAGCGATAGAGACGGAACGGATCCTCGAGATTGTCGAGGCGTTCGCCCTTGGCTTCATCGCGGCTGTCGATCAGCCAGCGATAGGCCTGAAGCAGCACAGCCGGACCGAGGTAACGGTCGCCGTTCCACCAGTAGCTCGGGCACGAGGTCGAGCAGCAGGCGCACAGAATGCACTCGTAGAGACCGTCCAGCTTCTGGCGGTCATCATGGCTCTGCAGCCATTCCTTCTGCGGCTCCGGCGAAACCGTCTTGAGCCAAGGCTCAATCGAACGGTGCTGAGCGTAGAAGTTGTTGAGGTCCGGAACGAGATCCTTCACCACTGGCATGTGCGGCAGCGGGTAAACCTTGATGGTCCCCTTGATGTCGTCCATGCCCTTGGTGCAGGCCAGCGTGTTGGCGCCATCGATGTTCATCGCGCAGGAACCGCAAATGCCTTCACGGCACGAACGGCGCAGCGTCAGCGTCGGATCGATCTTGTTCTTGATATAGAGCAGACCGTCCAGAACCATCGGGCCGCAATCGTCGCGATCGACATAATAGGTGTCGATGCTCGGATTGGCGTCGTCGTCCGGCGACCAGCGATAAATACGGAATTCCGTGACGCGCTTTGCGCCATCAGGACGGGGCCAGGTCTTGCCCTCCTGCATGCGGGAATTCTTGGGAAGTGCGAGTTCAACCATTGCTCTTTCCCTTAATCAGTAAACGCGCTTCTTCGGCGCAATCTTGGCGAGGCTGATGCCACCTTCTTCTTCCGTCGTGAGCGGATCGAGGTGAACGGCGCGATAACCGAGCGTCACCTTGCCGTCCGGCGACAGCCAGGACAGGGTGTGCTTACGCCATTCGGCATCGTTACGGTCCGGGAAATCCTCATGCGCGTGAGCGCCGCGGCTTTCATGACGTGCTTCCGCCGAAACAACGGTCGTCAACGCATTGGCCATGAGGTTTTCAAGTTCGAGCGTCTCGACAAGATCGGAGTTCCAGATCATCGAGCGGTCGGAAACCTTGATATCCGGCAGTTCGTGCCAGAGCTTTTCCATGCGCTCGCAGCCCTGCTTGAGCGATTCCGACGTGCGGAACACGGCGGCGTCTTCCTGCATGGTGCGCTGCATCTTTTCGCGCAGCTCTGCCGTCGGCGTCGAGCCATTGGCGTAACGCAGGCGATGGAAACGATCCATGATCTTTTCGACAGCAGCTTCGTTGATGTCCGGGATCTTCGCAGCGCGGTCGATGACTTCGCCAGCGCGGATCGCAGCCGCACGACCGAACACCACAAGGTCGATCAGCGAGTTGGAGCCGAGACGGTTTGCACCGTGCACCGAAGCGCAGCCCGCTTCGCCGACAGCCATCAGGCCCGGCTGGACGCGATCCGGATCTTCCGGCGTCGGGTTCAGCACTTCGCCCCAGTAATTGGTTGGAATGCCGCCCATATTGTAGTGAACGGTTGGCAGAACCGGGATCGGTTCCTTGGTCACGTCCACGCCTGCGAAAATCTTGGCCGACTCGGAGATACCCGGCAGGCGTTCATGCAGAACGGCGGGATCGAGATGGTCGAGATGCAGGAAGATGTGATCCTTGGCCTTGCCGACGCCACGACCGGCGCGGATTTCCATGGTCATGCAGCGCGAAACCACGTCACGCGAGGCAAGATCCTTGGCCGATGGGGCATAACGCTCCATGAAGCGCTCGCCTTCAGAATTGACCAGATAGCCACCTTCGCCGCGTGCGCCTTCGGTGATGAGGCAGCCTGCGCCATAAATGCCGGTCGGATGGAACTGAACGAACTCCATGTCCTGAAGCGGCAGGCCAGCGCGTGCAGCCATGCCGCCGCCGTCGCCGGTGCAGGTATGGGCCGAGGTAGCCGAAAAGTAGGAGCGACCATAACCACCCGTCGCCAGAACCACCATCTTGGCGGAGAAGCGGTGGATCGTGCCGTCATCGAGGTTCCACGCCACGACGCCGGTGCAGACACCGTCGGTCATGATCAGGTCGAGCGCGAAATATTCGATGAAGAACTGTGCGTTGTTCTTCAGGCTCTGGCCGTAAAGCGTGTGCAGGATGGCGTGGCCGGTACGGTCAGCGGCAGCGCAGGTGCGCTGAACCGGAGGACCGTCGCCAAAGTTCTGCATGTGGCCGCCGAACGGACGCTGATAGATCTTGCCTTCTTCCGTACGCGAGAACGGCACACCATAGTGCTCCAGCTCGTAAACGGCGGCAGGCGCTTCACGCGCCAGATATTCCATCGCATCGGTATCGCCGAGCCAGTCCGATCCCTTGACGGTATCGTACATATGCCACTGCCAGCTGTCCGGGCCCATATTCTTCAGCGAGGCGGCAATGCCGCCCTGCGCCGCAACTGTGTGCGAACGGGTCGGGAAAACCTTCGTGATACAAGCGGTCTTCAGGCCCTGCTCGGCCATGCCGAGCGTGGCGCGCAGACCAGCGCCACCGGCGCCAACCACGACAACGTCGAACTTGTGATCGACAAACTTGTAGGACTTTTCGCCCGCAGCAGGAGCTGCATTCTTTTCTGCACTAGCCATCGGGCTATCAACCTCCGAAGCTGAGCTTGAGGATCGCGAAAACGCAGGCAAAACCAACCACCGCCGCAAAGAAGGTGTTCAGCATCACCAGCACGATCTTCATGCCTTCGCCATGCACATAATCTTCGATAATGACCTGCATGCCCAAACGCATGTGATAGACGCCGGTCAGAACGAACAGCGCCATGATAATCGCGGTAAGGGGATGCGAGAGAGCAGCCCGGACTTCCGCAAAGCTTGCGCCGTTGAGCGAAATCACCAGGCCGATGAAAAAGAGAACCAGCGGCACCAGAGCCACTGCCGTCATGCGCTGATACCAGAAATGGCTGGTGCCTTCCTTGGCGGAGCCAAGACCGCGAACCTTGCCAAGAGGCGTACGCATATCGTTATTCGAACCGCTCATGGGATCAGCCTCCTAGCGCACCGAGTAAGCGACGACCCAAACGAGGATCGTTGCGATGACGGAGAAGACAACCGTTGCCCAGGCAATCTTGGAAGCGGTGTGCTTTTCAAGACCTGCGCCGGTATCCCAGATGAAGTGACGAACGCCGCCAGCCAGATGATGCAGCAGCGCCCAGGTGTAGCCGAACAGAACAAGCTGGCCGATCCAGGAGCCGAAAATGGCGTTGACGGCATTGAAGCACTCTTCGCCAACAGCTGCGGAAATGAGCCAGGCTGCAAGCAGCAATGTGCCGAAATAGAGAGCGCCGCCCGTGATACGATGCACGATGGACATCGTCATCGTGATGACCGGCTTATAGACGGACAGATGCGGCGACAAAGGACGCTGACGCGTTACGGTCGGTTGTGTCATGGTTCTCGTTGGCCTCTCGTGGGGCTTCCCTGACGTTTCTCCCCGGCAATACCCACCGAAGACGATCGGTCTGGCGCACCGGATGGCGGGTTATTCTAAAAACCCAGTATTTGAAGTCGTCCTTCACGCAAGGTACCGGAACTTCCGATGCTGCGTCGGCACGACCCAAGAAATATGGCGAGACCGTGGAATACGGCCTTATGTGCCGCTTTCTACTGCTCTTTTACCATCACGTCAAAGAAGCTTTTTCACGAAAAGACTAACAATTGGTCGCACCTTTGCGACACATTCACGTGATTGCGGCCTTCAATCGTTTGAAGGCCGCAATTTCAAAAAACATGTGTAAATTCATCAACTTTAGCAAAGACGCATCAAGCGCCGAATCGAATCACATAGCTCGACCAGTCAGCTGCCGTCGCGATCTGCTCATAGAGTTTGCGGCCGTCTTCCGGCACGCGCGGTGCATTGAGCACAAGCTTGGACCAGCTGCGCTCTTCCGCCTTGTCGGCCAGCAGGTCGATCAGCGCCTTGGCGATGCCTTTGCCGCGATGATCGTGATGGACATAGATGTGATCCACCTGCCCTGCGCGCAGGCCCGAAACCGGCTCCGGCAGATCGTAGAAAATCACAAAGCCGACGAGATTACCGTCGAGACGTGCGCCGAGAATTTCGGTGGCGCGGTCCTGCAATAGATGTTCGGCATAATAATCGTCGGGACGACGCGGCGCGCCGCGCTTCAGCGCCTGCGCGTAGCTGGCGAGCAGCGGCGCAAATTCGTGAGCATCACGAAGATGAAGATGCGCGATATCGACGGCGTGATCTTTGGTCATTGAACATTCCTTGGCCTTCGGGGCGGTTCAAGTCGCCTTTGGTCATAACGCTGCGAAGCAGTTGCGCCCAAAGGCTTATCCGATTGTAGCCAGCACGGATGACAAAGGTAAAGAAAGAGTTAAGATGATACGGAAACTCTTTTTGCGTCAGACGGCGAAGGTGAACCCGCACCATGGCAAACCGAAACAGAACAGTCTTGATAGCTTCCTGTGTACTTGCGCTTGCGGGTTTTGTCGCGACGGCATCCGCCGACACCACGTTGCGCTATGCCGACGCATCGGGAAATCTGATCATGCAGAAGGCGGATGGCGGCCCCAAGATCATCCGTGTCGGTGCAGCGCACAAAGACCCGACATTGCAGACGCCGCGCCGGATACAGGGCACGGCAACCATCACCGCTCCGCAAGACAAGGCTGTGGCTTATATCGTCGGGCCTCCGAACAGCAGCTGCGAAAGCGCCGTCGTTCTGCATGGACGCTCATTCATGTATGGGCTGGATAAGGGTGAAACGCCGGTTCTGGATCATCCGGGCTGTTGAGCCGGATTATCCGCGCGTGCGGGCCGAGCCTGACGGCCGAAACTCCACAACATTCTCAT
Source organism: Ochrobactrum sp. RH2CCR150 (assembly GCA_014138095.1). Classification (GTDB taxonomy): domain Bacteria; phylum Pseudomonadota; class Alphaproteobacteria; order Rhizobiales; family Rhizobiaceae; genus Brucella; species Brucella gambitense. The sequence goes on from JACGXE010000001.1 coordinate 118,118, forward strand.
CGGAGATAATCGGCGACGCTGCGCGCACGCAATTGCGGCCGCCCTTCTTCGCCTCATACAGCGCGCCGTCAGCCCGCTTGTAGAGATCGGAAAACATGTCGTCGAACTCCATCTCGGCAACGCCGAAGCTGGCGGTAAAATCGATATCCCCGCTATTGCTTGGAATCTGGATCGTGCCGCATGCCAGACGCATACCATCGGCACAGCGCGACGCCGACTGAATGGTGTTTCCCGGCAGCAGGACTGCAAACTCCTCTCCGCCCATACGTGCCGCGAAGCCGCCTCTGGCAACTGCCGTCTTGCGCAGTTCAGCCGCAAAGGCCGCAATGACACGGTCTCCCAGCGCATGGCCGTAATTGTCATTTATCAATTTGAAATAGTCGATATCGCAAACCACGAGCGACAAGGCCTGCCGCGACCGCTTCGATTTGTCGATCGCCGCTTCCGCCCGCAATGCAAAACCACGGCGATTGAGCAGCGCTGAAAGCTCGTCCGTTTCGGACCGAATAGTCATATCGGAAAGCAGTTCCCGCATCAGGCTCAACAGCAACATGAGTCCCGCAGCGACAGACAGACCTGCCCCAATCGACTGGGCAAAAAGCGCATAGGCCGTATTTACATAATCGTTCGGCTCAGCACCCGCGCCGCCCGACACGGTGGCCAGCAATGGCTTCATCAGAAAATGCACAGCACTGAAAGCAAAAAGCACGGCCATCAGCAGATCGACTGCACCGCGCCCGCTGGAACGCAGGATAATCCAGACGGCAAGCGCCAATGCCAGAAAATAAGGCGTCTGGTAGAGAAACAGGCCCGCCCAAGTGCTGCGGGCAATACCGTAAATGGTGTAGATCATCACCAGCGAAAGGAATACGAGCAGGCCGAGCGTCTTCCACGGAACCGGAGCGGCATACATGCGCGCCAGACCGATGACGAGGCAGGACAGCGTCATCAAATAGGTCGCGAAAGCGAGCATATAACCGAGACGCGGGCTTGGCATGGACGGCATGGCCAGCTCGGTCAGGAAGTAAAGCATTGCAAAGACGAAGCCCATCGCGAAGACGCGCGCAGCCGCATTGCCTCTCGCATAAACGGCAATGCCGAAAAACGCGAAGGCAAACAGACCGGATACGGTCATGTTGATGATGAGAATGAAATCGGCCCCGCCCATGAATGCCTTTTCCGTTCGAAGCGCCTTCAAATAAGAAAACACTAATCTAACAGCACTTGCATATACATGGAATATGCGAGGAAACCATGAAGAAGCTCATAAGAGCATTGCTGTTTAAGGCATTCGTTTTCGATATCTCTATTCTAAAAAGTGCATAAAAGAAAAAGCCGCCGGATCGCTCCGGCGGCTTTTCCAATTCAGTTCGTCCGGAAAGTTAGTTCCAGTCGCGAATGTCGACGAAGTGACCGGCAATCGCAGCAGCAGCAGCCATGGCTGGCGATACGAGATGGGTGCGGCCCTTGAAGCCCTGACGGCCTTCGAAGTTACGGTTCGAGGTCGAAGCGCAACGCTCACCCGGCTTCAGGCGGTCGTCATTCATGGCGAGGCACATGGAGCAGCCCGGCTCGCGCCAGTCAAAACCGGCTTCGATGAAGATCTTGTCGAGGCCTTCGGCTTCCGCCTGTTCCTTCACGAGACCCGAGCCCGGCACGATCATGGCGTTGACGCCATCGGCAACCTTTTTGCCAGCGGCCATACGCGCTGCATCGCGCAGATCTTCGATACGGCCATTGGTGCAGGAACCGATGAAGACGCGATCGATCTTGATGTCGGTCATCTTGGTGCCCGGCTTCAGACCCATATAGTCGAGCGCACGCCACTTGGATGCACGCTTGGTTTCGTCCTTGATTTCGTCCGGGTTCGGAACGATGTCGGTGACGAAAACAACGTCTTCCGGCGACGAGCCCCAGGAGACAACCGGCGAAATCTTGGCGGCGTCCAGCTCGACGATCTTGTCGAAATGCGCACCTTCATCCGAATGCAGCGTCTTCCAGTAGCCGATAGCCTGCTCCAGCGCTTCGCCCTTCGGCGCGCGCGGCTTGTCCTGCACATAGGCGAAGGTCGTTTCGTCCGGAGCGATCAGACCAGCGCGTGCGCCGCCTTCAATCGACATGTTGCAGACGGTCATGCGACCTTCCATCGACAGCGAGCGAATGGCGCTGCCTGCATATTCGATCACGTAGCCGGTGCCGCCCGCGGTACCGATTTCACCGATGATGGCGAGCGTGATGTCCTTGGCGGTGACGCCGGGAGCCAGTTCGCCCTCAACACGCACCAGCATGTTCTTGGCTTTTTTCTGGATCAGCGTCTGGGTCGCGAGCACATGCTCGACTTCCGACGTACCAATACCATGCGCCAGCGAACCGAATGCGCCATGGGTCGAGGTGTGGCTGTCGCCGCAAACAATCGTCATGCCCGGCAGGGTGAAGCCCTGTTCCGGTCCGACGATGTGCACGACGCCCTGACGGCGATCGCGTTCGGAATAATATTCGACGTTGAAATCGGCAGCATTCTTGGCGAGAGCCTCAACCTGGATGCGGCTTTCTTCGTTCTTGATGCCGTTGACGCGATCTTTCGAAGTCGGCACGTTGTGATCGACCACAGCCAGCGTCTTCTCGGGATGGCGCACCTGACGGCCAGCCATGCGCAAGCCTTCGAAAGCCTGCGGGCTCGTCACTTCGTGCACAAGATGGCGATCAATATAAAGGAGGCAGGTACCATCTTCCTGCTGATCCACTACATGGTCGTCCCAGATCTTGTCATAAAGTGTACGCGGCGCGCTCATTGCGAGAGTTCCTTTGAACGGTTCTTAATTTGGCTGTCATATGCACCTGCCGTCGCGTTTCGTCAAGAAACTGAAACCGCAACAGGGTGTCGCAGTAACAATCTTGCGCAAAGCGGGCAGAATTATGCCTGATATTATGTGTCGCGGTGCATTTGGCAAATAAAAAAGGCGGCCACAGGCCGCCTTTTTCAAAGATCTCTGGCTGAAACTTATTCAGCAGCGGTCTTGGCAGCTTCGGCCTTGGCAGCGGCAGCCTTGTCAGCTTCGCGCTCAGCCTTGGTGCGGTTGTCTTTCTTTTCAGAAATACGGGCAGCCTTACCGGTGAGGCCACGCAGGTAGTAAAGCTTGGCGCGACGGACCTTACCGCGGCGAACCAGCTCAACGCCTTCAACGATCGGCGAGTAAACCGGGAATACGCGCTCTACGCCTTCGCCGTACGAAATCTTGCGAACGGTGAAGTTTTCGTTGAGGCCAGCGCCCGAACGAGCGATACAAACGCCTTCATAGGCCTGCACACGGGTACGCGTACCTTCGGTAACGCGAACCTGAACGCGAACCGTGTCGCCCGGCTGGAATTCTGGAAGCTTGCGCTTTTCTTCGATCTTTGCTGCCTGTTCGGCTTCAAGCTGACGAATGATGTCGGTCATCGTCTGACTCCTTCTATGTTCTTTTCAAACAGTCAGAGCGCTCTGCACTTGCCGCCAAGCAATCCTTGGCCTTGCGGCTATGCCTTCAAAATCAGGCAGGAGCGGTACACCATTTATTGGTTTACGGACGTCTCGGGCTTGGCCCGAACGAGGTACTGCAATGTCGGGTTTTCCCGAACAGACGCGCCAATACAGCATTGCGAGGGATTTGTCACGCCCTGTCAGAATTTTTAATAGCCAGCCGCAACCGACTATGTCAGAAATATTGCAAGAAATAACGGCTTAGCATTCAATAAGTCTAATAAAGCATAAAGCTAAAATGGGGACAATATGACTATCAAACAACCGTCGCCCTCATTGTATAATGAGGATTTGGCGCCTGCAGTCGAACGCAAATGGGGCGCTTTCAGTATTTTCAACGTCTGGACATCGGACGTTCATAGTCTTTGGGGCTATTATCTTGCCGCGAGTCTTTTTCTGCTTTGTGGCAGCTTTCTGAACTTCGTCATCGCCATCGGTCTCGGCTCACTGGTCATCTTCTTTCTGATGAGCCTTGTCGGCAATGCGGGCGTACGGACAGGCGTGCCGTTTCCGGTGTTGGCGCGCGCATCCTTCGGCACATTCGGCGCGAATTTTCCAGCGCTTGTGCGCGGCGTTGTCGCCTGTTTCTGGTATGGCGCGCAGACAGCAGCAGCTTCAGGCGCTCTCGTTGCGCTGCTGATCCGCAATGACAGCATGCTGGCCTTCCACCAGAACAGCCATCTGCTCGGCCATTCGACCTTGGAAGTCATCTGCTACGTGCTGGTCTGGGCGGCGCAGCTGCTGATCATCCAGCGCGGCATGGAAACGGTGCGCCGCTTTCAGGATTGGGCTGGTCCGGCTGTCTGGATCATGATGCTCATTCTTGCCGTCTATCTGGTCATCAAGGCCGGTACATTCTCTTTCGGCAGTGAAATCCCGCGCGACATCCTGCTGGAGAAAACCAGAGACGCTGGCGTGTCCGGCGAGCCGGGTTCCATCGCAGCGCTGGCAGCCGTCGCCGCTACCTGGATCACCTATTTCGCAGCGCTCTATCTCAATTTCTGCGACTTCTCACGCTATGCCAAGGATGAAGCGGCGCTGCGGCGCGGCAATCTTTGGGGCCTTCCGGTCAATCTGCTGGCCTTCTGCCTCGTTGCCGGCGTCACAACCACAGCCGCTTTCACCGTTTATGGCGAAGTGCTGCTGCATCCCGACCAGATTTCGGCCAAGTTCGACAGCTGGTTCCTCGCATTGCTGGCCGCGCTGACATTCACCGTCGCAACGCTCGGCATCAATGTGGTGGCAAACTTCGTTTCCGCCGCCTTCGATTTCTCGAATACATTTCCGCAAAAGGTTTCCTTCAAGCGCGGCGGCGTCGTTGCGGCGCTGATCGCGCTGATCCTCTATCCGTTCGCACCATGGGAAACCGGCGCTGCGCATTTCGTCAATTTCCTGGGCTCCACCATGGGGCCGATCTTCGGGATCATGATGGTCGACTATTATCTGCTCCGTCGCGGACAGCTGAATGTCGCCGATCTTTATCAGGAGAATGGTGAGTTCCGCTTCCAGAACGGCTGGCACGTCAAGGCTTTCATCGCCTTTGCGATTGGTGCTCTATTCTCGTCTGTCCTGCCGATGGCCACCAATCTTCTCCCGGACTGGTGGGGAACCTATGGCTGGTTCTTCGGGGTCGGCATTGGCGGCGGCGTCTATTTCATACTCCGCAGGCCGGAAGCGCAGGCTCACGTATCCGCAAAACAACATGCCTGAAACAAAAATGCCCGGTGAAAACCGGGCATTTTCATCTATTTGCCGATACGGCCAAGATGCGTATCCTGAAAGCCTGATCCATATTTGAGACCGAAGCCCAGCGCCCGGTCCACACCGATATGCACGGCCCATATCAACGCCATGGCGATGCAGACTTGCCAGTTCATCGCCCAGCCAAAAACAGCCAGCAGAACCACGCCAATCCAGCTATGGGCGATATTATAGACCACCGCACCGGTGCGCGGTCCCTTCATATAGGCAAAGAACGACAAATCCGGCGCCAGAACCAGTATGGCAAAAAGCCACCAGCTTGCTCCACTCACCCAATAGGCTCCGAGCGCCAGAAGCGCGAGGGACAGGCTTTCCAGACGCTGGATCAGATTCATTTGCGTTTTGTCTCCTGATAGGAATCCCAGAGATCGGGGCGGCGTTCGCGGGTGATCCGCTCGGCCTGCGCATGCCGCCACTTGTCGATGGCGCCATGATTGCCGGATGTCAGAACATCGGGGATAGACCTGTCTTCCCAAACCTGCGGGCGCGTATAATGCGGATGTTCGAGCAGCCCGGTCTCGAAACTCTCCGTTTCGCCCGATTGCTGATTGCCCATCACACCCGGCAACAAGCGCACCACGGCATCAAGCAGCACGATGGCCGCCGTCTCTCCGCCGGAGAGAATATAATCGCCGATCGAGACTTCCTCGAGTTGGCGCGCTTCAATCACGCGCTCATCCACACCTTCGAAGCGACCGCACAGAATGATCGCGCCCGGCCCGGCGGCAAGCTCGCGCACGCGCTTTTGCGTCAGCGGTGCACCGCGCGGGGTCATCAGCAGCATCGGGCGATCATCGGCAACAGAATCGAGCGCCCGCGCAATCACATCGGGCTTCATCACCATGCCCGCGCCACCGCCCGACGGCGTGTCATCGACCATGCGATGCCTGCCTTCAGCAAAATCGCGGATCTGCACCGTGTCGAGCTGCCATTTCGCCTCGGCAAGCGCCTTGCCAGCCAGTGAAACGCCAAGCGGCCCCGGAAACATTTCCGGATAGAGCGTCAGCACCGAAGCATGGAAAAACCCTGCTTCGTGGTCTGCCGGGCCCTGTTCCGAAGATTCGTCGGTCATGACTTCTTCGGTCGCTTCTTCTGTTGATGACCACCCTTCAGCGGATTGTCGCTTTCATCGGGGATCAGGCCTGCCGCGAACGGCTCCACCAGCAGAGTGCCTTTTTCGAAATCGATTTCCGGCACAGCCGCTTCGGTAAACGGAATGAGCATCGGGCGCTTGCCCTTTTCGCTCAGCTCGATGATATCACCGCCGCCGAAATCGAACACCGCGCTGACAACGCCATAGCTTTTACCCTCGGCATCCATTGCCGCAAGCCCGATCAGGTCAGTCTGGAAGAACTCGTCGTCGTCCAGATCGTCATCCGACAATTGCGCACGGTCGATGTAAAGCGCTGTACCGTTGAGCGCCTCGGCGGCGTTGCGGTCGTTGACGCCCTTGAAGCGTACAATCACAACCGTCTTCGCGGCTCGCGCTTCAAGAACTTCATAGCCCTTGCCCTGCTCGTCATAGAGCAGGCCATAATCGCCAATTGAAAGTGGATCTTCGGTGAATGTCTTGATTCTGACTTCGCCACGGATGCCGTGGGCGGCACCGACGACGGCGAGCTGAATCGGATTTTCTGGACGTGGCATGGTTGCCCCTGATCTGGATTCGGGCACATCGCCCCGACAGTGAGGCCGATATGCGCTGCTGATTAGCTTTATCGCTTAGCGAATTAACACCGAAACGCCAAGAAAAATGCACTGTTTCAGCAAAGTCGCCCATGGAAACCGCAAAGGCAACCAGCCGGTAACCTCTCCCTGACAAACTGTCAGCCGAAACTTCAACCGGTAGATTTCAAGATGGCGATGAATGGCGAATTCCTGATTCCCGCCCGTGCAGACCTTGCGGCTGCCCGCGAGGAATGGCTGAAGACATTGAAGGATACGCGCCGTCTTTCTGAAAATACCGTCGAAGCCTATGAGCGCGACTCGCGGCAATTTCTCAATTTTCTCACCGGACATCTGGGTGAACCGCCCTCACTGAAAGATGTCAGCAGCCTGCGCGTTGCCGATCTGCGCTCGTTCCTCGCCAGCCGCCGCAATGATGGTGCGGGCGCTCGAACCCTTGGGCGCGGTCTGGCCGGTATACGGTCCCTGCTGCGCTATCTGGAAAAGCGCGGTCTGGCCAATGCCGCAGGCGCGAGCGCCATGCGCGCACCGCGCCAGCCGAAATCACTGCCGAAACCGTTGACTGCCGATGACGCTCGCCGTGTGGTCGCTGCCGATGGCCAGATGGCCGAGGAACCGTGGATCGCGGCGCGCAACGCCGCCGTGCTGACCTTGCTCTATGGTTGCGGCCTGCGCATTTCCGAGGCTCTTGGCCTCAAAGGCGATGCGCTCTCCGACAGTTCAGCCCTTTCGATCACCATAACCGGCAAGGGCAACAAGTCCCGGCTCGTGCCCCTGCTGCCAATCATCCACCGCGCCGTGGCGCAATATCGTGCGCTCTGCCCCTATGATCTCTCTGCCGACAAGCCGCTGTTTCGCGGCGCGAAAGGCGGCGAGCTTCATGCCGCCATCATCCAGCGCGAAATGCAGAAATTGCGCGCCGGGCTTGGCCTGCCGGACAGCGCCACGCCGCATGCGCTGCGCCATTCCTTCGCCACCCATCTGTTAGGCCGCGGCGGCGACTTGCGCACGATTCAGGAACTGCTTGGCCATGCCAGCCTGTCCACCACGCAGATCTATACCGGCGTGGATACGGAGCGCTTGCTGGAAGTCTATGACAAGGCGCATCCAAGAGCCTGAACCGGGCACCTTTCACATCGCGGAAGATTGCTTATATTCCCCTGTATGAAAAAGCTGCTTCTCGTTCTTCTATGCGCCGTCTTCGCCGGTTCTGTCACCGCCCGCGCTGACGAAAAGTCCACCGCCTGCTCCATTCGGGGTGCAAACCTCGTCGATGGCGTGGAGAAAAGCGACCCCGCTCTCTGGAAAGAGCTGCGTGCGGAAGCAGAATCAATCCCCAACCATCAGGGCCGCATCTGGAAGATCGAAAAGGACGGGGTAGCGCCGTCCTATCTGTTCGGCACCATCCATCTCAGCGATCCTCGTGTGCTGGAATTGCCGAAGGTGGTGCAGGACGCCTATCAATCGGCGAATACCGTCGTGATCGAAACCACTGATGTTCTCGACCAGAAAAACTTTCTGCGTTTGAAGCTGGAACGTCCCGAACTGCTGCTTTTCACCGATGGCAGCACGCTCAAATCGCATCTGCCATCCGACAGGCGTGACGATATTGAAAAGAAGCTTGCGGAGCGCGGCATCATTCTCGATGCGGTCGCCAAGATGAAGCCGTGGATTCTCACCACGCTGCTGGCCATGCCCAAATGCGAGCGCGAGCGCAAAAGCGAAGGCGTGAAGTCGCTCGACGAGTTTCTGGCCGTCAATGCAAAGGCAGAAGGGCGCAACATTGAGGGGCTGGAAACGGCTGCGGAACAGTTCGAAGCCACCGAGAAGCTTCCGCTCGATTTTCACATTCGCAATCTCATCGCCACGGTCGATTACGGTGACAAAACCGAAGACGCCATGGAAACGACCACCGCGCTTTATCTGAAGGGCGAGCTTGGCATGATCATGCCGGCGCTGAGACAGATCGTGCCGGATGCTTTGTCCGATCAGGATTACGATCTGTTCCTGAAATATCTGATCACCGACCGCAACCACACCATGGCGGACCGGGCCGTTCCGCTGCTTGAAAAAGGCAATGTCTTTATTGCTATCGGCGCCCTGCACCTGCCGGGCGAAGAAGGCGTGGTGGAACTGCTGCGGGCCAAGGGCTATCGCCTGACGGCGCTTTAGCCCCCTGCCCGCACGCGGAACAATCGGCTTTTGACTGCGTTCACTCTGCTGAAGCAGGTTTGTGGCGGCTGGAGGCCGCGCAACCCCGATGCGACAACTGGAGGAGCGCGCAATGGTTGATCCCCTCGATCCGCGAAACGACCCCAGAACGAACCCGGTCAATACTGACCCGAGACTGTCGGACCCTTCCGGCATGCCGCCGCCGCAACGCGGCGGTAGCGGCTATGTTCTGGGTGCCGTTCTGCTCGTGGCAATCATCATTCTCGGCTATTTCTTTTACAATAATGGCACGAGAACCGACACGGCGGCACCCCCGCCAGCGACGCAGAGCGAACCCGCAACACCGGCTCCGGCAACGCCTGCCAATCCGCCAGCCCAGAATTAATTCCCATAGAAACAAGAAAGGCCCGCTTGCGCGGGCCTTTCTGCGTTCTCTCTAGAGCGGTTCCGGTTAAAACGGAATCGTGGAACCGCTCTATCTATTTTTAAGCATTATCCTACGCAAAACCGCTTCGCACTTTTGCTGGAAATGCTCGAAGAGATTACATATGGATCGGCTTAGCGAAGGTCGCCAGAGCGGATTCGCGCACGGCTTCCGACATGGTCGGATGCGCATGGCAGGTGCGGGCCAGATCTTCCGAAGAACCGCCAAATTCCATCAGAACGGCCAGTTCGTGGATCATTTCGCCAGCGTTGTAGCCGAGGATATGCGCACCAAGAACGCGGTCCGTCGCCTTGTCGGCGAGGATTTTCACGAAGCCGTCCGTGTGCAGCATGGCGCGTGCGCGACCATTGGCCGTGAACGGGAACTTGCCGACCTTGTATTCAATACCGGCAGCTTTCAGTTCTTCTTCGGTCTTGCCGACAGAAGCCACTTCCGGCTGGGTATAGACGACGCTTGGAATGACGTCGAAATTCACATGACCGGCCTGACCGGCGATGATTTCAGCAACGGCAATGCCTTCGTCTTCAGCCTTGTGCGCCAGCATCGGGCCCTGCACCACGTCGCCGATAGCGTAAATGCCTTCAACGTTGGTGCGCCAGTGATCGTCAATCGCAACGCGACCGCGATCATCGACATTGACGCCTGCTTCCTGAAGGCCAAGACCGTCCGTATAAGGACGACGGCCCGTGGAGATCAGAACGGCATCGGCTTCGAGTGTTTCGGCATCGCCGCCCTTTACAGGCTCGAAAGTGACCTTTGCACCCTTGCCGGACTTTTCCACGCCCGTCACTTTCGCGCTGAGCTTGAAGGCAATGCCCTGCTTTTCGAGCAGACGCTGGAACTGCTTGGAAACTTCGCCGTCCATTGCGCCCAGCACCTTGTCGAGATATTCGACAACCGTGACCTTTGCACCGAGACGCGCCCAGACAGAACCGAGTTCCAGACCGATCACACCGCCGCCGACGACGACGAGATGACCCGGAACCTTGTCAAAGGACAGAGCGCCGGTCGAGGAAACGATGGTCTTCTCATCGATGTCGACCTTGACGCCCGGAATACCGGCGACGTCGGAACCAGTGGCAATGATGATGTTCTTAGCTTCGATTTCCTCAACCTTGCCGTCTTCGGCAGTCACGGAAACCTTGCCCTTGGCGACGACCTTGCCGGTGCCGATATAAGGCGTGATCTTGTTCTTCTTGAACAGGAATTCCACGCCGGTCACATTGGCCTTCACGGTCGCGTCCTTGTGGGCCAGCATCTTTCCGAGGTTAAGCTTGGGCGACACTTCCACGCCGAGCGTATCGAAGGAGTGGCCAGCTTCGGCAAAGACTTCCGATGCATGCAGAAGCGCCTTGGACGGAATGCAGCCGACATTGAGGCAGGTGCCGCCGAAGGTCTTGCGCTTTTCCACCACAGCGACCGAGAGACCCAGCTGCGCGGCCTTGATTGCGGCGACATAACCGCCGGGGCCCGTACCGATGACAACCACATCATAAGACATTGAATTACCCTTTTCAGTCTTTCCTGAACGTTTTTCGTTAGAGTACCGCATTTATGCGACGCCAAATGTTTCGGCTGCAAAATGCTTGAAATAACCGGCCTTTGTTAAAGCTGCCGATCAGTTTTCATCCGGGGTGCATCCCTGAAAGCGGAACACTTCCCACTGAAGCGGCTTTTCGGGTTTGGCCGCCCCAAAATCATAGCCGTCAAGCGCCGTCACCAGATCAGGGAACAGTACCGCCTGCGCAGCCGGTTCATCCGCCTTGGGCAGAACTTCCGCTTCCGCACCTTCCTTCAGCGCGTAGATGACGCTCTGCCAGATGCTGCAATCATCGAGGTCTTCCGGATTGGAGCCATCGCCCTTGCAGTTGTAGGTGATGAGCGCATAAGGCCGCGCCACACCCTCTTCCGGCCAGATCACCATGCCGTTCAGCTTGAATTCCGGCTTGTCATTGGCGGTGATCGTAAACTCATTGGTCGGCGCTGGCGTCATCTTGAGATCGTTCGTCTGCATGGGGCGGAACGTCAATGTGTAGGCGCCGTCACGGTCCTGGTAGATGCCGCGATTCTGGGTGCACGCCGCCTGCACAGCAGTCGAGAACACCGATGCGGCGACCACCGAAGCGGCCGTTATTTTGAGAAGCTTCCTTGCAACATGCATCTGTCGGTTCTCCTTGAGTTTTTCCGGCAGCAAATCAATTGCTTCTTACATAGCCTTTTCGGTGGCAAGTTTAAGCCCAAGAGCGATGAAGACAACACCACTTGTGCGATCGATCCATTTCGAGGCCCGCGAAAAAGCCGCGCGCATCTTCGGCGTGGTCATGAAAATGCTGACGCCAATAAACCAGCTGATCAGCGCTGTTGCCATCACAACACCGTAGCCCAGCTTCACTTCTGTCGGCGTATGCGCGTGAACGACCGTCGAAAAAATCGACAGGAAGAAGAACACGGCTTTCGGATTGAGCGCATTGGCGGCAAAGCCGAGACCGAAGGCCTTGGCAAAGCTCTGCTGCTTGCGCGGTTCTTTCTCATCCGTATCGACCTCGATCTTTGTCGTGCCAGCACGCAACGCCTTGATGCCGATATAGACCAGATAGGCCACACCGCACCATTTGACGATATTGAACAGATAGATCGACTGGGAAATGATGAGACCGAGTCCCAGCACCGTATAGGTGACATGCATCATCAGCGCCGCTCCGATCCCGAAGCTGGTGATGATCGCCTCACGACGGCCATGCATCAGTGACTGCCGTATGACCATGGCCAGATCCGCTCCCGGCGAAACAATCGCAAAGAAGAAGATCGCCATCAGGGAAGCCAGTTCGAAGAGATAGGGATGCATCGCTTTTCCTTTGCTGCACTATGCGCGAATTGGCGCGCAGGCAGCCATCAAAAAATCAAAGCCAGAAACATAACACCCAGTCCGACCATCGAGCCGACCCAGATCAGCGACCGGATATAGGGAATGCCCGCCAGATAGAGCGGAATGTAAACAATACGACATGCAAACCAGAGCCAGGCTCCGTAAATACCCCAGACGCTTGCATCGCCCTTCAGGGTCAGAGCCAGCGCCAGCGCAATAAAAGCCGGATAGGTTTCGCGGAAATTCGTGGATGCCCGCTCGGCACGCCCGGCAATGGCGCCGGAAGGTTTCAGCCCTTCATCGCGGGGACCGGCATTCCAGTCTGTGCCGAGTTCTCGCGTCGCCGTCATGGCCTGAAGCAGCACATGAGCCACCAGCAACACCACGCTCCAGCCGACAAGCGGCAGATAAGGCGAAGAGGAGAAAAGACCCGGCTCCATCATTCAAATCCCGTTGCTCGCAACCCCGACCGAAAAGCCGCCCGATTGTACTCGGGCGGCTTTCTGGATTTTTGCTTAGAGATCGAGAACCAGACGTTCCGGATCTTCCAGGCTTTCCTTGACGCGGACCAGGAAGGTCACGGCTTCCTTGCCGTCCACGATACGGTGATCGTAGCTGAGAGCCAGATACATCATCGGACGGATCACGATCTGGCCGCCGACAACAACCGGACGATCCTGGATCTTGTGCATGCCGAGAATGCCCGACTGTGGCGAATTGAGGATCGGCGAAGACATCAGCGAGCCGTAAACACCACCATTGGTGATGGTGAAGGTGCCGCCCTGCATGTCAGCCATCGAAAGCGTACCATCGCGCGCTGCCTTGGCCAGACGACCGAGTTCCTTTTCCACGCCAGCGATCGAAAGCTGATCGGCATCGCGGATGACCGGAACGACAAGACCCTTGTCGGTGCCGACAGCCATGCCGACATGCGCGAAGTTCTTGTAGATGAGGTCGGTGCCGTCGATCTCGGCGTTAACAGCCGGGATTTCCTTCAGCGCATGGGTCACGGCCTTCGTGAAGAAGCCCATGAAGCCGAGCTTCACGCCATGCTTCTTTTCGAAGACGTCTTTGTACTTGGTGCGCAGTTCCATGACTGCGGACATGTCGACTTCGTTATAGGTCGTCAGCATGGCAGCAGTGTTCTGCGCATCCTTCAGACGCTTGGCGATGGTCTGACGCAGACGGGTCATCTTCACGCGTTCTTCGCGCGGTGCGTCGTCAGCCGAGGAAGCCGGACGGGCAGCTGCAGCAGCAACCGGAGCCGGAGCAGCCGAAACACCCTTGGCGATGGCGTCGAGAACGTCGCCCTTGAGAACCTGACCGCGCTTGCCCGAGCCTTCAACCTGATCGGCGGACAGACCGCTTTCAGCGAGAAGCTTCGAAGCAGCAGGAGCAGGCTGCATAGCCGGGCCCGACGATGCGGAAGCAACCGGTGCAGCGGCTGCGGCCGGAGCGGCAGCAGCTGGCTTGGCTTCTTCCTTCTTCGGAGCAGGCGCAGCAGCAGCGCCCTCACCGGAAATCTGGCCGAGCAGAGCGTTGACCTCAACCGTGTCGCCTTCCTTGGCCACGATTTCAACCAGCACACCAGCAGCAGCAGCCGGAACTTCCACTGTCACCTTGTCGGTTTCCAGTTCCACCAGCGGTTCGTCGATGGCGATAGCATCGCCAACCTTCTTGAACCATTTTCCGATGGTTGCCTCAGTAACGGACTCCCCAAGCGTGGGAACGCGAATTTCGGTGGCCATGGTTTCTTCTTCCGTTGATCTTCAAACTTTAGATTTAATGTTCAATTCAGGCTGGAGCAGTTTCGAAAAACTGCTCCAAAGCTTAACCCGGATCAGTTACCGAGCGCATCCTCAAGGAAAGCTTCAAGCTGCGCAAGATGCTTCGACATCAGGCCGGTTGCCGGAGAAGCGGCAGCCGGACGGCCCGTGTAGCGGACGCGCTGATGCTTGGCATCGATATGCGCTAGCACCCATTCCAGATACGGATCGATGAACGACCACGCACCCATGTTCTTCGGCTCTTCCTGACACCAGACGATTTCCGCATGGCGGAAACGCGACAGCTCGTTGATGAGCGCCTTGGCCGGGAACGGGTAGAGCTGTTCAACACGCAGCAGGTAGACATCGTCGATACCGCGCTTTTCACGCTCTTCGTACAGATCGTAATAGACCTTGCCCGAGCAGAGCACGACGCGACGGATCTTGGCGTCCTTCTGAAGCTTGATGCCCTGATCGCCCTTGTTGTACTGCGCATCATCCCAGAGCAGACGGTGGAACGAGGAATCGCCCGACAGTTCGCTGAGGCTCGACACGGCACGCTTGTGGCGCAGCAGGGACTTCGGCGTCATCATGATCAGCGGCTTGCGGAAGTCGCGCTTCATCTGGCGGCGCAGAATATGGTAGTAGTTAGCCGGCGTCGTAACGTTGGCAACCTGCATGTTGTCTTCGGCACACATCTGCAACCAGCGTTCCAGACGGGCCGAAGAGTGTTCCGGACCCTGGCCTTCATAGCCATGCGGCAGAAGGCAGACGAGACCGGACATACGCAGCCACTTGCGCTCTCCCGACGAGATGAACTGGTCGAACACGACCTGCGCACCGTTGGCGAAATCGCCGAACTGGGCTTCCCACAAAACCAGCGCACGCGGATCGGACAGCGAATAGCCATATTCGTAGCCGAGCACCGCTTCTTCCGAAAGCATCGAGTTGATGGCTTCATAGATCGCCTGACCCTTCTGAATATTGTTCAGCGGGATGTAGCGGTTCTGGCTTTCCTGATCGTAGAGAACCGTGTGACGCTGCGAGAAGGTGCCGCGTTCCACGTCCTGACCGGACAGACGGATCGGGTGGCCTTCCGCAACGAGCGTGCCGAATGCCAGCGATTCAGCAGTTGCCCAATCGATGCCTTCGCCGGTTTCCATCATCTTGGCGCGGTTATCGAGGAAGCGCTGAATGGTGCGATGGACGTGGAAGTCCTGCGGCACTTCAACCAGCTTCTTGCCGATTTCCTTGAGCGACTTGATTGGAACGCCGGTCTTGCCGCGGCGCTGTTCGTCGGCATTGTCAGCCGTGCGCAGACCAGCCCACGCGCCGTCCAGCCAGTCGGCCTTGTTCGGCTTGTAGCTCTGTCCGGCTTCGAACTCGATTTCGAGCTTTTCGCGCCAGTCGGCGCGCATCTTGTCGACGTCGGCCTGGGTGAGCAGACCTTCAGCAATCAGCTTGTCGCTGTAGAGCTGAACCGTCGTCTTGTGCGCGCGGATTTCCTTGTACATCAACGGCTGGGTGAAGGACGGTTCGTCGCCTTCATTATGGCCGAAGCGACGGTAGCAGAACATGTCCACGACCACCGGCTTGTGGAAGGTCATGCGGAATTCCATCGCAACCTTAGCCGCGAACACCACTGCTTCCGGATCGTCGCCATTGACGTGGAAGACCGGCGCTTCAACCATCTTCGCCACGTCGGACGGATAAGGCGAAGAACGCGAGAAAGCCGGATTGGTGGTGAAACCGATCTGGTTGTTGATGATGAAATGCAGCGTGCCACCGACGCGGTGACCCTTGAGGCCGGAAAGACCAAGGCACTCGGCAACCACACCCTGACCGGCGAAAGCGGCATCGCCGTGCAGCAGCAGCGGCAGAACCTTGGCGCGTTCGGTCAGCGGAACCATGTCGTCGCGGGTGCGGCCGACAAGCAGATCCTGCTTGGCGCGAGCCTTGCCCATGACAACCGGGTTGACGATTTCAAGATGCGACGGGTTGGCGGTCAGCGACAGGTGAACCTTGTTGCCATCGAACTCGCGGTCCGACGAAGCGCCAAGATGGTACTTCACGTCGCCCGATCCTTCCACATCGTCCGGCGTGTAGGAACCACCCTTGAACTCGTGGAAGATAGCGCGGTGCGGCTTGCCCATGACCTGGGAAAGCACGTTCAGACGGCCACGGTGCGCCATGCCGAGCACGACTTCCTTGAGACCCATCTGACCGCCGCGCTTGACGATCTGTTCCAGTGCCGGGATCAGCGATTCACCGCCATCGAGGCCGAAACGCTTGGTGCCCTTGTACTTGACGTCGATGAACTGCTCGAAACCTTCCGCTTCGATGAGCTTCGACAGGATGGCCTTCTTGCCTTCAGGCGTGAAAGCGACCTTTTTATCCGGGCCTTCGATGCGTTCCTGAATCCAGGCCTTTTCAGCCGGATCGGAAATATGCATGAACTCGACGCCGATCGTGCCGCAATAGGTACGCTTCAGAATGTCGAGCATTTCCGGCACGGTTGCGTATTCAAGACCGAGCACATTATCGATGAAAATCTTGCGATTGTAGTCGGCAGGCGTGAAGCCGTAAGCTTCCGGCTCCAGCTCGTTATAGTCGTTCGGCTTTTCGGCCAGACCGAGCGGATCGAGATTGGCATGCAGATGGCCGCGCATGCGATAGGCGCGGATCATCATGATGGCGCGAACGCTGTCGCGTGCAGCCTGTGCAATCTCTTCAGCGGACAGTGCAGCGCCGGCGGCAGCCTTGCCGTCACCTTTGGCAGCCTTGCCCTTCAGCTTGTCGGTCACATGCTTTTCGACTTCGGCCCAATTGCCGTCGAGAGCGGAGACGAGTTCGCCATTGGCGGCAATCGGCCAGTTCTTTCTGGTCCAGCTTGCGCCCTGCGCATTCTTCTTCACATCTTCGGCACTATCGCCCAGCTTCGCGAAGAAATCGCGCCACTGCGGATCAACCGAATTCGGATCATCCTCATACTTGGCGTACAGCTCCTCGATATAGTCGGCGTTGCCGCCATAGAGGAACGAGGTAAGGGCGAAAACGTCGTTGGCCTGTTCTTGCCTTGCCATAACCTAATCCGGAGCTTTGCTCCGTCTCCTTGTCAGTAGCTCATCTGCGCGGGCCGGAAGTTTCCGGAAGTTCGTTGCCGAAACCTTCATCCCTCACGCCGCCGGGGAGGAACCACAACAGACCCCGGCAAAACTCATTTCTACGCGACCCGAGCGATCTGTTCCGACGCAATTGTCAAAACCACCCGATCTATTTGTTCGACACCGAAGAATGACCGCGAATGCCTGCCATTCCCTTAAAGCCCGGTATCCGGCTCCAGTATGTTTTGTTATGCCAAACCCGGCAGCGGCTTTCGCCGCCGCCGGGATATTCAAACTCGAGCCGATCTTAGCCCTTGAGGACTTCGACCAGCGTCTTGCCGAGCTGCGCAGGCGACGGGGAGACGCGGATGCCAGCCGATTCCATGGCTGCAATCTTGTCTTCCGCTCCGCCCTTGCCGCCGGAGATCACGGCGCCGGCATGGCCCATGGTGCGTCCGGCAGGGGCCGTACGGCCAGCGATGAAGCCAACCATCGGCTTCTTGCGACCGCGCTTGGCTTCGTCCTTAAGGAACTGAGCCGCATCTTCTTCAGCCGAGCCGCCGATTTCACCGATCATGACGATCGACTTGGTTTCGTCGTCGGCCAGGAACATTTCCAGCACGTCGATGAACTCGGTACCCTTGACCGGGTCGCCGCCGATACCGACAGCAGTGGTCTGGCCAAGGCCTTCGTTCGAGGTCTGGAACACAGCTTCATAGGTAAGCGTGCCGGAGCGCGATACAACACCCACCGAACCCTTCTTGAAGATATTGCCCGGCATGATGCCGATCTTGCATTCTTCAGGGGTCAGGATGCCCGGGCAGTTCGGTCCAAGCAGGCGCGACTTCGAGCGTTCCAGACGCTCCTTGACGCGAACCATGTCCAGAACCGGAATGCCTTCGGTGATGCAGACGATGAACGGTACTTCAGCTTCAATGGCTTCGATGATCGCGTCGGCTGCACCTGCTGGCGGAACGTAGATCACGGATGCGTCAGCGCCCGTGCGTTCCTTGGCTTCGGCAACGGTTGCGAAGATCGGGAGCTTTTCGCCCTTCGAACCTTCCCAGGTTTCGCCACCCTTCTTCGGATGGATACCGCCGACCATCTGCGTGCCGTAGTAAGCAAGCGCCTGTTCGGTATGGAAAGTACCGGTCTTGCCGGTCAGGCCCTGTACGAGAACCTTGGTGTCCTTGTTGACGAGAATGGACATGCCTTAATTCCCCTTCACAGCAGCGACGATCTTCTGCGCCGCATCGTCGAGATCGTCAGCCGAAATAACGTTCAGGCCGCTCTCGTTGATGATCTTCTTGCCGAGTTCCACATTGGTGCCTTCAAGACGGACAACCAGCGGAACCTTCAGGCCGACTTCCTTGACCGCAGCGATCACGCCTTCAGCGATCACGTCGCACTTCATGATGCCACCGAAGATGTTGACCAGAATGCCCTGGACAGCCGGATCAGCGGTGATGATCTTGAACGCAGCCGTCACCTTCTCCTTGGAAGCGCCGCCACCAACGTCGAGGAAGTTAGCAGGTTCTGCACCGTAGAGCTTGATAATGTCCATCGTTGCCATGGCAAGACCAGCGCCGTTGACCATGCAGCCGATATTGCCTTCAAGAGCGACGTAAGCGAGGTCGTACTTGGAAGCTTCGATTTCTTTTTCGTCTTCTTCCGACAGATCGCGCAGTTCCTGAATGTCAGGATGACGGAACAGCGCATTGCCGTCGAACGATACCTTGGCGTCGAGAACGCGCACGCGGCCATCGGTCATGACGATCAGCGGGTTGATCTCGAGAAGGCTCATGTCCTTTTCGGTGAAGGCCTTGTAGAGGATCGGGAACAGCTTGACGCCGTCTTCACGAGCCTGACCTTCAAGCTTCAGCGCGTCGGCGAGCTTGTTGGCGTCTTCGTCCGTTACGCCCTTGGCCGGATCGATGGCGACAGTCACGATCTTTTCAGGGGTTTCTTCGGCAACGGCTTCGATGTCCATGCCGCCTTCGGTCGAAACGACGAAAGCCGGACGGCCGACGGTGCGGTCGATCAGGATCGAGAGATAGAGTTCGCGATCAATGTCAGCGCCATCTTCGATGTAAAGACGGTTGACCTGCTTGCCAGCTGGGCCGGTCTGCTTGGTAACGAGCGTGTTGCCGAGCATTTCCTTCGCATTGGCAACCACTTCCTCAACCGACTTGGCGAGGCGCACGCCGCCCTTGGCGTCCGGGCCGAGTTCCTTGAACTTGCCCTTGCCGCGTCCACCAGCGTGGATCTGGCTCTTGACGACATAAAGCGGTCCGGGAAGCGTCTTTGCCCACTCTTCCGCCTGCTCGACGGAATAGACAGCCACACCGTTGGCGATCGGCGCGCCGTAGGTGTGAAGCAGGCGCTTGGCCTGATATTCGTGAATATTCATCTGGTTGTCCTCTACGGATTCCCGATTCGTTTGGCGAACCGGTACGGATTGACAGCCGGAAAAGGCCGGAGCCCGTCAAAAACGGAGCATCCGGCCTTGTCTGGATATTACTTGAGCGACGGAGCGATACCGATGCAGGCTTCGCAAAGACCGGCAACCGAAGCCACCGACTTTTCGAACTCGGCCTTTTCGTCCTTGTCGAGGTCGATTTCGATGATGCGTTCAACGCCATTGGCGCCGATCACGGTCGGCACGCCGACATACATGTCCTTCACGCCATACTGACCGGTCAGCTGGGCAGCGACGGGCAGAACGCGCTTCTTGTCCTTGAGGTAGGATTCAGCCATCTGAATGGCCGAAGAAGCCGGAGCGTAGAAAGCCGAACCGGTCTTGAGCAGACCGACGATTTCCGCGCCGCCGTCACGGGTGCGCTGGATGATCTTGTCGAGCTTTTCCTGGCTGGTCCAGCCCATCTTGACGAGATCCGGCAGCGGAATGCCTGCAACGGTTGAGTAGCGAGCCAGCGGAACCATGCTGTCGCCGTGGCCGCCGAGCACGAATGCCGTGACGTCTTCAACCGAAACGTTGAATTCTTCCGCGAGGAAATAACGGAAGCGGGCGCTGTCGAGAACGCCAGCCATACCGACAACCTTGTGAGCCGGAAGGCCCGAGAACTTCTGCAAGGCCCAGACCATCGCGTCGAGCGGGTTGGTGATGCAGATGACGAAGGCTTCAGGCGCGTATTTCTTGATGCCTGCGCCAACCTGTTCCATCACCTTCAGGTTGATGCCCAGAAGATCATCGCGGCTCATGCCAGGCTTGCGCGGCACACCGGCGGTAACGATGACAACGTCCGCGCCTTCGATGGCTGCGTAATCGTTGGCGCCGGTAAACTTCGCATCAAAACCGTCAACCGGAGAAGATTCGGCGATATCCAGTCCCTTGCCCTGCGGAGTACCTTCCGCAATATCAAAAAGGACGACGTCGCCCAGTTCCTTCAGACCGGCGAGATGAGCGAGCGTGCCGCCAATCATACCGGAGCCGATGAGGGCAATCTTGTTGCGTGCCATGATTGTTTCTTTCCTCAAGTTTGATCCAGAAACGCATGAAGCCATCCGGTGTCCTCCCGGAAACGCTTAAGCGCTGCGAGGGTTCGATATGACTCTTTGCAAAAAAACACAACTCATTATTTTGCGACCAATGTTTTCAATCGGTTAGAATTATATGTTCTTACGTAAACGTAAGATAATTGGGCGAAATAATGGCAATTCCCCTCTGTCTCGCCCGTCATCACCCTGCCGGTGATGCGTGAGGCAAGCCGCCAATCCGATCGGCCCTTGTCGCAGCCCGCATAAAGATACCGGGTGTGACAAGCTTGGAGCCGACACATCCGTCCGGATGCACTACGCTTGCTCCAACTATCTGAACCTGCACGCTCTGCCTTCCAAAAACTCGCTTTCGCGTTTCGGGACAAATGCGCTGAATTTGCGCGGGCACGATAGCCGATTGAGGATATAAGTCCAGTCTGTGGCAATCAGATGATAGAGCCAGAAGTTTGATAGCCGGAAACGGCTCGCAGAATCGGCAGTCCGCCTTCTCAATCAAACTGATGGCAAGCCGATGGGCAAACCGATCGGAAAACAGGACCGAACTCAGTCGGCCCTCTCCGGTATCTGCGACAGATATTCGGCGCTCTGCATCTCGAAGAGACGCGACGCAGTGCGGTCGAATTCGAATGCCTCGGTGCCGCTTTTCGCAACATAAAGCTTTTCCGGCTGCGCTTCCGCCGTGATGAAGACGCGGGCGTGGTGATCGTAAAGAACATCCACCAGGAGAATAAAGCGCTTGGCTTCATTGCGCCGCGAAAGATCGAGCATCGGCACATTGTCGATGAACAGCGTCGAATAACGCCCCACAATGGCCAGATAGTCCGCAGCGCCAAGCGGACGGCTGCACAATTCTTCGAAACTGAAACGCGCAGTGCCCGGAATAGAACGCGGCACCTCAATATCGCGTCCCTTGATGCGAATGGTGTCCGGCTTTTCTTCCACGCCATCCTTCTGCGCGGTCCAGGCGGCATCCATCCGCTTTTCTGTCTCGCCACCCAGCGGCGAGAGATAGACCGGCTGCCGGTCCAGCTTTTCCAGCCGGTAATCGGTCCGCGAATCGAGATTGATCACGTCGACATGCTTCTTGAGAATATCGACAAAGGGCAGGAACAGCTGACGATTCAGGCCGTCACGATACAGATTGTCCGGCGCGACATTCGACGTGGCGATCAGCACCACGCCACGCGCGAACAGCGCACTGAACAGGCGCGACAGGATCATCGCGTCGGCGATATCCGTGACGGTGAACTCATCGAAGCACAGCACCCATGCCTGCGCGCTTAGCGCATCGGCAACCGGCGGGATCGGGTCGTCCTGCTTGGTCTCGCCGCGCTTCAGGGCCTGACGATGCGCATTGATACGATCATGCACATCGGCCATGAAATCGTTGAAATGGGCGCGGCGTTTGCGCTCGACGGGAAGGAGCGAAAAGAACATGTCCATCAGCATGGTCTTGCCGCGGCCGACCTCGCCATGAACATAAAGCCCCTTGACGATTTCCTGCGCCTGCTTGCGCTTGCCGAACAACCAGCCCAGCGCACTGGATTTGCGCGAAAGCCGCTTGGTGCAAATCTCCTCGATCAGCCGGTCATAACGGCTGGTCAGGTCGAGCTGTGCGGGATCGGCCTCCACATCGCCGGATGCGACCATCGCATCATAATGCTCGCGGACGGAGGGAAACGCTTTCAGATTACCATCAAAGGACATGACAGGTTCCGTGAAACCTCTATTAAAATTCGGCGGAGCAGTCCGGAGACGCCCCGCCGCGATCGATTGTTTCGGCTTTATATCAGCGCGCCACTTTTAAATCAGCGCGCCGATTTCAGATTAACGCGAAAGTGACAGGGCCTGACCGCCGGTGGTCTGACCGTCGAAACGGCCCTGACCCGACGAATAGAGCGAGGCGACCGTGCCGCCCGATCCATCGTAAAGCACAAGCTGCTTGCCATTGACGGCCCAGGAAGCGAGGTTCGCCAGTTCGCCCGGGCAACGCAGCGGACCTGCGCGGTAGCCCTGACCATATTTGGTCTGCGGCGTAGCAACCTTACAGCTCTGGCCGCCAAGCGAGGCGTTCCAGACGCCTGCGACGGTGCCCGGAGTTAGATCGGGTGCCGATGCTGGCGGCAGGCTTGCAACCTGCGTGCCGCCCGGCTGCATGCCGGGATTGGTGGTTGGAGCGGTCGGGAACTGCGATCCATCCGGCGAATTGAGATTGCCCTTCTGCACGGAACCCTGCGGCGCGGCCTGCAAGGGTGCAGGCGGAGGCGGCGGGGAAACAGGCCCCAGGTCGTTGCCCATCCGGGAGCTCTGACAGCCGGCCAGTACGATGCCAGCCGCTGCCAGGCTCAGCAAACTTGCTTTCGAAATTCCCATCAGGTTCTCCATTTCGGTCGAGGTCTTGGGGTAGCGGCGCAAACCACGCTCACGCGAAACCCAGCTATCACACCAATATTGGCGCGATAAAATGGCTATATGGTTAAAAAATCAACACCATCTCCCGGCAATTTGCGCAGGAGTGATCAATCCGGGTTTGAAATTGCTCATAAATTTTGGGACTGGGACAGGAAGGCCACAGTTTTTTGGGTGCGCAGTTCGAAATGGAACCGCTCACCCGGCCATATGAGCCGATAGCAATGTTAGATATATTGCTGGCACTGGCAATTTGCGGGGTTTTCCGCCATATAGACGCCAGAAACCTATTGAACGAACCCATTGAACAAACCTTGTCGGTTGCTTGAAGTCAGCCGCAGGCAAAACGGAACCACGACACCTATGGCCACCAGGGCAGCCTTCGCCAAGATGAACGGGCTCGGCAACCAGATCATCGTTGCCGATATGCGCGGTCGCGCAGATCGCATCACGCCTGATGCCGCCATTCATCTCGCCGGTGCGAGCGAAACGGCCTTCGACCAGATCATGGCCATTCATGATCCGCGCACACCGGGCACAGACAATTATATTTCGATCATCAATTGCGACGGCACGGAAGCGCAAGCCTGCGGCAACGGCACGCGCTGCGTGGTGCAGGCGCTGGCCGCCGAAACCGGCAAGCGCGCCTTCACCTTCGAGACCCGCGCGGGAATTTTGACCGCCAAAGAACACGATGACGGGCTGATTTCCGTCGATATGGGCAAGCCGCGTTTCAGCTGGCAGGAAATTCCGCTCGCCGAGGAATTCCACGACACGCGCATGATCGAGCTTCAGGTTGGCCCTATCGATGCGCCGGTGCTGCATTCACCTTCGGTCGCCTCGATGGGCAATCCGCATGCGATCTTCTGGGTGGACCGCGATGTGTGGTCCTACGAATTGGAAAAGTTCGGCCCTCTTCTGGAAAATCATCCGATTTTCCCGGAACGCGCCAATATCTCGATTGCCCGCGTCACCTCACCGGAAACGATGGACCTGCGCACCTGGGAACGCGGCGCCGGGCTGACCCGCGCCTGCGGTTCTGCCGCCTGCGCCGCCGCCGTCTCCGGCGCACGCACGCGCCGCACCGGCCGCAAGGTCACGGTCAACGTTCCGGGCGGCCCGCTCAAGATCGAATGGCGTGACGACGATCATGTCATGATGACCGGCCCTGCGGAGTGGGAATTTTCCGGCTCATTCGACCCGGCCAGCGGCGACTGGAGCCGCGACCTTGAAGGCGGCCCATCGGCGGGCACGTCTGCGGACAAGGGTGCTACCTGATGAGCGTGGAAGTCGTAACATTCGGATGCCGCCTCAACACCTATGAATCCGAGGTAATGAAGCGCGAAGCCGACGCTGCCGGTCTTGGTGAGTTGAAAGATGGCGCGATCATCTTCAACACCTGCGCCGTGACGTCGGAAGCCGTACGGCAGGCCCGTCAGGCCATCCGCAAGGCACGGCGCGAAAATCCGGAAGCCCGCATCATCGTTACTGGCTGCGCGGCACAGACCGAAGCAGATAACTTCGCATCCATGGATGAAGTGGACCTCGTGCTTGGCAATGAGGAAAAGCTGAAATCCAACTCCTATCGCATGTTGCCCGATTTCGGCGTGAACCAGTTCGAAAAGGTGCGCGTCAACGACATTATGGAAGTGCGCGAAACCGCAAGCCACATGGTCGACGCCATCGAAGGCCGCGCGCGCGCCTTCGTGCAGGTCCAGAATGGCTGTGACCATCGCTGCACGTTCTGCATCATCCCCTATGGTCGCGGCAACTCCCGCTCGGTGCCAATGGGCGCTGTGGTGGAACAGGTGAAGCGCCTTGTCGGCAATGGTTATGCCGAAGTGGTGCTGACCGGCGTGGACATGACCTCCTACGGCCCCGATCTTCCGGGAAGCCTGCGTCTCGGCAAGCTCGTGAAGACTGTTCTCAATCAGGTGCCGGACCTTCAGCGCCTGCGTCTCTCATCCATCGATTCCATCGAGGCGGATGACGATCTGATGGACGCCATCGCCAATGAAAAACGGCTGATGCCGCATCTGCACCTGTCCTTGCAGGCGGGTGACGACATGATCCTGAAGCGCATGAAACGCCGCCATCTGCGCGACGATTCCATTCGTTTCTGCGAAACGGTGCGTTCGCTGCGTCCCGATATCGTGTTCGGCGCAGATATCATCACCGGCTTTCCGACCGAAACCGAGGACATGTTCCGGAACTCGATGAAGATCGTCGGGGAATGCGGGCTGACCCATCTGCATGTCTTTCCCTATAGCGCGCGCGAAGGTACGCCTGCCGCGCGCATGCCGCAGGTGCGGCGCGAAATCGTCAAGGAGCGCGCCGCCCGACTGCGCGCCGAGGGCGACAGGGCCTATGAGAAACATCTTGCCTCACTCACCGGCACGACCCAGCGCCTGCTGATCGAGAAGGAAGGCATCGCCCGCACGGAAGGCTTTACGCTCGCCGCCGTTGAAGGCGGCGCGGAAGCTGCCGCTCCGGGTCAAATCATCGAACGTGTGGTGACGGGCCACGACGGTGAGAAGCTTCTCACCCGCGCCGCCTGACCATCAGCTGCATAAACAAGGCATCGGAATCCATGGCAATCGGTTTCATCAAGAGAATGTTCTCCTTCGGCAAGAAGGAGGTCGAGGAAAGACCGGTGGATCAACCGGCCCCCGACGCAGTTACCGAAGCCATACCAGCGCCAGAACCGGAAGCGCCCGCTGCGCCGGAAGCGCCGAAACCGGCTGAAGTACCGGAAGAAGCAGCCGTAGAGGCAAAGTCAGAGCCGGAAGCTCCGATTGCCGAAGAACCGGCAGCCCGCGCCACGCCGGAACCAGTTGTTGAACCTGTCGAAGCGCCCGCCGAGAAGGTGCAGGAACCTGCGGTCGAGGACGTTGTCGAAGAGCAGCCCGAGCCGGAACATCCTGTCGCGGAAATCGAAATTCCAATCGAGCAGCCGCCGGTCATGGAACCGGCTGTGATCGAACCGCCATTTATTGAGCCAGAACCCGAGCCCGAGGCCACGCCGGAACCCGAAGCAGAGCCAGAACCGGCTCCTGCGCCTGTACCAGAACCGGAAAAGCCTGAAGAGCGGAAGCCTGTCGAAATTCCTGCACCCGTTGCAGACGAGCCGGTAGCGGAAGCCATACCAGAACCTGCGCCCACCAAGCCGAAGAAGGTCAAGGTTTCAAAGGCGGTCGAGGAACAGGCGGAAGAAGCGCCCGCCGCCCCTGTGACCGAGCCGAAACTGTCATGGTTCGAGCGTTTGCGGCGCGGTCTGTCGCGCTCATCCTCTTCGCTCAGCGAATCCATCGGCGGCATTTTCACCAAGCGCAAGCTGGACGAAGACACGCTTCAGGATCTGGAAGATGTGCTGATCCAGGCCGATCTTGGCCTTGAAACCGCAATGCGCGTTACTGATGCGCTGGCCTCCGGGCGCTATGGCAAGGATGTTTCGAGCGATGAAGTGCGCTCGATCATGAGCACGGAAATCGAGAAAGTGCTCGGCCCCGTCGCCAAGCCGCTGGAACTCGACCTTTCGCACAAGCCCCATGTCATTCTGGTTGTCGGCGTCAACGGCACCGGCAAGACAACGACCATCGGCAAGCTCGCGGCAAAGCTGACAGCGGGCGGCCTCAAGGTCATGCTCGCAGCGGGCGATACTTTCCGTGCAGCAGCCATCGAACAGTTGCATATCTGGGGCGAGCGCACAGGCGCACCCGTTGTCTCGTCCAAGCTCGGCGCAGATGCGGCGGGACTTGCCTATGACGCTTGGGAAAAAGCACGCGACGCAGGCAGCGACGTGCTCATCATCGATACAGCCGGACGCTTGCAGAACAAGGCCGAACTGATGGATGAGCTTGCCAAGATCGTGCGCGTGCTCGGCAAGCACGACCCGGAAGCACCGCACACGGTGCTGCAAACACTCGACGCCACGACGGGCCAGAACGCGCTCAATCAGGTCGAAATCTTCAAGAATATCGCTGGTGTAAACGGGCTGGTCATGACCAAGCTTGACGGCACGGCACGGGGCGGCATTCTTGTCGCCATCTCGGCCAAGCACAAGCTGCCGGTCTATTTCATCGGTGTCGGCGAAGGCGTCGATGACCTCGAACCATTTGCGGCCAATGAATTTGCCCGCGCCATTGCAGGAGTTGCCTGATGGAGCACCCCGTCTTCGAACGCGATCCGTCGCAGAAGAGCGAAGTCGAGCGCAGGCAGGTACCGCCGCTTCTCAAGCTGGTGCTGGAGCTGGGGCCGCTTCTGGTGTTTTTCTTCGCCAATGCGCGCGGCGAAACGCTGATCGAACGCTTTCCGGCGCTGGCCTCCATCGGCGAGCCGATCTTTCTGGCCACCGCCCTTTTCATGGTCGCGACTGTGATTGCGCTTGGCATCTCATGGGCATTGACGCGCACGCTGCCCATCATGCCGCTCATTTCCGGCATCGTTGTTCTGGTGTTCGGCGCGCTGACGCTCTGGCTGCACAACGACACCTTCATCAAGATGAAGCCCACCATCGTCAACACGATGTTCGGTGCGATTCTCCTCGGCGGATTGTTCTTCGGCAAATCGCTTCTGGGCTATGTGTTTGATTCGGCCTTCCGGCTTGATGCCGAGGGCTGGAAGAAGCTTACCTTCCGCTGGGGCCTGTTCTTCATCTTTCTGGCCGTCGCCAACGAAGTTGTCTGGCGCAATTTCTCCACCGATGCGTGGGTTTCGTTCAAGGTCTGGGGCATCATGCCCATCACCGTTGTCTTCACGCTTTTACAAATGCCGCTTATCCAGAAGCATTCATTGACAGAGGACAATAAGCCCGCATCATAGTCATACGAACAGTGGGAATTGAAGGAATCGCGGCATGGTCGAAATCGCACAACAGCTTGATATCGAACAATTCATCTGCCGCAGTGACAATTATGGTGTCCTGATCCACGACCCGGTCAGTGCGCTGACTGCGGCCATCGATGCGCCCGACGCCCATGCCATTGAAGCAGCGCTTGAACGGCGCGGCTGGACGCTGGATTTCATCTTTACCACACATCATCACCTCGACCATGTCGAGGGCAATGCTGCGCTGAAAAAGAAATTCGGCCTCAGCATCATCGGCCCGGCAGTTGAAGAGAGCAAAATCCCCGGCATCGACCGAACGGTTCGCGACGGCGACGAATTCACCTTTGGGCTCTTCAAGGTCAGGGTTATCGCGACGCCGGGCCATACGGCGGGCGAGATTTCCTATTACATCCCGGACGCCAAGGCGGTTTTCACCGGAGATACGTTGTTTGCGCTTGGCTGCGGACGACTTTTCGAGGGAACACCCGCTACAATGTTTCAGTCGCTGCAAAAGCTGGTCGCCCTGCCCGGCGATACTGCCGTCTATTGCGGCCATGAATATACCGAAAGCAATGCGCGTTTTGCGCTGACCATCGATCCGGATAATTCCGCACTGAAAGAACGGGCGCTGGAAATCGGACGCCTTCGCGCTGCCGACAAAATGACCTTGCCGTCGAGCATCAGCCTCGAAATGGCCACCAATCCTTTCCTGCGCTGGCATGATAGCCGCATTCGTGCCCGCCTTGGCATGCAGGATGCGCCCGACGAAGCCGTGTTTGCAGAGATTCGCAAGCGCAAAGACATGTTTTAGAACCATCGCCTCTGGCGACGGCTCTACACAATTGTTTCACGCATAATCTTGTCCGAAAAGTCTGCAACTTTTCGGGATTATGCTTTTAGGATAAGACGACGATGACCTTTTCCCGCTTCAAAAGCCTGAACCGCGCCGCCCTGCTCGGCCTGTCGCTTGTTGTTCTGCCTGCTTCTGCCGGAATCGCTTATGCGGAAGACATTCTGTCGATCGCCACGCCGCCGGAAACGCCAGCCGAAATCAACAATTTCAAGCTGACGGAAGACCTGTTGACGCGCATGGAAAAGATCCACGGCGAACTGGAACGGATGCAGCTTTCGCCCACCTCGGAAGAGGGGCAGGATGCGCAGCCTTCGATGGATTCCATGGTGAAAAGCATCGAATCGCGCCCACAGGTCGTCGAACTGATGAAAGCGCAGAGCATTGCGCCGCGTGATTATCTTCTCGCCTATTTCGCCATGATGAGTGCCCTTGCCGCAGTCGACGCGGAAGAAGAAGACCAGCTTGTCGACGAAGTGAAGGGAATCAATCCCGAACACGTCGCCTTCGGCAAGCAATACGGTGACCGCATCCGCGATCTGATCGGCGAGTAGGTCTCTCCTCGCACCCAGCGCGCGCCCTCATCCTGACCGGTGCTTCCCCCTCATCCTGAGGAGCCGTTTTCAACGGCTCCTCAGGATGAGGGGGCTGGAGCCAGTCAGGCTTTCTGCCTCAACAGTCGCAGCGCATTGATCGTCACCAGCACGGTTGCGCCGGTATCGGCCAGAATGGCGGGCCACAGCCCGGTAATGCCCAGCAGGGTGGTAACCAGGAAGACAGCCTTCAGACCGAGCGCGATGGTGATATTCTGATGAATATTGCGCATGGTGCGCTTCGACAGATCGACCATCGCCACCACATCGCTGACCCGACCATGCAGTACCGCTGCATCGGCAGTTTCGAGCGCCACGTCCGTGCCGCCGCCCATGGCGATGCCAACATCGGCGGCTGCGAGAGCGGGCGCATCGTTGATACCGTCGCCAACCTTGGCCACGATCTGCCCGTCAGCCCGCAATTCTCCGACAATGCGCTGCTTGTCTTCGGGCAGCAATTCGGCGCGAACGTCGATGCCCAGATCGCGCCCGATGGCTTCAGCTGTGCGGCGATTATCACCCGTCAGCATAACCGTGCGAATACCGGCATCTTTCAGCGCTTTAAGCCCGGCAATGGCGTCAACCCGCGGTTCGTCACGCATGGCGATAGCGCCAGCAATCTTGCCACCGGCGACCAGTACCGAAACCGTCTTGCCTTCGTCGTTGCAGGCAGCGATGCGTGCGGCCAGTTCATCGGGAACAGTTGCCACTTCATTTGCAGCCTTTCGCGACCCAAGAAAAAGCTCGGTCCCATCCGCAACGCCGGAAACGCCCTTGCCGCCATGGGCTTTGCCCTGCGCGATTGGAGAGAGCTTCAACCCGCGCTCTTCCGCTGCCGACACGATGGCCAGCGCAAGCGGATGGCTTGAGCCAGCATCGAGCGATGCCGCAAGGCGCAACACTTCATCCTCCGGCAGAGCACCGGCAAGGACATCCGTAACCTTCGGCTTGCCTTCTGTCAGTGTGCCGGTCTTGTCGAAACAGGCGGCGGTGATCTTGCCAATGGTTTCAAGCACGGCGCCGCCCTTCATGAGAAGGCCGCGCCGGGCGCCCGACGACAGGGCCGCAGCGATTGCAGCCGGTGTGGAAATGACCAGCGCGCAAGGGCAGCCGATCAGCAGGATCGCAAGGCCCTTATAGATCCACTCGCCCCATTCGGCACCACCCACCAGAGGCGGCAGAATAGCCACCAGTGCGGCAACCACCACCACGCCGGGCGTATAATAGGTCGAGAAGCGGTTGATGAAACGCTCGGTCGGGGCCTTGGCTTCCTGTGCCTCCTCCACCAGCCGCACGACGCGCGCGATGGTGTTGTCCTGCGCTGCCGCCGTGACTTTCACACGCAGCAAACCATCGCCATTGATTGTGCCCGCAAAGACAGTACCGCCTGCGGCCTTGCCAACCGGGGTGCTTTCGCCGGTAACCGGCGCTTCATCGATGGCGCTTTCACCGGACAGGATTTCACCATCCGCCGGCATACGGTCACCGGGACGCACGGAAATGATATCGCCTACCGCAAGGCTGTCGGCAGCAACTTCGGTGGTCGCGCCGTTGCGCTCCAGAAAGGCCGTCTTCGGGACAAGGGTCGTCAGCGACTGGATGCTGGCCCGGGCCTTGCCCGCCGCCACGCCTTCCAGTAATTCGCCGACAAGGAACAGAAACACGACCGCCGCCGCTTCCTCGGTCGCACCGATGAAGACCGCGCCAATGGCGGCAATCGTCATCAGCATTTCGATGGAAAACGGCGTGCCGTTAATCGCAGCCATATAGGCGCGCCAGCCAATCGGTACGAGACCGATCAGCATTGCCGCTGTAAAGGCCCACAGAGCGACCGGCGGATAAATATGACCGATCACATAAGCCGCCACCAGACCGCCGCCACAGATGAGCATTGTGCGGCCCTTATCCGTCCGCCACCATGGCAGGGGCTTTGACGGTGTGCTGGCTTTTGGCGCGTTTACAGACGGTGTGTCAGCAAGCGCGGTTTTATAACCAAGCCCCGTCACCTTTCCGGCAATCTCGTCACTGTTTGCGGAGCCGTCGTGATTGACGGTCATGGTCCCATTGGTCACGGACACCGACACATCGCTGACGCCCGCAACGCGGCGCACCGCCGTGTCGATCTTCGCAGCACAGGAAGCGCAATCCATGCCTGTCACCTGAAAACGGTAGCTGTTGGCCGATGCCGCCATTACCGGTTCTTGCGCTGTTTCATGCTCATGGCCGTGATCGTGATCATCGCCGTGACCATGATCATGACCGCTGCAGCTTCCATGATCATGGTCATGCGTATGCGTGTGCGCTTCGGCCCGCTTTTCACCAGCCAGCCGTTCGACGCCATAGCCGAGACTGCGCACCTTCTTTTCCATGCTATCCGGATCGCTGCTGCCATCATGTTGCACGGTCATCGTGCCTGCGGTCACCGAAACGGAGACGTCCTCCACGCCCGGCACGCGACGGATAGCGGTATCAATCTTGGTCGCGCAGGACGCACAGTCCATGCCGTCCACGCGAAAGCGAATCTGGTTTATTGCCTTATTCATGACCTGCCCTTTCGGAGCACTCTTGAATTGTCCTGAACAAGGTCTACATCCTCTAGTGACTAGAGGAGCAAGAGAAAAATGATGAGCAGTTTACCCATTGGCGAAGCCTCAAAGGCCAGCGGCGTCAAAGTGCCAACCATCCGCTATTATGAGCAGATCGGGCTGCTGCCGGTGCCCCCGCGCACGGAGGGCAACCGCCGCCTTTATGACAAGAGCGATGTTGAGCGTCTTTTGTTCATCCGCCACGCGCGCGATCTGGGCTTTGAAGTGGATTCAATCCGCACATTGCTCGACTTGCAGGATAATCCGGATCAGTCATGCGCCACGGCCGATGCTATCGCCCGCGCCCGGCTGATTGAGGTCGAGCATCGTATCGCCAAGCTGCTGTCCCTGAAGACGGAACTGCAGCGAATGCTGGAATGCACCGCCCATGGCCGCATCGACCAATGCCGGGTGATCGAGATTCTGGGCAATCATGATGAGTGCCTGCATCCGGCACACTGAGGCTCTAGTTCACCTTCTCGAAGCGCGAGGCGGAAATCTTGAGTGTTCCAATCTGCGTACCGATTCGCGCAACGACCGGCGCATAGATGCCCGAATCGCCCAATGAGGCGAAGGAAACACTGATCCGGCTTTTATTGGCCAGATAGTCGATCGACTTCTTGCCCTTCTGATAGCCGGAAATCGGAATGAACTTCGCCGAGCAGATGACCGACTCGCCGGTAAAGCCATCGGCGGTGAACGATTCGGTGCCGTTGAAGGAAAGCTTGATATCGGCCCGCGTCTGCCCGTCAAACACGCTCAGCGTGCGATTGCAGACCGAACTTGGGTCAGTGGCGGGAATCATCAGTGCACTTAGCGCATCGCTGACATTCAGCAGATCCTGCGGTGACGTTTCCACCCATGGATCGCGCTTTTTCACCGGGGGCTGGTTTTCCGCAGCCACGACATTGCCATTGGCAAATCGGATGGTCGTACGCTTGTTTTTGCGTCCGTGCTTGTAATTGAGATCAAAAGTGCTCGGGATGACCTTCCCTTTCACCGCATTGCCGGTGACATGCACTGTTCCGGCGGTATCATCGAAAACGCGCGCGAGGCCGGAAGTCTTGAAATTGCCGTTCAGATTGTATCGGGAGCCGCTAACCGTTGTCTCGGTGGCGGCGCGCGCGATGGAAAGGCCGAAAATCGATATTTCGTAATCGGTTCTGTAGAGATCGTCCGCCTGTGCTGCCCCTGCGCTCAGCGCGAAACCAGCGCATGACAACAGAACAAGCCCTTTCAGCCGATTCCGTACAGGTTTCGATAAAAATGGCGGCTCGATCATATTCGGCGTTCCTTTCTGCGTCCCGGCCCGGAAGTGGCGGCCTATGGTTTTCAACCACATTGAGCTGTCAAAAAGTTGCGAGAGATTCTTCGATACAGTATCTGTGCAACAGGCAAAACCGGCGAAGTTATGATCGCAACGTTTCGTGAAGGCGATGCGAATGCCGTAAAACCGCGCTGTTACGGCATCGCGGCGGAATCTCACTTGACTGCAAGCGCTCCTGTCACTATAGAAACGCGACTTTCCCAATAGGCCGCCTGTCCGAAATCGCGCGCCAGCAGCATTAAGTTGCTTTGAATGCTTGAATTCGGACATTCGGGTCGGGGCCTGAGCAATTCCAGCAAAAGTGCGAAGCATTTTGCTTAGGGATTGCGAGGAACAGAAAACGAGGGACCTTTTCGCTTTTCGAAGAAAACGAAAAGGGCCGGAAACAAAATTGAAGGTGAGACCAAAATGTCCCGCGCTTGTGAATTGACCGGCAAGTCGGTCCAGTACGGCAACAATGTCAGCCACGCGAACAACAAGACGCGTCGCCGCTTTCTGCCGAACCTCTGCAACGTTACGCTGATCTCCGAAGCACTCGGCCAGAGCTATCGTCTGCGCGTTTCTGCCAACGCTCTGCGTTCGGTTGAACATCGCGGCGGCCTCGACGCTTTCCTTGCCAAGTCGGACGACAAGGAACTGTCGCAGCGCGCTCGTCTTCTGAAGCGCCAGATCGCGAAGAAGCAGGCTGAAGCTGTTGCTGCCTAAGCAATAATCCTGAAGGGCCCCTTAGCCTTTCAAATTGGATTTTGCTTCAGACAGAGCACAGCGCACATCCCGAATGGTTTTCGGAAATATGCGCTGAATAAAGACAGTCTTGAAGATTTGACAAAAAAGGCTGACAGTTTGTCGGCCTTTTTTGCTGGTTCCATCACCCAGGATAAAAAAATGCCTATTGAGAATCCTGCATTTTCCCGGCTTTTGCCGGCTGTACTGGCCATGTGCGTTGCGGTCGCCGCGTCGAATATTCTGGTCCAGTATCCCTTTCAGCATTTCGGTCTTGGCGAAGTGCTGACCTATGGCGCCTTCACCTACCCAGTCGCATTTCTGGTCAATGACCTGACGAATCGTCGCTTCGGTCCAGCCGCCGCGCGCAAGGTCGTCTATGCCGGTTTTGTGCTCGGTGTTGTGATGTCGATCTGGCTGGCAACGCCGCGTATCGCCATCGCTTCAGGCTCGGCCTTTCTGCTGGCACAGCTGATGGACATCACCGTCTTCGACCGCCTGCGTCGCAAGACCTGGTGGAAGGCGCCCTTTGCCGCCGCCATGTTCGGCTCGGTACTGGACACAATCCTGTTCTTCTCGATCGCTTTTGCGGCGCAATTCGCATGGATCGATGTGCTGACCGGAATGCCTGATTCGTCACTGACGGAACCGGCCTCGTTCCTCGGCCTCGGGGTGCCGCTCTGGGGATCGCTCGCCTTTGGCGATTTCTTCGTGAAGGTCATCATGGGAACGCTGATGCTGATTCCCTATGGCGCGATCCTCGCCATTTTCGCCCCGTCGCTTTATTCATCAGGTCGAGCGACTGTAGAGAAGGCATAAAAAAGGGGCTCACGAGCCCCTTTTATTTTAGCGTCTTCCACCAGCCCGGCGTTTGCCGTTACCGGCTGCCGCCGCGCCCTGCTCTTCGAACAGTGACGCAAGCTGCTCGGTCATGGCGCCTGCCAGCTCTTCCGCATCGACGATCGTCACGGCGCGACGGTAATAGCGCGTCACATCGTGGCCGATACCGATAGCGATCAACTCGACCGGCGAACGCGTTTCAATCTCTTCGATCACTGCGCGCAGATGGCGTTCCAGATAGTTGCCCGGATTGACCGACAGCGTCGAATCGTCGACCGGCGCACCATCCGAGATCATCATCAGGATCTTGCGCTGCTCGGGGCGGCCCAACAGGCGCTGATGGGCCCAGATGAGCGCCTCACCGTCGATATTCTCCTTGAGGAGCCCCTCGCGCATCATCAGGCCCAGATTGCGCCGTGCACGACGCCATGGCGCGTCAGCGCTCTTATAGACGATGTGGCGCAGATCATTGAGACGGCCCGGATTGGCTGGCTTGCCACGTGACAGCCACGCTTCGCGCGACTGACCGCCTTTCCAGGCCTTGGTCGTGAAACCGAGAATCTCCACCTTGACGCCGCAACGTTCCAGCGTACGGGCCAGAATATCGGCACAGGTGGCCGCAACCGTGATCGGGCGACCACGCATGGAACCAGAATTATCCAGAACCAGCGTCACGACCGTATCGCGGAAATCCGTGTCGCGCTCCATCTTGTAGGACAGAGGCTGCGTCGGATCGATCACGATACGCACGAGGCGCGCCGAATCGAGATACCCCTCTTCCAGATCGAAATCCCAGGAGCGGCTCTGCTGCGCCATCAGGCGGCGCTGGAGACGGTTGGCCAGACGGCCCACCACGCCCTGCAAATTGGCAAGCTGCTTGTCGAGGAAGCCGCGCAGGCGATCCAGTTCGGCCTCGTCGCACAGGTCTGTCGCCTCGACCTCCTCGTCGAATTCGCGTGTGAAAACCTTGTAGTCGATCTGCTCGGCAAAATTGCCGAAAGGCTGATTGGGACGGCGCGTATCGCCCGGCGTTTCCGCGTCGATATCCTCACTGTCATCCATATCGTCGGCGGATGCATCGGCGGCATCCATCTCGCCCTGCTCGCCTTCTTCACTCGAACTGTCTGATTCTTCGCTTTCCGCGGAATCGGAGCCTTCCTGGCTCTCGTCGCCGCCTTCCTCGTTTTCGTCGGAATCCGGCGTCTGTTCTTCGTTCTGTTCCTGATCGTCGCTCGGCTCTTCCTGCGACAGCTCTTCAGCCATATCCATGGATGCGAGCATATCGCGCACAGTGCGCGCAAAAGCCTGCTGGTCGTCGAGATTTTCACCGAGACGCGCCAGATCACCGCCAGCCTTCTGCTCGATCCAGTCGCGCCACAGCTCCAGCACCTGACCGGCTTCGGCTGGTGCCGCCCGTCCGGTCAGCTTTTCGCGCAGGAGCAGCGACACCGCTTCTTCAAGCGGTGCATCTTCCTTGTCCGTGACAGCGGAGAAATTCGCCTTGGCATATTTGTCTGCCAGCATGGTCGACAGATTGTCGGCAACGCCTGCCATGGCGCGCGCGCCGATAGCCTCGACACGGGCCTGCTCGACGGCGTCATAAATGGCGCGCGCCTGCTTGCCTTCCGGTGCAAGCTGCGCATGAATGCGGGGATTATGGCGCGCCTGACGCAACGCCATCGAGTCGCCGAGGCCACGCGTAACCGCAATATCATGTGCGGTCGGGCGCTTCGGCAGGTCGGGCAGTCGGGCGCGATTGGCCGTCAGAGCGGGGCGATCGTTGCTGAACGCCACTTCCAGCTCGTTTTCGCCGGAAATGGCGCGCATGCAAGCCGTTACCGCGCGCTTGAACGGCTCGGAGTCCACTGGCCCCGGCTTGCGCTCGCGCGAATTGTCGCCCATTCCTGACATCTGGCCTGACATATGCCTATCCTGCTTCCCATCAAATCAAGGCCCTGCCGCCATAGCGGCGACAGGTATCGTCAATTTTCCTCATGCATGTCTTTGCCCGAAAGCGATTCCGCCTTCAGGAGAACAGCATCAGGCCAGAACGATATTGGCTGCCGATTCCGGCAGTTCAGTACCGAAGGCGCGCTGATAGAACTCAGCCACCGTCGCACGTTCCAGTTCGTCGCACTTGTTGAGGAAGGTCAGACGGAAGGCGAAGCCGATATCGTTGCCGAAGATCGCCGCATTTTCGGCCCAGGTGATGACGGTACGCGGGCTCATCACGGTCGAAAGATCGCCGTTGATGAAAGCCTGACGGGTCATGTCGGCAACGCGAACCATCTTGTTGACGATCTCGCGGCCTTCCGCATTCTGGAATTGCTTGGCCTTGGCGAGAACGATGTTCACTTCGTTGTCGTGCGGGAGATAGTTCAGCGTCGTCACGATGGACCAGCGGTCCATCTGCGCCTGATTGATCTGCTGCGTGCCGTGATAAAGGCCCGTCGTATCGCCGAGACCCACCGTATTGGCGGTCGCGAACAGACGGAAAGCCGGGTGCGGATGAATAACGCGGCTCTGATCGAGCAGCGTGAGGCGGCCAGACGTTTCCAGCACGCGCTGGATCACGAACATCACATCCGGACGACCGGCATCATATTCGTCGAACACAAGCGCGACATTGTGCTGGTAAGCCCAGGGCAGAATGCCTTCCTTGAATTCCGTGACCTGCACACCGTCCTTGACGACGATGGCGTCCTTGCCGACGAGGTCGATACGGCTGACATGGCTGTCGAGATTGACGCGGACGCAAGGCCAGTTCAGGCGCGATGCGACCTGTTCGATATGGGTCGATTTACCCGTGCCGTGATAGCCCGAAACCATCACGCGGCGGTTATAGGCAAAACCGGCCAGGATCGCGAGCGTCGTCTGACGGTCGAAAAGATAATCCGGATCACGCTCCGGCACATAGGAGTCGCCCGCCGCATAGGCCGGTACTTTCATGTCGGAATCAATTCCGAACACTTCACGCACCGAAACCATCGTATCCGGCAAATTGGCTATATCCCGCTCAACCTTGTTCATCATGCCTCCAGGGCGGCAGGACTGTCCGGCCGCGACATCCAAGTATCATCCGGGGCATGATGTCCGGCAAGCCGGTGGTATGCCCCTTCCGTCGTTCGTTGCGGGCATCCATGCTTGAATCCGCGCTTGGCAGCACGGCAGGAGAATGTCCGTCAGAGCATTTTGCAGCCAAATGACAACATCTGGCGTCGCATAAATGCGGCTTGAGCCACAGCTCGACTTAATCAATCAAAACCGGCCAGTTCAAGACTGGCCAATTCCTCATGCTCTAGCAAAAACCTGCCTGCTTGAGCAATTGGTAAGCCTGAATGACATCGCGGAATCTCTCTTCAGAACCGCGGTCACCACCATTCGCATCGGGATGGTGCTGTTTTACCAGCTCTTTATAGCGCGCCTTAATCTTATCGCTAGTCGAATTTGGTTCAAGTCCGAGTGTAGCGAGCGCTTTGATTTCCAGCGTGCGCGGCTTGCGCTTGGCTGTTGCCCCCGGTTCCTGCCCCTTGGCTTCCTTCACGAAATTGAACGGATCGCGAATACGGTTGTGATAAGAGGCCGATCCGGAACGCATCTTTGCCACGTCCGGCGAGGTGCGCGCCTTCGCCGTCGAATTCGCCGTCGTGGACCAGGTTGGACGATGGCCGGTGACGGCGTCCTTCTGGAACTTGGCGATATCTCCATCGGCGAGGCCGGAGAAATAGTTGAAATTCTTATTATATTCCCGCACGTGATCGATGCAGAAGTGAAAATATTCCCCTTCGCGCATGCGTCCGACCGGCGCGCGATGCGTGCCGGGCTTGTCACAACCGTCCCATTGACAGCAGGGGCCACTGGACTTGGCCTGTTGCGTCTTCTTCGGGCGAATGCGGATACTGTCGAAAAGTTTGGAGTTCGTGGTCATCGAATCAATTATGCGGATTAAGGGGTTGCTAAACAAGAATTGACATTTCGTCCGGTTGGGCTTTTAGCCATTTCAACAGGGCGAAATTTTGAAGCGGATTAGTTTCCTGTGCGGATTTGCCCCACCTTGGGCCGTCGGGGCTTGAGTCTATATGAAGCACAGCGTGTATATGGGGAGAACCAGCCCAAATGTCCATTCACAATAGCAAACAAGACGTGATGCAAGCAAAGCTTACAACAGCTTTCGCGCCAGAACGGCTTGAAATCATTAATGAAAGCCATCTTCACGCTGGCCATCATCATCACGACAGCGATCATCATGCAGCTTTCGACGGCTCGGGCGAGACGCATTTTCGTGTTCGTATCGTCTCCGATGCCTTTACGGGCCTGAGTCGCGTTCAGCGCCATCGCGCCATCAACGAAGTCCTCAAGGACGAACTGAATAACGGCGTTCATGCATTGGCGCTGGAACCGTCCGCGCCCGGT
Organism: Ochrobactrum sp. RH2CCR150; assembly: GCA_014138095.1. Lineage (GTDB taxonomy): Bacteria > Pseudomonadota > Alphaproteobacteria > Rhizobiales > Rhizobiaceae > Brucella > Brucella gambitense. The sequence goes on from JACGXE010000001.1 coordinate 157,524, forward strand.
GAACCGACGCGCCGCTGATCCAGCCCATTTAAGTACGCGGCGGCAGAATACCAACAGCGACGATTGGTTTTCCATCAGCATCGAGCGTTACGATACGCAGACGCGTCAGGCGGTTTTTTTCCTTTTTCAACACGGAGAACCGCTTGCCGTGAAAGGTGAAGGCCTGCTTCACTTCCGGAATCGACTGGGTTTCATGAATGACCAGTCCGGCAATCGTCGTCGCTTCCTCATCAGGCAGCGACCAGTCGAGCGCCCGGTTGAGATCGCGAATCGGCAGTGATCCGTCGACAATGAACGAACCGTCCGGTTGCAGGCGGACACCCTGCATGTCGATATCGTGTTCATCGGCAATATCGCCGACGATTTCTTCCAGAATATCTTCCAGCGTCACCAGACCCTGCACATCGCCATATTCATCCACGACGATGGCGATATGCGCCTTGCGGCGCAAAAAGGCGTTCAGCTGGTCCTGCAAGGTGGTCGTGTCCGGCACGAACCACGGCTTGCTCGCCACTTTCATGATGTCGATGCGGCTGAAGTCATTATCGACATCATAAAGTGCCCGCACCAGATCCTTGGTGTGAATAATGCCGACGATATTGTCGATATCGTTACGCCAGACCGGCATGCGCGTGTGCGGGCTCGCCAGAATATCGCCGACGATCTGCTCGGCGGGCGCATCGGCGTTGATGGTTCCCATCGCCGTGCGGTGCACCATGACGTCGCTGACTTCCAGCTCCTTGAGATCGAGAAGACCGCCCAGCTGGTCGCGGTCTTCCTTGATCACCGAACCGTCGCGATGCAGCACTTCCACCGCGCCCCGCAATTCGTCATGCGCCGAAAGCATCGAGCGGCCGGCCGCGAGATTGATACCGAACAGCCGCAGGATCGTGCGCACGATCCAGTTGATCGCCGTCGAAATCGGACCGATCACCGAGACCACCACGGAAACGGCGCGCGCCACCGCCAGCGAAAAGCGGTCCGGCGCGGAAATGGCCCAGGATTTTGGCAGCACCTCCGCGAAAATGACCAGAATGACCGTCATGGCGATGGTGGCATAGGCCACACCGGCATCGCCGAAGAAGGTCAGGAAAATACTGGTGGCGATCGAGGATGCGAGAATATTGGCGAGATTATTGCCGATCAACAGCGCGCCGATCAGCCGGTCGCGCCTGCCGATCAATTGCTGTACCACTTCGGCGCGCTCGTCGCCCTGATTTTCCAGCGAGTGCATGCGCGCACGGGATGCGGCGGTCAGCGCCGTTTCCGAACCGGAGAAAAAGGCCGACAGAATGACACAAAGCAGGATGATCCCGCACATGATCCAGAGTTCGAAAACCATTCCATCGATCTCCTTTTCCGTCCGCGCCGACCGGTTGCGCTATGAGAATTATGCGGTAGCCAGACGTTCCTTCAGAAATTCCAGCACGGCAGCAGGCGGCACATCCTTGGCGATGAAGGACTGGCCGATACCATGCGTGAGGATGAAGGTGAGCGCACCGCGCGCCACTTTCTTGTCCTGCGCGATATAGTCCATCAGCTTTTCAGCAGGCGGCAGGCCACCCGGAACATCGGACAGCGCGGTCGGGAGGCCAACAGCCTTCAGATGCGCCTCGACCCGCTCCACCGCTTCCACACCGGCCAGATTCATCTTCACCGAGAAACGATGCGCCAGTGCCATGCCAATGGCCACGCCCTCGCCATGCACCAGACGGCTGGAATCATAACCCGTGGCTGTTTCCAGCGCGTGGCCGAATGTATGGCCGAGATTGAGAAGCGCCCTGTCACCCGTTTCTCGCTCGTCGCGCGCCACCACGGCAGCCTTGGAACGGCAGGATTCGGCAATCGCTTCGGTTCGCGCCGCACCACCGGCAAAAACGTCCTGCCAGTTTTTCTCCAGCCAAGCGAAGAAATCCGGGCGGTCGATAAGTCCATATTTGGCGACTTCGGCATAACCGGCCCGGAATTCACGCGGGCTCAGCGTATCCAGCACGTCCGTGTCGGCAAGCACCAGTTGCGGCTGGTAGAAGACGCCGACAAGGTTCTTGCCATAAGCGGTGTTGATGCCTGTCTTGCCGCCAACCGACGAATCCACCTGCGCCAGAAGCGAGGTTGGCATCTGCACGAAGTTCATGCCGCGACGCACAATCCCCGCCACGAAGCCGGACAGGTCGCCCACCACACCGCCGCCAAAAGCCACCAGCGCATCGCCGCGCTCCAGCCTTGCGGCCAGAATGGCGTTGGTGACGGTTTCAAGTGTCGCGAAGGATTTGGACTTTTCGCCGGGTGCGACAACAACCGGCGTCGCTTCTATGCCCGCCTGATTGAAACTCGCCACCAGCCGTTCGAGATGCGCCTTGGCGACATTCTCATCGGTCACGATGGCAACGCGCGCGCCCTTCAGCCGCTTGGCAACTTCCGCCCCCGCACGGTCAACGAGGCCCTTGCCGATGAGGATATCGTAAGAGCGCTCTCCCAGCGAAACCGGTACGGTGACACTGTCATGTGCGGACGAAGGCGCGTTCATGCTTATTCTCCAGTCGATTTGCCGGTGGTCCGATGTCTGCGAGGCAGCCCTCACTTAAGACTATCAGTCCGCGAACTGCCGTTTTTCCAGATGCTGCGCGAGAACCTCGATCAGCTCATCGGCGATGATTTCTTTCTTCTCTTCGCGCGTCATCATTTGCAGATCGGCAAGCGCATAAACGGGATAGCGCTCGTTCATCAGTTTCTGCATCACGGCGCGTGGATCGCTGTTGCGAAGAAGCGGCCGGTTCTGGCGGCGTGAAACCCTGTCCATCAACACATCGATATCGGCATTGAGCCAGATGGAGATGCCGGCAGCGGAGACAGCGGCGCGCGTTTCGGCATTCATGTAGGCGCCGCCGCCGGTAGCAAGCACCATAGGGCCGTCATCGAGAAGACGCAGGATAACCCGGCGTTCGAGGTCGCGGAATTCAACCTCGCCATAGGCTTCGAACAGTTCGGGAATCGTCATGCGCGAGACGGCTTCGATCTCCGTGTCGGCATCACGAAAAGGAAGACCGAGCATCGAAGCCATTTTGCGGCCAATGGTAGACTTGCCAGCGCCCATCAGGCCGACCAGCACCAGAACCTTCGTACCGAGCAGACCACGGATAGCGTCGGCCCGCCCATGGAGCCCCGCCTTCTCATGCGTATTGGCTTGTTTTTCTATGCTGCTCATCAACCTCATCCATTTGGGATGGTTCCACATGAAAAACCGGGCGACGTCAATTGCTTTCATGGAATCTGAAAGCAGGAATGGAGGCTTTTTGCAGCGATGCCATCGACATTCTTGCTTTCACCGCAATGGCGCATCATAAACGACACATGCCTACGCTGACGCGCCTCATCGCTTTCGTCGTCGTGATCGCAGCCATTGCCTATGCTGCGATGTATGCGCTTGCGAATTTTGTCCAGCCGCAGACACAGGAAATGAGGGTGGAAATTCCAGCTTCCAAATTGAAGCCTGTGCCAATCGCACCAGCGCCTTCGGCTGACGGAACGGCCTCGACCGATGTGCCAGCAGCTGAAACCACCACGCCCTCACAGGAATAACGATGCGCGCATCGCTGGCGATTGAAAATTTCCTTGAAATGATGAGCGCTGAACGGGGCGCGGCAGGCAATACGCTTGAATCCTATGCCCGCGACCTTACCATGACCGCGGAAGCGCTGGGCGAGCGCGGCATCAATCTCGCAGAAGCGCAGGCTGATCATATCCGCTCTGTTCTGGACGGCATGGCGACGGAAGGCTTTGCTGCGACATCGCAAGCGCGCCGCCTGTCCGCGTTGCGTCAGTTCTTTCGGTTTCTCTATTCGGAAGGCTATCGTCAGGACGACCCCACCGGGGTCATCGATGCGCCGAAGAAGCAAAAGCCGCTGCCAAAAATCATGAGCGTCGATCAGGTCACGCGCCTTCTCGACCGTGCCGCACTGGAAGCAAGCGAAGCCACCGAGCAAGGCGAGCGTATCAAGGCGCTGCGGCTACATGCGCTGATCGAAACACTCTACGCGACCGGCTTGCGTGTTTCAGAGCTGGTGGGCCTGCCGGTACGCGTTGCGCGCACCGATCACCGTTTTTTGTTGGTGCGCGGCAAAGGTTCGAAGGACCGCATGGTGCCGCTCTCGCCCAAGGCGCGCGATGCGTTGCAGGCGTTCTTGACCTTGCGCGATTCCCTGCCCGCCAGTGACGAGAACCCATGGCTGTTTCCGGCCTTTTCGGAAAGCGGACATCTGGCGCGACAGGTTTTTGCCCGCGAATTGAAGGGATTGGCAGCCCGCGCCAATCTTTCCGCCGCAGCCATTTCGCCCCATGTTTTGCGCCATGCCTTTGCCAGCCATCTTTTGCAAAATGGCGCAGATTTGCGCACAGTGCAGCAATTGCTCGGCCACGCAGATATCTCGACCACGCAGATTTATACGCATGTGCTTGAGGAAAGGCTGCATAAACTGGTCAGCGAACATCATCCGCTTGCCGATTGAGCCTGCTCCGGTTATGAGAAAAGCAAAATTTGCAAGTTGAGCCCGCAGTGAATATGTAAGGCGCCGTAAAACAGCCTTCTTCAGGCACGCAATTGCGGCGATCTCGTTGGAAACGCACGAACAGTCAGGCCCGATGTACAACTATCTCGATTTTGAAAAACCCGTCGCCGATCTCGAAGGCCAGATTCTTGAGCTGAAGAAGCTTGCGCAGGAACAAGGCAGCGTTGAGATGAGCGACGAGATTCGCCGTCTCGAGAAGCGTTCGGCTGATGCGCTGAAAGATATCTATCGCAAGCTGACCCCGTGGCAGAAGGCGCAGATCGCCCGTCACCCGGATCGTCCGCATTGCCTCGAATATATCGACCGGCTGTTTACCGAATTCACGCCTTTGGCCGGTGATCGCCAGTTCGCCAATGACGAGGCTCTGCAGGCAGGCTTTGCGCGTTTCAACGGACAGCCGGTTGCCATTCTCGGTCAGGAAAAGGGCTCGGACACCAAGACGCGCCTGAAGCACAATTTCGGCTCGGCCCGTCCGGAAGGCTACCGCAAGGCCGTCCGCATCATGGAAATGGCCGACCGTTTCCAGCTGCCGCTGATCACGCTGGTTGACACGGCAGGCGCCTATCCGGGCGTCAGCGCCGAAGAACGCGGCCAGGCGGAAGCCATTGCGCGCTCCACCGCCGAATGCCTGCGTCTGCGCGTGCCGGTGGTCTCGATCATCATCGGCGAAGGTGGTTCGGGCGGCGCAATCGCGATTGCCGTCGCCAATCGCGTCTATATGCTCGAACATTCGATCTATTCGGTCATCTCGCCGGAAGGCGCTGCCTCGATTCTGTGGCACGATTCCACCCGTGCGAAGGATGCCGCCTCCAACATGCGCATCACCGCGCAGGATCTGTTCGATCTCAAGGTCATCGACGGCATCATTCCTGAGCCGCTCGGCGGCGCGCATCGCGGCAAGGAAGCCGTCATTGATGCGGCGGGCGACATGATCACGGCATCGTTACGCTCGATGAAAGATATCGACGGCGAGACGCTGAAGCAGGAACGCCGTCAGAAATTCCTCCAGATCGGTCGGAATCTTTAATAAAGACCTCGCCTGTTTGCCATTTTTCATCCGGGATGTTCTTCACGTCCCGGATTTGCATCTTCACGTCATTTCCGCCATATTGCCGTCGCGTTAATTTTTAGATATCCAAGCAAGGATTTGTAAACGATACCGTAAGGTTTGGTTGTCAAAATCATCCGAGCAGGAAATCGTCTCTTGCACCGTTCTAACAAAATCGATGCTATATGAAGATCAGAACCGCAATACTTGGAACCGTCATGGCAACCGCGCTTCTCGCGGGGTGTCAGGGCTCGTCCGTATCCGACCTGAGCTTGCGCGCTGAAAAGCCGCTTCCCGAAAAGATCGTGACCAAGATGAAGGCGAAGGGCATGACCCGCACCTCGCCAATCACCGTGCGCATCTTCAAGGAAGAAGGCGTTCTCGAAGTCTGGAAACAGAAGAACAACGGCAAATACGACCAGATTGCCTCTTATGAGATCTGCAAATGGTCGGGCAAGCTTGGACCGAAATATATCGAGGGTGACCGTCAGGCTCCGGAAGGTTTCTACACCGTCCATCCCGGGCAGATGAATCCGAAATCCAATTATTATCTCGCCTTCAACATCGGTTTCCCCAACGCCTATGACCGCGCCAACGGGCGCACGGGCCAGAACCTGATGGTGCATGGCGCGTGCTCGTCATCGGGCTGCTATTCAATGACCGATGAGAGCGTCTCTGAAATCTACGCTTTTGGACGCGACGCCTTCAAGGGCGGCCAGCGCGACTTCCAGATTCAGGCTTTCCCGTTCCGCATGACTGCGGCCAACATGGCCCGTTACAAGAGCGACCCGAATTACGGCTTCTGGAAAATGCTGAAGCAGGGTTACGACGCTTTCGAAGTGACCAAGGTTCCGCCGAAGGTGGACGTTTGTGAAAAGCGCTACGTGTTCAACGTCGCGTCGCCGGACGGCCAGCCTCTTTCGGCTGCGGATGCCTGCCCGCCATCGGCCAACACCGATGCGATGTCGACGGCCTATACGTCGTATGAAAAGACCTTCCAGAGCGCCTTCAGCGCGTCGCAGAAGGCTCCTGCTCCGTCGATCCAGGGCCTGACCGAAGCCAAGCTCGTTTCGGCCTGGAGCGCTGCACGCGCACGCGGCGAAAAGGTAACGCGTGAACCGCCTTCGCTCACGCCGACTTCAGCTGAAAAGGCTGGTGCACCAGATATTCGTCCTGTCACGCCGGCTCTATCCCAGCCGACGGCTACTGCAATTGCGGCAACGCCAGCACCGACTGCAACGGCTCCGATCGCGGCTCCCGCTGCTGTTCCAGCCATTCCGGCGCAATCACCCTCGACCGCTTCGGTGCCGACGCCGCAGCAGAATCCGGCAATACCTGCCGACGTTTCGCCGGTCACCACCGGAAGCACGGTTGCCCAGAATATCGATCAGCCAGCACCTGTGGCTGCACCGGAAGCGAAAAAGCCATGGTGGAAGATCGTCGGCAACTGACCCCCGCCGAGGCGCAGATTCCCGTTTATGACCTGAGGGGGCTGAAATGCCCCCTTCCGGTTTTGAAAACCCGTCATCGTCTAGAGAAAATGCCGAGTGGCGCGCAGCTTTGGGTGGAGGCGACCGACCCACTTTCCGGTATCGATCTTCCGCATTTTTGCGCACAGGAAGGCCACGCGCTCATTGAACATGAGCGCAGTGAAACCGTGCAACGTTTCCTGATTCGAAAGAAATAAAACTCAATGCTTTGGTGAAAAGCCCGGAATTGCCAACGGATTTTCCATCAGCGCTGCACGGTCTGGCCGGTCAAGGCTCGGACGACCCAGAAACGCGTCGAATAGTTCCCGCACATAGCTTTCCGGCAGGTCCTTCACGATCATGACCAGAAGCGTCTGCTTCTCGCCCTGCGGCCATTGCGGCAGGCGCGCTGGCGGATGGAAAATCTTCTGCACGCCGTGGATCACGACGGGACGTTCCGGGTCTTCAGCAATCTGCACGATGCCCTTGACGCGCAAAAGCTTCTCGCCATGCGTTGAACGCAAGAGATCAAGGAACATATCGAAGGTCGAAAGCGGAATAGGCGCATCGTGCCGCAACGAAAACGAGCGGATGGCATCGTCATGGTGGTGATGATGATGGTGATGATCGTGACCGTGGCTATGATCATGGTCGTGGTCGCAATCCGGGCCGCAAACATGGTCATGATCGTGCCCGTGATCATGGTGATGCGCATGGTCGTGATGGTGGTCATCATCCTCATAGGCTTCCGCCTTGAGCCAGCGCTGTACATCCGCCGTTTTGGTCTCAGGATTGTATAATCCGCACTCAAACAAAGCAGCAAAGCCGGTGCGCTCATCGCCTGCCGTCAGAATTTCGGCACCCGGATTAAGCGCTCTGAGACGCGCTTTCAGCGCCGCCAAACCTGCTTGCGCTTCGGGCAAATCCGACTTGGTCAGGATGATCCTGTCAGCCATCGCCGCCTGCTTCACCGCTTCCTCATGATTATCAAGCGTCGACATACCGTTGACAGCATCGACGGTCGTCAGCACGCCATCAAGACGGAAAGCCTGCATCAGCACGGGATGCCCCATGATCGAATGCAGGACAGGTGCTGGATCGGCAAGGCCGGTTGTTTCAATGATGACCCGCTTCAGCGCCTTGATGCGCCCGGTCTGCAAGCGGTCGATAAGATCGGCCAGTGTATCCACCAGTTCGCCGCGCACCGTGCAGCAAAGGCAACCGTCGGACAGCTCGATAACACCCTCACTGGCTTGTTCGACCAGCAGATGATCGATGCCCACCTCACCGAATTCATTGATGATCACGGCGGTATCGCTCAAGGCCGGATCCTTCAGAAGCCGGTTGAGCAGCGTCGTCTTGCCCGAGCCCAGAAAGCCGGTCAACACGGAAACGGGAATAGGATTTGGCATGGCAAACACTTCACACTTTGAGGGCGCGACACTTCAGGAGCACGATGAGTTGGGCTGACAATACCAGCCCAATGTCGTGGTGGATCAGTTGATCGCGGTTGTTTTCACACCCGCTGCACGCTGCGGGCGCGGCATTGGCACAGGCACCTGCGAGATGTGGAGCTGGCTTGGCTTGGTGACCGGGCCCGGTTCGGAAACAAGTCCGACCTGCACGGCAACCGGATCGTGATCCATGGCGTGAATATAGGGCGAGTTGATCTTCAGCTTGCCTTCGACATCGCGACCGTCCCAGCGATCGGCCATGGCCTGCTGGCTGCAGATCGCCTTGCGCATATCGACAGCCTCATTGAGATTGCCGCCTGCGGTTGGCCGCAGCGTTGCAAGCGTCGCACCGCCGGATGTGTTGTCACGGAAAGCATCGGTCATCATTTGCGCAGCCTGAACGGCACGCGTTTCCTGACGATCCGCGCCGAGCACGATGGCGAGAACGGTGCGACCATTACGGGTCGCGGAACCAGCCAGATTGAAGCCCGAAGCGCAGACGAAACCAGTCTTCATGCCATCGGCGCCGTCATAGCGGCCCAGCAGAATGTTGTAATTGGCCTGAACTTTCTTGCCCGCGCCCGGATCGATGGCCTCGGTCGAGAAATAATGCGCATATTGCGGGAATTCACGACGCAGCTGCACGGCGAGAACCGCCAGATCGCGCGCGGTCGTATAATTGTTCGGATCGTGAAGGCCGTTCGGGTTGGCGAAATGCGATCCGACCATGCCGAGACGCTGCGCTTCGGCATTCATGAGCTGAACGAAGCCCGCCTCGCTGCCGCCGACAGCTTCGCCCACGGCGACTGCAACGTCATTGGCGGATTTGACGAGCATGATCTTCAACGCGGTATCGAGCGTCATCACGGAGCCCGGCTTATAGCCCATCTTGCTCGGCGGCTCCTTGGCGGCGCGAACCGTCATCGGTACCGGAGATTCAAGTGTCATACGACCGGACTGAAGCGCGCGAAACGTGACATAGGTTGTCATCAGCTTGGTGAGCGAAGCCGGATACCAACGCTGGAACGCATCCTGCTGGGCGTAAACCTTGCCGGTTGCCACATCGACGGCGATTGACGGATTGGCCAGTGCCGCTCCCATCGCCGTGCCAGTCATTGCTGCGGCAGCAACCAGGATTTTCAACGACTTCGACAACATTGCGCAGTTCCAATCAATAATGGCCCGCAATTTCTGCGGGTCTCCGTTTGCACGGTCCAATTCCATGGTTCCAAATCGCCATCAGGACGACACACGACACTTTCGGTCATATAAGGAGGATTTGCGTTGCTCTTATCTATGCCATGTGGCGAGGAAAAGGCAAACAGGGATTGCCGGATTTCACCGAAACGTCATATCCTGTTTCCTTCAAATCACACCTACCCATGCCACATTGGGCCATGTTGGCCCAAGCCCATACAGACCCAATACGGGAGCCTCTCCGAAATGCCAGTGCTTAATCGTGCCGTAGAAACGCAGGCGGAAATCGCCGCCTGGCGACGTCAGCTACACCAGAATCCTGAACTGCTCTACGATGTGCACGACACCGCGAAATTCGTCGCGGAAAAGCTGAAAGCCTTCGGCTGCGACCATGTGGAAACCGGCGTTGGACGCTCCGGCGTGGTCGGCATCATCAAGGGCCGCCACGGCGACGGCCCGGCAATCGGCCTGCGCGCCGACATGGACGCACTACCAATCACCGAAACAAGCGGTGTCGAATGGGCGTCTCGCAACCCCGGCAAGGCGCATTCCTGCGGCCATGACGGGCACACCTCCATGCTGCTGGGCGCTGCGCAATATCTGAGCGAAACCCGCAATTTCCGCGGCTCGGTCGCGCTGCTCTTCCAGCCCGCCGAAGAAGGTGGCGCTGGCGGCCTTGCCATGGTCGAAGACGGTGTCATGGATCGCTTCGGCATTTCGGAAGTCTATGGCGTGCATAATATGCCGGGTCTGCCGGTCGGCCAGTTTGCCATGTGCAAGGGACCGATCATGGCTGCGACGGACGAATTCGATCTCTTCGTCAGCGGACGGGGCGGTCATGCAGCGCAGCCGCACCGCACCATCGATCCGATCCTGGCCGGTTCGCAGCTGATGGTGGCTTTGCAGGGCATCGTTTCGCGCAATACCGATCCACTGGATTCGCTCGTCATCTCGGTCACGAAGTTTATCGCGGGCGAGGCTTACAATGTGATCCCGGAAAAGGCCACGCTATCGGGCACCGTCCGCACGCTGCAAAAGGAAACGCGCGCTTTCGCTGAACGCCGCATCCGCGACGTGGCCGCTGGCATCGCCACCGTCACGGGCGCAGAGATTACCGTGCGCTACAAGAACAACTATCCGGTGACCTTCAATCACGATGCGCAGACGGAATTTGCCGAGCGCATCGCCACCGGCGTTGCAGGCGAAGGCAAGGTCAATGGCAATGTCGAGCCGATGATGGCGGCGGAGGATTTCTCCTACATGCTGGAGGCCCGCCCCGGCGCTTATATCTTCATCGGCAATGGCGATACGCCGGGCCTGCATCATCCCGCCTACGATTTCAACGACGACGCCATTCCCTATGGCGTCAGCTATTTCGTAGCCGTAGCCGAAACGGCGCTCGCCGCCTGATCTCTACCGGCACCCAAGAAAATCCGCCTACCCCGCTTTTTGCGGGGTTGGCTACCGCCATGAAACCCAGTATGTGTCGGAAACATCCGAACATGCTGGCATCGCTGGCAAAGGCGGATGGCTCTAACGGTCGGTCCCGTAGCTCAGTAGGATAGAGCGACAGATTCCTAATCTGTAGGCCACTGGTTCGAATCCAGTCGGGATCACCACTTAAAACTTACCTGTCATAAGGCCAGTTGGCCTGCGAGAAGACGCCGCCATCGACCCAGAGCGTCTGTCCCGTCACAAAGCGTGCGGCCTCGGACGCAAAAAACAGCACCGGCCCAGCCAGATCCTCGACGCTACCGACCCGCCGCAATGGCGTGACCTTGGCCCAGGTGCCTGCATAGTCAGGCTGTTCCAGCGCCGTGCGATCATTAAGAATTGCGCCGGGGGCCACACAATTCACCCGAATTCCGTGCGGTCCAAGTTCCACCGCCGACACTTTGGTGAACTGTTCGATGCCGCCCTTGGAGGCCGTGTAGGAAACGAGCTTCGGGAAAGCGAGCTTGTTGCAGCCCGAACCGATATTGATGATTGCACCGCTCTTGTCGGCATCCACCATCCGCTTGGCTGCTGCCTGCGTATTGAGGAAGCACCCTTTCAGATTGGTGCGGATGACATCATCCCACTCGTCTTCGCCAAGCTCCAGCAGCGAACTCCATGTCTGGATACCGGCATTATTGACCAGCACGTCGGGCGCATCGCCGAACCAGCTGCATGCTTCATCGAAGAAGGCATCGACTTCCGCCCCAACGCCAACATCACAGGCAAGCCCAAGCGCCTGACCGCCGCCCGCTTCAATCGCCTCGACCAGCGATTGGGCCGCGTCGTCCTCGTCCTTGTAGCTGAAAGCAACCGCATAGCCCGCCTCGGCAAAGGCCGTAACCAGATGCCTGCCGATCCCCGTGCTGCCGCCTGTGATGACTGCGAATTCGCTCATGCCGTTCCCTCCCTGAAGCATTTTCGGAAACGAACTTAATCGGTTTTCGCCGGTGGTAAACTGGCAGAAAAGAAAATATCGTCCACGGAAGCTGAATGGAGTGAAAAATGAATCCGGACATCAAGGAAGCCAACGGCGCATGCCACTGCGGAACGGTGCGTTTTCGCGTAAAACTGTCCGACGGCCTGCATAGCGCGCGCCGCTGCGACTGCTCCTATTGCCGGATGCGTGGAGCAGTCGTCGTGTCAGCAGAACTTGGCGGGCTGGAAATCCTGCAAGGGGAAGACGCGCTCACCCTCTACACATTCAATACCGGCGTCGCGAAGCATTTCTTCTGCTCCAGATGCGGGATCTATACGCACCACCAGCGCCGCTCCAATCCACGCCAGTTTGGCGTGAATGCGGCTTGTCTGGAAGGCGTTTCGCCTTTCGACTTCAAGGTTATCCCGGTCAATGACGGCGTCAATCACCCCTCCGACAATCCGAACCACAAGGGTTCAGATGTCGTAGGCTATCTGCGCTTTGAACCGGCGGACGGAGCAGATTAAACCCTTGCACGCGGCTTCTGTTCGTTTTTCTCCCAGGAGAAAACCGTTGGCGGCAGCGGATCGCGCCCGCGAATAATATCCGATCCCTTTTCGCCGACCATGATTGTCGGCGCATTGGTGTTGCAGGACGGCACGCGCGGCATGATCGAGCTGTCGCAGACACGCAAGCCCTCCAGACCGCGAACCCTCAGTTCCAGATCGACCACGGCGGAAGCATCGGCGCCCATCTTGCAGGTGCCGACCGGATGATGATCGGTCTTGGCGTTGGCGCAGGCATAGTCGAACAGATCATCGTCCGTGACCACTTTCGGCCCCGGCAGCCGTTCGGCCATGACAAAGGGCTTCAATGCTTCCTGCTGCAGGATTTCGCGGGCGATCTTCAGCCCTTCCAGTGACATCTTCAGATCGTGTGGATCGCTCCAGTAATTGGGGTCGATCAGCGGGGCCGCAGCCGGATCACTGGACGCCAGACGCACCGTGCCACGCGAGCGCGGATGCAGATAGGCGGAATTGAGCGTCACGCCCGCATTCTTCAGCTTCTCGACGCCTGCTTCAATTCCCGAACCAAGCCCCAGATGGAACTGGATATCCGGCGACCGGGCCTCCGGATCGGCGTACCAGAAGCCGCCCGTCTCAAACAGGCTCGACGCCACCGGACCGGAACGCAGCAGGATATATTGCAGGCCTGCGCCAAGCGTACGGTGCAGCTTTGCCACGCCGTCATAGGTGTGATCGCCAGTGCATTCGCTGATCACGAACAGATCGAGATGATCCTGCAAGTTTGAGCCGACGCCCGGCAGATCGTGTTTCACGGCCACACCTGTCTGCTTGAGATGATCGGCTGGTCCGATCCCCGATTGCAGCAGAAGCTTCGGTGAGCCAATCGCGCCCGATGACAGGATCACCTCCCGCGATGCGCGCAGCACCTCGCCACTCATCAACGCCACGCCGGTGGCGCGCGTCTTCTCCAGCACGATGTTGCGTACCGGCGCATTGATCCTGACCGTCAGGTTTCGGCGGTCCTTGATCGATGCGAGATAGGCAAGCGAGGCGGAAGAGCGACGGCGGTTGCGCTGGGTGAGCTGATAGAAGCCGACACCTGCCTGTTCGCGACCGTTGAAATCCGAATTGTAGGGAAGCCCAAGCTCCTGCCCCGCGCGGATATAGGCATCGCAGATCGGTAGCGGCGCGGACGGCATGGAAACGCCCAGCGGCCCACCATAGGAATGATAGTCATCGTTGAAGCGCTGATTGTCCTCAGCGCGTTTGAAATAGGGCAGCACGCTGCGGTAATCCCAACCGGTGCAGCCATCTTCATTGGCCCAAAGATCGTAATCGGCGGCATTACCGCGCGTATAAATCTGCGCATTGATGCTGGAACCGCCACCAATGACCTTGGCCTGCGTATAGCGCAGAACGCGATTTTTCATGTGCTTCTGCGGGACAGTCTCCCAGCCCCAGCTGGCGACACCCTTGGTCATTTTGGCAAAGCCCGCAGGCATATGGAACAGCGGGTTCCAGTCGCTGCCACCAGCCTCCAGCAGCAACACTTTCACCGAAGCATCTTCGCTCAAACGATTGGCGAGAACACAACCGGCAGGCCCGCCGCCAACGATGATATAATCGTAATTCATTCGTTTCTCCTCCCGAGAAACTAAAGCTTTGCTATCGACAGGCCGCCATCGGCATTGATCACCGACCCGGTCGCGAAGATGAAATTGCCGCCCGCAAGTCCGGCCACGATGGCGCCAACATCGCCCACCTCGCCCCACCGCTTCATCGGTACCAGCCCGCCGTCAATCAGCGTGTCGTAGCGCTCGGCGACCTTTGCGGTCATGTCGGTGCGAATGATGCCCGGTCGAACCTCGAACACACCAATCCGCGCCTCGGCGAGCCGCAAGGCCAGCCCCTGAACAAAGGCGGTCAGACCGGCCTTGCTGATGCAGTAATCCAGCCTCTCCGGCGAACTCATCACCGATGAAACCGAACTGATCGTCACGATGCTGCGTGGAAAACGCACATCGGTTACCGCCAGCATGGCTTTCACTATCGTCTGTGTGAAAAACACGGTGCCGCGCAGATTGACCCCCATGATGGTGTCGAAATTCTCCGGCTTCAGCCCGAGAAAATCGCCACGCTCGACCGAGCCCATGCCAGCATTGTTGACGAGACAATCAATGCTGCCAAACTCCTTCAGCACAGCGGCAACTGTCGCTTCATGGGTTTCAACAGCAGTAAGATCGCCCTTGAAGAAAGCCACCTTGCCACCCATTCCGCGCAGTTCGTGGATGACGGCCTCGTCGTTTTCAACATCGGTAATCGCCAGATCGAAGCCCTTCGCCGCGAGAGCGCGGGCTATGCCAAGCCCAATGCCGCGTCGGCCGCCGGTCACCAGCGCCACAGGTCTTTGACGGTTCATGCCAGCACCTCCCGGTTCAAATGGTCCGCCACGCGCAACGCCTGTGCCGCGATGGTCAGCGCGGGATTGACCGCAGCCGATGTCGGCAGGAACGACGCATCCACCACATGAAGATTGGAGTGGTCGTAAGCGCGGCACCATGTATCGAGCGGCGCTGTCGCCGGATCATTGCCTATACGCACTGTGCCGCATTGATGCGACGGCGTGCGCCGGTCGAAGGCCCGCGACAGAACCACCGGAAATCCAGCCGCTCGCAACGCGGATTTGAGCTTGTCGACCAGCATCAGATGCGCCTTCCAGTTGCTGCGCACCCAGTGCAGAACAATGCGGTCGCCATCCACCGTCACGCGGCTTTCCGGCGACGGCAGGTCTTCGCTCATCGCGTAGAAGTCGATTGTGTGCCCGGCAATCCGGTTCAACAGCCATTCCGGCACACGCGGCATATTGGATTTCAGGATCGCACCCGACACACGCCCAAGCAATTGCACATTACCGAGCGGCGGCCCGCCTGCCCCGTCCGACAGATAGTAATCGTTGAAGCCGAATGTCTTCTGGTAGACGCTGTCATTGCGATAGCGCGGATCGAAAGCGATCACGGCGCTAGAATTATGGTTCATGAAATTGCGACCAACCTGATCGGAACGGTTCGCCAATCCTGAGCGCAACAAAAGCGCTGCCGACTGCACCGCACCCGCAGAAAGAATGACGAGCTTTGGGCGCAAGACCAGCGCCTCGCCGTTCTTCACATAGTGAACTGCCACGATGGTTTTGCCATCCGGACCGGCTTCCAGCCGCGTCACCCGCGCCGCGGTTTCCAGCCTGACATTGGAATAGCGCAAGGCGCTGGCAAGCGGACAGGTTTCCGCATCCATCTTGCCATCATCGCAATTGGGATGCGCATCCCAAGGCGTTTTTGCCTTGGCAAGCCAACGGTCAATATCGACTCCCAGCGGCAGCGATGCGGCATGAAGACCATTCTTCTTCAATCGCGCCCGTATATCGGCAATGGCCGGTTCGTCACGGATTGCCGGATAAGGATAGGGTTTTGAATGATCCGGCTCGGTCGGATCATCCCCCAGTTCACCCCGCACCTGAAACAGCTGTTCGGCACGGCTATACCAAGGCTCCAGCTCCTCATAGGCGAACGGCCATGCGGGCGAAACGCCTTCCAGATGCGCCATTTCCGCAAAATCCTCGCGGCGATAGCGGATCAGCACAGCGCCAAAGAACTTGGAATTGCCGCCGACATTGTAATAATTGCCGGGATTGAACGGCGTACCGTTGGTCTCGTACCAGAACTCCTTCGGACGAAAGAAGCCTTGTTGGAAAATGGCGCGCGGGTCGCGATTTTCCGGCCTGTCTGGCAAATGCTCCCCCGCCTCAAGAATAAGAATGTCTGCACCGGACGCGGCAAGACCGGCGGCCATTGTCGCGCCGCCGATACCCGATCCGATGATGACGATATCCGGCTGTCCTCCCAAAGCCGTCACTCCTTACTTACCTTGCGGCATCCACCAGCCGGTGCGCGCGCCGATATGCATGTTGAGCGTCTTGGTTTCGGTATAATCCTCCACCGCATGACGACCCAACTCGCGACCCAGACCTGACTGGCGATAACCGCCGAAAGGTAGTTCCGGCGTGCCATCCATGAAGGTGTTCATCCAGACCGTACCGGCGCGCACCTTGCGCCCGATGCTGATGCAGGTGTCGAAATCGCGGCTCCACACGCCAGCCGAAAGCCCGTAATCAACCGCATTGGCAATGGAGATCGCCTCATCCACCGTATCGAAGGAAAGCACCGACAGAACCGGCCCGAACACTTCTTCACGCGCCACGGCCATATCGGCTTTCACGCCCGCAATGATGGTCGGTCCCATATATTGGCCAAGGCCGAGATCCAGCACATCGCCGCCATGGGCAATTGCAGCGCCCGCCTTCTTGGCCTGATCGACATAAGCGCCGACCTTGCTCAGATGCTGCGGCGTGATGATCGCGCCCACCTGCGTGCTGACATCGAGCGGATCACCGACGATGACCTTTTTCGACAGATCAGCGACGCGTCCGACAATCTCATCGACAATCGAGCGATGCACGATCAACCGCGAACCGGCATTGCAGCATTCGCCCGCATTGAACCATGCGCCGAACACCGCAGCGTCGATGAAGGCATCCATATCCGCATCCGGGAACAGGATTTGCGGGTTCTTGCCGCCAAGTTCCAGCGACACTTTCTTCAGCGTCTGCGCCGCATTGGCCATGGTCAGCTTGCCGACACCAGTGGAACCGGTGAACGACACCATGTCCACATCTGGATGCGTGCTCATATGATGGCCGACATCGGCACCCGTTCCGGTGACGATGTTGACCACGCCGTCCGGCACGCCTGCCTCGGCCAGAATTTCACCAAGCACCAGTGTCGAACCAGAGGTAAGTTCCGATGGCTTTACGACCGCCGTGCAACCCGCCGCCAAAGCAAATGGTAGCTTTTGACCGACGATCAGGAACGGAAAGTTCCACGGTGTGATGATGGAGACAACACCAATCGCCTCACGCAGCACAACGCCCAAAGTGCCATCGCCCAGCGTATTATAGCTCTCGCCATGCAGATCACGTGCAAGCGCTGCTGCATAACGCCAGATATCGACGGAACCGGCAATCTCGCCGCGTACCTGACTGATCGGCTTTCCAGCTTCTATCGCATCGAGATAGGCAAGCTCTTCCGCCCGCGCTTCGATCAGATCGGCGGCTTTCAGCAGCACCAGCGAACGCTGCGATGCCGTTTTGGACGACCAGCGCCCGTCATCGAAAGCCTTGCGCGCTGCCGCAACGGCGCGTTCCACATCCGCCTTGTTGCCAGCGGGATAACGGCTCACCGTCACGCCATGGCCGGGAGCCACGCGCTCGATGCTACCGCCGCTCTGGCTTTGCACCCATTTGCCATCGATCAGCATGGAGAATTCGCGGACAGCCAGTCCTGCCAGCGGCTGCGGTTTTACGATCGTGCTCATCACCATTCTCCCTTAAAATTCGCTTCGCGCTTTTCGCTGAACGAGCGCACGCCTTCCTTCAGATCGCCAGTCTTGGCGACAAGGATGGAACCCAATGCCTCGACGGCGGTTCCATTGTCCTCGCCATTGGCGACGGAAAGCATCAGTTTGGAAATTTCTAATGCCGCCGGTCCGCGCTTGGCCACCCGCGCCGCATAATCCTGCGCTGCCTGCAAGGCTGCACCCGTCTCGACTACATGATCGACAAGCCCATGCGACAGCGCTTCTTCAGCCGTGAACATTTCGCCGCCCAGCACCATGCGGCGCACGATCTGCGCACCGAAACGACGCACAAGACGCTGTGTGCCCGACCATCCGGGGATCATGCCAAGAGATGTTTCCGGCAGGCCGATCTTCGCCTGCCGCTCAACAATGCGGATATCAGCAGCGCCTGCCAGTTCCAGACCACCGCCCAGAGCGTGACCATTCATCGCTGCGATCAATGGCACACGCAAAGTCGCCAGACGCTCGAACACACGATGACCATAGCGCACCCAGGCATGGCCGAACTCCGCCGGTTCCATGCCGCCCCAGGCCTTGATGTCACCGCCGGCAGAAAAGGCTTTGCCCTCGCCGGTCAGGATTGCAACCCGCACGGTGCTATCCGCCTCCACCCGATCACAGGCTGTAGACAATTCCTGCAAAAGCTCAATATCGAATGCATTGAGCTTTTCGGGACGCTTGATCGTCATGACCGCGATGTGGTTCTCGGTCGCAATTTCTATCCGATCAGCCATCTTACGCCTCCAGCTTTCGCGCAGGCTTTTGCGGCAACGAGAGCCCAATCGGCTCTTCGCGGAACAGCGCTTCATCCATGATCTTGAGCTGGTCGGAAACGATCAGCGGAAACTCGGATTGATCGAGAATGTGCGCCTGCAAATCTACACCCGGCGCAATCTCGGTGAGCACGATACCTTCCGGTGTCAGCTTCATCACAGCGCGTTCCGTGACATAGGTGATGTCCTGCCCCTGCGCGACACTGCGCGGACCGGAGAAGGTGACGTGCTCGACTTCATTGACGAGTTTTTTGAGCTTGCCTTCCTTCTCGATCACCAGCTTACCATCGGCGACGGAAAGCTTGGCCCCTGCATTGAACATGCCCGAGAAGACAATCTTCCTGGCCCTTGCCGTAATGTCCACAAAGCCGCCTGCCCCTGCCGTGACATGCGGACGGAATGACAGCTTCGACACATTGACCGAGCCGTCGCGTCCGATCTCCAGGAAGGACAAGAGCGACGCATCGAAGCCTGCGCCCTGAAAATAGGTGAACTGATAGGGCGATGGCATATAAGCGTCGGCATTCGCCGCGCAGCCAAAGGCAAAATCCAGCAATGGCACGCCGCCAACAGCGCCCTGCTCGATCACCCATGTCACGGCGCCGTGCAGGCCTTCCTCCAGCAGAATACGCGGCACATTGGCGGAAATGCCAAAGCCGAGATTGACCGCGCTGCCCGCCTGCAATTCCTGTGAGACACGGCGCGCAATCGCCTTCTGGATATTGAACTCAGCCAGACGGAACGTATCGATCGGACGGAAAATCTCGCCCGAAATCGCCGGATCATACAGTGTCTGCGTCGTCTGCTTCTGGTCGGGATCTACCACGATATAATCAACCAGAACGCCCGGCACCCGCACATCATGCGGTTTCAGCGTGCCTTCCTTGGCGATGCGTTTCACCTGCGCAATGACGATGCCGCCATTGTTGCGCGCGGCCAGCGCCTGATCGAGACCGCCAAGATATGCGCCTTCATGCTCATAGGTGAGGTTGCCGCGTTCATCCGCCGTCGTGGCGCGAATGATCGCCACTTGCGGGATGATGGAAGGAAAATAGAGCCAGTCTTCGCCTTCGAAGCTGACATGTTTCACCACCGGCTCTTGCGCGGCCTTGTCATTCATCGCCGTGCCCTGACGCTTTGGATCGACAAACGTATCAAGACCCACCTTGGTCAGCACGCCGGGGCGTTTGGCTGCCGCTTCGCGGTGCATGTCGAACAGAATGCCCGACGGGATATTATAGGCCGGGATCTCATTATTGGTGATCATCTGCCAGATCAGCGGCGGCTCAGCACTGGACGGGCCCGACGGATAGGAACCGCCAATGATCTTCTTCAGCAATCCCGGCTTGGCGATGTAATCGACGCCTTTGATGCCGCTCATATCGCCTGCCGCAATCGGATGCAGCGTGGTGATATTTTTGGGATGACCAGTTTCGTCAAACCGCTCGCCGATGGCTTTCAGCGTCAAATCGGGACAGCCAAGACCGCTTGATGATGAGACGGAAACGACAGCGTTATCGGGGATGAGCGCAGCCGCTTCTGCAGCCGAAATATGCTTGTTCATGTTCAGATTCCAGATTGAATGGCGGTCGCCTTGCCGGTCTTTGCGGCCTCAAGCACGGCAAGCCCGGTAGCTAGCGACCAGATGCCGTCTTCCAGCGTTGCCGATGGCTGACCTTTTCCGGCAATGGCATTGTGGAAAGCCTGCAAGGCGGTTTCATAGAGATTCGTCTGATCGAGCGGCAATTCGTGCTCGCCATCCTTGTCACGCAGCAGCACTGAACCAACCGGCTTTTGCGTCATCACATTGCGCGCCACCAGCGAGCCTTCACTGCCGTGCACTTCAAAGCCTGTTTCCGCATATCTGGTCGTGAACGCATCGTGGAACTGGGCAATTGCGCCGGATGGAAAACGCAATGCGCCCATCACTCCATCTTCCAGTCCCTCACCACTCAAGCCCCCTTGCTGACTGAACGCCATCGCCTCGACCGGGTTTTCACCCAGCACAAAACGCAGCGTATCGGCGTCGTGCACTGTGATATCGAGAATGACACCGCCACCAGCATCGGGCCGCTCGATACGCCAGCCCTGCAAATGCGGCGGCAAGTAAACCGCGTGGAAAACCCGCGCGCCAAGCACCTTGCCGATCCTGCCTTGGGCGATTGCATCGCGCATGGCGCGGTGGCTGGCAGCGTTACGCAAATGATGGTTGGTGCCCGCCACAACGCCCGCTTCACGTACGGCCTTTAACATGGCATGAGCGTCGCCAACCGTAAGCGCCAGCGGCTTTTCGCACAGGATATGCTTACCAGCCCTGGCCGCGGCAATCGCCTGATCACGATGCAGTTCATTGGTGGTGGAGATATAGACCGCTTCGACGTCCGGATCGGCCAGCAGCGCGTCGAGGCTCGTCACAGCGCACGCAATTCCGTTGTCGCGGGCGTAGGTTTCACCGCGCGCGGCATTGGTGCTGTAAACGGAAACGACTTCGCCGCCGGTCGCGCGAATGGCACCGATCACCCACTCTTTCGCAATCGTGCTTGCGCCTATAAGGCCCCACTTTGCCATTCGCGTTTCTCCTCCGCTTTAAAAGGCATGCCGCAACTGGCACGCACCGCCAGACGCACCGCCAAACGCTGCGCCTCCGCCTCCACCCGTTCCGAATTGATCTGCTTCAAAAGAAGCTGTGCCGCCCGCTCGCCCATCCCCTGCGGATCGACCGACACTGTTGTTAATGCGGGCACGGCGGTCTTTGCTTCGATCACATCGTCGAAGCCGACCACGCCGAAATCGCGTCCCGGTTCCAGATGTGCGGCGCGCAGGCCATCGCAAACACCAAATGCCACCGCATCATTGAAACACACCGTGGCTGTCGGCTTTGCACCCAGCAGCAACATGCGCTCCACCGCTTCCACACCGCCCGCCCGCGACGGGGCCGATGTGAAGATCAGCGCATCATCAAAGACAAGACCCGCCTGTTCCAGACCAGCGCGATAGCCGGAGACACGCTCGGCAAACACCGCCGTATCCGCATAGCCGCCCATGAACGCGATGTTGCTGTGCCCGAGACCGACCAGATGTTCGACAGCCTTAGCCACGCCGCCGCGATTGTCAGACAGAATTGACGAAACGCCGGAACCCGGCACATCGCGCACCATCTGCACCACCGGCAGGCCGCTTTTCGCCAGTGGCTTCAGGTCGCCAGATTCAGTGCCACGCGCCGGTGACACGATCAGCCCCGCAATGCCGTGTTCGCGCATGGAGGCGATCACTTCGCGCTGCCGGTCGATGCTCTCGCCGGTATTGGCCAGAAACTGCACATAGCCTGCCGACTGCATAACGCGGTCCACACCGACCGCCAGTTCGGCAAAGAAGCTGTTGGTCAGATCGTTGACGACCAGCCCGATGATCTTCGACTTGGCCTGACGCAGATTGGCGGCGCTGCGGTTATAGACGTAACCGAGCTTTTCGATTGCCACCTGCACCTTCACCCGCGTTTCGGCATGAACCAACGGACTATCGCGCAGCACAAGCGACACGGTCGATTTCGACACGCCTGCCTCGCGTGCAATATCGATGACCGTAACGCTACTCTTGTTCATGACTTTCCTCGGCTTTCGCTGACAATTTAATTGGAACGTTCCAAAAAAGTCAACGCAAGAAATTTTGCCACCATACTGCCATGTAGACGCCACTTTTCGCGGCTTCGTTGCAGAAGAGAGCCTAGAGAATGCACGTTGAATAGATGAAAAGCGCTCTTTCTCATTAGAAACACCATATCCTACCCAAAAGTCACACTTCTTGCCATTTGGAACGTTCTAAATTATGAATGACAACGTTCTGTGGGAGGATAATCATGAGCATTGCATTCGACACTATGCTGACCTTGCCAAAGGCGGACGGCACTCTGCACGCCTACTGGCTTACCGGAACGCCCACCGAAAGACCTTCGGCTCCCCCGCAGTTCAATCGCATCGCCTATGCGGCGGCGCATATCGTCTCCGACCCGCAAAACGATACGACGCCCTGGAACAATCCCGCGCTTGACTGGGATGCGACCATGGCGTTTCGCCATCATCTCTGGGGCCTCGGCTTCAAGATCGCCGAAGCGATGGACACCTCGCAGCGCGGCATGGGCCTCAACTGGGTGGGGGCGCAGGAATTGATCCGCCGCTCGCTGGCTGAAAGCAAGACCGTAGCGGGTGCCGATCTCGCCAGCGGTGCTGGCACCGACCATCTTGATCCGGCGGATGCCAAGAGCCTTGATGATGTCATCAAGGCTTATGAAACACAGGCCGGTTTCGTCGAAAAGCACGGCGGGCGCTTCATCCTGATGGCAAGCCGCGCCCTTGCCCGTATCGCCCGCTCGCCCGACGATTACGCAAAGGTTTATGGACACATTCTCTCCAATGCCCGCGAGAAAGTCGTGCTGCACTGGCTGGGCGACATGTTCGATCCACAGCTCAAGGGCTACTGGGGAGCCTCTGAGTTCGACGATGCGCTGAACACCGTCATCAATATTATCGAGGCCAATCGCGACAAGGTCGAAGGCATCAAGATCTCGCTGCTGGAAGAACGTTACGAGCTTGCCCTGCGCGACCGGTTACCGGAAGGCGTGCTCTGTTTCACAGGCGACGATTTCAACTATGCGCCCTTGATCGAAGGCGACGGACACACGCATAGCCATGCCCTGCTCGGCATTTTCGATGCAGTCGCGCCACAGGCCTCCAATGCACTCGCCGCCCTCGCCAAGGGTGACAGCGCTCGGTTCCGTACCATCATCGAACCGACCGTGCCGCTATCGCGCAAGATCTTTGAAGCGCCGACACAATATTACAAGGCCGGGGTGGTTTTCCTTGCCTGGCTCAACGGTCATCAGACGCATTTTACCATGCCTGCCGGGATGCAGTCGGCGCGCGGCATTGTCCATTATGCCGATATTTTCCAGCTGGCCGACAAGGCCAATGTTCTCGACAAGCCGGAGCTTGCTGTGAAGCGGATGAAAACACTTTTGGAAACCCATGGAGTGGAGCAAGCCTGACAGCCACTTTATCGGGCGCTTTACATTCTCCCACGCAAGTTTGTCCGGTTCCTGTCCTGATTGATTTCGGCTATCAACTTGATTAAGCAATCAACAGCATAGAAACCAATTAGGGGAGATTTTCATGCGTTCTGTACTTCTGGCATTGCTGGCCGCAACGGCCATCGCCACTTCGGCCCAGGCAAAAGACGTAACCGTCGCCGTGACCGCCATTGTCGAACATCCGGCACTCGACGCCGCGCGTGACGGCGTCAAGGATGCGCTGGCCGAAGCTGGTTTCAAGGAAGGCGAAAATCTCAAATTCGTCTATCAGTCCGCACAGGGCAATCCGGCAACCGCCGCACAGATCGCACGTCAGTTCGTGGGTGATGGCCCGGACGTGATCGTTCCGATTTCCACCCCATCGGCTCAGGCTGTTGTTTCCGCCACGCGCGACATTCCGATCGTGTTCACCGCCGTATCCGATCCGGTCGGCGCACAGCTCGTCAAGAACATGGAAAAGCCGGGCGGTAACGTAACTGGCCTCTCCGATATGTCGCCAGTCGCCGAGCACATCAAGCTCATCAAGGAAGTGATGCCGAACATCAAGAAGCTCGGCTATCTCTACAATTCCGGCGAAACCAATTCGGTCTCGCTTCTGGCTGCGCTGAAGGAAGCTGCTGCTGCTGACGGCATCGAGATTGTTGAATCCGCTGCCACCAAGTCGGCTGAAGTCAAGGGCGCCGCACAGGCTCTCGTCGGCCGCGCCGATGCCATGTATGTGCCGACCGACAACACCATCGTTTCGGCTCTCGAAAGCGCAGTCGGCGTTGCCGAGGAAAGCAAGCTGCCGCTCTTCACCGCTGACACGGATTCCGTCAAGCGTGGTGCGATGGCTGCACTCGGTTTCAACTATTACGACGTCGGCAAGCAGACCGGCGCTGTCGTCGCACGCATCCTGAAGGGTGAAAAGCCGGGCGACATTTCAGTTGAAATCGCCAAGGGTACCGACCTCGTCATCAATCTTGGCGCTGCCAAGAAGATGGGCGTTGAGTTCCCGAAGGCTGTGATTGACCGCGCCACCAGCAAGATCGACTGATCCTGTACGAAATGCAGAAAATGAAGGGCGGAAGTGAAAACTTCCCGCCCTTTTTCTTTGAACACAAGACGAAGCCCTGAAGCGAGGGCAGGTTCGAAAAGACATCTGACCTGTAGCAATACCGCACGAATGTTGCGTAAGCTCCATATAAAGCAGCATTTGCGGGCGTTTGGCGCGGTTAGGACTTGCGCTCATGATTGCGAGAGTTGTAATCCGACTAGAATAATAATGGGAACAAATGATCTAGCCGGGAAACGATCCGCTCAGGGCTTCGCCTGCCGGATACACTCAAACCAAAACCGGTCGCGATTGGTGAAAGCCTTTTGGACAATCGACAGCGCAACGCCTCGATGTCCGCAGGCTGGCGGATGATCTTATGCCGGAAAACCGGCTTCATCCTTGTCGATTGCGGCAAAGTACAAGGAATGTCGTTGTGAGTCAGATCGCCTTCTGGGGTGCGGTCGAATTAGGCCTCGTTTTCGCGTTTGTCGCCATCGGCGTCTATCTGGCGTTTCGCGTCCTCGACTTTCCCGACTTGACGGTGGACGGTTCGTTCCCGCTGGGAGCAGCCGTTACCGGCGTTCTGATCCTTGCTGGCCTCAATGCTTGGCTTGCCGCCGCAATAGCCATGGTTGCAGGTGCGATAGCTGGTCTTGTGACTGCAACGCTCAATGTGCGCTTCAAGATCCTCAACCTGCTCGCTTCCATTCTGACGATGATCGCGCTGTTCTCGGTGAACCTGCGCGTGATGGGTCGACCGAATATCGCACTCATCAATCAGGACACGATGCTGAGCCCCTTCTTCGGCCACGGTATTCCGGAATATTATGTGCGTCCGGCCTTCCTGTTTGTACTTGTCGTCATCGCTGTCTTCATCGTCTGGCGCTTTCTGGAAAGCGACATGGGCCTTGCCATGCGTGCCACCGGCGCCAACCCCAAAATGGCACGCGCACAAGGCGTACAGACTGACCGCCAGATCTATATCGGCATGGCACTCTCCAACGCGCTCGTCGCGCTTGGCGGCTCGCTTTTCGCGCAGACAAACGGCTTTGCCGATGTCACCTCCGGCGTTGGCACCATCGTCGTCGGCCTCGCAGCCGTCATTATTGGCGAGACCATCCTGCGAACCCGCAACCTGCTGGTGATCCTGATTGGTTGCGTGCTCGGCTCGGTCATCTATCGCATCGCAATCCAGCTTGCGCTTTCCAATGGCGACACGTTCGGCCTTCAGGCTTCCGACCTGAACATTGCTACAGCGCTTCTCGTTACATTCGCCCTGATATTGCCGCGCCTGCGCCGCGGGGGAGCATCCGCATGATCGAAGTATCCAATCTCGATGTCGTCTTCGGTCGCGGCACACCGCTGGAAAAGCAGGTTCTGAACAAGATCAAACTGACCATGGATCGTGGTTCCTTCGTGACCGTCATCGGCTCGAATGGCGCTGGCAAGTCCACCTTGCTCGGTGTGCTTGCAGGCGATGTTATCCCCACCGGCGGCAAGGTCGTGATCAGCGGCAAGGACGTGACCCGCAAATCCACCGCCGACCGCGCCGGTCTCGTTGCGCGTGTCTTCCAGGATCCACTGGCTGGCAGCTGCGGCACGCTGACCATCGAAGAAAACCTTGCGCTCGCCGCCTCCCGCGGCAAGAAGCGCGGCTTTACTCATGCGCTGAATTCCAACCGCCGTGAATGGTTTCGCGAGCGCGTGGCGAGCCTCAATCTCGGCCTTGAAAACCGGATGCAGGACCGCATGGAACTGCTCTCCGGCGGCCAGCGTCAGGCGCTTTCGCTCATCATGGCAACGCTTGCCGGTTCTGAAGTTCTGCTTCTCGACGAACATACCGCAGCACTCGACCCGGGCATGGCGGAATTCGTCATGGAACTAACCCGAACGCTCATCACCGAGAACAAGCTGACAGCGCTGATGGTGACCCACTCCATGCGTCAGGCGCTCGATTATGGCGACCGCACGATCATGCTGCACGGCGGCAAGATTTTGCTCGACGTCACCGGCGACAAGCGCAAGACACTCGGCGTCGAAGACCTGATCGAGATGTTCCGCAAAGTGCGCGGCCAGACGCTTGATGACGACGCGTTGCTGATCGAGTGACACGTTATCTGAAGCGGTTTTACAAAAGCCCCATGCTTGCAGAAAACGCCTCTACGGCATCAAGCATGGTGGCCACCGGAGCCTCCAGACCAGATCGCCTCCAGACAACATAGATATCGCAGGGAATATTGTCTTCGGTGCTGCAGATGTCATCCACACCGAGGGCAGATGCAATCGTCTGCGGGATAAAGCCGACCCCGCCGCTGTTCCTCACAAGAGCGGCCATCAAGGCGTAGGATTCCGTTTCAACTACACCGTAGGCGCCAATCGGCTGCAATCGTACCCAGTCGTTCACAAAATCCCGGTAAAGGCAGCTATTGCCGTGGCTATAGACCGGCACGGGCCCGTCTGTCGGCGAAGTTTCATTGCGCATGGGAACCAGCCGCTCTTTGAAAATCAAACGGCTGTTCAACTCCGGTGTAACCACCGGGCCATCGGAGAAAATCGCGTCATATTCGTGGTTGTAAAGCCCCTCCTCCAGCACTCTGGAATGGCCCCGGAAAACCTTTAACCGGGCATAAGGCTGCTTCTGCATATAGTGCGGAATGAACAAAGGCAGATGATGGTCTATGACCACATCGATGGCGCCAATGCTCAGACTATGCTGCTGTGCGGAAGTTCTGAACGTCCTTTCCACCCGGCGGGCATTCTCAAGGATCGGATGAACCTCATCATAATATCGCCGGCCAAAGGGCGTTATGATCAGGTTGCCCTTGTCTCGCACAAATAATGCATCGTTCAACAGTGCTTCCAGATCCTTCAGCATCTTGCTGATGTTCGATGGAACACAAAACATCGCATCAGCCGCAGCCACGACACTGCCCAGCTCGACAACACGACAAAAGGCTTCCACGCGCCGTAAATTCATAGTGATTTCTCAAAAAGTGAATGAGTACGTTCTTTATAATTCACTTTTATGAAATTTCAAATTGATCCATATATTAAATCAGATGATGAACGAATACATCAAATGTTCTTTTGTCATTAAGATTGAAACTTTAAAGCTAATCCAGTTGGAAAATCAGGTAAGAAGATGATTACGCTTAATGTATTCTTCCATGTTCGCGAAGAAAGTAAAAAAGAATTTCTTTCCGTCTTGAATAACATGGTTTCGGAGTCAAACAAGGAAGCGGGGTGCGATTATTATCAGCTTTGGAAGAGCGCCGATGAAAGCAATATTTATGCATTGATCGAAAATTGGACAGATAGGGAATCTCTCGCACTCCATCAGAAGACGCCGCATTGGATTGCATTCAATGATGTCGTCAATTCCTTCCTCGTTCGTCCTTACGATGAAAACCATTACACCGCTGTTCCACATTAATGCCTTAACAGTGAGGGAATGACCTCCACGAGCAGCCGCCTGTCTGTGAATGGCAGGTGGCCGTTCCCCAAGAAGTTCTCAATGCAGACCAAACTGCCCATGGTTCCATAAAAACTCGCATTACAAAATTCTGCATCCGAAACCGTGCAAACATAAAATGCGTTTCCCACACCCCGCACAAATGCTCTAAGAACGATTCATGGCGCAGAAAAAAGCAAATGAAGTCGATGGTTTCCTGAGCAGACCGAACAGCTCGTTTCCGGTCGTGCTTCTTTACGGCCCAGACAAGGGTCTGGTGAGCGAGCGTGCGCGCCGCTATGCCGAGGCAACTAAACTTCCACTCGATGATCCCTTTGCTGTCATCCGTATGGAAGCCGATGAAATCGATGCCGATCCTTCGAAACTGGCCGACGAGGCACGCACTATTTCCATGTTCGGCGGCACCCGTCTGATATGGATCAAGAACGCTGCCGGGCAGAAGAAACTGGCCGACGCAATCAAGCTTCTGGCTACGGAACCGCCGCATGAAACCTTCATTCTCGTCGAAGCTGGCGACCTGAAAAAGGGCGTGGGGTTGCGTAGTGCTATCGAGAATGCTTCTGCGGGCATGGCGCTTCCCTGCTATACGGACGATGCGCGTGGCATCGATGGCGTGATCGATGATGTGCTCGCGGAGTGGAAGCTGCAAATCACCCTTGATGGACGTCAGCTCCTTCGCGCCAGCCTCGGCGGCGACCGTCTTGCCACCCGTGGCGAGCTGGAAAAACTCTGCCTCTATGCACGCGGCAAGGAACGTATCGACATTGATGACGTTCGCGAAGCTGTGGGTGACGTTGCAGGCCTGTCGACCGACGAGGTCGTGGATGCAGTCATTGCCGGTGATTTGCAACGATTTGAAATCACATTCGACCGCGTCGTAAAATCAGGCACAGCGCCGTTTCTGGTGCTGAACACGGCCATGCGGCAGTTCCAGCAGATACAGGCTCTGCGCTATATCATGGATACTGAACGCAAGAGCGCCTCGGTCGTGGTGGCCAGTGCAAGGCCACCTATCTTCTTCAATCGCAAAAGGCTTATAGAAACGGCCATCGGACGATGGGGTGGCGAGAGCCTTTCACGCGTCCTGGAGCGTCTCCAGCGCGCCGTTCTCGAAAGCCGCCAGAACTCAGCCCTCGCCGTTCCGATCATCCGCCAATGCCTGATGGCTATCGGTGTAGAAGCCATGCGCAATGCACGGCGCTAACGACTTTCACCGCCACGAAACGTGAAACAATCCCATAAACAAAAACCCCGGTATTAAGATACCGGGGTTTTTGTTTACATTATCGGAAACACATCAGCTCTGAAGACGACGGCAGATTTCGTCCAGCTGCTCCAGAGAGCTATAGCGGATCTTCACTTCGCCGCCGCGATCCCGGTGATTAATCTCAACCTTCATGCCCGTCACATCGGAAAGCAGCTTTTCGAGCGCCTTGGTGTCGGCATCCTTTTCCACCGGAGCAGATTTGCCCGGCTTCGGTTCCGCGCCGCCACGCGCTTCAGCCTGAGCCAACGCTTCCACCTGACGGACCGACAGGCCTTCCTTGACGATCCGCTCGGCCAGACCCGTCGGATTTTCCATCGTGATCAGGCTGCGCGCATGCCCCGCAGACAACGCGCCATCAACAATGAAATCCTGCACCGGTTGCGGCAGCTTGAGAAGGCGAAGCGTGTTGGCAACATGGCTGCGGCTCTTGCCGATCACCTGCGCCAGATCGTTCTGCGTATACTCATGATTATCGATAAGCTGTTGATATCCCAGCGCTTCTTCGACCGCGTTCAGGTCTGCGCGCTGAACGTTTTCGATAATCGCGATCTCAAGAGCGACGCGATCATCCACATCGCGAACGATAACAGGGATCGTATCAACACCTGCGCGCTGCGATGCCCGCCAGCGGCGTTCACCAGCGATAAGTTCAAAATGATCAGGCTGGCCCGGTGCCGGACGCACCACGATTGGCTGGACGACGCCGTGTTCCTTGATCGACTGTGCCAGATCTTCCAGCTCCGCTTCCGCAAACATGCGTCGCGGATTGCGCGGATTACGCGTGACAAATTCGATCGGCACATTGCGTTCGATTGGAACCGGCGCTTTACGCTCTTCGACCGGACGGTCGATCTCACCAATCAGGGCAGCCAGTCCGCGGCCAAGGCGCTTTTTTGAAGGATCGTCGTTCATCGTTCGGCAAATTCCTGCAATTGTTACGTAGTCGAATCGATAGTCTGTTGTTTATGCGGCTTTCAATTGCCGCTCGCGCTGAATAACTTCAGACGCAAGCTGCAAATAGGCCTGACTTCCCGCACATTTCAGATCGTAGAGAATGGCTGGCTTGCCATGCGAGGGCGCTTCCGATACCCGCACATTGCGCGGAATAACAGTCCGATAGACCTTTTCGCCCATGAAAGCGCGAACATCATCCACCACCTGAGAGGCGAGATTGTTGCGGCTATCGAACATCGTCAGCACAATACCCTGGATGGAAAGCTCGGCATTGATCGTCGACCGAACCTGATCGACGGTCTGCAACAGCTGGCTTAGGCCTTCCAGTGCAAAGAATTCACATTGCAGCGGCACGAGCACGGAGTCTGCAGCTGCCATGGCATTCAGCGTCAACAGGTTCAGAGATGGCGGGCAATCCACCAGGACATATGAGAATCGATCAGAAACGCTCGAATCAAAACGCAGAGAGTCGCGCAAACGGCGCGTACGGTCTGCGGATTGGGCTATTTCCATCTCGATACCCAACAGATCAAGCGTCGATGGCACGATAAAGAGATTGGGCACATCGGTCTGCATAGCCGCTTCCGGCACCGAAGCCTCTTGCGTCAGCACATCATAGGACGACAGCGGACGATTACGGCGATCGATCCCCAACCCGGTGCTGGCATTGCCCTGCGGATCGAGATCAACGATGAGAACCGTTTCGCCTATTGCCGCCAATGCCGTGGCCAGATTGATCGCCGTCGTTGTTTTTCCGACGCCGCCTTTCTGGTTTGCAATGGTTATGATCCTGGACATTTTGTTCATTACCGTCGCCCTGCCGCTTTCCAGATCTGCCAAATTCTCGGATTCAATTCGCTTTGCGTCGCAAGTTGCTGATTTCGAGGATGACCGAAGTCTGATCGATAGCACTTTGATGTTTTACCAGATCGAAATCCCAACCGACACGGCTTTCATCGATTTCCCTCTGGTAATCCCGACCTTTTTGGAAAAGCGCTTTAGCGCCATCAACGAGCCAAGGCTCTGTCAAACCGAAAAGATCGTTCAATGAGGCGAGCGCGCGGGCGGTAACAACCTCCGGAGTCTTTATTTTTTCCCACACGGACTCGATACGAGCCGCATGAATATGGGCAGGAACATTCAGATGTCCGGCAGCTGTGCGTAGAAAAGCGGCCTTTTTACCGGCGCTTTCCACCAGTTCGATACAACTACCCGGCTTATCCGCCAGGTAACAGGCCGTCACGATGCCCGGAAATCCGCCACCGGAACCGATATCCAGCCAGCGTTTCGCGTCTGGAGCCAACGGAAAAACCTGCGCACTATCCAGAATATGACGGCTCCAAAGGTCTGCCAATGTCGATGGAGATGCCAGATTGATCGCTTTCGACCACTTCCGGAATAGCTCTTCAAATGCGATCAGACGATCCACTGTTTCACGTGAAACAGCCGGATTGATCTGGAGAAGACTTTTGAAACGGCGATCCGCACTCTTATCAGCACTCACGCCGCGCCCTTCCCTTCCGCCAATTCAGTAGCAGCTTGACGCCGAGAACCGTGCTTTTTGATCTGCGCTATAAGCAGCGCCAAAGCGGCTGGGGTCATTCCGTCAACGCGTTGTGCTTCAGCAATCGTCTCCGGCTTGCGCTGCTTCAGCTTATGTTTCAGCTCGTTGGACAGTCCTGAAATGGCATCAATGTCCAGTCCAGCGGGGATCAACAGGCGCTCTTCGCGCTCCATAACCGCGATATCCGTCTGCTGACGCTCCATATAAACCGCATATTGTGCCTCAATCTCGAGCGTTTCGCGGGTGATAGAGTCTATTCCGTCCAGTTCGGGCCAGATCGGGCTCAAGCGCGTCAGATCGATATCAGGATAAGACAGCAAGTCATAAGCTGAACGACGAACCCCATCATGATTGAGATGCAAATCATAGCGACTTGCGAGATTGGGCGTGATCGACAGCGACTGGGTCAGTTCCCGCGCAGCAGACAGCGCGTTCTCTCGTTCAGCGAAGCGCTTCTTACGCTCTGCTCCCAATATGCCGAGACGATCCGCCAGCGGTGTAAGGCGTTGATCGGCATTATCCGCGCGCAAAGAAAGACGGAATTCAGCGCGTGATGTGAACATGCGATAAGGTTCGCTCACGCCGCGCGATGTCAAATCATCCACCATCACGCCGATATAGGCTTCAGTACGCTGGATGATGATTGGCTCATCACCCCCTGCCCGCCGTGCGGCATTCAAACCAGCAAGAAGACCCTGCGCGGCGGCTTCCTCATATCCGGTGGTGCCGTTGATCTGGCCTGCCAGGAACAGACCACTCACCCGCCGCGTCTCAAGGCTGCGCTTAAGCTCGCGCGGATCAATGAAGTCATATTCAATGGCGTAGCCCGGCTGTAGCATCACTGCTTTCTCAAGACCGGGAATGGTCTTGAGAATTTCGAGCTGAACGTCTTCCGGCAGAGAAGTCGAAATGCCGTTCGGATAAACCGTATCGTCGTCCAGACCTTCCGGTTCCAGGAATATCTGGTGGCCATCACGGTCGCCGAACTTGACGATCTTGTCTTCCACAGATGGACAATAACGTGGGCCAATACCTTCAATCGAGCCGGAATACATGGCCGACCGATGCAGATTGGCGCGTATAATTGCATGGGTTTCCGGTGTCGTACGCGTAATACCGCAATCAATCTGCGGCGTCGTAATACGATCCGTCATCAGGGAAAATGGTACAGGGTTCTCATCGGCGGACTGGGTTTCAAGATTTGCCCAATCGATAGTACGGCCATCAAGACGCGGCGGCGTGCCGGTCTTGAGACGTCCTAATGCGAACCCAAGAGTCTTCAAAGTATCCGACAGGCCGAGCGCCGGATTCTCACCCATGCGTCCTGCCGGTATCTTCTTCTCTCCGATATGAATGAGGCCGTTCAGGAATGTGCCCGTCGTTAACACAACTGCGCCGCAGCTCAGCAGCTGTCCATCCGATAGAACCACACCAGTGACATTACCTTCTTCGGTCTTTATATCGAACGCGCCGCCCTCAACAACCGTGAGGTTTTCCTGCGCTCCAATCATTTCCTGCATCGCAAGCCGATACAGTTTGCGATCAGCCTGCGTGCGCGGACCACGGACAGCCGGTCCTTTACGGCGATTTAGCAGACGAAACTGGATGCCTGCCTTATCGGCAACACGACCCATCAAACCGTCCAGTGCGTCGATTTCCCGAACAAGATGGCCCTTCCCGAGACCACCAATCGCCGGGTTACACGACATGACGCCAATAGTATCGAAGTTATGAGTGACCAATGCAGTGCGTGCGCCAGCGCGTGCAGCAGCCGACGCGGCTTCACAGCCTGCATGACCGCCACCGACAACAATAACATCGAAGACTGTAGACTCAGCCGAACTCATTTCTTGCATCCTCGGATTAGGAGACAGCTTTTGCCATGAATGCGTTTGAAACGGAAGGATAAAAGCGTGACAGGCGATCAATTAAAAGCGCACAGGACCGCTGACTCATGAAGAACGGGTGGAGTCAACTGGCCTGACCGGATTCCACAGATGTTTCACGTGAAACATTCCACGAATATCTGTCTACCAGATCGGCCGATGTTTCACGTGAATCACTCACTTGCCAATGCAAAACTGAGAGAAAATGACATCCAGGATTTCCTCAACGTCAACATCACCGGTGATACGTCCAAGATAATGCGATGCTCTGCGCATGTTTTCCGCTCTCAGTTCCAACGGAAGGTCTTCTCGCCCTGCAGCAATTTCGATCTCAGTGAGCGTCGAACGAAGCAGATTGATGTGGCGCTGCCTTGTGGGAACAGCATCATTGATCTGGCCAATACGTTCTTCAACGAAAGTCTGTAGTGCGGCGAGAAGCTCATCCAATCCAGAACCATTCTTGATCGATATCTGGAAAGTCCAACGCGCGTCTTGTTTCTTCGTTAGATCAGCTTTGGTGCCAATACGCCAAATCTCGACGTCGGCTTCGTTCAGTATCGCATCAATCGGATCATTCATGTCTTCCAATAGAAGAATGAGATCGGCTTCCGATGCCGTTTCGCGGGCTCTCTCAATCCCGATCTTCTCGACTGCACTTTCAGTCTCACGCAATCCGGCTGTATCGGTGACGTAAACCGGGATACCATTCAGATCGAGTTTGACTTCGAGAAGATCTCGCGTGGTCCCGGCTTCATCCGAAATGATCGCCACTTCGCGTCCAGCAAGAAAATTCAGCAAGCTGGATTTGCCAGCATTTGGCGCACCAGCAATCACCACATGCAAACCGTCGCGAAGCATGGCAGCACGTTTGCCGCTGGCAATATGCTGTTCTATTTCCTTCTGAAGTGCCTGCAGTGATCGCCAAACTTGATCGGAAACTGAACCTGGCACGTCACTTTCGTCTGCAAAATCAAGTTCGGCTTCAATGAAAGCGCGCGCGCGAACAAGCTTCTGTCTCCATTCGGTGTAGAGTTGCCGTTGCGCACCCGAAGCCACCTGCAAGGCAAGACGTCGCTGACCTTCGGTTTCGGCGGCAATAAGATCTGCCAGGCCTTCTGCAATTGTCAGATCCATCTTGCCATTGGTGAAAGCACGGCGGGTGAATTCGCCAGCTTCAGCGATACGGCAATCAGCAATCGCGCCCAGTTCCTGCAGCAGCTTTTCAACAACGGCGACACCTCCATGAAGATGAAATTCGACACAGTCCTCACCTGTAAAACTATGGGGGCCGGGAAAGAAGAGCGCCAATCCACGATCGATCGCGTCTCCATTTCGGGAACGGAATGTCTTAAAGGCTGCATAACGGGGTTCGATGACTGAGCCTACAATCGTTTCGATAATGAATCGAACTTGCGGGCCAGATGCTCGCACAACGGCAACACCCGATGGAAGCCGCCCACTGGACAAAGCAAAAA
The DNA here is from genome assembly GCA_014138095.1 of Ochrobactrum sp. RH2CCR150. Lineage (GTDB taxonomy): Bacteria > Pseudomonadota > Alphaproteobacteria > Rhizobiales > Rhizobiaceae > Brucella > Brucella gambitense. The sequence goes on from JACGXE010000001.1 coordinate 193,176, forward strand.
TCGTATCGTGATGGACAGCGGTGTCGTTCATTGTATTTCCTGACCTATATCAATCTTGCCAAGAGGATTGAAATTGAGCTCAGTGCATATTCATTCAAACGCTGAAAGGGAAGCCTCATGACGGATATCAGCAGAAACAGGCTGTCTGCGGAACCCAGTGCCTATCTGCGCCAACATGCGGACAACCCCGTTCACTGGCAGCCCTGGGGAAAGGAGGCTCTCGACGCCGCGCGAGAATTAGACCGCCCTATCCTGCTTTCAATTGGCTATGCGGCCTGTCACTGGTGCCACGTAATGGCGCATGAGTCATTCGAAGACGCCGATGTAGCTGCTGTCATGAACGACCTGTTTGTGAATGTGAAAGTGGACCGCGAGGAACGGCCAGACATAGACCAGATCTATATGGCTGCGCTGGGCGCGATGGGGCAGCAAGGGGGCTGGCCGCTGACCATGTTTCTGCGGCCCGATGGCAAGCCTTTCTGGGGCGGCACTTATTTTCCGCCCCACGCACGCTACAACATGCCGGGCTTTGTCGATGTGTTGAACGCCGTGAATAACCTCTGGCAAGGAGATAAAGAAAAAATTAACCATAATGCCGAGGCGGTCTTCAATCATCTTGAAGGCAGGCTCGCTGCTCAAAATGCCGCCAGCCCGAATGAGATCGCGCGCTTCGATGATGTGACGCAACGGATCAGTGGTCTTATCGATCCCGTGCGCGGCGGTATCGAAGGCGCCCCTAAGTTTCCCAATGCTCCATTCATGGACGCTCTGTGGCTATCCTGGCTCTATAATCACGACAGCGATAACAGGGACAAGTTTATCCGTTCATTGAAGACCATGCTGCAAGGCGGCATCTATGATCACCTTGGGGGTGGTCTTTGCCGCTACAGCACGGATGCTGACTGGCTCGCGCCGCATTTTGAAAAAATGCTCTACGACAACGCCCAGCTGATCCGACACGCCAATTATGCTTTTGCGGAAACGAAGGATGATCTGTTCCGCATACGAATCGAAGAAACCATCGATTGGCTGGTCCGTGAAATGCGACTGCCGGACGGTAGTTTCACGTCGAGCCTTGATGCCGATAGCGAAGGCGAAGAAGGGAAATTCTACGTCTGGAGCGAGGCGGTGATAGACAGCGTTTTGGGAGAACATAGCCAAGCCTTCAAGGCATTCTATGGCGTTTCCCCGGGAGGCAACTGGGAAAGTCATAATATTCTTAATCGCTTGCATGATGTCGATTCTGATGGGCCGGTACCACAGTCAATACGGGATGCCAAGGCGAAGCTCTTCGCACAGCGCGAAACGCGCATTCGCCCAGGACGCGACGACAAGGCCCTGACAGACTGGAATGCATTAGCTATTCGTGCACTCGCCGAAGCCGGACGAAGCTTCTCCAAACCGGAATGGGTGACGCTGGCCGTCGAAGCCTATCACACGATCATGCAGCCATTTCGTGCCGGACAGATGGCGCATTGCCGTATGGAGGATCGGCTGGTCTACCCTGCCCTTTCGACGGACTATGCCGGTATGATCAATGCAGCACTGGCGCTCTATGAAGCAAGTTCCGACCGGAGTTATGTGGATGATGCGGAGAAGCTGAAACAAGCGCTGGATGACCACCACCGGGATGCTTCCGGTAATTACCGTCTATCGGCGCTTGATGCCGACGATGTCATTCTTCACGCCTATGGTGATTATGATGAGGCTATCCCCAGCGCGACGAGCCAGATCATCGAAGCACTGACGCGGCTTTTCCTCGCAACCGGTGACATGACACTTTACCGAAGCAATGAGACATTGATCGAGGAAGCGCTTGGGCGTGCATTGGCGCAGCAATATGGTCAGATCGGTATATTGAATGCGGCCCGCATGGCAGCTGAACCACTATCGCTTGTTATCGCCGCGCAGTCTCATCAGGATGAGCTTGTTTCGATAGCGAATCGAAATCCGGATCCGCGACGTCTCGACAAGATTGTCAGTTTCACGCCGAATGGAGTGATTGAACTGCCGACAGGCGGTACTGCCCGGGCTGAAAAACCTTCCGCATGGTTCTGCAAAGGACAGGTCTGCCTCCCGCCCGTGGAAAGCGGCGATGCATTGCGCATTCTTCTGACAAGCGGAACGTGACAGACAAAAAAGCCACGCTGGAAAACCAGCGTGGCTTTTGTTTAGCGAAGCTGCAAGGAGCTTAGGTGTTCATCGAATCGAAGAACTCACCATTGCTCTTGGTCTGCTTGAGCTTGTCGATAAGGAACTCGATCGCATCGGTCGTGCCCATCGGCGCGAGAATACGGCGCAGAACGAAAATCTTCTGGAGATCGGCGCGCGGAACGAGCAGATCTTCCTTACGGGTGCCGGACTTGAGAATGTCCATGGCCGGGAAGATGCGCTTGTCAGCAACCTTGCGGTCGAGAACGATTTCCGAGTTACCTGTGCCCTTGAATTCTTCAAAGATCACTTCGTCCATACGGCTGCCTGTATCGATCAGCGCGGTCGCGATGATGGTGAGCGAGCCACCTTCTTCGATGTTACGCGCAGCACCGAAGAAACGCTTCGGACGCTGGAGCGCATTGGCATCGACACCACCGGTCAAAACCTTACCGGATGACGGAACAACGGTGTTGTAGGCGCGGCCAAGGCGGGTGATCGAGTCGAGCAGGATCACAACGTCGCGTCCATGTTCAACCAGACGCTTGGCCTTTTCGATGACCATTTCAGCGACCTGAACGTGGCGGGCTGCCGGTTCGTCGAAGGTTGACGAAATAACTTCGCCCTTCACCGAACGCTGCATGTCGGTCACTTCTTCCGGACGCTCATCGATCAGAAGAACGATCAGATAGCATTCCGGGTGATTGGCGGTGATCGAATGCGCGATATTCTGAAGCAGCACGGTCTTACCGGTACGCGGCGGAGCGACGATCAGACCGCGTTGGCCCTTGCCGAGCGGCGCAACCAGATCGATGACGCGCGGCGACAGATCCTTGGAGGTCGGAACTTCCAACTCCATCTTGAAGCGCTCATTCGGATAGAGCGGCGTCAGATTGTCGAAGTGAACCTTGTGGCGAATCTTTTCCGGGTCTTCGAAATTGATCGAATTGACCTTGAGAAGCGCAAAATAGCGCTCGCCTTCCTTCGGGCCGCGGATCGGACCTTCAACTGTATCACCGGTCTTCAGCGAGAAGCGGCGCAGCTGCGAAGGAGAAATATAAATATCGTCGGGGCCTGGCAGATAATTGGCATCGGCGGAGCGCAGGAAGCCAAAACCGTCCTGCAGCACTTCGACAACACCTTCACCGATGATCTCGACATCCTGCGAAGCCAGCTTCTTGAGAATCGCGAACATCAGTTCCTGCTTGCGCATTGCGCTCGCATTTTCGACTTCAAGGGTTTCGGCAAAAGCAAGCAGCTCAACCGGTGTTTTATTTTTTAGTTCTTGTAGTTTCATTTCCTGCATGGATGAGGAACTCTTTTGAAATATAAGGAGAAAATGCAGTTGTTCGGAAAGTTGGTCAGCTGGTGGGCTGGACCGGCATCGAAGGCCTGCGATCAGGAAGGGAAGAGGCTTCCTTCATACCGATTTGCGATATGAAGAGCAAGTCACATGTAGTGACCGCAGATAAATTCTGCAACGGGAAAATGGCAGAAACCCGACAAAGCGGGTTTCTTTTCATTTAAAAATGCAATCAAAAAGGTTTTACGATCACCAGAATAACGATCAGGACCATCAGAACTGTTGGCACTTCGTTAACGATTCGCCAATGCCTTGGCGGTTTCATGTTCTTGTCTTCTGCGAAAAGGCGCGTCGCCTTCGAAAGATAACCATGCATGCCCGACATCAGCACGACCAGCAGCAGCTTGGCGTGCAGCCAGCCGCCCTGGAAGCGGAAGATTTCCCAAGCCATCCACAGACCGGCAATCCAGGTCACAGCCATGGCCGGGTTTATGATAAAATGCAGCAGTCGCTTTTCCATCACCTTGAAGGTTTCGGAAGCTTCAGAACCCGGCTTGGTCGCTGAGTGATAGACGAACAGCCGCGGCAGATAGAGCATTCCTGCCATCCAGGCTATGACGGCGATTACGTGAATCGCTTTTACCCAGAGATAGGCATCGGTTGGATTCACGTGAAACAATGCCCAAACGCCGAGCACCACAATCACAAGCGCTGCGATCATGCGGATATAGGCAGCCTTGGTGCTGCTCTTCGATGTCGGCTGGCTCACGATTTTTCTCCACGAATGCGATCAATCATGCGCTGGACATTTTCGACCGGCGCTTGAGGCGTAATTCCATGTCCGAGATTGAAGATCAGCGGGCCTTTCCCCAGACGTTCGAGGATCGCATCCACGCCTTCATCGAGTGCTGAACCGCCCGCAACAACGCGCAGCGGGTCGAGATTGCCCTGAATAGCGCCATCTTCCTGCAAAGCGGCGGCGAAATTGAGCGGAACCGACCAGTCGAGGCCGAGCACATCAACACCGGTCTTTTCGCGGTAGCCTGCATAAAGCATCCCTGCCCCTTTCGGGAAACCGATGATGCGCGCTTCGGGATAGACGGCGCGAACTTTCTGAACAATCCGCGCCACCGGCTGGATGCAGAACCGCTCAAAGCAGTCTTCGTCCAGAACACCCGACCATGAATCGAAAATCTGTACGGCGTCTGCGCCTGCATCCAGCTGTTCGATAAGATATTCGGCCGATACATCCGCCAGATCATTCAAAAGCTTTTCGAAGGCTTCCGGGAAGCGATAGGCGAAAAGACGGGCGGGGGCCTGATCCGGTGTGCCGTGACCGGCGATCATATAGGTCGCAACAGTCCAGGGAGCGCCACAGAAACCGAGCAGCGTCGTTTCGTCGGGCAACTGCTCACGCAGCAGCCGAACCGTCTCGTAGACCGGCTCCAGCCGTTTGGCGACACCTTCCGTCTCAAGCCAGAAAATCTCGTCAGCGTCGATAGGCGTCATCAAAGGTCCCTTGCCTTCTTCAAAGCGAAGGTCACGTCCAAGGGCGTGAGGGATGACCAGAATGTCGGAAAAGAGAATGGCTGCATCAAAGCCATAACGGTGGATTGGCTGAAGCGTGACTTCGACAGCCAGATCGGGCGAATAACACAGATCGAGAAAGCTCCCTGCCTTCTTCCGCGTCTCGCGATATTCCGGAAGGTAGCGACCGGCCTGACGCATCATCCAGATGGGAGGTGGAAAGACCGCTTCACCGTCGATCACTCTCAAGACTTTGCGCTTCATCTGATTTTTATCCGCCCTGTTGGTTGCCTGATCCGGTTTTGGTCTGAAGTTATCCAGTCCGGTTCTCATAAAGAAAGGATGATTCAGGAATCTTTTGATTCTTAGAGTCTGTTGGAATCGGGGATTAAGGTCTGTCCCGGTTTTCCCCACAGTTCCAAAATTGCCATCTCATCCTGTGCAATTTTTCGCCGCCAGTCTGACCGAAAACGTAAAAAACTCAATTCCCTCTTTTAATATAAAGGGTTACCAATTGACGCAGTTCATGAGCTTTTGTGGAAAAGCTGGGAATAATTGAGAGGTTTCCCGAAATTGCGAGTCTTGTCCACACATGTTGATGGCGGCTCCGCACATGTTCGCCCGCTGTGGATGACTTGCCAATTTTTCCACGGCCTGCCATGGCTTGTGGACGAAGCCTCGGCCTTACGCACAGCCGTCAACAGGAGGGCAACAAAACTGTGACCAGAACGCTTTCCTACTTTCATCTCCATCTGATTTCTGATGCGACGGGAGAGACTCTCCTCGCAGCCGGACGTGCGGCTGCGGCGCAATATGCCAATGCGCGGGCCATCGAGCATATTTATCCACTGATCCGTACCGAGAAGCAGCTGCGCAAGGTTTTGGAAGGGATCGATGCCGAACCGGGTATCGTTCTCTATACGATTGTCGATCAGAAACTGGCTGCAATCATTGATGAAGCCTGTGCTGAAATGGGCGTTCCCAGCGTTTCTGTGCTGGAACCGGTGCTGAACACGTTCCAGTCCTATCTTGGTGCGCCGGCGCATCGCCGCGCCAGCGCGCAGCATGTGCTCAATGCCGATTATTTTCGCCGGATCGACGCGCTGAATTTCACGATGGAGCATGATGACGGACAGTTGCCGCTCGATATCGAGGAGGCGGACGTCATTCTGGTCGGCATTTCGCGCACATCCAAGACGCCAACCAGCATTTATCTCGCCAATCGCGGCGTGAAGGCGACCAATGTTCCAATCGTATTGGGCATTCCCGTTCCAGAAGTTCTGTTCACTGCCAAGCGACCGCTGATCGTCGGGCTGGTCGCGACCGCGGAGCGGATTTCGCAAATCCGCCAGAACCGGCCGCTCGGCAGTGTGCCGTCGCTTGATACGGGACTTTACACAGACCGGGTGTCAATTTCCGAAGAACTGGCCTTTGCGCGCAACATCTGCAACAGGCATGGCTGGCCGATCATCGATGTATCGCGGCGGTCCATCGAGGAAACGGCTGCCGCCATATTGGCGCTTTTGCGAACTGGAAAGAACGAAGGATTTCAATCATGACGACCAGGCTCATTCTTGCTTCCAAGAGCCCTTTCCGCTCGGCGCTGTTGAAAAATGCCGGGATCGAGTTTTCGGGTGAAAGCGCCGATATCGATGAGCGCGCCGTCGAAGCGCCGCTTTATGAAACGGGCGCAACGCCGGAAGAAGTGGCCCAGGTTCTGGCTGAAGCCAAGGCGCTCGATGTTGCGGAAAAAAATCCGGGCGCTGTGGTGATCGGCTGCGACCAGACCTTGTCGCTTGGAGACGAAATTTTCCACAAGCCTGCCAATATGGAAGCGGCGGGGCGTCAGCTTCTGCAGTTTTCCGGCAAGACGCACCAGCTCAACAGCGCGGTGGTTCTGGTGAAAGACGGCGAGACCCTGTGGCGTCATGTTTCGGTTGCGCGCATGACCATGCGAGCATTGAGCCCGGCATTTGTCGGGCGCTATCTCGGCCGGGTTGGCGATAGCGCGCTTTCCAGCGTCGGCGCTTATCAGGTGGAAGGTCCGGGCATCCAGCTTTTCGAGAAGATTGAAGGCGATTATTTCACGATTGTCGGTCTGCCGCTGCTGCCGCTGCTTGCCGAACTGCGCAAGGAAAACCTTATCGATGGCTGACACGACAATCGTGACGGGGCCGAAGGCTTTTGTCACCGGCTTTCCGATCAAACATTCGCGGTCACCGCTGATCCATGGATTCTGGCTGAAGGCGCTTGGAATTGACGGCTCTTACGAGCCGCTTGCGGTGAAACCGGAAGAGTTTGCTGCTTTTGCCGCATCTTTGGCCGACAATGGCTTTGCGGGCGGCAATGTGACGATCCCGCATAAGGAAGCAGCACACGCTGCAGCCGACAGTCTGGATGCGGCTGCAACTGCCATCGGCGCGGTCAACACGCTGTGGTTTGAAGACTGCAAGCTTTGCGGCGGCAATACGGATGCCTACGGTTTCGCAGCCAATCTCGATGATTATGCGCCGGGCTGGGACAATGCGGATACAGCGCTTGTTCTGGGCGCGGGCGGCGCGAGCCGCGCCGTCATTCACGCGCTTTTGTCGCGCGGCTTTTCAAAAGTTTCGGTTATCAATCGCACGGTCAGCCGGGCGGAAGAACTGGCGATACATTTTGGTGCCGCAGTTTCAGCTTCCGGCTGGGACGGCGCGCAGCAACGCGTCGCCGATGCGGGGTTGATCGTCAACACCACGTCGCTCGGCATGAGCGGACACGGTGAAGAGATCGGGTTTCCGCTTGATCTGAGTGGCGCTCCTCAAGGCGCCATCGCGACAGATATCGTCTATGTTCCGCTCAAAACGCCCTTTCTGAAAGGCGCAGAAGAAGCTGGTCTCAAGACCGTGGACGGGCTCGGTATGTTGCTGCATCAGGCGGTGCCGGGTTTCGAACGCTGGTTTGGCCAAAAGCCTGAGGTGACGGCGGCGCTGCGGGAGCATATTCTGGCGGATATGGCAAAGGCTGGCGCTCTATGATCATTCTCGGACTGACAGGCTCCATTGGCATGGGAAAAACCACGGCGTCCAATATGTTCGCCGAGGCGGGTGTCCCTGTTTACAGCGCCGACGATGCTGTCCATCAGCTCTATTCAGGCCGCGCCGCGCCACTGATCGAGGCGGCTTTTCCGGGCACAGTGGCAAACGGTACTGTGGACCGTGAAAAGCTTTCTGTCGCGGTGATCGGCAAGCCCGATGCCTTGAAGAAGCTTGAGAGCATCGTGCATCCGCTGGTGCGCGAGGAAGAAGAAGCGTTTCTGCGCGAGGCGGAAGCGCAAGGCTCTGCCATCGCTCTGGTCGATATTCCGCTGCTGTTCGAAACGGGCGGTGAAAAGCGCGTGGACAGGATCGTTGTGGTATCGGCTCCCGCCGATATTCAGCGCGCCCGCGTTTTGGCGCGACCCGGCATGACGGAAGAAAAGCTCGACGCCATTCTCGCCCGGCAGACACCGGATGCCGAAAAGCGCGCCCGCGCCGATTTCGTGCTCGACACGAGCGGCAGTTTTGACAATCTGCGTCAGCAGATAACGGCGGTTATCCAGAAATTGAGTGGAAAGCCGGCTGTCGCGACCGAATAGCGGCATTTGCTGTGCTATAGGTTCTGGACAATTTTCTGAGAGGTTCTTCAATGCGCGAGATCGTTTTCGATACCGAAACCACCGGTCTGGAAAGACTGGAGGATCGCGTGATCGAAATTGGCGGCGTGGAACTGATCAACAAGTTTCCCACAGGCCGCAGGTTCCATAAATTCATCAATCCGCAGGGACGCCAGGTGCATCCCGAGGCCTTGGCGGTGCACGGCATCAGCAACGAGCAATTGCTGGACAAACCGACTTTTGCGGAAATTCTGGACGAGTTTCTCGAATTCTTCGACGGCGCCAAACTGGTAGCGCACAACGCCATGTTCGACCTTGGCTTCATGAATGCCGAGCTTGAACGGCTTGGAAAGCCCGAAATCGCTGTGGAGCGCATTGTGGATACGCTGGCGCTGGCGCGCCGCAAACATCCGATGGGGCCGAACTCGCTGGATGCGTTGTGCAAGCGCTACGGCATCGAAAATTCACACCGGACGCTGCACGGCGCACTGCTCGACTCCGAAATTCTGGCGGAAGTCTATATCGAGCTGATCGGCGGCAAACAGACGGCGCTTGGTCTAAGCATGGATGGCAGCCCGAACAGCAGTGGTGCATCGGACGGTGGTGCAGCGATTGTGCTGGCGGCGCGCCCTGCCCCGCTTGCGCCTCGGGTCAGCGAAACGGAACGCGCAGCCCATACGGCGCTCGTCGATGGCATGGGCGACAAGGCGATCTGGAAAAAATACTCGGCCTGAGAACTTGGCCATTGGTACGAAATAAAAAAAAGCCCGGCTTTGCAGCCGGGCTTTTCGTATCGGAAAGCGATAAAGCTTAGCTCTTGACGGCAGCCTTGGCCTGTTCTTCAGCCATGCGCTGCTGGAACATCTGCGCGAAATCGATCGGGTCGATCATCAGCGGCGGGTAGCCGCCATTGCGCGTTGCGTCAGCAATGATCTGGCGTGCGAACGGGAACAGCAGGCGCGGGCATTCGATGAACAGCAGCGGCAGCATGTGCTCCTGCGGAATGCCCGAAATGCGGAAAACGCCGCCATAGACCAGTTCCGTGTTGAACAGAACGTCCTTGCCGTCCACAGCCTTGGCTTCCAGCGTCAGCACAACGTCAAAATCCGTTTCGGAAAGCGGATTGGCGTTCACATTCACATTGATGTTGATCGAAGGGGCCTTTTCGCGCGGGCGCAGCGACAGCGGCGCACCCGGGCTTTCAAAGGACAGATCCTTCACATATTGGGCCAGAATGTTGAGGGACGGCTCGGCGGTCGCGCCGTTGCCATTCTTTACTTCTCCCGCAGCCTTATCGCTCATTATCGGTATGCCTTCTTTTCGGTAATTAAACTCGTTGCCCCAAAAGGCTGGAATGCTTGGCTAGCATGCGAGCGAGCATGAGGCAAGAAAGGCTTTCAACGTTAGCTATTGCTGCTGTTAGCCGTCTTTGCGCTCGCCTTTCCATGGCGAATTGTCATTCGGCTTGGTCGTATAGTCTTCCGGGTTGAGATCGATGACGCGATCCTCGCCCCGGTTTGGATTGGGTTGCTGATACTGGCCATAGCCATCCGAATAGCGCGCCGATGTGGCGACAACCATGCGGCCACGCACGAATTTTTCCCAGACGATATCGCGAATGAACGGGATGAAAAGCAAAATGCCGATAGTGCTGGTCACGAAGCCGGGCACGATCAGCATGATCGCAGCCAGAACCAGCATGGAGCCATGCACCATTTCACGATCCGGAACGCGGCCTGCGGCCGTTTCCGTGCGGATGCGCTGGAGAAGGCCAATGCCCTGCACACGCAAAAGGAAAAAGCCAAGCATGGCGCTCAAGATCACCAGACCCAGTGTCGCGAAGACGCCGATATGGCTGCCGACGATCACAAAACCGGCGATCTCGATGAACGGCATTGCCAGCATGATGAGAGGGGCGAAAGAAGACGACACGTGAGTCACGACCTTTTAATGTGTGGTTGATGTTCCGAACATAACGACAAATGTAGCTTTTTCAGGTTCGGAACGAAATTGAAACTGTCTATCATGAAATATCAAATAGGTACGCGTGATCGGGATTTGAATGATTGCGCCTGCCGATCTATATGTATGAAACAGAAATTCACGATTGGAAGGGATTTGACGCCCTCTCCTTCAATCAATGGCAGGCGGCATGGAATTTTTCGACTTCGGCACGATCTTCTTCTTCATCGCAGCGGTGATCATTTTTCTCCAGCTGAGGAATGTTCTTGGTCGCCGTACTGGAAATGAAAAGCCGCCCTTCGATCCCTATACATCGGCCAAAAGCGCCGATAATGCCGCGCCTGCTGGTTCGGATGGCGACAATGTGGTGGCTCTACCGCAGCGCGCCGGTGAGAAGGATTTCACGGCAATCGACAAGATCGCGGCGACCGGAACGCCGATCAACGACGGTCTGCGGGCAATTTATGCCGCTGATCCTACCTTTGAACCGGCCCGTTTCGTGGACGGCGTGAAGATCGCCTATGAAATGATTGTGATGTCCTTTGCCGATGGCGATCGCAAAGTTTTGAAGAATCTCTTGTCGAAGGAAGTCTATGAAGGCTTCGTTTCGGCCATTGAGGAACGCGAGCAGCGCGGCGAGAGCGTGCGCTCTTCCTTCGTGGGTATCGAGAAGGCGGAGATCGCAGCTGCCGAAATGAAGGGCTCGGAAGCGCATGTGACGCTGAACATTGTCAGCCAGATGATTTCGGCGACGCTCGACAAGGAAGGCAAGCTGATCGACGGCGACCTCGAAAACGTGGTCGAGATCAAGGATTTGTGGACTTTCGCCCGCGATACGCGCTCGCGTGATCCCAACTGGAAGCTTGTCGCGACCGAAGCGGAAGATTAAGAGAAGGCTTAAGAATCGGGCCGCTGATTTCAGCGGCCTTTTTGTTTGTACTTGATAGAGCCATTCCTTTTTAAAAGCGGAAACGTTAGAACGGCTCTATCAATTTGTTTTCACCGCATTTCCTTCGCAAAACCGTTTCACACTTTTGCTGGAAATGCTCTAGACGGATGCGGCTGTGAGCAACTTGGCGAGGATTTTCCGCCCGGTGGGTTTTTCCGATTGCCCCGGCTGGGACCGGGACGATCAGGCCCCCGCATTTGCCGCTTTTCGCTGTTCCGCCGATTATGCCGCGCATCAGACCTATCATAGCGGCAGCCTTGGCATCAGCTTCGAGGCGTTGCAACCGGCCTTTACCGCGGCACGGCATCTCGATAATCCCGATACGATTACCGCCCGCGCCTTTTTCGAACAGCACTTCATTCCGTGCCGGATCGTTCCGGAACAGGAACAGGGTTTTGTCACCGGGTTTTACGAGCCGGAAATCGAAGCATCCCGTGTTGCGGATGATCGATTCACGGTGCCGTTTCTGAGAAAGCCGGACGATCTCGTCAAAGTGACCGATGAGAACCGCCCCGCCGGTTTTGATCCGAGCTATGCGTTCGCGCGTCAGACAGAGGCTGGGCTTGTCGAATATGACGACCGCCGCCAGATCGAACAGGGCAGTCTTGCCGGGCGGGGCCTTGAGATTGCCTTCGTTGCTGATCGGGTGGATGCGTTTTTTGCCCATGTTCAGGGCGCTGCCCGGCTGAAATTCAGCGATGGCAGCATGATGCGCATCACTTATGCCGCCAAGGCGGGGCATCCCTTTACCGGCATTGGACGTATTCTCGTCGCCAATGGCGAAATTCCGGCAGCCGATATTTCCATGCAGACAATCCGCCGCTGGCTGAAGGATCACCCAGAAAAGGCGGATGCGCTGATCTGGCAGAACCGGTCCTATATCTTCTTCCGGGAAGCGCCGGTGGATGATGTTGATGCAGGTCCGATTGCGGCTGCCAAGGTTCCGCTGACGGCGGGCCGGTCGCTTGCCGTTGACCGGCTGCTGCACACTTTCGGCACGCCCTTTTATGTCGATGCGCCGACTGTGACCGTTTTCGATGGCGCGCCTTTCGCACGGCTGATGATCGCACAGGATACCGGCACGGCCATTGTCGGCCCGGCGCGCGGCGATCTGTTTGCCGGATCTGGCGATGCGGCTGGCGAGATTGCGGGCGGTATCAAGAGTGCAGCGGAATTCTACGCGCTTGTGCCTCGCAAGCTGGTGGAGGCGTGACCATGGCGCGCGACACCGATAAGTCCGGCAAGGATTATTTGCGGCCCGAAGATCGCATTCTCTGGGAAACGGTCGCCAAGACCGCAAAGCCCTTGACGCGACAGAAGCCGATCGCGGAAGAACTGCCTGATTTCAAGACCTTGATGGCGGACGAAGAAAAGCGGCCAACGCTGAAAGTACCGCAGGCTTCTGTCGATGGAGGAAGCAAGCCGAAAAAAGGCCTGTCGTCGCTTAGTGAAATGCAAATGCAGTCGCTGGACAGGCCGACCCATCGCAAGATCGCCAAAGGCAGGGTCGATATTGAGGCGCGGATCGATCTTCACGGCCTCACGCAGAATGAGGCACACGGTCTTCTCTATAGCTTTCTGGTCAGCGCCCATGCACGCGGTTTGCGGCATGTGATGGTGATCACCGGTAAGGGGCGTTCTTTCGGCAGCGATGGTATTTTGCGCCAGGCCGTGCCGCACTGGTTTTCCACACCGCTGTTCCGGCTTCTGGTCAGCGCTTTTGAAGATGCCGCGCGCCATCATGGCGGTCACGGCGCGCTTTATGTTCGTCTGCGCCGCCAGACCCAGCAGAACTTGCTCGGCGGGGGCTTGGGCGGAGGCAGGCCGCAGCGATGACCCCGTTCGGAAAGCGATTGCGGGAACTGCGCGAAGAGCGCGGCGTGACGCAAAAAGATATGGCGGCGGCGCTGCGCGTTTCGCCCGCCTATCTGTCGGCGCTGGAACATGGCCGGCGCGGTCAGCCGACCTGGGATTTGCTCCAGCGCATCATCACTTTTTTCAATATCATCTGGGATGAGGCGGAAGAGCTGCAAAGCCTTGCTGCCGTTTCGCATCCGCGCGTGGTGATCGACACGTCAGGCCTGTCGCCGCAGGCAACGGAGCTTGCCAATCTTCTGGCGCGCAATATCCGCATCATCGACAAGGAAACCATCAAGCGTCTGAGCGATGATATCGAGACGGCGCGCAAGCGCCGCCGGGGCATCATCCCGAAGGGCTAGAACAAAGCCTTCAGCTCGTCCAGCTTGGTGTTGACCAACCAGCCATAGTAATTTTCCTGCGGCAGTTGCGGGTCGGAACGCCCTGCATTCTCATTTGCCAGTGCACGGGCGCGGGCATCGGCGCCGCCAGTGTTATAGAGTGTGGCGGTGAGGCCCGGATTTTTCGAAATGTCGAAACCGGCGATCTGGCGATAGGAATTTATCGACTGTTTCAGCGTGGCCGCGATGTAAGGCAGCGTCAGGTCCGGGTCCATGATGGTCTTGTAGACGGCGCTGCCGTCTTCCGCGTCAAGCTTCGGCAGACCGGAAACGCGGTTTACCATGTCGGACATCTGCAAGGCGGTCAGCGGGTTGATCTGGCCAAGGCCAAATGTCTGCCCGGCATAGAAGGGCTGGAAGAAGACCGCGCTGAAACGGTTGTTCGGATAGGAATTGCCGCCAACCGACTTGCCCCGAAACGTCTTGTTCCAGACCGTTTCACGGCATGACCACAGCGAATAGCTGTCCTTGAACTTCAGGCAGTCGGCGAATTCGGGACGCTTGATAAACTGCCCGATGCTTTCACCATTATAGCCGAAGCTCACACCCTGATTCACATAGGACATGGCTTTCACGTAATAGGTCTGGAGCCGGTCATAGACGTCGACATTATAGGTGTGCTCACCAACAATCGCACCAACAATATGAATGGGATCAATGCCATAGGCGGCGGCGGTCGAACGAATCTTCGAACGCAGCGAGGCGTCCTTCTTCAGAAGATTATAGATCTTCTGGTATTTCTTCTCATAGGTGGTGCTCAGTTCCCGGGTGCGCTTCGCGGATGCGCCGGGAATAGGCGGCTGTTCCGCATTGCGGTTGCCGGGCGGCACGACCGTGACGGCATAGGCGCTTTGGCTTGCGAGCATGAAGGCCAGGGTGACGCCAGCAACAGTGGAAACCGGCTTTGCATTGGAAATGGCGCGGAAACAAAAGCCAGCAATGCGGTTCAGTGTACTGTTGCTTATCATTGTTCGGAAGCGGCCCTGATATGGTAAATGGATCGTGAAATTGCGGGGAAAATAGAAAACCCCCTCGCGCAAGTCGAGGGGTTTCTTTGTCGAAGCATGAAAGCAACGGGGGCCGTGGCTTTCCGGTCACTTGTTGCGAAAGGCTTTTTGCCACAAAGCAGGATGTGTCGTCCTGTTTTTGTAGTCAATGGCGGCAAAGATGTCCTTTCTGGCGGTGAAAAAGCGCATTTCAACCAAATAAGAATTGGGAATAAAATCATAGAAATAGTGGTATTCCTAGTTGTTCATATAAAAATGCAATTTTGGTATTAATAAAGAAATATAGGATGATTGTAATTCAATTATTTAATCAGTAAAAAGATAATAATTATTGCAGGCAGTTTCAGAATACGCAAATTAGAATTGTTATAAAAGATCATTATTGACGTCTTATTGTTGCCATTTAAAGAAGACTATCAATGTCAACTTTATGTGGAAATAATGATGGTCATCTATTCATCGCGGCGCGTTATGCGGAAGCATCGGGAAGAGAAAAGCTGGATATCGGTTTCAAGATCACTTCTTGCAAGTACTTGCTTTTCAACTGCGCTTATTGTTAGCGGTGCATCTTCGATGGCACAAACCGCATCTGATCAAGAACAAGAGGCAGCAGCCGATACGATTGTTCTTGACCAGATCGTCCTGACGGCGTCGTCGATTGCTACGACTTTGAAAGAAGCGCCGGCGAGCATCTCTGTAGTCGATCAGGATCAGCTTCAGCAGCGCGGTGCACCGGACATTACCGAAGCTCTGCGTACCGTGCCGGGGGTCAATGTTGGATTCGACAGCAGCGGTACACGCGGCATCAGCATTCGCGGTTTGGGTAGTGCTTATACCCTCCTTATGGTGGACGGAAAGCGGATCAATGCGGGTCTGACCACGCTGCGCGACTATAATGGCGACCTCAGCTGGATTCCTGTCGACGCCATCGAGCGTATCGAAGTGGTGCGCGGCCCGATGTCCACGCTTTACGGTTCCGATGCGCTTGGCGGTGTGGTCAACATTATCACCAAGAAGTCGAGTGATAAGTGGTCCGGCTCGCTGACGACCGAGTGGATCCAGCCTGAAAGCGATGCGACTGGCGTTTCCAAGAAGGTCAGCGCCTATGTCAGCGGCCCGATTGTGCCGGATGAACTGACCATGACTATGTATGGCAACATAGGCAGCAAGGACCCCGGCAATTCGGCAAAGCTCGGCGATATCACCGTGCCGACCGGCATCGATGATTACGATATCAATGCAAAACTCTCCTGGACGCCGGTCAAGGGTCAGCTTTTCGAGCTTGAAGGCGGCACCGGACGCGAAAAATACCACCCTTATCTGGCGGATGGCGAAATCGATACCAGCAACACCCAGATTACCAGAACAACTGGTTCGCTCCGCCATGTCGGTGAATGGGAGTTCGGCACATCCACGATCACCGGCATGATCGAACATGCGGAGAATTTTCACACATCCGCAGACGCCAATGGTTTGCCCGATGACGGTACGTCGATCACCGTCGACACCTATACGCTCGACGGCAAGGTTTCCATGCCGCTGGATTTCTGGTTCGAGCAGAACCTGACGGTGGGTAGCGAGTTCCGTTATGAGGACATGAACGATCCGGAAAATCTCGGTATCGCCAATTCCGTCACCGGAACGACCGGCTCCACCCAAACGAGCATGTGGTCGGCCGCCGTCTTCATGGAAGACCAGATCAGGCTCCGGGATGATCTGAAGCTGACTGCCGGGCTGCGTATCGACCAGCATGAGGAATTCGGCACCCATGCCAGCCCGCGCCTCTACCTGAATTATGATTTGAATGACAATCTATCGTTCAAGGCGGGCTGGGCGCAGGCCTTCAAGGCGCCAAATCTACGCCAGTTGAACCCGAACTGGGTCCAGACCTCGCGCGGTAACGGTTGCGGCGCGGTGGGCGGCCCCTGCGAAATGGTTGGCAATCCGGATTTGCAGCCGGAAACCAGCAACAGTTTCGAAATCGGCGCCGCCTATACGCAGGATATCTGGGAAGCGGGACTGTCCTATTTCTATAACGACATCAAGGACAAGATCACCTCAGCGCGTGAGGCCTCGCTGATTCTGGACAATGGTACGAAATATGTTCAGCAGATCAATGTCGACCGCGCGCGCACGCAAGGTTTTGAAGGCAATCTCAAGGTTCAGCTGCATCCTGATGTGACCTGGAGCAACTCCTTCACCTACCTGATCGAATCCGTCAATCTGGAGACCGGCGAACCGCTTGCCGCCGATCCGGAATATTCCATCCATACGGAACTTGCCTGGCGCGTACGCGAGAATTTCAGCGTCATCGGTTCAATGGATTTCTACGGCAAGCAGGTGGACTACGTCATGGACGCAACCTCCGTAACCGCTCAGAACGTATCAGCCTACAATATGGTCAATGCGTCGTTCAAATATGATCCGAGCGAGAATTTCACGCTGCGTGCTGGCGTGAACAATATCTTTGACGAGCAGCCCGAAGCCGAGTCCAGCTATTCTGAAAACGGCAGAAGCTATTTCGTTTCGCTGACCTCGAAATTCTGACCAGAACCAACGCACATTCCGCAAACTGTGAAAGGTTTCGGAATGTGCCGGAGGAATTGAAACCTCATGTATCAAAAGAAATTCATCCGAAATCTGTTCGTACTGCCGTTGTTGAGTCTTGCGATGGTGCCGACTTATGTCGCCGCACAGGAGACCGTCATTCATCACGCGCACGGAGAAACCAAATTTTCGACCACGCCGCAGAAAGTTGCCGTCTTCGATCTCGCGGCATTGGATATTCTGCATTCGCTTGGCGTGAAGGCGGTAGCCGGTGTTCCGAAAACCAAGGATAAGCCCGCAAATTTTCCTGCTTACCTTGGTGAGTATGCTGGATCGTCTTACGCCGCGGTTGGCACCCTGTTTGAACCTGACGAGGTTGAGCTGCAAGCATTGAAGCCGGACCTGATTATCGTCGGGGGACGTTCCCGTACAAAGTTCGATGCTGTTGCCACAATCGCGCCGTCCATCGATATCACCGAGAGCGGAAACGATATTGCGCAGATCGCCATCGACAATACGGAAAAGCTGGCAAAGGTCTTTGGTGCGGAAGATACGGCGACAAAGCGCATTGAAACGCTGAAAACTGCCCTCACAGATTTGAGGGCACAGGGCAAAGCTGCGGGCACCGGGCTGGTGCTGTTTTCGGCAGGTCGAAATGTTTCGGCGCAACCGCCCGGCTCGCGCTTTGGCGTGGTTTATGATTTTATCGGGATCAAATCCGTAATGCCGCAATCCGATGCGTCGGAAGGCGGTCCGCGTCCAAAACCCGGCTCACCTGAAGCTGAGGCGCGCCGTGTAGCACAGGAAAAGCTGCTGCAAGATGCGCTCGCTGCCGACCCAGACTGGTTGTTTATTCTCGACCGTAGTGCTGCGGTTGGTAGCGAGCCGAGTACTCTCGCGGAGCGTTTGGGGGCAATGCCGGAGGTGACGAAGACCCGCGCCTGGCAACAGAAGCATGTCGTCTTTCTCAACCCCAAGCTCTGGTATCAGGTGGGAGCTGGCATCGAAGCGCTCACCACCAATGCGAATGAGTTGAGTGCAGCCTTGCGGTCGGCAAAGTAAGCTTGCCTTGCATTCCGAATGAAAAAAGGCAGAGGTTTCACCCTCTGCCTTTTTCATAAAGCCTCTCGGCGCGGTTACAGAATGAAGCGCGACAGGTCGGTGTTCTTGGACAGAGCGCCCACCTTTTCCTTCACATAGTTCGCGTCGACGGTGAAGGTCGCACCGGTTTTATCCGGGGCAGTGAACGAAATCTCGTCCAGAACCTTTTCCATCACCGTCTGCAAGCGGCGAGCGCCGATGTTTTCGACGGTCGCATTCAGATCGACTGCAATATCAGCAAGAGCATCGATGGCGTCATCGGTGAAGGACAGCGTCACCTCTTCCGTCTGCATCAGCGAAATATACTGCTTGATCAGGCTTGCCTCCGTTTCCGTGAGGATACGGCGGAAGTCTTCGCGTGTCAGAGCGGAAAGCTCGACGCGGATCGGCAGACGGCCTTGCAATTCCGGCAGAAGATCGGACGGCTTCGACACATGGAACGCGCCGGAGGTGATGAAAAGGATATGATCCGTCTTCACCGGTCCGTACTTGGTCGCAACCGTGGTGCCTTCGACGAGTGGCAGCAGATCGCGCTGCACGCCTTCGCGTGAAACGCCGGCCCCACCGCCGCCTTCGCGGGAGGCGATCTTGTCGATCTCGTCGATGAACACGATACCTTCGTCTTCGGTAACACGCAGCGCTTCCTGCACGATCTGGTCCTGATCAAGCAGCTTGTCGGATTCATCGTTGACGAGGATTGCATAGGAATCCTTCACCGTGGTCTTGCGCGTCTTGGTGCGCCCGCCCATGGCCTTGCCCAGCATGTCCGACAGGTTGAGCACGCCGATATTAGCGCCCGGCATGCCGGGGATCTCGAAATTCGAGTTTGATCCGGTATCGGCGACCTCGACCTCGATTTCCTTGTCGTCCAGCTCGCCGTTGCGTAGCTTCTTGCGGAAACTGTCACGGGTGGCAGGGCTTGCCGTCTTGCCGACCAAAGCTTCGAGAACGCGTTCCTCGGCATTGAGATGCGCCTTGGCCTTCACGTCGTCGCGGCGCTTTTCACGCACAAGCGCGATGGCGACTTCAACGAGGTCACGGATAATCTGTTCCACGTCGCGGCCCACATAGCCCACTTCGGTGAACTTGGTGGCTTCAACCTTGACGAAAGGCGCGCCCGCAAGCTTGGCGAGGCGGCGCGAGATTTCCGTCTTGCCGACGCCGGTCGGTCCGATCATCAGGATGTTCTTCGGCATGACCTCTTCGCGCATCTGCCCTTCGAGCTGCTGGCGACGCCAGCGATTGCGCAAGGCGATGGCTACGGCGCGCTTGGCGTCGTTTTGGCCGATAATGAACCGGTCAAGTTCCGAAACGATTTCACGGGGAGAGAAGTTACTCATTTTACAACCCACTTTGCCACTGCTTGATGAACTCGAACGGATGCAGCAGCATGATCACGTTGAGCGTAAGATTGTCGCGAATGACGATCAGCGCCAGAATTTCAAAGAAGAGCGCGATGGCGACGGTGATTTTTGTTGGCAGCTTTGCGGCGATCAGGAACCCGAGCGCGGCGGCGAGCGTATCGGAAACCGAATTCACGATGCTATCGCCGAAATAGTCCACCGAGGACGTATTGGCGCGATAGCGCTCGATAATGAAATTCGAGTTTTCGACCAGCTCCCAGACCGCTTCAATGCCGACCGCAGCCGCAAGTCTCAAGCCGAGCGGGGCTTTGGGCGCGATGACCGTGAACAGCCAGTAGAACAGAAAGCCATGGATGATATGCGACAGCGTGTACCAGTCGGCTATATGCTGCGAGTTCTCCGATTTCAGAGACCCCGACCATAGTTTTATGGTGCCGCAGTCGCACATGGCGATCCGCCCGTCGAGGTGCAGCCAGATGGCCTGCACCGCGATGATGGCAATCACGATCAGGACGCCCAGGCCCCAGCGTTGTGCACTCGGTTTGGTGACCTGCGCGAGCGAGCTCATTCTGCGTCCAGGCTTTCCACGAGGATATTGTGGTTGGTGTAGATGCATATATCGGCTGCGATCTCCATCGCCTTGCGGGCGATCTCTTCTGCCGATTTGTCGGTATCGATCAGCGCACGGGCCGCAGCCAGCGCATAATTGCCGCCCGAACCGATGGCCATAACGCCATGATCCGGTTCAAGCACGTCGCCGGTGCCGGTAAGCGCCAGCGTCACCTTGCTGTCGGCGACAAGCATCATGGCTTCGAGCTTGCGCAGATAACGGTCGGTGCGCCAGTCCTTGGCGAGTTCGACCGAAGCGCGCATGAGCTGGTCGGGATATTGTTCCAGCTTGGCTTCGAGCCGTTCCAGAAGGGTGAAGGCGTCGGCGGTCGCGCCGGCGAAACCGGCAATCACATTGCCCTTGCCGATGCGGCGAACCTTGCGCGCATTGCCCTTCATGACGGTATTGCCGAGCGAGACCTGGCCGTCGCCTGCGATAACGACCTTGCCGTTCTTGCGGACGGTCACGATGGTCGTGCCGTAAATCGTTGTGGGATTGTGTTCGATCATGGATGCTCCTTTGGCGGCTCATGCAATCCCGGACGGCGATCCCACAAGCCCCTTCATCTGAGGGTGAACCGCTTCAGCCGGTCATCTTGCCGGATGAATCGCGTTTCAATGTGGATATTTAAGAACAGCCCCCTGAATTGCAAATACTGAATTGCAAATGCCGATTTGCTGCTTGCCGGAATGCCAAAAGCAATTGGCAAAGCGGGCAAGCTGTTCTAGAACGCCTCCAGTACCCCAATGAGGATCGCTTATGACTGCTGAAAGCACCCGCAAGGCAAGTATCGAACGCTCCACGAAAGAGACGAGCATTGCCGTTTCTGTCGATCTGGATGGCGTCGGCAAGTTCGACATCACAACCGGTGTCGGCTTCTTCGATCATATGCTCGAGCAGCTTTCGCGACATTCGCTCATCGATATGCGCGTCATGGCCAAGGGCGACCTGCATATCGACGATCACCACACGGTTGAAGATACCGGCATTGCGCTCGGTCAGGCTGTCGCCAAAGCCTTGGGCGAGCGTCGCGGCATCGTGCGCTATGCCTCGCTTGATCTCGCCATGGACGATACGCTGACTGGTGCCGCGGTTGACGTGTCCGGCCGTGCTTTTCTGGTGTGGAACGTGAATTTCACGACGGCTAAGATCGGCACTTTCGATACCGAGCTTGTGCGTGAATTCTTCCAGGCCTTTGCGATGAATGCAGGCATTACGCTGCATATCAACAATCATTATGGCGCCAATAATCACCATATCGCCGAGTCGATCTTCAAGGCGGTGGCTCGGGTTCTGCGCACGGCGCTGGAAACCGATCCGCGCCAGAAGGATGCAATCCCCTCCACCAAGGGGTCGCTGAAGGGATAATTCATGGCCCAGTTCGTCGTTCTGGAACCAACCGAAGCGTCTTCCAAAAAGAAGCGCAGCGGGTCGAGCGTTGAACATTCCGTGTTCGTGCGCGACGGATTCCATGTCATGGCGCTGGTTCTGCCCTTTGTCTGGCTAGCGACGCAGCGCCTCTGGTTCGAGGCCTTCGCCGTTCTGGGTGTCACGTTTCTGCTCGGCTTTGCCGGGAGTTACTTCGGCATTGCCGATGCGGTTCCCCTGCTGACACTAATCGTCTCGCTGTTCGTGGCCTTTGAAGGCCCGAACTGGAAAATCGCGAAACTGAAGCGTCAGGGTTATATCGAACAGGCGGCAATCGACGCCAGCGATCTCGACGAGGCGGAAATCCGTTATTTCTTCGGACACTCGACGTCTGAAGCCACTATCTCGGAAAAGCCTGTCCCTGCATTGGACCCGGTCACGGCCAATCGATGGGACAAGGCCTCACCGCGTCCCACTTATTCCTCTACTGGCTCCACGATCGGATTCGTGGGTCATCGCGGAGAAAGCTGAAAATGCGTGTTGCGATAATCGACTATGGTTCCGGCAATCTTCGCTCGGCCACCAAGGCCTTTGAGCGTGCCGCCCGCGAAAGCGGCATCAATGCCGAAATCGAACTAACGGCGGATGCCGAACGGGTGGCGTCTGCCGACCGCGTGGTGTTGCCCGGCGTTGGCGCTTATGCCGATTGCCGTGCCGGTCTCCATGCCGTGTCGGGCATGGTTGAAGCGCTCGATGAGGTTGTCATCAAGATGGGCCATCCGTTTCTCGGTATCTGCGTCGGCATGCAGTTGATGTCCGAACGCGGATTGGAAAAGACCGTGACGGAAGGTCTCGGCTGGATTGCGGGCGATGTGCGCGAAATGACGCCCTCGGACACGACGCTGAAGATTCCGCAGATCGGCTGGAATCGGATTCACGTGAAACAATCGCATCAGGCGCATCCGATTTTCGACGGAATCGAGACCGGTGAAAACGGTTTGCACGCCTATTTCGTCCATTCCTATATGTTCGACGCGACGAAGGCGGACGAGGTTCTGGCCGTGACGGATTACGGTGGCGATGTTACCGCTGCTGTCGGTCGCGACAATATGGTGGGAACCCAGTTCCACCCGGAAAAGAGCCAGCTGCTCGGCCTTTCGCTCATTGCCAATTTCCTGAAATGGAAGCCTTGAAGACATGATCCTTTTTCCCGCCATCGATTTGAAAGACGGTCAATGCGTGCGCCTGAAGCTCGGCGACATGGATCAGGCCACCGTCTACAACACCGATCCCGCTGCGCAGGCCAAAGCCTTTGAAGATCAGGGCTTTGAATGGCTGCATGTGGTTGATCTCAACGGCGCTTTTGCGGGCGAAAGCGTCAATGGCGCTGCGGTCGAAGCAATCCTGAAAGCCACCAAGAACCCGGTGCAGCTGGGTGGCGGCATTCGCACCCTGCAGCACATTGAAAGCTGGCTTTCCAAGGGGCTGCGCCGTGTCATTCTCGGCACGGTCGCCGTGCGCGATCCGGCGCTGGTGATCGAAGCCTGCAAGGCTTTTCCGGGACAGGTCGCGGTTGGCATCGACGCCAGGGGCGGCAAGGTCGCCGTCGAAGGCTGGGCCGAAGCCTCCCAGCTTGGCGTGGTCGAACTGGCGAAGAAGTTCGAGGGCGCTGGTGTTGCCGCCATTATCTATACGGATATCGACCGCGACGGCGTTCTGGCAGGCATCAACTGGGAATCGACGCTGGCGCTTGCCGAGGCAGTTTCCATTCCGGTGATCGCATCGGGCGGCCTTGCTTCGATGGACGATATCAAGCGCCTCGCCGCTCCGGATGCACGCAAACTCGAAGGTGCGATTTCGGGCCGTGCGCTTTATGACGGTCGCATCGATCCGGCTGAAGCGCTGTCATTGTTGAGGGCCACAGCATGACTTTGAAAGCACGCGTAATTCCCTGTCTCGATGTGAAGGACGGCCGCGTCGTCAAGGGCGTCAACTTTGTCGATCTGATCGATGCGGGCGATCCGGTGGAAGCCGCCCGCGCTTATGATGCGGCGGGAGCGGACGAATTGTGCTTCCTCGACATCACGGCGTCCTCGGACAATCGCGAGACAATTTTCGATGTGGTGGCCCGGACAGCAGAACAGTGCTTCATGCCGCTTACCGTTGGTGGCGGTGTGCGTCAGGTTGCCGATATCCGCAAACTGCTTCTGGCCGGTGCCGACAAGGTGTCGATCAACACGGCAGCGGTGAAGAACCCGGAATTCGTTGCCGAGGCGGCGGACAAGTTTGGCAATCAGTGCATCGTCGTCGCCATCGACGCCAAGAAGGTTTCGGGCGAAGGCGAAGCGGATCGCTGGGAAATCTTCACCCATGGCGGTCGCCAGACGACGGGCATCGATGCGGTGGAATTCGCCCGCAAGGTTGTCGATCTGGGCGCAGGCGAAATCCTGCTCACTTCGATGGACCGTGACGGCACCAAGGCCGGTTACGACGTGGCGCTGACCCGCGCTGTGGCTGACAGCGTGCGTGTGCCGGTGATCGCTTCGGGCGGCGTCGGCAATCTGGATCACATGGTGGCGGGTATCCGCGACGGCCATGCGACGGCTGTGCTAGCTGCTTCGATCTTCCACTTCGGCACCTATTCGATCGGGGAGGCGAAGCGCTATATGGCCGAAGCCGGAATTCCGATGCGGCTCGATCCGGTTCGCTGAACAGAATATAAATGACGGGAGGAACCCCGATGAGCCAGTTTACGCTCGCAGATCTTGAACGCATCGTGGCCGAACGCGCCAGCGTGACCGATGGATCGTCCTATACGGCAAGCCTTGTCGCCAGAGGCCCGAACAAGGCCTCGCAGAAGCTGGGCGAAGAAGCCGTGGAAACGGTGATTGCGGCTGTTTCCGGTGACCGCGCAGGCGTGGTGTCCGAAAGCGCCGATCTGCTTTATCACCTGATGGTGGTCTGGAAAATTGCCGGTGTGCCGCTCGAAGAGGTTCTCCAGGAACTCGACCGCCGCACGGGCCAGACCGGCCTTGAAGAAAAGGCTGCTCGCCCGAAGGCGTGATCCTATAAAGGATTGCGCTGAATAGAAGGCCAGAGAGACGACAGTTCATGTGGGAAAAAGTGGATCAGCTCACCCCTTCCAGATATTCGCCCTACCGCTTTTTCTCGGCAGAGGAATGGGCTGGTTTTCGCGCGGATACCCCCCTCACCCTGACCTATGAAGAGGTCAAGCGGTTGCGTTCGCTCGGCGATCCCATCGATCTTGATGAGGTCCGCCGCATCTATCTGTCGCTGTCGCGACTGCTTTATGCGCATGTCGAGGCCAGCCAGCTTCTGTTCCGCCAGCGCCAGCAATTCCTCAATATGGAGGAATCCTTTAAGACGCCCTTCATCATCGGCGTTGCCGGTTCGGTGGCGGTCGGAAAGTCTACGACAGCGCGTATCCTGAAAGAACTGCTCGCCCGCTGGCCGTCCAGCCCGAAGGTCGATCTGGTGACGACGGACGGTTTCCTTTATCCCAATGCGGCGCTGCGTGAGCAGAACATGATGGAGCGCAAGGGCTTTCCGGAAAGCTACGATATCGGCGCTGTCCTGCGCTTTCTGTCGGCGATCAAGGCGGGCATGAGCCATGTGCGTGCGCCGCTTTATTCGCATCTGAGCTATGATGTGCTGCCGAACGATTTCCAGGTGGTCGACAAGCCGGACATTCTGATTTTCGAGGGCATCAATGTCCTTCAGGTGCGCGATCTGCCGGAAGACGGCAAGATGGTGCCCTTCGTCTCGGATTTCTTCGACTTCTCGATCTATATCGATGCCGATCCGGTGCTGATCCACAAATGGTATATCGACCGTTTCATGCGCCTGCGCGAAACGGCCTTCCGCGATCCGCAATCCTTCTTCCATCGCTATTCGCAGCTTTCGGAAGATGCGGCGCGCTCCATTGGCGAAGGCCTGTGGCAGAATATCAATCTGCGCAATCTCAATGAAAATATCCTGCCGACCCGACCGCGCGCGGACCTGATCCTGCGCAAGGGCAGCGATCATCTGATCGAAGAGGTCGCACTCAGGAAGATATGAAAAGAGGCCGGGGAAACCCGGCCTCTTTGCTAGAGCATTTCCAGCAAAAGTGCGAAGCGGTTTTGCGTCGGATAATGCGTGAAAACAAAGAGATCAGCGCCCCAGATTGGTGCGGGCGAGTTCGACGATTTCATCGCCGCGCCCGTTGATGATGGCTTTCAGCATATAGAGGCTGAAGCCCTTCGCCTGCTCTGCTTTGATCTTCGGCGGCATGACGAGCTCTTGCTTGGCTGTGACCACATCGACCAGAACCGATCCCTTGTGATCGAAAGCCTGTTGCAGCGCGCCCGGCAGATCTGTGGATTCCTCCACCCGGATTCCTTTGATGCCAATGGCTTCCGCCATGGCGGCAAAGTTCGGATTATCCAGATCGGTGCCGGTGCTCAGATAGCCGCCCGCCTTCATTTCCATGGCGACGAAGCCGAGCGAGCCATTATTGTAGATGATGATCTTCACCGGCAGGTTCAGC
This sequence comes from Ochrobactrum sp. RH2CCR150, assembly GCA_014138095.1. Taxonomy (GTDB): domain Bacteria; phylum Pseudomonadota; class Alphaproteobacteria; order Rhizobiales; family Rhizobiaceae; genus Brucella; species Brucella gambitense. The sequence continues at coordinate 219,506 of JACGXE010000001.1, forward strand.
TGTGTGAGGGATAGAAAATCGCCCATCATCATGGTGAAGCCACCATCCCCGGACAGGGAGATGACCTGTCTGTCCGGCGCTGCGGCCTGCGCGCCAAGCGATTGCAGCATGGCATTGGCCATGGAGCCGTGATTGAACGAGCCGAGCAGACGGCGCTTTCCGTTCATCTTGAGATAGCGCGCTGCCCAGACGGTTGGTGTTCCGACATCGGCTGTGAAAATGGCATCGTCCTTCGCAGCCTGATCGATCAGACGTGTGAGATATTGCGGATGAATGGGCTGTCCCGCCTTTGAGGGCTGGGCGAGATCGTCCAGATCCTTGCGCGCTTTCACATAATGCGCTTTGGCGGAATTCAGGAACGTGGCGCTGCGGTTCGATTTCAGTTTGGGCAACAGGGCGTTGGCGGCTTCTTTCACATCGCTGACGACGCCAAGCGTGATCGGCGCGCGACGACCAAGCTGGGATGGATCGCGATCAATCTGAATCACTTTCGCTTTCTCGGGATAGAAATTCCGATACGGAAAACTGGTGCCCAGCATCAAGAGCGTGTCGCAGTTCAGCATCGCGTGGTAGCCGGATGAAAATCCGATCAGGCCGGTCATGCCGACATCGTTGGGATTGTCCCACTCGATATGCTCCTTGCCGCGCAGCGCATGCACCACAGGCGCGGCGAGACGGTCGGCAAGCGCCACCACGGCATCATGCGCACCGGCGCAGCCGCTCCCAGCGAGGATTGTGATCTTTTCGGAGCTATTCAGAAGATTGGCAAGCTGCCCGATATCATCATCAGACGGGATGATCCGCGGCTGCGCGACCTGGACCCAGGCTTTCGCTGCCGGTTCGTCGATCTGTTTCAGCGCAACATCACCCGGCAGAACGATGACAGCCACGCCCTGCTGTCCTACTGCCGCGCGCATGGCGCGGTGCAGCACTTCCGGCATCTGGGCGGGATTGGAGACAAGCTCGACGAAATGGCTGCATTCGCGGAACAGTTCCTGCGGATGCGTTTCCTGAAAATAGTCGAGGCCGATTTCCGACGAAGGAATATGGGCGGCGATGGCCAGTACGGGCGTGCGATTGCGCTGGCAGTCGAAAAGCCCGTTGATGAGGTGAAGATTGCCGGGGCCGCAGCTGCCGGCACAGACGGCCAGCTGACCTGTAACGGCTGCTTCCGCGCCAGCGGCGAAAGCGGCGGTCTCTTCGTGACGGACATGCATCCAGTCAATCTTGCCAAGGCGGCGCAGGCTGTCGTTCAGCCCGTTCAGACTATCGCCGGTCACACCCCATATGCGCCGGACTCCGGCTTGAGCGAGGGTTTCGGCCAAAAGGTCTGCAACAGTCATGCTCATAATATCACCTCATTGAAACTCCCGTGTTCAAAGTAGAGCACCAATGAGGAGATGGTAGCGGTAATTTCAGCGGCGCTGCGCAGCGCCGCTGAAAGAATGTATCACCCGCGGTGAAAAGGGGCTTTACGCCGTGCAATCGGTAATGAAACGCGCCAAATAGGCATCGAAAACTGCTGGCGTTTCACGAAAAGGTGCGTGACCGGCATTGTCGATAACGTGGGTTTTGTCTTCCCAAAGATTGCCGAAGCGGACTTTCGACACGAAGTCGAGCTCGACGAAAGGTTCGTCACGACCGTTGACCACGGCGATGGGAAGTGTTGCTCCGGCAGCGATGTCGCGCTGGTTGCCACCGGTTCCAGCGGCAAACTTTTCGAACATGATGCGGCGTGCGCGACCGTCGGTGCGAGCGACGATATCGAGCAGCGAGGGTTCAAACGGTTCGCCGCAGGTGCTGCGCGCATAGGATTCGACATCGCGGGCCGAAAACACTTCCTGCCCGGCCAGCGCCATGTCGGGACCACTTTTGAAGCCCTGCCCCACTTCCTCGCGGGCGACCGGTGGCGTGCCGGTGATCATCAGCCCGCGCATGCCCGGGTAGCGTGAAATCATCTCAAGCCCGATATGGCCGCCGAGCGACCAGCCGAACACCACCGCATCGGAAATGCCAAGCTTTTCCAGCACTTCGGTCATGGCATCGGCATAACCTTCCATGGAATAGCTGCGGTCGGGATCGATGGCGTCACCAGACTGGCCATGGCCGGGCAGATCAGGTGCGATTACGCGCCACTTCTTGCCGATTTCGCCCTCAAGTTGGTTCTGGAAAATCGCGCTCGCACTCGAATTGCCATGGATCATCAGCAAGGGCGCACCCTCGCCCGCGCTTTCGCGCACTGCAATTTTGCCATGGCTGGTTTCGAGATCGTAGAGTTTCGTGGTCATGCGTTTCCCCTGCTCTTGCGGTCTTTTCGGGATTGGAATTCAGGTCCGGAGGTAGCGCTTCAGTCGAAGGAAACCTTGCCACGTCCTTTTTTGATATCTGCGCGGCCTGATTTCGCCTTCAGGCGTCGCTCGACAGAGCCTTTGGTGGGTCTGGTCTTCTTGCGCGGCGGCGGTGGCGGCTCGGCCGCTTTGGCGATCAGGGCGATCAGCCGTTCGCGGGCGTCTTCGCGGTTGCGCTCCTGCGTGCGGAAGCGATTGGCCTCGATGAGAATGTCACCGTCCTTGGTGCCTTTCTGACCGGCCAGCTTGAAGAGGCGTGTGAGGATATCTTCCGGCAAACCCGATTGCGCCGCATGAAAGCGCAGCTGCACCGCCGTCGAAACCTTGTTGACGTTCTGTCCGCCGGGACCAGAGGCGCGAATGAAGCTTTCCTCCAGATCATCCTCACGGATCGTCAGGCGGTTGGTGATGCGGATGATGTTCCGGTTCTCTTCCATGAGAGAACGCATACACGCTTCGTTGCTGTTGGACAAAAGAAAACCCGGCGCACGCATGCCCCCCAAAAGTGCGAAGCGGTTTTGGGACAAGGGCATGCGGAGAAAAGTCATGCCCGCCAGAGTGCGGAGCTGAATTGAGACAAAAGAAAACCCGGCACGCGGGCCGGGCTCTCTCCCTCCTCAGTATTTCTGAGCACCTTATTCGGCAGCGATGCGGATTGCCGGTGCTGCGTCCTTGACCTCGTGATCGACGTGGCTTTCGAACTTCTCGAAGTTGGTGACGAACATGTCGACCAGCTTCTTGGCCTGTGCGTCATAGGCAGCCTTGTCGGCCCAGGTCGAACGCGGATCGAGAATGGACGTATCCACGCCCGGCACTTCAACCGGAACGGCGAAGCCGAAATTCGGATCGATGCGGAATTCCGCATTGTTCAGCGAACCATCGAGAGCCGCAGCCAGAAGCGCGCGGGTTGCCTTGATCGGCATGCGCTTGCCGGTGCCGTAGGCGCCGCCGGTCCAGCCGGTGTTGACCAGCCAGCAATCAACCTTGTGTTCGGCGATCAGCTTGCGCAGCAGATTGCCGTATTCCGACGGATGACGCGGCATGAACGGCGCGCCGAAGCAGGTCGAGAAGGTTGCTTCAGGTTCGGTGACGCCCTTTTCAGTGCCTGCCACCTTTGCCGTATAACCGGACAGGAAGTGGTACATGGCCTGTGCCGGGGTCAGCTTGGCGATGGGCGGCATCACGCCGAAAGCATCGGCGGTGAGCATGATGATGTTCTTCGGCTGGCCGCCCTTGCCCGTCTTCGATGCATTCGGGATGAAATCAAGCGGATAGGCGCAACGGGTGTTTTCGGTCAGCGAACCGTCGTCGAAATCCGGCTGACGGTTGGCGTCGAGCACAACGTTTTCCAGCACGGTGCCGAAACGCTGCGTCGTGGCGTAGATTTCCGGCTCCGCTTCGGCAGAAAGACGGATGGTCTTGGCATAGCAGCCGCCTTCGAAGTTAAAGATGCCATGCTCGCCCCAGCCATGTTCATCGTCGCCGATCAGCGTGCGCGTCGGGTCGGCGGAAAGCGTGGTCTTGCCCGTGCCGGACAGGCCGAAGAAGACGGCGGTGTCGCCGTTCGGGCCTTCATTGGCCGAGCAATGCATCGGCATCACGCCCTTGGCAGGCAGGATGTAGTTGAGAGCGGTGAAGACCGACTTCTTCATTTCACCAGCATAGGAAGTGCCGCCGATCAGCACGATCTTGCGGGTCAGATCGACCGCGATCACTGTTTCGGTGCGCACGCCATAACGTTCCGGATCCGCCTTGAACGACGGCAGATCGATGATCGTCATTTCCGGCACATAGGAAGCAAGCTCTTCCTGGGCAGGGCGGATCAACAGGTTACGGATGAACAGCGAGTGCCAGGCATATTCGGTCACGATGCGCGCGTTGATCTTGTTGTCGGCATCTGCGCCGCCGACGAGATCCTGAACGAAAAGCTCCTTGCCCTTCGCTTGCTCGATGAAATCGGCATAGAGAAGTTCGAAAGCTTCCGGCGTCATCGGCTTGTTGTTGTCCCACCAGACCTGATCTTCGGTATTGGCGTCGCGGACAACGAACTTGTCCTTCGGCGAGCGGCCGGTGTGCTGGCCGGTGCGGGCGACGAGCGCGCCCTGTGCGGTCAGTTCAGCTTCGCCACGGCGGATGGTTTCCTCATAGAGCCGAGCAGGCCCGAGGTTATAAAAGACTGCGGAGAGTTCCTTCAGTCCCGAAGTGGCAATGGAAGCGGCCGTATTGTGAATGCCGGTCTCTCTCATGGTGTCTCCGCCATTTGGTTTGACAAATAAATCTGGCCTCCGTTTTTCCGTTCTCGGAGGAGTGGGGAGTCAGAAACAGATTAATTGCGGCAATTCAAATATTTAATCGGTTTAAAAATTTTGAATTTTTTTTAAATCGTTTAATTATTGCGTTTTCGCGTGTATTATTTGTGGAATACAATCTGAACGAGTATTAACCAAAGAATGATTCGCCAAAGCGTGTTTCACGGCTTCTTACAGAGCCGCCACATTTTGTACCTAATTTGTACTGCACAAGCTGCATCACTATAATAGTATCGATGTGCAAATCAGGCGCTCGATTATCGAACCGCCCTCCAGCCGGTTGCGCCGGGTGGAATGCCAGATGGTCAACGCCCATGGAATGCTCCGATGGGGATGGCATGGCAAAACATGAAGGAGAAGGGTCCGCATGAAGGAAGCCTCGGCAACGCAGACAATTGCGCTGGTCGACGATGACCGTAACATTCTGACCTCCGTTTCCATTGCGCTGGAGTCGGAAGGCTATCGGGTTGAAACCTACACCGACGGCGCTTCCGCTCTTGATGGTCTGATGGCGCGTCCGCCAAATCTTGCGATCTTCGATATCAAGATGCCGCGTATGGATGGCATGGAGCTTCTGCGCCGCCTGCGCCAGAAGTCTGATCTCCCGGTCATCTTCCTGACTTCGAAGGACGACGAGATCGACGAACTCTTCGGTCTCAAGATGGGCGCGGATGATTTCATCACCAAGCCGTTCTCGCAGCGATTGCTGGTGGAACGTGTGAAGGCTGTTCTGCGCCGCGTCGCCGCCCGCGACGGCACGGCCAAGCCGGCAGGCCAACCGTCCAAGTCGCTGGAACGCGGTCAGCTGGTCATGGATCAGGAGCGTCATACCTGCACCTGGAAGGGCGAGCCTGTCACGCTGACGGTCACTGAGTTCCTCATCCTGCATTCGTTGGCGCAGCGCCCCGGCGTCGTGAAAAGCCGTGACGCCTTGATGGATGCGGCCTATGATGAACAGGTCTATGTGGATGATCGCACCATCGACAGCCACATCAAGCGCCTTCGCAAGAAGTTCAAGGTGGTTGACGACGACTTCGAGATGATCGAAACGCTCTATGGCGTTGGCTATCGCTTCCGCGAAGCCTGATTGGTAAAGTTAACAATGCCGGGTGCGATATCCCGGCATTGATCTGGAATATTTGACGCACATCTTATCCGAAAACCGGTTCACACTTTTCGGGATGTGCTCTAGCACGAGTAACCAAAGCGAGATGGTCGCAGAGACCCGGAACGAAAGCCTGAAGGCGAGTTTGCAAGCGAACTTGCGCGAGCGCAGAGCACGGCGACAGCGCTCGGTGTTCTGGCGTCGCCTGTTTGCGCCCTTTCGCAAGTTTCTCGGTCAATATCTCTTTTCGAGCCTGACGCGCCGCATCCTGTTTCTCAATCTTGCGGCGCTCGGCGTGCTGGTTTCCGGCATTCTTTATATGAACCAGTTCCGCGAGGGGCTGATCGATGCCAAGATTGAAAGCCTTCTGACCCAGGGCAAGATCATCGCTGCGGCGATTTCGGCCTCGGCGACGGTCGACACCAATTCGCTGATGATCGATCCTGAAAAGCTTCTGGAGCTGCAGGCCGGGCAAAGCCTGACCCCCTCGCCCGATTCTCCCGACAATTGGGAATTCCCGATCAATCCGGAAAAAGTTTCCCCGCTGCTCCGCCGGTTGATTTCGCCGACCAGTACGCGTGCGCGCATCTATGATCGCTACGCCAACATGCTGCTGGATTCACGTGCGCTCTATTCGCCGAGCTTCCCGTCATCCGGGCCTGTGCTGCGCTATGATCTGCCGCCCATCGAGGAAGAAAAGCCCAGCGTTTGGGAGCGTTTCACCCGATGGTTCACCAGTTTCTTCTTTGGTGGCGGTTTGCCTGTCTATCAGGAACAGCCGGGCGGTAATGGTCTTGCCTTTCCCGAGATCGTTAAGGCGCTGACGGGTTCCCCGCAGACTGCGCAACGGCGAAACGAGAAAGGCGAACTCGTGGTTTCGGTCGCAGTTCCCGTCCAGCGTTCGCGCGCCATTCTCGGCGTGTTGCTGCTGTCGACCGAGGGCGACGATATCGACAAGATCGTGCAGGGCGAACGCATGGCGGTCTTCCGTGTGTTTGGCGTCGTCGCGCTGGTCATGGTGATCCTGTCGCTGTTCCTCGCATCAACCATCGCAAGCCCGCTGCGCAAATTGTCTGCTGCAGCGGACCGTGTCCGCCATGGCGTCAAGAACCGTGTCGAAATTCCGGATTTCTCGGAACGTCAGGACGAGGTGGGGCACCTGTCCACCTCCATCCGCGAGATGACGGACTCGCTCTATACGCGCATCGAAGCCATTGAGAGCTTTGCCGCCGATGTGAGTCACGAGCTGAAGAACCCCCTCACCTCGCTCCGTAGCGCGGTGGAGACCTTGCCGCTCGCCAAGTCCGAAGATTCGCGCAAGCGCCTGCTCGATATCATCCAGCATGACGTGCGCCGTCTGGACCGCTTGATCACCGATATTTCGGATGCTTCCCGTCTCGATGCGGAACTTGCGCGCGAACATATCGACCGCGTGGATATGAAGACGTTGCTCACCAATCTTGTGACCGCCGCCCGCGAAGTGCGTCGCAACAAGATCGGCACCGAAATCGTCTTCAATACAGGCAAGCTGCCCGCAGGCAAAAAGACGTTTTATGTGGCTGGTCATGATCTGCGGCTCGGTCAGGTGGTGAGCAATCTCATTGAAAATGCGCGCTCCTTCGTGCCGGACGATACGGGTCGTATCGTGGTGACCTTGCAGGGCGAAGGCAGCCGTCTGCGCGTTCTGGTCGAGGATAACGGCCCGGGGATCCCCATCGAGAATATCGAGCGGATTTTCGAGCGTTTCTATACGGACCGCCCGGCATCGGAGGCTTTCGGCCAGAATTCCGGCCTTGGTCTGTCGATCAGCCGCCAGATCATCGAAGCGCATGGTGGTACGCTGACGGCAGAAAACATTGTCGATCCGGCCAAGCCGGATGAATTCAGGGGCGCCCGTTTTATCGTCGATCTTCCGGCCAGCGCATGACCCCGGAAGAAGCCAAGAGCGGCCTCCACGCCACCACCGTGCAATTGCGCGGAAAGGGTGTGATGATCATGGGCCGCTCGGGCGCGGGCAAAACTGAACTCGCGCTGACGCTCGTCGAGCGGGCTTCCCTTCGCGGTGAGCAGGCTTTTCTGGTCAGCGATGACCGCACGATGCTGCGGGCAGAAGATAATCATCTCATCGCCTGCGCTCCCGCCTCCCTGGCGGGTGGTGTGGAGATTCGCGGCGCGGGCCTGTTCAGAGTGCCTTTTGTGTCCAGCGCCGTGCTTGATCTGGTGATCTGGCTGGTGGCTCGCGACGAAGCGGAGCGCTATCCCGGTGGCGGGAGCTGGACCTTTGAGGGCATCGGTCTGCCGCGGCTGCTTTTGCCGTCACTATCCTCAAATGGCGATTCCAACGCGCTATCGCGGGCGATCGAGGCGACTTTATTCTACGAACCCTGGTCGCCGGAGAATCGCTGAGCCGATGTTGGTTTCGATTCGATGAAGTTTTCATCCCGCTGCGGCATTTTGCTTTTTTCAAGGCGGGGTAGAGATTTTTCACTTGCTATAAGGATTTGCCCTGCCAAGATGCACAACTCGCCGGCATGGTTCCGGCTGCAGTACGATCCTTAAAACGTGACAGGTTTTTTGGAATGATCGTACTGAAACAAAGCAGGTGCCATCTGATCATCTGGCGGGGTGATGCGGCAGGCGCGCGACGGGAGCTTTTATAGTATGATCGGACTCGTGCTTGTTACGCACGGAAGGCTGGCCGAAGAGTTTCTTCATGCCGTTGAGCATGTGGTAGGCCCGCAGGATAATTTCGAAACCGTATGCATCGGTGCGGAAGATGACATGGAACAGCGTCGGCGTGATATCGTCGAAGCTGTCGAACGCGCTGAAAATGGCAGCGGCGTTATCATCCTGACCGACATGTTCGGTGGAACTCCATCCAATCTGGCCATTTCGGTTATGCAGGAGGGCAAGATTGAAGTCATCGCAGGCGTCAATCTGCCGATGCTGATCAAGCTGTCGAGCGTGCGGGTCGGGGGCGATATCAAGACTGCGCTTCGCGAGGCGCAGGATGCGGGGCGCAAGTATATCAATGTCGCAAGTCAGGTTCTGACAGGAAAGTAATATATGCCGTCCAGCGTCACCCTTACTGGCGAATATGATCCCGAAACTGCCATTTCCCGATCGCTTGAGATCGTGAACAAGCGCGGGCTGCATGCCCGCGCCTCCGCCAAGTTCGTTCAGCTCGTCGATGGCTATGATGCGCATGTCCGCGTTTCCAAGGACGGCATGACGGTTGGCGGCACCTCGATCATGGGCTTGATGATGCTGGCCGCCTCACCCGGCTGCTGCATCGAGGTCAGCGCCTCTGGCGAGCAGGCCGAAACCGTGCTCAATGCCTTGCAGGTACTGATTGCCGACAAGTTCGGCGAGGAATGCTGATCCCATTGGACAGCCTAGCCGCGCCTGTTGCGGTGTTTGACGCAGGCATTGGAAGCTATGCGCTGGTCGAGCTGATCAGACGCCGACAGCCACAGCGTGACATCATCTATTTTGCAGATCGTGCACGTTTTCCCTATGGCGGGAAAACGCGAAGCGAGCTGTCGTTCATTATGCGCAGCACAATCGACTATCTGATCGGTCTCGGCGCGGAGAGCGTCGTTCTGGCTTCCAATGCGCCATCAATCATGGTGTTGGACGCCTTGAAAGATCAGTTCTCTGTGCCGGTCTATGGCGTGGCGCCACCCGTTCGGGAGGCAATCGCGGCCAGCCGCAGTGGCCATGTTGCGGTTCTGGGCGTTCGTTCAATGATTGAAAGCACCGAACTCAGTGCGTTTGTGCATACCCAAGCGACTGGATCGGCCGAGATCAGTCTCATCAACGCCTCTCCAATGGTTGAACTGGTGGAAAGCGGTTTGTTTCTGTCAAACCCGGCAAGAACGGCCGAAGACGTTGCCCGCTTTTGCGACATGATCCTTGCCGAACATCCGCATATCGACGTTCTCACTTTGTCGAGCACACACTTGCCCTGGCTGCGACCGTTCTTCGAGAAAGCGCGCCCCGACTGGATGTTCCTCGACCCAGCGGACAGTGTCGTTTCGGCCCTTCCCGCTTCACAAGACGGTTCCGGTCGGACCATCGCATTGGTGACGGAGAACGCGGCCTATACGGCTTCAGACTTTGCCAAGATGCTGGCAACCCTTGGGATCAATCTCGATTTGACGGTGGTGGAGCAGTCAATCGGCTAATTGTTCGATATGCACGTATAAAGATTTGTTTATATGAAGTTGTGCTTCGGCCCGCGATCTGCTAGTCAAAGCGGCAGCCGGAGCGGTTATTTGCGACCATAATCTGCGGATAGTCGCTCCCAAACCATGTCTACAACGCTATTCCGAACCGGGTTCATTGCCGTAGCGGAATTGTTTTTGATTGGAGCACGCGATGACCGCAAGCCAAGATTTCGTCGTCAAGGATCTGAGCCTGGCCGACTGGGGCCGCAAGGAACTCGACATTGCTGAAACCGAAATGCCGGGCCTGATGGCCGCGCGTGCGGAATTCGGCAAGTCGCAGCCGCTGAAGGGCGCACGCATTTCCGGTTCGCTGCACATGACCATTCAGACGGCCGTTCTGATCGAGACGCTCAAGGCCCTCGGCGCCGATGTGCGCTGGGCTTCGTGCAACATTTTCTCGACGCAGGACCATGCTGCCGCCGCGATTGCTGCTACCGGCACGCCGGTTTTCGCCATCAAGGGCGAAACCCTTGAAGAATACTGGACCTATACCGACAAGATCTTCCAGTGGCCGGATGGCCAGCCGTCCAACATGATCCTCGACGATGGCGGCGACGCCACCATGTACATCCTCATCGGCGCACGTGCTGAAGCCGGTGAAGACGTTCTGTCGAACCCGGGTTCGGAAGAAGAGGAAGTTCTCTTCGCGCAGATCAAGAAGCGCATGGCTGCGACGCCGGGCTTCTTTACGAAGCAGCGCGATGCCATCAAGGGCGTGACGGAAGAAACCACCACGGGCGTCAATCGTCTGTACCAGCTGCAGAAGAAGGGTCTCCTGCCCTTCCCGGCAATCAACGTCAATGACAGCGTGACCAAGTCGAAGTTCGACAACAAGTATGGCTGCAAGGAATCGCTGGTCGACGGTATTCGTCGGGGCACCGATGTGATGATGGCTGGCAAGGTCGCCGTCGTCTGCGGTTACGGCGATGTTGGCAAAGGTTCCGCCCAGTCTCTGGCTGGCGCCGGCGCTCGCGTCAAGGTGACGGAAGTCGATCCGATTTGCGCCCTTCAGGCCGCCATGGACGGCTTTGAGGTCGTGACGCTCAGCGATGCCGCCCCGACCGCCGATATCGTGATCACCACGACGGGCAACAAGGACGTCATCACGCTCGACGACATGCGCAAGATGAAAGACATGTGCATCGTCGGCAATATCGGCCACTTCGACAACGAAATTCAGATTGCCGCTCTGCGCAACCTGAAATGGACCAACGTCAAGCCGCAGGTCGACCTGATCGAGTTCCCGGATGGCAAGCGTCTGATCCTTCTCTCGGAAGGCCGCCTGCTCAATCTCGGCAACGCTACCGGCCATCCGAGCTTCGTGATGTCGGCTTCCTTCACCAACCAGGTGCTGGCCCAGATCGAGCTTTACACGCGTCCGGAAGCTTACAAGAACGAAGTCTATGTTCTGCCGAAGCATCTCGACGAGAAGGTCGCGCGCCTGCATCTCGACAAGCTGGGTGCGAAGCTGACTGTGCTTTCTGAGGAACAGGCTGCCTATATCGGCGTCACTCCACAGGGCCCGTTCAAGTCCGAACACTACAGATATTAACCATAGGTTAAGCATTCTACTACATGTTGAGATCGGGCAGTTGACAAGCTGTCCGATCTTTCTTTTTGCGCGCGACACGCTTCACGTGGATTCGTCGGAAGGGTATTGTGAAGACGAATCAAAAGCATTCCCGGCAAAAGTGTATTGCGGTTTTGGCGTTCGGGCATGCGAAGAAACAATGTGTTTTGGCGGGTGTTCGCGTTGTGCGTTTTTTGCCGGTTTCGGCGGGAAGCGACTGGTCGTTTCGTCCCTGAAACACGTTTGGCTATCGGGTACTGTGGCGGTGCATGATGGCCAGTCGAGACGTTGAAGTGTTTGAAATGCGGGTGTGCGTCCGTTTTTGCGGATTGTACAGTCGGGTGGCGGAGAAAAGGGAAACATGCCAGAAGTCGGCTTACCGGATCAGGCCCGGGGCAATACCACAATCGGAAAAGGCAGAAGCCTGACGGTTGCCCTTGCTTGTATTGCAAAGCCGTTTCGGCAGGTCGTTTTGAAGGCGACCGTGTCAGTTTCCGCTGTTCTTGCCGCAATGCCTGCTTTCGCGCAGGGCGCGGATGGCGCACGCATCGAGCTGCCTTTTGGTGGCGGCAGCGTTGGCGCTTTCGAAGTTATCCAGTTTTCAATGTTTGTCGGCGCCATGGGCGCGGCGCTTCTTTCCGCGGGCTGGCTCATTCGCGAGCGCGCGCGGGCGGCCAATGAAAACAAGGACCTGCGCTCAAAACTCTCCGATCTGAGCCTTACTGCGCAGCGCAATGAAGCGCTTCTCAATCTCAAGGATCAACGCATCGTCGTCTGGGACGGCCATACGATGCGGGCCGATGTGGTCGGGCAATTGCCGGATGAAAGCGGCGCGCCGCAGGATCGCTCGGCATTTCTGGCTTTCGGTCGCTGGTTGCGCCCGCAATCGGTCACAGCGCTGGAACGCGCCGTTGCATCGCTGCGCGAACATGCGCGCACCTTCGATCTGACGGTCGAAACCAATAACGGCACACTGCTTGATGTTTATGGCCGCACGTCCGGCGGTCTGGCCGTCGCCCGCTTCTTTAGCCTGCAAGGCGTTCAGGCGGAACGCGCAGCGCTTCAGGCGCAGAACCGCGAATTGTCGGAACGGATTGAACTCCTCCGCCGCCTGCTGGAACGCATTGAGCAACCTGTCTGGGTTCGCGATGGCAATGGCCGCATCGAATGGGTCAATCAGGCCTATGCGCGCGCTGTGGATATGCCCGATACCAGCCAGACAATCGCGGAAGGCCGCGAGCTTTTCGGTGCGCAGGCGCGGATTCGCCTTGAGCGGGATCGTTTTGCCGAGCCGAACCTGCATGAGCAACTACCGACAGTTGTGCGCGGTGACCGCCGAATTTTCGATGTAACTGATGTGAGCGCCGAGGGCGGTTCCGCGGGTCTCGGCTTCGATCTGAGCGAAGTCGAGCAGGTTCGCGAAGAACTGAGCCGCACGTTGAAAAGCCATGCTGAAACGCTGGATCAACTCTCGACTGCGGTGGCGATCTTCGATCCGGAAATGAAGCTCCAGTTCTTCAATCAGGCTTTTGCGAAGCTCTGGTCGCTCGATACGGGCTGGCTCGAAACCCAGCCGAGCAACACCTTGCTCTTCGACCGCCTGCGGTCCGAAGGCAAGCTGCCGGAACAGCCGGAATGGCGCAAATGGAAGGACGGCGTGCTGTCCGCCTATCGCGCTGTCGAGCCGCAGGAACATATGTGGCATCTGCCCGATACGCGCACGATGCGCGTGGTGGCCAATCCGCATCCGCAAGGCGGCGTGACCTGGTTCTTCGAGAATATGACGGAAAAGTTCGAGCTCGAAGGCCGCTACAACACGCTGATCAAGGTTCAGGGCGAAACGCTGGATCATCTGGCCGAGGCTGTTGCGGTGTTCGGTTCCGACGGTCGCATGCGCCTGTCCAATCCGTCCTTTGCGGATCTGTGGTCATTGCCTGCCGCCATGGTCGTGGTGGGCACGCACATTTCCACGATTTCAAAGCTTTGCCGCGAACGCGGTGGAGATGGTCTCTGGGACGATTTCGTGTCTTCCGTGACCGGCTTCCTCGACCAGCGTGATGGTCGCATGGGGCAGGTGGAGCTGGATGACGGCGTGATCCTGTCCTTCGCCGTGGTGCCGTTGCCCAAGGGGCAGACCATGCTCACCTTCATCGATGTGACCGATACGGTGCGGGTTGAGCGCGCCCTGAAGGAAAAGAACGAAGCGCTGGAACTGGCCGACCAGATCAAGAACGATTTCGTGCAGCACGTTTCCTACGAGCTGCGTTCGCCGCTGACCAATATCATCGGCTTTACCGAACTGCTGCAGACCCCGTCTTTCGGTTCGCTCAATGAGCGCCAGGTCGAATATCTGGAGCATATCAGCACGTCTTCGTCTGTCCTGCTGACCATTGTGAACGATATTCTCGATCTTGCGACCGTCGATGCTGGCATCATGGAGCTGGAGATCGGCGATGTTTCGGTGGTCGAAGCGATTTCCGCTGCTGCATCGCGGGTGAGTGAACGTCTGCGCGACCATGATATCGGCCTTGATGTCGATATTGCCGACGATGTGGACGTCTTCAAGGCCGATGCCAATCGCGTGCGTCAGGTGCTTTTCAACCTTCTGTCCAATGCGACGAATTATGCGCCAGAAGGCTCCACTGTCACCTTGCAGGTCGCCCGCGAAGGGTCCGAAGTGGTCTTCTCTGTTCACGATGACGGGCATGGCATGCCGCCGGAAGTTCTGGATACTGTCTTCAAGCGCTTCCAGTCCTACCCCAATGGCGGGCGCAAGCGCGGTGCCGGGCTTGGTCTTGCTATCGTGAAAAGCTTCGTGGAGCTGCATGGCGGCAAGGTCGATATCGAGACGGGTGCGGGCAGGGGAACGACCGTCATCTGCCGCTTCCCGTCGGAGACACGCAGCTTCCGTGTTGCTGCCGAATAAGGTAAACGGTGCCCATGAGCGCCCAAACACAGATTCTCGAATTCTACCTGCCTGATGAAGCCGCCACACTCCAGTTTGGCGAAGACTTCGCGCTCGCTCTGCAAAAGGGCGATCTGGTCACGCTTTCCGGTGATCTGGGGGCGGGGAAGTCGTCGCTGGCGCGCGCGATAATCCGCGCGATTGCCGACGATCCGGGGCTGGAAGTGCCAAGCCCGACCTTCACTCTGGTGCAGAGCTATGAAGCGCTTCGTCTACCGGTCGCCCATGCCGATCTCTACCGCCTGTCTTCCGGCGAGGAGCTTGACGAGCTGGGACTGATCGAATTTCTGGACGATGGTGTTGTGCTTTCCGAATGGCCGGAACGCGGCGAGGGCTTTTTGCCCGAAGCGAATTTCTCGGTCACGCTTTCGCATGAAGGGGCAGGGCGACGCATCGCCATTACCGGGCCGCAGGCTGCGATCAGTCGTCTGGAGCGCTCGCTGGCCATTCGCGCTTTCCTTGATCGCCACGATCGACAGAGTGCCGAGCGGCGTTACCTGCAAGGCGATGCATCGCCGCGCAAATATGAAACGATCCGCACTGCGCACGGTGTCGAAATTCTCATGAATGCGCCGCAGATGCCTTATGATCCGCCACTGCGAGACGGCAAGACCTACAGGCAGATTGCTCATCTTGCCGAAAATATTCTGGCATTTGCAGCCGTTGATGGGTTGCTGGCCGCGCATGGCTTTCGCGTGCCGGACATGCGCGCTGCTGATCTGGACGCAGGTTTTCTGGTTCTGGAAAATCTGGGTGTCGAGGGCGTGCGTGCTGAATCCGGTGAGCCGGTGGCGGAACGCTACGAGGCGGCAGGACGCTTTCTCGCGCATCTTCATGGTGTAAACTGGCCGGACCGCGTGCCGCTGAATGGTTATCCTGATCACCTGATAGCACCCTTCGACCGGGATGCCATGATGATTGAGGTGAGCCTTGTCGGGCAGTGGTATGCTCCGCGCAAGATGGGCCGACAGCTTACCGATGCCGAAAAGCAAGCTTATGAAGCTGCCTGGGACAAGGTGATTGCTGATATCGCCGATGTCGAACAGAGCCTGTTGCTGCGCGATTATCATTCGCCGAACCTGTTCTGGTTTCCGGAAGCCGAAGGCAAGGACAGGATCGGAACCATCGATTTTCAAGATGCGATGATCGGCCCCGCTGCCTATGACGTGGCCTCGCTGGCACTCGACGCGCGCGTGACCATCTCCGTCGAACTGGAACAGGCGGTCGTTGCCGCTTATTGCGACGAGCGCCGCAGCTTGGGCCATGCTTTCGACGAAGCCTTGTTCCGCAAGGCCTATGCGGCCATGGGCGCGCAACGCAATGCCAAGCTGCTTGGTCTCTTCGTGCGGCTTGATGAGCGCGACGGTAAGCCGGCCTATCTCAACCATCTGCCGCGCATCCATGATTATCTCGGGCGCGTGCTTGTTCATCCGGTCATGGAACCTGTGGCGGTATGGTTCCGTGAGCTGGGATTGATGCAGGAAGGGTTCGTGCGCAATGAAAATGCCTGAGACGGCCATGGTTCTGGCGGCGGGGCTTGGCAAGCGTATGCGCCCCATCACAGAGACAATTCCGAAGCCGCTGGTGAAGGTCGCGGGAAAGCCGCTGATCGACTGGGGTCTGGACGCATTGGAAGCTGTCGGCGTGCCCAACGCGGTGGTAAATGTCCATTATTTAGCCGACCAACTGGATGATTATCTCGCTGACAGGGCGGAGCCGCATATTGTCATTTCCGACGAGCGTGATCTGCTGCTCGATTCCGCAGGTGGTATCGTCAAGGCATTACCGCTACTGGGAACGTCTCCGTTCTATCTTCTGAACGCCGATACATTCTGGGTGGGCGATACAGCGAAGCCCAATCTTGCAGCCTTGAGTGAAGCCTGGGACGATGCCCGCATGGATATCCTGCTGATGACGGCGGGGCTCGATCAGGCCACCGGATTCGAAGGGAAGGGCGATTTCGTCACTGATGATGCAGGCCGTTTGCGCCGTGCTCGCGATGTGCCGGGAACGCCGCTGATCTATGCCGGGGCCGGTATCATTCATCCGCGCATTTTTGCAGGTGCAACGCCTGAAGTGGCATCGCTCAATCGATATTTCGATAAGGCCATCGCGGAGGGCCGTCTTTATGGTATGCCGATGGTCGGGCATTGGCTGACGGTTGGAACGCCGGAAGCCATAGCGCAAGCGGAGGCCGCACTTTCCGCACTGGTTTGAGCCAAGGTAGTTTATGAAGGAGAGAAACAGCATGAGCAAAACAAAGCCAAGGCTGTTTTCCATTCCTTCCGGAACGCCCTTCCTGCCAGCCTTTGCCAAGGCCTTGCTTGAGGGAAGGCTGATCGAAGGTTTTCCCGGCAATCCCGCAGATCCTCTGGCACTGGCCAGCGCAACGATTTACGTGCCGACGCGTCGTGCAGCGCGTGCTCTGCGATCTGTTATCGTCGATATGAATCCGGCTAAGAGTGCTATTCTGCCTGCCATCAGACCGCTGGGTGACGTGGACGAGGATGCGGCTTTTTTCAATGCCGGGGCGGCAGGCGTGTTCGACCTCAACCCGCCGATTGCAAAGGCCGAGCGGATTTTGCTGCTGGCGCGTCTGATCCGTCCATGGCGTGAATCCCTGCCTGCCCATGTGCGCGCGCTGTTTGGCGTTGACGATGTGTCGGTTCCGGCCACAACTGCAGATGCCATCTGGCTGGCCCGCGATTTGGCCGGGCTGATGGATCAGGTGGAAACCGATGGCGCGAAATGGAGTGAACTGGCCACGATCGCGCCGGACGATCTCGCCGACTGGTGGCGGGTGACGCTCGGTTTTCTCGATATCGTTACCAAGCTGTGGCCCGATATTCTGGCCGAGCGCAAGCTCTCCAACCCGGCGGCGCATCGCAACGAACTGATCTGGGGTGAGGTGGCACGCCTGCGCGATAACCCGCCTCCGGGGCCGGTCATTGCGGCCGGTTCAACGGGCTCCATTCCTGCCACCGCCGAACTGGTTTCCGTCATCGCCCATTTGCCAAACGGTGCGGTCGTTCTGCCGGGGCTTGATCGCGATCTTGATAACGATGCGTGGAAAATGCTGGGCGAGGCGGAGGATAATCCTTCGACCTTCGGTCATCCGCAATATGGCCTGCACAAGCTGCTGCGCGCTATCGGAACGCTCCGCGAAGACGTCGAGCATATCGAGGATATGTCACGTCAGAAGCGGGTTCTGGAACGAGTTGTGAGCGAAGCGTTGCGACCGGCGGAAACGACCGACGCATGGGGTGCGCTCAGCCAGCACCCGGATATGCAGCCGGATGTTCTTCTGGCCTCGGCGCATAAAATCGATCTCATTGAGGCGGCGAACGAACGCGAGGAAGCCCTGTCGGTGGCGCTGGCGTTGCGCGATGCCATTCATGAGGAGGGCAAGATCGCGGCGCTGGTGACAGCCGACCGCAATTTGGCGCGACGCGTGGTTGGAGAACTGGCGCGTTTCGGCATCGATGCCGATGATTCCGGCGGGCGACATTTGCGCGATGTCGAGACCTCGACGCTTTTGCGCCTGACCGTCGAAACAGTGTTCAATCCCGGTGATCCAGTGGCCTTGCTGGCGTTGGTGAAACATCCTTTGCTGCGACTGGAAACGTCGCGCATCGATCGGCGTCTCGCTGGCGAAACACTGGAACTTGTCGCATTTCGTGGCGGCACAGGGCGTGCTTCCGTCATCGACCTGCCAGCTTTTTTCGATCGGCGGCTGGAAGAAAGCGCCAACCAGTCCTGGCGTCCGGCATGGCACGACAGTATCACCCCGGAGATGATCGCAGCCGCGCGCGGTCTTTGCGAAAATCTGTCCCAGGCTGTGGCGCCGCTGGCGCCTTTCGCGACAACAAGCCGGCGAACGAATATTGGCGAGATTGCGCGGGCGACAGCGGAAGCCGTTGAAAATATGGCGCGCGATGAAAACGGCAGTGTCGCGGCCTTCTATTCCGGTGAGCGCGGCGAAAAGGTTGCCTCATTCCTGCGCGGTCTTGTTTCAAGCGAGTCGGAACTGGAGTTTGAAGCCAGCGAATGGCCGGCAATTCTGGATGCGCTGATGGCCGGCGAAACCGTCAAGCCACATCCGGGCGGACATCCGCGTGTCTTCGTCTGGGGTGCGTTGGAAGCGCGTCTGCAGACTATCGACACGGTGGTGATCGGTGGCTTGAATGAAGGCAGCTGGCCTGCCAAGACCCGCAACGATCCCTTCATGTCGCGCCCAATGAAAGCGATGATCGCGCTTGACCCGCCAGAGCGACGCACAGGCCTTGCCGCACATGATTTTCAGATGGCGCTTGGCATGGATCATGTGGTGCTGTCGCGTTCGCAGCGTTCGGATAATGCGCCAACGGTTACATCGCGCTGGTTGCAGCGGCTTGAAACGGTGCTGGGCACCGACGTGACCAAGGAAATGCGCCAGCGTGGCCAGCGTTTTCTGCACTGGTCCCGCGAGATTGACCGTGCACCGGATGTGCCTTTCGTCAAAAGACCGGAGCCTGCGCCGCCGGTTGCAGCGCGGCCCAGGCATTTCTCTGTCACGGAAGTGGAAACGCTGCGCCGCGATCCTTACGCGATCTTCGCCAAGAAAATTCTCAAGCTGCGTCCACTGGAGCCGTTGATCCGCGACCCGGCAGCGGCTGAACGCGGCACGCTTTTCCATGATATTCTCGGACATTTCACGCAGGAAAATATCGACCCGCTGGCTCCCGATGCAGCCGAGCGCTTGATGGAACTGGGGCGCATCCTGTTTGCCGATATGGATTTGCCAACCGAGATTGAAGCCGTCTGGTGGCCGCGTTTCACGGCGCTGATCCCGCAGTTTCTCGAATGGGAGCGGGAGCGCGCCTATAATGTGCAGACACGATTTGCGGAGATTGCTTCGGAAAAGCGTGAAATCGAAAGCCTTGGTATCACCCTTTCGGGGCGTGCCGACCGTATCGATCTGATGCGGGACGGGACTGCAGACATCATCGACTACAAGACCGGCTCCACACCGTCGCCGCGTCAGGCGCATGTTCTCCTGTCGCCGCAGCTGGCGCTGGAGGCTGCTCTTCTGGTGCGGGGTGCGTTTAGCGAGGTTGGCTCTGTTCGGGCGTCCGATCTCACCTATGTGCGGCTTCGGGCTGGGGGTGAGGTGAAACCGGAATCCATCTTGAAGATCAGCAGACCGCCATCAGAAAAAACCGCGCCCGCTTTGGGTGAGGAAGCATGGCAGCGCCTTGCTCAGTTACTGGGCGAATATCAAAAGCCGGATAAGGGTTATCTTTCGCGGGCGCTTCCGTTTCGCGAAACCGACCTCACGGGCGACTATGATCACCTTGCGCGTGTACTGGAATGGTCCGCTGGCGGTGATGCCGGTGGGGAGGGCGGCGAATGAAGAAGAAGCTCTATATTCCTCCGGAAACCATCGACGCACAGGCGCGGGCAGCCGATCCCGCCGCCTCTGTCTGGGTGTCGGCCAATGCCGGATCTGGAAAGACGCATGTTCTGACCGAACGCGTTATCCGCCTTTTGCTCGAAGGGACCGATCCCTCGAAAATCCTCTGCCTCACCTATACCAAAGCGGCGGCAGCGGTGATGCAGAACCGTGTTTTTGCGCGTCTGTCGGAATGGGCGGTGCTGCCGGATGCGGAACTTGCCGAGCGGTTGAAATCGCTTGAAGGCCGCAGGCCGGGCGCGCCCCGCCTCGCGGTTGCGCGGCGGCTTTTCGCCCGCGCACTGGAAACGCCGGGCGGGTTGAAAATCCAGACCATCCATGCGTTTTGCGAAGCCATTCTGCATCAGTTTCCGCTTGAGGCGAATATTGCCGGTCACTTCGAGATGATGGACGACCTGATGCAGGTCGCACTTGTGGGCGAAGCACGGCGTCAGCTGCTCGAAACGGCGCATGGCGGCGGCGATACGGATATTGCAGCGGCCTTTGCCGATGTCTTGCAGGCATCGGGCGAAATGGGGCTGCAATCGCTGCTGGACGAGGCTGTGAACCGGCGTAACGGCTTGCAGCGCTATATCGCCGAACTGGGCGTTGCCGAAACACGTGTCGAGACTCTGCATCGCGCATTCGGTTTCGATCCGGATGAGCGCGAAAGCGATATTCTGGCTGAGCTCTGGCCGGTTCCCGAATTTTCTGACGACGCGCTTGATCTCATTCTGTCGATCCAGAAAGGTGCGGCGCGCGCGCATGATTTTGCGCTGCAGTTGAAGCGCTACGACAAGGTGAGCACCGCCCGTGACCGCGAGGCTGTGTTGCGCGCTGCGTTTCTGAAAAGCACCGGCGAGCCGAAGTCGGGCGCTTATGTCGGCTCGGCAGCGGTGAAGAAACTGCTGCCGGAATTCGAGGAAGCGTTCGATGGTGCCGCTTCCCGCGTTGAAATGGGTCTCGACCGGCTGAAGGAATTGCGTCTTGTGCGGCTCAATCTGGCTGCGCTGACGCTGATCGATGATCTCCTGCAACGCTATCATGATCTCAAGCGCAAGCGCGGTCTGCTCGACTTTGAAGATCTGATCACGCGCACCGTGGCGCTGCTCGCCCGGGACGGGGCAGGGCAGTGGGTGCAGTACAAGCTTGATCGCGGCATCGATCATATCCTCGTCGACGAAGCACAGGATACCAGCCCCGACCAGTGGCAGGTCATCCGCATGCTGTCGGAGGAGTTCTTTTCCGGTCTCGGCCAGCGCAATCTGCAGCGCACGTTGTTTGCGGTGGGTGACGAAAAGCAGTCGATCTATTCGTTCCAGGGGGCCGTGCCGGAAGATTTTGCCGCGCAGGGCCGTTCGGTCAGTCTCCGCGCAGGCGATGCCGAATTGAAGTTTGAGCGCGTCAGTCTCAACTTCTCTTTCCGCTCGGCACCGGATGTGTTGCAGGCCGTGGATGAAGTGTTTGCAAGGCCTGAAGCCAATCGCGGGCTTGCAGGTGCCACGGTCCACGATGCCATTCGCGCTGATGCGCCGGGCGAGGTGGAAATCTGGGACATGCTGACGCCGGAAGCGGTGGAAGAGCCGGATGACTGGCGTGTGCCTGTCGATCATCTTGCAGCGCCTGCGGTGCGACTGGCCGAACAGATCGCCGCCACCATCCGCTACTGGCTGGACAGGGGCGAACCGATACCGGGTCAGAACCGGCGCATCGCGCCGCGTGACATCATGGTGCTGGTGCGCAAGCGCGATCAGTTCATGCCTGCTTTGTCGCGGGCGCTGAAGAATCTCGGCGTGCCGGTGGCGGGCGCGGATCGACTACGCCTCACCAGCCATATCGCCATTCAGGATTTGATGGCGCTTGGGCGTTTCGTTCTGCAGCCCTCGGACGATCTTTCGCTGGCTTCGCTTCTCAAAAGCCCGTTGTTTGGCTGGGACGATGACAGGCTGTTTGCGCTCGCTCATCCGCGTGGGTCCAGCTCGACGCTGTTCGAGCATCTCTATCGCGTCTCGCGCGAGGATGAGGCGCTTGCTGCCATCCACAAGACCCTGAGCCGCTGGCGCGGCCTGGCCGACACGATGCCGGTTTTCGAGTTCTATGCGCGTATTCTCAGTGGCGACGGTGCGCGCCGAAAGCTTCTGGCGCGGCTTGGACCGGAAGCGGGCGACATTATCGATGAGTTTCAGAACTATGCGCTCTCCGCTGAGCGTGCCGGGTTGCCGGGCTTGCAGGCTTTCCTTGAAACGCTGGATGCGGCCTCGCCGGAAATCAAGCGCGAGCTGGATCAGGGCCGCAACGAAGTGCGCCTCATGACCGTCCACGCGGCCAAGGGCCTTGAGGGCGCAGTGGTGTTTCTGGTCGATCCCGGCAGCGCCGTCTGGACCGGGAGCCGTGCGCCCAAGCTGATCCCCTATGATCTGCCGCATGACGGTGCGCCGGTGAAAGGCTATCTCTGGCAGCCGAATGGTGGTTGGCAGACCGGCTTTAACGCGGCACGTGTTGAAGAGCTGAAAGCCCGTGCCGAGGAAGAATATCGCCGCCTGCTTTATGTCGGCATGACGCGCGCCGAAGATCGCCTGATCATCTGCGGTTATCGGGGCACACGCGAGAGCGGCGAAACCTGGCACAGGCTGGCCGAGGATGCGTTGGCCATTAAATCCGAGACCTTCGTGCATCCTGTGCAGGGCGTCGCGGCACGACGCTACCGCAACACGCCACGCGGATTGACGGAAATTATCGAGCCGGATCAGGCAGAGGCAAGGCCATTGCCCGATCTGCCGCCGGAATATCTGCTTCCAGTCAAGCCAGAAGCCGGTCTCCCACGCCCTCTTGCGCCCTCCGGTGCGTCAGCGCTCATCGAGGCGGATGAAGAGCCGCCGCTTGATTCCAGCTCGCCTGTGCTTGGCGACATTGTCGGTGATGGAGCACCCGGCTTTGCCTTGCGACGCGGTACAGCGATCCACATGCTGCTGCAATATTTGCCGGAGGTTCCGGAGGCAGCACGGGAAAAGCTGGCGGAAGAGTACCTCGCCCGGATAGCGGGCGATTGGCCGGAGATCGAGCGCCACAATGCCGCTCTAAGCGTGAAGGCCATTCTGGGGGATCAACGATTTGCGCCGGTTTTCGCTTCTGGTTCGCGTGGCGAAGTCGCAATCATGGGCACGATCAATCTTGGCGGGCGCGATCATGCTGTGTCTGGTCAGGTCGACCGCATCAGCGTTGACGAGACCCGCGTGCTCGTTGTCGACTACAAGACCAACCGACCACCGCCAAAGACCGTCGACGCAGTTCCTTTCGCCTATCGGGCGCAGCTCGCACTTTATAAGGCGCTGTTGGAGCCGCTCTATCCGGGGCGGGTGGTGGAAACAGCATTGCTTTTCACCGAGGGGCCATTCCTGTTGCCGCTGCCCGATGCTGTGCTTGACGAAGCCATGCAGGCGTTGAGAGACTCTCAAGGAAAGGTGAGCAACTAGAACTTGACGGATGGCAGCGGACACGCCACATGATATAGCGAAGAAAGAGCGGATTGCGTGTGAGTCTGTAAAGATGTCTGCCGTTCTTAACCATGTAGAGGATAGCCCTATGGCAACCGTTAAGGTCGATAACAGCAACTTTCAGTCGGACGTTCTTCAGTCGAACGAGCCGGTCGTGGTGGATTTCTGGGCGGAATGGTGCGGTCCATGCAAGATGATCGCTCCGGCGCTCGACGAGATCGCTGCGGAAATGGCCGGTCAGGTCAAGATCGCCAAGGTCAACATCGATGAAAATCCGGAACTCGCCGCACAGTTCGGCGTGCGCTCGATCCCGACGCTTCTGATGTTCAAGGACGGCGAACTCGCAGCCAATATGGTTGGCGCCGCTCCGAAAAGCCGCCTTGCCGACTGGATCAAGGCTTCTGCCGCTTAATCAGAGCGCATCCCGAAAAGTTTGAAACGGTTTTCGGAAAAGATGCGTGTTAAGACGGCATAACAGCATCCAATAAAAAACCCGGCCTTGGTGCCGGGTTTTTTATTGCTTGAAGAAGCCCGCGTGGGCTTATTTCAACTTCTTCTTGATGTCGGTGTTGCCGGTATTAATCGGCTTGCATTCGTCATGCGTGCCCAGAATATAGTATTTGCCGTCGGCAGAAGGATTCGTGCCGATAGCGCAAAATGGCATTACCTTGATGCCAGTTCCCTTTGCATTGGCTCTGTTTGTAGTATTCGCAGCAAAAGAAGATGCAGCCGAAAAGCCCATAAATAGAATTGTTGAAATAATAATTGTATTACGCATTTAAATATCCATCATTAAAAATACAATCAGTAATAATGGAGATAAATAAAGGCGAAACGGTGATTAATAATTATCTAATAATATTCTAAATTCATCAGTTTGGTGGCGTATTGTTCTCTTCCAATACTTCGCCCGCAAGATAAAGCGATCCGCCAATCAGGATGCGTGGCGGGATTTCATCGGCGGGCCATGTATCGTGCAGGAGCTTCAGCGCATTGGCGACCGAGTGGACCGGTTCGGCTGACAACCCGGCCTTTTGGGCGGCGACAGCCAGCGCATCGTTCGGTATACCTGCATCGCTGGATGGAATCGGCACGGTGAAGACATGGCGCGCCATGCCTGCAAAGGCCTCAAAATAGCCAACAGGGTCCTTGGTGTTGATCATGCCGGTAATCAGGAACAACGGGCGCGCATTGCGTTCTTCGAGATCGCCGAAGGCTTCCGCGATGACTGCGCCTGCGCCCGGGTTGTGACCACCATCGAGCCAGATTTCCGACGTTGCCGGTGCAAGATCGACCAGTGTTCCGTGGGTCAGCCGCTGCATGCGCGCGGGCCAATCCACAACCATCAGCGCCTTTTCAACGGCCTTGTCGGGGATGTTGAAGCCCGCAAGCTGTACCGTTTCGATAGCGGCGGCGGCATTGGCAATCTGGTGACGGCCGGGCAGGCGTGGCAGTGGCAGGTCGATCAGCCCATCTTCGTTCTGGAAGACCATGCGGCCATGTTCTTCAAAGGCCAGGAAATCCTGTCCGTAGACGGAAACCGGGCAGCCGAGGCGGTCCGCTGTGGAAACGAGCACTTCCCGCGCCGCATCGAACGGCTGAAAGCCGACGACGACCGGGCAATCCTTCTTGATGATCCCGGCCTTTTCGGCGGCAATCAGCTCCACGCGGTCGCCGAGAAAAGCCTGATGGTCGATGGAGACCGGCATGATAAGCGATACGGCCGGTTCGGGAATGACATTGGTCGCGTCAAAACGACCGCCAAGACCGACTTCCATAATGACGACATCAGCCGGATGCTCGGCAAACAGTACAAAGGCGACGGCGGTGAGAATTTCAAAGACCGTAATGTGCTGACCGCCATTGGCAGCTGCAACGCGCTCGATGGCATCGGCCAGAACATCGTCCTCGACCAGCTTGCCGCCGCCGGGCGCAGCCAGACGATAGCGCTCGTGCCAGTTGACCAGATGCGGAGAGGTGTGGACGTGGACGTCAAAGCCGCCCGCCTCAAGAATGGCGCGGCAGAAGGCGGTCGCTGATCCCTTGCCGTTTGTACCGGCAATATGGATCACGGGCGGTAGTTTGAGGTGCGGATTGCCGAGCCTCTCCAACAGACCGCGAATGCGGTCCAGGGAGAGGTCAAATCCTTTCGGATGCAGTTGCATCAGCCGCTCGATAGCGGCAGCCGCCTTGCCTGCCACGATCTGGCTGCCCATATCAGGCCGCCTTGCTGTCGGTCTTGCTGTCGATATCCGGCTTTGGCGCTGCAGGACTGTCGGTGTTGGCCGGCTGCTTGGTCATGATCTTCAGGAGACGCGCAATCGTTTCCTTCAGCTCGGTGCGTGGCACAACCATGTCCACCATGCCGTGCTCCATCAGATATTCAGCGCTCTGGAAGCCTTCCGGCAGCTTTTCGCGGATGGTTTGTTCGATCACGCGCGGACCGGCAAAGCCGATCAGTGCACCCGGTTCAGCGATATGGATGTCGCCCAGCATGGCGTAGGAAGCCGTCACGCCGCCCGTGGTCGGGTTGGTGAGCACGACGATGTAAGGCAGGCCCGCTTCTTTCAGCATTTCCACAGCAACAGTGGTGCGCGGAAGCTGCATCAGCGAGAGAATACCTTCCTGCATGCGCGCGCCGCCCGATGCTGCGAACAGAACCAGCGGACGCTTCAGCTCGATGGCCTTTTCGAAGCCCTGAATGATCGCCTCACCGGCGCCCATGCCGAGCGAGCCGCCCATGAAGCCGAAATCCTGCACGGTGGCGACAATCGGCAGGCCTTCAATGGTGCCGAGGCCATTGACGATGGCATCGTCCATGCCGGTGCGGGTGCGGTAATCCTTGAGACGGTCGATATATTTCTTCTCGTCGCGGAATTTCAGCGGATCAACTGGAACCTTCGGCGCTTCAAGCGTGGTATATTCGCCATTGTCGAAGAAGAAGCGCAGGCGATCTTTCGCCTTGATGCGCATGTGATGGCCCGAAGACGGGATCACGAACTGGTTGCTCTCCAGATCCTTGTGGAACACCATCTCGCCGGTCGACGGATCCTTGATCCAGAGGTTTTCCGGCATTTCGCGACGACCAAGCATCGAGTTGATCTTCGGACGAACGTAGTTGGTGATCCAGTTCATGACGTTTGGTTCCGTTTCTTGTTCTTCGACGGCAAGCATTTCCGACAGAAAGTGCGGGCGTCTTTGCGCCCGCTCATGCGGAAAAGCAACTCTACCCGCTTAAATGGACGATTTATTGGGCGGCTTCAAGGCGTGTCGTGCGAACGCTTTGCGCCAGTGCACCGACAAGTTTGCTCACGGCGGCTACAGGATCGCCCTTAAGGGCGCCTTCCGGCGTCAATTCACCGGCCACCGCATTGACGATTGCCGTGCCGACAACGACGCCATCCGCATGGGCGGCAATAGCGGCAGCCTGTTCTGGCGTCTTGACGCCAAAGCCGACGCAGATCGGCAGATCGGTGCTCTTCTTGATGTGACGCACCGCATCGCCGACGCGCGCCGTATCGGCGATGGCCGAGCCGGTAATGCCGTTCATCGAGACATAATAGACGAAGCCCGATGCATTATGCAGAACCTTCGGCAGACGGTTGTCGTCGGTGGTCGGCGTGGTCAGGCGAATGAAGTTGATACCGGCTTTCATGGCCGGGACGCAAAGTTCGGCATCCATTTCCGACGGCAGATCGACAATGATCAGGCCATCGACGCCCGAAGCCTTGGCATCGGCAAGGAAGCGCTCGACGCCATAGATATAGATCGGGTTGTAATAGCCCATCAGTACGATCGGGGTCGTGTCGTCCTCCTTGCGGAATTCGGCGGCCATGTAGAGCGTCTTGGTCAGCGATTGCCCGGCTTTCAGGGCGCGAAGGCCAGCAGCTTCAATCGCCGGGCCGTCAGCCATCGGATCGGAAAAGGCCATGCCCAGCTCGATCACATCCGCACCGGCCTTCGGCAGCGCCTTCATGACCTTGAGCGAGGTTTCGAGGTCGGGATCGCCACCCATGAAATAGGTGACCAGCGCCGGACGGCCCTCGGTCTTCAATGCGGCGAATTTGGTGTCGATGCGAGTGGTCATACCGTGCCCCGTGGCAAAGTGCGCGCAAGATAATCGGCGATGGGTTTGCCGGACATGGCCGTCTCCATCCAAGCGCGCCGTTCAAAGTCAATAATTCCGAGTTCCCAGACGCAGGCCATCAGCAAGGGCTGTGCGGGCATGAATTCGATCTCGTCGCCGAGTTCGGACTGCCACAGCATTTCCGTTGCAATGCCGCCTTCCAGCCACCAGTGGAGCAGAAGCCACAGGCTTTCCTCACCCTGGTGGAGAATGGCGAAACCGGCATCCTGATGCGGCAGGGCTTCAAGCCTTGCCGCAGCATTTGCGATCTGCCTGCGGGCGATGCCCACCGCAGCTTCTGCAAGCGGATTGGAAGGGTCCGCTTCGATGATGTTGAGCTTGATCGTCGCCGAGCCGCATTCCGTCAGCCCGTCGAACCATGCGGCGCGCGGTCTGTAGGTGGAAGCGTCAGCGACGTCTTTGCCCATACTGTCCTCAGATATCCATGCCAAGCAACTTGCCGACCGTGTGGACGTCCTTGTCGCCACGGCCAGACAGGTTGACGATCATGATCTGGTCCTTGCCCATGGTTGGGGCCATCTTGACGGCCTGCGCAATGGCATGGGCGGATTCCAGCGCCGGGATAATGCCTTCGACGCGGGTTGCAAGCTGGAAGGCATCCAGTGCTTCCGTGTCGAGGATCGGCACGTAATCGACGCGGCCCGAATCCTTGAGCCAGGAATGTTCCGGGCCAACACCCGGATAGTCAAGACCGGCGGAAACCGAATGGCCTTCGAGAATCTGACCGTCTTCGTTCTGAAGCAGATAGGTGCGGTTGCCATGCAGAACGCCGGGACGACCGGCGCTCATCGATGCGCAATGCTCGTCACCGTCCAGCCCGTGCCCACCTGCCTCGACACCGACGATCTTGACCGATGCGTCGTCGAGGAAAGGATGGAACAGGCCGATGGCATTGGAACCGCCGCCGACAGCCGCGATGATGACATCCGGCAGACGGCCTTCCTGTTCGAGTATCTGCTGGCGGGCTTCCGTGCCGATGACCGACTGGAAGTCGCGGACCAGTTCCGGATAAGGATGCGGACCGGCAGCCGTGCCAATCAGGTAATAGGTGTCTTCAACATTCGTGACCCAGTCGCGAAGCGCTTCGTTCATCGCGTCCTTGAGCGTGCCGTTGCCAGCCGTGACCGGCTTCACTTCGGCACCCAGCAGCTTCATGCGGAACACATTCGGCTTCTGACGTTCAACGTCCGTCGCGCCCATATAGACGACGCAAGGCAGGCCGAAACGCGCGGCGACGGTTGCGGATGCAACGCCGTGCTGTCCTGCGCCGGTCTCGGCGATGATGCGCGTCTTGCCCATGCGCTTGGCCAGCAGAATCTGGCCGAGGCAGTTGTTGATCTTGTGGCTGCCCGTGTGGTTCAGGTCTTCGCGCTTGAAGTAAATCTTCGCGCCGCCCAGATGCTTGGTCAGGCCTTCAGCATAGTACAGCTTGGAAGGCCGACCGGCATAATAGGTCGAAAGGGCGGAAAGCTCGGCCTTGAACTCGGGATCGTTCTTGGCCGTTTCATAGGCTTCCTGCAATTCGAGGATCAGCGGCATCAGCGTCTCGGCGACGAAACGTCCGCCGAAAATACCGAACATGCCCTCTTCATCCGGGCCTGTCTTGTAGGAATTGGGTTCAACCGGCTTGTTCAACGCTTCAGCTCCGTCATGTTCAGGCTACCCCTGTCTGGGTACGTCGGGCGGATGGCTTTGCATCCGCATCGGCGACAGCCTGGAAAAAATCTTCAATGAGACGCACGTCCTTTTCGCCCGGTGCGCGCTCGACGCCAGACGATATGTCGATGCCCGGCGCGTGCGTCTCGTGCAGCGCCTCGGCAATGTTGCCAGCGTTCAATCCACCGGAAAGCATGTAATCGACATCCGCGTCAAGCGCATCGAGCAACCCCCAATCGAAGGAGACCCCGTTGCCGCCCGGCAATTCCGATCCCTTCGGCGGCTTGGCGTCGAACAGGAAGCGGTCGGCAATACCCTTATAGGGTGCGATAGCGGCCAGATCGTCGGCGCTGCGGATCGCAAAGGCCTTCATGACCGGCAGGCCGTAGCGCTCTTTGACAAAGCGCACGCGCTCTGGCGTTTCATGGCCATGCAGCTGCAAAATATCCGGTTTTACGGCGTTGACGATTTCATCCAGCATCGCATCGTCTGCATCGACGGTCACGGCGACAACCTTGGCCCGACCAAGTGCGGCAGGGCGCAGCGCGGCTGCGGCATCGGGTGCGATATTGCGCGGGCTCTTTGGAAAAAAGATAAAGCCGATATGCGTCGCACCGCCGTCGAGAGCGGCAGCGACAGTATCAGGCGTTTTCAGCCCGCATATCTTGATATCCAAAGCCATGGGTTTCCCGTCGCACAAAACGAGGCGCTTCTCAAGCCGTTCGCACCTATTCGCAGCTAATCTCTGACGGTATGTCCGTCAAAACCGCGTGCGATCAGGAAATCATACGCTTCCATGACCTCCATGGGAACAGCCTGCGCAATCTGGTAGCCTTTGGCCGGATAGTCCAGAATGCGCTCCAGATCGCCGGTCATCTCGTTGATGAGCATCTCCACCGGATAGGAAGGTGTCGGCTGTTCGTCGAAGGAAAGGAGCGGTGCGGTCACGCTGGCCTTTGCTTCCGGCCATTGCCGCGCGACGGTGGCGTGCACACGGCGTTGTGTCTGTGGCTTGGTGACGAAAATCGGGCTGATCACGCCCGGTAGCATTTTTTCAAGTGAGAAGCGGATGTTTTCGCCAATATTGGTGGCGTTCGGTTCGATGGTGATTGCCTCTTCGGGCACACCGCGCCGCATTGCCACTTCGGCAAAGGCTTCCGCTTCGCTGGCGGGGTAAAGGTTTTCGGTCCAGTGACCGCTTTTGCCGGTAAAGATCACCAGCGGCGCCATACCTTCGAGATAGAGATCGGCGGCGCGTTCCGCTACGCGCAGATCGTAGCTGCCGAGTCCGATGATCACATCGGATGCCGGAATGGGATCGTAAATGCAGTGGTAGTCCCACAGCACCTTGGCGGCGGTCAGTATTGATGGGTTCATGTAAAGTCTATAGCCTGTAATGCGCTGCCATTTCGCTTCAGCCACGCCTTGCAGCGTTCTGTATCGGGGCAAAGCTCCTGACAGAGTTTCCAGAATTGCGGCCCATGATTCATCTCGATCAGATGCGCGACTTCATGCGCGACGAGATAGTTGATGACGGCCGGCGGTGCCATGCCGATACGCCATGAAAAGGAAAGAACGCCATCCGAGGTGCACGAACCCCAGCGGCTCTTGGTATCCTTAAAGCGAACGGCCTTGGCTTTGCGCCCGACGGTCGCCGTGTGGCGCGCGACGAGCGCTTCGATATCCCGCTTCACCTGCCCTTTGAGATAATCGGCCAGACGGCGCGGCAAGTGACTGGGATCGCCGTGAACCAGCAGCACATTGCCTTCAAGAAGGTCGACTGTGCCACGTCCAGGCTGATGCATGATAAGGTGCGGCACGCCGCGGATCGGAATTTTCACACCGGGCCGCACGGCAGGCTGATCCGGCAGTTTGGTGATGCGGCTTTCGATCCAGCCTTGATGGCGCTTGAGAAAGCTCTGCACCTCGCGCTCTGGCAGGCCGGGCGGGACGGTGATGCGCAGACCTTTTCCGCCAGCTTCGATGCGCAGCGTCAGACGCTTGGCACGCGGGTTTTCGAACACACGTAACTGCAACTCGCGACCCGCCACCGCATGGATGTGCTCGCTCCGGACAGTCGCCGTATTGGCAGATGCCCTGTTGCCGCTGATTTGCCGAAGGAAGGATAAGCCCATTGCCTAAGAATAAGCGATTCGCGCAAAAAGCCAGACAAAAAAGCTTTTTTAAGCAAAACGGCGCGGTTTTACCGCGCCGTTTCGAGAGATTTCAGGGCGTTATACATCATCAAAGATCGGTGATGTCGTTCTTGCCGCCCTTTGCTGGCGTCTTCTTGGCGGCAGCGCGTCGCTCGGCCATGAAGCGGTCGAATTCTTCCTTGTCGCGTGCGCGGCGAAGCTCTGCGGCATAGGATTCGAATTCGGCGCGGGCTTCGTCAAGCTTGCGGCGCTCTTCGGCAAGACGGTCCAGTTCTTCGCGACGCCAGTCGTCGAAGGCTGCATTGCCGGTTGCGCTGCCAAAGTTGAAGCTCTCGCTTTTGCGGCAGTTGCGGAAATAACCGAACATGGAATCGGTCTTCTCGTTGACGCCGCGCTTGAACCCTTCGAGACGGTCGCCCCAAAGGATATAGGCGAGCATGGCAAGGCCAAGCGGCCAGAAGAGAAAGAAGCCGAGCACCATCAGCGCAATCGTGGCTGGCGTCCATGCCGGTCGTATCAATGCGGAATTGGTCATGGTCTGCTCCATAATAATCAGGCCTGCCAGGTCCACATCATGCGGACATTTGTGTTTGGCGGCTTGATTTCGAATTGGTGAAGGGATTGCGGCATTTCAAGAATGTCGCAATCCGATTCCAGCCCGATTCAGAGGGAGTCAGAGCTAACCAATGTGATTATCTCGAAATTTTTTTCCGAAAATGTTCGAGAAAAGTAACGGCAAGCCCGGCAATCAGGGCCCAGAAGGCAGAGCCGACCCCGAAAAACGCCATGCCGGAGGCGGTTACAGCGAAGGTGATCGTGGCTGCGAGGCGCTCCGGTTCGTCCTTCAGGGCAAGCGACATGGCGTTGATGAACGGGCCGGTCAGGGCAAGACCGGCAACCAGCGCAATCAGCGTTGTTGGCAGGACGGCAAAGATCGCGACCAGCGACGCGCCGAACAAAGCGAACACCACATAGATTGCCGCATAGACCGGGCCGGTCAGCCAGCGCTTGGTCGGATCTGGATGCGCGTCGGGATTGGTGCAGAGCGCTGCCGAAATTGCTGCCAGATTGGTGGTCGATGCGCCGAAGGGCGCGGACAGAATGGAAAACAGGCCTGTCACACGCAGGCAGGCGCTGGTTGGCGGTTCATAGCCGGATGCGCGCAGCACGGCGAAACCGGGCAGGTTCTGTGACGCCATGGTCACGAGATAGAGCGGCAAGGCGAGGCCGATCATCGCGCCCAGATGAAATTCGGGCCAGACGAGGGTGAGCGTAGAGATTTCCGGTGCGGGCAGGGTTGGCGAGCGGCCTGAGACAAGCGCGAAGATCATGCCGACCACCAGAACGGCGATGACCGCCAGCGATGGATTGAAGAGGCGGATCAGGAAGAACAGCGCCACCAGCGGCAATACGAAAACGGGATCGAAAGGGACGGTCTTTGCGGCAGCGATGACGAAGCTCAACAGCACGCCCGCAAGCATGCCGGAGGCTACCGATGCCGGTATGCGCGACACCAGAACCGAAAGCTGGCGGATCAATCCCGTGGCAATCAGCGCCAGCGCCGTCACGATGAAGGCGCCGACAGCTTCCGCCATGGTGAAACCGGCGCTTGCGCCGATCAGCGCCAGTCCGGGCGTCGACCATGCCGCGATGATCGGCATGCGATAGCGGGTGCTGAGCCAGGCCGAGGTGGCGGCGATGGAAAGACAAATGGCCGTGACCCAGCTCGCCGTTTGGGCCTGCGTGGCGCCCAGAACCTGTGCGGCGGCGATGATCAGCGCCAGCGTGCCGCCGAAGCCGACAATGGCAGCAACCGCCGATGACGCGATGACCGAAAAGCGCATGATGATGCCCCGTTTATGCTGTTGCGGTCACGCGTTCTGCCAGACCGGAAACCGTGCGGATGAGAAGATCGAGATCCTGCGGCCGTGACAGCCTGTGGTCGCCGTCACGCACAAGCGTCAACGTCACATCGTCAACCGGCAGATGCTCTACCAGCGTCAGCGCGTGCTTGTATGGCACGTCCGGGTCCTGCATGCCTTGCAGAATATGCACCGGGCAACCCGTTTCGATAATGCCCTTGAGCACGACGTTCTTGCGACCGTCTTCTATCAATGCGCGTGTGTAGACATAAGGGTTGGGCGAATAATCGGACGGCTCTTCGAAATACCCCTTTTCCTGCAAGTCGCGCTTCTGTGCGTCGGAAAGGCTTGGCTCGACAAGTGCCGCCGTGAAATCGGGAGCAGGAGCAATCAGCACGATGCCAGCAGGCGACTTGCCTTCCTTCATCAGTTCCTGCGCCATGCGCAGCGCGATCCAGCCGCCCATGGATGAGCCGACAAGAATCTGCGGACCCTTGGCGTAATGGCGATAGGCGGCGAGGCTTTCGTTGAGCCAGCGCGAGATCGTGCCCTCGTTGAAGTCGCCACCGGATTCGCCATGGCCGGAATAATCGAGCCTTAACGCGCTGTGGCCGGTTTTTTCGGCCCATTGATCAAGAACCACGGCCTTGGTGCCGAGCATGTCGGAGCGATAGCCACCCAACCAGACAAGTCCGGGCTGATTTTTGCCCTCTCTATGGCGAACAGCGATCTTCGCGCCGTCAACGTCAAGAAATTCCGGCAGCAATTCCTGCTCCACTTCTGGCCCTGCATTGCTCATCTGAGTCTCCCGATAATTGGGATGTCTTGTGCCATGTCTCGCGAAGCGAGGAAACCCGCGCGATTGGTGGAAGCATTTGGCACATCTTGAAATTGAAGGAAATGTGACCGATATGTCGCTTTTCGCCCCTGATTTAGCTCTTTATCACGTGGGGGTGATTTTTCCTGTCAAAGATGCTATTGACTTCGCCGCTTGCTTGACGACAAGTCCGCGATCAACTGCGGTTGGATCGGGGATATGTCGTGTAAGCGACAAAAGTTCTTGCCGTATGAACGTTAACAATCAGGAGATAACGACCATTCGCCGACCGTTCAGAGCGACGCCGGTCCAGAAAGACGGACCGCGCTCCAACCGTGACATCCGGGTTCCCCGGGTCCAGCTTATCGATGCCGAAGGCCAGAACCACGGTGATGTTTCCATTCAGGAAGCTATCGCCATGGCAGAGGAAGCGGGCCTCGATCTCGTTGAGATCGTGCCGAACGCAGAGCCTCCGGTTTGCAAGATCGTAGACCTTGGTAAGCTGAAGTATCAGAACCAGAAAAAGGCCGCCGAGGCACGCAAGAAGCAGAAAACGGTTGAAATCAAGGAAATCAAGATGCGACCGAACATCGACACCCATGACTATGAGGTGAAGATGAAAGCTGCTCTGCGTTTCTTTGAGGAAGGCGACAAGGTCAAGGTCACCTTGCGTTTCCGCGGCCGTGAAATGGCGCACCAGGAGCTTGGTATGAAGCTTCTGCAGCGCGTCAAGGAAGACACTGTCGAAATCGCGAAGGTCGAGTCCGAGCCAAAGCTCGAAGGCCGTCAGATGATGATGGTGCTCGCACCGCGCTGATTTTTCAGCATAGTCTTGGAAAAGCCGCCTTCGGGCGGTTTTTCTTTGCAATTAAGCAACTGAGCCGCATTGAATATGGCAACTGTGGAACGATCATGAAGACAATAGGTGAATTGGGGAAGTATCAGCAGCGCCGCCGTCTGGCGATTGGCGTTGTGATTGCGCTTCTGGTGATCGCGCTGCTTTTCGTCCGCTCTTCCTGGGTTGGACGGGTTCATGAATATATCGAGTCCATCGGTCTCAGCTTCATCGTTGCCGCGATTCTCGGGCGCATGTGGTGCACGCTGTATATCGGCGGGCGCAAGAGCGCCGAAATTGTGCGCAGCGGTCCCTATTCGATGACGCGTAACCCGCTTTATGTGTTCAGCACGCTTGGCGCCATGGGCATCGGCGCGCAGACGGGCAGTGTCATCGTGGCTGTCGGCTTCGGCGTCCTTTGCTATGTCGCCTTTTCCATCGTCATCCGCACGGAGGAGAAGTTTCTGGAGCAGACTTTCGGCG
The DNA here is from genome assembly GCA_014138095.1 of Ochrobactrum sp. RH2CCR150. Lineage (GTDB taxonomy): Bacteria > Pseudomonadota > Alphaproteobacteria > Rhizobiales > Rhizobiaceae > Brucella > Brucella gambitense. The sequence continues at coordinate 254,913 of JACGXE010000001.1, forward strand.
AGCCGTATCGCGCTTATTGCCGGGATGTTCCCCGCTTCTTCCCGAAGTTCTCGATCTATAATGATGATGCGACGGTGACGGTGAAGCCGGATCGCCTGTATCGCACCTTTACGGACGGTCTGGTGTTCTTCGTAGCCTATCCGTTCTTTGAATTTATCGAATACCTGCAGGACATTCATGCCTTGCCGGTTTTGCTGCGGCTTTATTGATTCATTTCAGTCGATTCAGCCATTGCGTTTTATGGGCTTTGAGCCTATAAGGCCGCGTTCGAACCGCCCGGCAGGGCATGCCGTGGCGGTTTCGTATGCTTTTCAGGCTCGGTCTGCCTGAAAGTAAAAACAGATTTCGGTCGGTTTCAGGCACGAACGCCCTCCATAACAAGAGGCGTGGAGTGCCGCAGGCACGACGGGGACGAAACAAAGGAGTAGCAAAATGCCCAAGATGAAGACCAAATCGGCCGCCAAGAAGCGGTTCAAAATCACCGGCACTGGCAAAGTTGTAGCTGCAGCTGCAGGCAAGCGCCATGGCATGATCAAGCGCTCGAACAAGTTCATTCGCGATGCACGCGGCACCATGGTGCTCTCGGAAGCAGATGCGAAGATCGTAAAACAGTTCCTGCCTAACGGCCTCTAAGCCGCTGTCCTTTAAGGAGATCATAATATGGCACGCGTAAAACGCGGCGTTACTTCACACGCCAAGCACAAAAAAGTTCTCGATCAGGCTGCCGGTTTCCGCGGTCGTCGCAAGAACACCATCCGCACCGCTAAGGCTGCAGTTGATCGTTCGAAGCAGTATGCTTACCGCGATCGCAAGAATCGCAAGCGTACCTTCCGCGCTCTCTGGATCCAGCGCATCAATGCTGCTGTCCGTGAGCAGGGCCTGACCTATGGCCGTTTCATCGACGGTCTGGCAAAGGCTGGTATCGAAGTTGACCGCAAGGTCCTGTCCGACATCGCAATCCACGAACCGGATGCATTCGGTGCGCTGGTTGCATCGGCGAAGAAGGCTCTTGAGTACCTCAAGAACACCGAAACGCCGAACGCTTTTGAAGGCGCTGTCCGCTAAGCCAGCCCTTCCCAAGTGATATTGTGAATTTGGGGAACCCGCGCTGGCTCGGCTGGCGCGGGTTTTTCTTTCTTATCTGGTGCCCGTTGCAAATATCGCCGATGAAGAGGCGTGGGTGTTGCAGGCGCGACAGGGCGTAAACCAAGAGGCGACGAGTGTCTTTAGACACGAGTGGGATGTAAACAAGAGGCGTCGAGTGTCCCTTGGACACGAGAGGGATATAGACAATGAGCGATCTTGAACAACTCGAACAAACGATCATGGGCGAAATCGCCGCCGCCAGCGATGAGCAGGCGATTGAAGCGGTCCGCGTCGCGGCGCTGGGCAAGAAGGGCACGGTTTCCGAAAAGCTGAAACTGCTTGGCACCATGACCCCGGAAGAGCGCCAGGTTCAGGGACCGGCGATCAACGGTTTGAAGAACCGCGTCACCGATGCGCTGACCGAGCGCAAGACCGCGCTGCGCAAGGCGGCTGTTGCGGCCCGCCTTGAGCGCGAAAAGCTCGATGTAACGCTGCCAGTCCGTGAAAGCGCTGCTTCGCGCGGTCGCATTCATCCGATTTCGCAGGTGGTGGACGAGATCACCGCGATCTTCGCCGATATGGGTTTTTCGATTGCCGAAGGTCCGGATATCGAGACCGATTACTACAATTTCACCGCGCTGAATTTCCCGGAAGGGCACCCGGCGCGCGAGATGCACGACACGTTCTTCTTCAATCCGGACGAGAAGGGCGAGCGCAAGCTTCTGCGCACGCATACCTCGCCGGTGCAGGTGCACACGATGGAGAAGTTTGCAGCGATCCGTGACAAGGAAGGCCGCGACGAGCCGATCCGCATCGTGATCCCGGGCAAGACCTATCGCATGGATTCCGACGCCACCCATTCGCCGATGTTTCATCAGGTCGAAGGTCTGGTCGTGGACAAGTCGGCCAATGTCGCCAACATGAAGTGGGTGCTGGAAGAGTTCTGCAAGTCGTTCTTCGAAGTGCCGTCGGTGACGATGCGCATGCGCCCGAGCTTCTTCCCGTTCACGGAACCGTCTGTCGAAGTGGACATTCAGTGCGACCGTTCCGGCCCGCATGTGAAGTTCGGCGAAGGCAATGACTGGCTCGAAATTCTGGGCTGCGGCATGGTGCATCCGAATGTGCTGCGCGCTTCCGGCTATGATCCGGACGTCTATCAGGGCTTTGCCTGGGGCATGGGCATCGATCGCATCGCCATGCTGAAATACGGCATGCCAGATCTGCGCGCCTTCTTCGATGCCGATGTGCGCTGGATCAACCATTACGGTTTCCGTCCGCTCGATCTGCCAACACTGTTCGGTGGCCTGAGCGCATGACGCAACTGCCCGAACCTTATCGCGATGCGGTGACTTTCGCCTTTGGCGATTCGCCAGAACTCGCCGATGAGTTGCTTGCGCTGGTACTGGCGGGTCGCAAGACTGCGACCTGTGCCGCGCTTGCCTCTTTCGGTGAAGACGGCGAGCCGATGCCGGTTGTCGGACGTCGCGATGTGGTTCTGGATGGTCTTGGTCGCCCTGCAGCGGTGGTTGAAACAGTCGAGCTGACGGTCTGTCGCTTCGATGAGGTTGATGCCGCTTTTGCGGAACAGGAGGGTGAAGGCCCGCTGGAAGAATGGCGAAAGGGGCACGAAGCCTATTTTCGCCGCAACGGCGGTTTCTCCCCGGATATGGAATTGCTTTGCGAGCGCTTTCGCGTTGTCGAAGTGCTCAAACGCTGAAATTTAGGAAAGAACACGATCATGAAATTCACGCTTTCCTGGCTCAAGGATCACCTTGAAACCGATGCGACGCTCGAACAGATCGTCGAAAAGCTGACCGATATCGGTCTTGAAGTGGAATCGGTCGATGACCGCGCTGCCTTCAAGGCTTTCAAGATCGCCAAGGTGGTGAGCGCCACCCAGCATCCCGATGCTGACAAGCTGCGCGTACTCTCCGTCGATACGGGCGATGGCAAGCCGGTTCAGGTCGTTTGCGGTGCGCCGAACGCCCGCACGGGTCTGGTCGGTGTTCTGGGCCGTCCGGGCGACTATGTTCCGGGTCTTGATGTCACCTTGTCAGTCGGCAAGATTCGCGGTGTCGAAAGCTTCGGCATGATGTGTTCCGAGCGCGAGCTGGAACTGTCCGACGAGCACAACGGCATTATCGATCTGCCGGAAAATGCACCGGTCGGCACCAGCTTTGCGGCCCATATGGGGCTTGATGATCCGATCATCGAAATCGGCCTCACGCCAAACCGCGCCGATTGCACCGGCATTCACGGTATTGCCCGCGATCTGGCAGCCGCCGGTCTTGGCACGCTGAAGAACACGCTGCCTGCCGCCGCCAAGGGCGAAGGCGAAACGCCCGTCAAGATCATTCTCGATCAGGATGCAGCAAACCCGTTCTGCCTCGGCTTTGCGCTGCGCATGGTCAAGGGCGTGAAGAACGGCCCAAGCCCGAAATGGATGCAGCAGCGTTTGAAGGCAATCGGTCTGCGCCCCATCAATGCGCTGGTGGATATCACCAATTACGTGACCTTCGATCAGGGCCGTCCGCTGCATGTGTTTGACGCGGCCAAGGTCAAGGGCAATCTGACGGTGCGTGCCGCCAAGGATGGCGAAACCATTCTGGCGCTCGACCAGCGCGAGTACAAGCTGAACACCGGCATGTACATCATCGCCGATGAGAACGGCCCCGAATCGATTGCCGGTATTATGGGCGGTGAGCATTCGGGCTGCGACGAGAACACCACGGATGTGCTGATCGAATCCGCTCTGTGGGATGCCCGCATGATTGCGCGCACGGGCCGCGAACTCGGCATCGTCACAGATGCACGCTATCGTTTCGAACGCGGCGTCGATCCGGAAATGATGGTTCCGGGTGCGGAAATTGCGACCAAGATGGTTCTGGATCTGTGCGGCGGACAGCCGACGATGCTGGACGTTGTCGGGTACAAGGCTCCTGCGTCGCGCGTCATCGATTTCCCGGTCACGGAAGTGAAGCGCCTGACGGGTATCGAGGTTTCCTACGATGCCTCGCTGGATATTCTCAAGCGCCTCGGTTTCGGTGTTGAAGGTGACGGCAAGGTTATCAAGGCGACGGTGCCGACATGGCGCGGAGACGTGGAAGGCAAGGCCGACCTCGTTGAAGAAGTCATGCGTATTCACGGCATCAACCAGATCGAGCCGCAGCCGCTGCCGAGCCATGGCGCCGTCAATGGTCGCATCCTGACCACATTGCAGATCCGCACGCGTCATGCCCGCCGTATGCTCGCTTCGCGCGGCATGCTGGAAGCGGTGACCTATTCCTTCATTTCCGAAGCGCAGGCCAAGGCATTTGGCGGCGGCCAGCCGGAACTGAAGCTCGCCAACCCGATTGCATCCGACATGTCGGACATGCGTCCGTCGCTTCTGCCCGGCCTGCTGGCCGCGGCACAGCGCAATGCGGATCGCGGTTTCGGCGATATCGCTTTGTTCGAAGTGTCAGGCATTTACGAAGGAGACACGCCGGAGAAGCAGCGCCGTGTGGCGGGCGGTATCCGTCGTGGAACGGCAGGCGTTGAAGGCGCTGGTCGTTTCTGGTCCGGCAATGCCGCAACGGTCGGTGTGTTCGACGCCAAGGCCGATGCGCTGGCCGCACTGGAAGCTGCCGGTGCGCCGGTTGATCGCATCCAGATCGAAGCCGGTGGTCCGGAATGGTTCCATCCGGGCCGTTCGGGCACGCTGAAGCTTGGCCCCAAGGTCGTTCTCGGCACGTTCGGCGAGTTCCATCCGGACACGCTGGAAGCGCTCGATGTGTCGGGCAATCTCTGCGGTTTCGAAATCTATATTGATGCGATCCCTGAGCCGAAGGCAAAGGCAACCCGCACGAAGCCTGCGCTCAACCTGTCGCAGTTCCAGAGCCTCAAGCGCGATTATGCCTTTGTGGTGGATGCGAATGTTGAAGCAGGCAATGTCGTGAAAGCGGTTTCCGCTGCCGACAAGAAGCTGATTGTCGGCGTGCAGGTGTTCGACGTCTTCACGGGCGCATCGCTTGGCGAAGGCAAGAAGTCGATCGCGGTTGAAGTGCTGCTGCAACCACAGGATCGCACCCTGACTGACGAAGACCTGGAAGCGCTGTCCCGCCAAGTGGTGGCCAGTGTCGCCAAACAGACCGGCGGCGTGCTGCGCGGATAAATAAAAGGCCCCGGAAACGGGGCCTTTTTCATTGTTACATATGTCTTTTTTAAAAGGTGGATTTTCAAATGAGACCTGTTTTTTATTGTTTTCTTTGCTTCTTTATTCTGTTGTCCCGAGCATCATTCGCCGATGCGGATCACAAATCCCGTCTGGACGAGATTCTGGCTGACGGTGTTTTGAAAGTCGGCACGACAGGTGATTACCGACCATTCAGCTTCAAGAAGCCCGAAACTGGATCTTTCGAAGGCTTTGATATCGATCAGGCGAAAGCTCTTGCCAAGGCCCTTGGTGTCCGGCTGCAACTGGTTCAGACGTCGTGGAAAAATCTTTCCGCTGATTTCGCTGGCGACAAGTTTGACATCGCAATGGGTGGTGTTTCCGTCACTCTTGAACGGCAGAAGACAGGCTTGTTCTCGACGCCTTATCTGGAAGACGGCAAAGCGCCGCTCACCCGCTGTGCGGATAAGGACCGATTTGCAACTTTTGCCGATGTCGACCAGCCTTCAGTGCGGGTGATTTTCAATCCGGGCGGCACCAATGAAGCCTTTGTGAGGGAAAATCTGAAAGAGGTGCAGCTCGTCCCGTGGAGAGACAATGAAGGCATCTTCGACGCTCTTGCTGGCGGAAAGGCCGATCTGATGATGACGGATGCCGTGGAAGCGCGCCTGCAGCAGAAACTGCATCCGGATATTCTATGCGCCGCTTCTGTCAAAAAGCCGTTCACCTATGTCGAGAAGGCATACTGGATTCAGCGGGATACGGAGTTGGCTGCTTTTGTCAATCAGTGGCTTCATCTTTCGCAGAAGGATGGAAGCTTCGATGCGGCTGTGCGGAAGTGGCTCGATTAGCAACGTGTTCGTGCGCTGTCGGCTCTCGGTGTTACAGCCAGTCCGGGCGCATATCTTCGAAAGAATGATACTCGGATTGTAACTCAGGGCGCTTGTTGTCATCAAAGCCGCCAATGAGAAGGGCAATCACCGGCGCGTCGTCGATCGCACCTATGGAACTGCCGCAAGACTGGCAGAAGGCCCTGCTAGAATAATCGGACGAGCGATAGGTGGACGGCGTGCCTGCTGGTCCGGTCCATCGGACCCGGTCGGCGTCAAACTCGACCCAGCCCGCATCAAACGATCCCGTATGGCGCTGGCAGTTTTTGCACGAACAGAAATGCGGATTGGCGACAGGTCCCTGCGCTTCGAAGCGGATGGCGCCACAAAGGCAGCCGCCTGTATAGAGCAATTCGGTCATGCGTCTTCCGTGACGGCTGTGGTCTGGCGTTGCGGCATGGCGCGCATGGCCATGTCGATGATCTTTTGCACTGCCGCACGCGAACTTCCGTCGCGCGCCTCATAGGAGAGGCTCTGCTGGATTGCGTGGTAGAACTCACTCATCTGGGTGATATCGGTATTTGCTGGCAGGTCGCCATCGCACAAGGCGCGTTGCAGGCGTTTCGAAAGCAGTTCCTGATTGGTATGGCGAATGGCGGTCAGGAACTCCTTGACCGGCACATTCTCCGGTTTGCACTGGATCGAGCTGACGCTGATCATGCAGCCGCCAGCCGGACAGGCAAAAGCGCTGTCCGCGCTCAATTCGAGCCAAAGGCGTATGCCATCCTGAATGGCGGCGGCGTCTTCCAAAGCTGCGAAGGGGGTGGCGCCGATGGTGCGCCGGTAAAAATCGACGGCCTCGCGAAAAGCCTGCTCCTTATTGCCGAAAGCGGCATAGAAGCTCGGCGGCGTAATGCCTATGGCTGTCGTGAAATCACTGATCTGGGCGCATTCATAGCCTTTGGCCCAGAACACCTTCATGACCTTGTCCAGCGCAGCATCGCGATCGAAACTGCGCGGGCGACCGCGCGAAACCATTTTTCCTCCCTTTCTATAGTCTGTCTTATATAATTCGCTTGACGTCTCCGAACAAGTCGATATGAATTATATAATCATTATTACATAAATAGGATTCGTCTCCATGAACGATTCGTGCGAATCTGCCCTTGCGGCGGAAGGGACGTCCATGTCCCGTAAAGAGGCGCGGGCAATACCGATGGTTGTCTATTGCCTCAGTCTCGGCGTTTTTGCGCTGACGACCTCCGAGTTGATGATCTCGGGCATGATGCCTTCGCTTCAGGAGGCTTTTGGCCGGTCCATTGCCGATATCGGCAATCTGATCTCGCTCTATGCCTTGGGCATGATGATTGGCGGTCCGCTGGTGACCGTACTGTTTCTCGCCCTCAAGATCGAGAACAAGCGTGGGCTTCTGGGCCTCTTGATCTTCTACGCGCTTGCCCAGAGCGTTGCCGCCTCCACCAGCAATTTCCATGTGCTTCTGGTTGCCCGTGTGCTGACCGGCATGGCCGCCGCGACGAGTTTCGGCCTCATGCTGGCCATCACCGCACAGCTGGTCGCGCCGGAATTGCGGGGGCGGGCATCGTCGCTGGTCTTTGCCGGATTGATGCTCTGCACCGTGCTCGGCGTGCCGATTGCAACGGCAATCACCAATGCTTTCGGCTGGCGCGCCAGCTTCTGGAGCATCGTGGTGCTGATTCTGCTTTGCGCGCTGGTCATCGCGCTGAAGATCGAAACGACCCGCGACGGACCCCAGGCTGACCTGCGCTCAGAACTGGCGGAAATGCGCAAGCCGAAGCTCTGGGCGGCCTATGCGACAAGTGCGCTGGTCATCGGCTCGTCCTTTGCGGTTTACAGCTATCTGTCGCCGATCACCGTGGAGCTGGCCGGTTTCTCGGCCATGCAGGTTCCGTTTCTGCTTGCCGTCTATGGCGCCGCCAATATTGTCGGCAACTATGTTTCCGGTCGTTTTGCCGACCGATACACGATCATGACCATCTTCGCTGGTCTGGTGGTGATGCTCGCAGCCATGCTGATCTTCGCGCTCTTCGCAGAACTCAAGCCAGCTGCGATCCTTGCCATTGTGATGATCGGCCTGACGGGAATTGCGCTGAACCCCGCCTTTGTGGCACGCGTGATGCGCATTGCCCATCCCGGTGCATTGGTGAATGCGATGCATGCATCGGTCATCAATATCGGACTTGGCCTCGGCCCTTGGATCGGTGGTCAGGCGATGGAGGCAGGATATGGTCTGCACGCGCCACTGTGGGTTGGCTTTGCCATGACGCTGGCCGGGTTACTGACGCTGGCTCCGCCCGCCTTGCGGCGCATGTAACCGCAATTCAAAACGACAATAAAAAGCCGGGGCATGCCCCGGCTTTTTTCTGACGCTACAGATGTAAACGGGTCAGTCCTTGGAAAACATGGTGGCCGACTGAGAGGTCGAGACCATCATATTATAGTCGTTGACGATCCATTCGAGGTCGGAACCAACGCGTGCCTTGCGGGCGTCGCCCTTGGTCTTCTGCAGCGCTTGCTGGAACGAACGCAGTTTGCCGAGCAGGCTTGCCGGGCGGGATTCGAAGACGTGGAAGGAGTTCGGATGCTCCGAGGCGTAGTCATCCATTTCGCGTACGGCGGCCGCATAGACATCCATCGCCTTGCCGAAGGCTTCCATGTCGACCACCGGCTTGTCATTGTCCGGCAGCAGGTCCACCACCGACTTGGCGCGCATCATGACATTACGGACGTGCCAGTTGGCCTTCTTGCCTTCCGCCTTTTCAAGGGCGTCGAGTTCTGCAAGATCGATCTTGCTCTTCTCTTCATCCAGAAGCGCGTCGACACGCTTGCGCTCCTTCAGGAATTCCGGCGCATAGTCGGCAATCTGCTTGTGGAAGGCTTTGGCTTCGGCAAACTTGTCGGACATATAGTCCTTGCGATCATAGTATTTGCTGGCCTTTTCGATCACTGGCGCCAGCTTCTGGTAAATCGCGATGTAGCTTTCCATGGCCGCATCGAGATCTGGCATTTTCGGATCGGCCTTGGTCGCGCCCTCGGCGGCTTCGATTTCGCTGCGCACGTCATAGAGCGAATAGAGCCCGTAGACATTGCGCTCCTTGCCGGTTGGCCCCTTTTTCATATCGACCCAGCTGTCATATCTGCCGAGCGATTCCGATGCGCGGATCGTGCGATTGAGAAGCGAAACATAGGCGTTCATCTTCTCAATGGCGGCATTCGGATCGGCCTCATTGGCGGATTGCGCGAAGGCCGTGGCAGGCAGAAGGACTGCCAGAAACGCAAACAGGATTGCGCGCGGCGAAAATCGTCTCATGTGCTTTTCCTCTTTTAAGAACCGGACGCTGTGTCCTCAATTATTCACGAGCATTGTCCGGCAGCCAGTTGTTGCCGGAGCGTTTTCTGATGAAGGTGATGATTGAAACGACGACGGACAACACCACCAGATATTCAAAGAAGCGGAACGGGATGACGATCCAGCCGCTGATGGAGCGTTCGATGGCGCCATAGATGTTGATGAGCTGGAAATCGTAGTTCACGCTGGTGCTCCCGCCGCCATGGCTGACGATTTCCCTGATCTGCATATGGCTTCCGGGGCTGCCGAAAATCCATGCCAGCGGCTGGTTATAGAGCGGATTGCCGCGGCTATCGAAGAACATGGCAGTGAAGGCCATGAAGGAAATCATGATCGCGGCTGCTTCCGGCTTGCGCCAGTCGACCTTGGTGAACCAGAATATCGCGGAGAAAACGACAAGGAGAACGGCGCTTGCAACGCCATCAATGAAGATGACGCCATACATCCCGTAGACCAGGGCCAGTCCCACGAGGGCAAAGCAAGCGATGACAGCGGCGGCAATGGCAAAAATGCCAAGCACTTTTGTAACAGATCCTGTTTGCATAGCGCGCAGAGAGCATGTGTAGAACGGAATAACAAGTCTTATTAGCGACTTATAATATTGAGAGCGGTACTCATGAACTTCTTTTTACGCTTTGCTTTTGGCGCCGAAACTTGAACCCAGGTCCAAATTGACAGGAATGAGCAGGATGAACCATCTGCGCTATGCCGGATTGCCAGAGAACGAACAGCGGGCGGTCTTCACAGAGATCATCCTGCAAAACCCGCTCCTGAAAGATGCTTTTTCCCGCCTGCAAGCCTTTGCTACGTCCAGCGGACTAACTGGGAATGGCAAAGAAAGTCTGGAATTCTGGATTGTCTCTGGCGCGCTTTATAACAGTGTCTGGAATCACCTGACCGAATGCCCCGTGCTGCACGGCATCAAAGATGTCGATATTTTCTATTTCGATGCACGTGATCTGTCCTGGGAGGCGGAAGACAGACTGATCGAACACGGAAAGGCTCTTTTCAGCGATTTTTCTCTGCCGGTCGAAATACGCAATCAGGCGCGGGTGCATCTGTGGTTCGAACAGCGCTTCGGTCAGCCTTACGAACCGCTGCGCTCTGCGACGGAATCGATTGGGCGCTTTTCAACCATCGCGCACTGCGTCGGCGCCCGCTTGGAAAGCGATGGCGCGCTGACGTTACAGACGCCCTTCGGCCTCGACGACATTTTTTCGTTTCGTCTCAGACCTAATCGTGCCATCGATAACGCCGCAACGCATCGCACCAAGGCGCGCCGCGCGCTTTCATACTGGCCGGAACTGACTTTTCAGGACTGGGACGCGCCAGAATGATTCGGCGATGCGTTTTGTGAGAGTAACGATCTGAACGAAGGAAATGGCATGTTCCGCTGGGGTATTCTTTCCACCGCCAAAATCGGCGTCACGCAGGTGATTCCCGCATTCGCCGCATCGGATAACGGCGTTGTCCACGCAATCGCGAGCCGCGATCACGCCCGTGCCCGGGCTGTGGCCGACCGTTTTGGCGCTCCGCTTGCCTTCGGCTCCTATGAGGAATTGCTCGCCAGCGATCAGGTGGACGGCGTTTATATCCCGCTGCCGACATCGCAGCATATCGAATGGACGATCAAGGCCGCAGAAGCTGGCAAACATGTGCTGTGTGAAAAGCCCATCGCGCTCAAGGCCGATGATATCGACCAGCTCATCGCCGCGCGTGACAAGCACAAGGTCACGATCGCCGAGGCCTTCATGGTCTATTATCATCCGCAGTGGATCAAGGTGCGCGCATTGCTGGCGGAAGGCGCCATTGGCACCTTGCGCCATGTTCAGGGCGCTTTCACCTATTTCAACGTCGATCCGGGCAATATGCGCAACCAGCCGGACCTTGGCGGCGGCGCTCTGCCCGATATCGGCGTTTACCCGACGGTCGTGACGCGCATGGTGACGGGCAAGGAGCCGCTCTCGGTGCAGGCTTCGGTCGAGATCGATCCGAACTTTGGCACTGACCGCTATGCCAATGTCGCGGCGCGATTCGACGGCTTTGACATGACCTTCTATGTCGCGACTCAGCTTGCTGGACGCCAGACTATGGTTTTCCACGGCGACAAGGGCTTCATTGAAGTTCATGCGCCGTTCAACACCGGAAAATACGGTCATGGCCGCATCACGCTTCATGACGCAGGCCATACGGAAGCGACGGAATGGTCGTTTTCGGACGCAAATCACTATCAGTTGCAGGCGCAGAGCTTCGTGCGCGCGGTGCAGGGCGAGGATGTAGGCTTGTTTTCATTGGAGAATTCCAAAGCAAATCAGCGCTTTATCGATGCGATCTATCGCGCGGGCAAAAATAGTGGTTTCGTAGAGGTATAGAACCGTCTGGAAACAGACCTGTCAGAATAGCCGGGAAGGAATTTAAGGCTGTCCGGCTGTTCTGACTTGCAGTGAAAAAGCGCCTTTCTTATATACGCCTCGCACAGGGCTTCGATGACAGGCCGGAGGCTCTAGAAAAAACCTCCGGAACCCAACCTTGAAGCGGGCATTGTGAAAACCGTAGGAACCGCCCATGGAACGCTCGGTAGAGGTCTTGGCGGTTTGCTGAATGGAGAGAAATATGGCTAAAGTTATTGGTATCGATCTGGGAACGACCAACTCCTGCGTCGCCGTCATGGACGGTAAGAGCGCGAAGGTCATCGAGAATGCCGAAGGCGCCCGCACGACGCCTTCCATTATTGCTTTCACCGATGGTGACGAACGTCTCGCTGGTCAGCCTGCGAAACGTCAGGCTGTCACCAATCCGGAAGGCACCCTCTTTGCAGTCAAGCGCCTGATCGGTCGCCGTTTCGACGACCCGATGGTAACCAAGGACAAGGATCTTGTCCCATACCACATCGTCAAGGGCGACAACGGCGATGCGTGGGTAGAAGTTCACGGCAAGAAGTATTCGCCATCGCAGGTTTCCGCGATGATCCTTCAGAAGATGAAGGAAACGGCTGAATCCTATCTCGGTGAAACCGTCACGCAGGCCGTTATCACGGTTCCGGCTTATTTCAACGACGCCCAGCGTCAGGCCACCAAGGACGCAGGCAAGATTGCCGGTCTGGAAGTGCTGCGTATCATCAACGAGCCGACCGCTGCTGCGCTGGCTTATGGCCTCGACAAGAACGAAGGCAAGACCATTGCCGTATACGATCTTGGCGGCGGCACCTTCGACGTGTCGGTCCTCGAAATCGGCGACGGCGTGTTTGAAGTGAAGTCCACCAACGGCGACACGTTCCTCGGCGGTGAAGACTTCGACATGCACATCGTCGACTACATGATCACCGAGTTCAAGAAGGAAAGCGGCATCGATCTGAAGAACGACAAGCTTGCTCTGCAGCGTCTTAAGGAAGCTGCCGAAAAGGCAAAGATTGAACTGTCGGCTGCCCAGCAGACCGAAATCAACCTGCCGTTCATCACCGCTGATGCGAGCGGTCCGAAGCACCTTGCAATCAAGCTGTCGCGCGCCAAGTTCGAAAGCCTGGTTGAAGATCTCGTCAAGCGCACGATCGAGCCGTGCAAGGCCGCTCTGAAGGATGCCGGTCTCAAGGCTGGTGAAATCGACGAAGTGGTTCTGGTCGGCGGCATGACCCGCATGCCTAAGATTCAGGAAGTCGTGAAGGCCTTCTTCGGCAAGGAACCGCATAAGGGTGTGAACCCGGACGAAGTCGTCGCCATGGGCGCGGCAATTCAGGGTGGCGTTCTGCAGGGCGACGTCAAGGACGTTCTGCTGCTCGACGTGACCCCGCTGTCGCTCGGCATCGAAACGCTGGGTGGCGTGTTCACCCGTCTGATCGACCGCAACACGACCATCCCGACCAAGAAGTCGCAGACCTTCTCCACTGCCGAAGACAACCAGTCGGCTGTGACGATCCGCGTCTTCCAGGGCGAGCGTGAAATGGCTGCCGACAACAAGATCCTCGGCCAGTTCGACCTCGTGGGCATTCCGCCTGCACCGCGTGGCGTGCCGCAGATCGAAGTGACCTTCGACATCGATGCCAACGGCATCGTGAACGTCTCTGCCAAGGATAAGGGCACCGGCAAGGAGCACCAGATCCGCATTCAGGCTTCGGGCGGTCTGTCGGATGCCGACATCGAAAAGATGGTCAAGGACGCCGAGGCCAATGCCGACGCCGACAAGAAGCGCCGCGATGCTGTCGAAGCCAAGAACCAGGCCGAAAGCCTGATCCACTCGACTGAAAAGTCGCTGAAGGATTATGGCGACAAGGTCTCGGAAGACGACAAGCAGGCAATCGAAGGTGCTGTTGCAGCACTCAAGACCTCGCTTGAAGGCGACGACGCTGAAGACATCAAGGCCAAGACCCAGACGCTTGCTGAAACGGCAATGAAGCTCGGTCAGGCCATGTATGAGGCAGCGCAGGCTTCTGAAGGTGCAGAGGCTGAAGGCGGTGAAAACGCTTCGTCCAAGGACGATGTCGTTGACGCCGACTATGAAGAAATCGACGACGACAAGAAGAAGTCGTAATCATCTGCCGCTGACAGTGAAAGCCCGGCTCCATGCCGGGCTTTTGCCAGTTTCTGTATTCGGCATATGACGAATAATAACGAAGGCTCCGGTTGGGAGTCCGGTCCAGCCGCCGGGGTAACGGACGTATGAAGATCGATTATTACGAAGCATTGGGCGTAGAAAAGTCCTGCGATGACAAGACGCTGAAAGCGGCTTTTCGCAAGCTTGCCATGCAGTACCATCCTGATCGCAATCCGGATAATCCGGAAGCTGAACGCAAGTTCAAGGAAATCGGCGAGGCTTACGAAACGCTGAAGGACCCGCAGAAGCGGGCTGCCTATGATCGTTTCGGCCATGCTGCCTTTGAAAATGGCGGCGCAGGCGCCGGTTTCGGCAATGGCTTTGGTGGCGCAGGCGGTTTTGCCGATATTTTCGAAGATATTTTTGGCGAGATGATGGGTGGCGGTCGCCGCCGTTCCAGCAACGGTCGCGAACGCGGCGCCGATCTGCGCTATAATATGGAAGTGACGCTCGAAGAAGCATTTGCCGGCAAGACCGCGCAAATTCGCGTGCCGACCTCCATCACCTGTGACGAATGCTCTGGTTCTGGAGCCAAGGCCGGTTCGCAGCCCACCACCTGTACCATGTGTTCGGGTTCGGGCCGTGTTCGCGCGGCGCAGGGCTTCTTCTCTGTGGAACGCACTTGCCCGACCTGTAACGGTCGCGGACAGGTCATCAAGGACCCTTGTGGCAAGTGCCATGGTCAGGGCCGCGTCACGCAGGAGCGTTCGCTCTCGGTCAATATCCCGGCCGGTATTGAGGATGGCACCCGCATTCGCCTTGCAGGCGAAGGCGAAGCCGGAATGCGTGGCGGACCATCGGGCGATCTGTACATCTTCCTGTCGGTCAAACCACATGAGTTCTTCCAGCGCGACGGTTCCGACCTTTATTGCAAGGTGCCGATCTCGATGACCACAGCGGCGCTGGGCGGCCAGTTCGAAGTCTCGACACTGGACGGTACCCAGACCCGCGTCAAGGTTCCGGACGGTACGCAGAACGCCAAGCAGTTCCGCCTTAAGGGCAAGGGCATGCCGGTTCTGCGACAGCAGGCAGTGGGCGATCTCTATATCCAGATCGATATTGAAACGCCGCAAAACCTGTCGAAGCGCCAGCGCGAATTACTGGAGGAATTCGAAAAACTCTCCTCGCAGGAGAACAGCCCGAAATCAGCCGGGTTCTTCTCACGGATGAAGGAATTCTTCGAGGGAATAGGTGATTAAGAAAGGGGAGCCATGCGGCTCCCTTTTTTCGTATTTTCCTTATTCCTGCCTTGCTTAGGGAATTGAAAGCGGCATAAACTTGTCCAATAACGACAATGGGAGCATGCGGAATGGCAGGTCAACTCGGCAGGAAACTCGCCGCGAAATTCGACGAGGAAATCCGTTTTTTCAAAGGGTGGATTGACGGTCCGAAAGCGGTAGGCGCCATTCTGCCGACCAGCTCCATAACCGCGCGACGCATGGCCAGCGTGATTGATATTCATTCGGGTCTGCCGGTTCTGGAACTGGGACCGGGCACCGGCGTCATCACCAAGGCGATCCTCAAGCATGGCGTGAAGCCGTCCGATCTTTACTCCATCGAATATTCGCAGGATTTCGTCGAGCATCTGAACAAGACATTTCCCGAGGTGAACATTATCCAGGGCGATGCCTTCGATCTCGACACCACGCTTGGCGAGAAGAAGGACCAGCAATTCGACAGTATTGTTTCTGCTGTACCGCTGCTCAACTTCCCGATGGCGCGCCGCGTCCAGCTCATCGAGGACATGCTGACGCGTATTCCCCGCGGTCGCCCGTTCATGCAGATCACCTATGGTCCTCTGCCGCCAGTTCCCGCCGGTCGCGGAAACTATACGGTTCAGCACTATGATTTCGTCATGCGCAATGTTCCGCCTGCACAGCTTTGGGTTTACCGCAAGCCGCTTGGCTGAGTGTCTGATCCAAAAGTCACCATGCCGGTCTGCAAATGGCAATTTCTGTGCTTCCGGTGCTCACGTACCCAAAAGTACGCTGCGCTCCGGTTCTCGAAATCACCATTTTCGCCACGGCATGTCGCTTTTTCATTCAGACACTGACTTCATAGGAGTTCTCCATGACCGCACGTGTTCTTGTTTTCGCCGGTTCGATCCGTATTGGCGCTTTCTCGGGTCATATGGCGGATGCCGCCGAAAAGGAATTGCGTACGCAGGGCGCGGAAGTCACACGCATTACGCTTGCCGACTATCCGCTGCCGCTGATGGACCAGAATCTGGAAAAGGAACACGGCGTTCCTGAAAACGCCATGAAGCTCGGTCGGCTCTTTGCAGAACACGACGCGCTTCTGATCTGCTCGCCGGAATATAATGCGTCGATCCCTCCGCTGCTCAAGAACACGCTCGACTGGGTCAGCCGTATTTCCAAGGATGGTGATCAGCCGCTTCGGCCCTATAGCGGGCTGACGGTCGGCTTGTGTTCGACGTCGGACGGCATGTTCGCCGGTATGCGCGGGCTTTATCATCTGCGCGCGGTACTCATGGCGGTGGGAACGCAGGTTGTGACCGAGCAATGTTCAGTCGGCCGCGCCTCGGCAGCATTCAATGAAGACGGTACGCTCAAGGATGAGCGCAGCGCGAAGATGCTCACGGCTGTCTGCCACAGCGTGATCAGCCGGGTCGGCTGATTCTCCGTTCAATCTGCATATTTCAGGGCGCGGTATCTTTCGTACCGCGCCTTGTTGTGCGATTAGAGCATGATCCCGAAAAGTGGGCACCGGTTTTCGGAAACGATCATGCTTAAGCAAAATGCTTGAGCGGGATGATGTTCAACGTGAAATAGATCCCGCTCAAGATAAAATCACAGCGGAGAATTTCATGACGACGACAGAATTGCGCGATCAGCTGATCGTGGGCCTCGACGTGCCAACTATCGCCGAAGCGGAAAAAGCCGTTGAGGAACTTGGCGACGCCGTTTCCTTTTACAAGATTGGCTATCAGCTGGTTTTTGCGGGCGGTCTCGATTTTGCAAAGAGCCTGATTGCGGCGAAGAAAAAAGTCTTCCTCGACATGAAGCTCCTCGACATCGACAACACCATCGCCAAGGGCGTGGAGAATGTTGCGAAAATGGGTGTTTCGATGCTCACGCTGCATGCCTATCCCAAAGCCATGCGCGCCGCCGTCGAAGCGGCCAAGGGGTCCGATCTTTGCCTGCTCGGCGTGACGGTGCTGACCTCGATGGACGATGCTGACCTGAAGGAAGCTGGCTATTCCGACAATGCTGAAACGCTGGTGCTGAAGCGTGCGCGTCAGGCGCGCGAGGCAGGTCTGGGCGGTATCGTCGCTTCCGCAGCTGAAGCTGCCGCCATTCGTCAGGCCATCGGGCCGGATATGGCCGTGGTAACCCCGGGCATCCGTCCCGCAGGCGCTGAGAAGGGCGATCAGAAGCGTGTCATGACGCCTGCGGATGCGCTTCGGGCCGGTGCGAGCCATCTGGTTGTGGCGCGACCGATTGTCGGAGCGGCGGATCGCAAAGCGTCAGCGCTTGCCATTCTGGAGGAAATGCGCTCGGTTGCGTAAATAATGTTGGAGGAGGAAAGCATGACAAAAGCCTATTGGATTGCTCGCGTGGATGTTCGCGACCCGGAACGCTACAAGGATTATGTGGCAGGCTCCAAGGTTGCATTCGAGCGCTATGGCGCCAAGTTTCTGGCGCGCGGCGGCAAGGCGGAAGCCGTCGAAGGGCAAGGCCGCGCACGCAATGTCGTTATCGAGTTCGAGACCATGCAGCACGCGCTCGATTGCTTCAATTCGCCGGAATATCAGGCCGCAGCAGCTATCCGCCGGACAGTCGCGGATGGGGAAGTTCTCATTGTTGAGGCTTTTGAAGGCTAAAGCACATCCCGAAAAGTGCTAAGCGGTTTTCGGACAAGATGTGCGTGCAAAAAGAGCGCTTGCATTCTGGAATGTAAAAAGGCCCCGGAAGGGGCCTTTGTCTTTTTGGCAGCTTTTAGAGCAGCACTGGCGGGTCGTGTCGCCCTGCCAATGTGAGGTCGAGCAACAGCACTTTTCCGGCATGGGGGTCGGCGTTGCGCGCTTCGACGTTCATGCCTTCATGGGCGCTGGTCACGATCATCACCGCCGCATCCGGACCCACAAAGGCCGGGCAGGAAGGCTGGGTTACCGGCAACTCGATGGAGCGGATCAGACGACCTTGCGGCGAATAGGCGTGCAGCGCTCTTCCGCCCCAGCAGGCATTCCAGACGGTGCCTTCTGCATCCACGACCGATCCGTCAACGCCGCCTTCCTCGACACGATGGTGAAAGACGCTCTTTTCCGAAACCGGCAGACCATTTTCTGGATCGGTGTCGACGCGCCAGATAATGTTGCGATCGGTATCGGCGAAATAGGCGATCTTTCCATCGGGGGAAAAGCAGATCGAATTGGTGATCGTGATGCCGGAGAAAAGCTTCTTCACCTGGCCTTCCCGATACCACCAGATGGAACCGGCATCCTTCTCGGCCTTCCGGCCCATGGTGCCAATCCAGAATGACCCGGATGGGTGGACGCGCGCATCATTGGAGCGCGTCACCGGATTGTCGGCTTCCAGCGGATGATGCATCGTCAGGCGTCCATTGGCGCGTTCGCGGATGAACAGCCCGTGTTCGCTGACCAGAAGCTGGCGTTCGCGGTCGATGACGGCAAGGGCGCTGGTTTTCATGCCGAGGTCATGGACCTCCATAGCGCCGCTATCCCAGTTTCGCTCGATCAGCTTCTGCCCAAGAATGTCGAACCACCAGACGTGGCCAGTCAGCGGATCGTAACCCGGACCTTCGCCCAGCTCGGCAATATGGTCGGCGAATATGGCGGTTTTGACGGACGTCACCTTTTCCTCCCGAAAAGCGTCTTGCAAGCTTTCTGCTTAGACCAGTTTCCCGCCAATTGGAAACCTCTCACGTGGCACCAATAGGGCAAACATGAAGAAGCGGCTTCACCCACGCTCCGGGGCAAAGCCGCTGCTGATCAAAATGCGATTAGCGCCAGCCAAGCGCCGGAGCGACATGTTTCAAAATCGCTTCGATAACATGGGCGTTGTAGTCGACGCCAAGCTGGTTGGGAACAGTCAGAAGCAGCGTATCCGCCTCTGCAATTGCCTCGTCCTGCGCCAGTTCCTTGATGAGATCTTCCGGTTCCGCCGCATAAGACCGACCGAAGATCGCCCGCGTGTTTTCATCGATATAGCCGATGCTGTCCTGTTCCTTGCCGCCAGCACCGAAATAGGCGCGATCGCGATCGTCGACGAGCGCGAAGACGCTGCGGCTCACCGAAACGCGCGGCGTGCGGCTGTGGCCCGCTTCCTTCCAGGCTTCGCGATAGGCGCGTATCTGTTTCGCCTGCTGGATATGGAACGGCTCGCCGGTCTCATCGTCTTTCAGCGTGGAGCTTTGCAGGTTCATGCCGAGCTTGGCCGCCCAGACAGCCGTAGCGTTGGACGACGCCCCCCACCAGATGCGGTCGAGCAATCCTTCGGAATGCGGTTCCAGACGCAGCAGGCCGGGCGGGTTGGGGAACATCGGGCGCGGATTGGGCTGGGCAAAGCCTTCACCCTTCAGGGTGCGCAGAAACACTTCCGCATGTTTGCGCCCCATATCCGCATCAGTCTGGCCTTCTTCCGGCGCGTAGCCGAAGTAACGCCAGCCGTCGATCACCTGTTCCGGAGAGCCGCGGCTGATGCCGAGCTGCAGGCGTCCGCCGGAGATCAGGTCGGCAGCGCCGGCATCTTCCGCCATATAAAGCGGGTTTTCATAACGCATGTCGATGACAGCGGTGCCGATCTCGATCTTGCTGGTCTTGGCGCCAACTGCGGCCAGAAGCGGGAAGGGCGAGGCGAGCTGGCGCGCAAAATGGTGCACGCGGAAATAGGCGCCATCGGCCCCCAGTTCTTCAGCGGCGACTGCCAGGTCGATGGATTGCAACAGCGTATCGGCAGCCGAACGGGTTTGCGACTGCGGTGAGGGCGACCAATGGCCGAACGAGAGAAAGCCGATCTTTTTCATGGAGTTCCCTTGAATCTAGGGGGATTTATTTGTGATCCATCATATGGGGTGGGGCGCGTACTTTGGAAGTGAGGCCCTATCGCAAACACTTTTTTGTGTTTCGCTTACGCCAGAAAGCCTGAATTGGCACCGTTTCGACGGCAGAAAGGCACTATATCGCCGGTGCATTCCGTTTTAGATTTCCCGCAACTTCGAATCGCGAGGAAATCATGGCTCTCAAAGTCGCGGTCCAGATGGACCATATCAGCACGATCAACATCAAGGGCGACACGACATTTGCGCTTTCGCTGGAGGCGCAGAAGCGCGGCCACGAGCTGTATCACTACACGCCTGACCGCCTGTCGATGCGCGACGGCGTCGTTTCGGCCCGTCTCGAAAAGCTGGACGTGCGCGACGTCGTGGGCGACCATTTCACACTGGGCGAGCCTATCCGCCGCGACATGTCGGAAATGGATGTGGTGCTGCTGCGCCAGGACCCGCCATTCGACATGAACTACATCACCACCACGCATCTTCTGGAGCGCATTCATCCAAAGACGCTGGTCGTCAACGATCCGGCCTGGGTGCGCAACAGCCCCGAAAAGATTTTTGTCACCGAGTTTCCTGACCTGATGCCAGAAACGCTCATCACCAAGGACCCGCAGGAAGTCATGGATTTCCGCCGGGAGTTCGGCGACATCATCCTCAAGCCGCTTTATGGCAATGGCGGCGCGGGCGTGTTCCATCTTGCCGATGGCGATCGCAATCTCTCATCGCTGCTCGAAATGTTCGGACAGCTCTTCCGAGAGCCGTTCATTGCCCAGCGTTATCTGAAAGATGTGCGTGCAGGCGACAAGCGCATCATCCTGATTGATGGCGAGCCGGTGGGCGCGATCAACCGCGTGCCGTCTGAAACCGACGCCCGCTCCAACATGCATGCTGGCGGCAAGGCCGAACAGAGCAAGCTGACGCCGCGCGAACGCGAAATCTGCGAACGCATCGGACCGTCCTTGCGGGAGCGTGGCTTCATTCTCGTCGGCATCGATGTCATTGGCGACTATATGACCGAGATCAATGTTACCTCGCCGACCGGAATCCGCGAGATTGAGCGTTTCGACGGAACCAATATCGCTGCGCTGTTCTGGGATGCGGTGGAAGCAAAGCGATAATCGACAACGCTCTCTCGTTCTGTTCAGGCGAGATCGTTTTATTATACAACTATGAGTAATAAGCCGCGGGCTTCGAGAAATCGAGGCCCGTTTCCTTTTTTAGCCAGCCGATTGCTTGTTGCAGCTACACCATTGAGAAAACTTGTAAAAACAAAGTTCGAAGCGCCCTGCCTTTCTCATTCGAGGCTTTTCGCAACACCTTTTGATAAAATTAGATTCGACTAATTTATATTATTGCCAATGTCGCGCTTTAGTGCTGAATTCAATCTATTCAGTGATTTACGAATAGTATTCGAGGGGATTTCTATGCGTCGTTCGACTGGGAACAGAAAAAGTCACGCCTTTCCGTTACTGCGTTTGACCGCACCTCAGTTCAAAATGCCCATACCCGTTATCGGGGTTCTTTTCCTCTTTCCATATACAGAGACCGCGCTGGCCGACTGTACACCCGCATCTCCTGCTTCCGGCGGTACTGTCATCTGCAACGGCAATCCGAACGGGTTCAGCACCAGCGGACTTGGCAGCCTCGATGTCGTGATCCAGCAGAACACCAATCTGAACGGCCCTTTCACGGCCAGCAGCATGGGTGCGCTGACCGTCGACAATTCGGGTAATATGCAGAGCGCTGTCATAACCGACGCGACCAGCCTCGTTTTCGACAATCGCGCCACGATCAATGGCGGCCTGACGATCAGCGGTACCGGCACCTATACGGTCCACAATTACGCCAATTCGCATATCAATTCGGCTTTCAGCTTCACCGGCAACAGCACCAATATCATTACCAATGATGGCACGCTGAACAACGGCGTCACCATCAATGGCGATGGCCGGACCAACATTACCAACACCACCGGCGCCTCGCTCAACAACGGCATTTTCGTCAACGGCGCCAGCCAGACCTATGTGCAAAATTACGGCACGATCCAGAGCACGATCGCGCTTGGTTCCGGCAATGACACGATCATCAACTACGACCCCGGCCAGATAAACGGCAATGTTTCGCAAGGGTCAGGCGACGATATTTTTGACATGCGCGGCGGTCGTGTCAGCGCAACTGTCAATCAGGACGACGGCAACGACGTCTTCTTACTGTCCGGCGGCGAAGTCACCGGCTCGCTGATGGCAGGCGCAGACACCGACTACATGCTATGGACCGGCGGTCTGATCGGCGGCATCGATATGGGCACGGAAAATGACGTGGCCGTGTTTCAGGGGCTGACCGACACGCAACTGAGAGGCATCCAGATCAATGGTGGTCTCGGCACGGATCAGCTGACCTGGCAGAACACCAAGGGCAGCAATCCGCAGCGTCTGATCAACTGGGAGCTTATCCAGCTTCTGAGTGCATCGGAGCTGACGATGAACAGCAATCTGACGCTCGGCGACAGCGGCACCTCGACCGGTACGCTCTCGATCGATTCGACCAGCTATCTGCGTGCAGGCAGTGGCACCTGGACCATCAGTCCCGCAGTGAGTGGCAGCCTCACGCAAGTGGTGAATGCTGGCGTGATCGATCTGACCAACGGCTCCAATTCCACGTCGGATAGCCTCACCATTGTCGGTAATTATCAGGGCAATTCCGGCCAGCTCTGGTTGAATACGGTTCTCGCGGGCGACAATGCACCGTCCGACAAGCTGGTTATTTCAGGCGGTACGACGACCGGCTCGACCGGTATCGTGGTCACCAATGTAGGAGGGACAGGCGCGCAGACCCAGCAGAACGGTATTCTGGTTGTGGAGGCGGTCAACGGAGCGACCACCGGTGCAGGCACGTTCACGCTCGCTCGACGCGCCTCTGCCGGCATTTACGAATATCAGCTGGTTCAGGGCGGAGTGACGGATGGCACGGACAATAACTGGTATCTGCGCAACAATTTCTCCGGTATCGACACCAGCAACCCTAACATTCCAGCCGAATGGTTGATACCTGGCCCGGATGAGGGCGATGGTGGCAGCACCGGCGGCGGCTCTGGCGGTGGCACAGGTGGCGGAACCGGTGGTGGTACTGGCGGCGGTACAGGGGGTGGCACTGGTGGAGGAACCGGCGGCGGATCGGATGGTGGTGACGGCGGCGGCAGTGTTACGCTGGTCCGTCCCGAAGTTCCGATTTTGAGTGCAACGCCAACTGTCGTGCGCGGCCTGCTGCGCGTGGCTCTGGGCACGTTCCACGAACGCCATGGCGAACAGTCTTGGTTTGGCGATGAGGCAAACAAGAACGTCATCTGGGCGCGTATATTCGGCGATCAATATCGCCAGAACCTGAGCACATTCGCAGATCAGCGCTATAAAGGTAACCAGTGGGGCATGCAGTTCGGCGTGCCGGTCTATCGCGCCGAACACGACAACGGCCAGCTGGACACCGTCGGCCTCATGGCAAGCTATGCTCGGGGCTGGGGCGACATGCGCGCCAGAAACATCTACGGCAATAATATCGAGATCGGAAATATCGATATCGATGCCTATAGTCTCGGCGCGTACTGGACCCATACGTGGCAGGATGAGGCTTATATCGACGCCATCATCATGCATTCCTGGCTCAGCATCGATACGGAATCGGTTGCGAACTATAGTTCCAGCTTCCACGGCAAGGAATGGACGGCATCTCTCGAAGCCGGTAAAAAATTCTCGATCACTGAAAAATGGGTGCTGGAGCCGCAAGCACAGATCTACTGGCAGTATCAGAATTTCGACGATACGAGCGATCCGGGTGCTTCGATCCGCTTTGACAATAACGATAGCTGGACAGGCCGTATCGGCGCACGTCTGCAAGGCAATTACACGATCAATGAACGGCCATTCAATCCGTTCGTACTGGCCAATGTCTGGCACCAGTTCAAGGCGAGCGATACGATCTATTTCAACAACGACTCGGTTCACCCATCCTGGGAAGAAACCAGCCTCGAATTGGGTGCAGGCTTCACAACCAAGGTTGCCGACAACACTTCGCTTTATGCCAATGCATCCTATGAGTTCAATCTGGGGGGCGAGCGCTTCCGGGTCGTTTCCGGTCGCTTGGGCGCCCGCATTTCCTGGTAAGTTCCAAACCGCAATCGCCACACGACGTTCTTGATCCGTTTCGGGAAAAATGCTTAAATCCTCTGGTTGTATTTAAGCATTTTCTCACTTTAGGGATGTGCTGCGTGGCGAGTGGGGGCTTATGGTCGCGCGGGTTGGAACGGTTGCCTTTCAAGGCATAGAAGCGGTGCCTGTCGACGTGCAGGTCATGGTTGCGCCGGGCAAGATGGGGATGTCGATTGTCGGCCTGCCCGACAAGGCGGTGGCGGAAAGTCGCGAACGCGTACAGGCGGCTTTGCACGCCTCGGGGCTATCGATGCCCACCAAGCGTGTCACGGTCAATCTGGCACCTGCCGATTTGCCGAAGGAAGGGTCGCATTACGATCTGCCGATCGCGGTCGGGCTGATGGCGGCTATCGGCGCTATCCCGGCCGATGCAATTCAATCCTATCTGGTTCTGGGCGAACTCTCACTGGACGGTTCGATTACGGCTGTGGCGGGCGTTCTGCCTGCTGCCATCGGTGCCAATCGCGAAGAGAAGGGGCTTATCTGTCCGCATGCTTGCGGGCCGGAAGCGGCCTGGGCGGGTGCCAATATCGATATCCTCGCGCCGCGCAGCCTGATTGCGCTTGCCAATCATTTTCGTGGGACGCAGGTTTTGACGCCGCCCGATCCTTCCATGCGGGTATCCAGCGAACACCTGCTGGACCTGGCGGATATCAAGGGGCAGGAAACGGCAAAGCGCGCGCTGGAAATTGCTGCAGCGGGCAATCATAACCTGCTTCTCGTCGGCCCTCCCGGTTCCGGCAAGTCGATGCTGGCGCAGCGTCTGCCGTCAATCCTTCCGCGCTTGTCTCCGCGCGAATTGCTGGATGTTTCCATGATCGCGTCCATTGCCGGAGAGCTGGCGGGCGGAAAACTGTCCGACCGCCGACCATTCCGGTCGCCGCATCATTCTGCATCCATGGCTGCGATGGTGGGTGGTGGTCTGCGCGCCCGCCCGGGCGAGGTGTCGCTCGCGCATAATGGTGTGCTGTTTCTCGACGAGTTTCCCGAATTCTCGCCACAGGTACTCGATTCACTGCGTCAGCCGTTGGAAACCGGGGAATGCCTGATTGCCCGCGTCAATCACCGCACTAGCTATCCGGCTCGTTTTCAATTGATTGCCGCCATGAACCCATGTCGGTGTGGGATGGCGGGCGAGCCCGGCCACACCTGCGCCCGCGGACCACGCTGCCAGACGGACTATCAGGCGCGGATTTCCGGGCCGCTTCTGGACCGTATCGACTTGCGTGTGGACATGCCCGCCCTCTCGGCGCTTGACCTCATCCAACCCGCGCAGTCGGAGCGCAGCGAAACCGTGGCTCAACGGGTCGCTCGCGCCAGGGGCTTGCAGGCTGCGCGCTATGCGGCGCTGGGTTTCGATCCGTCGATGACGAATGCTCATTGTTCGGCAAATCTGATTGAGGATGTTGCGCGACCGGATGCAGCCGGATTGAAGCTGTTGCGGGATGCGAGCGAGCAGATGCGCTTTTCCGCTCGCGCCTATCATCGGATCCTGAAAGTTGCGCGTACGCTGGCCGATCTCGACGGCGTGGATCAGGTCAGCCGCATTCATTTAGCTGGCGCAATTTCCTATCGGATCGGTGCGGAACGGTTGATTTCTGCGGCGTGATTGCTCACGCCGCAAACGATCCTTGGTCGGCGATCAATTGCCGTTAAGCTGAAGCCTCACGGTGCCGTTGTTGAGAAAACAGGTTTTGTTGAACAGCGAAAGATCAAGCGGATTGGGCAGCCGGACGTCGTCAAGGTCGGGGCAGAGCTTGACCTCAGCATCGAACGACCGGTCGATCTGGGAAATGCAAATGATTGTCATCGCATGCGCGCGGGCAAAAGCTTTGAGCGCATTGATTTGCACCATAAGCTCCGGCTTGTCGCGTTTCTGATCAAGGATTTGCAGATAATCGATAACGGCAAAACTGCCCGCCGGTTCGCGGCTCAATATTTCCGCAACATAACTGGCGCTGATCGCATCAGAACTATCGAAGACAAAACGGTCGCTGAACAATGCGGGACGAGTCCCCAGATAGTCGAAGCGGCTTGCGACATCCTTTTCATTGTAATCGAGCGAGAAAAACAAACCGCGTTTTCCGTCTTTCATCGCTTCGATCAAAATCTCCAGACTAAGCAAGGTTTTGCCATGGCCGGGACGAGCCCCGATCAAAACCAGATCGCCAGCTTGCAAGGACTGATACAGGTCTTTGCCGGACATGGAGGCCGATGACCTCTGTGCGAGCATGCTCCAGCTTTTATAGCCTTCTTGCGCAGCCACCTGATCCAGCGCGGCATGAAGCGGAATTTGGGCATCACGTGAAAGGCGCTTTGCGCGATGCTTCAGGTGATAGATGGGAGACGACAATTTCATCGTTGTGACCTTCTGTGGCGAGCAGTCATCGCAATCCCTCCTCATGCTTTTTGCTCGAACAGCTGGTTCGATGATTGATACTTCCCGCATGAAAAATGCTTTCCCGATTGGAGGGGGGAGGCGTGGAAGCAGCCAGAATCAGATCATAGCGCAACGAGCGGCGATGCGGAATCTCCTCGTGCGCTTTGCGGCCAATAAGAGCTGAGCCGAAGGGACGACTGGTTTCAAACAATGCTGAGTGTGTTGCGGGCCTAGAGTCCGAAGGTCACGAGCCCGTTCTCATCGATTTGCCAGGCCGGATTCCAGGCAATTTCCCAGGCGTGATTATCTGGGTCGGCGACATAGCCGCGAAAGCCGCCATGTTGAGGCGCGTCGGCGGCGCGTAACAGTTTCCCACCGGCCGCTACCAACCGGTTCATCAGCGGCTCCACATCGGCTGTTTGCTCCACATTATGGGCAAGAGAAAATGCGCCGGGTTGCAAGAGGCCGTTCCAGTTCATGTCGGCTTCGAGTGCCGTTTTGAGAAAGGTGCCGAGCACAAAGCCGTTCATTTGATAAAAGACGATCTCTTCATTCTCGAATATCGGCGTCCAACCGAAGCCTTCGACGTAGAAGCGACGCGAAGGGGCCAAGTCGGCGACACCAAGTGTGATAACGGAGATTTGCTGTTTCATTGTCCAAACCCTTGGTCCTCCGGCGCACTATTGCTCCGGAGTTGAAGGTCAGGGGACTCGACGGGTTTGCAAACAGAACCGCGAAGGTCAGGACCCGTACATGCATCATGCGAGACGCTGTTACACGGGAGCCGGGCTAACCGCACCGGCCTCTCCTTTTTAGACCCGGACTGTCTAGCATATTCCGGGTCTGAAATCAATTTTTGGAAGCTTACGATTTAGTGACGAACCGAACCGACCAGCAGGTTGTCCGGGGCTTCGATGCTGACCCAGCGACCGGTATTGTTCGTGGCCTGACGCTTCAGATAGGTATAATCGGTTTCGTTCCAGCGCAGAACTTCGTCGGTCAGATTGTCGAGAACGAAGTCACCACGATCAGTGCGAACGGTCAGGACGGCATGGCCTTCACCATCAGGCTTGCGCACGACAGTGATCAGCAGGTCGGTGATCGGAACGCCAGCCTTTTGCAGCTCGCGCTGCTTGAGAAGCACATAGTCTTCGCAATCGCCGACGGTGGTTGGATAAGCCCAATATTCCTCGACGCCGTAGATTTCCATATCGGTCATCGGCTTGATGCGTTCATTGACCGAAAGATTGACTTCGACAATCTGCTGCCAGTTGGCATGGCCAAGCTGAAACGGGCTGGTGTTGCGGCTGGCGATATTGCATTCCTGCGCTTCGCGCTTGCAGAATTCGTAATGGCCGATCGGCTGGGACGTGACCTTTCCGGTCTGCATGAAGTCGCCAGAGGCTGCCTCAGCGCCAAAGCCTGTCATCAGCACCGAAGCCGCGAAAGCAGCTGCTGCCATAATTTTCTTGGTCGAGCGAACTACGCAAAACATACTCAACGCCTTTGGTGGGGGCCTTTGATCTGGCCCTTGCCGGATACTCGTTTATTAACGAAACGTTAAAATCTGAAACACTTCGGAGTCAATTCGATTTGCCGCTTCATCGCCCAACATCTTAATTAATGGTTAACGCGGGTGGCCCGTAAAAATGCAATCATAGATTGAATTTACTGGGTTTTTGAGGCTGTAAGAACGCCCGGTTGCCACTCATAATTTTGCCATGCTCGGGGAGCTTGTTTTTGCCAGCGAATATGCCAATGGTTGGCACATTCCACCGGACCTTTGAGGTCCATTTGCAAAGGCCACGGGATGACAAGCGCAACCACGCGCAAGGCCACGGCAGACGACATTGATGCGTTATTGCGCATCGAAGAGCGCTGCTTCGAAGCAGACCGTATTTCCCGACGCTCCTTCCGCGCCTTAATCGCGCGTCCCACCGCTGAAACGATCATTGCGGAAGCCGATGGCAACATCATCGGCTATGCGATGATCCTTTTCCGGCACGGTACGGCGATGGCGCGGCTCTATTCGATCGCCGTCGATCCGGATGCGAGTGCCAGGGGTATTGGTGCGCTTCTGCTGCAGGCTGCTGAAACGGCGGCCTATGAGCACGACCGCCCGCTGTTGCGGCTTGAGGTGCGCGAGGACAATGCACGGGCCATCGCGCTTTATAAACGCAACGGTTATCGCCCAATCGGGCGCTATCTCGATTATTATGCGGATCATTCCGACGCCCTGCGTTTTGAAAAGACGGTGCGCGGCGGCACCCCTCCGATCACGACATTTCCCTATTATCGGCAGACGACCGATTTCACCTGCGGGGCGGCCTGCCTCATGATGGCGCTCGCCTATCACAAGCCCGGCGTGCAACTCGATCCGGTGCTGGAAGTTCGCCTGTGGCGCGACGCGACCACCATTTACATGATGTCTGGGCCGGGGGGCTGCGAACCTTTCGGCCTTGCCGTCGCCGGGTATGAGCATGGATTGAAGGCGTCCATCATCGTTTCCATCGAGGATATGCTGTTTTTGCAATCGGTGCGTTCGGAGAAAAAACGCCGGGTGATGCAGCTCGCGCAAACCGACTTTCGCCAGCGCACGGAAGCCTATGGCATTCCGGTGGATTATCGCAGCTTTACCTTGTTTGACATCGTCACGGCGCTGCGGCGTGGCGCGTCGGTGGTCGTTCTGATCAGCGGCTATCTCATGTTCGGCAACAAGGTGCCGCATTGGGTTCTCGCCCACGGCGAAGATGGCCGCCATATTTTTATTCATGATCCGTGGGTGGAAGAGGAACAAGGCGAAAGCATCGCCGATGCGGCCAATGTGCCGGTTCCATTCCACATCTTCGACCGCATCGCCCGTTTCGGCCGCGATGGGCTCAGAGCAGCAGTGATTCTCGAAAAAGGGACAGATTGATGACGATTTGCGTCATTCTCGTTGGGCGCCTCTCGGATATCGATAATGGCGCCACACCGCACAAGGTCATGACCAATCGTGACTATCTCGCGCATCCGGCGCTGTTCAACGGCCAGCAGCGCCCGCGCATCATCAACCTGTCGCGCACCTATGCCTACCAGAGCCGCGGCTATTATGCCTCGCTTCTGGCGGAAGCGCGCGGCCATCGCATCATTCCGTCCGTTGAGACGATGATCGATCTTTCCGAGCGTCGGCTCTATGAGAATGCCATTCCCGAACTGGAAGACATGCTCAACAAGGCGCTCGGCAAGCATCCGGAAAAAGCGCCTGAAACCATCCACGTCCATTTCGGTCTGGCCGAGAACCCGGAATTCGAGCGTTTCGGCAGGCTTTTGTTCGATTGGTTCCGCGCGCCGTCGCTGGAAGTGACGATCAAGCCGGGTGAGTGGGCGCGTATCCAGAAAATCGGCTTCTCCAATATTTCGAAATTCTCGAAACATCAAAAGGAGCGTTTTGAGGATGCGCTCGACCGCTACACCCAGCGCGAATGGCGGGCGGCCAAGCCGAAAGTTCCGGCCCGTTATTCTGTTGCGACGCTCTGCGATCCGAAAGAGGCGATGCCGCCATCATCCATGGCGTCTCTGAAGCACTGGGCGAAGATCGCGGCGCGGCTTGGTGTTGAGGTCGAACCAATCGGCAAGAAGGACCTGTCGCGTCTTGCCAATTACGACGCGCTGTTCATCCGCGAAACCACATCGATTTCCAACCACACCTATCGCTTTGCGCGCCGGGCGCAGCAGGAAAACATGCCGGTCATCGATGATCCGATTTCGATGATCCGTTGTACCAACAAGGTCTATCTGCACGAGCTGATGCAGGCCAATGATGTGGCGGTGCCGCAGACCGTGATGATTGCTGGTGAGGAGGATCTGGAGCGGGCCGCTGATATGCTGGGCTTTCCGCTGGTCATCAAGATCCCGGATTCCTCGTTCTCGCGCGGTGTGAAGAAGGTGAGTGATCTGGGCGAGCTGAAGGCGCTGGCAATGCTGTGGCTTCAGGATAGCGATCTTTTGCTGGCGCAGAAATATATGCCGACCCGGTTCGACTGGCGCGTGGGCGTCCTCGACGGCAAGCCGCTTTTCGTCTGTCAGTATATGATGGCGAAAAACCACTGGCAGATCGTGAAGCACGATACGGGCGGCAAACCGCTTGAGGGCGGCTTTCGCACCTATACGCTGGCAGAGGCCCCGCAAGCCGTTCTGGAAACCGGCCTGCGCGCTGCGCGGTGCATCGGCAATGGCTTGTATGGTGTCGATCTGAAGGAGACGGATGACGGTGTCGTGGTGATTGAAGTCAACGACAATCCCAATCTAGAACACGGCATCGAAGATGCGGCGGAAAAGGATGACGTCTGGGTCAACCTGACCAAGTGGTTCACCGACCGGCTGGATCGCAAATAAAGTGATAGCGGCCCGATCCGGGCCGCTATCACTTTATTATCCGAAGATATCTTTACGCCCGATTACATCGGCGTGAAGCAGACCTTGGTGTGTCCGGCGCCAATGAAGCCGAGACGGCTTGCAGCACCCTTGGAGAGATCCAGCACACGTCCCTTGATGAACGGGCCGCGGTCGTTGATGCGCACGACGAGCGACTTGCCATTTCTCTGATTGGTAACTTTGACCTTGCTGCCAAGCGGCAGGGAGCGGTGCGCTGCGGTCAATCCGGCTGGGTTCATACGTTCACCCGATGCCGTGCGGGAGGTCAGGGCGTACCAGGAGGCACCGCCGCATTGCTGTGCCGAGGCTTCGATTGCACTGACAGCGAGAAGGCTGGTTGCTGCAAAGCCGAGCATAGCCATACGGGTCTTGAAGTTCATACCAGTTCCATTAGTTGTTAACGGGGCGCTTTGACAGTTTTGCTGAGAAAGACCTGAGTGAAGTGGAATCTAAATGTGGCGATGACGTGGTTCGAATGAGAACATTGTGCGGTAATTGAATCTATATCCGCAGCGGAAAATCATCCTATACTATGCGTTGTTTACTTATATTCTGAAACAAAACTGAGGAATATTTGGAAGGATTCAGTTTGATTGCTGTAAAAGCGTTTACGATTCGTTAAGAATCTGGCGTATGGCTCTACGCGTCCATGTTTTCGGGCGTGGAATCCAAGAAAAGCTGCTTGCGACCTTTGTTGCGCTTGCGCCTGACCCTGCAATTTTTATTTGTAGACTAAGTTTTGAAGCACCTTCTAAAAGTTGTCGAAATGCGGCCTTTTCCGGGCAAAATTACAATTTTGGCGTGTGAGTGGCATTTTTCACAGGTCGCCTTTTGGTTATCCACAGGCCGGAAAACGGGGCTTATGACGTTTCTTTGACCGATCAGCCAGTGCAATTTATGGAAGAAATCCTGCTATAAGCCAGTGGCGAACAGGTGCGATTCCAACGGAAAACATGCAGGACGATCCTTCCGACACGAACACAAATGCTTCCGATCCGGCGATCTCCGCCGGCAAGCGGGTGCTGTTTCTCGTGCTCGGATTTGTGATGCTGGCGCTTGGTATTATCGGTGCGCTTTTGCCCGTCATGCCGACAACGATCTTCATTATTCTGGCGGCATGGTTCTTTGCGCGGTCTTCGCCCAAGCTTGAAGCGCGGCTTCTTCGCGATCCGCGTTTCGGCCCGCTGATCATCAAGTGGCGCGACCGAGGCGCCATTCCACCAAAGGCAAAGCTCTATGCCTGTCTGGGCATGACTGTCGGCTACGGGTTTTTCTGGTGGGGCGCTCATCCGGGCCCATTGCTGGCAATTGCGGTGACGATCTTCATGCTGGGTTCTGCGGTCTATGTGCTTTCGCGACCCAGTGAGTAACGGCTTTAATCGTCTCTCCCTTCGCTATAAGAGTGGCGCAATCGCAATGGGAGCCTCCTATGAAACTGCCCGCCGTCAATCCGCTGATCGATCAACTCTCCGCACCGCCCATTCCGGCTGTGCAGGCCTGGGCGCGGGATTATGACGGCAGCCACGGCCCCCTGATTGATCTTTCGCAGGCGGTTCCCGGCTATCCACCGCATCCAGACATGTTGCAGTTTCTGGGCGAGGCGGCAGGGTCGCTCGCCTGCGCGGGCTACGGACCGATTCAAGGCGAGGCGGTGCTGCGTCAGGCCTATGCCGCACATGTCAGCGCGCTTTATGGTGCGTCGATTGAAGCGCGCAATGTGCATGTCACATCTGGCTGCAATCAGGCTTTCATCGCGGCAATTATGTGCGTGGCCGGCAGCGGCGATACGGTACTGACCACCGATCCGTTCTATTTCAACCACCGCTCTTCACTGGAAATGCTCGGCATCAAGCCGGCTTCTTTTCCGTGCCGTGCGGAAAATGGCTTTGTGCCGACGATCGAGGATGTGCGGGCAGCGCTGCATCCCGGTGTGAAGGCGCTGACACTGGTTTCTCCGAACAATCCGACCGGTGCGGTTTATCCGCCGGAGCTGCTTGGCCAGATCTACGCGCTCTGCCGTGCCAACGGAACATGGCTGATCCTCGACGAAACCTATCGCGACTTTCTGCCAAATGCCGGTGAAGCCCCGCACGAGTTATTCGGTGAGGCCGACTGGCCGTCGCATCTGATCCAGCTCTATAGCTTTTCAAAATCCTTTTGCATTCCGGGGCATCGTCTGGGGGCCATTGTTGCGGGCGCCGACATGGTGGCCAATATCGCCAAGGTGATGGACAATCTGCAAATCTGCGCCACACGCGCCCCGCAAGTGGCTGTTGCCCGTGCGCTTGCGCCGCTGGAAGCCTGGCGCAATGACAACCGCAAGGAAATTGCACGCAGGGCGGCAGCGCTTCGTTCCGTCATGGCGGGTGTCGATGGCTGGCGCGTCGAGGCGGTGGGAGCCTATTTTGCCTTCGTGCGCCATCCCTTTGGCGGCACATCTTCTGTGACGGTGGCCGAGCGCCTTGCGAAGTCGCTCGGCATTGTCACATTGCCGGGCGTCTTCTTCGGTGAAGGACAGGAAGCCTTTCTGCGTTTTGCCTTTGCCAATGCCGATGTGGCGGGCATTGAGGCCACGGGAGCCCGTCTGCCGCGCCTACGGCTTTGATTCCCATAACAGTTCCAGCAGCTCTTCCAATGCCTGCGAAACCCCACACAATTGGTGGCGCGGAGCATTGATACAAACCTGTAACATTACTGTCATATGAATGTAATATAGAGCGCGTAGACGGCTACTGACGCTAATCGTCATAGGCTTTTTACAACAGGAGCTGCTGCTCATGAACAAGATGATTTCCTCGACCGCGGCGCTGGCCATTGCTGCCGTTCTGTCGGTTTCCGCTGCCCAAGCGCGCGATCAGATTCAGGTTGCCGGTTCCTCGACCGTGCTGCCTTACGCAAAGATCGTCGCTGAAACCTTCGGCGAAACCTTCCCGAACTTCAAGACGCCGGTTGTTGAATCGGGCGGTTCGGGCGCAGGTATCAAGGAATTCTGCAAGGGCGTCGGTGAAAACACCATCGATATTGCCAATGCATCGCGCGCCATGAAGGACACGGAACTGAAGTCTTGCGTCGACGCTGGCGTCAAGGACGTTCAAGAAGTGCGCTTCGGTTATGACGGCATCGTATTCGCGACCGACGCTAAGGGTCCGGATTGGAAGCTGAAGCCGGAAGACGTCTACAAGGCTCTGGCCGCCAAGGTTGTTGTCGACGGCAAGCTGGTCGACAATCCAAACACCAAGTGGAACCAGGTCAACCCGAACCTGCCGGATTGGGACATTGCTGCCTACATCCCGGGCGAAAAGCACGGTACCCGTGAAGTTTTCGAAGAAAAGGTTCTGGCTGACGGCTGCAAGCACTCGGGCGCTCTGGACGAAATCAAGAAGGCCGGTCTCGACGACAAGGCTGCCGCTTCGGCCTGTATCGCAGTTCGCAAGGACGGCAAGGCTGTCGACATCGACGGCGACTATGCTGAAACGCTGGCTCGCATCGACTCCAACAAGACCGGCGTTGGCGTTTTCGGCCTCTATTTCTACGAAAACAACGCTGACAAGCTGAAGGTTGCGACTGTCAACGACATCACGCCGTCGGCTGCAACCGTTGCTTCGGGTGAATATCCGGTTTCGCGCCCGCTGTTCTTCTACGTGAAGAAGGCTCACCTCGGCGTCGTTCCGGGCCTCAAGGAATATGTTGATTTCTTCCTGAACGATCAGATGATCGGTCCTGACGGCCCGCTCGCTGAATACGGTCTGGTTCCGGCTCCGGATGCAGAGCGTGAAGCACAGCGCGCTGCCTTCACCGACGGCAAGACGATGGCTGCAAAGTAAGACTAAAACTGTGGAACGCGGGGATGAAACCTCCCCGCGTTCTTCTCCTTTCGCGCCATTCTAATATGACAGGCGCAATCGCGCGGAACCGACAGTCTGGTCATAGGGGTCATGTCTTTGTCGTTTCGCATTTTTCAGGGCAACCGGGGAAATTGAATGTCCTTCTTTCTGGTTCTCGTTAGCGTCATTGCAATCGGGTTAGTCGGCTTCTTTATCGGCCGTCAGCGCGCCGTTGCACTGGACAAAGCGCAGCCTGTCGCGACCCAAGGTTCTGGTCAGGGTTCGACGGCCGAGAAAATGCATTCCCGCCCGCATTATCATGGCTGGTGGGTTTTCCTCGTTTCTGCATTGCCTGCAGTTCTGTTTCTTGCGGTCTGGGCTATCGGAGCGTCCGTCTATCTCGATCACAGCGCCTCCTCACGACTGCCCGATGCGGTCGAGGGTGGTTCCTATACCAATCGCAGCCTTCAGCTCGGTATGGTGCGCGGTCTCGCCAACGGTCTAGAACGCCTGACGCCGGCGGAGCTGGAAAGCTTCCCATCCACTTATCAGGATGCGCGCACGGTTCTCGGCAACAAGGGCGTGGCTCTCGCAACTGAGGGCCAGGACTTTATGGTGCCCATCGCCCTCTATCTGAAGAAGGCGACGGACCTGACACACACAATCGGTGCCGCCGTGGCGCTGGTCATTGCCGTTGCCGGTTTGATTTTCGGTCTCTCCACGATCAACCGCCGCATGCGCGCCCGCAACAATGTCGAGCGCATCGTGCTGTGGGGGCTGATCGCCGCATCCGGTATCGCTATTCTGACGACCATCGGCATCATCTGCTCGATGCTGTTCCAGACGATCAGCTTCTTTCAGGCTGTTTCCCCTTGGGACTTCTTCTTCGGTACGGTCTGGGATCCGCGCTTTGCCGCTGCCGGTTCCGGTGGCGAAACGGGCCAGTTCGGTCTGATCCCGCTTCTGGCCGGTACGCTCTATATCGCGCTGGTCGCGATGCTGTTCGCGGTTCCGGTTGGCCTGTTCGCCGCCATCTACATGGCCGAATATGCCTCGCCGCGCGTGCGCACGGTGGTCAAGCCGGTGCTGGAGCTTCTGGCCGGTATTCCAAGTATCGTCTACGGCTTCTTCGCCCTTGTGACGGTCGGCCCGTTCCTGCGTGACCTTTCTGCCGCGATAGCGGGTGGTCAAGGCTTCATCATGGCGCAGAGCGTTCTGACAGCCGGTCTCGTCATGGGCGTGATGCTCATTCCTTTCGTGTCGTCGCTCTCCGACGACATCATCACCGCCGTTCCGCGTACGCTGCGCGACGGCTCGCTCGGTCTTGGCGCAACCCGCTCCGAAACCGTCAAGCGCGTTGTCCTGCCAGCGGCACTGCCGGGCATTGTCGGCGCACTTCTGATGACAGCCTCACGCGCCATCGGCGAAACCATGATCGTGGTTCTGGCGGCAGGTGTTGCGGCACGTATCAATATCAATCCATTCGACGCGATGACCACCATTACGGTGAAAATCGTCAACCAGCTGACCGGCGATCTTGAGTTCAACTCGCCGCAGACGCTGGTTGCCTTTGCGCTCGGCATCACGCTTTTCGTCCTGACGCTGATCATGAACATCTTTGCGCTGCACATCGTGCGCAAGTACCGGGAGCAGTACGAATAATGACCGATACGACCTTCAACGCAAGCGGCGCGGTTTCTGCAAAGCCGGTGCGCCGCGATATCGGGCTCAAGCGCCGCTATGCTGCCGAACGCCGCTTCCGCCTCTATGGCATTGCTGCAATCTCGATTGGCGTGTTCTTCCTCTGCGCGCTGCTGTTCTCGGTTTTCTCCAAGGGCTATACCGCCTTCTGGCAGACGACGCTTTACCTGCCGGTCAAGCTTGAGGCGCAGGTGATCGATCCGGGCAACAAGCGCGCGACTGATCCGAATGTGCTGATCACGGCGAACTATCCGCTTCTGGTGCGCAACGCTCTGGCTGAAAAGCTCGGCGTGTCGCCCACGGACCGTCCGGCCATGCGCGATCTCGGTCGCTTCTATTCGGACGGCGTGCGCATTCAGCTTCGCCAGATGGTGATGGACAATCCGTCGCTCATCGGCACGACGCAGACCGTTCCGGTTCTGGCTGGCGCAGACATCGATTCCGCCTTCAAGGGGCAGATCGACCTGACTGTGCCTGAAACGAGCCGCAAGGTTTCCGACCGTCAGGTCGGCTGGATGAAGACGCTTTCGGAAGAAGGCGTCATGAAGGAAGCCTTCAATACCGGCCTCTTCACCTATGGCGCATCGAGCCGCCCGGAAACATCCGGTCTCGGTGTGGCGCTGGTCGGTTCTCTTTATATGATGCTGATCGTGCTGGGTCTGGCTCTGCCTATTGGTGTCGCCGCATCGATCTATCTGGAAGAGTTCGCCAAGAAGAACCGCTGGACCGATATGATCGAGGTGAACATCAACAACCTCGCAGCCGTGCCGTCCATCGTGTTCGGTCTGTTGGGTCTGGCAGTTTTCGTCAACTTCTTCGGCCTGCCGCGTTCGGCTTCGCTGGTCGGCGGTTTGGTGCTAACGCTGATGACGCTGCCGACGATCATTATCGCAACGCGCGCCGCATTGCGCGCCGTGCCGCCATCGATCCGCGCCGCGGCGCTCGGTCTCGGCGCTTCCAAGACGCAGATGGTTTTCCATCACGTCCTGCCGCTTGCCGCACCCGGCATTCTGACGGGCACCATCATCGGGCTTGCCCATGCGCTCGGTGAAACCGCTCCGCTTCTGCTGATCGGTATGGTGGCCTTCGTGGCGGATGTTCCGTCGACCCCGATGGAACCCGCGACCGCTTTGCCTGTCCAGATCTATATGTGGGCCAATGAAGCAGAACGCGCCTTTGTGGAACGCACGTCCGGCGCTATCATCGTCCTGCTTCTGTTTCTGGCCGTGATGAACATTGCAGCAATCATTCTGCGCCGCCGGTTCGAGCGCCGCTGGTAAACGGGAGTCGAAGCTATGAACTTGATGACAGAACGTACTCTCGAGAAAGCCGTAGGAGAAAAGATGAACGCCAACGCCAGTTCCGTAAAGATGCGCGGCGACAAGGTTTGCGTATTCTATGGTGAGAAGCAGGCTCTTTTC
Organism: Ochrobactrum sp. RH2CCR150; assembly: GCA_014138095.1. GTDB lineage: Bacteria > Pseudomonadota > Alphaproteobacteria > Rhizobiales > Rhizobiaceae > Brucella > Brucella gambitense. The sequence continues at coordinate 292,937 of JACGXE010000001.1, forward strand.
GACGTCAATCTGGATGTTCCGGAAAAGATGGTGACGGCGCTGATCGGTCCTTCCGGCTGCGGCAAGTCGACATTCCTTCGCTCGCTCAACCGCATGAACGACACGATTGAAGGTTGCCGCATCGGTGGCAAGATCACCCTCGACAATGAGGATATCTACGATCCGAAGATCGATGTGGTGGAACTGCGTGCCCGTGTCGGCATGGTGTTCCAGAAGCCGAACCCGTTCCCGAAGACGATCTACGAGAACGTGGCTTACGGCCCGCGCATTCACGGTCTGGCCCGCTCCAAGACTGATCTTGAAGAAATTGTCGTGACGAGCCTTCAGAAGGCCAGCCTGTTCGAGGAAGTGAAGGATCGCCTTCACGATGCGGGAACGGGTCTTTCCGGTGGTCAGCAGCAGCGCCTGTGCATTGCACGTGCGATTGCGGTCAGCCCGGAAGTCATTCTGATGGACGAACCTTGCTCGGCGCTCGATCCGATTGCTACCGCAAAGGTGGAAGAGCTGATCGACGAACTGCGCCAGAACTACACGATCGTCATCGTCACCCACTCTATGCAGCAGGCGGCCCGCGTTTCGCAGCGCACCGCCATGTTCCATCTCGGCAATCTGGTCGAAGTGGGCGACACGGAAACGATGTTCACTGCGCCGACCGAAAAGCGCACGCAGGACTACATCACCGGACGCTTTGGCTAACAAACTGGGGCAGGGGACAAGCCTCCCTTGCCCGCGGACTGCGCTAGCAAAAACAGAAGTGCGGCTTCCCCGCAATTTATATTACGAGGTCTACCATGCCGTCTCAGCATACCGTTCGTTCCTACGATGAGGAACTGAAGTTTCTCACCCACAAGATCGCCGAAATGGGCGGACATGCGGAACGTATGGTCGAACAGTCGGTCGCCGCTATCGTCAATGCGGACAACGCCCTTGCCCAGCGCGTCATTTCAGACGACCTGATCCTGGACGCCAGCGAACGCGAAATCGACGACAAGGCCGTGATGATCATCGCCAAGCGTCAGCCGATGGCTGTCGATCTGCGCGAGATTATCGGTTCGATCCGCATCTCCGCCGATCTGGAGCGCGTTGGCGATCTGGGCAAGAACATTGCCAAGCGCGTTGCCGCCGTTTCGGAGTCCCGCCAGCCGGTCAAGCTCTATCGCGGTCTTGAAACCCTGGCCGAACTGGCGCTGACCCAGCTCAAGGACGTGCTCGACGCCTATGCGTCGCGCTCGGTGCAGCAGATCAATATCGTGCGTGATCGCGATGATGAGATCGACGCCATGTACACCTCGCTGTTCCGCGAGCTGCTCACCTATATGATGGAAGATCCGCGCAATATTTCGGCCTGCACGCATCTTCTGTTCTGCGCCAAGAATATCGAGCGCATCGGCGACCATGCGACCAACATCGCGGAAACCGTCTATTACATCGTGACCGGCCTGCAGATGCCTGCCGAACGACCGAAAGAAGACCTGAGCCACGGCATTGTCGTGGATGAGGCACGCAAGCCCTGAGTAAGCGCTGCGTTTGGAGCACATCAGGACGGCTTTGCCGAAAGGTGCTCCAAATGCGGTGGAGAATGAGTGAATAGCGCGGCGGCACGCGGTCGATAGGGGGACGTGTATCTTCCGCTCGCCGGATTTTAATAGGGAATATTGGATGTCACAGGTACCCAAAATCGCTGTGGTGGAAGACGAAGAAGCGCTGAGCGTTCTGCTGCGCTACAATCTTGAGGCCGAAGGCTATCAGGTGGATACGATGCTACGCGGCGACGAGGCTGAAATCGCGCTGCGCGAGAACGTACCGGATCTTCTCATCCTCGATTGGATGCTTCCTGGCGTATCCGGCATCGAATTGTGCCGCCGTCTGCGCCAGTGGCCGGAGACGGAACGTTTGCCGGTCATCATGCTGACCGCCCGCGGTGAGGAAAGCGAACGCGTTCGCGGCTTGAGCGTCGGCGCCGACGATTACGTGGTGAAGCCGTTCTCGACCCCTGAGCTTCTGGCCCGCGTCAAGGCCATGCTGCGCCGCGCTAATCCAAGCCTGCTGTCGCATGTGCTGAAGGTGGGCGATCTGGTGCTCGACCGCCAGCAGCATCGCGTTTACCGCAAGGAAAAGGAAGTCCGTCTTGGACCGACGGAGTTCCGTTTGCTCGAATATTTCATGATGTCGCCGGGCCGCGTTTTTTCGCGCAGCCAGCTTCTCGATGGTGTCTGGGGACCGGACATCTATGTCGATGATCGCACTGTCGACGTCCATGTCGGACGCCTGCGCAAGGCTATCAACTTGGGTCGCGCGCTTGATCCGATCCGCACGGTACGCGGCGCCGGTTATTCTTTCGGCTGATCGAACTTTAATAAAAACTGCTCTTTGAGCCCGTCTTTCGGGACCGAAAGGCGGGCTCGATCACTTTTGGCCGTGCCCGTTTTGCCAGTTGCCTGCGCCACCCGATTCGGCCAGATGAGGCGCTGAAAAGGCCTAAAATGGCCGATCTCACGGAATGTTACGCATCTTGCATCAAAGTTGAAGGAACCGGCGCAGGACTTGCTAAAACAGTTACGCCGCAGATTTTCCCAATCGGATGAAGCAAGATATATCAAAATTTTACAGCAGTTGCGAATTAAGGCAGCGATGTGGCCTGTATTGCGGAACTATCATTTCCATCAAATCAAAGGTTTATCTCTTTTCTGTAGGTTCATTAAGAAACTATTAATAGTTTTGAATGGTTTGTGAGGGCAATTACGCTCATGATTCGGGTTTCATTTGTGGCCGTTTCGATGGTTTCAGCAATTTCGGAATTTGACCCATTGCCTTTTTTTGGCCTAAAAATTCCAAAACCTTGAAGAAGACGAGCGACGGCAGGTTGTTTGATTTTTGATCTTCGCCTGCTTTGACTTGCACCGCAGCTAGACCCGTACTGGTCATTATTGGCCTTCGGATCGACTGCTTCAGTTAAGGGTCCTGAATATGAGACTGAGCCGTTGACGCGCGCTGGTAATTGGAAGCTGCCTGTATTGGCAGGACTGCTCGTAGCGCCCTTCGTAGTGACGGGCTGCACGACGACCGGCACCACAGCCAAGACTGAGAAGACGGCGGCCGCAAGCCACGTCAAGTCGGTTAACGGCGTCAAGACCTATACCTACACGGCGAAGGACAAGGAGTGCCTTGAGCGCGCAATGTTCTTCGAATCGAATCGTTCCAGCCCTGATGGTCTGATGGCCGTTGGTACGGTCGTCATGAACCGCCTCGCATCGGGCCGTTATCCGGATACGATTTGTGGCGTTGTCGGTCAGAAGAACCAGTTTGCACCAGGCGTTCTCAGCCGCAGGATGGAATCGGGCAAGCTGCCCGACGTTCAGGCTGCTGCTGACGCCGTGCTAAAGGGCCAGCGCCATCCGAAGCTGAAGAACGCCATGTTCTTCCACACGGCTGGTCTGTCATTCCCGTATAACAACATGCATTACGTGCTGGTTGCCGGTGGTAATTCTTTCTACGAGAAGCGCAATCGCGACGGCTCGTTGCAGAACCCGGTGCCGCAGGAGCCATACAATCTGGCTCTCGCCTATTCGCCGCAGTCGCCATCCACGCCGCAAGATCCGTCTTATGACGTAACGCTGCCGCAGGCCGGTCCAGTGCCGGAAGCAGCGCCCACCGTACAGGTTGCGCTGGCGGATGCCGCAAAGATGGAAACCTCTATACGGGGCAGCGGCCTTGGTCCGCAGGCACGTGGCAATCGGCTCTCGCACCAGAATGGCATAGCGACAGCACAGGTACAGCCACAGATTCAGCAGGTCGCGTCCTACCAGCCGCAATTCGATACGTCGGCCCCTGCAAGCCAGCCGCAAACGCTCGGCTATGCTGCGGCAGACCAAAAGCAGGCCGATGCAATCGGCGCGCTGCTTCTGTCGCAGGATCGTCCAGAAACGCCTCTATAAGTTGATTTAAACAGCTTCGGTGCGGGCTGATCTTTTCGATTGGCCCGCATTTTTCATTTGAGCCCCGCAATCTGCCGCAATTAGCGGGGGCGAACCACGACCGGACGATAGATCGGCTGATAGAGCATGATTGGCCGGTCGTAAAAATCGACGCGGTTCTCCCAGGCGCGGCGATCTGCGCGGCGGTCGAGATCGAGACGCATCAGGCAATTGGCAAATGCTTCGGTCTGCGGCTTGAACCCATAGCCCCGGCAGGTCCGTTCATCGGCAGCGCGGCGCTCTTCCGGTGTCATGGTGACACAACCGGCCAGCAGGCCTGCAAGTCCCAATAATACAAGCGCTTTCGTGTTCATTCTCTTTGCTTTCCATATTGCTGACCGCAGTATCCAGTATAGACCATATCCTGAAAAGAACGTGGTTTAATTGCGCCATCTGATAAACTGGCGGCGAGTGTACAGAAGTGATTCTTTCATGACGCCCCCTTTCTCGAGGGAGGCGCTTTCGCATCAAAGAGGTCCGCAGCCCATGGCTCACGATATGCAAAATCCCGTCATCGATCCGGTAAAGCTCGAACGTCTGGCTGAAGTGGCCGTCCGCGTCGGCCTGCAATTGCGCGAGGGGCAAGATCTGATCATCACGGCGCCTGTTGTTGCCTTGCCGCTGGTTCGACTGATTGCCAAACATGCCTATAAGGCGGGCGCGGGTCTGGTGACGCCGTTCTTCGCCGATGATCAGATTGCACTGGCTCGCTATGAAAATGCGCCGGATGCAAGCTTCGACCGTGCTTCGACCTGGCTTTATGAGGGCATGGCCAAGGCTTATTCCGAAGGTGCGGCGCGTCTGGCGATTGCTGCCGACAATCCGATGCTTCTGTCCAGCCAGGACGCCGCCAAGGTCTCGCGCGCCAATCGCGCCAACTCCAAAGCCTATCAGCCAGCGCTGGAAAAGATCGCCGGTTTCGACATCAACTGGAACATCGTTTCCTATCCGAATGCGGCATGGGCGCAGCTCATGTTCCCGAATGAGCCGGAAGAGGTGGCGACCCGCAAGCTGGCGGAGGCCATCTTCGCCGCTTCGCGTGTGGATGTCGAAGATCCGATTGGCGCGTGGGCTGCGCATAATGCAGCACTTCGCACCCGCACACGCTTTCTGAACGGCAAGGCCTATAGCGCCCTGAACTTCAAGGGGCCGGGCACGGATCTGACCGTTGGGCTTGCAGACGGCCACGAGTGGCACGGCGGCGCATCGACCGCCAAGAACGGCATTACCTGCAATCCGAATATTCCGACGGAAGAGGTTTTCACCACGCCGCATGCATTGCGTGTCGATGGCTATGTCGCCAGCACCAAGCCGCTCTCGCATCAGGGCACGCTGATCGAAAACATCGCAGTGCGTTTCGAGGCGGGCCGTATCGTCGAAGCCAAGGCGACCCGCGGCGAAGAAGTGCTGTCGAAAGTGCTTGATACGGATGAAGGCGCGCGCAGGCTGGGTGAAGTGGCGCTGGTGCCGCATTCCTCGCCAATCTCGCAAAGCGGCCTCTTGTTCTACAACACGCTCTTCGATGAAAATGCGGCGAGCCATATCGCGCTTGGCCAGTGCTATTCCAAGTGCTTCATCGACGGGGCCAAGCTGACGCCCGAACAGATCAAGGCGCAGGGCGGCAATTCCAGCCTCATCCATATCGACTGGATGATCGGTTCCGGTGAAATCGATGTCGACGGCATCAAGCCCGATGGCAGCCGCGAGCCGGTGATGCGTCGCGGCGAATGGGCCAGCTAAGAGCTGGCTAGCAGAAATTGAAAAGGCCGGGATTTTTCCCGGCCTTTTGTTTGACTGTTTGAGGGTAAGCCTCAGTTCTTTTCCTGCACATGGGCTTCGAGGAACCAAAGCGCCTTGTCCAGCGAGCGTGATGCGGCGGTGAAAATATCCGCCGTGTTGTCGTCGCCCGCTTCGTCCGAATCCTTGATCGATTTGCGCAGCAGGTTGGCGACATCGCCATAGCGCTCGATCAGTGCGCCCAGATGGTCGTGAACCGCATAAATATCGGTCGGATAAGGCTTCAGTTTCGTGTCCTTCACGACGATCTGCGATGTGCCATAGGCGGTGCCGCCGAGCTGAACCGCACGTTCTGCAATCGTGTCGACATGATCGTCGAGTTCGGTCCTGAAACCGTCGAGCATTTCGTGCACTGCGATAAATTGCGGGCCCTTGAGGTTCCAATGCGCCTGCTTGGTGATCAGCGCAAGATCGATGGTCGCAGCCAGATTTTCATTCAACAGCGCGATCATGGTCGTCTTGGTATTGGAAGGAAGATCGTTGCGGGTTGCATGCGTCGACTTATTGGACATTTTATCCTCATATCCTTTGCACAATCAGGCGCGAGCGATTGGCCAGCTCGCAGCGATTGGGGAAATCGCCAGCGTGGGGGCGGTCGAAAGGACGCACAAACGGCACCGTCAAATCTGTAAAAGGCCCGTATTGCAGCAAAACTTGCTGTTGCAAAGGCAACAACAAGACCTTCCCGCACCCGGCGAGATAACGCCTGCCGGGGGATTTTGTTCCGCAGGAAATGCCGAAAATTGCAAGCACCGCTGCGCGTTGACAATGATTTGGTATCAGCTTCGTCACGGTTAGACTTGTCGCGGGGCCAATTCTCATTTACCCGGAAGTGCATGAAGATACTCGCCCTTGATACCGCCGCTTCCTATTGCGCCGCAGCCGTCTACGACGCTGACGGTGATGTCGTTCTCGCTCAGGTCAGCGAGAATATCGGCAAGGGGCATGCGGAAGTGCTGATGGATTATGTCGGGCGCGCGTTGGCAGAAGCAGGCGTCGCGATAAAAGACATCGACCGTGTGGCGGTAAACATCGGCCCCGGTTCTTTCACGGGCGTTCGCATCGGTGTTTCGGCGGCGCGCGGTTTTGCACTGGCGCTCAAGTGTCCGTCGATTGGCGTCACGACATTCGAGGCGCTGGCTGAAGAGACGCTTGCACAAGTGCCGGGCAAGCCGGTGACAATCCTGCTCGACGCGCATCGCGGCGAGATTTATGCGCAGACATTCGACGCCAATGGCGCTGCCCTGTCCAAGCCATCGGTTCTGTCGCGGGAAGAAGCGGAAGCTTTTGCAGGCAATGCGCCCCTCGAAACCGTACTGGCCGGATCGGCAGCACGATCAATCAACGAGGCTTTGGGTGACAAGTTTGCGCTCGGTCCCGTCGAACCGACCGCTGCTATTGCCACTTTCGCCCGTCTGGCAGCCACGCGCACACCCGGTGATGCGCCGAAGCCGCTTTATATGCGTGGCCCAGATGCCAAGCCGCAAGTTGGGTTTGCATTGCCACGCAGGCAGGCCGGAGAATAGCCGATGATGGGCTTGCCATTCGGTCGCTTCGGACGCCGACAGGTTTCAGTGGAAGCGCTCAGCGCGCAGGACAGTCATGCGATCCAGCGCATTCATGCTGTTGCCTTTCATCATGGCTGGAGTTCTGACGATTTCCGCTCGCTGATCGCGCAGGATACGGTTTTCGGCTTTGTCGCCCGTGCGCAAGGCAAGCCCAATGACGCCTGCGGCTTCGTGCTGGCGCGGCTGGTGGCCGGTGAGGCGGAAATCCTCACCATCGCGGTTTCTCGCGATGTGCAGCGGCAGGGTGTCGGTCGCGCGCTGATGGATGCGGTGTTGCGCTATCTCTATCAGGAACGGGCGGAAACGCTGTTTCTTGAAGTCGATGAAGCCAATATCGCTGCGCAGGCGTTGTATCGGCGTCTCGGGTTCCAGAAAGTCGGCGATCGTCCGGCCTATTACGAAACCGCCAATGGACGCTCGGCAGCGCTCGTTCTGCGGCGCGATCTGAAGAGACCGCAATGATCGGCGCGATCCGGGTCTTTCTCGTTCTCGCGGCCATGGTCATGCTGAGCCTGTCGCTGATCCCGGTCCAGTATGTGTTTCTCAAGCTCAAAAACGGTTGGAAACGCAGCCTGCCCAACACGTTCCACCGCATGATTGCGCGGCTGTTCGGCTTTCGGGTGCGCACAGTTGGCGAAATGCATCGCGGTCGCCCGTTGTTGCTGGTCGCCAATCATACGTCGTGGAGCGATATTGTTGTTTTGTCCTCGGTCGGGCAGGTGTCCTTTATCGCCAAGTCAGAGGTGCGCAACTGGCCGATTTTCGGCATGTTCGCTGTTCTGCAGCGGACTGTTTTTGTCGAGCGCGAGCGGCGCGGCAAAACCGGCGAACAAACGTCAGAAATTGCGACACGGATGAGCGAGGGAGATGCGATGGTGCTGTTTCCCGAAGGCACGACATCCGATGGCAATCGGGTCTTGCCGTTCAAGACCGCACTTTTCGGCGCAGCCCATGCGGCGATCAAGGAAGCCGGTGTGCCGGAAGTGCTGGTCCAGCCGGTCGCCATTGCCTATACCGGCGTGCATGGCATGGCCATGGGGCGTTACTTTCGCCCGATTGCATCCTGGCCGGGTGATGTCGAGCTAATGCCGCATCTGAAAGGCATCCTGCGCGAAGGCGCTATCGATGTTGAAATCCGCTTCGGCGAGCCGATGGTTGTCACGGCGGCGACAGACCGCAAGATGCTGGCTCGCACCATGGAAGGCCGGGTGAGGGCGCTTCTGCAAAGTGCTCTTCTGGGGCGCGAGATTGCCGACGATTAGTGCGCGGCTTTGCGCTCGAAAATGCGAAAGCGAAAAAGCCGATCAGTTTGTCACCTTCCAATGCGGCGACAAAAGCTGTAGATAGCCCCGCATGAGCGAAAACATCACCGATATTGTGCCAGCGGCAGAACACGCCGATACGCGTCCAAATGCACGCAAGGTTTTTGTCAAAACCTATGGCTGCCAGATGAATGTGTATGACAGCCAGCGCATGGCCGACAGCCTTGCAGCGGAAGGCTATGTCGCGACCGATACGCCGGACGATGCCGATCTGGTGCTGCTGAACACCTGCCATATTCGCGAAAAGGCGTCGGAGAAGCTCTATTCTGCGTTGGGACGCTTGCGCAAGATGAAGGACGCGCGCGAAGCCAACGGCAAGGAACTGACCATCGGCGTTGCTGGCTGCGTGGCGCAAGCTGAAGGACATGAAATTCTGCGCCGTGCGCCGAATGTCGATCTGGTGATTGGACCGCAGACCTATCACCGCCTGCCCAATGCGCTGGCGCGCGTTCGGGGCGGCGAAAAGGTTGTAGAGACTGAATATGCGCTTGAAGACAAATTCGAGCATCTGCCGTCGCCGAAACGTGAAGAAACCCGCAAGCGCGGCGTTTCCGCTTTCCTGACGGTGCAGGAAGGTTGCGACAAGTTCTGCACCTTCTGCGTGGTGCCTTATACGCGCGGTTCGGAAGTCTCGCGCAGCGTCAGGCAGATCGTGGCGGAAGCTGAACGCCTCGCCGATAGCGGTGTGCGCGAACTGACCCTGCTCGGCCAGAACGTCAATGCCTGGCATGGCGAGGGCGACGATGGCCGCGAATGGGGGCTGGGCGAATTGCTGTTCCGCCTCGCCCGCATTCCGGGCGTGGCGCGCCTGCGTTACACGACCAGCCATCCGCGCGATATGGATGACAGTTTGATCGCTGCCCATCGCGACCTGCGCCAGCTGATGCCTTATCTGCATCTGCCGGTACAGTCCGGCTCGGACCGTATTCTCAAGGCGATGAACCGCCGTCACAAGGCGGACGAATATCGACGTCTTATCGAGCGCATCCGTGAGGTGCGCCCGGATATGGCGCTGTCGGGCGATTTTATCGTCGGCTTCCCCGGCGAAACCGATCAGGATTTCGAGGACACGATGCAGCTCGTGCGCGACGTCAATTACGCGCAGGCCTATTCGTTCAAATATTCGCCGCGTCCCGGCACACCCGGCGCAGATCTGTCCGATCATGTGGAAGAAGCGGTGAAGGATGAGCGCCTTCAGCGCTTGCAGGCTTTGCTGTCAGAGCAGCAATATGCGTTCCAGGAATCCATGATCGGTCGCGAGATGGACGTGCTGTTGGAAAAGCCCGGTCGTCAGGCGGGGCAGATGGTGGGACGTTCGCCCTGGCTCCTCCCGGTGATCATCGATGACAACAATGATCAGGTCGGCGAAATTATTCATGTGAAAATCACCTCCACTGGGACCAATAGCCTTATTGCGCAAAAACTGGCGTGAAGGCATGATACCGTTCAGGCAGATGTTTCGGCGCTTGAGTCTCGCGCCGATAATCCTGTCGGGCCGATGATCCCGTCGGAACTGTGATTGCAATGCGTGAACTCTTGAGGAGATACGGTTGAGCGCCACGGAAAAGCTGAGACCTGCCAAGCCAACCACTCTAACGCAAAAAAGCCCGACTACCGGGGCCTCGGATATGGCCCATATCGTGCTCACTTTCGAGAACAACCGCCTGGCCAGTGCGCTTTACGGTCAGTTCGACGAAAATCTGGCACGTATCGAGCAAAAACTCGGTGTCGATGTTCGCTCCAAGGGCAACCAACTCTCGATCCGGGGCGAACCAACCGCGACCGAACAGGCGCGCCGCACGCTCGATCATCTTTATGAAACCGTGCAGAAAGGTCATGAACTGACGGCATCGGATGTCGATGGCGCCTTGCGCATGGCCATTGCGGCTGATGATCAGCTGGATCTGCCGACGATGGAAAACAAGGGCAAGCTATCCGCCGCCCAGATTTCCACGCGCAAGAAGACGATCTTCGCGCGCACGCCGACACAGGACGCCTATATGCGGGCGCTCGACCGTTCCGAACTGGTGTTCGGTGTCGGTCCCGCCGGTACGGGCAAAACCTATCTGGCCGTCGCCCACGCAGCCATGCTGCTGGAACGCGGTCTGGTGGAGCGGATCATCCTTTCCCGCCCGGCTGTTGAAGCGGGTGAGCGCCTGGGCTTTCTGCCGGGTGACATGAAGGAAAAGGTCGATCCCTACCTGCGACCGCTCTATGACGCGCTTTACGACATGATGCCCGCCGACAAGGTCGAGCGTGCTATCACTGCAGGCGTCATTGAAATCGCGCCGCTGGCCTTCATGCGCGGGCGCACGCTGGCCCATTCGGCAGTCATTCTCGATGAAGCGCAGAACACGACATCCATGCAGATGAAAATGTTCCTGACGCGTCTTGGTGAAGGATCGCGGATGATCGTGACGGGCGATCCAAGCCAGATCGATCTTCCACCCGGTCAGAAATCCGGGCTTGTCGAAGCGCTTCGCGTGCTGGACGATGTGGAAAGCGTCATCAAGGTGCGGTTCACCCAGAAAGACGTGGTGCGGCATCCGCTGGTGGCGGCAATCGTCAACGCCTATGACCGCGATGCCAAAACGCATGTCCAGCAGCCGGTTCGTCCGGAATAGGGGCCAAGGACTTGTAATTGGTCGTCAGAATGACGATCTAAAAAAATGCTGTCTGCCTTTTTGGGGCAGACGGCTTTCGAACAACTGAAAGGACGAAGCGGCTTGCTGTCAGGGGAAGCCGCCGCAGAACGTGTCAGACAACGCGATCCATATCGATATAACGATCGAAGCCGGCAGCTGGCCGGATGAAACAACACTTGAAGGACTTGTCAGAAAGTCTGTCGAGGCAGCATGGGCCAATCTTGGCCTCAAGGATGCCGACAGCGAATTGAGCGTCGTCTTCACCGACGATGCGTCCATTCAGGAGCTGAACGCCGAATGGCGCGGCAAGGACAAGCCTACCAATGTGTTGTCGTTTCCTGCTTTTCCGGTCAAGGCCGGTGCGCAGCCGGGGCCGATGTTGGGCGACATCGTCATCGCTCGCGAAACCGTAGAGCGTGAAGCGGTTGAAGAAGACAAACCTCTCGACCACCACCTCTCACACCTTGTCGTGCATGGATTCCTGCATCTTTTGGGATACGATCATGAAACCGACGAGGAAGCTGAGGAAATGGAGCACCGTGAGCGCGAAATTCTTCATGCTATTGCCATCCCCGACCCTTATGCTGTATCCGAAGAGACCATTAACAACGATTGACCATGGCTGATCAAACCTCACAACCTCCGTCCGCTGGCGAGAATCGCAGCGAGACCCAAGACGCCGAAGGGCAAAGTACGCAGCGGCCTGTGGCGGCCGAAAAGCGCTCCCTTCTGTCGAATATTTTCCCTTTCATCCGCTCGCGACAGCAATCTTCCTTGCGTGAAGATTTGGCCGATGCCTTGTCGAGTACGACGAGCGAACAGGATTCTGCATTCTCGCCCGAAGAAAAGGCGATGCTGCACAACATCCTGCGCCTGCGTGAAATCCGCGTCGAAGACGTTATGATTCCGCGTGCGGATGTCGAGGCGGTGGAAATTTCCACGCCGCTCTGGGAAGTGCTGGAACTCTTCGAGGAATCCGGTCACTCCCGTATGCCGGTCTATGCCGAAACGCTGGATGATCCGCGCGGAATGATCCATATTCGCGATGTTCTGAATTTCATCACGCGTCAGGCGCGCCAGAAAACGCGCCGCCGCACGACGGCTAAGACGCCTGCTGCGGCAACGCCGCCGAAATTCGATATGAGCCGCATCGATCTCACCAAGACGATTGGCGAGCTTAACCTCATGCGCAAGGTGCTGTTCGTGCCGCCGTCGATGATGGCAAGCGGCCTGATGGCCCGTATGCAGGCAACCCATATTCAGATGGCGCTGGTCATCGACGAATATGGCGGCACCGATGGTCTTGTTTCGCTGGAAGACATCGTCGAAATGGTTGTCGGCGATATTGAAGACGAGCATGACGACGAAGAAATCATGATCGCCGAGGAAGCCGATGGCGTATTCGTCGTCGACGCGCGCGCTGATCTGGACGAATTTGCCGCAAAGATTGGCCCCTCTTTCGAGGTGGGCGAACATGGCGAGGATGTTGACACGGTCGGCGGCCTGATATTCTCGGTTCTTGGCCGGATTCCCGTCCGTGGTGAGGTCGTGCAGGCCGTGCCGGGCTATGAATTCCATGTGCTCGAAGTTGATCCGCGCCGCGTGAAGAAGGTGCGCATTGTGCCGCTTTCCGCTGCCGACCGCCGCAGGCAGCAGCGCGCTGTCGTCACCACCAAGCCTGAAGAGCAGTCACCGGCCACGGCCGAAGACGCTGAAACCTTCAAAGAGGCCTGATGATCGAAAGGCTTGCGGGCAGGATCATTCTTTCTAGCGGCTGGCGTCGTGCGCTGGCCGCTTTTTTGAGTGGCGCCTTTGCGACACTGACCCAGCCGCCTTTCGATCTCTTCATTGCCGGGTTTGTTTCCTTCCCGATCCTCGTCTGGCTGATCGACGGCGCTTTGGCGCGCGCCGATGCTGGTCCGATCCGTCGCGTTCTGCCCGCGGCAATAGTCGGCTGGTGGTTCGGTTTCGGTTATTTCGTCTCCGGCCTCTGGTGGATCGGCACGGCTCTTCTGGTCGATGCAGACCAGTTTGCCTGGGCCCTGCCGCTGGCGGTTTTGGGCCTGCCTGCCTTTCTGGCGATTTTCTACGCCTTCGCGACCTTGGTTGCGCGCATCTTTTGGTCCGACGGGTTAGGACGTATTTTCGCGCTCGCTTTTGGTTTTGCGCTTGCGGAATGGCTGCGTACGTTCCTGCTGACCGGTTTTCCGTGGAACGCTATCGGTTATGCGGCCATGCCGGTGCCGGTGTTGATGCAGTCGGTCGCCGTGGTTGGCCTTGTCGGCATGAGCGCGTTGGCTGCGTTCATTTTTGCGTCGCCCGCATTGCTGATCGGTGGACGTTTGGCAAAGAGCGGTATCGTTCTGGCCATTCTTCTGACCGCAGCCCATGTCGGCTTTGGCGTGTGGACCCTGTCGCATGCGCCCGCCATCGGTGATGAGAAGGGCACGGTCAATATCCGCATCGTACAGCCTTCCATCGCGCAAAGCCTGAAATGGGACAATGCCGAACGCCGCTCGATCTTCGACAAGCTGATTGCGCTGACGGCGGAAGCACCCGCGGACGGCAAGCCGAAGCCTGATGTCGTCATATGGCCCGAAACTGCGGTGCCGTATATTCTGACATCGACGCCGGAAGCTCTGGCGCAAATCGGCACTACATTGCAGGACGGTCAGGTCCTGTTGACTGGCGCTGTGCGTGAGGAGAAGGCGGCGGGCAATGGCGAGCCGCGTTATTATAATTCCATCTACACGATCAATGACCGGGGCGAGATTACGGATGCCGCCGACAAGGTGCATCTTGTTCCATTCGGCGAATATCTGCCTTTTGAAAGCTTTCTCCGTGGTCTTGGACTTCAGGAAGTGGTCGAAATGCCGGGCGGCTTTACCGCCGGTTCCTCGCGGCGTCTTTTGAACGTCAAGCCAGGCCAGTCTTTTTTGCCGCTTATCTGCTACGAAGCCATTTTCCCGGACGAACTCGGTTTTTCGGGCTCGCAGGCCGGTACGCCCAATGCCATCGTCAATGTTACGAATGACGCCTGGTATGGCGACACGCCGGGGCCTTACCAGCATTTCAGGCAGGCGCAGGTTCGTGCAGTGGAGCAGGGCTTGCCGCTGGTCCGTGCAGCGAATAACGGCCTTTCGGCGGTAACGGATTCCTACGGTCGAATCACTGAAGGTCTTGCGCTGGATGTCGTCGGGGTGGTGGATGCTTCCCTACCGTCAGCTCGTGCCCCATTTTGGGGCACTGCCCCCGGATCGAAACAGACGATATCGATCCTGTTAACCTTACTCTTTGTCAACGCAGCTTTCAGGGTGTCATTCCGTAGGCGTTTTCATTGACACGGCAATTTTGTTAAGATGTTATACCGGCGCGGTGACGGTTCCCACGTGCGAAATCGTGCGAAGCTCGTCAGACTACCTCCCACAACGTGGTGTTATCCCTGTTCAGATGAACAGTACATGAATGAAAGCTCGCAGCCGCGAGGAGTGACAGCTGTATGATTGAGAATAAAAAGAAGCCCAACCCAATCGACGTACATGTCGGCAGCCGCATTCGTCTTCGCCGCAACATGCTGGGCCTCAGTCAGGAAAAGCTCGGCGAGAATCTGGGCATCACGTTTCAGCAGATTCAAAAATATGAGAAGGGCACCAATCGCGTCGGCGCCAGCCGCCTTCAGGCGATCTCTGCCATTCTCAACGTTCCGGTTTCCTTTTTCTTTGAAGACGCACCGGGATCGAACCCTGCCGGTCAGGAAGGTTTTGCGGAAGACAATGAAGCAACCTATGTGGTCGATTTCCTGAATTCCAACGAAGGCGTTCAGCTCACCCGCGCGTTCACGAAGATTTCAGATCCGAAAGTGCGCCGGAAAATCATCGATCTGGTGAAGTCGCTCGCAGCAGACGCCGAGTAAGCTATCCGCTGTTATACCCTGCATTTCGGCGGTTTATGCGCCTTTTTCCCCTTTTGACGTAGGTTTCGCGGCCTTGGGAATGAATTTTTCTGGCTGCGCCCCGTCGCGATACGAAAATGCATTGACGGTTTGATCCTAACTTCGCTAACACTTTGACGCGCCCGGAAAGTTCCGGGCGCTACTGTGTTTCCTAGGCGGAGATGTTCTCCGTTGGATTTTCAAGAGGGGTTACCCGTGTCGCGCAGTTCTTATCTCTTCACCAGCGAATCTGTGTCTGAAGGACACCCGGACAAGGTTTGCGACCGCATCTCCGATGAAATCGTCGACATGATCTACAAGGAAGCCCGCCGCACCGGCGTGGATCCGTGGTCTGTCCGTGTTGCCTGCGAAACGCTTGCCACCACCAATCGCGTGGTGATTGCCGGCGAAGTCCGCGTACCGGAGACTTTCCTGAAGAAGAACAAGGACGGTTCGATCGCCAAGGATGCCGCTGGCCATCCGCTGATCAATCCTGCCCGCTTCCGTTCGGCAGCGCGCAAGGCGATCCGCGAAATCGGCTACGAACAGGACGGCTTTCACTGGAAGACGGTGAAGATCGACGTACTTCTGCATCCGCAGTCTGCCGATATCGCACAGGGCGTGGACAATGCTGCCGACCGTCAGGGCGAAGAAGGTGCTGGCGATCAGGGTATCATGTTTGGCTATGCCTGCCGCGAAACCCCGGATCTGATGCCTGCCCCGATCTATTACTCGCATAAGATTCTCGAAAAGCTGTCCGAAGCACGCCATAAGGGCGAAGGCGATGCGGGCAAGCTTGGCCCGGACGCCAAGAGCCAGGTTACGGTGCGTTACGAAAACGGCAAGGCTGCCGAAGTCACGCAGATCGTGCTCTCGACGCAGCATCTGGATGCCAGCTGGGATTCCAAGAAGGTTCGCTCGGTTGTCGAGCCTTATATCCGTGATGCGCTGGGCGAGCTGCCGATTGCAACCACCTGCAACTGGTACATCAACCCGACCGGCAAATTCGTCATTGGTGGCCCGGACGGCGACGCAGGCCTGACGGGTCGCAAGATCATCGTCGACACTTACGGCGGTGCGGCTCCCCATGGCGGCGGCGCATTCTCCGGCAAGGACACGACCAAGGTCGACCGTTCAGCTGCTTATGCTGCGCGTTATCTCGCCAAGAATGTCGTGGCGGCTAATCTTGCCGACCGCTGCACGATCCAGCTTTCCTACGCCATCGGCGTTGCACAGCCGCTTTCGGTCTATGTCGATCTGCACGGGACGGGCAAGGTTGCTGAAGCCGCTGTTGAAGACGCGCTGCGTGAAGTGATGGACCTTTCGCCAACCGGTATCCGCAAGCATCTCGACCTCAACAAACCGATCTATGCCAAGACCTCGTCTTATGGTCACTTCGGCCGTAAGCCGGGCCGTGACGGTTCCTTCTCCTGGGAGAAGACCGACCTCACCAAGGCGTTGAAGGCATCTGTCGCTTAAATCTTGGAGCGTTGTGCGTCCTTTTGGGCGTACAACGAGACCAAAAGTTGCATCACAGATCGCTTGGCGTTATGTGTCCGGGAAAATTTCAGAGAGCGCGATTTCAAATCGCGCTCTCTGTTTGTGTTGTTAAGCTGCATTTTGCAGGCCGACGGATAGAACATGACCGAAGAAACCCATCCTCTACGCGGTGCCGGAAACTTTTTTGGCCGTCGTCACGGCAAGCCGTTGCGCAGCCATCAGCGGAACCTGTTCGAGGAGCTGCTGCCCGAGCTGAAGATCGACCTCGCCAAGCCTGCCCCACAGGATCTGCGCGCGCTGTTCCCCATCGCGGCGGACGCCGTGCGCATGGAAATCGGCTTTGGCGGCGGCGAACATCTGCATCATGAAACGGGCCGCTATCCGCAGACGGGTTTCATCGGCGTCGAGCCTTTCGTCAACGGCATGGCCAAGATGCTGGCGGCGCTCGATCAGGAGCCGCGTCCCAACATGCGGCTTTACGATGAAGACGCGACGGCGGTTCTCGACTGGCTGCCAGATGCCTCTTTGTCCGGTATCGACCTGTTTTATCCTGACCCATGGCACAAGCGTCGCCACTGGAAGCGCCGTTTTGTCAGCGATGCCAATCTGGATCGCTTCGCCCGCGTTTTGAAACCCGGCGCGAAATTCCGCTTCGCTTCGGATATCGAGCATTACGTGAACTGGACGCTACAGCATTGCCGCCGTCACGATGCGTTCGACTGGCAGGCGGAAGGACCGTCGGACTGGAACGACGCCTATGAAGGCTGGCCGGGCACGCGTTATGAGGCCAAGGCCTTCCGCGAGGGCCGCAAGGCTGCCTATCTGACATTTATCCGACGTTGAATTTCATCACGGAAGCGGGACTTGAAAAAATCCGCTTCCGCTGGTATATAACTCTCAAATTCTTGGTCGAACGAACAAGAGTGGGTCCGTCCGGTCCCGCTCTTTTTTGTTACTTAGACCCAGGAAATAGAGGTTTTTCGACCCCTTTGAGAGGTTTAGAGTTGACGGAACAGGTTCAGGCAAACGAAGCAGAGACGCCGGAAGTGGCTGTGGATGAGCGCATCATTCGCGAAACGGGCATCGATGCGAAAGTGGCAGGCATTATTGAGCCGGTGCTCAATACGCTGGGCTATCGTCTTGTGCGCGTGCGTCTTTCCGGTCTCAACGGCCAGACCTTGCAGATCATGGCCGAACGTCCCGACGGCACGATGACGGTCGACGATTGCGAGCTGGTCAGCCGCACTGTCGCGCCGGTGCTCGATGTCGAAGACCCGATCAGCGGCAAGTATCATCTGGAAGTCTCGTCACCGGGCATCGACCGTCCGCTGGTGCGCAAGTCGGATTTCGCCGATTGGGCAGGCCATATTGCCAAGGTGGAAACCTCGATCGTGCATGAAGGCCGCAAGAAATTCCGCGGTCGTATCGTGCTGGGCGATGCCGAGACAGTCGTGATCGAAAGCGATCAGGTGTCTTACGGCAACGAACCGGTCGTGCGCATTCCCTTCGACGTGATTTCGGATGCGCGTCTGGTCCTGACCGACGATCTGATCCGCGATGCACTGCGCAAGGACAAGGCCCTTCGCGAAGGCCGCATCCCCGGAGACGATCTGGGCGATGCGCCGGAAGAAGCGACGACAGAAGATACGGCTGAAGAGAAATAAGCCGACGAAACAAGTTTCAGGCATTCGGCGCAAGGAGAAGCCGGGTGCGACACCAAGGAGAGACCTATGGCAGTCAGTGCTAACAGGCTGGAGCTTCTGCAGATCGCCGATGCGGTCGCACGCGAGAAGTCGATTGACCGCGAGATCGTTCTTGCGGCCATGGCCGATGCGATCCAGAAGGCAGCGCGTTCGCGTTATGGTCAGGAAAGCAACATCCGCGCCGACATCAATGCGAAGTCCGGCGAGATCAAGCTTCAGCGTCTGCTCGAAGTGGTCGAGAATGTCGAAGACTACGCCACGCAGATTTCGCTGTTCACCGCACGTGACCGCAACCCGGATGCGCAGATTGGCGACTTCATCGCTGATCAGCTGCCGCCGATGGATTTCGGCCGTATCGCTGCCCAGTCGGCCAAGCAGGTTATCGTGCAGAAAGTGCGCGAAGCCGAGCGCGACCGCCAGTATGACGAATACAAGGATCGCGTTGGCGAAATCGTCAACGGCACCGTGAAGCGCGTCGAATACGGCAATGTGATCGTCGATCTGGGTCGTGGCGAAGCCATCGTGCGCCGTGACGAACTGATCCCGCGTGAAGCCTTCCGTTATGGCGACCGTATCCGCGCCTATGTTTACGACGTGCGCCGTGAACAGCGTGGCCCGCAGATTTTCCTGTCGCGCACCCATCCGCAGTTCATGGCGAAGCTCTTCACCATGGAAGTGCCGGAAATCTATGACGGCATTATCGAGATCAAGTCGGTAGCCCGTGATCCGGGTTCGCGCGCCAAGATCGCCGTTGTTTCGCGCGATGCGTCCATCGATCCGGTCGGCGCCTGCGTTGGTATGCGCGGTTCGCGTGTTCAGGCTGTTGTTGCCGAACTTCAGGGCGAAAAGATCGACATCATTCCGTGGTCGCCGGATGCGGCTTCCTTCATCGTCAACGCGCTTCAGCCTGCTGAAGTTGCCAAGGTTGTTCTCGATGAAGATGCGGAACGTATTGAAGTTGTCGTCCCGAATGACCAACTATCACTAGCGATCGGTCGTCGCGGCCAGAATGTCCGCCTCGCATCGCAGCTCACCGGTTGGGACATCGACATTCTGACGGAGGACGAAGAGTCCGAACGTCGTCAGAAGGAATTCACCGAGCGTTCGAACCTGTTCATGGAAGCCCTCGACGTCGACGAAATGGTCGGTCAGGTTCTTGCTTCCGAAGGCTTCGCCTCGATTGAAGAACTGGCTTATGTCGAGCCGGGTGAAATTGCATCCATCGATGGTTTCGATGACGATACGGCTTCTGAAATCCAGCAGCGTGCTCGTGAATATCTGGATCGCCTCGAAGGTGAACTGGATGCTCGCCGCAAGGAACTGGGCGTCGAAGACGAACTTCGCGAATTGCCGAACCTGACGACCGCCATGCTGGTTGCTGTCGGTGAAGACGGCGTGAAGTCGATCGAAGACTTTGCCGGTTACGCTGTCGATGACCTCGTCGGCTGGCGTGAGCGCAAGGATGGCGACACCGTCACCCATAGCGGCATTCTCTCGTCCTTCGATGTTTCGCGCGTCGATGCCGAACAGATGATCCTGACTGCCCGCCTCAAGGCTGGCTGGATCACGGAAGAAGAGCTTGCAGCCGCCGCTCAGGAAGAAGCCGAAGCGGAAGTCGATGCTGAAGCCGGTGAAGAAGAAGCTGCTTCGTAAGAAGCGCTGAGAAGTTCTGGGGCCGCACGGGTTCTTACGTCTGAAGCAATTCAGGAGTAAGCTGTGCGGCTCCAACAATTGATGTGATGCCGAAAACGGGTCTCATTTACCGGATTCGGTAAGGCAGATCGGCTTTCAGTGGGCTTTCCGCGACGTTTCGGGTTGTGGCGAGGCCCCGGCTCTGGTACAGCGCCACGCGTTGCGTTTGATATGTCGGGTGGGGTGTCAAACTGCCTGATTTGAGAACAAAGCGGCGGAAGCGTTGCCAGTTTTGAAGTTGAGTACAAGTCCGTATATGGCAGAGCGGGAGTTTGCGTGGAGCAGGATATGAATGACAGAACCTGTATCGTCACGCGCGAAAGCGGTTCTGCCGATGACATGATCCGCTTCGTTGCAGGGCCAGACGGTTCCGTTGTGCCGGACTTGAAAAGAAACCTGCCGGGCAGGGGATGCTGGGTGAAAGCCGAGCGCCGTCTGGTGGATGAGGCGATCAAGCGCAAGCTTTTTGCGCGGGCGCTGAAGGAAGGCGTGAAGCCGCAGGACGATCTTGGCGCGCTGGTTGACCAGCTGCTGACAAAATCCGCCCTTGGCAGTCTGGCTTTGGCTCGCAAGGCCGGTGCTGTGGTGACGGGGTCGACTAAGGTCGATCAGGCGATCCGCACGGGCACTGCCGCCATGGTATTGCATGCGAAGGAAGCCGCAGCCGATGGCGTGCGCAAGCTCGATCAGGCCCGGCGCGCCGTGGTGCATCTCGACGGTCCCGAAATCCCTGCCTTCACCCTTTTTACGGGAGAAGAAATGGATTTGGCATTTGGGGGCGGAAATGTGATACATGCAGCCGTGCTTGAAGGAAAGGCGGCTGTCGGGTTCGTAAAGCGGGCGCAATTGCTGCATCGCTATCGCGGTGAAAGCGCAACGGATTCGAATTAGAGCGTAATCTTGCCGAGGCTGGCAGGCCTCATACCGGATTATGCGTTGAGTGGATGACTGGAGCATTATCCAACCCGACTGGGTCGCGTTGGATAATGCTCGAGTAGAGCGGCCGGAGCCGCGAAGGAAACGGAACGTAATGAGCGATAACACAAACGACGACAAGACGCTGGGCGTCACCCCCAAGAAGACCCTGACCATGAAGCGGCCAGGCGTTGAGCAGAGCACCGTGCGCCAGAATTTCAGCCACGGCCGCACCAAGGCTGTCGTCGTTGAAACCAAGAAGCGCAAGTTCTCACGGCCAGACGACAAGCCGGAAGTGGAAGCAGCGGCTCCCAAGCCTGTTGTAGCCGCTCCTGCTGCGCCGACGCCGCAGCCGAAGGCACCGGCAGCACCAGCTGCTGCTGCTCCGGTAGCGAAGCCGCATGTCGCGCAGCAACAGCAGCGCCCCGTGCAGCAGCGTCCCAACCAGCAGGCACCGCGTCCGCGCCCGACCGATCGCTCCGGCATGGTGCTGAACACGCTGTCGCGCTCCGAAATGGACGCACGCCGCCGCGCGCTCGAAGAAGCGCAGGTGCGTGAAGTCGAAGAACGCGCGCGTGCCGTCGAAGACGCCAAGCGCCGCGCCGAAGAAGATGCACGCCGCGCCAAGGAGCGTGAAGAATCCGCACGCCGTCAGGCCGAGGAAGAAGCACGCCTCAAGGCTGAAGCCGAAGCGCGGCGCAAGGCCGAGGAAGAAGCTGCCAAGCGTGTTCCTCAGCCGGAAGCACGTGGCGAGCAGCGCACCGAGCGTCCTGAACGCCGCGACGATTCGCGTGGCGCACCGCAGGGCAATCGTCCGCAGCACGCTGGCCGTCCGCAGCAGGGCAATCGCCCGCAGTCGGGTGCACCGCGTCCGGCGCCGTCGCTTGCAGAAGCCGCTCCCGGACCGGGCAAGCCGCTCCCGCAGAGCCAGCTTCGCAGGCCTGGACAGTCCGGCGATGATGATGATCGTCGTGGCAGCAGCCCAACCGCTGCTCGTCGTGGCACGCCCGCCAAGCCGGACGCTCGCGCCCCGAAGGTGGTCAAGACCGAAGACGATCGCCGTCGTGGCAAGCTGACGATCTCCAGCAATCTGGAAGACGAAGGTCGTTCGCGTTCGCTGTCGGCCATGCGTCGCCGTCAGGAAAAGTTCAAGCGTTCGCAGATGCAGGAAACCCGCGAGAAAATCTCTCGCGAAGTGACCGTGCCTGAAACCATCACGCTTCAGGAACTCGCACAGCGTATGACCGAGCGTTCGGTCGATATCATCAAGTACCTGATGAAACAGGGCCAGATGATGAAGCCGGGCGACGTGATTGATGCCGATATGGCGCAGCTGATTGCTGAAGAATTCGGCCACACCGTCAAGCGCGTTGCGGAATCGGACGTTGAAGAAGGTATCTTTGACGTTGCGGACGATCAGGCCGCACTGGTTTCGCGTCCTCCGGTCGTGACCATCATGGGTCACGTCGACCACGGCAAGACGTCGCTTCTCGATGCGATCCGTCACGCCAACGTGGTGTCGGGCGAAGCCGGTGGTATCACCCAGCATATCGGTGCTTATCAGGTCGAACAGAACGGCCAGAAGATCACCTTCATCGATACGCCGGGCCACGCCGCCTTTACCGCAATGCGTGCCCGTGGCGCGCAGGCGACCGACATCGCCATTCTGGTGGTTGCCGCCGACGACAGCGTGATGCCGCAGACGATTGAATCGATCAACCATGCCAAGGCGGCTGGTGTTCCGATCATCGTTGCGATCAACAAGATCGACAAGCCATCTGCCGATCCGCAGAAGGTTCGTACTGCCCTGCTGCAGCACGATGTCTTCGTGGAATCGATGGGCGGTGAAGTGCTCGACGTCGAAGTGTCGGCCAAGAACAAGATCAACCTCGACAAGCTGCTTGAAGCAGTTCTGTTGCAGGCTGAAATCCTTGATCTCAAGGCAGATCCGAAGCGTACGGCTGAAGGCGTTGTCATTGAAGCCCAGCTTGATCGTGGCCGTGGTTCGGTCGCAACCGTTCTGGTTCAGAAGGGTACGCTGCATCCGGGCGATATTATCGCTGCTGGTAACGAATGGGGCCGCGTGCGCGCTCTGGTCAACGACCGTGGCGAACACGTCAAGGAAGCAGGACCTGCAATGCCGGTTGAAGTCCTTGGTCTCCAGGGTACGCCGCAGGCAGGCGATCGCTTCGCAGTTGTTGCCAACGAAGCCAAGGCTCGTGAAATTGCTGATTATCGCCAGCGCCTTGCTCGCGATAAGGCTGTTGCCCGTCAGACTGGTCAGCGCGGCTCGCTTGAGCAGATGATGAGCCAGCTTCAGGTGAATGGCTTGAAGGAATTCCCGCTCGTCATCAAGGGTGACGTGCAGGGTTCGGTCGAAGCAATCATTACGGCTCTCGACAAGCTCGGCACCGACGAAGTGCGTGCACGCATCGTCCATTCGGGCGCAGGCGGTATCACGGAAAGCGACGTGTCGCTGGCCGAAGCCTCCAACGCAGCAATCATCGGCTTCAACGTTCGTGCCAACAAGCAGGCGCGCGACGCTGCCGAACAGCAGGGCACTGAAATCCGCTACTACAACATCATCTACGATCTGATCGAAGATGTGAAAGCAGCGATGTCGGGTCTTCTGTCGCCAGAACGCCGTGAAACCTTCATCGGTAATGCTGAGATTCTCGAAGTCTTCAACATCACCAAGGTTGGTAAGGTTGCCGGTTGCCGTGTTATCGACGGCAAGGTCGAACGTGGTGCAGGCGTTCGCCTCATCCGCGACAACGTGGTTATCCACGAAGGCAAGCTCAAGACGCTCAAGCGCTTCAAGGACGAAGTGCAGGAAGTGCCGATGGGCCAGGAATGCGGTATGGCGTTCGAAAACTACGACGACATTCGCGCAGGCGACACGATCGAAGCGTTCCGCGTCGAACATATTACGCGCACGCTCTAACAACTACGTGCCGGATCGCCCGACATGGGCGGTCCGGCTTTTTATTGCCCGGTTCCGAGGGTCTGACTCCCATCTGAATTGTGGTAAGTTACGCCCATAATTTTCAAGTCATGCGGTCGGACGGTCTGAGAGACTGGACGCCGGTTGATGGCTGTTTATCGAGGATATAGCTATGGCACGTTCTCCGGACCCAAAAGGCTCAGGCGGCCTTTCGCAGCGCCAGCTTCGCGTTGGCGAACAGGTGCGCCACGCATTGGCGCAATTGCTCCAGCGCGGTGAAATCCGTGACGATCTGATCGAGCGTACTGTCATTTCCGTTTCGGAAGTGCGCATGTCGCCTGATCTCAAGATCGCTACCTGTTTCATTATGCCGCTTGGCAATGTTGATCCGCAATCCATCGTCAAGGCATTGGCAGCAAACGCGAAATTCATTCGCGGCCGCATGGCGCCGGTCCTTGGCCAGATGAAATACATGCCGGAGTTCCGCTTCCGCTCCGACACGAGTTTCGACAATTTTTCGAAGATCGACGCCCTTCTGCGTTCGCCGGAAGTGGCGCGTGATCTTTCGCATGACGATGAAGACGCCGGCGAGGATAAAACCTCCCGCAATGGAGACGAATAAAGCATGGCAAGACGGGGTAAGAAAAAAGGCCGTCCGGTTTCCGGTTGGGTTATTTTCGACAAGCCGAAAGGTATGGGATCGACCGAAGCGGTCTCGAAGATTAAGTGGCTGTTCAACGCCGAGAAGGCCGGCCATGCCGGTACGCTCGACCCGCTCGCATCCGGCATGCTGCCGATTGCTCTGGGTGAAGCCACCAAGACCGTGCCTTATGTCATGGACGGAACCAAGGTTTATCGTTTCACGGTGACCTGGGGCGAAGAACGTTCGACCGACGATCTTGAAGGTCAGGCGACCAAGACCTCTGACAAGCGCCCGTCGCGTGAAGACGTCGAAGCCCTGTTGCCAAACTATACCGGCCTCATCTCGCAGATTCCGCCGCAGTTCTCCGCCATCAAGATCGACGGCGAACGCGCCTATGATCTCGCCCGCGAAGGCGAAACGGTCGAGATTCCGGCGCGCGAAGTCGAAATTGATCGTCTGGAGATTGTCGAATTCCACGACGACAACCGCACGTCATTCGAAGTTGAATGCTCCAAGGGCACCTATGTGCGCTCGCTGGCGCGCGATATGGGCCGCGATCTTGGTTGCTTCGGCCATATTTCCGAACTGCGCCGCATCGAAGTCGCTCCGTTCACGGAAGAAGATTTCGTCACGCTGACAGAACTGGAAGCCGTCTGGCCGCCACTGCCGCCGAAGGACGAGGATGGCAACGTGGTCGAAACTGCGCCGCGCCGCGATTTTTCCGGCCTCGACGCTCTGGTGATCGATACGGGCGCAGCACTCGACTGCCTGCCGCAGATTCCGCTGACCGACGAACAGGCGCAGCGTGTTCGCCTCGGCAATCCGGTTATCCTGCGTGGCCGCGATGCCCCGCTGGAAGCCGATGAAGCCTGTGTCACAGCGCGCGGAAAGCTGCTCGCCATCGGCTATATCGAGCATGGTCAGTTCAAGCCGAAGCGTGTTTTCACGGCTAACTAAAAAGTCTTCGCAATTGCCGGGGCATATTTGATGCTGGCATTCTTGCCGTTTTTGCACTATATGCCCCATCAGCGATCATGCAGAAATGCAGATCAGATCGTGTAAGTTGGCCCGCGCTGGACGACATCCCGGCCTGGGCGTCTGTTTTTCCTCTCATCAAGAAAGGGTTTACGATGTCGATTACTGCTGAGCGTAAGCAAGCACTTATCAAGGAATACGCCACCAAGGAAGGTGACACCGGTTCTCCTGAAGTTCAGGTTGCCGTTCTTTCCGAGCGTATCGCCAACCTCACCGAACACTTCAAGGGCCACAAGAATGACAATCATTCGCGTCGCGGCCTTCTGAAGCTGGTTTCGCAGCGCCGTCGTCTTCTTGACTATGTCAAGGGCGTGGACGCAGCGCGCTACCAGGCGCTGATCGGCCGTCTCGGCCTGCGCCGCTAACGGTAAATCGGGCGACGTCACAAGCGTCGCCCGTTTGATTTGAGCATTCTGAGGAAGAGCGGATAGCCGCTTTCCAAAAGAGAATGCGAGAGTATCGGGCGAATGCCCACTGGCATGAGACGGCGCACAAGGTGCATTCCGTCATGCCGATGACGAGCCATAAGGCTCATGACCTGGACCAGTCATGGGGCAGGATTGCAGGTAGTTCGGCGGGTATGATCCCAAAAGTTGCAGACTTTTCGGATGAGAGGATACCCGGGACAAGTATGATCCCGAAAAGTGGGAACCGGTTTTCGGGATCATACTATCAAGCTGAGCTTCCCGTTGTCTTGCCCGTGGCCTGTCCGCCAACCCGGGAGATGCCTTAGCGCTTTGCGCGGCGTCTCCATATGAGGACAAGATATGTTCAATACCCACAAAGTGGAAATCGAATGGGGCGGTCGTCCGCTCACGCTCGAAACCGGCAAGATCGCCCGTCAGGCTGACGGCGCTGTTCTGGCAACCTATGGCGAAACCGTCGTTCTGGCGACTGTCGTTTCTGCCAAGGAACCAAAGCCGGGTCAGGATTTCTTCCCGCTGACTGTCAACTATCAGGAAAAGACCTACGCTGCCGGCAAGATCCCGGGCGGTTTCTTCAAGCGTGAAGGTCGTCCGAGCGAAAACGAAACCCTCGTTTCGCGCCTGATCGACCGCCCGATCCGTCCGCTCTTCGTTGATGGCTACAAGAACGACACGCAGGTTGTTCTGACCGTTGTTCAGCACGACCTCGAAAACAACCCCGACGTTCTGTCGATGGTTGCAGCTTCCGCAGCACTGACCATTTCCGGCGTTCCTTTCATGGGCCCGATCGGCGGCGCGCGCGTTGGCTACATCAACGGCGAATATGTTCTGAACCCGAATATCGACGAAATGCCGGAATCGAAGCTCGATCTGGTTGTTGCCGGTACTGCCGACGCAGTGCTGATGGTTGAATCGGAAGCACAGGAACTTTCCGAAGAAGTCATGCTCGGCGCCGTTGTTTTCGGCCAGAAGGGCTTCCAGCCGGTAATCGATGCGATTATCAAGCTCGCTGAAGTTGCTGCCAAGGAACCACGTGATTTCCAGCCGGAAGATCTGTCGGACCTCGAAGCCAAGATGCTGGCCGTTGTCGAAGGCGACCTGCGCGACGCTTACAAGATCACCGAAAAGCAGGCTCGTTACGTTGCTGTTGACGCCGCAAAGGCCAAGGCGAAGGCTCACTTCTTCCCTGAAGGCGTTGAAGAGCCGGAAATGTCGCCTGAGCAGTTCGCGACCATTTTCAAGCATCTGCAGGCCAAGATCGTTCGCTGGAACATTCTGGACACTGGCAGCCGCATTGATGGCCGCGACCTGAAAACCGTTCGCGCAATCGTTTCGGAAGTTGGCCTTCTGCCGCGCACCCACGGCTCGGCGCTGTTCACCCGCGGTGAAACGCAGGCAATCGTTGTTGCCACGCTCGGCACCGGCGAAGACGAACAGATGATCGATTCTCTGACCGGTACGTACAAAGAATCCTTCATGCTGCATTACAACTTCCCGCCATACTCGGTCGGTGAAACGGGTCGTATGGGTTCGCCAGGCCGTCGTGAAGTTGGTCATGGCAAGCTCGCATGGCGCGCTATCCACCCGATGCTGCCTGCTGCCGACCAGTTCCCTTACACGATCCGTTCGGTTTCCGAGATCACCGAATCCAACGGTTCGTCCTCGATGGCGACTGTTTGCGGCACCTCGCTGGCTCTGATGGACGCAGGCGTTCCGCTTGCACGTCCGGTTGCCGGTATCGCCATGGGTCTGATCAAGGAAGGCGACCGTTATGCTGTTCTTTCCGATATCCTCGGCGACGAAGATCACCTCGGCGACATGGACTTCAAGGTAGCCGGTACTGATAACGGCATCACCGCACTTCAGATGGACATCAAGATCGACGGTATCACCGAAGAGATCATGAAGGTCGCTTTGGAACAGGCCAAGGGCGGTCGCGTTCACATTCTCGGCGAAATGGCGAAGGCTCTGTCCACGTCGCGTGAAGAACTCGGCGAATTCGCTCCGCGCATCGAAGTGATGAACATTCCGACCGACAAGATCCGTGATGTTATCGGTTCGGGCGGCAAGGTCATCCGCGAAATCGTGGAAAAGACCGGCGCCAAGATCAACATCGAAGACGACGGCACGGTGAAGATCGCTTCGTCGAACGGCAAGGAAATCGAAGCCGCCAAGAAGTGGATCCACTCGATTGTTGCTGAGCCGGAAGTCGGCGAAATCTACGAAGGTACGGTCGTCAAGACCGCTGACTTCGGCGCTTTCGTAAACTTCTTCGGCCCGCGTGACGGCCTGGTTCACATCTCGCAGCTCGCTTCTGACCGCGTTGCCAAGACCACCGATGTGGTCAAGGAAGGCCAGAAGGTCTGGGTCAAGCTCATGGGCTTCGACGAACGCGGCAAGGTTCGCCTGTCGATGAAGGTCGTCGATCAGGAAACCGGCAAGGAAGTTGCCCAGGAAAAGAAGGCAGAAGCAGACGCTGAATAAGCTTTGCATCTTCTTTGAAATCGAAAAGCGCGCCTCTGGGCGCGCTTTTTTGTTGTTTCACGGTATTGAACGGTGTCGCGCGGCCTTTTCCGATGCGATCTTGCGGGGTAAAGAACGATCATGATGACACCGGCACAGAAAACACTTTTCCTTCCCTTCGAGCAGGGCATTCTCGATATGCCCGAAGAGGGGCAATCCTTTCTCGCTTGCGGCCTTTCCGCCGACCGGCTCCTCGACCCGGAATGGAAAGAGGTTCTGACTTGCCTGCAGCCATGGCGTCCCGATTTTCTGGCGCTCGGCAAGGAAGGCTTTCGTGCAGAGCCGAGATTGACCACAGAGAGCCGTTTTGACGGCGGGCTACTTCTGCTCGGAAAACACCGTGGACGCAACGAGGCGTGGTTCTCCGAGCTTCTGGCGCGTGTTCAGCCCGGCGGGTGGATTGTCGTCTGCGGTGAGAAGAAGCTCGGTGTCGATAGTTTCCGCAAATGGGTGGGCAATATCGCAGAAATCAGCGACCGCATGTCCAAGAACCACGCCGTCTCGTTCTGGCTTCAGCGTCCCGCCGATCTGGATGATGATTTCATCGCCGCTCTGCGCCCTCTCGAAAGTGCAATCGACGATGTGTTCCGCACGGAACCGGGCATGTTCTCGCATGGTGCCATCGACAAGGGCTCGGCGCTGCTGGTGCCGCATATGGAAAAGATCGTGTTCGGCAATGTTGCGGATTTTGGCGCGGGCTGGGGCTATCTCGCCGCGCAGAGCCTGAAATATGCCGACCGTCTCAAGTCCATCGATCTGTTCGAGGCAGATTACGAGGCGCTGGAGGCTGCGCGCGGCAATCTGGAGCGTCTGGGCGCGTCAGTGCCAATTTCATTCAACTGGTTTGATATTACCAGTGAGAAGGTGACCGGTATCTACGACACGGTCATCATGAACCCGCCATTCCACGAAGGGCGCGTGACCGATGTTTCGCTTGGCCAGAGCTTCATCTCGGCGGCGGCGTCGCGCCTGAAGCCCGGCGGACGCCTGCTGATGGTCGCCAACCGGCAACTGCCTTATGAGGTGACGCTCAAGGGGCTGTTCAAGTCGGTGACGACACTGGAAGAAGCAGACGGGTTCAAAATCTTCGATGCGAAGAAGTGAAACAAAAAAGCCGCCCCGAAGGGCGGCTTTTTTAATTCCGAAATACTTAGAGCGGTTCCGTTTAATATGGAAACGCGGAGCCGCTCTATCTATTTATTTTTACGCATTATCCTACGCAAAACCGCTACGCACTTTTGCTGGAAATGCTCTATTCGCCGCGTTCGGCGTCAGAGCTTTTCAGCTCTTCCAGTGTCGGCATCGAAACGATGTTGTAGCCTGAATCCACATAATGGACTTCGCCGGTCACGCCGCTCGACAGGTCGGACAGCAGATAGACAGCCGATTTACCCACATCGTCGATATCGACGGTGCGGCGCAGCGGAGAATTGCGGCGCTGATAGCTGAAGATCGCGCGTGCATCGCCGATGCCTGCACCAGCCAGCGTGCGCACCGGGCCAGCCGAAATGGCGTTGACGCGGATGCCCTGCGGGCCGTAATCGGCAGCCAGATAGCGAACCATGGCTTCCAGAGCCGCCTTGGCAACACCCATGACATTGTAATTCGGGATGGTACGGGTGGAGCCGCCATAGGTCAGCGTCAGGATCGAGCCGCCGTCCTTCATGAGCTTTTCGGCGCGCTGTGCCATTTCCGTGAAGGAGTAGGCGGAAATCACCATGGTCCGGCTGAAATTATCGCGCGTGGTGACGTCTGCGTAACGGCCCTTCAGTTCGGTCTTGTCGGAAAAACCGATGGCGTGAACGATGAAATCGAGCTTGCCCCACTTCTTCTCGATCTCGGCAAAAACCGCGTCGACCGTTGCAATGTCTTCAACATCGCAAGGCAGGACGAGGTCAGAGCCGACCTGCTCAGCCAGCGGCTTCACGCGCTTGCCCAGCGCATCGCCCTGATAGGTGAAAGCCAGTTCTGCACCCTGTGCGGCGAGTTGCTTCGAGATGCCCCATGCCAGAGAATGATTATTCGCGACCCCCATGATGAGGCCGCGTTTTCCTTGCATCAAACCTTCCATATTCCCCTCTCCCTCAGCTCTGGTAGCGCTGGAAAACCAGCGTCGCATTGGTGCCGCCAAACCCGAAGGAGTTGGAGAGCACGGTATTGAGCTGAGCATTATCGATGCGCTTGCGGACGATAGGCATGTCCGCGAAGGCAGGGTCCAATTCTTCGATATGCGCGCTTTCGCAAATGAAATTGTTGTGCATCATCAAAAGCGAATAGATCGCTTCCTGCACGCCCGTTGCGCCTAGCGAATGGCCGGTCAGCGACTTGGTCGCGGCAATTGGCGGGCAGGCGTCGCCCGAGCCGAACACCTGACGGATAGCGTCGATTTCCGGCGCATCGCCAGCAGGCGTCGAGGTCGCGTGCGGGTTGATGTAGTCGATCTTGGTCTTGACGGTCGAAAGCGCCATCTTCATGCAGCGGATCGCGCCTTCACCGGACGGTGCGACCATGTCGTAGCCGTCGGAAGTTGCGCCATAGCCGACGATTTCGCCGTAGATCTTTGCGCCGCGCGCAAGCGCGGTTTCGAGGTCTTCCAGCACCAGAACACCGGCGCCGCCTGCAATCACGAAGCCGTCGCGATTCTTGTCATAGGCGCGCGATGCAGTGGCAGGCGTGTCGTTATATTTCGTCGCCATCGCGCCCATGGCGTCGAACAGCACCGAAAGCGTCCAGTCGAGATCTTCGCAGCCGCCCGCAAACATGCGGTCCTGCTTGCCATACTGGATCATCTCGAACGCATTGCCAATGCAATGGTTGGATGTCGCGCAGGCCGACGAGATCGAATAATTGATGCCCTTGATCTTGAAGAAGGTCGCCAGCGTCGCAGATGCCGTGGAGCTCATGGCTTTCGGCACAGCAAATGGACCAACGCGCTTCGGGCCCTTTTCACGGGTGATGTCAGCGGAATCAACGATGGTGCGGGTCGAAGGACCGCCCGAACCCATGATGATGCCGGTACGGTCGTTGGAGACTTCGTCGTCCGAAAGACCTGCATCGGCGATCGCCTGATCCATGGCGATGTGATTCCAGGCCGTGCCGCGACCGTGGAAGCGCATGGCGCGACGGTCCACGAGGGATTCGACATCGATTTTCGGAGCGCCGTGCACCTGGCAGCGGAAACCCAGTTCGGCATATTCTTCCGCGCGCGAGATGCCGGATTTGGCTTCGCGCAGCGAGGCCGTCACCTCTTCGGTGTTGTTGCCAATCGAGGATACGATCCCCATACCCGTTACGACCACACGCCGCATCGCGTTCTCCTTTACACCCTTGCTCGTCGAGCGGCAGTCGATTGGGTCAGGACTGCCTCGTCGCCGTTACATAGGTGCGATCTTCGCATGTTTTGAGCGCGGCCGCATGAAAACTGTTCATTTTTTTGCCGTCGCGCCCGTGAATGATGGTGAATTCAGGCGATGTTTAAGCGTCGCCGTCCTTTGAAAGGCCGACACGCAGATCGGTGGCCTTGTAGATCACTTCGCCATCGGCCTTGAGCCAGCCATCGGCGGTGCCGAGCACGAGACGTCCGCGCATGACGCGCTTGAAGTCGATGCCATATTCGAGAAGCTTGGTGTGCGGGCGCACCATGCCCTTGAATTTCACTTCGCCGGTCGAAAGCGCCATGCCGCGACCCGGTTCACCGAGCCAGCCAAGGAAGAAGCCGGTCAGCTGCCACATGCCGTCGAGGCCGAGACAGCCCGGCATGATCGGGTTGCCCTGGAAATGGCACGGGAAATACCAGTCATCGGGGCGCACGTCGTATTCGGCGCGGATGTAGCCCTTGCCGAACTCGCCGCCGGTTTCGGAAATATCGGTGATGCGGTGCACCATCAGCATTGGTGGCAGGGGAAGCTGGGCATTGCCGGGGCCGAACATCTCGCCGCGCCCGCAGCTGAGGAGTTCTTCATACCCGTAGCTTGATTTCTGTTCTGCCATTTCGCCTCCCTTGAGGTTTATTCGATATCGGCCAGCAATCCGGCCCGGTTGTCATTTGGAACGGTTTTAGCGCAAACGCCCAAACCGCTCTATCTCTTTCTGGTCGTCAAGTCGGAACACCCCTATCACAGACTGGTTCCCGTACAAAACCTTAGCGACCATAAAAATATGCAATGGATTTTCCCGAAAAAACGGGCAAACTCCAAGCCTATTGATACTTATTTCGCAACGGCATATATCAATGTCAGTATGCAATGGGCAACAGCCCGTTCAATCTTTGACGAATTTGCTACAAGCTTGTAACGGAACCAACGGTGAATATGCAGTCTACACATACCCACTCGACGGTCTCTATGGAAGAACGGCTCCGCGATGCAGGCCTGCGTCCGACGCGCCAGCGTGTTGCGCTTGCGAGCATGATCTTTGCGCAAGGCGATCGCCACCTGTCCGCTGAAGACCTCCACGAACAGGCGGTCATGGCCGATGTGCCGGTGTCTCTTGCCACCGTTTACAACACATTGCACCAGTTCACGGAAGCCGGAATGCTGCGCATCATCGCGGTGGAAGGCTCCAAGACCTATTTCGACACCAATATTTCGGACCATCAGCACTTCTTCCTCGAAGGGGAAAATGTTGTGTTCGATATTCCGCATGGCGAGCGTGGTCAGCCAACCGTCGCCAACATGCCGGACGCGCCGGAAGGCATGGAAATCGTCAATGTCGATATTATCGTCCGCCTTCGTCGCAAGACGCAGTAAGGGATTGATCCTTAAACGGTTTTGAGAAAGCGGCTTCGGCCGCTTTTTTGTTAGCTGCCACAAAGTTCTTGCCAGAATGATGAAAAACGGCTTGAATAAAACGGTTCCGAAACAATCCTTTGCTTGCAGGATAACGGATGCCGGTAGAGTTGAAGCCGATACAGGCGCTGACATTGTTGAAGACCCTGTCGCTGGGGCAGGTGCGCGATGAGATGCCCGATCTTACGACGCGGCAGACAGCTATTCTTCTGACGATCTATCTGGAGCCGCCGCCGCATACGGTGCGCGGGCTTGCGGCAAAACTGGATGTCACGAAGCCGGTGATCACCCGCGCCCTCGATACGATGGGCGCGCTGGACCTTCTATCCCGTCATCGTGATGAAAAAGACCGGCGAAATGTGCTAGTTAAGAGGACAGTCGCCGGTGCGCTTTATGTTGAACGACTGGGCGATCTGGTGATCGCCAAAGCCAGAGAGTTACCTTTATGAGTGTCCGCCAATGAGTCTCAATGTGACCACGCTCGACCGCCGCCTCAATGCCTATCGCGCCGATCTCGCTGATGAGCGGCTGACCGACAAGGTGGACGCTGCCCGCTTTATAGCCGGAACCGAGATGCAGGTGACCGCGCCGGTCGTGGATTTGCGCAGCGAACCGCGTCCCGACAGCGGACCCCAGACACAGATCATTTATGGCGACACGGTGCGCGTCTTCGAGGAAATGGACGGCTGGTGCTGGGTGCAGGCCGAACGTGACGGCTATACGGGCTATGTCTCGGCCTCATTCATCGAGAAACCGCGGGGCGAGGCCACGCATATGGTCATCGTGCCGCGAACCTTTGTCTATCCCGGATCGGATTTGCGCTTCCCGCATACGCAGGCGCTGTCGCTCGGCTCTCGCGTGCGGATCGTTGGTTCGGCTGAAACGCGCGGCACCCAATATGCGGTGCTGGAAAGCGGCGAGGCGATGATCGCAAGCCATCTTGCGCCTATCGGGCAACACGCCACGGATTATGTGGCAGTGGCGGAAACGCTGCTGCACACGCCGTATCTGTGGGGCGGCACGTCGGGCTTCGGCATCGATTGCTCCGGTCTCGTGCAGCTTTCCATGTGGGTGGCTGGCCGCAAGGTTCTGCGTGATTCCGACATGCAGCAGAATGCACTGGGCACGGTTCTGGAGCCGAATGCGGATTATTCCAATCTCCAGCGCGGTGATCTTGTGTTCTGGAAGGGGCATGTCGCGATCTGTGCTTCGCCCGACATGCTGATCCATGCCAGCGGCCACACCATGACGGTGACGCTGGAACCGTTGCAGGATGCGATCAAGCGCATCGCTTATCTTTACGATCTGCCGACGCTGATCCGCAGACCCTGATTGCGCTGTAAATGCTTTAGAGCGCATCCCGAAAAGTGTGAAACGGTTTTCGGAAAAGATGCGCGTTAAAACAAAGAATTAGAGCGCCGATCTGATTCAATCAGATCGAAACGCGCTCTAAACAGGTCCATGAAAGGTCGGGCCGATGACGGGAAACAGGATATTTCAGAGTGCAGGCTTCGTGGCCGTGGTGCTTGGTCTTGCTGTTCTCATCCCTTCAGCGGTGTCGTCCGAAAGGATAGCGCGCGTGACCATTCCCGCTTCGCCTGCTGCCTTTGCCGAGGTCAACGGTATCGAAATGTATTACCGGATCGTCGGCAAGGGGCCGCCGATCCTGCTGGTGCCGGGCGGTCTCTCCGACCAACACGTCTGGGACGCGCAATTGCCGATCCTGGCCCGTCATCATACGGTAATCGTTGCTGACAGTCGCGGGCAGGGACGCTCGACCCGCACCGACGAACCGCTCACTTACGGCCTGATGGCTGACGACTATGTGGCGCTGCTCGATTTCCTGCATATCGACAAGGTCGATCTGGTTGGCTGGAGCGATGGCGGTATTATCGGGCTGGATATCGCCATGCGATACCCTGAGCGGTTGAAGAGCCTTTTCGCGCAGGCTGCCAATGTCACGCCGGAGGGCAATACCGGCTATATCGAGGCGCGGGCCGAGGGACGCCCGATCCCTGAGCTTCGCCATTACGAAAGCATCGACAAGGAAATTCACGCGCTTTGGGCGAATGAGCCGAACTATACCGATGAAGATCTGTCACAGATCGCCGTGCGTACGGCCATTGTGATCGGCGATCACGATACGGCCATCACGCGGGAACATACGGAATTCATCGCCAGCCAGATTCCCGGTGCCGAACTGATTATCCTGCCTGATTCCGGCCATGGCGTGCCGGTGGAAAATCCCCGGCTTTACGCTCACACGGTCCTGAAATTCATCGATGGAAAAACGAACAGCCGAATTTAAACCCGATTGGGAAGAACCCTGTCCGGCGTCCGGTGCCCGTCGACGAAGGCCTTGATATTGATGATGACCTTGTCGCCCATATCGATGCGGCCTTCAATCGTGGCGGAGCCCATATGCGGCAGCAGCACGACCTTGCCCTTTTCCGCAAGTGCCAGCAGGCGCGGATTGACGGCTGGTTCGTTCTCGAACACGTCCAGTCCCGCACCGGCGATCCGGCCTTGCTCAATCAGATCGATCAGGGCGTTTTCATCGATGATCTGACCGCGCGCCGTATTGACCAGATAGGCCGTCGGCTGCATCAGCGCGATGCGACGGGCTGATAGCAGGTGAAATGTTGCGGGCGTTGAAGGGCAATTGACCGAGATAATGTCCATGCGGGCCAGCATCTGGTCGAGGCTGTCCCAATAGGTCGCTTCCAGCTCTTCCTCAACCTGCGGGCTGACGCGCTTACGATTGTGATAATGGATCGACAGGCCGAAAGCTTTGGCGCGGCGAGCAACGGCGGTTCCGATGCGCCCCATGCCGACGATGCCGAGGCGCTTGCCCCAGATGCGCCGTCCGAGCATCCATGTCGGCGACCAGCCCGGCCATTTGCCGTCGCGCTCGTTGAGCACATTCGCGCCTTCAACGAGGCGGCGTGGTGCCGAA
This sequence comes from Ochrobactrum sp. RH2CCR150, assembly GCA_014138095.1. Lineage (GTDB taxonomy): Bacteria > Pseudomonadota > Alphaproteobacteria > Rhizobiales > Rhizobiaceae > Brucella > Brucella gambitense. The sequence continues at coordinate 329,297 of JACGXE010000001.1, forward strand.
AGCAGCAGCGCCAGCGTCATATCGGCTGTATCTTCGGTCAGGACATTGGGCGTATTGGTCACGGTGATGCCGCGCTTTGCGGCTGCTGCGACATCGATATTGTCGACGCCATTGCCGAAATTGGCGATCAGCTTGAGATTGGGTCCGGCTTGCTCGATGGCGGCAGCGTCGATCACATCCGTGATGCAAGGCACAAGAACATCAGCTTCCTTTAGCGCGGCGATGATTTCCGGCTGGCTCATACGGTGATCGTCTATGTTGAGACGTGCATCGAACAGTTCCCGCATTCGGGTTTCCACCGGGTCCGGCAGTTTTCTCGTAAGAACGACCAGCGGCTTCTTTTTGTTCGACATCTCCACCCCGTTTTTTGAGCCTGTTTCCGGGCAAACTTATATGCTGAAGCTTCATGTTGAGACCTCCTTAACCAAGAAGGCGCAATATGGGATATTGCTTCGGCTGCTCATCTCTATCAAGGCGGCGGGGCAAAGACAAAGAAAAACAGGACCGATAAACAAGACGGTCACGATGCCGGGCAGCCTCTGCTGTTTTACGCTTCCGCTGAAGGCATGGTCGTCTTGGGTTAAGAACAGGACGGCGAGAGGCGCAGTTGAATAGAGTACTTCCCCAAAGGTTTTTGGCTGAGAGCATGTCGGTAAAGCGCCTTCTCATGGCCTTTGCGGCTTGTCTGGCGCTCCTGTTCGTGGCGATGCCGACCAGTGCGAACGCAGCCGAAACCGAAGGCGCGAATGGCACGGCGACAGGCGCCAGCGGTCTACCTGTGCCGCGCTTCGTCAGCCTCAAGCCGGCACGCGTTAATCTGCGCATCGGCCCGGGGCGCGACTATCCGGTGTCGTGGCTGTTCATGAAGTCGGGGCTGCCGGTCGAGATCATTCAGGAATATGACAATTGGCGGCGCATCCGCGACGCTGACGGCACGGAAGGCTGGGTCTACCAGTCGCTTCTGTCCGGCAAGCGCACCGCGATCACCGCGCCTTGGTTGAAGAACGACAAGAGCAAGATGATCACCATGCGCCGCGATGCCAACGATACGGCGGCTGTCGCCGCCGATATCGAGCCGGGTGTCGTCGGCACTGTGCGCCAGTGCACTGGCCAGTGGTGCCGTATGGATGTCAGCGGCGTGCGCGGCTGGATCAGACAGTCCGACCTGTGGGGTGTGTATCCCGGCGAAGTTTTCGATTGATCACGACAGTTGCATTCTTCGTGATGCCGGACTGCAAAGAGCAATTTGTCTGCGTTCCGGTGCTCACGTACGTTGAAGTAAGCTCCGCTCCGGTACTCGAAAATCACTCTTTTCGCCACGGCCTGACGAATTTGCAACTGTGGTGATAACCCGCGGACTTATTATTTCCCGTATTTTTCCTTGAGCAGCAGGTAGAGCGCACGGATGGCCTGCGCTTCACCGCCGACCGGCGAAGCTGGCTTTTCCACCGGCACCCAGCCGAAAATATCGAAATGCACGTGCGCCTTTGCCTTTTCGACAAAACGGCTGAGGAACAATGCCGCCGTCACCGCTCCGGCAAAACCGTCCGTGGTGACATTGTTTATGTCAGCAATGCGTGACGACAGTTTCTGCGCATAGGGCTGCCAGAGCGGCAAGCGCCAGAGCGGATCGGCAGTTTCCTCGGCCTTGACGGCGATGGCTTCGGCCAAGGTGTCATCATGCGTGAAAAATGGCGGCAGGTCCGGGCCAAGCGCCACACGCGCAGCACCAGTCAGGGTCGCCATGTCGATCAGCAGTTCCGGCTCTTCCTCGTCGGCCAATGCCAGAGCATCGGCCAGCACCAGTCTGCCCTCGGCGTCCGTATTGCCGATTTCGACGGTCAATCCCTTGCGGCTTTGCAGCACGTCGCCCGGGCGGAAGGCATTGCCGGCAATCGAATTCTCGACCGCCGGGATCAGTACGCGCAGCCGCACCGGCAGCTTTGCGTCCATGATGATGGAGGCAAGGCCGAGCACGTTGGCCGCACCGCCCATATCCTTTTTCATGAGCAGCATGCCGCTTGCGGGCTTGATGTCGAGACCGCCCGTATCGAAGCAGACACCCTTGCCAACCAGCGTGACTTTCGGATGACTTTCCTTGCCCCACGTCATGTCGATCAGACGTGGTGCAATCGCTCCGGCACGCCCGACGGCGTGAATCATCGGGAAGTTTCGTTCGAGAAGCGTGCTTCCCTGCGTGACGCTGATTTCCGCTTTATGCTCGGTTGCCAGTGCGCGTGCGGCGTTTTCCAGCGCGTCGGGGCCCATGTCATTGGTCGGCGTGTTGATCAGATCGCGCGTGAGCGTCACCGCAGCCGCGATGCGCTTCGTCTCGGCTTCATCGACGCCATCCGGTAAAGCGAGGCGGATTGTTTTGCCATTCGCCTTGCGGTAGCGCGTAAAATTATAGCCGCCCATCAGGAAGGCGAGCGCCGCCAGCCCGGCATCGTCGCCAGCGTTTTCGAAATGCCAGTCACCTCCCGGCAGGCTGCGCGCGAGCTTACCGGCAAGCAGCTGCGACTGGCCGCCCTTGATGCCGTCACCAATGCCGAACAGAGCGCCGGAGATGGCGCCGTCCGGTCCCGGCAGAACCAGAACCTTGCCCGCTTCACCGTCGAAATCATGGGCTTTGGCCCAGGCGACAGCGTGGGCCGGAAGCGTGTTCTCTTCCAGCTGTCCCTTTTTCGTAAACCAGATTGGACGGCTTTGTTCCGACTTTTGGGCAATGATTTCGACAGACATGGCACTCTTTCTCATCAAGGCAGTTTGGGCTCATCAAGGCAGCTTTGAAAACAGATAGAACGCTTCGCCCCGTTTGGAAACAGGCACATTCAGGGCTTGTTAACCAATCATTAGGGTTAACGGATTATTGATGAAGGAGAAATCGGGCTTGAGGGGCTGGGGCATTCGGTGTGCAATGTCCGGCCGCATATGGAGGCGGGATGCTCAACTTGGGGTTAATGGGCGGCGCTGGTTTCCGCCTTGGCGTGGCTTCTGTCCTTTCAGCGCTCGTCCTCACCGGCTGCAATACGGTGGACCGCACCACGACAGGTTCGGTGAGACGGGTCGAAACCGCCGCCACTTTCGATCACATGAACGACACGCAGCTTGCCGCAATGGCGGGCCGTCTCGGCGCGCAATATGAGCGCAATCCCAAGGACCGTGGCACCGCGCTCAATTATGCCAGCGCCTTGACCCGTCTGGGGCGCAACGATCAGGCTCTCGCCGTCATGCGCGCGCTGGTCATCAGCTATCCGAAGGATCAGCAGGTTCTCGCCGCCTATGGCAAGGCGCTTGCCGGTGCCGGTCAGTTTGACACCGCGCTCGATGCGATCCGCCGCGCACAGGATCCGGCCTATCCGGACTGGAAACTCGTATCCGCCGAAGGCGCTATTCTCGACCAGATGGGCAACCGCGATCAGGCCCGCGCCATGTATCAAAAGGCGCTGCAGATCAAGCCGGGCGAGCCATCGATCCTTTCCAATATGGGCATGTCCTATCTTCTGGCCGGTGATTCCAAGACGGCGGAAAACTATTTCCGTCAGGCGTCTGTTCTACCCGGAGCGGACAGCCGCGTGCGTCAGAATCTGGCGCTGTCGGTTGGTCTGCAGGGTCGCTTTCAGGAAGCTGAAACGATTGCCGCACAGGAGCTTTCGCCGCAGCAGGCCAAAGCCAACACGGATTATCTGCGCTCCATGCTGGCGCAGCAGAATTCCTGGAACATGCTCAAGGATAAGCCCAAGGGCTGATACGAGAACCGCATTCTTCGCGCCAGCCTTTCTTGGTCGGCGGATCAGTGTCCGCCGAACAGTCCGCCCTGTGCGGAAATCTGGATGAAGGCCGGGCCGAGAATGACGATGAACAGCACCGGCAGGAAAAACACGATCATCGGCACGGTGAGTTTCGGCGGCAGGGCTGCCGCTTTCTTTTCCGCCTCCAGCATACGCAGATCACGGCTTTCCTGAGAAAGTGTGCGAAGCGCCTGCGACACCGGCGTGCCGTAGCGCTCTGCCTGAATGAGCGCCTGCGAAACCGATTTCACCTGATCGACGCCGGTGCGGATGGCCAGATTGTCATAAGCCTGACGCCGTTCAGGCAGAAATGACAGTTCCGCATTGGTGAGCATCAGTTCCTCGGCCAGTTCCACCGATTGGATGCCGATTTCGTCGGCCACCTTGCGAAAGGCTGCTTCGACGGACATGCCGGATTCCACGCAGATCAGCATCAGGTCCAGCGCATCAGGCCAGGCGCGGCGGATAGACTGCTTGCGTTTGGCAGCCTTGTTGGAAACGTAGAGGTTCGGCGCATAGAACCCGGCATAACCGGCGATAATGCAGACCAGAAGCCTGACAAGGAAAGAGTGGTCCGGCATATTGCCGAGCACGAAGATGTAAAAGGCAGCCAGCGTCATTGCGCCGAAAGGCAGCACAAAGCGCATGAACAGGAAGATGTTGAGCGGGTTTTGCCCACGAAAACCGGCGGTTCTAAGCGCGGCGATTGTCTTGTCGTCTGCCAGCGCCTTTTTCAGATCGAGCCTTTCAACAAAGTCGCGAATACCCTGCTTTTGCTGATGCCGCAGGCTGTTGCGCCGGTCGCTTTCCGATGCCAGCCGGGCGCGTTCGCGAGACCGGATCGCCTCGCGTTCAGTGGCAACCGACTTCATACGCGATTTCAGTATGCTGGTGCTCAGTATCGGCATCAGAACCGTGACGAGGGCCGCGAAAACCGCAATGGTGATCAGCATGGCGATCAGGAACTGCGGGTCGGTCAGTTTTTCAGTGAGGTGAGAAAACATGGTCTGCGCCTCACATATCGAAATTGATCATGTTCTTCATGATGAAGATGCCGGTGGCCATCAGAACGGCGGCGATGCCGAGTAGCATATGGCCGGTCGATGAGGTGAAAAGCAGCGTCATATATTGTGGGCTGGTCAGATAGACGAGCACCATGACGATAAGCGGTAACGCGCCGATAATGGCTGCGGAGGCCTTCGCTTCCATGGAAAGCGCGTTGACCTTCGCCTTCATCTTCTTGCGGTCACGCAGCACTTTGGACAGATTGTTCAGCGCTTCCGAAAGATTGCCGCCAGCCTGAGATTGAATCTGGATCACGATGGCGAAGAAATTGGTTTCAGGGCACGGCATGCTGTCGGGCATTTTGCCAACAGCTTCCGGTATCGACAGACCCATCTGCTGGGCTTCGACGACCTTCTTGAACTCAGCCTTGACCGGTTCCAGCGCTTCGCTGGCAATGAGGCGCAGCCCGTCATTGAGCGGTAGACCGGCCCGCGTCGCGCGGACAATGACATCAAGTGCGTTTGGAAATTCTTCAAGAAACTTCTTCAAGCGACGCTTGCGCTTCTGCAGTACGAACCAGCGGGGCAGGCCGAAGAAACAGGCAATCGCAATGCCGGGCAGGAGCAGAAGCGGAAGGCCGAAGATAAAGCCGATCAGGATTCCGACAAACGCCGTTACGCCTGAATAGATATAGAACTGGCGCAGCGTAATGCTCAGTCCCGCCTGCGTCAGCATGATGCGCAGCGGTGGGTATTTCTGATTCTTTTCGCGCTGTTTCTGCCGTGCTTCAAGATCCTTGATATTGTCCTGCAACAGCTTGCGGCGCTTCTGAATATCGTTGTTTTTGTCGCGTTCGCTGCGGGTGACGCTGCGTTCGGCATAGTTGCGCACGGTTTCCAGTCGTCGCGAGGCAGGATCCTTGCTGGCCAGCCGGTCGTAAAACAACACATAAGCGAGCGCGGCACAGGCGACCACCGCCAGAAGAATGAAAATCAGAATACTGACGGGTGAGGCGGTCATCAGTCGATGCTCTCCATACTGTCGAGGACGGAGGCGAGGCGGCTGTCTTCATTATAGTAGCGGGCCCGGTCCCAGAAAGCCGGACGACCAATACCGGTTGAGCTGTGCGTGCCGAGAATACGGCCGGACGCATCCTCGCCCTTGATGTCGTAAAGCATCAGATCCTGGGTGATGATGACGTCGCCTTCCAGTCCCACAACTTCCGTTACATGGGTGATGCGGCGCGAACCATCGCGCAGGCGCGCCGCCTGAATGATGATATCGATAGAGTTGACCAGAATTTCGCGCACAGTCTTCTGCGGCAGCGTATAACCGCCCATGGCGATCATGGCTTCCATGCGGCTCAGGCATTCACGCGGGCTGTTGGAGTGGATTGTGCCCATCGAACCGTCATGTCCGGTATTCATGGCCTGCAACAAGTCGAACACTTCCGGTCCGCGCACTTCGCCGACGATGATTCGTTCAGGCCGCATACGCAGGCAGTTCTTGACCAGATCGCGCATGGTCACTTCGCCTTCCCCTTCCAGATTGGGCGGGCGGGTTTCAAGGCGCACGACATGCGGCTGCTGCAATTGCAGTTCGGCGGAATCTTCGCAGGTGATGATGCGTTCGTGCGTGTCGATATAGCGGGTAAGGCAGTTCAACAGCGTGGTTTTGCCGGAACCCGTACCGCCGGAAATGATGACATTGCAGCGCACGCGGCTGATGATCTGCAACAATTCCGCACCGGCATTGGAGATCGCGCCGAAGCGTACCAGCTGGTCGAGCGTCAGCTTGTCCTTGCGGAATTTACGAATGGTCAGTGTCGGGCCATCGAGCGACAGCGGCGACGCGATGACGTTGACGCGCGAACCGTCCGGCAGGCGCGCATCGCAGATCGGGCTCGATTCGTCGACGCGTCTGCCGACCTGACTGACGATGCGCTGGCAGATATTGAGAAGCTGCTGGTTGTCGCGAAAACGAATCCCCGTTTCCTGCACCATACCGTCGACTTCGATATAGGTACGGCGCGAGCCGTTGACCATGATATCGGCAATGTCGTCGCGGGCGAGCAAAGGCTCCAGCGGGCCATAACCCAGAACGTCGTTGCAAATGTCGTCGAGCAGTTCTTCCTGCTCGGCAATGGACATGACGAAATTCTTGATCGCAATGATATCATTGACGATATCGCGGATTTCTTCGCGCGCCGTATCTGGCGCCATGCGCGAAAGCTGCGACAGGTCGATTGTATCAATCAGCGCCGAAAAGACCTGCGCCTTGGTGTCGTAATAGCCTTCGTTCTTTTCGCGCCCGCTGCTTGGCGGTGTAGATGGTCTGGCAGGTGTGTTTGGAACAGCGGCCTGCATGCGGGACGGCTGAACGGGCTCCGTGCGCTGTACAGGCTGAGGCGCAATTGCTTTCGCAACGCTGCTGTCCTGTTTGCTTCCTGATTCGTTGCCTCTTTTGCCGAACATGATTTTCCGCCGTTACTTCGTCTTGCGCGCGAATTTGCCCAAAAGACCGGAGATGCCATTCTTCTTGCGCGGCTGGACATCCGCCCGTCCCGTCAGCACATGCGCGATATGTGTAATCGTTGCAGAAACCGGGCTTTCAGGACTGGTTTCGGCGATCATGCGCCCGGTATTGGCGGCATTCCCGAAAAGCTGCGGTTCAAATTCGATAGCCGCAATCGGATCGATGCCGAGCGGTTCGGAAAAATCCAACAGCGCGATTTCCGGGCGTTTCGGAACCCCGACCTGATTGAGCACCAGATGCGGCTTCAGATCGTTGGGTCGCAGTTGTGCCAGCGTATCGAGCAGGTTCTTTGTATTGCGCAGATTGGCGAGATCTGGCGCAGCCACGATCACCACTTCATCCGCCCGCATCAATGTGGTGCGGGTCCAGCCGTTCCAGCCATGCGCCAGATCGAGAACGATCAGCGGCGAGGTGCGCTGGGCAACATCGATGATTTCAGAGAACGCATCCTCCTGAAAGTCGAAGGTGCGCTCCAGACTGGAGGGCGCGGCAAGAATCGAGAGATGTTCGCCATATTGCACCAGCAGGCGGTCGAGATAGACCTCGTCAACGCGTTCAGGAGAAAACACGGCGTCGGCGATGCCGAGCGTCGGGTCCTGATCGAAATTGATGTTGGCCGTGCCGAACGGCAGATCCATATCGGCGAGAACCACATCGTGCCGGAACAGATGCGAGATCGACCAGGCGACATTATGGGCGATGGTCGACGCGCCGACACCGCCCTTCGCGCCGATAAAGGCGATGGAGCGTCCAAGCGGCTCGGCACCCGGATCGAGAAAGATCGACGAGACGATGGCGAGCACATCGGCCAGCGAAACCGGCGCCACAATATATTCCGAAACGCCGCGGCGCAGCAATTCGCGATAGAGCCAGACCTCGTTGGAATGCCCGACGACAAGCACCTTGGAACCCGGGTCACAGACTTCCGACAGGCGCTGGAGTTCATCGAGCAGAACATTCGGTTCCGACGACGATTCGACGATAATCAGATTGGGCGTTGAAGCCGTCTGATAAAAGTCGATTGCGGCCTCGATGCCGCCCGGCGAGACTTTCAGATGGGTCTTGGCCATGCGCCGGTCGTTGCCGGCGCGCTCGATGGGAATGGCGACGCTTTCATTTTCACAAAAGGCCTGGATGGAGATGCGCGGAATCGGCCGCACATTCTCCAGCATGATCGGCGCGCGATGTTCGGCAATGTCGTTGCCGTTTTCCTGTTCGAAGGCGATATCTGTCATGGCGCCCTCTTAATAGTTTGCCTGTTCGCTGCGGGATTCCTTCCAATTATCCGTCCGCGCAGGCGACATCTTCGTGTAGCCCTGAGTGCCATTGAGGCGTTGTACTGTGCGATCGGAATCGATTGGCGAGGAGGCGCGCGGTCCCAGAAGATCGGCAGGATTTGCGACCTGAGCTGCGAGATTGTTCTGCGATGCGCAACCGAAATTGGCGTAATGCTTGTTTTCAGGCGTGGTCGCGATATCGTCCGGCCAGCGTCCGCAAGGCGTCGTACCCGCCGTCATCGCATAATAGCTGATGCGGATCGGCGCTGCGGCATCCGGCGATGAAACCGGATAGTTTTCAATGGCGATGTTGGTCTGCTTTACGCCACCTTTGCGCAACGCGGTCGCGACTTCTGTGCTTAACCGATAGGCCGCGGCCTGATTGGGCGCTCCAGCAGGAACAAGCACATAGACCATGCCCGAACCCTTGTAGCGGTAGTTGGCGACCGCGCTCTCGATGATGCCGCGCTGCATGGTGTTTAGCCGGCTATCGGCGCTGCCGACCGGAATGTCCGTCACCTGCTCGCGCTCGGCAATCGTAATGGGATGATTGGTGCGGTAATCGTCTGGCAATGCGCCGACGGTCACATGCTGCCGGTTGGCGCAACCGGCCAGAAGAGCGACCGACAGGACCAGCAAAGCTGGCGTGATGGGAACTCTGTTGCCCCGAATTGTCATACCCGTTTCCCCGCTCATTTGTAGATATACCCGACAACACCGTTGTAACGGCCGGGCGGCAGCTTGGTCTCCATCGTTCCGTAAACGCGGTTGACCTTGCCGAGAATGTAACCTGCGCCATCGCTGGCCGGATTGAGATTGTCGTCAGGACGCGCAAGCGCCTGCCGCGCCACCGGGCGAGCGAGATAAGGCGTCACGATGACGACCAGCTCGGATTCGTTGCGGATGAAGTCCTTGCTGCGGAACAGTGCGCCGAGGACGGGAATCTTGGTGAGGCCCGGAAAGCCGGAAACCGACTGGCGCACTTCATCGCGGATAAGGCCGCCGATCATCATCGAACCGCCCGATGGCAGCTCCACCGTGGTGTCCGCCACGCGTTTGCGCAGCGACAGAATGCTCGCGCCGAGGCCATCTGCCTGAGTGGTCGACGTTGAACCTTCTGTTGTGGGTTCTGACACTGATGTTCTGATCTTCAGACTGATGCGACCCGGCCCGAGCACCACCGGCATGAACTCCAGTCCGATGCCATAATTGATCTTGGCCAGCTGGTTGGTGCGCTTGCCATCGTCATCATAGGTCACGCTATTGATGACGTTAAACTCGCCGCCCACATTGAATGCAGCTTTTTCGCCGGAAATCGCAGTCAGCGTCGGTTCAGCCAGCGTCTTCATGACGCCTGCTGTTTCCATCGCGCGCAGATAGGCAGAGAAATTGCTGGTCGCCAGTCCAAAGCCCGTATTTGACAAGGTCTCGCCAATGGCTCCGGGCAGGCTTTCTGAAATGCCGCCATAAGAGATGCCATTGCTGGTCCCGCTGCCGGTCATATTGACGCCGAGCTGCTTCATGACGTTACGGCTGACTTCGGCAACGGTCACTTTCAGTGTGACCTGATCTTCACCGACAATGGTCAGCATGTTGACGATAGCGCTGGCGCGACGACCTCTGTCGGGATTGTCGATTGCAACGCCGCCACCATCGGTCGGAGCCGAAGCGGTGGATGTGTATTGGCCGGTCGTTGCTTCACCGCCGGTCACGAAAAGGCCTGCAAGCTTTGCGGCTTGTGCCGAATCCTGCGGTGTCTGTACTGAACCGGTCAAAACGACGTTGTCGTTGATCAGTTCGACCCGGATATCCGAGCCCGGAATGAGACGTTTCAATTGTGCCGAGAGACTGCTGACATCGCGCTCGATTGCGATATCGATGGAAGCGATCTGTTCGCCATTCGCCCCGAAGACGAAGATATTTGTCTGTCCGACCTGCTTGCCGAACAGATAGATGCGACGCGATGTACGTGTGACAGCATCCGCGACCGATGGATTGGAAACGAGGACGTCATAGGCGTCCTGCGGCAGATCCAGAATAATCGATTTGTTGAGGCCGAGACTGATCTGCTGGGCGCGGCCCTGCGTGCCGACCTTGACGATGCCGCCAGCCGCCATGGCAGGCGCGTCGAGGAAGGGCTGCGCTGCAAGCGCTAGGCTTGCGGCTACGAGAGCGGATTTGGTCCAATACGGGCGCACGCGTTTTCCCTGTCTCATGAGCGCGGTCCTACTTCTATAATGCTGCCGGACTTGATGACCTTGACCGTTCCGCTGTGCGTCGGCGAGGAAACCAGATAGTCGGCTTGCTTGATGTCCTTGTCTTCGGCGTCGTGCATGGATCGCAGCGCCAGTGTCAGCCGATCCGCCATCTGCTGGGCGACGGTGATGATTTCCGCCTGATTGGGCGTCAGTTCCAGTGTCGCTGTCTGGCCGACCATGACCTTGCGGCCTTGTTCGTCTTCCTGAATCGTCTGGTCGATGGCGAGTACACGCACATTTTGCAGCACGGTTTCGGTCGTGAAAGGCGCAATGGACGTGCTGCCCGCATTGTCCGGCTTGCGCCGCGTCATGATGACGTCGACAAAATCATTGGGCAGGATAAAGCCGCCAGCCGAGCTTTCGGCATTGATCTGGGTTGCAACCGCGCGCATGCCGGGCGGCAGGATCGATGACAGGAAGCTTTGTCCCGGTCCGATCAGCTTCACCTTGCGAATGGGTTCGCCGGGAAAGAGTTGCAGCCTGACGGTTGCACCATTCAACTGGCTGATGGCATCCGGTTCACTGGTACGGGTTATGTAGCCATCGGATATTGCTTCCTTCGGCCATGATTGCCAGCGCATCTGCGAGGTCAGTTCCGCACCGACGCCGAGATTTTCCGTGGCGACAAGCACTTCTTCCAGCTGGATTTGTGGGGTCTCGGGCGCAACCACGACGGGTGCCGGCGGCGGAGCCGCCAGATTCATGGCGATATAGCCCGCACCGCCAGCAGCGATAACGGCTACTCCCAGAATGAGCAGACGAGCTGATTTCATGATGTGCCCCGTGCAAGTCCCCACGTCCGAACGACGTGTTCCAAAATTGCACCGGCAATCGTGTAATTATGGTTAATATAATCTTATTCGTATTAAGAAATATAAGTTCCGCAGGGCAATTCATTGCCGGTTATCATGCGGGAGCGAACAAAATTGACTGAATTGACTGGCCAACAGGCGAAAGCGGATAACTCCACAGACCGGCGGCACCCAAAGCAATCCCATAAGGAATCCCGACATCCTTGCGCGACAAGCGTTCCAGAAAGACATAGCGATCCGCATAGACCGGGCGCGGCATCAGGCGGTATAGAATGATGAGAAGCGTGAGAACGCCGCCAAGGATGGAGAACTTGAGGACATAGTCCGCGAGGCCGGGATTGAAGCCGAACCACAGCGTCGTTGCGGCAATCATTTTTGCATCGCCGCCGCCCATTGTCCGCAGGCAGAAAAGCAGGAAAGTGATGCCGAGCATCAGCACGCCAGCCAGCACATGCCAGCCGTAATCCGCAAGCGAAAGACCGGAAAACGGTGCGAGAATGAGGAAACCTGCGGCGAGGCCAATTGAAACCCGGTTGCGAATGGTCATCGACAGCAGATCGGTGATCATGGCCGAGACCATCGCCGCCACGAAAATCGCCGTCATCAGCGCCGCTATGACCATCAAAGCCCCCCCGATAGAGTCTCGTTGCCGATTATTGACCGTTCGTCGCGTTCTGGACGCTTGTGGCAACGGAGTCGAATTTTTTGCCGACACTACCGGCCATGAGCGCTACGCCACTGATGATTGCGATAGAAACCAGCGTGCCGATCAGCGCATATTCAATCGCTGTGGAACCGGCCCGGTTCTTCAAAAAACGCGTCATCAACGTCGGCATTGCACGCTCCTTCGCCTCTCCGAAAACGGCTGCCCCTGGAATGGCCGTTATCAAATTCGGATGGCTGAAGCATAATCGGCAGGCATTGTAGGCCCCTTAACAATCAGGGTTAATGAAGCGTTGTTTTGTAATTAACATCTCTGACACCCAGGGCGCATCAATCCTGCCGGTGACTTAATGGTTCTTTCACCAATCCTCTTCATTATTTGCTAGGCATATTACGGGGGTCGTAGAGTGGTGCGTCGGTTTTTCTCTTCGAACAAGTTGCGGAAGGCATTTGTCCTGGCAGCGATAGTACTGTCTTCAGCCGGAATTCAGACCGCGCATGCGGAAGAATATATCAAGCTGGAAACAAGTCGGGCGCGTATCCTTCGTCTGGCCCGCCCCGCCGACACGGTGGTGATCGGCAATCCAGCCATCGCGGATGCGGTTGTTCAGGATTCCCAGACCATCGTATTGACCGGCAAGGATTTTGGCGTGACCAACATCGTTGTCATGGACAAGCAGGGTGAGCCGATCATCGACCGGGAACTCGTCGTCTCCAGCAATGGTCGGGGTACAACGCGCGTCTACCGTCGGGCCGAGGTTCAGACACTGTCCTGCACGCCTTATTGCGAAAAGGCTTCGACCAAGATCGGCGACGATAAATAAGAGACCTCGCTAAAATCCCGCATTTGCCGTTAATACTCTTTCAGGTTGTCCTGATGTATTCATGCGCCATGTTTTAAACCGGCAGGTTTTGGGTGGGGCATGACATTCAAGGATTCCCGTCAGGATAGGCGTGGAGAAGAACGAACGTGGCTATGCGCTGCCTTTCGACGCTTGCGGCTGTTTGGTTTGGCGCGTGAAGGCGCAACCGCAATCGAGTTCACGCTTCTCTTCATTCCGTTCCTCATCATCGTCTTTTCGACCATCGAAACAGGCATGAATTTCACGGCCCGACAGGTGTTGTGGAACGCGACGCAAAACGTCGCGCGCCAGATCCAGACCGGACAGGTCAGGGGAAGCGATCTTACGCAGACCAAGATCCAGACCATGTTGTGCGATCAGATCCAGTTCATGGTGAAGACCGGCTGCGAGGGCCTGACGTTCAATCTTGGCACCTATTCCGGCTTTTCCACGGTACCGACCACTGGCATTCTGTCCGCCGATGGCGATCTTACGCGCACCGGCATCAGCGGCACCAACGGCACCTCGACCATCAACCAGCTCAATGTGCTCTATCGCTGGCCGGTTCTGACCAACATTCTCTATCTGACCGACAGTGCTGATGCGAAACGCGGCACCATGCCGTTGTTTTCCACGCTGACATGGCAGAACGAGCCGTTTCCCAATTGACGACGAATATCGGGTTGCGGCCCGGACTGGACCCATATCGCCATGCGAACAGCATCATTCCGGTTGTTGAGACAATTTCTGCGTGACAGGCGCGGGGTCAGTGCAGTTGAGTTCGCGCTGATCGCTCCTGTCTTGCTCCTGATTTATCTGGGTTCCACCGATCTTGCGGATGGTCTCGACGTCAACAAGAAGGTTTCGCGATCGGCAAGCAGCCTTGCCGATCTGGTCACGCGCCAGATATCGGTTTCGGCTGCCGATATCGACGATATGTTCGCCATCGGCAACACATCGCTGCTGCCTTATCGCCGGACGAACCCGAAAATCAGAATAACGGCGCTGAAAGTCACCAAGGCACAGTCGTCGAGCACCTATACTGTGACGGTGGACTGGTCACGCGCGAATGTTACCAACTTCGCCGCTGTGGCTGGGAGCAAAGGGGACCTTCCTGCGGCGCTTATCGCGACCGACGCCTATTTTATCAAGGTCGATGTGCAGCTTGATTATAAGCCGCTTAACTCGTGGATCTCGACCAGCATTCCCATGAGCGAGACCTATTACCTCTCCCCACGCTATACCAACAGCATCCCCTGCAGCGGGTGCTGACACCGTCTTTCACGTCTCCCCCTTGGCAATAAGGGCAAAACCCAACATATAAGGGGAAAGGCCAGACCGGCCCCTTCAGGATTTGCTTTCAATGCCAGAATTGCCAGAGGTAGAAACCGTTCGTCGCGGCTTACAGCCCTTCATGGAAGGCGCAACCATCAACAAGGTCGATCAGAACAGGCCCGATCTGCGTTTTCCCTTCCCGGAGCGTTTTGTCCAGCGTCTGACGGGGCATCGGATTGAGGAGCTCGGTCGCCGTGCGAAATATCTGACGCTTCATCTCGATGACGGTCTTTCCATCATCAGCCACCTTGGCATGTCCGGTTCGTTTCGCATCGAGGCCGATGATGGTGCAGACACACCCGGCCAGTTCCATCACGAGCGATCAAAGAACAGCGTCCATGACCATGTGGTGTTTCATCTGTCGCGCCCCGGTGGTTCGGGCGCGCGCATCATCTATAATGATCCGCGCCGTTTCGGCTTCATGCTGTTTGCGGAAAAAGGTGCGCTTGATACGCATCCGTTTTTGAGCAACCTCGGTATCGAGCCCACTGGCAATCTTCTGTCGGGGGCGATACTGGCGGAGTTGTTTGAGGGGCGGCGGACGCCGCTCAAGGCAGCGCTTCTCGATCAACGGCTGATAGCCGGTCTCGGCAATATCTATGTCTGCGAGGCTCTGTGGCGTTCCGGCCTGTCGCCCATGCGAGCAGCAGGCGCCGTGGCGGGTGATGCGGCGCTTATGGAACGCCTAGCCAGCGATATCCGTACGGTGATTGCCGAGGCCATTGCGGCGGGCGGATCGAGCCTGCGCGATTACATTCAGGCTGACGGAGCGCTTGGCTATTTCCAGCATTCCTTCTCGGTCTATGGCCGGGAAGGGGAGCCTTGCCGTAACCCGGCCTGCAATGGCGTGGTGGAGCGTGCAGTACAGGCAGGCCGTTCGACGTTTTTCTGTGCCTCCTGCCAGACATAGGACCTTGCCAAACGGGGATGGCCGGTCCACCTTGCCGCCCGGAAATTGAAGCTGTCATGGTATCGGCCTTATATGGGCCTGAATCCGATGGCGAGCCTGATGAAGGAGGAGCAGAATTCCATGGCTTATGAAACGATCATCGTCGAGACGCGCGGCAATGTCGGACTTATCCGCCTCAATCGCCCGCAGGCGCTTAATGCGCTCAATAGCGGTGTGCTCAATGATCTGACGGATGCGCTAGCGATCTTCGATGCTGACGACAAAATCGGCGCCGTGGTGCTGACCGGTTCGGAAAAGGCTTTTGCTGCGGGCGCCGACATCAAGGAAATGCAGTCGATCGATTTCGTCGACGCCTATCTGCAGGATATGTTCGCCGACTGGCAGAAGGTGGATCGCACGCGCAAGCCGATCATTGCTGCGGTGTCGGGCTATGCGCTGGGCGGCGGATGCGAGCTTGCCATGATGTGCGACTTCATCATTGCGGGCAGCAACGCCAAGTTCGGCCAGCCGGAAATTACGCTCGGCGTCATTCCGGGTATGGGCGGCTCGCAGCGCCTGACCCGTTTCGTCGGCAAGTCGAAGGCCATGGATATGTGCCTGACCGGACGCATGATGGATGCGGCGGAAGCCGAGCGCTCGGGTCTCGTTTCGCGTGTCGTGGAGCCGGAAGTCCTGCTGGAAGAAGCCCTGAAGGCTGCAGAGCGCATCGCGTCCTTCTCGCGTCCCTCGGTCCTGATGGCCAAGGAAGCGGTAAACCGCACCTACGAAATGACCTTGAGCGAAGGGCTGCGCTATGAGCGCCGTCTGTTCCATTCGCTTTTTGCAACGGAAGACCAGAAGGAAGGCATGGCGGCATTCGTCGACAAGCGCACGCCATCCTTCAAGAATCGATAAGACGGACAGCGTTTCGGGCGGCGGTTGCCGCTGCCCGATGCGACATGAGGGCTGGATGAAGGCTGGTTTGGAGGGCTGAAAGGCCCGCGCGCAGGCGCAAAACCGGCTTTTTGATTGATAGTCGCGGCAGAATCCTCGTTGACGTGAGGGCAAAGCTGATCTATAAGCCCGCCACGGATCGGCGGCCACCCGGGATTTCAAGGGATTTCGGCTGCCCTAGAGGTTTTGTGCCCGGTGGTTTAAGCCCCTGGCTAGCTGACAGAAAAAGAGAGGCATTTATGGCCAATACTCCTTCGGCCAAGAAGGCAGTGCGCAAGATCGCTGCCCGCACCGAAATCAACAAGTCGCGCCGCTCGCGCGTTCGTACATTCATGCGCAAGCTGGAAGACGCTCTTCTGAGCGGCGACAAGCAGGCTGCGGAAGTCGCATTCAAGGCTGCTGAGCCTGAACTGATGCGCTCCGTCACCAAGGGCGTGATGCACAAGAACACTGCTGCTCGTAAGGTGTCTCGCCTTGCCAAGCGCGTGAAGGCACTCAACGCCTAATTATTGCCTATTTTTATAAGCAAGTTCTGAAACCCGGCTCATTGTTAGCCGGGTTTTCTTTTTTTCAGGCTTCTGACAGGTTTCTGCTCAATGTGTGGTCGCAATTTTTTCGCATATTTTTCAATGTGAAGAGGCAAGTTTACGAGGTTTCAGAAAGTAATGGCTGGGTAATTTTCGACTGTAATTTCAATCATTTGCGTAACTTTTGACGGAGTTATCCACAGGGGTCCGATGGGACTCGGAAGGCCGTTTGAGTCAAGCAGATTTTTAAAATTTATTTTTCAGGCGGAACAGATCAGGACCATCTAATTTGACCACGTAGAAAACACATTGAATCCAAAGGCGTTAATTCGCTGGCGTCCGATTCCCTGTCTGTTGCACCACCCCATGCAAGGGGTTTCATGAAAAAAAACTGGCAATCCTAGGCTTGCTCTTTACGGCGGGCCTTCGCTAAAGTCAGGTCATCAAGAGGGGTGGGCCACCGGCCCGGAGTTAGCGCTAATTGCTGTCGAATGTCAGCGTGGATGTTGAATCCGCGGGCGCTATTTTCTGGTCTCAAAGGTCCTCTTTCTTTCGGGTGATTGCTTATCATTCAATAACCGGGCCATTAACTGGCCATTAACCGGAAAGTCGTTTTGGACAGATGGCGGGCAATTGAGTGGTTGTCGTGGAAGGGGTTCCGGGCAATCAGCCTTCGGTGAACAGTTGTATGAGTCGTTCGCGGGTAACCGGAAAGGAGTATTTCGGTTCGGGACCTGTCGGGTCCGATTGAGTTTGTGTTTGGCCCGAATGTTGCGGGCCTGAGTGTATAAGTGAGTACCGCCGGCGTTGAAGGACGACAGATCCGGAACGACGAGCTGGAAAAAATGACAAGCGCTGGAAAATGGCGCGTACGAATGTGAAGGCAGGCGAGACGATGGCAATGACGAGCGGCAAGGCGACGGCAACGATGGGTGATGATACACATGCGAACCGTATCCATGGATCTTCTGCTACCGGAAATGACAAGAGCCTGACGAACATGGACGCTGCAGTCAGCGAAGAGGCTTTCGAGCGCCTTACGGCAAAGCTGAAAGCCCGTGTGGGCAGCGAAATCTATTCGAGCTGGTTCGGCCGGTTGAAACTTGACGATATTTCCAAGAGCATTGTGCGTCTGTCGGTTCCGACCGCTTTCCTGCGCTCCTGGATCAACAATCATTATTCCGAACTCCTGACCGAACTCTGGCAGGAAGAAAACGCCCAGATCCTGAAGGTCGAAGTCGTGGTGCGCGGCATGAACCGCGTGGTTCGCAGCGCGGCGCCCGCAGAAACGACGGAATCGGCTGAAGCCAAGCCTGTCGTGGCTCCACGCGAAAAGATGATGTTTCCGGTCGGCCAGTCCTTTGCCGGTCAGCATATCGGCGACAAGCGCGGCTCCGCCGTGGTCGCAGAATCAGCTGCCGCTTCGGGTTCGGTTCTCGGTTCGCCGCTTGATCCGCGCTATACGTTCGACAGCTTTGTTGATGGTGCATCGAATCGTGTGGCGCTTGCCGCAGCCCGCACCATTGCGGAAGCCGGTTCCAGCGCCGTGCGTTTCAACCCGCTTTTCATTCATGCATCGGTCGGCCTCGGCAAGACGCATCTTCTTCAGGCCATTGCAGCCGCAGCGCTGCAGCGCCAGGAAAAGGCCCGCGTCGTTTATCTGACCGCTGAATATTTCATGTGGCGCTTTGCGACCGCTATCCGGGACAACAATGCGCTTTCCTTTAAGGAACAGCTGCGCGACATCGACCTTCTGGTCATCGATGACATGCAGTTCCTGCAGGGCAAGTCCATTCAGCACGAATTCTGCCATCTGCTGAACACGCTGCTCGACAGCGCCAAGCAGGTCGTTGTTGCCGCTGACCGTGCACCGTCGGAACTGGAATCGCTCGACGTTCGCGTCCGCTCGCGTCTTCAGGGCGGTGTTGCACTCGAAGTGGCCGCACCGGATTACGACATGCGCGTTGAAATGCTGCGCCGTCGTCTGAACACGGCACAGGTTGAAGATCCGAGCCTCAACATTGGCGACGAGATTCTCTCGCATGTCGCCCGCACCGTCACCGGATCGGGTCGCGAGCTGGAAGGCGCTTTCAACCAGCTTCTGTTCCGCCAGTCCTTCGAGCCGAATCTGTCGATCGACCGCGTGGACGAACTGCTCGGCCATCTGACCCGTGCGGGTGAGCCGAAGCGCATCCGCATTGAGGAAATCCAGCGCATCGTAGCGCGCCATTACAATGTTTCGAAGCAGGATCTGCTCTCGAATCGTCGTACCCGCACCATCGTGAAGCCACGTCAGGTGGCGATGTATCTCGCCAAGATGATGACGCCGCGCTCACTGCCGGAAATTGGCCGTCGCTTTGGCGGACGCGATCATACGACCGTGCTGCATGCCGTGCGCAAGATCGAAGACCTAGTCGGAGCCGACACCAAGCTGGCACAGGAGCTGGAACTTCTGAAGCGTCTTATCAACGATCAGGCTGCCTGATAACGAAGCTTCCCCGCTATCAAGAGCGGTTATCAACAAAAAGCCCGGGCCCTGTCGCATTACGACACGGCGCGGGCTTGCTTTTCTCCTTAAAAATCTGCCACTTTAACGGACCTTTCTGGCGTCTTTGGCGCCTTACCGACGAGGGCCGCTGCCCGTCAGATGCAAGCGCCCTTGTCCTAGCGAGCGAGTGCGTTTGAACATGCGTGTTACCCTAGAGCGATCGAACCTTCTCAAATCTCTCAACCACGTCCACCGCGTCGTGGAGCGTCGCAACACGATTCCGATTCTGTCGAACGTGCTTTTGCAGGCTGAAGGCGCGAGCCTTGCCCTCAAGGCGACCGACCTCGACCTCGAAGTGAACGAAGCAACCGCCGCCATGGTCGAGCAGGCGGGCGCGACGACGGTCCCGGCGCATCTGCTCTACGATATCGTGCGCAAGCTGCCCGATGGCGCGGAAGTCATGCTGTCCACCAATCCGGATGGCGGCTCCATGTCGGTTATTTCCGGCAAGTCGTCCTTCCGCCTCCAGTGCCTGCCGCAGTCGGATTTCCCGGAACTGACGGCCGGATCCTTCACCCATTCCTTCCGCATCGAAGCGCAGGCGCTGAAGCGCCTTATCGACCGCACCCAGTTTGCGATCTCGACGGAAGAAACCCGCTATTATCTGAACGGCATCTACTTCCATGCCATTGAAAGCGACGGCGCTTTGAAGCTGCGCGCTGTGGCGACCGACGGTCACCGTCTGGCCCGCGCCGAACTGGAAGCGCCGTCCGGTACGGAAGGCATGCCGGGCATTATCATTCCGCGCAAGACGGTTGCCGAACTGCAAAAGCTGGTCGATACGCCTGATGTGGTGGCAACGGTGGAACTATCGGATGCCAAGATCCGCTTCACGGTCGGCTCGGTGGTGCTCACCTCCAAGCTCATTGATGGCACCTTCCCGGATTACCAGCGCGTCATTCCATCCGGCAATGACAAGAAGCTCACTATCGGGCGTCAAGAATTTGCCGCTTCCGTCGATCGTGTTTCGACCATTTCGAGCGAGCGTGGCCGTGCGGTCAAGCTTTCCATCGCCGATGGCCAGCTGACGCTGACGGTCAACAATCCCGATTCGGGCAGTGCCACGGACGAGCTGGCAGCGGATTATGATTCCGATCCGCTGGATATCGGCTTCAACTCCAAATATCTGCTCGACATCACCAGCCAGCTTTCAGGCTCGGATGCTGTCTTCATGCTGGCCGATGCCGGTTCGCCGACACTGGTGCGCGACACCGGCGACGAAGATGTGCTTTACGTCCTGATGCCGATGCGCGTCTAGGGCTGGGATATTTCGACTCTGGCGGCTTGCAAATGGCGTGATTTTTCGCTTCCGGTGCTCATGTACTTTACGTACATTGCGCTCCGGTTCTCAAATCCCACCATTTTCGGCACACCATAGCCAAAATCTCGACAGCACCGGCATCTCGCTGGAAGAGGCCTCTCAAAGAACCCGATTGTGGATATAAAAGACCCTATAGTGAGCCG
The DNA here is from genome assembly GCA_014138095.1 of Ochrobactrum sp. RH2CCR150. Taxonomy (GTDB): domain Bacteria; phylum Pseudomonadota; class Alphaproteobacteria; order Rhizobiales; family Rhizobiaceae; genus Brucella; species Brucella gambitense. The sequence continues at coordinate 350,197 of JACGXE010000001.1, forward strand.
CCCCGACCGGGTTTCGGTCCGGCGGCTTAAATTGACTGATTTCCGCAATTATGCGGAACTCTCGCTGCCGCTTGGCCCCGGCCATGTGGTGCTGACGGGCGAGAACGGGTCGGGCAAGACCAATCTCATCGAAGCGCTTTCCTTTCTGTCGCCTGGGCGCGGCCTTCGACGCGCCTCCTATGACGATGTAGCGCGAACAGTCGCGCATGACGGTTTCGCCATCCACGCAGCGCTGGATTGCATGATCTACGGTGAAGCCGAAATCGGCACCGGAACTGCGGGCGGCGGAGAAGGCGGGCGCAAGGTTCGTATCAACGGCGTTGCGGCCTCTGGTGATGAGCTGCTCGATTATGCGCGCATCCTCTGGGTTGTTCCCTCCATGGACGGGCTTTTCACCGGAGGGGCGTCGGACCGGAGGCGTTTCCTCGACCGCATGGTCCTCGCCATCGATACCGGGCACGGCAAGCGTGTTCTCGATTATGAAAAGGCCATGCGCAGCCGCAACCGACTGCTCAGCGAAGGCAATAATGACGACCGTTGGCTTGATGCCATCGAGAGCCAGATGGCCGAGCTTGGCACCGCCATTGCCGCAGCGCGGGCGGAAGCCATGCGGCTGATCGCGGCCATGATCGAACGGTTGCCAGCAGAAGGTCCTTTTCCGAAGGCGGATTGTTTTCTGGAAGGCTCGCTGGAACAACGGATCGGCGTGGAAGCGGCGCTCGATCTGGAAGAGGATTTCCGACGCACCCTGCGCGACGGGCGGATCCGGGATCGCGCGGCAGGCCGCACGCTTGAAGGACCGCACCGCACCGATCTCATCGTGCAGCATAGGCCGAAAGCCATGCCTGCGGCCCTGTGCTCGACCGGCGAGCAGAAGGCGCTGCTCATCGGTCTTATCCTGGCCCATGCGCGCCTGACGGGCGAATTGTCCGGCATGGCCCCGATTCTCCTTCTGGACGAAATCGCCGCGCATCTCGATTCGGGCCGCCGAACAGCCTTGTTCGGCATTCTCGATGATCTTGGCGGACAGGCGTTCATGACCGGCACCGACAGGGCGCTGTTCGATACGCTTGGCGGCGATGCGCAGTTTTTCAGTGTTGCAGGCGGCGTTCTCACCAAGAGCTAAATTATCCGCTGACAGCATGATCGCGGAGGCATATGTTGGCCATCATGAATGCACCATCCAGACCATTTTCGTCCGAAGAACTTGAACGCTATGCGCGCCATATCGTGCTGCCGGAAGTTGGCGGCCCGGGCCAGCAGAAGCTGAAGGCAGCCCGCATATTGGTTGTCGGCGCGGGTGGTCTCGGCGCGCCCGTGCTGCAATATCTGGCGGCTGCGGGTGTCGGGACGCTTGGCATCGTCGATGACGATACGGTTTCGCTGTCCAATCTCCAGCGACAGGTCATCCACGACACCGAAAGCGTCGGTCAGGAGAAGGTTGAGAGCGCGCGAAACGCCATTGCGCGTATCAATCCGCATGTGACGGTCGAAGGCCATTCTCTGCGCCTCAATGCTGACAATGCCGAAGCGCTGATTGCCGCTTACGATGTGATCGTCGATGGCTCCGACAATTTTACAACGCGCTATGTGCTGGCGGATACGGCAGCAAAGGTCGGGCGGCCGCTGGTGACCGGCGCGATGGGCCGTTTTGATGGCACGGTGACAGTGCTGATGCCCTATCTGACCGGACCAGACGGAACACCAAATCCCTCCTATCGCGATCTCTTCCCGGAAGCACCGCCGCCGGGAACTGTCCCCACCTGTGCGGAGGCGGGCGTGCTGGGCGTGCTGCCGGGCGTGATCGGCAGCTTGCAGGCGATGGAGGTGATCAAGCTCGTCACCGGTATCGGCGAACCGCTGGTCGGTCGCTTGCTGCTCTATAACGCGCTGAATGTCCGTTTTGAGACCATTCGCTACAAGGCGCGTACGCCCAAATGACCACGCTCCGGATTGTGGCCATCAATCAGGATTTCGCCCGCTGGGACGAGCTTCTGAACCTCATCCGCGACAGCTTTGCCTATATGGACGGCGTGATTGATCCGCCGTCTTCCGCGCATCTTCTGACTGCGGAAGGACTGAAACAAAAGGCCGGGGAAGAGATCGGCTTTGCAGCCCTGATTGGCGTAGAACTGGTGGGCTGCGTTTTCATCAAGGAAAGAAGCGACAGCTTCTATCTCGGCAAGCTTGCCGTCGCGTCCGCCTTCGAGGGACAGGGAATCGCTCGCGTCCTGATGCAGCGTGCGGAGGCTGAAACTATCGCGAAGGGCAAGCCGGCGATTGAATTGCAGGTGCGTATCGAACTGACGCGCAATCGGGCGGTGTTTGAAAAGCTCGGTTATTGCAAGATCGGGGAAACGGCGCATCCCGGCTATACGCGAACGACTTCCATCACCATGCGCAAGGAGATCGTGCTGGGATAGGAGACGACCGGCAGCATGTAGCTGCCGATCCTCTAGGCCGAAACGTCAATATTGCGTATTGCGGTCGACGATGTGCTCCAGCGTGCCATTGCGCTCGAAGGCTTCAATCTGCCGGATGATCTGCGGCACCAGGGCCGTTGCTGACGAGCTTGCCGCTGCATGCGGCGTGATCGTCACTCTCGGATGGTCCCAGAGCGCGCTTGTGGTCGGCAGCGGTTCCTGATTGAACACGTCGAGCGATGCTGCCGAAAGCAGCCCACGGTCGAGCGCCGCCAGAATATCAGCTTCGTTCTGCAAGCCGCCGCGACCGGCATTGATCAGGACCGGCGCGCCGAATGGTCCGTCGCTTTTCAGCTGCGCGAACATCGACTTGGACAGGATGCCTTTGGTGTCTGGCGTCAGCGGCAGCAGGCAGACAAAAATATCGGCAGTCTTGAGGAACGCGCCAAAGCCATCGCGACCGTGATAGGTTTTCACGCCAGCGATTTCGTGCTGACGGCGGCTCCATCCGGTCACGTTGAAACCCAGCGCTTTCAGCTTTTCAGCCGCATCGCGGCCCAGCACGCCAAGTCCCATAATGCCGACCGTCACCTCATGGGCGGCAGGCTGGCGGCGATCTTCATGCCAGACATGGTTCTGCTGCTGCTTGCGATAGCGCGATCCTAGACGGTGATGATCCAGCACCTGCCAGACCACATATTCGGTCATGCGCATGGTCAGATCGTCGGAGATGATGCGCACCAGCGGCACATCGGGAATGCGGTCATCGCGGAACACGTGGTCCACGCCAGCGCCAAGCGAGAAAATGACTTTCAGGTTGGGCAGATTGGCGAGCGATCCGGGCTTCTGCTTCCATACGAGAGCGTATTTGACGGAAGGATCATTCTCGGCGCGCTCGGTCACCACGGGGCGATCGGGCGCATTGTCCTTGAATGTCTTCAGCCAGATTTCCGGGTCCCAATCGGTGATCGCCAGAAGAATATTGCCCTTATCATTATTGGTCATTGCCTCACTCCTCCCTCGGTCGCCTCCATATGGAAGGCCGCCGCCATCAACGCCTTGGTATAGTCGGTCTTTGGATTGGCGAAGACATCCTTCGCCGTACCATACTCAACCGCCTTGCCGTTGCGCATCACCAGCACATCATTGGCCAGTGCCCGCACCACTTTGAGATCGTGGCTAATGAAAAGATAAGCGAGATCATGCTTCTTCTGCAATCCACGCAAAAGATCGACCACTTGCGCCTGCACGCTCATGTCGAGCGCCGAGGTCGGCTCGTCCAGCATGACGAAGCGGGGATTCAGCACCATGGCGCGCGCAATGGCGATGCGCTGGCGCTGGCCGCCGGAAAATTCATGCGGATAGCGGAAGCGGGTTTCGGGGTCGAGGTTCACTTCCTGCAGCGCTGCCACGACACGCGCATCGCGATCATCGGCGGAGAGTTTTGGCTCATGCACCAGCAAGCCTTCGGCAATGATATCTGCAATGGTCATGCGCGGAGAAAGCGAGCCGAACGGGTCCTGAAACACGATCTGCATTTCACGGCGCAGCGGGCGCATTTCCTTGAAGCTGAACTTGGCGATATCGCGGCCTTCAAAGCGAATATCACCCTTGGATGAAATCATCCGCGAAAGGGCGAGACCAAGCGTGGTCTTGCCGGACCCTGATTCGCCGACGACACCGAGCGTCTGACCGGCACGCAGATTGACATCAATGCCGTCCACCGCCTTCACATGGTCGACGGTTTTGCGCATGAAGCCCTTCTTGATCGGGAACCAGACGCGGATATCCTTGCCTTCCATCACCGTTTTTGCTGCCGGGTCGGCAGCGGGCGGCTCGCCCTTCGGTTCGGCAGCAAGCAGATGCTTGGTATAGGGATGCTGCGGATTGTCGAAGATTTCCCTGGTCGGTCCAGCTTCGACGATCTTGCCTTTGCTCATCACGCAGACCTTGTCGGCGATCTTGCGCACGATGCCGAGATCGTGGGTGATGAACAGCATCGACATGCCTTGCGCGGCCTTCAGCTCGGCCAACAGCTTCAATATCTGCGCCTGCACGGTCACATCGAGCGCTGTGGTCGGTTCATCAGCAATCAGCAGTTTTGGCTTGTTGGCCAGCGCCATGGCAATCATCACGCGCTGGCGTTGCCCACCCGAAAGCTGATGCGGGAAGGCCGACAGGCGCTTTTCCGGCTCGCGAATGCCAACCTCGTTCAGAAGCTCCAGCGTGCGCGCCCGCGCCTGAGCATCGCCCATGCCCTGATGCACACGCAGGATTTCGCCGACCTGCCGCTCGACGCTATGCAGCGGGTTGAGCGAGGTCATCGGTTCCTGAAAGATCATGGCGATGTCGTTGCCGCGCACGCGCCGCAATTCCGGTTCGGAGGCCTTCATCAAGTCCTTGCCGTTGAAAAGTATTTCACCGGAAGGGTGGCTTGCCGCCGGATAGGGCAGGAGTTTCAGCACAGACAAGGCGGAAACGGACTTGCCCGAGCCGGATTCGCCGACCAGAGCCACGGTCTCGCCTTCGGCAATGTCGAAGGACACGCGGTCGACGGAAATGCGCTCTTCGCCATTCTGGCGGAATGCCACCGACAATTCGCGGACGGACAGCAGAGTTTTGTTGCCTGATTCGGACAGGGATCCGCTCATTGACCCACTCATTGAAATGCCTTTCGCGGATCGAATGCGTCGCGTGTCGCCTCGCCGATGAAGATCAGGAGGGACAGCATGACCGAGATGACCACGAAGCCGGTAATGCCGAGCCACGGTGCCTGAAGGTTGTTCTTGCCCTGCGCCAGAAGTTCGCCGAGCGAGGCGGAGCCGGGTGGCAGGCCGAAGCCGAGGAAGTCGAGCGAGGTGAGCGTGGTGATCGAGCCATTCAGGATGAACGGCAGGAAGGTCAGAGTAGCCACCATGGCATTGGGCAGAAGGTGACGCCACATGATGGTGCCGTTCTTCACGCCGAGCGCGCGCGCCGCATTCACATATTCGAAGTTGCGGGCACGCAGAAATTCAGCGCGCACAACGCCGACGAATGCCACCCATGAGAAGAGAAGCATGATGCCGAGCAGCACCCAGAAGCCCGGCGGCAGGATCGCCGCTATGATCAGCAACAGATAAAGCACGGGGATCGACGACCAGATTTCGATGACGCGCTGGAAGATCAGATCGACCCAGCCGCCGAAATAGCCCTGAACCGCGCCTGCCGTCACGCCGATGATGGCTGAGAAGAAGGTGAGGGTCAGACCGAACAGCACCGAAATGCGGAAGCCGTAAAGCGCGCGCGCAAAGACGTCCCGTGCCTGATCGTCGGTGCCGAGCAGGTTAAAATTGCCGAAACGGCAATTGGGATCACTGACACCTTGCGCATAGCGCTGGCAGCGCTCCTCGGCGGAAAAGAGCCAGAAGGGCTTTGAAGGTGCGGCCTCCGGGATTTCGTTATTCACGGTGTTGTAGGAATAGCGAATGGGCGGCCAGATCGCCCAGCCATTATTGGCGATTTCTTCCTGTATCACCGGATCGCGATAATCGGTCACGGCATAGAAGCCGCCGAATTTCTCTTCCGGATAATCCACAAAGACCGGCGTCAGCAACTCGCCCTTGTAGGAAACGAGAATGGGGCGATCATTGGCGATAAATTCGGAGCCAAGCGCTGCAATGAGCAGAAACAGGAAAACCCACAGCGACCAGTAACCGCGCTTGTTGGCCTTGAAATTCTGCCAGCGGCGGCGGTTCAGCGGTGATAGCCATGGCCTTTTCACTGGCTTGACGGCGGGGGTGAGGGCGGCGTCTGTCATCACACGTCCCTCCGGTCGAAATCAATGCGCGGATCGATCCACGTATAGGTCAGATCGGACAGAAGGCCGACAAGCAGTCCGATCAGCGAGAAGATGAAGAGATTGGCGAACACAACCGGATAATCGCGGTTGATGACCGACTGGTAGCCGAGCAGGCCAAGACCGTCGAGCGAGAAGATGGTTTCAATCAAAAGCGAGCCAGTGAAGAAAGCAGAGATGAAAGCGCCCGGAAAGCCGGCGATGACGATCAGCATGGCGTTGCGGAAGACGTGGCGATAAAGCACCTGATTCTCGGTAAGGCCCTTGGCGCGCGCCGTCGTCACATATTGCTTGCGGATTTCTTCGAGAAACGAGTTTTTCGTCAGAAGCGTTGTCGTGGCGAAGGCCGAAAGCACCAGCGCTGTGACCGGCAGAACCATGTGCCAGAGATAGTCGCCGATTTTGCCCCAGAACGACATCTGCGCGAAATCAGGCGAGGTGAGACCACGCAGCGGGAACCAGTCGAAGAACGAACCGCCCGCAAAAAGCACGATCAGCAGGATGGCGAACAGGAAGCTTGGGATAGCGTAACCGACAATGATGACCGCGCTGGTCCAAGTGTCGAAGCGCGTGCCTTCCTTGATCGCCTTGCGAATGCCGAGCGGGATCGAGATCATGTAGGACAGAAACGTCAGCCACAGGCCGAGCGAGATCGAAACCGGCATCTTTTCCTTGATGAGATCGATCACGCTGATATCGCGGAAATAGCTGCGTCCGAAATCGAAGCGCAGATAGTTCCACAGCATCTGGCCGAAACGCTCCAGCGGCGGCTTGTCGAAGCCGAACTGCTTTTCCAGATCGGCGATGAATTGCGGGTCCAGTCCCTGTGCACCGCGATATTTCGAGTTTACCGAGCCGCTATCGACAGCGCTCTGGCCGAAGTCGCCGCCACCGCCGGAAAGGCGATCCAGCGCATCGCCGCCCTGACCGGAAAGCTGCGCGATCACGCGCTCGACCGGACCGCCGGGAGCGAACTGAACAACGGCGAAGGAAATAGCCATGATGCCGAAGATGGTCGGGATCATTAAGATCAAGCGGCGGAGGATATAAGCGCCCATCAGCTTGGCTCTCTCGTTAGATCCGGGTTTCTCTTATGGCTTACCAACAGCTTTTGCCTTTTCTTCTTCTATCCACCACAGCGTCTCAACCGGAAAGCCATAATCGGGCTTCGGTTCCTTGAAACCGAACCGGTCCCAATAGGCCACGAGATGATTCGCTGTTGTCCAATTTGGAATCCAGTCGCGCCGGATACGCAAGTACCGATCCAGCACTCTGATCGTAGCGACAAGATCGTCCCGGGTCGAAACCTTTCCGGCATCGTTGATCAGGGCGTCGATCACCGGATCGTCCGTGCCGGGCAGATTATAGCTTCCCGGCGTCTTGGCCGCTTGCGAACCGAACATGCTGGCAAGCGATTCACTGGTCGGGGTCGCGCCAAACAGCATGGCGATGCCAACCATGTCGAACTGGAAATCCTGCATCCGCGCTTGGTATTGGCTGGCATCCACCAGCCGCAAGGTTGCATCAATGCCGATGGCCCGCAGTTTCTGAATGAACGGATTGTAGACGCGGGTGAAGGCTTCGGAGTCGCTGAGGATTTCGAGCCCGAATTTTGAACCGTCCTTGTCGTGGAACTGGCCGTTGCGCCGCTCGAAACCAGCTTCTTCCAACAGCTTGATGGCGCGCCCGAACTGCGCACGGTCGCGGCCCGTTCCATCCGAAACCGGCATGGTGACAGCCTCGCCGAAAACGATATCGGGAAGCTTGCCGCGATAGCGCTCCAGCACCTTCAGCTCATTCGGGGAGGGCAGGCCCCTGGCCTGAAACTCCGAACCGTTGAAGCTCGACTGCGAACGCTCATAGGTATTGAAAAAGAGGGTCTCGTTGGTCCATTCAAAATCGAAACAGAGACTGATCGCCTCCCGCACGCGGGGGTCGCGAAAACGCTCGCGGCGCTGGTTTAGCGCCCAGGCCTGCATCAGCGGGCTTTTCTCTTTCGGGAAGGTGCGCTTGATAACTTTCTTCTCTTGAATGGCCGGGAAGTCATATCCCGTCGCCCAGTTCTTCGACACGCTTTCCGAACGGAAATCGATATCGCCTTTCTTGAAGGCCTCGAATTCCGGCTGGCGGTCGCGGAAGAATTCTATGTGGATGCGGTCGAAATGGCTGGAGCCGCGCCGGACCGGAAGATCCTTGGCCCAGTAATCCTCAACGCGATCATATTCGATGAATTGACCGGCGGCAAAATTGCCGACCTTGTAAGCGCCGGAACCGAGTACCGGTTCCATGGTTGTCGCTTCGAAATTGCGATTTTTGAACCAGTTTTCCGACAGGATCGGTAGCACCACCGCATCGAGAATGGCATTGGGGCCGCGATCCGCCGCAAAGCGCAGGAGAATATCGTTTTTTCCGGTCAGTTCCGCCTTTTCCAGTCCAGCGAGCGACTGGCGTATGATCGGATGGCCCTTTTCCTTCAGCACCGTATAGGTAAACAGCACGTCCTTTGCCGTGATGGGCGAACCGTCGTGAAAGCGCGCTTCCTTGCGCAGCTTGAAGGTGCAGGACTGACGGTCTTTCGACAGTGTGACGCTTTCCGCGATCAGCCCGTAGACGGAATCCGGCTCATCGAGAGCCGGGACCATCAGGCTGTCATAGGTCAGTTCCATGCGCGGAGGCGCATCGCCTTTGAAGGTAAAAGTGCTGAGCGTGTTAAAAGTCAGCGTGTTCTGATTCCAGGTCCAGCTTGCCGGGGCGAATCTGAATGTACCGCCTTTGGGCGCATCCGGATTGGTATAGTCGAAATGGGTGAAATCGCTGCCATATTTCAGTTCGCCAAAGGCCGACAGGCCGTGCAGGGCTTTGCCGGTCGGCACTTCCGCAAAGGCGGTCGCTACAACGCTCTGGCCCGGCAGGCAGGCCGCAATTGCGGCGCTGCCTGAGACCCCCAGAAAATGGCGGCGGTTCATGCGAAGCATCGTCATTCTTCGCGCCTCTTATTCGCCGCCGGTCTTCAGCTTGGCTTCTTTCGCAGGATCAATCCACCACGAGAATGGATCGATGCCCATATAATCCGGCTGCTTTTCCGGCATGCCGAACTTGTTCCAATAGGCCACATTAAGGTGGTCGGAATACCATTGCGGAATAACGTAATAGTTCCACAAAAGCGCTCGGTCGAGCGCATGGCTTGCGGCAACGAGTTCATCGCGGTCCTTGGCATAGACCACGCGGTCGATCAGCTTGTCGATTGCCTCGCTTTTGATGCCGGCATAATTACGGCTGCCTTTGAAATCGGCGGCCTTGGAGCCCCACATATCGCGCTGTTCATTGCCTGGCGAGCCGCTCTGCGGGATGACAGAGGTGATGACGTCATAGTCGAAATCATTGACGCGCGCCTGATATTGCGCGGTATCGACAATACGCACCGTCGCATTGATCCCGATCTTGCGCAGGCTCGCCGCGAATGGGTTGTAGATGCGTTCGTCCGTCGGGTCCTTGCCCAGAAATTCGATGGTGAACGGATTACCCTTAGCATCGACCAGCTTGTTGCCCTGCAATGTCCATCCCGCTTCCGAAAACAGCTTCAAGGCCGTGCGCAGATTATCGCGGGTCGCCTGCGGTGTATCGTAAACAGGCAGCTTGAACTCCTTGGTCAGGGCATCTGCGGGCAGGGAATCCTTGACCGTTTCAAGAATGGCTTGTTCTGCCGGGGTCGGCGGTCCGCTCAGCTGCAATTCGTTGCCGGCGAAATAGCTGTTGATGCGGCTATACTGATTGAAGAACAGAAGACGGTTCATGGATTCGAAATCGAACGCATAAGTCAGCGCTTCGCGGACTTTCGGATCCTTGAACTTGTCGCGGCGCATATTCAGGAAATAGCCCTGCATGCGACCGACGGCGTTATACGGGAAGGACTTTTTGATAACGTCGCCGCGCTGAACAGCGGGGAAATTATACTGCTCCGCCCAGCGCTGAGCGCGGTTTTCGTTGCGATAATCGTATTGGCCGCCCTTCTTGAAGGCTTCCCAGGTCGCGTCTTCATTGAAGTAATATTCGTAGACGACGCGGTCAAAATTGTTGCGGCCGACATTCACGGCAACGTCCTTGCCCCAGTAATCGTCGACGCGCGCCCAGGTGATCGAGCGTCCCGGCGAAATACTGTCGATCTTGTAGGCGGACGAACCCAGCGGAATTTCCAGCGTCGGGCGGGTGATGTCGCGTTGTTTACCCTGCGCGTCCTTACCTTCCCACCAATGTTGCGGCAGCACTGCAAGCTGGCCCATGATCTGCGGCAATTCGCGGTTGCCCTTTTGGCTGAAGTTGAACTTCACCTCATGGTCGCCGGTCTTTTCCGCACTTTCCACGTCGCCATAATATTTGTTGTACATGGGCGACTGCTTCTTCAGCACATTGAAGGACCAGATCACGTCTTCGACGGTGATAGGCTGGCCGTCATGCCATTTGGCGTTGGGATTGAGCTTGAATTTTACCCAGGAATAATCGTCGGGATACTGCAGGGCTTCGGCAATAAGCGGATATTGGGTCGATCCCTGATCCAGCGAATCCGTCATCAGCGTATCGTAGAGCATGCCGCCGCCGAAATCCGACAGGCCTGCTGCGGGAACGCCCTGCACGACAAACGGATTGAGGCTGTCGAAGGTGCCGACCGACACCTGATTGAGCGTACCGCCCTTCGGCGCATCGGCGTTCACATAGTCATAATGCTTGAAGTCAGCCGGATATTTGGGCTCGCCGAGCAGGCTGGAAGAGGCGCGCCATTTGGGTTCCGCATCGGCCGCGTGGCCTGACGATATTGTGCTTGCAAGCATGGCAACCGCAAATGCACCCGCCCAAAACGCTTTCATCCAGTCTCTCCGTTTCTGCTTCGGATCATCTGAATGAGTCTTATGGGTTTTTACGGAGGAAGAAAGGCGTCGGAACAATAAATTTTATTGGTAATATGAAAAAGCCCGGTCAAAACCGGGCTTTTCGATAGATTTTACAGTGCTTAGTTTGCCGGTGCGGCTGGCTTTTCGCCTTCCTTGGCCGGCGCTGCATCCGCAGGCTTGGCGTCGCCGCCAGCCGGTGCAGCATCTGCCGTTGGCAGCGGAGCCGGGCTATCCGAAAGCGTGCGCAGATAGGCAATCAGGTCGGCGCGCTCATTGTCCTTCTTGTCACCCGCAAAGCCCATGGCTGTGCCCTTGATGAAACCCTTAGGCGACGTCAGGAACTTGTTGAGGTGCTCGTAGTCCCACTTGTTGCCGCCTGCGCCAAATTCCTTCATGGCGGACGAATAGCCGAAGCCTTCGACGGAAGCAGCCGGGCGGTTCAGCACATCCCAGAGATGCGGACCGACCTTGTTCGCGCCGCCCTTTTCGCCCGTATGGCAGGCCTGACAGCGCTTGAAAACTGTTTCGCCGCGCGTTGGATCAGCGGATTGTAGCAATGTTGCGATAGAAACTTCTTCCTTGGCCGGTGCAGCTCCCCCTTCACCGGTCGCAGCTTCCGCTGCCTCGATTGCAAAGCCGGGCTTCTCCGGTGCAGGCGAGTGAAACAGCGCATCGGACAGGATGCCCGTCGTCATGACAACGAAAACTGTTGCCAGAAAAGCCATGATAAACTTGTTAGTCCGCGTTGAATTCATCGCCGGTCAGCGCTCCCTCTACCAAAACGCTCTCCCCGAGAACGCTCTCCTCAGCCGACATGCGCACCTCATATGAGGTTGCAATTCTCTCCGCGGCATCGGGCGGAAACTAGGTCTTTTACCAGGGCGATGCAACACCTATAAGGGTAACCAGACCCGTGACTTTTTGACACTTTTGCAGCATTTACAGTGCGGATAAAACTCCTCAAAGGACGGTTGCGATCCGGCGAGACAACAAGAGGCGAGCATGCTTCAGACCCTAAAGACCCTGACACTTATTCCGGCAAGACTGGCCGCTACGCGCCTGCCGAACAAGCCATTGGCCGATATTTGTGGCAAGCCGATGATCGTGCATGTGGCCGACCGGGCTGCTGCCGCGAAGCTTGGGCGCGCTGTTGTTGCGACCGATAGTGAGGAAATTTTTGCAGCCGTTACTGCTCATGGCCATGAAGCCGTCATGACGCGCAGCGATCACGAATCGGGTTCGGACCGCATCTATGAAGCATTGCTGAAGCTCGATCCGGCTGGTGAGATTGATGCCGTGGTCAATGTGCAGGGTGACCTGCCGACGATCGATCCCGATATCATCCGTCGCGCATTGCTGCCGCTCGAAGATGGCCCGGCTGATATCGCGACGCTTGGCGTCGAGATCGAGGAAGAATCGGAAAAGACCAATCCGAGCGTGGTGAAGATCGTCGGCTCGCCGCTGGCTGGCAGTTCGCGTCTGCGCGCGCTTTATTTTACCCGTGCCACCGCACCTTATGGCGAAGGCCCGCTCTATCATCATATCGGCCTTTATGCCTATCGCCGTTCGGCGCTGGAAAAATTCGTGAAGCTCGGGCCGTCGCCGCTCGAAAAGCGCGAAAAGCTTGAGCAATTGCGCGCTTTGGAAGCCAGCATGCGCATCGATGTCGAAGTGGTGAGAACGGTGCCGCTGGGCGTCGATACGCCAGCCGACCTTGACCGCGCCCGACTTCTTGTCGCAAAGGGTCTTTGACAAGTTTAACAACCAGGAAAGCCCCGCGAGTGAGGGGCGTTTGAGAAAGTACGACGACGATGAAAACCAACCGGATTTCTTTTCAGGGTGAAGCGGGTGCCAATTCCGATACGGCGTCGCGCAACATGTTTCCCGGTATGGAGCCTTTGCCGTGTCCAACTTTTGAAGACGCCTTCAACGCGGTCGAAACCGGCGCTGCCGATCTGGCGATGATTCCGATTGAAAACACGCTGGCTGGCCGCGTTGCGGATATTCATTATCTGCTGCCATTGGCCGACATGCATATTGTGGGCGAATATTTCCTGCCCATCCATTTTCAGCTGATGGTGCTTCCGGGCGTCAAGCGCGAGGAAATCAAGACGGTACACAGCCATATCCATGCGCTGGGCCAGTGCCGCAAGGTTATCCGCCAGAACGGCTGGAAGCCGGTCATCGCTGGCGACACGGCGGGTGCTGCACGCCTCGTTGCCGACACACAGGACCGTTCGATGGCAGCCCTTGCGCCGCGTCTGGCCGCCGATCTCTACGGTCTCGATATTCTCGAAGAAAATGTCGAGGATTCGGAAGACAATGTGACCCGCTTCGTCGTTCTGTCGAAGGAAAAGCAATGGGCCCCGCGCCCGGAAAACGGCGAACGCATCATGACGACTTTTGTCTTCCGTGTGCGCAACGTTCCGGCAGCGCTATATAAGGCGATGGGCGGTTTTGCCACCAACGGCGTCAATATGACCAAGCTTGAAAGCTATCAGATCGGCGGGCGTTTCATCGCCACACAGTTCTACGCCGATATTGAAGGGCACCCGGAAGACCGCAACGTGCAGCTTGCTTTGGAAGAACTCGAATTCTTCTCCAAGGAAGTGCGCATTCTGGGCGTCTATAAGGGAAGCGATATTCGCGGCACGCAGTTGTTGGCTGCCGAGTAGTTCAGAAAATATCGGGCGGAATCAGTTTTCCGCCCATGCCTTGATCAGATGGGTTGCGATGGCGCCGGATGGCGGCACCCGCAGCCCATTTTCATGTGTACCCGCCAGCATGCTGCGGACTTCCTGCTTGTCGAACCAGCGCCCGTCTTCCAGCTCCGAACGGTCGATGGTGAAGTCGTCGGACAGCACTTCGGCATGACAGCCGATCATCAGCGAATAGGGGAACGGCCAGGGCTGGCTGGCGTGATAGCCGACGCGACCAATGGCGAGGCCCATTTCCTCCTGGCTTTCACGACGAACTGCCGCTTCGATGGTTTCGCCATGTTCGATGAACCCGGCAAGGCAGGAATAGGAACCGGCAGCAAAATGCGGGCTGCGCGCCAGAATGCATTTGTCACCGCGCACCGGCAGCATGATCGCCACCGGATCGGTGCGCGGAAAATGCTCTGCCCCGCAATTCGGGCATTGGCGCTTGGCACCACCGGCCCGCATTTCGGTCTTTGTGCCGCAACGTCCGCAGAAACGATGGTTGTTGTGCCATGCCGTCAGTGCTGCTGCCTGCGCCAGCGCACCCAGCAGATCGGCTGAAACCAGCCCTTCCATGTAGATGCTGCGGTAGTCCTGTGCACGGAACGGCGCCTCCAGAGTTTCAGGATCAATCGGCGCCATCAAAGCGACGAGCGGTGCACCGTCCTGCAATCCCAGAAACACCGGCTCGTGCAGATCGGGCGCAAAATCCCTGGCTTCGCTGAAGCGGAAGAGCGCACGCGGCGTCTTCTCATCGGTGTAATCGAGCAGCAGCTTGTTGCCCCCCAGCACCATGACGCGGGTTTCGGGCAGTTCCAGCGCAGTGAAGGCCGAATCGTCCTGACGTTTTTCGGACTGGCGGTCGATGCGGTTGCCGCCAAAGCCGACAAGGCGGCTCGGTTCGATTTCCGGCAGATCGTAAAGGCGAAAGGTCATTGGTTTTCTCAAGCTGGTACGGGTGTATCGAGCGTTTGGCGGGAATCCACGTTCCGTTTCAGGGCAAACCAATACAGGGCTTTATTTCAAAAATCCATGAAGGGGTGACCGTGGCTCGTTCAATCAAATTGTCTTGTTTGCGACATTGGCCAGTGACAGACAGTCAGAATTAATCAGCGTTTAATATTTTTCTTAGTGCGAGAATTGTCACGTATTAATAAGTAATTGTTACAGTTTCTTTTATATATGATTTAAATAATAATTGGCGCAAATGTAATAATCATGTTTTTTTCTAAAAATAGAAGGATAAATTATATGAAATGTATGATAACATACCAAGATGGAGATACGGAATATTCTCTTTCAATAAGAGGTCCTGCAAGGAATATCAAGTTTGTTGAGACGTCTCAGTTAGATGCTAGCATTGATCGATACATATGGATAATCGATTTTTGTGATCAAGATGATATTGGTCTTCCTACTATAACTAGCTCTGGGGTTGATTGCTGGTTTAAAACTCAAGATGAAGATCCATTATTACTAATTTTTGACGAAATATTGGTCAATACATATAATGTTGTTCTTATAGACGGGAGAAAATACTGTTCAAGTTTACTTGCAAGGGGTTTGGAGGACACTTACACATTTATCGCGAAGGGACCCGTAAAAAATGGAAAGCTTGATGTCTACATCAAGCGTACAGACAAGGAGTGGTATGCATGGCCTCAACGCGCTGTCTTGCGTCAGCTTTTTTGGTCTATTGAAAAATCCCTTGTGTTGGATTCGGGATATGTACTGACTCTAACAGAAGTCATCGAATGATAATCTGAGTGGTCGGCAATGTATCATTGTCGTCATGCTGAACCGATCTTGATGCTGCGGCGAGTCAATGCGCTCGCCGTAAAAAGCGTTACAGCGCCGCGCGAATGTCGGCGATCAGCTTGCGGGCGTCTTTTTCGTCATAGGTCTCACGCGTGCCATGGCCCCAGACGGGGCCGGGCCATCCGGCATCGCCCTCGTTGCGGGCGATGACATGCAGATGAAGCTGGCGGACGATATTGCCCAGCGCACCGGTGTTGATCTTCTGGCATTCGGTCACAGTTTTCAGCGCCTGCGCCACCAGTCCGGCCTCGAAGGTCAGGATTGTCTGGTCGAGTGGCGTCAGATCGTGAATTTCGGAGAGATCGGCCCTGCGCGGCACGAGGATAAGCCACGGCCAGCGGCGGTCGTTCATCAGTCGCAACTCGCAAAGGCCGAGCACGGCGACGGAAAAAGTGTCGGCATCAAGCCGTTTATCGAGTTCGAACTGTGTCATAAGCTGATTCCTACCAGTTTTTTTCGTTCTGCGCTTGCTTTTTGCGCTGCGATTGACGATATGCAGCGTGGGAGGTTGGTGGTGGACGAGCCACTCGCCAACCGGGTCAGGTCCGGAAGGAAGCAGCCCTAACGAGCCAGGCACGGGTCGCCGTGCCAGCCTCCCACCCTTTTCTCATTCGCCATTTTTTCTGGCTATCTGGCGGCTTTTGATGGCCCTGTTGATGGACAGTGTCCGTTGTTGACGTCACTCATAGGTCCGGTCCAAACTGGCGGTCGAGAAAAAAGCGTAACAGGAAGAACGGAAGGGTCGCCATGGATACGAAATCCGCTGGCATAGCTGCCGATGGGGCCTATCGCGTTCTCGCCCGCAAATATCGTCCGCAGAATTTCAACGATCTCGTCGGCCAGGAGCCGATGGTGCGCACGCTCAAAAATGCTTTTGAGACCGGGCGCATTGCGCAGGCCTGGATGCTCACCGGCGTTCGCGGTGTTGGCAAGACGACGACGGCGCGCATTCTGGCGCGGGCGCTCAACTACAAGACCGATACTGTCGATCAGCCGACAATTGACCTCTCCGTGCCCGGCGAGCATTGCCAGGCGATTATGGAAGGCCGCCATGTCGATGTGATCGAGATGGACGCCGCCTCGCACACCGGTATTGACGATATTCGCGAGATCATCGAACAGGTGCGCTATCGTCCGGTCTCGGCGCGCTACAAAGTCTACATCATTGACGAAGTGCACATGCTGTCCAATCAGGCCTTCAACGGCCTGTTGAAGACGCTTGAAGAACCGCCGCCGCATGTGAAATTCATTTTCGCCACCACCGAAATCCGCAAGGTGCCGATCACGGTTCTGTCGCGCTGCCAGCGCTTTGACCTGCGCCGTATCGAATCGGGCACGCTGGCGCAGCATCTGCGCCGCATTGCGGAAGCCGAGCAGATCGAAGTCGACGACGCGTCGCTTGCCATGATCGCTCGCGCCGGTGAAGGCTCCGCCCGCGATTCGTTATCGATCTTCGATCAGGCCATCGCACATGGCGCTGGTCAGGTCAGCGCGGAAGCCGTGCGCTCCATGCTGGGGCTTGCCGACCGCGCCCGGATCATCGATCTCTTCGAAATGCTGATGCGCGGCGATGTGGCTGCCGCTCTTACCGAGTTTCGCGCGCAATATGACGTCGGTGCCGACCCTTCGGTGGTGCTGACTGATCTGGCGGACTTCAATCATCTGGTGACGCGCCTGCGCTTCACGCCTGATGTGGCGGAAGATGTGTCGCTGTCGGAAGATGAACGCGTGCGCGGCCGCGATTTTGCGCAGAAACTGTCAGTGCGCGTATTGTCTCGCACCTGGCAGATGCTGCTCAAGGGCATTTCGGAAGTGGATACGGCAACCCGTCCGGTACAGGCTGCCGAAATGTTGCTGATCCGTCTGGCGCATGCCGCCGATCTGCCGACGCTGGACGAAGCGTTGCGCGGCCTCGAAAACGGTTCCGTTTCCGCAGGGCGTTCGCAGCCTTCGGGGAATCCACGGTCGGGTGGCAATGGCGCGCCAGAAGCACGTTTCGCCACCGATGCCGTCGGTTCGGCCTCCATGGCATCCGCCTCGGGCGGACCGGCCGCGGCCATGCGCATCGTGGAAACGGCTGCGCAACCGGTTCAGCCGCCTGCTCCGCAGCCCATTGCCGAGAGTGCGCCACAGCCTTCCGTGCCGGTCAACAGCCTGAACGACATTGTTGCGATGGCCGACAAGCATCGCAACATGCAGTTCAAGATTCTGGTCAAGAACTGTGTGCGTCTGGCGTCCATCGCTCCGGGGCGTCTGGAAATCGGTCTGACCGACGATGCGCCGAAATCGCTGCCGAGCGAGATCGCGCAATATCTTTTGAACTGGACCGGCATTCGCTGGGTGGTGACTGTGGCGCGCGATGTTGCGAGCCAGACCGTTGCCGAAGCGGAAACGGAGCGTCGCGACAATCTTGTGACCGACGCTCGCGCCGATCCGGATGTGGCAGCCATTCTCGCAGCCTTTCCGGGCGCGAAAATCACCGACGTGCGCATAGCCGTGGCGGAACAGAACGATGACGAGGACATTGACCTCGACGCCGTTGCTGAAGTGCCCGGCGTGCCGTCTGAAGACGACTGAATTATCGAAGACTATGGAGTAAACCCATGCGTGACATGATGGGCATGATGAAGCAGGCGAAGGAATTGCAGGCCAAGATGAAGGCCATGCAGGACGAAATCGCCAATCTTGAAGCCACAGCCTCTTCTGGCGGCGGTCTGGTGACGATCACTTTGTCGGGCAAGGGCACCTTGTCGGCACTGAAGATCGATCCGTCGCTGGCCAAGGAAGACGAGGTGGAAATCCTCGAAGACCTGATCATCGCGGCGCATAACGATGCCAAGGCAAAACTGGAAGCTGTAATGGCTGAGAAGACACAGTCGCTGACGGCGGGTCTTCCGATTCCTCCCGGTTTCAAGCTGCCGTTTTAAGACAGTAGGGGAGTAGGGAAGTAGGGAAGTATGTTTGGTCGGCTGATTGCCGCCATGTCGCATATTCCCTCATTCCTTCCCCCTACTCACTTATTCCCCTGTTCCGTTACTCCCTTAGGCATATGTCCAAACGAATCGCCGGTCCTGAAATCGAACGTCTGATCCAGCTTCTGGCCCGCGTACCGGGTCTGGGGCCGCGTTCGGCGCGCCGTGCGGCGCTTCATCTCATCAAGAAGAAAGAAGCGCTTCTGGTGCCGCTGGGCGGCGCCATGCAGGAAGCTGCCGAGAAAGTGCGCATCTGTTCGTGCTGCGGTAATGTCGACACGTCCGATCCCTGCACCATTTGCACGGACGAGCGACGTGACCCCACCACGCTGATCGTGGTGGAAGACGTGTCCGATCTCTGGGCGCTGGAGCGGGCGGGCACGATGAACGTGCGCTACCATGTTCTGGGCGGTCGCCTGTCGCCGCTGGATGGCATTGGTCCCGACGATCTCAACATCAAGGGGCTGGTGGAGCGTGTGGCAACCGGTGAGATCAAGGAAGTGATTCTCGCGGTCAATGCGACCGTCGAAGGTCAGACCACCGCCCATTACATTACCGATCAATTGGCAAATTTCGAGGTCCGCGTCACACGTCTCGCTCATGGTGTGCCGGTGGGCGGCGAACTCGATTATCTGGACGAAGGCACGCTGGCTGCCGCCTTGCGAGCACGAACCACCCTTTAGTTATTCGGGAGAAAAACATGGCAGCAAGCCGTTGGAAGCATGCTTTGAAAACTGCTCTGGGTCTTGCCGTCATTCTTGCTGTTTCTCCTGCCGTCGCAGCTCCCTCCAAGGCGCAGGTCGAAGGTCAGTATCGCAACTGGATCGAGCGGGATCTCTGGCCGGAAGCAAAGGCGGCGGGTGTTTCCCGCGCCGTCTTTGATCAGGCTTTTGCGGGCGTGACGATCAACTGGAAATTGCCCGATCTGGTCATCCCCGGTGAAAAACCGTCGACTCCGAAAGAGCAGAAACAGGCAGAGTTCGGCGCACCTGGCAAGTATTTCAATGCCAAAACCATGGCGTCGGTCACGAGCGGCGGTCAGGCGCGTTATGGCCAATATGCCAGCCTTCTGAAACGCATCGAGCAGAAATATGGTGTTCCGGGCCCGATCATCGTTGCGATATGGGGCCGTGAATCCGGTTTCGGCACGGTCAAGATTCCCTACAATGTGTTTGAAGTTCTCGGCACAAAAGCCTTTATGGCGACACGCAAGGACATGTTCCGCAAGGAGCTGATCGCTGCGCTCGAAATCGCGTCCAAAGGCTATATCGACGAAAGCGCCATGAAAAGCTCCTGGGCTGGCGCGCTTGGACAGCCGCAATTTATGCCGACTTCCTATCTCAAACATGCTGTCGATTTCGATGGCGACGGCAAGCGCGACATCTGGAATTCCGTGCCGGATACGCTGGCTTCTATCGCCAATTACCTGAATCTGCACGGCTGGCAGAAAGGGCGTGACTGGGGTTTCGAGGTCAATGTCCCGCAGAGCGTGTCGTGTTCGCTGGAGGGCCCGGATCAGGGCAAACCGATTGCAGAATGGTCCAAGCTTGGTATCACCCGCGTCAATGGCAAGGCATTTCCCGCTGGTGAAATGAAGGGCGAAAGCTTTTTGCTCATGCCTGCCGGCCGCTTCGGCCCGGCCTTCATCGTGAGCCAGAATTTCTACGTGCTCAAGGACTATAATATGAGCGATCTCTACGCGCTCTTCATCGGCCATGTCGGCGACCGCGTTGCTTATGGTGCGGGTGATTTCCAGCAGTCATGGGGCAATGTCGGCACGATGTATCGCTCGGATATCGGTGCGATGCAGAAGCGCTTGCAGGCGCAAGGTTATGACGTCGGCAAGCCGGACGGATTACCTGGCTTCAAGACGCGCCGCTCGATTGGCCTGTGGCAGGCAAAGAACGGCATGGCTTCGACCTGTTTCCCGCAGCCTGAACTGTTGCGTCAGATACGCTGACTGGAATCAGTGACAAGCACATCTGCAAAGGCCTGAAGCGCTTTTGTTCTGTAACGGTCATTGTGCAATAGCATGAGAAACTGACGTTGCGGCAGGATGAAGTCTGCTTTGACAAGCGTTCCGGCGGCGAGATGCGGCGCGGCCACCAATTCTGATATGGCGGTGACATAATCGCCAGAGCGAACGGCTGAACAAATCGCCTCATTGGACGGCAGTTCCAGCGCCACATTCAACCGCGCGGGGTTATAGCCGTTAGCGCGCATGGCATCTTCGAAAACACTACGTGTGCCAGATCCCTGTTCGCGCAAAATCCATTTTCCTTCGAACAAACGGTCCCAAGAGAGGCGGCCCGCGCCGCTCCACGGGTGGTCCGGACGCGTAACCAGAATAAGCTGATCAGTCGCCACCTTGCTGACGGAAAGTGCTGGTGCCTGCACTGAACCTTCCACCAGACCGATATCGCCTGCGCCCTCCTGCGTCGCTTCAGTCACGCTTTCCGTATTGCCCAGTGTCAGGCGCACCTCGATCATCGGGTAGGCGCTGTGAAACTGCGCCAGAAAGGGCGGCAACCAGTAGCTTGCGATGGTCTGGCTGGCGTGGATCGAGAGAATGCCACGCTTGCCGCCACCGAATTCAGACAGCATACGTTCGGCAGAACGCGCGCGCGCCAGCGTCGCACGTGCTTCATCCAGAAACAGACGACCGTCGCCGGTCAGTTCGATGCGACGTCCGATACGGTTGAACAGTGTCGCGCCATAACGCTCTTCCAAAGTGCGGATCGCGGAACTGACTGCCGAAGGCGTCAGATGCAGCGCCTCGGAGGCGCGAGTCAGATGTTCTCGTTCCGCCACTTCAATGAAAATACGCAGTTGTTCCAGTGTCATAGCTCATACCATTCGATTGTATAGAATGATTTATGCCATATAATGAAATGGATTGAACAGGGAAAATAAGACATTAAATCGGAATGGAATTCTCTTTCGATATGAAATGCCGATAATGACATACTCAAAAATCCAGAACATCCTCCCCGGACTTGCACTTAGCATCGGCGTCGCGGCAGCGGCCATCGGTCTTGAGAAGATCGAGGCCCATTACGCTGGCAGGGCATGGCTTGAAGCGTTGGTGATTGCCATTCTGCTCGGCACGATGGTGCGCACGTTCCTGCGTCCCGGCAAGCAGTTCAGCAAAGGCATCGGCTTTTCGGCAAAGATGATTCTGGAAATCGCCGTGGTGCTTCTTGGCGCATCAATCAGCGTCAGCGCGGTGATCGCGGCAGGTTCCGGCCTTATTCTTGGCATTGCCTGTGTCGTGGTGGTGGCGATAGCCTTGAGCTATGGTATCGGGCGACTGCTGAAGCTGCCGCATCGCATGGCGGTGCTGGTGGCCTGCGGCAATTCGATTTGCGGCAACTCGGCCATTGCGGCAACAGCGCCGGTCATCGGGGCTGAAAGCGAGGATGTTGCCGCCTCCATCGCTTTCACGGCAATTCTTGGTGTGGTCGTGGTGTTGTGCCTACCGCTGCTGGTGCCGCTTCTTGGCTTGTCCCATACTCAGTATGGCGTGCTTGCAGGCTTGACGGTCTATGCCGTGCCGCAGGTGCTGGCCGCGACGGCTCCCGTTGCGACGATTAGTGTGCAACTCGGCACGCTGGTCAAGCTGGTGCGGGTGCTGATGCTCGGTCCGGTTATTCTGGCTCTGGCTGTCCTCGCGGGCAATAAGGACGCAGGCGCAAAGCCGGGCTTTTTCCAATTAGTGCCGTGGTTCATCCTAGGCTTTCTTGCAATGATGGCGTTGCACTCACTGCATCTTATTCCGGAAACATTGCTGCCCGGTATTCAATATGCCTCGACGCTGCTCACCATCATTTCGATGGCCGCGCTTGGTCTTGGTGTTGATGTCCGCTCTGTAGCGCAGGCTGGCGGGCGCGTGACGCTGACGGCGGTTCTTTCGCTCTTATCGCTTGGCATCATCAGTCTGGGACTGATTCATATGCTCGGGGTCATGTGAGTTTGCGACGCAAAAGATAGCCCTGCCGCAGTAAAATTGGCAGGGCATCTTCTAATGCGATTACAGTTTGTTGATGAATTAGAATTTGTAGGCCACACCAAGGCGGATATCGTTGGTGGTTAGTTTTTGCTGGAGGGTCGTGCTGGCCATGCCTGTATCCAGATCGCGCTTACGAAAATCGGTATAGCGATATTCCAGGCGCAAAATGACATTGTCGGTTGCCGCATAATCGACACCGCCGCCAATCGTCCAGCCAGTCTGTGTTTTCTTTTGCGTCAGCGATCTTTGTGACGATGGATTTGTCGACGTCACAGAAAGCGTATCCTTGATACTACCGAAAGCCACGCCGCCAGCGATATAGGGCATGAAGCGATTAATCGCATAACCTATGCGGGGACGTATGGCGCCCGACCACTGTAGGTCCGTTTTGACCGAGGCAGTTGTGGTCGGATCGCTCCCAATGCCGGTTCTATTGATTTCAGCACCTGAAAAGTCACCATCTATGCCCAGAATGACATTGTTCCCGACGTCAAAATTATATCCTGCATAGATGCCTCCTAAAAAGCCCCTGGGGCGCAAATCGCCAATCATCGGCGAAAATTTGGTCTTCCCAAATCCGTAGCCAACTTGGCCTCCGATATAGCCGCCACTCCAATTGAATGAGCTTAAGATAGGCATTGGTTCAGGCTCGACGATAACATCGGCGGCATTGGCGTGAGCAGCCACAATTGTCATTATGCCAGCAATGCCTGTAAGAATTTTTATATTCATTGATATCTCCTAAAATATTACGTTAAAGCGGAAAGTCCTTTGGTATTTATTCTTTTATTTATGTATAAATAAAAGGTCAATTTGATGATAAATATTTAAAAATGAATAATGTAATAATTGTTTATTATTATGATTTTGTTTTATGTTATTATATAATTTGATTTATAAATAATTATTAAGGTATAAAATGCTTTCGTCGGTTTTTTTATTTGTGTTGCGGAAATGTATCTAAGTTATTTATATTTACTTAGCATTTATCTAAAGCGCGCATTGCGTGTACAGCATTTTGCCAGCGTTGGTTTGTTCGCATGTGCAGCATTAGAGCCGCTTCAAAACTGGTAAGGCAGTTTTCGCAGGTCGATATTCGATTGGATAACTTATCAGGCAGATCGTTGTGGAGTGTGGTTTCCCAAGGGTGGGGCAGTGCTACAGATGGTCCAGATACTTTGGGAAAGTTATCGCTTCTCCGAAACTTGCGCCTACATCGCAAACGTCCGCTTCTTTGATGATTTCGCCGCACAGCACAGCGCATTTTCGGGAAATAACCAGGCAGGCGCTTTTATGCGTTTTCACCGCGCACTATCGTCATGGCGAAGGCAGGTGCGTTTATCACGCGATGAAGCTCCGCGCTCCGCATCATCAGTCTGGGACTGATCCATATGCTGGGGGTATGTGACGGAAACAGCCCCGCCTCGGTGCGAGGACAGGGCTGTTTCCTGATGCAGATCAGATGTTCAATCAGAACTTATAAGCGATGCCGAGACGAACATCGTTGGTTGACAGCTTTCCGCTGGCGTTGACGCTGGTATCGCCGACGTTGAAGTTGCGCTTGCCAAAATCGGTGTAGCGGTATTCAAGGCGCATAATAACATTGTCGGTTACGGCGTAGTCCGCACCGCCGCCAATGGTCCAGCCGGTCTGTATTTTAGATTGGGACACAACCTTTTCACCCTGGAAATGCGCCCCGTCCTTTATATTGCCGAAAGCTGCACCGCCCGCGATGTAGGGCATAAAACGGTCAAGCGCGTAGCCGACACGCGCACGCGCCGCGCCGGACCACTGCAATTGCGTTTTGAAACTGGTGGGCTCATCGCCTCCTGTGGAGCCTGCCCTCTTGATCGCCGAACCGGCGAAATCACCATCGACACCGAGGATCAGGTTGGTTCCCGTATCAAAATTGTAACCGGCATAAATGCCTCCGAGGAAGCCATTCGAGCTGATTCCGTTTAATGCCGCTTTTTCCTCTTCTGACCGTGCCGAAAACTTGGAACTTCCCCAACCATAGCCGACCTGTCCGCCGACATAAGCGCCGCCCCAGTTGAAAGGAGTAGCAATGGGAACTGCCGGTGCGACAGGCGCCTCCGGAACAATGATATCTGTAGCATGAGCACTCGTGGCCATCAGAGCAAAAATGCCAGACGCAATCATGGAAATTCTTGTACCCAAAATATTTCTCCTAAATATAACAAAGCAAGTATAAGCAACAGCCGCAGATAAAACGAATATAATGAAGAGTCAATTTAATTTAAGAACTAATTAAAATAAAACAATTGCGTATAATATTGAAAAACAAAAAGAAAAAGCCCGCTATAAAGCGGGCTTTTCCATGTTTGCAAGAAGGGAGAAAAGATTAGTTCTTTTCCTGCTTCTTCAGAGCGGCACCGAGGATGTCGCCGAGCGAAGCGCCGGAGTCGGTCGAACCGTACTGAGCGACAGCTTCTTTTTCTTCAGCGATTTCGAGCGCCTTGATCGAGACCTGCAGCTTGCGGGTCTTCTTGTCGAAAGCGATGACGCGAGCGTCAACCTTCTGACCGACCGTGAAGCGTTCCGGACGCTGTTCTTCGCGATCACGCGAAAGATCCGAACGGCGGATGAAGCTATCCAGGTCGTGATCGACCAGGCGAACTTCGAGGCCACCATCGGTAACAGCAGTCACTTCGCAGGTTACAACGGCGTTCTTGCGCAGTTCGCCCGAAGCTGCTGCTTCGCCGACCTTGTCGCCGGAAAGCTGCTTGATGCCAAGCGAGATGCGTTCCTTGTCGATGTCGACGTCGAGAACGACAGCCTTGACCACTTCGCCCTTGTTGTACTCTTCGATAACCTGTTCGCCTGGACGGTTCCAGTCGAGATCGGAGAGGTGAACCATGCCGTCAACGTCGCCGTCGAGACCAATGAACAGGCCGAATTCGGTCTTGTTCTTGACTTCGCCTTCAACAACGGTGCCGGTCGGGTACTTCTGAGCGAAGGTCGTCCACGGATTGTCGAGGGTCTGCTTGAGGCCGAGCGAGATACGGCGCTTGACCGGATCAACTTCGAGCACAACGACTTCGACTTCCTGAGTGGTGGAGAGAATCTTGCCCGGATGGACATTCTTCTTGGTCCACGACATTTCGGAAACGTGGATGAGGCCTTCGATGCCCGGCTCGATTTCCACGAATGCACCGTAGTCGGTGATGTTCGTGACAGTGCCGGTGATCTTTTTGCCGATCGGGTACTTCGCGCCGATGCCATCCCAAGGATCGCTCTCGAGCTGCTTCATGCCGAGCGAGATACGATGGGTTTCCTGGTTGATGCGGATGATCTGCACCTTGACCGTCTGGCCGATGGTGAGGATTTCCGACGGATGGTTGACGCGGCGCCATGCCATGTCGGTAACGTGCAGGAGACCGTCGATGCCGCCGAGGTCAACGAACGCACCATAATCGGTGATGTTTTTGACGACGCCTTCAACGACCTGACCTTCTTCAAGGTTCTGGACGATTTCCGAACGCTGTTCCGCACGGCTCTCTTCAAGAACGGTACGACGCGAGACAACGATGTTGCCACGACGCTTGTCCATCTTGAGGATTTCGAACGGCTGCGGGACGTGCATGAGCGGGGTGACGTCGCGGATCGGACGGATGTCGACCTGCGAACGCGGCAGGAAGGCAACAGCGCCGTCGAGGTCGACGGTGAAACCACCCTTGACCTGATTGAAGATCACGCCGTCGACGCGCTCGCCATTGGCGAACTTCTGCTCGAGCTTGACCCAGCTTTCTTCACGACGTGCTTTTTCGCGCGAGAGAACAGCTTCGCCGAGAGCGTTTTCGATACGCTCGACGTAAACTTCAACTTCATCGCCCGGCTTCAGCGTGCCGTCTTTGCCCTTTGCGCCGAATTCCTTCAGCGGTACGCGGCCTTCGACCTTCAGACCGGCGTCGATGATCGCCATGTCCTTTTCGATGGCGACGATGCGGCCCTTGACGACATAGCCTTCAGCAAGATCGTTTTGCGCGAAGGATTCTGCCAGCAGGGACTCGAAATCTGCGCGGGAGGGGTTGGATTGAGACATATATACTCCTGATGCATCCGGAAAATTCATCGGATGCGGCGCCGGGGGTTCGTGTTGTACACTGTCCGACCTCGGCTCCGTCTTTGCAGACAACCGGCGCGTGGAACGCGAAGTCAGACTATTCATTATTCGGCACGACCTTTCTCGAAAACCGTTTTACAGCTTTCGAGGCCATGTTCTATCAGAGCAGCCTATATAGGGCCGATCTGGCATTTTTCCAGCATTTCCGGGGCAAATTCAGCTCAAAGAGCCGTAAAAAGCCTGATCATCATGCCTTGTGACGCGCGAGAGCCTCGTCGATGAGGTTTTTCGCCGCCAGAAATGCCGCTTCTATACTCATTTCGCTTGTATCAAGCAAGTGCGCGTCTTCAGCAGGGCGCAGCGGAGAATCAGTACGGTTGGTGTCACGTTCGTCACGCTTCTTCAGATCGGCGAGAATTTCGCCAAGATCGGCAGTGCCGCCCTTCGAAACGATCTCGTCAAAACGCCGCTCGGCCCGCACTTCCGGCGAGGCGGTGACGAACAGTTTTATCTCCGCCTTGGGGCAGACCACGGTACCGATATCTCGACCGTCGAGAACACTGGCCGGAAGGGCTGCCGCAAAATGGCGCTGGGCTTCGACAAGCGCACGTCGCACGGCCGGCATGACCGCAACCTTGGAGGCGGCCTCGCCGATATCATGTGCGGACAGGATGGTCTTGTCCATTTCGCGCAGATCGAGATGACGCGCGGCATCGGCGGCCAGCAATTCATCGTCGAGCGGCAGGTTCTTGTCGAGAAGCGCCTTGGCGACTGCACGATAGGTCAGCCCGGTGTCGAGATGCGGTATGCCGTAATGCGTGGCGATGCGCCGGGCAAGGGTTCCCTTGCCCGAGGCTGCCGGTCCGTCGATGGCGACGATGAATGGCTTCATTCGGCTTCGCTCGGCTCGATCTTCGCGCCCATTCCCGTCATGAGGTCCATGAATTCGGGGAAGGAGGTCGCAATCATCGTGCTGTCGTCGACTGTCACAGGCTTTTCGGAAGCGAGACCCATAACGAGGAAGCTCATCGCGATACGGTGATCGAGATGTGTCGCGACGACACCGCCGCCGAGCCCCTTGCCGTCAGGGCGTCCGCGAACGGTCAGCGACATCTCGCCTTCCGTGCAATCGACACCATTGACTTCAAGGCCGCGAGCAACGGCCGCCAGACGATCCGATTCCTTGACGCGCAGCTCATCGAGCCCATCCATCACCGTTTCGCCTTCAGCAAAACTCGCGGCGATGGCCAGCACCGGATATTCGTCAATCATCGAAGGCGCGCGTTCCGGCGGAACGGTGACGCCTTTCAGTCTGGACGATTTCACGCGCAGATCGGCGACATCTTCACCGCCGGCAAGGCGTTCATTGAAGACTTCAATATCCGCGCCCATTTCCTGCAAGGTGAGGATCAGGCCCGTGCGGGTCGGATTCATCAAAACATTGCGGATGGTGACGTCCGAACCTTCGACCAGCAGCGCCGCTACCAGCGGGAACGCCGTCGAGGACGGATCGCCCGGAACATCGATGGTCTGGCCGATCAGCTTGCCCTGTCCGGTGATGCGAATATGGCGCACGCCGTCCTTATCGGTTTCGACGGTCAGGTCAGCGCCAAAGCCTTGCAGCATCTTTTCGGTATGGTCGCGGGTCATGACCGGCTCGATAACCGTCGTGACGCCCGGCGTGTTGAGACCGGCCAGCAGTACTGCCGATTTCACCTGCGCGGACGCCATCGGCACGCGATAGGTGATCGGATTGGCAACGCTCGGTCCAACAAGGGTCAGCGGCATGCGGTCGCCATCGGTCGACTTCACCTGTACGCCCATCTGGCGCAGCGGGTCGAGCACGCGGCCCATCGGGCGGCGTGAAAGGGAAGCGTCGCCGATAAAGGCGGTGGTCATGTCATAGGTGCCGACGAGGCCCATGGTCAGGCGCGCACCGGTGCCGGCATTGCCAAAGTCGAGCGGGGCTTCCGGTTCGAGCAGGCAGCCATTGCCGACGCCGTTGATGATCCAGACGTCGCCGTCTTTCTCGATCTTGGCGCCCATCGCCTGCATGGCGCGACCGGTATTGATGACGTCTTCACCTTCAAGCAGGCCGGTGATGCGGGTTTCGCCCGATGCCAGGCCGCCGAACATGAAGGAGCGGTGAGAAATGGACTTGTCGCCCGGAATGCGAATTTCGCCGGCCAGTGCCTCCGAGCGGCGGGCGACTGCAGGTTTCGGGGAAGCGGAATGGGACATGGATTTTTCACTGTCGCATTTTTGGCGCGAACACGCGCCGGGATTGAGAGATAAGCGGGGCTTCACTAGCATAGTAATAGTGAGCGGTCATCCGCGAATACGCCGCTGATAGGCTGTCGGACACGCCTATAAGAAAGAGTCTGCGTTATTCGGAGTCTTTCGCTTTGACAAATGCGCCAAATTGCGTTTATGCACCGAACAACACAGTTAAGGCGCGCACCACCCACTTTTCTCGCTATGCAACCGGCTCCGGGGTATATTAAGAACCATAGTGGTGGCCTGAGAAGCTCAGCAGGCGCGTTTTTGAAATGAATTTATGCCCCCCTTATAAAAGTGGCCACGCGCCACGGGCGTAACGGGAATAAAACTCACGAGGCTCAACGTGGCAAAAGCTGAACTTGGTACCAAGCGCATCGACCCGGAAACGGGCAAGAAGTTTTACGATCTGAATCGCGATCCGATCGTTTCGCCTTACACCGGCATCTCCTATCCGCGTTCCTATTTCGACGCGAATGCAGAAGCCCGCGTCGTTGAAGAGGAAGCCGAAGAGGAAGAACTGGATACGGCAATGGAAAAGCCGGATTTCGTTTCTCTCGAGGATGCCGACGACGAAGCAAAGGGCAGCGGCGACGATCTGCCGGATATGGGCGACGACGACGATGACGTCGATCTGGGTGACGACGATGACGACACCTTCCTTGAAGAAGAGGAAGACGAGGACGACGATATGTCGGGTATCCTCGGCGGTGGCGTCGGCGGCGACGACGAAGAAGGCTGATCCTTCGGGAATCGCTTCGAATTTTTGGAATTGCAGAAAGGGCAGCCCAGCGGGCTGCCCTTCTTTTTTGGCGTGGAAGTGGACGCTTTCCACAACCTCCGGCGGCGGATACGGTCATTCGGCAAATTATTTTCGCAGATGTGAAAAGAGTTGCGATTTAGCTCTTGATCTTCTGGCAAACGCCATTTAATAAGCCGCCACACCGGGCAGCAAGTTCTGCCTGGCCCACCTCGAAAGAGGTCTGATGGGGCCATAGCTCAGCTGGGAGAGCGCCTGCATGGCATGCAGGAGGTCAGCGGTTCGATCCCGCTTGGCTCCACCAAATTCCCCCTTGAATGAACAATCCGCTATTTCTTTCCGCCAGCGAAAGTCCTGATGGTCGCGCTGTAATTTTCGTTCAATTTTTGCCCGCAAGTTCAATTCATGCTCGACTTTATCGCGGAAGCATATACTGACATATATGTTCGAGTATTTTCGCGATGTCATTCAAATGAAGCGGCTTCCAGATTTCGACGGTCTTCGATTTTTATTGTGTGTGGGAATCGCGATTTTCCATTATTCTTTTCGGATGCCCATCCGGAACGATGGGATACATTCGGTTATATTAACGTTTACTTATTTTACCGATGTCTTTTTCATCCTGTCTGGATTGTTCCTTGCATTGCGCTCAAATTATGATTGGAATTCCGTCCGTTACGTATCTTTCGTTGGCAAACGGCTTGCGCGGATTTATCCGTTGCACGTGGCCGCCTTTTCCTGCTTCGCCCTGATGTCGATCCTTGCGGCGACAGGGCTGTTTCACCCATCGATACCGCCAAACATGAATTGGCGTGACGGGCTGGCTCAATTGCTGCTCGTGCATAACTGGGGGTTGGGAAAGAGCTTTTCCTATAATTATGTCAGCTGGTCTCTTAGCGCCTTGTTACTGATGTATCTGTGCTTCCCGCTGTTCGACAGGCTCTGCAAGCGTTTTGGCGATGGGATGCTTGTTCTGGTCGCTGTGGCTCTGCTTGGCGGTGAATATGTGGCGCGGGTTTTGGACACGCCCTCACTGACCCGGGTGCAATTTGCCGATCTTGGTGTTTTCCGCGTCTTGCCGTCCTTTCTATTCGGCATGTGGCTGGCGCGGCAGAAGCATGCCAATCTGCCGAAGACCTTTATCAAGCTTGCTCTGGCGGCCTGTCTGGTAATCTTCCTGTTTTATCATCCGAAAAGCGGAATACCGGACACCCCAACGCTTGAAGGGCCGTGGCGGCTCGTCTTTCTCTATTTCAGCGTCTATGTGCTTTTCGCCGCCAGTCGCCAGAATCTCTACACGCCGCTGCAATGGAGCGGCTTTGTGAAGATGTCGCGCTACAGTTTCGGCATTTTCATTCTTCACCCACTGGTCGGCGTGGTATTTTTCAAGCTGGTTCCTGACGGCTGGGGGCAAACGACCATAAGCGCAATTGTGCTGATGAGCTTGGCTGTCCTGGCCAGTATCGTTACTGCTGTCGTTGCATGGAATATGTTTGAAAATCCGATCCATCGCTGGGCGGTGCGGCGCATCGATATGTGGGCGGACAATAGAACGAAAACACAAGAGTGATGCGCTGACACGACGCATGAGTCTGAAAAGCATGGACCTGTCGGGAAGTCTATTTTAGAAAACTCTGACGACGCAGCCCGCGACCGGCTATGGCTGCGTCTGTTTCAGGGAGGAATGATGAGCACCGAGGCAGTTTCCACGCAGTTTTCGCAGGATCATCCGTTATGGCAGCCAGATGCGCAGCGCATCGCAGCCAGCACGCTGGAGCAATTTCGCATTCGCGCTGAACAGCGCACCGGCCTTGATCTGTCGGATTATGCGGCATTGCATCGTTGGTCGGTGGAAGATCGCGCGGGATTCTGGACGCTCATCTGGGATTTCTGTGGCGTTATCGGTGAGCGCGGCCAAACGGCTCTTGTCGACAAGGGACACATGCGCGAGGCGAAATTCTTCCCCGAAGCGCGTCTCAATTTCGCAGAGAATCTTCTCCGTCAGCAGGGGCATGAAGACGCCATTGTGTTTCGCGGCGAGGACAAGGTCGAGCGCCGCCTGAGCTGGAATGATCTTCACGCGCTGGTTTCAAAGCTCCAGCAATTCATGCTGTCGGAAGGTGTTGAACCCGGCGACCGCGTTGCGGGCATGATGCCCAATATGCCGGAAGCGGTTGCGCTAATGCTGGCTGCAAGCTCCATCGGTGCCGTCTGGTCGTCGTGTTCGCCGGATTTCGGCGTGCAGGGCGTGCTCGACCGTTTCGGCCAGATCGAGCCAAAACTGTTCTTTGCCTGCGATGGCTATTGGTACAATGGCAAACGCATCGACGTGGCCGACAAGGTTGCGCAGGTCACGGCAAAGCTGCCGGGACTGCGAAAGTCAGTGATCGTGTCCTATCTGGACGAAGCGGAAGCCGTCGCGCAGAAAGCCGAAAAGGGCATTGCGCTTGACGAAGCACTGAGCGCCTTTGCCGCCAAACCGGTGGAATTCACACGTCTGCCTTTCGATCACCCGATCTATATTCTGTTTTCTTCCGGCACGACCGGCATTCCAAAATGTATCGTGCACCGCGCCGGTGGGGTGCTGCTGCAGCATCTGAAGGAACAGCAGCTCCATGCGGATATCCGCGAGGGCGACAAGTTCTTCTATTTCACCACATGCGGCTGGATGATGTGGAACTGGCTTGCCTCAGGCATCGGTTCAGGAGCCACATTGCTGCTCTATGACGGTTCACCTTTCTATCCCGATGGCAATGTGCTGTTCGACTATGCCGCTGCCGAAGGCATGACCTATTTCGGCACGTCGGCGAAATTTATCGACGCCGTGTTGAAAGCCGGTCTGAAGCCGGGTGAAACACACGATCTTTCGGCACTGCGTACAGTATCGTCCACCGGCTCGCCCTTGTCGCCGGAGGGGTTTGCCTTCGTTTATGACGCGATCAAGCCGGATGTGCATCTTGCATCCATTTCTGGCGGAACGGATATCGTGTCCTGCTTCGTGCTGGGCGTGCCGACGGAACCTGTTTGGCTGGGCGAAATTCAGGGCGCGGGACTCGGCATGGCGGTCGATGTCTGGAACGATGACGGTCAGCCGGTGCGCATGCAGAAAGGCGAACTGGTCTGCACGAAGGCGTTTCCATGCATGCCGCTGCAATTCTGGAACGATCCGGACGGTGCGAAATATCAGGCAGCCTATTTCGAGCGCTTCGACAATATCTGGTGTCACGGCGATTTTGCCGAATGGACCGAGCATGACGGCATCGTCATCCATGGTCGTTCGGACGCAACGCTGAACCCCGGCGGCGTGCGTATCGGCACGGCGGAAATCTATAATCAGGTCGAGCAGATGCCGGAGATCGCCGAGGCGCTCTGCATCGGTCAGGACTGGGACAAGGATGTCCGGGTTGTGCTCTTCGTGCGGCTTGCCCAAGGTGTGACGCTTGATGACGATCTGAAGGCGCGGATCAAGACCAAGATCCGCACCGGCGCGACACCGCGCCATGTTCCGGCAAAGATCGTTGCGGTTGCGGATATTCCGCGCACCAAATCTGGCAAGATCGTCGAGCTTGCCGTTCGCGATATCGTGCATGGTCGCGACGTGAAAAACCGCGAGGCGCTGGCCAATCCGGAAGCACTCGAGCTTTATCGCGACATTGCCGAGCTTCAAGAGGATTGATCTGATCAACCTCCAACTGCTTGGAATTGCCGGATAACATGCGCAATAAAATTGCGTTATCCGGCAATAAATAGCCACAGAACGCCGCGTAAAGCCATTGCCTATTTGGCCGCCACGGGACACTCTGACCGGATATGGAGCATTTCCAGCAAAAGTGCGTAGCGGTTTTGCGCAGGACAATGCGTCATAAAAATATCTGTCTTTCGAAAGGCGGATACCGGGCAGAACTTGTGGAGGACGAGTATGTTTGCTTCGGGCATGAATTTCGGTCTTGGCGAGGAGATCGAAGCCCTTCGTGATACTGTGCGCCGTTTCGCTGAAAGCCGCATTGCGCCGCTTGCCGCCGAAACCGACCGCAATAACGCATTTCCCATGCATCTGTGGCGTGAACTGGGTGAGCTGGGCGTGCTCGGCATCACCGCGCCGGAAGAATATGGCGGCGCGGGTCTGGGTTATCTTGCCCATTGCGTGGCCATGGAAGAGATCAGCCGCGCTTCGGCCTCGATTGGCCTCAGCTACGGGGCCCATTCCAATCTCTGCGTCAATCAGCTCAAGCGCAACGGTTCGCCCGAACAGCGCGCGAAATATCTCCCAAAGCTCATTTCCGGCGAACATGTCGGCGCGCTCGCCATGTCTGAGCCGGGGGCCGGTTCCGACGTTGTTTCGATGAAGCTTCGCGCCGAAAAGCGGGGCGACAGATATGTGCTGAACGGCAACAAAATGTGGATCACCAATGGCCCGGATGCGGATGTGCTGGTGGTCTATGCCAAGACCGATCCGGCGGCTGGCTCGCGCGGGATGAGCGCCTTCATCGTAGAAAAAGGCTTTGCAGGTTTTTCGACCGCGCAAAAGCTCGACAAGCTCGGCATGCGCGGCTCCAACACCTGCGAGCTGGTGTTCGAAAATTGCGAAGTTCCAGCTGAAAATCTGCTGGGCGAGGTCGGCAAGGGCGTCAATGTGCTGATGTCCGGTCTCGACTATGAGCGCGTGGTGCTGGCGGGCGGTCCGCTCGGCATCATGGCGGCCTGTCTCGATGTCGTGGTGCCATATGTGCATGAGCGCAAGCAGTTCGATCAGCCGATTGGCGAGTTCCAGTTGATGCAGGGCAAGCTTGCCGACATGTATGTGATCTTCAACGCCTCGCGTGCTTATACTTATGCCGTGGCGGCGGCCTGCGACCGGGGCGAGACGACGCGCAAGGATGCGGCTGGCTGCATTCTCTATACGGCGGAAAATGCGACCCAGATGGCGTTGCAGGCAATCCAGTCGCTGGGCGGTAACGGCTATATCAATGATTATCCGACCGGGCGTCTGCTGCGCGACGCCAAGCTTTACGAAATCGGTGCAGGCACTTCGGAAATCCGGCGTATGCTGATCGGACGGGAATTGTTTCAGGAGACCCGTTAATGCCGGTTCTGAAATCCGAGATATCGACGCGCGGCACTACCTATCAGGCCAACCGCAAAGCCATGCTTGAGGCCATCGAGATCGTGGCCGAGGCGTCTCGCCTTGCCATTGATGGCGGCGGTGAGAAAGCGCGCGAACGTCACGTTTCTCGCGGCAAGCTGCTTCCCCGTGATCGCGTTGCGCAATTGCTGGATCCGGGATCGCCATTTCTGGAAGTCGGATTGACGGCGGGGCACGGCATGTATGGCGGCGCGGCTCCGTCCGGCGGCATCATCACCGGCATCGGGCGCGTTTCGGGCCGCGAATGTATGATCGTCTGCAACGATGCGACGGTGAAGGGTGGCACCTATTATCCCGTGACCGTGAAAAAGCATCTGCGGGCGCAGGAGATCGCGGGCGAGAATCGCTTGCCTTGTATCTATCTGGTTGATTCCGGCGGGGCCAATCTTCCCAATCAGGACGAGGTATTCCCGGATCGCGACCATTTCGGGCGCATCTTTTATAATCAGGCGCAGATGTCGGCAGCGGGCATTCCGCAGGTCGCGGTGGTCATGGGGTCATGCACCGCAGGCGGCGCTTATGTGCCTGCCATGAGCGACGAGACGGTGATCGTGCGCAATCAGGGCACGATCTTTCTGGCAGGTCCGCCACTTGTCAAGGCCGCAACCGGCGAAGTGGTGACGGCGGAAGATCTCGGCGGCGGCGACGTGCATACAAGGCTCTCCGGCGTGGCCGATCATCTGGCCAATGACGACGCCCATGCCTTGCAGATCGCGCGCGCCATCGCGGCCAATCTCAACAGTGAAAAATGCTCCTTTATCCCCAAGGGCGAGGGTGCTGCTCCGCTTTACGATCCGGAAGAGCTGCTCGGCGTGGTTTCTGCCGATACGCGCATTCCCTATGATGTGCGCGAAGTGATCGCGCGGTTGGTCGATGGCTCGGATTTCGATGAGTTCAAGGCGCGATACGGCGCTACGCTGGTTTGCGGCTTTGCCAGCATTTACGGCATGCCGGTCGGGATTATCGCCAATAATGGCGTGCTGTTTTCCGAAGCGGCCACCAAGGGCGCGCATTTCATCGAGCTTTGCTGCCAGCGCAATATTCCGCTGGTGTTTCTGCAAAATATCACCGGCTTCATGGTCGGGCGCAAATATGAGGCCGAAGGCATCGCCAAGCACGGCGCCAAGCTGGTGACGGCGGTGGCGACGGCCAATGTGCCGAAGCTCACCATGCTGATTGGCGCATCCTATGGCGCGGGCAATTACGGCATGGCGGGGCGGGCCTATTCGCCGCG
This sequence comes from Ochrobactrum sp. RH2CCR150, assembly GCA_014138095.1. Lineage (GTDB taxonomy): Bacteria > Pseudomonadota > Alphaproteobacteria > Rhizobiales > Rhizobiaceae > Brucella > Brucella gambitense. The sequence continues at coordinate 386,343 of JACGXE010000001.1, forward strand.
CTTCCTGTGGACCTGGCCGAACAGCCGCATTGCGGTGATGGGCGGTGAACAGGCGGCGGGCGTGCTGGCAACCGTCAAGCGCGACGGGATCGAACGCACCGGCGGAACATGGTCGGCGGAAGAGGAAGCGGAGTTTAAGCGCCCGACACTCGAAATGTTCGAGCGCCAGAGCCACCCGCTTTATGCCTCTGCGCGACTTTGGGACGATGGTGTCATCGATCCGCGCAAGTGCCGCGAAGTGCTGGGACTGTCGCTTTCCGCAATGCTGAACGCGCCGGTCGAGCCGACGCGTTTCGGCTTGTTCAGAATGTAGGGAGGTAATCAGATGTTTGGGAAAATACTGATTGCCAATCGCGGGGAAATTGCCTGCCGGGTCATGCGCACGGCGCGTGAATTCGGTATCGCCACTGTGGCGATCTATTCGGATGCGGACGCCAATGCGCTGCATGTGGAAATGGCCGACGAGGCCGTCCGCGTCGGCCCGGCGCTTTCGGCGCAAAGCTATCTCAATATTGAGGCGATCATCAAAGCCGCACTGGAAACCGGTGCCGAGGCAATTCATCCGGGCTATGGCTTTCTCTCGGAAAATGCCGGATTTGTCGACGCCGTCGAGGCGGCGGGTCTCACCTTCATAGGCCCATCGGCGAAAGCCATCCGCGCCATGGGGCTGAAGGATGCCGCCAAGGCGTTGATGGAAAAGGCCGGTGTGCCGGTCGTTCCGGGCTATCACGGCGACAATCAGGATGGCGCTTTCCTTAAAAGTGAGGCGGACCGGATCGGTTATCCCGTGCTGATCAAGGCACGCGCAGGCGGCGGCGGCAAGGGCATGCGTCGTGTCGATCAGGCGGCGGATTTTGCGGCGGCGCTGGACAGTGCGCGTCGCGAGGCCGAAGCGTCGTTCGGTGACAGCGCCGTGCTGGTGGAAAAATACATGACCAAGCCGCGCCATATCGAGGTGCAGGTTTTTGGCGATAATCACGGCAATGCGGTGCATCTTTTCGAGCGCGATTGTTCGCTGCAACGTCGCCACCAGAAGGTGATCGAAGAAGCGCCAGCGCCCGGCATGACGCCGGACATGCGCGCTGCCATGGGTGAAGCGGCGGTGAAGGCAGCCTTGGCCATCGGCTATTCCGGCGCAGGCACGGTGGAATTCATTGCCGATGTGTCAGAAGGGCTGCGACCGGACCGGTTCTTCTTCATGGAAATGAACACGCGCTTGCAGGTGGAACATCCGGTGACGGAGGCGATCACCGGTCTCGATCTGGTCGAGTGGCAATTGCGCGTTGCGTCGGGCGAAACCTTGCCGAAGCGGCAGGATGAGCTTGCCATCCATGGCTGGGCCTTCGAGGCTCGTCTTTATGCCGAGGACCCGGCCCGTGACTTTCTGCCTGCGACTGGCAAGCTTGCACTCTTCGCTCCGCCGGAACAGGCGCGCACCGATTCCGGCGTGCGGTCTGGCGATACGATCACACCGTTCTACGATCCGATGATCGCTAAGATCATCGTCCATGGCCGTAATCGCGACGAAGCGCTGAACCGGCTGGATGCGGCGCTAAGCAAAACCCGCATTGCCGGTCTTGTCACCAATCGCCAGTTTTTGTCGGCGCTCTGCAAGCTGGATGCTTTTCGCAGCGGCGATGTCGATACCGGGCTGATTGCGCGGGAAGCGGGGCATTTGTTTGCCCAAGAGCCGCCTTCGGAAATCACTTTTGCACTGGCGGCATTGACGGCGCTCGACCTTCTTGATGCGCCGTTGCACGATGATCCATGGTCGAGTCTGCGCGGCTTTCGTCTGTGGGGCGATGCATCGCGGTCGGTCACGCTGGATCATCAGGGTGATCGCCGGGCGATCCGCTTCACGATCAATGAACAAGGGCATTTCGGCTTCGACTTCGGCCTGGTCGAAATCCGCAATCACGAAAACGGTGTGGTTCGGTTCAACCTGGATGGCCGCGTGTCGCAAGCATCCGCTGTTCGGATCGGGCAGGATGTGACCGTGCAGTTCGACGGACGCGACACCATATTTCATCATGTGCTGTCTGCCGGGGCGGAAGATGATCTCGCCACCGAAAGCCGCATTCTGGCGCCGATGCCGGGGCTGGTTCGGCTTGTATCCGCCGTGGAGGGGGCAAGCGTCGCCAAAGGCGATCCGCTGGTGACGATGGAGGCGATGAAGATGGAACTGTCACTGACCGCGCCGCGCGACGGCAAGGTTGCGACGGTGACGGTCGCAGCAGGCGATCAGATCAATGAAGGCGCGCTGCTTGTCGAATTGGAGGAAGAACATGGCTGACCATGTCGAAATCGTTGAAATGGCGGCACGTGACGGGCTGCAAAATGAGAAGCGCTTTGTGCCGACGGCTGACAAGATCGCGCTGATCGACCGCCTGTCCGGTTGCGGTTATGCCCGCATCGAGGCGACGAGTTTCGTCAGCCCGAAATGGGTGCCGCAACTGGCCGATGCGGCAGAGGTGATGGCGGGCATTCGTCGCGCCGACAGTGTGCGCTATTCGGTGCTCGTACCGAACATGAAGGGCTATGAGGCCGCGGCAGCAGCCAATGTCGATGAAGTCGCGGTTTTCATTTCCGCTTCGGAAGGCTTTTCGAAAGCCAATATCAACTGCACGATTGCCGAGAGCACTGAACGTCTGTCGCCGGTTATCGGTGCTGCGATCAATGACGGCCTGGCCATTCGCGGCTATGTCAGCTGCGTCGTCGAATGCCCCTATGACGGGCCGACCGCGCCGCAGGCCGTTGCCGATGTCACCGAGCAACTCTTCTCGCTCGGTTGCCATGAGGTGAGCCTTGGCGACACGATTGGGCGCGGTACGCCGGACAAGGTCGCGGCCATGCTGGATGCGGTGCTGGCCATTGCGCCTGCGCATAGTCTGGCGGGCCATTATCACGACACGGGCGGTCGTGCGCTCGACAATATCCGTGTCAGTCTGGAAAAGGGCTTGCGGGTTTTCGATGCGTCGGTCGGCGGTCTGGGTGGATGCCCGTTTGCGCCGGGCGCCAAGGGCAATGTCGATACCGTTTCCGTTGTCGAAATGCTGCATGAAATGGGTTTTGAAACCGGGCTTGATCTGGATAAGCTGCGGTCGGCGGCATTGTTCGCGCAGGCACTGCGTCAGGATAAAGCTGCATGAGCGATTTTGAGACCATCGGTGTTTCAATTGACGCACGCGGCGTTGCAACGCTGACGCTGAACCGGCCTGAGCAGCATAATGTGCTGTCCGGCCTGATGATCGATGAACTGACCACCGCGACGCTGCACCTCACCGATAATGCGGCGGTCAGGATTGTTGTTCTGACCGGCGCAGGCAAAAGCTTTTGTGCGGGCGGCGATCTGGGCTGGATGCGGGCGCAGGTAAATGCCAGTCGCGCGCAACGGATTGAAGAAGCGCGCAAGCTCGCTTTGATGCTGAAGGCGCTCCGCGATCTGCCAAAGCCGCTGATCGGGCGCGTCAACGGTCAGGCCTATGGCGGCGGTATCGGCCTTATCAGCGTTTGTGATGCCGCCATCGGCGTCGCTGGCGCGCGCTTCGGGTTGACCGAGACAAAGCTCGGCCTGATACCTGCAACCATCAGCCCCTATGTCGTGGCGCGCATCGGGCAGGCGAATGCCCTGCGCACATTTACCTCTGCCAGATTGTTCGACACGCAGGAGGCAATGCGCATCGGCCTGCTGCATGATGTAGTCGAACCCGAACAGCTGGACGCGACAGTGGAAGCGGAAATCAAACCGTATTTTTCCACCGCACCGGCAGCGGTTGCGGCGTCGAAACGGCTCGTTCACGCGCTGGTCGCGCCGATTGACGAAGCCGTCATCGATATGACGCTGACCCGTCTTGCAGACACTTGGGAAACACCGGAGGCCGCGGAAGGGATCGCGGCCTTTTTTGCGAAACAATCACCATCATGGAAGGGAGGGAACGCATAAAAGGGAGGAGCCGATTTTCGTTGTAATTGTGGGTACTTGGCCCCTTGCAATCGAAAGCCGGAAATGCATTCTTAGCACATCACGAAAGCGGCTCCCGTTTTGGAGCAGTTTTCCGAAACCGCCGAGGCTGTTTTGGATAATATTATGGCTCCAGTCCCTTTTTGGGTGCGGTGCGGCGCGCTTTTGGATCGACCCTTTGAAATCGTAAGATGAAACAAAAGGGAGGGCCCGGTCATTCGCCAGCTTATCAGCGTGGAGAATTGGCCGGATGGGTTGCCATCATGGGTTAGATGAGGGCGCGTCCCCGGACGGCGCCCCACCAAAGGAGAAAAAGAATGAACCTGAAACTTCTGTCCAGCGTAGCTTTCGCAGCTACACTCGGTTTTGCCAGCGCCGCTTATGCGGACATCACCATTGGCGTTGTTGCACCGCTGACGGGTCCGGTTGCCGCTTTCGGCGATCAGGTGAAGAAGGGCGCAGAAACCGCTGCCGAAGTCATCAACAAGGCTGGCGGCATCAAGGGCGAGAAAATCGTTCTGAAGTTCGCCGACGATGCCGGTGAGCCGAAGCAGGGCGTTTCCGCCGCCAACCAGATTGTCGGCGACGGCATCAAGTTTGTTGTTGGTCCTGTCACGACCGGCGTTGCCATTCCAGTATCCGACGTTTTCTCGGAAAACGGCGTTCTGATGGTCACCCCGACCGCTACCGGCCCGGACCTGACCGCACGCAAGCTGGAAAACGTGTTCCGCACCTGCGGCCGTGACGACCAGCAGGCTGAAGTCATGGCTGATTTTGTCCTGAAGACCATGAAGGACAAGAAGGTCGCCGTGATCCACGACAAGGGCGCTTACGGCAAGGGTCTGGCCGACGCTTTCAAGGCTGCGATCAACAAGGGCGGCATTACGGAAGTTCATTACGACTCCGTCACGCCGGGCGACAAGGATTTCAGCGCACTGGTTACCAAGCTGAAGTCGGCAGGCGCAGAAGTCGTTTACTTCGGCGGCTACCATGCTGAAGGCGGTCTGCTGTCGCGTCAGCTGCATGACGCTGGCATGCAGGCACTGGTTCTCGGCGGAGAAGGCCTGTCCAACACCGAATATTGGGCAATCGGCGGCACCAACGCGCAGGGCACGCTGTTCACCAACGCCAAGGACGCCACGAAGAACCCGGCTTCCAAGGACGCTATCGAAGCGCTTAAGGCCAAGGGCATTCCGGCTGAAGCCTTCACCATGAACGCCTATGCTGCTGTTGAAGTCATCAAGGCTGGCATCGAAAGCGCCGGTTCGGCTGATGATTCGGCTGCCGTTGCCAAGGCTCTCCATGACGGCAAGCCGATCGAAACCGCAATCGGCACGCTGACCTATGGCGAAAACGGCGACCTTAGCTCGCCGAGCTTCGACATCTTCAAGTGGGATGACGGCAAGATCGTCGGCCTCGAATAAGACTTTATCGAGCAAATAAGAAAACGCCGGGCTTGTCCCGGCGTTTTTGTATTCAGAATCTGGTTAAACGGCGAACCGTCAGGAATCGGGAAATCCGAGCGCCGGTTCCAGCTCTTCGAAAGTGTCTTCCATCGCGTGGGTTGGGCTACCCGGAAAACCGAAATGCCCATAGGCAATCGACATCTGCTGTTCCGCCTTGCGTTCACCGCCCTTGGAGACGGCTGCTATATAAAGCGCCGCAGCAAGACCTGTGCGATCCGAACCTGACTTGCAATGAATGAGGATCGGCTTTTCTGCACTCTGCATCAGCGCAATCAATTCCCGCGCGCGCTGGGGCGTCAGTCGTTTGCTGGCCGACATTTCAAAATCAACATGCTGGATGCCAAGAGCATCGGAGGTTTCGACTTCCTTGTCGTACCAGGGAGAGCCGGTTTCGGGGCCGCGCAGATTGATGATGGTCTTGATACCATAGGCCTTTTGCAGCGCCGCAATTCGCGCCGGATCGGGCTGATTTGAGCGGTAGGCCTGTCCCGGCACTATCGTGTGGACATTGCCGTTATACTGGATCGTATAGAGATAACCGCCCAACAGACTTGCGCTCGCCAAAGCAGCGAGGCCACCAAGTTTGGTGCTGTTGAACGACCAACGGGCGTATGTTTTGAAAAAAGTCATGTGAACGCTTTAAAAGAGTTATATGAAATAAATACCATCGCCAGTTTTTGCTTGGATTTGTCGAAACATAGAGTAAGAATGAGACTTATTCTTGTTCGGTCTGACTATATTCTGACCGTTTTTAAAGCGTGCATTTCATAATTCATATTGGGCGACGGCGATAAGTCGTCAGGGGTAAATATTAGCGTCAGTTGCGTGGTGTCGGTCAAAGTTGCGTAAGGTTTCCGTGGCTTAAGCCTCGGTTAACCATAAGTGTCTAGTCTGAAATCATGATGAGCTGGGGCAGATAGCGGAGCAGGTTTATGCAGCGCTACAGATTTGACGATAAAATGATTCTGACGGAAGCGATTGTCGAGCTTCTCAACCGTGGTGTTGAGCGCGATGATCTTGATCTGGTCTTGAGCCGGATTGGTCCGGTCGATCTCGACTTGATGCATCAGTGTCTGGTCGAGGTTTGGAACTATAATCATCCGGAATATGCCGAAACGGCGATGGCGGCCTGATATCACGCGGCTTGCCTCGGCAGGTGATTTTCTACCTGATGGTAGAAATCTCCGGGATGTCACAAACTTGAAACGGAGAGGGCCTATATCTACCTCCGTATCGGGAATTCACTTGGGAAGACGACCGCGGATGAACCGGCGTCAACTCAGGTGAAAGCGGAAGGTCGGGTTCATCCCGGCCTTTTTCGTTTTTGAGCATTCTTGTCGTTGGCCTTTTTGCTTTTCCGTCCGGTGCAAACTGGCGTAAGAAACACTGTTTCCAAACAACGGTGAACCTCATGATACGCCACATCGTTCTTATCAAGTTCAAGCCGGAACTCGACGGCGCAGCCATTGATCAGGCGCTGGCTTCGGTCGTTGCTCTCAAGGGCAAGATCGACGGCATCATTTCTGTCGCGGCTGGCACCAACAACAGCCCCGAAGGGCTGGAAAAAGGCCTTCGCCACGGCTTTGTGGTGGATTTTACTGATGCTGCGGCACGCGATGCCTATCTCCCGCATCCAGAACACGTGAAGGTTGGCACAGGTCTCGTCGAAGCTGCCGAAGGCGGTCTTGATGGCATTCTGGTCTTCGATTACGAAATCTAATACTGCTTGTTACAGCCCGGCATTACGAAGAATGCAACTGTAGTGCTGAGCGATCTACAACAATAGACCGCCCACGCCCATGCGGGACAGGTCTGTTGAGCTGAGGTCCATGCCTGCCATCAGGCGGTCGAGCACCCAGTCGAGGCTGTTTTCCCGCATGCTGCGGGCGGACCCGGGCGCGGCGACGATATATTTTTCGTCGCGCTTTCCCAACACAAGCAGATTGCCGGGGTCGACCGGCATGCCAACGCGCAAAATTTGTCCGCCACTTTGCAGGATCGAGCGCGGCACGATGTCGGTGGCGTCGGCAACTGCCGATGCACTGAAAATCACGAGGATATCGCAGCTGTTGCTCAGGTCCGCTATGGCGTCGCCAAGCGCTTCCGTCTCGTGGGCGACGCGCTTTTCGGCGATCAATGTGCCGCCGTTGCGCGCCGCGCGTTTTTCCATCAGCTCACGCGTCTTGTCGAGTACGGTCTCGCGGATCGAGGGGAGGCGCGACTGGATCAGGCCGATACGCAGCGGACGAAACGCCTTGACCTCCATCGCCCGGTCTCCAAGGAGCAAAGGGCATATGTCGTCGATCAGACTTTTCGGTACGGCAAAGGGAATGATCTTGACGGTCGCGACCATCTGGCCGGCTTCCACACGCATATGATTGCGGATGGTCGCAAGAGAAATGCGCGCATCATGCGCATTGACGGCGTCGATCCGGGACGCATCGACGCAAAAGACACCATCTTCACTGGCGAACAGGTTGATCCGTCCGGTGGTCGCTGCGCCGGTACGGATCGTGCAGGAGGCGAGTGTGGCCCCGATTGCCTGTGCGGCTTCGTCTTCGCCGATATCGCCCGGTTCGAAACGGGCAGCGAGAACGCTTGTGAGACCCGCTTGTTGCAAGGCTGCGCAATAATCGCTGTTCAGCACCGTCCCCTTGCGCAGGACGAGCGCACCTGCCGTTACCGCATAGGCGAGTACGGCGCCTTCGGCTTCATCGAGCGGCAAGTCTGCGAAAATCATGGGGCCCCTTTCTCACTATCCAGATTGTCTTAGTCGGGGCTTGGCGACTTCACAATGTTGTTTGTTGTCTCGCCGCAGGGTGGAAAAGCCGGGTTTTATCCATTGGTCGTACTTGCACGCGGGGAGAAGAGCGGTTAATTCACCGCCGCGTCGGTGCTGCAGGGGTTCCATTCCCCGCGATCAGACGCTTGCGGAGATGCCTGTTTCCGCCAATTGGAGTCCGTTTTGCGGGGTTTTGACCGCGACATTACGATCCAGCACAAATCTCGCCAGACAGGTGACAAACGGAATTATTCGATATAACGGTACTTTTGGAATTTTCAGAATTTACCGAAAACTGAAAAACGACATACGTGCCGGATTTGACGCTTGCGACATGATGAACCTCTGCGGTTCCTCTGTCAGGGCAGCCTGGAAGGGATTTCAGGTTCAAAACCACACTGACGACGAAATCGCTCTGGTGCGATCTGAAGAACTGAGACGCCTGACCGCAATCATCCGCGGCAGCGGGTTTCAGATTTTCAGATCGCATCGGTGCAGGATGGAAAGACAAATGAAACTCGGCACCCCTCGGACGATCGCTTCGTTCGCCGTACTGGCCCTGACTGCGTTTCTTGCCGGCTGCGAGAACCAGGTTCTTCTTTCTCCAAAGGGAGAGGTCGGCGTGGCAGAACGCGATCTCATCCTTTTTGCGACCGGCCTCATGCTGCTCGTCGTGCTGCCCGTCATCTTCATGACGCTGTTCTTCGCCTGGAAGTACCGCGCCACGAATGAAAAGGCGGATTACCAGCCCGACTGGCACCACTCGACGAAGATCGAACTGGGCGTCTGGCTCGTCCCTCTGGCGATCATCGTGGTTCTCGGCTCGGTTACCTGGATCAGCACGCATAAGCTTGATCCGTACCGCCCGCTGGAATCCAGCGTGAAGCCGATCAATGTCGAAGTGGTCGCGCTCGACTGGAAATGGCTTTTCATCTATCCCGATCTGGGCGTCGCCAGCGTCAATGAAATGGCCATGCCCGTCGATGTTCCGGTCAACTTCAAGCTGACCTCCAGCAACATCATGAACTCCTTCTTCATTCCGGCCTTGGGCAGCATGGTCTACACCATGCCGAGCATGCAGACGAAGCTGCATCTCGTCGCCAACCATGAAGGCGAGTTCGACGGTATTTCCGCCAATTACAGCGGTCAGGGCTTTGCCCAGATGCGCTTCAAGGCGCATTCCTACAATCAGGCCGACTTCGACAAATGGGTTGCCGACGTGAAGGCCAAGGGCGAAGAACTGGGCCGTGATCGCTATGCATCGCTGGTTCAGCCGAGCGAAAAGCATGCGGTGCAATTCTTCACCTATAATGACCAGACGCTGTTCCACGACATCGTGAACCGCTGCTGGGACGGCAAGTCCGTCTGCATGGATGACGAAATGCACCGTCAGCAGATGATCCGCGAAGCACGCGCAAACCTGCGCAAGTCTTCGCCTGTCGATTTCAGCCAGTGGGCGAGCGACATCATCTGTGCAGTCGCGCCGCAGCGTCTGTCGCAGCTCGAAAACTGATCTGCCTTTGCGCCGTGATCTCGCCTGAGGTCGCGGCCATTCGCATTCAATCTTTTGTTTCACGCGGTTCCGGAATGAAAGCCGTCACTGGCTTTACCGGAATTGCTCCAATCGAAGCGTGATAAAAATGTTCGGAAAACTTACGCTGGAAGCGATCCCGTACCACGAGCCGATCATCATGGTCACATTGACCGCGGTGGCTGGCGGTGCGCTCGCTATTCTGGCAGCCATCACCTACTACGGAAAATGGGTCCCGCTCTGGAAAGACTGGCTGACGTCGGTCGATCACAAGCGTATCGGCATCATGTACATCATTCTGGCTTTCGTGATGCTGTTCCGCGGCTTCTCGGACGCCGTGATGATGCGTGCGCAGCAGGCTCTTGCCTCGGGCGCGAATGAAGGCTTTCTCCCGCCGCATCACTACGACCAGGTCTTCACTGCTCATGGCGTGATCATGATCTTCTTCGTGGCGATGCCTTTCGTCGTCGGTCTGATGAACTTTGCTGTTCCGCTTCAGATCGGTGCACGCGACGTTGCTTTCCCGTACCTCAACTCGCTGAGCTTCTGGCTCACGGTCGCCGGTGCGGTTCTGATCAACCTCTCGCTCGGTATCGGCGAATTCGCCAAGACCGGCTGGCTTGCTTATCCGCCGCTGTCCGGCAAGGAATTCAGCCCGGATGTCGGCGTGGATTACTATATCTGGGCCTTGCAGATTTCCGGTATGGGTACGCTGCTTTCCGGCGTCAACCTGATCACCACGATCATCAAGATGCGCGCGCCCGGCATGGGCATGATGCAGGTTCCGGTCTTCACCTGGACCGCGCTCTGCTCGAACGTGCTGATCGTCGCGGCCTTCCCGATCCTCACCGTCACGCTGGCCCTGCTTTCGCTGGACCGTTATCTGGATTTCCACTTCTTCACCAATGATGCTGGTGGCAATCCGATGATGTATGTGAACCTGATCTGGATCTGGGGTCACCCGGAAGTCTACATCCTCATCCTGCCTGCTTTCGGTGTCTTTTCCGAAATCATCGCGACCTTCTCCGGCAAGCGTCTCTTCGGCTACAAGTCGATGGTCTACGCAACCGTTGCCATCACGGTCCTGTCGTTCCTCGTCTGGGTGCACCACTTCTTCACCATGGGTGGCGGTGCCAACGTCAATGCCTTCTTCGGCGTGGCGACGATGATCATCTCGATCCCGACAGGGGCGAAGGTCTTCAACTGGCTGTTCACGATGTATAAGGGCCGCGTCCGCATGGAAACGCCGGTTCTGTGGACCATCGGCTTCATGTGCACCTTCGTGGTTGGCGGTATGACGGGCGTTCTGCTTGCTGTTCCGCCTGCGGATTTCGTGCTGCACAACTCGGTGTTCCTGATCGCCCACTTCCACAATGTGATCATCTCGGGCGTGCTGTTCGGCTGCTTCGCCGGTCTCGTCTACTGGTGGCCGAAGGCTTTCGGCTTCAAGCTGAACGAACGTCTGGGCCGCAACGCGTTCTGGTGCTGGCTGGTCGGCTTCATCATGGCCTTCATGCCGCTCTACGTACTCGGCCTGATGGGCATGACCCGTCGTCTGAACCACACCGAAAATCCGGCATGGCACATCTATCTGATCATCGCCGCCGTCGGCGTTGCCATCATCATGTGCGGTATCGTGTTCCAGGTTCTGCAGATCGCCGTTTCGATCCGTGACCGCGAAAAGCTGCGCGACAACAATGGCGACAGCTGGGGTACGGGCCGTACGCTGGAATGGTCGCTGGCTTCGCCGCCTGCATTCTACAACTTCGCTGAAGTGCCGCATGTCCGCGATCACGACAGCTGGTGGGATATGAAGCAGAACGGTTATGTGCGCCGCACGGAAAAGTTCGCCCGCATTCACATGCCGAAGAACACCGGTACCGGCTTCATCATCGGTATCATGACCATTCCGCTTGGTTTCGCTCTGATCTGGCATATCTGGTGGCTGGCGATTGCTTCTGCCGTGGGTGTGCTGGCCGTTGCGATCTTCCACTCGTTCAACAATGACAGAGACTATTACGTCTCGGCCGAAGAAGTGCAGAGCGTCGAAGACCTTCGCACCCGGCAACTGACGGCTCAGGAGGCTTGATCCATGAGCGCTAGCATTTCAACTGCTGGTCCATTCAAGGGCGGCAACGAGCATCCTGCTCACGAGGACCATCACGATGCAGGGTCGACCACGCTGGTCGGCTTCTGGATCTACCTGATGAGCGACTGCGTCCTGTTCTCGGGCCTGTTTGCAACCTACGCCGTTCTGGCGCACCAGTTCGCGGGCGGCCCGACCGGCCGTGAACTCTTCGATCTGCAGTTTGTGTTGACTGAAACCATGCTGCTGCTGGTGTCGTCGCTGACCTACGGTCTGGCGACGCTCTCCATGTACAAGAAGAACCGTGCAGGCGTGCTGTTCTGGCTGGGCGTAACGTTCCTGCTGGGCGCTGCGTTCCTCGTGATGGAAGTCTATGAATTCCATCACCTGATCCTCGAAGATGCCGGTCCGAGCCGCAGCGCGTTCCTTTCGGCCTTCTTTGCGCTGGTCGGAACCCACGGTCTTCACATCACGTCCGGCCTGATCTGGATTCTGGTGCTTTCCGCCCAGCTTCTGCGTGACGGTCTGACGGAAAAGAACCAGACGCGCGTGATGTGCCTTAGCCTCTTCTGGCACTTCCTGGACATCATCTGGATTGGCGTCTTTACCCTTGTCTATCTGCTGGGTGTACTGTGATGAGTTCTGCACACGAAACACACGATCATGCCGCGCATGGCAGCCTGAAGTCCTATCTGATCGGCTTCGTGCTGGCGGTTATTCTCACCGTCGTTCCATTCCTTCTGGCGATGAACGGCTATTTCACGCCTGCCACGACTGCGGCCGTTGTTCTCGGCATCGCAGTCGTCCAGATTCTGGTGCATCTGGTTTACTTCCTGCACCTCGATCCGAAGTCGGAAGGTGGCTGGAATATTCTGGCGCTCATCTTCACGGTCATCATTCTGGCCATCGTGCTTGCAGGCTCCATCTGGGTCATGCATCACCTCGATACCAATATGATGCCGATGTACATGTCGCCTGATGATGTGCGCAACCTGCCTTAAATAGTTCGCGCCTGGCGGGGTTGGTCTTTGACATGTCCCCGCTGAGCTACCGTTTCTCCCGTGCGCCGGACCTTGGTCCGCGCACGGTTTGAATCGCGGCTTTATCCTCCCTCTCTCCCCCCAAAGCCGCGTGGCGCTCCGGTTCCCTCCGGAGCGCCTTCCTTTTTTAAAACCTCTTCAAATTTTGCATTTTCCAGCGCGAGCTATGTGTCTCTTGCGACCAAGCGTTGCGTAAAGCTGTGGTAACGTTAACACTCCTTTGACTGAATCCGTTCATATCTAGAGACTAATCTTTAGGTTGTTGCTTGGCCCCCCGGCCTCCCTATGGTAATCCCTAAATCGTCCTGGGTGGGGAATAAACGGGACGCTGCCAGGCGACCGCAAAGACAGGAACCGGACAGTAGCGCGTATGATTTGGAGTAACAGGACGATACAGGGAAAAGGCATCGCCATGCTTTTGCTGGCGGCTCATTTTTCCTCCTTTACAGTGTCGCCCGCTTTGGCGTTTGAGCTTTTTGGCGTCCGTCTTTGGGGCGAAGACAAGAAAACCGATCCAGATATCATCGATCCGAAGACCTATGAGGTCGAGGTTGCCACAACCGGTAATCGCAAAAATGCGGATGGCACCGAAGCCGATCTGAAATCAGTCGTCGAAGGTGCATCCGGTCTGGTTACAGATGCGGACAAGCCCGCGTCGGGTTCTGCTGGTCTGCTTGCCAAGGCGCGCGGTGATTATCGGCGTATTCTGGCGGCCCTTTATGGCGAAGGCCGCTATGGTGGCACGATCTCGATTCTGGTCGATGGCCGCGAAGCGAACGATATTCCGCCGGATGCCGATATTCCCAACAATGCGAAAGTGGCGATCTCGGTCGATCCGGGTCCGCAATTCCTGTTTTCGCGCACCGCCATTTCCAATATCGCCCCGCCTGCCACGGACAAGCGCGATATCGTGCAATCGCCCGAGGATGCAGGTTTTGCGCCCGGTAAGGTGGCGCGGTCTGGGACAATCATCAAGGCCGAGCGTCTTGCCGTAGAGGCATGGCGGCAGCAAGGCTATCCCAAGGCGCGGGTGACCGGCGAGGATGTGGTCGCCGACCATGATGGCAATACGGTTGCCGCCGATGTTTCGCTCGATCCGGGCCGCAAGGCGCATTACGGTCCGGTCAGCGTGGTTGGCACCGCACGTATGGACCCGCAATTCGTCGCCTGGATGACGGGACTGACACCCGATAAGGAATATGACCCCGACGACATCGAAAAGGCCAAGAAGCGTCTTGGCCGCATGGAAGTGTTCCGTGCGATGAGTTTCGAGGAAGCGGAAACCATTGAGCCGGACGGCAGCCTGCCGATGACGCTCAATGTGCAGGAGCGTAAGCCCCGCCGTTTCGGCTTCGGTGCGGAATATTCGACCATCGACGGCTTTGGTGTCACCGGCTACTGGATGCACCGCAATCTGTTCGGCAAGGGCGAAAACCTGCGTTTCGACGCCAAGGTCAGCGGTATCGGCGGGTCGCAGGATAATTCGTTCAGCCCGCAAAACTATTCCTATCTTCTTGGCGGTACGTTCAAGAAGCCGGGCGTTTATACGCCTGATACGGATTTCGTTTTGTCGCTTGATGCCAAGCGCGAAGTGCTGGACGCCTATACCGAGACGTCGATCAACGGCAAGACCGGTTTCACGCAGATATTCAGCGATGAACTGTCGGGCGCGATCTATGCCAAGGCAAGTCAGGGCCGCTACACGGATTATCCTTTCGGTCCCCGCGACTTCACGACTGCGGGTCTGGAAGGCAGTGTGCTTTACGACAGCCGCAACAACAAACCGGACCCGAGTTCGGGTTTTTATCTGGAAGGCAATATCCAGCCCTTCTACGAATTCCATTATGGCAATTTCGCCACCCGCTTCACCGCAGAAGGCCGCACCTATTACGGCATCGGCGCAAAGGATCGCGTGGTTCTGGCGGGGCGCGTGAAGGTGGGGTCGATCGTTGGCGCTTCCATCGAAGACCTGCCGCCGAGCCTGTCGTTCCTTGCGGGCGGTGGTGGCTCGGTGCGCGGCTATGCTTATCGCAATATCGGCGTCGATGCCGGAAACGGCAACATTGTCGGCGGTCGGTCGCTGGTGGAGGCTTCGGGCGAAGTGCGCACCCGCATTACCGATTCCATCGGTGCAGTCGCCTTTGTCGATGCGGGTTATGTCGGCGAAAAATCGTTCCCGGATTTCTCCGAACAAATGCGCGTGGGTGCGGGTGGCGGTCTGCGCTATCTGACCGGCCTCGGGCCGATCCGCCTCGACGTCGCCATACCGCTTAACCGCCGCTCGGGTGATCCGAGCTATGCATTCTACGTGGGCATAGGACAGGCGTTTTGACCAGATTTATCGCAGTTTTCCTTTTCCTGATTCTCGCCGCTGTGGCCGCCGTGCTGGCCATACCAGGCGCATGGGTTACGCTTGTCGGCGTGGATACGCAGACCACGGCATCGATTGTCGCGCCCGCACAGGCGCAGGATCAGAGCCAGAGCACGCAGCAGGCCGAAGCGTCTGAAAGCAACGAAGAGCAAAAGTCCTATTTCCTGTCTTTCGTTGAAAGCCAGCTCTCCGCGCCGAACCGCCGCATTTCACTGTCGGGCATCAGCGGTGTTCTGTCGTCGGAAGCTTCCATCGGCTCGATCACCATTGCCGACCGTGAAGGCGTCTGGCTGCGCATTGAAAATGCAAAGCTGAACTGGAGCCGCACCGCGTTGCTGCTCGGTCGCCTCAGCATCCAGTCACTGAGCGCGGAACGGATCGATATCGCCCGCAAACCGCTGCCGGACAACAGCCTGCCGTCGCCGGAATCGTCAAGCTTCAGCCTGCCCGAACTGCCGATTTCCATCAGTCTCGATCAGCTCGACGTGGCGCGCCTGCATTTCGGACCGGAGATTTTCGGCCTCGAATCGGAAGTCTCTGCAACCGGCAGTCTTTCGCTTGCCGACGGCTCGCTCAATTCGACCTTCGACATCAAGCGCCTTGACGGCCCGGGCGGCAGTTTTGCCCTGCGCGCGGCCTATGCCAATGCCGATCAGAAGGTCGATCTTGATCTGAAAGTTGCCGAACCGGCCAATGGCATCGTGGCCAACCTGCTCAATATTGATGGCCGCCCGCCCGTTGATCTCACTTTGACGGGCGCTGGCCCGCTCGATGAATTGAAGGTGGATCTGGCGCTCGACACCAATGGCAGCCGCACGCTGACCGGCGCATTCACGCTCAACCGTCAGGGCGAAGCGCCCAATGGCGGACGTGTTTTTGCCGCCCGTTTCAATGGGCCGATTGCTGTTCTGGTGCCGCCGGTTTTCCGCGACTTCTTCGGTGCTGAAACCGTGCTTTCCGCCGATGGCTTCCTGAAGGATGCGGGCGGGTTCCGTCTTGACGATCTGGCGCTGACAAGCGCCGCATTGAAGCTGAAGGCCGCTGCCGAATCCGGCAATGATCATTTTCTGAACAAGCTCAGCATCGACGCGTCGATTGCCGATGAAAGCAAAGGCCGCGTCCTGCTGCCGGTCAAGGGCGCCGAAACCTATATCGACAATGCGCGGTTTCAGGTTTCCTACGGCGACCGTCCGACCAATGACTGGACGGGCAAGCTCGCCGTCAATGGCTTGAAGAATGCAACCATTTCCGCCTCCAGCGTAGCGCTGGATATGGGCGGCGTTGCCGAAAACCTTAACGATGCCGCAAACCGCCACATCACTTTCAAGGTGACTGGCGGCATGGATGGCATTTCGTCACCGCGCGCGGAATTGGCCGAAGCATTGGGCACCAAGATTGCGCTTCTCATCGATGGCGGCTGGCGCGCCGGTTCTCCAGTGGAGCTTGCACAGGCCAATATCGAAGGCAACGGGCTCAGCCTCGATCTCAAGGGCAATATTGACGACTTCGTCTTCAATGGCGATATCGCCGCCAAGGTCGCAAGCCTTGCGCCGTTCGGCGCGTTGGCTGACAAGGAACTGGCTGGCAGTATCGACGTCAAGGCCAAGGGTACGGTTCGTCCGATCAGCGGCGCATTCTATCTCGACCTTGACGGCACGGCGCAGAACATGCGCACGGGCACTGAGGCGATCGATAATATTCTCGACGGCGAAGTGCGTCTGGCTGGTGCAGTCGGTCGTAGCGCCGAAGGTTTCTCTGCCCGTGACTTCCGGATCGGCAATGCGCTGACCGAAATCACGGCCAATGGCTCTTTCGCATCGGACAAGGCGAATTTTGATTTCGGCGTGATGCTGTCCGATCTGAAGCTGGTTTCGAAACAGGCCTCCGGTCGCATGACGATCAAGGGCAGTGCGCGCGGCGACGACAAGTTGATCGCGCTTGCGCTGCGCGCCGATGCGCCGCAGGGCACACTGGCTGGCCGCAAGCTTGCCGATGCGGGTCTTGATTTCAACGCCATGCTCGACGGCAACGCCACCACGGGCGCAGCTTTGTCGGGCAAACTGGCGGGCAATGCCTTCCTCAACGGTGAGCGCATCGAACTTGGCACGCTGATCGACATCGTCAATGACGAGAAGCGCCTGACCAATCTCCTGTTCAATGCTGGCGGGGCGCATCTCTCCGGCAATGTCACGCAGACTCCTAAGGGCTTGCTCAATGGCGCGCTGAAGCTCGACGCGCCGGATATCTCCACTGCCGCCGCGCTGTTTCTTGCTGAAGCAACCGGTGCTGCCAATGCCGATATAGCGCTGCAAGCCGATGGCGACCGTCAGAATGCGACCGTCTCTGCCGACGCCAAGAGCGTGAAGGTCAATGGCAACCATATTGCGTCTGCCAATATTGCGCTGACCGCGCAGGATCTGTTTGGCGTGCCGGTCGTGGACGGTAATGCTGCCGCGCGCGATATCATGGTGGGAACATTCGGCATCGACACTTTTGACGCCAAGGCCAATGCTACCGGCACCAAGACCGATTTCAGCGCCAATACGAAGCTCAAGATCGGCACGGTGGCCAATGCCGCCGGTTCGCTTGAGCCGAAAGATGGCGGTTTTGAGCTGGGCCTCGCATCCGCTGATGTAACGCAGGGCGCACTGCGCGCCAATCTGGCTGCGCCGGCAAATATCGTCATGAAGGGCAGCGAGATTTCCTTTGGCGATATCGTCATCAACACCGGCGCCAATGGCACCGAAGGTCAGGTCAAGCTCAACGGCTCTGTCGATGAAAAGCTTGATCTGTCGGTGGCGCTGTCCAATCTACCGCTGGCGCTTGCCAACACCTTCAAGCCGGACCTCGGCCTTGGCGGCACTGTCAACGGCACGGCGCGTCTGACTGGCTCCCGCGAAGCGCCCAATGTCGCTTTCGATATGACGGCGCGTGGCGTGACAGCAGCGGAACTCAAGAAACAGGGCATTGCCGCGCTGAATGCCGACGCCAAGGGCACCTCTGCCAATGACCGGCTCAACATCGACGCCCGGGTCACCGGGGGTGCAGCAAGCGGCAATGGTATCGACGTCACAGCGAAAGGCGGCGTGCCGCTCGGCAAGGGCGATCTTGCTGTCGACGTGACGCTGGCCAATCTGCCGCTCGGTATTCTCAACGGCGCTGTCAAGGGGCAGGACCTCGCAGGTAACGTCACCGGCACGGCGCGCGTGACAGGCCCGCTGACCAATCCTGCCGCGACCTTCAATCTCAAGGGCTCCGGTCTTGCTGCCAAGCCGCTGCGCGACAACGGCCTTGCCCCGCTCAGCTTGCAGGCAGCAGGCAGCTATGCCGCCAAGGCAGTCGATATCTCATCGCTGACGGTGGACGGTCCGCAAGGCCTCAATGTCACGGCGAGCGGCAAGGTGCCGTTCTCCGGTCAGGGGCTCGGCGTTAACGTCAACGGCAACATCCCGCTGGCGCTTGCCAATCGCTTCCTGGCGGATCGCGGTGCGCAGGCCAGTGGTACACTGACGCTGACCGCAAGTGTTTCCGGTGGTTTCGATCGTCCGCAATTGCGCGGCATGTTCTCCACCAGCAGCGCGACTTTCATCGATCCAGAAACCAATGTCCGTGTGAATAACATCAACATCATGGGCAGCATGGACGGCGAAACCATCACGCTGCGGCAGGTCAATGCTGCATTTGGCAGCGGCGGTTCCGTGTCGGCAAGCGGCACGATCTCCACCAATGCGGCGGCGAATTTCCCAGCTGATATCAATATCAAGCTCGACCGCGCACGTTATGCCGATGGCAAGCTGGTCGTCGCAACGGTCAATGGCGGCATTACGATCACAGGACCGCTGGCGGGCGATATGCTGATCGGCGGCCGCATCGATGTGGAACGTGCGGAAATCTCGGTTCCTGAAAATCTCGGCGGCGGCGCAACCTATGTGCCCGTCGAGCACAAGAATACGCCGAAGAATGTCGCGAAGACGCTGGAACGCGCCAAGGTCGAAACCCGCAAGGGCAAGGCCAAGTCGGTGGCGCGGACAAATTCCGCCGGACCGCGCCTCGATGTCGTCGTTAATGCGCCGAACCAGATATTCGTACGCGGTCGTGGTCTCGATACGGAACTGGGCGGTCGCGTGCGGCTCACCGGACCGGTCAGCGATATCAAGCCAGTCGGTTCCTTTGACCTGATCCGTGGTCGTATTGGCATTCTCGGCCAGCGCATCACCTTCGATGAAGGCCATGTCACGCTGGTCGGCGATCTCAATCCGCAGCTCAATTTCGTGGCCAGTTCGGAAGGCAATGAAATCACAGCTATCGTAACGGTCACGGGTACGGTCGATAATCTCAACATCGTCTTCTCCTCGTCGCCCGAACTGCCGCAGGATGAAGTGCTGGCGCAGCTGATCTTCAAGCGCTCCATCAGCGAATTGTCGGCATTCCAGATCGCACAGCTCGCGGCGGCTGCAGCGGAACTTGCTGGCGGTCCCGGCGGGAATTCGCTTATGAACAAGCTGCGTGCCGGAACCGGGCTGGACGATCTTGACGTCGTGACCGACAGCAACGGACAGACTGCCGTTCGCGCCGGGCGCTATATCCGCGACAATATCTATCTCGGTGTGGAAGCGGGTTCTGGCGGCTCGACCAAGGGAACCGTCAATCTCGATATCACGCGAAACCTCAAAGCGAAGGGTGCGCTTGGTGCAGAGGGCGATTCCAGCGGCGGTATCTTCTACGAAAAAGACTACTGATCGTTCTCATGATTTGACTGAAAAGCCGGGCGTTTCGTCCGGTTTTTTCTTTTCAAATGCTGCATCCCTCGGTTGAAATTTCGCGCTTGTGCTATTCTTTTCTAAGTATCGAAGCGCTTAGTTTAACGGTTCCTCAACCATAAGACTGCAAATTACGGTTAATACCGAGCGGCATGATGCCTGCTCCCTGTCACCTGTGTTTTGGGCGTTTTGCATGTCAAAGTTGAGTGATGATCTGAGCCGCCGCCGTTTTCTGCTTGGCACCGGGGCCGTCGTTCTGAGTGGTGTTGCAGGCTGCTCGCAGACGATGGACATGTCTGCCTTCCAGGTAGATACGATGTCGACGGGCGGCATCTCGCCGATGCGTCCGCAGATCAGTGTCGACCGCGCCATCACGACGCCGGATGTCATGTATGCATCTGTGCAGGAGGGGCCCTATGCGCTGCCTGCCATTCCTTATGACAAAGTGCCGAAGCAATTCCGCCGCCAGATCGTACCGGATCCGACCGGTCAGGCGCCGGGCACCATCGTCGTCAGCCTGAAAGACCATTACCTCTATTATGTTCTGCCGGGCGGCGAAGCGCTACGCTATGGCGTCGGCATCGGCAAGGCGGGCTTTGAATGGCAGGGCCGCGCCAATGTGCAATACAAGAAGCAGTGGCCGCGCTGGACGCCGCCACCGGAAATGATCCAGCGCAAGCCGGAACTCGAAAAATACCGCAATGGTCAGGAGCCGGGTCCGCAGAACCCGCTCGGCGCACGCGCGCTTTATATTTTCCAGAATGGTCGCGACACCGGCTATCGTATCCATGGCTCGCCGGAATGGTGGTCCATCGGACAGTCCATGTCGTCCGGCTGTATCCGCCTGATGAATCAGGACATTATCGACCTGTATAATCGCGTACAGGGGCAGGCGCCGATTGTCGTCGGCTAACCGGCCCGTCGAGATATATGCTTAAACAAAAGGCCGTCAGAGACGGCCTTTTTTGTATTCTATTCGTAGCGGACTGACTTTGGCATTGCTTCGCCAAGCCTGACGAAATGACGGAACTCGGCGCGCAATGTGTCGGCAGAAGCCATATGAATCTGCTTCTGTGGCGCGAAGTCGTTTTGCGCAATCTGGGTGGATACGCCCGGCATGACAAATGCTGCTGCGGTCAGTACGAGGGCAGCGGCAATGCCGAGGCGTCGTTCGGTTCTGGCCTGCATTTCTATCTCCTTGCGCCGCGTCGCGACGACTTAAAAATCAGAATCGTTATTATTCACAAAGGGTTCGACTTGTTCAGATCAGTGAAAAGTCGCGCGATGCGTAATGTTCAAAGCGGTGTCGATGGCGTGAATCGGTATTGGCAGCAAAGTCTGGCCGAAATCGGCCAAAGCTTCGGCAAAATTGCTTGCCGCGGCTGCCACATCGTCGCAGCGCCGTTTGCAGGCAATGGCTTCAAGACACGTGTCGAGCAACAGAGCGTCCTGATTATGCAGGCCGGAAATCAGCCCCAATGTCAGGCATTCCTCGCGGCAGACATGATGCGAGTCGAACGGGAAAGCGCGCAACTGGCAGCTTGCACAATGACGCAGCACGCGGATGAAGTGCGAAAGCTCGCCGACAGCGCGCTTTGCCTCCGATGGTCCGAGCACTTCCGAATAGAGACCCCAGGTCATCTCCCACGGGATGATCGAGCCAGTCTCGAAACCCGCAGTCCAGCGACGATAACCTTCCAGCACCAGTTTTTCCGGCAGGCGGTCGAAATAGCCTGCGGTATTGGCGCCGTTCAGCTGCGATATACGCATATTCATGTGCGCCTCCACGATAAAATATCGGAAGATGCATTCGAGGCAAAAGACTTGCCCTGTTTGCGCTGAACGGGACGTTCCGTTTCACCGCGAATATTGCAGTATCCGGTCGGCAAGAGACTGAGCTGCCAGGGCAGGCCGTCGATATTTGCGGACCGGCATTCGCCGAGACCAACCATTGGGTCCTCCAATCGAACGGGTTCAAGGCCCAGACATCAAAGGTGCGCAGGATTGCGCGAAGGGTATAAAAGCCGCAAATTGATCTGGAGTCAATTAGTCAACTTTTAAAAAGCTTAGATATTTCAATACTGTAGAATTATTCTAGACTAGAATAGTCATGTTTACAGCATTTGAATGATTACGCAACCGCTGTGGGGGAGCAGCGGTTGCGGCAAACGGGCGCAATGCCGGTGGAGGGGGGAGAGAAGCACTGCGCCCCATGCTCCGGGAATTAGTGACCGGAATGCTCGCCCATCTGGCCATTCTGGGCCGTGACGGGGAAGTTGATCTCGACCTTGCCAGCCTTTTCGAATTCGAGCGTGACTGGCACGGTTTCACCTTCGGTGTAAGGCTTTTCCGGCTGGATGAACATGAGGTGATAACCGCCGGACTTCAGTTCGACGGTTTCGCCCGCAGGCACGTCGAGACCGCCATCAAGCTTGCGCATCTTCATCACGTTGTTTTCCATGCTCATTTCATGGACTTCCACGCGCTTCACGCCTGTAGTCGTGACCGATACGAGCTTGTCGGCATCCTTGCCGGCATTGGCGATGGTCAGGAAACCGCCAGCCACCTTGGCGCCGGGCACCATGGCGCGAACCGAAGGTGACGTGATGGTGAGGTCACCGAGTTTCACCGGCTCGGCTGCATGACTGCCGTGCGCGTCACCATGGTCACCATGGCCGCCGTGGCCTGCATGCTCGTCAGAGCCGGTCGCGGCCAGCACGAGAAGCTGCGGTGCGGGGTATTCGAGTTCGTGCGGGTTCTGTCCGTCCTTGGCAATCTCTGTCCAGGCGACGGAGGCGTCGCTACCGCAGACCTGCGTTACCGGGAAAGACAGCGTGGTGTCCTTGTCGAACTTGGCCAACTGGCCGACGACGGTGAACTCGTCATAGAACTCGCCCGGCAGATTGCCCGCGGTGAAGCGCACTTCCTTGACGCCGGAGGTGACATCCTTGCCATGCACTTTGTAGGTCTTGGCATAATCACCCTTGGTGGTTTCGATTTTCCAGCCAGCCTTGGCTTGCGGCTGCGCGGCGATAAAGCCTTCCGGAAGCTCCACTTTCACTTCAGTTGTGGCCTTGCCGTCGCAGCCATGTGGAATGCGGAACGTGGCCTTGTAGAAGCTGCCAGCCTTGGCTTCGCTCTGGTCGAGCGACGAATGGGCGTTGGCCATGCCAGCGGAAATGCAAAGGGCTGCCAGCGAAATTGCGGACGCAAAAAGACGATAGTTTTTCATATTGAATTACCTGAATAGTCGTGAGGAAGACGCGCCAGCTTTTTGTCAGGCGCATTCGTTCAAACGGGACGTGTTCAGGCGAGAGGCGGTGCTTGCGGCGGTGCCGAAGGCGGATAGACAGCACGGCGTAAAACCGGCTGTGGCGGCACAACGCCATCGGCCATCGCGATATGCGGCGACGGGCCGGTCGAGCTGTCAGGCGTTGGGCACAGGAAACCTGAGGCGATACGGCAGGCCTCGCAGCTTTCGCTGCTCAGATGCTTGTCATGGCCGTGATGATCCTGATTTTCACCCTGATCGCTGATGCAGATGACAGGATAGGTTCCATCAGGCAGCTGGTATTGCGCCAGCTGAAAACTGTCGAGAGCATTCAGGTCGACGGGCTTATGCGCGAATGCCACGAGCATCAAAGCCAATACGCTCAACAGGCGTATTGCAAGACTGCTCCGAAACTGGCGCGCGCTGAACTTCAACCTACGGCATCTCCCTGTGTCGCAGAGCCTATCTAGTCTAAACGCTGCATCTTTGCCAAGCGCCAAACGAAACCGGCGCGAATTGGTCGCGCCGGTTCTGCTTGCTGCGGTCAGGGGAGAATGTTTGCTGTCTGACTAGATCGTCCGCTTTTTCATCTGCTCCGCAATGTAGTCCGCCTGACGGATGGCAAGCGCCACAATGGTCAGGGTTGGATTTTCGGCAGCGCCGCTTGTGAACTGGCTACCGTCCGACACGAACAGGTTCTTGATGTCATGTGTCTGCCCATGCTTGTTCACCACGCCGTCCTTCGGCTTATCGCTCATGCGATTTGTGCCGAGATTATGCGTTGAAGGGTAGGGCGGCGTCGGGAAGGTACGAACGGCCCCCACCGCTTCATAGAGCGCCTTGCCCTGCGCATAGGCATGCGTGCGCATCGCAACATCGTTGGGATGATCGCTATAATGCACATCCGGCACAGGCAGGCCGTGCTCGTCTTTCACATCCTTGCTCAATGTGATGCGGTTGTTCTCCTGCGGCATGTCCTCGCCGACGATCCAGAGGCCTGCCATATTGACGTAATCATCCAGCGCTGAGGTAAAGCTGCGGCCCCAGCCGCCCGGATTGAGGAACGCCGCCATGAAGGGAAGCCCGAGCGAAATGGTCTCCATTTCATAACCGCCGACAAAGCCGCGCTTCGGATCGTGGATCGCTTCGTCGCGGATGATGCCAGCCATGGTCGTGCCGCGATACATGTGAACCGGCTTTTCAAACGAGGCGTAAACCGAGCCGGTCGTGTGGCGCATGTAATTGCGCCCGACCTGCCCCGATGAATTGGCAAGTCCGTCCGGAAATTTGGATGAAGCCGAGTTGAGCAACAGGCGTGGGCTTTCGATCGAATTGCCCGCAACGCAGACAACGCGCGCTTTTTGCAGATGCTGCTTGCCGTCCTTGTCGGCATAGAGCACGCCCGTCACCTTGCCAGCCGCATCGTGCTCGATTTTCAGCGCAGTGGATTCAGGACGGACTTCCAGCTTGCCGGTCTCTTCGCCCTTTGGAATTTCGGTGTAAAGCGTCGACCATTTCGCGCCCCATTTGCAGCCTTGGAAGCAGAAGCCGGTCTGCTGACAGCCCATGCGGTCATCGCGTGGCGCGGAATTAATGGCCATGCGACCGGTATGGCATTCCTTGTAGCCGAGCTTGTCGGCACCGGCTTTCATCACCTTGAAATTGTTGTTGCCGGGCAGGCCTTCAATACCGTTGGTGCGCGTCACGCCCATCTTGTCCTCGGCCTTGGTATAATAAGGCTCCAGATCGGCAAGGGTGATCGGCCAGTCGAGCAGGTTTGCGCCTTCCAACTTGCCGTAATTGGTCAGCGTGTGGAATTCGTGTTCCTGAAAACGCAACGATGCGCCAGCCCAGTGAGTGGTGGTGCCGCCCACTGCCTTGACGATCCATGCGGGCAGATTCGGGAAGTCCTTCGCAACCCGCCAGTCACCTGATGTGGTGCGCTTGTCCAGCCAGGCAAGCTGCGCGAAGCTGTCCCATTCTTCATTGATGAAATCTTCGAATTCGTGGCGCTTTCCGGCTTCCAGAATAACGACGTCGATGCCTTTTTGCGCCAGCTCGTTGCCGAGCGTGCCGCCGCCAGCACCGGAACCGATGATGACGACGACCTTGTCGTCCTTGAGATCATATGGAGCAGCCATGGTTTCCTCCCAATGCTTCGCCGTTTCCGCAAAGCGCATGGCGCTTGCCGGACGGTGATGCCGCTGTGAAATTGGTTCGGTTGAGCTTGATCCGGCTCTTTTGTTTTTACGCATTATCCTACGCAAAACCGCTACGCACTTTTGCTGGAAATGCTCTAAAGCCACTCGATATCGTCGAAGCCGCGCTTGATGTAACCGCCCTTGGAATAGGACTCGCCTTCGTAGCCGAAGAGCGGCCAGATATCCTTCTGGTTATAAAGGCCGGTCACAAGTCCGCTGCGCACCTTCTGGAAGAAGGGGCTTTCTTCGATATCGTGCAGGATCGCCACGCGCTCTTCCTCCCAGCCCAGACCCAGATATCCTCCGGCTCCGGCCCGTTTGTTCAGATCGGCAACACCGTCCTCGATCAGCTTTTTCAGCGTTTCATCCTTGGCGGAATCCGCGTCATAGGGTTTGATGGCAATGGCGTAAAACCGGTCGGGAAGCTTGTCATGCGGATAGATATCGCGTGCGAGCTGGATCAGCGTCGCCATGGTCTCGGGCTTGAGCGTCGTTGTTTCAAGCGCCCATGCAAATTGCGGGCAGATAACGGCATTGCCGCTGATGACCAGCATGGCCCCAAGGCTCAGGCCCGCACCGCGCTTCAAGAGGTCGCGGCGGGAGAGCTTCTTCTTTTCGTGGGTGGAAAGACCGTCGAAAACGGTTGTCATTCGGTTCTCCTCCTTTGCTTGCCCATCCGGAATGGATGGACTGGCTGCGCGCCCCCGGCGAATTGTCGCCACCGGGAACGCTGGCGTCTGTCGTGGCCGCTCCTCTCGGCCATGACAGACGATACTGGCGCCGGGCGGCTTACCGGTAACGGCCGCCGCGCTGCAGAATTTCGATCTTGTAGCCGTCCGGGTCTTCGGCAAAGAAGAAACGGGCAAGCTGCACGCCGTTATTCTTGAAATCGACAAGCTTGCCGACCTTGAAGCCAAGCGCGGTGAAGCGCGCATGTTCGGCGTCGACATCGTCCACGACCACAGCAAGATGACCGTAACCGTCGCCCAGATTGTAGGGTTCGGTGCGGCCCTTGTTGACGGTCAGCTCGACTTCGAAGTCGGCTTCTGCATTGCGCAGATAAATCAGCGTGAATGTTTCGAAATCAATGCGTTCTGCAATGTCGAGCTTGAAGGCTTGGTGGTAGAAGGAAACGGATTTTTCCTCGTCGAGAACGCGGATCATCGAATGAATGGCTTTAGCCACAAGTGACTCCTATTTCTTGCATGTCATTTTTGGCAGCGCTTCAGCAAAAGCGGCTTGCGATTGTCTCACTGGTTGTCGATTATGAAAGAAAAAACGACGGCGTGGTGGCAATCGGCTACCACAGCGCAGTTCGTGCTCTCGAGGGAGCGCTTTTCAATCTGGAAACAGATCGGCGCTCTGAAGTTTATTTCTGCGCACATCTTTTCCGAAAACCGTTTCACACTTTTCGGGATGTGCTCTGTAATGGAGGAACCCATGTGCAAGGTTTTCGCCGAGCAGGACCCGGAAGGCTACCGGCAGATCAATCGCTCCGTGCGCATTGGCGG
Source organism: Ochrobactrum sp. RH2CCR150 (assembly GCA_014138095.1). Classification (GTDB taxonomy): domain Bacteria; phylum Pseudomonadota; class Alphaproteobacteria; order Rhizobiales; family Rhizobiaceae; genus Brucella; species Brucella gambitense. The sequence continues at coordinate 413,323 of JACGXE010000001.1, forward strand.
GCATTCCACCAGCATTCAGCTGGAGGCGACATTCTGGCGTCTGCTGGATGAAATCGCAGCCAGCCAGAATCTGACCACGCCGCGCTTCATCTCGACACTCTATGATGAAGCACTGGAGGCCAATGGCGCGATCCCGAATTTCGCCTCCATGCTGCGCACCACCTGCGCGCTTTATCTCATGGGACATCGCCCCGAATCTGCCGTCTGCGAGGAAGCGGCCTGAATGAGGTATTGGCCTCTTGGTGAAATGGGAATAGGGGAGTAGGGAAATAGGGCAGTAGGGCAGTAGGGCAATATGTTTTATACATACTCACTTACTCCCCTATTCCCTTACTGCCTTCACTAAAGGAATCGAAATGGCAAGCGTAACGCGCGAACAGGTTCTGGAGCGGCTGAAGACCGTGACGGGACCGGACTTCGAAAGCGATGTTGTGTCGCTCGGACTGGTATCGGATATCTTTATTGCCGACGGCAAGGTCTTCTTCTCCATCACGGTTCCGGCGGAACGCGCAGACGGGCTGGAACCCATGCGGGTTGCAGCGGAAAAGGCCGTGAAGGAAATCCCCGGCGTTTCCGGCGCACTGGTCACGCTGACAGCGGAAAAGCGAGGCGGTCGCACCAGCGACGACGCTCCGCCGCCGCCAAAGCCGCAACCACGCCCTGCTGCTGCCGCACCTGCGCAGCATCGCCATCCCTCGCCACCGCAACGTGCGGCGCAAAAGCCCGGTATTCCGGGCGTCGGCGCGATCATCGCTGTCGCATCGGGCAAGGGCGGCGTTGGCAAGTCCACCACAGCGGTCAATCTGGCGCTCGGTCTGCAGGCCAATGGCTTGAAGGTCGGCATTCTCGATGCCGATATTTACGGCCCGTCCATGCCGCGTCTTCTGGGCCTTACCGGTCGTCCGGAAACGATTGAAGGCCGCATCCTGAAGCCGATGGAAAATTACGGCCTCAAGGTCATGTCCATGGGCTTCATGGTCGATGAGGAAACGCCGATGATCTGGCGCGGGCCGATGGTCATGTCGGCGCTGACGCAGATGCTGCGCGAAGTGGCTTGGGGCGAGCTGGATGTTCTCGTCGTCGACATGCCTCCGGGCACCGGCGATGCGCAATTGACGATGGCGCAACAGGTGCCGCTCGCTGGCGCGGTTGTCGTTTCGACGCCACAGGATCTGGCGCTGATCGATGCGCGCAAGGGCTTGTCCATGTTCCGCAAGGTGGATGTGCCGTTGCTCGGCATCGTCGAGAATATGAGCTACTTCATCGCACCGGATACCGGCAAGCGCTACGATATTTTCGGTCACGGCGGCGCGCGCAGGGAGGCCGAGCGCCTCAATGTGCCGTTCCTCGGCGAAGTGCCGCTGCATATGGATATCCGCGCGCATTCGGATAATGGCACGCCGGTCACGGTGGTCGAGCCGGACAGCGAACACGCGAAAATCTACCGCGATATCGCCTCCAAGGTCTGGGAAAACATGAAGGGCGGCAACGGCGCTGGCAGGCCAGCCCCGGCGATTGTCTTCGATTAAGGGGGTAGGGGAGTAAGGCAGTAGGGGAATAAGTGAAGAGAGCGCTTGAACAAGGTTTCGGCCTTACTAGCCTATTCCCCTATTCCCCTATTCCCCTATTCCCCTATTCCCCTATTCCCCTATTCCCCTATTCCCCTATTCCCCTATTCCCCTAACTGATCACGTGACCACCGACGGAGCGTCACGTCCGCTGCGCTTTTTCACCTCGGCGATCTGTTCCGCTGCGTCGATCAGCGCTGAAAGCGTTTCCTGCGTATCGAGATTGTGCTTGGCGGTATCCGCTTCATAGCGTTCGATATAGATGCGGATCGTCGCGCCTGAAGTGCCGGTGCCCGACAAGCGAAGCACGACGCGCCCGCCATCGGGGAAATAGATGCGGATGCCCTGATGCTCGCTCACCGAATGGTCGACCGGGTCATGATAGGCGAAGTCGTCGGCTTTCTCGATCTTCAGACCGTTGATCGTGGTGCCCGGCAGGCTCGAAAGCTTGCCGCGCAGGTCGGCCACCAGCTTGTTCGCGATATCCGAATCGACCGCTTCATAGTCGTGGCGGGTGTAATAATTGCGCCCGAAGCGCGCCCAATGTTCCTCGACAATGGCCTTCACGCTTTCCTTGCGAACGGCCAGAATATTCAGCCAGAGCAGCACGGCCCACAGGCCGTCCTTCTCACGCACATGGTCGGAGCCGGTGCCGGAGCTTTCTTCGCCGCAGATCGTGACCTTGCCATTGTCCAGCAGATTGCCGAAGAACTTCCAGCCGGTTGGCGTTTCATACATGCCGATGCCGAGCTTTTCCGCGACACGGTCGGCGGCGGCGCTGGTCGGCATGGAACGCGCAATGCCCTTGATGCCGCCCTTATATCCGGGCGCCAGATGCGCATTGGCGGCGAGCATGGCGAGCGAATCGGAAGGGGTGACGAAAATGCCGCGCCCAATGATCAGGTTGCGGTCGCCATCGCCGTCGGAGGCTGCACCGAAATCGGGGGCGTTGTCCGACATCAGCAGATCGTAGAGATCTTTTGCATAGACGAGGTTCGGATCGGGGTGATGCCCGCCGAAATCCGGCAGCGGAACGAAATTGACGACGCTGCCATCCGGCGCACCGAGCCGGCGCTCGAAAATTTCCTTGGCGTAAGGACCGGTCACGGCATGCATGGCGTCGAATTTGAGCCCAAAGCCACCCTTGATCATGGCGCGGATGGCGTCAAAATCGAACAGGGTTTCCATCAGTTCGGCATAGTCGGTCACCGGATCGAAAATGACGATCTCGGTGTCACCCAGCCTGGTGCTGCCAAGTTTGTCGATGTCGACATCGGCTACCTCGGCGATCTTGTACTGATCAATCACCTTGGAACGGGCGAAAATCGCATCAGTGATCTTTTCCGGTGCCGGGCCGCCATTGCCTATATTGTATTTGATGCCGAAATCTTCCTTCGGGCCGCCGGGATTATGGCTGGCGGAGAGTATCATGCCGCCGAAGGCCTTGTATTTGCGGATCATGTTGGACGCGGCCGGTGTCGAGAGAATGCCGCCCTGACCAACCATGATGCGACCGAAGCCGTTGGCAACCGCGATCTTGATGAGCTTCTGGATCACTTCACGATTATAGAAGCGTCCGTCGCCGCCAACCACCAGCGTCTTGCCTTCAAATCCTTCCAGCACATCGAAAACCGACTGGATGAAGTTTTCGGCATAGTTGGGCTGCTGGAAAACAGGAACCTTCTTGCGCAGGCCTGAAGTGCCCGGTTGCTGGTCCTGAAAAGGTTTGGTCGCGATCGTCTTGACGGTCATATCTTTCCCGTTCGATTCAATGAATTAAGCAGTCAATGTGTTGCCATTTGCGGTCATTGCAAGACAACATAGATCAAACTTATTGTTTGAAAATAACAAAGCGTGTGTTTGTGACGCGAATTTCGCGAGGGACACAGGCAACCCCCGTTTGAAACGCAAGCCAGGGTTGTCGCACATCATTTGGCGTTTGAAGTCAAACTTGGCTTTTAAGAGTGAAACGTGTGCTTGATTGTGAAGAGGGAAGGGCTAAATCGTACGAAATATCGTAAACGATGGGGCTTCTTATAATAGCTATTCACTCGATAGCTGGTTTGGTGGGCCACAACAGAACTTTAGTATTTGTTGGAAAAAATTGCATCACCCATAAATAGGCTGGTGACACCCGTCATGGCCCCAACCATTTCGTTTCCGCTTAGTCCGAAATCTGTTCTGATGCCAGCAATCTCGACCTCCTTCCGCACTTGATGCAGAATATCCATACCGTCTAACCCAAGGGTTCGTGCAAGGTAATAATCCGCCATCATTCCGTGGCAGATGCCGTGAGAAGAGCGTATTTCACCAAGCCGCGCAGTTACGATGGCCATATCGGAGTCATAGGTTTCGGCGGGTATATATGGGCGGCAATGCAATCTTGAGTAGCCGATGCCGACTGTACCATGGCACCAGGATGTGCTGTAGACGTTGTCTTTTCCAATACGGGGCCATCCCAGCTCTGTGCGGTATCTGGTCTCTCGCTCAAGATTGCGCAATATGACTGAAAGCGCCTCATCATCTTCTTGCTGGAAATAGGTCATGTACTCAGCAAGTACCGCCGACACGCCCGCCGTTCCGTGAGCAAAGCCCAGTGACGTGGTTTGGTCGTCAACCAGAGATCCGGCTTTGCGTTTCAAGAGATTGAATGAAAAATCAGCTAGCCTGGCGATTTTCTCTGCAATTGGATAATCGCGGAACTGTTGGTGTAGCCTCAGCAACATGCTTAAAGTGCCCCCAATGCCGCTCACAAACTCGATCTGCTCGTAATGCTCCACTGTCTCTGTTAGCAAGCAATAAGAAATTTTACTCAGTTCACGATCAATAATAGGCAGAAGCTTGATCAGGCGCGCATTGTTTATGACACCGAGGCTCCACAGAGTTCCCGCCGTGCCGCTCAATGCACCGAGTTCAGCCGAAGACGTGTCTTGGAGCTGTTCGATAGTCTGGTCGGAAATCCTGCCAGCGAATTCCGTGAAACGGGGACAAGACAAACGCTGACCGGTAATATGGAAGGCCAAAGCAATGCCGGAAATGCCTTGATAAAGGTCAATTCCACTCAAACCCGCATGAATTATATCGTCTTTTATGTGGATTGTACGCCAATTGATTTTTTCGTCGATCATCAGCGCGCAGTCCATAACCTTGCTCATTGCAAAATAAGCCAGTTTATCGATCCATTGCTCGGTGGATACCGCCTCTTGCGCTTCATCTTCATAAATTGTTTTTCTCGCGACCCATTTCTCCCCTTTCCTCAAGCGATAAACGAGGAATGCCTGCTCGGCGTCCTCCATGACCTGTTGGATAAAGGCAGGTGTTAGTCGCGAGAACTGGCTCTCGAGTTTTTGCCGGGGCGATTGATGAATGATCGTTGGGAGCTTCTCTCCAAATCCATTGAGCAGAACAGAAGAATCGAACGGCATAGAAAAATAAGGAACGTCGCCGCGAGTCAGTTCTAGTAGCTCTGACTCCATAATATTTGTATCCCGGCTCGGATCGCAAAGAGCGAGCAGCTCTTGCGCTGCACTATCCTTTTTCAAAGAACTGGGATGGCCGCAATTATATAGTATCTTTGTATATTCTTCTGTTGATTGCTTGATGATGCGAATAGGAGCGCGACCAATATTGTCCCGTATAGCCCGGAGAACCTCGTCTCGGTTCTCGTGGACGAAAATTAGGGTTTCCCGTATCCCGTAAAGGATATCGCTCTCGTGTTGAATAAAATCGACTACATTTCCATTGAAGATAACTTGGCTTTGGTATTCCCCTGTATGTAGTTTTCTCCGTTCCATTTTAAGGGAGGAAACGCGTTTTTGGGGATTCACCAGAATGTCGATATTCGTTTGAACGTTCGATTGGGCGCTCAATGCGCTTATTTCCAGTTCATCATACAACGTCTCTGTGGGCAAAAGCAGCGAGCTGTACAGGTGATTATTCGTTGGATTGTGTCGTTCTGATTCCAAGGTACATGAGAAAAGCGTCTCCAGGTCGACAAGGATCGGATATTCGCCACAGGCGATGATGTTTTCCATATGAAGGTCGGTCGAGGAACAGAGATGAGCGAGCGCTATTAATGAACCATAGCGGCGATAAAAGTTTTTCACTTGTTCCGCAGTTTGGCATTCCTTCGGAACAATCGCTTCAGCCCAGCCGTAGTTTCCCTTGTTGATTGCACGCGGGAGAACATGATCAATTGGTGAGTGCTTGTTCCACCATGCAATGAAGTTGTAGTAGCCTTCATCTATGGCGATACTACGCGGTTTATAATAAAGTAAACGGCTGCGGCCTTCCTCATTTATGTACTCAAGCCGCGCGGTTTGCTGCATCCCTCGGTGAGGGTCGCCTATCATACGGATATCATTAATTCTCGTAATTGCATTATCGCTATGGAAATACTTCGCGGCCACGTTCAGATCCGTCTCGATACGGTCCATGAACTGTTGCAAAGAAATCGAAAAAATACTTATCTCTTGCTGCCACGTCGACCATAGTCTGGGATATTTTTCGCAAAGCGCCGACAAATTTTCTTGCTTGCAAACCTCTCGGATAAAAAATGCAAACCGGACGTTCTCTGTGTCCCCTTGCAGTAATCCGTCTTCGTCTGCAAAGTTCATCTCCAGTATCAGTACCCTTTCCCATTTTCTTTTGAATATTGGGAATAACGCTTCTTCCGCGATTTTACCGAATAATTTATTAGATATAATTTTATTATCAATCTCTTTGATTTTTAGAATAATTCCGTCAGTGATATTTTTGTATACGTAATAAAACACGTCATCTTTTATACATTTGCAGTTCATTTGAATACTTCAATAATATAGTTTAAATAATTTGTGTGCATTGGGCCCTATCTGCGGGCCCAATGCATACATTATAATATAAATATTAAATGCAAACTTGGTAGCAGCATGTGCAGAAGCTTGTGTAGTGGTTTGATTTTGTTGGATTGACTTTTGTCGTCGTTCCAACGATTTTATCGACTTTGTCGCTGTGGAATTTCTTAGAGATCATCTTTATTCTCCAAAAATACAGGTTGGTTTTAATTTCAATATAAAGCTGTAGTGTTTTAATTTTTGCCATCAATAATTATAGATTCTGATGGCTTTATAATTAAAGCATAAAATTATTAATCCGTTTATCCCAAATAATAAAGAATTTTATTCCATTTTAATTGGGGTGGATGAAATACGGGGCGTGTGAGTTCTTTCAGGCGACGTCAGGATTCTATACAAAATGCAATTTTTGAGTTTGTGGGCGCTAGCCTGCATCCTTGAACAGCACACTCTGGTCGAACAGATAGCGGTTGGAAAGCGGCAGGCTTGCGGCACCCATGGCCTTGGCGTGGACGCCGACCTTGCCCTCGATGATTTCCGGCGCACTGAGCCCCTGAAGATCGAGGCGGGAAAGTTCGGCCCGCGTCGCTTCGACAATGCGATGGCGAACGCCTTCCGGTAGCCATCCATCGATAATGGCTGCAGGGAAATCGATGATCGATGCTGCCGCAACCGCCGCATGGGCAAGCCCGCGTGCGGCGAGTGCAATCCAGGCATCCAGTGGTTCGCCGAAATTGTGCCAGCTTTCGGGGGAAAGCCAGAGATCGTCGGACGAAATATTCTGCTCCTGCAACAGCCGCTCCAGCACGAAAAGAGAGGCGGTATCGATCAGCTGCAATGTCGCGCGGCCGTCTTCGGCGCTGCGCATGCGCATCGGCATGGAACCAAGCGCACCGGCATTGCCCGTCCGGCCCGGATAGAGCGTATTGTTCAGCACCACGCCGCCGCCAATGAACGAGCCGATGAAGAAATAGACGAAATCGGTGAATTCCGGCCCGCGCCCGAAGGTCAGTTCCGCGCCACAGGCCGCCGTGCCGTCATTCTGGAGAAACACCGGGAACGGAAAGACTGCGCCGAAATCGTCGACGAGATCGGCATCGAGCCACGCATTCATGTCGGCAGCGGGCGCACCCACTTCCTCGACCCAGTTCCACAGCTCGAAAGGCAACGCGATGCCGAGACCCGCAATGCGATCGCGCTTGTCCGGATCGAGTGCGGCGGTGAAAGCGGCAATGCTGTCAAAGGCGAAACGACGAATTTCGTCGGGCACCGGCCAGCGATAGGTGATGTGCCTGCGTTCACGGATCGCGCCCAGAAAATCCATCAATATGATTTCCGCGCTGCGTCGTCCGATCTTGAGGCCGAAGGAGAAAACGCCGTCGGCTGCAAGCCGCATCGGCATGGAAGGCTGGCCGACGCGTCCGCGCACGCGCTCGCCTTGGGTGATCAACCCATCTTTCTCCAGCGCGCGAATGATGACGGAAACGGTCTGTGCCGAAAGGCCGGTCAGGCGCGCAATATCGGCTCGGGCCAGTGCGCCATGCCTGCGAACGAGCGCCAGAACCAGCCGCTCATTATAGGCGCGCACGCCGATCTGGTTGGAACCGCGATTGATGTTCGCGCCCGGTTCGGCAAATTTCTGCATGGCAGGGCCGGGCGAACCTGCCGGTCCGTCCCTCGGCTCGGAAACGTCCTGTTCCGGATGATGCCTGACCATTCTCTCTCCCAGATGCCGTGCATATGGCACGGCGAGGTTCCTAACCCATTCATCGCAGGAGAAAAAGCCCTCTTCTTTGGGATATGAAATAAAAACAAAAGCTTATGCGGCAAGATGCTCGCCCTTTTGAGGGCGGCCTCCAGCCTCCCATGGCTCTCTCCTCCGGGGCCGAGAGTGACACAGCACATTAATAAATCAAGTGGATTTATTAATTGACTCTGTTTCAAAGCCGTGTTTTCCTCATTGCATGCCGGGGGAAAAGGACCGGTTACTTTCTGGGAGGAGTTCATGAAGAAGACAGTTCTGTCGGCGGCCTTTGCTGCCTTCGCGCTTGGTGTTGCCGCAATGCCTGCGCATGCCGCCGATGTCGGCGCGTGCCTCATTACCAAGACCGACACCAATCCCTTTTTCGTCAAGATGAAAGAAGGCGCTGTCGCCAAGGCCAAGGAGCTGGGCGTCAACCTCAAGACCTATGCGGGCAAGATCGACGGCGATTCCGAAAGTCAGGTTGCGGCGGTCGAAACCTGCATCGCCGATGGCGCCAAGGGCATTCTCATCACGGCTTCCGACACCAAGGGCATCGTGCCGACGCTGCAAAAGGCGCGTGACGCTGGTCTTCTGATCATCGCGCTCGACACGCCGCTGGAACCGGCAGATGCGGCAGATGCGACCTTTGCGACCGATAATTTTATGGCGGGTGAACTGGTCGGCAAATGGGCTGCGTCAACGCTTGGCGACAAGGCCAAGGACGCGCGCGTCGCCTTCCTCAACCTGACCGCGTCGCAGCCAAGCGTCGACGTGTTGCGCGATCAGGGCTTTGATGTCGGTTTCGGTATCGACCCGAAGGACAAGAGCAAGCTTGGCGATGAGGACGATCCGCGCATTGCCGGTCGCGATCTGACCGATGGCAATGAAGAAGGCGGTCGTCGCGCCATGGAAAACCTTCTCCAGAAGGACCCGACGATCAATGTCGTGCACACGATCAACGAACCTGCCGCTGCTGGCGCTTATGAAGCGCTGAAGGCAGTGGGGCGTGAGAAGGACGTGCTGATTGTTTCCATCGACGGCGGCTGCCCCGGCGTGAAGAACGTTGCGGCTGGCGTGATCGGCGCAACCTCGCAGCAATATCCGTTGCAGATGGCGTCGCTCGGCATCGAGGCGATCAAGAAGTTTGCCGATACCGGCGAAAAGCCAAAGCCGACCGAAGGCAAAACCTTCGTCGATACGGGCGTGACACTCGTCACCGACAAGCCTGTCGATGGTGTTCCGTCGATCGATACCAAGACGGCGCTCGGCAAGTGCTGGGGTTGATCCGTCGTTGAAACGTCGGGAAATGCCGGCCTGGCGGGTCTTTGCACTACAGTTGCAAATTCGTCAGGCCGTGGCGAAACGAGTGATTTTCGAGCACCGGAGCGGAGCGTACTTTTGGGTACGTGAGCACCGGAGCACAGGAAATTGCTCGTTGCAGACCGGCATCACGAAGAATGCAACTGTAGTGTCAGATTTGCCGGACAGTTCTGCGGGCGAGAGCAGGAGACAATCATGAGTGAGCCACAGGCGGCTTCCGCTGCACAAAAACCGTCGATCCAGGCGTTTGAAACAACCCTGTCGCAAAGCGCATCCGACGTCGCCTCCTTCGATTCAGGCGATCGGTCGACCGTTTACCGCATCCGCCAGTTCCTGCATCACAATCCGGCAGCCGTGCCGCTGATCGTGCTGGTTCTGTCGCTGGTGGTGTTCGGCGTCACATTGGGCGGCAAATTCTTCTCCGCCTTTGCGCTTACGCTCATTCTCCAGCAGGTCGCCATCACCGGCATTATTGCCGTGGCACAAACGCTCGTCATCCTCACCGCCGGTATCGATCTTTCGGTCGGCGCGATCATGGTGCTGTCATCGGTGGTGATGGGCCAGTTCACTTTCCGCTATGGCCTGCCGGCCGAGCTTTCCATCGTGCTTGGCTTTGCAACCGGCGCGCTTTGCGGCTTCATCAACGGCTTTCTTGTCGCTTATGTCCGCCTGCCGCCCTTCATCGTCACGCTCGGCATGTGGCAGGTGATTCTGGCCACGAATTTTCTGTATTCAGCGAATGAAACCATCCGCGCGCAGGAAATCACTGCGCAAGCGCCTATCCTGCAATTTTTCGGCGAAAGCATTCGTGTCGGCGGCGCTGTGTTTACCTACGGCGTGATCGCCATGGTGCTACTGGTGTTGCTGCTCTGGTATGTGCTGAACCACACCGCCTGGGGTCGCCATGTCTATGCCATTGGCGATGATCCGGAGGCGGCAAAGCTCTCAGGTGTTTCGGTCAAGCCGATCCTGATGTCGGTCTATGTTCTGGCCGGTATCATCTGTGCTCTGGCCGGTTGGGCAATGATTGGTCGCCTCGGTTCCGTGTCACCGACCGCAGGCCAGTTCGCCAATATCGAATCCATCACAGCTGTGGTGATCGGCGGCATCTCGCTCTTCGGCGGGCGCGGCTCGATCCTCGGCACCATGTTCGGCGCGCTGATCGTCGGCGTGTTCTCGCTGGGCCTGCGTCTGTGGGGCACCGATCCGCAATGGACCTATCTCCTGATCGGCGTTCTCATCATCGCCGCTGTCGCCATCGACCAATGGATCAGAAAGGCTGCCGCATGACAAACTCGGCTACACCTGTTCTCTCGGCAAAGGGTCTGGTCAAGCGTTATGGGCGTGTTACCGCGCTCGACCATGCCGATTTCGATCTCTATCCTGGCGAAATCCTCGCCGTTATCGGTGACAATGGCGCGGGTAAATCATCGCTCATCAAGGCGCTGTCCGGCGCGATCAAGCCCGACGAAGGTGAAATCCAGCTCGACGGCAAGCCGGTCAGCTTCCATTCGCCGATGGAAGCCCGGCATGCCGGAATTGAGACGGTTTATCAGAACCTCGCTCTGTCGCCGGCGCTTTCCATTGCCGACAACCTGTTTCTCGGGCGGGAGATCCGCCGCAAGGGACCGCTCGGTTCGGTATTCCGTATGCTTGACCGAGGCGCGATGGAGAAAATCGCCCGCGACAAGCTGACGGAACTGGGCCTGATGACTATCCAGAATATCGGTCAGGCGGTGGAGACGCTATCCGGCGGGCAGCGTCAGGGTGTTGCGGTGGCGCGCGCAGCCGCTTTCGGGTCCAAGGTCGTGATCATGGATGAGCCGACGGCAGCGCTCGGCGTCAAGGAATCGCGCCGTGTGCTGGAACTGATTCAGGACGTCAAGGCGCGAGGCATGCCGATCGTGCTCATCTCGCATAACATGCCGCATGTGTTCGAAGTGGCCGACCGCATTCATATTCACCGGCTCGGACGCCGCCTGACGGTTATTGATCCGAAGGAATATTCTATGTCTGACGCCGTGGCGTTGATGACCGGCGCAATGCGACCGAAGGCCGAGGCCGCATAGTTTTCTTGAGTGGACCGCTCGAATCGGGACATCTGTCCGCACGACCACGAAACGGAAACCGGACATGACGCCTATCGAGCGCGAAGCCCTGCCTTCAGAAATTCTTGCGAGGCTTGCCAGGGATGACAGCCGGTTGATCGTCGCCATTGCCGGTCCTCCGGGTGCAGGCAAGTCCACCATCTCTGAACAACTGTGCGTCGCGCTTAACAAGGGTGAAAACGCGCCGTCCATCGTGGTGCCGATGGACGGGTTTCACCTCGATGACGTGATCCTCGATCAGCGCGGTTTGCGTAGTCGCAAAGGATCGCCACCGACTTTCGATTGCGCCGGGTTTGCGGCCCTGCTCGACCGGTTGAAACACGCGCGGGAGGAAGTGTTCATTCCTGTGTTCGACCGTTCACTGGAGCTTTCCCGCGCGGCGGCCTCGGTGGTCGGTCCCGAGCACCGCGTGCTTCTGGTGGAAGGCAATTATCTGCTGCTCGATCAGGAGCCATGGTCGAGACTGGCGCCGTTTTTCGACATGACGATCCGCCTTGATGTGCCTTTTCCGGTGCTGGAGCGCCGATTGATCGACCGCTGGCTCTCCTTTGGTTTCGATGAGGAAACGGCGCGCAGCCGCGCACTTTCCAACGACATTCCCAATGCCCGGCTCGTCGTGGAACAATCGCGCCAGGCGGATTTTGTCGTGGTCTCGGACGGGCGATAACGGGGAATTGCTGCTTTCAAGGGTTGCGAGGATGCGCTTGCGTCTGCATGATGGGGGCAATTCATAGTCACCTGCAATTTCCGATCGGAATAATCCCCAATGACCGATTATGTCTTCGCGCCACGCCCGCAGCCCTTTCTGCCCGTGAAGGGAACGGACGCGCTTTTTCCCGTGCATCGCATCTATTGCGTCGGTCAGAATTATGCCGATCACGCCATTGAAATGGGTGGTGATCCGACCCGCAATCCTCCGTTTTTCTTCCAGAAGAATCCGGACAATCTGGTGATCAATGGCGGCGATTTTCCCTATCCGCCCAAGACCGAGGATGTGCATCACGAGATCGAGCTGGTGATCGCATTGAAGAGTGGCGGCACCGACATTCCGGTCGAGCAGGCGCTGGATCACGTTTACGGCTATGCGGTCGGGATCGACATGACGCGGCGCGACCTGCAAGCGGTCGCTAAAAAGGCCGGTCGCCCTTGGGAAGTCGCCAAGGCTTTCGAACATTCCGCACCGTGCTCGGCCATTGCGCCTGTGTCAGATGTAGGCCATCCGCAATCGGCGTCGATTTCGCTGTCCATCAATGGTGAGACGCGCCAGTCCGGCGACCTTAACCAGATGATCTGGAAAGTGGCCGAAACGATTTCCTATCTTTCGTCGCTCTTTGAGCTGCAGCCGGGCGATCTTATATTCACAGGCACGCCCGCAGGCGTTGGTCCCGTGCAGCGCGGTGACCGTCTCGTGGGCAAGGTGGATGGTGTCGGCAGCCTGTCCGTAACGGTTGCCTGATTTTATTAAGCGCATCCCGAAAAGTGTGAAACGGTTTTCGGACAAGATGCGCGTTCTATCAAACAGTTAGAGCGCCGATCTGATCCAACCAGATCGAAACGCGCTCTAAGCGGAGGAGGCAGAATGAGCACCTATCTTCCCGATGATGTGCATGATGCTTTGGAGCGCGTCATCGCTGAGAAGCATCCGAATCTGAACCTGACAGAGGCCATAACGCTGATTTTGCGCAAGTGGCTGGTCCATGAAGGCTATCTGCCGACGGCGCCGGAACATGGCACGCCGCCGGAAGAACTGAATGCGACCAATGATGATTAGCGCGTCCAATATCACGCCGAAGCACCAGAGCCGGGGCGACAAGTGACGATGGCCAAGCATTCAAAGCAGGGGGCGGGCCGCAAGGCGGCGCTCGGCAAACGCCTTTTGATTCTCACGATTCTGGCCATTTTGCTGGTCATAGCACTTATCTGGATGAGCATTTATCTCTTCGATCCGAACGGGGGGCTGGACTTCGACGATCTTGGGATTTTTGCCTTGGATTTCAACGTGATAGATACAATGCTGCCGCGCATTCTTTGAGCGCGTTAATCCTTTTGTTACCATTTGAAATATTCATTTTGGCGCGCCCCCGACGTTTAGCGCTTCCGTTTTTCGTCTTTTGCGTGGTACAGAACTGTCATCGACCGAAAGAATATTGACTGCAACGGGCTTCCTGGAGGCCGTTAAGCCAAGAGGATCTGGATGGCATTCGAGGACATCAAGGCGGAAATTGCGCTGCTGTTTGAGCAAATGGTGAATCAGCCGCAGGACGCCCATGAAATCCGCGAAACGGTTCGCGAAAAGCTGAATGCGCTCCGTGCGAACGGTTTGCCGTTGCCTGACGATCTGGTCGAGCTTGAAAAACGCATCGAAAAAGATTTCGATTCCTGAGAACGGATCCAGCTATGCGTTTCGCGCTTTTTTCTTCTGCATCCGCTTCCCTTGCACGCAAGGGTGTCCTGCTTTTGGGCTGCGCCGTGGCGCTGAGCGCTTGCAATACCACCAATGATGGCAAGCCGGTCAAAACGGCTCTGATTTCTCCAGCCGATACCGCACCGCAGACGAGTGCAGCGGGTGCCGCTGTCGGCGCTACTGCTGCGCCGCAGGCTGTTGCTGGTACACCTGCCGCCGCCGCTGGTGCTGCGACGGTTCCGGGCGCTACGCCTGCCGCTGATGCGGCTGTCGGCACGACTGCTACGGCCATGGCTGCCGGTCCGGCTGCAACCGGCGGTGCTGCCGCTATTGCCGCAGCCACCGCAACGGACGGCACTGCCGTTCCCGGTGTGCCCGCAGCGGATGCAGAAGCAGTTGCTTCTGCCGAACCTGCCCTGCCAGCTGTCGTTCCCATTCCGGGAGAACGTGGTGTTTCGCAGCCGATGATGGCCTATGCTGGCGCACGCGCTGCGGCTTCGCCTGCCTCGGTTGCCGCCAATATGGCTTTTGAGACGCCGGAGCATGCGCCGAAAGATATCGACGCGCTGATTGCCAAATATTCCGTCGCTTATGATGTGCCTGAGCGGCTGGTGCGCCGGGTCGTGCATCGCGAGAGCCGCTTCAATCCTGGTGCGCGCAATGGACCTTATTGGGGTCTGATGCAGATCAGCCATCCGACGGCACGCGGCATGGGTTATAAAGGCGCGCCGAAGGGCTTGCTCGATGCCGAAACCAACCTGAAATATGCGGTTCGCTATCTGTCGGGCGCGTATAAGGTTGCGGGCGGCAATGAAAGCCAGGCCGTGCGTTACTATGCACGCGGCTATTATTACGACGCCAAGCGTCAGGGCATGCTGGAAGAAACCGGCATGGACGGCGGTTTCCGCAGTGGCCCGACGCGTGATGCCGCAGCTTCTATCGAGCCGGTTTCCCTGCCAAGCGGTTCTTCGGCCCCGTTGCCGGGTGTTGCGCCGATTCAGGCCTCTTACGCACCCGCACAATAAGCTTCTCCCGGCGGCGTTTGGTCGCCGGTTTAATTCCCGATATCGACTGACGCATCGGCCCAAAAATCGGAATCGATTTTTGGGCCGATGCGTTTAACTGTCATCTTGACGCTGCAGAGCAATGGCAGTTTGCTGTCTGAAGATCGGACAGGGCGAAGACTATGAAACTGCCAGATACAATCAAATGGCACTACGACAGGGCGGAGCTCTGGGCGGATGGGGTCATCCATGTGCTCGGCGTGGCGCTGGCCTTTGCTGGTGCAATCGCCATGCTGATCTATTTCCTGCCGAACAGTCCTGCGGCGACATCGATTTCCTCCAGTGTCTATCTGGCATGCCTTCTGGGTGCGCTCGGCATTTCGGCGGTCTATAATATCTGGCCGGTCTCGCCGACCAAATGGTTCCTGCGCCGGTTCGATCACTCGGCCATTTATCTGCTGATTGCCGGAACCTACACGCCTTTCGCGATGCATATGGGCGACCGCGCCGTGCCGCTTTTGCTCTTCGTATGGGGTGTGGCTTTTGTCGGCATCATGCTGAAGCTTTTTCTGCCCGGTCGTTTCGACCGGCTGTCGATCCTGCTTTATCTGGCGCTCGGATGGAGCGGCATGATGGTTTACGACACGATTGTGCAGTCGCTGCCGCCGACCGTGTTCTGGCTGATCGCAGCAGGCGGCATCGTTTACTCGCTGGGTGTGATCTTTCACGTCTGGCAGCGGTTGCGTTTCCAGAACGCTATCTGGCATGGCTTTGTCGTGGTCGGGGCGATGCTGCATTATTGTGCTGTGTTCTTCGTCGGCGCGTGGAACTGAAGCCCGCTCTATTTCGGTTCTGACGGTCTGCAAACGGCGCAGTTCTGCGCTTCCGGTGCTCATGTACCCTAAAGTACACTCCGCTCCGGTTCTCGAATTGCACCATTTTCGCCGTGTCATAACCAAAATAGCGAACGGGCTTCCGAGCGCGTAATTGTTCAATGGAAGTCTCGCGACTTCGGCATGATCCGCACATTTCTGGGGTGATGTGCCATTTGTGACGGCGCGACGAGGCGTTGCGCTTCGCGCCCGCTCAGATCCAGCAAGGCACCGGAGCGGTCCTCGATCTTGGCCGCCACCACATGCACCACGCCTTCCGGGCTTCGCTGGACGCGACCTTCGATGCGGACCAGACGCGCGCCCATCACCTCGCGACGAAATGCTTTCATGATCTTCGGCCAGACGACGATATTGGCGATGCCAGTCTCGTCTTCGATGGTGAGAAACACAACGCCCTTCGCGCTGCCGGGGCGCTGCCGCACCGTCACGATACCTGCCACCTTCATGCGGCGGCTATCGGTGCCTTCCTGCACGGCGCGACAGGTGGAAACGCCTTCCGCTGCCAGCCCCTCGCGCAAATATTGCAGCGGATGCCCTTTCAGCGAAAGCCGGGTCGTCTCGTAATCGGCAATGACATGTTCGGCGGCGGCCATTTCGGGCAGCTTCGTGCGCGGTTCTTCCGCCAGTTCGCTTGTGGCCGCAGCCCGAAACAGCGGCAAGGTCTCATCATTGGGCAGGCGGCGCACAGCCCAGAGTGCTGCACGACGGTCGATATCGAGCGAGCCGAAAGCATCCGCATCGGCGAGCGCGGTGAAAGCGCGCCGGTCGAGGCGCAGGCGGCGATGCATATCCTCAATGGTGCGATAAGGCTCATGCCGGTCGGCAAGCAGCAGCTTTGTGTCATCCTTGGAAAAGCCGTCGATCTGGCGGAAGCCAAGCCGTACAGCTGGATATGGTCCGGTAATGTCTTCCAGCAGATTATCCCACTGGCTGAAATTCACATCGACCGGCAGAACCGTCACGCCATGCTCACGCGCATCGCGCACGATCTGCGCTGGCGCATAAAAACCCATCGGCTGCGAGTTGAGCAGCGCGGCGGCAAAGACTTCCGGGTGGTGATGTTTGATCCATGCGGAAATATAGACCAGATGCGCAAAGCTTGCCGCATGGCTTTCCGGGAAACCATATTCACCGAAACCCTTGATCTGGTTGAAGCAATTCTCGGCGAAGGTCCGGTCATAGCCGCGTTTCACCATGCCGTCGATCATCTTTTCCTGCATGGTGTGGATGGTGCCCATCTTGCGGAAAGTCGCCATGGCGCGGCGCAGCTGGTTGGCTTCGTCGGGCGTGAACTTTGCCGCCTCGATGGCAATACGCATCGCCTGTTCCTGAAACAGCGGCACGCCTTTGGTCTTGTCCAATATCTGTTGCAGCTCGTCCGGCGGGCCATGCTCGGGGGCGGGCGACGGCAGGGTGCAAGGCTCCTCATTGTTTCGCCGTCTCAGATAAGGATGCACCATATCGCCCTGAATAGGACCGGGGCGCACAATGGCGACCTGGATGACCAGATCGTAGAACTTCTTCGGTTTCAGACGCGGCAGCATGTTCATCTGCGCGCGGCTTTCCACCTGAAACACGCCGAGCGAATCCCCCTTGCAGAGCATGTCATAGACGGCTTCATCTTTGCGCGGCAGATTGGCGAGGGTCATTTTTTGCCCGCCATAAAGCTGCGGCTTGTGCTGGTGAATGAGGTCGAAAGCCTTGCGAATGCAGGTCAGCATGCCGAGCGACAGCACATCCACTTTCATCAGCCCCACTTCATCAATGTCATCCTTGTCCCATTCGATGAAGTAGCGGTCTTCCATGGCCGCCGGGCCGATGGGCACAGTCTCGTCCAGACGGTCGCGTGTGAGCACAAAGCCCCCCACATGCTGCGACAGGTGGCGCGGAAAGCTGATCAGCTCTATGGCCAGTTCCACAGCGCGCCGGATGACTGGATTTTCCGGATCGAGGCCCGCCTGACGAATATGTTCTTTGTCGATGCCGCCGCCGGATATGCCCCAGACCGTATTGGCAAGCGCCGCCGTCACATCTTCGGTCAGTCCCAGCGCCTTGCCGACATCACGGATCGCACTGCGGGAACGATAGCTGATGACGGTCGCGACAATTGCCGCGCGATCGGTGGTGTAACGATTATAGACATATTGCATCACCTCCTCGCGCCGCTCATGCTCGAAATCGACGTCGATATCCGGCGGTTCCTGGCGCTCGGCGGAGATGAAACGCTCGAACAGCAGGTCCACTTCGGTCGGGTCCACACCGGTCACGCCAAGGCAAAAGCAGACGACGGAGTTGGCCGCCGAACCGCGCCCCTGACACAAGATGCCTTTGGATATAGCAAACTGAACAATGTCATGGACGGTCAGGAAATAGGCCGCATATTGCAGCTTTTCGATCAGCGCCAGTTCCTTGACGATCAGCCCCTTTACCTTTTCCGGAATAGTATCCGCGCCGTAATGTCGGGCAGCACCTTCCCAGGCCAGATCATGCAGGTGCTGTTGCGGCGTCTTTCCCGGCGGCACGGGCTCGTCGGGATAATCATATTTCAACTCATCGAGCTGGAAGGTGATGGGCGCGGTGAAATCGGCGGTCGCGGCAATCGCCTGCGAATAGGCGCGGAAAAGCCGGACCATTTCCCGCGCTGGCTTCAGATGACGCTCGGCGTTTTTTTTCAGCAGCCGCCCGGCGGCAAAAACCGTGCTGTGATGGCGGGTCGCCGTCAGCACATCCTGAAGCGCACGGCGGTCGGGGTGGTGATAGAGCACATCATTGGTGGCGAGAAGCGGCACGCCCGCGTCTGCTGCAAAACGGGCGATGCGCTCGGCCCGGCGTCCATCATGTCCCTGATGCGGCATGGCCAGCGCCAGCCAGACGCAGCCTTGTGCCGCCGTGGCAATTTCCGACAGGCGCGCCGGAAAGTCAGGATCGTTGTCTTCCGGGGGCATGACGGCGATCTGAAACTGTCGGGCGCGAAACAACAGGTCGGCCCAGAGCAGATGGCATTCGCCCTTGATGGCAGCGCGCCTTTTGCCCTCGGTCAGGAGGCGGCACAATTGGCCATAAGCAGGCCGGTCGCGCGGATAGACGACCATATCCGGCGTGCCGTCGATGAAGGACAGGCGGCAGCCGATGAACAGCCGGAAGGTGCTTTTGTCGCGAAAATCCTTCCAGGCGGCATGCGCCCGCACCACCCCGGCCAGCGTGTTGCGATCGGCAATGCCGATGCCGGTCAGGCCAAGTTCATGGGCGCGTAACACCAGTTCCTGCGGATGCGATGCGCCGCACAGGAAGGAGAAATTGCTGGCGACAGCCATTTCATAATAAGCGGGGTTTTTGCCGATATGGGTCATAGCGCGGGTCATCAGGCAAACAACCCATGCAGAAACCAGCGTGGATGATTGGCGCCGTCATAAAGCCCTTCGCGGAAAATCCAGAAACGCTGGCCGTTCTCATCTTCCACCCGGTAATAATCGCGCAACTCCGGTACGTCATGGCCGATGGAAAGCCACCATTCCGGCTCGATCCGCTCCGGTCCTTCGGCAAGGCGAATATGATGGCGAACCCGCCGCCACAAGAAGAACGAGGGCGGGCTGTCAGGCACTTCCGCCACGCTTTCGATGGGCTGCGGCGGACGAAACAGTTTTATGGGACGCGCTGGCGGATCGCCGGCCAGAACCGGTCCGCTTTCATATTCGGTCTCGTTTGCGTGGCTGCCATGTAGGGCAGGGCGCAGGCCAAAAGCGCGCTCCGGCATATGCGTATCGCGCGCGAAGGGCACCAGCACGCGTTCCGGCCCCAGACGCGCCGAAAGCCGGTCGATCAGCTGGCTGAAACCGGCATCGTCTTCCTCATGCTGGTCCAGCCCGGTCTGGCGTTGTGCGACAGCGGCGCTGCGCAAGGCGGCAAGCCTGATCATGTCGAAACCGAATCCGGCATCTAGCGGATCGGTGAGAGCGTTGAGCCTTTCACGCGCAAGGCGCAGAAAAACCCTGTCGTCGCGCAGAGGCTGGCCGGTTTCGATATGGATATGGCGTATTGCGCCATCGACCCGGAAGAATGACGCTTCGATCAGAAGCGCACCTTTGCCTTCCGTTTCAAGCCGGGCGAACAGCTCCAGCGCCAGTTCCTGCAAGATGCGCTCCACCAGTTCCATGGCGGTCAGAGGCTCGGACAGGCGGCGTTCAGTCGTTGCAAGCGGCACCATGCGCAGCGGCGAGATCGGCGCGCGCTCTTGTCGTGTCAGGCGACCGAGACGGGTGGCTAGATCTGGGCCGAAGCGGGCGGTGAGTGCGGCACGCGGCAGCGCCATCACATCGCCGATCCGTTTCAGGCCTGCACGCTTGAGGCCGGTCTCGGCTGTATTGGCCAGTTCGAGTGCGGAAAGCGGCAGGCGCGGCAAAACGGCGTCGGCCTGCGCCTTGTCGAAGACGCCGCCTCTCGTGCCACGGGCGAGAAGCCGCGCAGCAAAGCTGTTATCGGCAATCGCCGCCTGTATGTGCAGACCGGCGCGCTCTATGCGCCGGATCACATCGGCATGCATGGCGGCCAATCCGCCGAACAGATGCGCGCAACCGGTAATGTCCAGCATCAGCCCGTGCGGCGGATCGAAGGCGACAAGCGGCGTATAGCGTTCGCACCAATGGGCCATGCTGTTGAGCAGGGCGGCATCGCTCTCCGGCTCGGCATTGGCCACATCAAGTCTTTCCACGCGCGCTCGCGCATCGGTCAGCGCCATGCCGGGATAAAGCCCGAGCTTGGCGGCCTTGACGTCGATGGCCGTCAGCCGCAGGGCATTGGCGGTGCGCTCGGTAATGACAAGCGGCAGTGCGTCGGGTGCTTGCCCGGAAGGTGCATCAGATCGCCCGGCGCGGTGCAGCCTGTCCGTTGGCAGGAACGGAAACCACAGCGCCATGAACGTCATGGAGGACGCCATGGATACCGGCGCTGCCGCTTCCTTCCCGTTCTCTGATGCCGAATTCAAGGGTTTCATTGTTCCATTCCATGATCCACTGGCCGCATGTGCCATGACGGTTACGCTCCAGAACGGCCAGGAAAGCCGGTTTTCCGGGCGCATTGGCTCCGCTGGAGCGCGAAGGTGCAGGGGCCACACGCCATCGGCTGACGGCAGCGCTTTGCACGCCGGTGCGATGACTTCGAAGCAGGATGACCGGCAGTTGCGCTGTCTCCGCTGCCAGCAGCAGACGGCGCGAGGCCGTCAGGTCGAGGCATTTCGGCTGGCCGGTCATCGAGGCAACGATGCCGGAAACGAGATGCGAAGCCTTGCCGCCGGTTCCTGCTTCCAGCACATCATTGGCCGCCTTCAGTACATCCTGCGCATTCGGACAGCGCACGATCAGCAGCCGGTGCGGATCGATGCCGAAAGCATGCAATCCCGGCGGGTAGAGCCCCCCATATTCGCTTGTCGCCGTTTCCTCCTCGATCCAGATGATCGGTCGCTGCTTTTGTGTAGCTCGCAATGCCATGGCGAGCGCAAAGCCCGTTGCCGCCATATGTGCACCGGGATTTTCAGCGAAAACCTCATGCAAGGCATCGCCAGCAAGTCCATGCGGAAAGGCTGCGTCCGCCGCCGCGTGGCCCAGTGCGAAGCTGTTTGTGCTCCCGAAACCGGCACTTGTATCGCCAGCAAAGTTTCCTTGCGGATCGTTGCCTTCAATGGCGGTAACCATGCGCCGCAACGTCGCGATGTCGATGCCGCTCACGTCGAAATTCCCGTAATCTGTCTGTGTTTGATTGCGCGGTTCCGGAGGCAAGCCTGCCTGCCGGTTTTACCGAAGTCGCTTTCGTTCTCTATTTGTTCTAGTATTGAATCGACTCTGAAAAGAGTCAAGCAGGGAAACGTTCGATCCCTGTGGGCACGTCGGATTCTTCATAGAAAAGAAAATTCAGGACAAAGAAAAACGCCCTCCAATGAGGGAGGGCGTTTCATATTCTCAATAGTGGGTCTGCTTATTTGCGGTCGCGTGCAGCCAGCGTGCGCAGGCGCAGTGCGTTGAGCTTGATGAAGCCCGCTGCATCCTTCTGGTCGTAAGCGCCCTGATCGTCTTCGAAGGTGACGAGCTTGTCGGAATAAAGCGACTTGTCCGATTCGCGGCCGATCACCATCACATTGCCCTTGTAGAGCTTGAGAGTGACTTCGCCTTCGACGTTTTTCTGGCTGAGATCGATTGCGGCCTGAAGCATTTCGCGTTCCGGCGAGAACCAGAAGCCGTAATAGATCAGCTCCGCATAGCGAGGCATCAGCTCATCCTTGAGATGAGCAGCACCTCGGTCGAGCGTGATCGATTCGATGGCGCGGTGAGCTGCCAGCAGGATCGTGCCGCCCGGCGTTTCGTAGACGCCACGCGACTTCATGCCGACGAAGCGGTTTTCCACGAGGTCGAGACGACCGATGCCGTTGTCACGGCCATATTCATTGAGCTTGGCAAGAAGCGTAGCAGGCGAAAGACGCTCGCCATTGATCGAAACGGCGTCGCCCTTTTCAAAGCCGATCTTGATGATCGTTGCCTTGTCGGGTGCTGCTTCCGGCGAAATGGTGCGCATATGCACATATTCTGGAGCTTCCAGTGCCGGATCTTCCAGAACCTTGCCCTCGGACGAGGAGTGCAGCAGGTTGGCGTCGACGGAGAACGGCGCTTCGCCCTTCTTGTCCTTCGCAACCGGAATCTGGTGCTGTTCGGCGAATTCGAGCAGATGCGTGCGGCTCTTGAACGACCAGTCGCGCCATGGAGCGATGATCTTTATGTCCGGGTTCAGCGCATAAGCGGAAAGCTCGAAGCGAACCTGATCGTTGCCCTTACCGGTCGCGCCATGCGCAATGGCGTCGGCGCCGGTCTTCTTGGCGATCTCGATAAGGTGCTTGGAAATCAGTGGACGGGCAATCGACGTGCCGAGCAGATAAACGCCTTCATAGACGGCATTGGCGCGGAACATCGGGAAAACGAAATCGCGCACGAATTCTTCGCGCACATCCTCAATGAAGATTTCCTTGATTCCCAGCATTTCCGCTTTCTTGCGTGCCGGTTCAAGTTCTTCGCCCTGACCCAGATCGGCGGTGAAAGTCACGACTTCCGCGCCGAGCTCCGTCTGAAGCCATTTCAGGATGATCGAGGTGTCGAGACCGCCCGAATAGGCGAGTACGACCTTCTTAACGTCTTTCCACTTGCTCATAGTCAACTTCCGATACGATGGATGCCCCATTGTCCGCTCGGGAAGAGCATCCGCAGGGCTTGGGAATTGGATGTTGCTGTCCTTTTATCAGTTGCTAAGCCACGTGCAAGCAGGATGGCTGCGACTTATCGAAAAGACCAGAGAATCCAGTAGCGGCGAGATTTGATTCGCGTTAGAGCATTTCCAGCAAAAGTGCGAAGCGGTTTTGCGTCGGATAATGCTCAAAACAAACCGAATAGAGCGGTTCCGACGATTCTGTCAGAACAGAAACCGCTCTATTTTGCCGCGAATTTTCGGAGCTACGCGCATGTCATTCCTGACAAACCTGACCTTCATTCCCGAATGGACTATTTTCGTCCAGTTCGCGATTGCAACCGCTATTCTTTCCATCACACCCGGCCCGGACATGACATTGTTCGTCGGGCGCGCCTTGTCCGAAGGCAAGGCGGCCGGTTTCGCCTGCATGGCGGGCGCAAATACCGGCATCGTCATCCATACGACCATGGTGGCGCTGGGGCTTTCGGCGCTGATTATCGCGTCTCCGGCTGCTTTCACTGTGCTGAAGGTGGTGGGGGCGGGCTATCTCGTCTGGCTCGCCGTACAGGCAATCCGCAAGGGCTCGGCGTTCTCGCCGGAAAAGAACGGCGGTAAAAAGCACACGCTGGTTCAGAACTGGGCGACCGGGCTTGGCATTAATCTGCTCAACCCGAAGATCATTCTGTTCAACATGACCTTCCTGCCGCAGTTCGTCTCCGTTACTGACCCGCATGCGATGGGCAAACTGTTCTTCCTCGGCCTGTCTTTCATTCCGCTGGCGCTGCCCTTTACCGTGCCAATGGTCGTCGCAGCCGACAGGTTTGCGGGCCTTCTGAAGAAGAACCCGACAGTGACGCGCATCGTGGATTGGTTGTTTGCCGGCGTGTTTTCGGCTTTCGCGCTGAAAATCATCACCGCGCAGGCGAAATGAGCTTTATGCCTTGAATTACCCTGCCGGGCGGTCGGAAAGCCGTCCGGCATTGCGGCCTGCAATCAGCCAGTAGATGAAGCCGCCTACAATGCCCGCGCCCACGAAGGCGGCAATCCAGAGCGGCATTTCCGGCCACTCGTCGGATCCGCGAAATGGAATGCTGCTTCCAGCGGTTCCAAGACCGATGATGGCTCCCACAACGCAATAAAATACCGACGAGCGATAGCCGCGCGCTTCGGCGAGCAGAATGACGATAGCGGCAGGCAGAAAACTGATGCCGCCCGCCAGCATGGCTACAACGATACCGCCGACGAAAACGCTGCTCCAGAAACTGGTCGTCGCCCAAAGCGTGGCGGCTTCCATATTGCCGGCGCCGGCCATCATGGCGAAATCGTCCATCAGCGCATCAACGCCGATGCTGCGAAACAGGATGGCAGCCAGAAACCAGCCGGTTGCCAGAAGGCCGCAGCAATAGCCAAAGAGAATAACGACGAAGCGCATTATGTAGTCGAAAGTATCGTTCACGTGCGCTCGCTTGTTCCGTTTATTCGCCGTGTCCGGCGATCATCATGGCTTCCAGCGCAAGGCGTTCGCTCTTGCGCATACGTTCGGATTCCGACTTCAACTGGCCGCAGGCAGCAAGAATGTCGCGACCGCGCGGGGTGCGGATCGGCGAGGCATAACCGGCAGCGTTGACGTAATCGGCAAAACGTTCGATCTGCTCCCAGTCCGAGCACTGGTAGTTGGTGCCGGGCCACGGGTTGAACGGAATGAGATTGATCTTGGCCGGAATGCCCTGCAACAGCTTCACCAGAAGCTTTGCATCTTCAAGGCTGTCATTGATGTCTTTCAGCATCACATATTCGAACGTGATGCGCTTGGCATTCGACAGGCCGGGATATTCGCGGCAGGCCTTGACCAGCTGTTCCAGCGGATACTTCTTGTTGATGGGCACGAGGATGTCGCGCAACTCGTCGCGCACGGCGTGCAGCGAAATGGCGAGCATCACCCCGATCTCATCGCCGGTGCGGTAGATTTCCGGCACGACGCCCGAGGTCGAAAGCGTGATGCGACGCTTGGAAAGCGACAGGCCGTCGCCATCGGAAGCGATGATCAGGGCCTTCTTCACTTCCTCGAAATTATAGAGCGGCTCGCCCATGCCCATCATCACGATATTGGTGATCTTGCGGCCTTCGGCAGGCACCATGGCGCCGTCGGGAGTATCCTTGTCCGGGAAGTCGCCGAGCCGGTCGCGGGCGGTCAGAAGCTGCGCCAGAATTTCTTCCGATGTCAGATTGCGCACCAGCTTCTGCGTGCCGGTATGGCAAAACGAGCAGGTGAGCGTGCAGCCGACCTGGCTGGAAACGCACAGCGTGCCGCGACCTTCTTCGGGAATATAGACGCTTTCGATCTCGACCGGGCGACCTGCACCGCGCGGCGGAAAGCGGAACAGCCACTTGCGGGTGCCGTCCTGCGAAATCTGTTCTTCGACCACTTCCGGGCGCGCAATGGTGAAATGCTGCGCCAGCATGGCGCGCAGGTCCTTGGAAATATTGCGCATGTCGGCGAAATCTGAAACGCCGCGTACATAAAGCCAGTGCCAGAGCTGGCTGATGCGCATCTTCACCTGACGCTCCGGCACACCGGCCTTGATGAGCGCTTCGGCCATCTCCTCGCGCGACATGCCGATGAGCGACGGCTTTGCTTCCAGATTGGCGCGCACATGGCGGGCAAGCTGGTCGCGCGTATCATCAATGGTAAGGTCGAACGAAATAGACATCTGTTTTCAACTGTTAAGGGGCGACCGCGATGACGCGCGCCGATCAATTTGGGCCCGATTGCCGTGATTGCAAGGAGTATATATGGGCTCTGTCATCAGCATATGCGAGCCTTGTTCCGCGCGCTCTTAGCATAGAATACGGCGTCCGTCATCCCGTTCGATCATCCCGGCTGTCATGCAAGATTGGCGGAACTGACACAAAAGAAAAAAGCCGGAGCAAAGGCTCCGGCTCTGAAAAACAGTCCTTATTCGACGAAACGTCGCTTACTTGCAGTTCTGGATCGCGGCAAGAGCTGCCGAAACACCCTTCAGCGAATAGGTGTAATTGGTCTTGGTGCCGCGCTTCGACTGGGCCTCGACCTTGAGATCCTGACCGGACTTCATGGCTGCGATGAGCTTCGGCTCTTCAGCGGCATTTTCCATCCAGCCTGACTTGCCGTTCACGAACATGGTGAAACGGTTGCTGCCGACGCTGACGGTAACCTTGGCATTGGGGTTCAGGTCATAACCCGCCATGAACTGCGGCTCGAACGAGATGTTCTGGCCCGGCTTCTGGCTGATCAGGAAGAAATTGTCGCCGTGGTCGACCGAGGCCGGAGCCTTCACAGTCGGGACGGAGAGGACATAGCAAACCTTGCCGTTGCCCGCCTTGTAGCTATAGGCGCCCCAGGCGTCGAACTGTTTAATCTGGGTCGGTGTCTGGGCGAGGGCCGAGCCCGCCATTGCAATTGTAAACACCGAAGCCGCGACGATCGATTTTCCAAGCATGGTCTTTTACCGGTTCTCTTTCGTTTGCTTCAAACTCGAATATCGGGATGCCGCCGTTCTACACGCCGCCCCGCTCAGTTGCCGATTAAAGTGCCTTAATCTGGGTTACCAAACGGTGAAGTTTTGAAAGAAAACTTGAACGAGCAAGGGCTGATCGCCACCCCAGGCTCCACATCAATGCAAAGAAAGCGGCTGGAATATGACAGGAGGGGAGTAGGGCAGTAGGGGAATAAGGGAATAGGGGATAAAGGGGGGAAGCTACGGCTTCACAATTAAGTGTCTGGTCCGAAAGTCGCCATTCGCGCTGCAAATGACGACAAATGCACTCCGGCTCGCCGCCTGCTTTAAGGGCTTGTACGGTTTCAGGATTGTGAGAGCTTACTCCCTTACTCCCTTACTCCCTTACTCCCTTACTCCCTCAGCCTCTTCCAGCGCCTGACGCGCCGCCAACCGATGCGCAGGCGTAATATGCGTGCGCACGGCGGTCAGGGCTGCCATCAGCACGGCGACATCGTCAGTAAAGCCGATGCCGACCAGCATGTCGGGGATAATGTCGAAGGGCAGCACGAAATAGGCAAGCGCCGCCATTAGGGTCATGCGCACGCGTGTCGGTGTCTTCTGGTCGAGGGCGCAATAATAGGCGGCCACTACTTCATCCATGAAGGGCACCATCCGACCGGCGCGGCGCACGGCCTTCCAGAAACCTTGCTTCACCCGTTCGCTGCGTTTCTTGAAATCGCTTTCGCTGCCGGGTTCAAGGATTTCACCAATTTTGACGCTATCCATCGTCGAGCAAACTCCTGTCAGTCAGATCGCGGCGTATGAGGGGCCGAAAATGACATGATCGAAAATGGGGGGTAACGCCCCGGTTTTCAAGTTTTTGCCCGTTCAGGGCAGGGAGCATCCTGCAAGAACCATCAGCTACAACCTCTATCCCAAATCACCGGATTATAGGTCCGGCCAGCCCAAGGTCAGTTTTGGGTCTGGGTCAGCTTCTTGACCTGATTGAATGGAGACTGTTCATGCATCTTACCGGCTATGGCGAGAACTTTGTCCGTGCTGACCGGACAAGTCAGTTCTATCGCGGAAACCAGCTCGCATCGGCGCAGGATTTGAGCGACCACATCACCGTCGATGTGAAAGACAATGTTTGCTACGATGCAACGGCCTATATGCGCTTTCTTTTGGGGGCAGGCATTTCCGAACATACCTTGCGCGGAACCTCCGGGCAGAACTGGATTCCGCTGTTGAATTTCCGCGCCGGAGAGCAATGGAACGGCTATTCCGCCATCACCTATGGCCGCGCCATCGGGTTCTACGATGTCAGGGCCGGGCATATTTTCCACTCGGCCATTGCTGTCGGCGATGTCTTTATCCGAAGCATCAATGGCGGCGCACTTGGCCAGAACTGGGGCGAGCGCATCGATCTGACCAAAGCCCTGCCCTATTCATGCCGGAACCGCGATGGCAGCTTCACTTACCAGAAGAAGACCATCATGGTTTATATTTCAAAGGTTTAGGCGATGATCATCACGGTCAGGCAATCGCATTCATCTTGCGCGCCATTTTGACATCCAGCTCTGTAATGCCATTCTCGCTGTGGGTCGCGAGTGTGATATCGACACGGTTATAGACATTGAACCATTCGGGATGATGGTCGAGTTTTTCGGCATAAAGTGCCGCCCGTGTCATAAAGCCGAAGGCGGTGTTGAAGTCCTTGAACTTGAAGCTCTTGGTGATCGCCTCGCGATCCTCCACCTTCTGCCAGCCCTCCAGTTCGGCCAGCGCCTGTTTCAGTTCGTCTGCAGTCAGCCGGTTGCGTGCCATCGTCTTTCGCCTATGTTGCGGTTCTTGAACTAACTTATCATGAGCGCGAGGGTTCCGTGACCATAGAGAAAC
This sequence comes from Ochrobactrum sp. RH2CCR150, assembly GCA_014138095.1. Classification (GTDB taxonomy): domain Bacteria; phylum Pseudomonadota; class Alphaproteobacteria; order Rhizobiales; family Rhizobiaceae; genus Brucella; species Brucella gambitense. The sequence continues at coordinate 441,801 of JACGXE010000001.1, forward strand.
CGACCAGCATTCTTTTCATCTGCGCAGGCAATATCTGCCGTTCACCGCTTGCTGAGGGCGTGATGGGACATGTTCTTGAAGCGCGTGGCATCCGCAATGTGCTGATCGATTCGGCAGGGACGAACGGTTATCATACGGGAGAAGAACCCGACGAACGGTCCATCAGCGTTGCGTCCCGTCATGGTCTCGACATCAGCGCACAACGATGCCGCCAGCTGATCGCCGCCGATTTCAGCCGCTTCGACCTGATCCTTGGGATGGACCGCTACAATATGCGGATGATCGCGCAACGACAGCCTGCAAATGCAAGCGCGCATGTTGGGCTGTTCACGGAGATTGCAGAGGGAAAGGCAGTTGAGATCCCCGATCCCTATTATGGCGGAACCGGGGATTTCGAGCTGGTTTACCGGATGGTTCTGGCGTCTTCGAAAGCGCTGGCCGACCAGTTCTGGCGGGCGGACGCCACCAAAGGCCAGGCTTCTTCAACAATGTAAGGTCCGCCGCCCACGGAATCGCGCGACGACATCAGCACGAAGCGACCCACCTTGAAGGATGGCGTCGCGAAATTGCCGCGTGAGGAGAGGTAACGCACGACATCGTCGATGCGAGCGTTGCGAAGCCGCGCAAGCGTCACATGGGGTGTGAATTTGCGAGGGTCGGCGGGAATGTGAAACCGCTGGCAGATGCGTTCGATTTCCGCCTGCAATGCGTTGAGTTCAGGCGACGGGGATACGCCCGCATAAATGCTGTGCGGCTTTTTGGAGCCGAACGCATTGACACCCGACAGGTTGAGCATGAATTCGGGTCGCCGCACACGATCGAGCGCATTGGCAACCTCGTCGGCCACATGGCCTTCCACATCTCCGATAAAACGCAACGTTATGTGGTAGTTTTCGACATCAATCCAGCGTGCGCCGGGGAGACCGCCTCGCAATAATGACAGCGAGAGCGCAGCATCGCGCGGGATTTCGAGGGCAGTGAAAAGACGCGGCATAAGGCATCCTCCTCGAAGCGTTCTGTGTCAGAGCGCTATGCGTCGTGGACGCATAAAGGACACTCTAACCTAGAGAGTCAAAACATCGTACCTGTCAGAAATCGATTCGGCTAAGTCGATGCATTTGTAGCGAATCATCGTTTGAGTCCCGGAGCAAGCTGTTTATGTGCCTCACGGGTTTCAGCCTCCCGATGTCCCCTTGTTTTGTACGTCGGACAGGCTTTTTTCGATAGTAGGCATAAAGTTTGCCACCATTGCTTCGACACCTTTTTCATTGGGGTGCATTCCATCCTCGAGCAGAAGATCCTTCTTGGTTGCTACGCCGTCGAGGAAAAACGGGTAGAGCGGCACGCCATATTTCTGCGCCAGCTTCGGATAAATGGGGTTGAACTTGGCGGCATAGTCCTTGCCCATATTGGGTGGGGCGATCATGCCTGCCAGAATGACGGAAATGCCACGCTCTTTGAGACGCGCCAGCATATCGTCGAGATTCTTTTCCGTGATGTCGGGCTGGATGCCGCGCAACGCATCGTTGGCGCCGAGTTCAAGAATGACGAGATCGGTTCCATCGGGGATGGACCAGTCGATGCGCGACAGGCCGCCCGTGGTCGTATCGCCCGACACGCCTGCATTCTCGATCGAGACCTCGACGCCCTTGTCGTTCAGCGCTTTTTCAAGCTGCTGCGGAAAGGCGGCGTTGACGGGCAGGAGATAGCCGGCCATCAGGCTGTCACCGAAGCCGACAACTTTGACTTGCGAAAGCTGTTCGGTCGGCAGAGCGTCTTCAAGACCCGTCGGGTCTTCCTGTGCCGGCTCCTGCTGGGCATAGACGCTGCCAGCAAAAACCGATCCGAGGATCGCAAAAATCGAGAGCCATGCCGGAATTGAGAGTTTGAAACGCATCGTTGGCAACCCATATTCGATAAAAGGGTGAGCGACAGCTCACGTGATTTATTCAAGTGTTGGCGCAACATAAGTTCAAATTTGTGGCGCGCCCTTCAGTTCTACTGATTCATATAGGAAGAAAACCGCGTGACGGAACAGGCTGTTGGCCCGATTATCGAACTTGAGAATGTTCATCTGACGCTTGGCCATGCTGCATCATCGGTGCATGTGCTGAAGGGGGTCTCCCTCAATATTGCCAGCGGCCAGTCCGTGGGCATTGTCGGTCCCTCCGGTTCGGGCAAATCTACACTTCTTATGGTTTTGGCCGGGTTGGAGCATGTCGATAACGGAACTGTGAATATTGCGGGCGAGACGATCAGTCAGATGAGCGAGGATCAGGCTGCCGCTTTTCGTGGGGCCAATATCGGCATCGTGTTCCAGTCGTTTCACCTGATTCCCAATATGACCGCGCTGGAAAATGTGGCGGTTCCGCTGGAACTGGCCGGGCGCCGCGATGCATTCGAAGTTGCGGAACGCGAGTTGAAGGCCGTTGGGCTTGGCGAACGGCTGACGCATTATCCGTCCGAACTGTCCGGCGGCGAGCAGCAGCGCGTGGCGATAGCACGCGCGCTTGCGCCGTCGCCGAAAATTCTGATCGCCGACGAGCCGACCGGTAATCTCGACACCACGACGGGGCGGCAGATTGCCGATCTGCTCTTCGCTAAACAGCGCGAAAACGGGTTGACCATGGTGCTCGTTACCCACGATCCGTCGCTGGCTGCGCGTTGCGACCGCGAGATTCCCGTCCGTTCCGGTCGCATCGAAGAACCTGCCAAGGGTGGTGCGGTGCTTGAGAAACTGGTGGCTGGCGCATGAGATCTGCGACGTCGCTTTCGCTGGCACTCCGCTTTGCACTGCGCGAAATGCGCGGCGGGCTTGCCGGGTTCTATATTTTTCTGGCCTGTATCGCGCTTGGCGTGGCGGCCATTGGCGGCGTCAATTCCGTGGCGCGGTCGGTCAGCACCGGCATTGCGTCGGAAGGACAGAGCATTCTTGGCGGGGATGTCAGTTTTGCGCTCAATCAGCGCGAAGCAACGGCGGAAGAGCGCGCTTTCATCGAAAAGCAGGGCAGGATGGCCGAAAGCGCGACAATGCGCTCCATGGCCCGCATGCCGGATGGTTCCGACCAGTCGCTGGTCGAGGTGAAAGCGGTCGATGCTGCCTATCCGCTCTATGGCACGTTGAAGGTCACGCCGGAGCAGTCGCTGGCCGATATGACGGCTGTCAAAGGCGATGTTTACGGCGCTGCGGTCTCCCAGGATTTTCTCAATCGCATGGGGCTGTCGCTCGGTGCAAAGGTGCTGCTCGGTTCGCAAGTATTCGAATTGCGCGGTGTGATCGAAAGCGAGCCGGATCTTCTTTCGTCCGGCTTCAATTTTGCACCACGTTTTCTGGTTTCGCTTGATGGCTTGCGGGCGTCGGGTCTGATCCAGCCCGGTAGCCTTGTTGACCATGTCTATAAGGTCGCACTTCCCAATGGCGCGCCGGATTCGGCAATTGCCGAAGTCAGACGTCTGGCGACCGCCGATTTTCCGGATGCAGGGTGGAATATCCGCTCCCGCGCCAATGCCGCTCCGGCGCTGAGCGCTAATATCGAGCGCTTTTCGCAGTTCCTCACGCTGGTAGGCCTGACGGCTTTGATCGTCGGCGGTGTCGGTGTTGCCAATGCGGTGCGCGCCTATCTCGATGGCAAGCGCGGTGTGATCGCGACGTTCAAGTCGCTTGGCGCGCCTGCGCGCTTTGCGGTTCTGGTCTATCTGGTGCAGATCATGGTGATCGGCCTGATCGGTATTGTGCTTGGGCTCATTCTGGCGGCGATTATTCCGTTTGCTGCTGGAATAGTGCTGGCCAATTATCTGCCGGTCGCCGGTGGCGGCGGTTTCTTTCCCGGCGCGCTGGCGCTTGCCGCCGTCTTCGGCCTGATCACTACGCTCGCCTTTGCGATCATTCCGCTCGGTCGCGCCCGCGATATTCCGGCGACGGCCCTGTTCCGCGAGCAGGGCTTTGAGCAGCGTGGCCTGCCGCCGCTGCTTTATCTCGGTCTTGCGGTTCTGCTGATTGCGGCTCTGGCCGCCCTGGCGCTTTATGTGGCCTATGACCGGCGCATTGCGGCGATTTTCATCGTCTCGGCCATTGCCGCTTTCGGCGTGCTGCGGCTTGTGGCCGATGGCATACGCTGGCTTGCCCGCCGCGCACCGCGTGTACGCTCGACGGCGCTTCGGCTTGCAGTCGGTAATATTCACCGCCCCGGCGCGCTGACCCCTTCGGTGGTGCTTTCGCTCGGCCTCGGCCTCACGCTGATGGTGGCGATTGCGCTGATCGATGGCAATCTGCGCCGACAGGTCACGGAGAATATTCCCGCGCAGGCGCCGGACTTCTTTTTCGTCGATATCCAGAACCGCGACATTGGCGATTTCACCAAGCTGGTGAGCGGCATCGTGCCAGACGGCAAGCTCACCTCCGGCCCGATGTTGCGCGGGCGTATCGTAGCTTTCAACGGAACCAATGTGCGCGACATGACCATTCCGCCCGAGGCGGCCTGGGTTCTGCGCGGTGATCGCGGTATTACATTTGCCGACAAGGTGCCCGATAATTCGACGCTGAGCGAGGGCGAATGGTGGCCTGCCGATTATAGCGGTGAGCCGCTGGTCTCTTTCTCCGAACGGGAAGGCAAGGAGCTGGGCCTGAAGCTTGGAGACAAGGTGACGGTCAATGTGCTGGGCCGCAACATCACCGCAAAGATCGCGAGCTTCCGGCAGGTGCAGTGGGAAACACTGGCGATGAATTTCGTCATGGTGTTTTCGCCCAACACCTTTGCCGGTGCGCCAGCGACATGGCTTGCAACGCTCACCATTCCGGACAGCCAGAAAAACCTTGCGCCCGATGTGCTCCGACAAGTCACCAAGACATGGCCCGCTGTCACGACGGTCAGCGTGACCGATGCGCTCAATGTCGCCAATGATCTCATCAGCCAGCTGGCGACGGCCATTCGCGCTGCGGCGTCCATCGCGCTTGCCGCTTCGGTTCTGGTGCTGGGCGGGGCGCTGGCTGCGGGCAACCGCGCCCGGGTGCACGATGCTGTCGTCCTGAAGACACTTGGGGCCACACGCGGCACGCTGATTGCAGCCTATGTGCTGGAATATATGCTGCTCGGTCTCGCAACCGCGCTTTTTGCGCTTGCCGCCGGCAGTGCGGCTGGCTGGTATGTCGTGGTTGAAATCATGAAGCTTAAGGCGAGCTTCCTGCCCGATGTCGCGCTGATGACCGTGGCGGTTGCGCTGGTGCTGACGGTCGGCTTCGGATTGGCCGGTACATGGCGCGTACTGGGCCAGAAGCCTGCACAAGTGCTCCGGACGATATGAGCGATTTGTAATGTGGAGGGTTCAAAAAGCATAAGCCATTGGATCGTATGGAGAATGCGGTTCGGTTTTTCACTGTGCCCCTCGCGTTTTTTTACAGGCGGTACTTGTACGTGAGGGCCATAATCCCCATAATGTCAGGCAGGCATGCTGGAGTCCCGCCAGCGGCGCCTGGCGGCGGCTCGCCGGAATGAGCGCCCCGACACCGGACGGGACATGGCAAGAGGATTTAAGTCATGGCTGACTTTCGCAATATTCAGGCGCAGCAGAGGCCCGTAGGCGGCACTCGCGCCGATGCAGGCATCGATCAGGGTCTGCGCAGCTATATGCTGGGCGTCTATAACATGATGGCTATCGGCCTGGCCGTTACCGGCCTTGCTGCATTCGCCGTTGCGGCACTCGCAACGACGACGGACCCGTCCGCAGCCGTCGCGCAGCTTGCTAACGGCAAGATGCTCACGGGCCTTGGCGTCGCGCTCTACACCTCGCCGCTGCGCTGGGTGGTGATGCTTGCGCCGCTGGCGGCAGTGTTCTTCCTGAGCTTCCGCATCGAACGTCTTTCGGTCTCGACCGCTAACGCCGTCTTCTGGGGCTATGCAGCTCTCGTCGGCCTGTCGCTGTCGTCGATCTTCCTGGTCTTCACCGGCCAGAGCATCGTTCGCACCTTCTTCGTGACCGCCGCGTCCTTCGGCGCGCTGTCGCTCTACGGCTACACGACCAAGCGTGACCTGTCCGCTATGGGCTCGTTCCTGATCATGGGCCTGTTCGGCCTGATCCTGGCTTCGGTCGTCAACATCTTCCTCGGCTCTTCGGCATTGCAGTTTGCAATCTCGGTGATCGGTGTTCTGATCTTCGCAGGCCTCACCGCCTACGACACGCAGTCGATCAAGGAAATGTATTACGAAGGCGATGCTTCGGATACGCAGGGCCGCAAGGTCGTGATGGGCGCGCTGCGTCTCTACCTCGACTTCATCAACATGTTCACCTTCCTGCTGCAGTTCATGGGTAACCGTAACTAATCAGCAGAAGAAGCTGGAATGCGAAAGGGCAGCGGAAACGCTGCCCTTTTTGCTTTTGTCCAGTCGTTAGATGATGCATGCTGGAGTGTGTAAAAACATCTCTCCGGTTCTGTCTCATGCCTGTCGTTCGCGATTTTCGTCCCACCGATATCGACGCCATCACTGCGATCTATACCGAAGCCGTGCTGAACGGTTCGGGTTCCTACGAGGTAGAGCCGCCGTCGCGCGAAGATCTGCGCCAGCGCTTTGAGGGCTTCGTCGAACAGGGTTTCCCAATTCTGATTGCGGAAGAGAACAGTGTGGTTCTGGGCTATGCCTATGCCAGCTATTTCCGCACCAGACCGGCCTATCGCTGGCTTGCGGAGGATTCGATCTATATCGCGCCAGAGGCCAAGAATAAGGGCGTCGGCAAGCTTCTCCTGCGCGAGCTGATCGAACGGGCAACGGCACTGGGTTTTCGGCAGCTATTGGCCGTCATCGGCGATGGTGAGAACAATATTGGTTCCGTGCGGTTGCATGAAAGCCTTGGCTTCCAGCATTGTGGACGGATTGAGGGTTCAGGCTTCAAGCACGGGCGCTGGCTGGATACGGTGCTGATGCAGCTGTCACTCAATGGCGGGCGCACGCTTGAACCGGGCAAAATGCCACTATCCTCATCCTGAGCGCGTCGACGGGTCAGGCCTCGACGAGTTTCAGGCTCTTGTCGAAAACGCGCAGCACACGTTCCAGCTCATGGCCGCGCTTCATGATCAGCCCGCTTGCTGCAATGACCGCGTAAGCGCCCTGCTTTTGAGCCAGTTTGGGATTCTTCTCGATGCGGAACAGCGGAACCTCGCTGGCGCGCCGGAAGATGGAAAAGACGGCCCGGTCACTCAAATGGTCGATGGCGTAGTCACGCCATGCACCGGCGGCGACCATGCGGCCATAGATGTTCAGGATCTTGCCCAGTTCGTGCCGGTCGAAACTGATGGTGGAGGGGGTCGATCTGGCGCGGTCGAGTGAAACGACCTTTGGCGACGCGGACGCGTTGGACGAGGATGATGAATCCTCACTTGCTGCGCTTGAAATATCCATGTCCTTCCTTTCAGCCCTGTGGGTGGCGAAGCGGCAGGCGCGTCTTCGCCGCAACGAAACGCATGACAGTAGGGTGATGCTTTTGTGAAACAAATTCAAGTGCGAGCGGTGGTCTGGCTGTTCAATTGACCGGGATATCCCTCATAAAACGCCAGATTCGGTGCCTGTCTGATCGTGCATTAGCTGTTCACGAAAAACGAAAGTCTGTCTGTAATGGTGATCGGCGAACACATTTTCGCCTTGTCAGCTTCGCATTCCAGCCTGATTATGGCTTCAGCATCCACGTGTTGCCTGAGACGGTTCGGTTCGGGTATGTCCGACCCCAAGCCCCCCGCCCAAAGGACTGCCCGAGCCGAACCAACCTTCTTCGTCCGACCGAACCGCAACACCGATCAGTCTTCCAGACCCGCCGAGACTGAAGCACTTTCCAAAAAGCAATAAACAGCTTCGACATCCGACAATGCTGCCGGATTTAAACACTATGGTTTGTGCTGAAACAGCCGCGGTCAGAGGCCGACAGGCGCTTTTTCCTTGAACATGGCCGCGCCATGGATACGCCCGAGTGAATTGTCGTCCCGGGTTTCCTGCAGAATGACCGCGCAACCGGAAACATCCTTCCGCTTCAGTTCGGAAGCGGGGAGTTCGATTTTCAGCGCCTTGCCGTCCCACATGCCGATCGTGTTGATCTCGCTCACCGTGTTTCGGTAGGTGATATCCTGACCGGCATTCTCGCCTTCGGTGATCGGTATGGTCACCGCATCGCGGAAATAGAACAGAACCACATGCACCGGTGATTTCGGCTTTTCGCCAGCACCGATTTCGATGGACAGACGGCCATCGTCGAGACGGTTGATCGCAACCGGCACAGTCAGCTTGTCGGCTGCGATCTGTGCATTGATGGCGCCTGCATCGCGACCGTTGACCTCCGCGCGGCCATTGATGATGGCCTGCGGCGTATAGATCATGCGTGCGTTGAAGGAATTGCGATAGGCATTCTGCCGGTCGGTATTATCCTGGGTGGCAAGTGTGTCGCGCCACCCCATATAATCCCAGTAATTGACGTGGAACGACAGCGCTAGCACGCTCGGATCATCGGCGAATTTGGCAAAATTGTCGTCAGCCTTCGGGCAGGATTTGCAGCCCTGACTGGTGAAAAGCTCGATAACGGCGGTCTTCTTTGGCGCATCTTGCGCTAAAGCAGAGCCTTGCATGGAGACACAGCCGGTGAAAGCCAGCCCAAGAACGGCGCATACGTTGCGCCAGGCCGGCAGGGAATCGCCGGTCAGCCAAGTGGCTGTTCCATAAAAAGAGGGCTGCACGGTCACTTTAGTTTCATCCTGCACTAATTGATGATGTCATCTATTATGTAGGAATTACCCCGATCAATGGGAATTCACGTTGCGGTGAGATTCCGGGGCAAGTGTGCTCTATTTGCGTCATATAGATCCCGAAATTTCGAGATCCGGGCGCGAAACTCGAGAAAATGAGAGTTTCGGCAAGGAAAACGCTGGAACATGAAAAAGCCGCCGGGTTGCTCCGGCGGCTTTTTGTTTCAATCGAGTGCCGATTAAGCGGCGAGATCGCGCAGAACGGTCTGCAGGATGCCGCCGTTCTTCATGTAGTCCAGCTCGTCCAGCGTATCGATGCGGCAGATGAGCGGAACCTTCTTCACCGAGCCGTCGGCATAGGTGATGGAAGCGTCGACCTTCTGACGCGGGCGAACATCGGCAAGACCTTCAATGGTGACGATTTCGTCGCCCTTGAGGCCGAGCGTCTGCCAGCTGGTGCCTTCCTCGAAGACGAAAGGCACAATGCCCATGCCGACGAGGTTGGAGCGGTGGATACGCTCGAAGGACTGTGCGATCACGGCCTTGACGCCGAGCAGGTTGGTGCCCTTGGCAGCCCAGTCACGCGAAGAACCGTTACCGTATTCGACGCCTGCGAAGACGACGAGCGGCACACCCTCGGCCTTGTACTGCATGGCAGCATCATAGATCGAGGTTTCTTCCTTCGACGGGTAGTGGATGGTGTAGCCGCCTTCACGTCCGTTTTCGCCCAGCATGTGGTTGCGAATACGGATGTTTGCGAAGGTGCCGCGCATCATCACTTCATGGTTGCCGCGACGCGTGCCGTACTGGTTGAAGTCGGCAATACCAACGCCATGGTCGATGAGGTATTTGCCAGCAGGCGACTGAGCCTTGATGGAACCGGCAGGCGAAATATGGTCGGTCGTGATCTTGTCGCCGAAGAGACCAAGAATACGAGCGCCCTTGACGTCGCCGATCGTGCCAGCCGACTTGCCCATGCCAACAAAGTAAGGCGGGTTCTGTACATAGGTCGAGTTGTCGTCCCATGCATAGGTCTGGCCAGCAGGAACCTGAACGGCCTGCCAGTTGGAGTCGCCCTTGAACACATCCGCATATTTCTCCGAGAAGATCTTGCGGGTGACGTTCTTGGCGATGAACTCCTGGATTTCCTTCGAGGAAGGCCAGATGTCGCGCAGGAATACCGGGTTACCGTTCTGGTCTTCGCCGAGCGGCTCCTTGGTCAGGTCCTTGGTGACCGTACCGGCAAGAGCGTGGGCGACGACGAGCGGCGGCGAAGCAAGGTAGTTTGCCTGCACGTCCGGCGAGACGCGGCCTTCGAAGTTACGGTTGCCGGACAGAACGGCAGCCGCGATCAGGCCCTTTTCGTTGATCGTCTTGGAGATCGGCGCAGGCAGCGGGCCGGAGTTGCCGATGCAGGTCGTGCAGCCGAAGCCGACGAGGTTGAAGCCGAGTGCATCGAGATCCTTCTGGAGACCAGCGGATTCGAGATAGGCGGCAACGACCTGAGAGCCGGGAGCAAGCGACGTCTTCACCCAAGGCTTGGTCTTGAGGCCCTTGGCAACCGCGTTGCGGGCCAGCAGACCGGCAGCAATCAGCACGCTCGGGTTCGAAGTGTTGGTGCAGGACGTGATAGCGGCAATCACCACATCGCCATGGCCAAGGTCGAAGTCTTCGCCTTCAACGGCATAACGCGTGGTCTGGCCGGTGGTCTTCTTGTACTCGTTTTCCAGCGAGGTTGCGAAACCGGAGCCGATGTTTTCCAGCGGAATGCGGCCTTCCGGACGCTTGGGACCGGCCATCGACGGAACGACATCGGCCATGTCAAGCTCGAGAATGTCGGTGAAGACCGGATCGGCTGCACCCTTGTCGCGCCACATGCCCTGCGCACGGCAGTAAGCTTCAACCAACTCGATGCGATGTTCATCGCGACCGGTGGTGTTCATGTAGTTCAGGGTTTCGCTGTCAACCGGGAAGAAGCCGCAGGTTGCGCCATATTCCGGGCCCATGTTTGCAATGGTTGCACGGTCGGCCAGCGTCATGTTTTCGAGGCCTTCGCCGAAGAACTCGACGAACTTGCCCACAACGCCCTTCTTGCGCAGCATCTGCGTGACGGTGAGCACGAGGTCGGTCGCCGTGACGCCTTCCTTGACCTTGCCGGTCAGGCGGAAGCCGATGACTTCCGGCAGGAGCATGGAAACCGGCTGGCCGAGCATGGCTGCTTCAGCTTCGATGCCGCCCACGCCCCAGCCCAGAACGCCAAGGCCGTTGACCATGGTGGTGTGGCTGTCGGTGCCGACGCAGGTGTCGGGATAGGCAACGGTTTCGCCGTCTTCTTCCTTGGTCCAGACTGCCTGGGCCAGATATTCGAGGTTCACCTGATGGCAGATGCCGGTGCCAGGAGGAACAACGCGGAAGTTCTGGAACGCCTGCTGGCCCCACTTCAGGAAGCGGTAGCGCTCGCCGTTGCGCTGATATTCGAGGTCCACGTTGGCCTTAAAGGCGCTTGGATTGCCGAATTCGTCAACGATGACCGAGTGATCGATAACCAGATCTACGGGCACGAGCGGGTTGATCTTTTCCGGGTCGCCGCCGAGCGCCTTGAGGCCGTCGCGCATGGCTGCAAGGTCAACAACGGCTGGAACGCCGGTGAAGTCCTGCATGAGAACGCGGGCTGGGCGGTAGGCGATTTCTGCGCCGGCTTTGCCGCGGTCGGCAAGCCACTTGGCGACGGCTTCGATGTCCGACTTCTTGACGGAGCGGTCATCCTCGAAGCGAAGCAGGTTTTCAAGAAGAACCTTCATGGAGAAAGGAAGCTTGGAAACACCCTCGAGGCCGTTCTTTTCGGCTTCGGTCAGGCTGTAATAGACATAGTCTTTACCACCTACGGTGAGGGTCTTGCGGCATTTGAAGCTGTCAATGTGTGACACTGCATTCGTCCTTATGCTACTGGCCGGAAAACCAGGACGAACGCCTAGGCTAGCGTTTCAAGGACGCGCCAAGGTGCGGGTGCAGTCATTTCCGCTGTCCGTCCCGAAGCCTGGGTCCTTACGGGCGCCAGGTGTTAGAGATCGGCCAAAAATGGTTTCCACGCCGACCGCTGGCGTGGTAGCCCTCATATAGAGAGTTTCCTAAAACGATTCCAGACTGAATTTCGTGAATTCGCCTGCTTGCGGCGAAATGTTGCGATCCTCCCGGTTGTTTCATCGAGCTGGGAAGCGGTTGGTTTTTGAGGAGAGAAAATGCGGCTGAAGGCCGAAAATCTGGGTGGCGAGCGGGGCGGCGAGACGGTCTTCTCCAACCTTTCTTTCACGCTCGATAGCGGGGAGGCGCTGGTGGTCACCGGCCCGAACGGGTCAGGCAAATCCACCTTGCTGCGGATCATTTGCGGCTTGCTCGCGCCCGAAGAGGGGCGGATCGAACTGACCGAAGGCGACGCATCGCTGCCAGTGCAGGCAGCCTGTCATTATCTCGGTCACCAGAACGCGATGAAACCGGCCTTGAGCGTGCGCGAGAATCTTTTGTTCTGGCAGCGGTTTAATGGTCAGGACGTCACTGCGCCGCTGCTTGAGGTCGATGAGGCGCTGGAAGCCGTCAATCTGCCCGGCGTTGAACATCTGCCCTTCGGCTATCTCTCCACCGGTCAAAAGCGCCGTGTCTCCATTGCCAAGCTTCTTGTCAGCTATCGTCCGCTATGGATTGTCGATGAACCGACGGCAGGTCTCGACAAGGCATCCGAAGCCCGCTTTGCCGGGCTGATGCACGACCATCTGCAACAGGGCGGCATGATCATTGCCGCCACGCATATTCCGCTCGGGCTGGAAGGTGCGAACACGCTCGATATGGCCAGCTTCTCGCACGAGGCCTTTTGATGCTGGCGCTGTTCCTTCGCGACATGCGCTTGAGTTTTCGCGCGGGCGGCGGTGCGCTGGTCGGCATATTGTTCTTTCTCGCCGTCATTTCGGTGATGCCATTCGGCGTCGGCCCGGACCTCAACCTGCTGGCACGGATCGGCCCTGCCATGTTGTGGATCGGCGCCTTGCTGGCGACGCTTTTGGGGCTTGACCGGCTGTTTCAGGTCGACCGCGACGATGGCTCGCTCGATCTTCTGCTGATCGGCTCTGACCGGCATATGCTGGCGCTCACGGTGCTGGTCAAATGCATTGCCCATTGGGCGTCGAGCGTGTTGCCGCTGGTGATCGCGTCGCCCATGCTCGGCCTTTTCATGAATATGGATGCAGCAGCCATCGGTGCTACGACCCTGACGCTTCTGGTCGGCACGCCCGCCATAGCCTTTGTTGGTGCAGTGGGGGCGGCGCTGGCGGTGGCCTTGCCGCGCGGCGGACTGCTTGTTTCCGTCATCGTGCTGCCGCTTACCATTCCGGTTCTCATTTTTGGTGTATCTGCTTCTTATGGAGCGACGGTAGACAACGCCCCCTTTCTGGCGCCATTTCTGGTTTTGTCCGCGCTGACGCTGTTTTTCGCGGTGCTGGGGCCGCTGGCCGCGAGCGCTGCGCTCAAGAATTCGGCGGATTGAACATGATCCCGAAAAGTGGGAACCGGTTTTCGGTGGTCATCATGTTCGGCGGATTGACGCAGTTGATTACGGTCAATTGAACGGCATAAGGGGGGAGGTTAAGTATAGGTCATGACGAAAGACGCTGTGAAAACCGCAAGCTGGCTCGATATGGCCAACCCCACCCGCTTCCTCGCCTTTGCGGGCAAGGTTTTGCCGTGGCTGTCGGCGTTTGCCGTTCTGTTTCTTGTTGGCGGTCTCGCCATGGTCTTCCTGTCGCCCGACGATTACCAGCAGGGCCTCACGGTCCGCATCATGTATATCCATGTGCCTTTCGCATGGCTTTCCATGATGTGCTATTCGATCATGGCGGTGTCGGCACTGGGAACGCTGGTCTGGCGGCACCCGCTGGCCGATGTCTCGATCCGGGCCGCCGCGCCGCTCGGTGCCGTGTTCACGGCTCTGGCGCTGGCCACGGGTTCTCTCTGGGGCAAACCCATGTGGGGCACATGGTGGGTTTGGGACGCGCGCCTGACCTCGGTTTTTGTGCTGTTCCTGATGTATCTTGGCATTATCGCACTGTCGCGCGCCTTCGCCGATCCAGCCAAGAGCGCCAAGCCGGTGGCGGTGCTGACACTGGTCGGCTTCATCAATATTCCAATCATCAAATTCTCGGTCGACTGGTGGAACACGCTGCACCAGCCAGCGTCGGTTTTCCGTATGGGCGGGCCGACCATCGATGCGTCCATGCTGCGCCCGTTGTTCGTGATGGCGATTGGTTTCACGCTGCTGTTCTTTGCGCTGCATATGATGGCGATGCGCAACGAAATCTGGCGTCGCCGCGTGGCTTCGATGAAGAAGCTGGCCGCCCGCAACGCGGACCGCAAACGCGGCAAACAAATGCAGGAAGAGGGCGCGGTATGAGCAATCATCTCGGCTTCGTCGTGGCCGCTTATGGCATCACAATCGTGGCGCTGATCCTGACCGTCGGCTGGATATTCATCGATCAGCGTATCCAGAAAAACGAGCTGAAGCGGCTTGAGGCGCAGGGCGTGCGCCGCCGTTCCTCGAAACCAGCCGGATCGCACCAATGAGCGAGGCGACGCAAAAGTCCGCTGCGCCGAAAAAGCGCGCCACATGGGTGGCGCTTCTGCCTCTGCTGGTTTTTGTGGGGCTTGCCGCCGTCTTTGCCGTGCAGCTTTTGTCCGGCAAGGATAGCTCGGCCATTCCATCCGCTTTGATCGGCAAGCAAGCGCCACAAACCAATCTCCCGGCGGTCGAAGGTCTGATGCGCGACGGCGTTCCGGTGCCCGGCCTCAACAGCGAAGACTTCAAGGGCAAGCTGACACTGGTGAATGTCTGGGGATCATGGTGCGTTCCCTGCCGTCAGGAGCATCCGCTTTTGATGGAAATCGCCAAGGATAGCCGCATCCGTCTGGTGGGCCTTAACTACAAGGATCAGCCCGAAAACGCCCGCCGTTTTCTGGGCGATCTCGGCAATCCCTTTGCCGCCGTCGGCGCCGACCGCGTGGGGCGCTCAGCCATCGAATGGGGCGTCTACGGCGTGCCGGAAACCTTCCTCGTCGGCCCGGATGGCAAGATAATCTACAAGCATGTCGGACCGTTTACGCCGGAGTCGGTGCGGGATGATCTGATGCCAGCTGTGGCCAAAGCGCTTCACTAGCGCGTGACACGCGTTTTCTTAGTGTTAAAGTAGGTGTGTAACACTTTACGAAAGATTACGCATTGGGGGATGTATGGGGTGGCGAAGTGTCGTTCGTTCGATAGAGCGAGCCGCGAAACAGGCAAAGCGCGAAGATGTTCGGCGGAAAAAACAAGCTCACAAAAATCAGATGTTTGCACTATCTGCTGAGGCAGTGTCTGATCTTGAAGACTACTTCACGAAGTTAGTCTCGTTTCACAAGACTTGTGCTTTAACAGTTAATTGGGCCGACCATCAACTACCTCAAGCGCCCAAATTATCTTCTGAGTACGAGCAAAAAGTATTTAAGGCAGCTAAGGAAATTGAAAATTTTCGGCCCGGAGCTTTCGACTTCTTTTTTGGGGGCACCCAGCGCCGACTTAATAGATTAAATAATGCTCACATTCATGCTCTATCGGAATATGAGCGAGCACAACAAACTTTTAATCAAGAGCACGAGGATTGGAGTAAGCTTGCTTCCTTTATAGGAGATGTTTTCAACGGAAAAGTGGCTGCGCTTAAACAGAAATTATTTGATGCCCAAGAAATATTTAAAAATGCCTCAATAGGAACGCAAATTCAATTTGAGATAAAAGACAGTTTTGTTCACGCTGTCCCTACTCTTCATGGGCTTGAGCATTTACCAAAAATTCGACGCAAACAGTTAGCAAGCGGCCGGCTTTCTGAAACCCGCATGCCAGAATCTCAATTTAATGAATTATATCAAGATTATGTATGTAGTGCTGCTTTTCGTATAGCTCTTGATGTATTTAATACGGTTCCGATAGCGTCAGTTTTGATTACTTGCGAGATACCTTTGCTCAATAAGCAGACAGGATATGTTGAAAACACGCCCATCTTGTCAGTGCATGTTTTTCGGACCACGTTAGAACGAATGAACATGGATCGCATTGACCCATCTGACGCTTTGAGCAATTTCAATCATGTTATGAAATTCAAAAAAAGTAGAGGCTTCGAAAGAATCGAGCCTCTACAAATACTGTAGTTAAGATACTTTCTCAGCGGCATAAATATAGCCGTTGAGACATCAAAACTATCAATCCGGCAGTTTGCGAACAGCGCCTTTGGCGGCGCTGGTCGCCATTGAAGCATAAGCCTTCAGTGCAGTGGAAATCTTGCGCTTGCGCTCTTCAAGCGGCTTCCAGCCTGTTGCTTCCTGCTCGGCGCGGCGTTCGGCCAGTGTCGCATCGTCCACGGCGAGGTGGATCTTGCGGTTCGGAATGTCGATATCGATGATATCGCCTTCGCGCACCAGACCGATCGTGCCGCCTTCGGCTGCTTCCGGCGAAACGTGGCCGATGGAGAGGCCCGACGAACCGCCCGAGAAGCGACCATCGGTGATCAGTGCGCAGGCCTTGCCCAGACCCTTCGACTTCAGATAGCTGGTCGGGTAGAGCATTTCCTGCATGCCAGGACCGCCACGCGGGCCTTCATAGCGGATCAACACAATGTCGCCAGCCTTGATCTTGCCGTTCAGGATGCCAAGCACGGCTGAATCCTGACTTTCGAAGATGCGCGCCGGGCCGGAGAACTTCAGGATGGAATCATCCACGCCTGCCGTCTTCACGATGCAGCCGTCTTCCGCCAGATTGCCGTAAAGCACGGCCAGACCGCCATCCTGACTGAACGCATGTTCCTTGGAGCGGATGACGCCCTTTTCGCGGTCGGTATCGACGCTGTCGAAGCGACGTTCCTGACTGAAAGCCACCTGCGTCGGCACGCCGCCGGGCGCAGCCGAGTAGAACTTGTGCACCATTTCGCTGTTGGTGCGGGTCACGTCCCAATGATCCAGCGCCTTGGCAACCGACTGGCTGTGCACGGTCGGCAGATCGGTGTTGATCAGGCCCGCTTTGTCGAGCTGGCCGAGAATGCCCATGATGCCGCCTGCACGGTGCACATCTTCCATATGAACCGTGTTGTTGGCAGGCGCGACCTTGCAGAGCACCGGCACGCGGCGCGACAGACGGTCGATATCGGCCATGGTGAAATCGATTTCGGCTTCCTGCGCGGCAGCGAGAAGATGCAGAACCGTGTTGGTCGAGCCGCCCATGGCGATGTCGAGCGTCATGGCGTTTTCAAAGGCTGAGAAGCTTGCAATCGAGCGCGGCAGCACGGTTTCGTCGTCCTGCTCGTAATAACGGCGGGCGAGATCGACGACCAGATGACCAGCTTCCACGAAGAGGCGCTTGCGGTCGGCATGGGTTGCGAGCGTCGAGCCATTGCCCGGCAGCGACAGGCCGAGTGCTTCGGTCAGGCAGTTCATCGAGTTCGCGGTGAACATGCCCGAGCACGAACCGCAGGTCGGGCAGGCGGAACGTTCAATCGCCTTGACCTGTTCGTCGGTATAGTGATCGTCCGCGGCAGCAACCATGGCGTCGACGAGATCAAGCTTCTTGACCTGATCGTCCCAGATAACCTTGCCTGCTTCCATTGGTCCGCCCGAAACGAACACGACCGGGATATTGAGGCGCAATGCGGCCATCAGCATGCCGGGGGTGATCTTGTCGCAATTGGAAATGCAGACCATCGCATCGGCGCAATGGGCATTGACCATATATTCGACCGAGTCGGCGATGAGTTCGCGCGACGGCAGCGAATAGAGCATGCCGTCATGGCCCATGGCGATGCCGTCATCGACCGCGATGGTGTTGAATTCCTTGGCCACGCCGCCAGCGCTTTCGATTTCGCGCGCGACGAGCTGGCCGAGATCCTTGAGGTGAACGTGGCCCGGCACGAACTGCGTGAACGAGTTCACCACAGCAATAATCGGCTTGCCGAAATCCTCATCCTTCATGCCGGTGGCGCGCCATAGGCCGCGCGCACCCGCCATATTGCGGCCGTGGGTGGTTGTTCGCGAACGATAAGGAGGCATTTTCTGACCTTTTAGGAATTAAACCGGAGCGATTTCATCCGAACCGCCCCATCCATTGATAGTAACCCGTTTCCTGTCACAAAACCGTATCACGCTTTTGCTGGAAACATTCTAACTTCATTGCCGATATGACAGAACCCCTTACGACAGGCAAAGCGCAAATTGCCCCATATTGCCAGCGGCGGGGCCGTTTGCAGGTTTGCAGATAACGAGAAGGGTTCCGGCGTGCGACAGCTTTCGCAGGCACAGGCAACCTCAATCTAGCAGATTATTGTTATAATGCAAAAGAATTAAGGCTTAAAACGTAATGAAGTTGCTTGAGCTCAGTTTGCGGCCATTGCCATGGCGGTATCAAGCAGGGCGTTCGCCGTCTTCATACGCTGTTCCGCATCGGCGCGAAACTCCGGCGGCAGGCGGTCTGGATGGTTGCTGGCAGCAAAAGTCCGGCGCAGGCGCTGTAGTTCCGTGCGCTTCAGTCCGGAGTGAAGATCAAGCTCGCGCCTTATAGCATCCGGTGACTGGTTTTGCATGCGCGCTGCGATTTCACGCCGCTCGGACTCAAGCTGCGTTTCACGCCGTTCGCTGTCCGTGCTTTTTTCCTCAAGATCAAAGAGGGGAGCAAGATCGACTTCCGGGCGCGATGGCGCGACACGATCGCCAAACCCTGCGGAGAAGACCGCCGATGCGAGATTGATCTGTGGCCGGATGACGGTTTCTTCCTGACCGGAGCTTGCTTCGGCTTCTTTCAGGACAGTTGCAAAATCCGGGAAGGCCTGCCGCATCGGTGTCAGCGCACCGCAGCGACTGAAAGGGCCGTGGCCAATGTGCGGGTAAGTATTGTGGGCGGGATCGGCTTCTGGAAAACCGGCACTTCGGGATAGCGCGCCGCCAACTCAGCTGGCAGTCCGCCGCCGGTATGGATGACGACGAATCTGTTGCGGCTTTTCAGCCAGTCGAGAATGGGCTCGACATTGCCGTCGGCCAGATTCACGTCGAGGATGGCGGCGTCGACTTCGTTTCGGCTGATGAGATCCATGGCCTGCCGGACAGTGCCGACCGGACCGACAACCGTCCCGTTCGCATCTTCCACAGTCGCGGCAACGTCGAGAGCGACGAAAATTTCGTCCTCCACAACCAGTATGCGCCGCTGTTCAAGATCGTTCATCACTGTCTTTCACCTCTACGGGAGCCCACTTTGCGAGGCCCGCGCTTCCATTCAGAAAATGCGCGAGCACTAAGGGTGGTTCCCTTCGCTGCATGATAATTCACTTATGGTGAATCAAATCTTTACTGCAGAAAGAGGTCCCGAAGACAATCAGCCGATGTTTAGCCGATACTCAAAACGCTGTGAACGTCAGCGTGGTCAGAGAGCGCACGATATTGGGAATGTTGAGCACGTTCTCGTTGATGAATTTGCCGATATCGTGCTCCTCGGTGACGTAGATTTTTGCCAGCAGGTCGAATTCGCCGCTGGTCGAATAAAGCTCGGACACGATCTCGCGCTGAAAGAGAGTGTCGGCAACCTCATAGGTTTTGCCGGGAGCGCACTGCAGTTGCAGGAAAACGGGCTTCATGTCTCTACCTTTCGCATCGATGGCGGCGTTCGAGGTTTCAAACACGGTCGGGCGGACGAAATCAAGAGCCATTGCGGAATGAAGGCTGCTCACCCGCCGCAAATCCTGTTCGAAACCCGACCGATGGCACGGCCAAAAGCTGTGGTCAAAATGAGCATTGGGTCATAATTGCTCTGGTAATATATCAATTTCAGGTGATGATCGGCTTTGCGCCCCAAATCGCTGTTATAGTCCCGCGCGCCGCGTCGAGGAACAATTCTCACCATACACCGATGCATTTGCGAGGAGTATCCGAAGGTCTCATGAAATTTATGTTTGTTCTGTCCCCGGCTTTTGCCGTCGCTTGCCTTGTTTCTCTGGTTTCGATGGCCTTGCCAGCTTCCGCAATGAATGCTTCCGAAAAAGCGCAGCTCGAAAAGCTCGACCCAGATACCCGCCTGGAGCAGCGTTGCGATGTGGAAGCCATGGAGCGGATAACCCGCGAACAGAATAAATTCTCGGTCGACAAGGTGCTGGCCTATGCTTTTTCCGATCCGGTGACGCAGAAGAATTCCATCGACGCAGAGGGTGCGGCATTTCGCAGCCGGGAGCGCTGGTACAAGCTCGCCTTCACCTGCAAGACCGATGATGAGCACATCAATATCACTTCGTTCAAATATGATATTGGCGATGAAGTCCCCGCAGACCAGTGGGACAAGCACTATCTGGTGCCGTGATCAGGCTCGGCTTCCTTTTACTCTAGCGGATTTTCATTTGAATGACTGATCTCGCCTGTTGTGGGCGGGGCAGGCGTGCGCTTGGCTAGTATTCCGAATTTCTTGAGCCCGAACTTATGGGATTGCCTGCCTGCGCGATGTGTGGTCTCACTGTATTAATTATTGCTAAACTTATAATAATAATCGGTTTTCTGGATATGACGCTTAATCTCACCGTTGCATTCATCGTTGTCGGCTTGCTGCTTCACTATTTCAAATGCCGCAAGCTTGGCCTTTTTTCTATTGCTATCGGCATTATTCTTTATGGCGCGATCGCATCGGCAATTCTGCCCGATTATCTGATGAACCGCTTGCAGTCGCCCTATTCATCGGCGCTGCAATCGCCAATCGAAGACAATACCGCCTTTGTCGTTTTCGGCATGGGCACGCAGACGGTCACCGAGCGTGGTAAGAAAGTGGTTGAGCCGCTTGCCTTTTCGTATGGGCCGATCCTTGCTGCTGCGGGCATGAACCATCAGTGTGTAGAGAGTGCTTTGAAATGCACCTTCATTGTCAGCGGCGCGGATGTGGCTGGGACGGGTGTAACCGAGGCGGCATCGATTGCCGGGCAGTTGGTGAAGGCCGGGATCGATCCCGCTTCAATCCTGTTGGACGAGAAGAGCCGGAATAGCTGGCAGAACGCAAAGAACACCGCAGCAATCCTGCGCGCGATCAAGCCTGCGAAAATCGTGCTGCTGCAGGCGGCGCCGATCATAAAGCGTGACCTGCTGTATCTGGCACATTTCGGCGCGACGCCCGAGCCGGTCGCAGCCGGTTATCTGACGGCGGCGCATACCAATATGTCTTCGGCTGGCCTCTATTTTCTGATCACCGATCTGGCGCTGCATGAGGCCATCGGCATCTGGCGCTACGACTTTTACAACTATATTGGTTGGAACGAGCCGAAACAGCCGCCTCTTGTATTGAACGCAGCTTCGGCGATGATTCCCGCGCCCGCCCGGTGAGTTAATGATGCTACGTCCGGCGTGTTTCGATAGGGTGCCGGAAAAAATATCCCCGAAATATCCTCAAAAGGGAGTAGATTTTTCGAAGCCGTTTTAAATTTCGGTGAGGTTGTGGCATCCTGTCGTCAAAGACCTCTGATACTGTCCTGACCAATGGATACTCGAGGGATAACCCGTGGGGGGACCCAAAGGAAACAATGGAGGCGGTCGTGAAATTATCGAAACTTTCACTCACTTTGGCGGCATTGGTGGCAGCGGCGTCGCTGGCCGGAACCGTTCAGGCAAGCCATGCGGATCAGACGCTTCTGAATGTGTCCTACGATCCGACGCGTGAACTGTACAAGGATTACAATGCGGCCTTTGCGGCGCATTGGAAAAAGGAAACCGGCGAAACGGTTACCATCCGTGCATCGCATGGCGGTTCGGGCGCACAGGCCCGTTCGGTGATCGATGGCGTCAAAGCCGATGTGGTGACGCTGGCGCTCGAAAGCGATATCGACGCGATTGCGGAGCGCACGGGCAAGATCGACAAGGAATGGCGCAAGCGCCTGCCGAACAATTCGTCGCCCTATACGTCGACCATCGTTTTTCTGGTGCGCAAGGGTAACCCCAAGGCCATCAAGGATTGGGGCGATCTAGTGAAGGATGGCGTGGAAGTCATCACGCCGAACCCGAAGACCTCCGGCGGTGCACGCTGGAACTATCTTGCCGCTTGGGCCTGGGCCTATAAGCAGTATGGCGGCGACGAACAGAAGATCAAGGATTACATCGCTGACCTGTTCCGCCATGTGCCAGTGCTCGATACCGGTGCGCGTGGTGCGACGACCAGCTTCGTGCAGCGTCAGCTTGGCGATGTGCTGCTGGCCTGGGAAAATGAAGCCTATCTCTCGGTTGCCGAATTTGGTGAAGACGCTTTCGATATCGTCGTGCCGCCGCAATCGATTCTGGCTGAACCGCCGGTCGCGGTCGTTGACAAGAACGCCGAGGAAAACGGCACCACCAAGCTGGCGCAGGCCTATCTCGAATATCTCTATTCGCCGGAAGGTCAGGCCATTGCAGCCAAGCATTTCTACCGCCCGTCGAAGCCAGATCTGATCCCGGCTGACCAGCAGCGCAAACTTCCCGACTTGACGCTGGTGACCATCGATGATCCGATTTTCGGCGGTTGGGCCAAGGCGCAGCCTTACCATTTCGGTGACGGAGGCACGTTCGACCAGATCTACAAGCCTGGCAAATAAGAGGCAGCCATTTCGGGGAGCCGCGACAGACGCGGCTTTCCGTTTAATGCGCAGATAAAGCACAGTCAGCCCGCATGAATCGGAGCTGATATTTGCAGCCACTGAAAAAGGGAACAAAACAAAAGCATGTCTTCGCTCCCTGCACGGGCCAGAGCAGGGTTTCACTTTCGCAAGCCGAGCGTCATTCCAGGTTTCGGACTGACGTTCGGTTTCAGTGTTGCCTATCTCACCCTTCTCATTCTCATCCCGCTGGCAGCTCTCGTGCTGCGCTCCACGGATGTCGGCTTCGCCGGTTTTTGGCGGCTCATCACCGATCAACGCACGCTGAAGGCGCTAGAAACCAGCTTCGGAACGGCATTTATCGCCGCGCTGGTCAATGTTGTGTTCGGCGTCATTCTGGCCTGGGTCCTGACCCGTTATCGCTTTCCGGGTCGCCGTTTCATCGACGCCATTGTCGATATTCCGTTTGCGCTGCCGACGGCGGTTGCCGGTATTGCGCTGGCCGCCATCTATGCGCCGAACGGCTGGATCGGCAGCCTGTTTGCGCCCTTCGGCATTCGCATCGCGTTTACGCGCCTCGGCATCGTGATCGCGCTGATCTTCATCGGCCTGCCATTCGTCGTGCGCACTGTGCAGCCGATCATGGAAGAAATCAGCCGTGAAGTTGAAGAGGCAGCGGCGACGCTTGGCGCCTCGCGTTTCCAGACCATCTGGCGCGTGCTTCTGCCGAGCCTTCAGCCCGCCATTCTGACCGGCTTCGCGCTCGCCTTTGC
This sequence comes from Ochrobactrum sp. RH2CCR150, assembly GCA_014138095.1. Classification (GTDB taxonomy): domain Bacteria; phylum Pseudomonadota; class Alphaproteobacteria; order Rhizobiales; family Rhizobiaceae; genus Brucella; species Brucella gambitense. Next base: position 464,933 of record JACGXE010000001.1, read on the forward strand.
GCGCGGCGTGGGTGAATATGGCTCTGTCATCTTCATTGCGGGCAACACGCCCTATGTGTCGGAAATTGCGCCGCTGCTGATCGTGGTCAAGCTGGAGGAGTTTGACTACGCCGGTGCGACAGCGCTGGCCACCATCATGCTGGTGCTATCCTTCGCGATGCTCTTGCTCATCAATCTCATTCAGGCGCGATCAAGAAAGAAATACGGCTATGGCGAATGAAAAAAAGCGCACTAGTCGCACTGGCCGCGCCAGTCAGAGCGCCGTGACGGAAAGCCTGCCGACGCGCATCATCCTGATTGGGCTTGCGCTGGCGTTTCTGGCTCTCTTCTTGATCCTGCCGGTGGTTGCAGTCTTTGTGGAAGCTTTCCGCAAAGGTCCCACGGCCTATGTCGAGGCCTTGCTGGAGCCGGACGCCTGGTCGGCAATCAGGCTTACTTTGACTGTCGCGGCAATCGCCGTGCCGCTCAATCTGGTTTTCGGCGTTGCCGCGGCATGGGCAATTGCCAAGTTCGAGTTCAAGGGCAAGGCGCTCTTGACCACACTGATCGACCTGCCGTTTTCGGTGTCGCCGGTGATTTCCGGTCTGGTCTTCGTGCTGCTGTTCTCCAGCCACAGCCTGCTCGGGCCGTGGCTGGAGCAACATGGTATCCAGATACTCTTCGCAGTGCCCGGCATCGTGCTGGCGACGGTTTTCGTGACGTTTCCGTTTGTGGCGCGTGAACTGATCCCGCTGATGCAGGAGCAGGGAACCGGTGATGAAGAAGCGGCGATTTCGCTTGGCGCCAATGGCTGGCAGGCATTTCGCTATGTCACGCTGCCGAATATCAAATGGGGCCTTCTCTATGGCGTTCTGCTCTGTAATGCGCGTGCCATGGGCGAGTTCGGCGCCGTATCGGTGGTATCGGGCCGCATTCGCGGTCTCACCAATACGATGCCTTTGCATGTGGAAATTCTCTATAACGAGTATAACTTCGTCGCGGCATTCGCGGTGGCCTCGCTTCTGGCCCTGCTGGCGCTTCTGACGCTGGCGATCAAGACAATTCTCGAACTGCGCTACAGTGATGAGCTGGCGGGCAGCAACGGGCACTGAAAACAATCTGGGATGCTGATCCCGTGCGCTTGAACGCGCTTGAAAGAACGATGGCCGCGAAGCGGCAGGGGAAAGGATTGGGAATGGAAGTTCGTGTTGCCGATGTGCGTAAAGAGTTCGCCCGTTTTCCGGCTTTGCATAATGTGTCGCTGGATATCCGTTCTGGCGAACTGATCGCGCTGCTCGGCCCTTCCGGTTCGGGCAAGACGACGCTGTTGCGTTTGATCGCCGGACTGGAAACACCGACCGAAGGTACGATTTTCTTCGGTGAGGAAGACGCCTCGCAGAAGAGCGTGCAGGAGCGCAATGTCGGATTTGTCTTCCAGCATTATGCGCTGTTCCGGCATATGACGGTTGCGGACAATATCGGTTTCGGCCTCAAGGTTCGTCCGGGTTCGACTCGTCCGGCCACCGGTGAAATCCGCCGTCGCGCACTGGAACTGCTTGATCTGGTGCAGTTGCAGGGGCTTGAAAAGCGCTATCCCGCCCAGCTTTCGGGTGGCCAGCGCCAGCGCGTCGCGCTTGCCCGCGCCATGGCCATCGAGCCGAAAGTCTTGCTACTTGACGAGCCTTTCGGCGCGCTTGACGCTCTGGTGCGCAAGGAATTGCGCCGCTGGCTGCGTGAGATTCACGACAAGACCGGCCACACCACTGTTTTCGTCACGCATGATCAGGATGAGGCACTGGAACTGGCCGACCGCGTTGTGGTCATGAGCCAGGGACGCATCGAACAGATCGGCACGCCGGATGAGGTCTATGACGATCCGAACTCGCCTTTCGTCTATGGATTTATCGGCGAGTCCAGCACGCTTCCGGTGCGGGTCGAGAATGGCGAAGTCTGGCTGACGGATCGCAATATCGGCCTCACCGCCGAGGGTGCTGCAAGCGGCGAAGCGCAGCTCTATTTCCGCCCGCATGATGTCGAACTGCTCGACGGTTGCGGCGGCTGCATCGCAGGCACGGTGGTGGCAAGCCGTCGCTCCGGCGGTAAGCGGCGCGTGGAGCTTGAAGTGGGTGGTGCGCGGGAGCGCATCGAGATCGAAATTCCGGCTGAACACCCGGCTGCGGAGAAAAGCCGCATCGCCTTTCGCCCGCGCTACTGGAAGTTGTTTCCGGCGGGCGGACCCGAAAAGGCATCGGCGGGAACTTCGGCAAAAATCGACGCCTGAATCGCGGTTTCTGATCCGATAAACAGACAAAAGGCGGCTGTCGCGCGGTGATTCTCGCGCGACAGCCGCTTTTTTCGTTCTGTCGGGGGTGAGCGCCGACGGACGTGTAAATTTTCTGCTCGCTTACTCAGGGTGGTATTATTTTAAATTTCAATATGTTAGGATTGCAAAAGGCCACGATTTTCATAACGCAACATTACTGTTCGGAAAGAATTGTGCGTTGCGATTTAAACGGTTTGAATATCAGCACAATGCGCCGTCGCATTTTGGCCAAAAGCGGGCGACATGCAGGGAACCGATCAAGGATACTGTCGTTTCCCTAAACTGAATCGAATTTAGTATCCACCGCCGCAGATTACTCATTTCCTTCGGAAAGGCTGTTAAGGCAGATGCCGGAATTGTCTTCTTCGCACTCCAATTCAACCTCAACCGAGAATACATCGTCAAAGCCACCCAAAGCGAATAGTCCGATGGAGCCGAAATCCACCGGGCAGGGCGGTTTTGATCAGATTCCGCCGGAACAGCCATCGCCGATACGCGCTCTCTACAAGACAGAAGATGAGCTGCGTGTTCTGGCAAGCACCGTCGCCCGCGGGGAGAATATCCCGCTGCCGGGCTATCTGGCGTTTCCGTTCGATCAGCGTCTGTCCGAAAACGGCAAGCTGATCCTGCACGCTTATCGCGCGTCTGACGCTGCGTCGCGTGCGGGTGAGACCATCACGCCTGCTGCGCAATGGCTGCTCGATAATCATTATCAGATCGACAAGAATGTCCAGCAGGCCCGCCGCGATCTGCCGCGTCGCTTCATTCGCCAGTTGCCGCCCTATAAGGCGGTTGAAGGCATGCCGCGCATTTTCGCGCTCGCCTGGCTTTATGTCGCTCATACGGACAGCAATTTTTCGCTGAAAACCCTGACGGCTATCGTTCAGGGCTTTCAGGAGGTCGAGCCGCTCAAGATCGGCGAATTGTGGGCGCTGCCGTCCGCCGTTCGCTATTTCCTGATCGAGAATGCGCGCCGTCTGGCGTTGCGCGTTGACCGCGCCCGCGACATGCGCAATCTCGCCAACACGGCTGCCGACCGCATCGTCGTTGCCGATGGTGCGGAGCTGGATTCCGTTCTGGCGCAATATGCGCAGGCCGCGCGCGACAGCACTTTTGCCACGCATCTTCTCTATCGTCTGCGTTCTGCATCCACCGACACCACGGCGGCTGCAAGCTGGCTGGAGCGGATTCTGGAGCAGGAAGGCAGCAACCCGGAAGACGCCATCGTCGAAGAACATGCGCGCCAGTCCACTGGCGGCGTGACGATGGGCAACATCATCCGCAGCCTGAAATCCATCGATGACGTGGATTGGGAAACCTGGTTCGAAACCGTCAACGAGGTCGATGCGATTCTGCGCGATCACAGCGATTTCGAACTTCTCGATTTCCGCTCGCGCAACGCCTATCGCGTGACGATTGAAAAGCTCGCCCGCTATTCGGATATGAGCGAAATCGACATCACCTGGGCAGCGCTCATGCTTGCCGAAGAAGGACAGCGCGCCGAGCAGGCAGGCCATCCGCAAGCCGAAGGCAAGGGCTCCATCGCCTATTATCTGTCCGGCGACGGTCGCAGTGAGCTGGAGAAAGTCTGCGGTTACAAGGCGCCGTTTGGCGTCAAGGCACTGCGCTTTTATCGCGGGCTTGGACTTCTCGGGCTGTTCATCCCGACGGCGATCTTCACGATCCTCATTCTGCTGCTCGTCAATTACTGCATGAGCCGCGCCGGTCTTTCGACCGATCTGCGCACGCTGTTCACGTTGCTGGCGATTTTCCCGGCAATGGATGCGTCCTATTCGCTGTTCAATGCGCTGGTGCCGTGGTTTGTGCAGCCGACGCGCCTGATCGGTTTCGAATATAAGGAAGGTCTGCCTGAAGAGGCGCGCACGCTTGTCGCTGTGCCGACCTTCATCACCTCGCGTGATTCCATCGACGAGCAGATTCGCAATCTGGAAGTCCATTATCTCACCAATCCGCGTGGCGAGATTTATTTCGCGCTGGTCAGCGACTGGGTGGATGCGAAGCAGGAAATCTCCTCTGCGGATATGGAAATCTACGAATATGCGCGTGAGGAAATCGCCAAGCTCAACGAGCATTATACGGGCGGCGACCAGCCGCGCTTCTTCCTCATGCATCGTCGTCGCCTGTTCAACGACAAGCAGAACTGCTGGATGGGCTGGGAGCGCAAGCGCGGCAAGCTGCATGAGCTGAACCTGCTTCTGCGTGGCGATCAGGATACGAGCTTCTTCCCGCCGGACGAGCGGCTGCCGAAAGAAATCAAATATGTGATGACGCTGGACGCCGATACGCGTCTGACGCCGGAATCCGTTACCAATCTGGCCGGAAAGCTCAGCCATCCGCTGAACCGTCCGGTCATCGACGAAAAGACCGGCAAGGTCGTTCGCGGTTATGGCATCTTGCAGCCGCGCGTCACGCCGTCGCTGACCACCGGCGACGAAGCGTCGTTCCTGCAGCGCGTCTTCTCGGTCAATCGCGGCATCGATCCTTATGTCTTCGCGGTTTCCGACACCTATCAGGATCTGCTCGGCGAAGGCACCTTCACCGGCAAGGGTCTCTACGACATCGACGCCTTTGAGGCAGCGCTGAAGGATCGCGTGCCGGAAAACACGCTTCTCAGCCACGATCTTCTCGAAGGCGGCTATGCCCGCGCGGCTCTGGTCAGCGACGTGGAAGTCGTGGAAGATTATCCGACCGGCTATAATGTCGACGTGTCGCGCCACCATCGCTGGGCGCGTGGCGACTGGCAGCTTCTGCCATGGCTGTTCTCCACCAATCGCGGCGTCAGCGCCACGACCCGCTGGAAGATGGTCGACAATCTGCGCCGTTCGCTGAACCCGATCCTGTGGCTTCTCGCCGCCGTGGTCGGCTGGAGTGTGCTGCCGCTTGGTGCGGCTGCCGTCTGGCAGGGCTTCCTGATCGTCAGCATGTTTGTGGCGCCGACGTTCGGCATCGTCACCAATCTGATCCCGGTGAATATGGATTATTCGCTGAAGGGCCATGCGCAATCGGTTCTGACCGATATCGCGCTCGGCACGGCGGATGTGGCGCTGCGCACCACCTTCATCGCGCATTCGGCTTTCCTGATGGCTGATGCCATTGCGCGCACGGTCTATCGTCTGTTCGTTTCGCGCCGTAATCTTCTGGAATGGCGCACAGCCGCTCAGGCCAAGACGTCACCGGACACGCTGCTGTTCTATTTCCAGCTCATGTGGCCAGCCATGGCCATTGCGGGTCTGGCGATCCTGTTTCCGCTTGCTGCCGAAAGCCATGCCGCGCTGATTGCAGCACCTTTTGCGGTAATCTGGTTCGTCTCGCCGCTGATCGCATGGCTCGTCAGCCGTTCGGCCAAGCCGCAGGATACGCTTGAGGTTCTGTCATCCGACAAGTCGGATCTGCGCCGTTATGCGCGCCGGACCTGGCGTTATTTCGCCGAGTTTGCGAACGACGAAAACCATCATCTGCCGCCGGACAATTTCCAGGAAGACCCGCTGCCGGTGCTGGCGCAGCGCACTTCGCCGACCAATATCGGCGTCTATCTTCTGTCGATTGTCGCAGCCCGCGATTTCGGCTGGATTGGCTTTGACGAAACGGTCCAGCGTGTCGAGGCGACTGTCGATACGCTGGAAAAGATGGAGAAGTATCAGGGCCATCTCTATAACTGGTACGAAACCAACACGCTGACCCCGATGCGCCCGCTCTATGTTTCGGCGGTCGATAGCGGCAATCTCGCCGGCCATCTGGTGACGCTGTCTTCGGCGCTCGAAGAATGGGCTGAAGCACCGTCCGTCTATGTCCAGGGCGATCTCGACGGCATCCTTGATGTCAACGACATCCTTGAGGAAACCATCGCGAATATCCCGGACGATCGCCGCATCCTGCGTCCGCTGCGCCGTCGTCTGGAAGAACGTACCGCCAATTTCCGCCGCGCCGTGCGCACCATCAAGGAAGAGCCGGAAACAGCATCCTTCCGCACGATCAACCTGTCGCTTTTCGCCAATGACATCGTGCGTCTGATGGAAGAACTCGACAGCGAGATCGAGACGCCCGCCAGCGGTGAGGCCAAGGAATGGGCGCGTATTCTGGTCGATACCTGTCAGGCGCATACCGATGACGCCATGGGCGAACGCGATACCGACGCGTTGCGCGAGCGCCTGCGCGATCTCGCAACACGTTCGCGTCAGCTAGCGTTCGATATGCAATTCGGCTTCCTTGAGCGCAAAGAGCGTCGCCTTCTGTCGATCGGTTTCCGCGTGCAGGAAAACGAACTGGATGAAAGCTGCTACGATCTTCTGGCATCCGAAGCGCGTCTGGCGAGCCTGTTCGCCATCGCCAAGGGCGACGTGCCGGTCGAGCATTGGTTCAAGCTTGGCCGTCTTCTGGTGCCGGTGGGCTGGAAGGGCGCTCTGCTCTCCTGGTCCGGCTCGATGTTCGAATATCTGATGCCGCCGCTGGTCATGTCCGAGCCGCTCGGTTCGCTGCTCGACCAGACGAATAAGCTTGTCGTGCAGCGCCAGATCGATTATGCGACCTCGCGCGGTCTGCCATGGGGCATTTCGGAAGCGGCGTTCAATGCGCGTGACGCGCATATGAACTACCAATATTCCAATTTCGGCGTGCCTAACCTGGGTCTCCAGCGCGGCCTGTCGCGCAATGCAGTTATCGCGCCTTATGCGAGCCTGCTCGCATCGCAATATCAGCCAGCGGCTGCCGTCGCCAACCTTAAGCGTCTGGCCAAGCTTGGCGCGCTGGGCCGCTATGGCTTCCACGATTCCGTGGACTTCACCCCGTCGCGTGTTCGCGAAGGCGAAACCTGTGCGGTCGTGAAGAACTATTATGCCCACCACCATGGCATGGCGATCATCGCGGTCAACAATGTGATCTTCGAAGGCCGTATGCGTGAGCGTTTCCACTCCGATCCGGTGATCGAAGCTGCCGAACTCCTGTTGCAGGAAAAGGCGCCGCGCGAAATCCCGATGATCTACGCCAAGACGGAAAATCCGATGCGCGTGGATTCGGGTGGTTTCGACGATGCGCCGATGCGCATCATCGACAAGCCGTTCAAGGCGCCGCGCACCACGCATATGATGTCGAACGGCCAATATGCGCTGATGGTCACGGCCAATGGTTCCGGCTACAGCCGCTGGCACAATTGGGACATCACCCGTTTCCACGCCGATGCGTCGGAAGACCTTCAGGGGTCGTTCCTGTTCCTTCGCGATATGGAAAGCGGCTATTGGTGGTCGGCGACCGGCGAACCGGTGCGCAATCCGGACGAAGAAACCAAGACAGTCTTCACCGAAGACAAGGCGGAATTCTACAAGACCGCCGGTGACATCAAGACCGTCATGGAAGTGATCGTCTCGTCGGAATATGACGGTGAGGGCCGCAGGCTCGACATCATCAATACGTCTGCGCGTGACCGCATCATCGAAGTTACCTCCTATGAGGAACTGGTGCTGACCGACAAGGACAGCGATGCCGCCCATCCGGCCTTTGCCAAGATGTTCGTCGAAACCGAAATCGCCGATAACGGTTCGACCATCTATGCCAAGCGCCGCAAGCGCGCGCCGTCCGATCCGGATATCCATGTGGCGCATTTCGTCACCGATCTGACCGGCGCTGTCCGTGAAACCGAGGTCGAAACCGACCGTCGCGCCTTCATCGGTCGTGGCCGCAGCCTGCGCGATGCCATTGCGTTTGAACCGGGTGCGAAATTCACCGGCAGCCAGGGCTGCGTGCTCGATCCGATTGCATCGGTGCGCACTCGCGTCCGCGTTCCGGCGCACAAGAAGGTGAGCCTTGTTTTCTGGACCTTCGCCGGTGGCAGCCGCGATGCGGTGGAACATGCCGTGGCGATGCATCGTCATCCGGAAAGCTTTGCCCGAGAGTTCTCACTGTCGTGGACCAGCTCGCAGGTACAGCTCTACCATATCGGCATCAAGCCGGCGGAAGCTGCCGATTATCAGAAGGTCGCGGCCTATCTGCTCTATCCGGAACGGACCTTGCGCCAGCCGCCGGAAACCATCGCCAGCGGTCTCGGCAAACAGTCCGATCTGTGGCCGATGTCTATTTCCGGCGATTATCCGATCTTCGCTCTGCGGATTGACAATGAAGCCGATCTCGAAGTGTTGCGTGGCGTGTTGCGCGCGCAGGAATATTGGCGCTCGAAGGGCCTCACCGTTGATGTGGTGGCGGTCAACGAACGTGCCTTCTCCTATGCGCAGGATACCCAACGCGCTATCGACTGGATCGTGGAAGGTTTCCGCGCCCGGGGTGGTGGCCAGCCACACATCTTCGCGGTGCGCCGCGACCAGATGAGCGACGAAAGCTACAACACGCTTCTGGCTTCGGCACGCATCGTCATGCATGCGCAGAACGGCTCGCTTGCCGAGCAGCTGCGCCGCAGCGAGGAAATCACGGTGGATCTGGCCGCGCGCGACGCCAAGTCGGCAACGACCGGTCAGGCTGCGGTTCAGGGTCTCGGGGCTGCTGGTCTTGCACCCGCCGTTATCGAGCGCGGGTCCGGCAGCACGGAAGAACGCCGTCCGGTCGTCAAGCCGAAGGTCACCAATCGTCCGGCCCCAATGGGCGACGATCTCCAGTTCTGGAACGGCTATGGTGGTTTTGCAGAAGACGGCAGTTATGTTGTGCGGGTCAATGGCCTGACCAACACGCCGCATCCGTGGATCAACGTCATTTCCAATCCGTCCTTCGGTTTCCATGTCTCGGCGGAAGGTTCGGCCTTCACCTGGGCTGGCAACAGCCGCGACTATCAGTTGACCCCATGGGCCAACGATCCGGTCACCAACCGTCCGGGCGAGGCGATCTATCTCCTCGACCGCGAAACAGGCCGCACCTTCGCGCCAACGTCGAATGTGCTGCGTGACGAGGCGGTGACCTATGAAGCGCGCCACAGCCATGGCTACAGCACCTTTGCGGCGCAGCATGGTGAACTGGCGCTGGAACTGACCCATATCGTCGATGCTGACAAGCCGGTGCGCCTGTCACGCCTGACGGTCACCAACAAGGGCCGCTCCAAGCGCAAGCTGCGCGCCTATGGTTATGTCGAATGGGTGCTCGGCAATGCCCGCGCCAAGAACGTGCCGTTCATCGTGCCGTCGCATGATGACGAACTGGGCGCGCTCTTCGCAGGCAATCCGTACCATCCGGACAAGTCTGGCCAGATCGCCTTCTTTGCGGCGACTGAAAAGCCGCAATCGGTGACTGCCGATCGCAGCGAGTTCATCGGCACCACCGGTTCGGTGGACAGGCCGGAAGTCGTGCTTGCAGGCAAGGCACTGTCCAATACAGTGGAAGCCGGACGCGATCCGTGCGCGGCGCTGGCGCTCGACGTTGAAGTCGGACCGGGCGAAAGCCGTGAACTGGTGTTCCTGCTCGGCAATGCTGCCGATCAGGCGCAGGCGAAGAAGCTGATCTCCGACACCCGCAGCGCGTCTTTCGAAGACAAGCTGCAGGCGGCGAAGAACCAGTGGGAAACGCTCTTCAACCGCGTGCAGGTGAAGACGCCCGACCCATCATTCGACCTTCTGGTCAATGGCTGGCTGCCTTATCAGGCGATTGCCTGCCGTATCTGGGCACGCGCCGCCTTCTATCAGGCCAGCGGTGCCTTCGGCTTCCGCGACCAGTTGCAGGACACGCTGTCGCTGCTGCTCATTGATCCGACGCTCGCCCGCGCGCAGATCCTCAATGCGGCATCGCGTCAGTTCCCTGAAGGCGATGTCCAGCATTGGTGGCTGCCTGCCACGGGTGCCGGTGTGCGCACGCTGATTTCGGACGATGTGGTCTGGCTCGGCTATGGCACGTCGCTTTATGTCGAGACGACGGGCGACCGTTCTATCCTCGATGAAAAGCTGCCCTTCCTTGTCGGGCGCAAGCTGGAAGAAGGCGAACATGATGCCTTCTATGAGCCGGAAATCTCCAAGGACACGGTGAGCCTTTATGAGCATTGCGCGCTGGCGCTCGACCTCGCGGTTGATCGCACCGGCCAGCATGGTCTGCCGCTGATCCTCGGCGGCGACTGGAACGACGGCATGAACCTTGTCGGCGTGAAGGGACAAGGCGAAAGCGTGTGGCTCGGCTGGTTCCTGGCCTATACGCTGCGTCAGTTCATCCCGATTGCCGAGGCGCGCAAGGACAAGACGCGCGTCGACATCTGGAAAGCGCATCTGGAAAGCCTGACGGCTGCTCTGGATCGCGACGGCTGGGATGGCGAGTGGTATCGCCGCGGTTTCTACGACAACGGCGCGCCGCTTGGCTCAAAAGACAGCGACGAATGCCAGATCGACGCCATTGCGCAGTCCTGGAGCGTTTTGTCCGGCGTTGCCGATCCGAAGCGCGCCGAACAGGCGATGGCTTCGCTCGAAAAGCGTCTGCTGGATGATGAGGGCGAATTGCTTCGCCTCTTCACGCCGCCTTTCGACAAGACCGTGCAGGAGCCGGGTTACATCAAGGGCTATCCGCCCGGCGTTCGCGAGAATGGCGGTCAGTATACCCATGGCGCAACATGGGCCATTCTGGCGCTGGCCCGCATGGGCAAGGCGGCGGAAGCCTGGCATCTGTTCTCACTGATCAGCCCGGTCAATCATGGCCGCAACCCGGATGTCTATCGTGTCGAACCTTACGTGATCGCAGCCGACATCTATTCCGTCGAGCCGCGGCGCGGACAGGGCGGCTGGACCTGGTATACAGGCTCGGCTGGCTGGTTCTACCGCGTGGCGACCGAGGGCATCCTCGGCGTGACAAAGCGCGGCGACAGGCTGCATCTCGATCCGGCGTTGCCGCCGGAATGGGATGGCTATGAAGCCGAACTTCGCTTCGGCGAGGCGCTCTATCGGGTCAAGGTTGTCGCTGGTGCCAAGGACAAGACGATCAAGCTCAACGGTCGCAAGGTCGGCAAACCGGATGAAGGCGTGCCGATCAAGCCGGATGGCGAACACGAAATTGTGGTAGAGCTTCCCAAACAGAAGTGAACCGATTAAAAAGGCGGGTGAAAACCCGCCTTTTGCACGACTCAGGGCTTATTCTTGAGCATTATCCTACGCAAAACCGCTACGCACTTTTGCTGGAAATGCTCTAAGTAGATCCAGATGCCTGTGCCATCGGATACTTGTTATTTTCTGGAGGCCGTCATGGCCAGAACTGATATCGCGCGCCGTGTCTATAACCACGCCTGGAAGCTCGATCCGATTATCCGCAGCCTGCTGGATACGGATTTCTACAAGCTTCTGATGCTCCAGATGATCTGGGGTCTCTACCCCAAGGTGGACGCGACCTTCTCGCTCATCAACCGCACGACCTCGGTGCGGCTTGCCGACGAGATCGACGAAGGCGAGCTGCGCGCACAGCTTGATCATGCGCGCACGCTGCGCTTTTCCAAGAAGGAAATGATCTGGCTGGCGGGTAATACATTCTATGGCCGCAAGCAGATTTTCCAGCCTGAATTTTTGGCATGGCTGCATGATTTCCAGCTGCCGGAATATGAGCTTCGTCGCAAGGACGGGCAGTATGAGCTGCATTTCCATGGGCCGTGGTCTCACACTTCCATGTGGGAAATTCCAGCACTTGCCATCATCAATGAGTTGCGTTCGCGCGCGGCGATGAAGAATCTCGGGCCGTTCTCGCTCGATGTGCTCTATGCCCGCGCCAAGGCCAAGATGTGGAGCAAGGTGGAGCGCTTGCGCCTGTTGCCCGACCTGAAAATTTCGGATTTCGGCACCCGCCGCCGCCATTCTTTCCTGTGGCAGCGCTGGTGCGTCGAGGCGCTGAAGGAAGGCATTGGCGGTTCCTTCACCGGCACCAGCAACGTGCTTCTGGCCATGGATACCGACCTTGAAGCGCTCGGCACCAATGCGCATGAATTGCCGATGGTGCTGGCGGCACTCGCCAAAACCGATGAGGAACTACGCAGCGCCCCTTACCGCGTGTTGCAGGACTGGAATCGTTACTATGGCGGCAATCTGCTGATCGTCCTGCCGGATGCCTTCGGCACTGCGGCCTTTCTGCGTAATGCGCCGGACTGGGTTGCTGACTGGACAGGTTTCCGTCCCGACAGCGCCCCGCCCGTCGAAGGCGGCGAGCGCATCATCGAATGGTGGAAGTCACGCGGCAAAGATCCGCGTGAAAAGCTGCTTATTTTCTCCGATGCGCTGGATGTCGATACGATCGAAGATACCTATCGTCACTTCGAAGGCCGTGTGCGTATGAGCTTCGGCTGGGGCACCAACCTCACCAATGATTTCATGGGTTGTGCGCCGAAAAACATCGAAGGGCTGAACGCCATTTCGCTGGTCTGTAAGGTAACGGATGCCAATGGCCATCCGGCGGTCAAGCTTTCCGACAATCCGCAGAAAGCGACAGGCGATCCGAAGGAAGTGGCGCGTTATCTCAAATTCTTCGGCAATGAAGAGAGGGTGGAGCAGCTCGTCAGGGTGTGACGGGCTGCTCAACCTGTCTATTCCATCAGTCGTGCTGTGCCGGACAGCCGGATCGATCCGCCGCGTTCCGTGCCGATCTCGGCGCGAATATGCGATGGGCTTCCCATGTCCTCGCCCTGAAACACTTCGATCTCGCCGCCATGCGGCCAGCCGATATCACGCAGATAGGCGGCAAAGGCCGCCGTGGAAGCGCCCGTTGCCGGGTCTTCATAGACGCCGCCGGCTGCAAACGGATTGCGGCTGTGGAAGCGCTGCGGCGTTTCCGAATGGATGAGCAGGATGGTCGTCCAGCCCTGCCGTTTCATCATCACACGCCCACGCGCCAGATCATAATGCATCGAGGCCAGCTTCTCGCGTGAGCGCAGCGGTAGCAATATGTGGTCTGCGCCTGCATGGATCAACGCGGGCGGAATGCCCGGCGCAAGATCGTCCTTGTCGTAACTGAACAGCGACAGAGCCTGTTCCACCTCGACTTCGGCGGCTGCACGGTTGCGCGTCGGCGGTGATTGCAGGCTGGCGGCGAACAGCTCACCTTCCTTGCGACCGTCAACGCTGATGGTGCTGCCATTGAGCTTCAGATTGAAATGTCCGTCGCCCATGCGCATGGCCAGCGCTGCACCGAGAGCAATGGTGGCATGGCCGCAGAACGGCACTTCCATTTCGGGCGCGAAATAGCGTACGCGCCAGCTTTCGCCATCCGGCATGGCGAAAGCTGTTTCAGAAAAGCCAACCTCCTTGGCAATTTTCTGCATTTCCTCTGGAGAGGGAAGGCGGTCCGCAATCAGCACGCCTGCTGGGTTGCCGCCCTGATTGCCTTGCGAGAAGGCTGCGATGCGCAAGACGTCCACTGATTTGTCCTTCGCCATATTCGATTCTCTCCCACCCACTCTCTATAGAAGGCGCGAATTGAGTCGGGTCAATGGCGTAGGTTAGAAGGTGCTGTCTTATCTGTAGATGACGGAATCAATCGCGCATTTCTGTGGCCCAGGGCGGGTTCGCACCTGCGCGGGAAACGGTGACTGCCGCAGCCCGAACACCAAGCGCGACAGCGGAATGAATCTGGTCTTCGTTGAGATTCTCGATGGCGGCCTTGTTGAGCAGGCCCTGATTGTGCAGGCTCACCAGAATGCCCGCATTGACGGTATCGCCCGCACCGACCGTGTCCACCACATCAACCTTGACGCCGGGCACACGCACCGTTGCACCGGCCGTATAGGCATCGGCGCCATGAGCGCCCTTTGTGATGACGATCAGCTTTGGACCGAGTTTCAGCCATTCGGCGGCGATTTCATCATGACTGCCATGTTCGCCAAACCAGTTGAGATCTTCGTCCGACAGCTTCACGATATCCGCCAGCGCGATCATGCGCTTCATGCGGGCCAGATGCTTCTCGCGGTCGGTGATGAAACCGGCACGGATATTGGGATCGAGGAACATGACCCGCTTTGGCGCTTCACGGGTCATCAGCGCTTCATAGACGCTGCCGCACGGCTCGGAAATCAGGCTGATGCAGCCAAACAGCATGGCGTCGATGCTGTCATCCACGAAAGGCATATCGCTTTCGGAAAGCATGCGGCCAGCCGTATTCTCATCGTAGAAAGCATAGCGCGCCTGACCGTCCACAAGGCGGACGAAGGCAAGCGTTGTCGGGCGATCCGAAATGGCGGCAAAGGAATAATCGACGTTGGAGCGCGCCAGTGTGTCACGCAGCACTTCGCCGAAGAAATCGGAGGAAATGCCGGAGAAGAAGCCGGTCGGCACGCCAAGCCGCCCAAGCGCTATGGCCGAGTTGAAAACCGAACCGCCCGCAAAAGGCACAAAGGCCGTTTCGCCGGTCGCGGTTTCGCGTGGCAGCATGTCGATCAGGGCTTCACCGCAACAAAGGATCATGGCTCGGTCTACTGTTGAATTGGATTTTAAATCGATTAAAGCGAACTAAACAAAAAGCGCGGTGTTTTTCAACAGCCGCGCTTGGTATTTTTGTCAGACGTGCTGGCCGCCATTGATATGTATTTCCGATCCAGTGACATAGGACGAAGCCTCGGTGCACAGGAAGTAGATGGTTTCCGCGACTTCCGAGGTTTTGCCGAGGCGGCGCATGGGCAATTGTTCGACCAGCTTTTCCGTGCCCGGCGACAGGATCGCTGTGTCGATTTCGCCCGGCGCAATGGCGTTGACGCGGATGCCATAGGGACCGAAATCCGAAGCCATTTCGCGGGTCAGCGAGGAAAGCGCCGCTTTGGACGTAGCATAGGCGGTGCCCGCAAAGGGGTGAACGCGACTGCCGGCAATCGAGGTCACGTTGACGACGGAGCCCTGTGCTACTTCGAGTTCCTTGAACAGACCGCGCGCCAGCATGATCGGGGCCATGAAATTGACCTGAAACACGTCGCGCCATACGGCCATCGGCGTTTCGATCGAATTCAGGCGGCGTCCACCATCGGCTTTCGGCGAAATGCCCGCATTGTTGACGAGCGCATGCAGTTTGCTGCCATTGGCCTCCAGGCGACGGCGGATTTCGGCAATTGCTTTGCCGACATCTTCCTGATCAGCCAGATCGACCTTGATATGGTCTTCCGGTCCGGCGGGCCATGGGCAATTATCGGAAAAATCCTGCCGCGAGCAGGTAATCACGCGCCAGCCCGCGCGTGAAAAACGCTTGACGGTCGCATGGCCGATACCGCGGCTGGCGCCGGTCAGAACCAGCGTCTTGCGCTCTTCGTCAACCTTCGGGCCTTCGGACTGGGACGCATCTGTTCTGGTCATTTGGGTCATAGGAAAACCTCGCTCTCAAATCTTGAATAGACCATGCCGCTCAAGATTTCGAGGGGAATTAGCAACTGCGCGTGGAAGGTGCTTCACTTGATCGCGACCGGGGGAGCGAATTGTCATCCGCTCCCCTGGTTCTCGCCAATCCTTACTGCGAATTGCCCATGATGATATCGAGCAGCGTGGTGGAGCCGCCCTGCCGTTGCTGCGGCTGTTGGGCTGGCTGCTGCATCGGCTGGCCGCCGACATCGCCGGGCGGCATCGGGCGGTAGGTGTCATCATATCCGCCGGATGCATTGCCCTGTGGGCCGGGTGCATTCACGGGATACGGGGCCTCTTGCGGCGACGCCTGCTGAATGTCGCCGCGCATGGTGGTCTCAGGTGCGGGCGGCCAGTAGCCATCGTCGCCGTTTCCAGCCATCGGCTGATCGCCATAACCGCCCTGTGGCATCATGTTGGGATCATAAGGCGCATTCGGGTCCATGCCGTCGCTGCCGCCGGGAACGACATTCTGGATGTCGTAATGGCCGGGCAGCTCTGCGATGGGCACACCCTTATGCGCTACCTGCATGAAGCTCTTCCAGGCGGCAACCGGCAAGGTCGAACCGAAGACGCGTTTCATGCCCTTGCCGTCGTCATTGCCGAACCAGACGCCGGTGGTCAGATTATACGTGTAGCCGACGAACCATGCATCGCGGAAATTCTGGCTGGTTCCGGTTTTGCCTGCTGCGGGCCAGCCGCCAAAGGCTGCCTTGCGCGCCGTGCCATCTTCGACGGTGCGGCGCAGCATGGCATTCATCATGCCGACATTGCGCTCGTCGATGACGCGGGGACCGATGGCGTCGTCCTTTTGATAAAGCACTTTGCCGTCGGAATCCGTGACCTTGGTGATGAAATAGACCGGCGCGCGATAGCCGCCATTGGCGAAGGGCACATAGGCATCGGCCAGTTCGAGAAGGGTCACTTCCGAGGTGCCAAGCGCCAGCGAGGCATTCGGGTCAAGCTTCGACTGCACGCCGAGGCGATGCGCCGTATCGACCACGGTTTGTGGGCCGACTTCCATCACGAGCTGGGCAGAAACCGAGTTGAGCGAGTGCGACAGCGCGGTCGCCAGCGTCACTTCACCCATATATTTGCCGTTGTCGTTGCTGGGCGTCCACTTGCCGATCCGCACCGGCGCATCATTGCGCACCGAATCCGGTGTGCGCCCCTGTTCCAGCGCCGAAAGATAGACGAACGGCTTGAAGGAGGATGCAGGCTGGCGGCGCGCATCCGTCACGCGGTCAAACTGGCTGGCGGCATAGTCCACGCCACCCACCATGGCGCGCACCGCGCCGGTGCCGTCGATGGAAACGAGTGCGCCCTGGCTGACATTCATCTTCTTCCCGTTCTGGGAAATCTGATCCTTGATTGCCTCTTCACCGGCTGATTGCAGGCCGAGATCAATGGTCGTCTCAACCGTGATATCGGTCTTCGCCTCGCCGATCAGCGCTGGTAATGCAGCCACGACCTTGTCGGCGACATAGTTTTCCGAGCCCTGCCAGAAGGACGGCGCGCGCGTCGGCGGTTCGCTTTCGGCGATGGCCACCTGCTTGTCGTCGATCATGCCTTCTTCGCGCATCGCGCCCAGCACCAGCTTGGCGCGGGCGGCGGCAGCTTCGGGATCGCGGGCAGGCGACAGGCGGGATGGCGCTTTCAGAAGACCAGCCAGCGTGGCCGCTTCCATCAGGTTCACATCCTTGGCCGATTTGCTGAAATAGCGTCGCGAAGCCGCATCGACGCCATAGGCGCCCGAGCCGAGATAGACCCGGTTCAGATACATCTCCAGAATCTGGTCCTTGGTGTATTTATGCTCAAGCCACAAAGCGAGCATCACTTCCTGAACCTTGCGCTCCAGCGTGCGGTCAGGCGACAGGAACAGATTCTTGGCCAACTGCTGGGTCAGCGTGGAACCGCCCTGAACGGCACGACCGGAAACAACATTGGTCACGACCGCGCGGGCAAGGCCGATGGGGTCAATGCCGAAATGCGAGTAGAAGCGCCGGTCTTCGATGGCCACAACGGCCTTGGGAATGAAGGCCGACATTTCGTGCAGGCCTATCGCTTCGCCGCCGGTGGTGCCGCGATTGGCAATCAGCTTTCCGCCCACATCGACAATGCGCACATTCGGCGGCCTGTCGGGGATTTCCCAATCCGTCGTCGGCGGCATTTTGGCGGCAAAATAGACGAGAACACCGGCAAGGCCGATGCCGCCCCACAGGCCAAGGACGAAGCACCAGTAGATCGCGCGCCGCAGAAAGCCGAAGAAACCGCGCGGCTTCGCCTTGCCGCGGCGTGCTGCACGCGGTTCGCGATCCCGGGACGGTGTCCGTTTGCGTTGCTGCGAGCGCGCCATACGCTCCTCCTCATCGACATGGAAATCGTCCTCGTCTGTCCTTTTCTTTTCGTTGCCGAAAGAAGGGTCGATGCGTCCGTTCCTGTCGTCTCGCGATGCCATATTCTGCCTAAGTCGCCCACCTGCGCGCCGGTTCGTCATGCATGCGAACCGGTCATTTTCCAAAAATATTTCTGCATTGCCGTCATGTCGTCGGCGAATGCGAACAAGGGTCTACCCGGTGCAGGGTAAATGCGGCGGTTTAAAGGGACGTAAATCGCCTGTTAATAAAAAGCCCGCCATGAGGCGGGCTTTATCAAATTGTCGACGGATTATTCGCCGCGTGGCTTCTTGCTGTAGCCGCCTTCGGATTTCCGTGGGCCCTTCTTGAAGCCGTCGCCGCGAGGCTTGTCACCCCAGGACTTCTCGCCACGCGGCTTGTCGCCCCACGATTTTTCACCATAAGGCTTTTCACCACGAGGTTTGTCGCCCCAAGGCTTGTCTCCGCGCGGCTTGTCGCCCCACGACTTTTCGCCATAAGACTTTTCACCACGCGGCTTGAAGCTCTTGCTTTCGCGGCGTCCGGCATCTTCGCCAGCACCGGCAACTGCAGGACGGATCACCAGACCCTTTTCGCCCGTGCCGCGCTCGGCAACAGACTGACGGAATTCTTCGGCCTTCGACGCGGCGATTTCAAAACGGGTTTCGCCGTCGAGAATCTTAATCGAACCGACATCGCGCTTCGATACGTCGCCTGCCTTGCAGATCAGCGGCAGCAGCCACTTCGGATCGGCGCGGTGCTTGCGACCAGCCGAAACCGAGAACCAAACACCGTCGAAATGCGCATTGCGGTCGAAGCGTTCGCCCGGCTCGCCGCGCTCTCCGCGATCAAAACGGTCGTTACGCTCGAAACGGTCGCCACGGTCCGCACGTTCGCGTGGCTTCTTGCCGCCAACCGGGTGAACCGGTGCGTCCGACACTTCTTCAGGTGCTGGCGCCAGCGACAATTCGCGATTGAGATAGGCGGCAGCCAGCTGTTCCGGCGTATAGCGCTCCAGAAGCGCTTTCAGCACGTCCTGATGTTCTTCCTCAACCGGTTGGCCGAAGGCCTCGGAATTGAGAATACGTTCGTTGTTCTTGGCCTGAACGGCGGCAATGCTTGGTGCAGGAATGGTCTGCGCATCAAGCTTTGCCATATGCAGAAGGCGCTCTGCGGAACGGCGGCGCGAGAACGGCACGACCAGCACGCAGGTGCCCTTGCGACCGGCGCGGCCGGTACGGCCCGAACGGTGCAGCATGGTTTCAGGATTGTTTGGCAGATCGGCATGGATAACCAGATCGAGATTCGGCAGATCGATACCGCGTGCGGCAACGTCGGTCGCCACGCAAACGCGGGCGCGACCGTCGCGCATGGCCTGAAGCGCGTTGTTGCGCTCGGCCTGGCTCAGTTCACCCGACAGCGCCACCACGGCAAAGCCGCGATTGGAGAGGCGGCTTGCCATATGCTTCACTGCTTCACGGGTCGAGCAGAAGATGATCGAGTTCTGTGAATCATAATAAAGCAGCGTGTTGATGATCGCGTGGTCGCGCTCATGCGGCGGAACCGGCATGGCGACATAATCGATGTCGGCGTGCTGGCTGGTTTCGCTCTGCACGGTGAGGCGCAGTGCATTGTTCTGGAAACGCTTGGCCAGCTGGGCGATGGGCTTCGGCACGGTTGCCGAGAACATCAGCGTGCGGCGGTCTTCCGGTGCTTCACCGAGGATGAATTCGAGGTCTTCGCGGAAGCCCATATCGAGCATTTCGTCGGCTTCGTCGAGCACGACGACACGCAGTTGCGACATGTCCAGCGCGGAGCGGGTGATATGGTCGCGCAGGCGGCCCGGCGTACCAACGACGATATGGCTGCCGCGTTCAAGCGCGCGGCGCTCGGTGCGGATATCCATGCCGCCAACGCAGGATGCGATGCGCGCGCCGGTATCGGCATAAAGCCATTCCAGCTCGCGGCGCACCTGAAGCGCCAGTTCGCGCGTCGGCGCAATGATCATGGCAAGCGGTGCACCCGCTTCGCCAAAGCGAAGCTCGTCTTCCAGAATGGTGTTGGCCATGGAGAGGCCGAAGGCAACGGTCTTGCCGGAGCCGGTCTGGGCGGAAACGAGAAGGTCGGAATCAAGGGTTTCAGGCGCCAGCACGGCGTTCTGAACGGCGGTGAGGGTATTATAACCGCGAGCGGCAAGAGCTCCGGACAGGGCCGGAGCGATGGTTTCGGGCAGAGACATGGACAACTTTCACAAAAGCTTCACAAGTCGCAAACCCATTGGCCGTAAACCTAACGTTTACGGCTCCCCTGGCGACCACCGAAGCAACAGAATTGCCGCTTCCCTATAGGGTTAAGATCGTCAGGTCAACCGGGCGAGGCCTTAATGGGCCTCATCCCAGTTATGCGCTGCACGCGCATCAACATGCAGCGGAACAGTGAGAGACACCGCCGGAAGGGCCGCATTCTCCATGATATGGCGCACCAGCGGAATGGTTTTTTCCACTTCATTTTCAGGCACTTCGAAGATCAATTCATCGTGCACCTGCAACAACATGCGGGCTGCGAGCTTCTCGTTTTCAAGTGCATCTTCCATGCGAATCATGGCGCGGCGGATAATATCTGCCGCCGAACCCTGAATGGGCGCATTGATCGCGGCGCGCTCGTTGAAGGCACGGACCTGCGGGTTGGAGGCGCGAATATCGGGATAATGGGCGCGGCGTCCGAAAATGGTTTCGACGTAGCCATGCTCACGCGCGAAAGCCTTGGTGGCTTCCATATAATCCTTGATGCCGGGGAACCGCTCGAAATAGGTGCGGATATATTGCCCGGCTTCCTCACGCGGGATGGAAAGCTGGTTGGCGAGGCCGAAGGCGGAAATGCCGTAGATGATGCCGAAATTGATCGCCTTGGCCCGGCGACGCACTTCCGACGGCATGTCTTCCACTGGCACGCCGAACATTTCCGATGCGGTCATGGCATGAATATCGACGCCGTCGGCGAAAGCCTGCTTTAATTGCGCAATATCGGCCACATGGGCCAGCACACGCAATTCGATCTGGCTGTAATCGGCGGAGATCAGCTTGTTACCCGGTTCCGCGATGAAGGCCGTCCGGATCTTACGGCCTTCGGCGGTGCGCACCGGAATGTTCTGCAGGTTCGGCTCGGATGAGGAGAGGCGACCCGTCGAGGTGGACGCCATTGCATAGGATGTATGGACGCGCTTGGTCTGTGGATGGATAAAGCCGGGCAGCGCATCCGTATAGGTGGATTTCAGCTTGGTCAGCTGACGCCAGTCGACAATCTTGCGCGGCAGCGGATGGCCTTCGGCGGCCAGATCTTCGAGCACCTGTGCCGAGGTGGACCATTGGCCGGTCTTGGTTTTGGAAGCGCCGGGCAGGCCCATCTTGCCGAACAGAATATCGCCAAGCTGCTTGGGCGAGCCGATGGTGAATTTCTCACCGGCCAGTTCGTAGATTTCATCTTCGTAACCGGCGGCAGCCTGCGCCAGATCGCCGGACAGGCGCGACAGAACCTGACGGTCCACGGAAATGCCGCGCTCTTCCATGCGCGCCAGCACATCGACCAATGGGCGTTCGAGCCGTTCATAGACGGACATCAGACCCTCTGCCGCCAGACGCGGCTTCAGGACTTGCCACAGGCGCAGCGTCACATCGGCATCTTCGGCTGCGTAAGCCGTCGCACGGTCGATATCGACCATGTCGAAGGTCACGGCGCTTTTTCCGCTGCCCGCAACATCCTTGTAGGCGATTGGCGTATGGCCAAGCCAGCGCTCCGAAAGCGGGTCCATGCCATGGCTGCCCGTGCCAGCGTCGAGCACATAGGAAATCAGCATCGTGTCGTCGAAGGACACGGTGTTGACGCCGTGACGGCGCATGACCAGCCAGTCATATTTCATGTTCTGCGCGATCTTGAGCACGGAGGCATCCTCAAGAACGGCCTTCAGCGCTTCAAGCGCCTGACCGAGCGGTATCTGCCCCTCGACCATGCCGCCGCCGAGCAGATCACCCTGACCGGATTTGTGCTGAAGCGGAATATAGGCCGCCTTGGATGTACCGTTATGGCCGGGGATCGCCAACGAGAAGCCAACGAGTTCGGCCTGCATCGGATCAAGCGAATTGGTTTCCGTGTCGAAAGCCACGAGGCCGGTCTCGACAGCCTCGGCCAGCCAGAGCTTCAACGTGGCGATATCGCGAATGCAGGTATAGGCACTGGTGTCGATCTTCTGTGCCGTGGCTTCTGCGGCGCGCTTATCGGCCAGTGCTTTCGGCGTGTAGCCATCGACAGCCGGGACAGCCGCAGCTGGTGCAGCGGCGTCAGTGCCGGTTGCAGCCGTATCCGCAGCCTTGGCTGGCACATCGACATCGGGACCATGCGCATCCGCGCCCCATTCGGTTTCGACATGGCACGGCTCAACGGCCGAAGCATCCGTATCGGTCGCTTCGGCAACGCGCCGCGTCAGTGAGTTGAACTCCATGGCCTTGAGGAAGCCGATCAGCTTCGGACCATTTTGTGGTTCGAGAACCAGAGCGTCCAGATCGACATCCAGCGGCACATCGGTCTTGAGCGTGACCAGCTCGCGCGAAATCTTGGTCTGGTCTGCGAAGGCGATAATGTTTTCGCGGCGCTTGTTCTGCTTGATTTCCGAGGCGCGGGCCAGAAGCGTGTCGAGATCGCCGAATTCTTCCAGCAATTGCGCTGCCGTCTTGGGACCGATGCCCGGGATGCCCGGCACATTATCCGTGCTGTCGCCGGTCAGCGATTGCAGGTCGATCATCTTTTCCGGCGGTACGCCCCATTTTTCGATCACTTCCGGGATCGAAATCTGCTTGTCCTTCATGCTGTCATACATGGACACATTTGGCGTCACGAGCTGCATCAGGTCTTTGTCGGAGGAGACGATGGTGACATCGCCGCCCGCTTGCTCGGCAAGGCGCGCATAAGTCGCGATCAGGTCATCGGCTTCGAAACCGGCCTTTTCGACACAAGGCAGGTTGAAGGCGCGGGTCGCCTGACGGATAAGGCCGAATTGCGGAACAAGGTCTTCTGGCGGTGCTGTGCGATTGGCTTTGTATTCAGGATAAAGCTCGTTGCGGAACGTCTTCGACGAATAGTCGAAAATCACCGCGAAATGGGTCGGCACCACGCCGACATCGGTGTTGCGCGCATCTTTCAGCAGCTTCCACAACATGTTGCAGAAGCCCGATACAGCGCCCACCGGCAAGCCGTCGGTCTTGCGGGTCAGCGGGGGAAGGGCGTGATAGGCGCGGAAAATATAACCCGAGCCGTCAACGAGAAAGAGATGATCGCCTTTTTTCATGGCTTCTTTTTATCCTTCCGCACTTTCGGACGCAAAACCGTTTCGCATTTTTGCTGAATTGTTCCGGGATCAAGAGGCCAGGAACTGGAGGCCAAGAACTAAAGGAAAGCAGTCGCAAAGGGAACCTGCTCCGTGTCAGGAGAAACAATGATCCACGCGAAAGAAATCCATCACGGTAAGATAACGAGTTTGTTACAGATTTGTAATCTTCCGTGCCCTTGAATAGCCACGATTGAAAACCAAATTTTAGTCATCGACAGTTCGTCGGTCGCCGGTTTTCTGACCCGTCCCCCGTTGGATGCCGGATGCTAGCGGCAGCCTCATTCCCCTCTCCGGGCTGCCGCTTTGAGTGTAGTGATATGGCCGCTGTGGTATCCCCTCACCGCAGCGGCCAAATCATATCCGGGGCATCTTTTCCCTCATGCTTTCGGACAGTTTTTCTCGGGCGAGAAATCCCGGCTGCCATCCGGTTTGAACACTTTCGGGTTCGGATCGTAGAAGGGGCCGATAACCAGCGGTTCCGCCGGTAATATGGACTGGTCCTCACTAGAAACGACGGTGGTTGCAAGTGTCTGCAACAGGTCTCCATTCTTTGCGGTCACGCGAATGGAAACATCATAGGGCTTGTCCTTCACGATGCAGTGCAAAGGCCCGGTCTCCAGCGAAAGCTGGTCCTGATTGGGAAAGACTTTCCGGTCGATCATGACTGGTGCGCCCTGTGTGGGATTGTCAAAGGCTGCAGTAACCGTCGCTCCTTCTTCCACCGGGCCGATCTTGCGCAGCGTGACCAGAAAGGTCGCGCGGGCGATGCGATAATTGAAGACCACGAGCCGTCCCGAAATCTCGTAAGGTCCGGTCGTCTTTTCACGCTGGCATGCTGCCAGCAGCGGAAAAGCGAGCGCGATTGCGACGAGCGGTTTCACATCTCCACCTCCCGATTGCGATAATAGTGGCGGCTGGCCTTGGCCCGGTTGCCGCAGACAGTCATGTCACACCAGACGCGACTGCGATTGCGGCTCTGATCGAGGAAAAGCCAGCCGCAATTGGCGCAGATTTTCAGGCGATCTGCATCGGCTCCCGACTGGCACTTCGCCATCAGCCGGAGTGCGGAATGTGCTGCAGCCTGCTCCAGCGCCATGGGTGATGTGGTCTGGCGCAGCACATCGGCTATGCATTCGAGAAGATCGGCCAGCAGCCGGTCATCCGCTTGCTCGCGAACGAACGCGCGAAAATAGCTGTCGACGGCTTCTCGCAAGGACAGAAAACGGCGCAGATTTTCCGGCTCGACCGGGGCAAGCGGCAAAGGCAGGCCTTTCTCCGCGCAGAACGTTGCCGCTGCGTGCGCAAAGCTTTTCAGATTAGCCGGCTCGGCAAAACGATCCACGCTGCGCGCCGCGTCGCCGCGCAGGATAACGCTATTGGCTATATCCAGCGCCAATGCGCCGCCGGAAAAACGATGCGGTGTCCAGGAAAAGCTCATAGCGCATTATAACTGGTAAAATTGATTTTGACAGTTATAATCTGACCAGTATAGCGAGGGCGTATCCATGGCCTACCTCTTGCAGCAATTCGCCAATGCGGTGCCGCTGGCGGCAACCTATGCCATGCTGGCATTCGGCTATGCGCTGAGCTTCGCCGTCCTGAAGCGCGCAGATATCAGCTATGGCGCGCTGGTGGCCTTTTCCGGCCAGCTTCTTCTCATCTTCACGGCGTTTGGCTGGAGCAGGCTCTGGCTGGTTCTGCCTGCCGCGATTGGCATCGGTATAGCCGGGGCGCTGTTTTACACGCTTGCTGCCGGAGCGGTGATTGCGGGTCTCGTCATGCGACCGCTCAGTCGGGCGTCGCCCAATATGGCAATGGTGGCGGCACTGGGCGTGGCCGTGGTGTTGATGGAAAGCGTTCGTCTTGCCGCCGGATCGCGAAACCTCTGGCTGCCGCCCTTGTTGCAGGACAGGGTCACCTTCTGGGGGGAGGGCGACAAGGCGGTCGTGCTGACCACGATGCAGATCATCAACACGCTTGTGATGGCTTCCATTGTGCTGATCGGCAGCTTCGCCTTGCAGCGCACCCGTTTTGGCCGCAACTGGCGTGCGGTCCGCGACGATGTGCTGGCGGCTC
This sequence comes from Ochrobactrum sp. RH2CCR150, assembly GCA_014138095.1. GTDB lineage: Bacteria > Pseudomonadota > Alphaproteobacteria > Rhizobiales > Rhizobiaceae > Brucella > Brucella gambitense. The sequence continues at coordinate 490,346 of JACGXE010000001.1, forward strand.
AGCTTTGCGGGGTCAATGCAGGGCGGGTCTTCCTTGCCGCCTATATGGGCGCGGTGCTGATTGCCGCCCTGTCCGGTATTTTGATGACCGCCTATTACGGCACGATGAGTTCCGGCGATGGGCTGTTGCTTGGCCTCAAGATATTGATGATTGGCGCTGTGGGCGGCTATTTCTCACCGCTTGCTTCGGCAGGCGGTGCGGCCCTGCTGGCATTTGTCGAAACATTCTGGACAGCCTTCGCGCCGCTGGTCTGGCGCGAACCGGCAATATTCGCATTGCTGGTCTTTCTCCTGAGCGTCAGCCGTCGTGAAAGTCTTTCACCCTGACAAAGGCCTTCAATTTGCGGTAATCACTCGCGAATTGGGTTTCCAGCGGGGAACGCTGGTTGTAGTGTGCCGTCAGTTTACGTTACGACTCGTCAGGAAATTTTCATGTCCCCGGAAACGTCTAAGCAATCGCTCGACAAAGTACTCAGCCACCTCGACGCCAATCTTGATAACAGCCTCGGACGCCTGTTCGAACTGCTGCGGATCAAGTCGATTTCGACCGACCCGGCTTACAAGGCCGATTGCCGCAAGGCTGCGGAATGGCTCGTGACCGATCTGAAGTCGATTGGCTTTGACGCCAGCGTGCGCGACACGCCGGGCCATCCGATGGTGGTTGCGCATCATGACGGCGCAACGCCCGATGCGCCACATGTGCTCTTCTACGGTCATTATGATGTGCAGCCGGTCGACCCGCTCAACCTGTGGGAAAACGATCCCTTCGATCCTGCGATCAAGGATGTGGGCAACGGTCGCAAGATCCTGACCGGTCGCGGCACGTCCGACGACAAGGGCCAGTTGATGACCTTTGTGGAAGCCTGCCGCGCTTATAAGGCGATCAATGGCAATCTGCCCGTCAAGGTGACGCTGCTGTTCGAAGGCGAGGAAGAATCCGGTTCACCGTCGCTGAAGCCGTTCCTCGATGCAAACAAGGCGGAACTGAAGGCCGATGTGGCGCTGGTCTGCGACACGTCCATGTGGGACACGGAAACCCCTGCCATCAGCGTCGGGCTGCGCGGTCTGGTTGGCGAGGAAATCGTCATCAAGGCTGCCGACCGCGATCTGCATTCGGGCTTTTTCGGTGGTGCTGCGGCCAATCCGATCCATATTCTCAGCAAGATTCTGGCCGACCTGCACGACGAAACCGGACGCGTCACCGTTCCGGGCTTCTATGAAGGCGTCGAAGAAACCCCGTCGCAAATCCTGCAATCCTGGGAAGGTCTCGGTCGCACGGCGGAGAACTTCCTCGGTCCTATCGGTCTTTCCATTCCGTCCGGCGAAAAGGGCCGCAGCGTTTTGGAACTGACCTGGGCGCGCCCGACGGCGGAAGTGAACGGCATTATCGGCGGTTACACCGGCGAAGGCTTCAAGACCGTTATCGCAGCGCAAGCCTCGGCAAAGGTCTCGTTCCGTCTCGTCCACAAACAGGACCCGGCAAAAATCCGCGAAGCCTTCCGCGCTTTCGTGCAGGAACGTCTTCCAGCCGATTGCTCGGTGGAGTTCCACCCGCATGGCGGTTCGCCTGCAATCCAGCTGCCTTATGATTCACCGCTGGTTTCCAAGGCCAAGGACGCTCTGTCCGACGAATGGCCGAAGCCAGCCGTGTTGATCGCCATGGGCGGCTCGATCCCGATTGTCGGCGATTTCGACACGTTCCTCGGCATGGAATCGCTTCTCGTCGGCTTCGGTCTCGAAGATGACCGCATCCATTCGCCCAACGAAAAATACGAGCTGAATTCCTTCCACAAAGGTCAACGCTCTTGGGCTCGCATTATGGCGGCGATCGCCGCCAAGTAAGGCCCGCATTACGGCGGCAATTGCCGCGAAACAAGGACAACTGAATGACCATCCGTTTTCATAAAAACGATCTGCCGAACCTCGATCACTATCAGGTGGATGCGGTCGCCATCGATACCGAGACGCTGGGGCTGAACCCGCATCGCGACCGGCTCTGCGTGGTGCAGATTTCACCGGGCGACGGCACGGCAGACGTGATCCAGATTGAAGCCGGCCAGAAGAAGGCTCCCAATCTGGTCAAGCTTCTGAAAGATCGCTCGATCACCAAGATCTTCCATTTCGGCCGGTTCGATCTGGCGGTGCTGGCCCATGCTTTCGGCACCATGCCGCAGCCGGTCTTCTGCACCAAGATCGCATCGAAACTCACCCGCACCTATACGGACCGTCACGGTCTCAAGGAACTGTGCAACGAGCTTCTGGATGTTTCGATCTCCAAGCAGCAGCAGTCATCCGACTGGGCTGCGGAAATCCTCTCGCAGGCGCAGCTCGAATATGCCGCTTCCGACGTGCTCTATCTGCATCGCCTGAAGGCTGTTCTGGAACAGCGTCTAGAGCGTGATGGCCGCGCGAAACAGGCTGAAGCCTGCTTCAAGTTCCTGCCAACCCGTTCGGAACTTGATCTGATGGGCTGGCCGGAAGAGGATATTTTCGCGCATAGCTAAGGCTTGGTGCGAATATTGTGTCCCATCAAACGGCGGCTGTGGCCGCCGTTTTCCTTTGCGGCGCCTGATCAATGTAAGCCCATGCCGGGCGGCGGAACAGAAACTGCCCATAGCCGGTCCATTGAATAAGACCATAAAGAATGACTGGCCCGATCACGCCGGATGCGGTGGTCAAAAGCGATACCGTGCCGATATCGATGAAACCAAGTTTCAGCAGCACCGTGCGTGCAATGGCCATCGGCAGGAAGAAGGCCAGATAGATCACAATCGAATGCGCGCCGAGCCAGCTCAGGGCGCGATGCAGCCAGTTTCGCGCGGGCATCAGGCTTAAGAGCGAGGAGATCGAAATGATCGCCAGCGCGCCGACCAGTCCCAGCAGAAGTGAAATGACGGGCAGATCGCTGACAGCGCCGCGTCCGTTCAAAAGATCGCTGGCGGGAGCGATCAGCGATGCGAGGCTTTCCGGCACCGGCATGAAAACAAGCTTGTATTCGACAAGGGCCCAGACGAGCAGCCCCGCAACGCCGACGAGCGGGCGCTGGCGCAGCCAGTCGGCGATCTTGAAGATGGCCGGTGCAAAGGCATAGCCTGCGAAGAAATAAACGAAACGCGAGCAGAATTCGTCAATCATCACCCAGCCCGTATGCACGGGCAGGATTTCCAGCACGGCCAGCACCGTAAAGGTCACGCCCACCGGCACACGCTTCAAAAGCCGCGTCGCAACAAAGAAGACAGGCAGGATATAGATGAACCACAGTGTCCCGAACGGCTCAAGGAAAGCCATGAGATAGGCCTGCACCACGCCCGCAATACCGGCTTCACTGGCAATGCCTGGCGCCTTGAAAGCAAACTGGATGGTGAGCCACAGAATGTAGAAATAGAGGAAGTGTACGACCTTGCGGTCGAGATAGCGCCGCCATGGCCGGTCGATGACAAGGCTGAGAAACAGCCCTGAAATCATGAAGAAATCCGGCATGCGAAATGGTTTTGCGAAGGCGACCACATAATGCATCCAGCCTTCTGCGCCGGCTGCCTTCTCGACACCCAGTGTCGAATGCATCATGACAACGAAGATAATACAGATGCCCTTGGCAATATCGACCCAGTCGATCCGTTCGCTGCCGCTCGCTATCCGCATATCTGTCTCCCACCCAATTAAGCCCGGCTTTCTATAGCCTGATTAGCGCGCGATTAATATAGCGTGCAGGTCTCGCGGCCTTTCTGGCGGATATTGCCCGTTTTTTAACTATAAGACGGGGTTTCACGGCTTCGTGTACGGCATTTTGCAGATTTCTCTTGCTGTGGCCCTGCTGCTACAGACTTTCGTGAGCAATTGCTTATATTAGGGTCAAGCTTGGTTCAGTAAATTTCCTTCAGGAGGTTCATTATGAAGCTCAAGGCGCTTCTTCTCGCATCCACCGTCGCCCTCGTTGCTGCCACCGGCGCAAAGGCTGCTGACGCGGTTATCGAACAAGAGCCAGCACCCGTTGTCGTTGCTCCGACATTCACCTGGAACGGCGCTTACATCGGTGGCCAGGTTGGCTACGGCTGGGGCAAGGCCGACTTCAGCGGTGACGTTTTCACCAATGACAGCGTGAAGCCAGATGGTTTCCTCGGCGGTCTCTATGCCGGTTACAACTTCGATCTGGGCAACAATGTTGTTCTCGGTATCGACGGTGACATCACGTATAACGACCTGTCGAAGGGTATCCGCGTTTTTGACGGCGACCTCGAGGTTGGTTCGTTTGAAAACAAGCTGCGCTGGTCGGGTGCCGTTCGTGCCCGCGCTGGCTACGCATTTGACCGCTTCCTGCCTTACATCGCTGGCGGTGTGGCATTCGGCGATGTCAAGAACAGCGGCTCGATCGATGGCATCGGCTTCTCTGAAAGCAAGACGCTTACGGGTTGGACCGTTGGTGGCGGTGTGGACTATGCCGCAACCGACAATCTGATCGTCCGTCTTGAATATCGCTACACCGATTACGGCGATAAGAACATCGACTTCGGTGGCCTGAGCGTCAAGAACGACTTCAAGACCAACGAAGTTCGTCTGGGCGTTGCCTACAAGTTCTGATCCTTCATTGAAGGATTGCATGAGAAAGGCCCCGCAATGCGGGGCCTTTCTTTTTGTCGCTGCTAATCCGCCGGTTCCCAAATAGCGGACAAATAAAAAGGCCTCTGCGAACAGAGGCCTTTTTGTAACGGCGCAGAACTGGATCAGACGTCCAGATTGGCAACGCTCAGCGCGTTTTCCTGAATGAACTCGCGGCGCGGTTCCACTTCGTCGCCCATCAGGCGCGAGAAGAGCGAGTCCGCGTCGGTCGCATCGGTCACCTTGACCTGCAAGAGCGAACGCACATTCGGGTCCAGCGTGGTTTCCCAAAGCTGCTCGGCGTTCATTTCGCCCAAGCCTTTGTAACGCTGCAGCGTCAGACCCTTGCGGCCGGTGGCGAAAATGGCGTCAAGCAGCGCCATCGGACCGGACAGCGTGTCCGACTTGTCCTTGCGGCGCAGCACTGGCGGCTCGCCGAAAGTCTCGGCAATGCGGCCTGCCACGCGGTCGATCTGGCGGGCATCGGCAGAGCCGAGCAGCGCCATGTCGAGAATGGCAGCGTCCTTGACGCCGCGCACCATGCGCTCGAAACGGTAGCCACCGTCCTCCATGACATGGCCGGTCCAGCCGCGCTCGGTCTCTTCCGAAATCATGTCTAGGCGCGTTGCAACCGTATCGGCGGAGCGCTGTGCTGTTGCATTGTCCTTCGACGCATCGGGGTTGAGCAGACCGGCAATGGCCGCCTGTTCCACGACGCGACGGTCATAGCGCGTATGCAGCCCATGCAGAAGCTGGCGCAGCGTCCGCGCATCGTCGACGACTGCGCGCAGATCAGGGCCGGCGCGCACTTCACCGCTCGCCATTTCAAGGGCTGCTTCTTCGAGACCCGTCTCGATGAGGAAGTCTTCGAAGGCGGCTTCGTTCTTGATGTATTGCGAGGACTTACCGCGCGACACCTTATAAAGCGGCGGCTGCGCGATATAGATATGGCCGCGCTCGATCAGTTCCGGCATCTGGCGGAAGAAGAAAGTGAGCAACAGTGTGCGAATATGCGCACCGTCGACGTCAGCATCGGTCATGATGATGATCTTGTGGTAGCGCAGCTTGTCGGCGTTGAAGCCGTGCGTCTCATCCTTGCCGATCGACGTGCCAAGCGCCGTGATCAGCGTGCCCACCTGATCGGAAGACAACATGCGGTCGAAGCGGACGCGTTCCACGTTCAGGATCTTGCCGCGCAGCGGCAGGATCGCCTGGTTCTGGCGCGAACGACCGCTTTTCGCGGAGCCGCCTGCCGAGTCACCTTCGACGATGAAGATTTCAGACTTGGCCGGATCGCGTTCCTGACAATCGGCAAGCTTGCCCGGCAGCGAGGTCACGCTAAGCGTGCTCTTGCGGGTGATGTCGCGGGCCTTGCGCGCAGCTTCACGAGCAGCGGCGGCCTGAATGACCTTCTCGACCACCGCCTTGCCCTGCGCCGGATGCTCTTCGAGCCAGATCGACAGCGCTTCGTTGACGAGGCTTTCGACCACCGGGCGCACTTCCGACGAAACCAGCTTGTCCTTGGTCTGCGAGGAGAACTTCGGGTCCGGCACCTTGACGGAAAGCACGGCGGTTAGGCCTTCGCGGCAATCGTCGCCGGTCAGCTGAACCTTTTCCTTCTTGGTCATGCCCGACGCATCCGCATAGCCCGTGACCTGACGGGTCAGCGCGCCGCGGAAACCGGCCAGATGGGTGCCGCCATCGCGCTGCGGAATGTTGTTGGTGAAGCACAGCACCTTTTCGTGGTAGGAATCGTTCCACCACATGGCGACTTCCACCGTCATGCCGTCTTTTTCGCTGCGGATATAAACCGGCTCGTCGATCAGCGGCTTCTTGCTTTGATCGATATATTTCACAAATTCGACCAGGCCGCCGTCATAATGCAGCTCATGTTCCTTGGCGTCGGCATGACGGTTATCCGTCAGCTTGATGCGCACGCCGGAATTGAGGAAGGCCAGCTCGCGCAGGCGACGCTCCAGCGTGTCAAAGTCGAACTCGACCATGCTGAAGGTTTCCGTCGAGGGCAGGAAGGTCACGGAAGTACCGGTTTCGCCATCGGCCACGTCGCCCGTCACCGCCAGCGGCGCATCGGCGACGCCGTGGGTAAAGCTCATCTCATGAACTTTGCCATAGCGGCGGATCTTCAGCTTCAGCCAGACCGAAAGCGCATTGACCACCGAAACGCCCACGCCGTGCAAACCGCCGGAAACCTTGTAGGAGTTCTGGTCGAACTTGCCGCCCGCATGGAGCTGGGTCATGATGACTTCGGCAGCCGAAACGCCTTCTTCCTTGTGGATGTCGGTCGGAATGCCGCGACCATTATCGGTCACGGTGCAGGAGCCGTCGGCATTGAGCGTCACGGTGACGAGCGTGGCATGGCCTGCCAGCGCTTCGTCGATGGCGTTGTCCACGACTTCATAAACCATGTGATGCAGGCCGGAGCCGTCATCCGTGTCACCGATATACATGCCCGGACGCTTGCGAACGGCATCCAGACCTTTCAGAACACGAATGGAATCCGCGCCATATTCGGCGGGGGCTTCGGAATTCATCTCGGGCGTCTCGCTCATGAAAATCTTTCGAAAACGTGCTGCGACTGCAGCCTTGAAGCCTGCTGCAATTGCAGCATCAAAAATACTGTCGAATCACACGACAAACATGGCTTTAATATAGGCGCTAACGGCATATTTTCCAAATTTCACGCGCAAATTTACCGGGGATTCCGGTCGTTTGAGCGCATCTCTGCTGCATATCGCGAAACGGACTGCGGATCGGCTTCTGGAAGCGCCACAATTACCCCTTATATGTCATAAAACAACGGTATTTGGAGCGCCCGATGGAAACTGCGACGATGATGCGGGAAGCACTTGAACCCTTTGTGCCGCCAGCGCCGCGTCCGCGCGAAAAGCCGGTCGGTCGTTTCGAGATGATGCGTGTTGTTTACAAGAACCCGCTCGAGCTGTGGGGTGAACCATCCTACAATGAACGGTGGATTTCCGTCAGCTGGTTCGGCCTCAAGACCATCATCGCCAACGATCCCGGATTGATCCGCCACGTGCTGGTGGATAATGCCGCCAATTATCCGATGTCCGCCATCCGCCAGCGTGTGCTGCGTCCGCTGTTGCGCGACGGTCTCCTGACGGCTGAGGGGCAGGTGTGGAAGCGCTCGCGCAAGGCCATGGCGCCGGTTTTCACGCCGCGTCATATCGGCGGCTTTGCGGAAGCGATGCGCGACCGTTCGCGCCTGTTTGTGGAGCGCTACAAGACCAGCGGCATGATCACCGATGTCGCGCATGACATGACGCTTCTGACCTATGACATTCTGGCCGAAACGTTGTTTTCCGGTGAGATCGCGGGCGATCCCAATGACTTTGCGCGCCAGATCGACAAGCTGTTCGAAACCATGGGCCGCGTTGATCCCTTTGACCTTCTGGGCCTGCCCGACTGGTTGCCACGTCTCACACGTCTGCGCGGCCAGCAGTCGCTGGGCTTTTTTCGCGCGCTTGTCTCCGACACGATTGCCATGCGCAAGGCACGCATGGACAAGGGCGAGGCGGTGCCGAGCGATTTCCTGACGCTGCTTCTGCGTGCCGAAGGCCCGGAGGGGCTTAGCCGCGCCGAGATCGAAGACAACATCATCACCTTCATTGGCGCTGGCCACGAAACGACGGCGCGGGCGCTTGGCTGGACGCTCTATCTGCTCGCCAAGGCCCCCGAGGAGCGCGAGCGTGTCGAAGCCGAAATCGACGCTTTCTTCGAAAAGGGCGGACGCGATCTGCCGCCGCATGAGTGGCTGGCCAACCTGCCTTTCACGCGTGCGGCTTTCGAAGAGGCGATGCGCCTTTATCCGCCTGCGCCGTCGATCAATCGCGAGGCGGCGGAAAATGATCGCTATGGCGATCTGGAAATACCGAAGGGCGCAACCGTTCTGGTCATGCCATGGGTGATCCATCGTCACCGGCTCTATTGGGATCAGCCGGATGCTTTCATGCCGCAGCGTTTCTGGCCGGAAAACCGCGACCGGCTCGACCGTTTCCAGTATCTGCCATTCGGGGCTGGCGCACGCGTCTGCATCGGGGCGAGTTTTGCCTTGCAAGAGGCGGTGATTGCGCTGGCGACCCTGCTCGACGGCCATCGTTTCGATGTGCTGGAAACGACAAAGCCGTGGCCGGTGCAAAAGCTCACCACACAGCCGCAGGGCGGTCTGCCCATGAAGGTGATGAAGCGATAGCAAAAAGCCCGGCCAAGCCGGGCTTTTTCGTTATTGTCAAAGGCGCGCCGCATGCCAGCGCAGATGGTCGTCCATGAATGTCGAAATGAAGAAATAGGAATGATCGTAGCCCTCGCGCATATTGAGCGTGAGCGGAATGCCAGCCTTCTTGCAGGCCTCTTCCAGCAGCCACGGGCGCAGGCCGTCATTCAGGAAACCGTCCGCGGTGCCCTGATCAACGAGAAACGCCGGAAACTTGTAGCCGTCCTCGATCAGCAGTGAGGCATCATATGGACGCCATGCGCGCTCTTCCGCCCCGAGATATTTTTCCAGTGCTGGCTTCGACCAACCGGCAGTCGAGGGCTGCACGATGGGGGCGAAAGCCGAGGCCGATTTGAATCGGTCGGGATTTTTCAGCGCAATCGTCAGCGCGCCATGGCCGCCCATGGAATGGCCGGTAATGGCCTGCCGCGCCATATCGAGCGGAAATTCAGCGGCAACCAGTTCGGTCAGTTCCTGCGTGATATAGCTATACATCTGGTAGTTCTTTGCGAAGGGCTCTTGCGTCGCGTCGACATAAAAGCCTGCACCCTTGCCGAACTGCCAGTTGTCCGGCTCATCCGGAACGTCATCACCGCGCGGGCTCGTATCGGGGCAAATAACGGCAATTCCCAGGTCTGCGGCCAATTGCCGATATTCGCCTTTGTCCATCACGTTTTGATGTGTGCAGGTCAGTCCGGACAGATACCAGAGCACCGGCACCCGTCCGTTTGCAGCCTGTGGCGGCAGGAAGACGGCAAAGGTCATGTCGCACTGGGTGGTTTCGCTTTTGTGCCGATAGACGCCTTGCGTTCCGCCAAAGCACTTCGCAGTCGAAATCGTTTCCAGGGTCGTTGTCATAAGAGTTCCAGTTCCTGATTTTGCGCGCAGATTGGGCAACATCAGCTGCCGAGCGCTACGGCGGCATTGACTGCTGCCGCGACGAGAATGGTGTTGAAGAAATAGGATACGACGCTGTGCATCAGCGTCAGCCGCCGCATGGCGGTGGTGGTGACGCCCGTATCGGATGTTTGCGCGGTCATGCCGATGACATAGGCGTAATAGGCGAAGTCCCAACCCGATGGTTCCGGCGTGCCGGGAAAGTCGAAGCCGCCGCGATAGCGGCTGGCATGGCTGCTGTCGTCGCCGGCCGGATCGCGGGGCTGCCAATAGGCATGGGCGTAATGAATAGCCGTCAGCATGTGAATGGTTGCCCAGCCGAGCGGCACTGACGCAAGTGTGGTCACCAGCGTGAAACTGTCGGCCTGCGGGTGCCTGTTGACCACGATGAACAGCGACACAACTGCCACGATGACAGTTGCGAAAGTCACCAGAAAGATGATCCAGGCCGGCTCATCGGTGCTGGCTGCATGTTTTTTCAGGAATGCCGCCGTGAGCTTCGGCATGACCGTCAAAGTCAGCGCCAGATAAAGCACGAAGAATGTGTTTGCGCCGATGACCGGCGCAAGCGGGCTTTTCAGAAGCCAGGAGACGATAAAGGCTGCTGCGCCGCCGATAGCCGCGAGATAGAAGGACATATGGCGGCGCAGCAGGAACATCAGTTGCTCTTTCTTTGCGGTTGCAGCCGCATGTCGACATGCGGGATGCCGTCTTCCAGATATTCGTCCGATATCGCTTCAAAACCAAACGAGCCATAGAATTTCTGCAAATGGCTCTGGCCGCCCAGCTCGATGGCGATGCCGGGAAAGCGCTCTTCCGAAAAGGCAATCGCTTCCTGCATCAGCCTTCGGCCGAGCTGGTAGCCCCGATAATCCGGGGCTACGACCACACGCCCGATCTTGGCGGGTTTGCCTTCGCTTTCCGGCGGCAGAACCCGCAATGCAGCTGCAAGTTCTTCACCATCAAGAATGCGGAGGTGGAACGCGCCAATGTCCTTGCCGTCGATTTCGGAATAGGGGCATTCCTGCTCCACCACGAAAATATCCACGCGCAATTTCAGCAGCGCATAAAGTGCGCGCGGGGTAAAATCGTCCAGCTCGTCCCAACGGGATATCAGCGTCTTTTCGCTCATCAGTAGACAATCACCGAACGGATTGACTTGCCTTCATGCATCAGGTCGAAGGCCGTGTTGATTTCATCCAACGGCATGGTGTGGGTGATCAGATCGTCAATGTTGATCTTGCCGTCCATGTACCAGTCGACGATCTTCGGCACATCGGTGCGACCGCGCGCACCGCCGAAGGCTGAGCCTTTCCAGACGCGGCCCGTGACCAGCTGGAACGGACGCGTGGCGATTTCCTTGCCTGCTTCGGCAACACCGATAACGATGGATTCACCCCAGCCGCGATGGCAGCATTCCAGTGCCTGACGCATGACATCGGTGTTGCCGGTGGCGTCGAAGGAATAGTCCGCGCCGCCATCGGTCAGGTCCTGAATGGCCTGAACTACCTTGTCATTGCCCACTTCACGCGGATTGATGAAGTCGGTCATGCCGAACTTTTTCGCCATTTCGACCTTGGCGGGGTTGATATCGACGCCGATGATCTTGTCCGCGCCGACCATGCGTGCGCCCTGAATGACATTGAGGCCGATGCCGCCGAGGCCGAACACTACGACATTCGAGCCCGGACGAACCTTTGCCGTATAGATCACTGCACCGATGCCGGTGGTAACGCCGCAGCCGATATAGCAGATCTTGTCGAATGGCGCGTCTTCACGCACCTTGGCGACCGCGATTTCCGGCAGAACGGTGAAGTTCGAGAAGGTCGAGCAGCCCATATAATGGAACACTTCGCCGCCATCGCAGGAAAAGCGCGTGGTCTTGTCCGGCATCAGGCCCTGACCCTGGGTCGCGCGGATCGAGGTGCAGAGGTTCGAGCGCTGCGACAGGCAGGTTTTGCACTGGCGGCATTCCGGCGTATAAAGCGGGATGACATGGTCGCCCGGCTTGACGGAGGTCACGCCTGCGCCGACTTCACGCACGATGCCCGCACCTTCATGGCCAAGAATGGCCGGGAACTTGCCTTCGGAATCGAGGCCAGACAGCGTATAGGCGTCGGTGTGGCAGACGCCGGTCGCCATGATTTCGACCAGCACTTCGCCAGCCCGTGGTCCGCCAATTTCGACGGTTTCGATGGTGAGAGGCTTCTTTGCCTCCCAGGCAACGGCTGCACGTGATTTCATGACGATGTTCCCTTCCAGTTGAACAGTAGAGCATTTCCAGCAAAAGTGCGAAACGGCTTTTGCATAGGGAAATACGTAAAAACAAACACTTGGCGCTCTATTTCAGATAGGTGCGCAAAATTTGCATGACTTGATCGATCTCGGCATCCGGGTCTGTTGCGACATCCCGCACGATGGTCTCACGCGCTTGCCCGAATGTCTCGCGGAAGTGACTTTCCAGAACTTCCGCCATCAGGCCATTGGCCGCACCGCGCAAAGCCGCAATCTGCTGCAGCAGCGCCGCGCATTCCGTGCCCGCTTCCACGGCGCGTTCCAGCGCTTCCGCCTGTCCACGGATACGGCGAAGGCGGGTCAGAGCACGCTTTTTGTCTTCCGGTGAATGCGGCATGAAACCTCTCGATCTTGCGGAAAACTATATACTATGGGGGAGTATGTCAATTGCTCCTGAATTGGCATTTGCAAGAATGGTTTTCTCTGCAGTCGGTATGGTCTGGATTTTAAGCCTCAAGCCTTAGATGCAGCAGCGGATAAGGGCGTCCCTGATCATCGGTTTCCGAGCGACCTGTCTCGACAAAGCCCATATGGCGATAAAAGCCCACGCCTTGTGCATTTTGCTCGTTCACATCAACAGTCAGCGCGCCACGTTGTTTGGCGTGGGCAATCATATATTTGCCAATGCCTTTGCCACGCTGGTCGGGCGAAATAAACAAGCTGTCGATATTGTTCTCGGTCATTCCCATGAAGCCGACCGGCTTGCCATTGTGTTCAATGACATCGACTTCCACATTCGGCAGATATTGCTCACCGACCAGCTTTTCGAGTTCATTGAAATCCTCGCGGCTTAGAAAGTCATGCGTTGCCAGTACGCTGGCTCGCCAGATTTCAGTGAGGGCCGGGGCATCAGCCGGAATAGATTTTCGGATATGGATCATGTGTGTTCCTGGTAGATTAGGTGCGAAAGAACAGTCTTCTACCACTTTACCAGTTCGGACTTGAAGAAGCTGAGTCCGCTTTTCTGCCAAACCTTTCCATGCGCCGGAAGCACGGTGCTCTGTCTGGACCAAGGGCTGTTGGAGATAGTGCTCCACCCCTTTTGCGCCATGCCGGGCAAGCGCGGCAGTATCAGAAAGGTCAAATCATCGAAACTCCTGATCGTTTCACACCAGATCGCCGCGCCCACGCCTGCGATATGCGCGCCTTTGCCCCCGCCTGGCAGAGATTTTCCGGGGTTCCAGTCGTAATATTCCTTGATGGTCTGGGGTTGATAAGCGCGCATCCCAAGACGTGCTTTCAGTGCGTTTTGTTCGGCCTGAACGGAGGCCTCCTTATAGGGAACGTCCAGATAGCTATGGGCAAAGGGCGTGAGCAGGATAGGAAGCTCCAGCTCCATTGCGCGCTTCATATCATTGATGCTTTGCTCGACGTTTTTCACGACAAGTTTTTGCAGTTCGATTGCCTGTTGAGAGCCCATCTGGGTTCCCAGTTGCATATTCGCATATCTCAGATCGGTGGAAATCCAGTGCTGAACGACGATATCGCGGTCGAGGCCAGCCCGCATGGTTTCCTGACAGGCTAGCGGCATTTTCCCCGCCAGCAGCGCCGCCTTATGCTGATGCCGGACGAATTTCGTATAAAGCGCCTCCGGCATGCCGAAGGCTTCGTCGCCGCCAATATCGAGCCATCGACCCGGAAATACGTCCGTCAGATAGGCGATGATCTCGTCATAGACCTTGAAGCTCTCGGGCAGATCGGGATTGAGCCATGCACGATGCTGCACCACGCCCGGCATCAGTTCGAAGCGCTGGACGTTGCTGCCCATGGCCAGTTCCGGGTGAAGCCTGATCAGCGCTGCCGCGTGGCCCGGCGCATCGGAAGATGGAATGACGGTGATATGACGCGCCTGCGCGTAGGCGACAATTTCCTTCAGATCGGCGCGGCTATAGATGGGGTCGTCATTCGGCTGCTTGCCTTCCGGTCGGGCAGCTTCAATGCGCCATGCTTCGTCATCGGTGAGATGCAGATCGAGCGCGTTGAACTTGTAGAACGCAATCAGATCGATGACCGTCTTGATCTCGTCCGTGGTGAAATAATGCCGGGCAACATCGAGATGGAAACTGCGCCATTTGAAATGCGGACCATCCACGATGCGGACGGAAGGAATTTCGATGGCGCTGGCATTCTGTTGCGGCGCGGTGATGATTATCTGCAAAAGCGTGGTCAGGCCCATGGCGAGCCCTTGCGCACTTTGCGCCTTGATGACGACGCCCGTTTTGTCGGCGCGCAGAAAATAGCGCTCATCCAGATCATCATGATCGGCTGGCGACAGGCCTGTTGACTGGGGAACATCCCCGATTTCCGGCGTCGGGCCGATTTCGAGATGAATGGCGCCCTTGGGCGAATTCGCACTGGAGCACCGCGCGCTTTTGATTTTTATTTCCGAGAAGGGGCGTAATGCTTCTGTGAAAATACGAATATTGTTTTCAATGACGGGATCGTCATAGGTGATCCTTGCGCCGCTTTCGATGCGGAATTTTCCGCCCAAATTCCTGATCCTGTGCGGGGTCGGGATGAGAGGAATGGCTGCATCCGCGTCTTTCGCCGCTGCGTTTGTGAGGCCCGGTAAACTTGATGCTGCAAGTATGGAGAGAACAAGTCTTTTTAAAAGTTCTCTTTTACTAATATTCATCATAATTTGTTCCCGGAGAAATTTTATTATTTTAAAAATTTGCATGGATTTATAAATAAAATATATCGCAATATTTTTGTCTCGTCTTGTTTCGCCGACACCTGATCGGGAGGGGCGGCAAGCCAGTTCCACCGGGTTTCGAATATGGATAATGGCCAGCACTTGTGTGATAAGCACAAACGCTGCTGCCCTGATTGACGGATATTCTTTTGACGCGCCTGCCCGATCTTCCCGTAACGCGCATTCTGCCTCAACTGGATGAGGCATTGAACGTCCATGCAAGCGCGGTGCTTGTTGCGCCGCCGGGCGCAGGCAAGACGACGCTGGTGCCGATCCACATGCTGGATGCGCAGTGGCGCGGCGATGGCATGATCGTGCTTCTGGAACCGCGGCGTCTTGCCGCCCGCGCTGCCGCGCGCCGCATGGCGCAGCTTCTGGGCGATGAGCCGGGCGAAACTGTCGGTTACCGGATGCGTCTGGAAAGCAAGGTCTCGGGGAAAACGAAAATCCTCGTCGTCACCGAGGGTGTCTTTGCGCGGATGATCCTTGACGATCCCGACCTCAAGGGCGTGGCGGCAGTGCTGTTCGACGAGTTTCACGAGCGCAGTCTTGATGCGGATTTCGGGCTGGTGCTGGCGCTCGATGTGCAGGCGGCCTTGCGCGACGATCTGAAAATTTTGGTCATGTCGGCAACGCTCGACGGTGCGCGTGTAGCGGCACTTCTGGGCGACGCGCCGGTGATTGAAAGCGAGGGCCGGGCTTTCCCGGTCGATATTCGTTATCGGGAAAGAAAAGCCGACGAACGCGTGGAAGACGCCATGGCGCGTAACATTCGCGATGCGTTGGCCGACGAGACAGGCAGTATTCTGGCTTTCCTGCCGGGGCAGGGCGAGATCGAGCGCACGGTGCGCCTTCTGGAAGATCGCGTGCCAGCCCATGTGATGCTCGCGCCGCTTTATGGCGCGATGGAAGGCCGCGATCAGGATGCGGCGATCAAGCCGGCACCAGAAGGCAAGCGCAAGGTGGTTCTGGCGACCTCGATTGCCGAAACCTCCATCACGATTGACGGCGTGCGCGTGGTGATCGACAGCGGGCTTGCCCGTCTGCCGAAATATGAACCGGCCACCGGCCTGACGCGGCTGGAAACCGTGCGCACATCCCGCGCAAGTGCCGATCAGCGGGCGGGCCGCGCTGGGCGAACGGAGCCGGGTATCGCCATTCGTCTCTGGCATCAGGGACAGACGGCATCACTGCCAGCCTTTTCGCCGCCCGAGATTCTGGAGGCCGATCTGTCCGGCCTCGTCCTCGACAGCGCTGCGTGGGGCGTGACCGATCCGGCGACGCTTGCCTTTCTCGATGCACCTCCGAAACCGGCGCTGAACGAAGCCCGCACCTTGTTGCGGCGGCTTGGCGCGCTGGATGAGGCCGGGCGTCTGACCCCCGATGGCGAAGCCATGCGTCAGCTCGCCTTGCCGGCACGTCTTGCGCATATGGTGGCCGAGGCGGGCAAGCGCGGCGAAGCCTCAAAGGCTGCCGAACTGGCAGTGATTTTGACGGAGCGTGGGCTTGGCGGCAACGAAACCGATCTCGACACGCGTTTTTCGCGCTTTCGCAATGATCGTTCGGACCGCGCCCAAAGGGCCAAGGGGCTGGCAAAGCGTCTTGCGGCCAATGTGCCCAATCAGGGTATGCCCGCCGGATCTAGCATCGGGCGTATGCTGATCGACGCCTATCCCGACCGGATTGCCAGAGCGCGTGGCCAGACCGGGCAGTTTCTTCTGGCCAATGGTCGCGGCGGAGAGGTGGATAGCGCGATAAGCCTCAGCCGTGCGCCCTGGCTTGTCGTAGCGGACATGTCGGGCAAGGCAGGCCGCGCGCGGGTTCTTTCGGCTGCCGAAGTTTCGGAGGCGGAAATCCGGTCTGCCCTTGGCGACCGGATTGAGAGCGGGCGTCAGGTTGTCTACGATCCTGAAAAGAACGCGCTCAGGGCGCGTGAAGCCGTGCGCATCGGCGCCATCGCCCTTTCGGAAAAGCCGTTGGCCGCGCCATCGGGCAGCGCTGCCGATGAGGGCGTGATCGCTGCGGTTCGCGAGCATGGGCTTGGCATTCTGCCCTGGGGCAAGGAAGCCGATATTCTGCGCCGCCGTCTTGGCTGGCTTTATCGCGGGCTTGGCGATCCATGGCCATCCATGGACGATGAGCATTTGCTGGAGACGCTGGAAGACTGGCTGCTGCCCTTCCTGACCGGCGAGGCGCAACTCGACCGCATTCCGGGTCATGTGTTGAAAAACGGCCTGATGAGCCTCGTGCCCTTCGATCTCCAGCGCAGCGTGGATCAACTTGCGCCAACGCATTTCACCGTGCCGACCGGCTCACATATTCCGATCCGCTACGATGCCGAAGAGCCGGTGCTCGCGGTGCGCGTGCAGGAATTGTTCGGTCTGGGTCAGCATCCGTCCATCGCCAATGGCAAGGTGCCATTGTTGCTGGAACTGCTGTCGCCTGCCCATCGCCCTATCCAGATCACCCGCGATCTGCCGGGTTTCTGGAAAGGATCATGGGCCGACGTCCGGTCCGACATGCGTGGGCGCTATCCAAAACATGTCTGGCCGGAAGACCCGGCCAATGCGGAAGCAACGCGCCGGGCAAAGCCACGCGGAACGTAGAGCATTTCCAGCAAAAGACGCGTTAACCACCTGCGACCGGATAACGCAGTTCCGCTTGCATTCCTGTCTTCGCTTGCCCCATAAGGGGCAGGATAGAGGGACAGCAGACTATGCACGCAGAATTCGAGAATCGCGCTTCCAATCTTTCGCGTCGTCCGCGATTGACCACGCTGGTTCGCGTGCGCTGGCTTGCCATCGCCGGGCAGACCGCTGCCGTCATGCTGGTGGCGCTTTATCTGCAATTTCCTTTTGCAGTCGGTATTTGTTTTGCACTGATTGCCTGCTCGGCCTGGCTCAATCTCTATCTGGCCTTTCGATTCCCGACCAATCATCGGCTGAACCCGGAAGCGGCAAGCCTCGTGCTGGCCTTCGATATTCTGCAACTGGCGGGTCTGCTTTATCTCACCGGCGGGCTGCAAAACCCCTTCGTCATCCTGATGATCGTGCCGGTCATCATTTCCGCCACCTCGCTTTCGGCCCGGCATACCCTGACGCTGGCTTTGCTGGTGGTGGCCTGTACGTCTGTGCTTTCGGTGCGGCATGAACCGCTGCCATGGTATCCGGGCGAAGAGCTGAACCTGCCTTTCCTGTTTGTGATCGGCATCTGGTGCGCCATCACATCGGCGCTGGGCTTTACCGGCGTCTATGCCTATCGCATTGCAGAAGAAGCGCGCCAGCTCGGCGATGCACTGAGCGCTGCGGAACTCATTCTCCAACGCGAACAGCACCTGACGGCTCTGGATGGTCTCGCCGCCGCTGCCGCCCATGAGCTGGGAACGCCGCTTGCCACCATCGCGCTGGTGGTAAAGGAAATGCAGCGGTCCTACGCCAAAAATCCTGTCGATACGGGTCTTGGGGAAGACATTGCGCTGTTGCATTCGCAGACCCAGCGCTGCCGTGAAATCCTGCAAAGACTGACCAGCTTGTCCTCGGAAAACGAGGAGCACATGTCGCGTCTGCCATTGTCCTCGCTGATCGAGGAGGTGATTGCACCGCACCGCAATTTCGGTGTGATTATCGATGTGCAGAAAGTGGAAGGGCCAAAGCCGGAGCCAGTCACGCGGCGCAATCCCGGCCTGCTTTATGGTCTCGGCAATCTGGTGGAAAACGCGGTCGACTTCGCACGCGGCAATGTCAGCGTCACCTGGGGCTGGACGGACAATCAGGTCAGCGTGACCATTCAGGACGATGGCGAAGGCTTCAAGCCGGAAGTCCTAGACCGCATTGGCGAGCCCTATATGACCAGCCGCGACAACACCCGCCATGGCGGAGGGCTTGGCCTCGGGCTGTTCATCGCGAAAACTTTGCTGGAGCGTTCTGGCGCACAGATTGCTTTCCGTAATCGAAGCAATCCGGGGCAGGGGGCCGAAGTCAAAGTGGTTTGGCCGCGTTCAACCTTCACGAGGGTATGAGCCAAAACCTGTTTTCAAATTTGTTTTT
The DNA here is from genome assembly GCA_014138095.1 of Ochrobactrum sp. RH2CCR150. Taxonomy (GTDB): domain Bacteria; phylum Pseudomonadota; class Alphaproteobacteria; order Rhizobiales; family Rhizobiaceae; genus Brucella; species Brucella gambitense. Next base: position 509,126 of record JACGXE010000001.1, read on the forward strand.
GCTCAACTTCTTGTGTTGTCTTTTAGAATTATTAATCAAATACAATGATTTATAGTCTCGCGCGAAATTCAGGGCCGTAGAAATTGCTTCAACGATTCAATGGCTATTTGACTTTTTGACGCAGGGGTATCAATAAGGGATCAAAAATACAGGCAGGAAGCACCCGATGGACGACTTGAAGCAGGAAGACAGCGAAGCCATAGGCAACGACCCCACCCTTCTTCTGGTTGATGACGACAAACCTTTCTTGCAACGTCTGGCCCGCGCCATGGAGAGCCGGGGCTTCCAGGTGACCACAGCGGAATCGGTTGAAGAAGGCATCTCCGCCGCCAAGGCAGCAGCACCCGCCTATGCCGTGGTGGATATGCGGCTGGGAGACGGTAACGGTCTCGACGTCATCGAAGCCATTCGCCTGCGCCGTTCCGATACGCGCGCTATCGTCCTCACCGGTTACGGCAATATCGCGACCGCCGTGAATGCGGTGAAGCTCGGCGCCATTGATTATCTGTCGAAGCCAGCTGATGCCGATGAAGTCTTCGCCGCTCTGACCCGCCGTCCGGGCGAGAAGGTCGCGCCGCCGGAAAACCCGATGTCCGCCGATCGTGTCCGCTGGGAGCATATCCAGCGCGTCTACGAAATGTGTGAGCGCAATGTTTCCGAAACCGCACGCCGCCTCAACATGCATCGCCGCACCTTGCAGCGTATTCTCGCCAAGCGCGCCCCGCGCTGAGCATGACGGGAAGCAATCCGGCTTTTGGCGGCTTGTACTGAAAGTTTAGTAGTTTCTTAACTTAGTGAAAAATCCAGTAAAGCCATGTGGTTTTGCTGGATTTTTTTATATATCGCAAATTTTAAGGTATTTCCACTGCATTCTGATTCATTCCTAGGGAATTAATCTAAAGTTGAATATAAAAATCTATAATAATAAGGCACCTAGGGCCATTCGGAGGAGAATACTGCGCTTTTAGAGCCGCAGGCCCAATTCTCTTGTGCCCGAATGCGCTATCTAACATTCAAGGCAACACATGACTGCTCATATTGATGCATCTTCAAGCGCGGCCGCTCGTCGGCGTGCGCTTATCGCCAGTTTGACTGGCAGTTCTATCGAATGGTTCGATTATTTTCTCTACGGCACTGCAGCCGCACTTGTTTTCAACAAGCTGTTCTTTCCCAATTTCGACCCCGTCGTCGGGTTGATGCTGTCTTATCTGTCGTTTTCGCTGACTTTCTTCATCCGTCCGCTGGGCGGCGTGATTTTCGCGCATATCGGTGATCGCATCGGTCGCAAGAAGACGCTGGTCATCACGCTGTCGCTGATGGGTGGCGCAACCGTTCTCATCGGCTTGCTGCCGACCTATGAGCATATCGGCGTATGGGCGCCCATTCTGCTGATCCTGCTGCGCATGGTGCAGGGTCTCGGCATTGGCGGCGAATGGGGTGGCGCTCTGTTGCTGGCTTATGAATACGCGCCTGCCAACCGCAAGGGCTTCTTCGGTAGCGTTCCGCAGGTCGGTGTGACCATCGGCATGTTGCTGGCCACGCTTTCGGTCAGCCTGATGGTCACCCTGCCCGATGAATCCTTTATGGCCTGGGGCTGGCGCGTTCCCTTCGTGCTGAGTGCTGGTCTGGTTTTCCTTGGCCTTTGGATCCGTAACGGTCTCGATGAAACGCCGGAATTCAAGCAGGCGAAGGAAAGCGGCAATGTCGCCAAGATGCCGCTTGTTGAAACGCTCCAGAACCATTGGCGCGAAGTGCTGATCGCTGCTGGCCTGAAGGTCGTGGAAACCGCACCGTTCTATATCTTCTCCACCTTTGTGGTGAGCTATGCGGTGAGCACGCTCGGCTTCGACAAGAGCGCTGCGCTGAACGCAGTGATGATCGGTGCGCTGGTCGCTTCGGTTTTGATCCCAACCATGGGTCTCGTTTCCGACTATGTGGGCCGCAAGACGGTCTATGTCGTTGGCTGCGTGCTGCTCGGCCTGTTCATCATTCCCTACTTCATGCTGCTCGATACAAAGACCGTCTGGGGCCTGACGCTGGCAACGGTCATCAGCTTCGGCGTTCTCTGGTCGCCGATCACTGCCGTTCTGGGCACGCTGTCGTCGGAAATCTTTGCCACCAAGGTGCGCTATACCGGCATCACGCTCGGCTACCAGCTGGGTGCTGCGCTGGCTGGCGGTACCGCTCCGCTGATCGCCACCTGGCTGCTCGCCAAATATGAAGGCAGCTGGCATGCAGTCGCGGTCTATCTGTTGGTGACGGTGCTGATTTCTCTGGTCGCCATCATTGCAATCAGCCGCAGCCGTTCGCGGCAGTAAGCGCCTCCGCTAAAGCATTGAAAAGCGGGGAAACCACATCGGTTTCCCCGCTTTTGTTTGTTTAAAAATCACCGCCCGGCATTTCCAGTCCGGAAAGCTCCGCATAGGTCAGGCGTGCCGCGCCTGCGCGGGCAAAGCGGAGCATCAGCGCCTTGCGTGTAGCGCCTGCCAGCTTGTGTTCGGGCGCATCGCGCAATATTTCTGCGCCATAGCCGTCCGAGAGAATGAAGCCGCATTCCTCTGGAAATATCTCGCGGGGCACTGCCGGATGGGTGGCGAAAAACAGCCGGTCGCAATAGTCGCGATATTCCGGCCATTTGCGGTCGGCCTTCCAGTCCTCGATCGACGATTTGATCTCGACAATCCAGATTTCACCCTTGCGGCTGACCGCAATCAGATCGGCGCGGCGGCCGGATGCGAGCGGCAGTTCGGGCAAGGTTGCAAGCCCCATATCCAGAAACAGGCGCTGCACGCCACGGCGCACAAGCATAGCGTTTTCCGATTGTCGTCCGTCGGACAGGGGATGGGTCTGGTTGGGAATCACGATGGGCATGGCCGCATTTTGCGTGCGGTTGCAGGGCGAAACAACTGAAAACATACGCTTCTTTATGGCGTTTGTTGAGTATTCGCGGGTGAAACAAGGCCAAAAAAGGCAAAAAAATGGCCTAATAAAGAACTTTTCAATTTACGGTTAACGCACAGTTAACAATACTGCCGCATCTTCAAGCATGAATGGGCGATTCGCTCTTTTTGACGGCACAATAGATTCTACCTTGGGGGAATGCATGAATTCTCGCGTCCTTAAACTGACGACGGCGCTTTTTCTGGCAGGTGCACTTGCTGGCTGCTCTACTGTCGGCGGAACGTTCTACACGGCCTCATACTCGTCGGTTACCGATGCTGGCTATGTTGTTCCGGCCATTCCGAGCGAAAAGATACCATCGCAGTATCGTCGCCAGATCGTGAAGTATCAGACCGATGAGGCCCCCGGCACGATCATCGTCGATACCCCCGAGAAGTTCCTCTATTACGTTATGCCGGACGGCAAGGCGATGCGCTATGGCATCGGCGTCGGACGCGAAGGCTTCGGCTGGTCGGGCACCGCCCGCGTCGCCATGAAGCGCGAATGGCCGACCTGGACGCCGCCATCTGAAATGATCAAGCGTCAGCCGGAACTGGCAAAGTTCCGCAATGGCATGGATCCGGGCCTCAAGAACCCGCTCGGCGCGCGTGCGCTTTATCTGTTCAACAAGGGTGGTGATACCGGCTATCGCCTGCATGGGACGCCGGAATGGTGGACCATCGGCAAGGCCATGTCGTCGGGCTGCATCCGCCTGATGAATCAGGATATCATTGATCTTTATGATCGTGCCCAACAGGGCGCAAAGGTCATTGTGAAGCAGTAAATGATACAATATCGGCGATACACGACATTAAAGTGGTGATCGTGTATCGCCGAAATTATTCTTAAATAACTTAAAGTTTATTTTCAGAGCAATGTAGTTCGCATTTTTATAAAGCGGACTTGAAACATTGACGAATTTATACTTTTTCTGTGGCGTCGCAATCGCCATAGTTTGGTCCATGATAAGTGCCGTGATATCGTTTTTACTTAATATACGATATGCCTCAAGCCCCGCTATCGGCGGTGTCTGGATTGCTCCTGCAGCGACGTTCCATAAAAAAACGCCGGACTGATGATCCGGCGTCTTTCCTGAGTTTTCAGTTTTGAGATCGATCAGATTTGTTCGACCTGCTGGACTTCCGGTACGAAGTGACGGAGCAGGTTCTGAATGCCGTGCTTCAGCGTCGCGGTCGACGACGGGCAGCCGGAACATGCGCCCTTCATATTGAGGAACACGGTGCCATTTTCGAAGCCACGGAAGGTGATGTCGCCGCCATCCTGCGCAACGGCAGGGCGAACGCGGGTTTCAATCAGTTCCTTGATGGTTTCGACGATCTCGGTATCGGCTTCATCGAAGAATTCTTCGTCGCCATGCGCGGCGGCGGCATCTGCATTGGCATTGCCAGCCATTGCCGAAGCGCCCGACATGAAATGTTCCATGATCGTGCCGAGGATCGCAGGCTTCAGGTGCTGCCATTCACCATCGTCCTTGGTGACGGTGATGAAGTCATAACCGAAGAAAACGCCGGTGACGCCAGGAACGGCGAACAGCTTGGCCGCCAGCGGCGACGTGTTGCCTGCGGATGAAGCATCGCGGAAATCAGCGGTGCCTTCCGGCATGACCACCTTGCCGGGCAGAAACTTCAGGGTCGCCGGATTGGGCGTTGTTTCAGTCTGGATGAACATGCCAGTTCTCCGCTTTCAATTTTGGAACTGTTCTAATAATAGCGAAATCGCGCGGATACAAGGGCTGCCGCTCTCAGGCGCGTTTCAGTTACTATCAATATAGGGTGATTAGGTCACCGCATCAATGTCATCGTCGGTCAACCCTGCGGGAACCACGGTGACGGGGATCGGAAACTGGGCGCGGCCAGCGAGCGATTGAACGAGAGGGCCAGGGCCTTCCTTGCCTGAACCGGCGGCGAGAACCAGAATAGCGATATCCTGATCCTCCTCGATCAGGTGGAGTAACTCTTCAGCTGTCTGGCCTTCACGGATGCTCAGTTCGGGTTCGATGCCCTGATCTTCGCGCACAACAGCGGCGAATTTTTCCAACGCGGACCGTGCTCGATCCTGCGCTTCGGACCGCATGATTTCGCCGACGCCCAAAATTTGCTGGAAATCGGAGTCATCGATAACGAAAAGCAGAATAAGCGAGCCGCTCGTGTTTTTGGCACGGCGAGCGGCATAGGCGACGGCGCGCCCGCATTCAGGCGTTTCGTCGATGACGGCTAAAAATTTGCGTCGGTGACCGGATTCCCGGCTTAGTCGTTTTGATACCATGGCCGCAATTTGCCATCAGGATTGGCCGCCCGCAAGCCAGCATTGTTTGCTGTGACCGTAAACGACAGGCGTTTTTCAAAAAGATAAGGGCGACCGCAAAAAAGCGGTCGCCCTTATTGTCGGAATTGAAAATCAGTTCTGCAACCAGCCGATGATGTCGCGCACATCGCGCATGGTCTTCTCGGCGAGAACGCCTGCGCGCTCGCCGCCATCACGCAGAACGCTGTCGATATGGGTCGGATCGGCCACCAGACGGCGCATTTCGTGGGTGATCGGCGAAAGCTTGGTCACGGCCAGTTCAGCCAATGCCGCCTTGAATTCCGAGAACTGACGTCCGCCGAACTCGCCAAGGATATCTTCCTTCGACTGCGAAGCGAGAGCCGCATAGATGCCAACCAGATTGTCTGCTTCCGGGCGACCGGACAGACCGTCCAGTTCCGACGGCAGGCCATCAGAATCGGTCTTGGCCTTGCGGATCTTCTTGGTGATCGTGTCTTCGTCATCGATCAGATTGATGCGTGACAGGTCAGACGGATCGGATTTCGACATTTTCTTGGTGCCGTCGCGCAGCGACATGATGCGCATGGCCGGGCCTGAAATCATCGGTTCGGTCAGCGGGAAGAAGCCCGAAACCTTCTCGTCGCCCACCTGCATATCCACGCCGATACCAAGCGATGCGATGCGGTCGGAATAGTCATTGTTGAATTTTTGGGCGATATCGCGCGTCAGTTCGAGATGCTGCTTCTGGTCTTCGCCAACCGGCACGGCGGTCGCGCGATAGAGCAGAATGTCGGCAGCCATCAGGCTCGGATAGGCAAAGAGGCCCAGCGAAGCATTTTCGCGGTCCTTGCCGGCCTTATCCTTGAACTGCGTCATGCGGCTCATCCAGCCGATGCGCGCAATGCAGTTGAACACCCAGGCGAGTTCCGCATGCTGCATGACGCGGCTCTGGTTGAAGACGATGCTCTTCTTCGGATCGATGCCCGAAGCCAGAAACGCCGCCGTCACTTCACGGGTGGATTGCAGCAGTTCAGCCGGATCGGGCGAAACGGTCAGCGCGTGCATGTCCACGACGCAATAGATGCATTCTTCGGTCTTCTGGACCTCTACCCACCGCTTGATCGCCCCCAGATAATTGCCGAGGTGAAGATTTCCGGTCGGTTGGACGCCGGAGAAGATAAGCGGTTTGAACGTGCTCATGATAAAATCCTGATGTTGGCCTTCGCCGGTGGAGAGCGAAGGAATTTTTGAACCCAGGTCTTTTCGCAGAGGCACAATCGCCTTTCAAGGACAATTATGCGTCACTCTCGGGCTCTTTCTTGACTGCGCCGCGTTTGACATTGCGACGGATCATGCCGGTATTTGCACCGCCGAGACCGAAGGCGAGGCCGAAATAAACGATCATCGCGGCAATCACCATGGCGCAGACCGTACCGGCCCGAACCGCAAAGGGAGCGGCGGAAGAAAGCTCATAGGCGAAATGGCCGATGGCATAATGAATGCCGAATGCCATTACACCTGCCGCAATCAACAGGCGCGGAATGCGGGTGAGAAGTGGAATATCCTGCCCCCAATGGCCACGCTTCACCAGCGTTGCAAACAGCAGAACGGCATTGACCCAGCCAGCCACGATTTCTGCCGTGGCGATGCCGGTCGGGCCGAGGCGCGGGAACAGCGTGACCGCAAGCGAGACATTCACGGCAACGGAAATGGCCGCGAAGATCATCGGCGTGCGCGTATCCTCGCGGGCGAAAAAGCCCGGAATGAACGCCTTGATCAGCACGAAAGCGGGCAGGCCGAGACCGTAAATCGCCAGAATGTTGGATACGACGATTGTGGAATCCGGGCTGAATTTGCCGCGTTCGAACAAAAGCCGCACGATGGGTTCCGACATGACGAGAAGCGCTGCTGCTGCGGGAAGCGTAAGAAACAGCGTGAACTCGACCGAGCGGTTCTGCAGGTTCGAGGCTTCCTTCATGTGGCCGCCGCGCAAGGCGCGTGACAGTTCCGGCAGCAGCACAGTGGCAACCGCAATGCCCACCACGCCCAGCGGCAGCTGATAGATGCGGTCGGCATAGACCAGCGAGGAAACAGCGCCTTCCATGCCGGAAGCGATATTGGTGTTGATGAGCAGGTTGATCTGCGTGATGCCGCCAGTGATCGCGGCAGGCAGCGCCAGCACCAGAAGCCGCTTGACGTTGGCAGTCAGGCGCGGACGGCGGAAGCCGATCTTGATGCCCGCATTGCGCACGGCGAGCCAGACGATGGCAAGCTGCACCAGACCTGCCGCCATGACGCCCCAGGACAGGCCATAGCCGACGGCCAGCGCGTCATAGCCACGCCACCAGGCAAGCGCCAGCACGCCGATAAGGATGATGTTGAGGAAGACCGGCGCAATCGCCGCCGCAAAATAGCGGTGCAGCGAATTGAGCATGCCGCCCATCATCGCCGCCAGCGACATGCAGGCGAGATAGGGGAACATGATGGTGGCGAGCCGCACCGTGTTGTCGAACTTGACCGGATCGTCCATGAAGCCCGGCGCAATCACGGTGCGCACGATGAACGGCATCGAAAGTTCCATCACGATGGTGATGAACAGCAGCACCGTGAACAAAACGCCGAACACTTCTTCGGAGAAGCGGCGGGCGCCGTCCATACCGTTCTTTTCGATTTCTTTGGCGAAAAGCGGCACGAAGGCCGAGTTGAACGCGCCTTCGGCGAAAAGCCTGCGGAACGTGTTTGGAAAACGGAATGCTGCGTTGAAAGCATCGGCCACCGGGCCGGTGCCGAGCGCCGCCGCCATGAACATCTCGCGTGTAAAGCCGAATATGCGGCTCATCAGCGTGCCGGATGCCACTGTGGCGAACTTTTTGACCAGACTCATGCTTTTGAGAAACCTAACTTATGCTGCAGCCTGTGACGAGCGGCCATTGGCCTTGCTGCCGTTTTCGCCGCTGAGCAGTGCAAGAACCTTGCGCCGGATATTGCCCTGGCGGGTGGCGTTGGAAATCTTGTGACCCACGAGGTCCGTTACATAAAAACTGTCGATGACCTTTTCGCCGAAGGTCGTGATATGCGCCGAAGCAATATCCAGAGACAGGTCAGAAATAAGGCCGGTCAGTTCCGACAACAGGCCGGGGCGGTCCAGACCTTCCACTTCGATGACCGAGAACTTGTTCGAAAGCGTGTTGTTGATCTCGACACGCGGCTCCACAGTGAAGGCTTTGGCGTTCTTTTTCGGCTTGGTGCGCTTGGCCAGCACATCGGGCAGGTGCGCCTTGCCGGAAAGCACGTCTTCAATCACCTTGCCCACCCGCTCGGCGCGGCGGCGCTCGTCTTCGTCCAGATCGAATTCTCGGCTGATCAGGATCGTATCGAGCGCACGTCCGTCACCGGTGGTGAAGATTTGCGCATCGACAATGTTGCCGCCGGCGGCAGCACAAGCGCCGGTGATGATCGACAAGAGGCGCGGATGATCGGGCGCCAGAACGGTGATTTCCGTCACGGCCTCGAAGCTCTGCGGCTTGGCCATGGTGGCAAGCGCGCGGCCTTCCCGGTCGGCTTCGCGGATGAAATGCGCATGGCGCACCTGATCGTCGAGGCTGACGGTCAGGAAGTAGTTGATGTAATGCAGGCCAAGATAGGCGTCCCGCTCTGCAGCTGGCCAGTCGGAAAGCTTTTCGGCCAGCGCTTCACGGGCCTGCCGGTCGCGGTCGGCGCGTGAAAGTTCGGAGAAGCCGCCGGTCAGTACCAGTTCGGTTTCATAGAAAAGCGTGCGCAGAAGCTGGCCCTTCCAGCCGTTCCAGACACCAGGGCCGACCGCCTTGATATCGCAGACGGTCAGGATCAGCAGCAGCTTCAGCCGTTCCATGGTCTGCACCGTATCGCCAAAGTCGATGATGGTCTTGCGGTCGTTGAGATCGCGCGACTGGGCCACCATGCTCATGGTCAGATGCTCGCGCACCAGCCATTCCACGGTTTCCGTCTCGGAAGGGGTGAGGCCGAAGCGCGGGCAAAGCCTACGGGCTATGCGGGCACCGGCAATCGAATGATCTTCCGGGCGGCCCTTGGCGATATCATGCAGGAGAAGCGCCACATAAAGCAGGTTGCGGTCGCGCTTGATCGTGGTGATCAGATGGTTGGAAAGCGGATGCTCGTTTTCCAGTTCGCCATGTTCGATTTCCGACAGAACGGCAATGCAGCGCAGCAGATGTTCGTCCACCGTATAGTGGTGATACATATTGAACTGCATCATGGCGACAATCTTGCCGAAATCCGGAATGAACTTGCCCAGCACGCCGGATTCGTTCATGCGGCGCAGGATCAGTTCGGGATTGCGCGGCGATGTGAGGACGTCGAGGAAAAGCTTGTTGGCTTCGGGATTCTCACGCAGATCGGCATTGATGAGTTTCAGCGAGCGGGTGAGCTGCTGCATCGCTTCCGGGTGAAATTCCAGCCCATGCTTGTCGGCTAGCTGGAAGATGCGGATGATATTGACCGGGTCTTCCGAAAACACGTCGGGGCGCGCCGTGTTGATACGATGGTTTTCGGAGACGAAATAGCCATCGGTCGAAAGCTTGCGCTTGCGGCGCGAAAAGGTGAGGAAAATGCGGTTGAAGCCCGGCACATGTTTGGCCTGCTGTTCCTCGAGTGCGGCGCAGATGATGCGGGTCAGGTCGCCCACATCCTTCGCCACGAGGAAGTAGTGCTTCATGAAGCGTTCGACATGGTTCTGGCCGGGATGCGCGGTATAGCCGAGACGCTGGGCGATTTCCTGCTGAATGTCGAAGGAGAGGCGTTCTTCCGCTTTCAGCGTCGCAAAATGCATGTGGCAGCGCACAGCCCAGAGAAAATCTTCCGCCTTGTTGAAGATGCGCAATTCGGCGCGGGACAGCACGCCGAGCTTGACCAGCTCTTCCTTGGTTTTGACGCGGTAGAAATATTTGGCGATCCAGAACAGCGTATGCAGGTCGCGCTGGCCGCCTTTGCCTTCCTTGACATTCGGCTCTACCAGATAGCGCGTCTCGCCCGCCTTGCGATGGCGTTCGTCGCGTTCGGCAAGCTTGGCCTGAATGAATTCCGGCCCGGTATCCTTGACGATTTCCTCATCGAAGCGGGTGACGAGCGCGGTGAACAGATCCTTGTTGCCGGTTAGAAAACGCGCATCGAGAATGGCGGTGCGGATCGTCATGTCTTCGCGCGACAGGCGAATGCATTCATCGATGTTGCGCGTGGAGTGGCCGACTTTCAGCCCCATGTCCCAGAGCATGTAGAGCATATATTCGACAACCTGCTCGCCCCAAGGAGTCTGCTTGTAAGGCAGCAGGAACAGGAGATCGATATCGGAACCCGGCGCCAGTCCGTTGCGTCCGTAGCCGCCGACCGCAACGATGGCCATGTTTTCCGCCTTGGACGGATTGACCATCGGATAGACCTTGGTGGTCGCAAATTCGAACAGCGCCTCGATCAGCGTGTCCATGAGATAGGAGAGGCGTCGCGCGCAGAGCGTGCCGCCGCCATCCTTCATCAGCAGCCCTTCCGCATTGGCGCGACCGCGCACCAGCGCATCTTTCAGCGCGTGCAGAACCACCTTGCGCACGGGAAGGCTCGTGTAGCTTTCGTCGGTCGAATCCGCCAGCTCGTTGAGCTTGCGACGGAGCGTTTCGGGATTGACGATCTCTTCCAGCTTCAGGTCGTGTGCGCTCATGCGGCTTGCAGGTCCGGCTTTTCGGGAAAGGAATTGCGGTGACGGCGATAACGTATAACCGCTTTTAAACAGGATGAATATGCAAAAGCAAAGGCCGGGTTTCCCCGGCCTTCTCATGCATCATTTCTAATATTTAGTTCGTCGCATTATAGGCGGCAATGGCCGCCATATTGACGATGTCGGAATCCTTCGCGCCAATGCTGACGATCTGCGCCGGCTTGTCGAGGCCGACCAGCAGCGGACCGATAATGGTCGCGCCGCCCAGTTCCTGCAACATATTGGCGGCAATCGATGCGGAGTGATTGTCCGGGGTCACGATGACATTGGCTGCGCCCGACAGGCGGATGAACGGATATTGTTCCATCAGCTTTGGGTTCAGCGCCACATCAGCACTCATCTCGCCGTCGAATTCGAAATCGACATGGCGCGTATGGAGAATGCGCACCGCTTCCTGAATACGGGCAGAGGCTTCGCCGCCCATATGGCCGAAGGTCGAGAAGGCGGTGAGTGCAACGCGCGGAACATAGCCCATGCGACGCGCCATGCCTGCGGCTTCCACGGCAATATCGGCAAGCTCGTCTGCAGTCGGCTTTTCATGCACGGCGGTATCCGCGATGAACACGGTGCGACCACGGCAGAGCGCGATGGAAACGCCGACCACGCGATGGCCCGGCTTGGAATCCACCACGCGGCGCACATCGTCGAGGCCGGTTGCATAATTGCGGGTCACACCCGTCACCATGCCATCGGCATCGCCCAGCGCCACCATGCAGGCCGCGAAATGATTGCGGTCATTGTTGATGAGGCGATGGCAATCGCGGGTCAGATAGCCCTTGCGCTGCAATTTCTCATAGAGATAGTCGGCATAGGCCGAATTGCGGCTGGAAAGACGCGCATTGATGATCTCGATGCCGGGGCGCTCGATATCCATACCGGCGGCTTTCGCGGTGTCCTTGATGCGCTCGTCGCGACCGACGAGAATGGCGGTGCCCAGCCCCTGGTTCACATAGGAAACAGCGGCGCGCATCACCTGTTCTTCTTCGCCTTCGGCAAAGACGATGCGCTTTGGCTGGCGACGCACGCGCTCGTAAATACCGCGCAACGTCGAGGCGATCGGATCGCGGCGCGCCGACAATTCGCTCTTGTAGCCTTCGAGGTCGGTGATGATGCGGCCGGCAACGCCGGTTTCAATCGCAGCCTTGGCAACAGCTGCGGAAACCGAGGCGAGCAGACGCGGATCGAAGGGCACCGGAATGATGTAGCTCGGGCCGAAGCGCGGACGGCTGCCCTGATAGGCGGCGACCACATCGTCCGGCACGTCTTCGCGGGCAAGTTCGGCCAGCGCATTGACGGCGGCGATCTTCATCGCATCGTTGATCGTCGTGGCGCGCACATCGAGAGCGCCGCGGAAAATATAGGGGAAGCCAAGTACATTGTTGACCTGGTTCGGATAGTCCGAACGACCGGTGGCGACGATGGCGTCATCGCGAATGCGGGCGACTTCTTCCGGGGTGATTTCCGGGTCGGGATTGGCCATCGCGAAGATGATCGGGTTGGGCGCCATGGCGCGCACCATCTCTTCGGTCAGGGCGCCCTTGGCCGAGAGACCGAAGAATACATCTGCATCCTTCAGCGCGTCGGTCAGCGAGCGGCGGTCGGTCTTCACCGCATGCGCCGATTTCCACTGGTTCATGCCTTCTTCACGGCCCTGATACACGACGCCCTTGGTGTCGCACAGGATGATGTTTTCCGGCGCAAAGCCCATGGCCTTGATCAGTTCGATACAAGCGATACCAGCCGAACCCGCGCCATTGCAGACGAGCTTGGTCGTCTTCATGTCGCGCCCGGTCAGATGCAGCGAATTGATCAGACCGGCGGCGGCGATGATCGCGGTGCCATGCTGGTCGTCGTGGAAAACCGGAATATCCATCAGCTCGCGCAGGCGCTGCTCGATGATGAAGCAGTCGGGCGCCTTGATGTCTTCCAGATTGATGCCGCCGAAGGACGGGCCGAGATAGCGCACGGCGTTGATAAAGGCGTCGATATCGGTCGTGTCGACTTCAAGGTCGATGGAATCGACATCGGCAAAGCGCTTGAACAGAACGGCCTTGCCTTCCATGACCGGCTTCGATGCCAGTGCGCCGAGATTGCCGAGGCCCAGAATGGCGGTGCCGTTGGAAATGACGGCGACGAGATTGCCCTTGGCCGTATAGTCATAGGCGCGCGCGGCATCTTCCGCGATGGCCTTGACCGGCACGGCGACGCCCGGCGAATAGGCCAGCGACAGATCGCGCTGCGTGGTCATGGGCTTGGTGGGGTTTATTTCCAGCTTGCCGGGGCGGCCCTGCGCGTGAAAGTCGAGCGCTTCTTTCTCACTGGCTGTGGGTGTGCGCTCTGGCGTGTTGCCCTTCGGCGTCGAGACTGGCATGTTCCCTCCGGAATCTTGTGCGGTCGCATTCGATAGCGCCAGTCTGGAAATGTGTAAACAGCGCTTTTTGGAATAGTTATTCATTCAAAAACGAATGAATGCGTAATTGGAAGCAATCCCAGGAAAAGTGTGAAACGGTTTTCCGTCCGGGATTGCGAAGAAATAAAGTAACTTTGACTACGCAAAAAGCGCAATAAAAGAAGCATTTCCAGCAAAAGTGCGAAGCGGTTTTGCGTAGGATAATGCGTAACAATAAAGGTTTTATAGCATGGACGTGCGGGGCGAAAACGACAAGCCGGAAGCGGAAGAAAATACCGCGCAGGAAACTGTTGTTCGCCTCACACCCATGATGGAACAGTATATCGAGATCAAGGCGGCGAATGTTGATTCGCTTCTGTTCTATCGCATGGGCGATTTCTACGAACTGTTCTTTGACGATGCTGTGGAGGCGTCGGCAGCCCTCGGCATCACACTGACCAAACGCGGCAAACATCTGGGCGAAGACATTCCCATGTGCGGCGTTCCGGTCCATGCTGCCGACGATTATCTGCAAAAGCTCATTACCAAGGGCTATCGCGTCGCCGTCTGCGAACAGATCGAAGATCCGGCGGAAGCAAAGAAGCGCGGTTCCAAATCCGTGGTGCGCCGCGATGTCATCCGTCTGGTGACGCCGGGCACGCTGACCGAGGAAAAGCTGCTTGACCCGTCTGAGGCCAATTTCCTGATGGCGCTTGGTCGTACCAAGGGAGACGGGGCGCTGGCTCTGGCATGGATCGATATTTCGACGGGCACATTCCGCGTTGCCGAAACGACCGAAGAACGCCTTTTTGCCGATATCATGCGCGTTGATCCGCGCGAACTGGTGGTGGCCGATACGGCGTTTCATGATCCCGAATTGCGCCCGTCTTTCGATCTGATCGGCAAGGCGGTGTCGCCGCAGCCTGCAACCCTGTTCGACAGTGCTGCCGCGCAGACGCGCATTCAGCGCTATTACGACGTGGCGACACTTGACGGTTTCGGCCAGTTCAGCCGCTCGGAATTGTCGGCCATTTCCGGCGCCATCGCCTATATCGAAAAGACGCAGATTGCCGAGCGTCCGCCGCTGATGCGGCCGGAGCGCGAGCATGAAGGCGGCACAATCTTCATCGATCCGGCAACGCGCGCCAGTCTGGAACTGGTTCGCACCATGTCGGGCAACCGCGATGGCGGCTTGCTCAAGGCGGTGGACCGCACTGTCACCGGCGGCGGCGCGCGGCTTCTGGCCGAGCGTTTGACTGCGCCGCTGACCGACCCCAAGCCAATCGCGATGCGGCTCGATTCCGTGTCGTTCTTTCTCAGCGAGCAGTCGCTTTGCGATGCGCTGCGACGTGAGCTGAAAGGCGTGCCGGATATGCCGCGCGCGCTGTCGCGTCTGGCGGTGGGGCGTGGCGGTCCGCGTGATCTGGGTGCTTTGCAGCGTGGGTTTGAGGCGGCGGGCACGCTGGTCTCTGTACTGGAAGGTTCGCTTCTGCCGGAAGAGCTGGGCGCGGCGCGCGATGCGCTTGAAGTCATGCCTGCAGCTTTCGCAGCACATATCGACCGGGCGCTGGCCGATGAGCTGCCGCTGTTGAAGCGTGACGGCGGGTTCGTGCGCGAAGGCTACAACACCGAACTCGACGAAATGCGCGCCTTGCGTGATCAGTCCCGCCGCGTGATCGCAGGCTTGCAGGCCGACTATATCGAGGAAACCGGCATCAAGTCGCTGAAGATCAAGCACAACAATGTGCTTGGCTATTTCATCGAAGTGACGGCGAATAATTCCGGCGCGATGACCGATACGGATGCCGCCAAGGGTCGCTTCATCCACCGCCAGACCATGGCGAGTGCCATGCGCTTCACGACGACGGAACTGGCCGCGCTTGAAAGCAAGATCGCCAATGCTGCCGACCGGGCGCTTTCTATCGAACTCGCCATCTTTGAAGAACTGACGGCTGAAGCCGTTTCCCATGCCGACAGTATCCGCGCAGCCGCAGCCGCACTTTCGGTATTCGATGTTTCAGCCGCACTTGCCGTGCTTGCAGACGAGCAGGGCTATTGCCGCCCGTTGGTTGATGACAGCCTGTCCTTCAACATCGTGGCGGGTCGCCATCCGGTGGTGGAACAGGCGCTGCGCCGTCAGGCGGCCAATCCCTTCGTTGCCAATGATTGCGATCTATCGCCACAAAGCGACGGCGGCAATGGCGCGATCTGGCTGCTGACCGGCCCGAATATGGGTGGTAAATCGACTTTCCTGCGCCAGAACGCGCTGATCGCGATCCTTGCCCAGATGGGCTCGTTCGTGCCTGCGGGTTCAGCGCAAATCGGCGTGGTGGACCGGCTGTTCAGCCGCGTCGGCGCTTCCGACGATCTGGCGCGCGGGCGCTCGACCTTCATGGTCGAAATGGTGGAAACGGCGGCGATCCTCAATCAGGCGGGCGAGCGTTCGCTCGTCATTCTTGATGAGATCGGTCGTGGCACTGCGACCTTCGACGGGCTTTCCATTGCATGGGCGGCGGTGGAATATCTGCATGAAAAGAACCGCTGTCGGGCTTTGTTTGCCACGCATTTCCACGAAATGACGGCGCTGTCGGAAAAGCTGGAGCGGCTTTCCAATGTTACGATGCGCGTCAAGGAATGGGACAATGATGTCGTCTTCCTGCATGAAGTGGCCAAGGGCGCTGCCGACCGGTCCTATGGCGTGCAGGTTGCGCGGCTGGCCGGTCTGCCGGAAGCGGTCGTCAATCGCGCGCGGGACGTTCTGCACCAGCTGGAAGCTGGTGAAACATCCGGCAAAGCTGACAAGCTGATCGATGATTTGCCGCTGTTTTCTGTAGTGTTGCAGCAGGAAAAGCCGAAGCCGCAGGCATCGGCAAAGGACAGCGAACTGGCAAAGGCTGTGGCAGGCATCAGCCCGGACGAGCTGACGCCCCGTGAAGCGCTCGACCTGATCTACAGGTTGAAGGAACTGGCCGGAAAGGCGTGAGGTTTCTGAATGGTTTCCCCTCATCCTGAGGAGGCCCGCAGGGCCGTCTCGAAGGGCGAGGGGAAAATATTTACAGACTACACGAAGCGGTTTGCTTCAGCGCCGTAATAGGTAATGTAGCGGCTGGAGATGCGTTCGATCGGCAGGATGATGAACACGTCGGTCGTGCCGAAGGCTTCATCGATCACTGCACCGTCGCCGATCATCGCGCCGAGACGCAGATAACCCTTGACCAGTGGCGGCATGGAAAACAGCGCAACCTTGTTGTTGATCGCTTCCTTCGGCATCAGGTCCATTGGCTGATAGCGATGCGGCAGTGCGCGCACATCCCAATCCGGCGTGGCGCGACAATTCTGGTGCAGGAACGACAGGCCAAGCGCGTGGGCGGCGGGAACCGGTCCGTGGAACGAGGCGCAGCCGAACATGACGTCAATCGAATGACGACGGCAATAAGCCCATGCACCCTGCCACAGCAGCTCGACCGTACGCTTCGAACGGTATTCCGCCTTCACGCAGGAGCGGCCAAGCTCGAGCAGATTGAGATTGGGGCGGGACAGCGCCAGACGCTGCACGTCATATTCATCTGCCGAATAGAAACCGAGCGCCTTGTCGGCCTGATCGCTGCGCATCAGCCGGTAGGTGCCGACGATCTGCTGGTGCTCAGGAACCGGCAGGGCAGTATCATAGACGAGAAGGTGATCGCAGATCGTGTCGAAACGGTCGGCATCGCGAAGCTCCACGGCCTCGATGGATTCCTTGCGCGCGCCCATTTCTTCGAAGAACACGCGGAAACGAAGTTCCTGCGCGGCCTCAATGGCTTCACGGGAGTTTGCAAGTCGCACTTCGAGCGAACCGATACGTCCGAGAACGATCGGGTCATCACCGGTTGCGAATAGCGCCTGTTGTGCTTCTAAGCCTGACATGACCGTATCATCAATGATTTGCTGGCCCATTCCAAGCAGTACTGTCATGATGATTCGCTCCTGATTTGTCTATTCACGTATTCCTGAACCTTTTCCCACTGATTACGCAGTGAAATTGGCTTTCTCATTCGTAGGACGATGGCGCAGATGAACTGCAGCTGGCCGAGGTACTAGAGAGCGAGTGCTACGTGAGGATGACAGAAGCGTGTCACCAATGTGTCATTTCGGACGGGAGCCGCTTATCCCCTTCAAATGTCTTTAAAATTACGGGCTTCACGTTATGCGAAAGCCCGATAACGATCAAGTTACCCTCTCAATGGGCAATAAATTGGGCGTCATATTAGGCGCTCAATTGATAGGCTCAACGGGCGGCGCGTTCGCGCCGCCAGCCGAGAAACTCTTCCAGAATGATCAGTGCCGCACCGATGGTGATAAAGGTGTCTGCTAAATTGAAGACGGCGAAAGACCATGTCGGCAGGTGGAACAGGATATAATCCACCACATAGCCGTGTATCACGCGGTCGATCAGATTGCCGAGCGCGCCGCCGATCACCAGTGCAAAGCCATAGCGGGCAAAGACACGGTCCGGCGCATTTGTCCACCAGAGATAAAGCACGAAGGCGATGACCGCAGCGGTGATCGCCACCAGCCCCCAGTCGTGCAGCCAGGCGAGCATTGAGAAGGCGATGCCTTCATTATGCGTGCGAAACAGCGCGAGAAACGGCAGCAGGTCAATCTGCTGGGCGTAATCCATATGGGTTTCGACCAGAAGCTTGACGCCCTGATCAATGAGAACCGTGAGAATGACGACGAGAAGCGAAGACAGAACCGCGTGACGCTTCATTATTATCCTCTTTCGTCGAGGGCGAGTGCATCGCGGCGGATTTCATAGAGCATGACACCCGTGGCGATTGCCAGATTGAGCGAATCTGCGCGGCCTGCCTGCGGAATGCGCGCAAGCTTGTCGCAAGCATTGGCGAGGTTGTCCGGCAGGCCCTGCTGCTCATTGCCCATCATCAGCACAACCGGCTTGTTGGCATAGGGAATGGTGCGATAATCGACAGCGCCCTTCAGATGCGTGCCGACGATCAATCCCGAAAAACCCTTGCGCCAGTTGAGGAAATCCCCTTCCGTCGCCTTGTAGAGCGGCACGGAAAAGACGGAGCCCATGGTGGCGCGCACGGTTTCGAGCGAATAGGGGTCGGTGGTATCGCCGATCAGGATAACGCCCTTCGCACCGACTGCATCGGCGGTGCGGATGACAGTGCCAAGATTGCCCGGATCGCGCACGCGGTCGAGCGCGATATAGACGTCGTTATGCTTCGGCTTGAGGCTTGCCAGCGGTTGATACTGTTGCTCGAAAACGCCAACTACCACCTGCGGATTGTCGCGGCGGGTGATCGCGGAAATCACCTTTTCGGTCACTTCCAGCACCAGTCCGCCCTTGGCGAAGGTGCGGGCGGCAACCTGCTCGACCATTTTGTTGCCCTTGCCGGATTTGGCGAAAACCAGCGTCTTGATGCGCCAGTCCTGCTCCAGCGCGTCGATGACGAGCTTCAGCCCTTCGGCCAGAAACACGCCTTGCTGGTCACGGAATTTCTTCAATGCCAGCGAGCGCAGATCCTTGACGATCGGATTGGTCAGGCTGGTGACTTCCTTCACCTGACCGACTTTCGAATGTCCCGATGAATGATCACCGCGTGAACCGCTGTTTCTGGAAAAATCGTCGTTACGGCTCATTTGGCTACCCAGCGGCTGAACATGGATGTTGAAAGCGCGCGCCCTGCCGAACGCTCACGCAGGATAAGTTCGCCCGATTCGACTGTGCCGCCAAGGCCGGTGAACCGGTCGCGCATCAGTTCGTGAATGGCGAAGAAGGATGCGCGGATCGAATAGGCGGTCAGGATCACGGCCAGCGGCTTCTGTGTCAGGATCGAGCGGCACGTATCGACCATGGCGGGCAGATGCTCGAACAACTGCCAGACTTCGCCGCTCGGTCCGCGCCCGTAAGCGGGCGGGTCGAGCAGGATGATATCGTAGAAACTGCCGCGGCGTTCTTCGCGCGCCACAAATTTCATGGCGTCTTCGCAAATCCAGCGGATCGGTTTGTCCGACAGCCCTGCCATTTCCTGATTTTCGCGCGCCCAGATAATGGCCTTCTTGGAGGCGTCGACATGGGTTACTTCCGCGCCCGCGCGGGCCGCAACCAGCGAGGCAACGCCCGTATAGCCGAACAGGTTCAGCACCTTGACGCTGCGCCCGGATTTTACGCCGTCGCGGATGAGGCCATCCATGTAAGACCAGTGCGCCGCCTGTTCGGGAAACACGCCGACATGGCGGAACGAGGTGAAGCGACCGTGGAAGGAGATGCCGTCATGCTGCATCGGCCATGTTTCACCGAGCGGCACTTTCGGGAAGGCCCAGCGTCCGATGCCCTCTTCATCCGTATTGCCGGTGAAGACCGCATCGGCCTGATCCCATTCCTTTTGCGGCAGGCTGGGCAGCCAGATTGCCTGACCTTCCGGACGAACGATGCGGTAAGGTCCGTATTGCTCAAGCTTCAGCCCGTTGCCGCTGTCGAGCAGCGCATAATCGGCGGATGGTTCGGTTTCGAGGATGACCGGCAATTTTTCGCCCGGGCGAGGGCCGGTATAGGGCTTGATTTCGCGCAGCGGGGCGACAATCCGTTCGCGTTCTTCGGTGGCTACCGGCTTGGGTGCGGCCTTGGCAAATTGCGGGCGCGGCTTCTTGAAGGCCGAACCTTTACCCGGATTGGCAGAATCGAACTTGTTTTCATGACGCGGCGCATCATGCTTCGCGCGGTCGAAACCGCGATCCTGTTTGCCGCCCGACGGCTTTTTGCCTTTTCCCTTTGGCGCTTTCACCCGAAACTCCAATTACGATGATCGGGGTCTAGGTAGGATAAACAAGGCCGGTGTGGAAGGGGGAAACGACGTTCTTTCGCGCGCGCAGGCCTTTTCGGGGCCGGAAAACCCGGAAGTTTCGCTTCCGGGCTTGCGAAGAGGGGGCGTTTCAGGAGTTCGCGACCGATGTGTTGCGCCTTTCGGCGGCTTCGGCGCGTTCGAGAAGACGGGTCGCTTCCAGCTTGCGATCACGCGCTCTGCGGCGATGCTTGCCCTGCGTTAGCCAGGTGACCAGCGAGCCGATCACCACGCCGACCAACAACGCGCCAAACAGCCAAATGAACAGCGGCGCGCTGTAGGACAGTGCCGGATTGCCCGGATTGAACGGATCGACCGTCATAATCGTGGTGGCACGATTGGCAACCGACAGCGCGATCAGAATGACCGCAAGCGGGACCAGAATGACGATTGCGACGATACGTTTTGCCAGCATGATCTTCTATCAGACAGCGCCGTTGAGACGGTCACGCAGTTCCTTACCGGTTTTGAAGAAGGGAACCCACTTTTCTTCCACGTCCACCGTTTCGCCGGTGCGCGGGTTGCGGCCGCTGCGGGCCGGGCGGTTCTTGACGGAAAAAGCGCCAAAGCCACGCAGCTCGACGCGGTTACCGTCCGCGAGAGCATTGGTGATCTCGTCGAAAACCGCGCCGACGATGTTTTCGACATCGCGCTGGAAGAGATGCGGATTGCGGCTGGCGATAATCTGAACGAGTTCCGATTTGATCACGGCTTTAAACCCCTGTTTCCTGTTTTTGTACTGTCAGGCCTGACGCCAGACACGTTAGGTCGCTGAATTTACGTCAGTTTACGTCTGGCTTTCCGTCAACGTGCCAAACCGAGAGAAGTCCGTCAAGAAAGATGCGATCCTTTGCTATCTCCTTGAGCATACTATCGGCTTCCTGCGGCACGCCAATCAGCCGCGCACCGGCATGAATGAGGAGATCGCGCAGCGAAAATCCTGTTTCATTGTTGACCGGCTTCCATTCAAGGCGCGGCAATTTCGTCGAAACACCCTTGGTGCCGAGCCAGGCAACAGCTTCGTCTTCGCCACCAAGCCCGTCGATGAGTTTGTTTTGCAGCGCCTGACGGCCTGTGAACACCGCGCCATTGGCCAATGCGAGCGCCTGTTCATGCGTAAACGAGCGGCGCTTTTCCACAATGTCCACGAACCATGCATAGGAATCCATGATCATGTTGCGGATCATGCCCTTCGCTTCTTCGCTGGCCGGGCTGAAATAATTTGGTTCCGCCTTCAGCGGCGCGGATGTGATGGTTTCGACCTTTACGCCGATCGTATCGAGAAGCTTCGAAAGGTCGGGATACTGGAACAGCACGCCGATGGAGCCGACGATGGAGGTCTGCCGCGCCACAATATGGTCGGAAGCGCTGGCGATCATATAACCGGCAGACGCCGCCAGCGTGCCGACCTGGGTGACGACCGGCTTTTTCTCGGCGATCTTGCGGACGGCTTCGTAGATCGCTTCACCGCCGACAGTGGTACCGCCGGGCGAATCGAGAACCAGAATCACCCCCTTGACCGCATCGTTCTTGGCGATCCTGTCGAGGCGTTTCAAAAGCTCTTCATTTTCGAAGATGGTGCCTTCGATACGCACCTTGGCGATATGCGGCTGGCTGAAATTCGTGCCGCGCATCGACCATGAGGCGAACCCGACGACGAGAAGGACGAGCAGAAGCAGAAATGCCACGCGCCAGACGGTCAGCTTGCGGCGCAGCTTTCGTCTTTCGATTATTGCTTCGGCGTCCTGAGCCATTCTGTCCATCCATTCGTCTTTAGAAATGCGACCAGCCTCAACGGGTGGTCATAAAAATCCATGTTGATCTTTGTGCCCCCAATTAAGTCAGGCGGCAAGACGCTTCAATTACGCTTTTCAAAGAGATAGTGCTGCACAACTGCATTGTCATGACATTCATATGCGAGATTCTGTCTTTGACCAGAAACAAGGCGTTCAAGCGCAAGTTACGAGCGCTCATGATGCGCTGTAATGCAGGGCCATTTTGTGGTATCAAAGAGTTGATTAGCATTCTACTTATTTAGTGTGGGTGCTGATTGCGATGATTTATCAATGAGATAGCAGGGCTTGTCTATGTTTTTTGGACAGGTGCGATGTTTTGCGCCGCCATCATGCTATTGAGCATCCGGGCAAATTATCCCAAATAAACCATATTGAAGTGAAAGAGCGCTTATTGATTGTAGGTAATGAACCTCTACATCGAGTGCATCTGATCTTTGACTGGAAATTCTTGAATTGACTACAGTGGATTATCTGAAGGACATCATGACGACCGACACCACAAACAGCCCTGTTGCGCAAACCGCAGCCCCTGCCGGGCGCGGTAAGGGCGGCGTGCGTTTTGGTGCGTCCCAGAAGTCCGATTCACTTTTTCATGCCGCGCAGCGCCATTCGATCCGCGTTCGGGTGCTGAAAACCGCTCTGCCGGTTGCAGCCGTCGCGCTTGCGGCCGTGTTTTCCTGGTACACGTTTCTTGCAACGCCCGCCACGCCGATCAAGGTGGAGATGAATAATGGCGGCGAAAACGGCAAGCTCGTCATGTCGAGCCCGCACCTCAATGGCTATAACAAAGACAACAAACCCTATTCGATGACCGCTTCCAAGGCGACGCAGGAAGCCAATAACAGCGGCGTCATCACGCTCGAAGGTATTCAGGCCGAATTGCCGGTGGGCGACCGCGGCGTGGCCAAGGTCGAGGCGGCATCGGGCATTTACGACAATGCGAATGGTCGTTTGCAACTTGATAAGGACTTTGTCGTAACCACGAATGAAGGTTTGCGTGCTGTGATGCACTCGGCAGATGTCAATCTGAAGAGCGGACAGATCACAACCGACAAACCGGTCGATATTCGCAGCGGAAATACGCATATTCTGGCCGACAGCATGCAGGTCAAGGACAATGGCAAGGTTCTGATTTTTGAGAACCGCGTTCAGATGACCGTTGACGGCAGCGTGGTTTCGGGAAACAAGACGCCCTGACCGGGTGCTCGATAACGGCATATCAAGCGTTCAACCGTATTTTTTGGGATGGCGCGGATTTGTTTTTTGTACGCATTTTGCGAAGCCTAATGTTCCCATTTGGCGGCAAAGTGCTTAATGTTGCATCTGGACGCAGGCCACTCAAAGCTTAGACGCCTGCATTCGGGGGACTGAAGATTTATGGAACGTGAGACGGGCAAGATGATCAAGGGCACTATGGCTCGCACAATGCGGGCAGGATTCGCAGTTCTGGCGCTTGGCATCGTTGCCGCTCCTTTTGCCGCTTCGGCGCAGGACGCTGCAAGCGGCGGCGCAGTGAACGGGCTCAAGCTTTCCAACAGCAAGGCTCCGGTCAAGATCGACGCCGACAAGCTGGAAATGCGCGACAAGGAAGGCGTTGCGGTCTTCACCGGCAATGTTTCCGTTGCGCAGGGCGATGCACTGTTGAAGGCAGGCCTGATGACTGTCTATTACAACAAGGCTGCCAAAGACGGCGATGCCCCGAAGGAACCGGCAAGCGCCGGTGTCGGTGGCCTTGATTCGTCGAGCATCGATCACATCGATATTTCAGGCAAGGTTTACCTGAAGTCTGGCACGCAGGTCGCAACCGGCGATACCGGCCGCTACGACGCGAAGAATCAGATCATGATTCTCGAGGGTTCGAAGGTCGTTCTGACCGACGGCGACAATGTCGTCACCGGCTGCAAGCTGACGGCGCATCTCGACACTGGCCGCGCCAATGTCGAAAGCTGCAAGAGCGGCGCGAACAGCAAGGGTCGCGTGTCGATCATCATGGCGCCGAAGGATCAACAGCAGGGCGGTGCCGCGCCCAAGCAGAACTGACCGAGGCGTCACGCGTGGGATTGTTCTGGAACAAGAAGTCCGGTGAACCGCAGGCGGTTGCCGAGAGTGTCGACTCTTCGGGCGATGCGCATGGCGTCATGCCAGCACAGCCGGGCAAGACAGCGCGCCTGAAGGGCACGCTGGTCGCGCGCGGTCTCTGCAAGAGCTATCGTGGTCGCCAGGTCGTCAATGGTGTTTCGTTCGGCGTGCGCGCCGGTGAGGCGGTTGGCATCCTCGGGCCCAATGGCGCCGGCAAGACAACCTGTTTCTACATGGTGACGGGTCTTGTTCCAGCCGATGCCGGTTCCATCGAGATTGACGGTTTCGACGTCACATCCATGCCGATGTATCGTCGTTCGCGTCTCGGCATTGGCTATCTGCCGCAGGAAGCGTCCATTTTCCGTGGCCTTTCGGTCGAGAACAATATCAAGGCTGTGCTTGAAGTGGTCGAAAAGGACCGCAAGAAGCGCGCTTCCGAACTCGACGCACTGCTGGAAGAATTCCATATCGCGCATCTGCGCAAAGCACCTGCCATTTCGCTTTCGGGTGGTGAGCGTCGTCGTCTGGAAATCGCACGCGCGCTTGCTTCGCGCCCGAACTTCATGCTGCTCGATGAGCCCTTCGCGGGTGTCGATCCCATCGCGGTTTCGGATATTCAGCAACTCGTGCGCCATCTGACCAGTCGGGGTATCGGTGTTTTGATCACCGACCACAATGTGCGTGAAACGCTCGGTCTGATCGACCGCGCCTATATTATCCACGCCGGTCAGGTGCTGACCCATGGCCGTCCGGCCGAGATCGTCGCCAATCCGGACGTGCGCCGCCTCTATCTCGGCGATCAGTTCACGCTCTGATTATTCCTGACTGAAAAATCCATTTGACCCGCAAGCTTCGGCTTTCGGGTCTATTTGAGCTGGCTAACATAAAAGTCGCTCCAAAAAATGCATCAATCTTGCGACTATTTTCCGCTTTTGTCCCAAAACTGCACATTCTGAATTGACAAGCAAGGATCATACCAGTTTTGATCGGGAGGAAACTCCGGTCAGAAAGACCGGGTGAAATAGCGGCTCAGGGTTTTGGTCGACCGGTCGTTCGCAGGGGGAATAACGCGTCGTATGGCTCTGTCGCCCAAGCTAGATTTCCGTCAGTCACAATCGCTGGTGATGACACCCCAGCTGATGCAGTCGATAAAACTGCTGCAGATGACGCATCTTGAGCTTGAGCATTTTCTCGATCTAGAAATTGAAAAGAATCCGCTGCTGGACAGAATAGAGGCAGCGAATGATGATTTCGCAGGCGCTGACGCTGCATCTGACGATGAGCGCTCTTCCGCAAGCAGCGATCTGACGGATGACCGCCAGTCGGATGAGGATGGTCCCTTTGATGAGGGGCAAGCCGACTGGTTCAAGACCGATGCGCCGGACGCCGCTGAAAATCTCTCCACCACTTTTGACAGTTCACTGGAAAACATTTTTCCCGACGATCCGGGCCGTTATGACGAGATCAATCCAGACCTCGCCGCCCAGTGGAAATCGTCGACGCTCGATGCCTATAGCAGCGGTAGCGGCGGCGGGTACGATCTCGATCAGGTGACGGCCAGCCGGATCTCGCTGGCTGACTTTGTGGGTGAGCAGATTGCCCTGACCTTCTCGCAAACCTCCGACCGTTTCATCGCCATGGCTCTGGCCGATGCACTGGATGAGAGCGGCTATCTGCGCGTTGATACTGTTGGGCTGGCGCAAAATCTGGGCGTCGAGACCGTAGAGGTGGAGCGCGTTCTGGCTGTGATGCAAAGCTTTGATCCGCCTGGCATTTTTGCACGCGACCTGCGCGAATGCCTGGCGATCCAGTTGCGCCTGAAGGACCGTTTCGATCCGGCCATGGCAGCGCTGGTCGATAATCTCGACCTCCTGGCGCGGCGCGATTTCGCCACGCTGAAAAAGCTCTGTGGTGTCGATCAGGCCGACATTCTCGACATGCTGTCCGAGATCCGCACGCTGGATCCGAAGCCGGGTGCCTTATTCGAAGTTGCGGTGGCCGACGCCATCGTGCCCGATGCGGTCGTCACGCCCTCGCGTGATGGTGGCTGGGCCATCGAGCTTAATCCGGCGGCCATGCCGAGGCTGATCGTCAACAATGAATATTATGCCGAGGTAAGCGCTTCGGTGAAGGCTGAGGAAAAGACATTTCTGGCCGATTGCATGCAGACGGCGAGCTGGCTGGTGCGCAGCCTCGATCAGCGCGCGCGAACGATTTTAAAGGTGACGCAGGAAATCGTGCGCCAGCAGGACGGCTTTCTGCGCCATGGCGTCACCCACCTGAAGCCCTTGAACCTGCGCATGGTGGCCGATGCGGTGGGCATGCATGAATCCACCATCAGCCGCGTGACCGCCAACAAGTTCATGGAAACGCCACGCGGCGTGTTTGAACTGCGCTATTTCTTCACCGCTTCAATCGCCTCGTCGGAGGGCGGTGACGCCCATTCTTCCGAAAGTGTTCGGCATCGTATTCGCCAGATGATCGAGGCTGAAAAGCCAGATGATGTCCTGTCTGACGATGCAATTGTTGATGCATTGAAGAAAGACGGTGTGGATATTGCGCGAAGAACTGTCGCAAAATATCGGGAATCGATGAATATTGCTTCATCGGTTCAGCGCAGGCGCGAGAAGAAAGCCAAGCTTTCTGTCTCTTGATAAGCGCATCCCGGAACGCGAAGCATTTTCCGGACGAGATGTGTGTCAAAACAACTGTTTAAACCACCGGTTACCCGGTGGTCAGGAATAGACGATTGTACCTCCAGAGCGATTTTTGACCGGTTCAAACCCAAAAGAATGCTCTGAAATTTTGAACTTGAAGCACTGTTCGATCAGAAAAAATCGATCATGATCGGGAGAACCGGCAGCGCTTCGGGTTGGCCAACTGGCAGGAGGACCAATTGACAAGCGACGTTTCAATCAATAGAAGCCCGGCTCGCGCTGCAGCGCTTGCCCGAAAAAGCTGGATTAGTCCGGTTTTGCGGGCTTTTGCGAATGTGGCACAAAATATGCATCGGCTTTTTCTGAAAGAGTTAGCGGATGTCCGAATGCTTAAAGGAAAGGCAGTTTAGCAGAAAGGGCAACGATCACGCGTTTGGGGCGTTGCATAAGACAAGGAATGTTCAAGGTGCCGTTTGACCGGTTTTTGATCGGAAAAGCGTGGATTTTGAAGGTGTTTCAAGGCTCTGACCGGCAAACCGGATCAAGTCTGAAAAACCCGTAGGATGAATGCCATCTTTGATGACGGTTCGCTTTGCGCTTCGCTTGCCTTGTGATTAGACTAAGCCCTGTGGTGTAACGCAAATGAGGTGTGCCAAATGACTCTGCGTGTATCTGGAAAGCATATGGACGTCGGTGAAGCTTTCACAACCCGGATCGTAGATCGGGTGAATGAAACGGTCGGCAAATATTTCGATCATGGCTTTTCCGGGCAGGTAACGGTCTCAAAGTCCGGCTCACGGTTCAGTGCGGATTGTACATTGCACCTCGACAGTGGTGCGACGCTACAAAGCACTGGTGATGCGCAGGATCCGCAGCTGGCTTTTGATGCGGCAGCGGACAAGATTGAAACCCGCCTTCGGCGCTATAAGCGCCGTCTGAAGTCGCGTACGGCTACTCAGCCAAATGCGATCTATGACGACGTGGCATATCGTGTTATGGCACCGCTTCCGGAGGAAGAGGAGGAGCTTCCGGCCGATTATGCGCCTACCATCGTGGCGGAAACGTCTGTCGCCCTGCGCACCATGTCGGTGGCTTCGGCGGTGGTCGAGCTTGATCTGATTGAAAATCCGGTTCTGGTTTTCCGGAACGCGGGCAATGATGAAGTAAACATCGTCTACCGTCGAGCGGACGGCAATATCGGCTGGGTTGACCCATCGACGGTTACCCGCCAGGCCGCGCCTCGCGTCTGACGGCAAACCCGAAGCGCACGTTATGCGTAACCGCTGTGAAGGGCGGACCCATTCGTGGGTAGTTGCGTGCGCTTCCTAAAACCGGGCCGCAAACGGCCTGATTGAAGAAGGAACGGAGAGAATGGATCTTAGTGATCTGATTCAGCCGGGGGCGATTATCCCCGCGCTGAAAGCCAGCTCCAAAAAACAGCTTTTGCAGATTTTGTCTGAAAAGGCTGCGGAACTGACCGGTCTCCCTGAGCGTGAAGTTTTCGAAACAATTCTCCAGCGTGAACGCCTCGGTTCGACCGGGGTGGGCAGCGGTGTGGCTATTCCACACGGCAAGCTGGCGAATATCGGCAAGATTGCCGGTATCTTCGCGCGCCTTGAAACGCCGGTTGATTTCGAGGCGCTGGACGATCAGCCTGTCGATCTCGTTTTCCTGCTATTGGCTCCGGAAAATGCCGGGGCCGATCATCTGAAAGCCTTGTCGCGCATTGCGCGTATGCTCCGCGATCCGGATATGGTCGCCAAGCTGCGAGGCACCCATGATGCACAGGCGCTCTATTCATTTTTGACAGCCCAGCCGACGTCCAACGCCGCCTGAGACTAAAAGCATAATCCGACCGGCGTGAGATGAAGGTCGATAAGATTATGCTTCCAGTAAAGATTTTAGAGCGCCGGGTCTGATGCAATCGGATTAAACGGCGCTCTAAAGCCCAGATTTGTTTGTACCGGGGCTTTCAAGTATTTCCAGCAGAATACGGTCTATTTTTCGGATGGGCGCGCCTTTAAACAAGGATTTAGGCGCGTCCATTTGACTTCACGCGCTCATGATTGAGCTCGTAAGTATAGCTTCTTGAACTAGTCTTTTAAGAAGTTTTCAGGGGAGCGCCATCGCATATTATCGTGGGACTTATGCTGGCCAGAAAATCTCCTCCCACGTTTTACTCAGATCAAAGTCCTCGATTATTTGAGTAGCGTTGTATTGGCACAAATAACAAGTTTAGAGCGCATCCCAAAAAGTGTGAAACGGCTTTCGGAAATGATGTGCGTTAAAACTAAGAATTAGGGCGCAGATCTGATCCAATCAGATCGAAACGTGCTCTAAAAACGCTCGCTCATTATTAGGATTTCATAATTTAAATATTTATATAGAGATAGTTATGTTACAGAAATATGAAAGGAAGATAGAAATGAATAAGTATGTATATGTATTGGTTTCTTTGATTGCTTCTTATGGAACTATGGTTTCGACTGCTTCTGCGGCGGACAATCGATTGATGTGCTGGAACAAGGCTAAGGAAACTTGCAAGTATAATCCGGAAGGTTCTGGTGCTTATCAGAACTGTTTCAACCGAGAATACAGTAACTGCTTGAAGAACAGCCAAGATTAAATAAATTTCTTTGGCATAATATATGATAGTATAGTTATTATATCAGAATATGAATGATCTCATGTAAGATTACTTTCATATTGCCGCCTATTTTTATCTAGATTACGTGTCGTTCCGCGTAAATATTTTGATTTATGAGAAATAGACCACTTCTTTCATTGTAGAGTCAGATTCTGAATTTGGCGATATTTTAATCTTCACATTAAGATTTCGTACCTATTCGGGGTGCCGATTTTTAGAAAACATAGGTAAATAGATGAAGAAATATGCTTTATTACTAGTGTCTCTTTTTGCTGCTTCCGGTTCTGCTTTGGCGGATACCAAGACCTTTGAAGAATGTGTCAGGAACGAGCAGGCGGCGGCTACCGAGGCTTATAAGCAAGCAGTTCAGGACGGGCATGGAGCCTGGTTTTACGCTTCATATATAAGGCGCTTTAATAACGCCAAGGCGTTTTGCTCGAAGCAGTAAAGACTAGGTCTGGTCTCTGACGCTAACCACGCAATGATAGCGATAGCGGCTCTGCATGGTACCGCCGCTATCGTTGCGCATTCAACGAGGCTGTCATTTTAGTTGAACAGAACCATGCGTAATTCGTGTTCATACGCGTCTGTTAGCGCTTGGATAGGCCCATCAGGGGTGTTCTCCACTCGTTGTTCTTCGACATCAAATCCATTGAGTGAGAGCTGTTTCAAGGTTTGGGCATAATTTGGCGCGACCCGAACGGATTCTCCTTGATCCGTTTCTGCATCCTTTTCGGTTGGAAACTGCCCTTCTGAGCTGTCGCTTTTAGGCGCCTGAATCAAAATGCGGCATGTGTGCGACGAGGGCAATTTTTGGAGCTGGCCCTGAGCGAGTATCCGTTATCCAAAAAAGCCCCTCAATCTATCGATCTCGAGGTGAAGGGCTTCATTTTATCATGCCTTCAAGCTTGAGGAGAGAAGAGAGGGATTATTCGATGATCCAAAAAGTTTGGCTTCTCATTAGCGGTCATACAGCCAGCCGCTGGCTCTGCATTTTCTGGTGAGTACAAACAGAGGCATCGCCTCAGTGTGAGAACCGTTCGCGGGAAAAACCCGCGCAACATATAAACAGTTAATTAAATATGAGGAGTTTTTAAAAGAATAGATATCATAGATATAAAGAAAATATCTAAATTTGTTTTTATAGGGTGAATTCAATGATAAAATTGATAATCGCATCATCTTCTATTCTTTTTGCATTTAATTCAGCGTTGGCCGATGAATCTTCGAGTAAAAAAATAAAATATTGCCTCGAGCGCGCCATGAATATTTGTCATGGGGTTTCCGGAGGTCCTGATGGATATAGGAAATGTTACGATCATTGCTATGAGCGTTGTTATCAGGGATATGATGGCGGAATTCGTCCCAACTAATTTTTGTATTTGGTGATAACTCAACGTTGATAGCGGTTTAAAGTGGCACTTTTAAACCGCTATCGCTGCACATTCGAGAGGGCTGCCATTTTAGTTGAGCAGCACCGTGCGTAATTCGTGTTCGTGCGCGCCTTGCAACGCCGTGGCGCGGACATCGGAGAGCACAATCGGCTCGCCGCTTGCGCCAAAGAGAGCCCAGAGTTCAAGGCCAGGCTCGATTGGTGGGAGGGCAGGGAAGCTGCGTGCAAGGTCGTCGGAGCGGATCTTGCGTACGTAGGCAATTTCACCTTCGCCCAGATGAGCGAATTCATTTTCGGTGAGAACCTGTCTGTTCATGGTCTTAGCCTCCATTTGAGCGGCACACCATTCACGGCTATGCCGCACCAGAGCTTCACGATAATTATCATAGCCTTAATGACTGAACGAAACCTGAACGTTTTTCAGTCTTTCACAGCTATGTTGATTTTCTTGATCAGCCGTTCCGGTTCCGGTCGGTCGAGATCGACAGCGAGAAGACCGTTTTTCAACTCGCAACCCAACACCCGCATGCCATCGGCCAGCACGAACACACGCTGAAACTGACGGGCCGCGATGCCGCGGTGCAGATATTCGCGTTCGGTGTCGTCGGTCTGTCGCCCGCGGATGACAAGCTGGTTGTCTTCCGTCATGACGTCGAGATCTTCGCTGGCAAAACCTGCCACGGCAAGCGTGATGCGCAAGCGCTCGGAGCCTGTTTCACCGCGTAGGCGTTCGATATTATAGGGTGGGTAGCCATCGCCGGATTTGGCAATCCGTTCGAGTGTCTTTTCCATCGTGTCGAATCCGAGCAAGAGAGGGCTCGAAAACGGAGTCATTCTTGTCATTGCATCAGTCCTTGATGAGAAGCGACCGTTATGAAGAGAACCCGTTCGGCGTATCTCTCCGCTAACTGATATGGCTTGTGAAAAGCCCGACTTCAAGGGCCAATGCCGGAATCCCCCTTCGTCATATCGTAAAACGACGATGGGGGAGGGCGATACCCGCCACTGTTGCGGGGCGGGTAGTGTCAAACTTAGCACATACTGAAACGCGCTCTACCGTCGTGCCTCGGCCAAGGCTGCGCGAAAGGCGTTGGCGAAATTTTCGCGGTCGTCGGGGTTCAGAAAACTGCCGATGGCGACGTGCTTGTCGCGGCTTTCAACGCTCATATCCGTAATGCCGATATCCGGCTTTCGCGCCACGCGAAAGCGCGTCCAGAACGGGTTGAACTGATGCGCCGTCATTTTGCCGGAAGGGGCATATTGGCGGATATGCAGGGCTGCGCGCGAAACGGAAATCTCTTCACGCGCCCGGGCGGAGCGGTAATTCCAGCGAAATGCCAGATAGATCAGCAGCACATCGAGGCCGAAAAAGCCGAAGATCGGCCATGCGCCGATGGACCAGAACAAAATTCCGACAAACAACCAGCAGCCGATAAGTGCTGCCATCAGGACGGTGAAGCCCGTGCGCCCCAGCGAGCGATAGGGCGTCAGCAAGGCTTCAAAAATAGGGGTCTCGAACCTGTCCGGTTCCGCGCCGTCTGGATGGTGCATTGAAGTCTGAACCCTTGATCTGAAAGCCGCCTGCGTCAAGCTGCGGGTTGTCTTCCAGGAACAGACCTCAGTATAGAGACAGAATGCAAAAGGCCAAAATCAAATCGCCCGTGACCGTTTCCGTCGCCGCAAGCAGCCCGGCAGCCAGCCCTGCCGTTCGCCGCCCGCGCCGCGTGGCCGGTACGCTTTATACGGCCGACGAGATTCACGAAATCTTCCGCCGCTTCTCCGTGCAGCGCCCGGAACCGAAGGGCGAACTGGAGCATGTGAACGCGTTCACCTTGCTGGTGGCTGTGGTGCTGTCTGCTCAGGCGACCGATGCGGGCGTCAACAAGGCGACGCGCGGTCTGTTTGCGGTTGCCGACACGCCGCAGAAAATGTTGGCGCTGGGCGAGGAAAAGGTCGGCAACTATATTCGCACCATCGGCCTTTGGCGCAACAAGGCGAAGAACGTCATTCTGCTTTCGGAAGCACTGATCCGCGACCATGGCGGTGAGGTGCCGGGCGACCGCGACGCGCTGGTCAAGCTGCCGGGTGTCGGGCGCAAGACGGCCAATGTCGTGCTCAACATGTCGTTCGGCCAGCCGACCATGGCAGTGGACACGCACATCTTGCGTATCGGTAACCGGATCGGTCTGGCGCCGGGCAAGACGCCGGAAGCAGTCGAGGCGATATTGGTGCGGGTCATTCCGGCGGAATATATGCTGCACGCCCATCACTGGCTGATCCTGCATGGGCGCTATACCTGCAAGGCGCGCAAGCCGGAATGCGAGCATTGTGTCATCGCCGATATCTGCAAATCGCCGGAAAAGACCTGCGATGTGCCAGCCGCGCTGATTCCGCTCCCGCCTCAGGCGTAAGTTCTGACAGGCTTGGCAGTCTCGCGCTGCGAAATGGCCTTGTGCAGATGTACCATCAGCGCTGCTGCAAAAAGCGGGGTCAACAGATTGACCAGTGGAATGGCCATGAAACCGGCGATCAGCAGGCCCGCCAGAAAGACCGTCACGCCATAATGGGAGCGCAGCGCCTTGGCTTCCGCTTCGCTGCGATAGCGCATGGCGGCGAATTCGAAAAATTCGCGCCCGAGCAGATAGGCGTTGATGACGAAAAAGGCAATCAGGTTGATCCCCGGCACAAACAGCAGGGCGAGAGCCACAAGATTGCCGAGGATCACCACGCCGAGAAATTTCAGTGAAACGACGATGGAACGTCCAAGCGGTAGGGCGTCGCCTGCCGGGTCGTTCGGATAATCCGTGCGCTCGACCACTTCGGCAACGTCATCAAGAAACAGACCCGCCACAAGCGCCGTGACGGGCGCGATCATCAGCGCCAGAACAAGCGCTAGTCCAAGCCCCGCCGCGATGGCGGCAACAATACCAAGCCAGCCTGCCCATGCAGGCATGCCTGGAAGCAATTGCTCCATCCACGGCCAGGCATAGATAAAAAAGATTTGACGAATACTGACCCAGAGACCGGCCAGCAGCAAAAGCGTCAAACCCAGAGTCTTCCAGAAAACCGAGCGAAACTCCGGCGTCAGCAGACGATTCAGGGCTTTCAAGGCGGCGTCTATGATCATTCTTTTTCCGTTTTGAGCCTGTTTTGGCTGTGGACGAAATGAAAATAGGTACGGCCAACGGGCCGCGCAAGCCGGGCTACCCACATCGCAAGATCGCGGCGGGGTAGCCAAAGAGAGAGCAAAAGGCTAAACCCGCACCCGAATATCTATCCCACCGCATCATGTGCAAGATAGATAGCTGGCGCCAAAGCCTCCTCCTGCCAAGATTAAGGGCGGGCCGGAGAATTGAAAAAAGGGGAGCTTTTCGAGCTCATGGCCACATTCGACGTTCTTTGCATCGGCAATGCCATTGTCGATATTCTCTCGCGTACGGACGACTCATTTCTTGAAACCAACGGTATCGTCAAAGGCGCAATGAACCTGATCGATGCCGATCGTGCAGAATTGCTCTATAGCCGCATTGCAGGTCCGGCGACCGAAATGTCCGGCGGCAGCGCGGGCAATACGGCGGCAGGTGTCGCCAGCCTCGGCGGACGTTCCGCCTATTTCGGCAAGGTGGCAACTGACCATCTCGGACGTGTCTTCGCGCATGACATCCGCGCACAGGGCGTGGCCTTCGATACGCGTCCGCTGGAAAAGGGTTCGCCGACCGCACGCTCGATGATTTTCGTGACGCCGGATGGCGAACGCTCGATGAATACTTTCCTCGGCGCCTGCGTCGAGCTTGGACCGGAAGACGTCGAGACCTCCAAGGTCGCCGATGCCAAGGTCACCTATTTCGAAGGCTATCTGTGGGATCCGCCCCGCGCCAAGGAAGCCATCGTGATGGCTTCGAAGATCGCGCATGAGGCGGGCCATGAAGTGGCCATGACGCTTTCCGATCCGTTCTGTGTGGACCGTTATCGTGAAGAGTTCCTCGACCTGATGCGCAAGCGCACGGTCGATATCGTTTTCGCCAATGAGGACGAAGCCAAGTCGCTCTACCAGACCAAATCGCTCGAAACGGCGATTGCCTCGATGCGTATGGATTGCAAGCTGTCGATCATCACGCGCTCGGAAAAGGGTGCAGTCATTGTGACGCCCGATCAGACGCTGACCGTTCCCGCCATCGAGATCGACGAACTGGTCGACACGACCGGCGCGGGCGATCTTTATGCGGCTGGCTTCCTCTATGGTTATACCAAGGACCGCTCGCTGGAAGATTGCGCACGGCTCGGCTCGCTTGCCGCCGGTCTCATCATCCAGCAGATGGGCCCGCGTCCGCTGCTCAGCCTTCAGGCCGCTGCAAGTCAGGCCGGCCTGATCTAATCTGACTATTCGGACCGAATGATCCGGTCGCGCTGGAGTTCTTCTTCGGTGCGACCGGGGCGACTCTTATAAACCGGCAGGTTCCAGCCGAAATAAAGCGCTCCGCCGCGCACGGTAAAGCTGGTCAGCGCCGCGACCACTGCCGAAAAGAACGGATCGACGCCAAGGCGCGCCAGCCCGACATAGAGGCAGGCTCCGGCCAGCGCCGCCGTGATATAGATTTCCCGCCGCATGATTACCGATGGCTCTCCAGCCACCATATCGCGCAGGATACCGCCGAGTGTGGCTGTAAAAATGCCGGTGACGATGGCCACCGGTGCGCTGACGCCGAGCGCAAGTCCCTTGGCCGCACCCATCACCGTATAGGCCGACATGCCGATGGCATCGAGCCAGAGCAGCACGCGATAGCGTGATTCCACCATATGGGCGGTAAAATAGACCGCGAACGCGGCCAGTGTGCCCGCCAGCAGGTAGATCGGCTCCTGAACCCAGAAAACTGGCGTGCTCAGGATTAGATCGCGCAGCGTTCCGCCGCCGATACCGGTGATATTGGCAAGAAAGATGAAGCCGACAATGTCGAGCTGTCGCCGCGAGGCGGCAAGCGCGCCTGTTGCCGCGAAGACGAAAACACCCGCAAAGTTCAGAAACTGTACGACGGTCACGCGGCTCCCCCCAGCAAGATATGTGACGCGATTTTCTATTGCTCTGCGCGCCTTGGCAATATGCCTGTATGAGCGCAGGTCAGCAGATACAAAAAAGCGGCGGATGGACCGCCGCTCTTTTTGTAATTTCGATGACGCTGCTTATCAGCTGTCGCCTTCCGCGCCACCGGTCTCGGCAGCAGCTTTCGGGCCGCCCTTGGATACGCCGACCATGGCAGGGCGCAGGACGCGGTCGCCAATGGCGTAACCAGCCTGCACAACCTGCACCACGGTGTTGTTCGGCAGATCCGGGTTCGGCACTTCGAACATGGCCTGATGGAAATTCGGGTCGAACTTCTGGCCTTCCGGCTCAAGCTTGGTGACACCGTGACGTTCCAGCGCCTGCAACATGGCGCGTTCGGTCATTTCCACGCCTTCGGCCAGAGACTTCAGGCTGGCGTCGGCTTCCAGCATCTCTGCCGGAATGGTGTCGATGGCGCGGCGCAGATTGTCGGAAACCGACAGCATGTCGCGGGCAAAATTGGTCACCGCATAGGTGCGGGCATCCTGCACGTCGCGCTGGGTGCGCTTGCGCAGGTTTTCCATTTCGGCAGCAACGCGCAGAACCTGATCCTTGAGTTCCTTGTTATCGGCTTCGAGCGCGAGGATCCGGTTTGCGGTTTCATCAGCCGCATTGTCCGCTTCGTCTTCCGCAACTTCGGCGCTGGCTTCCGCCTTGCGCGCTTTCAGGAAATCGGCGGCAGCCCGGTTCAGCGCCTCACGATCCCGAGGATTGTTGATGTCGCGCTGCTCAAGATCGGGGTTCTGGGTTTTGTTTTTTTCGTCAGACATAATGCTTCTTCCGTCTTGAATATCTTCTGGGGCGGATATCGAGTTTCAGGCCATTAAAATCAAGGCTTAATTTCTGGTGACCCGGTAAGATTGACACCTCACCGCAAAAGTCTAGACACGATCTGGGCCGTATAGTCCACCATCGGAACGATACGCGCATAATTGAGACGGGTCGGGCCGATGACGCCGAGCGCCCCGATGACCCGCTGTTCGCTGTCGCGATAGGGCGCGACCACCAGCGACGAGCCGGACAGCGAAAACAGCTTGTTTTCCGAGCCGATGAAAATGCGCACACCCGAACCGGTTTCGGCCAGATCGAGAAGCTGGACCATGCCGTCCTTGGTTTCCAGATCGTCGAAGAGATGGCGCAGACGCTCAATATCTTCCTGCGCGTGAATGTTCTCCAGAAGATTGGCGCGACCACGCACGATCAGCCGCGACGGCTGGTCGGAGCCGGTGCCGCCCCAGACAGCGAGGCCCTGTTCGACAAGTTCCTGCGAAAGCTGGTCAAGCTCCTGACGGGTTTCCTCCATCAGCACCTTCAGTTCGGCCTTGGCTTCGGAAAGCGTGTGGCCGTGAATATGGGCGTTGAGGAAATTCGACGCCTCGACCAGTTGCGATGCGCTGATGCCGACCGGCAGATTGATGACGCGGTTTTCCACATCGCCATTCTGCATCACCAGCACGGCAAGCGCGCGGGTCGGCTCCAGACGCACGAATTCGATATGCTTGAGCGCGCCTTCCGTCTTGGTGGCGAGCACGAGACCGGCGCCACGCGACAGACCAGACAAGACCTGGCTTGCCTCGGTCAGTACGCTTTCCACCGAATTGCTGTTTCCGGCGGCGCGCACCTGCGCCTCGATGGACGAGCGTTCGCCCGGCGCCAGATCGCCGACTTCCATAAAGGCATCGACGAAAAAGCGCAGGCCGATCTGGGTCGGCAGACGACCCGCTGACACATGCGGCGCATAGATGAGCCCCAGATGCTCCAGATCGCTCATCACATTGCGAATGGTGGCAGGCGAGAGCGAATGCGGCAGCAGGCGGGACAAATTGCGTGAACCGACCGGGTCGCCGTCGTTGAGATAGCTCTCGACGACCAGCCGGAAAATTTCGCGCGACCGCTGGTCGAGCGAATTCAGAAGCTGATGTTCAGGCGATTTGATCATGATAGAGCGGCGAACCTGTTGATTGCTTGCCCTAAATATAAGGTTGCGGCGCTAAGCGTCAAAGGCTTTAGCTCCATACTGGCATTCCTCTCAACACTTCTCGACATGTCTTTGGGCTGGCGAAGCGCAAAATTCCTTTCTATTTGCGCCCGGGGAGCCTAAAAAGCCGCACGGAAACTTTGAATCCCCAAGAACTCGATCAAGGAAATTGATATATGCGTCCATCCAAGCGTGCTGCCGACGAAATGCGCGCCGTCTCTTTCGAGCGCGGCATCTCCAAACATGCGGAAGGCTCTTGCCTGGTCAAATTTGGCGACACGCATGTTCTGTGCACGGCAAGCCTTGAGGAAAAGGTGCCGGGCTGGATGCGCAACACCGGCAAGGGCTGGGTTACGGCGGAATACGGCATGCTGCCGCGTTCGACCGGCGACCGCATGCGCCGCGAAGCCGCCACTGGCAAGCAGGGCGGACGCACGCAGGAAATCCAGCGTCTGATCGGACGATCCTTGCGCGCTGTTGTGGACATGCAGGCGCTGGGCGAAGTGCAGATCACGGTGGATTGCGATGTCATTCAGGCCGATGGCGGCACGCGCACCGCAGCCATCACCGGCGGCTGGGTGGCCCTGCATGAATGCCTGCGCTGGATGGAAGCGCGCCAGATGGTGCGGGTCGAGAAGGTGCTGAAGGACCATGTCGCCGCCATTTCCTGCGGCATCTATGAAGGCGCTCCTGTTCTCGATCTGGACTATGCGGAAGATTCCGTCGCCCAGACCGACAGCAACTTCGTCATGACCGGCGCGGGCGGCATTGTTGAAATTCAGGGCACTGCCGAGGGCGCGCCTTTCTCGGAAGAAGAATTCCTGAACCTGATGAAGCTGGCGCGCAGCGGTGTCGATCGTCTTGTGTCGTTGCAGAAAATGGCCGTCGCTTAAGAGCCTCACTCAAAAAAGCGTATTTGCAGCCGCACAGGACGACTTTTGGAACAGGCTCTGCTAGGACAGGGTCTGCTCCATCTGAATGAGGAGACCTGATCCATGCGCGCTGCACGTATTCTTGAAACGGCACTCTATGTCCGCGACGTCGCCGAGGCGGTAGAATTCTATCGCAACACGATGGGGCTGGAACCGGTGGGGCAGCTCAGCGAGCGCAATGCTTTCTTCCGCTGTGGTGAGGGCATTTTGCTGCTCTTCAAGGCGGAAGAAACCTTGAAGCCGCCTTTGCCCGGCCATCTGCCTGTGCCACCACATGGCACGACGGGGCTGGGTCATGTATGTTTTGCTGCAAGCCGCGCGGAGATCGAGGGCTGGCGGAAACATCTGGAAAAGCATGGCGTTGCCATTGAGGCTGATTTCGATTGGCCCAATGGCGCACATTCGATTTATTTCCGCGATCCATCCGGCAATTCGCTGGAGATTGCCGAACCCAAATTATGGAATTGAAAATGAGAACGCTGGAAAAAGGCAAGCTGATCGTCGCCTCGCATAATGCAGGCAAGCTGAAGGAATTCGACGGGCTGATCGGCCCGTTCGGCTTCGATGTCAGCTCTGTTGCAGCACTTGGCTTGCCGGAGCCGGACGAGACCGGCACCACGTTTGAAGAAAACGCTTATATCAAGGCGCTTGCTGCGGCTGAAGCCACCGGCCTGCCCGCATTGTCCGACGATTCCGGCATGATGGTCGATGCGCTGGATGGTGAGCCGGGCGTCTACACGGCCAACTGGGCCGAAACCGAAGACGGCACGCGTGATTTCAACATGGCGATGCGCAAGGTCGAAGATCTTTTGCAGGAAAAGGGCGCCACGACCGCAGACAAGCGCGGCGCGCGTTTCGTCTCCGTCATCTGCCTTGCATGGCCGGACGGCGAAGCGGAATATTTCCGCGGCGAAGTGGAAGGCGTGCTGATCTGGCCGCCGCGCGGCACGACCGGCTTCGGCTATGACCCGGTGTTCCTGCCGGCGGGCCACGAAAAGACCTTTGGCGAAATGACCGCCGATGAGAAGCACGGCTGGAAGCCGGGCGACGATGAGGCCCTGTCGCACCGCGCCCGCGCCTTCAAGCTTTTCGCCGAAAAGGTGCTCAACGTGGAGCCGGCTTCCGCGAAATGAACAAGCTGTTTCCCTCTTCACCGGCGTTAGTGGACGGCGTGAGCACGATTCCCATCGCGCGTGCGAATGGGGAAACTGCGTTCGGCGTTTATGTGCATTGGCCGTTCTGTCTGGCCAAATGCCCTTATTGCGACTTCAACAGCCATGTCCGTCACAAGCCGGTGGATCAGGCGCGGTTTTCCGAAGCGTTCCGGCGCGAGATGGAAACGCTGCGCGAACGCACCGGCCCGCGCACCGTCACCAGTATTTTTCTGGGCGGCGGCACACCATCGCTGATGCAGCCCGAAACGGTGGGCGCTCTGCTCGATAATATTGCGTCGCATTGGTCTGTCGCACCCGACATCGAAGTGACGCTGGAAGCCAACCCGACCAGTGTGGAAGCCGACCGTTTTCGCGGCTATCGCGCGGCAGGCGTCAATCGCGTGTCGCTCGGCATTCAGGCGCTCAACGATCCCGACTTGCGCCGTCTCGGGCGCATGCATTCGGTTGAGGAAGCGAAGGCGGCCATTCGTCTGGCACGCGAGATTTTCCCGCGCCTGTCTTTTGATTTGATCTATGCACGCCCGAACCAGAGCATTGAGGCCTGGCGCGAAGAGCTGAAGGAAGCCATCGGACTGGCTGCCGATCACCTCTCGCTCTATCAGCTGACCATCGAGGAAGGCACACAGTTCTACAATCTCTGGAAGGCTGGAAAGCTGACCACGCCGGAGCCGGATCACGCCGCAGCGCTTTATGAAGAAACGCAAAGGGTGACGGCAGAGCACGGTCTCCCGGCCTATGAGATTTCCAATCATGCGGTGCCGGGGCGCGAGTCGCAGCACAATCTCGTCTACTGGCGTTATGGGCAATATGTCGGCATCGGCCCCGGCGCGCATGGGCGTTTCGTGGAAAACGACGTTCGCACGGTCACGATTACTGAAAAACATCCCGAAACCTGGCTCGACAAGGTTGATCGGCGCGGCCATGGCATTATCGAGGAAGAATATCTCGATGGCGGGCAGGAGGGCGACGAGTTCCTGATGATGGGGCTTCGTCTGCGCGAAGGCATCGATCTGGATCGCTACAAGCGGCTGTCGGGTCATGATGTTGACCAGAAGCGTCTTGCGAAACTGATCACCGAGGGCATGATCGAGCCGATGGGCGGCAGCATCATTCGCGCAACGCCGGACGGTGCGCTGGTGCTGGATGCGCTGGTGGCCGATCTCGCGGCATGAGGGATAAGCAATGACTGAAGATATGGGCGCCCAGAATATTGATGATGGACGGCGCGATTATGTGGTGGGTGGCACGGCCATGCGCGCCCGTCCGCTGGAGCCAGCACTTTATATCGTGTCGACGCCGATCGGTAATCTTGGCGACATGACGCTGCGCGGCATCGAAACGCTCGCCGCAGCCGATGTTCTGGCCTGTGAGGATACACGCGTGACCCGCGTTCTCCTCGACCGTTACGGGATTTCCCGCCGTCCAATCAGCTATCATGAGCACAATGCCGCCGAAGCCGGTGAAAAGCTGATTGCCGCGCTGTCTGCGGGCAAAAGCGTTGCGCTGGTGTCCGATGCGGGCACACCGCTTGTCTCCGATCCGGGTTTTCGTCTGGTTGGCGAAGCACGCGAAGCGGGTATTCGCGTTGTTCCCATTCCGGGTGCTTCCGCTGTTCTGGCTGCACTTGCCGCTTCCGGCCTGCCAACCGACGCCTTCATGTTCTGCGGCTTCCTGCCTTCCAAGCAGGGGCAAAAGCAGACGAAGCTCGAAAGCCTCAAAGGCATCGACGCGACGCTGGTGTTTTATGAATCGCCAAACCGGACAGCGGCGACGCTGGCCGAAATGGCCCAAGTGTTTGGGCCGGATCGTCTGGGCGCGCTCTGCCGCGAACTGACCAAGGCCTATGAGACCATTCGCACGGCGCCGCTGGGTGAACTTGCAGCGGAGTTTGACGGTGAAGATCGCATTCGCGGTGAAGTGGTTCTGCTGGTCGGTCCGCCGACAGGCAACACCATTCCGCAAAGCGAGGAAGATATCGACAAGCTGCTTCTGTCGCTTGCAGACGAACTGCCGCCATCCAAGGCCGCAGGCGAGGCCGCGCGCATGACTGGCGGGCAGAAATCGGTTCTCTATCAGCGCCTTATGCAACTGAAATCGGATCAGCGATGACAGACCTCCGCGAGAAAAAGCGCAGCGCTTTCTTTCGCGGACACAGCGCCGAACGCTTTGCGTCTGTACTACTTCTTTTGAAAGGCTTTCGGATTGTCGCGCGGCGCTATAGAACGCGGCTCGGCGAGATCGATCTGATCTCCCGGCGGGGCAATCTTGTGCTCATCGTCGAGGTCAAGGCGCGCAGCAGTCTGGAAGCCGCCCATCTCGCCGTCACACCGCAGGCCATGCGCCGTATCGAAGCCGCAGCCGATCTCTGGCTGCAACGCCAGCACGACCATGCCCGTCTGTCGTTGCGTTTCGACCTGATTGCCGTGCTGCCGCGCCGCTGGCCCAAACATGTTCCGGCCTTCTTCACGAGCGGTGATTATCGGTAACCGATATCTATAAGTCTATGTAAACCCTATAAAAATTGTGGGATATATTTCTGGCCTTATGGGAAATTAAAATCCCGCAATCGGCTGTTTTGAGAAAAAGTGATGCTCGCCGTGATTTTCACGCGCAAGCCCGTTTCTTATAAATCTCCCGCTCTCCATGGATAATGGCGCCATCTTTTTACCAGACGCATTTCCGTAACTGAAACCGGTATCGGCTTTCGCTGGAAATGCTCCCAAGGATCGCGCCGTGTCTCTACCGCAAAAGCGTTTACTGGCTGATTTTCCTGCCTTCTTCCGGGTGTCGGAAGAGGTGGTTGTCGTCGTTGGCGGCGGCGAGGAGGCTTTGAACAAGGCGCGCCTCGTGGCGCAGACATCCGCACGTCTTCGCATCGTTGCCGAAGAAACAGAGCATCATCTGGCCGATTTCATTGCAAGCCATGGTGCGGAGCATATTGCTGCACCTTTTGCGCCGGAACATGTCGAGGGCGCAAAGCTTGTTTTCGTGGCGACCGGCGATGAAGCGCAGGATCGCGCCATTGCTGCCGTGGTCAAGGCCGAGAAGGTTCCGGTCAATGTCGTTGACCGTCCAGCACTTTGCGATTTCCTGACGCCTGCCATCGTCAACCGTG
Source organism: Ochrobactrum sp. RH2CCR150 (assembly GCA_014138095.1). Taxonomy (GTDB): domain Bacteria; phylum Pseudomonadota; class Alphaproteobacteria; order Rhizobiales; family Rhizobiaceae; genus Brucella; species Brucella gambitense. The sequence continues at coordinate 552,223 of JACGXE010000001.1, forward strand.
CGCCGCTGACGATTGCGATTGGTTCGGAAGGAAGTGCTCCGGTTCTGGCGCAGATGGTTCGTGCGCGTATCGATGCCGCTTTTTCGCCGCGCCTCGGCGAGCTTGCGCATTTTGCCGAAAGCTGGCGACCGCTGGTCGAGCGCGCGCTGCCCAAGGGTCTGGCGCGCCGCAGTTTCTGGCGCGGGTTCTTTTCGGGTCGTGTCGCCAGCGCCATTGAAAATGGCGACCGCGTGGAAGCCTACAAGGCTGCGAGCGATCTGATCGAGCAGCGTGACAATGCCGCCGGTTATGTCTGGCTGGTCGGCGCCGGTCCGGGTGCCGAAGATCTGCTGACCCTGCGCGCCCATCGCGCTTTGATGGAAGCCGATGTCATCGTGCATGATGCGCTGGTGCCGGAAGGCGTCATTGCCATGGGCCGTCGTGACGCCGAGCGCCTTGCCGTTGGCAAGCGCAAGGGTTGCCATTCCAAAAGCCAGGAAGAGATCAACCGCCTGCTGGTAACGCTCGGGCGCGAAGGCAAGCGCGTTGTGCGGCTGAAATCCGGCGATCCGCTGGTATTCGGACGCGCAGGCGAAGAAATGGCGGCGCTGCGTGCTGCTGGTATCGGGTTCGAAATCGTGCCGGGCATCACCTCAGCCTTTGCTGCCGCTGCCGATATGGAATTGCCGCTGACATTGCGTGGTGTTGCTTCGTCGCTGGTGTTCACCACCGGTCATGACATGACGGGCGATGTGCTGCCGGGCTGGGCGAAGCTCGCCGTCTCGGGTGCAACAATTGCCGTCTATATGGGCTCCACGGTCGCGGCATCGGTTGCTGCACGCCTGATTGGTGCGGGGCTGCACGAAGATGCCGCCGTGGCGGTGGTGGAAAATGCGAGCCGACAGGACAAGCGCCTGTTCCACGGCACGCTGAAGGATTTGCCGGATCTGGAAAACCGCAAGGAACTTTCCGGCCCGGTCATGGTGATCATTGGCGATGCCGTCGCCGGTGCCGCAATCGACAAAGCCGAAGCGCTGGCCCTCAAGCCGGTTTCCGTCGCAGCCTAAACCCGCAGGATGCGCGGTTAACAGAAGTTTGGAGTTTGGAAATGGTCGTAAAAGTTCTCACTGCAAACCGGCTGATCGACGGGCAGGCTGTGTGGCTCGGTGCCGACGGTTCGTGGCAGGAGACCATCGACGGTGCGCTGATCGCCCGCCATGCGGAAGCCGTGACGGCGCTTGAAGAGGCGGGCAAGGTTGCAGCGAAAGCCAATCTGGTCGTCGATGTGAATGTGATTGATGTCGAGGAACGCGAAGAGGGGCTTTACCCGATCCGCCTGCGCGAGCGCATCCGCCTGTCCGGCCCGACCATCGTGACCTTCGGCGATTTGCCTCTCGACAAGCCTGCTTTGAAGCGCGCCTCGTAATATCTGTTGACGCATTTCCGGACGCAAAGCCGGTTTCCACTTTTGCAGGAAATGCTCTGAACTGGATTTAGACTATGTACCGTTATGATGAATTCGACCGTGATTTTGTTGCGGCCCGCGTTGCCCAGTTCAAGGATCAGGTCGAGCGCCGCCTGACTGGCGAGCTGACCGAAGACCAGTTCAAGCCGCTGCGTCTGATGAACGGCCTTTATCTGCAATTGCACGCGTATATGCTGCGCGTGGCCATCCCCTATGGCACGCTGTCGAGCCGTCAGTTGCGTCGGCTTGGCTCGATTGCACGCGACTATGATCGTGGCTTCGGCCATTTCACCACGCGCCAGAACATCCAGTATAACTGGCCTGCCCTGAAGGACGTGCCGCGTATTCTGGAAGAGCTGGCGGAAGTCGAGATGCACGCCATCCAGACCTCCGGCAATTGCATTCGCAACGTGACCGCCGATCATTTCGCAGGCGCTGCCGCCGACGAAGTGGCCGATCCGCGTCCGTTTGCAGAAATTCTGCGCCAGTGGTCGTCGCTGCATCCGGAGTTTTCCTATCTGCCGCGCAAGTTCAAGATCGCCATTGTCGGCTCGGAGCATGACCGCGCCGCCATTCAGGTGCATGACATCGGCTTGCAGCTGAAGAAGAACGAAGCAGGCGATCTGGGGCTGGCCGTCTATATTGGCGGCGGTCAGGGTCGCACGCCGATGGTGGCGAAGAAGATCCGCGACTTCCTGCCCCTCGAGGACATGCTGACCTATGTGACGGCCATCGTGCGCGTCTATAATCTGCATGGCCGTCGCGACAACAAGTATAAGGCTCGCATCAAGATCCTCGTCCATGAAACGGGCGTCGAAGAACTGACCCGCGAGATTGATGCCGAATGGGAAGATATTCGTTACGGCGAGCTGAAGCTGCCGCAGCGCGATATCGACGCCATCGAAAGCTATTTCCGCATGCCGAACCTGCCGCAACGGCCGGAAGGCTGGGAAGTGCTGGCGGTAACCCAGAAGGCCGATGCGGAATTTGCAAGCTGGGTGGCGCGCAATGTCACGCCGCACAAGAACCCGGATTATGCGGTTGTCACCATTTCGCTGAAGCCCATTGGCGGTATTCCCGGCGATGCGAGCGCCGAGCAGATGGAGCTGGTGGCGGATATTGCCGAAACCTATTCCTTTGATGAAATCCGCGTCAGCCACGAGCAGAATCTGGTTCTGCCACATGTGGCCAAGGCCGATCTCGCAGCTGTCTACGATCTGCTGCAATCGGATGGTCTGGTGACGGCGAATGCCGGTCTCATCACCGACATCATCGCCTGCCCGGGTCTCGACTATTGCGCCCTTGCTAATGCGCGCTCCATTCCGGTGGCGCAGCGTATTTCCGAGCGCTTTGGTGACCAGCAGCGCCAGCTTGAAATCGGCGATCTCAAGATCAAGATTTCCGGCTGCATCAATGCCTGCGGCCATCACCATGTCGGCCATATCGGCATTCTGGGCGTTGAGAAGAAGGGTGAGGAACTCTATCAGATCACGCTTGGCGGTTCGGCGGATGAGCATTCGACCATTGGTGAAATCACTGGTCGCGGCTTCTCGTCGGAAGAAGTGGTGGATGCCATCGAAACGGTGGTGGATACCTATCTGTCCCTGCGTGAAAACCCGGAGGAAACGTTCCTCGCCGCCTATCGCCGCGTCGGCATGGAGCCGTTCAAACGCGCGCTTTATGGAGAAATAAGCCGTGCAGCTTGATGCTGAAGAAAGCGCTGCCGCCGAAGCCCGCCTTCTGGAGGCCAGCCACGGTGCGTCTACCCCGCAGGAAGTGATCGCGCTCGTCACGCGTGAACTCTATGAGGGGCAGATTGCGGTCGTGTCTTCCTTCGGGGCGGAGTCGGCTGTGCTTTTGCACATGATCTCGGAAATCGACCCGGCGACCCCGGTTTTGTTTCTCGATACGGGCAAGCATTTTCGGGCCACGCTCGATTATCGTCATGATTTGGTGGACCGGCTGGGTTTGACCGATGTGCAGGATATCCTGCCGCTTGAGGACAGTCTTAAAAGCGATGATCCGTTCGGTGCGCTGTCTATGACCGACAAGGATCGTTGCTGCTTCATCCGCAAGGTTGAGCCGATGGCGCGCGCCGTCGCGCCCTATCGGGCCTGGATGACGGGCCGCAAGCAGTTTCAGGCATCGACACGCGAAAGCCTGCCCGTGTTTGAATCGGTTGGCCCGCGCATTCGTATCAATCCGTTGGCGCGTTTGCAGGCAGCCGATCTCAAGGCCTATGCCGAAAAGCATGATCTGCCGCCGCATCCCCTGACCGCGCAGGGCTATCGTTCCATCGGCTGCATGCCCTGCACACGGCCCGTTGGTGATGGCGAAGACCAGCGTGCCGGACGCTGGGCGGGATCAGAAAAGACAGAATGCGGCATCCACCTGTCGGGTCTGTCGGATAGTTTGAAGAATTTGGGAGCAGGTGACCGGAAATGAGCGATATCAACGAAACCAAACTCTGGTCTGCCGATGGCTTTCGCGAAGACGATTATGTCTTTGCCGACGATCTGGAAGCTGCTGGCGACGCCCCGGCGATCATCATTCCGCTGGCCGTCTGGCTCGGACTGGATGAAGAGCGCCGCCGCGCCTCCAATCACCGGATCGGCGTTTCGGTTGCGCCGGGCGAAGCGATTGAACCGCTTCTCAACGATCTGGGCAGCCTGCCGCTGATAGCCTTGCAGTTCCCGGCTTTCAATGACGGTCGTTCCTATTCCAAGGCCGAGATTTTGCGCCGCGAAGGTTTTACCGGCGAGTTGCGCGCTGTTGGCGACGTGCTGATCGATCAGGCCGCCCTGATGCTGCGCACCGGCTTCGACAGCCTGCAAGTGACGAACAAGGTTGCACAAGGCCGTCTCGGCGAAAACCGTCTGGTCGATACGCCCGGTTACTATCAGCCAGGGCGCGGTTCCGTGCCGGAAGCAGGCGGGTTTGCCTGGCGTCGCGTCAAGGCAAGTTAGACATATCGCTCAAACTTGCCATTTTGTTGGCTATCTTGATGCGCTAGATACGCCTCGTCACTATCAGGGAGTCGAGGCGTGATCCGACACATTGTTTTTTTCAGCGTCAAGCAAGGTCAGGATATCGAGACAGTCAGGAAAGGGTTGGAGCAGCTTGCCACGATCCCGTATTCCGATGTGTTCGAAGTTCTGCCGAATTCCAGGGTCGATCCGATGTGTGACCGCATCGATCTCGTGGTCTATGCCGAGTTCAAGGATGAAGAAGCGCTTTTCGCTTTCAAGAAGCATCCGACCTACGATGCGACGACGCAACTGGTGCGCCCGATGCGCGAATTGCGCTTCTCTGCCGATGTGGTCAGCGATAAAGAGTAGTTACCACTCCGCTTGCGGTCGTTCTTGAAGCGGCAGACCGCCAAACAGGTCGGGTTCGCTGGAGATTTTGGCGCGCTCGATATTGAGAAGCTTCAGCTTCGTCGCCGTGCCGCCAGCCGCCGAAAACCCGCCCACCTTGCCGTTGGAACCGAGAACCCGGTGGCAGGGCACGATGATCGGGAACGGGTTTTTGCCAAGCGCATAACCGACCGCTTGCGACAGGCTGACATCGCCAAGCCGTCTCGCAATCGCGCCATAGGTGGTAGTTTCTCCAGCCTTCAATTCAAGAATGATCTCGTAAACCTGCCGGTTAAGCTCGGGGAGCGAATCGAGCGCCAGTGGCGTTTGCGAGAAATCCGGTGATCCGCCGTCGAGAAGCACACGCACTTTTTCAATCGCTTGCGCCACAAAGGCTGGCACATCGACCTGCGCATCGGAAAGCTGTTCGCCCACCCGCTCGCCAAGACGGTAGCGGGTTTCTTTCTCGTCTGTATCGGCGATTTCAACACCAATGACTTTCGCACCGCGCCAGGCAATGCCGCACGCGCCGATAGGTGTTTCAAAAATGGTGATTCCAGACGGTTCCATGGGGTCAATATAGCATGGATTTTACGACTGAACGGCGGTCAGAAACGATAAGTTGTAACATTTGCAGCGAATGGCGCTGCGAAATGGTTGAAGAACGCCACGAATAATGATTGTGTGAGCGAGAAGGCTAGGGTGGCGGTGTGAGAGATTCCATGCCCTTAAATGGCCAAACAGGTCGATATAAGTTTCCGTCGCAGTTTTCGCGAGATCGGAACCGAGGAATTTAAATGGACGATTATGAGCGTTATGCCACGGGGTTAATGATCGTTTTCGGCGCGCTGATCATCGGCGGGTTGATGGCGGCAAACCTTTATCATGGCGACAAGCCGGGCTTTCTCTTCGCGCTCGGAGCGGCGGTCGTGGGCTGGTTTTCAGCTTTCGCCGTACTTTTCGACAAGCCGCGCGTTTATGGTGTGATGATTGCCGTCGCAATCGGGCTGGTCGCGGCTTCCATCGGTGCTTATGTCACCTGAACAGCCATAAATACTTTGAGACAGTTTAGAAAAAGCCCCGCATTGCGGGGCTTTCTTCGTTTGCTGCGGCCTCATAGATACGGCGAATAGCACTGGCGACGCGGCCCGTAATTGGGCTGGAAGGTGTTGTCATAGGCGCGGTATGACCGATAACGGTTGTAGCACCAGCGGACATGCGGGTTGCCGCCGCGATAGGCGGGCGCTGGGCGATGACGATAGACTGGTCCCGGGCCCCAGTAACGCCGGTCATGCCGATAATAGGGCCGGTAGCGCGGTCGGTCATAGCGCCAATAGCGCCGGTCGCCTCGATAATCGTAATATTGCACGGTCTGCGCATTGGGGGCTGAGGTCTGTGCCGACGCGGTGGCGGGTGTCGTCATCAGGGAGGGTTGCGCTGCATTGGCCGTCCCGGCGGCGGCTGACAGACCCATGCCAAGCGACAGACACGCGGCAAACAGGGAATAACCAAACCTTTTCATAGGTCGCTCCTCATAAAAGCAAATCATCCGTGCGGAAATTTTGCTTGTCCATTGTGGCGGAGCGGTGGCTTTGAGCGGTCACGATTTCTTTCTGTCCGGCAACAGATCGGTGAGGTAAATCCGGGTTGGTTGCATTGTCTCGGGGCCTCTTTCTTGGGTGCACATATCATGCCCTGAAAGTCGATCAATAATTGACATAAAGATATGTTTATGTCATTAAGCGTCCTTCTGCGATTATGCATATCAGAATACAGGCGGTACTCTTATGGCGTCTTCTCTCGACGATCTCTTCGGTGCAACGGCTGCTAAGCCGGATGGTTCGGAGGTGCTGGCCGCGCTGACGAAAGCGGCGCGCGAGCGTATTTTGATCCTCGATGGCGCGATGGGAACGCAGATTCAGGGCCTTGGCTTCCATGAAGAGCATTTTCGCGGTGAGCGTTTTGGCGCTTGCGATTGCCAGCTTCAGGGCAATAACGACCTTCTGACACTGACCCAGCCCAAGGCCATCGAGGAAATTCATTACGCTTACGCCATTGCGGGCGCGGATATTCTCGAAACCAACACATTTTCGTCCACGACGATCGCCCAGGCCGACTACGGCATGGAAGAGCAGGTCTATGAGCTGAACCGCGACGGTGCGCGTCTTGCGCGACGTGCTGCCTTGCGCGCCGAGCAGAAGGACGGTCGCCGCCGCTTCGTTGCCGGCGCGCTTGGACCGACAAACCGCACCGCCTCGCTGTCGCCGGATGTCAATAATCCTGGCTTCCGTGCCGTTACCTTCGATGATCTGCGCATTGCCTATGCCGAGCAGATCCGGGGGCTGATCGATGGCGGTTCCGACATCATCCTGATCGAAACCATCTTCGACACGCTGAATGCGAAGGCTGCCGTCTTCGCTTCGGAGCAAGTGTTCGAGGAGAAGGGCATTTTCCTGCCGGTCATGATTTCCGGCACGATCACCGATCTTTCCGGCCGCACCCTGTCCGGCCAGACGCCAACGGCTTTCTGGCATTCGCTGCGTCACGCCAAGCCGTTCACGATTGGTCTCAACTGCGCGCTGGGCGCCAATGCCATGCGCGCTCATTTGGATGAATTGTCGAATATCGCCGACACATTCATCTGCGCCTATCCGAATGCCGGTCTGCCGAACGAGTTTGGCCAGTATGACGAAACGCCGGAAGCGATGGCCGCCCAGATCGAGGGCTTTGCCCGCGACGGCATGGTCAATGTGGTCGGCGGCTGCTGTGGCTCGACGCCGGAACATATCCGTGCCATTGCCGAGGCCGTTGCAAAGCACCCGCCGCGCAAGCCTGCCAAGGTCGCGCCGCTGATGCGCCTGTCGGGTCTTGAGCCCTTCACGCTGACCGAGGATATTCCCTTCGTCAATGTCGGCGAGCGCACCAACGTGACCGGCTCCGCCCGCTTCCGCAAGCTGATCAAGGCCGGTGACTTTGCCGCTGCCCTTGATGTGGCGCGCGATCAGGTAGCCAATGGCGCCCAGATCATCGACATCAATATGGATGAAGGCCTGATCGATTCCGAAAAGGCGATGGTCGAATTCCTCAATCTGATCGCTGCCGAGCCGGATATCGCCCGCGTGCCGATCATGATCGACAGCTCCAAATGGGAAGTTATCGAGGCTGGCCTGAAATGCGTTCAGGGCAAGCCGGTGGTCAACTCCATCTCGATGAAGGAAGGCGAGGAAGCCTTCATTCATCATGCCAAGCTCGTGCGCGCCTATGGTGCGGCGGTCGTGGTCATGGCGTTTGACGAAACCGGACAAGCCGATACTGAAGCGCGCAAGATCGAAATCTGTACCCGCGCCTACAAGATCCTGACCGAGCAGGTCGGTTTCCCGCCGGAAGACATTATCTTCGATCCGAATATTTTTGCGGTAGCGACGGGTATCGACGAGCACAATAATTACGGTGTCGACTTCATCGAAGCGACCCGGCAGATCATGACGACCTTGCCGCATGTCCATGTCTCGGGCGGCGTGTCGAACCTGTCCTTCTCGTTCCGCGGCAATGAGCCGGTGCGCGAGGCGATGCATGCCGTGTTCCTCTATCACGCCATTCAGGCGGGCATGGATATGGGCATCGTCAATGCCGGTCAGCTGGCGGTTTATGATGCCATCGATCCGGAACTGCGCGAGGCCTGCGAAGATGTGGTGCTGAACCGCCGTTCGGATGCGACCGAACGTCTGCTGGAAATTGCCGAACGTTTCCGCGATTCCGGTTCGAAGGAAGCCAAGGCGCAGGATCTCGCCTGGCGCGAATGGCCGGTGGAAAAGCGCCTTGCCCATGCGCTGGTCAACGGCATTACCGAATATATCGAAGCCGATACGGAAGAGGCTCGCCAATCTGCCGAGCGGGCGCTGCACGTTATTGAAGGCCCGTTGATGGCTGGCATGAACGTGGTTGGCGATCTGTTCGGCGCGGGCAAGATGTTCCTGCCGCAGGTGGTCAAGTCCGCCCGCGTGATGAAGCAGGCGGTGGCCGTCCTCTTGCCTTACATGGAAGAGGAAAAGCGCCTCAATGGCGGCGAAGAACGCCAGAGCGCCGGCAAGGTGCTGATGGCGACCGTGAAGGGCGACGTGCACGATATCGGCAAGAATATCGTTGGTGTCGTGCTGGCCTGCAACAATTACGAGATCATCGATCTCGGCGTCATGGTGCCTTCGCAGAAGATTCTGCAAGTCGCCCGTGACGAAAAGGTTGATGTCATTGGTCTGTCCGGCCTCATCACGCCATCGCTTGACGAAATGGCGCATGTGGCAGCTGAGATGGAACGCGAAGGTTTCGACATTCCGCTTTTGATCGGCGGGGCGACGACAAGCCGTGTCCATACCGCGGTGAAAATTCATCCGCGTTACGAGCGCGGTCAGGCGGTTTATGTCATTGATGCCAGCCGCGCGGTTGGCGTGGTGTCCAGCCTGCTGTCGCCGGAAGCCAAGGGCAACTATGTCACTGGCGTTCGCGAGGAATATGCGAAGGTCGCCGCAGCGCATGCCCGCAGCGAAGCGGAAAAGCAGCGCCTGCCGCTGTCCCGTGCCCGCGCCAATGCGCACAAGCTCGACTGGGACAGCTTTGCTCCGGTGAAGCCGAGCTTTACCGGCACGAAGACTTTCGACGATTACGATTTGGCCGAAATCGCGCGCTATATCGACTGGACGCCATTCTTCCAGACCTGGGAGCTGAAAGGGCGCTATCCGGCGATCCTTGACGACGAAAAGCAGGGCGAGGCCGCGCGCCAGCTCTGGTCCGATGCGCAGGCCATGCTCAAGAAGATCATCGACGAAAAATGGTTCACGCCGAAAGCCGTGGTCGGTTTCTGGCCAGCCAATGCGGTGGGCGACGATATCCGGCTGTTCACCGACGAAAGCCGGAAAGAGGAGCTTGCGACCTTCTTCACCTTGCGCCAGCAGCTTAGCAAGCGCGATGGCCGTCCGAATGTCGCCATGTCCGACTTTGTGGCGCCGGTGGAAAGCGGCAAGCAGGACTATGTCGGCGGCTTCGTCGTCACGGCAGGCATTGGCGAAGTGGCCATTGCCGAGCGTTTCGAGCGCGCCAATGATGATTACTCCGCCATTCTGGTGAAGGCGCTGGCCGACCGTTTTGCCGAAGCCTTCGCAGAACTGATGCATGAGCGTGTGCGCCGCGAATTCTGGGCCTATGCGGCGGATGAAACCTATACGCCGGAAGAGCTGATCGGCGAGCCTTATCAGGGCATTCGCCCGGCCCCGGGTTATCCGTCCCAGCCAGACCATACCGAAAAGACCACGCTGTTCCGTCTGCTTGATGCCACGGCTGAGACCGGTGTGGAACTGACCGAAAGCTACGCCATGTGGCCGGGCTCGTCGGTTTCGGGCCTCTATATCGGCCATCCGGAAAGCTATTATTTCGGTGTGGCCAAGGTGGAGCGCGATCAGGTCGAGGATTATGCGAGCCGCAAGGGCATGAGCGTTCGCGACGTCGAGCGCTGGCTTGCACCGATCCTCAATTACATTCCGGGTGATGTTGCCGAAGAAGCTGCATAGTCGAAACAACTGTTACAACCAACAGAAGAAGGGCCTCGCGATGCGAGGCCCTTTTTTATTTTTGGCGCCTTCTCATCGACCGCCGCCAGAACTGTTTAAAAACGGCTGTTTTTCGCAAGGTTTCAGCTTTTTTGAAAACAATCTTTCTGGAGAGAGTTACAGGAAAATGCTATTTAAGGTTGTGCGTTCGGAATTTTGTGAGCGTAAAAGCTGTATTGTGCGTAAGTTATTGAAAACAAAATATTAGGATGGCAGCAATGAAATGGGAATTGTTATGCGATGCCATGCAGTCCGCCAGTAATGCGGACAAATTGTTTGAATATGTAAAAAAATATGCCCGCGAAATCGGCTTTGACCATGTTTCATATGTCATGTCGGTTCCGTCCTTGAATGGGGCGGTCAAATGGGTGCGTTACGAGGACATGCCGAAAGGCTGGACTGAACTCTATGCCGCCAAAAAATACGTGGAGATCGATCCGCTGGTTCGGCTCGGTCTGCACAGTATCGACCCGCTGGTCTGGTCGTCGAAACTCTTTGCGGACACCCCGCAATTATGGGCCGATCTGCAAAGCTTTGGCCTGAAGGTCGGTATTTCACAACCATGCTGGGCGGCACAGGGCGTGTTTGGAATGTTGACATTCCTGCGCAGCGGCCAGCCGCTGACCGCAGCCGAAGTCACCGCCTTGCGGCGTCAGTTGCAGATGGTGACCAATCTTCTGCATCTGTCGATGTTCACACTGGTCAATGTGCCACGGCTGAATTGTGCCAGTGAAGTCTGCCTGACGGCGCGTGAGCGTGAAATCCTGCGTTGGACGAGTGAAGGAAAGACTGCCGAGATTATTGGGGCGATCCTCAATATTTCGACCCGTACCGTCAATTTTCATATCAGCAACGTGCTGACCAAGCTTGTTGCCGTGAACAAGGTTCAGGCTGTCGCGAAGGCGCGCACCTTCGGCCTGCTCTGAACCACTTTTGAGCCCCACGGCGGTTTGGCCCGTTGGGTGCTTTCAAAAAATCCCTCTCTCAAACTGAACGCCTATCAGTCCCGTGCGTCGCAAGATGCCCGTGAGAAGCAGCTGTTTTGAGCAAGAATTTACCCGGCTTTTGTTCCCCAAAAGCGCTAAATATCACAATTTTAGTAGGATTTTCCGTCGTTTAAGCGAAATTTCGCTTTTTGCCGGCTGCGCAAGTTTGTTCCGGCCTTGTGGTCAAGACTGCAAGTTTTTCGCGCAGGTTCATCGGAATACGCGAAAGCGTTCTTTCACTTTTGGGCTTCTTTTCACGACAATGCGGCCAACTTAGTCAGGGTACCGATTTCGCTCCGTCAGAACCGTAATCCTGCTTTCTCGTCTCTATCCGGTTTCCGGGAGTAAATGTCGTGCATCATGCATCCCTGACCAAGAACCTGACGCATCTGCAGCGTCTCGAAGCAGAAGCGGTCCATATTTTTCGCGAAGTTGCAGCAACCTTTTCCAATCCGGTCATGCTCTATTCGGTGGGCAAGGATTCGTCCGTCATGATGCATCTGGCGATGAAGGCGTTTTACCCAGCGCCACCGCCATTTCCCTTTCTGCATGTCGATACGACCTGGAAGTTCCGCGAAATGATCGAGTTTCGCGATGCACAGGCGCGCGAAAAGGGCTTCGAGCTTCTGGTCCATATCAATGAAGATGGCGTGCGCGATGGCGTCGGCCCATTTAGTCATGGTTCGAATGTCCATACCCATGTGATGAAGACGCTGGCTCTGCGGCAGGCGCTCGACAAATACAAGTTCGATGCGGCCTTTGGCGGCGCGCGTCGCGATGAGGAAAAGTCCCGCGCCAAGGAGCGCATTTTCTCGTTCCGCAATGCGCAGCACGGCTGGGACCCGAAGAACCAGCGTCCCGAAATGTGGAAGGTCTACAATACGCGCGTTGCAGCCGGTGAATCGATCCGCGTCTTTCCGCTGTCAAACTGGACCGAACTCGACATCTGGCAGTATATCTTGCAGGAAAATATTCCCATCGTGCCGCTCTATTTTGCGGCCCGCCGCCCTGTGGTGGAGCGCGACGGCATGCTGATCATGGTCGATGATGACCGCATGAAGCTGCGGGATGGTGAAAAGGTGGAAGACCGGCTTGTGCGTTTCCGCACCCTTGGCTGCTACCCCCTGACCGGGGCGATTGAATCCAGCGCCTCAAGCCTCTCGGATATTGTCGAGGAAATGCTGATCGCCCGCACGTCGGAACGTCAGGGCCGTGCCATCGACCGCGATGAAGCCGGTTCCATGGAAAAGAAGAAGCGCGAGGGCTATTTCTGATGAATGCCGCGATAAAGCCTTTTGGCAAGCCTTCCGTAACCAGCGCAGCCGTGACCGCGTTTCTGGCCGATCAGGAACGCAAGACGCTGTTGCGTTTTCTCACCTGCGGCTCCGTCGATGACGGCAAGTCGACGCTGATCGGGCGTCTGCTCTATGACACCAAGCTGATTTTCGAAGACCAGCTTGCCGCGCTCAAGAATGACAGTCGCAAGTTCGGCACGACGGATGATGATTTCGACTTTGCGCTGCTGGTTGATGGTCTGGAAGCCGAGCGCGAGCAGGGCATCACCATTGATGTCGCCTATCGTTTCTTTTCGACGCCGCGCCGCAAGTTCATCGTCGCCGATACGCCGGGCCATGCGCAATATACGCGCAATATGGCGACGGGCGCTTCGACCGCCGATCTGGCCGTGGTGCTGATCGATGCGCGACAGGGCGTGCTGACGCAGACGCGCCGTCATTCCTTCATCGCTTCGCTGCTTGGCATTCGCCATATCGTGCTGGCGGTTAACAAGATCGACCTCGTCGACTTCTCGCAGGAAGCGTTCGACCGCATCGTTGCCGACTATATGAGCTTCGCCAAGGACCTTGGCTTTGCCAGCATCCAGCCGATCCCGCTCTCGGCGCGTTATGGCGACAATGTTACCAGCCTGTCGCCGCGTATCGGCTGGTATCAGGGACCGCATCTGCTCGAGCATCTGGAAACCGTGCGCATTGATACGGAAGCCGCAGCCAAACCGTTCCGTTTCCCGGTGCAATATGTGAACCGGCCCAATCTGGATTTCCGCGGCTTTTCCGGCACAGTAGCTTCGGGCTCGATTGCGGCGGGCGACACGGTTGTGGTGGCTAAATCCGGCAAGCAGTCGCGCGTGAAGCGTATCGCCACCTATGACGGTGATCTGCCTCGCGCCTCGGAAGGACAGGCCGTCACGCTGGTGCTTGAAGACGAAATTGAGGTTTCGCGTGGCAATATGCTGGTTGGCGCAGAAGCGCGACCGGACGTGGCGGATCGCTTTGCGGCCAATATTGTCTGGTTCGGCGAAGATGCCTTGCAGCCGGGACGCGCTTATCTGCTGCGCACCGAGACCGACCAGACGCCGGTGACGGTGAGCGAGATCAAATATCGGACGGATGTGAACACATTCGCGCGCGAGGATGCGGCGCGTCTTGATCTCAACGAGGTCGGCTTCTGCTATCTCCAGACGGCGGACCCGATTGTGCTGGACGCTTATGCCGATAACCGTGTTACCGGCGCTTTCGTGCTGATCGACCGCGTGTCCAATGCGACTGTCGGCGCGGGTATGATCGACAGCGCGCTTCGTCAGGCGACCAATGTGCATTTGCAGGCTTTCGACCTCGACAGCAAGGCACGGGCCGCGCAGAAATTCCAGAAGCCGGCGGTGCTCTGGTTCACCGGCCTTTCCGGTTCGGGCAAGTCCACCATCGCCAACCGTCTGGAACAGCGCCTTCATGCGCTCGGCAAGCACACCTATCTGCTGGATGGCGACAATGTCCGCCACGGCCTCAACAGCGATCTTGGTTTCTCCGATGCGGACCGGGCGGAAAATATCCGTCGCGTCGGCGAAGTGGCGCGACTGATGGCCGATGCCGGACTGATCACACTGGTTTCGTTCATTTCTCCGTTCCGCTCCGAGCGCGACACGGTGCGTGCGCGAGTGCCGGAGGGAGAGTTCATCGAAATCTTCGTCGATACGCCGATTGAGGAATGCATTGCGCGAGACCCGAAAGGCCTCTATGCGCAGGCGCTACGAGGTGAAATCAAGTCCTTTACGGGCATCGATTCGCCTTACGAAGCGCCGGTGTCGCCGGAACTGCGCCTCGATACGACGGGGCGCAATGTTGACGAACTGGTCGCGGAAGTAGAAAAGTATCTGGCCGAACGTGGTGTTATCGGCAGTTATGGTAGCGATTCCTGGTCGATCTGAGCGATGAACATTCCAGCCTCTCCCAAAGCAGACCCCAACGGCGCAGCCTTGCTCGCCGTTTTTGAAGAGGCCGTGCTTGAGGCTGGCCGGGTCATCATGAAGCATTATGTCGATGGCTGCGCCGTCGAGCGCAAAAAGGATGAATCGCCCGTCACCGAGGCAGACCGTGCCGCCGAGGCGATTATCCTTGCGGCATTGTCGTCTGTCGCACCTGATATCCCGGTCGTGGCCGAGGAAGAGGTGTCCGCCGGTCGTCTTCCGACCCATCTCGGACGGCGCTTTCTGCTTGTTGATCCTCTCGATGGCACGCGGGAATTTCTGCTGCGCAATGGCGATTTCACGGTCAATATCGGCCTGATCGAAGATGGTGTGCCGGTCGCGGGCATTGTCTATGCTCCGGTGCGCAATCTGCTGTTCACGGGTGCGGGCAACCATGCCGAGGAAGCGGAAACCACTGCGGACCACAAGATTGTCCGCCGCCGCACAATCCGTGCGCGCGCGGTTGCCGAGCAACGCATTGCCGTGTGCAGCCGTTCGCACAATACGCCTGAAACCGAGCGCTTTTTGCAGGCGAACCAGATTTCCGGCCATGTCTCGGTCGGCTCGTCCTTGAAGTTCTGCCTGATCGCGCGCGGCGAAGCAGATATCTATCCGCGTTTTGCGCCGACGATGGAATGGGACACGGCGGCTGGTGATGCGGTGCTGCGTGCCGCAGGCGGCATGACCGCTACCATCGACGGCAAGCCGTTTGTTTACGGACAGCGCGCCGGGCAGGGCGTGAAGGGCTTCGCCAATCCGCATTTCGTCGCCTATGGCGCAGGCTTTACGCCCGTGTTTCCAGCCGAAGTGCTCTGATCCTGTGATATTTATGAGCAGTCGCGATTGTGACCGCAAAAAAACTGCATCATGCTCTTGCGGCATCAAAAATGCAGCGTTATAAGCCGCCACAACGGTCGCACCGCATGGTTGCGACCGACTGGTTCGGAGTGTAGCGCAGCCTGGTAGCGCACCTCGTTCGGGACGAGGGGGTCGGAGGTTCGAATCCTCTCACTCCGACCATTCAGACGCTGGAAGCTGTTCCCGATTTTCCAGAAACCCATCCCTTCACGAATATGTGTCTAACGTTTTCGGTCGAAAACCGACATGCGCATGAACTCGCCGTCATATTCGGCGAGCGCAACAAGGCGTTCGCGATCCAGAATCTC
This sequence comes from Ochrobactrum sp. RH2CCR150, assembly GCA_014138095.1. Lineage (GTDB taxonomy): Bacteria > Pseudomonadota > Alphaproteobacteria > Rhizobiales > Rhizobiaceae > Brucella > Brucella gambitense. The sequence continues at coordinate 568,034 of JACGXE010000001.1, forward strand.
GACGCGGTTGGATCGGAAGAGAACAAGTCCTTCCTCGCGCAAATCCCGCAACATGCGATTGAGATGAATTGGCGTCAGTCCTAGCGCATCCGCCAGCTGATATTGCGTCAGCGGGCAATAATAGGAATCGGGATCATCAATGCAGCAGGCCTTGACCCGATCTGACAGCTCCAGCAGCAGATGCGCTGTGCGCACAAAGGCGGTGCGGCGACCAACATTGGTCAGATGTTCGATCAGCATGGCGCGTTGTCGTGACAGAAGCTCGATGAAGATCATCGCCAGACGCGGCACACGGCGGATCGCGTTTTCGAGTGAAGCCAGTGGAATTTCAATGACTTTCATCGGCGTGATGGCTGAAATCGTATTATAACTGTAGCCATCGGCGGTGCGAAGCCCGATGAAATCGCAACGGATTGGAAAGTCGATGATCTGTCTTTGGCCGCCGGACAGGTCGCGATAGACGCAGCCCCAGCCGGACACGACCATATGCACATTTCGGACGCGCTCGCCCTGTTCTATAATGATGGCATCGGGGGCAAAATTGTTCTCGGTGACGACAAGAGAAGCCAAAGCACCGATTGCGTGCGCATCAAGGTCGGCCAGAATCGGAGAAGATTCCAGTAAGTCGATCAGCGCCCCCACCGAAGGTGCCGCAATGCCTCTGCCACTATGCATAACACTTCCGTACTAAACGAAAGATATAGTTTTATATCTTCCTACTGTTTAAGTCGCTCTTACGGACAACATAAATTTTCCAACTTGCTAACATAAATTAATGACACGAATGCTTTGAGGTAGCAATATTAGCACATGGAATGGCGGGAATTCGTCAATATAAGTCATAAGCATCATTTAAATACCGATCTTGCGGCGGGGCAAGGTCGGCGGATCACTGCGTAGAAGTTAGTAAACCTTCGTGCCGGGGAGACGCGCCGATGTTGGACGCCAGAGTTGCCAGCCTTTGGGCTGTGCCAAAAGATAGAGACAATGGAGCGGTTGATGTCGGTGTTCTGCCGAACAGCGACCGCCATCTGCTACTCGTATGCAAAAGCAATCTGGAGCGGGAATGCCTTTTCAACGGCCTCCTGATGAACGGGTTAAAAATGCCGGTGACGTGCTATGCCTTTGCTGAACAGGCGAAGGCGTTCAACGGCAGCGCCGTCATTTTGCTGCATATCGGCGCCAAGCGGCTTGCCGATCCGTTTTTTTCCGAAGAAATCCGCTCCCTCGTGGAAATGTGGTCGCCATCGCCGATTGTGCTTCTCGCGGAGCGCGAGGAATGGGCGCAGGTGGTGCGGGCCATGGAAATCGGCGCAAGAGGCTATATCCCCACCTCGGTCGATGTCCGGGTCTGCGTCGAGGCGATCCATCTGGCGAGCGCGGGCGGCATGTATATTCCCGCTTCCATGGCAATCAAGTCGCCGCCGCCGGATATCGATGAGGATGTGCTGGGCGAATTGCTGACCGCGCGCGAAATCGAGGTGGTGCATGCGATTCGCATCGGCCGCTCCAACAAGGTGATCGCTTTCGAACTCGGCATGAGCGAAGGCACCGTGAAGGCGCATGTTCATAACATCATGCGCAAGATCGGCGCTGCCAATCGTACCGAAGTGGCCTGCAAGCTGCACAATATGTACAACAGCACTTTGGGCGACGATTGAGCGGCGTTGCGCAGCTTGAATGCGTGAAAACAAAAACCGCTCTAATGGATGCGAAAACAGTGCAGACGGGCATAGGCGGTTGCTTTCTCTCCGAAAACAGAGACATTACAGGCTCGCAATTCTAACAAACTCAGTGCGGGCAAAAAATGCAGCTTACCCCTCGTCACAATGCAATTCTGGACCTTGCTCGCCGTCAGGGGCAGGTTCTGGTGGACGATCTGGCCGCGGCTTTTGATGTCACGCCGCAAACCGTGCGCAAGGATCTCAACGATCTGTGCCGTGCGCGCCTGCTGCGCCGCATTCATGGCGGGGCGCTTTATCCCTCCGGCGTTGAGAACATGGAATATGAGGCCCGCCGCCGGATCGCCGCCAATGAAAAAGAATCGATCGGCAGGGCGGCCGCTGAAATCATCCCGGATGGCGCGTCCCTGTTCATCAATATTGGCACTACGACCGAAGCTGTCAGCCATGCCCTGATTGACCATAGCGAACTGATGGTCATCACCAACAACATCAATGTCGCCAATACGCTTCGTGTGCACACTTCCATCGAAGTGGTCATTGCTGGCGGTGTGGTCCGCTCATCCGACGGTGGTATTGTGGGTGAGGCCGCGGTTGATTTCATCCGCCAGTTCAAGGTCGACTATGCCATCATCGGCGCTTCGGCGATGGACGAGGACGGCGCGCTGCTTGATTTCGATTTCCGCGAAGTGAAAGTCGCGCAGGCGATCATCGCCAATGCGCGCCATGTCATCCTCGTTTCTGATTCCACCAAGCTGGAGCGTACCGCACCGGTACGCATCGGCCATATTTCGCAGATCAACACGTTCATCACCGACCGTTGCTCGTCGCAGCAACTGCGTGATCTGTGCGCGGAACATGAGGTGGAACTGATCGAAACCCTTAATGATAGCGGGGCGACGACCAAAGCGGGGTAGTTTCGTTTATTTTCGCTTTGCTTTCGTATTAAATAGTTTTATATTCGCTTTGGTGTTCTGAGGCGCGTCCGGTGATGCGCTTTAAAATGAATGTTCGAGCGTCTGTCTGCTGCAAGCGCTCTGAAAGCCGCTTTTAAGGTTTGCCATGGCGCAGGATAAAATATTCGACATTTTCGTTATTGGTGGCGGCATCAACGGGTGTGGCATTGCCCGCGACGCCGTTGGGCGCGGCTTTTCTGTTTTCCTGGCGGAAATGAACGATCTGGCGAGCGGCACCTCTTCCCGCGCCACCAAGCTGATCCATGGCGGCCTGCGTTATCTGGAGCATTACGAGTTTCGTCTGGTGCGCGAGGCGCTGATGGAGCGTGAGGTTCTGTGGGCCAATGCACCGCATATCATCCATCCGATGCGCTTTGTGCTGCCCTATCACAAGGGCGGCGTGCGTCCGGCATGGCTGCTGCGGATTGGCCTGTTCCTCTACGATCATCTGGGTGGTCGCAAGAAACTTCCGGCGACGCGCACGCTGAATATGCGCACTGACCCTGCTGCTCAGCCGCTGAAGCCGCTTTTCACCAAGGCATTCGAATATTCCGATTGCTGGGTCGACGACGCCCGTTTTGTGGCATTGACGGCGCGTGATGCGTCTGACCGTGGCGCATCCATTCGCACCCGTACCAAGGTGGTGGCTGCGCGCCGTGACAGTCAGGGCTGGACGGTGACGATTGAGAACGCCGACACCGGACGTCAGGAAGAAATCCGCGCGCGTCTGCTGGTCAATGCCGCCGGTCCGTGGGCCGACAAGGTTCTGCAGGGTGTCGAAGGGGATCGCCAGTTGCACAATGTGCGTCTGGTGCAGGGTAGCCATATTGTAGTGCGCCAGAAATTTGCCGATCCGCGCTCCTATTTCTTCCAGAACAATGACGGGCGCATCATCTTTGCGATCCCCTATGAAGATGATTTCACTCTGATTGGCACTACCGATCAGGATTATAAGGGCGATCCCGCCAAGGTGGCGATCACCGAAGCTGAAACAGACTATCTTTGCTCGGCGGCAAGCGAATATTTCGCAGAACCTGTGCGGCGCGAAGATGTCGTGTGGACCTATTCGGGCGTGCGTCCGCTCTACGATGACGGTGCCAGCAAGGCGCAAGAAGCCACGCGCGACTATGTTCTGAAGGACGATGCGCCAGCCGGTCTTGCGCCGCTTATCAACGTCTTTGGCGGCAAGCTGACAACAGCGCGCAGGCTTGCTGAACATATGCTGGAAAAGATCGAGCATCATCTGGGCAAGAAGGGCGCGCCATGGACTCATGCGGCAGCACTGCCCGGTGGTGATTTCAAGGAAGTTGCTTTCGACAGCGAGTTACGGAAAGTACAGTCGACCTATCCATTTTTGTCGCCAGCCCATGTCCGCCGCCTGTTCCGGCTCTATGGAACGCGTGTTCATGTGCTGCTCGGCAAGGCCGCATCGCTCGCTGATCTGGGACGCCATTTCGGCGCGGATTTCTATGAGGCTGAAGTCTCTTATCTCATTGAAAATGAATGGGCTTGCACGGCAGAAGATATTCTGTGGCGTCGCACCAAACTTGGCCTTCGTCTCAATGCAGCAGAGGTAGAGGGGCTGAATAATTACCTGCAAGATGAAGAAAAAATAAAACCCCGATTTGTTGCCGGTGCTTAGTAGCAATCAAATGATTGTAATTTTCAATTATTCTTTCATGTGATAGTTTAATAATGTACTTTAAAACTTTTTATACTTAAGAATTTATGACAACTACTTTTATAATGCGGTGCGGATACTGATCGACTCCTCCCGATGTCGCTCGGACTGGTGTATTTTTGTCCGGTTGTCATCAACTAGATTGGTTCCGCACCGTTTATAAAATTACCTCTCAGGAGGTGCATGCCTCCTGATAAGTACCAACCTCCCAAAGACTACACCTCACGGCCCGGCGAATATTTCCGCCGGGCCGTCTTCATTTCGAAGTTTCGAGGACGCGCTTGCCAGTTGTGGGGGAACAGGCCATTATCATCGGGAACGTGCCCGGCAGATCTGTTTAGCGGTTCTGTTGGTCGGGAATGTTCAACGCGAATTCAGCGGTTCCAGCCTTCCTGGGAGGAGAAAGATGGGTGCACCGCAAGAGAGAGTTCATGCGGACCGCGTTCTGTCCGCGATCCACACCGGCGGGTCGGCCCGCTCGGCGCTGGTAGCGTCGTGGCAGCGTTCTGCCGAACTACACAAGCTCGACCCTGCCGATCCGGGTGCCGTGCGCACGCTTTCCGAGGGCGAATTCCGCACTGCGCATGAGCGGGTGGAGAGGCTGGTCAGCGTGGCGCAGGCCAGTATGGACCGTCTTTACATGGCGGTCGGCGGTGTTGGCTGCTGCGTGCTTTTGGCTGACAGTGAAGGCGTGCCGGTGGAGCGGCGCGGTGCGCCAAGCGATGACGACACGTTCTATCGCTGGGGCTTGTGGACGGGCGCTGTGTGGAGCGAGGAATGCGAAGGCACCAATGGCATCGGCACCTGTATCGTTGAACAGCGTGCGCTCACCATCCACCGCGATCAGCACTTTCACTCACGCAATATCGGGCTGTCCTGCACGGTGGCCCCGATCCACGATCATCAGGGTCGTCTTATGGCTGCGCTTGATGTGTCATCCTGCCGTTCCGATCTGACGGAAGCCTTTGCGCAGCTCATTTCCGTAGCAGTGATCGACGCGGCGCGCCGGATCGAGGCAGAAAACTTCCGCCAGGCTTTTCCAAAGGCCCGCATCATGCTGGCCCCCAGCGTTGACCGCAGCGGCGGGGCTTTGATCGCCGTCGACAAGGACGATCTGGTGATCGGCGCGACGCGGGCTGCACGTCTGGCGCTCGGCCTCGACGATGCGGTTCTGGCAGGTCCGTTGCCTGCTGCTGATATTCTCGGCTGGAATGCCGACCCGCGCGAGGATATGGCGGAGTCGGAACGCGGCGTTATCCTGCGTGCTCTGGCCCGTGCAGAGGGGAATATTTCCGCTGCCGCAGGGCTTCTGGGCATCAGCCGGGCGACGCTGCATCGCAAGCTGAACCGTCTCAAGATCATTCGCCCACATTAATCTCTTTGCAAAATCACCTGACGCAACTGTCTCAATATTGCGACACATGATCTTGCGAGCGTGAAAACGCGGGATGACTCTTCCTGGCTATCGCGCGATCCTCCTTGTCGAAGCGCTGTAGGAGCAGCGTTATTTCGGGAGGAAGCTATGAATAAGGTTGAATTCAGCCGGACGGTGAAGCCGGCTTTTGCCAAACGTTATGGAAACTTCATCGGCGGCAAATGGGTCGAGCCCAAGTCGGGCCGCTATTTCGAAAATACATCGCCGGTCAATGGTCAGGTTCTGTGCGAAGTGGCACGTTCCGATGCTGCGGATGTTGAAGCCGCACTTGATGCCGCTCATGCCGCCAAGGATGCATGGGGCCGCACCAGCGTGGCCGAGCGCGCGTTGATCCTCAACCGCATTGCCGACCGTATTGAGGAAAACCTGCCTGCGCTCGCTGCCGCCGAAACATGGGACAATGGCAAGCCGATCCGTGAAACCACGGCCGCCGATCTTCCGCTGGCCGTTGATCACTTCCGCTATTTCGCCGGTGTCATCCGCGCGCAGGAAGGCGGCATTTCGGAAATCGATCACGACACGGTCGCCTATCACTTCCATGAGCCGCTGGGCGTTGTCGGCCAGATCATTCCGTGGAACTTCCCGATCCTGATGGCGGTTTGGAAACTGGCTCCGGCGCTCGCCGCTGGCAATTGCGTGGTGCTGAAGCCTGCCGAGCAGACCCCGGCCTCGATCCTCGTCCTGATGGAGCTGATCGGCGATCTGCTGCCCGCAGGCGTGATCAATGTCGTCAATGGTTTCGGTCTTGAAGCGGGCAAGCCGCTGGCATCCAGCCCGCGCATCGCCAAGATTGCATTCACCGGCGAAACCACGACCGGTCGCCTCATCATGCAATATGCCAGCCAGAACCTCATTCCGGTCACGCTGGAACTTGGCGGCAAGTCGCCCAACATCTTCTTCAAGGATGTGGCTGCCGAAGACGACGATTTCCTCGACAAGGCGATTGAAGGCTTCGTCATGTTCGCCCTCAATCAGGGTGAGGTCTGCACCTGCCCGAGCCGTGCGCTTGTCCATGAGTCGGTCTACGACAAGTTCATGGAAAAGGCGCTGAAGCGCGTGGAAGCCATCGTGCAGGGCGATCCGCTCGATCCGGCAACGATGATCGGCGCGCAGGCTTCGAGCGAGCAGCTTGAGAAGATCCTGAGCTATCTCGACATCGGTCGTCAGGAAGGCGCGGAAGTGCTGACTGGCGGTGAACGCAATATCCTGCCGGGCGATCTGGCTGGCGGTTATTACGTCAAGCCGACCGTGTTCAAGGGCAACAACAAGATGCGTATTTTCCAGGAAGAAATCTTCGGACCGGTTGTGTCCGTTGCGACCTTCAAGGACGATGCGGAAGCGCTGTCGATTGCCAATGACACGCTCTATGGTCTGGGTGCCGGTATATGGACCCGTGACGGAACGCGGGCCTATCGCTTCGGTCGCGCTATTCAGGCGGGCCGTGTGTGGACCAACTGCTACCATGCCTATCCGGCCCACGCGGCCTTCGGCGGTTACAAGCAGTCGGGTATCGGCCGCGAAAACCATCTGAAGATGCTGGAGCATTACCAGAACACCAAGAACATGCTGGTGAGCTACAGCCCGAAGAAGCTGGGCTTTTTCTAAGCCCTGACCGACTGCGAATAGCGATGCGGGGAAATAGAATCTCCGCATTGCGTCTAATCAAAGAGCATTCCCGTCTTCCATGTCAGTATTGCGTTGGAAGAACGGCATCGGTTCACCCTCCCAAGGGGACTGCGAAGGGGCCTGGGCGAAAATGCCCGGGCAACCCTTGAATGGTCCATCAAACTGCCATTGCGCGGCAAGCTGGACGTGGCACCCGGGTGCGCCATATTCCTGTTACTCATTTCTTCCGACCCGTATCGGGAAACAGCTTGAAAGAAACTCAATTCGATAACGAAGGAGAGACTTCATGGCCAAGACAATGAAAGCGGCAGTGGTACGAGCATTTGGCAAGCCGTTGACAATCGACGAAGTGCCGATACCGGAACCGGGACCGGGACAGATTCAGGTTGCCATTCAGGCATCCGGCGTTTGCCATACCGATCTTCATGCCGCCGAAGGCGACTGGCCGGTGAAGCCCAATCCGCCGTTCATCCCCGGGCATGAGGGCGTGGGTTTCGTGTCGGGCGTGGGTGCTGGCGTCAAGCATGTGAAGGAAGGCGACCGTGTCGGCGTTCCGTGGCTCTATACGGCCTGCGGTCATTGCCGCCACTGCCTCGGCGGCTGGGAAACGCTGTGCGAGGAACAGCTCAATACCGGTTATTCGGTTAATGGCGGCTTCGGGCAATATGTGGTTGCCGATCCGAATTTCGTTGGCCATTTGCCGAAGAATATCGATTTCAACGAGATCGCGCCGGTGCTCTGTGCCGGTGTTACGGTCTATAAGGGTCTCAAGGTGACGGATACCAAGCCGGGTGACTGGGTGGTGATCTCCGGCGTCGGCGGTCTCGGCCATATGGCGGTGCAATATGCCAAGGCGATGGGAATGAATGTTGCCGCCGTTGATATTGATGACAAGAAACTCGAACTGGCGCGTAAGCTTGGTGCGACGGTGACCGTCAACGCCAAGACGAACAATGATCCGGCAGCCTATATCAAGAAGGAAACCGATGGCGGCGCGCAAGGCGTGCTGGTGACGGCAGTGTCGCCCATTGCCTTCGAGCAGGCGCTGGGCATGGTGGCGCGCGGCGGCACGGTGTCGCTGAACGGCCTGCCGCCGGGCGATTTTCCGCTGTCGATCTTCAACATGGTGCTGAACGGCGTCACCGTGCGCGGTTCCATCGTGGGCACCCGCCTCGATCTGCAGGAGTCGATCGATTTCGCTGCCGATGGCAAGGTCAAGGCGACTATCCGCACCGAGAAACTGGAAAATGTTAATTCCATCTTCGATGATATGCGCAAGGGCAACATCGAAGGCCGCGTCGTGATGGATCTGACGCAGTAAAGCGTGCAGGATGGACTTTACATGTTCTGAACGGGCGGACCTGTTTCGCCCGTTCTCATGCGAGGGAGGAGAGAATGTTGCAAGAAAACCCGCAAAAGGGTTCTGCGAGGAATCCTGAAACGAACGCTGGCGATGACGGCAAGGGTCAGGTCAGCGCCACGCCCGCCGCACTTGATCTCATTGCCGAGTTGCAGGCGGAATATGGGCCGATCATGTTCCATCAGTCGGGCGGCTGCTGCGACGGTTCTTCACCGATGTGCTATCCGCAGGGCGAGTTTGTCGTCGGAGACAACGATGTCAAACTGGGCGAAATTGGCGGCGCGCCGGTCTATATCAGCGGCCCGCAATATGAAGTCTGGAAGCACACTGAACTCATCATCGATGTCGTTCCGGGGCGCGGGGGCATGTTTTCGCTCGATAACGGGCGCGAAGTGCGTTTTCTGACGCGATCCCGCATATGTTCCATTCCCTGAAGTGTTTGGCCTTTTCGTTATCCGGCGAACAAGCTATCTACATAGGTCTTCGGGGAGGAAGTCGATTCTATATGGCTGCAACAGGCAAAAGAGCGACGATACACGATGTGGCGCGTCTGGCAGGCGTGTCGATCAAGACCGTTTCGCGCGTCTATAACGACGAACCGAATGTGCGTGAGGCGATCCGCGAAAAGGTGCGCGAAGTGGGGCAGGAGCTGCGCTATCGGCCCAATGCGGCAGCGCGCAATCTGGTGGAGCGCCGCTCGCATCTGATCGGTCTTTTTTTCGAAAACCCCAGTTCCAGCTATGTGACGGAATTGCAGATGGGCGCGCTGGAGCGCCTGCGCGGCACGCGCTATCGCCTGCTGATCTTTCCGGTCGAAAACCGCGCCGATATTCGCGGCGCGCTGATCGAAACCGCCCATGCATCGGGCCTCGACGGCATCATCGTGACGCCGCCCATGTCGGACGATCCGGAGATTCTACAGGAGCTTTCAGCCTCGGCCATGCCCTTTGCGCGCGTGGCGGGCGACGTCAACGTGCATCCGACCGACAGTGTTTCCATCGACGACGAAGCAGCAACCGTCGATCTGATGGAGTATCTTCTGAAGCTCGGCCACAGGAAGATTGCCATCATCATTGGCGACCCGACCCACCGCTCTGCCGAATTGCGGCTGGCCGGTTATCGCCGGGCGCTGGAAGCGGCAGGGATCGAGCGCAATCCCGATTATGAAGCGCAAGGCGGCTTCAGTTTTGCCAGCGGTCTTGTGGCGGGAAAGAAGCTTCTGTCACTTGAAAATCGCCCGACGGCGATCTTCGCGTCCAATGACGATATGGCGGCGGCGGTGGTGCAGATGGCGCATGATCATAAATTGTCCGTTCCGGGCGATCTCACCGTGGTCGGTTTCGATGACAGCTCGATTGCCAGCATGGTGTCGCCGCAGATCACCACCGTGCGCCAGCCGATCTTCGAAATGACGCGTGGTGCAGCCGATATGTTGTTGAACCATATCGAGAACGGCCAGACCTCTCCGGCCCGAAAGATCGACTACAAGCTGATCATTCGCCAGTCTGCCGGCAAGGCGCCAGCTTAAACATCGCGGTCAGCTTTGTGACGGTGCCGGGAAGAACCGATCCCGCGCGTAACTGCTGCCGAAGATCATGTCATATTGCAGCATCTGATAGTCGCGCAGGAGCGGTGCGAAGGGCGGGCGCTGCTGCCAGCCTTCGTCGGCATTTTCATCACCATCGAACACGGCATGCGCATCGACAATGCGATACTGGTCATGCAGCTGCCGCAGGAAGCCCGTGTAATAGGGATGCTGCATTCCGGCCATTTCGAGTATCTGCATCGGCAGGAAAGCCGGGCTGATTGTGCCGGTGCTGCGTTCCGCGCCGCGCTTGTTCGACCATAGCACCAACGGTGTCTCATGCTGGAGAAGCATGTCGGCGGCGGGCGCGATGCGGCTCGCGACGCGATCCTGCATAAAGCCGGTTTCGGTATAGACGGGACCGAGCGGCGGCAGATGATCGCCGAAGAACACCAGAATCGTCTCGCGTTCGCGCTTCGACGCCCAGTCCATCAGGCGTGCAAGGCTTGCATCGGCATCCATCGCGCCTTGCGAATAGCTGCGGATCGACTGGCGGACAGCTTCGCTGGCGTCGGTCTGCACATCGAGCTTGGAATCCGGATAACGGTTGGCCTCATAGGGACCATGGCCTTGCAGCGAAACGGCGAAGAAGAAGAACGGGTCCTGCTGCTCGTCAGCCTCGCGAATGATCTCGCTGGTCAGCGCATCGTCCGAAGCAAGCGCACCGCGCTTTTCCAGCGGTGGCATATTTTCTTCTGACATGAACTTGTCAAAGCCCATGTTTTCATAGACGGGACCACGGTTCCAGAACCACTGGCGATAGGGGTGGATCGCCCGTGTTGCATAGCCCTGTTCCTTGAAGAAGCTTGCAAGCGAAGGCAATGGGCGGCGAATATACTGCTGGTAAGGAATACTGCCCGAAGGCAGGAATGCCTTGGAAAAACCGGTCAGCGCTTCAAACTCGACATTGGCGGTCATGCCGCCGAATTCCGGCGAGAACACATAGCCGGATTGTTCGGCGCGCACGGTCGGGATCGGATCGGCGCTGAAGGCCACGCCCGGCAGGCGGGTCGGGTCCCAGAAAGACTCGCTCATGATCATGATGACGTCGGGCTTACCGGTATCAAGTGCTGCCGGAATGAGCTGCGCAGGCGGTTCAATCGACGCAATTGTTTCGGGCGAATAGCCTTCCGGCGCGAAGACGGTTGCCATTGGCACGTTCAAAATGAAGGCCATGGTGAACCCGTTATGCGCGTAATTTTCCTTCTGGTCCCACATGATGGGCAGAACGCGCAGGCGGTCGCGGGCCAGCGAGAAACTGGCATAGTCGGAAATGAAGGCGAACCAGGCGAGCAAAGGCAGCGCAAAGGCCAGACGAAGTGCGCGGCCTTTCCAGGGAATACGGTCGAAGCGACGCCACCAGAAAAGGCTGGCGGCAATGAGCAGCGCGGCACTGGCAATCAGGAGGAGGGCGATGCCGACAGCGCTCCACGGGCGCTCGCGCACCAGAAGCGGCAGCAGGTCGACGATCTGGCGGGCATAGAGAAAATCGCTCGGATAGAGCGGGTCGCCGAGATAAAGGCTTTTTTCGCGCGCCGTCGCGGCAGCGATCAGCGCCAGTGGCCCGACCACAAAAAGCCCGTAATGGATGCGCCCGAAAAGCGCATCGCTGGCGGTCAGCACCACGACGAAGAAGGCAACGGTCGTCCATGCAGGCTTGTGCGGGGTGCGGAAAAACTCAACGGTTTCAGCAAACGAACCGCGGAAAATCCATTCGACGGAGAAGACGAGCAGAACAGACAGGACGATGGAAGCAAGCGCGACCCAGACAAAGCGCACAGGCCACGAGACATGCGAAGCGCCGAAAATGGCCGCATCGCTCCAGCGACGTTCGCCCGCGTTTTCCACTACTCCAGACATCTCTTACCCGCTACCATTTCTAAATATGAGAAATTTCGTGTCACATTTCTGTCATGGAAATGTCAAGCCACGGTTGAGCGGTGGGTGATACCGGACGTGATCTGAATGCAGAATGAATAGAAAAAGCCCAATAAAAATAGGGCCGGAAGCGATTCCGGCCCTGTTCTTCAAGTGCTGACGATATTCGTCGGTTAAATGACGTCTTCGAGACCCTTGGTCAGCTCCAGCGCCTGCCGTTCGAACAGACGGCGGTAGATGCCGCCCGGCTTGCGGATCAGCGCGTCATGGTCGCCTTCCTCGATGATATTACCCTTGTCGAAGACAAGCAGCCGGTCGAGTGCGCGCACCGTCGATAGCCGGTGAGCAATGACGAGCGTGGTACGCCCGACCATCAGACGTTCCATCGCCTGCTGGATCAGCACTTCCGATTCCGAGTCGAGGCTGGACGTCGCCTCGTCGAGGATCAGAACCGGCGCATTGGCCAGAAACGCCCGGGCAATAGCCACGCGCTGGCGTTCACCGCCCGACAGCTTCACGCCGCGTTCACCCACCAGTGTCGCATAGCCCTTCGGCAGCCGGGTGATGAAGTCATGCGCGCTCGCAAGGCGTGCCGCTTCCTCAATCTCGGCCTGTGTTGCGCCGGGGCGGGCATAGGCGATGTTCTCGGCCAGCGTGCGGTGAAACAGGATCGGCTCCTGTTGCACGATGGCGATCTGTGATCGCAGTGACGCCTGGGTGACTTCGGCGATGTTCTGGCCGTCAATGCGGATGGCGCCGTCAGTGACGTCGTAAAGCCGCTGGATCAGCTTCACGAAGGTGGTCTTGCCAGAGCCGGAATGACCGACAAGGCCAACCCGTTCGCCTGCATCGATCTTGACCGAGAAGTCGCGGTAAAGCGGGTCTTCATGGTTGCCATAATGGAACGTGACGTGATCGAAGGTGATCTCGCCCGCACCGATCTTGATGGTGGTAGCGCCAGACCTGTCAGCAATGCCGTAGGGCTGTGCTTCGATATCGACCAGTTCTTCCATGTCGTTGACCGACCGTTGCAGGTTGCGGATATGCATGCCGACATCGCGCAGATAGCCCTGCAGCATGAAGAATGCCGTCAGAACGAAGGTGATGTCGCCTGCCGTGGCCTTGCCCTGGCTCCAGAGATAGAGCGCAAAGGCAATGACAACGCCGCGCATGACCAGAAGGTTCGCACCCTGGATGAAGCCGTTCAGCGTGCCAATCAGCCATGTGCGGCGTGTGCGGCTGCGCCACTTGGTCACCACCTTGGAAAGACGAACATCTTCACGGCTTTCCGCGCCGAATGCCTTCACGACCGCGTTGCAGGAGATGGCGTCGGCCAGCGAGCCGCCCATGCGCGTGTCCCAGCTATTGGCCAATGTTGCGGCAGGCGCAACAAAGCCAAGCGAAATCACAATCGTGCAGACGATGAACAGCACAGAGCCGATTGCAACCAGCAAGCCCATCAGCGGCCAGTACCACGACAGAAGCACTACCGAGCCAACCAGCATCAGGATTGACGGCAACAGCGCCACGATCAGCGTGTCATTGAGCAGATCGAGTGCCCACATGGCGCGCGAAACCTTGCGGACCGTCGATCCGGCAAAGGCATTGGCGTGCCAGTCGGTCGAAAACCGCTGCAACTTGTGGAACGAACTTGCCGCCATGTCGCTCATGATCTTCAAAGTGAAGTCGGTGATGACATAGAAGGTCAACTGGCGGGTAATCAGCGCCAGCGCACCCAGCGCAAGCAGCACGACAAGCGCCTGAATGGCGGCATCCCATGCACCATTATTGCCAAGCGAAAGCGCATCGACCAGCCGCCCTGAATAGAGCGGGGTCAAAACATCTGCGGCTGTTGCAAGCAGCATGCCGATTATCATCAGCGCCAGCCGCAAGGGCTGACTTCGCCAATGGCTGAAAGTATAGCCGAGGACATTGCGGAACGCAGGTCCCCGGAAATCTAAACGAAACCGAGTCATATCCATATTCCAGCCTGTGCTTGCGCGCAGAACTGGCCCTTGATTGAGAAAACAAAACAGTCGGCTCCCGGAGGAGCCGCGAACAGCGATGGTTTTGGAAAGATGCTCCGAAGGAGCGATTTTAGCCCGCGAGGCGGGCCGCGGACCTAGCGATTAGAGGCGCCCGCAGAAACACTGGGCACCATTGGGAATGGATATTGGACACGCATCTCATACCTCCTGCCAGTGTTTCAGATCGCTGCACAATAAATGAGCAAATTCGTTTGCCAAGGCCCTAAATGCAATTTCTGGTTTGCAAGGTGTCAGGTGTGGCAATTTTACAAGAACGCCGATTTTGGGATTTTAAAAGTAATACTTTTCACATTTTCTGCTAAAAGCCCGATGCAACCTTGCATTCGCTGGTTCTATGCGCGAATGAAAGTGAGATATATCAGAGCCGCACGGCTGATATCGGGAGAGAGAGTTCATATGACAATTCATCAGAATCTGATCGCTGGCGAGTGGGTTGGCGGTGACGGCACTGCCAACATCAACCCGTCCGACACCAATGATGTGGTGGGCACCTATGCCCGCGCGACGGCTGAAGACACGAAAGCGGCGATTGCAGCTGCGAAGGCCGCTTTCCCGGCCTGGTCGCGTTCCGGCATTCTGGAGCGCCACGCGATCCTGCGTAAGGCAGCCGACGAGATTCTGGCGCGCAAGGACGAGCTTGGCCGTCTCCTGTCGCGCGAAGAAGGCAAGACGCTTGCCGAAGGCATCGGCGAAACCATACGCGCCAGCCAGATTTTCGACTTCTTCGCAGGCGAGTGCCTGCGCCTTGCCGGTGAAACGCTGCCTTCGGCGCGTCCGGGCATCGGCGTTGAGGTCACCCGTGAAGCCGTTGGTGTCGTCGGCATCATCACGCCGTGGAATTTCCCGATCGCCATCCCGACCTGGAAGATCGCGCCAGCGCTTTGCTATGGCAACACCATCGTCTTCAAGCCAGCCGACCTCGTGCCGGGCTGCTCCTGGGCGATTGTCGATATTCTGCATCGCGCCGGTCTGCCGAAGGGCGTTCTCAACCTCGTCATGGGCCGAGGTTCCGTCGTTGGCCAGACCATTCTGGACAGCGCCGATGTTCAGGCTGTGACCTTCACCGGTTCGACCGGTACGGGCAAGCGCGTTGCCGCTGCCTCCATCGAACACAATCGTCGCTTCCAGCTTGAAATGGGCGGCAAGAACCCGGTCGTCGTTCTGGACGATGCCGATCTCAATGTCGCGGTTGAATCCGTGGTCAATTCGGCCTTCTTCTCGACCGGACAGCGTTGCACCGCATCCTCACGCGTCATCGTGACGGAAGGCATCCACGACAAGTTTGTTGCCGCCGCCATTGAAAGGCTGAAGGGTGTTGTCGTCGACAATGCGCTGAAGCAGGGCACGCATATTGGCCCGGTTGTGGACGAAAGCCAGCTTCAGCAGGACATGGATTATATCGAGCTTGGCCGCAAGGAAGGCGCGAAGCTTGCCTTTGGCGGCGAACGCCTGAACCGCGAAACACCGGGCTTTTATCTCCAGCCAGCACTTTTCACCGAAGCCACCAACCAGATGCGCATCAGCCGTGAGGAAATCTTCGGCCCGGTCGCTTCGGTCATCCGCGTCAAGGATTACGAAGAAGCGCTGGCCACCGCCAACGATACGAACTTCGGCCTGTCTTCTGGCATTTGCACGACGAGCCTGAAATACGCAACGCATTTCAAGCGCAATTCGGAAGCAGGCATGGTGATGGTCAATCTGCCGACTGCCGGTGTCGATTTCCACGTGCCATTCGGCGGGCGCAAGGGTTCGAGCTACGGTCCACGTGAACAGGGCCGCTACGCCGCCGAGTTCTACACGACGGTCAAGACAGCCTATACGCTCGCCTGATAAAGCATGTCTCCCGAAAGTGGGAACCGGTTTCGGGATAAAGACATGCGTAAAAACAAAAGCTTTAGCGTCTGAGGGAATGTGAAAACCGGCGGTTTCCCCGCCGGTTTTTTTATGCGGCTTTTTTTGGCCAGGCGGCAAGCTTGCGGGCGAAATGCGACACCGTGCCGTGCAGCAGCATGGTGAAGGCCGCCAGCACAAACAGGCAGGCGAACATCAGATCCACCTTGGCGCGTCCATTGGCGAGCAGCATCAGATAGCCGAGGCCCTTCGATGCACCGACCCATTCACCCACCACGGCACCAATGGGCGCATAGACTGCGGCAAGGCTCAGGCCCGACGCCAGTGAGGGAAAGGCAGACGGAATGCGGATGCGAAACAGGATCGCCATGCGTCCGGCCCCCAGAATTTCCGCCGCGTCGATCAGGCTGCTATCAGTGCGCCGCATGCCGTCAAAGAAGGTGGAAACAATGGGGAAGAAGATCATCAGCACTGTAACCGCGATCTTCGATGCAGGACCGTAGCCGAGCCACAAAGTCAAAATCGGGGCGAGCGCAAAGATCGGGATCGCCTGACTGAACACCATCGCAGGCATGACGAGCCGCTGCGCCAGCGGCGACATCATCAGGCAGATGGCGGTTGCGATGCCGACCGCACTGCCAAGGACAAGACCGCCCAGAACTTCGCCGATGGTGGCGGCGGCGTTTTCTGCAATCAGCCCGGCATTGGTGATCAGCGCCTGCGCCACATCCAGCGGACCGGGCAGAATGAAGCGCGGCATCTGGCCGATGCTCACCACCGCCTGCCAGATCGCCAGCGCCACCGCCGCCGACAGCAAGCCGTCGGCGATGCGCCTTGTGCGGGAACGAGTTAGAACTGCTCCCTCCAACTAAGCCGCCCTTAGCCCCATCGACCAGAACTCGGCTTCGAGCCTGCTTGCGGTGGCAAAAATCTGGCAGAGCCTTGGCCAGCGCGGGCTTTTCTCGAAGTCGTCGCCGATGCGGTCTTTGGCGGCCTGATCGAACAGCTTGCCGACCGTATGGCACATGTCCTGATATTCGGCCCCCGCATAGGTATCGATCCATTCCTGATAGGGCGTGCCGGGCAGGGCGGTCACGGCGAGATTGAGGCCGATCTCGCCATAACCATGCGCGCAGGGCACAAGCGCGGTCAGTAGGTCGAGGAAATCGCCCGCTTGTCCGCAATCGAGCACATAGCGCGTATAGGCTAGATTTTCCGGCTCTTCCTTCGTCGCGTAAAGCTCGTCTTCGCTGATCCCCTCGCGGGCGCAGATGCTGACATGCAGCGGCAGTTCCATATGGGCAAGGCCGTGCATGATATCGGCGCAGAGCCGGGTTTCCTGCAGCGTATTTGCCTTGACGACGCCCAGCGCAAAGGCGCGCGCATAGTGGTGCAGATAGACATAGTCCTGACGGAGATAATGCAGGAAGGCAGCTTTCGGCAGGGTGCCGTCGCCCAGTCCGCGCACGAATTCATGCTCGATATAGGGCTTCCAGTCGCCAAGCGTCGCGGCGCGCAGGCGCGTGAACAGTTGGGATGAATAATGCGGCTGCGGCTGGCTCATGACTTGCTCCCTTCCGCGTTGACGTCGATGGCGAATTTCTCGACCGGCAGGATGGAAGGCACCAGATTGTGCTCCTTGAGATAGGCCTCATAACGCTGCCAGCGACCATAATCGAGGCTCGCAGGCGAGCGTGAGAAGCGCGCCACGGTGTCTTTCCAGGCGCGCTGGTTCAGCTCATCCTTGAGCTCGGTGCTATAGGATGAAAACAGCTCGTAACCCTTGTCCGGGTGATTGACGATATATTGCGCGGCCTTCTCTGTGGCCGAGAGGAAGCGCGAAATCTTGTTCTTTTCCGCCGCATCCAGCTTGGTCGTGGCGGCGACATAGACCAGCTCGTCATAAACCGGCACGCCTTCCTCCTCGACGAAGAAGCATTTGCCGGGCACGCCTTCGACGGCCATCTGGTTCAGTTCGACATTGCGATAAGCACCCATCACAGCGTCGACCTGCTTCGACATCAGCGATGGCGCGAGCGAGAAATTCACATTGATCAGTTCGACATCGGAGAGTTTGACACCGTGCTGGCCGAGAATGGTGCCGAGCAGAGTTTCCTCGGTTCCGGCGACCGAATAGCCGATCTTCTTGCCCTTGAGATCGGCAATGGAATTCACCGATCCGTCGTCGCGGGTCATCAGGCAGTTGAGCGGCGAGTCGATCAAGGTG
Source organism: Ochrobactrum sp. RH2CCR150 (assembly GCA_014138095.1). Taxonomy (GTDB): domain Bacteria; phylum Pseudomonadota; class Alphaproteobacteria; order Rhizobiales; family Rhizobiaceae; genus Brucella; species Brucella gambitense. The sequence continues at coordinate 586,363 of JACGXE010000001.1, forward strand.
CCGACGCGGATAAGCGGCAGGCCTTCATGCACCTGAAGATGCACCTGCTGCTGATAGGAAATGGCAAGATCGGCCTGTCCCGCCGCCACCATCTTGGTCGGTGTCGATGCATCGGCAGGCGCGACGATATCCACGTCCAGCCCGGCATCCTTGAAGTAGCCGAGCTTGTCGGCGACGATGATCGGACCATGATCCGGGTTCACATACCAGTCGAGAATGAGCTTCAGCTTGTCATCGGCGTGAGCCGAAGTGGCAACCGTGAAAGCGAGGCCGAACAGGGCGGCGAAGACGGTCTTTTTCATTTGCGTTGCCTTTCCATGGGGGTCTGCTCCAGAGCGTGGCCTGCATAAGCGCGGGTGGTTTCGATCCATTGGCGCAGGCGGCTTTCGGGGTCGGCATTGAGGGTGATGTCGGTGACGACGGAAACGATATCGGCGCCCGCTTCAAAGACGCCCGGTGCGCGTTCGACGCTCATACCGCCGATCCCGACCAGTGGAATATCGCCAATTCGCGCCTTCCATTGGCCAAGGCGGGGCAGGCCCTGCTCGTGCCATTTCATCTTTTTCAAAATGGTCGGGTAGATGGGGCCAAGCGCGATATAGTCTGGCTTTACCGACAGGGCGCGGTCCAGTTCCGCCTCGTCATGGCTCGAAACACCCAGTTTCAAACCACCGGCGCGAATGGCGTCAAGATCGGCATCGTCAAGGTCTTCCTGTCCGAGATGGATGAAGTCGCAACCTTCCTCCAGCGCGAGCTTCCAATAGTCGTTGACTATCAGCTGGCAGTCATGCGCAAGGCAGATTTCCCGTGCGGCGCGGATTTCGCTGCGCAGCTCCGGCTCGGTCTTGTCCTTGGCACGCAACTGCACCAGCTTGACGCCGAGCGGCACCATGCGCTCCAGCCATTTTGCGCTGTCGAAGATCGGGTAGAACGGATCGAGGGCCATTACAAAAACGCCTTTCCGAGAAGAGGGGTGGAAGGTGCCGCCATATCGCGCGCTTCGATGGCGTCCGCTTCAAAAGCGAGCCGCCCGGCTTCAACCGCAAGCGCAAAACCGCGCGCCATGGCGACGGGATCACCAGCCTTGGCGACAGCGGTGTTGATGAGCACGGCGTCATAGCCCAGTTCCATCGCCGCAGCCGCATGGGACGGCACGCCAATGCCGGCATCGACGACAAGCGGAATGTCGGGGAAATGCGCTCGCATGGTCTTCAGCGCATAAGGGTTGTTGAGGCCACGGCCTGAGCCGATGGGCGCGCCCCAGGGCATCAGCACTTTGCAACCGGCTTCAATGAGCTTTTCCGCGACGACAAGATCGTCATTCATATAGGGAAAGACCTCAAAGCCGTCATCGCAGAGTATGCGCGCTGCTTCCACAAGGCCGAACGGATCTGGCTGCAACGTGTCGTGGTCGCCGATCACTTCCAGCTTGATCCAGTTGGTGCCGAAGATTTCACGCGCCATTTTGGCGGTGGTCACCGCTTCACGCGGCGTGTGGCAGCCTGCCGTATTGGGCAGAACGGCCACGCCCAGCTCGCGGATCAGCGCCCAGAAGTCCTGTCCGGCGCGGGCATCGCCGCTTTCACGACGCAGCGACACGGTGACGATATCGCTTTGCGAAGCGCGCACCGCATCCGCCAATATGGCGGGCGATGGATATTGCGCCGTGCCGAGCAACAGGCGGCTTTCGAATTTTTTGCCATAGAATTCAAGCATCTCAGCCTCCCTGCATCGGGGCCAGAACTTCGATGCGGTCGCCAGCCGACAAGGTCGCGGCTGCGCGCTCGTCGCTTGCCACGAATTCGCCGTTCAGCGCAGTTGCGACAACCGCTTCGTCCAGTTCGATCTCGGCGAGCAGTGCCGCCAGATTGGCGGCTGCCGTGGTGATGACTTCACCGTTCAGCACGATTGTCATGCATAGTCCTCCACAAATTCGGGCATGGTTTCGGGCGTGGTCGCGGCCGCAACCGCCATGCGCGCTATCGCCGGCGAAAGCAGGAAGCCGTGGCGGTAAAGCCCGTTGACATAGATGGTTTTGCCACGCCGTCTCACGCGGGGCAGATTGTCTGGAAAAGCAGGGCGCGCATCGACGCCGGTTTCGAGAATTTCCGCCTCGCCGAATGCCGGATGCAGGGCATAGGCCGCGCTCAAAAGTTCCAGTGTTGAGCGCACGCTGATGCCACTGCGCTGATCGCTTTCGATCATCGTCGCGCCGATCATGTGCACGCCGTCGCCGCGCGGCACGATGTAGAGCGGAATGCGCGGATGGAGGAGGCGGACGGGTCGCGAAAGGTTGATGTCACGCGAGCGGACAACCAGCATCTCGCCTTTGACACCGCGCAGATCGGGCAGCACATCGCGGGCACTAAGACCGCGGGCATCGACGATAATATCCGCGTCGATCTTCGCTGCGTCCGCTTCCGTATTGAGCTGGAACACGACGCCCTTTCTTTGCAGGTTTTCGGCCAGCTCAACCAGTGTCTTGCGCGGGTCGAGATGGCCTTCGCGTGCGAAGAACAGGCCCTGCCGGAAACGTCCGGCGAGATCAGGCTCCAGCGCATCAATGCGTTCACTGTCTATTGTGTCGAAGGCTTCCGTGCGGCGTGCGAAGCGGCGCAACTCGCTGGCGTCGCGGTTGTGCGACAGAACCAGAGTGCCTTCGTGCTTGACGCCGGAGACGTGCTTTTCCCACCAGCCAATCGCTTCCTGACCGAGCCGCACCACAGGTTCCTCGGCGCTTTCGCCTTCGCACCATGGCGCCAGCATGCCGCCTGCAAGCCAGGAGCAGCAGTCGGAACCGATCTGCGGGCTGCGGGCAATCACCGTGACGGCGTGGCCCTGATCGGTGAACTCGGCGGCAGTGGCAAGACCGGCAACACCCGCTCCGATGATGGTGACGCGCATCACGCAATCTCCTCCGTTCGGGTTTTCCAGAGGTCATGGAAATGGTGCACCGGCCCATGGCCGTGTCCGATCTTCAATGTGTCGGCAGCGCGGATTGCCCCTTGCAGATAGGTGTGGGCTGCAAGCACCGCTTTTTCGAGCGGCAGGTTCTTGGCAAGCTCCGCAGCAATGGCCGAGGAGAGCGTGCAACCTGTGCCATGGGTGTTGTCGGTCCGGATGCGCGGTGCCTCGACACGCAGCGTCGGCTGATCGCGGCGAACGAGCAGGTCGACGCAAATTTCGCCTTCGGCATGGCCGCCCTTCATCAGAACGGCCTTCGCGCCGAGTTCGAGCAATGCGCGGCCTTGCTGTTCGGCGTCATCGTCATCAAGCGCCAGACCGGAGCCGAGCAGGCAGGCCGCTTCAGGCCGGTTGGGGGTCAAAAGCGTTGCGAGCGGCACCAGTTTCTGGCGCAAAAGCGCAATGGCGTTTTCGCTCAAAAGCCGGTCGCCCGACTTGGCCACCATCACCGGATCGAGAACGATGGGGCCGGAAAAATGGGCAAGCCCGCGCGCAATGGCCTCGATGGTTTCGGGCACGGACACCATGCCGATCTTCACTGCGGCAACATCGAGATCGCTGAAAACGGCGTCTATCTGGCCCGCGACGATGGCGGGCGGGATATCGTGCACCGCGCTCACCGTGCAGGTGTTCTGCACGGTCACAGCGGCAATGACGCTCGCGCCATAGACGCCCAGCGCTGAAAATGTCTTGAGGTCGGCCTGAATGCCAGCACCGCCGCCACTGTCGGAACCGGCAATGGTCACACAGATGGGGGTCACGCAGATGGGCGCAGACAGTGTCTGGCCATTGTTGGATTTGGGTCGGGAGAAACTATGTTTCTGGTTCATCGTATCGTCTCTCATTCCGAACGGAAAGATGAGACGCCATGAACCTGTATGGAGCATAAGCTCCGAGTGGGATGAACCCTGTCCGCGACGCGTCAAACTCCGTTCCCTACGCAGGTATTACCCGGATCAGGTTCAATGGGTTAACGCGAGAACGCGCCTCTCAGCCTCTTTCGAGGCACCCCAACGAATTTTGCTGCCATAGGCATAGGCCGGAAGTTTTGAGTGGTCAAGCCGTCTCTGGCGGTCTTCAGCAGATGCCGGTTCACTTCCCCATGATGGCGGCGCGATAAGAATAAGATCATCAGAAAAAACTAAATGAGCGCCTCCTTCATATATGGTTTGTTAAAACCATTGGTCGTATTGTCCCTGCGGGGAAGTGTGTCCTGGTGGCAGTCCCCGCCTGTTTGTTCGTGCCTGTCTGGTCATGAACTCATGCGGAATATGATGTTCCAGTGAGAGGTTTTATTGGCTAATTTAGACTGACGGCATGTGTCGGCTTGGGGCAAGGGGTTTATAATGGCGAAGCGGAAAGCCGGTCCGGCAGAGGCGGGAGGCTCCATGGCGAGCACATCCCAGCAGGATTTCCGTATTCTGTTCACCACCCATCCGACGCCAATGTGGGTCTATGATCCGCAGACTCTCGGCTTCATCATCATGAACGACGCGGCCTATGCGCTTTACGGCTACACGCCCGACGAGCTGCCGGGCATGACCGTACTTGATATCCGTCCGCATACTGAGCGCGAGCGCATGCTGAGCGCTGTTCGTGATCGCAGCGATCTGGAGCGCCCGGAGCGCTGGCAGCACCGGCGCGCCGACGGCGAAATCATCGAAGTCCTGACCTACGGGCGTGAGGTACAGTTCGATGGCAGGGAAGCTATTCTCGCCATTGTGCAGGACCGGACCGAACTTGCCGAAGCCAACCGGCAGGCGATCCATGCCCAGTCTTTGCTCGATAGCCTTGTCAGCAATCTGCCGCTCGGCGTGTTCATCAAGGACATGCAGGATGAGGGGCGTTACGTGCTCTACAATCAGGCGGCATCGCAGGCGAGCGGCAAGGCGGTCGAGACGGTGGTCGGCTTTACCGACGCGCAACTGATGACGGATCTGGAGCGCCGCCAATATGCGCAGCAGGATCGTCAGGTGATGAGCAAGGGCGAAGCGCTGAGCGTCGAATATAAAACCCATCACGACGATGGAACCCTGCGTATTCTGCGCGTGATCAAGAGTTCCATTCCGCCGATTGACGGCGCTTCGCCGCGCTATCTGATCGGCCTGATCGAAGACGTCACCGAACGACGCGAAATCGAGGCGCGCATGGCCCATATCGCCATGCATGACAGCCTCACGCGATTGCCCAACCGTGCCTATTTCTCCCATCATGTGGAGGAATTGCAGAAAAAGGGCGGTGATGCGGAGCCATTTGCGCTTTTCTATATCGACATCGATCATTTCAAGAGCATCAACGACAATATCGGCCATCAGGCAGGCGACCAGCTTTTGCAGCAGGTGGCCGAGCGGTTGCGTCAGATCACCACGAGCGACCAGTTCATCGCACGGCTCGGCGGCGATGAATTCGCCGTCATTTACCGCAGCGGGACCGTTGGCCAGATCGCCATGTTTGCGGATCGGGTGCTTTCGGCGTTTCAGGAACCGTTCAAGCTCGGCGATAACTCCGAATTCGTCACCTGCAGCATGGGCATCGCGCAGGCGCCGCTGCATGGCGATAATTCCGACGTGCTGATGCGCAATGCCGATCTGGCGCTTCACGCATCGAAATCGAGCGGCAGGCGCAGCTTCCATTTCTACCAGCACTCGCTGCGTCTGGCCGCTGAAAAGCGCCACATCATGACGAGCGAGCTGCGTCAGGCGCTGTCGTCCCAACAGTTCGAACTGCATTACCAGCCGATCTTCAATCTGGAGAGCGGGTTGATTTCCGGTTTCGAAGCACTGATCCGCTGGCGTCATCCCGAACGCGGGATGATTTCCCCGGCGGAATTCATTCCGCTTGCGGAAGAAACCGGATTGATCGGCCCTATCGGTGATTGGGTACTGTTGGCTGCCTGCCGCGAAGCGGTTTCCTGGCCGGAGGACATCAAGGTTTCGGTCAATCTGTCGCCGGTCCAGTTCAGCCAAAGCTCGCTTCTGCACTCTGTAACCGATGCGCTGGACGCGGCCCGCCTGTCGCCGAACCGGCTCGAACTGGAAATCACCGAATCGGTGTTCCTCTCCAACAGCAAGCACAATATCGAGCTGCTGTTCGAGTTGCGCCGCCTTGGCGCTCGCATTGCCATGGACGATTTCGGCACCGGCTATTCCTCGCTCAGCTATCTGCGCTCCTTTCCGTTTGACAAGATCAAGATCGATCGCAGCTTCGTATCCGGGATCGAAGCGGATACGCGTGATCTCGCTATCATCCAGGCGGTGGCCACGCTGGGCGCTGGTTTCAACATTGTCACCACTGCCGAAGGCGTAGAAACAACACAGCAGCTTGAGCGCCTGAGGACCGAACGTTTCGGCGAAGTGCAGGGCTTTCTGACCGGACGCCCGATGCCGGCCAGCGATGTGCAGGCCTTTATCCAGAGCAACAACGGCACCGGTCTCGCCATGCCCGCAGCCCATAACCGGCTGCCAATCTGACCCGGAAAATCCGCCGTCACTACACCGCATTTCCGCTTCCAAAAAAGCGCTTGACCTTCCAACGGTGGGAAGGACTACTTATATGGCAATTCAGAAATTTAGCCTCTCCGGAGGTGTGAAAGGGGACCGCTAAAGGTCTCGAAGAGGATTGCCATGAACAAGCCCGTCGATCACGAATCCATCAGCTTTCCCGTTCCCGTGGAAGGCATGAGCTGCGCATCCTGTGTCTCCTCGGTCGAAAAGGCCGTGTCGAAGGTCGCAGGCGTCGACAAGGTTTCCGTCAATCTCGCCACCGAACGCGCCGATGTTACCTTCAAGGGCACGCCGGATCTGCCTGCCGTCATCGATGCCATCCGCAAGGCGGGTTACGAGGTTCCGTCCGGCAGCATCGATCTCGCCATTGACGGCATGAGCTGCGCCTCCTGCGTCAGCAAAGTCGAAAAGGCGCTGAATGCGGTGCCGGGCGTGACGCGCGCCAACGTCAATCTGGCGACCGAGCGTGCGCATGTGGAACTGGCCGGACAGGTCGAGACCGCCGAACTCGTCAAGGCTGTCGAGAAAGCCGGTTACGAGGCGCGGTCGCTGAACGATCACGCCGACGAAGCACCAGCTGAAACCCAAAGCGAAAAGCGCGATGCCGAAGCTGTTGAACTGAAAAAGAGCGTTCTGCTGGCGGCAGTTTTGACCCTTCCGGTCTTCGTGCTGGAAATGGGATCGCATCTCATTCCCGCTGTCCATATGTTCGTGATGGACCGGGTCGGCATGCAGAATAGCTGGTATCTGCAATTCGTGTTGACCACGCTTGTGTTGTTCGGGCCGGGTCTGCGCTTCTTCAAGAAGGGCATTCCGGCGCTGCTGCGCGCAACACCGGATATGAACTCGCTGGTTGTTGTCGGCACGCTTGCGGCCTGGGGCTTCTCGCTTGTCGCAACCTTCCTGCCGGGCATTTTGCCCGCGGGCACGGTCAACGTTTATTTCGAGGCGGCCGCGGTCATCGTCACGCTGATCCTGATCGGGCGCTATCTTGAAGCGCGCGCCAAGGGACGCACCAGCGCGGCCATCAGCCGTCTGGTCGGCTTGCAGGCCAAGTCGGCCCGGGTGGTGCGCGATGGCGAGACGCTCGATGTGCCGCTCGAAGACGTGCGTGCAGGCGATGTTGTACAAGTGCGCCCCGGCGAGAAAGTGCCGGTCGATGGCGAAGTGATCGAAGGTTCGTCCTATGTCGATGAATCGATGATCACCGGCGAGCCCGTGCCTGTCGCCAAGAACAAGGGTGCGGAAGTGGTTGGCGGCACCATCAACAAAACGGGCGCTTTTACCTTCCGCGCCACCAAGGTTGGCCGCGACATGGTGATCTCGCAGATCATCCGCATGGTGGAAGATGCACAGGCCGACAAGCTGCCCATTCAGGCCAAGGTCGACAAGGTGACAGGCTGGTTCGTGCCCGCCGTCATGGCCGCTGCCGCGCTGACCTTCGTGCTCTGGCTCGCCATTGGCGGCACCGCGATGCTCGGCTATGCGCTGGTCAATGCGATTGCCGTTCTCATCATTGCCTGCCCATGCGCAATGGGGCTGGCAACCCCGACATCGATCATGGTTGGCACCGGTCGCGCGGCAGAGTTCGGTGTTCTGTTTCGCCGTGGCGATGCGCTGCAAACCTTGCGTGATGCAACGATTATCGCTGTCGACAAGACCGGCACGCTGACCCAGGGCAAGCCCGCACTGGCGCATTTTGCAACGGTGGACGGTTTCGACAGGCAAGAACTTCTGGCGCTGGTGGCAGCTGTCGAGGCTCGCTCTGAACATCCGATTGCCGACGCCATCGTGACGGCTGCCAAGGAAAAGGGCCTGAAGCTTGCTGATGTCTCGGCTTTCGAAGCAGTGCCGGGTTTCGGTCTCAAGGCGACGGTATCAGGGCATGAAGTCGCCATCGGCGCCGACCGCTATATGGCCAAACTCGGCCATGATGTGGCGGTATTTGCCGAGGATGCGAAGCGTCTCGGCGATGAAGGCCAATCTCCGCTTTATGCCGCCGTTGACGGTAAGCTTGCGGCCATCATCACGGTCGCCGACCCGATGAAGGAAACCACGCCTGCCGCCATCGCTGCCCTGCACGAGCAGGGGCTTACCGTGGCGATGATCACCGGCGACAATCGCCGCACTGCGCAGGCCATCGCCAAGCGGCTCGGCATTGATGAAGTGGTGGCGGAAGTGCTGCCGGACGGCAAGGTCGAAGCGCTGAAGCGGCTTTCGGCTGGCGGCAAGCGTATTGCTTTCGTCGGTGACGGCATCAACGACGCCCCGGCGCTGGCAGCAGCAGATGTTGGCATTGCCATTGGCACCGGCACGGATATTGCGATTGAAAGCGCGGATGTGGTGCTGATGTCAGGCGACCTGCGCGGTGTTGCAAACGCCATCGCGATATCGAAAGCGACAATCCGCAATATCAGCGAAAACCTCTTCTGGGCCTTCGCCTATAATGTGGCGCTCATTCCGGTCGCTGCCGGTATTCTCTATCCCTTCACCGGCACTTTGCTATCGCCGGTTCTGGCAGCGGGTGCGATGGCGCTGTCGAGCATCTTCGTGCTCAGCAATGCGCTGAGGCTCCGCCGGTTCCAAAGCCCACTCGGCTGACCAACGCAGCAATTCAAACTAACTCCCAAGCAAAGGCGGCTCTCACGAGCCGCCTTTTTTGTTTCCTCTGGTCTTTTTAGATTTCTGCCTAGTTTTATTTGGAGGCAGAGAGTGTCGGTGCATTCGAAACGCAACGACACTCCCACCCATCAGGACTTCTCGCATTCGATGTTTTCCGTGCATTCGGGTTCAGGCACGGCGGTCTGCAGTCACACTTGAAGGGGTATTATTTTGCTTATTTCCTTGACCTCTATCGTCCTTGTGCTGGTCGGGCTGGCGCTCGGCTGGGGCGGTGTCCAGCTCGTTACCCTGGGGGGCAGCTGGTACTACATCATTGCGGCTGTCGGCTTTTTGCTGACAGCCGCTCTCCTCTTGAAAAGAAGCGCGGCGGCTCTGTGGCTCTATGCGCTGATCGTGCTCGGCTCGCTGGGCTGGGCCGTTTATGAAGTCGGTTTCGATTGGTGGCAGCTTGGCGCGCGCGGCGGCATTATCGTGCTGCTTGGCCTCTGGCTTTTGACCCCGTGGATCCGCAAGCCGCTGAATGGCGGGCAGGGCGGCGGTGGCCTGCCGCTGACGGTCGCAAGCGTGATTGCGCTTGCAATCGCCGGTTATTCCATGACACAGGACCCCTACAATATTGCGGGCAGTCTCCCGACAGACAAGGTTGCGGCGACACCCGATCTGGGCGGCAATGTACCGGACGGTGAATGGCACCAATATGGCCGCACACCCTATGGCCAGCGTTATTCGCCGCTGTCGCAGATCACGCCGGACAATGTCTCCAAATTGCAGGTTGCCTGGCAGTACCAGACCGGTGACGTGAAGCAGCCGCAAGATGTCGGCGAAACCACCTATCAGGTGACGCCGCTCAAGATTGGCGACTCGCTCTATCTCTGCACGCCGCATAATTGGGCGATTGCGCTCGACGCCGCGACCGGCAAGGAAAAGTGGAAGTTTGACCCGAAAGTCGGCTTCAACACCGACCGCCAGCACCAGACCTGCCGTGGCGTGAGCTACTGGAAGGACTCCAATGCAACGGCTGGCGCCAAATGCGCCGAGCGGGTCTATCTGCCGACCTCGGATGCCCGCCTGATCGCGCTTGATACGGCGACCGGTGAAATCTGCACCGATTTTGCCAATGGCGGCACGCTCGATCTCAGCCATGGCATGAAGTTTAATCCGGCCGGTTATTATTACTCGACCTCGCCTCCGGCTGTTGTTGGCGACAAGATCATTGTCGGCGGCGCCGTCAACGACAATTACTCGACGGAAGAACAGTCGGGCGTCATCCGCGCCTTCGATATCCGCACGGGCCAGCTTATCTGGAACTGGGATTCGGGTAATCCGGACGTCACGACACCGTTGCCGGAAGGCCAGTTCTACACGACGAATTCGCCCAATAGCTGGTCGGTCTCCAGCGTGGACGAAAAACTCGGCCTGATCTTCGTTCCGCTTGGCAATCAGGTGCCTGACCAGCTCGGCATGGGACGCAGCGAAAATGTGGAGAAATATTCCTCCTCCATCGTCGCACTTGATGTGAATACGGGTCAGGTGAAGTGGGTGCGCCAGACGGTCCATCACGATCTGTGGGATATGGACGTTCCGGCGCAGCCGGTTCTGCTTGATATCAACGGTACGCCAGCGCTGGTCGGTCCGACCAAGCAGGGCGACCTCTATGTGCTCGACCGCCGCACCGGCGAGCCGATCATTCCGATCAAGGAAATTCCGGCCCCGACCGGCACAATCTCGGAAGATCATTCGTCGCCAACGCAGCCGATTTCCGATCTGACCTTCAGCCCACCAGCATTGCGCGAAAGCGATATGTGGGGCGTGACGATGTTCGATCAGCTCGCCTGCCGCATCAAGTTCCACCAGCTGGCCTATGAGGGGCGCTACACGCCGCCGTCGCTGAAGGGCACCATTGTCTATCCGGGCAATTTCGGTGTCTTCAACTGGGGCAGTGTGGCCGTTGATCCGGTGCGTCAGGTGATGTTCGGCATGCCGACCTATCTGGCCTTCACCTCGCGCCTTGTTCCGCGTTCGGAAATTCCGCCGAAGGGACAGGATGAAAAGGGCAGCGAACAGGGACTGAACCGCAATGATGGTGCGCCTTATGGCGTCTTCATGGGACCGTTCCTCGGACCGCTCGGCATTCCGTGCCAGACTCCGCCATGGGGCTATGTTGCGGGCGTCGATCTGCGAACCGGCAAGACCGTCTACAAGCATCGCAATGGCACCATTCGCGATATGGCGCCGGTTCCGCTGCCGCTGAAAGTCGGCGTGCCGGGCATCGGTGGTCCGATGATTACGGCGGGCGGCGTTGCCTTCCTCGGCGCAGCTGTCGACGATTATTTGCGCGCCTATGATCTGACCAGCGGTAAGGTGCTTTGGGAAGCGCGTCTGCCCGCAGGCGGACAGGCGACGCCGATGTCCTATACGGTTGGCGATCAGCAATTTGTGCTGATGGTTGCCGGTGGGCACGGTTCTATCGGCACCAAGCCGGGCGATTACGTCATCGCCTATACGCTTCCAAAAAGCTAACTCCCAAAGGGAGCTGCAATAAAAACGCCGGGAGAAATCCCGGCGTTTTTTCATCTGAAGATGTGGATCGGTCAGACCTTGCTGTGCAGCAATTCGCCCTTGCGCGCGGCGGGGCGCTTGCGCGGCTCGGCGGCATTTTCCGCAAGCTGGTGAATGATCGGACAGTCGGGGCGATTGTCGCCATGGCAGTTCTTTGCCAGATGGCGCAGCGTGTCGGCCATTTCCTGAAGCTGGAGCATCTTGGTTTCAAGCTCCTCGACATGAACGAGCGCGACCTTCTTCACATCGGCGGATGCGCGGTTGCGGTCACGCCAGAGCGCCAGCAGTTCCTTGATTTGTTCGACCTGAAAACCGAGATCGCGGCTGCGGCGAATAAAGCGCAGCGTCTCGACATCTTTTTGCGTGTAGACGCGATAGCCGGAATCCGTGCGATCAGCAGCCTCGATAAGCTCGATGGTTTCATAATGGCGGATCATCTTCGCCGATATGCCTGATGCTGTGGCTGCCTGCCCGATATTCATTCCGTTCCTCGCCCAATGTTGGTTTAACAGGATATAGGAGCGCAATATGGCTATTCAAAGGGGTACGGGCCGGTTCAGGCGTCTCTTCCGGCCTGTTTCATGAGATAATGTTCGAGGGTTTGAAAGCCGTCGAAGATCAGAATGGCCAGCGCCGCGACGACGAGACCGCCTTGCAGCACGAAAGCGAGGTTGTTGGAGATGAGGCCGGCAATGATCACTTCGCCAAGCGTGCTGGCCGCGACCGTCGAGCCGATGGTGGCGGTGGCAAGGCCGATGACCGCCGACAGCCTTATTCCGGCAAGGATGACGGGCATGGCAAGCGGCATTTCAACTTTGACCAGACGCTGCATTCCCGTCATGCCCATGCCGCGTGCTGCTTCTACAACGGGCGCGGGAAGAGTGGTCAGGCTGGTCAGGGTGTTTTCGAAAATTGGCAGAAGCCCATAGAGAAACAGCGCGATCAGCGTCGGCTTGTCGCCGAAACCGAAAACCGGCACAGCAAGCGCCAGAACCGCGACGGGCGGAAATGTCTGGCCGATATTCACCAGACTGCGCGAAAGCGGCAAAAACTCTGCGCCCTGCCGTCTGGTCACGAAGATTGCCATGGCGACTGCAACCAGTGTCGATATCAGGGTGGCCAGCGCCACCAGCCCCAGATGCTGCAAGGTCAGCGTCAACAGATTGGCGCGGTCATAGATGACGGGTGCGCCATCGCTGACCAGCGGGCGGAAGACGGGTTCGAACAGATGCGGCTGCATCAGAAACAGAACGAGCACCGCCAGGAGCGCCAGCCGTGGAATGATGGAAACGAACAGCCTCATGCCGGGCGTTCCGCTTTCCGCAACAGTCTTTCCAGCGTCACGCGGCCGAGTGGCCTGCCGTCGCCATCGAGAACCGGCAATGCATTGCGACCCGACCATAAAAGCTCGGCCAGCGCGTCGCGTTGCGAGGCAGAGACGGGCATGGCGTCGCCGCTGGCGTCACCCGGTTGCAGGACCGTTTTCAGATCAGTCAGCGAGAGCAGGCGGAACGGGCGCTCGCCGGTGCCGACCAGCCTTTCGACGAACTCCGTTGCAGGCCGTGCCAGAATTTCCGCGGGCGGGCCATATTGCAAAAGCTTTCCGTCATCCATGACCGCAATATGGTCGCCGAGCGAAATCGCTTCCTCCATATCATGCGTGACCAGCAGGATCGTGGTGCCGAAACGGCGCTGGATGGCCTTCAGGTCTTCCTGCGCCTTGGCGCGGATGACCGGGTCGAGCGCGCCGAAAGGTTCGTCCATCAGCAATATGTTCGGTTCCGCCGCCAGCGCCCGTGCGACACCAACGCGCTGCTGCTGGCCGCCCGACAGTTCCTGCGGGTAACGGTCGCGATAGTCTGCCGGTTCAAGCTGAAACAGATCAAGCAATTCATCGACGCGGGCATTGATCCGCTGTTTCGTCCAGCCGAGCAGAACCGGCACTGTGGCAATGTTTTCCGCAACTGTGCGATGTGGAAAGAGCCCGTGTTGCTGGATGACGTAACCGATCCGCCGCCTCAGGGCGTGACCGGGCTCGTCCATATTGCTGTGCCCGTCAATGCGGATTTCGCCTTCGGTCGGTTCGACAAGGCGGTTGACCATGCGCAGCAAGGTGGTCTTGCCCGAACCGGATGTGCCGACAATGGCCGCAATACTATGCGGCTCGACGGAAAAGCTGACCGCATCCACCGCAGCCCGGCCATTATAGCGCTTGGTAATCCGGTCGAACTCGATCATTGCGCGGTTCCTTTCCCGGCGATTTCAATGGCGGCGTCGAGCAGAACGGCAGCGCCGAAGGCCAGCAGAACCGTTGGCAGCGCGCCAAGCAGCACGAGATCCATGGCTGTCTGCCCGATCCCCTGAAAGACGAATGTGCCGAAACCGCCGCCGCCGATCAGCGCGGCGATGGTGGTCAGGCCGATGTTCTGCACCATGACGATGCGAATGCCGGTGAGGATGACCGGAAACGCCAGGGGAAACTCGGTCTTGAACAGCCGTTGCAGGCGCGTCATGCCCATACCGCGCGCGGCATCGCTGACCGGCTCTGGCACCTGCGCCAGTCCCGCCACCGTATTGGCGACGATGGGCAGAAGCGAATAGAGAAACAGGGCGACAAAGGCAGGCGCTGCACCGATACCGCGAATGCCGAGGCTCGCCGCCCATGGCGCGTTTGCGGCAAGCCAGCCGAGCGGTGCAATCAATATGCCGAACAGCGCCATCGATGGGATGGTCTGAACGATGTTGAGGCTGTTCAGCACCAGACCGCGCAGCCGCGGCACACGATGGCAGATAAGCCCGAGCGGAATGCCGATGACCGTTGCCGCGACAAGCGAACCGAGCGCCAGTTCCACATGGCGACGGGCTTCATTCCAGAAACTGTCGGCGCGGCTGAGATATTCCTTCATGAAGGAGAGATTGTCCCACAGCCCCGATGCGAGCAGCGCATAGAGAAGAAGGGCGGCGAGTGTCAGCAAACCCACCCGCACCAGCGGCCGCACTTGCAGGCGCACCAGAGCATCGGCGACTGAAATGCCGCTGGTGAAGAGCAGCAGCCAGAAGCCTGATGCCGGTGAAACGCGCGAGTAATTGTTGCCAGCTGGAGAAAGATGCGTTGCCGCAAGTCCTATCGCGATCAGCATGGCGGCAAGCCCGGCAAGGCTTGCGCCCAGTCGCAACATGCGGCCTGTTGAAAACAGGGCGACCAACAGCCAGACGATGACAATGACGAGCAGCAGCGCGGCTTCACCAACGGGCAAGGCGTCGAGCAGAAAGCGCGGTTCGCCCTGAACGATGCGGTTGGCGCGGAAGGTGGCAAAGGGCAACAACAGTCCGGCGATGGCCAGAACGGTTATAACGAGACCAAGCCTGTCGACACGACCGAACAGGCCATGCGGGGCCTTTTCAGCATTCGCCGAATTGGAATGAGGAACTGCGATTCTATCCGGCAACGTGTCGCCTTTATCCGCCTATTTCAGAAAGCCGTTCTTCTTCAGGAAGTCCTCGGCGACCGCCTTGGCCGGTTCACCGCCAAGCTGGACACGACCGTTCAGTTCCTGAAGCGTGGTCAGGTCGAGCTTTGCAAAAACCGGCTTCAGCAGTTCTTCGATCTTCGGGTTCTTTTTCAGCACTTCCTCGCGGATTATGGGGGCGGGCTGGTAGACAGGCTGCACATGCTTGTCGTCTTCAAGCACCACAAGACCGGACGGCGCAATGCCGCCATCCGTGCCATAGACCATTGCCGCATTTGCGCCATTCGTCTGGTTGGCGGCGGCGGCAATGGTCGCCGCCGTATCGCCGCCAGACAGCGTGATGAGCTGATCCTGCTTCAGCGTGAAGCCATAGGCAGTCTGGAAAGCGGGCAGGGCGGCAGCCGAATTCACGAATTCCGACGAGGCGGCCAGAATGACCTTGCCGCCACCGGAAGCATATTTGCCGAAATCGCTGAGACTGGCGAGCTTGTTCTCGTCGGCCACGTCCTTGCGCAGCGCAATGCCCCAGGTGTTGTTGGCAGGCGAAGGCGACAGCCAGACAATCTTGTTGGCGTCGTAATCGAGCTTCTTTGCCGTCTCAAACGCCTTGGCCGGGTCTTTCCAGAGCGGATCATCCGCCTTGTTGAAGAAGAAGGCCGCATTGCCGGTATATTCCGGGTAAATATCGATCTCACCGGCCACGATTGCCTTGCGCACCACCGGCGTTGCGCCCAGCTGGATGCGGTCGGTCGTCTGAATGCCATTGGCGTTGAGGACGGCGAGAATGATATTGCCCAGCACACCGCCTTCCGTATCGATCTTGGATGAAACGACAACCTGCGATTGTGCTGGACTGGAAAGTCCCGTCGCGCCGGCAAGCAGGGTGATTGCGATGGCTGCGCCTTTCAGAAGACCTCGGTGTGACATATTCCTCGTCCCATATCGCTTATTTACGTTACCAATAACCTATAGCGCGACAGCAAAAAGGAAACCTTGGGTGGAACCGGCTCCTGACAGCTGTCTGTCAGGAGGGCTGGCGATGGACAGATCGGGCGGAGATTTGGCCTGATGTCACCATGTCGCGAAATGGTGTGCATGTCGTATTTATGGCGTCTTTTGACGCAAGCCTGCTGTCGGGTTTTCACAGGACACAATAGAAATATCATCAAAGGCTTCGCATGTGCCGTCAGGGTGCATGCGGTCGCGAAACTGGTGGTTGTTCATGTCCCGCTTTTCTGCAGCTTCTATTATCAAAAACGCGCTTTCCGGTAACAAGAACTGGGACCCGCAATGGCCCAATGCCGAACCCAAGGCCGAATATGACGTCATCATCGTCGGCGCGGGCGGGCATGGTCTGGGCGCGGCCTATTATCTGGCCAAGGAACACGGCATCACCAATGTCGCGGTGATCGAAAAGGGCTGGCTCGGCGGCGGCAATACGGGGCGCAACACCACCATCATTCGCTCCAACTATCTCTATGACGAGAGTGCGCATCTTTACGAACATGCGGTGAAGCTGTGGGAAGGTCTCAGCCAGGACCTCAACTACAACGTCATGTTCTCGCAGCGCGGCGTCATGATGCTGGCGCATACGGTGCATGACGTGCAGAGCTTCAAGCGCCATATCCATGCCAACCGCCTCAACGGCATCGACAATGAATGGCTGTCGAAGGAAGAAGCCAAGGAATATTGCCCGCCGCTCGATATTTCGCCCAATGCCCGCTATCCGGTGGTCGGCGCCACCTTGCAGCGTCGCGGCGGCGTGGCCCGTCACGATGCGGTGGCCTGGGGCTATGCGCGCGGCGCGACCCAGCGCGGCGTGGATATCATCCAGAATTGTCCGGTTCTGTCGATCCGTCGCGATGCTTCGGGCCGTGTGACCGGCGTGGAAACCGCGCGCGGCTTCATCAAGGCCAAGAAGGTTGCGGTTTCAACCGCTGGCAACACTTCGGTCGTCATGGATACGGCTGGCGTGCGCATGCCGCTTGAAAGCTTCCCGCTTCAGGCGCTGGTGTCGGAGCCGGTCAAGCCGGTCTTCCCGTGCGTGGTCATGTCCAACACCGTTCACGCCTATATCAGCCAGTCCGACAAGGGTGAACTGGTGATCGGTTCCGGTACGGACCAGTACACCTCCTACAGCCAGCGCGGCGGCCTGCCACTGATCGAGCATACGCTGGCGGCAATCTGCGAAATCTTCCCGATCTTCACCCGCATGCGCATGCTGCGCAAATGGGGCGGCATCGTCGACGTCACCCCGGATCGCTCGCCGATCATCGGCAAGACGCCGGTTCCGGGTCTCTATGTCAATTGCGGCTGGGGCACTGGCGGCTTCAAGGCGACGCCGGGTTCGGCGCATGTCTTTGCCCACACCATCGCCCGCGACGAACCGCACTGGATCAACGCGCCGTTCACGCTCGACCGTTTCAAAACCGGTCGCCTGATCGACGAAGCGGCAGCCGCCGCGGTTGCGCACTGAGGAAATATCGACATGCTTTTGATCCGTTGCCCTTATTGCGAAATGGAACGTCCGGAACTTGAGTTCGCCTATGCGGGCGAAGCGCATATTGCGCGTCCTGCCGATCCTTCGACCTATTCCGATGATGAATGGCGCGATTTCCTGTTCATCCGCTCCAACCCGCGCGGGACGCATTTCGAGCGCTGGCGGCACATCAATGGTTGCGGCCGCTTCTTCAATGCGGTGCGCGACACGGTGAGCGACAAATTCGTCACGACCTACAAGGCCGGTGAAGCGCGCCCTGTACTGGCAGACGGACAGGAACAAACGCCCGCTGCGGAGACGAAATAATGACCGACATGCGTTTGAACAATAAAGGCCGCATCAACAAGGCCAAGCCGGTACGCTTTTCCTTCAACGGCAAGACCTATGCGGGCTTTGAGGGCGATACGCTTGCTTCGGCGCTTCTGGCCAATGGCGAGCATCTGGCGGGCCGTTCGTTCAAGTATCACCGTCCGCGCGGCATTCTTTCCGCCGGTTCCGAAGAGCCGAATGCGCTGATGGGCGTTTCGCGTGGTGAGGGCCGTTACGAGCCGAACACCCGCGCCACCGTGCTGGAGCTTTATGACGGGCTGAAGGCGGAAAGCCAGAACCACTGGCCATCGCTCAAGCATGATGTCGGCGCGGTCAACGATGCCTTCTACATGTTCTTCTCGGCGGGCTTCTACTACAAGACCTTCATGTGGCCGAAGAGCTTCTGGAACAAGGTCTATGAGCCTTTCATCCGGGGCGCCGCCGGTCTTGGTAAATCGCCGTCCGAGGCCGATCCCGACAGCTATGCCAGCCGCTATGCCTATTGCGACGTGCTGGTGGTGGGTGCCGGGCCTGCCGGTCTTGCCGCAGCCTTTGAAGCCGCCAAGAGCGGCGCGAAAGTTTTCCTCTGCGACGAACAGGCGGAAATGGGCGGTTCGCTCCTGTCCGAGCCGGAGCCCGTCATCAATGGCCGCACCAGCTGGGATTGGCTGAACGAAACGCTGGCGACACTGGGTTCGCTGCCGAATGTCACGCTTTTGCCGCGCACCACGGCGATTGGCTATTATCATCAGAACATGGTCGGCCTTTGCCAGCGCCTGACCGATCATCAGGCAAAGCCTGCCGCCAATGCCCCGCGTGAGCGCATGTGGCGCGTGCGCGCCAAACAGGTCGTGCTGGCGCAGGGTTCAATCGAAAAGCCGCTGGTCTTTGCTGGCAATGACCGTCCGGGTGTGATGCTGGCCGGTGCCGCACGCACCTATCTCAATCGTTACGGCGTCAAGGTCGGCGAAAAGGCTGTCGTCGTTACCTCGCATGATTCCGCCTGGCTTACGGCCTTCGATCTCGCAGTTGCGGGTGTCAAGGTTCCGGCCATTATCGATGTGCGCGAACACGTCGCCGACAGTCTGGTAAACCGCGCCAAGATGCTCGGCATCGAGACGCTGACCGGCTGGACCGTCAGCGATACGGCAGGCCGTCATCGCGTTGCGTCTGTTCGCGTCAATCCGGTCAGGAACGGTTCGGTCGGCTCGGCGCGCACCATTGCCTGCGATGTCGTGCTGATGTCTGGCGGCTGGAACCCGAGCGTGCATCTGTTCTCGCACACCAAGGGTTCGCTCATCTGGGATGAGGAACGCCAGATCTATCTGCCGGGCGAACGCACGGAAGAAAGCCGCTGCGCCGGTGCCGGTAACGGCAATTTCGATCTTCAGGCTTCCTTGCGCGAGGGGGCTGCCAGCGGTGCTGCGGCAGCAAATGACGCCGGATACAAGGCCAAGGCGCTGGAATATGCGGTCGCGGGCGACTTCGTCTGCGCAGGCGTCAACTGCCGCGAACTGCCGACGGATCGCGATCCCGGCAAGGCAAAAGCCTTTATCGATTTCCAGAACGACGTGACGGCCAAGGATATCCGCCTTGCAGTGCGCGAGGGCTTCCGCTCCATCGAGCATATCAAGCGCTATACCACCAACGGCATGGCGACGGATCAGGGCAAGACCTCGAACATCAACGGTCTTGCAGTTGCATCCGATGCGCTCAGCCGTCCTGCACCGCAGGTGGGTCTGACGACATTCCGTCCGCCCTATACGCCGACGACCTTCGGCGCTTTCTGCGGTTACAATCGCGGCAAGCTGTTCGACGTGACGCGCAAAACGCCGATTGACCCTTGGGCTGAAGAACAGGGTGCTGCTTTCGAGCCGGTCTCGCTGTGGCGTCGTGCATGGTATTTCCCGAAGGCCGGCGAAGACATGCACAAGGCTGTTGCGCGTGAGTGCAAGGCCGTGCGCACCAGCCTCGGCATGTTCGACGCGTCGACGCTCGGCAAGATTGAGGTGGTCGGCCCGGATGCGGCTGAATTCATGAACCGCATGTACACCAATCCATGGACGAAGCTGGGTGTCGGGCGCTGCCGCTATGGTCTGCTGCTCGGTGAAGACGGCTTTATCCGCGACGATGGTGTGGTCGGCAGGTTGTCGCAGGACCGTTTCCATGTCACGACGACGACCGGCGGCGCGCCGCGCGTTCTCAATATGATGGAGGATTATCTCCAGACGGAATGGCCGGACCTGAAAGTATCGCTGACGTCCACGACCGAACAATGGGCCGTGGTGGCGCTGAACGGACCGAATGCGCGCAAGCTCATCGAGCCGATGGTCGAGGGCGTGGATATTTCCGACGAAGCTTTTCCGCATATGTCGGTGGCGGAATGCACATTCCTCGGCGTACCGGCGCGTCTGTTCCGCATGAGCTTTACCGGCGAACTCGGCTTCGAAATCAATGTCCCGTCGCGTTACGGTCTGGCTCTGTGGAAGGCGCTTTATGAAGCGGGCCAGAAATATGACGTCACGCCTTATGGCACCGAGACCATGCACGTGCTGCGCGCCGAAAAGGGCTATATCATTGTCGGACAGGACACGGACGGCACGGTAACGCCGGATGACGCAGCACTTGGCTGGGCCATCGGCAAGCAGAAGCCGGATTTCGTCGGCAAGCGTTCGCTGGCGCGTCCGGATATGCTGAAGAAGGATCGCAAGCATCTGGTTGGCCTGCTGCCAAAGGACCCGAAACTGGTTCTGGAGGAAGGCGCACAGATTGTCGCCGATCCGAAACAGGCTGTGCCGATGACCATGCTCGGTCACGTCACCTCGTCCTATTGGAGCGAGACGCTGGGCCGCTCTTTCGCCATGGCGCTGATTGCCGGTGGCAAGGATCGCACGGGCGAGACCATCTATATGCCGATGCCGGATGGCACCGCGCATGAGGCGGAAATTACTGGGCTCGTCTTCTATGACCCAGAAGGCAAGAAGCTGAACGGATAAGGATCGCATCATGCTGCAACAGACCAACCCTTTTGCGAGCCGCGCGGTTGCTATTCCGGGACGGCTTGATATTCGCCCCGCCGCTGATGGCGCACGCTTTGTCCTGCGCTTCAATCCGGGAAAACTGGCGCTGGCGGAAAAGGCGCTCGGGGCAACGATTCCCGCCAAAATCGGCGGACTCGAGAAAACCGGCGACATCGCCGTCGCCTGCATTGGGCCGGATGAATGGTTTATCTGGGCCGATGACAGCAAGGCTGGCGCCATCATCGCGGCTTTCGCGAGCCTCTACGAGACCGAACCGCATGCGCTGGTTGAAGTGAGCCATCGCGAGACTGGCATCGATGTTACCGGCCCGCAGGCCGAGTGGCTGCTCAATGCAGCTTCACCGCTCGATCTGGCTTCGATGGCCGCACCCGGTGCTGCACGCACGATCTTCGATCGCGTACAGATCATTCTGCTGAAATGGGATGCGGATCACTACCGCGTGGAAGTATGGAACTCGCTGGCCGATCACGTCTGGACCCTGCTCGAAACCGCAAGCCGCGAAGTCGAACTCGACGTCTGATCGCCCAACTTAGCGATCGCTCAATATTCAAAAACGCCGCCCGTTTCGGGCGGCGTTTTTGCATGCTCATAGCGCCGACTTCTCCTTCCCTCATCCTGAGGAGCCATTGAAAATGGCGTCTCGAAGGATAAGGGAAAACGAACCCAGCGCCCGCCCTCGTCCTTCGACACGGTGCTTCGCACCGGCTCAGGATGAGGGGGAAGCCACAAGGCAAACTGCTTCTGCGGTTCCCCACCGTTGATCCGGCACATATTCAATTGAAACGCGCTCTGATCCCAATTTCAGTCTTGCCTTCTATAAATCCATATGTGAAGACTATATTTACATAAGAAATTCATGAGGAGGGAATTTCCCGATGTCGGAAAATGAACTGCCGCTGAGCGGGCTCGTTGTTGTCGATATGAGCCAGTTTCTGTCGGGGCCTTATTGCTCGCTGCGCCTGATGGACCTCGGAGCGCGGGTTATCAAGATCGAGCGCCCGGACGGCGGAGACCTGTCGCGCAGGCTTTATCTGAGCGATACAGAGATCGGTGGCGATTCAACGATTTTCCATGCGATCAATCGCGGCAAGGACAGCCTGGCGCTGGACCTTAAAAACCCGGACGATGTTGAAGCGCTGAAGAAGCTCATTACCAAGGCCGATGTTCTGATCCAGAATTTCCGTCCCGGCGTCATCGAGCGGCTGGGGCTGGATTATGAATCCGCCAAGGCGATCAATCCGCGCCTCGTCTATGCCTCCATCAGCGGCTATGGCGAAGAGGGTCCGTGGGTCAAGCGCCCGGGACAGGATCTGCTGGCGCAGGCGCGTTCGGGCCTGATGTGGCTCAATGGCGATGAAGGGCAGGGGCCGGTGCCGTTTGGTCTGGCTGTTGCCGATATGCTGGCGGGCGCTGCCGTGGCGCAGGGCATTCTTGCAGCACTCGTGCGACGCGGCATTTCCGGCAAAGGCGCACATGTGGAGACAAGCCTTCTTGAAGCGCTGGTCGATTTCCAGTTCGAAGTGTTGACCACCCATCTCAATGACGGACGCCGTTTGCCGAAGCGCTCCGATTTCCGCAGCGCGCATGCTTATCTCTCCGCACCTTACGGGGTCTATCAGGCGGCGGATGCCTATCTGGCCATCGCCATGACGCCGATCCCCAAACTGGCGGCGCTGCTGGAAGCGAACACGCTGGCCCCATATGCCGACGATCCGTCGAGCTGGTTCACCAAGCGCGATGAAATCAAGCGCCTGATTGCCGAGCGCATTGCCCAGAAGACGGTGGACGAGTGGCTCGCTATTCTCGAACCGGCCGATATCTGGTGCGCCCGCGTTCTCAATTGGGAAGAGTTGCTTGCCAGCGACGGCTTCTCGGTTCTCGACATGCTGCAGACCGTCACCCGTGAGGATGATGTCTCCATCACCACCACCCGATCGCCGCTGCGTATCAACGGGCAGCGCCACAAGGTGGAGCGCGCAGCACCGCGCATCGGTGAAAACAGCAAGGCAATTCGTGAGGAGTTCGGTCTATGAGTGTGATCAAGCTGAAAGGCATGACCTGGAGCCATCCGCGCGGTTACGATCCGATGGTTGCCGGCGCCACGCAATGGCTGAGCGACAAGGGCGTCGAGATCGAATGGGAAAAGCGCTCCTTGCAGGATTTCGAAACCTTTCCGGTCGAGGAACTGGCGCGCAATTTCGATATGATCGTAATCGATCATCCGCATGTTGGCCAGATCACCAAGGAAGGCTGCCTGCTGCCGCTCGAGGTACCGGGCCGCGAAGCTGAGCTGAAAGCGCTGGCCGATGGTTCGGTCGGTCAGTCTTTCCCAAGCTATAACTGGCAGGGCCATCAATGGGCGTTTCCGCTTGATGCCGCCACGCAGGTTCAGGCATGGCGTCCGGACCTGATTGAAAAGCCTGCCGTCTCGTGGGGTGAGGTGCTGGAACTGGCGCGTGCGGGCAAAGTGCTTTTGCCGTTGCGCTCGCCGCATTCGCTGATGTGCTTCTATACTCTGGCGGCGAATAACGGTTCACCTTGCGCCACTGAAGGCGAGTTGATCAGCCTTGAAGACGGCGTGAAGGCTTTTGAACAACTTCGGGAAATCGCCGCGCTGGTGAAGCCGGAATGTTTTGCTATGGACCCGATTGCGGTGTTCGAAGAGATGGCAAAGCCAGATTCCGGCATCGCCTGCACACCTCTGATCTATGGCTATGTGAACTATGCCATGCCCGGCTTCCGCGATCGTCTGATCCGTTTTGCCGATATTCCGGCAGGCGCAAAGGGGGTTGCAGGTTCGGCTTTGGGCGGCACCGGCATCGCCGTCTCGGCCTTTACGAAACATCCCGAAGCGGCCATCGACTTCGCTTATTGGATCGCGAGCGGCGCAGTGCAGAAGGGGCTTTATGCCGCCTCCAATGGACAGCCCGGCCATGCGGAAGCATGGGAAGACGAGGGCGTGAATGCCGCCACGTCGGGCTTCTATCGCGATACGCGCGCAACGCTGGAAGGCGCATGGGTGCGCCCGCGCCATGACGGCTACATGCCTTTCCAGGAAGCAGCTTCGGAGCGCATCAACAAGGGACTTCAGGGCAATGAAGCGGCAGAACAGGTAATCGCCGATCTGAACCGGCTCTTCCGCGAAAGCTTCTGACGGCTGGTACTGGTTCTTACACCGGCCTCTCTCCCTCCACCCTCATCCTGAGGAGCCTCCTGAGCTTGCGAAGGAGGCGTCTCGAAGGATCGAGGGATCCAAAGGGAAAATGCGGTGCCTGTCTCCTCACCCTTCGAGACGACTCCCCGAGCTTCGCTCAGGGAGTCTCCTCAGGATGAGAGGGGAAGCTTACAAGTTCCAGATACGGCGCGCGTTCTCAGACAGAAGGCGCGCCTTTTCGTCATTGCCGCAGCCTTCAAGCAGGGCATGGGTCGTTGCCACCCAGGTTGCTAGCCCGCCATCGACGGAGCTTGCCAGCGTGCAGACGGGCCAGTCGCTACCCCATACCACACGATCCCAGCCGAAAGCCTCGATGACGTGCTCGACATAGGGGCGGATCGTCTCGGCAGTCCAGCTTTGCGCGTCGGCATAAGCCACCACACCGGAAATCTTCGCCACGACATTGGGCCTGCGGGCAATCTCGGTGATGCCCTTCTGCCAGCTTTCCAGCGCGCCCGACTTGATGTCCGGTACACCGCAATGATCGAGAACGAATTGCAGTCCCGGCGCGAGATCGGCAAGTGCGATGGCCTTGTCGATCTGGTGCGGCAGCGTGCAGAGATCGAAAGTCAGGCGCGTATTTTCCATACGCTTGAGGTTTGAGCGAAACAGCGCACCTTCGGAAAGCTCGTCCGGCACGACATGCAGAACACGGCGAAAACCTTTGACAAAGGGATCGGCAAGCTGACGCTCCAGATAAGCGGCAAAGCCGTCTTCCTCGGGGCGGCAGGAGCCGATAGCGCCTTTGATGAAGCCGCCGGAGCGAGCGGAAATGGCGCGCACATTCTCGGTCTCAGCCTGCATGGCTTCAGGCGCGACATCCACTTCCATGTGCAGGGCGGCGGCGATGCCGCAGCGTTCCGCCTGCTGCCGGTAGGTGTCGAACAGAAAATCCCGATCAAGCGCTGGCACGCTGCCAAGCCATGGATAGCTGAGCGCGCTTTTGTCGATCAGGTGCAGATGGGTATCAATCAGCATGAGATTCCTCCTGCGCCGATATTTTCAAAAAAGAAGATAGTTTTCAAATAAGAATTCAATCGAGCGTGGAGAGATCAGCGCCGACGAGCTTCGACAGTTCCTGCACGGTCTTTTGCAGCAGCGTAATGGTCTGTGTGATGTCGGGTGCGGAAGACGAATTGACCAGCGTCACATAAGGGCAGGTCAGTGCCGCAATGCAGGTGCCGTCGGGACCGAGAATCGGAGCGGAAAGGTTATAGACGCCTGCAACCTGCGCACTTGGCATCATTTCGTACCCGCGCTCGCGGATCTGGTCGAGACGCTCATAGAAGCTCGCGTCGAGATCGATGCGCTCGCTTTCCTTGACATATTCGGCGATCATCATCTTGCGCTCTTCCGGGGAACGGAAGGCAAGCAGCACATGGCCGGAACCGGTGTCGAACAGGCTGATATGTGAGCCAACGCGGATCGAAATGCCCCAGTAATCCGGCGCTTCCTGCTGTGCAATCACCACCACCGAGCCACGGTCGAACACGGCGAGCTGGTTTGCCTGCTTGGAACGGTCGGCAAGCTCACGCATGAAGGGCGTTGCAAAAGAGGCGAGTCGGCGCACCGGCGCATGCAATTGGGCAAGGCCAAACAGCTTCAGCGTCAGCGAATAGCGGTCGCCCTCAAGCTTGGTGACATAGCCGCGTTTCACCAGCCGGTCGAGCATGCGGTAGAATTCGTTCGGGCTGCGATCCAGATGCTTGGCAATCTCGGCCTGCGTCAGTCCGCCGTCAACGCCTGCCAGCAATTCGAGGATATCAAGGCCCTTGTCGAGCGCGGGTGCGCGGTAGCGATCATCGGTTTCCAAATGCGTCCCCCCAAGGTGGTCCTTCGTGAATTTCGTAATTCATATACAAACATTGTCAGGTGTGAAAGTCGTATATGCGCGATAAAACGCCTTGACCGTTATTGAATACTATGTTTGCATATAAATACAACCTTCACAACCGGGGGTGCGGACAGGGAGTGTCCGTTTTAGGAGGAGAAGAGATGCAGAATTTCAAATCGCGCATTTTGGCAGGCGTGGCGCTGATGGCCGTGGGGATGGCTCCGGCGGTTGCAGCCGATCTGCCGGGCAAGTTTGAAGGCGTGACGATCAACGCCAAGCTTATTGGCGGCCAGCAGTATGAAGCGCTCTATTCGCGTATCGGCGAATGGGAGAAGGCCACTGGCGCCAAGGTCAACATCCTTTCCAAGAAGAACCACTTCGAGCTGGACAAGGAAATCAAGTCCGACATCGCTTCCGGTTCGATCAACTGGTGCGTCGGCTCCAACCACTCGTCTTTCGCGCCGCAGTATACGACACTGTACACCGATCTGAACGCGCTCGTGCCGAAGGAAGAAATCGAAGGCTTCGTGCCCTCGGTCATCAAGGCTTCGACGCTTGATGGCAAGCTGATCATGTTGCCACGTGCGCAGTTCGACGTTTCGGCGCTTTACTATCAGAAGAGCCTTTTCCAGGACGAAGCCAAGAAGAAGGCCTTCAAGGAGAAATACGGCTACGACCTCGCACCGGCCAAGACCTGGAAGGAAGTGTCGGATCAGGCTGTATTCTTCGCTGACCCGCCGAATTTCTACGGCACGCAGTTTGCGGGCAAGGAAGAAGCCATCAATGGCCGCTTCTATGAAATGCTGGTCGCTGAAGGCGGCGAATATCTCAAGGACGGCAAGCCTGCTTTCAATTCGGAAGCCGGTGTTCGCGCCCTCGACTGGTTCGTCAATCTCTACAAGGCAAAGGCTGTTCCTGCCGGTACGACCAACTATCTGTGGGATGAGCTGGGCGCAGGCTTTGCTTCCGGCACCATCGCAATCAATCTGGATTGGCCGGGCTGGGCGACCTACTTCAACGATCCGAAGTCGTCGAAGGTCGCTGGCAATGTCGGCATCGCTCCGGCGCCGACCGGTTCTTCCGGCAAGCGCACCGGCTGGTCAGGTCATCATGGCTTCTCGGTAACGGAAGCCTGCCCGACGAAGGAAGCCGCTGCATCGCTCGTCTGGTTCCTGACCAACGAAGATTCGCAGAAGCAGGAATCGGCTGCAGGCACGCTCCCGACCCGTACCGCTGTCTGGGATTACGTCATCGCGCAGGCCGCTTCCGATCCATACAAGAAGGAAGTGCTCTCGGTGTTCCAGGAAACGGCAAAGACCGCATTCCCGGTTCCGCAGACCCCGTCCTGGATCGAAATCTCCAACGCGGTCTATCCTGAGCTTCAGGCTGCGATCCTTGGTGACAAGACGTCCCAGCAGGCTCTCGACGACGCTGCCAAGAAGGCAACGCAGATTCTTGAGGATGCGGGCGAGCTCTGATCCTGCCTGAATAAAATCATGGGCCCGCCCTGAAACCTTTTTGGGGCGGGCCTTTTTTGCCAGTAGCACTGCCTGTTCGGTACCGCCGGTTGCCAGTTCTACTGTTTGCCAATCCACTGTCTGGAAGAGCAATGTTCAAGAGACTTTCCCCGCCGGTCCTGCTTCTGCTCCCGGCCTTTATCATCCTCGCAGCGGTGGTTCTGTTTCCTCTCGCGCTGTCGCTTTATTCGAGCTTCACGCCGTTCCGGCTGACGCGCCCCGAGAGCCTGTTCAACTTCATCGGTTTCCGCAACTATCAGCGCATTCTGACCGACTGGGTGTTCTGGGCGGCTTTCATTCGCACGGTGGTCTTCCTCACCATTGCGCTCAATCTGGAAATGCTGCTCGGCCTCGGCCTTGCCATGCTCGTCAACAAGGCGACGCGCGGCCAGCGCGTGTTGCGCACGCTGATGATGTTCCCGATGATGTTCTCGCCGGTGCTCGTCGGCTTCCAGTTCAAGTTCATGTTCAATGACAATATCGGTCTGGTCAACAATGCGCTGCAGTCGCTGGGCCTGACCAATACCGCCATTCCATGGCTGATCGACGGCAATCTGGCACTGATCGCCATCCTGCTGGCAGAAGTCTGGATGTCGACCTCGGTCTTCGCGATCCTTATTCTGGGCGGTCTTCTGTCCATGCCGCAGGATCCGGTGGAAGCCGCTCGCGTCGATGGCTGCACGCCGTGGCAGACCTTCCGCTATGTCATCTGGCCTTACCTGATGCCTTTCGCCTATATCGCGATGACCATCCGTTCGCTGGATGTGGCGCGCGCTTATGACATTGTGAAGATCATGACCGATGGCGGCCCGGCGCGCCGCACAGAACTGATCTGGACGCTGGTTGGCCGCACGGCCTATGCGGATGCGCAGATGGGCATGGCCAACGCCATGGCCTATGTCGCGATCCTGCTCTCGATCCTCTTCACCGTCTTGTTCTTCCGCAAACTTGCGTCCGCACGCACGCAGATTGGAGCGGAGTGGTAATCATGGCAACAACAACACTCAGCAACAGCCAGCATCGCCTGCTGCGCCGTATCAAGAAAATCGCCTATCTGGTCGGCCTGTTTCTGGCGATGACTGTCATCTGCCTGCCGGGCCTGTGGATCGTGCTTTCCTCGCTGCGTCCGCCGGTCGAAATCATGGCGAAACCGCCGGTGTGGATTCCGCAGGAAATCACCTTCGAGGCCTATCGCGCCATGTTCTCGGGCGCAGGCGCTGGCGGTATTCCGGTTTGGGATTATTTCCGCAACTCGCTCATCATCTCGGTGACCTCCACCGTGATTGCGCTGATCGTCGGCGTATCGGGCGGTTATGCCTTTGCGCGCTTCCGTTTCTGGGGTAAATCGACAACCTTCCTCGGCCTCATGCTGACGCGTTCCGTGCCAGGTATCGCCCTCTCGCTGCCGCTCTTCATGGTGTTTTCCCGCGTTGGCATCATCGACACCCATTTCGGCCTCATCCTGACCTATGTGGCGCTGAACGTGCCATTCACGATCTGGCTGATCGACGGTTTCTTCCGTCAGGTGCCGAAGGATCTTGCGGAAGCCGCCCAGATTGACGGCTGCACGCGCTGGCAGGCTTTCTGGCAAGTGGAGTTTCCGCTGGCCGGCCCCGGCATCGCGACGGCAGGCATTTTTGCCTTCCTAACGTCGTGGAACGAATATGCGCTGGCTTCCCAGCTCACCCGTTCCGTCAATTCCAAGACCCTTCCTGTGGGTCTTCTCGATTACACCGCTGAATTCACCATCGACTGGCGCGGCATGTGCGCGCTGGCGGTCGTGATGATTATTCCGGCGCTGACCCTCACATTCATCGTCCAGAAACACCTTGTTGCTGGTCTGACGTTCGGCGCGGTTAAAGGTTGATATAGCAATGGCTCAGCTTTCCATCAAAAATCTCGTCAAGCGCTACGGCAATGTCGGCGTGGTGCATGGCATCAATCTCGAAATCGCGGACAAGGAGTTCGTGGCGCTGGTCGGTCCTTCCGGCTGCGGCAAGTCCACGACGCTGCGCATGATCGCGGGTCTGGAATCCATCACCGACGGCACGCTGGAAATCGGCGGCAAGGTGGTCAACGATCTGCCGCCACGTGACCGCAACATCTCGATGGTGTTCCAGTCCTATGCGCTTTATCCGCATATGTCGGTGCGCGAGAACATGGGTTTCTCGCTGAAGATCGCCAAGCAGCCGCAGACGGAAATCGACCGTCGCGTCAATGAAGCCTCGGCCATTCTCGGTCTGGAAGCGCTGATGGAACGCCGCCCGGCGCAGCTCTCCGGCGGCCAGCGCCAGCGCGTCGCCATGGGTCGCGCCATTGTGCGCAATCCGGAAGTGTTCCTGTTCGACGAACCGCTGTCGAACCTCGACGCCAAACTGCGCACCCAGATGCGCACTGAAATCAAGAAGCTGCATGCCAAGGTGCAGTCGACGGTCGTTTACGTGACGCATGATCAGGTCGAAGCCATGACGCTTGCCGACCGCATCGTCATCATGCGCGATGGCCATATCGAGCAGGCCGGAACCCCGGATGACGTCTTCAAGCGCCCCGCAACGCAGTTCGTTGCCGGTTTCATCGGCTCCCCGCCGATGAATATGGGCGAGGCGACGGTGACGGGCGACGATCTGGTCTTCGCCAATGGCGATCACCTTCCGCTGCCTGCCCAGTTCCGGGGCAAGGCCAAGGACGGCACCAAGGTGACATTCGGCCTGCGTCCGGATGATGTCTTCCCGAAAGGCCACGGCATTTCCACCAGTGAAGCCGTGCACGAAAAAGACATGCGCGTGTCGATCACCGAGCCGCTCGGCAATGAAACGCTGGTCTTCGTGGAATTCGCAGGCAAAGAGTGGGTGGCTCGCATGCTGAACCCGCGTCACCTGCAACCGGGCGAAACCATCACCATGCAACTCGATCTGTCGCAGGCGCATCTTTTCGATGCCGCAACCGGCAAGACTTTGGCGGTCTGACCATGGCGCGTATTGAAAAAGTTGAACTGCGCATGGTCGACCTTCCGCCGAAGGTCAAGCGCACCGATGCAATCCAGAGCTTTGTCAGCCAGGA
This sequence comes from Ochrobactrum sp. RH2CCR150, assembly GCA_014138095.1. Classification (GTDB taxonomy): domain Bacteria; phylum Pseudomonadota; class Alphaproteobacteria; order Rhizobiales; family Rhizobiaceae; genus Brucella; species Brucella gambitense. The sequence goes on from JACGXE010000001.1 coordinate 616,956, forward strand.
AACACCGATTGTCACCATCACCGACAGCGATGGAGCGGTCGGCACGGGTTACAGCTATACGATCGGCACTGGCGGTTCGTCCGTCATGCGCCTGTTGAGCGACCATCTCGTGCCGCTGATCATCGGTGAGGATGCCGATTGCATCGAAGCGATTTGGCGCAAGCTGGAATTCGCAACCCATGCCACCACCATCGGCCCGATCACTGCGCTGGCGCTGGCCGCAGTCGATACTGCGCTTTGGGATCTGCGCGCCAAGAAGCAGGGTCTGCCGCTCTGGAAGCTTGCAGGCGGCGCCAAGGAAAGCTGCCCGCTCTACACGACCGAAGGCGGCTGGCTGCATATCGAGAAAGAAGCGCTGGTTGAGGATGCATTGCAGGCCAAGGCCAAGGGCTTCACCGGCTCGAAGGTAAAGATCGGCAAGCCGCACGGTTCTGAAGATTATGCGCGCCTGTCCGCGGTGCGTGCGGCCCTTGGCGACGGCTTCGAAATCATGACCGATTGCAATCAGGGCTTTACCGTGGACGAAGCCATTCGCCGCGCCGAGCGCCTGAAGGAGCTTGATCTGGCATGGATCGAGGAGCCGCTTCCAGCTGACGATCTCGACGGTCATATCCGCCTGACGCGCTCCACCCCGACGCCCATCGCGGTTGGAGAATCCATCTATTCGATCCGCCATTTCCGCGAATATATGCAGAAGGGCGCTTGCTCCATCGTACAGGTGGACGTGGCGCGCATCGGCGGCATCACACCTTGGCTGAAAGTCGCCCATGCGGCGGAAACATTCGACATTCCGGTCTGCCCGCACTTCCTGATGGAGCTGCATGTCAGCCTCGTCTGCGCGGTGCAGAACGGTCGCTATGTCGAATATATTCCGCAGCTCGACGACCTCACCACCAAGGGCATGGAAATTCGCGACGGTCGCGCCATTGCACCGTCGGAGCCGGGTATTGGCATCGAGTGGGATTGGGACGCAGTGCGCGCCCGGTCGATTTCGGAATTCACCCGCGAGATCACGGAGGCGGCATGACGTCTCCCGCAAAACAGCGCATGGGCATGGTGATTGGCCTCAATGCGGAGAAGATCGCAGAATATAAGAAGCTGCACGCTGCCGTGTGGCCGGAAATTCTTGCGCTCATCTCGGAATGCAACATCACCAACTATACGATCTTTCTCAAAGAGCCGGAAAATCTGTTGTTCGGCACATGGGACTATGTCGGCACCGACTTTGACGCCGACATGAAGAAGATGGCCGATAACCCGAAAAATCAGGAATGGTGGTCCGTCTGCATGCCATGCCAGAAGCCGTTTGAGACCCGCAAAGAGGGCGAGTGGTGGGCAATGATGGAAGAGGTGTTCCATCATGACTGAGGCTTTCGATCCAAAGCAGCTGCGTCAGTGGTGGGCCAAGCCCTCCAAGCCGAAGCCCATTGTGATCTTTGGCGCGGGCAGCATTGTCGGCGACGCGCATCTGCCCGCCTACAAGAAGGGCGGCTTTCCGGTTGCAGGTATTTTCGATCCCAATCTGGACAAGGCTAAAGAGCTTGCCGATCAATGGGGCATCAAGGCTTTTGCCAGTGCTGAGGAAGCTCTTGCCGTCGAAGGTGCGATTTTCGATCTGGCCACGCCGCCATCAGCCCATGCAGCGATCCTGTCGCAATTGCCGAAAGGTGCGGCTGTTCTGATCCAGAAGCCGATGGGCAGCGACCTTGCAGCAGCAACAGAGATCCTGAAGGTCTGCCGCGCGCGCAATCTGAAAGCGGCGGTGAATTTCCAGCTGCGTTTCGCGCCGATGATGCTCGCTCTTTACGACGCCGTCGATAAGGGTCTGCTTGGCGAAGTGGTGGATTTCGACGCATGGCTGGCGCTTGCCACGCCATGGGGTCTGTGGCCGTTCCTGAAAGGTCTGCCGCGCATCGAGATCGCCATGCATTCGATCCATTATCTGGATTTCATCCGCGGTCTGCTCGGCAATCCGCTCGGTGTTCACGCCAAGACCATTGGCCATCCGAACCATGAAGTTGCCCAGACCCGCACCGCCGCAATCCTCGATTATGGCGACCGTGTCCGTTGTGCGCTTTCGGTCAATCATGACCATGATTTCGGCCGCAAGTTTCAGGCCTGCGAGTTCCGCATTTGTGGTACCGAGGGTGCGGCCTATGTGAAACTGGGCGTCAATCTCGACTATCCGCGCGGCGAGCCTGACGAACTCTGGATCAAGCCCAAGGGCGGTGATGACTGGGTTTCCGTGCCGCTCGAAGGTGCCTGGTTCCCGGACGCTTTCCTCAATCGTATGGCGCAGTTGCAGCGTTTCGCGACAGGCGAAGATGCTGAGCTTGTTGGTTCTGTCGAAGATGCCTGGCACACCATGGCGCTTGTCGAGGCCGCCTATCAGTCGAGCGCCGCGCCTGCCACGCCGCTTGCCGCAAAACCGGAGGTCTGATCATGGCCGAGCAGATAATCTACTACGAAGACTATGAAATGGACCATGTGCGCCTCACCACGGGCCGCACCATCACCGAAACCGATTTCGTGGTTCATGCCGGGCATACGGGCGATTTCTTCCCGCATCATATGGATGCGGAATTTGCCAAGACCTTGCCGGGCGGCCAGCGCATTGCGCATGGCACCATGATTTTTGCCATCGGCGTCGGCCTTACGGCGACGCTGATCAACCCGGTTGCTTTTTCCTATGGTTATGATCGTCTGCGGTTTATTCGTCCGGTGCATATCGGCGATACGATCCGCACACGCGTGACGATCAGCGCCAAGGAAGACGATCCCAAACGCGCCACTATGGGACGCGTGACGGAACGCTGCGAAGTGCTTAATCAGCGGGATGAAGTGGTGCTCGCTTGCGATCACATCCTGCTTGTCGAACGGAAGGCTTGAAAATGACGATACGCTTTGATGGAAAAACCGCGCTGATAACCGCCGCAGCTCAGGGGATTGGCCGCGCCAGCGCGCTGGCTTTCGCGGAAGCGGGCGCCAAGGTCTATGCGACCGACATCAACACCGATGCGCTCAAGGAAATCGAAGGCGTCAACGGCATCATCACCCGCAAGCTCAACGTGCTTGACGAGGCTGAGGTGAACACGCTTGTAGCCGAGATCGGCCAGGTGGACATCCTGTTCAACTGTGCAGGCGTCGTCCATGGCGGCTCCATTCTTGAAATGAAGGATGAAGACCTCGACTTCGCCGTCAATCTCAACGTCAAGGCGATGATCCGCACCATCCGCGCCGTGCTGCCGGGCATGCTGGAACGCAAGGACGGCGCCATCGTCAACATGGCTTCCGTCGCATCGAGCGTGAAGGGCGTGCCGAACCGTTTCGCCTATGGTGTCACGAAGGCTGCCGTTATCGGTCTCACCAAGGCCGTCGCTGCCGATTATGTCGCCAAGGGCATCCGCTGCAACGCGATCTGCCCCGGCACGGTCGAAAGCCCATCCTTGCAGGACCGTCTGCGTTCGCAGGGCGATTATGAAGAACAGCGCGCGGCGTTTATCGCTCGTCAGCCGATTGGCCGCATCGGTCAGCCGGAAGAGATTGCCGATCTCGCCGTTTATCTCGCCGGTGCAACCTACACGACCGGTCAGGCTTACAATATCGATGGCGGCTGGACGATCTAAGTCAGGCTGCGACTATCCCCCCAAAGGAGCAAAATCATGAAATTTCTTCGTTACGGTGAAGCTGGTCAGGAAAAGCCGGGCATTCTCGATGCCGATGGTGCGATCCGCGATCTCTCCGCGCATGTAAGCGACCTTTCCGGTGCGGCTCTGGCCCCCGATGCGCTGGCCAAGCTTGGCGCCGTCGACGTCAACTCGCTGCCGAAGGTTGAAGGCAATCCGCGCCTTGGTCCTTGCGTTGCAGGCACCGGCAAGTTCATCTGCATCGGCCTCAACTATGCCGACCACGCCGCAGAATCCGGCATGGCTGTGCCACCTGAGCCGGTTATCTTCATGAAGGCCACTTCGGCTATCGTCGGCCCGAATGACGACGTCCTCATCCCGCGCGGCTCGGAAAAGACCGACTGGGAAGTTGAACTCGGTATCGTGATCGGCAAGACCGCGAAATACGTCTCGGAAGACGATGCGCTGGACTACGTTGCCGGTTACTGCACGCTGCATGACGTTTCCGAACGCGCTTTCCAGATCGAACGCGCTGGCCAGTGGACCAAGGGCAAGTCCTGCGACACGTTCGGCCCGACCGGCCCATGGCTGGTGACGAAAGACGAAGTCGCCGACCCGCAGAACCTGAAAATGTGGCTCACCCTCAATGGTGAAACCATGCAGGACGGTTCGACCAAGACCATGGTCTACGGCGTTCGCCATCTCGTTTCCTATCTCTCGCAGTTCATGTCCCTGCAGCCGGGCGACATCATCTCCACCGGCACGCCTCCCGGCGTCGGCATGGGCATGAAGCCGCCTCGCTATCTCAAGGCTGGCGATGTCGTCGAACTCGGCATTGAAGGCCTTGGCACGCAGAAGCAGAACGTGCGCGCTGACATCTAGGCTTTTGTTTATGCATGATCCCAAGACCGTTCCCATGTTTTGGGATCATGCCCTGATCACGGATAAATCATGACGAAAATCACTGACCTGCGCGTCTTCGATCTGCGTTTCCCGACTTCGCAAAGTCTGGACGGTTCGGATGCCATGAACCCGGACCCGGATTATTCGGCGGCTTATGTCATCCTCGATACGGATGATGCGTCGCTGAAGGGCCACGGCCTTACCTTCACCATCGGACGCGGCAACGACATTTGCTGTCAGGCGATTCTCGCCATGCGTCATCTGGTTGTCGGCTCCTCGATGGATGATTTCCTCGCGGCACCCGGCAAGTTCTGGCGCTACCTGACCGGCGACAGCCAGCTGCGCTGGATCGGCCCGGACAAGGGCGCGATGCATCTCGCCACCGGCGCTGTCGTCAACGCTTTCTGGGACCTCGCTGCAAAGCAGGCGGGCAAGCCGGTATGGCGACTCGTGGCCGATATGTCGCCGGAAGAAATCGCCGATATCGTCGATTATCGCTATCTCACCGATGCGCTGACGCGTGACGAGGCTCTTGCGATCCTCCGCAAGGCGGAAGCTGGCAAGGCAGAGCGTATCGCCACGCTCGAAGCGGAAGGCTATGCCTGCTACACGACGTCGGCTGGCTGGCTCGGCTATGACGACGACAAGCTGCGCCGTCTTTGCCAGGAAGCCATCGATGAAGGTTTCGACCACGTCAAGATGAAGGTCGGCCGCGATCTCGAAGACGATATCCGTCGCCTGACCATCGCCCGCGAAGTGATCGGTCCCGACCGTTATCTGATGATCGACGCCAATCAGGTCTGGGAAGTCGATCAGGCCATCGAATGGGTCAACAAGCTGGCCTTCTCGAAGCCGTTCTTCATTGAAGAGCCGACCAGCCCGGACGATGTGGCAGGCCATCGCAAGATTCGCGAAGCCATTGGCGACGTGAAGGTCGCAACTGGTGAAATGTGCCAGAACCGTATCATGTTCAAGCAGTTCATCGCAGAAGGCGCTATCGACATCGTCCAGATCGACAGCTGCCGCATGGGCGGCCTGAACGAAGTTCTGGCCGTGCTGCTGATGGCTGCCAAGTTCGGCAAGCCGGTCTGGCCGCATGCGGGCGGCGTTGGCCTGTGCGAATATGTGCAGCATCTGTCGATGATCGACTATGTGGCCGTTTCGGGCACCAAGGAAGGCCGTGTGATCGAATATGTCGATCATCTGCACGAGCACTTCATCGACCCATGCGTGATCAAGGACGCAGCCTATATGCCGCCGTCACTGCCGGGCTTCTCCATCGAGATGAAGCCGCAGTCGATTGCGGACTATACGTTCAAGGGCTGAGCCGGTTTCAGCACCCTATCGAACACGAAAACGCCGTGCTTAACAGCTCGGCGTTTTCTTTTCCGGTTATCTAGAGAAAACGGATCATCAACGCGCCAGTGAGCAGCAATACGGCTCCCGCAACGCGTCCTGCGGTGATCTCTCGCACCGCAACGCCCATGAAGCCGATGCGGTCGGCGAGCAATCCGGCCATCAGCTGACCGGCCACAGCGAGGCCCATCACCGCTGCCGCTCCAATGCGTGGCGTCAGCAGGATGGATGCCGTGACATAAATGCAGCCAAGCGCACCGCCCGCAACAAACAGCCAGCCTGCCGGAACGTTGAACGCTGGAAGGTTACCGGTCGCCTTGGCGGTGACGGCAGAGACGATGGCGAGAATGACCGCGCCCGCAAGAAACGAAATTGCGGCAGCGGTCGGTGGGGAACCAAGTCCGCGCGCAAGTGCTGCATTGATCGGCGCCTGAATGGCAATGCAGGCACCCGAAAGAACGCCGAACAAGGTCCACAGCATAGAATATCCTCTCCTGGGTTTCCCCGTTTAACCGAAGGCTGGACGCGAAATGTTGCGTCAACGGTCCCCGACCATCTGATGAAAAGAGCAACGCGTAAGAATGCGCTAAAATGCTATCGCATAAAGCGGTGACAATAGAAGATCACTTTTCAGGGAAAATTTGCGAAATCAACCAGATGAAACAGAAGAAGATGGTGGGCGAATATTGGTGCCTGCATAATGTTCTCCGCCGCTGCAGGTATCGCAATTCCGTTTGTGTTTTAGGTCTTCAATAATCATCAAGATCGGAAAGCGTGGCAAGCTTGTTTGCCCGCCGCGCTTTTGCTTAATGCACCGGTGGAGTACCGGCTCACTCACGCCTGTCCCGCGATAGGAAGTTGCCGCGTATCTTTTCCAGCCAGCCGAACACGTTGCCGACGGCGCTTCCACCTTTGCCCAACAGCTCGATCAGTTCGCTTTCCGCTCTTTCGCGCGTCGTGGTGTCAGCCTCCGGCAGCGGCGGCAGGATATGCGCGAAGTAGGTTTTGGCCAGCAGCCGGTGCAGCAGGCGCTCGCCGATAAACGGCTCGTCATTGTTGAGCGCGCGGGCGGCCTTCAACAAGGTGCGGATATCATATTGCACGGGGCTGATATCAGGCACCTGCTTGTGCAGGCCGAGCAGCGTATAGACGCCCACGCGTGCCGTGCGGATCGAACTGTCCATGGTGAAAATGATATCGTTCGAGGTTTCCACAAACTGGCCCATCAACGCCAGATTGGTGCAGCCAGCGGGCACGACATGGGGCCGATCCCCGGCTGCGCGCGGCATGAACATCGCGGTGATATAGGGCATCAACGCCAGGCGCGCTTTGGTGTTTGCCACGACGGCGTCGACCTGGCCCTCGATGCCGAGGTGATAGCAAAGCTCGGCAATGATCTCGCGGCCCGTACAGGCCGGCATAGGCTTCTTGATATAGTTGCCGTCCTTGTCCATCAACAGGGCATAAACCCAGAGCACCAGCACATCGTCCGGCTGGTCGGGGAAATGCGGCTGGCGATTGCAGGTGAAGCTCAAAACCCAGTTGGAATCCGTAAAGGTGATGATGCCGCCGGTTACGGTTCTTCCGGAATAGGGATCGTTGACAGACAGTTCCTTCAGCTTGTCGATGAGCGGCGACGGCTTGCAGGTTAACGTGACGGATTCCCACATCGACTTGTCGATATCGCCATAGAACTTATCCGGCTTGCCGAATATCGGCGATTTCTTGGCGAGGTTTTTCCAGAGCGCCCAGTCGCTTTCATCGCCCGGATCATGTCGTCCTCGTTCGAGCACAGGGGCGGTGTTCATATCGCCGTAGGCGGTGCCCTCGGTCATCGAGCCGGTAAGCGCGAAGACAAGATCATGCGGACCGACCGCGATTGTCTTGTCCTTGCCGTCAACCTTGACCTTGATGCCGGTAACCGTGCGTGCATCACCATCCACGCTCATATCGAGATCGTAGCTGCGCGTGCCGAACTGGACCCTTACGCCCGCTTTCTGCAAATGCGCGACGAGGGGACGGACGAAGCTGTCATATTGGTTATATTTCGGAAACACCAATGCCGACATGTCATGAAGACCGTCGAGCGCATCCAGAAAACGGTGCATATAGAGCTTCATTTCAAGCAGGCTTTGCCAGTTCTCGAAAGCGAACATGGACCGCCACAGATACCAGAAATTGGTCTCCAGAAACCCTGCGCTGAAATACTGCTCAATGGTGATGTCGTTCAGCTCTTCCTTGCGCTTGAGCAGAAGCCGGATCAATTCCCACTGCTGAGAGCGGGACAGGCCCAAGGTGGAAAAGTCGCGAATCTTTCCGCGCTGGTGCATCAGCCGGGCTTTGGAAAAATTCGGGTCGTTGTCATTGAGGAGCCGGTATTCATCGAGGACGCTATATCCTTCCGGAAGCTCAAGCGCCTGCACGTCCTGGAACATGTCCCACAGATTGTCGTAGTTCCAGTTCATTTCGCGGCCGCCGCGGATGATATAGCCATCTTCGGGGTTTCCCGCGCCATCCAGCGACCCGCCCTCGATCTGCATGGCATCGAGAATGGTGATGTCTTCGCCTTTCATGCCGCCATCGCGGATCAGATAGAACGCCGCAGAAAGGCCCGCGATCCCACTGCCGATGATCCAGGCCTTGCGACCCTTCACGGCTTTGGACGGTACAGGACGGTTGCGCATATAGGCGCCCATCATATCCGGCGGCGGGAGTGTATTTTCAGGGGTGTGGCTCCAATAGCCGGACGTGGTGTCGTTTTCGACCTTGAATGGCTTGTCACTTTGTGAATCGGGAAATCTTGCCTTCTTCATTCAAAATCACCTCGTTATCTTCCGCAGGGTCGTGCGTGCCACCGTTCTAAAAGCTAGGACGGAAGCGCTGAGGTGAGAGATAGGGCAGGTTTCGAGGGCGCATAGCTCCCAAAACGGTCATTCCGCATATGGCGTTCTATTGCATGCGCGGATGCCGTTTATAGAAAAATGTGAGGGAGGCGCAGACGCAAATGCGCATAAAGCCCTCTTTTACAAGAAGGTTGTTCAGGCGTGCAATTTTGCGGGAAATCGTGCGCGTTCAAAGAGATGACTGGTGCTGCGAGAGAGGATTGAACTCTCGACCTCTCCATTACCAATGGAGTGCTCTACCACTGAGCTACCGCAGCATTCTCTTGAGTGCGGCGGACTTCTGACACATCATTACGCAAATCGCAAGCGACCAAATGCATTTCTTTTCACATAATGTGGAAATCTGCGTATAGCTGCGCATCATGCCGCTTTTCTGGCGCTTTTTCTCGTAGTAGACACGGCTTATGAGTGAAAAACCGATCAATCAGGAACGACAAAACCAGCTGGACCGTCAAAAAAAGCGGCTGGCCGATCAGCTGCGCGCGAATCTGATGCGCCGCAAGGAACAGTCGCGCTCGCGACGCTCCGGCGAAGCGGATGAGCGCAATGACGGCATTTCCACTGCGGGCGAAGAAACCGAATAGGCCTTTCTTGAAGAGAGACGTCGGCTAAGGTAAAAGCGCATTTCTGTTCTCGGTTGCCATTGTCGTTCGAAAGCGATTCGCGTTTGAACGTAATTCCGCCGCAAGACTCGTCATTTTGTCAGTATCGCCGCCGCGCCGCTCAGGCAGCAGCAACAGCACATCCCGAAAAGGGTGAACCGGTTTTCGGGCAAGATGTGCTTAAAAACAAACAGTTGGAATGCTGATCCGATTATCCCGATCGAAACGCGTTCCAACGGCTTCAAATCGATTACCGGGGGCAAGCCCCGGCCCAGAAGGGGAAACAGCATGGATCGCATCAAAATCGTCGGCGGTAATAAGCTGAATGGAATCATTCCGATCTCGGGCGCAAAAAATGCCGCTTTGCCCCTGATGATCGCTTCTCTCCTGACCGACGATACGCTGACGCTCGAAAATGTGCCGCATCTGGCCGATGTCGAGCAGCTGATCCGCATCCTCAGCAATCATGGCGTCGATTATTCGGTCAATGGCCGCCGCGAACATCAGAACGGCGCTTATTCCCGCACCATCCATTTTACGGCTCGCAACATCGTCGATACCACTGCGCCTTATGAGCTTGTCTCGAAAATGCGCGCAAGCTTCTGGGTGATTGGCCCGCTTCTGGCGCGCATGGGCGAAGCAACCGTGTCGCTGCCAGGCGGCTGCGCCATCGGTACGCGCCCAGTTGATCTGCTGCTCGATTGCCTTCAGGCGCTGGGCGCCGAAATTGACATCGAAAACGGCTATGCCAAGGCGCGCGCGCCGAAGGGCGGTCTTGTCGGTGGTCGCTACCGCTTCCCGAAAGTGTCGGTCGGCGCAACGCATGTCATGCTGATGGCCGCTGCTCTCGCCAAGGGTGAAACGATCATCGAGAACCCGGCCCGTGAGCCGGAAGTCGTCAATCTTGCCGATTGCCTCAATGCAATGGGCGCAAAGATTACCGGTGCAGGCACCGGCACCATCCATGTGCAGGGCGTGACCAGCCTTTCCGGCGCGCGCGTTCGCGTCATTCCTGACCGCATCGAAACCGGCACCTATGCAATGGCTGTCGCCATGACCGGCGGTGACGTGCTGCTCGAAGGTGCACAGGAAAGCTTGCTTTCGTCGGCGCTCGATACGCTGCGTCAGGCCGGTGCGGAAATCACCGAGACCAATAGCGGCCTGCGCGTTGTGCGCAACGGACATGGCATCCATCCGGTAGATGTCACGACCGATCCGTTCCCGGGCTTCCCGACTGACCTTCAGGCACAGTTCATGGGCCTGATGACCAAGGCCAAGGGCACGTCGCACATCACCGAGACGATCTTCGAAAATCGTTTCATGCATGTGCAGGAACTGGCGCGTCTTGGCGCGAAAATTTCGTTGTCCGGCCAGACCGCGACCGTTGAGGGCGTGGAACGCCTCAAGGGTGCTCAGGTCATGGCAACCGATCTGCGCGCATCGGTCTCGCTGGTTATTGCGGGCCTTGCCGCCGAAGGCGAAACCGTCGTCAACCGCGTCTATCATCTGGATCGCGGGTTCGAGCGTCTGGAAGAAAAGCTTTCGCGTTGCGGCGCGAATGTCGAACGCATTAGCGGATAATCGGTAAGGGCCGGAACTTTGAGTGCATCCCGAAAAGTGTGAAACGGTTTTCGGATAAGATGCGCGTTGGAGTAAAGGATTAGAGCGCTGATCCGATGCAATCGGATCGAAACGCGATCTAATCCAGGTTCCGGCTTTTTCATTCTGTCACGCTGATTGATCACAGGCTTGAAAAGCCTGTCGATTTTTTTCTGCCGACATGTAAAGTTATTGGGCAAAGTTGTCTCAAACTATTGAGCAAAGTTGCTTCGTGAACCACCCATGTCGTCGATCTGGATGCGGCGTGGGGCGGTTGTTTTGAACATGACAGGAAGTCGGTGCGGACCATGGATATGTTGAAGCTTGTGGCGTTGGATGAAGAGGATTTGCAGGTCCTGTCCGCCCATCTTCAGGACGCGGTTCTCAAAGTTTCCGACCTCCAATATATCGCCAAGGAACAACGTTTCGTTCTGACGGCAAACCGCTTCGTCTGGGAAGAAGCGCGTCCGAAATTCCTGCGCAAGCCGCAATATCAGCGCCGCCGCGCCGCTTTGCATTTCAACCGCGTCACCGCCGCCAAGGCCACTGGCATCGACCGCCAGAAACAGGACGACGTCCTGTCGCTGCTGACGATCGGTTTTGTCCCCGGCGAAGCGCCTGCGGGCACAATAGAACTGACATTCTCGGCAAATGCCGCTATCCGTCTTTCGGTGGAATGCATCGAAGCACAGCTGACGGATCTGGGCGCGGCCTGGGAAACGGAATCGCTCCCGCGTCACGGCGTATGAGATGAACCTTCCATGCATCGCGTCTGCTGTCACGCGGGCGGTTGCTCTTATCTGGACTATTTAAAGGAATACAAGCGTGGTCACGACGCTCAGACAAACCGATCCGAACTTCGAAAAGCAATTCGCGGCCTTTCTGTCCGGCAAGCGCGAAGTTTCGGCTGACGTAGACCGCGCGGCCCGCGAAATCGTTGAGCGCGTGCGCCTCGAAGGCGATGCGGCCCTGATCGACTATTCGCGCCGTTTCGACCGTATCGATCTGGAAAAGACTGGCATCGCCGTCACGGAAGCTGAAATTGATGCAGCTTTTAAGGTTGCACCCGCATCCACCGTTGAGGCGCTGAAACTGGCGCATGAGCGCATTGAAAGCCACCATGCGCGGCAATTGCCCAAGGACGACCGTTACACCGATGCGCTCGGCGTTGAACTTGGTTCGCGCTGGACGGCAATCGAGGCAGTCGGCCTTTATGTGCCGGGCGGCACGGCCAGCTATCCAAGCTCGGTCCTGATGAATGCCGTGCCTGCCAAGGTGGCGGGTGTCGAGCGCATCGTGATGGTTGTTCCAGCACCTGACGGTATTCTCAATCCGCTGGTTCTGGTCGCGGCCCGTCTGGCAGGTGTTTCGGAAATCTATCGCGTCGGCGGCGCACAGGCTGTTGCAGCGCTTGCCTATGGCACAGAAACCATCAAGCCGGTCGCCAAGATTGTCGGCCCCGGCAATGCCTATGTCGCGGCGGCCAAGCGCATTGTGTTCGGTATCGTCGGTATCGATATGATCGCTGGTCCGTCGGAAGTTCTGGTGATTGCCGACAAGGACAACAATCCGGACTGGATTGCTGCCGATCTGCTGGCGCAGGCAGAGCATGATACCGCCGCGCAATCCATTCTCATGACCAATGACGAAGCGCTGGCGAAGGATGTGGAAGCGGCAGTCGAGCGTCAGTTGCTTACGCTGCCGCGCGCGCAGACTGCCACGGCAAGCTGGCGCGATTTCGGCGCGGTCATTCTGGTCGATGATTTCGAAGCGGCGATTCCGCTCGCCAACCGAATTGCTGCCGAACATCTGGAAATCGCCGTTGCTGATCCTGAAGCGCTGCTGCCGAAGATCCGCAATGCCGGCTCCATTTTCATCGGCGCACACACGCCGGAAGTGATCGGCGATTATGTGGGCGGCTGCAATCACGTCCTGCCGACCGCGCGCTCGGCCCGGTTCTCGTCGGGCCTGAACGTGCTTGATTACATGAAGCGCACCTCGCTTCTGAAGCTCGGTCCGGACCAGTTGCGGGTGCTCGGCCCTGCGGCCATTGAAATCGCGCGTGCCGAGGGTCTCGACGCACACGCCAAGTCTGTCGCCATCCGGCTCAATCTATGAGGCATCATGACCGCTGGCGTTCCCAATGCCCGTCTTGTTGATGTCGAACTCGATGAATCCATCGGGCGGTCGACGCCTGACGTCGAGCATGAACGCGCGGTCGCGATTTTCGATCTGATCGAGGAGAATTCCTTTCATCCGATTGGCGACGAGACCGGCGGTCCCTACCGGCTGAAACTCTCGCTGATGGAAACGCGGCTGATCTTTGCCATCAGCCGTGAAAGCGGGGACGGTGTGGCGACGCATATATTGTCGCTCACACCGCTGCGCCGCGTGGTGCGCGACTATTTCATGGTCTGCGAAAGCTATTATCAGGCAATCCGGTCGGCCACGCCAAGCAAGATCGAAGCCATCGATATGGGCAGGCGCGGGCTGCACAATGAAGGGTCGCAAACCTTGCAGGCGCGGCTGAAGGGCAAGATCGAAGTCGATTTCGACACGGCGCGGCGGCTGTTCACGCTTGTCTGCGTGCTGCATTGGCGAGGTTGAGCCTGCATGGTCGCTGTTGATGTCGTGAGCGCGCAGGATGATGGAGAGGGCGATGTGGGCCCGAAACATAAACTGCCGTCATCCCTGCTTTTCGTCTGCGGCAAGAACGCGATCCGCTCGCCGATGGCCGAGCTTCTTGCAAGAAAGCTGCTGCCACCCAATATATATGTGGCTTCCGCAGGTGTGAAACGCGGTGAACGTGATCCATTCGTGGATGCCGTGCTTTCGGAAGAGGGGCTTTCGCTCGACGACCGCCAGCCGCGGGGCATTGAAGAACTGGCCGACGGCTATTTCGACCTCATCGTGACGCTGACACCACTTGCCCACCATACGGTGCTGGAGCGCATGCGCGGTTTCTCCGTGGATGTGGAATATTGGCCCACGCCGGACCCCACGCTGGTCACCGGCAGCCGCGAGCAGATCATGAATGCTTATCGCGATGTGCGGGATCGTTTGAAGACGCAGATTTTGCAGCGTTTCAGCCCGAAATAAGTTCACGGAATTCCGTTGTTCACAAATGCCGCCTAATCATATAGGTTCCGGCCAAATTTAGGATCAGAGTCCATTTTCGGACGCTTTTTATCGAAGAAAGAAACAGGTATCGCATGGCGAAAGAAGAAGTCCTCGAATTTCCGGGTGTTGTTACGGAATTGCTGCCGAATGCAATGTTCCGCGTGAAGCTCGAAAATGAACATGAAATCATCGCTCATACGGCTGGCCGTATGCGTAAGAACCGCATCCGCGTTCTGGCTGGTGACAAGGTTCTGGTCGAAATGACCCCTTACGATCTGACCAAGGGTCGCATCACCTACCGCTTCAAGTAAGCTTATCACGCACGGGCAGCCGTTTCGGGGGTGTTCTTGACGACAGTTGCGCAACACAAGCTGGTTCTGGCTTCCGGGTCTCCTCGCAGGATTGAACTGCTGGGGCAGGCCGGTATCGAGCCGGATCATATCCAGCCTGCCGACATAGACGAGACGCCGCAGCGTAGCGAGCATCCGCGCTCGCTGGCGCGCCGTCTGTCGCGTGAAAAGGCCGAAGCGGCGCTGGCGCAGCTGAAGAGCGACGCCAATTTCGCCAAGCCCTACCTGCTCGCGGCCGATACGGTCGTCGCGGTCGGGCGGCGCATTCTGCCCAAGGCGGAAACCGCCGATGAGGCGCGTGAATGTCTGCGTCTTTTGTCGGGCCGTACTCATAAGGTTTTCACGGGCGTTTGCCTCATTTTGCCGAATGGCAATCTGCGCCAGACCCTGGTGGAAACGCGCCTGCGCTTCGAGCGCCTGTCGCGCCAGCAGATTGACGCCTATCTCTCTTCAGGGGAGTGGCGCGGTAAGGCTGGCGGCTACGCCATACAGGGCCTTGCAGGCAGCTTTGTCGTCAAACTGGTTGGCTCCTACAGCAATGTGGTCGGCCTGCCGCTCCAGGAAACCGTAAGCCTGCTGGCTGACGGTGATTATCCGGTCTATGCCAACTGGAGCACCGGAAAAGTTTAAGGTTTAAGCCATGAACGGCAAGAAGGACATATCCGCAGCAGCTGGCGCCCGCGTGACGCCGCTGCGCCCGACACGCCCTTGCCCGGAATGCGGCAAGCCTTCGGCGCGTGACAGCTATCCCTTCTGTTCGCCGCGCTGCAAAAGCATCGATCTCAATCGCTGGCTTTCGGGAAGCTATGTCATCCCCGGCAAGCCTCTGGGCGAAGAGGACGAGGGCGAGAATTAGGCTTTTTGACGCTTTTTCTCTTGTGAAATCAATTCATTAGAGAAACTGTGAGAAAAGCGCATAAAAAATGCGATACGGTGCTGGACAGCGCGAAATTTAATGCTATAACCCACCCACTTCCGGCGGACACCAACACCGCCACACGGCAAGACCAAGCGCTTGCTACAGGATGCCCGGATAGCTCAGTTGGTAGAGCAGCGGATTGAAAATCCGCGTGTCGGTGGTTCGAATCCGCCTCCGGGCACCACTTCTTCTCCAAGAAAAAAATGCTGCATGACTGGCGCGGATGCTTATGCAATGTGCGTGCATATTCCGCTTTTCACATCGGTCGCTTCTATGCTCCCTTGCGCGGATCGCTGGCAGTTGGCTATGTGAGAACATCACGCATCCAACTGACATGCCGTGTGAAGAACGAGGCGGCTTTCAAACAGGGTGCACTTAAACGGGAAAATCTGTGCGCTCGCTCACGTCGATCCTGCGAGGCGCGTTACAGGGCTCAGGAGGGAGTTTTTCCATGCGTTGGCTGTTAGTGCCTTATTAATCCTGATGCCCTCTCTGGCCCTCGCTGAGGCCGATCAGGATCGTATCTCTTATGTATGCGACCATGACAATGTCATCGATGTCTTCACGTCAACTGAAGATCCTGACCATATCCGGTTGAGCGCTTTTAGCCGTGATCGTCTTCTTGAGAGGGTGCCGTCGGCTTCTGGCAGCAAGTTTGCGGGTGAGGGCTATGAGATCGCGTTCGATACTCTGACGAAAATCGCGATCACCTCTCAAGGTGTTACATACCAGTGTGTTATGGATTCGGTGGAGTAGATGGCCGTAGCCGTGTCGCCGCATTCGGAGGGGCATCGAAAGCAACGAACTCAAACAACGCCAGCATACTGCCAGTATACTGATTGTGAATGGACGCGTTCTGATCTGACGCCGGATAAGCAAAAAGCGAAGCCCGATCTGACGATCAGTCTCTCTTGAAATCTTCGCTAAATGCTTGAAAAGAAATGGCGCACCCGAAAGGATTCGAACCTCTGACCCCCAGATTCGTAGTCTGGTGCTCTATCCAGCTGAGCTACGGGTGCTTGCCTTTGTGCCGCTCGCTGCGGCGATGGGCGGTTGATAATCGGACCCATTACTAAATGCAAGCGTCTTCTGAGAAAAAAATGCCGTTATGTGAATATTTCTTGTCAAAGCCCGGATTTCCGGGCTTCTCAACCGTTGTTTTCCCTGGGGTTTTTCCCCAGTCAGGCGGTTTCCTCCCGCCGTGTCTGTTCTCTTTCGCGCTGCGCAGGCAAATCAGGCAGGCGAATCTCGAAATGCGCTCCGATCGGACGATCTTCCCGAAGCTCGATACTGCCGCCATGGGCGCGGATCAACTCCTGCGCGATTGCAAGGCCTAGTCCGGTACCGTCGCTGCGTGTCGAGCCCTTGAACGCCGTGAAGAGGTTATCGCGCGCCTTTTGCGGCAGGCCAGGCCCCGTATCCTCGACGCCGATGATGGCTGTGGTGCCGATTCGACCGGATGAGAGCGTCAGACGCTTCACAGCAGCATCGCCGCCCGTATCATCCCGCTCCATGGCCTGCACGGAATTGCGGCACAGATTGCTCAGCACGCGGAACAGCTGTTCCGAATCGACGTTCAGTTCGAAGTCATCCGGGATGCGATTGTCGAATTCGATACCGCTCTCGGTTTCCAGATTGAGGCTTTCCTGCACATCCGTGACGACGGCGTGCAGATTGACACGGCGCGGCCTCGGCGGCGCTTCCTGCGAGCGCCCATAGGCGATAACGCTCTCCGAATAGCTGATCGCACGGCTGAGCGTGCGGATGAGCTTGGGCGCGAAGCGCTTCACCATCGGGTCCTTGGCGTCAGACAGATGGTCGGACATCAATTGCGCGGAGGCCAGAATGTTGCGCATGTCATGATTGATCTTCGACACGGCAAGCCCAAGATCGGCAAGATGCTTCTGTTCTTTCAACGTGCGCTGCAAATCGCTCTGGATGTGGGAAATCTGCCGCTGGGCGATGCCCAACTCGTCCTTGCGGTTTTCCGGCACCAGAATGAGCGCGGGATTATCCGGCGTCGTTGCAAAGTCGATCATGTTGCGATGCATGATGCGCACCGGGCGCAGCAGCATTTCATGAATGATGAGATAGATCAGGCTGGCGGCAATCACCGAAATAATGAGCGAGATCACGGCGACATTGCGGGCATAGATCAGCATGGCGCGCCGCATGGGCGCATCGGAGGTGACGATTTCAATCACCCGACCGGGCGTCGTTGTCGGCGAAACCGAACCGTAAATACGCAAGGTTCGGTCGCCGCCGTCGAAAAGCGTGCTGAAAGCGTCCCAGATGGACGCCGCTTCGCTGACATTATCAAGATCGATGACCTGATCGATCTTGCCGGGAATTTCCGACATGGCGAGAAGGCGGGAGGCGCCAGCTTCACGTAGCGCGATTGCCTTGGTGCCGGTGACGAGCAGAACCTTGTCCTGAATGGCGCGTGGAACGTCCATATTCGCGCTGGCTGCCAGCACTTCGCTGACCGCACCGACCGTATCAAGGCGCGACGTCAGCCAGCGCAGGCGCATATTGGCGATGGACGGCACGAAAATCAGCACTTCCGCCACGAGGACGGCGAGCACGATCAGCAGAAGCAGTTTGCTGGAAAGGCGGTTCTGCCAGCGCAGACGCGTGAATTGCGCGGGCGATGTGCGATCGTCCGCGTTTGTATTCTGCGCAGCGGTGTCCATCGGAACGTCGCCCGGATCTATGATCTTTTCAACAACCGCCATAACCTGATTCCAAATAGACGGCGTCTGGGGCTGTTGGCCGATGCAGCGCGTCCGATATGCCCCGAAATGCCCAATATGCCTGTGAGTCTCGAGACTGCAATAAATATAGCTTCCTATATATGGTGGCGGGGCAGATTTCCAACAGACATTATTGTATCGATTGAATTGAGCTCGCGACAGATTGCGAGCAAGCATTACGGAAATTTAATTCGACCTTCTCGGGAGGCGATGCAAAAAAGTAGTATGGGGATGTGTTAGCTATTTCTCCATCGAATCTCTGTCATGGGCAGGCGGTAACCCTCGTGTCGATAGGTTGCCGCATATGGTCAGACATTCGACGTGTCGTGCAAAAAAGTATATTTTTTAAAAGACAGGACCTGTCGGGCAGCGATGGGACGGGTTCTGCCGGAGAGCTGAATGAAATCGTGGAAGCAGATTGTCGTCTGCCTGCTTATTGTTCTGGCCGCTGCGGGCGGCTGGTACGCCTATAAACAGAAGAACGCAGCGTCGGAAAACACCGCCGCAGGCGCCGGTGCGTCCCGCGCTCAGCAATCCGCTGCCAAATCCGGAGCGAGGGCGCCGCTGGTCGTCGTCGAACCGGCAAGCGAAGAAACCATCAATAATCGCTTGACCGCTATCGGGTCCGCGCGTGCGCTCAGCACCGTGTCGATCACGCCTTATTCCAGCGGTTATATGAACAAGCTGTTCGTGAAGGCTGGCGACAGCGTCAAGGCGGGCGATGCGATTGCGGAACTTGATTCCGACACCGAGACGATTGCTGTCGCCAAGGCTGAAACGGCCCTGAAAGATGCCGAGACAACCCGCCAGCGTATCGAACGGCTGCGCGCCACCAACACCGCAACGGGCGTTCAGGCTGTTGAGGCCGAACTGGGCGTCGCCAATGCGCAGCTTGCCTTGAAGGATGCGCAGCTTGCCTTGAGCCGCCGCACGGTGCGCTCGCCGATTTCCGGCGTGGTCGGCATTCTGCCTGTCAATGCTGGCAACTATGTCACCGCCCAGACTTCCATTGCGCGGATCGACGACCGCTCCAAGATGCTGGTCGATATCTGGGTTCCCGAACGTTTTGCCCCGCAGATCAAGGTTGGGCAGCCGCTGACGGCGGAAACGACGGCCTTTGCGGGTGAAACCCACAAGGGCGAAATCAATGCCGTCGACAATATGATCGACGAGGCAAGCCGCACGCTGCATGTGCGGGCCGAGGTCGATAATTCGGAAGATCGCTTGCGCGCCGGCATGTCGTTCTACGTCACGGTGCTTTTCCCCGGCAATCGCTTTCCATCTGTCGATCCGCTGGCGATCCAGTGGGGTGCGGACGGATCTTATATCTGGCGTATCGAGGAAGGTCTGGCGAAGAAGATCGCTGTTCGGGTCGTGCAGCGCAATGCCACCAGCATTCTTCTGGATGGTCCAGTCAAGCAGGGCGACATGATCGTCACGCAAGGGGTACAGACAGTTCGCGATGAAGCGCCGGTTCGCGTGATGGATGCGCAGGGCACGGCCCGCGCCGATCCCGCGGCTGCAAAACCTGTAGCCGGTTAAGGGGGCGCTGGTGAGCAGTCATAAACCATCATCCGCCGATCGCGGCGGCTCGATCGCGCTTTTTATTCGTCGCCCGGTCTTTGCTTTCGTCATCAATGTTCTCATTGTCGTGGCTGGCCTTGCCGCTTTCACGGGCGTCGATATTCGCGAATTGCCGGATGTGGATCGCCCGGTTGTCACGATCAGTACGGATTTCAGCGGTGCGTCCGCCGAAACCATCGACCGCCAGCTGACGCAGGTTCTGGAAAACGCCGTTGCGCGTGTGTCCGGCGTCAAGTCGATTTCCTCGACCTCGTCCTTTGAGCGCAGCCGCGTGACGGTTGAGTTCAACGACGGTGTCGATCTCAATGTTGCGGCAGCCGACATGCGCGATGCGATTTCACGCGTCGCCAACACGGTGCCGGAAGAAGCCGATCCGTCCCGCATCATCAAGGCGGATTCGAACGCCGATCCCGTGATGCGACTGGCCGTGACATCGGACACCATGTCCGTCGACGATATGACCGTGCTGATCGAAGACCAGATTCAGGACGTTCTGTCGGCTGTGCCGGGCGTGGCCGATGTGCAGATCAACGGCGACCGCGCCAAGATTTTCCGCATTGATATCAATCAGGCCCGTCTTGCAAGCTATGGGCTGACGCTGGCCGATGTGGCGACCGCGCTCAATTCCATGGGGCTGGACGCACCAGCGGGTTCACTACGCAGTTCCGATCAGGCCATCGTGGTGCGTGCGACGGCCAATCTGGAAAAGCCCGAAGATTTCGAGAATGTCTACATCAAGGGCCGCACGCAGATTCGTGACGTTGCCACCGTCACGCTCGGACCCGATATCGAAAGTTCGGCTGTGCGTTCCAACGGCAAGATGGCAATCGGTCTGGGCATTGTGCGTCAGGCGCAGTCCAACACGCTCGATATTTCGCAAGGTGTCCGCGCCGCCGTTGCCAATCTGCAGACCACCTTGCCGCCAGGTGTCAACATCGCCGTCACCAGCGATGATGCAAGCTTCATCAATGGCGCTATCCATGAAGTCGAGATTGCGCTGATCGCTTCGGTGATCATCGTTGTGGCGATTATCTTCATGTTCCTGTGGGATATTCGCGCCACGCTCATTCCGGCATTGTCCATGCCGGTGGCACTGATCGGCACCGTTGCGGCGATCTATCTCGCGGGCTTTTCCATCAATATTTTGACATTGCTGGCGCTGGTGCTTGCGACCGGCCTTGTGGTCGATGACGCCATCGTAGTGCTGGAAAATGTTGTGCGACGGCGCAATCAGGGCATGGGCCCGCGCGCTGCGGCCGTGCTCGGCACGCAGGAAGTGTTCTTCGCCGTCATCGCGACCACGCTGACACTGGCTGCCGTGTTCGTGCCGATTTCGTTTTTGCCGGGGCAGGCGGGCGGTCTGTTCCGCGAATTCGGCTTCGTGCTGGCCATCGCCGTTCTGCTGTCATCGGTGGTAGCGCTGACGCTTTGCCCGATGCTGGCCTCGCGCTTTCTGAAAGAAGGCAGCGGCGAGGCGGAAGGCGCACATGGCCCGCTGTTCCTGCGCCGTATCGGCGGCGGACTTGCAGGTTTCTACCGCAAGACCCTTCATGTCTGTCTGGCTGCACCGTGGGTGGTTGTGCTGGTTGCGCTGCTTTTCGGCGGCGCATCGGTTGCCATCTTTGGCACGATCCGTCAGGAACTGACACCGTCGGAAGACCGCGCCGTGGCGGTGCTGCGTATCAACGGGCCGCAGGGCATCAGCGTTGACTTCCTGCAATCGCAGCTCAACAAGATCGAGGAAGCGATCCAGCCATTGCGTGACGATGGCGAGATTATCACGACCTATGCCATTGCCGGCTCCGGCGGCTCCTCCAATAATGGTTTCATGGTGCTGACGCTTGCCCCATGGAAGGAGCGTCACCGCAGCCAGCAGGAGATCATGGCGGATATCACCAAGCGGGTGCAGAACATTACCGCCGTGCGCATCTTCTCGACCCAGCCGAACAGTCTCGGTATTCGCGGTGCTGGTAACGGACTGCAATTCGCCATTGTCGGCAGCGATTACGCCAAGCTTCAGCCTGCCGCGCAGGCCGTCGTCGCGGCGCTGGAAAAAGATCCGCGCTTTGAGCAGCCGCGCCTGTCGGTGGAGCCGACACAGCCACAGCTTTCCGTCGAGATCAACCGTGAGCGGGCCTCCGATCTTGGCATCGACATTACCGGCCTCGCCAATGCCGTGCAGTCGGTGCTGGACGGGCGCAAGATCGGCTCGGTCTATGTGGGCGACCGCAGTTTCGACGTGAAATTCGTCGCGACCACCAACCCGATCAACGACCCGACCGATCTGGAAAACATCTTCATGAAAGCGGCGGACGGGCGCTATGTGCCGATGTCGTCCATCGCGACCGTTGTTGAAAAGGCGGTGCCGCCGCAGCTCGATCGCGAAACGCGCCAGCGTTCGGTGGCTATCACCACCGGCCTGCGCGCTGATTTTGCACTCGGCAATGCCTTCACGGCAGCGCAGGAAATCGCCGCGCCGCTTCTGCCGCCTGGCAGCCATATCATTCCGCTCGCCGAAGCCACCACGCTCAGCGAAACCTCCAGCGGTCTTGCCATGGTGTTCGGCTTTGCCATCATCATCATTCTGCTGGTGCTTGCGGCGCAGTTTGAAAGCTTCGTCAGTGCGCTGATCGTCATGGCGACGGTGCCGCTCGGTCTTGGCTGTGCGGTGGTCGCTATGATGCTGACGGGCACGAGCCTCAATGTCTATAGCCAGATCGGCCTTGTGCTTTTGGTGGGCATTATGGCCAAGAACGGTATTCTGATCGTCGAATTTGCCGATCAGTTGCGCGACAAGGGGCTGAGCGTGCGCGAGGCGGTGGAGGAAGCATCCAATATCCGCCTGCGTCCGGTCTGCATGACGATGATCTGCGCCGTGCTCGGCGGCGTACCGCTGATACTGGCAAGCGGAGCCGGGGCGGAAGCCCGCGTGGCGCTCGGCTGGGTGATCGTCGGCGGTCTTGGCCTTGCAACCATCGCGACGCTGTACGTGACGCCGGTCGCCTATCTGCTGCTCGGACGCTTCACCAAGCCGAAGGTCGAGGAAGAAGCGCGTCTGGAACGCGAGCTTGTTCGGGCCGTGGCTCTGGAAGAAAAGTTCAAGTAAAATCTGGATAGACAAACAAAAACCCGGAAGCGTGCTTCCGGGTTTTTCATATTGAGAGTGCGCTGATTACTTCTTCATCGCGTCGGTGACCTTTGCGGTCCATGCGCCTTCCGGCTTCTTGGTGATGACCGGATCGGACCCGCCGCCAAGCAGCGTTTCAACCGTGCGGTCGGCAGCGGCGACATCAAGTGTGCCGTCCGAACCGTCGATCAGCTTGCCGATTTCCTTGACCATGCGCTCCTGAACTTCCTGCTTCTGCGCACCGGAAGAATCATTGTCGAGAATGATTTCGGCGGCTTCATCCGGATGTTCGGACGCATATTGCCAGCCTTTCATCGAAGCGCGGACAAAGCGTGCCAGCTTTTCGACCATGGCTGGATCATCAAGGCTCTTTTCAAGCACATAGAGACCGTCTTCCAGTGTCGCCACGCCCTGTTCTTCATAAGGGAAGACGACGAGCTGGTCGGCAGGAATACCGGCATCGATCACCTGCCAATATTCATTATAGGTCATGGTCGAGATACAGTCGGCCTGCTTCTGGATCAGCGGGTCCACGTTGAAGCCCTGCTTGAGAACGGTGACGCCATCCTTGCCGCCCGTGGTCGGGATTTTCAGATGGTTCATCCAGGACAGGAACGGATATTCGTTGCCGCCGAACCAGACGCCCAGCGTGCGGCCCTTGAAATCTTCCGGCTTGGTGATGCCGGTTTCCTTGCGGCAGGTCAGCATCATGCCCGACTTCTTGAAAGGCTGGGCGATGTTGACCAGCGGAACGCCCTTTTCGCGGGTGGCGAGCGCCGACGGCATCCAGTCGACCACCACATCCGCACCGCCACCGGCGATCACCTGTGGCGGGGCTACGTCCGGACCGCCCGGCTTGATCTCGACGTCGAGCTTTTCGTCGTCATAGAAACCCTTGTCCTTGGCCACGTAATAGCCCGCGAACTGGCCTTGCGTGACCCATTTGAGCTGCAAGGTCAGCTTGTCTGCGGCCATGGCCGTCGTGCTCATGAGTGCGAGAGCAAGTCCGGCTGTCGCGAGGCCTATGGATAGTGCCTTCTTCATGCTTGGTTCTCCTCTGGTTGACGGTCCCGCCTTATGTTGGCGGATACCGGATCTGCTTACATTTACGCACTTCCTGCAAAAGCACTTCGCGCTTTCGCTGGAAAGGCTTACCCCCGCCTGTAAGAAGGGTGCCAGAATGTCACTTTGCGCTCGATCAGAGCGATCAGCCCGTAGGAAAGCGATCCCGCAAGGGCGGCGACGAAAATTTCAGCCCAGACCATGTCCACATTCATGCGACCGATCTCAGCCGAAATGCGGAAGCCCATGCCGACAATCGGCGTGCCGAAGAATTCCGCCACGATAGCGCCAATCAGCGCGAGCGTGGAATTGATCTTCAGCGCGTTGAAGATGAAGGGCATTGCCGCGGACAGGCGCAGCTTCACCAGCGTCTGCCAGTAATTGGAGCCATAGGTCTCCATCAGGTCGCGTTCCATCGATCCGGTGCTGGCAAGGCCTGCCACCGTATTCACCAGCATGGGAAAGAAGGTCATGATGATGACGACGGCAGCCTTCGACTCCCAGCCGAAACCGAACCACATCACCATGATCGGCGCGACGCCGACGATGGGCAGCGCCGCCGCCAGATTGCCGAGCGGCAACAGGCCCTTGCGCAGGAAGGGGATGCGGTCTGCAATGATGGCTGTGATGAAGCCCAGCCCGCAACCGGCGACATAGCCGATGATGACCGCCTTCATGAAGGTCTGGCGGAAATCCGCCCAGAGGATAGGCACGGAATCGACGATCCGCGCCCAGATGGCGGAAGGTGCCGGCAGCAGCACTTGCGGTATGGCAAACAACCGAACGGCTGCTTCCCATAGCACCAGCATGGCGATGCCGAAGAGGGCAGGGACCGCGATGTCGAGCAGTTTCTGGCCTTGCGGGGTGCGGGCCTTGAGGCTGGAAACCCAGCCCACAATCACCCACGACACCGCAATGATGGCGATCAGGGAGAGGATGCCGGTCATCATGCCGCAGCCCTTTCCGGCTTCGCGCCCATGCGGCTGTTGACGATGCGCGCCACCAGCCCGACCAATGCCACCAAGACGCCAGCCATGACGGCGGCGGCGATGAGTGCCGCCCAGATCTGCACCGTCTGCCCGTAATAAGAGCCGGCGAGCAAACGCGCGCCAAGTCCGGCGACAGCGCCGGTCGGCAATTCGCCGACGATGGCGCCAACGAGGCTGATGGCAACGGCAATCTGCATCGATGTGAAGAGAAACGGCATGGCCGCTGGCCAGCGCAGCTTCCAGAACACCTGCGCGCGTGACGCATTATAAGTGCGCATGAGGTCGAGATGCATGACATCCGGCGACCGCAACCCCTTCACCATGCCAACGGCAACGGGGAAGAAGGACAGATAGGTCGATATGAAGGCTTTCGGCAGCAGGCCCGATATGCCGATGGCGTTCAGCACCACGATGATCATCGGCGCGATGGCGAGGATCGGGATCGTCTGCGAGGTGATGATCCATGGCATCAGGCTCCTGTCGAGCGTGCGCGAATGGACGATGCCGACCGCCAGCGCAATGCCGAGAAGCGAACCGAGCGCGAAGCCGAGCAGCGTCGAGGAAAGCGTGACCCAGCCGTGATAGACGAGGCTGCGCTTGGACGTCGGCTTGACGTCGAAGACGGTCTTCCAGATTTCCTGCGCCACCTGATGTGGTGCTGGCAGAACCGGGCGTTCCTGGCTCATCGTATTGGCGACGAGCGTGGAAAACGAAATCTCGGTCCCGGCGCGCTGGGCTTGATCTCGCTCGAAGGGCGCGTTCAGAAACACCGCGAGCCCATACCAGAGCGCGACGAACACGGCGAGAACCGTCGTCACCGGAATGAATTTGTCGTGCAAGAAGGCTTTCATCTCCGGCCTCCTACAACAACGTCTGGGCCGCGAGCTTTACTCATGAATATGCCCCAGCCGCAGGCCTTCGCGCACGCGATGGGCGATTTTCAGGAAAGCTTCCGATTCACGAATATCCAGCGTCCGGTCCGGGCCAAGATCGCAATCGATGATTTCATGGATGCGGCCCGGACGCGGGCTCATCACGACGATCTTGGTGGAAAGAAATACGGCTTCCGGGATCGAATGGGTGACGAAGATCACGGTCTTGCGGGTCGCAGCCCAGAGTTTCAGAAGCTGTTCATTGAGGTGGTCGCGTACGATTTCATCAAGCGCGCCAAAGGGTTCGTCCATCAGCAACATATCGGGGTCAAACGACAGCGCACGTGCAATGGAAGCGCGCTGCTGCATGCCGCCGGAAAGCTGCCATGGGAACTTTTTGCCAAAGCCGGTCAGATTGACGAGCGCGAGATTCTTCTCGATCCGCTCCTGACGCTCCGCCCGGGAGTAGCCCATGATTTCCAGCGGCAGGCTGATATTGTCCTCGATCGTGCGCCATGGAAACAGGGCGGCTGCCTGGAAGACATAGCCATAGGACCGGTCAAGTCGTGCCTTTTCGGGCGTCTTGCCGTTGACCGTGACCGAGCCGGAGGTCGGCTGTTCGAGATCGGCGACCGCACGCATCAGCGTGGTCTTGCCGCAACCCGAAGGACCGATAAAGGAAACGAACTCGCCGCGCTGGATCGCGAGGTTGATATTGGACAGCGCATGGACCGGTCCGTCATTGGTCTCGAAAACCAATGACAGATCCTTGATGTCGATCACCGTCTGCGCATCACTCAAGCCCCGCTCCGGGGCCATGCTGTCATTCACATTCATGCGCGGTTCCCGAAGCTGAGCTAGAGCCATGTGTCAGACTCCTATCGGCATATGTTCTGCGCTGCGTTCCACCTTACGTGGAGCAACGATTTCCTTCCACTGCGACAATGCCTTGTTCACGGCGCCATTCGGCTCGCGTTCGATGAAGCGACCGTCGCCCGGCTCGGCGATAACCTTGCCCTTGTTGAAGGCAACGCGACCGCGAGAGAGCGTCACGACCGGCAGGCCCTTCAGCTCGAAACCTTCGAACACATTGTAATCGATGGAGGAGTGTTGAGTCTTGGCCGAAACTTTCTTGGTGGCTTCCGGGTCCCATATGACCAGATCGGCATCGGCCCCCGGCAGAACTGCGCCCTTCTGCGGATAGATGTTGAGGATCTTTGCAATGTTGGTCGACGTCACCGCAACAAATTCGTTCGGCGTCAGGCGACCGGTGCGAACTCCGCGCGACCACAAGACCGGAAGGCGTTCTTCAAGGCCGCCGGTGCCGTTCGGTATCTTGACGAAATTGTCGATGCCATAGCGCTTCTGCTCGGTCGTGAAGGCGCAATGGTCGGTCGCGACGCATTGCAGGCTGCCAGCCGCAAGGCCCGCCCACAGGCTGTCCTGATTGACCTTGTCGCGGAAGGGCGGCGACATCACGCGGCGCGCCGCATAATCCCAATCCTTGTTATGATATTCGCTTTCGTCCAGCGTCAGGTGCTGGATCAGCGGCTCGCCGAAGACGCGCATGCCCTTCTGCCGGGCGCGGCGGATCGCTTCATGGCTCTGCTCGCAGGAAACATGCACCACGTATAACGGCACGCCTGCCTGATCGGCGATCATGATGGCGCGGTTGGTGGCCTCACCTTCGACTTCCGGCGGGCGCGAATAGGCATGGGCTTCTGGCCCATTATTGCCTTCGGCCATCAGCTTGGCCTGCAAATGGGCGACGACATCACCGTTTTCGGCATGAACGAGCGGCATTGCGCCCAGTTCCGCGCAGCGCTGGAACGAGGCGAACATCTCATCGTCATTCACCATCAGCGCGCCCTTATAGGCCATGAAATGCTTGAAGGTGTTGATGCCGCGCTTCACCACTTCGGCCATCTCGTTGAAGGTGCGCTCGTTCCAGCCGGTGATGGCCATGTGGAACGAATAATCGGTGCGCGCCTTGCCCGCCTTCTGGAACCATTCCTGAAGTGCGTCGAGCAGATTGCCTTCGGAATCCGGCAGCACGAAATCGACCACCATGGTGGTGCCGCCGGCAAGCGCTGCCGCTGTGCCGGTGTCGAAATCGTCCGACGAATAGGTTCCCATGAAGGGCATTTGCAGATGGGTATGCGGATCGATGCCGCCGGGCATAATATAACAGCCGGTCGCGTCGATAATTTCATCGCCGGTCAGATTGTCACCAACGGCAGCAATCTTCTCGCCTTCGATGAGAACGTCGGCTTTAAAGGTGCGGTCGGCAGTGATGACTGTGCCGCCCTTGATCACTTTACTGGCCACTGTTCGTTCCCCTTTTTGGTTTTGTTGCGAAACAGAAGCCGTATTGGATGGCAGTGAAATCAGCTTACAATTTCAGCAGTCTCCAATACGGCATGCAGAAGCACGTCGGTCCCAGCCGACGCCCAGTCCTTCGAAATTTCCTCATCTTCATTGTGGCTCAACCCGTCGACGCAGGGGCACATGACCATTGCCGTCGGTGCAACGCGATTGACCCAGCAGGCATCGTGGCCAGCACCCGAAACAAGATCACGATGGCTGTAGCCAAGCCGTTCGGCGGCATTGCGGATGGCTTCCACGCAGCCCTTGTCGAAGGTCACAGGATCGAAATGGCCAGCCACTTCGATCTCGATGCCGATGCCCAGTTCCTCGGCAATCTTCGGTGCTTCCTTTTCGAAACGCGCCTTCATGCCGTCGAGCACAGCCTGATTGGGCGAGCGGAAATCGACCGTGAACACGACCGTGCCCGGCAGGACATTGCGCGAATTGGGCGAGACGTCGATATGGCCAACGCCGCCAACGGCATCCGGCTGATGCGCCATGGCGATTTCGTTGACGAGTTGCAGCATCTTGCCGAGGCCGAGGCTGGCATTCTTGCGCATCTTCATCGGGGTGGAGCCGGTATGCGCTTCCTTGCCCGTCAGCGTCACTTGCAGCCACCACAGGCCCTGACCGTGGCTGACAACGCCGATATCCTTGTTTTCAGCTTCGAGGATCGGCCCCTGTTCGATATGCAGCTCGAACATGGCGTGAATTTTCCGCTGGCCGACAGGCTCGTCGCCCTTCCAGCCGATGCGCTCCAGCTCATCGATGAACTTCTTGCCCTTGGCGTCGGTGCGCGCATAGGCCCAGTCCTGATCCAGCACGCCTGCAAACACGCCCGAAGCCAGCATGGCAGGCGCGAAGCGGGTGCCTTCCTCATTGGTCCAGTTGGTGACCACGATCGGGCGCTTGGTGCGGATATTCATGTCGTTCAGCGTGCGCATGACTTCGAGGCCGCCCAACACACCCAAAACGCCGTCATATTTGCCGCCGGTCGGCTGCGTGTCGAGATGGCTGCCCATATAGACAGGGTCGGCATCGGCATCTTCGCCGGGGCGAAGGAAAAACATGTTGCCCATGGTGTCGACGGTCATCGACAGTCCGGCCTTTTCACACCATGACTGGAAAAGCTTGCGACCTTCGCCGTCTTCATCGGTCAGCGTCTGGCGATTATTACCGCCGCGCAGGCCCGGGCCAATTTTGGCCATATCCATCAGGCTGTCCCACAGGCGGTCGCCATTGACTCTGAGATTGCTGGTGAGCACCATGCGCTCGACCTCCTCATTGTATGGATGCGTTGGATACCCCGCCAATTCTGGTTCCGGCTCGTATCCACCCGCTTAAAATGTTCCCGCGACCCGGCTCTTTGGCCACAATATTCTTGCCTGAATTGCAAAAACTTGACTAGTTGGTCAAAATGCAGGCTAGAAGAGCGTTCGAAGACGGTCAAGCGCTTTTGAAAAATTCTACACTGCCGAAAGGTGTCAAATGGCCACAGCCCCTTCCGCACCCCCATCTGCCTCAACCCCCACGCATGCCGATCCGGCTGCGCATGAGAAGACGGAAGGCGCGACGCGCATTCAGGCCATCAATCGCCGACTCATTCTTGATGCGGCGCTGGAAGTGTTTTCAAACTACGGATTTCGCGGTTCGACCATCGACCAGATCGCCGAGAAGGCGGGCATGTCGAAGCCCAATCTCCTCTATTATTTTCCGCGCAAGCAGAACATCTATGTGACCGTTCTGGAAGACACGCTTGCCACCTGGCTTGAGCCCTTCGAGAATATCGATCCGGAAGGCGATCCGCTGGATGAATTGCGCCGCTATATCGCGGTGAAGCTGGAAATTTCGGCCAAAAAGCCCGAAGCCTCGCGGCTCTTCGCCAATGAAATTTTGCACGGTGCGCCAGCCATTTCCGATTTTCTGAAGGGGCATCTGAAACAGCTCGTCGATGAAAAGGCGGCTGTCATTCATCGCTGGATCGCAGAAAAGCGCATCGTGCCCGTCGATCCATACCACCTGATTTTCACGATCTGGGCGGTGACGCAGCATTATTCGGATTTCTCGGTGCAGATTTCCGCAATACTGGAAGACCGCACCCAGAAGCCCGGCTTTTACGACGAAACGGCGGCAGCGGTCAGCGCCATCATCCTTGACGGAATTCGCCCGCGGGACGAACCTGCCGCATCATGAAAACGATTCGCATTTCAGCAGCCATCATCCGCGACGAGGCAGGCCGCTTCCTGCTCGTGCGCAAGCGCGGCAGCACCATCTTCTTCCAGCCCGGCGGCAAGATCGATGCGGGTGAACAACCCGAAATCGCGCTGATTCGCGAGATCGAGGAAGAGCTTGGCATCCATATCGACGCGAGCCAGTTGCGCTACGCGGCGAAGATGTCAGCGCCCGCGGCCAATGAGGTGGACTCAACCGTGGAAGCGGAGCTTTTCCATCTCACACTGAAGGATGGTCAGGTGCCGGTGGCTTCCAGCGAGATCGAAGAACTGCTCTGGAACCCGCCCGGCGACCAGACGCGCCCGGTCGCCCTGCTGTCGCAGAGCATTCAGGCGCGTTTCGCCTAGAGCGGTTCCGGTTAAAACAGAATCGTGGAACCGATCTATCTATTTGTTTTTACGCATTTTCCTACGCATCGAAGCGGGATCAGAAATCAGTCCAGTGAACTGATTTTCCCGCGTAGGCGCTACGCACTTTTGCTGGAAATGCTCTAAACTACTGGGTCTTGCGCGCGTCGACGCGATCGCCATCCTTGTCGAACAGATGCAGATGCTGGGCCGGAAAGCTCACATGCACCGTCCCTTCCGCCCGCAACGCATCGCGGTCGAGCGTGAAGACCTTGAACGGCAGGCCGTGCAGGCTGAGATGCAGGATGATGCCGAAGCCCGTCGGCTCCACGAGATCCACATGCGGTGTCAGCGACCCTTCCTTTTCCAGCGCGACATGTTCCGGACGAATGCCGAGTGTCGCCTTGACGCCATCGGCGAGCGCCATCGGCTGCGGCAGGGCGATCAACGTCCCGTCGGCAAGCTTGAGCCGCGGTCCGCCGTCCTTCTCCAGATAGATAACATCGAGGAAATTCATCGCCGGTGAACCGATGAAACCGGCCACGAACAGATTGGCAGGGTGGTCATAGAGTTCGAGCGGGGAGCCTACCTGCTGCACCACGCCGCCATGCATGGCGACGATGCGGTCGGCGAGCGTCATGGCCTCGATCTGGTCATGGGTGACGTAGATCGAGGTTGCCTTCAATTCGCCATGCAGCTTCTTGATTTCGGCGCGCATCTGCTCACGCAGGCGGGCGTCGAGATTGGAAAGCGGTTCATCGAAGAGAAAGGCCTTGGGCTGGCGCACGATGGCGCGGCCCATGGCAACGCGCTGGCGCTGCCCGCCCGAAAGCGCCTTGGGGCGACGTTCCAGCAGGGGATCGAGCCCGAGTTTGCCAGCCGTCGCCTTGATAGCGCTGGCGATCTTTTCCTTGGGCGTTTTGCGCAGGCGCAGGCTGTAGCTCATATTGTCGGCCACGCTCATATGTGGATAGAGCGCATAGGACTGGAACACCATCGCGATGTCGCGATCCTTCGGCGCAAGATCGTTGACGCGTTTGCCGCCAATCTGCACCTGCCCTGACGATATGTCCTCAAGTCCCGCGATCATGCGCAGCAGGGTTGACTTTCCGCAGCCGGACGGACCGACCAGAACGATAAATTCACCGTCCTTGATTTCAAGGTCGACGCCGTGAAGAACGGCCAGATCGCCGTAGCTCTTGCGGACAGACTGAATGTCGATGGAAGCCATGGGAAAGGGTCCTTTCAGCCTTTGACCGCGCCGGCGGTCAAGCCCTGCACGAGATAGCGTTGGATGAGGAAGAAGAAGATACATGCCGGGATGAGCGCGAGAACGCCCGCCGCCATCATCTGTCCGAAATCGGCGGAGAATTTCGACACGAAGGTCAGGAGGCCGACGGGGAAAGTTGCTGCGTCATTGCCGGAAATAAGCATCAGCGCGAAGAGCAGTTCGCTCCATGCGGCGGTGAACACAAAGCCCAGCGTGGCGGCGATGCCCGGCAAGGTCAGGGGCAGGATGATCTGGCGGAACGCCATGAACTGCGTCGCGCCGTCTATCTTTGCCGCTTCTTCGAGGTCTTTCGGAATGCCGTCGAAGAAGGACTGCATCAGGAAGGTCGCGAAGGGCACGTTGAACGCCGAATAGACGATGATCAGTCCGAACAGGCTGTTGGTGAGGCCAAGCGGCGCCATGATCTTGTAGATCGGCGCAATCAGCATCACCAGCGGGAACATCTGGGTCAGAAGCATCAGCGCAACGATCCAGTATTTGCCCTTGAAGGTGAAGCGCGACAGCGCATAACCGGCCAGCGACGCGAGAAGCGTGACGATCACGGCAGTTGCGCCGGAGACGATCAGGCTGTTGCGGAAGAACAGCGGAAAGGCGCTGTGCGACAGCACATGGCTGAAATGCTCGAACGTGGTGTGCGACGGCCATAACCGCACACCTTCGCTATAGAGCAGGTCATTGGGTGTAACCGAGACTTTCAGGAGCCAGAACAGCGGGAACAGCGCGAACAGAATATAGAGGAGGATCGCGCCGCGATGCGCTCCGGTGAGGAGAAGTTTGCGAGCGGTCATGATCTCAGTCCTTGTTCAGCAATGTCTGGCGCAGGAGCACGATCAGCATCGAATAGACCAGCAGCAGAAGAAGCAGCACCAGCGCAATGGCGGAAGCGTAGCCGAAGTCGAGCCGCTTGAAGGCCTGTGTGAAGATATAACTTGCCACGATCTGCGTGCGGTCGGCGGGACCACCGCCGGTCATGACGACGATGAGGTCGGCGCTGTTGGCGATCCACACGGTGCGCAGCAAAATGGTGATGGCCATGGTCGGCGCGAGATAGGGTAGTGTGATCGAAAGAAAGCGCTGGAGCGGGCCCGCGCCGTCTATGGATGCAGCTTCGTAAAGATCGCGCGGGATAGCCTGGAGCGCCGCCAGCATGGTTATGGCGAAGAAGGGAATGCCCCACCAGACGCCTGCGGTGATGATGCCCCACATGGCAAGATTGGGATCGGACAGGATGTTGTTCGGTGCATCCAGAAGGCCCAGCGCATAGAGCCAGTGCGGCAGCGGCCCGATAACCGGATTGAACAGCCAGGCCCAGTTCAGGCCGGAGAGAAAGGTCGGTACGGCCCAGGGCAGGAAGACGAGGGCCTGTGCGATGCCACGTCCGGCAAAGGGCTTGTCCAGCAGCAATGCGAGAATGAGCCCGAAGACGAATTGCAGGAACACCGAGCCGCCGGTCCACCAGAGGGTATTTTTCAAGGCGCGATAGAAGTTCTGGTCGGTTGCAAGCGTGCTGAAATGCTCAAGTCCGACAAAACCGCCCGAAAATGGCTTCAGCAACTGGATATCGCGAAAGGCATAGGAAATGCCGAGCACCAGCGGAACCAGCATGATCGCGCCGATCAGGATCAGCGCAGGCGCGCTGTAGAGATAGGGCTCGGATGCATGGGCAAAACGTTGCAGGAGGCTGCGCCGATCCTGCTGGGGGATAGTGGTGTTCATCACTCGCTTTCCCGATCAATCGTGGGAACCGCATTCATACGGCTGCAATTGCAAATGGAACGGGCGCGGTGCTTCTGGCGATCAGGCAGACCGCGCCCGTAGGGATGTTACTTCTTGTTGGCGAGGAACTTCTGCTGCGCCTTGGTCAGATATTCCGCCCATTGGTCGGCCAGCTGATCCGGCGTAATTTCGCCCAACAGCGCCTGCTGCGAGGTGGTGATGACGAGCGAATCCTTGAAGTAAGCGAATTCTTCCAGATAGGTCGGCATCACGGTCGGAACCACATTCGCGTCGGCAAGCTCATCGAACCAGCCCTTGAACTGCGGTGTCTTGTAGAACGGATCGTCCTGCGCAGATTTCAGCACCGGCAGGGTGCCGACGCGCTTGTTCCATTCAATATTGCCTTCCGGGCCTTCCAGCGTGGAGATCAGCTTCCAGGCAAGATCCTTGTTCTTGCTGGCGCTCATCATCGACCAGCCTGCGAAGCCGATGGTCGGGAAGGTCTTGCCGTCCGGACCTTTTGGCATGATGGTGACGCCGAAATCTTCCGGCTTCATGCGTTCTGCAACGGCGATAAGCGCATCCGGGTCCTGATTGAGAAAGGCGCAGGTGCCGCTATAGAAACCGGCGACGGTTTCGTTGAAGCCCCAATTGACGCTATCCTTCGGTGCGAGGCCGTTCTTGTAGAGATCGACCACCCAGGCAATGCCCTTTTTCCAGCTGTCGCTGTTCATGGTCGAAGTGCCGTCTTCATTGAAGAACTTGTTGGAGCCGGCCATGGATGCGCCAAAGATCACCCAGCTGTTGAGGCCGCCCGCTCCGCCGCGCAGGCAGTAGCCCGATTTGCCGGGCAGGGCGGCAACCTTCTTCGAAGCCTCGACAAATTCGTCCATGGTCTTCGGCGGTTCGGAAACACCGGCTTCCGACAGCAGCTTCTTGTTGTAGAACATGGCGTTCAGATAGAAGCCGTAAGGCAGCATATAGGCCGTGTTCTGGACGCTGCGGCCCAGTTCCAGCGCGCGCTCCGTCAGGTCTGGCGTGGTCTGCCATTCCTTCAGATAAGGCTCCAGACTTTCCAGCATGCCGTTATTGGCATAGAGCGACACCCAGGTATCCGGCATTTCCATCACGTCGGGAATTTCGCCCGACGACACCATGGTCGCGAATTTCTGGAAGGATTCACCCCATGGCAGCGAGATGATCTCCACCTTGGTGCCGGGATTGGCCGCTTCGAACTTGGCGACGATGGATTTCAGCGTTTCCGTGCGTTCCGGGCTGGTGATGACTTCCACCAGCTTCAGGGTCGTATCGGCCATGGCGGTGCCGCTCATCAGCATGGCGGCAAATGCAGTTGCGATCAGTCTTTTCATGTCGTTCCCCTTTGTTTCCTCACGACTGTTGAAAGGTCTTCGTTTTTTTATGCAGTGGCGGCGGCAATCGCCGTTTCGAGGTCTCTCCACAGGGCCCCGGTTCCTTCCAGTCCGACATGCAGGCGGACGGAGAGCGGATCGATGCCGAATGTATGCGCGGAGTTCGGTTGCGCCCTTTGTTGCAGCACCACTTCGCCCGGCACGATCAGGCTTTCATGGCCGCCCCAGCTCACGCCGAGTTTGAACAGCTCCAGCTTGTCGCAGAGCGTGCGGACATTGACGTGTTCGCGAAAGATCACCGAGAACAGGCCGGACGTGCCGTTCAGCCCGGTCGGCAGACGGTTGGCGAGCGCCGGATGGCAGACGGTTTCCACCGCGTCGAGCGCTTGCAGACGCTTGGCGATTTCGAGCGCCGACGCCTCGTGCGCCTTCATGCGGGTTGGCAATGTGCGCATGCCGCGCACCAGTAGCCAGGCATCGAACGGCGACAGCTTGCCGCCGAGATAGGGATAGGTTTCGGCGCGGACCATATCGACCAGCACTTTCGAGCCGGTCACGACACCGGCGACGACATCGCTGTGACCGCCGAGATATTTCGATGCCGAATGCACCACGAGATCGACACCGAGCGACAGCGGACGCTGGAAGATTGGCGTGGCCCAGCTGTTGTCGATGATAGTGATGACGCCAAAGCGCTTGGCGATGGCGGCCAGCGCGCCGACATCATGCGCTTCCATGACCCAGCTTGTCGGGCTTTCCATGTAGAAAAGCTTGGCGCCCGGCATTGCGCGGGCGACGGCTTCCTCGTCACGCCCGTCGACATACTCAACCTCGATGCGCATGCGCTTCAGGATCGTGCCGAACAGGCGGAAAGCATCGGGATAGACATGGCGTACCGCAACGATGCGGTCGCCGGGCTGCACGAATGCCAGCACGCTTGCCGAAATCGCCGCCATGCCGCTTGCAAAGCCCAGCGCGTCTTCACCGCCTTCCAGCTTGGCCAGCATGTCTTCAAAGGCGCGCACGGTCGGGTTGAGGCCGCGCGTATAGATCGGGCGCACTTTCTCGCCGCGATAGGAAGCGACCATGTCGTCATAGCTTGGGAAGGTGAAGAGCGACGTCTGCACGATGGGCGGAACCACGGCGTCAAAAGCGTTGCTTTCATCATGGGCAACCGTCAGCGCGGCGAAATCCAGCGGGTCCATCCCGTCAGTCATTTGGACATTTCCTTGATATCTTCCTCGACGATGTCGAGAATCTTGAGCGTTTCCAGCCGCGCAGTCTCAGGGTCCTGAGCCACGATGGCGTTGAAGAGCGTGCGGTGGAACGGAAAGGTCCGCCGCGCGAAATCGGATCGGTCGAACGGCTCATCCCAGAAGCGGAAGAACGCATCGCGCATCTGTTCGAGCAATTGCCGGAAAATCGGGTTCTGGGTGGCGTCGTAAATGGCAAGGTGGAAGGCAAGGTCTTCCGGCCCGGACGTTCCCTTGGCGAGATGCACGCGTTCCATCTCGTTGAGCTTTTCCTCGATGATGACGAGGTCTTCGGCCGTGCGCTTGCGGGCTGCCACCATGCTGGCTTCCGTTTCGATGCCGCGGCGCACTTCCAGCGTCTGCAACAGGCCGTCGCGAAGTTGCGCGGGATCGAAGGAAAGCGGCATATGGATGGTCGCCGCAGATACTGGTTTCAGAAGATAGGTGCCGCTGCCCTTGCGGGTTTCAATGACGCCCAGCGCCTGAAAATGCCGGATCGCCTCGCGGATCGTCGAGCGTCCTACGGCTAGCGCGGTCATGAGTTCGCGTTCGGCGGGAAGGCGATCACCCGCCTGCACATTCGCCGCCTGAATATAGGTGGCCAACGCTTCAGTGACCTGCCGCGCACGATCTATCGGCGGAAGCGGCGACAGCTGAAACTTGCTGTCCTGCATTACGCGGTTCCCAACCGGATTGTCATTCGGCAGCTCTCCCATTGTTGTGTCCGAGTGCCTGATCCAAAAGTCGCCATGCCGGTCTGCAAATGGCAATTTGAGATTTGCATTCGCATAATCTGATCCGAAAAGTCTGCAACTCTTCGGGATTATGCGAGGCTTCCGGTGCTCACGTACCCAAATGTACGCTCCGCTCCGGTTCTCGAAATCACCATTTTCGTCGCGGCCTGCCGCCTTTTTGCTTCAGACACTAAGAGGCGACCAAAGACCCGCCTCGAAGCACCAATTCCACGTTGACAGCAGAGCATTTGGCGCCCTTGCCGGATCTTGGAAGTGTCGTCAGACCCGTTCCCTTTTGGTTTATAATTGGTCTGACATCTTAGTAATATGAGAGAAAGTTGGAACCTGTCAAGCGCCCTCTATTCGTGTGTGAATGCGTTTTTCGCATGTGCATGTTTCCGATTGCGTTGAGGCGTGCTTCCTCGCTATTTGTTTCACGCGCATTTCGTCGGAGGGGTGTTTCGCCCGGTTCGAGATGTGCACTATCAGTTCTGCGAATGGGAGAACGCCGCCGGTCATGCGCGGTGTGAGGAAGTGAGGATTTCATGGGATTCAAGGCCACCGAACGGCGGGTGCTGGGCCGCACCGGCCTGTCAGTCACGGCGCTTGGTCTGGGGACTGCGCCGCTGGGCGGGCTTTACGAGCCAGTCTCGCGTGCAGATGCGACAGCGCTGTTGCAAGCAGGTTGGGATAGCGGCATCCGCTACTTCGATACCGCGCCGATGTATGGTTACACCCGCAGCGAGCATCTTCTGGGTGACATGCTTCGGGAAACGAGCGAGCCTTTCGTCATTTCCACCAAGGTTGGCCGCCTGATGACCACCGAGCGCGCCGGGCGCAAACTGCCGCCAGCGCCGCCAAAGAACGAATTCGATTCCGGCTGGTGCAACGGGCTGAAGTTTCAGGAAGTCTTCGACTACAGCTATGACGGCATCATGCGCAGTTTCGACGACAGCCAGCAGCGGCTCGGCTATCCCGATATCGATCTTCTCTATGTCCACGATATCGGTCGCGTCACTCATGCCGATCTGCACGAGCACCATTGGGGCGCGCTGACCAAGGGCGGCGGCTTTCGCGCACTGACCGAACTGCGCGATGCGGGCAACATCAAGGGCTTCGGCCTGGGCGTCAATGAATGGCAGGCCATTCGCGATGCGCTGGACGAAGCCGACCTTGATTGCTCGCTTCTGGCCGGACGTTATTCGCTGCTGGATCAGGATGCAGAAAAGGAATTTCTGCCGCTGGTGCAAAAGCGCGGCATGGCGCTGGTCGTGGCCGGTGTGTTCAACTCGGGCATTCTGGCTTCGCCGCGCGGCGGACAGCAGAAGTTCAACTATGCCGATGCGCCTGCCGAAATCATCGCCCGCACCGAACGGCTGCACGATATTTGCGATGGTTTTAACGTGCCTTTGGCCGCTGCCGCCGTCCAGTTCCCGATGATGCATCCGGCGGTTAGCTGCATTCTCGTCGGCGCTCGCACGCCGGACCAGATCCGCGCCAATGTGACATGGTTCGAACAGGCTATTCCGGATGAACTCTGGAAAACCTTGCGCGCCGAAGGGCTGATCGTCTGATCTCTTCACAGGCTAAATGAAAAGCGCCGGGTCTTGCCCGGCGCTTTCTCATTGTAAATGGCTGTTTCTTCCGCATGATCTTGTCCGAAAAGTCGAACAACTTTTCGGGATCATGCTTTACTCCGCCGCTTCCGTCACAGCCATCGGATTGTTGGGATGTGTCGTCCAGTTGGCGTAATCCGGTGCGATCTGCGCCTTGGTGCGTGGATCGACGCCGCCGATCTGCTCCATGGTGATGCAGTCCTCGACCGGGCAGACATTGACGCAGAGATTGCAGCCGACGCATTCCTCATCGATCACCTCGAAATGGCGCGCGCCATTGACGAGATTGGTGATCGCCTGATGCGAAGTGTCCTCGCAGGCAATGTGACAGCGACCGCACTTGATGCAGAGGTCCTGATCAATGCGCGCCTTGGTGACATAGTTCAGGTTCAGATACTGCCAGTCTGAAACCTGCGGCACGGCCATGCCGCGGAAATCGTCGAGCGTTTCATAGCCCTTTGAATCCATCCAGTCCGACAGGCCGTCGATCATTTCTTCCACGACCTTGAACCCGTAGGTCATGGCCGCCGTGCAGACTTGCACCGTGCCGCAACCAAGCGCGATGAACTCTGCCGCATCGCGCCATGTCGTGATGCCGCCAATGCCTGAAATCGGCAGGCCGTGGGTTTCGGGATCGCGGGCGATTTCCGCCACCATGTTGAGCGCGATGGGCTTCACCGCCGGGCCGCAATAGCCGCCATGGCTGCCGCGACCGTCAATCGACGGCACCGGCGACATGCGGTCGAGATCGACCGAGACGATGGAGTTGATCGTGTTGATCAGCGATACGGCATCCGTTCCCGCTGCATGAGCGCCGCGGGCTGGCTTGCGAATGTCGGTGATGTTGGGCGTCAGCTTGGTGATCACCGGCATGCGGCTATATTGCTTGCACCATTTGACGACCATGGCGACATATTCCGGCACCTGACCGACAGCCGCACCCATGCCGCGTTCGCTCATGCCATGCGGGCAGCCGAAGTTCAGCTCGATGCCGTCCGCGCCGGTTTCCTCGACCAGAGGCAGGATCGCCTTCCAGGCTTCCTCCTCGCAAGGCACCATGATCGAGGCGATCAGCGCGCGGTCCGGCCAGCGCATCTTCACCTCTTTCATCTCGCGCAGATTGACCTCCAGCGGGCGGTCGGTGATCAGCTCGATATTGTTGAGGCCGAGAAGCCGCCGGTCTGCACCATGGATCGCGCCATAGCGCGGGCCGTTGACATTGACCACCGGCGGGCCTTCCGACCCCAGTGTCTTCCACACGACGCCGCCCCAGCCCGCCTTGAAGGCGCGCTCGACATTATAGGCCTTGTCGGTCGGCGGGGCCGAAGCCAGCCAGAAAGGATTGGGGGATTTGATGCCGAGAAAATTCGTTGAAAGATCAGCCATGTCTTGAACCTCCTCAGCCTTGCTCGTTGCCAAGCTGGGTCGTTGCCCATTGATCGGACGGGACGCTTCTGTCCCGCGGGGATGCAGCCGTGTGATGCGCGCCGCCGGAAAGCACGGCTTCTGCGAAACCTTCCACTGGCTGCGGACGCCGCGTCAGCGCCGCATGGATCGATTCGGCGGCTACCTTGCCCGCCTCGACCGATGCGACCGTCAGGTCCTGACCGCCTGCAACGCAATCGCCGCCTGCCCAGATACCTTCAACCGAGGTACGGCCTTCCGCATCCGCGCTGATCCGGCCCTTGGCCATGCCGATACCGGAGCCGCGCAGCGGTTCTGGATCGAATGTCTGGCCGATGGCCTTGAACACCTGATCGGCTTCAAGCGTCAGATATTCGCCCATGCCGACCAATTTGCCGTCCTGATTGCCGGTATATTCAAAGGTCACGGCATGGACGGTGCCGTCGCCGCTGCGGTCCAGCGCATGGGGTTGCAGCCAGTGCCGGATCGCGACGCCGTGGATCTGCGCCAGTTCCTGTTCGTAAGCGCTGGCATTCATGCTTTCCTGACCGCGCCGATAGACGACGGTGACATTTTCCGCGCCAAGCTTCTTGGTCTGGATTGCGACATCGATTGCCGTCATGCCGCCGCCGATGACGACCACATTGCGACCGACGGGGAGGGTGGAGAGGTCCTTGGCCTGACGCAGATTGGCGATGTAATCGACCGCGTCGAGAACATTGGGCGCATCTTCGCCGGCAAGGCCAAGATCGTTCACGCCCGGCAGGCCCATGCCGAGGAATACCGCATCATGGCCCGCCTTCAGCGCTTCGATGGTGATATCCTGGCCGAGCGTCTGGTTGTATTCGACGGTGATGCCGCCGATTTCCAGCACGAATTCCAGTTCGCGCTGGGCGAAATTATTGACGGTCTTGTAGGCCGCAATGCCGTATTCGTTGAGGCCGCCGCCCTTGGGGCGCGCTTCGAACACAGTGACCTGATGGCCTTTCATGGCCAGACGGTGCGCAGCGGAAAGACCGGCAGGACCGGCGCCGACCACGGCGATATGCTTGCCGGTTTCCGGTCCGCGCTTGAAGGGCTGCTTGCCTTCGGCCATCAGAACGTCGGTGGCGTAACGCTGCAGATTGCCGATCTTGACCGGCTTGCCCTCAGCCGTTTCGCGCACGCAGACTTCTTCGCACAGCGTTTCGGTGGGGCAGACGCGGGCGCACATGCCGCCGAGAATGTTTTCGCTCAGGATGGTTTTGGCCGCGCCAACCGGATTGCCGGCATTGATCTGCCGGATGAACAGCGGAATGTCGATGCCGGTCGGGCAGGCATTCATGCACGGCGCGTCATAGCAGAAATAGCAGCGGTCGGATTCGACAATGGCTTCGTGCCGCGTCAGCGGCGGATGCAGATCGTCAAACACATGCACATATTCACCGGCGGCGAGACGCCCGCCATGAATGTCAGGCGTGTGGCCCGCTTCTGCATCAATGGATGAACTGCCTGCGGATCCCCTCGTGGAAGGATTCATGGATCGCATCTCCCATTTTTATCTACAGTATTGGCCCAAAAATCGGGATCGATCTTTGGAAATCACGATGCGTAGAAATGCTTCAGAGCGACCTTTGTGCGTCCCTGTGGACGCCTCGGTGCTCTATGCGACATGCGGGTTCCCTTTGCGCAATGCCGCTCATGTCCGGGCTGCAATCTTGCTGTTGCCTGCTCCGGTTAAGGGTAGGATGACAGATTTTTTCGGAAGGTCAAATTTTTTATCATCTGGTCAATTTATGATTCCAGACGTCAAGAAATAGGCGGTGCGAGGCACCGCTTTTCAAGGCCGACAGATGGATTGAAATTATGCGGTTTTTGCCGCTTTTCCGGATGCGGCTTCGGCAATACTGGCGAAGAACCGGTCTGCCACCTTGCGCGCGACCGAGCCGAGCAGCCGGGTGCCGAGCTGGGCAATCTTGCCGCCCGCATCACCGCGTATGGCATAGGACAGGATAGTTTCGTCGCCATCTTCGGTCAGCGTCACGTCGGTCACGCCGTGCGCAAAACCGGCAATCGAACCCTCACCATGGCCGGAAATCGTATAGGAGGCGGGCGGGTTCATGTTGGACAGTTCCAGCATGCCGTGGAACCGGACTTTGACAATGCCAAGATTGACCTTGAGCGCAGCACGGATTTCAGTTGGCGAGAGACGTTCAATGTCTTCGCAGCCGGGGATGCAGTCTCTCAGCGTCTCAATGTCGTTCAGGGCATCCCACACCGCCTGTCTTGGCGCTGCTATGCGTTCTTCACCGGTCAGGTCCATGCTTTCTCCAGACGCATCCTGCTATCAATGTAATTTGATTGATAAGATGTATATGGCAATCTATCCAAATAGGAAGTTCGGTTATTTAATCGCCGTATTCTTTCTGAATATGCCCTAGTATCCGCGATTAAATCGATTTGATTCGGGAGTAGCATCATGGCAAGAGACGCGACGAAGCTTGAAGCAACGGTCGCTAAGCTGAAAAAGCATTGGACGGAGAACGCCCCGCACGACATGCGCGCGGCATTTCAATCCGATCCGGGCCGGTTCGAGCGTTATTCGCTCTCGCTGGATGATCTCTTGTTCGACTGGTCGAAATGCCGGGTCAACGACGAGACCATTGCGCTGCTGAAGGAACTGGCGCAGGCCGCCGATGTGGAAGGCCGCCGCGCCGCCATGTTCGCAGGCGAGCATATCAACAACACCGAAGACCGCGCCGTGCTGCATGTGGCCCTGCGCGACACCTCGTCGAAAGAAGTGCTCGTCGACGGCCACAATGTGCTGCCGGATGTGAAGCAGGTTCTGGATCGCATGGCGGCTTTTGCTGACGGCATCCGTTCGGGCGCGCTGAAGGGCGCGACGGGCAAGAAGATCACCGACATCGTCAATATCGGCATTGGCGGTTCCGATCTTGGTCCGGTCATGGCCACGCTGGCGCTGGCGCCTTATCACGATGGTCCGCGTGCTCATTTCGTTTCCAACATCGATGGCGCGCACATCGCCGACACGCTGGCCCCGCTTGATCCGGCGACGACGCTGATCATCATCGCCTCGAAGACCTTCACGACCGTCGAAACCATGACCAATGCGCAGACGGCGCGCAAATGGATCGCCGATGCGCTGGGCGAAGCTGCCGTGGGGGCGCATTTCGCCGCCGTGTCGACGGCGCTCGACAAGGTTGCGGCCT
The DNA here is from genome assembly GCA_014138095.1 of Ochrobactrum sp. RH2CCR150. GTDB lineage: Bacteria > Pseudomonadota > Alphaproteobacteria > Rhizobiales > Rhizobiaceae > Brucella > Brucella gambitense. Next base: position 660,260 of record JACGXE010000001.1, read on the forward strand.
TCGGCATTGCCGAAGAGCGCGTGTTCGGTTTCTGGGACTGGGTGGGCGGTCGCTATTCGGTATGGTCTGCTATTGGCCTGCCGGTGATGATCGCCGTCGGCCCCGATAATTTCCGCAAGTTCCTAGCCGGTGCCCACGCCATGGACGTGCATTTCCGCGATGCGCCGATGGAGAAGAATCTGCCAATGTGGCTCGGCCTGATCGGCTATTGGCACCGGGCGATCTGCGGCTATGGCAGCCGGGCGATCATCCCTTACGACCAGCGTCTGTCGCGTCTCGCCGCCTATTTCCAGCAGCTTGACATGGAATCGAACGGCAAGAGCGTGACTGTGGACGGCAAGCCGGTTTCCGGCCCGACAGGTCCGGTTGTGTGGGGCGAGCCTGGCACCAACGGCCAGCACGCTTTCTTCCAGCTTCTGCATCAGGGCACAGATACGATTCCGCTGGAATTCATCGTGGCGGCTAAGGGCCATGAACCAGCGCTCGACAATCAGCACGAAATGCTGTTGGCCAACTGCCTTGCGCAGTCGGAAGCGCTGATGAAGGGTCGCACGCTGGACGAAGCCCGCGCCCAGTTGCAGGCGAAGAAAATGCCGGAAGCCGATGTCGAACGCATTGCGCCGCATCGTGTATTCTCCGGCAACCGCCCGTCGCTGACGCTGGTGCACGATATGCTCACCCCATATGCGCTCGGTCGCCTCGTCGCGCTTTATGAACATCGCGTGTTCGTTGAAGCGCAGATTTTCGGCATCAATGCGTTCGACCAGTGGGGCGTGGAACTGGGCAAGGAACTTGCGACCGAATTGCTGCCGGTGGTTTCCGGCAAGGAATCGGCTGGTGGTCGCGACGCGTCGACGCAAGGTCTTGTCGCGCATCTGCACACACGACGCAAAGCTTGACGCCATAATCCTGCGTAATAGAAATGATGTGGAGCCGGGTTCGTACCAGACCCGGCTCCATTCGTATAAAATGAAATGGGATGAGAAATGAAGACTGAGATCATCAAATTTGCGGGCGACGTGCCGGGCAATGCTATCGAACTGCGCGTGCTGCATTTTGCGGGCAAGGACGGCGATGCGCCGACCGCTTATCTGCAATCCTCGCTGCACGGTTCGGAACTGCCGGGTCAGGCTGCGCTTCATTTCCTTATCCCGATGCTCAAAAAGGCTGGCGAAGAAGGCCGCATTCTGGGCAACATCACCGTGGTGCCGCAGGCCAATCCGATTGGCTCGAACCAGTGGCAGACCTATCAGCATCAGGGCCGTTTCGAGATGTTCTCGGCGGTGAACTTCAATCGTGCATTCCCGCTTCTGCCCGATTTCGACACGTCGGAACTGCCCGGTCCTGACGCGCCGGAAGCACTGGCGAAGCGCCTCAAGGCGACGCTTTTGAAGCTCGCTCTGCCGAACGACATCGTGCTTGATCTGCATTGCGACGACGAGAGCGAAAACTATGTCTATATCGCGGATGATTTCGTGGAAGACATGAAGGATCTGGCCGTCGCGCTCAATTCCACGGCAATCCTTGCCTGGGACACCACGGCGGATGCCGCCTTCGAGGAAGCCTGCGCACATCCCGTTCTGCAACTGCCGAAAGACAAGCGCAACATGAAGCGCCGCGCAGTGACCACGGTGGAATTCCGCGGCCTGACCGATGTTTATGCCGATATGGGCAAGGGCGACGGGGAAGGTCTCTATAAGTTCCTCGTGCATCGCGGCGTCATTCGCGACGAGAGCGTCAAGCTCGATCTCGACTATAAGGGCCTCATCTCGCCGCTCTCGAATGTTGAAATGGTCCGTGCGCCGCAAGGCGGCATGGTGTTCTTCCATGTCGAGCCGGGCGATGTGGTGGAAGCAGGCGCAAAACTCGTCACGATCGTCACCGTTCCCGGCGAGCCGGAACACGATATCGTCATGACCGCACCGCAGGCCGGTCGCATCCTGACGCGCCGCTCACTGCGCTATGTGCGCCGGGGTGATGATCTTCTGAAACTGCTCGGCGCGAAGCCGTCTTCTGTCAAGAAGCGTGCAGGCGCACTCGAAGCATGAGTGCGACGCCCTTTGCCGATCGCCTGAAAGACATCCGTGCCGTTCTTTTCGATAAGGACGGCACGCTGATCGATTTCGACCGCACATGGTTTTCGGTGTCGTGGACACTGGCGCAGCGTTCTGCAAAGGGCGATGAACCGCATGCGCGCTCCCTGCTCGATGCCGGCGGCTATGACTGGGCGGCAAAGCGCTTTCGCGCCAATTCGGTGATCGCGGCGGGCACGGTAGAAGACATCGTTTCGCTCTGGCATCCGGAACTGGACAAGGCGGATTTGCGCAGCCTGATCGGTGAATATGACCGTTATGCAGTCGAGGAGGGCGCGCGTTCGGCGGTCGCCATCGAAGGTCTGCGTGAAACGCTGGAAGCACTGCGCGCCATGGGCTATCGGCTCGGCATTGCGACGAATGATTCCGAGGCGGGCGCTCATGCGACCGCCAAGGCGCTCGGCATCGAGGGCTTCTTCGACGTTATCATCGGCTATGACACGGCGGCACGGCCAAAACCCTATCCCGATCCATTGCTGCATTTCGCGGAGAAACTAGGGCTTGAGCCGCGTGAAATAGCGATGGTGGGGGATAATCTGCATGATCTCGAAACCGCCCATGCTGCGGATGCGGGGCTTGCGGTCGGCGTCCTGTCAGGCAACAGCCCGCGTGAAGCGCTGGAACCGCATGCGGATGTGGTGCTGGATTCCATCGCAGGTCTGCCGGAACTGCTGAAAGCCATAACGTAAAGCTTTCCGTTTTCTGATCGTCCGTTCAGAAGAATTCATCGCAGTGACCCTTGCGGAAGTGGGGTCCTGCGGTAGCATGGCCGGGTTAGAACCTCATCCGAGCGTAAGCCCATGATCCTGATCGGCCAGTATGATTCTCCCTTTGTGCGGCGTGTCGCAATCGCCATGCGCCTTTACGGCCTGCCGTTTGAGCATTGGCCGTGGTCCACATTTGGCGACCGCGACCGGCTGGCTGAATATAACCCGCTCAGCCGGGTGCCGACCCTGCTGCTTGATGACGGCGAAGTGCTGATCGAAAGTGCGGCGATACTTGATTATCTCGATGAGATTGCCGAGGCCAGAAAGCCGCTGATTGCCGGTCACGGTTTAGAACGGCGTCAGGCGCTGAAGGTTTGCGCGCTGGCGACCGGGCTTGCCGACAAGGCGGTAAGCCTTCTCTATGAGGGCCTTTTGCGCAGCGAACAGTCGCCGGTCTGGGTGGAGCGGTGCGAAATGCAGATCGGTCGCGTGCTGGATGGTCTGGAAAGTGATCTGGCCTTGCGCGGCTCGCCATTCTGGTTCGGCAACGATATCGGTCATGCGGATATAGCGGTTGCCTGCGCACTGCGGTTTGTTGGTGAGGCCCATGGGCGTCTGTTTGATGCGGCGAAATATCCGGCGCTGGCAGGTCTGGCCGGGCGCTGCGAGGCTCTCGCACCCTTTCAGGAAATCGTGCAGCCGCTTGCCCCGCCATCGGCCTGATCGAAAGAGAAAAGCCGGGGCGAGAACCCCGGCTGTTGATTTTGGCGATCAGTCGCGCAATTCGCGGCGCAGGATTTTACCCACATTGCTCTTTGGCAGGCTTTCGCGGAATTCGATTTCGCGCGGGCGCTTGTAATTGGTCAGCCGCTCGGCGCAGAAGGCCTTGATGTCATCGGCTGTCAGATTGGCATCGCGGCGCACCACATAGAGCTTCACCACTTCGCCGGAATGTTCGTTGGGAACGCCGATGGCGGCCGATTCCACAATGCCCGGATGTTCCGCCGCGACTTCCTCGATCTCGTTCGGATAGACGTTGAAACCGGAGACGAGGATCATATCCTTCTTCCGGTCGACGATCTTCGTATAGCCGCGCTCGTCCATGAAACCCATGTCACCGGTGCGGAAATAGCCGTCCGGCATGATGGCGCGCGATGTTTCGTCGGGCCTGTTCCAGTAGCCTTTCATAACCTGCGGGCCGCGCACACAGATTTCACCGACTTCGCCGAGCGGCAGATCATTGCCGTCATCATCGCGGATGGTGATGTCAGTCGAGGGCATCGGCAGGCCGATCGTGCCGCTGAACTCGGTTGCGTCCAGCGCATTGGCGCTTGCGACCGGCGAGGTCTCCGAAAGGCCATAGCCTTCGGTGATCAGGCAGCCGGTCATTTCCTGCCAGCGTTCGGCCACCGGGCGCTGCACGGCCATGCCGCCGCCGAGCGTCAGGATCAATGGCTTGAAATCCAGCGTTTTGAAATCCGGATTGTTCATCAGGCCGTTGAACAGCGTGTTGAGGCCGGGGAAGATGTGGAACGGATATTTCTTCAGTTCCTTCACAAAGCCCGGAATGTCGCGCGGATTGGGGATCAGGATATTGCGCGCGCCAAGCTTCATGCCCAGCATCGCATTCACCGTGAGCGCGAAGATGTGATAGAGCGGCAGCGCGCAGACATAATTCAGCGCTTTCGGCTTGCCCTTGATGCGGAAGGCCACTTCCGTCCACACGCCCATCTGCTCGACATTGGCAAGGATGTTGCTGTGGGTGAGCATCGCTCCCTTGGAAATGCCGGTCGTGCCGCCAGTATATTGCAGGAAGGCGAGGTCAGATCCTTCGACGGGAACCGGATTGAAGGGCTTCGACTTGCCCTGCGCCAGAGCATCCTTGAAGCTGATATGGCCAGGAAGGTTCCAGGCCGGAACCATTTTCTTGACCTTGCGCACCACCAGATTGACGATGTGGCCCTTGAGGCCCAGCATATCGCCCATGGACGCCACGATGATGGTCGACAGCTTGACCGAGGGCAGGGTCTTTTCAACGGTCGCGGCAAAATTCTCCAGCACGATCAGCGCCTTTGCGCCGGAATCGTTAAGCTGATGTTCCAGTTCGCGCGGCGTATAAAGCGGATTGACATTCACCACGACAAAACCGGCGCGCAGCACGGCGGCAATCGCAATGGGATACTGCAGCACGTTCGGCATCATAATGGCGACGCGGTCGCCCTTGACCAGCCCGCGCGATTGCAGGAAGGCCGCGAGCGCCCACGCATTGTCGTCAAGCGCCTTGTAGGTCAGGTCCTTGCCCATGCAGGTGAAGGCAGGATTGGCGGGAAACTGGCGGCAGGCGGTGCTGATCATGTCGCCGATGGACATCGAGCGGTTGAGATCAATCTCGGCGGGAACACCAGCCGGATAGGATTGCAGCCAATACCGGTTCGGCTGTCCGGGTGCAGGATTAACCTGCTCCGTCGTGACGGCTTCGGTTGCGGATGCGCTTTGCCCTGTCGCTTTTTTTGCCATCTTTTCTCCCCGGATTGCTCCGTCCGTTGCACCTGGCGGAAACGTTTGCGCCAATCTCCCAAGCTTACCCGTCCTCTCGGGCCGCTTCCTCAAGAATAATGTGGTCGAGTTTCCACATCTTCGCAAGGCTTACATTGACGTAAACGTAAAATATTGATGTGTCGAGTCTTCCTGAAACACTTTAGTGCCGGCTGGATTATAATGGACCGTCTGTATCAAAAATGCAGTCGGTCGTGACCAAAACGGCGAGATTGAGAGCCAAAGACGCAGTGTTTTCCGCTCCCAGCCGGTCTCAACCGGTTCTGCGCAACGACTGAATATGCGTCCTGACGGCCTTGCTGCCGCCGGTCACCAGATCGAAATTCTTTTCGCTGCGCAGCCATTCATTCAGCAACCCACTGACAATGGCGAGCAAGATCGGGGCTGCCGTACTGGCAGTCCATTCCGGAGAAAGTTCGCCGCGACGCTCCGCAACATCCAGAAGCCCGGTAAACAGCGACAAGACATTGTCGCGGGCTTCCTTGATGCGCTCCACAACCGGGGCCATTTCGCCCACATATTCGCAGCGCTGGTTGATGATAGTGAAAATGACCTGCTGGCGCTCATTCGTCACGAAGAGTTCCAGCGCGGAAACAATAGACTGTTCGAGCACATGCAGCGGGTTGGGGTGATCAACGCTCGCCGCCTGGAGCATGATCTCTTCTTGTGGAAACCGGGCCTGACCGATGATGGCCTGAAAGATGTCGAGCTTGTCATGAAAGTGGAAATAGATTGCGCCACGGGTCACGCCCGCATGGGATGCTATTTCCATGAGCGATGACTGATTAACTCCGCGTTCCAGAAACATCTGTTCAGCGGCTATCAGTATGGCTTCCCGCGTTTCGGCGGCTTCCGCTTTGGTTCGACGCATATGAGCCCTGATCTATTGAAAAAGACTGGATTTCCTTGCTTTTTTGGCGATGCCGTGGATAAATCATTCGTGATCTACCTTTGAGCTTATTGACTATAGCATCCCAAATCGTGTTTACAAACAGATATGTATGTTTAATTGGCCGCACCTTATGGGCATCACCGGGGCGACAGCAAGGGCAACACCCATCATGACCATCCATCGTTCTATCCGGCTTTTTGCGGCGGGAGCCGCTTTTCTTGTTTTTGCAGGGCAGCCTGTTTTTGCACAGGCACCGGCAGGCGCGCCGCCTGCGCAGGTTGCAGTCGTGATGATCAGGCCGCACGACGTGCCCGTTACCTATGAATATGCAGCGCGCATCAGCGCCTATCGCAATGTGCAGGTCCGCGCCCGTGTTGGCGGCATTCTCCTGCATCGTAATTTCGTCGAAGGCACCGAAGTCAAGGCTGGCGAAGTGCTGTTTGAAATCGACCCGGCCCCCTATCAGGCCGAGCTTGAAAAAGCGCAGGCTCAGGTTGCTCAGGCGCAGGCGCAGTATCAGCAGTCCATCCGCGACGCCGAACGCGCCGAACAGCTGGTCCAGCAGAAGGTGCAGAGCGCCGCAGTCCGCGATTCCGCATTTGCGACCCGCGATCTGAACAAGGCCGCAGTTGCCGCGGCGCAGGCGCAGCTGCGTACCGCTGAACTCAATCTCAGCTATACCAAGGTGACCGCGCCGATCAGCGGCATCACCAGCCAGGAGCAGGTGTCCGAGGGCAGCCTTATCGGCACCGATGCGACGTCCAGCCTTCTGACCTCGATCACGCAGCTTGATCCGGTCTATGTGAACTTCTCGTTCACCGATACGGAAGCCGCCGAAATCCAGAAACTCCGCGCCGAACGCGGTGCAACCGGTGAGGATGCCGACCGTCTCAAGATCAAGATCCTGTTCGGTGACGGTCAGGCCTATGATCATGAAGGCACGATCGACTTCACCTCGTCCTCGCTCGATACCGAAACCGGAACGCTCGGCGCGCGCGCCGTGGTCCAGAACCCGGATCGCCGTCTGATCCCGGGTCAGTTCGTGCGTGCCGTCATCCTCGGCATCCAGGTGAAAAACGCCGTAACAATCCCGAAGGCCGCCTTGATGCAGGGCCCGCAGCTGCAATTCGTCTATGTCGTGAACAAGGACGATGTCGTGGAAGTGCGCCCGGTCACGGTCGCCCGCGAGCTTACCGATGAATGGCTGATCTCCGACGGCCTCAAGGAAGGTGACCGCGTTGTGACGGAAGGCGTCATCAAGGCGCATCCGGGCGCCAAGGTGCAACCTGTCGACGCTGCTGCGGCTGGCAACAAGGAAGCATCGTCGGCTGAAGCTGGCAAGGAACAGGCGGCAGGCAACAAATGAATAAGTTTTTCGTAGACCGCCCCGTTTTTGCGGCGGTCATATCCATTGTGCTTGTGCTTGCGGGGCTTATCTGCATCCGCATTCTGCCGATTGCGCAGTATCCGGAGCTGACGCCGCCGCAGGTGGTGGTCACCGCGACCTATCCGGGTGCAAGCGCGGAAACGGTGACGCAAACCGTCGCCGCTCCGCTTGAGCAGCAGATCAACGGCGTCGAGAACATGCTCTATATGCAGTCCTCGAGCCTTGGCAGCGGCACCATGCAGCTGACCGTGACCTTTGCACTGGGCACCGACCCGGATCAGGCCACGATCAACGTGAACAACCGCGTTCAGCGCGCGACCTCTTCGCTTCCACAGGAAGTGCAGCGTCTCGGCGTGACCGTGGACAAGCGTTCGACAACCATTCTGGGCATGGTCGCCATGTTCGCCGAGAATGGCCGTTATGATCGCACCTATGTCGGTAACTATGCGCTTTTGAACGTCATCGACGATCTGAAGCGTCTGTCGGGCGTGGGCGACGTGCAGCTGCTCGGCAATATCGATTATTCGATGCGTATCTGGCTGCGTCCGGACAAGCTGGCCCAGTATAATCTGACGCCATCTGATGTTCAGACCGCCATTCAGGAACAGAACGCCCAGTTTGCAGCGGGTCGCTTTGGCGATCAGCCCGATCCGCAGGCAGGTCCGTTCACCTATACGGCCACGACGCAAGGCCGTCTGCCGGATACAAAGGCGTTTGAAAACATCATTCTGCGTTCCAGCCCCAATGCGGCGACGCTGCGTCTGAAAGACGTGGCGCGCGTTGAGCTGGGCACGGAAAGCTATCTGGTCGACAGTAATCTCAATGGAACGCCCGCCGTTCCGATTGCGGTCTATCTGCAGCCGGGCGCAAACGCGCTCAACACGATGGAACTCATCCAGAATCGTATGGATGAGCTGAAAACAAGCTTCCCGGCGGGCATCAACTATTCGATCCCGTTCGACACGACCAAGTTCATCAAGGTCTCGGTCGAGGAAGTGATCCACACCTTCATCGAGGCTATCATCCTCGTTGTCCTGGTGGTGTTCATCTTCCTGCAGAACTGGCGCGCAACGCTCATTCCCGTTATCGCGGTGCCGATCTCCATCATCGGTACATTTGCGGGCATGTATGTGCTGGGCTTCTCGATCAACCTTCTGACATTGTTCGGTCTGGTGCTCGCCATCGGTATCGTCGTGGACGACGCCATCGTGGTGTTGGAAAACGTCGAACGTATCATGACGACCGAGAAACTTTCACCGCGCAAGGCCGCGATCAAGGCCATGGGCGAAGTGACGGGGCCGGTTGTCGCGATTGTTCTCGTGCTCTGCGCCGTGTTCATTCCGGTCGCCTTCATGGGCGGTCTCGTCGGCGAAATGTACAAGCAGTTCGCCGTTACCATCGCGATTTCGGTCGTGCTGTCCGGTACGGTGGCGCTGACGCTGACACCAGCACTCTGCGCGCTGATCCTGAAGCCGGGACATCATGAACCGATCCTGCCGTTCCGCATTTTCAACCGGTTTTTCGATCGGGTGACGGAAGGCTATACGGCTGGTGTTCGCTTCTTCCTGAAGCGTGTGGCCATCGGCTTGCTGATCTTTGCCGGCCTTTTGGGCAGCACCTATTTTCTGTTCCAGAAGGTTCCAAGCTCCCTTCTGCCGGATGAAGATCAGGGCTTCCTGTTCAGTGTCGCCATCCTGCCTCCGGCGGCTTCGCTGGAACGCACGACGGCTGTGCTCAATCAGGCGAGCGAGAATATTCGCAAGCATCCGGCCGTGGAAAACGTGTTTGCCGTGTCTGGCTATGACCTCCTGTCGGGCGGTCTGAAGACCAGTGCAGGCACCATGTTCATCATGCTCAAGGACTGGAAGGAACGCACGACGCCGGATCTCGACGCGCGCAACCTGCCGGGCGCCATCATGGGCATGAATGCGGGGATCAAGGACGGCCTTGTGCTGGCCTTCAATCCGCCGCCGATCCTCGGCCTCAGCACGACCGGCGGTTTCGAACTTTATGTTCAGGACCGCACGGGTGGTGGCGTGGAATCGCTGACCAATGCGACGAAGCTGCTCACCGATGCAGCAGCCAAGCGGCCCGAGCTTGCAGGCGTACGCACGACATTCGATCCGAATGTTCCGCAGTACGACATCCAGCTTGACCGCGAAAAGGCCAAGGCGATGGGCGTGCCGATCAACTCGGTGTTCACCGCCATGCAGGCCACCTTCGGCAGTGTCTATGTCAACGACTTCACGCTGTTCGGTCGTAACTATCAGGTCAACCTGCAGTCCGAGGCGGAGTTCCGCCGCGATCCGAGCGATCTGAAACATGTGTTCGTGCGCGCCGATTCCGGCAGCATGATCCCGCTCAGTGCACTTGTAACCGTCAAGCGCATCGTCGGTCCCGACCAGCTTGAGCGTTTCAACGCGTTCAATGCTGCGAAGGTCACCGGCAATCCGGCTCCGGGCTACACGTCAGGCGACGCCATCAAGGCGATGCAGGAAGTGGCTGCGGAAGTGCTGCCGCAGGGTTTCCAGATCGCGTGGACGGGGTCCGCCTATCAGGAAGTCACGACCAGCGGCACCGGCTCGCAGGCCATGATCTTCGGTCTGTTGATGGTGTTCCTCATTCTGGCTGCCCAGTATGAGCGCTGGAGCCTGCCGCTGGCAGTTATCACGGCGGTGCCTTTCGCGATCTTCGGTGCGCTTCTGGCAACCCATCTGCGCGGGCTGACCAATGACGTGTATTTCCAGATCGGTCTGGTGACACTCATCGGTCTTGCGGCGAAGAACGCGATTCTGATCGTGGAATTTGCCGTGCTGGAACGCGAAACGGGCAAATCCGCCTTCGATGCGGCCCTATCTGCGGCACGTCTGCGCTTCCGCCCGATTGTGATGACCTCGCTGGCCTTCATTCTCGGCGTGGTGCCGCTGGCAATCAGCTCGGGCGCAGGCTCGGCCAGCCGTCACTCCATCGGTACCGGCGTTATCGGCGGTATGCTCGTGGCAACCTTCGTTGCAACGCTCTTCATCCCGATGTTCTACAGCATCATCGCGCGTAAAGCGCCGAAGAAGCCGGAGGATGACGAGGATGATGTGCCGAATGGCTCGGGTGGCGGCCTCTGACCGCCACGCTGACAGCCCAAAAAGCAAAAGCCCCGCTTATCCGGCGGGGCTTTTCGTTTGCTGAAAATCTTGTTTCACGAACATCCTCACCGGAATGTTCTCACTGGCTCACAGATCGCACCCTCACAGCAGGTGCCGGTCTCCTCAAACCGGGATTCTTGCCGGATACCAATCAGTGCAGCAGCGAGCCGATGCTTTGGAATAGTGCCCAGCCGAGAAATGCAGCTGGTACGGACAGTGCCGCCAGCATGATCCCCAGAAAGACATACGCCGCTTCATTCGGCGAGCGTTTGGTTTGTTCCGGAGCTTTGTGCCATTGTGCAGGAACGCCATCAAACATCGTATAAATCCTCCTTCTCCCCATACCAGATTAGGGATCGAGGGCTTATTTCTTCAAGTCAAAATAAATCGATGTATTTTAACTTATGTTTGTGGTAAAAGCGGCGCGTAACTGCTTGATATTGGCCGCTTTATCGGCCTGAGTAGCACCACAATCCTCTAAAAGTGCTTGATAGTAAACATTTTTACTTTAATACTGTAAGTATTGTTATATCCGAAGTTTCAAAACTTTCTGAAATTCGAAATCGATTCACGAGCAATCTGCGTCAAAATGGCACGCATGCCCGAGCGCCGGTTTGGCGCTGTCGAGAGTGCGCATAAGCCAGCGGTGGAGCGGCGGGCATTCCGCTTGAGTCGCATCATCCGGATTGAAGCGGATTTCAGTAAAAGCTGGTCGGGAAATAGCGCAGATATAGCTCGGTCAGGACGCCCTTTTGCTGCAAGGCTTGCAGGGCATTGTTGATTGCGCTGGCAATAGCGGCGTCGTCACGGGAGACGGCAATGCTGAGGCCGGGTCCGAGATATTGCGGCGCAAGATAGGGGCCATCGGTCAAGGAGCAGCAATTGCCGCTTTCAGCATCGTTGAGCCAGAAGGACAGCGCCATACCGTCATCGAACACGCTATCAAGCTTGCCGACTTTGAGGTCGGCAAGCATGGCTGCCCGATCGGGATAGGGCTTTGCCTGCGCTTGTGGGAAATAGCTCTTGAGAAGCTGTTCATGCGCCGTGCCGGCAATGACACCAACCGATTTGCCGCGTGTGGCGAACGAAGCAGGTTGCGCAAAGATCTTGCTGTTCTGCGTCGCGAAGCGCGCAGGCAGCCGCATATAGCTGCGCGAAAAGACGAAATCCTTCCGCCGTTCTTCGGTGGGCTGCCAGCCGCCGATAATCGCTTCGGCATCGCCTTTCAGTACACGATCTTCCAGCTCATTCCACGGCGCAGCTTCGATCTGGCAAATATCCTCGATGCCGAGCTGGCGGCAGAGCGCCTTGGCCAGATCGACATTATAGCCGGAGAGCTGCCCCTGATTATTGAGCATGTTGAAGGGCGGAAAATCCACCGTGGTGATGAACCGCAGTCGCGTCAGCTTTTGCAGCGATGGCAAAGGCAGGCGTTCCTTCTGGTTGAAAAAATCCGGGGCGGACGGAGCCGTCTGCGCGAAAGCAGTCGGGCTTGCAGCCAGCAGGCCCGCCAAAATCACCAAGCTTGAAAAACAACGTTTCATTGGCAGGCTTCCTATCATGCGCGGCATAATTTCGCGTTAACGCGCAACTTGCAAGGGTTGCATGTTGCTCGGCCTACAAAATACATGTTGCTTTTTTGTAATACTATTTTACTTTCATTCTTACAATAATAAGTGAATTGAAGCAGAGTAATATGTAAATATATTCTATAATTAGGATATAATAAAACAAAAACTACTGATCTATATTTATCGAGTATCATTTGTCCAGCGTCGGGGGGCGTTATGAACAGCGGATCGAGTGGCTTCGATCTGGAGATATGCGGTGCCATATCTGCCAGATTGCAGCGTCGTGGCATTGCGCGTTGCTTGCTCCTCGGGGCTTATGGCGAAGCGGTGCGCAATGGGACCACATTTTGCACGGAGCTTGTCCAGCAGCCGGGCGTCAGCGAAACCGCTGTTTTCGAAGCGATTGCGGATTTGCTGGGTCTTGATTTTACACAGGAGCTGCTGCCATCGCGCGTGTTCATTTCCGATGAATACGCCTTCCACAATCTCACCGATATCGCGCAGGTCACGACCATCGGGCAGGACGGTACGACATATCTTTATATTGCGCCAACAGAGCATCGGATCAGGAGCCTGCTTAAGCATGTGCGTGCGAATCCATCGCTGCGCAAACGCATCCGCATCTGCACGCCCACGCTTTTGCGGCAGATATTGCGTCGGCGTTATCGCGCGCAGCTGATTGATCGAGCCCGGCAGATGACACCGCAATCCCTTTCAGCTGCACGTGTCCTTCATAGCTGGCAGGCCTTTGGCATCGCGATGGCGCTTTATCTGCTAATCGCCGCCATCATCAACTGGCCTTTGCAGACATTTCTGGCGATGCATGTCCTGATGACATTGTTCTTTTTTGGCTGCGTTTTGATCCGGCTGTTTGCCGTGACGACCGGCGGGCGTCTGCGTTTCGTGGAAATCTCGCCGCTGATGAAACGGGATTTGCCTGTCTATTCCGTGCTTGTGCCGCTCTATCGGGAAAAGGAAGTGATCGGCCAGCTGGTTGCCGCCCTAAACGGGATCAATTGGCCGCCTAGCAAGCTGGAGATCAAGCTCGTCTGCGAGGAAGATGATTTCGAGACACGCGATGCGATTGAACGCCAGCATCTGCCTGCCAATTTCGAGGTCATTCCCGTGCCGCCAGGTGGCCCGCGCACCAAGCCGAATGCGCTGAACTATGCTTTGCAATTTGTGCGCGGCGAGATTGTCGCGGTGTTCGACGCCGAGGATCGCCCGCATCCCGACCAGTTGCGCGAGGCGTGGCAGGCTTTCCTGCGCAATGGCGGACAGCTTGCCTGCGTTCAGGCGCCGCTGATCATCGGCAATTTCCGACACAATCTTCTGACCCGTATGTTTGCCTTCGAATATTCGGCGCTGTTTCGTGGGCTTCTGCCATGGCTGGCCGAGCAGGGGCTGGTCATTCCGCTTGGCGGCACGTCCAATCATTTTCGCCGGTCATGTCTGGAAGAAGTCGGCGGCTGGGATGCTTTCAACGTAACCGAAGATGCCGATCTCGGCATTCGTCTGGCGCGTTATGGATATAGCATCGGCACCATCAGTCGCGGCACAGTCGAGGACGCGCCGGAGGATTACGATGTCTGGCGCAAGCAGCGCACGCGCTGGATCAAGGGCTGGATACAGACTTGGCTGGTGCATGCCCGCGACCCTTATACGGCGCTGCGCCAGCTTGGCGGGTGGCGCTTTGCCATCAACCAGATCTATACGCTCGGCATCATCAGCTCAGCGCTGCTGCATCCGATCATGCTGGTGACGCTGGCCGTTCTGATGGTCAAACTGGTCATGCAGCCGCTGACGCCAAGCAGCCTCTCGCTGCTGCTGCTGGATGTGGTGAATATTCTGCTGGCCTATCTCAGCTTCTATCTGCTCGGCGCAAAAACCATGGAGCCGACAGAGCGCGGCGGTTATGCCTATCTGCCCGGAATACCGGTCTACTGGCTGTTGATTTCGCTCTCGGCCTGGCGGGCTTTGTGGCAGCTGGTGCGCAAGCCACATCTCTGGGAGAAAACCCCGCACAGGCCGAGTATTTTTTATTTGGGTGTGGACGACTGCGTGATGAATGCCGAACCGCGACCGATAATGGACTGATCTTCCGGGCCGATGGCGTCGAGATCACGGCCGTCATAAGGCAAGGTCAGAAGGATGCGTCGGATGGCGGCCAGTCGGGCGCGCCGCTTGTCGTTGGAACGCACGATGGTCCATGGCGCATAGCCGCTGTCGGTACGCTCAAGCATGGTGTGGAGCGCTGCGGAATAATCATCCCAGCGCGAAATACCGGCCACGTCCATCGGCGAGAATTTCCAGCTCTTGAGCGCGCTGTGGCGGCGCTCATGGAAGCGCTTCAGCTGCATTTCCTGGCCGATATCGAGCCAGAACTTGAACAGGTGAATGCCGTCCGTCACGATCATGCGCTCGAAATCCGGCGTTTCCGTCAGGAAGATTTCCAGCTGTGCGGGCGTGCAGAAACCCATCACCGCTTCAACGCCAGCCCGGTTATACCAGGAACGGTCGAAGGTGACGAATTCGCCCGCCGTCGGGAAGTGGGCGACGTAGCGCTGGAAATACCACTGGCCGCTTTCGGTCGGCGTCGGCTTCGGCAGGGCCACATTGCGCGCAGTACGCGGGTTCATGAATTCGCGGATCGTAAAGATCGTACCGCCCTTGCCAGCCGCATCGCGCCCTTCAAAAACGCTGATGACGCGCCCGCCGGTCGATTGCAGCCAGTATTGCAGCTTGACGAGCTCAATCTGCAGGCGTTCGAGGGTCGCCTCATATTCATCGCTCTTCATCCTGGACGAATAGGGATAGCCGCCCGATTGCAGAGCCTGATCGTCGATCCAGTTGGGAAGCTTGGGATCGTTGATATCGAACTTGCGGGTTTCGCCATCGAGCTTCAGCTTGATGGGCTTATCGGCGGCTGGGGTATCGCTTTTTTTGTCGTTCTTTTTGTTAGCTGTCTTCGAACTGTCACCCACGGCAATTCCCTTTCGTTTATATCAATCCATGATATGGGCATATGAGAAGCTACGTAAAGACGCCGACGCTGATTTCGACTGAGGCATAAAGGTTTGTCGTCACGCGTGTTCGGGTCGGGGAAAACGGTTTTCCGGCTTTGGCAACAGGTTCAGCGAAGGCATCAGGGCCTGGAGCAATTCCAGCAAAAGTGCGAAGCAGTTTTGTGTGGGGTAGCGCGTAAAAACAAATAGATAGAGCGGTTCACCGATTCCGTTTTAACCGGAACCGCTCTAGTCCAAGGGATAGACAATGAGTGAAGACAACCGCCGTGCCGATGATGCCGAGACCGCCCCGGAGACGCGCGCTCCGGAAGCGTCGATCTTTGCTCCGCTGGGGCGGGTGAAAGGCGTTCTCGTTGTCAGCATGGTTCTGGCGGTTTGCGTCATGGCTCTGGAACTGCCGTTCTGGTTCCGGGCGGCGCTACTGGCGCTGGTGGTGCTGGGGGCGGTCTGGGTTGCCAATGAAGTCGGCAGTGGTGAGCCCGACGCAGATCCGGTCAAGGATGAAGACCAAAGCGAAATGGCCGGTGTTTCCGGCGAGCGGCTGGCCGATCTCCTCACTGATCCGATGATCGTCTTCGACCATGGCGGCACGGTGCTGTTCGCCAATGCGGCCGCGCTGGAGGCTTTCCAGTCACTCGAAGGCGGAACCGCGCTTTATCTGCGTTTTCGCGCACCGGAAATGCATGCGCTCATTCAAGGCGTTATTGCCGATGGCGAACCGCGCAGCATCGAATATTTCGAGCGCGTGCCGATCGACCGCTGGTACAAGGCCATGGTCAAGGCGCTGCCAGATGCGGAAGGGCGGCCTGAGCTGTTCGTGCTTATCTTCCGCGATCAGAGCGAAACCCGACGTATCGACCGCATGCGGTCCGACTTCATCGCCAATGCCAGCCATGAATTGCGCACGCCGCTTGCCTCGTTGCGCGGTTTCATCGAAACCTTGCAGGGGCCAGCGCGGAACGACGTCGCGGCGCGTGACCGCTTTCTCGAAATCATGCAGAAGCAGGCCGAACGCATGTCACGCCTGATTGACGATTTGCTGTCACTTTCCCGGTTGGAAATGCGGGCGCATCTGGCGGTCAATGAAAGCGTGGACCTGACGTCTATTCTCAACCATGTCGCAGACACGCTGAACCCGCTGGCCGCCAATCTGGATGTGGTGATCGAGCGCAATCTGCCCGATCATCCGCTGCTGGTGACCGGCGCCCGTGACGAGCTGATACAGGTCTTCCAGAACCTTGTCGAAAATGCCTGCAAATACGGGCAGGCGGGCAAGAAGGTCATCGTCAAGCTCGAGGCGGATGAAACCGGCAGTGCGCCCGAAGTCGTGGTTTCCGTACAGGATTTTGGGCCGGGTATCTCGACTGAGCATCTGCCGCGCCTCACCGAGCGGTTCTATCGCATCGATGTGGAAACCAGCCGCGCTCAAAAGGGCACCGGGCTGGGGCTTGCCATCGTGAAGCATATTCTGGCCCGTCATCGCGGACGTCTGGTTGTGCGCTCGCAGCTGGGCGAAGGCTCAACCTTCATGGTGCGCCTGCCAAAGCGTGCGGGCTGAATTCAACGCGACAGGCGGCGCAGAAGCTCCCATTTGAGCGGACGAAGCCGCTTGTAAAGGCGGGTGGTGCGCAGGCCGTCGATGGTCCGCTGATAGGCGAGCGCGAGCTTGCCGCGCGGGGTGTGGGCAACCACATAATCGCGCATCGGGATTTCGATGTTGGCGAAATCGTTCTTCCAGGGCTCGTTGCCGAAGCCGAGGTCAAAGCAATCGTAGTCATCGGCCTTCAAGGCTTCGACCAGGCGCAACATCAGCACTTTGCCGGGCGAATATTTGTTCCAGATGCCGTCTTCGAAGGTAGTGATCATTGCGCAATAATGCCGTTTGCGTGTGACGCTCCACATGGTGGCGACGACCGCGTTATCCATCGTCAGAACGGAAAAGTGCAGGGCATTCACGGCAGCCAGAGGTTCGGTCACCATTTCGAAGAAACGACGCTTTTCGGGATGGGTCTCGAAACCGGGCACTTTGGTGTCTTCAAAACGCTTCTGCTTTTGTTGCAGCATGGTTTCGAGAAAGGTTGCCCGTTCCTGCGCGTCGCGCGTGACCAGAAAGCGATAGCGCCCGGCGCGGCGCAGCGCCTTGCCGCGCTTGGCAATGGTGCTGTAGCCGCGGATCGACTGTTCGATCTCCGGCATGGGGCGGTCAAGCGTGACCCAATGCGTGCCCGCCGAACAATCGCGATTGGACAGGCCCCAGAAAGGATTGGCCCGGCCTTCGACTTCCTGCGGCATCTTTTCAAACGCCACCATGTCGAAGGGCGGCAGGGCTGCAAAAATCTGCTTCAGCAGGGCTTCGGCGCCTGCTACATCCCAATGTGGCGTGTCTTCAAAAAGGATCGGCGCGTTGTAATCGGAAACACCGTCATCCACGAAAGACAGAATGCGTGCACCATAGCGCTGCATGATGCAAAACGGGACGAACAGGACGGGTCGCTGGTTCTGGTCGCGGACTTCAATCAGGCAAAGCTGAGCTTTATGCGCTTCGCCATAGCTTGCTTCCCAGGCGCGTAGAAAGGTTCTGGACTGGAAGACATAAAGCGCGCAACCGCTGCTGTCGTCGGCGTCGGGCCAATCCCTGGATAAGTCGTCGACGCGACCATGCACTTTGATTTGGAAATTGGCACTCGACATCAGCAGCCTTGAAATATCTGTTTGTTTGCCGGTTCATAAGCTGATCGCACAATATGAACTGACGAATCGACATCGTCATAACGGGGTTTAGTTTATTTGAAACTAAACAGAACTATGAAATGCTGGAAATCATCGTGGAAGTTTAACCTCTTCAAGCGATGACTGTCGATAATCAACCGGGAGCGGACAAGACGGTAATGTCAGTTTCGATTATCATCAAGACTTTGAATGAAGAACAGCGCATCGCCGCTGCGATTGAGAGCGCTCTTGCAGCTTTGCCTGACGGTCAGGTCGAAGTCATCGTCTCCGATAGCGGCTCGACGGACCGTACGGTGGAGATTGCCAGCGCCTATCCTGTGCGGGTGGTGCAGATCGAAGCGCCCGCACGGGCAAGCTGCGGTCTTGGCCCGCAACTGGGCTTTCAATATTCCACGCAGCCTTTCATCTGCCTGATCGACGGCGACATGATCATCGAGCCGGATTTTATTCCCGCCGCCCTGCAATATATGGCCGACCACTCGGAAACCGGCGGCGTGACCGGGCATGTGGTGGACCAGATACTGGAAAGCCTCGAATTTCAGCGTCGTGCACGCAGGCAGACACCGGAAAAGCAGGCCGGTAATATCGACCGGATGAATGGCGGCGGTCTCTATCGCCGTGCCGCCATCGAGCAGGCGGGCTATTTCTCCGACCGCAATCTGCATGGTCATGAAGAGTTCGATGCGGGCGTGCGCCTGCGCACCCATGGCTGGAAACTCTATCGTCTAGACCGGCCTTTCGTGCAGCATTTCGGCTATTCGATGAATGCCTACAAGCTTTTGACGCGCCGCTGGAAAAGCAAATATCTGCGCGGCACGGGCGAGGTGCTGCGCGCGGCTGTTGGCCAGCCGCACTGGCAAAATGTTATAAAGGAATTACCGGAACTGCGCCTCTGGGGCGTGGTTTACATTTGGTGGCTGGTGGTGATCGCAGCACTTTTGCTGGGCTTTGTCACGCCTTGGGCAGTTGTCGCAGCGCTTGTCTTCGCGCTGTTGCCTTTCGTGCTGATGTCGCTCCGCGAACGCAGCGTTTCGCTCGGCGTCTATGCGGTTGTGGCATGGATTTTCCATGCGGCTGCCATGCCGCTCGGCTTCTTCCAGCCGCGCCGAAAGCCGCAGGACTGGATCGAAAGCCGGGTCTTGAATGATATCCCGAAAGAGACCCCGAAAGGGGCCTCATGAGAAAGTCGCTCGCCGCTCTTCTCATCTGTGTTGCCGGTCTTGGCGCCTTTGCGTTCTGGCCGGAAACGACTGTTGCGGAAGAGTGGATGCCGGTCAAGGAAACCCGGCTGGAAATGACGCCGGGCAGTCCGCTCGACTTCTCGTCCTTTCTGCCCAATCCTGCGATCGATGAGCAAGGCCGCATCGTGGCCAATGCCGCCGGGCGTCTCGTTCGGGAGACAAAACCGGACCAGCCTGTGAGGCTGTTCTGCGCGTCGCTTTCCTGGCGATTGCCGTCGGCAGGCAAGATCGATCACGCTTTCATCGATCGCTATGTGCAGCAGCTGCGCCTGCATGGCTACAATATTGCACGACTGCATTTTCTCGATACCGATCTGATGTTCTATCGGGATGGAGACTTCAACTTCGACCCCGAAGCTCTGGATCGCATTCGCTATCTGATGGCCGCGTTGAAACGCGAAGGCATTTACTGGACCATCGACGGACTGACGGCGGAAAGCGGTGCGCTTGGCGGCAAGGATATCAACCGCTGGGGACCGGAAGGCAATCTGAAGCGCCGCATCTATGTGGACGACACAGCCTTCGAACACTGGCTGCGGTTTCAAAAAGAAGTCTATGCGACGGTCAATCCCTATACGGGACTGGCCCCGTTGCAGGACCCGGCGCTGGCGCTGATCATTCCGTTCAATGAGAATGGTATCGAATTCACCAGTTTCCTGCATGGCAAGCAACCAGGCGGCCCTTTCTGGCCGGGTTTTGCTCCAGCGTTCAACGCGTTTTTGAAAAACCGTTATACCAACACGGCTGCACTTTCGCGTGCCTGGGGCGGTCTTGCCGCAGAGGAGAACCTCGAAGCGGGAACAGTGCAACTGCCGCAGAGCCGTTCAGGCGGCGGTGCGCGGCTGCATGATTTTCAGGCTTTCGTTGTCGAGCGGGAGCAGGCGCTGGCTGCACGGCTTGAGGCCGCTTATCGAACGCTTGGCTATCAGGGGCTGATCGCACCCTACAACAACTGGTTTACGGTCCAGACCGCGCTGTCGCGTATGCCGCAACAGGCGGTCAGCGCCAATACCTATCATGACTGGACCGGGTCCATGGAACCCGGAACGACGATGAAGCAGAACAGCTCCATCGCCGATGCCGCCTCCTATGTGAGCGAGCTGGCCGCTGGCCGCTGGATCGGTCGCCCTTTCTTCGTTACCGAATACGAACATCTGTTCTGGAACCGCTATCGTTATGAAGCTGGGCTGGTTTTCCCGGCCTATGCTGCCTTGCAGGGCTGGGACGGTATCTGCCGCCACGGGCAGGGGCCGATCACGCTTGCCTTCGATGAGGCGGAGCCGCTTCGCCAGCGCATCGTGCCCTATACATTCGCGGTCGATCCGGTGGCGCGTGCGGGCGAAACGCTGGCCTCGCTTCTGTTCCGGCGCGGCGATGTCAAAACGGCGTCCTTCGCTGTCCCCTTCATGATGCAGGGTGAAGCCAGTCTTGGCGATTCGCTTGAAACACGTGAACCCGAAAGGCTGAAAAATCTGGCGCTGGTCGGCGGTATCGGCCTGTTCGCCTCGGGTCTGCACTGGCCGGAAAACACGGCCAAAGGCATCGAGATCAATTATCGCAATGTTGCGCTCGACAATGTTCTGGGCCGTTTGAAACAGACCGGCCTGCTGCCGGAGGACAATGCGACCGATCCCTATCGCGGCATCTTTGCCAGCGCGACCGGTGAAATCCTGCTGGAACGGGACCACACTCGTATGCGGGTCGTGACGCCCCGGACCGAGGCACTGGCCTTCGCCGATCTGAAGGACAGTTTGACGCTTGGGCAGCTGACCGTCGGTCATGCCGAAGAGCGCGGCCTTGTTTCCGTGTCGGCACTCGACGAACAGCCCCTGGCAAGCAGCGAGAAGATGCTGGTGATTTTCGCGACTGATGCCCGCAATACCGGCATGCGCTTTCGCGACGATGCGCAAAGGGTGATCGAGGATTGGGGGCGTCTGCCGGTGACCTTGCTGCGCAACCGCGTCGATATCCGGCTTGCTGGCGCTGCATCGGGTTGGAAATTGTCCGCCATCGGTCTCGACGGCAAGCTTCATGCGCCGGTCGCCACCGGCGAGGGGCCGGTGGAATTTCGCTTGGACAACGGCGCAGGCGTTGACGGGCCGACGACCTTTTTCCTGCTGGAGCGTCAGTTCAGCCGGTAGCGCACAATCTCACTGGAAGTCGGTCACCAGCCTGCTCCAGCTTTCGCCTGCAAGCCCGCCGATGAAAATGTCATTGTGATCCAGCGCATTCACGACGCCGGGATTTGCTGTCACCACGCAAACATTGGCCTTCAGACGGAAGAACATGACCGATTGCTGCGAAAGTGCGCCGAGAAAACGCGGATCGGCACGGCCCTGCGCCGCGATATGGCCCGCCTCCTGTAAATGCGACAGCATGACTTCGACAACGGCCTGCTCGCGGGTTTTGAGTGCCAGAACGCTGAGCACTTCGGCTATCCCGTTCGCCCGGGCGTAATAGCAGAAGAAACCGACCGGCTCGTCGCCTTTGCCGGAAACTGCGCAGAAGCGAAGCTCGCCGGCCGCACGGTTATCCCTGGCGAGGTTCAGCACCCATTGCAGGTCCTGTTCCGTCCAGGCGGGATAGGCGTCATAGGTGGGCAGCAACTGGCGGATCAGGCCGATAGCTTCGCCTTGATCGATCTCGCGCACCGCCAGTTTGCCATTGGTGGAGTTGCGCAATTTGGGTATCGGAACCAGCGCATCCAAAAGCTTGCCGACTTTTGCGGCGGGCCAGCCACGCAAAGCTGCACGGCGCTCGGCGACGAACTGGGCCACATAGCTCGCGCCGCGGAAAATCCGTGTCCATGCCAGACCATGCGTGTCGAGCGTGATGCCGCCAACCGCGCTGAAATGGCGCGTGCTGACAGGTGCTGCACTATCGCTGAATGAGAAATCGTTAGGACGCGAGCGCAAGGTGAGCGTGAGTTCAGCCGCACCGCGCGGCGAGCCGCCGGGCCGCATCATATAGGCGCAGAGCAGTCTGCCCATGACGATTTTGCCATCGACATGATAGGGGATCGGCAAGACGCAAAGAGTGCTGTCGATCTCGCCCTTGCTGTCCTCATGCACGATGCTGCACAGATCGGCATCGTAATAAGGGTTTTCGAAGAAAACATGCCGAAAATACTGGTCGAAACTCTCGCTGTGGGAGGTCGATTTGGGACGAAAGACCTGGGTAAACAGCGCGCGCACAGCTGGTATGTCATCGACACGCATCGGGCGCACCCGTTGTGTCTTTGTCTCCGCGACAGATATGCTCCCCACTTTAACCTGCCCCTCTGCCCGGACGGACCGGGCTTAGACTTGAACCTCTTTCCTTGCAGCTGCTTCGCGGCTTCTTTTGACGAGGTAGAAGACGCAGCACCACGAAGCCAACACGATACATATTTCAATAAAGTAAATTGCGGTGAAAGTGCCGGTGATTGGCGCATACCATGTGGCCGCAGCCAGCAGCGGCGCACCCAGAATATTGCCGACATTCAGCACCGCAGTACGATAGGTGTGTTGGCTGGCCGCACCGAGCAAATCCACCGCAATCGACCAGAGTGCAACGAAGATCGTGATCCAGCACAGCGTGCGGCAGAAGGCGATCAGCGTCGTGTATTCCTTGCCGAATAAGAGTGGAAGATAGGGCGCAGCGATGAAGACGACCAGTGAGGTCATCGTTCCAATCAACAGAGAGGCTCCCAACAGGCGCAGCGTGATAGGCAAGGCATGATGAATGCCATTGGCGCTGGCTTGCGACAGGCGCGGATAGACGAGGCGGTTCATCGCATCAATGGTCAGCATGCTGCTGTCGACGATACGGCGCGTCACGCCATAGCTGCCGACAATGCTGGGTGCGACGAGCGCACCGAGAATGAGCAGATCGGCATTCTGGCGAACGGCGCGGAAGATAAATTGTGAGGCGAACATGATGCCGAGGCGGATTTCTTCCCGCACGATGCGATATTGCGGCGCGCCGAGCCTGCGCAGAAATAACGCATAGATGACGAGCACCAGCACATGGCAGCCGAACTGCCAGTAGGCCCATTGTACGACCGTTGAGACATCGAACACGAAGCATGCAATCACTGCCGCCAGAGTGCGCGCTACGGCAAAGCCGACCACCGAGAGATTGGCGGCAACGAAGTCGGTATGGGCGATATAAATCTGTTCGACGAGAAGGATGGCGCGGACAAGCACGATATTGGTGACGAGCAGAAAGAACATGCCGAGATAATTGCTGGCGAATTCCGGAACGGATTCAAGCCAGAATGGCAAAACGATCATGCCGAGGATTACCAGCACGATGCCGCTCGTCACAATGAGGATGATATTGTGGCCGAGCATGGCGGGATAGATGTCGGGATTCTGCGCCACGCGCCGCACGAGACATTCAGCGCCGCCAAGCCCGCAAATGTAGTTTGCGATGGCCGTGATCGCCATGACGGTCACGAAAAGCCCGAACTCGTGCGATCCCAGATAGCGTGCCAGAATGGCAAAAGTCAGCAGCTGCGCGACATTGGCGGCAAACAGACTGCCGCTCGATGCGGCATAGGACAACAATGTGGGCCAGTAGCGTTTTAACATTTCATACTGCGAACTTAAGAGAGTAATTTGAACGGCATTATCTGTCTGCGCTAACTTTGCATGTGGGTCCGACCCGGCATGGGTTTACCACAAGGGCCTTTTCCCTCTCCCGACCTACTCTATGTTTTCTGTCAGATGTAGCCTTGAAATATGAACCCTAACTGAACAGGTCATGTATTTTCCAGTCTTATCGCGCATCGCAACCCAATAGTTGTGATTAACCATTTTTTTTAATCTTCTCATATAAAAAGCAAAAAGACGGTTTCTCCCGCGATCAGGGTAACCATAGGCCAAGGCAACCATAGGATTGATCGATGTACACCTTGCGTGACCTTGCTTCAAAGGCTCAGCTACCGCGTGATGAAGGACGCGGCGCAGAGACGCTCGAGCAATGGAACCAGGCTTTGGCGCAGAACCATGCGCCGTCCTATCCGCGGCCTGCATCTGTGTCAGCCCCTGTTTCAGGGCCAATTCCCGATGAGGCAATCACCGACAGGCCGTCTGCTCCGCATCTGGACGAACCCGAAGCGAAATCTTCTGGCGGCGGGCTTATGTTGCCGGAAATCGACCTCTGGGCGGCACTTGAATGGGTTCGCGCGCGCTGGATATGGATTGTCATCCTCGCCGTAGCCGGTGCGCTGACAGGCCTTGCCTATGGCATGACGGCCAAGCCGCGCTATACGGCCTATACGGATATGCTGGTGCCGCCATCCGGCTTGCAGCTGCTGCCCAATGATATTTATGCCCAGAGCCTTCAGGCCGACAGCCAGATTCTCGACATTGAAAGCAAGATGAAAATGCTCGTGTCGGGCAATGTGCTGCGCCGTGTCGTGCAAAACCTCAATTTACAGAACGATGCCGAATTCGTGCCGCCGCCAGCCAGTTTCGATCTGCGCGCGCTGCTGGGTCTGGGCAAGCCGAAGGACCCATCGGATGATACGCTGACGGCGGTGCGCGCATTGTCGCAGCGCATTGTCGTGACCCGTCCCGAACGATCCTATCTCGTGACGATCGGCGTCTGGACCGATAATCCGGAAAAGTCGGTGAAGGTTGCCGACGCGCTGGCGCAATCCTTTCAGGAGGAAGTTGCCGAAGCTGATGCAGACGGCGCAGGCCGTGCTGCCGCCGCGTTGTCGGAACGCCTGACCTCCTTGCAGAAAGCCGCAACGGACGCCGAAGAAAAAGTCGCCGCTTTCCGCCGCGCGCATGGCCTCCAGACAACCGGTGGCGAGCTGGTCAGCGCGCAATCCATGGCGCAGATCAACACCAAACTGCTCGATGCCCGATCGCGCCAGACGGATGCCAGCACCCGCTATAGCGAACTGACCCGCGATACGGGCAGCCCGGTCGGTCCGGCAAGCACGCTGCAATCGCCGACCATGACCAATCTGCGCAGCCAGTATGCGACACTGAAGCAGCGCTATGATGCGCTAACCATGACCTACGGTCCGCGCTATCCTGAACTCATCAACACGCAGCGCCAGATCGCCGGGCTGGAGCAGCAGATCGCCGCCGAACGTTCGCGTATTCTGCAATCGGCAAAGGTCGATCTGGATCAGGCCAATGCGGTCGTCGATGCGCTGAATGCGCAGGCCACGACGGCGCGCTCGGCTGTGGCGCTCGACAATGATGCGCAGGTGCAGCTGTCCGATCTCGAACGCGACATGGCCGCCAAGGTTTCGATCTACAACACATTCCTGACGCGCTCGACCGAAACGCATCAGCGCCAGCAGCTCGATGCCACCAATATCCGCGTGATCTCCACGGCAATCCCGCCCATCAGCCGCAGCTGGCCGCCGCGCACCGTGTTGCTCGGCGCTGGCGGTGGTTTCGTCGGCATGGGTCTCGGTGTGGCGCTCGCGCTTGCTCTGGGTTACCTTGGCGCATGGCGGAGAAATCGGGAGAGCCGTGTCTGATCTCGCTTCACATCGGCGTGTCGCGGCCCGTGCACCAATCAAGGCACAGGCCCATGATCTGACGTCGGTGTCGTCATCTTTCGGCGCTGCTCTCTTTCTCATCATGATCTTGTTTCTGTGGGTCGGGATCAGTCCTTACCCCGGAACCAGTGCCGAGATCGGTGCAAGCGCTTCGGCGGGCCAGTCGAACCTGCTGAACCAGCTGATGACGCTGACGATTTCCGTGGCCTTTCTTGCCTGTGGCCTGAGCAGTCCTTTGCGAAAGACCATCCTTCAGCCGCGCGTGCTGCTGGTAACCCTGTTTATCTGGATGTTTGTGACGGCCATTCTCTCGGCCCATCCCAGCATTGCAAGCCGCAAGGTGGTGCTGTCCATCCTGACCGCGCTCAACGCCAGCATATTCCTGCTGTTGCCACGCTCTGAAAACCAGATGGCGCGCCTGTTGCTGATCGGCTCGTTCATCACGCTCGGCTTTGCCTATTTCGGCGTCATCTTCCTGCCGAGCAGGGCAATCCATCAGGGCACCGACGTGCTGGAACCGATGCTGGCAGGTGCGTGGCGTGGACATTTTCCGCACAAGAACGCGGCAGCGGCAGCACTGGTGCTGCTCAGTTTCTTCGGGCTTTATGGCTGGCAGAAAGGCTATCGCAAGGCTGGCGGGCTGGTCGTGGTGCTGTGTGTTTTCTTCCTGCTGCATACGGGCGGCAAGACATCGACAGCCATGCTTCCCTTCATCGCCATCATGTCTCTCATCTTCATGCATTGGCGCTGGACACGCATTCCCATCGCCATTGGCGGGGTGGCTGCGTTCAATTTTGTGGCCGTGGGTGCTGCGGTTTCCGACCCCATCCGTCAGCTCATCACAAGCCTTGGTATTGACGCGACATTTACCAACCGCGCCGATATTTGGCGCATAGCCTTTTCAGCAGTCGCTAAAAAGCCGATATTTGGTTACGGGCTGGACTCGTTCTGGAAAACACCGGAAATGGTCTATGCCGGAGGAGGCGGGGCGACATGGGCAGTCGCAGCTTTCAACGCGCATAATGCCTATCTGGATATGATGATCAATGCGGGTGTGTTTGGCCTGATCCTTATGCTGATCTGGCTGATGATCCTGCCGCTACGTTATATCAGGGCAGCCGAAGCGACGGGGAACGATCCTGCATTGACGCTTCTGTTCAGCCGTTTGTGGTTATACGGCCTCTATGCATCCTGCATGGAAAGCACGTTTTTCCAGAATGGCAGCTCTGTTTGGTTTTGTTTGATGATTGCCATTTTCGGCATGCGTCTTCAGGCGAAGGCGCGACTTGTGAGTTAAGCTTTTTGGGGCAAAGGCTTGGTAAAAACAATGGAACAGGACAGATTGGGCTGGGCAAGGGCACGTTTGGACCGGCTGAACAACAGATTGCACGACGCGCTGAGCCGTAGCTTTCCGCTGCGGCCTTTTTCGCTTCCGAAGGACCGGCGGATCATCAGCTTCACATTCGACGATGTTCCCGATACCGCCGAAAGCGTAGGCGCGAAGATACTGGAACAATACGGCTTTCACGGCACGTTTTATATTGCCGGTGGTCTGGTTGGTTCCGTTGAGGCGCATCGCCAGCTGATTACGGAAGAGGGCCTCCACCGGCTTGCGCAAGCCGGGCACGACATTGGCTGCCACACTTTCGCGCACTGGAATGTGCCCTCGGTCGGCACGCGAGATCTTGTTGCGGATCTTGATCGCAACCACGCTTATCTGGGCGAGATCGAACCGGATCGGGTCGGACGGCGCAACTTCGCCTATCCCTATTGCGCGTCGTCGGTGCTATCGCGCGGCCTGTTTTCCGACCGTTTCGCGACCTGCCGCAGCGGCGGTGAGCGCATCAATCGCGATGCGGTCGATCTGGCCTTTCTGGAAGCCGTCGAGATACGGCAGCCGGAGCACCATGCGGAACAACTGACCCGTTGGATAGACGATCTCGTTGCAAGTCCGGGCTGGTTGATCTTTTACACGCATGATATCAGCGATAGGCCGACCCCGTTCGGTTGCACGCCGGAAACCTTTGAAAAGCTGGTTTCCCATGCGGCGCAGAGTGGCGTTGAAGTTCTGTCGATACGTGATGCGCTGGCTCATATCGGAGCAGATGGAGGTGCTCCCTGATGAAAGCAGCCGATCCGGATCACCGCTTGCTGGCGATCAATAATTATTTTTACCGGCGCGGCGGGGCTGAGGCGGTTTTCCTCGACCATATCAAGCTCTTTTCCGAGATTGGCTGGGAGACGGCTCCCTTTGCCATGCAGCATCCGGACAATTTCGCCTCCGACTGGTCATCCTATTTCGTGTCGGAAATCGAATATGGGCGCGAGAGCGGCCTGCTCACGAAGGTCGCGCAGGCAGGCAAGATCATCTATTCATGGGAAGCGCGCGACCGCATCAAGGCGCTGATCGAGCGTTTTCGGCCAAGCGTTGCCCATGCCCATAACGTCTATCATCACCTGTCGCCCTCGATCTTTCCGGTGCTGAAGGCGGCGGGCGTTCCGACGGTGATGACCGCGCATGATCTGAAGCTCGCATGTCCGGCCTACAAGATGCTGTCGCATAACCAGATCTGCGAGCGTTGCAAGGGCGGGCGCATCTACAATGTCGCGCTTCACAAATGCATCAAGGATTCGACGGCGCTGAGCGGGCTGGTTTTCGTGGAAACCGCCATCCATCGTACGCTCGGCCTTTATCGCAATACGCTCGACCGCATTGTGGTGCCGAGCCGGTTCTATATTTCGAAGCTGATCGAATGGGGCTGGCCTGAGGAAAAGCTGGTCTATATCCCGAATTTTGCGCAGACCGATAATCTCGAACCCTTTGAGCACGAAGGCGATTATTTCGCCTATGTCGGACGTCTCGCCCCTGAAAAGGGCATCGGCACGCTGATCCGCGCGGCGGCAATTTCCGGGCAGAAGCTGATTGTGGCCGGCACAGGGCCGGAGGAGCAATCCTTGCGCGCGCTGGCGGCTGAAACCGGCGGCGATGTCACTTTTGCGGGCTATGTCTCGGGCGAGCGGCTGCACCGGCTCATCGGCGAGGCCAAGGCGCTGATCCTGCCATCCGAATGGTATGAAAACGCGCCGATCAGCATTCTGGAGGCCTATGCGCTCGGTGTGCCGGTCATCGGTGCGGACATTGGCGGCATTCCCGAAATGATCGTGCCCGGTGAAACCGGCATGGTGGCCAGAACCGGCGATGCCGAAGATCTCGCCCGCGTCATGAGTGAAGCCGCCGGTCTGACGCCACAGGCCCGGCGCAAGATGGGTCGTCTGGGTCGCACCTGGGCAGGTCAGGAATTCTCGCCGGAGGCATACCGGAACCGGACACTGGAACTTTACGCGGAACTGGGAGCGCTTTGATGGGACAAGGGGCTAAAAGGCGACGCGTCATGATGCTCGGCCTGCGCGGTATACCCAATGTGCAGGGCGGCGTGGAGCGGCATGTCGAAGAACTGGCCCGTCTTTACATTGCCAAGGGTTGGGATGTGGAGGTGGTGGGCCGCAGCCCCTATCTCGACCGGAAGCAGCCCTATGTCTGGGAAGGCGTCAAGGTCACGCCGATCTGGGCGCCGACGTCGATGAAGTTCGAAGCCATCGTGCATACGTTCCTCGGTGTGCTGCGTGCCGGTTTCACGCGCCCCGATATCTTGCATATTCACGCCATCGGTCCCGCACTGGTGACGCCGCTTGCGCGCCTGCTCGGTTTGCGGACGGTCGTGACTCATCACGGATTCGACTACAACCGCCAGAAATGGGGGCGGTTAGCGCGCACGACATTGAAGCTTGGCGAAAAATGGGGAATGCGCTTTGCCAGCGCCCGCATCGCCGTCTCCAACGACATCGCGAAAACGGTTGAGCAACGCTATAACGTTCCCGTCACCTTCATCCCGAATGGCGTTACCCTGCGCGAGCCGAGCCGCGATCCGAGCTGGCTGGAAAAGCATGGGCTTGCCCCCAGCCGCTATATTGCGCTGGTCGCCCGCATCGTGCCGGAAAAGCGCCAGCTCGATCTGATCGAGGCTTTCGCCAAGCTCTCCGATCCGTCGCTGAAACTGGCTCTGATCGGCTCGGCTGAATATACCGCCGACTATGCCGGTGAGGTTCGCGCCCGCGCCGAGGCTGTGCCGGGCGTGGTGCTGACCGGCGCATTGCGGGGCGAGGAATTATCCGCGCTTTTCAGTCAGGCGGGGCTTTTCGTGCTGCCATCAAGCCACGAAGGCATGCCCATCGCGCTTCTGGAGGCCATGGGCTACGGCCTCAATGTGCTGGCAAGCGACATCACCGCCAATGTGGAAGTTGGGTTGCCCGACGACGACTATTTCCCGCTCGGCGATATCGAGGCATTGAAAAACGCGCTCCGCCGCAAGACCGACAACCCGCTGACGGCTGAACAGTCACAGCAACTCATCGACTGGATCGCCCGCGACTACAGCTGGGACGGCATCGCGGACCGCACGCTGAAGGTCTATGAGGAGGGGAATAAGTGAGTAGGGGAGTAGGGCAGTAGGGCAGTATGTGATCCGAATAGGATTGCAGGCAAAGAAAAAGGGAGCTGTCGACGATATCGTCAGACATACTCCCTTATTCCCTTACTCACCTATTCCCTTAGATCAGCGTGCCCGGCGTCGTTCTGCCGTCGGCTGGAAAGCCATACGGGAGTGGTACTTGCAATAAGGGCTGGATTCGCAGGATTCACTGCCGCAGAAGTGGAAATCCTCGTTTAGCGGATCGCCAATCGGCCACTTGCAGGTGCGTTCGCTGAGCTGCAACAGGGTGAGGCGGCGCGAAATCGGCACCACCACATCCGAAGCCGGCTTGATGACGGTCTCGGTCACCACTTCAGCAGCATATTCCATCTGCAGCGCCGTTGCGCCGACCGTCTTGGTAACGGTTGCCGTGCGCATCGTCGTCGTATGGGTGGTATGCGTGCTGCCGCCCGTATGCTGCGTCACAGGACGCGGCGCTGCTGCAACCGTATTCACTTTCTTGCTGCGTGGAGCAGCGGTCGTCGTCTTGCCACGACCCGAAAGCTTCAGACGGTGTACCTTGCCGATCACTGCATTGCGGCTGACACCGCCAAGCTGTGCAGCGATCTGGCTTGCGCTCAAGCCTTCGCTCCACAGTTTCTTCAGTAGTTCAACGCGTTCGTCTGTCCAGTTCATCGCCCTGGGCTCCAATCAATTTCGTTATCCGGAATCCACCAGTGTTCCCGGATTGCTCCAGGCGCAAACACCATATCTATCCGGGTGACTAGGTCCGCCGCACGAAATGTAGCTTTTTTCTTTAAAGAGAAACTACATTACCGGATGACTCCATGACAAGGGATAGCCCTGTCAGGCAGATTCCATTTTTAGGGTTTTCCCCAACTTGGGTGGCAAAGACGGTTTTTCTTTGGTCCAGTGGTGCATTTTTGAACACCTGGGAGAGCGAAGCCGCCGCACGAACCCTGTCGTGGAAACTGGGCACTATATATAGGGCGTGTGCCGGTCGCGCTACCCCGCTTGCCGAATTGTTGCGGAAAGTCTGATATGCCCATCATGCAAGGCTTGAGCAAAGCTTAGGCAAAGCTCAGACGTGCGGGCATAAAATGCATGAACTCATGCGCAAAGATGAGCGACAATCCGGGCTTAGTTTGATTGACATTTTTTTCGCGAGCGCCAATATACGCCCATGAATAATTGTGCCGCCCGGTGGGCGGCTTTTTATTTCGGCAGGACCGTCACGCGCGAGACGCATGATCCACCTGCTGCAATCCTGTGATAACCGGCTGGAGAGAGGGTCGCGTTATCGCTCAAAATGGCAAAGGCTGACAGTCCGTCTTCCTCGGATATGCAGCATTTAGAAGGGCTTATGGAGGCCTGATTGCAATGACCGACGCTACGACCGTGCAACCGCTTTACGACACCTATAATCGTGCGGCTCTGCGCTTCGAGCGAGGTGAGGGCATCTGGCTGATCACCGAAACCGGCGAGCGTTATCTCGATTTTGCGGCTGGCATCGCGGTGAACTCCCTTGGCCATTCGCATCCACATCTGGTCGAAGCCCTGAAAAATCAGGCTGAAAAGCTGTGGCATCTGTCCAATCTTTATGAAGTTCCCGGACAGGAAAAGCTCGGCCAGCGTCTGGTCGACAACACTTTTGCCGACAAGGTCTTCTTCACCAATTCCGGCGCGGAAGCGCTTGAATGCGCGATCAAGACTGCACGTCGCTATCATTTTGCCAATGGCAATCCGGAGCGTTTCCGGATCATCACCTTTGAAGGCGCGTTCCATGGCCGCACGCTTGCGACCATCGCTGCCG
Organism: Ochrobactrum sp. RH2CCR150; assembly: GCA_014138095.1. Lineage (GTDB taxonomy): Bacteria > Pseudomonadota > Alphaproteobacteria > Rhizobiales > Rhizobiaceae > Brucella > Brucella gambitense. Next base: position 692,417 of record JACGXE010000001.1, read on the forward strand.
GTGGTCAGGCCAAGTATCTTGAAGGTTTCGGCCCGAAGGTCGAAGGTTTCGATCAGGTGCCGTTCGGCGACGAAGCCGCCTTGCGCGCCGCTATTACCGATGAAACCGCGGGTATTCTGCTTGAGCCCGTGCAGGGCGAGGGCGGTCTGCGCGGCTTCCCGGAAGAATTCATGCGCCTTATCCGCCAGATCTGCGATGACAAGGGCCTGCTTTTGATCCTCGACGAAGTCCAGACCGGCGTTGGCCGTACCGGCAAGCTGTTTGCCCATGAATGGTCGGGCGTCACGCCGGACATCATGGCTGTGGCCAAGGGTATTGGCGGCGGTTTCCCGGTTGGCGCCTGCCTTGCGACGGCTGAAGCCGCCAAGGGCATGGTTGCCGGTGTGCATGGCACGACCTATGGCGGCAATCCGCTGGCAATGGCTGTCGGCAATGCCGTGCTGGACGTCGTGCTGGCTGACGGTTTCCTTGAAAATGTCCAGGCCACCGCGCTTGTCATGAAGCAGGGCCTTGCCTCGATCATCGACCGGTTCCCGAATGTGGTGTCCGAAGTTCGCGGTCGCGGTCTCCTGATGGGTATCAAGTGCGTTGTGCCGAACACCACGCTCATTCAGGCGTTGCGTGACGAGCATTTCCTGAGCGTTGGCGCTGGCGACAATGTCGTCCGTCTGCTGCCGCCGCTGGTCACGACGCCGGAAGAAGCCCGTGAGGCGCTGAACCGCATCGAAACGGCCGTCGAACGGCTTTCCGTCGCAAATCCGATCAGCAAGACGGCGTAATCATGGCTCAGGATAACGGTATCAAGCACTTCCTCGATCTGTCTTCCGTCCCGGGAAGCGAATTGCGCTCCATCCTTGAGGATGCAAAGGTGCGCAAGGCGCGCCTGAAGGCGGGCGAGATTGAAAAGCCATTTGCCGGCAAGGTGCTGGCGATGATTTTCGAAAAGCCCTCGACGCGTACGCGCGTGTCTTTCGATGTCGGCATGCGCCAGCTCGGCGGTGAAACGCTGATGCTCACCGGCTCGGAAATGCAGCTCGGCCGCAGCGAGACCATCGCCGACACGGCGAAGGTCCTGTCGCGCTATGTGGATGCGATCATGATCCGCACCACATCGCATGACCGCATGCTGGAACTGGCCGAATATGCGACCGTTCCGGTCATTAATGCATTGACCGACGATACCCACCCTTGTCAGATCATGGCCGACGTTCTTACATATGAGGAACATCGCGGCTCGATCAAAGGCAAAACCTTTGCCTGGATGGGGGACGGCAACAACGTCCTGCATTCGCTTGTGGAAGCTGCGGCGCGGTTTGACTTCAACGTCAATATCGCGACGCCGGAAGGCAGCGAGCCAAACCAGCACTTTATTGACTGGGCCAGGGCGCACGGTGCGGACATCATGTCCACGACAGACCCGGAGAAAGCGGCAAGCGGTGCGGATTGCATCGTGACCGACACCTGGGTTTCGATGGGACAGGAAGACCGCGCCCGTGGACACAATGTGTTCGTGCCCTATCAGGTCAATGCAAGGCTGATGGCGCAAGCCGACCCGAAGGCGCTCTTCATGCATTGCCTGCCTGCGCATCGCGGGGAGGAAGTGACCAACGAAGTGATCGACGGGCCGCAATCGGTCGTGTTCGACGAAGCCGAAAACAGGCTCCACGCCCAGAAGGCCATTCTGGCTTGGTGCCTGCAAGGCGCGTGATTGGAGTTTTCTGTGGCTGAGGATACCAGCAACGTTCATATCGAAGCCGAAAACGGCCAGTCGGGTCCCAAGCTCGATCTGGGTGATTTCGGCTTTGCCGGCGACGATGCCGTCGTGCCCTTCCAGGTGGAAGGGCTCGATGTGCGCGGTCGCGCGGTTCAGCTTGGCACGAGCATCGACGCTATTCTGAAGCGCCATAACTACCCGCAAGAAGTGGCCCGCCTGCTGGCGGAGGCGACGGTTCTGACCGTGCTACTCGGCACTTCGCTCAAATTCGAAGGCAAGTTCATCTTCCAGACCCAGTCCGACGGTCCGGTGGACATGCTGGTGGTGGATTTCAGCACGCCGCATTCGGTGCGCGCCTATGCGCGTTTCGATGAAGAGCGTCTGAAGGACGCCATCGCTGCAGGAAAGACTGAGCCGGAAGAACTGCTCGGTCGCGGCACGCTGGCCTTCACGGTGGATCAGGGCGCTTATATGCAGCGCTATCAGGGCATCGTGGCGCTTGACGGCTCGACGCTCGAAGAAATCGCCACCACCTATTTCCGCCAGTCGGAACAGATCCCAACCGATCTGAAGCTTAGCGTCGCCAAGCTGGTCGAACGGGGTGCCGATGGCAAGCTCGCCGAGAAATGGCGCGCGGGCGGACTGATCATCCAGTTTCTGCCGGAATCGGAACTGCGCGCGCGCATTCCCGATCTGCCGGGCGGCGATGGCGACGATAATGAAGTCGTGCATCATCCGGTGGATGATGCCTGGGATGAGGCGCGATCGCTGGTCGGGACCATCGAAAGCTCGGAACTGACCGATCCAACGATCGGCTCTGAACGACTGCTCTATCGCCTGTTCCATGAACGCGGCGTGCGCGTTTTCAACGCCATCAAGGTAGTGGATGAATGCTCCTGCTCGCGCGAGAAAATCCAGGGTGTCCTTGCCGGTTTCACCGCTGAGGAAATTCAGGACAGCATTGAGAACGGCAAGGTTTCGGTGACCTGCGAATTCTGCTCGACCAGCTACGAGTTCGACCCCGCGCTGTTTGCGAAGTAATGAATGAGAATAATCAAAAGCCGGGGCGGTTCAGGAGAGCCGCCCCGGCTTTTTCATGTCTGTGATGCAATTGCAGCTCTAGTTCAGCGTGCGGCGCTGCTCTGGCACATCCAGCGAGAAAGCCGGAATATCCACTTCGAAGGTGTTGCCGGTCGGGTTTTGCATCTGATAGCGGCCTACCATCACGCCAGATGATGTGGTCAGTGGGCAGCCAGACGAATACTGGAACGAGTCACCCGGATCGAGAACAGGCTGTTCGCCCACGACCCCGGCGCCGCGCACTTCCTCGACGCGGCCATTGGCGTCGGTAATCTGCCAGTAGCGTGATTGCAGCTGCACCGTGTCGGACGAATTATTGGCGATGGTAATGCGATAGCCCCAGACATAGCGATTGTCTTCGGGGGCGGACTCGTCTTCCAGATAAAACGGCTCAACCGTTACTTCGATCCCCTGCGTCACCGCCCTATACATTGCATCCGCCTTTATCATGTGCCTGATGCCCACCTATCGCCAAAGTTGCGTTGGAGGTCAACGCGAAGCGGCAATCTGGACAGGGTCAGCGAGGCAGATTTTCTGCGTTTGGATCGTTCTTGCGGGGGATTGCAGCGAAAAGGTCACATTTTTTAAGACGAAACACCGTCTTTTGCATAATCCTGAGATAGTTCAGGATGAAAATGGACAGAAATCGAGCTGATGATCCGGCCTGACGGAATCAGGCCGGATCATCCTTTTCTCTATTTAGCGAACCGCTGCCTTCAGCGCTTCTTCGACGTCTTCCATGAGATCGTCGGTATCTTCAAGGCCGACCGAAATACGCAACACGCCATCGGAAATGCCCAGCTCGGCCTTGGCTTCATCGCTGAGGTTCTTGTGCGTCGTGGTGGCCGGATGGGTGATCAGGCTCTTGGCATCGCCCAGATTGTTGGAAATGCTGAACACCTGCAGCGCGTTTTCGAACTTGAATGCAGCATCCTTGCCGCCTTCCAGTTCCAGCGCGATCAGGGTTGAACCGCCCGTCATCTGCTTGGCGATAATATCGGCCTGCGGGTGGTCGGCGCGGCCCGGATAGATAACGCGTTTTACGCCCGGCTTGCCTGCTAGAACATCGGCCACAGCGGCTGCCGACTGCGTCATCTGGCGCACGCGCACGGACAGCGTTTCCAGACCCTTCAGCATGATCCACGAATTGAACGGGCTCATGCCGGGGCCAGTATGGCGGAAATAATCCTGAAGCTCGGTTTCGATCCATTCGCGATCGGACAGCACGATGCCGCCAAGGCAGCGGCCCTGACCGTCAATATGCTTGGTGGTCGAATAGACGACGATATGCGCGCCAAGCTCCAGCGGCTTCTGGTAAAGCGGCGTCGCAAACACATTATCGACGATCAGCTTCGCACCGGCTTCATTGGCTACTTCAGCCACGGCGGCGATGTCGATGATCTCAAGCGTCGGGTTGGACGGGCTTTCGAGGAACATCACCTTGGTGTTCGGGCGAACGGCGGCTTTCCAGTTTGCGATATCCGAGCCGTCGATGATCGAGATTTCCACGCCATAGCGCGGCAGCAAGGTTTCGACGATGTAGCGACACGAACCGAACACGGCGCGCGCGGAAATCACATGATCACCGGCCTTGACCTGACACAGAATGGCGGCGGCGACGGCAGCCATGCCGGAAGCCGTGGCACGGCCTTCCTCGGCGCCTTCCAGCGCGCACATGCGCTTTTCGAACATGTCCGTGGTGGGGTTGGCATAACGCGAATAGATGAAACCCGGATTTTCGCCCTTGAAGCGCGCTTCGGCGGCTTCGGCATCGGGGTAGAGGAAACCCTGCGTGAGGAACATCGCTTCCGACATTTCGGCGAAACCGGAGCGGAGCGAACCGGCGTGCACGAGCTGTGTCGCGGGGCGGAACTTGCGGGTAGTCTCAGTCGTCATTTTTCCAACCTGTCAAAAGCTGGTCGGCCGGGACGCCCAAAAGCGTTTAGTGGCATCTCGGCGGCCAATAAAAAACCGGCCCAAAAGGCCGGTAACGAACCGCGGCCCTTTTTAGCGAATTCTTTAACGTGGCTGCAAGCCGGCCGGCCAAATCACCACGGAACACATTTTCATTATGCCTGTTGCGCAAGGTCGTCAATGCTAGAAGAACCAGATTCGCGGAAAAGCCTGCCTCATCGGTTTGCGATTGAGTTCGATTCCTGCGGAAAACCCCGTTTCTCCGGGCGTGAAGGGTTGGCATCGGGCCTTTGAGTGGTCAAAGGTCTTTTGAAGAATTGCTCAGACTATGGAGTACGAGGTCGATGGCGCAAAAAGATGCGGGAATTCTGGCGGATGCGGATATCGCTGCGCTGTTCGAAAGCGGTTTGCTGGCTTCGCCGCGCCCATTGGATGCCGACCAGATCCAGCCTGCGAGCCTCGATCTCCGCCTTGGCGCAAAGGCCTATCGCGTTCGCGCCTCCTTCATGCCGGGCCCCGGCACGCCGGTCATTGACAAGCTTGAACGGCTCAAGCTGCACGAGATCGACCTGACCGCAGGCGCGGTTCTCGAAACCGGCTGCGTCTATATCGTGCCGCTGTTGGAAAGCCTTTCGCTGTCGCCGGAACTATCGGCTTCCGCCAACCCAAAAAGCTCGACCGGTCGTCTCGATATTTTCACTCGCGTGATTGTCGATGGCGCGCAGGAATTCGACAAGGTGCCTGCCGGTTACAAGGGCCCGCTTTATCTGGAAGTCAGTCCGCGCACATTCCCGATTGTTGCGCGCACTGGCTCGCGCCTGTCGCAGATCCGGTTCCGCAAGGGTCGCGCCCAGCTTGATGAGGCGGAACTCGCCGCGCTGCACGATTCCGAGACGCTGGTGGCTGCTGAAATGCCGAATATTTCCGGTGGCGGCATCGCCCTTTCCGTCGATCTGTCCGGCGGTCCGGACAGGCTGATCGGCTATCGCGGCAAGCACCACACGGGCGTTGTCGATGTGGACAAACGCGCCGCCAATGATGTGCTCGATTTCTGGGAGCCGATCTATGATCGCGGCGCGCGCGAACTGGTGCTCGACCCGGATGAATTTTATATCCTCGTCTCGCGTGAAGCCGTGCATGTGCCGCCGCTCTACGCCGCAGAGATGACGCCTTTCGACCCGCTGGTCGGTGAGTTCCGCGTTCATTATGCGGGCTTCTTCGATCCGGGTTTCGGTCATAGTGCGGCTGGCGGCACGGGCAGCCGCGCGGTTCTCGAAGTGCGCAGCCATGAAGTGCCGTTCATTCTGGAACATGGCCAGATCGTCGGTCGCCTTGTCTATGAGCATATGCTGGACCGCCCGAAGGCGCTTTACGGCACCGATCTTGGTTCCAACTATCAGGCGCAGCAGTTGAAGCTTTCCAAGCATTTTCGTTGACGGCACGAGTAACTCCGCGCAGATATGTGACAAGGGCGGAGGAGAGCGACTGACGTGGCAAACGGAACGGGATTGGACACTAGCCGAAAGCCTGATTTACAGAACGCGCAAGGCGAAGCTCAGCCACGCAGGCTGTCGGTTGGCATTGTAGCGCTGCCGGGTTTTACGCTGACGGCGCTAAGCCTGTTTCTCGATCCTTTCCGTCTGGCTGCCGATGATCGCGACAAGAGCCGCCAGATCCGTTGCGCCTGGAAAATCTGCACGCTGTCCGGCGATCCGGTTGCATCAAGCTCCGGCATGGTGATCGAGCCGACGGCTCCCATCGGCGAACTTGACGAATGCGATTATGTCGCTGTCGTCGGCGGGGTGCTTGCCCAGTATCGTCCGCGCCAGCAGGCATTGATCGATCTCATCAAGCGCGCCGACAAACGCGGCAAGACCGTGGTGGGGCTTTGCACCGCCGCTTTCCTGCTTGCCGAGGGAAACTTGCTTGAAGACCGCAATTGCTGTGTGAACTGGTTCCACCGCGACGATTTTCTCGACCTGTTCGACGGCTATACCGCCGACACGACCAGTCTGTTTCACCGTAGCGGGCGGCACTATACCTGCGCGGGCGGACTGGGAGCGGCGTCGCTGGCTCTCTCGATCATCCAGAACGAGATTTCCGAGGAACTGGCGCGCAAGAGTGCGTCGATCCTGATGATCCCTTACGAGCTGGTCCGTTCCGAACAGCCCGCGCTCAGCTTCAACGGCGTGCGCTCGCCGATGATCCGCAAGGCCATCCGCATTTTCGAGGAAACGCTGGAAGACCCGGTGCCGATGATCGACGTGGCGCGCAGGCTCGGCATCTCGGTACGACAGATGGAACGCGGCTTCCGGCTGGCGCTGGAACGCACGGCCTTCGAAGTGCGCGAAGAATTGCGGGTCAAGAAGGCAAAGGAACTGCTGGCCGAAACAGGATTATCGCTTCTGGAAGTGGCCGTCGCCAGCGGCTTTACAGATACGCGCAGCATGAACCGATCCTTCTCGCGCCAGAAGCAGAAGGCACCACGTGATTATCGTAAGCAAAGATAGTTTCAGACGCCAAACTTGCGGATGTCATCATCACAGCCTATGTCTTGCGCGATGAATCTGTCCGCATGGCGGAAATCGAGACGCAGGAGAGTTGCATGTCTGATGGTGTAAACCGTTTTCTTGGCGATACGCCTGCTCGCATCATTATCAAGCTGGTGCTGATTTCGCTGGTGGTCGGCGTCGTCATGAGCGCGTTCCACTGGACGCCCTATGACATTCTGTGGGGCATTCGCGATTTCTTCCTGCGCCTGTGGAATATGGGCTTCTCCGCCGTCGCCCGTTTTGCGGATTATCTCATTTTGGGCGCTGCCGTTGTCATCCCTGCCTTTATTTTGCTCCGTATCCTCAGCTATCGCAAATAGCAGATATTGGCAGCAGGTTAGGAGCATTTCCAGCAAAAGTGCAAAGCGGTTTTGCGTTGGACAATGCGGCAAATAAAGACATTCGGACGATGCAGCAAAAACAAGGATTTATGCTTTCCCGGCGCGGCTTTCTGGTGCTGGCCGGGGGCGCGGTTTCGCTCTCCGCCTTGCCGTTCGGTGTGGCTGAGGCGGCGACAAATGTGGTCAGCGCGGGCGATCCCACCGGGCTTTTCAACACCATCCGCAAGGCAAACGGTCTTTCGATGATGGCGACCGACTCCAAGCTGGAACAGGCCGCGCTTTTTCAGGCGAAGCGCATGGCAAGCTATGGCAAGATCGGCCACAGCGTCGGCTGGGGCAATGGGTTTGTTGCGCGGTTGCGTCAGGCGGGCATTCGCGGACCTGCGGCTGAAAACGTCGCATCCGGCCAGTCGAGCACCGAGGCGGTGTTTGACGCCTGGATGAAATCGCCCGGTCATCGCAAGAATATGCTCGACCCCACATTCAGCCATTACGGCCTTGCCTGGGCAACACCGGAAAACAAGCCCAATCGGATTTACTGGGCGATGATGCTGGGCCTCTGATCTCCACAAACTCCTGACAGATAGCTGTCAGGAGCTGCGACAATCTATTGGCCGAATTCTCTGTAGTTTCGAGCGATTCCAGAGTAGACGTTCTCGAACAACAAGCATGAATTCGGGGATAGTTGATTATGGATCAGTCGCAGCGCGTTGGAAGCGTTACGAGGCCGTTCGATGTGACGCATCGCATGGTCATGCTGATCGCTATTCCCATGACACTTGCCGCCGTCACGACGCCCCTTCTGGGCCTCGTCGATATGGGCGTGGTTGGCCAGATGGGCAAGGCCGAGCTGATCGGCGGACTGGCCATCGGCGCGCTGGTCTTCGACTTCCTGCTATCAATGTTCAATTTCCTGCGCTCCGGCACCACCGGTCTGGTGGCGCAGGCCATGGGTGCTGAAGACGCCGTCGAAGAACAGGCGATCTTCTGGCGCGCCATCATCATCGCTGTCGCAGCTGGCGTGCTGATGATCCTGACCTTGCCGCTGACACTGGCGGCGGCCTCCAGCTTCATGCATCCGACAAGCGCAACCCAGGAAGCCATGGCGACCTATGTGTCGATCCGCATGCTGGCGGCCCCGGTTGCGCTCATCAATTACTCTGTGCTGGGGCTGGTGCTCGGGCGCGGGCAGGGGCTGCTCGGCCTTGGCCTTCAGGTTCTGCTCAATGGCATCAATATTGTGCTCTGCATCATCCTCGGTCTGGAACTCGGCTGGGGTGTGACGGGCGTGGCATGGGCCACGGTCACCGGCGAAACTGTCGCGGCGATTGTCGGCCTTTTTCTGGTGGTCCGGCATTTCCGCAAGGACGCCACCAGGCGCCCGAGCCGCCAGCGCATTTTCCAGAAGGAAGGCATCGTGCGCATGTTCGCGGTCAATCGCGATATCATGATCCGCTCCTTCCTGCTGCTGACCGCCTTCGCCTTCTTCACACGTGCTGGTTCCGATCTCGGGCCGGTGACACTTGCAGCCAATGCCGTGCTGATGAATTTCTTCCTCGTGGCAGGCTTTTTCCTCGACGGCATGGCGGCAGCTGCCGAACAGATCGTCGGGCGGTCCATCGGCGCCCGCTATAGCCCGGCCTTTGTGCGCGGCGCGAAACTCACCTTTGTCTGGGGGCTGGTGATGGCGAGCATCATCGCCTTCGCGCTTCTGGTTTTCGGTGACCCAATCATCGGCCTCTTGTCCAAAGCCGAGGATGTGCATGCCGAGGCGCTCAAATATCTGCCATGGGCCGCACTGACCGGCATGACCGGGCTGCTCGCCTTCCATATGGATGGTGTCTATATCGGGGCCACATGGTCGCGCGACATGCGCAACATGATGTTCCTGTCGCTGGCCTTCTTCATGGCCGTGCTCTATGCGGCAAAGCCCGCGATGGGCAATCACGGGCTTTGGCTGGCGCTCAATCTGTTCCTGTCGGTACGCGGCATCACGCTTCTGGCGATGCTGCCGCGCCGTTACAGGCTGGAATTCACGAGATAATCAGGCAGGTAGCTGACGCGCTGCCCAGTCTTTTGTGTCGCGGTCGCGCAGCTCAGTGATATTGGCAACGCCTTCGCGTTTGACCGCTGCCGACAGCCCGCGCAGGATATCACTTGGCAAGCCGGGGCCGCGATAGATGAGACCCGTATAAAGCTGTACCAGATCTGCTCCGGCCTTGATCTTGGTCAGGGCGGTTTCAGCGCTGTCGATGCCGCCAACGCCGATCAACGGCATGTCGGGGCCGACACGCTCACGCATGCGGGCAAGAACCACGGTCGACCGTTCGAACAGTGGCGCACCGGAAAGTCCACCGGTTTCATCACGGTTTTCAGCGCTTTTCAGCCCTGTGCGCGACAGGGTGGTGTTGGAAACGATGATACCGTCCAGCTTCTGCTCGGTGGCCTCGGCGGCAATGTCGTCCAGTTCCTCATCGGACAGATCAGGCGCGATCTTGAGGAACACTGGACGCTTCAGCGTGCACATGCTGCCTTCTTCGTTGCGCGCTTCCAGCACACGGCTCAAAAGCTCGCGCAAACTCTCGCGCGCCTGAAGATTGCGCAGGCCCGGCGTGTTGGGCGAGGAAATATTGACGGTGAAATAGCGCGCCAGTTGGTAGAACCGGCGAATGCCCGCAACGTAATCGGCGATGCGATCTTCCGCATCCTTGTTGGCGCCGATATTGACACCGACAATGCCGCTCTTGCCTGCGCGTTGCGACAGGCGCTTGAAAGCTGCCTCGTGGCCCTCATTGTTGAAGCCGAGGCGATTGATGACGGCCTTGTCATCCACGAGGCGGAAAATGCGCGGACGCGGATTGCCGCTTTGCGGGCGCGGGGTGATTGTGCCGATCTCGGTGAAGCCGAAGCCGAGCTTCAAAAGCGCATCCGGCACTTCGGCATTCTTGTCGTAGCCGGCAGCCATGCCGAGCGGATTGGGAAACTGCAAGCCCGCAGCCTTCACCGACAAAGCGGGGTCGCCCGGCGCATTGCAGCTTACGAGCCCGGTTTTCAGCCCGGCAATGGACAGGCCATGCGCCTGTTCGGCGTCGAAAGAGAAGAGGGCGCGTCGGCCGAGAGTTTCAAAAAGTCCGCTCATTCGTCTTTCAGCTCCGGGAAAATATGTAGTCCATCGTCATCGAGCGGCAGGGGCTCGACAGCCACGACCGCGTCAAGCGGCAGGTCCGCATAGAGATGAGGGAAAAGCGCGTCGCCGCGCGAGGCCTCATATTTAAGGTTTTCACCAAGACGGGTCGCGTCCACGCTCACAAGAACCAAGTTGTTCTGGTTTGCGAAATGCTTTGCAGCCGTTTCGCGCACCTGTGTTGCAGTAGAGAAATGGATATAGCCATCGGCAATATCAACCGGCGCGCCGGTAAAGCTTCCAGCCTTTTCCGCTTGCGCCCAGAGGTCGCGCGGGGCGATCTTGTAGATGATCTTGGTCATGCGTGTCCTCTAGACCGAAATTGTCAGGAAATCAAAGTCTGCAACGTTCGATTTTCGTCGCAAAGCTCCCATATGATGACAGGAAGCCAAAGGGAGATCGGATTATGTCGAACAAAAACACCTTTTTTGCTGCGCGTCCCGTCATCCGCGGTCTGGCGGCGGTGGCGCTGGTCGCGCCGGTATTGGCTGCGTCTGGAGCAGTCGCGCAGGAAACTGGCCGCTATCGTCTGGAGCAGACCGAAACCGGTTATGTGCGCCTCGATACCAAGACCGGCGCGATTTCGGTTTGCACCGAACAGTCGCAGGGCCAGATGGTCTGCAAGATGGCAACGGAAGATCGCGAGGCTTATGAAAACGATCTGGCGGATTTGCAGGACCGGGTGAAAGTGCTGGAAGATCGGCTGGCCGCCATCGATCAGAAGGGCGGCAGCGGCAACACGGCATCGGGTCTGCCGAGTGAACAGGAATTCGAACAATCCATGAGCTATATGGAGCGCTTCATGCGCCGCTTTATGGATATCGCCAAGAGCTTCGACAGCGAGCCGGAAAAACCTGCCGAGACAACGCCGACACCGCCCGGCGGGCGCACCTGATCAGGGTTGGAATAGCAAAAAGGCGCCGGATGGCGCCTTTTCTGTGTGTGGTTTAGGCTGCGAAGCGCTTTGTTGCTTCGATCAGCTCATGCACGATGCCCGGCTCGGTCACGGCGTGGCCGCTATCCTCGACGATTTTCAGATCGGCTTCCGGCCACAGTTTCTTGAGCTGCCATGCATTGATGAATGGCGTGCAGATATCGTAGCGGCCATGCACGATCACGCCCGGAATATGCCGGATACGCTCAACATTGCGCAAAAGCTGGTCGTCGGAATCGAGGAAGCCGCGATTCTGGAAATAGTGGCATTCGATGCGCGCAAAGGCGATTGCATATTCATCCGCGCCGAAGGCATCCACGCGCGATGGGTCGGGCAGAAGCGAAATCACCGAGCCTTCCCAGCGCGCCCAGCGACGGGCGGCTTCCAGCTGTACTTTCGGGTCGCGATCCGTCAGGCGCTTGTAATAGGCGGCAATCATGTCGCCGCGCTCGGCTTCCGGGATATGCTCCTGATAAGCTTCGAAGTGATCCGGGAAAATGATGCTGGCGCCGTTAGTGTACATCCAGTCGATTTCGAACCGGCGGAGCATGAAGATGCCGCGCAGCACCGCTTCCGACACACGCTCGGGGTGGGTCTGGGCATAAGCAAGGCCAAGTGTCGAACCCCAGGAGCCGCCAAAGACCTGCCATTTGTCGATGCCGAGATGCGCGCGGATATGCTCCATATCAGCCACCAGATCCCAGGTGGTGTTTTCGCGCAATTCGGCATGCGGTGTGGAGCGACCGCAACCGCGCTGGTCGAACAGGATGATGCGGTAGCGCTCCGGATCGTGCAGGCGGCGCATGGCGGGCGTGATGCCACCGCCGGGGCCGCCGTGAATCATGATCACCGGCTTGCCATCCGGGTTGCCGCACTGCTCAACATGGATGCGATGCAGCGGTGACACCTGCAGCATCTCTTCCTTGAAGGGTTCAATCTCGGGATAAAGCGTATTGCGCGTCATGGAATGCCTTCTGGTTCCCACCCTCTGCTCACGTGCCTGGCGGGGGCCTGCGTTTTTAATTTCCGGCGCAACCCTACCACACAATGCGGCCACATGGCGGCAATGAGAAATGCGAAAACACGTTAGCAACGTGATTTTTGGTTGCTCAGGATAAAAATAGGCATAAAAACTTGATTGGTGGCATTGGATGCACCGCACGGGGAGGAACCACTTGAAATTGGCGCGCGAGGCACATGCACTTTATCATCGCTGACGATCACCCGCTTTTCCGCGGCGCATTGAGACAGGTTCTGTCGGGACAATCCGAAAACGTGGAGATTGTCGAAGTTGGCGATTTCGATGCTGTCAGGAAACTGGTTGCCGAACGCGACGATATCGACCTTCTGCTGCTCGATCTGACCATGCCCGGCGGCGCAGGCCTCTCAGGACTGGTCGCGCTGAAGGCGCTGCAACCGGCCCTGCCGGTGGTGATCGTGTCCGCCACGGATGACGCCGCCACCATTCATCATGCGGTGGAACTGGGCGCATCGGGCTTCATTTCCAAATCGGCCAGCATGGAAACCATCGGCGAGGCGGTTCGCGCCGTGCTGGCAGGCGATATCTGGACGCCAGAAGGGATCGATCTCGATCACCCGAAAGACCCGGAAATCGAAGGGCTGATTGCGCGCCTGCGCACACTGACGCCTCAGCAGACCCGTGTGCTGACCATGCTTGCCGAAGGTCTTCTCAACAAGCAGATCGCTTATGAGCTGAGCGTGTCGGAAGCGACCGTCAAGGCGCATGTTTCGGCGGTGTTGCAGAAGCTTGGCGTCGATAGCCGCACGCAGGCCGTCATTCTGCTGTCGCGCATTGGCAATGATGTGATCAGCAGCTGATCCAGTTTTACTGTGCAGCCGTCTGTGACGAGGTGCTGTCCTGTCGCGCATGATAGAAATGCGACAGCAGCGAGCGCAGAGCCGCCGGACGAAGCGGCTTGTTCAACAGGGTAATATTCTCTTCCTCGGCGCGCTGGCGCACTTCCTTGGACCGGTCGGCGGTCAGCAATATGGCCGGTATTTCCGTTTTGAAATGCTCTCGTGTGTAGCCGATCATGTCGATCCCGTTTTCGTGGATCAGATGATAATCCGCGACGATCACATCCGGCGCGATACTGCGATTGGCGCAGAAAGCTCTCAGCGCCGCGCCGCTGCGCAGCGTGGTCACATTGCAGCCCCAGCCCGAAAGCAGCGTTTCCATGCCGGACAGAATATCGGCATCGTTGTCGATGCACAGCACATCGAGCCCGGTCAGTTCCAGCGCGCGTGCATGGCCGCGACGGCTCCTTGTTTCCTCCGCAGGCACCGGCTCGTTTGAAACCGGAATGCGCAAGGTGAATGTGGTGCCTTTGCCCTGAACCGAGCGCACCGACAGCGGAAATTCCAGCAGCCGGGCAATGCGGTCGACGATGGACAGGCCAAGCCCCAGCCCTTCCGCCTCGCGCATGCCTTCATCAAGGCGGGTGAATTCGCGGAAGACGAGCTTCAGCTTGTGTTGCGGAATGCCGATGCCGGTGTCGAGCACCTGCAGCTCGACAAACGCACCACGCCGCCGGACGCCGAGCAACATGCCGCCGCTGCGGCTATATTTGATCGAATTTGAAACGAGGTTCTGGATCAGGCGGCGCAGCATGTTGCGGTCGGTCTTCACAACGATGCTCGACGGCACCACGCGCAGCTTCAAATCCTTCTTGCGGGCGAGCGGCGTGAAATCGGTGGCGATCTGGGTCAACAGTCTGTCCAGCCGGAACACCGAGACTTCAGGCTTCAGCGATCCGGTATCGAGACGCGAAATATCCAGCACCATGCCCAGAATGGCCTCAACCGCTTCCAGCGAGGAATCGATGTTGCGGGCAAATTCGCTGGTTTCCGAGCGCCCCAGTTTTTCCGATAGCGCGGTGGAATAAAGGCGCGCTGCATTGAGCGGTTGCAGAATATCGTGGCCAGCGGCGGCGAGAAAGCGCGTCTTGCCGAGATTGGCCTCTTCGGCAGCAGCCTGCGCACGCGCCAGCGCCTGATTCACATGCGTCAGCTCTGCCGTTCGGTCAGCCACGCGCTGTTCCAGCATTTCGGCGGCTTTCTGGCGCATCAGGTCGGCTTCGACGGCGGCGGTGATGTCGGTATAGGTCGCGACAATGCCGCCATCCGGCATCGGATTGGATTGGATTTCAAGGGTCTTGGCTGTCGATTTCATCTTCATGCGCAGCGGCTTGCGACTGGCCGTCAGCGAATGGATGATGCTGTTGCGCACATTGAAGGCGATATCTTCGCGACGGACCAAATGCTCGACGATTTCCGAAACGGGGATGCCGACCTGCATCACCTCGTCGGGCAGATTGAGCAGGGTACGGAACTGGCGGTTCCAGAAGGCCAGCCGGAAATCCTTGTCGAAAACCGTGATGCCCTGTTCCATCTGGTCGAGCGCGATCTGCAACAGGTCGCGGTTTTGTTGCAGGGCAGCGGAGGCGTCATCGAGAAGCTGGCGCGCATCCCGCCCGGAAGCGTCGTTGCGTTGCAAAAGCAGCGACAGCACAAGCCGCGCCGAAGCCGTGCCGACTGCCGTGCCAAGCAACTGCTCGGCATAACGGATCAGGGGCGTGTCCACCGTCATGCCCGGGTCTAGCCTGCGCTGTTCGTGGCCTTCGAACCGCAGGAATGCACGCTCGACACGTTCGGCGCCGAGATAGCGCGCCATGGTGGCTTTCAGTTCGGCCACGGTCACCGTCGTGCGAAAGCGCTTCAGGGTTGGCGCGGCGATGGAATAGCGCGGTAGGAAGATGCTGGCCTGAATGCGCTCCAGCGGCGTTGAGGCGCGCGACAGCGAACCGAGAACATAGAACAGCGTGTTGGCGGCAAGGCTCCAGATCACGCCATTGGTCAGCGGCAGCGCATCGGTGCCGAACAGCGCTTCGGGGCGCAGCGCCGTGAAGCCGAGAAAACCGTCGCGCAAAATGGCGGCGTTTTCGGGCGCCATGGTGGGCAGCAGCAGCGTATAGGCCCAGACGAGAAAGCCTGCCGACAGGCCAAGCATCGCGCCGCGCCCGTTGGCATTGCGCCAGAACAGGCCGCCGATGAAGGCCGGAGCAAATTGCGCGATGGCGGCAAAGGACACGAAGCCGATCGAGGCCAGATGAATATTGTTGGAGGTGAAGCGATAATAGGCGAAGGCGAGCGCCAGAATGGCGATGATCGTCACGCGTCGGGTGTTCAGGATGACTTTGGTGAGGTCGGGCTGTTCGGCGGGATGGCGCTTGGCCATGCTGCGGATGAAGAGCGGCAGTACGAGATGGTTGGAAATCATGATCGATAGCGCCACGCAGGCGACGATCACCATGGCTGTCGCAGCCGATAATCCTCCAAGGAAGGCAATAAGCGCCATCCAGTGCGCTTCGGCGGCAAGCGGCAGGGCCAGCACATAAAGATCACCGCTGACCGTGTTGCCAAGCGTCATCACGCCGATCAATGCAATCGGAAACACGAAGATATTGATCAGTACCAGATAGACCGGGAACAGCCACGATGCGGTGCGCAGTTCCTTCTCGCTGCGGCTTTCGACGACCGTGACGTGGAACTGGCGCGGCAGCATGATGATGGCTGCAGCACTGAGAGCCGTCTGGATAATCCAGGTGCCGATGGAGGTCTCGTAGTGAAACGCCTTCAGCGCATCCGTGGACTGCGAAATCTGGTTGATGAGCTGTGAAGGCGAGCCGAACAGGAAGAATGTGCAGGCGAGACCGACCGTCAGGAACGCGCAGAGCTTGATGACGGATTCCACCGCAATGGCGAGGATCAGCCCGTTCTGGTGCTCGGTCGCATCGGTATGGCGCGTGCCGAACAGGATCGCGAAAACGGCAAGCACGGCGGCGACGGCCAGTGAAATATCGCCGAAGATGAAGGCCGGCGGCGCGACGGTGCGGCCATAATGGTCCATCACCAGCCCGACGCTGCCCGCCACTGCCTTCAGCTGCAGGGCGATATAGGGGATCGATCCCACGGCGGCGATGCAGGTGGCAAGCGATGCCACGCCGAAACTCTTGCCGTAACGCGCGGCCAGAAAATCGGCGATGGAGGTGATGCGCTCCGCCTTAGCCAGCCGCACGATATGGCGCAGCAGCCGGTTGCCGAGCGTGAACACTAGAATCGGCCCGATATAGATGCCGAGAAATTCCAGCCCGCGCTGTGCGGAGAGGCCGACGGAGCCGAAGAAGGTCCAGGAGGTACAATAAACCGCAAGGCTCAGCGCATAGACATAGGGACGTGGCGCACTGTTCCAGCGCGACGATCTGCGATCACCGATACTGGCGACAGCAAAGAGAAGCAGCAGGTACAAGAAGGCAGCGCCGATGATTCCCCAGCCTTGCATAGGCGGTTTTATTCCTCTCCCTGTTCTTCAAGTCTGCTTGACGCAAGCACTTTCACGTCAGGCGCGCAAGAATATTGATGGAAAACCGGATGTTTTACCCGTCAATATCCATGTTTATCTTTTCTTTGAATATTTTCGAATACAAACTAAACCAAATACAATTTGATAGAACCGTTCTTCGAGCCTCCCCCTGTCAGGAGCGGTCCTATCATTCACCGTCGGAGCGATCTGACGCCATATTAATTCGACGAGCGCACCGCAGCAACGACGGCCCGGTTATGCAGTCGCACTCGTGAGGGAGACAGGCTAATGTTGAAAGAATTCAGGGAATTCGCTCTCAAGGGCAATATGGTCGATCTGGCCATCGGTGTGATCATCGGCGGCGCCTTCGGTGGCCTCGTCAATTCCATCGTCAACGATATCATCATGCCGATCATCGGTCTGGTCACCGGCGGTATCGACTTCTCGAACATGTTCATCCAGCTTGCCGGTGAGCCGAAGACCACCTTGGCCGCCGCCCGCGAAGCCGGTGCGACCGTTGCTTATGGTAACTTCGTCACCCTGCTGATCAATTTCCTGATTATCGCCTGGGTTCTGTTCCTCGTCGTCAAGGGCATGAACCGCATGAAGAAGAAGGAAGAAGCAAAGCCTGAGCCGGAAGCTCCGCGCGAGGAAGTGCTGCTGACGGAAATCCGCGATCTGCTTTCCAAAAAGGCCTGATCGGGATTTTTCCCTTGGAATGCAAAGCGGAGCCTGCAAAGGCTCCGCTTTCTTTTGGGCATTCATCAATCCCGATGATCGGATCATCACAAAATGCCGAGTGATTTTGTGATCGCGGCTTGCTAAGGCCGATATACACATACCAAGCAGCGCAGGATCATCATGACACTTTTAGCCAGTCTCCGCCGCGAAGCAGCGCAAGCGCCAGAAAGCGGCATTGTCGCCGTTGCCAATCATGGCCGGGGCCGCGAGGGTCTCATTCCGTTGTGGGTTGGCGAGGGCGATCTGCCGACGCCGGATTTCATCCGCGATGCGGCGCAGAAGAGCATCACTGACGGTGAGACCTTCTATACCTGGCAGGCCGGTATTCCTGAACTGCGCGAGGCGTTGGCCCGTTATCATGCGCGTCATTTCCCGCTGCCCCTGCAACCTGAAAATTTCTATGTCACCGGTTCGGGCATGCACGCCATCGAGATGGCGCTGACGGCGACGGTGGGTGCAGGCGAAGAAGCGATTTATCTGTCGCCAGCCTGGCCGAATTTCGTTGGTGCGGCTGGTCTTGCTGGCGCAGTGCCGGTTGCAGTCGAACTGGAGTTCGGCGCGAATGGCTGGGTGCTCGACCCGGAGAAAATCGCTGCCGCCATCACGCCGCGCACCCGCGCGCTGTTCATCAATACGCCGTCCAACCCGACCGGATGGACGGCTGATCGCGAGACGCTGCGTTTCATCCTCGATCTCGCGCGCAAGCACGGGCTCTGGATCATCGCCGACGAGATCTATACGCATTTCTATTATGGCGGCGGCCATGCCCCGTCCTTCATGGAAATCATGGAGCCCGACGACCGCATCATCTTCGTCAATTCCTTCTCGAAGAATTGGGCCATGACGGGCTGGCGCGTGGGTTGGATGACCGTGCATCCTTCCGTCGGTCCTGTGATCGAAAACATGATCCAGTATTCCAATTCCGGCGTGGCGCCGTTCATGCAGCGCGGCGCCGTCGCAGCGCTCGATCAGGGCGAACCGTTTATCGCCATGCAGGTGGAGCGCGCCCGCGCTACCCGCGACAGGCTTTGCTCGGCCTTGCAGGCAACGGGCAAGGTGCGCCTCACGCCGCCGCAGGGCGCGTTTTATCTGTTCTTCGGCGTTGAAGGCGTGACGGATTCCGTCAAGGCGGCCATCGATATGATCGACCGGGCCAATGTGGGGCTCGCACCGGGCAGCGCCTTCGGACAAGGCGGAGAGGCGTTCTTCCGCCTTTGCTTCGGTCGCGCGCCGCATCAGATCGACGAGGCCGCAACTCGGCTGGTGAAATGGATCGAGCAGCTTTAATCTAAAATAAAAGGCCGGTGAAAACCGGCCTTTTTTCATTTAGTGCTTTGCGAAGCGCTTATCCACCGGCTTTGGAAACCATCAGCGGTACGACGCGGTCGGAACTGGCTGCCTGTGGGGCATCGTTTTCAGCAAAGGGAATGCCGAGTGCGTTCCAAACTTCCAGCAGCGCATCCTTCAGCCCGTCGATCAGCGCATCGTCATGCAGCGGCGACGGCGTGATGCGCAGACGTTCGGTGCCGCGTGGCACGGTCGGGTAATTGATCGGCTGGATATAGATGCCATGCACATCGAGCAGCCGGTCACTGGCCTTCTTGCAAAGCTCTGGATCGCCAACCAGCACGGGCACGATATGCGTGTCCGAAGGCATGACGGGCAGGCCCGCTGCCGAAAGCACGTCCTTGGCCTGCTGCGCCTGACGCTGCTGACCATCGCGCTCGACTTGTGATGCCTTGAGATGGCGGATCGAAGCCGTTGCAGCCGCTGCTACCGATGGCGGAAGGGCAGTCGTGAAGATGAAGCCCGGCGCATAGGAGCGAACAGCGTCGATAATGGCGCGTGAGCCGGTGATATAGCCACCCAGCGCACCGAAAGCCTTGGCAAGCGTGCCTTCGATAATGTCGATGCGATGCGCCAGACCATCACGGTCCGTGATGCCGCCGCCGCGCGTGCCGTACATGCCAACGGCATGAACTTCATCGATATAGGTCATGGCATTATACTTGTCGGCCAGATCGGCGATCTTCTCGATCGGCGCAATATCGCCATCCATCGAATAGACGGATTCGAACACGATCAGCTTGGCGCGCGCCGGATCGGCGGCCTTCAACAACTGTTCCAGATGCTCGACGTCATTGTGACGGAAAATCTTCTTCTCCGCGCCCGAACGGCGCACGCCTTCGATCATCGAGGCATGATTCAGCTCGTCGGACAGGATCAGGCAGTTTGGCAACAGGCGCGCAATGGTCGAGATCGAGGCTTCGTTGGAAATGAAACCGGAGGTGAAAACCAGACCGGCTTCCTTGCCGTGCAGATCGGCCAGTTCGGCTTCCAGCTCAACCAGCGGATGGTTGTTGCCGGAAATGTTGCGCGTGCCGCCAGCGCCGGAACCGGCATTGCTTGCGGTGTCGCACATGGCCTTGATCACGTCGGGATGGTGCCCCATGCCGAGATAATCGTTGGAACACCAGACGGTGATTTCACGGGCTGTGCCATTGTTCCGCCAGATCGCGCGGGGGAAACGTCCGACGATGCGTTCAAGGTCGGCGAAAACGCGGTAACGCTTCTCGGCGTGTAACTGATCAATCGCTTCTTCGAAAAACCGGCGATAATCCATCATGCGCTCCTTAGAGGGCAGCGCGACCTTCCGGGCGCACAAAACTCGCTCTAACTATTTGATTCGACGCATCGTGTTTCCGAAAAATCGCTCCCGATTTTTAGGCCGATGCGCTTGTCTTTGCCTTAACTAGCGCTTTTGGCCTTTGGCGTCCATGGCGCGGTTGCGGGCAATTTGCCACGTTTTATTGAAGCAGCATTGATTGAGATCAAGCAAATGCAGCCAAAAGAACAGATATCGGCGTTCACGCATTCTTGTCGGGACATAACACAGCGTGATTCTTGCGGGCATGGATTTGCCAGCAAAAAACACCAATATGTGGCTTAATTAGCATCCCCTGAAAGACATCCCCCGTATGAAGTCTGTTTTGCCGCCCATGCACTATCCAGCGTCAAACGAAACGGATTGGGCCGCCTATTGGCGAGCCTCGTCGGCAGAACAATTCAAGCTGCGCTGGCGTCATGCGCGGCTGTCGGTGCCCAAGAGGCGTGGCAAGGCAAATCTGATCGCATCGTCCGGGAGTTTTGCCGCTTTGCTGCCGGACGATCTGCCGCTGATCTGCGTGGTGCGCAATGCCGCCGCTTATCTGAATTCGTTCCTGCGGTATTACCGCGCGCTGGGCGTCACACGTTTCATCGTCGTGGACGACAAATCGGATGACGGGACAGCTGAGATTCTCGCCAATGCTGCCGATGTCGATCTTTTCGTTTCCGATGTTCGCTATGCGGAGGCCAATCGCGGGCGCGTCTGGCGCGACGCGATATTCAATATTTACGGCCGCCGCCGTTGGTATCTTTCGGTGGATGCCGACGAATTCTTCGTCTTTCCGCGCATGGAAAAGCGCAGTCTGCGCGATTTCATTCAGGAACTGGAAACACACAATATTCGGCGCTGTCTCGCGCCGATGATCGACATGTATCCTGCCGGTCTGCTACGCGACGGCGTTTTTGTCGATGACGGAACGAAATACCCGTTTGAAGTGTCGTCACATTTCGATGGCGACGGCTATACGGTCCGGCAGGAGCGTTTCGGTGTCGCCGTGCGCGGCGGTCCGCGCCAGCGCCTTTTTGGACGCAGCATGCGTCTGTCCAAGTTTCCGCTGATCTGGGTGGACCGCAAGACCGATTACCGCCGGGGCAGCATTCACGGACCGGGCCCTTGCTTCCGCAACTATCTGCCAGTTACCGGCGCGTTGTTGCACTACCGGTTTTCGTCGCGCTCGGTCGAAGAATTTAAACGGATAGCGTCGGAGGGAAGCCACGCAGGCGGATCGGAGCATTACAAGGCTATCGTCGGCAGCGACCAGTTTTCCGACGACCTGTCGCTGGTCTATTCCGGCTCGGTTCAATACACAGGACCGGAATGCCTGGTTGAACGCGGCTTCATGGTGGATTTGCAAAACCTGCCAAAGCCGAACCGGATAGAGCCTGCAAAAGCGAGCTGAAATTGCCCGTTCAGGCTATGACGATCTTCCGCAGGAACTGTAGCCATATATCGTTACGCCGGATCGTCAGGCGCGGAATACCGAACGGGTCGTCCGTGGATTTTGCACGGCGTCTTTCCGTCGTGGTGGCATATTTATAGCCAGCCTGCTCGACGATCTTGCGCGTTCTGGCACTCTCGCCGCCATAGGGATAAGCGAAGGAAATCACTTCCTGCCCCAGCAGATCTTCGATCTTCTCGCGCGATTGCCGGATTTGCACCTCGGCCTCCGCATCGCTGGCGTCGCGCAGATTGATATGGTCGAGTGTGTGGGACCCCACCTCGTGACCGAGTGCGGTCCATTCCCGCATTTCGGCGGTGCTCATGCAATTGGCCCGCGCCACGCCGATTTTCTGATCCCAGAGATTGAAGCCGCCGATCTGGTTGGCGACGAAATAATTCGTGGCTGTAAAGCCAAGTTCCTGCAACACAGGCAGCGCATTGCGGAAGACATTCTCAAAGCCGTCATCGAAGGTGATGACCGCGACTTTCCCCTTTTTGCCGCCATAGATGTAGGGCAGCGCATCCTTGAACGACAATCCCTGATAACCGAGGCGCTTGAGCCAGGTCATCTGGCTGCGAAAGCGGTCGGGATGCACAGTCATGCTACGAAAAGGCGCCTTGTGCCGGGGCGGAACATCGATCTGGTGATAGAGAAGAATCGGAACTGACAAGGCAATCCTCACGAGAATATTCCAGCAAAGCTGCGCGGTTTCGCGGGTCGCGACATGCGCAAGACAAATAGCTAGGACAGTTCTATTTCAAATGAAACCGCTTTATCCTTTAAGAGAGCGGGATTTGATTTTCCAGCGATAGAGCGGACGCAGGATTTCCCGCTTCAGCTTGTCAGGCAGCGAACGGGACTTCTGGATGGTACTGCCGCCCAGCCGGACCGACACTTCGCGCACACCGCCGGGTAGAACGGAAAGCGGCTTCAGCCCCGTCACCCAGTTCATTTGCGCTGTGGTGTCCACCGGCCGGTCAAAGGTCTCGGTCGCGGCCAGCAGCCGCCTGGCAGCCTCGCGCCCGACAAGCTGGGCAACCATGCCGAGGCCAACCGGTACAGGCAGGATAACACGGACGCCGTCGATATTCAGCACTTCCCGGCCTGTTTCCCGCTCGCGGAAGGGGAAGCGGATGAAACTGTCATGGTCGACGAGCTGCAGCGCAGCCTGAAAAGCTGCTGCGAATTCCGGCGTCAGCTCAACATCGTCTTCAAGCACCAAACCGGCGTCAATCTTCTGATCGACAATGGCTTGCCACGCCTTGCGATGCGACAAAAAGCAGGCAATCTCGTTGGTACTGAGGGGAAAGGGGTAATGCGGCTTGTGCACCGAGCGACGATAGACGCGCCGAATGGTGTCTTCATCAAGCACGCGTCCATCGATGGCGTCGATCACGTCTGCCCGCATGGGCAGGCTTTCGATGAGCTGCTCCACCTGCGGCTGGCGATCACTCGCCCGCTTCAGATGGATGATGAAGGCCTTGACGGCCCTTTTCGGGCCGTCATCTAAAATCACGGAGCCGGCCCTTTTGGGGCCGTCTGGCTTTTGCGGCGCTGCGGACTGTTCTGATCCGCCCTGCGCTGGAGATTCATGACGTGTTTCGTTCATGGCATCTATGTAGCGTGGAGCCGGTTAAAAAGCTCCAGGATTTTTCGCCCGATCAGGCTGGCGGTCAGATCGGCTTCCAGCCCGGTTCCACAATGTCGGCCTCGGCGCGCCAGAGATCGGCATAATCGACATTCTGCCAGTCCTTGAACCACGGGCCGCCGCTTGTGTAATGCACGACTTTCGGCAGGCCGTGTTCCGGCTTTTCGTTCCAGCCTTCAAGCCAGTTATATTCGGTCGGCAGCGCGCCGATTTCATCGTCGGCAGCCCATTGCATGCGATGCAGGAAAGCGCCCGTTTCGCGGTTGATGAGCTCCGGCGTCAGCTGGCGCGTTGAAGGATGCTCGCAGTTGAACAACATGCAGGACGACCAGTTCTTGCGCGGATAGGTGGTCTGCACCTTGCCGTCCATCTTGACGCTGTCTTTCGGCTGATAGTCGTGCTGAACGCAATAAACCGCCTTGGAAGGGTCGTTATAGGCCTGCAATCCGGCAATATCGCCGAGAAACAGGAAGTCGCAATCGCAGAACAGCGCCCAGCCCTTGTAACCCGCAAGCCATGGGGTGAAGAAGCGAGAATAGGTGAATTCCGTGGAGGCCAGCGGATCGATATCACGCGTGTAGACACCCTGATCAACCAGATCCTGCAGCTTGATCGGCACAATCTCAAGCGGAATGGAAGAATGCTTCAGCGCCGAGGCCTTGGCGACTTCATATGCGATCGGTTCGCGGGAATCCCAGCCAATAAAAATGCGTAACGGTTCAGTCATTCAAATACTCCTTTAACGAGATCTGCTGCCAAGACCCGAGAGGATCGGGTTATTCGATGATACTGATGCGTCCGGTAGCCACTTGTCTTTCGACCCAACTGCGTTCGTCGCCCCATGTGTGCCGCTTCCAGCCTTCCCAGGTGAAGCCGCACAGTTTCACGTCCCAGTTTTCTGCAGGGCATTTGCCCAGCATGTGCCAGATGCCGAAAAAGCCGGTGCTTGGAAAAACCTTGCTCAGGTTCTCCTCGTCGACGCCCAGCTCCTTGCAGCCGTCGATGTAGAATTGCGGCGGCATGAGGCGGATTTCCTTGCCCGCGCCGCCCACGACCTCGATGGTCTCGACGGTCCAGTCGGAACGCCGTCCCTTGAGGCGGGAGAGAATGTTCGGCTTGGGGTGGTAAAGGCGCATGATGCTCGGATGATAGGCGAGCATGACTTCCTTCGCGGCCTTGAATGTCGGCGTTTGCACAAAACCCGGATCGCGCAGGCGGCGCTGCATCGGCTTGCTGGAGGTTGCCAGAATCAGAAGGTCGGTGCGCGTGCCGCTCATGCCGATGGACTGTTTGGGCTCGTTGAAACGAACCACAAAATCTGCCGCATCAACCTCGCGCGACAGGTCGCGGGGCAGGGGAGCGTTACCGACTATAATGAGAGTTTTTTTCATTCTTACCGGTTTGCATCGACTTTAGAAGGCACTCGACCTCCCGTCTAACCGGAAAACTTACACTTTAAAAGGGTTAGCTAATTTAGACGAAAAATTATTTGGGCTAAATCGGAGGATTTCGCCAATCACATTGCAGCCATGCAGTAACTGCACTTCTCAATGAAACGGGAAAAGCGGAAGCTCATCACTGGGAGGAAGATAAAAACAAGGGGAATATCACCATGAGCCTTCCAATCAATCTTCGTACCCAATTCAATCGCTGGATGCAGTATTGTGAAAACCTGCGCGAGCTTGAAGGCTGCAGCGACCGCGAACTGAGCGATCTCGGCCTCAGCCGCAACGACATTCGCCGCGTTGCGCGCGAAGCTGCCTACGCAGCCGCCTGATCATGCCGACAGAAGGAGCCGCACGCGTTCGGCGCTATACCGGACGCGCGCTCCAATCGCGATTGATTAAGTCAGCCGTTAAACATCTCCGGGCTTCTTGAAGCGGACGTGAATATCGTCGCCCGCAAGGTCGAAGCCGGCATAGTTGCGCTGGAAGGCGATCAAGGCGTCATTGACACCCTTGGAATAATCGTCGTCCTGCACTTCGATATGATGCCGGTAAAGGATCCTGTCGCCTTTGTAGAATATAACCTGACCGTCCATCATAGCCTCCTTCTTAGTTGATAAGGGTCAAGACGGAACGCCGCCGGATGGCGCGTAGAGTAGGTGTCTATTTGAGATAGGCGCTGCTGCGCGCGCTTCAAGGTTTTTTTGAAGTTCCACCACTAGCAAGTGTGAGCCAGGCCCGCGCTGCATGGGACAGAAACGCGCCTTTGCGCCAGATCAGAGCCATGTTCCAGTTCATGTCCGCATCGGTGATTTTCTGAATGCGGACGCCGGAATGATGGCGTTGCTCGGCGATCATCAGGGGCAGGAAGCCGACGCCCATGCCCGCCGCCACCAGTTCGACGATGAAGTCGATCTGGCTGGAGCGGACCGCGACATTCGGGGCAAAGCCATGCTGCTGGCAGGCATCGAGGATGATATGATTGAGTGCGAAGCCGCTTTCAAAAAGAATGAAGGGCGAGCCTGCGATCTGGTCCAGCGTGACGCCGTCGCCGGAAGCCGCCTCATGGGTCGCCGGGAGCAGGGCCACAACGGGCTCGCAGCGCACATCCTGCCACTCGAAACTGTCTTCGACCGGCAGAAGCGAGGCAGCAAGCTCGACATCGCCTGCCAGCAGAAGCTCTTCCAGACGGCGGCTGCCATGCTCGACCAGCTGAATGTCGATATCCGGATGAAGCTTGGTATAGGCGGCGAAGACCGGCGCAAACAGCACGCTGGAGCCGATGGGCGGCAGTCCGAGACGCAGGAGACCGCGTTTCAGGCCGCGCAATTCGCCAAGCTCTGCCAGCAGATCGTCCTTCTCGGCCAGCATGGCCAAGGCGCGGCGATAAACAATGTCGCCCGCCGCAGTCAGGCGGGGCGGGGCAGCGTCACGGTCGAGAAGGGCAAGGCCCAGCTCTTCCTCCAGCTGCTTCACCGCTTTGCTGACCGTGGACTGGGTCGCGTGAATGGCTCTGGCCGCAGCGGAAAACCCGCCTTGGCGCACCACCTCCACAAATGCCTGAAAGCTCCTCAAGTTCATGAGCTATTCTATATCGGAATAGCAGCAATGAAATCAATTCATTTCTAGAATAAGCCGGGACGGCCTATATTGATCCTCAACAACAGACCGAATTCAAACGGGCAACGGCCCGGGAAGAACCCCATGAACGCCTCCAGAAATGCTCATACTCTTGCTGTCCGCTTTCGTTATGCGCTGCACCATAGCCGCATGATGCAGATTGCGACGCTGGTCGGCTTCTGGCTGGCGGGTGAAGCTTTCGTCCGCGTGGTCGGTCTGCCTCTGCCGGGCGGTATCATCGGCATGGCGCTGGTGCTGGCGCTTTTGTTGAGCGGTCGTGTCAGCCTGTTCAGCATGAAGCGCGGCGCGGAATGGTTTCTGGCCGAGATGCTGCTGTTCTTCGTGCCTGCCGTTCTGGCGATCCTTGAGCATCGCGAACTGATAGGCGTGCTCGGCCTGAAGATCATGGCTGTCATCCTGCTCGGCACACTGACGGTGATGAGCGTCACCGCATTGACGGTAGACCTCTGCTATCGCTGGAGCCTTCGTTATGCTGCCAAGTAACCCCTTCGTGGCAACGCTGTTCTGGTCGGCGGCCACGATCCTGCTTTATCTTGCGGCAAAGCGCGTTTATCGCCGCTTTCCCATGTGGTGGCTGACGCCTCTGGCCGTTACGCCGCTTCTGCTGATGGGGCTGGTTGTCGCGCTCAACGAAAACTATCGCGGCTATTTCGGCGCCACGCATTGGCTGGTGGCTCTGCTGGGCCCTGCAACGGTTGCCTTCGCAATTCCCATCTATCAGCAGCGCGCGACGATCCGCCGGTACTGGCCGGTTCTTCTGGCCGGTGTGCTGGTCGGCAGTTCGTCGGCCATGGCTTCGGCCTGGGGGCTGGCGCATCTGCTCGGTCTCAACGAGGCGATCAGCCTCAGCCTGATGCCGCGTTCGATGAGCACGCCTTTTGCGATGACTGTTTCGGGCGACATTGGCGGCACGCCGGACCTGACCGCCATCTTCGTGGTGCTGACTGGCGTTTTCGGTGCGGCGCTCGGCGAAATGATGCTCAACTGGCTGCCGCTGCGTTCGGCGCTGGCGCGCGGCGCACTGTTCGGCATGGGCGCACATGGCGCTGGCGTGGCGAAGGCCCACCAGATCGGCAGCGAGGAAGGTTCCATCGCCGGTCTCGTCATGGTGCTGGTTGGACTGGTGAATGTGCTGGCTGCGCCGCTGATCGCGCAGTTCCTGTAAGTTTCTGTTACCAAAAGATAAAACAGCTCAGACAAGCGCCCGTTTTGCGGGCGCTTGTGCATTTTTGGCGACTGCCTGTTTCTTGAGCATTGTCGAATTTGCATAACTGACATGCATTATTAACCGTTGTTGAAAAATGAGCCACCGGTTAGAACTTGGTCATCGAGTTCACTCCTCCTCCCAGAACTCGATACCGGAATACGGCACTCCTCCTCCCAGCCGTATTCGAAGATCAGGCCGCGCATCCTCCTCCCGCGCGGCCTTTTTCTTTTTCTGAACCTCCCCAGACAAGCACTGTTCCTGTACCGCCGCTTTGACCGTATGCGTTGACAATCCGTCACCGCATAGCCCCATGGGCAATCCGCGCTGGCTGTACTATCTCTCCTGCAGCTTTATTAGGACGGGAGATCGCAATCATGACCAGTGGCATCCATCATCTCACGCTGATCACACGCAAGGTGCAGGCGAATGTCGATTTCTATGCGGGCTTTCTGGGTCTGCGTATCGTCAAGCGGACGGGCGGCTTCGAGGATGCCGAGCAGTTGCATCTGTTCTATGGCGACCGCTCCGGCACGCCAGGTTCCCTGATCACCTTTCTGGTCTGGGAAGACGGCTCCAAAGGCCGCGTCGGTCACGGGCAGGTCAGCGAAATCGCGCTTTCCATCGACCGGACGGCCATCGGCTTCTGGCTGGAACGCGCCTTGCGTTATCACGTACAGTCGGAGGGACCGGTGCAGGAATTCGGCGAGCCGGTTCTGCGGCTGCGCGATCCCGACGGCGTGATTGTCAAGCTGGTCGGCAGCGATCTGGCAGCCAATGATCCGTGGTCCGGCGAGGGCATTCCGGCTGAATTCGCCATTCGCCGGATACGCTCCGCCACCATCCTGTCGGAACAGCCAGAACAGACGGTTGCTTTTATCGAGCGCTATTTCGGCTTTCACCGTCAGGGGAAGGAAGAAACCATCGACCGGCTTGTGTCGGATTCCGGCGACGCCATCGATGTGCGCGATGCGAGCGGCTTCTGGCCCGGCATTCCGGGGACCGGGATTGCCGATCATGTGGCCTTTCGCGCCCGCACGACCGATGATGTGACAACGCTGGAAAAGGAGCTGTCGAAGCTCAATTCCAGCGAGGTCAACGTGCATGACCGCAAGTATTTCACCTCGCTCTATGTTCGTGAGCCGGGCGGAACTCTGTTCGAATTCGCCACCGACGCCCCCGGATTCACCGTGGACGAGCCGGTGGAA
Organism: Ochrobactrum sp. RH2CCR150; assembly: GCA_014138095.1. Taxonomy (GTDB): domain Bacteria; phylum Pseudomonadota; class Alphaproteobacteria; order Rhizobiales; family Rhizobiaceae; genus Brucella; species Brucella gambitense. The sequence goes on from JACGXE010000001.1 coordinate 721,515, forward strand.
ACATTGGGGCAGCTTCTGTTTGTGCCGCCGGGCAATGAGAAGCAGGCTCAAGCGATCCGCGCCCGCATGCCGCAATTCGGCCTGCCGGGTGAGGAGCGGGTGATCTATCGCGACCTGCCCTTCGTCCATCGTGTTCATCAGCCGGAAGACCCGGATGGCAGCACGCTGATCCTGCTGCATGGTTCGGGCGGTAATGAGAATGATCTCATGCCGCTCGCCCGTCTTGCCGCGCCGCGCGCTACGCTTATCGGGGTTCGCGGTCGCAGCACGGAGGAGGGAATTCAGCGCTGGTTCCGCCGTTTCGATCAGAAGCGGTTCGACCAGAAGGACATCCGGTTCGAAGCGGAAGCCTTTGAGGCTTTCGTGGAGGGCGCGATTGCGGCCTACGATATCGACCCGGGCCGACTGGCCTTTATCGGCAATTCCAACGGGGCAAACCTGCTTGCGGCCTTCATGCGGCTTCATCCGCATATCGTGCACAAGGCGATTTTGCTGCGTGCATCGGAAGTGCTGGAGGAACAGCCGGATGCCGATCTGTCCGATGCTGCCGTTCTCCAGTTGAACGGTGCAGCCGATCCGTTCGGCGATGCTTCGGGCACATTGGCAAAGGCGCTGCGTGAAGACGGTGCGGATATCGACGTTCGCGCAATCGAGGGCTGGCATGGTCTGACCGACGACGATATTCGCGTCACCGGCGAATGGCTCAAGCAGAAACTCTAAAGTGCTTGCCGATCAAACAACGAAAAGGGCCGCCGGATTTCTCCGGCGGCCCTTTTTACTTTTTAGTCTAATGGCTTGAGGCCCTTTTCGATGGCTGCGCGCTTGCTTTCCAGGAAAGGCGGCAGCGACAGGCTTTCGCCGAGGCTCTCCAGCGGTTCGTCGACGGCAAAGCCCGGACCGTCGGTTGCAATCTCGAACAGGATGCCATTCGGTTCGCGGAAGTAGAGCGAACGGAAATAGTAGCGCTCGACTTCACCGCTGGAAGGCACCCGTAGCGACCGCAGGCGTTCGACCCATTCCTGCATGCTTTCCTGGTCCGGCGTGCGGAAGGCGACGTGGTGCACCGCACCCGCACCCTGCCATGCAGTTGGCAGGTTTGGCTGCACGGCGACATGCAATTCGGCTGCCGCACCGCCCGGTCCCATCGAGAAGACATGGACATGGCCTTCGCCATCGGGCGAGGCATAGTCGCCGGTCTCGCTCATGTTCATCAGCTTTTCGAGCACGATCTTTGTCGGCGCGAGGTCTGGAACACTGAGCGTGATCGGGCCAAGGCCGCGAATCTGCCTGTCGGCGGGAACGGGGCTTCTGTCCCAGCTATGGGCGTCGCCTGCGCCGCCATCGTCGGTCAGCCGTAGACGCTGGCCTTCAGGATCTTCGAAATCGAGCACGGCGCGGCCAGCCACTTCAAAGATATCGCCGGTTTCAATGCCCTGTTCGTTCAGGCGCTTGCGCCACCAATCAAGACTTTCGACGCCATTCACACGCAGACCCGTGCGGGCCACGCTGTTGGTGCCGCGGCGTTCGCGCTCAACCGGCCAGTCGAAGAAGGTGATGTCGGTTCCCGGCGATGCCAGACCATCGGCATAGAACAGGTGGTAGGCGCTGGTGTCGTCCTGATTGACGGTCTTCTTGACGAGCCGCAGCCCGAGCGTGTCCGTGTAAAAGCGACGGTTGCCCGGTGCGTTGGCGGTGATAGCCGTAAGGTGGTGCAGTCCGGTGAGTTCCAAAGCCATGATTGCCTCCTTTGTTCAGGGAGTTGCGTTTGCTGTTGGTCCCTATATCGGCCGTCAGGGTGGTCCGGAAAAGTGTTAGTTGCTGAACAGTGTGTAACCGATAAGTCGCAGCCGCGGCGCGATCGTTCTGCGGGTGATAAAAGGGGCTTGGCAGAACTCCCCCGGTAAAGAATATGTTAACGTGCAAAATTCGCAGTGTAAAAGAAACTCGGGTTTATTGACGTGGCGCGTCTTGGCTTCCAGAAATCGGTTCTGATTTTTGGTTGAAGCGGTGGCGTAAAGGGAGCTTGGTTTTGCAGAGCATGTTTCGTCGGGCTGTGCCTGCATTGCTTGTTTTGATGACACTGCTCGCAGGCTGCGCCGGCCGCCCTGAAGGCGTGCTTCTGCCTGTCGGCGACGTGACCACGCCCGGAGCGACCAAGGTCGACCTGCTCGTCGCTACCACCCGTCGCCCATCCGACAATCCCGGCATTCTCTTCTCCGGTGAGCGTGACAAGCTGGTCTCGATCAATGATATCGTCGTGTCCATTCCGCCGGAAAAGAACCGCAAGGCGGGTGAGGTGCAATGGCCGAAGAAGCTGCCGCCCAATCCGCAGACCGATTTTACCACCGTCAGCGTGACACCGATCAAGACCGATGTTGAAGTGGCAGGCTGGGTTCGCCCCCATCTCACCAAGAGCCGCCGCGTGATGGTGTTCGTGCACGGCTTCAACAATACATTTGAAGATTCCGTCTATCGCTTTGCGCAGATCGTGCACGATTCCGGGGCCGATGTTGCGCCGGTGATCTTCACCTGGCCATCGCGCGCCAGCGTGTTCGACTATAATTACGACAAGGAAAGCACCAACTATTCCCGCGATGCGCTGGAGCAGGTGCTGCGCGCCATTGCCCGCGAGCCGGAGGTGAAGGACATCACCGTCATGGCCCATTCCATGGGCAGCTGGCTGACGGTTGAAGCGCTGCGCCAGATGGCGATCCGCGACGGACGGGTGAATGCCAAGGTCACAGACGTCATTCTGGCCTCGCCCGATCTGGACGTCGATGTGTTTGCCAAGCAATTTCTGGCGATGGGCAAGGATCATCCGCGCTTCACGCTGTTCACATCGCGCGACGACCGCGCACTTGCGCTGTCGCGGCGCATTTCGGGCAATATCGACCGTCTGGGCCAGATCGATCCGTCCATCGAACCTTATCGTTCGGGGCTTGAGCAGGCGGGCATTACCGTCATCGATCTCACCAAGCTCAAATCGGGCGACAGGCTCAATCACGGCAAATTTGCCTCCAGTCCGGAGGTCGTGCAGCTGATCGGTCAGCGCCTCGTTGCGGGCCAGACCATCACGGATTCGCAGATCGGTATCGGCGACCGTCTGGGTGCGGTGGCAATTGGCACGGCGCAGGGTGTCGGTACGGCGGCCTCTCTCGTGGTCACGGCGCCGATTGCCGTGTTCGATCCGAACACGCGCAAGACCTATGACGAGCAGATCGACCGTTTCGGCCGCGCTGTTGGCAATACGGTGGGTGCGGCAGTCACACCGCAATGATCTGATACAGCCTGTTGTCATATTAGGCCTGACACGGTAGGAGTCCTCGCCATTCATTTGGCCGCGAGGAGGAACGGGCATGCAGATTATCCGCACCATCGAGGAGTTGCGGCAGGTCTTGGCGCCTGCGCGTCGTGCGGGCAAGCGCATCGGCTTCGTGCCGACCATGGGCTATCTTCACAAAGGCCATCTGGAACTTGTTCACCGGTCACGCGCCGACAATGACGTGACTGTCGTGTCGATCTTCGTCAATCCGCTGCAATTTGGCGCGAATGAAGATCTCGACAAATATCCGCGTGATCTGGAGCGCGATGCCACTCTGTTGCGCGGGGCAGAGGTCGATTACCTCTTCGCGCCAGCCGTCAGCGATATGTATCCCCGCCCGATGCAGACCGTGGTGGATGTGCCGACCCTTGGCAACCAGATGGAAGGCGAGGCGCGTCCCGGCCACTTCGCCGGTGTCGCAACGGTAGTCAGCAAGTTCTTCAACATCGTTGGTCCAGACGCCGCCTATTTCGGCGAAAAGGATTTTCAGCAACTCGTCATCATCCGCCGTATGGTGGACGACATGGCCATTCCGGTACGCGTGGTTGGCGTCAAGACCGTGCGGGAGGATGACGGGCTCGCCTGTTCGTCCCGCAATGTCTATCTGTCGCCTGAGCAGCGCGCCGCCGCCATCATCGTGCCGAAAGCGCTCGATGAAGCCGAGCGGCTTTATCGGTCCGGTGTGGACGATCCCGATGCACTGGAAACGGCAATTCGTGCGTTTATCGCCACGGAACCGCTGGCGACGCCGGAAGTTGTGGCGCTGCGTGACCCTGAGACGCTGGAACGCCTGACGGCGGTGCAGGGGCGGCCCGTGCTGATTGCGTTGTTCGTGCGGCTTGGTACAACGCGGCTTCTCGATAATCGCGTCATTGCGCATGTGGCGCAGGAACAGGCGGCCTGAGATGAGCGCACCCGTCAAACAGAAGCGACTGACACCCAAGGCCATTTCGGCTCTTAAGGGCGAGCGCCCGATTGTCAGCCTCACTGCCTATACGACGCCGATTGCGCGGCTGCTCGATCCCCATTGCGACCTGCTGCTGGTGGGGGATTCGCTCGGCATGGTGCTTTACGGCATGGATTCCACCCTTGCCGTCACGCTCGACATGATGATCGCCCATGGCCAAGCGGTGATGCGTGGGGCCGAAACGGCTTGTGTCATCGTCGATATGCCGTTCGGTTCCTATCAGGAATCGAAGGAACAGGCGTTTCGCAATGCCGCCCGCGTGATGCAGGAAACCGGCTGCGACGGGGTCAAGCTTGAAGGCGGCGAGGAAATGGCCGAAACGGTCGATTTTCTGGTCCGGCGAGGCATTCCGGTGTTCGGTCATGTCGGCCTGATGCCGCAACAGGTCAATACGGTTGGCGGCTTCCGTTCGCTCGGACGCGATGACGATGAGGCCGACCGTATTCGTCGCGATGCGCAGGCTATCGCCGATGCCGGTGTGTTTGCGCTGGTCATTGAGGGCACAGTAGAGCCGCTGGCGCGCGAGATCACCGCATCGCTTTCCGTCCCGACGGTTGGCATCGGGGCATCGGCGGCGTGCGACGGGCAGATATTGGTCTCGGACGATATGCTGGGGCTGTTTCAGGATTTCACACCGCGCTTCGTGAAGCGCTTTGCGCAACTGGCGCCGCAAGTGTCCGATGCGGCGAAAGCCTATGCCGAGGAGGTGCGGGCGCGCACATTCCCGGGACCGGAGCATGTTTTTGGCGCGAAACCCAAGGCCTGATTAGCAAAACCTGTGCCGTATGGCGGTAGCGCCTTGTAATTATTCGTCAATCGCGTTCAATGTCGGAAGTGTTTTCCGGAGTTGCTGTGACCGACGATATTGCCCATACCGAACTGATTGCCGTGCTGGCCGCCGTGACCAGCGAACAGCCGCGCGTCATGACTGTGCGACAGGGGCAGGCCCTGCCATCTGGCCCGTTCGAAAGCGAGCACCGTTCGTTGCAATCCGGTCTGCGCGCCTGGGTGCAGTCGGAAACCGCGCATCCGGTCGGCTATCTGGAGCAGCTCTACACTTTTGCCGACCGTGACCGTCACGCCCAGGGCGAACGCATCATTTCGATCAGCTATCTCGGCCTCGTGCGCGAAAGCGATGCGGCGGCAGGGCAGGCGGGCTGGCGCGGATGGTATGATTATCTGCCGTGGGAAGATCACCGTCAGGGCGAGCCGGCCATCATGGAGCATCTCAACAATGCGCTCCTTGTCTGGGCCTATCGGGCCGAAACGCCGGAATTGACGGCGCAGCGCATGCGGCGCATCTCTTTCACTTTCGGCTTTGACAATGGAGAGTGGGGCGGGCGCTGGAACGAAGACCTCGTGCTGCAACGCTATGAGCTCCTGTTCGAGGCTGGTCTGGTGGCGGAAGCCGGAATGAAGGAAGACGAGAACGGCCGTTCCATGTTTGCCGATCATCGCCGCATCCTCGCCACGGCGATTGCGCGGCTGCGCGCCAAGATCAAATATCGCCCGGTGGTGTTCGAATTGATGCCGGACAGTTTTACGCTTTTGCAACTCCAACGGACTGTCGAAGCGCTGGCGGGTCTGCGCCTGCACAAACAGAATTTCCGCCGCCTGATCGAGCAGCAGGATCTCGTCGAAGAAACCGGCGAAAGCGACAGTGAAACAGGTGGTCGCCCGGCAAAACTGTTCCGTTTCCGCTACTCGATTGTCGAGGAACGCGCCCTTTCCGAGCGCCATCTGGCCGGAGCCAAGCTGCCAATCTCCCGCGATTGACAATATACTCGAATCGAGTATAAGTTCATAAACATGAAATACTCAAGTTGAGTATAAATGGGCATGCCAGCGTATTTCCAGCAAAAGCGCAAAACGCTTTCGTGTGAGGCTGATGCGTAACGCATGTCGATGAGCTGGGAGGCTCGCACATGAACGATCATGTTTCCGTTTCGCAACTCTATGACCGCGTGGCCAAGGTGCTGCCCAAGGCGGAGTGGCTGGGCTTCGAAGACGATGTCGCGGCCATTCTCGAGCTGAAGAAAAAGCGCAATGCCGTCATCCTTGCGCATAATTACCAGACGCCGGAAATCTTCCACTGCGTGGCCGATATTGTCGGCGACAGTCTGGCGCTGGCGCGCAAGGCTGCGGAGGTCGATGCCGATGTGATTGTGCTGGCGGGCGTGCATTTCATGGCCGAGACGGCCAAGCTGCTCAATCCCAGCAAGACGGTGCTGATCCCCGATATGGCGGCGGGCTGTTCGCTGGCCGACAGCATCACGCCGGAAGATGTGGCGCTGCTGCGCGAGGCGCATCCCGGCGTGCCGATCATCACCTATGTCAACACATCTGCTGCCGTGAAGGCGGCATCCGATATTTGCTGCACATCCGGCAATGCCAAAAAAGTGGTGGAATCGCTTGGCGTACCGCGCGTGCTGATGATCCCCGACGAGTTTCTGGCGCAGAATGTGGCCCGCGAAACCGATGTCGAAATTCTCGCCTGGCATGGCCATTGCGAGGTGCATGAGCGGTTCACTCCAGACGATATCCGCGAATTGCGCGAAAGCCACCCCGGCGTGGTGGTTCTGGCGCATCCCGAATGCCCGCCGGAAGTGGTGGCAGTTGCCGATTTCGCCGGTTCCACGGCGGTCATGTCGGACTATGTTGGTGAGAAGAAGCCGCAGCGTGTCGTGCTTTTGACCGAATGCTCCATGAGCGACAATGTTGCCGTCGATCACCCAGACGTTGAGTTCATCCGCCCGTGCAATCTCTGCCCGCATATGAAGCGGATCACGCTTGCCAATATTCGCGATGCGCTGGAAAACAATCGCCATGAAGTGACTGTCGATGCAGCACTGATGGAGCCTGCCCGACGCGCCGTCGAGCGGATGCTGGCGGTATGAATACGACCCGGACTGCCCCGGTCCTCGTCATTGGCAGCGGTCTTGCCGGTCTGATGACGGCGCTGACGCTGTCTCCGCAGCCGGTGCTGCTGGTGACGGCGGGAAGCCTCGGCCTGTCCGGTTCCAGCACGCTGGCGCAAGGCGGCATTGCTGCAAGCGTTGGCGCGGATGACAGCGCGGCACTGCATCTGGCTGATACGATTGCGGCTGGCGACGGCCTGTGTGACCGGAGCGTGGCTGCCGAAATCATAGAAGCAGGCGCGGAAGTCGTTGCCGCGCTGGAAGCGCATGGCGTGCACTTCGATCGCAAGGCGGACGGTTCGTTTTCGCTCGGTCTGGAAGCTGCTCATAGCCGCCATCGCATTGTGCATGTGGATGGCGACGCGACCGGGGCGGGCATCATGCGTGCTCTGACCGCCAAGGTTCTGGCGACGCCTTCAATCACCGTCATGGAAAACACCCGCGCTCTCCGGCTCATCCGGCAGGATGGTCGTGTGGTCGGCGCTTGTCTTGAAAATGTCGGCCCGGTTGCAGCGCGCGCCGTGGTTCTGGCGACGGGGGGGGTCGGCGGACTTTATAACGCCACAACCACGCCGCTCGGCAATCTCGGGCAAGGTGCCGCTTTGGCAGGCCGCGCAGGCGCGGTGCTTGCCGATATGGAATTCGTGCAGTTTCACCCGACTGCGCTTGCTGTTTCCGCGCCACGCCTGCCGCTGATCAGCGAGGCTGTGCGCGGAGATGGTGCTCAACTTGTCAATGATCGCGGTGAGCGCTTCATGGTGGATATTCCGGGCCGCGAACTTGCGCCCCGCGATGTGGTGGCCCGTGCCATTGGCAGGGAGATCGCGCAAGGGCGCAAGGTCTATCTCGATGCGTGCACGGCTCTGGGCGCGCGTTTTGCAACCCGGTTTCCGGGTATTGATGCGCTTTGCAAACAGCATGGCATCGATCCGTCCCGCGATCTGATCCCGGTCAGACCGGCCACGCATTACCATATGGGCGGCATCAGGACCGACGCCGATGGGCGCAGCAGCCTGCCGGGTCTCTGGGCCGTGGGCGAAGCGGCCTGCACCGGCCTGCATGGCGCCAACCGGCTTGCCAGCAATTCGCTGCTTGAAGCCGCCGCCATGGGCCTGCGCGCCGCCCGCGCGCTTGGCTGTGAAGAGGCGGTCGCCGTGCGGCACCCTGTGCCGGTCAGCCTGCCGCAGGGGGCCGATCTCGAACCGGTGCGGCGCGTCGTTTCCAACCACCTTGGCCTGCTGCGTGATGAAGAAGGTTTGCGCTCTGCAATCACCACCCTTCTCCCCCTCGCGGAGACCGACGATGCCGCAGCCGTGGCGCTGGTCGCTGCGGTTGCGGCATTTGAACGGCGCGAGTCGCGTGGAAGCCATGCCCGCACCGACCACCCGCAGAAACATGCGGAGGCCAAGCGCCGCTTCCACACCTTCGAGACGGCATTCGCGCTAGCCCGCGACATCGCTGCCCCCGAAACCTCACTTCAACGAATTCCAAGGACTGCATGATGAACCTGCCGCGCTTGTCTCCGCTTGTCGTCGAACCGCTGGTGCGCGCCGCACTTCTGGAAGATCTGGGGCTTGCTGGCGATATTACCAGCAATGCCGTGGTGCCGGAGGATCACTGCTCGGCAATGCTGTTCAGCCTGCGCCAGCCGGGCGTCATCGCCGGGCTGGACGTGGCTGAAATGGCGTTTCGTCTGGTCGATCCGGATGTCACATTCGAACGTCTGGCGCGGGACGGTCAGTCACTTGAAAAGGGTGCTGATGTCGCCCGCGTTTCCGGCTCCTCCCGCTCCATTCTGGCGGGGGAGCGGACGGCGCTCAATTTCCTCGGTCATCTCTCCGGCATTGCCTCTGCGACTGCCAATCTAGTCAAGGCTGTTCAGGGCACCAGGGCTTCCATTGTCTGCACGCGCAAGACGACGCCAGGGCTGCGTGCCTTGCAGAAATATGCTGTGAGGGCAGGCGGCGGCATGAACCACCGTTTCGCGCTCTATGACGCGGTGCTGATCAAGGACAATCACATCGCAGTCGCTGGCGGCGTGCGTGAAGCCATCGACCGCGCCAAGGCCGGTGCCGGTCACATGGTCAAGATCGAGGTCGAAGTCGATACGCTGCAACAACTCGATGAAGCCATGGCGACGGGCGTGGATGCGGTGCTGCTCGACAATATGTCGCCTGCGCAATTGCGCGAGGCGGTATCGGTGATCGGCGGGCGCGCCATTTCGGAAGCCTCCGGTGGCATCACGCCGGAAACGGTGGCGGCGGTCGCTGCCAGCGGCGTTGATCTGATCTCGGTTGGCTGGACCACGCACAGCGCGCCGAACCTCGATATCGGGCTCGATTTCGAAGAGCTGAAATGAAAAAGGGAGGCGATTGCCTCCCTTTTCTATTTGCAGACCTGCAAAACTTATTTTTCGACGAAAGCCTTTTCGATCACGAAATGACCGGCTTCGCTCTGGCTGCCTTCCTTGAAGCCGCGCTCTTCCAGAAGCTGCTTGGTTTCAGCCAGCATTTCCGGGCTGCCGCACAGCATCACACGATCGTCTTCCAGATTGAGTTCCGGCATGTCGATATCGGTGAAAATCTGGCCGGAGCGAATGAGATCGGTCAGGCGTCCGCGGTTCTTGTAAGGCTCGCGGGTGACGGTCGGGTAATAGATGAGCTGCTTTGCCGCCATCTCGCCGAGGAATTCGTCCTGCGGCAATTCGTTGGAAATGAAATCCGTATAGGCAAGTTCCGCTACCTGACGCACGCCATGAACGAGAATGATCTTCTCATAGCGCTCATAGGCTTCCAGATCGCGAATGATCGACAGGAACGGCGCAAGGCCGGTGCCGGTCGAGAGCAGCCACAGATTCTTGCCGGGCTTCAGATTGTCATAGAGCAGCGTGCCGACCGGCTTCTTGGACAGGATGATCTGGTCGCCAACTTTCAGATGCTGGAGTTTGGAGGTCAGCGGACCGTTCGGCACCTTGATCGAGAAGAATTCCAGCCCGTCCTCATAGAGGCTCGAGGCAATGGAATAGGCGCGGGTGAGCGGCTTGCCGTTCACTTCGAGGCCCATCATGATGAACTGGCCGCTCTGGAAGCGGAAGCCCGGATCACGCGTTGTACGGAAGGAAAACAGCGTGTCGGTCCAGTGATGGATGTCGGTGACGGTTTCCTGATTAAAGTTGCTGCTCATCTTCGGAACTGTCTCTGTTGTTCTCCGGCACCACGCTTGGGAGGACGGCGCCTTATGGATTGGGTCGGTTGGTTTGGTCTTTATCGGTCATTGCTGCGGCCCGCCCGCATAGATGCAACTCCGTGGAGTTTGCATCCTGTGCAGGCAGGCCGCTTTGATCGCAATCAATATAAGCGCGTCAGGCTGCCTTCAGGGTGGCTTCCGCGAATTCGTAGTTGGCCAGCTTGTCGAGGAAGTTCGTTACATAGTCAGGCCGACGATTACGGAAATCGAGATAATAGCTATGCTCCCAGACATCAAGCCCTAATAGCGCCTTGCCTTCGCCGGTTGCCAGCGGATTGGAGCCATTTGGCGTCTTGGTGACCTTCAACTTGCCGTCATTGGCCAGAACCAGCCACGCCCAGCCCGAGCCGAACTGGCCGACAGCCGCCGTCTTGAAGGCTTCCTTGAACTGGTCGACGCTGCCGAAATCCTCGACGATCTTCTTTTCCAGCGCGCCCGGAAGGCGTCCGCCGTTTGCCGACAGGTTCTGCCAGAACAGATCGTGGTTCCAATGCTGGCCAGCGTTGTTGAAGACCGGAGCGAGATCGGCCTTGTCCTTGGCAAAGAGCACGATTTCCTCAAGCGACTTGCCCTTGAGCGCGTCGTTCTTCTCGACGAAGCCGTTCAGCGCCGTTACGTAGGCCTGATGGTGTTTGCCATGGTGCAGCTCAAGCGTTTCGGTGCCCATGCCGACGCCTTCAAGAGCGTTGGTCGCATAGGGAAGCGGAGGCAAGGTGAAGCTCATTTTAGACTCCTTGATATACAACTATCTTGATAATTCAGATTGGATCGCTTAATTTAACAAGATAATGCTTCTTTAAATCGAAAACAGGCAATATGTCAAGGAATGACTTTCTAAATACAGACGTTTCGGGAGCACGTTCGCCCGCAGAACGCGTCATGCTGGCGCTCAAGATGCGCGGTGCGCAGACGGCTGCCGCAATCGGCGACCATCTCGGCACGACCGGCGAGGCGGTGCGCCAGCAGCTGGTGCGGCTGGCCGAGGAAGGTCTCGTTGCGCCGCATTCCGTTTCGCAGGGCGTTGGCCGTCCGTCGCAGTTCTGGGATCTGACGGAAACCGGCAATAAGCGCTTTCCCGATACCCATGCCGATCTCACCGTGCAGCTTCTGCATTCCGTGCGCACCATCCTTGGTGAAGATGCGCTGGAAACGCTGGTTGCGCACCGCGAAACCGAAACCCGCCGCCAGTATCATGCGCGCCTGAAAGACATGGCTTTCGACGAGCGCGTCAAGGCGCTTGCAGATATCCGCTCGACCGAAGGCTATATGGCCGATGCCGAGCGGCAGGCGGACGGTTCGTGGCTTTTTGTCGAGAACCATTGTCCCATCTGTGCCGCCGCTGATGCCTGTCAGGGTTTTTGCCGGGCCGAGCTTCAGGTTTTTGAAGCGGTTCTCGGCCCGGATGTGTCTGTTGCCCGTACCGAGCATATTCTGGCCGGGGCGCGGCGCTGCGCCTATGTTTTTACCCCAGCCAGTCCTTCCTGATCAGCACGATGCCGCTTGCGGCTGTCTTGCGCTGCGCACCAATGCCAGCGCGGACAGGAACGCCAGCGTCGACATGACGGCAAAGCCGGAGAACAGCCACATAGCGGCGTTTGCGGTGCCTGCAAAACCGCCCGGATTGCTGAGGCCTGCCATATTGGCGATCATGCCTGCCAGCGACGCGCCGAGCGCAGTGGTGAAAAGCTGTACGGTGGTGACGGAGGCCGACGCCAGATTCTGATCGTCCGCATCAGCGCGCTTGAAGATGCGCGTCAGTAGATGCGGCCAGGTCATGCCCACGCCAAAGCCGATGACCGCCAGCGCCAGACAGATCGGCAGCAGGCTCACCCAGTGACCGTCACTACCGACGGGGACGAGGGCCGCAAGCGTAATCATGCCTGCTATACCCATCAGCGGCGCGGCGATGATCACCCGGTCGACACGACCGGAGGAAACACCCGAAGAACCGATGGAGCCGAGTGTCCAGCTTCCGCCCATGATGGCGGCCAGATAACCGGCGACCAAAGGCGACTGGTTGTGCAGCACCTGAAAGAACAGCGGCACGAACACTTCCGCGCTGGTTACCGAAGCGCTGAGAAAAGCAAGCGTCAGATAGAGCGCCCCGAGGCGGTGAAGGCTGAACGATCCCTTGGGAAGAATACGCCGCGACGAATTGCGCTCGATGATGAAGAGCAGGACCAACAGCACAACAGCCAGCGCGACACCTGCCGCATTCATGACGGCATTGACCGAAATGCTGGCGGCCGAAACGGCAAGCACTGCCGCCGTCAGCAAAATGAGCTGCGGCCAGGCCAGCGGTGCGCGGCTGCCAGCGTCGCCGGAGGCGCGCGGCAGTACAACCATGGCCATGATGGCGAAGATGCCGATCACCGGCGCCAATGACCAGAAGGCGGCGCGCCAGATGCCAAGCTCGGCGAAGATGCCGCCGATGGCGGGACCGACGAGAGTTGCAACGCCCCACATGCCGGAGACGAGACCGATGGCGCGGGGCCACAGATTTTCAGGGAAGACGATGCGGATCATCGCATAGGAAAGGGCCAGCATCATGCCGCCGCCAAGGCCCTGCACCGAGCGCCCGGCCAGCATGACCGGCATGGATGGCGCGAGACCGCAGGCTAGCGTACCGGCTGCAAAAATAATTGCCGCCATCAGATAGGCGCTGCGCGGACCCGCTTGCGATAACAGGCGCGGAACGAGCGCCGAACCGAGAATAGATGCCGTCACGAATAGCGCGGTGTTCCAGGCATAATAATCCATGCCGCCAATATCGGCGACGACTGTTGGGAGGATGGTTGTCGCGATGAATACGTTGATGGCGTGCAATGCGACGCCGCCGACAAGGGTGAGCGACCGGATGGCATTCTTACCGGCAAACAGGTCTCCCCAACCGGCGGGCTGGCCGCTAGCGGATGTTTGGTCCTGCATGATTTTTTCCTTACACATATGAATCACCGGACATGGAGGGCTAAAAATGCCCGTCGGTCCGAACTGCATGCCAATCGCTACGCCCGCCACTGTAGTTTGTCAAGCAAATGCTTGTTTAATTATCCAGGCGGCATTTCACGCAATGATAGAGCGGTCAATCATGCGCGGAAAGCCGGGCCAGCGCACAAAGACTTTCAATCAAATCAAGGGAGAAGCTGGTAAGGGGTTCAAATTCTGGCGAAAAGCTCTATATGAGGGCCAACCGTTTAGGGCTGACAGCCAAGACAGAAGCGATCCGCGACAGCTTATGGGGAAATTTTTCTCGATGGCGCTGTGGCGGATTTGTGTTTCTGTCACAAGCTTCCTATAAGCCTTTGAATAATTCCAGAAGAAGCGTCTGACGTTTCTTCCCAACGTGGCGACCAGCCTTGCTGGACAGGCCAGATTTCCCCATTGGACGACCCGAAGAGCCATGATCCAGACGCCTTATTACCTGATCGACAAGACCAAGCTGATGCGCAACATGGAAAAGATCGCCTATGTGCGCGAGAAATCCGGTGCGAAAGCGCTTTTGGCGCTGAAGTGCTTCGCGACATGGTCGGTGTTCGATTTCATGAGCCAGTATATGGACGGCACGACCTCGTCCTCGCTCAATGAAGTGCGTCTCGGCCACGAGAAGTTTGGCGGCGAAACCCACGCCTATAGCGTTGCCTATGCCGATCACGAGATCGACGAAGTCATCGCCAATGCCGACAAGATCATCTTCAATTCCATCGGCCAGCTGGAACGCTTTGCCGATAAGGCGGCGCATATCAAGCGCGGCCTGCGTCTCAATCCGGGCGTGTCGTCATCGAGCTTCGATCTCGCCGATCCGGCGCGTCCGTTCAGCCGTCTTGGCGAATGGGATGTGGCGAAGGTCGAGACGGTCATGGACCGCGTCACCGGTTTCATGATTCATAACAATTGCGAGAATTCCGATTTCGGTCTGTTCGACAAGATGCTGACCGAGATCGAAGACAAGTTCGGCTCGCTTCTGCACCGGGTTGAATGGGTCAGCCTTGGCGGCGGCATTCATTTCACCGGTGAGAATTATCCGGTCGATGAATTCTGCACGCGCCTGAAGGCGTTTTCGGAAAAGTTCGGCGTACAGGTCTATCTGGAGCCGGGCGAAGCCTCGATCACCAAAACCACGACGCTGGAAGTGACGGTTCTCGACACGCTGTTCAACGGCAAGAACCTCGCCATCGTCGACAGCTCGATCGAAGCCCATATGCTTGATCTGCTGATTTATCGCGAAACCGCGAAGATGGAGCCGAATGAAGGCGAGCATCGTTACATGGTCTGCGGCAAGTCGTGCCTGGCGGGCGACGTTTTCGGCGAGTTCAACTTCGGTCAGGAGCTGAAGGTCGGCGACCGTCTCTCTTTTGCGGATGCGGCCGGTTATACGATGGTCAAGAAAAACTGGTTCAATGGCGTGAAAATGCCTGCGATTGCCGTGCGCGAACTTGATGGCACGGTCAATGTTGTCCGCGAATTCACCTTTGCGGATTTTGAGGGTTCGCTCTCCTGAACCCTGCGTCGCACTCATCACCAGCGACGCGAAACTTAAACTAGTTCCGCGGCGAGAGCACGGGGGACGCGAAACAGATGGCGGGAAACCGCTGGAAGAGGAAGCATCGACAGAAAATGAAGAAGAACGTTCTCATTATCGGCGCCGGGGGCGTGGCACAGGTTGTTGCACATAAATGTGCACAAAACTCTGACATATTGGGCGATATCCATATTGCGTCCCGCACGGTTGAGAAATGCCGCAAGATTATCGATAGCGTGCATGAAAAGAAGAGCCTCAAGACCGAGGTGAAGCTGGAAGCGCATGCGCTGGATGCTCTGGATGTTGAAGCCACCAAGGCTCTGATCCAGAAGACGGGCATTCAGATCGTCATCAATGTCGGCTCGGCCTTCCTCAATATGTCGGTTCTTCGCGCCTGTATCGATACGGGCGTTGCCTATATGGATACGGCCATTCACGAAGATCCGAAGAAGATCTGCGAGACGCCGCCATGGTATGGCAATTACGAATGGAAGCACCTCAAGGAATGCGAAGAGAAGGGCATCACCGCCATTCTCGGCATCGGCTTCGATCCGGGCGTGGTCAACGCCTATGCGCGTCTGGCCGCCGACGATTATCTGGATGAAGTGACGTCCATCGATATCGTCGACATCAATGCCGGTTCGCATGGCCGCTGGTTCTCGACCAATTTCGACCCGGAAATCAATTTCCGCGAATTCACCGGTACGGTCTATTCCTGGCAGAAGGGTGCCTGGCAGTCGAACAAGATGTTCGAAGTCGGCCACACGTTTGACCTGCCCGTGGTCGGCCCGAGCAAGGCCTATATGACCGGCCATGATGAAGTGCATTCGCTGTCCAAGAACTATCCAAATGCGGATGTCCGCTTCTGGATGGGCTTTGGCGATCACTATATCAACGTCTTCACAGTGCTGAACAATCTGGGCCTTCTGTCCGAGCAGCCGGTCAAGACCGCTGAAGGTCTGGAAGTTGTGCCGCTCAAGGTGGTCAAGGCTGTACTGCCCGATCCATCGTCGCTGGCACCGGATTATACCGGCAAGACCTGCATTGGCGATTTCGTCAAGGGCACCAGGGACGGCAAGGAAAAGGAAGTCTTCATCTACAACGTTGCCGACCATAAGGACGCTTACAACGAAGTGGGTTCGCAGGGCATTTCCTACACGGCTGGCGTTCCGCCGGTTGCGGCTGCAATCCTGATTGCTTCCGGCGAATGGGACGTGAAGAAGATGGTCAATGTGGAAGAGCTGAACCCGAAGCCTTTCCTGAACATTCTGAACCATATCGGCCTGCCATCCCGTATCAAGGATGAGAATGGCGACCGCGCGCTGGACTTCGCGTGAGGTTATAATCTTACCGTCGGTAAGATGTAGTTTTGAAAGAGGGCATCCAGCGATGGATGCCCTTTTTTATAACAAGGTCAGATTGTCTCGAAGCCGCCGCTTGCCGCGGTAAAGCCGCCCGCGATGCGCAAGGTTTCGATGGCGCCATGCTGCTCGATAGGGCTAACGCCCTTGCCGTTCGTGCGAACACCGCCTGCAATATCGATCTCGCGCGCCGATCCGCCCGGCTTGATGCTGAGGCCAATGGCGGAAAGCTCCACCACGACGCCTTTCACCAGCGACGGACCCGTTCCGCCGAAAGTTTCAATGCCACGGCGAACCGTCAGTTTGCCGATAGGACGGCTGATCTGAATTCCCACCGCACCGTCGGCATGGGTAATGACGCGGTCGAACTCCGCCAGATCGACAGTGCCGGTATAGACGTTGAAACCGCGCGCACCCTGACCGAAGGTTTCAATGGGCGCGTGGACCTTCAATTCGTTGATCGTGCCAAAATTCACAAAGCCGATGCCGCTTGGTCCGTAGGACGTGATCTTCGCGTCGGCGGTCCAGCGGTCCACGGTTCCCCAATTATCGAGCACCATATCATTGACGCCATAGGTGACGACCGGGCCGCGATTGTGAACCGCATCGACATAGGCGCCGTAGACGGTGAACACGCCGCCGGTAATCTGATCCGGTGTTCCGGCTTTGATGCCGCCGTCGCTATAAACGGCGTCGGTTTCGAGGCTGCGCACCGCCAGCCGCCCGGCCTGATCGCCGCCGCCGCTGACGAAAATACCGCTGCCGCGCACCGGTGCGCCGTCGCGCCCGGCTGAAAGACCGACCAGATTGGCGCTGATGATGATGCTTTCGTCGGCATGCATGTTCCACAGGGTGAAAGCACCTTGCAGCACATAGACGCCATAGCCCTTTGGACGGTCCGTTTCTGCGCGCGCATCGGCGGCGATGATGTCCAGCCCGTCCACCTCGACATGCCCGGCGCGCAGCTTGTCGCGAAACAGAATCTGCACCTGACCGATTGTCGTGACAGCCGCCAATTCGGCGCGTCCGATCGTATCGACGGTGGTGTCATTGAAAATAGCGCGCTTTTCCGGCGATGTTTCCAACCGGATATTGCTGATGCGATTGTTTGAAGAAAGCTCCACACCGTCAGTGTCTGCAAAACGAAGAATGGCATCGCGACCGCTGCCTTGCAGGGTCTGGCCGGGCCGCAGTCTGATCGTTGGCAGGTTGTCGATTGCACCACTGATGATGATATGTCGGACAACTTCGTCCCCGGTGGCCGCAACCAGTGCTTCGACGGTTGAAATCGTCTTCTCGGAATTACTCATGGTTTAACTCTCTCCAACGGTTACGGTTGCTGCAAAGTAACACAATGATTTGACAGCAAAAAGTAACGGTAGAGACGGGGACAGTAACATTCCCGTTTGTCGCCTGCATTGCTTCACTTTCTGACGCGGCGGCGCGCATTCGCAAATGTAACTTTGGCAGGTGTAGTTCAAAAGCGGCTGTTTGAGAGAATTCGATTTCTATCTACTTCGGCGAAGATTTTTGTCTGCTGGCCTTGCGATCTAATCGCCCCGGGGCCAGGTGTCCGATAGGCGATATCCGCCCGGAAATGGATCGCTTGGATCAAGCATCAGCTGCGAGGTGCCCGTCACCCATCCACGGCCGGAAATGATGGGGCTGATGGCAGGCTTGCCGCCAAGTTCCGTCAATCTGTCCAACCGGCAGTGAAACTCGGTGCCAAGCACGGATTTGCCGATGAAGCGCTCGCCGACCTTCATCTGGCCCTTGGCGTGCAGCACGGCCATGCGAGCCGAGCAGCCGGTCCCTGTCGGCGAACGGTCGAGCTTGGCCGGACGGATCGCCACCGTGTTGACGCCGGTCAGAACATCGCCTTCGCGCGTGACCGGCTCGGTGATCTGGCAGAACGAAATGTGGTTCCAGTCTTTTTCGGGGTGGCGAAAACCGAGCTGCTCATTGGCGGCCTTGGTGATCTTCACGCCGATTTCGGCCAGTTCACGCGCCTGACCCGGCTCGATCTTCATGCCGATCTGCGCGGCCTCGATAATGACGAAACTATCGCCGCCATAGGCCGTATCGACTGTGACGGTGCCAAGCCCTTCGACTTCAAGTGCCGCATCCAGCCGGTCGGCGAAAGAGGGCACGTTGCGCACGCTGATCCGCTCGGCCTTGCCGTTGCGGCATTCAGCTTCCACTTCGATGAGGCCGCCCGGCGCTTCCAGCACCATGCGCGTCACCGGCTCCTGCATGGGAATGATGCCGCTGTCGAGCAGCACAGTTGAAACGCAGATCGAGTTTGAACCGGACATTGGCGGCGTATCGGCAGGCTCCATGATGATGAAGCCCATCTGCGCGCGCGGATCTTTCGGCGGAACCAGCAGATTGACATGGCGGAACACGCCGCCGCGCGGCTCATTCAGCACGAAATTACGCAGGGTTTCGTCACTGGCGATGAAGCGCGACTGCTCCCACACCGTTTCACCCGGAGGCGGCGCGACACCGCCGACGATGACATCGCCAACTTCGCCTTCCGCGTGACAGCCTACAATATGGATGACCTTGGTGCTGCGCATAGGAACCTCGCAAAATACAACAAGTATATTTGTAGCCGGGCGCAGCGCCGGGTCAATCACTTATCGGACGATAAATGGCTCTTTCACGACAGAGAGAGAAAAGCATTTCTGACAGTGTCAGCAATAAAGTATTTCGTTTCATGATGTGTTGCTTATCCGTGCAGTTTTGATATTCATTGCACTGATTTTGTGCATATCGATGCGCAGCCCGCTTGGCTCCGGATCAATTTCAGGAACATGCAAAACGTTCCCCATTGAAATTGAGCAACCCGAAAAGCTGGGGCGCCGTTGTTTTTGAAAAGCAACGCGCGGCTCTTAGCCGGCATGGGACGGTCGATGATCGTAACGCGACGCCACTCTCCTCAGATTGACCCGGTCTCTGAGTCTTTGATGTCTCGGCGCGTGGTTTTCAGGTTTTGAATCATCCGGCGGAGTGACGGCTCCCGGGGTGATTCAGGGGAGTGGAATGTGAGCAGTACAACCAATGTGGGCTTTCATGAGCCCCATCAAAACAGCGTGCAGCGCTGGGGCAGAGAACTTTCCGCGGCGCTGAAACTCGGCTGGCCGCTGATCCTGACCAATGTTTCGCAAGCCGCATTGACGGCCACCGATGTGATCTTCATCGGGCGTCTGGGCAAGGATACGCTTGCCTCGGCGCTTCTGGCCACGAGCTTCTACCACACGCTGGTCATCTTCTCGATGGGGCTGGTCTCGGCTGTCATGCCGATGATCGCCATCGCGCTTGGCAGGAACCGCCATTCGGTGCGCGATGTGCGGCGCACGGTCCGTCAGGGCTTCTGGACGGCGATCATCATCTCGATTCCGATCTGGGTCGTGCTGTGGCATTGCGAGGAGATATTCCTGTTCCTCGGCCAGCAGCCGGATATCGCTGCGCGCTCGACCGATTTCATGCACACGCTGCAATGGGCGCTGTTGCCCTATCTGTTCTACATCGTGCTGCGCTCGTTCTTCGCCGCGATGGAAAAGCCCATGTGGACATTGTTGATTGCGGGTGCTGCGATCGGCTTCAACGCACTGGCCGGATGGACACTGATTTTCGGTCATTTCGGATTTCCGCGCATGGAACTGCATGGCGCTGGTATTGCCACCACGCTTTCCAGCCTGATGATGTTTCTTGGCATGGCGGTGATCACGCTGCGTCATCGGCGCTTCCGCCGTTATCACCTGTTCGGTCGCTTCTGGCGTCCGGACTGGCCGCGTCTGCGTGAGCTGTGGCGCATCGGTTTTCCGATGGCACTGACCTTCGTTTTCGAAACCTCCATCTTCTATGCGGCTGTCGTCATGATGGGCCGGATCAGCGCGACCGCCATGGCTGCCCATGCGGTGGCGATCCAGATCGCATCGCTCAGCTTCATGGTGCCGCTCGGTTTCGGGCAGGTGGCGACCGTGCGCGTCGGGCGCGCTTATGGTGCGGGCAATCCCAAGGCGGTCGCTTATGCGGGCTGGAGCGCCTATGCGCTGGGCGTCGGCTTCATGATGATCATGGGTCTCCTGATGGTGCTGATACCGCGCCTGTTCATCGGCGTGTTTCTTGATCTGCACGATCCGGAAAATCTGGCCGTCATGGAACTGGCCGTCAGCTTCCTGGCGCTGGCCGCTCTGTTCCAGACGGTCGATGGCGCGCAAGCGGTTGCTGCAGGCATGTTGCGTGGCATGCGCGACACCCGTGTTCCGATGTTTCTGGCATTGCTTGGCTATTGGGGCGTGGGCCTGCCGCTTGGCGCGCTGCTGGCCTTCAAGGTCGGCATGGGTGGTCAAGGCATCTGGCTCGGCCTTGCCGCAGGGCTTGGCATCGTTGCGGTGATGATGACCCTGCGCTGGCGTAAACATCTGGCCCATATTTCCAGAACGCTTGCGTAAAGCACGTCCCGAAAAGTGTGAAACGGTTTTCGGATAAGATGTGCGCTAAAGCAAACAATAAGCTGAAAACAAAAATGCCGTACGGCCTGAAGGTCGTACGGCATAGTTGCATGCTGCGGATATCATACCGTATCCGCGTTCTCGCTTTTGCGATTACTTCGTCAGATTGCTGATGCGATCAAGCGCACTGCCGAAGCCCTTCAGGGAAATCTTGAAGGCAACCGGCTGGCTTGGGCTGAGAGCCGTCGCCGTCACGTTGATATTGGCACCCGCCTTGATAGCCGCGACCTGCTTGGCATCGAAACTGATCGGTGCAAGGCAGCCTTGCGGAAGGCAGGTGGAGAAAGCCAGATTCGGACCGGCTGCATCATCGACCTTGATGGTCGCACCTTTGGCCAGATCGAGGCCGAACGGCATCAGGATAACACCCTCAACTTTGCCGCCCGCGACATTGCGCAGTTCAGCGGTCAGAACGCGCTGCCCGGTCTGGGAGCTGTTCTGCTCCTGACGGATTGTGCAGAGGCTGGTGTCTTTTTGCGTCTGGCAGGAGACGGTCCAGTCCTGATAGGTTTCCTGCAAGGTGCTTGCGCCGCCCGGAAGGGGGGCTGCAAAGGCAGGCGTTGCGAGAAGTGCTGCCAGCGTGCAAGCAAGGCCGAGCGCGCGATGGTTTTTCATAAATAAATTTCTCTCTAAAAAACAATCATCCGAAGCCTGCTACTCAAAAGAGGCGGCTTTGAAATTTTATTGAGCACAATTCAGCTGTGCGTTCAACTATATTCCCGTCAAAATATCTTGTTTCTGCGAATAATCGCAAAAGGTTATCGAAGTCTAATATAGTCTTGGCTGCAACATTTGCTTGAAAATTGCGGGACAGCAGTTGTATCCGGCAGGTATCCGGCGCTCGCTGGCCGGATACCCTGTTGAAACGACAGTCTATCGCGTCAGTTTCATGTGGCGGTTCACGTCCTTGTAAAGCAGATAGCGGAACTTGCCCGGACCGCCAGCATAGCAAGCCTGCGGGCAGAAAGCGCGCAGCCACATGAAGTCACCGGCTTCCACTTCCACCCAATCCTGATTGAGCCGGTAGACCGCCTTGCCTTCCAGCACATAGAGGCCGTGCTCCATGACATGGGTTTCGGCAAAGGGGATGACGCCGCCCGGCTCAAGGGTGACGATGGTGACATGCATGTCGTGGCGCAGATCATTCGGATCGACAAAGCGCGTCGTCGCCCAGACGCCATTGGTATCGGGCATGGGCGAGGGGGCGATGTCGTTTTCGTTGAGGAAAAGCGGCTCCGGTACATCAAGCCCGTCCACATATTCATAGGCCTTGCGGACCCAGTGGAAACGCGCGGTCTTGCTGGCCGCGTTGCGCAGGCTCCAGCCGCTCTTGGGTGGCAGATAGGCATAACCGCCTTCGGTGAGCGTGTGGGTCTTGCCTGCAATGGTGACGTTGACTTCGCCTTCGACCACGAACAGAACGCCCTCGGCACCGTCGTCAAGTTCGGCGCGGTCGCTGCCGCCGCCCGGCTGCACTTCCATGATATATTGCGAGAAAGTCTCGGCAAAACCGGACATCGGACGCGCGATCACCCACAATCTGGTCTTTTCCCAGAAAGGCAGGAAGCTCGTCACGATATCGCTGAACGTGCCTTTCGGAATGACGGCATAGGCTTCGGTAAACATGGCGCGGTCGGTCAGAAGCTGCGTCTGCGGCGGCAATCCGCCAGTCGGTGCGAAATAAGTGCGGGTCATTGGTACTTCCCTGGTCAGTAGAGTGTTTTTAGTAAAGCGCTTCTGGAAGGATGTCCTTCAGTCGCAACAGTGCGATGCGCTCGACTTGCGCGCAAGCGGTGGCGAACTCGGTCTCGCGGTCATTGGCGACGCGGCGCTGGAACGTGTCGAGGATTTCCTTCTTGTTGCGCCCCTTCACGGCGATGATGAAGGGAAAGCCGAATTTCTGCGTATAGGCATCGTTCAGTTGGGTGAATGTCTGCTTTTCCGCGTCGGTCAGCGCGTCCAGACCGGCACCGGCCTGTTCGGCGGTGGATTCGGCGGTCAGGCGTTTGGCCTGCGCCAGCTTGCCAGCGAGATCCGGGTGGGCATTCAAAACGCCAAGCCGCTCTTCGGGCGAGGCTGCGCGGAAGATTTTCGTCATTGCACCGGCGAGACCGGAGGCCGTATCCTCGCTGGCGGCGAAGCCTGCATCATAGGCGCGCTCGGCGATCCACGGCGAATGCTCGAAAATGCTGCCATAGCGGGCCACGAAATCGGCCTTGCTGGCCTTCGATGGCACCACGTCGACCACTTTCGGCTTGTGGTGTTCGTGCCAGTGATTGGCAATGTCGATACGCTTGGCGACCCAGACCTTGTCATGGCTCTGGACATAATCGAGGAAACGTTCAAGCGCTGCTGCACGACCCGGACGTCCGACCAGACGGCAATGCAGGCCGATGGACAGCATCTTGGGTGCACCTTCCGCGCCTTCGCGGTAGAGCACGTCGAAGGCGTCTTTCAGATAGGTGTAGAACTGGTCGCCGGAATTGAAGCCTTGCGGCGTTGCAAAACGCATATCGTTGGCGTCGAGCGTATAGGGCACGATCAGATGCGGACCTTTGGGGCCTTTGACCCAATAGGGCAACTCATCGGCATAGGAATCGGCGGAATAGACAAAGCCGCCTTCTTCCATCACCAGTTTCAGCGTGTTGTCGGACGGCTTGCCCTGATAAATGCCAAGCGGGCGCGAGCCGGTGACTTCGGTGTGCAGGCGCACGGCTTCGCGAATATGCTCGCGTTCCACCTCTTCCGGCACGTCCTTATATTCCCACCAGCGCAAGCCGTGGCTGGCGATTTCCCAATCCGCTTCCTTCATGGCGGCGACGGCTTCGGGATTGCGCGCCATGGCCAGCGTCACGCCATAGACCGTGACGGGCATGTTGCGTCGCGTGAAGGCGCGCCAGAGACGCCAGAAGCCGGAACGCGCACCATATTCGTAGATGGATTCCATGTTCAGGTTGCGCTGGCCGTTCCAGGCCTGCCCGCCGACGATTTCGGACAACAGGCACTCGGACGCTGCGTCGCCGTCGAGAATGCAGTTCTCCGCGCCTTCTTCATAATTGACCACGAACTGGACGGCTATATTGGCCCCGCCGGGCCAGCGCGGATCAGGTGTGTTCCGGCCATAGCCGATCAGATTGCGTGGGTAACTCATGCCATATCCCCTTGATGTCAGTGCCAGCGCACCCCGAAAACCGTTCAACGGCATGCGGATCACGCTTTGGTTTTGCCTATGATAATAAAGATTTGCGGTGTGAATTCCCCTTCAAAATTTTGAAAGACATCCAATGAGAAAGCTCTTTCTTAATGCCGAATAAGGCGGAATACTTCACGATGGGAACAAAAGCGGGAACGCCGCCGGTCTGCCATATAAATGTGCTTTGATAGCAAAAACGGTACTGGCAAACCGAGTGAAATCAGCGACTTGCAGCGGATCCGTTTCATGGACAAGGTTCATGGGCCGGAGAATCGCGCAAGGGGTCAGGAGTGCAAATGGGTCAGGGACATCACGGCGACGAGGGCAGAGCAGG
Organism: Ochrobactrum sp. RH2CCR150; assembly: GCA_014138095.1. Lineage (GTDB taxonomy): Bacteria > Pseudomonadota > Alphaproteobacteria > Rhizobiales > Rhizobiaceae > Brucella > Brucella gambitense. The sequence goes on from JACGXE010000001.1 coordinate 745,895, forward strand.
TCGATTGACGACCCATGTTCTCGATACGGTCAGCGGCAAACCGGCTGCGGGATTGCGTATCGAATTACGCCGGATCGAGAATCACACGCCGCACAGCATCAAGGAAATTCGCACCAATCAGGACGGGCGCAGCGGCGAGCCGCTGCTGGCCAATGGCGACCTGCAACGCGGTTCCTATGAACTGCTTTTTCATGTCGGCGAATATTTCGGCAAGGACGAAGACGGCGTGCCGTTCCTTGACGTCGTGCCGTTGCGCTTTGGTGTTTCCGATGAAAAGGCGCATTATCATGTGCCGCTTCTGGTTTCGCCTTTCTCTTATTCGACCTATCGCGGGAGCTGAGCAGGATGGTTCAGTCTGTGAGAAACAGAATATGTTTTCTTCTCAATGGCGAGCGGGTTGAGCTCGACCGGGTTTCGCCAACGGAAACGCTGCTCGATTATCTGCGTCTGGCCTGCAAGCTGCGCGGTACCAAGGAAGGCTGCGCCGAAGGCGATTGCGGCGCTTGCACGGTGCTGGTCGGCAAGATCGTGGGCAGCGAGCTGGTCTATGAAAGCGTCAATGCCTGCATTCGCTTCGTCGGCTCGCTGGATGGTTGCCATGTCGTGACGGTCGAGCATTTGCGCGGAGCCGATGGTGGTCTGCATCCGGTGCAAAAGGCGATGATCGATTTTCACGGCTCGCAATGCGGTTTCTGTACGCCGGGCTTCGTGATGTCGCTTTACGGGCTGTGGATGCGCAATCCCAAGCCCGCCGATCCGGTGATTGAAAAGGCGCTGCAAGGCAATCTCTGCCGCTGCACCGGCTATGAGGCGATCATTCGCGCTGCCCGCGCCATTTCCGATTACGGCAACACGACGGACGATCCGCTGGCGGCAGAACGCGCCCATGTGCTCGAACAGTTGAAATCCATGCGCGACGGTTCGCGCGTTGAAGTGGGCGAGGGCAAGGACCGTCTGGTCGTGCCTGCTGATCTCGACGATTTCGCAGCGCTGCTGGCCGATGAGCCGAAGGCGACCGTGGTGGCCGGTTCCACCGATGTGGGCCTGTGGGTCACGAAGATGATGCGCGATATTTCGCCGGTCGTCTTTATCGGCCATCTCACGGAATTGCGTTCTATTTCCGAGGACAACAACGTCGTCACCATTGGCGCAGGCGTGACCTATACGGAAGCCTTCTCCTTCCTCGCCAGGCGCATTCCACAGCTCAGCGGTCTCATAAACCGCATCGGTGGCGAGCAAGTGCGCAATATGGGCACCATCGGCGGCAATATCGCCAATGGTTCGCCGATTGGCGACACGCCGCCGCCGCTGATCGCGCTCAATGCGCGTCTGACCCTGCGCAAGGGCGATATCCGCCGCACCATTTCGCTTGAAGATTTCTTCATCGCCTATGGCAAGCAGGACCGTCAGCCCGGCGAATTCGTTGAGGCGGTGCATGTGCCGATCCCGGCGGAAGACAACCAATTTGCGATCTACAAAGTGTCCAAGCGTTTTGAGGAAGATATCACCGCAGCGCTGGGTGCATTCCACATGACGCTCGACGCGGCAGGCAAGGTCGCTTCCATCCGGATCGCCTATGGCGGCATGGCGGCGACGCCGAAACGCGCCTTTGCGGTTGAAGCTGCCCTGTTGGGCCAGCCTTGGACCGAAGAGACGGTGGAGGCCGCAATCGGCGCCTATGAGCAGGATTACCAGCCGCTCAGCGATATGCGCGCCACGGCGGATTATCGCCTGATGGTCTCGAAGAATTTGTTGCGCCGTTTCTATGCCGAAACGCAAGGTCAAGCCGAACCCTTGCGCGTTCAGCATATCGAAGCGGTCTGAAGGAGGCAGGCATGAACAAACATCCTGCAAGCACGATCAAAGCCGCCGCTATCAAAGGTGGTGTCGCCACCGATCAGAGGCATGACTCCGCACATAAGCATGTGACGGGCGATGCGGTCTATATCGACGATATTCCGGAACCCGAAGGCACGCTGCATGTCGGTGTCGGCCTTGCGTCAGTTGCCCATGCCAATATCAAGTCTGTCGACCTTTCCGCCGTGCGTGCAGCGCCCGGCGTTGTCGATGTGCTGACCTATAAGGACATCCCCGGCGAAAACGATGTCTCGCCGTCCGGCATGCATGACGATCCGATCTTCGCAGTGGATACGGTACAGTTCCACGGGCAGCCGATCTTCGCCGTCATTGCCCGCACCCGCGATCAGGCCCGCCGCGCCGCGCGTCTGGCCAAGGTTGAATATGAGGAAATGCCGGGCCTGTTTTCCATTGCAGGCCTTGATGGCGCAAAAGACCGTCTGGTCTTCACGCCGCTGACGCTCAATCGCGGTGACGCCCGCAAGGCCATTGATGATGCGCCGCGCAAGGTGAAGGGCCGCATGATGGTTGGCGGTCAGGACCATTTCTATCTGGAAGGGCAGGCTTCGCTGGCTGTTCCCGGCGAGGATGAAGACGTCACCATCTATTGCTCCACGCAGGGGCCGAGCGAAACGCAGCATCTGGTCGCCCATGCGCTGGGTGTGCCGAGCCATTCGGTCACGGTTGAAGTGCGCCGTATGGGCGGCGGCTTCGGGGGCAAGGAAACGCAGGCCAATCAATGGGCCGCCATTGCGGCTATCGCCGCCAAGAAGCACAGGCGCGCGGTGAAAATCCGCCTTGACCGCGACGAGGACATGACCGCCACCGGCAAACGTCATGACTTCATGATTGATTACGAGGTCGGCTTCGACGACGAAGGCAATATTCTGGGCGTCGATTATATGTTCGCGCTCAATGCCGGTTTCTCGGCGGACCTTTCGGGGCCGGTCGGCGATCGTGCGCTGTTCCATTGCGACAATGCCTATTTCTTCCCGGCAGTGCATGCGCAATCCGCGCCGCTTTACACCAACACCGTGTCCAACACGGCGTTCCGCGGTTTTGGCGGCCCGCAGGGCATGGTCGGTGCGGAGCGCGTCATCGAGGAAGTGGCCTTTGCGGTCGGCAAAGACCCGCTCGATATCCGCAAGCTCAATTTTTACGACGCGATGGGGACCGAAGGCGCAACGCGCAATATCACGCCCTATCACCAGAAGGTGGAAGACTGCATCATCCAGCGCATCGTCGCGGAACTGGAAGAGAGCGCCGATTACGCCGCGCGGCGTGAAGCTATTCGCGCATTCAACGCCAAAAGCCGCACTGTGAAGCGCGGCATGGCGTTGACGCCGGTAAAATTCGGCATTTCCTTCACCAAGACCGAGTCCAATCAGGCTGGTGCGCTGGTGCATGTCTATAATGACGGCTCGGTGCATATGAACCACGGCGGTACTGAAATGGGGCAGGGGCTCCATCTCAAAGTGGCGCAGGTCGTGGCGGAAGAATTCCAGATCGACCTCGACCGGGTGAAGATCACCGCAACGACAACCGCCAAAGTGCCGAACACCGCGCCGACGGCTGCTTCGTCCGGTGCTGATCTCAACGGCATGGCGGCGCAGGATGCCGCGCGTCAGATCAAAAAGCGGCTGATCCGTTTTGCTGCCGAGCAGCATCAGGTGCCGGAAGATCAGGTTGTCTTCCTGCCCAACCGCATTCGCGTCGGCAATCAGGAAATCAGCTTCAACGAATTGGTGAAGCAGGCCTATATCGGACGCGTGCAGCTTTCCGCCGCCGGGCACTACAAGACGCCGAAAATCCACTGGGATCGCGCCAAGGGCAAAGGCCATGCCTTCTATTACTACGCTTATGGCGCTGCCTGTTCGGAAGTCTCGGTCGATACGCTGACCGGCGAATATGTGGTGGAACGCACGGATATCCTTCACGATACCGGACGGTCGCTCAACCGTGTCATCGATATCGGCCAGATCGAAGGCGGCTTCGTGCAGGGCATGGGCTGGCTCACAACAGAGGAACTTGTCTGGGACACCAAGGGGCGGCTGCGCACCCACGCGCCATCCACCTACAAGATCCCGCTGGCATCCGACCGGCCCAAGATTTTCAATGTGGCGCTGACCGACTGGTCGGAAGCCTATGAGCCGACCATCCATCGCTCGAAGGCGGTGGGTGAGCCGCCGCTGCCGCACGGCATGTCGGTGCTTTATGCACTGTCGGATGCGGTGGCGAGCGTTGCCGACCACAAGATCAGCCCGCGTCTCGATGCGCCAGCCACACCTGAGCGTGTGCTGATGGCTATCGAGCGGCTACGCGCGCAAAAGGGGTAGCACCATGAGCAGCGGCACGCTGGGCAGGCGGGACGATATCCGGGCTTTCCTGAACCGTCGCCACGACACGGTGCTGGTGGAGGTCGCGGATGTGAAGGGTTCTGCGCCTCGCGATGCCGGGGCGTGGATGCTCGTCGCCCGCGATATGATCTTCCGCACCATCGGCGGCGGACAGCTCGAATATATGGCTATCGACCACGCCCGGAAAATACTCGCTGGCGGTCGCGATTCCCCGATGGATGTGCCTCTGGGACCGGAGATCGGCCAATGCTGCGGCGGGCGCGTTGCCTTGAATTTCAAGCGCGTCAATCGCGGCCTTGCGGATGAACTGGTCATCAAGGTCGATGCGGAAATCGCCACCCGTCCGCATGTCTATGTCTTCGGTGCGGGCCACGTCGGTGATGCACTGGCCTATGCGCTTTCGCTCACGCCGGTGCGGGTGGTGCTGGTGGATACGCGCGAGGCGGAGCTGATGGCTGTCGACGCGCCGGGCGTTGAAACCTGCCTCGCGGCCATGCCCGAACAGGTGGTGCGCTCCGCACCGCCGGGCAGTGCGTTCATCATCCTGACGCATGATCACGCGCTTGATTTTCTGATCGCCGCCGAGGCGCTGCAACGCCGCGATGCGATCTATGTCGGCATGATCGGCTCGAAGACGAAGAAGGCGACTTTCAAAAATTGGTTGAAACGCGAGTTCGGCAGCGATGATCTGTTTGAAGATCTGATCTGCCCGGTCGGCGGCGCGGTCGTGAAGGATAAACGCCCCGAAGTCATCGCAGCCCTTGCGGCGGCCGAAGTGCTGACCGCCGTTTTGACCACAAGCAAGGTCTCGCAGCCCGCCTGATTTGGCAGGCCGCTTTTTTAAGCCAGCGCTTCCCGTATGAGCCGCTGGCAGCGCTCCGTCATGAAATCGATGATCAGACGCACCTTCGGGTCCTGAAAACGCTTGTGCGGATAGATCGCCGCAAGCTGGATCGGTGCCGGTGGTGTGCTTTCGAGCAGGGGTATCAGCCGACCGTCGCGGAGATATTCCTTCACCTCGAACAGCGGCTTGTTGATGATGCCGCGCCCGCCCAGCGCCCATTGCGTCAATACGTCGCCATCATCGGAATCATAAGGGCCGGTCACTTCGAATTTACGAAGACCTTCCGGTGTTTGAAGCGACCAGTAATATTCCTTCGACCCAGGAAAACGCAGCAGCAAACAGTCATGGGTGTTGCCCAGCAGCTCTTCCGGCGATTGCGGAACCCCATGTTTTTCAAGATATTGCGGCGCAGCGCAGATCACGCGCTCGCAATTCAGGATGCCGCGCATGCGCAAGTTGGAGTTTTCCAGAACCCCGAGTTTGAAGGCGACATCCACGCTTTCGCTCATAATGTCGATCTCGTGGTCAGATAGTCGCAGGCGCACTTCAATGTCCGGATATTTGTCGTGAAACTCCGGAATGCCCGATGCGATGAGCCTGCGGCCAAGCCCCAAAGGCGCGGTGATGCGAATCGATCCCTTGGGATTTTTCGCAAGTTCCGCGACGGCTGCTTCCGCCTCATCGACTGCTTCGAGGATTTTCAACGCGCCATCATAGAATATGCGGCCATGCTCGGTTGGCGTCAGCTTGCGCGTGGTACGGTTGAAGAGCCGGACGCCAAGATGCTTCTCCAACTCCTTGATTCGATTGCTCGCAACCGCCGGAGAGGCGCGCTGGTCGCGCCCGGCGGCAGAAAGATTTCCCAATTCGACAACGCGCACGAAAACGCGCAGATTATCAAGATAAGACATGCGTCCCCTCCACGATTGTCTAGTTTTTTTTGAAAGTGATGGTCGTGTTGTGACGTTCCCTCGGACGCAAAGCTTTGGCACATAATAGGATAACGAACAATGGGGCGAACAATGGGAGTGCCTGATGTATGATTTTGCCGTAGCCTGGGACTGGCTGGGCTTCGCAGCGCGGTGGCTGCATGTCATTACCGCGATTGCGTGGATCGGCTCGTCGTTCTACTTCATCGCGCTTGATCTTGGTCTGCGCCAGCGTCCCGGCTTGCCGGTCGGCGCGCATGGCGAGGAATGGCAGGTCCATGGCGGCGGTTTCTATCACATCCAGAAATATCTGGTTGCGCCCGCCGAAATGCCGGAACACCTCACCTGGTTCAAATGGGAATCCTACGCCACCTGGCTGTCGGGCTTCACGCTGCTTTGCATCGTTTATTACACGGGCGCTGATCTTTACCTGATCGATCCGAATGTGCTCGATGTGTCTGTTCCGGTTGCTATCGCGATTTCCATCGGCTCGCTGGCGTTTGGCTGGGTCGCCTATAACACCATCTGCAAGCTGATGCTGGGCAAGAGCGATACGCTTTTGATGGTCATGCTCTATGTCGTGCTGGTGTTCGTGGCCTGGGGCTATACGCATCTGTTCACGAGCCGCGCAGCCTTCCTGCATCTGGGCGCTTTCACGGCGACGATCATGTCGGCCAACGTGTTCATGATCATCATCCCGAACCAGAAAATCGTGGTGGCCGATCTCATCGCCGGTCGCAAGCCCGATCCGAAATACGGCAAGATCGCCAAGCAGCGCTCGACGCATAACAACTATCTGACGCTGCCGGTTCTGTTCCTGATGCTGTCGAACCACAATCCGCTGGCTTTCGGCACGCAGTATAACTGGATCATCGCATCGCTGGTGTTCCTGATGGGCGTGACCATCCGCCATTGGTTCAACACCCAGCATGCCCGTAAAGGCAAGCCGACCTGGACCTGGCTGGTGACGGTCATCCTGTTCATCGTCATCATGTGGCTTTCCACCGCGCCGAAGATTTTGACCGGCCAGCCGGAAGAACAGAAGGTTTCCGCTTTACAGCAAACTTTCATTTCGGACCCGCACTTTGGCAAAGTGCGGGATACCGTTTTAGGACGCTGCGCCATGTGTCACGCGGCGCAGCCGGGCTGGGAAGGCATGATCACGCCGCCAAAAGGCGTGACGCTTGAAACGGATCGGGAAATCGCCGCCCATGCGCGCGAAATCTATTTGCAGGCCGGTCGCTCCCATGCGATGCCGCCTGCCAACGTCACCGGGGTAACGGATCAGGAGCGCCAGCTTCTCGCCTCCTGGTATGAATCCGCTACTGCTGGAGCAAAGTAACAATGACCAGACTTCTCATCCGTGGCCGCGTGCTGACCTTTCGCGATGAGCCGCAAAGTCTCGATGACAGCGCTTCCTATCGCTATATCGAAGATGGCGCCATTTTGGTCGAAGACGGACGCATTGCGCGCCTTGGCGATTATGCTGAGCTGAGCGCGGAAGCGGGCAGCGATGTGAAACTGGCCGATCATCGTCCGCATCTGATCCTGCCGGGCTTCATCGATACGCATATCCATTATCCGCAGACCCAGGTGGTCGCGTCCTATGCCGCCAATCTTCTGGAATGGCTCAACACCTATACATTCGTGGCCGAACAGAAATTCGCCGATGAGCAGCACGCGGAATTCATCGCCGAGCGCTTTCTGGACGAGCTGATCCGCCATGGCACCACCACCGCTGTCGCCTATTGCTCGGTGCATCCGCAGAGCGTCGACGCCTATTTCCGCGCTTCGCAGCATCGCAACATGCGCATGCTGGGCGGCAAGGTGATGATGGACCGCAACGCGCCGCCCGCTTTGTGCGACACGGCACAATCCGGTTACGACGACAGCAAGGGACTGATCGCACGCTGGCATGGCAAGGACCGCCTCGACTATGTGATCACGCCACGCTTTGCCATTACCTCGACCCCGGAACAGCTCGAAGCCAGTCAGGCGCTTGCCCGTGAACATCCCGAATGTTTCATCCAGACGCACCTGTCGGAGAATCACGACGAAATCGCCTTCACCAAGTCGCTCTATCCGGATGCGCCAGACTATCTTGGCATTTACGAGCATTACGGCCTTTTGGGAAACAAGACGCTGCTTGGCCATTCCATACATCTGGAAGAGCGCGAAGTGGGCGTGATGGCGGAAACCGGCTCGGTGGCCGTGTTCTGCCCGACCTCGAACCTGTTTCTCGGTTCCGGCCTGTTCGACCGTGATCGTCTGAAGGCGTCGGGCGTGCGCATGGCTGTGGCGACCGATGTCGGCGGCGGCACAAGCTTCTCCATGCTGCGCACCATGGACGAGGGCTACAAGATTTTGCAGTTGCGCGAACAGCGTCTGAACCCGTTCCAGTCCTTCTACATGATGACGCTTGGCAATGCCCGGGCGCTGTCGATGGAAGACAAGATCGGCACGCTGGACGAAGGCACGGAAGCCGATATCGTGGTGTTGGATTCAGCCGCCACATCGCCGATGCGCTTGCGCATGGCGGCGGGGGCGACGCTGGAACAGGAGCTGTTTCTGCTGCAAACGGTCGGTGACGACCGCGCCATTGTTGAAACCTATGTGGCGGGCAAGCCGCTCAAGGCGGAACTTTAAAAATTGCGCCCGTCGATTTTTAGCTGATCTATCGCTTCGTTTCCCCCTCATCCTGAGGTGCGGAGCGAAGCGAAGCCTCGAAGGACGAGGGCGGGCGCTGATCGTTTTCCCTCAGCCCTTCGAGACGCTTTCCTTCGACAAGCTCAGGGAAGCTCCTCAGGGTGAGGGAAAAGAGCGGCATTCATGCTTTAACCGCGAAGTTTCGTACTCAGAGCTCTTCCGGCCGCTTGCCGCCAATGGCGCGGGTCAGTTGATCGGCGGTCGAGCGGATGAGCGGCCCCAGCTCTTCAAGCTTCTTTTTCGGCAGGCGCACAGCGGGGCCGGAAACGGAAATGCCCGCAATGCCCTCACCATATTCGTTGAAAATCGGAGCGGCGATGCAGCACATGCCGAGCGTGTGTTCCTCGTCATCGATGGACCAGCCGCGCATGCGCGTTGCCTGAATGTCTTTCAAAAGTGCGGGCAGGCCATCGAGCGTGCGTTGAGTGAAATGCTCCAGCATTTTTCCCGAAAGCGCGCGGGCGATTTCCCCATCCGACCACGTTGACAGAATTGCCTTGCCGATGCCCGATGCGTGGATCGGTCCACGCCGCCCGGGACGAAAGAAGGCGCGCATCGGCGCGTGACTTTCGATCTGCGAAATGAACACGACGTCACCGTCATCCTCGACGCCGATATTCGCGGTCTCGCCGCTGGTTTCCATGAGCTGCTTTAAATAGGGGCGCGCCAGCGTGCCCAGCTTGCGGAAACGGCGAAAGGCATTGCCAATCTCGAAAGCCTTGACGCCAATGGTCCAGTCGCCGGTTTCCGCATCGTGGGAAACCATGCCGTGATTGGCGAGCGAGGATAACAGACGGTGCACCGTGGAAGGGGCCATGCCGCTCGCGTCGGCAAGGTCCGTCAGGGTCGAGCCGTCATTATCGGCGATGAGTGCCAGAAGTTTGAGGCTGCGGTCCAGAACCTGCACGGATGAGGGCGCGGCATTCTCCGCCGCCTTGCGGCCCCGCTTTGCTTTGGCCTGTTCCATCACCCGTCTCCGAATCCCGCCTGAACTTCAGAGTTACCACTATCGCATCCATTGTCCGTCGGAAAGGCGCAGAGGGTATAGCCGATTATCTCCATTCCGTTGAAAATCTTTATTTCCATATAATGGTATGCATTTCCATTTTTAGATTATAGCTTTTGTAAATGGAGAATGTTTCCATAGGAGGATTGGCCATGGCCAGAATGCGTGCAGTCGATGCAGCCGTGCTTGTGCTGGAGAGGGAAGGGATCAATTGCGCTTTCGGCGTGCCGGGCGCGGCTATCAATCCATTTTATTCGGCGATGAAAGCGCGGGGTTCGATCCGCCATGTCCTGGCGCGTCACGTTGAGGGCGCTTCGCATATGGCCGAAGGCTATACGCGGGCAAAGCATGGCAATATCGGCCTGTGCATCGGCACCTCCGGCCCGGCGGGCACGGATATGATCACCGGCCTTTATTCGGCATCCGCCGATTCCATTCCGATCCTTTGCGTCACGGGGCAGGCGCCACGCGCGCGTCTCGACAAGGAAGATTTTCAGGCGGTGGATATCGCCAAGATTGCGGCGCCTGTCACCAAATGGGCGGTCACGGTCATGGAGCCGGCGCTGGTGCCTTTTGTTTTCCAGAAGGCGTTTCATATCATGAAGTCGGGCCGTCCCGGTCCGGTGCTGATCGATCTGCCGATTGATGTTCAGATGGCGGAAATAGAGTTCGACATCGACACCTATCAGCCGATGGAAGCCTATAAGCCAGCCGCCACGCGGGCGCAGGCCGAAAAGGCGATTGCCATGCTGAACGCAGCGGAACGTCCGTTGATTGTCGCAGGCGGCGGCATCATCAATGCCGATGCGTCGGATCTTCTGGTCGAATTCGCCGAGATCACCGGCATTCCGGTCATCCCGACCCTGATGGGCTGGGGTGTTATCCCGGACGATCACCGTCTGATGGCCGGTATGTGCGGTCTCCAGACCTCGCACCGTTATGGCAATGCCAATCTGCTGGCGTCCGATGCAGTCATCGGCATCGGCAATCGCTGGGCCAACCGGCATACCGGCAATGTCGATACCTATCGCAAGGATCGCACTTTCATCCATGTCGATATCGAACCGACGCAGATCGGGCGCGTCTTTGCGCCGGATTTCGGCATCGTGTCCGATGCGGGCAAGGCGTTGAAGCAGTTGCTCGACGTCGCAACCGAATGGAAGGCGGCGGGCAAGTTGCGCGACTGGTCCGGCTGGGCGAAGGAATGCGAGGGCCGCAAGCGCACCATGCTGCGCAAGACGCATTTCGACCAGACGCCGCTGAAACCCCAGCGGGTTTATGAGGAGATGAACAAGGCTTTCGGTCGTGACACCTGCTATGTCACCACCATCGGCCTCAGCCAGATTGCGGGTGCGCAGTTCCTGCATGTCTATCGCCCGCGCAACTGGATCAATTGCGGACAGGCTGGCCCGCTTGGCTGGACCCTGCCGGCGGCTCTGGGTGTCCGCGCCGCCGATCCGGATCGACCCATCGTGGCGCTGTCGGGTGACTATGACTTCCAGTTCATGATCGAGGAACTGGCGGTCGGCGCGCAGCACAAACTGCCTTACATCCATGTCGTCGTGAACAATTCCTATCTTGGCCTGATCCGTCAGGCGCAACGCGGCTTCAACATGGATTTCGAGGTTAGCCTTGCCTTCGACAACATCAATGCGTCCGGCGATGCGGAGAAGGGCTATGGCGTCGACCATGTGGCGGTTGCCGAAGGTCTCGGCTGCAAGGCGATCCGGGTGCGCAGCCCCAACCACTTTGTAGAAAGTTTCGAGCAGGCCAAGGCGTTGATGCAGGAGCATCAGGTGCCGGTCGTGATGGAATTCATTCTGGAACGCGTCACCAATATTTCCATGGGAACCGACATTGATCAGGTGGTCGAGTTCGAGGAACTGGCCGAGCGCGGCGAAGATGCGCCGACTGCGATAGCGGCATTGCTGGATTAGAATTGGAGAAGTTGAACATGCCAAGATTTGCAGCCAATCTCACCATGCTTTTCACCGAAGCGCCGTTCATGGATCGCTTCGCGCTGGCCGCCAAGGCGGGGTTCACCGGGGTGGAATATCTGTTCCCCTACGAGTTCAACCGGCATGAGCTGAAGGCCGCCCTTACCCGTCACAATCTGGCGCAGGTGCTGCACAATTTGCCTGCGGGCAATTGGGCGGGCGGTGAGCGCGGCATCGCAGTGCTGCCGGATCGTGTGGACGAATTCCGTCGTGGGGTGGCCGACGCCATCGATTATGCCACGACGCTCAACTGTTCGCAGGTCAACTGCCTTGCCGGTATCGCGCCGCAGGGCATCGACCCGGATGCGATGAGGGCGACCTTTGTCAGCAATCTGCGGCTGGCGGCGAAGGAACTGGGAAAGCACGGCATCCGCCTGCTGATTGAGCCGATCAATCATTACGACATTCCCGGCTTCTATCTGAACACGGTGGAGCAGGCGGTTTCGATTATCGACGAGGTGGGCAGCAACAACCTGTTCATCCAGTATGACCTTTATCACCAGCAGCGCACGCGCGGCGAACTCGTCGCCACCTACGAGCGCTACAAGCCGCTGATCGCGCATGTGCAGCTTGCCGACAATCCGGGGCGAAACGAGCCCGGCACCGGCGAGATCCATTATCCGAACGTCTTCGAAGCGCTGAAGAACGCCGGATATAAGGGCTGGATCGGCTGTGAATACAAGCCGAAGACCACCACCGAGGAAGGTCTGGGTTGGTTCAAACAGTACGAAGCTGAACGGCTGAGCGCGTAAATTGCATAGGGAGGTATAGAATGGCCAAGATCGGCTTTATCGGACTGGGTATCATGGGCAAGCCGATGGCGCAGCATTTGCAAAATGCAGGCCACCAGCTTTTCACCTCGAAACATAGCCAGCCGCCGCACAAAGACCTGGTTGATGCGGGTCTGACGGTTCTCGATACGCCCAAGGTGGTGGCCGCGGAATGTGAAACGACCATCCTCATGCTGCCGGATACGCCGCAGGTGGCCGAAGTCCTTTTCGGCGAAAACGGCGCGGTTGAAGGTCTGGGCAAGGGCAAGACGCTCATCGACATGAGTTCGATTTCGCCCATCGAAACGAAGAAATTTGCGAAAAAAGTCCGCGCTGCCGGGGCTGAATATATCGACGCGCCGGTATCCGGCGGTGAGGTCGGCGCGAAAAATGCCAGCCTCTCCATCATGGCGGGCGGCGCACAGGCAAGCTTTGATGCGGCGCTGCCGCTTCTCAAGCTGATGGGCAAGAATATCACGCTGGTCGGTGATTGTGGCGATGGCCAGACCACCAAGGTCGCCAATCAGATTATCGTGGCGCTCAACATCCAAGCGGTTGCCGAAGCGCTGGTTTTTGCCTCAAAGGCGGGTGCTGATCCGTCCAAGGTGCGTGAAGCGCTGATGGGCGGTTTTGCTTCATCGCGCATTCTCGAAGTGCATGGCGAGCGCATGATCAAGCGGACATTCGATCCGGGTTTCCGCATTTCCCTGCACCAGAAAGACCTCAATCTGGCGCTTCAGGGCGCGAAGGCTCTGGGTGTCTCGCTGCCCAACACGGCCACGGCGCAGGAACTGTTCAATTCCTGCGCGGCGCATGGTGAGGACGGGCTCGACCATTCCGGTCTGGTGCGCGCGCTGGAGCGTATGGCCAATCACGATGTTGCCTGAGTCGCAGGCCTGATCGGTTCTCTGGAGGGGAGAGCGTGGAGCTGGCTATCTGGAGGGAGATGGCCGGCTCCATTGATTTTATGTGCCGCGCGGGGAATAGTGCCGCCGTTGATTTGTGAAGCCGGGATTCTCATGACTGCCACAAGCGCCATCGCCGATCCGAAGAAATTCCTGACCAGCCTTTTCGATGCCGCCGTGGCGGCTGCCGATCCCGAACTGGTTATCCGCGCCAATCTGCCTGCCAAGCCAAAGGGGCGCACGATCGTCATCGGCGCTGGCAAAGGCTCTGCACAGATGGCGGCTGCTTTTGAAAGGGCGTGGGATGGCCCGATTGAGGGCCTCGTGGTGACACGCTATGGCTATGGCACGCCTTGCGAACGCATCGAGATTATCGAGGCGGCACATCCCGTTCCGGATGAAGCCGGGCTTGTGGCCTCCAGGCGTCTGTTCGATGCCGTGTCAGGCCTTACGGAAGACGATCTCGTGGTGGCGCTGATATCCGGCGGCGGCTCGGCGCTGCTGCCCTCGCCTCCGGAAGGGCTGACGCTGCAAGACGAAATTGCCGTCAACAAGGCCTTGCTGGCGTCGGGCGCGCCGATCTCGGCCATGAATGCCGTGCGCAAGCATCTCTCGACCATCAAGGGCGGACGCCTTGCCGCTGCCGCTCATCCGGCGCGGGTTTTCTCGCTGGTCGTCTCGGATATTCCGGGCGACAATCCGGCATTCGTGGCCTCCGGCCCGACGGTGCCGGACCAAACCAGCCGCGATGACGCGCTCAAGATCATCGAACGCTACCGGCTGGAATTGCCGGAGGCCGCACTTGCCCATATTCGCGGTGACGGAGCGCATGCGCCAAAGCCGGATGATGCGGTTTTCGCGCAAAACGAAGTGCGGGTGATAGCATCTGCCGCTGTATCGCTGGAAGCGGCAGCGAAAGAGGCTGCCCGGCATGGTGTTGAAGCGGTGATCCTGTCGGACGCCATGGAAGGGGAATCGCGCGAAGTGGCGCATGTCCATGCGGCAATCGCGCGGGAAGTGGTCGAACGCGACCGCCCGTTCAAAAAGCCGATTGTCATTCTGTCCGGCGGCGAAACCACAGTCACCATTCGCGGCAAGGGTGGCAAAGGCGGACGCAACAGCGAATTTCTGCTGTCTTTTGCGCTTGATATCGATGGCTATGCCAATATTCATGCGCTTGCCGCCGATACGGACGGGATCGACGGTTCGGAAGACAATGCCGGTGCCTTTGCCGATGGCGGCACGGTTTCGCGTCTGCAAAAGGCGGGCGAGGATGGTGCGGCGCGCCTCAACAACAACGATGCATGGACGGCCTTTGACGCCATCGGCGATCTGTTCATCCCGGGTCCGACCGGCACCAATGTCAACGATCTGCGCGCGATTTTGATAACGGCGTAGTGTCGTCGTCGAGCAGGATTCTGTTCGCTGCGCCATCTAGGTCTTCATACTGGCCGTTTTTCAGCGACCACAGGAAGGCTGCCAGCCCCACCGCGCCCATCAAAAGAGCGACGGGGATGAGAAAGAGAAGCCCGCTCATTTGTGCGCTTCCTTGACCACGGCGACCGGGGCGGCACGCTGCTGTTGCGCCTGCTGCTTCTGCTTCCCGGCTTTCAGCCGCAATGCATTGCTGACAACCACGATGGACGACAGCGACATGGAAAGTGCTGCCACCAGCGGCGTGACATAGCCGAAGATCGCAATCGGCACGGCGATGATATTATAGCCGATGGACAGCGCGAAATTCTGGCTGATCAGCCGACCTGCCTCCTTCGAGACGGCAAAGGCCAGTGGCACGGCGGCGAGGCTCTCGCGCAGAAACACGAAGTCGGCGGCATTGCGCCCGATATCGGCAGCGGTTGCCGGAGCCATGGAAACATGGGCTGCGACGAGGGCGGGCGCATCGTTGAGACCGTCGCCTACCATCAGCACCTTGCGGCCTTCGCCGGAAAGTTCCTGCACGAGCTGCGACTTATCGGCAGGCAGCACCGCGCCGCGATAATCATCGACACCCAGATAATCCGCGAGTTGTCTGACGGCGGGCAATCGGTCGCCGGAGATGATGCCAAGCTTTAGTCCATCTTTTTTCAGGGCAGCGATAGCGGCGGCTGCGTCTTCGCGCGGGCTGTCCTCGAAGTGGAAGGTTTCGACCAGCATGCCGTCGATGGAAAGACAGGTTACCGGTCCGTTTGCGGCGGTAGCATCGGCCATGCCGCCAGCCCATTCGGATTTGCCGAGGCGATAAAGTTTGCCGTCGATTTCCGCCTCGATACCCGATCCCGGAATTTCCTCAATCCGTGTGAAGGCGCTCATCGGGCCCTGACCGGAAAACTGCGCCAGCGCCCGCGACAGCGGATGGCGGGAATAGAGTGACAGTTCGGCGGCGATTTCGAGATAGTGCGCATTGACGCTTTCAAGGCCGATCAGGCGCGGCTGGCCGAGCGTCAGCGTGCCGGTCTTGTCGAAGATCGCGGTGTCGATCTCGGCCATGCGTTCCATGGCGGAGCCGTCCTTGATCATGATTCCGTTCTCGAACAGACGGCGC
Source organism: Ochrobactrum sp. RH2CCR150 (assembly GCA_014138095.1). Lineage (GTDB taxonomy): Bacteria > Pseudomonadota > Alphaproteobacteria > Rhizobiales > Rhizobiaceae > Brucella > Brucella gambitense. Next base: position 761,808 of record JACGXE010000001.1, read on the forward strand.
GCCGCAACCACCTGCACAATCGGCACGGCTAGCGCTAGCGCGCAAGGGCAGGTGATGATCAGCGTGCAAATGGCGATATAGATCGAGCGGTACCAGTCGCCGCCGGTGTAGACCATCCAGCCTGTGAAGGCGAGGAAGGCAATCGTGTGCACCATCGGCACATAGAGTTCGGAAGCGCGGTCGGCGAGGCGGCGATAATAGGCGCGGCCACCTTCAGCCACATCCATCAGGCGCACCATTTCGGCAAGGAAGGAATCCTTGGCTTCCGCCGTCGCCCGGATGACGAGCGGCGTGGAGAGGTTCAGCGTGCCGGCGCGAATATCCGAACCGGGGCCGACCGGCACCGCATCGCTTTCGCCGGATGCGATAGCGCAATCGAGTTCGGAGCGGCCTTCCTCAATTCTCGCATCCACCGGCACGCGCTCGCCAGCCGCGAGAATGATGCTCATACCGGGGCGGATTTCATTGACCGGCAGATAGTTCCGCTCGCCATTGTCGGCGATCACCACCGCGCCACGACTGCCAAGCTGTGCCAGTCCACGCACGGCGGAACGGGCGCGGGCGCGCATCATATAGTCCAGCGTGCGGCCGATCAGCAGGAAGAACAAAAGCGTCACCGAGGCATCGAAATAGGCATGATGACCATGGTTCATGGTCTCATAAATGCTCATCGCAAAGGCAAGCGAGATGGCGAGCGCAATCGGCACATCCATGTTCACACGCCTTGCGCGCAGCGCGTTCCATGCGGAAACATAGAAGATGCGACCTGAGAAGATCAGCGTCGGCAGGGCGATCAGGCCGGAAACCCAGTGAAACAGATCGCGGGTTGCCGCATCCGCACCCGACCAGACAGCGACGGAAAGCAACATGACATTGCTGGAGGCGAAAGCCGCAACGCCAAGGGCGATCAGCAGACGCGTGAAGGCGGGATCTTTCTCTTGCCCCATGTCGAAAATATGCGCTTCATAGCCGAGGCGACGCAGCGGATCGACGACATTGGGCGGCGTTTCGCCGTCCTTCCAGCGGATTGCAACGCGCCGCGCAGTCAGGTTGACGCGCACATAGGCAACGCCAGCGATCTGCGCCAGCGCTTCTTCAATCGTCTTGATGCACAATCCACAGTGAACGCCCGGCACCGACAGGTCGAGCTGGCGCAATCCGTCGCCAAGCGCACGGCTGGCGAGCTGCATTTCATCCGGGGAAACGGTCTGGATGACCGTCGCGATCTGTGCATTCTCGACGCAGCAGCTCATAACAGCTTCCCGTTCTTGATCAGAACGCGGACGATATGGCGATAGGGATCTTCCAGACCCGCATCGGCGTTGATTTCCATGACCCATGCGCCATCGGCGAGGTCGATGCTGGCGCCAAGCACGCCGGCTTCCCGGGTGGCAAGTGCTGCCCTGGTATCGTTCACATCGCCAACGGGACGCTTGAACTCCACTGTTCCGCCCGTCACGGTAACTGGCTTGCCATCGCGGTCGGTGAGCCGCCAGGTAAAGACACCCCCGGCATAGGCGGGCGTCGACTGCCAGTTGAGGGCTGCCTGTTCCTTGCCGGTCTGGGCCTTTTCGTTGAATTCCTGGCTCGCAACATAGGAATTGGCGACGACCAGCCCGCTCCAGCTGTGAATGGCGAAATAGGCCATCGTCACATTGACGGCGATGATCACCCCGAAGAACGTCACCATGATGCCCAGCATATGCCAGCCGGTGAATGTGCCTGCCGAATTCGCGGATGCAGTCTTGGTTTCTGCCGACATTATCGTCCCTCCGGAGCCATGAAGGTTGCCTTGTAGCGGGCGTGTTCAGCGCCGTCCGCGTCGCGCACTTCGATTTCGTAATCCTTGCGGTGGTCCGAGATGGCGCTATGCGGCAAGGTCACAAAAACACGCAATGTCTTCAGCCGGTCGGGTTCGACGGGCACGGCATAATTGCCGTCTGTGTCTGCCGTTTCGTCCTGCACGGTCAGGGTCGCGCCGGGCAATCCTTCGATGGACAAGCGGAAGGTGCGCGGCGTCGGGATCATGTTGAGAAGCTTGACCGTATAACCGTTGCGGATCGAGCCATCCGACAGAAGCACATATTGCGGGTTGCGGTCGTGCAGAACATTGATGCCAATGCGCTGGCGCATCGACAGCGAAATGACCAGCGTAAGGCCGATCAGCACCCAGACGATGAAGTAGAACAGGCTGCGCGGACGCAGCACCTTGCCCCATGACAGGTTCTGCACCTTGTCGGAAAGCACATTGGGCGCATCGTAAACCCGGGCAGGGGTGATGGGCATCGTCCCGTTGTTGGTGGCAAGCGCCATATTGGCGTCGTAGTCGGCCAGCGTCGCATAGGAGATGAGACCGCGCGCCTTGCCGATCTTGTCCATCACCGAATTGCAGGCATCGATGCACAGCGCACAGGTGATGCATTCCAGCTGCTGGCCGTCGCGAATGTCGATACCCATCGGGCAGGCGGCCACACAGGCATTGCAATCCACGCAATCGCCGACGGATTCGCCGGTGGCGATAGCCTTCTTGGCATGGCGCGAACGCGGTTCGCCGCGCCAGTCATTATAGGTCACGGTCAGCGAATTCTCGTCGAGCATCGCGGCCTGAATGCGCGGCCACGGGCACATATAGGTGCAGACCTGCTCGCGCATCAGCCCGCCCAGCGTATAGGTGGTGGCGGTGAGAATGGCGACGGTGAAATAGGCGACGGGCGCTGCCTGTCCGGTTAGGAAATCGAGCAGCAGGCTTGGCGCATCGGCGAAGTAGAAAATCCACGCGCCGCCGGTCAGAATGCCGATCAGGAGCCAGACCGAATGTTTCGTCACGCGCCTCCAGATCTTGTCGAAGGTCCATGGACCCTTGTCGAGTTTCATGCGGGCGTTGCGGTCGCCTTCGATGGCGCGTTCCACCACGAGATAGAGATCGACCCAGACCGTCTGCGGGCAGGTATAGCCGCACCATGCGCGGCCCGCGACGGAGGTGACCAGAAACAGGCCAAGGCCCGCCATGATGAGCAGGCCCGCGACGTAATAGAATTCCTGCGGCCAGATTTCGATGAAGAAGAAATAGAAGCGGCGGTTGGCGAGGTCGATCAGCACGGCCTGATCCGGCGCATAAGGCCCACGATCCCAGCGCAGCCACGGCGTCAGATAGTAGATGCCCAGCGTAATGAGCATGACGAGCCATTTGAAGCGCCGGAATTCACCCTGAACGCGCTTCGGAAAAATCTTGACCCGCGCCGCATAAAGCGACTGCCGTGTCTTGGGGGAATTCACTGCCTGAACGTCGATACGTTCGACTTGCTCTGACATTTTATGCTCCTAGGGAGGAGAAGGGAGTAGGGGAATAGGGGAGTAAGGGAGTATGAAAAAAGGGGGGCGACGTTGCGGGCCTTCACAACCAAAACATACTCCCCTATTCCCCTACTGCCTTACTCCCCGCTCTTCATTCTCCCCCGCCCAGCGAATGGACGAATATCGCCAACTGCTTGACGGTTGTGTCGCCGAGGCGCGGTTCCCACGCAGGCATCACGCCGTGCTTGGGATGCGACACCTGACGGATGATTGCGTCTTCGCCCGAACCGTAGAACCAGATCGCATCGGTCAGGTTCGGTGCGCCGAATTCGCGGCTGCCCTTGGCGTCTGCGCCATGGCAGACCGCGCAGTTTTCCGAGAAGACCTTCTGGCCTGCGGGAACCATCGACGGGTCATGTGGTGTGCCGGTCAGGCTGACCACATAGGCCGCCACATCGCGGATTTGCTGCGGTTCCAGAATATCGGCATAGGCGGGCATTTCGGACGTGCGGGTATCCGCGTCGTCCTTGGAACGAACGCCGTGACGGATGGTCGTCAGGATTTCGTCGATGGAACCGCCCCACAGCCAGTCATCGTCGTTGAGGTTCGGATAGCCGGGTGCGCCTTGCGCGCCGGAGCCGTGGCACTGCACGCAATTGACGCGGAAGGCGGCAGCGCCGCCCGCAATGGCGAACTGGCGCAGGTTTTCATCGGCTAGAATCTCATGCACATCCCTGGCCTTGATCTGGTCGAGAATGCCCTGCTTTTCCGCCGCCACCTGGCGCATGTCTTCCTGCAACGCGCCGCGGCTCGACCATTGGGTCAGCCCCGCAGTCGAGCTGGAAATCAGCGGCCATGCCGGATAGGCGATGGTGTAGCCGATGGCAAACAGGATGGTGGCGTAGAAGGTCCACAGCCACCAGCGCGGCATTGGATTATCGAGTTCGCGGATGCCGTCCCATTCATGGCCGGTGGTCGAAACACCGCTGACGTCGTCGATATGCTTATCAGTCATTTGCGTCATCCTTGAACGGAATGGCTTTCACCTCGTCGGCGATCTTCTTGCTGCCGGGACGGAAGACATAGAAGACGGTGATAACGAAGAAGACCGTCATGCCGAGCAGGCCCCAGCTGTCGGCGAAGTGGCGCATGGCGTTGTAATCCATGGGAAGCTCCTATCGCGCTTTGGGGGATTGATCGTAGGTCGAGAAGTCAACGAGCGTGCCGAGCATCTGAAGATAGGCGACAAGCGCATCCATCTCCGTTACCGCAGCCGGATTGCCGTCGAAATCGCCGAGCTTGGCCTTGGGGTAGCGCCCCTCGACGCCGGATGTGTCGGCCTCGGGATCGGCCTGCGCCTTCAGATCGGCCAGCGCGTTGTCGATCATGTCCTGCGTATAGGGCACGCCCACCGCGACATTGGCCTTGAGATCGGCAGCAATGTTGTTGGCGCCAAGCGGCGTATCCTTCAGGAAGCCGTAGCTCGGCATGACCGATTCCGGCACCACATCGCGCGGGCGGATCAGGTGCTGGACATGCCATTCGTTGGAATAACGGCCCCCGACGCGGGCGAGGTCCGGCCCCGTGCGCTTGGAGCCCCACTGGAACGAATGGTCATACATGGATTCCGCCGCAAGGCTGTAATGTCCGTAGCGTTCCACCTCGTCACGGAAGGGGCGGATCATCTGGCTGTGGCACAGATAGCAGCCCTCGCGCACATAGATATTGCGCCCCGCAAGCTCGAGCGGTGAATAGGGACGCATCCCTTCTACCTTCTCGATGGTGTTTTCGAGATAGAACAGCGGCGCGATTTCCACGATGCCGCCAATGAGCACCACGGTCAGCGATCCAACCAGCAGCAGCGTTGCGTTCTTTTCGATTACGGCGTGTTTTTTCAGAAAGGACATGTGTGTTCGATCCTTATTCCGCAGGCTGCATCGCTGATGCCGGCTTGACCGGGGTTGCGCCGGCAATCGGCGCCTCATCGCGCAGGTTTCCGCGAATGGTCTGATAGACGTTCCAGGCCATGACGAGACCGCCCGTGAGGTAGAGCAGGCCGCCAGTCACGCGGATGACGTAGTAAGGGAACATCGCGGCGACCGTTTCTGCGAAGGAATAGACGAGGAAACCCTGATCGTCGTATTCGCGCCACATCAGGCCCTGCTGGATACCCGCAACCCACATGGCGGCGGCGTAGAGCACGATGCCGAGAATGGCGAGCCAGAAGTGCCAGTTGACCATGCGCACCGAGTAGAGGCGTTCGCGGTTCCACAGTTTCGGAGCCAGATAATAGATAGCGCCGAAGGTGATCATGCCGTTCCAGCCAAGCGCGCCGGAATGAACGTGACCGATGGTCCAGTCGGTATAGTGCGACAGCGAGTTGACCGCCTTGATCGACATCAGCGGGCCTTCGAAGGTCGCCATACCGTAGAAGGCGATAGCAGCCACCATCATGCGGATGATCGGATCGGTGCGGATCTTGTCCCATGCGCCCGAAAGCGTCATCAGGCCGTTGATCATACCGCCCCAGGACGGCATCCACAGCATGATCGAGAACACCATGCCCAGCGTCTGCGCCCAATCGGGCAAGGCGGTATAGTGCAGGTGGTGCGGACCGGCCCAGATATAGAGGAAGATCAGCGACCAGAAGTGGATGATCGACAGGCGGTAGGAATAGACCGGACGGTTCGCCTGCTTCGGCACGAAATAATACATCATGCCGAGGAACGAGGTGGTGAGGAAGAAGCCGACGGCATTGTGGCCGTACCACCATTGCGTCAGTGCATCCTGAACACCCGAAAAGGCGGAATAGCTCTTGGTGCCAAGGAAGGAGACCGGCACGGCAAGGTTATTCACGATATGCAGCATGGCGATGGTGATGATGAAGCCGAGGAAGAACCAGTTGGCCACATAGATATGCGGCTCCTTGCGCTTCAGCACGGTGCCGAGGAACACCACCAGATAGGCGACCCAGACGATGGTCAGCCAGATGTCGACATACCATTCCGGTTCGGCATATTCGCGGCTCTGCGTGATGCCGAGCAGATAGCCGGTGGCGGCCATGACGATGAAAAGCTGGTAGCCCCAGAACACGAACCAGGCCAGATCGCCGCCGAACAGGCGGGCGCGACAGGTGCGCTGCACCACATAGAAGGACGTGGTGATGAGCGCGGTGCCGCAGAAGGCGAAAATGACGGCGGAAGTGTGCAGCGGGCGCACGCGGCCGAAGTTCAGCCATGGTTCCAGATTGAGATCCGGAAAAGCGAGCTGCGCGGCGATAACAACGCCGACGAGGAAGCCGACAACGCCCCAGAACACTGTGGCAATCAGGCCGTAGCGGATCGGACCATCCATATAGACGGACTGATCCGTCTTTTTCGGCGTCAGACCGTAATCGGCGTTGCGCAACAGAAGAATGGTGAAAATGGCGAGCACGACGAACAGAATCCACATATGGGTTCTGAACAGCTCGTCATGGGAAAATCCGGCCAGGAGAACGGCAAAAAGCGCTCCCAGACCGGATAGGACTGTTCCAGCGGCGTAGTTCATGAAATCCCCTCGCAGCGCGTAACGAAGACCGCCCGTCAGGGGCAGTTGTAGCGACAGGATTTCTATCGGCGCTCAGTGGCGTGCTGTCATTGATCCTAATCAACGACGATTTTCTAGGGAGGAAACCGGTCTCAGACGTCAGGCGACTGGCACAGTCAGCGTGGCGCGAAGACCGCCATCGGGACGGTTCACCAGATCGAATGTGCCTTCCATCCGCGTGACAGCCATTTGCACAATGGCAAGGCCGAGGCCGCTGCCATTGTCCTGCCGGTGCTTGCCGCGGAAAAAGCGCTCGGTGACATGCGGCATTTCGATATCGGGGATGCCGGGGCCGCTGTCTTCGACTGTGAGGGTGAGGCGGCTGTCCGCGACGGTAAAGCCGCAGCACACAAAACCATCCGGTGGGGAATGCAGCACTGCGTTTTCGATCAGGTTGCGCGCCGCCAGCGTGAAGAGATGCGGGAAGGGCATCTGCACGAGCGGCATGCCCTCCAGCAATTCGATGGCGACACCGCGTTGTGCGCCGAGCATGCGCATATCGGTGGCGATAGTGTGCAGCAGCTTGCAGGCCGGTTCCGGCGTCGGGGTTTCGGTTTCGTCGGACGTTTCAAGCGCTGCAAGATCGAGCAGCTGACCGACCAGCCTGCTGGTGCGGTCCACACCGGCTGCAATCTGGCGCACCGCATTGGCGCGCACGGCTTCGTCCTTTGCGCTCTCCGCGATCTGTGCCTGCGTCTTCAGACCGGCGAGCGGCGTCTTCAGCTCATGGGCGGCGAAAATCGCGAAGTTGCGCTCGCGCTCGCGTGCTTCCTCGACACGGTGGAACAGCCCATTCAACGCGGTGACTGCAGGCGCAATTTCCGTGGGCAGGTTGTCTTCCGGCAACGGGCGCAAATCCTGCGCCTGTCGCTTCGACAGAACGGAGGCAAGGCTGCTCAACGGGTTGAGCCCGCGCCGCACGCAAAGCCAGATCATGCCAGCAAGCAACGGCAGCACCAGAAGGGCAGGCACGACCAGCCCCGTCACCACATTGCGGACCAGCCTTTCGCGAACATAGAGACTGTCGCCGACCATGACGCGCAGACCAAGTTGCGTGTTTTCAACCGCAAATACGCGCCAGCGCTCGCCAGCGACAACCGTGTTGGAAAAGCCGTTTGCCACGCTGGTCAGCCGCGTTACTGGCGCGCTTTCCGAACGCCCGACCAGCTTGCCGTCCAGCGCCCAGATCTGGCAGAAAAGCTGCCGGTCATAGTCGGAAAATTCCGGCATGGGCTTGAGCGAGAGCTGGCCGCCATCGCCATCAGGGCCGACTTCAACGCGATGATCGCTCAAAAGCGAATTGACCATGCGCGCGGCTTCCATCAGGCGCGCATCCAGAACCTTTTCCAGCTGGGCCTGGGTGGTATAGTGAATCCAGACCACGGCAACCAGCCAGACAATGCAGGTTACACCAATCAGAATGCCGGTCAGACGGCCACGGATCGAACTCATGCGCAGGCCCCCGCCAGACGATAGCCAACACCGCGCACCGTCTCGATGAAATCGGAGCCAAGTTTGGAACGCAGGTGGTGGACATGCACCTCCACCGCATTGCTTTCCACTTCTTCCTGCCAGCCATAAAGCGCTTCTTCCAGCGATGATTTGGAAAGCGTCGCATTGGGGCGCTCCATCAGCGCGCGCAGGATCGAGAATTCACGCCGCGTCAGCCGCAGCGGTTCGCCCTTGAAGCGCGCCGACATTTCCGCCGGATCAAGCTCGACGCCGCGCCATTCCAGCATGGCATTGGCGCGACCAGTCCCGCGCCGCGCAATGGCGCGCACCCGGGCGGCCAGTTCATGCAGGTCGAACGGCTTGCCGACATAGTCGTCGGCGCCAGCGTCCAGCCCCGCGATGCGTTCCGGCACCTGATCACGAGCGGTCAGAAGCAGGACAGGGGTGTCGTCACGTCCGCGCCGCATGGTCTTCAAAATGTCGAGGCCGGACCCGTCGGGCAGCATGAGATCAAGCACAACGGCATTGTAATTCTGTGCAGCAAGGGCTGCTTCGGCATCGCCGCAGGTCGAGACCGCATCCACGGTGAAACCGGCAATGCCCAAACCAACGGATAGCCCGTCGAGCAGGATTGCGTCGTCTTCAACCACCAGAATGCGCATCGATCTTCCTGTTTTCGCCTTGTTGTCGTTTTAAATCGGCCCGGCTTGTCGCTGTCCCAGCTTAAGGCTGCCTTAAGGTGGCGGCGGCATTCGCCTTTTGCAACATAATCAATTTTCTACGAATCAGTTCGGAAAACCGGAATGCGTCTTTCTGCGAGCCTTGTGAGTTTCGCTCTCCTGATCTTCACGGCGTTCTCGTCAGCCTTTGCCGCTGGCCCTTTGCCGGTGAACGAAGCCTTTCGTCTAGGCGTGACGAAGGATGCCGATGGACGCCTTGTGCTCGGCTGGACCATTGCCGAAGGCTATTATCTCTATCGCGATCATATTGCCGCCAAGGACGACAAGGGCAATGCGCTCGATGTCGATACGCAGCCCGGTATTGCCAAGGACGACCCGAATTTCGGCAGGCTCGAAGTCTATTATCGCCATGCCAGTGCCAGCCTGAATGCGCAAACCGCGCCGGTGGAAATCACCTATCAGGGCTGTCAGGAAGACGGCATCTGCTATCGGCCTGAAACGCGGACAGTCGACCCGGTGACGCTGGTCGTTTCAAGCCAGATGGGCACTCTGGCCAAAGCCCAAACCCAGTCCTTCGCGCAAGGCACCGCTTTCACGACTGCTGCACCCCGTATGGCTGCAAGCACGGCCAACGAAAGCAAGGCTTTTGCGCTCGCGCCCGAAAAGGGCATGGTCGAAAACCTGCTCGCTGAGGGCGGCACGGGCTTTGTGATCGCGGCCTTTCTGGCGTTCGGGGTGCTGCTGGCCTTCACGCCTTGCGTTTTCCCGATCTATCCCATCGTCGCCGGAACGCTGGCGCGCGAAGGCGAAAAGCTGACGGCAAAACGCGGCTTCGTCCTCTCCTCCATCTATGTGGTCAGTTTGGCTTTGGGCTTTGCGCTGGTGGGGGCAATCGCTGGCTGGTCGGGGCAGAACCTGCAAATGGTCCTGCAATCGAAATGGACGGCTCTGGCTCTGGCTGCCCTGTTCACCTTGCTGGCTGTGTCGATGTTTGGCCTGTTCCAGATCCAGCTTCCAAGCCGGTGGGTCAGCGCGGTTTCCGCGCAGACCGGCCAGCGTACAGGCTCCAAGCGCTCTGCCGCCGTGCTCGGCTTCTCGTCGGTGCTGATTGTCGGCCCTTGCGTGACCGCACCGCTGGCGGGCGCGCTTCTCTATATTGCACAGACGGCCAATGTCGCGCTGGGTGCGGGGGCACTCTTCGCGCTTGGTATCGGCAAGGGCTTGCCGCTGATCGCTTTCGCAACCCTTGGCGCGGGCACGCTGCCGCGCGCAGGCGCATGGATGGAAACCGTGAAGCAGATTTTCGGCTTCGGTTTTCTGGCAACCGCGATCTTCATGGCTGCACCGCTTTTGCCTTCGGGCGTGGATATGGCGCTCTGGGCCATTCTACTGTTCGGCGTGGCAAGTTTTGCGTTCCTCAAAGTGCCGGGGCATAGCGTTGTCGCCCGCACGATTGGCGCGGCAGCCTTCGTATATGCAACCATTCTGATGCTGGGCCTAGCGTCTGGCGGCAGAGATCCGTTGCAACCGCTGGCCGTATTCGCTAACCGTGGCGACAACCAGAGTATGGCCGAGCTGCGATTCGCGCCGGTCGATACGGTTTCTTCCCTTCAGGAGAAGCTTGCGACAGTGGAAGGCTCGCGCCCGACGCTGATCTATTTCACGGCGGATTGGTGCGTGAGTTGCTCCACCGTGGAAAAGCGTGTGTTGCCGGATGCCGATGTGAAGAAAAGCCTGAACGGCTATCAGCTCATCAAGGCCGATATTTCCGATCTCACCAATGGCAATGCGGACCTGATGGCGAAGCTGAAAGTGGCTGGCCCGCCGACGATGATCTTCTTCGACAAGGCAAGCCGCGAGCGGGAGGGGACGAGACTGGTGGGCGATGTCACGTCTGCCACCATTGCCCGGTCGGCCGGTCTCACCACTGATGGCCGGATGTAATTGCAGAAACAAGGATTGAAGACGATGCCGGGGGCTTGGACAATTATGAAACGCGGGGACGACAGATACCGCATTGCGGCGCGACTGTTGCGCATTGCCACCATCGCTATGCTGCCGCTGGCGGCAGCGGCCTGCACGACGACTTCCGCCGAGCAGCCGGTTGCAGTCGTGATGCCGGCGCCCATGGTTCAGCCGGTTGTGGCAGAACCGCAGCCGGTGCAAGTCGCAGCCGTGGCAGAACCGGAAGTGCAGACGGCGCGCAGCGAATATGAAGTGATGTATGGCGCTGTCACCGACGGCAAGAACTTCATTCCCGCGCTCGATGTGAACAAGATTGCCGAGCGCAACCTGCGCAAGCAGGTCGATTATGCGACGGATCACCCGGTGGGTACGATCATTGTCGATCCCTATGCGCGCTATCTTTATCTCGTGCAGCCGGGCGGCAAGGCCATGCGCTATTCAGTCGGTGTCGGTCGCGCCGGACTGACCTTCAAGGGCGAAGCCAAGGTTGCCTATAAGTCGCAATGGCCGCGCTGGACCCCGACCGCCAACATGATCAAGCGCAATCCCGACCATTATGCGAAATATGCCAATGGTCTGGAGGGCGGTATCCGCAATCCGCTTGGCGCCCGCGCGCTCTATCTCTATCGCGACGGCAAGGACACGCTTTATCGCATCCATGGCACCAATGAGCCGTGGTCGGTCGGCAAGGCGGCGTCTTCGGGCTGTATCCGTCTTTTCAATCAGGACATTCTCGATCTCTACAAGCGCGCCCCGACGGGTGCCCGCGTTGTGGTGCTCGACAAGTCCCAATCTGGCATGGGAGCTAGTTCATGATAAACCGCCGTCAGATGCTGGCTGTTTCAGCCGGGACCATTGCGACACTCGGGTTTTCGGGTGCGCAGGGTCTGGCACAGGCCGTTCCGACCGTGGCCGAGGTTCTCTACGACAAGGAAATCCCGGTTCTCGGTAATCCGCATGGCAATGTCACCATCGTCGAATATTTCGACTATCAATGCCCCTATTGCAAAAAGGGCCATGGTGAACTGATGCGCGTCGTCAAGGATGACGGCAATGTGCGACTGGTTCTGAAGGACTGGATCATTTTCGGCGATATGTCGGCCTATGCGGCGCGGCTTGTTCTGGCGGCGGAAAAGTCCGGCAATTACGTCAAGGCCATGGAAGCGCTGATGGCCACGCCTGGCCGTCTGACCAAGGAACAGGTCGATGCAGCGATGAAGAAGGGCGGTCTCGACGCCGCCAAGCTAGAAGCAGCCTACAAGGCCGATTCCAAGCGGATCAATGGCATTCTCGAGCGCAACATGAATCAGGGTGAAGCATTCAATTTCAGCGGCACTCCGTCTTTCGTCATCGGCACCAAGCTCTATGGCGGCGTGATGAAACAGCAGGAACTGATCGCGGCCATCGCGGATGCGCGTAAATCCTGATCGCGTCTGCCGGACGAATATTTCGATGAAGGCGGGTCTGCAAAGGCCCGCTTTTTTCATTTTGAATTTGAAAGCAAGCAGCGGAGTGTGACCGCCCTTGTAAGGTCGTATGTCTGGTTCATATAAAGAAGGAACACGGACATGAACCTTATGACCCTCAAAACGCATGATCCCGATGAAAGCCGCTGGCAGAAGGTGCTCGGACGCGACAAGGCGTCGGACGGTGCCTTCGTTTATGCCGTGCGCACCACCGGCGTTTATTGCCGCCCATCCTGCCCGTCGCGGCGCGGAAAGCGCGAAAACGTGCAGTTTTTCGATCGTTGCGAAGATGCGGAGCGGGCAGGTTTTCGACCCTGCATGCGCTGCAAGCCGCATCTGACCGAAACGCTCGCAACGCAGAACAATGCGCGCCATGCCGAAATCGTGGCGGCTGCCTGCCGCTATATCGAGGCAGCGGAGGAAGTGCCGTCTCTGGAAGAAATCGCGGATGCGGTGAAGACCAGTCCGGCGCATTTCCATCGTATTTTCAAAGCCTTCACCGGACTGACGCCCAAGGCCTATGCGGACGCACATCGCGCCCGGAAAATGCGGGTGGCGCTCGACGCGCCGGAGATCCGGGTGACCGATGCGATCTATGATGCCGGTTACAATTCCAGCAGCCGCTTCTATGAAGCATCAGACCGGATTCTTGGAATGACACCAAAGGCTTACCGACAGGGCGGCAAGGATGCCGACATTCGTTTCGCCATTGGGCAATCGGCGCTTGGCGCAGTTCTTGTGGCGGCGAGCGAGAAGGGCGTCTGCGCCATCTTGATGGGCGACGATCCGGAAGCACTGATCCGCGATCTGGAAAAGCGCTTTCCGAAAGCCAATCTCATCGGGGCTGATCGCGACTTTGAAGACATGATCGCTCAGGTGGTCGGCTTTGTCGAAGCGCCGGGCATCGGTCTCAACCTCCCGCTCGATCTGCGGGGCACAGCGTTCCAGCAGCGCGTCTGGCAGGCCTTGCGGGAAATTCCGGCGGGAAAAACAGCGAGCTATACGGATATAGCCGAGCGGATCGGTGCGCCGAAAGCCGTTCGCGCCGTTGCGCAGGCCTGCGCCGCCAACAAGATCGCCGTCGCGGTGCCATGCCACCGCGTGGTGCGCAATGATGGCGGACTGTCCGGCTATCGCTGGGGTGTTGAGCGCAAGCGCGATCTCCTGAAGCGGGAGCGTGAAGCATGAGCGGCGATCACGAAATGGCGGCGGCAAAAGTCGCCGCCTATGACTGGGAGAAGATCGGCGCCGAACTCGACACATTCGGCACGGCCATTCTCCCGAAACTTCTCTCCGAAAATGATTGCCACAATTTTGCCACGAAATGGCATGATTCCGCCGCATTTCGCACCACCATTTCCATGGCGCGGCACGGTTTTGGACGCGGCGAATACAAATATTACGCCAATCCGCTGCCTGCCTTAATTGGGAGCCTGCGCACCAGCCTCTATCCGCAGCTCGCCCCCATCGCCAATGCGTGGAGCCGGAGAATGGGCAGCGACACCCGCTATCCGCCAACCCATGACGCCTTTCTGGAACGCTGCCATGCAGCCGGGCAGTCGCGCCCGACACCGCTTCTCCTGCAATATGTGGAGGGGGATTATAATTGTCTGCATCAGGACCTTTATGGTGACGTTGCTTTCCCTTTGCAGGTGGCCATTCTCCTGTCGAAACCGGGCGAGGATTTTATGGGCGGTGAATTCGTGCTCACCGAGCAACGCCCGCGTATGCAGAGCAGGGCGGAGGTGGTGCCGCTTCAACAGGGAGATGCGGTGATCTTCGCCGTCAACGACCGCCCGGTGCAGGGCACGCGCGGCGACTACCGGGTCAAGATGCGGCACGGCGTCAGCCGGATCCGCTCCGGCATGCGACATACGCTGGGCATAATCTTTCACGATGCGCGATAGATCTGACATAAAGGGTTGAACCGAAATGCGTATTGGCCTTTGATCGCGCAAAGCATTGAAGGAGTCGACCATGAGCGTGACCATCTACGGTATCAAAAACTGCGACACCATGAAGAAGGCGCGCACATGGCTTGAGGACCATGGCATCGACTATGGTTTTCACGACTACAAGAAGGAAGGGCTCGATGCGGCAACGCTCGACCGATTCCTGAAAACCGTCGCCTGGGAACAGCTTTTGAACCGCGCTGGCACGACTTTTCGCAAATTGCCGGAAGAGGTGCGCCAGAATGTCGATGCCGCCAAGGCGCGTGCGCTGATGCTGGAACAGCCCTCCATGGTCAAGCGTCCGGTGCTCGACAAGGACGGCGTGCTGACGGTCGGGTTCAAGCCGGATCAGTATGAGGCCTTCTTCAAGTCTTGAGCTACCGGGCTTCTGCCATAGATATCTGCGGATAGGTCTGCCGAAGCGGAGAAAGCCATGCATCAGCGCTTGAACAAGATCGTTCAGCAATGGTCGGTGAGCTGGCGCGATGCGCTGGTTGCGTCCATTGCGGGCGCTGTGGCGTGGCTGATCTGTCAATGGCTTCTCGGCCAGCCACGGCCGGTCTTTGCCATGGTCACGGCGGTGATTTGTCTCGCGCCCAACCTGCCAAACCACGGCAAACAGGCCATCGGCGTGATGGTCGGCGTGACGACTGGCGTGGTGATCGGAGAATTGTCGCTTCTGCTGCCGGAAACCATTCCCGTCATGCATATGGCCGTGGTGACCTTCATTGCCATGGTGCTGGCTACATCGTTCGGCATGGCGCCGGCGATTGCCATCCAATCCGGTGTTTCGGCCATTCTGGTGCTGGCCATGGGGCCGCAGGTGGCGGGCGTGACCCGCCTGATCGACGTTCTGGTGGGGGCAGGTGTCGGGCTTTTGTTCAGCCAGATCTTGCTAACGCCTGACCCGGTGCGGCTGATCGACAGGGCGGCGCGGGGCCTGCTGGACCGGCTGGCAAACGGGCTGAAACAGGCGGCTTTGGCGCTCGATAAACAGGACCCGGTGCGCGCGCAAAATGCGATCAACCAGTTCACCTCCGCCCATCGGGCCGTCATCGCGCTGGGGGACGGCATTGCGCTTGCCCGCAGCAATGCGCGCTGGTCGTTGCGCGGGCGGCTCGCGGCCCGCGAAGTGACGGAAATGGCCGGGCGTTATGATCGTCGCGGCATTCGTCTTTATGCCTCGGCGCTACTGTTTGGCGAAGCGCTTGGCAATGCGCTGCGCAAGAAAGAGGCTCCCCCGCCGCCATGGGTCAGCGAGGCGCTGCAGATCATCATCGCCAATTGTTCGCTGGATGAAGGCGTGGTGCCGCAGCGCATTCCGCCCGTGCCGAAGGAAATACCCTTCGGCTGGCGCGATTGCGTACACCGGCTGGAATCGGTGCAGGATACGCTGTTGCACTTCCTGCATTCGGGAATTCCCGACAGTGTGCCGGTCCAGACAAGGAAGACGGTACACTCTTGAGCAATTCAACCGAAGTTGCTTTCCGATTGGGATGTTAATCTACTCCCATGGATGCGACCGCACCGGATTTGCCAAAACATTGGATCTCACCGAACCCTGGTCGGCTGATATTTGCCGTTCCCTTTGAATGGCATCGGTTTCAATGGCGGAAACGTGACTGTTCTTTCGGTAGGGAGACGACGCGTCGTATCCCGCCTGTCCAGCGCAGCCTGCAAGAACGATCATAGATAAAACAATACAGGAATTGAAATTCATTATGTCCACTTATTAATAGGGTTCAATATATTGGGTTTTAAAATTATTAAAACATATCAACTGGTTAAGGCGATATGAGGATATCATGATGGGAGATAGTACACGCATGTCCGGGTCGCAAGACCCGGGCCATGCAAATACTGTCGCTTCTTTCATTTTGTGTGGTGGCCTTTATGAAACCGGGTCGTCACGCTTTTCCAGAATGTGATCGACCAGCCCCCAGTTGAGACCTTCCTGCGCGGTCATGAAATTATCGCGGTCCAGTGCGCGTTCAACCTCTTCTTCGTTGCGTCCGCAATGTTCTGCGTAAAGCCGTATCATGCGGCGTTTGGTACGCTGCACCTCCTCGGCATGGATGAAAATATCCGATGCCTGGCCCTGAAACCCGCCCGATGGCTGGTGCACCAGCAGGCTGGCATTGGGCAGTGCTGCGCGGTGGCCGGGTTCGCCCGCCATCAGCAGGAAGGACCCCATCGAGCGGGCGGTGCCCATGCAAAGCGTGTGAACAGGTGCACGGATATAGCGCATCGTATCGTAGATCGCGAAACCGCTCGTCACCACACCGCCGGGCGAATTGATATAGAGATTGATCGGCAGCCTGGCATTTTCGGCTTCGAGAAACAGCAACTGGGCGCAGACCAGTTCCGAAACCGTGTCGTTCACCTCACCGTTCAGAAACACGATCCTCTCGCGCAGCAGACGGGAGTAAATGTCGAATGACCGCTCGCCGCGGCTCGATTGTTCAACGACCATAGGGACGAGTTGCATCGTTTCGCGCATGGCGAACTCCTTTCCAGATTGTCGGATGAAGGCGTGGTCGGGTTAGGCCGCGCGCATCAGCAGCGATCCATTGGCATTGGCTGCAACCGGGGCAGGGCGCTTCAGCCTTATGTCGCTCAGCACATGGCTGATCTGTAAGCGCGTGCCGCCCTCACCATTGGGAGCAATGCTGAAAGTGACGGTGCTTTCGAGAAAAGGCGGTTCCTTCTCGCGCATCCGATAGGTGATTTCCTCACCGGGTTTGCACGATGCGGCACTCTGTTCGGCAAGATCGGCTGCAGGAAGCCAGTGCTCCCGGAATTCGGGCGTGCTGATTGCCCGCCAGACCTTCTGCGGCGCAGCATCCAGCTCATAGGTCTGTGCGATATCGGGCCTCGGCGTTTGGCTCTGCTGCTCGGTCATTGGTCCATATCCTTCAGCAAGTCTTTCAGGGCATCGATGCGCGCTGGCCAGTAGGCGCGATATTTCATCAGCCACTGGGCCATCAGCGCCAGACCGTCGGGGTCGACTTCGTAATTCACGAACCGCCCGCGCTTTTCTTCCCGTACCAGACTGGCGCCGCGTAAAACCGCCAGATGCTGGGACATGGCGGGCTGGCTGATCTCCATGCCTTCGCGCAGTGCGCTGGC
The DNA here is from genome assembly GCA_014138095.1 of Ochrobactrum sp. RH2CCR150. Classification (GTDB taxonomy): domain Bacteria; phylum Pseudomonadota; class Alphaproteobacteria; order Rhizobiales; family Rhizobiaceae; genus Brucella; species Brucella gambitense. The sequence goes on from JACGXE010000001.1 coordinate 779,334, forward strand.
ATTCAGACTGCCAGTCGCCAGTTTTTCATAGATTGCGCGTCGGGTCGGATCGGCCAGCGCCTTAAAAATATCGTTCTCGCTCATGACTAATACATAAGCATACACTTATGTGATTCGCAAGCCGTGTTTGGGCCTTGCCGAGCGTTCGCGCCTATTTGTCGGGCGAGGTGAACTGCATCGTATAGACACCCCCGCCGATGCCTTGCGCGAGCGAGGGAGCCAGTTGCACCGGCGTGCATTTCTGCACGGCCTGTATGGCGGTATCGACAAAAGCTTTCCTGGCTTTGTCGTCGCCCTGCACATCGATCGCCGTGGCACGGGGAGCGCCGATCAGGCTGCCGTCGCGCTTGAAGCTGAAGCTCAGCGTGACGGATGAGTTCTTCGTATCGGCAGGCGGCGACCAGCAGGCCTGCAACGCCGCACCAACCTCTTCCATGGACTTCAGTTCCGCCGCCTGAACCGCGCCAGCAGTCAGAAAGACGGATGCAAACAGACCAGTCATAGAAATGAGTTTTTGAACCGCGATCAATTTGGCCTCCCCAAGCGCGATGTTTCCACATTGAAGTAGGGCAGTAGGGGAATAGGGGAATAAGGCAGTATGTTTTGGTTGCGGACGGCCGAGGCGTTGTTAATCCTATTCCCCTATTCCCCTATTCCCCTATTCCCCTATTCCCCTATTCCCCTATTCCCCTATTCCCCTATTCCCCTATTCCCCTTGATCGCTGCCATCAGAAAAATTCAATTGTACGCCAACGCTTGAAGGGTATTTTGCGGCGCACGACCCAGTTCTCTCCCAAGTCGAACTTTCTCAAGTCAGCTTTTTCCCGTTCGGATATTTCAATGTCATCCTCCCCCAATACCGCTCAACACCAGACGGCTATCCGTTATGCGCTGGGCGGTTTTCTCGCCATGGCCTCCGCAATGGGGATCGGGCGTTTCATCTACACGCCGATCCTGCCGGGCATGATGGCCGATCTTGGCTTCAACGCTGCTGATGCCGGCTTCATCGCTTCCGCCAATTATATCGGCTATCTGCTTGGTGCTGTCGCGGCGGGTTATGGCTGGTCGGCAGGCATTGAACGGGCCAGCGTGATCACCGGCCTGATCATCAGTGCGGTGCTTTGCGCGGCCATGGCGCTGTTCGACGGCGTCTGGATGTTTGCAGCCATCCGCTTTGCTGCGGGTTTCATCAGCGCGGTGACCATGATCCTTTGCACCGCCATCGTGCTCAGCCATGTGACCGCCGCAGAGCGCAGCGGGCTTGGTGCGGTGCATTTCGGCGGGGTGGGCAGCGGTATTGCCATCTCGGCAGTGCTGGTCGCCGCCATCCGCTTTTCCGGCCTTGGCTGGCGTGCGGATTGGGTCGGTGCGGCACTGCTCACGCTGGTCATGCTGGCGGGGGTGGTCTTTCTGGTGCGCGAAGGACCGCGCGGCAATGGCGGCAACACCCGTGAGCCGGCTTTGCCGAAAAGCTTTGCCTTCAACGCATTGGCGCTTGCCTATGGTATTTTCGGCTTCGGCTATGTCATCACCGCGACGTTTCTGATCGCCATCGTGCGCGCCAACGAGGGCGGACCGCTGATGGAAGCAGCCGTGTGGATTGTCACCGGCCTGACCGCTGCGCCGTCCATCTGGTTGTGGTCCCCGGCGGCGAAAAAGTTCGGCCTGTTCAACGCCTTCGCGCTGACGGCGATATTGGAAGCCATCGGCGTTGCGGCCAGCGTCGTCATCGCGCCGCCTGTTGGCCCACTGGTTGGGGGTGCGCTTCTGGGCATGACCTTCATGGCGCTGACGGCTTTCGGTCTTCAGATCGCGCGGTTTCTGGCGCCTGCCTCGCCAAAGCGGGCGCTGGCGCGTATGACTGTGTGCTTCAGCATCGGGCAGATTGTCGGGCCGCTGGTCGCAGGTTTTATGGCGCAGCGTTCCGGCTCGTTCACCTCGGCCAGTCTCGCCGCCGCGCTGTCGCTGGTGGCGGTTGCTGTGATTGGCGTGCTGGCGGGTCAAAAGGCCAAGTAGAACGACGAGAGTGGAAATCTGAAAAAGTTTTCCAACAAAATCTTACAAACATTTAACTGGCAAAGGCGCGGCAAGAAGCATTCTATGGGGCGATAACCCCATAGAATCGGGACCCTTTTCGTGTTCGTATCTTTCTTTCCTCGCCCAAAACTGTTTTTCCCATCTGTCGTGCTCTGGAGCCTGCTGGCTGTCCTTAGCTGGTACATGGGGGGAGAAAATCTCGGGCGCATATTCGGAATGCCGCCAGCCGCCGCGGATGCTGCGCCGATCATCGGCGCCAGCATTTTCTGGTCCACGCCGTTCCTCTGGTTCTACATCTATTTTGCGGTAGCAACCTTTGCGTTTTATGCTTTCTGGGCAGTGTTTTCACCGCATCCATGGCAGCGCTGGTCGATCCTCGGTTCGGCGCTGATCCTGTTCACGACCTATTTCTCCGTGCAGGCCAGCGTGGCGGTGAATGCCTGGTATGGTCCGTTCTACGATATGGTGCAGAAGGCGCTGTCGACGCCGGGTTCGGTCACGGCCAGCGATTTCTATTGGGGCACTGTCGACTTCCTTGGCATCGCCTTCATCGCGGTCACGGTCGGTGTGCTGAGCCTGTTCTTCGTCAGCCATTACATCTTCCGCTGGCGCACGGCGATGAATGATTATTACATGAGCCACTGGCCGCAACTGCGCCACATAGAAGGTGCGGCGCAGCGCGTGCAGGAAGACACGATGCGATTTTCCTCAACGCTGGAACAGTTGGGCGTCAGTCTGGTGAAGGCCGTCATGACGCTGATCGCCTTCTTGCCGGTCTTGTTCAGTTTTTCCGAGAAGATCAATGAACTGCCAATCATCGGCGTCATCCCGCATGCACTTGTGTGGGCGGCGGTTTTCTGGGCCGTCTTCGGTACAGGCCTGCTGGCGCTGGTCGGCATCAAGCTGCCGGGGCTGGAGTTTAACAATCAGCGCGTGGAAGCGGCCTATCGTAAGGAACTGGTTTATGGCGAGGATCATGATGACCGCGCGGGGCCGGTTACAATGCGCGAATTGTTCCGCAATGTCCGACACAATTACTTCCGGCTCTATTTCCACTATGTCTATTTCAACGTGGCCCGCATTCTCTACCTGCAGGCGGACAATGTCTTTCCGACGATCATCCTCATTCCGTCCATCGTGGCAGGCAAGCTGACACTTGGCCTGATGAACCAGATCAGCAACGTGTTCTCTCAGGTGCAGGGTTCGTTCCAGTATCTCGTCAATTCATGGACGACGATCATCGAGCTTTTGTCGATCTACAAACGTCTGCGGGCTTTCGAGGCGACCATCCATGGCGAACCGCTGCCGTCGCTGGATCGCGAAAATCTGGAAACACCGCAGGGCGTTTAGAGCATTTCCAGCAAAAGTGCGTAGCGGCTACGCGGGGAAATCAGTTCACTGGACTGATTTCTGATCCCGCTTCGATGCGTAGGATAATGCGTAAAATAAATACTAGAGCGGTTACCCAGCACCCTCGTGCTTCGAGGCGGCGCTTACGCGCGTCCTCAGCATGAGGGTTTGGAAAACGCCGGTTACGACCTGTTTTGCGCAGCGTGGCCGGTGTTTTTGTCGAGGCTGTTCAGATAGTCGCCATAGGTCGTGCATTTAACATCGGGCTTGGTGCAGACTTCAGAAACAAGTCGCTCCATGGCGCGCCAATAAGCACCGTCATTCATCAGCACGAAATGGAAGCCAAGCTGCAAGGGAATGCGCTCACCGTCATATTGCTTGTCGAAGGCGGTGCGAAACGCCTTATAGGCGCGGTCCTCGAAGGCTGCCGATTGTTCCCGCACTTCCTTGCCCTTCGAATGGCGAACATAGAGATTGTAATCCATGCCGACGATCGGGCGCTGCGACGGGCCTTCCGGGATCAGCGGCAATCCAAAGGATGCGAACTGGCCTGTGAACTGAGGCAATTCCGGCCCGCGTGTGACGGATGAGGCCTGATAGCGGAAACCATTGGCCTTCAGCGCGTCCTGCACCGGTTTCGAAGCGGCGAGATAGGGCGCGCGAAAGCCGTTGATGCCGTGCAGCGCGAGGTCGCGCCAGCCGTCCGGCTCGCCGTCGATACCGTTGTTCTTGTAGGCGTCGGCGACGATGCGGCGAAACTCGCCGACTTCCTTGTTCCAGTCGGCGGTGGACCAGCTTGTGCCGTCGAAATGGCCGCAGCCATGGCTGGCAATCTCGTTGCCCTCCAGATGCGCCTGCCAGATATTACCAAGCCGGGTCACGACTTCATCATGGGTCTGGGCAAAGCCGACATTGGACGCACCCGCCTTTTTGTGCGGCGGCTGATAGCTGGCGCGGTCCTTTCGGGTCATAAGAAAGACGCAGGACAGGAAATAGGTGAAACGGGCGTTGTTCTTCTTCGCGAGTTCGCGCGAGCGCGTCCAGAGCGCATTGTCATGTGCGCCGTCGAAGGAAATCAGCACATATTGCGTTTTGACGGCAGCAGTTTCAGTTCCGGCATTCATGTCCGGTGATGTCGCCCCGGCAGGCGCACAAAAAGCCGTCGAAAGGGAAAGAGCGAGAAGAGTTTTGGGGGAGAAAACGCGCATTGCCATCAGATACCGGGAAAATCGAAGGCCGGGAAGGGGGATATGACCTCGCTATCCCTTGAATATGGCGAAGGTCGGACCGAAATTCACTTTTACGCGGGGCTTGATCTGCTTATTTCGCAGACGGGTCTTACATATGGCGACAATTCCGACTAAAAGCGCCAGAACATCTATTTCGTAAACCAGATTCAAGAACAATGGCAGGTCCATGGCAGACGACAGTTTCATTCGCGAGGTAAACGAAGAACTCCGTTCGGAACGGGCGAAGCAGGTCTGGAAGAATTTCGGCCCGATCGTGATCGGTGCTGCCGTTGCTATCGTTCTGGGCACTGCTGGCTGGGTCGGCTATCAGCATTGGACCGACAGCAAGGCATCTGCATCCGGCGACAAGTTCCTCGCGGCGCTTGACCTCGCATCGGCAGGCAAGAACGATGAGGCGCTTGCCGCGCTCGACGATCTGGAAAAGACCGGCTACGGTTCCTATCCGGTTCTGGCGCGCCTGCGTGCGGCTTCGGTTCTTGCTGGCAAGGGCGATGCGGCTGGCGCCGTGAAGGCGTTCGACGATATCGCTGCCGACAATGCCGTGCCAGGCCCTCTGCGTGATGTGGCGCGCCTGCGTGCGGGCTATCTGCTGGTCGATAGCGGTTCTTATGACGATGTCGCCAAGCGCGTCGAAACCCTGTCCGCCGATGGCAACTCGATGCGCTCCAGCGCGCGCGAAGCCCTTGGCCTTGCTGCCTGGAAGGCCGAGCGTTACGACGATGCGGCCAAATTGTTCAAGCAGATCGCCGATGACGGTTTGGCCCAGGCCAATATCCGCCAGCGCGCTAACACCATGCTGGATCTGATGCGCAGCGCAGGCGTTGCGGCACAAAGTTAAACAAAGGCTACCTTCGGGGCTGGTCTTGAACCGGCCCTGTTTCTTTCTGGAGTAATTTTCGTTCATGGGTTTCACTCTCGCTATCGTCGGGCGTCCCAATGTCGGCAAGTCCACGCTGTTCAATCGTCTCGTCGGCCGCAAGCTGGCGCTGGTGGACGACCTGCCGGGCGTCACGCGCGACAGGCGCATCCATGACGCCAAGCTCTACGACCTCAAGTTTCAGGTGATCGACACGGCTGGTCTTGAAGAGGCCGCCAACGACTCGCTGGAAGCGCGCATGCGCGCCCAGACCGAGGCCGCCATCAGCGAAGCCGATGCGGTTCTGTTCGTGGTCGATGCCAAGAACGGCCTGACGCCTGCCGACAACACCTTTGCCGAACTGGTGCGCCGCTCCGGCAAGCCGGTGGTGCTGGTGGCCAACAAAGCCGAAGCGCGCGGTGCGCAGTCGGGCCTTTACGACGCCTTCCAGCTCGGTCTTGGCGAACCGTGCCCGATTTCGGCTGAACATGGTCAGGGCATGCCCGACCTGCGCGACGCCATTGTCGAGCTTCTGGGCGAAGAACGTGTCTTTGCCGACGAGAAGGAAGCGGAAACCGCAGACGAAGTCTTCACGCCGAAGGCTGTCGGCGAGCTGATCGGTGACGACATCGAAGACCCGGATGAAGAAATCATCCCGGCCTATGATGCGACCAAGCCGCTGCGCATTGCCATTGTCGGACGCCCGAATGCGGGCAAGTCCACGATGATCAATACGATGCTCGGCGAAGATCGCCTACTGACCGGCCCGGAAGCGGGCATTACCCGTGACTCGATTTCGGTCGACTGGGAGTGGCACGGCCGCAAGATCAAGCTGTTCGACACCGCCGGTCTGCGCCGCAAGTCGCGCGTGCAGGAAAAGCTGGAAAAGCTGTCGGTCGCCGACGGCCTTCGCGCCATCCGCTTTGCGGAAGTGGTGATCATCGTGCTCGACGCGACGATCCCTTTCGAAAAGCAGGATTTGCAGATCGCCGATCTGATCATCCGTGAAGGTCGTGCACCGGTCATCGCCTTCAACAAGTGGGACCTGATCGAAGACCGCCAGATGGTTCTGGCCGATCTTTACGAAAAGACCGCCCGCCTTCTGCCGCAGGTGCGCGGACTTCGCGCCGTGCCGATTTCGGGCGAACGCGGACAGGGTCTCGACAAGCTCATGGAAAATGTCGTGAAGACCCATGAGATCTGGAACCGCCGTATTTCTACCGGCCGCCTCAATCGCTGGCTGGAAGGCGTGATCGCCCATCAGCCGCCGCCGGCCGTTTCCGGTCGCCGCCTGAAGGTGAAATATATGACGCAGGTGAAGACCCGCCCGCCGGGCTTCGTCGTGTCCTGCTCGCGCCCTGATGCGATGCCGCAATCCTATGTGCGCTATCTGATCAACGGCCTGCGCGAGACCTTTGACATGCCGGGCGTGCCGATCCGCCTTGCGCTGCGCACCTCGGACAATCCGTTCGCCGGTCGCGCCAAGAAGAAGCGATAAGCATGATGCAAAAAAGCCCGGAGCGATCCGGGCTTTTTCTTTTTGGCGCTGCTGTGCAGGCGGCATCATGCCTTTGGCAGCACGAATTCGACACGCCGGTTCTGGGCGCGACCGTCGGGATTGTCCTTGCCCTCTATGTCGTTGGGCGCGACAGGTTCGCTTTCGCCACGCCCTTCCGGTTTCAGGCGTGCTGACGGCACGCCATTGCCGACGAGAAACTCGACGACCGCCCCGGCACGCGCTTTGGAAAGCTTGAGGTTGTAGCTGTCGGAGCCCTTGGAATCCGTATGGCCGACAACCTGCACGGTGGAATCCGGTGTGCTGTCCAATATCTTGACCACATCACCCAGTGTGGACTTGGCCTTAGCCGTCAGCTTGGCGCTGTCGAAGCCGAACAGAATATCGCTTGTGACAGACAGGACGATGCTGTTGTCCGTCTCGCGCATGGTGATGTTGCCGCTCTTTTCGACAATCTGTTGCGCTGCGCCCGAAAGGCCGCGCGCGTTGCCATCTGTGCCGCCGGAAGCCGAAACCAGATCGCGGATTTCCGGCACAAGATCACGAATATAGGCGCTCTTATCCGTAGTCAGCCCTGCATCCTGCGCTGTTCCGACCGATGGCAGGCACAGCGCAGCAAAGCCGATGAGACCAAAACGGGTCAATCGATGGATCGTAGCCATTGGCTGTTCCCCCTATTCAGCGGGAACGGCGAACGGCCCAAGCGGCTCGACCCCCTTGATATAGAGCGTCACCTTCTGGTCTTTCGGCGGGGCCGGAAAGACGCCATGCCAAACGCCGACCACAGGCCCCTTGCCGAACAGCGAAACGGAGGTGGGCGTGAGCGGCTTGCCCTCGGAGTCCTTCAACAGCAGATACTTCTTGTCGCCGGCGAGAAGGTAATAATCGTTCTCGTACTCCTTGTCCGACATGGAGCTGTAAAGTGTCGAGGAAACGTTGTCGCCTTCTGTGGCATTCTTGAAGCGAACCTTGACGGTCAGCTTGTCGCCGTCGCGTATGGCGCCGCTAACCTCGGCGGTAACCTGGCCGCTGCTGTGATAGCCGGTGGCGAGCGGCTGGCCCGCTGCATCTTCAGCCTGCGCCGCAAAGGGCAGGGCGCTTGCAGTCAGCAAGACGGTGGCCAGAAGTGTACGTGAGAGAAACGCCATGAGTATCGCTTTCATTTGTTGGACAGCCGGGAGCATTATGCAGTCGGATGAAATCACCCGGCGTCGCATTCATGCGGTGAGAACAAATAAGGGAGCAGTTCAGGCGGTATCATGAGAACAGATTTGGTCGGATTATGCTCTGAAAGGTGAACCACTCCGGATGCGGGGCTGGAACCTAACAGTCTGAAAACAAAAATTCTATAAAGTTTCAAAAAACCTGCAATCTTTTACTTCAAACTTCTTTTCCGTTCGTTACATGACGGATTGGGCCGGCGTTTCAGGTATTTATTTTCGCGCCGATCTCATCCATTGGCATCAAAACGCACATTAACGGGTTGAGCTTGGCCGTCGCGGCTGCTAATCCGCCCGCTCCCCGATTTTCTCCCAAAAGGTGCAGTGATGACGAAGGCTGTTGAGAGCCTATTTGATGGCGTGACATTAGGCATCGATTTCGGCACCACCAATACGGTTTTGTCGGTTGCCAGCCCCGATGGCTCGGCGGCGGTGCTGAGCGTCGTCAAGGACGGCGCCGATGTGACCGGCTATCGCTCGATCCTCTGTTTCTGGCAGGATCGCGAAACCGGCGAACGCACGGTGGAAAGCGGCCCATGGGCGATGGATGCTTTTGTCAACGCACCGCATTCGACGCGCATGCTGCAATCCTTCAAGACCTTTGCGGCGTCCAAATCCTTCACCGATACGCCGGTCTTCGGCAAGCGCTTCAAGTTCGAGGATATTCTGACGACTTTCCTCGAAACGGTTGCGGCGCGCCTCGGCGACCGGCTGCCGCCTAAGGGCAATCGCGTGGTGATTGGGCGTCCGGTTATTTTCGCGGGCGGTTCGCCGGACGAGGAACTGGCGATGCAGCGCTACGAAAAGGCGTTTCGCGCCTTTGGCTTCACCGACATTCACTATGTCTACGAACCGGTGGCGGCAGCCTATTTCTACGCGCAGGAATTGAAGGCGGATTCAACCGTTCTGGTGGCCGACTTTGGCGGCGGCACGAGCGATTTTTCCATCGTGCGTTTTGAAGTGGGCAAGGGCGGTCTTTCCTTCACGCCGATGAGCCAGACGGGTCTTGGCATTGCGGGCGATACATTCGACTACCGCATCATCGACAATGCGGTTTCGCCATTGCTCGGCAAGGGCACGGAATATAAATCCTTCGGCAAGCGCCTGACCATGCCGAACCATTATTACGCAAATTTCGCGCGCTGGAACACGCTGTTCCTGATGAACTCCCCAGCAACGATCCGCGACCTGACCGAACTTGCCAAGCAGGCGGTCGAGCCGGAAGCGCTGGAGCATTTCATCAATCTGATCGAGAACGATTACGGCTACGAAATCTACCGTGCCGTTTCGAACCTCAAGGTCCGGTTGTCATCTGAGCGCATGGCGGAACTGCATTTCAAGGCGGATGATTTTGAAATCCGCTCGGATATCACCCGCAACGATTTCGAAAACTGGATCGCCGAGGATGTGCGCCAGATCGAACAGTCGGTGGAAGAGGCCGTCGACAAGGCAGGAATTCAATCCGGCAATATCGACCGTGTTTTTCTCACGGGCGGCACGTCTTTCGTGCCGGTCATCCGCACCGTGTTCGAGAATCGTTTCCCCGATGCGGCGGTGACCAGCTCCAACCAGTTCGATTCGATCGCCACTGGTCTGGCGCTGATCGGGCAGGATGCGGATATTGACCGCTGGTCCGTGAAGTAAGAGCGCGCATCTTTTCCGAAGATCGTTTCAAACTTTTCGGGATGCGCTCTAAGGCAGGATCTCGATCGGCGTGCCATTCGGCACTCTTGCCCAAATGTCGCGCATTTCCGCATCGGTGACGGCAATGCATCCGTCGGTCCAGTCCCACAAATGATGCGCGGCTGCCAGCCAGCCCCAGCCATTCGGCAGGCCATGGATCATGATGTTGCCGCCCGGCGCATAACCGCCCGCCGCGGCTGCCCGTTGATCATCTTCGTTCGGATAGGAAATATGCAGGCTCAGATGCGCCATTGAGCGCGGATTGCGCCAGTCGATGACATATTGTCCTTCGGGTGTCTTCTCGTCACCCTCGCGCTGCTTGTGGCCGCCATCGCCATTGCTGCCAAGCGATATGCGATAGGTGCCAATCGTCTGGCCCTGGCGCAGCAAGGTCATCTGGCGGCTGGCCTTTTCAACACGGATCGCATCGGCCTGCTGTTCTGCCTGAGCGGCGACGGGAGGCTCGACCAGGCTGACCCGCGCCATGACCTTGGTATAGCCAAACAACGCGACAGCAATGAGCACGATGGCAGCGAGAGTTTTCTTGATCATGTTGTCCGATCTGATCCGAATATGCGCAAACGAAGAGATGAAGTGCTTTTCACAGATGATTGGGGCTTTCACAAGTTCATTGTGAACGATGGTCGACGCCGATAAGGTTCGGCTCGCAATCAATGCACGCGATATGGAGCAACGTCTTGTCTATGCTGAAGAATGACGAAGCTGTGTCCGCACGATTTACTGATCGTTTGCGACAGAGCACGGAGCCCTACTGGACACAGGCCGTGACGCATCGTCTGGTCCGGGAAATCTACACCGGAACGGCATCGAAAGACGTGATGACGCGCTATCTGGTTCAGGATCACCGTTTCATCGATTGTTTCCTGTCCTTGCTCGGCGGTGCGCTCGTCAATTGCGACAGGATGGACGCGAAGCTGACCTTGGGGCGCTTCATCGGCATGATCAGCAATGACGAGAACTCCTATTTCGAGCGCGCTTTCGAAACGCTGAAGGTTGACGATGCGACGCGCTTCGATACACCCGATGCGATGGCGACGACCGGGTTCAAGGCGCTGATGCTGGAAGCGGCTAAGTCCGGTTCCTATGCTGCTTGCCTGTCCGTGCTGACCGTAGCCGAATGGCTTTATCTCGACTGGGCAGAGAAGGCGCCGAAGCCGCTGCCGGAGAATTTTGTTTTCGCCGAATGGATCATCCTGCACGACAATCCGTATTTCGTGGAATTCGTCGGCTTTCTGCGTTCGGAACTCGACCGTGTCGGACCGGCTGCCGCATCAAAATGCGAGGATTTCTTCCGACGGGCCGTGGAACTGGAGAAAGCCTTTTTCGACGCTGCCTACGAAGCTGGTAGCTAATCGGCTACCGCAACTTTCAGGCACTCTTCGATTGTCGTCTTACAGACCGGCGTTTGGGCCTGTTCCTGCTTGTTGGCGAGCCAATGCTTGTAGACGATGCGAAACTCGACATCCTTATACGCATAGGTTCTGGCGCGGGATGTGATGCGGCTTTTCTCAAGCGCTTCACCGGTTATCACCATATGCTGTGACAGCCGCTTGAAGACCCACGGCTTCGCGCCCTTCGGATGTTCGAAAACCTCGACATGATAAAAGTGGTCACCAACCGTTTCATCCGGCGTGACGTGTACTGCCGCCCAGCGCGTGACTTTCGGCGTATCGGCGAAAATGACCACGCCATTGCGTTGAAGATCCGCCATGGCCGTCGCTGGTAATAGCGTGAGCATGCAGAGGAGGGCGGCAAATATCTGTCCGGGTTTCCAGTTTCTCATCGCGGCTCCTTATCGGTAATCTGCGTGTAGATTTTTGACGAAATAACTTTCGTCCCGTTAGGTCATTTCTGTCCCTTGTCGCCCGCTCGCGCCAAAAACGCAATGAAAACAAAAGCTGGGCTGACAGCGTTAATTCTAAATTAATCAATCTTTTCAAATAGTAAACGGAAGCCCGTTAACGATACATCAAGGTTAATACTCCATTATCGGCGTTGTTAAGCATATCCCGAAATGCGTGAAAACGCGCCTCGGACACGATGTGCGCGAGAACAACAGAAGTCTGTGTGAGTGGAGTGTGCGGTGCGTCTTGTGTCGATACGAGCGCTGTTTGGTCGTCGGAAGACCGTCGCTGAGCCGGTATGGCATTATCCTGTCACGGGCTATTGCCCGGAAGAGGGGCGCTATTATGCCGTGCGTGCGAAGCCGCGTCACATCGCCCGCAAGCCGCAGCGCCTGATCCCGCTGGTGCTCACAGCTTTCGCCTATCTCTTCAATTCCAATGCGATTGCCTTTCAGGATATGGCGAGCCTCGTGCCTTCCGCCGATCTTGGCACGCATCGCTGGACGGCTTTCGTCGCCAAGGCGCCCGTCGGTTCCGTGCATCAGGCGGAAATGCCTTTTGTCGATGCAACGACGGTCACCGGCAGCATCGCAACCAACGGCATCGAAGTGCCGGGGATTGGCCGGGTTGCGCTTTCGGGTGGCAAGAAAACCGCCAAGCTCGGCCCGGATGATCCCAATCCGGATGAAAACCGCATCAACCGTACCGATAAGACGGGCCGCCTTGTCTCGGTCAAGCCAAAGGCACCAGCCAAGGCGTTCACGGCGGGCAGCATGTTCGACAAGATCAGCATGATCACCCGCCCGCCGGAAAAGACCGACGCGAAGATGGCTTTTTCCAGCAAGCTTGAGGGCAAGGAAATCGGCATCACCATGGCCTTCCATGCCGTGAAGCCGCCAAAGCCAAGAGCGGAAATGCCGGTGCAGCTGGCCAAGCTGATCACCAATGACCAGCCGGATGTGCTGGCACTGGGTTATGCGCCTTCCACACCCGATTATGGAAAAACCTCTCCCTTCGAGAGCATCCTGAAACCCGATCCAAGCGCGGGGCGGTTCGTTCCGCCGATTGGTGATGAAGATCATGGATGGGCGGCAACTCCGTTGCCGCCTTCGGCATTTAGTGCAAGCGAACAGAAATGCCTTGCCGAAGCGGTTTATTTCGAAGCGCGCGGCGAGACAGTCAAGGGACAGGTGGCTGTGGCCCAGGTGGTGCTCAACCGCGTGCGCAACCCGGCCTATCCGAACACGATCTGCGGGGCGGTCTATCAGAATCGCGACTGGCTCAATGCCTGCCAGTTTTCCTTTGCCTGCGATGGCCAGAAGCACCGTGTGACCGAGATGCCGCAATGGCGCATGGCGCAGCAGGTGGCAAAGACGGTTTCGTCCGGTCAGATCTGGCTGCCGGAAGTGGGCTCCGCCACACATTATCATGCGACCTATGTGAAGCCCTTCTGGGCACCGACCATGAAGAAGCTGACCAAGATCGGCCTTCATGTCTTCTACCGCACCTATGGCGGCGGCTGGAGCTGATAAAGCAACTCCCGAAAAAGCACGAAGCGCTTCTGTGGGGCGATTAGCCCACTGGGCTGCCCGCTGATCCTGTTGTGATCAAATCCGGATCACAACGGCAAATGCCCGCTTTAGCAAAATTGCTGCGACTTCGTTTTCATAAAATCTGGGGAAATAATGTCTGGCGTGTCGAGCTGGCCCGCTTGCGCGTTACTATTTTGATTTCATAAATTATGTAAATAATAATATATAGATAAATAAGTAATTAATACTTGGCTTAATTAGGGCATTTGAATGAATGTTTTGCAATATAGACATGTTACTTTAAAGTAAATATAAGATTGGAATCATCGGGACATAACTAATTATTTTTTGATTTGTGAGGGAAAATGAAAGTTTTAAATAAGCATTTGGCATATTTGCTTATTGGTACATCTTCTTTATTAGGTGACGCACATATTGCGACAGCGCAACAGCTGGAGCTGGACACATCATATGGAATGGATGAATTGGGACATGGCTCTTATGCCTACGGCGTCTCTGCTGACGGCAAGGTGGTTGTCGGGTCTCTCACCGGTCTGGGAACTCTCACTGCTCCTCAGAAGTGGGATAGCGAAACCGCAAGCCGGACCACTCTGACACCTTTGAACGTTCAGCTTTCCGCTCATGCTACGGCTGTGTCCACTAATGGCAGCGTCATTCTGGGGACTTTCTTTGATGGCGCTGTTACCCGCTCTATGGCATGGCTAAATGGCTCGACGATCGCGACGGAGCTTAAAGTCATCGACCCTACCGTTGATGTCACCGCCCCGGCCGTGTCCGCTGACGGGTCCACAATTGTTGGATACTACCACGACGGTACCCCGCAGCACGTCGCTCATGCAGTTAAGTGGTCGCTGGACAGCGGTTCGCCGCAGCTAAGTGAACTCAATGGTTTGGGCGCAGGAGGCTCCTCAGCAGAGGCTGTTTCCCAAGACGGGTCAGTGATCGTTGGTTCTTCAAATATAGGTGCTGCTGGTACAAACACTCATGCAGTGATGTGGCGTAACCACGCGTCTAATGCGACCAGTCTTAACACTTTGGGTGGTGATAACTCTGCCGCGATGGGCGTGTCTGCTGCAGGATCGGTGATCGTTGGTTACTCAGAATTGACCTCCGGTAATACCGCACTTCGCCATGCGACCGTATGGCGTGACGGAGCCACGACGCCAACGGATCTTGGTACGTTGACCGGTAATACCTTCTCTATGGCCCATGCTGTGTCCGCTGACGGCAGTGTCATCATCGGACTTTCGAGGAATACATCAACGGATCAGCACGCAGTCGCGTGGTATGGTGGAGGGTCGGATATTACCGATCTTGGCACTTTGGGCGGTGCGACTTCCGACACAGTTGCTGTTTCAGCAAATGGCTCTGTTATCGTTGGCAATGCGGACAATGTGAGTACAAGTCACGCTGTCGCTTGGGTTGGTGCGAACGGGTCGCTGATTGATCTTGGAACTTTGGGCGGCATAAAGTCCAACACTACCGGTGTTTCCGCTGATGGAACGGTTATTGTCGGTAATTTCCAGGATACGAATAATAAATACCACGCCGCACTCTGGAAACTCGTGAAGGTAACGCCGCCCGATCCTGAGCCGAACCCCAATCCGCCCCCTGATCCAGACCCGAACGCGAATGGGAAGCCGACGCCGACGCCCACACCTGTTGGCATTGATGTGACCAATACGGTTGATACGGTTGCAGCACTTGCGCACGACACCTTCGCCGTCATGGGATCGCAAGGCGCGATTGTCGGTCGTCTGATGGGCGGCAGCAGCAGCGGTCAGGGCTTCAACGATTTCTCCGGTGCTGGCCTTGGAATGGCTAAGGCAGGTGAAAGCTGGTACGGCATCTATTCCGATGTCGGTCGCGCAGGTGATAGCAAGGATGTTCTCGGCTGGATGACACTTGGTCATGCCTTCACCGATAATTTCTCGGCAGGCGCAACCATTGCGCACACGTTCTGGCAGGACATGCCGGACAATTACGACCACACCAACAACAATATTGGTGGCGGCATCTATGCCCAGTGGAAAGACAGCACCCAGAGCGGAACCTGGTATATACGCGGTTCTGCGGCGATCAATCGTTATGATACTGAGCGCACACGCCAGGTTCTGGGCTATACCGAACCCGGCAGCGGCGACAGCACCATCAATGGCTGGGGCGTGCAGCTGGAAGCAGGGCAGTCGTTTGATCTCGGCAACAAGTCGTCGTTCGGCTATTACGGCGGCTTGAACTATACCGACCTGAAGATGGACGGCTATACCGAAACCGGCGTCTATTTCCCATTCACCTATTCGGATGTGAAGTCGCAACGCACGACCGCCTATTTCGGCCTCAACTATGGTATGGCGCTGACCGACAAGGTCAATTGGTCCGTCAATGCGGAGATCGAGCAGGATCTTTCGCACAAGGATCCGAGCGTGATCGCCAGTGCTGACTATATCGGCGCATTCGAGTTCGGTTCTGATAACGCCCATACACGCGGCAGCCTGTCGACCACGGTTTCCTATGCGTTCAGCGATGCGGTCAGCATCGGTGTGACGCCTTATGTGAACCGCACGCTGGACAAGGATACAGCATTCGGCGCGATCATCGGCCTTTCCGGCAAGTTCTAGGGCTTGCCACGATAGGCGCACGGTTCCGCATGAATGGAAAAGCCGGAGCCGATGACAGTTCGGCGGCGGCGTTCCGTTTGACGGAAGCTGATCTAATAAGCACAGACAGGCGGGAGAGAGTGACCTCTTCCGCCTGTGTCATTTCAAGGCGTGCTGTTTCCATCGCCGCAATTGGATGCTTTCGATTGCCCGCATTGGTCAATCTTGCAGGACGACTCTTCTGGTTAAAGTGCAAAGCGGGCTTGTCCGGTGCGAAATGTGCTCATTCGCGCTGTGCCCACCGTGATCGGCTGGGGATAGCGGCAACGAAAAAGTGAAGGATTCGCGCCACATTCTTCGTCTTTGGGCGGAAAATGAGTCGCACCATTGGCTATCCAATTGTTTTTTATGAATAAAAAACCTTCTGGAGCAGTGGCTTCACCGCCTTGACTACCGGGCGGCGTGTCAATATGTTGCGCGCAACTTGGAAATGGGTTTTTGAACCTGCCTTTCTTGAAAAAAAGGAGCTGCCAATGGCACGGGGAATTGAGCCCGAAACGCCATCCGGTGCTGTCAAGGATGGGCAAGGGCAACCTGCTTCCGGGGAGCTGGATCAGCGTTTGAACCGTCTTGAGGCCGAATTGGTCAAAAAAGGCATGTTCAAAAAGCCAGCTTCCGAGGAGGAGCGGTCGGAAACGGCAAGTTCGGTCGCACAGGCCATGAAACTTTCCAGCGAGTTTATCGCGGGAATCGTGGTGGGTGCGGTACTTGGCTGGTTTATCGATCGTGTCGCCGGTACGTCGCCTTGGGGATTGATCGTATTTCTCCTACTGGGCTTCGCAGCGGGTGTCCTCAATGTGCTTCGTTCCGTAGGTTATGTCGCCGATCAAGGCGGCATTAAGACTAACGCGGAAAAGAGTGACAGGAAATAAGCCTTGTCGGACTTTACGGTAAAGTTCGTTCAAGTGTAAGTGATAGGCGGGCCGGATGCATGTCGGGCCCCGAGACTGAAACGCCTTCGGGTAGACCAAGTCGCCTTCGGGCAGACCAAATCGCCTTAGGGCAGGCCAAATCGCCTTCGGGCAGGGAAGACAGACGAGGTTAAGGTGGCGAACGATCCGATCCATCAGTTCCAGATTTCTCGGTGGATTCCCATCGATGTAGGCGGCGTTGACCTGTCGTTCACGAATGTTTCGGCTTTCATGGTCGCAACTGTCGTGGTCGCTTCGGGCTTCCTTTATCTGACGTCTTCGGGCCGCGGTCTTATCCCGACCCGTCTGCAGTCGGTTTCGGAAATGGCCTATGAATTTGTGGCGACAAGCCTCAGGGATTCGGCCGGATCGAAGGGCATGAAGTTCTTCCCCTTCGTCTTCTCGCTGTTCATGTTCGTGCTGGTCGCGAATTTCATCGGTCTCTTCCCGTATTTCTACACTGTAACCAGCCAGATCATCGTGACGTTCGCTCTCGCGTGTCTGGTCATCGGTACGGTCATCATCTACGGTTTCTTCAAGCACGGTTTCGGCTTCCTCAAGCTGTTCGTACCGAGCGGCGTTCCCGGCATTATCGTGCCGCTGGTTGTCGCCATTGAAATCATCTCGTTCCTGTCGCGTCCGATCAGCCTCTCAGTTCGTCTTTTCGCGAACATGCTCGCAGGCCACATCACGCTCAAGGTTTTTGCCGGCTTCGTTGTTTCGCTGGCAGCCCTTGGTCCGATCGGCGTCGGCGGCGCGGTCCTGCCGCTCATCATGACGGTTGCGATCACCGCACTCGAATTCCTCGTAGCCTTCCTCCAGGCCTACGTGTTTACCGTTCTCACCTGCATGTACATCAACGACGCAGTACATCCGGGACACTGAGTTCAAACCGGCGGGCGACCGCCAGAACTGAAATCCGCGCTTATATTTCAATCCAGAAGGAGCTTAACATGGAAGCGGAAGCAGCAAAGTACATCGGCGCCGGTCTCGCCTGTTTCGGTATGGCCGGTACGGCTCTCGGCCTCGGCAACATCTTCGGCCAATACCTCTCCGGCGCTCTGCGCAACCCGTCCGCTGCTGACAGCCAGTTCGGCCGTCTGGTGTTCGGTTTCGCCGTTACGGAAGCTCTGGGCATCTTCTCGCTGCTCATCGCGCTTCTGCTCCTCTTCGCCGTCTAATAAACGGTTTAAGAGTCTGGCCTGCCGCGATCTGTATCTCGTAATGCAGCGCGGCTGGCCTTTGCATATGACGTCTGAGTAGGCATGATCCCGGAAGACGGGAACCGGTTTTCGGATCAGATCATGCTGGATTTAAGGGGAAATCTGGATGTTCGTGTCCACGGCGTTTGCCCAAACCGCCACCGAATCGCAACCGGCACCAGCTGCTGGCGAGCACGGCGCAGCCGATGCTGTGCACACCGAAACCGGGGTCGCGCACGATGCCGGACACGGCAGCGGCGTATTCCCTCCGTTCGATTCCACCCATTACGCCTCACAGGTTCTGTGGCTGGCGATCACGTTCGGTCTTTTCTATCTGTTCATGTCCCGCGTGGTTCTGCCGCGTATCGGCGGCGTGATCGAAACCCGTCGTGACCGTATTGCTCAGGATCTCGAGCAGGCTGCCCGTCTCAAGCAGGATGCCGACAACGCCATCGTTGCTTATGAGCAGGAATTGGCCCAGGCCCGCACCAAGGCTGCTTCGATTGCCGAAGCTGCTCGCGAAAAGGGCAAGGGCGAAGCAGACGCCGAGCGCGCTGCTGCTGAAGCCACTCTGGAAAGCAAGCTCAAGGAAGCCGAAGACCGCATCGCTGCGATCAAGGCCAAGGCCATGAGCGACGTCGGCACCATCGCCGAGGAAACCACGGCTGAAATCGTCGAACAGCTTCTGGGCACCAAAGCCGACAAGGCTTCGGTAACCGCCGCTGTCAAGGCCGCGAACGCCTGAGGAGAGGTCAATGGACGCTACATTTTGGGCACTTGTTGGCCTCATCATCTTCCTGGCGATCCTCGCCTATTTGAAAGTTCCGGCTATGGTTGGCCGTTCGCTCGATGAGCGTGCAGACCACATCAAGAAGGAACTGGAAGAGGCCCGTACGCTGCGTGAAGAAGCTCAGCAGCTTTTGGCCGAATACCATCGCAAGCGTAAGGAAGCCGAAAAGGAAGCAGGCGATATCGTCGCCGCTGCCGAACGCGAAGCCAAGGCTCTTCTCGAAGATGCCAAGCGTGCGACTGAAGAATATGTGGCCCGCCGTAACAAGTTGGCTGAACAGAAGATCGCAACCGCTGAAGTCGACGCTATCAATGCCGTCCGTGCTTCGGCTGTGGATCTCGCTGTTGCCGCCGCTGGTAAGCTTGTCGCAGACAAGGTTGACACGAAGGTCTCCGGCGGTCTGTTCAAGGACGCACTGGTTCAGGTCAAGTCGAACATGAACTAAGGTTTTCGCGACCGTTAGAGTTTTGAAATGCCGCCTGAAAGGGCGGCATTTTTGTTTTGAACAGAGCTTTGAGCACGTCTCAAAGAGCGCGAAGTGCCTTTGCTGGGCCAGATAATACGTGCGTAAAAACATAGTTGGAGCGTCACGACGTTCACCCTTCATTGAAGCCGCTCCGAGGCTTTGCGTACCGACACCGCACGCCAAGTGGTGGGTCGGAGCAGGCAGGCTGTGCGCAGATGCTCTGGAGCACACCCGAAAAGTTTCCGCCTGATCCATGGACATCCGACCTGCTTCAGCTCGATTAGATGTGCATTCAATGATCAGGGCATGTCGAACAATGCCAACGGATGCGGCGGCTGGCGCAGTCGTATCTAAGAACCTGTTCCAAAAGTCGCCTTGTGTGGCAGCAAATGGCAATTTGAGATTTGCTTTCGCATAATCTGAACCGAAAAGTCTGCAACTTTTCGGAATTATGCGAGGCTTCCGGTGCTTACGTACCTTTAGTACGCCCCGCTCCGGTACGCGAAAATTACCATTTTCGCACACACATGCCGCTTTTTGATTCAGGCTCTGATACCGCTCAGCGGTGAGGTTCAAACCGTCCCTTGATCGGCGCGAAAGTGTAACGGTGAAGGCCGGGTACGGGGCCGTTACTTTCGATCGCCGTGCGGTGTCTGGCCGTTCCATAGCCCGCATGAACTTCCATGCCGTAGATGGCGTGGACGCTGCCTACGCGTTCCATCATGCGATCCCGTGTCACCTTCGCGATAATAGAGGCTGCCGCAATCGACACCGAACGCTGATCACCCTTCACCAGGGCGGAGCCGGGGCAGGGAAGGCCGGTTGGTACATCACGACCGTCAACCAATGCATGGCAAGGCTGCAAGACGAGACCGTGCACAGCGCGGCGCATCGCTTCCAGCGCGGCTTTGCGAATATCTGTTGCGTCGATACTGCGCGCGCTGAGGCTCGCGACGGAAACACTCACGGCCTTGGTCAGAATGGTCTCATAGAGAGCATTGCGCTTGGCGGTATTTAGACGCTTGGAATCGTCCAGCCCGTCGGGAACATCGCTTGCGTCCAGCAGCACGGCGGCAGCTACGACCGGCCCGGCCAGAGGCCCACGCCCCGCTTCATCGATGCCGACAATGTGGCGAAGCCCACGCGCAAGAAGCTTCGCTTCTTCTGAGAAGTCTGGAGCCAGCGGAATATCGAAGAGAAGGGGAGAATCAGAAGCCGTGCGTTTCATAAGGTGGCGATGTTCGCATTGCCCCCGATTCTCCGCAAGGTCCTGCCAAGAGGAATGGTGGCGGGAAGCAGGACCTTATCCGCCTGAGGGGACAGGCGGAAGCTGATTTGGACTTCGATCGCATCTTGATCTGATTGGATCAGACCAGCGCTCTAAGTCGCCTTACAGAGAGAATAATCTTGCTGATCTTCGTGCCTCACTCTGGTTCAATTGCGCTCTGGATTGCACTTTGTGTGGTGTCAAAACAATGACAGCTGCTTGCCGCCTTTCTGGACGGGTTCGAACAGATCGGTGCGCAGGTGTTTGCGTTGTGTATTGATGCCGAGCTTACGGGCGGCCATTTCGAACCTGCGGCCGATCTGCCAGGCATAAGGGCCGGTGCCGCGCATCCGCTTGCTCCATTCGGCGTCGTAATCCTTGCCGTCGCGCATGGAGCGCACCAGCGACATCACATGCCGGTAGCGGTCCGGATAATTGCGCAGCAGCCAGTCCTTGAACAAGGGCGCCACTTCCAGCGGCAGGCGCAGCAGCACGTAACCAGCCTCGCGCGCACCCTGCGCATAAGCCGCGTCAAGAATACGTTCGATCTCGTGATCGTTGATGCCCGGAATGACGGGTCCCATCAACACTGAAGCTGGAATGCCCGCGTCGGTCAGCTTGCGGATTGCCTGAAGGCGCAGGCTTGGCGTGGACGCGCGCGGCTCCATCGTGCGCGCCAGATGTGCGTCCAGCGTCGTCACCGAAAGCGCAACCTTGGCGAGGCCCTTTTCGGCCATGCGGCTCAATATGTCGATGTCACGCACAACAAGGGCGGATTTCGTCACGATACCGACCGGGTGATTGGCCGCTTCCAGCACTTCGAGAATTTCACGCATGATGCGCCATTTCTTCTCGATTGGCTGATACGGATCGGTATTGGTGCCGATGGCGATCGTCTTCGGCTGATAGCCTGCCTTGGCCAGTTCGCGCTCAAGCAGGCGCGGCGCATCCGGCTTGGCGAACAGGCGCGCCTCGAAATCGAGACCTGCCGACAGACCCATATAGCTATGCGTCGGGCGGGCGAAACAATAGATGCAGCCATGCTCGCAACCACGATAGGGATTGATCGAACGGTCGAAGCTGATGTCGGGTGAATCGTTGCGGGTGATGATCGTGCGCGGCTTCTCCACCTGAACATCGGTGTTGAAGGCAGGCAATTCCTCCAGCGTCGTCCAGCCGTCGTCGAAATCCTGGCGGGTGGTCGGCTCGAAGCGTCCCGTCGGATTGATGCCCGCACCACGCCCGCGCCGCCGGCTGTGATCAATGCGCAGACCCGCTTCGCTGACAAGCGCATTGGCATGCTCCGCACGGCCTGTGCCGAATGCGGCTATATCGGCCTGCTTGATGATATCTGCGTGCTGGATCGCTGCCATCTTCATCTCCCTGCGGAGCTTCAAAGCATGTCCGGATTAGCCTTTGATGGCTTGCAAGCGGCAATGCTTCTGGTAATTGTCCGACTCTGTCTGATGAATCTATTCCTATCCGATGAATTGGAACAAAGCAAGAACATACTGCGTTCTGCTTCCAGTTCACGCGGTGTTGATATATGAAGCGTCCATGTTGTCCGTGATCATTGAAACACTGAATTCCGAAAAGCCTTTGGCGCACACACTGTCGGCGCTCGTGCCCGCCGTAGTGGAGGGGCTGGTGCGGCGTGTTCTGGTAATCGATGAAGGCTCTTCAGACGAAACCGCACTGGTTGCCATTGGCGCTGGATGCTCATTCAACGATGGTACGGATATGGAAGCAGCTCTCGGTGAGATCCGCACGCCATGGGTTCTGATTTTGGCTCCGGGAGCCGTACCGCAGGACGGCTGGGAACAAGTGGTTCGTCGCCATATCGATGGCGCAAGCGGGCCTGCGCGGTTCGCGCCTGCCAGAGAGGGCAGGTTGGGCGGTCTGAAGACTGCATTGTTCGGCGGTGGGGCAGCGCTCGATGCCGGGCTTCTGGTTCGGCTGGAGGCGATCAAGCCGCTGCTGATCGACGGGATGGCTTTCGCGCAATTGCCGCGCCAGTTGAAGCCGGTGCGCCTCAAACATGGCATCTATCCGCCAGAGCAGGATTAAAATCCAAAACAGAAAAAGGCGAAGCCGGAGCTTCGCCTTTTTGCAAGATAACAGCTTTCGCTCTATCTTGATTAGTTCTGGTAGCTCGAAGGCGAAGCGTCGCCAAAACGATGAGCCGAACCATCCTGATAGGTCGAACCCGTATTGATCGTAGCGGTTGCGGTATGATCAACGGTCTGCGAAGTAACCGGCGTGCGGTCGTTTGCATAAAGATCGGCAGGTTCGCCAACATGTGGGTTTTCAGCGAAAGCAGCGCCGGCGCTAAGAGCAACGGCAACGGCAGCGAGAGCAAACTTATTCATTTTCATATTCCTTTAAAGATCGCCCTTCGGATGGTGCCCGAACCAATCGGGAAGCAAGTAAGGGCACCCGGGTGGCTAAGGCACCATCCTTCGGGGAGATAACTGTTGGAGCCGTGTTTGTTATCGAGGCCCGGCCTTGGGCGTCAGCGTTTGTGCGCGACGCCCGTTATGCGATTAGGCTGGATTAGTTCCGGTAGCTCGAAGGCGAAGCATCGCCAAAACGGTTTGCAGAACCATCCTGGGAAACCGAACCCGATTGGATCGTGGCGGTTGCGGTACGATCAACGGTCTGCGAAGCAACCGGGGTGCGGTCGTTTGCATAGAGGTTTTCAGGTTCGCCAACATGTGGGTTTTCAGCGAAAGCAGCACCAGCGGTCAGAGCGAGGGCAGCAGCAGCAAGAACAAGCTTCTTCATTTTCGTATTCCTTTATAAAATTGCCGCGCGAATGACACCCATTCACTGGGGCCTGTTCGGGGCGCCCGGTTGGCTAAAATGCCATCCATCGGGGAGGGGGATTGAACAGAAGGCCGGGATTGCTTGGGAGGGTTCCGGCCTGTGGGCGTCAGCGGCATTTTGCGCGACGCCCATAATGCGGTCAGGCTATCTTAGTTCTCAAAGCTCGAAGGCGAAGCATCGCCAAAGCGGTTTGCAGAACCATCCTGTGAAACCATACCCCTGTGGGTAGCGTTGATCGTTGCGGTTGCAGTGTGATCAACGGTCTGTGCAGCAACCGGAGTACGGTCGTTTGCATAAAGGTTTTCAGGTTCGCCAACATATGGGTTTTCAGCGAAAGCAGCGCCGGCGCTTAGAGCGAGGGCGGCAGCAGCAAGAACAATCTTTTTCATTTCCTATCTCCTTGGAAATTGGAGCGGCGTTTCTTTTTCGTCGCTCCGATGCACCTGAAATGGGTGACAGTGGAGAAAAGTTCCAGTCACGAAAATGTTTTATTAATCACACATTCGTGCTCGTTAATATTCGGAAACATTCAGAGATTAGAAAAATATGTTATTTAAAACAATATGTTGATTGATATACCAGCATTCACGTGTCTGTTATATGACGGTTTTTGTTCATAAATCGCGAACAGAGTGTACGTGTTTATTGTCCAATCAGAGTGAACAATAGCTAGCTTCTGAATAGGATGGTATCGACTGTGGCCGGAATGAGGTTTTCTTCGGGCGGCCCGAAGGTTGCCGCGTCGTTGCGATTCACAGTGAATCAGCATGGGCTCGATAAGGTTGCCAGCTTTAAGAGGCGGCTGTGCCGGTGGCGATGACAAACCAGCCCGGCTTTTCGGCGCGGATTTGGGCTGCTGCTGCCTGCAAGGCATGATCATCGGCGAAGATTGCGAAGCAGGTCGCGCCGGAACCCGACATCTGGGCGTAAAGCGCATCGCTGGCGCGCAGCAAGGCGAGCTTGTCGCCGATCTGCGGGGCGAGGCCAAGTGCTGGCGACAGAAGATCGTTGCGGGTGGCGCCAAGATAATGGCAGAGCGCACCGAGTTCGCTTTGCCCGGGCGGCAGCAAGGCGGGATTGTCCCGCTTGTCGAGGGCGCGGAATACGTCGGGTGTGGCAAGCGCCGTACCGTCATTGACGAGCAGCAGCGGCAGGGCCGGAAGTCCGGTAACGGGGGCGAGGTCTTCGCCGATGCCGCGCGCCGTCAGCGGCGTGCCATGCGCCGCACCGTGCAGGCACATGGGCAAATCAGCGCCGAGCACCAGGCCGAGGACCGCCAGCGTGTCGAAGTCACAATTCAGCGCCCACAGCGTGTCGAGGGCAAGCAAGGTCGCCGCCGCATCGCTGGAACCACCGCCAATGCCCGACGCGATGGGCAGGTTTTTTTCAAGATGAATGGCAACGGGCGGCAGATCGCAGGCGGCATGCGCCCGCAACGCATCGCGTGCCTTGAGCACCAGATTACCACCATCCAGAGGGACAGAAGAGGCGAAAGGTCCACTGACCGTGAACTCGTCTTCCGTCGCATCGGCAACTGTGATCGTGTCGCCAAAGCGGGCAAAGGCCACCAGCATGTCGAGCAGATGATAGCCGTCTTCACGCCGCCCGGTGACGTGCAGCGCGAGGTTGATTTTCGCCGGGGCAAGACGGGTAACAGACCGGCTGGCAACAGGCCGGGCGCGCAACAGAGTGTCGGTCATCGAGGTTAAGCGGATCAGTCTTTCTTGACGTAATATTCGCCGGTTTTCGGATCCTGCACCAGCGTGCCGTTTGCACGGTTCTGCGCTTCCTTCTCGGCCTGACGGACACGCTGCGAAACACGAGTAGCCTCGCGCTTGAACGAGCGGTAGCCATACCAAGCGGCGATGGCGATCAGCAGCAGAAAAATGAGCTGTGGCATGGCCAAATCCCTTCGGCTTGCGCATTGGCCCGCAAGGTTTGCCCCGGCATATGCGCATGATGTGTGTGTGCGGGCGCGCCCTGATTGCGCCCTGTCATTTCTGACATCCTATCACGTTAAACCGTGATGTTTCAAAGGCCATAGCGGCCCCAAAGCGCTTTTTCTTCGGCAACAGAAAGTAAGCCGTCTCCAAGATGGGCGGCAATTTCCGCCGGTTCGATGCCGGATAGCGCAGACGAGAGCGCCATGCCGACGCCGGGAACCTTGCGGCCAAGCAGTCCGCGCTGCGGCTGGATCAGCTTCAGTTCTATCTTGTCGCCATAGGTCTTGCGCAGGAAACTGCGCATGTCGCCCAGGCCGTCGATGAGGCCGAGCTGCAATGCCGTAGTGCCGGTCCAGAACAGACCGGTGAAAAGATCGGATTCTTCAGCAAGCTTGCCGCCGCGCCGCTCCTTGACCATGTCGATGAAGGTTTCGTGGATTTCGAGTTGCAGCGATTTCAGCCGCTCTATGTCGGCCTTCTTTTCCGGCTGGAACGGATCAAGCGTGACCTTGTTGCTGCCCGCCGTATAGACGCGCCGCTCGACGCCGATTTTCTTCAGCAGTTCCGGAAAGCCGAATGAAGCCGACACCACGCCGATAGACCCGACGATTGACGATGGATCGGCAATGATTTCATCGCCTGCAAGTGCAATCATATAGCCGCCGGATGCGGCCACATCCTCAACGAAGATGAAAACTTTCTTCTGATGTTCGGATGCGAGGTCGCGGATACGGCGATAGATGAGGCGCGACTGCACCGGCGAGCCGCCGGGAGAGTTGAGCGAAATCGCCACAGCGGGCGTATGCTTGTTGCTGAAGGCCTTTTCCAGAACGGCAGCGGTCGATGCCAGCGAGAGGGAAGGGCGCAGCGCGGAACCGCCGGTCATGATGGCGCCGTGCAGGCGCACAACGGGAATTTCGATTGCAGCGTTGCGAAAGCGGCGCGGAACAAGACGCGTCAATAAACCGGGCAAGGTAAACTCCGAACTGGATCAACTGTTGGAAGCGAATGTAGGAAGCAATCTTGGAAACACAAAGAAAACCCTCCGAAAATTTAAATCTTCGGAGGGTGAATAGGTCAGCTTTTCGCGGGTCTGGCCACCAGCCGCAGCAGCCCGTAGCCAAATATGGCGGAGAGGGCGGAACCGGCCAGCACGCCAATTTTCGTTTCGGTTTGCAGGAGATCGGACGGGAAGGACAAAAGCCCGATGAAAATGCTCATGGTGAAACCGATGCCGCACAGGATCGAGACACCATAAAGTTGTGCCCAGCTTGCACCCATCGGCCTTTGTGCAAGGCCGCTCTTGATGGCGAGCCATGCCGCACCGAAGACGCCGAACTGCTTGCCGACGAAAAGACCGAGCAAGATGCCGAGCGTCAGTGTGTCGCCGAATACGGAACCATCAAGGCCGCTAAAGGAAATGCCCGCATTGGTAAAGCCGAAAATCGGCACGATGATAAAGGCGACAGGCTTTGCCAGCGCATGTTCGAGTATATGCAGGGGCGAACTCATATCGTCCGGCTTGCCGGGTGCCGCCTTCAGCGGGATCATCAGCGCCGTTACGACACCGGCCACGGTTGCATGAACGCCGGAATTGAGCACGAAGAACCAGAGAATCGCGCCGCCGATCAGGTAGGGCAGAAGCTTCATCACGCCCAGACGGTTCATCGCGAACAAGGCAATAGCGGTTACAAAAGCCCCGCCCAGATAGGGCATCGAGATTTCCGCCGTATAGAAAATGGCGATGATGACGACGGCGGCAAGATCGTCGAGAATAGCGAGCGTCGCCAGAAAAACCTTGAGGCTTGAAGGCACGCGTGAGCCAAGCAGCGACAGGACTCCGAGCGCGAAGGCGATATCGGTTGCGGAAGGCACTGCCCAGCCGCGCAGCTTTTCGGGGTCGTTGAAATTCAGCGCCGCGAATATGAGCGCAGGCAGGATCACGCCGCCTGCCGCGGCAATGCCCGGCAGCATTCTGTTGGGCCAGCTGGCAAGCTGCCCGTCGATGAATTCGCGTTTGATTTCTAGCCCGACGAGCAGGAAAAACACCGCCATCAGGCCATCATTGATCCAGTGCGCAAGGCTCAATGGGCCGATATAGACGTGAAGAGCGTCGAAATAGGTTTGTGAGAGAGGTGAATTGGCTACGATGAGCGCGAGCGCTGCCGCTGCCATCAGCACAAGGCCGCCGGCAACCTCGCTATCCAGAAAGCGTCGCATAAGGGATACGGGGCGAGCGGAATTGGGACTGTGGTTCATCGGTCTCCTTAAAGAAACGTTCAGGTGATTTGTGGCGCATCCACTTCGTAGAGCACAAGGTTGCGGTCTGTGATGCCAAGCGTCGGCCATGTCGAACGCCAGGCGGCAATGTGCCCGGAGGCAAAATGTTTGTCCAGCGAAGCCCGATCCAACCATAGTTCTTTTACATGGATAAGGCCGGGATCGAGAATGTCAGCGGCATAGGAATATTCGATGCAGCCCGCCTCGGCGCGGCTGGCCTCGATCATGCGCTGCATGGCCGGGCGCGCCTCATTCAGATTGGCAGCAGGCAGCCGAACGGTTCCGACGATAAGCAGCACGGTGTCATTCTCCGGGGATCAAAAAAGCGCAGTCTGGCCATTATTAATGGCATTGGCGCGGGGCGTAAAACCGTTTCCGCTCTCGCCATGCAGGATGAGCGGCAGCATGAAGGCCAGACCGGCGCGGCTGCCGCGGGTTCCGGTGACGACGATACGGATTGCCGCCGCATCGTTGCGTGGATGCACCGGCACGATATGCAAGCCGCCGAAACGTCTGGCAAGCGATTCCAGAATGGGCGCGATGGAGCCCGGCCGTGCGATGATGGCAATGCCACCGCCCGGCCTGACGATGGCCGCTGCCGTGCGCACCCATTGCTCGAACATGCCGTCCGGCATCACATGCGCTTCCGCCTTGAGCGGATCGGGCGTGCGCCGGTCCGCCGCTTCGTTGAAGGGCGGGTTCATGATGGCGAAATCGAAACTGTTATCAGCAAGGCCTGCCGCAACACGCGCCTTTCCGGTCAAGGCCACGTCGGCTTCCACAATCGCAATACGGTCTGCCAAAGCGGCGTTCAGCGGATGGGCGATGGTCTTCCTGGCAAAGCCGACCATCAGGCCAGACCGTTCGACAAGCGTGATCCGGCTTGCCGGGCACCGGGCCGCAACAGCAAGACCGGCAGCGCCTGCACCGCTGCCGAGATCGGCAAGCCGCCCGGCAAAACCGCCCGGCACCGCGCTTGCGAGGATCATCGCATCGACGCCGGAGCGATGACCTTTCATTGCCGGTTGCACGAGATGAAAAGCGCCGCGATGAAAGACATCGAGCGTTTCTTCAATCTCGTTTTCGGCAGTCAGGCTCATTTATCGCGCAGTTCGTGTTCAATCTCGGCATCAATCAGGATTTGCCGTGCTTCGTCCAGCTGATCTTCGCTGACCAGAAGGCGACGCGGCAGAACGCCCAGTGATCCCTCAATAATGCTCATATTGGTATCTGCAATGAAATAAGCTATTCCCGCCTCCTTCATCAAGGCTTCGGCGAAAGACAGCAGGACGGAATCGTTGGTGCGGATAAGTTCGATCATTTACCCACTTTGTAGCCAATGCACCGCATTGACAACTGCTTCCGTCAATGTTGAACAGGCTGTGAAGGCACGGAATGCGTCTTGAGCATTCCGCTGCGCTTAAATATGGTGGCGGCCCCATCAAGGAGTAATGGCATTGGGTGTGGTTCTGAATCTCGACGACAAGAAAAAGCAGACAGGATCGGTGCAACCGCTTGTCGACCTGACGAAGGCCGATATGGCGCGCGTGAACGAAATGATCCTGTCACGTGCCGGTTCCGACGTCGAAATGATTCCCGAAGTCGCCAATCATCTGATCTCGTCGGGCGGCAAACGCCTGCGTCCGATGATGACGCTCGCCGCTGCCCGCATGTTCGGTTACGACGGCGATGGTCATGTGCGTCTCGCAACCGCTGTCGAATTCATGCATACGGCAACACTGCTGCATGACGATGTAGTGGACGAAAGCGATCTGCGTCGCGGCAAAAGCACCGCCCGCATGATCTGGGGCAACCAGGCCAGCGTTCTCGTTGGCGACTTCCTGCTCGGTCAGGCTTTCAAGATGATGGTCGATGTCGGTTCGCTTGATGCGCTCGACGTGCTGGCGACGTCCGCTTCGGTGATCGCCGAAGGCGAGGTCATGCAGCTTGCCGCCGCCAAGAACATGGAAACCACCGAAAACGAATATCTGGCAGTCATCAAGGCCAAGACGGCGGCGCTGTTCTCGGCTGCTGCCGAAGTCGGCCCGATCATCGCCGGTGTGCAGCGCTCGGATCGCGCTGCGCTGCGCGATTACGGCCTCAATCTCGGTCTTGCTTTCCAGCTGGTTGATGATGCGCTTGATTATGGCGGTTCGGCTGCCGATCTCGGCAAGAACACCGGCGACGATTTCCGCGAAGGCAAGATCACGCTTCCCGTCATTTTGAGCTACCGCCGTGGCACGGATGAGGAACGCGCTTTCTGGAAGCACGCCATCGAAGACGGTGCGAGCGACGACGCATCGCTGCAAAAGGCCATCGGCCTGATGACCAAGCACGGCGCGATTGCCGACACGGTGCAGCGCGCGCGTCACTTCGGCGAGATTGCCCGCGACGCTCTGGCGCCGCTCAAGGCAACGCCGGAAAAGGATGCGCTGATCGAAGTCATCGATTTCTGCATCAGCCGCGTGAACTGAGTTTCCAGACGTCTTTCGCGTTTTCGGATATTTTCGAACAGGGATCGATCAAGAAAAGCTTTCCATCACGGATGCTTTTCTTGCCCCCTCATCCCAAAAAGGCCATGCTTGGCGTGCCTGTTCCGTTAAGGTCAGAGCGCGGTGCGTTGGAGGCAATCGGCGATTCGTTGCCGATTCCGCATATGGGAATTTGAGAAGAGGATAGGGCTTCATGCGGCATGGAATGAAACACGGCCCGCTTTATGGTTTGCTTCTTTCGCTTCTGGCGGGAATTGCAATGCCTGCCAGCGGAGCATTGGCCAAGACGCCAGCCGATCCCGCTCCTGTCGCTACGCCTGCTGTTCGGGCCGGTTCCTTTGCAGGCGCCTATCTGGCGGGCCGCACCGCCGAAGCCGATAATAATCTCTCTACAGCTGCCGATTTCTATCGTCAGGCCATGGCCTTCGATCCGGGCAACAGTCAGGTCAAACAGGACCTGCTTCTGGTCCTGTTGACGGAAGGCCGTTTCAAGGACGCGCTGCCGCTTGCGTCCGAATTGCAGAATACACCGGATATAGAGCGCTTCTCCCGCGTTGCCCTTGCCATCGACGCCATTTCCAAAAAGCAGTATCGCAAGGTCGGTCCGCTTTTGATGCTGTCCATGCAGTCCGATATGGATCGTCTTGCTACCGGCTTCATGAATGCCTGGGTCAAGGTCGGGCAGGGCAATCCCAAGCAGGCGCTGGCCGATATCAAGAAGATGGAAGGCCCCGAATGGTATGGCCTGTTCCGCACCTATAATTCCGCTTTGATCGCCGATCAGGCCGGGATGAAGAAGGAAGCGGCTGATTTCTACCAGCAGGCGCTTGATGATCGTCCCGGCGGTAGTGCTGCGCCGGACACCTATGAACGCGTCATCATGGCTTATGCCTCATTCAAGCTGCGTCAGGGCGACAAGGATGGCGCAATCCAGCTTCTGAAGGATGGCGAGGAGCTTTTGAACGGTCGCATGACCCTGACCGAACTGCGCGAGCAGATCGAGGCAGGGCGGAAAATCGACCGTCTGATCGAAACGCCGCAGCAGGGCGCCGGTGAAGTTCTCTATACGCTCGGCACGGCAATCAATCGCAGCGGCGCAGAGGCTTTTGCCAAGCTTTATCTGCAGCTCTCGCTGCCGTTGCGTCCGGGCAATGACGCTACCCTGTTCCAGCTGGGCGATATTTCGGCAAAGCTGCGCCGTCCGGAAGCGGCGGTCGCATATTATGCGGACGTGCCGGAAACCTCGCCCTATCGCCGCGATGCCGAAATGCAGCGCGCGCTGAACCTTGCCGATAACGACAAGTCTGCCGAGGCCATCGAGCAGTTGAAGATATTGCTGGGCCGCGACAAGACCGACATTCGCACCTATCTGGCGCTGGGCGGTGTTTACGCGCAGGACAAGAATTTCGCTGAGGCAGCCAAGATTTACGATGGTGCTGTCGAGCAGATCAAGACGCCGGAACGCAAGGACTGGCCGGTCTTCTACCAGCGCGGCATCGCCTATGAGCGCCTGAAGCAGTGGGACAAGGCGGAGCCGAGCTTCAACAAGGCGCTGGAGCTTTATCCCGATCAGCCGCAGGTGCTGAACTATCTCGGTTATTCCTGGGTCGATATGGGCATCCATCTTGATCGTGCACTGGACATGATCAAGAAGGCTGTCGAGTTGCGTCCGCAGGACGGTTACATCGTCGATTCGCTGGGCTGGGCCTATTACAAGCTCGGCCGTTACGACGAAGCGGTGGTGGAACTGGAAAAGGCTGTGAAGCTGCGCCCGGAAGACCCGACCATCAATGATCATATGGGCGATGCCTATTGGCGCGTTGGCCGTCAGCTTGAAGCGACGTTCCAGTGGCACCATGCGATTGCAGGCAAGCCGGAGCCGGAAGACCTCGTCAAGATCGAGGAAAAGCTGAAGAAGGGCCTGCCCGATGTTCCGGGCCAGTCGTCCGCCGATGCGACAAAGCCCGGCGAGAAGACGCCGGATCAGCCGAAACCGGAAGAACCGAAGCAGGACACGCCTGCTGTCGCGCCTGCACCAGCGGCACCCGCACCGGAAAAGCCGACGACGGATTAAAAGCGGCAGGTACGTTCGGTTTCAGGGCGATGTGACATGAAACCGGCAGCCTGCGCTTGACCCTGCGGTGCTGATGTATGATCTGGCAGGATTTTTATCCGAAAACCGGTTGCCACTTTTCGGAAATCCTGCTTAGACCGGGCCATCATTTCAATAACGAGGCCCAGCCCGGTGTCTAATTCGTCCAGCATGTTGCCAGCACATATGCATCCCACCCGTTCCTTTCAGGGCCTGATCCTGACGCTCCATCACTATTGGGCGGAACATGGTTGCGCTATTTTGCAGCCTTACGACATGGAAGTGGGTGCGGGTACGTTCCATCCGGCAACCACGCTGCGTTCGCTGGGGCCGAAGCCGTGGAAAGCCGCCTATGTGCAGCCGTCGCGCCGTCCAAAGGATGGCCGTTATGGCGAAAACCCCAACCGGCTGCAGCATTATTACCAGTATCAGGTCATCATCAAGCCGTCGCCGCCGAACCTTCAGGATCTCTATCTCGGTTCGCTGAAGGCCATCGGCCTTGATCCGACGCTGCATGATGTGCGCTTCGTGGAAGACGACTGGGAAAGCCCGACGCTCGGCGCCTGGGGTCTTGGCTGGGAATGCTGGTGCGATGGCATGGAAGTGTCGCAGTTCACCTATTTCCAGCAGGTCTGCGGCATTGAATGCTCGCCGGTTGCCGGTGAGCTAACCTATGGTCTCGAGCGCCTCGCCATGTATGTGCAGGGCGTGGACAATGTCTATGACCTCAATTTCAATGGTCTCGAAGGCGACGAAAAACTCACCTATGGCGATGTGTTCCTGCAGGCTGAGCAGGAATATTCCCGCTACAATTTCGAAATGGCCGATACGGAAATCCTGCATCGCCACTTCATCGATGCCGAGCGCGAATGCGAAGCCATCTTGAAGGCTGGCAGCACGGGCGAGGGCTCTTTGCACAAATGCGTGCTACCGGCCTATGACCAGTGCATCAAGGCATCCCACGTCTTCAACCTGATGGATGCGCGCGGCGTGATCTCGGTTACCGAGCGCCAGAGCTACATCCTGCGCGTCCGCAATCTCGCGCGTCAGTGCGGCGAGGCATTCCTTCTGACGGATGCCGGTGGTTTCAATTTCAAGCGTGAGGGCGAGTAATGCCTGACCTACTTCTCGAACTCTTTTCCGAGGAAATCCCGGCCCGCATGCAGCGCAAGGCTGCCGGCGATCTGAAAAAGATGATCACCGATGGTCTGGTCGAGGCCGGTCTCACCTATGAAGCCGCGACCGCTTACTGGACGCCGCGTCGTCTGACGCTCGACATTCGCGGCCTGACCGTGCGTTCCAAGGACGTGCATGAAGACATCAAGGGCCCGTCGGTCACCGCACCGGAACAGGCCATTCAGGGCTTTCTGCGCAAGGCCGGTCTCAGCGATGTCGCGCAGGCGCATGTGCATTCCGATCCGAAGAAGGGCGATTTTTATGTCGCCCATCTGACGAAGCCGGGCCGCCCGGCGGAAGAGATCGTTGCCGAACTCGTGCCGCAGACGATCCGCAATTTCCCGTGGCCGAAATCCATGCGCTGGGGCGCGGCTTCGGCGAAGCCGGGTGCATTGCGCTGGGTGCGTCCGCTGCAATCGATCCTGTGCACCTTCGGCCCTGAAACCGAAGAAACCGTGGTTATCGATTTCGACGTTGACGGCATCAAGTCCGGCAATCTCACCTATGGTCATCGTTTCCTGAGCGACGGTCAGGCGATCAAGGTGCGTCGCTTCGACGATTATGTCGAAAAGCTGGAAAAGGCTTTTGTGGTGCTCGATGCTGAACGCCGCAAGGAAATGATCTCGCAGGACGCGCATAATCTTGCCTTCGCGTCGGGTCTCGAACTGGTCGAAGACGAGGGGCTTCTGGAAGAAGTGTCCGGTCTGGTCGAATGGCCGGTCGTGCTGATGGGCGAGTTTGAGGAAGAATTTCTGGCGATCCCGCCGGAAGTCATCCGCCTCACCATCCGCGCCAACCAGAAGTGCTTCGTCACCCGCAAGCAGGGCGAAACCGAAGCGCTGTCCAACCGGTTCATTCTGGTGTCGAACATTGCCGCGCGCGATGGCGGCACGGAAATCGCTTACGGTAACGGCAAGGTGGTGCGCGCACGTCTGTCGGATGCGCTCTATTTCTGGCACACCGATCAGCACGATCTGCCCGATCTCGACAAGCTCAACGCTTCGGCGGAAAAATTCGGCCTCGATCTGAAGAAGCCGCTTGATCAGCGCATGGCGCGTCTGGACGGCCTGAATGTGACCTTCCATGCGAAGCTGGGCACGCAAGGCGAGCGCGTTGAGCGTATCCGCGAACTGGCTGCACAGATCGCCCCGCTGGTGGGTGCTGATCCGAAGCTTGCTGCTCGTGCGGCAGTGCTGGCCAAGGCTGATCTGACCACCGAAGTTGTGGGTGAATTCCCTGAACTTCAGGGCGCGATGGGCCGCAAATATGCGTTGCTTCAGGGCGAAGATGCAGCCGTCGCCGCAGCGCTTGAAGAACATTACAAGCCGCAAGGTCCGTCCGATGTGGTGCCGAAGGAGCCGGTCTCGGTTGCCGTCGCACTGGCCGACAAGCTGGATACGCTGGTCGGTTTCTGGGCCATCGATGAAAAGCCGACGGGTTCGAAGGACCCTTTTGCGCTGCGTCGCGCAGCCCTTGGCGTGATCCGTCTCCTGCTGTCGCAGGACTGGAAATTCCCGCTGCTGCCGCTGTTCCGTTCGGCCTTTGCTGCGCTGAAAGAAGGCGTGGTCCAACGCAAGCTGCGTGAATTCGAAGCAAAGCTCGCTGGCGAAAAATCCGGCGATGTCGATGGCGAACAAGATATCGACAATGCGTTGCGCAACTACGAGATTGAGGTTCGTGCCGAAGCCGACCGCAGTGCAGAGCCGGTGCTGGCCGATCTTTTGTCCTTCCTTCATGACCGTTTCAAGGTGCATCTCAAGGAAGAGGGCGCACGTTACGATGCCATTGATGCCGTGCTGACGCCGGAAGCCGACAATCTGCTTCTGGTCGCACGCCGTCTGGAAGCGCTGATCGTCTTCATCAATGAGGAAGACGGCAAGAACCTGCTGGCAGGCACAAAACGCGCCGCCAATATTCTGGCAGCCGAAGAGAAGAAGGGCACCAAGGTCGCCACTAGCGTCGATGCCGCGCTTCTCAAGGTGGACGAGGAAAAGGCGCTGTTCGAAGCGGTTACGCTTGCGTCAAGCGAGACCGAAACGGCAATCGCCCGCGAAGACTTTTCGGGCGCGATGCTGGCGCTCGCCAAGCTGCGCGGCCCGGTCGATACGTTCTTCGAAAAAGTGCTGGTCAATGATGAGGACGAAAATGTCCGCGCCAATCGTCTGGCTCTGCTCGACCTGATCCGCACGGCCACCGGCAAGGTTGCGGATTTCTCCAAGATCGCAGGCTGATAGCCAGCACATAGGAATAGAAATGGCGCCATTACGGCGCCATTTTCATTTGTCGATTACTGAAGGCTTGGCCTGAGTGTCAGCGAACTCAGATCGACTTCTTCGGATGCGCCAGCCCATGGCTCGCCGACCACGCGCACCGGCTTGGCGGGATCGAAGTCCGGCATCTTCTGTTCGGTCGGGGTTACAGCGGGCGTTACGGCAGGCTGTTCCTGCACGTCTTCCGGCAGAGGCTTGCCCTGCATGCGCGCCATATAGGCACGGGCGCGTTTGCGCCGCGCTTCAATTTCCTTCAGCGCTTCGGCTTCAGCCTCTTGCCGCTGGTTGCAGGCACCGCAGACAGGCAGCCCGTTGGGGCCCATCCGGTCGTAACCGATATAGTCGATGGAACCGACCTCATAGGTCGTTCGCGCGGGTTCCGCCCCGTTGGCAGAGGCCACAACAGGCAGTCCGGCGACAGTCAGTGAAATGGCGATAAATCGCGATAACATTATTCACCTCAAGCATGAATAATATCATCCTGCCCTACAAAAGCTAACAAAACGCAATTTTCCGGGCCGCGTTGCCATAAATGTGCACGCGGCGGCTCGCCTGTTTGCTTGCGCGCGGCTTCGCGCTTGTGTAGGCAGAAGGCGCTCATATCTATGCGTGCATCTTGTCCGAAAACCGCTTTGCACTTTTCGGGATGCACTCAACTTGGACGCCCGAGAGGCGGAAAACCAGTGTCAGATGTAATGAAGTTCGATGATGAGGCAGTTCAGCGCGCGGTAGAAATCCTGCGGCGCGGCGGTCTTGTCGCCATTCCCACCGAAACCGTCTACGGTCTTGCTGCCGATGCCTCCCATGGTGAAGGCGTTGCAGGAATTTTCGCCGCCAAGGGGCGTCCGCAGTTCAATCCGTTGATTGCCCATGTCAGCGGCATCGCCATGGCGGAGCGTTATGTCACTTTTGATCCGCTGTCGCGCAGGCTGGCGGAATTGTTCTGGCCCGGCCCGCTGACCATCGTGCTGCCGCTCAAAGACCATCAGGAGACAGATCGTCCGATCCATCCGCTTGTAACGGCGGGTCTGTCGACGCTTGCCATCCGCATGCCGCATGGCCGCGTGCAGGAGGTTATCACCGCGCTGGACAGCCCGGTGGCGGCACCGAGCGCCAATACTTCCGGGCGTATCAGCCCCACCAGCGCAGATGCGGTCGCGGGCGATCTTGGCGACAGAATAGACCTGATCCTCGATGCGGGTCCATGCGGGGTTGGTGTGGAATCGACCATCGTGAAGGTCGAGGGTGACACGGTGCGTCTATTGCGCCCCGGCGGGCTTGCGGCAGAAGACATTGAAGCAGCGATTGGCAAAACCTTGCTGCGCACCAAACAGACCGAGGCCATTCACGCGCATATCATCGCGCCGGGTATGATGGCCTCGCACTATGCGCCGGATGCGTCGATGCGGCTTGCGGTCGGCAATGTGCAACCGGGCGAAGCGCTGCTGGCTTTCGGGCCGTCGCGCGTGGCCGGGGCCGAGACGGCAAAGGCCGTACTGAACCTCAGCGCGGATGGCAATCTGCGCGAGGCGGCCAGCAATCTTTTCGATTTCATGCGCAAGCTCGACGCCACCGGCACCAGCACCATTGCCGTTGAACCCATTCCTTTTGACGGTCTCGGCGAGGCCATCAATGACCGTCTGAAACGCGCCGCCGCGCCGCGCTAAAGCATTTCCAGCAAAAGTGCGAAGCGGTTTTGCGTGGGATAATGCGTGAAAACAAAGCTCAAGGACCAATATGGACACCGGATTGATCGAACGTTTTGCCGCTATTGTGGGTGAGAAGAACGCGCTCACCGCGCCGGAAGACATTGCGCCTTATCTGATCGAGCAACGCGATCTTTATAAAGGCAATTCTCCTCTCGTGCTGCGCCCGGCTTCGACGCAGGAAGTCGCGGCGATCATGAAACTTGCCAGCGAAACGAAAACGCCGGTTGTGCCGCAGGGCGGCAATACGGGCCTTGTCGGCGCGCAGACGCCGGATGAAAGCGGCACGACAATTGTGCTGACTCTTGGTCGCATGAATAAAATCCGAGCGCTCGATACGGTCGGCAATCTGGCCACCGTCGAGGCAGGCGTCATCCTGAAAAATCTTCAGGACGCGACCGAGAAGGCGGGGCGTCTGTTCCCGCTGTCGCTGGGTGCGGAAGGTTCGTGCCAGATCGGCGGTAACCTCGGCTCCAATGCAGGCGGCACCGCAGTGCTCGCCTATGGCAATATGCGCGAGCTATGCCTCGGTCTCGAAGTGGTTTTGCCAACCGGCGAAATTCTGGACGACCTCTGCTATGTGAAGAAAGACAATACCGGCTACGACCTGAAAGACCTGTTCGTGGGTTCCGAAGGCACGCTCGGCGTCATCACGGCGGCTGTGCTGAAAATCTTCCCGCAGCCGAAGGGCAAGGGCGTTGCCTATGCCGGAATGCGCAGCCCGGAAGATGCGCTGCGCCTGTTCCAGCTTGCGACCGAACATGCAGGCCCGTCACTGACCGGGTTTGAGCTGATGCCGCGCGTCGGTGTCGAGTTCACCGTGCGCCATGTCGATGGCGCACGCGATCCCTTGGAAAGCCCGCATAACTGGTATGTGCTGATCGACATTTCCTCCACGCGCTCGGAAGAAGATGCGCGCACTACGCTGGAAACCATTCTGCACGAGGCTTTCGAAGCGGACATTCTTCAGGATGCGGCAATTGCCGAAAGTGTCGCGCAGGCGCAGTCCTTCTGGAAAATGCGCGAGGAAATGTCCTGGGCGCAAAAGCCGGAAGGCGGTTCGATCAAGCACGATATTTCCGTGCCTGTTTCATCCATTCCCGCCTTTATCCACGAGGCTAATGCCGCGACGCTGGAAATGATCCCCGGCGCACGTATTGTCTGCTTCGGCCATATCGGCGATGGCAACCTGCATTATAACGTGTCGCAGCCGGTTGGCGCCGACAAGCAGGAATTCCTCTCCCATTGGGGCGCGCTTAATCATCGTATCCACACAATTGTTGCAAGTTACAGGGGATCGATTTCCGCCGAGCATGGCATCGGTCGTTTGAAGCGCGATGAGCTTGCGCATTTCAAACAGCCATTTGCGCTCGATCTGATGCGCCGCATCAAGACGGCCTTCGATCCGGCGGGGATTATGAACCCCGGCAAGACGCTGTAAAACAAACAGAATTGCGATTTGCATGACGGGCGGTTTCTCCGCCCGTTTT
This sequence comes from Ochrobactrum sp. RH2CCR150, assembly GCA_014138095.1. GTDB lineage: Bacteria > Pseudomonadota > Alphaproteobacteria > Rhizobiales > Rhizobiaceae > Brucella > Brucella gambitense. The sequence goes on from JACGXE010000001.1 coordinate 818,232, forward strand.
GCTGTCGGTAAACGCATATTAGGAAGAATTTCTGAATTCTTACACCTGGTTGCATTCTGATAACCAAAGGAAAAAGCAGGGAAAAGTTAACCCAACTCCTTAAGGCCGTCGGTAACAAACGCGGTCTATTCTCCATCTCAACGAGGGCAGAAAGCCCAATCAAAGAGAAGCTGGAATAACCGGCTCTCGAAAGAGACAGAGAGACAGAGGCGTTGACAATGATGAGCAAGGAACTGAAGCCAGACTGGGCAGGCCGTGAACTGCGGCTCGATCCGTTTCACTTTCCGCAGGTGGTGAGCTACGCATCGCATGACGGCAATACCGACGTCACCTTCACCATCAATGAGCGTGGCGCGGTCATCCGGCAGGTTCTGCCGTCGAGCGGCCTGCCAATGTCGATTGCACTGCCGATCCATGCTTTTGTCGGTGTTGTGGCCCGTGCGGTCGAAGACGAGTATGGCGAAATCACCGTCACGCTGGAACTGATGCATCAGGACCCGCAGCTTTCCGTGCCGCTTCTGGTGGCGCATGATCTGACCGATGTTGCCGCCGACTGGCGCGCCTGGGCGGCTGCTTTCAACCTGCCGATGATGCTGGTGGAAGAAGATGGCGTTGCCCGTCCGCTTTACGAAAGCACCGGCCCGGTTCGCACAGGCCAGCCGCAGGCTCGCCGTCAGGGACATGAAACACGCCGTCGCCGCCCGCGCTTCCTCGCACGCCGCAAGGCTGGCACGCTGGGCGTTCGTCTGGTGATCGAAGGCAAGGAAATTATCGCCCGGAATTGAGCTGACTAGAGGCGGCGCGTTACCCGGACGGTTCACATTCTCGTGTGACCACGATCTCGTCCCATTCTGCCGCTAGGTTTGAGAAACTGCTTCTTTTGAAGCTAAATTAATTGGCTGACCTCCAGACAAAGCCACCCGGATGGGTTTCCCCATCCGGGTTCTTTTTTATCCATCAGCGCCGGGATCTAGAGCATTTCCAGCAAAAGTGCGTAGCGGTTTTGCGTAGGATAATGCGTAAAAACAAATAGATAGAGCGGTTCCACGATTCCGTTTTAACCGGAACCGCTCTACTTCTTGCGGCTGAGAAAGGCCATGATGGCCTCGCGCGCTTCGCTGGAGGCAAGGCGTTCGCCGAAAAGCTTCGCTTCCCGCGCAATGCGATCCGCAATGTTTTCAGCAGGTAAGCGCATCAGTGAGCGGGCGATCTGCATGGCTTCCGGTGGCTTGGCGGCGATTTCTTCCGCAGCCTTCAGCACTTCCGTTTCCAGCTCACCGCTTTCCACGATTTTGTAGACGATGCCCGCTTCAAGCGCGGCTTCCGCATTGAAACCGTAGCCGAGCGCCAGCATGGCAAAGGCCTTCTGATGCCCCATCAGCGGCGGCGCGAGCAGGCTGGAACCGGCTTCCGGCACCAGACCGAGATCGACGAACGGCGTGCGGAACAATGCATGCGACGTTGCGAAAGTCAGGTCGCAGTGAAAATGGATTGTTGTGCCCACGCCAATCGCGAGGCCATCAACGCCCGAGACGATCGGCTTTTTGGCGCTCGACAGGGCATAAAGAAAGTCCAGAATATCCTTGCCCATATCGCCGCCGCCTGCGGCTGCAGCCATGAAGTCCTGCATGTCGTTGCCGGATGAAAACGCACCCGGCACACCAAGGAAAACATGAACGCGCACTGCGTCATCGGCATCACCATCCTTCAGCGCCTTGGCCATCGTGGCATACATGGCGCGGGTGATGGCGTTTTTCTTGTCGGCCCGGTTCAGCCGGATAATCTGCACCGCATCGCGACGTTCAACGAGAATATGTTCGCTCACGCTCAAGCCTCCAGCGCGGATTTGGCGGCAGCAAGGCTGGCTGCGCCGGTGATGACGGTGTCTTTCAGCGACGATACTTCGGCCAGCATGTTCTCGGCGAAGAAACGGCAGAGAACAGCGCGCCCATTATCGTCGCCCGCAAGCGCCGCGCGGGCCAGATAGGCCCCGCCGGAAACGAGCGACAGCAGACGTTGGTAAGGCGTTGCACCGGCAAGCGCTGCCTCTGCGCCACCTTCAGCGACGGTCTTTTGCAGCCAGTCGGTTGCTTCGCGTGCTTCCGTCAATGCCTTTGCAAGACGTGCGCCGGTTTCGCCCAGTTCGGGGCGATTGGATGCGGCGGCCCTATCTGCATCCTGCTGCAATTCGTTGAGGAAGCCCTTGATGTGCTCGCCATTGCCGAGCGGCAACTTGCGCATCACCAGATCAATGGCCTGAATGCCATTGGTGCCTTCGTAAATCGGCGTGATGCGAGCATCGCGCAGCAACTGTGCCGCGCCGGTTTCCTCGATGAAGCCCATGCCGCCATGGATCTGCACGCCAAGCGACGCGACATCGACACCGACATCCGTCGAGAAACTTTTCGCCAGCGGCGTGAGCAGACCGGCGCGGTCGCCCCAATGTTGCTTGTCTGGGCCCTCAGTCACATGGCTCATGTCGATCGCATGGGCGCAGGCATAGGTGATGGAGCGGGCGGCCTGCGTCAGTGCTTTCATGGTCAAAAGCATGCGCTGCACATCCGGATGCTCGATGATCGGACTCATGCCATTTTTCGGGTCAGCACCGATGGCGCGGCCCTGCTTGCGCTCCTTGGCGTAGTTAAGCGCCTGCTGATAGGCCGCTTCCGCCACGCCGACGCCCTGAATGCCAACCAGCAAGCGGGCATTGTTCATCATGGTGAACATGCAGGCAAGGCCGCGATTTTCTTCGCCGATCAGATAGCCGACCGCGCCCTGTTCCTCACCTTTCACGAAGCCGTCGCCATAGATCATGGTGCAGGTCGGCGAGGCGTGAATGCCCAGCTTGTGCTCAAGGCCGGAGCAGAACAGATCATTGCGGCGACCGAGCGAACCATCCTCGTTGACGAGGAATTTGGGCACGAGAAACAGTGAAATGCCTTTGGTGCCCGCAGGCGCATCGGGCAGGCGGGCCAGCACCAGATGCACGATATTGTCGGTCAGGTCGTGCTCGCCATAGGTGATGAAGATCTTCTGGCCGAAAATGCGATAGGTGCCGTCATTGCTGCGTTCGGCGCGGCTGCGCAACGCGCCAAGGTCGGAGCCGGCCTGCGGCTCGGTCAGGTTCATCGTGCCCATCCACTCGCCGGAAATGAGCTTTTCGAGATAGATATCCTTCAATTCCCTGGAGGCGTGCTTTTCGAGCGCTTCGACAGCACCCATGGTCAGCGTCGGCGCGATGGCGAATGCAAGCGTGCCGGAATTCCACATTTCGCTGACGGCGACCGACATCATGGTCGGCAGGCCCTGACCGCCATAATCCGGCGTGCCGGTTAGTGAGTTCCAGCCGCCTGCGATCCAGTCGCGGTAAAGGTCTTTCCAGCCCGGGGCGGTGGTGACGACACCATCCTTGACGGTAGCGCCGTGACGGTCGCCGGAAATGCGCAACGGCTCGACGCGCTCGGCTGCAAATCTTCCGGCTTCCTCGAGAATGGCTTCGGCCAGATCGGCGGAAAATTCGGGAAAGCGGTTGTCTTCCAGCGCTTTCTCAAGCCCCGCAACCTTCATCAGCGTATGGGAAATTTCAGAAACCGGCGCGCGATACATCTTTCCTCCACATCGTGCTCATCGAGGCTCCTCCTCGGGAACCCCGGCCTCCGATCTGCCAGCGGGCAGAGGGAGTATCAGTCTTCTTCATGACAAGAGCTACCGGCTTATTACGTAAACGTCAATATTTTCCAGTGCTTTTATATTGCGTTGGCGCGGGCGAGAAGCAGGGCACGTTCGCGTGCATTGTCAGTCAGTTCTGCCGCCCGGCGAAATTCTGTGCTGGCTTCCGTGCTTCGCCCCAGTTTTTCCAGAAGGTCGCCGCGCACGGTCGGCAGCAGATACGAGCCTTTCAGGCGTGGCTCATCGGCAAGCGCATCGACAATAGCCAATCCCTGCATGGGGCCAAAAGCCATGCCGACAGCCACAGCGCGGTTCACTTCGACAATGGGCGAGGGTGCAACGAGCGCCAGCGCCTGATAATAGGCGGCAATGGCGATCCAGTCGGTCTCGGCGGCAGTGGCGGCGCGGGCATGACAGGATGCTATCATCGCCTGAAGCTGATAGGCGCCGGGCGCCGGGGTGAGGGACATGGCGCGGTTGAGGCCATCAAGGCCGCGCCTTATCTGCGACCAGTCCCAGCGGCTGCGATCCTGATCCGGCAGCAGGACCGGGTTTCCGGTCTTGTCGGTACGGGCGGCAAAGCGCGATGCCTGCAATTCCATAAGGGCGGCAAGGCCGTGGACTTCGGGCTCGTTTGGCATCAATGCCGCAAGGGAACGCCCGAGGCGCAGGGCTTCATGGCAAAGATCGGCACGCAGCCAGTGCGCGCCTTCACTCGCCACATAACCCTCGTTGAAGATCAGATAGACCACCTCCAGCACGGCGGCGAGACGCTGCTGCCGCTCGTCGCCTTGCGGCGTTTCGAAAGCGGCTGCCGTTTCGCGTAAGGTCCGTTTGGCGCGCACGATGCGCTGCGCCACGGTGGCTTCCGGCACGAGAAAGGCGCGTGCCACTTCCGGCGTCGACAGGCCGCCCAAGAGCCGCAAGGCCAGCGCCACACGCTGCTCGGCGGGCAGCGAAGGATGGCAGGCCGTGAAGATCAGCCGCAGCAGGTCATCGTCAATGTCTTCATCAAGCTTGGCTTCGATATTGGGATCGGCCTGTTCCAGTTCCGTGAGGTCGATTGCCAGTTCGCGGTGCTTGCTGTCGATCAGCGTGGTGCGGCGCAATCGGTCGAGTGCGCGGTTCTTCGCCACCTGCATCAGCCATGCAGCGGGGTTGCGCGGTATGCCGTCCAGACACCAGCGTTCCAGAGCCAGCACAAAGGCGTCCTGCGCGAGCTCTTCGGCAAGGCCGATATCGCGCAGCATACGCGCCAGTCTGGCGGTGAGCCTTGTCTGCTCGATCCGCCAGACCGCTTCTATGGTGGCGTCTGTCGTCACCTCTTGAGATCGCCGAAGCCTTCGGCGGCCTTTTGCACATCCTCGGGAAAGTCGCTCATTTCCTGAACGCGACGGACCTCAATAATGTCATTTTCCGAGGCCGGGCAGCGGCGCGCCCATTCGATGGCTTCATCGCGGGAGCGTACGTCGATCATCCAGTAGCCGCCGAGCACTTCCTTGACTTCGGCGAAGGGGCCGTCAACGACGCTGGGCTTGCCGCCCTTGAAGCTGACACGCGCACCGGCCGCGGGTGGATGCAGACCATCCAGCGTCAGCAGAACGCCAGCCTTTTTCAGCTCCTCATTATACTTCATCATGGCTTCCACCGCTTCCGCGCTGGGCATGGCGTCGGGCGCTGCCGTTGCATAGCCACGGGGTATCATCAACATCATGAAACGCATTGGTCTTCCTCCTGAAGCGCAACCCGAAAAATGTGAAACAGTTTTCGGACAAGATGCGCGTAAAACAAAGTTCTGAAGCGGTTCCGGCGATGTCGTCATAACGCGAGCCGCTTCGACCGTTTCGGCTATACGACGAATGACGAATGGCCAAATCGACAGGTTCGAATAAAGAAACTCAAGTTATTTTTGCGCATGAAACAGGTGCCCGGATCAAGAGACAATGATGGCGGAATTATAAGGCGAAGAACAAGGCCATTTGCCTTTTCCGATTGCTGCGCTTAACCGAATATTTGCTGCATTGTATTAGAGATTACGAATACTCGAGGGTGTTTCGCATATGACGCTTGCTCCGTTTTTTCTGACAGCCAATCTGACGGCGGCTTGCGTCTTCGTTCTGATTTTCGCATTCGTTTCCATTCAGGAAAAGAGTTACGCCGCGCCGCGCTGGTTCACTGTCGCGTGCATTTGTGCTGCACTTGGCGCTATTTTCAGTTTCTGGGTTCCGGTTGCGGCCAATCCACGTCTGCCGAGCTTCATTTCCTTCGCATTGCTGATGTCGGTGTTTTTCGCGACCATTATCGGCTTGCAGAATACCTATCGGCAGAAGACAAACTGGCAACTGCTCGGCATATTTTTTCTCGCTGCCATAACACCTTCGGAATAACGCCAGTTTTTAGGCTATGGCCACCTGCGACGCCTTTCAAATTGCGTGAGCAGGTTGGCCATAGCCGGT
>JACGXE010000002.1 GCA_014138095.1 Ochrobactrum sp. RH2CCR150
TATGACTACAATCGGGCTCCGCCCTCACTCCGTCACACCCCGGCGCGAGTCTCATCCTGATTGACGCTGAATCTCACCTAGATTGCCGCTATGCAAATCTGCGCTAAATCTGAGAACCCCTCTGCGGTTACCCCCTCGGCTATACGCGGATGTCCCTTTCGTCCAATGAGAGTGTAAGTTTCCTCAAACAGGTGCTGGGTATGAATTTGAGCATGCTCATTTTCGGGCGTCGCGATCGCCATATCTACTTCGCCGTCAGCCAATCGCTGATTAAGTCTTGCCGGGTTGAGCCGATGCACTGCAACGCGCACCGCTGGCGCCTTCTCCTGTAACGCTAGTATGAGCGGTGTAACAACGACCGCTTCAATGTAGTCTGTACAAGCAATCGAAATGGTCAAGGCCGCAGTTTCGGGCGAGAAATCCGCATGATTACGAAGCGTTCCTCTAAGTTGCTCCATTGCCATTCGGAGCGGGCCGATCAGATCCAAAGCCTTGGCTGTTGGGATCATTCCCCGATGCGCGGGGATCAGCAACTGATCTTCGAACACGTCGCGCAGACGATTTAATTGCGCGCTTAGTGCTGGCTGGCTCAAATGCAAACGAGCTGCTGCCTTGGTGACGTTTCGCTCTATGAGCAAGGCTTCCAGGCTCACAAGCAAGTTAAGATCGACGCGCTTGATATCCATTGTATGGATTGGAACTCACAACTTAATCGATTTCACAAATACTGCTCGGCAAGCCAATTTGCAAGCGCGGTGGTCACCAATCGATGTACTCCGCTCAATTTGGAAAGGAAGTTTGCATGTCAAATGAGACAAGACCTCTGATTGTGATTGCGGGAAGCCTGAGCAAGCAAGGCAGGAGCGTTGCCCACTCGCTTCTTCAAAGCGGTCGTTATCGTGTCCGCGCACTGACGAGACGAACTGACTCACCTGAGGCTGTCAAATTGGCCAACGCAGGTGCAGAACTAGTCGCCGTCCCCCTTGCGGGGGGGAGGAAGGATGAATTCACCAAAGCCTTTCTGGGCGCCAATGGTGCATTCCTGCTGACGCCGGGTGTGGTGCCACCCGAAACAACTGAATTCGAGATCGGCAAGGAATTGGTTGATGCAGCAACCGAGGCAGGCGTCAAGCACATCGTATTCAGCTCGCTGGAAGACGTACACACGATTACTCAAGGGAAAATTCTCGCCCGCCATTTCACGGAGAAGGCGCGTGTCGAGGCCTATATTCGGGGTCTGCCAGTCACAAGTTCGTTTATTGAGCTTGCATTTTTCTACACTAATCTTCTTGAATATTATCCGCCGCGTCTGGACGGTGATACATTGGTGTTTCCAATCTATTTGCCAGAATATTTTCCAACTCCCTTTGTCGACCCGCTGACAGCGACCGGTCCTGCGGTTCTCGAGATATTCGATCATCCCTCCACATACGCCGGTCAAACTCTGCCAGTGATCGGAGACATTATTTCCCCTGCCGAAATGGTAGCTACGTTCAGTCGTGTCAGCGGACAAAAGGCAGCATATATCCCGGCTCATACGTCAGAGGATTTTCGAACGAATTTTCCGCAATTTAGCCAGGACTTTGTCCACGAGACAATGGAAATGGTCGAGTATGCAGTGCAATATGGATACTTTCGTTCGGACCGCGACATTGAGTGGAGCCGAAAGAACAATCCAGACACCCTGAACTGGGAGCAGTTTCTGAGAAACACCGGTTGGGATGGCCAGAAAAAGGTGTTCGGTTTGTAGACGTGACTTCGGCTGTCTAGATCACGTCGGAATGGAAGAATGTGAGTTGATCCACTTACTTCACTGTGAGGGCAAGTGGAAACCGGCTTTGTGGTGGACCGTTGCCGGTTTCCTGACACCCTTCCTATATTTTGCGATTAATTGAAAGTGTCACACGGGAACGCGCAAAGGACGTACCGTTTGCAGATGTCGAGTAATGATATAAACCGATGGTTGTGATGCGCGATAACTCAGTTCAGGATTGCGCGAATAATTAATCCAACAATGGATACTGCGGCGACGCCGACCAGCCATAGACCGATGAAATAACCGGTTCGAGAAATAAATTTATTCATGTCATGTTGTTCCTACTGCTACGGCAACTCACCCCATTCACCCGGTCTAGCGGTCAGGGGGTAACGCTGCTGATCTCATTGAGTTTACTCAGTCGTATGTGCTGTCGAGATGAGATCACCTCTTAAAGATACCGGTCGATAGAGGTATTCATTCAATTGAATGGAAGACCGAAAGACTTTCCCGAATTATCCCACGGTTGGACTGGTTTGGTAAAAGCCATTATTCCCTCAGAATTAGGCACAACGTCGTGATCGTCGGGTGCCAGAACCCGGCCAATTCATAGCTTTTGTAATCCGGCGGACACACGCGTCTGAATTTGAGGGAAGATTGTCATTTCTCGAATGTTCGGCCAACCGTAGTGTGCCGCAAACTTATGAAAGGACACATGATGGTTCTGAGAATTGCGATTAATGGCTATGGCCGGATCGGGAGAAATGCACTTCGGGCGCTTTATGAAGGGAGTAAGCGTGAGGCGATCGAAATTATCGCTATTAACGATCTTGCAAGTGCTGAAATCAATGCGCATTTGACTCAGTTCGACACGACCCACGGCAAATTCCCGGGCGAAATCTCTGTTTCTGACGGGGCGCTTGTCGTCAATGGAGATTCAATAAAAGTTCTGGCGGAGCGTGATCCGGCAAAACTTCCGTGGGGTGAGTTGAATGTAGACGTCGTTCTTGAATGTACGGGATTGTTCGCAAACCGTGCTGCCGCGTCGGCTCACCTCGCTGCCGGTGCGAAGCGGGTAATAATCTCGGCGCCGGCGGGTCGCGATATCGACGCTACCATCGTTCATGGCGTCAACGACGATGCTTTAAGAGCAGAGCATCGTGTCATCGCTATTGGATCATGTACAACCAACTGTCTCGCCGCGGTCGCAAAGCCGTTGCACGATGCGATCGGTATCGTTGCTGGAAACATGACCACGGTTCATGCTGTGACTAACGATCAGGTTTTGACCGACGTCTATCATTCCGATCCGCGCCGCGCCCGCTCTGCAATGGCGTCGATCATTCCAACAAAGACAGGCGCGGCATCAGCGATCGGTCTGGTTCTGCCCGAGCTGGAGGGTCGGCTAGATGGATTTTCTATTCGTGTTCCAACCATGGACGTATGCCTTCTGATTGTAAGCTTCGCCTGCGGACGCGAAACTTCTGTCGAGGAAATCAACGCTCTGATGCGTTCTGTTGCCAGCGAAGGACCTCTTCAAGGGATACTCACCCTTAACGATCTTCCACTGGTTTCAAGCGACTTCATCCACAATCCTGCTTCGGCGATCTTCGATACGACACTCACCAAAGTGATCGGCGATGGCAAACACGCCACCGTACATGCCTGGTATGACAATGAATGGGGTTTTGCGAACCGGTTGCTCGACAATGCCATACAATTTGGTGAGATGCCTTTGGTATAACGGATGATTGCCAATGCGTTATAGCGTTTATTCCAAGCTGAACAGTTGAGCGTACTAGCGGCATATCAGTTACTTTATAGTGGCTCATCATGACTTGAGAAATATTAGAACGCAGTGCGTTCTTTCGGACGTACAAAACCGCTCTAATTTTGTACTTTTACGCGTTGTACTTTACAAAAATCGATTCCGATTTTTGCGCCGATTGGCGAACCGCAAGTCTGCGGAAGTATTCTGTGGAGGCGGCGAATTGCTTGAGGAGAAACCATGTGATGTTCGCGCCCGGTAAACACTTGCATATAGGATCGTTGATTTTTGATCGTTTTGATCAAATTGATCTGACAGGTCCTTATGAAGTCCTTTCCGCTATTCCGAACGCCACATTCCACATAGGCGCAAAAAAGAAGCAAGTTGTGAAGGATTTCCATGGACTGCCATTAATGCCCACGATTACTCTGAGCGAAATGCCAAAGCTCGATATTTTGCATATTCCAGGAGGCCCAGGGCAGCAGGATGTGATGGAGAACGAGGAGGTCCTTGGTTTTATTCGCAAGCAGGCAGAGGCAGCGACATACGTGTTTTCCGTTTGCACCGGTGCGCTTGTGCTGGGCGCAGCCGGGCTTCTGATGGGGAGACGAGCGACCACGCACTGGGCATCAATGGAAGTCCTTCCGCTATATGGAGCAAATCCTGTCAACGAACGCGTTGTTATTGATGGCAAGTGGATTTTCGCGGCGGGTGTTACTTCAGGTATAGATGGGGCACTGCAACTCGCTGCTATGGTACGCGACGAAGATTTAGCCAAACAGATTCAGCTTTATATGCAGTATCAACCGGAACCACCTTTCGATAGTGGAACTCCCGACCGGGCTCCTGCGCATATCGTTGAGAGGCAACTTAATGCAGTTGCTGACCTCACCGCAGCACGTATCGAAACGGCAAAGAGAATAAGAGAAAAACTCATTGTTGAACGGCGCCACGAAGGAATTAGCGAAAAGAAGAGCTAACGGCGATATCAGGATTTAGCTCTAATATTCTGAGAGCGACAGTGCAAAAGTCGGCCACGGAAGAGGCGGGATAACCCTGCTGCGCCGGAGTAAAACTCAGCCACTTAATTAATCCTTCTGCTGCGACAGCAGGAAGGGGTAGGAATCTACACCTTGGAACTTTATCTGAGTGTTTGCCTGGTAGTCTCGGAAGGTATGTGCCGGCGACAGGCCGAGAAGCATTTCAACATATCGCGTGACAGGATGGCCAAGATCGCGGCCTATTCGACACCGCCGGGCTATCAGTGGCGCACACCGATCGAGCATTGGCTCGACGACGATCTAAAGATGCCGCGCAAACCGCGCCATACCGCCAAGCGTGTGTTCGACCAGCTGCGTGACAAGTGCGGCTTGACCGGCGGCTCTGCGATTATCATGGATAACATGGGCGAGTGGAATCCGCGTCGCTAGAAGGTAGCTCGCTCCGTGATCTGGCGCACAGCGTCACGCTTAAATTCTTCTGTGAACTTCGATTTGCTCATGATACTCTTCCTGTCTCAAGATTAAGAAAGAGGGCGTCGACAAATCTCGGGGCTATTCACACCTGTGTCAACAGATCGTAAGGTTTTTTCAATTAAGCTTGTAACTATCTTGCCTTGGTAAAAATCAAAAATCCTTCAAACTTAGGCAGTCGTCAGTCTTATTTCTTACCAGCGACTGCGAACCTCAGCCGCTGGTGATTTGACTTTTTATTCAATGATATCCGTCTTCGGCGCGAACCTTTCCTCGAAAAACCCAGTATGCATATCCGGTATATGCGAGGATAATCGGGATCAGAATTGCGGACCCAACCAATAGGAACCGCAAGGAGGTGAAAGGGGCTGAGGCTTCTCGAATCGTTAATGAATCCGGGATGATGTATGGATAAAAGCTGATCCCCAGACCCGCATAGCTCAGAATGAATAGGCCTAGAGCTGCCAGAAACGGTCGAAGCTGTTTATTTTTTCTAAGCCCGTTTAACAAAAGATAGGCACATATTGCCAATAACAGCGGCACAAAGGATGAGAAAAAAGCGGTAGGCCAGCGGAACCATCGTTGAAAGTAAATTTCGTTAATAAACGGGGTCCAGATAGACACAATGCCGATCAATGCAAGCAGCAGGACCGTCAGGGGCTTGGCCAGAAATTGGCAGCGTATTTGCACATATCCCATGGTCTTCAGATTAAGCCAGGTGGCTCCAAGCAAAGCATAACCTACAAGAAGCGCAACTCCGCATAAAAGCGAAAATGGTGTCAGCCAATCCCACGGGCCGCCCGCATAAGCATGGTTTTCGACGCTTATGCCCTGAATGAGGGTGCCGAGCGTAATTCCCTGCATGATCGCGGCAAGCGATGAGCCCATCCAAAATGCGATGTCCCAAAAGTGCGAGCCTGGCCTCGTTCGCCAACGAAATTCAAAAGCAACGCCCCGGAAGATCAAACTGATCAACATAATGATGATTGGCATGTAAAGCGCCGGGAGAACGATGGAATAGACCGAGGGAAAAACAGCCATAAGGCCGCCACCGCCAAGTACCAGCCAGGTTTCGTTGCCGTCCCATACCGGTGCGATGGTGTTTGTCATGAGATCACGGTGTTGTCGCTCCGGGAAAGCGGGAAATATGATTCCAACGCCCAGATCGAATCCGTCGAGAATGACATAGGCAAGAACAGCAAAGGCAATGATCCCAGCCCATACGAGTGAAAGATCAATTTCCATGATGTTCTCCGAGGTTATTACTGAGCGCATGTGCTGTAATCATTCCCGCGGTCCTTATCGGTGCGGAACCAAGTTCGTGATCATCCAGTTCAAGCGGGGGGCGTCGCATGAGCTTCAGCAGATAGACAACGCCTGCACCAAACACGATAAAGTAGACGACGATAAAGATGACAAGCGATGTGCCAACGGCTGAAGCTGATATGGGAGAAAGACTGTCCGCTGTTCTCAATTGTCCGTAAACGGTCCATGGCTGTCGACCAACTTCGGTCGTGTACCACCCGGCAAGGACCGCGATAAAGCCCGATGGTCCCATGATCACGGCAAACCGATGCAATGATCGCGAACTGTATAGATGTCCTTTCCAACGACTCCAGATGGACCACAGGCCCACTCCTAACATTAGAAAGCCGAGCCCGACCATTATACGGAAGGTGATGAAGGGCATCAGCGCCGGCGGACGCTGATCGCGCCACCACTCTTTCAGCCCCTTTATTTCGGAAGTGAGATCGTGCTTCAATATCAGCGAGCCGAGTTTTGGGATCTCAAGTGCGAATTTTGTTCGCTCCGCCTCGTCATCTGGTATTCCAAACAGTATCAAGGGAGCGCCATTCTTGTGTGTTTCAAAATGCCCCTCCATTGCCGCAATCTTAGCTGGCTGATGTTCCAGCGTATTGAGACCGTGCACGTCCCCGAGCAAAATCTGAAGCGGCGTTCCTAGTGTGGCCATCCACATCGCCATTGAAAACATGATGCGAACCTGACGGTTTTGATTTCCTTTCAGCAAATGCCATGCTCCCACGGCACCGACAGCAAAAGCTGTTGTCAGGAAGGCCGCCACCACTGTGTGTGACATTCGATAGGGAAAAGACGGATTGAATACGATTTGCCACCAGTTTTCAGGTATAAATATACCGTTCGCATCTATGCTGAAGCCGGCGGGCGTATGCATCCAGCTATTGGCCGAGGTGATCCACGTCGCCGAGATCAGAGTCCCTAATGCGACCATGGCGACTGCGAACATATGCGCGCCATCTCCGACGCGCTCGCGCCCGAACAGGGCAATGCCGAGAAAGCCCGCTTCAAGGAAAAACGCCGTGAGAACCTCGTATCCCATCAGTGGTCCGATGATTGACCCGGCTCTGTGAGAAAGGACAGACCAGTTCGTTCCGAACTGATAGCTCATGACAATTCCGGATACGACGCCCATGGCGAAGGTCACCGCAAAGATCGTTTTCCAGTATTCGAACAGTTTCAAATAGGCCGGATCTCTCTTCCACAGCCAGAGACCGTTGAGAACTGCGAGGAAACTCGCGGTGCCAATGGAGAATGCTGGAAAAATGAAGTGAAAGGAAACGGTGAACCCAAACTGAATTCGCGCAAGCATTTCTGCCTGTAAGCCAAAGAATGTCATCGCCCGGCTCCCCGGAAGAAGCCCGCACTACCAACACAAAAGGTGCTGTCGAGTGAAAACGATCGCCGACAAGCGAATAAAAACACAAATCGTGAATACCACGGGTGAATTGAAGCAACAGTTTGCACTTTTGCATCTCCTGTCCAAATTGATATCGTTTGGATAGAAGGGTAGGCAAAAGGCTTAAAGGACGATGTTCCCTCAATTCAGGACACCGCAGTAATTTCGCATGTGATTCGCGATCACGCCCCGGAGTTTCCCTGACTAAAACGGCGGCGGTACTCCGTGGGTGTCAGACCAACGACACGCCGGAAGCGCGCCCGGAAGGTCACCGCTGAACCAAAACCGGACAGGAATGCTGTTTGATCTATGGACGTATCACTTTCCTCAAGCAATTCGCGTGCGCGATCGATGCGGGCCATGAGAAGCCACTGCAAAGGGGTCGTACCGGTCTGCTCTTGAAATCGCCGGGCAAAGGTGCGCGAACTCATATTTGCGCGCGCCGCGAGGCTATCAACGGTATGGGCACTGTCCAGATTGTCTCGCATCCATTCGATCAAGGGCGTCAAGCTGGCCAGAGATCCCGGCAGTTCGTGGCGGATGAATTGTGCCTGACCACCGTCCCGGTGCAATGGCGCGACAGTGAGACGTGCGGCATCGGCGGCGACTGACTGGCCGTAATCTCGTCGCACAAGATGAAGGCACATATCCAGTCCTGCCGACGCACCGGCCGAAGTTACGATACGGCCTTCGTCTACAAAAAGCACATTCGGTTCGACTGTTATGCAGGGATGAAGTCTCGCAAGGTCCTCTGCAAAACGCCAATGGGTAGCAGCGCGTCTCCCGTCAAGCAGACCGCTCGCTGCCAATATAAAGGCTCCGGTGCATATTGACGCCACTCTTGCACCGCGCCCGTAAGCTTTTCGTAGTGCACCGCTTACGGCTGCCGGAATGTCTCGAAACGGATATTCGCTTCCCGGAATTATGATCGTTTCGGCCTGCGCAAGGTCAGCCAAACCTTGTCGTACCTGCATGTCAAAGCCAGCCGCGCGAATTGTGCGCTTCGGCGCACAAATCCTAACTTCATAAGCTTTGCTTCCATCTGCCAGACGCGCCATTGCAAACACCTGATAGGCGATGCCAAAATCCAGTGGCACCACGTCATCAAGCACCAAAACAGCAATTTTATGCATTGAATTCGGCTCCTGCCGGAAAATTGTAAACTGCTATTTGCCGTGGCTGCAATCAATCGTTTTTTGTCATTCCTGCCACTCACGTAGATTGTTTGAACGCGCTATTCAATAGGAATGTTCAAGACGAAGGAAACGACGATGACGGATCAAAGAAAGAATAAGACTGAAGGCCGCCAGTTACAGATTGGCATGGTCATTTTCCCCGGCTTTACGCTGCAGGACCTTGCCGGACCCCAGACGGCGTTCGGTCTCCATGCCAAAACCCATATAATCTGGAAGACCATGGAGCCCGTCCCAACAGATATGGGCGTCACCATGAATCCCACGATCACGATTGACGAAGTTCCCGACAATCTCGACGTACTGTTCGTTGCCGGTGGGGGAGGGACACCTGAAATCATGAAGGATCAGGAGTTCCTCGATTTTATTGCTCGCGCCGGAAAAACTGCCACCTATATAACCGCAGCATGCACGGGCTCTGTGCTTCTCGCAATGGCGGGATTGCTTGAGGGTTACCGGGCGGCCACCTACTGGCCGTTTTATGAGCCCCTGATAGCACTGGGTATCGAGCCAAGCTATGAACGTGTCTGCGTTGACAGAAATCGCATTACTGGCGGGGGTGTCACAGCCGGTATCGATTTCGCACTTCAGGTCATCGCGGAACTCAAAGGACAAGACGCGGCCGAGTTCACACAGCTTGTTCTCGAATACGACCCGCAGCCCACCATGAACTCAGGTCATCCCCGAAGTGCTCGCCCAGAAATTGTCGCACAGGTGAAGGGTTTATGGGGGCGAACTGACGCAGCCTTGAAAGTGGCGGAGGAACATATGCAGCGCCGGTCCCAATCGGCAAGGCTCGCTTCTGCCTGATTGAAGAATAGCTGTTTTCAACCTTAGATCATGGGTGCCGCTGATCGAACCGATGGTTCTGCGGCACCCCTCTCTAAGGCTCACAGCATGATATTTCGGCCAAGCATACAGTATGGCTAGCAATGAGGGAAATACGTCTTTTACTTTGCTCAGCCTTTACGGGAGAAGCAGGGTGGATCGTGAGGTCCAACTTCATTCCGTAACGGAGGCTGTCTTCATAATGACCAGACGCATCATCAACGTTCCAGCTAACTCGCCTCTCTTTCCCAGTCAGGCCGAGTTCGAAAAATATGGATACTCACCCGCAGTAAGTGCAGGCGGCTTGCTGTTTATTTCTGGCCAGGTCGCACTAGAGCCGGATGGGTCCGTGTCTGACGATATTACAGAACAGGTGGACCTTGTTTTTCAGAAAACGTTTGAAGTGCTTCGCTGGGCTGGCCTGACGAAGGACGATCTGGTCGAGATATACAGCTATCACGTGAACCTCCCCGAACATTTTTCTCAGTTTATCGCGGTAAAGGAAAAATATCTCACGTCATCCTTTCCCGCGTGGACAGCACTTGGTGTCGAAGCATTGGGTCTGCCTGAGTTGAAGATTGAAATGCGCAGTATTGCGGCTTTTCGTGATTGATCGGACAAAGCCAACCAAATTGCCGCCTCCTCGTTTTTCCCTCGTGAGTCAACCATATCGCTCACCAGCGGCGTGTGACGACCATTGAATACGAAACCATGATCTCCATTAAGGAACAGCCTATGAATGAATTTGCAGGTAAGCGCGCCCTCATCACTGGTGCTTCACGTGGCATTGGCGCGGCCATCGCATTGGAATTGGCTGAAAGAGGCGCAGACATCGCATTCACCTACGTCAAATCCACCACTGCTGCCGAAGAACTGGTCAAGAAGATCGAAGCAAAAGGTCGGCGAGCCTTTGCGATTCAGGCCGATAGTGCGGACGCGTCAGAGATTAAACGCTCAGTCGATGAAGCTGCTTCAAAACTCGGTGGTCTGGACATTCTGGTGAACAATGCGGGGGTATTGTTCCAGGGGCTGCTCGAGGATATGCCACTGGAACATATCGACAAGATTCTCGCGGTGAATGTCCGGGCAGTGGTAGTGGCTTCGCAAGCTGCAATCCCATACCTTGGCGAAGGCGGCAGGATTATCTCGATCGGATCATGCCTTGCGGAACGTGTCGCTTTTGAAGCCGTGGCTGTTTACTCGATGTCAAAGTCGGCGCTTCTGGCATTTACGCGCGGTTTGTCACGCGAACTTGGCTCGCGAGGCATCACGGTCAACCTCGTGCATCCCGGGCCGACCGAAACGGAAATGAGTCCGCCAGATGCGCCGGGCGCCGCCGCGATGCGCGCGCAAATTGCACTTGGCAAATATGGTACGGACAAGGATGTTGCGGCTGCAGTTGCTTTCATCGCCAGTTCGGCTGCCCGGCACATCACAGGCACAGGGCTGAACGTCGATGGCGGCATGAACGCTTAAGCCTATCAGAAATTGCTCAACACAGGGCGTATCTTGAACTTTATGTGCAAAGGTTTGCGTGTGTGTTTCAGATATCTCCTGGTGGGCTTTTTTATAGAAGTGATATGATGAGTATCAGTCATTATCTCAAGACTATTGGTCGGGGCGCGCGGGGGGCTCAATCCCTCTCTCGCGAACAGGCCGTAGACTTGTTTGCTCAAGTTCTGGACGGTACCGTAACTGACTTGGAAATAGGTGCATTTTGCCTCGCCATGCGCAGTAAAGGTGAGACGCCGGAGGAAATGGCCGGCTTTCATGATGCGCTACGACTGAGGCAGTCAATCATACCTCTTTCCCCTTCGGGGCGGGCAACCGTCATATTGCCAAGCTATAATGGTGCGAGAAAGCTCCCTGTCCTGACGGCTCTGCTCGGATTGCTCCTCGCCGAAAAGGGCATACGGGTTATTGTGCATGGATTGAATCACGACCCTGGACGAACGACAGTCGCGGAGACATTTTCGGCGCTAGGACTACCCCATTGTGGTCACGTGGACGATGTGTCTGACGGTATCAATTTTCTACCTGTCGATGTTTTTGCGCCAAAGCTTGCAAAGCTTGTGGATGTCCGCAAAACCATCGGTCTAAGGAACTCCGCGCACAGCCTGGTCAAAATCCTCAATCCCACTTCTGCGCGGGCGCTGGTCATCGGAAGCTACACGCACACGGCCTACGCGGAAATCATGTCTGAGACCTATCGGCTGCTCGGCGCAGACGCGATGCTGCTGAGGGGGATCGAAGGAGAATCCATTACCGATGCAAGGAAGATTCAACAGGTCGATGTATTCGTTGCGGGTGTCCAGACGCGGTTGCAAGAAGCTGAAAAGTCACCTCTTGTCGCTGCACCAGAATGGCCTGACGATATTACCGCATCCGCCACTGCAAACTATATAGAAGAAGTTATGGATCGCCGCAGACCGGTTCCCGAACCTATTCTAAGGCAAATCATGCATATCCAAGATACGCTACTTGTTATGGAAAAGCAGGTGAAGCCTCCGATCCCAAACGGGTAGGAAGTTATTTGGAAAGAGCGTCAAAAGTATCCTACAAATGGCACGAAAGCGTTGTGCAGAGGGCTACAATTCGTTGTTGGCATCAGAATGAAGATGCTTTTTCTTCAAAAGTGCCCTTTCCGCTCTGATGCGTTGCACTTGGGGCTGGCTCTGTCGACATACGACGCAGGCTCTGAGGAGGATGACCGAAGATGCGAAGAAATGCACGTCGCATTCTTTCAGGATCGGTAAAACCAACCTGACGGGCAATGACCTCTATCGGCTCTACGCCCCGCTCGACACGGACGCGGGCCACCTCCGCTCTTAAACGTTCCACGGCTTTAGCTGGTGTTTCTCCAGTCTCTGCGAGAAATGAACGTCCGAACTGCCGCGGGCTAAGATGTGCTACATCTGCAAGACGCTCGGTGGATAGAGACTCTGTCAAATGTTCACGAATGTAGGTGAGTACGGTTCTGATACGATCAGAAGCCGGTTCCATATCCAGCATAGCCGAGAATTGCGATTGTCCGCCTGGGCGGCGATGATACACAACGAGCATCTGAGCCACGCTTTTTGACGTCTCAGTGCCTAAATCCTCCTCTATCATTGCCAGAGCAAGAT
This sequence comes from Ochrobactrum sp. RH2CCR150, assembly GCA_014138095.1. Lineage (GTDB taxonomy): Bacteria > Pseudomonadota > Alphaproteobacteria > Rhizobiales > Rhizobiaceae > Brucella > Brucella gambitense. The sequence goes on from JACGXE010000002.1 coordinate 12,859, forward strand.
CGATGCCGGCTGTAATACCAGCGGATGTCCAGAGATCGCCGTCTTTCGTGAATATGCGATCTCCATCCACCTTAATTTTCGGATACATTCGTTGAAGTTGACCGGCGTATTTCCAGTGAGTTGTAGCCCGACGTCCATTTAGGAGGCCGGCGGCTGCGAGTAAAAATGTGCCAGTGCAGACGCTTGCAACCCGGCGTGCAGAATGCAGACTCTTATGAAATGTACCGTCGATTTCAAAGCCTATCTCAGCGGGATTTATAAGTACGTCTCCTCCGGTGAAAATAATCGTATCGTACGGCTCCGATCGGATGGCCTCGGTCTGAACGGCCAAGCCCGACGAACTTGTGATAAGCCCTCCCTCTTTCGAGACAATGTGAAGATTGTACGGCAAACATTCATTCTGCCTGCTGGCGATTTCGAATGTTGAAAGAGGGCCGCTTAAATCTTGGATCTGGAATTGGGGATACACGACAAACGCTACATCCCGAGTCATCAATACAGGCCCGTTGCTAATTGCGGCAATCATATTCATCGAGAACCTCTCAGCGCATGGAGTCTTCAACAGTCACACTTCCAGCTTGCTCTTTCCTATCATGACTTCGCTAAGGGTACATCTCGGTATGGCGAAAAAAGAGGGAAGTGCGTCATTTCCTCGCGCTAGCCGCTGCTGTATGAAAAGTGAAATAGAAATTTTGAATGCGCCAATGGAAGCGATTTGTCCTTGGAAACCGTTGCGTTTGAGATGACGAACTTATTCGGATCGTCACCTTAGGCGGCAAGGGAGAAAGACAATATCCCACCTTCCGGTAAGCGGTCGCAGCGGTGGCATCGAAGACTTGGACAGGATTATCGGTGATGAGCTCGGTGAATATTGAGGAAGAGTTATCGCAGTTGCGGCGGATGCGATTGGCATCTGTGATCGAAGCCACAACACTCATATTGCTTCTTTGCATCGCAGTACCGTTAAAGCATCTCAATGGATTTCCTATGGCTGTCTCGGTCATGGGCCCCATCCACGGTATAGCTTTCGTCTACTATGCGTGGGCCATTATCCAAACGGTTGCGGGTGGTGACTACGACCGGTTTGAGGTCGTCCGGATGGTCGTCTCAGCCTTCATTCCTTTTGGTGGCTTTCTAAACGACCGCGCGCTTGCACGACGTCAAGCGACCCTACAGTCTTCAATTTAAGGAAACCCGATGGACTACCTTTGGTTAAAAGCAATCCATGTTGCTGCGGCTATCATCTGGATTGGGGGCATGTTGACCGTTGGCATCACAACAACCGCTGTCAACGTTATTCCTGTAGACGTGTCGGGGGCGCGCCGAGGTGCATTCTTTGCGCGGATTCGTCGCTGGGATCGAAGGGTGACAACGCCTGCGATGCTGATGGTCTGGGCATTCGGGCTCGCGCTAGCGGTCACTGGTCAATGGCTGTCACAGCCCTGGATAATAATCAAAATTGCCCTCGTCATTGTACTTTCCGGGATTCACGGCATGCTATCGGGCGGTCTGAGACGTCTCACTCTTGAGCAGCAGCCACGCGGTATTGCCGCCATCCGGTTTGCTGCTTTCGGCATCATCTGCATCGTGATCGTCGTGGTCGGTCTTGTCGTCATCAAGCCGTTCTAGCCATTGGAGTTGTCTATGTTTTCTGGACGAAATGAACCTCATGTATCGCAACGCACCATGCTATTGACAGGTGCAAGCCGAGGTATTGGCCATGCAACCGTAAAGCTTTTTTATCAAAGCGGATGGCGGGTTCTAACCGTGTCGAGGGCTGCTTTCGCCGAGGATTGCCCATGGCCGGGAGGTCGTGACAACCATATCCAGGCGGACTTGTCGCGGGCTGACAGCTATAAAACATTGGCAGCAGAAGTAAGCGAACGTCTTGGAGGCAGCGGTCTTTATGGAATTGTCAATAATGCGGCAATTTCCCCCAAGCTTGAGGGCGGCGTTCGTATGGGGATCTCAGATACGTCATATGAGGACTGGCTGGCCGTCTTTAACGTTAACTTATTTTCAGCGGCGGCATTATCCCGGCTTCTCTTGCCTGAACTCAAGGCGACGAACGGGGCAATTGTCAACGTGACATCAATCGCTGGCTCTCGGGTTCACCCATTCGCAGGCGTTGCATATGCCTGTTCTAAAGCAGCTTTAGCTGCGTTGACACGCGAGCAAGCTTCCGAATTTGCCCGTTACGGAATTCGAGTCAATGCGATCGCACCTGGAGAAATCGACACGTCGATACTCTCACCAGGTACGGAAAAAATAGTCGCCGACCAAATCCCCATGCATAGGCTCGGTGATCCAACGGAGATCGCCCGTGTAATCCTTTTCCTGTGTTCCGGTGAAGCGTCGTATATCAACGGTGCGGAAATCAATGTGAACGGCGGCCAGCATGTTTGATCGGTCTAGATAGGATTGGGATAATACACATCGGATCGTGATCTTATCTCGCTTGATGTCGGAAGGTCTGTTTTAGGACGGAACGGCTTTTGGCTTCACCAAGCACTAAGGAGTCAGTCATCATGAAAACAATATTAGTTGCAGGGGCTGTCGGTGTCATAGGGCGCGCGATACTCGAACATTATGAGCAGAAAAAGGATGTGAGAGTCATAGGGCTGTCTAGGCGCCGTCCGGAATTCAAAACGCGAGCCGAACATATCTCTGTGGATCTTCTTGACAAGGCTGATACAGCGTCGAAGCTTGGGACCGTAGATGGTACGACGCATATCGTTTATGCGGCCTACAAGGAGCTACCGACACGTCACGAGCTCGTTGCTCCAAACCTCGCAATGCTTTGCAATATTGTGAAAACCGTAGAACAGACGTCTCCATCGTTGCAGCACGTCACGCTCATGCAAGGCGGGAAAGCCTACGGATGTCATCTCGGGCCCTTTCCGACACCTGCGCGCGAAGATGATCCCAGACATATTTCACCCAACTTCTATTACGATCAAGAGGACTTTTTGCGGGTGCATTCGGTCGGAAAGCAGTGGTAATGGTCTGCGCTCAGGCCAGAGGCTGTATGCGGAATGGCAGTCGGAAATCCGATGAACCTACTCATGGTGATTGCAGTCTACGCCACGATCTGTCGGGCACTGAGTTTGCCATTGACATTCCCTGGAACCGACGCGTCGTATAACACGCTTTACCAAGTGACCGATGCCCGGATTCTTGCGCAAGCAACTGAGTGGGCCGGATCTACGGATGCCGCGCGAGGCCAAGTGTATAACATCACCAATGGAGACTATTTTCGTTGGGTGCGCTTGTGGCCTCGCATCGCGGAGTTTTTCAAATTGCCGATCGGAGCACCGCTTCCGTTCTCGATGCAAGAGATGATGGCAGATAAAAAAGCTCTCTGGGACGGCCTTGTCCGCGATCATGGGCTTGCACCCTATGGCTATGACGAAATCGCGAACTGGAACTTCGGAGATTTGGTTCTGAAAACCCAATACGACAACATTACCAGTACGATCAAAGCCAGACGGGATGGTTTTGCGGACTGCATCGATACAGAAGACATGTTCAAAGAACTTTTTACGAATTTGATCGAGAAGCGGATCATTCCAACACCAGTTTAGGATAGATGGGGCGGTGGCTGTTAGCTTCTAGCAGTTAGTGATGTGTAAGAGTTAGTTGAAAAGACATGGTTATATTACTTCCCAGAAGTGCTGCTAGATGGATATCTTTAATGAATGTCGGTATCGGTAGTTGCGTGCCCCCGCAACCAAAACATTCCAGAAAAGCCCCGCAATTAATGCGGGGCTTTTGACGTTTTAAGCACTGAAAAGATCGGAAGAGCGCTCCCAAGGCTATGTTCACACAGCCGCGGCACCACACAGGCACAGAGCGTAGTTTACCCCGTAAAGACATCAGGAAAAGGCTCAAGCGCCTCTTCAGCGCATCAAACCCAAAACAAGCCCAAGACCTCGAAATAAGCCAGAGCGCAACAAGACACAGAAAAACCCCGCTGCGTAAGCGGCGGGGCTTTCGACGTTTAATGTTCACGATGAGTGGGGAGGGTACCCCCTGTGGTCAAACCCCCGCCTCACGCCATACAGAATGGCCGCCGCCAAGCTCCACATGATCGAGTTGCGGGTGCCCCTGCTTTGTCTGTGTAAGACTTATAGCGCTACTGCAGCTATTTAGAAGTTGCACTCATTAGCCGGCTTCAGCCTCACACCTTCATGCTCTCTTCCTGCGATCCTGCGCGTATCTCATGTGAGATTTGCATTGAACAGAACTTTGGACCACACATGGAGCAGAAATGAGCGTCCTTGTGAGCCTCCTTGGGTAAGGTCTCGTCATGATAAGAACGTGCTGTCTCCGGATCCAGTGAAAGATTGAACTGATCTTCCCAGCGGAATTCGAACCGAGCCCGCGATAGCGCATCATCACGGATACGCGCTGACGGATGCCCTTTTGCGAGGTCTGCGGCATGAGCGGCTATCTTATAAGTGACGACACCGATTTTAACATCGTCGCGGTTGGGCAAGCCGAGGTGCTCCTTCGGGGTAACGTAGCAAAGCATGGCGGTACCGAACCATCCGATCATCGCGGCACCAATTCCCGAGGTTATATGGTCATAACCGGGTGCGATATCAGTGGTCAACGGTCCGAGCGTATAGAACGGCGCCTCTCCGCATGTGTGTAATTGCTTGTCCATGTTCTCTTTGATCTTGTGCATAGGAACGTGGCCGGGTCCTTCTATCATTACCTGGCAATCCTTGGACCATGCTATCTGGGTCAGTTCTCCAAGCGTCTCGAGTTCGGCAAATTGTGCCGCGTCATTGGCATCTGCTATCGATCCCGGACGCAGACCGTCCCCAAGGGAGAATGAGACATCGTAAGCCCGACAGATATCGCAAATTTCTTCGAAATGTTCGTAGAGAAAACTCTCTTTGTGATGGTGCAGGCACCACTTCGCCATGATAGAACCGCCGCGTGAAACGATGCCAGTTACTCGATTGGCGGTGAGGTGGATATAAGAAAGCCGCACGCCAGCGTGTATGGTAAAATAATCAACGCCTTGTTCGGCCTGTTCGATCAATGTGTCGCGATAGATTTGCCAGTTCAGATCTTCGGCAATACCATTGACCTTCTCCAGAGCCTGATAGAGCGGTACCGTACCGATTGGAACTGGCGAATTCCGGATGATCCATTCTCGAATATTATGAATGTTTCGTCCGGTTGAAAGGTCCATCACCGTATCGGCACCCCAACGGATGGCCCATACCATCTTTTCAACTTCCTCGCCCATAGAAGATGTTACGGCAGAATTGCCGATATTAGCGTTGATCTTAACCAGAAAGTTCCGCCCGATGATCATCGGCTCGGATTCAGGATGGTTGATATTGGCAGGAAGAATAGCTCGTCCCTCAGCAATCTCCTGGCGAACGAATTCCGGTGTTACATAGTGGGGAATGTTAGCGCCAAAACCTTGCCCGTCGCGCGGCAATTCATGCTGGACAGCTTGTCGTCCAAGGTTTTCACGGATGGCGACGAATTCCATTTCGGGAGTGATGATCCCTGCACGGGCATAAGCAAGCTGGGTAACCGCCTTGCCATTCCTTGCTTTCAACGGTGCATTTAGAAAAGGGAATTCCGGTGTCAGTCGTTCACCTGTCGCAAAGCCGTTATCTGCGGGTTGAACCGAGCGCCCTTCATAGGCTTCGACATCGCCACGCCCGCTAATCCAGCTTTCGCGCAGTCGGGGCAGCCCTTTTTCGATATTGATCGTTGCGTGATCGTCGGTGTAGGGGCCAGACGGATCATAGACCGTAACGGGTGGCAGCCCGGAACTGGGATGCTGCGCAATTTCTCGCATCGGGACGCGGACATCCGGATAAAGCGTTCCCGGTTTGCTTAGTTTTCGGGAGGCGGGGAGAGGGCCAGTGGTAACAGTCGGGGCTGTGTTGCCATTAATGATAGACATGGTTGAGGCTCCAAGATGTGACGTTGGAGACCCAGTTCCAGTGTTGGAAGGATGAAAAAATGCCATCAGGAAGCATCCAGTGGACGCTCGCCTTCCAGCATTTGCACCGTCCCTACGCCAGTATGAACTGGATCAGGTTCAACGGGTCACTGCGCACGCTAGCAGTATCTCAGCCCCTTGCCGGGACTCCCCTGGTGAATGCTTAAAATTATGCACGGACAGTTTTGGTCGTCAAGACCGGTTGGTTGGGCGCGCCTCTATTCCTGACCATGGATGTAAAGCAAAGCGGTGAGGCTTGGCTTCTCTTTTTCCATTTGGCATCATCACTGATGCGGCTCTTTACAGAATCCGAAGCGCTTTAATTCACCAGATCCCTGCCTTTGGTTTCCGGCGTGGTGATCATCACATAGATCGCCGGGATTGCCATCAATGTGGCGTAGATCGCGACCGCGAAGGGCGTACCGAAAATTTCGAGCAGCCACGTACCGATGATCGGAGCAAGCGCTCCACCCAGCACGGTCGCAACCGAATAGGACGTCGACATCGCCGTGTAGCGAACGCGTGCCGGGAAGAGTTCGGTGAAATAGGCCGACATGCCACCCACGATAATGCCGTGGAACGAGAGTGTCAGCACGGTTGCCCAGGTGAGCGTCGCGGTGTCTGCGCCGGGCGGCAGGCTGAAGAGCCAGAAGCCTGCGCCGATACCGCCCACGAGACCCACCAGCGTAACGGCCTTGCGTCCGATACGGTCTGCGGTGGCGCCTGCCGCGAGTATGACTGCGACTTCGGCAATGGAACCGACGAACAGTGCGCCAAGGGCAGCTTCACGTGGCACCTTGAGGAACACGGTCGCCAGCACGACGAAGAATGTGGAGAAGAGATAGAAGAGCGCGCTTTCGCCAGCCTTGACGAACAGGACGCGCAGCATGTTGGCGCCCTGGGTCGTAATCGCTTCGCGCAAGGGTGCTTTGACGGCTTCGGTCTTCTGTTCCTGCAGATGGATGAAAGCAGGGGATTCCTCGACCTTGCGCCGGACCCAAAGACCGAGACCGATCAGCAGGATGGAGGCGATAAAGGGAATACGCCAGGCCCATTCCACAAAAGCGTCCGATCCGAAATGACCGATGACCAAACCGATAACGGCGGTCGCAAGTACATTGCCAGCCGGTCCGCCGATCATGGGAAAGCCGGTCCAGAGACCGCGCTGCTTTGCCGGAAGGCTTTCGGCGATCAGCACTAGCGCGCCAGTGGATTCGCCGCCGATGGCAAAACCTTGCAGCAGGCGCATCAGGAGAAGCAGAAGCGGAGCGAACACGCCAATCTGCTGATAGGTGGGGAGTAAACCCATGGCAACAGTCGCACCGCCCATCATGAAGAGACTGATAACGAGCGCCTGCTTGCGCCCGATCCTGTCACCCAGAACACCGAAGAACCAGCCTCCGGCGGGACGGGCGATAAAGCCGACAGCCTGCGTAGACAGGGCTGCAATCAGGCCGGTGATCGGATCAACCACCGGAAAAAACGCGGTGTTGAAAACAAGTGCGGCGCAAAAAGCGAAAACCGCGAAGTCATACCACTCGATAATCGTGCCAGTGCTGGCCGCGAAAAGAAGCCGTATCGATGATTTTTGCGTCTGCGCGGCATCCATTGTGCCCGCCGGTGCTGATGTGTTCATGGCTGCTCCTCCGCTGCCCAGCATTTGAAATACCGGTTCCTCGCTACCGGCTCCCTATAATCGTATCATTTGCAACGAAGTCAAGTTCATTGCAATAGCAACGTTACATATGCAATGAAATAATGGCCATCAGATTCTGGGGATTACAATCTGCAGGAGGTGCGAGGATCAATTCAAAAGGCTGTTCGAACGGACAGGATAACAGTGGTGTACGGGTAGTTTTCATTGAGGCGCAATCTCATCAGACCGCGTTTCGCTCCGATTAGATCTCGCTCTTGAAAAAGCCTTTGAAATTGTTCGTCCATTCCGGGAAAATGATTGAAATGAAAAGACTTTGTGAGGGGCATGCAATGCGCATGGAGACGTTTTTTCCTTATAGGCTCGCGATTGTCGCGGAAGCGTTCTCGCGGCAGCTCGTTGCAGTCTATGGTCACGAATATGGGTTGATGCGTGAGGAATGGCGCCTGCTGTTTCTGCTTGCGGAGGCGGGTTCCATCGATTCCGTGCGGCTTGCCCAGCGAACATCCCTCGACAAGGTGCAGGTCAGCCGTGCGGCCAGCCGTCTGGAAGAGAAAGGCCTGATTATCCGGACCATATCCGAAGAAGACCGGCGTTTGCGGCATTATGCGGTCACTGATGTCGGACAAGCCCTGTTCCAAAAGGCCTTTGGCGAAGTCGATGCCAAGGCCAATGCCATCTTGAGTGCGATGTCCGAGCAGGACCGGCTGGCTCTGGAAACGGGCATTGCTGCTCTGCACAAGGCCGTCAAACAGGTGACCGAAGCCGAGTGAGGTTCGCAATTATCGCGAAGGGTGGGCGCTGGAAAGGCGGGTCAGCCCCTCGAGAAAATGTTTGGCGTCCGGGCCCAGATCTTTCAATATCTCCGCCTGAAACTCGTCGGCAATCTTGCCGAGACGGTGCATCAGTTCTTCCCCCTTCGGGGTGAGTGCGAGTACAATCAATCGACGGTCGACATTGTTGTCGGATTTACGCAGCAGGCCAGCACCTTCCAGACGGGTTGCGGCCCGGCTGACAATCGACTTGTCGAGATTGACCCGGGTATTGATGTCCCGGATGCTGACTTCGCCGCTTCGATAGAGATGCGCCAGCACGCGCCATTCAGGGATGGTCAGCCCCGCTTCAGCGGCGTAGCGTTTTGCAAATCGCTCGCTGATCCGCGCGGCCACAACACTGAGCCGGTAGGGCAGGAAACTATCGAGTTCGAATGCCATGCACGTCTCCTTTTTGCAGGAAAGGAGCAGAGTTTCATTGCAAATACAACGGAAAAAGATGTGTCACGCAAGAAGCATTGACTTCGTTGCATTCGCAACGTTAATATCGTTGTTAGAGCAACGAATTTGCCGGGAGGAATAATCATGACCACTCACACGATCCCGCAGGGCATGGTCCGCGCATCGGTAACGACTGGAACGGTCGAGGGCTATATGCCTGGTTTCGGCAATGACTTTGAAACCGAGGCGCTGCCGGGCGCTTTGCCGCAAGGTCAGAATTCACCGCAGAAATGTAATTACGGGCTTTATGCAGAGCAACTGTCAGGCACTGCTTTCACCGCGCCGCGCGGGCAGAATGAGCGGACCTGGTGTTATCGTATTCGCCCGTCCGTTCATCATACGGGCCGGTTTCAGCTGATCGATGTGCCCTACTGGAAGACCGCGCCCAATCTGCCGGTCGGCGATCCACAGCGGCGCAATATCACCAGTCTCGGCCAGTATCGCTGGGACCCGATTCCGCTGCCGGGGCCGGATGAGGATCTGACTTGGATCACCGGCATGCGCACCATGACCACGGCGGGCGATGTGAATATCCAGATCGGCATGGCAAGCCATGTCTATCTGATCACGCGCTCGATGCAGGACGAGTATTTTTACTCCGCCGACAGCGAATTGCTGGTCGTGCCGCAGGAGGGCCGCCTGCGCTTCTGTACCGAGCTTGGCATCATCGATCTTGAGCCCAAGGAGATTGCCATTATCCCGCGCGGTCTTGTCTATCGCGTCGAGGTGCTTGAGGGACCGTGCCGCGGTTTCGTCTGCGAGAATTACGGCCAGAAATTCGATATGCCGGGTCGTGGTCCTATCGGCGCGAACTGCCTTGCCAATCCACGCGATTTCAAATCCCCCGTTGCGGCTTATGAAGATAAACAGGCGCGCTCGCGTGTTGTCATCAAATGGTGCGGCCAGTTCCACGAGAGCTGGATTGACCATTCGCCGCTCGATATTGTGGCGTGGCATGGCAATTACTGTGCCTATAAATATGATCTGCGCACTTATTCGCCGGTTGGCGCCATTCTGTTCGACCATCCCGATCCGTCAATTTTCACGGTGCTGACCGCGCCGTCAGGTCAGGAGGGAACAGCCAATATCGACTTTGTGCTGTTCCGCGAACGCTGGCTGGTGGCGGAACATTCCTTCCGTCCACCATGGTATCACAAGAACATCATGTCCGAGCTGATGGGCAATATTTACGGTGTCTATGATGCCAAGCCGCAGGGCTTTGCGCCGGGTGGCATCAGCCTGCACAATTGCATGTTGCCGCATGGTCCTGACCGCGACGCATTTGAAGGCGCGTCGAATGCGGAACTGCGCCCGGAAAAGCTCGACAATACGATGAGCTTCATGTTCGAGACCCGCTTCCCGCAGCATCTGACTGAATTTGCCGCGCGCGAGGCCCCCATGCAGCAGGAATATATCGAAGTGTGGGACCATCTCGAAAAGAAGTTCGACGGCACGCCCGGTTTGAAGTGATGTCAATCAACCGGATGCTGTGCGCTTTATGCGCCGGTACTCCAAGAATATGATCTGAAACGAGGAGATGGACATTGGCTTTGATCCGGTCCTGGGTAGAGAGCGCCAATCATGCGGATTGCCCCTTTCCCCTGAACAATCTGCCCTATGGTGTGTTTTCGGTAGGCGGGAACGCACCGCGTTGCGGCGTCGCCATCGGCGATATGATACTCGATCTTGATAAATGCGAAGCGGCGGGCCTCATCGAAGCTGACGGCACTTTTGCTGAAGCGCAGCTCAATGGTTTCATGGCATTGGGCCGCGCCAAATGGGACGAGGTGCGCGCAACGCTGACGGAGCTGTTGCGTGAAGGCGGCGATACAAGCCTGCCTCTCGTGCCGATGGCCGATGCGCAGATGCACTTGCCCATTCGTGTGACGGAGTTCACCGATTTTTATGCATCGAAAAACCATGCCTTCAATGTGGGCGTGCTGTTTCGCGGACCCGAAAATGCGCTGCCGCCGCAATGGACCCATATGCCGATCGGCTATAATGGGCGCGCCTCTTCGGTTGTGGTGACCGGCACACCGATCCGTCGCCCGATGGGTCAAACCAAAGCTGAACAGGGACCGGTGTGGGACCCCTGCAAAAAGCTTGATCTGGAGCTGGAGCTGGGCGCTATCGTTGGCATCGACAGTGCTATGGGCGAACGCATCAGCGTCGAACAGGCGGAGAATATGATCTTCGGCTATGTTCTGCTCAATGACTGGTCGGCCCGCGACATTCAGGCCTGGGAGTACCAGCCGCTAGGGCCTTTCCAGTCGAAGGCTCTGGGAACGACAATCGGCGCGTGGGTCGTGACGCAGGCTGCGCTTGAGCCGTTCCGCAGCGTGGGCGCAGAGCGCGTCAATCCGCTTCTGCCCTATCTGCATGAAGACCGTCCGGGCTTCTACGATCTCGCTATCGGCTGGACCATGAACGGTCAGCAGATGGCTGAGACGAACTACAATGTCATGTATTATTCGAGCGCACAGCAGCTTGCGCATCATACCGAAACCGGTTGCCCTATGCGGGTGGGGGATCTGCTTGGTTCCGGCACGATTTCCGGTCCGAGCCTCGATCAGACCGGCGCTCTTCTGGAAATGACGCAGAACGGCAAGAACCCGGTCACGGTGAATGGCGCGAGCCGCACCTTCATTGAGGATGGCGACGAGGTTGGCCTTTTTGCGGAAGCCAGAGGCGATGGCTATCGCATCGGCTTTGGGCCCTGTATCGGCCAGATTCTCCCGGCGCAGCCATGACGGTGACTTTATATGATTACTGGCGCTCCTCCTCGGCCTATCGCGTGCGTCTTGCGTTGGCCCTGAAGGGGATCGCCTATGAGCATGTGCCGGTGGATCTGACTGCGGGTGCGCAGTTATCGCTCGAGCATCTGGCGCTGCAACCGCAGGGGCTTGTGCCCGTTCTCAAAATCGACGGGCTGGTGCTGGTCCAGTCGCTGGCGATTATCGAATATCTGGACGAGACGCGGCCCGACCCCGCCTTGCTCCCGCGCGATGCAGCGGGAAGGGCGCATGTCCGCGCGCTGGCTGAAGCAATCGCCTGCGAAATCCATCCGGTTTCCAACCTTCGGGTTTTGGCACAGGTGGAGGCGTTGGCGGGCAAGGAAGCTCGCGCGACGTGGAACAGCGACAATATCCGCGGTGGTCTGGAAGCGTTTGAAAAGCTGCTTGATCATCCGGGTTTCGAAGGTCGCTTCTGCCATGGCGATACGCCGGGCTTGGCCGATTGCGTGCTGGTTCCCCAGCTTTACAATGCAAGCCGCTGGGGCGTCGAGTGGCAGCATCTTCCGCGTATTGCAGCAGTGGCTAAGGCCTGCGCAGAGTTGCCGGCCTTTGCGGCAGCGGCTCCCGAACAGTTCCAGCCAGCATAGACAGCTTGAACAGACAGGCAGATAAATCCCGGCACATGTGCCGGGATTTTTGTTTTGGGCATCAGCTCTTTGCTGCCGTGACATTGATCGTGACGGCAATCGTCTTGGATACCCATTCGGCAGCCGGGTCGGAGAACATGCCGAGATTAAGCGCTGCGCGATCAAGCTCGATGCTGCCTTCCACCGCTGCCATGTCGCCTTCGGGCTTGTAGGTGAAGGGTAGGACGACCGGTACGGCCTTGTTCTTGATCGTCAGGATAGCGTCGGCTTCATAGCGCTCGCCGCCAAGAGACCGGAAGCTCTTGGTCTCGAAATGCGCATCGGGGAAGCGACGGGCATTGAACCATTCGCCGTTCTTGAGCGAACTTTCCTGCGTGGAGTCGCCGGTCGTCGCCGAGCCGGTGTTGACCGTGATGACGGCTTTCGAACCGGCGAGATTGTCGGGATCGAAACGAATATCGCCGCTCCACTGGCTGAACTGTCCGGCAAAATTCTTGCCCGCATGGGTGCCGGTAAAGCGGATGGCAGACGCGGCCGGGTCAATGGTCCATGCGGTGGCATTGGCCTCGCCTGTTGTTGCGGTGGCTGGTGCGGGGGATGCAGGTGTTTGTGGCGCCGCTTCAACCGGCTCCGCTTGTGCCACAACAGGTTCAGAAGGCAGAGGCGTGGTTGGCAGATGCATGGCGTAGCCTGCAAGCCCGATCATGACGACAAAAGCAATGCCGAGACCGCGCGGCAACATGGCTCTGCCCGGGAGCACCGCGTCGCCATGGTCTTTGCTGCGCAGGAAGGGCAGCATCTGGGCCAGTACACCGTCGCGGTCGATCAGCTGGTGCTTCAGTGCGGCGGCAATGTGCAGGACAATAAGAGCGGCACCCCCATAGGCCATATAGGCATGGGCGCCCATGGCCCCGAAGGCAACGTCGCGCATACCGTCCATGGCCGGAATAGCCGGAACATCGAACAGGCCGAACCACGATGTCGCCACCATCAGCGGGCGATCCGTGCTGATAGCCCAGCCAGTTGAGACATAGGTCCAACCGGTCAGCGGAATGGCCAGCAGGAGGGCATAAAAGGCAATGTGGGTCGCGCGCGCCAGCATGCGTTCCCAGCCCTTCATGTCGGATGGTAGTGCCGGAACCGGATGGGTCAGACGCCAGATCACGCGAAGCAGGGTCAAGGCCAGAATGGCGAAACCGATGGACTTGTGGAGCTGGAACAGCTGATAGGCGAGCTGCTGTGTGTCGGGATTGTTGATAGCCCTGACCATCCACCAGCCCATCGGGATCATGGAGATGACGAGAATGGCTATGGCCCAATGCAGCAATATGGCCACTGTGCTGTAGCGTTTGGCCTTGCCCTGTCCGTGGCTATTGGATGTTGAGGGCGACGATAGGTTGGGGGCTTGGGGATGAGTGTTCATTGTCATCCTGACGGGGTCGAGGCCGAATGCCGCCAATGCGGTATCGGACAAAGATTTCGTGATTCAAATGGCGGAACCCACCGGCGCGGCTTGGGAGGAGACGCAGCCGGTGGGGCATTCGATTTAGTCAATCAAGCCTGGACTTAGCTTGCTTCCTGAATGAACTCGCCGTCGAAGCGGATGGTGATATCCGGACCGACGGGGCCGAGCGCCTGACCGAATTCGGTGCGGTTGAAGGTGCCTTCTGCAGCGAAGCCGAGCGCCGGCACGCCAGCATAAGGATGGCTGTCGATTGCGCCAATAAGCGTGGCTTTCAGCGTGACGGGCTTGGTCACGCCCAGAAGTGTCAGGTCGCCAACAATGTCGGCTGTCGTGTCGCCGGTCGACGTGACCTTGGTCGACTTGAATGTGATTGTCGGATGGGCGTCACTGTTCAGGAAGTTCGGCGAGCGGCTGACATCTTCGTCCCAGGTTGCAAAGCCGGAATCGGCATGCGTGGCCTTGTAATCTGCCGGATAGGCGGTGGCGACGGAGGTGGGGTCGATGGTCACTTCGATCGAAGAGTTTTCGATCTTGGCCGGGTCGAGCTTCAATGTTGCGTCGAACTTGTTGAAGCGGGCCGTATAGTTGGAAATCTGGTTATGCTTCAGGGACCACAGCAGGGCCGCATGTGTCGGATCAAGCTTGTAGGTGCCAGCTGGCGCTGTTGCTTCGGATGCCGCCGTTTGCGCGTAGGAAACACCTGATGCTGCGCCGAGCATTCCCAGAGCGATGACTGCAGAGAAAATGCGCTGCCCGTTCATTTTCATAACCAAAAATCCTTTCTGTGTTGATTGGTTTTCGGATTATGGAAAAACGAGGCGTACACGTTGAAATGAATTAATGTTGAGGGATGTCCTCTTGAAATTATGAGCCATCGAAACGGTTCATTTGATGGGTATTTCGGAGCGCCGATCTCATTGAAATATTAGAATATTATTTTACAGTAAGTCGCCATATGGTACGATTTTCCAAATTCAGTGAGGATTTTTTCCGTGGTTAAAACGGAAAATGCAGGCTTCCCGAATTTAGTTTTGGAGCTGCTTTCGGCTCTTTCGTCCATGGTGGCGAAGCAGTGCTTTTTATCCAACCAGCGATGCGCTCAGCAAAAGCGCGCCCGTGAGCGCGATAAAGAGGGCGGCGCAGACTTCAACGACCGCCTTCAACCGGCCCGACATGGCGTTGCTGCCTGCGAAGCGCAGCGCAACATTCTTGGCCGTGACGGCTAGTGTGGCGAGCACCGCCACGGTGAGAAAAGTCCCGAAGGCCATGGCGAAGACAGACAGCAATCCACCCATCAGCAAGCCGTTGAGCAGCGCAAAGGTCAGCACGATCAGCGCGCCGGAACATGGACGAAGGCCGACCGAGAAAATGGCGGACCACGCCGTCGTCCAGTTGAATTCGTCGCCAAGTGTCGATGGATCGGCGATATGGGCATTGCCGCAGGCAGCGCAAACATCGCTTTCACCAATGAAGACATGGTCTGTTGCAACTGCCGCTGCCGCAGCGGGCTTGTAGTTGAGTTTGACCGTGCTGCCGCCTGCCGCCGCGCGCGTCGTTTGCGAAATGCTGCCTTGCCAGGCAGGACCGCTTGCCATAGCCGGTTGCGGCGTGCCTGCAAAAAGGGCTGCGGCCGGGCTTGCCCCGGATACGTTGCCTCTGGGCTTGCGGAAAAGAAGCGGCAGTTTGCGGGCCAGAAGCCACAGGCCGAAGAACAGCACCAGCGCGAAGCTGGTAATTTCCATATAGCGGGCGGTCTGGTTCATCGAAATGCCGGTGCCGCGCAGCACCAGCCATGCAAGGCCAACCACGACAATCGCCATTATGGCCTGTAGCAGCGATGAGATGAAGGACAGGAAAATGCCGCGCCGCAGCGCCGTTTCATTGGCGATCATATAGGAGGAGATCACCGCTTTGCCGTGCCCCGGACCAGCCGCATGGAAGATGCCGTAGATGAAGGAAAGACCGATCAGAATGGAAGCCTGCCACGGGTCTTCGCGCATGGCTTTCAGCGCGGTGGTCATGGCGAGATAGAACGAGCGCTGCTGCTCGTTCATCCAGAGAATGATATGCGCAAACGGTCCGGTCGGCGTCATGGCCACTTCATTCGCACCGATGCCAAGAGATGATTGCGCAAGCGCTTGCGCAGCAATGACAATCAGGCAAGAGGTGAGTATGAGCGTCGCCGTTCTCTTCATCTGCTGGTCTATCCTTTCGCTGCGCACTCGATTTCAAGACGTGTGGCAAAAATCTTCGACATGTCGGTGCCCGCCGGATCGTTGAAGAAAGCCTCGGTCAGCGTTGCCTGATTTTGCGCGATGGCCTGATCGGGATCGGGTCGCACCACGGTCGATTTACAGCCCTTGGGCATTCCTTTGACGACCAGATCCTTGTCGCTCACATAGTCGATGGCGGTGTAGAAGGTCGGGTCATAGACGCCGAAACTGACCTTGTGGCCGGGTTGCACCTTGAGCGGCTTGGCGGGCTTGCTGGTGAAGACGATCAGCAGGCGATTGTCGGTAAAGTCGGCGGCGAGATCGTTGGGCCTTGCCATTGCGACATCCTTGCCGTCTTCCAGAACGCTCTGGAAATATTTGAACTCCGCAATGGACTCATTGATGACATGGCCGAGATCGATCAGCTCTTTATGGTCGAGCTTGAGATCGCCATTCTTGTCGAATTCCATCAGTACGGTCGACGAGAACACATCGTCGAAGCGCCAGACATGGGCGAGTTGCTGAACTGTTCCGTCCGGCGCAAGGGTCAGTTCCAGACGCGCTTCGGCAAAGACATGCGGGTGGGCAAGCGCAACCGTCGGCACAAGGCCAGCAGCAGTAAGTGCAGCTGCGATGGTCCGGGCGAGCCGGCCTTTGAACCGTGATGACGAAGCCTGCATATAGTCTTTCCGTGAGAGTTATCTAATGCTCAAAGCCGAAGACGGCGAAAGTGGGACGCTTAGCCCAAAAACGACGATAGTTTTATGAAGTCTGGGGCTTTGTGGACGTGTTCTGCTCGCGGTCCTTGAACCACTGGGTCAGAAAATCCACAAGCGCGCGAATTTTCGCTGGCAGATAGCGGCGATGTGGATAGACAGCATAGATGCCGCCATCCTTGACGATGAATTCGTCCAGACACGCGACCAGCCTGCCGCGCTCGATTTCCTCTTCGGCGATGAAGACGGGCAGCATACTGAAACCGAGGCCCGCCAGCGCCGCATTTTTGGTGGCGACTGGGCTGTTGACCTCGATGGGGCCATTGACCGGCACAGTCATCATCGAGCCGTCCGTATTGCGGAAGTGCCAGTTGTTGCGCGAGCGGGCATTGGTGTCGATGATGCAGGGCCTGTCGGTCAGGTCTTCCGGGCGTTCCGGCTTGCCGACGCGGGCAATCAATTCCGGTGCGCCGCACAGAATGGAATGAAAAGGCGAAAGCCTCTTGGCAATCAGCGAAGAGTCCTGCAGACGCGTGATGCGGATGGCGAGGTCAAAACCTTCTTCGACCAGATCGACGAAACGGTCGTCCAGCCGAACATCGAGCACGATTTCAGGATGGGCAAGGCAGAAGTCGATCAGCGACTGGCCAATCACCGCATCGGCAAAGGTGCGTGGGGCAGACAGTTTTATCCGCCCGCGCGCATCGGAGCTGGTTTCGCTGACAGCATCCTGAAGGGCATCAATCTCGCGGATGATTTCCACAGCGCGATGATAATAGGTGTGGCCCGCCTCGGTCAGTGAGAACTGGCGCGTGGTGCGGTTGAGAAGGCGCGCGCCCAGCTCGTCTTCCAGTTCGCGCACATATTTGGACAGCAGGGCCTTGGAGCGCCCGATTTTTCGCGCTGCGGCGGAAAATCCTTCCGCCTCGACCACGTCGATAAAGGCGCGCATACGTGTCAGCGTGTCCATCTGTTCTAGCCCCGCGTTTCAAGAATGGTTTTGCCAAGCGCGATCAGCGCCCGATCGCTGCCACGTGGTCCGATGAGAGAGATGCCGAATGGCGCGCCGTCAACGCGGCCGAGCGGCAAGTTGATCTGTGGCAGGCCTGAGAGCACCGAAAGACAGAGCAGGCGCAAGGCCTGTTCACGATAGGCCTGCAACGCTTCGAACGGCAGGTTGGCCAGTGGCGCGGCGCCCGGAACGGTGGGGAGTGCAAGCACGGCATGATCGCCGATGATCGCCTCAAGCTCCTGCGTGAAACGCGCTCGCCGTGTCCGCTGTTGCGCCAGTATCTCGGGCGTGATCTGCGATCCAAAAACGAAGCGGTCGGCAACGCCGGGTCCAAGCTGACGCTCGCCGGACGATATCCATTCGCCGTGGGTGGCCCATGCTTCGGCGCCCTGTATCTGCCGGAAGGTGAGATAAAGCTCGTCGATAGACAAGGTCGGCTGGCTGGCCGCCTTCAGGCCGGAGAAATGCGGGCGGATCGCCCCGAACATGACGCGATAGGCATCGGTTTCGTCCTGTCCAAGCAGCAGTTGCTCCAGAACCGGCATATACAGCAATTGGTTCAGCTGAAACGACAGGCTGTCTTCACCCAGCAGGACCGCGCCCACTTTTTCGTAAAGCGCGATGTCGCGTGCAAACCAGCCGATTGTATCAAGCGACGGTGCAAGGGGCATGATGCTTTCAAGCGGGATGCGGCCATGGGTGGTGCGCAGGCCGACAAGGCCGCAGAAGCTTGCAGGGGCGCGGATGGAGCCGCCCGTATCGGAGCCGAGCGCAATGTCGGCGATCCCGCCAGCGACCGCTGCCGCCGAACCGGATGACGATCCGCCGGTTACGCGATCCGGCGCGGCAGGATTGATCGGGTGAGGGTAATGCGAATTCTGTCCCATCAGCGAAAAGGCAAGCTCATCCGTCTGGGCCTTGCCGATGACTTCAGCGCCAGCAGCCATGAGCTTTTGGACCACAGGCGCGGATTTTTCAGCGGGTACTGATTCGGCCAGAATCTGCGGATTGCCGCATCCGGTGACCATTCCAGCCAGATCATAGATGTCCTTGACCGCCAGCCGTTCGCCGAAAAGTGGACCATTTTCCGCGTGGGGAAGGGGATTTTCGGGCTTCGCGATGATCGCATTGAAGGGATCGAAGGTGGTCATTGTTCACCGCTTGGTGCAGAAATCTGCCATTATGCTGAATAGAAAGTGAAAATTTCCGGTGGAATGTTTCACTATTGCTGAACAATGGCAAGCACACAGACCCGCTGAAACAGCGGAAAAATAAATTCGTTTCGACAAAGATTTGTCATTGAATGGTCACGGCTTTGCGCTTATATCGCCCTTGCCCAAAGTCGCACGTGCCTGTGGGTGTCCGCCGATCCTCGAATGGTGAGGAATTCGGTACGGTACCTGGACCTAACCGCTCCAGTCGATCTGTTGGCCAACCGCCAGATCGAGGACATCTTGAAGCAACGACGGTGCGGGCCTTTCTAGTGTCTTTCGGCTGTCCAAAAGCCGAAATTACTGAAGAGGCACACCTTCATTGCCGGTAGTGCGGATGCGGTTCTCCAATTCCAATCCAAGGCAGACAAAGCGGAGTAACGCGGGTTTAGCGTTGTTCCATCGCCGCATGTTCTTTCGTGTGATATCAGCGCCTCCAAAGGCTGACTTCGCGGCGAGGGTCTCATGCACCTTTGTCTCTTAGAGAATTTCCATTCCCGTAAGCTAGGGATGGTCCTCTAAGTATTTGTTTTTATGTGCAGTTTGCAGAAAAGGCAGCAACTTTTCGCGATTGTGCACCAAAAACGGCCCGGTTAGGGTCGCCGCAGGAGAACGACTATGGCTACACAGCGCATCATTGATTTCCTCAACACCCGTCGCCCGGACGGTCCGTGCCTCGTCGTCGATACCGATGTGGTTCGCGAGAACTATCACAGCTTTGAGAAGGCATTGCCCTATTCCCGCATTTTCTATGCGGTGAAGGCCAATCCTGCGCCAGAAATCCTGCGCCTGCTCGCTTCGCTTGGTTCTTGCTTTGACACCGCTTCGGTTGCCGAAATTGAAATGGCGCTGGAAGCCGGTGCAACGCCGAACCGTATTTCCTACGGCAACACCATCAAGAAGGAGCGCGATATTGCGCGCGCTTTCGAGCTGGGCATCCGTCTCTATGCAGTCGACTCCGTGGAAGAAGTCGAGAAGGTCGCGCGCGCCGCTCCTGGCAGCCGCGTCTTCTGCCGCGTTCTGACCGACGGTGAAGGCGCCGAATGGCCGCTGTCGCGCAAGTTCGGCTGCGTGCCTGCAATGGCCGTGGACGTGCTGCGCCATGCCAAGGTGTTCGGCCTCGATTCTTATGGCGTATCGTTCCATGTCGGCTCGCAACAGACGGACCTTTCGGCCTGGGACCGCGCGCTTGGCGATGCGGCATCGGTGTTCCGCACCCTTGCCGATGAAGGCATCGTGCTGCGCATGGTCAATATGGGCGGTGGTTTCCCCACCCGTTACCTCAAGGACGTGCCGACCGCTCAGGCCTATGGCATGGCGATCTTCGACGCGCTGTCCAAGCATTTCGGCAACCGCATTCCGGAAACTATCATTGAACCGGGCCGCGGCATGGTCGGCAATGCAGGCGTGATCAAGACCGAAGTGGTTCTGGTCTCCCGCAAGGCGGACAACGACAATGTGCGCTGGGTCTATCTCGACATTGGCAAGTTCGGCGGTCTCGCCGAAACCATGGACGAGGCGATCCGCTATCAGATCGTGACCCCGCATGACGGCAGTGAAACCGAGCCTTGCGTGCTGGCTGGCCCGACCTGCGACAGTGCGGATGTTCTTTACGAAAAGACGCCGTATCCGCTGCCGGTCTCGCTGACCATCGGTGACGAAATACTCATCGAAGGCACGGGCGCTTACACCACCACCTATTCGGCGGTGGCGTTTAACGGCTTCGAACCGCTCCGATCCTACGTCATCTGATCTTTCAGGTTCGGTATGATCCCGAAAAGTGGGAACCGGTTTTCGGATAAGATCATACCGTCAGAGACCTGAATGATCCTCTCAATCTGTCCGGTGCCGCAAGGCACTGGACGGGGTGTGCTGCTGCCGCTTTGCGGGGATAGATGTGATGAATGCAATTCTCGATTTTCAGGACAATGACGCCGCTGGCTTCGTGCAGGGCTTTGCCCCCGTTGCTGCGCCTGCTTTTGCAATAGCAGGCGAGACGGTGGAGCACGTGCTGGCGCGTGAAGCGCTGCTCGACCGCGCCATGGGCGAAGGCCGTCGCAGAAAGTCTTCGGAAAAGTTGCGTCGCGGTCGTTTGCCCGCCGCAGGGCTGGCCTTTGCTGCCGAGAGTGCTGATGGCGCTCTCTCCGGCACCGTTCGTCTGTGGAATGTTCAGGCTGGCATTGATGCCTTCGGCTTTCCGGTTGCCGCGCTGCTGCTTGGCCCCCTGGCCGTCGACCCGTCGGCTGCCGGTACCGGTATCGGTTCGGCCCTGATGCGTCATGCGATTGCGCAGGCAGCGATGCTTGGCCACGGCGCGATCCTGCTGGTCGGAGATCCGGAATATTACGAACGTTTCGGCTTCACGGCGGCGAAGACCGGCGAACTGGCTATGCCCGGCCCTTATGAAAGACGGCGTTTTCTGGCGCTCGAACTGAAGCCGGGTCACCTCGACGGCGCCCACGGCGTTCTGCGCGCAAGCGGTCGCAAGGTGCCGCGCGCCGAGATTGCGCGCACTGCCTAAGACCATCTTGCCCGAACTATTTTGAAAGGCGCAGCAGCCGTCCGAAGTTGCGGACGGCTGTAATGGCCAGCCCCGCCAGCAAACCGGCGATCAATCCTGCAATCACGATCAGCTTGCGCGATGTGCCCGAAGGATCGAGCGGTGGGCGAGCTTCCGAAAGCACACGGATATTGACCGTGTTGAGGCCTTCCTGTTCGCCGGTTTCACGCGAGCGCAGGAGGAATGCTTCATAGACGGAGCGGCGGGCCGCCGCTTCGCGTTCCAGTTCGCGCAGCTTGACCAGATCGCCATTATTATTGGCCTGTTGCGCTTTCAGCTGCGCCAGACGAGCCGACAATTCCTTTTCCTGCTGAACTGATCGCTGAACCTCGACCTGAAGCGAGGAACGGATGCGGCGCAGCTCTGCGTCGATATCGCCGAGGATAGCACCTGCCTGCGATTGCGCCTGGATCAATTGCGGATGGCGCGGCCCAAGCTGTGAAGACATGCCGTTTGCCGCCTGTCTTGCCTGCGCATATTGCGCCCGCAAGGCGGTCAGTGTGTTGGACCGGAATTCTTCCGGCAATGTACCGGCAACCACATTGTCCGACGTGGCGCTGTTCATCACCTCGATACGCGCCTGCAACCGCATCGTCTCTGCGCGCTGGTTGGAAAGCTGTTCGTTGAGACGGCCAAGATCGCTGTCGCTGATGAGCTTGCCGTCGACATCCACGAGGTCATGCGCGGCGCGGAAATCTGCCGCTGCTGTTTCCGCCTGCTCGACGCTTGCGCGCAGGCTGGCAAGCCGGGTGGACAGTTCTTCCGATGTACGACGGGTCGCATCGGATTGCATCGAGACAAGCTCGTTCTGAAACACCGTGCTGATCGTATTGGCCAGGGAAGCCGATTTTTGCGGATCGCGGGTCTTGACCGAAATCGAATAGATGAAGGTCTTGGCATCGCGGTCGATCTTCATCGCCTTGTAGAGATTATAGAGCACCCGCGTTTCCAGCGCCTGCCCGTCGCTCGTCTTCCTGGCTGACAGCATGTCGCGGATCTGCGCGAAGAAACCGGCCACGCCAGTTGGCACCAGCGTTCCGTTGAATTCGGGATCTTGCGTGAGCTTGGTCTGGTCGATCACTTTCAAAAGCACGCTGCTGGAACCGACAATGCGCGCCTGACTTTCTGCCACGGCCAGCGAAGCGTCAGTCGGCAACTGGCCGGGGGTCAGTTCGGTACCAACGGTTTTGATATTGCGCGGATCGACCAGCACATCGGTCGTCGCGACATACATGGTTGGCACGGAAAGCGCGATCAGCACACCGGCGATGCCGCCGAGAACGGTCGTGACGAGCAGAAGCTTGCGCGATCCCTTGATCACGTCAATTGCCGCATAGGGGTCGATCAGCGGGCGCCAGCTATTGTCATCGGCGCGATCCTTATCCGGCGTTCTAGCCGCGTGATCTGCGGAAACAGGTGTTTCCGGTGCCAACAGTGTCTCTTCGGGGATCGGCTGAGGCGAGGGCTGGTCCTCAACCAGTTCCTGCCTGCGCCGCTCGCGCGCGACGAGCTTACGGTCAAGTTCGGTTTCTATGGCCGCAAGACGCTCCTGCAAGGCCGCAAGTTCTTCCTCGGTCAGCCGTTCCGGGCTGAGATCGTGCGTGCGACCGAATTCCTCGCGCTCTTCTTTCGAAGCGGGTGGAGTCCATGGGGGCGTCTGGGTTTGTGTCTGGGCAGATGTCGGGGAGGTCGGTGTCCGGCTCAAGCCAGCGGGCGCGTCGGAGAATGAGAGAAGGGGTTTCCCGCTCTCCTCTTTATGACGCTTATCATCGCTGCTCATTGCCTGAAATATCCGAACTCTGAAAACCCGTTTGGGTTGAGACTGTAAGTGCCTACGGGAAAAAAATGGTTAATGTTATAGAAAATCGCCCTATGCAATATGCTGGCCGTTAACCATTCCAAGTTTTGCGCTGGCTTTTCGCTTCGGCCCGTGAAACATGCCAGATTGTGAGCGATGCGACGAACACAAAGGCTCGTTGGTGATAGCGAAAGCAATTCAAAAAATTTCTGGTCTCAAGTCCGGCATGCTCAGGGATTATCTCTCGCTCATCTCCGGTTCGGTCGGGCGCCTCGTGGTGTCGCTGGTTTATTTCATCGCGCTCGCCAATACGCTGCCGACCGGCGATTTCGGTATTTTCGCGACCGCATCGGGCACCGGCGTCATGCTGTCCCGCATCGTTTCGCTGGGCTTCACCTCGCCGCTTTACCGCATCTCCACCGTCAAGCCGCATCTGCTCGGCACCTATAGCGCCGGATATCTCATGGCGGTGGTGGCGTCGCTGCCGTTGTTCGCCGTCTGCTCGTGGCTGGTCTATCTGGTCTTCTTCAGCCGGGATATCACGCTTCTGCCCTTCGCCGTCATCATCGTGGCGGAAGCCCTGTTCTGGCGCTCGGCGGAAGTCATCATCATCGTCAATAACGGCCTCAACCGGTTTGGCATTTCGGCGGGTCTCGTCATTTTCGGCACGGTCACGCGGGCAGTGGCGGCGGTACTGTTCACCTGGATGGCGGCAGTGCACAATGTTGCCCATTGGGCATGGTGGTATCTCGCGGCCAACGCAGTAGCGCTTGCGGTGTCGATCTATTTCTATCCGCGCAGAAAAATCCGTTTTCGGCCCAAACTTTATATACGCCGCATCGCGGATTCGATTGCTGTCGCCGGGGCGGAACTGCTCTTCTATGTGCAAAGCGAGCTGGACAAATTGCTGGTGCTCAGTGTCGGCGGGCCGGAAATTGCCGGGCTTTATGCCATCGTCATGCGGCTGGTCGATCTGACGGCGCTGCCGGTGCGCTCCTTCAACATGATGCTGGTGCAAAAACTGATGCGCAAGCCGGACATGCTGTCGAGCCTGCGCCTGCGCGCAGGACTGGAAGCGGCGGTGTTCGCCGTTTCGGTGGGCGGT
This sequence comes from Ochrobactrum sp. RH2CCR150, assembly GCA_014138095.1. Lineage (GTDB taxonomy): Bacteria > Pseudomonadota > Alphaproteobacteria > Rhizobiales > Rhizobiaceae > Brucella > Brucella gambitense. The sequence goes on from JACGXE010000002.1 coordinate 37,226, forward strand.
CTTGCGGCGCTTGCAATCTTCCTCTGGGTGTTTCCAAATGCGCTCGGCGCAAATGTGGCGGCGATTGTCAGCCTGCTGCCGCTGGTATTGCTGGTGCCGGGCTTTCGCAATCTCATCGAATACCAGACAGAGCTTCTCTATGCGCGCGGCCAGTCGGGTCTGCGCACGCTCAGCCTCGTCATCATGACGGCAGCCAAGGCTCTGTTTGTCTGGTTGCTGCTGCGCCATGCCGCCAGCGGCAATGACTGGATTGCAGGCCTCAATCTCGTGTTCGGCGCGCTTTATATCCTGTCGCTGGTTTTCACCTATACGAGCTTACGGTTGCCCGCCAAGCGCATTTAAATTTATGCGCCGATAATGCGGCGTATATCGTCGACCGAGAGGCCAAGGAAAGACTGCATGCAGATGGCCACCTGATAGGGCTCCATTTCGGTGATGAACGCGCGGAATTCCGCCTCGCTCGGTGGTGGCTCGAACCACATCACCCGACACAGATCCCTCGTGTCGGTATAGTGACCCGCGCCGTTCAGCACATCTTCCACATAGCGGCCATAGATGAAACATTCCGAAAAACGGCGGTCCATCCCGATGCCTGCCACCCAGTGGCGTCCCGTCTGTTGTTCGATGCGCTCGCACATGGAAAGCATCGTGTCGCGCCGCCAGGCGATGAGCTGGCCGACATAATCGTTGAGCGAGGGTTTGGTCTCGGGAATACCCAGAACCTTTGCCGCATTGGCGGACCAGAACGGATGCTCTGTCCATTTCGGGTCGGCCAGAGCATTGGGACGCACGAAGAAGCGCAGCCGGTCTTCGTGCCAGAAACTGTTGCAGTCGAACGGATGGAGAAAGACCGTGTCGGAATCGGTATAGAGAAAACTGTCTTCCTTCAGCACTTGCGCCACGGCGATGCGTCGCAATTGCTGCACATGCCAGCCGCGCAGCGGCCTTGTCTTCAGCGATAGCCAGATGCGGCGTTTGCCGAGGGAGGTCGGATCGGGAAAAACATGCAGCCATGAGGGCAGCAGCTCGCGCTCATCGATGACGATGCGGCGTGGTCCGGCCAGCTGACGGAAAAGCGGGACATCGCGCGGTTCAACGAGGAGGTAGTGATTGGTGTAACCGCTCACATATTCGTCCACCGTCTCGCACAGCAGTTTGCAGCGTTCGAAATCCTTGTCATAGCTTGCCGTGACAATAGCGTTTTTCATCGATTGCCTCGCTTGAAATATCCCGGAAGTCCATGGACCATGACGCGCCACAGGAAGAGCGGATTGCCAACCAGATAGCGTCCCGCCAGTCGCACGGGCTCGCGCATTAGCCGGTAAGCCCATTCAAGCCGCATCTGGCGCACCCATTGTGGTGCGCGTTCCGTTGCGCCAGCCTGAAAGTCGAACAGCGCGCCAACCGCGCAGGCCATGGCGCAATGCGCTGTTGTGATTTGTGTCTCGATGAACAGTTCCTGCAACGGTACGCCCATGGCGACCAGCAGGATATCCGGCCTGTCGGCTGCAAGCCGGTCGAGGATGGCAGTCAACTGGTCCGCAGTGAAAAAACCGTCTGCATAGACCCGATAGTCATGCTGCGGCGCAAGCACATGAAATGCTTCTGCGGCCTTTTCAGGAATGCCGGGCCGCCCGCCGATCAATCCAATGCGCAGCGGGCGCTTGATATGGCCGAGAAGGCGCGGCACGAAATCCGTTCCGTTGAGATTGGCAGGGAATTTCAGCCCGTAGGCGATCTTGCTTGCAATATCGACGCCGACACCATCGGGCAGCACGAGAAAACCCTGCAAAGCCTGCTTATAGGTCGCATCGACATGCGCAACATTGGCGCAATGGGCGTTGAGCCATGCCACGCGCTGGAACTGCCCGCCTTCGAGCGTCTTGTCGAAAAAGTCGAGCGCTTCGCTCCAGTCGAAGCAGGCGACGTCAATGCCAAGAATATTGCGGGTTGGGGCAGAACTGCGTTCCAGCATCATTGGATTCCGGCCGCGCGCTTCGCAGCCTGACGCAGCGCTTCCAGCCCGCGTTTCAGCGCCTGATCCATGCCTTCAATCTGCGAGTGGGTAAAGGCCTTGCCGTCGAGCATCTGGCGGTCGCCTGCTCGGGCCGTCGCAATGCGCGTCTTGATTGCTGCTGCAAATTTCGCGGGCGTGTCGGCAAGGGTGCAGTTCTCAGGAATGCGCGCGATGCCACGCACGGAATGCGGCGTGGCGACGCTCGGCATGCCCAACTCGAAGGTTTCGATAGTCTTGAGCTGAACGCCGGTGCCCGCGCGGCTGATCAGCGGTACGACGGCGCAACTTTCGACAAAGGCGGTGGCGTCCGGTACTTTGCCGACGAAATTCACGCCCGGCCAGGCGGCAATCAGATCGGCTGGCGTGCTGCCGGCAATCGCGATTGTTACATCCGATGGCAGCAGCGGTCTGACCTCTCTGAGGAACCATTCGAGGCCGATCCGGTTTGGATGCCATGTCCAGGTGCCAATCAAAGCAAGGTCATATTCGATCTCGCGTTTGGCCGATCTGCGTCCGGCTGGCATGACCAGCGGGAAGGTTGCGGCTTTTTCCGGGGAGAGGCCAAGCGCTGGCGCATCGTCCTCGGCAAAGGTGAAGACGAAGGCCGAATTGTCGCAAAGCCGCTTTTCCAGCCGCTTGAGAATGCTGGCTTCGCGGGCAAACAGAAGCTTCTGGATAATGCCCCTGGCATCTTCGGCATTCTCGCGCGCTGAGCGGTGCTCCACATTATGCGCAACAAAAAGCGATGGCTTGTCGCGAAATACGGATTCGAACGCGCCCGCAAGTGCGACGCCGTTCAGCACATAGGCGTCAAAATCGCCACAAGCAGCAATGGTTTCATGCAGTTTCATCGGAGGAATGACGCGCAGCTTGGCGGAGGAAACCGTCAGGCCGGTGAGGAAGGATTTGATGACCCAGCCGATTTTCCGCGCGGCGCTTGCGCCTTCGGTACGCACTTCCACCTCACCCAGCACCACGACATCCGCGTCGGCGGCAGCCTTGCGTCCCGGCCATGTGAAACCGATCACGGTGACATGTGCGCCGGCCCGACGCAGCCCGGTGATGACTGCGGCATTGGCGACTTCATATCCAGTCGAAGCATCTTCGTGGGGTACAAGGGAGGTCACGAAGACAAGACGCAACGGTAGCAATTCGACTCCTGGGGATATGCCGTATTTCCTATGCCATGAGTCATAGCGGCGCGGTGTAAATGATCCTTAAACGCTCGCCTGATAATAAGGCTCGAAATAAATTATTTGAATCGAGTTGGGCGCTGTCTTTGAGTACAACCGCACCAATTGAATAATTGATGTGGCATAGGGAAGTTTACGTGTCAAAATTAGGGCATTTCCGGCAAAAGTGCCAATTGGTTTTGCATCGGATGATAGGGCGCGGTTGAAATTATAATGGACAACACGACGCCGAAGCTTCCCGATCATGTTCAAGTCGTCACGCAAACACCCCATTTGGATTTTGTGAATGTCGAGGTGGTGGTGACGCTGCCGACATTTCGCCGTCCCGAGCATCTTCTGCGAACGCTGGAGAGCCTGAAGGCGCAGGTGACCGGGCGGCAATTTGCTATCATCGTTGTTGAAAATGAGGCGGAAGAACGGGCGGGCGCCAAGGTTGCAGCCCCACTTTTCGCGGCTGGAACCCATCGTGGTCTGGTGATCGTGGAAACGCAGCGCGGCAATTGCAACGCCTATAATGCCGCCTGGCTGACCGCGCTCGGTTACTTCACAAACATGAAACATGTTCTGGTGATCGACGATGACGAACTGGCCGATCCGTCATGGCTGGAAAACATGATGGCGGCGGCGGAACGCTATTCCGTCGATCTGGTCGGCGGTCCGCAGGTGCCGGTCTTCGATCGCCCGGGCTCTGAGGACTGGGCACGTCACCCGGTGTTCCTGCCGACCTATCAGCGCAGCGGGCCGGTGCCAACTCTCTATTCGTCGGGCAATCTGGCCGTCGCCCGGCCTGTGCTGGAAGCGGCGGGTTTTCCGTTTCTCGATCCGATGTTCAACTTCACCGGCGGCGGCGATTCCGATTTCATCAGCCGTTCGGTCGCCAAGGGTTTCAAAACGGGCTGGTGCGCGGAAGCCCCGGTGCATGAAACCGTCCCGGCGCGGCGGCTGGAGGGCGACTGGATCCGGGCGCGCGGTTTGCGCAACGGTATGATTTCAACCATGATGGAGCGGCGCAAGCGCAAGGACGAACCGTTCAGCGCAGCGCGGGTTTTTCTGAAGAGTGCGCTTCTGCTTGGCTTCTCGCCGGTCAAGGCCTTGTACAAGGGAGTTCAGGCGCGGTCGGTTTCCGTCGGCGCCTATTATATCCATGTCGGATTGGGTCGGGTCATGGCGCATTTTGGATATGAGCATGAGCAGTATCGTAACCCCGACAAAAACTGACAGCGGCGCCTCCGGCGCTGTTGCCGCCGGGGTTGCGGGAGCGCACCGCGCGCAGATGCGCAAGGTCGCGCTGGTTGTCGCTGTGATCATCATGTGCGTCCTGATGATTTCGTTTCGTCCTTTCATGCCCGAGCCTGAAAGCGATGGCGGCGGCAGCGGCGATATCGTCAATCAGCTCGGCTTCAGCCTTCTGGGCATTGGGGCCATGGCGGCGCTTGTCACGCTGGCCGACCCGCGAAAAGTGGCGCGGATCGTCGGCTTCGGCTGGTCGCTGATGTTTCTTCTGTTGTTTGCGTCGCTCATGCAGAGCATCTATCCCGGCGTGGTGATGCGCGGCGCTATTTTCACGATGATCGGTGTTTGCTGTGTCGTCGCGGTTCTCGCACTGCCGCAAGACGGTGAGGGCTATGCGCGGCTTTTGATGACTGTAGCCTCCGTTGTGCTGGTCATTTCCTATGCCGGTGTCGTGCTGTTGCCATCGCTTGGTACGCATGGGGCAGACCCGATTGAACCGCAGAACTCTTACCTCTGGCGCGGTGTCTTCAGCCATAAGAATGTTGCCGGTCCGGTCATGGCGGCTTTCGCCTTTTCAGGGCTCTATCTCTGGCGACGCGGCTGGCGCGCAAGCGGCCTGCTGATCGGCCTGTCGGCCTTGTTCTTCGTTGCGCAGACCGGGTCCAAAACCACCATGGCGCTGGTGCCGCTGGCCATGCTGCTGGTGATGGTGCCGGGTGCTTTTGGCCTGCGATTTGTGACGGTCGCGGCGATCTTTTCCATTCAGTTCATGTTCGCGCTGCTGACCTTCGGTTCGGTTCTGTTCGAGCCGATCCGCATCTTTGTCGAGGGTCTCGGTATCGATGCCACTTTCACCGGACGTGTGTCGATCTGGCAGTTCGCCATCGAAAATCTGCCGGGCCGATGGTGGACGGGCTACGGCTATGAAAGCTTCTGGAAGTCGCCCATCGCGCTGGAAGCGGCCAGCCCCTATTATCTCGGCTGGGACGTGCGCAACATGGTCCATGCCCATAATGGCTATCTCGATCTGGTGGTGGCCATGGGCATTCCGGGGCTGATCTGTGGCGTGACGGTGATCATCGTGATGCCGCTGATCAATTACATCCGGTGCAGGCCGCAGCGCGAGAACCTGCTTCTTGCCGATTACTTCCTGATGATCGTGTTCTTCTGCACGTTGAATGCGATGATGGAGAGTTTCTTCTTCCGGCGTGTCGATCCGGTCTGGCTCACCACCCTGTTCGGGATTTTCGGGCTGCGTCTGACATCCAGAATCAGCATACCGAAAAAGCTGGACTGACAATGCGAGCCGCCTCTATCGGAGATCATTCATGAATATTGCGATTGTCGGTACGGGTTTCGTTGCCGATTATTACATGACCACCTTGCGCAATTACCCCGAGCTTGTGCTGCGCGGTGTCTATGATCGGTCGCCGGAACGGCTCAAGGCGTTTGCAGCGCATTATGGCGCGCAGGTCTATGATAGTTTCGACGCCGTGTTGGCCGATCCGGACGTGCAGATCGTCGTCAATCTGACGACGCCGGAAAGCCATTACGAGATCTCGCGGGCGGTATTGGCGGCGGGCAAGCATGTCTATTCCGAAAAGCCGCTTGCGATGAGTTTCGATGAGGCCAAGGCGCTGGTCGATTTTGCCGCGAGCCGTGGCCTGACACTGGCCGCAGCGCCTGCCAACGGTCTCAGCGATGCGCAGAAACTGGTCTCGTCCGCAATCGACGCTGTTGGCACGCCGCGTCTGGTCTATGCACAGATGGAAGACGGCCCTGTGTTTCGCGACAGATGGTCGACATGGCGCTCGCAGTCCGGCGCGGTCTGGCCCGGCCTGCACGAATTTGAAATCGGCTGTACGCTTGAACATGCAGGCTATGCGCTGTCATGGCTGGTTTCGCTGTTCGGTCCGGTGGAAAGCGTGACGGCGTTTTCCGCGATCACCTTTCCCGACAAGGGGCCGGGCACCGAGCATCTTCAGATGGCTCCCGATTTTTCCGTCGGTTGCCTGCGTTTCAAGTCGGGCCTCGTGGCGCGGCTGACATCGGGTCTGGCCATGCCGCGTGATCGCAGCCTGACGGTGGTGGGCGACAAGGGCTCGATCAGCGTTGACGATCTGTGGGACAATCGCTCTGCCGTGCGTCTTGAGAAGGCGGATGAAAAGACACGGTTCTGGGCGCGGCTGTTCATCATTCTCGAAGTGCGGATCGGCAAATTCCTATCGTGGAAGCCCGTCGCGGGCAAGAAGCTGCCCTATCCGAAGGGCAGCAAAGCTGCTTTGCCGTCCTTTCCGTCGCAGATCGATTTTGCGCGCGGTATCGTCGATCAGGCGCGCGCCATCCAAACGGGAGAGACGGCGTTCTTTTCCGGCGATGTGGCGCTGCACATCACCGAAATTGCATTGGCGCTCAACAATGCTGGTGATAGCGCAGTTCCATATAAAATGAAGAGCAGTTTCTAATCCCGCGATACGATCCGATGCAGAATGTCCGCCACGGCTGTACTGTCCGCCAGCGGCATGACCGGACTTGAAATCGCACCGTTCACAACAGCATCGCGCACGGCAAGCGCCTGAAACTGAAGGCCGTTGCCGGAAAAGGCGTGGCTTTCGATTTTACGGCCCGGCAGGGGCAGGCGGTTGATGATCTTGCCGATCAGGCCGGAGCCTTTGCCCGGACCGAAGGGCGATTTCAATGCACCAGCGGAATAGATCGTCAGACGCTGGGCTTTCAGGAAAGGCCCGTGCAGCAAGAGCGCGCCCTTGGTTCCCGTGATCAGCATGCGATTGTCGCCGTCCCGGTCGAAGCCGCAGGACAGTCGGGCTTCTGCATCGGGCCAGGACAGTTCAATCTCCGTGCGCAGGTCGACGCCATTGTCCGCGCGCTTGCAGCGACCCTGCGAGCGCTCCGGCGCTCCCATGAAGAACAGCGCCAGCGAGACCGGATAGACGCCGAGGTCGAATGCCGCCCCGCCGCCAAGTTCGGGATCGAAGAAGCGGCTCTGTCGATCATAGGCGCGAAGATAGGAGAGGTCTGCCTCGATGCGCGTGACCTTGCCGATAGTGCCGGTCTCAATATGCTGCTTCGCCGCCTGTATGGCAGGCAGAAACCGCGACCACATCGCTTCCATCACGAAAGTCCGGCTGATTTCGCTGGCTGCGGCAAGACGCGCTGCCCCTGCAGCATCGAGCGCCAGCGGCTTTTCGGTCAGGCAGGGTTTGCCTGCGGCGATGACCTGCAAGGTCTGGGCGACATGCATGGCGCTGGGTGTCGCGACATAGACCGCATTGATATCCGGGTCGGCAAGAAATGTACCCACTGCGTTGAAGGTCTTGTCGGCGCCGACACGGTTGCCGAAGACTTCCGCTGCTTCCAGCGTGCGCGAGCACACGGCGGAAACGCGCATGCCGTCAATGGCCGCAATATCGGCTGCAAAGGCGCTGGCAATGGCGCCAGTTCCCCATATTCCCCAGCGGAACTCGTCTCGCGCGTTTTTCTGTTGCAATCTGCGCCTCGTCCTGCCTGCATTCACATAAATGTCTTATAACCTATGATAGCAGGCCAGGAGAGTTTTTTCCCTTCGAGAAATATTCTCCTGAACAATAATTGGCTCCCTAACAAAAGGGCGGCCAAAGCGATAGATGGGATGAGGATCATGGGTGCTGGATTTGTCGTGGCCGTTGCACGCGATGGCGAACATCGCTTTTCCAAGCAGCCCGTAGCGGAAATCCATATCCTCACCGGGCTCGGCGTCGAGGGCGATGCGCATCAGGGCACAACGGTAAAGCACCGTTCGCGCGTGAAAGTGGACCCGACCCAGCCAAATCTGCGACAGGTACATCTCATTCAGGCCGAACTTTTCGACGAACTGGCGGAAAAAGGCTTTCAGATTGCGCCTGCCGATCTTGGCGAGAATGTCACCACGCGCGGCGTTGATCTGCTGGGCCTGCCGAGGGACGCATTGCTGAAAATCGGCAAGGATGTGGTGTTGCAGGTGACAGGCCTGCGCAATCCGTGCCCGCAGATCGAAAACTTCCAGAAGGGTCTTCTCTCGGCAGTGCTCGACAAGACGCCCGATGGGGAAGTGATCCGCAAGACGGGCGTCATGACCATCGTTCTGTCCGGTGGGCATGTGCGCGCCGACGATCCGATTGAGGTCGAGCTGCCGCCTCTGCCGCATATCAAGCTGGAACGGGTTTAAAATCCCAGTCCTGTTGTTGCAGCCATTTGCAGAAAGCTGCGATGGCAGCGACGCGCAGATGCGCTTTCGGGAAGACAAGATAAAAGCCCGGCACCTTTGCTTCTGGCATGGTGCTCATGATCTCGCGCCCAAAAGGCGCGACGAGACGCCCAAGCTTGAGGTCTTCCTCCGCATCGGCGATGGAGAGCAGTCCGACGCCCAGGCCCGCCACGGTGGCGCGGCGCATGGTGGCGGCGTCTTGCAGGCGCATATTGCCCGCCGCCGGGTCGAAGGCCACGCCCATATGCGCCAGAACATCGGCCCACAGGTCGCCTGAAAGCACGGGATGCAGCAGGGTCATCATGAGAAGATCGGCGGGTGACGCGATTTGGCGTGCCAGATCGGGCGTACAGCAGATCACCTTGACGTCGCGGGTCAGAAGTCTGGTCTCATAGTTTTTCCAGCTGCCCTGAATATCGCCTTCAAAACCCCATTGTATGGCGACATCCACATCGTCGCGGGCAAAGTCCGGCAGCTCCACCATGGTTGTCAGGCGCAGATCGGCTCCGGGCACAATGTCGCGAAAGCCGCCCAGCTTCTCGAGCAGATAGCGCGTCGCAAAATAGGGGCTGGCATTGATATTGATCCGGTCGCGAGGGCCGGTCTTGCTGATGCGACGGATACCCTCGGCAAATTCGGCAAAGCCGGACTGGACATAGTGGCCGAGCAGAATGGCATTCTCGGTCGGTTCGACCGTGCGCCCCTTCCGCTCAAAGAGTTGAACGCCAGTCGTTTCTTCAAGCTGCTTGATCTGCTGGCTGACAGCTTGCGGGCTGACCAGAAGATCGTCGGCGGCGCTGCGAAAACTGCGGTGGCGCATGACCGCGTGAAACACACGCAGCGCGTTGAGAGGGGGCAGTCTGACAGTCCGCTCGCTCATATCGCTCCATCAAGAATGCCGGCTGATCATCTATTTGGTTTTGCCGGAAACGCTATTTTCTATGTCATCGGCCCGAAGATCAGAACTGATTTCGGGCCGATGTTGCATTTTATTTCACTTGGTCGACACATAGCCCTTCGAAATATCTTCGGCGCGGGCTTGCGGGTCGCGGTTCTGTGGCTCGCCGTAACCACCACCGCCCGGCAGTTGCAGCACCAGCCTCCGGCCCGACGGGACATGCTGCCAGCCTTTCGGCTTCAGCTTGGTGCCGTCATCCAGAGCCACCACGCCCGGCGCGCCTTCGCTGCCGCCATTGCGGCCTCTGGCACGATGGTGAACGCGGTCGAACATCGCCGAAAAATCAAATTCGTGGCCGGGAATGGCCTCGATTTCAATCGTCTGACCGAGGCCGCCGCGATATTCGCCGTCGCCGCCGGAATCGGGACGCAGTTCCTTGCGCCAGACGACAATCGGCCCTGTATGCTCGGTCGCCTCAATCGGCATGGTCATCACCCCGGACGGGAAAGCGGTTGCCGACAGGCCGTCAAGCTCCGGACGTGCGCCCATGCCGCCGGAGTTGAACATCAGGATTTCGGCTTTGCGTCCGGTTTGACCTGCCACGGGACGCGCCGAAATGTGGATGTTCCACAACGCGGCAGCGCCTTCGGCCAGAATCTGGCCGGGCAGGGCCTTGGCCAGCGCACCGAGCACGAGGTCTGGAACCATATGGCCGATGACGTGGCGCAGTGACACCGGGGCGGGGCGCTCGGCATTCAGGATGTTGACCGGCGAGGAGATCGTGAACAGTTCCAGCGACGCCCAGTTGTTGGGGATATCCGGCGCGATCACGCATTTCAGGGCATAGCAGGCATAGGCCTTGGTGTAGATGATCGGGACATTGATGCCCCAAGGGCTGACGGCATCGCTGCCCGCAAAATCGACATTGACCGCGTCGCCTTCAATCTCGACCTTCGCCGCGAGGCTGATCGGCTTGTCGTAACCATCGGTGACAAGTTCGTTCGACCACTGGCCCTTCGGCAATGCGCGGATGCGATCCAGCGTCGCGGCGCGGGTCCGCGCAAAGATGAACTCGCCCAGCATGTCGAGCGATGTCAGGCCGATTTCCTGCATCATGTCGATGAGGCGGTTATGGCCGACATCGTTACAGGCGGCGAGCGAATAGAAATCGCCGACAACCTGATTGGGCTCGCGCACATTGGCGCGCAGCATGCGCACCAGATCCTTGTTCACCGCGCCACGCTCGGCAAACTTCATGATCGGAATCTGGATGCCCTCTTCATAGACCGACTTGCCGTCGGCGCCAAAGCCGCGACCACCGACATCGACCACATGCGCCGTACAGGCAAAGAAGCCGACCAGCGTGTCGCCGAGGAAGGACGGCGACACCATGGTGATGTCGTGCAGATGGCCGGTGCCTTTCCATGGATCGTTGGTGACATAGGTGTCGCCGGGATACATCTCCTCGCGCGGGATTTCGGCCATGAAATGCAGCACGGCCTCGGCCATGGTGTTCACATGTCCGGGCGTGCCGGTCACGGCCTGCGCCAGCATGCGTCCCTGCGGGTCGAACACACCGGCGGACAGGTCGCCCGCCTCGCGAACCGAGGTGGAGAAGGCCGTGCGCAGAAGGGTGAGCGCCTGTTCCTCGACAACCGAGATCAGACGGTTCCACATGACCTGCATGCGGATTTCCTGTGTCGCGTCGCTCATGCTGCTGTTTCCTTGCGCAGGAGAAGAAGGGCGCCGTCATCCTGCATGACCACATCGAAGGGCGAGGTGACAACGGTGGAGGTTTCCCGTTCGACGATCACGGCTGGGCCGCTGACGCGCGCGCCGGGTGCAAGCGTGTGGCGTTCCACAATGGCGGTCGTCAGATTGGCGGCCTCCGCGGGGTCGAAGACGGCGCGGGTAACCGGCGTTTCAACGGTCGAGCGACCGAAGGTCAGCACATGGCGTTCCGGTGCGGGGCGCTCGTCCTGCGCCTTGACCGACCAGGTCACGATCTCGATTTCAAGACCATCCAGCCCATCAATGGCGCGACCGAAGAAACGGGCATAATTTTGCCGGAAGCTGTCGCGGATCAGTTCTGCGTCGGCTTCGGTAAAGCTGCGGTCGGGCAGCGTCACCGGGATTTCCCAGCCCTGACCGACATAGCGCATGAAGGCGGTGATTTCACGCAGCACCTTTCCGTTCGTGCCTGCGCGGACAAAGCCTTCCGCCGTCGTCTTCAGTTCGTCCAGAAGCGTGTTGACGCTGGCAGCCTTGAAGTCCGACATGCGAACGATCTTCGAGGCCAGCGCCTCATAGCCGAATGGCGCCTTGAGAAAGCCGATGGCCGAGCCCACGCCTGCGCCAGTAGGGATCAGGCACTGGCCGATGCCGAGCTTTTCGCACAGGCGCGCCGCATGCAGCGGGGCCGCGCCGCCAAAGGCGATCATGATATTGTCGGAAATATTCTTGCCGTTTTCCACCGCGTGAACGCGGGCGGCGTTGGCCATGTTCTCGTCCACCACTTCGCAGATGCCGAAGGCGGCAGGCTCGACGGCGATGTTTAGTTTGTCTCCCACATCGCGCGCCACGGCTTTGGCGGCATTCTCCACCGATAGCCGGATTGCGCCACCGGCAAAATTATCCGGGTCAAGCTTGCCGAGCAGCAGATCGGCATCGGTGATGGCGGGGCGTTCGCCGCCGCGCTGATAGGAGGCCGGGCCGGGTTCGGAAGCTGCCGATTCCGGGCCGGTCTGGATGCGGCCCATGGCGTCTACCCATGCGATAGAGCCGCCGCCCGCGCCGATCTCGATCATCTCGATCACCGGAATGGAGATCGGCATGCCCGATCCTTTGCAGAAGCGATAGGTGCGGGCCACTTCGAATGTGCGGGCAGTCTTGGGAGCAAAATCTTCGATCAGGCAGATCTTGGCGGTCGTGCCGCCCATGTCATAGCTTACCACTCTGTCGAGGCCAAAGCGCTGCGCCACATCGGCAGCAAAGATCGCACCGCCTGCCGGTCCTGATTCAACAAGACGCACCGGGAATTCGGATGCGGTCTCTACGGTGATCAGCCCGCCGCCGGAGTGGATGAGGAAGACCGGGCACTTTGCGCCCATCTCCGCCAGACGCACCTGCAAGCGGGAGAGATAATCCGCCATCTGCGGACGCACATAGGCATTGGCGCATACGGTGTTGAAGCGCTCGAACTCGCGCATCTGCGGCGAGACTTCGGAGGAAATGGAAACCGGCACAGAAACCTTGCGCGCGATGATATCGCGGGCGCGGCGCTCGTGGTCCGGGTTCATATAGGAGTGGATGAAGCCAATGGCCACAGCGCCGAAACCACCCGCGGCAATGGTGTCGGCAATGGCCTCCAGCGCCGCTTCGTCGAGGGCCAGCAGTTCCTGCCCCTGCGCGCCGATGCGCCCTTTGACTGCAAAGCGATCCTCACGCGGGATCAGCGGCTTCGGCAGGCGCAGATTGAGATCATATTGCTCGAAGCGGCTTTCGGTACGCATTTCGATGACATCGCGAAAGCCATCCGTCGTCACAAAGGCGGTACGCGCGCCGCGACGTTCGATCAGCGCGTTGGTGGCCAGTGTGGTGCCATGAATGACAATGTCGAGATCGGCGGGGCTGATGCCCGCATCGCGGGTCACAATGGCAATGCCGTCGAGGATCGCCTGTTCGGGCGCGCTGTAATTGGTCAGAACCTTCGTGGAATAGAGCGCGCCTTTGCATTCGAGCGCGATGTCGGTGAAGGTGCCGCCGATATCAGCGCCAAGGCGGATGGTCTGGCTCATGCTGGTTCCTTTTTAGTGCGCATCCCGAAAAGTGTGAAACGGTTTTCGGAAAAGATGCGCGTTAAAATAAACAGCTAAACTGCTGATCTGATCCAATCAGACCGGCACCTTAGCGAGGGCTGCGGCGCGCATCTGGCTGAGCGTCTGGCGCGGTGTCAGCGCTTCGGGCGAAATGTCGAGATCGAGCACAGCGCCGCTGCGCGATGCGCGGGCGCGGGCAAAAGCGGCAGGGAAGTCTTCCGTCCGCTCAACGCGCTCCGCGTGAAAGCCATAGGCCTTGGCAAGCGCCACGAAATCGGGGTTGTCCATGGTCGTTCCAGACACACGACCCGGATAGTTGCGCTCCTGATGGGCGCGGATCGTACCATAGATACCGTTGTTGAGGATGAGCACGATGGGTTGCGCGCCAGCCTGTTTGGCGGTTGCCAGTTCCTGACAGTTCATCTGGAAATCACCATCACCGGCAAAGCAGACAACCGTGCGCTCCGGAAAGGCCACCTTCGCGGCGACAGCCGCGGGGAGGCCATAGCCCATTGCGCCCGATTGCGGTGCGAGCAGGCGGCTCTTCTTGCCGAATTTGAAGAACTTGTTGGGCCAGACGGTGAAATTGCCTGCGCCATTGGTAAGAATGGCGTCTTCGGGCAGCACATCGCGGACATGCTCCATGGCCACCACCATATCGACGGGCGAGGGCTGCGAAGGCGCCGAAAAACTCGCCTCGAAAGCGGCGCGGGCATCGACCCGCCACTTGCTCCAGTCGCCTTTGATTGGCTTCAAGGCCGTAGCAAAAGCATTGGGGCCAGCCTGAATACCAAGCGTCGGCTGGTAGATCTTGCCGATCTCCCGGTCCGAACCGTGGACATGGATGAGCTTTTGCGCCGGAACCGGCACGGACAGTAGCGTATAGCCATCCGTTGTCATTTCGCCGAAGCGGACATTGATCGCGAGGATCAGGTCGGCATCGCGGATCAGCGCCTTGACATGCGGCAGCATGCCGACGCCTGCCTCGCCAACGAAGGCGGGCGAGAAATTGTCGAACTGGTCCTGATAGCGGAAGGCAGCGACAACCGGAATGTCGGAGGCTTCAGCGTAGTTTTGCAGGGCGTCGCGTCCGGCCCCAGTCCAGTTGATGCCGCCCATCAGGATGACAGGCCGCCTGGCTGCTCCGAGCAAGGTTTGCACGTCGTTCAAACCGGCGGCGGAAGGTGCCGCTTCGCTGATCTTTGCGGGGCCGGAAAGGGGGGCTGCATCTGTTGCCGAGGTCAGCATATCTTCCGGCAGGGCGATGACCACCGGGCCGGGGCGTCCCGTGGTCGCCGTCGTCCAGGCGCGGGCCAGAATTTCTGGAATACGGTCGATATCATCGATCTCGGTCGCCCATTTGGCCATGGTGCCGAAGACGGCGCGGTAATCGATTTCCTGAAAGGCTTCACGGCCCTTCATATCGGTTCCGACCTGTCCGACAAAGATCAGCATCGGCACGGAATCCTGCATGGCGGTGTGAATGCCGATGGAGGCGTTGGTAACGCCGGGACCGCGTGTGACGAAGCAGAGGCCGGGTTCGCCGGTGAGCTTGCCCCAGGCTGCTGCCATGAAGGAAGCGCCACCTTCGTTGCGACACAGAACGAAGTCGAGCGCGCCTCTGGTATCGTGCAATGCGTCGAGCACGGCGAGATAGCTTTCTCCCGGCACGCCGAAAGATTTTCTTGCTCCCAAAGCGACGAGGCTTTCGACGAGAAGCTGGCCTCCGTTACGCATCCCTGATTCCTTCCTGTGCGCCTTTTCGGCAATCACCTTGTGAATGATCATGCCAGCCGGAGCGTTTTCACGAAATCAAGATATTCCGGCAATTGGCAAGTTTTACTTGTCTATCGTTGGAGCTGTGCGTGGGCTTTTCGCGCGCGCATAGCTGTTCGGTGCGCGACTCTTGCGAGCCATGCCCGGTATGATGGTGATGAAACGACAAAGGCGACGCAGAGCGTCGCCGTCGCCTTATTTTTCCTGAAACTTGACCATGGAGCCGCCGCCGGTCGCCTGATCGGTCGGGAAGACTTCGACGCGGGAAACATCGACGAAGACCGGCAGTTCGATCACCTGACCGATGATCTGGGCAATGTTTTCCGGCTGGATCGGGCGATACCCATCGTAAAGCACGGCTTGTGCCTGATTGTCGGGGATCGATGTCCGGTAGAGTGCAGTCTGCACCCGGCCCGGTACGATTTCGCTGACGCGTACCGAAGTGCCCAGAAGGTCGCAACGCAGATTGTCGCAGAACAGGCTCAAGCCAGCCTTGGAGGGGCCGTAAGCGCCCATATTCGGATAAGGCGCCTGACCGCCGCTCGATCCGATATAGATGAGGTGACCGCGCTTGCGTGCCACCATGCCGGGCAGAAAGGCGCGGGTCAGATGCATCGGCGCTTTGAGATTGATATCGACCATGGCATCGATCTCGTCGGGGTCAATCTCGTGAAACAAAGCGCGGGTGGAAAGAATGCCCGCATTGTTGATCAGGATGTCGACCTCGACGCCGGAAAGTGCAGCCTCGATTGCTTTCGTGTCGCGCACATCGGCCTCAACCGTGAGCGCACCAGTTTCTGCGGCTAGTGCTGCCAGCGCCTGACTGTTGCGACCGACGGCATAGACGGTCAGCCCGCGCTCGCGCAGCCGCGCGACGGTGGCCTTGCCGATGCCGCTCGTGGCGCCGGTGACAAGCGCAACGCGGTAGGGATCAGACATAGATATAGCCTCCGCTGACCACCACATTCTCACCGGTGGCATAGGTATTGCGGCCGGAAGCCATCATGACGATCCACTGCGCCATTTCCACCGGCTCGGCGGCACGTCCAAGCGCGCTTGCCTTTGCCAGTTCCGGCAGGAAGCCCAGTTCCTTGGCGCGGTCGGTTGCAAAGCCCGCCGGTGCAACGGAATTGACCAGAATCTGGTCCTTGGCGCATTCCTGCGCGAAGGATTTGGTCAGGCTGACAACAGCCGCCTTTGTGGCTGCATAATGGGCGTTTTGCGGATGCGCCTTGAAGGCGTCGACCGAGGTGACATTGACGATGCGGCCCGTGACATGAGGCACATCGACGAACTGTCGCATATGAAGAACGGCGGCCACCATCATGTGATAGGTGCCCTTGACGTTGATGGCGTTTTCCAGATCCCAGTCTTCATCTGTGATTTCAAGGATTGGCTTGCGCGGATAGATGGCTGCGCTGTTGACGAGCGCATGCACGCGGCCTAGCTTGCCGGCGACGTCGTTGAAGCCCTTATGGGCAGATTCGGCTCGCGAAATATCTGCGACCGAAGTCGCGACTTCAACGCCCAGTCCGCGCAAGGTTTCCGCGGAACTGGCGAGTAGTTCCGCATTGCGGTCTATGAGGCCGATTTTGGCCGCTCCGTTTTCCACCATCAGCTTTGCTGTCGTCAAACCCAGTCCCGAAGCGCCGCCGACAATGATAATGGTCTGATCTTTCACGTTCCGCCTCTTATTGGTCTTGCGTGGGAAGAATTGTATGTTATCACTTATATGCCAAGTTGAAGGCGATGCAAGAGGTTTTTTGAGTCCCACATGATTCCGTCCCTGATCAGGAAACAGCCCTTCAATGGCCTGACACTCGAACTCTCGCAACACCTGGCCCAGGCGGGCTTTCAAGGTGAAGTGGAGGTCGGTGACAGCTCGCGTACCGTCTATTCCACCGACAATTCCATCTATCAGGTGGAGCCGACCGGCATCGTATTTCCCAAGGGAACCGACGACCTGAAAATTCTTGCAACGGTTCTGGAACAGCCTGCATTTCGTGACGTGGTGATTTCGCCGCGCGGCGGCGGCACCGGCACCAATGGCCAGTCCCTGACGACCGGTATCGTGGTTGACTGCTCGCGCCATATGAACCGCATTCTGGAAATCGATACGGAAAGGCGCGTGGCCCGCGTTCAATCCGGTGTGGTGAAGGATCAGCTCAACAAGGCATTGAAGCCTTATGGCCTGTTTTTCGCACCGGAGCTTTCCACCTCCAACCGCGCCACCATTGGCGGCATGGTCAGCACCGATGCATGCGGGCAGGGCTCGTGCCTTTATGGCAAGACCAGCAATCACATTCTGGGGCTGCATGTCGTCCTGACCAATGGAGAGGCGTTGTGGTCCCGCCCGCTCGACGGACCGGCGCTGGCGCAGGCTCAGGCGAAGCCCGGCCGTGTCGGTGAGATCTATCGCGCCGTCGAACGCATCGCGACCGAGAAGCGGGCGCTGATCGACGAGATTTTCCCCAATCTCAACCGCTATATGACGGGCTATGATCTGAAGCATCTGTGGCGCGAGGATGGTCGCTTCGACCTCAACGCCATTCTGTGCGGGTCGGAAGGCACACTGGCCATGATCGCGGAGATCGAGGTCAATCTTCTGCCGATCCCGGCGCATGCGCTGCTGATCAATATCCGCTACGACAGTTTCAACACAGCGCTGGAACATGCCCGCGCGCTGGTGGCGCTGAAGGTCGCCTCGGTCGAAACCATCGACGAGAAGGTGCTGGGTCTCGCCAAGAAGGATATTGTCTGGCCGGGCATTGCTCGGTTCTTCCCGGATGATGCCAGCAGCCCGACCAATGGTATCAACATTGTCGAGCTGGTGGCCGATGACGCAGATGAGCTGGAAAGCAAGTTCCGCGACGTGATCGCCGCGCTCGATGCCGATCAGTCCGGCGGTGGCAAGCCTTACACCATTGCGCGCGATCCGAAGGACATCGAGGCGATCTGGACGATGCGCAAGCGCTCGGTTGGTCTGCTTGGCAATGTCGACGGGCCGGTGCGTCCGGTGCCTTTCGTGGAAGACACGGCGGTTCCGCCGGAAAACCTCGCCGCCTATATTCGCGAATTCCGGGCGCTTCTGGACGGAGAAGGCCTCAGCTACGGCATGTTCGGCCATGTCGATGCGGGCGTGCTGCATGTGCGCCCGGCGCTTGATCTGACGCGGACCGATCACGAGCCGCTGGTACGCAAGATCAGCGACGGCGTGGTTGCGCTGACGCGCAAATATGGCGGCGTGCTGTGGGGTGAACATGGCAAGGGCGTGCGTTCGGAATATGTGCCCGAATTCTTTGGTGCGCTTTATCCGAGCCTGCAGGAAATCAAGGGTCTGTTCGACCCGCGCAACCGGCTCAATCCCGGCAAGATTGCAACGCCGTCTTCGCAGGCACTGTTGAAGATTGATGAAGTGCCGCTGCGCGGTCAGTTCGACCGGATCATCGGTCTGGAAATCCGCGAGGCTTTCGACAACGCGGCCTATTGCAACGGCAATGGCGCCTGTTTCGATTTCGACGATGCCAGCCTGATGTGCCCTTCCTACAAGGCAACGCGCGACCGTCGTTATTCACCGAAAGGCCGCGCTTCGCTGATGCGCGAATGGTTGCGGCTGATGGCGGAGAGCGGGAAAGACCCGCGCAAGGAAGCCGGACAGGCCCGCAACGCCGGTGCCATTCGCACGCTGCCTGCACGGCTGTGGAACTCGATCAACCCAGCCAATCGCAACGATTTCTCGCATGAAGTGCGCGAGGCGATGGATAGCTGCCTCGCCTGCAAGGCCTGCGCCGGGCAATGTCCGGTAAAGGTCAGCGTTCCGGCGTTCCGGGCCAAGTTCCTTGAGATCTACTATGGACGCTATGTCCGCCCGATCAAGGATATGATGGTGGCGAGCATCGAGAACACGCTGCCTTTGTTCGCGCGGCTGAAGCCTGCTTACAATGCATGGGTGCGGTCCGGTCTGGGTCGCGCTGCCATGCGCCGGGCCGGGCTGACGGCCTTGCCGGAAATGCCCGCTCTGTCGCTGACACGTGAAGCGCAGCGCATGGGTGTGGCTGTGGCAACACCTGAACGCATGCGCAAACTTTCGGATGCGCAGCGGCAACAGGCGGTTGTGTTCGTTCTGGATGCCTTCACGGCCCATTTCGATCCGGCTGTCGGGCTGTCGGCTCTGCAACTCGCCCGCAAGATGGGCTTTACGCCCTATCTCGCCGCGCCCAACCAGAACGGCAAGGCGCTGCATGTTCACGGCTATCTGGGCGCCTTCGAGAAAACCGCGTCGAAGTCCATCCGCTACCTCAACGAACTGGCGGAAATGGGCATTGCGCTGGTCGGTCTCGACCCTTCGATGACGCTGACCTATCGCAGCGAATATAAGGGTGTCGAGGCGGCGCGGATCAGGGCGCAGGTCAATCTGGTGCAGGAATGGCTGGAGGCCAATCGCGACCGTCTGCACGGGCTCGACAATGCGGCGCACGAAAAGCGTCTGCGTCTGCTCGGGCACTGCACGGAGCGCAGCAATGTTCCATCATCGATGAAACAATGGAAATCCGTGTTCCAGCAGATCGGCGTGGAACTGGATGTGCCGGAAACGGGCTGTTGCGGCATGGCGGGCACTTTCGGTCACGAGGTCCGCAATCGCCCGATTTCGGAAAAGCTGTTCGCTGCGAGCTGGAATGGTATTCTCGCATCGTCCGGCGAGAAGGATATAGTCATGGCCACCGGCTATTCTTGCCGTTCTCAGGTCAAGGCGATTGAACGCCGGTCCATCCGGCATCCTGTTCAGATACTCAATGAAATGGTACTGCCTCTATAGTTAGTCATCACGTGATTTATAAAATCAAATAACCAGCGCTGGAGTTAAATGTCGTGTCAATCATTACCCAACGCGGAAATCTGGCGGAAATTGTCGTCGCGGAACTGACGACCCGGATAGACTCGGGTCTCTATGGTCCGGGCGACAAGCTGCCGTCCAGCGCCCAGCTATGTGAAGAGTTTGGCGTCAGCAGAACTGTCATCCGCGAGGCGCTGACCTCGCTCAAGGTGGCAGGGCGTGTCACCACGCGGCAGGGCGCGGGCGTCTATGTCACGGACAAGGACGTGAAGGCGCTCAATTACGAGATCAGCCGGATCGACGATATTCGCTCCGCAATGCAGATTCTCGAATTGCGGCTTGGTGTGGAAATGCAGTCGGTGGCGCTTGCCGCCACTCGCCGCACGCCAGAGGCGCTGGCGGAAATCGCCCGCGCTTACGATCATCTGGAAAATCTGGAAACCGACGATCCGG
Organism: Ochrobactrum sp. RH2CCR150; assembly: GCA_014138095.1. Classification (GTDB taxonomy): domain Bacteria; phylum Pseudomonadota; class Alphaproteobacteria; order Rhizobiales; family Rhizobiaceae; genus Brucella; species Brucella gambitense. The sequence continues at coordinate 57,691 of JACGXE010000002.1, forward strand.
AAGTCGAGGCACGCGCCGATTTCGATTTCCACCTTGCGATTGCGCGGGCAACCCGCAATCCGCATTTCCCGAGCTTTCTGGAAGCGGTGATCGGCGAGATCAACTTCGATCTGCTGCTGAAGCACCGCCAGCCCGTGCGGGCTTCGCGGTCCTACCTGAAGAAGATCAACAAGGAACATGCGATGATCCTTGCCGCGATCACGCAGGGCGATGCAAAGGCGGCGCGCAATGCGCTGGTCGCGCATCTGGAGGAAAGCCTCAATCGCTATCGCTCCTTGCTGGAAGAACCGGCCAGCGATGCGCTGACGGACTGAGCAGCGAAAATTACAAGAAAAGCCCGGAACCGGCGACGGTTTCGGGCTTTTTGATTTTGTCCGGAAGGCCGGTCAGATCACGGCATCTTCCAGGAATGGACGATTGACCGTCACGCGCTCATAGCCGAAGGGCGAGAGGTCGAGCGTTTTGAACGCGCCATAGATGATCAACTCGCTCAAGCCGCGCCCCATGGCTGGCGACTGCTGCAATCCGTGACCGGAAAACCCGTTGGCGAACAGGAGGTTCTTCACCTCGGTATGCGGTCCCAGAATGACATTGTGATCGAGCGTGCAATAGTCGTAATGGCCAGCCCATGAGTTGACGACCTTGATCGCCTCGAAGGCCGGAACGCGATTGGCCAAGGTCGGCCAGATTTCCTCGTCAAACTCGTCATGCATGACATCGAAATCGTTCGGATCGACTTCCGGGTCGTGTTTGGGATAGGTCCCCATCAGATAGAACTTGCCTTCAGGCCGGAAGAACACGCCGCTTGGGTCGATGGTAAGGCCCACCTTGCCTTCCAGTGGTGTGCGGCAATCGACGACGAACAGCGAACGGCGGCGCGGTTCGACCGGAATGTCCAGCCCGGCCATGCGGGCGACTTTCTTGCCGTTGGTGCCCGACGTGTTGACCATGGTGCCGCAGGCAATCGTCTGCCCGCTTTTGGTGGTCACGGAGACAATGCGGTCGCCCTCACGATTGACGGCCACCACCTCGTCCTCGATATATTCGACGCCAAGCGAGCGCGCCTTCTTGCGGAAACCCTGCATGAGCGCGGAACTGTCGAACCAGCCTTCGCCGCGTTCGCCGGTGCTGCCAAGAGTCAGCCCCTCAAGGTTGAGCCAGGGAAAGCGCTGGCCAAGGCCATCCACATCCAGCAGCGAAACTTCCGCGCCGCAGGAAACCTGTGTCTCATGATTGCGCCGCAGAACCTGATCGCCGCGGTCATCGGCGGCGAGGAACAGATAGCCTGCTTCGTGGAAGCCGATTTCCGGCGTGTCGTCGTCAACGGCCACGTTTTCGCGGAAATTGCGGATGAATTCCGTGCCGAAACGCGAAACCTGCACATTGATGGCGTTGGAAAACTGATGGCGGATAGAGCTGGACGACAGCGCCGTTGCCGAGCGCTGATAGGTCCAGTCCTTTTCGATCACCAGTATGGTGCCGCTGAAATCGGGGTTGGTCGCCAGAAAATAAGCAGTCGCGCTGCCCACAACCGCGCCGCCGACAATGACGACATCATAGGAAGTCTTGGGAGCCTGCATTGTAAGCCTACTTGTTTTCGTCTTCGAAATGACCGGCGGCGCAGAAGCTGCCACCCTGAAACCGGACTGCCGGATCGTTGGGATCGCCCTGCGGCGTCTTGGCGAAAACCGCATCGCGATAATCGTCGGCGCTGTCCTTGGCTTTGTAGCCAAGGACAGCGGCTGTGCGGTTGTCCCAGAAGGATTCGCTGTTGTTCGACATGCCATAGGCGACCATGAAACCGACACGCGGTGCCGACAGGCACTTCTCGACCAGCTGGCGGCAGTCTTCGAAGGACAGCCAGGTAATCAGATGGCGACGGTCGGTCGGTTCTGGAAAGGACGAGCCGATGCGCACGCAGACGGTTTCGATGCCGAACTTGTCGAAATAATACCGGGCCAGATTTTCCACGAAGGTTTTGGAGACGCCGTAAAGGCTGTCCGGGCGTGTTTGAACAGTGCCGTCGATGGTTTCCGTCCGCTCGTAATAGCCGATGGCATGGACCGAGCTTGCGAAGACGATGCGCTTCACGCCATGGCGGCGGGCTGCCTCGTAAATATTGTAGCCGCCAGAAATGTTGGAATCGAGGATGGTCTTCCATGGCGCTTCGACCGATTGTCCGCCCATATGTATGATGGCGTCGCAGCCTTCGACAGCGCGCGAAACCGCGTCAAAGTCCGCGAGATCGGCGGGGAAATCCTCTTCATGCGGCGCGAGATCCTGACACGGTTCCAGCGCCGACAAGCGCACGATCTGGCCCAGCCGCGTTCCCGATTTGCGCAGCTCCGATCCGAGGCGACCGGCAGCGCCGGTCAACAGCGTTCTTTGAAAGTGGGTCATGAGGAGGTCCTAATTAGCGAAGTTTTGCGAGGGCATCGGACGTGCGCTCGATGGCTGCGGTCAGGTTTTCCCGGGAGGTCGCGAAAGAGAGGCGGATGTAAGGTTCAACGCCGAAAGCCGCGCCGGGCACAGTGGCGACCTTGCCTTCGGTCAGAAGATAGGAAGCGAGCATTGTATCATTCGCAATCAGAGTGCCGTCCGGCGTCACTTTACCGATATAGGCGGCGCATTTCGGGAAGAGATAGAATGCACCTTCCGGCGCGCGCACTTCAAGCCCCGCAATGGCGCCAAAGCCCTTTGTCACCAGTTCGCCACGCGCCTTGTATTCCGCAACCGCCGTCCGCACGAAATCCTGCGGGCCGTTGAGAGCGGCCGCCGCCGCAACCTGCGTGATGGACGAGGGGCAGGTGGTGCTCTGCGACTGAAGCTTGTTGAGCACCTTGGTCAGTTCCTTCGGACCCGCCGCATAGCCGAGGCGCCAGCCGGTCATGGCATAGGCCTTGGAAACGCCGTTTATGATCAATGTGCGGTCGCGCAGATCGGGGCAGGCAATGGCGAATGACGTAAAAGGCGTGTCGCCACAGACGATGTGTTCGTAGATTTCATCCGACATGATCGCGACGCGCGGATGGCGCGCCAGCACTTCGCCCAGCGCCTTCAATTCATCCGCCGTATAGATCGCGCCGGTTGGATTGGATGGGGAGTTGAACAAAAACCAGCGGGTTTTCGGGGTGATTGCCGCTTCCAGCCGCTCCGGCGTGATCTTGAAATCGTCTTCCACACCGCAGGCGATCACTTTCGGCAGGCCGCCATGCAGGATCACCAGATCGGTATAGGACACCCAGTAAGGGGCTGGAACGATCACCTCATCGCCGGGCTCCAAGGTGCCGAGAAAGGCGTTGAACAGGATCTGCTTTGCGCCATTGCCGATGGAGATTTCATCCAGCGCATAGTCGAGACCGTTCTCGCGCCTGAACTTATCGACAATGGCCTGGCGCAGTTCGGGCAGGCCATCGGGTGCGGTATAGCGCGTGATGCCGCTGCGCATCGCGCCGATTGCCGCCTCGACAATATGCGACGGCGTATCAAAATCCGGCTCGCCGAGCGATAGGTCGAGGACGTTTTCGCCTCTGGCCCGCATGGCCTTGGCCGCCATCGAAACTGCCATCGACGGTGAGGATTTGATGGTCGCTGCGCGCCGGCTTTCGAACGCGATCATGTTCATGTCTGGTCTCCCTGGCCTGTGGTTCCTGGCTTGCTGCCGCTCACGGCATTTCTTTGTGCTGGGTCGTATGGAGGCGGGTGGAAGATCGGGCCGTCGGGGTCGGGAATTGATGCGTCTTGATGGTGTCTGGCCGCGCTCATTCGTATTTCCACTTGACGATCTTTAAATACGTCACTTATCATATATGTGTCAACATGAAAACAAGCCGCAAAAACGGCGATTCAGCTGGCCGGTTTTTGTTTGGTGGAGGTAATAGGCAAGCAAAATCAGACGATTGGCGCGATGCGACCAGTCGCGAGGAAATGGCGAGGGCCGAAAGAGTCCAGAACCTTTCCAGTGAGAATATAGAGCGATTTTGCCCCGAAAATGCATGCAAGCAAAGAGTTGGAGCGGTTCGAACACTTCCATCGGAACAGAAATCGCTTCGATAAGAACAACGGTTAAAACCAGAGGGAAACTCCATGAAATCCATCGCAAGACTTCTCGCCGGATCGGCCATCGCATCCGGTCTCCTGCTGTCGCAGGCCTTTGCCGCCGACACGATCAAGATCGGTGTTGCAGGCCCGATGACAGGCCCCAACGCTACATTCGGTGAACAGGTTTACAGTGGCGTTTCCGCTTATGTGAACGATGTGAACGCCAGCGGCGGCATCAATGGCAAGCAGATCGAGCTGGTGAAGGGCGACGATGCCTGCGAACCGAAGCAGGCGATTGCAGTTGCCAACCGTTTTGTCGATCAGGACAAGGTTCAGGCGGTGATCGGCCATTTCTGCTCGTCGAGCACCATCCCTGCTTCCGAAGTTTACAATGATGCAGGCATTCTGGAGATGGCTCCTGCATCCACCAATCCAACCGTGACCGAGCGCGGCCTTGAAACCGTGTTTCGCGGTTGCGGACGCGACGATCAGCAGGCAGTTGTTGCCGGTGCGTTCATTCTCGACACGTTGAAGCGGGACAAGATCGCGCTGATCCATGACAAGGACACTTATGGTCAGGGCCTCGTCGATGCGGTCAAGAAGACCATCGAAGCACGCGGCATCAAGCCGGTTCTCTATGAAGGGCTGACGCGCGGTGAGCGCGACTTCAATGCACTGGTGACCAAGATCAAAAGCTCCGGTGCAACGGCCGTTTATTTTGGCGGTCTTATTCCGGAAGGCGGCCCGCTGATCCGTCAGATCAAGGAACAGGGTCTGGATGTGGTTGTGGTGAGCGGCGATTCCTTCGCGCAGGCCGAGCTGATTGCGGCAGCTGGCGGCGCGGGCAATCTCAAGAATGTCTATTATTCGGCAACGCCGGACCCGCTGGCCGATCCGTCGACCAAGGGCGTTCAGGATGCGCTGAAGAAGGCCAATATCACCCCAGCCAACTACACGCTCTATGGCTACGCCAATGCGCAGGCCATCGTGGCTGCGTTGAAAGCGGGTGACGACATCAAGGCCCAGACCAACTGGCTGCGTAACAACACGGTTGATTCCGCCATTGGCAAGATCACCTGGGACGAGAAGGGCGACATCAAGGACTTCAAGTTCGTCTTCTATAATTTCGACGACAAGGGAACCCCAGTTCTCGTCAATTAAGGCTCTACCAGCTCCAGCCAGACCCTGCGGTCTGGCTGGTTCCTCCTTGCCTGAACCGCATCCGCAGCCCGTCATGCTGTTTGGCTGGATGCGTCGGACCAAGAGTTCAGATCGCATGTCGCTCTGAATGCAAAAGGGGTTGCCATGGACTTCTATATTCTGGCCCAGCAGCTGATCAATGGGATCACGCTGGGCGCTATCTACGGACTGATCGCTGTCGGCTACACGATGGTCTACGGGGTCATCCGCATGATCAATTTCGCTCATGGCGACGTCTATATGGTGTCGGCCTATATTGCCGCGATCACGCTTGCGGTGCTGGGCTTCTTCGGCGTTCAGTCGGTTCCTTTCGCGCTGATCTCGATCCTGATCATCACCTGCGCCATCACGGCGGTCTACGGGTGGGTGATCGAGCGCGTGGCCTACAGGCCGTTGCGCGGCTCCACCAAACTGGCGCCGCTGATTTCGGCGATTGGCATATCGCTGATGCTGCAAAGCTATGTTCAGATTTCGCAAGGCGCGCGCGATCAGGGCGTGCCGACGCTGATCCAGGGCGCTTTCCGGTTCGGCACCGAACAGCATTTCGCCCAGATCACCTATATGCAGACCGTGATCCTGCTGGCCTCATTGATCGCCATGGGCATTCTGACCTATGTGATCGGCTATACGCGCATTGGCCGTGAGTGCCGCGCGACCCAGCAAAATATCCGCATTTCTGCGATCCTCGGCGTCAATACCGACCGCACCATCTCCACCGTCTTCGTGATCGGCGCGGCGACGGCTGCCGTCGGCGGCGTGCTCGTGACCTTCAACTATGGCTCGTTCAATTTCTTCATCGGCTTCGTGATGGGCATCAAGGCCTTCACGGCGGCAGTGCTTGGCGGCATCGGCTCTCTGCCGGGCGCCGTGCTCGGCGGCATATTGCTTGGCCTCACCGAAGCGCTGTTCGCCGGTTATGTCAGCACGGACTACAAGGACGTCTTCGCCTTTGCCTTGCTGATTGTTCTTCTGTTCTTCCGTCCTTACGGCCTGCTCGGTCGTCCGGAAATCCAGAAAGTCTGAGGGGGAGGCCGTAAACCATGCTGAACGACCGTCTTCTCGCGCTTTTCAAGGAAGCGCTGCTGACCTTCACGATTTCGCTGATCCTGCTTGGGCCGATCTCCGGTCTCGTGCTGGACGGCTTCTCCTTCCGCAACGAATTGATGCGGGCCGTCACACTCGCCGCCATCGTCACAGCCGGACGGCTGATATTTTCGCTGATCGGCATGAGCCCGCTCGGCGCGAGGCTGAAAGCCCTTTTGTCCAGCAATAGCGGCGGCGTCACCGTCAGGACCGGCAAGGAAAAATCCGCAGCCCCGCTGTTGGCGGTGATTTTTCTGGCAGGGTTGATGCTGCCTTTCGTGGCCGACAAATATTTCCTCGGCATCGCCATTCTGGCGCTGATCTACTGCCTCCTGGGTCTGGGGCTGAACATTGTTGTCGGGCTGGCTGGCCTGCTCGATCTCGGCTTTGTGGCCTTCTATGCGGTGGGTGCCTATCTTCTGGCGCTCGGCTCGCAATATCTCGGTCTGGGCTTCTGGAGCGCGCTGGTCATCGCGCCGTTTCTCGCGGGCCTTTGCGGCATGATCCTTGGATTTCCGGTGCTCAAGATGCACGGCGATTATCTGGCCATCGTGACGCTGGGTTTCGGCGAGATCATCCGCCTTGTGCTCAACAACTGGCTGGACTTCACCGGAGGACCGAACGGCGCCCCCGCGCCCGCCCCCACGCTCTTCGGGTTGGAGTTCAGCCGGACCGCGAAACAGGGCGGTACGCCGTTCCATGATTTCTTCGGCATCGCCTATAATTCCGATTACAAATTCTGGTTCCTGTATTTCGTATTGTTCCTCGTTGTGTGCGGGGTGATCTACACGGTGGAGCGCCTGCGCGTCATGCCGCTGGGGCGCATGTGGGAAGCGTTGCGCGAGGATGAGATTGCCTGCCGCTCACTCGGCGTCAATCACGTCTTCATCAAGCTCTCAGCCTTTATGCTTGGCGCATCGACGGGCGGGATTGCAGGCGTGTTCTTTGCTGCGCATCAGGGCTTCGTGAACCCGACATCCTTCACCTTCTTCGAATCCGCGCTCATCCTCGCCATCGTGGTGCTGGGTGGTCTTGGCTCGACGGTGGGTGTCATTCTGGCCGCGCTGGTCCTGACCATCCTGCCGGAATTGCTGCGCGACTTCGCAGAATATCGCGTCTTCATTTTCGGCGTGCTGATGGTCGTCATGATGATCTGGAAGCCGCGTGGACTGGTGCGGGTCACGCGTCCGGCGTTCTTCCCATCCTCGGAGGCGGTGGTTTCGGCGGGGCTTTCCTCCAAGCCGGACCAATTGACCATGGAGGCCAGCCGATGAGCGCGCCTATTCTCGAGGTTCAGAATGTTACTATGCGTTTTGGCGGCATCGTCGCCAATCGCGGCGTCAATTTCTCGGTGGCGAAAGGCGGTATCACAGCGCTGATCGGCCCCAACGGCGCTGGCAAGACGACGATGTTCAACTGCATCACCGGCTTTTATCGCGCGAGCGAAGGCCGCATTGTGCTCAACGGTCCGGAAGGCCCGCGCGACATCGGCGCCTATATGGATAAGCCGATCACCGGCGGCTCCCATCAGGTGACGCGGGCGGGCATCGCCCGCACATTCCAGAACATCCGGCTGTTCAAGGAAATGTCGGTGGTGGAGAACCTGCTGGTTGCCCAGCATCTTGTCACCCGCAACGGGCTGTTGGGCGGCATTTTCAAAACCTCGGCCTTCCGCAAGGCCGAAACGGAGGCGGTGGACCGCGCCTATTACTGGCTCGGCCAGATGAACCTGCTTGAAGACGCGAACCGGCTGGCTGGCGAGCTTCCCTATGGCCGGCAGCGACGGCTGGAGATCGCTCGCGCCATGTGTACCGGGCCGCAGCTTATCTGTCTCGACGAACCGGCGGCGGGGCTCAACCCATCCGAAACGCATGAGCTTTCGCAGATCATCCAGCGGCTTTGCGCCGAGCAGGAACTGACCGTGCTGGTGATCGAGCACGATATGGGGCTGGTGATGCGCATATCGAACCACATTGTCGTGCTGGATCACGGCGAGGTCATTGCCGATGGAACGCCCGGGCAGGTGGCCAACGATCCGGCAGTGATCGCTGCCTATCTCGGTGTCAGTGAAGAAGAGGTGCAATCGTGAGCCAGGCGGCAGAACCAAACGGGCAGGGCGCAACCGACAAGCTTCTGGAGCTGGTGGATGTGCACGCGCATTATGGCGCGGTGGAAGCGCTGCGCTCGGTCAATGTGCATATTTCCAAGGGCGAGATTGTCAGTCTGATTGGCGCGAATGGCGCAGGCAAGACCACGCTGCTTTCGACGATCTTCGGTTCGCCGCGCGCGTCGAAAGGCAGGATCGTCCATCGCGGCGAGGACATTTCCCGGCTGGCGACAAATCGCATTTCAAGGCGGGGCGTGGCGCTGGTGCCGGAAGGACGGCAGATCTATCAGGAAATGTCGGTCGAGGAAAACATGATGATGGGCACTACGCCTGTCGGCATGGAGCATTTCGACGCCGATCGCGCGACCATGTTTGAATTGTTTCCCCGCCTCAAGGAACGCCGCAATCAGGTTGCGGGCACCATGTCTGGCGGCGAGCAGCAGATGCTGGCCATTGCGCGCGCCATGATGGCGCGGCCCGAGCTGATCCTGTTCGATGAGCCTTCGCTGGGGTTGGCGCCGCTGGTCGTGAAGCGCGTCTTCGAGGTGCTGGGAGAGATTGCCGCGATGGGCAAGACCATTTTTCTGGTCGAGCAGAATGCCAATCACGCGTTGAAACTGTCGCAGCGCGCCTATGTCATGGTCAATGGCCGCATTCATCTGTCAGGCGACAGTGCTTCGCTTCTGGACAATGCCGAGGTGCGCAAGGCCTATCTCGGCCTGCACTGAAACATGCCGTCACCCCACTTCCTTGATTGCAATCAAGGAAAACCTGAAATGAAGGGACTAGATTTCCGATTGCGGGCTGCTTTGCCCGCATGTTTGGGCGCTTTCGGCCTGTCCGCTTGGGCAGCCGCAGCGTTCGTGATGGAGATCGAGATGAAAATGCGTATGACCGCGTTGGGACTTGCCGCCGGTGTCTTGGGCCTGCTTGCTGCGCCTGCTTTTGCTGAAAACATTGAAGTTCACATGCTGAACAAGGGCGCTGAAGGCGTCATGGTGTTCGAACCGGCCTATATCAAGGCTAAACCGGGCGACACGGTAACCTTCATCTCGGTGGACAAGGGGCATTATGTCGAGTCGGTCAAGGACATGCTCCCGGCAGGCGTGGCCCCGTTCAAAAGCAAGATGAACGAGAATTATGTGCTGACCGTCACGGAGCCAGGCGCTTATCTCGTCAAATGCACACCGCACTTTGCCATGGGCATGGTTGCGGTGATCGCTGTCGGCGACAATCCGGCCAATCTCGAACAGATCGTTGCCGCCAAGAAACCGAAGATCGTCCAGACGCGGCTGGAGAAAGTTATCGCCAGCGCAAAATGATGGGCGAGAGCCCTTCGTAAAACCCCGCCGAATCTGACCGAAAACTGCGCGATGTCCTCACGCAGTTTTCGTCAACTTGACATTTAATCAATCGATTGATTAAATTGTATTATGAGAAAACCGCGTAATACTGGCACCGTCACCAACCCCGCCCAAAGCGAGCCGTCATTGTCCAGCGACCAGACGCGCATGGCGCTGATTCATGCGGCGTTGCGGCTGTTCGGGTCGAAAGGCTTCGACGCCACCTCGACGCGCGAGATCGCGGCTTTTGCCAAGGCGAATATCGGCTCCATCGCCTATCATTTCGGCGGCAAGGAAGGGCTGCGGCTTGCCGCTGCCGACTATATTGTCGAAACGATACAAGGCGTTGCCGGTCAGGCACTTGGCCATTACGGGGCAATCGGGGCCCCTGCGACAACGAAGGAAGCTGCACGCCAGCAGCTGGGCTTCGCGCTGGAGCGGATGGTGCAGTTTATCGTGGCGCAACCGGCATCCGGCGAAATTGTTCAGTTTCTGTTGCGCGAGCTGGCGCATCCGACAGCGGCGCTCGACCGCATCTATTCCGGCGTTTTCGAGCCGACTCACAAACGGCTTTGCGCCGTCTGGGAAGCGGCGACCGGCGAACCGGCCGAAAGCGAGCAAACGCGGCTCACCGTTTTCACGCTGCTTGGGCAGGTTGTCTATTTTCGGATCGGGCAGGAGGCGGTGAAGCGGCGCATGGGCTGGGCGGCTTTCGGTCCCGATGAGGCCAGGGCGGTTGCCGCCGTCGCGCGGCAAAATCTTTTTGCCATTCTCGCCGCCCGCGATGAACAGCATAATAAGGACGAAGTGCAATGAGCCTCCTCTGTATCGTTCCTTTCGCGTCCTATCTGTTCGCGGCGTGCAGCAGCCAGCCGCTGGCCGTCGGCTATGTCGAAGGCGAGTTCGTACAGCTCGCCCCGCTGGAAGTTGCGCAGGTGCAATCCGTCATGGTGAAGCGCGGCGACCGTGTGGAACCGGACAAGCCGATTGCGCTCACCGAAGATACAGATGCGAAGATCGCCGTTGCGCAGGCAGAAGCCGCTTTGGCGCAGGCCGAGGCGCAGCTTGCCGATTTGCAGGTTGGCAAACGTCCGGACGAAATTGCGGTTCTGGAGGCGTCGGTGCGTACCGCCAATGCACAGGCCGATGATGCGCGGCGCACGCTTTTGCGCACGCAGGACCTGACAAAGCGCGGGGTCATGACGCAGGCCCAGCTGGACGATGCCAAAACCAGTGTGGAAGTGGCCGAAGCGTCCATCAATCAGAGCATGGCCAATCTGGCCGTGGGGCGTTTGCCCGCCCGCCCGGAAGAAATCAAGGCTGCCGAGAATGCGGTCAAGAGCGCTGCCGCACAGCTCGATTCCGCACGCTGGCACCTGATCAAGCGCACCATCGTTGCGCCCGCTGCCGGGCGGATCACCGATGTCATCCGCAATCCGGGCGACACCGCCGGGCCGACGGCTCCCGTGTTGACCATGCTGCCGGACGGCGCGGTGAAGCTGAAGGTCTATATTCCTGAAGCCAAGTTCTCTTCCGTCCGGGTTGGAGATTTGCTTTCGGTCCGTTGCGACGGCTGCGCGGCAGACCTCAAGGCGAAGGTGAGCTATGTGTCGCCTGACCCGGAGTTCACCCCGCCGGTGATCTATTCGCTCGAAACACGCCAGAAGCTCGTCTATCTCGTCGAGGCGCATCCGGTCGATCCGGCTTCGCCGCTCCAGCCGGGCCAGATCGTCGATGTCGATCTGGCCGCCCGGTAGGCGGAGGCGAGCATGTCCAACGCCATTGATGTCAAAGGTCTTGTGAAGCGGTTTGGCGATGCAACCGTCGTCGATCATGTGAGCATGTCGGTGGCGGAGGGCGAGATTGTCGGATTTCTGGGGCCGAACGGTTCCGGCAAGACCACTACCATCCGCATTATGTGTGGCCTGCTGACGCCCGACGAAGGCGAGGGGCAGGTGCTGGGGTTTGACCTGCGCACGGAAGGGCTGAAGATCAAGCGCGAGGTCGGTTACATGACGCAGCGCTTTTCCTTCTACGAAGACCTGACCATCGCCGAAAATCTTGAATTTGTGGCGCGGCTTTATCGTCTGAAGCCGGTACAGGACCATGTGGCGCGCACGCTGGAAGAGCTGGGGCTGACATCGCGCGGAAATCAGCTGGCCGGAACGCTTTCCGGCGGCTGGAAACAGCGGCTCGCACTTGCTGCCTGTATCATGCACAAGCCAAAGCTGCTGCTGCTGGATGAGCCGACCGCCGGTGTTGACCCCAAGGCGCGCCGTGATTTCTGGGACGAGATTCATCGCCTTGCCGATGGCGGCCTGACGGTGCTGGTTTCAACCCACTACATGGATGAGGCCGAGCGCTGCCACCGCATCAGCTATATTTCCTATGGCAAGCTTCTGGCGACGGGAACGGTCAAGGATGTGATCGCCGAGGCGGGGCTGACGACTTTCATCGTCAGCGGCCAGCGGTTGGGCGATGTCGCACGCGAACTGGAGAGCGAGCCGGGCGTTCAGCAAGTGGCGCCGTTCGGGGCGACGCTGCACGTTGTCGGCTCTGACCGGGCCAAGCTTGAAACGGCGCTCGACAAGATCAGACATCGAGACGGGATTACCGTCGAGGCGGGCGAAACCAGCCTTGAGGATGTCTTCATCCAGTTCATGGCCAATGCGCAGGACAATATGTCGAAAGCGGCCAACGCCGGGATTAACAAGGCCGGGAGTAGCAAAGGATGACCGGCAACTGGTTTTCATTCGAGCGTCTTGGCGCAATGCTGATGAAGGAATTCATCCAGATGCGGCGTGACCGCATTACCTTTGCCATGATGCTGGTGGTACCCCTGATGCAGCTTTTGCTGTTCGGCTTTGCCATCAACAACGACCCAAAAAGCTTGCCGAGCGCCGTGGTCGTCACCAGTCAGGATCATTACACCCGGGCGATGATATCGGCGCTGGAAACGACTGGTTATTATCGCTTCGATCACGTGGTTCAAAGCGCCGCCGAAGCCGAAGCGCTGATTGCCAACGGTACGGTCTCCTTCGTGGTCACCATCCCGTCCGACTTTGCACGTCGGGTGGATGCGGGCGATGCACCGCAAATTCTCATCGAAGCCGATGCGACCGACCCTTCTGTGGCAAGCGGGGCAATATCGACGCTGAGCACTGTGGCCAGTCAGGCGCTGTTGCGCGAGCAGGGCAAGCAGGCCGAAGCGACGGAGGCCGCCCGCAGCCAGCTACAGGTGATTGTGCACCGTCGGTACAATCCGGAAGGCGTGTCGCAATATAATATCGTTCCCGGCCTGCTCGGCGTCATCCTGCAAATGACGATGGTGATGATGACGGCCATGGCGCTGACCCGTGAAACCGAGCGTGGCACCATGGAAAACCTGCTGGCCATGCCCGCCACGCCTGCCGAGATCATGCTGGGCAAGGTGCTGCCGTTTCTCGCTGTGGGGGCGGTGCAGGTGGTGGTCGTGCTGGTTGCGGCAAAGCTTCTGTTCGGCGTGCCGTTCGTCGGATCGCTGGCACTGCTTCTGGCTTGCGTGCTGATCTTCGTTTTGTCGCTGGTGTTGCTCGGCTATACGATTTCGACGGCCTCGAGGACGCAGATGCAGGCCATGCAGCTGACGTTCTTCTTTTTTCTGCCATCGCTGATGCTGTCGGGTTTCATGTTCCCGTTTCGGGGCATGCCCGATTGGGCGCAGACACTGGGCGAGATTTTCCCGCTCACGCATTTCCTGCGCATTGTGCGCGCCGTCATGCTGAAAGGCGCAACCCTTGCCGATATTGCCGGCGAGGTGAATGCGCTGATTCTGTTCGTTATTCTGTTTGCCACGATGGCTCTGTTGCGCTTCCGGCGCACGCTCGACTGATCAGGCGCGCGCCGGGGCAAGTTTTATCAGCAAGCCGAAGGGGCAAGCTCCGCTTTCGGGCGGCGTGACAGCGTGAACAGCAGACCCGCTGCAGCCAGAAGGCCACCGGCCACCGGGATGGCAGCATAGCCGTAGCCCGCGCTCAACACAGCGCCACCCAGAGCCGCGCCCACTGCATTGCCAAGGTTGAATGCGCCGATATTGATCGACGAAGCCAGACCCGGTGCTTCGGCTGCGGCCTGCATGACGCGCATCTGAACCGGCGGTACAATGGCGAATGCCGCAGCACCCCAGGCAAGCAGGCCTATCACTGCGCCGACATGGCTGTTGAGCGCGAGCGGCAGCACGAAGCTGATGACAGCGAGCAGGCCGAGGAAGATCCGCGTTGCGCCATTCAGCGACCAGTCGGCCAGACGGCCACCCAGCGCGTTGCCGATGGTAAAGCCCACGCCGATGATCACGAGTGCCAGCGTCACGAAACCTTCCGACGCACCGGTGCGGTCAGCCAGAACGGCGGCAACATAGGTGTAGAGCGTGAACATTGCGCCTGCACCCATCACGGTTGTCGCCAGCGACTTCAACACGGTTGGACGTATCAGAACACCCAGCTCCTGACGGACATTCGGCATCTTGCCCGCTTCACCACGCGGCAGCGAAAGCCACAGCGCGGCAATGGCGATGAGGCCGAGGACCGCAGTTCCCGCAAACGACATGCGCCAGCCGATCTGCTGGCCGATCCAGGTTGCTGCAGGAACACCGCCGATATTGGCGATGGTGAGGCCCATGAACATGGTCGCAACGGCGCTGGCCCGCTTTGCCGGCGGCACGACACTGGCCGCAACAACTGCGCCAAGACCAAAGAACGCGCCGTGGTTGAGGCTGGTCACGAGACGAGCGGCAAGAAGCGTCCAGTAATCGGGCGCCATTGCGGACAGAATGTTACCGATCGTGAACATCGCCATCAGCAACATCAGCGCGGTTCGTTTACCGAAACGCCCAAAGGCCAGCGTCATGATCGGCGCGCCGATCATGACGCCAATGGCATAGGCGCTGACCAGAAGGCCAGCGGTCGGGATCGATACATTCACACCATCGGCGATGACAGGCAGCAGGCCCATCGGCGCAAATTCGGTGGTGCCGATGCCGAAGGCACCGATTGCAAGCGCAAGAAGCGGCCAGTTGAAACTGGCCGCCTTGGTTGCGCTATCCTGAGCGTTTGAAGCACTCATAGCGATATCTCCGTGTTACTTGTCCCAGACAGGCGACAGCTCGGGAGGGCTGACCAGACGTCCGTCGGGGCGGGCGAGCTTTGCAATCGCCGCCATGTCTTCAGAATTGAGTTCAAAGTCGAACAGATCGAAGTTTTCCGCGACACGTGCCGGCTTAGCGGTCTTCGAAAGCGCGATGAAACCGCGTTCGATGAGCCAGCGCAGCGCAACCTGTGCGGCGGTCTTGCCGTATTTCGCACCAATAGCCTGCAAAGCCGGATCACGCGGAACCGCGCCATCGGCCATGCCGAAATAGGCGGTAATGGCAACGCCTGCTTCCTTGGCGGCAGCAGCAATCGCGTTCTGGTCGAGATAAGGGTGAACCTCGATCTGGTTGGTCACGATTGGCGCTTGGCTGCGTTCAATCGATTCTTTCATCTGCGCGATATTCTGGTTGCTGACGCCGATGAAGCGCGTCTTGCCGGAAGCCTGAACCGCATTCAGCAAGTCGACCTGTTCGGCAATCGATACTTTGTGGGCTGGCCAATGCAGCAGCAAGAGATCAACCTGATCGACTTGCAGCTTGTCGAGGCTTTCCGTCACGGACGAGGCAAACTTGTCTTCGCTATAATTATCGACCCAGACCTTGGTGGTCAGGAACAGATCGTTGCGACGTGCACCCGATTTTTGCAGGGTTTTGCCGAGAGAGGCTTCGTTCTGATAGATTTGTGCCGTGTCGAAATGGCGAAAGCCTGCTTCCAGTGCGGCTGGAACGACAGCTTCAACTTCGGCGTCCGACATGCGGTAAACGCCGAGACCGAGCGCGGGAATAGCCGCGCCATGTGCGTTGACAATCTTCATTGTAACTCCTGTTGACTGGCTGGACGCGTTTCGCGCGAAGGCGCACGAAGCTTGGGAGGCAAACACGTCCAGTCAGGAATCCATTAGAATCCTGTGATGCACAAAGAGATAGGCCCAACATTCCCACTTGAAAATGCGCTCGTGTTCCACATTATCTATGAAACAATTTCACAGATGGAGTCACAGATGGACAATCGCGCCGGTGAGATGCAGGTCTTTCTGCGGGTCGTGGACGCGGGCAGCTTTTCGGAGGCTGCGCGTCTTTTGCGCATGAATCCATCCACGATCAGCAAGCTGATTTCGCGTATTGAGACGCGGCTTGGCGTGCGACTTTTGGAACGGTCGTCCCGCCGCCTGTCGCTGACCGCCGAAGGGCGCATCTATTATGAGCGCAGTCAGGGGCTGCTGCACGACTTTGACGAGATCGAGCGTGAACTGTCGCAAGGCTCGGCCAGCACGGGCGGCACGGTGCGCATCACCACGTCGGTTGCACTGGGCACACTGGGGCTGGAGCCGGTGCTGCCGGAATTTCTCAGCGCCTATCCGAATATCGTGGTGGACCTGTCTCTCAACGACGAGATTGTCGACCTCTATCGCGACCGGACCGATGTGGCGTTTCGCACCGGCAAGCTTGCAAATTCCAGCATGATGATGCGCAAGATCGGTCTGGCGCGGCGCAAGATCGTGGCGGCCCCCGCCTATCTGGAGCGCTGCGGCATGCCACGCTCGGTTGACGATCTTGCCGAGCATAATTGCATCGGCTTCAACTTCCGCCGTGTCGCGCCGGTCTGGCCGCTCAAGGAAAGCGGTCGCATTGTTGACCGCGCCGTCTATGGATCATTGCTCGCCAATAATGGTGAAACAGTGCGCCGCATGGCCATAGCCGGGGTGGGGTTGGCCCGCATTGCGCATTACCATGCGCGCGACGACATAGCAGCCGGACGGCTGGTCGAGGTGCTGGCGGATGTCATCGAAAGCGACGAGGAAGAGGTGAATGCCGTGTTCCTTGGCGGGGCCAGATTGCCCCAGCGCGTGAAGGTTTTCCTCGATTTCGCGGTACCGCGATTGCAGGCATTTCTCGCTCTGTAACAGAGCGATCACGCCGAATCATGTTGCATATTTGCTTCTAAGCGTGTGTTTTCCGCATAAAACGACGCTTCCCCATAAAATTTAGCACATCCAATAGCTGAACGATTTCATGTTCTTGAAAGGGCGTGCCCCGCTTTTCAAGTTTCCGTGCTCGCGTTTTGTATTGACTGTTAACATTGCGTTAACCACAGTTTGTTGCAATGTGTTACACAGAGTTACAATTGGTGAACTGGAAGCGAGGTGTGGATTGAAAGGAGTACGGCAGATAGAACGACAGTCCCGGCAGGCCAGCCTGCAACAAGGGGACAAGTCTGCCGTGGCCAGCATGACCTCGTTCTGGGGCCTGATGCGCGCCTATTGGGTATCCGATCGCTGGAGAGAAGCTTGGGCGCTCACCGCCGCGATTTTTCTTCTGACGGCTTTCGTCAGCAAGATGACGGTCTGGGTAGCGGAAGCCTCCGGTCACCTGATGAACTCCATCGTCAACGCCAATACCGCACCGGTTCAAAACCCGCTGGCGACGATTTCGATCAATGCCGGTCTTCTGGTTCTGCTGATGCTGGGCAAGGATGTGATGCTGGTTGGCTCGCGCCATTTCCTTTCCACGACCTTGCATCGCAAGTGGCGCAAGTGGCTGAACGATCAGTTCTCCGCAGCGCTTCTGAATAGCAAGCACAGCCATTTCCATTTGCAGCAAGGTCGCGGCAAGGACCAGATCGACAATGTCGATCAGCGCTTGCAGGAATCGATCAAGGGTATGACTGGCGGCGCCATCGGCCTCGTGATGGGTATTGTCGGCGTCGTCCTGTCGGCCTTCTTCATCGGGCAGAAGCTCATTGAAATGTCTACGGATGTGGAGGGGCTGGAAGTCTTCGGCTCTTATGGCAGCGCGGTTCTCGCCTTTGCAGCTATCCTGTTTTACGTGCCGCTCGGCACATTCGTTGCCATCAAGATCGGCCGCCGTCTGGAACGCCTCAATCTCGGCATTCAGCAGGCGGAAGGTTCGTATCGTGGCGAATGGACAACCCTTCTGCGTCGCAGCTTCCAGATTTCGGCCTCCAATGGCGAGGCCGTCCAGCGTTCGGTGAATGAACGTCTCTACAAGGATGTTGACGGCACCTGGAACAAGCTCAATCGTTTTGACGCGGCCTATCTCGCCTTCTCGCAGGCCTATGGTTTCCTGTCCAACCGCATCGTCGCCTATATTCCGGGTCTCCTGCCCTATATGAGTGGGTCGGTGAGCTTCCGTAATTATGTCACGGGTGCGGAACTGGTCGCCGCGATGATCAACGACTGCTCGTGGTTCATTCAGGTCATGCCTGCAATCGCCAATCTGCGCGCCAATGCAAACCGCGTGACCGGGCTGGCGCAGGCCATGGAAAATGTGCAGGACCCGACGGAATTCTATGCGCGCTCGGGCATCAATCGCTTTGCCTTCGCCCGTCAGCATCCGCGCTTCGGCCTGTCTGTCCGCAACCTCACGCTGATGCAGGGGCCGGATAGCGAAGCGCCGTTCCTGCGCTCCGGCGTCATCAATATCCGCGCTGGCGACTGGGTCTATATGCGCGGTGAATCCGGCTCTGGCAAAACCTCCTTCGTCAAGGCGCTGAACGGTCTTTGGCCCTATGGCACCGGCGATATCATCTATCCGCAGAATGCGACCTCGCTCTATGCGACGCAGGATGCAAAGTTCCCGTCCGTGTCGCTGAAGCAGCTTGTCAGTCTGCCGGGCGATGCCGGAAGCTTCAGCGATCTTGCCGTTGCAGCCGTCCTGCATGAAGCGGGTCTGGGCGAATTCATCGAACGAATGAACGATAGCGATGCCGGTGGCGCGCCGTGGGATATGGTTCTGTCCGGCGGGCAGAAGCAGAAGATTGTGCTGGCGCGCATTCTCCTGCACAAGCCTTCGATCATCTTCCTCGACGAAGCCACAGGTGCTCTCGACCCGGCTGCAAAGGCACGCTTCCATGCATCCCTGAAGACCCGCTGCCCCGACGCCATCGTCATCAGCATTATGCATGAGGAAAAGCTGCCGGTACTCGAAAGCGGCGCGCAGGTCTATTCGCATGTGCTGGATATCCGCAACGGCCATGTCTCGCTGCGTCCGGTTCATTTCGATCTTCCAGGTGCTGCCAACGCCCCGCTCATCGCGGCTGAATAACCAGTTCTGGTAACGCCGGGTTGTAAAAGTCCAAATTTGGACTATATTCCATTCTGGACGAATGGAGAAGGTCATGGCTCGGAACGCGGCGATGTTAAAGACAGGGATTGAAAAAGGACCGGATGTTCTTGACCCGGGCCGTTTCAAACCATTGTTGCGCAAGCGGCTGAGCGCTCCCGGTCTGCGCACCTTTCTGGCCATTGCCGATCTCTGGGGGCTGGACGAGCAGCAGCGTCTGCTGGTGCTGGGGCTTCCATCGCGCTCAACCTATTACAATTGGATCAAAGCCGTGCGCGAGCATCGCGATATCACGCTGGATGTCGATGTGCTGACGCGCCTGTCCGCCGTGCTCGGCATTCATCAGGCGCTGGGTGTTCTTTATGCGGATGAGATAGCGGGCGTGCGTTGGCTGACGACGCCCAATCGCGCAACGGTGTTTGGCGGGCATGCGCCGCTGAGGCTGGTCACAGGCGGCACGCAGGATGGATTGCTGACCGTGCGGCGGTTTCTCGATGCGGCGCGAGGCGGCCACTTCATGGAGCCGAATGAAATCGACAGCGCCTTCACACCTTATCGCGATTCCGACGTGGTGTTTTCGTGAGGCGCAACCCCGCCCCGCAACCGAGCTACCGGCTTATTCCGTCGCGTTTTCCTCCGGTCGGGCTTTTCGACACGGTGGCAACCGCTGCCGATCTGGAAGCCGTGATGGAACTGGCGGGCTGGACCAATGACCGGCTTCTGGTCGAGCGCCTGCAAAGGCTGCCGCAGGAGGAATGGGTGTTCGGCAGGCCGAATTCCAGCATCGTCATGGCGACATTCCTGCATGTTGCACCGGGCGGCATGCGGTTCAACGGGCCGGAGCTTGGCGCATGGTATGCCGCAGCAAGCCTCACCACCTCCGTGGTGGAGATTGCGCATCATATGCGCCGTGAGGCGGTTGCCACGGGGCGGGCGACACTTTCCCGGACATTCCGTGTCTATAGCGCGCGCCTTGAAGGCGACTTCGTCGATATATGTGGTGAGCAGGTGGCAAGACCTGAAGTCTACGCCTCCAGCGATTACGGCGCATCGCAGCATTTCGGCGAGGAAATGCGCGCCGCCGGAGAAGACGGCATCCTGTTCGACAGCCTGCGGCATGAAGGCGGCGTCAACATCGCCGCCTTTCGTCCGAGCCGCATTCTCGATGTCGTGCAGGGCGACCACTACGATGTGACGGTCGAGACGTCATCGCAGAAAATTCAGGCGAAGAAGCTTTCTAGCTAAATCAGGGATTACACTGCCCATTCCACATCGGTGGTGAAGGCGATGGTGAGCCAACGGTCCGGGCTTTCCTCACCCAGCGCATTGCCGATTTCATCGCGCAAGGCGTCCCATTCCTCCAGCCGCCGGGGTGGCAGGTTGGGCGGGACGATGAAGTAAAGCTCGATCTGCTTGCCGCGACCGACTTTCGCAACATAAGCGCGATAGGACACGAAGCCATGGCGCTTCACAATGTCCTGCGCCACGCTGTCGACATGCTGTTTGAGGTCCGCAGGCGTGACCAGAAAAATGTCGGCCAGCGCCTGCTTGATCGTGCTGATGGGCATGGGGATGATGACGAGACAGACCACGGCCAGCGCGGTCGGATCGATATAGGGCGCTATCCATCCAAGCTCTGTGCCCTCCACGAGATAGCCGATCAGGAAGGCGATCAACAGCGCGGCGGTAATGCCGCCGGACATGATCCAGGCCTTGGCGTCCAGCGCCACGAAATCCGATTTGATGTGGCGATTGGCGCGCATTTCGAACCAGGCCATGCCGAGGCAGGCAATCAATGCCACCACGGCATAGAAAATGGCATAGGTGAATTCGAGATGGCGACCGCCCTGCATGATAATGGCGATTGCATTGATGAGCGCATAGATTGCTACGCCGGTCAGCATGATGCCGTTGAGGCCAAGCACCATCGGTTCCAGATGCCAGAAACCCATGGTGAAACGTTCACGCAGTTTGCGGTTGGTCCGCTCCGGCAAGGCGGAAAGTGCAATCAGCCGCGATACGATGAGCGCGAGCCCGCTCATGGCCGCGTCGGCCAGCATATAGACGCCGTCGAATACAATCGAAAATGAACCGGACAAAAGACCGAATACGACGCCGAAACCGGCGACAAGGAGAGTAACGCCTATCGAGACTTGAAGGACAGTTTGTTCACGGCGCAATTTTTACTCCAAATTCAATAGTCAAATCGGCGGTAGGGCAGGGAGGTTCGTTCGACATTTTATTCGCGATGCACAGGATGGAAAATATATACATCGAATGGATGAAACCGGCAAATTCGGGATGTTTTTATTGAAGAATCCTCTAACATGAAAGTTATCGCTTCGGCTTCCTGAAGCTTTCTGCGCGCTATAGTTCGCAAATGAAAAGAAGGGGTGTGTCTTGTCGATACGGATTGGCCAAAAATACGGACACCTCATTCACGGATGGAGCTGCGCTTGCCACAGCCCGCAGGCCTTGCAACTGATGGCGCGGATGGAGAAGAAGCTGTCTCGCCGCAATTTGCTCAAGGCGGCTGCCGCGTCGCTTACGGTCTCTGCCTTGGGCCTGACCGGCACGGCAATGGCCCAGACCAAAGCCCCGGCAAAGCCCGTTCTTCTCACCAATGTGAAGATTTTCGACGGCACAGGCACCAGGCTTATTGAGGGCCAGAACGTTCTGGTGGAAGGCAATTTCATCAAGGCGCTGGTCGGCGCGCAGGAAACGGTGGCAGACGCGGACGTTATCGATTGCGGCGGGCGCACGCTGATGCCGGGCATGATCGAAGCGCACTGGCACTCCATTCTGGCCGGAATTTCGCAGTTGGCGGCCATGACGGCCGATATTCCCTATGTGCATCTGGTCGCTGCGCAGGAAGCCGAGCGCACGGTACTGCGCGGCTTCACAACGGTACGCGATGTCGGCGGGCCGTCCTTCGCGCTCAAGCGCGTCATTGACGAGGGCGGCGTGGTTGGCCCGCGCATTTACCCATCGGGCGCGATGATTTCGCAAACTTCCGGTCATGGTGATTTCCGCATGCGCACCGATCTGCCGCGAAGCGCCCAGAGTGATCTGAGCGTTGCAGAACGGGCAGGCATTTCGGCCATTGCCGATGGCGAGGCGGAAGTGCTGCGCCGCGTGCGTGAGCAGCTGATGCTCGGTGCAAGCCAGATCAAGATCATGGGTGGCGGCGGCGTTTCTTCGTCTTACGATCCTATCGATGGCATCCAATTCACGGAAGCCGAGACCAAGGCGGCTGTTGCTGCTGCCTCCGACTGGGGCACCTATGTCTGCATCCACACCTATACGTCCGCCGGTATCCAGCGGGCGTTGGCTTGCGGTGTGAAGTCCATCGAGCACGGCCAGCTTGCCGATGAGGAAACCGTCAAGCGCATGGCCGATGCCGATGCCTGGTGGAGCATCCAGCCATTTCTCGCTGACGAGGATGCCAATCCGAAATCCGATCCGGTGCAGCGCCAGCAACAGCAGCAGATCTCCGACGGTACTGTGCGGGCCATCGAGCTTGGCCGGAAGTACAAGGTCAAGATGGCGCTTGGAACCGACATCCTGTTCAACCCGAAGGGCACGGCGACGCAAGGCAAACAGCTCGCGAAATTCGCGCGCTGGTATGACAATGCTGAGGTGCTGCGCATGCTGACCAGCGGTAATGCCGATCTGGTCGCGCTTTCGGGGCCGCGCAATCCTTACCCGGCAAAGCTTGGCCGTATAGAAGCCGGAGCCTATGCCGATATTCTCGTGCTGGATGGCAATCCTCTCGATGATATTTCATTGATTGCCGATCCGGATCGCACGATGAAGCTCATCATGAAGGATGGGCGCATTCACAAGAACACGCTTTCAGCTTGAGGGACGCATTTTGAATAGACTGAACACGTATGCTGTCGCCGTTGTCATGTCCCTCTGCGGTGCGCAGGCCGCAAGTGCTGCCGACGCGGTCGTCGTTCCGCCGGAAGCGCCGTCCGTCGTGGAAAGCCAGCGTTGGGCCTTGCAAGTCACGCCCTATGTCTGGGCAGCGGGTCTCAAGGGAGATATTTCGCCCTTCCAGCGCGCACCGACCATTGGCATTGAAAAGTCCTTTTCCGATGTGTTGAGCGATCTCAATTTCAGCGGCTTCGTCAATGTCTGGGGCCGATACGACCGTTTCGTCGTCTCGGGCGACATGATGTATGTCGATACCACGGAAAGCCACGCCTATGGCAACCTGCCGCCGCTGCCGATCGCCATTCCATCGGGCACTGTCGTCAAGGGCGATGTGGATAGCAAGCAGTTCATGGCCACGCTGCAAGCCGGTTATCGCGTTGTCGATACGCCGAAATTCACCCTTGATGCGCTGGGCGGCATCCGCTTCTGGCACATTTCCAATGATGTGACGGTCAGCGCGCTGGGCCTTTCGCGCAGTTATGGCGAAAGCTTCAACTGGGTCGATCCGGTGGTGGGCACGCGGGCGCTTTTACGTCTGACGGACAAGCTTTCCTTGCAGGCGCAGGCGGATATTGGCGGCTTTGGCGCCGGTTCCGAACTGACCTGGTCAGTGCTTGGCACAGTCAATTATGTGCTCACCGATCACCTGTCGGTTTCGGCAGGCTATAAGGCGCTGCATGTCGATTATGACCGTGACGGCTACGTGTTCGATTCACGCCTCAACGGTCCCGTTCTGGGCGTGACCTACCGGTTCTAGCCAGTGACGGACCGTTCGATTTCCGTGATAGCCAGTTCACGAGAATGAAATAGACGGCATTTTCCTGCCCCGATAGAAAGCGGCATAGTGTTTGGCGCGCCGGAGGAGTGGCGCACCAAATGCCGGATTTGGGAAAATTGCAGGAATAACATGCCGATCTATGAGCTGGCTGCCGCTGGCGCAGCAACGTGCTGGGCACTGACGGGCCTCATCTCTGCCTGGCCAGCCGGTCATCTGGGCGCGCTTGCCTTCAATCGCGTGCGGCAAGTGTTTGTTACGAGCCTGCTAGCCATCTATGTCATCGCGACTGGAAAATGGCAGCAGCTGAGCGGCGATGTCGTCCTGCCCCTGATGCTGTCAGGTTTCATCGGCATTTTTCTGGGCGATACTCTGCTCTTCATCACGCTGAACAGGCTTGGACCGCGCCGCTCCGGCATTCTCTTCGCCATGAATGCGCCAATGACCGCATTGCTCGGCTGGCTGGTGCTTGGTGAAACTCTGTCTCTGATCGCCGTGCTCGGCATTGTCATCACGGTTTTCGGGGTTTCGCTGGCGATTTTCTTTGGCAAGCGCGCAACGCAGCTGCATCCATGGGAAACGATCAAGGGATCGCTATGGGCGGGCATCGGCCTTGGCTTGTTGTCTGCGCTGGGTCAGGCCATCGGCTCGATCATTGCGCGTCCGGTGATGGAAACGGGCATTGACCCGCTCGTCGGCTCCATGTTGCGTGTTGGTACTGCCGCCTTATGTCTGTCGATACTGATGCAGTTGCCATTCGCTGCCGTGAAGCCGCGCAATCCGCTCAATTGGCGGGTTGGGGCGATGACGGCATTGACCGGATTTCTGTCGCTGGGCATCGGCATGACCCTGCTGCTTTTCGCCTTGTCGGGCGGGAAAGCGGGCATTGTCTCGACCATTTCTGCCACAACACCGGTCATCATCTTGCCGCTGCTCTGGCTCAGGACGGGCGAGCGCCCCGCCGCGGGCGCATGGCTTGGCGCGGCTTTTACCGTGGTCGGTATGGCGCTTATCTTTATGCGCTGAGACGTCTTTCGCCTTTTAGGGCCGTTCTGCTTTGCTGCGCGCCATCCAGCGTTCACGGAAAGCCCGGCGACGCGAGCGCCAGCGTGGGCGCGGCAGCGGTTGAGCAGAGGTTTTGCTGCGCATCGCCGGTGGCGGCGACAGCAGGCGGATGATGAACAGAATGCAGACACCGATGGTGAACAGCCAGAACATTTCGTCGGTCAGATCGTTGATCATTGTCTCGTTCCAGCGGTTCGTCCGGCACTCAATAAGCTGAATATACGGCGTCGCATCATAGCTTCAGAAAAGAAAGACAGAGCACCGACCCAACGGAATCGGATCGGTGCTCTTCAGTAAAACAGATAGCTTCTGGCGAAACTAAGTCCAAGTCACGTTAGCGTGCTTATTTGTAAAGCTGGCTATTGTGTCACTGCCTTCGGCTTCAGGCGCAGGATAAGCGGCACGAGCACCAGTGCGACAGCCGGGAAAACCAGCCAGTTGATGGTTTCCCAGCCGGAAGCATGCAGCAGCGATCCCGCGAAGAACGACGCGCAGGCAACCGTGCCGAACATGATGAAATCATTGGCGCCCTGCGCCTTGCCGCGCTCGGCTGGCGTGTGACAGTCGGTGACCATTGCGGTTGCGCCGATGAAGCCAAAGTTCCAGCCGATACCAAGCAGGATCAGCGCCATCCAGAAATGACCGACATCGAAGCCGCCAAGTGCAACGGCTGCTGCCCCGGCGATCAGCACAAGGCCGAGCGCGGTGATCTTTTCCTTGCCGTAGCGGGCGATCAGCTTGCCGGTGAAAAAGCTTGGTCCGAACATGGCAAGCACATGCCATTGAATGCCAAGCGCTGCGTGATCGACCGAATGACCGTGGCCAACCATGGCGATAGGTGCCGCCGTCATCACAAAGGTCATCAGGGCATAGGAGCAGACGCCTGCCGCCACCGACAGAATGAAGCGCGGCATTTTCAATATTTCGATCAGGGGCCTTCCGGTGTCATTGCTGGCATTGGCCGCTTTGACAGCCTTGGGCGCGCGCAGCAGGGACAGGACCGGCAATGCGATGAGGCCGAGCACCGCCTGGCTGAGGAAGCTGCCGGCGAACATGGCATCGGGTATCGTGTCGCGGGTCCAAATCACCAGCTGCGGCCCGACGATTGCGGCAATGAGCCCACCAACCATCACATAGGAAATTGCCTTAGCCTTCATATCGCCGCTGGCGGTGTCTGCGGCGGCGAAGCGATAGCTCTGCACATAGGCGGCATAGAGGCCTGCTGTCAGCGTGCCAAGGCAGAAGATCAGGAATGATGCGGAGAAGATGCCAGCGGCTGCGACAAGCCCCGCCGTCGCGCCGACAAGCGCGCCAATCATATAGGCATTGCGCCGCCCGAGTTGCCGCATCAAGAACGCGGCAGGCAAAGTGCCGAGTGCCAGTCCCAGATTGAACAGGCTGACGGGCAAGGTGACGAGGGCCGGATCGGACGACAATTTCTGCCCGACAAGGCCGCCGAGCGAGATGACGATAGGCGGGCTCGACGCACCGAGCGCCTGTGCCATCGTCAGGATAAGAATATTGCGGCGAACGGACGAATTGTCGGTCATTTTTTCCCTCATACAGCGACACCGGAAACTAGCGTCATAGTTGCCTGCCGAATAGAGGAAAAATATTCCAAATCACCGAAGTTCGATTTTCTAGCGCTTTGTCAGTGGCAGTCTTCAAAGCTTCATTGGACAGTCAAGCACGTGTCACGAAGCGTGCTTACCTATGCCGCAGGCTTAAGCGGTTTCCGTGAGGGTAAAATCGACTTAACCGCTCTCGCTTTTTACTTTTTAGCACGCCTCATCCGAAAGCTGCTTCGCACTTTTCGGGACGTGCTCTAACTCGGAACGGGGACATTCCATGCATCGGTATTTCGGCACGTCAACCATTCTCGCCAGCCTTCTGGCTTTCACCATTGTTCCGGCGTCGGCGGAGGAAAAAGCCTTTCCGGCCACGCTGAAGGCCCATGCGATCCTGCCAGCCAATACGGTCATCGCAGCACCGGACGATGCGGCAGATCATTTGAAGACTTCCGGCAAGTTCACGACCGCGGACCGCAAGCGCGCGGAAGGCATTGGCACGATTGAAGGCAAGGATGGCGTGCGTAAAACCGGCCTTTCGCTTCCCTTCGACGGCCAGCCTGTGCAGGGCTTTTCGGGCATCAAGACCATGGAAGATGGCAGCTTCTGGACGCTGTCGGACAATGGGTTCGGCACGAAGCTCAACTCACCCGACGCCATGCTGATGCTGCACAATGTCAAGTTCGACTGGGACAACGGCAAGGTCGAGCGCGTGAAGACCCTCTTCCTCACCGACCCGGACAAGAAGGCCCCATTCCCGATCGTCATGGAAGGCGCGGAAAAGCGTTACCTGACGGGCGCGGATTTCGACGTGGAATCGATCCAGCCGGTGGCGGATGGTTTCTGGGTGGGCGAGGAATTCGGTCCGTTCCTGCTGAAATTCGATACTGATGGCAAGCTGACCGACGTGTTCTCAACGCAGGTTGGTGAAACGCAGGTCGTCTCGCCGGACAATCCAAAGCTCGCTTTGCCGGCCAATCCGAGCCTCAAGCTTCCGGTTTACAATCTGAAGCGTTCGGGCGGCTTCGAAGGCCTCGCCATGTCGAAGGACGGTTCGAAGCTTTATGGTCTCCTCGAAGGCCCGCTTTTCGTCGATGGCGCACCGGAAAAGACCGAAAGCGGCAAGACTGGTCTGCGCATCATCGAGTTCAGCGTCGCCGACAAGAAGTGGACGGGCCGTTCGTGGCTCTATCCTCTGGCTGAAGGCGGCGAAGCGATTGGCGACTTCAACATGCTGGATGCCAGCACGGGTCTGGTCATTGAGCGCGATAATGGTGCAGGCGTTGCCGAAAAGGCTTGCGCCGATCCGAAGAAGCCGCAGCCGGATTGCTTCGACGTGCCGTCCAAGGTCAAGCGCATCTACAAGATTTCCTTCGACGACAGCAATGTCGGCAAGGAAGTGCGCAAGATCGGCTACATCGATCTGCTGACCATTGCAGACCCGGATAACAAGCGCCGTCAGGGTGGTCATGACGCTATTTACGACATGCCGTTCGTGACGATCGAGAATGTCGACCGCGTGGACGATACCCATATCATCGTCGGCAACGACAATAATCTGCCATTCTCGGCAGGCCGTTCGCTCGACAAGGTTGACGACAATGAGTTCGTGCTGCTGGAAGTCGGCGAGTTCCTGAAAGCCGAATAAGTCGGTTGAACAGTGACTGAAGAAAAGCCGCGAGATAATTTCGCGGCTTTTCTATTCGGTACGTCGACGCGTGGTCAGATTTTAAGTGTGCGGTTGGTTTCGCGTCCAAAGCCACGAATTTCGATCCGGTCCGCATGGACTTCCACCACGGAATAGGCCGTTTCCGCAGGGGTATCGACCATGCCTTTGAAGTTGAGGAAGTGTTTGCCATTCACCTCACCGTAGTTACCGGCGTGGTTATGACCATTGAAGTAAGCGACGAAATTGTCGAAGCCGGTGAGAAGCTCCACGACCCGTTCGGAGTCCCACATATTGTGCTCGTTAGCCGGGAAGACCGGGTAGTGCCCCATTACGATGACCTTTTCACCGGCGGTCTGGGCCTTTTTCATGGTGTCGCCCAGCCACGCAAACTGTTGGTCACTGAGAGAACCGTTCCAGCTTTGGGCGTTGGGCGCATTTTTTGCCTTCAGAGCTTCCAGCCGCTGGGCCGCGACTTCACGGCGCGGATCGTTCTTGGGTGGGGCGAAAAGGCTGACATCGTTGCCATCCAGAACGATGAAGCGATAGCCGCCGCCAGTGAAATCGTAATAGGCGTTCTGCATGCCGACAGTGCGGATAACGGAAGTCAAATACTCGGACGCCACATCGAAATCATGGTTTCCGAGCAGGAAGAAATGGTCATGATCGAGCTTGTCATAAAGCGGCAGGACATGGTTGAAGCTCTCCCAATGGCGATCGATAATATCGCCGAGCGTCACCACGAATTGCAGGTCTTCCTCGTTGAAGGCTTCGATGGCTTCCGAAAGCTTCCACAGGCTGTTGGAATAATAGCGGTTCATCTGCAAGTTTGGCACGACAGGCGCATATTGTGGGTCGGCCACGACGCCGAAGCGAAACAATGGGCCCGATTGGGCGCTTGCACTGGTGATGGCAAAACCGGCAAATGGTATAGCCAGCGTGCCGACAGCACTCGCCATCAGAACATTACGACGGGTTATCATGTCAGTCTCCTGCCAGAATTGGCTCGTGTCTTGGGGTCCAGCGGAGGCTACCCTTGGGCGATGACAGGTGCGTGACTGTGTATGGCTCGATTGCCCGTGCTGAGCTTTTCGCCAGAACGGCTCTATCTCTTTGTTTTTGCGTGCTATCCGACACAAAACCGCTTCGCACTTTTGTTGGAAATGCTCTATGGTGCAGCAAAACTTCTATGGAGGAAGCCGTTGAAGATTTTCATTTTCGGCAGTGTGAATGTGGATGTCAGCGCGCGAATGGCGGCGTTGCCGCGTCCGGGGCAGACGGTGAATGCGTCGGGCTACGGGATCGGTCTCGGCGGCAAGGGCGCCAATCAGGCTGTGGCTGTCACCAAGCTCGGCGGCGATGTGCGCTTCGTCGGCGCGGTCGGCAACGATGCCTTTGGTGATCTTGCCGTCAAGCAGATGCAGGAGTTCGGTCTCAACACCAACGGCGTGCGTGTGACTAGCGGTGTCGAGACAGGCATGGCCATCATTCAGGTTGACGAGGCGGGCCAGAACACAATTGCGGTTTGTGCCGGGGCCAATGCGCATTGGTCGGCAACTGATATCGATGCGCACGCCGCGGATATTGCCAAAGCGAAGATTACCCTTTTACAGCGCGAAGTGCCGCATGAAGCCAATCTGGCGGTCGCGAAAGCGGTGCGCGCTTCAAGCGGGCAGGTGCTGTTCGACCCTGCTCCGGTTGGCGATGCCAGCCGCATGGCGGACCTGATTGCGCTTTGCGACATCATCTCGCCGAACGAGACTGAAGCTGCCGAAATCACCGGCATCGAGCCGACCGATCTGGCCTCGGCGGAAGCGGCAGCCCGTAGTCTTCTGGAACGTGGCCCGAAGACCGTCATACTCAAGCTTGGCAGCCGTGGGGCATTGCTGGTCACCGCAGACGAGGTCAGGCATTTCGAGCCGTTCAAGGTCAAGGTCGTGGATACGGTCGCGGCAGGCGACAGTTTCAACGGCGGCTTTGCGGTCGCCTATGCGGCAGGAAAATCGCTGCATGATTGCGTGCGTTTCGCATCCGCTTCAGGCGCAATTGCGGTCACGCGGGCAGGTGCTGGCGCGGCAGCGCCGACTGCACGCGAAGTGGAAGCGCTGATCGCCAGCGCCTGAGTTTCAGACACAAAAAGCCGCGCTGGCTGAACCAGCGCGGCTTTTTTCATTTTAGCGAGGGATCAGAGCGTCGCCAGACGTTCTGTCAGAAGCGCGAAGAAACCATCGGCATCGACATCCTTGATGAAGAGCGCGTTCTTCGGACGGTCGGTCACTTCCCACCAGTCGACAACAGTTTCGCCGATGGTCAGCTCCGAATTGATCTCGATTTCCACGTTGCAATGACGGCCGGAATAAAGCTCCGGCTTCAACAAATAGGCGATGACATTTGGATCGTGCAGTGGGCCGCCATCGGTGCCGTATTTCGCTTCGTCATAGCGTTCGAAGAATTCGAGCCATGCCGCGACGACTTCGCCAACATGGGTGCCGAGACCGCGAATGGCGGCGATGCGCTTTTCGGTGGTCAACACCTTATGGGTGACGTCAAGCGGCAGCATGGTGATCTGGATGCCGGATTTGAATACGACCGCTGCGGCATGTGGGTCGACATAGATGTTGAATTCGGCCGAAGGCGTGATGTTGCCGCCCTCGAAATAGCCGCCGCCCATCAGCACGATTTCCTTGACGCGCTCGGCGATCTTCGGTTCGCGGATCAGCGCGGAGGCAATGTTGGTTAGCGGTCCAAGCGGGCAAAGCGTGACGGTGCCCGGTTCTTCCTTCATCAGCGTTTCGATGATGAAGTCAACGCCGTGCTGCGCCTGCAGCGGCATGGTCGGCTTGGGCAGGTCATAGCCGTCGAGGCCGGTCTTGCCATGCACGTTTTCGGCGGTCACAAGCGGGCGCACCAGCGGGCGGATGGAGCCTGCAAACACCTTGGTGTCAGGCTTCTTCGCCACTTCGCAGATGGTGCGCGCGTTGATTTCGGTGCGGGCCAGCGGGCCGTTGCCCGCAACGGCGGTAATGCCGAGAATGTCCAGTTCAGGACTTGCGAGTGCCAGAAGAATGGCGACGGCATCGTCCTGACCGGGATCGGTATCGATAATAATTTTACGGGCCATGATAGGTTTCCTAATAGGGGATTTAAAGAGCGTTGCGCGCTGCATTGACCGTCTGGTCGACAAGCGCTTCGAAAGAGATTTTCGCCGGGCGGCGCATATAGGTGACGATGTCGTCGGCCAGCAGCGGCTTGGACCAACGCTCCGCGATGATACGAGGGCCGTGCTGGATGGCGATCATGCTGAGGATCTGCGCTGCGTTACAGTCGACGTCATGACCAATGCCGCACACGATTTCGAGCGTGCGGTCGAAATCGCCTTCACCGAACCACAAGGCGATGACCTGCGCCGCGGCATTCGGATAGACATGGATCCAGTTATATTCGGCATATTCCGCATCGCATTTCGCCCATGCATCCTGCCAGCTGTTTGCGGCATGGCAGGCATCGAGCGCGAAGGCCAAAACAGCGCCATATTCCGTTTCGGTTGAAAACAGCTTTATCGTTGAAACAAGCAGTTCACGCGTGTCTTTTACGGCAAAAGCGCGGGCCGCCATGACGGCATTGAATACCTCGCCCAGAATGCCATTGCCGGCATGGGAAATCTCCGCGTCCATCCATGCAAGCCGTGCCGCTTCGCGGGCGCGACCGGGCACAACCATGCCGCAAATAGTGCCGCGCATCTGCGCGCCTATCCATTCATCAAACGGATTGTCGGATGTGCCGGTTTCCGGCGGCGTCAGGCCGCGGCGCATATTGGAAAGCGCAATGGCTTCCGCCGACCAGCCAAGCGGGATCAGTGAAGTCCAGCGCTCAGCAATGTCACGGCTGGTGACGGCGGAACCCTTGTCGCCAAAGGCTTCCAGA
Source organism: Ochrobactrum sp. RH2CCR150 (assembly GCA_014138095.1). Lineage (GTDB taxonomy): Bacteria > Pseudomonadota > Alphaproteobacteria > Rhizobiales > Rhizobiaceae > Brucella > Brucella gambitense. The sequence continues at coordinate 89,610 of JACGXE010000002.1, forward strand.
AAGGCGATTTCAAAGGTGATGTCGTCATTATAGGTGTTTGGCTCACGCACATAATCGCGGATCGGGCCGAAAACCTCCATGATATTTTCAGCCGTATAGCCTTCGAGTGCGGTTCCAGCTGCCGCGCCCACGAGCTGCGCCATCCATGCTGCTGCGGTGCGGTCGCGGAAATCGTCAGACTGTACAGCATAGAGCACATCGTCCGGCCATTGAACGGCAGCGTCGAACTGCTCCCACGAGGTGTAACGCACCGTCTTCTGCGAGATGTGGTTCGGGTCGGGCCTTGCTGCCCGCATCAGCACGCGCAGGCGCATGTCGATGCGGTAAAGCGTTTCGAAATCGCGGCGCTCAAGCGCTGCCAGCCCATCACGCAGAAGCTCTGCGTAAGGCTCCGGCAGATAGCCCTTGTTTTCCAACGATTGCAGCGCACCAGCCATCAGGCATTCTGGGGCTGCCGATCCGGGCACATTGCTTTTCCAGAACATGGCCATGAGATCGTCCTGCGCCTTCATGACGGCGCTCGCATCCCATGTCTGTTCTTCCGCCGTGCGCACCACGGGTTTGGTGTCGCGCAGCAGGTCGCGGGTCAGTTCCCAAGCCTTCATGTTCTTCTCATTTTCATGCATGTCAGGAGTTCTTCAATTGCCGTGCGCGCCGCTGCTTGCGGGCGGCATGGATCGTCAGCACGACCACCGGAACGAGATAGGGGATCATCTGCATCAGTTCGAACGGCAGTCCGAGACTTTGCAGCGTGATGGCGAGTGATTCCGCAGCGGCCAGCACAAGGCTTGCGGCAAGCGTGCCCCATGCCGTTCCCTGTCCCATCACTTCGGCTGCAATCGCGATAAAGCCGCGACCGGCGGTCATGTTCTGGGCAAACCAGGTCACATAGCCAAGTGAAAGATAGGCGCCCGCCGCACCGCCGAAGATGCCGGAAAGCACCAGCGCTTGCATCTGCACGCGCCCGACATGGATGCCCGCCGCCCGTGCCGATTTGGGATCGACGCCGGTGGCGCGCAGATGCAGGCCGAAGCGGGTGCGCATCATCAACAGGCTGACCGCCGGGACGGCCAGAAGGGCGGCGAAGGTCAGCACATGGATATTGCCGATGAAAGGCACCGGCAGGCTTGGCAGCGCGCCGCTTTTCAGCGCGCCCGACATGCCCTTGTCGCCGGTGGCGAGATAAAGGCCGAGCGTTGTTGCCGCCGCCGCTGCAATGTTCAGCGCAATGCCGGTCATGATCAGATCGGTGCCGAGCCGGTTGACTGAAACCGACATGATCCAGCCGAGAAGCGCGCCTGCAATCAGCGCGGCCAAAAGGCCGATGGCCGGGCTTCCCGTTGCGGCACTGGCGAGAACGGCGATGAGCGCCGCCACAAGCATCATGCCTTCCATGCCGATATTCAGAACACCGGCGCGGTCCGAAATCATCACGCCAAGCGCCGCCAGCAGAAGCGGCGTTGAAACGCGCAGGATCGTGCCGATGAAGGACGGATCGAGAATTTGTGCGAGAACGGTGCTCATGCGTGTTCTCCAATCTGCCGTTCGGAAGCCTGTTCGTCCTTGCGGTTACGCAAGTTGCGGATCAGGCGCAGCACGGATGGGTGGTTATGAATGACGCTTGCCGTCGAACCCACCATGATGGCCGCTGTTACCAGCCCCACCACTTCGGTCGGGATATTCATGTTGCGGGCGAGAAGGTCGCCGCCAACCTGAACGAAACCGAGGAACAGGGCAGCCGGTATGAGCATGAACGGGTTTTCGCGCGCCAGAATGGCGACGACAAGACCGGTCCAGCCATAGCCCGGCAGATCTAGCCAGGAGAAGCGCGCATGAAGGCCCAGCACTTCCAGCGCGCCCGCCATGCCTGCCACCAGACCGCCGACGATCTGCGCCCGCATGATGATGCGTTTCAGCGGCAGGCCGAGATGATTGGCGAAGCCGGGACTGGAGCCTGCAATGCGGATATTGAGGCCGGACCGCGTCCAGTAAAGCCAGATGCCGCCCGCGATACAGGCGAGGATGGCGATGATCGAGCCGCTGTTGAGGCGCGTGCCCGCCAGAAGCCGGTCAAGCTTTGCCTCAGGCGGAATTCTGTAGGACATCATGCCGCCCGCTGCCGGGTCGCGGATGACGTAATTCAGCACGAACAGGCCGAGAAACAGGAAGGCATAGTTCAGCACCAGCGATGTCACCATTTCCGATGCGCCGAAGCGCAGGCGCAGAGCCGCCGGAATGGTGCAGGCAAAGCTGCCCGCGACCGCGCCGCACAGTATGGCGACCGGCAGCGAAAACCAGCCGAGCGACGGGATCAGCACAGCGCCGGTCACCGCACCGAGCGCACCCAGAAAGAAACCGCTTTCCGCACCGAGATTGAACAGGCCGGAGCGGAACATGATGGTGATGGCAAGGCCGGTCAGCATGATCGGCGTTGCCGCTTCCACCATATTGCCCATATGGCGAATGCTGCCGAAGGGGCCAAGAAAGAACGTCTTCAGGATCGCCGCCGGGTCGTCCTGCATCAGCGCCAGCGGCACCAGCAGCACGGCCATGATGACGGCGATAACCAGCACGGTCAGAAAGAAGGGAACGAGGGAAGCCAGAATTTTATGCATCAGGCAGCCACCTTGGTTCCGAGCATGTAGGGGCCGAGCGTCGCAGGCGTGATGTCGGGCCCGTTTTCCAGATGGGCGACGATGCGCCCGTTGAAGAGCACAACAACCCGGTCGCTGAGACGCAGCAATTCGTCGAGATCGGCGCTGACCAGCAACACCGCGCAGCCGCCTTGTGCCACTTCGTCAATACGACGATGCAGAAACGCTGCCGCCGAAACGTCGATGCCGCGTGTCGGCTGATCGGCGATGAGAAATTTCGGATTGGTCGCCAGTTCGCGTGCAGCAATCAGCTTTTGCGCATTGCCGCCGGAAAGCGAATCGAGCCGCTCCGTAATCGCGCCTGCGCGCACCGAGTAGCGCTTGATCATGCCCTGCACGCGCGTCTTGATCGCGTTCCAGCGCAGGAAAGGACCTCTATCCGTTTCGGGATTGCGATCGGTTCCGGCGATTGCATTTTCCGCCAGAGACAAGCCGGGCGCGCCGCCTTGTGAAAAGCGGTCGGCGGGAAGATAGGCAAGGCCTTTTTTGCGCCAGCTCGCCGTGTCGGCGCGCAGCATATTCGCGTCGTTGAGGCTGATGGTGCCGTTCGCGGCTTCGGCAAGACCGGAAAGAACGGAAACAAGGCCGCGCTGGCCGCTGCCGTCCACACCTGCAACACCGACGATTTCGCCTGCACCAATGGTGAGGCTGATATCGTTGATGCGGTCGGCAGGATCGGGCGCTTTGGTCGTCACGCCATTCATGGCGAGGACGGTTCTGGTCGGGCCGGTCTTGTGGGCGCGTTTTGGAATGTCGACCGCATGGCCCATGACCATCTGCATGATGGCGTCGTCCGGCACATCGGCAAGCTTTTCCGTGCCGGTAACGGCACCGGCGCGCAGCACGGTGACGCTTTCCGCCAGCTCGCGCACTTCGTTCAGCTTGTGCGAAATGAAAAGAATGGTGATACCGTCGTCGCGCAGACTTTTCAGCCGCCGCATCAGTTCCTCAATCTCCGGCGGAGAGAGAACGGCAGTCGGCTCGTCGAGGATCAGCAAACGGGTCCGGCGTGCCAGCGCCTTCAGGATTTCGACCTTCTGTTGCGCAGCCACGGACAGCACGCCCGTGATCGCATCCGGGTCGGCATGCAGGTCATATTGCTGCATCAGTTCATCGACCATTTTGCGCGCGGCAACACGGTCAATCAGCCCCGCCTTCACCGGCTCATGACCGAGAATGATGTTTTCCGTCACGGTCAGTGTCGGCACCAGCGAGAAATGCTGGTGCACCATGCCGATGCCCTTGGTGGCGGCATCTTCCGGCGACCAGGACGCAATATGCTGGCCATCGATGACGATTTCTCCCGCCGTGGCATTTTCAATGCCGAACAGGATTTTCATGAGCGTCGATTTGCCGGCGCCGTTCTCGCCGCAAATGGCATGGATCGATCCGGCGCGGATCGAAAACGACACGTCGCTGAGCGCGACGGTGCCGTTCGGATAGACCTTGCTCACATCGTGGAAGGCGACGATTGCATCGCCGCCTTCATGTTTTTCAGCTGGATTTGACACGATCAGGGACGAACCTTGTTGCGCATCGCATTGAGATCTTCGGTGCTGAGGCCAAAACCGGTCGGAACCGTGATCTTGCCTTCGGAAATCTCGTCGGAAGCCTTCTTGATAGCGTCCTTGGTTTCCTGGCTGGCCATGGTGGCCATGTTGCCATCGGTCACGATGCCGACTGCGCCTTCCTTCAGGCCGAGCGCTTCCGCCTTGCCGAAGGGCAGGTCGCCTGCCTTGAAACGGTCATAGGCCTGTAAAAGGCTGACATCGACATTCTTGAGAACGGAGCTGACAACCTGCTTGGCAATGGCCGGGTCGCTGTCCTTGAAGATCGCTTCCTGATCGGAATCGACGCCGAGCACATATTTGCCGGTTTCCTTGGCAGCCGAAAGCTGGCCGAGGCCGGTCTGCGACGCGACCACAAAGCCGAGCGCCACATTGGAGCGATATTGTGCGAGGCCGAGTTCCTTGCCCTTGGCGGCGTCCATGAAGGAACCGGCATAGGAAATGGCGATCTTCACATCCGGCGTGACCGACTGCGCACCGGCGATATAACCGGCGAGGAAGTCGTTGATGACGGGGATGTCCATGCCGCCGAGGAAGCCCAGATTCTTGCCGGTATCGCCGAGCTTGCCGTCTTTCAGCAGCGAGGCTGCCAGCATGCCGCCGAGATAGGAGCCTTCATTCTGCTTGTACTGGATGGAATAGACGTTGTCATAGCCGCCTTCCTCATAAGGAACGCTGGCATCGTAAAGAACGTATTTTTTGTCCGGATACTGCTTTGCAACCGAACCGACGGTTTCCGACATCTGATAGGTGCCGCCGATGATCAGATCCCAATCCTGTTCGGAAGCGTCGAGGAAGACAGGCTCCCACTTGGTCGGATCGTCGCCGATTTCGAGAATCTTGGTCTCGACATCGTCGCCATATTTGTCCTTGATCATCTTCATGCCTTTGGCGGCGGAATCGAAGAACGATTTGTCGCCAAGCGCGCCATTGATGATGAGCAGGATCTTGTCCTTGGCTTCCGCCGCCGTGGCGAAGGTGCCCATTGCCGTCGTGGCGGCAAGAGCAAAGGCAAGATGAATTATTCCCCGTCTGGTGGATTTGAGCACAACGCAACTCCAGTTTCTATGTTCGATGAGATGGTTTTTCCTTGCTCCGGCAAAATGCCACCCGCAGAACCCCCATGCATGGTGCGATCAAACGATGACGGCTTGCGGGAGTCAATCTCCTTCGATTTGCGTCACTGTGGACAATAGGTTCCTGAAACGAAATGCATGGCTTCTGGAATGCAATTGGGTCCTGTAAGTTGCCGCCTGTATTCTATGGACGGAGTGGCCGTGAAGAAAATCGTTGGACTGGCAATTCTTGCACTGCTCGCGGCCTTTCCGGCCCATGCAGAGGACGACTGGAAGGCGATTGAAGAGGTCAAGCCCTATGCCATTACAGGGCAGACCGGCATTGATCTCTATCGATCCATCGGCCAGCGTGGGCCGAAGATCGGCATCGGACGGGTGATCGCCCATACGACCTATGTGCTGACCTGGGATCGCAAATTCGATCACAGCAACAATGCCTGCACGATCCTGTCTGCAAAGCCGAAGCTGAAAATCACCTATACGCTGCCGAAACCGTCGGAAAAGCTGCCGTCACCGGTGCGCGAAAACTGGGACGTTTTCATCGAAGGCATTCGCAAGCATGAGCTGGTGCATGGCGACAGCGCCAAGGACATGACGCGCGAGATCGTGCGCCGAACGGTCGGACTTTCCGTGCCTAACGACCCGAAATGTCAGAAAATCCGCAAGGTGCTGATCAAGGAAATCACCGATCTGGTTGCCGTACAGCGTGCACATGGCCGCGATTTCGACCGTGTCGAGATGGGCAATGGCGGCAATGTGCAGCAGCTTGTGCTCGCGCTGGTGAATGGCGGCTAATCAGAGATCCATGACGTCACGCCGGTCCTCGGCGATCAGCTTGCGTATCTGCTGCACGATCTGGTCGCCATGGGCCTTGCCCAGCAGGTCGGCGGTTTCGACATCCTGTTCCTCGATGGCGCGGATCATGTCTTCGTGTTCCGTCACATATTGTTCCGGCAACTGGTCCGAGAAGGACGAATAATAAAGGCGCAGCAGGCGGCGACCTTCATCGAGAAGGCGCGCGAAAAAACTCGTATAGAACGGGTTGCGCCCGGCTTCGGCAATCGCTGCGTGAAAATCGCGGTTGGTCGAGATCATGTCCAGCGCATTCTGGGCACGCACGGCCTTGGCAAAATCTTCCTGATGGGCGCGAATGATCTTGAGGTCCGCTTTGGTGCGGTGACGCGCAGCAAGCCGCGTCGTGACGCGATACATCAGGGTGATCGCGTCGAAAAAGGCGGGCAGGCTTAGAAAGTCGATATTGGAAACCACCGTCGAGCGGTTCGGCAATGTCGTGACAAAGCCGTCGCTGGCAAGCCGGACCAGCGCTTCGCGGATCGGCGTGCGCGACATGGCAAAGCGCTCTGCCAGCTGGTTCTCGTCGATCGGGCTACCGGGCGCGAGCGAAAGATCGATGATTTCATCGCGCAGCACATCATAGACCATCTTGACGCCTGAGCCCTTCTTGCGGTCGGCTGATTGGTTCGCCGATTGGCTGGATGGTGCTTTGCTCATGGCATGTCCTTTTATTGAAAGGGGCAGGGCGTGAAGAGCCGGGAGGCATGCTTTCACGCAGCTATCCGCAATATCCTTTGTGATGGTGATTGGATCGTAGTTGCAATTGAAATTTTAGTCGACAAGAAAAATACATTGTGTATATTTGTCTTCATACAAGGCTTGCTGAAGCCGGTTGTAGACTCTGGTTGATTGAAAAACGCGTTGAAGAGATTCAAGGACAGGACCATGACTTCTGATATTTTTTCCGGCTGCATCCCCGCACTCATGACGCCATGCAAGCCAGACCGCTCGCCGGATTTCGATGCGCTGGTGCGCAAGGGCAAGGAACTGATTGCCGCTGGCATGTCTGCCGTCGTTTATTGCGGCTCGATGGGTGACTGGCCGCTTCTGACCGACGAACAGCGCATGGCTGGCGTTGAAGCGCTTGCCAAGGCTGGCGTGCCTGTGGTCGTCGGCACCGGCGCCGTCAACACTGCCTCGGCTGCCGCTCACGCCGCGCATGCCCAGAAAGTTGGCGCAAAGGGTCTGATGGTTATCCCGCGCGTTCTGTCGCGCGGCTCGTCGATCTCGGCCCAGAAGGCGCATTTCAAGGCCATTCTGGCGGCTGCGCCTGATCTTCCGGCTGTGATCTACAACAGCCCTTATTATGGCTTTGCAACCCGCGCCGATCTTTTCTTCGCGCTACGCGCCGAGCATCCGAACCTGATCGGTTTCAAGGAATTCGGCGGCGCGGAAGCCATGCGCTATGCCGCTGAAAACATCACCAGCGCCGATGACGATGTGACCCTGATGGTCGGCGTTGACACCGGCGTGTTCCACGGCTTCGTCAATTGCGGCGCCAAGGGTGCAATCACCGGCATCGGCAATGTGCTGCCGAAGGAAGTTCAGCATCTGGTTTCGCTGTCCAAGGCTGCTGCTGCCGGCGATGTTGAAGCCCGCGTCGCTGCGCTTGAACTGGAAGCCGCGCTCGGCGTGCTGTCGTCCTTCGATGAAGGCCCGGACCTCGTCCTGTTCTACAAGCATATGATGGTCGTCACCGGAAACCCGGAATACGAACTGCATTTCAATGAGACGGACAAGCTTTCCGATGCGCAGCGCGGTTATTGCGAAGCACAGCTGAAGCTGTTCCAGACCTGGTATGCAGCGTGGATCAAGCAGGGCGGCGTGGTCGCGAAATACGCAGCCTGAATGTTATAAAATTTGCGAATAAAAAACCCCGCCAAATGGCGGGGTTTTTGTTTGGCTGAAATTCGAAATTACGCGATGGCGTCGAGGCCTTTCTGGCGCAGCATTTCGAGGTGATCCATTTCCGACTGGGTGAGCGAAATGCCCTTGGACAGAGATTCACGGCGGGCGGCGAAACGGCGCTGCGACGGAAGACGGGCACCCTGACCGGCGATGGCTTCAAGCAGAATTTCGCCGTGCTGGATTGGATTGAGGCGTCCGCCAGCCATGCGCGTCGGATCAAAAGCGAGGATCAGTTCGCCGTGGCGCGGCGCAATCGTCGTGGTGCCGAGATAGGCCAGCGCCTCCGGGCTGCTGAAGTCGCCGATCATGGACCCGGCCAAAAGCTCGATCATGGTCGAAATGGCAGAACCCTTGTGCTGGCCGAAAGGCAGCATTGCGCCTGCAAGGGCGGCTTCCGGATCGGTGGTCGGCTTGCCATCGGCATCGACAGCCCAGCCTTCCGGCAATTGCTTGCCAGCGCGGCGGTAAAGCTCCAATTCGCCGCGCGCTGCGACGCTGGTTGCAAAATCGAACACATAAGGATTTTCGCCCGGACGCGGCCAGCCGAAGGCAAACGGGTTGGTACCGAGAAGCGGCTTGGTGCCGCCCGCAGGCGCAACAGTTGCATAGCTTGGGCACATGGCCATGGCGGCGAGGCCTTCATCGGCCAGCGCTTCCACTTCCGGCCAAAGGGCGGCGAAATGGGTGCAATCATTGATGACGAGAGCGGCAAGACCGAGCTTGCGCGCCCGTTCGATCAGTGCCGGTTTGCCGGTTTCGAAAGCGAGATTGGCAAAGCCGCCATTGGCTTCGACGCGCACGACTGCGCTGTCATCAACGGTCAGCACCGGCACGGCGTTGGTCACCACCTTACCGCTCTTGACGGTGCGCAGGCAGCCTTCGATGCGGTAAATGCCATGGGATTTGCAGCCATCGCTCTCTGCCGCCACGATGGTGCGCGCGATGGCGCTTGCATGGTCATCGCTGAATTTGGCGTTGCGGAGAGTGTCCTTCACGAGTTCGAACAGTTCATCGACCGTAATCAGGATGGCGTCGCTCATCGTGATGTCCTTTCATGCAGCAAAACCAGCAAAAATCGTTCTCCTGTGCATAAGGGCTGCATACACAGAAGTCATCCGAAATTGTGGTTCTGCGTCTCATGAAAGAGAACGACATTATGCATGCAAGGCATCACCTGTCTGGGGACGGATGATGCCTTGCTAGCCTAACAAAGATCATTTGCGACCGACTTCAAGATAGGTAATGCCGAACACGACAAGTGGCATGACGGCAATCATTCCAAGCGCAAGCCAATGGAGCCACTGCATAGGGTGGTCCTCCGTTGTTATGATGTTGGATAAAGTGGGCGGTAAAGGCCTCCGCCTCACATTAACCAGAGTGTGACTGCCGCAGCGATCACGAATGCGGCGGCAAAACTGCTTTCCAGTCTGTAGTACCAGAGCATGACAGCCTCCGTTATGGTTAACGAATGCTTAATAAACGCCGCTCTGGCGATTTGGTTCAATCGGGCCTGTAACAAAATTGAGAGCGGCTTCGTGATGCGAAGCCGCTCTGTCGTGCGCTTACCAGTTGACGCGCAAGCCAACATTGCCTTTCAGCGTGTAGCTGTCGCCGAAATTATTCAGGCTTGTGTTGACCAGTCCTTCGCCGAACAGGGAATAGCGCTGATTGTCGAAATCATAGCTGCCGCCGACGCCGAGACCGCCCCACAGACGGTCTTGACCGCTTGCCAGACTGACGCCTGCGAGATCGGCCCGGGTTCCGTCGCGGAACTCATAATAAAGGTTGGCGATGCCGTAGAGGCTGGCACGGTCGGTCGTTCCCTTGGTGTTTTGCCAGGAGGATGTGTAATCGAGATTGAGGCCGAGACGGCCTTGCAGGCTTTCGCCACGATCAAACCGAACGGCGCTGCCGAAACCGTCGATGAAGTTGTCGGCATCCACCGACGAATAGACCAGCTGGCCTTGCGGCGTGACAGACCAATGGTCGTCGATGGTGAGTTTCTGGCCGCTTTCCAGCGAGAGCGCATAGCCAAAAGCACGACTTCCGTTGGCGAGAGCCGATGCACCTTCTGCCGATGTGGTCAGGTCGCTGTCATACCATGTCGCCTGCGCTAGCCCATCGGCATAAAAGCCGTTCTCGCCATACCAGGTCAGTGTTCCGCCGAGGCCATAACCATCCGTGGAAATGTCGCCGGACACAAAGTCGCTTGACGATGTTCTGGTTTTGCCATGCATATACTGGCCGAAGATGCCGCCAACGAGGCGTCCCCGTTCCTTTTCCAGAAATGCGCCGTCAATACCCGCCTGCATCTTGAAGATGTTCTGACTGATTTGGGTTCTGGTGGTGCTGTAGTCGGCCTCAAGATGATTATGCGCGCCTTCGATGCGACCCCAGACGCCGTTGCCCATGGAGGTTGCATTGTCTGATGCTGTCGTCTGCCCCACCCACACACGGTTGCCGGTGCGCTGGCGCAGCGATGAGACGCCGTTCAGCCCAAGCAGATGCTGCGAATAGGCCTCATAGACAGGCGCACCAGCCTGCAGCTTGCCTTCCGGCTGTGGTTCTGGCTTCTCGGGAATTGGATTTTCGGTGTTGGGGTTTTCCGGATTGGGGTCTGGATCTGGCGTGGGAATCACTGGCGTCTTCTTTGAAATCAGATACCAGTCATTGGTGTCCTGACCTTGAGCATTGCCTTTGTAAAGGCTGTATTCATACGCACCGATCACCACAGCTGGTCTGCCGCCTGCGCGATATTGCGCGTCCAGTATGAAATCGCCGTGTGAGTTGCCGCTGACAGTGATGACCTCAATGCCAAGCGTTGTGCTGTCGCCCGTTCCGCCCCGATTATTGACGTGGAGGAAGCTGGTGCCCGACGTATTGCCATCAATCACGATCTTGTTGGTGTTTGACGTGTCATCGCCCAGAACGGCATTGATCGTCAGCATGCCATTATTGCCGACATAATCGCCGGTGATGTGGAGATTGTTGCTGGTGGCTGTGCCGAAATTGACATTACCCGCATTGGTGAGCGACGCCAGCGTCTGATCCATGCCGTTGAGGTCGAGCGTTGCGCCGGACGAAACTGCAAAAGCCGATGACGTGCTGAAACCATTGGCAGCGGCAGCTTTCAGGGTTCCGGCCTCGATATGGGTAGCGCCGGTATAGCTGTTGTTGCCCGACAGGGTGGTCGTGCCCGTTCCGCTCTGGAACACGGCGCCGGTTCCAGAAATATCGGCGCTGAAATCAAACGCATTGTTGCGATTGAAAGCCAGTTCACCCTCATTGGAGATTTGCTGGCTGGCCAGACTGCCTGTCGCGCCGCCCGCACCGAGCTGTAACCGGGCACCGGCTGCAATCGCGGTGGAACCGGTATAGCTGGTCGCACCCGACAAAGTGAGATTGCCGTTGCTGACCGTGAGGCCACCCGTGCCACTGATATCGCCCGCATATGTTGTGCTTGCGTTTGTGATCTCGAGTGTCTTGGTCCCGAGTCGAACCTCGCCCGTACCGGTCAAGGTCTGGATCGAAGTGGAAGTGGGGGTTACGGCGCTGACGTCAAGTAATCCGTCCACATTGATGCGGCTGGATGAACTCAAGGTTCCCGACGTACGGAGCTCCATGGTTCCAGAGTGTATATCTGTAACGCCTGTGTACTTGTTAGACGCCGCCGTCCATAGCAACCCGTCACCGGTTTTGACGATGCCGCCCGCCCCGGAGACAGCCCCGCTGATGACAACCGTATTGTTTGCATTGGCTGTATTGATGGTAAGCGTCTTATCGTTCAGGCCAACCGTGCCTAAATATGCGAGCGTGACAGTGCTGCCATTGGGGTTGTCGACAATGAAGGCAACATCATTGGCGAGCTGAAACCTTCTGGGACCAGAAGCGCCACTTCCACTGGCGGCATAGTGGAAGCCAATCCCATTGACACCGTAAAATGTCAGCGTACCCCCTGTGGTTGTGCCTCCAATGCCGTTACCGTTCAAAGTGGAATCCTCAAGAACGTCAATCCTGCCGACCGAGTAAGTCTGCCCAGGGTTGACTGATATGCTGAGGATGCCCGGATTGATGATTACAGTGTCAGCCGCTGTTGGCACAGCACCATTGCTCCAGTTGGATGCTGTTCCCCAAAGTCCGCCAGCCGATGGGCCAATATATTCGATGTCAGCTGCATTTGCGGTAAGAGGAAATGTGAGTAGCGCCGTGCTTGCGGAAAGGACGGCTGCCAGTTTGTGCAATGGGTATCTGCGCATCAAATTATCCTGCTTATTTCAAGGACAACCAAAGTGGGTTGTCCCGGCCCGCGGACCTTCGTAGCGGAACACGGTCGCCTGGGTCTGTTCTGATTGTTTGGGAGGGCTTGCGTCATTTGCTGGGGGCTTCAACGCAGATCATGCGAGGCAGAACGCTATGGGATGGAGTGCCTTCCGCAAGACTGCATGTTTAAATGTGTCATGGCCGTGCAATCGTAAATTGCACCGGGGTGATTAAAGGCATAGCGGTTCTTTCGATATGTATAGAATCTCTCAATAACTTAATTTATATAAATTATATTTGAAACAATAAAAGCAATTCGATATATTATTTTCAGTAATTAAGTTATCGCAAAATTATATATTGCTAATATAATGGGATAGAGAATACTTAGAATATTCTAACCCTCCGAACCGTAAGGTATGGTCTTTCGACGGGACGAAATTTCCATCATTTGCTGACGTAAAGCGGAACCGAAAGCGTGAGAAACGCTGCTGTGCCCTCGACCCGGTTTTGGGTGTGAAACTCACGCAGCAATTTCACCCGCGCCTGAACCGGTGTTTTATCGAGTTCGAAATTGTAGCTGGCGGTTACTCCCAGTGCCGCAACACGCCCGCGATAGCCGCCGAGTATTGCACCACTGCCGCTGTCGTCGCTGATCTGCTGGTAATAATAGCCGACGGCGCCGAGCGAGAACTGCTTCGAGAAATATTGCGAAATCGCGCCTTCCACATGGACTTCGGTTCCTGTGCGGTAATCCGTTTCCGGGTTTTCTCCGTTGAAGGTAACGCCGACCACGCCCGATATATCGAGGCCGCGTGCCGGATCGAACCAGGTTCCCGCAGCGGAAAGATCGCCACCCCAGCGATGAAAGGCAATATTGGCGAGCGAGTCCTTCTGATAGTCCCCAATGGGCACATTGACCATTCCATTGAGACTGCAATGGAAGTCACCATCGCTCCAGCCGATTGTCGTCGTGACAACCGGGTCGCCGATTCTGATGACACTGTTATCGATGTCACCAGAATAGGAGCCATAGACGAGGTCGGCATCGACATTCTGGTGACCGAACGGTGTGGTCAAGCCAAAGGCCAGCCGTCCTCCCAAAAGTTCATAGGGAGTGGACCATATGAAGGTCGGCAAGTCGACGACGGCCTTGGCATCGACACCGAACCCGACCACACCGCCCAGTGGCAGCGGCGCGGACGCACCAGCGCTTGCACGATAGAAGTAGGTGTCGTTCTGCAGATAGAGACCCGGCGCGGGCAGGATCGCGGCCATTGGCCCTTTGGACCCCAGCAGGTAAAAGCCGAGGCCGTTTTCGGCGGCCTGCGCACCAAAGCAGAGGAGCGTCGCCGGAATGGACCAGAGGAAAGGCTTTAGGGTTTGGGATGCTGGTTTCATGAGCCTGCTCTAATCCAGTGGTTCAGTGACGTTGGTTTTGCAACGGCAATCAGTTGGTGTTGTAGCCTTCGATGGCGACATGCGGGTTCTGCCCGTTGATCTGTGCCTTTGAGACTTCCGCCACGATTTCGCGCGTTTCGCCGGGATAGACCGTGACGTAATTGTCGTCATAGGTGATGGGCAGGATTTCGCCGGAACCATCGTCCTGCCGAAGCTCCGCCCGGACAAAAAACGCAATGTGGTCGGTCGGGTTGGTTAGCGAAATTTTGAAGCGGCGCAGGTCGTCTTGGGAGACGATTTCTTCGATTGCAGATTTAAGTTCCACCTTCGGCATCGTGTTGAGCGGGGTAAAATCAGCCCATTGTTTCTGCTTCAGGACCATGGCGTCCATCATGTTGTTCGGGTCCATGTCCTCGGGAATGTCGTCCTTAGCCGACTGCCAATACGTGTTCTCTGCGAGTATTTCGTTCTTGGCATCGCTGAGTTGCAGCCGGACGAAATAGACCGTGCCCATGTCGTCATAACGCGGAAGCGTCATCGCGACTGTCGAGGTCGTGGGACCGGTGGATTTGACGGTTACATTCTTCTCGTGCTTTAGCTTGCCATTTATGTCGTAGAGGCGCGCGGTGACTGTGAGGTTTTTCAAGCCTTCCAGAGCCTGGTTGACGAGATAAATCTTGGCTTTGGTGCGATTGCCTGTTGCATAGCCGTCAAAAACCACGCTCAGCGGTTGCAGGGCTTTTTGGGCGCCGAAATACCCGCCACCCTGTTTCATATAATAGTCGAAGAGATGACCAAAGAAGGATGGCCAGTGGCTGTTGAGCATCCAGAAGATCGTCATCTTGTGGGTGTCGCCGCCAAGCGCGCCATAAGCTTCATTCTGCGCACGGACATTTTCATAAGCGGTGAGCTGCGCCTTGCGCGCAAAATCCTCGACACTGTTCGACGGACCATATCGATTTTCAACGGCGGCCTTGGCGCTATCCAGCGTTCTATTGCCGGGCGCGGAACCGGCGCGCATATACCAGAAATCATTGATCGGCCAGAGCTTATCCGCTGGCAGGAATTTCTTCAGGCTATCCAGAGGCAGAACAGTCTCGTCATTGCCTGCTTCGGCAATGGAGCCCATGGCGCCGACGATATTGCCCTTGAACCAGAAGGCGGGCGAGCGCCAGGAATAGGGGGCGGCCATGTGGATGCCGCTCCAGTGAGTATTGCGCGCAGAAACGGTATCCACAACGGCGTTCTGCCAGTGCAGGTCATTCAAGATTTTATGGTAATTTTCAAGAACATCTTTGGGTGGTAGGCCATCGCTGCCGTTTGCCCAGATAAACGCCGATGCATGCGAACGGTAGTCCAGGATCATGTCCCGGACAGTGGCGGAAGCAACGGTATAGTCTTCCTTGTCCCAATGGCTCCACAGTTCCCACGACCCGCAGCACATGAGGCCGCGCATGACAGGAATGCCCTCTTTGTCGGCCAACTCCAGTATATCATCATCGGCAAACTTGCCCTCCCAGCGCAGCATGTTGATGCCAAGGTCTTTCGCGTAGCGGATGATGTCGCGATCACGTTGCGGATTGTTGTCAAACAACAAATCGGGCGTATAAGCCGCGCCCCGGATCAGATAATCGCGCCCATTGACCTTGATATAGAAGCTGCCGGGATTCTTGAATTTGGGAAATAGTTTGCTGCTGTCGACGTGCTGGGTGATCTTGCGAATACCGAAATCAGTCGTAACAGTGTCGGAAACCTTCTCATCGATGCTGAATGTCAGTTTCAGATTATAAAGGTTGGGCTTGCCCCAGATATAGGGCCACCAGATATCAGGTTTCTGAACCAATAATGCCTTCACCTGTTCCGGCGTGAAACGCTCTTCGCGCGTTTCATTCCCTTTTAGGGTCACGGTCTTCTCAAGATGAATGCTTGGCTTGCCCTCGCGAGTGATCTCACCGCTCAGCACCCCGGTAACGGGTTTGGATGAGCGATTGACCAGATTGGCATAGACATCAAGTTTTGCCGTTTGAAGACTGGGCACGTCCAAATCGGCTTTGACATAGGGGTTACGCAGAGCAACATCACCGCCATAGGTCAGATAGACCTTGCGCCAGATGCCTGCGCCTTTATCAGGCACATAGGAGGTCTTGGTTGTGGGATCACCAAAATACTTGAGATTGATCCAATCCATCCATGTATCGGTCAGGTCGACACCTTCATGTTTTCCTGATCCGGGTGTGTCGCCCAAAGTCAGGCTGGGCGTACGTTGCTCCGGGGTGATCTTGACCGCGAGAAGATTATCCAGCCCGGGATGAATGTATTGCGTTACGTCAAATTCGTACTTGCGGCTCATGCCGACAATCTCGTCGGGCCCGGCAATCTTCTGACCGTTCAGCCAGATTTCACCGCGATAGTTGAGACCGTTGAAGATCAGCGTGTAACGGTCATGACCTTCTGGAACGTTTAGCTTGGTCTGGTACCACCACTGGTGTTTCCAGAGGGTGTTATCCACTCTTGCAAGATTGTCGCCATAATAGATATCCTTGTAGACACGGGCCTTGCTGAGCGTGTTCAAAACAGTGGATGGCATGCTCTGGATGGCGTAGCCCTTATCGCCGAGCGGCCCGTTGGACACATCGATCTGCACAGCTTTAGCGGCGTCATCCTGGATAAGACGCCATCCTTGTTGCAATTCGATCTTGCCGCTTGTGTCCTCAGCCTGTGCATCAAAACCAAAGGACGAAGCGAGGATTGCTCCGGCAACCAGAAAATACCACCCACGAGCCATTCGCTTCCCCAAATGTATGCATGTCAGAACATCGACACCGGTGCCCGCACATTGACTGTGTAGTCTGTATCAGCCTGGCGAGCACCGGTATGATGGATGAGAACTCAGGGATTTGCTTTCAGAGAAAGCCAATCGGTGAAGCGTTCAAACGATGCTGTTTGTTTTGCAGCATTTTCCAAAATATTCGAGGCTGCGCTTCGGCCATCGCTTCTGCGTTTTGGGGTCAACCTTTATCAGGCCGAAGTTCTTTGCAAATCCTTCGTTCCATTCCCAGTTGTCCGTGGATGACCAGTAGACCAGCCCCTTCAGGTTGACGCCTTTCTGCATCGCCTTATAGGCTTCCTCAACATAGCCCTTGATGAATTCAATCCGGGTTGTGTCTTCGACAACCCCATTGACGACGGTATTGGGTTCGTCGACAGGGAAACCAAATTCAGTGACGTAAATGTCGGGTGCACCATAACCGTTGTGAACGCGCAGCAGCGTTTCCGAAAAGCCGTCTGGTTCATAGGGCAGATATTTGGTGAGTTTGAGATTGTCTGGAGGTGTGTCCTGTATGAACCCAAGTGGCGTGTATGGCTCGGCTTTGACATAGAAACGTGAATAATAGTTCACGCCAAGAAAATCGGGCTTGGCGGCAATGATCTCCATGTCTCCCGGGCGGATGACTGGTGCGACCAGCGCGCGCACCTCTTGCGGATACTCCTGTCCGAACAAAGGATCGAGATAGGCTGTGTTCCAGTAGGCATCCATGGTTCGAACGATTTTCTCGTCCTCTGGGAAGTTAGATTTGGAGCGAACAGTCTGGAGATTGAGAGTGGTGCCGACTTTGGCATCTTTTGGTAGGTTGGCACGGGCGGTAGCGATGATAAGACCCTGCGCAACATTTTGATGGTGGATAGCGTCTCCCATCGCCCTTAAGGATATATATCCCGGTGCAAAACGCCCCGATCCGTAACCGAAGGTGGAGACAGTGCCGGGCTCGTTCATGGCGATCCAAAGCTTGATGCGGTCGCCAAACTTGCGCGTGATGATTTCCGTGTAATCGGCTGCATATTGAATGATTTCACGATTGCGAAAATTACCCGCCCAGACCGGATTTTCGAAATGCACGATAGTCGCCATGGGGTCGAGCCCAAGCTGCAGCATTTCGTCAACCATGCGGTCATACAGATCGAGTGCTGCAATACTTGGCGCTCCCGGTCCTTCCGGCTGAATGCGCGACCAGTAGAAAGAAAAGCGAAAGGCATTCAAACCGGCATTTGACAACATGGCGAGCTCTTCGCCGTAGCGCGTTTCAAACTGCGTGTTCGTTACATTGGAGGAGCCGTCGTGAATCCTTCCAGAGATATCCGCGAAAACGTCCCAGTTGCTGCGGCCACGACCGGCGCGGCTCTCGGTCTGCGCGGCAGCAGACGCGGCGCCCCACTTGAAACCGGGTGGAAAAGTCTTCTGCTGAGCAAATGCAATTTCCGGGGCAATTGTGGCGGCTGCAGTAGCTCCGGCCACTTTTAAGAACGAACGTCGTGAAAAGCTAAACCGGCTTGACTGATCGTGGTCCATTCGCGAGATCCTGTATCTGAAAGGATAGGTATCTGTTAAGGGCAGGAATCTGGCGTCAGAAAAGCGCGAGCTTTTCCGGTTGTAGTGAAAACTGTCCTTGGAGAGATTTAGTCTTCTGCATATTCGCTGCGCGTGCGTGTTTCATATTGAAACAGGCGCATCTATTCTCCTCAACTACGAGCTATAGGTAAAACTCAAAGAGGAGCAATACGAATTTATCCCATATTGGTATATATATTATCTCTATCTAATACGTACTGGAAGATATTAGAATTTATTTGGAAATAGAAATCGACCGGTTTATATTTATATGGAAATATAAAAGCGGATGCTTCTGTTAAGGGTGCTCTTTGCTTCATTTAGAGCAGTTATTTTCGTGGCAAATTCATGAGCGCGCGAGGGGCGTGTTGTTTAGAAGGCCTACTTGACGCTCTCAAGTGGATTTTAGGAAGTAATGAATGCCGTCAACATTTGTGTTTGGCTCGAAGAAAGGCTGGTAAATAGTGCCGGAATTTTTTCTCTCGACCGATATGGTGGATGAAAAATCTCGCAATGCTTTCTGGCAGGAAGTATCGAAACTCATATACGAAGTTTCACCTGCCGACGAGAATATCGATACCGAGCTGATCGGGACAATCCGCTCGCGGCTGTTCGACAGTATGGTTCTGGGCGACACGACGTTCAATGAGCAGATCTGCCGGCGGACGCCGGAGATGATTGCGCGCACCGATCTGGATATCTGTCTGCTTCAGCTTGTCCTGTCAGGGGAATATACAGGCGATTTCGACGGGACGAATGTCTATGTGCAGCCGGGTGACATGTTTTTCATGGACCTCACCAAAGTGCTGGATAGTCGAAAGGAAGCTGGCTCCCGAGTGACCCTCGCCATACCCCGGTTTGAGATAAACAAATGGTTCCCCGCAAAAGATCTGCATGGGCTGGTTCTGCCGAGGAATGTGAACATCAATCAGGTGCTGTTCGATTTTATTTTGAGTCTGGATGGTGCGCTGGATTTCGTTCAGGAGAATGAAATACCGGGGATCAAGGAAGCACTTGTCCTGTTGCTGGTCGCGGCCGTGGATGGTGTTGCGCTCTCTCCGGCGCAATCGAGCGCCATTGACCAGTCTATGCGACAAAGAGTGATGGACTATATCGATCTGAATATTCGCGACCAGCGTTTGAGCCCCAAGACGATCATGGCGCATTTCAAACTGTCACACTCGCATCTGTATCGGCAGTTCGATCAGGATGACGGCATTACCAAACTGATCCGGCAGAAGCGTTTGGATCTGGCTTACCGCTATCTCATCCATAGCAAAGGCAGGGCGGAAACTCTGAAAGAGATCGCTTATAAATGCGGCTTCTCGGATCGCGCCCAGTTCACGCGGCTGTTCAAGGATCGCTATGATGTTTCACCGCAAGATCTGCGCGAACTGAAACAAGTTCCGGGGCATGATCCGATGTCGGCTTCCAACCTGCACCAGCACATTCAGGATCATCTGGCGCGCATACAGCCAGCCAAGTCCTGAAAGATCAGACCGCGGCCTTTTCGAGGGCGCGGTTCCGCTCAGCGATCAGCGTGGCAATGACCCCGGCAACGAGAACCGCGTGCTCGCTGACTTGCGGCAATCCCATCAGCTCACCGAAGGTGCCGCGTGCGAGCGGTCCGGCGATCAGCAGCGTTTCATCGGCGAAGCCTGATGTCGAGATCGCACGACTTTGCCGGTCACAGAGAAGACCGAGGCCAGTCGGACAGAGCGCCAGATGCCCTGATGCGGCAAGCGCGCTCAGCAATGGCTGTGATCCGAGAATGCCGCCATGACCGGGACCGGTGGTGACAACCACCTTGTCCACGTCGAGAATATCGAGTTCGCCTGTCCGGCGATCTTTGAGGCCGATGCGCAAGGTGTCGCCGGAGGCAGCCGCGCTACGGACGGAGGCGGCGCGGACAGACAGGCTGCCATCGGCGACAGCGCTATCGAGAGCATTTTCCACTTGTGGAGCAATGCGGAAGCGATGCACATCCCAGAACGGGCGAACATGGCGAGCAATGCGTCTGCGCTCCGACACGGGCAAGGCCCGCCAGATGTCCTGCCCTTGAAGACGGACTGCATCGAGAACCGGATGCCAGCTCAACCCTTCGGCTTGTGCTGCCTTAATGACTTTGCGCACCCGGTGCAGCAATTTTGAAGCGCTGAGCGATGGCTCGGTGATGAAATCGCCATAAGGGTCATGGGTGGTACGGGGATGACCGCGGGAGCGAAGGCCACGGCGGGAAATCGAAACGATCTGGCCCTTATGGCCATGTGCTTTCAGCGTGGCGATGACGTCGGCTGCCGTCAGTCCGTTGCCGACTACCAGCACGCGATCTTTTGACTGAACATTATCCAGTGCGCCAGGGCGCGTTGCGTCGGCAATCAGCCCCTGATGCTCCCTGATCGGGTCCAGCACACCCGGCAGGGATGGAGCGGGATGGCTGACCGCCAATACGACGACATCGGCGATGATCGGCTCGCCGTCTTCTGTTTCAATGGTCCAGAAGTCATTGTCCTTGGTCGCATTCACAGCGCGGGTGCGGCGGTGCTCCACGCGTCCGGCCTCAATGAGCGGCTCCAGTCTCGATGACGCATAAAGGCCGAAGACTGTACGGGCCGGGAAGGGGGCTCCGTCCAGACTGAAGGCATCCCGATCGCTTTCCAATATCCGGGTTTCTGCGAGCCAGTTGCTGAAATCCTGCGGCTCGTCGGGCAGGATGGACATCCGGTCGGCAGGCACATTGATGCGGTGCACCGGTTCCAGCGTGTCATAAGCCAGGCCACGCCCAAGCTTCTCGCGTGGCTCAATCACCACGATCCGCCAGTTGGCGTCATGCTGGTGGTGGGACAGTTGGCGCGCCAGATGCAGCGCAACAGCCGCGCCTGTAAAACCGCCGCCGATGATGGCGACGGTGCCTGTGTGGGCTTTCGTCAGCATTTCAAATCTCACGAGCCGGAAGCGACCTTTACATTACCCCCATGTCCGCCGCCGCCAAACACCTGTTTTTTGCCGAAGGACGAGCGGATCTGGTTGCGCGGACCTTCCAGCCCCAATTCGGGGAACAGGAGTTCGGAAACCCGGTAAGCCTCTTCCAGATGCGGATAGCCGGAAGCGATCACGGTATCGATGCCCAGTTCCTGATATTCGCGCAGGCGCGCGGCAACGGTTTGCGGCGATCCGACCAGAGCAGTCCCAGCGCCGGAACGTACAAGGCCGATGCCCGCCCAGAGATTGGGCGATACTTCCAACTTGTCACGGCGTCCGTTGTGCAAGGCGACCATGCGGGCTTGACCGACAGAATCGGAGTTTTTCAGGAAAACCTGCTGGGCTGCGGCGATGGTTTCATCGTCGAGATGCGCAATCAGACGGTCGGCGGCTTCCCACGCTTCATCATCCGTTTCGCGCACGATGAAGTGCAGGCGGATACCGAAGGAAATCTGGTCGTCGCGGCCTTTGGCCTTGGCGGCTTTGCGAACAGCGGCGATCTTTTCGCCGACTTGAGCCGGAGGCTCGCCCCAGGTCAGATATTTGTCGACGAGACCGACCGAAAAGTCGATGCCGGCCTGTGACGAACCACCGAAATAAATAGGCGGATGGGCTTGCACGGGCGGAAGTCCGAGAGCTGCATTGTGAGCCTTTATGTATTTGCCGTCGAGATTGCCGTGGCCGGTTTCGATCAGATCGTTGAACACCTGGAAGAATTCATCGGCATGGTCGTAACGTTCATCATGCGGCAGGAAAATGCCGTCGCCAGCCAACTCCTGCTGGCTGCCGCCAACGACGATATTGAGAAGCAGCCTGCCTTGAGACACGCGATCAAGCGTTGCGGCAAGGCGCGCATAATAAGCAGGTGAGGCGACACCGGGACGGATCGCCACCAGAAACTTCAGCTTTTCCGTATAGGCGGCGAGGTTTGCGGCCAGAACGAAGGACTCTTCGCACGCAACGCCTGTCGGGATGAGAACGCCGGAATAGCCGAGGCGGTCGGCGGCTTGTGCAATTTCCCGAAAATAGGCGGGATCGGAAGGGCGGCTCAGCGCGTCGGTTCCCAGATAGGTGCCGTCACCCGATGACGGGATGAACCAGAGAAAATCGAGCGGCTTTCCATTGGTGGACATGAGAGACCTTTCTTCCAGTGTTCCGTAAGCCCACTCATTGCCCGATGGATGCCATCGGACATATGGAGCAGCGCAATGTGTTCGGGGAATATTGTAGCTGACCAGATTGCTCGCTTAAGGAATGCGATGCTAAAAACCGCGCCATGCGTGAAGTTTATCGACGCGGTAGACCGGGTTATCGTGAAACATGATTGCTGTCACATCAGGCAACGCCGGATGAACTGCTGAACGTCAACTCTGTGGGTCCAGCGCTGGCAGCCCGAGAAACTTGTTCCAGTTTCCGCCGATGATCGATATTTCTATACCGCGAAATGAGGGAGACAGAATGCGCCGCGACAAGAAGAAGGCGACGATTTACGACCTTTCCGTTCTGTCGGGAAGCTCGCCTTCCACGGTCAGTGCCGTGCTCAATGGTACGTGGCGCAAGCGCAGGATCAGTCAGGCGACGGCGGAATCCATTCTGGGCCTTGCCGAACAGCACCAATATACCGCCAACCGTCAGGCGCAGGGGCTGCGTCATTCCCGGTCCGGCCTTGTCGGACTGCTGCTGCCTTTGCACGACAACCGCTTCTTCTCGTCCATGGCGCAGACATTTGAGGCGCATGTCCGCGCGCGGGGGCTGTGTCCCGTCGTGGTCAGTGCGGGGCGCGATCCGGATGAAGAGCGAGAAACGGCGGAAACGCTGATTTCCTATTCCATCGATGAATTGTTCATCTGTGGCGCGACGGACCCGGACAGTTTGCATGAATTATGCGAGCAGGCTGCGATCCCCCATGTGAATATCGATCTGCCCGGATCGAGGGCGCCATCAGTGACCACAGATAATTTCGCCGGTGGCCGGATGCTGACGGAAGCGATCATCGCGCATTTTGCCGATCGTGAGCCATTGCAGCCGATGGAGCTTTGTCTGTTCGGTGGGCGCAACGATGAGTCCACACGCCAGCGTATTCGCGGTTTTCATCATACCAAGCAGGCCGTGCTGGGTTCCGATCCGGAAAACTGCGTTTTCCACACCGGCTATTCTCCGTCTAATACGCTGCGAGCGCTCGATGACTATCGCAGGCATCATGGTCGGTTGCCGCGTGGTCTGTTCGTCAATTCCTCGATCAATCTTGAGGGTCTGCTGCGCTATATGGTCGAGTATCCGCACGAGCAGCTCAACGATCTGGTGGTCGGCTGTTACGACTACGACCCCTTTGCCTCCTTCCTGTCGTTTCCGGTGATTTCAATCCAGCAGGACGTGGAAGGCATGATCGCCAAAGCCTTCGATCTGATGGAAAAACACGTCACGGAACCGGAGCTGCATCTGGTTATGCCCAGATTAATCGCGCCGCGTTCGGCCATCGCGCTGCCGGTGGATAGTCTGAAAGATATCAAATAAATACATGCTGCTGGCGCAGCTCTGGCCGGAACCGCGCTGCGTTTTTCCAAGCTCGTTTTATTACAAGCACTCCGACATCGTCATCGCATACACCACGGAATCGTGTTGACAGATTTTAGAGGCTGGCGCATTATCAGCTTGCACAATCGATTGTGCAAATTGTTGTGCAAAGTTACAGCATCTCCAACCGGAAGAGGCCGGGGACGAGATGCCGCCGCCTGACGGGAGATGGCGGCGCTGGCAAGTGGAGGCAATGCTACGCGCGTGAATTTTTTGAAAACGGCTGTCCGGAGTGCGTTTCGATCTGTTTGAATCGGATCGGCGCTCTAGATATCTGCGCTCAAGCACATCCTTTCGAAAGCGGGATTGTATTTCGGGGATGTCCGGTGAGCGAGCCGTTGGCTTCAGCGCATGTAAAGCCGCCTCGTGCAGGCGAAATTCCCGGTCGGATGCCAGAAAAACAGACAATCAGGAGGAGAGTGTCATGAAGGTATCGAAGATGACAGGCGCGCTGGCTGGCGTGCTGATGATGGCCGCTACGACGGCTCATGCGGAAGTCAAGGACGCGGTGGTCGGCTTTTTGATGCCGGATCAGGCATCCACGCGCTATGAAGAGCGCGATTTCCCGGGTTTCGCAGCAGAAATGAAGAAGCTCTGCGAAAGCTGCAAGGTGCTTTATCTCAACGCCGATGGCGATGCGACCAAGCAGCAGCAACAGTTCAATTCGGTCATTTCGCAGGGCGCGAAGGTGATTGTTCTCGATGCCGTTGATACTGCTGCCGCAGCCTCCCTCGTGAAGCTGGCCCAGTCGCAAGATATCAAGGTCATCGCCTATGACCGTCCGATCCCGGATGCGACGTCGGATTTCTACGTTTCGTTCGACAATGAAGCCATCGGCAAGTCGATTGCTGAATCGCTCGTCAAGGACCTGAAGGCCAAGAACGTGCCGACCGACAAGGGCGGCGTTCTTCAGATCAACGGTTCGCCGACCGACGCGGCTGCCGGTCTTATCAAGAACGGCATTCATGCCGGTCTGAAGGACAGCGGCTACAAGACGCTGGCCGAATATGACACGCCGGAATGGGCGCCAAGCAAGGCTCAGCAGTGGGCGAGTGGCCAGATCACCCGCTTCAACGACCAGATCGTCGGCATTGTGGCTGCCAATGATGGCACCGCAGGCGGTGCGATTGCGGCCATGAAGGCTGCGGGCATCGATCCGTTGCCGCCGATCACCGGCAACGACGCGACCATCGCGGCGCTTCAGCTGATCATTTCGGGTGACCAGTTCAACACCATCAACAAGCCATCGGAAATCGTCGCTTCGGAAGCTGCGCGCGTTGCCGCCCAGTTGCTGAATGGCGAAACGCCGAAGGCTGAAACCACCCTTTACAACACGCCGTCGAAGCTTTTCGTCCCGGCGGTTGTGACGGCTGAAAACCTCAAGGCTGAAATCATCGACAAGAACGTTGTTCCAGCAGCAACGCTGTGCGTCGATCGCTATGCCGATGGTTGCAAGAAGCTCGGCATCACGAACTAAGCAACGATCCGCCCGGCCGGTTTACCGGTCGGGCGTCTTTTTTACGCACATCTGATCCGAAAGCCGTTTCACATTTTTCGGGATGTGCTGTGTTTCGTGCGCAAAGACATATCGTGCGATATGTCGGGGAAAGTGAAAAATGTCCCAGGAAAACAAAGCGGCGACGTCATCGTCGCAGCCCGTGCTGCGCCTCAGCGGCATTTCCAAGAATTTCGGCGCGGTTTCTGCGCTGACCGATATCGATCTGGAAGTCTATCCGGGTGAAGTGGTGGCGCTGGTTGGCGACAATGGCGCCGGAAAATCCACGCTCATCAAGACGCTCGCCGGTGTGCATCAGCCGAGTTCGGGTACGATAGAATTCAATGGCGAGAAGGTTGTGCTGTCCTCGCCGGGCGTTGCGCTCGATCTTGGCATAGCGACGGTCTTTCAGGATCTGGCGCTGTGCGAAAATCTCGATGTCGTGGCCAATATTTTCCTTGGCCGGGAGCTTAGCCCCTATCGCCTCGATGAAGTATCGATGGAAATCAAGGCTTGGAAGCTTTTGAATGAGCTTTCTGCCCGTATCCCGAGCGTCCGCGAGCCGGTCGCCTCGCTTTCGGGCGGCCAGCGGCAGACCGTCGCGATCTCGCGCTCGCTGCTGCTCGATCCAAAGCTCATCATGCTCGACGAACCGACCGCCGCACTTGGTGTTGCGCAGACGGCGGAAGTGCTTGATCTGATCGAGCGCGTGCGTGATCGCGGTCTGGGTGTTCTGATGATCAGCCATAATATGGAAGATGTGCGCGCCGTCGCAGACCGCATCGTGGTGCTGCGTCTCGGTCGCAATAACGGTGTTTTCTATCCGGATTCATCGAACGAGGAACTGGTTGCCGCCATCACTGGCGCAACCAGCAATTCTGTTTCCCGCCGTGCCGAACGACGTCAGGCACAGCACGATGACGCCCATGACCGGGGAGAAGCATGATGAACCAGACAACCGGAAATACCCCCCTCGACCGGCAGGATGCCCGCGTGCGTCATGATGAAGGCGTTTCGGGCGCGCTGCGCAGCTTCTTCGACCGCGTCCGCTCGGGCGATCTCGGCTCGCTGCCGGTTATCGTCGGCCTAGTCATCATCTGGACAGTGTTCCAGACGCTGAACCCGGTTTTCCTGTCGAGCAATAACCTCGTGAACCTGCTGTTCGATTGCTCGACCATCGGCGTCATTTCGCTTGGCATCGTTTGCATTCTGATGCTCGGCGAAATCGATCTGTCTGTTGGTTCCGTCAGCGGTCTCGCGTCGGCCATCGTCGGTGTGTTGTGGGTCAACAATGGCTGGCCGGTGGCGCTGGCAATTGTCGCCGCCCTTTGCGCGGGCGCGCTAATCGGCCTGCTCTATGCGTTCCTTTATAACCGCTTCAGCATGCCAAGCTTCGTGTCGACGCTGGCGGGTCTGCTCGCAGCACTCGGTTTACAGCTCTATCTCCTCGGCAATACCGGCTCGATCAATCTGCCTTACGGCTCCTGGCTCGTCAGCTTCGGCCAGCTTCTGGTGATGCCGCGCCCGCTCTCCTATGCGCTGGCGCTGATTGCAGGTCTCGCGATCTTCTTCACGGGTTTTCGCTCGGCGCAGCGTCGTCGTGAGGCCGGGCTTTCGGCACCTTCCGTTGCTGGTATCTCGCTGAAGGCCATCATCATCACGCTCATCGTCGGTGGTGCGGTGTTCTATCTCAACCAGTCGCGCGGCGTGCCGTGGATGTTCGGCCTGTTTGTGGCGCTGGTGGTTGCCATGAACTATGCGCTGACCCGCACCCGCTGGGGCCGCGCCATGCAGGCCGTCGGCGGCAATCGTGAAGCCGCGCGCCGTGCCGGTATCAACGTCACCTTCATCTATATCTCCGCCTTCGTCACCTGTTCGGTATTGGCTGCGGCAGGCGGCATTCTGGCCGCATCGCGTCTGGCATCGTCTAGCCAGCAGGCCGGTACGGGCGACGTCAACCTCAACGCCATTGCGGCAGCGGTTATTGGCGGCACCAGCCTGTTTGGCGGTCGCGGCAGCGCATGGTCGGCCCTGCTCGGCATCATCGTCATCCAGTCGATTGCCAGCGGTCTGACCTTGCTCGATCTGTCGTCGTCGCTTCGCTATATGATCACCGGTGCCGTACTGGCTATTGCCGTGATTGTCGATTCTCTTGCACGCCGCTCGCGCCAGTCGCACGGTCGCGCCTAACAAATAGAAGGATTCTCCAAATGGCCCAGGATCTCAAAGGACAGGTTGCAGCGGTTACCGGCGCTGCCTCCGGCATCGGCTTCGAATGTGCAAAGCATATGATCGAAGCAGGCATGACTGTGTTTCTCGTTGATCGTGACGAGAAGGCGCTGGCCGAAAAATGCGCGGAGCTTGGCGATAAGGCAAAGCCGCTGGTCATCGATCTGCTCAGCCCGGAATCGGTTGCCACCATGGTGCCGCAGATTCTCGAACAGGCTGGTCAGCTTGATGTGTTCCACGCCAATGCGGGCGCTTATATCGGCGGGCCGCTCTGGGAAGGTAATCCGGACGCCTGGGATCGCATGTTGAACCTCAACATCAATGCGGCGTTCCGCACGGTTCACGCTGTGCTACCGCATATGATGGAGCGCAAGACAGGCGACATTATCATGACCAGCTCGGTGGCCGGTGTGGTGCCGGTGATCTGGGAGCCGATCTACACGGCCTCCAAACATGCCGTGCAGGCTTTCGTGCATACGGTTCGCCGTCAGGTTGCGCCGCATGGCATTCGCGTCGGCGGTGTCCTGCCCGGCCCGGTCGTGACCGCGCTGATCAGCGACTGGCCGAAGGCAAAGCTCGAAGAAGCGCTGGCCAATGGCAGCCTGATGGAGCCGAAGGAAGTGGCTGAATCGGTGATGTTCATGCTGACGCGCCCGCGCAACATCACCATTCGCGATCTCGTCATCGTGCCGCAGAGCCTCGATCTGTAATTCCTTCAAGAACGGTCCCGGTTAAAACGGAATCGGGGAAACGCTCTATCTTGTTGTTTTTACGCATTATCCTACGCAAAACCGCTTCGCACTTTTGCTGGAAATGCTCAAAAACGGGTCGGAGACCATGACTTATTATTATTTGGGCGTCGATGTCGGCACCGGGAGCGCCCGGGCTGGCGTGTTCGACGCCAGGGGTACAATGCTGGCTTCGGCCAAGCGCGACATTACGATGTGGCGCGAGGCTGGCAGCATTGTTGAACAGTCGAGCGCCAATATCTGGCAGGCCGTCTGCGAAAGCGTGCGCGAGGCGGTGAAGGTGGCCGGGATCGATCCTGCCAGCGTTGCCGGTATCGGCTATGACGCCACCTGCTCGCTCGTGGTGCTGGGCGAGGGCGGCAAGCCGCTCGCCGTTGGCCCGTCGAATGACCCGGCCCGCGACATCATTGTCTGGATGGATCATCGTGCGGTCGAACAGGCCGAGCGCATCAATGCAACCAAGGCCAAGGTGCTGGATTATGTCGGCGGCACCATTTCGCCGGAAATGGAAACGCCAAAGCTCCTCTGGCTGAAGGAAAACAAGCCGGAAAGTTTTGCGTCCGCCTGGCAGTTTTTCGATCTTACCGATTTTCTGACCTGGAAGTCTTGCGGCAGTCTTGCGCGTTCGGCCTGCACGGTCACCTGCAAATGGACCTATCTAAGCCATGAAAATCGCTGGGACGAAGCCTATTTCCGCGAAGTTGGCCTCGGAGAACTGGCCGATGAGGGCTTTGTGCGCATTGGTACGGAGGTTCGCGCTGGTGGCGAGAAGCTTGGCGTTCTGAGCGAACAGGCCGCTGCAGAGCTTGGCCTCAAGCCGGGCATCGCGATTGCCGCCGGTCTGATCGACGCTCATGCGGGCGGTATTGGCACGGTGGGCGCGCGCGGCGATGCGGGCAAGGTGTTGTCGCGCATGGCCTATGTGTTCGGCACATCCGCCTGCACCATGACCACGACCGAACAGCCGGTTTTTGTGGATGGCGTCTGGGGTCCGTATTATTCGGCCATGGTGCCGGGGCTCTGGCTCAATGAGGGCGGTCAGTCGGCGGCGGGTGCGGCCATTGATCATCTGATCCATATGCATCCCTTCGCCGCTGAAGCGGAAAAGCAGGCTGCGGCTGAAGGCAGGGGTCTGGCAGACCGTCTTGCTTCCGAAGTGGAAGCGCGCGGCGGTGCTGCAAAGACGGCTGAGATCATCGGCGATATTCATGTCGTACCGGAATTTCTCGGTAACCGCGCACCATTCGCGGACCCGGACGCCCGTGCTGTCATTGCCGGGCTTGATCTTGATGCGGGTATCGACAGCTTGACTGCGCTTTATCTGGCCGGTCTTTGCGGGCTTGGCTATGGCGCGCGCCAGATCGTCGAAGCGCAGAAGGCAAAGGGCATCGCGACGGATACCATCGTCGTCAGCGGCGGTGCGGCACGTTCGCATCTCGTGCGTCAGGTGCTGGCCGATACGACGGGTCTCGTCATCGCGGCTTCCACCTCGCCGGAACCGGTTCTGCTCGGCTCAGCCATGCTTGGAGCCGTTGCGGGCGGCGCCTATCCGGACCTCGCGACGGCGATGGACGCCATGTCCGAACTGGGCGAGGTCAATCAGCCCGATTCCGACCGGGTAAAATGGCATGATCGCCGTTTCGAGGCGTTCACGCTGTTGCAGGACACGGCACGCAAGCTGCGCGATTTCTGATCGCGATCAGCAGCGATGAAATGTAAACAGCCCCGGCTCGATATCGAACCGGGGCTGTTCTCGTTAAAAGGAATGGCCTTACATCAAAGGTGCATCGGCTTCTGGTTCATATTCGCGCGCGCCGTCATCCTTCGCGAACAGCACGCACGGACCTTGCGAGCCGCGCGGGTCATAGGCAAAGCCTTTTTCGGCCAGCGCATGGGTGATATCGCGAATGCCAGCCAGACCGTAAAGATGGTCGTGCAGCTCCAGGAAAATGCGCTCGACGCCCGGCAGTTCGGCCAGCTTGAGCAAATCACGCTCCGCGCCTTCAATATCCATCACCAGCACATTGATGCCGTGGTCGGCGATGAACTGGTCGATATTGGTTGAGGTGATGGAAATCGTGCTTTCGTAAGGCCCCTGATTTTCGTCCATGGACGACATCCAGAGGTCCTTGCGCACGTAGAAGCGGAAGGTGCCGGTTTCACCCGCGCTCAAAATGCCTTGCGACAGGACCACATTGTCATGGCCGTTGGCGTCGAGTACGCGCCGCGCCAGCGAGGCGGTTGCCGGATTGGCTTCGAAGGCCCAGACGGCCACATCATCGATTCGCGCAATCAGGGAGGTGATGATGCCGATACCGGACCCCAGTTCCAGAACCCGGTCACTGGCCTTCACGGCCTTTTTGATCGTACGGGCTTCCTTGGCTTCATAGCTGCCGCTGCTCAGCGCCTGCCAGATGACGGGCGATACTTCGCCCGGCTCGATGGGTACAACGACCCCATGTACATTCAACACTTACGCACCCAATAGATTGCTGCCACATAATTATTGGTAGCAGTTAGCTGCGTCCGGAAACAGTCCTTCCTCGTCGTTTTTTGGTATGCAGATAAGCGAGCTCTGTTGCAGGCATCGGCCTGCCGATCAAATAGCCTTGTACCTGATCACAACCGAGGCCCTTGAGGCATTCATACTGTTCCTCGGTCTCGATACCCTCGGCGATGGTGATCATCCGCAGGCTGCGGCCAACGCCGGTGACCAGCTCGACAATGGCAAGCGCGTCGCTGCGCGTCGTGACATCGCGGACAAACGAGCGGTCGATCTTGATCTTGTCGAAGGGGAAGCCGCTCAGGCTGCCGAGCGACGAATAACCCGTGCCGAAATCATCCATGGCGATCTGGATGCCGAGCGCTTTCAAGCCGCGCAGGGTTTCCAGCGTCTGCTCGTTCTTGTCGAGCAACACGGATTCGGTGATTTCCAGTTCCAGCCTGCGCGGATCGAGGCCGGTTTCCTCCAGCGCCGCCATCACGGTCTGGACAAGATCCTTGTCGCGGAACTGCACCGGGGAAAGGTTGACGGCAATCCTCAGAGGCTTGTTCCAGCGTGTCGCTTCCTGACAGGCGGTTTTCAACACCCATTCGCCAAGCGGCATGATCGTACCGATCTTCTCGGCCACGGGAATGAACTCCATCGGAGAAACCGGGCCGCGCACCGGATGCGTCCAGCGCAGAAGCGCTTCGTAGCCGCAGATTTCCCGCGTGTCTGTCGTCGCCTGCGGCTGGTAGTAGACTTCCATTTCGTTGTTCTGGAGTGCGGTTTGCAAATCCGCTTCGAACGACTTCTTTTCACGCAGCCGCGTCAGCATGTCTGACTTGAAGACGCTGACATGTCCATGGCCGACGGCCTTGGCTTCATAAAGCGCCAGATCGGCATGCTTGAACATTTCTTCCGTGTCCGGCTCGCCTTCCGATATGGCGACACCGACGCAGGTTCCGATCTTGATTTCCAGCTCTCCAACCCGATACGGACGGCTGATTTCGTCCATCAGGCGAGCGGCGAATTCGAGCGAGTCCTCCTCGGTCATGCCTGTCGACAACACGGCAAATTCGTCACCACCGAGGCGGCAGACAATATCGCCCTTGCGGCTCAGCCGCGTCAGCCGCCGTGAAACGGCTTGCAGCAGGATATCGCCGACATCGTGCCCAAGCGTGTCGTTCACATCCTTGAAGCCGTCGAGATCAAGCAGAAGAATGACAGCTGACGGCCCGCCGGAGAGGGCTGCTGTCAGCCGCGTTTCCAGATCCTGGCGGAACAGGACGCGGTTCGGAAGGCCGGTTAGCGCGTCGTGATGCGCATCATGTTCGAGACGAAAGTTCTGTGATTGCAGTTCCGCCGTGGCTTCGCGCAGGTCGGCCGTGAGGCGCTGCATGCGTCCGTGGGCGCGGTCCAACAAATTATTATGGCGGATAAGCAGAATGACCAGAATGACGCCGCAGAGAATAAGGCCTGCAGCCAGCGCCGTATAGATGAAATGGAGCTGCTTGACGTCGCTTTGGGCGGCATCGATCAGCCCGACATCATGCTCCACCGATGTGGAGGCAAGTGTCGTCAAAGGCCCGTCCAGCTCGCTCATGGCAACCAGCATGGCCTTCATGTCTTCCGGGCTCATCGTGTCGAGCTTTATATCCAGCTGGTGGATGATCTCGCTCAGTTTCACGTAAAGCTGGCGGCGTCCTGGGTCGTCCTGAATGAACGAGCGCAGATTGCCCTGCTGAAGCATTTCAAGGCGCCCGACCATGAAGTCGAGCCGCAGCCGGACTTCATCGCGATCGACATCGGGAAGCCCAAGCGCCAGCGCGCTGAGCCGGTGCTCAAGGCGCAGATATTCAGACACAGTCTGCCCGATGGACCAGGAGTCATTATACCGGGAAAACTTTTGCAAAGCCGTCTGACGCTCTGCGATGACATAGGCGATATAGCCCGTTGCCACCACAAAGCAGCAGATAATGACACCCAGTATGCGTCTCAAGCTTGGCCTCTATTCGACGATCAGCTTGGCAACCTGCCAGGCGGAGCGCGTGTAATAAGTTTGATTCTGGAGTTGAGGGTCGCTGTCATACGGGTAGATAATAAACAACGGTCCTTTGTCCCGTACGGCCATGTACTTTCCGTCCCGCTTTAAAGCAAGAATTACGTTGAATTTCTTGAAATCATCGAGCGGAATGGTGGTCACGTAGTCGTTGAGCGCGACGGCGGTGACCGTTTTGCCTTCTGCGCCGACCAGTTTCATGAGCTGATCGAGAGAAACGCCCTCAAAGCTAACCTTTCCGTCGTACCACGGATTGGCGGTTTCCACGGTCTTGAGGCCGAGGGCTTCCAGACCTGCGCGGTCGAACTGCGCTGTGTCCCCATTATTCTTGTTCTGGATATTGCCCGATATGGTGAGGATAGGCTTGTCCTGCGGCTTGGGCAAAGAACCGGCGAATGCGCCGGAAACGGCGGTCGCGCACACGACCAGGCAGACTAAAAGACGACTAAGGTTCATTGCATTTCTCCCTGAGATGGTCGGTCAATAAAGCAAATTACCTAAATCAGCGTGAATACTGCGGACGCATTCGAAATTCATAAGACTCGATAAAATTCGCGTCCATGATCTTTCGCCGGCACTTATAACAAATGAAAACAATAGCATAGTAGACGCTTGCCTAAGGAATTCGTCAAGAGCCGACCATCGCTTCGATTATTTTATTTTCATTTTTTTTCGAGTTGTCGAATAGCTATACCATTTGTGCGGCAAAAAGGCGGCATTGTTAAGTAATGAATAATATGAATCGTGCGAAGGGTGACAATTCGCATAATAAAACAACTTAGGATTGCCGGATTTGTGGTGCGGGTGTGCAGTCCAGATCATTCTGGAATCGCGGCGCGTAAAGTATTGATAGCAATGCCGCAATGCGGGTGGTTAGAGCCGTCCGACTCCTCGTTATTTGAGGGCTGACGGCAGCAAAAACGGAAGTTCATCTCAATGTGCGTGTAATCTATCAAGCCCGCCGATCATGCTTCAATCAGGCAAAACTGTCACGATATACGACATCTGCCGTATTGTGACGGGCTGGTTTCGAACGATAATTTCCCTAACAACTTCATGTCATAATATTGGCTGGCTGCATTGATGCGGTTTGCTAGTCTACGCGGGGGCGTCCAGCGAGTGAGGAAGATTTCTTCCTCACTCGCTGGTTTTATCGCAGCGCGTTTGCGCTATCGCATTACACGGAGGCAAGTGCCTCTGCGATTGTATCTTTCAGCGCCAGACGCTGCTTGCGCAAAAGCGTTTCTTCTTCCTGGCTCAAGGGCGTGATCTTGGTTTCAGCCAGATGAATACGATCATTGATCGAGTCATATTCTTCCAGAATACGCGCGAAACGCACATCCTTCGCCTTAAGGGCATGGATAGCTTCAATCTGGCCGGGGAACTCTTCTCCGAGCGTGTGGGGCGTGTTCGACATGACGTCTCCTTCCTTTGCTATGGTCAAGCTTCGCAGAGCAGGTCGGAATGGGCATTGATCGCGATCAAATCCAAGCGATCGCTTATACAATACCAGCTGTCATATGGTTATCAAAATACGGCCCAACCCTTCGGGCACATCGCCACGCGGAATCACTTTGTGAAGACGGTCGGCTTCCAGCCGCGAGCAAAACCCATCGACATTGCAAGACTGGCATATTCGATTTCCTTGATGAGAAAATCACGATCCTTCAGCAAGGCTTCGATAGCGGTTCGCACGTCGCCATTGTGATAGGCGAGAACGAGGTCAATCTCGTCCTCATAGCCCTGTTTTTGTACAAGCGCGTTCATTTGCCGTGCTCCTTATAAGCAGACATCATCATTCCTAAGCATATCGGAATCTATTGGCTTTCGCCGTTGATGTTCTTATTTTGTTCACGTCTTATAAAAGAGTCAAGCCTGTTGCTTTCCATATAGCGAGGAATTTCCGCGATTGTGCGTAACCGGCTGTGAGTATGGGATTCTTTCGCAACAAGGCGCGACAGGCATGCTGCTTTCCTGTCATGTATAGCCATCGGCTGTGCCTTGAGCTCGGCTGGTTGCATAAATGACGGTTGGCACATGAATAAAGTGCCAACCTCTAAATTCAGTGTTAGCTTTGAGTAGAAGTTGCAGAATTTCGCGGTCGTGCAGGTGCTGCCTTTCGCTTAGGCTTAGGTAACAGTCCTTCTCGCTGCGCTCTTTTTTTCGCATCTTTGCGCGCGCGCCGGATGGCTTCGCCCTTCTCTCGGACACGTTTTTCTGACGGCTTTTCGTAAGCGCGACGGGCTTTCATTTCACGAAAGACACCTTCGCGCTGCAGCTTCTTTTTTAGTACACGGAGCGCTTGGTCGACATTGTTATCTCTTACGAGTACCTGCAATTTCTATCCTACTCTTTTGATGGTTTGGTGTGATCGCGCTCCAATCGCGCAGCTCGGAGGCGTTCAGTCTTTGCGTCTACTGCCGCTCTTTCGTTTTCCAGGATGCCTTTAGCCGTCTTGTCGGTAACCGCGTTTTTGGTTTCCATTCGCGTGAGAGGCTGCTTGAAGAGCGTTTCTTTTGTTAGTTCACCCATACTATACTCCCGTTCGGCACGTTGGTTCCGCATTTGGCTACGAAAAACAGAGGCCAAAATAAAAAAGGCCGGGCTAACCCGACCTTCTGTTTGTCTCAACCATCAATGCCAGTACATCCGTGGTCAAAGATCGGAGACAATATTTCTTCTCTGATTACAGAGCCTGAAGATTGTCAGCAGCCTTTTTGCCTGAGCGGCGATCTGCTACCAGTTCAAAACCCACCTTCTGGCCTTCGTTGAGCGAATGCAAACCTGCGCGCTCAACTGCAGAAATGTGAACGAACACATCGGGAGAACCGTCGTCAGGCTGAATAAATCCAAAGCCTTTTGCGCTGTTAAAGAATTTTACTGTTCCGTTGGTCATATTGAATATCCTTCAAATCGAACGGTTAAATAATAACGAAAATTAATTCGCTGCGAGTTTTACGATTTGAAAGAAAAAGAGGGGCTTATAATTTTAGCCGCGTCGTTCGATGACAAAATCGATACAAATTATCTAGCGCTGACTAAGGATTTTTACAAGGCCTGGACAGTCAATTTATTAAAACGTGATTATCTAATTGCGAAATACACCCACAACGAAAAACCGCAACGGGACAAATGACTGCTGTCTACCCAAGAGGACAATCAGTATGTACTCGCCGGTTCAAAAGGCCCCCCGAGAGAGAGACCGGGATGCAATCTGCAGGGCCTTAAACAAGGTACGGATGCCTTGGGCGTCGATCACTGAATAATGCACGTGCCGGGCCAGTCACGGCATGAGCGGTTTGCGCAGCCGGAGAGGGCGCTGATGATAAGAGCCGTACAGAAGATAACGGTGAGTGGTTTCAATTTCCCCTACCCAAAGAAACTAAGAATACTTACCGGACAATAACGTGATTCCAGATATCCACAACTGCATCAGCCATCATATGTAGCGAAGACAAAATACCATGTTGCGTGGACCTGCCACGCCTTTTCGTAAGTCGTTGTAATTTATGGAAATCTATTTGCGACAAGACGCGACATCAAAACAGACCTAAAACGGTGCCGCTTCGCGTCTATTTTTTTGATTTTCTCAAGGAAAATATTGGCTGGGGAACCTGGATTCGAACCAAGACTAACGGAGTCAGAGTCCGTTGTTCTACCCTTAAACTATTCCCCAGCAAGGATTGCAAATTATTCTCTTATCGAGAGTTTGCAATTGCGACAGGAGCGTGAAGCTCGTTCGCGACGGCCTCCATCTAGCGAACTCAAACCGCGAACGCAACCCCTTTCTTTGAAAAAAGAACAGCAAATTTAGCTATCCCCAATTTGTCGAGCCGCGATGGTCAAAAAAACCGCAAAGCTTGGCCTTTTGTCAGGTGGTCAAGCGGACGGCGTGAATTGACACGGCTTTAAAATAAAAAGGCCCGGCCAGCGGAGGAGCGGGCCGGGCAAAGGGCAGGCTGGCCGAGAGGGGACCCGGCTTGTGAAGGTGGCGCCTGCCAGATGTTCCGTCGGCAGTTCGGGCGGAGGGTTGTCTTCGCCCGAACCACCGGGATTCAAGAGGCTGCTGAAGCACTTGGCTCAGCAGATATGCCGTGTGGCCTCGATGCGGCGCTGCGCATCGGCAAGCGAACGCAGAACACGTGTCGGATTTTCTTTGCCGCGATAATGCGTCGCCGTATAGACATCACCGCGATGCAGGCCGATGTCGCGCAGAAGATAATCGTCAAGCTCGTTCAGTCGCATCACGTGCTGTCGATTGCGGAGAATCATCCAGCGACGCAGAGCCGACGTAAACACAGCTTTCACCGTTTGCGCGAACGTGGAGGTTGCTGCGCTCGTTGCCGGTAAATAGGTCGTCGTTGTCTTGCTTATCGCTGTCATGTCCGCTCTCCTTTAAATCAGCGGTGCTAAGGGGTTCTCATCGTCAGGGTCATGCGCTTTCGCGGCTCCTTTCCTCTACGATGGCTGCTTTATCCAACAATCGAATTGATTGTTCCAACGAATGTTTCTAATGTCATTCTTCAATAATAGTGATGGATAGCGCCCATGAGCACGCCTCTGGATCTGGATCAGTTACAAACCTTCATCGCGATAGCCGACACGGGCAGTTTCACACGCGCTGCCGATGCGATTTTCAAGACGCAATCGGCGGTCTCCATGCAGATGCGGCGGCTTGAGGAACGGATCGGAAAGCCGTTGTTCGAACGGGACGGGCGCTCCAATCGTCTGACCGAAGATGGCGACAGGCTGCTGCTTTATGCGCGGCGGATGATGCAGCTGAATGGCGAAACCATTGCGGCTTTCGATGATACGCAACTGGAAGGGCATGTCCGCATCGGAACACCCGATGATTATGCCGACCGCTTCCTGCCGGAAATCATGGCGCGTTTCGCCCGCTCCAACCCGCGCGTTGAACTGTCGGTGGTCTGCGAGCCGACGGTCAATCTCGACGAAATGATCCGTCGCGGCACGCTGGATATTGCGCTGGTCACCCAGTGCGACGACAAGCGCCGTTCGGAAGTGGTCCGCACCGAACCGCTTCTCTGGGTCACATCGGCCAATCATGCCGTGCATGAGGAAGCTGTTCTGCCGCTTGCAGTGGGACGTCCGACATGCATCTGGCGTCATGCGGCAATTGAAGTGCTGGAAGCGGCGAAACGCGATTATCGCATTATCATCACAAGTTGGTCCGCAACGGTTTCGGCGGCTGCAGTCCTCTCTGGCCTTGCCGTTTCGGTGCTGCCGGAATGTGCGTTGCGCCCGGGTATGCGGGTGCTGGGCGAGGCGGACGGATTTGGCACCTTGCCGGAATTTGGCATTGGCATTATGCGCGGTCTGAACAAGCAGAATGGGGTGGTGGATGCGCTGGCGCAGCACATTATCGAAAGCCTCGACAATATTTCGTCGCCGCAGCCGGTGGGCATTGTCGGCGCGATGAATTCACCGGAAATCTCTTCGTTTCCGGCGGTTCGCACGCGGAGGGTGCGGGCCAATGAATTGCTGCCTGGCTGGTAAGGCCAGTTGTGATCGCACTGTAATTTGCCGTGTGGCTGCTTGACCAGCCGTACCGGCTAATGGCCTATGATGGGATGAGCATGGGTTCCGATTCGAGTTTTACCGGCGCATCGTCGAATGTCGCCGAGTATAGCGTCTCCGAGATTTCCGGCGCTTTGAAGCGCACGGTCGAGGAAACGTTCGGCCATGTGCGCGTGCGGGGTGAAATTTCCGGTTACCGCGGGCCGCATTCTTCCGGCCATGCCTATTTTGCCTTGAAAGACGACCGTTCGCGGCTGGAAGCCGTGATCTGGCGTGGCTCCATGGGTCGCCTGCGGTTTCGTCCCGAAGAAGGCATGGAGGTTATCGCCACCGGCAAGCTGACCACCTATCCGGGATCGTCAAAATATCAGATCGTCATTGAGCAGATGGAGCCGGCGGGCGCCGGTGCGCTGATGGCGCTTCTGGAAGACCGCAAGCGCCGCTTAGCGGCGGAAGGCCTGTTCGATCCGGCGGTCAAGCAGCTTCTGCCCTTCATGCCGCGCGTGATCGGTGTGGTGACATCACCGACAGGCGCTGTCATTCGCGATATTATTCACCGCATTTCAGATCGCTATCCACTGCATGTCATCGTTTGGCCCGTGCGCGTGCAGGGCGAGACGAGCGGGCCGGAAGTGGCAGCTGCCGTGGATGGTTTCAATGCGATGCCGGAAGACGGCCCCGTGCCGCGCCCCGATGTGCTGATCGTGGCGCGTGGCGGCGGCAGTCTGGAAGACCTGTGGGGCTTCAACGACGAAATCGTCGTACGCGCCGTGGCTGCGTCGCATATTCCGGTGATTTCGGCGGTCGGCCACGAAACCGACTGGACGCTGATCGATCTTGCTGCCGATGTGCGCGCACCAACCCCGACAGGCGCTGCGGAAATGGCCGTGCCGGTCAAGGCCGATTTGCAGGCAACGCTTGCCGGGCAATCAGCGCGTCTTGCCTCTGCTATGTCGCGCTTCATTGATCTGAAGCGGCAGGCGCATCGCGCGGCAGCGCGCGCGCTGCCGTCTGCCGATCAGTTGCTGGCCTTGCCACGCCGCCGTTTCGACGAATCCGCGTCACGACTGACGCGGGCGCTGTTCGTCAACACACAGAAGAAGCGCGTTCACTTTGAAGGGCGCGCCCGTCAATTGTCGCCGCGCCTGCTGCAACGCCGCTTTGTTGAGCAGCAACGCACCATGTCGCTGCTTGGCCAGCGACTGCCGCGTGCGCTGGAAGCCTTCCTGCGTGAACGCCGCACGGCGCTTTCGCATCGCGCTGACCGGCTGGTCCCGGAACCGATTTTGCGGCGCACCCGCCTTGCCACATCGGCGGTCGAACAGCTGGATCGCAGGCGCGATCAGGCAGTGCGGCTATTGATCGAACGGGCCAAACGGCGCGGACAGGAACTGGAACGCCTCATGCGCACCCTGTCTTATGAAAGCGTGCTGGATCGCGGCTTTGCCATCGTGTTCGATGCGGACGGAAATCCGGTCAAGCAGGCTGCAAGTGTTGCTGCGGGTGATGCCCTGTCGCTCCGCTTCCGTGACGGCGATGTTGCGGTGGTTGCCGATGGCGGCGCAGAGGGCGAATCGCCAGCCAGGCCGAGCGGGACGAAAAAGCCTGCATCGTCCCGTCCGGGTGGGCAGGGATCGCTATTTTAGCAACACTCGCAATCTCTTGAATGCCGAATTGAGAGGTGTCCGCTCACCGGGGCTTTTCTCTTAAGGCTGGCTTAAGCTTGGCCTTTTCTTTCTCGCACATCCGAAATGATAGGCACAATTCCGGCGCGAACGAACCTTGTTCATTGCCGCGATGCGTGTCCAACAAAGAGTTCAAGGATGTCGCGTAAAAACTCCCAGGACGCCCCCTTTTCCGGTCTGAAGACGGCCGTGTTCAGCCGCCGCAGCTTTCTGATTGGCGCCAGCGCTGTCGCCTTGTCAGGCTGTGTTTCGACCGCCCAGCCGCCGCAACCGACCCAGCCCGTCAAGAAGCCGGTCGCCCCGTCGCAGCCTGTGCCGCTCATGTATCAGGCCATGCCGGAAGAGCAATTTCCGCTGCCTGCCGTCGATATCAGCAAGGTCGATCAGAAATTCTGGCGGCAGGAAGTCGATTACCCGACATCCGAGGTGAAGGGCACCATCATCGTCGATACGCCGAACAAATATCTTTATCACGTGCTCGGCAACGGTCGTGCTATGCGCTACGGCATCGGCGTTGGTCGTGATGGTTTTGCCTGGGCGGGTCGGGCCGTGGTCGCCTACAAGCGCCAATGGCCGCGTTGGACACCGCCGGACGAGATGGTCGCGCGTCAGCCAGCGCTCCAGCCTTACAGCATCGCCAATGGTGGTATGCCGCCCGGCCTCAAGAACCCGCTTGGTGCGCGCGCCATGTATATCCATAAGGATGGTCGCGATACGCTATATCGTATCCATGGATCGCCGGAAGCATGGAGTATCGGCAAGGCCGTTTCCTCCGGCTGTATCCGTATGCTCAATCAGGATGTGATCGACCTTTATAACAATGTGCGCGATGGCAGCACGATTGTCGTGATCCCCGATCCGACAAAGGGTCAGCAGGTCACGAGCTGATCTGGGGCACATCTCGAAAAACAAAAAGGGCGCGAAAAACGCGCCCTTTTTGTTTGGGTGTTTCTACCGGCTCGAAGCTCAGTAGGCATATTCCAGGAAGATCGGCTCGACGGAACCGGCCCAGATGCTGTTGTAAGCTTTCAGCATGCGCTCGGCATCGGTGATGCCAGCGGCGACGATTTCTTCCAGCGGGGCCAGGAAGTGGGTTTCGTCAAAGCCTTCCGGGTTCAGCTTGTTGCGGTTCTTCAGGCCAAGACGCGAAATCTTCAGCGTTTCGCGGGCGATGCCTTCCAGCGGCTTGCCGCGGAATGTTGCAGTGAGCGCCTTGGTCGGCACGTCATTGCGCAGCGCCAGAACCTCTTCATAGGTCCAGTCCTTGGTCAGCATTTCGGCTGCCGTCAGCGCTTCTTCATCATAGAGCAGGCCGACCCAATAGGCGGGCAAGGCGCAGATGCGCCGCCATGGACCACCGTCTGCCCCACGCATTTCGAGGAAGCGCTTGAGGCGCACTTCCGGGAACAGCGTTGAAAGATGGTTGGTCCAGTCGCCCATATTCGGCACCGGATCGCTGACTTCACCCTTCAATGCGCCGTTCATGAACTGGCGGAAAGTGACATGGGTGCAATCGTGATAACGGCCATCGCGCAGGATGAAATACATCGGAATATCGAGCGCCCAGTTGACATAGTCAGCAAAGCCGAAATTTTCCGAGAAGACGAAAGGCAGCACACCGGCGCGCTGGTTGTCGGTATCGCGCCAGATGCTCGAGCGCCACGACAGAAGGCCGTTCGGCTTGCCTTCGGTGAAGGGTGAGCTGGAAAACAGCGCTGTGGCGACCGATTGCAGTTTCATCGAAACCTGCATTTTGCGGCGCATATCGCGTTCGGAGCTGAAATCGAGGTTCACCTGAATGGTCGAGGTCCGGTACATCATGTCCAGACCTTCATGGCCGACCTTCGGCATGTAGTTGGTCATGATCTTGTAGCGAGACTTCGGCATGACCGGGGTTTCGGCCAGCGTCCATTTCGGGCTGCCGCCAACGCCGAGAAAACGAATGCCCAGAGGCTCGGCGATTTCCCGCACCTGGCTCAAATGAGCGTTCATCTCGCGACAGGTCTGGTGAATGGTCGAAAGCGGTGCGCCGGAAAGCTCGAACTGGCCGCCCGGTTCCAGCGAAATTGCGCCCTGTCCGGTCGGCTCCACCAATCCGATGATGTTGCCTTCATCCATGATCGGCTCCCAGCCGAGCATGGCCTGCATGCCTTCCAGAATGGCCTTGATGCCGCGCGGGCCCGCATAGGGAACGGGGCTGTTGTCCGCCGTATAGAAGGGAAACTTCTCGTGCTCGGTGCCGATGCGCCAGGCATCCTTGGGTTTGTTTCCCCCGGCAAGATAGATCGCAAGTTCTTCAACGCCCGTCAGTGCCGTTTCGTCAGTCGTATCGCGCGCCATACAGTCTATCCCTGGTCGTATTTCAGCTTGTCAGCGTGATTGGACAAATTTGTCAAATCACGCAAGTCAATTTCATTGAACGATCGATTTAGAGAACATCATGCCGCATTTCTCCAGTCACCGAGAATGGCCTGCACCAGCGCCATGGCCGCAACCGCAGCGGTATCCGCCCGCAAAATGCGGGGGCCGAGCGGAATGGCCGTTACGAAGGGCAAACGGCGCAGCAATTGCCGCTCTTCTTCCGAAAATCCGCCTTCCGGGCCGATCAGAAGCCCCATCGGCCAAGGCTTCGATTGGGGCTTCAAACCTTGCAGAATGCTCAACGGGTCGTCCGATTCGTGGCCTTCGTCGCAAAAGATCAGACGGCGAGACGGGTCCCACTGGTCGATGAAGCGGTCGAAACGCACCGCGTCGCGGCATTCTGGAATGGAGAGCACACCGCATTGTTCGGCAGCCTCGATGGCATTGGCCTTTATCTTGTCGGTGTTGAGCTTCGGCACCTGCGTGTGCTGGGTGACGACCGGCTGCAGAACGCCTGCGCCCATCTCAACGGCTTTTTGCACCATATAGTCGAGGCGGCCCTGTTTCAGCGGCGCGAAACAATAGACGAGATCGCTTGGCGCTGGCTGCGGGCGCGTCTCCTCAACAGGTACGAGCAGAACACGCTTCTTGCCTTCCGGCTTCAGCCGGGCTTTCCACTCACCGTCGCGCCCGTTGAAAGCGAGAACTTCATCGCCTTCTTTCAGGCGCAGCACGTGAGTGAGATAATGCGCAGCCTGCGGCGCAGCCTCGACCGGTGTTTCCGGGGCGAGGTCATCCTCGATATAAAGTCGTTGCATTCTGTAATTGGCGCGCATGTTCGCATCGATGGCAGAGGGAAAGCCCGCCGGTCAAGCGCTTTGTGTGACCGTTCTGCCAGCTTGCGGATCGAAAACCGCTCTCACTTGAAGAAAAGCTTACACAAACAATTGATGGGAAATGTCTGGTGGTTGAATCTAATTAGATTGTATCCATATAGGTATGAAGCTATCTATTTGAATGGAATTGAAGTGATGAAACAAGCTTGGGTCGAATTCGCGCCGCTTCTTGCAAGCACTGCCAGAGGATGGCGGAAAGCCTTTGATGCGGCAATGGCGGAGCATGGTCTTTCCGATGCGAAAGCCGTTCCGCTGATGACCCTCTTGCGGCATGGCGATCTGATCCCCCAGGGGGTGCTGGCCGAACGGGTTGGCATCGAGGGGGCTACGATTGTTCGTGTTGTCGATGAGCTGGAGAAGGATGGCCTGATCCTGCGCGTCGCCGACGATGCCGATCGTCGCGTCAAACTCATCCAGTTGACAGAAGAAGGCCGCACCGTCGCCACCAAGGTGGAAAAATCTGCGGCACGTCTTCGGACGCAGTTCTTAAGCGATTTCGACGCCGAACAGGTCGATGTCGCCATGGAAGTTTTGCGCAAGCTGAACGAGAAGTTCCTCAACCTTTAAACAAACGCTGCCTTCGAAAACCATGACCAAGCTTGCCGAAACAACACCGAAATTCTGGGATGTCGTCTTTTCGTTAAAGACGTTCGCCGCCGGTATGCTTGCCCTGTGGA
This sequence comes from Ochrobactrum sp. RH2CCR150, assembly GCA_014138095.1. Taxonomy (GTDB): domain Bacteria; phylum Pseudomonadota; class Alphaproteobacteria; order Rhizobiales; family Rhizobiaceae; genus Brucella; species Brucella gambitense. Next base: position 133,449 of record JACGXE010000002.1, read on the forward strand.
TTGCGCTGATGGCCAATCTGCCGAACCCGTACTGGTCGATTGCCGCCGTTTACATCGTCGCGCATCCGCTTTCGGGGGCCACCACATCCAAGGGTCTCTACCGTCTGATCGGCACGATTATCGGCGGCGCGGTGACGATCCTTTTCGTGCCGCATCTGATCAATTCGCCGGAGATCCTGACCGTCGCCATCGGCCTGTGGATGGGCGTCTGTCTGGCGATTAGCCTGCTTGACGGCACGCCGCGCAGCTATCTGTTCATGCTCGCCGGTTACACCGTGGCGATTGCAAGTTTTGCCGTGGTTTCCGTTCCTGAAACCACCTTTGATTATGCGCTTGGTCGCGTCGAGGAAATTGCCATTGGCATTATCTGTGCGGCAGTGGTCAACCGCCTCGTCTTTCCACGCCACAGCGGGCCGGTTCTGGTCGGTCGTATCGACAACTGGCTGCGTGAAGGTTCACGGCTGGCCGTCGCCACCATGCGCGGCGAGGGCGCCAGCCCGCAATTCCTTCGCGACCGTCAGCGTCTGGCCGCCGATGCGCTGGAACTGCGCAACCTGACTACCCATGTGGCCTATGACACCTCGTCCATTCGCGGCGTCGGAACCATGCTGCATGTGCTGCAGCAACGCATGGTGGCCGTGCTGCCGATCATTTCCAGCTTGCATGATGTCATCGTGCTGAAGCCCGGTGAGGGTGAAAAGCCATGGCACCCCGCAGTTCAGAAGCTTCTCGACGAAGCCTGTGACTGGCTCGAAAGCGGCGAAAACCTGAGCGACGAGCGTCGCGCGGTTTTGTTGAAGCTGATCGATGAGATCGAGCGTCATGGCAAGGATGCCTCGAGCTGGGGCGAGCTTTTGCCGTTCAATGTGGCAGCGCGTGTGCGCGATCTGGTCCAGATATGGAGCGATTGTATCACGCTGCGTCAGGATATCGTGTCCGGTGCGAAGCGCGGTCATGCGCTGCGCTGGCGTCGTTACGATGCCCATCTCAAGGGACGTCCGGCGCACCGCGATTATGGCATGGCGTTTCTGTCGGGCTTCTCGGCCTTTCTCGCAACTGGCGTGGCAACCGCTTTCTGGATCGCCACAGGCTGGTCGCAGGGCAGTGCGGCCGCGATGATGGCAGGCATCTTCTGCTGTATCTTCGCGACGATGGACGATCCCGTACCGGTGATGCGCAAGTTTAACTGGCTGCTGCTCATCGTGATTCTGGCCGCTTTCGTCTTCGAATTTGCGCTACTGCCGCTGGTGGACGGCTTCTTCCCGCTGGCGCTGGTGCTGGGTCTCTTTCTTGTGCCCGCCGGTGTGCTTCTGGCAATTCCATCGCAGTTTCTGCTGGGCATGGTGCTCTGTGTAAACCTGCCGAACATGCTCATGCTGCAAAGCCACGCCACGTCGGATTTCGTGACGTTCGCGAATGCCAATCTGGCGACTGTTATCGGTATCGTCATCGCTGCGGTGGTCACATCTATCGTGCGCTCGGTCGGTGCTGAATGGAGCGTGCGTCGTCTGGTCAAGGCTGGCTGGCGCGACATCGTCGCGGCAACCGAGCGCGGTCCGAGCCGTCATCGCCGGCAGCATATGAACCGCCTGTTGCTGCGCATGATCGACCGCATCGGCATGATGACGCCGCGTCTGGCGCTGATTCCGTCGGCGGATGTCGCCAAGGTCGATCTGCTGCGCGACCTGCGCAACGGGATGAACACCATCGACCTGCAGCAATATCGCGCCAAACTGGCCGAGCCTTGCCGCGATGCGGTGGATGCGGTGCTGGACGGTGTTGGCGTGCATTATCGGGCTCTGTCCAAGCATGGACCGGACGGTCAGTCGCGCAAGAATACCGATGAACAACTGCTTGCCTCCATCGACAAGGCGATAGCGGCGATCATCGAAAGCGGTTCGCCCGCTGTTGCCCGCCGTCCGCGGCTTGCACTGGTGGCGCTGCGTTTCAACCTGTTTCCCAAGGCGCCGCCATTCGCTTTGCCACCGCGCCCGCAATTAGAGCTGCCGCAAGCTGCCTGACATACAGCCGCGGGAAGAACAGCCCCGTGAAGACCTGAATGTGAACGATCATGAGACCTGAACTCGATATATACGGGATTTATATCCCCACCCTGGGCGTGCTGGCGCTTGGCGCCTATGTCCTCAATACGATCATGCAGCGTCTGTTGGCGCGCGTGCGTTTCTACCGTTTTGTGTGGCACCGGCCTTTGTTCGATGCCGCCATGTATTTCTGCATTCTTGGCGCTGCCGCCATTATCTTGAACGGAATAGACTGATGAAAAAGCTCTTCGCACATACTGGCCGGGTTTTTCTCACCCTCGTCATGGTCACAATGGCGGGTCTGCTTGGCTGGCATCTCTGGGATTATTACATGAATGCGCCGTGGACACGCGACGGCAAGATTCTTGCCGATGTGGTGCGCGTTGCGCCTGACGTTTCGGGTCTGGTGAGCGAGGTTCTGGTTCGCGACAATGAGAACGTCAAAAAGGGCGATGTGATTTTCCGCATCGATCAGGCGCGCTACAAGCTGGCGCTGCAGACGGCGGAAGCCAAGGTTGACAGCAGCAAGGCCGCGCTCGACATGGCCGATCGCGATCTCGTCCGTTATCGCCAGCTTAACGACACGACTGTGACCCGCCAGAAGCTGGAACAGGTCGAAACCACAGCCATGCAGGCCGAGGCGGCTTACCGTCAGGCCGGTCTGGACCGTGATCTGGCCGCGCTCAATATGGAGCGGTCTTCGGTCAAGGCGACGGTCAACGGCGTCATCACCAACTTCTCGCTTCAGCCGGGCGACTATGTCACCGCAGGTTCTGCCGTGACCGCGCTGGTGGACACGGATTCCTATTATGTCTCGGGCTATTTCGAGGAAAACAAGCTTGAGCGTATCAAGATCGGCGATCCGGTTCTGGTTGATGTCATGGGCAGCAAGGTGCAGCTCAAGGGCAAGGTGGAAGGCATTGCCGGTGGCATTGAGGATCGTGAACGCACTGCGACCACAAGCCTGCTCGCCAATGTCACGCCGACTTTCAACTGGGTGCGTCTTGCGCAGCGCGTGCCGGTCCGGGTGAAACTGGAGGAGGTGCCGGAAGGTGTGCACCTCGTGGCGGGCCGAACGGTCAGCGTGTCGGTCGTCGAATAATCGGCATCCAACTGATTAAAGGCCCGGCTGTTGTCCGGGCCTTTTTCGTGTTAGCCAATGGAAACGAGATTTATGGGGTGGTCTATGCGCGTATTGGTCGTCCAGAATTATGACGGTGCGGGGCTGGGGCAGATTGAGCCTGTCCTCACGCAAGCCGGTTATTCGATTGATTTGCGCCACCCCTATAATGGCGATGCGCTGCCCGCCGATGCCAGCGGACATAACGCGCTGATCGTTCTGGGCGGCGAGCAGAATGCGCTGGCTGACGCCGAATTTGCCTATTTCCCGCATCTGCTCGATCTCATCCGTGGTTTTGGCGACAAGGACAAGGCCGTGCTCGGCATTTGCCTCGGCAGCCAACTTGTGGCGCGCGCCTATGGCGGCGAAAATATTCTCGATCGTCCAATGGAGTTCGGCTGGCAGGAAGTGCGCCTGACCGATGAAGGGCAGCGCGATCCGGTTCTGTCGACGGCGGGCAATGCATTTCCGATCTTCCACTGGCACCGCGATACATTCACCCTTCCTGAAGGGGCGGTGCATATGGCGTCGAGCGACATGACGCAGAATCAGGCCTACCGGATTGGCCGGGCAGTCTATGGCACCCAGTTCCATTTCGAGGCCGATACCGGGCTGGTCAAACAGTGGAATGCCCAACTCGCCCACGAAATCGAAGACTTCGCGCCGGGCTGGGACAAGGCCTTTCCGCAACTGGCCGAGGGCGTCGGTCGTTCTTCCGACAAGGCGGGTGCCGCGCTGGCCAAAGCCTGGATCGGCCGAATCTAGAGCGGGCAAAACCGCTCTTGCGATTCCCGGTCGCCCACACGATGAGGAAGACTTTCGGTGCTTCCGCTACAAGCTTGTAAACCCAACATTAACCTTAAGGATAAGCTTCGCGTTGCTGCTTTGCCACATCCTGTCAGCAATGCGTGGATTTGTGAAAAAAGCGCGGTGAACGACGCCGTCGTTCAGTTGCGGGTAACTTTTATCGGGTGTAACTGAACGCCGTCTCCCGGGCAATGATCGGTCGGGCAGGGCTTCACGCCATGCTCGTAACGGCGGCTCGTTTTATCGAATTTCATCCGGCAACCGTCGAGAGAGTTTCCGAATATGACCGCCAAGCATGCCGCCCTTCTTACCGTCCTGATGGTCTCCGCGATCGTGTTCATGGCAGTCGGCATCTTTACCGTCGATGCCGGTAACACCATAGTTTCGAGCGACGGTTACGGAATTTCCAGCGCTCACTAATTTTGGTTATCGCGCTTCGATGAAGCGCTTTTCCACACCGTCGATTGCGATTGCCGAGAGCAGACCGCTCTTCCAGGCATAGGTGTCGAGATTGACCCGGTTGGGTTGAACATCGACTGCACCTTGCGGCGTGTGCCCATGGATGATCACCTTTGCGAGGGGATCGGTCCATTTCAAAAACAGCGTCCGTATCCAGATGAGATCGTCAGGGTCCTGCTCTTCGAGCGGCAGGGCCGGATCGACGCCTGCGTGGCAGAAAAAGAAATCCCCAAACGAGAGCCAGCGCGGCATCGCGCGTATGAAATCGATATGCGCTTGCGGTACGGCTTTCACCAGCGCTTCGTGGCTGCGTCGGGCTTTATCCGTATCGGAAAAATCCAGTTCCACACCGTAGGAGCGTCCGGTTTCCACGCCGCCATGCAAGGCGAAGATGCCTGCCGTGTCGCCGGTGGCGAGGTAATTGAGAAAGCCGTCGTCGTGATTGCCGAGCAGCGACAGGATGCGCGGATCATGCGCGGCTGCATCAATGAGAAAGTCGAGCACTTCCTTCGATTGCGGCCCCCGATCAATATAATCGCCAAGATGGATGATACGCCAGTCGTGAACGGGGCGATGATCGAGATCGGCGCGGATCAATCCATGCATGTCCTGCAAGAGATCGAAGCGGCCATGCACATCGCCGATGGCGTAAAGGCGGATGTTCTGCGGGCCGCACGCATCCTTGAAAATCACACCGGTCATTCGCCTTCGTCCTTCACTTCCTTCACCGCATTGGTGCCCGCACGCTGGCGGAAGCGCAGCTGCGAGACGCGCTCACGCTCTTCGTTCAGCTCGCGGTCGTGCGTTGCCTGCTCGACGAAGCGGATATGTTTTTGCACCGCTTCGCGGGCCGCTTGCGGGTTGCCAGCCATCACCGCATCATAGATAGCGCGATGCTGCGAGAGGAACATGTCAGCGACGCCGGGATAGCTGTAGATCAGACTACGGTTATAAAACACGCCATCCTTCAAAAGCTGGTAGCAGGAGCGCAAAGTGTGCAGCAGCACGATATTATGCGCCGCTTCGCCAACCGCATTGTGCAGCTCGACATCAAGGCGTGCTTCGGTGTCGAAATCGCTTGCGCCATGCGCGGTTTCCATCGCTTTCATGATTTCCGTCAGCAGTGCCTTGTCGGCGGGCGTCGCCCGAAGCGCTGCGTATTCAGCGGCGATGCTTTCGATTTCGCGGCGATATTCCAGATAATCGGCGGTCGCCTTGCGATGATCGGCAAAAAGCTTGACCACGGGCGCGCTGAAGACCTGTCCGATCACATCGGCCACGAATGTTCCACCGCCGTGGCGTGAAGTCAAAAGGCCCGCCGTTTCAAGGCGCTTGAGGGCATCGCGCAGGATGGGCCGGGAAATGTCGAACTGGCGCGCCAGCTCGCGTTCGCCGGGCAGACGGTCGCCGCCGCGCAGAACGCCTTCCAGAATGAGCGTCTCGATCTGGTATACGACATCGTCCGCTGTGCGGCTCGTCTGTATGCGGGAAAAAATCGTTTCGGACATGCCGTTCAAGCCCTTTGCGTATCGGCGGCAAGGTAGCCGCAAGGGACGGACCCGGCAACGGAATATATTGAAAATAAAGCCCGACTGGTGATCCAGCCGGGCTTTCTGATGGTTGGAAGAAGGATGTTTTAAGCCTTTTTGCGCTTGCGCGTCGAAACAAGCACGAACAGACCGGCGACAATGCCATACATCGCCCATTTGAAGGGCAGCGCGTCAGCCGTTTCGCTGCGGATCGGCAGCACGGTTACAGTGCCCGGACGGCTTTCGAAGCCGGTCTTGCCTTCAGACTTCGCCTGCTCGATCTGCTGCGGTGACACGACCCATTCCGCACCGCGGGACTTGTCGTAGAACATGAAGCCGCAACCGACGACAACGGCAACGATGATGGCGAGAATAAAACGGATCGGAGTGTTCATTATCTTTCCTCAGGCTCGGAACAAAGCGACAGGTATTATGGGAGGAGATACCGTGCCGCATGTATATGCGCGTTTTCTAATGCGTGCGTTACATAGCCAGCGAAAGACTTGATGTCTATTTTTGAGATGCGACCTGTGGAGAACTGCCGCTCTCCCAATAAGGTACAGGGCCGTAGAGGTCGGCGAGATAATCTATGAACAGGCGCACCTTGGCAGGCAGGAACTGTTTTGACGGATAGACCGCGTGAATGGCCACGTTGCGCGACGCTGTATAGTCGGGCAGCACCTGAACCAGCTTGCCTGCCGCGAGTTCCGGGCCAATATCCCATGTGGAGCGCTGTGCAATGCCGAGGCCAGCCAGCACGGCTTCACGCACCATCTCGCTGGAATTGGTCTGGAGCGGGCCGACCGGGCGAATGACGATTGGCCCCTTCGGCCCTTCAAGCCGCCATGGATCATTATTGTGCGGCGCAAGGCAGATATGCGCCTGCAAATCTTCGATTGTCTCAGGCGTGCCACGCTCCGCAATGTAACCGGGTGACGCGACGAGCAGGCGACGGACAGGCGCCAGCCTGCGGGCGACAAGGGTCGAATCCGACAATTCGCCAATGCGGATCGCCAAATCATAGCCGTCGCCGACAATATCGACCATTTCGTCGGTCAATTGCATATTGACCGTGAGGTCGGCATTGGCGCGCATGAAAGGCACCAGATAAGGGGCGATATGCATGCGCCCGAAGGTCGTGGGGGCCGAAATCTTCAGCGTGCCGCGCGCATCGGCGGACCGCCGCGCGACAAAAGCTTCCGCTTCCTCGATGTTCGACAGAATGGCCAGGACGCGCTCGTGATAGCCCTGACCGGCCTCGGTCAGCGCGATCTGCCGTGTTGTGCGTTGCAGGAGCCGGGTGCCGAGGCGCTCTTCCAGACGACCAAGACGCTTGGAAACCACCGCGGGGGAAAGGCCGAGATCGCGAGCCGCTGCCGACATGCTGCCGGTTGCGACAACGCGGGCAAAGATTTCCATATCGGCCAGACTGCTGCTCATCATGATCGCGTGATCCCACTCCAACCGAATTGGCCTGCATTTCAATTGCATCTAGCCCAGCGATACAAGGCTCCGCAAGCAATTATGCCGCAGCGTGAAAACTGTTATGCGAACGGTGCAAGTGGTAAAAATGATTTACCACTTGACGAATATGGTGCAGGGTGCACTGTGCATGTTAGAGCTATTCCAGAAAAGTTCGGGTCTGTCCATCCAGTCTGGTATGGCGCGAAAACGATGCGTTACGACCGCTCCGGTTCTCAAGCGAGGATGAAAGCCGGGACGGCATTTGAGGGCTGGCGGCGCCTTGACGAAAAGGCGCCTGACCAGCGGCGGAGGAGCAAATGAGCGGATTGATTATGCCGGAGCCGGATGCGTCCGTCATGCAGCGGCGCGGGCAGATCGTGGATGATCTGCGCGGCATCGTACCGGGCGAGGGCGTGGTCGATACCGTCAATGCAATGCGGGTGTTCGAGAGCGATGGCCTGACCGCGCATCGCTCACTGCCGCTGGTGGTCGTGCTGCCGGAAACGGTCGATCAGGTCTCTCAGGTTCTGCGTTACTGTCACGAGAACGGGATTCGCGTTGTGCCACGCGGCGCGGGCACATCGCTGTCCGGCGGTTCGATGCCCTTGCAGGATGCGGTGCTGCTCGGCATGTCCCGCTTCAATCGTATTCTCGAAATCGATTATCCGAACCGCGTTGCCGTGGTGCAGCCGGGCGTCACCAATCTGGGCATTACCAAAGCCGTCGAGCATGAGGGCTTTTATTATGCGCCCGATCCGTCGTCGCAGATTGCCTGTTCCATCGGCGGCAATGTCGCTGAAAATGCAGGTGGCGTGCATTGCCTCAAATACGGCCTCACCGCCAATAATGTTCTGGGCATCGAAATGGTGCTGATCACCGGCGAGGTTTTGCGCCTCGGCGGCAAGCATCTCGACAGTGAGGGCTATGATCTTCTGGGGCTGATGACCGGTTCGGAAGGCCTGCTCGGCGTGGTGACGGAAATCACGGTGCGCATCTTGCAAAAGCCGGAAACGGCGCGCGCCGTCATGGTCGGCTTTCCATCCAGCGAACAGGCTGGCCAGTGCGTGGCCGATATTATTGGCGCAGGCATTATTCCCGGCGGCATGGAAATGATGGACCGGCCAGCCATCAAGGCGGCAGAAGATTTTGTCCGCGTCGGCTATCCGCTTGATGTGGAAGCGCTTCTGATCGTCGAACTCGACGGTCCGCCAGTGGAGGTCGATCACCTGATCGGACGCGTCGAAGCATTGGCGCTGCGCAACGGCTCCACGACCTGCATTCTGTCGCAGTCGGAAGAGCAGCGTCTCGCTTTCTGGGCTGGGCGCAAGGCGGCTTTCCCGGCGGTGGGACGTATTTCGCCGGATTATCTGTGTATGGATGGCACCATTCCGCGCAAGGAGCTGCCGCGTGTGCTGTCAGGCATGCGCGACCTGTCCGAAAAATACGGATTGCGGGTGGCCAATGTGTTTCATGCGGGCGATGGCAATCTGCATCCGCTGATCCTCTATGATGCGAATATTCCAGGTGAACTGGAAGCTGCCGAGAACTTCGGCGCGGATATTTTGCGGCTCTGCGTGAAAGTTGGCGGTGTTCTCACCGGCGAGCATGGCGTCGGCATCGAAAAGCGCGATCTGATGCCGGAAATGTTCAACGACATCGATCTCGACCAGCAGATGCGCGTCAAATGTGCTTTCGATGCCAAGCATCTGCTCAATCCCGGCAAGGTGTTTCCGCAATTGCGCCGCTGCGCCGAGCTCGGCCGCATGCATGTGCATCGTGGCGAACTGGCCCACCCGGATATTCCCCGATTCTGAATTGTGGTTTTGATCATGAGCGATGCAAATATTCTAAAGCCGCAGGATGAAGCGGGCGTTCTGGATGCGGTGCAGGATGCGCTGGCCAGCTCCACCCCGCTGGAAATCATCGGCCATGGCTCCAAGCGCGGTATCGGACACAGGGTCGATGCGGGCCGCGTGCTCGACGTGTCGCGGCTTTCGGGCGTGACATTGTATGAGCCAGACGAGTTGGTGCTTTCGGCAAAGGCCGGAACGCCGATGGTCGAGATCGAAAAACTTCTGGCTGACAACAATCAGTGTTTTCACTTCGAGCCGATGGATTACGGCCCGCTGCTGTCGGGCGAGGCTGGTCGCGGCACGATCGGCGGTGCGCTTGCCGCCAATCTGTCTGGGCCGCGCCGCCTCAAGGCGGGCGCTGCGCGTGACCATGTGCTTGGCGTGCGCGTTGTGTCGGGGCGGGGCGAATTGTTCAAATCCGGCGGTCGCGTGGTCAAGAACGTGACGGGTTATGACTTGTCCAAGGGCATGGCCAATTCCTGGGGCACGCTGGGCGTCGCCACAGAGGTGACGTTCAAGGTTCTGCCAAAGCCGGAAACGGCAGCCACGCTCGTCGTGCGCGGGCTGACCGATGAACAGGCGGCGTGCGTCATGGCCATGGCGATGGGTTCGCGCGAGGAGGTCGCTTCCGCAGCACATCTGCCGCCGACAGTTGCCAATCGCTTCCTTGATGGAAAGCTTGGCTGGGAAGCGGCGACCGTGTTGCGGCTTGAAGGTTTCGCGCCTTCGGTCGAGCATCGCAGCCGCCAGTTGCAGGCGCTGCTCCTCCAATCCGGCGCGGTGGAAGCTTTGGACGGGGCGCAGTCGCAGCAGCTTTGGCGCGAAGTGCGCGATGTGCTGCCTTATGCCAATGCGGGCGACAATCGCGCTGTCTGGCGCGTTTCAATGACGCCGATGCAAGGCTGGCAGATGGTGGACGAATTCCGCCGTCATGCGGGCGTCGACGCCTATTACGACTGGCAGGGTGGCTTGATCTGGATGCGGATGGAAGCCGATCCGGAAGCGCAGATCTTGCGCAAACTCATTGCCAGATATGGTGGCGGTCACGCGACGCTGGTGCGCGCGCCGGAGACGGTCCGTGCTGGCATTGATGTGTTCGAACCGCAGCCAGCAGCCCTTACGGCCTTGTCGCAGCGGTTGAAGCAGCAATTCGATCCGGAAAATATTCTCAATCCGGGCCGTATGCATTCTCATCAGGTTGGAGCGTGACACGATGCAAACTCATTTCAGCCCCGACCAGCTGCGCGATCCTGGTGTTCAGGAATCGGAAAAGATTCTGCGCAAATGCGTGCATTGCGGCTTCTGCACGGCCACATGCCCGACCTATGTGACGCTTGGCAATGAACTCGACAGTCCGCGCGGGCGCATTTATCTGATCAAGGACATGTTGGAAAACGGCCGTCCGGCGGATGAGGAAGTCGTGCGCCATGTCGACCGCTGCCTGTCGTGCCTCTCCTGCATGACGACCTGTCCTTCGGGCGTCAATTACATGCATCTGGTCGATCATGCTCGCGCGCATATCGAGAAAACCTACAAGCGCCCCTTCATGAACCGCTTCCTGCGCGGTGTACTGACGCAGGTTCTGCCCTATCCGGGCCGGTTCCGTGCGGCGCTGAAGCTGGCGAAACTGGGCAAGCCGTTTGCGCCGCTTTTGCGCAAGAGCGATGCCCTGAAACCCATGGCGGCGATGCTTGATCTCGCACCGCAAAGCCTGCCAGCGGCGGTTCCTATCGAAACCGTCAGCGCCGCCAAGGGCGAAAAGCGCGGTCGCGTGGCAATTCTCAACGGCTGTGCGCAGCCTGTGCTCAATCCGGGTATCAATGCCGCCACGTTGCGGCTTTTGAACCGCTTCGGCATCGAAGTGGTGACGCCGAAGGGCGAAGGCTGCTGCGGTTCGCTGGTTCACCATATGGGCCGTGAAGAGCAGGCGCTTGAACAGGCGCGGCACAATGTCGATGTCTGGACGCGCGAGATTGAGGCGGGCGGTCTCGATGCGATCATCGTCACGGCGTCCGGCTGCGGTACCACGATCAAGGATTATGGTTACATGTTGCGGCTTGATCCGGCCTATCAGGACAAGGCTGCGCGGGTTTCGGCACTGGCAAAGGATATCACTGAGTATCTGGTCGGCATCGACTTGCCGGAACCCGATGCGCCGCAGGCGCTGACGGTCGCCTACCATTCGGCCTGCTCGATGCAGCATGGGCAAAAAATCGTGCGACAGCCGAAAGACCTGCTCTCCAGGGCGGGCTTTACGGTAAAGGAACCGCTGGAAGGGCACCTCTGCTGCGGATCGGCTGGTACCTATAACATCATGCAGCCGGAGATTGCCGTCAAGCTGCGCGATCGCAAGGTGAAGAATATCGAGGCAACTGGCGCCGCCCTTATCGCAACGGGCAATATCGGTTGCATGACGCAGATTGCCACCGGCAGCAAACTGCCGATTGTTCATACGGTGGAGCTGATCGACTGGGCCTATGGCGGGCCAAAGCCAGTTGCGCTCTCAAGCTCCCGCCTTCACTGACGCGGCATAGTGCAACGGAAAGCCCTTGAAGCTTTTCGTTTCCTTCAAAACGAAGGTCGTCTGCATTTCCTTGATACGGGGCAGGCGGCGTAGGGTGGACATGGCGAAATCGGCATATGTGTCGAGATCGCGTGAGACCACCTGAAGCAGAAAGTCGGCATCGCCTGCAATGCTGTAGCAGGTGATCACGTCGTCGAGCCCCATCAGCTCGGCGGCAAATTGCTCCGCCTCCAATTCGCTGTGACTGTCGATCTTGATCCGCACGAAAGCCATGACGCCAAGGCCGATTGCCTTGCGATTGAGGTTAGCGCGATAGCCGTCGATCACACCATCTTCTTCCAGCTTGCGCATCTTGCGCCAGCTTGGCGAGGTGGACATGCCGACCTGATCGGCCAGCGCCTGATTGGTCAGGCGACCGTCTTCCTGCAAAGCTTCGAGAATGCGAATATCGGAGGGTTCCAGCGCGCTCATAAAAACTACCTGATTGATGTTAATATGGGGTAGAATCTACCTTATTATGACAATAGTGAGGTAAGAAAGGCAGGATCGCCCAGAGGATGCGGTGTATTTCTCACCGAGAAACACTGAAACTCTGGAGCCACCATGCAGGAAGATCTGCGTCTCGCCGTTATCGTCAACCCTGATCTGGCCCAAGGCCTGCTGGCAAACACGGTCGCGGCCATCTCGATTGGACTTGGCGCACGACTGCCTCAAGTCGCGGCGCGGCAGTTGGTTGATCGCTTAGGCGTCGCCATCGATATCAGCTCGGACCGGCCCGTGCCGATCCTGCAAGCAGACGCGGAAACGATCCGGGCGATCCTGTTGAAAGCGGCGGCACATGAAGACAGGGAAGCGGTTGTCGCCTTTCCGGCCTTCGCGCGGGCAATGCATGTCTATGCGGAATATGAAACCACGTTTCCGAACCGCGATCTTGCCGCCGAGGTCATTGATGGTGTGGGGATCGCCGGTCCCGCCAAATGGGTCCGCTCATTGACCGGCAGCCTGAAGCTGCTGCGATAAAAAAAGCCGGGCGATTGCCCGGCCTTTTGTTCATGTGTTTTGGATTAGCCCGCCGAGAATGTCGCCGGGTTGGGGCCGATGCGGCCATCGGTCTTGTCCAGCTTGGTAATGGCATCGTGATCGGTGCCATTGAGGCTGAAATCGAAAACCTCGAAATTTTCCTTGATACGGGCAGGCGTGACCGACTTCGGGATGACGATATTGCCGGTCTCGATGTGCCAGCGCAGGATGACCTGTGCAACGGATTTGCCGTGCTTGGCGGCAATCGCCTTTAGCTTCTCGTCTTCCAGAATCTTGCCTTGTCCAAGCGGGCTCCAGGCTTCGGTGGCGATGTCGTGCTTGCCATGGAACAGGCGCAGCTCGTCCTGCTGGAACTGCGGATGCAGCTCGATCTGGTTTAGAACCGGCGTCACGCCGCTTTCCTTGATCACGCGTTCAAGGTCGGCTGTGCGGAAGTTCGACACGCCGATAGACTTCACGAGGCCTTCTTCCTTCAGCTTGATGAAGGCGCGCCAGGTTTCCATGAACAGGTCTTTTGACGGCATCGGCCAATGGATCAGATACAGATCGACATAATCCGTGCCGAGCTTTTTCAGGCTGGTCGCAAAGGCTTTTAGCGTCGATTCATAGCCCTGATCGCTGTTCCAGAGTTTGGTCGTCAGGAAGATGTCGCCGCGTGCAATGCCCGAATTGTTGATGGCTTTGCCCACGCCTTCTTCATTGCCATAGATGGCGGCGGTGTCGATGTGCCGGTAGCCCGCTTTCAGCGCCTCGCTGACGGCTGTAACCGCTTCATCATTGCCCACCTGCCAGACACCGTAACCGAGCTGCGGAATATGGTTGCCGTCGTTCAGTTTTACGGTCGGTACGGTCATGATCTATCCTTTCCCTCCATCCAAATGCGACACCGGTTCATATTCCGATACAGTCGCATTTGTGGCCGCCCTCTGGCGGCGCCGTCCATGTTTTTTCAAATCATCACTCAAATCATCATTGGCAGCATATGGGTGTTCGCGGGAAAAGCAAAAGCCTTTTCAGGTTGTTTTTGGGCCTGTGACAGATTGATTTCATCAAAAAATCCAATGTTTCAGTATTATGAATGTAAAAAAGCCGCCCTGCAGAGAGAGCGGCTTTGTTTGACTATAAAACTGTTCCGGAACGGATCAGCGAACCACGACGCGTGTGCCAATGGGAACGCGTTCATAGAGATCGGTCACGTCCTCGTTGCGCATACGGATACAACCCGACGACATAGCCTTGCCGATGGTCCATGGCTGGTTGGTGCCATGAATGCGATAAAGCGTCGAACCGAGATAAAGGGCGCGTGCGCCAAGCGGATTGTTAACGCCGCCATCCATGCGCGCAGGCAGAATGCGCCCCTTGCGACGCTCGCGGGCAATCATTTCCTTGGGCGGCGTCCAGGTCGGCCATTCGGCCTTGCGGCTGATGTGCTGTGAACCTTTCCAGCTGAAACCCTGCTTGCCCACGCCGACGCCGTAACGCATGGCCCGGCCGTCGGACTGGACGAGATAAAGAAAGCGCTTGCTGGTATCAATCACGATGGTGCCGGACTTTTCGCTGCCGGAATAGGAAACACTCTGCGGCAGATAGATCGGGTCGATCTGATGTTTGCTCGGCGCGGTGGCTGGATTGCTTGCCGGGCGCTGGTAGGAAACCTGACGATAATTCGGCTTCGACTTCTGCTTTTGTTTGACGGTGGTGCGGCGCACTGGCTGCTGGACTGTCCCCTCCGGCATCTGGCGCATGCGCGCCGGCTGACCGTGCAACTGCGCTACCCATGGTGCGGAAAGGTCGGGGCTGACGGCCACCGGCGGCAGGGTCGCGTAACGGTCATTGGCAAAAGCCATGCCGGTGCTGACGATGGAAACAGCAATCGCTGCAAGCGATCCGATCAAAAGAAGATGACGTGGTTGCATGGTCCAGATCCGTCTCTCTTTGCGCCATTATCCCGGTTGCGTTGCCCGTCTGGGTCCATTGGCGCGGTTGCCCGGCTGCGGCTCCTGACACGTCCTGTCAGGAGAACAGCCCTTAATTTCATGCCGGGATTGTGCGCCCCAATGGAATCGGAAAGGTAAATTTCGGTCGCGTGTTTTGCTTGGACGACACTCTAAGTAGAGTTGTGGTTAGCGTCAGGTTGCGCCACATGTTTAATGATCGATGAAGCTTTGCGCATGTCCCCAAAAAGTGGGAAACACTTTTCAAATCAGGTCATGAGCAGAAAATTGGAGGCGGGAAATGAGTGACATTGCCGAAGTGAAAACCGGTCTTATCGTCAGCGAAGATGGCAAGACCCGTTGCTTCTGGCCGGGCGTATTGCCGGATTATCTCGCCTATCATGACAATGAATGGGGCGTGCCGGTCTCCAGCGATTATCGGCTGTTCGAGAAAATCTGCCTCGAAGGTTTCCAGTCGGGCCTGTCCTGGCTCACCATCCTGCGCAAGCGCGAGAATTTCCGCGCGGCTTTCGATGGTTTCGATTTCCACCGCGTCGCGCAATATGACGTCAAGGATGTCGAGCGTCTCCTGGCCGACAAGGGTATTGTGCGCCATCGCGGCAAGATCGAATCCACGATCAACAATGCAAACCGCGCCATTGAACTGGTCGCGGAAAAGGGATCGCTTGCGGCCTATTTCTGGTCGTTTGAACCGGGTGCGGAGGACCGCCCTGTCGTCGTGGATTATCCGACCCTGATTGCCAATCCGAAAACCGATACCTCCATCCGCATTTCCAAGGATTTGAAAAAGCGCGGCTGGTCCTTCGTCGGGCCGACCACGGTTTATGCTTTCATGCAGGCCATGGGTCTGGTCAACGACCATATCGAAGGCTGCCACTGCCGCGCCCATGTCGAAAAGCTGCGGCTGGCATTCAAGCGCCCCCAATAAACCGGAGATTGATAACCGGCGATCTTTCTGCGAAAAGCAGTGTTCATTCGGAGGAACAGCCATGGATTTGACGTCGCTCATTGCTTTCGCGGGTATTCTGGTCGTAGCCGCAGGCACGCCGGGGCCGAATGTCGGCGCGCTGGTGGCGCGCGTCATCAGCCGTGGGCATAAGGGCGTCTTTCCATTCATGTTCGGTCTCTGGCTGGGTGATGCCGTATGGCTCTCGCTTGCCGTTTGGGGCCTGTCGGCTCTCGCCAACAGCTTCCACACCGCGTTTCTGGTGCTGAAATATGCAGGCGTCGCCTATTTGATCTATTTGTCGTGGAAAATGTGGATCGCACCAGTCGATGAAGAAGCGGATGAAAATGCCATTCCGCGCGAGGGTGAAGGGCGCAAGCTTTTCCTCAGCGCACTCGCCGTCACGCTCGGAAATCCGAAGATCATGGTCTTTTATATCGCCATTCTGCCAACCGTCGTGGATATCACCCATGTGTCGCTGGTTGGCTGGGCAGAATTGCTGGCTGTCATGTTTGCCGTTCTGGCGGCGGTCGACACCGCCTGGGTGGTGCTGGCCGCGCAGGCGCGGCGTGTTTTGCGCAGCCCACGTATGATGCGCATTGCCAATCGGACCAGCGCTGGCATGATGGCGGGCGCCGCCGTCGCCATTGCCGCACGCTGAACGCGCTTCCTGCACTTGCCGCAACGGGCCTGATCGGTTAGGAAACCGGCAACACTCGGTTTTCGAGGATTTGCCGGTTCTTCCGGCATATATTGTATATACTTAGCGATCAGGCAGGAAAAATGGCCGATAAAGCGGACAAGATGAAGGCGCGGCTGCCGCGCGGGTTTGTCGATCGGGTTCCGGACGACTTGCGCGCCGCCGAAAAGATGATGGCGACGATCCGCGAAGTCTATGACCTCTATGGTTTCGAGCCGGTGGAAACGCCGCTGGTGGAATATACGGACGCGCTCGGAAAGTTTCTTCCGGATCAGGATCGCCCGAATGAAGGTGTGTTCTCCTTTCAGGACGACGATGAGCAGTGGCTGTCGCTGCGCTACGATCTGACCGCGCCGCTGGCGCGCTATGTGGCCGAGAATTTCGAGCAGCTTCCAAAGCCTTATCGCAGCTATCGCAATGGCTGGGTGTTCCGCAACGAGAAGCCGGGCCCGGGCCGCTTCCGTCAGTTCATGCAGTTCGACGCCGACACGGTCGGCGCGCCGAACGTCTCCGCTGATGCCGAAATGTGCATGATGATGGCCGATACGCTGGAGCGTCTTGGCATTCGTCGTGGCGATTACGCAATCCGCGTCAACAACCGCAAGGTTCTGGACGGCGTGCTGGATGCCATCGGCCTTGAAGGCGAGGGCAATGCCGCCAAGCGCCTGAATGTACTGCGCGCCATCGACAAGCTCGACAAGTTCGGCCCCGAAGGCGTGCGCCTTCTGCTCGGCAAGGGTCGCCTTGACGAAAGCGGCGATTTCACCAAGGGCGCAGAACTGGCCGATGCAGCGATTGAAAAGGTGCTGGCTTTCACCGCCGCCGGTGGTGCGACGGGTGCCGATACGATTGCCAATCTTCGCGCTGTCGTTGCGGGCAATGCCAAGGGCGAAGAAGGCGTCACCGAACTCGCCGACATGCAGGCGCTGTTTTCGGCAGGCGGCTATGATGGTCGCGTGAAGATCGACCCGTCCGTGGTTCGCGGCCTTGAATATTATACCGGCCCGGTATTCGAAGCCGAGCTTCTGTTCGACGTGACCAATGAAGACGGCCAGAAGGTCGTGTTCGGCTCGGTTGGCGGCGGTGGTCGTTATGACGGTCTCGTGTCGCGCTTCCGTGGCGAGCCGGTTCCGGCGACGGGTTTCTCCATCGGTGTTTCGCGCCTGATGACGGCGCTGAAAAATCTCGGCAAGCTGGATGTGTCCGATGTCGTCGGCCCGGTAGTCGTGCTGGTGATGGACAAGGACACGGAAAGCCTCGGCCGCTATCAGAAAATGGTCTCCGATCTGCGCCAGCAGGGCATCCGCGCTGAAATGTATGTCGGCGGTTCCGGCATGAAGGCGCAGATGAAATATGCCGACCGTCGCGAAGCGCCATGCGTGATCATTCAGGGCTCGCAGGAACGTGAAGCCGGTGAAGTGCAGATCAAGGATCTGGTTGAAGGCAAGCGTCTTTCCGCCGAGATCGAGGACAATGTGACCTGGCGCGAGAGCCGCCCGGCGCAGATCACCGTCAAGGAAGACGGTCTGGTCGAAGCGGTTCGGGAAATTCTCAGCAGTCAGGCGCAGGACCGCGCTCAAGCCGCAAAGTGATCGGAACCATGGCCGCAACGCGCACATCGCCGGTTTTCAACGCGCTTCGCACAGAGCTTGATGCGCGCGATGCCGATCTGGTGGAAATACCGCTAATCCAGCCTGCCGATCCATTTCTGGATATGGCAGGCGAGGATTTGCGCCGTCGTATTTTCCTCACCGAAAACGAAAACGGCGACAGCCTGTGCCTGCGGCCGGAATTCACCATTCCCGTCTGTCGCAACCATATTGCGCTCAATGCGGCGACGCCGAAACGTTACGCCTATCTTGGCGAAGTGTTCCGGCAGCGTCGTGATGGCGCGGCTGAGTTTCTTCAGGCCGGGATCGAGGATCTGGGCGCTGCCGATGAGGCGGCTTCGGATGCGCGCTCGATTGCCGATGCGCTGTCCTGTGTTCGCTCCGTCGCCCCGCAAGCCGGGCTTGATATCGTTCTGGGCGATCAGTCGGTCTTCGCCGGTATGCTTAAGGCGCTCGGTCTACCGCAAGGCTGGCGCAAGAAGCTGCTACGCTCGTTTGGCGATGCGCATTCCATGCAACTGGCTTTGGCTGAATTGACAGGCGCGCAACGGCGCGATCCGCTGCCGGAAACCCTTGCCGTTCTCGTTGCTGAAGGCGACGAAACCGGCCTTGCGCGTATGCTGGAAGCCGAAATGCTGGAAGCTGGCATTTCGCCGGGTGCTGGCCGTTCGCCTGCGGAAATCGCCCGTCGCCTGATCGAGAAGGAAGATCTGGCCGCTACGCGTTTCCCGGCTTCGGCGCTCGATCTGCTCAAGCAGTTTCTGGAAACGCATGTCACGCTCGATTCCGCAGCGGTGACATTGCGTGCTTTCGCGTCTGAAAATGCGCTCGATCTTGGCGCTGTTCTTCAGAAATTCGAAGCTCGTGCGGAGGCGATTGCTGCGGCTGGTATCAAGACCAGCGATATCGTCTATGACGCCTCGTTCGGTCGTCCGCTCGATTATTATACCGGCCTCGTCTATGAAATTCGCGCCTCCGGCGTGGAAAAAGATGCGGTTCTGGCAGGTGGTGGTCGTTATGACCGGCTTTTGACCATGCTCGGCGCTTCCGAAAATATTCCCGGCGTCGGCTTCTCCATCTGGCTGGACCGGCTGCAAGTGCTGGCGGGAGCAACGAAATGAGCGTCACACTGGCATTGCCGTCCAAGGGTCGGCTGAAGGAACAGACGCTCGCCGTTCTCGAAAAAGCCGGATACAAGGTGATCCTGCCGGATGACGACCGCAATTATCGCGCGCGCGTCGAAGGTGAAGACGATCTCGATATTCTCTTCCTGTCGGCGTCCGAGATTGCCCGCGAGCTGGGCTACGGCAGCGTCGATATGGGCGTCACGGGCGAAGACCTCGTGCGCGAAACGCTGGCCCATGCCGATGAGCGCGTGGCCATCGAGGCGGAACTGGGCTTCGGCCATGCCGATGTTGTTGTCGCGGTGCCGGAAGTCTGGCGCGATGTGACCAGCATGGCCGATCTTGATGACGTGGCCGCAGATTTCCGCCAGCGTCATGGTCGCCGTCTGCGCATCGCCACCAAATATTGGCGTCTGACGCAGCAATTCTTCTCGCAGAAACACGGCATTCAGGTTTACCGCATCGTGGAAAGCCTTGGCGCGACCGAAGGCGCTCCGGCAGCAGGTTCTGCCGACATGATCGTCGATATTACGTCGACCGGCTCCACCCTGCGCGCCAATCGCCTGAAGGTTCTGGAAGATGGCGTCATCCTGCGTTCGCAGGCCTGCCTTGTTTCGGCGCGCCGCAGCCATGGCAATGCCCGTATCGCGGAAATTGCCGAGCGTATCCGCAAAGGTCTTGCGGCCTGACGCTTCTGTTATGGTACGGTAATCAATGAAAAAGCCGGTCTGGTTTCAGACCGGCTTTTGTCGTTTTCAGGTTTAGCGTTTCGGTTTGCTGCCGACGAGGCCATAAAAGGCGATGTAGACATAGCAGATGATAGGCATCAGGAAGGCATGATGAATGCCGACTGTATCGGCCAGCGCGCCCTGTATCAGCGGGATGATCGCGCCGCCGACAATGGCCAGATTCAGGATCGCTGAACCCTGGCTGGTGTGCTTGCCAAGACCGTGCAGCGCCAGACTGAAGATGGTCGGGAACATGATCGAGTTGAACAGGCCGATTGCCAGAACCGCCCACATGGAGGCATTGCCCGTTGTCGCAACCGTGAGGAGCAGCAACAGAATGGCGGCCACGGCGTTGAAGGCCAGCGCCTTGCCGTCATCGATATAGCGCATGGCTGCCGAGCCGATGAAGCGACCAACCATGGCTCCGCCCCAGAAATAGGCGACGTGATGCGCTGCATCGGTTTCCGACAAGCCGACCACACTCGGGTCGCTCAGGAAATTGACGAGAAAACTGCCGACGCTGACTTCCGCGCCCACATAGACGAAAATGCCGATGGCACCCAGCACCAGATGCCGGTACTGCCAGGCAGAGCCTTCATCTGCGACCGCGCTTTCTTCGGCTTCGACATCCGGTAGCTTCAGGATCGCGAAAACGATAGCAAGAACGACAAAGGCCAGCGCCAGCAGGAGATAGGGGAACTTGACCGCATCGGCTTCCGCCGTGCTGTTGACGGCCCCGGTTGCGGCAGACAGGATCAGCATTGCGCCGAAAAGGGGTGCAATCGTCGTGCCGAGCGAGTTGAACGCCTGTGTCAGCGTCAGGCGGCTTGCAGCCGTTTCCGGCTTGCCGAGGATCGTGACATAGGGGTTCGCGGCGACCTGCAGAACCGTGACGCCGGACGCCAGCACGAAGAGCGCGCCGAGAAACAGCCCATAGACCCGGTAGGAAGCTGCGGGAATGAACAGCGCGCAGCCGATGGCGGCGATCACGAGGCCGACGACGATGGCGCGTTTGTAGGAGATACGCTTGACAAGCGCTCCGGCGGGTAGCGAAACGATGAAGTAAGCGCCGAAGAAGCAAAACTGGATCAGCATCGACTGGGTATAGTTGAGCTGGAAGACGTTCTTCAGATGCGGGATCAGAATGTCATTGAGGCTGGTGATGAAGCCCCACATGAAGAACAGAACGGTGAGGCTGGTGAGTGCGAAACCGAAATTTCCGATAGGGGAGGAGCCAGTGGGAGACTGGCTGCTGGTTGCGGGGGAAACGGTCATTTTTCTCTACAATCTATGCTTGGGGGGGAATCTTGAATGCAATTGATCGTTCGCGGAGCGGTTGTTCCTAAACGCTAAAATAAGCGGCTCCATTATCTGACAGGCCAATATTACACAACTACCGGTGGACGGTTTTGAAAAGAGAATTCTGATAAAAATTCTGTGTTCGTGTCGGCTGTACGAAAGCCGTGGAAAACAGAACGAAAAAAGCCGCGCCCGGCATTATACGCAGGCGCGGCTTTGTTCATTTCAGGCGAACCGCTCCGATGCAGTCGGAGGCGGAACGGAGTGTTTCGATCAGCCGCGCTTGGCGTCGATCGACAGCGAGCCTGCGCCATGCAGAGCCAGCAGGAAGAGGCCGCCAGCGATGGCGAGGTTCTTCTGCGCCATCAAGGCGTTCATGCCTTCAGCGAAGTTCATGTGCGCAACAAGTGTTGCACCGATGGTGAACAGGCCGACGATAACGGCTGCAATTCGGGTCTGGAAACCAACCAGAATGGCAATGCCGCCCACAAACTCGACGAGGCCGACGACGACAGCGGTAACCGTCGGAAGCGGGAGGCCGATGCTGGAGAAATAACCAGCCGTACCGGAAATAGCCGTCAGCTTGCCGAAACCGGCAATGATGAAGAGGATCGAAAGAAACACGCGGGCGATGAGCGTTACAGCGCCGTTGGACTGTGGGGTAATCGAGGACATGTGGGAGCTCTCTCCTGTTGAACTTTGCCTTCAATTATCGATTAACAACTGTCAAGAAAAGCCGTTTAATTCTCGACAGTTCGTTCACTGCATGTAGACGATCATGCGCGCCTGATCACTCAGGCGCGATCATCCGCTCCGCCCGGACGAGCCGGTCGTAGTCTTCAGCACTCACCAGCCCACTTGCCAGCGCTTCTTCGCGCAGGGTTGTGCCGTTCTTGTGCGCGGTCTTGGCAATCTTTGCTGCACCGTCATAACCGATGGCAGGTGCGAGCGCAGTCACCAGCATCAGCGAACGATCCAGAAGTTCCTTGATGCGGGTTTCATTGGCTTCAATGCCGTCCACGCAATGATCGGCAAAAGAAACCATCGCATCGCTGAGCAGACGGATCGATTGCAGCACATTGTAAGCAATGACCGGCTTGAACACGTTCAGCTCGAAATGACCCTGGCTGGCGGCGACGGTTACGGTCGTCTGATTGCCGAAAATCTGCGTTGCCACCATGGTCATGGCTTCCGCCTGTGTCGGGTTCACCTTGCCCGGCATGATCGACGAGCCCGGCTCATTTTCCGGCAGGGACAATTCGCCAAGACCGGAGCGCGGGCCGGAACCGAGAAAGCGGATATCGTTGGCGATCTTGAACAAATCAGCCGCCAGCGCGTTCAGACTGCCATGGAAGTTGAGAATTGCGCCATGGCTGGCCAGCGCTTCGAACTTGTTCGGCGCTGTCTTGAACGACAGGCCGGTGATTTCGCTGACCGCATCAGCAAAGCCGCTGTCGAAACCGATCGGCGCATTGAGGCCCGTGCCCACTGCCGTGCCGCCCTGCGCGAGCAGGAAAACATCGGCGAGGGACTGCTCGATGCGATGACGCGCATATTCAAGCGCTGCACGATAACCGGAAAATTCCTGACCGAGCGTGACCGGCGTGGCATCCTGCGTATGGGTGCGGCCGATCTTGATGATGTCCTTGAAAGCTTCTTCCTTGACCTTGAGCGCCTTGGTCAGGTGCTCCAGCGCCGGGTAAAGGCGATTGACCGCTTCAACCGCCGTGGCGATATGGATCGCCGTCGGGAAGCTGTCATTGGACGACTGGCTCATATTGACGTGGTCGTTCGGATGAACCGGCTTCTTCGAACCCTTCTCGCCGCCAAGCAGTTCGATGGCGCGATTGGAGATCACTTCATTGGCGTTCATGTTCGACTGCGTGCCGGAACCCGTCTGCCAGACGACGAGCGGAAAATGATCGTCAAGCTTGCCTTCGATCACTTCTGACGCCGCAACAGCTACAACCTGACCCAGAACCGGGTCGAGCTTGCCGAGCGCAATATTGGTTTCGGCTGCTGCGCGCTTGACGACGCCCAGCGCATGAACGAGCGGCAGAGGCATGCGCTCGCCGCCGATCTTGAAATTCTGCAAGGAACGCTGTGTCTGTGCGCCCCAATAGCGGTCGGCGGGAACATCAATCGGTCCGAAAGTATCTGTTTCGGTACGCGTGGCGGTCATTTCATGTCTCCGGCTAGCTTTCGGCCCGTATCGGGCTCTGACGCAATGAATATAGCACTACCAACGAATTGGTAGCTCCGTCTTTTCCTTACGGAGCTATTTGACAAAATATGATTAGGAAATTCAACTTTATTTGAGCGTGAATTTCTGCGCCGGTCAGTTGTCTTCGTTTTCGTCGTCACCGCCTTCGGTTTCGGAGATCCAGGCGGTCGGTTCGATCTTGCGCTGGGTTTTGCTGTCGGTGAATGTCCACCAGCCGGTATCGGTTTCATCCCACTGTCCGCCGCCAGCGTTCAGTTGTGCGAGCGACCGATATTGCGCAATCGATTCATTGCGCTGATCATCCTCATCGGTCCAAACGACTGTAATCTTGCGACCATCCTTGGGGGCAGTATCGATAGGCAGTTCCTTGCGCATGTGATTTTCCGTCCTCTTTCCGGTTGCGATAACGATAGGGCAAAATCGCCGGGAGGCAAGCTGAAGCAGTCGAGCGCAAGCTTGAGCTGAATTTCGTAGGAAAATCTACGGGCCAGAAATTTGTGAAAATACGCCTTAAAGTGGAAAGGCAGGCCGAAGCCTGCCTTTCCTGTTGCCTGAGACAGGACTTCCGGGGTGCGGGGGCAAACTGGAAGTCCATCTCATGTCAACCGGGATTGACCATGATTGGTTGTCTCAAGTCAATGAGAACTTTCTAAAATAGAATATTAACATCGGCAAAGGGGCCAGACGGTAAATTTTTTATAAATCACAGATAGTTACGTAACGTAATGAGAAAAGTGCCGGTTAACCGCTCTCCCGCATATGTGCGGGCTCATTATCGGGCTGTAGGTTTGGCTTAGCATCCGCCAATCAAGGATGGCTTTTTGGGCTTTAGAAATAAAAAAACCTCCGGCCGAAGCCGGAGGTTCTCTTTAAAGTAGTGCTTTATGGATTTCTTAGAAATCCATGCCGCCCATGCCGCCCATGCCGCCAGGCATGCCAGCCGGAGCTGCATCCTTCTTCGGCAGTTCAGCAATCATGGCTTCCGTGGTGATCAGCAGGCCAGCAACCGAAGCTGCGTTCTGCAGAGCCGTACGGACAACCTTGACCGGATCAACGATGCCGAGAGCGATCAGATCGCCATATTCGCCATTGGCAGTGTTGTAGCCAAAGGTGTCAGCGCCGTTTTCGAGGATCTTGCCAACGATAACCGAAGCTTCTTCACCAGCGTTGGTCGTGATCTGACGGGCCGGAGCCTGGATCGCACGACGAACGATGTTGATGCCAGCTTCCTGGTCAGCATTGATGCCCTTGGCCTTGATCTGAACCGAAGCGCGGAGCAGAGCGGTACCGCCGCCAGCAACGATGCCTTCTTCAACCGCAGCGCGGGTTGCGTTCAGGGCGTCGTCAACGCGGTCCTTCTTTTCCTTGACTTCAACTTCCGTTGCACCGCCAACGCGGATCACGGCAACGCCGCCAGCGAGCTTGGCAAGGCGTTCCTGAAGCTTTTCACGGTCGTAGTCCGAAGAGGTTTCTTCGATCTGCTGCTTGATCTGGCCAACGCGAGCATCGATTTCGGCCTTCTGGCCTGCACCGTCGACGATCGTGGTGTTTTCCTTGGAGATCGACACCTTCTTGGCGCGGCCGAGCATGTCGAGCGTAACGCTTTCGAGCTTGATGCCGAGATCTTCGGAGATAACCTGACCACCGGTGAGGATCGCGATGTCTTCGAGCATGGCCTTGCGGCGGTCGCCGAAGCCAGGAGCCTTGACAGCAGCAATCTTCAGGCCGCCACGCAGCTTGTTGACGACGAGGGTAGCAAGAGCTTCGCCTTCAACGTCTTCAGCGATGATGAGGAGTGGCTTGGAGGTCTGAACGACAGCTTCGAGAACCGGCAGAAGAGCCTGGAGGTTCGAGAGCTTCTTTTCGTGCAGAAGGATGTAAGCGTCTTCGAGGTCAGCAACCATCTTTTCAGGGTTGGTGACGAAGTACGGCGACAGGTAGCCGCGGTCGAACTGCATGCCTTCAACGACTTCGAGTTCGGTTTCGGCGGTCTTGGCTTCTTCAACCGTGATGACGCCTTCGTTGCCGACTTTCTGCATCGCTTCAGCGATCATCTTGCCGATTTCGGCTTCGCCGTTAGCGGAGATCGTGCCAACCTGAGCAACTTCTTCTGAGGTGTTGATCTTCTTGGCCTTGCCGAGAAGGTTTGCAACAACTTCCGAAACTGCGAGGTCGATACCGCGCTTCAGGTCCATCGGGTTCATGCCAGCGGCAACAGCCTTGGCGCCTTCCTGAACGATAGCTTGACCGAGAACGGTCGCGGTGGTGGTGCCGTCACCGGCGGTGTCGTTGGTCTTGGAAGCCACTTCGCGCAGCATCTGTGCGCCCATGTTTTCGAACTTGTCTTCCAGTTCGACTTCCTTGGCAACCGAAACGCCGTCCTTGGTGATGCGCGGAGCGCCGAAGGACTTGTCGATTACGACGTTGCGGCCTTTCGGGCCGAGCGTGACCTTAACAGCGTCAGCGAGGATATCGACGCCGCGCAGCATCTTTTCGCGCGCAGAACGACCGAATTTTACGTCTTTTGCAGCCATTTTACTCTCCTGGGAATATCCCGGTCAGGTATGGTGAATTGTTTTTGAGGCAGGAGCGAACCCGCTCTGTCTCTTTGTTTTTAAGCATTATCCTACACAAAACCGCTTCGCACTTTTGCTGGAAATGCTCCGGGCTAAATGAATTAGCCGACGATACCCAAAATATCGGATTCCTTCATGATCAGCAGGTCTTCGCCGTTGATCTTGACTTCCGTGCCGGACCACTTGCCGAACAGGACCTTGTCGCCAGCCTTGACGTCCAGCGGAACGAGCTTGCCAGCTTCGTCACGAGCGCCGGCGCCAGCAGCGACAACTTCGCCTTCCTGCGGCTTTTCCTTAGCGGAGTCAGGGATAATGATCCCGCCAGCGGTCTTTGCTTCCGATTCAACGCGACGAACGACGACGCGGTCATGAAGCGGGCGGAACTTGATATCAGCCATGGTATAACCCTTGGTGTTATAGACGTTGAACCCTGTTATGCGGATCGAGCCGATCCGCGCTGTTAGCACTCTCTCTTCCAGAGTGCTAACGTGCCTTTGAGATAGAGGCAGGATCTTTTAATGTCAAGATTGCCTGAAAAATTTGACAGGCGAATGATGGTTAATTTGCACCGTTCGCGAAGCGATCAGGCGGCCTGATATGCGGAGGGCCGGGTGGTCCGCTCCGCATATGGTGGTTCGGTTTACAGGATCAACCCGAGATACGCAGGTTTGACAGCTCATCGCCGATCTGGCGGAAGGTTTCCGACAAATTGCCGCCCGTGGTGTTCCAAAACAGTTTGGCGGGCTTGCCGCCGTCGAGGCGGACACGAGAATCGGACGAGCAGGTTTTCAGCAGCTCGATTTGAGCTTTTTCGTCCGTCTTACTGGTGTTCAGGTCCACCGCCACAGTCATGACGATGATGTTGGAGTCCTTCGCATTGTTGCAAAGCTTGTTGAAGCGGGCATTCATCGCTTTGGTATAGACGCTGTTGTCCTGCGAGACAGACACGCCGCTTTCCTGAAACAGACGGGTCTGGCTGTAACCCTTCGTGGTGCGGCTCGTATAGCCATGCGCCGAATAGTAAGACAGGTTGCTGGCCTTATCCCTGTTCGATCCCGCAAGCGAATTATACGTGTAATACGTGTTCGCGCCGTCGGTGAGCACGATGACGACTTTATCGTTGCCGCGGTCGGTCGAAGGGCGACCTTCCGTAAACGGTGCACCCTGAACGAGCGTCCGCCATCCCCACGCCATGCCTTCGGGCACATTCGTACCGCCACTCGGCTGCATCGCCTTGATGGCTGTTTTGATAGTGGTTTTGCCTGCATCGGTGGAGATGTCCGTCAGGCGTGTGATGGAGGTGGTCGTACAGCTATAGTTCGGCCCACCGCCATCAGACCGCTTCGACAACACATTATTCAGATAATATTTCTTGAGGTCGTTCTGGCGCGAGAGGCCGCTCAAACTCAAGTCGTCTGTCCACCAGCTGTTCAGCGTAAGATTTGTCGGGTTACTATTTTTGTCGACATCATAATATTCCGCCGGGCCGAACATAGGCACGAACAGGGTTTCCGGCTTGCCGGTTGATGGCGGTGTGACGTCCAGCGCCAGGCCTCCTGGACGCGCCTCAACGCATCCCGCCCATGGAATCCACGTGGCGGTCGAACGTTTTGCAAGATCGGCGTAGAGAACAGCGCGGGAAAAGGCCTTGTTATTGTCCGTTCCCCAGCCAGTACCCGATTTGATGTAAAGGCCGCTGCCTGTCGGTTTTTCGACAATGCTGCGCGTGTTGTCGATCTTAACCGGCAGTACGAAGTTTTCGAGATTAACCGGCGAGGTACCGCTTGGGTCCATCCATGTTTCTTTGAGATAGCTGGGCCCGATATTGACCGAGCCCGCAAAAGGCACCAGCGCGAATTGCACTGGCTTCTCAACGCGCGTGATCAGCGCCGATTGCGCTGCCATGCTGTCGACGAGCTGCGTTGCTGCGTCTTTCAGCAATTGCAGGCGTTGCGTGTTCGAGCCGGCGCCGTTGTCATTCATCGAGCCGGAATTATCGAGCACGAGCGCCACTTCAATCGTATTCTTCAGCCGAACGAAGGAACTTAGTGTATATTGCTTATTGTCCCAGTCATTGGCCGAGTTGGTCAGTTGTGCTGCGATGGAGCCGAACAGCGATGGATATATGAAGTTCGCGGTGGCTTCGATCTGCTGATTATCGTTCGAAGTTTGGGGAAACTGGACGGCAAAGGTAACGCGGTCTGCGGAAAGCGCGGTCAGGTTCACATTGAAGACCTTGCCGCCATAGTCCTTCATGTCGGCTTCGCTTGCGCCGGTTGAAAAGCGCTTGCCGACGGCCAGCGCGGCTGCGTCGAGCGCGGCCTGAACATTGTTGCGGGCGCGCATGAGATTGGTGGCATCGATGGCAACCATGCCAGCAAGCAATAACGGCACGAGCAATATGGCCGTGATCATCGCGAAATTGCCGCGTTCGTCACCGCAGAATCGACCTGCTTTTTCTGAAAGGCTTTCGAAATCCGCTTTGCGTGCAAAGCCCGTCGTGCAGGCGGCGAAAAGCCTCCTTGCTGGTCCGCTCCAGTTATTCAAATCCACGCCCGCCCGAAAGGTTGTGTTGCTGCTGTTTAGGCGCGCATCTTGTCCGAAAACCGTTTCACATTTTTCGGGATGCGCTCTGAACCGCAAGGTTGTGTGTCGTTCCTAGCAGCATCTTTCTAACAGTCGGTCACGAAGTGCGGTAAACGATCGATGAATCTACGCAACAGCTTATTGAGACATTCCTCATGGGGTGTTTGGACGCGGCGCTTTCTCGGCTTATTGGCGGTAAAGCTCGTGACAGTTTTGATCGGCTGCGTTAGATGGAGCGCATGCGGCTTGCATATGCGGGCGGCGTTCCAGCTCGAAAATGGAATATCAAGAGGAAGACTATGAAGCAGCTTGAAAGCCTCGACGATCTGACCGGCCAGTATGACGTGTTTTTCTGCGACGTCTGGGGCGTGGTGCATAATGGCGTCGCTGCACATCCGGCTGCTGTCGATGCGCTGAAGCGCGCCCGTGCCAGGGGCGTTACGGTCATTCTCGTCACCAATTCTCCGCGCCCGCATCCGGGCGTCGAGGCTCAGCTCGCAATGCTGGGCGTGCCTGCGGATACCTATGATCGTGTCGTCACCTCCGGCGACGTGACCCGCGACCTGATCGTCGAAGGTCCGCGCAAGGTTCTGCACATCGGTCGCGAAAACGAATTGTCGATCTATGACGGGCTGGATGTGGAACTGGTGGAAGAATTCGAGGCCGATGGCGTCGTCTGTACTGGTCTTGCCGATGACGATGTGGAAACGCCTGCCGATTACGCCGACCTGCTCCAGCGTCTGCGTTCGCGCAACCTGCCTTTCATCTGCGCCAATCCCGACATTATGGTCGAGCGTGGTCCGCGTCTTGTCTGGTGTGCGGGCGCTCTTGCGCGCGATTACAGCCAGCTCGGTGGTCGCACGCTGATCGCCGGAAAGCCGCATCGCCCGATCTATGAGGCTGCGCTGCACGCTGCCGAAGAGGTTCGTGGCGGCCCCGTCGACAAGAGCCGCATTCTCGGCATTGGCGATGGCGTGCTGACCGATGTGAAGGGCGCCGCCGGTTTCGGTCTCGATGTGCTCTATATTTCGGGGGGCGTGCACGCTGCCGATTATGCAGATAACGGAGCTGTCGATCTCGCAAAGATGGAAGCGTTTCTGGAAAAGCACGGACATCGTCCGGTCGCCGAGCTTTACGCACTCGTCTGATATTTTCGCACATTGCGGGCAAGGTCAAACAAGCCCAGACTGAAGCAAGTCAAGACTCAGGCACACCATGACGAATTCAGATTTCCAACGTCTTTCGGGAACCGACACCTTGCCGGAGCGGCTGCGCAATTGCGTGGTGGCCATCGGCAATTTCGACGGCGTTCATCGCGGACATCAGGCCGTGCTTGAGCGGGCGCTGGAAATCGCGGCCAAGGAAAATCTGCCTGCAGTCGTGCTGACATTCGAGCCGCATCCGCGCAGTTTCTTCAAGCCGGACGAACCGATCGACCGGCTCACCGATGCGCGTGAAAAGGCGTCTATCCTGCGGCACATGGGCTTTCATGCGGTTGTGGAGCAGCCTTTCACCGCCGAATTCTCCAGCCGGTCGGCTGAAGATTTCGTGCAGCATATTCTGGTCGAAAAACTTCATGCCAGCCGTGTCGTGACCGGCTATGACTTTCATTTTGGCAAGGGCCGGCGTGGCACGCCGGAGTTTCTCCTGCAGGCAGGCGAGGGTGCTGGTTTCCATGTGACGCTGGTGGATGCCTTTACCGACGAAGGCGACAATCTCGTTTCCTCCACGCGGGTTCGCAATTTGCTCTGCGACGGGGATGTTGCCGGAGCGGCAGGACTGCTCGGCTATCGCTATACGGTCTGCGGCGAGGTCATCCACGGCAAGAAGCTAGGGCGCACACTCGGTTTTCCCACGGCCAATATGAAAGTCAGCGCCCAGACCAGCTTGAAACACGGCATCTATGCCGTCCGTTTCCGCAGGCAGGATGGAAGCCTGCATGACGGTGTCGCCAGTTTTGGCCGTCGTCCTACGGTGGATAGTGACGGCTCGCCGCTTCTAGAGACATTCCTGTTCGACTTTTCCGGCGATCTTTACGGCGAAGTCGCCTGTGTTTCGTTCTTCGGCTTCCTGCGCGGCGAAGTGAAATTTGACGGGCTGGATCCGCTGATCGAGCAGATGAAGCGCGACGAGGAAGAGGCCCGCGCCTTGCTGGCCGGTGCCCGCCCGCTTTCGGAACTAGACCGTGTGCTTTCCTTTGAGTGAAGTGTAGCGGAATATTTTTCTACCTAAGATTTAAGTTAAATTTTACATATTTCCGACAGACAGTGTTACAGATGCTATGAATTTTCGAAGCGCTGTTTGTCGGAGATATTGTTTTGCGTATTCGCTCACTGACCCTCGTTGTTGGCGCTCTCATTCCCGCCACCGGCTCCATTGCATATGCAGCCGATGTGCAGCAGACCGATGTTTATGCGGCGGAAACGGTTCAGCCGGCCCGCAAGCATTTCTGGTCCGGCGACTGGTACCTCAAGGTCGGTGCAGCCGGTCTGGTCGCGCCGAAGTTCGAAGGCTCGAACAAATATCGCTTTTCCGCACAGCCGTTGATTTCGCTTGGCCGTCAGGGCGAAGCGACGCGGTTTTCCTCGCGTAACGACAATGTTTCCTTCGCGCTGATCGACAACAACCGCTTCCGCGCCGGTCTGGCAGGCAAACTGCTGTTCGAACGCGATGATGATATTCACGGCCTGAAAGACACCAAGTTCGGCGGCGAAGTAGGCGGCTTTGCCGAAGTCTACCCGACTGACTGGCTGCGCGTGCGTGGCGAGGTGCGTCAGGGCATCCGCGCACATAAGGGCGTTGTCGCCGATATTTCCGCGGACGCCTTTTATGATGTGACGCCGGTTATCCGCGTTTCGGCGGGTCCACGTGCAACCTTCGCGTCGAAGGACTACTTCAAGACCTATTACGGCGTCGATGCGCAGGAATCGGCAGCGTCCGGCCTGTCGGAATATAATCCGGGCGGCGGCTTCAAATCGGCCGGTTTCGGCGGTGCCATCAACTGGAAGGCGACCGACAAGATCGATACCAGCCTGTTTGGCGAATATACCCGCCTGCAGGGCCCGGCCAAGGATTCGAGTATCGTCAAGGAGCGCGGCTCGCCCGACCAGTTCATGGTTGGCATCTCTGCGACCTATCGTTTCGACTTCTCTTTGGATTAAGGCGCTCACGCGGTTCGACCACGTGTCAGACCGCATGAAGCGGGCGCTACTGTGAAGATTTTCAGGGGCAGGGATGCAGTTTTATTGCGTCTTTGTTCCCCTAGCCTCTTTATTCCTGCAAAGCTCATTGCTAAAAGCGTGCCCATGATGACGGATTTTCGGCTTATCATGACGGCCATACGAATTATTGGCCCGGCCTCCCGCTTTGCCTGAATGGCTGTTTTGCCAGGCAATATCTGGCGCGGAGGTCCGGGAACGACCGGCTGTGCTCTTACAGTCCCCCTGTTATCGTTGATCCACATGCCCGCCATTTCTGGCCGAGGCTTCACAGGCGAATACCGATCATGACTGAGACGACCAAGATCGATTACTCTAAAACCCTCAATCTGCCGCAGACAGAATTTCCGATGCGCGCGGGCTTGCCGCAGCGCGAACCGCTGTTCGTCGAGCGCTGGGAGGGGATGAACCTTTACAAGAAGCTGCGCGAGCAGGCGAAAGACCGCCCGCTTTATGTGCTGCACGATGGCCCTCCCTATGCCAACGGCAATATCCATATCGGCCATGCGCTGAACAAGATCCTCAAGGACGTCATCACCCGCTCTTTCCAGATGCGCGGCTATAACTCGAACTACGTTCCGGGCTGGGATTGCCATGGCCTGCCGATCGAATGGAAGATCGAGGAAAAATATCGCGCCGAAGGCAAGAACAAGGACGAAGTGCCGATCAACGAATTCCGCAAGGAATGCCGTGAATTCGCTGCCAACTGGATCAGGGTCCAGACGGATGAGTTCAAGCGTCTTGCGATCCTCGGCGATTTCGAAAACCCGTACACGACGATGAATTTCCACGCTGAATCGCGCATCGCTGGCGAGCTTCTCAAGTTCGCGGCTTCCGGTCAGCTTTATCGCGGCTCCAAGCCAGTAATGTGGTCGGTTGTCGAGCGCACGGCGCTTGCCGAAGCCGAAGTCGAATATCACGACGTCGAGTCGGATATGATCTGGGTCAAGTTCCCGGTCGCTGGCCAGAATGATCTTTCCGGCAGCGCCGTGGTGATCTGGACGACCACCCCATGGACCATCCCCGGCAACCGCGCCGTGTCCTATTCGTCGCGTATCGAATATGGGCTTTACGAAGTCACGGAAGCCGAGAACGATTTTGGCCCGCGTCCGGGCGAAAAGCTCATCTTCGCCGACAAGCTGGCTGAAGAAAGCTTCGCCAAGGCAAAGCTTCAGTTCAAGCGCCTGCGCGGTATTTCAGCAGATGAACTTGGCAAGATCTTGCTCGATCACCCGTTGAAGGGTTTTGCGGGCGGCTATGAGTTCGCGGTTCCGATGCTCGATGGCGATCATGTGACCGACGATGCGGGCACGGGTTTCGTCCACACCGCGCCAAGCCACGGTCGTGAAGACTTTGAAGCCTGGATGAACAATGTTCGCGAACTGGAAGCGCGCGGTATCGATCCAAGCATCCCGTTCCCGGTGGGTGACGACGGCTATTATACCAAGGATGCACCGGGCTTCGGTCCGGACCGCGAAGGCGGCGCCGCACGCGTGATCGACGACAACGGCAAGAAGGGCGACGCCAACAAGTCGGTGATGGATCAGCTTATCGCCAATGACAAGCTCTTCGCACGCGGTCGTCTCAAGCACTCCTATCCGCATTCCTGGCGTTCGAAGAAGCAGGTCATCTTCCGCAACACGCCGCAATGGTTCGTCTATATGGACAAGAACCTCGGCGACGGCACCACGCTGCGCTCGCGTGCGCTGAAGGCCATTGACGACACACGTTTCGTACCGGCTGCCGGTCAGACGCGCCTGCGTTCGATGATCGAAGGCCGCCCGGACTGGGTGCTTTCGCGTCAGCGCGCCTGGGGCGTGCCGATCTGCGTTTTCGTGGACGAGGAAGGCAACATCCTTCAGGACGATGCGGTCAACAAGCGTGTTCTCGATGCTTTCGAGGCCGAAGGCGCCGATGCATGGTTTGCTGAAGGCGCGCGCGAGCGTTTCCTCGGCAACCGCGCCAATGAGCCTTGGGTTCAGGTGCGCGATATTCTGGACGTGTGGTTCGATTCAGGATCGACCCACACGTTCACGCTGGAAGACCGCCCGGACATGAAGTGGCCGGCAGACGTCTATCTCGAAGGTTCGGACCAGCATCGCGGCTGGTTCCACTCGTCGCTTCTGGAAAGCTGCGGCACGCGCGGTCGTGCGCCATATAATGCCGTCGTGACCCACGGTTTCACCATGGACGAGCACGGCAAGAAAATGTCGAAGTCGCTCGGCAATACGGTAACGCCGCAGGACGTCATCAAGGAATCCGGCGCGGATATCCTGCGTCTGTGGGTCATGACGACCGATTACTGGGAAGATCAGCGCCTCGGCAAGAGCATCATCCAGACCAATATTGATGCCTATCGCAAGCTGCGCAACACCATCCGCTGGATGCTGGGCACGCTGGCGCATGACGAAGGCGAAAACGTTGCTCATGCCGATCTGCCGGAACTTGAGCGCCTGATGCTGCACCGCCTGACGGAGCTGGATGAGGTTGTGCGCACCGGCTATGACACATTCGACTTCAAGCGCATCGCCCGCGCTCTGATCGACTTCATGAATGTCGAACTTTCGGCTTTCTATTTCGATATCCGCAAGGACGCGCTTTACTGCGATGCCCCGTCGAGTGTTCGCCGCAAGGCTGCGTTGCAGACCGTGCGCGAAATCTTCGATCGCCTGACGACCTGGCTGGCGCCGATGCTGCCTTTCACCATGGAAGAAGCATGGCTCGACCGTTATCCGCAGTCGGTTTCGGTCCATGCCGAGCAGTTCCGCCCGACGCCTGCTGCATGGCGTGATGACGTGCTGGCCGAAAAGTGGCGCAAGGTGCGCGCGGTTCGCCGCGTCGTGACCGGCGCGCTGGAGCTGGAACGCGCAGACAAGCGCATTGGTTCGTCGCTGGAAGCAGCGCCGGTGGTCCACATTTCCGACAAGAGCCTGAGCGATTCGCTCGACGGTCTCGATTTTGCGGAAATCTGCATCACCAGCGGCATCTCGTTCAGCGATGCAGCGGCACCGGAAAGCGCTTTCACGCTTGGCGATGTGAAGGGTGTGGCCGTCGTGCCTGTTCGCGCCGAAGGCGAAAAATGTGCGCGTTCGTGGCGCTACACCACGGATGTGGGTTCCGACCCGGAATTCCCGGAAGTGTCGGCCCGCGATGCCGAGGCGCTGCGCGAATTGAAGGCGCTCGGCAAGCTCGAAGCCTGATCGCAGAAATCACAATCCGCTCCGGTTTCACCCGGGGCGGATTGTTTGTTTGCGCGATAGGGGTTGCGGCTCCCCGCGTGAACATGGTGAAATAGCGGTTAAAGCCGGATTGCCGCATGAGTTCCTCTCATGTACAAGGCAGTCCTCGAATAAATTCACGATCTGCCTTGGAGTTGCCGGTTTTTTGAGGCAAGGCACGCTGGAGCAAGCCTCGCGAACAAAGAATCGACAGGCGTAAAAGAAGTGGCGCTAATGAAGATTGACGGACGAGTTCTGATACTTATGACGGCTGTAGCGGGTCTTTCGCTGTCAGGCTGCATGTCTTCGCCGACCTACGGAACGGACAAGTCGTCGGGCGCGCAGCTCTTCGACGACGTTTCCAATATGGCGAGCTTCGGTCAGGGCAAGAACAAGAAAGAGCGCATCGATTACAAGCCGCGTCCTGATCTTGTGCGTCCTTCTCCGGGCGATAAGGGGCAGCTGCCTGCACCGCAGGATAATGTTGCCACCGCGGGTGGTGCAGACTGGCCGGAATCTCCAGAACAGCGCCGCAAGCGCCTGCGTGATGAAATCACCGCCAACCGCGATAACCCGAACTTCGTGTCGCCGGTTGAAGCAGACGGTCCGGTTGCAAGCAACCTGAAGACTGCACTTCCGGGCGGCAACAGCCGTCGCGAAGAATATGATTCCCGTTTGCCAACCGTTGATCCGCAGAAAATGGCGGCCATCAAGGCAGAACGTGCACAGCAGGCGCAGGGTTCGGCCACGAACCGCAAATATCTGAGCGAGCCGCCGCTGGCCTATCGTGAACCGGCATCCACCGCCGCTACCGGCGAGCTGGGGCAGGACGAGGCGCAGAAGGAACGCGAGCGCAAGAAGGCCGCTGGCAAGTCCAAGGGCTGGCGCGATTATCTGCCCTGGAACTAACGTCCAGAATTTATTTATAAGAGTTTAAGCAGCCATGGCGTTAATATCCGCTATGGCTGTTTTATTGTGAGTATAGTGTGAAGGTTTTCTGGGCAGATATTTCAAATTTGTAATTTTAAGCGTCATGACTTCTATTTGATTTCAATCAAAGACTTCATGTCTGTAAAGGGCGATGATAGGGCATAGCTTCAAAGGTACAGTTCAATGAGCAACGCAAACACGATCTGGGACAGCCGCAACGGTTACGGTGTGGTCTCCCGCAGCTTTCACTGGCTGATGGCGTTGTTGTTTCTATGGCAGTTCATGTCGGCAATTTTGCATCTCTTTGCGCGAGGCAGCGCGGTTTTTACGTTTTTCTGGTCGGCACACCAGCAGCTTGGTTTTGCATTGCTGGTTCTGGTTCTGCTGCGTGGCGTCTGGGGCCTTCTCAATGCGGGTCGCCGCCCGCATAAAGACGGCCTGATGGGTAAGGCCGCAATGCTCGGTCATCTGGGCATTTATGCGCTGATGTTTGCCATTCCGGTGCTCGCTCTGATCCGCGCCTATGGTCGGGGGCGGGGCTTTTCCTTCCTCGGCATGCCGATCTTCGATGCGGCTGGCGTCCAAAACGAAACGCTGAACAGCATCGGCAGCGCGCTTCATGGCCCACTTGGCTGGGCTTTACTGGCGGTTGTCGTCTGCCATGTATTCATGGCGCTGGTTCACCATTTCGCGCTGCGTGATGACACGCTGCGTCATATGACCGGGCATAAGTCGAAGGGCTGACTGGTCTCTCTGCTTTATAAGAACCTGAGGATAAAGAATCCCGGCAGAAGGCATAGGGCGGCGCAAAGACCATAGGTCCAGCCAAAGCAACCGAGCCAGATTTTGGCTTGTTTGACCTGATCCTTGCTCTCCGGCGCGGGTGACGTTTTTGAGTGAGAGCGCGGGAAGATTGTTGAAAGAGCTATCGCCAGTCCAATGATCAGTGCAGCCACAACCAGAAATACGAGTTCGATCAGATATATGGATCGGGTCACAAGACCCGTCCCATAAGCCCAGCTGTAAATCTGCCGTTGAAAAGATAATGGCCCGAACGCCAGTAAAAGAGAGAGGGCCGCAACGCTGAGCAGACCGAAGCGCCTCATCATGACGGCGACGGGCTGCGATTGAGGGCTTTCAAACGCTGCGGACTGGCGGCGATAGGTTCGTGCCTGAATCCAGGGCATGTAAATAATCGCAATGAAGCCGACCAGAATGTAATTCAGCACATCTTCCGCCGAGATCTCCAGTTCTGGAAAATATCGATTGATGAGAATGGCTGCACCCAGCCAGCTGAGAAGCAGCACGGCGATCAGCGGTATGAGGAGCGCAAAAACCAGAATATTCTGTCGGCGGCTTATGGCAGGCTCGGACATGTGGGTTCAGCGCTTCTCGCGGAAAAAATCCTTGAGGATTTTCTGCGCTTCGCCTTCCGAGAAGCCCGGATAGATCTCTGGCACATGATGACATGTCGGCTGGGTGTAGAAGCGGGGGCCGTGTTCGACGCCGCCACCCTTGGGGTCGGATGCGCCGTAATAAAGGCGGCGGATGCGTGCAAAGGAGATTGCAGCGGCACACATGGCGCAGGGTTCCAGCGTCACATAGAGATCGCAGTCGATCAGCCGTTCCGATTGCAGGGCTTCACCGGCCTGCCGGATGACCAGCACTTCGGCGTGGGCGGTCACGTCGTTGAGTTCCCGCGTGCGGTTTCCGGCGCGGGCGATGATCTGCCCGTCATGCACGACAACGGCACCAATCGGCACTTCGCCGCGCGCACCAGCGGCGCGCGCTTCATTCAGCGCGGCAGCCATCGGTGTTGGTGCGTCGGTAACGGTTGCGGAGGCCGCCTTTTTCATGTGCACTCCATTTCATGCACGTCCATTTCATTGCATGGATCGGGAAATTTCGCTCGCAAGCACTGGAGCGATTTGTTACTGCATAATTCTCGAAATCGAAACCGATTTGCGAACAGATTTATACGGCGTTTTCGTTCCAGACATTCCTTTGCCTGCTTTCGACGGTGCAAAATGACACGGAAACGCTGCTGAGAGGCCAATACCAGATGACTAAAGACGACGATAACAAGGGCGGCAAGCCGCCTCATGGCCGTAACGGACGCCCCGGTGGCACCGGCGGCGGGCGCTCAGGCGGCCCCAAGGGTGGTTCGGGACGATTTGATCGTTCTGATCGCCCCGAGCGGTCTGACCGTTCGGATCGCCCTGAACGCTCGGACCGTTCCGACCGATCCGATCGCCCGGGCCGTGACAGCCGCCCGCGCCGCGATGAAGGTGACCGGGACGATGCACGCCGCGCTGGTCCGCGCCGGGGTGCCCCGCGCGATGTAGAAGTTGAGGAAGATACGAGCGAGCGTATCGCCAAGCGTCTGGCGCGTGTCGGCATCGCTTCGCGTCGCGAAGCTGAAACGATGATCGCCGCCGGTCGTATCGCGGTCAACGGCAAGGTGCTGGATAGCCCTGCGGTCAATGTGAAGCGCACCGACGTCATCACCGTCGACGGCAAGCCGCTGAAGCAGGCCGAGCGCACACGCCTGTGGCTCTATCACAAGCCTGCCGGTCTCGTGACCACCAATCGCGATCCGGAAGGTCGCCCGACTGTGTTCGATGCGCTGCCAGCTGAAATGCCGCGCGTGCTGTCGGTTGGCCGTCTCGATATCAATACCGAAGGACTTCTGCTGCTCACCAATGATGGCGGGCTGTCGCGGGTTCTGGAACTGCCGTCTACCGGCTGGCTGCGCCGTTATCGCGTGCGCGCCCATGGCAAGGTAACGCAGCCGCAGCTCGATGAACTGAAGAACGGTATCGCTGTCGACGGCGTGTTCTATGGCAGCATCGAAGCGGAGCTTGAGCGCGTTCAGGGCGCGAATGTCTGGATCAATATCGGTCTGCGCGAAGGCAAGAACCGTGAAGTGAAGAACATTCTCGGCGCACTGGGTCTGACCGTCGGTCGTCTGATCCGTGTGTCTTTCGGCCCGTTCCAGCTTGGTGATCTTGAAGAAGGCGCTGTGCGCGAAATCAAGGGTCGCACGCTGCGTGACCAGCTTGGCGACAAGCTGGTTGAGGATTCCGGTGCCGATTTCGACGCGCCGATCTTCAACGAGTTCTCCAATGCCGCCGTGCAGGGCCGCACCCGTCGCGAGATGGAAGAAGCTCAGCCGGAACAGGAAGGCGAAACCCGCCGCGCACCGCGTGAGCGCGAATGGATTTCGAGCCGTCCGGAACGTCGTCGCGGACGCGAGGACAAGACGGAGAAGGTAGAGCCGCGCCGTCGCGGCAACGCCAATGTCTGGATGGCGCCTGGCGCGCGTCCAAAGGGCGAGAAGGCTGCTTCCAAGCCTGCGCGCGTCGAGCACCAGGTGCCGCATCGCGGCGCAAAGTTCAGCGGCGACATGCAGGTGCGTCCGCGTCGTTCGGACGATGCAGAGCAGGGTCGCGAAGAGGGCGGCGAACGCCGTTACGACAAGCGTTCGGAAGGCCCGCGTTCAAGCGGTCCGCGCGCTGGCGGCAAGCCGGGGGCGGAAGGTCGCTCTTACGGCGCTCGTTCTGAGGATCCCCGTTTTGAAGGTTCCCGCTCTGAGGGCGGGCGTCCGGAAACGCGCGAAAAGCGTGAGGACGGCCACAAGGAACGTCGTCCCGGCAAGCGCGAGCGCGCTGAGCTGCGCGATGCAGCTTCCGGTGAGCGCTCGCAGGGTGGTTTTGAAGGTCGCAAGACGTTCAAATCCGACAAACCATACAAGTCCGACAAGCCGGGCGGTACACGTGGCGAGGGTCGCTTCGGCGGTTCCGATCGCGACACGCGTTCAGGCGCGCGTAGCGGTAGCGCTCCACGCGGTTTCAGCGATGGCCCGCGTCGCGGACCCGATGGTGGAAAGCCAGCAGGTAAATCGGGCGGTAAGCCAGGCGGACGTCCGGGTGGCAAGCCGACCGGTGGAAAGCCCGGTGGCGGAAAACCTGGTGGTGGCAGATCGGGAGGCGGCGGTGCGGATCGTCGGCGGTAAGTTTCGCGGCCGCCCGCTTGTAACACCGTCTACCAACGCCATTCGCCCCACCACGGACCGCACGCGCGAGAGCCTGTTCAATGTTCTCGCGCACAGCTTCCCCGACAAGGTGGAAGGTGGGCGCGTGCTCGACCTTTTCGCGGGCACCGGCGCTCTCGGTCTTGAAGCCCTTTCGCGCGGTGCGCGTTACGCGACCTTCGTGGAGGAATCCGCGGAGGGCCGTGGGCTGTTGCGCCAGAATGTCGAGGCGCTTGGCCTGCAAGGTCATACGAAGATTCTTCGGCGCGACGCCTGCCAGCTTGGCATTGTCGGCACGATGGAGCCGTTCGATCTGATCTTCGCCGATCCGCCTTATGGACGGCGCATGGGGGAAAAAGCATTTTTATCGGCGCTTCAGGGCGGCTGGCTTAATCCTGACGCACTTTTGGTGCTTGAAGAGGCAGCTGAAGCTTCGCTTGAGCTTGACGAACAATTTGTTGTGCTTGACGAGCGCAACTATGGCGGCACAATCATTCGGCTCATCCAACTCAAAGCCGATTGAGATGATTTGCAGCGGTGTTTGCCGCCGCGTTCTTTCTGTTCGGCGATAGCATCGCCGATATTGATTTGATGCATGCCGTCCGGAAAGGCCGGGCGGAAATGAAACCGATTGGAGATGTCGCTTGGTGAATAACACCTCCCTCCGACGCCTGTTGTTATCGACCGCTCTTGGTTTCGCGCTGGCTCTGCCGCTCGCAACCGGCTCCGTTGAAGCTCAAAATCAACCAGCCCCCCAAACCGATGCCGCCCAGCCGGCCCCTGCGCCGCAAGCGCAAGGCGATCAGGCCGCTCTGCCTGAAATCACCCAGTCCGACGGTGTCAGCAATTTCACCTTGCCCAATGGCCTGAAAGTCGTGGTCATTCCCGATCATCGCGCGCCGGTTGTGACGCAGATGATCTGGTATCACGTTGGCTCGGCTGATGAAGTGCCGGGTGTTTCCGGCATCGCGCATTTCCTTGAACATCTGATGTTCAAGGGCACGAAGAACCATCCGGCAGGCGAGTTCTCGTCCAAGGTCGCATCGATCGGCGGCGAGGAAAACGCTTTCACCTCCTACGATTACACCGCCTATTACCAGCGGGTTTCGCCGGAAGCGCTGGAAATGATCATGGGTTTCGAGTCGGACCGGATGGAAAATCTGGTCCTGAACGAAGAAGCCGTGACGACCGAGCGTGAGGTCATTCTGGAAGAACGGCGCATGCGCGTTGATTCCAACCCCGCTGCGATGCTGAGCGAGAACACCGATGCCGTGCTCTTCTACAACCACCCCTATCGCAAGCCGGTCATCGGCTGGCGTCAGGAAATGGAAAAGCTGAGCCTCAAGAACGCTATCGACTTCTACCAGCAATATTACACGCCAAACAACGCCACGCTGGTCATCGCCGGTGACGTGACGCCGGAACGCGTGCGTGAACTGACGCTCAAGACCTGGGCCAATGTGCCGAAGCGTGCCGAAGTTCTGCCGCGCGACCGCCCGCAGGAGCCGGAAAAACACGCCGCCCGCGTGGTGACGCTGCATGATGCACGCATCAGCACGCCGTCGTTCCGCATGTCTTGGCTGGTTCCGTCCTATGCCAATGAAAAGCGGTTCCCCGATGTGAAGCCGGGCGATGCGCCTGCGCTCGATTTGTTGAGTGAAATTCTCGGCGGCTCGACCCGGTCGCGCCTTTACCAGACGCTGATCGTCAAGAACAACATCGCAGCCAATACGGGTGCAACCTATAGCGGTGATGCGCTCGATGACGGCACCTTCTCGGTCTATGGCGCGCCGCGCGACGGCGCAACGCTTGGCGATGTGGAGAAGGCGGTGGAAGCTGAACTGGCGCGGATCGTCAAGGACGGCGTGACCCAGACCGAACTGGATCAGGCGCGCAACCGCTTCCTGAAGGCGGTCATTTTCGCCCGTGACAGCCAGGCTGGCATGGCGCGGATTTATGGTTCGACGCTATCCGTCGGCCAGTCGGTTGAAGATATCCAGAAATGGCCCGATCTTATCAAGGCGGTGACAGCCGATCAGATTCGTGACGTGGCGGAGCGGTATCTTGTCAAGGACCAGTCGGTGACCAGTTATCTTCTGCCGCCCAATGCCGAGCCGGAAAACGCCCGTGAGAACCCCAACGCGCCCGCAAACGGTGCCAGCGGCAATGGTGCAGAGGGAGCGATCCAGTGAAGACCATGATCATGCTGAACTTCAAACGCGTTTTTGCCTCTGGCGGTCCGCGTTCGCTCGCAAGTGCTCTGGTCGCATCCATGGCGCTTCTCGTGATTTGCGCTCTGCCTGCGCGCGCCATCGAGATACAGGAAGTCGTTTCGCCCAAGGGCATTCATGCCTGGCTGGTGGAGGACAATTCGGTGCCGCTGGTTTCCATGCGCTTCTCGTTCAAGGGCGGCACGTCGCAGGATCCGGCTGGCAAGGAAGGCCTCGCCAATCTGATGACCGGTCTGTTCGATGAAGGCGCCGGTGATCTCGATTCCGATGCGTTTCAGGAGCGGATCGATAATCTGGGTGCGGAAATGAGCTTCACCGCCACGCA
The DNA here is from genome assembly GCA_014138095.1 of Ochrobactrum sp. RH2CCR150. Classification (GTDB taxonomy): domain Bacteria; phylum Pseudomonadota; class Alphaproteobacteria; order Rhizobiales; family Rhizobiaceae; genus Brucella; species Brucella gambitense. The sequence continues at coordinate 175,991 of JACGXE010000002.1, forward strand.
GGATGCCGTTGCTGGCGGGGTTCGTATGCTGGCGGAAAATCGCGATGCCGTGACCGATCTCGTGGCGCTGGCCGTCAACAAGCCGCGCTTCGATCAGCCTGCGGTTGACCGCATCCGCAGTCAGGTCGTGGCAAGCATTGAGGCGGCGCAGCGCAATCCGGGAACCATCGCAGCGCGCCGTTTTGCTGAAGTGCTTTATGGCAACCATCCTTATGCACGGCCAGACGAAGGCACGGTCAAATCGCTTCAGGCGATTACCCGTGACGATCTTGTGGCGTTCCATCGCAAGAATTTCGCCCGCGACCGGCTGATCGTCGGTGTGGTCGGCTCCATCAATGCCAAGGACCTTGGCGTGATGCTCGACAAGGTGTTCGGCGATCTGCCCGCAGCGGCGGAACTGGTTCCGGTGCCGGACGTCAAGCTGGCGCTCGGCACGACCACCAGCCTTTCGTTCGATGTACCGCAGACGGCGATCCGGTTCGTCTATCCGGCAATTCCGCGCAAGGATCCGGACTTCTTTGCGGCTTACCTGATGAACCACATTCTGGGTGGCGGCTTCACTTCGCGGCTTTATGCCGAAGTGCGCGAAAAGCGCGGTCTCGCCTATTCGGTTTCTTCGCAGCTGGTGTTGCACGATCATGTGTCCGCCTTGGCAATCTCCACGGCGACACGCCCGGAAAAGGCACAGGACTCGCTCAAGATCATTCGCGAGCAGGTGGCTGCCATGGCCAGCGACGGCCCGACCGAAGCAGAGCTTGCCGCTGCAAAGAGCTTCCTCAAAGGATCCTATGCGGTGAACAATCTCGATTCTTCGGGCGCGATTGCCGAAACGCTGGTCAGCTTGCAGGATGCGGGACTGCCGCGTGATTATATCGACAAGCGTTCGGCGCTTATCGATGCGGTGACGCTCGATCAGGTCAAGGCTATTGCCAAAAAGCTGCTTGAAGCCGAACCGGCGATACTGATTTACGGACCCGCTAAAAGTTAAGAGCCTAAGGCGCCTCTCAAGAGGATAAAATGTTGGATAACGCCATGCCATCCACGCCCCGCATTGCCGTCGCTTTCGGCGGTGGCGGAGCGCGGGGCATTGCGCATCTGCATATCATCGAAGCCCTTGACGAGCTGGGCATCAAGCCTGTCGCCATTGCCGGGTCGTCCATCGGGTCGATTGTCGGTGCGGGCATGGCCAACGGCATGAGCGGCAAGGAAATACACGACTATATGGCGGCGATTTTCAATCGCCGTTCGGAAGTGGCGCGCCGCATGTGGCAGACGCGTCCATCCCGCTGGGTCGAATTGCTGAAGGGCGGCTTTCGCGTCAGCCAGTTCAACATCGAGAAAATCATCGATGTGTTCCTGCCCGCATCGCTGCCGGACAAGGTCGAAGACCTCAAGATTCCGATGAGCATTACTGCGGCGGATTTTCACGCCGCGAAGGAAGTTCAGATCGTCGATGGCGATTTGCGCTCTGCAATCGCCGCTTCCTGCGCTATTCCGCCGGTCTTCGCACCCGTGCGCCGCAATGGCCGCATTCTGGTTGATGGCGGCCTGTTCAACCCGGTGCCGTTCGATCTTCTATTCGACAAGGCGGATATCGTCATCGGCATCGATGTCGTAGGCGCGCCGCCCGGTGACGACGATTATATGCCGACGACATTCGAAGCGGTCATCGGCGGCAATCAGCTCACCATGTGCTCGATCATCGAGAACAAGTTCCGCATTCGGCCACCGCATATTTTTCTGCGGCCGGATGTGGGCCGGATCGGCCTGCTCGATTTCCTGAAATTCGATCAGATTCTCGAACAGAGCGTCGGTGTACGCGAAGAGCTGAAACACGCCCTCGATCGCATTATCGAGGGCGATAATCTTCCGACGCTGTCCTAGCTCCCGCTTTATTCGGCGGGAATTGCATCTTCCATCGTATCGTCATTGGCGGCAGGGGAAGGCGCATCGACCGTCTTGTCGATACGCTGGCCTTCGCGCGTCGGCTTGACCAGAGGTTCAGGCGTAACCGGCTTGTTGAACAACAAGTGTCGTCCCGCCATGATGCCTTCGGAGGCCTGCACATGCAGGCGATCCTCATCGCGCTGGCGCACATCCTCACGGATGGCATAGGCGCTATTCTCCGCCATGCCCAGACCTTCCAGCGCCCGCTGCCCGAAGAGCAGACCGGATTCGAAAGTTTCGCGCAGTTCATACTCCACGCCCTGTGCCCGCAACTGCAAAGTATGCTCGCGGTCATAGGAGCGCACGAACAGGCGCACATCCGGATAGTCCGACTGGATCAGGCTGACGATATGGTTCGTCGTTTCCTTGTTGTGGGTGCAGACCGCGACGATCTTGGCTTTGCGGATGCCGGAAGCTTCCAGCACGTCCTTGCGGGTACCATCGCCGAAATAGATGCGGAAACCGAATTTTCCGGCGGCGCGCACGCGGTTCGGCGACTTGTCGATCACCGTCACGTCGATACCGCCAGCGAGCAGGATCTGCGATGCAATCTGGCCGTAACGCGAGAAGCCGATCATCAATACGTCGGAGCCAGCGCCTTCGAAATCCTCTTCGATTTCATCGACGGGCTTGTCCTTGATGAGAAGCTTCGAGCCGATGGCCACGGAAAGCGGGGTCAGCGCCATGGAAACCGTGACAGCTGCCACCAGTTCAGAGCCGAGAGCACCGGAGATGATCGCTGCGGCAGAAGCAGCCGAGAACAGCACGAAGGCGAACTCGCCGCCCTGCGGCAGCAGGAAGGCGATGCGCACGGCATCATTGTGGCTGGAACGGAAGATGCGGCAGAGCACATAGATGACGGCGATCTTTGCCGCCATGAAGACCGGCACGGCCAGAAGGATCGTCTTCCAATATTCCAAAATCACGCTGAGATTGAGCGACAGGCCCACAGCGACGAAGAACAGACCGAGGAAAATACCACGGAACGGTTCGATATCGGCTTCCAGCTCGTGGCGATAGGAGGACTCGGCCAACAGCACGCCAGCGATGAACGCGCCCATGGCCATCGACAGACCGGCGGCCTGCAACAATCCTGCCGATCCCAGCACGACAAACAGGGCGGCAGCGATCATGACCTCGCGCGCACCGGTATTGGCGATGATCCGGAACATCGGATTGATCAGATAGCGCCCGGCAACGACGAGCGCGGCAATGGCGGCAACGGCGGTTGCAAGGTGAAAGCCCGCGCTCGCCTGTGACGGTTCATTCGGCGACAGGGCCGGAATGATTGCCAGAATTGGGACGATGGCGAGGTCCTGAAACAGCAGGATCGCGAAGGCGCGCTGCCCGTGCTTCTGGTTGGTCTCGGCGCGATCTTCCAGCACCTGCATGGCGAAGGCGGTCGAGGACAGGGCGAGGCCGAAACCGATGATGATGGCTGCTTCCGGGTTTAGGCCTGCCAGATAGATTCCAAGCCCCGTTAGAACTGCGCCACACAGCAGAACCTGTGCCGCGCCCAGCCCGAAGATCGCATGGCGCAACGCCCAGAGCCGCGACGGCTTCAGTTCGAGGCCGATGATGAAGAGCAGGAACACCACGCCCAACTCGGAAAAGTGCAGGAATTCCTCACCGTCGGCGATGAGGCGCGCGACGGGTCCAATCGTGATGCCGGCAGCCAGATAGCCCAGCACAGTGCCAAGCCCCAGACGCTTGAACAGCGGTGCGGCGATGATGGCGCCACCGAGAATCATTAGGGCCTGTAGGTAGAGATTTCCACCGGTCGGAATCATGCTGCGCGCTCTTGTGGTTCGGAGACGGAAGGGTCTCGCGACTTGAGGATTTGGAGAAATGTGGACGGGCGTGCCTTGATGCCCCCCGATTTCGGCAATATAGAAACAAGATATGGCTGCAATCAGCCCGATGTCGACCAAATTGACGATATTTTTTTAGCAAGTCCCGGTCACGACCCGTTGCACATTGCAATGTCCGGTCAGGCGGAGGCGAGCTTGCCAAAGCGGGATTGTGCAATGATTTCAAATAATTCGGCGGAAAAGCTGGTCGAGCGTGCGGCCCAGTTGGTGAAAGCTGCCGAACGTGCGGGTGCCGATCATGCTGACGCTGTCGTGATGCGTGCCCGCTCCGTCAGCGTCTCGGTGAGACTTGGCAAGGTTGAGGGAACCGAATCGTCGGAGAGCGACGATTTTGCGCTGCGCGTTTTTGTCGGACGGCGGATCGCCAGTGTTTCTGCCAATGCGGGCGCCGATCCCGACCGTCTGGCGGAGCGCGCCGTCGCCATGGCGCGCGTTGCACCGGAAGATCCCTATGAGCAGCTTGCCGATCCGGCCCTGCTGGTGAAGTCGCCGCGCGATCTTGATCTTTACGACACGACCGAAATCGATACCGAACGTCTGACACAGGATGCGCTGGCAGCAGAAGCCGCTGCGCGCGAGGTCAAGGGCGTGACAAATTCCGGCGGCGCGGGCGCATCGCGCAGCCTCGGCGGACTGGTGCTTGTCACTTCCACCGGCTTTGCCGGTCATTATGCCGCCACCCGTTTCGGACGGTCGGTTTCGGCCATTGCGGGCGAAGGCACCAAGATGGAGCGCGACTATGATTTCAGCTCGCGGCTGCATTTCGCCGATCTCGATACGCCGGACGCCATCGGCCGTCGCGCCGGGGAGCGCGCTGTGCGCAGGCTCGACGCACGGCAGGCAAAGACCGGCCCGGTCACAGTGGTCTTTGATCCGCGCCTCGCACGCGGCATCGCCGGGCATTTGGCCAGCGCCATCAATGGTGCATCGGTTGCGCGCAAGACGAGCTTTCTGCGCGACAGTCTGGGCAAGCAGATATTGAAGCAGGGCATCACGGTGACGGACAATCCGCTGCGCATGCGTGGATCGTCGTCCCGTCCTTTCGACGGTGAAGGCATTGAGGGTCAGCCACTGACCATGGTTGAAGACGGTGTGCTGAAGCACTGGCTGTTGTCTGGTTCCAGCGCCCGCGAACTGGGCCTGACGGGCAACGGACGTGGCGTGCGTTCGGGTTCCGGTGTTTCGCCTGCCTCGACCAATTTTGCCATTGAGCCGGGCACGCAATCGCCGGAAGATCTCATCCGCGCTGTCGGCACGGGTTTCTATGTGACGGAAGTTTTCGGTCAGGGCGTGGATATGATCACCGGCCAGTATAGCCGCGGCGCTTCCGGCTTCTGGATCGAAAATGGCGAACTTGCCTATCCGGTCAGCGAAGTCACCATCGCGTCGAACCTGAAGGACATGTTCCTCAATCTGACACCGGCATCGGATATCGACCGCAATTTCGGGATGACGGCGCCGACCCTCGTAATCGAAGGCATGACACTTGCCGGAAACTGACAAACACAGCGAAACGCGTGACGAGCTGGCGCTGTTGCGCGATGCAGCCCGTGAGGCCGGGCGCATTGCGATGCGTTATTTCGGGCGCTCGCCTGAAGTCTGGTTGAAGGATGGTCATTCGCCGGTCAGCGAGGCCGACCTGGCAGTTGATCGCTATCTGAAAGACGTGCTTCTGACAGCGCGTCCCGATTATGGCTGGATTTCTGAGGAAACCGGCGATGAGCGCGCCAAGGCAAAACGACGGCGGGCTTTCGTCGTCGATCCCATCGACGGCACCCGCGCTTATATTGCCGGTCAGGACCAGTGGTGCGTGAGCATCGCGATTGTCGAGGATGGCAGGCCGATTGCCGGGGTTCTGGAATGCCCGGTGCGCAAGGAACTGATTGAGGCCGGGCAGGGACTTGGCGCAGTGCAAAACGATGCGCCGATCCAAGTCAAATTGCCGCCGGAAGGCGAGAAGGTTACCATTGCCTCGGCGCGCAACATGACCGCCGCGCTGCCGGAAAAATGGCGTGACAGGGTCAAGCTGCACGCCTATGTGCCATCGCTTGCCTATCGTATTGCGATGGTAGCGCGGGGCGACATCGCAGGCACCTTCATTCGGCCAAATTCGCATGATTGGGATCTGGCTGCAGCCGATCTCATCTTGAGTGAGTCGGGCGGGGCAATTCTGACAAACGATGCTCTTCCGCTCATTTATGGCGGTCCGACGCGGAGCCATGGGGCTCTTGTCGCGGCCAGCGGGAATTTGCTGCGTGAAATGTTGAGTGTTGTCGCGGAGTGACCGTTGGGTTAATCATGCCGCGAACCAAAATTGTTCAGGGATTATTGTCATGAGTGTCGAAGGCGACAAAAAGCAGCTTCTTCATCTGGTTTTCGGCGGCGAGCTGTCGAAGCTCGGAACCGTTCAGTTCCGCGATCTCGAAAACCTCGATATCGTCGGCATCTATCCCAACTATGAATCCGCAAAGACCGCCTGGAAGGCCAAGGCCCAGCAGACTGTCGACAACGCTCATATGCGTTATTTCATCGTGCACCTGCATCGGTTGCTCGATCCCGAAGGTGTGACGCTGCAGGCGGACTGAGCGGTTTGCCCGGTCCAGACCAACATACAACCGAAGGCGAAGAGCGTCCGGTCCAGTCAGCGGTAGAACCCGCCAGGCGCAAGAAAAAAGACGGCTTTGCGAAGCGTCTTTGGAAGCGCGTGCGCGGGCCGCTGACGCAGTCGGCTGTCTTCAAATCGATATTGGTCTGGCTTATCACGAGCTATTTCAAGTTCGTCTATTATACCAATACACGTCTGAAAGGATCGGCCGACCCGCAGGCGCTGGTCGGCAAGGACGATCCTTTCATTGTGACCTTCTGGCACGGCCAGCATCTCATGGGGCCGTTTATCTGCCCCAAGGGGATCGAACTCGTTGCTATGTTCTCGCGTAGCGCCGATGCGGAGCTGAATGCCCGCGTGGCGGAAAAGCTGGGGCTGATGACGGTTCGCGGTTCAGGTGGACGCAGCTCACGCGCGAAGCCGGAAAAGGGTGGTGCGCGTGCGCTCCTCACCTTGAAGAACGCGCTGAAAAAAGGACAGTCGGCATCGATCATCGCCGACATTCCCCATGGCACGCCGCGCGAGGCGGGCGAGGGGATCATTTTGTTGGCGAAATTGTCCGGGCGACCGATCATTCCGGTTGCTTATGCCTTCTCGAGAAATCATGTTTTGGAGAAGTCGTGGGACAAGACGACGATTCCACTGCCTTTTGGACGGTCCGTTGTTGTGCGCGCCGACAATGTGTGGGTGGATGCCGACGCCGATGAAACGCAACTGGAAGAAAAACGCATGGAACTGACGCGCCTGCTCAACGATGCCACGGTGCGCGCCTATGCGGCATTGGAGAAAGCGAAATGAGCGAACGCTGGGCGCGCAATCTATTGTCAGCCTATCGCATGTTCGGCTCCGCCGCCTATCCCTTCATGGGGCCTTACATTGCCTATCGCGCATCGCGCGGCAAGGAAGAGCGGCAGCGTCGTGGTGAGCGTTATGGCAAGTCAGCAGTTGCCCGCCCGCAGGGGCCGGTCATATGGGCCCATGCCGCCAGCGTTGGCGAAAGCGTTGCCATTACGCCGCTGATCGAAAGCATTGCCGCAACCGGCATTCATATCGTGATGACGACCGGCACGGTGACGTCCGCAAAGCTTGTGGCCGATCAGCTGGGCTCCAAGGTCATCCATCAATATGCTCCGCTCGATCTGCAGCCGGCGGTCAATAATTTCCTCAATCACTGGAAGCCGGACCTCGCCATTGGCTGCGAATCCGAAATCTGGCCCGCAACGGTGCTGTCGCTCGGCGGTCGTCATATTCCGCAGGTGCTGGTCAATGGCCGCATGTCGGATCGCTCTTTCGCCAGATGGCAGAAGCGACCTCAGCTGGCCGAAGCCTTGTTCGAAAATTTCGCCCATGTCGTGGCCCAGTCGGAACTCGACGGTGACCGTTTCCGTGCGCTGGGTGCGCGTCCGGTCAGTGTATCGGGCAATCTGAAAGTCGACACTATGCCTCCGCCTGCCGATCCGCAGGCCTTGTCCACATTGCAGCGGCAGATTGCCGGACGGCGCAGCTGGGCGGCGATCTCCACCCATGACGGCGAAGAGGCAATCGCTGCCGAAGTACACCAGATGCTGAAGGTCCGCTATCCGCATCTCGTGACGATCATTGTGCCGCGTCATCCGGACCGCACGCCTGCAATCGAGGCGATGTTGGCGGAAAAGGGGCTGAAAGTCACCAAACGCAGCAGCGGCTTGGCCGTTGAAGCGGATACCGATATTCTGCTGGGCGATACGATTGGCGAAATGGGGCTTTATCTCCAGCTGACGGAGATTGCGTTCATCGGCAATTCGCTGACCAAGGAAGGCGGGCACAATCCGCTGGAGCCGGCGATGATGGGCACAGCGGTGCTGACCGGCAAGAATGTGCAGAACTTCCGCGAGTCCTTCCAGCGCCTGATCAAGAATGGCGGCGCGCGTATCGTGAAGGACCGGAACATGCTCGCCGGGGCGATCAATTTCCTGTTCAACAATCCGCAGCATCTGCGCGGCATGATCAATGCGGGTGTCAGCACCGTCAAGGATATGCGCGGTGCGCTCGACCGCACGCTTGTCGCGCTGGAACCTTTCATCCAGCCGCTTGTGTTGCAGGCGCAGTTCCCCGGCAATCGCAATGAGGTTGCCTACATCCAAGGCGGCATCTGACATGGCGAGCGAAGCGCCGCCTTTCTGGTGGGAAAAGCCCGATTGGCGCGCAAGATCACTTGCCCCTGCCGCCTGGATTTACGGCGCTATCGCCGGGCGACGCTTGATCCGCTCCGAACCACCCAAAATTGCTCTGCCCGTTCTCTGCATTGGTAATTTCACGGTCGGCGGCGCAGGCAAGACCCCGACAGCGATTGCCTTTGCCAAAGGCGCAAAGGTGCGTGGGCTGAAACCGGGCATCGTCTCGCGCGGCTATGGCGGCAGTTATCAGGGCCTGCATGTCGTTGATCCGGGGCATGACAGCGCCCGTTATGTCGGTGACGAACCGCTGCTGCTTGCGCGCCATGCGCCGGTCGCGCTTTCGCCCGACCGCGTAAAAGCGGCGCAGCATCTGCAATCGCTCGGCTGCGATTTCATCATCATGGATGACGGGTTCCAGAGCGCGCGGCTTCATGCCGATTTTGCGCTGCTCGTGGTGGATGCAGGACGCGGGATCGGCAATGGCCGTGTTATCCCGGCTGGTCCATTGCGTGCGCCGCTGACCGACCAGATGCGCAAGACCGATGCGCTGTTGCGGATCGGCAAGGGCGATGCGGCGGATTTCGTGATCCGTCAGGCGGCCCGTGCGGGACGACCGATCTATGAGGCAAAGCTCATTCCATCTTCGACGGTAACGGTGGCAGGGCAGCGATGGCTGGCCTTTGCCGGCATCGGCAATCCGGACAAGTTCTATGCAAGTCTTGCACAGGCAGGCGGTACGATTGTCGAAACACGCTCGTTCCCTGACCATCACAGCTTCGAGCCTGATGAAATTCGCGATCTGATCGATACGGCCCGCCGCAACGGCCTGAACCTGATCACCACGGCGAAGGACCATGTGCGTCTGGCGACCATGGTCGGTGTACCGGCGGAATTTCTGTCGAAACTGGCGGTTCTTGATATCGATCTGAAATTTGAGCGCACGGATGCGCTCAATCATATCCTCGATACGGTGATCGAGCGCTTTAAAAGCCGGTCGTTATTAGGAAACTAGGCCTTCTTGCGGCTGCGCATTTCCGGATTGAACTCAAGCTCGCGCTCGAAGGAAATATGGCCGGTTGCATAGGCTTCTTGCCGCGCAACGCTCCAGTACTTCAGCTCGTCCAGCGGAATTTGCGCGCCAGTTACGGCACAGAGCACATAGGAACCGTGCTTGACGATTTCATAGTCGCCGTCGAGATAACGCAGGACAGCTTCGGAGGATGAGCGGGGCGATTCAAATCTGTTCATATGTGTAAAACCTTTGCGCTGGATTCTAGCAAGTGCGAACCTCGGCGTCCAGCGGTGCTGGATGAGCAGCTGTTAGAAAAATCGTTAACGTCTGCCGAAGAGCCGTTCGATATCGCTCAGCTTCAGCTCGATATATGTCGGGCGTCCATGATTGCACGTGCCGGAACCGGGCGTTGCCTCCATTTCGCGCAGCAATGCGTTCATTTCTTCCGGTTTGAGGCGGCGTCCGGAACGCACTGAACCGTGGCAGGCCATGGTGGCCGCGACATGGTTGAGCATGGCTTTCAACCCGTCGGCGGTTTCATGCTCGGCTATCTCGTCGGCCAGATCGCGGATCAGTTGTTGCACATTCATCTCGCCCAGCATGGCGGGCGTCTCCCGCACGGCGATCGCGCCCGGCCCGAACTGCTCTACGCCCAGCCCGAACCGGGCCAGCGTTTCAGCATGGCTTGCCAGCCGCTCAGCGTCTTCTTCGGGCAGATCGACGACTTCCGGGATCAGCAGCATCTGACCCGGTATGGGGCGGGAATGCAGCGCGTTCTTGAGTGCTTCATAGACCAGCCGTTCATGGGCTGCGTGCTGGTCCACAATCACGAGGCTGTCTTCTGTTTGTGAGACAATATAATTGGCATGAATTTGTGCACGGGCAGCACCCAGCGGCTTTTGCTGCAACTCGACCGGGACTTCACTCATCGTTCCCCGCGCATCGGCTGTGGGAACGTTCACGACGTCGATTGTCGCCTGCTCGCTTTCGTGAAACGCGGATGCGTTGCCGAAATCAAGCGGTCTATGCGCTGGATGTGCGGTCTGGGGCGACCATTCGCTTCGAGGCGCTGGCCGATCCGGTCGCCAGCTGGTGGAGGCATAGCTGCTGGATGCGGCGCGCGCGCTTGACGAGGACTGCGACTGAAATCCTTCTGCGCGAAAGGCCTGCAACATGGCTTCCGCACCGCTGGTTGCCGGGCGGATGCCGGATTGAGCCAGCGCTTGCTTGATCGCGCCGACGATCAGACCACGCACCAGACCGGGATCGCGGAAGCGCACATCAGCCTTGGCCGGGTGCACATTCACATCGACCAGTGCAGGATCGAGCGTCAGAAACAGCACGGCGACCGGATGGCGGTCACGCGCAATCACATCGGCATAGGCTCCCCGCAGCGCTCCGAAGATCTGCTTGTCGCGCACCGGGCGACCATTCACATAAGCGAACTGGTGCTGTGCATTGCCGCGATTATGGGACGGTATGCCGACAAATCCTGCGAGCCGCACACCGTCGCGCTCGGCATCAATGGCCAGCGCGTTTTCGCCGAAATCCTGACCCAGAACCTGCCCGATCCGTTCCAGCGTGGCATCAGCGCCCGTGCCGGTCGCGGGCATTTCCAAAGGCGAGCGGTCGGTACCCGACAGCGAAAAGCGCACATGCGGGAAGGCGATGGCGATACGCTTCAGCACATCTGTGATGGCGGAAGCTTCGGCACGGTCGGTCTTCATGAATTTGAGGCGGGCGGGCGTCGCGTAAAACAGGTCGCGCACTTCGGCGATCGTGCCGCGATTGAGTGCGGCGGGACGCGGGCCTTCCAGATGCCCACCTGAAACGGAGACTTCGAAACCGGCATCCGCATCCTGCGGACGCGATTTCAGCGTCAGCTTCGCGACCGAACCGATGGAGGGCAGGGCTTCGCCGCGAAAGCCCAGCGCGCGAATATCGTGCACATCGTCGGAAAGTTTGGATGTGCAGTGGCGCGAAACCGCAAGCGGCAGCTCGTTGGCGGGAATGCCGGAGCCATTGTCGGTGACGCGCAGCAGCGTCTTGCCGCCGCCGCCGGTCACAACCTCAATGCGGGTTGCGCCAGCGTCGATGGCATTCTCGACAAGTTCCTTGATCACGCTGGCAGGCCGTTCAATGACCTCGCCTGCCGCGATCTGATTGATGATGGTTTCGCTTAAGTGTCGAATGGGCATGTGGTGATTATAGGCAGATTCGCAAGCTGCTGTAATAGCGCCGCACACGTTGCGAACCGAGCCAACGAAACCGCAGGCTTTAGTCCTGCGGTTTGCTCTGTAACGGCGTCAGGCTGCCTGGGCCTCAGCCTCTTTATTGAGGCCGAGCTGAATGGCGGGTGCGGGATAACCGAGCAGGAAGCCCTGCACCTGATTGCAGCCTTCTTCCTGCAGAATATCCATCTGGATCTGCGTTTCGACACCTTCGGCCAGCACCGGAATGTCAAGGCTCTGGCCAAGTGCAAGAATGGCGCGCACGAAAGCCTTAGACTGCACATTCTGTGCCAGATCGGTGACGAAGCTGCGGTCGAGCTTGATCTTGTCGAAGGGGAAGGAACGAAGTGTCGCCAGCGATGAATAGCCGGTGCCGAAATCGTCAATCGCGATGCTGACCCCAAGTGCCTTGATTTCGCGCAAGATGTGCAGGGCACGCGCCTGATCGCGAATGATCGCGCTTTCGGTCACTTCCAGTTCCAGAAGCTTTGGCGAAAGACCGGTCTCGGTCAGGATATCCCGAACCGTTTCCACGAGGCCGGTATGGCTGAGCTGTAGCGGGGAAATATTGACCGCAATCCTGCGGGCGACGGGCCAGCTAGCCGCCTCGCGGCAGGCTGCACGCAATACCCATTCGCCAAGCTGTGTGATGACGCCGGATTCTTCGGCTATCGGAATGAACACGGTTGGCGGAACCAGACCCTGCACGGGATGACGCCAGCGTAGCAGAACTTCATATCCCGATACGCCGCCATCCTTCATGCTGCGCTGGACCTGAAAATTCAGGAAGAACTGGTTTTCGTCGATAGCCGTCCAAATGTCGCGGGCCAGCGCTGCGCGCTTGCGTGCCGCTTCATCCATGCTGCTTTCATAGTAACAGATCTTGTCTTCAATGCTCTGCTTGGCACGGTACATGGCCATGTCCGCATTGGACAAGAGCTTCTCCACATCGTCGGCATCAGTCGGATAGATCGCGATACCAAGGCTCGCACCGGGGCGGACAACGGCATTGCCGAGGTCGACAAGATCGCAAAGCGCGGTATTCAGGCGTGACATGAAGCTGCGCAGGTCGTCTTCGTCCTCAAATGTCTTCAGGGCTGCGAATTCATCGCCACCAAAGCGACCGATCAGCTCACCGCTTTCCAGATGCTCGGTCATGCGGGCGGAAATCTCGCAGAGCAGCCTGTCACCGGCGGCGTGGCCATAGAGGTCGTTGACCTCCTTGAAGCGATCCAGATCGATGCCGATCAGTGCGATACGATAATGGCCGTTATCGGCATTGATCTTCTCGCGGTTCAAGCGCTCGACAAACTGGGTGCGGTTTGGCAATCCGGTCAGCGAGTCATGGCGGGCAATATGTTGCAGCTGCCGCAAGTTGGACGACTGGACGTGGCTGTCAATGAGGTAGCTTGCAAGCGCTGTACCGAGCACGAGCAGGCCGACGCCGCCAACCGAAACGGCGAGCGCAAACTTGTCGGCCAGTGCGGCGTCTTGCAGATAGTTCATCGGCGTGACGGTCATTGCGGCCATGCCGGTAAAATGCAGGCTGACAATGGCGATCGTGAAGGTCAAAACTGCCAGACGATATGAGGTTGGATATCGCAAGCGCATCAGAACCTGACCGGACAGGGAACCGAACAATACGGCAAGCACGATGGACGCATAGAAATAATCCATGTTCCATTCGATCAGCCCGTCGACGCGATAAGCCAGCATGCCGATATAGTGCATGGCGGCAATCGAAGCGCCGACCATGGCGCCGCCAATGACCGGGGCGAACCGCGGAAAGCCGCCGGTCATGACGACGAAGCCGATCCCGGTGCCGACAACGGCAATCACCAGCGACAGGATTGTCAAGTCTGGCAGTAGAACCACGGGCGCGCTCGGCTCATAGGCCAGCATGGCGACGAAATGTGTGCTCCAGACGGTCGAACCCGACGCGATTGCCACCAGAAAATGCCAGCCATAGCGAACCGCGCCATGACATTTCGCTGCCTTGCGGACGAGATTGAGCGTGATCGCTGAACCGACGAGGCAGATCAAGGCTGCCAACGTTGTCAGCCACGCTTCATGCTGCGTGGCAATACAATTGAGAACGGTAATCATGGAGTGGATTGGCCCCGATAGCCCTATAAAACGAGGTCAGGGCATTGAATTGCCCAAAGTGATCGGCTTGGCTTTAACGTCGGTCCGTTACGATCCGACAGAGAAACCTGGCTGCTTAGGTGGTCATTACAAATGCAGAGACTCGATAGGAACCGAGCGGCCGATATGCCCAGATCGTATCAACGCACATCGGCGCATCATAGTCGTGTAACACATCTTAGCCTCTAGAAACCCAAGCCCGAATTTGATGATCCTTTGGTTGCATAGCAATTACTGATTAGCGGTTAACGCGAATATCAAGATTGTGGGCAAGTGGAAATTTTCACGAGATTGTTATAATAAAGTGCCTGCTATTACAACGTTTTTGGCGGAAAAACGCGCTTTTCGCATGTGTTGAGATGTCGTGATGACCTGTAAAATAAGCTTATGATTTACATCCTAGGGTTTAGTCGCTTTTAGGTATTCACTGTGCCCCCTTGGTTCCTCGCTTAAATTCCGTTATTGCAGATATTGTGTATATAACGGGGGATATCGGGCATGGGCGACGGCGCGGAAAGCATATCTTCTTCCAAGCCCCTGGATGGCATGGCGGCGGCCAGTCCGATTGTCTTTTCCGGCACTCTGGGACTATTTCAACGCGCTTCCGGCACATGTCTCGATACGGCTGTCGTGTTTGCAAGCCCCTGGGGGCTGGAAGAGCTTTGCACCACGCGGAAGTTCTGGCGCATCATCGCCGACAGGCTGTCGAGCCGTGGGATTGCATCGCTTCGGTTTGATTGGCCGGGCACCGGCGACGGGCGCGATGACATCGACTTTTTTTCCGGGCTGGAACTCTGGCGTAAGACGCTGATCGAAGCGGCAGACAAGGCGCGGCTTTTGTCGGGTGCAAGCCGCGTCGTGATCATCGGGCAGAGCCTTGGCGCGGCAGTCGCCGCCGAAGCTGGACCGCGTATTGAAGGTCTGGACGCACTCGCACTGTTGTCTCCGGTGATTTCCGGTCGGTTTTACACCCGCGAACTGGCGGTTTGGTCGAGCATGGTCGATGCCGATCTGGGCCTTCCCGATGCGCAGCGGATCAAAGGGGCCGTTTCCATCGCGTCCCTGACGATGACGCCCGAAATCGCAACTGAAGTGAAGAAGATCAATCTTCTGTCGCTGCCTGAAAAGCCTGCGGACAAGTGCCTTCTGCTCGCAAGGATCGACCGTCCGAATGACGCAGAACTGGCAGCGCATCTCGAAAAGCTGGGCGCGGAAGTTACGGTGGAAGCCTTCACCGATTACGATAAGCTGATTTCCAATCCGGTTATTTCACGATTGCCGTTGAATGTTGCGGATCGGCTGGTCGATTGGGCGGTGGCGCTTGCCGGTTCCAGACCCGCCCGGAACTGTGCCGATGAAAGCGGTCTTGGCGGGCAGATCGCGGGCGACAGCTTCGTCGAAACGCCGGTCGCATTCGGTTCACATAGCCGTTTGTCGGGTGTGCTCTGCGAACCCTCAGGTGAAAGGAAGGGACAGACGGTCCTGTTCCTGTCGTCCTCTTATGATCGGCGCGTCGGATGGGGGCGGACCACCGTCGACATGGCGCGCAAGCTGGCGCGCGATGGCGTGCCGTCGCTTCGCTTCGACATTGCCAATGCCGGCGACAGCCCGCCCAATCCGGGCATGCCGGAACAGGTGCTTTATACCCATGCGCCGGAGGCCGATGTGGCCGACGCGCTCGATTATCTGGACACGATTGGGCTTGGGCGTCCGGTGTTGGCCGGTCGTTGCAGCGGCGCGTTCCTTGGGCTGCACTGCGCGGTGCTGGATGAGCGGGTATCGGGTGCGGTGCTGGTCAATCCGGTGACATTCTATTGGTCGCCGGAGCTTTCAGTTGACGATGTGGTCCGGGAAGGCAATCGCACGCTGGAAGATTATGGCAGCCGCGCGATGCGTCTTGATACGTTTAAGCGCCTGTTTCGCGGAGAACTCGATATTCGCGCCATCCTGCGCAATCTTGTGCGGGGTGTCAGTGGGCGGGTGCTTGGGCTGGCGCGCAAGCTCTTGCGCAGCCGCACGGTTGAAGGCCGGGCGATCTATTCCGCTTTCGATGAATTGAAGCTGCGGCAGGTGCCGCTGACGCTGGTCTACGCCGAAAAAGACACCGGCCGCGAGCATTTCAATTATTATTTCGATCAGGCGGGCGACAAGGTGCAGGGCTTCGACAATATGAAGGTTGCGGTCATTCCGGACGCCGATCACAATCTGACGCCGGAACATGCACGCACGGTCTATATCGATGCGATCCGCGCGCTGACTTTGAACGCTGGTTAAAACCAGACGGTTCGCGCCGATCCGGCAATGCGAATTTCGCCGGACGGTTTGCCTTCGAAACCATAACGGGGGAGAAGGGCGACACGCTTTGTCTCGCCGGGGGCGAGATGGAACCAGTTTTCAGCTGCTCTCCAGCCTTCCGCGTCGATGCTGACCGATTGTGCCAGCACGGATGTGCTCAGATCGAGAAACCAGTTGCCGCTGTCTTCCACGAGACTGCATTCAATTGCGGCATCGTGGAAAGCTTTGGTGCGTCCCTGCGGAAAATGAAAAGCCTCCGCGATGGTGGCTTCGCCACGTTTCAACTGGGCGACCGTCACGTCATGGGCCGGAGGGCCGAAGCGATAGGCATAAGTTGTGTCGAAAAATGCACCGAACAATTCGGTCGCCGGTATCGTGACGCCCGAGCGTGCGGAGAGTGAAATATCCCGGCGACCGCTCACAACCGGCTGCGCACCGGCGCGCAGGCAGGCGAGTTCCAGTGTCAGATCGTCGGCATGGGGTTGTTCGTTCAGGACGTGAATGGCAAGCCCGTTGACGCCTTCGTCGGTCAAGGCAACCTGCACCGGACGAAACGCGCGTCTCAACCCATGCCATGCAGGTTTCGGTTCGCAGGTCGCATCGACCACGCCCCAGCCAGCGCCGGGCAACACGTCCTGAAATGTCCAGACCAGAGCGCCGAAACAGGTGCTTGCCGGTCGTCGCCATTCAGCAAAGGTCGCCTCCATCACTTCCGCCGTGACGGCGCGGGAAAGATGGAGATACTGCTCCATATCCTCCCGCCGCAAGCGAGCCGGATCGTAGCCATAGAGCATTTCCAGATAGGCATCGCGCACATCTTCGAAATCCCACGACACGCCGCGATCACGCGGAACACGGGCTTTCCAGCGCGGATCATGGACTGCGGGCACGTCCAAATGCGCCTTGAGCGTGCGTGCTTCGGGAACATTGGAGAAAGCCAGACTTTCGGTTGCAAAGCGCACTTCGGCGCGGCGCGCGTCGTCCAGTGGTCGGCAATAGGCGCTCACGCCATAATAATGGCTGACGCCTTCATTGCTGATGAAGGGCAGCGCCCCATCGCAGGGCGAGTTCGGCACATAAGGAATGTCAGGGCAGAATTCGCGCACGATGGCAGGCAGAATTTCTTCTGTCAGCGCGCCTTTCCAGATTGTCTCGGGCAGGCCCATCATGGCGCCCTGCTGGTAAATCTCGCTGCCACCGCATAACACCGTTAGCGAGGGTGCACGGCGAATGGCGCAAAGAAGCTGTCGTACTTCATCCTGTACCTTGGCGACGAAGCCCTCGTCTTTCACCGGATAGTCGAAATTGGCGAACATGAAGTCCTGCCAGACCATGATGCCGAGTTCATCGCAAAGGGCATAAAAGTCAGGCGTTTCATAAGCGGTGATACCGCTGATGCGCAGCATGTTCATGCCCGCATCCTGCGCAAGCTGCAACCACGGTTGATAGTCGGCGCGTGCGCCCGGCAGGCGGACAATGTCGGCAGAACTCCAGACAGCACCGCGACAAAAGACTTTCTCGCCGTTTATCACCAGCGCAAAGGATTTTCCGTCCGATCCGCGATCCACGCTGATGCGGCGAAAGCCGGTGCGCCCGAGCGGCTGCTTTTTGGCGTCGATGGACAGTTCCACATCATGGAGCGTCGGCGCGCCATGAGTGTGCGGCCACCACGCTTCGACAGCGGGAATGGTCAGGTTCGCCTGCCAGCGACCATCCGTTTGTCGGTTACAGGTGATCTTCGATCCCGCGCAATGCAGGGCCAGATTTTCAGCATTGCCCGCGTAGGTAAAACTGACGGTAAGTTCTCCGTCGCCATTTTCATGAAGCGTGGATTGGATAGCAATTTCGGTAACAGCTTCCGCGTCGGCTCGGCTGATCGTCACCGGACGCCAGGGGCCAACGGCATGAACTTCCGGGCACCAGCCCGGCATATGACCAAGCGCTGTCGTGCGGATCAGGCGCAAGCCTTGCGTGTTCATCAATTGCGTGCGCCACCGCGCACGCGGGCCCTTTTGCTCCAGCCGGGGACCGAGAGCACGGAAACAGAGCGCCAGCTCATCCACGCCCGTCAGCGTGACCGGCAGGTCGTGGGCGAGGAACATGCTGTCGCTCTTGTGAACCAAAGCACCGTTCAAATAGACTTCGCAAATCGTGGCAAGACCCGCAAAATGCAGCATTGCCTCACCGGGCGGCTCTAAGAGGTCGAGAAAATACCACGCATCCTGATTGTTCAGCGGCGTCGGAGCAGTGCGGCTGAAATGGCCTGCCTTTTCAAGCGCTTCCGCCACTGTGCCCGGAACCGGCGCATCGAGATATACCCCATCGCGCAAGACATCGCCCGGCGTTGCGGCCTCATTGGCTGCGGTCAGGAAAAGCCGCCAGCCCTCAGTGAGCGGGCGGCTTGTGGCAGTTTGTTCAGGCAGCATCGCGACCAAGTTCTGTTTCAAGCGCTCCTGTCATGCGATCCCAAGCATCGGCGGCAGGCACCAGCGCGCTTGCCAGCGTATCGAACTTCTTGCGCATCACTGCACGCGCAAGCTGGAACTGCACCGCCTTGGCCGTCTCGGCGATCTGGATCGCATCGGCAGCGGCAGCGGTAAAACGCTTGCCTTCGCCCAGCCATTGCAGATGGCTTGCGGCCAGTTCGAAATTCGCGCCGAGCTGGCGCAGCGTGTTGAACGCATATTTGTGGAAGAAGCCGAAGGGACGCTCCGCAATCGCTTCCACCTGTGCCGGAAACACAGCGGCGAAAGCGCGGATCGGATTATCCTTGGGCCTGCGCGCAAAGTGGCGCGGCAGCAGAATTTCCGCTACGCGCCGCTGATGTGCTTCACTGGGCACGTCCTTCGGGAATTTCGCAAATTCCGTATAGGGCAGGAAGGGCAGGTCGGCTTCCGTCAGATGACGCTGGAAAACGCCGTCGAAATCCTCGCCCTCCAGATGATAAAAACCGCCATTATGGAAATAATCGAGCGAGCGGTTCTCTACATCCATGCGGTTGATCGCGATGGTGGTTTTGCCATGTTCGGTGCGATAGCTCACGCCATGCGTTTCAGGCATGAAATAGCTGTCCATCTCCACCATGCACAGCCGCCCGCGCGAGATCTGTTCCGCGATATGGCCTTCTACATTGTCGAAAATCGCAAGTTCCGTCGCCCGCACGCCATAGAGCGCTTCGAGGTCTTCCAGCGGCACCTTGAAGAAGGTGAACTGGTCGCCCTCGAAATCCTGCGTCAGCGTAAAGCCCAGCATGGCTTCGGGGGCGACCTGAAGCGATGACAGCACTTCGATCCAGAGATCGACATAGCAATTGGTTTCCGGCCAAATGCGTGTCTGCGCATGCAGCGCATGCGGCGCGTAGGTTTCTGGCGAGATATGCGGAAAGACTGCCTGCATGTCGCGCTTTAACCCCACAATTCGTTGCGTACGCTCTCCGGCCAGGCTTTGACGTCGAGGCCGTGATGATGGAACAGCGCCAATGCGATGCGCTCCAGTCCGAAGCCGACGCAAGCCGTGTGCGCAACTTCGCCGTCATGCTGCGACAAGCCCCATTTCACGCCGAACTGGTCCTGATGATAGTTGAAGCTCATGCAGGCGGTTGGCTTTTCGACGCTGGTGATCGGGATCAGCAGTTCGAATTTCAGGTTCTGGTCACGCTGGTTATTGACCAGCATGCGTCCTGCTCGTCCGAAGAAGGGATCGTTCGCCACGTCGATTTCAACCGGCAGGCCGACTTTCTTCATCATGTCCGTGCCGCGCTCGATCCAGAGCTGGCGGAATTCCATCACATCGGCTTCCGTGCCCATGCGCACATATTCGCGCATGCGGAACAGCTGCTGGCGGGCAGGGTCGACCGATGGTTCATGACGGAAGCAATAGGATTGCAGGTCATAGAGGCCGCCGCCCTGCGGCAGCGGTCCACGCTTGGCAATCGTCGGATAAAGCGGATAGCAGGCGGCGGGCGTCAGGACGATGTCTGTCGCCTTCTGCTCCAGCGTCCAGTCTTCGCCAGCATCCATGCATTTGATGAGGTTGATATGGTCCAGCTCGCAACCGCAGAAGCTGTGCACCGTGCCAGCCAGCTGCGGGAAGCTCTTCATATAGCCGCTTTTTTCAAAGTAAGCGCGATTGAGGCCGGGCGGGAAGCGGATCGCTTCTGCGCCATCAGCGCCACCGGTGCGGTCAACAAGGCGCTCGAAGGCGACGATGACATCTTCAAACTGGCCGGAGCGTCCGTAAAGGCCGTCCACGCCGGTTTCAATCAGCAGTCCGGCATCGAAAAGCCGGTTGAGAAAAGATCTTTGCGCGTCCATGGCATTATCCCAAGAGGCTGGTGTTCTGTTTGTGAATGAGCAGCATGGTGGCCGTGTTGCCGAGGATGCGCTCGTTGGAAATCATGAGCTGGGCCGAATGCGCATCGCGCAAATGACGGCCAAGGCTGTAGGGCGTGCCGTTCTTGTAGCCCATGATGCCGCACACCAGCATGGCGTGGTTGATGACCTGCAAGATCGTCTGCGAGGCCGCGACCTTCAGATTGTTCATCGCAATGGCAAAGCCCATGGAAGCAAGCTTGTCCGCGTCGTGCTTCGCGTCCTTATAGGTCTTGAGGCAGGCGACGATTTCCGATTTCAACATTTGCAGCATGTTCGAGGCTTCGGCGACGCGCAAAGCGCCCGGCTGTGGTGCGCCCGGATTGCGACGCGCCGCGGCGCGTACGAAAGCCTGCGCGCGGTTCACGGCATCGACGGCGATGCCATACCAGAGCGAACTCCACAATGTATGGGACTGCGCCAGCATGGACTGCGCGGCAATCTCCGCAAACGGATGCGGCAGGATTTGTACCTTGTCCGCTTCACCCCGGAACACAAAGCCTTCCGAACAGGTGCCACGCATGCCGAGCGTGTCCCATTCATTGGTCTTTTCCAGCGTGTACTGGTCTTTCCGGAAAACGGTCATGACCTGATCGGACGAGGCCGCACCTTCATGCGAACGCGACGTGATCAGGACGGCATCAGCATAGACGCCATAGGAAATAACCGTAGCGTTCTTTTCCAGACGGCAGGTGTCGCCATCGATTTCGATCGCGCAGATGGAGTTGCGCAAATCGCCGCCAATGCCGCCTTCTGTCGTCGCCGAGGCGAGCAGCAACTGTTCGTCCGCGACGTCACGCATGAAGTTGCGATGCCATTCTACCGATTGCCCATGCTCCACCAGGCTGGAAAGCTTGATGTGGTGCATCGCGAAGATCATCGCGCTTGCAGCACAGGATTGTCCCAGAATGCAGCACAGTTCTGCAATCTGGTCGATCTCGGCGCTTTCGCCGCCCAGATCGCGCGACACCTGAATACCGAGCAGGCGCTCGGCCTTCATCGCATCGATGGCTTCCTGTGGAAAGCGTCCTTCCTTGTCGACACTATCGGCAAATTTTCCGGCGATGGCTGCTACGCGACCTGCACGCTCGGAAAGGCTATTCCCCCCGCCTGCATTCATTACACGGCCTCATTATCCTTGAGGATGCTGGTGATCGTCTGTTCAATCGCGCTGATGCTCGCAAAGGACTTGCGATTGAGAAACTGGTCCGGAAATTCGATGTCGAACTTGTCTTCGAGGCCAAGCATCAACTGCACCGACGCGAAGGATGACAGGCCAGCCGTATAGAGATCTGCATCGTCAGCGATGTCGGTTACGGCTATGGGCAAGCCGCCAACTTTGGTCAGAAGTTCCCGAATGGATTCATTCATGATTCATTTCCCCGCGTTTGGTGCACGGATCGACGGAAGCGTCTTCATCCGGCGCACCATTTGCCTATGTCAGCTCTTGAAGGTCTACAACCCCTGCTTGAGGCGATATTAGTATCAGGAAGCCTTTATATTATGTTGACAGGATGGGGCGGTTATCGGTCAAATGTGCAAAGCGTCGCATATAGTTAAATATTGATGATGGCGGCAGCCGCCGTTGATCTGCAAGACAAGGCCAAAGTTGGGAGAAAGTTGCGTGTAAATTCTTTTCTAGGTCTTTGAATTTATCAAGAATAATATTCATATTCCTTTATTGAGAAAATAATATTATTTGGTAAAGATAAGAGAAATACGCAATAGAATGGCAATGAAGTCTTGAAATGATCGATATCATATACGTTATTACGCCGATATTCGCGCTCATGGCATTTGGTTTTCTTGCGGTGAAGGCGGGTTTATTCCCGGCTGCTGGTGTTGGCAGTCTCATCTCCTTCGTGAATAATTTTGCAACGCCCTGTTTGCTGTTTTACTCGATTACGACGAGCGACTTTCGTTCCGCCTTCGATCTCAAGATCATCGGGCCGTTTTACGTGGCGGCGATCATCTGTTTTGTGCTGGGCATTACGATTGCCCGCAAAGTCTATGCGAACCGTCCGGGCGAAAGCGTGTCCGTTGGCTTCACCGGCACATTCACCAATACCGTGCTGATCGGCTTGCCGATCATGACGCGCGCCTATGGCGATCAGGCGCTGCCGGTCACCTTGTCGATCATCGGTCTGCATGGGGCCATCCTGCTGACTGTCGGCATGATGACGATGGAGCTCGTGCGTCGCGACGGTGAGGTTTTGAGCAAGACAATCGTTGTCGCGCTGCGCCGTATTGGTTCCAACCCGCTCATATGGGGCATTGCCGCTGGCATTATAGGCTCCAGCCTCGGCCTCCAGCTGATAGAGCCAGCGGATGCGTTTTTCTCGATGATGGCGCAGTCGGTCGTGCCGGTTTCGCTGTTCGGCATCGGCGGTGCGCTGACCCAATTCAAGCTCTCGGAAAACTGGAAGCAGGCCCTCGTTGCATCGATCATCAAGCTGATGGTGCATCCGGCGCTGGCCTATGTCCTGATGATCTGGGTGCTGAAGGTGCCGGTGGAAACCGCGCGTTATGGCGTGCTGCTCGCGGCCATGCCCGCCGGGGTGAATGTCTATATATTCGCGACCTATTACAACCGCGCCTCCGGTGTGGCGGCCAATGCCATCCTCATCGGCACGCTGCTGTCGGCGGTCACCATGTCCTTCTGGCTCTATGTTCTCGGCAGTTAGTTGTGGAACCGGTCCGGCACGCGTCAGACTGCGCGCCTGCGTTTCATGGTGATTTCGTAGCGTTCCCATCCGACAAGTACAAAGCTGGAGGCGACGATCAGCAAGGCGCCGACGAACACGTTTGAGGCCGGGATCTCCGCCCAGATCGCGTAGCCGTATACAAAGGCCCAGATGAGGCCGGTATACTCCACAGGCGCAAGCGCGGAGGCGGGCGCGTGGCGGAACCCTTCATAAAGAAGATATTGGCCGAGCGTGGCGATCAGGCCGAGACCAAACATGAGCGCCCAACCCATGGCATCGGGCCATTGCCAGATCCACGGAAATGAGACTGCACAGGCGATGCCGAAGATCAGGCTCGTGGCGAACATCTGGGTCAGCGTTGTTTCACTGCGGCTGACAAGCCGGATCAGGATCGTGCTCCATGCCCAGCAAAAGCCAGCCACGACGCACATGATGGCGGGTATCAGGTTTGGCGAATGACCGGGATTGGCCGCAATGAGAACGCCGACGAAGCCGCCGAAACAGGCGATCCAGCGACCGGTTCCAATTCGTTCCTTCAAAACGAGAATGGACAGGAACATGACCATGATGGGTGCGGAGAAATAAAGTGTAGTCAGCTCGGCAAGGCCGAGAAACTTGGCTGCATTATAGAACAGCAGCCATGCAAGCAGCATCAGCCCGGCGCGCAGAACAAGCGTCCCGCGATAGGGGCTGTGCATGATCGACGGGTGACGATACTGACGCACCAGAATGCCGGTGATCACCACGATGACCAGACTGCGCATGAACAGGATTTGCGGCACAGCATAACTCGCGACCAGCCACTTTACTAATGCATCCTGCAAAGCAAAACAGGCATAGCCAGCCGATGCCAGCGCAATTCCGACCAGCGGCTTCGTTTCCTGCATGCCCGTTGACATAATGACCCGCCAAACCCGTTATTATTCAATGAGCTGTTACTCCTGGCGCGGAGTAATGTCATGTCAAAAATAATGATCGATTGATCAGGGTTTCTGACAGGATGCGCGCGCAGTTTTTTCCACTCATGCGTGCGGTTATATTCAGACTTCCATGCAATGTTGAAAATTGTTTTCTGAAGACAATGTAAAATACGGCATGTGCCGTATTTTGTTAAATGTTTCTGTATGTCTATTCGATGACCTCTTGTCGCAAATACATTTTAGTGACAAAGAAAATAAGAATTTCGGGGCAAGGGGGATATCGTGCGGTCGGGGACACTGGCGGGGGCGCTTGGCGCGCCGGGATGGCGTTATTTGTGTGCGATGTTGCTGGGGCTTTACGCAATATTGTTCTGTTCGATATCGGCACATACTGCCCCGATTATCACCTCGAACTCTTTCGGTGGTCCTAAAAACACAGCAGTGACGGGTACACTGACAGCCACGGGGAGCGGAGGCGTGCTTACGTTCAGCCTCGTCACTGCTCCTTTGCATGGAACTATTGTGCTTAATGCCGGTGGAAGCTTTACATATACGCCTAATGCTGAATTCACGGGCGGTGATTCATTCAAATACCTGGTGGAAGAAACCAGTGGAGCGACCAGAGAATCTTCAGAAGGTAATGCTTTCTTCACAATATCTGATATGTCTCCGCAGGTAACTGCCGTGAGTGTTCCTGCAAATGGCTATTATGGAGAAGGATCTACACTGAATTTCTCCGTAGCATTTGATCAAAATGTTTTTGTTACGGGCACGCCATCTTTGTCACTTACTATTGGTTCGACTGGTCGATCCGCCGGATATGCAAGTGGCAGTGGCACATCGGTCCTTAGTTTCGCCTATTCAGTTCAGTCCGGTGATATGGATATGGACGGAATTACACTTGGTTCATCGATCGCAATGAACGGCGGGACGATCCTCAGCAACACAAGTCAATCGGCCATGCCATCGCTCAACAGTGTCGGGTCTATGGTCGGCGTGCTCGTGAATACGTCGAAGCCTACAGCCGTAATCACGACCTCATCGCTACCATCCGATACGGTTCAACGCTTCACTGTGACGTTTTCAGAAGCTGTCACGGGGTTATCCTTAAATGATTTTGCTTTTATAATGACCGGCAATGTCGCAGTAACGCCTTTTCCAATACAAACGCAAAGCGGTATAATTTATACGCTTGACGTTGGTGTAACCGGCAACGGCACGCTCAGCGTGCAGTTGCTATCGGGAGGTGTCGAAAGTAAGTACGGAAATCCAAACACTCCTTCCAACACAATGACTGTGCCTATACTGCAATTGTCAAATGCAGATTTGCAGAACCTCACTCCCAGCGCAGGCATCTTAACGCCTGCCTTCGCTCCCAACACAACCTCATACACGCTGAATGTAGCAAGCGACGTCGAGAATATTACGTTCAGGCCCTCGCTTGCAGATGTAAACGCAACGATTGTCGTCAACGGGGCAACAATACCCAATGGAACGGCCACCCCTGCAATTAATCTGGCGGTTGGAAGCAATACGGTTTCGACGACTGTAACTGCGCAGGATGGCACCACCAAGAAAACCTACACTGTCAATGTCATCCGCGCGCAGTCGGGCAATGCCGATCTTGTGGGGCTGGTTCCGAGCGTCGGAACACTGGACCCTGCATTTTCGCCGAGCACGGCCACGTATTCGTTGATGGTCCCCACAGATACGTCATCGCTCCAACTGACGCCCACATCAGCAGACGCGGCGGCTACCATTACGGTCAATGGAGCAACCGTATCATCTGGTGGTTCAAGCAATGCACTCCAACTGGGTGCTGGTACCACGACCGTCACGGTTGTCGTGACAGCACAGAATGGAACGACACGCAGCTATACGATAAACGTTACCAGGGCTGCATCAGCGGACGCAACGCTTGCAAGCCTTATTCCCAGCGTCGGAACACTTGACCCGGCATTTGACAAAGAGACGCTCAGCTATTCTCTCAACGTTGAGAATAGTGTCGAAAGCATATCTTTCGCCCCAACGGTTTCAGAACCCTCAGCGCGGGTCAGTGTTGCTGGTCGCGGTGTTGCGTCTGGAAGTTCCAGTGCACCCGTCGGACTGGCTATTGGTTCGAACACGGTTTCGATTGTTGTGACTGCGCCAAGTGGAGCCAGTCGCAGCTATACGGTTGTCGTCAGCCGTGCGGCCATGGTTTTCCCCGATCCGACGCTTGATCCCGAAGTGATCGGCTTGTTGAATGCGCAGACAAGTGCCGCACGACGCTTTGCGCAGGTTCAAACACGGAATTTTCAAAACCGGCTAGAGCAATTGCATGATGAAGGCGACAGGCGACGGTCCAGCCTCGGCGTGCGGCTTGGTGGTTCATCGGCTACGCAGCAACCGGAAGACCCGGCCAATCCATCTTCTTCTGCATCGTCGGGAGGAATTTCGCCTCTGGGTTATGCCTCCGAAAAGCGTGATGCTTTTCCGGGCAAGGCGATTGGCCTGAAAGAGCCGGAACAGCCCCAGCGGAGCTTTGAGCCTGATCTTGGACCGGTCGCCTTGTGGAGCAGCGGCTTTGTCAATTTCGGCCAGCGCGATAGCGGCAAGCTCGATCTGGATTATACGCTTGTCGGCGTGAGCGGAGGCATAGACTACCGGTTCTCGGAACGCTTCGTGGCGGGCTTCGGTGTCGGTTATGGACGGGATCGTACAGATATTGGCGATAACGGTACTGAAAGCCGCGCCAATGCATATAGCGCCGCTGTCTATGGTAGCTTCAAGCCGATCGACAATTTCTTTATCGACGCGCTTGTCGGTGGCAGCATTTTGGATTTCGACTCAACGCGCTTCATAACGGCTGACGCAAGCTTGACGGATGGCAAACGTGACGGCCATCAACTGTTCGGGTCCGTCACGGCTGCATACGAGTTTCGTCAAGAAGCATGGCTTGTTTCGCCCTATGGCCGGATGGAAATGTCGCGCTCCTGGCTTGATGGCTATTCTGAAGGCGGCGATAGTATCTATCGTCTGACCTATGGCGATCAGACAGTGGACACCGTCACGGGTGTGGTTGGTTTGCGCGCAAATTACTCCATCGACTACACGTGGGGACGCCTGACACCAGGTGTCCGGGCTGAATATGCGCATGATTTTCAGGGGGCAAGCCGTGCCGCAATGGGTTACAGCGCGCTTGGCGGGCTTCCCTATGCACTGGATGTTGAAGGCGAGAGCAGCGACAGCGGCAATGTGGGCCTGTCGCTAGATTTCAGCTTCGATAATGCCTGGGCAACCGGCATCGAATATCGAACCGGCTTCGGCGGTTCTGGTGTGAGAGACCATGCAATTGCACTGCGGGTCGGTGCGAAATTCTAGTCAAAAGCGGCCGAAAGGCCGCTTTTTTCTTATTATCCGGTCCAGTTTTCCGTTCGACGGAACAAAAGCGGCGCAGCACTATTTATAAGGTGAGCAATTATTAGCCGGATGCACTATGGACCGTTATGGTGGGGTTCCTAATCGAAATCTGCCTTTGAACGCAGCACACACCAGATTACCCACTCTGGCCGCGATGGCTGGCGTCATTGCTGTGTTCTATTTTGCCAAAGATGTTTTCCTGCCGCTGGCAATTGCGATTCTGCTGACCTTCATGCTTGCGCCAATTGTTGCCTTCCTGCGGAGGTTACGGCTGCCGAGGCTGGTGGCAATCATCACCAGCGTTGCTGGCGGCTTTCTGATCATTGCAGTTTTCAGCGCAATTCTGGCCTTTCAGGTAACGGAAGTCGGGCAGAATATTGCGACTTACCAGTACAATATCATTGAAAAGATACGGAACCTGAAGAAGGCAGGCACGGAAGGCGGGATTATTGACCGTCTGAACCGCTTTGCCGAAAGGGTGGGGGCCGAGATCAATAGTCCGGAAGATAAGCCGAACGTTCCGGGCATCAATCCGGAGCCGGAAAGAAAGCCGGTTCTGGTCGAGGTATTTTCGCGTCGAAGCCCCATTGAAACACTGGAAAGCATCATAGGGCCGCTGGTCAGCCCACTGGCGACAACGGGCCTCGTCATTGTGGTGGTTGTGTTCATGTTGCTTGAAAGGGAGGAACTGCGCGACAGGTTCATCCGGCTTGTCGGCTATGGCGACCTGCACCGAACCACAGAGGCCCTACAGGAAGCTGGTAGTCGTGTGGGCCAGTATCTGCTGACGCAGCTTATGGTCAACATCGCTTATGGTGTTCCATTGGGTATAGGCTTGTGGTTACTTGGCATACCCAATGCGCTGTTGTGGGGCATGCTCGCCATCGTCTTGCGGTTTGTCCCCTATATCGGACCAGTGATAGCTGCGGTGATGCCGATATTTCTGGCCTTTGCGGTTTCACCCGGCTGGACTTTGCTCATCTGCACGATTGCACTTTTTATTGTTGTGGAACTCATCAGCAACAATGTGATCGAACCCTGGCTTTATGGTTCCAGAACAGGATTGTCTCCACTTGCAATCATTGTATCCGCAATTTTCTGGGCGTGGTTGTGGGGGCCTGTAGGACTGGTGCTTTCCACACCATTGACGGTTTGTCTTGTTGTTTTGGGTCGGCACGTTCCGCAGTTTGAGTTCTTTGAGATATTGTTCGGTGATGAGCCGGTTCTTGATCCCGAGGAGAGGCTCTATCAACGCCTGCTCGCTGGAGACCCTATTGAAGCGACAGACAACGCGGAAGAGATACTCGAAGAGAAGTTTCTGGTTGAGTATTATAGCACGGTTGGAATTCCAGCTCTTCTACTTGCGGAGCAGGATAGGGCGCGTGGTGCACTGAACGACAAGCAGCTCGACGATGTGACGAACAGTGCAAATATGCTGGTTGCCAATCTTCGCATGATCGCCAGTGAAGAACTCGACAATGATGAAGATGTGACGGTCGAAACCGCATCGGACGAAAAGGCCAAGATCGAACTCCCATCCGGCGATGGAAAGGTGATCGTCAGCATCGGGGGACATGATGCGCTGGGGGACATCACCGCCGAAATGGTGGGACAGGCGCTGTCGGTTCAGGGTGCGCAGGCCACTGTGATTGGCCATGCGGGATTATTGCCAAGTCAGTTGAGCAAAGAGGCTATTGCCGCGGCGTCGGCTGTCGTCGTCTGTTATCTGAATGTGGAATCTGCGATACGCGGCAGATTTTCAATCCGCAGATTGAAGCGCTTTAATCCGGATGCCCTGATTGGCATTGCAATTTGGTCGCTGACGCCAGCCAAAAATCGCAAGGAACCCGCGGAGCTTCAAAGTCGAATACACGCAGACTTTGTTTCGTCTGATATCGTTGACGTTGTGATCAACTGTCTTTCGGAGCAGAAGCCCTCAAAGCTGCAAGCCTCTGCATCAGCAGGTGGAAAGCGTTCATCATCGCGCGATTAGTGTCGTCTCGACCAATCGGTCGATGCGCAATACATTAGCTCACCACTCTGCCGATTGGACAGAAATCTGCGTGCTCGCCATTTCGTATCGAAACCGCTCCGCGATGGACCAAGCCAGGAATAACGCACAAGCCACAACCACCGTGGCCACATAAGTGTTCGGGCTCATTAGATTATCCGATGTTCAGTAATTGCAGCGTAAATACTTATCAGGTTCGTTGCCGACAAGCTTCAATAAGACATGGCTGCTATGCGTGGCCGCTTAAAACCCTGCCTGTGCTAAAAAGGCGCTGCTTTCAATTCCAGCGATAGCCAGACACCAAGCGTTCTTTCCTTGTGGTCGCGGCCATTGGCGGTATGATCAGGCCTTCAATGCAAATCAGCGGGAGAGCAATCATGGCCGATACACCAGCAAACATTGCGAAACGAAGCGTCGTCGTTGACGGTTTTACCAATAGCGTTCTGGACCCGTCCCAACCAATGATGGGCCCGTTGCAAAATGGTGGAACGATCATTGCCAATACAGCGCCGGGCTGCTGGGGACCAATGATTACGCCGCGGCTGCGTGGCGGGCACGAGGTCACGAAGCCGGTTTATATTGAAGGCGCAGATGTTGGTGATGGTGTTATCATCCGCATTCGCGATATATCCGTAACATCGCTGGCAACTGCATCGGGGCATGATGCTGTTTCGAACAAGTATTGCCTTGGTGACCCGTTTGTCGCCGCGCGTTGTCCCGTTTGTGACGAGGTATGGCCTGAAACGCACATTGAAGGTGTGGGTCAGGATTCCGTGCGCTGCAACAAATGCGGAACCGCAATCAAGCCATTCGAGATTGTGCATGGCTACACGGTTGTTTTCGACGAAGCGCAAGATGTCGGCTTGACGGTGAATAAAGACGCCGCCGAACGCATTGCAAAGAACGCGAACCATTATGCATCGTTGCCCGATCAATCCGTGCAACATTCCGTTTTGAACTACGCTCCGGCTGATCTGGTTGGTGCGATTGTGCGCATGCGGCCCTTCCTTGGGCAGTTGGGCACCACACCGTCGAAGGCTATGCCGGATTCTCACAATGCAGGCGATTTTGGCGCGTTCCTTGTCGGTGCGCCACATCCTTATGCTTTGACCGAGGAGGAATTGCAGAAGCACAAGACCGATGGGCATATGGATATTGATGCCGTTCGCGCTGGCGCTGTGCTGGTTTGCCCTGTGAAGGTTCCGGGTGCTGGCGTCTATATGGGCGACATGCACGCTGCCCAGGGTGACGGCGAAATCGCAGGCCACACGATGGACGTGGCCGGAAGCGTGACCCTGCAGGTTGAAGTGCTGAAGAAATACAACAATGACGGTCCCGTACTGTTCCCATTGCTTGAAGATTTGCCGCCATTGGCGAAGCCCTTCACGGAGGACGAGAAAAAGCGCGGTGCTAAATTGGCTCAGCAATGGGGTGTCAAAGCCGTTGAGGATGTTGCGCCGATTTCCGTCATTGGTACTGCGGCCAACATGAATGCCGCTATTGCCAACGGTCTGGAAAGAGCGGCCAAACTGCTGGATATGTCCGTTTCGGAAGTGCGGAACCGGGCGACGATCAACGGCGCGATTGAAATCGGGCGCGATCCGGGCGTGATACAGGTGACATTCCTCGCGCCTTTGGCCAATCTGGATAAGGCTGGTCTCGGGGTTATTGCACGCCAACAGTATAACCTCTGATTGCCACTCCTGCCCGCGCCGATAAAGGGCGCGGGCAGGAGGCTATAGCCATCCTTTTCGACGTCAAATTAAACTTGACTATTATAGTCATATATAAGATGAGAAGCAGACGCGCTGCCTTGTGGCGGCGCGCCAGTTTGTTCATTCCCATCCGACCGGGTTAAATAAAGTTTCGACCAATGTGGAACTTGCACCGTCTCTTCCAGAACCATGCCCGGGAGCTGAACCGGTTCTTCCGGCGCAGGGGGCATAATGCGGAAACGGCTGCCGATCTCACACAGGACACATTTGTCCGGGTTCTGACTGCAACGCCCCAGACCGATAACAATCCGCGCGCTTATCTGCATCAGATCGCCCGCAACCTGTCGATTGACCTCTACCGGCGTGAAAGGCTGTTCCAGCAATCCGATCTGGCGGAAGACGAATGGCAGCGGATTGCCGACACCACGCCAACGCCTGAAGCCGTGGTCTATGATCGGCAGCGCCTCGCCATTATCGAAAGCGCGCTCCTGGAATTGCCGGAAAAGACGCGCAGGGCCTTCGAGATGCATCGTCTCGATGAAAAGACGATTGCTGAGGTTGCATCCGAGCTTGGCCTTTCCATCTCGCGGACATGGACGTTGATCAAGCGCGCCTATCTGCATTTGCGCCAGCGGCTGAAGGAAGACGCTTCCTTTTGATCGCTGTTCTTCCGCCAGCGGGTGAAAATTTCCGCCACTCGTCCGTTTCACCAATTATAGAGAGATTGCTCCGGCTTGCGGAGTTGCAGCGCCACGAGGAACCGTTCGTTGATGGATGACAAAGTGTCGAAAAGCGAAAGGCTGTTCGAGGAAGCGCTGGACCTCATTATCCGCATGCAGGACGATCCC
This sequence comes from Ochrobactrum sp. RH2CCR150, assembly GCA_014138095.1. Taxonomy (GTDB): domain Bacteria; phylum Pseudomonadota; class Alphaproteobacteria; order Rhizobiales; family Rhizobiaceae; genus Brucella; species Brucella gambitense. The sequence goes on from JACGXE010000002.1 coordinate 208,224, forward strand.
GGTAATCCGGTCGCGCTCGACCTCGTTGCGCGCTGGCGCGCACGCAGCGCCGACCATGAGACGGCCTGGCGCGAGGCAATGGAAATTCACGGCATGGCCGGAAAGGTCATGCAGGCGCAGCGCAGCACAGCAAGCGCAGGCCGGGGCATGTCGCGTCGCTCAGTTCTGTTTGGTGGCGCAGCTGGTCTGGCTGCCATCGGACTGGGTTCCATGCTTGGGCCGCAGCTCGTCTTGCAGGCGCGCGCCGACTATCTGACAGCTACCGCTGAACTGCGGCGCGTCACGCTCAAAGACGGAACGCAAGTGACACTCGGACCCGATAGCGCCATCCGGTCGCGCTTCGACGAGCACTCCCGCAATGTTGAGCTTCTGGCTGGCATGGCTTTTTTCGATGTCACGCCGGATACGGCGCGGCCGTTTCAGGTAATGACGGGCAATCTGGTAGCGACGGCGTTGGAAACGGCTTTTGATGTCAGCAATGATGCAGGTTATCTCGCTGTATCTGTCGATCATGGCGCTGTGGATGTGAAGGTTCAGCCGGATAGCCTGCCTGCGCAACCATCGGTCGGTGCAGGCGAATGGCTGTCCTTTGATCCACGCAGTTCAAGCTTCGAGCGCGGCATTCGCGACGTCAGCCAGATCGCAGCCTGGCGGGAAGGGCTGCTGGTGGCAGATCGCGACAGCATTGCCTCGGTTGTGGCGCGTATTGCGCGCTGGAAATCTGGCCGTGTTGTGTTGGCCCAGTCGAGTTTCGGTGCCGAGCGCATTTCCGGTGTGTTCGACCTCAACCAGCCGCTGTCGGCGCTTGAAGCCGTCGTCGAACCCTATGGCGGCAAAGTCCGCCAGATATCACCCTGGCTAACGATTATTTCCACCATCTGATTTTTCGCCCGTTTTTTTTTGAAGCAGGGGGAGAAAATTACATAGCTCCGTCCGTTTCAGATAACAGGGCCGGAAGTTAGCTGCTGCCATACGACAGCCCATTTCCATAAATGGCGGATTGGAGTGGTTGAGCTATGGGGCTTGATGTCAATAATCGTGTTCGGCGGCAGTTTGGAATAGGTATTTTAACCACCGCGCTTCTGGGGTCGACCTGCGTTTTCGCGCTCTCATTGGCGACAAGCGGCGCCGCGCAAGCCCAGACAACAAGGCAGACTGCATTCAACATCCCCGCCGGGTCGCTGTCCGGTGCGCTTGCCGCATTCGGCAAGCAGGCGGGATTGCAGGTGACCTATCTGCCGGAACTGGCCTCAGCAAAGCGCTCTGCCGGTGTTTCCGGCACGATGACATCAGAACAGGCGCTGACAAGGCTTCTCTCCGGGTCTGGTATTTCCTATCGTTTCACAAGCGGCAGCACGGTCGCGCTTTCCGGCCAGACGGCAGCGGTGCAAGCACCGCTTGATGTGGCTGGAACCACCCTTCTCGATACGATCACGGTGACGAGCGGCAGCGGCGTCGCCGCGTCAGATGCGCCTTATGTTACACCGGCAGCGACGAACTATATTTCGGCCGAGACGATTGAGCGGTTCAGGGGTTCCAGTCCCGCCGATATCTTCCGCGGCACACCGGGTGTGATGTCGGGCGAAGCCCGCAACGGCGCGGGTGCAGTCGATGTGAATATTCGCGGCATGCAGGGCTTCGGGCGTGTTGCTACCACCATCGACGGCGCGGAAAACGGCGTCACGGTCTATCAGGGCTATCAGGGCCTTTCGAACCGCACCTATATCGACCCTGATTTTATTGGCGGCATTGATGTGCGTAAGGGGTCGGATGCGACGTCGCGCGGTATAGCGGGCAGCGTCGCCATTCGCACGGTGAATGCAGATGATATCGTCAAGCCGGGCGACACCTGGGGTCTCCGGGTGAAGGGCGAATATGCCGGAAACTCCGCAACGCCGCATGGTGGCGCGAAGGGCGGTTACGAATGGCCCTATTCTCCGGGGAACAATCCGGTCGCCGTTCCCTCCAGCGATGGCCTGGACAGGCCGTCCCTTCTCACGCCGACCGCCGGTTCAGGCAGCGTCGTGGCAGCCATGAAGGAGGAAAACTACGATCTCCTTGCAGGCTATGCCTATCGCAAGCGCGGCAATTATTATGCGGGCAAGCATGGACCTGCGGCGGAACCGATCAATGTCGGACCGCGAAGGATCTGCAACAGTTCGGGTAGCTGGTGTGAAAACTGGCCGTCTTATGTCGAGAATGGTGGTCTGACGAATTACCGTGCCGGCGAGGAGGTGCTGAACACTCAGCTTCAGACCGAATCTTATCTGACCAAGGCGACGCTGCGTTTTGACGGTGGTCACGAGCTTCAGCTTGGCTATAATGGTTTTCGCAGCGAGGCGGGCGATCTTCTCGCCTCGCGCTTCACCAGCGAACGCACCCAGCCGACACAGCAGGAGCTGACATCCGGCACCAAGCTGGATACGGGCACGCTGCGCTATCGCTGGAACCCGGACGACAATGACCTGATCGACATGAAAGCCAATCTGTGGCTGACCAGGCTGGAGATGCGCAATCCGCGACGCGGTTCGCCGATACCGACATCGGAATCGGTGGGTCTTCCATCCGATTACAGAACGGGTTCGGATACCGTCATGTGGGGCGGCGATGTGTCGAATACGTCAAGTTTCGATCTGAGTCGCTATGGGTCGGTCGATCTCACCTATGGCGTTTCCTATCTCAATGAGGATACCAAGCCGAGCGGATATACCGAGTTGCTGGAAGGCTGGTTGCAGCTTCCAAGCGTCTATCGTGACGAAGCCGCCGTCTACACCAAAATGTCCTACAAGCCGGTGGACTGGCTGACATTGAATACGGGTCTGCGCTACTCGCATTACTGGTCGCATAACCGTGGTGAGAGTTCCAATGTGGAGGCGGAACCGAGCGAGCGTTCGCAGGGCGGGGTAAGCCCGACTGCGGGCGTTGTGGTCGAGCCTTTCGACGGCGCACAGCTCTATGTGAATTATTCGAACGCGCTGCGTTTCCCGAGCGTTGTGGAGTCCATGGGTGTCTTCACCGTCATCCAGCCCGATCTTGCTCCGGAGCGGGGCAACAACTGGGATATCGGTGCAAATCTCAAACGGGGCGATGTGTTCCAGAGCGACGACACACTGATGATGAAGCTCGGTTACTTTAACTGGGACATCAAGAACTATATCTCGCGCGAGTGGTGGAGCAGCCCGCTTGGTTATTCGAGCATGCGCATCCACAATATTGACCGGGCGCAGTTTTCCGGTCTTGAGTTTTCCAGCCGGTATGAGGCTGGTGGTTTCACCGCCGATCTGTCTGCGAACTATTATCTCGATGTGGAGTTTTGCCGAACCTCCGACACATGCGGAAGCAAGTCGCTTTATGGCGACTATGCAACCAACCATGTTCCGCCGAAGTATTCGGTTGATCTGACATTGTCGCAGAAAATGCTCGACGACAGGCTGACACTTGGCGGGCGTGTGTCCTATATCGGTCCGCGCGCCATCGGCCATGGCGATGTGACCGCGACTGGCGCAAGCGAGTTCATCTCGCAGACGCGCTGGAAGCCTTATACGCTGGTGGATGTATTCGCCGAGTACAAGGTCACCGACAGCCTGACCGCGACGGCCCGTATCGAAAACTTGACCGATCAATATTATGTCGATCCGTTGGGGCTGGTGAACCAGCCGGGACCGGGGCGCACCTTCTATGCGGGTCTGACGAGCACATTTGGCGGCGATCAGAAGCTGCCGCAACTGTCACCATTCTCCCGTTCGCAAGGAGGATCGCCGGGGATTGACTGGACCGGGTTCTATGCCGGTGTCCATACCGGCATGTCATCGGGGCGGACATGGGGCACAACCACCGCTCTTGATGGCACTGTGGACCCCATATCTTCATCTGAATCGGCAGATCGGGGCTTCGGTACAGCTGCACTCTATGGTGTGCAGGCCGGTTACAACTATCAGCTTGGCAACCGTGTTGTGCTTGGCATTGAGGCCGATGTGAGCAAGACGCGGATGCGTGGTTCGCAGACCGCCGTGATGCAGGAGGACTGGCTTCAGCCGGTCAATGACACGGTGGGTATTCAGTCCGTGACCCATTACGACGTCGACTGGACAGGCTCGGTTCGGGGGCGCCTCGGCTATGCGCTCGACAATCGCTGGCTGGTCTATGGCACGGCGGGCGTGGCCTTCCTGCATGAGAGGCAGACACGTGATCAGTATCGCTACTCGATGGATATTATGGGCAAGGAAAGCACGACCATGTTTGCCGTTGACCAGTCTTCGGGGATGCGCGCCGGACTAACCATCGGCGGCGGTGTGGAATATGCGATCAATGATCGCTGGTCGGTGAAGGCCGACTACAATTACAGCCGGTTCGGAAACCGTAACTTTGCTTTCGAAAACGGCCGGAGTGGCACCAGCGGCAACTATACCACATCAGAACAGGTTGGGACGGAGATCGTGCCGCCGGAGCCGATCATCTGCGAAATTCTGGGCGGAGAGTTCTGCGAACCGAGCGAGCGTCCGATCTACGAGACTGTCGAACACCAGGGAAGCTCCAGTGTCATGAATGGGCGCAAGGCTTCGAACTCGCTTGATACGCATACGGTGAAGCTCGGCCTCAACTTCCACTTCTAGGTTGAGGTCCAGAACGGCTCGCATCGTTGTCCAGACGGTCGCGCCATTCCTTCGTATCCACGCTCTTGTGAAGGAGATGTTCCAATGAATGCCATCGAACTATCAACCTGCAATGTGGATGTCCCATCCAGTGAAGCAATCCGCTATCCCGATGAAAGGCAGCGCGCGGGTTATCTGTCGCTTGGCTTCATGCTTGGCGCTGCTTCTTTGGTTGGACTGCAAGTCCCGCTGATGCCGTCAACTCTGTTTGCCTTCTGTGCGCTTCTCTGCCTTATCCAGCTGTCATCGCGCGCGTTGCGCTGGTTCGAGACGAACGGCGTTGCGCGCCATGCGCTTTCGCTCTGGCGGCGGCTCGGCGCGTTTCCTCGTTTTATCCGGTTGGCGATTTTCGCCTTGGTAGCCATGCTTTGTGTGGTCACACTGGCGCTCGGTCCGCGCCCCTTCTGGCATTTTGAAATGACGATCAACGTGTTGCTTTTTGCAGGACTGCTGCTCTTTGTAGGGCCGCAGCGGCGGGCAGGACCGTGCGCCTGACGTGGCACAGGATGCAGGCCAGCGCAACGTGAACCCTATGGAAGACAACCGGGGACTCGAGACCAGTTTTGTGGAGTTTGTCCTGTGGGCTGCGGCAGGGCTTGTGGTTCTGTCCGTTCATGTTGGGGTGGCGCTTTGGCTCCTGCGTGAGCCTGCAATGGCGGCTGCCGACAACACACCGCCTGCCGCGATCATGATAGAACTTGCGGAAACGCCGGAAGCCGAGATGACGGAAGAAAACGAAATCTCTCCCGATCAAGAAACCGCCGATGCAAGCACGCCTGCGGAAAAGCTGGAGGAGCCGGTTGAAGCCGAACCGGCGGAAGAGCTGGTTCAGCTCGACAAGGTCGAGGTTCCGCTGCCGCTCGCAAGGCCCAAGCCGCAGGAACCGGAAAAGCAGACCGTCCGGAAAGAAGAGCCGAAGAAAAACCCAGTGAAACAGCGCCAACAAGAGCAGGCCGCATCGCGGCAGGCCAATCATGCGCAGGCGCAGGTAACACAATCCAATCGCAATGCGGCCCGCCAGTCGGCATCCGGCATGTTTGCCTCTTCAGTCAGTCCGGCCCGCTGGCAGTCACGGCTGATGGCGCATCTGGAGCGGCGCAAGCGCTACCCGGCGGGCGCGAAGTCCCGTCATGAGGAGGGTGTCGTCTATGTTCGCTTCCGCATCGATGAAGCGGGCAAGGTGCTGTCAGTTTCGCTGGCGCGTTCGTCTGGCTTCGCCGAACTTGATGAGGAAGTTCTGTCGCTGGTGCAGCGCGCTTCGCCGGTTCCCGCACCACCGCCCGACGTCAACAGGACGGTTACGGCTCCCGTAAAGTTTTCGCGGCGCTGATAGTTGCCGAACAATTCGTGGCCGAAAAGGCGGATAGTGACAGTGCGTCTGGTCGTGCTATCACTTGTCGCGTGAGGAACCTGATGCCCGGGAGGAGCAATGGCGACGAATACTGTAAAGGGCCCCGCGTCCTATTTTCCGTCTATAGAGGCCAAATACGGGCGTCCGATCGCTGAATGGAAAGAGCTGATCCGCGGTCAAAGCGGTAAGAAGCACATGGAGCTGGTCGCATGGCTCAAGCAGGAACATGGCATGGGCCATGGTCATGCCAATGCCCTTGTCGCTGACACATTGCGCGAGTGATTGCTCGCCAACCTTGGTTCAGCAGATCTTGCATTCGTGTAGATAGCGTCAATCCAACGAATTGGATTGACGCTTTTCGCGGCTATTAGAGGTGATCGCGCGGAATGGTCTGGTTCCATTCGCGGGTTGTCACCGCTTCACCATTTTCCTTTGCCGTCAGCACGCCGGAAATATAGAAATTCGTGGCGTCCGAATGCATCCTGGTGGTGTTTTCGATATCGATCATCCAGCCCTCGCGGCCCATCTGATAGGCCTGTGTCAGCACATAAGACGCGGATAACGGATCATTGTCATTGATGCGCAGTTCACGCTTGAGGCTGTGGCTCAATTGCGTGCCGAGATCGTCAAAGCGCAAAATACCTTCACCGAAGAGACCACCAATGCCTTCCGTCACATAGAGCGTTTCGCCGGTAACGTGATCCTGTTCGGTCCAGCGGCGCACGCTGCCCGGATCAAGCTGCGTCATCGGTGTTGCCGGGCCATGCGCAGGCTTCTGGAAGGAAACCTTAGCATCGTCGGCAGACGGTTGACGCACTGGCAGATCGAGAACCGAGGTGTCGGTGTCGAGCGTTAGTGTCACGCGCTTAGGCGATGGCCAGACCATCGGCCAGTAGCCGGTCGCAACCGAAAGACGAATGCGGTGGCCCTTTTTGAAGCTGTAGCCGCTATCGTTGAGCTTGATCGCGATCTCATAGGTCTTGCCCGGCACCAGCATTTCCGGCTTGTCATGGCCGTTGATGTGGTTGAGGTTGAAGACCTGATAGCTGACGCGCGTGATACGGCCATCAGGCAGAATATCGCTCAGACGCAGCGAAACCTGTGCAACCGGCTGATCGACGGTGAATGTCAGACGGGCAACTGGCGCGCCCAGAATTTCGAGGTCTTCGGCGAGAACAGCGGTATCGAAGTTGAGCGAGCCGCCATCGTCAAGACGCTGATCGGTCGGGTGTTCGCCGGGGCAACCTGTCGCCATCCATTCGCCACCGGCCTTGCCATGGCTGCTTGGTGAGGAGATTGAGAGTATACCCTTGGCTGCATCGGCCTTGCCCAACGTGAAGTCGGCGCCAAGCGCGAAAGGCTTTGGCGTGATTTCGGTCGAAGGCCAGTTCTGTTCGCCAACCCAGCGACCATTGGTAAAGTCGCGCGAGCCGGTGGGCTCGATAGTATCGCAGATATAGGCGCGCAGCTTCGGCTCGTCCATGATGCCGGTCTCTTTGCCCTTGAGCCACTGGTCCCACCAGCGCACAGCTTCCTGCAGGAAGCCGATTGCCGGGCCCGGCAGGCCGTCCTGCGGATAGACATGGCCCCAGGGGCCGATAATGCCACGCGCAGGGACTTGCAGGTTTTCGAGAAGGCGCGGAACGGCATTGGTGTAGCTGTCGGCCCATGCGCCAATGGTGAGAACCGGGCACTGGATTGCAGACCAGTCTTCGCAGACCGAACCATGCTTCCAATATTCGTCGTAATGCTGGTGTTCGAGCCAGAGCGCCGGGAAGAACGGCAGACGCTCCAGACGTTCAATCCATGCATCGCGCCAGCCAGCGCCCACAATCGCCGGATCAAGCGGACGCGACTGATAGGCGAGCATGATCGTGCCCCACCACAGATTATCATTGAGCAGCAGACCGCCCATGTAGTGGATGTCGTCGCGGAAACGGTCGTCGGTCGAATAGGCGGTGATGATCGCCTTCAATGCGGGCGGACGGCAGGCTGCAACCTGGAGGCCGTTGAAACCGCCCCAGCTCTTGCCCATCATGCCGACATTGCCGCTGCACCATGGCTGCTCCGCGATCCAGGCGATGACTTCCAGCGCATCGTCCTGCTCCTGCTGGATATATTCATCGGCCATATGGCCATCGGACTCGCCCGTGCCGCGCATATCAACGCGGATTGCGGCATAGCCGTTCTGCGCGAAATAGCCGTGCATTGGTTCATCGCGGCCACGCGTGCCGTCGCGCTTGCGGTACGGAATATATTCGAGCACGGCAGGAACGGGATTTCCCTCGGCGCCTTCAGGCAGCCACAGGCGCGCACCAAGACGGGTGCCATCCTTGAGAGTGATCCACAGATGCTCGGTGATGTTGACGGTCATGATCGGTTCCAATTTCAATAAAGAGGAGCCGGTGCGGCATTAGCGCCGCATCGGTAGTTTAACTGGCGGCACGTGTCTTCAGGATGTCGTCCAGCCAGTCGCGGCGCAGCTCCGGAACGGATGTGATGAGCTGCTCCGTATAGGGCTCGTAAGGCGGTTCGAAGATTGCCTTCGTGGTGCCGGTTTCGACCACCTTGCCCTTCTGCATCACCATGGTGCGATCGGCGAGCCGACGGACGACGCCAAGGTCGTGGGTGATGAAGAGATATGACACGTGCAATTCGTCCTGCAACTTGCGCAGAAGTCTGAGAATTTCCTCTGCGACGAGCGGGTCGAGTGCTGAAGTTACTTCATCGCAGATGATGAGATCAGGCTTGGCAGCCAGCGCACGGGCGATACAAACACGCTGCTTCTGGCCGCCCGAAAGCGCGCCCGGCAGGCGGCTTGCGAAATCGGCAGGCAGGCCAATGAGCTCAAGCAGGCGCTTGACCTCAATCTCGCGCTGGTCCTCATTCATGCCGAAATAGAACTTCATCGGACGCCCGATAATTTCACCAACGGTCTGGCGTGGATTCAACGCCACGTCAGGCAGCTGGTAAACGAGCTGAATGCGGCGCAGTTCTTCGCGGCTACGCTTTTTGTAGTTCGCTTCCAGCCGCTGCCCGGCAAGCGTGATGATGCCGCTTGAGTGCGGCGGCAGGCCTGCAATCACACGCGCAAGCGTTGACTTGCCCGAGCCGGATTCACCCACTACCGCAAGCGTTTCACCGCGACGGATATAGCAACCCACATCGGTCAGAACGAGTTTTTTGCCGTAATAGGCCGTCGCGCTTTTCACTTCGAGCAGGATTTCGCCGGTCTTGTGTTCGGCCTGTTCGCCCGAAATGCTGGCTTCACGTTCAGACACCAGACGCTGAGTATAGTCCTGCTTGGGTGCTTCGAGAATGTCTTCCGCAGAACCAAGCTCGACCATCTTGCCATGACGCAGCACCATGATGCGGTCGGCAATTTGCGCCACGACTGCAAGGTCATGCGTGATGTAAAGAGCAGCGGTGTTGTAACGCTGGATCAGGCTACGCAAAAGTGCCAGCACCTCGATCTGGGTCGTCACATCAAGTGCGGTGGTCGGCTCGTCCAGCACGAGAATATCCGGGCGGCAGGACATGGCCATGGCGACCATCGCACGCTGCAACTGACCACCGGAAACCTGATGCGGATAGCGATCGCCAAAAGTATCGGCGTCTGGAAGTTGCAATGTATGCAGCAGTTCCAGCATCCATGCCTTTGCTTCCGCTTTGGTCATCAGGCCGTGATAGAGCGGGCCTTCCATGATCTGATCGCCAATGCGGTGCGCCGGGTTAAACGACGCCGCCGCACTTTGCGCCACATAGGCAATGCGTGCGCCGCGCGCCTTTTCACGGGTCTCGCGAGTACCGTCCATCAACGAAATATTGTCAACGACAATGGTGCCCTCAGCGATCCCGCAGCCGCCACGGCCATAGCCCATTGCGGCCAGACCAATGGTGGATTTGCCAGCACCGGACTCTCCAATGAGGCCCAGCACTTCACCGCGCTTTAGCGTCACATCGACATGATCGACAAGCGTTGCGCCATTGGGTGCTTTGACGACGAGGTCGGAGATTGAAAGAACGATATCCTTGCTCATCGATCAGCTCCCTGTGTGGTCGTGCGTCCGGCCAGAAGCCAGTCCACGACGAGGTTGACGCCAACGGTGAGAATGGCGATGGCAGCCGCCGGGAACAGCGGTGCGTAGAGGCCGTAGAGAATGGCCTGCTGGTTGTCCTTCACCATTCCGCCCCAGTCCGCAAACGGTGGCTGGATACCGAGGCCCAGGAACGACAGACCGGCCACGAAGAGGAAGGTAAAGCAGAAACGCAGGCCGAATTCCGCGATCAGCGGTGGCAAGGTGTTCGGCAGGATTTCACGCCAGATCAGCCAGCCGAGACCTTCGCCGCGAAGACGAGCGGTTTCGGCATATTCCAGCACATTAACGCCCTGCGCCACGATGCGCGCCAAGCGGAATACGCGGGTGGAATCGAGCAATGCGATGGTGATGATCAGCACCGGCAGCGACGAGCCGAGCGCCTGAAGGATGACGAGTGCCGAAATGAGCACCGGAATGCACATGACGGTATCGACGATGCGCGACAGGATCGTATCGACCCAGCCGCCGAAAATGGCGGCAAGGAAACCGAGAGGCACGCCGACGCTGAATGACAACAGCGATGCAGCCAGCGAAACGCCAATCGACATTTGCGCACCAAAGAGCAGGCGCGAGAGCATGTCACGGCCATTCTGATCGAGACCGAACCAGAACTGGGCCGATGGTGGATCAAATGGTGCGCCGACAATATCTTCCTGACCATAAGGCGCGATCATTGGGCCAAACAGGAACATCAGGAGGCAGAGGGTAACGATGGCGAGACCGACCCACGCCGTCAGGGGAATAGATTTCTTCATTGTCTTCACCGTGGATGCCTCAGGCGCGGATTGAGCGCGATGGCAGCGACATCGGCGATGATATTGAGAATGACATAGGCCGCACCGAAGACGAGGGCCGCAGCCTGCACGAGCGGAAGGTCACGCTTGGAAACGGCATCGACCATGAAGCGGCCAAGGCCATTATAGTTGAAGACAGCTTCGACAAGCACAACGCCGGTGATGAGGTAAGCGATGTTGAACGCCACCACATTGACGATCGGCGCTGCCGCATTGGGCAAAGCGTGCTTGGTCACGACGCGCTTGGTGCGCAGGCCCTTGAGGTATGCCGTTTCAACATAGGCCTGATCCATAACCGACAAAACGGCAGTGCGGGTCATGCGCATCATCTGCGCAACGGTTACCAGAACCAGTGTCAGTGCGGGCAGGGCAGTGGCCTGAATCCATTCGAGGAACGTCATGCCCTCATAGGTGTCGGCGAGGCTGGGCAGCAGATTGAAGCGGATCGACAGGAACAGGATCAGTAGCAGGCCGAGGAAATACTCTGGCAGTGAAACAAAGGCGAGCGCCACAATATTCACGACGCGGTCGAAGATGCCGCCGCGCTTCACCGCAGTGATAAGGCCAAGGAGAATAGCGATAGGAACGCTGATGACCGCTGCAAAGGCTGCAAGCGCCATCGTATTCCAGAAACGCGGCCACAGGAGATCGGCTACCGGCTGCTGGTTGGCAAGCGAGGTGCCAAGATCGCCAGTCACGAACCCAGCAAGCCACGCGAAATAGCGTGCGAGGACCGGTTGATTGAGGCCAAGGCTTTCGCGCAGCGTCGCAAGCGCTTCCGGCGTGGCATTCTGGCCGAGAATGGCGGACGCCACGTCACCCGGCAGGATCTGCGTGCCGGCGAAAATCAACGCCGACACGAGGAACAGCGTGAGGAGCCCGAGCCCCACACGCTTGATGATTAGAACGAACATTTATGCTTCCAGCCAGACTTTTTCGGCAAGGCGCGCACCCATCAGATTGAACATCGGATGCGTGGTCACGCCCTTGAGCTTCTTGGAGGTGGCATCGAGATAGTCGCCAAACATTGGGATAAGTGCGCCGCCATCATTGCTGATCATGGCCTGCAGTTCGGCGTAGATTTCCTTGCGCTTGGCCTGATCGAGCATCGCACGGGCTTCAAGCAGTTTGGCGTCGAAATCGGCGCTCTTCCAATGCGTATCGTTTTGCGATGCGTTGGATGCGTAGGCAACCGACAGGGCCTGATCGGCGGTCGGGCGACCACCACGATAAGACATGCAGAACGGCGCCTTCATCCAGACATTGTCCCAATATCCGTCAGCCGGTTCGCGCTTGATATCGATCTCGATGCCCGACTTGGCGGCGGCGGTGCGGAAAATCGCTGCGGCATCGACAGCGCCCGTAAAGGCGGCATCGGATGCGGACAGCTGGATTTTCAGCGAATCCATGCCTGCCTGTTTCAGATAGAACTTGGCCTTTTCCGGGTCATAGGCGCGCTGCGGCAGTGCTGCGTCGAAGAACGGGTCGGTGCTCGGGATAGGGTTGTCGTTTCCGAGACGTCCATAGCCGCGCAAGGCGGTCTTGAGCATCTGTTCGCGGTCGATGGCGTGCTTGATGGCGAGACGGACATTGTTGTCGGTAAAAGGCGCCTGCGTGCAATCCATCAGGAAGGAGAAGTGCTGGCCGCCGGACGACTGGACGATGTTGAGGTTCGGATTGCGTTTCAACAGATCGACGGTCTTGAAATCGAGCTGGTTGATAGCGTGAACCTGACCGGACATCATGGCGTTGGTGCGGGCGGACACATCGTTGATGACGATGACTTCAACTGCATCAACCCATGCCGTGTTCGGCTTCCAATAGCTCTCATTGCGCGTGAAACGCGAACGCACGCCCGGCTGAAAACGCTCGAAAACGAAAGGTCCGGTGCCGACCGGCTTGTTGAAATCGGTCCAGTCTTTCGGAACCACGAGGAAGTGATAATCGGACAGGATGTAAGGCAGATCGGCATTGCCGCTCTTCAGTGTGATCTTGACCGTGCCAGCATCGACCTTGGCGACATCGGTGAATTCCGATGCCAGCGAACGCGCGCCAGATGTGGTTTCGCCGCGATGAAGGTTGATCGAATAGATGACGTCGTCGGCGTCAAGCGTCTTGCCGTTATGGAAGGTCACGCCCTGACGAACCTTGAAGGTCCATTCCTTGGCGTCGGCTGACGGTTCCCAGCTTTCGAACAGCTCAGGCACAGCCTTGTTATCGGCGTCGATTTCGACAAGGCCGTTCATCAGCATGTAGGCCTGATTGACCGGAACCCAATCTTTCAGAAGGCGCGGATCGAAATTGTCGGTCGTGCTGCCGCCGCCGATGCCGAGCTTGAGCACTCCGCCTTTCTTTGGCGCGCCATCGCCTGCCGCAGCAGCGGGCGAGGTGATCAGGCCGCTCATGCCAGTGATGCCCACCAGACCGAGGCCTGCTGCGCCCGCCATGAAAGAACGACGCGTCAATTGAAACTGGCTTTTTTGCTCAGGCATTCTGTACCCCTGTGTTTAAGTCATAGCTTATCGGCTTTTGCGGGTGGGGTAGCTTACTGCAGCCCTTATTTTCAAGGGTTGATGTCCGATTTCTGGGTATGACTTTTAAGCATACCCCCATGCGAAATGTGTGTCTTGGCATTTGCGCGAACAGGAATAAAGGAGCGTCCAACAGTACCGGCAGGGGCGCTTTTCCGTAAGGGAAGCCGCTCCTGCTTTTTCAGATTTGGATGATCCTGGAGATCGAAAATGGGTTTGCCGGATGTTATCGGCTTGGTGGGCGCGTTCTTTTACCTGCTTGGCTATGCGCTGATTCAATTGCGTATTTTTACCGTCGATGATCCGGTCATTCCGCTGCTGAATGTTCTGGGCGGCGTTGCCCTGATCTATTCGTTAGCCTGGAATTTCAACCTCGGCTCCTTCATTTCGCAGGTTGCCTGGCTGGTCATAACCGTTTTCGGATATATCCGCTTCCGCATGGTGTCGCGTCGCCGCGCCGCACTCGCACAGGAATGATGCGTTTCGCCGATCCGATCATCTTTACGTGATCGGATCGGTTCCGTTGCTTGCAATCAGCCAGTCGGCCACTTCCCGCACGATTTTACGCTGGTGACGGTCGGCTGGCCGCATCAGATAGAAATAGGCGTCCGACCGCATCATGTGGCTGTGCACGGGAACCAGTGTCCCACTCGCAAGCTGTTCCTTGATCAGCCATGTCCAGCCGAGCGTGATGCCGATGCCTTGCGTTGCCGCGGCGACGCAAAGGCCGTAATCGCCAAGCCGCCATTCCAGCGCGCCAGCGGGCGGCGACAGTCGGGCGTCGTGCCACCATTCCGGCCATCCCTGCCATTCGCGCATCGTATCTTCGATAGCAAGCAGCACAGGCGCTTCCTGCTCCATGATATTGGGCACGCCCGGTGCTGATACCGGCACAACTTCCTCTCGACCCAGCACTGTGAGATTGACGCCGATGGGGCGCTCTTTGCGATAGAACAATGCAAGATCGAACTCATCGAGCCGCAAATGGGCGACGTCATCCGTCACGCGCAGCCGGATTTCAATACCCGAAATTTCAGCTTTTAACTTGCCTATGCGCGAAAGAAACCACTGGTCGGCAATGCCGCGCGAACAGGCGATGGTGATCTGCCGGGGCCCGATCCAAGCCCGAAGGCCGTCTGTGACAGCGCTCAGATCGCCCAAGAGTCGACTGACCTCCGAGGCATAGCTCTCGCCGATAGCGGTCAGTTGCACGCCGACGGGCAGACGATTGAAGAGTTTGGAGCCGATGAACGCTTCCAGCTTGCCGATCTGGCGGCTGACGGCGCTTTGGGTCAGGCCCAGTTCCAGACCTGCACGGGAGAAACTGCCAAGTCTGGCCGCGCTGTCGAAAACCACCAGCGCATTAAGCGGCGGCATGGATTGACGACCGACTGCCACAGTTGACTACTCCCGTTTGCCAGAAGGCATGAATTGCAATTTTGGTTTGGTTTTCTGTATCCGAACCGTGTTCGTCAAGTCCCTTCGAGGGAATACCCAATAGCTTGCAGGGCGGAGATCAACCTAAGACCCAGTCGGGACGGCAATGTCTTCCAGCAGAGCTGAAGCGCTTTTGGACAAAGGGCAGCCTTTTTCGCCGAGATATTGCAAGGCATTGCGCGCCAAGGCGCGATCAGCCGCATTGCCTATAAAGGTCGTCAGTGAATCTTTGAACTCCAATACGATGTTCTCGGTTCCGCGCATGGTGCGATAGTCAACGCGTGACACGCTGGAATATGGCTTGGAGCGCAAGAGAAAAAGCCGGAATTCAATGCGGTCATCATGGAGCGTAAGCCGCGGACCAATATTGTTATGGCCCCATGCTATCCAGGGAATAGCTTTCCATCCACCGAAAGATGCCTTCAGCGGTATGTTCAATAAGTTCTGCGTGTTCATTGCTTCTAGCTAATGGAAGAACTGAACGGAGGAAAGCCGATTGACGAGAGATGTCGTGATGGCATTGGCAGGGCAGTCGTAAGCGCATTCAGCCGTAGACCTGATTGCTATTTTCCCTTCCAGACTGGATCGCGCTTTTCGGCGAAGGCTTTGGCGCCTTCCAGATTGTCGTCCGATCCATAGAGAATATCGACCGTTGCCAGCTTGCGACGCATGACAAGGTTCATCATGGTCTGAAAATCTTCGCTTTCGGCGTGGCGCACGGTTTCCTTGATTGCTGCGTAAACCAGCGGCGGGCCGGATGCCAGCAAACGCGCGATCTCCCATACGCGCTCTTCCAGTTTATCTTGAGGCAGGACCTCGTTGACGAGGCCCCAGCGGCGCGCTTCCTGAGCGTCGATCCAGCGGCCGGTCAACAACAGTTCCATCGCGATGTGATAAGGAATGCGTTTCGGAAGCCGGATGCTTGCTGCATCTGCAATGGTTCCCGAGCGGATTTCCGGCAATGAAAAAGAAGAGTGGTCCGCGGCATAGATCAGGTCGCAGGACAGAGCGAGTTCGAAGCCGCCGCCTGCGGCCATGCCGCTGACACAAGCGATGACAGGCTTGTTCAGGTCGCGCAGTTCCTGAATGCCGCCAAAGCCGCCAATCCCATAGTCACCGTCGATGGGAGCGCCTTCGGCCGCTGCTTTCAAATCCCAACCGGCAGAGAAGAAGCGTTCACCGGCGGTCTTGAGAATGGCGACGCGCAGTTCGGGATCGTCGCGAAAGGCCGCGAAGGTTTGCCCCATGATCCGCGACGTTGGAAGATCAATCGCGTTGGCCTTGGGCCGGTCCAACGTAACTTCCAGAATAGCGCCTTCACGGCGGGTTGTTATGGCAGCTTCGGCCTGCGTGCTCATTTCATCTGCCTTTCCAAACGGGATCGCGTTTCTCGACAGCTGCGCGCGGTCCCTCCAGCGCGTCTTCGCTTTCGATCAGCGCTCTGAACAGTGGAAACGTACCGGCGCGCATGGCGGCATAGCTCTCGGCCAGGCTCATATGCTCGGCCATGCGTGTCGTCTGTTTTGCGGCGGCAACCGAAAGCGGCGCAGAACGCAGAATGCGTGCGGCGAGCGCTCTGGCCGCATTCATCAGCTCGGCCTGCGGCACCACCTCATTGACCAGCCCCCACCGCAGACAGTCCTGTGCATTGAAACGTCGACCGCCGTAAAGAACTTCGTTTGCAATGACCTTGGGCAGAAGTTTGGGCAGAACGAACGAACCTATATCCGGCAGAACACCGAGCGATGTCTCGGGTAGCCAGAATTGTGCATGATCCGCGGCG
Organism: Ochrobactrum sp. RH2CCR150; assembly: GCA_014138095.1. GTDB lineage: Bacteria > Pseudomonadota > Alphaproteobacteria > Rhizobiales > Rhizobiaceae > Brucella > Brucella gambitense. The sequence goes on from JACGXE010000002.1 coordinate 224,872, forward strand.
ATAATGAAGTCGGCGGTCAGGAGTATTTCGAAGCCAGCGCCAATGGCATAGCCGTTGACCGCGCAGATGACCGGCTTTTCCAATCCGGGCAGTTCTGAAAAGCCATAGATGCCGCCCTGGCCATAGTCAGCGATATAGCCATCTCCGCCAGTGGCGGCAGCTTCGTTCAGATCCCATCCAGCGGAGAAAAATTTCTCACCTGCACCTGTGAAAATCGCAACGCGCAGGTCCGGATCATCGCGAAAAATGGCGAAGGCGTCGCCGAGCTTTCGACTGGTTGGCTGGTCTATCGCATTGGCCTTGGGCCGGTCGAGCGTGATCTCTAATATCTGGCCGTTGCGAACGATTTTGACCTCTTCAGACATCATGCTCTCCTGTTGCGTATTAGGGCATCGACGGCGATGGCATTATCCGGGGTGACGATGAGCGGATTGATATCGAGTTCCTCAATCAAGCCTGCCTGAGCGAGAGCATGGTTGCCAACTCGCCACGCCGCTTCCACGGCGGCTTCGATGTCCGCTTTCCGTCGGCCACGGAACCCGGTCAGAAGCGGGGCTGAGCGCAACGAGAGAAGCGCTGTTCGAATATCATCGCGACTGGCGGGTAAAAGAAGCGCGCGCGTATCATTCCAGAGTTCGACCATCACGCCGCCTGCGCCGATGGTGAGATAAAGCCCGAATTGCGGATCGCGTGCGATGCCGACGATCAGTTCGGCAACACCTCCCTGAACCATTTTCTCGACCAGAAAATCGCACTCAAGATGGGCAAGCAAAACTGCGGCTGTACGCACAGCCTCGGCATCCGCCAGATTGAGGTGGACCGCCGCCATTTCGGTCTTGTGGAGAAGGTTGTCTCCAACGCCCTTCAGGACGACGGGGTAGCCCAGCTTTTCAGCAAGCGCGACAGCATCATCGACGGTGGATGCGATGCCGCCCTGTGGGGTGACGATGCCGATTTCATGCAGGACAGCTTTGGACGACCATTCGTCCATTGCAATCGCGTCCGATGCAAGGGCTGGCGCCTGGGTGGTGAGCAGTGGAGGTTGCGGGTGCGACCAGCTATCACCAATCCAGGCGGCATTGGCCGCAGCCGTCAGCGCTGTGGCAAGCCCCATCATTGGCGCGATACCGGCGGCGATCAACCGTTCGGCATGGGTTTCGGTGAGGTTTTCCGGCAGACTGGCGACGAGTGCGAAGCGCCCACCGCTTGCCTTGTGCGCTTCTATCGCCGCTTCTAGCGATGTTTCGCAACCATTGTCGACGCAGCGGTCGCCGCGAGGAAAGTCGAGCACCAATATGGTCAGGCCGAAATTTCCGTCGAGCATGGCGCGATAGGTTGCCGTGAGTGCTGGTCCATTTCCCCATGTGAAGGTGTGATAGTCGAGGGGGTTCGAGATCGTGACCATTTCGGGCAAGGTGGCGCGTAGTTTCTCGGCCTCGTCAGGTGCAAGCGGTCGGAGCTCAAGACCGGCAGCGCTTGCAAGATCGCCAACGAGCGATGCTTCGCCGCCGGAACAGCTCATCGAGCCGAGACTTTGATCCGGCGAGGGACCAAGCACATGCAGCAGCTTCAGGGTTTCGACAAATTCGTCGAGCGTCCGGGCACGGACGACGCCGCATCGTGCGAAAAAGGCATCGGCAAGCGTGTCGGCTCCGGCCAGTGAAGCGGTATGTGAAAGGGTCATCGCCTGTGCCGCGGCGGAGGTCCCGACCTTGATCGCCACGACGGGCTTCCTCATTGCGCGCGCTTTAGCGAATACACGTTCCAGCCGTGTAATATTGTCGAAGCCTTCAATGTGCAGGCCAAGAACGGTAACACGCGGATCGTCCAGGGCTGCTTCGGCAAGTTCAGAAAGACCCGTCTGGGCCTGATTTCCGGCGGTCAGCACATAGGCAATCGGCAGGCCGCGACGCTGCATAGTGAGATTGATGGCGATATTGGACGACTGCACGACAATTGCGGCACCGCTTTCCACTCTCTTGCCGCCATGCTGGTCTGGCCAGAGCAGCGCGCCGTCAAGATAATTGATGAAGCCATAGCAATTGGGGCCGAGGATCGGCATATCGCCCGCCGCTCCCAGCAAAGCCCGGTTGCGCTCGGCGCCATCGGAAACCTCATTGAAGCCGGATGCGAAGCATACCGCGCCGCCACTGCCGCGCGCTGCCAGTTCTCGAACGATGTTGATTGTTCCGTCGCGATTGACGCCGATGAAGCTGACATCGGGCGCGCCGGGCAGGTCTGCGACAGATCGATAGCACTGGATATCGTCGATCGTATCGCGCGTGGGGTGGACTGGCCAAAGGTCGCCTTCAAAACCCATTTTACGGCATTGCCTCAGCACTGCCATAGACCACCCGCCGCCAAAGATCGCAATCGAACGCGGACGTAGAACACGAGACAGGTTCTTTTTGCTCACGATCAGGCTCCGAGTGGTCGGAGAAGGTCGCGGGCAATGATGTGGCGTTGGATTTCGCTGGTGCCATCCCAAATTCGCTCCACACGGGCGTCGCGCCAAAAGCGTTCCAACGGCAGGTCGTCCATCAATCCCATGCCGCCATGCACCTGAATGGCGCGGTCGGTAACGCGAGCCAGCATCTCAGACGCATAGACCTTCGCGGACGCAATCTCACGGTTTGCTGGCAAGCCCTGATCGAGACGCCAGGCAGCTGCCAATGTCAGCCAGTCGGCGGCATCGATTTCGGTAACGGAATCGGCAAGCTGGAAACCAACGCCCTGAAAGCGCCCGATGGGCTGACCAAATTGCTTACGCTGCGCGGCATAGTCCACCATCATGTCGAACACACGGCGCGCTCGCCCAACCGCCATTGTCGCCACGGTGATGCGGGTGGCATAAAGCCATTCATTCATGACGGCAAAGCCCCCATCGACATCGCCGAGAACCTGAGCATCCGGAATGCGGCAATCATCGAATTCAAGGATCATATTCTTGTAGCCGCGGTGGCTGACGGATTTATATCCCTCGCGGATCGTGAAGCCGGGCGTGCCGCGATCCACCAGAAAGGTCGTGATTTTCTTCTTCGTTCCGGCAGAAGATTGTTCTTCGCCGGTCGCCATGAAGACAATGACGAAATCGGCGTGTTCCGCGCCTGAAATGAAATGCTTGGTACCGTTCAGCACCCAGTCGCCGCCATCGCGGCGCGCATTGGCTTTCATACCGCGAATGTCGGAGCCCGCATCGGGCTCGGTCATGGCGAGCGCATCCATCCTTTCGCCGCGCACGGCAGGCAGGAGATATCGCTCGATCTGTTCGCCCTGACAGGCCATCAGAATATTTTGCGGACGCCCGAAGAAATGTGTGAGCGCCATCGATCCGCGACCGAGTTCGCGCTCAACCAGCGCAAATTCGAGATGGGAGAGACCTGGGCCGCCGGCAGATTCCGGGAAGTTGCTGGCGTAGAAGCCAAGTTCGATCGCCTTGCGCTTGATTTCCTCGCCGATCTCCTGTGGCACATGACCGAGACGTTCGACGGTCGTTTCATGCGGATAAATCTCGTTCTCGACAAAGCTTCGAACTGTCGAGACGATCATTTCCTGTTCTTCAGTCAGTCCGAAATGCATTGCGTTCCTCCCGTTACGCCTTGCTTAGACCCTCTGGCCTATGGCGTTGTTATTTCTATAAGTGCAGGTCCCTCAACCGCCCCGGCGCGTCGCAGCGCTTTGGCAAGCTGCGCAAGATCAAGTGCGCCCGGACGAAGCGCGTCCTGATTGTCGCCATTTGTCAGCCGAATATGTTCGCCCGCTATGCCATAGGCCTGTGCGAGCTTGACGAAATCGGGCGCTGTCGGGCGCACTCCAACCGGTTCTATCTCCCGGGACAGCATGTAATCTTCGATTTCCTGATAACCGTGATTGTTCCAGACCACGAAAATCACCGGCGCTTTCTCGTCCACGGCAGTGCCAAGCGTGCCCAGACAAAACTGGAAACCGCCATCGCCCACAAGGCAGACGACAGGCGCGCCGCTCTGCGCAAGGCTTGCGCCGACTGCGGCAGGAGGACCAAACCCGAGCGCACCATAGCCGGTTGAAGCATTGAACCAGCTTCGCGGGTCATCGGCTTCGAAGAACAGATTGCCAGCATAGGCAAGCTGGGTGGAATCCCCGACGATAATGCTCCCGGGCAACGTGTCCCGAATGGTGTCCAGAACTTCGATCAATGCCTGCATTTTGGATGAAAGAGAGCGGTAGGCTGCCTCTGTTGCGACAGAAGCGCGTTCCTTTCCGCCGTCGCGCTCTGTGTGAGACAAATCACGGAGGGACGACGCGAGCGCTTCCACTATCAGGGCTGCGTCGCCTGTGAGTGAGAGCGCGGCCGGATAGCTGGTAGCAGCTGCATCGGGATCGACATCAATGCGGATCATTCTGGCGGGCGGTTCAAAACCGCCATCCACATACATGTCGTAATCGGTCGGCCCAAACTGGGTTCCAATGGCGATGACGAGATCGGCCTCTGCGATCAGTTGGCGGATCGGCAGCAGGCTCGGGCTTGCCTGTACCATAAGGGGATGGCGACCAAGCAAACCACGGGCGTTTGTTGTGGTCACCACCGGTGCGTCAAGCATTTGTGCAAGGGTGGAAATGGCATCACACGAGCGGTTGGCGCCCCCGCCAGCGAGAATCAAGGGACGCCGCGCTTTCGCACACAATGTTGCTGCGTCGTCGATTTTGTCAGTGTCGAAAGCGGCGGCAGCCTTTTTCAACAGCTTCAGTGGTGCGCCTTCGAATGGAGCTTCCATGAGGTCGGTTGGAATTTCGATATGGACGGGACCGGGACGTCCCGATTTCAGCCGGGCAAAGGCGCGGTCAACCAGTGATACCAGATCGCCGGATTGTTCCAGCCGTTCCGATGACAAGGCGATTGTTCGCATCGTTGCGGACTGATCGGGCAATTCGTGCAGATGCCCCCGGTAATGTCCGAGCGTGTGGCGGGCATTGACCCCGGAGATGACCAGCATTGGGATGGAATCCGCGCGCGCCTGCGCCATGGGGGTGATGGCGTTGGTCAATCCCGGGCCGGTAATCAGCAGGCAAACGCCTGGCTTGCCGGAAACCCGCGCATAGCCATCCGCCATGAAACCTGCATCCTGCTCGTCGCGCGGGGTGACGTGCCGAATGCTCGACCCGGCCAGACCGCGATAAAGCTCTGCCGTATGCACGCCTGGAATGCCAAATACTGTGTCAACGTCGTACGCTTCCAGAAGCTCAATCAACGCCTGCCCGACCGTTGTTTTGCTGCTCATGACACCAGACTTTCCGCATTGTGGTTAAGGCCGCGGGCAAAACGCGCGATGCGGTCGCAAGCCTCGATAATCCGGTCTTCGGGAACGGTGACGCTCATGCGCACCAGATCCTTCGCAACCTGGCCGAAAGACGTGCCGGGCATCATCGAGACATAGTGTTCTTCAAGCAGGCGGCTGGCGAATTCTTCGCCATTCAGTCCGGTGCCGCCAATATCCAGCAGTACGAACATGCCAGCTTCCGGCATCAACGGCTTGATGCCCGCGACACCGCGCAATTGTTTGACCACGAGTTCCGACCGGGCCTTGTATTGGGCGCGCATGACGGAAGATGTCGTCAGATCGTGGGTCAGCGCATAAGCCACCATGTCGGCGATGAAAGGCTGTCCGCCGAAGAGCATGGATTCGGAAAACGGCAGCAATCTTTGGCAGAACTCTTCCGATCCAATAGCCCAACCCGCGCGAAAACCGGGTGCTGCATGCGACTTGGATATGGAGGAGACCACGATTGCGCGATCAGCCATTTCTGGAATGTCGAGCGGCGAAGCAAATGCTGCGCCGAAGGTAAGCTCTTCATACACCTCATCGCAGATGATCCAGAGATTGTGCTTACGGCACACTTCGGCGATGGCGGCAATTTCGGATTTTGTCAGCACCGAGCCGGTGGGGTTGTGCGGATTGTTGAGGAGCAACGCGCGGCAGTCGGGCGTAATGGCGGCTTCCAGTATTTCCGCGCGAAGATGAAAACCGTCTTCGGCCCGCAGCGGCACTGGAACGATATCAGCTCCGGGCGCGCGCACGACGCCTTCATAGGTCGCATAATAGGGATCTGGAACGAGAACCTTGTCACCTGCCTCGACCAGTCCGGTCAGGACTGCATAGAGCGCTGTCTGGGTGCCCGGAAAATAGAGGATGTTGTCGGTGGTGATGGTGCGGCCAGTGCGCTTTGAGTATTTTGCGGCCAGTGCCGCCAGCACTGCCGGTTCGCCGCGACCGTTCGAATAGCGGGTGCGACCGGCGCGCATGGCATTGTTGCACACCTCCAGCAACATGGGGTCCGGCGCGACGTCGGGTTCGCCAATCGTGAACTCGATAACCGGATGACCGAGCGCGCGCAGTTCCCTGCCACGCGCATGGACACGCCATTTGTCCGACCCCAGTCCTGATAGTCTTTCGGTGATGGAAGCGTAATGCATGTCAATGTCTCGGAAGTGGTGGCACGGCGGGAAGCTCGATGCCGAGAAGGGCGCCGATGGAGCTTAGTCCGATGCCGATTTGCATGGTGTCGTCGATTTCGTCCGCGCTGAGACAGCCTTCGATCCACAGGCCGTCGATCAGTGCATTGACTGCGATGGCGAGGCGTCGGCATGCCTCCGGGGTTGGCTCGCGGCCTTCCGCCGACAAGACCTCCGCAATCAGGGTCTCAGTCGCCCGGCGAAAAGCGAGATAGCCTTCACGATGCTCGCGTTCCAGATCCGGATCGAGATGAACCTGGCTAACGAAAGTCGCCCAGAGCGAAAGCATGCGCGGGTCTGCCACTGCTCCACCAAGGCTGGCAGCGACGAAACGCGTCAGCCGGTCATGGGGCGTGCCGCCGTCCGATTCCAGAATACTCAACGCCGGCACGGTCATCATTTCGATCATACGCCGGTAGGCGGCGGCGATGAGATTGGCCTTTGATGTGAAGTGATGCCTGATGAGGCCATTGCTGACCCCCGCACGCGCCGCGACGGCGCGCACTGTCGTCGCCTGTATCCCCAGATCGGCAATGCAATCGAGCGTAGCCTCTATCATGTCTGTGCGACGGTCGAAGTCTGGCGCACGTCGAAACGATGCGGTCATCTTCTCCTCCCTTGATGCGTGACTATGCACTTGCATAACACTTATTCAAGTGTATAGTCAGCGTCAAGGGAACCGTTGGCTGCTTGTTGAGAAGTCGGAAAAGAACTTCGAAGCGGCTGATAAACAAGCAATATCCAGGTGGCTTTCGGCGAACCGATTGGGTGGCCGGGCCAAGGGAGGTTCGTGCCGCATGAGCCAGGGCGAAGAGGCGATCTCTGTCGTCGACCTTCACAAGCGTTTCGGTGATCTCGAGGTGCTTAAAGGCGTTTCACTCAAGGCGCGCGAGGGCGACGTTATCGCAATTATCGGCGGATCGGGCTCCGGCAAATCAACATTTCTTCGCTGCATCAATATGCTGGAACTGCCGACTTCGGGGGCGGTCACCATCCATGGTGAGACTATCGCCATGAAGAACAGCGGTAATGGCAGCCAGATTCCCACGGACAGAAAGCAGATCGAACGCATTCGCACACGGCTTGGAATGGTCTTCCAGAGCTTTAATCTCTGGCAGCACATGACTGTTCTTGAGAACGTGATCGAAGCGCCCGTTCATGTGCTGGGGGTGCCGAAAGCCGAGGCGATAGATCGCGCCGAAACGCTGCTGAAGCGCGTTGGGCTCTACGAAAAGCGAGATGTTTATCCAGCTTTCATGTCCGGTGGCCAGCAGCAGCGCGCTGCGATTGCGCGTGCGCTCGCGATAGAACCGCTGGTCATGCTTTTCGATGAACCGACCTCTGCGCTGGACCCTGAGCTTGTTGGCGAGGTGCTCACCGTTATCGGAGATCTGGCCAAGGAAAAGCGCACGATGATTCTCGTTACGCACGAGATGAAATTTGCGCGCAGGGTCGCGAACCACATTGTCTTTTTACATGATGGCAGGATCGAGGAAGAGGGGTCCCCTGAAGACGTATTCGGGAACCCTAAATCCGAACGACTGAAAAAATTCATCAGTTCAACGCACTGAAACGGGAACGGGAGAAGTACCAATGAAGCGTCTTTTTACAAGTCTGTGTATCGGTGTAACATTTGCTGTCGCGGGCGTCGCGGTTGCGAATGCCGAACAGGTAAAGGTCGGTATCGCAGCCGAACCCTATCCGCCCTTTACCTCGCCCGATGCGTCGGGAAAGTGGCAAGGATGGGAAATTGATTTTGCCGATGCCGTCTGTGAAGAGGCCAAGCTTGATTGCGTGATCACGCCCGTCGCCTGGGATGGCATCATTCCAGCGCTGACCACCAGCAAGATCGACATGATTGTCGGCTCCATGTCGATGACGCCCGAACGTCTCAAGACGATCGATTTCTCGGACAAGTATTACAATACGCCGACGATCGTCATCGGTACCAAGGATCTCAAATTCGATGCGACGCCCGAGGGGTTGAAGGATAAGACCATTGGCGTGCAGGTCTCGACCATCCATCAGGCTTACGCGATGAAGCACTTTGCGCCCGCCGGTGCGACGATCAAGGAATATCAGACGCAGGACGAAGCCAATAACGATCTGACAGCCGGGCGTATCGACGCTGTACAGGCGGATTCGCTGGCGCTTCGCACCTTCCTTGCCACAGACAGCGGCAAGGCATGCTGCGAGGAAAAGGGCACGGTCGCGCAGGACGTTGAGGTTCTGGGACCAGGTGTGGGTATCGGATTGCGCAAGGGCGATACGGAACTCAAGGACAAGTTGAACGCTGCAATCAAGGCGATCCGTTCCAACGGCACCTACGACACTTTCACGAAAAAATATTTCGACTTCGACATTTACGGCCAGTGAACGTCATGGCCAGCCGGCATCCTGTCGGCTGGCCTATTCTGATTTCAGCATGAACGGGACTGGCCATGGATGCACCATTGATCAACTGGAGCCTGCTTGCTCTTAATCCGCCGGGGTGGGGAGGCGTGCTTCTGCAGGGCTTCTGGCACACGCTGCAAATTGCCGTCGGCGGTTATTCGCTCGGTCTGTTGATCGGCATGTTTGGTGCGCTGGGCAAGCTCTATGGCGGCCCTATCATTCGTGATCTGCTGGAAGTCTACACGACTGTGGTGCGCGCCGTGCCGGAGCTGGTGCTGATCCTCATCCTGTATTACGCAGGCACCGATTTGCTGAACCAGATGCTCGCTGTGTTCGGCTATGGCAAAGTCGATATCAGCGGGCTCGCTGCTGGCATCTTTGTCATCGGGGTGGTGCAGGGCGCCTATTCAACGGAAGTCCTGCGCGGTGCGATCAAAGCGATTGCACCCGGCCAGATCGAGGCGGCGCGCGCGTTCGGCATGCCGCCGTCGAAGATGCTCCGACGCATTACGATACCGGCCATGCTGCCCTTTGCCATACCGGGCCTTGCCAATCTGTGGCTTATCTCGACCAAGGACACGGCTCTTCTGGCTGTCGTCGGTTTCAGCGAATTGACGCTGGTAACACGACAGGCGGCAGGCACGACCAAGCACTATCTGCTGTTCTTCTTGACCGCTGGCGTGCTTTACCTCGGGCTCACCCTGATTTCGAATGCCTTCATCGGCATGATTGAGCGGCGCTCGCGCCGTGGTTTTGCGCGGATTGACTGAGATGAGCACATCTTCAGCCATATACGAAAACCGAACCTCTGCCAGAGTCTGGCTTGAACCGCACCGCGTCGTGCTGATTGTCATCGCAATCGCGCTGTTTGCTTCGGCGGTGATTTTTGGTCGCTGGGACTGGCTTCCGCAATATCTGCCTCGTCTGGGGTCCGGCATTCTGGTCACCCTGTTCATGCTGTTTGGGTCGGCCATTCTAGGGTTCATGCTGGCGCTCCCGCTTGGGCTGCTTCAGGTGACTGGGCCCTGGTGGTTGAGCTGGCCAGCCAAGGCGTTCTGCACCGTCATCCGAGGCACGCCTCTGCTGTTGCAGCTCTGGTTGCTCTATTACGGCCTTGGTTCTCTGTTCCCGTCTATTCCCGGCATTCGCAGTTCATTTATCTGGCCTTATCTGCGTGAAGCATGGCCATATGGACTTGCAGCGCTGACGATCTCATTTGCGGCCTATGAGGGCGAGGTCATGCGTGGTGCTTTCGCTGGCGTGCCGTCTGGCGAATTGCAGGCCGGTCGTGCTTTTGGCATGTCGCCCTGGAAAGTGTTTCGCCGCATCTGGCTGCCACGTGCCATCCATCGCGCGTTGCCCACGCTGAACGGTGAAACGGTTCTGCAACTGAAGTCGACACCGCTGGTCGCAACAATCACCGTGGTCGATGTTTACGGCGTCGTCTCCCGTGTGCGACAGGACACTTACCTGACCTATGAGCCGCTTCTTCTGCTGGCATTGATCTACATGATACTGACTGCAGGTCTGGTCTGGGTCTTCCGGCGTCTTGAGAACCGAATTCCGACAAGAGGTGTTTGAATGCGCGATTTTTCGACTGCTATTCGCAATAACCTGCCCGAACTGACGGCATTGCGACGTGACCTCCATGCTCATCCCGAACTTGGTCTTGAGGAAAAACGAACCTCGGAGATTGTTGCGCGGGAGCTTGAGGCTTTAGGGTACAAAGTCACACGCGGGCTTGCAAAAACCGGGGTGATTGGCACTTTGACGAACGGGTCGAGCCGAAAGTCGGTCGGCATTCGCGCTGATATCGATGCGTTGCCGATCCACGAGCAGACAGGTCTTTCCTATTCCAGCAAGTCGCCCGGGCTGATGCATGCCTGCGGGCATGATGGCCATACGACCATGTTGCTTGGCGCCGCCAAGGCCCTGGCCGAGCGGCGCAATTTCGACGGCACCATTCATCTGATCTTTCAACCGGCGGAAGAGAATTTCGGCGGGGCCAAGATCATGATCGAAGAAGGATTGTTTGATCGCTTTCCCTGCGACGCTGTTTTTGCCCTTCACAATGATCCCGGCATTCCGCTTGGCAAGTTTGCCTTTCGCGATGGACCGATCATGGCTGCGGTCGATGAGGCGATGATCAAAGTGAAAGGCTATGGTGGTCATGGATCGGAGCCGGAAAAGACTGCGGATCCCATAATGGCGGGCGCTTCCATCGTGATGGCGTTGCAGACTATCAAGTCGCGCAATGTGCCAGCGCTGGACCCGGCGGTTGTGACCGTTGCAGCTTTTCATGGCGGCTCGGCAAGCAACATCATTCCATCGTCGGCGGAAATTGTCGTCGGTATCCGCACCTTTTCGCCCGTCATTCGCGATCAGATTGAAGAGCGGATCAAACGCGTTGCAGCCTATCAGGCAGAGAGCTTTGGACTAACCGCGGAAGTCGATTATCTGCGGAGTTACGACGCGACAATCAATCATACCGCGGAAACGGATTTCGCGCGCAATCTGGCGCTGCAATCATTTGGTGCGACGAATGTGATTGAGCTGGAGCGCCCGCTTATGGGCAGCGAGGACTTCGCCTATATGCTTGTCGAGCGACCCGGCACCTATTTCTTTTTGGGTGGGGGCAAGGGAGAGAATGACTTCCAGCTCCACCATCCATCTTATGATTTCAATGATGATCTGATCCCCATCGGCGCGGCCTTCTGGACCGAGCTTGCTGAAGCCTATCTTAAACCCGAGTGAGCCCATGACCGCCGTTTATGAATTCAATTCCGCCATAGTCCGGACACCGGGACGATCTGTCATCAATGGTTTGCGCGCCGATGACCGGGGCAACCCGACCTATGAGGGCGTCAAGGAAGAACACGAAGCCTATGTGCAGGCCCTGCGGCAGGCAGGTGTTGAAGTGACTGTGCTTCCCCCAATGGAGGAATTTCCGGATTCGATCTTTGTCGAAGACCCGGCTTTGGTGTTCCACGAAGGCGCTGTTCTGCTGCGTCCCGGTGCGCCTACGCGTGTCGGCGAGACGGCGGAAATAGAGCCGGTTCTGCGCTCTCTTTTTGAGAGGGTGGTGCTGCTTCCAACTCCGGGCTTTGCGGATGGTGGGGACGTTCTTGTCACACCGTCGGCGGTGATGATTGGCCTCTCAGCGCGTACAGACAAAAGCGGCGCCGAGGGGCTTCGTGCAGCCCTTGCAACCCTCGGTCATGCTGCGGAGATTGTCGAAACACCGAAGGGTGTTTTACATTTCAAGACCGACTGCTCGCTTCTTGACGAGGAGACCGTGCTTGCCACGCACAGGCTGGCTGGTTCGGGCTTCTTCAGAGGCTTGCGTGAAATCGTGACGCCCGAAGGTGAGGAAGCTGCCGCCAATGCACTGAGGGTCAACGATGTCGTCTTTGTCGGCGCCGATTTTCCTCGTACGATCGATCTGCTCGATACAAAGGGCTACAAGGTTGTAGCCCTGAAGACGGGGCAGATTGGGCGGATCGATGCAGGCCTGTCCTGCATGTCGCTACGGTGGCGGCGATAGTCAGAATGCATTCCAGACGATAGATCGGCGCTGGTATCCAGCGCCGATTTTCATTGGATGATCCATGGGCCCGCCTCAATGATTGGGGTCTATCGATAGACATCCATATTGTCAGCGTCTGGTGTCCCAAAACTGCGCGCATAGGAATGGCCGCTATAAACCGCAGCGGCGATGATCGATGGTGCATAACAGTCACCAATTGAGGTGACGGATTTTATACCCGCGTCCTGCCATTCATTCCGGCGAGCTTCCAGTGCAACCGCCAGGCTTTTGTCGGGATGACGGCTGGTTACAGGCACCAGTGTGCCGCATGGAGTTTCGGTTTCCCTGCCGGAATAGACACATGCGACAGACAGGCTGTCGGTGGTTTGTCTGGCGAGCCTGTGCAGCGGGATTATCCTGACACCCAGCTCTATCAATCTCGTTTGAATCTTCGACTGTTCGAGCGTGTGTTCACTCCAGGGGGCCACGATTGCAGCTGGTGTTACCAATGTTGTTTCAATGCCGCGACTGACCGCAAGCTCGGCGAGAACCGAGCCGAGATAGTAACGATCATCATCGAATATCACCAAAGGTCCGCGACAATCATCAAGGGATGTTTTGTCTTTGAGAATGGTGTCGACACTCAACGTGTGACCATCCAGTGTTTCCAGAGGTTGTCTGTGCGAGCGGCCGACGGCATCGGTGCGCCAGCGCGCGCCGGTCGCCAGCACCACGTTGGGAATTCCGTAAGTCAAAATCTCGTCGGCATCCAGATGGCTGTCGAGATACATCTCCACATTGGTCGCGCGCTGCAATTGCGTCATCCGCCAATCGCGAACACGCGCCCAGCTTGCAAGTCCGGGAAGGGCCGCTTCCTCGGTCACACGCCCACCCCACTGGGTGCTTCTATCAGCAATGATGACTTCTGCGCCGCGCTCGGCCATGGCGCGGGCAGCTTCCAGACCAGCGGGGCCACCACCGACCACCAGAACTTTCTCGGTGGTCTGCAGCTTGCCGATTTTTTCCGGGTGCCAACCCTTGCGCGCTTCTTCGCCAATTGTCGGGTTTTGGGTGCAGCGCAATGGCGCAACGATGTTGTCGCTGGCGGTGCATATATTGCAACCGATGCATTCGCGAATGTCATCGACGCGACCGCTCTGGATTTTCTCTGGCAGAAATGGGTCGGCAATTGACGGGCGCGCCGCGCCGATAAGATCGAGAACGCCGGATTTGATTGCCTGTACCATCGTGTCCGGCGATGTATAACGACCGACACCAACGACTGGTTTGGTGGTGAGTGATTTCACAAAGGAGATATAAGGCTCCTGAAAGCCTTCCTGTGAGAAGCGGGATGTCTGGCTATCGTTGGACCAGCCGGACAGGTTCACATCCCAAAGATCAGGCTCATCGGCGAGAGCGGCAATGACATCCCGTCCTTCACCATTGTGCTGGATGCCCTGATCACCCAGAAACTCCTCAACCGCAAAGCGCACCGCAATCGCACATTTGTCACCGACAGCGTCGCGCGTATCCGCCAGCACTTCACGAAACAAACGCAGGCGGTTCTCGAACGACCCGCCATATTCGTCCGTGCGGGTATTGTAACGTTGCAGCAGAAAATGCTGCAGCAAGGTCATGTCGTGGCCTGCGTAAACATAGACGATATCGAAACCGGCCCGCTTGGCGCGCAGCGCTGCATCGCGATGCCATTTGCGAAACCGTGCAATGTCGGCCTTGTCCATGGCTTTTGCCTGTACCGGATCTTCCACATCGACAATCATGTCCATGGGCCCAAGAGGCGCCAGTCTGGTCAGACGATTGGAGACATGGATGCCGTTATGTACAAGCTGGATCGCCGCGAGACTGCCATGCTGATGAACAGCGTCAGTCAGCTTCTGGAGGCGGTCGGCGTCCTTATCGTCCCATATGCGACCCTGATTGGAAGGCGTAATATCCGATGTTGGATGGATTTCGGTTTCCTGTGTGGAAACCACGCCCCAACCACCCTCTGCCTTCATCTCACGCAGGCGAAGATCATGTTCGGGATAGCGATGTCCCATGCCGCTACAATGTGGAACCTGATAGAAGCGGTTCTTCGTCGTGACGGGGCCAATCTTGATTGGCTCGAACAGAATTTCGTGACGCTTGTCCATGGTCGCTCTGCTTATCATTTGGAAGAATGTCACCCCTCTTTGGGGGTGACTCAATCAGAGGTGAATCTTTGCCGCGCTTAACGCGCCAGAGATCGTTTGAAGCGGGCTTCGAGTTTGGCCTGACCATATTCCAGAACGATGGATAGGGCCCAGTAGATCATCGATGCGGTAATCAGCATTTCGATGTGCCGGAACTCGGTCTGACCCTGTGTGCGGGCGAGATACATGAGTTCCCATACGCCAATGACAGAGACCAGTGACGAGTCCTTGAGCATTGCGATGAACTGGTTTCCTGTCGGCGGAATGATGATACGCATTGCCTGTGGAAGAATGACCAGCCACATGGTCTGCGAAGGGCCGAGGCCAAGCGCAAATGCGCCTTCCTGCTGTCCACGCGGAATGCTCTCGATGCCTGCGCGGAAGATCTCGGTCATATAGGCGCCATAGCATAGCGACAGCGCCAGAATACCGGCAGGAATAGGCCCGATGACATAGCCCACCTGCGGCAGTCCAAGGTAGATGATATAGATCTGCATCAACAATGGCAGGCCACGGAAGAGCGAGGTGTAGAATGTCGCCAGCCCATAGACGAGGCCGTTCTTTGATAGCTTGGCCACAGCGCCAATCAACGCCAGGATGGTCGCGAAAAAGATTGAGGCAGCGGAAATATAAAGCGTTGTGACGACACCCTGACTGATCAGAAATCCGATCTTGCGGGCTATAAATTCAAACGAAAGATTGAATGAGTAGAAGAAGATCATCAAGAGCAGGAACAGTTCCAGCCATATTCCGGAAATCTGTGCCCAACGCGGAAAAAGTCTCAAAAAACTCCAATTGGCGAATATGATAACGCTAAGCAGTATAGAGGAGATCAGCGTTGCTTTGGTGAAACCCGCCTTCGCGACTTTGGGGTCGATACCAAGCCAGTTTGTTATGCCGGAGAACCGGATATTCATGAAACAGAAGAGTGCCGTCAGGATAACAAAGAACGCTATCTGAACAGTACGCTTGGCGGCCTCCGGCCGCATCAGAAAAAACCTCCCGAGCATGTTCTCTCCTCTGTTAGCTTGCCTTTCGCTCAGCAAGCCAATCCTGCATCTGCAATTTCCAATAGGTAAGCTGTGCGGCTGCGAGGCCAGCGGCTCCGCCAGCCCAGACCAATCCGAATTTTTCGAATAGCTTGTAGCGGTCACTCTGTCCGCAGATGGCTTCCGCCACGACTTTGCCGCCAATGGCGGTTGTGTTGAGCCCATGGCCACCAAAAGCGGTGCAATACCATGTGCTGTGGTCCAGTTGTCCTATCTGGGGCATCAAATGTCTGGCGTAAGACATCAGGCCCGACCACGCCAATTCCGTCTTGAGTGACGCAAGCTGGGGATAGGTTCCCACCATCTCGTTGCGCAACTCGCGCACCACGCCGGGCGTATTGGCTGCTCTTGTGGTGATGCGTCCGCCCCACAAAAGTCTGCGACCACCATCAATCACACGATAATAGTCACCAGCGCGGCGATTATCACCAATCGCGGCTGTTGTGCGGATTGCCGATGCAATCAGTTCAGGCGCTTCTTCACTCACCATCACATAGGTTGCAATTGGCAGGTAGGCTCGCCTGATCTGGCCCACCAGACCGTCAGTATAACCACCAGTGGTGATCAGCACTGCGCCCGCCTTGACTTGTCCCTGAGCTGTTTTGACAAGCTTCCCGTCCTTGTGGTCGAGCAACTGCACCACACGGCTATGCTCGAATATCCGCCTACCAAGCCGCTCTATCTCGCGCGCCAGCGCCCGGAGGTAATTCAATGGATGGATATGGAATGCATTGGGGTCGTAGACCGATTGAAAGTAGCGCTGCGAATTCAGGATGTCGCGCGTTTCAGCGGTTGGATGGAAGTCAATCTTGTAGCCATAATCGCGTTGCAGCGCGTCGGCGTAGTGTTTCAGACTGTCCCCGTCGTCATATCGGCGCACATGCAAAATGCCGGGAATAGACTGGGCTTCATCGATCTTCAGCGTGTCGATGTTTTGTCGAACGAATTCGACACCTTCAATCGACAATTGATGCAGTGTCTTGGCAACAGACTTGCCAGCCCGGGCAGCAATTTCATCGCCACCAGAGGCAAAGCCTGGGCTGACAAACCCGCCATTGCGCCCGGAGGCGCCAAAGCCGATGCTCTCGGCTTCCAGAACAACAACTCGCTTGCCCGCGCGCGACATCTGCAAGGCGGCTGACAATCCTGCCAGCCCGCCGCCGATCACGGCAACATCTGCTGTTATTTCGCGTTCAAGTGTCGGGCGCACCAATGCGTCCGCCGTCGTCTGGCTGTAATATGTGGCCGGATAAGTCATCGCAACACCAGGAAAAGCATATCGGATGAGCCACCGTCACGATGGCTCACTTCGATATTGATCTAAGGGGAATGTCAGTCGGCGCTGTAGTCTTTGCCGTACCACTTTGCAGTGAGTGTCGCCAAAGTGCCGTCAGACTTCATCTGCTTGATGATCTCGCCAATCTTGGCGGTCCATTCCGGATCGTTCTTCTCCGCGATGACCACGAGCGGCTCACGGAAGGCATATTCGCCCTCAAGAATCTTGACCGGATAACCGTTCTTGATGGCGTTCTGCGCCGTCTGTTCCGGAGCGATGATCGCATCAATGCGTACGCCGTCACCCAGTCTCAGATCGTCGAACGGCAGCATGGAATCCGCAAAGGTGCGAATTTCGCCCGGTTCCAGCTTGTATTCGATTGGGGGAAGACCCGGTGCGTCAATTTCCAGCTGGTGACGGGCGAAATCTTCCGACGTGGTCGCCGTTTCTACGCCGATGACTTTGCCCTTGAGATCAGCAACGGATTTCGCTTCGCTGTCCTTGTGCACGACATAGACATAGGGGCTGTAATAATAGACACCGGCGAAATCGATGACATTGGCGCGCGCCTTGGTCGGTGTTACCGATCCGACACCCACGTCATAGCGCCCCTGCCAGCGTCCGCCGGTCAGCGTTGCCCAATCCGGCGTTTCGAAAGAGACACTGACGCCAAGGCGCTTGCCGATCTCGTTGGCCACGTCCACGTCGAAGCCCACGAGTTTGTTGGAATCATCCAGAAAGCTCTGGGGTGGCCAACCCGCATTGGTTGCGACAACCATGGCCTTTTTTTCCATGACGCGATCCAGCGTCTCTCCTGCATAAGCAGAAAATCCGGTAGCGAGAATAGCGCCTGCGATACCCATTATTGTTATTATTTTTTTCATTTTATCGAACCCCTCCTCTGGTTTGATGCATCAGCATTGCATAAACCCGGAAGCAACGGCTAGGCGGCCCGGATAAGTAGGTTATGAAATTAGCGTATGATGATATGCCGTTCTTGCAGGATGTAGGGTTAGGCCTGTTTGTGTTCGGGGCCGCTCACGCGAATGGCCCCGCCATGACAAGCGAATTCGTCTGATCGTCGGTGCCGCCGGCTATTGGTTGCGCACAGCCATTGCGGTGACTTCAACCCGCATTTCCGGGGTGGCGAGACCTGCAACGCCCACGGCGCAACGAACCGGAAATGGCTTCTTGAAAAAGCGCAGATACACTTCATTGAACGCCGGGCGCTCATTGATGTCGGTCAGATAGATCGTCAGGTGAATAACATTCGCCAGACTGCTGCCAGCCTTTTCAAGTGATGCTTTGAGGCTGTTCAGCGTGCATTCGCTTTGGGCGGTTATATCGCCGTTTTCCATGGAACCATCGGCCCGGATGGGAACATGGGTGGTCACCAGGAAATTGCCGATGCCTGCAACATCGGAAGAGATTTCGCTTTCGTCCGTATCCTCAAGGAAATAGGGCGTTGTGCTGTTCGTCATGGTCTTCTCCGATCGTTGGCGATTATCCGAAATCTGTGACGCGGTTTTGGGATAAGTTGCGCGTTAAAACAAGCAGCCAGAGCATTGTTATTGCTCAAACTGGATACGAATTGCTCTTTCTTGCCACGAAACGGCTCTGCGTGAGATAGCAACAATGTGTAGTCACGCGGCGGGTAAACTATTGCGATGGCCGTTGGGCGGGTCTAGAAACAGGTGCAGAAGCACAAGGCTTCCCTCAACGACGGCCAATTCTGGTCTGAAAGCAATCCATGACTGAAAAACACTCTCATCGCGGGCTTGTTGTCGCCGCGATTATGGCAAGCATGGCCATGATCGCCGTCGAGGCAACGATTGTGTCGACCGCGATGCCGCAGATCGCAGCGCAACTTGGCCAGCTCAATCTTTATTCCTGGGTTTTCTCGTCATTCCTTTTGACCCAGACGGCAACGACAGTCGTCTTTGGCAAACTGGCCGATATCTATGGACGCAAGCCGGTGCTCGTCTTTGGTATAGCTCTGTTTCTGGTCGCCTCTGTGCTGGCCGGTTTTGCATGGTCTATGCCGTCGATGATTGCTTTTCGATTGTTGCAGGGCATTGGGGCAGGGGCGGTCCAGCCCGCGGCCATGACCGTCGTAGCCGATCTTTTTCCAGGAGCGCAGCGCAGCAAGGTTCAGGGATATCTTGCCAGTGTCTGGGCATTGTCTGCCGTTGTCGGTCCTTTGCTTGGTAGTGTGATCATTCACAATTTGAGCTGGGCATGGGTGTTCTGGATCAACGTGCCAGTCGGCATTTTGGCCGCATCCGGCTTTCTCCTTTTCCTGCATGAAGAGAAGCGCTCCACACGCGTATCGGTCGATGTGCTTGGCGCGGCTCTTTTCGCCGTCTCCATCTCCTCGCTGATGATTGCGCTCACGCTCATGGAGAGCGCTGTTTCGCTGGAGGGAATTCTGGCACTGGCGCTCTTTGGTCTTTCGCTGGTCGCCTTCATCTGGCAGGAGCGCCGCGCGAAAGAGCCGATGGTGGCGCCCGATTTGTGGCTAAAGCGTCCCATAGCATTTTCCAATCTGGCGGTTTTTCTGGCCAGTATGTCAATCATGGGGCTGACGACATTCCTGCCCATGTATGTGCAGACGGTCCTCAACCGGTCTCCCGTGGTCGCGGGCTTTGCGCTCACCATGTTGCTGCTGGGCTGGCCGTGCGGGGCCACGATTGCATCGCGACAGTTTACGCGGTTTGGACTGCGCCCAATCATGATCGCGGGAAGCATTTGCATTCCGATTGGAACGTCGCTGCTTGTCATGCTCACCCCAGCCAGTTCAGCCACACTGGCTGGAGCCGGTTCTCTGATCATGGGGTTCGGCATGGGGCTGCTCAACATCGGGGCACTGATCCTGACGCAGGACAGCGTGAGCTGGTCGGAGCGCGGCAGCGCCACGGCATCGAATGTCTTCTCGCGCAATTTGGGCAGTACGCTCGGTGCGACTGTTCTGGGCGCGGTGCTGACCTATGGTCTTGCGAATGCCAATCACGGTGAGGCGATTACATCAGAACAACTTCGCGACCTGTTGAATGGTGCGGAGATGTTGATGGATCAGCAGGTGCTGCGGCT
The DNA here is from genome assembly GCA_014138095.1 of Ochrobactrum sp. RH2CCR150. GTDB lineage: Bacteria > Pseudomonadota > Alphaproteobacteria > Rhizobiales > Rhizobiaceae > Brucella > Brucella gambitense. The sequence goes on from JACGXE010000002.1 coordinate 244,889, forward strand.
TGCGCTTCAAAATGCACTGCACGCGACCTTTGTGGCGATGATGCTGATCGCGGTCTTGATTGTGCCAATCTGCCTTTGTGTCCCTCGGGTCAAAAAGACCTATGAAGAACAAGTGGTGACCTGAGCGTCGACCGACATCTAAGAACAGCGAAAAGCCGCCGACTCCATGACAGTCGGCGGCTTTTCTTTTCAAGAACCCAACGTGGTTTTTGAAGTCGATTATTTGTAAGCAGAAACCACGATTTCAATCAGCGTATCGCCACCCAGATCAGCAACGCCAACGGTTGCACGGGTTGGCAACAGCGAAGGATCAATCCATTCCTTCCAGACCTTATCCATTTCAGGCTTCTTGTTGAGGTCTGTTACGAAGATGGTGGCTGCCAGAAGCTTGGTCTTGTCCGTGCCTGCCTGTGCCAGATAGCTGTCGAGCTTGGCGAGGATTTCGCGGGTCTGACCAGCCATATCCAGGCTTTCGTCATCACAGGTGGTTCCACCGACATAGACAATGCCGTTGTGTTCGACGACGCGATGCATGATCGGCGTCTGAATGAAACGCTCAGCCATAGTTTAATCCTTTCAGATGGTTGGGGAATTTTCCGGTTGCTCGCCGGTAACGGCGAAGACAGCATCGGGGGTTTGAGGTAGAGCCGCGATTTCGCTGAGCGGCACCGGTTTCACCGGCGCACGCAGACGATAGAAGCCGACTGTTTCCGGCGCGCGGTTTTGCACCTCGGCCAGAATTTCCGTGACGGTGGAACTGCACATGCGGCCCTGACAAGGCCCCATGCCACAGCGAAACATGGTTTTCAGCTGGTTTGGGCCAGCGATATTGCAGGCTGCCGCGTCGCGGATTGCGCCTGCAGTCACTTCTTCGCAACGGCAGACGATTGTTTCCCGATCCGTTGGTGCGCGAAACGCCTGTGCAGGCAGATAAAGCGCGTCGATAAAGGATCGACCACGTTCGAAGCGCCGCGCTTGCGCACGCAGCTTTGCGATTTTCGAACTCAACGTTGTGGCCAATGCCGGAAAGATATCCCGACAGGCTGCGAGCGCTGCGACACGTCCGCTCTGCTCGGCAACCAATGCACCACCAATGCCGCTGCCGTCACCAGCAATATAGATGGACGGAACAGACGAACGACCATTGTCGTCGAGTTGCGGTTGAAAACATTTCTGATCGTCGTTCCAAACCAGAGCGCAGCCGGAAGCATTGGCGAGATTGTTGTTGGGGATCACACCCTGATGCAGGAACACGCTATCGACAGCAAGCCTGTGTGTCTTGCCTTTGGCCGAAAAGCAGATCGCTTCGGCTTCCTCTTTTCCTTCAATGGCTATTTCGGTGACACCAGAATAAACCGGCACCGACTTGCGCACTTTCAAAAGCAGGGAAAGCCCCTTCAAGGCATAGGGCGAGAAAAGGACTGAAGGCAGGTTCGGTGCAGATTTCAGGTAATTTGCGCCGGGCGTCGTATCGAGCAATGCTGCAACTTTGCCACCCGCCTGCAACAGCTGCGCGGCGAACATGTAGAGCAGCGGGCCTGTTCCCGCCAAAACCACATTTCCGTTGGGCAGGAGGCCGGAAGCCTTCAACGCAATCTGTGCTGCGCCGACGGTCATAACACCCGGCAATGTCCAGCCCCTGACAGGCATCGGACGCTCCATGGCGCCGGTCGCGAAGATCACGCGGCGCGCTGAAACAATCCCGCTCTTGCCGCTTACCGATACGCGCAGATCAACGCCGTTGTTGTCGCCGTCCTGTGGCTCCGCGCTCCAGACGAGGGCCTGCGGCACATAGGTGGCCTTGCTGGCGATGAATGCTTTCAGGACCTCTTTGCCCCGCCAGTAGTCGGTGCCGAGAAACGGCCTGCGGGCAGTTGTATTGTGTTCAATGCCACGGTAAATCTGGCCGCCGACGGCGGGATTCTCGTCGAACAGGACAACGTTGGCGCCAGCGGCGCTTGCCTCCGCCGCTGCCGACATGCCCGCCGGTCCTGCGCCGATAATGGCGAGATCATAGGCCGCGTCGAGCGCATGAATATCGGAAATTCTTTTGAGCATTGTCGTCATGGTTCCACCCGACGTGCGCCGGTCTGCGAAGAAATGACCATTCCATCGACCACGGGCGTCATACAGGCTTGGCGGTTCTGAATACCATCAATGGTAACCAGACACTCAAAACAGATACCCATCAGGCAGTAGGGCGCTCGCGGCTGATTACCAACGACGCTATCTCTGAGCCGGTTGATACCCTCTCCAAGCAGCGCTGCGGCGACAGTTACATTGGCAGGCACCGTCAAGGTGCGCGCATCGAATGTGATCGTCACGGTTTCCTCTGGTGTCTCAGTTTTAAGGAACATTTTAGGAGACATGAAACCTCCGGCCGGAGAACGCATCACCAGCAAGTTGTTTGGCATCGGCTGCTATTTCCTTTGCCACGATCAGGGCGTGGTTGGCGGCAAGCGTGACGCCGGAATGGCACATGACGGCGTAAGCGCCCGGGTGGCTTTCGGATTGTTCGTAAATCGGCATTCCGTCCGGTGTCTTGACCCGAAACCCGGCCCAACTGCGAATGACATTGACATCGGCCAGATGCGGGAATGTCCGCACTGCCCTGTTGGCCAGCACCGCGCTGATATCCTGATTGGTGGCGATCCGGTCCGTATGGGTTTCCTGACTGTCGCCGATCATCACGCCGCCTTCATCCGCCTGCCGCAGCGTGGCCGCTGTATAGGGGAAGAAGGGCGCGCATTTCTCCGTTACAAGAATTTGGCCTTTGCTGCGCACGACCGGCGCTTCAAGACCGACACTTTTGGCAAGCTCTGCATTGCCGTTGCCCGCAGCCAGAATGACGCGTTCGGCAAAGACCTCGCCCCATGCGCCGCTTAACAGAAAGCCACCGTTTTGCGGGGTGATGGAAGAGACTTCACAGTGCGGTTCGTAGGACGCGCCGAGTTTGATCATGCCCGTATGCAAGGCGCGAAACAGGCGCAGTGAATTCACGTCGCCGTCCATCGGCGAATAGATCGAACCGATCACATCCCGGCCTATGGAGGGTACCATTCTGGCCGTTTCCTGATGGTCGAGCACAACATGTTCCGGGGCGTCATTGCCGAGTTCCCGCGCCACCGTCGCGACGTCTTCCGCAAACATTTGAAGCTCGCGCTGGTCTAGGCAGAAGGTAAAGGCACCAGTCTGTTTCAACGCCACATCAAGCCCGGTGATATCCCGCAACTCGTCTGCGAAAGCGGGCCACAGGCGCGCAGATTGCATTGTCCAACGGGCATAGTGTGGTGCGCCTACGCCTTTGCCCTGTACCCAGATGAGCGCGAAATTGGCACGGGATGCGCGCAGGGACAGGTCTTCTCCATCAAGAAGCATTGGACGCAGACCGGATCGGGCGAGACCCCAGGCAATGGCAGAGCCAACCAGTCCCGCGCCGATAATGATTATGTTTTGGTCCGGCAATCTGCGCATTCGTAAATTCAATCTGTTGTCACAGCGTCGTCAGTGTTGGGCCTGACGAGAGTCAGGCCCGATTGCGTCGGCTCAGTTTTGCGGGCTTACGTCCACCTTGAACCATTTCTCGGAAAGTTTTTTCACCGTGCCGTCGGCAATCGCGGCCTGAATGGCTGTATCGAAGCGACCCTTCAGGGCGGTATCTTCCTTGCGCAGACCGACACCGATCATGCCGAAGACCTTGCCCGAAAACAGCGGGCCGGCCAGCTTTGCGCCCTTCATGTCGTCCTTTTCCAGCGCAGCCGCAAGAACTGTGGCATTGGCGACAACCGCATCTACGCGACCGCTGGTCAGGTCGAAATTGTGTTCCTCCGCGGTCTTGTACTCACGCACATCCGCGCCATCCTTGAAATATTGTTCCATGAAGGCGGAAGCGGTTGTGGAACCCTGAACGCCGACGGTCTTGCCGTTGATTTTCTTGGCGATTTCCTCGAGCACCGGCTTGGCCGCATCGGAATCGACATTCAGCGGCTTGCCGCCTTCCGGCAGATCGGCGAGGTCGCTGTCATCCATGACTGCAAAGGAATTGATGGCTGCCGCATAAGGCGACGAAAACGCAATCACCTCCTCACGCTTCGGCGTGATGCTCATACCCGCCATGATGGCGTCATACTTGCCAGCGGTCAGCGACGGGATGATGCCGTCCCAGTTCTGAGCGGTGATTTCGCATTTCGCTTTCAGGCGCTCGCAAAGGTCCTTGGCGAGATCAATCTCGAAGCCTTCCAGCACACCGTTCGGGCCGGAAAAATTCCACGGCGCATAAGCACCTTCGGTGGCGATGCGCACGACATCTTCGGCCTGCGCGGTCGGTGCGACGGCGAGAACGCCAAGGACGGAAAGGACGAATTTCAGTTTCATATGTTCACCTCTGTTAGAAAACCGATTGATCGGTTCATGCGTTTTGTTTGGAAATGAATTGCCGGAACCGTTCGCTTTTGGGGTTGCCAAAAACCTCGTCGGGCGTGCCTTCTTCTTCAATCACGCCCTGACGCAGAAACACCACACGGCTGGAAACATCGCGGGCGAAGCCCATCTCGTGGGTCACGACCAGCATGGTGCGCCCCTCTGCCGCCAGATCGCGCATGACCTTCAGCACCTCGGCCACCAGTTCAGGGTCGAGCGCGGAGGTCGGTTCATCGAACAGCATGATCTTCGGACGCATCGCTAATGCGCGGGCAATCGCCGCGCGTTGCTGCTGGCCGCCGGAAAGATGTGCGGGATAGAAATTGCGCTTATCGGCTATGCCGACCCGCTCAAGCAGTGCTTCGGCTTCGGCAATGCATTCCGACCGGTTTCGCTTCTGCACATACACAGGCGCTTCGATCAGATTTTCAAGGATGCTCAGGTGTGACCATAGATTGAACGACTGGAACACCATCGTCGCCTGACCGCGCAGCCGCTGAACCTGTTGCGCATCAGCAGGACGAGGCGCACGTCCCGGCTGCTGGTCGAGCTTATACGCCTCTCCATGAATAGCCACACTGCCCGCATCCGGCACTTCCAGCATATTGATGCAGCGCAGCAGTGTGGATTTTCCGGAACCCCATGCTCCCAGAATGGAGATAACTTCACCCTGGTGGGCCTGCAAGCAAACTGAATGCAGAACCTTGTGCGCGCCGTAGCATTTTTCGAGGTTCTTGATCTCGACCGCAGGCGTTTCGAAACGTTGCATTACGAGTTTCCTCCGGCGGCATGCACGATGACAGGCTGACGCTGGGCCGCCGAAAGGCGGTATTCCAGCAGTTTGAAGATTCTGGTGACTACGAAGTTCAGGAGGAGATAAATCGCGCCTGCACAGATGAAGACTTCGACAGGGCGATAGGTGGCGGAAATCAGCTTGGCCGCCAGCCCTGTCACTTCCATCATGGTGATGGTTGATGCCAGCGCGGTGGACTTCACCATCAAGATGACTTCGTTCGAATAGGCGGGCAGCATCTGTCGCAACGCTTGTGGGGCTAGAATGCGACGGACGAGTGTAAAACCGCTCATACCATAAGCATGCGCCGCTTCGATCTGCCCGGTCGCGACCGACAGAACGCCGCCACGTATGATTTCGGCGCTATAGGCAGCTGTATTGAGTGCCAGAGCCAGCACCGCGCACCAATAGGGTTCGCGTAGAAACGGCCAGAGAAAGCTCCGGCGCAGTTCTGGAAACTGGCTGAGGCCGTAATAGATGATGTAAAGCTGGACCAGCAGCGGGGTGCCGCGCAGCACGAAGATATAACCTCGCGCAATGAGGTCCAGTACCAGATTGCCCGACAGACGCATCGTAGCCAGTATGGTGGCCAGCACGGCACCGCTGATAACTGATAGCGCCATCAGTTGAAGCGTCAGCGGGATACCGCGACAGAGCTGAACGAAACTGTCGAACATGAATGGAAGGTCGAGAAAGCTCATACCGCCCTCCGGATGCCGCGCATGGCGCGTCTTTCGGCGTTCTTGAACAGCAAGCCCGATGCGAATGTGATGACGAGATAAAGCAGCCCGGCGGTCAGGAAGAAGGTGAATGGCTTGCGGGTTGATCCAGCGCCGATTTGCGCCTGACGCATCAGTTCAACCAGTCCAACGACCGAGATCAGTGCGGATTCCTTCAAGACGAGCTGCCACACATTGCCGATGCCCGGAATGGCGAAGCGCGCCGCCTGCGGAACCATGATGCGGCGAAACAGCAGACGCGGCGGCATGCCATAGGCTTTGGCAGCCTCGATTTCGCCTTTGGGGAGTGCAAGCACCGCGCCGCGATAGACTTCGGCCTGATATGCGCCCGATACCACACCGATGGCCAGTGCACCGGTGATGAAGATTGGCGCACTGACGAAACCTTGCCCGCCGAACAACGCGCCAATCTGGCTCAACACGGCGCTGCTGCCGAAATAGAACAGATAAATGACCAGAAGATCGGGGATGCCGCGAAGCACCGTCGAATAGCCGTCAGCCGCAATTCTGAGAATGCGCTGCGATGAGAATGAAGCGGCAGCGGCAATCATGCCGAACACTGCGCCTGCCGCGAAACCGCAAAAGGCTACCGCGAGTGTCATGCCCGTGGCCCGGAGCATATCATAGCCCCAGCCGTCTTCGGCAAAACCCATCAAATCGAGATATGCGCTGACCGCACCCAACTGCATTGTTCCCTTTTTATGTCCGGTGCTTTCGTCGCGCCGATACGTTTATGGGAGTGGTTTGACAGCGGGGCTCAATACAGTCAAATTCGAAATGAAGCCCAGAGCATAACCAAATATTATGGTGAAACATGAACCTGCGTCAGGTCGAAGCGTTCCGAACCGTCATGCTGACTGGAAAAATGACGGCTGCAGCGGAACTGATGTCGATCACTCAGCCCGCCGTGAGCCGCCTGATCCGCGACTTTGAGATCGATACGAAACTCAAGCTCTTCAACCGTCGCGGAAACCAGTTGATCCCTACGCAGGCGGCCATGACGCTATTGCAGGAGGTCGAGCGGGCCTATGTCGGGCTCAATCGCATCCGGAGTTTCGCCGACGAGATCAGCCGTCAGAATGCGGGCATGTTGCGGATAGCGGCCATGCCTGCTCTTGCAAACGGGATCATGCCGCGCTTCCTTGCGCGTTTTCTCAAGGAGCGGCCCAATATCCATGCCTCTCTCAATGGCATTCCCTCTGCAATGGTGGTCGAAGCCGTCGCATCTGGTCAGGTCGATCTCGGTTTTGCTGATGGCCCGCTTGACAGACCCGGTTTCAATATTGAAACCCGGGCGATACCGGCGGTTGTCGCTGTCCCGCTGGGGCATCGCCTTGCAGACTATCCGGAGGTTTCACCGGATGATCTCGCCGATGAACGTATGATCACGCTGGAGCCGGGGTCGCTGTTTGCCATGCGTGTGGAAGTGGCGCTTGCGCGCATTCCACGATCGGCCACCATTGAGACTCGCTTGTCGCACACAGCGCTGACGCTTGTGGCCGAAGGTGTCGGTATAACGATCATCGATCCGTCGTCGGCAACCGATTTTCGCGGACGCGGCGTGGCGATCCGGCCTTTCACAAGCTTCGTCGACGCAGGATTTCTGGTCATTCGCCGCAGTAATGGCCCCGATAACAGCCTGGCTCAACGGTTCATAGACGAGTTCTGGGCCTATCATGAAACGCTGCTTGCGCAGCCGTGAAGATAGGGGACTTTAGAGGGTCTCAATCCTGGTAGATGCGCTCCTCAAGGGGCGTTGATGCAATGATAGATTTCAGTCCGGCCAGCATGGCCTTTTCCGCCTTGTTGAGGTTGGCTTCAGGATTGTGGATCAGGAAAACATCGATGGCAGGCGGGTTGTCGTAAGGCGGCAGACGCCAGAGAAGGCCGTCATCGATCTCGCGTCGCGCGACATGCACTGGAAGCGGACCGATGCCAAGCCCGGTGATGATCATCCGGCGCACTTCCTCGAGGCTCGACGATGTGCCGACCACATCCGGTGAAAGCCGCGCCTCACTGCGCAACAGAGCTACGGGTCGCAGCGCGTCGGCAATATGATCGGTCTGGAACGAAACCGATGGTTCTCCCTTCAGATCGGCAAGGGTCAGTCCGGACTGGCCGAACATCCGGTGCCGGGGCCCGCAGAAAAACCCGAAGAATTCACGATAGACCATGGTGTAGTCGAGCGCGGGGTCGCGATTACTCACCAGACCAAGGCCGAAGGAAGCGCGCTTCTCGCGCACAAGCCGCGCGACTTCTGTACTGGCGGATACGTTGATCGTCAGTGTCGCATTGGGATGCTGTTCATGAAACAGCGCGAGCGCCTGATCGAAGATCGGCGATATGATGTGGCTGGCGACAGAGATGGTGACATGGCCGGTCACATTGTCACCAACGCCACGCACCAGTTGCGGCAGTTGCGAGATGGCGCCGAAGACCTCAATGCTCTGTTCGTAAAGCAGTTTGCCAACGTCCGTCAGCTCAAAATGGGTTGCGTCGCGCTCCACCAGCCGCTGGCCGATGCGGTCTTCCAATCGGCGCAACGCATTGCTCACGCTTGGTTGTTTGAGGTTGAGGCGCTCTGCCGCGCGGGTAATGCTTTTGACCTCCGCGATTACCACAAAACTGCGCAGAAGGTTCCAGTCCAGATCCCAGACAAGGCGTTCAGGGCGATGCAGCGACATGGGGTCATCCATTCATGAAATCTATGCAATCTATTCCCATTATCTATTTGCGAAATGTATCCATAAAAGCAATCATGAATATTGGAAGGCATCAAAAAGCCTCAAGAAAAACAAACAAAAGGAAGTCGGGAACAGCATGTTTGACAAATTCACGGGTTTCATTGCCGCGGCCGCGATTACCGCCACCGCAGTCTTTGCGGTTGCGCCTGCACAAGCGGATGATCTTGAAAAGATCAAGGCCGCGGGCGAGTTGAAGATCGCCATGAGCGGCCAGTACCCGCCGTTCAATTTCGTCAATGAGAAGAACGAAGTCGTGGGCTTTGACGCTTCCATCGGGTCGGCGATTGCCGAGCGCATGCAGCTCAAGCCACAGCTTATCACCACCGCATGGGACGGCATTGTCGCCGGCCTTCGGGCAGGCAAGTTCGACACGGTGGTTGGCTCCATGACGATTACGCCGGAACGCGAGAAGGCCGTGGATTTCGTGGGACCTTACTATCATGCGGGCCGCGCGGTTTTCGTGAAGGAAGACTCCGCAGTTCAAAAGCTCGACGATCTCAAGGACAAGACACTGGGCGTAACGCTTGGTGAAACCCATGAAAAATGGGCGCGCGAACAGGGCGGCTGGTCCATTCGCACCTATAAGGGTCTGCCGGAGCTGATGCTCGAACTGAATGCCGGTCGTGTCGATGCCATGCCATCGTCGTCGACAACATCCCGGTCATGGTGGCGATCAAGGAAACCGGACAGAAGGTCCGCAGGCTCGATACGCCTGATATCGAAGGCGGCAGTGTTGCGATCGGCATCGCCATCCGCAAGAACAATCCAGAGCTGAAGGCTGCAATGCAGAAGGCTCTCGACGAGATCATGGCCGACGGCACCTATGAGAAGATCTCGATGCAATGGGTTGGCAGCGATATTCGCTGATGCGTCATCCCGGCCCGGCATATGTCCGGGCCGGTTGAAAACCGATTGACCGGAGTTTTCCGATGGATTTTGCGTTGATGTTGCGCGTCCTCCCGTTTTTTCTGGAGGCGGCATGGGTGACTGTCCAAATTTCTGCTCTGGCCCTGGTGTTGGGTCTGGCCGTCGCGGCGGTCCTCGTTAACGGGCGTCTGTCCCGCTCGGTCATCCTGCGATGGCTTGCAGCAGCCTATGTGAGCGTCTTTCGCGGCACACCTTGCCTTGTGCAGCTATTCATTCTCTATTTCGGCGGCCCACAGATCGGCATCAATCTGGAGCCGTTTGCCGCTGGTGTCATCGGTCTGGGGTTGAATATCGGCGCATACATGTCGGAATCGATCCGTGGCGCAATTCAGAGCGTTGATCGCGGCCAGACCGAAGCTGCCCGTTCCATCGGCTTCGGGCGAGGCCAGACGATGCGGTTCGTCGTGCTGCCCCAGGCAGCCCGGCTGATGATCCGCCCTCTCGGTGTCAATACGATTGCGCTCCTGAAGGGCTCTGCGCTGGTTTCCACCATTTCAGTGGTTGAACTGACCTATACGGCGCAGCGTTTCATCGGTTCCACCTACAAACCGTTCGAGATTTTCGGCGTTGCAGCCGTTCTCTATATGATCATCATCTATATCGTGGCGCGCGGGGTCGATCTTCTCGACAAGCGCTTCGCGGCGCAGTGAGGGAGGACTGGATGCAAGCTCTCGACTTCAGCATCGTCGCTCCCTATACGAATCTGCTCCTGACCGGACTGTGGTGGACGCTGGTTCTGACCGTAGCGTCGGCTTTCCTCAGCTTCGTGCTCGGCATCGTCTTTGCGCTGGTGGTGCTCTACGCGCCTAAGATTCTCGCATGGCCGGTGCGGTTCTTCATGTGGCTGTTCATGGGAACGCCGCTTCTGTTGCAGCTGTTCCTGATCTATTTCGGGCTGGTTCAGATCGGTATCGATATTCCGGCGCTTGGCGCGGGCATCATCGGTCTCAGTCTGCACTTTGCCGTCTATAATGCCGATATCATCCGTGCGGGTATCGTGGCGGTCGATCCGGGTCAGATGGAAGGCGCGCGTTCCATCGGCTTCAGCCATGGTCAGGCTTTGCGCTACATCGTCATCCCGCAAGCGGTGCGCAATACGATCCCGCCCATCGGCAATAATATGATCGTTCTTTTGAAGGATACGTCGCTGGTTTCGATCATCGGCATTGCCGAACTGGTGCACAGCGCGCAGCTTGCCATCAGCGAAACCTTTAGCCCGTTCGAATTCTACATCACCATCGCCGCCATCTACTACGTGGTCAATCTGGTTCTGGAAGCCAGCCTGCGGCGCATTGAAAGAAAAGTGGAGGTCACGCGATGAGCAGCCCCAAAACCGCAAAACCGATGGTCGAAGTGAAGGGTGCCCGCAAAGCCTATGGCGAGCTGGAAGTGTTGAAAGGTATCGACCTTTCCGTGGCGCGTGGCCAGATCGTCGCCATCATCGGCCCCAGCGGCTCGGGCAAGAGCACGCTTCTGCGCTCGATCAATCATCTTGAAACGCTGAATGGCGGTGAAGTCTGGCTTGATGGCATGCAGGTCAATCAGCCTCTCACCGGGCAGGCTTTCGAGAAGCACATCAATGCCGTTCGCCAGCAGATGGGCATGGTGTTTCAGCACTTCAACCTGTTCCCACATCTGACAGTGCTGGAAAACATCACGCTCGGCCCCATCAAACTCAAGGGCATGACGAAGGACGCTGCTCGTACGCTAGCACTGGAGCTTTTGAAGAAGGTCGGGCTTGCCGACAAGATCGACGTCTATCCCTCGCGGCTGTCCGGCGGCCAGAAGCAGCGTGTGGCCATTGCCCGTGCGCTCGCCATGCAGCCGAAAGTGATGCTGTTCGACGAGGCGACTTCGGCGCTCGATCCCGAGCTGGTGGACGAGGTCAATGCCGTCATGAAGCAGCTCGCCGCTGAACATATGACGATGCTGATCGTCACGCATGAGATGCGATTTGCGGGCGAAGTGGCAGATCGTATCCTGTTCATGGATGGCGGTGTGGTGGTGGAAGAGGGGCCGCCGGATCAGATTTTGAGCAATCCGGTGCAGGAGCGTACCCGCTCCTTCCTCAAGAAATATCTGGCTGCGTGAGGTGATGGCATGAACGAGAGAAACGGCAATGGGTTTGCCGATTTTGGGGATTTTCCCGATTTCGGGCTGAGCCCGGCGCAGCGACGCGAAGCCGTGCTTGGCCATTATTATGAATATCCCGGCATGGACGGGCCGCGTGGTGAAATCTGGTGCTACACCGATGCCTATTCTTATCTGCCGGGCGCAACGGTTCATTTGCAGGTGAGTGCGACCGCGTCGCGCTTCGATATCGAAATCGTCCGGGATGGGGCGGTTGAAAAGCCCGTATTCTCAAAGCGCAGGATAGACTGCAAATGGCAGGAAACGCCAGCGCAATGTTCTGTTGTGGGCTGCGGCTGGGAGACGACATTTTCGTTCAAGACGGATGAGAACTGGCCTTCCGGTGCTTATCGCATCACGCTGAAAGCCGAAGGCAATGACGGTCAGTTGATCCATTGCCACCATCTTTTCATCCTGCGTCCTGTGGCAGGCCGTAAGCCGGGTCGTATCCTGCAGGTTGCCGCGACTGGCACGTGGACGGCCTATAATACCTGGGGCGGTTCCAACCACTATCAGGGCATTACCGGGCCGAATGGCGATCAATATGCGACGACGGTAAGCATCGAGCGTCCGTTCTGCCGTGGCTTTGCGCTGTTACCGTCCGATGCGCCTCGCGTGCCGCTGGAGTTTGTGACGCCGCCTGCCGCCCCTCCACGCTATCCGCATATGGAATGGGCCTTTGCCAATGGCTATTCCAAGAAATATGCCTCATCCGGCTGGGCGAGCTATGACAGCCTGTTCTTCCGCTGGGCTGAACGGGAAGGCTTTGCGATTGATCTCGCCAGCCAGCATGAGCTGCATTTCTCGCCGGAAATCCTCGACGGGTATGACTGTGTGGCCTTTGTTGGTCACGACGAATACTGGACATGGGAAATGCGCGATGCCGTCGATCATTATGTCGATGGCGGCGGTCGTGCGGCCCGTTTTGCGGGCAATTTCATGTGGCAGACGCGGCTTGAGGATGATGGCAAGCGGCAGACTTGCTACAAATATCGCGCCCGCGCTGAAGACCCGGTCAATCGCTCCGCTGATCGACGGCGCACCAGCGGTTGCTGGGAAGCGACGGAAGCCGGACGGCCTGCTGCCGAAACCTTCGGTCTCAATGCGCTGCGCGGGCTTTATGTCGGCTGGGGTGGTTGCGCCCCGCGTGGCGTGCGCGGTTTTCCGGTCTATCGCCCGGAACATTGGGCCTTTGCGGGAACCGGTATCTATTACGGTGATCTCCTGGGCGCTGACGGTCACGCCTTCGGCTATGAGGTCGACGGGCTCGACTATGTGATCCGGGGCGGTCTGCCGGAACCGGAGGCGGGCAGCGGCGCACCTGTTGGATTGCAAATTCTGGCGCTAGGCATGTCGTCTCTCAAGGAAGAGAGCGCGGATATTCCAGCCGACGACCAGTTCCTCTCCGATGCCGATGCCAAATTCGTGGCCGATACGCTGATCGGCGACAATGGCGATGCAGCCGTCGAACGCATCAAGCGCGGCTGCGGCATGATCGTCAATTTTCCGCGCGGCAAGGGCGAGGTTTTCCACGCCGGAAGCTGCGAGTGGGTCGCGGCTCTCAAACGTGGCGACCGCATGGTCCAGCGTGTGACCGCCAATGTTCTTAACCAATATCTCAAGCGCTGACAGAGTAACGCCATGCTCAACACAAAAGCACAGAACGAACGCCCGGCATCGCATCTTTTCTACCAGTCGCGCCTACGCAGGCCGCTGGTGGATCGTGCCGAAGGTATCTATATCTGGGATCAGGACGGACGCCGGGTCATCGACGGCTCTAGCGGCGCGATGGTGGTCAATATCGGCCACGGCAATCGCAACGTGCTCGACGCCATGAAAGAGCAGATGGATCGCGTCACCTTCGCTTATCGGCTTCATTTCGAAAACGAGCCGGCGGAGGATCTGGCGCACATGGCCGCCGAACGTATGCCGGAAGGTCTGGACAAGATTTTCTTCGTGTCCGGTGGTTCGGAAGCAGTGGAATCCTGCATCAAGCTTGCCCGCCAATGGGCGGTTGCGACCGGGCAGGGCACACGCTGGAAAGTGATTTCGCGGTTTCCGTCTTACCATGGCGGTACGCTTGGGGCGCTGGCGGTCACCGGTTATGCGGCTTTGAGCGAGCCTTTCGCACCCATCATGCGCGAAATGCCGAAAGTCCCTGCACCGACTGCCTATCTCGACCGCGACAATCTCACGATGGAACAACGCGGCCAGAAATATGCCGACATGCTGGAGGAGAAGATTCAGGAAGAAGGTCCTGAAAGCGTACTCGCCTTTATCATGGAGCCGATCGGTGGAGCGTCGACCGGCGCGCTGGTTGCGCCCGACAGCTACTATCCGCGTATCCGCGAAATCTGCGACCGTTATGGCATCCTGCTCATCCACGACGAGGTGATGAGCGGTGCAGGACGTACCGGCAAGTTTTTGGGCGGCGACCACTGGAACTGCAAGCCCGATCTCATCGCTCTCTCGAAGGGTTTCGCCTCAGGTTATTGCCCGCTTGGCGCAATGGCGGCGCCTGGACGCATTGTGCAGCCGGTGCTGGATGCTGGCGGCTTCCTGCACGGCTTCACTTATGCGGGCAATCCGCTGGCTTGCGCGGCAGGCAAAGCAGTGCTTCAGGAGATTGATCGTCTCGATCTGGTCGGCAATGCCGCCCGTATGGGCGATGCGCTGAAGGGCGAGCTGGAAGGACTGGCGAAGCGCTTCCCGTTCATCGGTGATGTGCGCGGCAAGGGGTTGTTGCTGGCCGCCGAATTCGTATCCGATCCTGACACCATGAAGCCGTTGCCGAAGGAGCTGAACGCCCATCAGCGCATGGTCGATCTTGCCTATGAGCGCGGTCTGATCATCTATTCGCGCCGCACGCGGGGTGGTGTTGAAGGCGATCACTTCCTCGTCTGCCCGCCGATGATCGTAAGTCGAGAACAGGTTGGCGAGATCACCGCGATCCTTGGCGATACGCTGGAGGTTCTGGCGCGTGAACTCAAGCTGCCCGTGAACGCATAAGGAAACCGGATCATGACCGAGAAGAAGAAAACACAGCGCAAGGTGATCATCACCTGCGCAGTGACGGGCTCCGTGCACACTCCAACCATGTCGCCGCACTTACCGGTCACGCCGGAGGAGATCGCCAGCGAAGCCATTGCGGCGGCGGAAGCGGGCGCATCCATCCTGCATCTCCATGCCCGCGATCCGCGTGATGGCAGACCGTCCGCCAATCCGGACCTGTTCATGCAGTTCCTGCCCCGCATCAAGCAATCGACCGCGGCCGTGGTGAATATTTCCACTGGCGGGTCGTCATTGATGACGCTGGATGACCGGCTGGCTGCGCCGCTCAGGGCGCAACCGGAGATGTGCTCGCTCAATATGGGCTCGATGAACTTCGCGCTGTTTCCAGCCCTCGACAAGCCACGCGAGTGGAAGCATGCATGGGAGCCGGAACTGTTGGAGGCAACGCGTCATTCAATCTTCAAGAACACCTTCGCGGATATGGAAGGCATTCTGACCAGTCTCGGTCAGGGCTGCGGTACCCGCTTCGAGTTCGAATGCTACGATGTCGGGCATCTCTATTCACTGGCCCATTTCCGTGATCGTGGGCTGGTGACCGGTCATCTATTCATCCAGTTCGTCTTCGGTATTCTGGGCGGCATCGGTGCAGACCCGGACAACCTCATGCATATGAAGCGCATTACAGACAAGCTGTTCGGCGACGACTATTCCTTCTCGGTTCTGGCGGCAGGGCGACACCAGATTCCGATGATCACAATGGCAGCAGCCATGGGTGGCAATGTTCGTGTCGGTCTGGAAGACAGTCTCTATGACGGACGGGGAAAACTGGCCAAGAGCAATGCCGATCAGGTGCGGCGCATCCGTAGCATTCTTGACGGCTTGTCGCTGGAAGTTGCCACACCCGACGAGGCGCGTGATTATCTGGGCCTGAAGGGTGGGGACAGGGTGGCGTTCTGATGCCAAAGATTGTGTTGGATAGCAAAGCGGGCGTTGTGATCCGGCTCGCCGAGCCTACCGATGCTGAACAGATTCACGAGGCGATCCGCGCGATGGGCGCGGGGCTGGGCGCCACAGGCAAAGTCTCCAGTACGATAGAAGACTTTCGTCGCTATGGCTTTGGTCCCAACGCGGCTTTTACCAGCCTGATCGCCGAGGTGGACGAGGTATTTGCAGGACTGGCGCTGTTCTTCCCGATTTTCTCGACATGGCTTGGTAAGCCCGGTGTCTTTGTGCAGGACCTCTATGTCGAAGAAGGGTTTCGCGGTCGGCGGGTAGGCGAGATATTGCTTCGCCATGTTGCCTCATGGTCGACAGCACGCGGCGGCGTCTATCTGCGGCTGGTCGTGGATCGGGACAATGTTGCCGCGCAACGATTTTACCAACGGCTGGGTATTGGCTGGATCGAAGCCGACCTCGATCATGGCGCTTATGGCGAGGATTTTGCCCGTCTGGCGCGTATCAATGCAAATTAGGGAGCAGTCATGAAAGCCTTCTACGCTGTTGAGCAAAAGCGTCACGACCCGAAAGCCTTTCTTTCCAGCGGCGCGCCGAAGCCAAACCCCGAGCAACCGGAGCGCGTCGAGCGCCTGCTCTCCGGCGCGAAGGCTGCGGGCTGTGAGATTATCCGTCCGCACAATCACGGTCTTGGCCCGATAGCTGCCGTTCATACGCCGGAATATCTGGAGTTCTTACAGCACATCTATCCGCGTTGGCGGCGCATTGAGGAGGCTTCGGAAGAGGTCATTCCGAACATTCATCCGCTGGCGCGTGACGGTCGCTATCCGGCATCCGCCGTCGGGCAGGTCGGCTATCACATGGCCGATACGGCCTGCCCGATAGCCGAACACACATGGGAAAGCGTGTGCTGGAGTGCCTGGAGTGCGGTTGACGCCGCCGATGCGGTGCTTGCGGGCGAGGTGGCGGCCTATGCGCTCTGCCGTCCCCCGGGGCACCATGCCTTTGCCGATGTTGCCGGCGGCTTTTGTTTCGTCAATAATTCGGCGGTTGCGGCTCAGCGGCTACGCTCGAAGGCTGAACGCGTCGCAATCCTCGATGTCGATCTGCATCACGGTAACGGGACGCAAGGCATTTTCTATGCGCGTCCCGATGTGCTGACTGTCTCAATCCACGCCGATCCGCTGCGCTTCTATCCATTCTTCTGGGGCCATGCCGATGAACGCGGTGAAGGGGCTGGTCTTGGCTACAACCTCAATCTGCATCTGCCGCGCAAATCTGGCGATGACGAGTTCCTCGCGTCGCTCGATACGGCTTTCCGTCGTATAGAAGCTTTCGCGCCAGATGCGCTGGTGGTCGCGCTTGGTCTTGATCCGTTTGAGGGTGATCCATTCGGCGGATTGTCGGTTACCACTGGCGGTTTCGGACGCATTGCCGAAGCCATTGCGAAGCTTCGGCTGCCAACCGTCATCGTGCAGGAAGGTGGTTATCTTTGCGATGCGCTGGGTGACAATCTCACCGCTTTCCTGGGCGGCTATCAATCGGTAGCGCGATGAGCGGTCTTGTGACTTTTATCGGCGTCGTACATCCGTGGATGTGCGACGTCATGGGACATATGAATGTCCGGCACTACGCCGGGATGTTCGATGATGCGAGTTTTCAGCTCTTGGGCCACATAGCCGGGAAAATCCCGGATGAGGGTTTCGGTTGGGCGGATGTGCGCTCGACAATGGACTACAAAAAGGAAGTGCCCGCCGGGGACTTGCTGACGATCTGCTCTCAGGTGCTGAAAGTGGGGCGTTCATCAATCACGTTTCGCCAGATAATGGCTGGTTCGCTTGATGGGGACCTGCGCGCCATCAACGAGACAACGTCCGTCTGTTTCGACAAGATCGCGCGCCATTCACTTGAACTTGAGCCAGCAATGCGAGTGCGAGCGGAAGGGCTCATGTAGGACCACAATCTGATCGATTATCTGTGATGCCAGCCCAATCCGAAAGCCGTCGCTGCCTAGTCGTCGTCACCTTCTGCCCGGTCTCTGAGAATTTGCGCAGCTCTCGCCCGGTATTTCTCTTTTACGTCATCGGGAACGCCGCCGCTGACACTGGCGCCGCTGACAATTTTGCCAACGGCAGCGTCCCAGTCCAAATCAGGATCGGGGTTCTCATGCTCGAACAGCTGCTTGGCTAGCTCTTCGATCTCTAACTGCTTTTCAAGTTCGCCGCTCATGTTTTCCTCCAGCTGCAAAATATCTCTGATAGTTGGCACAACCACACCGCAACAGTCACCGTTTAAGGCAGTCGCCCGCTGCCATCTTCGTGATGGCGGACCATGTACTTGCGGATAAGCAAATCGAGCGCCTCTCTGGCTTCTGCCTCAGGCAGGTGGGCCTGAACGTGACCGTCAATCACGACGACTTCGCCGCTGAATTTATCGAAAACGGACCAGGTACGGTCGGCTTCCTGCCGGACCCCAAAACCATTCTCAATCATAGCATTCCTCCATGCTACTGCCCGCGCCGCCCGATTTCTTGCCTGTTGCTTGTTTCGCGTTTGACGCGTTCGAGAGACGCAACAGCCTTGCTCGCCACCGAAGTTCGGTTTGATAGAAATATCGGGCAAGCCCGCGCTAGCATCAGTCGCTGTAGTCTCATTGCAGATATAGTTAAACGAAATCGCGCGGGTTCCGTTCCGAGCAACAAATCATATTGCGTCTGAGCCAGAGGTGAGACGGTGGCCTTCGCGTTCAATCATCTAGTCTGGGTTGAACGCCGATATGGGTATTGCCCCATGTGGGATCGATGCCGTTATAGGTGTTGTACAGGCGGATACCGAGAGCTGCCAGGAGGATAACTCCCCCGAGCAAGACGATTGAGGCGAATAGCTTTTCAGAGTTCATGAGAGTTTATGTACGATTGTCCCGATCTGAAGGGTCGTTTGACATATTAGTGGTTGCTGGACTAGCTTCTAATGCGTGAAGCGACGAATCTAAGATCGATGCCCGCCTCTGTAACTTCCTCATATATATATGGAAATAATAATGGATAGTGCGGTGCTTTTCCTGCATGCACGCGGACGGTCGGCCGATGAGATCAGAAGTCTGGATTGGAGTAAAAATCCGATAGGGGAGCCGGATCATTGGCCGGCACCGCTCGTCACCGCAGTGCAAATGATGCTCGCGTCACACTTCCCAAAAGCAATTGTCTGGGGACCTGAGTATACGACAATCTATAATGATGGCTTTCGGCAAATTCTCGGCGAGAAAGAGAACTGCATGGGGGCGTCCTTCCGTGATATTTGGGCCGAAGTCTGGGATGAACTGGTGCCGATGATTGAGCGCGCCTATGACGGAGAAGCGACGTTTATAGAAGACTTTCCTTTGGTCATTGATCGCCATGGTTATTCTGAACAATGCTATTTTACATTCTGCTACAGCCCGATTTTCGATGAAAAGGGGCGCGTTGCCGGGATGATCGATACGGTCATCGAAACCACATCCAAAGTAGAATCCGAAAAACACGCGAAGATCCTGAACGCTGAGCTTGCACATCGCATAAAGAATACTTTCAGCGTGGTTTCGGCGATTGCGAGCCAGACCTTCAATAACAATGCTGATGATGATGTGATCCATAAGTTTACCCGGCGACTATTTGCGCTCGGTAACGCACATGATGTGCTTCGGCTTGGGAAAAGCTCGGAAGGTTCACTTCGGGAGATCGTGACAGGCATTACAAATGCGCTGGCTGTAAGTGATCGGGTCCAATTTGAAGGCAGGGATATTATGATCGGCCCGAAAGGGGCGTCCACGGTTTCGCTGCTTATCCACGAACTGACCACCAATGCGATCAAATATGGTGCGCTGTCTAACGAGGGTGGCCATGTCCAGTTGGAAGCAAAAGTCTCGAAGGGTCAGAGCGAGCCGACCCTGACCCTGTTCTGGGCTGAGATCGGTGGTCCGACTGTTATCGAACCGCAAAAGTCCGGCTTCGGTTCGAAGCTGATCAGAATGGGCCTTCTGGGCTCCGGTGAGGTCAAATCTGACTTCAGGCCTGAAGGCTTTTCAGCACAGTTTTCCGCCCCTCTCCGGCAGTTGCAGGGCGAGGGACGGCTCTTCGATTCCACTTAATAACGGTGCGGCGTGTTACGCACGGTCAGCGCACTTCGAGTACATCTCCGCTACGACGGTCAATTATGACACGCATATCGTTATCGTCTCGATCCAGGCCTCTGACGACGTAGGCATTACGGCGTCTGGAAACGCTTTCAACCTCATCCATACCTTCGTTGCGTGCAATTCTTGCTGCTCGACGTTCGCTGATTTCATCGCCGTAATCACGGCGATCACGGTGCATTCTGCGGTCATCGTCTGGATTGACCTGAATGCCGTTCGGTCCAATTTCAATGCTTTGCGCTTGTGCCGGGACAGTGGACACAAGTGCTGCCACTATCAGTGCTGCGATTGCCGAAAACCTGTACATGACGACTATCCATTATTTCGTTTAGCGCCCGCCGCAGTTATGAACGAGCTGACCAACTGCCGGTTCCAGATGTGACGGTCAACTCTCTTAACACCACGATACATTCAGTTGCTCTTCATATAGTTAGCTTGCTAATTAAATTAGGCGTCATGATCAAATAAAATGAACTGTTGAAGCGAAGATAGTGTGCTAATGCACCTCACCATCGATAGCAGTATGGAAATATTCAAAAGATGGAATGGATTCCGGTATTCTTGATCGCGTTCAAGGTTCTCGTGTTGGGCGCGGCCATGTTCTTCGCTATCAAGTTTCATTACGATGAAGATAAAAAGAAGAAGAATAACGAAAAGGGCGGGGCATAAGCCCCGCTTTAGCGCGCAGTTATTACACTTACCGGCAGACGCGGAGCGCTCCAATCCCTTGCCGACGCAGGTGCCGCTGGCTACAAGCGCAGCATGATTTCATTTCCTTGGTGGGTTGCCGTTCTCGTTATCATGTCGATCTATTGGCCGGTTACCGTGATGGTAGCGGCTGCGATAGTCATGACGGCGTTTCTCGGAACAAAGAACATTGGCTGGCGGATAGCCTGGATCGTGTTGGCGGCGCTGATCGTCGCGCCGGTCATTTGGTTTTACACGACACCATAAAGAAGGGCGCAGCCTGCGGGCGGCGAAAGAATTGGGAATGATTCGCGGCTGGAAGGTAAGGCGCCCGCGTCGGGTTCCTTAGCAATAACAGTGCATATTCTGGAGGCAGGTGAGGACATCTGTAAACCATCCATCAGTCTAAGCATCTGATATGATTTATATATGTCCTAAGTGGAGGATCGAATGGTGGGCGTAACAGGGATTGAACCTGTGACCCCTACAATGTCAATGTAGTGCTCTCCCGCTGAGCTATACGCCCATTCGATGTGCCGCATACACCATATCGCGTTGCGCCCGTCAATGGCCTTTTTTGAAGTTTTTTCGTCTTTTTGTTGAAGACTTTTCAAAAGCCCGGAAAACCGCGACCTGGCCGGTGATCGCCTTAGGCGGCGATCAACATTTTTTCGATTTCGTTCACCAGGTCGCGCAGGTGGAATGGCTTGGAAAGCACTTTCGCATCGCGCGGGGCGTCAGAATCAGGGTTCAAAGCGACGGCTGCGAATCCCGTAATGAACATTATTTTCAGGTCGGGGTCGATTTCCGTGGCGCGGCGCGCCAGTTCGATACCGTCCATTTCCGGCATAACGATGTCGGTCAGCAGCAGTGAGAACGGCTCTTCCTGCAGGCGTTCATAGGCGCTGGCGCCATTGTCGAAGTGTGTTACGTGATAGCCCGCCTTTTCCAGTGCCTTCACGAGGAAGCGGCGCATATCGTTATCGTCTTCAGCAAGAAGAATTCTTTTCATTGGTCCGTCCGAATTTCCCATCGTTCGCTCCAGTGCTCGGGCAGCGTGAACGATTCAATTTTCCACTCTAGAAAACGCTTCTTTGGTAAATATGAAATGAATGCTCGCGCGAATGTTAATTGTTATGGCATGCATTTGGCAACAACCTGTCATTTGTGACGGGATTGCCGCAGTTTTCGGTTCATGATCGAATTCGGCGCTACCTGTTGGTATTTGCACCGGCGCAGCGGTTGACGTAATTTGTCGAGCCCGGCGGCGTGCTGTGTCCAGCCACCGCAAAGATGATATGCATAGACGGATCAAAATATGAGTTTGGAGCGTGATTTCAGCCTGATACCGCCTTTCGAGGTGAATGCTCCGGCAGAGCAGCGAATTCCGTTCGTATTCAATTCGCCGCATAGCGGTCGCTATTATCCGCAATCTTTTCTGGAATTATCCCGTCTCGACAGTCTCAGCATCCGTCATTCGGAAGATTGTTATGTCGATGAGTTGTTTATCTCCGCCGTCCGACTCGGTGCGCCCTTGCTCAAGGCACATTTCCCGCGCGCTTTTCTTGATGTGAATCGCGAAGCCTACGAGCTTGATCCACGCATGTTCACCGAAACGCTGCCGCCGTTCACCAACAGCCAATCGGCGCGGGTTGCCGGCGGGCTGGGCACGGTGCCGCGTCTGGTGGGCGAGGGGCAGATGATCTATTCGGGGCGTATTCCGCTGGCCGAAGCCTTCTATCGCATTGAAGACCTCTACAAGCCTTACCACCGCACGCTTGAAGGCTTGCTGCAGTCGACTCGCGAGCGGTTTGGCTATGCGGTCCTGATCGATTGCCATTCGATGCCGGGTGGTGTGCGTCCGGGAGAAGTGGCTTCACGTCCTGATTTCATTATCGGTGACCGGTTCGGTCGTTCGTGCAGCGAGCGCCTCACGCAGGCGGCCATCGAGCTGTTGCGAGATCTGGGCTACACGGTCGCGCATAACAAGCCCTATGCGGGCGGTTTCATCACCGAACATTATGGCCGGCCCGCCGTTGCGTGCCACGCTTTGCAGATCGAGATTAATCGCAGTCTCTATGTAAATGAGCAATCGCTGCACAAGCTCACGGGTTTCGACACATTATGTGGTGATCTGCATCAGTTCCTGAGCGACCTCACATCCTTGCCGGATGATCTGTTTATCGCGCCCCCGCTTGCTGCCGAATGAGGTGTTCGGCGGCATGTCGCACAAATGCGACAAGCCCATGGTAAGTATAAGAAATTCAATTTAGCAGGCAGATAAAAAGAGCCGCGCTCGAACAATACGAACGCGGCCAAAGACTAGGGAGGAAATGCCCCGAAAGGCATCGACAGGAAGACCTGTCTGATCTTTAAGTTACGCGCGAAAGGTGCTTGCGTCAAGAAAATGCGCATATTTTTTGGGCGGATATTTTCTTGCTCAATAATTGAGCAAAATTAGCATGGATGCACAAGTTGCAGCCATGTCTTGGAAACAGGAGAATGGGGTTGCTCATCGACAAGGCATTTTTTTCCGAAGTGGCAGCGGCGGCAGCAGCTGAAACTTTGCCGCGTTTTCGTCAATTGAACGAGGTGGACAACAAATACAGCGTCGGATTCGACCCTGTCACCGAAGCGGACCGCGCTGCGGAAAGGGCGATTCGTGCCGTCATTGGGCACCGCTACCCGGAGCACGGCATTCTGGGTGAGGAATACGGCCCGGAAAATACCGACCGCAGCCATGTCTGGGTTATCGACCCCATAGACGGCACGCGCGCCTTTATATCCGGTCTGCCGGTCTGGGGCACGCTGGTCGGCCTGACAGTGGATGGCGATGCCCGCGCCGGGATGATGTCACAGCCTTTCACGGGTGAGCTGTTCTACAGCGACGGCGAAGGCGCCTATTTGCTGCGCGAAGGTGACGGTGAGGAGCCGCGCCGTCTTTCCGTGCGCAAAGGTGCGACCTTGGCGGATGCGACGCTGTTCACGACGACGCCAGCGATGTTCAAAGGAGATAACCGCAAAGGGTTTGACCGGCTTGAAAGCGCCGTGCGCTTGTCGCGCTATGGTGTCGATTGCTACGCTTTTGCAATGCTCGCAGGCGGTTATGTCGATATTGTCGTCGAGGCTGGTTTGCAGCCTTACGATATCGTGGCGCTCATCCCGATCATCGAGCAGGCGGGTGGCGTGATCACACGTCGCGATGGCGGCCCTGCCGAAGAGGCTGGTGATATCGTCGCAGCAGCAACGCCGGAACTGCACAAGGCTGCGCTTGATTTGCTGAATGACTAAAACATTTCGGGGGATCGGCCTGTCGGGCCGGTTCCCCCGTTCCTGCCTGTCAGACGCCGGAAAATTCTGGCTCGATGGTTTCCGGCATGGTTTCGACATCCGACGATCCGGGAATGAAGGCGTCGAATGCGGCCCAGAGCTGCTCGCGATAGAAATCGGCTTCCTGCAACAATTCGTGGCGTCCGCCGTCGATGGTAATCAGTGAAACATTGCGCGTGCGCGCCGCAAAACGCTCAAGCACCGGCGTCGACACAACACGTTCGTCACCCGCTGCAATGATCAGCACAGGCACACTGGGGCTTTCCTCATAAAAATCCGGCTGATTGATGCGGCGCGCCGTTTCAAGCGCACCCCACACCCAGCGCACAGTCGGTCCGCCTAGCGCCAGATCGGGGAAGAGGCGTGTGATTTCCGTGTTGCGCATAAAACGCGCCGGATCGCTGGTCAGCGGATTTCCTGCAAAGGGTCGCGCAGTCAGCCTTTTCCCACCAGAGGCATAGAGCGTTCCAAGCCCGATGCGTCGCAGCGTGGCAGCCAGGCGGCGCACGACATCGTCGCTCAATTTCTGTGTGGCGAGGCCCATGAAAGGCGCGCACAGCACCATGCGCGTGATGCGGGACGACAGGCTGCCCATTGAAGCCAGCGCCACCATGGCGCCGGAAGAATGGCCGAGAATATAGAAGGGCGGCGGGCAATCGGGCAGAACGATATCTGTCAAAAAATGATCCAGATCTTCCTGATAATCATCGAAACTGCGGACATAGCCGCGAAGCCTGTCGCGCAGCAGCCGGTGAGAGCCGCCCTGGCCGCGCCAGTCGAAGGTGGCGGCAACAAAGCCGCGTGCCGTCAGCTCGCTCATCGTCTCGAAATATTTTTCGATGAATTCGTTTCGACCTTGCAGCACGATGACCGTGCCGCGCACCGGGCCTGATTCCGGCTTCAGAATGCTATAACGCAAAGTTCTGTCGGGATAATCCGAATGGCTCGTAAAAAAGCCGGACCGTATGCCATGCGGAATCGGATTCGCATCGGTTTCGAACAGTAGTTCCGACATCCGTTGCGCAGCCTTTCCCGAATGATAATGCCCTGATCGTCTCGAGTATTATGCGCGAAGTGATGATAAAAAGTAACCGGAAGTTCGCGAGCGAACTTCCGGCCAAAGGATCGTCAGGTGCAAGGGACGTTGCGGCCAGACGTTCCGACTTCTCAAATGTTTAGTAGCCGCCCGGGCGACGTTCGCCGACGATACGGCCGGAAAAGGCATCGACCATAACGATGACGCGACGACCATTCGGACGTGTGGCGCGGACCATATAGGTGTCGCGATCCCGGCGCATGTCGCCGACTGCATAGCCGCGGCGTTCCAGCATGCGGGTGACTTCACGCGGGCGCAGCGTATCGCGATTACCCCAGTCGGGGCGACGATCCGGGCGGCCATAGCCGGGCGGCGGAGGTGGTGCATCCGGGCGCGGCGGGCGTGGGCGATAACCATCATTGTTGTCGTAATACTGAACCTGGACGCGCAAACCCGAGCTGTCAGCGAGGGAAGGGGTCGCAAAGCCGGTAGCGACGGTAGCAAGTGCGGCAAAAGCGAGAACAGCTTTTTTCATAACCGTGATCCTTAATAAAACCTGCCGAGCGACAGGCATGACGGGACATGTATTAGCCCCAAGCAGATGAACGCTCGCGGAAGATGATGTTCATTTTGGGTTCACTGTGCGGTTGCTCCCAAAAATGTAGGCCGCTACGGATCAGGAGTTGTTACGCGAAGTGACATGCCGTGTAGGCGAGGCTGGCGGGATTGTTGTTTGAGAGCACTCTTGAAAAGCAAAACAGCCATTCCCAAATGAGTTTTGCGGTCGCCAAAAAGGGGCCGCCGGCATCAAGGAATTCGCCAATAAGGGAGTTTCGCCGCCATGCATGATCCCGAAGCCGCAGGTCGGTTTTTGGAAAGGATTATGCGGAACCATGCATCATGTCGCTCTGAAGGAGGGCTAACACATGCGTCACGTAGATTTTTCCCCGCTCTATCGTTCCACGGTTGGTTTCGACCGGCTTTTCACCATGCTTGATTCGCTCGCTTCGCCGGAGGGCACACAGTCCTATCCGCCGTATAATATTGAGCGCACGGGTGAGAACACCTATCGCATCACCATGGCCGTTGCGGGCTTTTCCGAAAGCGAACTTGAAATCGAAGCCCATCGCAACCAGCTGACCGTAAAGGGCCAGAAGGCTGACGAAAAGGCATCCGATATCGGTGAAGTGCTTTATCGCGGTATAGCTTCGCGTGCTTTCGAGCGCCGCTTCCAGCTTGCTGATTTTGTCGAAGTCGCTGGTGCAAGCCTCAAGAATGGCCTTCTGCACATCGACCTCAAGCGCGAGATTCCTGAACAGATGAAGCCGCGCAAGATCGAAGTCGCCAAGGCTGGTTCCGACAGCGCTCAGCAGATCGAAGCCAAAACCGCGCACTAATCGCGGATAAGCCTATAGAAATAAGAAAGGCGGCGCTTTGCAGCGCCGCCTTTTCTTTATGGTGCGTATGGATCAGATACTCAGGCGATCATGTCGCCGAACCGGTCCACATCTTCTTCCGTGTTGGCGAAGCTGGTCACAAAGCGGGCGAAAATCTCGCCCTCACCAATGCGGTTTTCTTCCGAATGTGGCGGGTTCCAGTCGTAGAAGATCGCTCCGGCATTGCGCAGGCGGTCATAGACCGACTGTTTCATGATGGCGAAAACTTCATTGGCTTCCGGCTTCCAGGCAATGCGCATCTGGCTGGACGCGTTAACGTGGCCTGCAAGCCGGGTAGCCAGCGTATTGGAATGACGCGCGAGTTCCAGCCACAGATCATCTTGCAGGTAGGCATCGAATTGTGCTGCCACAAAACGGGTCTTGGAAAAGAGCTGCGCTGCGCGCTTGCGAATGAACGGCAGATCCTTTGCGCGCGCCGGGTCCATGAAGACCAGCGCTTCCGCGCACCAGCAGCCATTCTTAGTGCCGCCGAAGGAGACGATATCGACGCCCTGCTTCCATGTCATTTCGGCTGGTGTCAGGCCGAGCGTGACCAGAGCATTGGCGAAACGTGCGCCATCCATGTGAAGCGGCAGACCAGAATCGCGGCAGATTTTCGAAATGGTGGCGATTTGTTGCGGTTGATAGAGCGTGCCGACTTCCGTAGCCTGCGTGATGCTGACGGCCATTGGCTGTCCGGCATGGACGAAAGCCGGGTTGAAGCGCTTCAATTCCCGCTTGAGCAGTTCAGGGTCGATCCGGCCGAGCGCACCGTCAATGGGATGAAGACGTGCGCCGCCGGTGAAATATTCAGGCGCGCCGCATTCATCTTCGATGACATGCGCTTCGCGATGCACCAGCGAAACGCCACCCGGACGGTTGACGCTGGCCAGTGCCAGCGAGTTCGCGGCTGTGCCGGTGCCGACGAAGAAGACGGCAACTTCGCGCTCGAAGACTTCATTGAAGCGCTGCTCAACACGCTTGTCGAGTTCGCTTGCGCCATAGGCGGCGGCAAAACCGGCTGCGTGCAGCGAAAGGCTTTCTGCTATTTTCGGATGGGCGCCCGCCCAGTTGTCTGATGCAAAATGCACGTGTTCCTCCAGATGGGTTAAATGGGCTTAGGCTCAGTTGATGTCTCTATAACCTGTCTGACAGAAGCGGTTAAGGCCCGGCTTACGCGAAAAATGTCATCAGTATGCCTATTTTATAGGCAATGGCACTGTGAACAAAAGCGCGCCAAACTGACGCAATGGCGGCTAAACGCAATTAAAATCCAGTAAAATCACAGCTTTTGATATTTTATTACGGAAGTTGCTGAGAAAAATTGCGTTTCCATCTTGTGAGGCAATTTGAATTCTGTCATACGTAATTAGGACAGCAATGCTGTCCAATTAAAAGCTGATGCAGGCGGAAAACACGGATAGAACCGTGCCGTCGGTTTCAGAAATAAAAGCGCTGTGCTGGCAGGCCAATGGCTTGACGGTCACCGGCGCTCCGACTGTGACAGGGAGTTTCGAGTGCGCCATCATCTGGCGGGCTGGATATCGTCTGTCCGAGCCTGATGAGAATAAGGCGCTAAACATCGTTCCTCGCACCGGCTTTGCCCGCTTGGCCTTGCCATTTGCCCGGAACCTCGTCCAACGCCTTGTCGATAAGGCTTTCCATAGAATGAACACACCAGCGAGATGGTTGTCACTATCTCGGTATATAATGATCGCGCGCCTCATGAAGAGGGCCAAACGGAGGGAATGACGATGACGCATTTGACGCCATCTGTATCGAATGTGGTTTCTCACAACGTACAGAACGGAACGGTCAAAGCTGCGACGACCGCTTCCACCCGAACGACGCGAAAAACTAAGGCGGCGGGTGTCCCGCCAGCTCAAGGACTCTACGATCCGCGCAACGAGCATGATGCATGCGGCGTTGGCTTCATTGCCCATATGAAGGGCAAGAAGTCGCATGAGGTCGTGGAAAACGGCCTGAAGATGCTCGAAAACCTTACCCATCGCGGCGCCGTTGGCGCTGATCCGCTGATGGGCGACGGCGCAGGCATTCTCGTACAGATTCCAGATCGCTTTTTCCGTGAGGAAATGGCGCGTCAGGGTATCGACCTGCCGCAGCCAGGCCATTATGGCGTGGGCTATCTGTTCATGCCGCGCGACGCCCAGCTGCGCGCTCATGCCGAAGAAATCGTCAAGGAAGTGATCGCTGCCGAAGGCCAGCAGTTCATCGGCTTCCGTGAAGTGCCAGTCGACAATTCATCCTTGTCGAAGGCGCCGGATATTGCCGCGACCGAACCTTTCCACGTCCAGGTCTTCATCGGTCGCAACCCGATGCTGGAAACCGACGATGAGTTCGAGCGCCGCCTGTTCGTGCTGCGCAAAGTCATTTCCAACCGCATCTATCAGGAAAACGACGGCAACGATAACGGCTTCTACGTTGTTTCCATGTCGGCGCGCACGGTCGTCTATAAGGGCATGTTCCTGGCTTATCAGGTCGGCAGCTATTATAAGGACCTGCGCGATCCGCGCTTTGAAAGCGCGGTGGCGCTGGTTCACCAGCGTTTCTCGACCAACACCTTCCCGTCCTGGCGTCTGGCTCACCCGTACCGCATGGTCGCGCATAACGGCGAAATCAACACGCTGCGCGGCAATGTGAACTGGATGGCGGCGCGTCAGGCTTCGGTCGACTCGGAACTGTTCGGCAACGACATTTCCAAGCTGTGGCCTATTTCCTACGAAGGCCAGTCGGATACGGCCTGCTTCGACAATGCGCTGGAATTCCTGCATCAGGGCGGCTACAGCCTCGCTCATGCGATGATGATGCTGATCCCCGAAGCATGGTCCGGCAACAAGCTGATGTCGGATGATCGCCGCGCATTCTACGAATATCATGCTGCTTTGATGGAGCCATGGGACGGCCCTGCCGCCGTGGCCTTCACGGATGGTCGCCAGATCGGCGCAACGCTGGACCGTAATGGCTTGCGTCCGGCCCGCTACATCGTGACCGACGATGATTTCGTCATTCTGGCTTCGGAAGCTGGCGTTCTGCCGGTAGAAGAAAAGAAGGTCGTCAAGAAGTGGCGTCTTCAGCCGGGCCGCATGCTGCTCATCGATATGGAAGAGGGCCGCATCGTTTCCGATGAGGAAATCAAGTCGCAGATCGCGCAGAAGCATCCCTACAAGCAGTGGCTTGGCAACACCCAGCTCATTCTGGAAGACCTTAGCCCGGTCGAACCGCGTGCGCTGCGCAAGGATGTGAGCCTGCTCGACCGTCAGCAGGCCTTCGGTTACAGCCAGGAAGACACCAAGCTTCTGATGTCCCCGATGGCGACCACCGGTCAGGAAGCTATCGGTTCGATGGGCACGGATACGCCGATTTCGGCCATGTCCGACAAGTCGAAGATGCTGTTCACCTATTTCAAGCAGAACTTCGCGCAGGTCACCAACCCGCCGATTGATCCAATCCGTGAAGAACTGGTGATGAGCCTCGTCTCCTTCATCGGCCCGCGCCCCAACATTTTCGACCTTATCGGCAACTCGCGCCGCAAGCGTCTGGAAGTGCGCCAGCCGATCCTGACCAATGGCGATCTGGAAAAGATCCGCTCCATCGGTCACACGGAAGATCGTTTCGACACCAAGACCCTCGACATCACCTATAATACAGGTGAGGGCGCAGCTGGCATGCATGGCGCCATCGAGCGTCTGTGCGACCGTGCCGAAGCGGCTGTTCATGGCGGCTACAACATCGTTATTCTGTCCGACCGTCAGGTTGGTCCGGACCGCATTCCGATCCCAGCTCTGCTGGCGACGGCTGCCGTACATCACCATCTGATCCGCAAGGGTCTGCGGACTTCGGTCGGCCTCGTGGTCGAATCGGGTGAACCGCGCGAAGTGCACCATTTCGCTTGCCTCGCAGGCTATGGCGCCGAAGCGATCAACCCGTATCTCGCCTTCGATACGCTGCTCGACATGCATCGCCGCCGCGAATTCCCGCCGGAAGTTGACGAGTATGAAGTGGTCAAGCGCTACATCAAGTCGATCGGCAAGGGTATTCTCAAGGTCATGTCCAAGATGGGCATCTCGACCTACCAGTCCTATTGCGGCGCGCAGATTTTCGACGCTGTCGGCTTGCAGTCGAGCTTTGTCGACAAGTTCTTCTTCGGCACGGCCACCAGCATCGAAGGTGTTGGTCTGGACGAAATCGCCGAAGAAACGGTGCGCCGTCACACCGATGCTTTCGGTAACGACCCGGTTCTGCTGACCTCGCTGGAAGTCGGCGGTGAATATGCCTACCGCATGCGCGGTGAAGCACATCTGTGGTCGCCGGACGCGGTTGCCAAGCTGCAGCATGCAGTGCGCACCTCGAACCCGGATACGTTCACCGAATATACGAGCATGCTCGACTCCAAGTCGGCGCAGGCCAAGACCATTCGCGGCCTGTTCGATATCCGCTTTGCCGGGGATCGCGGTCTCAAGCCGGTTTCCATCGATGAAGTTGAACCGGCGGTCGATATCGTCAAGCGCTTCTCGACCGGTGCCATGTCCTTCGGCTCGATCAGCCGTGAGGCGCATACCACGCTGGCGCGGGCGATGAACGCCATTGGCGGCAAGTCGAACACGGGTGAGGGTGGCGAAGAGCCGGATCGCTTCTATCCGCTGCCGGACGGCACGCCGAACCCGGAACGCTCTGCGATCAAGCAGGTTGCTTCGGGCCGTTTCGGTGTCACGACGGAATATCTCGTCAACTCCGATCTGATCCAGATCAAGGTTGCGCAGGGTGCAAAGCCAGGCGAAGGCGGCCAGCTGCCGGGTCACAAGGTTGATGCGACCATCGCGAAAACCCGCCACTCGACCCCGGGCGTTGGCCTCATTTCGCCACCGCCGCACCATGACATCTATTCGATCGAAGATCTGGCGCAGCTGATCTACGATCTGAAGAACGTCAATCCGGCTGCCGATATTTCGGTCAAGCTGGTATCGGAAGTGGGTGTCGGCACGGTTGCGGCCGGTGTTGCCAAGGCACGCGCCGACCACATTACAGTGTCGGGTTATGATGGGGGCACGGGCGCTTCGCCGCTCACCTCGCTGAAGCATGCCGGTAGCCCATGGGAAATCGGCCTTGCCGAAACCCACCAGACGCTGGTGTTGAACGGGCTTCGCTCCCGCGTGGCCTTGCAGGTCGATGGTGGCCTCAGGACCGGCCGCGACGTGGTGATTGGTGCGCTGCTCGGTGCCGACGAATTCGGCTTCTCGACAGCGCCGCTGATTGCCGCCGGCTGCATCATGATGCGCAAGTGCCATCTCAACACCTGCCCGGTGGGCGTGGCGACGCAGGACCCGGTTCTGCGCAAGCGCTTCAAGGGCACGCCGGAACATGTCATCAACTTCTTCTTCTATCTGGCGGAAGAAGTGCGTGCGCTGCTGGCTTCGATGGGCTTCACAAAGCTGGAACAGATCATCGGCGAGACCGAGCTTCTGGAAAAGCAGGTGATGATCGACCATTGGAAGGCCAAGGGCCTCGATTTCAGCCGCATCTTCTACAAGCCAGAGGCTGAGAAGCATGAGATCTACTGGACGGAGCGTCAGCATCATCCGATTGAGGACGTTCTGGACCGTAAGCTGATCGCTGAAGCCATGCCTGCGCTCGAAGAACGCAAGCCCGTCAAGATCGACATCGGCATCAAGAATGTCGACCGTTCTGCCGGTGCCATGCTGTCGGGCGAAGTTGCCAAGCGGTTCCGCCACAAGGGCCTGCCGGATGAAACCATCGCTGTTACGCTTCGCGGCACGGCTGGCCAGTCCTTCGGCGCATTCCTCGCGCGCGGTATCTCGTTCGAACTGATCGGCGATGGCAACGACTATGTCGGCAAGGGGCTTTCGGGTGGCCGCATCGTTATCCGCCCGCCGGAAGATACGCGTATCGTCGCCGAAGATTCCATCATCGTCGGCAATACGGTGCTCTACGGTGCGCTTGAAGGCGAGTGCTACTTCCGCGGCGTTGCAGGCGAGCGTTTCGCCGTCCGCAACTCTGGCGCGGTCACGGTTGTCGAAGGCGTGGGCGATCACGGTTGTGAATACATGACCGGCGGTGTCGTCGTGGTTATCGGTCAGACGGGTCGCAATTTCGCGGCGGGCATGTCAGGCGGTGTCGCCTATGTGCTTGACGAGGAAGGCGATTTCGCCCAGCGCTGCAATATGGCAATGGTCGAACTGGAGCCGGTTCCGGAAGAAGACGACATTCTCGAAAAGCTGCATCACCATGGCGGTGATCTCATGCATAAGGGCCGTGTGGACGTTTCGGCCAATATGACCCATCATGATGAGGAACGTCTGGTGCAGCTGATCGCCAACCACCTGCATTACACAGGCTCGACACGGGCGAAGGATATTCTCGACAATTGGGAGAGCTATCGTCCCAAATTCGTGAAGGTCATGCCGGTCGAATACCGTCGCGCTCTGGAAGAGATGGAGCGCATGCAGATCGGTGTCGCGGCTGAGTGATCCTGACAAGCGGAGCCCGACCTTCGGGTCGGGCGCCCTTCGCCATATGAAGAGATAACAACGCTCTGTCATGCCTGCGCGTTAAAGAATGACGCGGCGGACAGGGCAACTTCCGGCAAAGCAGACCATGCGCTGGTCTCAGGCCGAGGGGAGTAGAAGAATGGGTAAGGTAACTGGTTTTCTAGAGATCGACCGGCAGGTAGCAAAGTACCAGCCAGCGTCGGATCGTATCCGTCACTTCCGTGAGTTCACCATTCCGATGACGGATGGTGAAGTGCAGAAGCAGGCTGCGCGCTGCATG
Organism: Ochrobactrum sp. RH2CCR150; assembly: GCA_014138095.1. Classification (GTDB taxonomy): domain Bacteria; phylum Pseudomonadota; class Alphaproteobacteria; order Rhizobiales; family Rhizobiaceae; genus Brucella; species Brucella gambitense. The sequence goes on from JACGXE010000002.1 coordinate 278,074, forward strand.
GATTGCGGTATTCCGTTCTGCCATGGGCCGACGGGCTGCCCGGTACACAACCAGATCCCGGACTGGAACGATCTGGTCTATAACAACAACTGGGATCAGGCGATCCGCAACCTGCATCTGACCAATAATTTCCCGGAATTCACCGGTCGCGTCTGCCCGGCGCCTTGCGAGGAAGCCTGCACGCTGAACCTCGAAGATACGCCGGTTGCGATCAAGACGGTCGAGCAGGCTCTGGGCGACAAGGCTTATGAGCTGGGCTATATCGTGCCGCAGCCAGCCGCCAACAAGACCGGCAAGTCGGTCGCCATCATCGGTTCCGGCCCGGCTGGCCTTGCTGCTGCACAGCAGCTGGCGCGTGCTGGCCATATGGTCGATGTCTATGAGCGTGAAAGCCGCCCCGGCGGTCTGCTGCGTTACGGTATTCCGGACTTTAAGATGGAAAAGCACCACATCGATCGCCGCGTGGCGCAGATGGAAGGTGAAGGCGTTCGCTTCCTGTGCGGTGTGAATATCGGCGTCGACAAGCCGCTGCGCGGCCTTCTCGATACCTATGATGCCGTGCTTTACAGCGGCGGCTCCGAAAGCCCGCGCCCGGCAGGCATTCCCGGTGCCGATCTGGAAGGCGTTTTCGATGCCATGCCCTATCTGGTGCAGCAGAACCGTCGCGTCGGTCGCGAGAACATCGAGTCCGTCGCCTGGGCTTCGGCTCCGATCCTCGCTGGCGGCAAGCATGTCGTGGTCGTCGGCGGTGGCGATACCGCATCGGACTGTGTGGGCACTGCCTTCCGTCAGGGCGCAGTGAACGTTACGCAGCTCGATATTCGTCCACAGCCGCCGGAAAAGGAAGACAAGCTGAGCGTCTGGCCTTATTGGGCCACCAAGATGCGCACTTCTTCCAGCCAGGCTGAAGGCGCCGCGCGCGAGTTTCAGGTCGCAACGCTGGAATTCATCGGCGAAGAAGGCCGCCTGACCCATGTGAAGTGCTGTCAGGTTGATGAAAAGCGCAAGCCGGTTGCCGGTTCGGAATTCTTCATCAAGGCGGACCTTGCATTCATCGCCATCGGCTTTGCCGGTCCGGGTGAAGACAGCGTGGTCAAGGAACTGGGCGACAAGCTCGACGTCGCAACCGATCGTCGCGGCTCCAAGTCGGTCAGAGCCAATGAGCAGGACTATCGCACCAATGTCGACAAGCTTTACGCCGCAGGCGATGTGCGCCGTGGTCAGTCGCTGGTTGTCTGGGCGATCCGTGAAGGCCGTCAGGCCGCCCATGCCATCGATGCTGATCTAATGGGTAGCTCTGTTTTGCCCCGTTAAAAGACAAGCGATTAAATTGAAAAAGCCCGGAGTTTTCTCCGGGCTTTTTTGTGTCTGTTGGCGGTTTAGCTTTGGCTGCGCCGGGCCTTCATCACCAGATAGGTGATGGCGAGGAAGACGAACCAGAATGGCGTGACCTTCAGGGCCGCGGCGGTGTCCGGCTCTTGTGCCAGTGCCCACAGAATGAAGGCGAAGAAGGCGAAGACCATGACAACGGCGGCACGTCCGCCCGGCATTTTGAACGTGGACTTTTCATGCAGGTCGGGGCGCTTGCGACGATATTGCAGATAAGACGCCAGAATGATCGACCAGATGAAGATGAAGAGCAGGGCTGAGATCGTCGTGACAATCGTGAAGGCTTCAATGATGCTCTGGCCCGCATAAAGCAGAACCACACCTGCCAGCAGGAAAATGCACGAGAAGAACAGCGCGTTGACCGGCACCTTGCGGTTATTCAGCTTGCCGAGCGCCTTTGGCGCGAGCTTCGAAGTGGCGAGGCCATAAATCATGCGTGAGGTCGAGTAGATGCCGGAGTTCGCGCTCGACGTTGCCGAGGTGAGCACGACGAAATTGACCACATGCGCGGCGATGCCAAGACCGGCCAGCGAGAACATGGCGACGAACGGGCTGGAGCTTGGATCGACCTGATCCCATGGGATCACGGTGATGATCACAAACAGCGCACCGAGATAGAACAGGACCACGCGGATCGGGATCGAGTTGATTGCCTTTGGCAGATTGCGCACCGGGTCCTTGGTTTCGGCAGCGGCGGTGCCGACCAGCTCGATGCCGACAAAGGCGAAGACCGCGATCTGGAAACCGGCCACAAAGCCGAGGAAACCGTTGGGGAAGAAGCCGCCATGATTCCACAAATGCGCGACCGATGCCTGGCTGCCATTAGGCAGGGTAAAGCCGGTCGAAAGCATATACACACCGGCAATGATCAGCCCGACGATGGCGACGATCTTGATCAGGGCGAACCAGAATTCGATTTCGCCGAAATTGCGCACGGTGGGCAGATTGAGTGCCAGAAGCGTGAAGATCAGCCCGAGAGCCGGTATCCAGAGCGCCAGTTCCGGAAACCAGAACGACACGTAACCCGATACGGCGACGACGTCTGCCACGCCTGTCACAATCCAGCAGAGCCAGTAAGTCCAGCCGGTGAAGAATTGCGCCCAAGGGCCGAGATAGTCGCCCGCAAAATCCGCGAAGGAACGATATTCGAGGTTGGATAACAGGATTTCGCCCAATGCGCGCATCACGAAGAACAGCATGAAGCCGATCACCGCATAGACGAGCAGGATCGACGGGCCAGCCAGCGAAATGGTCTTGCCTGAGCCCATGAAAAGGCCGGTGCCGATGGCACCGCCAATGGCGATCAGCTGCAGGTGTCTGTTGGATAGATTGCGCGCAAGGTGAGTATCCTCCTCCCGATCGGAATCGACAGAAGGTTTGGATGCGATGTTCATTCAAACGCCTCTTTTTATCAGGCGGATGCCGGTAAATCGCACCCGCGATTGTCCGCCCGGTCAGGCGAACGGTGCTTTCTGATAAACGATGAGAACGGCGATGGGAACAGCGCGGAATATAATAATTAGGCTAATATTTGACGGGAAAACCGCTAATCAAAGCACTAATATAGAATTTATATAACTATTAGAGGGCCATCCGTTAGGGGGTTGCGCTTGGGCGCGGCCATGAAAAATCGTCGGCGCGGCCAGGCGCGGGTTTCTTCTCGACCGGTTCCGGTCGTGGCGTTTGTGGCCGGACGCCAAGATTGCCGCCGAGCAGAACACCGCTATCATCCTTGTTGATGTCGCGCAGGCTGACGGGCGCGATCCGGTCAACCGGCTTTGATGGGTCTTGTGCCCCGGCAGCTGGCAGGGGCTGGCCCTCTTCCCTGCCGCCGCCCAGATAGGCGCGCAACGGCTTTTCGGCATAGAAGGCGAGCTTGCGCTTGCCTGCCGAAGTGATGTTGATGCCATCGTTTCCGCGCAAGCGCGCCGTCTGGCCGTTAATGTCGAAGCCTGTTTGGGTGAAATTGCCGTCCTCGTCGATGAAGCCATCCCAGACGTCGGCAAACTTGCCGCCTGCCTTTTCCGTGGTGGTGCGGTAGATTTCATTCAGCGCCAGCATATCCTGCGACATGCCTTTCGGTCGGAAGGAAGGCTGCCCCACCCAGACGAGCGGATAGTGGCGGTCGCTGATCACCTTGACGAACTGCGCCACGCGCTTCTGATACTCGGTCGTCCATTCCGGTGAGCGGGCGGCGAGGCTGGCGCCATTGGTCGTGATCGCCTGACGGTCGTTGGAGCCGATCATCACGACAACGGCGGCAGGTTTTTCTTCGTCCAGTATCTTGCCGATATTGTCCGGCCAGTTGAAATGGTCGTCGCGCACGAAACCGGATGACCCGTTGATACGGCTCGCGACGGTCAGGTCCGGGTCAGATGCAAAGGCCACATCAAGGCCTTCAGCCAATCCGCTGCCGATGAAGTCACCGACGACCAGAACCTTCTTTGCATCCGGGCTTTTCTCGACGACAGGCACTGCGGGCACGGCTGGTTCGGGAGCGGGCTTGCGGGAAACGGGCGATGGTGTCTTCGGTGCGCGTTTCGGCTTTGGCCGGCTTTGCTGAGGCTGGGGCTGTTCATATTGGCGCTGGGGCTGCCGTGAACCGAACAGCAAGTCGAGCAGTGTTCGTGGACGATCCTGCGCCGATGCGCTGGCCAGACCGGAAAGCAGCAGTGCAAATGCCGCCAGCATGATACCGACAGCTTTCAACATATTGCCTGCAATCCGAGGTTTGCGCATCAATTCCGCTTTCGTTGCAAAGCCACAGTAACCCGGCTCGCCGCAAAAATAAAATGGAGCGCGTTTCATGGGAAACGCGCTCCGATCAATCAGTCTGTTGTCTTAACGACGGCGCAGAACGGACAAGACTTCCTTGCTCGGATGCCCATCCGGCTGCAAGCCGTTGCGCTGTTGGAAAGCCTCGATGGCCTTGCGGGACGTCGAGCCGATCTTGCCGTCGATATTACCGTCATAATAGCCGAGCGCCTTGAGATGCGTCTGCAATTCCTGACGCTCATTCATGGTGATCGGCGTAAAGGGACGGTTCCAGTCTTGCCGCAGCCCCTGATAACCGCTGATGCGGTCTGCGAGGAGGCCTACGGCCAGCGCGTATTTGTCGGCATTGTTATAGCGCTTGATGACGAAGAAGTTCTTGGTCATCAGGAAGGCCGGCCCCTGACGCCCATCCAGCACCTTCAGCGTTACCTTTTCGCTTGCGTCGGGGAAGGGGCGTCCATTGGCGCGCACGACGCCGCGCTTTTGCCATTCGGCCACGCTCAGCGAACCGGACGGGAACTTGCCGCCAGCGGGAAGCACCACTTCATAGCCCCATGTCCGGCCCGGCTGCCAGCCATTGCGATGCAGGAGATTGGCAGCAGTGCCGAGCGCATCGGGAATGGAATTCCAGATGTCGCGCTTGCCATTGCCGTCCATATCGACAGCATAAGCCTGATAGCTGGTCGGGATGAACTGCGTGTGGCCAAGGGCGCCCGCCCACGAACCGGACAGATGCCCGCGGTCGATATCGCCGGTCTGGAGAATTTTCATCGCAGCGATCAACTGGGTGCGCCCATATTTGGCGCGCTTTGGATCGGCATAGGCCAGCGTTGCGAGGGAACGGACCGCATCGCGCATCACGTCGTCGCGCTTGAGAATCTCACCGTAATTGCTTTCCATCGACCAGATGGCTAGCAGAATATTCCGGTCAACCGAGAAGCGCTGTTCGATGCGCTGTAGCCATGGGCCCCATTTGCGCGCCATGTTCTGGCCAACGCCGGTGGAATCCTCATTCACGCGGTTGTCGATGTAATTCCAGACAGGTTCAGTGAACTCCGGCTGATAGCGGGCCTTTTCCAGCACGACGGGATCAGGCGCGTCGACACCGCGAAACGCGCGGTCGAATGTCGACGGCGAAACACCGGCGTTGATGGCGACCGGACGGAAACTCGCCACCCACTGGCGAAATTTCGCGTCGGCAAAAGCCGAACCGGTCGATAGAGCGGATACCAACACCGCAACAGCAACCGTCGCGGTTACCTTGAGCTTCAGCGTCTGTCCCAGTGTGAATGGAAATCGCAGCATTCTGTGTTTCCCTTCTGCAATCGTCTTCATGCCGAAATGCTTATTATTCCGGCGCGTGTCTTAAGAATGTCGATGCCGCTTGGTTCAGATTGCATAAGCTAACTAATACCATCCACCGTTGAAATTTGGCAGTGTAAAATTGGGCATCGACCAGTTGAACGTTCAAATTAAACCCTGTCGGTTAGCATTTGGTTTACCATCGAGAGGGTGGGGGAAAATTTGCCCGAAAATTGGAAAAATTTTTGAATCAAACAACATTAAGAATGGGTCATTTAATGTGATGGTATGGCTTGTGTAATTTCGTCGTTCTTTAATGAAATAGCCTTATTTGAAATTCAGTTGCTTCAGTGCTTTGATAGCAAAGTAGCGTTAGTGAAAATCGAGGAGACGAATGAGTTCGATCCGCAAAATCCGCAAAGCCGTTTTCCCTGTTGCCGGTCTCGGCACCCGGTTCCTTCCCGCCACCAAATCCATTCCGAAGGAAATGCTGACGGTCGTAGACAAGCCCGTCATCCAATATGTGGTCGATGAGGCGCGTGAGGCTGGCATCGAACATCTGATTTTCGTCACCGGACGCAACAAGGCGGTCATCGAAGATTATTTCGATGCGCAGGTCGAGTTGTATGCCACGCTTGCCGAACGCGGCAAAAAGGCCGAGCTTGATCATCTGCAGGATTTGCAGCCGCAGCCGGGCACGACGAGCTTCACCCGCCAGCAGGTTCCGCTGGGCCTTGGTCATGCTGTCTGGTGTGCCCGCGAGCTGGTCGGCGACGAGCCGTTCGCGCTTCTGCTGCCGGATATGGTAATGCAGTCGAAGAAGGGCTGCCTGGCCGAAATGGTCGAGCTTTACGAAAAGACCGGCGGCAATGTCATCGCGGTGCAGGAATGCGACCCGGAAGAGGCGCATAAATACGGTATCGTCGGCAAGGGCAATGCAATCGGCTCCGGTTTCGAGATCACCCAGATGGTTGAAAAGCCTGCCAAGGGCACCGCGCCGTCCAATCTCTACATCAATGGTCGCTATATTCTGCAGCCGGAAATTTTCGAGCTGCTGAGCAAGCAGGAAAAGGGTGCTGGCAACGAAATCCAGCTCACCGACGCGATGCTGAAACTGGCCGATGCGCAGAAGTTCTACGGCTTCGACTATCAGGGCCGCACTTTCGATTGCGGTTCCAAGGCGGGCTTTATCGAGGCCAATGTCGCCTTCGCTCTGTGGCGTCAGGATATCCGCCCATCGGTGGAAGTTTCGATCAGCGAATTGCTGGAAACGATCAAGCCTGCCTGAGATCGTTAGCCCGAAAATCTAAAACCGCCTTCAGTCATGAGGGCGGTTTTTTTGTATGCAGAGCATTTCCAGCAAAAGTGCGAAGCGGTTTTGCGTTGGATAATGCGTAAAAGCAAATAGCGTTTAGCGCTGCACTTTCACGCCGAGATAAATGCTGTTGGATTTATACTCGCGCTCCGAGATCTGGCTTGTCAGGAATTCGTGACGCAGGCGCGCATCGAGCCCCACAAAACGGTTGATCCAGTAGGTCGCGCCAATCTGTGCGCCTAGCGTATAATCCGTGCCGGTGCCATCCTTGTTTGCGCGGATAAGCGCATCGACCCGGCCATTGAGGCTAAGATCTGACAGGACGCGATGTGTGACATCGAGGCTTGCGAATTGCAGCAGCGATCCGGCAATGCCCGGTGTGGTGGACATATCCACGGTGGTTTGCGAATAAAGCCGCACATCGGTGCCGCGCAACGGTGACCAGTTGAGTGCGGCATTGATCGACGGTCCGCTGACAGCACCAAGACGGTCGTCGTCGCTGGTGGCGCGCATATAACCGGCGGCGAACTCTCCGTTCAGCTTCTCTCCCATGTCGACCATCAGGCCGCCGCGCAGCGCAAATTGCGATCCACTGCGTTCATAGCCGTTGCTATCCACGCGCTCATCGAAAATGCGTTTGCCCAGTTCGACTTCGGCAAAAGGCTTGATGGCTTGCGACACGGAGAAACCACCGCGCAGCGTGATGCTGGCATAGGTGTTATCACGATCCTTCTGGCTGACGGTTCCGCCGGAAGGCAGTTCTGCATCGCCATACATGTCGTGTTCGACGCGGCCCGTGGCGCGCCCGAAAACAAGCCCGGTATCGTGTTCGACGCCGAGACTGCCGTTAAATGTGTGAACCAGCGGACGCTTCAAGGCGTCGACGACACCATTCGGGTTGGAGGCGCTTTCACGCCGCAGCCTGTACCCCGCGCCGGTATTGACCGTGGTCTGATCCGTCAGGTCGAGGCGCAGATTGCCTTGAATGTCGATCTGCGGTTCGTTCACATCCTGACCGGAGATGGATTTGCTCATCGTGCCCGATGCATCGAGCGTCGCCTGATGCCGCGCCCAGTCGGACTGCGCATTGAGCCGCAACGTGGTTTCGGAAAGGACGGAACTGGAGCCGGTGGGGCTATTATCACCATTCGATGTCGCGCGGATGCCTTGTTCAAGCGACGGGCGTAGCACGAAAGATCCGGCACGCATGCCAACCGGCGCAAAGGGATCGGCCTCTTGTGTCGGACCGCGCCCCTGTTCCGGCGTTTGGCGCGTGTTTTCACGCTGTACGCGTCCGCTATCGCTATCCGCTTCGCTGGTTATTGCACCAACGCGCATGGTGTCGGGCTGGAGGGCCTGCTGATCCTGTGCCTGCGCAGCCGGATTTGGCTGCGGCTGTGCATCAGCTGCGGCGGCATTGTCCTGCGTCGGTGCATAGAATGCGTCGGAACCGTCATCGCCACTGCCGGTGGTGCCAGCATTGTCGGAACGGCCGGGCGCGGCCAGCCCTCGCGTGGCAAGCGTATCCGGCGAAGAGGCGGAAAGCACATCTTCCGGGACACTGCCGCGAAGATAGGCGTCCTGAGCATGCGAGAGGGAAGGGAGGATAGCCATCGCCGCACCCGCCAGAAACAGGCTTCTCAGCCTGCTGGCAATGGGCGTCGAACCGCCGGATAGGGGCTTGGCAAATGGCATATGTAATTTCAAACCGTTGCAACGTGGTAGATGAACGGTAAAGGCACATGGTTAATTCTTGGTTGCCATTGCCCGCGTTGCCGAGCGAAAGCAATTATTTATCGGCAATAAAAGCTTGGACAACGGACAGCGAAGAGGCTAACGCTTTCGACCATGGAAAAGCTCGATCAGACCCAGATTTCGACGGGTGCGGAAGCGGCCATCGCTTCGGCGCTCCGGACCATTAGAACCGAAAACGAAGGCCTCGCCGCGCTTGAACAAGCGCTTGGCAACGGCTTGTCCGGCCCTTTCACGGAGGCTGTGAATCAGATCATTGCCGCCAAGGGGCGTCTGGTCGTCACGGGCGTCGGCAAGAGCGGTCATATCGGCGCGAAGCTTGCCGCCACTTTTGCCTCGACGGGAACGGCGGCGTTTTTCGTGCATTCGGCGGAAGCCAATCACGGCGATCTTGGCATGATCGACCGCGACGATGTGATTCTGGCGATTTCCTGGTCTGGTGAAACGGCAGAGCTGAAGGGCGTCGTCAATTATTCGCAGCGCTTTCGCATTCCGCTGATTGCAATCACCTCGCGTGAGGATTCGGCGCTCGGTCGTGCGGCCAATATCGCGCTTATATTGCCCAAGACGGCGGAAGCCTGCCCGCATGGTCTGGCGCCGACGACATCGACCATGTTGCAGCTGGCCATCGGCGATGCGCTGGCGATAGCGCTTCTGGAAGCCCGCGGTTTTACGCCGAGCGATTTCAAGACCTTCCATCCCGGCGGATCGCTGGGTGCGAGCCTTATCCATATCCGCGATATCATGCATCGTGGCGACCGCATCCCGCTGGTGCCGGTCGGCACCGCCATGGTGGACGCGATGAAAGTGCTGGCGCAAAAGAGTTTTGGCTGCGTGGTCGTGGTTGATGATAACGGCGAACTGGCCGGTATCGTTACAGACGGCGATATTTCGCGCAATCTGCATCGCAGTCTTGCGGAACTGGCGGTTGATGACATCATGACCCGCAAGCCCAAGACGGTCGACCAGAATATGCTGGCAACCGCCGCGCTCAACGCCATCAACGAAAACCATATTGGCGCACTGATCGTGGTCGAGGACAACCGCCCGGTCGGCCTCGTGCATTTCCACGATCTGCTGCGGATCGGGGCTGCCTGATTAAGGGAGTAGGGGAATAAGGCAGTAAGGGAGTATGTTGACGAAGAGGGCATGACATACTGCCCTATTCCCCTAAACCGCCACTTCTATCTCTAGCGAAACCGGATCGAAGGCCACGACACGAACTTCTGTTCCTGCGGGCAGGTCCGGTCCTTTCACACGCCATGTCGTATCGTTGATACGAATGCGTCCGCGCCCATTGATGATAGGCTCGGTCAGTGTCGTGCGCTGGCCAACGAGTTGTTCACCGCGCCGGTTGAGCAGAGGCTCGTCCTGGTTGTCACTCCTCGAGCCGAAGAAGCGGCGGCCTGCCAGTGCGAAAACGACTGACAGAACAAGAAAAACAACCAGCTGGAACTGCCAGCCAAAGCCGGTGGCCGATGACAGGAGGAAGGCTATACCTCCGGTCACCAGTGCTGCGAGGCCGAACCAGATGAAGAAAATGCCGGGCGCCAGAATTTCCAGAATGAGCAGGACCAGTCCCAGAACCAGCCAGCTATAAATGCCAAGTCCGGACAGAAGTTCGATAATCATGGCGCTCCGTCCTTGTTTTAGCTGCGGTTGGTCGGCGGAACGCTACGCGGACGCGACAGGCCCGGCGATGGCGGTGTCGGATCGACAGGCTTGCTGCCGTCGCCGAATACTTCCCGCGCGATGGCGCCAATACCGCCGAGCGAACCGATGAGCGAGCTTGCCTCCAGCGGCATCAGCACGACCTTCTGGTTCTTGGCGCTGGCAATATTGCTCAGCGCTTCGGTGTATTTCTGTGCCACGAAGTAGTTGAGCGCCTGCACATTGCCGTTGGAAACGGCGTCCGACACCAGTGTCGTGGCCTTTGCCTCGGCCTCGGCCAGACGCTCGCGGGCTTCTGCTTCGCGCTTCGCGGCTTCCAGCTTGCCTTCGGCTTCGAGAATTTGAGACTGCTTCTGGCCCTCGGCACGCAGAATTTGCGCGTTGCGGTCGCCTTCGGCTTCCAGAACCTGTGCGCGCTTGTCGCGCTCCGCCTTCATCTGGCGAGCCATCGAGGTGACGATATCTGCCGGCGGATTGATATCCTTGATTTCCACGCGGGTCATCTTGATGCCCCACGGGTGGGCCGCTTCGTCAACCACTCGCAGCAGGCGATCATTGATCGCATCGCGGTTGGAAAGCAATTCGTCGAGGTCCATCGAACCCATGACCGTACGGATATTGGTCATGGTGAGGTTGAGGATCGCATATTGCAGGTTGGCGACCTGATAGGCTGCCTGCGCCGCGTTCAGCACCTGATAGAAGGCAACGCCGTCGACGCCGACAATGGCGTTATCGCGGGTGATGACTTCCTGTGTCGGAACGTCCAGCACCTGCTCCATCATATTGAGGCGCGCGCCGATCCGGTCGAAGAAGGGAACGATCAGGTTCAAGCCCGGATTGAGCGTGCGCGTATAGCGGCCGAAACGTTCCACCGTATAGTTGAAACCCTGCGGCACCGTCTTGATACCTGCAAAGAGTGTCGCCAGAACCAGCGCAGCCAGAATAAGCAGCGTGATGTCGAAACCTGTCATTGTCTAACCCTTATCCGTTAGGGGAGTAGGTGAGTAGGGGAATAAGGGAGTATGAAAACCTATTCCCTTACTGCCTTATTCCCCTATTCCCTTATATTACACCCAACCCAGCAATTCGCGCCGTACCATCGTTTCGATAACCTTCATGCCTTCCTCGCTATCGTTGAGGCAAGGGATGTGGCTGAAATTCTCGCCGCCGTTTTCATGGAAAAGATGGGCGGCTTCATTACCGATCTCGTCAACCGTTTCCAGACAGTCCACGACAAATCCCGGATTGAGCACCGCAACGGATTTGACGCCCTGTTTCGCCAGATTTTCCACGGTCTCGTCCGTGTAAGGCTGGAGCCATTCCTCCGGCCCGAAACGGGACTGGAAGGTAGAGCGGAACTGGTTTTCGTCCATTCCAAGCCGGATGCGCAAAAGGCGCGAGGTTTCCAGACATTGTTCGCGATAAGGATCGCCCTTGTCGGAATAGCTTTTCGGAATGCCGTGATAGGAGGCCAGAATCACTTCCGGTTTGAAGGAAAGCGTTGCGAGATGGCTTTCAATGGAACGCGCCAGCGCTTCGATATAAACCGGTTCCGACTCGTAAGACGGAATGGTGCGGCTAGCGGGCATGAAGCGCTTTTTCATCAGCGCTTCGAAGAACTTGTCGTTCACCGTCGCGGTCGTGGTGGCCGAATATTGCGGGTAGAGCGGGAACACGACGATACGCTCGCAGCCCTGTTGCAGCAGTCGGTCAGTCACGCTTTCGATGGACGGCTGGCCATAGCGCATCGCCCAGTCCACGACCACGTTGGGAATGTCTGCGAGTGCAGTGCTAAGCTTTTCGCCTTGAGCGCGCGTAAAGGTGCGCAGCGGCGATTCATTCTTTTCGTGGTTCCAGATGCGGTCGTACAGCTTGCCCGAACGCTTGGGGCGCGTGTTGAGCACGATGCCGTAGAGAATCGGATACCAGAACAGGCGCGACCACTCGATCACGCGGCGGTCAGACAGAAACTCGGCAAGATAGCGCCGCATCGGGGCGTAACTCGTGCCGTCCGGCGTCCCCAGATTGACCAGCAGAACCCCGACTTTGGGCAGTTTCGCTTGCGCGGACTGATCTGGGTTCTGGTGTACTGTATCAATCTTGCTCATGAGCCGACTCCTATCCCGCTGGAAAATAGAGCATTTCCAGCAAAAGTGTGAAACGGTTTTACGCGGGAAATGCGTAGTAAGCAAAGGCCAGAAAAAGCGGCAAATTACAATCCTGACAATTGCAGACAACAAAAAATTCAAGCGGCGCGAGCATCGCCCGCGCCGCTTGAACTGGAATGGATATTACGTTTCGCTTTTAGCTGGTTGCGCGGCGGGACAGCGAGAAGCGCGAGCCTGCCGACGAGGTGCAGTTCAGCTGGTTTTGCGAAACCAGAGCGCAATTGACCTTGGATGAGGTGCCGCGCACGATCGAGCGCATGTCGATTTCAACGAGCTGTGGCGACTGATAGCGATAGTTGCCTTCGGCCAGCCGTTCATTGGTATCGGTGGTGCGGGTTTCAAAGATGCCGCCGTTGAACGACGACACGATGCCGTTTGGATCGACCCAGCTGCCTTCGATACCGCTTGGTGCGCGGGAGACAGTTGGAACATTGCCGCCGACCGGTCCGGTCGTTTCGCAAGCCGCCAGCACAAGCGACATGACGGCAAGTGGGGCAACGATGCGGAAGCTTTTCATGTCCAATCTCTCTCCAAATGGGGATAATGACTTGTGATGAATCGAAACTTACACGAAAACAAGTCCCGAATGTGAGGATTGGCCGCCAGACTTGTTAATTTATTGGTAATGATGCAAAATCGCCGCGCAGATGGCGGTGTTAGGCCGTGAATATCAGCCCGAAAGATATAAGCATCAGCATGATAAGCAGGCTTGCCGACCACTTGTTCGCGCGACTGATCAGGGCGTTGCGTGTCGGATTGTTCTTGACGGCTCCATAGGAGGCGAGGGACTTCGCCGTCTGATAGATGGCCAGATAGACGACCATCGAAACAAGGCCAATCGTCCATCCAGTTTGCACAAGCTGGCTTGGATGTCCCGGCACACCCAGAATCCACGGCAGGATCAGCAGCCCGCAGAGCAATGCCACGAGATCGGGAAAGCGGTCTGCCGCTATGCGTCTTAATTGACCGGGCATTTTGGGGAAATCACATCAATTTCGTTCGAAATGCTGAGACGCAAAGGCCCGGTCAATGCCGGGCCCTGCTTTGTTTCATCAGCGCACGAGCACGTTGCGGAACTGCCATGGGTCTTTGGTGTCGAGGTCTTCCTCGAACAGATGACCGCGACCTTCAAGGGGCGTCCAGTCGGTGTAATAGCCTTTGACCGGACCCAGATACTGCATCTGGACGTCGAGGCAGCGGCGATAGTCGATCTCGTCGGTTTCGACGATGCCGCTGTTCGGGTTTTCAAGCGCCCAGACCATACCGGCCAGAACGGCGGACGAAACCTGCAAGCCGGTTGCGTTCTGATAGGGCGCAAGCTTGCGCGCTTCCGCGACAGTCAGCTGCGAACCGTACCAGTAGGCGTTCTTGTCATGACCATAGAGCAGAACGCCCAGTTCGTCCGAACCGTCGAGGATTTCGGCTTCCTCGAGCACATGCTGGACAGGTTGGGCTTTGCCGCCCGCGCCGAACATTTCGTCCAGCGAGAGAATGGCGTCATTGCTCGGATGATAGGCATAATGACACGTCGGGCGGTAGTCGAGCTTGCCCTTCTTGTCCCGCACGGTGAAGAAATCGGAGATCGAGATCGCTTCGTTATGGGTGACGAGCAGGCCGAATTGCGCGCCGAGCGTTGGGCACCACGTGCGGATACGCGTATTGCCGCCGGGCTGTTCAAGGAAAATCGCCGCCTTCGTGCCCTTCTTCTGCTTGCGCGCATTCTTCGGCTTCCACTTTTCGTGGCTGCCCCAGCCGAGTTCGGCAGGCTGCAAGCCTTCGGAAATGAAGCCTTCCACGGACCAGGTATTCCAGAACGTGTTGAACGGCTTTGGTTCCTTGGCGCGCTGTGTATCGCGTTCGGCGACGTGCACACCCTTCACGCCAGCCTTTTTCATCAGCTTGGCCCAACCGTTGCGGTCATCTGCCGCCGGTTCGGTGAAGTCGAGCTTGAGTTCAGTTGCCAGATCGACAAGCGCTTTCTTGACGAACCACGACACCATGCCCGGATTGGCGCCGCAGCACGCAACGGCGGTCGGGCCGCCGGGATTCTTGCGCTTTTCGGCCAGCAGGGTTTCGCGCAGCGCATAATTGGTGCGCGCGGCATTATCCGCCTTGGCGTCGAAATAGAAGCCAAGCCACGGCTCGACAACGGTGTCGATATAAAGCGCGCCGTTCTTGCGGCTATAGTGCATCAGATCGACGGAACCGGTATCAACCGACAAATTGACGACAAATGCCTGTCCTTCCGCACCTTTCAGGAACGGATCCAGCACTTCTGCGTAATTGTCCTTGGTGATCGCCTGCTTGACGAAACGAATGCCTTTGTCGTCAAGAATCTGGCGGTTCTTCTCGCTCGGGTCGATCACGACCATCCGCGATTTGTCGAATTTGAAATGACGCTCTATCAGCGGCAGGGTACCGCGCCCGATCGACCCAAAGCCGATCATGATTACGGGGCCGGTGATCTCGCTATAGACTTGCCATTTCGCTTTCGCCATTTTCTTCCTCTGTGTAAACCGCTCAAATTTGCGGTGTTTCGCTCTGTTACCGTTCGTCGGCAGGTTTGAAACCGCAACAATAACACAACTTCATACAAAGAAAGAAACGTCACAGCCCTATGACATGCAGACGTGTTTAACGCATTTTAGGAATTTAGCTTTCAATCAGCTTGGCGCGGATCATCCCGCGCAGTGAATTGCCGACCAGAATATTGCGCGCATTCTTGAGATCGTCGACGGAAACCATCCCTTCCGACACCACGCTATTGTTTAGAAGTTCACGCCGCAAAACGCCGTCCAGAAGCCCGCAGGATAGAGCAGGCGTCACACAGGTTGTGCCGCCAATATCGAGGAAAATCGACGTGATCGTGCCTTCGCAGACCTCATCGCGGTCATTCAGCAGAATAACTTCGTCCACTTCCGCAGAAGAATACTCCTCGCGGGCGGCGATATAGGCCTGACGGCGCGTCGTCTTGTAACGTAGCAGGGGATCGTCATGTTTAAGGCGGGTGCGTGCGATCGCTATGCGCCACGTCGTTTGCTGCGGCAGCGGCTCATATTTGTAGGCCACAACATTGGCAACGCCGTCAGGGGCCAGAGTGAGGCGCAATTTCAGAGCGCGGTCACCGGAGCCAGCATCTTCAATCTGCTGGCGGATAGCGTCCATATTGCAGGAAAAACCAAGCTCGCGCGCGGACTGTTCCAGTCGCGCCAGATGCAATTGCAGACGCAGAACCCCGGACAGAGGCTCCCATCGCATGGTTTCTATCAACTGGTATTCTGGCAACTGATATTCTGGTTCCGTACTGACGGTGTGTGTCCCGTCGCGAACCGTGCTTTCAGAAGGCATTCCTCATACTCCGCTTGCGCCGTGGAATCGAAAACCACGCCGCCCCCGACATTGAAGATTGCACGATTTTCGTCGAGAAGCGAGATCGTGCGGATGGCAACATTGAAGCGCATTCGTCCGCTTGGCTCAATCCAGCCGAGCGAACCGCAGTAAATGTCACGTGGGTTGGGTTCCAGCTTGCGCAGGATTTCCATGGCACTGATTTTCGGCGCGCCGGTAATCGAACCGCAGGGGAAAAGGGCTGCAAATAGCGACCGCAGGGGAATATCGCTTTTCAGCCTTGCTCGTACCCGACTAATCATTTGGTGTACCGTCGGGTAAGATTCAACCCGGAAAAGCTCAGGCACGTCGAGCGAGCCGACTTCGCTGATCAACGAGATGTCGTTGCGCAGCAGATCGACGATCATGCGGTTTTCCGCTTGGTTTTTTGGATCGTTCATCAGAAAGGTGCGGTTCGCTTCGTCTTCCTCGGGCGTTGCCCCGCGCGGCATGGTGCCTTTCATAGGGTGGGTTTCGATCCACCCGTCCGCATCCACCTCAAAGAACAGCTCCGGCGAGCGCGACAGGACAGCCGGGCCGCCGAGATCGCAATAGGTCGCGTAGCGAACCGGCTGGCGCATAGCGAGCGCGTTGAACAGCACCAGCGGATCACCGCCCCATTCCGCATGAACTGGAAAAGTCAGATTGCCCTGATAGCAATCGCCTTCGCGCAGGTGCTGATGCAGGCGGTTGAACCGCGTTTCATATTCGGCCGGCGTCCATTCGGCGATGGGAGCGCGCAGATAGGTCGCATTGTCATTGCCGCGATGATGCAAGTCATCGTCAGACGGCCCATCGAAAACGCCGAAGCACAGGAGAGGGGCCTTGCGCCCCTCCGGCAGAAGGGGCTTCAGCTTCGGTTCGAGAAGATAACCGGCCTCGTAGGAAAGATAGCCCGCCAGCCATTTTCCGTCCGCATGGGCGCGCTGCATCGCTTCCCATGCATCATCGAATTCATCCGGCTCGTCGGCGCGGATGATGGTCGAGGGGGCCGCGAAAAGCACATCGCGGCCCGCCTTGTCGTCCCGAAACAGGATCAGCGGTTTGTTACCCGTTCGGGTCACTTCTGCCTCAGTCTTCCATGGCTTCGAGTTCGTCGATGATGCCTTCGATCACCGACAAGCCCTTGCTCCAGAAGTTCGGGTCCGTTGCGTCGAGGCCGAACGGCGCCAGCAGTTCCGTGTGATGCTTGGTGCCGCCCGCTTTCAGCATGTCGAAATATTTCTGCTGAAAGCCCTTTTCGGAATTCTGATAGACGGCATAGAGCGAGTTCACCAGGCAATCGCCGAAAGCATAGGCGTAGACATAGAATGGCGAGTGGATGAAGTGCGGGATATAGGTCCAGAAGGTCTCATAGCCCGGATTGAGGTGCACCGCGTCGCCGAGGCTTTCGCGCTGCACATCCATCCAGATTTCGCCGATGCGCTCAGACGTCAATTCGCCTTCACGGCGCTCGGTGTGGACGCGACGCTCGAACTGGTAGAACGCGATCTGGCGCACGACCGTATTGATCATGTCTTCGGCCTTCTGGGCCAGCATCGCCTTGCGTTCACGCTTGTCTTTCGTGCGCTCCAGCAGCGAGCGGAAGGTCAGCATTTCGCCGAAGACCGAAGCGGTTTCGGCCAGCGTCAGCGGGGTTGACGCCATCAGCGCGCCCTGACCGCCAGCGAGAACCTGATGCACGCCATGGCCAAGCTCATGGGCAAGCGTCATCACGTCGCGCGGCTTGCCCATATAGTTGAGCAGTACATAAGGATGCGCGGACGGGACGGTCGGATGCGCGAAAGCGCCCGGAGCCTTGCCGGGGCGAACCGGCGCATCGATCCAGTTCTTGTCGAAGAAATCCTTGGCGATCGCAGCCATTTCCGGCGCAAAATTGCCATAGGCGGAAAGCACGGTATCGCGCGCTTCGTCCCATGAAATCAGGGCCTGTGGCGTTTCCGGCAGCGGTGCGTTGCGATCCCAGTTTTCCAGCTTGTCGAGGCCAAGCCATTTGGCCTTCAGCGCATAATAGCGGTGCGAAAGGCGCGGATAGGCATCTTCGACCGCCTTGGCCAGCGCATCCACAACGTCGCGTTCGACGCGGTTTGCAAGGTGACGGCTGTCGGCAATGTCCTGAAAACCGCGCCAGCGGTCGGAGATTTCCTTGTCCTTGGCCAGCGTGTTGGTGATCAGCGTAAACGTGCGCAGATTGGCGCCGAATGTCTTGGCAAGCGCTTCCGAAGCCTTTTTGCGGACTGCGCCATCGGCGTCCTGCAGCATGTTCAGTGTCGGTTCGATTGCCAGTTCCTGACCGTCGACCTCGAAACGCAAGCCCGACATGGTCTCGTCGAACAGGCGGTTCCATGCGCCGAAGCCGGTGATCGACTTTTCATGGAAAAGCTGTTCCAGCTTGTCTTCCAGCTGATAGGGCTTGTCCTTGCGCAGATCGGTCAGCCACGGGCGATAATGCCCGATTGCCGCATTGGCATCCATCGCCTTGTCGAGAATTGCATCCTCGATACGGTTCAGTTCGAGGCTGAAGAAGATGAGATGCGTGCTGGCGTCAGTCAGCTTCTGCTGCACGTCGCCAAAAAGCTTCATGCGCTTCGGATCGGTCGTATCGCCGTAATAATAGAGCCCTGCATAGGAGGCGATCCGCCCCAGCAACTCGTCCAGTGCCTCAAACTGCTTGATCGCATCGGCAAAATCGCCGCCGTCAGCTTTCGCTGCTTCCGCGCCGAGCTTGCCTTTCCAGCGCTCTTCAAACGAAACTGAATCCTTCATGGCCTTTTCGATATCGGCCTTGAGCTGCGGGCTGTCCGGCGCGGGATAAAGATCGGCGAGGTTCCATTCCGGCAACTTGCCAAGGTCGGTCTTTTCGGCAGCGGCGCTATCCCCGGATGGGGCCAAAACCGGCGCTTGAAGAACTGCGTTGAACGAAGCAGAGTCTGAAAAACGGGTCATAAGCATTCTCCTATTGGCCTTCTTCTCGCATGTCTTGCCGGGATCGCCAAGGGGCACAATAAAGCGGTACAACCGGTGTTATGTAAGCAACCAATAAATTGCCAGTAACTTCCGCGATTACTTTTTGGGCGCTTCTAGCATTGAGTGTTTTTTAGCCGAAAATTTTGTGAATGTAGCATCAGATACTGTTTTAAGGTCTTGCAATTGTTAGTGCTCTGGCTCCAAATAGCGCGCCTGGAGCATAAAACTTTGTTCTGTTTTTAAACTGTTTAATGTGTTCGGGCGCGGGAACTCCACAGGTTGATTAAAGCTTTTAATGGGCACGCGCATTCTCATAGCGGATGATGATCCGATTCACCGACGCAACATTGAGGCGATGGTCCAGCGCATGGGTTATCGCACCATCCTGACCGACGGTGGCAGCGGCGCGCTCAGCTTCGCGACGCAGCGCAAGGATATTGCGCTGATCCTGCTCGACATGGCCATGCCGGATATGGACGGGCTGAGTGTTCTCGCCAAGATGCGTGATGCAGGTGTGACAACTCCGGTGATCGTGCTTGTCCAGAACGATGGGCTTAACAGGGCCTTGCAGGCCGTCAAACTCGGCGCGGTCGATTTCGTGACCACACCTGTCGTGCCAGAACGCATTCAGCTTTCCATTTCCAATGTGCTCAAGCTCGATGCGCTTGCACATGAGGTGCGCCGCAATCGTTCGCTGCGGACGCATTTTCCGCTCTCCGATATCATTGCCAGAAGCCCGGACATGGAGCGGGCGATGGTTGCCGCAAGGCGCGCTGCCGCGCTGGATGCGCCGCTTCTTCTGGATGGCGAACCGGGTAGCGGCAAGGAAACGCTAGCCCGCGCCATTTGCAGCGGCGGCGCAAGATGGCGTGAAACCTTCATCACCGTCGATTGTCGCACGCTGACATCGGATAATGTGGACCAGATCCTGTTCGGCGCTTCAGAAGCGGCCCGTATGCCGGGCTCTGCAATAGCTGGGGCAGACGGCGTATTCGGCAAGCTGGCAAGCGCCGATGGTGGCACGCTTTATCTGGATGAGGTTGGCTTTCTGCCGCGCCATGCCCAGATGCGGCTTTATTCGGCGATGCAAACGGGACAATTTGAAGCAGCGGGCGTCCCATATCCGTTCAATGCGCGCGTCATGGCTTCCACCACGCAGCCCCTGAACGATCTCGTCCATATGGGGCGGTTTCATCCGGGGCTTGGTCAATTGCTGGGGTCGTTCATGCTGCCGGTTCCGGCACTGCGCAATCGACCTGAAGACATTGGCATTCTGCTGCATCATTTCACGATGCGCTTTGCCAGCGAGGAGCGTCGCGGCCATATCACCGGCATTGCCCCGCATGTGCTGGAGCAGCTGAAGACCTATGACTGGCCGGGCAATGTGCGTGAGCTGAAGAATGCGGTGTTCCGCGCGGTGTTGCTATGCGAAACGCGCGAGCTGACCATGACGGATTTTGCCGAACTGGTGAGCAATACGGATAGCTGGACGGGCGCATCCTACACTGGTCCGTGGACGGCAATGCCTGTCGGTGCCACATCCGGCAAGGTAACGCCGGGCGTCATCAGCGGTATGAATGCCGAGGGTGAAGTGCGCACGCTTGCTGCCGCCGAAGAGGAGATGATCCGCTTCGCACTGGCGCATTACGATGGGCAAATCAGTGAAGTCGCGCGTCGTTTGGGCATCGGAAGGACCACACTTTACCGCAAGCTCAAGGAATATGGCATTGATGTGACCTCCATCTCTGGCAGGGGATTTGATGACGGTCATGACGGGGACAGCACCCCTTTCAGGCGCACCGCAGGATAATAAAATCAGCCTAAATTATTGAATTTTATGAAGTTCTAATCCTCCTTCTTTGGAGGTTAGGCGCACTGTTGCCAATTAAAGACTGTTAATAGTTTTTTTACCATAGCGAAAATAGATGCGCTCCTGTGTCTTTTTTGCCATGGTGTTTCCGCATTTGTTGTTCACTAAGCGTCCATTAACCATTAAATCCGACAATTGGATCTATGGCGGAACGAAGCGGATTTCGTGCGACGCTCAGAAAAGGTCACTTGGAAAGAGAGCTGCGGACGAGACCATTTGCAACTGTTGTGACTGACAGTTGCCGTAAGTTTCGGACTTGTAGCCTCTGGGGGCGGACAAAACGGTAAGGCGATACGATTCGATGAACAGCATATCGACCATGAAAGCGCATTTCGCGAATGTCTGGCAAAAAGCCCGGATTGGTGCGAAGGCGCGTCTGTCTCTCTCGTTTTCCCTTGTTGCGGCGGCAATTGCCCTCGTGGGTACCCCAACGCAGGCTTCGGCTGAAACCCGCTCCCTTAAACTTTATTACGTCCATACGGGCGAGAAGGCGGAAATCGTCTTCAAGAAGAATGGCCGCTATGTGCCCGAAGGGCTGAAGCGCCTCAATGTCTTCCTGCGTGACTGGCGTCGCAATGAGCCGACCAAGATGGACCCGCGCCTGTTCGATCTGGTCTGGCAGGTCTATCAGTCCACGGGATCAAGCCAATATATCACGGTTGTATCGGCCTATCGCTCGCCTGCGACCAACGCCATGCTGCGTTCGAACACGCGCGGCGTTGCCAAGAAAAGCCAGCACATGCTGGGCCGCGCGATGGATTACTTTATTCCGGGCGTCAATCTGGCCAAGCTGCGCGGCATCGGCATGCGCTACCAGATCGGCGGCGTCGGTTATTATCCGCGCTCCGGCTCGCCTTTCGTGCACATGGATGTCGGCAATGTCCGCTCCTGGCCGCGCATGAGCCGCCGTGAGCTTTTGGCATTGTTCCCGGATGGCAAGACCGCTCACCTTCCCGCTGACGGCAAGCCGTTGCCGGGTTATGAGCAGGCTCTGGCCATGATCGAAAAGCGCAAGGCCGGCGGTGGCGGTGACGTCATGGTGGCCAGCAATTCCACATCGACGCGCAAGAGCAAGACGCTGTTTGGCGCGCTCTTTGGCGGCGGTGCGGACGAAGAAGAAGATAATGGCGATATTGCTGCGCCGGCGACGGCGCGTCCGGCCCGTGCGACAGCTCCGGCCAAGCAGGCTCCAGCCGCAGCACCGGAAGAAGAAGCCCCGGCTCAGCCGCGCGAAACGATGGTCGCCGCATTGCCGCCGCGTGAAGCGCCGGTTCCGATGCAGGCACCGCGTCCTGAAACTGGTTTGAACCCGCAATCACTCGAATCTCAGGCGCAGACCGGCAATGTTGCTGATCAGGGCGCCGCTGTTGTGGCGATGAATGTGCCGATTCCGGCGCGCAAGCCTGAAATGGCGCCGCAGGATGCCGTGGCGCTTGCTGCCGCCGATCCAAATGCGGCGCAGGTGGCCGATGCATCGCCGCTCATGAACGGTTTCGTGCCGATCCCTTCAGCACGTCCGCAGCTTGAAGGTGACAATGCGCAGGCACAGCTTGTTGCCTCGGTTATTCCGTCGCAGCGTCCGGGCCGCCCGGGTGAACAGCCTGCTGCTTCCGGTCAGGATGCGATCGCTGCACTGGTCAACAATCAAGAGAATGATGCCGTGGCTGTTGCCGGTGCTGGTTCGTCGCCGACAAATCCGGGTGAAGTGGGCGCTTTGCCGCTGCCGAAGCAGGCTCCGCGCGCCGAGGCCAATACCCAGCTCGCGCTGTTGACCAAGAAGGATGAGATCGGCGAACTGATCGCGCCGCCAAGCGACGACTATGATTCCGAGCCGGTCGCCAAAGTGCAGCTGAAACCAGCGCCGGTTCAGACCGCCTCTCTGGCCCCAGTCGCAGCGCCGGTTGAACCCGCTGTCGCCCGCGCCAAGCAGCCCGTTGCCGTTGGCAAGGCCGTCGATACCGGCGTCCGTACCACTGCCAAGGGTGCGCGTCGTGTTGCCAAGGCGTCTTCGGCCAAGCCACATGTCGTGGTGCAGCCAGCAGCCGTGCATAATGCGGAAATGGCGATGTCGTCGGAGTCCATGTCGCAGAAGGCTCCGGTTACCAATCCGGTTCTGCGTAACGATGCGATGCGCACCGCTCCGGCTATGGTCTATACGGCTGGCTTCCAGCAGGGTGACCTGC
This sequence comes from Ochrobactrum sp. RH2CCR150, assembly GCA_014138095.1. GTDB lineage: Bacteria > Pseudomonadota > Alphaproteobacteria > Rhizobiales > Rhizobiaceae > Brucella > Brucella gambitense. Next base: position 300,853 of record JACGXE010000002.1, read on the forward strand.
CAAGCGACCGCGCCAACAAGTTCAGCGGTAATGCTGTGACCTTCCTGACGGTCGCAAAATTCACTGCAACCAATTGATCAACGATTACGGATCAAACAAAAGGGGCCTTGAAGGCCCCTTTTTTATTGGTCGGTTATCGGAGCGTCAGCCTTTCAGGCTGGCGGCATCGCTTGCAAGCTTGGTGATGGCATCCCATTCGCCCGCTTCCACGAGTTCCTTCGGGGCAACCCACGAGCCGCCAACACAAACAACGTTTGGCAGCGATAGATAGGTTTTGGCATTGGCGAGGCTGATGCCGCCCGTGGGGCAGAAGAATGTGCCGGCCAGCGGTGAGGAGAGCGCCTTCAGAAAGGACGCGCCGCCTGCCTGTTCGGCCGGGAAGAACTTCAGATGCGTATAGCCTTCTTCGCGCAGCGCCAGCATTTCGCTCGGCGTGATGGCAGCGGGCAGCAGCGGGACGGGGCTGTCATTGGCCGCGTCGACAATCTGCTTGGTCGCGCCGGGGCTGACGATAAAGCGCGAACCGGCCTTTGCAGCCTGCTCATATTGCTTGGCGTTGAGGATGGTGCCCGCACCGACGATGGCTTCCGGCACTTCATCCGCGACAGCGCGAATGGCGTCCAGGGCCGCTGCCGTACGCAAGGTGATCTCAATGGCGGGCAGGCCGCCCTTGGCCAATGCGCGCGCCAGCGGCACGGCATGTTCTACCTTGTCGATCAACAGAACCGGGATAACCGGCTGGCCTGTCATGACGGGGACGAGAAGATCGGTTTTCTGAGGCATCGGCTCGCTCGGCTGTTGGAGTACTTCGGCGTATTTTGCGGAATGTGCAGCGATTCCGCAAAAATGGACATGCACGGAATGTAATAAATCGATTTAAATGTATGAGGCGAACTTGTCCACAGCCGGGACAAGCTTGTTTTCAGGCCGCAGTCTTGAGTGTGCCGATCTGCTTTTGCCAACGCTCATAAGCGGCGGCCATGCGCGTATCGTAACTGTTGCGGGCGAAAGCGGGGCCGTTATAGCGCTTTGCAAAGCCGCGCCAGTCGCAGGTGCGCATGGCATCCGCCAGCCCTGTCTTTTCGATGAATCGCAACATCAGCTGCACCTGACCGGCAAGTGATCCCCGCGCTTCCGCCACCAGCGCATCGACCGAAGCAAAGCCAAGCCACTCCCAATGTGCACCCATGACCTGACCTAATCCCCATGAGGTGGATTCCAGCGCGGCCTTCTTGTCGAGGCCCATGGCGCGCTCCAGCAGCAGCCAGCGGTCGACTTGCGATCTCGGATTGGCGATCTTGCCCGCTTCAGGTGCAGACAGGCCATTTTTGCGGGCATAATCGCGAATGCGTCCGGAAAGCCTGCGGTCGAAATAATGCCCTTCAAAGCGGATCGCCGGTTCCTTGTGTCCATCCACATCGTAAAGCGCGCGACCGCCGCTTTCCACTTCTGCAACTGCCAGCAACGCCGCCGGGTCGATCTGCGCCTGTTTTGCCATGGCGGTCATAGCGTCGATGGTTTGTCTGTCGAACATGCGTTTCTCCTCTTGGACAGTGGTCTTCGAGGTGATTTTCGCCGCATCCGGGGCTGTGAGGATAAAGTAGTCTTGAATTCGCCGTGTCAGGAGATTAGTTGCGGGGTAGATTTTCAAAGAAGACACAACCGATGAGCAATTTACCTTTCACCGTCGCCGCCCTCTATTGCTTTGCGCCGCTGCCGCAATATGAAAGCCTGCGCGAGCCGCTGGCCCAGCTTTGCTGCGGCAATGGCATCAAGGGGACGCTGCTTCTGGCTGCCGAAGGCATCAATGGAACGGTTGCCGGTTCGCCAGCTGCGATTGAAAAGCTCGTCCAACATATCACTGCCATTCCGGGGCTCGGCCAGCCGGAACTGAAATATTCCTATGCAAGCGAAATGCCGTTCAATCGCATGAAGGTGCGGTTGAAGCGGGAAATCGTCACCATGGGTGTCGACGGTATAGATCCACTGAAAAGCGTCGGCACCTATGTCGCTCCGCAGGACTGGAACGCCCTGATTGCTGACGAAAACACGGTCGTTGTCGATACGCGCAACGATTATGAGTATGCCATCGGCACGTTCGAGGGTGCCCTTGATCCGCAGACCAAGACCTTCCGCGAGTTTCCGGATTGGGTCGAGCAGAACCGCGACAAGCTGGAAGGCAAAAAGATTGCCATGTTCTGCACCGGCGGTATCCGCTGTGAAAAGGCAACAGCTTTTGTCAAAGGCCTCGGCTTTGACGATGTTTTCCATCTGAAGGGCGGAATTCTCAAATATCTCGAAGAAGTTCCGCAGGAAAAAAGCATGTGGAATGGCGAGTGCTTTGTCTTCGACGAGCGCGTTGCCGTTGGTCATGGCTTGACGGAAAGCGACGTGGAGCTTTGCCGCGCCTGTCGTCGTCCGATTACGCCGGAGGACAAGCTCTCGAAGTTCTTCGAGGAAGGCATTTCCTGCGCTGGTTGCTACGATGAGCGCACGCCGGAAGATCGCGCCCGTTTTGCCGAACGCCAGAAGCAGATCGCGCTTGCCAAAGCACGTGGTCAGCACAAGCATATCGGCAGTTGATAGGCTTCCGGGACTAGCCAAATAAGTTGCACCGCATTATTGTGGCTTCGATTCTGGAACGATCTGAATTCGTTGCGGAATTTTGGGCGGCTTTTGCATGGACGCCCGTGCATCAAGGGTCTGACGGCATCCGGGTCGCGTTTGCCTCCATCAAGCCCATCATCGCAAAAAAAGCGCGCCGGTTCGTTCCGGCGGATGATGGTGTTTGTCCGTTCAAACGGGCAATATGGAGGGTAGTCATGAAAAAATTTATAGCCGCATTTCTTATCACAGTTGCCGCTGGCGCCGCTTCGGTCGCGCATGCCGCCGAAAAGGTCACGGTATTTGCCGCTGCGAGCATGAAGGATGTGATTGAAGAAGCTGCCAAGCAGATCAAGGCCAAGGATGGCACGGAAGTAGTCGCTTCCTTCGCGTCTTCGTCGGTGCTGGCCAAGCAGATCGAGCAGGGCGCTCCAGCCCAGATTTTCATTTCTGCCGATCTGGACTGGATGGATTATGTCGAGAAGGCCAATGCCATCGACAAAGCGTCGCGTAAGGTGATCGCAGGCAATGCGCTGGTTATCGCCACGCAGAAGGATACGCCGAAGGCCGATGCCAAGGAGCTCTTGAGCGCTGGCCGCTTCTCCATGGGCGATCCGTCCAATGTGCCAGCCGGTAAGTATGGCAAGGCTGCGCTGGAAAAGCTCGATATCTGGAAAGACGTCGAAAAGAATGGCGTATTCGCCGAGAATGTGCGTGTTGCTCTGCAATATGTCAGCCGCGGCGAAGTGAAGGCCGCCATCGTTTATGCATCTGACCGCGCTGCCGCGCCGGATCTGGTTGAAGCCTACCGTTTCCCGGCAACCAGCCATGCGCCGATCCTCTATCCAGCTGCTCTCATTGAAAAGAATGAAAGCGATGCCGCCAAGGCGTTCCTTGCTTTCCTTGAAAGCGATGCAGGTCAGGCGATCATCAAGGATAAAGGCTTTGTCGGCGCTGCGGAGGCAGGCAAGTGATGATGGAAGCCGGCGTCTGGCCGATTGTTCTGTTGTCACTCCGGGTAGCCGGAATTGCCATCATTTTCGCTTTGCCAGTCGCGTTCCTTGTTGCATGGATTCTTGCCCGGTTTGATTTTCCGGGCAAGTCTCTGGCGCAGGCGCTTGTGACCATGCCGCTGGTTTTGCCGCCGGTGGTCACAGGCTATCTGCTGCTGATCCTGTTCGGCGCAAGAGGTGCTTTTGGCGCTCCCTTGCAGGAATGGTTGGGCTTGTCCTTTTCCTTTCGGTGGACGGGTGCTGCCCTTGCCGCTGGTGTCATGGCGTTTCCACTGCTCGTCCGTCCGATCCGCCTGTCGATTGAAGGGCTGGATCGTGGGCTTGAAGAAGCGGCGCGCACATTGGGCGCCAGCCGGTTGGTGGCGTTCTTCACCGTAATCCTGCCGCCGCTCCTGCCGGGTGTTCTGGCGGGTGCTGTGCTTGGCTTTGCCAAGGCGCTCGGTGAATTCGGCGCGACCATCACCTTTGTTTCCAATATTCCCGGCGAGACGCAAACCCTCTCGCTTGCGATTTATGCTTTGATGCAAACGCCATCGGGTGATGCCGAAGCATTCCGACTGATTGCCATTTCCGCCGCGATTTCCATCATAGCCGTTGTGCTCTCCGAATGGTTGCAGCGCAGGCTTGCCGGAGACGTCAAATGAGTGGGCTCGTTGTTTCCATCAAGGGCCGCAATGGCAAATTCGCCGTCGAAGCCAATTTTGCAGCGGGCGGCGGTGTAACCGCTCTGTTCGGTCATTCGGGAGCGGGCAAGACCACGCTTTTGAAGATGATTGCCGGAACGCTGCGCCCCGAAAGCGGACGTATCGCCGTTGGCGATTTTGCGCTGTTCGATGCGGATAAGGGCATCAACCTGCCGCCCGAGAAACGACGCATCGGCTATGTGTTTCAGGAAGCCCGTTTGTTTCCGCATATGAGCGTCAAGCGCAACCTGACCTATGCGCGCTGGGCAGGTCACCGACAGGCCACGCGCAACTTCGATGAAGTGGTGACGCTTCTCGGCATTGAGCCGCTTCTCGATCGCCGCCCGTCGACGCTTTCGGGCGGCGAGCGCCAGCGTGTCGCCATCGGACGGGCGCTGTTATCGGATCCGGCGTTGTTGCTTCTCGATGAGCCGCTTTCCTCGCTCGACCATGCACGCCGACAGGAAATATTGCCCTTTATCGAGCGGCTGCGTGACGAAAGCCATGTGCCGATTGTCTATGTCAGTCACGAGATAGACGAAGTGGCGCGGCTTGCTGATGAAATCGTGCTGCTTTCCGGCGGCAAAGTGACGGCAAGCGGCGAGGCGGCGGAGATATTTCCACGCATCGGAGCGGATCCAGCCATCGGCGGCGAGGGCAGCGGCGTGCTTCTGGAAGGCACGGTCGCGTCCTATGACGAGAGCTACAAGCTGGCCGAGATCGACCTTGGTGGTGCGTCGTTCCAGTTGACGGATGCGGGTCTCAAGCAGGGCATGCATGTGCGCCTGCGTGTACGGGCGCGGGATGTTTCTCTGGCCCGCGCAGCGCCGGTTGCGATCAGCATTCGTAATGTGCTGCCGGTCACCATTACGGGCATCGAGGCGGGTGAGGGCCCCAATGCGCATGTCTCGCTCGACTTTCAGGGACGTCATCTGGGCGCGCGCCTGACACGCCGCTCGGTGGATGATCTTGGCTTGCAAACCGGCGACCAGGTGGTTGCGCTGATCAAGGCTGTCTCGGTTGATCGAGCCGCCATTCGAGAAAAATGAAACGGCTACAATAATCTGGTTTGCGCGGCCGGGCTTTTATGCTCCTTTCGTTCCCGAAATGGGAGGCCCTTCCGGGTAATGACATGAGTGATTTGCAAAACTGGACCCCTCGTCCGAGGCCGGAACGAAAAGTACTGGAAGGTCGCTATGTGCGCCTGGAGCCGCTCGATCCGCAAAAGCATGGAGACGAGCTTTTTGCGGCGTCGTCGGTAACCGATGCCGACCAGCGTTTTACCTGGTTGTTCGAATTTCCGCCCGCGACCCGTGCGGAGTTCGAGCCATGGCTGGAGAAGGTTTCGAAAAGCGAAGATCCGCTGTTTTATGCCGTCATCGACAAGGCCAGCGGCAAGGTGGCCGGTCGCCAGACCCTGATGCGCATCGACCCGGTCCATGGTGTGATCGAAATCGGCAATATTTATTGGGGACCGCTGATTTCGCGCAAGCCGGCGGCGACGGAAGCACAGTTTCTGTTTATGCAATATATCTTCGACGAGTTGGGCTATCGTCGCTATGAATGGAAGTGCAACAATGACAATGCGCCTTCCAAGCGCGCAGCGGAGCGTTTCGGTTTCACCTTCGAGGGGATTTTCCGCCAGCATATGGTGGCCAAGGGCAAGAACCGCGACACGGCATGGTATTCGATCATCGACAGCGAATGGCCAGCACTGAAGAAAGCCTATCAGGCATGGCTTGCACCGGAAAACTTTGATAGTGACGGCCAGCAGATAAAAAGGTTTGAGGAGTTCCGCAATCTTGGCTGAACCGCAGAAAAGCCATCCGGCCATTGCCGCCGCCGTCATCCTGATCGGCTTCGGTGTGCTCGCTTATTTCGTGCCAAGCATCATGCTGGCGCTGGGCGCGCGCTCGCATGTTGCCGCAGCGATCTTTGCCGTCGTCTTCGTGCTGGGTTTCTTCGTCATTTTCTGGCTGCGCGCGCGCAGTCAGAAAAAGGAACGATAGTCTGCACTCAAAAAGTTAGTGCAGGTCTTTCGTATAGACGAATTTCGGCATGCTCCAGTTGAAGCGCAGCGCCAGAAGTCGCAGAATAAGTCCTGCCGCCATCGCCACGAAGGCGGCGGGTCCTTGCGAAACATTGAGGTAAAGTCCGCCAAGATAGATGCCGCCGGTGACGACCGATACGGTCGCGTAGAGTTCCGAGCGGAAAAGCAGCGGCACATCATTGCACAGCACATCGCGCAGAACACCGCCGACGCAGCCGGTGATCATGCCCGCCGCAATGACGATGATGATCGGCATATTCATGCCAAGCGCAACACCACAGCCAATGACCGTGAACACCACCAGACCGATAGCGTCGAGAAAAAGAAACATCTGCCGCAGACGATGCATGTAGCGTGCAACGAGAATGGTCGCCAAAGCCGCAAAGCCGGTGATCACCAGATAGCTTGGATGCTGCACCCATGACAGCGGGTGGTGATTGAGCAGCACGTCGCGTACCGATCCGCCGCCAAGCGCGGTAACGCAGCCGAGCAGGAAGACGCCAATCCAGTCCATCTCGCGGCGTCCGGCGGCCAGTGCCGCAGTCATCGCTTCGGCGACGATGGCCGTAATATAGAGCACGTGAATAAGTTCTTCGCTTTCCGCGCCGTTCATGCCTTGTTCCTCGTCTGATTACTCAGGCGCAGTATTGGCCTCTATCCGGATAAGATTTGATAAACAGAACCGATATCGCCGAATAATTGAGCTTAAGGGTAAGGGCGGATAAAGATGCTCAGCGGTTGGATTTGTGAATGCTCGCGAAGATATTGGCTGCGAGATAGCTTTCATCAAAGCTGCAAATCTGCATGAGCGCGGTTCGGTTCATGAATTTCACTTCGTTGTTCCGGAACGTTAGCAGATTGTCCTCGCGCAGTTCGCGAAGCATGCGATTGGTGTGGATTGGCGTCAGGCCGAGCGCGTCGGCCAGTTCGCTCTGGGTGATAGGGCAATAAAAGCCGTTCTCGTCGCCAGTGCCATTGGCCCGGGCACGATAGCCGAGTTCCAGAAGAAGGTGGGCTACACGCGAGACGGAGGCGCGCCGCCCCAGACTGATCAGGTGTTCCAGCAGGATGGTGCGCTGACGCGCTGTCATCTCCATGAAGGCCATGGCCAGTCGGGCCGATTTCAGCATGTTTTCAACCAGCGTATCGAGATTGATTTCCAGCACCGAAATATCGGTGATGGAAAACAGCGTGTAATAGTTGAAGCCCAATCCCGTGCGGAAACCGAGAAGGTCACCCTTCATCGGAAAGTCGAGGATCTGCCTGTCGCCATTCGGCAGGTCGCGATAGATGCAACTCCATCCGCTATTGATGATGAGCACCGAATTCGTCCAGTCACCTTGTCTGGATATGATGGTATGCGGTGAATAGTGTCTGGTCGAAACCGGCATCGATCGCAGAACATTAAGGTCATTTGCCTCGAAGGTCGCATCGATGGGTGGATTCTTGAGAAGATTGAGCAGCGTGTTGTCTTCGTTATTCGGCCCCATCGGCGTTACCCGGTGCGTGGTTTGGATATCAGGATGATTGCCCGGCTCATCCTGTACGAAATCGCGTAATATTCGATGACAAGCTTCCGTGAGGGGCAATGATTTGGCAAGGGGGCATTTTCTACCACTAATTGGGTAGAATAACGGATACACTCTAAACCATATTTCTATTCGCCCGTTAATCTAGGTTAATGACAGCACGGGGGAGTTCGGCAATAATTTAGGAAAATAAGATATATAAAAGAACTTAGGGCGACTGAATACAATCATAAAATAGAACACGATGTAATCCACATGTTTAATGAAGGTTAGACATGGAGAAGGATTGCGTTCTTAAAAGATTCAGAGGGCGTTAAAATGAATATTTCTGCACAGTTCAAGGATAAGGAAGAGAGCCTCAACTCTCGCAACATGTATGCGAGCCGCGTTGCTGATCAACGTGACTATACCAAAGAACGTGAACAGTCTCTGGTTGTCATCATTGACAGCCGTGCATTGGATCGCGAATGTCTCGCGCATGGACTGACCAATAATTGCACTGACATGGCGATTGCAACCTTCAGTTCTTTTGAACAATGGCAACATCAGCGTCGCAGCCGGACCGCATCTGCCGTTCTCTTCAATGTAGGCGGGCAGAAAGTATCCGACCCGGCGGTCGGCAATTATCTCAAGTCTCTCGTTACCGAATGCGCGCCTGCGCCGGTGATCATCCTCGCTGACAAGGAAGAAATATCGCAGGTCGTTCGCGCGCTTGAGCATGGCGTGAAGGGCTACATTCCGACGTCGGTCAATCTCAATGTCTGCATCGAAGCACTGCGTCTGGCCATGGCGGGCGGCACCTTCGTCCCGGCGAGCAGTGTTCTGGCTCTGCGTCATGCGACCGAAACAGGCGCACAGCGCATTCAGCCATTGGGCGGCATGTTCACGCAGCGTCAAGCCGAGGTCGTCAACGCGCTGCGTCGCGGCAAGGCCAACAAGATCATCGCATATGAACTGAAGCTCCGTGAAAGCACAGTGAAAGTGCATATTCGGAATATCATGAAGAAGCTCAAGGTCACGAACCGCACGGAAGTCGCCTGCATCATTAACGAGCTGTTCCCTTCGGAAACCTCATTTTCCGAACTGTAAGCAACGTTAAGTCCTAGTTGATCTTCCCGTGAAGGAGCACTGTTGTGATTATCTCCGACGTTTCGTCAGGAAGCGCGCGGCAGCCGGTTGCCGACCTTCTGGATACTGTTAAACGCAGAAAACTGATGCTGACCGTGCCCGTTCTGGTGGGCATAGGGGTTGGTTGTCTGGGCTATCTCAACGCCCCGGTCTCCTATGTTTCGGAGGCCGTGGTCGTTCTGGATATGCGGCGGATTCAGGCGCTTCCAAGCGAAAGCGCCATCACGCCGCTGCCGCAGGACAGCCCGGTTTTGCGCTCGGAACTGGATATCATCAATTCGCGAATGATGGCGCGCAAGGTGATCGATATTCTGCAAGCGGACGGCGTCACGGTGCCCCCCGCAGCCGCACCGAATAGCGACGCCGCAGCGCGTGAGCGCGATCAGATCGATCTTCTGCTTTCGCGGTTGCAGGTTACCAATGACGGTCGCTCCTACACGATTTTCATATCCTATCGCGCATCCAATCCGGTCTATGCGGCGAAGGTCGCCAATGCGTTCGCGAACGCTTATCTCGACCATCAGGTGGATGTCCAGCAATCGGCGGCTAAGCGCGTCAGCGAGTGGCTGGGTGAAAAGCTCGTCACGCTGCGTAACGACCTTGAAACAGCCGAACGGGCTGCTGAAGATTTCAGGCAGAAATCCGGTCTGGCGGGCGATCAGGGGCAGATGACATTTCAGGCGCAGCGTGTAGCCGCTTTGAACACTGAGATCGTCGCGGCCACCGGGGCCGTGTCCTCTGCAGAAGCTCGATTGCAGACTGCGCAGGCGTTGAAAGGCGGCAGTGACACACCGGCATTAGCCGAAGTTCTGGCATCTCCGGCGATTCAGCAATTGCGCAATGAAGAGGCGCGTGTTGAGCGCCAGCTTGGTGAATTGCAGACGAACGGCGCCGTGAAGAGCGCCGAGATTCCCGTTTTGACGGCAGAGCGTGACGCACTGCGACAGCAGATTGTCGGCCAGGTCGACCAGATCGTACAAAGCCTTGGCAATGAAATTCAGATCGCCCGGCAAAGGCGATCCAGTCTTGAACAGGCGTTGAAGGCCGCCGAAGCGGACCTTGCCAGCGCCAATCAGGCGCAGGTGACGGCAGCGCAGCTCGACCGCGAAGCCAATGCCAGCCGCGTTGTCTATGAAAGTTACCTCACGCGCTACAAGCAGCTGATCGAGCAGGACGGCATCGCCTCGGCAGAAGCGCAGCTTATTTCCAGCGCCGAGCCGGCCATGGCCAAGGCAAGCCCGAAACTGATGAACTGGCTGCTGCTGGGCATTGGTCTGGGTGGGCTTTTCGCTGTTGCGGGTACGATGCTGAAGGAAACCTTCGACCGGATCAGACCGGCCCAGACCTCCTCGCTCGCCTTGCCGGGTATTCCGGCGGCGACCTTGCTACCCAATACGCCGCGCCTGACCGTACCGCTGCTGATCAATGGCGGGCTGGACCCGGCCAGCGCTTTCGGCCGTGCGATCAAGTCGGTGCATGATCGTTTGCGGGCTTTGACACGGGGACGCGATTCACTCGCCCTTTCCGTGATTTCGCTCTCTGATGCCGACGGCAAAAGCCTTGTGATCACTGCGCTCGCCCAACAGTTTGCTGCGAGCGGCGTATCGATTGCAGTGATCGACGCAACCAATGGCCAGTCCGGCCTTTGTGCTGCTTTCGGTCTGCCGATCGGCGATCTACAGCCATCAGCGACAGCCAAAAAGCTCAGCGGCGCCGCGCTGATCCACGACCATGGCTCCGGTATCGATATTATCAGACCGCACCGCCCAGCCCCGGATGGCGACTGGCTGAGCGGGCTTATTGCGCAGCTGCGCGCAGATCACAAGATCATCCTGGTGGATTTACCGCCCTTCAAGGAAGACAAGCGGTCGGTTCTGATGTCGCGCGCTACGGATACGGCGCTTCTTGTGGTCAGCGATGACCGGCGCGATTCCGGCGCAACCAATGCACTGGTGCAGACGCTTGCCTCTTTTGGTCGCAAGCCCGCGCTGGCTGTCGTCAGTCAGGCCCCGACCATCTATGCCGGGCGGGTGACAAGCACGTTGGCCATGGTCCGCGCCCTGCTGTCCGGGCTGTTCAAGCGCCGCAGCCGAACGCCGGATCTGGCGTCAGATCAAAACCAGAGACAGGTTTAATTGAGGAGGGGGCAATGCCGGAGATCACATATAAGCGTCGTATCGCCCGCCATTTACAGGCATCGGTGTTTTCCGCGATGCTGTTCTTCAGCGCGGGCAGCATGGCGCTGGCCGACGGGCAGATTTATCGCATCGGTTCCAATGATGTCTTGCTGGTCACGGTCTATGGGCAGCCTTCGCTGACGGGACTTTACCCGGTCGATGTGGATGGAAACATCGGCTATCCGGTGGTCGGCAGCATTCCCGTGCGCGGTCTCACGACAACTGAAATCAGTGAGAAGATTGCGGCGTCCCTGTCGCAGCATATTCCGGGTCTGACCGTGACGGCGACGATCAATCAATATGCGCCGGTCTTTGTTGTGGGCGATATCAAGGCGCCCGGCAAATACGAATACCGGCCCGGCATGGTTGCATTGGAACTGATGGCGCTGGGCGGCGGTGCAGGCAAGGGCGAAGCACCTGCAGTCACCGCCGGTATGCAGTTGATTGCCGCGCAGCAGGAATATTCCGATCTGCAATTGCAGATTTCCGCCCAGACAATCCGTCGGGCGCGCTTGGCTGCGGAATTGCAGGGAACCGATTTCGAATACACGCCTTCGCAGCAAGCAAATGTATCAAAAGACGATCAGGGGCTGGTTCAGCATATGCTGGAGGGTGAGCGCACTCTGTTCGATGTGCGTCGCAACAATATGAAAGCCGAACGGCAGGCGCTTGAAGCGCAGGTCGCGAGCTATGGCGATGAAATCAACACCCTCCAGGAAAGCATTAAGCTGCACGATACAGAAATTCAGCTGCTGCAGGAAAATGTCGATTCCAGCCGGTCGCTGGTCGATCGTGGCCTTGCGGCCAAGTCGAACCTGCGCGATCAGGAGCGCGATCTGTCGGCGACACGCCGCGATGCGCTGGAGCTGGCGTCGTTTCTGGCACGGGCGCGGCAAAACCAGCTCGCCATGCAGCAGCGTATCGCCAATCTGGAAGAAGTCCGGCGCAGCGATGCGGCAACCAGCTTGCAGGAGGTCGATCTCAATTTGGCGCGGATGGAACGACGCAGCGGCGCGCAGATTCAGACCATGGCGGAAATCGCCAAGTCGTCCGGCAATATCTCGTCAGCCGATATGCGCAAGAAGTTGATCTTCACGATCAGCCGCAACGTGAACGGTGCGTTTCAGGATATTAACGGTAACGAGCGGACGGAAATCAAACCGGGCGATATTTTGCGTATCGAACTCGATATGAGCAAAATCAACGCTTCGCCGTCATAAGGACGTTCACATCTGGAACCCTCGTGCTTCGAGACGGCGCTGCGCGCCTCCTCAGCATGAGGGGTGTTGGTGCTCCCAAGATCAGTGAAGGGGGTGGTCGCGGTCGCTATGCCGCGACCGCCTCGGCATTTTCTTCCATCCAGGCGGAATAGACAGCGCGCAAGCCGTCTTCGAGGCTGATGCGTGGCTTCCAGCCGAGTGCAGCCATGCGAGATGTGTCGAGAAACTTGCGGGGCGTGCCGTCCGGCTTGCTCAGATCGTGCTCGAACCGGCCCTCATAGCCCACAACACGGGCAATCAGCAGCGCCAGATCCCTGATCGAGATTTCCTCGCCGGAGCCAATATTGACGGGTTCGAACCCATCGTGAAACTGCAAGAGATGCAGGCAGGCATCGGCCAGATCATCGACATGCAGGAATTCGCGCAGCGGTGTACCGCTGCCCCATAATTTCACCTGCTCGGCGCCCATGATCTTGGCTTCATGGATCCTGCGCAGCAGCGCTGGCAGCACATGCGAAGTCTTCGGATCGAAATTGTCGTTCGGGCCGTAGAGATTGGTCGGCATTGCCGTCATGAAGCGGTCGCCGAACTGGCGCGCGCAGGATTCGGCATATTTCAGCCCTGCAATCTTGGCGATGGCATAGGCCTCGTTGGTCGCTTCAAGCGGCCCGGTCATGAGGGCGTCTTCGGTCAGCGGCTGCGCCGCATCGCGCGGATAGATGCAACTGGACCCCAGCCAGAGCAGGCGTTCCACGCCGGTCTGGTGCGCCGCATGAATGACATTCATACCGATGGCGAGATTGTCATAGAGAAAATCGGCGGGTGACTGCGCATTGGCGAGAATGCCGCCGACATGGGCCGCCGCGATGATGATAACGTCTGGCTTGCGACCAGTGATGAAGTTTTCGGTCGGCCCCTGACGGGTCAGGTCCAGCGCGCTATGCGCTGCGGTGATGATGTCGCAATCCGTGCCGTGCAGACGGCGCAGGATGGCCGAACCGACCATGCCGGTGTGACCCGCAACAAAGACCTTTTTGCCGGCCAGTGAATAGACCGGTTCTGCGGTTACGTCATTGTCCGTAGAAGTCATTGCGCCCAGCCTCCCGCATGATATTGCGCAAATCCCAATCCACCATTTCCGCGACAAGGCTGTCGAAGCCGGTCGTGTGCTGCCAGCCAAGGCGGCTATGGGCTTTCGATGCATCACCCAACAGGAAGTCCACCTCATTCGGACGGAAATAACGCGGATCAATCTCGATCAGACAATTGCCGGTTTTCCGGTCAATGCCGATTTCCTCCACGCCATCGCCCTTCCATTCGATCTGCTTGTCGACAGCCTTGAAGGCATGTTCGACGAATTCACGCACGGTATGGGTCTCGCCGGTGGCGAGCACATAATCATCCGGCGTTTCTTCCTGCAGGATGCGCCACATACCCTCCACATAATCGCGGGCATGGCCCCAGTCGCGACGGGCGTTCAGATTGCCAAGGCGCAGTTTGTCCTGCAAACCGCGCTCGATGGCCGCAACCGCGCGGGTGATCTTGCGGGTGACGAAAGTTTCACCGCGCAGCGGGCTTTCATGGTTGAACAGGATGCCGTTCGACGCGTGGAAACCATAGGCCTCGCGATAATTCACAGTGGTCCAATAGGCATAGAGCTTCGCCGTCGCATAAGGGCTCTGCGGCATGAACGGCGTATGCTCGTTCTGCGCGTTGGGCGAGGAATTGCCGAAAAGCTCCGAAGTTGAAGCCTGATAAAAGCGGCTGGTTTTGCCGAGGCCCAGAATACGGATGGATTCCAGCAGCCGGAGCGTGCCGAGCGCATCGGTATTGGCGGTATATTCCGGCGTTTCGAAACTCACCTGCACATGGCTTTGCGCCCCGAGATTATAGATCTCGTCCGGGCGCACTTCCTGAATGACGCGGCACAGATTGGTGGCATCGGTCAGATCACCGAAATGCAGGCGAAAGCGCACGTCTTCATCGTGGGGGTCTTGATAGAGATGGTCGATACGCCCGGTGTTGAACGAGGACGAGCGCCGCTTCAGACCGTGAACACGATAGCCCTTCTTGAGCAGGAGTTCACTCAGATAGGCGCCATCCTGGCCGGTGACGCCGATGATGAGTGCGACTTTCTCACGCTGATTGTCATGCAAGCTATCGTTCAAGGGACTGCCCTCCGTCCGTAATATCCATGGCAGCATGTTTACCGATTTCGTGTCGCGGCAGAACGGCTCCAAAACGGCAAGGACAGGCGCGCCGGACCCTCTTCGGGTGAAGCGGCGATGGCGTCCGATATGTCCTGATGCACCCAAAGAGGTAGGCACTTCGCCCGCTTGGCGTGCCGCCCATGCCTTTGGGTTTCTTGCGATAAACGACACGCTGTTGCGATGCTGGTTTCACGAAGGTCGAAAAGACGGGAGACGGGGCTTATGCGCGTTGTGCTTGCCAATCGCTATTTTTATCCGGACCAGTCCGCGACAAGCCGCATGGTCACCAGTCTGGCGCAGACGCTTGTGGGCGAGGGTATTGAAACGGCGGTTCTGGCCAGCCGCAGTTTTCATGACAAACGAAAAGAGACCTTGCCTGCCCGCGAGACGATAGACGGCGTCGATGTGCACCGCATCTGGACCTCCGGCTTCGGCCGCGGAAAACTGACGGGACGGGCGGTCGACTATGCCACGTTCCATCTTTCCGCTGCGGCCTGGTTCGCGACCCATACCCGCAAGGACGATATCTGCGTTATTTGCACCGACCCGCCCTTGCTGTCGGTTTCGGCTGTGCTGCCGATCCGGCTTCGGCGGGCGAAGCTCGTCAACTGGGTGATGGATCTTTTCCCGGAAACCGCCATGGAACTTGGGCTGGTCAAACCGGGCAGCGCGTCGGCAAGGCTGGCGCTGGCACTGCGCAACTGGTCCATGCGCCAGTCGGCGCTGACGATCTGCCCGATTGAGCGCATGTCGCGCTATCTCTCTTCAACGGGCATAGCGCGCGAGAATTTGAGCGTTGTGCATCATTGGGCGGATCGCAACGAGATCATGCCGGTGGCCCCATCAGAAAATCCGCTGCGTCGCGCTTGGGGATTGGGGCGCAAATTCGTCATCGGTTATTCCGGCAATTTCGGGCGGGCGCATGAATTCCAGACCGTTCTCGATGCAGCCGAGCGGCTCAAACATATGAAAAGCATCGTCTTCCTGATGATCGGGGAGGGGCAGCAGCGGGGCTTTGTGGAAAGCGAAGTCAAACGGCGCGGCTTGACCAATGTGATGATGAAACCGTTTCAGCCTGTCGAAAAACTCTCCGAAAGCCTCGGCGCCGCCAATGTTCATCTGGTCTCGCTCAAGCCGGAACTGGAACACTGCATTGTGCCGAGTAAGTTCTACGGCGTTCTGGCAGCGGGCCGTCCGACAATCTTCATTGGCGATCCCGATGGTGAGATAGGCTCCATCGTTCGCGATTTCGAATGTGGTGCAGCACTGCGTCCAGGCGAAGTGGATCGTCTCGTCGAGGCGGTCCTGCACCTGCGCCATTCGGCGGTTGGTCGCATGACCATGGGTAACAATGCGCGCTATCTGATGGAGACTGCCTATTCCCGTGAATATGGTGCAGCCATGTGGCAAACGGCAGTCGCTCGGCTGGAAGAGAAAAGCGTGCCGGCAGCGATGCCGGTTCTGGATCGCAAATTCCAGTCGGGAGAGCTTAGATGATGGATGGCTCAGTCGTCGTCAGCCAGCTTGGTGCGCGTATGCATTATGCCGTACCGCGCATTTTTGCCGACCGGCAGAGGCTTGCGCATTTCTATACCGATATATGCGCCCTGCAAGGCTGGCCGCGTTTGTTGAACGGTCTGCCGCCGACAATGCTTCCAACCGCCGTGCGGCGGCTGATCGGTCGTGCGCCACAAGGCATCCGGCAGGAGCAGATGACAACCTTTCCGGGCTTCGGCCTGCATTCCGCTGTGCGCAGGCTCGCCAACCAGACCGGACCTAAATCGACAGCCAATGCCATATGGGCGGGGCAAAGATTCGGACAGTTGGTGGCGGGCAGCGGGTTCCATGGTGCGAGCGGGGTCTATGCCTTCAGCGGTGAAGCGCTGGAACAGCTGACCGCCGCGCGACAAGCCGGACTATGGACCGCCGTGGAACAGATGATCGCGCCGCGCACGGTGGTTGATCAGCTGGCCTGCGAAGAGGAAGTGCTCAATCCCGGCTGGCATTTGTCCGTTGCAGATGATGTGCATGCCGATGACTTTGCAGCACGCGAAAGGGCCGAATGGGCCATTGCCGACGCTGTGGTCTGTCCGTCGGAATTTGTGGCGCGCCATGTGATCGAGGCCGGATGTCAGCCGGATAAGGTGGTGGTGGTGCCCTATGGAGTGGACAAACGCTTTCCGCTTGATCCGTCGCCGCGCTTGCCGGGGCCGCTGCGGGTGCTGACGGTTGGCGCGGTGGGGCTGCGCAAAGGCTCGCCCTATGTCGGCGCGGTTGCGAAGGCTGTGCGGGATATCGCTCTGTTTCGCATGGTCGGGCCGATTGATGTGCAGCCGGAAGCGGTTGCAACCCTGTCGGCCAGTGTGGAGTTGACCGGCCCGATCCCGCGCAGCGAAATGCGAGCGCAATTTGAGTGGGCGGATGTGTTTTTGTTGCCGTCGCTCTGCGAAGGGTCGGCCACCGCCGTCTACGAAGCGCTGGCCGCAGGCCTGCCGGTTATTTGCACCGACAATACCGGCAGCGTCGTGCGGCATGGTGTGGATGGCTACATTGTGCCGATACGCGATGTGGCTGAAACGTCGGATATTCTCAAACAGCTGGCTGGCAATCCGGCCATGCTGGCCCGGATGAGCGACAGCGCACGCGAGCGCGCCGCCGATTATACGGTGGCGCGCTATGGCGAGCGCCTTGTTGCAGCACTTTCGCAGCACACACGGAGATTGGCGGCATGAAGATCGTTCACGTGATCGGTTCCTATGATCCCGCCAAAGGGGGGCCGCAGGCCGTCATTGTAAGGCTTGCAGCGGCACAGGCCGCGCTTGGGCACACAGTGACGATTGTCAGCTATAGCGACGAAGACGTGAACCGTCGCGCTGCCAAGGCGGCTGAAACCATACCGGATTTCGACAAGGTGCAGACATTGCTGCTGCCCATGCCAGATTTGCGGGAAATGCTGTTGGGAAGCCGCGCGGCAAAGGCTATGGCGCAACTCATCCGCTCGGCGGACTTTGTGCATCTGCACGGCGTTTGGGAAACCAATCTGCTGCGAGCTTCCATGCTGTGTCGGCGGTTCGGTGTGTCTTACTGCATCTGTTGTTGCGGCATGCTGGATGTGTGGAGCATGCAGCAGCGATCATGGAAGAAAAAGCTGGCGCTCGCTCTGGCATTTCGCCGGATGCTCGATGGCGCGGCCTTCATTCAGGCGCTCAACCGCGATGAAATCGAGCTGATGCGACCACTGGGGTTGAAGCCGCCAAGCCTGATCATTCCGAATGGCATTTTTCTCAATGAAGTTGAAGGTGACGCCAGCGGAGCAAACAGTGCGACACTGGCGAAATTGCCGAACCGGCGCTTTGTTCTGTTTCTGTCGCGGCTGCATTACAAGAAGGGTCTCGACATTCTGGCCGATGCCTATCGACGGGTTGCGCCTATCCTGCCGGATGTCGATCTCGTGGTTGCCGGGCCGGATGGCGGTGCCGAACATGATTTTCGCGAACAGATCCGCCAATATGGGCTGGAACAGCGTGTGCATCTGGTTGGCGGTCTTTATGGGCCGGACAAGATCGCAGCGCTGAAACGGGCTGCCTGCTTCTGCCTGCCCAGCCGGCAGGAGGGGTTCAGCGTGGCCATTACCGAGGCGCTTGCCTGCAGTGTGCCGGTGGTGATCACCGATGCCTGCCATTTTCCGGAAGTCGCCGAAGCGGAAGCGGGCGTGGTCTGCGCAGTGGATGCCGAAGCCGTCGCGGCAGGGCTGATGCAGATTCTGGATGATCCCACGCGGGCCGTCTGGATGGGTGAGGCGGGCCACAAGCTGGTTCGTGACAACTACACCTGGCCGCGTATCGCGGCGCAAACCATCGATGCCTATCAGTCCTATCAAAAGCGCAAGGCAGGCTCGATCATGGGCGGTAATAGCTACGCCCTCATCCGCGAGCGTCGGATGGGACCGGTTTAACCACCATTATCAAACAGCTTTTCGTCTTTGTCGCACGGGTTTTGCCGGGTTTCCGGCATAGACCGTCCATGGTTCCATATCGCGGAAACTGACGCCGCGCGCGCCGAGCACTGCGCCTTCACCCACAGTCACACCGGGACCGACGAAAGCTTCAGCGGCGATCCAGCCATGCGGTCCGATATGGATCGGCGACGCCGTGAGCGGAAAATCGGCGCGGTCGATATCGTGACCCGCCGTGCAGAGATGCGCGCCTTGCGAGACGATGGCAAAGGGCGCCAGCGTGACATTGGCGACATTATAGCACTGCGCACCGGGACCAAGCGAGGAATGCGCGCCCATGATGAGATTGCCCGGCCACCAGATGCGGGCGCTGCCGCGTACAATGGCCGTCTTGTGGATCTTGGCGCCGAACAGCCGCAGCACCCTGCCGCGCCAGCGCCAGAGAAATGACGGTGTCCATGCCGCAAGCGCCAGCCAGGTCATTTGCCAGCCGAGACGTTGCAGCCGGTGCTGCAAGGTGAATGTCGCTCCACCTTCCATGGGGCGCGAGGCGTTCTTGCGTCCGGCAATGGGCGCTGCCGACCGGGGGCGGGATGAATTGGGCATGGCGGTCATAATGGTCATCCCCTCGAAAGGTGCGGTAAGGAGCCGGACGCTGGTGTGTGGCGTGGCGGCGATACTGGCAAATGGACGGAGCGGTTTCGAATGACGCAGAGCGACAGGATCGGAATGAGAAACAGGGCCATATGGATCCAGACTGTGATCACCCAATCCGTCTGATGAGAAATGGCGTGCATGGCAGGCACAATGGAAAACATGTAGATCAGCTGGCCGAGCATTTCGCCCGCCATGGCCGTTTCCCAGAGACGCCGTATGATCCATGCCAGCAGCAGGAATTTCAGCGCGCCGAAATACCAGAATGATGAAAAGGCATCGATCAGGCCGGTTTCAGTGGTGCCGGTCAGCGGGTTGTAATTGCGGTCGGGCTTGGGCGTGGACAGATAAAGGCTGTCCTTGATCTGACTGCCGACGAACTGTGCTGGCACATAGGTGAAGACGACACGGTTCCAATGAAACTTGCCGTAATCGAATTCCAGCCGCCGGTCGATCTCATCCATGCGCAACACGGCATTGCGCATTTCGGGGCCGCCGCGTTCCAGCGTTTCTTCGAAATTGGCGGCATAATCGATATCGAGAATCTGGTCGAGGACGAAGCCCGAGGCAGCACGCGTAACCTGCCGGTAATCGCCCATGCTGGTCATGAGAAATGTGCCCGCAATAATGCCGATGAACATCAATGTGCGCGGCACCACCCAGCGCCGGTAAAACCAGAAGGCGAGCAGGAACATCAACAAAAGCTGGATGGCCTCAGCGCGTTTGCCGGTGACCACAATGCGGTCCAGATAGA
Organism: Ochrobactrum sp. RH2CCR150; assembly: GCA_014138095.1. GTDB lineage: Bacteria > Pseudomonadota > Alphaproteobacteria > Rhizobiales > Rhizobiaceae > Brucella > Brucella gambitense. The sequence goes on from JACGXE010000002.1 coordinate 320,830, forward strand.
ACACCAGATCGAACAGGATGATGCCCAAGGCGAGCCAGGAACTGCGCCGGGCAAAGCAGAGGAGCGCTATGGCGAGACCGTAGGGCATGAGCTGCGCGAAGAAGAGCCAGATCACCGGCATGCCCGTCATCTGCACGCCGATGGACACTTCGCCTGGCAGGCGGCTCAAAAGAAAGTAAAAGGATGCGCCGAAAACCGACAGTCCGGCTGCGGCCCATAAGAGCCGTCTTTCGCTGAAGCTCATGGTGAGGAATTTGAGAGGCCGGTTCCCCATCTGCCAGCCCATCGCCAATGCGAGGAAGGCCAATATCCCCATCACCATCGTTTTCGCATAGGCTCCCGATGGCAGGAACGGGTCGTTCACGAGCGCGGGCACTTGCGGCAAGATAAAGCCGAATGTCATCACGCCGGCCAGAAACGGAAACTGGTACATGCGTTCCGGACGTCCGAGAAAGCCGACCGCCAGAAATGCCGCGACGAGAAGAACGAATATCCAGGTGAGAGAAAGATTCACGGCTCGCCCTCCGTCGATTGGCAGATGGCTGACATGGCGAGCGCCGGGCTGTTTCCCGTCAGGTCCTGCGGGAAAATGCGGCCCGAAAGCAAATACCAGCCAAGCTTGACATATTCCTTGGCGATCACCTCCGCATCGGTGCGGGTGGTGGGAAAACCGATATGGACGTCGCTGTCATTGACAGGCGCGGACATGAAATGCATCTGCGGACAAACGGCGCGAAAGCTCGCGACCGCGCGGCGCGAATGATACCAATTGGTGACAATGAGTGCGCTCTTCGCGTTGATTTCACGCATCATCGGGGCCGAATAGAGCGCATTCTGCCAGGTGCTGCCCGAATAGCATTCCGCGAAAATGGCCGATGGCGGCACACCCTCCCGCACCATGATCTGCTTGTTGAACAGACAGTCGCCATCGCCTGTGACGAGGATATAGGGCGAGCGTCCTTGCTTCCACAAACGTGCCGCCTGTTCTGCTCGTGGTTGACCGTCGCCGCCAGGCACGACAATCACGTCGGCCCGGCTGCCGTCATCCGGCAGCGCCAGCAACGGTTCGGAGAAGAACATGGCGGCCAGTCCGAAGAACACGGCGCAGGGGAGAATGGCGAGCAACATCATACCATGTGTCGCTCCGGTTCTTTGGCGTCCAGCGGTCGCTGTTGAGCTGAAGTGCGGGCAGGCTGCACGCTCTGGCGGCTGCGCTGCTCTTCCATCTTCACGACGATCATGAACTCATAGGCTGCGAGAAGGCGGCAATAGAGATAACCGGGCTTGCCATCGAGAAAGCCGCGCCGCAGCACATACATGTAGAAAAAACGCAGGCTCGGACGGAAAGGCATATTGTAGGACAACGATTTCAGGGCGCGCCGCCGTCTCTCCGGTTCGGTGGAGAAAATGCCTCCCCAGTCAATGCTTCGTTCAAGAAGCCGTGCGGCCGAAAGGTCCGCCTCCACCGAGGAATAGCGGTTGTGTTTCGCGTACCAGGCTTCCAGCCCCTTGTTGAAGCTGTAATGGATGAAATGCGCCTGCAATTCACCGACCGGTCCGCCGCTGGCGCGTGAATGCACCGAGCGTTCAAAGCGCACGCGGTCGGGCCTGACAAGACGGGTTATCCATGTCGGATAAAGGCTGGCATGGCGGATCCAGCGGCCCATGAACATGTTCTTGTAGCGCGCTTTGAAAAACACTTCCGGTCGGTCCGGGTCGGCGGCAATTGCCAGCATCTCGTCGCGTAAATCCGGCGGGGTGACCTCATCGGCATCGGGGGTATAAACCCAGCCATGCTTGAATTTGATTTCCGTCAGCCCATACATGCGCTGGCGGTCTTCCGTATCATAAGCGTGGCTGTAAACGCGGGCGCCCGCAGCCTTGGCGATTTCCACCGTGCGGTCGGTGCTGAATGAATCGAGCACCACGATATCGTCGCACCAGGCGAGCGATTCAAGACAGGCAGGGAGGTTCATTTCCTCGTTGAATGTCATGATGAGCGCGGAAACGGTCATGTGGTGGTCTCCGGAAATGTGAGATTGGGTTTGGCCGTCTTGGCGGTCTCGGCAATCGTCGCGGCAACGACAACAGCAGGGCGCTGGCCTCTGGTCATGCGCCGCACGAAGAGCGTGTGCAGTACGGTTGGCAGCAAAAGCGAAACCAGCATGATCCATGCGGGCACTCCGGTACGGATAGCGATATAAGCGACGGCTCCTGCAAGCAGGTTAAGCGCCATCACAGCCATGGCGGTCTGCCCGCAGCTCAGCCCCGCATCCATCAACAGGTGATGCAGATGCTGGCGGTCGGCGGAAAACGGACTGCGTCGCACGGCCATCCGACGGATGATGAGGCTCAGCGTATCGATGACGGGAACGGCGACAACCCACAGCAAGACAGGGAAGGCGATGGCGGGTTCTCCACTTGCGAGGATGAGGGATGTGCCCGCAAGGGCCGCACCAAGAAGGGTGCTCCCACCATCGCCTAGGAAGAGGCTGGCCTTCATGCGCCAGCGATGGCGCATATTGAAGACGAGGAAGCCGAGACACGCTGCGGCGAGCGCCAGCGTCTGAAGGCCGAGCCGATGCTGTCCAAAGTCGAAGCCAATCACGGCAAGCCAGAAAAAGGCGGCGGCGCTGGACGCGCCCGCCAGCCCGTCAACGCCGTCACTCATATTGACCGCGTTGATGAGGCCGACAATGAACGTCAGCGCCAGCAACAGGAAGAGCGGACCAGCCAGAAAGATGGCGCCGCTTTCGGCGGTCAGGCCGGTGGAAGGCAAAGCGATATTCATCCCGAGACTGAGCCGCTCGATACCCGCCATCCCGATGATAAGGGCGGCGGCAAGCAGCTGTGCGCTGAGACGCGGCATCACCGGCAGGTTGAAGCGGTCGTCCAGAACACCTGTGACAAGAACCAGCGCCAGACCGGGAAGCAATTGCAGAATATTTGCCTGATCGGATGTGCCCTGCACAATAGAAGCGGCAATGGCGAAGGCAAGAAAAATCGCAATGCCGCCGCATAGCGGCACTGCGCCGTCGTGCCGCTTTCGGTCGTCTGGAATATCGATCAGATACCATTCGCGGGCCAGTTCGCGGAAGCCGATGCAAAAGGCGACCGAGAGGACGAAGGCCAGAAGCGTGATCCAGGAAAGATTGCTCATGTCTCCTCCGAGGCGCGAAACAAAGTCTACCGCTCAATTTCATTGCTGCATTTCCCAACCAAACCGCGTCGCGATTCTGCTGGTCATGCTCTGGAATTTTTACCCAGTCGGATGGGGTCCCACGACTTGGCTTTAGAGCGAGCGGCATACCCCTTTCAGGTCAGGCGCTAATACCAACGGTGACATTTCCCACCGTGGGCGAAAGGCTATTCTGAAAGGCGCCGGGAAGCCGGGCGGACTTTATCGCCCTGCACGGTTGCGAGGGGGTATCGCATCTTGGAAAAATGTCTGCCGGAAATGTCGGCGCTCCCAGTGATCTTCATTGCACGGAGCGGATCATGAAAAATCATCGCAGAGGCTTCGTGATTGCCACGCTCGAGCAATATGCCGGGTTGCTGTGTAATTTTCTGACCGTCGTTGCGGTCTCGCGTTTTCTGGGGCCGAGCGAGACAGGCATGGGCGTCGTTGGCCTCAGCGTTGCGGCGATTGTGTTTTCGCTGCGCGAATTTGCAAGCGCTGAATTCCTGATCCGGATCGAGAAGGTCGAGGATCGCGATATCCAGACGGCATTCACATTTCTGATGAGCGTTACGGCGTTTCTCGCGGTGGCGCTCTTTCTGGCGCGCGACTATTTCGCCGTCACCTATCACGACCCCATGCTTTCACTCTTTCTCACCATCACCATCATCGCGGCAGTGATCGAAAGCGTTTCATTGCCGGTTGTCGCGCTGTTACGGCGCGATATGGCCTTCGGCGCTCTGGCGCGTATTCGCACGGCCGGTTCGGTTTGCGGCGCAGCCGTCACGATCGCGATGGCCTGGTGGGGTTTTGGACATATGTGCTTTGCCTTCGGCTCGCTGGCTGCCGCGGCAGTCACCACCGCTTTTGCGGCAGCGCTCTATCCATTGGCCCGCCTGTTGCGCCCGTCGCTTGCCAGTATCGGCACCGCCTGGCAGTTCAGCATGTATCTGGGCAGCAGCGCAGGCTTAAGTAAAATTTGCGAGACGTTTCCGCAGCTTATGCTGGGGCGTTTCATGCCTGCTGCATCCGTCGGCATCTATAATCGCGCCAATACGCTGAGTGGTTTGCCCGACCGGGTGTTTCTGTCGGCGATCTTCACCGTCGCTTTTCCAATGCTGTCCGCGCAGGTGCGGGCCGGTGTGGATATAGCGCAGTCTTATGTGCGGGCACTGTCCTATATTTCGGTGGTTTACTGGCCAGCGCAGATGCTTCTGGCGCTGCTCGCCTATCCGGCGGTGCATATTGTGCTGGGGCCTGACTGGTATGATGCAACGCCGATTGTCGTGATCATGTGCCTCGCCAGCGTGTTCTGGATTCCCATCATCCTGACCTATCCGTTGCTGATGGCGCTGGGAGCCAATCGCGATGCCTTCGTGTCCAACCTGATTTCGCGAGTGGTCACCACCGTCATTCTCTGTGTCGCCGCCTATCACGGCCTGATGGCGGTAGCGCTCAGTCTGTTCATCAGCACGCCGTTCCAGATGGTGATTTCCGTGGTCTATGTGCGCAAACACGTGCCGTTCTCCTACCGCATGCTGGGGGCGGAACTGTTGCGCAGTGGTTTCGTCACGCTTCTCACCATGGCCATTCCGCTCGCAATGGTCGCGGCTGCGGGCACGTTTGAAGTTCATTGGGGGATGGGCATCGCCATCGGCTTTGCAGGCATGGCCAGCTGGCTTGGCGCAGTGTTGATCACACGCCATCCTTTCGCATCGGAAATCACGCCTGTTCTTGGATGGGCGTTAACCAGAGTTGCGAGCCGCCTTGGCCGATTTGGGCGCGGGCGTTTTCCCACCTCCACGCCAGCTGAATAAGGAGATTGATGATGGGGCAGCCAAGTGTCGATGTCGTCATTCCGAATTACAATTACGGACGCTATCTCGGCATCTGTGTTCGCAGCGTGCTGTCGCAGGATATCGAGAACCTGCGGGTTCTGATTATCGACAATGCCTCCACCGATGACAGTGCCGATGTGGCGCGTGCGCTGGCCGCAGAAGATGCGCGGGTGGAGCTGTTGCTCAGGCCGGTCAACAAGGGGCAGCACGCCTCATTCAATGATGGTATCGATTGGGCCAGCGGCGACTATTTTGTTTTGCTCTGTTCCGATGATTTTATCGTTCCCGGTGCGCTGCGTCGGGCGCTGGCGGTCATGGAACCAGACCCGACGATTGCCTTTTCCTATGGACGCGACGTTGCTGTGAATGGCGATGCCCCGATCCCTCCCATACCGCCCCAGCCGGACGATGTGCCTTGCCGCGTCGAGACAGGCACGGCCTTCATCGAGCGCTTCTGTCGGCTTGGCGTGTTTCAATTGCCGGGCTCCGCGATGGTTGTTCGTACAGCAGCCCAGAAAGCTGCCGGACACTATGTGGAGGCGCTGCCGCATAGCGACGATTATCACATGTGGTTGCGGCTCGGACTACAGGGCCGGATTGCCGAACTGGACTGTGTTCAGGGCGGCACCCGCTCTCATGGACAAAACCGCTCGCAGCAATTGCGCGACACGCATCTGCTGCATATCCAGCATACGGCGGATGCGGGCGAGTATTTCTTTGCCCGCGAAGGGCGTGTTCTGCCTGATTGCGATGCCTTGCATCGTATGGCGCGCCGGGGCATCGCCGAACGGGCCTATTGGTCGGCCATATCCCACCTGATGCGTGGTGATCCGGCCTGGTGGCAGCTTTTGAAATATGCGGTTTCCCAGCGAATGCGGACGGCCTTTATCCCGCCAGTCAATTATCTGCTGCACCGGCCCGATACGAAGCGGCGATTGCGCAGCTATGTCGATGGCTGGTTAGCTCGCCCTCTGGCGGCGGCTGGGCGTCGCTAACAGGACGCCTTTTCGCTTTGTGAGAAGTTGGGCACGCAGGGTCTCTTCCTGCTGTGCGAGCTTCAGCCGGTATTGCGCTACTCCGGCTTCGACTTTTTTGGCCAGTTCTTCACGCCGCTCGAACATGTCGTCGATCTGGGCCAGAATGGTTTGCGTGTCGAACCGTTCGATATGGTGGCCAAAGCCGTCCAGGCCCGTATCATGCAGCAATGCTTCGTTTTTCGCGGCATAGCCGAGTGAGATCGCCGGACGTCCCATGGCGAGGGCGCAGACGATGTTGTGGTAGCGGCTGGCAACCACGATATCGGTTTGCGCGATCTGCTGCATCAGCTCATGCAGGGATGCGACAGGCTCGACGATGATCTTCGCGGCATTCGGCGATTGAATCCGTGGCATCAGGTCGTTGATGGCTTGAAGATCGCCCTTGTCGCCGGTGAGCAGCCGCACTTCGCGGCCGTTGGCCAGGAGCTCGTCAGCCAGTGCTGCGATTTTGCCGAGATAGGTTTCATAGATATCCGAGGCGTTGGCCTCATGCCGCTTCCAGCCGCGATAGGTCATGACGCCGAGGCCCACGCATCTGGCAACGCTGTCATGTGCTGTGTTGCTGGCGGGTGGTAGCGCAAAGGCTATGTCTGCGCTCACCACATCGCTCCGTGAATTGACCCCGAGCGATTTCATGAAGTCATAGGATATTTCATCGCGATAGGAGCGGAATGCTGCCGTGAGTGCGGCCTTGCGGAAGAAGAAGCGGCTGACCGGATGGTCGGCAGGCCCGGCACCAACGGAAACGAAAGCGAGTTTGGCACGGCCAAGACGTGCAGCCAGACACCAGCGCATGATGACGAAAGGCCAGCCGAACGGACCTTCGTTGAAGTCATCGAGAATGCCGGTGCCGGGAACGATGATAAGATCAAGGCCGTGTGCAACCGAGATGGCGGTAAGAAAACCGGCCAGTCGTCGCGGCAGCTTCAGCAGCGCCTTGTCGAGCAGGCGGAACAGGTCGCTTTCGAGCGCGGGGTTTCCCACCGGCACGGTCGCGACATTGTACTTTTCTGAAATGATATCTGGGCGCGCGCAGATGCATAAGAGATCCGCATCGGGGCAGTTGCGTTTCAGTAAGTGCAGCATGGCTTCCAGAGAGCCGTCATTGCCTGCATTGCCGGAACCGAACTGTCCGAAAAGGCCAATTTTCATGCGGGTGTCTCCAGCAGCGCGTCCAAAGCGCCCCCAAAGCGCCCAGTGCACGGTACTCTTGGATTACCGCGCGGGAAAACTGGCAGAAGGGGGAAGCCCATCGTCTAATGTAGGATGGCGCATACTCCTCTTACCCCTCATGGCCAGAATGCGTCCGCCTGCAAATTCGATACACTGGCAGCGGTATATCAACTTGCCCCCTCGATATACCGGAACAAGGCTTCGAGGGACATTTTCCCTCGAAGTCTGTTTCCGGGGCTATGGGGTTTTTACGATGAAATGTGCCTACTTCGTGCGCCCGCACATTGGCGGGACATATTCGGTATTCACGCGGATGCGCGCGTCACTGGCGCGCTCGGACATTGAGCTGCGCTGGCTTGCAACGGGCGCTGCGGGCGATACCGTCAGCGTGCCCGAAGGGCAGGGGCTGGAGGATGCCGAACGGCAGGGCGATGCCATTGACCGGATGGGTGTTCTCGATGAAGAAACCCGCGCCAAGCGCATTGTGGATTTTCTGCGCGATAATTGCTTCGATGCTGTCTTCGTCAATGTGCTGTCGCAGCGCTTTGAAACCAATCTTGTGCGCTATTTGCCCGCCGATATTCTGCGCATCATGATCGTGCACAGCATCACGCCAGGCACTTACGAGGCGGCACGCGCAATCCGTGATCATGTTCATACAACGGTCGGCGTGTCCAATCGCTGCCGCGACGATCTTGTGCGCGGCTATGGTTTCGACGCCGGTCGCACGCTGGTTATCCCGAACGGGTTGAGCCGCGACCCCCATGTTGGCCGTGCACCATCGCGTAGCGCGGATGGGAAGCCAATCCGGCTTTTGCATCTTGGCCGTATAGACGACAGTTCCAAGGGTGTGTTCTGGCTGCCGGGCATTCTGCGACGGCTCACCTGTAATTACCATCTGACGATTGCAGGCGATGGACCGGACCTTGAAGCGCTGCGCCACAAGCTGGAACCGTTTGGCGACAAGGTCAGCTTTACCGGCTGGGTTGCGCCCTCTGATGTTTCATGGCTGGTCAGTCAGCACGACGCGCTGGTCATGCCGTCGCGCTATGAGGGGTGCCCGATGACGCTGATGGAAGCGATGAGCCAGGGATGCCCTGCCATCGTATCGCGCATTGCCGGCGTGACAGATATGATCGTCACCGATGGTGAAGACGGGATGCTTTTTCCGATTGGCGATTGCACGCGGGCGGCGCAACAGATCGACCGACTTGCCAGTGACCCTCATCTCCACAACCGCATGGCAGAAGCAGCAGTCCAGAAAGTCACGTCAACCTTCGACAGCGATATTGTCGGGGGCGCTTACGTAAACCTGCTGCAACAATTGCACCGGGAGCGCCCCGAAATTGCGCCGCCATTGGCGTTGTCGAACTGGTCCATGCCGAACGCACTGCATAAGAATTTGCGCAGCCGCTTGCCGCAACCTGTCAAGAACTGGCTGCGCCGCGTGCGGGAGAGAGTACATGCTGGGTGGTCCGCCGCTTAATCGACGCACTTCAAAGACCAGCAATTGAAGGATTTCGCCATGAATCTGTTCACATCGCAGTTTCGCAATTCCCAACTGCTGGGCGGCAAGGCGCATGCGCTTATTCCCGGCGGCTGCCACACCTATGCCAAGGGCGACGACCAGTATCCGGTTCTGGCACCGGGATTTATCCAGCGCGGTTGCGGCTCGCATGTTTTCGACGTCGATGGCAATGAATATATCGAATATGGCATGGGAAACCGGGCCGTGGGGCTGGGCCATGCCTATCCGCCAGTTTTGAAGGCTGTACGCGATGCGCTGGAGGATGGGTGCAACTTCACCCGCCCTAGCGCCATGGAAGTGAATTGCGCGGAACGCTTTCTTGAACTGATCGACACTGCCGAGATGGTCAAGTTCTGCAAGGACGGTTCAGATGCGACATCGGGCGCAATGCGTCTGGCGCGGGCCTATACCGGGCGTGACATGATCGCCTGCTGCGCGGATCATCCGTTCTTTTCCTCCGATGACTGGTTCATCGGCACGACAAAGATGAATGCTGGCATTCCGGCATCGGTCTCGGCTCTGACTGCGACCTTCCGCTATAATGACCTTGCCAGCGTAAAGGCTCTGTTCGAGGATTATCCGGGGCGTATTGCAGCCATCATTCTGGAACCGGCCCGTGCCGATGATCCGAAGGACAATTTTCTACATGAAGCGATGCGCATCGCCCATGAAAATGGCGCGCTCTTTGTGCTCGACGAGATGATTACCGGCTTCCGCTGGCACAGGCAGGGCGCGCAGAAACTCTATGACATCGTTCCGGACCTTTCCTGCTTCGGCAAGGCGCTCGGCAACGGTTTCGCGATTTCTGCTCTTGCGGGCAAGGCAGAATATATGCAACTCGGCGGCCTTAGCCAGACCGAGTTTCCGCGTGTGTTCCTGCTGTCGACCACGCATGGCGCTGAAACCCATGCCTTGGCCGCCGCCATGGCGACAATGGCTGTCTATCGCGATGAACCGGTCATCGAACATCTGTATGAACAGGGTACCAAGCTTGCGAGGGGGATGAACGAGGCTATCACCCGTCATGGCTTAAGCAATCATGTCAGCACGGTTGGACGAGCCAGTTGCCTCGCCTATGCGACGCTGGATGAAACCGGCGCGCCATCACAGGCATTCCGTTCCCTGTTTCTTCAGGAGACCATTCGGCGCGGCGTGCTGATGCCTTCGCTGGTGGTCAGCTATACCCATAGCGATGACGATATTGCGAAGACGATCGATGCGATTGACGGCGCTCTCGCTATCTATGCGCGGGCGCTGAATGACGGTGTCGGGGCCTATCTGACCGGACGTCCATCGCAGGTGGTCTATCGTCGCTTCAATGAAAGCGCGAATGCATGGCCGCCCGCGACGCTGTGAGAGGAATGCTGGCAGATCTGCTCGCATTCCTGACGCTGATCGGGCCAGTGCAAGCTGCTGCGGAGGCTAGACTTCCGATCCATGTCAGCGAAAACCACCGCTATTTTGAAGATGCAGCGGGCAAGCCATTTCTGATGCAGGGCGATACCGCCTGGTCATTAATCGTCCAGCTCAAACGCGATGACGTGGACCTCTATTTGAAAGACCGTCGCAAGCGCGGCTTCAACACTCTGTTGGTCAATCTGCTGGAACATCAGTTTTCCAGCAATCCGCCTGCGAACGCCTATGGCGATAAACCGTTTAAAGACACGGCATTTGGCGAGATTAATCCACGCTATTTTGACCACGCCGCATGGGTGATCGAGCGGGCGCAGGCGCTTGGCTTTGTCGTTCTGCTGGCCCCGGCCTATCTCGGCGCCAACGGCGGCGGGCAGGGCTGGTATCTGGAAATCGAAGCGGCAGGACCAGAACGGATGCGCGCCTATGGCGAAGCCGTCGCACATCGCTTTTCCAAATATACCAATATTGTCTGGGTGTTGGGTGGCGATTTTGATGCACCAGATAAACGACTGGTGTCCAGTCTGGCCGAAGGCATCGCTGCGGTTTTGCCGAATGCGCTACAAACCGTGCATACGCGGCGTAACACCAACACCGCCCAAGTCTGGTCCGACGCCAGGTGGCTCTCGATAGACACTGTCTACGACTATGACGACGTTCATAGCTCCGTGCTTGCCCAGACCAAAGATAACCGGATGCCGGTCATTCTGATCGAAACACTTTACGAGAATGAGCATGGCACGAAGGCGCAGTTGATACGCCAGAACGGTTATGGGGCGCTGTTGGCCGGAGCGGTTGGGCAGTTCTTCGGCAACAGCCCGATCTGGCACTTCAGCGGGCCGGGTGTGTTCGACTCTGACCGCGACTGGCGGCAGGAGCTGGATAGTCCCGGTGCACAATCGATGACGGTTCTGCGAAAGCTGTTTGCAGTTTTGCCATGGACCGATCTGCAGCCTGATCGCAGCGGCCAGATCACCAAGGCTCAGAACCTTTACGCCGCATCGTTTTCGGGCGGGACGGGGGCCGTGATCTATGGCGAAGGAGGCAGCTTTTCCGTCCGCAAGGCAGTGGTGAAAGCTGGTGTTGACGTCACATGGATCGACCCTTCTTCCGGGGTTGGGACTCAAGCGGCCACGCCGCAGGACGATGGCCAGATGCTGACCTTTCGTAGCCCCGCAGAAAAGAATGCGGATGGGGATGGTGACTGGATCTTGCTGATTGGCAAGCCGGGCCAGTTTGGCCCTGACCGAAAGGGGTAGGTGCTACGCCCTTTCGCTGCTGTGCACCCCGCTTGTCTTTAACCGGATATGCCTTCGGTCAAATCGCTACCCCCACCGGTGCGTGATTAACTTGGATTATTGGGGATGCAGAGGAAACGACTATGAAAGTGCTGGTTACCGGAAGTCAGGGTTACATCGGATCGGTCATGGTACCTATCCTCGTTCATGCGGGCCATGAGGTGTCGGGCTACGATATCGGTCTTTACGAACATTGCCTGTTCGAAGAAGGTGGCGCGGTCGTGAATGTACCGACGCTGCGCAAGGATGTGCGTGATGTGTTGCCGCGCGATCTGGAAGGTTTCGATGCTGTCATTCATCTGGCTGCGCTTTCGAACGATCCGTTGGGCAATCTCAATGAAGAACTGACCTATGACATCAACCATCGCGCCAGCGTGGCAGTGGCAAAAGCCGCCAAATGCGCGGGCGTGGGGCGTTTTCTCTTTGCATCGTCGTGCAGTAATTATGGCATCAGCGATGCTGATCTGATCGACGAAACCGGCGAGTTGAAGCCGGTGACGGCCTATGGCCGCTCGAAAGTGCGCGCCGAGCAGGAAATCCGGGAACTGGCCGATGCGGATTTCTGCCCGGTCTATCTGCGACCCGCAACGGCCTACGGCGTGTCGCCTTTCCTGCGCTTCGATATCGTGTTGAACAATCTTGTTGCCTGGGCTGTGACCAAGGGGCTGATCTATCTCAAGTCGGATGGCACGCCATGGCGGCCCATCGTGCATATCCGCGATATTTCCCGAGCCTTCATGGCGGCCATGGAAGCGCCGCGCGAAAAGGTCTTCAATGAAGCCTTCAATGTCGGCTCCACCGAACACAATTACCGTATTCGTGACATTGCGGGCATTGTCGCCGAGACAGTGCCCGATTGCCGGATTGAATTTGCCGAAGATGCCGGGCCGGATACACGGTCCTACCGTGTCAGCTTCGAGAAATTGGCGCGGGTTCTGCCCAACGCAAAGCCGCAATGGGATGCGGCGGCCGGTGCGGAAGAGCTTCTGGCAGCCTATAGCCGCTCGACCCTGACGCTTGAGGAGTTCGAAGGGCCTCGGTTCCAGCGCATCGCGCATATTCGCAAGCTTCTGGAGGAGGGCGTTCTCGATAGTGATCTGCGGCGCGTGGAGCTTGTGCAACAGCCGCTGAGAGCAATCGCGTGATGGATGCGCGGCCCGGCCCAGTGGACATGCACCAGTCTCCGGACGGAAAGGCGATCTACGATCTGGCCGCGCAACTTTATCCGATCTGTCGTAGTCTGACAGGGGATGGCGTGCGGGAAACGCTCGCCATTATTGGCGGGCATCTGCCGCTGGAAATTCATGAGGTGCCGACTGGCACACCGCTTTTTGATTGGAAAGCACCGCAGGAATGGGTGATCCGCGAGGCCTATATTGCTGACAGCAATGGCCAGCGGATTGTCGATTTCGCGCGGCACAATCTGCATGTCGTGAATTTTAGTATTCCTGTGAGAACAAGGCTTTCGCTCGAAGCCCTCAAGAGCCACATTCACACGCTGCCCGACCAGCCCAACCTCATTCCTTACCGCACCTGCTATCATGCGGAGGACTGGGGTTTCTGCATGGCGCATGATGATTTTCTGGCAATGGCGGAGGGCGACTATGATGTGGTCATTGACGCCGAGCGGCGCGATGGCGCGCTTGTCTCCGGAGAATACACCCATCGCGGAACAACCGACGAGACTTTTCTTATCTCCGCGCATCTCTGCCACCCCTCGCTTGCCAACGATAATTGCTCCGGTCTGGCATTGCTGACGCTTCTGGGGGCGGCGCTCCAGTCACGCTCCACGCGGCTGACTTATCGCTTTCTGTTCGGTCCGGCGACATTCGGCGCGCTAGCGTGGCTGCGCCAGAACGAGCCTCATCTTGATCGCATCACCCATGGCCTTGTCCTGTCCTGCGTCGGCGACGATGGCGGACCGAATTACAAGCGCAGCCGTCGTGGTAACGCGGCGATCGACCGGATCATGGGGCAGGTGTTCGCGCAGTCTGGTCTGGCCGGGGCGACGATGCACGACTTCTGGCCCTATGGATATGACGAAAGGCAGTTCTGCTCGCCGGGATTCAACCTGCCGGTCGGCATGTTTCAACGCAGCCTTTATGGTACTTTCCCGGAATATCACACCTCTGCGGACAATCTGGATTTCATCAAACCGGAATGTCTTGAGCAATCCTTCAATCTCATCATGCAGGCCATTGAAATAGCCGAACGAAACTGGGTTCCGCTCAACACTTCACCCAAGGGTGAACCGCAGCTCGGACGCCGTGGGCTTTATGGCAAAACAGGCGGGGACAGCCGCGCCGCGCAAGAAGCGATGGCCATGCTCTGGGTCCTCAATCTGGCGGATGGCGGCGCGTCACTTCTCGATATGGCCGAGCGCTCGAAACTGCCTTTTGCAACGCTTGCCGGTGCTGCGGACAGATTGCGCGATGCGGGCTTGCTGATTGAGTTAAATCAAGGGCCCTAGATTAAAGGCCAGGAGCGATCCTTGTCTGAAATGACACTGGGCTGGTTCGGCCAAGGTATGCCGAGCGCCGGATCATCATAGCGCAGGCCTGTTGCATGATCCGGCGTATAAGGATGCGAGATCATGTAGCGGATGAGGACATTATCGGTAAGCGCCTGAAATCCATGGGCGCAGCCTTCCGGGATATAAAGCTGCACGCCATTCTCCGCCGAAAGCTCAAGGCCAACCCAGCGCATATAGGTGGGCGATTTGGGTCGTATATCCACCAATACATCCCAGACCGTGCCTTGCAGGCAGGTCACCAGTTTCGTCTCAGAATGCGGGTCGTTTTGGTAATGCAAACCGCGCAAGGTGCCTTTCTCCCGGGAGAAGGAAAGACTGTGCTGCGGATAGTGCGTTTCCATCTGCCGTTCGGCAAAAGCCGCTTCGGAATAAACGCGCGTAAACCAGCCGCGCTCATCCTCCATCCGTTCCGGTTCGATAGACCATGCGCCATCGATGTTCAAAGAAGTAAACCGCATATATTTGCCCCGTTTCCGCCTGCCAGCATTCTGACAGCGCGGTCAGAGCTCGGTAGAGCCTTCTTCGAGGGACGATCTTCACCTTCCGGGGTAGATGCCTCCTCCCGATAGGTGAGCCGCCTACACCCTTGCTCGCCCTATGACGCAAGGCGGGTGAGGATCGGCAATATCCCTACGGCGATGGCTGCGCCCAATGGTATGTGCGTCGCGCTCCAGATGGCAGTCTCGGCAATCTTTAGACCGCTTAGTAGTTTGGGTCATCCGGTGCGGCGCGCGTATCTGGCCGCGACGGTGCCTGCTCAAAGCAGCCAAGTCGATATCAGTTTTGGGACCAGTGTATTCGTGGCCATTGTAAGGGCCAGAGCCGAGGGGGTGTGTATGACCATCCAGACACCGGATATTTCGCGGAGCAAAAGCATGACGCAAGAGCGGACCGGCTGTCGCCTGTGCGGTAAGTTGCTCAAACACACATTTGTGGATCTGGGCATGTCGCCGCCCTGCGAAAGCTTCGTTGCCGCCGATCAGCTAGACCGCATGGAGCCTTATTATCCGCTCTATGCGCTGGTCTGCGATCATTGTTATCTCGTGCAGCTGAAAGAGTATTTTTCGCCTGCCGAGATTTTTACGGAATATGCCTATTTCTCGTCCTTCGCGACCAGTTGGGTGGATCACGCCAGAGTTTATTGCGAAGCGATCACTGAAAGGCTGGAACTCGATGAAAACAGTTTCGTCGTCGAGGTCGCCAGCAATGACGGCTATCTGCTCCAGCATTTCCTGCCGAAGGGTATTCCGGTTCTGGGTATAGAACCTGCCGCCAATGTGGCGCAGACGGCAATTGCCAAGGGCGTGCCGACACGGGTGGACTTCTTCGGCGCGCAACTGGCGCTGGAAATGCTCGGTGCCGGTCAAAGCGCCGATCTCATCATCGGTAACAATGTTCTGGCGCAAGTGCCTGATCTGAATGACTTTGTGCGCGGTATGCAGCTTCTGCTCAAGCCAGAAGGCGTGATTACGCTGGAGTTCCCGCATCTTGCCAATTTGATCGAGTTCAACCAGTTCGATACGATCTATCACGAGCATTTCTCGTATTTTTCGCTGCTGACAATTCGCTTCATGGCGCACAGGCACCACCTCAAGATCATTGATGTCGAGGAAGTGCCGACCCATGGCGGATCGTTGCGGGTCTATCTGGCGCGCACCGGCAGCAAGCGGAAGGCGTCACCCCGGGTGGCGGCACTGCTCAAGAAGGAAGAGAGCTTCGGCCTCAATGATATCTCGACCTATGAGCAGTTTGCGGAGAAGACGCGCCATGCTAAGCGCGACCTCCTGTCCTTCCTGATTGCAGCCAAGAATTCCGGCAAGAGCATTTGCGGTTACGGCGCACCGGGCAAGGGCAATACGCTTCTCAACTATTGCGGCATCGGCACGGATTTTCTGGATTTCACCGTAGACCGCAATCCCTACAAGCACGGGCGCTATACACCCGGCATGCATATCCCGATCTATGACGTATCGGCGATAGACAAGTACAAGCCGGACTACATCCTCATCCTGCCATGGAACTTCAAGGATGAGATCATCCGGCAGATGCAGCACGTGGTCGAATGGGGTGCGAAATTCATCATCCCCATTCCCCATGTCCGATTGATCGATCCAGCTCTGATTACAGAGGAGCGTTAGTCATGAAAGTCGTTCTGTTTTGCGGCGGTCTTGGAACCAGAATCCGCGAATATTCGGAAAATGTGCCAAAGCCGATGATCCCGCTCGGCCATCAGCCGATCCTGCATCATGTCATGGAATATTACAGCGATTACGGTCACAACGACTTTGTGCTCTGCCTTGGCTACAAGGCCAATGTCGTGAAGGACTTCTTCCTGACGATCCGTCCGCAGACTTTTGCGGATTGCGTGGTCTCCAATGGCGGGCGCAATGTCGAATTGCTGGAAGAGGTGGATCGCGACTGGAGCGTGACGCTGCTCGACACCGGCATCTGGCGCAATATCGGCGAACGCCTGTGGAGCGCGCGCAGCCATGTCCAGAATGAAGACATGTTTCTGGCCAATTACAGCGATGGTCTGAGTGACGTCGATCTCGACGACATGACGCGGCGTTTTGAGGCGAGCGGCAAGATAGCCTGCTTCCTCGCTGTGCGCCCGCCGCTGACCTATCATCTGGCGGATATCGCCGAAGGTGGGGCCGTGCGGGCTTTCCGGACGTCGAATACCTCTGATATCTGGATCAATGGCGGCTATTTCCTCTTCCGCAAGGAAATCTTCGATTACATGCGGGAGGGCGAAGAGCTGGTGCTGGAACCGTTCAGCCGTCTCATCGCCGACAATCAGCTGATGGCGTATAAATATGAAGGCTTCTGGCGGTCCATGGACACACTGCGCGACTGGCAGACGCTGGAAGACATGGTCGAGAAGGGCGATATGCCCTGGAAGAAACACAAGGCGGAGCAGCGCGCTGCCAACATCGCCATAGCGCTATGATCGACCTGCGTTCTCTCGCCAATCCGGGGAGGCCGCTACAGGTCCTGTGTCTGGGCGCGCATTCGGACGATATCGAAATCGGCTGCGGGGGAACGCTCCTCAGCCTCATCGAAGCAGGAACGCCGATGCACATCGAATGGTGTGTGCTGTCCGGCAATGAAGAACGGCGCGTCGAGGCGGAGGCTTCGGCGCGCGATTTTCTGCGCGGTACGGAAAATCCGGGTATCCGTCTTGCGATGTTCGAGGATAGCTACTTTCCGGCGCAGATGCGCGAGATCAAGGCATGGCTTATCGAGCAGCGCAGTCGCCAGACGCCGGATATCGTATTCACCCACCGGCAGGGCGATGCACATCAGGATCATCGCACGCTCAACGAGCTGACTTGGAATCTCTTCCGCGACCAACTGATCCTCGAATATGAAATACCAAAATGGGATGGCGATCTCGGCCAGCCCAATGCCTACTCAGCGCTTTCGGCTGCGATCCTGGAGCACAAGGTCGAGCTTCTGATGAAACATTTCGGCACGCAGCGCTCGAAAGACTGGTTCGATCCCGAGACCTTTCGCGGTCTCGCGCGATTGCGCGGCATGGAATGTCGCGCGCCGGAGACCTATGCCGAAGCCTTCCATATGCGCAAGCTGCGACTGTTTTAGCTATGTCTGGAGATACGAAAAAGCCCGTTGCGCTGGGAGGAGGAGTGCGCAACGGGCTGATTGGTAAAGCGCGATTGGGAGGAGGAGTATCGCGCTTCGTGTCCGGTTTCTGGGAGGAGGAGTGAAACCGAACAATTCGAAAATAGGTGCGGAGTCAGGTGTTTACAAGGGAACATCCTGCACGGCAGCTATGCAAATTTTAAAGGGCTAAAAAAGAAACCGCCCCGCAGCGGTCTAGCGCGCTGGGGCGGTCACTCCCTCCTCCAAGTGGAGCACACAATAATGAGGGAGTTTCCAAAAGCAAGCCCCTAACAAAACTCTATAAATTTCAGAAAATACTGAAATCCATGAAGCTAATAGAGCAGATGGCATATGTTCTGCGGATGGCTGGCCTTGTCTCGACTGACTTGCCGGAAGTCCATGCAAAAATCACGACTGTCTGCCCAGCAAAAGACCTTCCTAATATTTGATATAATTTGTGGACTACCTAATTGTTGCGAGGCCGCGTGGAATGGTCGTGACCATGCAATGCGGGTGACAGTTGTGAATTTCGGTCGCGGTCACGCTGTTTTTTGCAATTGCCATTTCCATTTTGGAACAGGTGTGATTATGTGCGATCGCATCAGCCGAAGGAATCAAAAGCTTGAATTCCTCTCTTCCGATATGCTGAAGCGGCTGAATTTTAGATGGCCCTTTAAAAAACTGCCGTTGAGGCCGGGTTTTAGAAAACCCCTGTGATCTCGGATATTTAGTCGGGAAGTCACCCCAATTAATTGGGTGAATTATCTGCTTTGATCACGCAATCTTTCACGCTGGAACCCTTTGTTGGTTTTAGAATCGGTCTTTACCCGCCATTTTTTCCCTGCGTGCACTCCTGAGAGCTCGCCCGCCTCGCGCCCCTAAGCCCCCCGCCCAAACGCGAGGCGGTTCCTTGTTTAGGAACCACTGATTTTCCCCGAAAATACAACTAAGCAATCTTGCCGGAATCAGTTGGCTTTATTCCGTCTCTCTGCCGTTGCGATGCGCGCGGTCTCGGTTTTGGATAAAAACCGCAGTCACGTATTAAGACTTAACGCAGCGTCAGATTTGATTGGGATTTAAGCGTAAATCTGAAGCGCTTTCTTCTGTGGAAGACGCCGAATAGCCCGGCTGACGCCCTATTCTTCGGCTACCCTCAAGTCAGTTGAGTCGATTGGCGCTTGAAGCGCGCCACAGCTCTGAATGCATGCAGCACGGGGTCCGGCTTCATGCTTGCGCGTCTTCGCCTCGTTGGCGGGTGCGCATGGGCAGGACGCCAGCCAAAAATTAACCATCTGTTAACCATTCCGCATATAGATCGAGTAAACCGTTTTTTAACCAAGATGAATCAAGTGCTAACACAATCCCGTCCGATCCGTTTGAAAGGGCGCTCCTTTCTTGCGCTGGTGCTCTCGCCTGAATTGCCGCTGGATGGCTGGCTCGACAGGCTGGATGACCTTGCCGCGCGCTCGGCGGGGTTCTTCCTGAATCGTCCGGTCGTGCTCGATCTTGAGAATCTTGTTATCGAACGGATGCAGCTGGTTCAGCTACTGGAAGATCTTGCAGGTCGCGGTGTCTGGATCACGGGTTTTGAAAATGCACGTCCTTCGCTGCTCGGGCCTGGCATGCCGCCAGCTTTGCGTGGCGGGCAGGTGGCAGCGGATTTCAATCCCGAGGTGAGCGAGCCTGCAGCGCCTTCAAAGCCGGTTGCGGCAGCCGCGCCTGCCAATGTGCAGCTGGTCAAGGCCGTGCCTTCGATGGTGGTGACGGAGCCTGTGCGCTCTGGCCAGTCCATCTATTTCCCGGACGGCGATGTCACCGTGGTGGGTTCTGTGGCTTCCGGCGCTGAAGTGGTCGCGGGCGGTTCCATCCACGTCTATGGCGCGCTGCGCGGTCGTGCGATGGCCGGTACGGCGGGCAATTCCAATGCGCGCATTTTTTGCCGCAAAATGGAAGCCGAACTCGTTGCGATCGACGGCCTCTACAAGACGGCTGAAGACATGGAGGCCAGATTGCGCGGGCAGGCGGTGCAGCTGTGGCTCGATGGTGATTACATGATGGCCGAAACGCTCGGCTGATCGATTTGTTGAAAAGAAATCATGCCCGGTTGGGCGGGCAATACTCTCATAAGGCGTGCGGGAGCTACAGGAGACCAATATGGCAAAAGTAATTGTTGTAACTTCCGGCAAGGGTGGCGTTGGCAAAACGACATCCACTGCAGCCATCGGCGCCGCTCTTGCGCAGCGCGGCGAAAAGACTGTCGTTATCGACTTCGATGTCGGTTTGCGTAATCTCGATCTGGTGATGGGTGCCGAACGCCGCGTGGTGTTCGATCTGGTGAACGTGATTCAGGGCGATGCGAAGCTGCCTCAGGCGCTCATTCGCGACAAGCGTCTCGATACCCTGTATCTGCTGCCTGCCTCCCAGACCCGCGACAAGGATAATCTCACGACCGACGGCGTTGACCGCGTGATCGAAGACCTCAAGAAGGAATTCGACTGGATCATCTGCGACAGCCCGGCTGGCATCGAGCGCGGCGCGACTCTCGCCATGCGCCATGCCGATATGGCCGTTGTGGTGACCAATCCGGAAGTGTCGTCGGTGCGCGATTCAGACCGCATTATCGGCCTTCTCGACGCCAAGACTCTCAAGGCCGAACGCGGCGAACGGGTAGAAAAACATCTTCTGCTGACCCGTTACGACCCGATCCGGGCCGAACGTGGCGACATGCTGAAAGTCGAAGACGTTCTTGAAATCCTGTCTATCCCGCTTCTGGGCATCATCCCTGAAAGCCAGGATGTGCTGCGCGCATCCAATATCGGCTCTCCAGTGACGCTTGCCGACCAGCGCAGTGCGCCGGCTCTGGCCTATCTGGATGCAGCACGCCGTCTGGCGGGCGAAGAAGTGCCAATGACTGTCCCATCCGAAAAGCGCAGCCTTCTGGGCAAAATTTTCGGAAGGAGAGCGGCATGAGCCTATTTCGATTCTTCACCAAGCAGGCTTCCGCGCCCATGGCGCGCGAACGTCTGCAAGTTTTGCTGGCGCATGAGCGAGCGTCCGAGGGACATTCCGATCTTGTGGCGGTGCTGAGGGAAGAAATTCTGGCGGTGATCGCCAAACATATCCAGATCGATCGCGACAAGGTCAGCGTGAAGATGGATCGGGGAGATCAGATGTCGACACTGGAAGTCGATATCGAACTTCCCTTGAAGAAAAAGGTGCGGGCAGCCTGATCTTCAAAGCATTTCCGGCAAATCGTGTCTGGAAGTGCCTCAATACAACGTGCGGGGGCGATAATGGAGGGATATTTCCATGAACCGCGGCACACTTCTTATCCGTCTGAAAGAGCTTCAGGAACTGCCAAAGTTTCAGAAGCGCGATATCTGTACGGTAAGCGCCTTTCTACCTCTCGAAGCTCTGGCTGAACATGTCAGGGTGTGCGAGGAGGCAGCAGGCGTTGCGCAAACGGGGCAGGATCATTGATCCTGCCTTTTCCATTTGGCTCACGTCTTCATCACGGCACGGCAAAGTGCGTCTGCAAGTAGCAGCCGAGAAGAAGAAGGACGGCCGCAGCCGCGATGAGAGCCAAGATTTTCATAAAATAGCATTCGCTCAATCTCCGCTCACGTTCAATAAAACTGATGGTGATCGAAGGGGAGCGGTCTGGGAATGGATCAGGCGGCGTTCTGAAGCAGCTCGCGCCGCGCTGTCGCAACAACCTGCTGCGTTAAATCCGACAGCCGGTCTGCCGCGAGGCGATTGACCTGCCAATAGAGCGACACGTCGAGCGGTGTGCCGGGTACAAGCTCGACCAGCTTACCGGACGCAAGGTGGTCCTTCACCAGCACGAAGGGGTTCACGCCCCAGCCCATGCCGTCAAGGCTCGCTTCAACGAACCCTTGGGTGGAGGGCAACCAGTGGGTCGGACAATTGATGTCCGCCTTCAGGTTTTCCTTGATCCAGCGGTCCTGTAGCCGGTCTTTCTGGTTGAAGGTCAGGGCAGGAGCGAAGGCCAGCGCCTCGCTTGTCACGCCGTTCGTGAAATATCGATCCATGAAGTCCGGCGATGCTGTCGCGTGGTATCGCAACGTGCCGAGCGGAACGATCCGGCACCCTTGAACCAGCTTTGCATGGGAGGTCACCGCAGCCAGTACGCGCCCGCGCTGAAGCCATTCGGCGGTGTGGTCCTGATCGTCCACGGCGACATTGAGCAGGTGATCGGATCCTTTGGTAAAGGCGGAGATAGCTTTTAAAAACCAGGTGCCGAGACTGTCCGCATTGGTTGCGATGTTTAGTGTGACGCGTTGCTTGAGATCGTCTGCCCCGGCAAGGGCTGGCAGTTCTTCAAGCAATTCGCGCTCCAGCATACCCACCTGTTCGATGTGGCGGCAAAGCCAGTCGCCTTTTTCTGTCGCAGTGCAAGGCGTGCCGCGCGAAATGAGCACTGTGCCGAGCCGCTCTTCCAAATGTTTTACCCGCTGCGATATCGCCGATGGCGTGACATTCAGGGCCCGGGCCGCTTTCTCGAAACTGCCGGTTTGTACCACCATGGCCACGGCGCGCAGTGCGGAATAATCGATCATTAGCTCGTCTTAATTTGAATTAGTATCTTTAACTATATTAATCCAGATAAGGCGTATATCCAAGCGCTACCGATCATTCGATATTGCGTGGCGTTCAGTAGGCCTGAGCCATGCTTCCGTAGCGAGCAGAAATGAATTTTTCCGTTTATCTGACGGGCCTGACCATGGGCCTCAGTCTTATTGTAGCTATCGGCGCGCAGAACGCCTTCGTTTTGCGTCAGGGGCTGCGCGACGAGCATGTTTTCGCGGTCAGCCTTGTCTGTGCTGTGTCGGACGCGGTGCTGATCACGCTCGGGATCACGAGCTTTCAGAAGATCGCAGCGGCTCTGCCCGCCATTGATCCGATCATGCGTTATGGCGGAGCTGCCTTCCTGATATGGTATGGTGCGCGGAGCCTCTATTCGGCGATCACATCTTCTACTGCGCTTTCATCCGGTAATGGAAATGCGACGGGTTTGTGGAAGACAATCGCCACCTGCCTCGCTCTCACCTGGCTCAACCCGCATGTCTATCTGGATACAGTTGTGCTGCTGGGCACGATATCCACCCAGTTTCCGGGTCTGGAGAACGCATTTGCTTTGGGCGCGATTACCGCTTCGTTCGTCTTTTTCTTTTCGCTGGGATTTGGTGCGCGCTGGTTGCGTCCGGTCTTCGCCAGACCGTCGTCGTGGCGCGTACTGGAGGGCGTTATCGCTTTTGTGATGTGGGCAATCGCATGGAAGCTTCTGGCAGGGGCGTGAGCGCCAGTCATTGCAGATCAATCAGGATTGCTCTTCCGGCTGACGCTGCTGAATGCGTTCGGAAACGTAAGTATGCAGCGTGAAGGATGTCGCCGGGTTGTGATCCGCCGATTTTGGGAAGCCCTTGAGGTCCTGCGGCGCGATGCCGAACCGCTCCTTGAAGAATTTGGTGAACTGGGCGCGATCGGAGAAGCCGCAGGCATAAGCGACTTCCTTCATGCTGAGCCGTCGCCCGCCGTCATTGATCAGGCGTCGATAGGCAAGATCAAGCCGTTTGTTACGAATTAGCTTGGTGACACCGCTGTCAGGTTCAAATGCGCGATAAAGATGCGAATGCGACAGCTTGAACTGCTGCATAATGCTCTTTGGCGACAGGTTCGGATCGGCCAGATTTGCGTCGATATGGTCGAGCACGCGTTGGCGCAGCGGCAGGCTGACCGCCAGATACTCTTCCAATGTGAAAGCCTGCCGGTTGATGGCTGCTTTCAGCAGAACCATCAGGGATTCCTGAATTTCAGGATAATCATTCTGGTCGATCGTATCGATGATGCGGTCGAGCGTGAGAATGAAATTGAACAGGATTTTATTCGTTGCGACGTTGGAGGGAAGCACCAGACCGTGCAGGTTTTTGCCCGGGAAGGCCTTGTTGAGCTCCTTACGTGGAAGAGCGAGCGTTACGCGCGCGCCAGCATCCTTCTTGCTGGCCATCACCTGTGTCAGATCCATAAGGAATATGTCGCCGGGTTTCACATCAACATTTCTACCGTTGAAGTCCCTACGATAATCGCCTGCCAGAACGAGTTGAATGAGGTAAAGGTCGAGGTCCGTTCTCGCGATAATTTTCGGCGTCCGATCACAAAACTGATTGCTGAATGTGGTGTTGCCAACCACCATGTCGCCGAACAGGCGCGAGCGAACAGAACCGCTCATGACCTTTTCACCGCGTTCCAGCGTTGGAGATACCTCATAAATGATGGACGATGTATCCCGCCAGAAGTCGTTGCGGTTTTTTTCGTCGACCATATCTGCCGATATATAATGGCCGCTCTTCATGTGCCCCACCCCCGACAGTTTTCAGCCGAAAACGCTGCGCCCGGGTGATCCCGCGCAAACGTGCCGCGTCAAACTCTGTCGTATTACCCCCTAGTCGAATCTGAATCTAACAAATTTGCCCCTCTAAACGCAATATGGGACAAAATCGCTTCATATTGGGGATACGAATGTATTGCTATCCGAATTATGCGAGCTATTTCTAATTAATCGGGTTCTCTATTGTAAGATATTGATAAAACATAGAATCGGTAAATTAAACCTGGGTATTTTCCGCAAGACTTTACATATTTATTCCTAATAAATGATCTTTATGGGTTTTGGCTCTGTGAAAATCGCGTTCTGAGATCGAATATTTCTTATTTTCGAGGTGTTTTCCCGGAAAAGGCGGTGAAATTATACAGTGAGTGCAATTCAGGATTGTCGAAATTTCATTCTGTTTGCGACAGAAAAAGTCGCATCTCGCTGACCTATCTTCGCAACTATCCCCTGAAAAAATTCAAAGGATGATGACGCTGCCGTCACCGAAAAAACAACGGCCCGTCACTGAGTGGGGGAAGCTTGAATGGAACGAAATCGCGTTCTCTTCCGCAATAAGCCGCTTGATCAGAAAGGATCAATAATGATCGCAAAGCGAAGAATGCAGTTGCTCTCCTGCATGGCCGTATTGGCACTTGCCGCGCCGATGCAGGTCGCGTTCGGCCATGACTGGGATCACGACCACTGGGGGCATCATGACCATGATTTCCCCCCATTTGGCCATGATCACGATTTCCCTCACCATCACGACCATGCGGGTGCTGCGGTTGCCGCTGGCATCCTTGGTCTGGCTATTGCTGCCGCCGTTGCCGACAATGGCAGCAACCGTCCCCACGACGTTTATGCTCCACAGCCGCAACCTTATTATGCGCCGCCTCCACCTTATCGTCTGAGCCAGGGTATCACCTGTTACCCGGCGCAGCGGGCCTGTTACCTTCCCAACGGGCATTATGCGGGCATCACGACCCATTCGCAGTTCGGCAATTAGGATAGATTATGAAATTTCATCACTATTTACTGGGCGCGGCATTGCTCGCTGCCTTTCCAAAAGTGGCTTTTGCTGAAGACGCGACCAATCATCGGCTTCACGCCGCATGGGACGCTCTGGCTAAGGGTGAAGGCGAATTTCTGACGACAAAGCAATTTGCGAGCCTGAACAACCTCGCATATCAGGCGGCTATTGTTAGAATCTGCGACGGTCACGAGCTCGATCATGAAGCCTTCCGTAGGAAAATCGAAGACGTCATCAAAGATACGGATAAAAAGCTGAGTGACGAGCAGGCCGACCTGCGTGAGGCTGCCGTTCTTGTAGCGTTCGGAGCGCGTTTTGGCCTGTTTCTTGCCGAAGGCAGTGATGACAGCAAGGCTGGCTTTTGTGCATCTGCTGATGAGATCAAGGCCTCGCAGGATATTTCTGTTCTGGCCAAGTAAAATCATCAGATAAAACAAAGCCTCCCGCGTGGGTGAATATCCACGCGGGAGGCTTATCGACCATCAAGCCGTATGAGGTTCGGTCTTGCGCCTGCGGAACCAACGAGCGCTTGCCACGCGGTCAATCTCGACGAAGATCACCGGCGTGATAAACAGTGTGAGAACCTGACTGAGCAGGAGACCGCCTACAACTGCAACGCCGAGGGGCTGGCGCAGTTCGGACCCTTGACCGCTTCCAAGCGCTACTGGAACTGCGGCCAGAAGTGCGCAGAATGTCGTCATCATGATAGGTCGGAAGCGGCGAATGGCAGCCTGATGGATGGCCTCTTCTGCCGGATGATTTTCATCACGTTTCAAAAACAGCGCGACGTCGACCATCATGATTGCGTTCTTCTTGACGATGCCGATCAGCATCAGCAAGCCGATCAGTGCAATGATCGACAGATCGAAGCCGAAGAGCTGGAGCGTGATCAGCGCGCCGAAGGCGGCTGACGGCAAGCCCGACAGAATGGTCAGCGGGTGTGCAAAGCTTTCATAGAGAACGCCGAGCACGATGTAGATCGTCGCAACGGCAGCGAGGATCAGAAGCCCCATATTGCCGGTCGATTGGGCGAAGATCTGCGCTGCGCCCGATGGTTGCGCCGATACAGATGCTGGCATTCCGATTGCGGAGCGCAGGGCTGTCACGCGGTCCGTGGCCGTGCCAAGCGACACCCCTGCGGGCAGATTGAACGACAGCGTGACCGATGCGAGCTGCCCGGACTGATTGACGGTCACCGGTCCATTGGTTCGCGTGATCGTGGCAAAACTTGCCAGCGGAACGAGGGTGCCTGACGATGATGGAACGCGCAGCGCACCGAGCTGCGTTTCATCCCACTGGCGGCTTTGATCGAGTTCCAGAATGACGTCGTAGCTGTTGCCGGTGGTCTGTATTTGCGAAACGGTCAGCGTGCCATAGGCTGCTTCGAGCGTGTTGCGGATTGCGTCCGAAGAAATGCCCAGGCTTCCGGCCTTGTCATTGTCAATCTCGATACTGGCTTGCAGAGCGTTGTTCTGAAGGTCGGATGCGACATCGACAAAGGTTTGCGGCTCGGCCTTCATGGCATCGGCCAGCTTTACCGACCACGACCGGGCTTCATCCGCATCCAGCGATTGAAGAACAATCTGATATTGGCTCTGCGTACTGCGTCCGCCGAAGCGCAGATTCTGCACCGGCGTTATGTAGGCGGTGATACCGGGAAGAGCGGCCAGCGATTTGCGCAATGCGCTCAACGTCTGCTCCAGTGGCGGCCGCTGATCGCGTCCCTTGAGCTGCACCAGAAGCGAACCTGTGTTGAAGGTCGATCCGCCGGGCCCGCTGCCCAGCGAAGCGGTGACGTGTTCCACGGCAGGATTGCCGGATACGATAGACGCCGCCTGTTGTTGCAGGTCTCGCATCGCCTGATAGGAAATATCCTGTCGCGCCTGTGTTGAAATGGTGAGGATGCCAATATCCTCCTGCGGGAAGAAGCTACGGGGCAGGGTCATGAATGACCAGACCGAGCCGAGGAAACTCAGGCCGAAGGCGAGCAGCACTATCGCGCGATGTTTGAGACACCAGCCGACAGCGCGTCCATAGCCTTCGGTCACCCGATCAAACAGGAGGGCGATCCTGCCGGGCTTGATTTCCTTATGTGGCAGGCGCGCGGCAAGCATTGGCGTCACGGTTAGCGAAACGAGAGCCGAGGAGAGGATGGCGAGCGTCACCACCATGCCGAATTCGTTCAACACACGTCCGACAATGCCGCCCATCAGAAGAATGGGCAGGAAAACCGCGACCAGCGACAGCGACATGGAGATGATCGTTCCGGTCACTTCCTGACTGCCCTTGATGGCAGCTTCAAACGGCGGCATCCCTTGTTCGGTATAGCGCACGATGTTTTCGAGCATCACGATGGCGTCGTCCACCACGAGACCAACCGCCAGTGTGAGCGCCAGAAGCGAAATATTGTCGATGGAAAAGCCAAACGCATACATGGCGGCAAATGTCGCGACCAGGGAAAGCGGCACGGCAAGGCCGGGGATCATAGTTGCCCAGAACTGGCCGAGGAATAGAAAGATGACGAGCACGACGAGCGCAATCGTAATGCCCAGCGTCTTTTGAACATCGGCCACCGCATCGCGGATCGAACGGGACACGTCATTCACGACAGAGATGTGCATCTGTGCGGGCAGGGCAGATTCGATCTCCGGCAGTTTGGCCTTGATCGCGTCAACAACGGCAACTGTGTTCGATCCCGGCTGTCGTTGCACGGCAAGTGCGATGGACTGTTTGCCGTCGAGCCAGCTGCCCTGATTGACGTTCTCAACGCTGTCGAGAACTGTCGCGACATCTGATAGCCGAACCACGCGATTACCGCTGCCCGAAATGATGAGGGTTTTGAACTCATCGGCATTGGTACGCTGGGTCTTGGCATTGACGGTCAAGGCCTGTGACCCGTTTTGCAAGGTGCCGACAGGTGTCTGACTGTTGGCGGCGGCGATGGTATTGCCGAGGCCGAACAAGGACAGATTGCGGCTGTCGAGCTTGTCGGGATCAACCTCGACACGCACAGCATAGGTTTTGGAGCCATAAACCTGCGCCTGGGCAACACCCGAAATGGTGGAAAGCGCCGGCGATATGATGTTCTGTGCGATGTCGTCCATCTGCGTCAGGCGCGCGCCGTCGCCTGTCAGCGCCAGAATAATAACCGGGGCATCGGCGGGATTGGCCTTTCGATAGCTGGGCGGTGTGGTCAGATTATCGGGCAACTGACGCTGGGCGCGGGTAATCGCCGCCTGCACATCTGCTGCTGCCGCGTCGATATCGCGCGACAGGTTGAACTGTAGCGTGATCGACGTATTGCCGAGCGACGACGTGGCGCTGATCGTATCAATACCGGCAATCGTCTCAAATTGCTTGATGAGCGGGGTTGCGACAGAAGACGCCATCGTGTCGGGCGAGGCACCCGCGAGCTGGGCGGACACGTTGATAGTCGGAAAATCCGCTTCCGGCAGAGCCGCAACGGGAAGCTGGAGATAAGCCGCAACGCCGCCAATCAATCCGCCAATGACAAGGAGGATCGTTGCAACGGGGCGGCGAATGAAGACTTCGGAAATGTTCATCGCCTTGATGCCTTCATTCAGTTGGAAGAGACTTTTGTCTCTGTATCGGTGCTGGCCAGTTTCACCTTGCTGCCATTGGCAAGCGAGGCCTGACCTTCCGTCACCACTTTTTCACCGGGTTGCAGGCCAGCGCTCAGACCGGCCATACCATTTGCGCGCAAGGCGACAGTGACCGGACGCACTTCAATGCTGTTGTCCGTCTTCACGACATAGCTGATCGAACCGTTTTCCTGCGGCTGTACGGCAACGCCCGGCACGAGAACGAGATTGTCGGCTTGTCCGGCTTCCACCAGCACACGCAGTGACTGTCCGGGCCAGAAATTGCCGGATTGATTATCCAGCGTGGCGCGCAGGCGGACAGTGCCGCTTGCGGCATCAATATTGTTGTCGAGGAAATTGACCGGCCCGCTTTCCGAAGTGTCTTTGCCATCTGCCGATACAGCTGTGGCTGTCGCCTTTAGGGTGCCCGTGGACAGAGTTTCGCGGATAAGCGCGAGATCCGTTTCCGGCAGCGTGAAATCTGCGTAGATCGGCTTCATCTGCGTGATGGTCGCGACCGGTGAGCCAGCCGACAGATAAGCGCCAAGCGAGACCGATACAACGCCGAGCTGGCCATCGAAGGGGGCGAGAATCTTGGTGTCGTCAAGCGTAACCTGATCGGCTGCCAGCTGTGCCTGATCAACCTGAAGCTGCGCTTCCGCCACTCTGAGAGCCGCCAGAGCATCGTCACCCGCCTGCGATGTGTCGATGCCCTTGGTGACAAGGTCCTGTGTCCGCTTCAGCACGAGTTGCGCGTCGTTCAGCGTCGCCTGCGACTTGGCGACAGAGGCCTGATCCTTCACAACGGTGGCGCGAATAGCGCGATCATCAAGCTGGGCGATCAGATCACCTTTCTTGACGATGGCTCCGTCTTTCACGTTGAGGATCGCTACATTACCGGCCTCGGGGCTGTTGACGGCCGTGGACGCAACGGCAACAACCGTGCCGATTGTGGTGCGCTGGATCGGCAGTGATCCTGCCGTCGCAACAGCTACCTTGACGGCATGTTCGCCGCCGCCCGAGCGGTTGCCGCTTTTCCGGCTATCTGTCTGAACTGTGTTCGGAGCGCTAGCACCGTTCTGCTTCGTGGCATGTTGCCAGCCGACATAAGCGGCACCTGCAACCAATAGGATTGGGACACCCCAAACAACCCAACGCTTCACTCAAGGCTCCTGTCAACGAAGGGATACGCCGCAAATCCGGCACCTCGCACGCTAACACAAAGAAGACGTCCAGCAATTAAATTGATTGAGAGCGACAGTTGTTCAGTTCGTGATAATTAGCGAGGTCACCATTTGCGGCGTTCGTTGCGCCGTAATTGTGGCTATTTGAGAATGCGGAGAATATCGCGGACGACCTCAGCCTGCAGGGGGCGCTGTTTCTCGATATTGAAATGGCCGACTTCCTTCATGCCGGCAAAATCACGATTGTCCAGCTTGCCCTTGAAACGGGGGCCGGGCACCAGCGGGAGGCCCCAGCCATGCTGCGAGAAATAGAAATTGACGACTCGGCGGATATTTCCGGGCAGGGGATCAGGTGCCGTTGCGGCGAAGGACGCCATGTAGTCCACGCGAATGCCGCGCTTTTCCAGAACTTCGGCAATGGAAATAATGGCATTGGCGCCCAATGAATGGCCGACGAGAATGACCGGCTGTGGCCCATATTTCTGCCGGTCAGCAATGATCCTGTTGGCGACAAGACGCCATGCGGCGTTGCCCTCGACATGAGCATCAACGCCTGCTGCCTGCAAATCGGCACCAATTTCATCAATGCCGGTGGAAAAAATATTGGCAAAGCCACGCAGGAGATAAACGTCAGGTCGCCCCGCTTGAGCGCCGTTTCCCTGTTTGTCGTTTGTGTTGGGTGACGGCACGGCAGTCTTGGCGGATTTGGCAAGTGCTGCGACCGGCATCGCAGCCATGAGAAGGCTAGAAGCCAGCCCGGAGGCCAGCAGAGAGCGGCGGCTTATGAAATACTTCGCCGAATTGCCTGATTTGTTCGTCATGTAAATTTACCAAGGTTATGGCCAAGGTTTCGGAATGACACGTCCGGTGCGCTTGGCATATTCGTCATATGAAGCGCCGAATGCCTTGCGCATCATCGCTTCTTCATGGCCCACGCGGTAAAAATAAAGAATGCCGACACCAACGATACCCGCCAGACCGGCGAACCAGTTGGGAAGCAGGCAAAACTGCGCTATCGCCCAAAGCCAGAACGATAAATACATCGGATGGCGGACATATTTATAGAGCCCGTCCGTCACGAGTTTGTGTTCCTTGCGGATTTCCAGCGAGACCGACCAGTTCTTGCCGAGTTGGCGATGGCTTGCATAAAACAGCCAGAGAAAAGCGAGTTCGACCACAACCCCGATCCAGCCGAGCCATGGCTGAAAGGTGTAGTCCGCGATAGCCGGAAAACCCGTTGCGACATAGATGATCGGGATCAGCGACAGGCCGAGGCTGGCCGCGCCCAACGCTGCACGGTCGGGAAGCGTTTTAGCATTGGTCGTGACCTTGATCTTGCGGGCGCGACGCTGGTGCGGCACCCGGATGACCACCCAGGCGACAAGACCAATTGCCCAGACGATCATTGCCAGGGTGGGCGTCATTCGGAAGCTACCTTTTCTGGCGACAAACCGCCCACAATATGGTCGTTCACGCGCTCGGACAGAAATTTCGGACCGCAGCAAACCTGAAAGAAATCATACCAATAGGGCTTCGTATTGCCGAAGACATATTGATAATGCACGCGAAAAAGGTTGCGCTTCACCCGCTTGTAAGTCTCGGCCAGCAGCATGTCCTTAACGCGCACCTGACGCACGAAGGGAAACCGTCGACCTTCGGCCCGCTTAAGCTTCATTTCCGCCACCGGGTCAGTCTTGTAAAAATTGATGGCATCGGTCAGGCACTGGATTTCAACCCAGTCAAGCTTACCATCATCGGTAAGTCTTTGCACGCCTTCACGAAATTTCGTGGCAGCAGGATGATACCCGGCCTTGAGCGCGGTGGAGCCAAGCGTCAGAACGGTGACTTTGGGTGCGCGCGTTGAAAAGGCTTGGTCGACGGCCAGACAGCGGGCGGCGACATCCAGCATCAGCATGCCGCCGGTACTGTGGCCGATCAAGATGACCTCATCATATTTGCCCGCGCTGATGCGCTGGACAATGCCTTCTGCGAAGCGCTGCATCAGCGCTTCGGCATCCGGTCGCCTGCCGCGAAAGAAGTTCAGCGAGAACGACCAGAGATCCATCAGATGGTTGGTGGACCAGCGTTTACCGAGCACCGTCAAAGCGACCGAGAATACGGCAAGCCCGATGATCCAGCTGATTGTGCCCAGCCAATGCACCGTCAGGCGCGCAGCGGCCAGTCCCAGAAGCGCAAACAGAACGATGGCGAAGAAAGGATAGAGGAAATAAAGCCCGAAGCGCCATGCTTTGGAAAAGAAATGAAATGCCGTGCCGGAAAAGACGAAGTCGGCGAAGGCGCGCAGGTATTTGCCAAGTCGCACCGGCAGGGGGCGGGCGAAATCTGCCAGCACGATAGAATCGAGGGCGAGGAAATTAAAGTCGGTTGTCGTTGACCAGTCTTCGCGTGCAGCATGGGTTTCGATGGTCGCAAGCCCGATCTCGTGATCAGGCGTGTCATCGACTGTGGAGACCGTTGACTGGTAACCCCAGAGCGTATCGAAACGGGAAATTTCCTTACGCAGCCGCTTGAAAAACGCGTCCGGCGTTTTTGGATCATACCCGCCAATGAAGAATACGGCACGCCGCTGGACCGACTGATTCATGTGAAAAGCGTAATTTGCATCTTAGGCATTGTCGAGATCAAACCGCGCCTCGTTTTCGTGAAATTCTTCGGTGAATTTTCTATGCTGTGCGATTTTTCGGGGAGAAATGGTTTTGGAGCCATTTCAGCAAGTTTATATAACAGCTTTGTCTCAGAAGTTTTTTAAAACAATTGGATAACGGGCTTTCTTAAGTTGTAGTATTGGACCGCAGGTTTCGTGCCGCGGTGTAACGACCGCTTTGCAACGAACGAAAACGTGATATGCGAAGCCGGGGCGATCCGGGGAGGACGCTGTCAGTCACGCATTTGGTTGCAAGTTCTGGATCGCATATCATGAGCCGCACTATTCTCTGCCTGGGCGCTTTGACGCTCGACACAATCCTTCGTCTTGACGCGTTGCCGGAACAGGCCGGGAAATATCTGCCCAGTGAAGCGGTGCAGATCGCTGCCGGTATGGCTTCAAGTGCGGCTGCTGCCATCGCTCGCCTTGGCGGGGATGTAGCGCTTTGGGCTTCGACGGGGGATGATGCCACGGGCGAACGGGTGATCGCGGAACTCCGTGCCGAAGGGATCGATTGCAGCCATATTCGCAGGCTTACGGGTGCGCGTACTGCTTTCTCATCGATTCTGGTGGATCCGTCCGGCGAGCGCGTCATCGTTCCGTTCTATGATCCGCAGTTGGGCAGCCCAGCTTCGATCGTGCCGCCTGTCGAGGCGGGCGCTTTCGCGGCCGTTATGGCCGATGTGCGCTGGGCATGGGCCGCCGAAACTGGCCTCAAGGCTGCTCGTCGCGCCGGTATTCCAGCGATTCTCGATGCCGATACGGCCCCGGTTGATCTTCTCGAACGGCTGTTGCCGCTTGCGACCCATATCGTTGCTTCAGAACCTGCTGCCATCAGCCTGACCGGCACGACAGACTTGAGCGAATGCGTCGAGATACTGGCCAGCCGGTATGATGTTTTTACCGCGGTAACCGCCGGTGCGAACGGATGCTACTGGACAGAACGGGCCGGACACGCGGTGCAGCATGTCGCGGGTTTCAGCGTCAAAGCAGTGGATACGCTCGCCGCGGGCGATGTCTTCCATGGCGCTTTCGCACTTGGCCTCGTCGAAGGCGGGTCGATGCATGACATCATCCGTTTTGCCAATGCCGCCGCCGCCATCAAATGCGCACGCTTCGGCGGACGCTCCGGTTCGCCAAGCCGCACAGAGGTCTTGGCGTTTGTGGAGAGCGGTCTGCTTCCAGCCTAGGACATAAATCCCCCCAGATTTTGCATAAATGCACAGTGAATCCGAATTGACTATTTACTAACATGTTAGTATGTGCCAACTTACAGTTCAATCTTGGGAGGAGACGGCTTTGCCGCAAAATCATTCTGGGCAGGAGCGCTTTGGGCTCTCTGCAGCGCTGACGACGCCATTCGATGCCGATGGCAAAATCGATGTGACCCGTGCACTCAAGCACGCGCGTGCGCGCATCGATAATGGCTGTTCCAGCGTCACTTTGTTCGGCACCACCGGCGAAGGTTCGTCGATTGCCGATGCTGAACGCGCAGCCCTTCTCGACGCCTTCATTGCACAGGGCTTCCCGGCCTCCAAAATCGTTGTCGGCGTGATGGAAAATTCGGTGGCCGATGCGGTGCTTCAGGCTGGTGATGCGCTGCGTCGCGGCTGCAAGGCCATTCTTCTGGCACCGCCTTCCTATTTCAAGAATCTCTCCGACGACGGTCTCTTCAACTGGTTCTCCGCCGTGTTGAAAGGTCTTGGTTCGGATGCGCGCGATATCATCCTCTACAACATTCCGTCGGTGACGGCGGTTGAACTGTCCGTCGACCTGATCGGTCGTCTGCGCGATGCTTTCGGAGCGATTATCTCTGGCGTGAAGGATTCGTCGGGCAACTGGGCTTATACCGAGAAGCTTTTGGCGGCCCATAAGGACATTGCCATCCTCATTGGTGACGAGCGCGATCTCGCCGCTGGCGTCCGTCTGGGCGGGCAGGGTGCGATTTCCGGCATGGCAAATCTGTTCCCGGATCGTCTTCTGCGCATGGTCAATGATGGTCAGGACGATGCCGAGCTGGTCGATGCCGTGCGCAAGCTGCTCAACTATCCGGTAACGCCTGCGGTGAAGGCGCTGGTGGCGCGTCATACTGGCGATATGGAATGGCGTCATGTCCGCGCACCTCTGGTTGCGCTGAATGATGCGGATTTCGATGCAATTGGCAGTGTATTTGGCGGATTGCATATGGCAAAGGCTGCCTGAGCCGGGCATAAGCGATGCAGACATGCTGCGGAAAAGTGGGAGAACTTTCCGCAGTATAACCAAAGCGGTTGGGAGAGGACGAAGCCTTGGCGGAAGATCAGAACGAGCCGGTGAAGTTGCGGGACAAGGCCTACCAGAGCTTTACCCAGCATTTGCTGGCGCGCGATTTCCATCCGGGCCAGTTCGTCTCGCAGCGCCAGCTCGTCACCATGACGGGCCTGCCGCTCGGCGCGATCCGTGAATTGATCCCCCGTCTGGAAGCAGAAGGTCTGATCAAAACCGTGCCGCAGCGCGGACTCCAGATTGCCCATATCGATCTCAATCTCATCCGCGAAGCTTTCCAGTTTCGCCTTTTCATAGAGA
Source organism: Ochrobactrum sp. RH2CCR150 (assembly GCA_014138095.1). GTDB lineage: Bacteria > Pseudomonadota > Alphaproteobacteria > Rhizobiales > Rhizobiaceae > Brucella > Brucella gambitense. The sequence continues at coordinate 355,889 of JACGXE010000002.1, forward strand.
AAGAGTCGGTTGCGATTTTCTGCCAGTCGGCTTCTGACGAGTTGTTGCGTTCGCTGCGTGCCGAGCATGAAGACACGCTGAACCGTGCCAAGAGCGAAGGCGAGACACCGGAGCTTGAGGAGCAGGCGCAGAATATCGACTGGAGCCTGCATGACACGATTGTCGCCTCGCTTGACAATGAAATCATCTGGCGCGCTTACCAGACAAATACGATCAAGATGCGCCTGATCAATCAGGAGCGTTTCCGGATCACTGGTCGCGTCATCCCGGTCATGCAGGAGCATCTCGCTGTTCTCTCGGCGATTGAAACCCGCGACCCGCAAATTGCCATGGATGCTATCGCCGTTCACATCAACAATGCACGGACGCTGGCATTGCATATTTAGCTAAATAGAATCAGTGGCTTGGCAAGAGGAGTTGCCAAGTTTGGAACATAGGGGAGGAGAAAAAATGAAACTATTTCATCCAACACGCCGCCAGTTTCTGGCGGGTTCTGCGGCAATCGCCGCATCGGGCGTGACTGGCATCAGCCCGTCTTTCGCCGCTTCCACGGTTGACTGGAAGAAATATGCGGGCACCACGCTTGAGGTGAACCTTATCAAGAGCCCGCGCGGCGAAATCCTTCAGAAGCATCAGAAGGAATTCGAAGAGCTGACGGGCATCAAGGTTCATTCCGAACAGATGCCGGAACAGCAGCAGCGTCAGAAGGCCGTCATCGAGCTGACCTCCGGTCGTCCGAGCTTCGACGTCATTCACATCAGCTATCACGTTCAGAAGCGTCAGTTCGAAAAGGGCGGCTGGCTTGCCGATCTCAACCCGTTCCTGAAAGATCCGACGCTGACCGACGCTTCGCTGACCGAAAGCGATTTCGCAAGTGCTGGCCTGACCTTCGCCAAGGACGCCAATGGTCGCTTCGGTGCTCTGCCGTTCTCGGTCGATTACTGGATCATCTACTGGAACAAGGATCTGTTCGCCGCCAAGGGCATCGAATATCCGAAAACCTTCGAAGAACTGGTCAAGGCTGCGGAAGCGCTAACCGATCCGTCTTCGAACACCTACGGCTTTGTGGCCCGCGGCATGAAGAACGCCAATGTTCCGGTCTGGACAAGCCTGATGCTCGGCTATGGCCAGAGCGCGGTCGATGCCGACGGCAATCTGAAGACGGACTCGGCAGAAGCCATCGAAGCAGCCAAGCTCTATCAGCGCCTGATGACCAAAGCTGCACCTCCCGGTGTTGCCGGTTTCAACTGGGCGGAGTGCCAATCCAGCTTCCTTCAGGGCAAGGTCGGCATGTGGCTCGACGGTATCGGCTTTGCACCGCCGCTCGAAGATCCGAACAAGTCGCGCGTTGTCGGCAAGGTCGGCTATGGCGTTATTCCGGCTGGACCGAAGGCCCAGGCCGCACCGACGACCGGCGACGGTATCGGCGTGACCGAAGCGTCGACCAAGAAGGAAGCCGCTTATCTTTACTGCCAGTGGGCCATTTCGAAGGAAATGGGCGCACGTCTGCTGCAGACGGGTTCGGGCGTTCCGTTCCGCAAGTCGATCATCGACGATGCAGAAGTGCGCAAGGGCGTCACCATGCCGGAAGGCTGGGTCGAAGCCCTGTCTAAATCTGCACCGATCAGCCAGCTCTGCCTGCCGGTTATCGTCCCTGTCACGGAGTTCCGCGACATCATGGGCGTTGGCCTCACCAATCTCCTGAATGGTGCCGAAGCGGAAGCTGAAATGAAGCGCGCGACGGAAGAATTCCGTCCGGTCCTCGCACGGAGCGAAGGAAAATGACATCTGCCGCCCCGACAGGAGCAACAAAGAGCATGAATGGGGAGGCCGCCACAAAGGCGGCTTCCACGCCGAAAGCTGCTGGCAAGGCTGGCAAAAGCCATCTGAAACCGAGCTATTGGCCATTTGTGCTTCCCGCCTTGATCACCGTCGGGGCGGTGATCGTCTTCCCTTGGCTTTTCACTCTCTGGATGAGCGCCAATCAATGGCAGCTCGGCGGTGGCATCAGCTTTGTCGGCTTCGACAATTATATTCGTCTGGCAGGCGATGCTCGCTTCTGGGATTCCATGTGGCACACGGCTGTCTATACGGTCCTGTCTGTGGTGGCACCCATGGTGCTCGGCACGATTGCCGCTCTCATTTTCGACAGCAAGCTGCCGATGCGCGGGCTGTTACGCGGTATCTTCGTCATGCCGATGATGGCAACGCCGGTTGCTGTCGCGCTGGTCTGGACGATGATGTATCACCCGCAGCTCGGTGTGCTGAACTATGTCTTGTCGCTGGTCGGCATCGGCCCGCAGGAATGGATTTTCAATCAGAACACCGTTATTCCGTCGCTGGTCGCAGTCGAAACCTGGCAGTGGACGCCGCTGGTCATGCTGATTGTGCTCGGTGGCCTTGCCTCCATGCCGCGCGATCCGTTTGAAAGCGCTGAAATCGATGGCGCGAATGGCTGGCAGAAATTTCGCTACATCACGCTTCCGATGATCCTGCCTTTCATCATGGTTGCCGTCATCATCCGCTCGATCGATGCACTGAAAAGCTTCGATATCATCTTTGCGATGACGCAGGGCGGCCCGGGCACGGCATCGGAAACCATCAACATCTATCTCTATAACGTGGCGTTTTCCTATTACGACATCGGATATGCTTCGGCGATTGCCGTGGTGTTCTTCATCGTCATTATCGCCATGTCCATGATCCTGCTGGCCTTGCGTCAGCGGACCAAATGGAACGCTTGAGGACCGGCTAATGGCACGCAAGTCAATTCTGTCGAAGCTGGGCACTGCGCTTCTTGTTTTCGTCATCGTTTCGCCAGCACTTTTCTTCTTCATCTGGATGCTGTCGCTTTCGCTCAAATACGAAATCGACAATGGCGCTTATCCGCCGATCCTGATCCCGGAACGTTTCGCCTGGTCGAACTATACGCAGATTTTCGAAGCCAATGATTTTCTGCTGTATTTCTGGAACAGCCTTCTGGTGACCGGCATGGCGACGCTGCTCGCCCTTCTGGTCGGTGTTCCAGCGGGCTACGGCATTGCCCGACTTCGGGCGCATAAATCGGCGATTGTCATCATGATCGCCCGCATGACGCCGGGTCTGTCCTATCTGATCCCGCTGTTCCTTCTGTTCCAGACGCTGGGTCTTTTGGGCACGCTCTGGCCGCAGATCATCATCCATCTGGTCGTGACCGTACCTATCGTGATCTGGATCATGATCGGCTACTTCGAAACGACGCCGATGGAACTGGAAGAAGCGGCGATAATCGACGGTGCGTCCTCGTTGCAGGTGTTTCTCAAGGTGGCGCTGCCCATTGCCAAGCCCGGCATCGTGGTGTCGCTTATCCTTGCGGTGATCTTCTCGTGGAACAATTTCGTGTTCGGGATCGTGCTCGCAAGCCGCGAAACGCGCACATTGCCGGTCGCTGTCTACAACATGCTTTCCTTCGAACAGGTGAGCTGGGGTCCGCTTGCTGCCGCAGCACTTGTGGTCACGCTGCCTGTTTTGTTGCTTACCGTCTTCGCACAGCGCCAGATCGTTGCAGGTCTGACCGCAGGCGCCGTCAAATAAGAGTTGGGGTTCAAGATGGCATCTGTATCCATCCGTAATGCAGTCAAGAAATATGGCAATGTCGGCGTTCTGCACGGCGTGTCGGTCAGCATCGAGGACGGCGAGTTCGTCGTGCTCGTTGGCCCTTCCGGCTGCGGCAAGTCCACGCTTCTGCGCATGATCGCAGGGCTTGAGGAAATCAGCGATGGCGAGATCGCAATTGGCCCGCGTGTGGTCAACGACCTGCGCGCCAAGGAACGTGATATAGCCATGGTGTTCCAGAACTATGCGCTTTATCCGCATATGACGGTCGCCGACAATATGGGCTTCGCGCTCATGCTCAAGAACGCGCCGAAGGAAGAGCGTGAAAACCGTGTTGCGCGCGCGGCTGAAATTCTCGGCCTCAACAAGCTGCTCGACCGTTTTCCACGCCAGCTTTCCGGCGGTCAGCGCCAGCGCGTCGCCATGGGCCGCGCCCTTGTGCGCGATCCGCAGGTTTTCCTGTTCGACGAACCGCTCTCCAACCTTGATGCCAAGCTGCGCGTGCAGATGCGCGGCGAGATCAAGGGTCTGCATCAGCGGCTGAAGACCACGACAATCTACGTGACTCACGACCAGATCGAAGCCATGACCATGGCCGACAAGATCGTGGTGATGCGCGATGGCCTCGTGGAGCAGATCGGCGCGCCGCTTGATCTTTATGATCGCCCGGCCAACATGTTCGTTGCAGGCTTTATCGGCTCGCCATCGATGAACTTCATCAATGGCAAGATCGAGGAAGGTTCGTTTGTGGCCGATGGCGGCTTCCGCCTGTCACTTCCGCAGGGTGATTATGCGAGCCTTTCGGCTAAAGCCGTCTATGGCGTGCGCCCCGAGCATATGAAGATAGCCGAAGGCGGCGTTCCGGTTACGGCTGAGATCGTAGAGCCGACGGGCTCGGAAATCATGGTCATGGGCAAGCTCGGCACGCAGCCGATCACCTGCCTGTTCCGCGAGCGCCTGACTGTGCGTCCGGGCGACGTGCTGCCAATTGCCATCGATCCGGCGACGAGCCACATCTTCGAACCGGAAAAGGGGATGCGCGTCAGCGCCTGACCCACACGATACGGATTATCTCAAAGAGCGGTTTTGGCAGCTATGCCGAAGCCGCTCTTTGTTTTTGTTCGGGCATTTTTCTGGTATTTCCTTTTAACGCCGAATTGCACTAACACTTTCTCTGAAATTCAGGAATGTGGAGGGCTTTATGCAGCCAATCTGGGCCGTAGGTCTGATGACCGGCACCGTTCTCGATGGAAATATTGACGTCGCGCTTTTGAAAACCGATGGCGAAACGGTCGATATATTCGGTACTTACGCGCTGAAGCCTTATCCGGACGGTATTCTGAAGCTGTTGCAGCAAGCGCAGGCCGAAGCCCGCGTCTGGAATTTTGAAGGCCCGGAACCAGCGATTTTTGCCGAAGCGGAAGATGCCCTGACCCGCGCACAATCTGCTGCCGTGCGTGAGCTGGTGGAAGAAAGCGGTCTGATCATGGCCGACATCGGCGTGGTCGGCTTTCATGGCCAGACTGTGCTGCACCGTGCGCCGCAGCCGGGACGGCTTGGCGATACGCGCCAGCTTGGCGATGGTGCGCTGATGAGCGAGTTGCTTGGCACCAGGGTGGTCTATGATTTCCGAACTGCCGATATCCGTGCAGGCGGGCAGGGCGCGCCGCTGGCTGCAATCTATCATGCGGCTCTGCTGCGCAGTGCCGATTCCAGTGGCGATACGGCCATTCTCAATCTCGGCGGTGTTGGCAATATTACATGGTGGGACGGAGGCGAAACGCTGGTCGCCTTTGATACCGGCCCGGCCAATGCGCCGATCAATGATTTCATGAAAGCGCGTGGCCTGGGCGAGATGGACCGCGACGGCGCACTTGCCGCGCGCGGCCATGTGGACGAAGCGCGTCTCGCCAAACTGCTTGAGCATCCCTATATGACTGCGCCTTTTCCAAAATCGCTCGACCGGTTTGATTTTACCGCCGCTATGGCAGACGATCTCAGCGACGAGGATGGCGCGGCGACGCTCACGGCCTTCACAACGTCGGCTGTGGCAAAGGCGCTGGATATACTGCCGCATCGACCGAAGCGGCTGGCCGTGTCCGGTGGCGGTCGTCACAACCCGACGATGATGCGGATTCTGGTCGAACGTGCGGGTGTCGACCTTGTGCCAGTCGAGACCTTGGGTTGGCGTGGCGATGCCGTCGAGGCGGAGTGCTTTGCCTTTCTCGCTGTGCGCGCATTGCGCGGCCTGCCGATCAGCTTTCCAAGCACAACGGGCGTGCCAGCGCCGATGACAGGCGGAACGATTGCAGACTGAAAAATCTGGGAAAGGGAAATCTGGATAGCAAAACGCCCGCAGCAATTTGGGAGGAGGAGAAGTTGCTGCGGGCGGATTGGTAAAGCGCGATTGGGAGGAGGAGTATCGCGCTTCAGGTTCGGTTTTTGGGAGGAGGAGTAAAACCGAACAACTGCAAAATAGAGCCGTGGGCCGATCGGCACAATGACCGATCCTGCAACCGAGATATGCGTATTTTGCAAGGCCCTAAAACTAAACCGCCCCAGCCGCGAATAAACGCGCTAGGGCGGTGAATCTCCGCCAAAGCCCCCAATGGCGAGACGCAAGATCAATAGCATGAGTCGCGCTCGGGTAAACGTTGTCAAGAGCAGTTCATCGCAGAAAGACGCGCACTATGTCAAAACGGCAACAATGTGGCGGCGTTCAGTGCATTTTTTGGGTGTCCAGTCTGGGGAGCGTGGCCAGAACCTCCGGCAATTTCCGCACCTCACATGCCGCGCTGAAATACCAACCCTGCAAATGATCGCATTTCATGTCGCTCAAAAGGTCGATCTGCTCAATGGTTTCGACGCCTTCGGCAGTCACGGTCTTGCCGAGACTATGGGCGATCTGAATGACGCCGCGCACGATGGCGCGATCTTCCGGCGATGCGGCGATATTGGCAACGAAGCTGCGGTCGATCTTCAGGCGGTCGATGGGCAGGCGGCGCAAATGCGTCAGCGAGGCGAAGCCGGTTCCAAAGTCGTCAAGGGCGACTTCGACGCCCGCCGTATGAAGCCGTTTGAGCCCTTGTTCCACACGCTTCTGCGCCAGACCAAGCAACATGCCTTCCGTCATCTCTGCGCTGAACCTCTCTGGTCCCATCCCGGTTTCGGCGCATAGTTCAAAGAAGCGGTCGAGGAAGATGTCCGAACGGAAATCGGAATTGGTCAGGTTCATCGCAATACGGTGCAAAGGCGCTTCAGCATTGACCAATGATTGAACATCCGCAAAAATCCGCTCCAGCATGAACATACCGAGCGCTGCGCGGATGGCCGGATCTTCGAAGCCTTCTCCGAAATAGGCTGGCGTCAGCAGTCCCCGTTCGGGATGGCGCCAGCGCATCAGCGCTTCCAGCGAAAACGCCTGCCCGGAGATCAGTGGGATGATCGGCTGATAATGCAGCTCGAATTCGCCGTGCTCCAACCCGCCCTCGATTTCTTCGTAGAGTGCGGATTTTCGCCGGGCAACTTCACGCAGTTGCGGCTGAAAAACCTCGACGCGGTCGCGACCCAGCGCCTTGGCCTTGTAGAGCGCGAGATCTGCGGCCTTGAACAGATTGCCGACATCCTTGCCATCGCGCGGAAATCTGGCAATGCCGAAGCTCGATGATATGCGCCGTGGGGTCGAGCCGATCACCATGGGCTGGCGAATGGCTTCCAGAATTTCTTCAAACAGCATGTCGGCTTCGCAATCTGTCGCACCGACAAGGATAAGGCTGAATTCATCGCCGCCCATGCGTGACATGAACAGCTGGCTGTCTTCGAACGAGCGCAGGCGCTTGCCGATATTCTGAAGCAGAACGTCGCCTGCATGATGCCCGAATGTGTCGTTGACCTCTTTGAAGGAGTCCACGTCGAGCAGCGCCAGATGAAATATTCCATTGGAGCGCTCGTGGTCCCGCACCTGCATCTCCAGAAATTCCTGGAAACGGCGGCGGTTCGGCAGTCCGGTCAGCGGGTCGAGATTGGCAAGCTGGTCGAGATGTTCCTTGCTGGTCCGCAAGGCGCTTTCCAGCTCCTTACGCTCAGAAATATCGAACCGAATGGCAGTGTAGCTATCCACTTTGCCGGCGGGCGACAGATGCGGAACGATGGTCGTATCCACCCAGTAACGCGAACCATCCTTGCGACGGTTGCAGATCTCGCCGTGCCAGATCTTGCCATGCGCGATATCGCGATACATGTCGCGAAAGAAATCCTTGTTATGGATACCCGAATGCAAGATGCGATGGTTGGCGCCGATCAACTCGCGGGCAGTATAGCCGCTGATCTCGCAGAACTTGCGATTGACATAGGTAATCGTGCCGCGAACATCTGTGTGGGCGACGATGGCAGCGCTGTCGAGCGCATAGCGTATGAAGTCGTCTTCAAGATCGGGCTGCAAAGGCTTTTGCAGCTTCCGCGCAATCTCTTCAACAGCGTCAGTAAAAGACGATGCCTGTTGTTCCAGAGCGTGCTTCTTTTCCGGCGCCGCTTTTTTCTCGGTCATGCGGTATGTCTCAGCATGGGGGATGTTGCTGCTTAATCATATCAAATTAAGTCCGTATTTTCCAGAATAGAGTATTATTGTTTAGAAATGTATAATCATAAGAAGATCTTAAATTACTCGAGTATCATAGATATATTTAAGTTCAGTTTCAACCTACGGTAATCGATTGTATTTTCTGGTTGCTTCTATGTATGGTTGTTTAATTCGCTGTCATTGCAATGCGCCTATCTCCGCAAACGTTCGACAATACGGGCTCTGTTGATGGCCATTGCTTCGTTGGAAGGCTCCCAATCGCAACACCATTCTGGCGGAATGTCGATCAGCAATTCATGGGTTGCAGTGAATTGGGGTGTGTAGCCTCGGGCCTGCATTTCGGCCACGAGAGATGCCTGACGCTTCGCCAGAAAACTGAGGCGGGTATAGAAAAACCGGACGTGACCCGTTCCAAGTGTATAGGCGCGCGGGTTTCTCCGATCTGCGGTCGTCTCGCCCCGCTGGATTGCCGCTTTCACAAGAGCGAAAACACGTGGCAACTCCCGGTACTCTGCAACGAGATGCGGCCCGGTCAGCTCCGACGGAGGGATGCAGTTAATACGTGTCAATTCTCAAAATCCGCTCGCCCTGAGATTGAATTTGAGATTCGAATAAGCGAAGTCGACCTGATGCTCAAGCTAATTTAGCTAGTAATAAGATTAATCGGGCCGGCAATGCACAACAAGATAAGCTCTTGAGAATAAATGGAAATGGCGGCAAAGCTGCCGCCATCCCAAATCGGTTATAGGCTCTGTAATCGCTCAATGCGCAATCATGATATGGCGCACGGCGGTATAGTCCTCCAGCGCATAGATCGACATGTCCTTGCCATAGCCGGATTGTTTCAATCCGCCATGCGGCATTTCATTGGTCAGCATGAAATGGGTGTTGATCCAGGTGCAGCCATATTGCAGGCGGGCTGCGGCTTGCATGCCCTTGCTGACATCCTTGGTCCAGACCGATGAGGCGAGGCCGTAATCGCTGTCGTTTGCCCATCGCACGGCTTCATCGACATCGCTGAAGCGCGTGACCGAGACAACCGGACCGAAGACTTCGCGGCGCACGATTTCATCGTCCTGTGTTGCACCGGCAATAACCGTCGGTTCAAAGAAGAAGCCGTTGGCCCCGGCTGTTTTTCCGCCCGTGGTTATCTCGATATGCTTATGTTCGCGGGCGCGGGCGACAAAACTCTCAACACGATCACGCTGACGGCGGGAGATGAGCGGTCCGATCTCGTTCTGGCTGTCGTCTTCCAGATTGTAGCGGATGCTGGAAACGGCGGAGGACAGATCCGCGACGAAACGGTCGTAGATGCGTGCATCGGCATAGATGCGGCAGGCAGCGGTGCAATCCTGTCCGGCATTGTAATAGCCGAAAGTGCGAATACCGTTGACGACGGCTTCTATGTCCGCATCGTCGAAGACGAGGACAGGCGCCTTGCCGCCAAGTTCCAGATGAGTGCGTTTCACGCTTTTGGCCGCCGCCTGCAAGACCTTCTTGCCGGTTGCGACATCGCCGGTGATCGACACCATGTCGATACGCGGATGATTGATCAGTGCGTTGCCGACGGTTTCGCCTCGTCCCAGCACGATATTGACGACGCCCTCGGGCAGAATATCTGCCAGCAGCTTGGCCATTTTCAGCGCAGTCAGCGGTGTCTGTTCGGATGGCTTGAAAACCACCGTATTGCCGCCCGCAATGGCTGGCGCGAGTTTCCATGCCATCATCATCAACGGATAGTTCCACGGAGCGATGGAGCCGATAATACCGACCGGATCGCGGCGGATCATCGATGTGTGGTTCGGAAGATATTCGGCGGCAATCGGCCCATGAAGATTGCGCACTGCGCCAGCAAAGAAGCGATAGCAATCGACGATGGCCGGAATTTCATCATTGATGACGGCATTGATCGGTTTGCCGCAATTGAGCGCCTCCAGCGTGGCAAAGGCTTCCGCATCCCGCTCGATGGCATCCGCAATCTTCAGAAGATAGTTGGAGCGCTCGCCCGGTGTGGTGCGCGACCAGGTTTTGAATGCCTTGTCGGCAGCGGCCACGGCAGCGTCGATCTGGCCGAGCGAAGCTTCCGGCAGCTTGATAACGGTCTCGCCGGTCTTGGGATTGAGGACGTTTTCCTCGACCTCTGTGCCAGCTTCAAAGCGTGAGCCAATCAGCATTTCGGTGTTCATGTCGTTCTCCCTTTTTTCATTTCCCGTGACCGGCGACCTGATCGCCATCGCGGGTGAGATAGTAGGCGGCGAGGATGGGCAGGAAGGTCACCAGCACCACAACCATGGCCACCACATTGGTGACGGGGCGTTGGCGTGGCCGGATCAGTTCCTGAAGCATCCAGATCGGCAGGGTCATCTGCTGGCCGCCGGTAAATGTGGTGACGATCACCTCGTCAAAAGACAGTGCGAAAGCGAGCATCCCGCCTGCAAGCAATGCGGTCCCGATATTGGGCAGGATCACATAGCGGAAGGTCTGGAACCCGTTTGCACCAAGGTCCATCGAGGCTTCGATCAGCGAACCCGAGGTGCGCCGGAAGCGGGCCACAGCATTGTTGTAGACGACCACCACGCAGAAGGTCGCGTGACCGAGCACGATGGTCCACATCGAAAACGGAATGTCGAACAGTGAGAAAGCCGAGCGCAGGGCGATGCCGGTGACAACGCCGGGCAAAGCGATGGGCAGGATGACCAGCAGTGAAATGCTTTCCCGTCCGAAGAAGTGGGTTCGGCTGACGGCAGCGGCACACAGCGTTCCGAGCACGAGCGCGATCATGGTCGCAATCATGGCGACCTGTACGGAGAGCGCAAGCGACGACCACACATCGGCCCGGTTCCATGTCACGGCGAACCATTGCAGCGTGAAACCCGGCGGCGGCCATTGATAGCTCTTCTCTTCCGTCGTGAAGGCATAGACGAAGATCAGCAGGATCGGCAGATGCAGGAAGGCGAGGCCCAGTCCGGCAGCAAGCTTCAATCCGAAAGAAGCGCGGTTGTTACGATCAGAGCGCATCGAAAGCCCCCTGTTTCTTGGCGATCCAGAGATAGATGGCCATGATGACGATCGGCACGACGGAGAAGGCGGCAGCAAGCGGCACATTGCCTGCCGTTCCCTGCTGGGTATAGACAGCCTGCCCGATGAACAAGCGCGACGAGCCGATGATCTGCGGAATGATGTAATCACCGAGTGTCAGCGAAAAGGTGAAGATCGATCCGGCGATGATACCCGGCATGGCGAGCGGCATCAGCACGGTTCGGAAAGTCTGGGCAGGCGTTGCGCCGAGGTCGGACGAGGCTTCCACCAGATTGCCCGGCACGCGCTCCAGCGCGGCTTGCGTTGGCAGGATCATATAGGGCAGCCAGATGTAGACGAAGACGATGAAGGTGCCGAGATAGCTGACTGACAGGGAGTTGCCGCCGACGATTGGCAGGGACAGAACGCCGTCGAGCAGCCAGGACAGATGCAATTTCGCGAAGATCCAGGTCAGGATGCCTTCCTTTGCGAGGATCAGCTTCCATGCATAGACCTTGACCAGATAGCTCGACCAGAGTGGCAGCATGATGCCGAGATAGAACAACGCTTTCCAGCGGCCGCGTGCATAGCGGGCGGCGTAATAGGCGATGGGGAAGGCGACGAAAGCAGAGGCAATTGTCACCAGCGCGGCCATTGATACGGTGCGGATGATGATGTCGAGATTGGCGGAGTTTAAGAGCTGTGCATAGGTCGCGAGCGTGAAATTATAGTCGATCAGCCCGGAGAAATCGTCGACCGAGAAGAAGCTCTGCAAGAGCAGCGCGATCAGCGAGCCGATATAGATGATGCCAAGCCACAAAAGCGGCGGCGTAAGCATGAGAAACAGAAGCAATCCCGGACGACGCCAAAACAGGTCGGAGAGGCGACCGAGTATCCCGCCGCGCTGCGGCATGATGGAGGCCGGATTTGCCCCGGGGTTTGCTCCCGAGTTTCCGAGTGTGGAAGCCTGCGCGCCGCTCATGCTGCCTGATCCATGTAATGAACGTCACCCGGATTCCAGACGATGCGGATATCGGAACCGGTCTCGGGAACGCTTGCGCCAGCGGGCAGCATGACATGCAGTCTGGCGCCTTCGGCTTCAACACCGAGACGCGTGGCGGAGCCGAGGAAGCTGGTAGTTTCGATCCGCGCTGCGATGCCGTGCTTGTCGCCCTTGTCTGCGAGGCGAATGGATTCCGGTCGAAGGCTGGCCCAGCGCCGTTCACCGCCAAACGCGGCCATGATTTCTGGCGCGACCACATTGGAAGAGCCGACGAAATCCGCAACGAAGCGGGTTTGGGGGCGATTATAGATTTCCTGCGGTGTTCCGGCCTGAACGATGCGGCCATTGTTGAAGACCGCGATGCGGTCAGCCATGGAAAGCGCTTCGCCCTGATCGTGCGTCACGAAAACGAAGGTGATGCCCAACGCCTTTTGCAGGCTCTTCAGCTCTTCCTGCATCTGCTCGCGCAGTTTGAGGTCGAGCGCGCCGAGCGGCTCATCAAGCAGCAGCACTTTCGGCTTGTTGACGAGCGCGCGCGCCAGTGCAACGCGCTGCCGCTGCCCGCCGGAAAGCTGGCTCGGCTTGCGGCCGCCATAGCCGGGGAGCTTGACCAGTTCCAGCATCTCTTCGGCGGCGCGGTGACGCTCGGCCTTGCCAGCGCCGCGCACCATCAGCCCATAGGCCACATTGTCCAGAATACTGAGATGCGGAAACAGCGCGTAATCCTGAAACACCGTGTTGACGTTGCGCCGATAGGGCGGCACGCCGCCAGCGCTTTCGCCAAAGATCTCTATTCTGCCATCGGTGAGCTGTTCGAAACCCGCGATCAACCGCAGGCAGGTCGTCTTGCCGGAACCGGAAGGGCCGAGCATGGCAAAGAACTCGCCGGACGCGATGGTCAGGTTAACGTGATCGACGGCCCGGACTTCGCCGAAGTGCCGGCTCACATTTTCAAAACGAACTGCTGCTGTCATGGTTCTACCCATCATGGAGAGCGCCAGCATCTGTTTGGCGTGCGGGCGCGTCTGTCCGTTCCCTTCCTTCAGCTGAAGGAAGGGCAATCTTCGTGCTTGCGATAATCGATGTCAGCGACCGCCAATGACGCCGATATAATCCGACACCCAGCGATGATAGGGCACGCATTCGCCCTGGCTTTGGCATTTGGCAGTCGGTGTGCGCCAGAAGCTGATCTTCGCAAAATTGTCGTAGCCGTTGGTCGCGCAGCCTTCGTCGGTCATGAGCGCATTGCCCTTACAGGCTGCCGGAATGGACGGTACGGCACCGAACCATGCCGCAGCATCGCCTTGCACTTTCGGCTTTAGCGAATGTTCGAACCACTTATAGGCGCAATTGGGGTGCTCGCTATCCACATGCAGCATGGTGGTGTCCGCCCAGCCAGTTGCACCTTCCTCCGGGAAGGTCGAGCCGACCTTGGCGTTTTCAGACTTCAGCAGATTGACCTGGAACGGCCAGGAACCGGAAGCCACGACGCCTTCATTCTTGAAGTCATCTATCTGGATCATGGCGTCATGCCAGTAACGGCTGACGAGCTTGCGCTGCCCGCGCAGGAGATCGAGCGCCGCCTTGTACTGGTCTTCGTTGAGTTCGTAGGGGTTCTTGATGCCAAGTTCCGGCTTGTGCTTCATGAGATAAAGCGCTGCATCGGCGATATAAATCGGCCCGTCATAGGCCTGTACGCGGCCCTTGTTGGACTTGCCGTCCGGCAAGGTCTGTTCTTCGAACACCACGTTCCAGCTCTTCGGCGCTTCACCCTTGAACACGTCGGTGTTGTACATTAGCACGTTCGGGCCCCAGAGATAGGGCACACCGTAATGCACGTCCTTCACGGTGAACCACGGCGCATTCTGCAGCCGTTCGTCCACGGTTTTCCAGCTTGGAATGAGGTCGGTATTGATGGGCTGCACGCGCTTGCCTGCAACAAGACGAAGCGAGGCGTCGCCTGAAGCGGTGACGAGGTCGAAGCCACCTTCATTCATAAGCGCCACCATTTCGTCGGAGGTGGCGGCGGTCTTCACGCTGACCTTGCAGCCGGTTTCTTTCTCGAAATCCGTGACCCAGTCGTAATTCTTGTCGGTTTCACCGCGTTCGATATAGCCCGCCCAGGCCACGATGCTCAGCGCGCCTTCACCGTCGCCAATCGCTGTCAGCGGTTCGGCGGCAATGGCCTGCGTGGCAAAGCTCGCGACGGCCATCAAAGCGGTACAGGATTGCAGAAATTTTCTCATCGACCACTCCCGTTTTATTCACATTCAGTGATTTTGTTCCCGGAGCGGATGGTGTGCTTAAACCCTGCCTTTCGCAAATTCATTTATCGGAAAGCTGGTATCGTTTTTTCCGATATCGGGGTTTACCTTAGTCTTCCAGAACGGGCAGCCTCAGCAATGCCGATAAAGTCCCTTGCAGACTGGGGCAGGCTCGATCCCTTGCGCCAGGCCATGCCGATCTGCACGACGGGCAGAGATCCCGAAACATCGCGGCTTTCGATCCGGTCGCCTTCCAGCGACCAAGGGCGATAGACGAGATCGGGGAGGAGGGCTATGCCCGCGCCCGTAGCGACCAAACTGCGGACAGCTTCTACCGAACGCGTGCGGAAGGCCACATGCGGGCGCGCACCGAGAGCGGCCAGAAGTTTGCCGGTGTTTTCCTCGATTTCATCCACGGTCAGCATGATCAATGGTTCTTTCGCGATGTCGCTCACTGATATGCTGTCAATTGAGACGAGCTCATGGCCAAGCGGCAACCACAGCCGGTAAGGCGAGGTTTCGAGGATTTCCGCGTGCAGCGCCATGCGGTCGCGCAGGTTGGAAATCACCATCACCGCAACGTCCAATTCACCGCCAACCAGCAAATGTTCCAGATAGGAGCCGTTGTCTTCGATGGCGCTGATTTCGACGCCGGGAAAGGCACGACGATAGCGGGCGAGCAATTCCGACAGGACGTAACCGGCGACCAAGGATGTCACGCCCAGATTGAGCTTGCCCTTTTCCTGAATGCGCTGGTCGGCAAAGGAGCGACGGGCATCCGATACGCCAGTCAGAATTTTGGTGGCATGGCGCAGGAACTGGTGGCCGTTATGCGTGACTGTCAGCCCACGGGGATGACGCTCGAAAAGCTCGACATTCAGGTCGGTTTCCAGCTCCTTGATCGCCTCTGTGACCGAGGATTGCGAAATAGACAGCTTTTGCGCCGCACGGGTAACGGACCCTTGCTCCGCAACTGCAACGAAATACTGTAACTGCCTTAATGTAAACGCCATTTAGGCAGTTAACCGTGGCCAGCAAAGGATTGCAAGAGCGGTGGATAGGAACTAAAAGCGGATGATCTGGTCAGCGTTGTATGCTAGTTTTGCAACACTGATGGATGAATAGCTAAAATAAAAATAATTCACTTTCTTATTTTCACCAGTTTGAGTAGTGGCCTGCGCCAATAGCGGTCTTCTTCACCCGCAGTGAACGGTTCGACGACAGATAATGCCTCATTGCAGGCAGAGCGTGCCGCCTAACGCGTATAATTGCCCGTTGATGCTCGACCTTTGGTCAGTGAGTGTTGAAAATGAACTATGAAAATCGTGGCGCTGGACACGGCGAGGCCGCAGCGACGACAGGCGATAATGATCTGCCCATCGATGATGCGCGGGCAAATGAACCTCTGCGCCCTGCGGCGCATTTGACCGCAAACGGCCAGATTCTGACTGGCGCTGATTTCGCCGAACCGGGAAAGCCGGGCGAGCGGCTGGATCTGTTTTTTGAGCAACTGGCCGACAAGTTTTCGGGTTCGGTTGCCGTTGTTTCAGACGGGCGCAACTGGACCTATCGGGAACTCGACAATCGCGCCAACCAGTTTGCGCGGCTGCTGATCGAACGCGGCGTTCGTCCGGGCGACCGCATCGGCCTGCTGCTCGACCGTTCCGCCGACACGTATATCGCGCTGCTCGCCGTCATGAAGGCGGGCGCGGCCTATGTGCCGCTGGCAACTGCCTTTCCGGAAGATCGCATGGCCCTCATCATCGAGGATGCCAATGTCCGGCTTGTCATTTCGCTTGAGGCCTATACGGCCCGCGTTGAACAGATGCCCGTGCCGCATGTGCTGATCGACGGGGCTGGCGCTGAAATTTCAAAGCAATCGATCGCACCGCTGGACAAGGCCGCCAGAGCCGCCAACCCCGACCAGATTTGTTATATTCTCTATACGTCAGGAACGACAGGCAGGCCGAAAGGCGTCGCGATCCTGCATCAGAGCTTCTGCAATTTCCTGCGCGTCGCGGCGATGTCCTACGGCTACAAGCCGGGAGACCGTGTTTATCACGGTATGACGATTGCCTTCGACTTCTCGGCGGAAGAATATTGGGTGCCGTTTACCGCTGGCGCGACTGTCGTGCCTGCGCCGGGACCGATGACGCTGGTTGGCGAAGAACTCGCCGATTTCCTGCGGAAGAATGACATCAACTGCATGGCTTGCAGCCCGACGCTTTTGTCCTCCATCGAAACCGATGTGCCAAAGCTGCGCCTGCTGATGGTGGGTGGCGAAGCCTGTCCGCTCAATCTGGTGACGCGCTGGACGAAGCCGGGTCGTCTGCTTCTCAATACTTATGGCCCGACTGAAGCGACTGTCACGGCCACAATGGGCGTTTTGACGCCCGACAAACCGGTGACAATCGGTGCACCGCTGCCGACCTATTCGATTGTGATCATCGAGCCGACGGAACCAAAGCTGACCGACCCGGATGAACTGGGCGAAATCGGCATCGCCGGTATTGGCCTTGCTGTCGGTTATCTTAACCGGCAGGATCTGACCGACCAAAAATTCATTCCTGATTTCATCGGCTTGCCCAACAACCCGTCAGCACGCATCTATCGCACGGGCGATCTGGGGCGCATCAATGCTGCGGGCGAGATCGAATATCATGGGCGTATCGACACACAGGTGAAGATTCGCGGTTACCGCATCGAGCTTGGCGAGATCGAAGCCGTTCTGCTTGATCAGCCGGGCGTTGCACAGGCCGCCGTCACCACCTGGGAAATCGAGCCGGGTCGTGTGGAGCTGGTTGCTTATTACGCGCCGAAGTCCGGCGTGCTGCCGCTGCAGCGCGCCGATATTGCGCGCGAGCTGAAACGCCGCCTGCCGTCCTATATGGTGCCGGCCTATCTCGAAGAGCTGGCCGCCATTCCAATGACGGTCTCCAACAAGGCCGATCTGAAGCGCCTGCCGAAGCCGACCAATGTTCGACTGTCAGCGGAACGGGAAATCGTGCCGCCGAGCAATGATGATCAACGCTTCATGGCGAATGCGTTGGCGGAAGTGCTCAATCTGGACGAGGTTTCGGTCGAGGATCATTTCTTCGACGATCTGGGCGCCAATTCGCTGCTCATGGCGCGCTTCTGTGCCCGCGTGCGCACCGCGCAGGGCTGGGAAACGGCGTCGATGCGGGATATCTACCTGCATCCGACCATCGCAAGTCTGGCTGCGTATCTGCATGCGCCGCAGCAGAAAACAGCGGCCACGGTCGAACGTCAGCTTACCCACAAGGCATCCAATTTCGCTTATTGGGCCTGCGGCGTTGCGCAGCTCGCCTTCTACGGGATCTATGCCTATGTCGCGCTGGTTTTCTTCGATGGCGGTCTCGATTGGGTTTACGATGCGCTCGACAATCCGCTTCAGCTCTATTTCCGATGCGTCGTGCTGGCGGCCGCAAGCTTCTTCGCAACGACGGGTTTTGCCATTGTTGCAAAATGGGTGCTGATCGGGCGTTGGAAGACAGAAAGCTTCCCGATCTGGGGCCTGCGTTACTACCGCTTCTGGGTGGTCAAGACGCTGATCCGCACTGCGCCTGTGGTCCTGTTCCGTGGCAATCCGCTGTACAGCCTCTATCTGCGGCTTCTCGGCGCGAAACTTGGCCGCAACACGGCCATTGAATGCCGGGCTATTCCGGTCTGTACGGACCTGATTTCTATTGGTGAGAATTCCATTCTGCGCCGCGAATCCAATATTCTCGGTTTCAAGGCCGAAAGCGGCTATATCCACACCGGTTCGATCACCATTGGTGATGGCGCTTTTGTGGGCGTCGGTTCGACAATCGATATCGACACCAGGATCGGCAACGGAGCGCAGCTTGGCCATGCTTCCTCGTTGCAACGCGGTCAAAGCATTCCCGACGGCGAACATTGGCATGGGTCGCCTGCGGCACCGACCACGGCAGATTATTGCAAGGTGCGTAGCATTACCCTGTCCAAAACCCGCCGCATCGTCTTCGAGATCTTTCAGCTTGTCGGGCTGTTCATGCTGGTCACACCGTTCCCGTTCCTGTTCCATAGCTATTGGCAGAGCGTTGGCGACGACTATCAGGAAACCATCGGCATCGTGGCCATCGGCACGACCGTCACACTGTTCGGTGCGCTGGCCGTCGCCTTTATCGCTGCGGTTGCAGTTCCGCGTCTGGCCAGCCTGTTCCTGAAGCCGAACCGCACCTATACGCTCTATGGTTTCCATTATTGGCTGCAGTCGATGGTGGAACTGGCCAGCAATTCGCGCCTTCTCAATCTGCTGTTCGGTGATAGCTCGGCGGTGGTGCATTATATGCGGGCTATCGGCTGGAACCTGAACAAGGTGGTCCAGACCGGGTCCAATTTCGGCACCAACCAGCAGCATGAAAACCCGCTTTTGTGCGAAATCGGCAGCCAGACAATGGTGTCGGATGGTCTGTTCATGATCAATACGCACAAATCGGCGGCCACGTTCCGGCTGGAACATACGAAGGTCGGTGAGCGGAATTATTTCGGCAATAATATCTTTTATCCGTCCGATGGACGGACCGGGGAAAACTGCCTTCTTGGCACCAAGGTTATGGTTCCGATCGAGGGGCCGGTGCGTGAGAATGTCGGGCTTCTGGGTTCGCCTTGCTTCGAAATCCCGCGCATGGTCAATCGTGACAAGGAACTGATTGCCAATATTGATGAAGATGACCGCCTGCGCCGTTTGCGCCGCAAGAACTTCCACAATTTCCGCACGGGACTGATGTTCCTCGCGGAACAGTGGCTCATGCTTTTCGCCACGCTGGCTATCTGGGACCGCGCGCTCAACTATTATGATGACTGGAAGTACAACGCATTGTTTGCGGCTGTGGTTCTGACAGCGGGCATTGCGATACCGTTCTATATCTTTATCGAACGTCTTTCGCTGGGCTTCGGCAAGCTGAAGCCGCGCATGACGACGATCTATGATGAAGCTTTCTGGCGGCATGAGCGCCATTGGAAACTGTCGGATTCGCCGATTACGCAGCTCTTCGCCGGAACGCCATTCCGCCCGATGATCCTGCGCTGCCTCGGCGTGAAGGTCGGTCGCCGCGTCTATGACGGTGGCGCCAATCTGACCGAGCGTTCGCTGGTCGAAATCGGTGACGATGCGACCTTGAATGAAGGTTGCGTGATCCAGCCGCACTCGCTGGAGGAGGGCGCTTTCAAGTCGGACTTCATCCGCATTGGCAATGGCTGCACACTCGGACCATCGGCATTTGTCCATTATGGTGTTGTGATGGGTGACGGCTCTATCGTCGATGTCGATTCCTTCGTCATGAAGGGCGAGGTGCTGGAGCCTTATTCAGTCTGGCGTGGTAATCCGGCTAAGCTTAACCGTTTCGTCGTCCCGGTAACAAAGGACGGAACGGTGCTGGCCAATGTCAAGCAGGCGGCGGGTTCCGCCGCTCTTCGTCCGGTGGGGGCGTCCGCTTGACCGATCCCGCCTCAAGCTCCAGTGAGATTAGGCTTCAATCCGTGACGGACGATTTGCGGTCACGGATAGCCGCGCTGGAGCTTGCCCCAGGACAGGAAAATCTTGTCGCGGATAATGCCAGCTCGCTGGAAGAGGCAGATGAAGATGAGGATGCCCGGCCACGCGCTGTTTTCGCAGGCGGCGAGCTGGTCGGTTTCCTGATGTATGATGCGACAAGCGATGGCGACAATGCGCAGATCTATCGCTTCATGATTGACCGCGCTTTTCAGGGGCGCGGTTACGGAAAAGCTGCGTTGCAGCAGGTTTTGGCCGAGATAAAGGCGCTGGGTCACATTCACCGCGTTTCCATCTGCTATGAGCCGGAAAACGAAGGCGCGCGCCAGCTTTATGCCAAGGCAGGCTTTGTCGAAGACGGTCTTGATGAAGACGGCGAGGTGATCGCCCATCTCGATCTTCGCGGTTGAGAATACCGATATGGCAGAACCTCAGTCCGGCTTTTCCGAAACGTCGCTTTTGGAAAATGCGTTAAACGAAGCCATGCGCGCAATCGCGCCCAAGGGCATTTCAACGGCTTGCCGGTTCATTCGGGACGGGGATGAAGCCCGCTTACTGGGTGATGAGATTGCTACGCTTCCGGCGCGAAATCCGGTTCGTCGTCGCGCCAGCGGCGCGGCACGTATTGCAGGGAGGGAATTGCTCAAAGAACATGGCGGAGGCGACTTCGCGATTTTGCGCGGCGCTTCGGGCGAGCCAATTTGGCCGTCGGGCATTGTCGGCTCCCTCGCTCATGATGACGATATTGCTGTTGCTGCAGTGGCAAAGAGCGCCGATTTTCTCGCAGTCGGGATTGATGTGGAACCGGCTATTGCGCTGCCGGAGGATATTGCCGCACTGGTGAGGCAGCCGGGTGACCGATTGCCAAAGGGCACAGCCGATGCGGATCGTATTCTGTTTTGCGCCAAGGAGGCGGTCTATAAAGCCGTCTATCCACTGGACCGTGTGATACTGAACTATGACGATATCATCGTCGATCTGCAGCAAGGCCATGCGCGCACCACGACGGGCAGAAACGTCCGGGTCGTCTTTTGCCGCGCGCCAAAAATCGTGGCGCTGGCCCATCTCTAAAAAGCATCGAAGGCCGGAACCTGGCGGGCTTCCGGCCTTCGACATGTGTGGAGATGTATCAGGAATGAGCTGATACGAACTCCGACATTCTGACGATCAGGAATGTGCCGACAGTGGCGCCTGCATCCTGAAGACCAATGGTCTTTTCCTGGAAGGCAGCAGCCTTGCCATGCTGGGCAACCAGAGACTTGGTAGCTTCCAGCGCGTCTTCGGCGGCCTTTGCCGTCGCAGCCAGTGCGTCGGGCAGGGAAGCACCCGCAGCAGCCTGAGCTTCAAGCGTGACAGCAATCGGGTCGAGTACGTCGAGCAGGGTCTTGTCGCCAACCTTGGCTTTGCCCCGTTCTGCAACACCGTCGCGATAGGCGCGCCAGAAGGCGGCCATTTCGGCAGTGCCAATCGCGTCAACGCCTTCACAGGCCTTGCTTGCACGCAAGAAACCCGTTGCCGTCAGTGTGCCCATGGTGGACGGAGCGACGCGGGCCATGGTGGCACCGGCCAGACGCAGCAGCTTGGCAATGCCAGCAGATTCGCCTTCTTCGGCTGTTGCTTCGGCAGCGGCCGCGAAAGCCTTGCTCATGGTGATGCCGAGATCGCTATCGCCAACCTTGCCGTCGAGCGAGATCAGGAATTCGCGCTGTTCTGCGAAAAGCTGCTTCCAGCTATCGAACAGATTGATGAGATCGGAAGCCTTGATGGAGTTCATGGCGTCACCTCAACCGGCAATGTGCTTGAAGAACGGCGTATTCGCCGAAGCAGCGATAAGCGGCTCCAGTTCGTCGTCGAGATGCAGCACGGAGATCGAAGCGCCAGCCATTTCCATGGCGGTGGCGAATTCGCCGATCCAGATGTGCTTTACCTTGACGCCGCGCTCGTCGAAGAGCTGCGCAACGCGGCGGAACATGATGTAAAGTTCTTCCAGCGGCGTACCGCCGAGACCGTTCAGGAGAATGGCAACTTCATCGCCCTTGGCATAATCCTGCTCGGCGAAGATGCGGCCCAGAAGCTGGTCGACAACGGAGTCAGCCGGAGCAAGCTTGGTGCGGCTGATGCCCGGTTCGCCATGGATGCCCATGCCGATTTCCATTTCATCGTCGCCGATGGAGAAGGTCGCATGACCGATTTCCGGCACAACGCAGCTCGACAGGGCAACGCCCATCGTGCGGGTGCGCAGGCGAGCTTTGTCGGCGAGACGCGTCACTTCATCGAGCGACAGGCCGTTGGCTGCTGCTGCACCGGCTGCCTTGTAGATGAAGAAAATGCCCGCAACGCCGCGGCGCTTGTGCTCTTCACCAACAACCGACGAGGCAACGTCGTCATTGCCGACAACCTGCTTGACGGTAATGCCATCGAGATCGGCCAGTTCGGCAGCCATGTCGAAATTGATGATGTCACCCGTGTAATTGCCATAGATGTAGAGCACACCTGCACCCTGATCGATGGCCTTGGTGACCTGATACATTTGCTCGGCGCTCGGCGACTGGAACACACCGCCAACGGCTGCGCCGTCGATCATGTTCTCGCCGATATAGCCGAGGAAGGTCGGCAGATGGCCCGAGCCGCCACCGGTTGCGATGCCGACCTTGCCAGCCCTGGGCTTGGCAGTGACCATGCAGCGCTTGTCGTCGTTGACAAAGGTCAGTTCGGGATGGGCCCGATAGATGCCTTCCAGCATCTCATCAACGAAATTGACTGGATCGTTCAGGAACTTCTTCATGATTTCCTCTTGAGATTATCGGGTTATTTCTTGCGTTGCTGGGTGACGAAGAAGGCGGCGGCCAGAAGAATGAAGCAGCCGACGACGAGACGCTGCCACGTGCTGGGAATACCGACCAGGACCAGAACGCTGTTGATGACGGTGATGAGCAGGACACCCAGAATAGTGCCGAAAACGCTGCCCGTGCCGCCGGTAATACGTGCGCCACCCAGAACCACAGCGGCAATGACGCTGATTTCGGTTCCGACAAAGTCGAATGGGCTCGACTGACGGTTGGCGCAAACATGGATGATGCCTGCAAGACCGGCAAGACCACCGGCATATCCGAACAGGAACAGATGGATTGTTCGCAGATTATAGCCAAGGCGGCTTGCGATCTGGCTGTTGCCCCCCATGGCGAAAATGGCGCGGCCCATCAGCGTGCGGTTCAAGATCCACCAGGTCAGGATCGCTGCTGCAGGCAGGATCAGGAAGTAGAACGGCATGGTGATGGTTGCGCCGTTGGCGGATTCGAACTGGAACAGGGGCAGGCGGCCAAAAGCGCCCATCGTCGGCGGCAGCGACATAATCCAGACAGTGCCGACAAAAGCCAGCAGGAAGCCGCGGAACAGATATTGCGTGCCGATGGTGACGATCAGTGACGGAACTTTCAGACTATGCACCAGAACGCCGTTGATCAGGCCAAGAAAGACGCCGCCAGCAATAGCCATCAGGATGACGAAGACGATTGGAAGCGTCGGCATATAGGCCTGCACCAGAAGCGTCAGTGAATAGACCGTGCAGGCGGCAATGGCCGTGAATGAAACATCAATGCCGCCAGCGGCGAGAATGATAAAGACGCCAAGCGCGAAAAGGCCCATCACGACGCTGGCGCGACCGATATCGATCAGCGTCGAAGCCTGCAGAAATGCAGGATTGACAATCGACACGATCACGCAGATCGCGACCAGAAGGAAGAAGGTGATGGATTCAGGGCGCCTGCGAATGAAGTCACCCAGCTTGAAGGAACGGGTCTGGCCCAGTTCCGGCTGATACTGCGACACGCTCATTGGGCTACATCCTTTGGGGATTTTTCTTTTTGGGACGACATCATGGCTTGGTAGAGCTGGTCTTCCGTCGCCTCGGCGGCGTCAAATTCCTTGACGATGCTTCCCGCATTCATGACGAGAATGCGGTCGGCGTTTTGCAGCAGTTCGGGCAGGTCATCGCTGACGATGATGAGACCCATGCCGGCTTCGGCCAGTGTCTGGATGGCGCGGTAGATCGTGTCCTTCGATCCGACATCGACGCCGACAGTTGGGCCATGCAGCACGAGGAGCTTCGGACCGATGCTGAGCCAGCGACCGATGAGAACGCGCTGCTGATTGCCGCCCGAAAGGGCGCCGACCGGCAGATCCAGGTTCTTGGTATTGAGGCGCATCTGCTCCATCAGCGAGGCTGCGATTTCGCGGCCCTTTTTCTGATTGATGATGCCGAGGCTGTTGCTGAGACGGGTGAGGATAAGCGCGACTTCATTTTCGAAAATCGACTTGTCGAGGAAAAGACCCTCAGCCAGACGGTCTTCTGGCACGTAGCCGATGCCCAGTTCAATGGCTTCGGCAGGGCTTTTGACGTTGATCTTACGGCCTTCGAGCGTGATCGCACCGTTGGATGCCGGATCGACGCCGGTGATCGCCATCGCCAGCTCGTTGCGGCCTGAGTCGGCAAGACCCGTAATGCCGAGAACCTCGCCCTTGCGGAGCGTCAGGTTGATATTCTTGAAATCCGGCGACGACAGACCGTCCAGTTTCAGCAGCTCTGCCTCGCCGGGCGTACCGGTGCGATAACGCTCGGCGTCGATTTCGCGGCCAATCATCAGCTCGGAAAGCTGCTTCTTGGTGTAGTTCTCAATCGGGCCCTGCGCCACACACTGGCCATCGCGGAAAACGACGGCGTTACCACCGATGCGGTAGCATTCGTCGAGCTTGTGGGTCACGAAGAGGACGGCAACATTGTCTGCACGCAGACGATTGACGACTTCGATGAGGTTGTCGACTTCGCGGCGCGTCAGCGACGTGGTCGGCTCATCCATGATGACCAGCTTGGCGCTCGTTGCGATCGCACGGGAAATGGCGACCAGCTGGCGCATGGCAAGCGGAAGTTCGGAAACGATGGTGTTCAGGAAGGCGCGGTCCGTCGGCAGGCCGACAGTGCTCAGCGCACGTTCCGCCGTCTGACGCAGCTTGGCGCGGTCGAAACGGCGCAGCAACTTACCGTTGCCTTCAACGAGCTGCTGATTGAGCGCTACGTTTTCGGCAACCGTAAGGTTCGGGATCAGCGAGAGATCCTGATAGACAGTCTCGATGCCCGCAGCCAGAGACTGGATTGGATCGAGTTCTTTATAGGTCTTGCCATTGAGAACAATTTCACCCTCGCTCGGACCATGCGCGCCGGACATGATCTTGATGACGGTGCTCTTGCCGCATCCATTCTCGCCGAGAAGGTGATAGGCCTCTCCGAGATTGAGCGTGAGGTCGATGCCGCGCAATGCATGCACGCCGCCAAACCGCTTGTGGATGTTGCGCAATTCGAGAAAACGCTCCGGTGTCCGGCCGTTTTCCGTCTTATTGTTCATCGTAGTTGACACGTTAATTCCTCTGCCACAGTGCATCATCGCGCTTGCACGCAACGGTTCCGCTGTCGGCTGGTTGGCGGCAAAATCAACCGGGGTTAGTTGCCCGGATGCTTTCCATTCGCGGAAAGCACCCGAGGCCTTGACGCTGGGCGGCGATGGTGAACGGAACGGTCGCCACCCGCAGTCGGATCTTTTAAGGCTGCTTAGAACAGGTGTTCCTTGTAGGAATCCTTGTCGGCGATAACCATGCCATTGCCGATGACGAGGAGGCCTTCGCCTGCACCCTTCTTCACGGAAACCTTGTTGTAGCCTTCAACGCCGAGGTCGATACCGTCCTTGACTTCCTTCTTTTCCAGAAGAAGCTTGGCAACAGCATTCATCGCCATGCCAGCCTTCTGCGGGTCCCAGAAGCCGATAGCCGTAATGGCGCCCGATTCCAGAAGATCAGCCGATGGGTTCGGAAGGCCGGTGCCGACGAGGCAGACCTTGCCGCTCAGACCGGCTTCATCGATCGCGCGGCCAATGCCGAGAACGTCGTTGCCAGCCGAGCTCTGGAAGCCCTTCAGGTCAGGATGCTTGCGCAGAATTTCCTTGGCCTTTTCGTAGGTGCCATTGGCATCGTCGAAGGATTCGTTGTTCGGATCGACAAGCTGCATATCCGGATACTGCTTGGCGTTTTCTTCAGCCGAGCCAACCCACTGCATATGCGTACGGCTGCCGAGCGAGCCGACGAAGGTCGTCCACTTGCCGCTCTTGCCCATGCACTGTGCCAGACGTTCGTTCAGAGCTTTGCCATAGTCGGCATTGTCGAAGGCTTCGACGTCGGCCATTGTGTTGATCTGGTTGTCGGCTTCGTGGGTCACGACAACGATGCCGCGTTCGATAGCGCGCTTGAACGTGCCTTCGAGAACGGCCGGATCCATCGGAACGACGGCAAGCGCGTTGACGCCCTTTGCGACCAGATCCTGAACGATCTGAAGCTGCTGTGCCGCGTCGGCAGTTGCCGGGCCGCTCTGGGTTGCGACCACATCCGGGTTGGCCTTTTGATAGGCTTCAACGCCTGTGTTCATGCGGTCGAACCACGGAATACCGCTGATCTTGACGACGGTTGCGATGACCGGCTTTTCCTGCGCGACCAGCGTGCCTGCGCCGCCTGCAAGTGCAGTGGCAGCAATGAGCGCACCGGTGAGCAGCTTCTTTGTCTTTGCTTTCATGACTTCCTCCTCGTTAAGAGTCCCTCAGTATTACGGTTTGGTGCTTGAGGGTTGAGCACCAATTGGTGCCTTGTTGCTATTGCCCAAGGTAAAGAAACTGGCGACGTCGTATCGTCCGACAGCGAGGAATGCGAGCAGCAGCAGGCCCCAGGCAAAGTCGCGGACAAAGTTGGACAATCCACCGAAATTCAGCAGGCTCGACATGAGCTGCAAGGCGATGGCGCTCAGCACCACGCAGATGATGCGACCGTAACCACCTTCAGGCTTCACACCCGCCATAACGACGATGAGAATAGCGACGAGCAGATAGGAGCTGCCGTAATCATATTTCACGTTGACGTTGCGTGCGGCGATGATGACGCCTGCAATACCTGCCAGAAGGCCGCTCGTTGCATAGGTTGCGATCAGAACGCGGGCGCGGGGGAAACCAGCGAAGACAGCTGCCTTCGGATTGGTGCCCATTAGCATCAGCCATGCGCCGAAAGGCGTGAACCGAACCACAGCGCCGATCAGAAGAGCGACCGCCAGAAAAATCAGGAAACTGATCGGCACAGCGAGGAACATGTCATTGCCGATGCGCGACAGAAGGTCCGGGCTGCCGACCATCACGGCGCGCCCTTCCGAAACCACGACAGCAAGACCCATGAAGGCCATCTGCGTGCCGAGCGTACAGAGAATGGGTGTGATGTTGAAACGCGCGATCAGGATGCCGTTGATAATACCGCCTGCAAGGCCAACGAGCAGCGCCAGCACGATGAATGCTACGCTAAAGGCGAGCGGGTTCACCGAGGCGGATACAAAGGACGATGCGATAACCGCCGCAACCACACCTGCCAGATTGGCAAGCGCGATGCCCGACAGATCGATGCCGCCGTTACCGGCGCACATGGCAAGCATCACGCCGATGGCGAGAAGGCCGATTTCAGGAATCTGGCCAGCCATCGACTGCAGGTTGAACAGGGAGAGAAAAGACCCGCCGGAGATGTACGCGCCAAGCGCGAGCAATCCCACATTAATGACAACAAGCATGGCAAGCGGGTTGCTTGTCCTCTGCATGGTCTCCTCCTACAGCGTTTACTAAACAAAAAATTATTTCACTAAACCTATTGCCTTGCTAACGGCGATGTCAAGCGGACTGTGCCTAATTTTTGGTTGATTTGCGCAGGTTTTCAGCTTAATCGTTTTAAAAACACGGCAGTTGTGTTTACTAAACAAATAGTGTTTTATCGCCGTGCTTTCTGAGTGGCGTGATGCAGATTTCCGAATAAGATACGCATTGAAGAGGAATCCAGCCTGTCATTCTGGCGCTGCCAAAGCGGGCCAGTCGGGCGGGTGAGGCCTGAAGCGGCCAAAAAGGGGAATGACGTGCTGATGACGGCAGCCGTGCGGAGCGTATGAAAAAGAAGAAATCTTTTACGATCAGGGATATTGCCGAGAATGCGGGTGTTTCTCCGGCCACGGTTTCGCTTGTGCTCAACGGCAAGGGCGAGATTTCCGGCGAAACACGCACGCGTGTTCTGGAGGCGGTATCGCGGCTGAACTATGTGCCGCGTGTCGCCAAGACGGGCAATGGTACGACCGGACCGGGTGAAACCATCCGGTTCCTGAAGATTTCCAAACATGGCGGCACGGTCAATCGCGATCACAGTGTCTTCGTTTCAGACTATATCGACGGCATGTCGTCGGAAGCGTCTCGCCGCAACTACACGCTGGAAGTTGCCAGTTTTGAAGGGCAGCCGGTCAGTGCGGTGGCGGAATCGCTTGCAGGCGCGCCGGTTCGGGGCGTTATTGCGCTCGGCACCGAATTATCGGCGGTCGATATCCATATGATTCAGGGCATGGGCCTGCCCACTGTCTTCATCGATACGTTCTACGATGTCGTGGAGGCCAACTTTGTGGACATGAACAATGAAGACGCTGTCTTCAAGGTCTTGTCGCACTTCAAGCAGTCCGGTTTTTCCCGCATCGGCTTTGTCGCCAGTCCTACCGAGACGATGAACTTCCGTCTTCGCCGCGAAGCCTATGTAAAGAACATGCAGCGGCTCAACCTCAAGGTTCAGCCTGACGATATCCTGTCGGTCGAATCGACCTATGAAGGTGCGTATCGCGATACGCGTGAATTGCTGAAATCCGGGCACAATCTGGCCGAATGCTATTTCTGCACCAATGACATCATTGCCTATGGCTTCATCCGGGCGCTGAAGGAAAGCGGCGTGCGTATTCCGGAAGATGTTTCGGTGATTGGCTTCGACAATCTGCCGCAAAGCGCCACCATGGAGCCGATGCTGACCACGGTCGACGTCTCCAAGCGCAAGATCGGTAATGTCGCGGTGTCGATACTGGACGATCTGATCAACGCGGCAGACAAGCAGCCCGCAGTCAAGGTGCTCGTCGGCGCTGACCTTGTGGTCAGGCAGAGCGATTCCGTTCTGTCATCCCGCAAAAAGAAGCGGCCGCAGCTGGAAGACGCCGGCGAGTAACGCCACTGGAGCAGTTTCAGTTAACGCGGAATCGTGAAGCTGCTTTATCTGTTTATTTTGACGCATTATCCAACACAAAACCGCTGCGCACTTTTGCTGGAAATGCTCTATTCCTGAAGAAGCGTTGCGATCCGTTGCAGGATCAGTTGGCTGGCATCCATGATGTCCTTCACGAGCGCTGCCTCTGCCGTCTTCCCGTCTCGTGCCTCAATCGCCTTCATCACATCGTAGTGGTCTTCGATCATCAGGCGCCCGCCCTGTTCGTAAACGCCCGCGATGAGCGGTCCCATCTGTAGCCAAAGCGTATTCTGTATAGTCGCCAGCGCCGGCATTTTTGCGATTTCTGCAAATGCGGAATGGAACAGCTGGTTGCATTCCAGCGCGTCCTGCCAGCGCTGTTCTTTCAGCGCGCTTTCATTGTCATTGATGATGGACCAGAGCCGGGCAATATCTTCCGGTGTCGCTTCAGTTGCGGCGCGGCTGACTGCCAGCCCTTCCAACCGCACGCGAATGTCGCGTATCTCGCAATAACGTTCCGGCGTCAGGATCGGCACACGCACGTCACGCGGTGTTTTCTGGATGAGCGCATTGTCCTGAATAAGCCGCAGGATAGCATCGCGAACCGGCGTGACCGATGTTCCGAGCGAAGCCGCCAGTTCTCTAATTGTGAGACGTGTGCCGGGGGCGAATCGGCCGCGCATCAAGGCTTCCGAGAGCTTGCGATAGACAATGTCACCCAAATTCTCGTGCTCGACCGCCTGAAGTTCAGCAATATCGCGCATATGGCCTTTTTCTCCCCGGAAACGGTCCTGGTTCACTTGTCTAGCACATTTGAAGTTTGATGCATCAAATACGTTGCGCCGGGATTATTTTGTTTATAGCTTCGACATAACGACAGGTGGCTTTCCGCATTTTGGGTTGCTGGCAGGATAATATTGCCATCAAGGTGCTGTCTAAGATGAGTGACGTGAAAGCTGCTAGGCTCGGTTTTAAAAGGGGAATTCAGATGACCAGACAGCCTAATTCCGTTGAAGCTCGCGATATCGCCTATCATTTCCATTCCAACACCAATGCGCGCCGTCACGAAGAGATCGGCCCGGTGGTGATCGAAAAGGGTGATGGCATCTACGTCGAAGACAATAACGGCAAGCGTTATATCGAGGCGATGGCAGGCCTTTGGAGTGTCGGGGTCGGATTTTCGGAAAAGCGTCTGGCTGATGCAGCGCATAAGCAGATGCTGAAGCTGCCTTACTCGCACACCTTTACGCATCGTTCGCATCCCCCCGTCATCGAACTGGCCGAAAAGCTGATCAGCATCGCGCCCGTGCCGATGAGCAAGGTCTATTTCACCAATTCCGGCTCGGAAGCCAACGACACCATCATCAAGATGCTGTGGTTTCGCGCCAATGCCATGGGCCAGCCGCAGCGTACCAAGATCATCGGCCGCAAGCGCGGATATCATGGCGTGACGATTGCATCGGCAAGCGCTACCGGCCTGCCTGTTAATCACAACTCGTTCAATCTGCCGCTGCCGGGTTTCCTGCACACGACCTGCCCGCATTATTACCGTGATGCGCAGCCGGGCGAGACGGTCGATGAATTCACCACCCGTCTCGCCAAGGAACTGGAAGACATGATCCTCGCGGAGGGACCGGAAACCGTTGCGGCCTTCATCGGCGAGCCGGTGATGGGTGCTGGCGGCGTCGTTGTTCCGCCGGAAGGCTATTGGGAAAAGATCCAGGCGGTTCTGCAGAAATACGATATTCTGCTGATCGCTGACGAAGTGATCTGCGGTTTTGGCCGTACCGGCAACATGTTCGGCTCGCAAACCTTCAATATGAAGCCGGATATCATGACGCTGTCGAAACAGATTTCGTCATCCTATCTGCCGATCTCGGCCTTTATGTTTAACGACCGCGTCTATCAGCCGGTGGCGGATGAAAGCGCGCGCCTTGGCGTATTCGGTCATGGCTATACGGGTTCGGGCCATCCGGTTGCAGCTGCCGTTGCGGTCGAAAACCTCAAGATCATTGAAGAGCGCGATCTCGTGACCAATGCGCGCGAAACGGGCGCCTATATGCAAAAACGCCTGCATGAACTGGCCGACCATCCGCTGGTTGGCGAAGTGCGTGGCGTTGGCCTGATTGCCGCGCTTGAACTGGTCGGCGACAAGGCAACCAAGGCGCCGCATGAGAAAGTCGGCGTGCTTGGCGGTCTTGCCAATGCGGCGATGTTTGGCAACGGCGTTATCACCCGCAATATGGGCGATGCGATTGCGTTTTGTCCACCGATGATCATCACGCCTGCGCAGGTCGATGATGTCGTCGCGGCAACCAAGAAGTCGCTGGATGAAGTTGCAGCCTCGATTGGCCGCAGCTGATCTGAAAGCTCCTGCGAAGGACAAACTAAAACCCGCATCAGCGATGATGCGGGTTTTGTTTTTGCTGATGGAGAACCTCAGGCCGGGTGACGCTCTGTGACGAATTTGGTTGTGAGATAAGGTTCGATGGCTTCGCTGCCGCCTTCGGAACCGTAACCGCTGTCCTTGACGCCACCAAACGGCACTTCCGGCAGCGCCAGACCAAGGTGATTGATGGTCAGCATGCCAACTTCGACGCGGCGTTCCAGCTCGGCAATCCGAGCTGCCGATTGCGTGAACGCATAAGAAGCAAGGCCGAACGGCAGGCGATTGGCCTCGTTAAAGGCTTCTTCCGCATCGGAGAATGGAATGATCAATGCGACAGGACCAAACGGCTCATCATTCATGATGTTCATATCGCGCGTGATATTCGTCAGAACCGTCGGCTCGTAGAAATTACCGGAATTGCCGATGCGCTTTCCACCGGCGGCAACATTGGCGCCCTTATCTCGGGCATCGGCCACAAGAGCTTCGATGGCTTCCACGCGACGCTGCGAAACCAGCGGCCCCATGGTGCTATCGGATTCGAGACCGGAGCCAACCTTGACGCGCCCGACTTCCTGAAGAAACACGTCGACAAACTGATCGACAGCCTTGTCTTCAATCAGGAAACGGGTTGGCGAAACGCAGACCTGACCGGCGTTGCGGAATTTCGAGCGCCCCATCGTGGCGGCCGCTGCCGTGATGTCGGCATCGCCAAAGACCAGAACCGGTGCATGGCCGCCCAGTTCCATCGTAGCGGGCTTCATATGCGCGCCTGCCAACGAGGCAAGGTGCTTGCCGACCGGCACTGAGCCGGTAAACGAAACTTTGCGGATGGCAGGATGCGCGATCAGATAGCTCGATATGTCGGCAGGAACACCATAGACGAAGTTGACGACGCCTGCCGGAAGACCGGCCTCATGCAGCACTTCGGCTAGAACAGTGGGCGAGGCGGGGGTGTCTTCCGAAGGCTTGACGACGAGCGAGCAACCAGCGGCAAGTGCTGCACCCAGCTTGCGCGCCGTCTGCGAAACCGGGAAGTTCCACGGCGTGAAAGCTGCCACCGGACCAATCGGAGTCTTGAGAACTGTCTGGCGCACGAAACGGTCGCGCGCCGGGATGATGCGACCGTAAGCGCGTCTGGCTTCCTCAGCAAACCAGTCGAAAATATCTGCCGAGACATTGATCTCTGCGAGCGCTTCGGCGAGCGGCTTGCCCTGTTCGAGCGTCAGAATACGTGCCGTTGCCTCGGCGCGCTCGCGCAGCAGCGTGGCGGCCTTGCGCAGAATATTCGAGCGTTCGAAGACGCTCATGTCGCGCCAGATGTGGAAGCCACGTTCGGCAGCAAGCGCTGCGGCTTCAAGCTGGGCTTTCGAGGCAACGCCAACTGTTCCAATAGTCTCATTATTGACCGGATTGAGCACGGCGATGGGCGTGCCGCCTTCGCCTTCAACCCATTTGCCATCGATGAACAGTTTGGTGTCGCGGTAGTGGGGATTGGTCATGATTTACTCAATTGTCTGTTTGCAAGCGTTGAAAGATCAGATTTCCGATAGGTATGGCCGAGGTGGCTGCGGGGGACGGCGCATTGCACACATGCAGCACACGTTTGGTCTGGTGGAACTTGAAATCATGAATAAGTTTGCCATCGCGTGAAACAGCCTGTGCCCTTATTCCGGCCCGGTAAGGCCGAAGGTCGCTCTCCTGCAGGGAAGGACAATATTTCCGGCACTTTTCCAGATAGCTCTTCTTGAACAGACTATCCTTCATTTCTTCGAAGCCCGACGAAAGATGGGCGGTAATCACTTTCCAGAAGCCCGGAAAGGCCGCATAGGTCGCCATATCGCGTAAATTGGCCGAGAATTTCGGATAACCCTCGCGTGACAGGCCCAGAACGGCGTTAGGACCGACGGTCAGACTGCCATCAATCATCGGTGTCAGATGAATGCCGAGAAAGGGCATTGAAGGGTCCGGCACCGGATAGATCATGCGTTCGACAAGTTTGTTCAGTTCGGGCCGCAAAGCATAATATTCACCGCGAAACGGCACTATTTGGAAGTCCACATCGACACCGGAGCGCCGGGCAAGACGGTCAGCCTGCAAGCCAGCGCAGGCGATGACCTGCCTGCTTTCCCAGACTTTGCCGCCCGCATGGACCCGCACACTGTCACTGTGTTCTTCAATGCGGTCGACGCTGACATTGAACTCGATATCGCCACCAGCAACGCGAATGAGATCGGCCATGGCGCGACAGACCGCACGATAATCGACAATACCGCTCTGCTCGACCAGCAAAGCGGCAAGTCCGGTCACGGCGGGTTCGAAATCGTGCAATTCGCCGCCACTGAGACGGCGGCAGGTGATGCCGTTCGCGGCTGCATTGGTTTCAAGCGCAGAGAGGCGCTGCACTTCGACATCGTTTGTCGCCACGACAAGCTTGCCGGGAACGCGATAGGCAATGTTGTTCTCGTCGCAGAACTGCTTTGTCATGCGCTCGCCAGCGCGGCAAAGCTCTGCCTTGAAGCTGCCGGGCTGGTAATAGATGCCAGCATGAATCACGCCGCTATTATGGCCGGTCTGATGCATCGCAACGGCTTTTTCCTTCTCCAGCACCAGAATACGGGCTGAAGGCTTCTGCCGGACAATGGTGAGGGCCGTGGCAAGGCCGACAATGCCGCCGCCAACCAGACAATAATCATACATGATGACGCCCGATATTTGCTGTATGATGCATCATAATTACCTCCCATAAAGTGGCCCACACGTCAACCGCAATGTAACTGCTGTTGCGCAGACGAATAGCCCTTAGTGGAAGAAAAACATTACGGAATTGGTGGAGGAAGGCGGTTCGCAAATACAGCTAAAGGACGCCTGTCAAAAGGCGTTTTGCGCGTCTGGCTAAGGATAATGCCGCATGGCAAGGCAGACTAATACTGACTGGTAGACAGGCGCGCTCCGCAGTAGCGGCAAGCGCGCCCGGTCCTTCAATTTACTTTGCCGATGAAGTCGCTGGCAAAACGCTCGGCGATGGCCTGAATGGCTGCGTGAATGGGGCCTGCGGTCAGGCTCGGCAGAACAGATCCATCCACCACATGGACATTATCCAACCCATTCAGGCGCAGGTCAGGATCGACCACTGCGGTGGCATCCTTGCCCATGCGGCAGGTCCCCGATGGGTGGTGATGCGTGATGGCAGCCTTGGCAATGAAGGCGTCGATATCGTCCTCAGTTTCAACGGCTCCGGGGAGAATTTCGTGATCGCGCCACTCATCCAGTTCGGGGCGATGGCCGATTTCCCGCGCTGCTGCGAGGGCTGCCCGAAACAATCGCCGGTCGTTCTCGGTCTGGAGATATTGCGGGTCGATCCGCAGAGGATCGTCAAGTTCTGCGCCGGTTATGCGTATTTCACCCCGGCTTGTGGGGTGCGTAACGCCAAACAGGAAGGAATAGGCGCTGCCCGGTGCCGGTGCCGTGAAGAGTTCCGACACAATGGGCGCAACGCCACATCCGACAACGATTTCAGGCTGGCCGTCTGTCGCGGTGCCATCGGCGCGCATATAGGCCATGCTCTCGGAATGTTGCAGACGGGATGGGGCCAGTTTTTGTCTGGCAGCATAGAGATTGCCTGCACCCAGCAGATGATCCATCAGATTGCGACCCAGTTCAGGCGATTTGATGCGGCAGATCACACCAGTCTCACGCAGCACGTCTTCCGGCCCAATGCCGGACCGCATGAGAAGGGCCGGGCCTTCCAGTGAACCCGCTGAAAGGATGATCTGGTCGGCAGTGATCGTAGCGGCACCTTCCGGGCCGACGACTTCAAGACCCACGACGTGGGTGTTGTCGAAACTGAGATGTCGGGTCTTTGTGCCTGTCAGTATTGTGAGGTTGGCGCGCGCGCGTACGCTTGGCGTCAGCCATGCTTCGGCAACCGTGATGCGTCGGCCGTCGCGGATCATCAGCGAGTTCGGCGTAACACCGATCATTTGCCCGGTGCTGTGACCCGGAATACGGGGCAGGCCAAGCGCAGCACCCGCTTCGATGAAAGAGCGGGTAAGGGGGCTGACCTCCTCATCCGGTATCCATACCGGCATCGGGCCACCCTTGCCGTGGACGCCGTCGCCGCCTAGTGCATGGTCTTCGTTGGCCATGAAGGCTTTCTGCAAACCTTCCCAACTCCAGCGCTCATCGCCCGTCGCTTCTGCCCAGGCGGCAAAGTCGGCGGGATGGCCGCGCATATAACCCATCGCATGAAGCAGACTGGAGCCGCCAAGCGCTTTGCCACGCGCCCATGCAAAGCTTCGACCGGCGGCACTTGGCTGTGGGACGGTATTATAATCCCAATCATAGGGGCGATGCTGGATGGCGGGCCACATGGCCGGTTTCCAGATATCTGGGTCTGTCGGCTCGCCGCCAGCCTCGATCAGCACGACTTGCCGCGCCGGATCTTCGCTCAGCCGTGCAGCGAGAAGGGCGCCAGCAGAGCCGGCGCCGATGATTGCCACGTCGTATTGTGCCATGGCCTTACTTCTGATCCACAGGAACCACGACGCCTTCCAGTGTCATGACTTCGCCATCAAGGGAGACAGAGCAATTGCGCAGCGGAATGTCGAGATGGCATGGCGTATCGCGATCGCCGCCAGCTTCGGTATTCGGACCCGACGACCACAGGAAATTGCCCGCGAAGGAACGCGCATCCATGCCAAGCTGTGCCTCGGGGTTGTAAAGGCCGAGCACCGTCCAGTTGGCGCGGTTTTCCAGACCCCAGCCGACATGGGCCATGGCATAGGCGCGGGGATCATTGAAGCTGTCCATGAACTTGCGCATGAACTCGGCGTCGTAACCGCCCTTGATATCGACGATAAAGCCTTTTTCGATGGTGACCGTAATTGGCGCGCGCGCGTATTTCTTGAACGGCAGCAGGATGTCGCCTTCGTCGATGACTATGGTGCCTTCGGCGCTGCCTTCATCCGGCCAACGAGCCGAAAAGCAGCTTGGCCAGTGGTCCCAGCGGCCCGGCTCATCGGCAAGGCCATATTGCGTCAGAACCGGATATTGACCGAGGCGGCAGCGGAAATCCGTACCGGCTTTCGAGGTCACGTGCATTTCCTTGGCCGCGCCGATCTTCTTGGCGGCAGCGAGAACGCGCAGCTTGTCTTCCGGGCGCGGAATCTGGCGCATCATGATTGCCGGTGGTTCCACCGCCAGCAGCATGCGCGTGCCGGTCTTCAGCACTTCTTCCTGCTCTTTCGAAAACAGAAGCTGCAACGTGTCGATGACCATGTCGGACGCCATGAGGCAGGCCAGTGCTGCCGAATTGCCGTCGAGTGGCGTTTTGCCGATATAGCCAGACTTGTCTGGCGAGATCGCTTTTTCAGCGTTGACCGGAGCAAGGTTCAGTTCGGTGACGACTGCGCCAAGATCGGAAGCTGCAAGCTTGGCGATATAGGCGATCTGCTTGTTGCTGTCGTCACTCGTCAGAATGGTGACCTGTTCGCCAGCTTTCAGGTTGCACATTTCGAGCACCTGTCTCCAGCCCTTCAGGAACTGAGCGTCGCTGATTGACATGATATGATACCTCCATTGGGCGTCTGCCCGTTTGACATTGTGGCTGCACCAGAGAGCACGTCGGCTAGTGCCGATGAAGAAAGTGCTCTATCTATTTGTTATTATAACTTTTCTGGTGCAGCCTGTTCCCACTCTGTCGGGATGTGCGACAAAACAAAAGGCTAGAGCGGTTATCACGATTCAACCTCTGCTGAAACCGCTCTAGAGTGCGTTTTGGTTTGCCAGTGTGAAAAAGTTGCGGTTGTAGTGCAGCAGCGGCGACGTTTCGGGTCCGAAGCGGATTGCCTTTACATTACCGATGAAAATCGAATGACTGTCCGTCTCGGAAACCGTCGCGATCTCACAATCGAGATTGGCCATGGCGTCATCGAGAGCCGGAGCACCCGTCGCAAGGCTTGTCCAGCGATAAGGCGCAAACTTGTCTTCGCCCATATGGCCGATCTGGCCTGCGAAGCGCATGGCGACCTCACGCTGGCGGTCGGCGAGAATATTGACGCAGAAGCTTCCTGCTGAAGTGATGGCCTTGTGCGCCTCGCCGAAGCGATTGACACAGACAAGCATGGAAGGCGGTGTCAGCGACATGGAGCAGACGGC
This sequence comes from Ochrobactrum sp. RH2CCR150, assembly GCA_014138095.1. Classification (GTDB taxonomy): domain Bacteria; phylum Pseudomonadota; class Alphaproteobacteria; order Rhizobiales; family Rhizobiaceae; genus Brucella; species Brucella gambitense. The sequence continues at coordinate 393,539 of JACGXE010000002.1, forward strand.
AGTTGCTGTCAGGCCGCGCCGCTGATCGCCTTCACCGGCGGTGATGATGTTCACCGTCGCCGCAAGCTGACGCATGGCGGAGCGAAAATCATCGGTCAGCTGATCGGTGGCTGGCTGGATCATAGGGTGCCTCCTTTTGCAGCAAGCACGGTTTCAAGAAAGAGTGCCGCCGAGGCAAGCCGATGGTCCGCGCCGCGCGCGCCGACAAGCTGGACACCGACGGGTAATCCCTTCGGGCCCTTGCCTGCCGGGAGGCAGATGAGCGGCACTTGCAGGACACTCCACAACCGGTTGAAAATTGGGTCGCCAGTTGGCGTTCCTTCCGGCGCTTCGCCGGGGGCGGCGAGCGTCAGCACTGCATCGAAGCGGGACAGGATCGAGTCCATCATCAGGCGGATGCCCGGAATCTCGCCCATGGCGGCACGATAGCGGGCTTCATCGACGCGACCCTGATCTTCCATCATGGCGCGGGTAACGGGTGTCAGCCGATCCCAATGGCGGCTGGTCTCGGAGACGAGCGATTGGGTGACTTCCCAGCCCATGACGGCTTCATGCAAATCGAAAATTCCGTCGAACCATGACGGAGCGGCCAGCACGGTTACGTCTGCACCGGATGTTTCCGCAAGCGCTGCGAGCCGGTTGACGATTTCGACTGCATAGGCTTCCGCCTTTTCGAGACGCGTGCCGAGCAGGACGCCGATGCGAGGGCGCGCTGGCGGTGTAAGGGCGGCGAGTTCGGATTTGCCGGTCAGCACTGCTGCGCAATGGGCTGCGTCGCCAATGTTGCGGCTGAGAATGCCGAGCGTATCCAGCCCATGGCAGAGCACCTTAATCCCGACCGTATTGATCGCGCCGAAGGTTGGCTTGAAGGCGGTCACGCCGCAAAAGCTTGCCGGGCGAATAACCGAACCGGAAGTCTGCGTGCCATAGGCGAGAGGCACCATGCCAGCGGCAACGGCAGCGCAGGAGCCGGATGATGATCCGCCCGGCGTATGGGCCGGATTGTGCGGGTTACGGGTTTTGTTCGGGCTTGCCATGGCAAGTTCCGTGCTCACCGTCTTGCCGAGGATCAAACCGCCTGCATTACGGGTGATCTGCACGGCTGGCGCATCCCATGGCGGCTGAAAGCCCTCATAGATGCTTGTGCCATAGCCCGTGGGCATGTCGGCGGTGTCGATGACATCCTTGACGCCAATCGGGACGCCAGCCAGGGGCCCCTTGGCTCCAGATGCATCCATCGCATCGGCGGCGGCGCGCACTTGGGCAGCATCAAGGTGCTGCCACGCCATGACCGGGCCGTCTCTGTCGGCAATGCGTTCAAGATAGGCTTCCGTGACAGCACGGGTGCTGAGAGCACCGGAGGCTACGGCAGCGGCGATGTCGCGAGCATCAAGGGCAAGGATTTCAGAGTTGTTCATCAAACATTTCCTCAGCCGAATATGGATGGGCGCCGGTCGATCCACGGAGCGGCGCGTTCAAGCTCCGCAGCCAGCGCGAAAAGCAGTGCGTCGTTTCCAAAACCTGCACCGAGATGCGAGCCGATGGGCAGACCATAGGAACTCATACCGAGCGGGACTGACATTGCCGGGCAGCCGGATGTGTTGAAAACGGCGGTGAAAGGCGAATGCGACCAGAACAGATCGTAGAATTCGTCGATGTTCTTGCCCTGACCAGCGAGTTTGCCCAAGAGCGGCGCGGGTTCCGCAGCAGCAGGCGTCAGCATGACGTCATATGTGCTGAAGAAGCGCCCGAGCGCGCGTGCCGAAGCGTGAAGCTGGTTGACGGCCCATAAATAGCGGGTGCCGGGTATTGCCAAGGCTTCGCGGACCCATTGCTGGTTGACGGGTTCAAGCTTGGCGATGTTGGCGGAGGCTGCATCGCCGCCGCTGACACCCAAAGCCGCGTTGACGCCGACGATGACACGCCATGCTGCCTTCAGCGCTTCCGCGTCATAGCCTGCATCGGCAACTTCTTCGACGCTGTGTCCGAGGTCTTCCAGCAAACGCGCTGTGACGCGCACGCTTTCGACCATGTCGGGGTCAATAGGGCTACCGTCCGGTGCAGCAACAATCATCGCGATCTTGAGACGCGGCGGTGTTTTGTCGACTGCCGCCAGATAGCTGCCCGGCGTGGCGGCGGGAGACGCCCATGGGTCACCAAGATCGCTGCCGCCTGTCACATCAAGCATGGCTGCATTGTCGCGCACTGACCAGGTGACGGCATGTGGTGTGGACATGCCGCCGATGGCTTCAGCGGCGACCGGCCCGACAGGATTGACCAGCCGCGACGGCTTGAACCCGAAAAGGCCACAATGGCTGGCAGGCAGGCGCGTGGAACCTGCGCCGTCCGAACTGTTGGCAAGCGGCACCATGCCGCTGGCGACAGCCGCAGTTGAGCCGCCGGATGAACCGCCCGCCGTGCGGTTGATATCCCACGGATTGCGTGTTGGGCCGAAGGCGTCGGATTCGGTTGTGAAGCTGAGCGCAAATTCTGGCGTGTTGGATTTGCCGACAATCACCATGCCCGCCGCTTTATAGCGTGCGGTGATGGTGGAATCGCGCTTGCTGACGACATTGCGCAGCAGTTCCGATCCACTCGACAGAAGCATGCCTTCCGCTTCGAAGCCGGTATTCTTCAACAGCATCGGAACGCCTGAAAGCGGGCTTTTGGTCAAGCCGTCAGTGACCTGCTTGCGTGCGAGATCGTAATGCGGGTGTACGACGGCATTGAGCTGCGGGTTGAGCCGCTCGATCCGTTCAATCGTGGTTTCGAGAACTTCGCTTGCGCTGATCTCCTTGCTGGAGATCAGCCCGGCAATCGCGATGCCGTCGAGTTTCGCCAGATCATTCATCGTCTCAACTCATCTGCGCTTTGAAAAGATCGAGGTCCCACATGTCTTTGGTGCCCGCCAGCAGACTGTCCTGGAACTCGAATATATGCAGACCGTCAAGCGCGATCTGGCGTGGTTCAACATTGTCGCCACGTGGCGTGAAGGTACCGGTCATGTGATAGGGAACCGCAACCTGATTGCCCGAGCGGATATAGCCGCGCCGTTCCCACGCAACATCGGGCAGCATGCGCCAGAAGCCGGTCAGCCCCTCGGCCAGCGCGGCGTGTCCCTGACGGCGTTTTGCCATGGCGACTTCCTCGTGCCAGCCATCGGCATGATAAAGCGAAGCCGCTCCTTCGGCATCGCGCGAAGTGTAAGCGCTATAAAAGCGGTCGATAAGCGTGGACTGGTCCATCGCAATCTCCAACATGTCGCGAAAGAAGAAACCCCGCCCGATTGGCATCAGGCGGGGTCGTCAGAGCTTTACTCGATCCCGGCGATTTTCTTCACCTGGGCGACATAGCCGTCGCGCTTGACTTCATTATAAAGTCGGGCGCGCAGGGCCGGAGCCGGTGTGGCGTTGACGTTTTCAAACAGAGCAACGCGGCCAGCCAGCGAACCGGAGGTCATGTCCCAGATGAAATTCATCAGCTGTTCCTTGACCATGGCCGATACGCCATGTCCGGGCAGCAGTTCATGCAGAAAGTGGCCGACTTCCGGATTGTCGAACGCCTTCTTGCCAAAACGCATCACCAGACCCTGACCACACAGTTCCTGCAGGATATGGATGATCTTCGGGTAGTTTTCGATCGAATACAGGCGACCGGCGGTCAGCATGCCGACATCGGGGCGCATGACATCGCCTTCGGTCGGGACAGCCAGTGCTTCGGCGGCGGTGACGAAGGCGCGGAGCGTCTGTGCATATTCGACCAGCTGGCCCAGCATCATCTGCACAGCCGGAATTTTGCCGGTTCCGAGATAATCGAGAACCATCTGGCCTGCGCCGACGAACAGTTCCGCCTTCACGGCGAGACGGGTCAGAACATGCCAATGCGCGAAGACGCAGACCGGGCCGTAATAGCTCATCGCTGTCGGATCGCCGAGGTTGAAGAGCCGTTCCTTCGGTACGAAGACATTGTCGAACACGATGAACTGGTCGGCTTCTTCGCCGAGACTCGATACCGGATGGTCGAACTTGCTCGACAATGGCTGCGAGACCATTTCACGCGAGATCATCTTGATGCCGGGCGTGTCGATTGGCACCGAACCCCAGATGCAGGCATCCGCAGGGGTTTCCTGAATGCCGCCGAGATTGGTGAAGAAAATATCATTGGCCTGCGCCGCAATCGAGCCGACAGTCTTGGCGCCATAGATATAGACGCCGTCCTTCGTGACCTTGCGCGCCTTCAGCAGCGATGCTTCCGAGGCCTTGGGCGACGAGCGGTCGGCCTGCGGTCCGGCGAGGCTTTCCGACGCGGTCAGGTTGTTGTTCTGACCGTATTCCATGTAGCGTTCGATGTTTTCGGCGAAGTCCGGATCGATGCCGTCGATAAGCGACTTCTTCTTCTTGAAGGTCGGCAGATAGGCATAGAGACCAACAACGATGGATGGCGCGAGATCTGGCGGACGTCCGAAGGTGCCTGCGGTCTTGAGCGAAGTATATTCGATCATGCGGCGACGGGCGGCCAGATCTTCCTTGGTGCGCGGAATCTGCCACGAACGACTGAGAATGGCCCCTGCCTTTTCGTCGTAATAGGTGGTGGCGTCGGCATGTTCTTCAGTGAACTGATCGTCGAACATCGAGGCCAGAAGGTCGATGCCCTTGGCCAACGCGGGCTCGTCATAAACGGAGTTCAGTTTCGAACCGCCGACCCAGATCTGGCGGTTGTCCTTGAGGGACTCCTTATATTCCGCGCCGGTCTTCAGCCGATGCGGCGTGCTGGCTGGTTTTGTAGCTGTTCCCTGTGTCATTGGGCCTCCTATTTGCAATTGGAATCGCCGGTGTTCCCCGGTTTTATGGAGCGTTTCCGGTTATATAAATCAGGCGCTTTCGGCCTTTTCTTCACGCATTTGCCGGATCACATCCGAAGCAACGCGCATGGCGTCGAGCGCGGCAGGTACACCGCAATAAATCGCGGCCTGAAGAATGACCTCGACGATCTCGTTTTCGGTGATGCCATTGTTCAAGGCGCCGCGAACGTGGATCTTGATTTCATGCGGACGGTTCAGCGCCGTCAGCATGGCGAGGTTGAGAAAACTGCGTGTCTTGCGCTCGAGACCGGGGCGGGTCCAGATTTCACCCCAGCACCATTCGGTGACGAGCTTTTGAAGCGGTGCGGTCAGATCGTCGGCATTGGCCAGCGACGGCGCGACATAAGCCTCGCCAAGCACTTCGCGTCGAACCTTCAACCCCTTTTGGAATTGTTCACCGTTGAATTCAGGACGAGTCATACATCTCTCCGTTAAGGTGGCTGTGCGCCAGCTTGTCCCCGTGGTTTTGTCTTTCTTATTGACCCAAGGTTAGACATGCCGGACTTGACCTGTCAATAGATTGTATGACAAGATTACGGTCATACTGTAGGCTAAGATGAAATTGTTCGGCGTATCGACGTCGAATGTGCTTGTGGGGCGGGAGGATCATGGCGAAGCCGATAACGGGACCTGACGGGGAAATAGCGCCCTTCGAGCTTTATGCCTTGCGTTACGCCACCCATGGCGGACGAACGATCAAAGACAATTTTCTGCATGTTTCTGATCCGCATGAGTCGGGTGCCGATCTCGACTATTTTGTCTGGCTTGCCCGGCGTGGTGACGAGGTTTTCGTTATCGATACCGGCTTTGGGCAGGATGCAGCCGATGCGCGCGGGCGGACCTTGCTGCGGAAGCCGGTGGATGCGCTGGCGCTTCTCGGCGTGGATGCAGGCAAGGTGTCTCAGGTCGTGCTGACACATCTCCACTACGATCATGCGGGAACGCTTGGCGATTTTCCGGCAGCGCATTTTCATTTGCAGGTTGATGAAGCGGGCCACGCGACCGGCCCCTGCATGTGCGACCCGAAAGCGCGCGCTCCGTTCGATGTTGAAAACATCGTCGCCTATATCCGCAGCCTTTATGCGGGCAGGATTGAGTTTCACCGGGGCGACCGGGAGCTTTCGCCCGGATTCTGGCTTCATGCTGTGCCGGGCCACAGTGCTGGTTTGCAGGCGGTTCGCGTCTATACCGCGCGTGGCTGGGTGGTTCTGGCTTCCGATGCGACGCATTTTTACGCCAATATGGAGCATCGCAATCCGTTTCCCGTGCTCTACGATGAAGCCTCTCTTATTCGCGGCTATGCCCGACTGACCGAACTGGCGCCAAGCCTCGATCACATTGTTCCGGGCCACGATCCGGCGGTTATGCAGGCCTATTCAGCACCTTCGGCTGAACTGGAGGGGATCATCGTTCGGCTCGACGTTGCGCCAAGTTTGACGTGGGAGGAACTGGCGCGATGACGCTTGCAACAAGACGTGGTGTTCTGATTACCGGTTCGGCCCTTGGCCTTGGACTGGAACTGGCCCGCAGCTTTGCAAAGGCCGGAGATCGTGTGTTTCTCACCGATATTCTGCCCGAAGTGAGCGATGCCGCGACGGCTCTGAGCCGCGAAACAGGCCAGCCGGTCGGCTCATCGGTGATCGATCTGTCTGAAACCGGGGCAGCCGATCATCTTGCAGCCCTTGCAACCGAACAGTTGGGCGGGATCGATATTCTGGTCAACAATGCCGTTATTCGCAAAATGTCGCCGGTGCAGACGCTGGCCGATTCCGATTGGGACAAGGCGCTGGAGGTCAATCTGTCCGCTCCCTTCCGGTTGATTCGCGCCTGTCTGCCCGGCATGCAGGCCCGGGGTTGGGGGCGGATCGTCAATATGGCGTCGGTTTACAGCCTGATCGCGCTGGCCGGTCGTGCGGATTATGTCACCACCAAACACGCAATGATCGGCCTGACGCGGACGGTCGCGCTGGAGCTGGCCTCAACCGCGATCACCTGCAACGCGATCTGCCCCGGGCTGATGGCAACCGATTCCGCCCTTGGCCGCATTGAAGTGCTGGCCGCGGAAAAAGGCATCAGCACTGAAGAGGCGACGCGTCTTTTCCTTTCCACCCGTCAGCCGGGTGGCAAATTTATTCCGATGGAGACGGTGACGGCCTTGGCGCTGTTCCTTTGCGGCGCTGCCAGCGAAGGAATCAACGGTGCGGCGATACCGGTGGATAATGGCTGGTCGTTTGCCTGATGGCGCGACCGCGATAACAGGAGAGTGGAATGAGTGAAGTCGGTTTTGTCGGCCTTGGCAATATGGGACGCCCTATGGCGGAGCGCATCATCGGTGCAGGCTACAAACTTGCCGTGAATGACCGTGCCGAAGCGGCGGTGGCCGCATTGGTTGCCGCAGGGGCGGAAGAGGCTGGCACCATCGGCGAATTGACCGCGCGCGCAGAGACGATCTTCCTGTCCTTGCCGACGCCCGAGGTGGTGATCGCTGTCGGGCGCAGTATTGCGGCCAATCCCGGCGTGGTGAAGCGCGTCGTTGATCTGTCGACCACCGGGCCGAAGGCCGAGATGGATCTGGCTGAAATATTGTCGGCTGCGGGCATTGCCCTGATTGATAGTCCGGTTTCGGGCGGTGTCGCAGGTGCCAAGAAGGGCACGCTTGCGCTCATGGCTGCGGGACCTTCGGCGCATTTTTCGGTCGTGGAACCGATGCTGCTCGCGCTTGGCAAGGTGATCCGTGTCGCCGAAGAGCCGGGCAAGGCGCAGGTGATGAAGCTCATCAACAATATCTGCTCGGCTGCTGCATTAGCGATCACGTCAGAAGCCATGGTAATGGGTGCCAAGGCCGGTCTCGATGCCGATGTCATGATCGAAGTCCTTAATGCCGGTTCCGGGCGCACCTCCGCGAGCGCCGATAAAATCCCGCGCTTCGTTCTGCCGCGTGGTTTCGATTTCGGTTTTGCAATCGGCTTGTCGCTCAAGGATATCCGTTTGTGCCTCGAAGAAGCTGAACGGCTCGGTGTGCCGATGATGGTGGGCAATGCGGTGCGCATGCTTTTCTCGATCACCAAGGCCGATCTCGGTGCAGATGCCGACATGACCGCAATCATTCGCCCGCTCGAGAAATGGGCGGGTGCCGAGGTGCGCGGCAAAGCTGCTGGCGCGTGACATGAAGGGTTTAAGCCTCACTCTGGCGGAGTTTGTCCATGCTCCGCCAGCTTTGCCTGAAGCAGTACGCGCTGCGGGACGGCGCTCATTGCTCAATATGGTCGGCACGGCCATAGGCGGCTCGAACGAAGCAGCGACACAAAAACTGGTGGCCATGCTGCCAGCCTTTTCTGGACCGGCGAAAGCAAGCATCATTGGCCGTTCCGAGCGGGCCGACATGCTTTGGGCGGCCTATATCAATGCCGCTTCCGCCAACATCTTCGATTTTGACGACACGCATGTGCCGACGGTTATTCATCCATCGGCACCGGTCGCGCCAGCCATTCTGGCATTGGCCGAAGCCATGGCCGGGGAAGGGCGTCCAGTATCAGGTGCCGATCTGATCGAGGCTTTCGTGCTTGGTGCGGAAGTGACGTGCCGGTTGGGCAATGCGCTTCATCCGGTTCATTATGCACGCGGCTGGCACATTACCTCGACTTGCGGGACATTTGGTGCCGCACTGGCTGCGGGTCGGCTGTTGCGGCTTTCCCCGTCGCAACTCGTCGATGCTCTGGGCCATGCACTGGCACAGGCATCCGGCTCGGTTGAAACCTTGGGCACCATGTCCAAAAGCCTTTCCGTAGGGCAGGCGGCGCGATCCGGCCTCATGTCCGCTCTGCTGGCAGCCGATGGATATACCGGCCCGGCAGAACCTCTGGAGGGAGCGCGCGGCTTTCTGGCTTTGCATTCCGATACGTCTGATTATGACGCGTTGACCGGCGGACTTGGCAGCGATTGGGAAATTTTGAAGAACACCTTCAAGCCCTATCCATGCGGTGTAGTGCTCAATCCGGTGATTGAAGCTTGCCTTGAACTGCACGGTGAGGGCGGTCTGCGGGCTGATGCCATTACATCTGTAACACTGACCGGCCACCCGTTGCTGCGTCAGCGCACGGACAGGCCGGGCGTTACAACCGGGAGGCTGGCGCAGGTCAGCGCCCAACACGCTGTCGCGGTCAGCTTGTTATGGGGCAAGGCCGATCTGGCGGCTTTCTCCGATGCCGCTGTGGCCGATCCTGAACTGAAGGTGTTGGTTGAAAAACTGTCCTTTGCCGACGATCCGTCATTCTCTTTCGAGGCGGTGGAGGTTTGCGTTCTGCTTGAGGATGGGCGCAAACTGGTGCGCAGGATAGATGGCGCCAAGGGTGGGTTGGCTCATCCGATGAGCAATGCCGAACTGGCGCAGAAATTCAAGGCGCAGATCGACTGGCGCGGGATCGCAATCGACGGCGAGGCATTGATCGCTTCTCTTGAAAGGATAGAGAATGCAGCCGACGCAACATCATTTCTCAGCCTGGCGCGAGCCAGATAGCGCACCGAAATAAAAGCATAAGCAAGGGAGAACGAAATGAATGCAGGAAAAATTGCCGACCCGATTTTTACGCTGACCACCGGTCCCGTCGATGCCTATCCGGCTGTGTTGCGTGCCTTGTCGCGACCGGTTCTCTATGATTACGACCCGGCATTTCTTGCGTTCTACGAGGCTGTAAATGCCAAGGTGCAGCGTGTGTTTCACACCAAAACACCGCCGGTTATCCTGCATGGAGAGCCTGTTCTTGGGCTGGAAGCGGCAGCCGCTTCGCTGATCACCAGAAATGATGTGGTTCTCAATCTCGTTTCGGGCGTCTACGGAAAAGGCTTCGGCTACTGGGCTGCACGCTATGCCAAGGAAGTGGTCGAGCTGGAAGTGCCCTATAATGAGGTGCTGACGGCTGAAGCCGTGGCTGACTTCCTCAAAAAGCGTCCCGATGTTGCGATCGTGTCGATCTGCCACCACGATACGCCATCCGGCACGGTCAATCCGGTCGCGGAAATCGGAACGGTCGTTCAGGCTGCGGGAAAATTGTTCATCGTCGATTCCGTATCGGCCTTCGGCGGTATGGATGTGCTGCCCGAAACGGCGCATGCGGATATGTTCGTGACCGGTCCGAACAAGTGTCTCGGTTGCCCTCCCGGGCTGACGCTTCTGCATGTCAGCGATGCCGCCTGGGAGAAAATCGCTGCCAATCCCAATGCGCCGACAGCTTCCATCCTGTCGATCATTGATTGGAAGCGCGCTCATGAAGCACATAAGCCATTCCCCTTCACGCCATCTGTTTCCGAAATCAATGCGCTGGATGCGGCGCTCGACCTCTATCTGGAAGAGGGTGAACAGGTCGTCTGGGCGCGCCATGCCTGGACTGCCAAAGCCTGCCGCGCAGGCATTCAGGCCGCCGGTCTGAAACTCTGGGCTGCACGGGAAGAAATCGCATCGCCGACCTGTACGGCTGTGGCGATCCCAGAAGGGGTGGATGAGGCCAAATTGCGTGCGGCGATCCGCGACCGCTATGGTGTCGTCTTTTCGTCAGGGCGTGGTGAAACGCTCGGCAAGCTGACACGTATCGGACATATGGGTCCGACGGCACGTCCGACCTATTCGCTCGTCTCGGTTGCTGCCATTGCAGGCGGTCTCAAGGCGGCAGGCGTGCCGAATATCGACGTCGGCGCAGGCGTTGCGGCGGCTATGGCGGTGATTGAAGAGGCGCCCGCATAAGGTTCTGCACCTAAAACGGGCAGAGAGAACAATGGGATGCTTTCAAAAAGTGCAGTTATCGTATAGTAATACGGTAATATGCCCGCTTTTCGCTTATGGGGCGCAAACTTATGGCGATATTGATGAACGGAAAAAACCCACCTATTGATTTCAAAGTGATAAAGGCTGCAGCACCGGTCCGTCATAGCGTTACGGAAAGTATCCGTAACTCTATCGCGATCGGGTATTTCACAGCCGGACAGCGCATCACTGAACGTGATTTGTGCGAAATGACTGGCGTGAGCCGCACGGCTGTACGCGAAGCGCTACGTCAACTGGAGAGTGAAGGTCTCGTGGAAGTGGTGCCGCATCGCGGCCCCATCGTCGCGCGGCTGAAGCCCGAACAGGCTGAGGGCATCTATCAGGTTCGTATCGAACTGGAAGGTCTTGCCTGCGAGTTGTTCGCCCAAAATGCGACTGATGACGACATTGCAGCGCTGAAGGCTGCATTCGAAGTGCTGAAGAACAGCGACAAGATCACCGATCCTCTGGAGCGGCTGACGGCCAAGAACGCTTTCTACGACTGCCTGATCTACGGTGCGCATAATGAGGCGCTGGGGCATACGCTTTCGTCGCTGAACGCCCGCGTCATGGTTCTCCGCGCAACGTCGCTCGGCGCACCGGGCAGAACGCGCGAAAGCCTCACCGAGCTGGAAGAGGTCGTCGGTCATCTGGCAGCCAGACGCGGCAAGGAAGCCCGCAAGGCGGCGGCTTATCACGTCATGAACGCAGGCAAAGTCGCAATCGCTATTCTGCGCGAGCGGCTGGCCGAAGAGGCCAGCGCTTCTTGAACCGGACGTTCGACGCCGGGATCATATTCCCGGCGTCGCACCACCGTCGACATTGATGACCGTGCCATGCACATAGGCAGCCGCCGGGCTGCACAGAAAGCGCACGACGTCAGCAACTTCTTCCGCTTCTCCATAGCGCTGGATGGCTTGGGCTTCACGCAGCGCGTCGCGCGCCGCGTCCAGAGAAATATTCCGTTCCTTTGCCAGCACTTCGATACGGCGCATTAGCCGGTCGGTCACGATATGGCCGGGGCAGAGGGTATTGATCCGCATTCCGGTGCCTTGGGCGCGCTTTGAAATCGCCTTTGTAAAGTTGATCAAGGCGGAGTTGACCGAGCCGCCAATGGTGAAGTCTGGCTCGGGCGTATGTGCACCGACACCCGATATATTCACGATGCTGCCTTTGCTATCGACAAGAGCAGGCCACGCGGCCCGACAAAACCGCACGGTGGCGTGAAACTTGAGCGCAAAGCCTTCCAGAAAATCATCGTCGCTGAGCGAAAGGAAATCGCCGCGCTTGGTCGCGCCTGCATTGTTGATCAGCGCATCAATCCGTCCGGTGACGGCGAGCGTATCGGCTACAACTTTTTCAGCTGCACCGAGCTGTGAAAGATCGGCGGCAATGACAACGACCTTCGGCGCTCCAGCGGCGCGTGCAGCCTCTGCAGTCTCTTCCAGAGCTGCCGCATCACGGGCGCAAAGACCAAGTGCGAACCCGTCTTTTGCCAGTCCGATAGCGAAGGCTTTCCCCAGTCCGCGGCTCGCTCCGGTAACAATTGCTGTGCGCATTTTCTCTCTCTTATGAATGCTGATCTGCGGTCGATTTTAAAATTTTCCTTTATATCCAGATGGATGCAAGGATTTTCTGCAAATTCACCGCCAGTCGATTTTCAATATTGTATTACGGTATGATCATGCTATCGTATTCTCGCACTGTCAATCGGGGTGAGGTTCATGCGCAGCTGAGATCTTTCGGGGATCTGCGTTTCGGACACGCTTCGTTCCAAATGGAGGGGTCAGATGCGAGGCTGTAACAGATTGGCAATTCGCCCAATCCAGGGCTTGGTCGAGCGCCGCTATGGGGCGGCGCATCGGGTTGCCTTGACGCCTGCCTCGCAGCGCAGACGTACCGGTTCCGGCGTCGCGCCTGCACGGCGCTCCATCGGAATTTCAGCGCGTGTTGCCCAGTCATCGCCCTTGTGCCCGCACCAGATGCGCTGCACGGCCATCTTGTCGCCGACTGAATTCAACTGGAAGACATTGCCTGTCTTCACATCGACACCAAAGCTGAATGAACGGCTCGCACCGGGCGCAACTTCGCCAAGATCGGCGGAGAACCAGTGCGCAAAAGCAGCCGAACATGCCAGTGAAGTCTTTCCACTGTTTTCGACGGTGATGTCGAGCGATTGGCCGCTGATGGCGGCTTGCGCAGTGTTTAATCCAAGAAGTGCTGTAGCAAGAAAGGTAAGGTGAATTCGCATTTTCAAACTTTGCTCCCGTTTGTACTTAAGATTCAACCGGAGAGTAAAAAATAGTCAACAAAATTCTACAATAGGGAACGACAAAATGAAGAAAATGGGAATCAGTACAGTAAGTAAAGCTGTGCTTGCTCTTGCAGTGAGCAGCTGGATGGCCAGTACTGCATTGGCGGAAGATATCAAATCAATCGCAATTCTGGCTCCGGAAATGGGAACTGACATGGGCTGGAACCAGCAGGGCGTGGCAGCTGCCAAGGCCGCTGGCGAAGCTGCCGGTGTGAAGGTTGTGGTTGCGGAAAATCTCGGCTATGGCGACGTGCGCCCGACGCTGCGCGAGCTTGCCGAAGATGGCGCTGGTCTGCTGATCGCGCATGCTTCCGGCTATAACACCGCTGCGCCGGAAATCGGCGAGGAAATGAAGGTCCCTGTTGCCATTGTCGACAGTCCGGACAAGCTTTCGGCAGGCAAGGTGGCCGACTACACTGCCGCCGGTAGCGATGGTGCTTATCTCGCCGGTCGTCTCGCCGCCAAGGTCAGCCGCACCAAGGTCGTCGGTATCGTCGTTTCGGGTGAGCCGCCATCGTGGAACAACATGTCGGTTGCTTTTGCCCAGGGCGTGAAGGCTGAAAACCCGGCGGTTGAAGTTCGTTATGCCGTCATTGGACCAGCTGCCTATGCGGACGCCGCAGGCGGCAAGCGCGTGACGGAAACGGTTATCGCTTCCGGCGCGGACGTTATCTTCGGACAGGGCAACGGTTCCAGCTTCGGCATGTTGCAGGCCGTCGAGACTACGCCTGCCACGGATGGCGGCAAGGCCTATTTCATCGACGTCATCGGCGACAAGAGCCCAATCGACAAGGGCTTCCTTCTGTCTTCTGTTATCTGGGATCTGAAACCCGTTTATGCGGCGATGATTCAGGATCTGAAAGACGGCAAGTACGGCAGCCACAACTATAATATCAAACTGGATGACGGCAGCCTGCGTCTTCTGAAGACCAAGAACATCCCGGACAATGTGTGGAAGGAGATCGAAGATCTTCAGGCCAAGGTTGTGTCCGGCGAGATCAAGGTTGAGCCGAAGTTCGATGCCGACAGCGTGCATGCGTTGGTGAAAACGGTCGCTTCCAAGTAACCAGCTTGCTCAAGCATCGGCTCAGAAATCGGGTTCGATTTCTGAAAAGCAGGATGCATGGATAAAGCAGTGAGAGCGACTTTGGTGCGTCCGACAGGACGCACGGCGCTCGAATATCCGTCTCGTTGCTTTCGGGCCTCGTTATGATCCATCCGGTCGCGACGAGACGGACTTCCATGAAGGACAGTTTGATGCAGGCGACAACGGAAAAAGTAGTCCCTCTCTCATCACACGCAGTAAATTCTCCGGTCAGTTCTTCGGGCATGCCCTTTGTCGCTCTGCGCGGCATAACCAAGCGCTTTCCGGGTGTCGTCGCCAATAATAATGTCAGTACAGATATCTGGCCGGGAGAAGTTCATGTTCTCCTTGGCGAGAACGGCGCAGGTAAATCCACTCTTGTCGGCATGCTGTCCGGGCTGCAGCAGCCCGATGATGGCTGGATCGAGGTGGATGGCGCACAGGTCAACATCACATCGCCCCGCCATGCCTTGTCGTTGGGGATCGGCACAGTGTTCCAGCATTCCATGCTGGTGCCGAGTTTGACGGTGGTCGACAATTTTACGCTTGGTGGCGCTTGGTGGCGGAAACCGGATCGCAACGGCGTTGCAAAGCGGATCAACGAAACCGCAAGCCGCGTGGGATTGCGGGTCGATCCTTTTGCACTCGTCTCCAGCCTGTCGCTTGGCGAACGCCAGCAGGTGGAAATTCTGCGTGCCTTGATGCGCGGCAGCCGATGCCTGATCCTTGACGAAGCAACAGCCATGCTGACGCCCAACGAGGCTGTGTCGCTGGGGCAGTTGATGCGGCGGCTCGTGGCGGAAGGGCTGGCGGTCATATTCATCACCCACAAGCTCAACGAGGCGCTTGCCTATGGCGATCGGATTTCCGTGTTGCGCCTCGGCAAGAATGCTGGCGCTATCGCACCGGAAGAACTGAAATCCCATACCGATGCGGAAAACACAGCCAATATCATCCAGCTCATGTTCGGCAATGCCGCTACGGGCGACGGTGAAACTGCGCCCCGTGTCAGTCGCGATCTGGGCGCGACGGTGCTGTCGGTCGAAAAGCTGAACTCCAGTGCTGGGCGCATTCCGGTTCGCGATGTTTCGCTGACCATCCGCGCACGGGAAGTGCTGGGAATTGCCGGGATCGATGGCAACGGCCAGAAGGAGCTGGCAGAAGCGCTTGCAGGGCAATCTCCATCTGTCGGAAGCGTTCGCTTGCACGGAACTGAAATCGGCGCGCTTTCGGTCGGTGAACGCCGTACGGCAGGCTTGCGCTACGTAACGGATGATCGTCTGGGCGAAGGAACGGTGGGCGCTTTCGCGGTCGCCACCAATTTCCTGTTGAAGGACATCGGCGCCGCCCCCTTCTGGCGCAAAGGGCTGGAAAAACCGCAACAGATCCGCGCTCAGGCTGCCGAACATGTTCGCAATTTCGATATCCGCACGCCGGATGTCCAGACGCCGGTTGGCACTTTGTCGGGCGGCAATATCCAGAAGGTTCTGCTGGCGCGTGAACTGACCGGCGCAGCCGAAGCGGTGATTTTTGCAAAGCCGACCTATGGGCTCGACGTGAAAAACATTCGGGCCACCCGCCAGCGTATTCGCGATGCCGCGGATGCTGGCAAGGCCGTGTTGTTGATTTCCACCGATCTGGACGAGCTTCTGGAGCTTGCCGACAGAATAGCCGTGATCGACCAGGGCAGAGTGCTTGGCACGGTCCAAAATGGAGCAGGCGCGCGCGATGCCATCGGCCGTCTGATGAGTACCGGAGAAGAAGAATGAGCGATCAGCAAGCCGGCACGGCGGGGATGGCTGGACAGATGACACGTCCGCCTTTTTCCGCGTGGGGCAGAATCCTTGCCGTCAGCGTTGGACCGCTGGTCGCGGCCCTTGTTCTGGGTGGGTTGATCCTGCTCGCCATGGGCGTCAATCCCTTAAGTTACTATGCCTATGTGGTCGAGCGGGGGATTTTGTCGCCGTCCGGCCTTTCGGCAACGTTGACCCGTATGGGGCCATTTCTGCTGATCGCGGCAAGTCTGATCGTGGCTTTCCGCGCTGGCATCTGGAATCTCGGCGGCGACGGGCAGTTTTTGCTCGCTGCGGTCATTGTCGCGGCCACGACGCCGCTTATGCACACGGCCGGATTGCCAATCTGGCTCAACCTTGCCGTCGGTCTGGTGATCGGTCTGGCGGTCGGTGCCGTCTGGGGCCTGCTGCCCGCTATGCTCAAGGCGTGGCATGGCATCAATGAAATCATCACCACTTTGATGATGAGCTTCCTTGGCGTTTCGCTGGCCAATGTTTTGGTAAAGCTTGCCTTTCTCGATCCGGCGACCACGACCCCGCAAACGCGCACGCTTCCGGTGGATGCGCGCCTGCCGAAACTGTTTGATACGACCATCTCATCGGGCCTGATCATCGGCCTCGTCGTTATCATCGCCATGCATCTGATGATGACGAAAACGTCGTTTGGCATGAAGCTGCGGCTGGTCGGAGCCAATCCGCGTGCTGCTGTTCATGCCGGACTTTCGGTGCCGAAACTGACGATTGCCGTCTTTGCCATTTCGGCAGGCCTTGCCGGACTGTCCGGCGCCGTGGATATTCTGGGCACGCAAGGCAATGTCCGTGCGGACTGGAACCCGGCCTATAGCCTCACGGTGGTGCCGCTGGTTTTCCTCGCACGGCTTAACGGCTTTGGCTCCATCGCTTATGTCTTCCTGTTCTCCGCACTGACAATTGGTGGGGAAAGCGCGGCACGTCGGCTCGGTGTGCCAAGCTTCTTCTCGCTCGTCATCGTGGCGCTGTTGCTCATCACGCTGGCGCTGGCGGAATATTTTGACAAAAACCGCCGTTACCGGGCGAAGGTCTGAGGAGGAGAAAACATGGCGCTTTTTACGGAAAGTTTCATCATCACCCTGTTTCTCGGCGCAATTGCTGCGGGTACGCCACTTTTGCTGGCCGGGCTTGGCGAGCAATTGTCGGAAAAGGCAGGCGTGCTGAATATCGGTCTCGAAGGCATGATGCTGGCCGGTGCCTATGCCGGTTTTCTGGTGGCATGGACCACCGGCAGCATGGGGCTGGGCTTTGTCGGCGGCATCGCTGCAGGCGCGTTTATCGCATCCTTCATGGTGCTTTTCTGCGTGCGGCTTGGCCTCAATCAGATCGTCATAGGTATTGCCCTGACGCTGGCCGTCCAAGGCCTGACTGCGCTCCTGCATTTTGTGCAGTTTTCGCAAACATATCCACGTCTGGACGGTGCTCCGAAATGGCCGGTCTGGCCTTTGTCCGAAATCCCCGTGCTGGGGCCAATTCTGTTCAACCATAATCCGGTTGTCTATGTGGCGGTCATTCTGGTCGCGGTTTTCGCCTGGATCTACCGGATGACGCATCTCGGTACGGCCCTGCAGGCTGCGGGCGATAAACCGGCGGCACTTGATGCAACCGGTGTGGATGTTGTCCGCACGCGAAGCATTGCCGTGTTGATAACGGGTGCATTGGCCGGTCTTGGCGGTGCCTTCATGTCGGTCGCAGTTGCAGGCGTGTTCATTCCGTTCATGAGCCATGGCAATGGCTTTATCGCTATCGTGCTTGCCATGCTGGCGCGGGGCAGGCCGCTATGGGTATTGGGTGGCGCATTGCTGTTTGGTGTCAGCCTGTCGCTGGCAACGGCGTTGCAGGTCGCTGGTGTCAATGTTCCAACAGACGTGATCCAGATGTTGCCATTTGCGATGGTCATGCTGGTACTGCTGATCGCAGGCCGCAAAGCAAGCCTGCCGCAGGCGCTGGGCGAAAGCTTCGTGCGCGGAGCACGCTGAGCCAAATTTTTTGCACACAGCGCAGAGCATAATTGAGAGGCCGGAACATCGCTTTGATGGTCCGACCTTTTGTCGTTGGATAGGCCATTTTTCCGCACCAGGCTGCGTTGCAAAAGTTGGAAAAAATATCTGCCTGATTGGTCTTATGAACTTCCTTGCGCCAGAGCGACACAGCGGAAGTAAAGAATTTTCCCCAGACGGTATGAGGTTAGACGTTCGTTCCTGTGGCTGCGCTCAATTGCCTTTAACATAAGAACAAGAAGAAGCCGGTGTTTCAGGAGCAGTATTGATGCGCATTTCAAGACGTAAGTTTGCAGGTCTTCTCGCCGGTGCAGCTGCATTACCATTGGTGGGCAGCGCGCCTGCTTTCGCGCAGGAAAAAGTGCTGCGCATCGGCTACCAGAAATATGGCACGCTCGTTCTGCTCAAGGCACGCGGCATTCTCGAAGAGAAGCTGAAGAAGATCGGTTTTGACGTGCGCTGGACCGAGTTTCCGGCAGGGCCGCAGCTTCTTGAAGCGCTGAATGTTGGTGCCGTCGATTTTGGTACCACCGGCGAAACGCCGCCAATCTTCGCGCAGGCAGCCGGTGCGCCGCTTGTCTATATTGCGCATGAACCACCAGCGCCGACCGGTGAAGCAATTTTGGTGCCCAAAGACAGCCCCATCAAGACGGTCGCGGAGCTGAAGGGCAAGAATGTTGCGCTGAATAAAGGCTCGAATGTTCACTATCTTCTGGTCAAGGCGCTGGAAGATGCCGGGCTTGCCTATACCGATATCAAAACCACCTTCCTGCCGCCCGCTGATGCACGCGCCGCCTTCGAGCGCGGTGCAGTCGATGCCTGGGTCATCTGGGATCCTTTTCAGGCGGCTGCGGAAATTGCCATTGAAGCGCGTGAATTGCGCAATGGTGAAGGGCTCGTTCCCAATCACCAGTTTTATCTTGGCGCGCAGCCTTTCGTGGATGCATATCCGGAAGCCATCGATATCGTCATCGACGCGATTGCCGAGATCGATACGTGGATCAAGGACAATACGGCGACGGTCGCAGCCGAGCTTGCGCCTTCGGTCGGCATTCCGGAGAATGTGCTTGTCCGCGCCGTCGAGCGCCAGTCCTATGGTGTCAAGCCGCTTGATGCATCGGTTATCGCCCAGCAGCAGGCAATTGCAGACACTTTCTTCAAGCTCGGCCTCATTCCGAAGGAAATTTCCATTGCCGAGGTGACGCGCAAGGGAGCGGCCTGATGGCGGACTCAACAATTTCCGGCTTTGCCGGAAAGAGCAGGACAACTGATGTCCCGCGTCTTAAATCGCTCGGCAAGGCGCTCGCACCTTGGGCATTGCCGATTGTTCTTTTGATCCTCTGGGAGGTTGCCGCGCGCACGGGTCTGATCACGGCGCGACTGATGCCTGCTCCAAGCACGGTGGCGGCGGCATTCTGGAAATCGCTGCTGGACGGAACGCTGATCTATCATACCTATATTTCCACGCAGCGCGCACTGATCGGTCTCATTATCGGCGGCGGGCTGGGCTTTGTCGCTGGTATCGTCAATGGTCTGTGGAAGCCTGCCGAAACCTTGCTCGACAGCACCTTGCAGATGTTGCGCAATATCCCGCATCTGGCGCTTGTTCCGCTTGTCATCCTGTGGTTTGGCATCGACGAAACCGCCAAGATATTTCTGGTTTCCATCGGCGTTTTCTTCCCGATCTATATCAACACGTTTTACGGCGTGCGAACCATCGACCCGCAATTGATCGAGATGGCGCATGTCTACGGATTGGATCGCAAGGCTCTGATCCAGCGTATTATTTTGCCCGGCGCGCTGCCGTCGATCCTCGTCGGTCTGCGCTATGCTCTGGGCTTCATGTGGCTGACGCTGATCGTTGCCGAGACCATCTCCGCTACCAGCGGCATCGGCTACATGACGATGAATGCGCGTGAGTTTCTAATGACCGATGTGGTGCTGCTCGGCATCATTATCTACGCCCTGCTTGGCAAGGTGGCTGACACGGCAACCCGCCTCATCGAAAAGCGAGTGCTCGTCTGGCATCCGGCCTATCAGCCGGAGAAAGGCAAAAGCTGATGGCTGCGGTTCAGGACACATATGAGGTGGAAGCAGTTGCTCATAGTGCGGATGCGAAGGGCGGATTGCCCGTTTCGCTTTCTCATGTAGACCGCACATTTGGCAGCCTCAAAGTATTGCGGCACTTCAATCTGGAGGTGCCATCCGGGCAGTTTCTGGCCGTTGTCGGACGCTCTGGCGGTGGTAAGTCCACGCTTCTGCGTCTGATTTCGGGTCTCGATCTGCCCGATGGCGGGCGCGTTGCTGTTGGCGGAGAATCGCTAACCGGGATCAGCCCGTCGGTGCGTCTGCTTTTTCAGGAAGCGCGGCTGGTGCCGTGGCAGCGTGTGACCGACAATGTCGGCATAGCGCGCGGCGAGAACTGGCGTGAGGCCGCACTGTCGGTTCTATCCGATGTCGGGCTGGAAGGGCGCGGCAATGACTGGCCTTCCGTTCTGTCCGGTGGTCAGCGCCAGCGCGTGGCGCTCGCTAGGGCGCTGGTCAGCGATCCGAAAATTCTGCTGCTGGACGAACCCTTTGGCGCACTAGATGCGCTGACACGCATCGAGATGCACCGTCTTTTGGAGCGCATCTGGACTGAGCGCGGCTTTACTACTGTGCTGATCACCCATGATGTGTCGGAAGCCGTTGCTCTCGCAGACCGTGTGATCGTGTTGCGCGAAGGATCCATTGCGCTCGATATCGACATTGATCTGGAGCGCCCGCGACGTGAACTTGCCGATGCCCGCGCAATTGATCTGCAGAAGCAGATTCTGGACGCAGTCTAAGCGGTTTCCCCCGAAACAATGTTATATAGACGCTGCGATCTGAATAGATCGCGGCGCGAAGCTTTGCTGGCTCTTGACAGCAACCGCGATATCGATAAATTCCAACTGGACTAGTGGAAATACCAGTGGGTCAGTGGGAACTGCGGTGATCGTCGCACATAATCTTCTGCTCGATAAAAATACGGGTCTTGGGCGAAATCTGGAGAGGCGCACCATCAAGGATGTGATCGCCGACAAGATCGCAGCTCTTATTGCGTCCGGTTTGCTGGCGGTTGGAGATGAGCTGCCAGGCGAGCGGGAGCTGTCCGCAGCCCTTTCGGTCAGCCGTCAGACGGTACGCAGCGCTATTCAGACGCTTGCTGCGCGTGGCGTGCTGGAAGTCTCGCACGGATCGCGCACGCGCGTTGCCAAAGCTGATCTTTCCGGCATGGCGGTAGGCATAACATCGCGGCTCAATGTCGATCTTTACGATGTCCATGCCGTGCATGCGGCGAGACTTCTGGTTGAGCAGCAGATTGTCGGCGATGCCGCAGAGCGTACTTCGGACGAAGCGCTGGATATACTGCGTCGTTCGCTCAAGGCGCAAGTCGATTGCCTGAACGATCCCGTGCGGTTTCTGATTTGCGACCGCGAGTTTCACGTCACTATCTATCGCGAATGCGGAAATCCGTTGCTCGCGGATATAGTCACCGATCTTTACACCTACATGCTGGAGCATCGCCGGCGCGCGGTTGCGCAGCCGGGCGCGATTGATGGCAGTTTTTCCGACCATCAGGCGATCTTGCAGGCGCTGGAAAAGCGCGACCGGAACGCAGCCATGGCGGCTTTCGCCGCGCATGAAGAGCGGATTTACGTTTCAACAAAGAACTTGCTTGCCAAA
This sequence comes from Ochrobactrum sp. RH2CCR150, assembly GCA_014138095.1. Lineage (GTDB taxonomy): Bacteria > Pseudomonadota > Alphaproteobacteria > Rhizobiales > Rhizobiaceae > Brucella > Brucella gambitense. Next base: position 415,126 of record JACGXE010000002.1, read on the forward strand.
GTGCGCGACAAACGCGGCTGAGGGCGCTGGATGCTGACCGCATCCATGAATGGGAAAGGCAGAATTGCATGCATGTTTTGATTATCGGCGCGGCAGGAATGGTTGGCCGCAAGCTTTCCGAAGCAATCGCCTGTGACGGCGGCATTGACGGAAAGCCCGTCGAGCAACTGACGCTGGTGGACGTGATTGCGCCGACCCCACCGGAAGGCTTCACCGGCACCGTTCATGCGAGCGCAGGCGATATTTCCGACGCTGCCGTCACACGCGCGCTGATTGCCAAGCGCCCGGACCTCATCTTTCATCTCGCCGCCATCGTTTCCGGCGAGGCCGAACTCGATTTCGACAAGGGCTATGCGATCAATCTCGACGGCACGCGCTATCTGCTCGAGGCGATCCGCAAGGAAGGCGAAAAAGCGCCATACAAGCCGCGCGTTGTCTTCACATCCTCCATTGCCGTGTTCGGTTCGCCATTCCCGGAGAAGATCGATGACGAGTTTTTCCTGACGCCCCGCACCAGCTATGGCGCGCAAAAAGCTATCGGCGAATTGCTGCTGGCAGATTATGCCCGCAAGGGTTTTCTGGATGGCATTGGCATTCGCCTGCCAACGGTCTGCATTCGCCCCGGCAAGCCAAACAAGGCGGCTTCGGGCTTCTTCTCTAATATCCTCCGCGAACCTCTGGTCGGGCAGGAAGCTATCCTGCCGGTCGATGAATCGGTGCGCCATTGGCATGTAAGCCCGCGCCGAGCCGTTGGCTTTCTGCTGCACGCTGCGACCATCGATCTGGCCAAAGTCGGTCATCGCTGCATTCTCAATATGCCGGGTTTGTCGGCAACAGTCGGTGAGCAGATCGAAGCTCTTCGTCGTGTCGCAGGCGACAAGGCGGTGGCGCTCATTCGTCGTCAGTCCGATCCGTTGATCGAAAGCATCGTGTCCGGATGGGCACAGGATTTCGATGCGAGCCGCGCCACCGCACTCGGTTTTGTCGGCGACAAGTCCTTCGATGAAATCATCCGCATCCATATCGAGGATGAGCTCTCCTAGAGCCTGAACGGCCTCGATATCAACGAGCGGTAACGCAGAAAATAACGGGAGGTTTCGCATGACGCCGGGCAATACGGCAACCGTGATCGGTCTTGGCTCGATGGGGTGGGGCGCTGCCCTGTCCCTGCTGCGGGCCGGGTTTCACGTCAAGGGCGTGGATATCCGCGATGAAGTGCTGAAGCGGTTTACGGCGGAAGGCGGCGAGGCTTTTTCCGCGCCTGCAGATGCGGGCAAAAGCGATGTCGTCTTTGTCTTCGTGGTCAACTCCGATCAGGCTAAGGAAGTGCTGTTTGGCCCGAAAGGCGCGGTGCAGACTGCCGCACCCGGCACGGTGTTTCTTTTGTGCGTGACGATGGCGCCGAGTGTCACGGTCGAGATCGCCACCAAGCTTGAAGCTGCGGGCATGGCGGTCATCGACGCTCCGGTTTCCGGCGGTTTTCAAAAGGCGCTGACCGGTGAAATAACGGTCATGGGTTCCGGCGCGGATGCCGCTTTCGCGAAAGCGGCCCCGGCTCTGGACGCCGTTGCGGCCAAAGTTTTCCGGCTTGGCGAAGAGCCGGGCCTTGGCTCAAAAGTCAAGATGATCAATCAGTTGCTGGCAGGTGTTCACATTGCAGCTGCTGCGGAAGCGCTGACGCTTGCCGCCAAGGTTGGCCTTGATTTGCAAACTGTGTTCGATGTTATCCGCGTTTCCGCTGGCTCGTCATGGATGTTCGAAAATCGCGGGCCGCATATCGTCGATGGCGATTACACGCCACGCTCGGCGGTGAATATTTTCGTCAAGGATATGGGGATTGTGACTGGCGAAGCGTCTGATGCAGGCGGTTCCACGCCGCTTAGCGAAGCCGCGCTGGCCTTGTTCAAGCAAGCATCCGAGGCCGGTTTCGGCCTCGAAGACGATGCCGCCGTGGCCAAAATATTAGCCGCGCGTAGCGGCATTGTCCTGCCGGGCATGCCGGACGCGGAGAAATAACCATGGCTATCGTATTGGGCGCCATTGCCGATGACTTCACCGGAGCCACGGACCTCGCCGGATTGCTGGCCCGCAGCGGCTATCCGGTTTCCCTGCGTTTCGGATTGCCCGACGAAAATGAAGCCCCGGGCGTGGCAACGACAGCACCTTTCGAGATCATCGCGCTGAAATGCCGGACCATCCCGGTTGACGAGGCCGTCAATCAGGTGCGCGCGGCATATGCGTGGCTAAAAGCCGCCGGTGCACAGCGGTTCTATTGGAAATATTGCTCAACTTTCGATAGCACTGCCGAAGGTAATATCGGGCCGGTCGCCGAGGCGCTGATGGACGATATCGGCGCGTCGCAGACGATCTATTGCCCGGCTTTTCCCGAAAATGGCCGTAGCATTTTCATGGGGCATCTTTTCGTCGGCGAGCAGCCGTTGGATGAAAGCCCGATGAAGGATCATCCGCTGACGCCGATGCGGGATTCCAGCCTGGTGCGCTTGCTGCAGCCGCAGGTGAAAGGCAAGGTTGGGCTTGCCAATCGCCTCGTTGTGGCGCGAGGTGCCGATGCCTTGAAGGCGCGGCTTGCCGAACTCGCCCGTCAGGGCGTGGCGCATGTCATCGTCGATGCAGTTGCCGACGAGGATCTCGGAATCATTGCCGAGGCGACGATGGATTTGCCCTTGCTCACGGGCGGCAGCGCGCTTGCCATGTCGTTGCCGGGACTTCTCGCTAAAGCGGGACAATTGCAGCATAGCAAACAAGCGGCGCAGGCACCTGTTGTGCGTGAGGGCCAGATCGTGCTCTCCGGCAGTTGTTCGGCGATGACGCTGAAACAGGTTGCGCATTATGCGGACAAGGCGGCGAGCTATCGCCTCGATCCGCTGGAACTGGCCGAGCATGGCGCAGGCGAAGCCATCGCATGGCTCCGGCAACGTCCCTTGGATGAGCCGAAGCTCATCTATGCCAGCGCAGAACCGGCTTCGGTCCGTGCAGCACAGGAAAAGCTCGGTGTTGAATGCGCAGGCCAGATTGTCGAAGAGTCTCTTGCAGCGCTGGCGTGTGAGGCTTTCAGCCTCGGCATTCGCCGTTTCGTTGTGGCGGGCGGTGAAACATCCGGTGCCGTCGCACAGGCGCTCGGCGTTTCCCGCGTGATGGTGGGGCAGGAGATCGCGCCCGGCGTTCCATGGACTTTCGCCACGGTGGAAGGCGAGGCGGTCGCGCTTGCGCTCAAATCGGGCAATTTCGGCTCGGAGGCCTTCTTCGAAACGGCATTGCGCAAGCTGGAGGCCGCATGAGCGAAGAAGCGAAACTCCGCGAAACCATATGCCTGATGGCGAAGTCCATCTTCGACCGAGGGCTGACCGGTGGTTCGTCGGGCAATATTTCGGCGCGCCTGTCAGACGGACGGCTGCTTGTGACCCCGACCGGCAGTTCTTTCGGTAATCTCGATCCGTCAAGGCTGTCGCTTTTCGATCAGCAGGGCAACTTCATCGGTGGCGACAAACCAACCAAGGAAATGCCGTTGCACGCCGCTTTTTACGAAACGCGGGCAGCCAAAACGGGCGCTGTGGTGCATCTGCATTCCTGCCATTCCGTCGCCCTGTCCATGCTGCCGGATGTGGACCCGGACAATATGCTGCCGCCGCTGACGGCCTATTCGATCATGAAACTCGGCAAGGTAAAGCTGCTGCCATATTTCATTCCCGGCGATCCTGCCATGGGCGATGCAATCCGCGGTCTGGCGGGCAAGCGCAGCGCGGTAATGCTGGCAAATCACGGGCCGGTCGTTGCCGCCAAGGATCTGGAAGCGGCTGTCTATGCGGTTGAAGAACTTGAGGAAACGGCGAAGCTCGCCATGCTCACGCGCGGCTTGAAACCGAACATGCTGACGGAGGCGCAAATTCGCCAGATCGTCGATAAATTTGATGTGGAGTGGGATTAATATGGCCAGTTTTTCAGCCAATCTCGGCTTTCTCTGGCAGGAATTGCCGCTGCCTGACGCCATCCGCGCGGCAAAGGCCGTCGGGTTTGATGCCGTGGAATGCCACTGGCCCTATAATTTTGATGCGGGCGATGTCGCGGCCGCCTTGCGCGAAACCGCGCTGACGATGCTCGGCCTCAACACAAGTCGCGGCAATGTCGAGGCCGGAGATAATGGTCTGGCGGCGGTTCCGGGACGAGAAGAAGAGGCGCAGGCGGCGATTCGTCAGGCAGTTGATTATGCCGTCGCCATTGGAGCGCTTAATATCCATGTCATGGCGGGAAAGGCGGAAGGTGAGGTGGCGCATCGCACATTCCTCGCCAATCTCACCTATGCCTGCGAGCGTGCCGCCGCACATGGCATAACGATCCTGATCGAGCCGCTGAACCACCGCGATGCGCCGGGATATTTTCTGAAGACATCGGAGCAAGCCATTGAAATCATTAGCCAAGTGGCGGCAAGCAACCTGAAGCTGATGTTCGATTGCTACCATCTTCAGATCATGGAAGGCGATATCAGCAAGCGGCTGGAAGCGTTGCAACCGCATATCGGACATGTCCAGATTGCTGCCGTACCTGACCGTGCAGAACCCGACCATGGCGAGCTGGATTACCGGCATATCGTGCGTTTGCTCGATACTCTGGGCTATGAAAAGCCTCTCGGTGCTGAATATCGCCCGAAAACCACGACTGATGCGGGGCTGTCCTGGCTGTCCGGGTTCAAGGCTTTGTGATGATGGCGGCGGGTCGCATGGTATCTTTGTCTAATGTTTCGGGATTGCGGCAAAACGAGATTGACTCACGGCGTTTGACCGGCCATCAATGGACAAGTGGTCCGTTCACCTTACCAGTTAAGGGCGGAACGGTACCGGCAGGGAATTGACGGCATACGCAGTAAGCGCGCCGAGTATCGGCTGCGCAGCATCGACCTAATATTGAAATTCGATAATGCATGCAGGCCGAAGCATATCCGCCCTCCGGGTTACGAGGATCGACAGGATCTTGCTTCAATAGAAAATTCAGATTGAACGCGCTCTGAGGCCGGAGCGGCAACACGGAGGAATGCTGCAATGAGTGAGGCAACAGGTGCGAAGAGTGGGGCCATTGCGCTTGTCACCGGCGGCGGTACAGGCGTGGGTCGCGCTATCGCCAAGGCCCTCGGAGCACAAGGTTATCATGTCGTCATTTCCGGTCGTCGCATCGACGTGCTGGAAAAGGCAGCATCCGATCTCGCCTCGCAAACGGGGGGAAGCTTTCACCCAATCGCAGCTGATGTGGGCGACCCGGTCGCCGTGCGCAAACTTTTCGACGCGATTGTTGAAAAGTTCGGACGGCTCGACCTTCTGGTCAACAATGCGGGCGTTCTCGTTCCGGGTGTGCCGCTTGAAGAGGTTACGTTCGAAGACTGGAGCGCGATTGTCGGCGCCAATCTGACGGGCGCATTTCTGTGCACTCAGCAGGCTTTCCGGGTGATGAAAGCGCAAAATCCGCGTGGGGGCCGCATCATCAACAATGGGTCCATTTCTGCGACCACACCGCGCCCCAATTCAGCGCCTTATACCGCGACGAAACACGCCATTGCGGGCCTGACCAAATCGACCGCGCTCGACGGTCGCAACTTCGATATTGCCTGCGGCCAGATCGATATTGGCAATGCCGCCAGCGATATGACGCAGAAGATTTCGACGGGTGTCATTCAGGCCAATGGAACCATGGCGGCGGAGCCGACCATTGATCCGGCGCATGTCGCCAATGCGGTCGTCTATATGGCAAGCCTGCCGCTGGACGCCAATGTGCTGACCATGACCGTTATGGCAACCAAGATGCCCTATGTGGGCCGGGGCTAGATAGTCAGCGAGACAAGAACAACAGGCGCCGGAAGAGGAATTCGGCGCAGCAAATACCGAAGTAAGGAGAATATTCGCGCGTACGCATCCCGAGTGTGTGAAACGGTTTTCGGACAAGATGCGTACCAGGGAAGATGGGCATGACGGAAGTGAGGAGCCGTCATTTACGTCTTCTGAAAAACAGAATGCAATCTGGGAGGAGATGCATGGCCACTGTTCAGTTCGCCGAAGTGAAAAAGTCTTTCGGCAATTTCCCTGTCATCAAAGGCGTCAATATCGATATTGAAGACGGCGAGTTCGTCATTCTCGTCGGCCCGTCGGGCTGCGGAAAATCGACCTTGCTGCGCATGCTGGCCGGGCTGGAGAATATCTCCGGCGGCGAAATCCGCATCGGCGGACGGCCGGTCAACAACCTGCCGCCCAAGGAACGCGACATCGCCATGGTGTTCCAGAACTATGCGCTTTACCCCCATATGACGGTCGCCAAGAACATGGCGTTCTCGCTGATGCTGAATTCGGCACCGCAGGCGGAAATCGACAAGCGCGTGAATTATGCCGCGGGCATTCTCGGCCTGACCAATCTGCTCGACCGTTATCCACGTCAGCTTTCAGGCGGTCAGCGCCAGCGCGTGGCCATGGGCCGCGCCATTGTTCGCGATCCGCAGGTCTTCCTGTTTGATGAGCCTTTGTCGAACCTCGACGCCAAGCTGCGCGTGGCGATGCGTGCCGAGATCAAGGAACTGCACCACCGCTTGAAAACAACGACCGTTTACGTGACGCACGACCAGATCGAGGCCATGACCATGGCCGACAAGATCGTCGTCATGCATGACGGTATTGTGGAGCAGGTCGGCTCGCCGCTGGAACTCTATGATAATCCCAACAATCTGTTTGTAGCGGGCTTTATCGGTTCCCCGGCCATGAACATGATCAAGGGCAAGCTCGATCCGCAAAATCCGCAAGTGTTCGTGGCTTCCAATGGCACAAGGCTGCCATTGTCATGCGCCTATCCGCAGGCGGCGGGACGAGACCTCGTTTACGGTCTGCGTCCGGAATATATCCGGCTTGACGGCGCGGGGCTGGCTGCGCCGGTGGTGGTGATAGAACCCACCGGCTACGAAACCCAGATGGTGGTGAATTTCGGCGGTACGGAAGTCACCTGTGTTTTCCGCGAGCGTATCGATGTGCGTCCCGGAGAGGCGATCAATATTTCGATCGATCCAGGCAATGTTCACCTCTTCGACGAAGAGAGTGGCATGCGTCTTATTGCATGAATTTATACAAGACACGCTGAAGGAGGGGAGAGCCGGAGGTCGTGTCTTTTCTGGGAAATCGCATTTCACCAGATACCCGTTTTCGCCTGTAGGGACAGCGAATGCGGCGTAACCAAGTCCCATTTTTTGGAGGAGGAGCATAATGACTATCAGAAGAAGAACATTCCTGACGGGAACGGCTAGTCTTGTTGGTGCAGCTGGTCTTTCGGGTATGGGCATTCGTCCATCTTTCGCAGCCGAACCGGAATATAAGCCGGAAGCGGGCGCTAGCCTGCGCGTGTTGCGCTGGACGCCTTTCGTAAAGGGCGACGAGGACAGCTGGCTCGCCAACACCAAGAAGTTCACCGAAGCCACTGGTGTCGAAGTTCGCATCGACAAGGAAAGCTGGGAAGATATTCGTCCGAAAGCTGCTGTTGCCGCCAATGTGGGGTCCGGCCCCGATATTGTTATGTGCTGGTTCGACGATGCTCACCAATATCCCGACAAGCTGGTCGATCTGACCGAGCTTGGCACCTATCTCGACGGAAAATATGGCGGTTTCTATGACGGCCTCAAGGGTTATGCGACCCGCGAAGGCAAGTTCATCGCCATGCCACTGACGGCCATTGGCAATGCGATTGTCTATCGCGACAGCCACATGAAAGCGGCTGGTTTCAACGAGTTCCCGCAGGACACGAAAGGCTTCCTTGAGTTGTGCAGGGCCATGAAGGCCAAGGGAACGCCTGCCGGTTTCCCGCATGGCAAGGCTGTCGGTGACGGCAACAACTATGCGCATTGGCTGCTCTGGAGCCATGGCGCACAGATGGTGGATGAAAGCGGCAAGGTGACCATCAACTCACCCGAAACGATTGCTGCGATCAACTATGCCAAGGAGCTTTACAAGACCTTCATTCCGGGCACGGAAAGCTGGCTCGACATCAACAATAACCGCGCTTTCCTCGCGGGTCAGGTGTCGCTGACGGCCAATGGCGTTTCCATCTATTACGCCGCGAAGAACGACCCGAAGCTCGCGGAATTCGCGGCTGATATGCGCAGCACGAACTTCCCCGTCGGTCCGGTTGGCAAGAGCGTCGAACTGCATCAAACCAGCTCGCTTCTGCTGTTCAAACATACGAAATATCCCGAAGCCGCCAAGGCTTACATCAAGTTTATGATGGAAGCCGACCAGATGAATGCCTGGCTTGAGGGCTCCAGCGCCTATTGCTGCCAACCGCTCAAGGCGTTTGCAGATAATCCGGTCTGGAAGGCCAATCCGATCCACGCGCCTTATGCCCGTGCTTCGGAAACGCTGCGCCCGAATGGCTATGCCGGTCCGCTCGGCTATGCTTCGGCAGCCGTTATGGCCGACTATGTTCTGGTCGACATGTTTGCCGCCGCTGTCACAGGCGCTTCCACGCCGGAAGAAGCTGTCGCGAGCGCTGAGAAACGCGCAAACCGCTATTATCGCGTCTAGTCGCTAGAGCTGAGGCGCGAGGGTGTACCCCGCGCCTCGTTTCTTTTGTGGTTCTGGAGATGTGTATCCATGACGATGACCAATTCACCCGGTAGCGGACTATCCGGAAACCCCGGTGCGATAAAACAGCCCTTCATGTCTCGCCTGGCGAACAATCACAACATGCTGGGCTTTCTGTTCATGCTGCCTGCAGCGGTCTTTCTGGTCTGCTTCCTGACCTATCCGCTCGGTCTCGGCGTCTGGCTCGGCTTTACCGACACGAAGATTGGCCGCGATGGCATTTTCATCGGCTTGGAAAATTACGAATTCCTGTGGGATGACAGCGTCTTCTGGCTGTCGGTGTTCAATACGGTGCTCTACACGACCGTCGCGTCGGTTCTGAAATTCGGTCTCGGCCTCTGGCTTGCGCTGCTTCTAAACGAGAACCTGCCGTGCAAATCCTTCTTCCGTGCCATCGTGCTGCTGCCATGGGTGGTGCCGACGGTGCTTTCAGCGCTGGCATTCTGGTGGATCTACGATGCCCAGTTCTCGATCATTTCATGGTCGCTGATCAAAATGGGCCTCATCGAACAACCCATCAACTTCCTTGGCGATCCCACCAATGCGCGGCTTTCGGTGATTGCGGCCAATGTCTGGCGCGGCATTCCCTTCGTGGCAATCTCGCTTCTCGCCGGTTTGCAGACTATTCCGGCCTCGTTGCAGGAAGCGGCTTCGCTGGATGGCGCCTCAAGCTGGCAGCGTTTCCGGCATGTGACATTGCCAATGCTGACGCCGATCATCGCCGTTGTGATGACGTTTTCCGTGCTGTTCACCTTCACGGATTTCCAACTGATCTACGTTCTGACCAAGGGCGGTCCGGTCAATGCAACTCATCTGATGGCGACTCTGTCATTCCAACGCGCCATTCCCGGCGGCCAATTGGGTGAGGGCGCTGCGATTGCAGTCGCAATGATCCCGTTCCTGCTTGCCGCCATCATGTTTTCTTTCTTCGGCTTGCAACGTCGCAAATGGCAGCAGGGCGGGAGCGACTGACAATGGAGATGACCATGAAATCCAAGGCACCTTCCAATGAAGCCGCTTTGAAGGACGATAGCCAAGGCATGTCCTATCTCAATCGCCTGCCGCGGCGGGTGGTGACGATCTACATGCCCATTGCGCTGTTCGTCTTCGTGCTGCTGTTTCCGTTTTACTGGATGGCGATAACCGCCGTAAAACCGAACTCGCAGCTGACGGATTATGATAATTTCAGCCCCTTCTGGGTGGTGGGGCCAACACTCGACCATATCAAATATCTGCTGTTCGAGACCTCTTATCCGGGTTGGCTGTGGAACACGATGCTGGTGGCGACTGCCTCCACATTCCTGTCGTTGGTCGCTTCGGTTCTGGGAGCCTATGCGATTGAACGCATCCGGTTCACCGGCTCACGCTCGGTTGGCCTGTTTATCTTTCTGGCCTATCTGGTGCCGCCGTCGATCCTGTTCATTCCGCTGGCATTCATCGTGTTCAAGCTCGGCATCTATGACTCGCGTCTGGCACTGATCTTCACCTATCCCACCTTCCTCATTCCGTTCTGCACATGGCTGCTGATGGGATATTTCCGCTCCATTCCCTTCGAGCTGGAGGAAAGTGCGCTGGTGGATGGCGCCAATCGTTGGCAGATTCTGCTGAAAATCATTCTGCCGCTGGCCGTGCCGGGGCTGATTTCGGCGGGCATCTTCGCCTTCACTCTCTCCTGGAACGAATTCATCTATGCGCTGACATTCATTCAGTCTTCGGAAAACAAGACTGTTCCAGTGGGCGTGCTGACGGAACTGGTGCGCGGCGATATTTTCGAATGGGGCGCGCTGATGGCAGGGGCTCTGTTTGGCTCTCTGCCGGTGGTGATCCTCTATTCGTTCTTCGTTGACTACTACGTATCGTCGATGACTGGCGCGGTGAAGGAATAGGCGGCATCGCGGCTTCCAGAGCGGCGCTCGCGCCATTTGTCTTTATGCGCATCCGGAAAACCGTTGAACACTATTCTGGATGCGCTCTCAACAATCGTGCCGCAGCTGACTTAGAGCGGTTCCGGTTAAAACGGAATCGTGGAACCGCTCTATCTATTTGTTTTTACACATTATCCTACGCATCGAAGCAGGATCAGAAATCAGTCCAGTGGACTGATGTCCCTGCGTAGGCGCTACGCACTTTTGCTGGAAATGCTCTAATGGTCGGCTGCGGCATAAAGCTTTAGTGGCCTGTTGAAGACAGTACCCGCTTTGCGGGCAAACTCGATATTTTAGCGATTTCTTATTGCAATTAATTTGCAATTGCAGAATATGAGGGCCTAGAGGATTCTTTCCGGTGTGCAGACAATCCAATTTGCAGGCGGGAATATTATGCTTCAGTTGCAAATAAGTCCTAATAGCAAAAGTGAGAAACAGATGTTCAACAAGCTGAGACGATTAATCCTGACCGGCATGGCTGCTGGAGCGCTGGCGGCAGTATTGGCCGTGGCTCCGTCGGCAGCGCAGGAAAAGTTCAAGGCTGTCACAACCTTCACAGTCATTGCCGATATTGCGCGAAATGTTGCAGGCGACGCCGCGATCGTTGAATCGATCACGAAGCCGGATGCGGAAATTCATAATTACCAGCCCACACCGGGTGACATAAAGCGGGCGCAGGGCGCACAGCTCGTTCTGTGGAACGGGCTTAATCTCGAACTCTGGTTTGAAAAGTTTTTTCACAATCTGAAGGACGTGCCGAGTGTGGTGGTATCGGAAGGCGTCGAGCCGATGGGTATTACAGAAGGGCCATATAGCGGTAAGCCGAACCCCCACGCCTGGATGTCGCCGACTGCGGCGCTGATCTATGTCGATAATATCCGCGATGCTTTCGTCAAATACGATCCGGCGAATGCCGACACCTATAAGGCGAATGCCGAAGCCTATAAACAGAAGATCCGGGCCACCATCGAGCCGATCAAGGCGAAGCTTGCCGCCGTTCCCGAAGACAAGCGCTGGCTCGTTTCGAGCGAAGGGGCTTTCTCCTATCTCGCGCGCGATTTCGGTCTGAAGGAATTGTATCTGTGGCCGATCAATGCGGACCAGCAGGGCACGCCGCAGCAGGTGCGTAAGGTGATCGATGCCGTGCGCAAGAATGGCATCACTGTCGTCTTCTCCGAAAGCACGATCTCGTCTGCTCCTGCTGAACAGGTGGCCCGCGAAACCGGCGCTCGCTATGGCGGCGTACTTTACGTGGATTCCCTGACCGATAAGGACGGCCCGGTGCCAACCTATATCGACCTCCTGCGCGTCACTTCCGACACCATCGTCAAGGGGCTGACCCATCAGTCCTGATCCGATCTTCGCCAATGCCAGCGCCCGTCATCGTGGCGGGCGCTTACTCGCCCCTTATGAAAGATTTATCCGATGAATGCTCAACCCGACTGGCAGAGCCATTTCGGTTCCGGTTCTGAAGATGGCGGCATTGCCGTCGATGGCGCCACCGTCACCTATCGCAACGGCCTGACCGCTTTGCGCGACGCGAGTTTTCGCATCCCGACCGGCACGATTGCCGCACTTGTGGGTGTCAACGGGTCGGGCAAGTCGACCTTGTTCAAGGCGATCATGGGCTTTGTGCGCCTTGCGCGTGGCTCAATCCGGGTGCTGGGCATGACGGTTGAGGAAGCCTTGCGCAAGAACCTCGTCGCCTATGTGCCGCAATCGGAGGAGGTGGACTGGAACTTTCCGGTTCTGGTCGAAGACGTGGTGATGATGGGCCGTTATGGGCATATGGGCATGATGCGGATACCGAAAGCCACCGACCATGAAGCCGTGGCCAATGCGCTTGCTCGCGTCAACATGAGCGAGTTTCGCAAACGCCAGATCGGTGAACTGTCGGGCGGACAGAAAAAGCGCGTTTTCCTTGCCCGTGCGCTGGCACAGGACGGTCGCGTCATCCTTCTCGACGAGCCGTTTACGGGCGTCGATGTGAAGACCGAAGAGCAGATCATTACGCTGTTGCGTGAACTGCGCGACGAAGGCCGCGTGATGCTGGTTTCAACGCACAATTTGGGTTCCGTGCCGGAGTTCTGCGACCGCACGATCCTGATCAAAGGTACGGTTCTGGCCTATGGGCTGACCGCCGACACGTTCACCCAGAACAATCTGGAAAGGACCTTTGGTGGTGTTCTGCGCCATTTCGTTTTGAACGGATCGCAAAGCGGGTCTTCCTCATCGATTGGCGTGATTACCGATGATGAGCGCCCGCTTATCCTTCAGGGCGGCAAAGCTGCCATTCGCAACACGGGCGATGGAGAAGGAGGGCAGGAATGATGGAAACGCTCCTGCAGCCATTCACCTATGGCTACATGCTTGATGCCATGTGGGTGTCGGCACTGGTCGGCGGCGTCTGCGCTTTCCTGTCCTGCTATCTGATGCTCAAGGGCTGGTCATTGATCGGCGATGCCTTGTCTCATTCCATCGTTCCTGGTGTTGCCGGGGCCTATATGCTGGGACTGCCGTTTTCCATCGGCGCCTTCTTTTCGGGCGGGCTGGCGGCGGCGGCCATGTTGTTCCTGAACCAGCGCACTAAGCTGAAGGAAGACGCTATTATCGGCCTGATCTTCTCAGGCTTCTTCGGATTGGGCTTGTTCATGGTGTCGATCTCGCCCACCTCGGTGAATATCCAGACCATCGTGCTCGGCAACATCTTGGCGATAACCCCGGGCGACAAGCTTCAGCTCGGTATCATCGGCTTCGTATCGCTCGCCATTCTGCTCGTTAAATGGAAAGACCTGATGGTCACATTCTTCGATGAAAGCCACGCGCGTTCGATTGGTCTCAATCCGACAGCGTTGAAGATTATGTTCTTCACGCTGCTCTCTGCATCAACGGTTGCGGCGCTCCAGACAGTTGGCGCTTTCCTCGTCATTTGCATGGTGGTGACACCGGGTGCAACGGCCTATCTGCTGACGGATCGCTTTCCGCGACTGCTGGTCATCGCCGTGATGATCGGTGCTGCCACCAGTTTTGTCGGTGCCTATGCAAGCTATTTCCTCGATGGTGCAACAGGTGGCATCATTGTCGTGTTGCAGACGGCGATTTTCCTGAGCGCATTTTTCTTCGCGCCGAAGCATGGCATGCTCGCGAGCCGACGCCGCGCTGCTGAGACACAGGCGCTGGAAGCATCGCAATGAGCATCATCGACACGCTTCTTTCGCCATTCGAATTTCCGTTCATGGTCAATGCGCTGGTGATCTCTGTCACAGTGGCAATCCCCATGGCGCTGCTGTCCTGCTTTCTGGTTCTCAAAGGCTGGTCGCTGATGGGCGATGCAATCAGTCACGCGGTGTTTCCCGGCGTGGTGATCGCCTATGTCGTGGGCTTTCCCTATGCCGTGGGAGCCTTCGTCGCGGGCATGTTCTGCGCCATTGCGACCGGCTTTTTGAAGGACAACAGCCGCATCAAGCAGGATACGGTCATGGGCGTGGTGTTTTCCGGCATGTTCGGGCTGGGGCTGGTGCTCTATGTCAAAGTCAGGCCCGATGTCCATCTCGATCATATCCTGTTCGGCGATATGCTCGGTGTTTCGTGGTTCGATATCGGACAGGCGGCGCTTATCGCGGTCCTCACCGTGGCGATCATTGGTATCAAATGGAAAGACTTCCTTTTGCATGCCTTCGATCCCGCACAGGCGAGGGCCGTCGGCCTTCGGGTCAACTTTCTGCATTATGGGTTGCTTAGCCTCATCTCGCTGACGATTGTCGGCGCGTTGCAGGCCGTTGGCATCATCCTCGCCATTGCTATGCTGATCGCGCCGGGTGCCATTGCGTTTCTCCTGACGCGCAAGTTCAGCACCATGCTGTTGCTGTCTGCTGCTATCGCGGCGGTTGGTTCTTTCACAGGCGTCTATCTGTCGTTCTTCATCGACAGCGCACCGGCACCCACGATCGTGCTTTTGCTTTCAATAACCTTCGCTGCGGCCTTCATTTATGCCACGCGCAAGGCAGCCCGGAACGAGGCTTCGGAGATGGGTTGATGACAGGGGCTTCTTCGAATCTCCCGATTTCTGCATAGTGGCGAGATGAAGAAAGAAGCAACGGCATTGACGATCTATCTGAAGCGCGGATTATCCACGGTTGCCATGATGCTCGTGGCGGTGATGTGCAGTCCAGTGCAGGCTCAGGAAACGGACAAACCCGGCATCTGCGAGGCGGATAGTTTCGAGGGTACGAAATATATCATCTGCAAACCTGAAAACGGCGTCGCTGGTCTAAGGCTGTTCTGGAAAGGGGCTGATGGCGAGCCCTATCGGACATTCTCGAGCGTCGCCAAGGCCGTCAGCGATGAAGGCCACACACTGGTTTTCGCGATGAATGCCGGAATGTACGGACCTGATTTTTCGCCCATCGGCCTTTATATCGAGAACGAACAGGAGCTGCGTCCTGCCAACAGACAAAAAGGTGAAAACGCCAGCGGCCCCGTGCCTAATTTCTACAAGAAGCCGAATGGCGTTTTCTTCTGGGACGGCAAGGCGGCGGGTATTCTCCCCACCGATACGTATTTAAAACGCAGGCCGAAGGTCAGCTTCGCAACCCAGTCCGGGCCCATGCTGGTCATCCGCAACAAATTGCACCCGGCCTTTATCGTCGGCTCGACGGATCGCACGCGCCGCAGCGGCGTCGGCGTTTGCGAGAATGGCGCTGTGCGTTTTGCGATCAGCGAAGACCCCGTGAATTTCCATGATTTTGCGCGCATGTTTCGCGATCATCTGAAGTGCCCGAATGCCCTGTTTCTCGATGGCGGAAACGGTACAGGCATCTATAGCCCTGCACTAGGTCGAAACGACATATCCTGGCACGGTGGTTTCGGCCCGATTGTCGGCTTTGTGGAATAGGGTTGGCCGCGCGTTAGCTGTCGCTAGGCGTCTCGATGAGTTCCATGGCGAGCGCCCGTGCCGTGTCGGAAATGTCTGGATTGAAGACCAGCCAATAGCCGTTGTCGCTGGTCAGAGATATGTCGCAGGCATGAACAAGCTGCCCGCGCCGCACTGCGCCGTCGATCAGCCCTGACCAGCCGAGCGCAACACCCTGATCGGCAATCGCAGCTTCGATCACCAGATTATAGGTGTTGAACACGAGACCATAATTGCCGTCGACGATTTCCTCGCCGATGGCATGCAGCCATGATTGCCACGTGAACCAGCGGTCGCCCTGCAACGTGTCGAGATGCAAGAGCGACGCTGCGCCAAGCCCCTTGCCGTTGGGAAAGCCATCGCTTTTTTCGAGAAAAGCGGGCGAGCAGACAGGCACGACCTTTTCGCCGATGAAGGGGACGGAGCCTTTGGGAAAATCATTCCGCCCGCCAAACAGGATTGCGATGTCTGCTTCACGATAGTCGAGGGGCTGGAGCATGGAGGATGCTGTGATGCGCACGTCGACCTCGGGGTGTTTCGGTCTGAACTGCGCCACGCGCGGCATCAACCAGAAAGTGGCAAAGCCGTAATCCGTTGCAATCCGCAAACCGGGTGAGCGCTGCCTGCGCCTGATCTGCTGCACGGCGTCTTCGATTCCGTCCAGACCAGCCCGCACAGCCGCATAGAGAATCCGCCCATCCGGCAGAATTTCAACGCCACGCGCGCGCCTTGCAAACAGCGTGACGCCCAAACGGTCTTCCATGCGTTTTATTTGATAGCTGACAGCAGGTTGCGTCATGCCGAGTTCACGCGCTGCGAGGGTCAGATTTTCCAACCGCCCGACCGCTTCGAAAACGCCAAGGCTGCCAAGATCCCAGGAAGGAGAAACCATAAATAGCCTTTATATCTTCGATAAAAAATGAATGGGTTTTTCCTTAGCGTAAATGGTGTTTTCCTGAAAGTCGAAATGCAAGCCATAATGGCTTTTGATTGTACGAGATGCGGAATGCATCCATCAACGAGGGGTCTCCGATGCGTTATTTGAAAATGACTGCACTGGCGTTTGCGGCGTTCACGGGGCTGGCGGGAACGGCTTATGCTGCCGATCCGGCTGCATGCGAAACCATCCGCCTGTCCGATCCGGGCTGGACCGATATTACCTCGACCAATTCCATCGCAAGCGTGTTGCTGACCGGTCTTGGCTATAAGCCCGACGTGAAGACAATGTCTGTGCCGATTGGCTATGAAGCCCTGAAGACTGGCAATCTTGATGTCTTCCTTGGCAACTGGATGCCCGCACAGCAGAAATTCCGCGATGATCTCGACAAGGCCAAAGCCGCCGAAGTGATCGTCAAAAATCTTGAAGGCGCGAAATTCACGCTCGCAGTGCCGGATTATGTCGCGAGCGAAGGCATCAAGGATTTTGCCGATCTTGCCGCTCATGGCGATAAATTCGGCAAGGAGATTTACGGTATTGAGCCGGGTGCTCCGGCCAACCAGAATATCCAGAAGATCATCGAAGACCCGAAATTCAAGCTCAACGGCTGGAAGATCGTGGAATCCAGCGAGCAGGCCATGCTGGCGCAGGTGGACCGCAAGAACAAGGACAAGGGCTGGGTGGTGTTTCTCGCCTGGGCTCCGCATCCTATGAACACCAAGCTGAAAATTGAATATCTGTCTGGTGGGGATGATTATTTCGGCCCTAACTTTGGCGGTGCTGAAGTCTACACGCTCGCCCGCACTGGCTGGTCGGCGAACTGCCCGAATGCTGCAACCTTCTTCAAGAACCTCACCTTCACCGTGGATATTGAAAACGAGTTGATGGGTAAGATTCTGGACGAGGGCGCGGAAGGTCCGGCGGCTGCGAAGGAATGGCTGAAAGCCCATCCTGAACAGATCGACAAGTGGCTCACGGGTGTGACCACGCTGAAAGGCGAACCCGGCGCTGCCGCCGTCAAGGCAAGTCTCGGTCTCTGATCGTCAGACGTCAAGATTGCAAGGCGGGCATTTCGATGCCCGCCGTTTCGCGTTTCACTTATGCCAAATGGTTCCGCACAGATGAAAAAGCCGAATATCCTCATTCTCATGGTCGACCAGTTGAACGGGACGTTTTTCCCGGACGGTCCAGCCGACTTTCTGCATGTTCCGCATTTGCGCAAGCTTGCAGAGCGGTCCACACGTTTTTCCAATTGCTACACGGCGAGCCCGCTTTGCGCCCCGGCGCGCGCATCGCTGATGTCGGGTCAGCTGCCGTTTCGCACCGGCGTTTATGATAATGCAGCCGAATTTTCGTCCGAAATCCCTACCTATGCGCACCACTTGCGCAATGCCGGTTATCAGACAGCGCTTTCCGGCAAGATGCATTTTGTCGGCCCCGATCAGCTGCACGGCTTCGAGCAGCGTCTGACGACGGATATCTATCCTGCCGATTTCGGCTGGACGCCGGATTATCGCAAGCCGGGGGAGCGCATCGACTGGTGGTATCACAATCTGGGTTCCATCACCGGAGCCGGTTCTGCGGAAATCACCAACCAGCTCGAATATGATGACGAAGTCGCCTATCAGGCCGAGGCAAAACTCTACGATCTGGCGCGAGGCCATGACGAGCGTCCGTGGTGCCTGACCGTCAGCTTTACCCATCCGCATGATCCTTACGTGGCGCGCAAGCGTTTCTTTGATCTTTATGCGGATATTCCGGAACTCGACCCGAAGATCGGACCGCTGCCGGAAAGCGAAATCGACCCGCATAGCGAGCGGCTGCTTCGCGCTTCCAAGGCTGAGGATTACGAACTGACCCGCGCGCAGATCAGAACGGCGCGGCAGGCCTACTTCGCCAATATCTCCTATGTTGATGAGAAAATTGGCGGCCTGCTGGATGTGATCGAGCGTTGCAACATGGCAGACGATACGATTGTCATCTTCACCTCCGACCACGGCGATATGCTCGGTGAACGCGGCATGTGGTTCAAGATGAGCTTCTTCGAAGGTTCCGCACGCGTGCCGCTGATGATCGCTGCGCCACAAATGCCGGTGGGGTTGATTAATGCGCCAGCGTCAACGCTGGACGTGTTGCCGACACTGGCCGATCTGGCCGGCATCGAACTCAACGGCATCATGCCGTGGACGGATGGCGTTTCGCTGCTGGAGGTCGCGGCCGGCACGAAGGAACGCGGTGCGGTGCCTTGCGAATATGCGGCTGAAGGTACGGTCGCGCCGATGGTGTCACTGCGTGACGGACCATGGAAGCTCAATCTCTGTCATGTTGACCCGCCGCAATTGTTCAATATCGCGGATGATCCGGATGAGTTGCACAATTTGGCGGAAAGGCCAGAGCATCGCGCGATACTTGAGCAATTGATGGAAAAGGCGCTCGGCCGCTGGAACCTCGAACTCTACGATGCGCATGTTCGCGCCAGTCAGGCCCGCCGCCATGTGGTCTATCCGGCCCTGCGCAACGGGGCTTACTACCCGTGGGATTACCAGCCGCTGCAAAAGGCGTCGGAACGCTATATGCGAAACCACATGGACCTGAATGTGCTGGAGGACAACCAGCGTTTTCCGCGCGGATAAGACACGCGCTATGAAAGTGCCAGCAGCGTGTCAGCGGCGTCGCCATCGATGATGAGGCCGTTGACAATGCCGCTTTTCAGAAGCGCCTTCGCTGCCGCCGCTTTCTCTTGCCCAGCGATGAGCAGCACGACCTGAACCTTTTTCAGCTCGGCAAAGCTGAGAGCGATGGTGCGCTGGTTCATCTCGTGCTCGACCTGCTGCCCGTCCTTGTCAAAGAAAATGCCGTTGGTGTCGCCGATTGCACCGGCGGCACGCAGGCTTTCCAATTCGGATTTGCTGAGCATGTTCTGGCGGCGCAACAGGGAATCCTCTGTCAACTCGCCAGCACTGATGAAGCAAACCGACGCCGTACGGGCAATCTCCAGCGCACGTGCCACAGAACGCTGCGAAATGAGCACTTTTCGGTCTTCTGCGGAATCAGCGATGAAAGGAACCGGCAGGAAAAAGCCTTGCCCACCCGTCCGCCGCGCCAGCATGTGCACAACTTCAAACGGATTATAGGCGGAGTTCGCGGTCAGCGATCCCATGACGGAAATGAAGCGCGCCTGTGGTGCGCGTACACCCGCAAGTTGCAATGTCATCTGTTCGATGGTTCGGCCCCAGCCAGTGCCGATGGTCGCTTCCTCATTGTCGGCCAGAAAGCTTTTCAGATAGGTGGCGGCAGCAACACCCACGGCCCGGAATGAAACCTGTTTGCGGATTTCGGATGCCGTATCTTCATCGGCATGAAAGCCAAATGGCGGCGTTGAAATACAAAAATCCAACCCATGGCGGCGCATCAGCTCGTTTTCAACGGGCAATGTGCCTGCGTTTTGATGGTCGATGGAGATGCTGACAAGGCCGCTCTCGCGGGCTTCGCCCAGTATTTTGTTCACGCGCGCCCGGGTCAGGCCCAGTCGGGATGCAGTCGCCTCCTGGTTGAATCCACCAACGTAATAGAGCCACGCCACGCGCACCATGAGGCTGTCTTCGGATTCACTCATCTGTCCCTCGCTCTATTCCATTACGTCAAATTACAAATGTATTTCTGTTTGACATTTGTAATTTGACGACGCTTAATACCAATCGTTCCGGCGGACAAGAGCGCGAAAGAGCGGGCAGGTCAATCGGAATGGAACCTGAAGCAAAGGCAGCCGAATGGCGTTTCTGGAGGAGCAGAGACGGACATTCGCCAGTGCATTGGGTGTGGAGGAGTGCGGAACGGCGATGACGCCCTCCGTAACAGGCACTGACCAGCTCGAACTGAACTGCATGTGTGCCGGGAAACAGCAATTCAAAGCCAGTTGTGGAGCCAACCACATGGCTTGTGGGAGGAAAAAATGGGTTCGGGACTTTTCAGGAAAACCATGGCTGTCGCAGCTTTGGCCATGCTTATGGGTACGGCAAGCGCGTCGGCCACCAATGTGGCCTGGGTGCATTCCAATGCTGCGGCGCAGTCCGAGCAGCGCGCAAAAGCGGGCTTTGATGCCTGGCTCAAGGAAACCAACAAGGATTGGAGCATCAGCGTTTTGGACAGCGGCGGCTCGGGCGAACGCACCGCGTCGAACATTCAGGATGCTGCTTCGCGCGGTGTGGACGCGATCATCGTCAGCATGTCTGATCTGCGTGCCTCGCGTGCAGCCATTGATTCCGCTATTGCGGCCAAGATCCCGGTTTTCGCCATTGATAGCGGTCAGGTTGACGGCGTTGTGGTCGATGTCACCACCAATAACTGGGCCATGTCGGCCGATGTATCGCCCTATCTGCTCAATGAAATGGGCGGCAAGGGCAATCTGATCTTCCTGCGCATGGCAGAGCACCACGGCACCCGCAAGCGCGGCGATGTGATGGAAACCGTGCTGAAGGAATATCCGGAAGTTAAGGTCATTGCCGAGCACAATATCGATTACACGGCTTTCTTCGAAGACACGACCAAGACCATGCAGGACTATGCATCGCGCTTTGGCGAAGACATCAATGCCGTCTGGGCGCCGTGGGATGAGCCTGCACAGGCCGCCATCAACGCGCTGAATGCTGCCGGATTGAAGAATGTCAAAGTCATCGGCATCGATGGCCATCCGCAGGCGATCGAAGAAGTCTGCAAGCCTGACAGCCTGATGATCGCAACGGTTTCGCAGCCATTCGAAAAGATGGGCGCACAGACCGGCGAATGGATAGAGAGCATCGTGGTCAAGAAGGAAGACGCTGCAAAGGTCATTCCGTCGAAGACTGTTTATCTCGATGCGCCGCTCGTCACCAAGCAGAACTGCAAGGACTTCCTCCCGAAGAAGTAGGCAAGCCCCCAAAGTTGCCTGCATCTGGCCGGAGCGTGAACGTTCCGCGTTCCGGCCCCTTTAGAGTAGATTGAATTCATGGGAGTTCTCCGATGGCGGTAAGCCTGTCGCAGATCGTTATGTCCTATCCCGGAACGCTGGCGCTGGATCAGGTGAGCGCCGAGTTTCGGTTTGATGAGGTGCATGGACTGATCGGAGAAAACGGCGCCGGAAAGACCACTCTGGTCAGTATTCTTGGCGGCAGCAAAAGCCCGACTTCGGGCACGATCACCATTGATGGTACTGAGGTGAAGCTTGCAAGTGCCGGTGATGCGCTGCGCAAGGGTATCGCGCATGTGTCGCAGGAGGGTAGTCTCGTTCCCGGACTGACTGGCGCGCAGAATATTCTGCTGGGCGACGAGCCTCGCATGGGCCTTGGTGTTATTGACAAGCGCAAGCTGCTGTCGCGCGCCAATGACTTGCTCAAGCGCTGGTTTCCGCAAGTGTCCATCGACCTCGACCAGCAGGTCGATATGCTGCCTATGGCAGATCAGAAGATCATCGAAATTGTCCGCGCACTGCGTGGCAATGTTCGTCTGCTCATCCTCGATGAACCCACGGCGACATTGCCTGCACGCGAAAAAGAGAGCCTTTGGGAGATCATCAAGACCTTACCGCAGCAAGGCGTCGGGATCGTTTTGATCAGCCATTTTCTTTCTGAAATCAAGGCATTGAGCGATAGAATTACGGTTCTGCGCGATGGGCGTCACATTGCTACGCTTCAGGCTACGGAAGCGAGCGAAGCCGGGTTGATCGACATGATGTTGCAACGCACGGGCGGCACGACGACGATTGCGCAGGAAGCCGGCGAAAATCGCAGTTTTGGTCCTGTGGTGCTGGAAGTCAGCGATTGGCGCGCAGGAGGTCTGCAAGTTGACCGCTTCTCCATCCATGCGGGTGAGATCGTCGGTCTGATTGGCTTGACTGGCGCTGGCCATTTTGGGTTTGCACGTTCGCTTTATGCGGCGAGCGGCGTCACCAGCGGCACCTGCCGTTTTCAGGGTGAAACGATTACCCGGATCGATGCACGCACCATGCAGAGAAAGGGTGTTGCGCTGGTTCCTGATCACCGCATGGAATATTCGCTGATCGGCGATTGGGATGTGCGTGAAAACCTTGCCATGGTGCATCCGTCATTCGCAGCCTTGGGCGGCACAGGCGTGCTGTCGATGCGTCGGGAAGCGCAGGAAGCCGACCGCACCATGCAGCTTTTGAATGTGAAAGCGCATTCCCGCAATCAGTTCGTGAAGGATCTGAGCGGCGGCAACAAGCAGAAGGTTTCCATCGGCAAGTGGCTCTATGGTGCAGACGACCACTACCGGCTGATGATTTTCATCGAGCCGACGGAGGGTGTCGATATCGGCGCGAAGCGTGAAATTCACGCACAGATGCGCAGGCTCGCCGACAAGGGTGTGGCCATTCTTGTCACTTCGTCCGACCTTCTGGAAATTGCTGACGTGGCAGACCGCGTCATCCCCTTTGTGAATGGCTCTCCGGGCGCGGAAATTCCGCGTGAAGCCTTTTCCGAAGCGAAGTTCATTGCCGCAATGGCAGGAGTCATCCAATGAATACACAGAACCCCGCCGTTGCCCCGCAATCGTCGCGTCATGCACAGAGCTTCGGTAAGAAGCTCAAAGGCGAATGGCTGCTGAAATATTCCACGCTCTTCGTATTGCTCCTGTTGTTCGTGGGCTTTTCGCTGACGGTGGACCGCTTTCTGACGGCCAATAATCTGCTCAACATCCTCCAGCAGATTGCCATGCTCACCATCGTCGGCGCGGGCCTGACCTTCGGTTTTGCAGCGCGCGAAATGGACCTTTCGGTCGGCTATATGGTCGGCATGGCGGGTATTTTGGTGCCGCTGCTGCTGGTTGCGGGCACGCCACTGCCATTGGCATTGCTGGCGGGATTGGGGGCAGGGTTTATCGTAGGGGCCGTCAATGCGGCGCTCGTCACCCTTGTCGGTGTGCCCTCATTAATTGCGACGCTTGCTATCGGCTCCATTCTTTATGGCATCAACTTTCTGATGACCGGCGGACGGGCGATCTATGGTGGCCTTCCGGCCAGCTATCTCTGGCTGGGACAGGGACAGCTTTTCGGTATTCCCGTGCTTGCCTATGCAATGGTCATCGTCGTGTTTGTTGCCTGGTTCATCATGGAGCGAACCGTCTTCGGTCGCTACATCTACGCTGTCGGGGGCAATCTCAAGGCCGCGGAACTTTCGGGCGTCAATGGTCGCTTCTATCGTGCGGCTGCGCTGATCGTGTGTTCTATCTTTGCAGCGGTCGCGGGCGCGCTTCTGGCGGCGCGTCTCGGCTCCGGCCAACCCAATGCCGGTGAGCGCTATCTCCTCGACGGGTTGGCCACGGTTTTCATCGGCATGACCATGTTTCGACCCGGCACGGCAACGGTCGCCGGAACTTTCTTCGGGGCGCTGTTTATCGGCGTCATCAATAACGGCCTCAATCTGATTGGCATGGACACTTACATCCAGAGCATCGTGAAAGGCCTCATCATTCTCGTCGCGGTCGCGGTTGTTTCGCGCACCACCAAACTAAAGCTCCTGTGAGGGCACTGAACCGGACATCATGAAAAATTTGCAACAGACAGGTCTGTCGGAGGCGCACGTGCAAAATCCGAGTAATTCCAATCTTCTCGAACTCTATAGAACGATGCGTCGCATCCGCACTTTCGAAGAACGCGTCGGCGAACTCTTCGTGCGCGGCCAGACGGCAGGTTCGATGCTTCACCTTTCCATTGGTGAAGAAGGCGCTGCCGCCGGTGTATGTGCCGCCATGCAGCCGCAGGACACCTTCACAACCCACCATCGGGGTCACGGTATCTTTCTGGCGCGTGGCGCTGATCCCAGGCAGATGATGGCTGAAATCGGTGGCAAGGAAACCGGCTATTGTCACGGCAAGGGCGGTTCCATGCACATTGCCGACATGGCACTCGGTCATCTGGGTGCCAATGCCATCGTCGGGGGCGGTATTCCTGCCGTCGTTGGTGCGGGACTGTCGAGCAAGTATCTGAAGAAGAATTCCGTTTCGCTCGCTTTCTTTGGCGACGGCGCAATGCAACAGGGCATTCTCTATGAGAGCATGAACATGGCGGCCCTGTGGGGTCTGCCGGTGGTGTTCGTCTGCATCAACAACCAGTACGGCATGGGAACGCGTGTCGATCAGGCAACCGCCAACACAGCCTTCGACCAGCGTGCGCACGCGTTCGGCCTCAATGGGGCTGTTGTCGATGGCATCGATGTCGAGGAAGTCAAGAACGCTGCTCAAGGGTTGATCGACGATGCGCGGCTCGGCAAGCCGGGCTTCCTGTCGGTCACCTGTTACCGGTTCTTCGGTCATGCGCGCATGGACAAGAGCCCGTATCGCGCAGAGGCGGAGGAACTTGAAGGACGCAAGAAGGATCCGGTGAAGTTCACTCGTGATCGACTTGTCTCGTCCGGTCTGGCGCAGGAAGCCGCACTCGACGCCATGGATGGCGACATTACGGCTGAGATGGACGCCACCATCGACTTCACCATCGAGTCCAAGGCACCGCCTCTCACCTCCATGTTCAAGGATGTTTACGCCGTGGGCGAACCAGAGCCCGAACCCGTTCGCACCCGTATCGACCGCGTACTTTCCAAGGATGAAGCATAATGGTTGCCATGACTTACCGCGACGCGCTGCGCAAAGCGCTGGATGACGCCATGGCGGAAGACAGCACCATCGTCGTGATCGGCGAAGAGGTGGGGCGCTATGGCGGCGCTTATGGTGTCACGAAGGATCTCATCGACAAATACGGTCCTGAACGCCTGATCGACACGCCGATATCCGAGCCGGCCATTGTCGGTGCTGCGGTTGGCGCTGCCATGACCGGGCTGCGTCCGGTTGCCGAGCTGATGTATATTGATTTTCTGGGCATGACGATGGACCAGCTTGCCAATCAGGCAGCCAAGATCCGCTATATGTTTGGCGGCCAGATCGGCGTGCCGATGGTGCTGCGTACCCAGGGCGGCACCGGACGTTCGGCCGGCGCTCAGCATTCGCAGAGCCTTGAAGCGTGGATCATGCATACGCCGGGCCTGCGCCTCGCCATGCCGGCCACGGTTCAGGACGCTTACCATCTGCTGCGCCAGAGCCTGACGAAGCCCGACCCTGTGGTCTTCATCGAACACAAGGCGCTCTACACGCGCAAGGAAGAGGTCGATCTCGACGCCGAGCCGCTGGCATGGGGCAAGGCCGCTGTACGCCGTACCGGCAAGGACCTCGTCATCGTCACCTATTCGCGCCAGCTGCATTACGCGCTCGATGCTGCCGAGAAGCTGTCCGCCAAGGGCATTGAAGCGACGGTCATCGATCTGCGCACGCTCAATCCGCTGGATTTCGACACCGTGCGCGAACATGTCGAGCGCGTCGGCAAGGCGATGGTTGTCTCGGAAGGCGTGATGACTGCCGGTGTTGCGGCAGAGCTTGCCGCTCGCATTACCGAGGAATGCTTCGACTACCTCGAACAGCCGGTGGTGCGTGTTGCCGGTGAGGACATTCCGATTTCAGTTTCGCAGGAGCTTGAAACCGGTAGCGTCCCGACGACCGATTTCATCCGCTCCGTTGCCGAGAGAATGTTGTCATGAGTGAACGGATTTTGAAAATGCCGCGCCTTGGCGAGACGATGGAGGAGGGCAAGATTGTCGGCTTCCTCGTCAAGCCGGGCGACAGTTTCAAGCGGGGGGATTCGATCATTGAAATCGAAACCGACAAGACCGTAGCCGAGTTTCCGGCCTTGGGTGACGGCACGCTCAATGAGTGGATCGGCGCTATTGGCGACCATGTGGTTGTCGGCGCGCCTCTGGCCCGCATCGACATTGGCACTGGACCCGATTGGACCAGCGACGGCGAAGATGAAACGCCGGAAGCACCAGCGGCGACCGCTCAAGACGTTGAACCCGTTCAGGAGGCAGTGGAAGCTTCCAGCGCCAAACCTGCGGCTTCGGCCAGCGGCGGTGATCGTGTTCGCGCAACGCCGCTTGCTCGCAAGGTTGCCCGCCAGAATGGCACCGACATCAATTCGCTTTCGGGCAGCGGGCGTCGGGGTCGGATCGAGAAGGAAGACGTGCTTGCGGCTTCCAGCGGTTCGAAATCCAATAGTGCTGTGCATTTTGTCGATCTTGCAAATGGCCGTGTCGCCTATCTGGATCAGGGGCCGAAGAACGGTCGTACAATCCTCTTGTTGCACGGTTTCTCTGGCGACCGGACGACCTGGAGTGGCATTGCAGCGGGACTTCGGCGTGCAAACTGCCGCGTTATCGTGCCTGATCTGCCTGCTCACGGGCTGACCACAATCGATGCTGCGGACGCGGCTGAACTCAGCGCCTTCTTGCCCGCGTTCCTTGACGCCCTGGGAATTGCCGACGTTGATGTCGTTGCGCATTCTCTTGGTGCCGTCGCGGCGACGCAATTTGCTGATGTTCATCCAGACCTTGTTTCGAGCCTGACGCTTATCGCGCCTGCGGGACTTGGCTCTGAAGTCGATGCCGGCTTTATCTCCGGTATGGCCAATGCAGCGACGGCAGGCGAAGTCAGCCATCTGTTACGCCGCATCGCGGCCAAGCCGGTCGAGCTTTCGCCGGAACTGGCGGCGGAATTTGCGAAAACCATGGCCAAGGGACGTCTCAAGGCGCTTTCCGCAGCGATTGTCGGTCCTTCGGGGCAAACTTCCGACATCGTTCCGGCGTTGGAAAAGCTGTCCCGTGTAAAGCCGGTTCGCGTTCTCGTCGGTCTGCTGGATCGCATCATTCCCTGGCAACAGGCGACTGCATTACCATCGTCCATTGCTGTGCATTTCCTCGGGCAGTCCGGCCATATGCCGCAATGGGACCAGTCCAAAGAAGTGCTTGATCTGATTATAAATTCCACGGGAGGCTCCCATGACTGACGATGTCAGGCTTCGTCTGAAAGAAGCGCAAGCACGGCTCGGTGCATTTGCAAAATCTGCACCCGAACTGATGGGTGGCTTTGCCAAGGTCAGCAAGACAGCAACGGCGGCGGGTGCGTTTTCTTCGGCACAGCGCGAACTGATTGCGGTCGGCATTGCTGTGGTGAAGGGGTGCGAAGACTGCATCCTTTACCACGTGGACACGGCGATCCGGCATGGTGCAACCGAAAAGGAACTGATCGAGGCGCTTGAAGTCGCCGTGGAAATGGGTGGCGGTCCGGCAGTCATGTATGCGGGCAAGGCGCTGGAAGCATTTCGCGGCCTGAGTTGAAAATTGCGCGATGAGGCATGCGATGACTGGAGGAGTTTTCGCAGCCGCCTCGGGAGGAATTGAATGGCTTATTTTCTCACCGCCGACGGAGGAACGGAAAGTATCCGGGCGCGGGTTTACGACTTGTCGGGCACTTGCCTTGCAAGTGCGGCAGTTTCCTATGAGACGAAGTTTTCCAGCGGCGCGCGCGCGGAGCAAAATCCGGAAGACTGGTGGTCATGCTTCGTCCAGGCCGCACGTAAGGCGATAGCGGAATCGGCTATCGACCCATCGGCAATTGAAGCGATCACGTTGGCGACGACCAGTTGCACTGTCGTGGCTCTGGACGCTGACGGCAAGCCGCTGCGTCCGTCGATCATCTGGATGGATGTTCGTGCAAGCGCCGAGGCGGATGCCGTGCTTGCCACTGGCGATCAGGCCTTGCAGGCCAATGGCGGCGGGCGAGGGCCCGTTTCAGCGGAATGGATGATCCCGAAGGCGCTGTGGATCGCACGCAATGAGCCGGAAATCTTCGAGAAGGCAGATACAATCTGCGAATATCAGGATTTCATGACTCTGCGCCTGACCGGTGAAAAGGCTGCGAGCCTCAACAACGTCTCGCTTCGCTGGCACTATTCGACGGACCGCGGCGGCTTTCCGGTCACACTTCTGGAGAAACTTGGCCTCGGCGCTCTGTTGCAAAAATGGCCGTCCCGCGTGGCCGCCCCCGGGGAGGTTATCGGTGGGCTTTGCGCATCGGCTGCTTTCGCACTTGGCCTTTCGCAGAGCGTAAAAGTTGTGCAGGGCGGAGCCGATGCGCTCATCGGCATAATCGGCCTTGGCGTTGCCAAGCCGGGTCAGCTTGCACTGATAACCGGTTCATCTCACTTGCAATTTGGTGTTGCAGACAAGCCTCTGCATGCGCCGGGCATTTGGGGCAGCTATCCCAACATGGTCTATCCGGACCGCTATATTATCGAAGGCGGTCAGACTTCCACCGGTTCGATCATCGCATGGCTTGGGCGCATAATGAACGGCACTATGGATATGGAAGCGTTGAATGCCAAGGCGGCGGCGCTGGAGCCGGGCGCCGAGGGACTTCTGGTGCAGGATCATTTTCAGGGCAACCGCACGCCCTATACCGATGCCTTGTCTCGCGGCGCAATTGTCGGTCTGACGTTGGCACACGAACCACATCATATCTTCCGCGCGATCATGGAAGGCATCAGTTTCGGTACGCGCGCCATTCTCGATGCCATGGCTGATGCTGGATATCGCGGACAGGAAATCACCGTTGGGGGCGGGGCCAGTGCATCGCCGCTCTGGCTGCAAATCCACGCCGATACGGCTGGACTGCCGGTCTGCGTGCCGCAATCGCGCGATGCGCCTTCTGTCGGTGCTGCGGTTCTCGCTGCGCATGGGGCTGGCCATTTCGCAAGCATTGATGACGGCATTGCCGCGATGGTGAGGCCGGGCAAGCGCATCGAACCACGCCCGCGCGAGACCGCACTCTACAATGAAATCTATCAGCAATACCGTGCGCTCTATCCGGCGCTGAAGGCGGTTCAGGCTGCCTGAGGCATTGTTGCGGGAGGACGAAATGCTCAAGGATTTTCAACTGACCGGTAAGCGAGCTGTCATAACCGGCGGCGCAAAGGGTATCGGGCGAGCCATTGCCGAGCTTTTCGTTGAAGCCGGCGCGACGGTCATCATCACGGATCGCGATGAAGCGGCGGGCAAGCAGACTGTTGCGGAGCTCAATGCGCTCCGACCTTCATCTGCAAGCCTCTACAATCTGGATGTAACGGATCGTGACGCAGCGGAGCGAACAGCCGAAGCGATTGCTACCGAGGTCGGTGTTCCCGACATTCTGGTCAACAATGCGGGCATTGTTCGTAACGGCCCGGCCAGTGAAACGTCTGAAGCAGACTGGCGCGCCGTGATCGACGTCAATCTTAACGGCGTCTTCTATTGTGCGCAGGCCTTTGGCAAACGCATGGCTGATGTGGGGCGCGGTGCCATCGTCAATATCTCTTCCATGTGCGGCGAAATTGTCGTCTATCCGCAGCCGCAGGTTGCCTATAACGCAGCCAAGGCTGGGGTAAACCTCATCACCAAGTCTTTGGCTGTGGAATGGGCTAAGCAAGGCGTGAGGGTCAACGCAGTTGCGCCGGGTTACACCGCAACGGAACTTACACTTGCTGGCCGCAGCAACGAAGAATGGTTTTCAACCTGGATGCGCATGACGCCACAGGGGCGGTTGGGAGAACCGCGAGAGATCGCAAATGCCGTTCTTTTTCTGGCGTCCGATGCCGCAAGTTTCGTGACGGGAACAGTACTTGCTGTAGACGGCGGTTACACCGCGCTTTGATTTTGGGAGAATGAGATGACTGAACAGGCGAAAATTGCTCTGGTCACCGGCGCAAGTCGCGGTATTGGCCGAGCCATTGCTATTGGTATGGCCAAGCGCG
Source organism: Ochrobactrum sp. RH2CCR150 (assembly GCA_014138095.1). Classification (GTDB taxonomy): domain Bacteria; phylum Pseudomonadota; class Alphaproteobacteria; order Rhizobiales; family Rhizobiaceae; genus Brucella; species Brucella gambitense. Next base: position 445,175 of record JACGXE010000002.1, read on the forward strand.
GCTTCGATGTCGCGATCAACGATATCGAACGTCAAAAAGATGCGTTGCAGGAAGTGGCGCAGGAAATCGAGGCCACCGGTCGCCGCGCATTAATCGTCTATGCCGATGTGAGCAACAAGGCTGACGTCGAGGCGATGGTCAAGAAGACTGCTGATGCATTTGGTCGTATCGATGCGATCGTCAACAATGCCGGTATTCTGATCGCGGGCGATGTTGAGCACCTCAAGGAAGAGCACTGGGATAGTGTTCTTGATGTCAATGCGAAGGGAACGTTTCTCGTCGTTCAGGCTGTGCTGCCTTACATGAAGCAGCAGAAATACGGCCGCATCGTCAATATCGCTTCCATTGGTGGCAAGCACGGCGCACCGGAACAGGCCCATTATTCCGCATCGAAGGCTGCCGTCATGGGCTTCACCCGCGTTCTGGCGCAGGAGGTAGGCATCTACGGGATTACAGCCAATTGCATCTGCCCGGGGATTATCCTGACCGATATGGGACGGGTCAATCTGGATGACGTAGCCGTGCGCCAGTCCTGGCAGGAAAAGACCGCCATGCGCCGCATCGGCGACCCGGAAGATGTTGTGGGACCGGTGGCATTTCTGGCTTCAGATGACGCTGGCTTTGTTACGGGGCAAAGTCTCAACGTCGATGGCGGAATTGTGCTGAGCTAAAAGTATAATAGCAATGATTTGGAGCGTCTTCGATCAAGCACTACCTGATCGAAGACGCTCGCTCCCAATTATCAGCGGTACAGATGGTGCTTAAAGCAGCCCATTGCGCAGTTTGAAGCCCCGGAGACCGCCAACATTGACGCTCCGACCGCGATTGAGCAATTCGCGCATAATGGGTTCGCGCTGCTGCTCAGGCATATAGTCCAGAATGCGTGCACAGTCGTGCTCGTACAGGAGGCCGCGAAGAAGCAGATCGCGCTTGATCAGCGGGCTGCCCATGATTCTGTGAAACAATCCAAAGCCGTAGTGAACCTGACTGCCGTTCATGACAATCCCGATCATATGGTTGACCAGGACTTCTTGTCTCACTTGTTCGCCGACAAGCCGTGCCCGGTCATCCGCAGGTGGCTTTTGGTTTACCCCTTGCATGGCCTTTGAATATTGGCTGATGGTTGGCGTCAGGCCAGCAGAGCTGATGTTCACTGGAGCTGCATTCCGCTTGGAGCGTTTGGACAGCATTTTTCCGGTATAAATCGCGCCCGCAAGAAGCGGTTGGAGTTCATAGCTGCGGAAAGCGCCATGCGGCAGATAGCGAAGGCTCGACACAATGTCCGGCATTGCCATTTTGTCGAGTCTGAGGGCCAGCTTATCGGTTGAGTAAAGCACATCCATGCTGTAGCCACAGCGCGCGAAACACTCTGATAAAGCAACTTCGCCCTTCCTGATGGCATGAGGCCTGATATCGTAAGGACGATATTGCGACCAGAAACGCTGCACGGAGGCGTCGCTAAACACTTTACCAGACACGCTAAAGGCATAGCTGCCAACATGATGGACGAATTCGTGATTCTCGTTGGTGCCGACGACGTCATACTTGCTGTCGACAAGCGAAGCGATCATGTCTCGAAGACCATCTCCGGGGACATACATGACGCTGTCATTAAAATAGAGCAGCCGCTGAGGCTTTAGACCTTCAGCATTCAATAACAGTGTAGCTGCGCGGTATGCGCCAAAATCACGGCCGATATTCTGCCGAACAAGAATGCGCTGAGCGCCGGACTTGATTGCATCATGCTCCGGCTGCGTCATTTTGCCATTACAGATGACAATGGTATTGATATTGTGATTGCGCAGTTCATTCAATAGATGCAGAAAATCGGGTGTAACACCAAACTTGTTATACTTTACAACGACTGCATATAAATCCCCATTCGGCTGGCGAATTACTTCGTCAGCTAGGAAAGTCGGTTTTTTCTGCGCGAAAATATGTGGCAACTGAACAAGTTTGGCACTGCGTATATACGCGCGCGCAGCCAACCAGTTCATTGCTTTCCCAATGCCCATTCTTGCCCCCTCGGCCCAATTTCTTTGTGAATAACACTTGGCCTCGCTAAAAGAAATGGTCCTAATGAGATATTCAAAAAGAACTATTTAAAGGGGCGGATAATCAATGGACTTTCGTGGCTTGATAAGAAATGAAGTGGGAAAAAATGCGCGCGGCATAGAAATAGGTGCGTCTTATGCTCCGATTTTACCAAAAAGAGACGGGTTCAAGACGCTTGTTATCGATCATACCGATACGCAATCCCTGCGTCTCAAGTATAACAATATCGGCGTCGATACTTCCAGGTTGGAGGCCGTCGATGCGATTGACGATGGCGGCGAGTTCAGCGAACTTGATCTAGCCGGGGAAGGGTTCGATTTTATCGTTGCAAGCCACGTTTTCGAACACCTGACCGATCCGATCCATTTTCTTCAGCGTTGTGAAAGGGCGCTCAAGCCGGGCGGTAAAGTTTATCTTCTCCTGCCCGACCGGCGCTATACTTTTGATTATCTGCGCCCGAGCACCACTGCGGGGCATATGCTTGCGGCATATCTTGCGGAACAGAAACGACACGGAACGGCAGCTCTTTTTGATCACCACGCGTCACACGCAACGCGTGGAGGTATACAGGTCTGGATGGAAGGGCATAAGGGTGACTTCGCTTTTGCAGGCGTGCCATCATCGGGCTATGCAAGCGCGACAAGCAAAAACGACGAGTATGTTGATTGTCATGCTTGGGTCTTCACGCCTTCGAGTTTCCGCCTTGCAATGCAGGATTTATACAGTGCAGGCGTTCTGGGGCTTAAAGAAGAGCTGTTTTACCCGAGCTTTGGGTGCGAGTTCTTTGTGGTGATGAGCCGCAATACGCCTGTGACGGCACAGCCCGACAGACTGACCCTTGCACTGAATGCGATTACCGAAGCGGGGCCTGAGACGCCCGGATCGGTGCCAGCGACTGGTCCGCAAGTACCCATTACCCCGGGCTATGAGAGCGCAGCGCCTTCGGCGCAAAATGCCATCAATATATTCAAAGATGGATGGGTATCAGCATTTCCTTCAGAAGCAGGATTACAGGCGGGTAGCAGTTCTTTGTTCGCAGATGCCAGAATCCTCTGGCTCACAGAGCAGTTGAAAGGTTGGTTTGAAGGGCAAGATGTCCTTGAACTGGGTCCTCTGGAAGGCGCTCATACTGCGACGTTGCTCTCAGAAAGGGCTGCATCCGTGACAGCCATAGAGGCAAAACGAGATGCCTATCTTCGCTGCCTGGTAACAAAAGAGGTCCTGCAGCTGAAAGGCGCATCCTTCCTGCTGGGCAATTTCCTGCCCTATCTGGAAGAGGTGGACAGACAATGGCCGCTGATTGTGGCCAGCGGCGTGCTTTATCACATGTCAGATCCTGTCCGCGCGCTTGAACTTCTCTCCAGACGCACGGACCGGCTGTACCTGTGGACCCATGTTGTCGACCCGGCTGCGCTGCGTCCCGGCGATCCGCGGCTCGCAGCCTTTGGCGAAACCGAAATACGCGATTGGAACGGGCGTCCAATCAAGCTCCATAAGCGGCCTTATCTGGAACACAAGGAAAAGACCTTTTGCGGCGGCATGGAGCCCGAACCCCGTTGGATTGACCGTGAAGATTTGCTGTGGCTTCTGAAGCAACTCGGCTTCGATGAGATCACCATCGGCCATGACACACCCAATGCCGAGCATGGCCCATCCTTGTCGATTCTGGCCATGCGTTCGAGATCAGGTGTACAAAACCACTCTTAAAATATGAAACCGATCACATCGGATAAAGGTCATCGCCGAGAGCGGAAAGCGAAACGGGCCAATCCAGGTTCGTTTCGCCTGTCTTTTTGAAAAGAACCGCCGACATCAAAGCGCCGGTATAATATTCACCGAAGCTTGTCGCCAGATTGTGAACTTTGGCCACGATATAGGCTTCACAACCGTCCACGGCTTTGATGATTTCAAAACCTGTTGCCCGGTTGAGCAGCGCTTTCCACGAATGACGGGAGAAACGGAAGTAATCGCAGGGCTCTTCGTGCAGCGGCCATGTCTGCGGCGCGAGTATAATGCCAATTGCATCCTGCTTCATTACCCGGTTCATCTCAATGGCCGCTTTCCATGGCATCAGCAGATGTTCAAACACCGCGAATGACATGACAGCGTCGAACTGATTTCTGGGCAGAAAGCTGCTTGCTTCGTGGGCATCGCCAACGACGTCGACATTCTCCCCTTCCAGAATGTCAAAGCCGGTATACTGCCAGCTGGTGGGCAGGCGATCACGCCACATGGCGCCGGTTCGGTTGCGGGAACCAATTTCGAGCATATGCCCGTTTGAACGGTGGTGAATCTCATCGAAAAAGCGGTTGGTCAGCGCCAATACTGGATCATTCGGATCTGCTGCGGAAAGCGGCTGTTCCATTCGGGCGCCGCCTGCGAGGCAGACTTCTATCGAAGCATTCAGCATTTGCGCAGTTTCGAGGCCGGTAAAAACGCGCTCATCGAAACGACAGGCGGCTGCGGCGCGTCCGTATATGCGACTGAGGTCCGGGCTTGGTAGACTATGTTGCGAGATTGGTAATTCACGTCCATCGGGTAGTTTGAGATTCAAACTGAGAACTTTATTGTTTTCGGCAATGACAAAGCCGGAAAGGTGTATTGCACCCTGAAAGCAGGAATTTCGTTCCACGATACAATGGGGTGCGCCGCCAAGGTTTTTCGGCCGCAAGTGAATTGCCGGATCAAGTGTCATGATGAATGTGTCTGCTTGTACTGTTTGCTGATTGATGCGGTAGCTGGTGTTCGCCTAGCGGGATTCATATCCAGCGCTCGTGATAGGAAAGTTCACCAGTACCAGAGCTAAAACTAAATCCGCAGTCAGCAGATAATCCAAATCGCGCATTTCCTCGCCCCCAACGATTCCATGCGTTAGATTGCTGTTCTGTCTTGGGTTTTGTCAATTGCTTAAAGCCAATATGAAGCGCAGACAATCGCTGTCTTTGGCGCGGCAGTTGCTGACTGCCGCGCGCCAGAATGTCATTGTTAAAGCGAGGTTACAGATCGACCGGGCGACCTGAGACCTCTTCTTCAAGCGTGATGGCCACATCTGCATTGGCTGAAAGCCGGACCTTGTCACTTTCGATGTCGGCGACGAATCCAAGTTCGATGTAGTGATGATGGTCGCTATGTTGGCCGGAATTGTCGGTCTTCTTGAGCTTGATCCGGTCGCCCTCCAGCCGGTCCACCGTGCCGACATGCACGCCGTCTGCGCCGATCACTTCCATATTCTCGTGAATTCTATGCTGCATAGGGATTTCCTCCGCTTGAGCTTCAGATGAATTCAACATCTGCAAATGGGATTGCCGTCTCTAACCTAGTGCGCGGTTGCTTCTTGGCCATGGCAATGAGTGAGGGAAATCCCGTTATGCAAAAAAAATCAGCCCGACGCGGGCTGGGTAATTCGTGGGATGTTGATCCAGTTATTCGAACACGCGCGCGAGTTCAGAGGCGCGCTGTGCCGTTAATTCCGGATCGAAGTTGCTGTCTTCGAAGGTACGTATAACCACCCGTGCAAGCTGGTCTCTGTCATCATGAGTTGATGGAGACCGGCCCAAAAGCTCGCAACTACGATTGTAAGCTTGTTGCAATAACGACAATTCTGTCTGGCTGAAGATGCCACGATAAGCTTCGCTTCGAAATGGCATTGGCTTTCTCCTCTGTTGATATCAGAGCGCCAAATAATGCGGACCAGCAAGGAACATTACCGTGAACTGGATATTGCTATTTGGAGAATTGCGTATGTCCAGCTCCTGGATTCCTCGGCAACGACAGCTACGGTTTCGGGTCTGGGTCGTTGCTGTTAGGTTCGAGGGTCGGATTCCGATCGAACCTCATGCGCCGTACGGTATCCAGATATTCCTGGTTTCTATTGTGCGGCGTAGGTAGTCCCGGCCTTGTCCTTCGGCTTTGTTGAGCCAGTTAGGCAGCCGACCATTGTTGACCCATGTTGCTTTTCGATTGCCCTCGGAGGCTTTCTCAACCGCAGCACTGCCTTCGCGCGAGTCGAAATACCAGGCAGCTGCAACGTCATCGTGCTCGGCCAGTGTTTTAGCCAGAATATTGCGTTCACAGCTGACTACACTGATCACGCCCTACGGTTCGTTCATAGCCAGTGTCACGTGACGCGACTTGGTGCAATGAATAAGCCCATCGAGTTTGCCGGTTTGCGCTGCATAATAGAATATGCGGGGCAGCGCGGTTTCAAATTCTTCTTCCGTTTTTTTCTCGCAGATGCTGGTGCTTTCCACCAGCCTTGCTACGAAATCCGTACGGCGGGCAATGAGCACCACGGGGTCGCCTGCTCGCACTTTCATGCAGTCTCGATCAAGCAAATGGCCATGCAACGTGCTGTTGAAACGCATCTTGTCGTCTATGAGAGCAAGTACGGTAAAGTTCGCACGGCCCGCTTTGCATGCATGTCCGATTTCACGTCAATCGTTTCGCGTTAGAGGTGATGACAACCAACGCTATGGCGGATTTGCCAGAGGCAGGGCCTCTTTCGATGAGGCGAACTGCTCTTTTTAGATTTGAATGAGCTTCAACGTTTTCTTGTTGAAGCTCTTCGCCCTGTATCTGTTCCTCAATGTGTGAGGGTAACGCTTACTACTAGCCGTTGCCAACGATGCTCTGCTCAAGAAGCTTAAGCGCATCCTTTTTGGTGAGCTCGGTCGGATTCCCGCCTGCAGTCGGATCGACAATTGCCATCTCGGCGATCAAATCCTTGCGCGCGTCGTCCATCTCCAGTCCCTTGATGAATTCCGGCAATGTGTTCGGCACGCCAAGGTCCTTGCGCAGCTTCACGATGGCAGCGACGAAACCGTCGAAACCGCCCGTGATGCCGAGATAATCCGCAAGACGCTCAATCCGCTTTTCGATAGCAGAGCGGTTGTGGTGCAGCACATAAGGCATGAAGACGGCATTGGTCATGCCGTGATGAGTGTCATACAGCGCGCCAATCGGGTGCGACAGCGAATGGATCGCGCCAAGCCCTTTTTGGAAGGCGGTTGCGCCCATCGCGGCAGCGGCCATCATATTGGCGCGGGCCTCGATGTTGTTGCCGTCGGCATAGGCCTTGGGCAGATTTTCGAATACGAGGCGGATGCCTTCAACCGCAATGCCATCCGCCATCGGGTGGAAGCCCGGTGCGCAATAGGCTTCAAGGCAATGCGCCAATGCATCCATGCCGGTGCCAGCCGTGATGAAAGGCGGCATGCCGGTGGAAAGTTCCGGATCGGCGATAACGGTAACCGGCAGCATTTTCGGGTGGAAAATGACCTTCTTCGTGTGGGTGGCTTCGTTGGTCAGCACGCCAGCACGGCCTACTTCGGAGCCTGTGCCTGCGGTGGTTGGAACGGCAATCACCGGCGCGATGGCATTGCTGTCGGCGCGGGTCCACCAGTCGCCAATATCTTCGAAATCCCACACCGGACGCTTCTGGCCAGCCTGAAAGGCGATCAGCTTGCCAAGGTCGAGCGCCGAGCCGCCGCCAAAGGCGATGACGCCGTCATGCTTGCCATCCTGGAAAACCTTGACGCCCGCATAGAGATTGCTCTCGACCGGATTGGGCTTCACATCGGAAAAGACCCCATACTTGACATCTGCCGCATCGAGAATGGCCAGCGTGGACGCGACCACGGGAAGTTTCGCCAGACCCGGATCGGTGACGAAAAGCGGACGCGCAATGCCTGCCGCCTTGAGAACGGCTGGTAGTTCCTTGATGCGGCCCGGTCCGAAAAGAACGGTGGTCGGGAAGTTCCATTTAGCGGTCAGTGTCGTCATATCGATTGCTTTCAAAGTGGGGCAGAACAGGGATCAGATCAGATTTTTTCACGCAGGTGGAAGGATTTCGGCCGGGTCAGATTGCCGTAGCCAATCGGCGAAAGGGACGCGCCCTTGCCGGTATCCTTGACACCCGTCCAGACAAGTCCGGGATCGAGATAATCGCAGCGGTTCATGAAAACCGTGCCCGTTTCAATGCGGTCACCGAGCGCTGCAGCCCGGTCGGTGTCCTTGGTCCACAGTGAAGCGGTCAGTCCATAGATGCTGTCATTCATCAGGGCGAGCGCTTCCTGATCGTTGCGCACTTTCATGATGCCGACAATAGGGCCGAAACTCTCTTCGCGCATGACGCTCATCTGGTGATCAACATGGGTGAGCACTTCCGGCGCGATATAAGGCGAGCCGGCCACATCATGATCGACCTTCATGTTCACATGTGCCTTGGCGCCCTTGCGCAGCGCTTCGGCCTTCTGCTCGCGGATGAGATCGGCGAAACGCGCCTGCGCCATCGGCCCAAGCGTCGTGCCAGCATCGAGCGGATTGCCGACAACATATTGGCGCGTCAGATCGATGAAGCCGTCGACAAAGCGATCATAGACATCTTCATGCACATAGATGCGTTCGATGCCGCAGCAACATTGACCCGAATTGAAGTAAGCGCCATCGACCAGATTGGCCACGGCATGGTCCAGATTGACGTCCGGCAGGACATAGGCGGGGTCCTTGCCGCCAAGTTCCAGCCCCATCGTCATGAAGGTGCCTGCGGCTGCCTTTTCAATGGCTCGTCCGCCGCCGACCGATCCGGTGAAATTCACATGGTCGACCGTGCCCGAACCCAGCAGTTTTTCGGTGGATGCATGATCCAGAACGACATTCTGGAAGACACCCTTGGGCAGCCCGGCCTTCTCGAAAGCCTGTGCGAAGCGTTCGCCAGCCAGAAGCGTCTGCGTTGCATGTTTGAGGATAACGCTGTTGCCTGCCATCAGGGCCGGAATGATGGTGTTGACGGCGGTGAGATACGGATAGTTCCACGGCGCAATCACCAGCACGACGCCAAGCGGCACATGTTTGACATAGCGGCGGAAGCCGTCTTTCGGCGCTGGGAGATAAGGTTCCAGCGCTTCCCCGGCAATGTCGATCATGTGCTGGCCGCGTTCTTGTACGCCGCCATTTTCTCCGCCGTAACGGGTTGGACGCCCCATCTGCCATGCAATCTCCGGCACGATTTCGTCCTGCATGGCGGCAAGCGCTGCAAGCGCAGCGCGGCAATAACGCGCCCGCTCCGTTATGCTCAATTCGGCCCAGGCAAGTTGTGCCGCGCGCGCGGCAGCAACCGTAGACTGGATGGCGGTTTCACTCAAAAATGGGCGCTCGGCATAGACCGAACCGTCGATAGGCGAGATAATCTTGGCGGTGCCGCTCATCGGGCATGTCCTTCATATGTCATTCTAGATGGTGGCCGGTCAGTAGCGCTCGAAACCACGATGCAGTTCCCAATCGGTGACGCGGCGGTCATATTCGATCTGCTCCCAATGGGCAGTGTGGACATAATGGCTGACCACTTCCTCACCGAGCGCCTCTTTCAGGAAAGACGAGTTTTTGAGAGCAAGGGCGGCTTCGCGCAGCGTGTAGGGAATTTCCTTCAGCTTCACCGCGCCATAGGCATCGCCCACGAAAGGTTCTTCCAGTTCAAGCTTCTCGTCAACGCCCTGAAGCCCGGCGGCGATCAGCGCTGCGAAGGCGAGATAAGGATTGAGGTCGGCCCCGCCGATACGGCATTCAATGCGGATCGCCTTGGTGCCTTCGCCGCAGAGACGGAAGCCCGCCGTGCGGTTGTCTTCGCTCCATGTGATCTTGGTCGGCGCAAAGGTGCCTGCCTGAAAGCGCTTGTAGGAATTGATGTAAGGCGCGAGAAAATAGGTGTAGTCGGTCGCATATTTCAGCTGGCCCGCCACCCATGACCGCATCAGTGGAGTCATCGTATGTGGCGCCTTCGGGTCGAAGAACAGCGATTCCTTGCCGTCGGCGCTCCAGATCGAATTGTGCACATGGCTGGAACTGCCAGCCTTGCCGTAATCATATTTCGCCATGAAGGTGATGCACTTGCCGTGCTGTTCGGCAATGTCCTTCATCGCGGTCTTCATGATCACATGCCGGTCGGCCATTTCCAGCGCCTCGGCATAACGCACATTCAGTTCTTCCTGACCCGGCCCCCATTCGCCCTTCGAATTCTCGACGGGAATGCCTGCCGCAGCCAGTTGATTGCGCATGGCGCGCAGAACCGGCTCTTCCTTGGTGGTGAGGTGGATTACATAGTCCTGCACGTAGGGCGAGGCTGTTTCCATGGCCTGCCAGTGCTTGTTGCGGGCCGTCCTGTAGGTCTCGTCGAAAATATAGAATTCCAGCTCGGATGCGAAATAGGCGCGATAGCCGCGCTCATGCAGGCGGGCGAGCTGCTTTTTCAAAATAGCGCGTGGCGAATGGGCCAGATCGTGATGGTGGTGATCCTGCACGTCGCAAAGGATGATGGCGGTCTTTTCCAGCCATGGCGCAAGCCGGATGGTGGAAAGGTCGGGCTTCATGACGAAGTCGCCGTAACCCTTGTCCCAGCTTGCGGCCTCGTAGCCCGGCACCGGTTCCATGTCGATGTCGTCGGCAAGGAGATAGTTGCAGCCATGGGTTTCATCATAGGCGGATTCCACGAAGAACGGCGCATAGAAGCGCTTGCCGATCAGGCGCCCCTGCATATCCACGATGCAGGCGAGAACCGTATCGATATCTCCGGCGGAAACGGCTTTCTTGAGTTCTTCAAACGATAGGGATCCAGCCATTCTTGTGCTCTCCAAAAATTATCCGATGGGAAACTCTGGCCGGATGAACCGGCCAGAGTTGCTGGTTAGTGGGCAGTTTCGCCGACGGCCCGTTCTGCGGCTGCGATTTCAGCCGCACGCTTGGCGATCCGGTCGCCGACAGGCGGGCCCTGGAAGCGCTTGTTCTCGACGGTTACCCATAGAACACCGGCAAGCAGGACGAAGCCGACGACAATCCAAAGCACCTTGTCGTTTGGCGGTTGCACGGCGATGTAGAAGATCACTGCCGTGCCGACGACCGACAGGAATGTCACCAGCTTGTAGAGGCCGCCCGACATCGCCCACGGTCCCGGGTGAGGCCATTTTGGCGTGCCATAGGCGAAGATTGCCAGCACGAGCGGAATGGTGAAGGACAGGAACAGGAAGACGAGCGTCGAGTTGACGACAATGGTGTAGAGATTGGTGCCGCCAATGGAGACGAACTGCGCCGCGAAAACATAGATGATTTCGAGGAAGGCAGCAGTCCAGATCGCAGCAACCGGCGTGCGGTATTTCGGCGAAACGCTGGCAAGCGTCTTGGAGCCGATCGGCATGCCGTCATCGCGAGAGAAGGCAAACAACATGCGCGATGCGGACGTAACCGTCGCCAGACCGCAGAGAAGCTGCGTGATGACGATGGCGAAATAGATCACATTCTTCAGCGGTCCGGGCAGGATGGCGTCCATTGTGCCGAAGAACATGCCCCAGCCTTGTGCGGCTGCTGCATTCATGTCCGGGATCGCCAGCGTGATGGCGCAGATCATGATCCAGCCGACGAGCGAAGACCAGAACACTGCCGATACGATACCGCGCGGAACCGTATGAGCCGCCTTGATGGTTTCCTCGGATGTATGCGCCGAGGCGTCGTAACCGGTAATCGTATAGACCGGCAGCAACAGGCAGAGCAGGAACAGGTAGCCCATATTGTCGCTTTGCGGGAAGACTTCGCCGCCTGCCGCACCGGAATAGTTGGTGAAGGTCCACAACCGCGAAAAATCCAGCGCCGGCGCATAGACCAGACAGCCGATAACCAGAACGGCGGTGGTGACGAAGATGATATAGCCCGAAATGTCGGTCAGGAATGTCGTGACCTTGATGCCGAGATGGTTGAACAGGGCCTGCCCGATGGTGATGATCGTGACGAAGAGCACGATATGCCCGGCCGAGGTATCCATGCCGATAAGGTGGCCGAACGTCCCCTGAAAGAAAAAGGCCGTGCCGATATTGATCGCGCCCAGAACGGTGATCAGCCCGAGCAGGTTGAGCCATGCGGTCAGCCAGCCGGTGAAACGGTTACCGAGAATGGACGCCCAGTGATAGAGGCCGCCAGCGGTCGGGAAGGCCGAAGCGATCTGCGCCATCGACAGGGCGAACATACCGGAAATCAGACAGCCGACAATCCAGCCAATACCTGCGCCAGCGCCGCCTACAGAAGAAATGGCCTGCGCGAAGGAGTTGATACCGCCAGACAGGATACAGATGATAGAAAATGAAATTGCGAAGTTCGAAAATCGGCTCATGGAACGCTGCAATTCCTGAGCGTAACCCATGCCATGCAGGACTTTGATGTCCTCGCTTTTATCTTTATCGGAGTAATCTGAGCTCATGGTTGTTCCCCTTTGATCTCTGCTCTCTACTCACTCATGCGGATGGTACTTTCAGTCTTCTTCTCTTGTCATAAAACCTGATCAGGCTTTCAGGTTGCGGAAGATTTCCGCAAGCCGCGAAGCCCATGCTGTCTGCGCCTTTGCATCAGCGATTTCGTTATTGCGGATTTCGATCATGGCGCAGGGCGCATTGCGCGGGCGCGCATGGCGCTCCAGCGTATAATAGACGCGGTCGGAAGGCGCGTAAGGCTCGTTAACGCCCACATTGAGCGCGGAATCCTGCTTCAACGCCGCAATCAATGGCGCGGCGATGCGTTCATCCGCGTCGTGAATAATGCCGATCTGCCAGGGGCGGGCCACATCGCGATAGACCGGCGTAAACGAATGGATCGTGACGATCCATGATGGCAGGCCGCGTGCTGCGCGCGCCGCAATCAGTTGTTCGATGCGCGCATGAAACGGACGATGCGACATGTCGATTCGCGCCGTGCGTTCAAGCGAGTTCAGTTCGTGATTGCCCGGAATGACCGTCATTTCGCTGACCTCCGGAATGAGGTCCGGCGCGTCGAGCGGTCGATTGCAATCGATCAAAAGGCGCGACAGGCGCGACTCGACAAGCGGCGCATCAAGTGCCGCGCTCAGATGCCGTGCAACCTCAACCGCACCGGGGTCCCAGGCGATATGGGCGCTGAGGGCGTCCTCGCCCAGACCCAAACCGTCGAAACGTTCCGGCACATGATTCGAAGCGTGTTCGCAAACGAAAAGCCAGGGGCTTTGCCCTGTTTCGTTGACGACAAAAACCGGCTCATGCGAAGCCGGGCGTTCCTCTCGCTCGTCCGCCATCTGTCTGTTCCCTGCGCTGTAACTTATGTTACGTTTTTTGGATTTCTGCGCTATTGCGGATTATTTGATACGCCGTATGATAATTTGTCAAATATAATTTGGCTCACAATTCACAACTGTTGTCGGGTCGAAACGTCGAATGGAAAACGCCTTGTCGGAAAGCGCCAGCGTCGCAGAACGCATCAACGAACGGATCGATACGATGCCCGCCGGAGAGCGGGCAGCAGCCCAGACATTGATCGCCAATTATCCGATGCTGGGGTTAAAGACGGTGGCCGAATTTTCCGCGCAGGCGGGGGTCAGCTCACCGACGATCCTGCGTTTCGTGAACCGGCTCGGTTTCCAGAACTATCCCGAGTTTCAGGCGCATCTGCAAAACGAACTTGCAGCGCAATTGCAGTCGCCGCACCATCGCAACGAAAACTCGGACAAAAGCCCGGATACTACCTATCCGGCAGTGGAACACACGCAGGAAAATATCCGTGAAACGTTCCGCCATCTTGGTGCCAAGCAGTTGCGGCAGGCGGTGGCAGCACTTTCAAACGCCAAGGGCAATATTTATCTGATCGGCGGTCGCTTCACCGACCCGATCGCGCAATATATGACGGCGCATATGACGATCATCCGTCCGCATGTGTTTCATCTTGGCGGGCAAGAGAGTATCTGGCGCGACCGTTTGCTGGATATGGGCAAGCGCGACGTGCTCGTCGTTTTCGACATTCGTCGCTATCAGGACAGTCTCCTGAAGCTTGCGGAAAAGGCGCGGGCGCGAGGCGTGGAGGTCATTCTTGTGACCGACCAGTGGCTGTCGCCAATTGCCCGTGTTGCGCGCCACGTGCTGGCTGGCCGTACGGCTGTACCCTCCGCATGGGATTCGTCGGCGGCCCTGTTCGTACTGGCCGAAACCCTCATTCGCGAAATGACGCGGATGCTGGAAAAGGACAGCGCCGCACGCATTGCCGAACTGGAAGGATTGCGCTGATTTTGCTGAAACAGCGTTCAACTCGTTTCAAAAGTGTAACTTTACGTTACTGGGTAGTCGAGAAAATCTATTTAAGTCATTGCTAACGTTGCGTTAGGTTCTGGTTCCTCCCAACCAGAAAATATCCAGAAATTATTAGCAACATGGCTACGACCTATTCTCTTCCGGATTTATCCGGCATTCTCCCCGCGCGCAAAATAAAGGTAGGAAAAGCTGGCTTCGCCGATCGCTGGCGCATGCTTTTTCTGGCGCTTATTTTCCCCGTCATTTCGTTCGTCGTGGCCTGGGCCTGGGGTCCGGGCCTCTATGCGGATTATCAGATCAAGCAGGATCCGGTGGTGATCGAAGATGCGACCATTTTCGACGGCAATTGCCGGACCAAGAAGATGATCACCGACTGCAAGGCCAACATCTCCTATGAGTATGAAGGCGAACGCCTGATCAAGTCCGTCGATTTCTCTTTCGTCAGCTTTTCAAGCGGCGATTATGAAACCGACGTCGTGATGCAGAAATCGCATCCTGAAAATGTAACGCTGTCGCTGGCTCTCGATGAGTTCTGGAACCGCCTGACGGTGGGCGTCGTCCTGCTTGGCATCATGCTTGGCTGTTCTGTCCTGTTCATCAAGCGTTTTCTCAACATTTCGAAGACGGTCGGCGCCGCGAAAAGCAAAGCGGAATTGCAGCTCTACTGGGCGAAAATTCTTTCGCGCAAGGACAGCATGGGCAAGTCGCGCATCGGTTACAGCCCGCTGACCGGTGTGAAAAAGCCGCCGCATATCGTGACCGTTTTCGGCAAAAAGGAAGCGCCTTTCTTCCACTATGACGAAAAGAGCGACGAGACATTCGGCGTTGTCGCTGCGCATCCGGATGGCACACTGCCGATCCTTCTCGATGAGCAGCTTGAACGCCTCGAACTGACGCCTGAAGAACGGGCAAAGGCGGGAAACGCGCTGGGCAATCTGGCGACTGCATAACAACAAAAAGCGCCGCCTGAAAACTGGCGGCGCTTAGCTATTCAAGTATAGACGCGGCAGGCTTCAGTCGGCTAAGCCGCAAGCGCGTAGAAACAGCGTCGAGACTTCTTTTTCGATGCGCTCGAAATCCAGCGGGTCGTCCTTGCCGACTTCCATCATGCTGCGCACCTGCGTTTCAAAATCGGCATAATGCTGCGTCACCGCCCAGATATGCATCTGGAACAGCAGCGGATCGACCGGTTTGATACGGCCGGTATCCACCCATGACTGGATCAGTTTGACTGCGCGATGGGTGGCGGTGACATGCTTGTTCCAGTGGCGGCTAAGATAGGGCGCACCATTGGCTATTTCGGTGGTGAAAAGCCGCGACGCTTTAGGGTTCTTCTGGCTGTAGTCGAGTTTCGCCCGGATATACTGGCGGATCACCTTGGCCGGATCGTCTTCCGCACTGGCATCGAGGAAGATATCCTCCCACTCATCGAGGATGAAGACGATAATGTCCTCGTAGAGTTCTTCCTTGCTGGAAATATAATAATGCAGCTGCGGCTTGGTCAGGCCGGCGCGTTGCGCAATGCCTTGGGTCGATGCGCCAACCAAACCTTTTTCCGCAAATTCATCGATAGCAGCGGTGCGGATCGCGCCGAGAATGCGCCGCCGGCGGTCGAGAACCTTGTCCCGCCCGGTCGGCTCGATGTCATCATTCTCGTCGTCGATCGTCATGTCTTTAACCGTGGTGGCAGGGAAGCCGCCAGACATTTCAGAAATGCGGGCAACTTTCCGTTTTCGTGGGGAGCCTTACTGGCCCAGCTGCTTCTTGATGTCGAGGCCTGCGCCCTTGTTGACGAAGGCGTCGGTTGCAACCTTGCTCATGTCGAGTTCTTCACCACTGACGATGCCGGACTTGCGCGCCAGCTCGTAGAACGACTTGACGCGGCTCATGTCGATTGCGCCAATGCCCTTGGTGAGAGCGTCGCCGCTATCGATGAGTTGCAGTTCCTTGAGATTGGCCAATTCTGCGTCGAGCGTTTCCTTGCTCATATCCGCATTGTCCTTGAGGATCATCTCATAGGCCTTGCTGTGATCGCCATACATGAAGTTGACCCAGCCTTCGATGGAAGCCGTCACGAAACGCTGTACGAGGTCGGGATTCTTGTCGACCAGATCCTGACGCGTTTCGATGGTGTTCGCATAGGTGTTGTAGCCCTCGTCGGCGAGCAGGAACGTCTTGACCTTTGCGCCTTCCTTGGCCGCATAAAGCGGTTCGGCGGTGGCATAGGCCTGCTGCACGGTCTTCTTGTCGCCGAGGAACTGGGCGAGGCTATAACCATAAGGGCGAAGCTGTTCGTCCTTGAAGCCGAACTCCTTCACCAGCCAGGGCCAGAACGAGAACTGGCCGTCCTTGGAAATCAGGATCGTCGGTGCGTTCACCAGATCCTTGAAGTCCTTATATTCGCCGTCATGCGCCATCAGGGCCTGCGGGTCCTTCTGGTAGAAGGCAGCCACAACTGTGGTCGGAACGCCATTGGCGACATTGTTGAAGGACAGAAGCAGGTTGCCGGTGAGCAGGAAGTCGAGGCGGCCTGCGGCCAGCATCGGACGGTTGTTGACCTGCGGTCCGCCCATCTCGATCTTCACATCGAGGCCGTATTTTTCATAAGTGCCATCGGCGAGCGCCTGATAGAAACCGCCGTGACCGGCCTGCGCCAGCCAGTTGGTGCCGAGCGTCACCTTGTCGAGCGCAAAGGCCATCTGTGCGGAAAGGCCAAGCGAGAAAGCGGCGACTGCCGCAAAGAGTGCTTTTTTCATTGTTGTCGTTCCCCTGTTATCAGTTCGAAAGTGCCATGTCGGCGGTCCAGCCGCGCGTTTTGCCGGGATTGAGCAGACCGTAAGGATCGGCCAGTTTCTTGAATTCGATTTGCACGCCGTCGATCTCCTTCATGCCGCCATCCTCGATGGTATAGGCATGGGGATCGTAGATGTCGCAACCGTCGACCTGTTCAAGCTCGCCGATGAGGCTGTACATCGCGTCGCGGGTTTCGAAGCGCACCAGCGGCAAGCCGAAAATCTGCACTTCGCCTTCAAGGCGCGCCATTTCATGGTGCATATATTGCGTGTCGCCATAACGTTCGATCTGGCGATTGACCAATGCCGGGTCGAAGGGGCGCGGATAGGCAACCTGAAGATAGGTCCAGCCCGGTTCCGCCTTCAGGGCCTGAAGCGTGGTGTGGTTCCATCCGCATTCATAGGCAGGCTGAAGGCCAGCCTTGTGCAACTCGTCCAGCGTCATGGAGAACGATACCCGACCGTTGAATTCGGTCGCGAGTTCTGCGAAGCGCTCGCGCTCCTCCGGCGCAATCATGGCGAAAACGGCATCCTTGTCGGATGGGAACAGATCGCCGAACTTGGTGTAGAAGCGCGCAAAGCGCCGATCCACGGTGGTCAGCAGATAGCAATCCAGATTTTCTTCCAGCGCCTTGAGGCAGAAGTTCAGCGTTGCTTCATAGCTGTCGAAGAGCGCAGCGGTATGGATCCAGTCGGTCGCCTTGGTCAGCCCGATTTCCAGCTCCAGAATGATGCCATTGGTGCCATAGGCGTGCTGAACCTTGTGGATGTCGCGGCCTGTCAGCTCGATGATTTTCGGTTCCGGCTCGACAGTCAGGACCTTGACCGAATAGACATTGCCGTCATCGCGCAACATGCCGTGGCGCAGCGAGCCGATGCCGCCCGAACCGCCGGAGAAGAAGCCGCCAATGGTGGCGATGCGGCGGGTGGACGGATACATCAGCAGTTCCTGTCCGGTTTCGCGCACGGCATCGTCAAGACGCGAAATGCGTGCGCCGCCTTCAACGCGCACTTTGCCCGGCTCAATGGCGATGATGCGGTCGATCTTGGTCATGTCGAGAATGACGCCACCTTCAAGGGGCACGCACTGGCCATAATTGCCGGTGCCGCCGCCGCGAACCGTGATCGGAATACGCAGTTTCGCGGCTGCTGCCGCCACGCGGCGCACTTCGTCCTGATCCTTCGGAATAACGACGAGGTCACCGACATAATGGCCGATATCTTCGGTCAGGATCGGGCTGTACCAGAAGTAATCGCGGGAGCGCAGCTCGACTTGCTTGGGGTCGTCATAGATGCGGATGCCGTCGATTTCGGCGCGGAATGCGGCCCAGTCATAGATGCGCTGCGGGGCGACAGAATTCATGGGTTTCTCCCGTAAACATGGTCCGAGACAATGCCGTCGCGCCAGATACGGCGGAGGGCTTGGGGACGGCTGATGAGATCGTTGAGGTCTTCGGCGTCGTGCCAGATGAAATTGGCGGCACCACCTGCTGACAGCGCCTGCACGCGCTCGCTCTGGATCAGGCGGGCGGGCAGGGTGGTGATGCTGTCGAGCCATTCTTCCGGCTCCAGATGGCAGACAGGCGCTGCAAGGCGCAGGATCGCAAGCGGATCATAGTCGCCATAAGGGTAGAAGGCATCGCGCACATTGTCGGAGCCAAGCATGGCTTCAACACCCGCCAGACGCGCTTCTTTCAGCGGCGCTACACCACGAAGGCGCGGCGATTTTCCGCCGATCCGGTCTTGCAGATAGAGATTGGTGGTGGGCAGCGAGACAAGCGCGACGCCCGCTTGCGCGGCGGCATCGAGAATACGCGTCAGTTCTTCCACCGTTCGCAGCGAAAGCGAGCAGGCATGGCCACACAGCACGCGGCCCGCCATGCGATGGCGACGGGCGGCGTCCACGATCAGTGAAAAGCCGTCGGCTTCAACATCCAGCCCTTCATCGACATGAAAGTCGAGATCGAGATCGTTTTCGACAGCGAGACGGAACATTTCCTCGATCTTGGCGGCAAGATCGGCATTGCGATAGAAGAACGCGCCCAGCACGCCGCCATCGGCTTTCACCCGGGCCGCGATATCGCGCCCGGCTTCCAGCACCAGATCGCCATGCACGAGGGCCGCGAGTTGAAGGTCGATGCGGTCTTTCCATTCGTGACGCAGTTCGTTGAGAACCGGCCATGCGGTCGGAACTTCCGGGCTGGTCCAGTCGACATGGCTGCGAATAGCGCCGACGCCTTGCGCGAAAGCCGCCTCAAGGCCGCGTGTGGCGCGGGCGCGGATATCATCGGCATGCCAGTTCTGGCGGTCGGTATTCATCAGGTCTATGGCGTCGAACAGGCATTCGACCTTGGTGTCGCCGTTCTGCGCGATGCGCTGGATCGTGAATGTCTTGTCGAGATGCACATGTACATCGGCCAAAAGCGGCGTCACACACCCGCCGCCGGTTACCTGCGACGGCGTGATCGCGGCAATGCGGCCATGCTCGACATGCAGGTCATATCGGCCCGGGCGGCCTGCGATGGCAACGCCTTGTAGCGTGTCAGCGGGCTTCATCTTAGCGATCTCTGCGGATTTCGCTTTCGTGCCAGCGTCCAAGGACAAGGCGCGACAGCCAGCTGGTGATCAGGAAGATCACGATGCCGAGCAGCGAAACAAGGAAGAGCGCTGCAAACATGCGCGGGATTTCATTGCGGAAGCTTGATTCAAGAATACGCGATGCAAGGCCGGTGCTCTGTCCTGCGGTGCCCGCGACGAATTCAGCCACCACAGCGCCGATCAGCGACAGGCCGCCAGCGATTTTCAGGGCCGCCATGAAATACGGCAGAGCGCTTGGAGCCAGCAGATAGCGCAGGCGCTGCCACGGCGAGGCACGATAGAGCTTGAACAGATCGCGCAGATTGTGGTCGGCGCTGCGAAGCCCGATCACTGT
The DNA here is from genome assembly GCA_014138095.1 of Ochrobactrum sp. RH2CCR150. GTDB lineage: Bacteria > Pseudomonadota > Alphaproteobacteria > Rhizobiales > Rhizobiaceae > Brucella > Brucella gambitense. The sequence goes on from JACGXE010000002.1 coordinate 465,040, forward strand.
ATTGGACAGGATCGGAAAGAAAGCGACAATCCACGCGCAGATGAGCAGCGCCGAGAAAGTATCGCGTACATAGATCAGGATAAGCGGTGCAATGGCGATTACCGGCGTCACCTGAAGGATGACGGCAAAGGGGAAGAATGCCATTTCAATCGGTCGCGACAGCGCAAACACCATGCCCAGCAAAACGCCGCCAATAATGGCGCAGGCCAGCGAGATCAGCGTCAGCTTGACGGTGAACCACATGGACGCCATGAGTGACGGACCGTCCTTGAAAAGCGTTTCGGCAATCAGCGACGGGGCCGGGATCAGGTAATGCGGCACTTCATAGAAGCGCACCAGACCTTCCCAGATGCCGAGCGCGATGATGATCGCCAGCGTCGGCATGAGAATGCGCAGGGTGCGCTCGCGCCGGGCGAGACGATCCTGTTCGGAATTGAGGACTGGCAGTTCGTTTTGCATCTGGTTCATCTTCTCGCCCTCAATGGTCTATATCTTCAGAGGAAAGCGTCGCGGTCAGCGTATCGGAAACCTTGGCGCAATATTTCGCGTAAGAATCCGTGGTGCGGTAGTTTTCGGCCCGCGGATAAGTGCCGATGATCGGAATGTCGGCCACGACACGGCCCGGACGCGCCGCCATCACGATCACGCGGTTGGAGAGATAGACCGACTCGTAAACGCTGTGGGTCACGAAGATCACAGTCAGCCCGTGCTCCTGCCAAAGGCGCAGCACATCATTATTGAGCTTGAAGCGTGTCATCTCGTCGAGCGCTGCAAAAGGCTCATCCATCAAAAGCAGGCGCGGACGCGTCACCAGCGCACGCGCAATGGAAACACGCATTTTCATGCCGCCCGAAAGTTCACGCGGAAAAGCATTGGCAAAGCGAGACAGGCCAACCTGCATCAGCACTTCTTCAATGCGAGGCTTGGCTTCCTTGCGCGAAACACCGGAAAGCCGCAGCGGCAGATAGACATTGTCGTAGACGCTGGCCCAAGGCATCAGCGTCGGCTCCTGAAACACGAAGCCGATGTCCTGCGCACCGGAAGAACCCTTGCCGGGAGCATGGCCATTGACGCGAATTTCGCCAGCCGAAACCGATTCCAGTCCGGCGATCATGCGCAGAGCCGTGCTCTTGCCGCAGCCCGAAGGCCCAAGAAAGCTGACGAACTGGCCTTGCTCGATCTTGAGCGACATGTCGTTCACGGCCATGACGCCGGTGCCGTACTGCTTGTAGACGCCGTTGATGTCGATCAGGGGTGACTGGTTTTGCGAGTTGGAGGCCACGCTCATCGTCCTTACCAGGCAGGTTGGTTATTGAGCCAGGAGAGCGGCGCGCGCTCAATCTCGCCCAGCGCTTCAATTAGCCGGTCAGCTGCGAAATCGATGGTCTTGCGGCCCTTTTCAGCGGTTGCAATCGATGCATTGCCGGCTGCGCCATAGGCATTGATGTCCTGCATCTGCCATGCGGGCTTTGCGCCGCCGCCGAGGCTGATATGCTTGTATTCGTCAGCGAAAACTTCGGTCAGCGTACGGAAATCCTGCGCCTTTTCCATCACGACCAGATCGGGATGCATTTCCAGCATGACCGATGTTTCCATGTCGCCAGCATGAATGCCGTGCTTGAGATCGTGCTCGCTGTAAACGCCATCGGGCATGCCAAGGCCGAACCAGTTGAGGCAGAACACCATCATATTGTGCTGCACGCGCAATTCACGGGCGACAATGTCCATCACCGGAATATTGCCGCCATGGCTGTTGAACAGCACCATCTTGCGCACGCCGCTTGCCGCCACGCATGCGCCGATCTCGCACCACATGCGGATGACGGTCTCGACTGAAAAGGTCAAAGTGCCGGGATAGCGCTTGTGTTCATTGCTCTTGGCAATGGCCTGTGTCGGCAGGAACAGAACATTGCTTGTATCGGGCAAGCGCTTGATCAGTTCCGCCACCATGCCGTCGGCGACGGCTGCGTCCACACACATCGGCAGATGTGGTCCGTGCTGCTCGATTGCGCCAACGGGCAACACCGCCACGAGCTTGTCGCGCTCGAGACGCGAAAACGCCTCGCTCGTGTAATCGGACCAATATCGTTTCAAGGCGGCGCTCCAAGTTTGTTCTGGCGTATTGAAGCAGGAACCTTACTAAACAATCTGACCGATTGGTCAAACTAAATGTTTAAAAATCGCGGGCGGCGTGCAATTAAGATGTGAATCCGTGGTAGATGCGCCACGCGACAGACCAGCACATGACTATGATGCGCGGAAATTTCCGGAGGTCCTATGGACGAGAGATGCATTATTATAGGCGCGGGCCATGCGGGCTCGCAGGCCGCGATCAGCCTTCGTCAGGAAGGTTATGCCGGAGAAATCGTCCTCATCAACGATGAGGCGGATATTCCCTATCATAAGCCGCCGCTTTCCAAATCCTATCTCAAAGCGCCGGAACATGGCGGGCTGGTGCTGCGTCCGGAAAGCGCCTATCGCGACAATAATATCGAGATGCTGTTCGGGTATCGGGTCGAGGGCGTATCGCTGAATGAGCGCACGGTGACCCTTGATGACGGTCGTGTGCTGAACTGGTCCGATCTGGTCTTTGCAACGGGCGCCCGCGCGCGCATTCCCGATATGCCGGGCATCGATCTCGACGGCGTGGTCACACTGCGTCGCATGGAAGATGCGCGCCGTATTGCTGATCTGATGCCGACGATCAGCAATGTCGTGATCATCGGTGGCGGATTTATCGGGCTTGAAATGGCGCATAGCGCGCTGGCGCTCGGCAAAAACACCGTGTTGATCGAAGCCGCTCCGCGTGTTCTTGGTCGCTCGGTCGCGACGCAAATCTCCGCACATGTCGAAACGCGCAGCCGCGCCGCCGGTATCACGCTGCATGTTGGGCTTGGTGTGATGGCAATTGAGGGCGCAAACGGCCGTGTAACGGGCGTGAAGGCCAGCAATGGAACCGTGTTCCCGGCGGATATTGTGGTGATCGGCACCGGCGCGCTGCCAAATGTGGAGCTTGCTGCTGCCGCGGGTCTTATCATCGACAACGGCATCGTCGTTGACGACCATATGCGCACCTCAGTGGATCATGTTTACGCCATCGGCGATTGCGTGAGCTATGATCATTTTCACGCTGGTCGTCGTGTGCGGCTGGAATCGGTGCAGAACGCGACCGATCAGGCCAAACATGTGGCCCGCAGCATTGTGGGTCGTGCCACGCCGTTCCGCGAAGTGGCGTGGTTCTGGTCCGATCAGGGCGATATGAAGCTCCAGACGGCAGGCCTGTCGTTTGAAGCCGACCGTCATATTCTTTCGGGCAATCCCGATGATAATGCCTTTTCGGTCTTCCATTTTGCCGGTGACAGGCTGGTTGCGGTCGATTCCATCAATCGTCCGGCCGATCACATGATTGCGCGGCGTATGCTGGCTGCCGGTATCAACCCCACGGAAGCCGATATTGCAGCGGGTGCGCCGCGTTTGAAGGAACTTCTGGCCAGCGCCCCGAAATCATAAGGAATATTCGATGAGCACTTTGCAACATTTGCTGCCCGCCGATATGGCAGCACCCTTTGCCGCCTATAGCCATGGCGTGAAGGTGAAAGCAGATGCCGAACTGGTGTTCTGCTCGGGCCAGCTTGGCATTGCGCCGGACGGAAGCGTGCCGGAAGATGCAGGCGCGCAGGCAGAGCTTTGCTTCGAGAATATCCGTCTCATCCTGCGCGATGGCGGCATGGAGCTTTCCAATGTCGTGCGTATAAACGCCTATGTGACGGACCGCGCCCATATGCGCCCTTATATGGACGTGCGCGACCGGCTGTTTCCGCAGCCAGCGCCCGCCTCGACATTGATGATCGTTTCTGGCTTTACCCGTGAGGAATTCAAGGTCGAGATCGAAGTCGTCGCTGCGAAATAGAACTTTACGCGTGACAAGAAGGCGTATCGCCTTTGCCTGAAATGGGTGGTAGGTGTGCGGGACAACCTACACTCCCTTCAGGCCTGTTCATGTCAGAATTTCAGTCTTCCGCTGCGATGCGGGAACCTTCGCCGCGCTCGTCCGAACGCATGGCGGAACTCGCACTTGCCATTGGCGGTTTCGGCATCGGCACTGGCGAATTCGCCATCATGGCGCTTTTGCCCGATATTGCCCGCGATCTCAATGTCTCGATCCCGCAGGGCGGGCACCTCATCAGCTCCTATGCGCTGGGTGTGCTGATCGGCGCGCCGGTTCTGGCGGTCATCGGTGCGAAGCTCGACCGGCGCAAGCTCCTTTTCCTGCTCATGGGCCTGTTTGCCTTTGGCAATCTCGCCAGCGCTTTCATGCAGGACTATTCCAGTCTTTATATGATGCGCTTCATCGCAGGCTTTCCGCATGGCGCTTATTTCGGCGTCGCATCGCTGGTTGCTGCATCGTTGGCTGAACCTGGCAAGCGCGCCCAAGCAGTCGGACGTGTGATGATGGGGCTGACGATTGCCACGCTCTGCGGCACGCCGCTGGCGACATGGCTGGGGCAGGTGGCCGGTTGGCGCGCCATGTTCGGTTCTGTCGGGCTGATTGCCATTTTGACCATGGTGATGGTGACGCTTTATGTGCCCAAGCTGCCCGCAGCTGAAGGCGCGTCGCCGCTACGTGAACTGGGCGCGCTGCGCCGCAGGCAGGTGCTGCTCACGCTTGCCATTGGGGCCATCGGCACGGGCGGGCTGTTCTCCGTCTTTTCTTATGTCGCCGCCACCGTGACGGAAGTTTCTCATATTGATGTGAAATGGATGCCGCTGGTCTTCGTCATGTTCGGTCTCGGCATGGTGCTGGGCAATATTGTCGGCTCCCGGCTGACTGACCGTTCCGTCATGGGAACCGTCGGGATCGTGCTGCTTTACGACATGGCGGTGATGCTGGCATTCCCGCTGCTGATGCAGCATCCGCTCACCGCCTTCCTCAATGTGCTTCTGGTCGGCGGCGGCTTTGCGCTGGTGCCTGCACTGCAAACGCGCTTGATGGACGTGGCTGCTGACGCGCAGACGCTTGCGGCGGCGCTCAACCATTCTGCGCTTAATCTCGCCAATGCGCTCGGCGCATGGCTTGGCGGTCTGGCGATTGCATGGGGCTATGGCTGGACATCGACCGGTACGGTCGGCGCGTTCTTGGCTCTTGCCGGTCTGGTTGTCTTCGGAATTTCGATGCTGCTGGATCGGGGAACGGCGACGACGCTTGCCTCGCAGGAAGGCTGATCGGCCACCCACGTGGTCCGTATAAACAAAAGCACCCGTCGCGGGAGGAGCGACGGGTGCTTATGGGGAAGACCGGACAATAGGGGAGGAGGACGTCCGGTCTTTTGATCGCCAGGGAAAAATGGGAGGAGGAAACCCCGGCGATAACTTGTTTGAGCAATTGAATGCTCTGGAAACTATAAGGATCGCGCGGTTTGAAGGTCGCGATCCTGAAAGAAGGCTTATGCCTTCTGATGGCGCTTTTCCCGCTGATTAGCGAGCAGCAGCCTTGCGTGCGACGAACGGAATTTCCGAAGGCAGGATGCCGAGGTCGTTCAGTTCACGTGGGCTCAGGCGGCTCAGTTCGTTTACGGTTGTACGGTAACGGCGCCAGTTGTTGTACGAGCGGATCAGGTTCATTTCTCTCACCTAGTAAAATCTATCTCTCTGTGTTGCAAACAGCATATAGGCTTGTGCGATCTAAAAAAGGAGAGCCAGATTTGCATAGCTGATGTGCAATTAAGCTTGGAGATTGCATGTTTTTTACGCAGATCGGTCATTATGTTATCACAATTGGTGTTCTCCATGGCCAAATCACCATTTTTTGGATTCTCAACGGCCTCCGTCGCTATCATTTTCCGTATGGCTAGTGAAAATCTCCGATTTATACATGCATGACGGCCAATCCTCGGGTGGCTGGCGAAGCGGCTCAAGTTTTGTCGCAAAAGTTCTGGAATTTGTCGGTTGAAGACCACAATTCTACATGACTCCCAAAGCGGATTGAGCTAAGGGATTTGTGTCGGGTGCCGAAGCATGCGTTTTACAAATGCTTTTTCACTGTCTGTCTGCGGGAGAGCGCCAATTGGCCGCCGAAGGGGAAATCGCCCGAAATCTCTCAGGTACAAGGAACCGCAGACGGGTAAGACAACTCTGGAAAGTCGGGGGAAACTCCGCGCCGAAGGTGTAAGTATAGCGCTTTGCTATGCGAGTCTCTCAGGCCTGAGACAGAGGGGCACGAAGCTACCGCATTTTGCGGAAGGCACACGTGCGACTCTGGAGTTGTTATGGGCGATACCGCACATTTGAATACCCTGCCTTTGCAGGATTTGCATGAACAGGCTGGCGCGCGCTTCGGCGGCTTTGCAGGCTGGAACATGCCAATCACCTATCCGCTGGGCGTTATGAAGGAGCACCTTCATACGCGTGACCATGCGGGCCTCTTCGACATTTCCCACATGAAGCTGGTCGAAGTTTCCGGCAGCGACGCTGCGGCACTTCTGGCGGAAACCTGCCCGCTCGATCCGGCGGTGCTGAAGACCGGCCAGTCGAAATATACTTTCTTCCTCAATGACAAGGGCGGCATTCTTGACGATCTCATCGTCACGCGCCTCGGCGAAGACCGCTTTATGGTCGTCGCCAATGCAGGCAATGCCGATGCCGACATTGAGCATCTGAATGAAGCCGCATCCGGCAAGCAGGTCACCGTCAATCCGCTCGACCGCGTGTTCCTCGCCATTCAGGGCCCAGAAGCCGAAAGCGTTATCGTCGATGCCGGTTTGGCCGGTGCTGCTGATCTCGCCTTCATGAGCGGGTTTGAGCCCAAGCAGGGCTGGTTCATGACCCGCTCGGGCTATACCGGCGAAGACGGTTTTGAAATAGGCCTGCCTGCCGATGAGGCGCGCGCGCTGGCGACCAAGCTTCTCGCTGACGAACGTGTTGCGTGGATCGGCCTTGCCGCCCGCGACAGCCTGCGCCTTGAGGCCGGGCTTTGCCTGCATGGTCAGGACATTACGCCGGAAACCGACCCGGTTTCCGCTGGTCTGACCTGGGCGATCACCAAGCCTGTGCGCGAGAAGGCTGCCTTCAACGGCGCCGAGTCCGTGCTTGATACTATTGCCAAGGGTGCCGTCGCCAAGCGCGTCGGCCTCAAGCCGGAAGGCCGCCAGCCGGTACGCGGCGGCGCAGACCTGTTCGATGAAAGCGGCCGCCAGATCGGCACTGTTACATCGGGCGGTTTCGGTCCTTCCGCCGGTTTCCCGGTTGCCATGGGCTATGTCGAGGCCAGCCTCGCTACCCCCGGCACACGTGTTTTCGCTGACGTTCGCGGCAACAAGGTTCCCGTTGACGTTTCGGCGCTTCCCTTCACACCGCATCGCTATCGCAAAGGATAATTTCCATGGCCAAAATCCTGTTCACCGAAGATCACGAGTGGATCAGCGTCGAAAACGGCGTCGCCACTGTCGGCATTACGATCCACGCACAGGAACAGCTGGGCGACCTCGTTTTCGTCGAGCTGCCGGAAGTCGGCCGCACCGCCTCCAAGGGCGAGGGCATCGTGGTTGTGGAATCGGTCAAGGCCGCTTCCGACGTTTATGCGCCGGTTGACGGCGAAGTGGTGGAAGTCAACGAAGCCGTATCGTCCGATCCGGCTCTGATCAATCAGGCTGCTGAAGGCGATGGCTGGCTGTTCAAGCTGAAGCTTTCGGATGAAGGCCAGCTTTCCGGTCTCCTCGACAAGGCCGGTTACGACGCACTGGTAGGATAAAGCGATGACCCAGCAGGTTCTTCCCTTTGTTGCCCGTCATATCGGGCCGAGAATTGAAGACGAGCGCGCCATGTTGGCCGCGCTCGGCCTTCCTTCCATGGAAACCCTCATCACGCAGGCTGTTCCGGCGTCCATTCGCCTCAACCGCGCGCTCGATCTGCCAGCGCCGTTGAGCGAACATGCGGCACTGGCCGAATTGAATGAAATCATGGGCCGCAACGTGGTGAAGAAGAGCTTCATCGGTGCGGGCTATCATGGTGTGCACACGCCGCCGGTGATCCAGCGCAATCTGTTTGAAAATCCGGCCTGGTACACGGCTTATACGCCATACCAGTCGGAAATCAGCCAGGGTCGTCTGGAGCTGCTGTTCCATTTCCAGACGCTGGTTGCCGAACTGACCGGTCTTCCCGTTGCCTGCGCTTCGCTGCTCGATGAAGCAACCGCTGTTGCCGAAGCCGTGGGCGTTGCCTGCCGTCATCACCGTGACAAGCGCAGCCGCGTGCTTCTGGCTGGCGATCTGCATCCGCATACCGTCGACGTCGTCAATACGCGCGCTGAGCCACTCGGCTGGCTGGTTGAAGCTGGCAGCACTGTTGACGACAACACCGCTGCGGTCATCGTGCCGTGGCCGGATACCAGGGGCGTTTATGGCGATTTCACCGGCGTTATTGCCGATGCAAAAGCCAAGGGCGCGCTGGTTATCGCCGTTGCCGATCCGCTGGCGCTAACCATCATGGAAGCCCCTGCCAAGTGGGGCGCCGACATGGCTGTCGGTTCCATGCAGCGTTACGGTGTGCCGATGGGCTTTGGCGGTCCGCATGCAGCTTATCTCGCTGTGTCGGAGCCGCTCACCCGCATCATTCCGGGCCGCATCGTCGGCCAGTCGGTCGATGCGCATGGCCGCGCGGCCTATCGTCTGGCGCTCCAGACCCGCGAACAGCATATCCGCCGCGACAAGGCGACCTCGAACATCTGCACCGCGCAGGCACTGCTCGCCAATATGGCGGTGTCCTATGCCATCTGGCACGGTCCGGCTGGTTTGCAGGCGATTGCAACGCGCATTGCCGGTCTTGCTGCCCGCTTCGCCGCTGGCCTCAAGGCCGCTGGCGTCGAAATTGCCGGTGACAGCCTGTTCGACACGGTTTCGGTCAAGGTGGCTGGGAAGGCTGCGAAGATCGCCGACGAAGCCGACAAGGGCGGTCGTCTGCTGCGCGTCATCGATGCCGACACGGTTGGTGTGACTTTCGATGAAACCTCGACCGAAGATGATCTGGCCGCACTGGCCGTTCTGTTCGGCGCGAAGGCAGTCGAAGGCGACGCGGTTCTCGTTCCGGGCAACGGGCATGAGAAAGTTCGGGGTGAAGGCTTCCTGACGCAGGATGTGTTCCATTCGCACCGTTCGGAAACCGAGATGATGCGCTTCCTGCGTCGTCTGGCCGACAAGGATCTGGCGCTTGACCGCGCGATGATCCCGCTCGGTTCCTGCACCATGAAGCTCAACGCGGCGGCAGAAATGATGCCGGTGAGCTGGAACACGGTTGCCAATCTGCATCCGTTCGCGCCTGCGGCACAGACCGAAGGCTATGCGAAAATGACGGCTGATGTCGAAGCATGGCTTTGCGAGATCACCGGCTTTGCGGGTGTTTCGCTGCAGCCGAACGCCGGCAGCCAGGGCGAATATGCCGGTCTCTTGGCCATCCGCCATTATCACCAGTCGCGTGGCGAAGGTCATCGCAACATCTGCCTGATCCCATCATCTGCGCATGGCACCAATCCGGCCAGCGCCTCGATGGCAGGCATGAGCGTTGTCGTGGTCAATTGCCGTCCGGATGGCGATATCGATATCGACGATCTCAAGGCCAAGGCCGAGAAGCATCGCGATAATCTGGCCGCCTTCATGATCACCTATCCGTCGACCTATGGCGTGTTCGAAGAAGGCATCAAGGCTTTCTGCGACATCGTTCATGACAATGGTGGTCAGGTCTATTTCGACGGCGCAAACCTCAATGCCCTCGTCGGCCTTGCGCGTCCGTGCGACATCGGCGCCGATGTCTGCCACATGAACCTGCACAAAACCTTCTGCATTCCGCATGGCGGCGGCGGTCCGGGTGTTGGTCCGATTGGCGTTGCAAAGCATCTGGTGCCTTATCTGCCGGGTCATGTCGATCTTGGGTCGAAGCATGCCGTTTCGGCTGCACCGTTCGGCAGCGCGTCCATTCTGGTCATTACGTGGATGTATATCCGCATGATGGGTGGTGCGGGTCTGAAGAAGGCGACTGAAGCTGCGATCCTCAACGCCAACTATATCGCGCATCGTCTGAAGGACGCTTATCCGATCCTTTATACAGGTGCGCATGATCGGGTGGCCCATGAGTGCATCGTGGATACGCGTGTTCTGAAGGATAGCGCAGGCGTGACTGTGGAAGACGTGGCCAAGCGCCTCATCGACTATGGTTTCCATGCGCCGACCATGTCATGGCCGGTTGCCGGTACGCTGATGATCGAGCCGACAGAATCCGAGCCGAAGTCGGAAATCGACCGTCTTTGCGACGCGATGATCGCTATTGCGGGTGAAGCCAAGAAGATTGCCGATGGTGTCTGGCCTGCCGATGACAATCCGCTCGCCAATGCACCGCACACGGCAGGTGACACGCTGGCCAGCGAGTGGACGCATCCTTACACCCGTGAGGAAGCGGTTTTCCCGGCAATTGCCCTTGGTGGCGAATTCGACGCGACGGCAAAATACTGGCCGCCAGTCAGCCGTGTGGATAATGTCGGCGGCGACAGAAACCTCATCTGCTCCTGCCCACCAGTTGCAGCCTATGGTTGATTACCAGGCTGGTGATTGAAAATACGAAAGCGCCGCGGAAACGCGGCGCTTTTTTAATGGCAATATCTTTATTGTAACTTGGGATTTCGGGAGCGGTGCCAGTTGGCGCATATATTCAACGTGTTGAATGATGTAAAATATCGATCATACGGAGAAATTGTGAAGTTTATTATCTCGATTGCGTTGGCCGCGTTTACTTATACTGGATTTTCCTCAATTGAATCGCAAGCTGAAGTTTCGCCCAATGGGCCTGATGCTCCAGTACAATGTTGGTGGGAGGGTACGCCTCCCAAACGTTGCTGCATAGACTCTTATGGAAATCATACATGCTGACCGAATCTGGTAGATTCCCAACATAAGTTGATTTTCATGCGGAAGCTCTACTTCGGTGGAGCTTCTTTTTATTCAGCGCAACTGAAATTTGGGCAAAAAAAGAGCCGGACTAAGAAGTCCGGCTTAGTTATGAAGGTGCCACTTGGGCAAACCTCCAGAGGGGAACACTTACCGCGCGCAATGGGAGGAGGCACAGCGGTAAGTAACCCCGATATGGATCAGTCAGCCTGAATGTTCAACCCCTCAGTCGCTTTTTTTTGACGATTTCGGAAGATTATGAACTTTTTCACCCGTTTATGGTCGCGGCTAACGATGCAAACATGGGTTGTGTTTCATTTCGGATCAGGTTGCGATTGCTAAATTACAAAATCATTTCCGTAGGATAGCCCATGAGTCGGGATGGATCAAATTTCCACGTTTTGTCAGGCTTGCCTTATTTGCTCCCATAAACACATGAAATCATTAGAATAATTCTAAAACATTCCTATCGTAGTCATGTTCATTTGTCTTGCAGTGGGCGCGAGCTACTTATAAAAGGTGACCAATCGTCGGCACTTAAATCGAAAGCGATTTTTTGTAAGCACGGCGCGTGGATTGAAAAGTTAAGAGCGTGCTTTGTGCGCCGGACGGATGTGCAGCGCACTTCGTTGAAGAAGGCTTAGGCTGATCGAGAACTTGCCCGAGACCTGATCGAAGGGGGCGGACCGGTTTCTCTGTCTGTTTGGATAGATCGAAATGCTCGTACCGTTTCTCATCATGTTCCGCGAAGGCGTGGAGGCAGCGCTGATCGTCGGCATCATCGCGAGCTATCTGCATCAGACGGGGCGCAGCGCCTGGATGCCGGTTGTCTGGATCGGCATTCTTCTGGCGCTTGCCATCTCGCTCACCGTTGGCGCGATCCTGCAAATTCTGAGCGCGGAGTTTCCGCAAAAGGCGCAGGAGCTGTTTGAGGCCATCATTGGCTTGATCGCCGTTTTCGTGCTGACCTCCATGGTGTTCTGGATGCGCAAGGCTGCACGCTCGATCAAGGCCGAGTTGCACCATTCCATCGATGCGGCTTTCGAAACGCCAACGCATAAAGGTGTCGGCCTTATCCTGATGGTGTTTTTCGCCGTCGCGCGCGAGGGGCTTGAGTCGGTCTTTTTCCTGCTGGCCGCGTTCCAGCAAAGCGAAGGGCCTGCAGCGCCGCTTGGTGCGCTGCTGGGTGTGCTGCTCGCCGCTGCCGTTGGCTATTGCATCTATAAGGGCGGGTTGAGACTCAACCTGCGTCGCTTCTTCCGCTGGACCGGCGTTTTCATCCTGATCATCGCCGCTGGCATTCTGGCCAATTCGGTCATGGCGCTGCATGAAGCCGGTCTCTGGAATCATTTCCAGACGGTGGTTTTCGACGCAAGCGACATTCTACCGCTCGACAGCACGCTCGGTTCGGTTTTGGCCGGTATCTTCGGCTACATCGCCACGCCGACGGTTAGCGAAGTCGTGGCCTATGTCGCCTTCCTTGTTCCGGCCCTCATCCTTTTCCTGATGCCGTCGTCTGCGCCCGTTCAGGGTGCTGAGATCAAGCATAGCGCCTAGTCAAAGAGATTTTCATGACGAACCCTAAAGCCACCGAACCGTTTTCCCGCAATCTGGTTCGCATCGGACTGGTGCTGGCTGTGCTGCTTCTCGTGGCCGCGGGCGCAGCGTTCTATTACGCCTCGCGCGTTTCGGACAAGGCGCGCCATGCGGATGCTGAAGGCAAAATTCAGGTGGCGATCAATGCGAAAAGCTGTGAGCCGAACGAACTGACCGTTCCGGCTGGCCGCTCGGTGTTCGAGATCGTCAACAAGTCTGATCGCACGGTCGAGTGGGAAATTCTCGACGGCGTCATGGTGCTGGAAGAGCGCGAGAATATCGCGCCCGGTTTCAAGCAGACAATCACCGCGAAACTGGCGCCCGGCGAATATCAGATCACCTGTGGTCTGTTGTCCAATCCGCGTGGCAAACTGACGGTGACGCCATCCGCCGCAAGCGATGCCGAAAAGGGCAAGAAACTGCCGCTCACCGCCTTCATCGGCGCGCTGGCGGAATATCAGATTTATCTCGCAACCGAAGTGGCGGAATTCCAGAAGGCGACTGGCGATCTGTCGGCTGCGGTCGCTAGTGGCAATCTTGAAACTGCTCAGGCCGCCTATGGTCCGGCCCGCGCTGCCTATGCCCGCATTGCGCCTGTTTCGGAAGCCTTCTCCGATCTGGATACGGCCATCAATGCCCGTGCGGATTATTTCGAAAAGCGTGAGCAGGACCCCGCCTTCGGCGGCTTGCATCGTATCGAATATGGCCTGTTCGAGCAGAAATCAGCGGAAGGTCTGGCCCCGGTTGCAGGCAAGCTGGCACAGGATGCCGGTGCATTGAAGGAGCGTATTCGCGCCCTGCGTATTTCGCCTGATCGCATGCTGGCAGGCACCGCATCGGCGCTTGATCGCTTCGCCTCCACGGCAGGCGATACAGGTGAAGACCGCTATGCCCATACTGACCTGCAAGCCTTTGCCGGTCTCATTGAAGGTGCGGCCAAGACGGCTGATGTGTTGCGTCCCATCGTGGACAAGGTCGATGCGAAGGCATTTGAAGGCATCGACAAGGAACTGGCTGCGGTGAAGGCTCTTTTGAGCGCCAATGCCGAAGGCAATGGTTTCAAGGCCTATGACAATCTCTCGTCTGATGACAAGGCGAAGATAAAGGACGGCGCTGCTTCGCTCGCCGCCCAATTCTCTAAACTCCGCGATCAATTGGGAGTGGATTAATGACCAAGAAATTTTTGAAAACTGATAATCCTGTTTCACCTTCACGCCGCGCATTGCTGCTCGGCGCCGGGGCAACCGGCGTTGCCGGCGCCGTGGCGGGCGTGTTGAACCCACAACCGGCCCATGCGCTGTCTTCCGACAGCGTGACCAATGCGCCGGAAAGCGACAAAATTCACGAAAGCCAGACTTTCCATGGCGTTCACCAACCGGGCATTGTCAATGCACGGCCGGCGGCTGGTCTGGTTGCGGCCTTCGACGTTCTGGCGCGGGATCGTGGTGAACTCGAACGCATGTTCAAACTCCTGACCGAGCGCGCAGCCTTTCTGATGAAGGGCGGCGAGCCGCAGCAGCTTGACGCGAAGTTTCCCCCATCGGATTCGGGCATTCTCGGCCCGACCGTGACGCCGGATAATCTGACCGTGACGATTGCGCTCGGCCACTCGTTATTCGATGACCGGTTTGGTCTGAAGCCGATGAAGCCCAAGCTGCTCCAGCGCATGACCGGCTTTCCCAATGACGCCTTGCAGAAGGATATCTGCCACGGCGATTTGATGATCCAGTTCTGCTCCAACACGCCGGACACCAATATTCACGCGCTCCGCGACATCATGAAGAACATGCCGGACTTGCTGATGGTGCGCTGGAAGCAGGAAGGCACTGTGCCGGTCCAGCCGCCGCACTCACCGAAAGCCAAGGAAAGCGCGCGTAACTTCCTTGGTTTCCGCGATGGCTCGGCAAATCCGGATGCCTCCGACAAGAAGCTGATGCAGCAGGTCGTCTGGGTGCAGAAGGAAAGCGACGAGCCTGATTGGGCCGCCGATGGCAGCTATGTCGCGGTGCGCATCATCCGCAACATGGTGGAGCGTTGGGACCGCACGCCGTTGCAGGAGCAGGAGACGATTTTCGGTCGTCGCAAGGATAGCGGCGCGCCGTTCGACGGCAAGACCGAAGCCGATGTGCCGGATTTTGCCAAGGATCATGAAGGCAAGGTCACGCCGATGGATTCGCACATCCGTCTGGCCAATCCGCGTGATGCAATGGCGCATGAGAACCTGATCCTGCGGCGTCCTTTCAACTATTCGAACGGCGTCACCAAGTCGGGTCAGCTCGATATGGGACTTCTGTTCATCGCCTATCAGGCCAATCTCGAAAAGGGTTTCATCACTGTTCAGAACCGCCTCAATGGCGAGCCGCTGGAAGAATATATCAAGCCCATCGGCGGCGGATATTTCTTCGCGCTGCCGGGCGTGAAGGACAATCAGGACTATTACGCACGTGGATTGCTTGCGGCGAGCGGGCCGCAAAACGCCCGCGGGTGAGGTGGAGGCATTTCCCAACTGGCCCAAGCTGTTTGGTGAAATGCATAAACAAGATGACAGAGCGTTTTTGAACGGTTGAGGCCGGAACGCTCTGTCGATCATCATGGAGAGGCTAAACATGAAGTATCGTCTGCCCCTGAATGTTACTGGGCTCGCTTCGGCCTGCGCCGTTGCACTCTCGCTCAGCTTCGGCGCTGCCAAGGCCGAGGTTTCGCCGCTGGATCTCGTCCAGCCGATTGCCGACTATAAGGTCTATGTGCAGGAGCACCTCGACATTCTCGTGAAGGATACCAAGGCTTTCACGGATGCGATCAAAGCTGGCGATCTGGCGAAGGCCAAGGAACTCTATCCGTCTTCGCGCGTCTCCTATGAAAAGATCGAGCCGATTGCCGAGCTTTTCGCCGATCTCGATGCATCCATCGACAGCCGCGCCGACGATCATGAAAATGGTGAGAAGTCGGACGACTTCACCGGGTTCCATCGCCTCGAATATGGTCTGTTCGCACAGAACACGACCGACGGCCTGGCTCCTTTTGCCGACAAGCTCTATGCCGATGTTCTAGAACTCCAGAAGCGCGTCAAGGATCTGACCGTTCCGCCGGAAAAGGTCGTGGGTGGTGCAGCCGCGCTCATGGAAGAAGTGGCCGCTGGCAAGATTTCCGGTGAAGAAGACCGTTACAGCCACACTGACCTTTGGGATTTCAAGGCCAATGTCGATGGCGCGCAGAAGATTGTCGAGCTGTTCAAGCCGCTGATCGAGAAGGAAAATCCTGATCTGATCAAGAAGGTTGAAGCCAACTTCAAGACCGTTGACGATATTCTTGCCAAGTACAAGAAGGGCGACGGTTACGAGACCTATGACAAGCTGTCGGAAGACGACCGCAAGGCGCTTGCCGGTCCGGTGACGACGCTGGCCGAAGACCTGTCCACGCTGCGCGGCACGCTTGGCCTGAACTAATCAGTTCCAGCAATGGAAAATGGAAATGGCGGTCATTGCCCGCCATTTTCTTTTGGTCAGATTGCGCCCGGATAGACTCTCACCGGCCGATTATCCTTGACGGATTCCATCACCACGAAGGTCGATGTGCTTGCCACATTGGGCAGGCTGGAAATCTTTTCGCCCAGCACTTCACGGTAGCGACGGATATTGGGCGTTCGCACTTTCAGAAGATAGTCGAACGAGCTTGCGATCATGTGGCACTCTTCAACTTCGCGAATCTTGCGAACGGCAACGTTGAAAGCATTGAGCGCCGCCTCGCGCGTATCCGACAGTTTGACGGTCGTAAAAGCGATGTGATCGATACCCAGTTTTTCCGGATCGATCGCTGCGCGAAAGCCCAGAATATAGCCTTCATCAACCAGCCTTTTCAGTCGCGCCTGGCATGGCGTCTTGGAAAGACCGACCTTTTTTGACAGCTCGGTTACCGGAATTCTGCCATCTTCGCTGAGCACTTCCAGAATGCGCCGGTCGAACTGATCCAGATCGTCTACAGACTCTATTTTTCGCATTCATTTTGCCTTTACAAATCGCGATAATAAGATCGTTTTTCCTTTATATGGTTCAATTCAAGGCAGAATGCAATTTGCGCCGATGATAGTGTGCACCCAAATAAAACAGAGGTAAACTGGGCGCTACGCCCGGGCCTGTTCTCTTTTGCGAGCCTTGCATCATGACCGATAAAATTCCTGCTTCAACAAATCCGGTTTTCCAGAATTTTGCGCCGCCGATCCGCGAGCAGAGCGCTCTGCGTCAGATTATTACGAGCGCCTATCGCCGCTCGGAAGCGGAATGTGTGACGGCTCTGGTTGAGCAGGCGACGCTCCCGGAAGAAACCCGCAAATCCGTTCGTGCTACCGCTCGCAAGCTGATCGAGGCGCTGCGCGCCAAGCACAAGGGCACCGGCGTTGAAGGTCTGGTGCATGAATATTCGCTGTCGAGCCAGGAAGGCGTGGCGCTGATGTGCCTTGCCGAAGCGCTGCTGCGTATTCCGGACATGGCAACCCGCGATGCGCTCATCCGCGACAAGATTTCCAATGGCGACTGGAAGTCCCATATTGGCGGCGGTCGTTCGCTGTTCGTCAATGCGGCAACCTGGGGCCTCGTCGTCACGGGCAAGCTCACCAACACCGTCAACGATCGCGGCCTTTCGGCTGCGCTGACGCGCCTTATCGCCCGCTGCGGCGAGCCGGTCATCCGTCGTGGCGTCGATATGGCCATGCGCATGATGGGCGAGCAGTTCGTCACCGGCGAAACCATCGACGAAGCGCTGAAGCGCGCCAAGCCGCTGGAAGAGCGCGGTTTCCGTTATTCCTACGACATGCTGGGCGAGGCTGCGACCACCGCTGCCGACGCCGAGCGTTACTACAAGGATTACGAAACAGCCATTCACGCCATTGGCCGCGCTTCTGCCGGGCGTGGCATCTATGACGGTCCCGGCATTTCCATCAAGCTTTCGGCGCTGCATCCGCGTTATGTCCGCTCGCAGAGCGAACGCGTCATGGGTGAATTGCTGCCCAAGGTGAAGGCGCTTGCTGCAATCGCCAAGTCCTACAATATCGGTCTCAATATTGATGCTGAAGAAGCCGACCGTCTGGAACTGTCGCTCGATCTGTTGCAGAGCCTGATCGAAGATCCGGATCTGGCCGATTGGGAAGGCATTGGCTTCGTGGTGCAGGCCTATGGCAAGCGCTGCCCGTTTGTGCTCGATTTTATCATCGATCTGGCTCGGAGTAACAAGCGCCGCGTCATGGTGCGTCTGGTGAAGGGTGCCTATTGGGATGCCGAAATCAAGCGCGCGCAGGTGGACGGTCTGGAAGACTTCCCGGTCTATACCCGCAAGGTGCACACCGACGTTTCCTACATCGCCTGCGCCCGCAAGCTGCTGGCGACAACCGATGCCGTCTTCCCGCAGTTTGCGACCCACAATGCGCAGACGCTGGCGACGATCTATCACATTGCCGGACAGGATTTCAAAACCGGCCAGTTTGAATTCCAGTGCCTGCACGGCATGGGCGAGCCGCTTTATGACGAAGTTGTCGGCCCGTCCAAGCTTGGCCGTCCGGCCCGCATTTATGCGCCGGTTGGTACGCATGAAACGCTGCTGGCCTATCTGGTCCGCCGTCTGCTCGAAAATGGCGCAAACTCGTCCTTCGTCAATCGCATTGGCGATGAAAACGTGTCGGTCGATGAACTCGTTGCCGATCCGGTCGAGGTCGTGCGCTCCATGGCTGTCGTCGGTGCGCGCCATGACCAGATTGCGCTGCCGGAAGGCCTCTATGGCGCTCGCCAGAATTCTGCCGGTTTCGACCTGTCCAACGAAGTGACGCTCGATGCGCTGAGCAAGAAGCTTGAAGCAACGGCAGATCGCAACTGGACATCCGAGCCGCAGGTTGCAGGCGCTAAGGTCAAGGGCGCAAGCCGTCCGGTACTCAACCCGGGTGATCGCGAAGATGTTGTCGGCACGGTTACGGAAATCGATGCCGCCGATGTTGCCAAGGCGATGGCTGTCGCAAAGACTGCGACTGCAAGCTGGTCGGCGGTTGCGCCCACTGAGCGCGCTGCCTGCCTTGATCGCGCAGCCGACATCATGCAGCGCGACATGCCGGAGCTTCTTGGTCTTGTGATGCGTGAAGCTGGCAAGTCCATGCCGAACGCTATTGCCGAAGTGCGCGAAGCCATCGACTTCCTGCGTTATTACGCCGAACAGACCCGTCGCACATTTGGCGTTGCCCATAGGGCGCTCGGTCCTATCGTCTGCATCAGCCCGTGGAACTTCCCGCTCGCTATCTTCACCGGCCAGATTGCTGCAGCACTTGTCGCTGGCAATCCGGTTCTGGCGAAGCCTGCCGAAGAAACGCCGCTGATTGCTGCGCAGGGCGTGCGCATCCTGCATGAAGCCGGTATTCCAGCTGATGCACTTCAGCTTCTGCCAGGCGATGGCCGTATCGGTGCAGCACTGGTTGCCGCGCCGGAAACCTGTGGCGTGATGTTCACCGGCTCGACCGAAGTTGCGCGTCTCATTCAGGCCCAGCTTGCGTCCCGTCTGCTGCCAAATGGCAAGCCGATTCCGCTGATCGCCGAAACCGGCGGCCAGAACGCGATGATCGTCGATTCTTCGGCTCTCGCCGAGCAGGTCGTCTTCGACGTTATCGCTTCCGCTTTCGACAGCGCCGGTCAGCGTTGCTCGGCGCTGCGTGTGCTCTGCCTGCAGGAAGACGTGGCCGACCGCATTCTGGCTATGCTGAAGGGCGCGCTGCGCGAACTGTCCATCGGTCGCACCGACAAGCTGAAGGTCGATATTGGTCCGGTCATTACTGACGAAGCCAAGGGCATCATCGAAAAGCACATTCAGGGCATGCGTGAGCTTGGCCGCAAGGTTGAACAGCTTCCGCTTGGACCGGAAACGGCCAAGGGTACCTATGTTGCACCGACCATTATCGAAATCGAAACACTGCGCGATCTGAAGCGTGAAGTGTTCGGCCCGGTTCTGCATGTGGTGCGCTACAAGCGCGACGACATGGAGCGCCTGATCGACGATATCAACGCAACGGGCTATGGCCTGACCTTCGGTCTGCATACGCGCCTTGACGAAACCATCGCCAATGTCGCCGATCGTATCCGTGTCGGTAACATCTATATCAACCGCAACGTCATCGGTGCGATTGTCGGCGTGCAGCCTTTTGGCGGTCGGGGCCTGTCCGGCACCGGCCCGAAGGCTGGCGGTCCGCTCTATCTTGGACGCTTGGTCGATACCGCGCCGATCCCGCCGCGTCACAGCTCGGTTCACACTGACGCAGCGCTCAAAGATTTCGCAAAGTGGCTTGGTCAGCGCGGCATGAATGATCTGGCGCAGGCAGCGCGTGAGACGGGCAGTGTTTCGGCGCTTGGTCTCGATATCGAGCTGCCGGGTCCGGTCGGCGAACGCAACCTCTATGCGCTGCATCCGCGCGGCCGCATACTGCTGGTTCCGCAGACCGAAATCGGTCTCTATCGCCAGCTGACCGCAGTACTCGCTACTGGCAACACGGCGGCGATCGATGCGGCTTCTGGCTTGCAGGCAAGCCTGAAAGACCTTCCGGCCAGTGTCGTTGCCCGCATCAGCTGGAGCAAGGACTGGCAGGCGGATGCGCCTTTCGCCGGTGCGCTTGTTGAAGGCGACAGCGCGCGTATTCTGGAGGTCAACCAGAAGATCGCAGGGCTGCCGGGACCGTTGGTTCTGACGCAGGCTGCATCGACGGAAGAACTGGCCGCAAAGGACGACGCTTACTGCCTCAACTGGCTGTTGGAAGAGGTTTCCACCTCGATCAACACGACGGCTGCGGGCGGCAATGCCAGCCTGATGGCAATCGGCTGATTGCTTGTCATTTGAATGTTTGGAAAAGGCGGCTTTCGTGCCGCCTTTTTCTTTGCGTTCATAGATTTGTCATCGGAGAAGGATAGGCGCATCGAACGTTCATTCGTTCGATTCTCACTGGGAAACAGCCATGACTTTGCAATCTCGACAGGATCTCGACACGCGGCTTGCTCTTGCACAGGCCCTCGCGCAAAAAGCGGGTGCAAAGGCGCTGGATTATTTTAATCGTCGCGAGACGCTGGTGATCGAAACCAAGGGCGACTTGCAGGATGTGGTGTCTATCGCAGATCGTGATGTCGAGCAGCTCATTCGCGCCCGGGTTTCGGATGAATTTGCCGAAGACGGATTTCTCGGTGAAGAGTTCGGGCTGAACGGGGGATCTTCCGGTTATACCTGGGTGGTCGATCCCATTGATGGCACCAGCCCCTTCGTCAATGGCATGCCGAGCTGGTGCGTTTCCATTGCTGTTCTCAAGGATGGTGAACCCGTTGTCGGTGTCATCTATGCGCCATGCTTCGACGAGCTTTATGTATCAGCTGAAGGGCAGGGCGCGACCCTCAACGGCAAGACGCTGACGCTCGATCCGTCGCGCACCATTCGCAATGCGGTTACCGGTATTGGTGCAAACCATCACGTCACCCCGCAGACGATTGCGAAGATAGTCGAGAACCTGCTTGAAGCAGGCGGCACGTTCATTCGCAACGGTTCTGGCGCGCTGATGATTGCCTATGTGGCAGCAGGGCGTCTCGTTGGTTATTACGAGCCCTTTATGCGCGCTTGGGACTGCATGGCGGGCATCTGCCTTGTGCGCGAGGCTGGCGGTTACACCCATCCTTTTCCGACCGATGGTGAAAACCTCACCAAGGGGAACAAAGTCTTCGTTGCCGGTCCCGGCGCAGTGGATGATCTGAAGAAAGTCGCTGGACTATAAGAAAAAGCCCCGGAAATCCGGGGCTTTTTTTAGGCATCTTGGATTTCCCATTGGTCAACACTTCGCCCAACAAAATAGGCATATGGATCGTTGGGTATACCAGAGAGATACTCGGAGACTGATCCAGTATTGGTGGTGATAGTCTCCGCATCGCGATCGTAAATGAGCTCCATCGGCGATTGAGATCTCCGTTTGACAAGCCACGCGCAAGACGATCCGTTAGGGATGTTTGGGTTGTTGTCGCCGAGCTGAATCAGTTGGGCATCAAGATGTGGTACTTCAAGAGTGAAGACGTTTTCAGCCATCCGATTCAAATGCCATATATAGTCAGCATTGATATTTGCGTCGTCTTCCAACAATAGAACTGTATATGTCCCATTGTCTGTTGGTTCGGGAAGATATGCTAAATACTTGCGGTAGGTTGTGTTATATATTCTTACCAATCTTGCCATTGTATCCTCTAAACTTGACCATTTGTAAATCAAATTAGAGGTTTTAATAAAGTTCTATCAAGCTGGCAGCATTGCCATCTTTACCCTCACCTTCTATGAGGTTGGATTATCGCGCTGATAAATCCAGTCATGGTCTGGATGGTTCTTAAAGCGCCATTTGCGCAGCGGTCCGGCCATGACATTGAGATAATACATCTCATAGCCATAGGGCGAACTGCAGGGGTGATGCCCTTTCGGAACCAGCACGACATCACCATCTGAAACGGCCATGGTCTCATCAAGACTGCCGTCTTCGGTGAAGACACGCTGGATGCCATAGCCCTGCGCCGGATTGAGCCGGTGGTAATAAGTCTCCTCCAGATAGGTCATATCCGGATAATTGTCCTCGTCATGCCGGTGCGGCGGGTAAGACGACCAGTTGCCCTGTGGCGTGAACACTTCCGTAACCAGCAGGCTGTCGGCAACGTCGCGGCCTTCCATCGCGATATTGTGGATGTAGCGCGTGTTGGCGCCCTTGCCGCGCTGCTCCAGCGTCAGGCCTTCGGGGCCAAGTTTCTGCGCCTTGCGTCCGGGTTTGCCCGGCGCGGTGCAGACGGCGAGGACGCAATCGGTCGTGGCCATGGCGATCCAGTCGCTTTCGGCTGGAACATAGACGCAGTGCGGCGGCAGCTTGTCGAAAACGCTCATGCGTTCGCCCATATCGCCGAAATCTTCGCCGGATGCGGTAATTCTGGCCTTGCCTTCCACCAGAACCAGAATGACCTCGGTGTCGTCGGTGCGCTCAGAGACCGTGTCGCCCGGTTTCAGCCGGTAGAGGCCGAAGCCGACATAGCCCCATTCGGCGCTTTCCGGTGTGATGTCGTGGACTTTGCCATGCGCGCCCTGTGGCTTGCGTAACAGATTGGCCATGTCTCAGTCTCCCTTGTCGAGCCCTGCTTCCCTGGCGAATGCTTTCAGCGATTTCAGCCCAAGCGTCTGATATTCGAACGGGTTGCGGATATCCGGGTCCTGTTCGGCTTCGATGACGAGCCAGCCCTGATAGCCGTGTCCGGCTGCTTGCTTCAGAACGGGCACGAAATCGACTGCACCGTCCTTGTCGCCGGGAACCGTGAATACGCCGCGACGCACGCCTTCAAGGAAGGACAGGCTCTGGTCGCTGACTTCGGTTGCAATGGTCGGGCGAACATTCTTGGCGTGGATATGACCGACGCGCGCCATATGCTTTTTTGCTGCGCGCTCAGGATCGCCGCCTCCGAACAGGCAGTGGCCGGTGTCGAGCAGGAGTTTGGTTGCCGGGCCGGTATGTTGCATCAGCAAGTCGATTTCGTCCTCGCTTTGCACAATCGTGCCCATATGGTGGTGATAGACGAGCGCGATCCCCTGTGCCGCCGCATGGGCAGCCAGCGCTTCAACGCCTGCGCCGAAGGCTGCCCAGCGGGCCTCTTCCAGCACAGGGCGCTCGGAAAGCGGCTTGTCATTGTCACCATGAATGGCGTTGGAGGTTTCGCAGACGATGATCACCTTCGAGCCCATGGCTTTCAGAAGATCGAGCGCTGGCTGCATCGCGGCCTTCTCGTCTTCGACCGAATTGACGAGCAGGTTAAGCGAGTGCCAGCCGGAGACATAACGCAAACCGCGCGGTTCCAGTACAGCCTTGAGGGCTTGTGGCTCCTGCGGGAATTTATGGCCCTTTTCTATGCCGTCGAAGCCGATTTTCGCTGCTTCATCAAGGCATTGGTCCAGCGTGATATGCGCGCCAAGGCTGCGGTCGTCATCATTGGACCAGGCAATGGGATTGGTGCCGTAAAGGATCATCGGTCAGTTTCTTTCCTTGAGCTGGGCTTCATAGTCACGGCGGGCTGCGCGCACCTGTTCACGCTCCGATACTTCCGGCACGGCGACATCCCACCACCAGCCGCCGGTGCCGGGCGTCGGATAGGGGTCGGTATCGATGACGATAACGCTTGTCCGCAGGCTCTCGCGCGTTTCGGCAAGGGCCGCTTCCAGTTCCTTGATCGAGGTAACCTTGCGCGTATCCGCACCCATGGCACGGGCATGCGCGGCGAAGTCGATCTGCGACGGGTTCACATGGGCCGAATGGTCGAGCAGATTGTTGAACTCTGCGCCGCCGGTGGCCATCTGCAGCCTGTTGATGCAGCCAAAGCCCCGGTTGTCGGTCAGGACAACGGTGATTTTCTGGCCAAGCATGACGGCGGTCGCGAGTTCGGAATTCGCCATCATGTAGGAGCCATCGCCAACCATGACGATGACATCCCTATCCGGCTCCGCCATCTTGATGCCAAGGCCGCCCGCAATCTCATAGCCCATGCAGGAGAAGCCATATTCCATATGATAGGACATGGCGCGCCCGGCCTTCCACAGCTGGTGCAACTCGCCCGGCATCGTACCGGCTGCGCACATGACAACCGTATTGTCGCGTGACTGGCGTTGCACGGCACCGATGATCTGCATGTCGGTGGGCAGGGCATTGCCCTCCTCCGGCGCAGCGGTGATCCGGTCTGCATCGGCAAACCATTTGTCTTTCAAGCGCGTGTCTACCGGCTGGCGCTTGTAGCCAGAAAGCCCGGCTCCGAGTGCCTGCAACCCGATCCGCGCATCCGCCACCAAAGGGAGCGCATTGTGCTTGGACCCGTCATAGGGCTGTACGTTGAGCGATAGCAGCTTGCGTCCGGGATGCTTGAACAGAGCCCATGAGCCGGTGGTGAAATCCTGAAAGCGGGTGCCAACGCCGATCACCAGATCCGCTTCGGCGGCAACGGCATTGGCGCTATCAGCACCTGTCACGCCGACCGGGCCAAAATTGAGCGCGTGATCCCATGGCAACGCGGATTTCCCCGCCTGCGTTTCGATGACGGGAATGCCGTGCGTTTCGGCAAATTGTTTCAAAGCCTCATATGCGCCGGAATAATGCACGCCGCCGCCCGCGACGATCACGGGCTTGGATGCACTCTTTATGGCTGCGATGGCGGTTGCCAGCTCCAGCTCATCCGGTGGAGGGCGACGCCAATGCCAGACTTTGGGCACAAAGAATTCCAGCGGCCAGTCATAGGCTTCCGTTTGAACATCCTGACAGAAAGCGAGCGTCACCGGGCCGCAATCGGCAGGGTCGGTCATGGTGCGGAAGGCGCGGGGCAAGGCAGTGAGAAGCTGTTCCGGTCGGGTGATGCGGTCGAAATAGCGGCTCACCGGGCGGAAACAGTCATTGACGGTCATGGTGCCGTCGCCAAAATCCTCGATTTGCTGAAGCACAGGATCAGGACCGCGATTGGCAAAAACATCGCCCGGAATGAGCAGAACGGGCAGGCGGTTCACATGGGCCAATGCCGCCGCCGTTACCATATTGGTCGCGCCGGGGCCGATGGAGGATGTGACGGCGCAGGCGCGCTTCCGGCCAAGCTGCTTGGTATAGGCAATGGCCGCATGGGCCATGGTCTGCTCGTTATGGCCGCGCCATGTCGGCAGTTGCTCGCGGATGCCGTAAAGCGCTTCGCCTAGCCCCGCCACATTGCCATGCCCGAAAATAGCCCAGACGCCTGCGATGAATGTGTCGCCTTCCGGCGTCATCTGGTTCGCGAGATAACGCACCAGCGCTTGCGCGGCGGTCAGTCGAACGGTTGTCATGTCTCCTCCCGACATATGAATCAGTGTCTGCGCACTTTGTCCCAGACATCGCACAGGTTTTTGTAGCGCGCGACCATTTCGGCAATGGCCTCATCATCGCTGATCTTGCCGTTCAGCCATTTGCGCGCTGCGTCACCAAAGATGGTTCTGCCGACGGCAAAGCCTTTCACAAGATCGAAGCCTGCCGCAATTGCGAGGCTCGATTCCAGCTCCTCCGCTGGTGCGTCAAGCCCAAGGACGACAATACCACGGGTGTATGGATCGTTGCGGGTGATGGCTTCACAGGCATTGGCCCAAGCCGCCTTGGTCTTCATCGGTTCCAGCTTCCACCAGTCGGGATAGACGCCGATATCGTAGAAACGCTGAATGACGCGCGCCGCAGTCTCGTCATCGACGGGGCCTGCCTTGGAAGGAATGATCTCCAGCAGGAATTCCAGCCGGTTGCGTCGCGCCGCCGTGAAAAGCCGTTTGACGGTGGCTTCCTGTTCAGCCTTCATGTCTGCGGTATCGTCTGGGTG
Organism: Ochrobactrum sp. RH2CCR150; assembly: GCA_014138095.1. Taxonomy (GTDB): domain Bacteria; phylum Pseudomonadota; class Alphaproteobacteria; order Rhizobiales; family Rhizobiaceae; genus Brucella; species Brucella gambitense. The sequence continues at coordinate 490,949 of JACGXE010000002.1, forward strand.
GTAGAAGCACAGGAGCTTCACCACATGCTCGACCGGCCATTCCACGAGCCCACCGCAATCCGCGCCAAGGTCCGGTTCAAGCTTCAGCGGGCGTGATCCCGGCCATTCTGTTGGTCGTCCGATCCATAGTCCGGAACCAGCCGCGCGATAGAGCGCATCACGGCCCAGCCTGCCATCGCACAGAATGCCATAGCCGCCGCTTCCGCCGGAAACCTGCAAGGCGGCGTCGAGGCACAAACGTTTGAATTCGCCGATCTTGGTGTTATCCACGCCAGCTTCGGCAGCCATTTCTTCCAACTGTATGCGATGATCGAAAGCAAAGACCCGCATATGTGGCCACTCACCATTGCGGTTGGTGGACCAGTGCACCTGTTCCAGTTGCGCATCCTTGCGAAGCGCCTGATCGCGAATGCCGGTGCGGAAGAAATATTGCATTTCTTCCCAGCTTGGATAAGCGGGTGTGCAGCCATGCCGGGAGACGGCGAAGGCGCCGCAGGCATTGGCGAATTTCAGGCTGGTCGGCCAGTCTTCGCCTTTCAGCCAGCCGCGCAGCAGACCGGACATAAAGCCGTCGCCTGCACCCAGCACATTGAAAACTTCGATGGGAAAGCCTTCGCCGCTTTGGCCCTTGTCGAGATCGTCCGGAATATCGCCTTCGAAAACCACCGCACCCATCGGCCCGCGTTTGCAGACAAGGACGGCATCGGTGATCTTGCGAACAGCGTTGAGGGCTGCGAGCGTGTCGGTCGAGCCACCCGCAATGTGAAACTCTTCTTCCGTGCCGACGATGAGGTCAAACAGCGGCAGGCTCGATTGCAGCTTTGCCGTGACGGCTACCGACTCGATGAAACGGTTTTCGCCATCGCCATGCCCCGACAGGCCCCAGAGATTGGGACGAAAGTCGATATCGAGCGCGGTGCGGCTGCCATTCTGGCGCGCAAGGCGCAACGCCTTGAGGACCGCCGCTTCTGTGCGCGGATGCGACAGATGGGTGCCGGTTGCGAGAACACATCCGGCCTCAGCGATGAAATCCGGGTCGATATCGTCTTCGCAAAGCGCCATGTCGGCGCAGTTCTCGCGGTAGAAAATGAGCGGGAAATGCTGCTGGTCACGTATGCCGAGAATGACGAGTGCGGTCAAACGTTGCGGATCGGTGACGATGCCGCGTGTGTCCACGCCTTCCCGTTCCAACTCGTGCAGCAGGAAACGGCCCATATGTTCGTCGCCGACCCGCGTGATCAGCGCGGATTTGAGGCCGAGCCGGGCGGTGCCCGTCGCGATATTGGTCGGTGAGCCGCCAACATATTTGTTGAAGGAGGCCATATCTTCGAGAAGGCCGCCGATCTGCGCGCCATAGAGGTCCACCGAAGACCGGCCAATCGTTATCAAGTCGAGCGGCTTCTCCATGAAATGCGCTTCCTCCCTCGGCACCTCTTATGATGACCGCAATGCGATTCTGTGCGCATAGCAGTTATTCCATTTCTGATTAAAATGGATTTATTATTCCATTTCAACCGAAAAATAGAATGCAAGCATTTCCAGCAAAAGTGCGTAGCGGTTTTGCGTAGGACAATGCGTAGAAACAAATAGATAGAGCGGTTCCACGATTCCGCTTTAACTGGAACCGCTCTAGCCTGATTGGCGGGCGGTGCCGACTGCGACTGCAAGCGCAATGGCGAGGCAGAGAGTGGCGGAAAGAGAGCGGAAAGCGCCGAAATCCACTTCGGACACCAGTAAGGTCTGGCGTGAAAGCTTGCTCAGGGGGCTGACGATGGTATCCGTGATACCCACGACATCGATGCCGCGTGCGGCGGCTGATTCCGCCATCTCGACGGTTTCAGCGGAGTAGGGGGAAAAGGTGATCGCCAAAAGCACATCGCCTTTGCGGATGGCGTGCATGTTTTCCAGCTTGCCGACAGCGCTGTGCAGCATGGCCGGAACCTGCATCTTTTCCAGCGCATAAGCGAGATAGCTTGCCACCGGAAATGCGCGGCGGATACCGACCAGATGGATCGTCTCTGCGCGCGCGAGAATCTCGACGGCCCTTTCAAGCGCTTCCGGTTCTATGGTCTTGAGCAGGCTTTCAAGTGATGTGCGCCCGGCTTCGGCAAATTCGGCCAGCAAGGCAGGTGCGCTGTTGGCTGCCGTCTCCCGCAGATGTTCAAGGCGGGTCGAGTAATCCGGCCAGCCGCCGGCATAGGATTCGCGGAAAAGCTTCTGCATTTCCGAAAAGCCGGAAAAGCCGAGCAATTGGCAGAACCGCATGAAGGCAGAGCTTTGAACGCCCGCGCCGTCGGCCATTTCCGCAACTGTCGAAACCGCGATACGGTCCTGATTGGCTGCGACAAAATCCGCGCATTGCTTGAGCCGTTTCGGCAGACGGTCTGAAACTTCCAGCAGACGCGCTTCAAATTCCTTGACGGTCGTCGGGGCTGGGGATGAAGCGGATACACTATCCATTGCGGACTTTCCAAAAGGGTATCTTGACAATCTTTATGCTACATTCTAGCAAAATAGAATAAATATTCCAATATGCCTTGCGCGTGATCCCCAATAAACGGGGCAATTTAGCGGTAAATGCATCGGTGGGAATATCAAGCATTTTTGTAGCCGTCCAACGGCTGTTTCCTGGGAGGAATAAGGCAATGGTGACACGTCTGGCACTGCTTGGCGCAGGTCGCATCGGCAAGGTTCATGCGGGCGCGATAGCGTCGGACAGGCGCGCCAGACTGGTCGCGGTCGCCGACGCCAATGAAGCGGCGGCGCATGCCATTGCCGACGCCGCCGGTGCGCAAGTGCGCACAATCGAAGAGATCGAAAAGTCGGATGACGTTGACGCCGTGCTGATCTGCACGCCGACCAACACCCATGCCGATCTGATCGAGCGCTTTGCGCGGGCGGGCAAGGCCGTGTTCTGCGAAAAACCGATTGATCTCGACATCGCCCGGGTGCGCGCTTGCCTGAAAGTTATCAAGGAGACGGGCGCGAAGGTGATGCTCGGCTTCAACCGCCGTTTCGATCCGCATTTTGCAGCCGTCCGCAAGGCGATTGATGACGGCCAGATCGGCAAGGTCGAAATGGTGACGATCACGAGCCGCGATCCCGGCGCGCCGCCAGCCGAATATATCAAGGTTTCAGGCGGGATTTTCCGCGACATGACGATCCATGATTTCGACATGGCGCGTTTTCTTCTCGGCGAGGAGATCGACAGCGTTTCGGCTTCGGCCTCGGTGCTCGTGGACCCGAAAATTGGAGAACTTGGCGATTTTGATAGTGCCAGCGTCATCCTGACAACGGCGTCCGGTCGTCAATGCGTTATCTCCAATTCGCGTCGCGCTTCCTATGGCTACGATCAGCGTATCGAAGTGCATGGATCGCTGGGTGCGGCATCGGCGGAAAACCAGCGTCCGGTATCGATTGAGGTGGCTTCGAAGGATGGTTACACCCGCCCGCCGCTGCACGATTTCTTCATGACGCGCTATACACAGGCCTATGCGGCAGAAATCGCGTCTTTCATCGATGCGCTGGATAGCGGCAAAGCGCCGTCGCCTTCCGCCGAGGATGGCTTGCAGGCCTTGGCACTGGCCGAGGCGGCTTTGCGCTCGGTTAAAGAGGGGCGCACGGTGAAAGTTGCGGACGTTCTGGCTTAAGCGTTGATTTCCGTTTGCCTTTCCGGTCGCGAGGCTGCGATATGCGGATATGGCTTACAAAATCGATGACCTGCCGCTTGAGGAACTTTTCCTGGCCGTGACTGGCGCGACTGCCGCGCTGACACGGCTGGATGAGCGGCTGGCGCGTTCTGCCATATGTGACGGATTGATACGGCGCATGCATATGCATGACGCCGTTTCATCCATGTGGCTGGAAGGCGAACTGGTGCATCTGGAAGACCTCGTACTCCATGATGCGCTGATGGATAGCCGCACGCCGAGCCATGCCCTGACCGTCGCCCATGCGGTGCTGCGCATGCGCCGCCAGATTGCGAGCCGTGCTGCAGGCTGGGCGATGAGCCCTGTCGGTATGCGGCAGCTCTTGGGGCTTAACCCCGATATCGCCGAAACACCGGAGCCGGAGCCATCCATCCTGTCCGACGATGATGACAGTGATCCGCTGCTCGATGATATCGATGCGCTTCTGGCGCGGACTGATGCCCTGTTGAAAGGCGTGACGAGTGAAGCCCGCAAGCCGAAGCCGTTGCCACGCGATACGCTGATCTATGAAGACGACTGGGACGAGGCCGAACGTCTGCAAGAATGGCGCGATATCTTCGATTCAACCCGGCATTTGCCGCCGCTCTTGCGCGCCGCAATCATGCATGACGCCTGGTTTTCGATGCAGGTGGTGCAGCGTTCATCCTGGATTGGCCGCCTGTTGACGGCGTCGTTCCTGAGCCAGTCGGGCATTGCCGCCCATCACCTGCCAGCGATCAGTGTCGGATTGCAGACGAAAAAGCCCAATGAGCGCCGTGCGCCGAACCGGCTGATGCGCCTCAAGGTTTTTCTGGCGGCAATCGAAGAAGCTGCCGAAGCGGGCATGAAGGAGCATGACCGCCTGATGCTGGCGCGCGAGCAGTTGCAGCGCAAGCTGAAGGGCCGCCGCTCCTCATCGCGTTTGCCGCAATTGATGGAGCTGATCCTGAACAATCCGCTGGTTTCAAGCCAGATGATCGAGAAGGAATTGCAAGTCACGCAGCAGGGCGCGTTGAAGTTGGTCAGTGAACTCAACCTGCGGGAAATGACGGGGCGCGGTCGTTTCCGCGCCTGGGGTGTTCTGTAGTCACTGTCAGGCTTCGCCGCCCATGCAGTTGTCACGCAGATGGCTGGCGAATAACTGGAATTCGTTGCGCCGGGCCGCATTTGCCCGCCACGCCAGAACCAGCGAGCGATAATTGTTCTTGCCTTCATAGGGCACGATGCTGAGATCGGTGCCGCGCGCCACATTGGCCTTGACCGCCAGCTCCGGTAACAGCGTGACGCCCATGCCGAACTGTACGAGCTGAACCAGCGTCATGATGCTGGTCGCGTGCACGTCGCCGCCGCTTTGCGCAGGCTTTGAGCCGATGGCCGCCATCACATGTTCACGCAGGCAATGGCCGCTTTCCAGCAGCAGAAACGGTTCGTCCAGCACGTCGTCGGCATCGACGTGATCCCGGTTGGCGAGTGCATGATCGCGACGCACGGCAAGGAAAAACGGATCATGCCCGATTTCCGCCATTTCGAATTCGTCGAGATCATAGGGGTGCGCCACGAGCGCGACATCCAGCGTGCCGGAGCGCAGGCTTTCCAGCAGGCTGCGCGTCAGCCCTTCGCGAACTGTCAGTTGCAGCTCGGGAAAGGCTTTGGCCGTCGCAGGCAGAACTTTCGGCAGGAAGAAGGGCGCGACAGAGGGAATGACGCCCAGCCGCAGGCGCGTGGTCAGCGGACGCTCGGCCTGTCGCGCATGTTCGGGCAGTTCTTCGATGCGCGCAACAATATCACGGGCGCGAGCCAGAAAATCCTCTCCGGCAGGCAATAGCTGCATGCGTCGGCCCGTACGGTCGATCAATGTGACGCCCAGTTCTGCTTCCAGCGCCTGAATAGCCGCGCTTAATGTCGACTGGGTTACGCCAACGGCATCAGCGGCGCGCGAAAAGGAGCCTGCCTGTACGAGCGAGAGAAAATAGTGGAGTTGGCGGACGCTGATATTGAGCATGAAATGAAGGGCTTATCGTTATAATCGATATGAACAATCGCTTTAATCGCTTTGACCGATAGGAGCAAGCCGACTATAGATGACTCGCAAGCAGAAAGTTCTGAAAATTCTGAACTTTCTGAATATCTATAGAATTTACAGGCAGGTGTTAAGATGCTCGGTATTGGCGATAAGCTTCCCTCTTTCAAGGTCACCGGCGTAAAGCCCGGCTTCAACCATCACGAAGAAAACGGTGTTTCGGCATTCGAAGAGCTGACGGAAACGAGCTTCGAAGGCAAGTGGAAGGTTATCTTCTTCTACCCGAAGGATTTCACCTTCGTCTGCCCGACCGAAATCGCAGAATTTGCCCGTCTGGCTTCGGATTTCGAAGACCGTGACGCTGTTGTTCTCGGCGGTTCTACCGACAATGAATTCGTGAAGCTGGCATGGCGTCGCGACCACAAGGATCTCGACAAGCTGCCGATCTGGTCGTTTGCAGACACCAATGGTTCGCTGGTTGACGGCCTCGGCGTTCGTTCGCCAGATGGCGTTGCCTACCGCTACACCTTCGTTGTTGATCCGGACAACACGATTCAGCACGTTTACGCAACCAACCTCAATGTTGGGCGCGCTCCGAAGGACACGCTGCGCGTTCTCGATGCTCTGCAGACCGACGAACTGTGCCCTTGCAACCGCGAAGTCGGTGGCGACACGCTGAAGGCAGCCTGATCTGCCTCGCACAACCAATCAAAAGGCGGGTTAAGGCCCGCCTTTCTTTTATCCAGCAATAAGCACTAAGAGGGTTCCATGTCGATTGACGATCTGAAGTCAAAAATCCCGGATTTCGCCAAGGATGTCCGCCTCAACCTGTCGTCCATGGCCAGCGACGAAACGCTGACCCCGCAGCAGAAATACGGTCTGTTCGTGGCTTGCGGCATCGCTTCGCGCAATGCCGAGGTGCGCAAGGCGCTGACCGCCGAGGCTGTTGGCAAGGTTGACGCATCGGTGGTTCAGGCTGCAAAGTCGGCTGCGTCCATTATGGGCATGAACAATGTCTATTACCGCTTCGTGCATCTGGCCTCCAACAAGGATTACCGCACACTGCCAGCCAAGCTGCGCATGAATGTGATCGGCAATCCGGGCGTGGACAAGGTCGATTTCGAACTCTGGTCGCTTGCCGTGTCGGCGATCAACGGTTGCGGCATGTGCATTGACGCGCATGAAGATGTGCTGCGCAAGGCCAATGTGACGACGGAAGTCATTCAGACGGCTGCACGTTTTGCGTCGATCATCCAGTCGGTCGCAATCGCTCTGGAAGCTGCCGACGTCGAATAAGGTTTCGGCATCGAACAACAAAAAGCCCGCGTGGAGCGATCCACGCGGGCTTTTGTTTGTTTTCAGGCGTGGCCTTATCTACCGCGCTTGAACGAAATGAAGGTAAAGCCGATCAGCGAGACCACGGCAGCAGCCACCATGTAATAGCCGACATAGTCAAAGCTATAGTGGGTGGCGAGCCAGGTCGCGATATAAGGCGCGACCGATGCGCCGAGGATGCCGGCCAGATTGAAGGTCAAGGATGCGCCGGTATAGCGTACCGAGGTCGGGAACGGCTCGGCAAGTGCTGCGCCGATTGGACCATAGGTCATGCCCATCAGGCCGAAACCGATGATGAGGAAGGCCAGAACGCCTGCCGTACCGCCCATGAAAAGCGGAGCCATGATCAGGCCGTAAGCGCCAATCAGGATCGTGACGATGATCATCACCGGACGCATGCCGTAGCGGTCGGACAGGATAGCCGACAGCGGAATGGTCAGGCCGAAGAATACGACGCCGATCATCTGCAGAACGAGGAATTCCTCACGGCTATAGCCGAGCGCGCGCGTGCCCCAACCGAGCGAAAACACGGTCATGAGATAGAACAGCACGAAGGTTGCGACTGCGGCAATGGTGCCGAGGAACAGGTTCAGCTTGTGCTGCTTGAACAGCGTGGCAACCGGCACTTCAACGCGCTCTGCCTTATCGATGGCCTTCTGGAATTCCGGCGTTTCAGCGATCTTCAGGCGAATGAAGAGGCCGACTGCGACGAGAATTGCACTGGCAATGAACGGAACACGCCAGCCAAAGGCGAAGAACTGTTCTTCGGTGAGGACTTCGGCCAGAAACAGGAAAATGCCCGTTGCCAGAATGAAGCCGACCGGCGCGCCGAGCTGCGGGAACATGCCGTACCAGGTACGCTTGCCTTCCGGTGCGTTTTCGGTTGCGAGCAGCACTGCGCCACCCCATTCGCCACCGAGGCCGAGGCCCTGGCCGAGACGGCACAGCGCCAGCAGGAGAGCTGCCCAGACGCCAATGGATTCATAGGTCGGCAGGAAGCCGATGGCGACCGTGGAAATACCCATGGTCATGAGCGCTGCAACCAGCGTTGCCTTGCGGCCGATCCGGTCGCCGAAGTGGCCGAACAGCGCGCCGCCAATCGGGCGGGCAAAGAAGGCGATCGCAAAGGTAGCAAGCGATTGCAGCAGAGCCGAATTGCCATCGCTGGCCGGGAAAAACAGATGCGGGAATACAATCACCGCCGCCGTTGCATAAATATAAAAGTCAAAAAACTCGATCGTTGTGCCGATCATGCTTGCGGCCAGAACGCGGCGCGCGGAGTTTTGCTGCGGAACAACCGCTTGAGCGACAGTCATTTTTCTTATCCGTTTTTGGTGGGCTGTTATAATTGGGAGCAGCCAAGATGAGGTTCTTTAAAACCTTGCAATACGGAATCGCAAGCGGAAAAGGGTGTTTGCGTAATTTTATGAACGCAGAACTCTTCTTTTCGAAACAAAAGTGAAAGTGTGATCAAAATCAAGGGAGGCAAGAATAGGCCTTTCAATTGTCGCACGGCATCCCTAGATTCGGGTCGATAACCAGTTGGGCATCAGCTCGGATGCGGATATGCAATTCATGAAACGCAACATCAGTGGCAGACACAACATGTGGGGACTTTCCGTCCTGCACGTGCAGTCGCGTATGCTGGTTGCGGTTCTGTCACTGTTGTTTCTGGTTTCCACACAGCTTTGCTATGCTATGGCGCATGATATGCCGACGGCAGGCGTTTCCGTTGGCTGCCACATGAGCGAACAACAGTCCGCTGATAGTACGATGCCCGCGTCTCATCATGCGGGGCAACAAGCGCCCACGGATCATGGTGCAAAGGCGCCCGTCGCCTGTGTGATGATGACCTGCGGCTGTATTGTTCAGTTGACTGCCGATATTGGTGTGCTTGCACCGTCACAGGATTTCGGTCTTCCTCCGCTCGTTGCTGCAATGAGCAGCAATCCCCGGCACGACCTTTTACGACCTCCAATAGCGCTCTCGCTCTAATCGCCGAATGCGCTGCCGATCCATCGGCGGTGTCAGGATTATTGTCTGGAATTCTATTTGGAGACTTCACCATGCGTGGATTAACTCGCCGTCGTCTGCTCGCGCTTGGCGCGGGCGCGGCAAGCCTTGCCGCCATTCGCCCTTTGACCGGTTTTGCGCAGGATGCGCATCAGAATATGGGCCATGGCGCCATGGAAATGGCCCCGGCAGCCAAGGGCCAGAGCCTGCCCATACCGCCCTTGCTGGAACCCGATGCCTCGGGCGTCGTAAGGCTCAAGATCGGCAAAGGCCGCCACTCTTTCGAGCCGGGCAGTGATGCGGCGTCCGCCGGTATCAACGGAACCTATCTTGGTCCCGTCGTGCGCCTCAAGAATGGCGAAAGCGTCACGCTCGCTGTTGAGAACGGCATGGATGAGGAGACGACCTTGCATTGGCACGGGCTGTTCGTTCCATCGGTCCTTGACGGTGGGCCGCACAATCTCGTTCCGTCGGGAGGGCGCTGGGAGCCGAAGGTAGCGGTCAATCAGCCCGCATCGTTCAACTGGTTTCACCCGCATCTGCATGGTTCCACCGCCCGTCAGGCGCATATGGGAATTGCCGGGCTGATGATCGTCAGCGACGGCAAGGATGCGGAGCGCGGCCTGCCGGAAACCTATGGCGTGGACGATATTCCATTGGTGCTTCAGGACCGCCGTGTCATTGAAGGCGACAAGGTGTATCAGCCTGATATCATGGATCTGATGCATGGCTTTCGCGGGGACCGGCTGATCGTCAATGGCGTTATCTCGCCCGAAGCGAAAGTGCCTGCGACAGTCGTGCGCCTGCGCATTCTCAACGGCGCCAATGCGCGCAATTTCCATGTGCGTTTCAGCGACAATCGTCCGCTGCATGTGTTTGCTTCCGATGGCGGCTTTACCGGCAAGCCGGAAGCTGTCGAGCGGCTAACGATCAGCCCCGGCGAGCGTTATGAGGTGCTGGTCGACTTTTCGACAGGCGGCGAGGGTGTTGAGCTTCTGACCGCCAGCGATGATAACGGCGGTAAGGACCAGATGCTGATGCGGTTCGGTATCGACAGCGCGCTTGAGGGAAGGGTCAAAAGCGTACCGGCAAATCTGGGAGCACCGGAAGCGCCAGACCCCGGCAAATCGGTGCGCAGGCGTTCATTCTTCTTTGATGAGCGCATGGCCGAAAACATGAAGCTGATGATGCAAAAGCCTGCCGCAGACCCACATGCTGGCCACGACATGGGCAGCATGGATATGAGCAAGATGGATATGGGGGCTATGCAGGGTGGTGAGATGAACCACGATATGATGCACGGCAGCCGTACATCTGCCGAGGCAGGTCCGGCGCTGGATGCGCTGACGTCCGGTGTGCGCATGGCGATTGCAGGCGAACCTTTCGATATGAAGCGCATTGATGTCGAGGCCAAGATGGGCTCCTGGGAAATATGGGAGCTGACCACGAAGGAAATGGCGCATCCGTTTCATATTCACGGAGCCTCCTTCCGTATCCTGACGTTGAATGGCAAGGCTCCCCCCGCCCATCAATCGGGATGGAAGGACACGGCGCTGATCGATGGCAAGGCGGAGCTTCTGGTGCACTTCGACCGGGAAGCCGTGCCCAGCCATCCGTTCATGTTCCATTGCCATGTGCTGGAGCATGAAGATGTTGGCATGATGGGACAGTTTGTAACTGTCTGATCCGATGCCGGATTGCGCGGCGGAACACCGCCGCGCAATCATTCGCTCGATGCGAAAACCGAACAATTTGCCGATCCGCACGTTAGTCCTGCATCAGAAACGAATTTGAGGATGGAGGAGACGATGCGCAGTTTGATTTTAGGTTCGATACTGGCGCTTGCGACCGTGCCCGCCTTTGCGGACGGTGTGAGCGTGAAAATGTTTGAAGCGCTGCCCACGGGGCAGGGCAAGGAACTCGGCACGATAACAATTTCGCAAACCGCTGACGGCCTGCGATTTACACCCAATCTCCAGGGCATAGCTGCGGGTGAACATGGTTTCCATGTCCACGAGAAGGGAAGCTGTGCACCGGCGGAACAGGACGGAAAGACCGTTGCCGCACAGGCGGCTGGCGGTCACTATGATCCGGACCATACCAAGCACCATATGGGGCCGGAAGGCGAGGGCCATATGGGTGATCTGCCGCTCTTGAAAGCGGATGCAGACGGCAAGATTACCGGCAGCGTGGTTTCGCCGCGTCTCAAATCGCTGGATGAGGTCAAGGGCCGCGCCCTGATGATCCATGTCGGCGGCGACAATTATTCGGATGAGCCAAAGCCACTCGGTGGCGGTGGCGCACGCTTTGCCTGCGGCGTGATTGAATAGTCCGCGTAAAATGCCCCGGAGTTGTCGGCTCCGGGGATTGTGTTGCGTCTGGCTTAGCCCCAGTTCTCGATGCGCAGTTTCGAGCCGTCAGAAAAGCGGGAAATGTGGAACGGTGATGGATCGACCACCGGCGTTTCACCGCTGACCATATCCGCTACCAGACGGCCAGCACCGGGGCCGATGCCGAAGCCGTGGCCGGAGAAGCCGGTTGCGACGATCAGGCCTTCAACACCAGGGATTGGCGAAATGGTCGGAATGATATCCGGCATGGTGTCGATCATCCCCGCCCATTCCTGCGCAATCGATACAGATGCGAAGGCCGGGATCGCCTGTTTCAGCTTTGCCAGAATGGCCGCATTGGCGGCGCGGTGCGGTTCCGGGTCCAGCGTGCGGACTTTCTCGAAGATCGAGACCTGATCGGCAGGACGCAGCTTCCACTGGAAAGCTTCTTCAAAAAAGCGCTGTCCGAAACGAAAGCGCACATTGAACCACTCGCCGCTTGACAGCGACGGAAGAAAATCCTTCAGATAGCGGAAGCTGTCAGGGACGATATCAGCGATCGAGCCGCCGAGGCTTGCTACCGTATAGCCGCCATCGAGCCGCTTGCGCAGTGCGAAGTCCGAATAGGCGATGGCAGGTTCGACACCGGCTTCAATCGGCGTGGTGCGGAACACCGACGAGCGCACTTTGAGCTGCGGCAGGCGGGCGTTGAACTCCGATATGATCAGACGCGACCAGGCCCCGCCAGCCACCACGACAGCCTCACAACGCACGCGGCCCTTTTCCGTTAAAACAGCAGTGACACGACCATTGGTCGTCTCGATGCCGCGCACGGCGCAATTCTGCATGATGACGGCACCATCTTCCTGCGCCTTGGCGGCAAAGGCGGGCACGGCCTTTTGCGGCTCTGCGCGACCGTCGAGCGGCGTGATCATGCCGCCTGCGAGGCGTCGGGTCAGGCCGGGAGCCAGTGCTTCGGCCTGCTGGCTGTTCAGAATGTCGGTTTCAATGCCATGTTCGCGGGCGGCGGCAATCCACTGCTCGTAACTCGCCATCTGCTCGGCTTTTTCAGCCGCATAGGCAATGCCGGTCACGCGGAAGCCGGTTTCGCGGCCCGTGCGCTCGTTCATTCCATCCCAAAGCCGCATGCTTTCAACGATCAGCGGCATTTCGCGGGTATCGCGGCCCGTGCGACGGCACCAGCCCCAGTTGCGGCTGGATTGCTCGCCAGCGATTTCACCCTTCTCGAACAGGGCGACCGGAATGCCGCGTTCGGCCAGAAACAGGGCGGTGGAAACACCGATGACGCCGCCGCCGATAATGGCAATTTTCGTTTCTTGCGGCAGGCGTTCGGCTGTCGCGACCTTGTCCGTGACGGGCCCCATGGTCATTCTCCTGAAGTGTGATTGGGCATGCGGAAGAGTGCCGAACATGCTCCGCTTTTTGCCCGCAATCAACCAAGTTGATACTCAAAGCAACATCGAATTCTTAAAAAGATGGAGGTGCTTATCCAGTTCTTGAGAAAATCGGTCCTGTTTTAGTGGCGAAGCAGAAAAACAGTGTCTATATGCGACGGAATGGATATGGGGATTCCGGTCAGGCATGGACGCGCGCAATCAGATTGAGCAATTGCAGGAAGAAGCCGGAGCATCTGGTCCGGCTCTGACGCTTTCGGGTGTTACACGTCAGTTTGGCTCTGTCCTTGCGCTCAACAATGTGTCGCTTGATGTGCAGGCCGGTGAGATCATCTGCCTCGTCGGCCATTCCGGCTGCGGCAAGACCTCCATGCTGCGCATTATTGCCGGTATCGACGCGCCAGATGGCGGCTCGCTGAGTATGGGCGGCAAGGTGCTTGCCTCTCCAACCACCTTCGTGGAACCCGACAAGCGCAATATCGGCGTGGTCTTTCAGGACTACGCGCTGTTTCCGCATTTGAGCGTGCGCGACAATGTCTTGTTCGGTCTGCGCAAAATGCGCCGTGATGCGGCACAGGAGCGGGTGCGCGAATTGCTTGAACTTGTTGGCCTGTCGCATATGGCCGAGCGTTATCCGCACATGCTGTCGGGTGGCGAGCAGCAACGCGTGGCGCTGATACGCGCGCTAGCGCCGAAGCCGCATCTTCTGTTGATGGATGAGCCGTTTTCCAATCTGGACCGGGGCCTGCGGGCAAAGGTGCGTCGCGAGACGGTCAGCCTTTTGCGCGCGCTCGGTACAACTGCAATCATCGTGACCCATGAGGCAGAGGAGGCGCTTTCGACCGGCGACCGCGTCGTGCTGATGCGTTCAGGCGAGATCGTCCAAAGCGGCACCGCGCGCGATCTCCATGATCGTCCCGAAAGCCGTTATGCGGCAGACTTCTTCTGCGATTTCAATGTCATTCCCGGTGCCTTGCAGAGCGGCATGGTGGATACTGCTTTCGGCTCGTTCAAAGCGCCGAAAGCGCTGCAATCGACGAAGGACGTCTCCGTCTATCTGCGCCCCGGCGATCTGCATATCGTTGCAGATGACGATGCTGTTTCCGGTGATCTGCGTTGCCTGATCGAGATGCGCACCTTCCTCGGCGAAACAGAGGAACTGGTGCTCCATGCCGACGCTGCACCATTGCGCTTGCGTCTGCGCACGCCCATCCGTGTACCAAGCACCGTCAATCATGTGTTTGTTCGTTTCGACCACGATAAGGCCTTGATCTTCCACAGCTGATTTCAAGTGGTTCGCTTTTGCGCGGTGCGGCGATTGACCGGATCAGAAACAGCTAATATAAGTTGATTGCATCACTCATCATTTTATTTGGAACTATTCCAAACGGAGGTAATATGCCCATTTTCGCGCGTGCCGGCCTTGCTCTCGTTGCAGCGACATTTCTATCCGGAACTGCTTCCGCCAATGAGGTGAATATTTACACAACGCGCGAACCGGGCCTCATTCAGCCTCTGCTTGACGCGTTCAAGGCGTCGACGGGCATCACGGTCAATACGGTGTTCCTGAAGGACGGTCTGGCCGAGCGCGTCGCGTCGGAAGGCGCAAGCTCTCCTGCCGACATTCTCATGACGGTCGATGCGGGTAATCTCGTAGATCTCGCGGAAAAGGGGCTGACACAGCCGGTCGAATCCAAGACCCTGAACGAAGCCGTGCCGAAACAGCTTCGTGACGCCAAGGGCAACTGGTATGCGCTGTCGCTGCGCGCCCGCGTTGTATATGCCGCAAAGGATCTGGAACTCGACGCCATCAATTACGAAGACCTGTCCGACCCGAAGTGGAAAGGCAAGATCTGCATTCGCGCCGGTCAGCATCCTTACAATACCGCGCTCTTCGCCGATTACATCGCCCATTACGGTGCTGAAAAGACTGAAGCCTGGCTCACCGGCCTGAAGGCCAATCTGGCCCGCAAGGCTGCCGGTGGTGACCGCGATGGCGCCAAGGATATTGTCGGCGGCATTTGCGACATCGCCGTTGCAAACTCCTATTATGTTGGCCTGATGCGTTCAGGTAAGGGCGGCGATGAGCAGAAGGGCTGGGGCGAGGGCATCAAGGTTATTCTCCCGACCTTCAAGGACGGCGGCACGCAGGTCAATATCAGCGGCGCAGCGGTTGCCAAGAATGCCCCACATAAGGAAGAAGCCGTCAAGCTTCTTGAGTATCTGGTTTCCGACGAAGCACAGAAGATCTATGCCGAAGCCAATTACGAATATCCGGTGAAGCCCGGCGCTCCGGTCGATGCGATTGTGAAATCGTTCGGTGAGTTGAAGATCGATAAGGTTCCGCTGACTGAAATCGTCAGCCATCGCAAGGAAGCCAGCGAACTGGTTGATAAGGTTGGGTTCGACAACTAAAACCGAAATGACTGTATGAACAATGCGCCGGTGCTCCATGCGCCGGCGTTTCAATATGACGAGCACGATGACAAATATGCCCGCTACAGCACGACATTCGCTCTTCCGGCCTGCAAAGGCGGGGCGTGTCTGGCTTTGGGCTTCGGCGGTGATTGCAATCCTTGTTTTCCTGCCGGTTCTGGCGCTCGCTCGCGAGGCTTTGCAAGGTTCGGCAGGCTTGTGGCAGCAGCTGCTCTCCACATTATTGCCGACCGCCTTTGCCGATACGGTCATTCTTCTGCTCGGCGTCGGCTGTATTGCAGCGCTCGTCGGAACGTCGATGGCGTGGCTGGTGACGGCCTATGATTTTCGCGGGCGCGGCATTCTGGAATGGGCGCTGCTGCTGCCACTTGCAGTGCCGACTTACATTGTGGCCTATGCCTATCTGGATATTCTTCATCCGATAGGACCAGTGCAAGGCGCTATCCGCTATGTGCTGGGCTTTGACAGTCCGCGTCAGTTTCGCCTGCCGGATATCCGTTCGATGACCGGCTGCATTCTGCTGCTGGGCTTCGTGCTCTATCCTTATGTCTATATCCCGACACGGGCCATGTTTCTCACCCAGTCGGCCAGTCTCATGGATGCGGCGCGGACGCTCGGCGTCAGCCGTCGCGGCATTTTCTGGCGGGTGGCGCTTCCGCTGGCGCGCCCGGCTGTGGCCGTTGGTGTCAGCCTCGCCTTGATGGAAACGCTAAACGACGTTGGCGCAGCGGAATTCCTCGGCGTTCGCACGCTGACGGTATCCATCTACACAACATGGATCACGCGCTCTGATTTGCCGGGCGCGGCGCAACTCGCGCTGGCCTTGCTGCTGATCGTGGTGGCGCTGGTTTCGCTGGAGCGGTGGGCGCGGCGCAAACAGCGCTTCGCCTCCAATATCCGCCATTCGCGCGGGTTCGAGCCGTCGAAGGTCTCATCCATTCGAGGCTTGTGGCTTTTCGCTCTCGGGTCGTTGCCCGTTATAATTGGCTTTGTCGGTCCTGCTCTCTATCTGCTGGTTGAAGCAGTCAAGCGCGCGCGCTTTGCGGGCATATCCCCCCGTCTCGCCGGGGAAGCGTTCAACACCATATTGCTGGCGTCGATTGCGACGGCGATCGTGCTGGTGTGCGGCATGATGGTGGCTTACGCCGTGCGTTTGTTTCCGGGCGTCGCCTCCCGCTGGTTCTATCGTCTGTCGACCATGGGCTATGCCGCGCCCGGTACGGTGATCGCGATTGGTATTCTCGTCGTTTCGGGCAGCTTCGATCATGTCTTCAATCAACTGGCGGGATATTTCTTTGGCGTGCCTGCCGGTTTGATCCTGATCGGTTCGGGCGCTGCGGTGGTCTATGCCTACGGCGTGCGGTTCATGGCCATCGCTGCTGGTGGCATCGATGCGGGGCTGGAACGTATTCCGCTATCGCTCGATCATGCGTCACGTACCCTTGGACGAAGCGTGACGGCGACATTCCGCTCCATTCACCTCCCGCTCTCCAAAACGGCAATTGTTGCCGCAGGATTGCTGGTTTTTGTGGATTGCGTCAAAGAGTTGCCAGCAACATTGCTGCTGCGCCCGCTCAATATGGAAACTTTCGCAACGCATCTTTACGGCGAAGCCGCGCGCGGTACATATGAAGAAGCGTCGATTGCCGCACTCGCCATTGTGGTCATCGGCATTGTGCCGGTCATCCTGCTTGCCCGCGTGGGCCGCAGGGTTGGCAAATAAGCTCGATAATATTACTACTATCTAATATAGTAAGAGAATTAAGTATAGACCTTACACTTTGGTATCCGGTGCGCTTTTGGCTCGGATTTATAATTGCTTAAGTAGTCTGGGCTAAACAATTATGCGTTGTATAACAAAAACACAAAAATGCTTCGGTGCGGGCCGACGGCGGCCTTGCGCAAATGAAAGCGGGGGCGTGTTATGTTCAAAGTTATAGAGTGCATATCCGTCCAGCATGACAGACCTATCGTGGTTCTGGCTGCGGTCATTTCCCTCATTGGTGTTTTTGCCTTTTTCCTTTTGCTCGCGCGGGCAGGAGAATGTGCCGATCATCGCCGTGATAGCTGGCTTGCGACCGCCGCTTTTGCGGGCGGCTTGAGCGTTTGGGCGACGCATTTTGTGGCGATGCTGGCTTATCAGGGCACGGTGGCGATAGAGTTCGATCTCATCATCACAACGCTTTCAGCGATCATTGCGATCGCCGGTTTCTGGGTCATGCTGCGTCTGTTCGACTTCAACAGCGCGACATCAAATCTGCTGGCCGGACTCTGCGGCGCACTGGTTATCGCGGCGATGCATTTCACCGGCATGTCTGCCGTTAACGCCGCTGCTACCGTGCAGTTCGACTTTGTCCCGATCATTGTCGGCGCTGTTGTCTCAACGCTGATGCTTGCTGGCGCTTTCGAAGTGATGCGCCTGTCCGGGCGCTGGATGCGCATTTCTGTGGCCACGGTTCTCGGCGTCGGTTCGATCTGCGTTCTGCATTTCACCACCATGTCGTCAACCACACTGATCCCCGACCCAAGCCTGCCTGCGGCTGATCCGCTTGGCACGGGCCGCATGTGGATCGTCGGCGCCGTTGCGACGGTGTCGTGCTTTATTGCGTTCATGACTGTCGCTGCCGTGTTCATCGACCGTTACATGACGGATTTGAAGGGCTTTGCGAATGCGACGCTGGATGGTCTCGCCGTCATCCGCGATGACCGGATCGTCGAAGTGAATGCGCGGTTCTCCCGGTTGATGAACAGCAATGAAAAGGCGCTGGTCGGTCGTTCGCCGGAAGATCTGTTGCTGACAGCGGACGGTCTGCCTGCCGCCGCACCCCGTCAGGCGGCGGTCGAGGCAAAACCCCGTCAGGAAAACGACCAGCGGATTTTCGAACTCGCGGTCCACACGATTGAATATCAGGGCAAGTCTTGTGAGGTTCTTGCTGTGCGCGACCTGACGGAAAAGCGTGCAGCGCAACGCCAGATCGAACATATGGCAAACCATGATGCGCTGACTGACCTGCCCAATCGCGCCTTTTTCGAGCAGCGGCTGACCAATGCAGTCGGCGGGCGCTCGCAGCAGCGTTGCGCGGTCTTTGCGCTGGACCTCGACCGGTTCAAGGCGGTGAACGATATTTTCGGTCACGCGCAAGGCGACCGGGTTTTGAAAACCGTAGCCAATATCTTGCGGCGCACGATCAGCGGCGTTGATACGGCTGCACGCATTGGCGGGGATGAGTTCGTCATCCTGCAAGTGGGCGTGCCGCAGCCTTCCGGCGCGCGCAAGCTTGCCGAGCGGATACTCGAAGAATTCAAGGCGGAGATGAATATGATTGCCGACCAGACGGCGGTCGGCGTCAGTATCGGCGTTGCCATCTATCCGACCGATGGCCGCGATGCCGAAACGCTCCGCCATGCAGCCGACGTCGCGCTTTATCGCGCCAAGACGAGCGGCAAGGGCATGGTCGCGTTCTACTCGCCGGAAATGGATCGCGAAATCACCGAGAGACGGCAGCTGGAAGCTGATCTGCGTCAGGCCATGTCGCGCGGTCAGATCACCATCGCCTACCAGCCGCTGATCGGAACCGCCGACGGTTCCTGCAAGGGCTATGAAGCACTGCTGCGCTGGACGCATCCTGAGCGCGGATCGATCCCGCCGGAAGTGTTCATTCCGATTGCTGAGGAAACCGGCGTGATTATCGCCCTTGGCGAATGGGTGCTGCGGGAAGCTTGCCGGACAGCCGCGACATGGGAACGTCATCTGACGATCGCCGTCAATGTGTCGCCGATCCAGTTCCGTCTGACCAATTTGCCTGAAACGGTTGCTGCTGTGCTGGAAGAAACCGGGCTTGAGCCATATCGACTGGAACTGGAAGTCACCGAAGCAGCGCTGATCAAGGACAGGCCAACGACACTGGAATTGCTGCGCCGTATCAAGAGGCTCGGCGTGCGCATCGTGATGGACGACTTCGGGACCGGCTATTCTTCGCTGAACAATCTCCAGAGCTTTCCATTCGACAAGATCAAGATCGACCGCAGCTTCATCAATACGATGGAAACCGATGTCAGCTCCCATGCGATTGTGCGGGCGATTGTCGGGCTTGGGCGCAGTCTCGATCTGCCGGTCGTGGCGGAAGGCATCGAGAATTTCCATCAGCACCGCATGGTGATTGAAGAAGGCTGCGCGCAGGTGCAAGGCTTCCTGTTCGGGCGTCCTGCTCACACGCCGGGGGCCGCCGATCCGTCGGATAACGTTCCCTACAAGAAGCTGGTGGACGAGTGAGAGCGAACCTGTTTGCTTGGCGCTGTGAATAACCCCAAGTTTTGGCCCCGGTTCCGAGGCTGAATACTCTGCCAAATTGTTACAACGCTGTTACAAGACAGTAGCGTGACGCGCTTTTGGAGCGCGTTTCGCCTGCCTGCACACGCATTGCGTGAAGGCGAATTGTCCAAGACTATCAAGGGGATTGCGGTGCCTGACCTGTCGGAGGGCGGCCGGGATAGTATAATGTTTTCAACACGATATTTCGCGTGATCGCAATAATAAGTGAATTTATTACAAGGAGCTTTCCGTGCTTCTAACACGTTGAAGCCACAAATTGACAGCTCAATGGGGCTGAAGCATCGGGCAAGAAACCAGACAAGAAACAATATCGGTTTTTGTTGGAAAGCGCGATGCCTGGATATGAACGTAAACAATACCTTCGGTTCGGAAGGAAAAGCCATGTGGCGGCTTTAACCCGACGTATCGCGGCTTAAGTTGGATGATGGATATTATGCTTACTTCGCAGCAATGGCTCCCGGTCGAATTGCTCAACATCGGGCTGGCCGCGGCTCTGTTCTTCGCCTGCCTTGTCCACTCGCTGTGGAAGGCGGTTTTCGATGAACTCAATCCGGTGTTCTGGCGTCGCACCGCTGCCCTTCTGTGGGCCGGCGTTGTGGTCGTCGCGCTGAGCGGTGGATTGGATACGTTCAATTGGGTGCAGGCGCTTGGCTGGATGCTTGTCGCCGGTGGCGTTGGCGCGACTGTGGTTCGCGCCGGTCTGTCCTATTACCGCCAGTACTGCGCACATAACCAGCAGGGCGTCTTTGGTCGCCGTACGCGACTTTCGGGACGGTGAGCCTTATGTTTGCAAGAACTGAAACAATGCCCTTGCGTACTCACCGCCCGTATAGCCTGCGCTCGTTCTTTATCCGCGCTTTTGGCTCTGCACGATCCCGTAAATATTCGTAGAACGGGCGCCGGAGCGGCAATAGGCGAAGAACGGACCTTCCGCTTCGTCGAGCGCCGCTGCCATGGCATCGACATCATCCTGCGTCAACTGGCCGCCAACCACCGGAATGTAATAGGTGGCAAGGCCAGCTTTCTCTGCAACACGCGCAATTTCAGCAAAATCCGGTTGTTCCGGGCCGCCTTCGCCGTCCGGACGGTTACAGATGATGGTCTGAAAGCCTTCTGCCGCAATGTCGCGCACGTCGTCGGGCGAAATCTGGCCCGAGACTGAGTAATTGTCGTCGATCTGGCGAATATCCATTTTATCCTCGCTATCGGCGCTGCCTTTCATTCACAAAATTGTATTCGGCTAGGGCCGAAATGTTTTGTGCTGCATGCCTGTTCGCTGGCACCATACAGAAAACCCGATATGATGCCACATCAAACTGTAGCAATGTATTGGGATGCGAAAACAGCAGGCGAGTGACATGACGATACCCAAGATCAGTCAGGATGTGGTGCGCCTTGCACATCGCGTTTCAGGCTTCCAGGAAGGGCACCGCGCCGTTCCGGAGGAGGTGCCCGTCGCGATGAGCTATAACGGTTCCACACAGGCTGTCATGATGGCAACCCCGTCCGATCTGGAGGATTTCGCTGTCGGTTTCAGTCTGACCGAAGGCATTATCGACGATGCCAGTCAGATCGAAAGCATTGAGGTTGTCGCTTTCGCGCAAGGGGTCGATGTGCAGATGCGCCTTGCCGAATTGCCGGAACAGCGGCTGGCGGCGCGTCGCCGCTTCATGGCGGGCCCGGTTGGTTGCGGCCTGTGCGGTATTGATTCCATCGAGCAGGCTCTGCGCCCGGTAACGCCGCTCAAGGCGGACAAGCATCGTTTTTCGGCGAGCACGATCGCTGTGGCAATGGCCGCACTCGGGCGCGAACAGCAATTGAATGCGACCACCCAATCTGTTCATGCTGCGGGTTTCTACAGGCCGCAGCAAGGCCTGATTGCTGCGCGCGAGGATGTCGGACGACACAATGCGCTGGATAAGCTGGTCGGCGCGCTGGCGCGTACGAACACTGAAACGGAACACGGAATTACCGTGATCACGAGCCGGGTATCCGTTGAAATGGTGCAAAAGGCAGTGAAGCTCGGCGCGCCTGTGCTGGCGGCTATTTCAGCGCCGACGGCGCTTGCCATCCGGACAGCGGATGAGGCCAATCTCACTCTTGTCGCCATCGTGCGCGGTGAGGAATTCGACGTCTATACCCATGGCGAGCGTATTGTGGCCGACTGAGATACGGCCCCGCATGGCGGGGCCGTTCCTGTGAGCGATCAGACCAATGCGGTGATACGGCTGCGTTCGCCAACAATCTGCAAGGCGGCATGAGCCGCTTCGACGCCCTTCACCTTGAAATGGTTGAAGAAGAAGTCGTGATGCTCCTTGCTGTCATGGAAATGATGCGGGGTCAGAACGACGCTCAGTACCGGCACTTCGGTTTCAAGCTGTACCTGCATCATGCCGTTGATCACAGCTGTCGCCACGAAATCATGACGGTAAATGCCTCCGTCGATGACGAAAGCCGCGCCGACAATGGCGGCATACTGGCCGGTCTTGGCCAGCGTCTTGGCATGAAGCGGAATTTCATAAGCGCCGGGAACGTCGAAGACTTCTACTTCGACATTGGTGCCCGTCTGGGCGGCCAGTTCGGCGATAAAGCTCTTGCGGGCTTCGTCGACGATGTCGGCGTGCCAGCGAGCCTGAATGAAGGCTACTTTGAAGGAAGTCTTGTTCGGATAGCTCTGGTTCATAGGTTCCTCAAGAAACTAGAATCAGGGCGCACAAAGGAACGCATTACTCGCGTCGGAAGACGCAATAGGTCACGCTCTTTTGCTCTCTTTCATCCGGACTATACCGTCGGCTCCGGCATCTCACCGGATCTGCTGACCCTGACCGATGAAGCGAATCAGCCTCAACTTTCAGGCGCTCGCGGGCTCGGAAATCGCTTTCCATACCGCCGGTGGGGAATCTCACCCCGCCCCGAGAACAAGCCCACGCACTATTGCGTAAGCACACTCAAATTAAGTGGACGCGGCGATATTGTCCAGTCGGTTCACAGGATTTTTATCCCATTAAAGAGCGGGTATCGGCATTTTTGGTTTACGCGCATTCAAGGGTTTAGACGATGGCTGCTAAACATCGATAAAGCGCCTAAACACTTCATTTCTCATAAGAAATTGCTCGTGGAATACGACTTAAAATTTTAATCGATTAAATTTCTCGCTATTTATCATATCGGGGATATTGACACCTATCCCGGGTTTCAGCCTATCCTAGGCAATACATCTTGTCTGGTGGATGCGGTTCATTCATAAAAGACAACGTTGTCAATCGGGGTGAGGCGGCGTAAAGATGGTTTGGAGGACATCGCAGCACGTCGCGTCAGTTGGCCGGGGTATCCGGCGGAGATCATCTCTCTGCACCGGGTTGCGGCAGTGAATGAGGAGGAGCCGGTTGTATGGAGCGACCGGTTTCAGTTTGCGCCTCAAGGCGCGGACAGGACGAAGGAAATTCAAAAACGGATAGCTGTGCGGTTGGGACGGGAATCCCGGCGCGGCGATCCGGTGTAACAAGTTTCGTTTGTTTCTACGGGAGGTAGACATGCATAAACTTTTGAAACTCGCCGCTATGGGTACGGCTGCCTGCGCTTTGCTCGCCGGAATGGCGCCTGTCGCAAACGCGGCTGATGCCAAGCAGAATGTTGAAGTTCTGCACTGGTGGACCGCTGGCGGTGAAGCTGCCGCGCTCGACGTTCTCAAGAAGGACCTCGAAAAGAAGGGCATCAGCTGGACCGACATGCCTGTTGCAGGCGGCGGCGGCACTGAAGCCATGACCGTTCTGCGCGCTCGCGTTACCGCTGGCAACGCGCCGACTGCTGTGCAGATGCTCGGCTTCGACATTCGTGACTGGGCCGAGCAGGGCGCTCTGGGCAATCTGGATGAAGTTGCCAACAAGGAAGGCTGGGACAAGGTCATTCCCGCTCCGTTGCAGGCATTCGCCAAGTATGAAGATCACTGGATTGCTGCACCTGTAAATGTTCACACCACCAACTGGATGTGGATCAACAAGGCCGCGCTCGACAAGGCAGGCGGCAAGGAACCGGCAAACTGGGATGAGCTGATCGCGCTTCTCGACAAGTTCAAGGAACAGGGTATCACGCCAATCGCCCATGGTGGCCAGCCTTGGCAGGATGCGACGATCTTCGACGCCGTCGTACTTTCGTTCGGCACCGACTTCTACAAGAAGGCTTTTGTCGATCTCGACCCGGAAACCCTGGGCAGCGATACGATGAAGCAGGCTTTCGACCGCATGACCAAGCTTCGCAGCTACGTCGATGACAACTTCTCCGGTCGCGACTGGAACCTGGCTTCGGCCATGGTTATCGAAGGCAAGGCCGGTCTGCAGTTCATGGGCGACTGGGCCAAGGGCGAATTCGTGAAGGCTGGCAAGAAGCCGGGCGAAGATTTCGTCTGCATGCGCTATCCGGGCACGCAGGGCGCAGTGACCTTCAACTCCGACATGTTCGCGATGTTCAAGGTTGCTGACGACAAGATCCCGGCTCAGATGGAAATGGCTTCGGCTGTTGAAAGCCCGACCTTCCAGTCCGCCTTCAACGTGGTCAAGGGCTCGGCTCCTGCACGCACCGACGTGCCGGACACTGCTTTCGATGCTTGTGGCAAGAAGGCTATCGCCGACCTGAAGGAAGCTGATGGCAAGGGCACGATGCTCGGTTCCATGGCGCACGGCTATGCCAATCCTGCAGCCGTCAAGAACGCGATTTACGACGTGGTGACCCGCGAGTTCAACGGACAGCTCTCTTCTGAAGATGCTGTCAAGGAACTCGTCTCGGCTGTCGCTGCTGCGAAGTAATGCGCTGAACAGGCGTCCGGGAGCTTAAACCTCCCGGACGTTTTTTATCCGGTCCGGGGTTCCAGAGTGGGCCTCGCAACCAGCCGGATCAGCAATTTCGGAATTCAGAACAAGCATTGCATGATGTTGCCTCGCATGGTTCCATCGGAACCATTGAAGGCATCGTTGGACCAACGCATTTTGCAGCCGGGTCGTTCTCCGGTCATGCATAAATGCCGCTGAAACGATCGTCTCGAATGCCTGTTCGTCGGGCATCACGAGCGGCGCAAACTGGGTGGCGCAAATATGCAGCGTAACAGCCGATTGCAGGAATTCATCCCCAAGCTGGTCTTGGCTCCAAGCTTCCTGATCGTCCTCGTCTTCGTCTACGGGTTTATCATTTATACTGGTGTGCTTTCGCTGACCAACAGCCGCATGCTGCCATCCTACGGCTTCGTGGGATTGTCCAATTATGAGAAACTCTGGGCGCTGCCGCATTGGTGGCGGGCGATCACCAATCTGGCGATCTTCGCGTCGCTCTACATCATCATCTGTTCGGTGATCGGCCTGTTTCTGGCCATACTGCTCGACCAGAAGATCCGCGGCGAAGGCTTTTTGCGTCCGATCTATCTTTATCCGATGGCTCTGTCCTTTATTGTGACAGGCACGGCATGGAAGTGGTTTCTCGATCCGGGTATCGGGCTTGAAAACACCATGCATCTGTGGGGCTGGGAAAGCTTCACTTTCGGCTGGATCAAGAGCAACACCATGGCGATCTACTGTCTGGTGATTGCCGCCGTCTGGCAATCATCGGGTTTTGTGATGGCCATGTTCCTTGCGGGATTGCGCGGCGTCGACAATGAAATCATCAAGGCAGCCCAGATTGACGGGGCTTCAACCGGGACGATCTATCGCCGCATCATCATTCCCTTGATGCGCCCGGTTTTCCTGTCGGCCTTCGTGGTGCTGGCCCATCTGGCGATCAAGGCCTACGATCTTGTTATCGCGCTGACCGGCGGCGGACCGGGACAGGCGACTGAACTCCCGGCGACATTCATGTATTCCTATACGTTCACCCGTAACCAGATGGGTATCGGCGCTTCGTCGGCGATTGTCATGCTGGCGATGATCTTCTCGATCATTATTCCCTATCTCTATTCGGAAATTCGCGGAGGGTCGCGGTCATGAGCGCCCAGTCGCAAGATAACGCCATCAACAGCGGTAAGCTGACGCGCGCGCTGATCTATACCGCGCTTCTGCTCTTCGCCATCTACTATCTGTTGCCGCTCTATGTGATGCTGGTCAACTCATTCAAGCCGCTGGAAGAAATCCGTCAGGGCGGCATGTTGAACCTGCCGCAGCAATGGACCATCGCGCCATGGCTTTCGGCATGGTCGACGGCGCAGATCGGCGTGCAGCCTACCGGCCTGAAGCCGTTCTTCATCAACTCCATTCTAATGGTGGTGCCCGCAGTGGCAATCTCCACCATTATCGGCGCGCTGAATGGCTATGTACTGACCAAATGGCGCTTCCGTGGATCGAATATCTTCTTCGGCCTGCTGCTGCTGTCATGCTTCATTCCGTTCCAGATCGTGCTGATCCCCATGGCGCGCATGCTCGGACTTTTCGGCATCGCCGGAACGATCTGGGGCCTCATCATGGTGCACGTCATTTACGGTCTGGGCTTCACGACGCTCTATTTCCGTAATTATTACGAAGCATTCCCGACCGAGCTGGTGCGCGCTGCGCAGATTGACGGGGCAAGTTTCTTCCAGATTTTCTGGCGCATTCTGCTGCCGTCGTCTGGGCCCATCATCGTCGTGTCCGTGATCTGGCAGTTCACCAATATCTGGAACGACTTCCTGTTCGGCGCATCCTTCTCCGGCGCGAATTCCACGCCAATGACGGTGGCGCTCAACAACCTCGTTTCCTCTTCCACAGGCGTCAAGGAATATAACGTTCATTTCGCAGCCGCCATTCTGGCCGCTCTGCCCACGCTGATCGTCTATATCGTGTCCGGCCGCTACTTTGTGCGCGGTCTGATGTCCGGCGCCGTCAAGGGATAAGTTCACTATGTCGTTTTTGAAAATTACCGATCTCTACAAGTCCTACGGCACTGTCTCGATCCTGAAAAACATCAATATCGAGATTGAGGAAGGCGGCTTTCTGGTCCTCGTCGGCCCATCTGGCTGCGGCAAATCCACACTGCTCAACACGATTGCCGGTCTCGAGCCGATCACATCCGGTGACATTGCCATCAAAGGCAAGTCGGTTTCCGGTCTGCATCCGTCGCAGCGCGATATCGCCATGGTCTTTCAGTCCTATGCGCTTTATCCGAACATGACGGTTGCCGGGAATATCGCTTTCGGCATGGAAATTCGTAAAGTCCCCAAGCCGGAGCGGGACAAGGCCATTCAGGAAGTGGCTGATATGCTGCAGATCGGCCATCTGCTCGACCGCAAACCGAGCCAGCTTTCCGGCGGTCAGCGCCAGCGTGTCGCGATGGGCCGTGCGCTTGTGCGCAATCCGCAGGTCTTCCTGTTCGATGAGCCGCTGTCGAACCTCGACGCGAAGCTGCGCGTGGATATGCGCACCGAAATTAAGCGCCTGCACAGTCGCATGAAGACAACTATCGTCTATGTGACGCACGATCAGATCGAGGCCATGACACTGGCGACCAAGATTGCTGTGCTGAAAGATGGTGTCTTGCAGCAGTTCGGTACGCCTGCGGAGATCTACAACAACCCGTCCAACATGTTCGTGGCGGACTTCATGGGGTCGCCAGCGATGAACCTGCTGACGGTCGCTGTCGAGAAGAATGGCTCGGATTATGCAATCTCGCTTGATCGTGGTGACGGGCAGGCATTGACACTTCCGTTGAAGAACGCACCGCAAGCTCTTGGAGACTATGTGGGCAAGCAGGTTGTTTTCGGCATCCGTCCGGAAGCTTTGACTGATCCCGACGGCGCGGATCGCAATGCGGGCGCGGTTGTGGAAGGCGACTGCCTGATCGATGTGGTCGAACCGGCAGGATCGGATACATTCGCGGTGACGCGCCTTGGCGGCAAGCATGTGGTTGCCCGCTTGCGCGCCGATGCGCGCATCGTTGCAGGCCAAGCTTCACGCCTTGCCTTCAATCTCGACAAGTCGGTGTTCTTCGATCCGACTAGTCAGGGACGGATTCTGTAGAATACAATCAACCATAGCGGAGATCAGCCCTTGGGCTGGTTTCCCGGTTGGGCCCAGGGTTGCGGCCCTGAGAGACCGAGTCAAAACGAAAAGAGCGCTTCCGATAAATCGGAAGCGCTCTTTTTCATAATTTGCCTGGAGGGCAAAATCAAACTCGATAGGCGATCATCATAAACACTGGCCAAGCCTCATCGGGCGGCCAACCTAGTGCAGGAAATCCAGTCCCAATAGACCGATCGCAAGCGCCGTGTTCAGCGAAATGATCATCATGCCATAAACTAGTGCAGTTCTCGTAATATCGTTCATTTCCTACCTCCTTGAGCCGGGACCACCCATTCCAGACTCGAAGCTTCGTGAAACTGTTACCGAATGTAACAGTCCGTTACGGCATGTGCAACCCCGCTTTACACAATTGTGAACGATTGAAATCTGTCGTGAGAAATGGGTGTGTTTTGTTCAACTGGACGCTGAATGAAGGGCTTTTGAGCCGATAAATCGATGAAACAGGGCCTAAGTCACCACAATGTGAGAAAAAAATGGCTAGCAATCTACCTATAAGCACGACATAGCTTTTGGTAAGCTTTTTGAAAAAGCACGGCCTATTCGGAAATTCACCGTGAACCGCATCATTCCACTTGTGCTGGCAATTGCTCTTTTCATGGAGCAGATGGATTCGAATGTCATTTCGACATCTTTGCCAGCGATTGCCGCCGACATTGGCACTAGTCCGATTGCTCTCAAGCTCGCTCTGACGGCCTATCTGGTCGCGCTGGCGGTTTTCATTCCGATCAGCGGCTGGATGGCCGACCGGTTCGGTGCCAAAAATGTTTTCCGGGCCGCAATCGCCGTCTTCGTCGTCGGCTCGATTGCCTGTGCAGCCGCCAACTCACTGACTGCCTTTGTCGTTTCGCGCTTCTTGCAGGGCATGGGCGGTGCCATGATGACGCCGGTTGGACGTCTTGTGCTGGTGCGCTCGACACCACGCAGCGAACTCGTCTCCGCCATGGCGTGGCTGACGATCCCCGCTATGGTTGGCCCGTTGGTCGGGCCACCGGTTGGTGGTTTCATCACGACCTTTCTCACATGGCATTGGATATTCCTGATTAATGTGCCCATCGGCGCTATTGGTATCTGGTTTGCCACGCGCTTTTTGCCGGATAATGACGAGCGCATCGTCAAGCGTCTCGACTGGCCCGGCTTCTTTTTGTCCGGCATTGCCATGTCCGGCGTGGTCTTCGGCCTGTCTGTGGTCAGCCTGCCTGCACTGCCGCCCGCTATCGGTTTCGTGACGGTGGCGGTCGGTCTGGTCAGTTCGGTACTTTATATCATCCATGCCCGCCGCGGTGCCGACCCGCTGCTTGATCTTCGGCTGTTCGACAATCAGGTTTTCCGGTCGGCCGTGTTGGGGGGCAGTATTTTCCGCTTTGGCATCGGCGCAATTCCATTTCTACTGCCGCTGATGTTTCAGCTTGGCTTCGGCTTCACGCCGTTTCAGTCGGGCATGATAACCTTCGTTTCAGCCATCGGCGCGATCAGCATGAAGTTTGGCGCGAAGCGGATTTTCGCGAAGATCGGCTTCCGGCGCGCCTTGATGTCGGGCTCGATCATTTCGGCGGGCTTCATCGCGGTCAACAGCCTGTTCACGCCCATGACGCCGATCTGGATCATCCTCGGCTTCCTGCTGGTCGGCGGCTTTGCGCGGTCGCTGTTCTTCACTGGCGTCAACGCGCTGGCCTATGCCGAAATACCGGATGAAAAGACCAGTCAGGCGACGCCGATCACCGCCGTTGCGCAACAGGTCTCATTGGCGATTGGCGTTGCCCTTGCAGGCGGCGTGCTGGAAATCAGCAGCGGCGTGCGGGGTGCACCGCTGGCCCTGGTCGACTTTCATGTTGGCTTTATTGTCGTGGCCCTGGTGTCAGTTGTCGCATTCTTCTGGTTCGCGCGGCTTTCGCCCGATGCCGGTCACGAACTGTCCGAACCTTCCGCCGCTCGCCAGAAGGGCAAGACGACGGTCGTCGTCAAGCCGGTTAACTCCACAGCTGGAGAATAAAATAGGAGCCGATTGGCTCCTATCTTGCATTGCTAGCCTTTGAAATCACGTGCGAGCAGATAAAGCTCGACTGATTCCGCACGCGATGCGGGCGGTTTGACGTGGTGCACGGAGCGGAACTTCTGCTTCAGCATGGCCAGAAGCTCATTTTCCGTGCCGCCCTGAAAAGTCTTGGTCAGGAAGTGACCGCCGGGCTTGAGCACCGCGACCGCAAATTCAGCCGCCACTTCGCATAGGTGTACCGTGCGCAGATGGTCGGTGCGGCGGTGGCCGGTGGTCGGCGCAGCCATATCCGAAATAACGAGATCGGGCTTGTCGCCAAGCGCTTCCATCAGTTTCTGTGGCGCTTCATCGTCGAGAAAATCCATCTCCAGCAGGGTGACGCCCGGCAATGGATCGACATGTAGATAGTCGATGCCGACAACATGCGGGTCTTCATCGGTGGAGCCGACAATCTTGGCTGCAATCTGCGACCAGCCGCCCGGTGCGGCACCAAGATCGATGATCTTCTGGCCCTTCTTGAGCAGATCATAGCGATCGTTGATTTCGATCAGCTTGTAGGCCGCGCGCGAGCGATAGCCGTCCTGCTTGGACTTGTGCACATAGGGGTCATTCAGGTGACGCAGCAGCCAGCGACGCGACGATTCCTTGATCGTGCCAGCCTTTTTCTTCACGCGCACGTGCAGATTGCTGGTGCCTGCACCACCGCGCCCACCAGTTTTGGCGCCCGTCTTCGTGCCGCCCTTGTTTCCGCCTGCTTTGCTCATTTTCAGTTGCCTGTTCTAGCGCCAACAGCGCATTTATTGGCGCAATTGCGCGCGATTGTGCCGCCATGCGCCGTCGCGCGACATTAGTTCGGTCAGGATGCCTTCACGCAAGCCGCGATCCGCCACCAGAAGTTTTTCGCTTGGCCAGACCTTGCGGATGGCATCGAGAATGGCGCAGCCTGCAAGCACCAGATCGGCCCTGTCTGCACCGATGCAAGGATTTGCAACGCGCGCGTCGAAATCCCAGGACAGAAGGCGGCTCGTCATCTGCGTCACGTCTTCCGAGCCCATCCACATG
Organism: Ochrobactrum sp. RH2CCR150; assembly: GCA_014138095.1. Lineage (GTDB taxonomy): Bacteria > Pseudomonadota > Alphaproteobacteria > Rhizobiales > Rhizobiaceae > Brucella > Brucella gambitense. The sequence continues at coordinate 521,608 of JACGXE010000002.1, forward strand.
CCATCGACGCGGCGACGGTCATAGCGTTCGAGCCCCAGATGAATACCCGCCAGCGTGGTAACCGTACCGGATGTGCCGAGCAAATGGAAACGCGGGCTTGTAGCGAGCTGGCCAAGGCAGTGCCGTTCGGCAAAGCTGGACAGAAGCTCGGTCACGTGATCAACCATCGCCTCGAAACTTTCCTGCGTGACATTGCGTCCACCGAAACGCTCGGCAAGCGTCACGACGCCCACGGGCAGGGAGGTCCATGCCATGATATGTTCGGCAAGACGCGGAGACCGACGCTGCGAAACGTCGATCAGCGCGATTTCAGAGGAACCGCCACCGATATCGAACAGAACGACCGCTTCGGTTTCGCGTGCAACCAGTGTTCCGCAGCCGGAAACGGCAAGGCGCGCTTCTGTCTGGCGATCGACGATTTCCAGTTCAAGCCCGGTTTCTTCGCGCACCCGCTCCAGAAACTCCTCGCCGTTCGAAGCCGCACGGCAAGCCTCGGTCGCGATCAGGCGCGAACGGCGGATCTTCTTGCCGGCCAGCTTGTCGCGGCAGATCTTGAGTGCTTCGATAGCGCGCTGCATGGCGTTGTCGCTCAATCTGCCGGTAGCACTCAGCCCTTCGCCAAGGCGTACGATCCGCGAAAACGCATCCACGACGCGGAACTGCCCCGGCCGGGTCGGCGATGCGACCAGCAAGCGGCAATTGTTCGTGCCAAGATCAAGCGCTGCGTAAAGCGGTGCTTCGGCGTGGTTGTGTCGTGGCGGCTGCGCAGCGCCGTTTTTCCGCTTGGCATGCGACGATGCTTGCGCGTGATTGTCACGACGCGGCGTTTCGTGCGCACTTTTGGCGGTATTTTCGGCTGTCCGCGGTGCGGCATTGTTCTGCTGCTGCGCCTGCTTCTTCTTGCGGGCGCGCCTGCGGCGATTCGAAATTTTGCCGGGGGACTTGGCTTCCAGAAGAGTGGTATCTTCAGCAGCTTTCTGCGCAACAGCCGCTTCCGGTCGCCGTGCCGCTTTGCCACGGTGACGACGGCGCGCACGCTTCCGCTGGCTGCCGGAACCCTTGTCATCCGCTTCACTTTGCGGCTTTGGGCGTCCTGAATCGGGTGCGCTACGCACATTCCCGGCTTCTGCAACGGCTTCCTTGCGCGGTTTGCGCTTGCCGTTAGTCGACGGATTCCGGGCTTGAGCATTTCCCGATTGTCCGCCGGACGCCCCTTGTTGCGCCTTTTCTACGGGGCGCTCCTCGGGGTTTTTCAAGGTACTGATCCTTATAAGCGCCGCGCGAACCAAAAGGACGCAAGCAGGACGCTTGATTTATTACGTTGCCCTTAATGTAACAGCGGTTTTCTCTTTTACCAAGGGGCAGGCCGGTGAGACTCGGCGGAAAATTTCGAAAAGATCGTATGAATTGCGATAAGGCAAAAAACGAAAGGGCTTTCGCAAATGCGAAAGCCCTTTCCTGAAAGACAAAATGGTCGGTCAGATATCGTAACTATGCGCGGCGTTGATGGTCGCCACAAACTGCTTGGTGCGCTCACGGGACGGGCGCGTGAAAACATCGTGTGCAGAGCCGGTTTCGACAATATTGCCTGATTCCAGAAACACCACATTCTGCGAAATCTTGGAGGCGAGGCGCAGATCGTGGGTGGCGATCACCATCGTCGTGCCTTCCTTGGCAAGCTTGCTCAGCACATCCACCACTTCCGAGGCGAGTTCCGGATCAAGCGCCGAGGTGGGTTCGTCGCACAACAACACGCGGGGCGAAGGCGCCAGAGCGCGGGCAATCGCGATGCGCTGTTGCTGTCCGCCGGACAGGGTCGACGGCCAGGCGTCGGCCTTATGCGCCATGCCAACTTTCTGCAACAGCTCCATGGCGCGTTCGCGGGCCTTGGCCTTTGGCCATTTCAACACGGTGACAAGGCTTTCCATGACATTCTGGATCGCCGTCTGATGTGGGAACAGCTGGAAATTCTGGAACACCATGCCGGTCTGGCGGCGGATGGACTGGATCGCCTGCCAGCTTGGCTTACGTCCCGGCTCAAACGTCAGCGTCTGCCCACCCAGCGACAGACTGCCGGACGTGGGCACTTCAAGCAGGTTGATGCAGCGCAGAAGCGTGCTCTTGCCGCCGCCTGACGGGCCGACGAGAGCTGTCACCGAGCCTTCAGAGATGGTGACATTGATGTCGTTCAGGATCACAGCGTCGTCAAAACGCTTTACGATGTGTTTCAGCTCGATCATGCGTTTGTCTCCAGCGTGCCGCCATAACGCCCGAAGCGTCGCTCAAGCCGTACCTGAAGGGCAGACAGAATCGAACTCAGCGCCAGATAGATCAGCGCGGCTTCGATATAGAGGATCAGCGGTTCGTAGGTCGTGGCGACGATGCGCTGTGCCGACTGGAAAAGCTCCGGCACGGTGATTGCGGCGGCGAGCGACGTATCTTTCACAAGTGAAATGAACGTGTTGGAAAGCGGTGGCACGGCGATTCTGGTCGCCTGCGGCAACACGGTGCGGATCAATGCCTGACGCCAGCTCATGCCGATGGAATAGGCGGCTTCCCATTGGCCCTTGGGCACCGATGAGATCACTGCCCGGATAATTTCCGAACTATAGGCGCCGACATTCAACGTGAAGCCGATAAGCGCCGCCGGGAATGCATCGAGATAGATGCCCATACTCGGCAAGCCATAGAAGATCACGAAAAGCTGCACCAGCAGCGGCGTGCCACGGAATATCCAGACATAGAAGCGCGCAATCGACGAAAGCCAGACCGGAGCGAAAAGCCGGACGAGCGCTGTCAAAAGAGCCAGCGCCAGACCAAAGATGAAGGATAGCAAGGTCAACGGAATGGTGAAGATCAGCCCCGCCCAGAGAAGGGTCGGTAGCGACTCGATCATGAGTTGTAGCCAGTCAGGCACCGGGTTCGGCTCCTTTGAACGAAAAGCAGTGTCGGTTCAAACCGAGATGATCAGGCACCGGAAAGGTACGTTCACTCATCTTATACAGTTTATGGAAAGCGAACTTGAAAATTTATTGGGAATAAATTTCTACATACACAAAAAAGAAGCCGGAATCCCGTTCCGGCTTCTCTATTTCCGGCGCTCAGGAGCTTACTTGGAAACGTCCTGACCGAAATACTTCTGTGCGATCTTGTCGTAGGTGCCGTCGGCCTTGATGTCATCCAGCGCCTTGTTGATCGCTGCAACGAGATCGTCGTCGCCCTTGCGAACGATGATGCCCGAAGCGTCAGCGTTTTCCTTCTCGGCCACGATCTTGACCGGAGCCTTCGGCTGATGCTTCTTGAAGTCCAGGAAGGACAGGCTGTCATTGAGCGTCGCATCAGCGCGGCCCGTCAGAACCAGCTGGATCGACTGATCGAAACCGTCGGTGGCCACGAGTTCCGCACCGGCTTCCTTGGCGATTTTGCCGTAGTTGCTGGTGAGCGACTGTGCCGACTTCTTGCCCTTCAGATCGGCAAAATCCTTGATCGTGTCGTTGTTGTCGTTGACGATCAGAACAACCTTGGAAACGATATAAGGGTTGGAGAAGTTGAACTTCTTCTTGCGCTCTTCGGTGATGCCAACCTGATTGATGACGGCATCATAACGGTTGACGTCGAGACCGGCGATCAGGCCGTCCCACTTGCCTTCGACGAATTCCGGCTTGACGCCGAGCTTGGCAGCCACGGCTTCACCGATTTCCACGTCGAAGCCGACGAGCTTGTTGTCCTTGTCGTGATAGGTGAAAGGCGCATAGGTGCCTTCGGTGCCGATCTTCAGAACGCCCGCCGACTTGATGGCGTCGAGATTTTCTCCAGCCATTGCGCCGGTGAAGAGAGCTGCCTGAATGATGCCTGCGGTAGCGATGATCTGAGCGAATTTCATTTTCGGTATCCGTGAACTGGTTGATGTTCTATTGATCGCAGAAATTTAATTCTAAAGATGCGTCCAAAACGACCATTAAGGCATAATTATTAGGATGTGTTCCTAATTATTGGAATAATTTGGGTGAATAATTCTAACATTTTCCGGTGTGGATCGGAAGGGCGGAAAAAGCGTTCGCTAGCCACTTATCCGTGGGGCGATTTTGCTACGTCGGAACGTAAAACGCCGCCAGAATTTTAGCTGGCGGCGGTTCACTTTTAGATGAAACGGCTGATTAGGAGAACGATTTACTCCGGCTTGCCAAAACCGCCGCCGGTCGGCGTGATGACGGTGAAGGCTTCACCTGCTTCCAGAACAGTCTGGTCACAATTGCCGAGCACATCGACCGAACCGTCCTTACGGCGCACTTCGTTGCGGCCGGTCTGACCGGCCTCGCCGCCTTCCAGACCGAACGGCGCTACGCGGCGATGGCCGGAAAGAATGGCGAATTCCAGCGTCTTCAATGCGCGGATCGTGCGCTTGGTGCCGTCGCCAGCATACCATTTGCCCTTTCCGCCGGAATTTTCGCGAATATGGAAATCTTCCAGCAAGACGGGGAAGCGGGTTTCCAGAATTTCCGGATCGGTCAAGCGCGAATTGGTCATATGTGTGTGCACGGCATCGGCACCGTTGAAGCCAAGACCGGCGGGCGCGCCGGAACAGATGGTTTCGTAATACTGATACTCGTCATTGCCGAAGGTCAGATTGTTCATGGTGCCTTGTGCGGCGGCCATCGCCTTGGTCGCGCCGAACAGGCAGTTGGTAACGGCCTGGCTGACCTCGACATTGCCTGCCACGACTGCCGCCGGATATTGCGGCGAGAGCATTGAACCTTCCGGCACAACGATCCTGATTGGTCGCAGGCAGCCCGCATTCATCGGAATGTCGCCTTCGACCAGCACGCGGAAGACATAGAGCACAGCCGCGCGGGTGACTGGTTCCGGCGCATTGAAGTTGTCGGAACGCTGCTCAGACGTGCCGGTGAAATCGACGGTCGCTTCACGCTTTTCCTTGTCGATGGTGACGCGCACCTCGATCTCGCAGCCCTGATCCATCTCATAGGTGAAGTGACCGTCCGGCAGCTTGTCGAGCACGCGGCGCACGCTTTCGGCGGCGTTGTCCTGAACATGGCCCATATAGGCTTTCACGACATCCTCGCCGAAAAGACCGATCATCTTCTTCAGTTCGGCAACGCCCTTTTCGTTGGCGGCGATCTGCGCCTTCAGATCGTTGACGTTCTGCGTCAGGTTACGGACAGGGTAGGTGGCGCCAGTCAGCAGAGCGGCGAGCGCCTCTTCACGGAAGGTGCCGCGATCCACCAGCTTGAAATTGTCGATATAGACGCCTTCCTGTTCGATATTGACAGCAAGCGGCGACATGGAGCCCGGAGCAATGCCGCCAATATCCGCATGGTGGCCACGGCTTGCGACCCAGAAGCGGATTTCGCGATTATCGTCATCGAAAACCGGCGTGCAGACAGTGAGGTCGGGCAGATGGGTGCCGCCATTATAAGGCGCGTTGATGAGGAACACATCGCCCTGCTTGATGTCGCTGTTTTCGCGGATGGCGGTGGCAACCGATGCGTCCATGGAACCGAGATGCACCGGCATATGCGGCGCATTGGCAACAAGATTGCCTGCTGCGTCGAAAACCGCGCAGGAAAAGTCCAGACGTTCCTTGATGTTCACTGAATAGGCGGTGTTCTGAAGCGTCACACCCATCTGCTCGGCAATGGACATGAAGAGATTGTTGAAAATCTCCAGCATGACAGGATCGGCTTCGGTACCAATGGCCGTGCGCACGGGCAGCGCCTTGATGCGCGTCAGCACCACGTGGTCATGGGCGGTCAGGCGGGCCTGCCAGCCATCTTCGATAACGATAGTCTGGTTTTTCTCAATGATGATCGCCGGGCCGGTTACAGTCTGGCCGCGCTGCATCTGCTCGCGTAGGACCACGCCCGCATCGTGCAACGCGCCTTGCGAGAAGAAGCGGGTCCGCTTGGCGGTTTCAGCCTCCAGATCGCTGTCGAGCGATTGGGCGCTTTCGGTCTCGCCTGCACCACCGCCAACGGCTTCGACTTCCACGGCATCGATAACGAGAGCCTTGTTCTCAGCAATGAAGCCGAAACGTCGCTTATGGGCCGCCTCGAACTCGGCGCGAAGACGGTTGGTATTGTCCTCAGCGGGGAAGGTGGCCTCAATGGAGAGCACAGTGTCTGTGCCCGCATAGCGGATGTGGGCGCGCAGATGACGCTGCACGGCTGCGGCCTCGATACCCTGGGTCAGAAGTTCGGCAACGCATTCCTGCGCCAGTTCTTCACCCAGCTCCTTCAGGGCAGCGGGGGCAGCCGGATCGAGCGCGACGCCGAGCGCCTTTTGACGGGTGGCACGAATATCGGCCAGACCCATGCCATAGGCGGAAAGCAGGCCGGACATCGGATGAAGAAGAATATTCTTCATGCCAAGCGCATCAGCGACGAGACAGGCGTGCTGACCACCCGCGCCGCCAAAGCAGTTGAGCGCATAGCGCGTCACATCATAGCCGCGCTGGACGGAAATTTTCTTAATAGCCTCGACCATATTGGCGACCGCAATGCGGATGAAGCCGTCGGCAACTGCTTCTGGCGAACGGCCATCGCCAATCTCGGCTGCGAGCGCGGTAAAGAGTTCACGCACTCGTTCCACATCGAGCGGCTGGTTCTGTTCGGGACCGAAGATCGGCGGGAAAAATTCCGGCAACAGCTTACCCAGCATGACATTGGCGTCGGTGACGGCGAGCGGTCCGCCATTGCGGTAGCAGGCCGGGCCGGGATTGGCGCCTGCCGAATCCGGGCCGACGCGGAAACGTCCGGCATCGTAATGCAGGATCGAGCCGCCGCCTGCGGCAACGGTGTGGATCAGCATCATGGGCGCACGCACGCGCACCCCGGCAACTTCCGTTTCGAAGGCCCGTTCATATTCGCCATCGAAATGCGCGACGTCCGTGGAGGTGCCGCCCATGTCAAAGCCGATGACTTTCGGGAAGCCTGCCGTTTCGCCGGTACGGGCGAGGCCGACAACGCCGCCTGCCGGGCCGGACAGGATGGCATCCTTGCCCTGAAACAGATCGGCTGCCGTGAGACCACCCGATGACATCATGAACATGACGCGCGCGCCGGTGCGCTCGACATCCAGCTCATTGGATACTTGCGCAACATAACGGCGAAGAACCGGCGACAGATAGGCATCAACGACCGTCGTGTCGCCACGCCCGACCAGCTTGATCAGCGGCGAAACTTCGTGACTGACAGAAACCTGCTCGAAGTCGAGACCGCGTGCAATGCGAGCAATTTCAGCCTCATGCGCGGGAAACTTATAAGCATGCATGAGGGCGATGGCGACGGATTTGTAGCCTTGTTCCTTCAATGCAACCAGTGCAGCTTCGGCCTCGGAGGGATCGAGCGCCGCTTCAACTGTGCCGTCTGCCTGAACGCGTTCGTGCAGCTCCACGACCTTTTCATAAAGCGCTTCCGGCTTGATGATTTCGGTCGCAAAGATGTTCTTGCGCTCCTGATAGCCAATGCGCAGCGCATCGCGAAAACCCTTGGTGGTGACAAGGGCCAGCCGCTCGCCCTTACGCTCCAGAAGCGCATTGGTCGCGACCGTGGTGCCCATGCGAACTTCGCCGATGATTCCGGCGGGAACAGCTTCGCCGGTCTTGAGGCCCAGATGCAGACGAATGCCGTGAACGGCGGCATCCTTATAGGCAGACGGGTTTTCGGAGAGAACCTTGCGTGCATGGAGCTGGCCCTGCGGATCCCGCCCGATAACGTCCGTAAACGTACCGCCGCGGTCGATCCAGAAGTCCCATACTCCGCGTCCCGTTCCGCTCATCGCTGGCTCCCTCACACAAAATTCCAGATGCATTGAGTTGTGTATTCTGAAAACACTTCTGAAATTGATAGTCACATTTTATTGACAAAATGTCGATAAGATGATGACATAAAATTCACATAAAAGCGGGAGCGTCAAAATGGGTAAAGATAAGGCTTCTGAGGAAGAGCCTAACATCGGAGACGAAATGCAGGAGGCTGGCTTCGATGAAGTCACGCTGCCCAAGCATTTGCGCCCGGTTGCCTCGATCGGCCCCATTGTCTCATCCGCGCATCTGGCTGAAGGCGGTTCGCCCGGCCTGTCCGAGGTTGAATACGGCCTCATTCTCGCATCGCACGCCTTTTCGCGCTGGATGGTTCGATGCATGGCTGCGGCGGGATTGCCGGGACTGTCTCCCATCGAAGTGCTGATTCTCCATTCGATCCGCCATCGTGATCGCGAGAAGAAGCTTGCCGATATCTGCCTCGTTCTCGACATTGAAGACACGCATATTGCCACCTATGCCATTCGCAAGCTTGAAAATGCGGGCTTGCTGACGACGGGCAAGGCGGCAAAGGAAAAGACGGTGAAGATCACCGCCAAGGGCGCGGACGCCTGCGCGCGCTATGCGCAGATTCGCGAGCGGCTTCTGGTCGATTCCACCGCCAATGCGCGCCCTTCGGAAGAAACGCTTTCCGAAGTGGCTGCCCTTCTGCGTTTCATGTCCGGTGCATTCAATCAGGCCACGCGGTCTGCCATCACACTTTAAGAGGGTTGAAAGTTTGAGCGGAACCGAGTTGAGCGAACCAGTTTCAAAACCTCTGCTGACCGTCGATGGCCTCAGTGTCGAATTTGGTGCGAGCCGTGTCGTTGACGATCTGAGCTTCTCGGTCTATCCCGGTCGCACGCTGGCTGTGGTGGGCGAATCCGGTTCGGGCAAGTCCATCACGTCGCTTTCCATCATGCGGCTTGCCGATATGAGCGGTGCGAAATTCCCGTCCGGCCGTATTTTGTTTGGCGAACGCGATCTGCTTAAGGCCGATCAGAAGACAATGCGGGGCATTCGCGGCAAGGAGATCGCCATGATCTTCCAGGAGCCGATGACGTCGCTCAATCCGGTTTTCACCATCGGCAACCAGCTATCCGAAGTGCTGATGCTGCATGAGGGCATGACCCAGCAGGCAGCGCTTGCCGAAGGGACGCGGCTTCTCGAAATGGTGCGACTTCCCGATGCGGCAGGTCTGATGAAGCGCTATCCGCATCAGCTTTCCGGCGGTATGCGCCAGCGCGTCATGATCGCCATGGCGCTTGCCTGTCGCCCGAAACTGCTGATTGCCGATGAGCCGACGACGGCGCTCGATGTGACCATTCAGGCCCAGATATTGCACATTATCAGGGATTTGCAGCAAGAGCTTGAAATGGCGGTTATTTTCATCACGCACGATATGGGCGTGGTGGCGGAAATGGCTGATGACGTGGTCGTCATGTGGAAGGGCAAGAAGGTCGAGGAGGGCCCGGTCGGGCAGATTTTTTCGAAGCCGCAACATGCCTATACCAAGACGCTGCTGTCGGCAGTGCCGAAGCTTGGCAGCATGACGGGGGAAGCCTTTCCCAAGCGGATGCCGGTTATGACCATGCGCGACGGTGTGCCTGTTCTGACGGGTGAGGAGCGCATTCAGGACACGGCGCGTTATAGCGACAAGCCGTTGCTTTCCGTGGACGATCTTTACGTGCGCTTTCCGATCAAGAAGAACCTGTTCGGCAAGGTGACCCATGTCTGCAACGCAGTTTCGAAAGTCGCCTTCGATATTTATCCAGGCGAAACGCTGGCGCTGGTCGGTGAATCCGGTTCCGGCAAATCGACCATTGGGCGCACCATCCAGCAATTGCAGACGCCGCTTTCCGGCGATATCCGTTTCAACGGCAAGGCCTATTCGGCCATGAGCGCAGCCGAGCGCTACGCCATGCGCCGCGAAGTGCAGTATATTTTCCAGGACCCGTTTGCATCGCTCGACCCGCGCAAGACGGTTGGCTTTTCCATTGCAGAACCCATCCGTACGCATGGTCTTCTCGACAATGACAAGGCAATCAATGCGCGCGTGGCGGAATTGCTGGAGCGGGTTGGCCTCGGCCCGGAGCACGCGAAGCGCTATCCGCACGAGTTTTCCGGCGGTCAGCGCCAGCGCGTCTGCATCGCGCGGGCGCTCGCCTCCAAGCCAAAGTTGATCATCGCAGATGAAGCCCTGTCGGCGCTTGATGTTTCCATTCAGGCGCAGGTTATCAACCTGTTCATGGACCTGCAGAAAGAACAGGGGCTGGCCTATCTCTTCATCAGCCACGACATGGCGGTGGTCGAAAAGATGAGCCATCGCGTTGCGGTTCTTTATCTTGGCCAGATCATGGAACTCGGCTCACGGCAGCAGGTTTTTGAAACACCGTCGCATGACTACACGAAGCGGCTTCTCTCGGCGGTGCCGATTGCCGATCCGTCGGCGCGCACCAACCGGCCTGCGCTGGAAGGTGAAATTCCAAGCACGACGCGCCGGATTGATGACAAGCCGCCGATCTATCGCCATCGCGAGGTCGCAGCTGGACATTTCGTGGCCGAAACCGCCTGACGCATAAAGTTCAACAGAAACCCAAAGGGGAAAAAACAATGATAAGGAAGACACTTAAAGCCGTTCTCATGGCTTCCGCTTTCTCGGCGGCAGTGTTTGCATCTGCTCCGGCTTTGGCTGCCGGAAAGCTGACCGTTTCGTCGCCGCAGGACCCGGGCAGCTGGGATCCGATCGACACTTTCCTCGTCAACTGGGCTTCTGTTGCTACCAACATTTTCGACGGTCTTGTCTATCGCGGTCCAGATCTCAAGATCGTTCCGGCGCTTGCAACCTCGTGGGATGAGCTGGACGACGGCAAGCGTATTCGCTTCCATCTGCGTGAGAACGTCAAGTTCCACGATGGCGAGCCGTTCAATGCCGAAGCCGTCAAGTTCACCTTTGATCGCCTGCTCGGTGACGAGGGCGCGAAAGGCCCGCAGCGTTCCAACTATATCGCCATCGAAAAGGTGGAAGTCATCGACGACAAGACTGTCGATTTCCATCTGAAGGCGCCGGACCCGGTCCTCATCACCAAGCTGGCTGGTTATGGCGGCATGATCGTTCCGCCGAAATATATTCAGGAAAAGGGCGACGACTATTTCAACACCCATCCGGTCGGCACCGGACCGTTCAAATTCGTGTCCTATGAGCCGAAGGTCAACATCAAGCTTGAGGCTTTTGCTGATCATTGGGGCGGCGCACCAAAGCTCTCCGAACTCGAATACCGCTTCATCACCGAGCCTTCGACCGCTGTTGCCGAACTTCAGGCTGGTCGCGTCGATCTGGTCATTCCACCGACCATTCCGATTGGTATGATCCCCACCATTCAGAGCGATCCGAAGCTGGAACTCGTCACAACGGCAGGCCCGACGGTCTATGCGCTGCGTTTCAACACGGCTGACGGCATCACCAAGGACGAGCGCGTGCGCAAGGCGCTGACGATGGCGGTTGACCGCGATGCGATCATCCAGTCCATTCTGGCTGGTCAGGCAGAGCCGATTGCAAGCTTCCAGGGTTCGCTGTCCTTCGGTTTCGACCCGAACATGAAGCCGCTGCCTTACGATCCGGAAGGCGCGAAGAAGCTGCTCGAAGAAGCGGGCGTTCAGCCCGGCGCAAATGTGCAGATCGACGTGCGCGGTCAGGATGCAAGCTTCAATGAAGTGGCGCAGGCCATCGCAAGCTTCCTGCAGATGGTCGGCGTCAATGCAACCATCAAGCCTTACGACACCAATGTTCTGCTGAACGATATCATCCCGCAGGGCAAGACCGGCGCAATGTTCCAGCAGGCCTGGGGCGGCTGGACCTTCGACTACGATAACACCGCCTATTCCATGTACCATTCGGGCGAAAAGTGGAACCCGTACGACAAGGACGAAAAGCTCGACAAGATGCTGGAAGCGCAGCGCTCGGTTATTGATCGCGGTGAACGTGAGAAGCTGCTGCAGGAAATCGCGCATTACGCAGCCGACCGCGCACTGGAAATGCCGCTCTACAACCTCAAGGCAATCTTCAGCGTCAACAAGCGCGTGAAGAACTTCGTGCCGGTGCCTGACAGCCGTCTGCGTTTGACGGACGTCACTGTCGAGTAAGCAAGAATGACAATACGGCAAGCCGGATATGACCGGCTTGCCGCAGCATTTCGGAGGCGCACTGGTGGCCGGATTTCTGATCAAACGAATTTTGCAGGCGTTGTTCGTGCTTGTCGCGATGACGCTGCTTGTCGCTTTCGCGGTCCGCCTGACAGGCGATCCGGCATTGATGCTGACGCAAGGCGCTGGCAGCATCACCGAAGCCGATCTCGCACGCATCCGCGAAGGTCTCGGCCTCAACCAGCCGTTCTTCGTTCAATACTGGCAGTTCCTCAAAGGACTGTTCACCATGGATTTGGGCCGCAGTTTCCTTGGCGGTACGCCGGTTTCAACACTTGTAGCAGGCGCTCTGCCCGCCACGCTGATGCTGGCCTTTGCCTCCCTGTTCGTATCCATCGTGATTTCCGTGCCACTTGGCATCAAGGCCGCCGTGTCGCGTGGAAAATGGGCAGATCAGCTCATCCGCATCTGTTCGCTGGTGGGTCTGTCCTTCCCGAACTTCTGGCTGGCGACCATGCTGGTTCTGCTGTTCGGCATCACGCTGCAATGGCTGCCGCCAAGCGGCATGAGCGGCATTGCAAGCTTCATCATGCCCGCGCTCACCATGGGCATCATCCTGACCGCTACCAATGTCCGCCTTGTGCGCACGGCGATGCTGGAAACGCTGCAATCGCAATATATCATGGTGGCGCGCGCCAAGGGTTTGAGCGAGAACAAGGTGCTCTACAAGCATGCGCTGCGAAATTGCGCCATTCCGCTGATTACCTATCTCGGCCTTCAGTTTGGCGGTCTTCTCGGCGGTATCGTCGTTGTGGAACGCGTGTTTAACTGGCCGGGCATGGGCACGCTGGCCTTCGACGCCGTTGCCGGGCGCGATTATCCTGTCCTGCAGGCCACCATCGCGATCCTTTCCATGCTGATCATCGGCGTCAATCTTCTCGTGGACATCGCCTATGGCCTTGTCGATCCGCGTATCCGCACGGAGTAGGACCCATGACAACCAAAACCTCATCCGTTCTGTTTTCGCGTTTTGCGAGCCTCGAATTCATTGTCGGCGTCGTGCTGACCGGCTGTATTTGTCTGGCAGTAATTTTCTCTGGCTATCTGTTTCCGGGCGGCGCCAACAAGATTGATCTCTTGGCGCGCCTGACGCCGCCATTCGTCAATCCCGCCCATGTTTTCGGCACCGATCCGCTGGGTCGTGACGTGCTGGCGCGGGTTATCACAGGCGGCAAGATTTCGCTGTTTGTCGGTTTCGTTTCGGTGATCGGCTCTGTGGTTATCGGCACCATCATGGGTCTCGTCGCCGGCTATTATCGCGGCTTCTGGGACATGGCGCTGATGCGCTTTGTCGACGTTCAGCTGGCCATGCCGTTCATCCTGCTTGCCATCACGGTCATGGCCATTCTGGGCGGCGGATTGTTCAACACCATCATTTTGCTGATCGTCTCGCAATGTGTGCAATATGCGCGACTGGTGCGCGGCTCGGTGTTGTCGCTGCGCGAGCGTGAGTTCATCCTGTCCGCTCGCGCCATCGGTGTGAAGGATTGGCGCATCATCTTCCAGCATCTGCTGCCGAACCTGCTCGGTCCGGTCATCGTGCTGATGACGCTCAATGTGGCCAACAATATTTTGCTGGAATCGAGCCTGACCTTCCTCGGCCTCGGTGTTGATCCGACCATTCCAAGCTGGGGCGGCATGCTGGCCGACGGTCGCACCTATCTCCAGACCGCATGGTGGGTGAGCATTTTCCCGGGCCTCGCCATTCTCTTCACCGTGCTTGGTCTCAATCTTCTTGGCGACTGGCTGCGTGACAGCCTCGACCCAACTGGCAGGACTTCCCGATGAGAGTGCTTTTTGAGAAAACCTATCCGCGCACCGTTCATGCGCTCGTCGAACACTTTCTAAAACCGGAAATGCGCGGCGCGACGGTGGAAGCATGGCTGTTCGATGATCAGCCAAGCCGCTTTGCCGCCGAAACGAAGTTGCGTGAAGCAGGCGTCGAGGCACGGCTGCATTCGGCTTACAAGCCGCTCCTGCATTTCTTTCTGGAGGAAGTGGATGGCGCGGCTCTGAAGTCGGCGGTGATCCGCTATCCGCGTCATGAGGCCTGCGTACAGAACCGTTTCCTGCTCGAAACCTACCCCTTGTCGGCGCTTCTGCCAGAGGCGGAAGTTAATTTCGCAGCTTCGGGCAAAGACGATTTTCATTATGAAGTCGATCTGGTCTTCGCCGATGGCCATAGCCAAAGTCATCGCGTTTTCGCGCCCAACCGCGTGCATGTGGATTTCATCGGCGAAACGCTGGTCTCGCCAACCGGCTGGCTGACGGTCACACAGGACGGCAAGACCGAAAGCGCGCGCTATGAGACATCCTATGAAAAGCTCTTTCACGACACGGTTTCGACCATCGCCGCCCATGACTGGAAGCGCGGCGAACCCTATTTCGATGAGCTGAACATCGCCGTCAGCCTGCCAATCACCGACCGCCGCCTGCCTTATGATGAGGAGACGCTGAGCCTCACCGAAGCCATGCACGAGGATATCTATTTCTCGTTGCTGGAAGTTTTTCAGAAAAAGTCGGGTCGCCCGGTTGGCGACCGTGGCTTGCAACCGGGCCAGATTGTACCGGAAGTCCGCTTCCGCGATGCCGAACCTTCCGTCAAAGTGGAAACACGACCGCTTTCCACCGATGATGCATTGACGGCAGAGCAAGTTCTGGAAACGGCGCAAGCGCCGCTTTCCGCCGATCAGATCCGCCGTGAAATCGCCAGACTGGGCGGCGAGCCATTTGAAGCGAAAACCCGTTCTGGAAGAACGGTGCGCGCGACGTATCGCAACGGCAGCGATGCCGCGATGATGATCAGCGCCGGTCAGCATGCCAATGAGACGACGGGTGTTGTCGGGGCGTTGCGCGCAGCCAACCGGCTTGCGGCGCGCGAAGGCGCGCATTTCACAATCTCCCCGCAGGAAAACCCTGACGGATACGAGATACACAAACGGCTTTGCGCACTTCAGCCGCATCACATGCATCACGCCGCGCGTTATACGGCGCTCGGTGACGATCTGGAATATCGCAGCGGTGAGGGGCTTTACGAAAAGGCCATTCGCGTCGAGGCGGAAAAGCGGACGGACGCAAAACTACACGTCAACCTGCACGGTTATCCGTCGCATGAATGGACGCGCCCGCTCTCCGGCTATGTGCCGCGTTCCTTCGCCATGTGGACGCTGCCGAAGGGCTTTTTCCTGATCATCCGCCACCATGCCTCCTGGGAAAAGGAAGCGGAAGAACTGATCGACCGCGTAACGAAACATCTGGCCGCCATTGACGGCTTGGTTGCCTATAACAATGCCCAGATCAAGCTTTTCGAGCAACATGCAGGCGAAACGGGCTTCCGCATCATCAACGGCTTCCCGTGCCTTGTCGGCGTCGATGATCGCCATACGGTACCGCTGACGCTCATCACCGAATATCCGGATGAGACGATCTATGGCAGCGCTTTTGTCAAAGGCCACACCGCGCAAATGGAAACGGTGCTGGCGTGTTACGATGCTTTGCAAGCCTTGTTGCCATCCACGCCGGTTGCTTGATCCTCCGGCCCGAAGAGCAAGTTTTATAAAGAAAAAGCGCCGCTTAGCGGCGCTTTTTCATTTTTCACATTTGCTGGTAACGATCAGCCGCTGATGAGCTTCACTTCCATGAAGTCCTCAAGACCCCACTTACCACCTTCGCGACCATTGCCCGACTGCTTGTATCCGCCGAACGGGCTGCCCGGAGCGCGGGACGTGCCGTTGATCTGGATCATGCCGGCGCGAAGCTTGCGCGCAACGCGCTTGGCGCGTTCCGGGCTGCCGGTCTGGATATAGGCGGCCAGACCGTAAGGCGTGTCATTGGCGATGGCGATGGCTTCTTCTTCCGTTTCAAACGGGATCATGGCCAGCACTGGTCCGAAGATTTCTTCGCGTGCGATGGTCATGTCGTTGTTTACGTCGGCGAAGACGGTCGGCTTGACGAAATCGCCTTCCGTGAAGCCGTCCGGACGGCCCGTGCCGCCAGCAACGAGGCGTGCGCCTTCGTCAATGCCTTTCTGGATGAGCTTCTGGACCTTCTCGAACTGGATCGACGAGGAAAGCGGCCCGATATGGTCGCCTTCTTCCGCAGGATCACCGACCTTGGTGCCTTCGGTCACCTTCTTTGCGAATTCGACGGCCTTGTCATAGACCGAGCGCTCAACCAGCATGCGCGTCGGCGCATTACAGGACTGACCTGTGTTCTCGAAGCAATGGGCAAGGCTGCGCTGGATGGTCTTTTCCAGATCGCTGTCGGCAAAGACGATGTTCGGCGACTTGCCGCCGAGTTCGAGCGACACGCGCTTGACGGTCGCTGCGGCAGCGCGGGAAACCGCCGTGCCTGCGCGCGTCGAGCCGGTGAAGGACATCATGTCCACATCCGGGTGCTGCGACAGGGCTTCGCCAACCACCGGGCCTTCACCATTGACGAGGTTGAACACACCCTTTGGCAGACCGGCTGCATCGACAAATTCGGCGAACAGCATCGCCGACATCGGCGCGATTTCGGACGGCTTGAGCACAACCGTGCAGCCAACGGCAATCGCAGGGATAACCTTCAGCGCGATCTGGTTCATCGGCCAGTTCCACGGGGTGATCAGGCCGCAAACGCCGATAGGTTCATGCACGATGGTCTGGTTTGGAAATTTCGGAGAAAGAATTTCTTCGAACTCGAAATTCTCGAAGGCAGCGACAAAAGCCTTGATGTGTGACACGCCAACGGCAGCCTGCGATTCACGCGCAAGCGTGATCGGCGCACCCATTTCGTGCGAAATGGCCTTGGCCATTTCATCCATGCGGGAATCGTAGATTTCAGCGATACGGCGGATATAGGCGATACGCTCTTTCGCCGGCGTTTCGGCCCAAGCCGGGAATGCCTTGCGCGCAGCAGCTACGGCGAGATCGATATCGGCAGCCGAACCGCCCGAGATCACCGCATAGGGCTTTTCATTGGCCGGATTGATGACTTCGATGCTCTTGGCCTCGATTGGAGCCCGCCAGGCGCCGTCGATGTAAAAATCCGTTTTCTGAACCAGGTTCTTCTGAAGCATGGCGCTTTCCTCCGTCGTTTTTTGAATTCCCATATGTTGTTCTACAAGCCGATCCAAATCGAACCGGCATGCATTTGCGGGCAACCTTAATGCCCGGATATGGCAGCGTCAAAACAGAAGGACGGATGGGATCATCAATTTTTCTTATTCATTATCGTAAGCTTCGACATCGATGCCGAGCGACACAAGGCCTTCCTCGATATAGTCGCCCAGAAGCGGCGTTCCGATCAGGTATTTTGCCTCGCGCCCGTTATGACGGTCGCTTGCCGTGGACAGGGCCTCGTCCCATTCCTCGGGCGAAAAATCGCCACGTCCAACCCACATCAAGGCAAGCAATTCGATGCGTTGGTCTTCATTCAGGGAGCGGATGGCGGCGAAAAGCTCTTTCCGGGTCGGATTGTCGAGCGAAGCATCGAGAATATCGACGTCTCTGTCGTCACCGGGATTGGACCCGGAATCTTCATCCACTGCAGGCACCTGCACGTCATATTCGCGCGCCTTCGCAATAATGAATTCCAGATTGTCCAGATTGTTCGTCAGCTCGACCATCGAATACCTCCGTTACCGGTTTTCTCAGCGTCTTTCTGATTATAGGGCGTCCGCTTCGCGCAGGCGATAGCCAACACCGGTTTCAGTGAGAATATATTGCGGCTGGTCGGGCAGGGCTTCGATCTTTTGGCGAAGCTGGCGCACATAAATGCGCAGATATTGTACATCTGCCGCCGGACCCCAGACCTGATTGAGAATATATTGGTGGGTCAGGACCTTGCCCGCATGCTGCACCAGAAGGCGGAGAATGTCATATTCCTTGGGCGACAGCTTGATGTCGTTGCCATCGACCTTGACGATGCGCCGCACCAGATCAACCGAAAGGCCGCCGCTCTGGAAAATCGGCTTTTCGCCTTGCTGTTGCAGCTTGTGACGGAGCGCAACGCGGATGCGAGCCGCAAGTTCGCGCATGCCGAAGGGCTTGGTCACATAATCATCAGCGCCGAGTTCCAGCGCCTTGACGATGCCGACCTCGTCGGTGCGGCTTGAAAGAATGAGGATGGGCAGGTTGCGCCCTTCCTGCCGCCATTGCAGCAAGAGCCGATGGCCGTCCATGTCCGGCAGACCAAGGTCGAGCAGCACAAGGTCAGGGCTTTCAGCCTCGATCTTCTCCATCGCCTCAATGGCATTGGCGGCTTCAACGGTCGTGTAACCTTCGGTGGTCAGCCCGACCCGCAGGAGCTTGCGGATCGGCGGTTCGTCATCGACAATCAGCACTTTGACGCTTTGCGTATTCATTGCGTTGTTTCCGTTTCAGCGTCGCCAGATGGTAGCGGCAGTGAGATGACGAAGACCGCGCCAGACCGATTATGGTCGTGGTCGCTGCGGTTGCGGGCGGAAATGGTGCCGCCCATCGCTTCGACAAAACCGCGCGCGATGGACAGGCCGAGCCCCGTGCCTGCCTGCACGTGATCACCCTTGCGAACGCGATAGAAGCTGTCGAAAATCCGTTCCCGGTCATCGGCGGGAATGCCCGGCCCCTGATCGGCGATCTCCAGAACGAGCCGCGTGCCGCTGATATGCGCTTCAATAGCAATTTCAGAGGCTTCCGGCGCGTACTTCGCGGCATTGTCGAGAAGATTGAACAGAACCTGTTCAAACAGAACTGCATCCAGCCGCAGCATCGGCAGATCAGCGGGCACTGATACGCGAACCGCATGACGCGCAAGAATTTTTGCGGCGCGGTGCAAGGCAGCGCCGACGATATCGCCGACATAATGCGGAGAGAGGTTGGGCTCCATAGCCCCGGCTTCAATGCGGGTCATGTCGAGAAGATTGGCGATGAAGCGATTGAGGCGTTCCGACTGGTCCACGATGGTTTGATAGAGATCGGCCTGATCTTCAGCGGGCAAGGAACCATGATATTCGCGCAATGTGGTCGCGGCGCCCATGATGGCCGCCAGCGGGGTTTTCAGGTCGTGCGAGATCGAGGTCAGAAGCGCGGAGCGCAACTTGTCGGTTTCGGCAGCAAGCCTTGCGCGCTCGACGTCTTCCACCAGCTGCACGCGCTCGATGGCGATGGCGGCCTGATCGGCCAGCGCTTCGAACAGTCGTTGCTGTTCGGGCGTGAGGATCGGTCCCTGACGGTCATTATCGAGACCGATGACACCGACCGAAGTTCGTGCCGTGCGCAGCGGCAGGTAAAGACGGCGTGCGCCGGGCAGCGTATCGGCACCACGTCCAGCGGGCAGATTGTGCTCCCAAGCCCAATGGGCAGCGGCGATATCGGCATCGTCGAGTGTGTCATCCGGCGGATATCCGGCGCGCACTGCGATGCTCTCTCGCTCCGGCAGCAGGATAACCGCACGCACTTTCAGCATGGATGCGATCTGGAATGCCGTTGCCCAAAGCACATCGTCCAGCGAGCCGGTGCCCGCGAGCTTCTTGCTGAAAAGATAGAGATCCTCGGTCATTCGCGCGCGCTGACGTGCCGATGCCGCCTGACGCTGCACGCGGCTTGCCAGATTGCTGGCCACAAAGCTGACAAGGAGGAAGAAGACGAGCGCCACCACGCTTTCCGGGTCCGCGATGGACAGCGTGTAAAGCGGCGGCAGAAAGAAGAAATTATAGGCGAAGGCGCTGATGATGGAAACGAACAACGCAGGCCATAGACCAAGCGTAACCGCAACGCCGAGAACGCCGACGACGAAGACCAGCGCTATGCTGCGAACATCAAGAAACTGGTCGAGCAGCAGCCCGACGCCATTCGCGGCTGCGACGACTGCCGTGCCAATCGCATAGGGCAGAATTTGCAGGCTTGCCGATGGTGCGGCGGTCTTGACCTTGCGGGCGGTGCTGGCCGCCTCCTGATCTATACCTGCCGTGATGTGCACATCGATGGCGCCTGCACGGCGGATCAGGTCGTGCCCGACCGAGCCTTCGACAATTTCGCGCCAGCGCGGCTTGGCGGATTTTCCGGCGACCACCTGCGTGAAATTATGTGTGCTGGCATAGCGGATAATGTCTTCCGCTACCGACTGGCCGGGAATGATGATCGGTTCGCCGCCCAACTGTTCGGCAAGGCGCATGGTTGCCGACAGTCGGTCCTTTTCATCCTCCGACATATTGGCAGAGCGCGGCGTTTCGATGTGAATGACCGCCCAGGGCGCGCGCAGCCGGTCGGCCAGACGGCGCGCATAGCGCACCAGCGATGCGCTGCGTGGCCGTTCATCAACGGCAACGAGAATACGGTCGCCCGCGGCCCACGGACCTTCGATGGCGTGGGCGCGCATATGGGTGAGAAGCTGTTCGTCTACCCGCTGCGCGGTGCGTCGCAGCGCCAGTTCGCGGAGCGCCGTCAGATTGCCGGGCGAAAAATAGTTGCGGATTGCACGTTTGGCCGTCTTGGGAAGATAGACCTTGCCATCGTTGAGCCGCTTGATGAGATCGCTGGGCGTGAGGTCGATCAGCTCGATATCGTCGGCGCGGTCGATAATGCTATCCGGCACCGTTTCGCGAACGCGAATGCGCGTGATCTGCGCCACCACATCGTTCAGGCTTTCGACATGCTGGATATTCAGCGTGGTGTAGACATCTATCCCCTGCGCGAGGATTTCCTCGACATCCTGATAGCGCTTGGGGTGACGGCTGCCCGGCGCATTGCTATGGGCAAGTTCATCCACCAGAACCAGCTGCGGACGGCGTGCCAGCACGGCGTCGATGTCCATCTCTTCCAGTTCGTGGCCATGATAGGCAACAAGGGCGCGGGGGATGACTTCCAGCCCGTCCACCAAGGCTTCAGTGTCACGACGGCCGTGGGTTTCGACCACGCCGATCACCATATCGACGCCATCGGCCTCGCGCGCTCTGCCGGACATCAGCATTTCATAGGTTTTGCCGACACCGGGTGCCGCGCCCAGAAAAATCTTGAGGCGCCCACGCGTTTCGCGCTCCGCCTGTTCGAGCAGGGCATCGGGAGAGGGCCGTGTGTTGTCAGCGCGAATGACGTCCGACATCAATGATAATGCTCCTGCGAAGCGGGCGGCATCGTTTGCGCCGCCCGTATTCTACTTTATTTAGCTGCGGTTCTGTCCAGAACAAGATTGAGTTTCAGGACGTTGACCACAGGTTCACCGAGAAATCCGAGCTCACGGTCTTCCACCTGCTGCTCGACAATGCCGCGCAACGTGGCTTCGCTGATGCCTCGTGCTTTGGCGACACGGGGTATCTGATAAAGGGCGGCGTCCGGCGAAATATGCGGGTCGAGGCCGCTGGCCGAGGTGGTCACGAGGTCGATAGGGATCGCGGTGTCAGGCGTTGTCTGTTTCAAAGTTTCCGCCTCGGTCTTGATCCGTTCGATCAAAGCGGGATTGGTGGGGCCGAGATTGGAGCCGCCCGAGCTGGATGCATCGTAGCCATCCTTGCCTGCGCCGGATGGGCGACCGTGGAAATAACGGTCGCCGGCAAAATTCTGGCCGATTAGTTCAGAACCGATGACCGTTCCATCCTTCTCGATCAGGCTGCCATTGGCCTGTTGCGGAAAGATTGCCTGGGCAATGCCGGTCATGCCGAGCGGATAGATGAACCCGGTGATCACGGTAAGCGCGACGATCATGACCAATGCGGGGCGAAGTTGCTTCAACATGGGTGAAAATCCTTATGCGAGGCCAAGGGCAACGATGGCCATATCGATGGCCTTGATGCCGATGAACGGAACGATGACGCCGCCGAGGCCGTAGATGAGCAGGTTGCGCGAGAGCAGGGCGCCTGCGCCGACAGCCTTGTATTTCACGCCCTTCAACGAAAGCGGGATCAGCGCCACGATGATGAGCGCGTTGAAGATGATGGCCGAGAGAATGGCGCTTTGCGGCGTGGCAAGGTTCATGATGTTGAGCGCGCCGAGCTGCGGATAGAACGCAAGGAACATAGCCGGAATGATCGCGAAATATTTGGCGATATCGTTGGCGATGGAGAAGGTCGTCAGCGCGCCCCGTGTCATCAAAAGCTGCTTGCCGATTTCAACGATCTCGATGAGTTTCGTCGGATCGCTGTCGAGATCGACCATATTGCCTGCCTCGCGGGCCGCCACGGTGCCGGTATTCATGGCGACACCCACATCGGCCTGTGCGAGGGCAGGCGCGTCATTGGTGCCGTCGCCGCACATGGCGACGAGTTTGCCCTTGGCCTGTTCCTCGCGGATCAGCGCCAGCTTGTTTTCCGGCGTTGCCTGCGCCAGAAAATCATCCACGCCTGCTTCAGCCGCAATAGCCGCTGCGGTCATGGGGTTGTCGCCGGTGATCATCACCGTGCGGATGCCCATGCGCCGCAGTTCGGAGAAACGCTCGCGAATGCCGCCCTTGACGATATCCTTGAGATGGATGACGCCAAGCAGCCTGCCATCCTTGACCACGGCCAGCGGCGTGCCGCCGGATTTTGCAATCGTATCGGCAGTGGCTTGCAGTTCATGGGTGACCTTTTCTTCGGTCGCACGGTTCTGGCCCACATGTTTTAGCACGGCATCCACAGCGCCCTTGCGGATGGACGAGCCGTCGATATCGACACCGCTCATGCGGCTCTGTGCGGTAAAGGGTACGAAAGTCGCATGCAGGCTCTGCATGTCGCGACCGCGTATGGCGTATTTTTCCTTGGCCAGAACCACGATGGAACGACCTTCCGGTGTTTCATCGGCAAGCGAGGCCAGTTGTGCGGCGTCGGCCAGTTCCTGTTCGCTGATGCCTGTCACCGGCATGAAGGCGGTTGCCTGACGATTGCCGAGCGTGATCGTGCCCGTTTTGTCGAGAAGCAAAGTGTCGACATCGCCTGCCGCCTCCACCGCCCGGCCCGACATGGCCAGCACATTGAAGCGCACAAGACGGTCCATGCCCGCAATGCCGATAGCCGATAGCAGAGCGCCGATGGTGGTCGGGATCAGCGTTACAAACAGGGCAACCAGAACGATGACCGGGATGTAACCGCCTGCATAGGTCGCGAAGCTTGGAATCGTCACCACAGCCAGAACGAAGATCAGCGTCATCCCCGCAAGCAGGATGTTGAGCGCGATCTCATTCGGGGTTTTCTGGCGCTCGGCGCCTTCCACAAGGCTGATCATCTTGTCGATGAAGGTGGAGCCCTGAGCCGCCGTGATGCGCACCCCGATCCAGTCGGACAGGACCTGCGTGCCGCCGGTGACGGCGGAACGGTCGCCGCCGGATTCGCGGATGACAGGTGCGGATTCGCCGGTGATGGCGGCTTCATTGACTGAAGCCACCCCCTCGATCACCTCGCCATCGGACGGGATGATGTCGCCCGCTTCAACGAGAACGATATCGCCGACCTTGAGGCTGGTTCCGGCGACGGTTTTGTAATCGGTCTTGCTGTCGCCGTTCAGAAGCTTGGCCTGCGTTTCGGTGCGCGTGCGGCGCAGCGATTCCGCCTGCGCCTTGCCGCGCCCTTCGGCAACCGCTTCGGCAAAATTGGCAAACAGCACCGTGAACCAGAGCCACAGCACGATCTGCGATGAAAAGCCGACATTGGCCCCACCGGTCGCGATGTCTTTTGCAAGCAGCACCGTGGTGAGGGCCGAAACGACGGCCACGACGAACATGACCGGGTTTCGGGCAAGGCTTTTCGGATTCAGTTTACGGAAGGCATCGCCAACCGCCGGGATAAGGATGCGGGCATCGAGAATGCTCGCGGATTTGGACTGGCTCATAACGAGGCTCCAGTAGATGTTTTGCGAAGCGGACGCTCAGATCAGCCGGATGGCGAGAAACAGGATGAGCATCACGGCAAGGATCGACAGAATGCAACTCGACGGTTTCAGCATCAGAAGGTCTTTCCCTGGATCAAAGCGAGGTGTTCGGCGATCGGTCCCAGCGCCAGCGCGGGGAAGAAGATCAGCCCGCCGACAACCAGAATGACGCCGATCAGCAAGCCCACGAACAAAGGACCATAGGTCGGGAAGGTGCCCGCCGATTGCGGCGCGATTTTCTTGGCGACCAGCGATCCGGCAATGGCCATGGCGGGAACGATGACGAGGAAGCGCCCCATCAGCATGGCAAGGCCGATGGTGATGTTGTACCAGGGCGTGTTGCCGGAGAGCCCGCCGAATGCCGAGCCGTTATTGGCGGTGCCCGACGTATAGGCATAGAGGATTTCCGAAAAGCCGTGCGGTCCCGGATTGGCAATGGAACTCAAGCCTGCCGGAATGACGGAGGCGATTGCCGTAAAGCCGAGGATCGACAGCGGCAGGCAGAGTACGGCCAGCATCGCCATCTTGACTTCCTTGGCCTCGATTTTCTTGCCCAGATATTCAGGCGTGCGACCGACCATCAGACCAGCCACGAAAATCGCCACGATGACGAACAGGATGATGCCGTAAAAACCTGCGCCGACACCGCCAATGATGATTTCACCGAGCATCATGTTGATTATCGGGATCATGCCGCCAAGCGCCATCATGCTGTCATGCATGGCAATCACCGCGCCACAGGATGCGGCAGTTGTGACCACGGCGAAAAGGGCGGACATGGCGATGCCGAAGCGGGCTTCCTTGCCTTCCATATTCGCGCCGTCGATGCCGAGCGCGTGGATCAGCGGGTTACCCGCAGCTTCTGCCCAATAGCAGATGGCCACGCCTGCGACGAACAGCACGCCCATGGCCGCAAAAATAGCCCAGCCTTGCTTTTCATTGCCGACCATGCGGCCAAAAACATTGGTTAGCGATGCGCCGATGGCGAAGATCGCAACCATCTGGATCATGTTGGAGATGGCGTCCGGGTTTTCAAAAGGATGTGCGGAATTGGCGTTGAAGAAGCCGCCGCCATTGGTGCCGAGCATCTTGATCGCCAGCTGGGAGGCAACTGGCCCAAGCGCAATGACCTGCCGTGCGCCTTCAAGCGTCGTGGCCTGCGTATATGCGCCAAGCGTTTGCGGCACGCCAAGCGCGACGAAGGCGAGCGTCATCACGATGCAGATCGGCAGCAGGATATAGAGCGTGCAGCGCGTGAGATCGACCCAGAAATTACCGAGCGTTTTCATCGATTTACGCGAGAAAGCTCGGATAAGCGCCATTGCGATTGCCACGCCTGTTGCAGCCGAGACGAAGTTCTGCACCGTCAGTCCGGCCATCTGGGTCAGATAGGACATGGTGCTTTCGCCGCCGTAATTTTGCCAGTTGGTGTTGGTGACGAAACTGGTGGCGGTGTTGAAGGCGAGATCGGCAGGCACATTGCTCATGCCCATGGGGTTGAAGGGCAATGCGCCCTGAAACCGCTGCATGGCATAAAGCAGAAGGAACCCGGCCAGATTGAACAGTAGCATGGCGGCGGTGTAGCTCGTCCAGTGCTGTTCCTCGCGCTCGCCTGTGCCCGCAAGACGGTATAGCCCGCGTTCGACAGGCACGAAAACCGGCGAAAGGAATGTCCGGTCGCCGTTGAAGACACGCGTTATATAACCGCCAAGCGGCTTTACGAGCAGAATGATGATCCCGCAAAAGACGAGGATCTGTATCCATCCATTGATTGTCATGGTTTTTCCCAAGCCCCTGCAGGGCCGCTATTCGTGGGGCCGGTCAGAACCGCTCCGGTCGAATGAGCGCATAAAGAAGATAGATCGCGATGAAGATGGCGACCAAAGCGCCGGCGATGTATTCGATCAGCATGTTACGCCCTCAAAGCTTTTCGCAGACGCGCAGATAGCCGAAGAGCAGAGCGAAGAAGCCGAGGCCGATTGCCAGGACGGCGATGTCCATAATTTCGTCCCCTTGCGGGGCTCCCTGTTGTGAAGGCTTTTTGCCATACAGGGATTATGTGACCTTACGGCATAGGGTTTCGAGACAGGGAAACCGGCCGGGATATAAAAATCTCATATAGAAAAAAGCATAACGCGTATTGGTCTTCGTTGAAGACGATACGGCTGAAAATTACATTAAATCAGTTGGTTGGCGGCCCTTTTGGAAGCTACCTCACGATTCAGATCGAAGCGACTGCCCGGCCTGCCGCCCGCCCGGAAAATATACAGCCGCCAAGAAATGTGCCTTCCAGCGCATTATAGCCGTGATAGCCGCCGCCACCGAAACCGGCAGCTTCGCCCGCCGCATAAAGGCCAGGGATCGGCTCGCCATCCTCGCCCAGAACTGCCGACTGGAGATTGGTATGCAGGCCGCCCAGCGTCTTGCGCGTCAGGATATGCAGCTTGACGGCGATCAGCGGGCCGTTGGCCGGATCGAGCAGCGCATGCAACGGTACGGCGCGCGTCAGCCTGTCACCAATATAGGCACGCGCATTATGGATCGCCATGATCTGCGCGTCCTTCGTGTAACGATTGACCACTTCATGGTCCCGCGCTTCGATCTGGTCGCGAATGCGTCGCACATCGAGCAGTTTTTCGCCGCTCAAAGTGTTCATGCCCGCGACCAGCTCTTCAATCGTCTTGGCGGTTATGAAATCCGCACCGTTGTCGATAAAGGCTTTGACAGGCGGCGGGGCTTTGCCGAGACGGCTTTTCAGCAGCAATTTCCAGCTTTTGCCGGTCAGGTCCGGGTTTTGCTCGGAACCGGACAGTGAGAATTCCTTGCGGATGATCTTTTCGGTCAGAATAAACCAGGAATAGTCATAGCCGGTGGAGAGAATGTGCTTGAGTGTGCCGAGCGTATCGAAGCCGGGAAGATAGGGAGCTGGCAGTCGGTTGCCGCGTGCGTCGAACCACATCGACGATGGTCCGGGCAGGATGCGGATGCCATGATTGGGCCAGATCGGGTTCCAGTTGCGCAAACCCTCGGTGTAATGCCACATGCGATCAGCATTGATGACGTGTCCGCCTGCCTCTACCGCCATATCGATGCCGCGCCCGTCCACATAGGCTGGAACGCCCAGCACCATCTCCTTCGGCGGATTGCCAAGCCTCTCGCGCGGCCATGCCCGGCGCACGCGCTCCGGATCGCCGCCAATACCGCCGGACGTTACGATAACGTTGTCAGCGCCAAATGCGAATTCACCAATAACTTCTCGGGAAGATGGCTGACCGCGTTCAACCGTCGAAGGGGCGAGCACTTCACCGAAAACGCCGGTTATGCGTCCGTTCGCGCTGGTGATCTGACTGACGCGGTGGCGGCATTTCAGCGTAACAAGGCCTTTCGCCATTGCGTCTCGCAGCCGTTGTTCAAATGGGGCTACGACGCCTGGGCCCGTGCCCCATGTGACGTGAAAACGCGGCACCGAGTTGCCATGCCCGTGGGCGAGTGCGCCGCCACGTTCTGCCCAGCCGACAACGGGAAACCAGCGCATGCCGAGGTTGCGCAGCCATGGTCGCATCTCACCGGTCGCGAATTGCAGATAGGCTTCGGCCCATTTCCGGGGCCAAAGATCTTCGGGTCGGTCAAACTGCGCCGAGCCGAACCAGTCTTGTGCGGCGAGGTCGAAACTGTCCTTGATGCCAAGACGGCGCTGCTCCGGGGTATCGATCATGAACAGGCCGCCCAGCGACCAGAAGGCTTGACCGCCGATGGAGTTCTCGCCTTCCTGTTCCAGAAGGATGACGGTTTTGCCCGCGCTGGTCAGTTCGTTCGCTGCGGCCAAACCGGCCAGCCCCGCGCCGATGATGATCGCATCCGCGTCTGCCACTCGCACATCCTCCCCTTACTTTCGCGCACATGGTGGCGGAAGCGAAGGCATCTGGCAAGAACTGCGAAAGCGTCTCAACCAAAGAAATACGGCATGACCCAATCGGCTATCAGCTTGATGGAAAGCCCGAACAGCGTCAGTTGCACGAGCAGGAAGAAGGGCCCATCCGGCAGAAGCCGTGTCAGCTTGGCACCCGCGAAAGTGCCGATCACTGCAGAAGGGATCAGCCAGAGGCCCATCGACAGGTCGAGATTGGAAAACTGCTGCAACTGCCAGTACGGAACGAGCTTCACGGCGTTGACGATGGCAAAGAGGATGGTCGATGTGCCCGCGAAGACGAGCTTTTCCAGATGCTGCGGCAGGACATACATCTGAAACGGCGGAGCACCGGAATGCGATACGAAACTAGTGAGACCGGTGAGAATGCCCCAGAAGGCACCGCCCGGAATATCGGCCTTGCGGGCCTTCCTGCGATAGCGGGCGCCGATCCAGGCATTGAGGCAGAACAGAATGCCCACCAGCCCGACCAGAAAGCCGATGAAAGTGCTGGATAGATGCGAGCTGAACAGCCAGCCAATGCCGACGCCGACAATGGCTGCTGGCGTGAGGATGGCGAGATTGCGCGCTGAATAATGATGCCGATAAAGGTAGAGCCCGAACATGTCGCTGATGACATAGATCGGCAGTAACAAAGCTGCCGCTGTGACCGGCGAGATGACGAGCGCCATCAGCGGAACGGCGAGCGTTCCGACCGAGGGAAGGCCGCCTTTCGACATGCCAACCAGAAACGCCGCGGTAATAGCGACTGCCAGATACAGGGGTGTATGTTCGATCATGCGTCTGCCGCGGTCAGGGAAGGCTCCGGGCCAGAACGACCCGGAGTATTATGGAAGTGGAATATCGTTGCAGGAAATCAGGCGTGCGCCCATTCCCAATAGAGGCTGCGGGCGCGCTTGGTGACGGCTCCGTATTCAAACTTGCGATCATCAAAGCCGATGATCGGCACAACCTTGCTCATATTGCCGGTCGAGAAGATCTCGTCTGCCTCACGGAAATCCTCGATTTTAAGCGTCGTCTCATGCACAGTCACGCCTGCCGCGCGCAACAGCCCAATGACGCGCTGGCGCGTGATGCCGTTGAGGAAGGTGCCGTTTGGAACCGGCGTAAAGACTTCGCCGCCGCGAACCAAGAAAATGTTGGAGGTCGCCGTTTCCGCGACATTGCCCAGCACATCGGTCACGATTGCATTGTGAAAGCCCTTGGCCTTGGCTTCGAGCAGCATGCGCCCATTGTTGGGGTAGAGGCAGGCCGCCTTGGCGTTGACCGGCATCACTTCCAGATAGGGGCGACGGAATGAGGTCGTGGTGATGGTGAAGCCCTTCGGCTCGACCATCGGAATGGCTTCGAGGCACAAGGCGAAATCTGTCGAGGACGCAAGCGGTGCAACCGTGCTGCTGTCGCCTTCTTCGGCCCAGTACATGGGACGAATATAAACATCTGTGCCGGGGGCGAACTTCTTCAAGCCTTCCAGCGCCAATGCTTCAATATCATTGGCTGAAAGCGTCGGCTCCAGACCGAGCGCACGGGCGGAATCATTGGCGCGGGCCGAATGACGGTCGAGGTCCGGCGTGACGCCTTCGAACAGGCGTGCACCGTCGAACACCGCAGAACCGAGCCAGGTCGCATGCGAAGCCGCGCCCAGAATGCGCACGTCGCCTTCGCGCCACTCGCCCTTGTAATAGGTCCACATTGCCTTCGAGGCCTGCTTGTCGGTCATTTTCTCAAGTCCTTAATTCGTGTGTCTTTCGACTATAACCCATGGCACCGGCGAGCGTTGATACGCTGTGACTGCTGCTGATCTGTTGGGGAAGGGCGCAGTGGGCCGGTGAATTGGGATATCGTAGGATCGCTTTTTGAAGGAAACAAGCCAGAAGCGGACGACAAGAACAGTTTTTGTCGGGGGAATGCCGTGAAACTGAAAAAGCCAGCCGATATGGCTGGCTTCCGACGCGGTTCTGACCGAAAAGTTTAGAACATCGTGTTGTTATTCTTGGCTGTTTCCGGAACAGCCTGAATGACATCCCAATGCTCGACGATCTTGCCGTTATCAACGCGGAAAATATCGACGATGGCGCGACCGCGGTCTGCTTCGTTCATCTTTGACTGGAGATGCAGGAAGACGAGGTCGCCATCCGTAGCGCTGCGTACGATGCGCGCGGTGGCCTGGGGATTATCCTTGAAGCGCTGGGTGAAAAAATTCACGAAAGGCGCTTTCCCATCCGGCACGCCGGGATTGTGCTGGATATAATCTTCGGCGAGCACTTCGGAGTATTTTTCCACCTCATGTTTGTTGAAGACGCCATCGTAAAACTCGAGCACGATTTTACGGTTGGCTTCCTCTTTGGCGATGTCGCGCGTTTGCTGCGCAAAGGCGGGCGCGGAAACGGCAACTGCGCCGAGGAGTGAGGCAAGGCAAGCGGCAATAATGGAGGTTTTCATTGGGGGGAGGCCTCGTTTTTGGGGCTTGTTGGGGAGCTTCATCTAGGGTGGGTTGGCGATTTGGGAAGACATTACTCCGCACTTCGCCACATGCGGAGAAAGCTTGCGATGGACGTGTCGATCAACCTTTGGTTGACCTCTTCGTCGGGCGTGACCGTACCGAGTAGCAAGCGGGGAAAAAGAAAGCCGCTGATGCTACCGAGAAAAAGCATGGCCTGAGTTTCCGCGTCGGCTACGTGGAACTCTCCTGCTTCAGTTTTGGTCTGCAAATATTCGGTCAGCTTCTGGAGAACTTGTCCTGTTCGATCCGATCTGAGGCTGGTGCCGATTTCCGGAATATCTTCCACGGCCTGAATCATCGCGCGCAATAGCTTGGCCATTGCGAGATCCAGAAAACTATCCGCCACAATGCGCGCGATCACTGGCAGGAGAACTTCTGGTGTGGAGTTCCATGGCGCATCATCGAGACGGGTATGAATTTGCTGCCGCAAATCATCGAATGCAGCGCGCAATAGAGTTTGCTTACTGCCGAAGCGGTTGTAGAGTGTCTGTCGCGTGAGACCCGCTTCTGCGGCCACCAGCTCGAGGCTAACCGCCGAGCCGTACTTCGACAGCATTTTACGTGTAGCATCGAGAA
Organism: Ochrobactrum sp. RH2CCR150; assembly: GCA_014138095.1. Lineage (GTDB taxonomy): Bacteria > Pseudomonadota > Alphaproteobacteria > Rhizobiales > Rhizobiaceae > Brucella > Brucella gambitense. Next base: position 552,432 of record JACGXE010000002.1, read on the forward strand.
CCGTTTCGGTGCTCACGTTTGTTTTTCTATCCATGCTTTTTTTGACCCCTCCCATTCCCTCCTCTGCACGCCAAGACTCTGACATTACAGAAGATTAATTTTACTTTACAGTAAAGTAAAATATTATGAAAGCTAATATTTAACATTGCCCCGTGTGGCCCGGCTGGGTGGTCCGGGACGCAAACGCACGGCCCGGCCCATCGGAAAGGCTAGCATATGAAACTTAGGAAACGAGGTATACTAGTTCTTGTATTGGGACTGGCGTTGATCGCAGCTTTTTTTGCATGGCGGGGTACGCAAGAAACATCCGCTGAGACGACCACGGCGTCCATTGCTCCCGCGCAGCCAAAAGCCACTGTGGTTGAAGCAGCTGCGGTGCAAACCCGCGATCTGGACAGTATTATCTCGGCTGTTGGTAGCCTGCGGGCGAAAGAATCGGTCACACTGGCCTCGGAAATCGGCGGACGTGTGGATCAAATTCTGTTCCAGGAAGGCCAGCGCGTTGAGGCAGGCAGCGTTCTGTTTCAGCTCGATACCTCCATTCTGAACGCTTCCGTGCAGTCGGCCCGTGCAGCAAATGTTCTTGCGCGGTCGACTTTCGAACGTACCGAAGCTCTGTCGAAGCGCGGTATTAGCGCGACGCAGGCTTTGGAAGAAGCGGAAGCGAACCTGCGCAATACGGAAGCTGCTCTGGCGCTTGCCGAAGCGCAGCTCGCGCAGACTTCGATCAAAGCGCCGTTCGACGGCGTGGTCGGTCTTCGTTCTGTCAGTGTTGGCGCTTATGTAACGGCGGGTACGACCAATCTTGCCAGGCTCGATCAGATTGATCCATTGGTCGCAGAGTTTTCGCTGCCCGAAGTGGCACTGGCGAGTATCTCACCCCAGCAACAGGTTTCGGTGGTGGCCGATGCGCTGCCAGACCAGCCGTTTCAGGGGCAGGTCTATGCCATCGAGCCATCTGTCGATGAAACCGGCCGCTCCATCCGTATGCGCGCCTTGATCTCCAATCCCGACCTGAAGTTACGCCCGGGGCTTTTCGTTCGCGTTAATGTCACCACGGGCACCAAGGCAGATGCGATGCTGGTACCGGAAAGCGCCATTGTGCCGAGCGGTGAAACCCAGACTGTCTATCGCATCAATGCTGACGATACGGTCGAAGTTGTTACGGTCACGCTGGGGCAGCGTCTTGACGGTATGGTCGAGATCGTCACGGGCATCGACAAGGATGCGCGCGTGGTGACGGCGGGCCAGCAGAAACTGCAAGACGGAGCCAAAATTCGCGTTCAGGAAGCAGTTGCGGGGGGCTCGGTCTGATGTCCATATGGGAAATGTGCGTCCGCAGACCGGTTTTCGCCACGGTCCTTAGCCTCGTTCTCGTGCTGCTCGGCATTGTGTCCTATGAGCGACTGAGCACCCGTGAATATCCGGATGTCGAAGAACCGACGGTTTCCGTTTCCACGACCTATTCGGGCGCCAATGCCGAAATCGTGGAAAGCCAGGTCACGCAGGTTCTGGAAACCCAGCTGTCCGGTATTGCCGGCATCGATGTCGTTTCCTCGACGAGCCGTGCTGAAACAAGCGCTATCACCGTGCGCTTTACACTTGGTACCGATCCCGAAGTGGCCGCCGCAGAGGTTCGCGATCGCGTGTCCCGCGCAAGGCGCAATCTCCCCGATGAGATTGACGAGCCAATTGTCGCCAAGGTGGAAGCGGATGCGCAGCCCATCATGTATGTCGCTTTCACGAGCGACCGCCATTCCGGTCTTGAAATCACTGACGTTCTCAATCGAACGGTTGTCGATCGCATCCAGAACTTGCCCGGCGTTTCGGAAGCCCGCATTCTCGGTGCGCGTGAATATGCAATGCGTGTCTGGATTGATGCCCGCAAGCTGGCCGGTTATGGCCTGACGGTTCAGGATGTCGAAACGGCGCTTGAAAGCCAGAATGTCGAAGTACCCGCCGGGCGTATTGAAAGTAAGGAACGCGAGTTTACGCTCCTTGCCAATACGGCGCTGACGACGCCCGAAGAATTTGCCGACATCATCATCAATGTCGTGAACGGTTATCCGGTGCGCTTGCGTGATATAGGGCGAACTGAACTGGGTGCAGCCGACGAGCGGCAGGCAACCTTCAAGGAAGGCGAAACAGCCGTCTCGATTGGTGTGGTGAAACAGGCAACCGCCAATCCGCTTGAGGTTGCCAATGCCGTGCGCGCCGTGCTGCCGACTGTTCAGGAAAGTCTGCCAACCGGAATGAAGGCCGATGTCACTTATGACACGTCGATCTTCATTGATCGCTCGATCGAGGCTGTCTTCCACACGATTGGCGAGGCGATTGTTCTCGTCATCATGGTGATCTTCTTCTTCCTGCGTTCGGTGCGCGCAAGCCTTATTCCCATCGTGACGATACCGGTTTCGCTTATCACGACGCTGGCAATCATGTTTGCTTTCGGCTTCAGTATCAACACACTGACGCTGCTTGCTATGGTGCTGGCCATCGGTCTGGTGGTGGATGATGCTATCGTCGTGCTGGAAAATGTGCATAGGCGCATTGAAGAAGGGGAAACCCCGATACAGGCAGCCATTGCCGGAACGGGAGAAATCGCCTTTGCCGTCATCGCGATGACGCTTACGCTGGCGGCGGTCTATGTGCCGATTGCATTCACCGAAGGTCGAACCGGGCAATTGTTTATCGAGTTTGCCCTGACGCTCGCTGGGGCGGTGCTGGTTTCCGGCTTCGTAGCGCTGACTTTGACGCCTATGATGTGCGGCAAGCTGTTGCGTCACAATGAAAATCAGGGTCGGATATCACGCGCTCTGGAAGGATTTCTCGATCGTCTCAACGAGCATTATCGGCGCGTGCTCGGTCTTGCCATGCGCAACAAGTTGATTGTGTTGGCTGGCGCTGCCGCAACTGCGGTTCTGGCAGGGTTCCTTTATGTCAATCTGCCAAGCGAACTTGCTCCGGTTGAGGACCGTGGGGTCATTCGCATGGCAGGCACGTCTCCGGAAGGTTCAACACTTCAATTTACGGAACGCTACGGCAAGACCGCTGAAGAAATCATGGCCAGCATTCCGGAGGTCAGCACTTATTTCTCGGTTTATGGCGCACAGCAGGTTACCGGTTTTGGTGCGTTCGGGCTGCTGAAAGACTGGGATGAGCGCGACCGCAGCCAGCAGGAAATCATTCGCTCCATTAGTCCGGAGATGAGCGCCATCCCGGGTATGCGCGCCTTCGGGTTCAATATGCCATCCCTGACGACGACGCGCGGCAGCGGAGCCGGGGCCAATAATCCGGTTCAGTTTGTGATCCAGTCTTCGTCCAGCTACGACGACCTCAACAAGCTCGCGACCGCATTTGTTGAGAAAATCAAGGAAAACCCCGGTCTGGTGAATGTTGAATCGAACCTCGATCTCAACAAGCCACGCATGGAAATCAACATGAACCGCGAGAAGATCCGTGAGGCGGGTCTGCAGGTTTCGGATGTTGGCCATACGCTGGAAACCATGTTCGGCAGCCGTCAGGTTACGCGCATCGACCGGGACGGCGAACAATCGGATGTCCTTGTCCAGCTTGACGCCAGCGACCGCGCCACGCCGGATTCCATCAACATCGTCAATGTGCGCGGCTCGTCCGGGCAGCTTATCCCGCTGTCCAATCTCGTAACCGTTAAGGAAAGTGTCGAGCCAGCCAATCTCTATCGTTTCAACCGGTTACGCTCGGCGACGATCAGCGCTGGTCTGTCTCCCGATTATTCGCTGGGTGAGGCGCTGACTTATCTGCAAAGCACTGCCAATGAGATGTTCCCGACCTATGCCCAGTACGATCTGGAAGGGGAGTCTCGCGATTTCACCAGCTCCAATTCGAGCATTCTGTTCGTATTCGGTCTGGCCATTCTGTTCATCTATCTGGTTCTGGCGGCCCAGTTTGAAAGCTTTGTCAGCCCGTTCATCATTCTGCTCACGGTTCCGCTCTCGATAGCCGGGGCCTTGCTCGCGCTCTGGTTTGCGGGGGCGAGCATGAATGTCTACAGCCAGATCGGTCTGGTCACGCTGGTGGGACTTATCACCAAGCACGGCATTCTGATTGTCGAATTCGCCAATCATATGCGTGACCAAGGGCGCGACATTGCCGATGCGGTCACGGAAGCGGCTGTGATGCGTCTGCGTCCGATCCTCATGACAACAGGCGCAATGGTGCTCGGTGCTATTCCGCTGGCCATTGCAACCGGTGCTGGCGCGCAAAGCCGTCAGGCTATCGGCTGGGTGATTGTCGGCGGTATGTCCTTCGGCACCCTGTTGACGCTCTTTGTGGTGCCGGTGGTCTACAGTCTTGTGGCGCGCAAGGCCGCCGCTCCACAGGAAGAACATAAGGCCGTTCCAGCGAAGACTGTGCAATCCTAAGCTGGGACTCAGGCAAGATAGACCGCTGCGCCGCCCATCATACCGGCGCCCGCAGCGGTCAGCAAAAAGGTCTCGCCTTCTGCAAAGGGTCGCGTTTCATTGGCGACCGAGAGCGACAGCGGAATGGTCGCAGCGGAGGAGTTACCGTAGGTCGCGATAGTCCGCACTGTTTTAGCCGGATCGATGTCCAGATTATGCGCAACAGCATCGAACATGCGCGCATTGGCCTGATGCGGTACAAAACGGTCAATGCGGGTCGCTTCGATGCCAGCCGTTTCCAGCACATTTCTGGAGGTGGCGGTCATCAGATCGACCGCACGGGAAAACACTTCGCGACCATTCTGCATCGACATCAGAAATTGTTCAGGCGCCATGTCGGGCGAGAATGGCCGGTTGCTACCGCCGGATGGAATCGAAATCAAATCATAACCGCTTCCGTCTGACGACAGGTCGGCGGACAGGAACCCGCGTTGCGGGTTTGCGTCCGGTGCGAGCATCACCGCTCCTGCCGCATCGGCAAAAAGGACGGCGCTTGCACGCTCCGCCGGGTTGATGCGGCGGCTCAGAATATTGGCCGCGACCACAAGTACCGGACGGTTATGCGCACGTACAAAGCTGTCGGCGAGCGTCAGCGCATAAAGAAAGCCCGCACAGGCTCCCGCCAGATCTATCGCGCCCGACCGCGCAAGACCGAGCTTGTGCGCCAGCAGAGGGGCTGACGGCGGCAGCAGATGGTCCGGCGTCGATGTGGCAAGCAAAGTCAGCGCAACATCTTTGCGGGCAATGGCGGCACTATCCAGCGCCATGTCTCCAGCCTTGGACGCAAGCCCGCTCAAAGTTTCGCCTTCGCCTGCCCAATAGCGCGTGCGGATGCCCGTGCGGCGTTCGATCCAGCCCGGTTCCAGACCGAGCTGTTGTTCGATCTCACGGTTCTCGACGCAGCGTTCAGGCACGGCATGGCCGAAACCGACCATACGGGAGGACCGGCAAAGGCTCATTGCGGTTGCCCCGTCACGATGGAGGCCACTTCGTCCACCGCATCGTAAATATGAGCCAATTCGGCGCTGGTCACGCAATAGGGCGGCATCAGATAAAGCACATTGCCAAGCGGGCGGATCAGCAAGTTGCGCTCACGAAACAGTTTGCGCATGTGCTGGCCGATTTCTGCGAGATAGCCGCCAGAGGGCACGACAACGTCAAGCGCTGCAATCGTTCCCGCCTGTCGGATATTCGCAAAGCGCCGGTCTCCGGCAAATCGTGTCAGATTGTGTTCGTGAAACTCCTCGATGGACCGAATGCGGCTGAGCACGGGTTCCTGTCGCCAGACTTCCAGGTTGGCGACGGCGGCGGCGCACGCAATGGGGTTGGCCGTGTAGGAGCTTGAGTGAAAGAAGGTCTTGCGGCGGTCGGTTGAAAGATGCGCATCGAAGATCGCCGAGGTGCAGAGCGTTGCCGCCAGCGGTAGCGCCCCGCCGGTCAGTCCCTTGGAGACGCACATAATATCCGGTGTGATACGTGCCTGCTCGCAGGCAAAAAGCGTTCCGGTTCGTCCCCAGCCGGTCATCACCTCATCGGCGATCAGCAGGCAGCCGAAACGTTCGGCGATTTCTTTCAGCGCCGTCAGCAAGGCAGGGCGATAGGTTTTCATGCCGCCCGCACCGAGAATAAGCGGTTCGATCAGCAACGCCGCTACGCGGCCTGACCTGCAATGGTCCTCAAACATGTCGAGCGTGCGCTGCTCGTTGCCCTTTTCCGGAAAGGGCAGCCGGTCAACGCCAAACAGCAAAGGTTCGTAGGCGGCATTGAAAACGCCGCGCTCGCCGGTGGACATGGTGCCGATGGTGTCACCGTGATAGCCGTGTTCCATCACCACGATACGGTCGCGCACCTGGCCGGTATTGTGAAAATAGCCGAGCGCCATTTTCAGCGCGACTTCCACCGCTGTCGAACCGCTATCCGAATAAAAGACATGGTGTAGGCCGGGCGGCGCGATTTCAATCAGCCCTTCCGCCAGTTGTTCGGCAGGTGCATGGGAATATTCGGCAAAAATGATCTGATCGAAGCTCTCCGTCGCGCTGCGGATCACCTGCATGATTTCCGGGTGCCGATGGCCATGGGTGATGACCCACCAGGAGGAGATTGCATCGAGGATACGCTTGCCGCTTTCGTCGACCAGATAAGCGCCCTCAGTCGATACGATGCGTTGCATCTCCGGTTCCAGCGCGTGCTGGGTAAAGGGGTGCCAGACAGTCTGCCGCTTCATGCCCATACCTCCGCGAAACGGCTCAGATCAAAGCTGTCCTCAAAGGCTTGTCGTAACGCGTTTCCGCCAGGCTCGGGCAGGAACGGCAGGCGACCAAGAATGCGCACCCCGCTCATTTTCGCGATGATGCGCTGGGTTTCTATGTTCTCGTCACCGATGAAGGCGATGCCGCATAGGGGCGTGCGCCGATGCTTTAGCGCTTCGACGGACAGCAGCGTGTGATTGATCGTGCCGAGATTGGTGCGGGCGCAGAGAATGACCGGAATTTTCCACCGGGCGAATATGTCGGCAAAAACCAGATCGTCCGAGAGCGGCACCAGCAAGCCGCCCGCGCCTTCGATCACCAGCGGGCGGTCCGTCGCGGGGAGGGCGAATGCATCGGCGGAAATCGCCTTGCCGTCCAGCGCTGCCGACTGATGCGGTGAAAGCGGTGCCGAGAGCTTGTAGACTTCCGGCAAGATACGACTTGGAGGCAGGCCGACAAGCCGTGCGACCGCCTGACTATCGGTTTCCTCGTCCAGACCGGATTGCACCGGCTTCCAATAGTAACCGTCGAGGGCAGCGGTGAGGGCGGCTGAAAAGACCGTCTTGCCGATGCCGGTATCCGTGCCGGAGACGACGAAGCGCGTTGTCATGGTCTGTCTTGTCCCATTGCAATGGAAAGCCGGTCGAACATCTGACGGATCTGGCTTTCACTGACATTAAGCGTGATGGATAGTCTGAGCCGTGCGGTTCCTTCCGGCACGGTCGGAGGGCGGATCGCCCGGATATCGAACCCCTCGGCGCGCATCGCTTCGGCAATACGCATGGCGTGAAAATTGTCACCGATCAGGATCGGCATAATATGCGAGCCGCTCGGCCTGAGGCCCAGAAGCGAAGCCGCGAGTGATCCGGCAAGGCCGGTCAGGTCTTGCAATCGCTGGCGACGCTCTGGCTCGTCAGCAATCATGCGCAATGCCTCACGCACACCCGCCGCTATCAAGGGCGACGGTGCAGTCGAATAGATGAAGTTGCGGGCGCGGTTGACCAGATAGTCACCAAGCATGGCGGGCAATTGCAGCAGCGCGCCGGACAAACCCATCGCCTTGCCACATGTGTGCAATACCAGCACATTGTCGCGATTTTCGAGGTCTGCCGCCAGTCCACGTCCTTGCGAGCCATAAATGCCCGTGGCGTGGGCTTCATCGATGACCAGAAATGCGTCGTGGCGATCTGCCAGTGCGGCCAGTTCTGCGATGGGGGCGGTATCACCATCCATGGAATAGAGACTTTCGATGGCAATCCACGGATGTCCCTTGCCGCCCTTGCGCCGCCAGTCGCTGATTGCCGTGTCGAAAGCACCGACATCATTGTGCGCTGCAAAAACGTTGTCCGCTTTGCTGGATGAAATTCCTTCATGGACGCTGGCATGGATCAGTGCGTCACAGACGATCAGGTCGCCGCGCTGTGGCAGGGTCGCGAACAGCGCCGTGTTAGCCGCGAAACCGCTGCCGAAATACAGCACCTTCGCAGCGTCGAAAAAGGCTGCGGCTTCCGCTTCCAGTGCCTCATGCTCGATATGGTTGCCGCGCAGCAGCCGCGATCCGCCTGCGCCAACCGGAACGCCCCGGTCGAGCGCGGCAGTGATAGCGGCGTTAAGGCGCGGTGAGTTGGCGAGCCCCAGATAATCGTTCGAGGTGAAATCAATGCCCGTTTGCGTAGAGAGGGCGCGCAGCCGGGATTTCCGCTCGAGGCCGTCCAGTGTTGCCCGATAGCGGGCCAATGCCGGGTCGCTCAACGCAACTGCTCCAGGGTCATCGGCTTGAGGCCCAGCCGCCGGAACAGTGCGCTGTCGTGATCTTCGCCGGGATTGTCGGCAGTCAGCAGCGTGTCGCCGACAAAGATCGAATTGGCTCCGGCAAAGAAGCAAAGCGCCTGCATTTCATCGCTCATGTCGGTGCGACCCGCGGAGAGCCGCACATAAGATGTGGGCATGAGAATGCGGGCCAGCGCGATGGTGCGTATGAAATCGAACGGGTCGATTGGCTCGGCATTGGCAAGGCGCGATCCGGGAATAGGGATCAGCATATTGATTGGCACGCTTTCGGGCGGTGTCGGCAAATTGGCCAGCGTGACCAGCATCGAAATGCGGTCGTCTACGGTTTCGCCCATGCCGAGAATGCCGCCTGCACACACCTTGATGCCTGCATCGCGGACATTTGCCAGTGTTTCCAGCCGGTCTGCAAAAGTGCGGGTGGTGATGATCTCGGGATAGAAGCGTTCGGACGTGTCGATGTTGTGGTTGTAATAATCGAGCCCGGCATCGGAGAGACGGGCCGATTGTTCGGGCGACAGCATGCCAAGCGTCATGCAAGTTTCCATGCCCATTGCCTTGACGCCCTCAACCATCGCGACAAGCATGTCCATGTCGCGGTCCTTGGGGCTACGCCATGCCGCACCCATGCAATAGCGCGTTGCGCCGCCTTCCTGCGCTTTGCGGGCTTCCGACAGCACACGCTCGACTTCCATCAGCTTGGAAGCCTTCAATCCGGTTGGATAATGCGCCGACTGGCTGCAATAGCCGCAATCCTCCGCACAGCCGCCCGTCTTGATCGAAAGCAGCCTGCTCATCTGAATGGCGTCGGGATCGAAATGCTGTCGGTGTATTTCCTGAGCGCGGAAGACGAGCTGTATGAATGGCAAATTATAGATAATTCTAGCAAGATTGAGCGACTCGGTTTGTTGTTCGCTTGAATCAGGGGCCTGTTTTTCGCTGATTATCTCATTAATCTCAATCATATAGCTGCTCATCCCAATTTTAATAGATATGATTCTTAAATTATCTATATTTTATGTGGGCGTAATCGCGCAAGTCGCTAATGATTGTATGCTGTGAGCAGGTGCGCCGTTTGGGGTGGGGCAAGTGGTTGGCCAAACGCCGCCAGCCGCAGAACGCGAGGCTTATCCGGTGGATGCGGCCAAAGACTTCGATAAAGGCGGCAGAGGATTAGGGGGCCGGTTCGTGATGTCGCCGAAAACAGGTTGAGACTCGATAATCCCCGCGCTTGGAAGCGCGGGGATCGAAGGCGAGTTACTTCACCCAGATAACGCGGCGCGTCTGCGGCTCCACGAGCGCTGGACGTTGATCGATATAGACATAGGAATATTTCGGCTGATCAGGGACGGCCATCAGCGGTACATCTTCCGGGATCACGATGCCCTCTGTCACATCGCCATCAATGGCAATTGGTTGTGTCGGATTGTTTTCCACGAAGGTGACCACATCGTCCGGTACGACGGGTACGGGCGGCCCTGCATTGGGCGCTTCGTTATAATAGATCACCTGACGGTTCTGCATCGAAACGATAACCGGTTCACCGTTCACATAGATATAGCCGAAGTCCGGATTGTCGGGGATAGGGCGCACGACAACAGCCTCCGGCACGACATAACCTTCACCGACATCATCTTGAATGACGACCGGGTCAACGGGATGGGCGATAACATAATCACGTGCAGACTGGGGCACTTCGATAATGACGGCATCTTGCGCGACGGCGAGGCCGGTGGTCGCAAGAAACGCTGCCGTTGTAAGAATAAGAGCCTTTTTCATGTCGTAGTCTCACTTTCTAGCTTGCCCCGCAGCGGTGAGTTAACCGGCCCGCACAGGGTCGGTTCCTTATTTCGCGTGCACATCATGCGACAGGCTGCAACATTCGCTCCGTGCCTGACCGGACAGGCGGTACAAAAGGCAAGCTATTCGAGCGAGATAAGCGCGTAAGGCTTCCTCAACGGAAAAAGTGAGCTAAACCGCGTTTAATCGCGGTTGCTTGCGAAAAATAATGGGCTTTGTTGTAGTAATCCAACGAAGTTCGGATTACTCACAGTCATTCCCCTCAAGACAGACAGTCGCCCGTTTCGGGTGGCTTCGAGTATGGCGCATGACCCCCAAGAGCCAAGGCTACTTCTTCACAATCCTCGCGGTTACCATTTTCGCGGTGCAGGATGGCATTTCGAAATATCTTGGCACGCATTACTCGCCGATCTTCATCACGATGATCCGTTATTGGGTTTTTGCCGCATTTGTTATTCTGCTGGCCATTCGCTCTGGCGGCATTGCCAAGGCGGCATCCACGAAACGCCCCTTTCTGCAGATCACTCGCGGCGTGATCCTGGCTGCTGAAATCGTCACCTTCATCTTCGGCCTCAGCCGCGCCGGAATGGCCATGGCGCAGTCTGTGTTTCAAGGCGCGCCTTTGCTGGTCACCATGCTATCTGTGCCCTTTCTCGGCGAAAAAGTTGGTTGGCGTCGCTGGACGGCGATCATCGTCGGCCTGTGCGGCGTGCTTTTGATCATCAATCCGGTCAAGGCCCATTTCGACGCCAATATTCTGTTCTCCGTCGCTGCAACCTTCATGTTCGCGATCTATGCGGTTGCGACGCGTGCGGTCAGCCGCGACGACGACGCCATGACCAGCTTCTTCTATACGGGGATCGGCGGCGTCGTGGTGCTCACGGCCGTGGGTGTCTTTTATCTGGTGCCCATCGCACCGCATGACTGGTTCTGGATGGCGGCGCTCTGCGTTTGTGGCATTTCCAGCCATTATTGCCTCATCCGTGCTTATGACATTCTGGAAGCAGGCGAGGTGCAGCCGCTGACCTATCTCCAGCTGGTCATCGGCGCTTTTATCGCGACGCTGGTTTTCCACGAAACCCTGACGTGGAACGTCATCGCTGGCGCTTTCATTGTTGTCAGCGCGGGTCTCTTCTCCATGTTCCGGGAGCGGAGCCTGTCGCTCAAACGCACCACCAGCTCGACAACGCCCTGATCCATAAATGAATCCGAAGTCAAATTCTCTTGAGCGGCTTTGTTTTGCCGCTATCTGTGATATATGCCGTCAACGGTCAGCAAGATTGTTTATTGCTCGCAGTTTCGTTTGAGCCGACCGTCGTTTGCGGCATGGATATCTCCAAAAGGCGCGCATCACCTTTCCCGGATAGATAAGCCAGGTTCGTGAAATCTCCGCCATCAGCATGTGATGGCGGTCGCCCGTTTATTGCCTGCTGAGCTGGAATAGCCATGAGTATCAGCCTCGAGAGCCAGAGTTCAACCGCCGAAGCCGCAGCTTCGGAGGGCAAGAGCAATTTTCGTATCATTGCGCTGATTGTTGCCAGTGCGATGCTGATGGAACAGCTCGACGCAACCATTCTGGCCACTGCGCTCCCGACCATGGCGCGTGATTTTGGCGTCGGTGCGCCTTCAATGAGTGTTGCGCTGACCTCCTATCTGCTCAGTCTCGCGATTTTCATCCCGGCAAGTGGCAAGATCGCCGACCGCTTCGGCACGCGCACGGTTTTCCGTTTCGCGATTGCAATCTTCATTCTGGGTTCCGTGCTCTGCGCGCAAGCGCCAAACCTGCCATGTCTGGTCGCGGCCCGGCTGTTGCAGGGCGCAGGCGGCGCGATGATGCTGCCGGTCGGCCGTCTGGTGCTGATCCGTTCGGTGGAACGCAAGGATCTCATTGCGGCCATGTCGTGGATGCTGGTGCCCGCGCTTATGGGCCCTATTCTCGGGCCGCCGCTTGGCGGTCTGTTCGTGACATTTCTGGACTGGCGCTGGATTTTCTACATCAATGTGCCAATCGGTATTCTGGGCATGGTGTTCGTGTCGCTTTATATCGGTGAATATAAAAGCGAAACGCGCGAGCCGTTCGATTTCGTAGGCCTGATCCTGTCGGGGATAGCGCTTGGCGCTTTGCTGTTCAGCCTGGAAACGGCGAGCAATCCGGGGGAAGGGAACCTCGCGCTGAAGCTGTTTGTCGTTGGCGTTGTTTTCGGCGTTGCCACAATTGTCCATTCGCGCCGTCATCCCGCACCAATGCTCGATTTCTCGCTGATGCGGATTGAAAGCTTCGGGACATCGATGATTGCGGGGTCGATCACCCGCATCACGCAGGGTGCCCACCCGTTCCTGCTGCCGCTGATGCTTCAGATTGGTTTCGGCCTGTCGGCTGTGGCTGCGGGCAATATGGTGCTTGCGACCGCGCTTGGCGCTCTGGCGATGAAAGCCTTTGCGCCGCGGATCATCCGGCGGTTCGGCTTCCGGCAATCGCTGGTGGTGAATGGCATATTCTCCGCGTGCAGCTATGCGATCTGCGCATTCTTCACCCCGGAATGGCCGCATTGGCTGATCTTTATCGTGCTTGCCATGTCTGGTTTTTCAATGTCGTTCCAGTTCACCGCTTACAACACGGTGGCCTATGACAGGGTGGACGCAAAGCGGATGAGCTCGGCCAACAGCTTCTATTCGACCTTCCAGCAGCTCATGCTGTCAGTCGGTGTTTGCGTGGCGGCGCTGGTTCTTCATGCATCCGTGAATTTGCATGCCCACGACGTGCCCGTCATGTCCGATTTCTCGACAGCATTTCTCGTCGTGACCGGCATTTCGCTGACAGCGACTTTCTGGAACCTGCGTTTTGCCAAGAACGCCGGTGAGCAGATGCGGGGCAGATAAGGGTCCCGTCAGGGTCGAATGCTGTCGCGGTCGGCTAGAATGGAGGCGGACTCGCAATAAAGCCGCATGATCTCCGTGTCTTTCTTGTCGTTTGAAAAGGCGTCGATGGTTTTATAAACGCGCACTTCCGCATCCCTTATGCGGTCTGGAATGCGGTTGTCTTCCGTCACGACGAAAGCATAGACATAGTCACCGCGCGCATAGCCAATCGCCATCGTTATGTCGGTCGGATGATTGATATTGGTGTCTTTGGTCGAGAACAGGGTGTTGTCAGTCTCGAAATAAAGCTCTGTCGGGCCAGAGCCGGTCGCATAGCTGTAATAGGCTTCCTTCTTGCCCGGATTGGCCTTGGTGTCGGCAATGCGACAAAACTCGGCGCGGGCGTTGCGATCCGGAATATTGCAGGCAAATTGCGTCTGCCACGGCGGAATACAATTCGCCATCGCGGGTAGCGGTGCAAATGCCGCCACTGCCAGTGCAAGACTAATCTTCATGTAAAGCCCCTCAATTCCAATCGGCTCCGAATCGAGATCAGCGCCTGCATTAGCAGAAGCAAACACACGCTTGATGGGCAAGTCGTTTGCTGTCGTAACGGAAGCGAGCTGGGGAAACGGAAAAGGCCTCCTTGCTGATGTGTCAGCAAGGAGGCCTTGGCTCAAGAAAGCGTTGAAGCTGTTAAATCAGACCCGACTATTCTTCGAACCAGATCTTTTCGGCCAGACGATAGCCGCTCATATCGCCGCCGGACGGCGTCGGGGTGAAGCCCTTGATCTTGTCGGTTGCGGCAGCAAGATTATCGGCGAAGAGCGGGATGATCTCGCCGCCTTCATCCACCATGATGACCTGAATGTCATGGTAGATTTTCTTGCGCTTTTCCTCGTCCAGTTCAACGCGGGCTTCGGCAAGGAGCTTGTCGAAGGCTTCGTTCTTCCAGGCGGTTTCGTTCCACGGTGCGTCCGACTGTAGGATCATCGACAGCATCGCATCGGCGGTCGGGCGAACGGCCCAGTTGGAGGCGACGAACGGACGCTTCAGCCAGATTTCATCCCAGTAACCGTCAGATGGGACGCGTTCCACGTCGATGGTGATACCGGCCTTGGCAGCGGCGGCCTGATAGACCTGAGCCGCATCGACCGCGCCGGGGAAACCGTTTTCCGAAACGACAAGCGGAATATTGCCGCTATAGCCGGACTTCTTGAAGTGGAACGTCGCCTTTTCGGGGTCATAGGCGCGCTGCGGAATATCCTTGGAGTAATAGGGGTTCGACGACGAAATCGGGTTGTCGTTACCAATCGAGCCGGTGCCGCCCAGAATGCTCTTCTGCAGTTCTTCGCGGTCGATGGCGTATTTCAGCGCCAGACGCACATCATTATTGTCGAAGGGCGCTGTATCGACCCGCATCGGCAGGCAGTACATGGTGTTTTCCGGCGTTTTCAGAATCTGCACGCCGGGACGTGATGAAACGAGACCTACCGAACGAGCGTCGACGCGATTGACGACATGCACCTGTCCGCTCAGCAGCGCCGCCATGCGGGCGGTCGCGTCGCTCATGGCGATGGTTTCGACGGATTCCACATTGGCGCGATCCGGCGCCCAGTAATTTGGGTTGCGACGCGTCAGCGCGCGAACGCCTGGCTGGAAATCTTCCAGAATGAACGCGCCGGTGCCGATGCCCTTATCGAAATCCGCATCGAGCGGCGTAATGCCGAGATGCACGTCGGTCAGTGCTGCCGGGAAGTCGGCATTGCCCTTGTCGAGCGTGATCGTCACTTCGTAAGGATCGGTCGCCTTCAACTCCGTGACAGCGAGCAGAAAGCCCTTACCGCCGGAGTTGCTGTTTTCGCCCCGATGATGGTTCAGCGAGTAGATGACGTCTTCGGCCTTCAGTTCCTTGCCATTGTGGAACTGGATGCCCTTCTTGAGACGGAAAACCCACTGCGATGCATCCGGCTTGGTTGCTTCCCAGCTTTCGACGAGCGCGCCGTAGAGACGGCCATCCGGCGTCGGCTCAAGCAGGGTGTTGAAGAGCTGGAAACCCACCGAATACATGTAGGCTTCGGGATAAAAGGCCGGATCGAGACGGTCAGAACTGGATGCCGTGTCGAGACCCATGATCAGATGGCCGCCCTTGCGCGGCGCGGCGTCCTGTGCGCGCGCCTGACCGGGCATCCAGAAATTGGCGGTCGCACCAAGCGCCAGCGCGCTGCCTGCTCCAAGCAAAAACTGACGACGATTTGGGGAAAGAGAGTTGGGGTTATGATCCGACATGGCGGGTACTCGCATTCTATATAAAGGGCCTGTGTAGCAGGCGTACTATTTGGTTCCGTTCTATCGGGACCGCTGGTTGCGTTCGTGGTAATTTTTTCTAATTTCTACGCAATTTCTGTAATAATTTTCAATAGAAATTATCATGATACTGCGCGCAGCAGTCTCGGACGCTGATGGTGGGGCACCTGTTCAGGTAGTTTCGACCTTGATTCAGATGAGTGAGGCAACGGTTTCGGGACGTTCGTGCTGTAACAGCTGAATATCCGGAAACAACTGAAACCCATTGAAAAGATTGAAGTCGGGACGCCCAGGAATGCGCTTCCGGCGTATGCAGAGCGCGCGAGATTAAGTAAAGAATTTTAACCAGTCCTGCAAGGAAAGTAAGAATTTGACCTTAGCTTAAATAAGTAAGTATCGATTCTTTGACGTTCTGCCGCTAAACTCCTGGGTCTGTATGGGCGAGAGCACATGTCGAAAACTGCGAGACGCGGTTGCCGGGAAGAATGTGTGCGAGAAAAAGTGGCTGGAGCGCCGGTCTGACTTGGTCAGTTCAGAACGCGCTTTAAGGGGTGCGGAGCTAAATCTTGGAGCTAGACCAAAACACGCTATTTTTCGCAGCGGGCTTATGTTCGCTTGCGGTGGCGCTAACGATTTTGAGCGTCTGGTACCAGAACCGTTTGGACAAGTTCCTGCTCTGGGGCTGCCTGGGCATGATCCTGCTCGGCTCTGGCGCAGTGCTCAGCTATTCGGGTCTTCTCGCTCTCGTTCCCTCTACAGTGATCGCTTTCAGCCTGATGACCGTCGGTTTCGTTTTTCTGTTCGTTGGTGCAAAGCAGATTTCGGCCCGACGGGTGCCAACAGGTTTTCTCCTTTTGCTGTCCATCGTCGCAATTGGCATTGTTGTGCTGCCCATCCTGTTAGGCTTCGTGGGCGTTGGCATCGCGACCTTCAATTTTGTCGCGGCATTTCTGCTCTACATCACGGCCAAGGAATATGGCTCGGTCTATCACGAGGCCCCGGTTCCGGTGGTCGGTATGATGACGCTCTATCTGCTGACAGCGGTTTCGTTTTTCCTGTGCGGTTCCGTCATTGTCTTTCAACAGCAATGGGTGATGACCAGCCTGCCGAGCAATCTGGCTGAAGATTTCAATGCCATCATGGCGCTCATCGGCATTACCGGCATCGGGGCGCTATCGCTGACCTTCACGCAATCGCGTATTGCGCGGCGTCATGCCAATGAAGCGCGCACCGACAGCCTGACGGGCCTGCTCAACCGCCGGGCGCTTTACGACTGTCTGGCGGTCGATGAGATGCGTGCGGGCGATTCTGTGATTGTGTTCGATCTGGATGCGTTCAAGTCGATCAATGACAGTCACGGTCATACGGTCGGGGATCGCGTATTGCTGGAATTCGCAAGCATCATCCGTGCCCATGCCGGTCAGGGCGCGATTATTGCGCGCATCGGCGGTGAGGAATTCGTGCTTATCCTGCGGCAGACCTCCAATGTGAATGTTCTCGCGACTGCTGATAAAATTCGCAAGGCTTTCGCGGCTGCCTCGTTCGACACGACACGCGATCCATTCAGCACGACCACGAGTGCGGGTATCGCCTTCCTCACGGCGGCTGATTCCGGGTTTGAGACCGTTTTCCGTCGTGCCGACGCCGCGCTTTATCGCGCCAAGGATCTGGGCCGTAACCGGATTTGTACCGAGTTGCAGATCGTCGCCTGATCGATTTCACATGTCTCTGGAAAGGGCTTTAGGGCACGTCAAAAACGTGCCTTTACGCCTTACTATGGGGAAATTATCCACGAAGTCTGGTTATTCCTTCCAAATTGGAAGGAGTTAGCTTCATTCTGCCCGACTAATCAACGAGCGCTTTTTTTGAGATTGTCCGTTTCAACAATCACTGTTTTGAAACGAGGTTCATCGTGATCGACAATCGTACCGCGCCTTATGCGATCTTCATTCTGCGTCTCGCACTCGGCATTCTGTTCCTGGCCCATGCGGGTCTGAAACTCTTCGTCTTCACCCCTGCCGGAACGGCTGCCTTCTTCGGATCGCTCGGCCTGCCGGGCTGGTTCGCCTATGTCACCATCCTCTGGGAAATTATCGGTGCCGTCGCGCTGATCATCGGCGTCTATCCGCGTGTTGCGGCGGCTGCTCTGATCCCGATCCTGCTCGGTGCGATCTTCACGGTCCACGGCGCAGCCGGCTTCTTCTTCACCAATGCCAATGGCGGTTGGGAATTCCCGGCATTCTGGATTGTCGGTCTTGCCGTGGTGGCGCTTGCAGGCAACGGCGCTTTTGCGTTGAAGCCGGGCGCATCCGCAAACTGACAACAAAACGCACTGTTCCGCAATGCGGGGAGGTGGCCTATGCTCCTCTCCGCACTTCCCCCGATCATCAAGGATACATGCCATGCTCGTAGACGGAAAATGGACTGAAGACTGGCAACCGGTCCAGGCCAAGGATGAAAAAGGCGGCTTCGTGCGCCAGATTTCCGGCTTCCGTAACTGGGTCACCCCGGACGGCAGCGCGGGTCCGACCGGCGAGGCGGGCTTCAAAGCCGAGCCCGACCGCTACCATCTCTACGTCGCCTATATCTGTCCCTGGGCGTCGCGCACGCTGATCGCGCGAAAGCTGAAAGGGCTGGATAAGCTCATTTCAATCTCCGTCGTGGAGCCAGCGTTGACGGATCAGGGTTGGCGTTTCGGTGACTATCCGGGTTCCAACCGTGATAGCCTCAACGGCGCGACCTATATGCATGAGCTTTATACCAAAGCCGACACCCACTATACGGGACGCGCCACCGTGCCGGTTTTGTGGGACAAAAAGACGAAAACCATCGTCAATAATGAATCTGCCGATATTGTCCGCATGTTCAATACCGGCTTTGGCGATCTCGCCAATAACGATGTCGACCTTTACCCGGAGCCTTTGCGTGCGGAAATCGATGCGCTGAACGAGCATATCTATCCAAGCCTGAACAATGGCGTCTATCGGGCCGGTTTTGCCACCACGCAGATTGCCTATGATGAAGCTTTCCGCGATGTGTTCCGCACGCTGGACGAGCTGGAAACCCGCCTTTCAGGCGATGGACCATTCTTGTTCGGGGATCGCTTCACCGAAACGGATATCCGCCTGTTCGTTACTCTGGTGCGCTTCGATGCGGCCTATCACGGCCTGTTCAAGTGCAATCTGCGGCGGCTGGTTGACTACTCCGCGCTCAGCATCTGGCTGACGCGCATTCTGGATATTCCCGGCATTCGCGAAACGGTCAATATCGATCACATCAAGCGCGGCTACTATTCCATCAAGGCGCTGAACCCCACCGGAATTGTGCCGCTTGGGCCAGATTTGCCGGGGTTGGCTCCGGTTCACATTTGAAAGTGAATGACAGACAGATGCATTCTTTGATTATCTTTCTCCACGGTGTCGGCAGTCGCGGGGCGGACCTCGCTTCGCTTGGCGAGTTCTGGGCCGATGCCTTGCCCGGCGCGGCGTTCGCAGCACCGGATGCGCCCTTTCTCTTCGATCAGGGCGGTAATGGGCGTCAATGGTTCAGCGTCAGCGGTGTTACGCCCGCCAATCGCCCGCAGCGAATTGTCGAGGCGCGTGCGGCTTTTGATGAAACTCTGACGCGGATCATTGGCGAGCATGGCTTTACCGATAAGCTCGACCGTGTAGTGCTCGTCGGTTTTTCCCAAGGCGCGATCATGTCGCTTGATGCGCTTGTTTCGGGTCGCTGGCCCGTTGCCGCCGTGGTTGCCTTTTCCGGCAGACTGGCTTCGCCGGAACCTTTCACACCGACACTTGCGACACAGGCCCTGCTGGTGCATGGCAGCGCCGATCCGGTCATTCCGGCAAGCGAATCCGAAAGCGCAAATGCGCGCCTTGCCGGTATCGGTGTGAACTCCACCTGCCATATTCTGCGCGGCGTCGGGCATACGATATCGTCTGAAGGCGCGGTCATGGCTGCCGCGTTCTTGCGGTCTGTTTTGAAGCTTGGATAATTTCCAGATTAAGCTATTTTCCTGCCTTGTGAGACGGAAAACAGCTGGAATGGAAGTAATCAATGGATCGGCTTGATTGCGAGCGCATGTTTGTTGCTGTGCTGGATACGGGCAGTTTTTCTGCGGCGGCGCAGCGGCTTGGTACAAGCAGCGGTCAGGCATCCAAACTCGTATCACGGCTGGAGGCTGATCTTGGCGTTCAGCTTATCAAGCGCACCACGCGCGCCTTGTCGCCGACCGAGGTTGGATACGCCTATTATGAGCGCATGAAGGGTCTGTTACAGGACTTTGACGCGCTCGAAGCCTCGGCGCGCAACGCATCGGGTGCCCCCACCGGGCGTATTAGGCTGACAGCGCCGATGTCATTCGGCACCTTGAGGCTGACGCCAGTATTGCTGAAATTTGCGCAGTCTTTTCCCGATATCCAGATCGATGTTAGCTTTTCAGACCGCGTTGTCAGTCTGGTTGATGAGGGGTTCGATATCGGGGTGCGGATCGGTAAGCCGCTCGATAGCAGCCTCATTGCCCGCAGGCTATGCGATGCCCGGGTGGTTCTTGTTGCCGCGCCGTCCTATCTCGCCGAGCACAGAGCGCCGGCTCACCCGCAAGATCTGACACAGCATAGCTGCATAATCGATACGAATTTCCGCGATCCCTATGTCTGGCGTTTCGCGCCGCAGAGCGGGGGCGATGCCGAGGCGGTCAATGTCACAGGCCGTTTGCATTTTTCCAATGGCGAGGCTTGTCTCAATGCGGCGCTGGCCGGATTGGGCATTGCGCATGTGCCGACATTCATCGCCGGTCCATCCATCCGCGAAGGGCGGGTTCAGCGCGTTTTGGGAGAATTTGAAAGCAAGCCGCTTGGCATTCATGCGGTCTATCCGCCAGCGCGCCATCTGGCGATCAAGGTGCGAACTCTGGTTGACTATCTGGCGGAGTGTTTTCGCGGCGAGCCCGATTGGGATCGCGGCTGGGATTAAAATGTTATGCCCGCCGAGAAGGCGGGCATATAGCGGGCTATTTCGTATCAGGCTTCGAAGCGACTGACTTCAAGTCCGGTGCCGATTGGCAGAAGCACACTGCCGATGCCCGGCTTGGCCCTGATGGCTTCGCCATAGCGTTGAAGATTTTCACCGCCGGGTCGGATCATATTGTCCGCCACGACAATCGCGCCGTTATTGAGCTTCGGATAGAAAGCTTCAAGGCACGGAACGTACAGGTCTTTCCAAAGATCGAGGAAAACAAGGTCGACCTTTTCCGGTAGCGCTTCGATCATCGCGACGGCATCGCCAATCCTGAAATCGATATGGTCGGCCAGACCAGCCTTCGTTGCCATTTCCTTTGCAAAGTCGGACTTGTAGCTGTGGAGCTCCATGGTGATCAGCTTGCCGCCGGTGGCGCGCGCCGCTTCACCGAGCCAGATGCCTGAATAGCCGAACGAGGTGCCGATTTCGAGGATAGTCGGCTTGTGCAGGCTTCGCGCCAGCGTGTTGAGAAAACGTCCCGTGTCGGGACCGATAGCGCGCATGCGCATATCCTGCCCGCCATCGCGGCCGCCTGTCGCTTCGATGCGGGGCTCATCACGCTCCTCACGCTGACGCGCATGATATTCATCGAGGACAGCCTGTACCTTCTTGTCCAGCATATGCTCGCCAACAGTCAGCTTGCGCCACTGGATGGCAAGCTCTTCGCGGAAGGCAAAGCGCACCAGATGCCGTTCGACGACATCCTGCAATTGCGACAGCGAAGGCTGGTCTGGCGAGGTAAGGGCAAGATGCAGAAATTGGTCATCGGCGCGCAACCGGCATTCGCCGATGGGAAAGCTGATTTGTCCCGCCTCCGGATCGAAGGTGACCGGCAGCTTATGCGCAAAGTGCTTGGCAAGCTGCTGTAAATAGCGGCTGGCGTGAGTGGTCGCGATAGCTGCCGCGGATTCCGCGGCAGCACTGGTCGAAAGGGGAGCATTCATCAGCTTTCCTCCACAATCCGCGTGGCTTCCTTGAGAGCAGCCACGATTGCTTCGGCGCTTGCGGCATCCATTGGACCACGATGCAGTCTTTGACGAACGGTCGCCTTCAGACTTTTCAGCGCATGGATGACCTCATGCGGCATGCCGCCATTGTGTTCGGCAAAGCTGTTTATTCTGCTCAACAGAGCATCGGCAGCGGCGCGGTTCGCGACCAGAAAGGCCTCGCCTTCCGCCGTGATGCGATTGAGCTTTTTGCCTGAATCACCCGGTTCGGTGACGGTGTAACCCATATCCTCGAGCCATGAGAGTGTCGGATAAATCACGCCGGGGCTTGGCGTATAGACGCCTTGCAACCGTTCGGAGATATCCTTGATCAACTCATAACCGTGGCGGGGCCGTTCGGCGATCATCGAGAGGACGAGCAGGCGTAAATCGCCATAGTCGAAGATGCGTTCGCGACGGTGACCGCCTCGGCCACCACGCCGTTCGCCTCGACGTTCATCATGCTCGCCTAATGGGTGTTCGGCGTGGGGATGATCGCCGCGATGACGGCCAGGTCCACCAAAAGGACCTCCCCAACGCCCGCCTCTGGGGTCGCCCCAATGATCGCCCCCATGGTGGCCATGGCGTCCGTGACGATGGTGGGTTTCTTCTTGTTCCGGATTTTCTGGACGGCGATCCGGATCGCCATTTCTTGTGTTTGTCATGACCACAAGATAAATCTCGATATATCGAAAAACAAGATATATCGAAATAAATTTTTCGTAATGTTTTTTGACGCCCGTCAGGTGAACAAAAGATCGACCTGCGCCTCGAACATGGTTGCGGTGTCGATCAGGTTGTCCTGTCCAAGCAGGCCGTTATGGACAATGCCCATCCACACGGGCGCGGTGAGCAGGTGGGGATAGGCTTTCAGGATAGTGCCCTTCAGCTCGCCGCGTTCTTCGGCCACGTCGATCAGCCAGCGTATCCGTTCCAGAAACGGCTCGTAGACTTTGGTGCGATAAACTTCCGTGAGATAGGGAAAGGCGTGGCCTTCAGCGAGTACAAGCCGCGCCACGGTTGCGCGTCCCTTGTCTTCAATGGTTCGCATCACCGGGATCATCGTGCGTTTGCAATAGTCGGAAACCCGCTCGTCTGGCCGGATGGGAAAGTTTTCAATTTCGCCAAGCGGGTTGGTGACGATATCGCGGACGATACCGGCAAAGAGGTCCTCTTTCGTGTCGAAATAGCGATAAGCGGTGCCTTTCGCGAGGCTCGCGCGCTCGGCGATACCGGCCATGGTCGCGTTGGCATAGCCCTTGTCGAGGAACTCCCGCATCGCAGACCGGATGATCATTTTGCGGGTTCGCGCGGTTTTTTCGGGGCTGGGACCGCGTGTTCTGGGCGCCTTCACCACTATGCGAGGCTGGGCCTCTTGCGCTTCAGCACGATTGGTCTTCGGATTAGGGACCATGGCTGTCATCCTCTCTTCATTGCATAGTCATGTCAAAGCAGCTTGCCAAACGTTCCTCCATTTGAATGGGTGATTGCTGCGGTTGCTCCTGACATAAGTTGTTACGTATTACGCTGCACAAGACCATTGCACTTTCTTGCCGAAAATAATTTACGTGCGATATTGTGTTTAATCGCAATTGCAAGAAGTTTGATAATCCGTCAATTTCGTGTCGTTGCTTGAGCAATCGCGGAATTTTTATGGATTTTCTATAGGAAGAATTCTTTTCTTGAAAAGTTATCTGCGACGATCGAAGCTTAAAACATGCTATTCTCGATCATGGTCGAATATAGAGCATGGATCTAATATAGCGTGATCGCATAAAACTTCGAGTCCACGGCCATGACGGGAAAACTTTCGGGCAGGGTGCTGCGCTCCACTTCGGTAAAGCCGTTCTTCTCATAGAAGCGGTGCGCGCCGAGAAATTTGTCGGTGGTTCCAAGATAGATGCGGCGAATGTTGTTTTCTCCCGCGTGGACGAGCAGGGCTGACAGCAGTTTACTTGCAGTGCCGATGCCGGAACCGCGATAGGGCGCAGCGACGAACATTTTCCGCAAGGCGGCTTCATTGTTGCCGATATCCTTGAGCGCGATTGTGCCGACGACCTGTCCGTCATGCTCCGCAACCCAGAATTCTCAGGCGCCAGATCGATAGAAACTGTCGACGGCATTCAGGTCAGGCTGGTCCTGCGCTGTGATAGCGATGCCATATTCTTCCTGCTGGATCGGCAGAATGACGGAGAAAACGCCTTCCAGATCATTCTGTTGAAACGGGCGAACGGTGACGGAAGCGGGTGCAGCTGTGTCGGTCATGGGGAACGATTCATCAGAGGAAGGGATAGCGGAATGTTATCCCAAAAGCAGTCGAGATCAATTGGTTCTCATCATGATCTTTAGAACTTGCGATAGACGAAACCGTCTGGAATTGGAGCGGAAGCGTTTTCCTGCGCCATTGTCGTGACCATATCGCGAAGCGGTGAGCGCATGCAGACCGGATCGGTTGCGCTCGCATCGCCGGCAAGCGCCATCGCCTGACAGCGGCAGCCGCCAAAGTCGATGTCCTTGCGCTCACAGCTCCGGCAAAGATCGGGCATCCAGTCATCGCCGCGATAGGCGTTGAAGGCCTCGCCATCATACCAGATATCGGCCAACCCTTTGTCGCGAACATTGTCGAAATGAAGGGAGGGGATGGTTTCTGCCGCATGACAGGGCAATACGCGCCCGTCCGGCGTCACATTCAGACCGACGCGGCCCCAGCCGCCCATGCAGGCTTTCGGATAGGACGAATAATAGTCAGCCGGAACATAGTCGATCACCAGCCTGCCTTCGAGGCGCTTGCGCGCTGCTGCGACTGTCTGATTGGCTTGGGCAACCTGTTCGCGCGTCGGCAAGAGTGCTGCCTTGTTCTTCTCCGCCCAGCCATGAAATTGCACGGTCGCAATTTCGATGCGGCGCGCACCAAGCGTCAAAGCAAGCTCCAGCATCGCGTCGAGCTGTTCCATATTCTGCTTGTGGCAGACTGCATTGACGGTCAGCGGAATGCCCGCAGTCGTGACCCAATGGGCCACCGCCATCTTGCGCTCGAACCCGCCTTTATATCCGCCGATCCGATCAGCTGATGCAGCATCGGTGCCTTGTATGGAAAGCTGCACATGATCGAGACCTGCCTGCCCAAGCGCTTCTACACGCGCCTCCGTAAGGCCGACGCCTGATGTGATCAGATTGGTGTAAAGGCCAAGTTCAACGGCAGCTTTCGTCAGTTCTAGAAGGTCCCGCCGTGCTGCCGGTTCTCCACCGGACAGGTGCAGGTGCAGGACGCCCATTTTCGTTGCCTGACGAAAGACGCCGATCCACTCTTCAGTCGAAAGCTCCTGCTTTGCGCCAATCAGTTCCAGCGGGTTGGAGCAATAAGGACAGGCAAGCGGGCAGCGATGCGTCAATTCGGCAAGCAAAGCCATTGGCGGCGGTGCCAGCCGCTTCAGCTTTGCTTCCTGAATTGCCAGATTCATCCCAGAACCTCGATCATACGGCGGTTGGCGAGTTCCTGAACAAAGGCCAGCACATCGCTTCCGACCTGTTCGCGTGGTGCGTTAAACTCGGTGGCAAAATCATCGCAAATCGCATCGACGCTGCGGACGCCATCAAGCGCATTGACGATCAGGATCGCAATATCGTCGAGCGCCATGGCGCGCTCAGGCGCGAGAAGCACGGTTTGTCCGCGCACCTCATCGACACGCAGTCTCACGCCGCGCGCAAGTTTGACGATGTCTGACGGTTTGATGGTGACGCTGGTTGTCTCGCTCATGCGGAAACCTTCTTTTCTGCCAGAGCTTTGTCCCATCCGGCATCCACGCCTTGCTTGCCGTCCCATGCGCCGGGTGGGATCATGCCGGGGGCCACATAAGCCCCATAAAGCGCATCAAGCTGCGCCCATAGAACATCGGTCTTGAAGGTCAGCGCCGCGGCGACAGCATCCTGCTTTTCCAGAGTGTCGGCGTGTTCCAGCACATAGGCAAGACCATATTCAACGTCCACCGGCGCTTCATTGAGCCGCTGGCGGAAATAGGACAGGGCCTGTTCGTCGGCGAAGGCATAGTGCTTCAACAGGCCAGCAATGCGGTCCTTGTGGATTTTGGGTGCGAAGAGTTCGGTCAGCGACGACGCGACTGCATCCAGAAGCGGCTTGTCACGGACATAGTGCACATAAGCACCGACCGCAAAGCGCGTTCCCGCCAGAATGCCCTTGCCGGACGCCACATAGTCGGGATCAAGGCCGACGGCTTCGGCCAGCTTGAGCCAGCGCCGGATGCCGCCGCCTTCATGGATACCGCCGTCGTGGTCTTCGATCCGCGAGCGCCAGGCGCGGCGCATATCGATATCCTCGCAGCGCGAAAGAAAGGCCGCATCCTTCATGGGAATGCTGCTTTGATAGCAATAGCGATTGATCACCCAGGCGCGCACCTGGGTGATGGTGCATTCGCCACCATGCAGCCGGATATGGAACGGATGCTTGTCGTGATAGCGCTCGTGACCGATGGCCAGAAGGCGGGCGTGGAATGTCTCCTTATCGGCAGCGTCTTTCATAGAGCGATCTCCTTGCCGTCAAAGGCGATTTCAAACCCGCTGTGCTCAACCAGCTTTCGTTCGGGACCATCACGCCAGACCGGGTTCGTATTATTGATATGGACGTATATTTTGCGATCCACAGCGACATCGGCGAGCGCTTTCAGGCTGCCATCGCCGCCGGACATCGAAATGTGCCCCATGCGACGGCCGGTCTTGATGCCGGTGCCCGACTTGATCATCTCGTCATCGGTGAAAAGCGTGCCGTCGAAATAAAGAACATCGGCGCCACTGATCCGTGTCTTGAGGTCGTCGCGCACCACGGCGCAGCCCGGAATGTAATAGACCCGGTGCTTTGCCGTGACGAGTTCGACCCCAACGGTCTGTTCGCCCTCAAGGGTGGTGTCGGGGTTTTCGCCTTCCATGAAGAGCGGCACTTTTCCCGGAACTGGAAATAACCGCGCTTCAATACCCGGAACCAGCATGAAGGGTTCATTCAGTGCCACGATTTCCCGTGTGACGAATGCGGGATCAAGCGCGGTGAAAATAGGGTTGGCAGCGAGGATATCGCGAATAGCGGCAGTCATCACCAGTCGAAAAGACTGCTTTTCCCGCAAGGTCAGAAGACCGGCAATGTGGTCGATATCGCCATTGGTCAGCAGAACGGTCTTGATCGGGTTATCGCGCAGCGCACGCGGATGCAGCGCGGCTGTGTTGATCAGCTGCTGGCGTATATCGGGTGATGCATTGAGCAACGCCCAGTTTTCACTATCCGATGTGACTGCCAGCGAGGATTGGGTCTGCGGCGCAATCCCGTCCGGCAAGCCCGATCGGGCCAGACGGCAGTTTTCGCAGCCGCAATTCCATTGAGGGAGACCGCCGCCAGCGGCGGCCCCGATCACAATTGCGCGGAACTCGGTCATGAAACTGTTCACGCGTCTTGGGAGGCGTGTCAGAACAGGACTGGTTCGTCGCCGTCTGCCGGTGCATAGCGATTGATTTCCATGCCGCAGCTAACTTCGATGAACTTCGGTGCATGCCACGACACAGGCTTCTTCAAAGGCTTTGTCATAAGGCTTCTCCTTGGTTGGACGAATGATAACATTCTACCACCTATAAACTAGGAAGAGCTACAGAGTTTGCCAGACCAAACCAGCTGCAATTTTTTGCGAGTTATCCTTCGGCGCTGTCCGGCCCGCCTTTTTTGTCCTTGAGTGGTGCATTGCCGTGAATGAGTTCGCGCCCCGCATAAATGCCGCCGGTGACTTCGATTGTAAGGCGGTCGCCGTCGCGACGACGAACATCTTCCATGACACGCTCACGTTCCTCTTCATCGACGTCGAGCATTTCCAGCGCCTTTTCGCCAAGAGCCAGCGCCGATTCAAAGGTTTCGCGGATTTGATATTCCACACCCGCATGGATCAGTTCGATGGCATGTTCACGGTCGAAAGAGCGCGCCAATACGGGAACGAGCGGAAACTCCGCTTTCACCAGTTCGGCTATCTTCAGGCTCGCTTCGCGGTCGTCAACGCCGATGATGATCAGTCTTGCACGATTTGCACCTGCAGCATGCAGAATGTCGAGGCGGGAACCATCGCCGAAGTAAATCTTGAAGCCGAAATCGCGCGCATTGCGGATAGCGTCGGTACTGGTTTCGATAATGGAAATCGAACAGCTGTTCCCGAGGAGCGGCTGGCTAACAATCTGCCCGAAACGTCCAAAACCGATCAGCAAAACACTGGCCGACAAATTGTCCGCTGTCTCGACACCTTCCATCGAAGGCGCAGGTTTTGGCATAAGCCGGTCATGCAGAATGATCATGATCGGTGTGAGAGCCATGGAGACGATGATCGTTGCTGTCAGGATTGCATTGGCCTCGGCATCGATGATGTTGACCGAGGTCGCGGCAGCATAAAGGACAAAGGCGAATTCGCCGCCCTGAGCCATCAGCACGGCACGCTCGACAGCTTCGCGATTGCTGGCGCGAAACAGACGGGCAACCGCGTAAATACCGATCATTTTCAACAGCATATAGGCGATCACAGCGACAATGATGAGCTGCCAGCTGGCCGCGATCACTGCAAGGTCAAGCGACATGCCGACGCCGAGAAAGAACAGACCGAGAAGCACGCCGCGAAACGGCTCCACATCCGCTTCAAGCTGGTGCCGGAATGAGGATTCCGACAGAAGCACGCCAGCCAGAAATGCGCCCATCGCCATCGACAGTCCGCCGAGCTGCATGGCCAGCGCGGCGCCCAACACGACGAAAAGTGCTGCCGCCGTCATGACCTCGCGGGCTCTGGCTTTGCCGAGAATGCGGAACAGCGGATCGAGCAGATAGCGACCGGCCAGAACCAGACCGGCGATGGATGCGAGGCCAATGGCAACGCCGGTCAGACGATCGGCCAGTGTTGTTTCTTCGCCGCCGGGTGCCAGAAAGGCAACGAGCGCCAGAAGCGGCACGATGGCAAGGTCTTCGAGCAGCAGTATCGCCACGATGCGGCGTCCTTTTGGAAGGCCCATGGCACGTCGTTCTTCCAGCATCTGCATGACAATGGCGGTTGACGTCAGCACGAAGCCGGTGCCTGCAACGAAACTCTGCGCGACCGGATAGCCAAGCGCGAGGCCGACAAAGGTCAGTAGGCCGATGCAGAGTGCAACCTGCGCCAGACCGAGCCCGAAGATTTCACCACGCATTGACCACAGGCGCGAGGGCTGCATTTCCAAACCGATGATGAACAGGAACATGACGACGCCAAGTTCGGCGACGTGCAGAATGGCCTGCGGATCGGAAAACAATCCAAGCCCGAATGGACCGATGACCAGTCCGGCTGCAAGATAGCCGAGCACCGAGCCGAGGCCGAGCCGTTTGAACAGGGGAACTGCAATAACGGCTGCGCCTAGAAGCACGACAATGGGAACAAGATCAAAACCGCCGTGATGGGCAGCCTCGGCGGCATGTGTTGCAGTTTCAGCGGCGGCCATTGGCTATTTCCTTGCCGGTTGCCAGCATCAAGCGTGGCGAAAATGTGGGGGAGAGCAAAGATTACAAGAAGAATCGGATGTTCCGAAGCAAATGTACAGATTGCCATTGGGATGAGCGAGTCTCGACCTGTCACACACAAAAGCAAATATTGCCGCGCTATGGTCTATTGAAATTGTTTTTTGCGATATCCATGTAGTTTATGCCCGCTAGAGGAAGCGGGCAATTGGGGAGGTCCGTCGCAAGGCGGCTTTGTGTCTATTTGGGAGGATATATGCGTAGGTTTATTCTGGCCGTTACGTCGGTCGCTGCGTTGGCGCTCGCTGGCTCGGCTTCGGCGGAGGACTACAAGCTGCTAGCGCCTGCTGCGCCGGGCGGCGGTTGGGACCAGACAGCACGCACCATGCAGAGCGTGCTACAAGACGAAAAGATTTCCAGCAGCGTGCAGGTCATCAACGTACCGGGTGCAGGCGGCACCATCGGTCTGGCGCAGTTCGTCAATCAGAACAAGGGCGACGCCAGCCAGCTGATCGTCGGCGGCTATGTGATGGTCGGCGCAATCCTGACCAACAAGTCGCCGGTCACGCTGGAACAGGTGACGCCGATTGCGCGCCTCACGGGCGAATATGAGGCCATTGTTGTTCCCGCCGCATCCGATATCCAGAACCTCGGCGATCTCGTCGCCAAGCTGAAGGCTGATCCGGGTTCCGTATCCTGGGGCGGCGGCTCGGCAGGTGGCACTGATCACATCACGGCAGGCCTTTTCGCAAAGGCGGCTGGTGTCGATCCGACCAAGGTGAACTACATCGCATTTTCGGGTGGCGGTGAAGCTCTCGCGGCAATTCTCGGCAATCAGGTAACGGTCGGCATTTCCGGTTACGGCGAATTCGACTCGCAAATCAAGGCCGGTACGCTGCGCATCATCGGCATTTCGAGTGACCACCGTATTGACGGCATCAATGCGCCGACCTTCAAGGAAGGCGGCGTGGACGTCTCCATCCAGAACTGGCGTATGGTTGCTGCCGCTCCGGACATCACCGCCGAGCAGGAAGCAGCAATCAATGCCGATGTCGAGAAGCTGGTGAAATCTGAATCCTGGCAAAAGGCGCTGAAGGACAAAGGCTGGGCGGATACCTATCTCGCCGGCCCGGCCTTCAAGGAGCAACTCGCCAAGGATGTTGCAGCCACCGAAACCATCCTCAAGGAAATCGGCCTCGTCAAATGACAGGATCTCAACAGCAGGAAGAGCGTCGCCCTGAAGGGGCGACGCCGGATTTCGCCGCTCTTGTCATCGCTTTCATTCTCGGCGCCGTCGCCATTGCCATCGCGTGGTCCACAGCCTACGGCAACGATGTGATGAGTTACTCGCCGGTCGGCCCGAAGACTGTTCCCTATGTTGTTGCAGCCGGATTGTTCGGCCTCGCGATCTGGACGGTCATCGAAGCGCTACGCGGCGATTTCCCCAAAAGAGAGCACCAGGAAATTGCCCCCATGGCATGGATCATCGGCGGTCTGGCTATCCAGATGCTGACGATGAAGACAGCCGGGTTTTCGCTCGCCACCGGATTGCTGTTCGCAGCAACCGCGCGCGGCTTTGGCTATCGCAAGTTCTGGATCAGCGTTCCCGCAGGCATCGTCTTTGCCTTCGTGATCTGGTTCATTTTCGCGCGTGGTCTTCAGTTGTCGCTGCCGTCCGGCTGGCTTGAACGTTTCGTCTAGAGCGCGTTTCGATCTGATTGGATCAGATCGGCGCTCTAACTATTTGTTTCAACGCACATCTTATCCGAAAACCGTTTCACACTTTTCGGGATGTGCTGTAACGGCCAGGGCATATCATGGATACTGTAGCACTTCTCGCCAGCGGTTTGATGGTGGCGCTGGAACCGTCGAACCTTCTTTATGCGCTGATCGGCGTTACGCTTGGTACAGCGGTCGGCGTTCTGCCGGGTATCGGACCGGCTCTCACCGTGGCGCTTCTCTTACCGGTGACCTACAAGCTGGACCCTTCGGGCTCGCTCATCATGTTCGCCGGTATTTATTACGGCGGCATGTACGGCGGATCGACCACGTCCATTCTTCTGAATACGCCAGGTGAAAGCGCCTCCATCGTCACGGCGCTCGAAGGCAACAAAATGGCAAGAGCCGGGCGCGGCGGTCCCGCCTTGGCCACAGCGGCCATAGGCTCTTTCGTTGCCGGTCTCATCGCCACACTGGCGCTCGCCTTCGTTGCCCCATGGGTGGTGAAATTCGCGCTGTCTTTCGGTCCCTCTGAATATTTCGCGCTGATGCTGCTGGCCTTCATGACCGTTTCGGCGGCCTTCGGTGATTCAACCCTTCGCGGCCTCACATCGCTGTTCATCGGCCTTGCGCTTGGCCTGATCGGTATTGATCAGCTGACCGGGCAGGCTCGCCTTGTCATGGGCACGCCGAACCTGCTCGACGGCATCAATGTCACGACACTTGCCGTGGCGCTGTTTGCCATCGGTGAAACGCTGGCAGTGGTATCGAAGAAGCTCGGTCCCGATGATGAAGTCATAGCGGTCAAGGGCTCGGTCTGGATGACCAAAAACGACTGGAAACGCTCATGGATGCCGTGGTTGCGCGGCACGGCCATCGGTTTTCCGATTGGCGCCATGCCCGCGGGCGGCGCCGATGTGTCGAGCTTCCTGTCCTATTCGGCGGAGCGGCAGTTCTCCAAACATCCGGAAGAGTTCGGCAAGGGTGCAATTGAAGGCGTTGCCGGGCCAGAAGCCGCCAACAACGCGTCAGCTGCCGGTACGCTTGTGCCGCTTCTGACGCTCGGTCTGCCGACCACCGCGACAGCAGCGATCATGCTGGCGGGTTTCCAGCAGTTCGGCTTGCAGCCGGGACCGCTTCTCTTCGTGACCAATGCCTCACTGGTCTGGGGACTGGTGGCAAGCTTGCTCGTCGCCAATCTGATGCTGCTTATCTTGAACCTGCCGCTGATCGGCCTTTGGGTGAAGATGCTCACCATTCCGCGTCATTGGCTCTATGCCGGCATTCTGGTGTTCGCGACACTCGGCACGATTGGCGCCAATGCCTCTACGTCGATGTTGTTCGGGCTGCCAGTCTCGTTCGAACTGGGCCTGTTGCTGGCATTCGGCCTTCTCGGCTATGTGCTGCGACGCTTTTCCTATCCGATTGCGCCGGTGGTCGTTGGCCTGATCCTCGGACCGATGGCAGAAAAGAGCTTGCGTCAGGCGTTGCAGATCAGCCAGGGCAATCCAATGGCGCTTGTCCATTCGTGGGTGTCGATTGTGCTGATCGCGCTCGCAATCGCCGCGGTCGTGGTTCCGATGATTATGCGCCAGCGCGGCAAGGGTGCTCTTCTGGCACAAATGGCAACCGACGAAGACTGATGAAAACAAAACAGCCCCGGTTTTGCCGGGGCTGTCCATAACGCGGATACTAACTACTCTTTACGCGAATATTATCCGTGGATTTCGCGGAACTGCTTTGCATTGATGCCAAGCGTCTCAAGGTCTTTCGCAGCAGGCTGATGACCGACCCGCATAGCAGCAGAAGCGCGGACTGCGCTACCGAATTGCGCGAATGCACGACCGAAACGATTGTTAAAACGGGCAAACATTTTCATCTCCATTACGGACAGTTTCTTCGTCCGTGATTGTTAAATGGCGATGGAACAGCGCGTTTTGAATAGAATTCCTTGCATGCCTGCCATGCAGCAAGCGCATGTGATGGCTATCGCGGTCAGGCGATGGCCGTTTCATTTCCGATATCGGCTTTCATGCGATTGCGGCCAATCGGCAGCATCATCGGTCGCCCGGAAGTGGGATCGGTGATGATGCGACTTTCCAGTCCAAATACATCTGAAACCGTCTTTTCGGTTAGCACATCGTGCGGCGCGCCAGAGACATGCAGGCGACCGTCGTTCATCGCAACCAGAAAATCAGCATAACGGGCAGCGAGATTGAGATCGTGCAGCACCATGACGATGGTCGTTCCACGTTCCCGGTTCAGGTCGGTCAGAAGATCAAGAACCTCGACCTGATGGGCGATATCGAGAAAGGTCGTCGGTTCGTCAAGCAACAGAACTTCCGTCTGTTGCGCCAAGGCCATCGCAATCCAGACGCGCTGGCGCTGGCCGCCGGAAAGCTCATCAACGGGTCGTTCGGCGAGCGATGCGGTTTGGGTCGCGTTCAGCGCTGCGGCGACGGCCTCATCGTCTTCACGCGTCCAGCGCGCAAACATTTTCTGATGCGGATTACGGCCACGACTGACAAGGTCGGCAACGGTGATGCCCTCTGGCGCAATAGGCGATTGCGGGAGCAGGCCCAG
Organism: Ochrobactrum sp. RH2CCR150; assembly: GCA_014138095.1. GTDB lineage: Bacteria > Pseudomonadota > Alphaproteobacteria > Rhizobiales > Rhizobiaceae > Brucella > Brucella gambitense. The sequence continues at coordinate 585,703 of JACGXE010000002.1, forward strand.
GGTTTGCGCCAGTTCGCGAGACGGGATTTTGTGAATGGATTTTCCGTCCAGAAGCACCTGTCCCTTTCGCGGTGCAAGCAGTCGCGACATGGTGCGCAACAATGTGGACTTGCCACAGGCATTCGCGCCGACGATCACCGTGATCTTGCCGGATGGGACTTCGAGGTCGAGACCATCCAGAATGAGCGTATCGTCATAGCCCGACGACAGCTGGTTTACGGTGAGAGTGTGTGTGGTCATAGCGAACCTCCGGTCCGGTTGACGCGTATGATGAGGAATATCAGATAAGGAGCGCCGAGCGCGCCAGTGACGACACCCACCGGATATCGGCTGGGCAGCAGGAATTGTCCGCAATAGTCTCCGACCAACACGAGTGCAGCCCCAATAAGTGCAGAGGGGATCAGCAGCGAGCCTTTATTGCCGATGATGCGCGCAGCAATTGGTCCGGACAAAAAAGCGACGAATGAAATCGGTCCCGTTACCGCCGTCGCGAAGGAAATCATGCCAACGGCTGCGATGATGACGATGATGCGGGTTGTGGCGACATGCGTGCCAAGTGCTGCGGCAGTATCGTCGCCAAGCCGGAGCGCCTCCAGATCGCGGCTGCGGCTCATTAATAGCCCGCCGAAAACGCAAAGGGCCACAAGCAGCGGCAGTGTCTGGTCCAGACGGGCACCGTTGACGCTGCCCGTCAGCCAGCGCATCGCTTCCTGAAGGTTCCACGCCGGGGCGCTGGAGAGGATATAGGCGATGAAGCTTTCCAGCATGGCGGAAACGCCGATGCCGACAAGGATCAGCCGCGTGCCCGCAACACCATTTCGAAATGACAGGCCATAGACCAGCAAGGCGACACCCAAGCCTGCAACAACTGCGAAGATGGAAACGGCCGGGCCGCTCATGGAAAGCACGACAATGGCGAAGACGGCTGCAGCACTCGCCCCTGAACTGATCCCGATAATGTCAGGGCTTGCCAGCGGATTGCGCAGCATGATCTGAAAGGCAACGCCACCCAGCCCGAAGCTCAACCCGGCCAGAACCGCCAGCACGGCGCGGGGCAGGCGTAGTTGACCGACTGTGAAGCTTGCACCCTGAACGTGGTCGCCGAGCAATACGCGTACCACGTCGGATGGTGGCGTAAAGGACTGGCCGAGCATCAGAGTCAGCGCGAAAAACGCAGCCAGCAGCACTAGCAACAGGGCAATGATGGCGGTGCGCTTTCGAGCGCGCAGGCGGCGGTTCTGCGCAATGGTGGCTGCTGTGGGCGATAACATGGTCACAGCTCCCGCACCCGCTGACGCCGCACGATCCAGATGAAGAACGGTGCGCCGACAAAAGCCGTGACAATGCCGACATCGAGTTCCGCCGGTCGGGCAATAAGGCGACCAACCACATCTGCGCCAACCAGCAGGCATGCGCCGATCAGTGCGGAAAAGGGCAGGAGCCAGCGGTGATCGACGCCGACAAGCAGACGACAAAGATGCGGGACAATCAGGCCGACAAAGCCGATGGGGCCGCAAATGGCGGTTGTCGCGCCGCATAGAAGTATGGCGCCGAGCGCCGCCATGGCGCGCGCGAAGGCGACGTTTTCGCCAAGGCCTGCGGCAAGTTCGTCGCCGAGCGCCAGTGAATTCAGCTTGCGCGCCGATAGAAGGCTGATGAGAAAGCCGACAGCGAGAAAGGGTAGCACATGGGAAATTCGGTCGAATGTTGCTCCGCCGACGCCGCCGATCTGCCAGGAGCGGATACCGCCTGCAATGTCGTTGCGCGGGAGTACGACGGCGATCACCATCGATGAAAATGCGACGGATGTGGCCGCACCCGCGAGCGCAAGCTTGAGCGGTGTCGCGCCACCGCGACCGAGCGAGCCGATGGTGTAAACAAAGGCCGCGGCACATCCCGCACCGAGAACGGCCGCCCAGATAAAGGCCTGCGACGAAGCGATGTTAAACCATGCGACGCCAATGACCACGGCAAGGGAAGCGCCCATATTGACGCCCAATATGCCCGGATCGGCGAGCGGATTGCGTGTCACGCCCTGCATGACGGCCCCGGCAAGCCCAAGCGCTGCGCCAGCTACCAATGCAAGAAAGGTGCGCGGAATGCGCAGCGAAACTGCCGCCTGACCGATTGAATCAACCTGACCGCCAAGCGCCGCAAGAATGTCGGCCCAGCTAACGTCGCGGGTTCCGAGCGAGACCGACAGGAAGCAAAGCAGTGCAAGACAGGCGATGACGACTGCCAGCCACAGCGCTCTTGTGCGATGTGACCTGCCGAATTGCGGTGTGTAAGGGGCAGTCTGGCTGCTGTCGGCTGTCATTTCGTCTTGTGAGCCGCCTGTGCAAGCAAGGCGACATAGTCCTTCAGCACCCATGATATGGAGAGCGGGGTAGGGTTTGCAGCCGTGCCAAGCGGGTTTCTGCCCAGCATGACGATGGCATTATGGGTAACCACCGGCATTTTAGCCATCAGCGGATTGCTCTTCATGGCGTCGTACAGCTCCTGGCTGCCATAGGTGACGACGATGTCCACATCGTCGAATGCATCGATATGTTCGGCGCTGATCGAGCCGGAAAACTGGCCGGGCTTGGATGCATCGACAACGCTCTTGGGGGATTTCAACCCGAGATCGTTGAAGAACCGCACCCGCGTATCGTTCGTCGTATAGAAATTGATCGTGCTGAGGTTCGTTGCATCGAGATGGGTGACGAACATCGCCGACTTGCCCTTCAGATGTGGGTAGGTGGCTACGGCATCGGCAATTTCACCGTCGATTTTCTTGATCAGCGCCTCGCCTTCGGCAGCCATGCCCATGCCTGCGCTGTTGAGGCGGATCATGTCGCGCCAGTCTGTGGACCATGGCGCTTCGGGATAGGCCACGACCGGAGCGATCTGGCTCAGCGTATCGTAATCCGACTGGCTCAAACCGGAATAGGAAGCGAGGATGACATCAGGTTTGGTTTCCGCCACGGCTTCAAAGTCGATGCCGTCACCTTCATCGAACAGGACTGGCTTTTCCGCGCCCAGTTCTTTCAGTCGTTCTTCAACCCATGGTAACAGGCCATCGCCATTGTCATCGCCAAAATTTGCGGCGGCGAAACCAACCGGCACCACGCCCAGAGCCAGCGGCACTTCATGGTTCGCCCAGGCGACGCTCGCTATCCGCTTCGGCTTTTCGGTAATGGTCGTTGTGCCGAAAGCATGTTTGATCACAATGGGGTAGGCCTGGCTATCGTCGGCGGAGGCCGAACCGGTCGCGGCTAATGCCACGCCCATTGCAAACAACATCGATGCGACGAACATCAGCGGCGAACGAATGAACCACGACATGAGGCGCATTCTCCTTGCTTTCAGGTGCTTTAAAAGTGGCCTTTCACTCTCAGGTTAAATATACGCAGTCAAGTGCGATGCTGGGGGCTTGGCCGGAGCTGTATGAAATATCCGTGGCTTTTTACAAAAAAGCAGATTTCTACAATACTGGACAACTGCTCTCAAGTTAATGCGGATTTGAGGGTATTGAGGTTCAGATTCCCGGTCGGCTGAATGGGGACGTTTTCAACGGTTCAGCCAGGCAGAGCTTCTGACAACATCCCAAAATCTAAGCAACGCTGATGGCCCTGGTGGCCGACGATTATCGCATAACCGGATTCTGGAACGTGAGCATGGACATCGCAAAGACACTTGATAACAGCAGGCAAACCAGAATCCTTTACCGCAACGCCGCCTTGTTGGGCTGTACTGCGCTGGCGCTCATCATGCCGGGCATGGCCTCCGCTCAGGATGCAGCCGAGACATCGGGCTCTGCGACTGTTCTCCAGACCATTACCGTCGACGGCACGGGTGGAAGCGACGACGATTCCAAGTCCATCGTTGCACGCAAAACGACAATCGCCGGCAAGATCCCGGCTGAAATTCTCGATACGCCAGCTTCGGTTTCCGTGATCACGGCGAAGGAAATTCAGGACCGCAACGCACAGACCGTTGAGCAGGTCTTGCAATATACGTCTGGCGTCAACACCGACTTCTACGGTTCTGACGATCGCTTCGACTATTTCAAGATCCGAGGTTTCGACGCTTACACCTATCGCGATGGACTGGTTGTCGGCTCGCCATTCGGCGGTATCCGCGAGGAACCTTTCGCCTATGAACGTGTGGAAGTTCTGAAAGGATCGAACTCGTCCGGCTTTGGCGTTGCGCAGCCCGGTGGTGCGGTGAACTATGTGACCAAGCGCCCGAAAAGCGAACGTTTCGGGGAAGCCTATATCACCGGCGGTTCGTATGAGCACAAGGAAGTCGGCCTTGATTTTGGCGACAACATCACCAAGGATGACACGCTTTCCTATCGCTTCACGGGCAAGTTGCAGGACGCCAATGCCGAGTATGACTATTCGCGCAATGACGATAAATTCGTCATGGGCGGTCTGACCTGGCGGCCTGATGCTGCAACCAGCCTGACCGTGATTTACGATCATCTGTACAAGAACGGCACCCCCGGCAGCGGCGGACAACCCATTGGTACGGATTTCAGCCGGAGTCGCTTTTTTGGCGAACCGGACTATAATTTCCGCGGCACGAAGCGAAACGCGCTGAGCGCCATGTTCGACCATGACTTCGGCAATGGTCTGAGCTTCAGCTCGAATGCACGCTACAGCAAGACGGACAGCGATTTCGGCTATGCCTATATCGGCGGTACACCGACCGACGGTTCGACGATCGCGGATCGCTATTTCTTCGGTAACGAAAGCTCCAACGAGCAGTTCATCATCGACTCGCATTTTCTCTATGAGGCCAATTTCGACAATGTCGAAAGCCGCACATTGGTTGGCCTTGAGTACAATAATTACAAGTCGAGCAACGCCACCTCGTGGGGGGCGGCACCCGGCATCGACTGGACTAACCCAGTTTATACCGGCGGCCCGCTTTCAACCGCGCCCTATACGAGCACGCGGGACAAGCAGAAGACCACGGGGCTGTATCTTCAGCAGGATGTCGTCTTGTACGACAAGCTGATCTTCTCTGTGGGACTGCGCAATGACTGGCTCGACCTCACCGAAGAAAACCGGCTCACAAGTGTTACCGATAAAGGTGATCACAGCGATTTCAGCAAGCGCTTCGGTCTGACATATCGCATAACCGATGAGGTCGCGACCTATGCCAGCTATGCGGAGTCCGTTGCGCCTGCCGATGTTGGCGTCGAACCCACAACTGGCAAGCAGTATGAAATCGGCGTCAAATATCAGCCGGATGCTTTCCCTGCATTGTTCAGCGCGGCGATCTACGATCTGACCAAGGAAAACTTCACCGTCTATGACAGCGTGACCTATCTGCCTTCGAGTGTCGAGAAAGTGCGGCATCGCGGCGTTGAACTTGAAGCGAAGGCGGAAGTCGCGCGCAACATCAACGTGATCGCGGCCTATAGCTATATCGACTCTAAGATCGAAGAGCCGGGCGGTATTTACGACGGCAATCGCCTTGCCATGGTTCCAGAGCACATGGCGTCCATCTGGGGCACCTATACGCTGGAAGGCAACGGGCCGCGGGGCGACATGACCTTCGGTGTGGGCGCGCGTTACATCAGCTCGTATTATCTGGGCAATGCGAACAACCCGACACCAAAAATCGGCATGGGTGAGTCCAGCGTCGTGGTTGATGCGTCGTTCAGCTACAATATCAAGGAAAACACCACGCTTCAGGTGAATGCGAGCAATCTGTTCGATGAAAAGCATGTCGCCAATGGCGGTTCCGGTGCGTATTTCTACAATCCGGGCCGCGAGATCACAGCAACGCTTCGTCAGACCTGGTAAAAATCTGGCCCCATCCGATAATATTCGGGTGGGGCTTCATAGCGCGCTGATCCGATATCAGTCAGACCGGCGCTGCTGCAAACGACGCCATGCGGCAGGCGTTTCGCCGACAATCTGCCGGAACGCCTTGGTGAGATGCGCCTGATCGGTAAAGCCAAGTTGCGCAGCAACGCCTGCAACCGTTACATCTCCATTGCCGGTCAATAAATCCTGCGCCAGATCGATGCGTTTGCCGAGCTGCCATTGCAGCGGCGTCTTTCCGGTTGTCTGCTTGAAGACGTTGGAAAACCAGCTTTCGGAGAGGCCTACAGTTGAGGCCATTTCTGCAACGCTGAGCCGTCCGTCGCTGCAGGCATTAAAACGGGCATGAAGCTTGTTCATCTGCGCTTGGGTCAGACGACCGTAGCCCTGGCTGTTCTCGTCACCCCCAATGTCGAGAAGACCGGCCAGAATGCTGCCGACAAGGCTTTCTGCGAAAAGCGCATGTTTCGATGGGTTTGACGTTTCATCCACCAGCAGTCTGGCCAACGTCTCAACGGCCCCGATATCCTGAATTTCCGCAGGACTTCGCAACGCCGCCATTGCAGCGGAAGTGCCGACAGCCGGTGTCAGGAACTTGAGTAGCCGGTCTTTATGAAAATGCAGGTTCAGATGCGAGAAACGGTGCATCGAAACAGTCTGCGTCCAAAGCGGCAACCCGGCAGGCAAATAGATCGCACGCATCATCGGGCGAAAATGCTGTTTCAGCGCGCTTTGCGTGTTGGATATGCTGATGTTCGACGACACATCGTTGAAAAAGATCATGATGCGCGGATCGTCAGACAGGAAATAACCTGTCGCGCCGGTCTGGCTTTCTGCTTCCCAAAACGCGCTGACCAGACCGTCGAACACACGCCATTTGACCGGGGCGACCACCCGAATGCCTTCTGCGTGCCAGGTCATGGAATGCCAGAAGCTCAATGCCGGAGCCGTCCTTTCGGGGAGATCGGAAGGATATCCCACAGTCAGGCATATCCCCGTTTAATATGAGGATGATTATCATGTTTTTACATCATGGCAAGCCGATATTCAAACCTGCCATGATGGGAACTGACCGCAGCGGTCGCGAAGCGGCTATTGCACGGGGTTTTCTTCGACCAGTGCAGCAGTGGGGTCCGACGTCGCGACGGCTGGCGGACCTTCCACGCCACGCTGGCGTTCGCGAATGAATGTGAACATGCCGGAGATGACGATCAACACGATACCGATCAGCATCGCCGTGTCGATATGATCGTGGAAAACGAAGTATCCAAACAGGATCGCCCAGATCATCTGGCTATACTGCGGCGAGGCAATCGCGCTGGCGGGGGCATGATTGGCAGCCAGCATGAGCAGGATATTGGCAAGTGCTGCGAGCAGGCCATATCCGGCGAGATAGACCCACTGCATCGTATCGGGAGCCTGATAGGTCGGCACCATCAGCGCGCCGCAAATCACGATGGGGCCGACAAGCCCACTCGTATAAAGCGAGATGCGCTTTTCGTTTTTACCCATCACACGGAAAATGATGATGCCAACCGCGCCGCCCATGCCGCCAGCAAGTGCGCCGAGATGACCGATGGATAATTCACGGAAACCGGGGCGGAGCACCACCAGAACGCCTGCAAAGCCGATGGCAACTGCCAGCCAGCGCCGCCAGCCGACCTGTTCCTTGAGGAAAACGACGGACAATATGGTGACGAATGCAGGCAGCAGGAAAATCAGCGCAAAGGCTTCGGCCATGGAAAGATGCGTAAAGGCCGTCACGCTGCCCACCACACCCATGGTGGCCGTGACCGTGCGCAGGAGCCACATTTTCACATTTGTGGTTCGAAACATATCGAGCCAGGTGTCGCTGGCTTTCTTGGTGAATGGTACAGCAAGCAAACCAAGTACAGCGCCAAAAAAGGCTGTTTCATAAGGAGACAGCGAGCCGTCAATAAACTTGACGCAGGCATCGCTGATGGCGAATGCGGCATAGGAAGCAAACGCGAGGAAAATTCCGTAAAGCATGGCAATGTCCGTAAAGACGGGTCCGAAAGCGTGGAGGCCGAAAGAGAGGGGAGGAGGCTCTTTCCCGATCTAATCGATTGGAGGCGCGTTGGCAAAAGACATTTTAGTAAAAATCGACGTCGCGCCAGTATAAATTGAGAGGTGCGATTTCGCCTTTTTCAAGGCTTTGAGCTCTCACGAAAACGCATGCCTCATTTGCAATCATATCCGTGGTGGAAATTTAGACAAACGCCTATTTGAGCATCATCCAAACGAGGAGAGAGCAAATGAACATTCGTCAGAAATTCCAACAGTATGTATCCCGTCGCCGTGCAGTTCGTGAACTCGGTGCAATGGACGACCATCTTCTTGCCGACATCGGTGTTTCGCGTTCGCAGATCCAGAGCGCCGTATTCGGTCGATAAGTGCGTATGGAGCGTCTTTCGAAGGATCGCCCCGTAAGTAAAATCGAAATAAAGTGACAAAGCGTCGGTCTCCAGTCCCGGCGCTTTTGCTTTTTTAGCTATGCCGAAAATAGTATTTTAGCATTTTCAGTTACGTTCAGCGCTTTCTCGCTGGCAATCTTTTCCACCCTTCTATTGAAATATTAGCATTCTCATACGGGCACAGACATGTCGCGCGGGCGTCATTTCATTATACGAGCTGATCTATTTTCGCCGATTTTTTCGAGATTCATTTGCATTTGGGACAATTCTGATCCCGTTTTGAGACAACTATGAATTGTTTCCTGCGCAGTCCTTCATATACTCAATCTCGCGGGGGCTGATGACGAAGAGCATATCACAGTCAAGATGTTCAGGCTTTGAGTGTTTCTTCATCGTCGCTCTCTTTTCAGAGCTATGACTATTCAAGCGATTGTTACAGCGGCTTTGCCGTAATATTGTGAGAAAATAACTATACTGAGACTGGCATCCTTGCGCATCGGGCGATCAGATTGCTAACTGATCGCCCGATGACATTTAAGCTCGCAGGACGATAGGGCTCGCAAGATGATAGATCTTTTATGGCGCGGTATCCTGATCGGGATCGGCGCAACAATCGTGATGGACATTTGGGCAATTGTGCTGGCTGCCATGCCGGGACAGTCGCTTCCAAACTGGGGCAGGGTTGGCCGCTGGTTCTGGTATCTGCGTGAAGGCCAGATTTTCCATGATGACATCGGCAACGCTGCGCCCTACCGACACGAGGTCGCGCTTGGCTGGATCGGGCACTATGTTGTCGGTATTCTCTACGGCGTGATTTTCGCATTTTACGGCGGTGCGGCGTGGTTTGAGAATCCCGTCTTTCTTCCCGTCTGGATCTTTGGCATACTAACCGTCGCGGCCGGTTGGTTTCTGTTGCAGCCGGGACTGGGAATCGGTTGGGCAGCATCTCGTTTGCCGAATGCGCGACATGTCCGTATTATGAACCTAGTGGCGCACACGTTTTTCGCGCTCGGCATGTATGCGACTGGGCTGTTGCTGAAAAGCGTTTTCTAATCAGTATGTTGATAGATACGCCCGCCCTTCGGGTGGGCGCTTTTTTTGAAGCTCTTTCAAATATTTCCCCGCAAATGGGGAACTGGCGTCGGCGGGCAAGTCAGTCCACACTCCATCAAGTCAATAAATAGGCATTCTCAAGGCAGAATTGTGTACAGATCGCGGTAGGGAACTGTGCTTTGTCTGCAATGAGGTGTAAGGGGAACCAGTCCGTCCGCGCAAAATGCGGCGGCGTCTAACATTTTGGCAATCCCATAGGGTTGCTCCATTCTGCATTCCGTGGCGGCACAGCAGATCTGTCCGTGGCGGAATTGGCGTGGGCACCCGAGAAACGGGCCTACTTGCCTCGGAGGAACGATGCTCGAAAAGCTGTTCAAGTTACAGGAACACGGCACAAACGCGCGGACTGAAATCATCGCTGGCGTGACGACCTTCCTGACGATGTCCTACATCATCTTCGTCAACCCGGATATCCTGTCCACCACGGGCATGGATAAAAGCGCGGTCTTTGTGGCGACCTGTCTCGCCGCTGCGCTCGGCTCGATCATCATGGCGCTTGTCGCCAACTGGCCGATCGGCATGGCGCCCGGCATGGGCCTCAACGCATTCTTCGCGTTCACGGTCGTTGGAGCCATGGGCTTCAGCTGGCAGCAGGCGCTCGGAGCTGTTTTCATTTCCGGCGTCATCTTCCTCCTTCTGACAGTAACGGGTATCCGCCGCTGGCTGGTGGAAGGCATTCCGCATTCGCTTCGAAGTGCGATTGCAGCCGGTATCGGTATGTTTCTGGCGCTCATTGGCCTGAAAACCGCAGGCGTGGTGGTCGGCAATGAAGCAACGCTTGTCGGCCTTGGCGATCTGACCAAAGCCGGTACGCTGCTTGCTATTGCCGGTTTCTTCATCATCGCGGTTCTGGATGCGCTCAAGGTTCGTGGTTCGATCCTGATCGGCATTCTGGTTATTACGATTGCGTCGATTGCGCTTGGCATCAGCCAGTTCAATGGCGTGTTCTCCGCGCCGCCAAGCCTTGCACCGACCTTTCTGCAGCTCGACGTTATGGGCGCGCTCCATACCGGCATTCTGCACGTGATCCTGGTTTTCGTGCTGGTTGAAGTGTTCGACGCCACAGGCACGCTGATCGGCGTCGCCAAGCGTGGCGGCCTGATCGAACCGGGCAAGCCGAACCGTCTCGGTCGCGCGCTCTTTGCCGACAGCACGGCCATTCTCGGCGGTTCGCTGCTGGGCACCTCGTCCACGACAGCTTATGTCGAAAGCGCTTCTGGCGTGCAGGCAGGCGGTCGCACCGGTCTTACGGCATTCGTCGTAGCGGTGTTATTCCTTGCTGCCCTGTTCATTTCGCCGCTAGCCGGTTCGGTGCCTGCTTATGCAACCGCACCAGCGCTGATCTATGTGGCTTGCCTCATGATGCGCGAACTGACTGAAATCGATTGGCACGACATTACGGAAGCAACGCCTGCGGCGCTTACCGCACTGGCCATTCCGCTGACCTATTCGATTGCTAACGGTCTTGCCTTCGGCTTCATCAGCTACGTCGTGCTCAAAGCCTTCACGGGCAAGGCACGCGAGGTTCACCTCGCAACCTGGCTGGTCGCAGCCCTGTTCGTGATCCGCTTCGCATTCTTCGCAGAATAGTCTTGTAACGCCGGGCGTTCGCGCCCGGCGTATTTTCCGATGTTAGATGAGGAGAGAGCCTTTGCAGTCGAACGATCTGAAGCTTCTGGAACGACTGATTGAAGTCCTTGAGAATGATATCATCCCGTTGACGGAAAAGGGCGTTGCCGCTGGCAACAAGATTTTCGGCGCAGCACTTTTGCAAAAATCCGATCTCTCGCTCGTCCTGGCCGAAACCAATAATGAGACGGAAAACCCGCTTTGGCACGGAGAAGTGCACACGCTGAAGCGCTTTTACGAAATGCCGGAAAAGGGCAGACCAAACACCAAGGATATGGTGTTCTTTTCCACCCATGAGCCATGCTCGATGTGCCTTTCGGCCATCACCTGGAGCGGCTTCGACAATTTCTATTATCTGTTCAGCCATGAAGATTCGCGCGATGCGTTTTCCATCCCGCACGATCTGAAAATTCTCAAAGAAGTCTTCACGCTGGAGCCGGGCGGCTATAATCGCGACAATGCCTTCTGGCATAGCCATTCTTTGCCCAAGCTGGTCGCAGCTTTGCCGGAACCGGATCGTTCGCGGCTTGAAAAGCGCCTTGATGCCATTCGCGCCAAATATGATGCGATGTCCGGCGCCTATCAGTCCCAGAAGGATGGCAACGCCATCCCCCTCAATTGAGCCACATTATTTTAACTGAAGCTTGACAGGTCGACGGGTTACGCCGCACATCGCTCGTGTTGCGTGATCCGTTTAGTTTTTGCGAAGATTGTTTGACTTCGCATGCCGATGCCAGCGCGTCGGCGAGCCTGTGAGGATATTGATGCTGCGTATGATTGTTATGGGCGTTTCGGGGTCCGGAAAGTCCACTGTCGGCGAGAAGATTGCTGCCGAATTGCAGTTGCCCTTTCTGGAAGGGGATTCGCTGCACCCAAAGGCCAATGTCGATAAAATGTCGGCGGGTATTCCGCTTCAGGACGAAGATCGCTGGCCTTGGCTGGACAAGATTGGTGAGCACCTTGCCGCAGCAAATGATGGCATTGTCGTCTCCTGTTCGGCGCTGAAAGCAGTCTATCGTGACCGTTTGCGCGCCGCTGCCGGAGCGCCGGTTATGATCATTTTTCTCGACGGTACTTTTGAAGTTCTCCACGAGCATATGGGCCACCGTACAGGCCATTTCATGCCGGTCGCCATGCTCGAAAGCCAGATCGCAACGCTGGAAAGCCCGGTGGGCGAGCCGCTTGTTTTCCGGGCCGACGTAGCCGACCCGATTGAGAAGATTGTGGCGGAAAGCCTCGCCTGGATCCGCGCTCAGAAGCTCTGACAGAGTTTATTTCAACGGCCAGAAGAACATCAATGTCGGCACAGTCACGATGGCGATGATGATGGAGAGTGGCAGTCCAAGACGTGGATAGTCGCTGAATTTGTAACCGCCCGGTCCCATGACCAGTGTGTTGCACTGGTGGCCGATAGGGGTGAGGAAATCACACCCTGCGCCGATCGCCACAGCCATCAGGAAAGCTTCCGGCTTGAAACCAAGGCCGGAGGCGAAGCTGGTTGCAATCGGAGCCATGACCAGAACCGTTGCGGCATTGTTGAGAAACGGCGTCACCATCATTGCGGCGACGAGGATCAGCGCCAGCGCACCGGCGGGCGGCAACTGGTGGCCTATGGAGGCGAGCGCTTCGGCTATCAGATCAGTGCCGCCTGTGGTTCTAAGCGCGTCCGACACCGGTATCAGCGCCGCCAGCATCACCAGAATAGGGCCGTCAATCTCGTCATAGACTTCGTTGAGCGGGATGACCTTGAAAAGCAGCATCGCAACTGCGGCTGCGAAAAACGCCACGGCGACCGGTACGATGCTCAAAGCCGTCGCGCCAATGGCAACAATTAGAATTGCCAGCGGTATGAGGCTCTTGCGAACATTTCCGAGCATCAGCTTGCGCCGCGCCAAAGGCAAAAGCTCGAATTCCGGCAGGAAGGTGGATAGGCTGGCCTGTCTGCCCTGAAGCACCAGCACATCGCCGAACCGCAGGCGCACTTCGCTCAAGCGCTCGGTAATGCGTTCGCCGGGGCGGCTGACGGCGAGAAGATTGACGTCATAGCGCGCATAAAGCTCCAGCCGCTGCGCTGACAGATCGACAAGATGGGAATTCTTGCCGATGACAGCCTCTACCACTTCGATATCGGTAGAGCCGCTTGTGTCTTTTGGGTCGCGATTTTCGGACAGGGTCAGCTTTCCGGCGCTGACGACTGTATCGAGCGCTTTCGGGTCGCCTTCCAGCATGACGATATCGTCTTCGGCAAGCACCGTGTCGGGCAGAGGCGTGATGCGCCCTTCCTTGCGGATAATGGCCGTGACCATGGCTTCGCCTTCGGCAGGGCGGATAAGTTCGGATATTTGTTTGCCAACCAGCGGAGAGGATTTTGAAACGCGGGCTTCGGAAGCGTAGTTCTTGATCTTGATTGCTTCGTTGAGAGAAACGTTTTCACGGGTACGCTGTGGCACCAGCCAGTAGAAGCAAACGAGATAGACAAGACCGACAGCCGCAAGCACCGCGCCGACCGGCGTGAAGTCGAACATGGTGAAAGGTTCGCCGACCATTTCGCCGCGAATGCGTGAAACGACGATGTTGGGCGAAGTGCCAACCTGCGTCATCAATCCGCCGAGCAGCGCGCCAAAGGCCATCGGCATCAGAAATGTCGAGGGCGAGACATTGGAGCGGCGGGCAAACTGAAAGGCGACCGGGATCATGATCGCCAGCGCGCCGACATTTTTTACGAAGGCGGAGAGCACCGTCACGATGGCGACCAGAACGGCCAACTGTAATCGAACGCTGTTCATTTCCGGCAGGAACCGCTGTACGGCGAGCTGCATCAAGCCGGAGCGAGCAACACCCGCACTGACCACCAATGCGCTGCCCACAATGATGACGATGTCATCGCTAAAGCCAGTAAACGCTTTATCAAAGGGAACGACACCAACCGCGATGCCAAGCAAAAGCGCGCAAAGCGCCACGACGTCGTATCGAAACTTGCCCCAGATAAATGCCCCCATCATAAGTACGATCACAGAGAAGGATAGTATCTGTTGATGAGTCATTCAGTACGCGTTCCCAGAAATGAGAAAATTATTCCGTTTCTGTGTAACGCATAAAATTTCAAACGGAAATTGATTATTCAGGGCGGTGTAAATATCGCGCGCCGCAGAAAATAAGTGGCCTTGCGCTCTGGTTGTAGAGCGCAAGGCTGTTTCAATCAATCGCCGATACGGCGGCCATTCGCGTCGAAAAGATGCACGTTCTGCGCAGAAGCACCGACCTTCACAACTTCATCAATCGTGTGGCTGGAACGACCGGCCACGCGGAAGACCAGCGGTTTGCCATCCGACAGAGAGCCATGGATGAAGCTTTCCGCGCCGACAAGCTCAATCGCATCGATGCGCACATCGGCATTGAAACCGTCAGCTGCCGGTTCTCCGGCATTGAGGATGCGCATGTCTTCAGGACGCACACCGAGCGTGAACGTGCCCGACTGGACGCTGATGGCGCTTCCTGGCTGCCAGACTGTGCTTGCACCGCCTTCGAGCAGGTTCATCGACGGAGAGCCGATGAAGGTCGCAACAAAGGTCGAGGCAGGCTTTTCGTAAAGCTCGATAGGCGTGCCGACCTGCTCGATATTTCCGGCATTCAACACCACGAGACGATCAGCCATGGTCATGGCTTCCATCTGGTCGTGGGTCACATAAACACTGGTCGTGCCGAGCGAACGCTGCAAGCGCTTGATCTCGACGCGCATTTGCACGCGCAGCTTGGCATCAAGATTGGAAAGTGGTTCATCGAACAGGAAAGCCGCCGGTTCGCGCACAATAGCGCGACCCATGGCGACGCGCTGGCGCTGGCCGCCCGAAAGCTGGCGCGGCTTGCGGTCGAGGAATTGTTCGATTTCCAGCGCCTTGGCGGCCTTGCCGATACGGCGTTCGATTTCGTCTTTCGGTGTTTTACGGTTTTTCAGGCCATAAGCGAGGTTGTCGCGCACCGTCATATGCGGATAGAGCGCATAGTTCTGAAACACCATGGCGATGTCGCGCTCTGCTGGCTCGACATCGTTGACCACCCGGTCGCCAATGGCAATCGTACCGCCGGTGATGCTTTCCAGACCGGCAATCATGCGCAGAAGCGTGGATTTTCCGCAGCCCGATGGGCCAACGAGAACGACGAATTCACCATCCTGAATATCCAGTGAAACGCCTTTGATGACTTCAATACCGCCGCCATAGCTCTTGCGGACATTATCAAGAACGATCTTGCTCATTATTTTTCCGTTTCCACGAGACCTTTGACGAACCAGCGCTGCATCAGCACGACAACGAGGATCGGCGGGATGATGGCCAGAATTGCCGTTACCATGACATAGTTCCACGGGGTGGAAGCGTCGGCCCAATCGACCATGCGGCGCAGGCCGATGATGATGGTGTTCATTTTCGCATCATTGGTAACGAGCAGAGGCCAGAGATATTGGGTCCATCCGTAAATGAAGAGAATGACGAAGAGCGCCGCGATATTCGTCTTCGACAAGGGCAGGAGGATGTCGCGCATGAAGCGGAACGGTCCTGCATTGTCGATACGGGCGGCTTCGACCAGTTCTCCCGGAATGGTGAGGAAGAACTGCCGGAACAGGAATGTCGCGGTTGCAGATGCCATCAGGGGCAGTGTCAGCCCCGCATAGGTATCAATCAGCCCGAGATCCACGATGACCTTATAGGTGGGCAGGATGCGCACTTCGACCGGCAGCATCAGCGTCACAAAAATCATCCAGAAGAAGAACATGCGCAGCGGAAAGCGGAAGAAGACAATCGCGAAGGCCGACATGAACGAGATGATGATCTTGCCGACGGCAATCGCCATTGCCACGACAAACGAGTTCCACAACAGCCTTTCAAGGCTGACGCCGACAACGCGCTCCACACCGCCGAATATGGCTTCGTTGTAGTTCTCGACAAGATGATTGCCGGGCAGAAGCGAGATTGGCGGACGGATGATTTCCGACGAACTCATCGTCGAGGCGACGAAGGTATAATAAATCGGAAAGGCGACGATGATGATCCCGATGATCAGGATCAGGTGGCCGATCAGATTGGAGATGGGGCGTTTTTCGATCATGGCCGCCTCGCTCAAGAATAATGCACGCGCTTCTCAACGAAGCGGAACTGGAAAGCAGTCAGGGCGATGACGATGGCCATCAGGATGACCGATTGGGCAGACGACGAGCCGAGGTTCAGATTGACGAAGCCGTCATTGTAAACCTTGTAGACCAGCGTTTCCGTTGCCTTGGCAGGGCCGCCCCCCGTGACGGCGTGGATGATGCCGAACGTGTCGAAGAAGGCATAGGTCGTGTTGACCACCAGCAGGAAGAACGAGGTGGGGGCCAGCAACGGAAACACAATGGTCCAGAAGCGCCGCGCACCGCGCGCGCCGTCAATGGCTGCCGCTTCGATTAACGACTTAGGAATTGCCTGCAAGCCCGCGACAAAAAACAGGAAATTGTAGGAAATCTGTTTCCATGCAGCGGCGAAAACAACGAGGCCCATGGCCTGATTGCCGTCGAGAAGCGGATCCCAAGCGACGCCGTTGCGGCGCAGGATATAGGCAAGTGTGCCCATGGCCGGGTTGAACATGAACAGCCAGAGCATACCGGCGACGGCAGGCGCCACGGCATAGGGCCAGATCAACAACGTGCGATAAAGGGTCTTGCCGCGTATGACGCGGTCGGCCGCAGTCGCCAGCAACAAGGCAGCGCCCATGGCCACAAAAGCCGTCAGGACGTTGAAAACAATCGTGACCCTGAAGGAATGCAGATAATTAGGGTCCGAAAGAACCGCGCTGAAATTTGCCAGTCCTACGAAGGTGGATTTCAGGCCAAATGCGTCTTCACGCATGAAGGACTGATAGATGGCCTGACTGGCGGGCCAGAAGAAGAATACCAGCGTCAATGCAATCTGCGGCGCCAGCAGGAAATAGGGTAAAAACTTGTTGGGGAACGTGACTTTCTGCACGGGCGATTTCCTTGCAGGAAACAAAGCCGCCCACTCGATTATGAGCAGGCGGCATTGCTTGATTTAAAACTTATTGCGCGGCTGCGATCGCTTCGTTTCCGCGCTTGACGGCGTTTTCGAGCGCGGTCTTCGCGTCCTGCTTGCCGCCGAGCATGGCTTCGAACTCTTCGTTCAGGATATCACGCACCTGCGGCAGGTTGACGAGGCGCACGCCCTTGGAGTTTTCGGTCGGCTCCTTGCCCATCATCTGAAGGATCGGCGTTTCGCGACCCGGATTCTTTTCATAGAAATCCGACTTCTTGGTTTCTTCGTACGCGGCCAGCGTTACAGGCAGATAGCCAGACTTCTCATGCAGCTTGACCTGAATCTTGGTCTGCGACAGGAAGTTGAAGAACTGTGCAATACCCTTGTACTGATCGTCGCTGAGACCAGCGAAAACCCAAAGCGCCGCACCGCCGGGGATGGTGTTCTGCGGGCCGTGACCTTCGTAATAAGGCAACTGGCCGATACCGTAATTGATGCCGGATTTGACCACATCGCCGAGACCGCCGGACGATTCCGTCAGCATCGCGCATTCACCGGACGTGAAGAGCTGCTTTGCTTCCGAGGTGCGTCCGCCGTAGCGGAATGCGCCATCCTTGGCGAGATCGGCAATCGACTGGAAATGCTGGATGTAAAGCGGGGAATTGATTTCCAGCTTCACATCGGTGCCGCCAAGGCCATTTTCGTTGGTGCCGTAAGGAACGTTGTTCCAGGCTGCGAAGTTTTCGGTCTGGATCCAGGTCAGCCAGGTCGAGGTGAAGCCGCACGGGGCCGCACCGCTCGTCTTGATTTTCTTGGCCGCTTCAAACACTTCAGGCCAGGTCTTCGGCGGATTGTTTTCATCCAGACCAGCCTTCTTGAAGGCATCCTTGTTGTAATAGAGGATCGGCGACGAGGAATTATACGGGAAGGACAGCATCGTGCCGTCCGGCTTGGAATAATAGGCGACGATACCCGGCAGGTACTGCGACTTGTCGAACTTGAAGCCGCCCTTTTCCAGCACTTCGGCTGCCGGAACCACAGCGCCTTCAGCGCCCATCATCACGCCGCTGCCAGCGTCGAAGACCTGAAGAATTGCCGGCGGCTGCTTGGAACGGAACGCGGCGATGCCTGCATTCAACGTTTCAGGGTAGCTGCCCTTGTAAACCGGGACGATCTTGTAATCGCTCTGGCTTTCATTGAACTCCTTGGTGAGTTCGTTGATCATTTCGTTATTGGCGCCCGTCATGCCGTGCCACCAGGACAATTCGGTCTGGGCAAATGCCTGCGAACCGATGGAAAGAGCAAGTACGCCTGTGAGCGCGGAAGTCGTGATCAGACGGGTAAGCATGTTTCCTCCTCATGCTGAGTGGCTGCATTCAGGCTTAGCCGATCCCGGCGTGTCCGCTTTGCGCAACCCTGTTTTTATGTAGCGCTTATATGAATGCAATTTTTTGTGAAGGATCAACCTTCGATTTTCCCAATGCCAGAGTAAACTCGAAAATAGTAGCTCTAAAAAAGAAAAAAATCGAAAGCTACGCGAAAAATTGTGAAGGGCTGTGGATTATTTCGGGGCTCGACACTGAAGACGAGGCGGTCAGTCAACCGTATCGGAGACTGACGCCGCTGTCTTGCGCGAAAAAGAAAGGAGGCCCTGGAAGGCCTCCTCGACACCATATTCAGATACAAAGCTGGTGCGGCGGCTTACGCCCCCCAGGTGCGTTCAAGCACGTCGATCCAGTTTTTATGGGCAAGCTTGACGATGGAAGCGTCGTCATAACCATGCTTGCGGAACGTCTCGATCACACGCTGAAGGTCGGCGACGCTGTGCAGGCTGTTCGAGATCGTTGTGCCGTCAAAATCCGAACCAAGGGCGAGATGATCGATGCCGATGCGGTTGACGATATAGTCCGCATGGCGCACGAGTTCGTTCAGATCGGTATTCGGGTCGCGTCTGCCATCCTCGCGCAGGAAGCCGACGCCGAAATTCAGGCCGACAAGACCGCCAGTATCGCGGATAGCGTCGAGCTGCCGGTCAGTCAGATTGCGACTCTGCTGGCAAAGCGCATGGGCGTTGGAATGTGATGCAACCAGCGGTGCGTCGGACAGCGCTGCGATATCCCAGAACCCTTTTTCATTCATATGGGACAGATCGACCATGACCTTCAATTCATTGCAGGCGCGGATGAGCGCCTTGCCGTGATCGGTCAGGCCCGGTCCGATATTCGGCGATGAAGGAAAGCGGAAGGGAATGCCATGCGCAAAAATATTAGGGCGGCTCCAGACGGGGCCCAGCGTTCTCAGGCCCGCAGCATGCAGAACGTAAAGCGCGTCGAGGCTCTCATCGAAAGCTTCCACGCCTTCAATGTGAAAGACGGAAGCGAAAATGCCATTGGCGAATGCATCACGAATGTCTGCAGCCGTCCGGCAGATGCGCACTTGTCCTTCCGACTTGCGTTCGATGTTTTGCAAGATTGCCGCCATGCCTAGCGTCGCCTTCATGGCGTCCGGCTGGCTTGGCGTCGGCAGATTGCCATCGGCATCCAGTTCTCGGGCGGGGGACGGAACATAAACCGCGCATAGTCCACCGCCCAGGCCGCCTTTGCGGGCACGGGGCAGGTCGATATGGCCGACGTCCTCACCTTCAAGAAACCGCTTTTCCGGTGAAGGCTTGTTGGAAGACCACAAGCGCAGCAGAACGTCATTGTGCCCATCGAATACCGGAATCAGTTGGTCTGTCGCCATCTTGGGAGTTTTCCTTCACGCTGATCGTTCAGTTCATGGGGGTAGTGGACCCGCAGAAAGCAAATTGCAAACGAGTTTTCTGCAACATGTGTCGCATGTGACGCTGTCTGGCGGTCTTGCGTGGACAAGAGAATCCGCATTATCTGCGATCCGGCCACAATCACACGGAATGCCGCCCCCGATGCTTCTTGAAAAAGCAAGCATTCGGCATCCTGGGTCGTGGAACAGCTCGGCGGCGGGGGAATGCGCGCGCAGAGAGCGTTGAAATGCAAGAGCTGTCTGACGGAGATTTTATGTCAATGCATGCAGACTGGAACGCTGCCTCGCAGGCCGCGAAGGTCTATTCGAGAAGCTGGGCGAAAGACGAGCCCGGTGGTGTAATTATCGGTTTTGATCTGGACGGGGTCAAATTTGCCTATGCAGGCGGGCTGGAAAGCCTCGCAACAGGTGTTCCGTTTACGGCCAACACCGTCGTGCGCTATGCCTCCATCACCAAGCATTTGTTCTGCGCCATGGTTCTCAGCCATAGTGATGTCATCAGCCTTGATGATCGCCTTGGCGACCATCTGCCGGAGCTGCAAAGCCCACTGGCCGATGTGACCGTGGGCCGCGCACTGGACATGACCGGCGGTCTGCCCGATACGCGCGAATGCCTGACGCTGCTTGGTCTTTCCGTCTATACGCAGACCGAAGCAAACCAGCTTCTGGATTTTCTGGCTTCGCTGACGCGGCTTAATTTCGAAGCAGGCAGCGAAATCTCCTATTCCAATACCGGTTATCGGCTGGTGGAAGCCGCGCTCGAACGCAAGGGCTTCCGTTTCCGCGATTTCATACAATCCGAAGTTTCGGTACCGCTCGGACTATCCCTCAGCACGCCCGACGTGTGGAACGATCCGATACGGGGATTAGCGCCGGGTTACTGGCAGTCGGGTGACAAATGGCAATTGAGTGCCGCTGGCTTGCACCTCTCGGCTTCGGGCTGCCTCGTCGGCAGCGGCATGGCCTTAACCATATGGGCGCAGGCGCTGCTGGAGGGCGAGGGCGCCTATAGGGGGCTGCTCGCCAATCTGTCAGCCGAGCGCAACCTGTCGAACGGACGTCCCACAGGCTATGGTTTGGGCCTGCGCTGGAACGGGATCGACGGCAAGGCATTTGTCGGACACGGCGGTTCGCATCCCGGTTACAAGAGCTATTTTCTGCTCGACCCGCAGGAAAAAAGCGGCATGGTTGTCGTCTCCAACCGGGAAGACGCCAACACGTATAAAATCGCACGCGACTGCATGGCCGCTCTATACGGCTTACAACTGCCCGACACCAGCTGCGCTATTCCCGATGGGCTCTACGTCGCTGAGACCGGCCCGCTATGGCTGGAAATGCGTAATGGCGTCGCAAACTGTCTTGATGCGGAAGACACGTTGTACAATGTCGGGGATGGCTGGTCTTCGTCCCTTTCGGCGTCGTCGCCGATCAAGCTGCGCTGGACGGGCGAGGTGCTGGAAGGCGAAATCGGCTATGCTCCGTGTCGTCTGATACCGGCGTCGGTAACACCTGCCGGCAGAGAACTGGATGGCCACTGGCAGGCATCAGCCTATGGCGCCAGTTTCGATATCAAGGACGGGCATGTGATTTCGGGTATAGGCCCAACGCGCCGCGCCATGCCGCTGGAAGACATTGGCAAAGGACGCGCGCTTTTTACGTTGCAGGATGGCCCGTGGACACGGCGCGTCTGTCTGCACCAGCTCGATGATAATCGTCTCGAACTGGTTTTGAGCCGCAGCCGCATTATGGAATATCAGCGGTAAAACAAGGCGATGTTTGGCGAAGACGCGGCGGAAGGGCGACCTTACCGCCGCGTCTTGCATTATGATAACCTCTTTTGAATTGATTCAGGTGTGAACGGAGTAAGCGATGCTGGAACGGATGATCGATCAGGGTGCAGGCCGCGAACCTGCCGATATCGTGCTGAAGGGTGGCCGCTTCTTCGATCTGGTCACCGGCGAACTCGTGGAAAGCGATATTGCGATCTGCGGGGATCGCATTGTCGGCACGTTTGGCACCTATTCCGGTAAGCAGGAAATCGACATTACGGGACGCATTGTTGTTCCGGGTTTTATCGATACGCATCTGCATATCGAATCCTCGCATATCACGCCGCATGAATTCGATCGCTGCGTGTTGCCGCAAGGTGTGACGACGGTGATCTGCGACCCGCATGAAATCGCCAATGTACTGGGCGCGGAAGGTATCAAATACTTCCTCGACAGCGCGTTGGAAACCGTGATGGACATTCGCGTTCAGCTGTCGAGTTGTGTGCCCGCCACCCATATGGAAACGGCGGGTGCGGAACTGTTGATCGGTGATCTTCTCCCCTTTGCGGATCATCCGAAGGTGATCGGCCTTGCCGAGTTCATGAATTTTCCGGGCGTTCTGGCCAAGGACCCTGAATGTATGGCGAAGCTGCAGGCTTTTCAGGGGCGGCACGTTGATGGTCACGCGCCGTTGCTGCGCGGCAAGGACCTGAACGGTTACATCTCTGTCGGCATTCGCACCGAGCACGAGGCGACAAGCGCGGAAGAAGCGCTGGAGAAGATGCGCAAGGGCATGCATGTTCTGGTGCGCGAAGGTTCGGTCTCCAAGGACCTCAAGGCGCTGATGCCGATCATCACGGAGCGTCATGCGCAGTTTCTGGCGCTTTGCACCGACGACCGCAATCCTTTGGATATCGCCGATCAGGGCCATCTCGATTATCTGATCCGCACCGCTATTGCCGGTGGCGTGTCGCCTTTGGCCATCTATCGCGCGGCCAGTGTTTCCGCAGCACGCGCTTTCGGCCTGTTCGACCGTGGACTGGTGGCTCCGGGGCAACGCGCCGATCTCGTCGTCATCGACAGTCTGGAAGATTGCCATGCCGAGATTGTCCTCTCGGCAGGACGTGTGGTTTCAGAAGACCTGTTTGCCCAGCGCAAGACAATTGCCGAGGTGGGGCGCAACAGCGTGAAGGCGCAGCGCGTGGGTGCCGCCAATTTCCGTTCGCATTCAAACAGCGGCAAGACGCGCGCCATCGGCATCATTCCCGGCAAGATCATCACCGAAAGCCTCGAATTCGAGCTTAAAGTCGGTCCGAAGGGCGTTGAACCAGATCTTGAACAGGATGTCGTGAAAATCGCGGTGGTCGAGCGTCACGGCAAGAACGGAAACATCGCAACAGGCTTTGTGCATGGTTTTGGGCTGAAAGCTGGAGCGATTGCTTCGACCGTCAGCCATGACAGCCACAATATCTGTGTCGTCGGAGCATCGGACGAGGATATCGCCGTCGCCGCTAACCGGCTTGGCGAAATCGAAGGGGGCTTCGTTGTCGTGCGGGATGGCAAGGTGCTGGCCGAGCTGCCTTTGCCGATTGCCGGGCTTATGAGCGACCAGCCTTACGAGGTGGTGCGTGAGGAGTTGCGCAAGCTGCGCCATGCAGCCGAAGAGCTGGGCTCTGTTCTCGAAGAACCGTTCCTGCAACTGGCTTTTGTCGCGCTGCCGGTGATTCCGCATCTGAAGATCACCGATCGCGGTCTGGTCGACGTGGACAAGTTCGAATTTGTCGGCAACTGAGCGCAAGCTCAGTTTTGCTGGCGAATTGTTGAACTCGGCTTTGAAAAGAGGTCCAGAAAAGCAAAAATCCCGGACAAAGCCGGGATTTTGATAGTGCCTGCTGGAAACTGGAGCGGGCGAAGGGATTCGAACCCTCGACCCCAACCTTGGCAAGGTTGTGCTCTACCCCTGAGCTACACCCGCTCGCGCCAGTTTCGACCTGAAAACGTTTCCGAAGGAAGTCGTTTCCGTCAGGCAGGCGGTATATGGACTAAGGCTTTTCGGAATGCAACAGGGAAATTACAATAAAATGTCGTTTTTCGGAGATTGTCCAAAGTTCCGTTCGGGTGGTTACAGCCGTGCAAACCATGGTCTATAAGCCTGAACGGAACAATTTGAATATTGAATAGAAATGGGTGGAATCATGGCCTTGTCGCCGAAGGAGCTTCTCGATCACCTGCAAAACCTCGGCATCGAGGTGACAACCGTTGAACATCCGCCTTTGTTCACGGTTGCGGATTCTCAAGGGTTACGCGGTGAAATTCCCGGCGGGCACACGAAAAACCTGTTCCTGAAAGACAAGAAGGACAATTTCTTCCTCGTGACCGTGGAAGAAGATGCCGTGGTCGATCTGAAGTCGATCCATCAGGTGATTGGTGCGGCAAGCCGCGTTTCGTTCGGCAAACCGGAGAAGCTCCTGGAATATCTGGGTGTCATTCCCGGATCAGTGACCGTCTTTGGCGCGATCAATGACCGTGACCACAATGTTCAGGTTATTATCGATGCCGATCTGATGAAATATGATGTCATCAACGGGCATCCGCTGACCAATGAAGCGACCACATCGATCCAGCGCGAAGACCTGATCACCTTCCTGAAATCGACCGGTCATGAACCGCGTATCCTTGCAGTATCAGAAGGTGCGAAGGCAGACGCAACGGTATAGACTACGCGTCTTGAAATCCGCCGGAACAGATACAAATTGATTGGCACGAACTGAAAGATCGACACCGGCTGTGATGCGGGGTGCATGAACGGGCCGGAAGATATGAGGAATATTCCATGACCAGCCAGAACAATCCTTACGCCAATGCGGGCGGCCAGATGACGGCAAATGTTTCTTTCGGTTCGACACCGGCGCCAGCGGGCGGATCGGATCTGATCAAGGATACGACAACTGCGGCATTCCAGACCGACGTTCTGGCCGAATCGCGCCAGCAGCCGGTTCTGGTCGATTTCTGGGCCCCCTGGTGCGGACCCTGCAAGCAACTGACGCCGGTCATCGAAAAGGTGGTCAAGGAAGCGGGCGGTGCGGTCAAGCTGGTCAAGATGAACATCGACGATCATCCGTCCATTCCGGGCCAGCTCGGCATTCAGTCCATTCCGGCTGTTATCGCCTTCGTCAATGGTCAGCCGGTTGACGGTTTCATGGGCGCATTGCCGGAATCGAAGGTGAAGGAATTCATCGCCAAGATCGGCGGCCCGAGCGATCAGGAAAACGCCATTGCCGAGGCGATTACTGCCGCGCAGGAACTGCTTGAGTCCGGCGACTATGTGCAGGCTGGCGACATTTTCAATTCCATCCTTCAGGCCGCGCCCGACAATGTCGATGCGATTGTCGGTCTGGCATCCTGCGTTCTGGAATCGGGCGATGCGGAACAGGCGCGCGAAATTCTCGCCACCATTCCGGCCGACAAGCAGAATGCAGCCTCGGTGCGCGCGCTTGAAGCCAAGCTGGCCCTTGCCGATCAGGTCAAGCTGATTGGTGATCCGGTTGAACTGGAAAAGCGCCTTCAGGCCGATCCACAGGATTATCAGGCGCGTTTCGATCTGGCGCAGGTGCGCAACGCGCAGGGCCGTCGCGAAGATGCTGCCAATGAACTGCTGACCATCATGAAGGCCGATCGCAGCTGGAACGAAGACGGCGCGCGTATGCAACTGCTCCAGTTCTTCGAAGCATGGGGCAATACGGACCCGGCGACGCTTTCGGCACGCCGGAAATTGTCTTCGTTGCTGTTTTCATAAGCGAACAGAGCAGCGTGAAACAGGACTACCGGGATGCTGCGCGCAACAACTGCGCGGAGCATTCCAAAGGAGGTTGCAATGCAAGTGGGTAATGCCCGTTACAGAACGGGTTCCGACATACCGGATCTGGTTCCGGTATTTCCGCTGAAAGGTGCACTGCTTTTGCCCGGCGGCCAGCTTCCGTTGAACATATTCGAGCCGCGTTATCTGGCGATGATTGAAAGCGCGCTCGCTGGCAAGCGGATCATCGGTATGATCCAGCCGCAAATCGACGACGAGGAAGATGACGACGAGATCGTCAATGAACTCGATGAAAGCCTGCGCCCGCCGCTGAGCAGTATTGGCTGCCTCGGCCGCATAACGACCTATGCGGAGACCGGCGACGGTCGATTGCTGATCACGCTTCAGGGCATTTGCCGCTTCCGCGTGAAGGAAGAGGTCAATTGCCGCCAGCCTTATCGCCAATGCCGCATCATGCCGTTTCTGACCGATCTGGAAGAAGTGCGCGATACGGCGGATATTGACCGCGAAGCGTTGCTGCGCGCCTTCCGGGATTATCTCGAGGCGCATAATCTGGAAGCCGACTGGGAGAGCATCGCCCGCGCCGGAAACGAAACGCTCGTCAATGCGCTGTCGATCATGTCGCCATTTGGTCCTGCGGAAAAACAGGCCTTGCTGGAGGCGCCAGACCTCAAGACACGCGCCGCGACGTTGATCGCCATTACGGAAATGGTGCTGGCGAGAGTGAAAGACGACGATTACGGATCGCGCCTGCAATGATCCGGAGGATATGAAATGGTGAATGAAACGACCGATACGGGCAGCATTGATGTGCGCCTTCTTGAGCTGCTTGTCTGCCCGCTGACCAAGGGTCCGCTGGAATATGACGCAGAGCATAGCGAGCTGATTTCGCGCAAGGCAAAGCTTGCCTATCCGGTGCGCGGCGGCATTCCGATCATGCTGCCATCTGAAGCACGCACACTGGTGGACTGACCGTTCCATCGGTTATTTAATTTCTGCACAGGCCTCGATCTTTTTCATAAGTTTCATGCCTGCTGATTGTTGCCTGCCACGCAACAGGGCTCTATAACCCTCCCGGAACTTTGAAAAACAATTTCGGAAGACGCCCGGTTTTTCGTGATTGTGCATTGAAAAACAGAGGCTTGGCATTATGGCAACCAGAAAACTTCTTCTCCTGCCCGGCGATGGCATCGGTCCCGAGGCCATGGCGGAAGTCCGCAAGATCATCGCTTACCTCAATTCGGACCTCAAGCTCGGCTTTGAAACCGAGGAAGGCCTTGTTGGCGGTTGCGCTTATGACGCGCATGGTCAGGCGATTTCGGATGCCGATATGGAGAAGGCGCTGGCTGCCGACGCCACGCTGTTCGGCGCTGTTGGCGGCCCGAAGTGGGATAGCGTGCCTTATGAAGTGCGCCCGGAAGCTGGTCTTCTGCGTCTGCGCAAGGACATGCAGCTTTACGCAAACTTGCGCCCGGCTATCTGCTATCCCGCGCTCGCCCATTCCTCTTCGCTGAAGCCGGAAGTGATCGAAGGCCTCGACATTCTGATTCTGCGCGAATTGACGGGCGGTGTTTACTTCGGCGAGCCGAAGGAAATCATCGATCTCGGCAACGGCCAGAAGCGCGGCATCGACACGCAGGTTTATGACACCTACGAGATCGAACGCATCACCGATGTGGCTTTCGAGCTGGCACGCACGCGCCGCAACAAGGTCACCTCGATGGAAAAGCGCAATGTGATGAAGTCGGGCGTGCTCTGGAATCAGGTCGTCACCGCGCGTCACAAGGAAAAGCATTCCGACGTGGAACTGGAGCATATGCTGGCGGATGCTGGCGGCATGCAGCTCGTTCGCTGGCCGAAGCAGTTCGACGTTATTGTGACCGACAACCTGTTCGGCGACATGCTGTCGGACGTCGCGGCGATGCTGACCGGTTCGCTCGGCATGTTGCCGTCGGCATCGCTTGGCGCAGTCGACGCCAAGACCGGTAAGCGCAAGGCGCTTTACGAGCCGGTACATGGCTCGGCACCGGATATCGCTGGCAAGGGCATTGCAAACCCGATCGCCATGATCGCTTCGCTTGCCATGTGCCTGCGTTATTCGTTCAATCTGGTTGCCGAAGCTGATCGCCTGGAAGCTGCGATTGCCGGTGTTCTCGACGACGGCATCCGCACGGCGGATATCTGGTCGGAAGGCACGACCAAGGTTGGCACCACCGAAATGGGTGATGCAATCCTCGCCAAGTTCAAGGCGCTTTCGGCTTAATCACAAGCTGAAGAATTGCGAATTTGGAAAGCCCGCTGGATAATACCAGCGGGCTTTTCTTTTCGAGAATAGATGCCCGATTTGAGGCTGTAATTTCCGGATAGACGGATAAGAATGCGTGTCATGTTGTTCACGCTCCCAAACCAAGACAAACTTTATGACGCGTTGTTGGCCCGCGATGCCTCTTATGAGGGCAGGGCCTATGTCGGTGTCGTCTCGACCGGCATTTTTTGCCGCCTGACTTGCCCCGCGCGGAAACCGCGCCGGGAAAACTGCCGCTTTTTCGCTTCGGTTGCCGAATGCATGGCAGATGGTTTTCGCGCCTGCAAAAGGTGTCATCCGTTGCAGCCCGCTGCAGAAGCGGAGCCTTTCATCAAGCGATTGCTCGACGCTTTGGAGGCTGATCCCGAACGGCGCTGGAGCGAAGACGATGTCGCGCGGATGGGGCTTGATCTCTCCACGGTGCGGCGCAGTTTCCGGCGACATTTCGGCATGACATTTCTGGAAATGGCGCGACAGGAGCGTTTGCGCCATGGCTTTCAGGCCTTGGCTGACGGGGGCCGGGTCATCGACGCGCAGATTGATGCGGGTTTTGAATCGCCCGAAGCGTTTCGCAGCGCCTTTGCCCGCATTCTCGGTCTTCCACCGGCAAAACTGCGTGGCGACGGCCTGTTGCGCGCCGATTGGATCAAGTCGCCGCTCGGTACGATGATTGCCATTTGCGATGCGAAGAATCTGCATCTGCTGGAATTCGCCGACCGCAAGGCGCTCTCCGCCGAGTTGAAGAAACTTTATGCAACCTGTCGCGGCGATATCGGCATTGGCCGCTTCGGCACGCATGATCTGGTCGAGCGGCAGTTGAACGCGTTCTTTGAGGGCAGGTCGCCGACCTTCAATCTGCCGATGGTCTTGCATGGCAGCGCCTTCACGCAATCCGTGTGGCGTGAACTTCAGACGATTGGGGCAGGGGAAACGCGCAGCTATAGCGAGTTGGCGCAAGCCATCGACAAGCCGCTTGCTGTGAGAGCCGTTGCGCGGGCCAATGGCGCTAACCAGATTGCCATTATCATCCCGTGTCATCGGGTAATCGGTGCCGATGGGTCGTTGACGGGGTATGGCGGTGGTCTCTGGCGTAAACAGAAACTGATTGAGATCGAAGCGCAATATCGCTGAAATTCCGTACGCAGACGCAAAAACGCCGCCCCTTAAAGGCGGCGTTTCGCATTATCGTTGATACAGGATTAGTCGAGCTTGTGCAGGTCGACGCCTTTGGTTTCCTTCACGAAGATCATGCCGATCACGAAGGTGATGGAAGCGATGACAATCGGATACCAGAGGCCATAGTAGATGTCGCCCTTGGCCGCGCTGAGTGCGAACACTCCAGCCGGAAGCAGACCGCCGAACCAGCCGTTGCCGATATGATAAGGCAGCGACATCCCGGTGTAGCGGATGCGGGTCGGGAACATTTCCACCAGGATTGCAGCGATTGGGCCGTAAACCATCGTCACATAGATGACGAGGATGGTCAGGATCGCAATCGTCATGACCCAGTTCACCTTGGCCGGGTCTGCCACCATCTTGAATGCGCCTGCATTCGGGATGGTGTAGACGGCCTGATCGGCGCTGACGCCGAGACCTTCGGCTTCAGTCTGGGTCAGGAGCTTCTGCTTGACCAGATCAGCAGCAGGAACCATCGCCTTATCGCCACCGCGGACAGCATCAGCATTGAGCTGGAGTTCCGGATTGGCAGCAAGGAAAGCATCAAGCTTGCTATCCGGCACCTTTGCGGGATCACGCACCAGCGGGAACCCTGCCTTCTGGAGAGCCAGATTCAGGCCATGGGCGAGTTCAGCCTGCTTGGCGGCAGCACCTGCACCTGCCTGAACAGCGTCATAGGACGTGATCGTTGCATCGCCGATGGTGACGGTTGCAGGCGTGCCAGCCGCAGCGGTCTGTACGACCTCATAAGGCACCGAACTCTTGGCGAGGAAGCTGGTCGCGACATCGCAGGAGCTGGTGAACTTCGACGTGCCTGTGGCGTTGAACTGGAAGTTACAATCGCCAGGTGCCGCGGTGACCGTTGCCTTGATGGTCTGTTCAGCCTGAGCCAGTGCCGGATTGGCGGCATTGGTCAGCGCCTTGAACAGCGGGAAGTAGGTCACAGCCGCCAAAAGCAGACCGGCCATAATGATCGGCTTGCGACCGATCTTGTCCGACAGCCAGCCGAAGAAGACGAAACCACCGGTGCCGAGCAGAAGGGCGATGGCCACCATGATATTGGCTGACTGGTTTTCCACCTTCAGAACGTTCTGAAGGAAGAACAGCGCATAGAACTGGCCGCAATACCAGACCACGGCCTGACCGGCGGTGAGGCCGAACAGTGCGATAAGCGCGATCTTGGCATTCTTCCACTGACCGAAAGCTTCGGAAAGCGGCGCCTTCGAGGTCTTGCCTTCCTCCTTCATGCGCTTGAATGCAGGCGACTCGCTCATCTGCATGCGAATCCAGACGGAAATGCCGAGCAAAAGGATCGAGACGAGGAATGGAATACGCCAGCCCCAGGCTGCGAAGGCTTCCTTGCTCATAACCGTCTGGATGCCGAGGATCACGAGCAGCGACAGGAACAGACCGAGCGTTGCAGTGGTCTGAATCCATGAGGTGAAGAAGCCGCGACGGTTATTCGGCGCGTGTTCTGCGACATAAGTCGCCGCACCACCATATTCACCGCCGAGCGCGAGACCCTGCAGCATACGCAGCGCGATCAGGATGATCGGAGCCAGAATGCCAAGTGTCGACGAGCCGGGCAGAAGACCGACCAGAAAGGTCGATGCGCCCATGATGACGATGGTCACGAGGAAGGTATATTTACGTCCGACGAGATCGCCAAGGCGGCCGAAGACGAGCGCACCGAATGGACGCACCAGAAAGCCCGCAGCAAAAGCCAGCAGGACGAAGATATTGCGTGTTGCTTCTGGATATTCGTTGAAAAAGGCTGCGCCGATAAAGGAAGCGAGCGTTCCGTAAAGATAAAAATCGTACCATTCAAAGACGGTACCAAGCGACGATGCGAAGATGACTTTGCGTTCTTCGCCCGTCATTTTTTGCGTGCCGACGTCGGCACTTGACGAGACTGCCATTAATCTGTCCTCCCAAACAGAGCCCCTTATGGGCAATGCAAGACTGCGCTTCATTCGCCGTACAAATGTAAGCCAGTCCGATACGCCAACTTGTCTCCCAACAAGAGAGCGCACTCCTCACAAAATTATGATGAACCTAAAAAGGAGATTCGGGCAGTAGTCTTTAGTATGAGACAAAAACGACAGCTTGACGCCGGCTCGTGGTTACTTGTGGCGTAAAAAAATACAGGGCGGGAGCGGTGGAGAATTGACTCCATTTATAAAGCGCGTAAAAGCAATCCCGAACGAAGGAGAAATCGCGTGGATCGCGTTACCGTAGCGTCAGTTTCGTATGGAGCTGCCGGCATTATTGCCGGGGCAGCACGCATGCCTTCGATTACCAAAAAACTCACGGCCATCACTAAAACGACCACGAAAACGGTCTGATTCCCTTGGCCTGCTCGCCCTCTCCCCGGGTCTGGCCCGGGGACGGATAACCCGCGTGGCCTGCGGGGTTCCGGATCTGGAAGCGGAGAGGGACAGGAGACGAAAAATGGGTTTCAAGGTAGCAGTTGTCGGCGCCACCGGTAATGTCGGGCGCGAAATGCTCAATATTCTCGAAGAACGCGGTTTCCCGGCTGATGAAGTTGTTGCGCTCGCATCGCGCCGCAGCCAGGGCACCGAAGTATCTTACGGCGACAAGACGCTGAAGGTTCGCGCGCTCGACACTTATGATTTCTCCGATACGGACATCTGCCTGATGTCTGCTGGCGGCAATATTTCGAAGGAATGGTCGCCGAAGATCGGCAAGCAGGGCTGCGTCGTCATCGATAACTCGTCGGCCTGGCGTTACGATATGGAAGTGCCGCTGATCGTGCCGGAAGTTAACCCGGACGCTATCGATGGCTTCACCAAGAAGAACATCATTGCCAACCCGAACTGCTCGACTGCTCAGCTCGTTGTGGCTCTGAAGCCGCTGCATGACGCTGCCAAGATCAAGCGCGTCGTTGTTTCGACCTACCAGTCGGTTTCCGGTGCGGGCAAGGAAGGTATGGACGAGCTGTTCGAACAGTCGCGCGCTGTTTTCGTGGCTGATCCTGTCACGGCAAAGAAGTTCACGAAGCGTATCGCGTTCAACGTGATCCCGCATATCGATGTTTTCATGGAAGACGGCTACACCAAGGAAGAATGGAAGATGGTGGCCGAAACCAAGAAGATGCTTGATCCGAAGATCAAGCTGACGGCAACGGCAGTGCGCGTTCCGGTCTTCATTGGTCATTCTGAATCTGTGAATATCGAGTTCGAAAACCCGCTTTCGCCGGAAGAAGCTCGTGAAATCCTGCGCGAAGCGCCGGGTTGCCAGGTTATCGATAAGCGCGAAGACGGCGGCTACATCACGCCATATGAATCCGCTGGCGAAGACGCAACCTATATCAGCCGTATCCGTGAAGACATTACGGTCGAAAACGGTCTGGCCATGTGGATTGTCTCAGACAATCTGCGCAAGGGTGCAGCGCTCAACACGATCCAGATTGCAGAACTGCTGGTGGCTCGCGGCCTGATCAAGCCGAAGGCACTTGCAGCCTGATAGGCCTGCTATCTTGTGAAATGCAAAAGGCGCCGGGAAACCGGCGCTTTTCTTTTAAGGTGTTTTGTTAGCGTTCCACGCTGCCGGCCAGATTGCTGCGAATGTCGAGCAGGCGGGTGCGTAGCTCCTTCAGGTCATCGACTGGCTGGCCGAGTGCGCAGAATATCTGGTCCGGTACAGACTCAGCCGCTTCCCGTAATTTAAAGCCTTCGTCGGTAAGCGTGATACGCACTTGCCGTTCGTCCTGTGGGTCGCGGCGGCGCGTGATGCGGCCTGCCGTTTCCAGCCGTTTCAAGAGTGGCGTCAGTGTGCCGGAGTCGAGATTGAGCTTCGTGCCAATTTCGGAAACGGTCTGGTCGTCCTTCTCCCACAGCACCAGCATCACCAGAAACTGCGGATAGGTCAGGTCCAGCTTGCTCAGGATCGGCTGGTAGGCGCGCGTCAAAGCGTTCGCGGTCGAATAGATCGCAAAGCAGACCATGTTCGAAAGTTTGAGAAATGAGTCCTGTGTCATGCGCCAATCCCTTCAAACGCATTTTCGCGCTTTGCTTTGATAGCATAAATGATGCGCAATTGCATTGTGCATCACATAATTGTGAGAAATCATTTTGCAAAATTAGATTGCGCGCAATTTAATAATCGATAGCTTGTGTGTGGAGATGAATTCAACCGAAGGAGAAACCCTATGCCTATTCTGTACACCACCCAGTCGACAGCAACCGGCGGACGCACCGGCAGCGCCAAGACCGCAGATGGTCGCCTGAGCGTCGTGCTCGACACGCCAAAGGAGCTTGGCGGTCAGGGCGGCGAGGGCACCAATCCCGAGCAGCTTTTCGCATCGGGCTATGCAGCATGCTTCCTTGGCGCGTTGAAGTTCGTGGCTTCGAAGGAAAAGGTTGCCATTGCAGCCGACAGCACGGTCACGGCTACTGTTGGTATCGGTCCGCGCGAGGACGGTACTGGCTTCGGTCTCGATGTTGCGCTGGAAGTGGCGCTTCCGGGTGTCGAAAAGGCAAAAGCGGAAGAGCTGGTGCAGGCCGCTCACATCGTTTGCCCATATTCGCATGCCACGCGCGGTAATATCGACGTGCGCCTGAGCGTCGCCTGACCCAAATAAAAAGGCGCCCGATGAGGGCGCCTTTTTCAATCGATATCCAACAAGCGTTATTCCGCCTGAGCTTCGATGGCTTCCATGTCATCGTCTGACAGGCCGAAGTGATGGCCAATCTCGTGAATCAGCACATGGGTGATGATATCGCCCAGCGTTTCCTCGTTTTCAGACCAGTAATCGAGAATGGCGCGCCGATAGAGCGTGATGCGGTTCGGACCTTCACCCGTCTGCAGGCTGAAACGCTCGCCAATGCCTCGACCTTCAAAAAGCCCGAGCAGGTCGAACGGCGTATCCAGCCCCATATCTTCGATGATCTGGTCTTCAGGAAAATCGGCGATCTGGATGACAATGTCGCCGCACAACGCGCGGAACTCCTGCGGCAGATGCGCAAGAGCTTCAATCGCGATGGATTCAACTTCGTCCAGCGAGGGCGAGAAACGTCCCGCCCAGTCGCCGCTTTGATCTTCTCGGGCCATTCCAGCCAATCGTGTCCTATTCAATTGCTCAGGCCACCGGGCTTGCGGGCCGCGTATAACGCATTGTGTGTCATCAGGCCCAGGGACGCAGTTCGGCGCGCTTGGCTTCGAACGTGTCGATGCTCTTCGCCTTTTCCATGGTCAGGCCGATATCGTCCAGACCGTTGAGCAGGCAGTGGCGCTTGAAGTCGTCGACGTCGAAGGAAATCGTGCCGCCGTCAGGGCCATGGATTTCCTTTGCTTCGAGATCAACGGTGAGGGTGGCATTGGCGCCGCGCGACGCGTCGTCCATCAGCTTGTCGAGATCTTCCTGACTGACCTTGATCGGCAGAATGCCGTTCTTGAAGCAGTTATTATAGAAGATGTCGGCAAACGAGGTCGAAATCACACAGCGGATACCGAAATCGAGCAGAGCCCAAGGGGCATGCTCGCGCGAGGAACCGCAGCCGAAATTATCGCCCGCGACCAGGATCTGGGCGTTGCGATAGCCCGGTTTGTTCAGAACGAAATCAGGGTTTTCGGAACCGTCTTCGTTAAAGCGCATTTCCGCAAACAGACCCGTGCTCAAGCCCGTGCGCTTGATCGTCTTCAGGTAATCCTTCGGAATGATCATATCCGTGTCGATGTTGACGATCGGCAGGGGAGCGGCGACGCCGGTGAGCTTGGTGAACTTATCCATGTCCTGAACCTGTCGGTTGGGTATTAGCTATGTTGCGAACTGGTTTACATCAGCATTGCCGAGAGTCAACGTTTCAGGCCAAAACTGCCCAATAGGTCGCAACCTGCGGCGGATTTATCGAACCATCCAGACCGTTTTGAGGCGATCCGGACGGTTCGACTGTCGAATGATGCGCATAA
The DNA here is from genome assembly GCA_014138095.1 of Ochrobactrum sp. RH2CCR150. Taxonomy (GTDB): domain Bacteria; phylum Pseudomonadota; class Alphaproteobacteria; order Rhizobiales; family Rhizobiaceae; genus Brucella; species Brucella gambitense. The sequence continues at coordinate 620,501 of JACGXE010000002.1, forward strand.
TCCTGTCGGAAAAGCGCGTCAACCTTTCTGAATCATGCGCTGCAAATGCCACATCCGCAATTATTGGACATTCAACACCACGCCGCCACTCTCGCTGCCGGTCAGGCGGCGGGATTTTCCGTCGCTGCCGACAACAATCGTAAAGCGTCTGCGGCGCATCGACATGTTCGGAGAAACAGCGACATCAATCGCCGGTTCGAACTGCAATGTAATCCGCCACAGATCGGGCTTGATGGTTTCCTCAACGCCGATGATACGCGCGTCGAAGGGCGTGGTGTGAAACATGCCGGAGGTGCGCTGGCCGACACGATAGGGCGCAGTGTCGTCCTGAACGGCGACCGGCATGGCTTCGGCCTTGCTGCCAGTGGCGGAAAGCGTGTTCCAGTCACGGGTGCCCGACTGACGGGCCACGAGATCGAGCGCCTTGCCGTGGCTGATGGTAATACCTTCCTCGCTCAAAGCCTGCCGCAAACGGCGAGCCTGATGCTTGAAGTCAATAGTGGTGTGTCCAGCGGTCATAGCTGTGGTCATTGTTTTCGCTCCTGATTGTGAGCGGCGTTTTCATGAACGGGTGCCCGCATTGCCGTTTCTGCCGTCACGGGACAGGAACGTTTACTCCGAATGCTTTACCGTGGCTTGAAACCTGCGGGCGGCTGGCGCATTCAACCGAAGGCTGGAAAATAGGCGGGCAGGGCCCGGATTTCAAGCCCCTGCTTTTGCGGGGTGTTTAACCCGTGTCCGAGGGTTGCACCGTGCCGCAGTTCCGTGCACAAATCGGCTATGAAAACAATCGCTCGTCCTCGCCGTTCCGTCCTGTTTGTCCCGGCTGCCAATCCGCGCGCTCTGGAAAAATCGCTGACGCTTGAAGCCGATTGCGTGATCTACGATCTGGAAGATTCCGTTGCGCCAGAGGCAAAGCAATCGGCGCGCGAGGCGTTGGCTGCGCATTTTGCTGCCCATCCGAAACCAACGTTCGAGCGGATCATCCGCGTCAATTCCGGCGAGACTCCTTGGGGCAAGGATGATGTAGCCGCTGCTGCCGACATGGGGGCTGACGCCATTCTCCTGCCGAAAGTCGAGCGCCCGCAGGATATTATCGATGCCGCCAACCGGCTTGATCGCAAGGATGCCGATCCATCTGTCGGCGTTTGGGCAATGATCGAAACCCCACGCGGCATTCTCAACGCGGATGAGATTGCCATGCTGGGCCATCGCTCGGCAGTGCGGCTCGCCTGTTTCGTTGTTGGCCCGAATGATATTGCGCGGGAAACCGGTGTTCGCCCGCAAGCCGGACGTCCTTATCTTGTGCCATGGCTAATGCAGATCATTCTCGCAGCGCGCGCTGGCGGGTTTACCGTTCTTGATGGCGTCTTCAACGATTTTCGCGATCAGGTTGGTTTTGAAGCGGAATGTTTGCAGGGAGCCGCGATGGGCTTCGACGGCAAGACGCTGATTCATCCGGGCCAGATTGAGCCCGCCAATCGCGCCTTCTCGCCAACGGATGAGGAAGTGGCGCATGCGCGGGCCGTCGTAGAGCTGTTCGCACAACCGGAAAACGCTGATAAGGGCGTTGTGTCACTTGATGGTCAGATGATCGAACGCCTGCATCTGGAAATGGCCGAAAGGTTGCTCGCGAAAGCAATTCCAGCAAAAGCGTGAAACGGTTTTGCGTTCGGAAATGCTAAAGAACAAAGAACTAATTTAAAAAGGAAGACTGACCATGAAGCTCTATCGTTTCATCACCGGACCGGATGATTCCGCATTCTGTCACCGCGTTACGGCGGCGCTCAACAAGGGCTGGCAGCTTTATGGCTCGCCGACCTATGCTTTCAACGCGGCAACCGGCGTGATGCAGTGCGGCCAGCCGGTCGTGAAGGAAGTCGACGGCGTTGACTATACGCCGGATATCAAGCTCGGCGAATACTGATGGCTGTCCGCCGCATCGTCACCAATATCGCCACAGATGACGTGGCCGCCGCCAAGCGCTTCTATGGTGATGTTCTGGGCCTCGATGTGGTGATGGATCACGGCTGGATTGTTACTTATGCAGCCGATGCGCAGGCGCGCGTACAGATCGCATTCGCGACAGAAGGCGGCTCGGGCACGCCGGTGCCCGATCTCTCCATCGAGGTGGACGACGTGGATGCGACGCTGGAGCGGTGCGTCGCAGCCGGGTTTGCCATCGAATACGGTCCAGCTGACGAGGAATGGGGCGTGCGCCGTTTCTTCGTTCGCGATCCCTATGGGCGACTGGTCAACATCCTTACCCATAAGTAATTTAAAAGGCCGGTTTCCCGGCCTTTTTCTTTAGTTCAATCCGCGCTTTTCAATCATTGCATCCGGTGTCGGCATCTTGCCGCGGAATGCCTTGTACAGATCTTCCGGGTCGCGGCTCCCGCCAGCGGCGTAAATATGCTGCTTCAGCTTGGCCGCGAGTTCCGGGTTGAAAGCGTCGCCGGTTTCTTCAAAGGCCGAGAACGCATCCGCATCCAGCACTTCCGACCACATGTAGGAATAGTAACCGGCGGAATAGCCATCGCCGGAGAACACATGCGTGAAATGCGGCGTGCGGTGGCGCATGATGATCGCATCGGGCATGGAAAGCTTTTCGAGCGTCTTTGCCTCGAAGGACAGCGGGTCGGCGATTTTCTCATTGCCGGTATGGAACGCCATATCCACCAGAGCGGACGCGGTGAATTCAACTGTGTTGAAGCCGGCATTGAACGAACGCGCAGCCAGAACCTTGTCGAGAAGCGCCTTGGGCATTGCTTCACCAGTGCGGTAATGCACGGCATATTTTTCCAGAACGGCAGGCACGGTCAGCCAGTGTTCGTAAAGCTGGGACGGTAGTTCCACGAAGTCGCGCGATACGGCAGTGCCGGAAACGGCAGGCCATGTCACATCCGACAGAAGTCCGTGTAGCGCATGGCCGAATTCATGGAACAGCGTGCGGGCGTCATCAAGCGACAGCAGGGCAGGCTCACCGGCCTTGGGCTTGGCGAAATTCATCACATTGTAGATGATTGGCTTTTGGCCGTTGTCGAGCTTGTGGCTGGATTGCAGCGCGCTCATCCATGCGCCGGAGCGCTTCGATGTCCGGGCGAAATAATCGCCAAGGAACAGACCGCGTTCGCTGCCATCCGGGTTGAAAACCTGAAACACGCGCACGTCGGGATGCCATGCGGCAATGCCCTTCTTTTCTTCGAAACGAACGCCAAAGAGGCGGGTGGCGACATCGAAGCTTGCTTCAATGATCTTTTCCAGTTGCAGATAAGGCTTCAGCTCGGCCTCATCGAAGGCAAAGCGTTCGGCACGCAGCTTTTCTGCGTAGAAACGCCAGTCCCACGGCGCGACCTTGTGATTGCTGCCATCGGCGGCGATCAGGCGCTCAAGTTCGGCCTGTTCTTCGGCAGCCTTTGCGCGCGCCTTGTCCCAAACCGGTTCCAGCAGGTCCATGACGGCCTTTGGCGTTTTGGCCATGGTATCATCCAGCTTATAGGCAGCAAAATTCGCATAGCCGAGCAGATGGGCCTTGCGCTCGCGCAACTCGACCATCTCGCGCACGATCTCACGATTATCGGACTCATTGCCGTTCTCGCCGCGCTTGGCCCATGCGTTAAAAGCCTGTTCGCGCAAGGCGCGGTTCTGCGAGAAGGTGAGGAATGGCTCGACGATGGAGCGCGACAGTGTGACCGCATAAGCATCCGGCTTACCGCGTTCAGCTGCGGCGCTCTGCATGGCGTTCTTCAGAAAGTCCGGCAGTCCTGCGAGATCGGCTTCATCGGTGATGAACAGCGCCCAGCTCGACTCGTCTTTCAATACATTCTGGCCGAAGCGCGCACCAAGACCGGCGAGCTTTTCGTTGATGCCAGCCAGTTCAGCCTTGCCCGCATCATCGAGCTTTGCGCCGGACCGAACAAAGCCCTTCCAGGTCTTTTCCAGAACGCGTTTGGTTTCCGTGTCGAGATCGAGCATATCGCGATTGTCGTAAAGCGCGTCGATCCGGGCGAACAAAGCCGGGTCCATCATGATGCGCGAATAATGACGCGACATTTTCGGCGCGATTTCACGCTCCAGCGCCTGAATTGCATCGTTGCTATGGGCGCCAGCGCGCATCCAGAAAATGGCTGCCACGTGGTCGAGCGCCTTGCCTGTGAGTTGCAAAGCTTTCAGCGTGTTTTCGATTGTCGCTTCGCCAGTCGTCCGGGTGATGGCTTCCACTTCGGCAAGGTCGGAAGCAAGCGTCGCATCGAAAGCAGGCGCGAAATCTTCGTCTTTGAAGGCGGTGAAATCCGGCAGGCCCAGCGGTCCGTTCCAGTCTGTGAGCGCGTGATTATAGGTGGGCTTGTCGGACATCATGTAACTCCGGATCAAAATGAATTCGATCATCCAGACTTAAGGTCTCGCTGCCGGGCGGGCAAGGGTGTTCGACCGGCTTTTACGGTTCAGGCGGGAGATGACAACGTTTGTCGCTTTGCCTGCAAAAACCTTTCGACTTCGTCTGTGTGGGGCTTGACTTTAGGGGCGACCAAGCGCACATCACGCTGGCTGTCCGCAATCTCTTTACGGCAGCAATCTTCAACCGGAGTTTTATTCTCTTATGCCCAGCGACAGTCACAGTCGATTGTGTCAGCCGTCAAGGTAGCCGTGTACTGATCGCTTGAGGTCAGCTTGCACGATCTGCCTTTGACGGCGGATCGACGGAAAGGCAAGCTTATGACCGACAACAACTTCTCTCCGGAAGTGCTCGATGTCGCCGACCTCCCGGCGGCTGCAATTGCTGCACGTATCGCCGATATGCATACGGGCGATGCCGTTGAGCTATTGAACGAGCTCGAAGATGATGACGCAATCTCCGTCTTCGGACAACTCACCCATGAAGATGCCATCCGCCTGCTTGATCAGCCGGAACTGCATCGTACTGCCGAAATTGTAGCGGCGCTTGCGCCGGGGCTTGCGAGCCTCCTTTTGGATGGCATGTCAGCCGACCGCTCGACGGATGTGTTTCAGGAACTCGACGAGAGTGACCGTGCGCGACTGTTCGCCATTTTGGCCCCGGAAACCAAGGCCAATCTGAAAAAGCTCATGGGTTACCCGCCAAATACGGCCGGTTCGCTCATGACGACCGAATTCATCGCGGTGCCGTCAAACTGGAATGTGGCCGAGACGCTCGATCACATTCGCAAGGTCGAACGCACGCGCGAAACCGTTTACGCGATCTATGTTGTCGATCCGAAAACGCGCGCTTTGGAAGGCGTGGTCAGCTTGCGCCGCCTGATTATCCGTCAGCCGGAAGAACCGATTCTATCAATCGTCCGCGACGAAGAGCCGATCACCATTTCCCCGCTCACCAGCCGTGAAGATGTCGCGCGTCTGTTCCGCAAACACGACCTTCTGGCCGTGCCTGTGGTGGATGAAAGCCGCCATATCATCGGCATCGTGACTGTTGACGACGTGCTCGACGCGATCACCGAAGATGCCAGCGAAGACGCTTATCGCTTTGGTGGTATGGAGGCGCTGGATAAGCCTTATATGCGCATCGGCTTTGGCGAAATGCTGAAGAAACGCGCTGGCTGGCTGGGTGTTCTGTTTCTGGGCGAAATGCTGACGGCAAGCGCCATGCAGCATTTCGAAATGGAACTGGAAAAGGCGCTCGTTCTGACGCTGTTCATACCCCTCATCATGTCGTCGGGTGGCAATTCCGGATCGCAGGCTACATCGTTGATCATCCGTGCGCTTGCGTTGCAGGAAGTGAAACTCAAGGATTGGTGGCGCGTCGCGCTGCGTGAACTGCCTACGGGGCTTGCTCTCGGCAGTTTCCTCGGCTTCATCGGCATTGTCCGCATCGCCGTCTGGCAGATGATCGGCATCTATGACTATGGCGAGCACTGGATTCTGGTCGCTCTGACGGTTGGCATGGCGCTTGTCTGTATCGTGATGTTCGGTTCCTTGACCGGTTCAATGCTGCCCTTTGCGCTAAAACGGCTTGGATTCGATCCGGCCAGCGCGTCGGCGCCATTCGTGGCGACATTGGTCGATGTAACGGGTCTGGTCATTTATTTCAGTGTCGCCATCGTCATTCTTTCCGGCACTTTGTTGTGACGCCCAGCACCGACATGGCGCTGATACTGACAAAAAACTGACAGAATGACGGTGTAAAAACGCCGCTAAACAACGGTTTTTCGCGAGAAATAAGGGGCAGTGTCGCGCTGCCCCTTTCTAAAACGCAAAAAAACCTGTAAGAGCGCCGCATTGATTTTCCGCGCGGGTCTGTTGGCGCGGCTCCCAACTCATATAGAAGTGATCTCCATATGGAATTGCGTAATATCGCTATTATCGCACACGTCGATCATGGCAAAACAACACTGGTCGATGAACTCCTGAAGCAGTCTGGCTCGTTCCGCGAAAACCAGCGCGTCGCAGAACGCATGATGGATTCCAACGACATCGAAAAGGAACGCGGGATCACCATTCTCGCCAAGGCGACCTCGGTTGTCTGGAAGAATACCCGTATCAACATCGTCGACACGCCGGGCCACGCCGACTTCGGCGGTGAAGTTGAGCGTATCCTTTCGATGGTGGACGGCGCTATCGTTCTCGTTGACGCCGCTGAAGGCCCGATGCCACAGACGAAGTTCGTCGTGGGCAAGGCGCTGAAGGTTGGTCTGCGTCCGATCGTAGCGATCAACAAGATCGACCGTCCGGATGGCCGCCATGAAGAAGTCATCAACGAAGTCTTCGACCTTTTCGCCAATCTCGACGCGACCGACGAACAGCTTGACTTCCCGATCCTGTACGGCTCTGGCCGTAACGGCTGGATGGCGCTGAACCCGGAAGGCCCGAAGGACGAAGGTCTGGCTCCGCTGTTCGATCTCGTGCTCAAGCACGTTCCGGCGCCGAAGGTTGCTGAAGGCCCGTTCCGCATGATCGGTACGATCCTCGAAGCCGATCCGTTCCTTGGCCGTATCATCACCGGTCGTATTCATTCCGGCTCGATCAAGTCGAACCAGGCCGTCAAGGTTCTGGGTCAGGACGGCTCGCTGCTCGAAACCGGACGTATCTCCAAGATCCTCGCATTCCGCGGTATCGAGCGTCAGGCCATTGATGAAGCACATGCAGGCGACATCGTTGCTATTGCCGGTCTCTCCAAGGGCACTGTTGCTGACACGTTCTGCGATCCTTCGGTCAGCGAGCCTCTGGCTGCTCAGCCAATCGATCCGCCGACTGTGACCATGTCCTTCATCGTCAACGACAGCCCATATGCGGGCACCGAAGGCGACAAGGTGACGAGCCGTGTTATTCGTGACCGTCTGCTCAAGGAAGCTGAAGGTAACGTTGCGCTCAAGATCGAAGAATCGAACGAAAAAGATTCGTTCTTCGTTTCCGGTCGTGGTGAATTGCAGCTCGCAGTTCTGATCGAAAACATGCGTCGTGAAGGTTTTGAGCTTGGCGTTTCGCGTCCGCGCGTCGTCATGAAAGACGGCGAAAACGGCGAAAAGCTTGAGCCGGTTGAAGAAGTCGTCATCGACGTCGATGAAGAATATTCGGGCACCGTTGTTCAGAAAATGTCTGAACGTAAGGCCGAAATGGTCGAGCTGCGTCCTTCGGGCGGCAACCGCGTTCGTATGGTGTTCTACGCTCCGACCCGTGGCCTGATCGGCTACCAGTCGGAACTGCTGACTGATACGCGCGGCACGGCGATCATGAACCGTCTGTTCCACGACTATCAGCCATACAAGGGCGAAATCTCTGGCCGTAACAACGGCGTTCTGATTTCCAACGACCAGGGTGAAGCAGTTGCTTACGCGCTGTTTAACCTGGAAGATCGCGGCCCGATGATCATCGACGCTGGCGTCAAGGTTTATCAGGGCATGCTGATCGGCATCCATAGCCGTGACAACGATCTCGAAGTCAACGTTCTCAAGGGCAAGAAGCTCACCAACATCCGCGCCGCTGGCAAGGATGAAGCTGTGAAGCTCACCCCGCCGATCAAGATGACGCTGGAACGCGCTCTGTCGTGGATTCAGGACGACGAGCTGGTCGAAGTGACGCCGAAGTCGATCCGTCTTCGCAAGCTCTATCTCGACCCGAATGAGCGCAAGCGCTTTGAAAAAAGCGGCAAGGCAAGCGTTGCCTGATTGCTTTCGATATTAAATTGAAAACGGCGCCTTCGGGCGCCGTTTTTGTTTGCACGTTTAACGTGAATTTCAGCTCTTTCGCCGATCATGTGGTTTGATTGGGGGCGCTGATGATATTCTCGCGTTATGAGCGTTTTGTTCTGACGGTCGTTGCTGTTTTGGGCGCAATCGACCTCATACTCATTGCAGCAAAGGGTATTCGCGTAGACTGGGCAGGTTACGGGATGCTCAGCATGATCGGTCTTGGCACAATGATGCTTGGCCTGTTCTATCGGCATGTCAGACGCGATGCGCGTATTTCGGAAACGCTAATTCTGACTGCGGGTTTTATATTGTTCACTCTGGTTGGCTCGGTCTTCAACTATATGTTGCTGCCAATCCATTTCCCGCGAATTGACGATTTCTGGGTGAGTGTTGATCAGCTGATCGGTTATCACTGGCCAAGTCTGGTCCTGTTCTTTTCCGAACGGCCCGGCTTCTCGGCGCTTCTGAAGATCGTTTATTTCACATCTCTGCCGCAACTGGTCATCGTGGTGCTTCTGCTCGGTTTTACCGGACAATCCCGCAAGCTTGCGCATTTTCTCATCACCGGGATGATTGGCGCGCTAGCCTGCATGGCGATATGGGCGTTTTTCCCGTCATTCGGGGCATCCGCCGTCTCGACACTGCCCGCGAACGTCGAGGCGAAGCTTGGTCTTCCCGTTGGCCCTACCTACGCCGCAGAACTTGTTCGTCTTTCGATACAAGGTGTCGACTATCTGTCACCAGCCAATGTGCTCGGCCTCATCGGCTTTCCATCATTCCATACCGTAATGGCGGTCATGTCTGTGTTCTTCACATGGCAGATCGTGTGGCTGCGCTTGCCCGTACTGCTGCTCAACATGCTGATGGTGCCCGCATTGCTTTTGCATGGCGGACACCATTTGAGCGACTTTCTCGGCGGGCTGGCGGTATTCGCTATCGCCTGCCTTGCTGCCGATTATGTTGTCAACGCTCTCCGCGACGATAAGGCTGCATCAGCGCTTGCGGGACACGTGAGCGTCGCGCCATGACGATCAGCGCGATAATCGACATGATGTAAGGGATCATCAGGAAAAGCTGGTAGGGCACAGCCTTGCCATAAACCGTTTGCAGGCGAAGCTGAAACGCATCGAACAGCGCGAACAGCAATGCGCCCAGCAATGCGCGGGCGGGCTTCCACGACGCGAAGACGACAAGCGCGATACAGACCCAGCCGCGTCCCTGCATCATGGTCGGGAAGAAAGAGTTGAACGCCGAAAGCGTGAGAAACGCTCCGCCAACCGCCATCAATGCGCTGCCGAACATAATGGTGAAAATGCGCACCCGGATCGGGTTGATACCCTGCGCTTCCGCAGCATGGGGGTTCTCACCCGTCATGCGGATGGCAAGGCCAAGCGGTGTGCGGAAGAGCACATAACCAAGCAGCAGCGCCAACGGGATGGCGAGCCACGTCAGTGCTGTCTGTGTGCCCAGTACCTGCCCGAGGAAAGGCACATCGGCAAGGAACGACGGGTTCACTGGTTGGAACGGCGTGATTGTCGGCGGCGTTGAAGAAAGCGGCACCAGCAGACGAAACAGGAAATAGCTGAGGCTGGAAGCAAACAGCGTGATGCCGAGGCCGACCACGTGCTGCGACAGGCCGAGCGGGACGGTGAGCGCCGCGTGCAGCAGGCCGAACAATGCGCCGGAAGCGGCAGCCGCAAGAACGCCCACCCAAAGGTCCGCGCCGTTAAAGACGGTCAGCCAGCCGATCATCGCGCCAAAGGTCATGATGCCTTCGATGCCGAGGTTAAGCACGCCTGCGCGTTCGCAATAAAGCGCACCGAGCGTGCCGAAGATCAGCGGTGTTGCAATACGCAGGACCGAGACCCAGAGGCCAGCGGAGAGCAGGATATCCATCAACTCGTTCATCGGGCGATCCTGTATTGGGTGAAGAACAAGGCGACGAGCATCGTCAGGAGCGACAGCGCCACAGTCACATCGGCAATGAAGCTCGGAATGCCGATGGCGCGGCTCATGCCGTCTGCGCCAACGAACATGGCGGCGGCAAACAGCGCTGAGAAGATCGCGCCGATCGGGTTCAGATTGGCCAACATGGCAACGATGATGCCTGAATAGCCGAAGCCGGGCGAAAGGTCGGTCGTGACGTAGCCTTTCACGCCCATGACCTGAATAGCGCCCGCAAGGCCTGCCAGTCCGCCGGAGATGCAGGCAACCTTGATGAGCGTGCGACCGAGCGGAACACCTGCAAAGCGAGCTGCACCCGGATTGATACCGGCGGCCTTGGTTTCAAGGCCGAACACGGTGCGCTTTTGCACATAGGCGATGATCAGCGCCAGCGCGATGGCAATCAGGATGCCGATATGCAGCCGCATACCGGTCATGATTTTCGGCAGCACAGCGGCATCCGGCACCGGTTCAGACTGCGGCCAGCCAAAGGCGAGCGGGTCTTTCATCGGACCTTCGATCATCATGGAAACGAACAGCACTGCAACGAAATTGAGAAGCAGGGTCGTCACCACTTCGTCGACGCCGAAGCGCAAGCGAAGCCCGAGCGGAATAAGCAGGAAGATCATGCCCGCAATCGCGCCGACAATCAGCAGCAGCGGAATGAGGAGAGGAGTGGGCAGTTGCAATTGCGTGCCCATGGCCACAACCGCCAGTGCGCCCATATAGAACTGCCCTTCAGCGCCGATGTTCCAGAGTTTGGAGCGGAAGGCGACGGCAGCGGCAAGGCCGGTCAGCATCAGCGGCGTGGCGCGCGTCAGCGTTTCACTGATCGAAAGCTTGTTGCCGAAAGCGCCGATGGCGATCTGGCGAAAGGATTCCAGAACCGGTGCACCGGCAGCGGCAATCAACAGGCCTGCCAGCACGAATGCGGCCAGAACCGCGACGACCGGAGCGGTCGCGACCAATGCCATGGGCCGGGTTTCGCGTCGTTCAATACGCATCAGTTCAGCCCCTTCGTGGTATGTGTCTGCCATTCGCCAGCCATCATAAGGCCAAGTCTCTGCGCATTGGCTTCTTCTGCATCGATGGGTGGGGAGAGGCGACCTTTAACAATCGCTTGAACACGATCCGCCAAGCCAATGATTTCATCGAGATCTTCGGAAATCAAGAGAACTGCTGCACCCTTGGCGCGCGCTTCCAGAATGCGGGTGTGGATTGCCGCAACCGCACCTTCATCCAGCCCGCGTGTCGGCTGCGCGGCGATGAGAATGCGCGGGGCAGTCTCCAGATTACGACCCAGAATGAGCTTCTGCATATTGCCGCCGGAAAGCAGGCGAATACGACTGTCCGGCGTGCCGCCGCGCACATCGAAATCCTTGATGATGCGATCAGTGAATTCGCGTGCCGCTGTGCGATTGACGAGAAGGCCGCTCGAGAATTTTGGATCGCGCACGCGTTCCAGAATGGCATTTTCCCACAAGGTCAGGTCGCCAATCGCGCCTTCAGCATTCCGGTCCTCCGGGATGCGCCCGACGCCTTCCGCTACAAAGCGGCGGGGATCGAATTTGGTCACGGTCTGGCCGAACATGACAAGCGCGCCGCTTGCAGGCTGGCTCAGACCGGAAACGAGCCGTCCTAGCGCTCCTTGCCCATTGCCGGACACACCGATAATGCCGAGCGTTTCACCGGCACGAACCTGAAAATTCAGTTCCGAAAGGCGCGCGATTCCGTCTTCCACAACCGTAACATTGCTTGCTTCCAGCAGTGTCTCACCGGGCGTCGCAGCCGCGCGGGCAGGGCGCGAGACGCGCCGCCCCACCATCAGCTCTGCCAGTTCTTCCTTGGACGTCTCGGAGCCCTTGCGTTCGGCGACAAGCTTGCCACCGCGTAGCACGATCACCCGGTCGGCAGCCGACATAACCTCATGCAGCTTGTGCGAAATGAAGATCAGGGACAGGCCTTGCCGCGCCATTTCTTTCAGCGTTGCAAACAGGCCTTCCGCTTCCTGCGTCGTCAGAACGGCGGTCGGTTCATCAAGGATCAACACATCCGCGTCGTTATAAAGTGCTTTGAGAATTTCCACGCGCTGCTGTTCGCCGACTGAAAGATCGCCAAGCCGCACATCCGGATCGACCTTGAGGCCGAAACGCTCGGCAATCTGCGCGATCTTGGCGCGCGCAGCACCATGCGCGGATTTGAGCTTCCAGAGGCTTTCGGTGCCGGTGATGATGTTTTCCAGAACCGTGAGGTTCGGCGCGAGGGTGAAATGCTGGTGCACCATGCCGACGCCCGCATCGATGGCTGCACGCGGCTTGCCTTGCGGGATCTCAACACCTTTCACGAAGACGCGCCCTTCATCCGGCACATAATGGCCGAACAGGATATTCATCAGCGTGGTCTTGCCTGCACCATTCTCGCCAAGAAAAGCGAGGATTTCGCCACGCTCCAGCTTCAGCGAAATATCATCATTGGCGGTCAGTGCACCGAAGCGCTTGGTGATGTTTTGCAGTTCAAGAACTGTTGTCGTCGTCATTGGTTCAACCCCGCAACGGGAAATTTATGCTGCCAGCGGCCATCTTCCTCCAGCCGCTGACCGACGTTCAGAAGAAGCCTGTCAGCGCCCATCGGGGCGATCAGCTGCACGGCGACCGGCATCCCGTCGGCATCTTCTCCGAATGGCAGAGAAAGCGCCGGGAAGCCGGAAATATTGGCAAGCGCCGCGTAGGGCGCAAATTCGTTCATCTTCCGCCACTGTAGGTCCACATCGCCATGGTTCATCGGAAACGAGCCCAATGGCAAGGGCGCTCTGGACAGCATAGGGGTTATCAGCACATCAATATCGCGGAAAACTTGCCAGAGCATATGCGAAGCGCTGACAGCGCCGTTCATCGCACGATAGAGTGCGGTCGCGTCTAGCCCGCGTCCTCGCTCTGCAACGGCGCGGGTCAAAGGTTCCAGCTTCTCCTGATCGATTGCCAGAAAGTCGATTGCAGCAGCAAGATTGACGGAAATGATACGGTCAAACGCCCGCGCGCTCGAAGCGACAAGCGGGCTTAAATCTTGCGCCGGGATTTCGCAGATTGCATGGCCTTGCGCCTCCAGAAAACGGGCGGCATCGGTTACAGCATGCATACGCTCCGCGGTAACGGGATAGGCGGCAAGGTCTTCAGTGACAAAGCCGATACGCAGACGCGCGGGCAGCTCGCCTACGCTCATTGCCGGATCAGGCAGGAAGCCCTCGGTTTTGCCTTCAACGAGCGGAAGCAGCGTCTTCGCATCACGGATCGAGCGGCAAAGTGCGAATTCGCTGGCGATACCAGCGAGATAATTGCCGAAATGTGGACCTGCGGGAATGGCTCCACGGCTCGGCTTCAGGCCGACAAGACCGCAGGCAGCGGCAGGCACACGGATTGAGCCGCCTGCATCGGTAGCATGGGCAATGGAAACAATACCCGCTGCGACGGCTGCGGCCGCACCACCGGATGAGCCAGCAGGCGAAAGCGCTTCATCGAAAGGATGACGGGTCCGTGGGCCGCTTGCCGGCTCGCTGGCGAGCGCGAGGCCAAATTCCGGCACAGTAGTAGTGCCGAAAAAGTTGAGGCCCGCTTTGCGCAGGCGGCTGCCTAACTCGGAATCCATTTGCGGCGATGCGTTTTCAAAGGCACGCGAGCCAAGCCGGATTGGCAGACCGGCGCACGGTCCGCCCAGATCCTTGAACAGCGACGGAACACCTGCAAACGGCGCCTTGTCCGCATTAGCGTCAAAGGCTTCCGCATTGGTGCGGCCCAGTTCAGGATCGAGATATGCGATGGCGCCCAGAGGGCGCCATTTATCTGCGGCTTCAAGGGCGGCATCCATGGCCTCTCGTGCGCTTAAAACGCCTCCGGCAATCGCTTGCGCGAGTGCTGTTGCGTCTTGTTGCTTGCTATCGAATGCCACTTTATGCCGCCCTGTTATGCTGCTGTCTTACTTCGGTTCAGCCGGGTTCGGCTCGACCTTGAAGGTGCCAGCTTTGATCTCGGCGCGACGCGCTTCCATCTTGGCTTCGGCTTCTGCCGGTGCGACGCCCTTGACGTAAACGATGTCGTTGCCGCCTTCCTTCATCAGGCTGAACGGCGTGTAGTCCTTGCCGGTCGGCTGCGCAGCCTTCACGTCTGCAATCGCAGCATTAAGGATCGGGCGGAAGTACCACATTGCATTGGCAAAAACCGTATCCGGGTAGCGTGGCGTATAGTCGATCAGCGAGCCGATTGCCTTGATGCCACGTTCCTTGGCGGCGTCGGCGGTGCCGATGCGTTCGCCGAACAGAATGTCCGCGCCGGAATCGATTGCTGCAAGACCTGCTTCACGGGCCTTTGGCGGATCGAAGAAGGTGCCGATGAAGGACGCGATGAATTTCGCATCCGGGCGGGTTTCCTTTACACCGTCCTGGAAGGCGTTGATCAGCATGTTGACTTCCGGGATCGGCACAGCGCCGACTGAACCGAAGGTGCCGGACTTGCTCATCGAGCCAGCCAGCATGCCTGCGAGATAGGCGGCTTCGAAATTCCAGGTGCCGAACACGCCGAAATTGTCACCCTGCGGCTTGCCGGAGGACCCCATGATGAAGGTCGTCTGTGGATAATCGCCAGCAACCTGACGCGCTTCGCGTTCGACGGCATAGGATTCACCGACAATGAGCTTGATGCCTTGTTCGGCATATTCACGCATGGCGCGGGGATAGTCGCTCGCCGAAACGCCTTCGGAGAAGACATATTCGATGACGCCTTCGTCATTAGCCTGCTTCAGCGCTTCGTGCAGGCGCGAGTTCCAGGCATTTTCAACCGGCGAGGCGTGAATGCCTGCAACCTTCAGCTTTTCGTCGGCTGCGAAAACACGGGTGGAAATCGCAGTTGCGCCGAGAGCCGCAGACATTGCAAGAATGTCGCGGCGGGTAAAGTTCGATAGTTTGGCCATTTGGACCCCTCATTAAGGTGGTGTTTGTGCGTGCTTTCCATGCGCGACGGATTGCCCTGCGCCCTGATCAGGAGGAGCATGAGCAATGTCTCGTATTTCCGACTAATCTGCCTTTAATTCAAGCGCTTTTATCGGTCGCTTGAAAAACAGGCACCAGTTTTTCGCTACTTCGTATTTAATCAGCCGAGCGGTGCGTAATCGGCGCCATCGACCGAAGACGGGCGGCCTTCGAGATTGAGCGCGCTGACACGCTGCGGCGTTTCCGCAATGATCTTGCCGCGTTTCACAACCGTCAGGCGGTTTGCCTTGAGGCGCAGTGCTTCAAGCGGGTCGCGCGCCTGCAGGACAACGAAGTCTGCATTGCAGCCCTTTGCAAGGCCGTAGCCTTCCAGACCGAGCGCCTTGGCTGAATTGACGGTGAGGGAATTGAAGACCTGCTTCTTGCCTTCAATGGACGTCATTTGCGCAACATGGACCGCCATATGCCCCACTTCCAGCATGTCGCCGGAACCCATTGAGTACCAGGGGTCCATAACGCAATCATGACCGAAGGCGACGTTGACGCCAGCAGCCATCAGCTCCGGCACACGGGTCATGCCGCGACGCTTCGGATAGCTATCGGCGCGACCTTGTAGCGTGATGTTGATGAGCGGGTTCGGTATGGCGTTCATCTGCGCTTCCGCGATCAGCGGAATGAGCTTGGAAACGTAGTAATTATCCATGGAATGCATGGAGGTCAGGTGCGAGCCCGATACACGGCCCTGAAGACCGAAACGTACAGTTTGCGCGGCCAGTGTTTCCACATGGCGCGACATTGGATCGTCGGTTTCATCGCAGTGAATATCGACCGGCAGGCCACGCTCGGCGGCAATGCGGCAAAGCTCTTCCAGTGATGCAGCGCCGTCAGCCATGGTGCGCTCGAAATGCGGAATGCCGCCAACGATATCGAGGCCCATATCGAGCGAGCGGTTGACGAGATCGACCGCGCCCGGAGAGCGATAATAACCGTCCTGCGGGAAGGCGACGAGTTGCAAATCGATATAAGGCTTTACCTTCTCGCGTACCTCGATCATTGCCTCGGCAGTGAGAAGACGCGGATCGCTGACATCGACATGGCTGCGAATGGCCAGCAGGCCCTGGCTGACGGCCAGGTCGCAATAGCGCAAGGCGCGCTCCACCATGGCTTCTACCGTCAGCATGGGCTTCAGCTCGCCCCAGAGCGCAATACCTTCCAGAAGTGTGCCGGAACGGTTGAGGCGCGGCAGACCGAGCGACAGGGTTGCATCCATATGGAAATGCGGATCGACGAAAGGTGGCGTTACGAGGCGATCGGAAGCGTCGATTTCCTTGGCAGCCTGATGCTCGCCCTTTGAAGGTACGATATCGGCAATCTTGCCGTCCTTGACTAGAATGTCCTGCTTCTCGCGACCATCAGGGAGATTAGCGTTTCTCACAATCAAATCGAACATCGGCAGGCCTCTTAAGTCATTGCGGGAAGATCAAGGCTGTTAAAAAAACAGCACATTTCTGAAATGCCTTATACCCTCCGCGCTGTGGGCGCAATGGTGAGCAATGCGTAAGGGGTCGTCATCTACACAGGAACATGATAGGCCGCAAAATCATAGTTGCAGGATTGCCATGTTCACGATCAGTCGCGTCGAAACCTATAGCCAGGAAATCAAGAAAAGTCGGTTTCTGGCCATTGCTGCGCCTGTTGCAAGCGAGCAGGCGGCGAAGGATTTTCTGAGCGAGCATTCGGACCTTGCAGCCAACCACCATTGCTGGGCATGGCGCATGGGGCAGAACTATCGTTTCAGCGATGATGGTGAGCCGAGCGGCACGGCGGGCAAGCCGATCCTGCAAGCGATTGACGGTCAGCAGCTCGACAATATTGCGGTGGTGGTGACGCGTTGGTTCGGCGGTATTCTGCTTGGCAGCGGTGGCTTGATGCGCGCCTATGGCGGCACTGCCGCGACCTGTCTGCGACTGGCGGAGAAGACCGAAGTGATCCCGATGATCGGCTTTGCCTTCGCCTGTGATTTTTCGGACCATGCGCTTTTGAAAGCGCGGCTGACTGCGGTGGATCATGTTGCGATAGCGCAGGAGAATTTCACGGGCAACGGCGTGGAAATAACGGGCGCAATGCCCATTGCCGCACAGGATGATCTTTCGCGGCTTGTGACGGATCTGACGCGCGGCAAATCCGTGATCAAATTTGACGATTAAAAAGCAAAATGGCCGATCACAGGATCGGCCATTTTGTCGTTGCTAAAGCAATCCGCCCTTGGACGAATATTGCTGGCGCTTGTTTTCGTACATCAGAAGATCGGCGCGCTTGGCAACGGCTTCGAGCGTTTCGCCCGGCGTCGTGGTTGCCGTGCCGATGGACAGGTTGAGCTGCAATTGCGAATAATACTGGTTGTTGATCTCAATCAGTCGCTTGATGTCTTCCACCATGGCTTCCGCGCCGCGCTCATCCACATAAGGCAACACGATTGCGAACTCGTCGCCGCCGATACGCGCGGCGTGGCCGGGCAGCTTGACGGCTTCGTTCAGCACTTCGCCGATACGGCGCAGCAATCCGTCGCCCGACGCATGCCCCCACAGGTCGTTGGCAGACTTGAGGCCGTTCAGATCAATGATGATGATGGAGACGGGCAGGTGGCCCTTGCGCTCCAGCCGGTTGAGTTCATCCACGTAGAAGGCGCGGTTGTGGAGCTTGGTCAGGACGTCGTGCTTGCCGAGATATTCCAGATAGGCTTCCGCTTTCTTGCGCGCGGTGATGTCTGTCAGCGCGACCTGTACCACTGACCAGTCGTTTTCGTGACCGGGCAGGACCGAGAATTGCAACAGAACATGGCGTTCGGTGCCATCCAGCGCGTAGTTGATCACTTCACGACGCTGGAACAGGATGCCGTTCCACAGGTCGATCAGCTGCTCGCGGAAATGCGCTTCCATCTCACCGCGCAGAATCTGCGGCAGGGATTGCAGCAGCGTCGGCTTGTCGGGCGCGAGGAAAAGCTCAAGCGTTTCATTGTTGATTTCCAGCACGCGAATTTCGCTCATGCACTGACGTACGAATTCTGGGTGCACATCGGTGAAAACGCGGAAATCAACAATGCCGCGCTGGCGCACATCGTCCATCAGTTCCTTGATGCGGCTGAAATCTTCGACCCACAGCGAAACAGGCGAATGTTCGAACAGGCCTTGCGCGTGGCGCTTGTGACGATCCTGCTCGCGCATTGCATTCTCGCGGGTCGTCACATCTTCAATCGACAGCAGGACGCGGTCCCAACTGTGCTCATGCCCCGGCAGAATGCGGCCCTTGAGCTGGATATCGATGCGGCGTCCAGCCAGCGAATAGTTGATCGTGTTGCTGTAGAACGTATCGGAACCGTTCCAAAGCTGCACCATCTCATCGATATGCGGCTCCAGCATATCTTCACGGAACACGCGTCCCAGATTGCCGACCAGATGGTCGATGTCGTTCGCTTCAAAGAGCGAGAGGGTTTTGCGATTGACCGCCAGAACCCGGATATGGCTCGTGCAGATGCGAAGACGGCCGGTGTCTTCGGTCAGAAAAGCCTTGAGGTCAGTAATGCCTTCTGACCGCCATGCATCGAACTGCTTGCGAAGACCGCTATAGTCTTCAAGCCAAAGGGAAATAGGAGCCAGATCAAAGATGCTGGCTTTGTCGTTCACGGCGGTCTCGATATTCATTAGGTTCCCGCTTTTAACGCCACGCTTTTGAGTGAGGCGGCAATAAAATATCAGGGGCGCCTTATATTATGAAAGAGTTGTCTAGACCAGCGGCTTTGAAGACACAGCGAAGCAATATTTATGACATCAAATAAGAAAAAGTCGTTCCTTTGTGAATGCAGGCGGTTTTGTCTTTGGCTGTCTTTCCCCGGGACAGAGCGCCGATCCGATCCGATCCGATCGAAACGCGCGCTAAAAGACTGCTGTTTGTGCATTTGCGCGTATTGAAATTGGCGATCGCCGTCACCATTCTGGTTTTTGCGCATTATTCGACGTCAAGCGTGGCCCAATCCCCTGGGGAGCAAATTTTAATGAGGTGTCTGGTATGAAGACCTGGAAACGGATCCATGAAACGCATTGAATTGATCATTGAGAACATCATTCTGGCCTCGCGCTGGCTGCTGGTGGTTTTCTATCTGGGCCTTGCCATTGCGCTGGCGATTTATGCCGTATCCTTCGCGGGTAAGCTGTTCGACTTTGCCACGAAAGTCACATCGCTGAACGACACCGATACGATCCTGAAAATACTGGGGCTGATCGACGCTGCGCTGATAGCCAGTCTTCTGGTGATGGTCGTCATCTCCGGCTATGAGAATTTTGTCAGCCGCTTTGATCAGGCAGGCGACGAAGTGCACTGGCTGGGCACAATCGATGCTGGTTCGCTGAAGATCAAGGTCGCATCGACGATTGTAGCCATCTCGTCGATCCATCTGTTGCAGATATTCCTGAATGCCACGACCTATACGTCGAACCAGCTGATGTGGTTCACGATCATCCATCTGGCCTTCGTCGTGTCGGCGTTGTTTCTCGCCTATATCGACAAGATCACCGTCAAGGACAAGAACAAGGGCGATGCCAAAGGAAAGATTGAGCCCAATATCTGAGCAGCCTTTGCAGCAATCAACGAACTGAAGAAGCCCGGCATTGCCGGGCTTTCTATTTTTCTTTTCTCTAATAAAGGCAATTTGATCCCAATCAATGAAATCAATCTGCTGGCATGGGTTGATAGCGCCGGGACGTGTTCCATATCGCCATGGGAATGCGTTGCATTGTCATTCATCAATCACTCAGGAAAGGATGAATCATGTCGGCTAACACCAAGGTTGCGCTCGTTACCGGTGCGGCACAGGGCATCGGTCGGGGTATTGCCCTTCGGCTGGCCAAGGATGGTTTCGATATCGCTCTGGTAGACCTCAAGGCGGACAAGCTCGAAGCTGTCAAAAAAGAGGTCGAAGCTTTGGGTCGCAAGGCGTCCACGTTCTCAGCCGATGTCAGCAAGCGCGACGATGTCTATGCCGCTATCGACCATGCGGAAAAGGAACTGGGCGGCTTCGACGTGATCGTCAACAATGCCGGTATCGCGCAGGTTCAGCCGATTGCCGATGTGAAGCCGGAAGAAGTTGAGCGCATTTTCCGCATCAACGTCGACGGTGTGCTCTGGGGCATTCAGGCTGCTGCCGCCAAGTTCAAGGCGCGCAAGCAGAAGGGCAAGATCATCAACGCCTCGTCCATTGCCGGTCATGACGGTTTTGCCATGCTTGGCGTTTATTCCGCGACGAAGTTCGCCGTGCGTGCGCTGACGCAGGCTGCGGCCAAGGAATATGCAAGCGCAGGCATTACCGTGAACGCCTACTGTCCGGGCATTGTGGGCACCGATATGTGGGTGGAAATCGACGAGCGCTTCTCCGAGATTACCGGCGCGCCGAAAGGTGAGACCTACAAGAAATATGTCGACGGCATTGCGCTCGGTCGCGCCCAGACACCGGACGATGTGGCATCCCTCGTTTCCTTCCTGGCGAGCGCGGATTCCGATTACATCACGGGTCAGGCCATCTTGACGGACGGCGGTATTGTCTATCGTTGATCATAACGACCGAGGATATCCCGCGCTTGTTTGCGCGGGGTATCTGTCATTTACCAGAATACGGCCTGTGTTAGACTGATCTTCCTCAAAGGAAAGGGCTGACCATGACACGTCTGACGGCAAAAGACTTCCCGCAGGAACTTCTCGAACTTTATGATTACTATGCGCATGGCAAGATCAGCAAACGCGAGTTTCTTGATCGGGCCGCAAAGTTCGCCATCGGTACGATGACGGCAACCGCCATATTGGCGTCGCTCAGCCCCAATTACGCCATGGCGCAGCAGGTTGAGTTTACCGATCCTGATATTCTGCCCGAATATATCACCTATCCTTCTCCGGAAGGGAACGGTGAGGTGCGCGCCTATCTCGTGCGCCCGGCCAAGGCTCAGGGCAAGGTTCCCGCTGTCGTGGTGGTGCATGAGAACCGTGGTCTCAACCCCTATATCGAGGATGTGGCGCGTCGCGTTGCCAAGGCGGGCTTCATTGCACTCGCACCGGATGGTCTCACTTCGGTCGGCGGATATCCCGGTAATGACGAAAAGGGCCGCGAGTTACAGCAGCAAGTTGACCCGACCAAGCTGATGAATGACTTCTTCGCTGCCGTCGATTTCATGATGAAAAGCGATTTGACTACCGGCAAGGTCGGGATTACCGGCTTTTGCTATGGTGGTGGCGTAGCAAATGCAGCAGCGGTCGCCTTTCCCGAACTGGCCGCGGCCGTGCCGTTCTATGGCCGCCAGCCGCCGGTTAGCGAGGTGCCGCGCATCAAGGCGCCGCTTCTGCTTCATTATGCAGAGCTGGATAAGGGGATCAATGAAGGCTGGCCCGCTTATGAAGAAGCCCTGAAACAGAACGGCAAGACCTACGAGGCCTATATTTATCCGGGCGTCAATCACGGCTTCCACAATGATTCAACGCCGCGTTATGACGAGGCTGCGGCGAAGCTCGCCTGGGACAGAACAATCGCCTGGTTCAAGCGCTATCTGGCGTGATCAGGATTTGGATCTGATTGCCTTGACGGCATGGACGATGCCGACAATGACGATCCCGATCAGAATGGCGAGCACGGCCTGCAGGAAAGAGGTTGCGATCCATTCGAGCGCACCGGCAAAGCTGCTGCCTTCGGTCGGCAGATGGGCGACGATGTTGTGGATGAATTCCTCGACACTGTGAATGCCGATTGATACCAGTCCGTGCACGATAATGCTGCCGCCAACCCAGAGCATGGCGACAGTGCCCACAGTGCTGAGCACTTTCAGCACGACTGGCATGCCCGCAACAAGGCCTTTGCCGAGCCGCTTGCCGAACTCGGTATGGGCATTGCGGGCAAGCGCGACACCCATGTCATCAATCTTGACGATAAAGCCGACAACGCCATAGACGGCGAAGGTGATCAGCACTGCGACACAGGCAAGGATTGCCGCCTGTGTGTAGATATTCGAAGGGGGCAGACCTGCGAGCGTGAGGGCCATGATTTCCGCCGACAGGATGAAATCAGTCCTGATAGCGCCGCTCACAGTTGTTGCTTCAATTTCCTTCGGAGTGGAGGCCATGGTCTCGGTGTTTTCCTCATCCTTATGGGGAATGAAGAACTCGACCAGCTTTTCAGTACCTTCGAAGGCAAGATAGGCGCCGCCGATCATCAGGAGCGGCATGATGAGGCCGGGTGCGAAATAGCTGAGGATCAGCGCCAGTGGCAGCAGAAAAATCAGCTTGTTGCGCAGCGATCCTTTGGTGATTTTCCAGATCACCGGCAATTCCCGTTCCGGCTTCAGGCCGACGACATATTTCGGCGTCACCGCCGTATCGTCGATCACAATGCCCGCCGCCTTGGCGCTGGCCTTTGCGGTTTGTCCTGCCACATCATCCAAAGAGGCCGCGGCCATTTTTGCGATTGCTGCCACGTCATCGAGAAGTGCGAACAAGCCGGACGCCATGGGAGGCCTTTCTTTGCCATTGCGATAGGGACTGGAGTGGTTCCGGTCAAAACGGAATCGTGAAACCGCTCCATCTATTTGTTTTTACGCATTGTCCTACGCAAAACCGCTACGCACTTTTGCTGGAAATGCTCTAGCTAAACTTTCTAAGGGCCCGGCGTCCATACCCTAATAGTCGGGGTCGTTTATTGTATTCCATCTGGAAACAATCTGTGTATGGTTGTCAATATATCCAGATGCATTCCGATCATTATATCTTGCTGCAACACAACAGGAGAGATCGCCATGCTTAATCAGATCAAAGGCCTCCATCACGTCACATCGCTGGCAGCAGACGCCCGTTCGAACAACAAGTTCTTTACGGATGTGCTTGGATTGCGCCGCGTCAAGAAGACCGTGAACTTCGATGATCCGAGTGTTTATCACCTTTATTACGGCGATGAAGTCGGTACGCCGGGTACGGTCATGACCTATTTCCCGTTCCCCGGTATCCAGCGCGGTCGCGATGGTACGGGTGAGGTGGGAACCACTGTGTTCGCAGTACCGCAAGGTTCGCTTGATTTCTGGAAGGATCGTTTCGCGCAGTCTGCCGTCAAAGTGGAATCGGAAGATGAAGCTTTCGGCGAAAAGCGCGTCTTCTTCCGCGGTCCGGAAGGCGACAGTTTCGCTCTGGTTGAGGTGAAGGACGATCCGCGCGAGCCCTGGGCGCATGAAGGCATCGATGCCGACCATGCCATTCGTGGCTTTCATTCGGTCTCAATGCGTTTGCGTGACGAGGGTGCGACATCCGAATTGCTCAACTATATGGGCTATCAAAAGCTGGATACGAAAGATGGTACCACCCGCCTCATCATGCCAGAAGGCAACGGGGCTGGCGTGATCGATCTTCAGACCTTGCCTTCTGTCGGACGCAACCAGCAGGGTGCTGGTTCAGTTCACCACGTCGCCTTTGCGGTCGAAAATCGCGAAAAGCAGCTCGAAGTCCGCAAGGCGCTGATGGATACCGGCTATAATGTAACGCCTGTGATCGACCGCGACTATTTCTGGGCGATCTATTTCCGCACGCCGGGCGGTGTTTTGTTCGAAGTGGCAACCAACGAACCCGGCTTTGATCGCGACGAGGATACCGCGCATCTGGGCGAAGCTCTGAAGCTGCCGTCACAACACCAGCATCTTCGTGCTTATCTCGAAGAGCATCTCGACAAGATTTAAGCACGCTTGAGGAGACCAATCATGACCGATCAGACTTACGTGCACCGGCTGAAGGCCGGTGCGGTTGGGGCGCCGCTGTTCATTGTCTTTCACGGCACGGGCGGCGATGAAAACCAGTTTTTTGGCTTGGCTGAACAGCTTTTACCGGAAGCGACGATCATTTCTCCGCGCGGTGACGTGTCGGAATTTGGTGCGGCTCGATTCTTCCGTCGGACGGGCGAGGGCGTCTACGATATGCAGGATCTTGCCCGCGCCACAGACAAGATGACCAGGTATATTGCCGCTCTGGTCGAAGACTATAAACCGTCAGAAGTGATTGCGCTTGGCTATTCCAACGGGGCCAACATCATGGCCAATCTCCTGATCGAGAAGGGCAGGATATTCGACAAGGCGGTGCTTCTGCATCCGCTGATCCCGTTCAAACCGGCGGATAATCTGGGCTTGGAAGGCACGCAAATCCTGATCACGGCTGGCCGTATGGACCCTATCTGCCCGCCGGATTTCACGGAAGCGCTGGCGCGCTACTTTGAAAGCCAGAAAGCCGACGTCAATCTCGTCTGGCATCCGGGCGGACATGAATTGCGCCAGACGGAACTGACCGCTGTTCAGGAATTCCTCGGCTGATATGTCGATCACCGCCATTCGTCAGGATGGCGGTGATTTCTGCATTCAGGCAACTCCAGATGCCGCACTTGATTTTAACAATATACATTATATGTAAGTGTATATTGAATTTGGAGTTGCCCTATGAACAGTGCCCCGGACACCAGCCCCGGCATGTCGCGCCAGCAGATGGAAAATCGCGCAGGCGAAGTCGCGGAATTGCTGCGCACCCTGTCGCATCCGGCCCGTCTGATGTTGGCCTGCGCGCTGGCGGAAAAAGAATATTCGGTCGGGGAACTGGAACAGGGGTTGGGCATTCGTCAGCCAACCTTGTCGCAGCAACTCAGTGTGCTGCGCGAATCCGGCATCGTCGAGACCCGGCGCGAAGCCAAGCAGATTTTCTATCGACTGACGGAAACCAAGGCGGCGCAGCTCATCGAGGCGCTGTATGGCATCTTCTGCCATAACGCTCCGAACGGAGCTTTGTCATGATGAGCTATCTTCAGTCACTGGTGGGCGGCATGCTTCTCGGTGCAGCCGCGATTTTTCTTTTGATCTTCAACGGTCGCATCGCCGGTATCAGCGGGATTGTCGGCCGGTTGCTGAATGGAAGCCAAATCGCGCTCAATGCAGCTTTCGTTCTTGGCCTCATTCTTGGACCTGTGGCCTATGCCGCCCTTTTCGGAAGCTTTCCTGCCACAACCATCGTGGCTTCCTGGCCGGTCATCATCGTGGCGGGGCTTCTGGTTGGCATCGGAACGCGCATGGGTTCCGGCTGTACATCTGGCCACGGTATCCTCGGCATGGCGCGCTTTTCCAAACGCTCTATCGCCGCGACGATCACCTTTCTGATTACAGGTGTTGCGGCGGCGACCCTCGCGGGAGTTCTTCTATGAACAGGTTTTCTTATTACCGGCTCGCGGCAGCGCTTTTCGCAGGCACGCTATTCGGGTTCGGATTGTCGCTTTCAGGCATGATCGAACCGTCACGCGTGCAGGGCTTTCTGAACATAGCGAGCGGTCACTGGGACCCCAGCCTTGCATTTGTGCTCGGCGGTGCGCTTCTGGTGGCAGTTCCGGGCGTGATGTTGCAACGCAGGCTGACAAAGCCGGTGCTGGACGACAGTTTTCAGCTGTCTGAAAAAACGCAGATCGACCGGCCTCTGCTGCTTGGCTCGGCGCTATTCGGGCTCGGCTGGGGACTGGCGGGGTTCTGCCCCGGACCTGCGGTCTCGGCCTTGTCTATCGGCTTGCCGCAGGTCTGGTTATTTGTGGCTGCCATGGCGGCAGGCATGATCATTCACGACAAGGTATTGAAGAGCTAAAGCCCACGCGCGATTACCAGCCGCTGAACTTCGCTCGTGCCTTCATAAATCTGGCAAACGCGCACATCGCGATAGATGCGCTCAACGGGATAGTCGGCAAGGTAGCCATAGCCGCCGTGAATCTGGATTGCGGCGGAACAGACTTCCTCCGCCATTTCAGACGCCACAAGCTTGGCCATAGACGCTTCTGTCAGGCAAGGCTTGCCTGCCTCACGCAAGGCTGCGGCGTGCAGAACCATCTGGCGCGCTGTTTCGATCTTCGTCGCCATATCGGCAAGGCGGAACGCAACGGCCTGATGCTCGGCAATCGGCTTGCCGAACGTGATGCGCTCTTTGGCATAGTCGCGGGCTGCTTCGAAAGCGGCACGCGCCATGCCGACGGCCTGTGCGGCGATGCCGATGCGCCCACCTTCAAGATTGGCAAGCGCAATTTTATAGCCTTCGCCTTCCGCACCCAGCCTGTTTTCGACCGGCACGCGCATATTGGTGAAAGCCAGTGCGCAGGTGTCGGACGAATGCTGGCCGAGCTTGTGTTCGACCGTCATGACCTCATAGCCTGGCGTGTCGGTTGGCACGATAAAGGCTGAAATGCCCTTTTTGCCTGCCGCCGGGTCGGTAACCGCAAAAACAATCACCACACTGCCGTTCTTGCCGGAGGTGATGAACTGTTTGGAGCCGTCGATCACATAATGATCGCCATCGAGCCGCGCGCGGGTTTTCAGGGCCGACGCATCGGACCCGGCCTGCGGCTCCGTCAACGCAAAGCCGCCAATCCATTCACCCGATGCCATCTTGGGCAGAAAGCGACGCTTTTGATCTTCTGTGCCGAAACGCAGGATTGGCACGCAGCCAACGGAGGAATGCACGGAAACAATGGTCGAACAGGCGCCATCGCCAGCTGCGATTTCTTCCAGAGCCAGGGCATAGGCGACCATGCCGAGGTCCGAACCGCCCCATTCTTCCGGCACCAGCATGCCGAGAAAGCCAAGCTCGCCCATTTCGGTCAGTTCGGCACGCGGGAAGGCATGTTCCCGGTCACGCTTTGCTGCACCCGGCGCAAGACGCTCCTGTGCAAAATCGCGGACTGCGTCGCGGATCTGCTCCTGCGTATCGGTCAGAAGCATCACACGATCCTTTCAATGCCGATGGAGGTGGCTTCCCCGCCGCCAAGGCAGATGCCAGCAACGCCGCGCTTCAGACCATGCGTTTCCAGTGCGGCAAGCAGCGTCACCAGAATGCGCGCGCCGGAAGCGCCGATGGGGTGGCCGAGCGCGCAAGCGCCGCCATGGATATTGACCTTGTCATGCGGCAGGTCGAGATCGCGCATGGCCGCCATGGCAACAACCGCGAAAGCCTCGTTGATCTCGAACAGATCGACATCCTTGAGGTTCCAGCCGATTTTTTCCGAAAGCTTGTTGATTGCACCAATAGGCGCAGTGGCGAAAAGGTTTGGCTTGTCGGCATAGGTGGCATGGCCGACAAGCACAGCGCGCGGGGTCAGGCCGCGCTTCTCCGCTTCCGATGCGCGCATCAGTACGAGAGCGGCAGCGCCATCGGAAATCGATGATGAATTGGCCGCCGTTACCGTGCCGCCATCGCGGAACGCGGGGCGCAGTGAGGGGATCTTGTCGAGCTTCGCCTTGCCGGGCTGTTCGTCAATTGAAACCTGAAGGTCGGCGCGGCCTGATTTCACGGTGACGGGGGTGATCTCTGCCGCAAACAGACCGTCTTTAATGGCCTTCTGGGCGCGAGTCAGCGAAGCGATGGCGAATTCGTCCTGCGCTTCACGAGTGAACTGATAGGCTTCTGCGCAATCTTCCGCAAAAGTACCCATCAGGCGACCCTTGTCATAGGCGTCCTCAAGCCCGTCGAGGAACATATGATCGAGTATCTGGCCGTGGCCCATGCGATAGCCGCCACGAGCCTTGGGCAGCAGGTATGGCGCATTGGTCATGCTTTCCATGCCGCCCGAAACGATCACATCTACTGAACCGGCCAGCAGAAGATCATGCGCCAGCATGGTGGCCTTCATGCCCGAACCGCACATTTTGTTGACGGTCGTGGCGCCGGTCGAAAGAGGCAGTCCGGCCTTGATCGAAGCCTGACGCGCCGGGGCTTGTCCCTGACCTGCTGGCAGGACACAGCCCATGAAAACTTCTTCGACGGCCTCCGGTGCAAGACCGGCACCGGCCAGCGCGCCGCTGATTGCAGCTGCGCCGAGATCGGTCGCCAGTGCGCCGGAAAAGTCGCCCTGAAAGCCGCCCATGGGCGTGCGGGTTGCACCGACAATGACAATAGGATCGCTGTTGGACATGATCGTTCCTCGCTTCCTGATGATTGGTTTACTTCGCAGCCATGCGCAGCGCACCGTCGAGACGGATGACTTCGCCGTTGAGCATCTGGTTTTCCGCAATGTGGCGCACGAGCGCTGCATATTCAGCCGGGCGTCCAAGACGCGACGGGAACGGCACCGATGCGCCGAGCGCGTCCTGCACTTCCTGCGGCATGCCTGCCATCATCGGCGTCTCGAAGATGCCGGGCGCAATCGTCATGACGCGGATGCCATGGCGCGCCAGTTCACGCGCGACGGGCAAGGTCATGGCTGCAACGCCGCCTTTCGAGGCGGAATAGGCCGCTTGACCGATCTGGCCGTCAAAGGCGGCAACCGAGGCGGTGTTGATAATCAACCCGCGTTCGCCGCCGTCACCCGGCTCATTCTTCGCCATGGCTTCGGCTGCCAGTCGCAGCATGTTGAACGTGCCGATCAGATTGATCGAAATGGTGCGCGCAAAGCTGTCGAACTTGTGTGGACCTTCGCGACCCAGCACCTTTTCGCCTGGTGCAACGCCTGCACAATTGACGAGCGCATCGATGCGGCCAAAGGCTTTGAGCGCGGCCGTGATGGCTGCCTGTCCATCCGCTTCGCTCGTAACGTCGGTGCGCTGGAAAATAGCGGATGCGCCAAGCGCTTTCGCTGCCGCTTCACCCGCCGCAGCATTGACATCGAGAAGTGCGACCTTGCCGCCAGCTTCGACAACCATCCTGGCCACAGCCGCGCCGAGGCCGGAACCTGCGCCGGTGATCAGAAATACCCGATCTTGAATCTGCATAATGTTACCTCAGGCTTTTGTCTGTTGCTGTTTGTCGATTTCCGCCTTGCGCAGCAGAAAGCGCTGGATTTTTCCGCTTGGCGTTTTCGGGAGTTCACTGACGAAATCGATCTCCCGCGGATAGGCATGGGCGGAAAGCCGCTTCTTCACATGTTGCGCCAGCTCTTCGGCAAGCGCGGGCGTGCCTTCATGACCGGGTGCGAGAATGACGAATGCCTTGACGATTTCCGTACGCTGTGGATCGGGAACGCCGACGACTGCCGCCTCATTGACCGCCGGATGTTCGAGCAGGGCGCTTTCGACATCGAACGGTCCGATGCGATAACCGGATGAGGTGATGACATCGTCAGCGCGGCCGATGAAGCTGACGGACCCGTCGTCTTCGAATTCCACCGTATCGCCGGTGCGATAATAGCCGCCCGCAATGGCTGGTGTTTCCTGTTTGTAATAACCGGAGAACCAGAGCAGCGGTGATTTTGCGATATCGATAGAGAGGATACCCGGCTTGTTGGGGCCGAGTTCATTTCCGGCTTCATCCAGAACAGCGACGCGATAACCCGGCATGGCATAGCCCGCCGAACCCTGACGCACCGAATGTTCAAGGCCGTGATGGTTGTTGACTACCATACCGAGTTCGGTCTGGCCGTAATGGTCATGGATCGGCGCGCCAAGATTGGCATCAAACCAGCGGATCACTTCCGGATTGAGCGGCTCGCCCGCGCTGGAAACAACACGCAGGCGCCCCTTGAGGCGTGCCGCTGCTTCCGGGCCTGCCGCCATCAGCAGGCGGAAAGCGGTTGGCGAACCGGCCAGACTGGTCACGCCCAGACGTTCGATGATGTCGTAGGTGCTTTCGGCGTTGAAGCCGCCTTCGTAAAGCGTGGTGGCAATGCCAAGTTGCAGCGGGCCGGTCACGGCATAGTAAAGCCCGTAAGCCCAGCCCGGATCGGCAATATTCCAGAAGATGTCGTCGGAACGCAGGCCCACGGCTTCGCGCATATAGGCGCCGAAAGCGAGCAGCGCGAAGAGCGGAACCGGCACGCCCTTTGGCAAGCCCGCCGTCCCGGAGGTCGACATCATCATGAACAGATCGTCGCCCTTGCGCATGACGGGCGGGCAATCGGTGGAGGCTGCAGCAAGGGCTGCGCGGAAATCGATATCACCGGCGGGTGCCGTCTCGCCGGGGGCGAGTATCGTTGCGACCTGCGGGCAGTTTTCGACTTCATCCAGCTTGCTGCGATTGGCAAGATTGGTGACGACCAGTTTCGCGTCGCTTGTCTTGAGACGATGGTCGATCGCCTTGGGGCCGAAAGCGGTGAAGAGCGGCTGATAAACTGCGCCGATGCGCCATGCACCGAGAATTGTTGCAACCAGCTCCGGTGTACGATGCAGCAGCCCGGCAACGACATCACCAGCGCCGATACCTGCATCCTTCAGCACATTACCGACCTTTGCGGAGAGATCGCGCAGTTCTTCAAAGGAGAGTTCGGTCAGCTGGCCATCGGCGGAAATCGCGCGCAGCGCCACCCGGTTCTCACCGACATAACGGTCGCAGCATTCAACGCAGCCATTGAGGCCGGTGTCGGGATTGCCCACGAGCTGTGTGATGGCTTGATCGAGTTCAAACTTTGCCACGGCGTCATCATAACGCACATGCTGCGTGAAAGCAGACGCTTCAGTCATTCCGGTATTCCTCCCAGACTTCTCACCGCAACTCCAACTCCTCTTGGAACGCTGCGATAGTGAGGTTAATCGCTCAATCATTGCAAACAATGACATTAGAGGTCTTAATTGATGATCGTTTTTGCAATATAGCTTAGTCCATGGAACGCCATAATATCACGCCCGGCTTCGTTGAGGACGCTCTGGAAAGCGTGCGCCATCGGGGCATCGACACCGCGCCACTGATGGCCGCAGTCGGTTTGCCGGACAGGTTGACCGAGCCGGTCACGAATATCCAATATGGCCGCCTGTGGTGGCTGATCGCCGAAACCATCGATGATGAGTTTTTCGGTCTGGCAGCGCGCCCGATGCGGCCCGGCAGCTTCAATCTGCTCTGTCATGCCGTCCTGCATGCGGGCACACTGGAGCGCGCCTTGCGCCGTGCCTTGCAGTTCCTGAATGTCGTGCTGGACGATCCGCGTGGCGAATTGCGCATTCGCGACGGCATGGCGCATGTCGTGCTGACGGATGCGGGCCCGCCGCGCCCGGCCTTTGCTTATCGCGCTTACTGGCTCATCCTGATGGGTGTGGCTTGCTGGCTGGTGGGGCGACGCATCCCGTTGCGAACGCTCGATTTTGCTTGTCCCGCGCCAGAGGATCGGCAGGATTATCGAAAATTCTTCGGTGCGCCGGTGCTGTTTGATCAACCTGTAACTCGGCTGGTTTTCGATTCATCCTACCTTGCTCTGCCGATCATCCGCAGCGATGTGGCGCTGGAAAGTTTTCTGCGCGAGGCCCCGGCCAATATCCTGATCCGTTATCGTCACGACCACGATATATCCTCGCGGGTTCGGGCGCATCTGAGCCACGCTCCCGCGCAGGAATGGCCCTCGTTTGAGGATATAGCCATTCAGTTGAAAATGTCCGCGCCGACGCTGCGGCGCAGGCTGAAAGCCGAAGGACAGAGCTTTGGCACAATCAAGGACGAGTTACGCTTCAAAACGGCCCAACAGCTTTTGACCGAGGACAGGCTGACAGTGGCGGAAGTGGCTGCCGAACTCGGCTATAGCGAGCCCAGCGCATTCTACCGCGCCTTTCAGAAATGGATGGGACGCAGCCCCGGCACATTCCGGAAAATCGAGCCCTCCGAATGAGGACTGGCTGATGCAGGCTGATCAGCATTAACTTTTTTGCGAGCTAGAGCGTTAATATCTGTACCCGGCGGTTCTCCGGTGTTAAAGCACCCGCGCAACAAGAACTGGCGGCCTCCCACCGCGCAAGCAGCTGACGTGCGTGAAAATATCGTATTGACGACAGATTTGGCTTCATTCATGTCGTAATCCGACCGTTTGCTGTTCCAGCCTGGAAACCCTGACAATGACCGAACGTCTTTCTTTCGCCCGTGATCGCATCAATGTTCTTCTTCTCGAAGGCATCAACCCGACTGCCGTCGAATACTTCAAATCATCCGGCTACACCAATGTCACGCACCTGCCCAAAGCGCTGGACAAAGCCGATCTGATCGAAGCGATTTCGCATGCGCATATTATCGGCATCCGCTCGCGCACGCAGCTGACCGAAGAGATTTTCGCTGCAGCGAACCGTCTGGTGGCTGTCGGCTGCTTTTCTGTCGGCACCAATCAGGTCGATCTGAAAGCTGCCCGCAAGCGCGGTATCCCGGTTTTCAATGCGCCGTTCTCCAACACGCGCTCCGTCGCTGAACTGGTGATCGGCGAGATCATCATGCTGATGCGTCGCATTTTCTCGCGTTCGGTATCGGCGCATGCCGGTGGCTGGGACAAGACGGCGACCGGCAGCCGCGAAGTGCGTGGCAAGACGCTCGGTATCATCGGTTATGGCAATATCGGCTCGCAGGTTGGTAATCTGGCTGAAAGCCTCGGCATGACCGTTCGTTACTACGACACGTCAGACAAGCTGCAATATGGCAATGTGAAGCCAACGGCGAGCCTTGATGAGCTGCTGAAGATTTCCGATGTCGTCAGCCTGCATGTTCCGTCGAACAAGTCCACGTCCAAGCTGATTACCGAAGCCAAGTTGCGCAAGATGAAGAAGGGCGCCTTCCTCATCAACAATGCGCGCGGCACGGTCGTCGATCTGGATGCGCTGGCCAAGGTTCTGCAGGAAGGTCACCTTGCCGGTGCAGCTATCGACGTGTTCCCGGTCGAGCCTGCTTCCAACAACGACAAGTTCGTTTCGCCAATTCAGGGTATCGAAAATGTCATTCTGACGCCACATATCGGCGGTTCGACGGAAGAAGCGCAAGAGCGCATCGGTATCGAAGTCACCCGCAAGCTGATCGAATATTCCGATGTCGGCTCGACGCTCGGCGCTGTAAACTTCCCGCAGGTTCAGCTGCCGCCACGTCCGACTGGCACGCGCTTCATGCATGTGCATGAAAATCGTCCGGGTATCCTCAATAGCCTGATGAACATTTTCTCCACGCACGGCATCAACATCGCCAGCCAGTTTCTTCAGACGGACGGCGAAGTCGGTTACCTCGTTATGGAAGCTGACGGTGTGGGCGAAGCCAGCGATGACATCTTGAATGCCATGCGCGAAATCCCCGGCACGATCCGCGCACGCCTGCTGTACTAACAGCCAAAACAGCTGTTTTAATTCTATGACGGCGTACCCCGGTGCGCCGTCATATTCGTTTCAAGAAACTGTTATATATGCCCGACAAATAAGGATTTTTCGGCATGCAGTTCTTGAAGACATTTGAGCTTTTCCCTTTTCTCGACACGGTTATCAGCCTGACGGCGGCATTTATTTTCGGCACGCTGATCGGTGCTGAACGTCAATATCGCCAGCGCACGGCTGGTCTGCGCACCAACGCTCTCGTGGCGCTTGGTGCTGCTGCCTTTGTCGATCTCGCAATGCGCATTGCCGGTGCGCCCGAGGCCACCCGTGTAATCTCTTACGTTGTTTCGGGCGTCGGCTTTCTGGGTGCGGGCGTCATCATGAAAGAGGGCATGAATGTGCGCGGCTTGAATACAGCCGCGACACTCTGGTGCTCGGCGGCTGTCGGTGCTTGCGCGGGAACCGATATGGTTGCCGAGGCAGCGTTGCTGACGGCTTTCGTCCTGTTCGGCAACACGCTTCTGCGTCACCTCGTCAATCTCATCAACCGTATACCGATCAATGAGCGCGCTTCGGAGCAGACTTATGAGGTGCGTGTCATCGCTTCGCACGAGGGGATGGAAGAAATACGCGAACTACTGGTCGAAAGGCTGGAAGATGCAAAATATCCCGTCAGCGACGTGGAGATAACTGATCGCAACGCAAAAACGGTTGAGATACTGGCGACATTGGTCAGCACTTCCATCGATCCGCATGAAATCGAGGCGGTGACTGCCTTGATGGAAAAGCAGAACGGCGTTTTCTATGCGGGCTGGGAAGGCAGTTCGAAGGACTGACCGACGCCAAAGCTGTTCGATTATCGGTCAATGCGCGTGGAAAGCACAATGGACGACATGGTGCGTTCCACGCCTTCCAGCGCGCCGATCCTGTCGAGAACTGCATCCAGTTCCTGAATGGACGGTGCTTCCACCACGACAATCATGTCGAAATGGCCGCTGACGGAATGCAGTGTCCGTACGGTCATCATGCCGCGTAGCGCGGTCTCGACCTTTGGAGCAAGTTTGGGCAGCGCCGTTACCAGCACATGGGCGCGCACGAGATCGCGCTCGAATTCCGGTGCGATTCGAACGGTATAGCCCTCGATGACGCCCTGCTTTTCCAGCTTTTCGATGCGGCTTTGCACGGTCGTTCGCGAGACGCCAAGACGTCTGGCAAGCTCGGCTGTGGAGGCTCGGGCGTTTTCACGGAGGAGAGCGATGAGATTCAGGTCTGCATTTGTCGGCATAGTGCATAATTATTACGGCATAATGCGTAAATAAACAACGTCATATCGTCGGTTCATACGCTTCTTTTTGCGCGAGACTGTGCGATTCTTGTTCATCGAATTGCATTCCAGTGGAACCAGAAAGGCCAAGGGGAAAACATATGAAACAGATCGTTGTCGTCGGCGCAGGTAAAATCGGTGCAACCATTGCCGATCTTCTGGCTTCCACGGGCGAATATGACGTCACCGTCGTCGATCGTTCGCAGGCACAGCTCGATGCGCTGGAAGCCGGCGCTGCAGTCAAGACGCAGGCGCTCGACATCGAAGACGCCAAGGCGCTTGAAGCTGCCCTTACCGGCAAGTTTGCCGTGCTCAGTGCTGCTCCGTTCCATCTGACCACCCGTATTGCTGAAGCTGCTGCCAAGGCAGGCGTTCACTATCTCGACCTGACCGAAGACGTTGCCAGCACGCGCCGCGTGAAGGAACTGGCCCAGGAAGCCAAGACGGCCTTCATCCCGCAGTGCGGCCTGGCCCCGGGCTTCATCTCCATCGTTGCCTATGATCTGGCCAAGCGTTTCGACAAGCTCGACAGCGTTCGCATGCGCGTCGGCGCTCTGCCGCAGTATCCGTCCAATGCTCTCAACTATAACCTGACCTGGAGCACCGACGGCGTCATCAATGAATATATCGAGCCTTGCGAAGCCATCGTGAATGGCGAGCTGTCGGAAGTTCCGGCTCTGGAAGAGCGCGAAGAGTTCTCGCTCGACGGCGTGACCTATGAAGCGTTCAATACCTCAGGCGGTCTCGGCACTCTGTGCGAAACGCTTGAAGGCAAGGTGCGGACGCTTAACTACCGCACGATCCGCTATCCGGGCCACGTTGCGCTCATGAAGGCGCTTCTGAACGATCTCGGCCTGCGTCATCGCCGCGAAGTCCTCAAGGACATCTTCGAAAACGCGCTGCCGACCACGCTTCAGGACGTTGTCGTGATCTTTGTGACCGTTTCCGGCACGAAGAATGGCCGTCTGGTTCAAGAAACCTACGCAAACAAGGTGTATGCTGCTCAGGTTGGCAAAATCGTCCGTTCCGGCATCCAGATCACCACGGCTTCGGCCATTTGCGCGGTGCTCGACATGCTGGCCAAGGGCGATCTGCCGCAGAAAGGCTTCATTCGTCAGGAAGACATCACGCTGGAAGCATTCCTAGCGAACCGCTTCGGTAAGGCCTACGCACAGGACGACCATTCCACGCGTCTGGTTGCCTGATTTTATGGGCTGACAAATTGGGGCCTGTCGCGCTTTGGCGCGGCGGGCCCTTTCGTGCTTCTGGCCATGGGGGCTGCCTCCAGGGCTTAGAGAAACGGGCGAATACTCGCCTCATGCAACGGCGCTCCGGTCAATAGCCGGAATTGCGCAGGACTATGAAACAGGGAAATCATGTTGAAATCAGTTTTGCTGGCCGGTCTGGCCACTGTCGTTATCGCCTTGCCGGTTCAGGCCAAGGAATGGAAGGAAATCCGTATCGCCAGTGAAGGCGCATATCCTCCGTTCAATTACATGTCGCCTGAAGGCAAGCTCGTTGG
Source organism: Ochrobactrum sp. RH2CCR150 (assembly GCA_014138095.1). Taxonomy (GTDB): domain Bacteria; phylum Pseudomonadota; class Alphaproteobacteria; order Rhizobiales; family Rhizobiaceae; genus Brucella; species Brucella gambitense. Next base: position 656,484 of record JACGXE010000002.1, read on the forward strand.
CTTCGATCTCGATATCGCCAATGCGCTGTGCGAAGCCATGGAAGCCAAGTGCACGGTCGTCGCCAATGATTGGGATGGCATGATCCCCGGCCTGCAGGCCAACAAGTTTGATGCGGTGATCGCGTCGATGGCTATCACGCCGGAGCGCGAGCAGCAGGTTGCCTTCACCGAGCGCTATTACACGACCCCGCTTGCGGTTGTTGTGCCGAAGGATTCGGACCTTACCTCGCTTGAGCCATCTGCATTCAGCGGCAAGACCGTCGGTGCGCAGGCAGGCACCACGCAGGGCAATTATGCCGATGACGTTTATGGCAAGGCTGGCGCTGACGTGAAGCTCTATCCGACCGCCGACGAAGCCAATGCCGATCTGGAAAGCGGTCGCGTTGATGCGATAGCAGCCGACAAATTCCTCGCCGCCGACTGGCTGAAGAAGCAGGGCGCTGATTGCTGCAAGTTCCTGGGCGACATTCCGGGTTCGGAAACGAAAATCGCCGTGGCGCTGCGCAAGGGCGATGACGATCTGCGCGAACAGTTCAATGCCGCGATCAAGAAAATTCGCGAAAACGGCACCTACGATACGATCCGTCAGAAGTACTTCGATTTCGACATCTATTGATCGCAAAATATCATCGGACGCCGTCAAAACGCCACTTGATGTTGGCGGCGTCCGGTGCTTCAGTCACACTGAAGCGGATGGGGTTCGCGCGCTGCACTAAACAGCGGATCTCCGCCGGGGCTAACTAAAGCAGTCAACAAAAATAAGCATTTAAGGGGAAACCATCATGCTGAAATCGATCCTTGCCGCTGGCCTTTTTGCCGGTCTTTCCACTGTCGTCGCAGTTCTGCCAGCGCAGGCGAAGGAATGGAAGGAAATCCGCATCGCGACCGAAGGTGCATATCCGCCCTTCAATTTCGTCGCTGCTGACGGCTCTCTTCAAGGGCTGGATGTCGAGATTGGAAATGCGCTCTGCGCTGCCATGCAGGCCAAGTGCACAATCGTCGCCAATGATTGGGACGGCATGATCCCCGGCCTGAAGGCGAATAAGTTCGATGCGGTTCTCGCTTCCATGAGCATCACCGAAGAGCGCAAGAAGCAGGTTGCGTTTACGGACAAGTATTATTCGACGCCGCTTGCTGTCGCTGTTCCGAAGGATAGCCCGATCAAGTCGGTCGACGTCGACGCGATGAAGGGCAAGACACTCGGCGCGCAGGGCTCCACGACGCAGGCGACCTATGCCGAAGACGTCTATGCCAAGGGCGGTGCCGAAGCCAAGCTTTACCCGACGGCCGATGAAGCCAATGCCGACCTCAAGAGCGGTCGTCTGGATGCTGTCGTGTCGGACAAATTCCCACTCGTCGATTGGCTTAAGGCTGACGGCGCTGATTGCTGCAAACTGCTCGGCGATATTCCGGGAACGGAAACCGCAGCAGGCATTGCCGTCCGTCAGGAAGACAACGATCTGCGCGAACAGCTCAATGCTGCGATCAAGAAAATCCGCGACGACGGCACCTATGCCACCATCGTGAAGAAGTATTTCGACTTCGACATTTATTGATCCCTACGAGCAGTAGACTTTGCTGCAAGCAGAAACGCGCCAGCTGACCGCTGGCGCGTATTGTAATGAGAATGCCGGAAATACCGATGCAAAATCAGGATATTATCGTTCTAGGCGCTGGCATTGTCGGCGTTTCGGCTGCGCTTCATTTGCAGGCGCGCGGACGCTCCGTCTGTCTGATCGACAAGGGGGAGCCGGGGCAGGGAACGAGTTTCGGCAATGCGGGGCTGATCGAACGCTCCAGTGTCATTCCCTATTCCTTTCCGCAAGGTTTCGGCAAACTGCTGCGCTACGCCACGAACCTGCGCACCGATGTTCGCTATTCTCCGTTTTATGTTCCTCGCATAGCGCGCTGGCTTTTCCGCTACTGGCGGGAATCGTCGCCAGAACGTCTGGAGATTGCCGCACAGGCCATGCTGCCGCTGATCGAAGCAAGCGTGCATGAGCATGATACTCTGATTGCCGAAGCGGGATGCGAAAAACTCATTCGCAAACAAGGCTGGATGCAGGTTTACCGCAACCAGTCCGCTTTCGATGCCGCAGTGCGTCGTCTCCCCAATTTGCAGCGCTTCAATCTTGCCTATGACATTCTGGATGCCGGAGCTTTGCGCGCGCGTGAAACCGCATTGGGCGAAGTTGCAGGTGGCATCCACTGGCTCGACCCGAAAACCGTCGTTAATCCCGCTGGACTTGTGCAGGCCTATGCTGATTTGTTCATCGCGCGCGGCGGCAGATTTGTGCATGGCGACGCTGCAACGCTGACGCAGAACGGCGACAGCTGGCAGGTCGCGACGCAGGAGGGGCCGGTCAAGGCACGCGACGTTGTCGTGGCGCTTGGGCCTCAGTCTGCGCTCATTTTCCGGCGCTTCGGCTATCCGATACCCCTCGGCATTAAACGCGGCCATCACCTGCATTTCGCGATGCGCAACAACACGCGGCTGGGCCATACAGTGGTGGATGAGGAAGCCGGTTATGTTTTGGCGCCGATGGTGCAGGGCGTGCGGCTGACCACCGGGATCGAATTCGCATCGCCTTTGGCTGCGGCCAATCGCATCCAGCTCGGAAAGACGGAGAAGATTGCGCGCCGTCTGGTGCCGCAGCTCGGCGAGCCGGTGGATAGCACGCCGTGGCTCGGTCTGCGTCCATGCCTGCCAGACATGCGCCCTGTGATCGGCCGGGCACCGCGACACAAGGGATTGTGGTTTGATTTCGGTCACGCCCATCACGGTTTGACGCTGGGGCCTGCAAGCGGACGGCTTATTGCGGAAATGATGACAGGCGAGAAAACCTATATCGATCCGACACCATATTCGGTAGAGCGGTTCCTGTAATCGTTGAATATTTTGTGACAGGGTTGTCAGAGGCGGTGAAGCGGGGCTATCACTTCACCCCTCACATCACTCCGCATTTCTGCGGGCCAATTGATCCGGAAAATCCTCGTGAAAAAGAAGTCCTTGGGCCGTACAGGCCTCTCTGTCACCGAAATTTGCCTCGGAACCATGACCTGGGGTGTGCAGAACACCGAAGCCGATGCTTATGAGCAGCTGGATATTGCTGTCGATGCCGGCATCAACTTCATCGATACGGCGGAAGGCTATGCCATACCGATGAGCGCCGAAAGCTACGGCAAGACCGAGACCTATATCGGCAACTGGTTCAAGGCTTCGGGCAAGCGCGACAAAGTCATCCTCGCCAGCAAGATTGCGGGCGGCGGTCGTCAGGAGTGGATTCGCGGTGGTGCGCGCCCGAGCCGCGCCAGCGTGCGCGAAGCGGTTGAGAACAGCCTGAAGCGCCTCCAGACCGATCACATCGATCTCTACCAGATTCACTGGCCAATGCGTTCGCATTACCATTTTGGACAGGGCTGGAATTTCGATTTCAGCAAAAATGATGCGAAGTCGGAATTGCAGCACATGCACGACACTTTGCTCGGCCTCGACGATATGGTTCGCGAAGGCAAGATCCGGCATGTTGGCCTTTCCAACGAAACCGCTTGGGGAACAATGCGCTGGCTGCGAATGGCTGAAGAAGAAGGCCTGCCACGCATGGCGTCGATCCAGAACGAGTATGGACTTCTGCAACGCCAGTTCGATTTCGATATGGCTGAAGTGTCGCTGGCGGAAGATGTCGGCCTGCTGGCCTATTCGACACTGGCCGCAGGCGTGCTGACGGGTAAATATCTCGGTGGCAATGTGCCCGCCGGTTCGCGTGCAGCAGTGACCGATGGCGGCCTGTGGCGCGACAATTCCCATTCGGAACCGGTCGTTCGCGCCTATATCGATGTCGCCAACAAGCACGGCCTCGATATTGCGCAGATGGGTATTGCCTTCTCGCTGACCCGTCCGTTCATGACCTCGGTGATTATCGGAGCCACGACTGTCGAACAGCTGAAGACAGATATTGCCGCCCATGAGCTGAAACTGTCGGACGAGGTACTGGCTGATATTGCGGATGTTTATCGCAACAATCCGCGCCCGCTCTGATCTCATTCAGTGCTGCTGAACTTGAAAGGCCCGCCATTGAATGGCGGGTTTTTTCATGGATTTATCCCGCCAGATAAATCTCGTTTTTGACGATCCACTGGTCGATCGGGGTCATATTGGAAGAGCTGACGATAACCATGCGGTCAAAACGCAGCATCCGACCAGACAGTGCGACTGAAAGCCGTTTCATTTCGTCGTGTTTTTCCGGCGTATCCGGCACACCATAGGCAAGAGACACGTGCGGGACGAAACTCGCCAGATCGTCCATGCCCGAAATGCCGATTGTATCCCGCTTCAAATCCATCAACGGCGGCGTTTTCTCCAGCGCGGCATAGAATGAACGGAAATAGGCCTCCGTCGACGTTATGCCTTCGATCCTGATATCCAGCGGCTTGCGCCCCATCGCAAGGCTGAGGATCAAGGGCTGCAATTCTTCAGCCGAACGCTCCATATCCGGGATCAATGTCGCATGCGGTTCGAAGACCGGGGTGTCGAAACGCAGCGCCAGATCGCGCACGATCGTTTCGAGAAACTGAAGGTCGCCACGCGCCGGGCGCAGCCAGACGGAATGAAATGTCATGTGGTCAGGCACCCTTTGCGCCCTTGGCATAGTCCGTTTTCAGTGGTCGCACGCTGCCGCGCAAAATGAGCGGCATATCAAGTACAACTCTTTGCGGCGGCTCATTGGGTGCATTCTCACGTTCATCGAGCAAACGAACGATTTCCGCCGACAGGCGCTCGGCATTCTGGTCGAATGTCGTCAGGCGGTACGCGCCCCAGCGCGCCTCGGCCACATTGTCGAAGCCGATGATCGAAAGATCGTCGGGAATGCTGAGATTATACACATCGCGCGCGCAGTCCATCAGGCCGAACGCCATCAGATCATTGACACAAAGCACAGCCTCGACACGGTCCTTGTCACCGAGCAGCAAGGAACCGGCGGCGAACCCGCTGTCATAATCGGTCAATTCGCCACGCTGGATGACCACGGGGAGGCCGAGGCTGTTTGCCTTTGTCACAAATGCCTGTTCGCGTTCGACAAGGCTGTGACTGCCGACATTGGATGTAATCAGGCCGAGTCTTTTGAAGCCGCGTGCCGCGAAAACATCAACAGCCGTTTCCGCCGCGAGCTTGTTATTGGCGTGGACGTGGTCTGCTCCAGCCTCTGTTCTGCCGACAAGAATGAGCGGCTGGCCATTTCGCTGCGCCAGTTCCACGAAAGACGAGGACGGCATGCCCGATAGAACCACCGTTGCTTCCGCCCGATAACGCAACAGCGCCTCGTGGGCGGCAGATAGGTTTTCCCCGTGCTGGCCGGTCGGGATCAGCACCGGCACATTGCCGCGCGCCGCAAGGCGTCTGGAAAGGGTAGCGATCTGACGGGCACGAAAAGGACTGTCGGGATCTGCGGCGATCATGCCGACAATGCGGCTGCGATGGGCGAGCAGCCCGCGAGCAAGATCGTTCACCTGATAGCCGAGCTTTTCCGCGGCCTTCAGCACTTTTTCGCGGGTTGCAGCCGAAACGCTTGCACCCGGCGTGAAGGTGCGCGACACGGCAGAACGCGAAACGCCTGCCTCCTGCGCCACTTCATGGGCACTGATGAAGCGTGGGCCAGTACTGGCATCGTTATCTTGCTGAGCCATTTCTAGCGTCCCACTTTGGAGAGAACATCGGCGCGGAGGAACCGCTCGACAACGAACATGAATGCAATGGACGGCACAAGCAGTATCAGCGCACTGATCGATGCAATCTGATAATTGCCGCCGGAGCTTGCCGTATAGAGCAAGAGCGGCAGAGTGGAAACGTCTGGCGCGCCTACGAAATAGGTGCCGGTAAACTCGTCCAGCGATTCCAGGAAGACGAAGATCGCGCTTGCCAGCAATCCCGGTGCCGCGATTGGCAATGTGATGTCGAAGAAGGTTTTCAGCGCAGATGCGCCCATGGAACGTGCGGCTTCTTCAAGCTCGCTGTCGATAGCCGAGAAGGCGGCGGTTGCGATCCAGACTGCATAGACGAGACCATGGGTAACATGTACCAGCACCACGCCGAAAACCGTGCCGTTAAGGCCGAACGAATAGAACATCTGCGCGATGTTCACATAGACCGGCAGGTTCGGAAAGGCCTGCGGGATCAGTAGCGTCAGCAGGATCAATCCGCGAAACGGCAGTTTCAGCCTCGCCAGCGCATAGCCGGCGGGAATGGCCAGACCAAGTGAGACGATCACCGTGAGGATCGCGATCAGCACACTGGTTCCAAGCGACGACAGTGCATTGCCGCGCGGCGAGAACACATTGGCCCAGAAGGAAAAACCGTATTGCAGTGGGAATGTGTGCGGAAAATACCAGCGTTCCGCCACGGCCCAAAGGAGAAGGTTGGCCAGCGGGCCGAAGATTGCGAAGGCCAGAAGCCCAAGGACGATACCGCGCGGAATCCAGCGCCAATCGAAAACGGTACTCATTTGCCGTGCTCCTTCATGGTCTGGCGCAGATAGATCCACGCCACCAGACTGGTCATCAGCAGCGAGATCGTGCCGAGTGCGTTGGCTACCCCGTAATCGCCATAGGCGTTGATGCGGAAGGCCATATTGGCGGTGATCATGGTAGGCGATTGCGCGTTGATCATCAGCGGCACGGACAGCACCGACATCATGGTCACAAAGCTCAAGATAAGGCCCACGAGCAGCGTCTGTCGCACTTGGGGCAGAACAATCTCGATCAGGATGCGCAAACGTCCTGCACCCAGATTGCGGGCGGATTCGATGGTGCTTCTGTCGAGCGACGCCATGGCGCCGGCCAGAAGCAGAGTGACGAAGGGTGTCTGTTTCCAGACGAAGGCAATGGTAATGCCGCGCCAGTCAAGAAAACTCATCGCTTGCAATGGCGTCAATATGCCGGTTTCGAACAGGAGGCTGTTCATCAGACCGTTCTTGGCGAGAAAGGTGCGCAATATCTGGCCGACGACGATAAACGGAATGAACAAAGGCCAGCGATAGAGCCACCGCAGCACGGCGACCGCACGCGGATTGGAACCCAGCGTCAGATAACCGCCGATAGCGATGGAAAACAGCGCGATCAGGACTGACGACAGCACGACGATCAGCAATGTGAACAGAATGTCGCTTGAATAAAGCTCGAATGTCTTGGTGAAATTGCCGAAACCCCACTCGCCGGAAACATAGAATGCCCCGGTGAGGGCGCCGAAAAGCGGCACGATGAACAATACTACAACGATCGCCATTGCGGGGGCGACCAGCAGCAAACCTGTCAGTCTTGGCGACATTCGAGACCTCATGAAAATGATGGAATACCGGATGCGCCTGGGATGGCGCATCCGGCAATGCGGTTATCAGTTGCCAACCTGACGTTCGTAGGCTTCCAGAATGGCGGTGTTGTACGGAGCAATCGGGAAGGACTTGCCGAACTTTGCCAGATCGTCAGCCGTGATATCGGTGAAAAGCTTGTTCCAGGTGTCGGCATCAAGTTCCGACTTGACGTTGTCGGCGTCGATGCCCGGATACCAGTTGAAGCGCTTCACGATGCCCTCAGCCTGAACCTTGGGGCTGGTTGCCAGCGCCACGAACTTTTCGGCCAGTTCCTTATGTGCACTCTTTTCCGGAATTACGTAGTGCATCGGCTGGCCCGGCATGCCAGGTTCGGGCAAAACCAGCTTCATTTCCGGAGGCAGCTGGCCATTGGCCTTCCACGAATAGAACATGTCGACCCAGACCGGACCCATGGCGATTTCACCACGGCTTAGCATGTCGAGTGTTCCGGCATTGCCCGGCGTCAGGGTTGCGTTCTTGGTGAATTCTTTCAGAGACGCGAAAGCCTTGTCCCAATTTTTGGCTTCGCCTTCTTCGAACGGTCCCTGCTGAAGCTTGTTCGCATCACCGCCATAGGCATAGATCCAGCCCATCACGAAGCTTACACCCGAAGCGCCGCCCTTGATGCCGTTATAGCCGAACTGCTTCGGATTTTCCTTGGCCCAGGCGACGAGTTCATCATAGCTCTTCGGCGGCGTGGCGACGAGCGCCGGATTGTAGGCAAGCGCGGTCTGGCTGTTGAACATCGGCATAACATAGCCGTCAACATTGGTGCCGAGCGCCATCTTTGCATTGTCGCGGGTTACCAGCTTGCCGCTTTCGATCTTGCCGCGATAATTTTCGAGGAACTTGCCGGTGACCATCGGTCCGGCGAATTTTTCATGGACGACGGCAACGTCCGTATCCCACTTTTCGACGCCAGCCTTCGACTGGGCTTCGAAACGCTCGAGAATCTTCTGCGAACCGGCATCGCCCGGGCCAGTGCCGACAACGCGCACGGTGTTGCCCGGATTTTCCTTCTCGAACAATGGTCCGAGATACTGGTTGATGTAATCAACCATGTTCTGGTCACCAGCGGTAAGCACCTTCAGTTCGTCGGCAGATGCAGGGACAACGGTAAGACCGAGTACAACTGCTGCTTTCAGGGCCGTTCTCATGAAAAACTCCTGTTAAATCCGGATGGACCGGTTTTGTGGATTTCGATTGGGATGTTGAACATCCTGTTGCTTCATCGGGAATTTTAGGCTGCTGCGGGCCGATTAAAGCCCGCAGTACTGACAATGGCCGAGCCGCTATGCCACCCGGCAAAGCTGTTACGGGACTACTTGTCGAAAAGGAAAAGCGCCTGTTCAGGTATATGGATTTCGACGTCTGATCCGGGCTGATGGCTTTCCTGCGCATCGACCATGATGTGGCGGTCGCCAATACGGACCATGTGTCGCCAAATGCCGCCGGGATAGCTGGTCTGCTCTACCGTGCCTGCGAGAACGAGTGCGGGTCCATTGCGGCTAGGGGCGGCACCCGGACTTGCGAGCTGCGCGGCTTCACTGCGGAAACGCGCGGAGGCAATGCCATCGGAAAGGTTTCTTCTTCCGGCTGGAATTGTGCTCGCTTTGTTATGTGCGCCCGCCGCGATTTCAATCTTATCCGCTTTGACCGAGACCGGCAGTTCGATCAGGTTTTCTGCACCCATGAAGGCGGCGACAAAATCGGATGCCGGGTGATTATAGACCTCCTCAGGTGCACCAGCCTGGGCAATCTCGCCATTGTTAAGGATGACGATCCTGTCCGCCATCACCATCGCTTCTTCGCGGTCATGGGTGACGTGAACCGCGGTAATGCCCAAACGGCGTTGCAACGCGCTGATTTCATGGCGCACCGACAGGCGAATACGTGCGTCGAGATTGGAGAGAGGTTCGTCAAGAAGCAGGATATCCGGCTGAATGGCCAGAGCGCGGCCGAGCGCAACGCGCTGGCGCTGACCGCCCGATAGAGCAGTGGGCTTTCTTTCCAACAGCGCATCAAGGCCGAGCAGACGGGCAACTTCCTGCACCTTCTGCTTGATCGCATCTTTTGCAACGCCACGAATACGCAGGCCGTAACCAATATTCTGTGCAACCGTCATGTGAGGCCAGAGTGCATAGGACTGGAAAACGAGCGCCATACCGCGCTTGTCTGGCGGCAAACGGGTTACATCCGCGCCATTGACCTTGATTGCACCACTGCTGGGTGTATTGAAACCTGCGATTGCGCGCAGCAAAGTTGTCTTTCCACAACCGGATGATCCGAGTAGAGCAACAAACTCGCCCTTGCGGACTGATAGATCAACCCCTTTGAGAACCTCATTATTGCCGTAACGAACGCGCGCGCTCGCCACCTCCAGAAAAGCTGGCATAGGCATCTCCTCCCCAGGATCGCCGGCTGTTTTTGTTTTTTCTGCACAGCCGTGCAATTCAGATTGAAACATCTTTGTGAGACCTCGACAAGCGGCAAAATTGGTTCGGATTGATAAACAAGCACGATGCGCTGCCTCAACACCGTGGTTCGTTGTTTAATCGGGATTTATTACAGCGGTGTGACGTATGTCCGTCATTATGGATGGCATTGTATCCTGCCGGTGGCCTACAAAGTCATCGTTTCAAAATCGATGGATAGCCGCTCTAAGATATGAAGATTGGCTGCCACAGGGTATTGCTGAGCCAGCAAAATGCAATGGCGTGCAACGACGCCGCATCCCCAGTGATTTGTTCAATGGGCTTCAAAATGCTGGCCAGCGAAGCACGAGCACAAGAACCAAATCACCTGCCGCAGCAAGAATTATCAGGCTTCAATAATTCGGTTGCATAAACTTTCAACTACAACTAATGATTGCTTTGCGGCATTCACGCGGTTTTTGAGGGAAGGCCGTTTTGATTTTCTGAAATGCAGGGGGAAGACAGGTTTCGAGTCCGTTCAGTTAAACCCGTGGCGCTCCCAATATTTATTCTTTTTTCCGGTTTGATGATTGAGGATAATATGAGCATAGTCATGAAGAATAATTCAATGAATTTATCGACTTATGATCCATCGCCTGTGATCAATTCAATGCAGCTGGCATCGCTGGGTGGCGGTGACAGGCAGAATATAGATTACGGCTTTTCAGACATTGGCGAGAAGACGTATCAGTCGCTCGAAACCATAGCCATCATCGTTCTTGAAATGGTGCGCGGGCTGAAATGGAAACCCTTCGAAGGGGCGGAAGAGACGATCAACTGTCCGGCCGGTATGACCTTTATCATGCCGGCTCATATGAGCTGCGCAATCGTTTGGCCCAAAAACACAGCTCATCTGATTGTGACGCTCGATGTTTCTTTCTTCTCCGCAGAAGAAGGCGACGATGCTTCTCACAATTGGACGCCGCTGCATTTTTCCAATCGGCAGTGCCTGCAACTGGCGCAAATCCTGTGGGGCGAGCTGCAAGTTTCGCCACACGTGAGTGGTGCCTATATGGATGCGTTCCGCACGGTGCTGACAGGTGTGCTGGTACGCAATGCGTCGATTGCACGAGGCAGCAACAAGCAGCAGTTCGGGCTCAGCAACTATGCTTGCCGCCAGATTGAGAACTATCTCAAGGAAAATTACCGTCAGCAGGTGTCTGTGCCTGACATGGCATCATTGATCGGGATTTCGGCGGGCCATTTTGCAACATGCTTCCGTGCAAGCTTCGGTCTCACGCCGCATCAATATCTGATGCGGCTGCGGCTGGACGAAGCCGAGCGCTGCCTGCGTGAGACCGATATTTCTTTGAGCGAGCTTGCTGCCGCGCTGGGCTTTTCCAGCCAGAGCCATATGACGACCGCGCTGCGTAAATATCGCCATCTGACACCGGGAGAAGTCCGGCGGCGAAGCTATGCGCAGCGGAGGAAAAATCTGTCCTGAAACATCAACTGATGGACGGACTCGGATTGGCCCGGCTTCATGCCGGGCTATACCCGCTTCTACAGGGACGATTCTCCTTATTGTCGGGCGTGGTTAACGCAGGAGAGGGGCTTTAACTCCCCGCGCCGCCATTCGCATTTGACGAAGCATTGCGCCGGACCCATTTCCGCCAGATGTAGATCTCGCTGCGCCGGCGAATGCGGCGAACACGGTGAGAATCGTGGGAGAGCACGATCAGCCCAAGCGGTAGCATCCAGAAACCCAGCACAGGCAAGAAGCCAAGCGCGCCCCCCGCCACCAGAGAGCCGCCCAAAACGCGCCGCATCATCACCGATTGAGGAATCGGGATTCGCCGACCAAGAATCAAAATGACCTTGCGAGGTGCTTTTTGGTTCGCTTCTTCGTGCACTGGACCAAGTCTCTCCACTACTTCTGCATATTTTTTACGTCTGAATGTCCCAGAGAATATAGGGTTTCATGAGGCAGATGCAAAAAGTTCGAAAAAATTCAATTTTGCCCTTTGCAAACCCGAAATCCTTTTGCTATACGCCACCTCGCTGACACAACGAGCACCTGTTCCCCGGTAGCTCAGTGGTAGAGCAACCGGCTGTTAACCGGTTGGTCGCTGGTTCGAATCCGGCCCGGGGAGCCACTTCAATTTCTGAAGTAGCTAATTTCTCAATCACTTACATTCCACGGATCAAGTTTTGCTTTAGCGGCAGAGCTAGACCCAATCGCGCTTTATCAGCTCAGGTCTGCCAAAACTCATCCGTCTTCAAAATGTCACATCCAGGGCGCGAATCAGCGCAACGCGGTGACGCATCGGAGCGCGAAACAGCCTTTCCTATTATTTTTGAAGTCAACGGCTCAGGGCGAGCACAGGCGCGTGTTTGTCCAATTCCCTGCCATTCGTCCGGAAGTGATCATTCACGATCCAGCGGGCTCTGCTGGAGCTGGAGAGTGCCTTTGTGCGGAGAAGAGCAGGTCAGGCCTAAGATCGCCCATACCGACATAGGGATTGGCGTGGTTGGCCAAAATCCAAAGACTGATCGTGCCGGTCAGCACGTAAAGAAAGAGCGCGCGTTTTCCGGCGAGCGGACGGTCGGCATGGACAGCGGCAATTGTGATCGCCGTCAGCAAGGTCAGAAACAGGACGAGATACCACTTGGATTCGTCAATCGACGAACTGGCGACCGCCAGCCGCTCGTTACGGGCATCCTGAAGCTCATCAAAATCATTGACGAGCTGCGAGACAATGGGGCCGGGCAGTCCTGAGAGCGCAATCTTTTGGACGATTGCGCGGATTCCAAGAATCGCTTGATCGACGTCTAAAGTGGAAACCGTGTTGTTCTGCTGTCCCCATTCGTCGTCAATGACGTTAGTCCGGTAGGTCAACACGGCGGTCTTCAGTTCCTTATTGTCGAGGACAATCGGGCTTGCTGTGTCCAGCAAACGATGGATGGCGGAACGCTCCTTGCTGACGGAAAAATCAGCGCGGGAATTGAGCGACCAAGCGTCAGCAGCGACAAAGCCCATAGAAAGAGCCCAAGCTGTTGCAATCGTGCCGAGAAAAGCCGGGGCAGGTATGGAAAAGATATCGTGCTTTGCGTGCCTGCTGAGATATCGCAACGCCCCATAACCGGCGCTATACAGTATAATCGCAAACGCGATGAAAAATAAAAATATAGCGTAGGTGGGAAGTTCTATAAGTGTAGTGAGCATTGTTTATTCCTCCGCCATACCCCAGAATAGTGGGAACAATAATAACTGCTGGTTTGGCGCTGGCAATCGAGTGTAAAAACAATGAACAGAAAGGTCGTCGCAAACGATCATTACAAACAAATCTCCGGGGAGGGAGTTTGATGATTTATCCGGTGCAGGACAGCTATGGCAATCGTATCGGCACGATCATGCCTGAAGATGCCGACAACCCCGAGGAACGTTGGGTCGCCTATGCTATCCATGACCAGCGCAAGGCTTTTGCCAGCTGGCAGGCCGCGCGCGACTGGATCGAAGAAAGAGCCACAAGCCACGATAAGAAATAAGCAGTATCAGGAACGACTTGCTCTGCTTCTGGTCTGTTAACCTATATTAGCTGTTTAAGATGCATTCGAAATGAGAAAGACTATAGTTTTCTGAAATGGTCTTTTTCGCTTGGGAGAGTTTGAATGCTGCGGATTACTGCTCTGAGTGTTTCTTTGCTTTTTCTTTCACTGCCTGCGACGGCGGCTTCCAATAAATGCGCCAATGCGCAAGACCAAGCCACGATGACCCAGTGTGCGGGCGAGGATTTTTCTGCTGCGGATAAGAAGCTGAATGCCAGCTTCAAGGAAATCCAGAAGCGTCTTGCCGATGATGCAGACGGCAAAAAGCTTTTTGTCAAAGCGCAGCGCGCCTGGATCGCATTCCGTGACGCCGAGTGTGCTTTCACGACCGCAGATGCATCGGGAGGCAGTATCTACCCGATGCTCGTTGCCTCCTGCAAAACGGATTTGACCAAGCAGCGCAATGAACAGTTCCAGAAATATCTCAGCTGCGAAGAGGGGGACACCAGCTGCCCTGTTCCCGCTGCAAATTGATGCTGCGCCATATTTCGGGCTGCAACGAAGCGCACAATCCTCGTCGGAAGAAACGGGCAAAGCTATAACGAATATAAGCCTGTCTTCCAAATCCAAGGAGGATATGCCGTGAAAACGATGTTTCTAGCACTCGGATTGGTCGCATTGTCGACTGCCGGCGCATTTGCTGCCGAACCTGCCAAAATGATGGACAGTCCGTCCGGCAAAATGCTGGTCACGCCAAAGGGTATGACGCTCTATACTTTCGACAAGGATGAGGGCGGCAAATCGTCGTGCGATGCCAAATGCCTGAAGATGTGGCCCGCATTCCATGCCGAAAAAGCCTCGAAAGCGGGCGCAGATTTCTCGGTCGTCAAAGCTACCGACGGTAAGGATATGTGGGCCTATAAGGGCATGCCGCTTTATCGTTACCATGAAGATATGAAGAAGGGCGACGCCAAAGGCGACGGTAAGGGCGGCGTCTGGCACGTCGTCAAATAAAAGAGGGCGCTATGGCGCCCTTTTAAGGGGGAAGCCCCCTCATAAAGATCGTCAGTGGATGACGACGGCATAGAGCAAAGCCACAAAATTAACGAGCATGAAGCCCGTTCCCATATAGGGTATGGCTTTTGAGAAAAAGAGCTGTAGCTTGGCCATAAACCATCTCCGCTATTGAACAATTGCGGCAGACTAAAAGCTATTTAAATCGCCGTTCGGGCAGCGAGTTTTCCGGGTGTTGCAATTTGTAACGACTGTTTGCTCGTTGGAGCGCGGCGCCACCTGCTTGCTTTACGACACAATCTGATGGGATCAATTGCCGGTCGGTGCGGTTCCGCCGGACACGCCCTTATCGGGAACCGGCGTTCTGTTGCCATCGGGATTGGTCACCATGGTCAAGACCGCCAACGCAAGCAGAATGGGCGCGGCAAGAAGTGCCACTCTCAACATGACGCAAACTGTGTGTTTCACGCGTCTCCATGGTGAGGCTTGTCTCATATTCTTATTGTTGCACAGCCGGACCTTTCCAACGAGTTAACAGATCGTAAGGTTCTAATATTCTCGCGATCACAATTGCTGCGTGCTGATTTGCGGTAGATGGGCCGTATCCGGGTGGTCTTTGGTATGGCGCGGGAAAACACCAAGGATTTTTTACACAAAGGTCTCGAATCGCTTGACGAAGCGGGCGGGGATCAATATTGGAACTGCGCAGAGCACAACCAATTGATTTGGAAACGCTCTCAGGAAGGCCTCGTGGCGGAGTGGTTACGCAGAGGACTGCAAATCCTTGCACCCCGGTTCGATTCCGGGCGAGGCCTCCATCTCTTCTCCAAAATCACAGTAAGTATTTGACACTCAAGGTTTTATTTCCTGGGTGTGGCAATCTGTTTGTTTTCATCTGCTCGGGCAGTCGATGGCTTCTGTCCAAACCGCCATACTGCGAAGCAGGGCGGTCAGGACGACACTCGGAAAGCGCGTACAAGCTATTGTTGTTGCGCCTGCGGGGCGTTCGTTTGCGGTTGAGGCGTTTCTGTGGGAGCGGGAGCAGGCTCTTCTGCAAGAACTTCGTTTGTCTTGGCTTTGATTTCTTCTGCCGTCTGTTGGCTGATCAGTCCCTGCGACGCGGCGAAGCCTACAACAACGGCAACGATAGCGCCGACGAGCGCGGCTTTGAGCTTCGGTGACATAAGGTGGCTCTCCTGCCAATATGGTTTATGCCCCGCCCGCACCTATATTATCGATCTTATGCTATGCCCATGTAAAGATTCAATATTGGTGAAAGCATTAGAATGGCATTTTCGAGCGGAAATACGACAAGTGCCGTATAGCGCAGAAGCCAATTCTAGCGTTTCGTGAATCCGGATTGTGTAACAACGCCGGCATGATCTCATTGTATTTCGGCGTCATGCTGGCGAGACCAGCAGAGGAGGAAATGATGAAGACCATAGCTTTGTTGGCCGTTGGTACATTCATGGTGACGGGGACTGCATTTGCAGCCGTGCCAGCGAACGGAAACGTAGACAGCCAGACAGTAAAATCCGAAAAATCTACCGCGACCATCGTTGCGGCTGGCAAGAACCGGGCGGGATTCCCGACAGGTTTGGGATCAGGTCTCGCCGGTGGAAGGACCATTTTTGGCGGTTGAGCGATTTGCCCCGTTTACGCGGGGCAGATGCTCATTTGTGCTTATCTGTTTTGAATTGTGAATGCATTTGGCATTTGCCGCGCAAACGGTTCTTTGAACGGCCATGCGGGCGATGTGTCAGGTCACATCATCCTGGGCTATGATACCGCCTTCGCCTTCAAGGATGGCAATTCGCTTGGCTTCGGACGCCGTGAATTTCAAGCGGACGCCAACCCCACGTTTGTCTTCCGGGATAAAGACTGCGCCCAGGTCTTCCAACGCAGCTTGCAGCCTGTTGATGACCTCTGCAGACGGTTTGTCGATCTTGCGTTCGAAATCCTCGATGACCGATGCGTCTACCTTGGACAGCTTCGCCAGATTATCGCGTGAAATCTCGACGAGTGCGCGGCCCGCTCGACATAGTGATCCTGTGAGCATTCTACCCTCCGTTAGCAAATTCGCGGGAATTGAACCGTAAGTCTCGCGCCGAGACAAGTGCGTTTAGTCACCAAGCATACCGGTCCGGATGCTGTTCAGGCAGCAATCCGCTCAATCCTCGTCGTCGCGGTCCGGCGGTGTCTGAGTGCGTGCGAGGTTGCCTTTCGAGAAGGTGTAGCCCGTTTCAACGGCATTCAGCCCGAACTTGTTACGCAGGCGATCAATCGCAGTTTCAGCGACAGCCCGTTTGGTGGCCTGTGTGTCGACCAGATCGGGCGGATCGGCTCGCTCGCTCGATGACAGCTCGCTAACGCCAATGCCGAGCAGTCGGAATTTGGTGCCATCCAGCTCCTTTTCCAGAAGCTGCAATCCATGGCGGAAAATGCGGTCGGCCAGTTGGGTCGGGTCAGAAAGCTGGCGATTGCGGGTACGCAGCTTGAAGTCTTGCGTCTTGAGCTTGAGCACAATAGTTCGTCCGGCGATTTCGCCAGCCTTCAGGCGGCGCGAGACTTTTTCGGCAAGCGCGCGCAAAACAGGAACCAGATCGGCAGCCGTTGAAAGATCGGTGTTGAAGGTCGTTTCCGCCGAAACGCTTTTCATATCGTGATCAGGCTCGACCCGCCGGCTATCTTGCCCCCGCGACAGGCGATAGAGACGCTGGCCCATAGTGCCATAGGCCTTCATCAGCGCGCCTTCTTCCATCGTCTGAAGCTGACCTATGCTGCGGATGCCATCGCTTTCCAGCTTGGCCGCAAACGCCTTGCCGACGCCCCAGATCATGCTCACCGGCTTGTCGCGCAGAAAATCGAGCGCTTCGGCTTCTCCGATAACGGAAAAGCCACGCGGCTTTTCCAGATCCGAAGCAACCTTGGCGAGATATTTGCAATAGGACAGGCCGATGGACGCACTGATTCCGATCTCGCTTTCAACGCGTTTGGAGAAGCGCGCCAGAACAACGGCAGGCGGCGCTTTGTGCAGTCGTTCCGTGCCGCTGAGATCGAGAAATGCCTCATCGATGGAGAGCGGCTCGACCAATGGGGTGAGATCACGCATCAGCTGCCGCACCTCGCGTCCGACGCGAGCGTATTTCTCCATATCCGGCTTGACGACGACAGCTTCCGGGCACGCATCCAGCGCCTTGTACATCGGCATGGCCGAGCGCACACCGTGAATACGGGCAATATAGCAGGCGGTGGAAACAACGCCGCGCTTGCCGCCGCCGATAATGACCGGCTTGTCGCGCAGTTCGGGATTGTCGCGCTTTTCTACCGACGCGTAAAAAGCATCGCAGTCGATATGCGCAAGCGTCAGCCTGTATAGTTCCGGGTGTCTTATCAGGCGCGGACTGCCGCAGGAATAACAGCGGCGCACGGAAGCGCTCTTCTGCAACGACAGGCAGTCGCGGCATAAGCCCTGCTCAGAACTGTTTCCGGCGAAATTCTCAATCATCGTGAACATGCGCAGCATTGTCGTCTGACCAGATATCATCGGAATGAAACCGGCCTGACGAACATAAAAGGAACATACCTTCTATATCACCAATCCCGTGCAGCGCCACTGGCAGAGCCACGCCCAACCGTCATGCTCTTGACATTGGCAACGATATCACCAAGTTTAGTGTCATGAACAACCATTTCGCCGCCATACTCCATCGGGTTCAACCGATCGCGGGATAAAGGCCCTCGAGCCCTGCCTAGCGCAGATGGGCTCCGGGGGATGGTTCGTCGCTTGCCTCAAGCGAACTCGATAAGCGCTTTCACAAAAACATCCCAATCATCCGCTTCGAGCCAAGATGCTCGGAGATATTTATCTTTATAACAGTGAGCTATCGCCATGAGCGTCAAGAATCGCAAGAAGCCCAATATTGTCGTCAGCGACGTCGATTACGAGCGCCTGATGGGGCTGGCCAACAGCGTCGCCGAGCAGCATGAGGAAATCGCCGACGAACTGATGGCCGAACTTGACCGCGCAAAGGTTGTGCCTGCCAAGCGTCTGCCGCAAAACGTCGTGCATATGGGCTCGGTGGTTGAATTCCGTTCCAACGACGGGCAAGAGCGCCGCGTGACGCTTGTTTATCCCGGCGAGGCGGACATCGCTCAGGGCAAGGTTTCGATTCTGACCCCGATCGGCACGGCACTGATCGGACTTGCGCCCGGCCAGTCAATTTCGTGGACCGCGCGTGATGGGCGGGCACACGAATTGAATGTGATCAATGTTTCAGTGGCGGAAGAGGTGGTCACCGGACCAACTGCGGCCTGAAATCAGGTCTGAAACAGAACGGCGTCCTCGAATCAGTCGGCGCCGCTCTGCAAATGCTGACCTGCGCCACCGGGCAAAAACGAAGCCGCTTTCTGGATGACTGCGGGGTCACGCTCGGTTTCCTCGCAGAAGCGCATCAGTGTCGGTTCATGGCTCAGGAAAAACTGGAGCACACCGGCCAGAAAGCCCGGCTCACGCGCCGCCTGACGGATGGACGAAGCCTCGATACCGGTCAGCGCCAGAAAGCGTGGAAGCAGATCTTTATCCTGTGCAAGCCACGCCAGAGCTTCAATGGCGAGACCTTGCGCTTCTGTTTCGTTCATAAGCGTTTTCACCGTCACTCTCCATTTCAAGCAATCCAAACAGCCGCTGCTAAGGCCTGCTATTGTTTCCATATAAGATGCAGGCCCTTGTAGCGACAACGGAATTATTTGCCTTTCGTCAATGAAATGAGGTTAAATCATAGAGTGCCCCGAGGGGAATGTCGGTGCACTCTGTTTGGTGTAAGCCAATGCCAGTAGATGAATGAATAATCGGGCCGGGGAGTTGCCCCAGGGAAGTTTCGATGACGAAAAGCGTAATGATCGTCGAAGACAACGAATTGAATATGAAGTTGTTTCGCGATCTTATCGAAGCCAGCGGATACGAAACGATCCGGACACGAAGCGGTCTCGAGGCGCTTGATCTCGCACGCGAACACCGGCCAGACCTCATTCTCATGGATATCCAGCTTCCGGAAGTCTCAGGTCTGGAAGTAACGAAGTGGCTGAAAGACGATGAAGAGTTGCGCCATATTCCGGTGATCGCGGTCACAGCTTTTGCCATGAAAGGCGATGAGGAACGCATTCGGCAGGGCGGATGCGAGGCCTATATCTCGAAACCTATTTCTGTTCCAAGATTTATAGAAACGATAAAGTCTTATCTGGGCGACGCTTAGGCTCGACCAGGCGAGGGGGATCATGACTGCCAGAATTCTCGTCGTCGATGATGTGGCTTCCAATGTGAAGCTTCTGGAAGCGCGGCTTCTCGCCGAATATTATGAAGTCGTCAGTGCTTATAACGGCTCGGATGCGTTCGAAATCTGTCTGGGTGGGCAGATTGATGTGGTCTTGCTCGATGTTCTCATGCCGGGCATGGATGGCTTCGAAGTTTGCCGCAAGCTGAAGGACGACCCGCGCACCTCCAATATTCCTGTCGTGATGGTGACGTCGCTTGACCGCCCGGAAGACAAGATTCGCGGGCTGGAGGCTGGTGCGGATGATTTTCTGTCCAAGCCGGTCAACGATCTTCACTTGATGTCGCGCGTGAAAAGCCTCGCCCGCCTGAAGCTGGTGTCGGACGAACTGTTTCAGCGCAGCAACAGCATAGCCGATGCGGAGGTTGAGGCGCTGCTGTCTGCCAAGGTTTCCGGCTCAGGTCCAAACCTGCAGGACGCTGCGCGTATTCTCATCGTGGATGAAGATGAAACGGCAGCAGCGCGCTTGCGTCTGATTTTGAGCGAGACCTACCGCGTTGATATTGCCAATGACGCCAATAGTGCTCTGATCAAGGCGATCGAGGCGGATTATGACAGTATCGTCGTGTCAGCGGCTTTCACCTATTACGATCCGCTGCGTTTGTGTTCGCAACTGCGCACCATCGAGCGCACCCGACTGGTGCCGATCATCCTGATCGTGCGGGAAGATGAGGGCGCGCTCGTCGTTCGTGCGCTGGAACTTGGCGTCAACGACTATCTGATGCGCCCGCTGGAGAAGCTGGAGCTTTTTGCCCGGCTGCGCACGCAGATCAAGCGCAAGTGCTACAACGATCTGTTGCGGCAAAGCCTGAACCGCTCCATTACCATGGCCGTTACCGACGACCTCACGGGCCTGCACAATCGCCGTTATCTCGATACGCATATGCCGGTGCTTTATAGCCGCGCGACAGGCCGGGAACGTCCGCTGACGGTCATCATGATCGACTTCGATTATTTCAAGCGTGTCAACGATCAGTATGGGCACGATGCAGGTGACGACGTTCTGCGCGAATTCGCCTCGCGCCTTCGCAAGAATATCCGAGGCATGGACCTGATGTGCCGCTATGGCGGTGAAGAGTTCATCGTCGTCCTGCCAGATACCGATTTGCAGGCCGGAGCAGCCGTTGCTGAGCGAATCCGCACCTCTGTGGAGGCAATGCCGTTCTCTGTCGCCAGCGGGCGTCACAAGGTCAATATGACGATCAGCGTTGGTCTGGCAGGCTTGCGCCTGATCGGCGACAGCGTCGAAGCGCTTTTCGACAGAACCGATGCCGCGCTTTATCTTGCCAAGAAGAATGGGCGGAATCGCGTCGTCGCTTCTGCTGCCTGAGTGTTTTGATAAACGACGGATCAAAAACAAAAAGCCGTCTCGTAAGAGACGGCTTTTTTGATTCCGGTCACCACAAGGGCAACACGGGAAACGAATTACTTGATCTTCGTTTCCTTGAAGTCGACGTGCTTGCGCGCAATCGGGTCGTACTTGGTCTTTGTCATCTTTTCCGTCATCGTGCGGCTGTTCTTCTTCGTAACGTAGAAGAAGCCGGTGTCAGCGGTCGACAAAAGCTTGATCTTGATCGTCGTAGCCTTGGCCATATCGAAATACCTGCTCTTTAACTTTGCCGGAGCATCACCTTTTCGGAAACCGGACCCGCTTATCGGGTTCCCATTCTCCGGGGTCATACTCTATGGATGGTAACCGCCAGCGATTCCGGCAATTCACCCGGCAGCGGAAATTCGCCGCATAACTACGGATTGGGGCCGAAAAGTCAAGACCGCTTCTTTCTGAAAAGCAGTCTTCCTGCTGCAAAGATCGCATATGCGGCAAAAAATATGCCAAGCGTCCACGAAAAACCTGCCGGGCCGAATGCATCCATGCCGACACCCACGGCCTGCGGGCCCGCCAGCATGCCAATTGCATAGCAAAACACGAAGGCGGCATTGGCCGATGCCAGTTCGCGGCCAGTCAGTTCCGAGCCGAGATGGGCAAGGCCTACCGTATAAAGGCCAGCCACGACGCCACCCCATAAGAACAAGACGCCTGCCATCAGATACCACTGGTTCATCAGATAGGGCAGAGCGATCATGCCGATCAGGCCCGTGACCGCGCAAAACAGCAGAAGTTTACGCCGGTCCGGAATCTTGTCGCTGATAATCCCGAGCGGAATTTGCAGCAGCACATTGCCGAGGCCGATCATTGTCAGCAGAAGCGCAGCGTCTGCTTCCGGATAGCCGATCCGTGCGCCGAAGACAGGGAACAGCGCAAAGCCGCCCGTTTCCACTGCGCCAAAGACGAAGACTGCCATCGTCGCGGTCGGTACGGCAAAAATGAACGGCAGGAAGGGAACATGCTCGCCTTCCTCAAAATCGGGGCTGTCGCGCCAGGCAATCGTCACGGGGATGAGCGCCACCATGATGATCGCGAATCCGACGAAGAACGGCAGGCCGCCGGCACTGCCGATTTTCGAGAAAAGCCACGGCCCCAGCGCAAAACCGAGCGACAGAGATGTGGAATAGATTCCGAGCACCAGCCCCCGTTTTTCCGGAGGTGCCGAGGCATTGATCCAATATTCAGACAGGACGAATAGCACCGTCAACGCAAAATGCAGCACAATGCGCAGTGCAAACCACGCCCAGAGCGGCTTGAGAAAATGAAAGCCGAGAAATGCAACGCCACCGATGATGAGCATCAGGAAGATGGCCCTGACCACACCAAGCCTTGCGGCAATGGGCGCAGCGAGGGGAGCGGCGGCGATGGAGGCAAGGCCTGCAACAGCCGTATTGGCGCCGATAAGGCTTGCCGAATGACCACGAGCTTCCAGCAGCACGCTTAGAAGCGGAATGCCCAGCCCGATAGCTGCGCCCACCGCACTGATGGTCCCGATGGCGGCGGCTAGCGAGCGCCAGTGCATCTGGCCTTCCTGCGGAAGAGCGTCTTTCCCACCTGCCGCACTTGTTTTCGCAGAAGCACGGTCGGTTGCTGGAATTTCTTTATTCATCAGTTCAGATCACTTCACGGACAAAGCGGCCGTGCCGCATACGGTATTGCACCACCGGGAGGGCAGCAGGCAAATCAAGGCGTGTTTCAGCCAGAAGGCTTTTTGCTTCTTTCAGAATGATCTGGGTGATGAGAGCGACGTCGAGTTTGGTCACGTCATCAATCGATACCCAGTCGAGATTCTCCAGTTCACCACTTGGTGCAAGCTGTTGTTTGCCGAATTCCGGCAGGCTGTCGCAAAACGCAATGAAGAAGCGGGTATCGAATCGGCGGACATGTTCAGGCGGCGTTACGGCACGCGCGAAATAGCGCAGGCTCGACAGCGCAGGCAGCGCACCTTGACCAAGAAAAGCCCGCCAGTCCTGATGATTGGCCGGAAGGCCGTGCGGTGGTTCAGCGGAAGAATCATCAACGACCGGATAGGCCACGCGCAATCCGGTTTCCTCGAATGTCTCGCGAATGGCGCAAAGCCCAAGCGCGCGGGCGCGGCGCATGGATGGGCGAGAGCCCATGCCGTCCAGAAGTTTCAGTGTGTCGTCGTGGCTGAGTTCGTTTGCAGCTGTAATCGCGCCATCAATCGAATCGGCGCGACCGCCCGGGAATACGAATTTTCCCGGCATGAAAGCGAGACTATGATGGCGCTTGCCCATCAACACGCGCGGCGTGTCTGTTGAGCGGTCAATCAAAAGCAGCGAGGCTGCGTCGCGCGGGCGCAGTACCTTTTTCTTCTGTTCGAACGGGGGAGCAGAAACTGTCACGGTCATGATAGCCGGATCAGGTCACGTCACCGTATTCGCCTTCGCCCTTACCCCCGAAACCATGCATATATAGCGCCCATTGCAGGCCGATGGTTGCCCCTTTGAGCGGCTGGAGCAGGATGAGCGACAAGATAATCGTCAGCGGCGCCCAGATTGCCATATGCGCCCAGAGCGGCAGATTGGTCGTGGCTTCCACACCCATGAAAGCGCCGACAACGATGTGGCCGACAATCAGGATCGTCAGATAGGCCGGAAGATCGTCGGCGCGCTGTTCAGTAAAATCTTCGTCGCATACGGAGCACTTGGCGACCGGCTTCACGAAGGCGCGGAAAAGCTTGCCTTCGCCGCAATGCGGGCAGCGGCAGCGGAAACCGCGCCACATGGCTTCACCAAGCGGACGCTTGGGATGGGCTTTACTGCTGGCTTCGCCACCGAAAACCTGAACGTTCTGCGCGGAATTGGCCTCAAGCGTGCTCATTACCGACCTCTCTTCTTGTGACGTGGGATGCCCGAAGGCTTACCCTTTCGTCCACGCACCGTCCTGCTTGCCTTGTGATGCGAGCGCGTCGACATCGGCAGGGGATGCGGTTCCGATACCATCTCAAAACGAAGCGCGCCCGCAACAGGGAGCGCCTCGACCAGCCTGACCGTGACCGTATCACCGAGGCGGAAGCCTTTTCCGCTTCGTTCTCCGGCAATCGCATGGTTGGCTTCGTCATATAAATAGTATTCATGACCCAAAGTTGAAATGGGCACCAGCCCATCCGCGCCATATGTCGCAAGGTTCACGAAAAGACCGGCTCGGGTAACGCCCGTTACGCGGCCTTCATACTCGTCACCGAGATGCGAAGCGAGGAAATGGGCGATCAACCGATCAACGGTTTCGCGCTCGGCCAGCATGGCGCGGCGCTCAGTGGAGGAGATCAGCGCAGAGATCTCTTCAAGACGCGCTTCCTCGTCGGTGGTGATGCCATCCTTGCCAAGCCGCAGCGCCTTGATAAGAGCACGATGCACGATAAGGTCGGCATAACGGCGGATCGGCGAGGTGAAATGCGCGTAGCGGCGCAGATGCAACCCGAAATGTCCGATATTTTCGGGGCTGTAAATGGCCTGGCTCTGCGTGCGCAGCACGATCTGATTGACCAGATCCTGATGATCCGTGTCATCAACAGCCATCAGAATACGGTTGAACTGCGATGGCTGCAGCGGCCCGCCCTTGGCGAGGTTGAGGTCAAGCGTACGCAGAAACTCGCGCAGACTTTCCTGCTTGGCCAGCGCAGGCTCATCGTGAATACGGAAGATCAATGGCTGGCGATGATCTTCCAGCGTTTCAGCTGCCGCGACATTCGCCTGAATCATGAATTCTTCGATGAGCTTATGCGCATCGAGACGCTCAGGCACGATCACCTTGTCCACCTTGCCATCCGGCGTCAGCAGGATTTTCTTTTCAGGCAGATCGAGTTCCAGCGGTTCGCGCGCGTCGCGACCGCGTTTCAAGACAGCATAGGCGGCCCACAGCGGCTTCAGCACGCTATCGAGGATTGGTGCCGTCTTATCATCCGTGGCGCCGTCGATTGCCGCTTGGGCCTGACCATAGGCAAGCTTGGCGGCAGAGCGCATCATGATGCGATGGAATTTGTGCGATTTCTTGCGACCGTCAGCTGCAAAGATCATACGCACAGCCAGCGCTGGGCGGTCTTCCAGTTCTCGCAACGAACAGAGATTGTTCGATATACGCTCCGGCAGCATCGGTACAACGCGATCCGGGAAATAAACCGAATTGCCGCGCTTCAAGGCTTCGCGGTCGAGTGCCGAACCGGGCCGAATATAGGCCGCCACGTCGGCAATCGCCACGATGACAATCTGGCCACCGGGGTTTTCCGGATCGGTATCCGGCTCCGCATAGACCGCGTCGTCGTGATCCTTGGCGTCCGCCGGATCGATGGTCAGAAGGGGCACAGCGCGCCAGTCTTCGCGGCCATCCAGCGTCGCCGGTTTGGCGTCTTCAGATTCGCGGATCACTTCATCCGGGAAAACATGCGGGATTTCGTGCTCATGAATGGCAATCATCGACAGCGCCTTTTCGCTATCGATGGAACCGACCACCTGCCGGACCTTGCCGCGCGGCAATCCCTGACGGCGCGACGAGGTCAGCTCGACTTCCACCAGATCACCGCTCTCGGCATTTTCCAGTTGAGCGGGATCAAGCTGCACCTCGGCCTGTTTGCGGTCCACAGGCTCCAGCCGCCATTCGTCATTGCCAAGCTTGCGCACGACGCCCAGCACCGCATTGGCGCGGTGTTCCAGCCGCTTCATCACGCGGGCAGTATAATCCGGGCCGTCGCGGTCTTCGTTGCGGAAAATCTTTGCCAGAACGCGGTCGCCGACCCCGACTGCCGGACCACCGTCGGACTCCTTGTTGAGCCGCGTGCGGCGCACCAACACCACGGGCGGCTTGCCATAGGCGGCTTCGTCCCATTCGGCGGGACGGGCCAGCAGCCCGCCATCATCATCGCGTCCCGTGACGTCCAGTACGGTGACGCTTGGCAGCGAGCCCGGACGTGACAGCTTGCGTGCGCGTTTTTCGACCAGACCGTCATCGGCCAGTTCGCGCAACAGGTCTTTCAGATAGACCCGTGCATCGCCCTTGATGTTGAAAGCCTTGGCGAGTTCGCGCTTTCCGGCGCGGTCAGGATTCTCCTCGATATATTTGAGGACTTCCTCACGCGTCGGCAGAAAAGCATGCGGATCGCCCGCATGCGCCTCCGATTTCGCCTGTGCTGCACGCCGTTCGGTCCGCGCGGATCGACCGGAATCGGGTTTAGGAAAACGACGTGCCAATTGTTACTCCTCTGCCGCTGCGGCCTTCTTAGCCTTCGATGGGGCTTTTGCCTTTGCGGGAGCTTTCTTTGCTGCCGGTTTCTTGGCAGCGGCTTTCTTTTCAGTGCTGGCTGCGGATTTGCGGGCAGGAGCCTTCTTGCCCTTGAATGAGCCAGCCTTTTCAGTGATCAGCGCCAGCGCTTCTTCCAGCGTAACACTTGCCGGGTCCTTGCCCTTCGGCAAAGTCGCATTGACCTTGCCCCAGTTCACATAAGGACCATAGCGTCCGTCACGCACGGTGATCGAACCGCCGTCCGGATGGTCGCCAAGCGTTGCCAGCGCTGCCGGCGTCGAACGCCCGCGACCGCCCTTGGACTGCTTGTCCGCAAGCACCGAAACGGCGCGATTGAGCCCGACCGAGAAGACTTCCTCGGCATTTTCCAGATTGGCGAATGTGCCGTCATGGCTGACATAAGGTCCATAACGACCGATGCCCGCCGAAATCATCTTTCCGGTTTCCGGATGCTGGCCGACATCACGCGGTAGCGACAGCAAGGCGACAGCCTTTTCATGGTCGACCGTATCCAGCGTCCAGCCCTTTGGCAGGCTGGCGCGCTTGGCTTCCTTGCCGTCACCGCGCTGGATATAGGGACCGAAACGGCCCGTCCGCGCAGTGATTTCCTCACCCGTGAAGGGATCTTTGCCGAGCGACTTCGGTTCGTCGGCTGCCGCGGCCTCGCCATTGGCTTCGCCGCCCAGCTGACGCGTAAATTTGCACTCCGGATAGTTGGAGCAACCAACAAATGCGCCGTACTTGCCGAGTTTCAGCGACAGGATGCCGGTGCCGCAGGTTGGGCACGAACGCGGATCGCTTCCGTCCTCGCGGGCCGGGAAAGCCAGCGGAGCCAGTTCTTCGTTCAGCGCATCGAGAACATTGGTAACGCGCAGTTCCTTGATGTCATCGACCGAGCCGGAGAAATCGCGCCAGAAATCACGCAGCACATCTTTCCACGACAGCTTGCCGTCGGAAATAAGATCGAGCTTTTCTTCAAGGCTCGCCGTGAAATCATACTCGACATAACGGTCGAAGAAGCTTTCAAGGAAAGCCGTGACCAGACGGCCTTTTGGCTCAGGGATCAGCTTGCGCTTGTCCATGCTGATATATTCGCGATCGCGCAGCGTGGCGAGCGTGGCGGCATAGGTCGAAGGACGACCGATGCCCAGCTCTTCCATCTTCTTGATCAGCGAGGCTTCCGAATAACGCGGCGGCGGTTCGGTCGAGTGCTGGGTCGCATCGATCTTTTCGCGTGCCAGTGTTTCGCCGCTGCGAATCTCCGGCAGCTTGGCGCTATCCTCGTCGTCTTCCTCTTCCTCGCGATGATCCATATAGGCTGCAAGGAAGCCGTCGAACTTCGTCACCGAGCCGTTGGCGCGCAGCATTGCCGAGCGTGAGCCGTTGACAGCTTCGATATCCGCCGTGGTGCGTTCGATATCTGCAGCCTGCATCTGGCTGGCGATTGCGCGCTTCCAGATCAGCTCATAAAGCCGTGCCTGATCTTCATCGAGATAGCGGCGCACTTCCTTCGGATGACGCGAAAACTCGGTCGGACGAATGGCTTCGTGCGCTTCCTGGGCGTTCTTGGCCTTGCTGGAATAATAGCGCGGCTTTTCCGGCACATATTTCGCGCCGAATGTTTCGCCAATAGCCTGACGCGCTGCGGTAATGGCCTCCGGGGCCATCTGCACGCCATCGGTACGCATATAGGTGATCAGACCGGCAGTTTCGCCGCCGATGTCCACGCCTTCATAAAGGCGCTGCGCCACCTGCATGGTGCGCGATGCCGAGAAACCGAGCTGGCCGGAAGCGGCCTGCTGCAGGGTCGAGGTGGTGAAAGGCGGGCCGGGATTGCGCTTGGTCGGCTTGGCCTCGACCGAAATGGCCTTGAAGCTTGCGCCTTCCAGCATGGTGCGGATGCCGGTTGCCTGTTCGCCATTCTTGATGTCGAGCTTGCCGAGCTTCTTGCCGTCCACGGCGGTCAGGCGCGCCGTGAAGCCGTCATTGCGCGGCGTCTTCAAAAGGGCAGCTATGTTCCAGTATTCTTCGCGAATGAAGCGCTCGATCTCCGACTCACGATCGGCGACGAGGCGCAGCGCGACCGACTGCACGCGACCAGCCGAACGTGCGCCGGGCAGCTTGCGCCACAGAACCGGCGACAGCGTGAAACCGAAAAGATAGTCGAGTGCACGACGCGCAAGATAGGCATCCACCAGCGGCTCATCGATATCGCGCGGATTGGCGATGGCGTCGAGCACGGCCTTCTTGGTGATGGCGTTGAACGCCACGCGCTTGACCGTCTTGCCCTTCAGCGCCTTTTTCTGATTGAGCACTTCCAGCACGTGCCAGGAGATGGCTTCACCTTCGCGATCCGGATCGGTTGCGAGAATGAGGCCGTCGCTGTCTTTCAGCGCTTTGACGATATCTGATAGTCGCTTGGAGGAATTGCCATCCACTTCCCACGACATGGCGAAATCTTCGTCCGGACGCACCGAGCCGTCCTTGGCTGGCAAGTCTCGCACGTGACCAAACGAAGCCAGAACCTTATAGTTCGAGCCCAGATATTTATTGATAGTTTTCGCCTTCGCAGGCGATTCGACAACGACGACGTTCATTTAAAACAGCCCAGATTCGCGCCCCGCAGAGGCATTTTGCCTCCCAACCGCGTCACAATAGTTGCCTTCCACATGAACAGAGGGCGGCGTTTGGTCAAGAGGACGAGACAAAAAATCGCTAAATACAACTATAAATAGTGATTGCCAGATATGTAACTTTTGATAGATTCGCAGTCAAATATGGTCGGAACGTTCATAATTTGCATAGTGATTTTCTAATAAAGCAACTTGCTTATTTGTTGGGGGCAGCATGAAGCAACGTCGTGAAGATAATCCTGAAACTCTCATATATATAGAACAGATGCTCGGAGAACTGGGGAAACTGGCGAAAAAGACAGACAACCCTTTATTGACTTACATGATTCAAATGGCTTCGGAAGAGGCGAAGGATCTGATCGAGGGGAAGCGAAATCATTAAAGGCATAGACGGGTCACAGATCACCCTTCGGGGAGGAGGGCGATCTGGTTGCCGGGGTAGCGCACAAGGCGCCCGGCCAGATCAAGCTCCAGCAAAATAAGCTGGACCTGACTGGCGCCGATGCCGGTGTGGCGGACAAGACTATCGATATCGACAGGACTTGGACCGAGAACGTCTACAATACGGTATCGCTCCTCATCCGTCATAAGCGCTGGCATCTCGTCCAGAGGCTCTTCCAGTTGATGGTTACCGTCAGCTAGTGGAAGATCGGCGGCAAAAAGGTCTTGCGGTCGCAAGATCGGATTGAGCGCCTCGATCACATCTTCGACGCCTGTGACCAGTGTTGCGCCCTGTTTAAGAAGCGCATTGGTGCCGCGGGCGCGTGGGTCGAGCGGTGAGCCGGGCACGGCAAAGACCGTGCGGCCCAGTTCGCCCGCCATGCGCGCGCTGATAAGGGAACCGGAGCGTTCCGCTGCCTCAACGACGATCAGGCCGAGCGAAAGCCCGGCAATGATGCGATTGCGGCGCGGAAAATCGCGGGAGCGCGGTTCTGCGCCCATCGGCATTTCCGTGATCAGAGCGCCGTCATGTTCCGGGATTGCGCGATAGAGCGGCAGGTTTTCGGGCGGGTAGGGGCGGTCCAGCCCTCCGGCCAGCACGGCGACCGTGCCGCTTGTCATGCTGGCTTTGTGCGCGGCGGCGTCAATGCCTCGCGCCAAGCCGGAAATCACGGCAAAGCCTGCATCCCCGAGATCGCGAGCCAGCTTTTCCGTAAAGCGCGCACCAGCAACAGACGCATTGCGTGAACCGACGATGGCAACGGGCGGCTTGCGAAACACTTTTTCGCTGCCATTGATGATCACCAAAGGCGGCGGCGCTTCGCAGTTCTTCAGCTGCTGCGGATAATCCGGTTCGCCCATGCCGACGAGGCGCGCACCATGGCGCTCAATTGCCTCCAGCTCACGCTCGGCATCTTCCATCGGCAAAATGCGCAGCGGTCTGGTGCTGCCGCCCCGGATGTTGAGATCGGGCAGTCGCTCCAGCGCATTGGCGGCAGAGCCGCAAAACAGGATAAGGTCGCGAAAGGTAACCGCTCCGATATTGTCAGTGCGAATAAGGCGCAGCCAGTTCAATCTCTGGCGATCTGAAAGGCGAATTCCGGTTTTCGAATTCGCGCCCTCCATCACCCCTTGGCTCCGATACGGCTTTCAGTGCCGTTCAGAAGCCGCTTTATATTGGCGTGATGCTTGAAGAAGATGATCACTGTTAGCACCGCGAACAGACCTGCAATCGCGTGGTCACCTTTGAAATAAAGGCTGATCGGCACGATAACACTGGCGAGAAGGGCGGAGAGTGACGAGTAGCGCGTGACGATTGCGGTCACAATCCAGACCGCAGCAAAGATCAATGCGCCAGGCCATGCTAAGCCGATCAGAATGCCGAGATAGGTTGCAACGCCTTTGCCACCCTTGAAGCCGATCCACACCGGAAAGAGATGGCCGATAAACGCGCCAAAACCGGCGGCAATGGCGGCTGCCTCACCATAACGCCACGCGATCAGCACCGCAAAGGTCCCTTTCAGCGCATCAAGGATGAGCGTCGCTGCGGCGAGCTTCTTGTTACCAGTGCGCAGCACATTGGTTGCGCCGATATTGCCCGAGCCGATGGAGCGCACATCACCCAAGCCCGCCAGACGGGTCAGGATAAGCCCGAAAGGAATGGAACCGAGGAGATAGCCGAAAATAAGTGTCGCGACGTGCACGAGATTAAAGAAACCGGTTTCGGCCATATAGATTCCCTCTGGCTTTTATTTTTATCCCTGGTCCCGAAAAGATTTCCCCCTTTCGGGACCATGGATTCTTATGCCGAATACACGGTCTTGCCGGCGACTATAGTGCGGACCACGCGGCCCTGGAAGCGGGCGCTTTCAAAACAGCTGTTCTTTGAAAGCGAGTGCAGGTCTTCCTCACGCACAATCCACGGTTCATCGAGATCGACGATTGTAAGATCAGCCGAAGCACCCGGCTTGAGCGTGCCTGCATCCAGACCAAAAATCTTTGCCGGAGCGGTAGAGAGCACCTCAACCAGACGCAGCAGCGGAATGCTGTCGTTGTGATAAAGGCGAAGGGCCGCGCCCAGAAGCGTTTCCAGACCAATGGCTCCGGCTTCTGCATCCGCGAAAGGCAGGCGCTTGGTGTCCACGTCCTGCGGGTCATGGGCGGAGACGACAATATCGATTGTGCCGTTCTTGACCGCCTCGACCATGGCAAGCCGGTCCTGTTCGCTGCGCAGCGGCGGCGACAGGCGGAAGAAGGTGCGGAACTCACCAATGTCGTTTTCATTGAGCGACAGGTGATTGATCGATACGCCAGCCGTTACCTTTGCGCCAAGGTCCTTGGCGCGGCGCATGGCATCTGCCGACATGGCGCAAGAAAGCTGCGCTGCGTGATAATTGCTGTTGGTCAGCGCA
Source organism: Ochrobactrum sp. RH2CCR150 (assembly GCA_014138095.1). Taxonomy (GTDB): domain Bacteria; phylum Pseudomonadota; class Alphaproteobacteria; order Rhizobiales; family Rhizobiaceae; genus Brucella; species Brucella gambitense. Next base: position 688,289 of record JACGXE010000002.1, read on the forward strand.
GCGAGGCGCAAATCGCGCTCCAGCGGGATGACTTCGGCTTCACGCGGGCTTCCAGACAGGCCGAGCCAGCTCGCGAACAGACCCTCATTCATCACGCCGGTTGCGCCGAGATAAGGATCGCGGGTTTCGCAGGCGATGACCGCATTGAAGTCGCGGGAATAGGTCAGCGCGCGGCGCATCAGCTGCGTATTCGCAATCGTCTGGCGACCTTCGGTGAAGGCGACAGCGCCTGCATCGCGGAGCAGACCGATTTCGGTCATTTCTTCGCCGTGCAGCCCCTTAGTGATGGCAGCAGCCGGGTGCACATTGACGACGGCTGTATCGCGCGCAGTCCGCTTGACGAACTCCACCAATGCCACATCGTCGATAACCGGATCGGTATCCGGCATCATGATGATCGAGGTGACACCACCAGCTGCGGCAGCGCGGCTGGCCGATGCAATGGTTTCACGATGCTCTGCGCCCGGCTCACCTATAAACACCCGCGAGTCGACCAGACCGGGGAGAACAGCCTTGCCGTCCAGATCGATGATTTCAGCACCTTCCGGTGCGCCCTGATTGCGGGCATCCGCTCCGGCGGCAATGATCTTGCCGTCGCGGATCAGCACACTGCCGACCTCATCGAGACCACGCGACGGATCGACGATGCGCGCATTTTCAAACAGAACCGCGCTCATGCTGCTTCTCCATTGCTTGGATTACGGCGCGGATCGAGCAGTGCTTCCATCACCGCCATGCGCACGGCGACGCCCATTTCCACCTGCTGCTGGATCACACTCTGCGGGCCATCGGCGACATCGGAGGCGATTTCAACGCCACGGTTCATCGGGCCGGGATGCATCACGAGTGCATCAGGCTTGGCATGTTTCAGTTTCTCCTTATCAAGGCCGTAGAAACGGAAATATTCGCGCACGGAAGGCACGAAGGATCCGGCCATGCGCTCACGCTGCAAGCGCAGCATCATGACCACGTCGGCACCTTTCAGGCCTTCTTCCATCGAGTTGAAGACTTCAACGCTCATATCCGCCATGCCGGAAGGCAGAAGCGTGGATGGAGCGACGACGCGAACGCGTGCGCCGAGTGCATTAAGAAGCAGAATGTTGGAGCGTGCCACGCGGGAGTGGAGTACATCGCCGCAAATGGCGACAATCAGGTTTTCGATCTGGCCTTTGGCGCGACGGATTGTCAGCGCATCGAGCAGGGCCTGCGTGGGGTGTTCATGCGCGCCATCGCCCGCATTGACGACCGAGCAGCCGACTTTCTGCGCGAGCAGGGCGGCAGCACCGGCAGAGGCGTGACGGATGACCAGAATATCCGGTTGCATCGCGTTCAGCGTCATCGCCGTATCGATGAGCGTTTCGCCCTTCTTGACCGACGAATTGCCGACCGACATGTTCATCACGTCGGCACCGAGCCGTTTGCCGGCCAGTTCGAACGACGATTGCGTTCGCGTCGATGCTTCGAAGAAAAGATTGATTTGCGTGCGACCGCGCAGCACGGACTTTTTCTTCTCTGGCTGCCGGGATACGGCGATTTCCTGATCTGCAAGATCAAGAAGGCAGAGAATGTCCAGGGGCGATAGCCCCTTGATGCCAAGCAGGTGGCGGTGAGGGAAAAGCGGAGAGACCGGTTCTTTTATCATGGCAAGTCACCCGTATAGGACCATGAGGGAGGTCCCGCAACCGTCCTTATAACGGCATATGCCGATTCCCCAAGAAAAACCTGTGCCGTCCCGGCAACAAATTCGGGAAAGGGAGGCAAATTCTTAGCAAATTGGATGCAAGAGGACTAAGTTACCCCCAAACGAACAGCACGGAATGAGCTTTTGAAAACGCACGAAGTCACGAACCAGACGCCATCCATGGCAGGCACCAATGCATATCTGGCCGATCCGCTTCTGATGCAGATTGCGGCTCGTTTTCCAAAAGAGCTTCATAATGAGCTGGAACAGACGGGGCGTTTTGTGCTGTCGGCAGAAGCGCAGGATCTGGCGCGGCTGGCCAATACCGAACTGCCAAAGCTGCGCACGCATGACCGGCAGGGCAACCGGATCGATATCGTCGAATACCACCCCGCCTATCACGCGCTCATGCGCCGGTCGATCGCGCATGGCCTGCATTGCTCGATTTGGGAGGATAATCCGGCGGAAACCGGCCGTCGCCATCAGGCGCGTGCAGCGCGTTTCTATCTGACGGCGCAGCTTGAGGCAGGGCACCTTTGCCCGCTCACAATGACAAGTGCATCTCTTGCGGCAGTGATGGGCGCGCCGGATATCTACAAGGAATGGTCGCCTGCGGTTATGTCGCGCAAATACGACTTCTCGCAAAAGCCTGCGCTGAGTAAAAACGGTGTTACGCTGGGCATGGGCATGACGGAAAAGCAGGGTGGCACGGATGTGCGTACCAACACCACCCGCGCGACAGTCAATGAGGATGGCACCTATACGATCACCGGGCATAAATGGTTCATGTCTGCGCCAATGTCGGATGCATTTCTGGTTCTGGCGCAAGTTGATGAGCAGCTTTCCTGTTTTCTGGTTCCGCGCCTCACAGCGGAAGGTAAAGGCAATGGCTTTGCCTTCCAGCGTCTCAAGGACAAGCTCGGCAACAAGTCCAACGCCTCTTCGGAAGTCGAATTCGATGGCGCTATCGGCCACCTGATCGGCAGTCCGGGCGAGGGCGTGAAAACCATCATGGACATGGTGACGCTGACGCGGCTCGATTGCGCGGTTGCGTCGGCAGGACTGATGCGCTCCGGTCTGGCCGAAGCCGTGCACCATTGCCGTCATCGCGAGGTCTTCGGCAAGCCGCTGATCGAACAGCCTTTGATGAGCCGTGTTCTGGCAGACATGGCGCTGGATGTTGCGGGAGCGACCGCACTTTCCATGCGCCTTGCCCGTGCCTTCGATATGGCCGCCAGCGACCGCGCCGAGGCAGCTTTCGCCCGCTGCATGACGCCGGTGGTCAAATATTGGGTATGCAAGATTGCGCCTGCGCTGCTTTACGAAGCCATGGAGTGCCTTGGTGGCAATGGCTATATCGAAGAGGGCAATCTGGCGCGCGCCTATCGCGAAGCACCGGTCAATGCGATCTGGGAAGGCTCCGGCAATGTCATGGCGCTGGATGTGGCGCGTGTGTTGTCGCGTGCGCCCGGCCTGTTTGATGAAGTGCTGGAATGGATCGGTGGCCAGCTTGGCCCACGCGGGCAGGGCACCATCGACGTGCTACGCGCCGCTCTACAGCTCACGGAAACGGATCAGGGCGTTGCGCGTCTTCTGACGGAGCAGCTTGGCTATGCAGCCGCTGCTGCGGAATTGCGTCAGCTGGGCGCGGACGACATCGCCGACGCTTTCATCGAAACGCGCCTTGGCGGTCAGTGGCGCAGCACCTATGGCATGCTGGATGCACGTCATGACGCGCTGCGCATTCTCGACCAGCTTTATCCAGCGTCGTAATCATCGTCGGCTTCCGACCGCCTGATCAGATGCAGGCGGTCAAGCGCGCCTTGCAGGATAAACGCGGCGGCTGCCGAATCGATGCGTTCGGCCCGCTTGCCACGCGAGACGTCCATGCCAATCAGGGCGCGCTCGGCGGCAACGGTGGACAGTCTTTCGTCCCAGAACACGAAAGGCAGGTCGGTAAGCGGTTGCATGGTGCGCACGAAAGCCCGGGTCGCCTGAACGCGCGGACCGGAGGTGCCGTCCATATTCATCGGCAAGCCGATCACGATCACGCCCACTTTATCCACCGCCAGCGCCTTCAACAGCGCCTGCGCATCCAGCGTGAATTTCACCCGTTTTATGACGGGACGTGGATTCGCAAAGGAAAAGCCGAGGTCCGAAACAGCAAGCCCGATGGTCTTGGTCCCAAGATCCAATCCGGCAATCGTCTGTCCGGGCTTAAGCAGTGCCGGGATTTCTTCGATTTCAACGATAGCCATAAGTCCTCATCGGAATTTGAAGTCTCGTCATATTGCTTTCAACGTTATGGGCGTCATATCTGTTCTCAACCCGGAAATCGAGATCGAAGGAGAATCTACATGAAACTGACCTGGCTCGGCCACGCCGCCTTTCGCATTGAAACAGCACAAGCGGTCATCCTCATCGATCCGTTCCTGAACGGAAATCCCGGTGCAAAGGGCATCGACTTCAAGGAAGCGACCAAGGGCGTCACCCATATCGCATTGACCCATGGTCATGGCGACCATATCGGCGACACTGTTGCCATCGCGAAGGAACATGGCGCAACTGTCATCGCCAATGCCGATCTGGCAAGCTGGCTCAGCACGCAGGGCGTCGAGAAACTAGAGATGGGCAATACGGGCGGTACGCAGTCGCATGACAGTTTCTCGGTCACTTTTGTCAACGCGTTGCATTCCTCGGCATTTCTGACAGAAAACGGCGTCTCGCAGGCGCTCGGCAACCCGAATGGTCTGGTGTTCCATTTCGAGAACGACCCAACGCTTTATCACATGGGCGATACAGATATTTTCTCCGACATGGCGCTCATTAACGAGTTGCATCAGCCTGAAATCGGCATCGTGCCGGTTGGCGACCGATTCACCATGGGCGGTGCAGTGGCGGCGCTGGCCTGCCAGCGATACTTCAATTTCAAGACTGTACTGCCATGCCATTACGGCTCGTTCCCAATGATCGACCAGACGGCAGACAAGTTCATTGCTGGCATGGCCGACCATCCGGGCACGAAGGTTCTGGCACATCCTGCGGGCACCGTTCACAGCTTCTAAACCCCGTTGAAGTGCAAGAAATGTTGCGCTTCAACAATCGCGCCGTTATAGCCGTAGCAAAGAACCTTCAGGCTGGCGGTTCGCCGCCCTGATCTAGCATTTGCGGAGAACAGAATGTCCGTCGATATTTCCACCGTCAAACGCGTCGCGCATCTCGCGCGTATCGCCGTCAGTGAAGACGATGCCGAGCGCATGACCGGTGAACTCAATGCAATTCTGGGCTTTGTTGAGCAATTGAACGAAGTCAATGTCGATGGCGTCGAGCCGATGACCTCGGTGACGCCGATGAATATGCGTCTGCGTGACGACAAGGTGACCGATGGCGGCATCGCCGACGCTGTTGTCGCCAATGCGCCGGTCACCGAAGACAATTTCTTCGTCGTTCCCAAGGTCGTGGAGTAAATCATGGCCATTCGGGTTTCGATCGAGACCCCGTTGCAAGACGATGTGCGCGATCTGGTGGAACACCTCAACGCGCATATGTTGCCGCTGTCACCGCTGGAATTCCAGTTCAAGATGACGGTCGAGCAGATGGCAGAGCCGGACACGACGGTTTTCGTGGCGCGCGATGAAGACGGCAAGGCCGTCGGTTGCGGCGCCTTGAAGATGCATGAAGACGGCACTGGCGAACTGAAGCGCATGTTCACCCGTCCGGAAGTGCGCGGCAAACGCGTGGGTTCCGCTCTCGTTGATGCGATTGTCGGGCTGGCCAATGCGAAGAATGTTTCGCGCCTTGTGCTTGAAACCGGAACTGGCCCCGGTTTTGCCGGTGCCTGGCGGCTTTATGAGAATTCGGGTTTTACGCGCTGCGGTGTGGTTCTGGACTATCCGGACTCCGAATACAGCGCCTTTTTTGAAAAGCGTCTCGTTGAGGCGCACTGACAGGATTTGACGATGAGCGAACTGACCGCACTGACCATTGCCGAAGCGCGCGACAAGCTGAAGGCCAAGGCCATCACCGCGACCGAGCTGACCGATGCCTATCTTGCCGCTATCGACACCGCCAATGAAGCCATCAATGCCTATGTGACGGTTACGCACGATCAGGCGCGTTCCATGGCCAAGGCCTCGGATGAGCGCATTGCCAAGGGCGAAGCAGGCACGCTGGAAGGCATTCCGCTTGGCGTGAAGGATCTGTTTGCGACCAAAGGCGTGCATACGCAGGCGTGCTCGCATATTCTCGATGGCTTCAAGCCGGAATATGAATCGACCGTTACCGCCAATCTGTGGGCAGACGGCGCGGTCATGCTGGGCAAGCTCAATATGGACGAATTTGCCATGGGCTCGTCCAATGAAAGCTCCTATTACGGCCCCGTGAAGAACCCATGGCGCGCCAAGGGCTCGAATGCCGATCTCGTGCCGGGCGGTTCGTCCGGTGGTTCGGCTGCGGCCGTCGCCGCGCAGCTTTGCGCTGGCGCAACTGCAACCGATACGGGCGGCTCGATCCGCCAGCCTGCTGCGTTCACCGGTACGGTCGGTATCAAGCCGACCTATGGCCGCGTCTCGCGTTGGGGCACGGTTGCCTTCGCCTCTTCGCTCGATCAGGCTGGTCCGATTGCGCGCGACGTGCGTGACGCCGCTATCCTGCTGAAGTCCATGGCCTCGCTTGATCTAAAGGACACCACGTCGGTTGATCTGCCGGTGCCGGATTACGAAGCAGCCATCGGCAAGTCACTGAAAGGCATCAAGATCGGTATTCCGCGGGAATATCGCGTCGATGGCATGCCGGGCGAAATCGAAGAATTGTGGCAGAAGGGCATTCAGTATCTGAAGGATGCCGGCGCTGAAATCGTCGATATTTCGCTGCCGCACACGAAATACGCGCTGCCTGCCTATTACATTGTCGCGCCGGCGGAAGCTTCGTCCAATCTCGCGCGTTATGATGGCGTGCGCTATGGCCTGCGCGTACCCGGCAAGGACATTGCCGACATGTATGAACAGACCCGCGCCGCCGGCTTCGGCAAGGAAGTGAAGCGCCGTATCGTCATTGGCACTTATGTGCTGTCGGCTGGCTATTACGACGCCTATTATCTGCGCGCCCAGAAAGTCCGCACGCTGATCAAGAAGGATTTTGAGGACGTTTTCGCCAAGGGCGTGCACGCAATCCTGACGCCTGCGACACCGTCGGCAGCTTTCGGCCTTGCTGACGAAGATCTCGCCAACGATCCTGTCAAGATGTACCTCAATGACATCTTCACCGTGACGGTAAACATGGCCGGTCTTCCGGGCATTGCAGTGCCTGCCGGTATTAACGAGCACGGTCTGCCGCTCGGCCTTCAGTTGATCGGTCGCCCGTTCGAGGAAGAAACGCTGTTTCAGGCAGCCCATGCCATTGAGCAGGCTGCCGGACGCTTTACCCCGGCCAAATGGTGGTAAGAGTAGATACTTCAACTCGCCGGGGCTTCCCCGGCGAATTTGTTTCCATGGCCGCTCTTGCGGTCAGGGCATGGGAAATTCCGGCCAAGATAGGTCCGTTAAGCGATCAGAATCGTGCAGAACTGGAAGCTAACTTCCTTGGTTATCTGCATGAAAATGCCGATGGCGTTCTTGTAGCGGAAGCAAACGGGAAAATCCTCGGCTGGGGCGCACGAGTTCCCGGCAGCAACTATATTGCTGATCTCTGGATCGATCCGCCTTTTCATGGGCAGGGCATCGGTGGGCGCATTATTGATGCGCTGATGGCGCAAATTCTGCTCGACGGTTTCGATGCCGCAACGATCGGCACGCATGCCGATAATCTTCCAGCAATTGGTCTCTATGAGAAAATGGGCTTTCGCATCGAGTGGCGGGGCGAAGAATCTTCTGTCAGCATGGGTCGCGCCGTCGAAAAAGTGCGAATGCGCGCCACGCTTTAACGCGCCCTCGGTTGCCGAACAGTCCGGCGCGCCTATCCTTCTAGAAACAACCAGATTTTCAGAGGAGGAGGGCCATTATGTGGATCATGCTGACGGATGTGAGTGGCGAAAAACTCGCAATCAATTTCAACCACGTTCTGTCTTACAATGCCTATGGCACCGGCACGCGCATTCTAACCATGAGCGCTGACCAAACGTTCTTCGTCAAGGAATCACTGGAAGATATTGAGTCGCGACTGGGTATCGACGCGAAAGCATAAACATCAGTCTTTTCAAATCATTGGAATATCAGGCTCAGATATGAAAAGAGCGGCGGTTGGCCGAAACCAGCGCCGCTCTATCCATGTTGAGCGTCGTCTAGATGTCGAGTTCTTCCACGAATGCGGCGCGATCCGTGATGAATCGGAAGCGGGCTTCCGGCTTGGTGCCCATCAGCTCATCGACCGTATTGCGGGTTTCATCGACATAGTCTTCATCCACCTGTACCCGCAGCAGCGTACGCTTCTTCGGGTCCATCGTGGTTTCCTTCAACTGCTCGGCGCGCATTTCACCGAGGCCTTTGAAGCGACCGATTTCAACCTTGCCGCGCCCCGTAAACATCGTGCGCATTAGCTCGTCTTTATGAGCTTCGTCACGCGCGTATGCGGTCTTTCCGCCTTGGCTCAGGCGGTAAAGCGGCGGTACGGCCAGATATAGATGGCCGTTGCGGATCAGTTCCGGCATTTCCTGATAGAAGAAGGTGATCAGCAGCGATGCGATATGCGCCCCGTCAACGTCAGCATCGGTCATGATGATCACACGGTCATAGCGCAGATCGTCTTCGCGATAATTCTTCCGCGTGCCGCTACCCAGCGCCTGAATGAGATCCGTAATCTGCTGGTTGGCGGTCAGCTTTTCACGGCCCGCACTGGCGACATTGAGAATCTTGCCTCGCAGCGGCAGGATTGCCTGCGTGGCGCGGTTACGCGCCTGCTTTGCAGAACCGCCTGCCGAGTCACCTTCGACGATGAATAGTTCCGCGCCCGCTGCCGCGTTCTGCGTGCAATCGGCCAGCTTGCCAGGCAAGCGCAGCTTGCGCGTGGCGCTCTTGCGGACGGTTTCCTTTTCTTGGCGACGGCGCAGGCGTTCTTCGGCCCGATCCACAACCCAGTCGAGCAGACGCGACGCTTCCTGCGGCGAGGCGGCAAGCCAGTGGTCAAACGGATCGCGGATTGCATTTTCCACGATGCGCTGTGCTTCCACTGTCGCCAGCTTGTCCTTGGTCTGACCCACAAATTCCGGTTCGCGGATGAACACCGACAACATGCCCGCCGCCGACACCATGACATCATCCGTCGTGATGATCGAAGCGCGCTTGTTATTGGTCAGTTCTGCATAGGCCTTGAGACCGCGTGTCAGCGCAATGCGTAGACCAGCCTCATGCGTGCCGCCGTCGGCGGTCGGAATCGTATTACAATAGGAATGAACAAAGCCGTCGCCGCCGAACCACGTGACCGCCCATTCGACAGCGCCATGTCCGCCTTGCTTCTCGGTCTTGCCGGCAAAGAGCTCGCGGGTGACCTGATGTTCCTTGCCAAGCGATGCCTGAAGATAATCCTTCAGACCACCAGGGAAGTGGAAAACGGCCTTTTCAGGCGTTTCCTTTTTCGGGTCGAGCAGCGATGGATCGCAGCTCCAGCGGATTTCAACCCCGCCGAACAGATAGGCCTTCGACCGCGCCATACGGTAAAGCCGGTGCGGATCGAAATGAGCGGCCTTGCCGAAAATATCTGGATCCGGATGAAAGCGAACGCGCGTGCCACGGCGATTGTGCACTTCGCCCGCGTCTTCCAGCCCGCCCTGCGGAATGCCGCGCGAAAAGCGCTGGCGATAGAGGCGACGGTTGCGCGCCACTTCCACTTCCAGCACGTCCGACAGCGCGTTGACCACCGAAACGCCGACGCCGTGTAGACCGCCCGATGTTTCATAGGCCTTGCCGTCAAACTTGCCGCCCGCATGTAGCTTGGTCATGATGACTTCGAGCGTGGACTTGCCCGGCACCTGCGGGTGCTCGTCAACCGGAATACCGCGCCCGTTATCCGAAACGGTGATGAAACCTTCGGCATCAAGGCTGACTTCGATGAAATTTGCGTGTCCTGCAACGGCTTCGTCCATCGAGTTATCGATGACTTCCGCGAACAGGTGATGCAGCGCCTTTTCATCGGTGCCGCCAATATACATGCCGGGGCGCAGACGTACCGGCTCCAGCCCTTCGAGAACGCGGATGGACGAGGCGTTGTAATCATCACCGCCGGAAGAAACGGGTGGTGCCTTGGTCGCGACCGGCTTCGCGGCCTGTGGGGCAGGTGCGGAAGGCAACGGCGTCGCCACAGGCGGTGCAACGGGTTGAGGCGCGGCGCTCTTTTCAGGACGCCGTTCCACCTGCCGCTCCCGGGCATTGTTCACCACTCTCGAAAAGAGATCGTTGCTGTCGTCCATCTTTACCCGATAGCTCTCTGTCAGAATTTCAGGAAGGACCATGCGGCTTGGCGGCTCGACATGGACCGAAAATACACTGTCTGCGAATCATCTGAATGATGCCATGCGCAGCCATGAAAGGCGAATGAAGTTCGCCTTACGTTCCACTTTCGCACGGCTTTATCAAAGGTTTTCGTGTGATCTCTGGTCGGTTTGCACCAGAAACAAGGCGAAAGTCAAACAAGCGACCGTTCATTCGACAAACAAGGTGGTAACGCAGTGGTCATTCGCATAGAGCGGATGAACAAGCTTCCATAACAAACGAGCGAGTGGGGAAATGCAGGGCAGCGCGGCAGGCGGCGTAGAAGCGCATGTAAAAGGCATGGCCATTATGGTCGTCTCGGTCCTGATGCTGCCGCTGATGGACGCCATCGGCAAATGGCTTGCTATGATGGACAACATGCCTCCGGCAACTGTCACCTTCATGCGCTTTTTCGTACAAAGCCTGCTGATGTTGCTCATTCTGCTTGCAGCGGGTGGAGGGGTCGCAGCACTTCGCACGCAGCACCTCGCGGGTAACCTCATCCGCGGATTCCTCATGGGCTTCGGTGGCCTGTGCTTCTTCACAGCAGTCAAATATATGCCGCTGGCCGACGCCATGGCTGTATTCTTCGCCGAGCCGCTTATTCTTACGCTGCTTTCGGCGATTTTCCTCAAGGAGAAAGTCGGCTGGCGGCGCTTCAGCGCGGTTGGCATCGGCCTCATTGGAACGATGATCGTCATTCAGCCGAGCTTCGAGATTTTCGGTGCAGTCTCGCTACTGCCGCTGGCGACGGCAGTGACATTCGCGATCTATCTGATCCTGAACCGTAAACTTGGCGCGAAGGAAAGCCCGCTCGTCATGCAGTTATATGCTGGTATCGGCGGATGGATGTTTGCAGGCTTTGCGATGCTCGTTGGCCCATCGATGGGGTTCGCAGATCTGAGCTTCGGTTTGCCGCATGGCATCCAGCCGTGGCTGCTGTTGCTGCTTCTGGGCACGATCGGCACGGTCAGCCATCTGATGGTCGTGCACGCTTTCAAGCTGGCGCCAGCCTCGATGCTGGCTCCGTTTCAATATCTTGAAATCGTGAATGCGGTTCTGGTCGGGTTGATCGTCTTTGGTGATTTTCCGACGCCGTCCAAATGGTTCGGCATCGCGATCATCATCGGCTCAGGCTTCTATGTCTTCATGCGCGAGCGAAAACTGAAGGTCGAAGCCTGACGCTTACTTTACCGCGCGCCGTCCGAATACATTTTCGAACGCCTTGCCAAGCGCCACGTCCATATCGCCCAATGTGACCGGCAAGCCGAGATCGACAAGGCTGGTGACGCCGTGCTCCGAAATACCGCAAGGCACAATGCCGCCGTAATGACCGAGATCAGGCTCCACATTGATGGCGATGCCGTGAAAGCTCACCCAGCGACGCAGGCGAATGCCGATAGCGGCAATCTTGTCCTCGCACATATCGCCATTGGCAAGGCGTGGCTTTTCAGGGCGCATAACCCAGACGCCGACGCGATCTTCGCGACGCTCGCCTTTCACGTTGAATTCGGCGAGGCTTTCAATGATCCATTGTTCCAATGCCGCCACGAAAGCGCGCACATCTTCGCGCCGGCGCTTCAGATCCAGCATCACATAGGCCACACGCTGGCCGGGACCGTGATAGGTGTACTCGCCGCCACGCCCTGTGTTGAATACTGGCAGGCTGTCGGGCGTCAGCAAATCTTCGGTCCGCGCACTCGTGCCAGCCGTATAAAGGGGAGGGTGCTCCACCAGCCAGACGAGTTCATTCGCCGTGCCCTCACGAATGGCCTGCACCCGCGCTTCCATGAAGGCGAGGGCTTCTTCGTAATCGGTAAGCCCATCCGCCACCAGCCATTCCACCGGCGGCGCAGCAGCGTCCACAGGCAGAAACTGCACATTAAGCGCGTCTCGTTGCGTCTTGGAGGAACTATCCATGAGTGGAGCAGTGTTGGTCATGATGGCAGCATATGGCGGTTTTCAGCGCCCGTTTCCAGATGTCAAAATGCCTCTGTTCATCACTGTACCGCGAGGGGCACTTCAGTCTCACACCGGTTGCGGCCCGCCTGCTTGGCCCGATAAAGCGCCTGATCGGCGGCATCGACCAGATGCGTATAGTCGGGATGACCGTTGAAGGTGGCGATGCCAATGGAAAGCGTAACCGCATCCACTGCACCATTGGTCAGGTTGAATTTCTGTTGCTGCACCAGCTCGCGCAACTCTTCACCAATTCCGTAGGCCCGGTGTTCATCGGTTTCGACAAGCGCGACCAGAAACTCTTCCCCACCATAACGGAAGACAAAATCTCCCGGACGGCAATGCGCCAGTATAGTTTCCGCGACCTGCTGCAATATGGCGTCGCCGCCGCCATGCCCATGCGTGTCGTTGATGCGTTTGAAATGGTCGATATCGACCATCAAAATGCTGAGATCGAGGCCCTTCTGCGAAGCCATGCGGATTTCGCGTGTCAGAATGGGCGGCAGGAAACGACGGTTCAAGGCGCGCGTCAGCGGATCACGGCCAGTTTCCATGGTTGCGGCGGCCTGAAACAGTTCCGCCAGCAGGAACTTTGCTTCGCCGATTCGGGTCTGAAAATCGGTCATGATAGCCGCAAGCCCGGCGGGGTCGCTTTTACGGGCTGAGCTGAGAGCAGGCAGCAATTCGTAATCGATGAGATTGACGGTCTGACGCAGGCGCTCAAGCGTCGTCGAGCCGGAAAACAGCATGTCAGCCTTGTGCTGCAGCCAGAGGCCGAAATCCGAGCTGCCGAGCGAGAGCAGGGGGCTGTCGCTGTTGCCATAAAGGTTGAACAGTAAGGACTGGCTCCACTCCATCAGGGCCGCGCGCTGCGATTCGCGCTCGAGCGGAATGTCGTGGCTCAGCGTGAAGGCGCGATAAGCTTCGTCTGTCTGGGCGCTCTTGCGCGCATCCTTGACGAAGGCCTGACTCATGATCTCAATGGCGATATCGACCGCATTGCTGACATGTACGATCAGCAGCGCCAGCGCATCGCGCTCCAGAGCACTGTTTTTCAACTGGCGAATGATTTCATTCTTCAGAAGCCGTGCGCCTTGCATGACGATGTGAATCGGCACCTGAATGCGGGCATGAACTTCGCCGATCTTGCGTTGTTCCTGCACGAAAGCAGCCACGTCGGTCGGGCGGCTTACCAAAAGATGCACAAGCCAATCGCTGAGCGAATGTTGCAGACGGTCTTGGACGATGGTCTGGGACAGAAAGGCTGCGGCTTCACGGTTTTGCATCAGGCGCTCGTAGAAAATTCCTACGAAGCTCTGCTTGTGCTGTTCAACCAACGCCGACAAAAGCCGGGACTGGTCCTCGGAAAGGTTGGAAACCAGCTCCACCCATTCCTCTTCCGTCGCACCAAGGCCCGTTTGAGAACCCCACCGCGTTGTATCATTCAACAAGGCCGCACCACCCATATCCAAAATCCCGCAATAAGCTGCCTGTGCCAGCAACCATCGATGACCAGTCGGCAACCGTTAGAAATTGGGAGCAAGATTCAGCAGCTTTCCGTTGGCTCTATAAGGTGTGTCGAGCGGAACTCAATGCTTTATGTGGTCGCTGTGCGAATTTTGGAATCTGTGGCTATTTCGGCAACTGGTGGTGTGATTCTGACCCAGAAATGCCAGTCAAGCCGCGGCTCCATTGGTGTTGCGCATAAAATTAGCTGGATTCCCGGTTCCACATTTCATCGTAACTTACTGAAATATATTATTATATTCTGGCAAGGCTTGAAATTCACCACTGTTGCGAACCATATTCAGGGTGCATTCATGTGGGAGACTTCATGATGCATGCACCTGAAAAGGAGAAGCATAATGAAGAGCAACTTCACAAGTTTTTGGTCTGGCAAGGCTTTGCTGGCCGGAACGATTGGCGCGACATTTCTGATCGGCGCCATCGCACCCGCATCGGCTGCACCGCTCATGCCATCGGCACCGGCTGCCGCCAACGAGAACATCCAGCAGGTACGCGACCACTGGAGAGGCCGCGGCGGACATTGGAACGGTTACCGTCCCGGACCACGTCCGGGCTGGCACGGCGGTGGTTACCGCCCGGGTCCTGGCTATTGGAACGGCCATCGCGGCTATCACGGTTATCGCCATGGCTATCGCCGCCACAGCGACGGCTGGTGGTATCCGCTGGCAGCCTTCGGTGCAGGCGCGATCATCGGCGGTGCTATCGCTGCTCCGCCACCACCGCCTCCGCCGGTCTATCGTGCACCGGTTTATAATAGTGGCTCGCATATTCAGTGGTGCTACGACCGCTATCGGTCCTATCGCAGCTCGGACAATACGTTCCAGCCTTATAACGGTCCGCGCCAGCAGTGCTATTCGCCGTATCGTTGATAGATTCGGCCTGAAAGAACGTAAAGCCGCCTTTCGGGGCGGCTTTTCTTTTGCAAAAAGGAGCTAAAAACCATCAGCTTGCGCTGATTAAGGCCGGTCTCATTTCGGTCTGGCGCTGTATTAGCTCCAGTTGACATGTTTTTTTGAATTTATGTTGGAGAAACGTGATTTTATGGTGTTGACCATTCGAAAACTCGCCCTTATGTTCCGCCGCACTTCCAGGGACGATTTGTTCCTCGGGGAGCGCGTAGCTCAGCCGGTAGAGCAACTGACTTTTAATCAGTAGGTCCAGGGTTCGAATCCCTGCGCGCTCACCAAAAAAGTTCAACAATATTAGATGTTTACGACTGATGCGGCTTAATTGACCGTGTGCCGTAGATATTCAGGAATTTCCAAGAAAATCAGGCATTTTCAGGATTGCGCGGGGAATCGACGGCACACGATTTGACACATGGCACACGATTTACGCTGCGTGCTCTGCCTCTAAGCCTTCCATCCATTTTTTTAGACTGGACCTGCGAGCAGCGACTGTACCGCCAAGTTTGAAGCTAGGCATAATTTTATCGTAGACGAGCCGATAAGCCTGGCGCCTGGTGACGCCCAGATACTTGGCGATTGGCTCGACGCCCATTAGCAGATCTGCTTCGTTGTCGTTTTCGTGGTGCATGTTGATTCCCTCTTTTTTTGATTCGTTCATTCGGAACCGCCTTTCAGTGCTTGGCGACCGGCTTCGGTGATGCGCCATGAACGCTTGAGGATTGTTGTTTCCCCGGTAAACTGACGCCAAATAGCGCCGACCAATCCCTTGCTTTCGAGGATGGCAATCGTTTGCGGTCTAATTCCAAGGTCACGCCAGAACCTGCCGGATTTCCCACAGCTATCAGCAATCTGTTTCAAAGCGTGGGTTTGCTGTTCTGTCAGCTTCATTCTGCCTGCTCCCCAAGTACGGATGCAGCGAGCATTTCCTTCCAGATAACGCCGCAAGCTTGTGTGCCAGCCATATGTGTCATCGCGCCCTCGATCTTCATTCGGTCACTCGGCTCCTGCAGAGCGGCGAGGATGGTGGAGAGGATGCGTTGTGACGTTTCCTGAAGGGTCCAGGCGTACAGATTGCCATCCAAGATAAGTTCCTTCACTTCCTCAATCAGTTCGGCGCGTTCCTTACTCGGCATGGCTGGCCTCCTTGTCTGAGTGCGACCTAAAAGCTTCTTCATCACGCCATCCAGATGACCATTGCCAATATTTGGCGCTGCCTTTCGGATAAGGGTTCTGATCCCGCGCGGTGCCTTGTCGATAAGCTTTACGGCCTTCCTCAGCTTTGTTGTCGAAGTAGCTCATAGCGTGACGGTCTCCTTTGCGCGCAAGAGGGCGATGCACGGGTTTAAACCGGCGAATGCATCACGGATTTTCTGTTTGGTTGCCGCAATATTCACGTTGTGAGCGTCTTCCCTGTCAGGCGCGTCTAGCTTGGAGAGACGAAAAATGAGGTCGGTCATGCTGCTTCTCCCAATATAGGAAGGGTTAATAGGCCAAGGCCGTTCTTAGCTGCCGAAATGAGCGCCTGAACGCCTTGATCGCCGGACGCAAAAAGGGTTGTTCCGGTGGATGGAGAACCACCGATACTGCCGTCTGGGCGAATGAATTTTATTTTTCCTGATACGAACAAAATGGCATCTGCGCTTCTTGCAGCCTTCTGCCACCATGGTGCACTAGATCTATCTGGAGTTAGCGCTACGCCATTACCGTGTCGGAAGAACGCATCCAGCCACGGTTCAAGTCCGTTTCGCCCTCCGAATGGAGGGTTCATCCAGACAAAACCAGTCCAGAACGGCGCAAGTTTCAGTCCGTCATCCTCCTGATCCAACCATACCTTACAGGGGACGTCTTTACGCAGGAATGGCGAGGCTACATCCAGATCGAACACGCAATCTAACGCATCAAAAATGTACTTAGGCGTGTACCACTCATCAGAAGCGCCGAGTGTTTCCCAAAAACTCATTTATGACCCTCCGTCTTGAACAGAGCGTCACGAATGGACTTGGCGCGGCTCTTTAAATGATAAGCAACATCATCAACAAGCCCTGACACTTCACAGGCTTCACGCTCGCAATTCAGCGCGGCTTCATTTTTTCCTTTTTCCCATCCACTACGAAATGCAACTTCGACATCAGTCTTTAAAACTGACTTCGTATCAAATTTCCCATCCAAAACACCATCCAGCACCGTGCGGGCTGTGTGAACGGCCTCCTTCATAAAATCATCAAGAGGAAATCTACGACGCGAAAGCGGAGTGTCGTAACAACCCATCAGGTTTTGCAGAGCTTCAAGGGCCTCCGTTAGCTTGGCTTCGATGGCTATTACCTGTTGGATAAGTTTTTCGTTCCTTGAACTTTCGGCTTCCGGGTTTCCGAGAACAAGTCGCGCATCTTCTACAGCACGGAAATGTTCGGGGCTTTCAATCGGATGCGAGATGATGCTGAGGATCATTGCATCCTTCGCCGCGTTGTCGGCTTCGAGTTCTGCGATCAGACAGTCTTTAGTATGGCATTCATTGACAGCGCTGATTAACAGTTCGTCGGCGCGATTGTGTGTCGCACGCTCATTATTTGCATCTTCATTGCATCTGTATTTTGCTTGGTATGCATATTGAAGGCGGTTCTCCAACTCGTTAATCCTAGCGTCCTTCGCCGCCAATAGCTCCTCAGCCTGCTCGACCAGCATGACCGGGGTTCTGAAGTCACCGCCAGCTTTAGGAATGATTACAGCTTTGCTGACAGCATCTTCCATCAGAAGCCCAATCGTGCCTCTGTGTGCGTAGCCAATCGTCACCAGTCCCGTATCTGTAGCTGCAGGCGCGGGGCGGGTGTTCCAGCGCTTAGATGCGTCCTCGTATGCTTCCTCTTGGGTCTCATACTTGAACTCGCTCATCGGGCCGATCATGTCGTCGCAATCAATACATTTAATGTGTGCGATCCAGCCTTCTATGTCGGCATAGTAAGTTTCGAGATTGCTACCCACGCAAAACGGGCACGGCTTCAGTTCACTCGCCATGACGGTCGCCTCCTGATGGGTGGGTGGCAGAAGTCCATGCGTCACGATCAAGGATGCGCTGCAACCGTTGGGCTTTACGTGCCAATTCTTCGGCATCGTTCGTAAGGTCGTAAATCTCCTGCTGTATTCTCGATCTTTGCGCTTGCGTCAGCTTGCTCATTCCGCGCCCTCCGAAGTTGGTGCAGAGGGGAGGATTTCGGCGACGTGATTGCGTAATTGCAGCAGCGCCGTGAAGCCTTCTGCCGATGTTTCAGGGAAAAGTTTGCACCTGTCGTAAAGCTCTCCGGCCTTCTGCAACCACCCATCCCCCTCAACCTTACCGGCGTCGGCATGATCCGGGGAGGATAGGGCGCGGATGGCAGCGGCGTGTAGACGGTGGAAATGCGCAATCAACTTGAACGGGACGCCATCGAGTGCACCGTTACGGGTTGAATAATACTCGGCTTCCTTGTCGTGGTATCGCGCCGCTTCATCCAGTCCCAACTCACGCGCGGCGGATGGCTGTGCGATGAAGGCGGCTTGCAGAGCTTCCCGTGCGATGCCGCTCGGCAATATGTATCGCTTCAGGCGAAGATACGCCTGCATAGCGCCTATTGCCTTTTCACTCGCCTCCATCACACCGCCCTCCGCTGCCGACGGCGATTGTCGTTGGCCGGATTACGACGCTGGCGCGGAGCGCCATAACGGAACCGAACGCCGGTAATGCGCGCCAGCTCGAAGGCGGTGTCTCGCAGCGTTTCGGCCTCAGTGTGATAACCAAGCGCGCGCACTGCCTTTGAAATCGACAGGACCTGCGCGGCGGTCGTGCCTTGCTGCTGGAATTCGGCGGCAGTCAGGGTGGGTCTGTGGATTGCAGACATAGGTGTCTCCTCGTGTTGGTGGGTGCAAAAAGCCGTGGCGCCAGATGCGCAAGGGATGTCATTCTTGGAGGATCGGGGGCTTAAGCGCCCCGTCGCTATCTTTCGTGCCTCATGCCGATAGACCCATCCCAACGCCGCACACAGCAACGCAAAAGGCTACAACGACCGTCATTTCGACCGCTTCACGGGCCGCATAGCGCAGCCACGGCTGTGGGCGGCCATGCTTCCTCGCCTTGTAATCAGGGCGGCGCATTGGCTCGACATTGCCTGCAGCGTTATGACCGGCATCGGTCTGCACGTCTGGTTCCAAGTCGGCGAGCAATTCCAAAAGGGCGCGGTTCATGCTGCAGCCCTCCGGTCTTTTGCCGGTACGTTGTCGTTCGCGACAGGCTCAAGGTAGTAAAAGCCCTGATTGCCGCGTCCGCAGCCTTGTTTTGGAATTGTCCATCCGTGGGATGGCAGCATCTTGCGCAGGCCAACCATAGTTGTTCTGATTACACCGACCGCGTTTTCTGGGCCGCCATTTGGATCAAATGCATAAACGTTATCGACGAGATCGCGCATGTGCATGCGGCGAGGGTAAACGTCGGACAGGGCCTCTATGATTGCCAGTTCGGTGCGTCGGAAATGGACTGCGCCCAATTCCTCATAGGGATCGCGCTCCATTTTAAGCAGCCTCCGCCAGCTCAACTGGAGCACAGCAAGCCACTGCGCCGCTCGTCTGGAAAACTTCGAACGTCTCGCCGGGGCACAGGGCAGCGAGGCGCGTCGCCTCGGCCAAGGCCTGCTCAAACGAGCCGTGTTCGTATGGCATGGTGGTGAAGACGCCAACGCGGCCAGTCTTCTTGCCGCGGCGGAATACAAAGAATCCGCCGCCGATGATTTCATTCGGGCGAGGCTTCGAGCTTCTTCTTCTCGGTGCTTTTGCTGACATGTGAGTTTCTCCTCGTGTTTTGGTCGGTGGGCCAGCAGATCAAGCTGGTGAGGCTGTCTTCGTGCTGTGCTGTCATCGTTATATGCGATATAGTCAACAAATGTCAATGCCATACGATGACAAAAACACATACTCGAAAATGATATGGTTTATTAACTATAAATTGTTCTTGAAATGTTCCGACGCAAGTGGAATCCTTAGTCTCATACTGAGGAGAGGCGGATGGCTGCGTTATTTGTCGTTCAATCCTTCACCGAGTGCCGGTGGGGAATCGTTCCTGACAATCCGATCGAAGTTGAAAACGAAGATCAGGCTGTGAGGTTGGCGGAGAGACTCGCGCCAATAAAGCCCGCAGTCATTGCGGTCTATCGTTGGAATAATCAGGCTGAAGTAATTGCAATGTTCGGACGCGTGCCAGAGGCCGTCCTAGAGGCCGCAAACGGCTAATCAGCGCGTGTTGTACTTTCCGACAACGCGATGACAAACGGGCCAGTCGGCACGGAACTCTTTGAATTCCTTATGCGGATTGTATTGCTCGAGCATCCATTCACGGTCATTGAAACCAACGAGCCGCTTGATGATGGCCTCGTTCTCGTCCATTTCGCTAGTGTGATAAAGGATCACATCTTCGTCGCGCATGGGCGGAAGATTGGGGTTCACGAGCGCGGTTTCACCGGGCCGATAGGCCGGGACCATGGAATCTCCCGACAATAGAAGGCCATAGCCGCCCTTAACGCCTTGCAGGACGGCTGGCATCTTCATGTAGCTGATTGGATCGAACGTAATTATTACGTGACCGTCGCCGCCCTTGGCGGCTGCATAGACGGGGAGGTCGCGTTGATCTCCAACCAGTTCGTTGCCAGGAATGATTTTTGGAGTGAATACATCGGCAGGGCGCTCGCCTGTTATCGGCTCCCGCGTCTGGAACATTTGCCCTTTGCCAAATGCCAGCCAGTCTTCACTAAGATCCAATGCACGCGCTAGGCGGGCAACAAAATCCACGCTGGCCCCGCGCTTCCCGCCTTCAAGCAAACTGATCGACGACTTGTCACGGCCGATGAGGGCGGCAAGATCGGCTTGACTCATATTCTTTGCTTCACGCGCCGTACGAAGGCGCTGGGCGAAATCGTTGTCCATGATGTGCTTTTCGCATATTGATGTGAAAATGTAACGTGCGAATTTGTCATCGTGTGTTGACATCGGTGCGAATCTGTCATATCTATACGTCATCAACCGACGCAGAAGACGTTGGGATCACAAAATGGCAGGCAACAGAATGAACATCCTCCCACGGATTTTCGCCCTTAATAGATAGAAACCATTTTTTGAGGAGAAGCGCCATGATGAACACAGCCGAAAGAAGCCGCATCGCTTCCGCGCCACAAGGGCCATAGATTTCAAAAGGGACACTGCCGACTGAAACGTCGGCGGTGCTTTCGGCGTGGCCTGAATAACCGCGAAAACCAATTTAACGGCGCCACGTCGAAAACTAAAAGGCGGAGTTTAAGAGCCGGCACCACCCGCTGCTCGCTCCGCCCCGTAATTACCGGACCACACGAGGAGGGCCGAAGCCACTTCCAAAGCCCAGCTTTCCTTGCCCAGTACCACCCGGGCCGACCAGACAGATGCCGTTAGACGCGGCATTTGTCAACCACCGCAAATCACACACGAGGAGACATGCAGCATTCATCAAGGCACGAACTGCAGGCAACCGCCGCCGCGCACCGTAAACAAGGCGCATCATTCGGAAAGATCGCTGAACTGATGGGCATTACCAGAGGCCGCGCATGGTCGCTGCTTTCGGAAAGAACGCCCACGTTACCGGCGCCAGAGCCCACCGCAAGCACCGTTGTGCGGCGCACAACCTACAACGGCGGATATTCGGGAGGATGCATGGACATTTATGTCTCGCTTCCCCGCATAACCATTCTGGACGGGCCGTATACGGACACAGTCCACTAGCCTTTTGAGCAGGCCGACCGCGAGGATGACGGGGCCGACGACTAACCTCCCTACGAGGAGGCCATTACTTGAAAACGAAATACACACGAACTGGAGAGCGGGACATGACAAACCGCAAGCCTTACCGGACGGCTGCGCAAAAAGCAGAGGCGCGTGCTTCGGCACGTCTTATTGACGGCCGTTACGTTTCCAGCGCGCCAGTCATTTACCACCGCGCACCGAAAAGAGGTGCCGCATGACCTGCGATTGCGGTGAATGCTGGGACTTACCCGGCGAAATCGTCGTCCACCGGCTTTGGAAGTGGAAGGGCATCATTGTCGAGGAGCGGGACAATTACCGCTGGCTGACTGTGCGTTTCATGATTCCAGGCACGGGCCTTGTGCAACTTGAGGTCTCGCGCTTCGAAGTCAGCCCCTTTTTTGAAGAGGACGGCGGCGGTGTCGAGGCTGACAAGCCTGAAGATGACAACGTCATCCCGGTCGATTTCACCAAGAAGGTGAAGCTTACGAAAAACACCAAGACGAGGGGAGTAGCGTGATGGCTAAGTTTAAAGTGGGTGATCGGGTAAAGATCCTACAGGACGACCCGCTTGGCGGATATCGCGTCGGTGATATCCTCACAGTAACCGGGATCGATGGCGCGTATGTTGAATTCATCGACAACGATGGCGACGAGAGATCGCGCGATGAAGACGAATTCGCGCCCATTGCGGAAGCAACCGGCAAGCCTGCCTTCAAGGTCGGCGACCGGGTGCGCTTGATAAAGGACGGCTTGTCTACGACGGGCGCGGTTGGAAAACTGGCTACGATCGAAGCGTGGTCTGGCGGGAAGGTCGTGGATAATGGCCAATATCTGCTGAATATCGACGGACCTGTCGATTATGAAACGCTTGCGGTCAGGCCACAGTATACTCGTGCAAGCCCGAAATGTTTTGAACTGCTTGCGCCATCCCTCGCCATCGAAACCGGCAAGTTCTATCGTACCCGCGATGGGCGTAAGGTTGGGCCAATCACACGAACGGGCTTCAAAGAGTTGGTTTGGGAAAGTAATGATTGTTATTACGACGAAGACGGTCGCGCCTTGTATCTTGAGTCCACGAACGACCTCATCGCTGAATGGGTCGACGATCCAGCCAGCAATGACAACCAACCGGTCGCGGAGCAACAGGCGGGAACCGTTTTTATCGACGCGTCCAAGGCCGGCCCTTCACAACTGCACGTGGCAAAAGGACCGCTAGTCCGCCTTAACAAGGGATATTACGGCTACGAGCTCGCCCGGTTCGGCGATTATGTCTGGGTCGAAATTGGGCAGAAAGCACCAATCGTAATGCGTGCAGACGCAGTAACGGTGGCAGCATGACCTCCACCACGTACAGCCACACCCGCAACTATGCGCCTAAAGACTATGCGGACGGTGACACCTTCTACGAGCCGGAAACCACGCTCGGCCTTGGTGACCGCTTTGTGTGGGGCTTGGCAGTTGTAGCGGCGCTCGCTCTGCCCGTCGGCTTTTACGCATGGGTGCTGGCATGATTTCCTTCACCACAAAAGCCACGGCTGACATGCCGCACATCGATCCCGGGCGAAAGCCCGGTGTCGGACGCGTAGGGCAGTCCTTGACGCTTGCGGCGTTCGCGCTGGCAATCGCCACGACAATTGCTGCCTTCCTGTTCTGGAACCTGCTGCTGCCGTTTTACGGGCTGCTTTATTTGTGGGGTGCGGCATGACCGCCCCACGCGCATGGCTGCTCACAAGCCTACCGGCATGGCTCGTAGGCTGGCTCATACTTGCGGCCGTCATCGCCGCAATCGCAGTTACCCACCACACCTACTGAACACGAGAGACCTATGGCACTATCTCTTTCAAGCCTTAAGTCGACCAAGAGAAACGATCCGCCTGTGATCCTTCTCTACGGCGTCGACGGCATCGGAAAGACGTCGCTCGCGGCTGAATTCCCAGACCCGATCTATCTGGCAACCGAAGGCGAGCGCCCGCCGTCTGACATCGAAATGGCAACCCCCGGCACGATTGAATCCTTCGACGATATGCTGAACGTCATCGGCGAACTGCTGACCGAAGAGCACGACCGGCGCACCGTGATTATCGACAGCCTCGATGGGCTGGAACCGCTTGTCTGGCGTGCGACATGCGCGCGCTTGGGCGTGGCGAGTATTGAAGAACCTGGATTCGGCCGCGGGTATGTTGAGGCCGACACCGAATGGAATGAGCTGATGAGCGCAGTCTCGGCGCTGGCGAGGGCCGGAATATATGTGGTGATGCTTGCGCACCCTGAGATTGTCCGCTTCGACAGCCCTATCACGGATCCATATTCGAGATATTCGGTCAAACTTCACAAAAGGGCAAACGCACTGGTTCGCGAGAAAGTCGATATCGTTGCTTTCTTGAACTACCGCGTATCGATTAAGGAAAAAGAGGTCGCCCGTCAAACGAAGGTTGCTCATGCCGAAGGCGGGAAAGAGCGTCAGATACACCTGAACGAAGGTGCTGGGTTCGTAGCAAAGAACCGGTTCAGTATGCCTGATACCGTTTCCTACAAAAAGGGACAGGGTTTCGATGACTTGGCGCGGTACTGGTCTCTAGCTAATGACAATGGCCGGCAGGAGGCTGCGTAAAAAATGGGCGAACGCGAGGTGCGGGTGAAAACCTGCACAGCATGCCGAGAGGTGAAGCCCATCATTGAATTCAACCGCAACAAAAGCCGCAAGGATGGGCGCAGCAGCATCTGTAAGGTTTGCAAGCGCAAAACCGACGCCGCGTATAGAGCTAAGAATCCCAATAAGAACAAAGAAGACTACGCAAAGCGGATCGCAGAAAACCCAAACTATTGGGCGGAATGGTACGCATCCAACCGAGAAGATGCACTGGCCAGAGTGTCCAAGTGGCAAAAAGAAAACCCAGAGAAGCGTAGGGAAATAAATAAGAAATTCCACGAAGACAATCCAGGTTACGGCAAAGAATGGGAGAGACGAAATCCAGATAAGGTGCTCGCAAAAAGGGCAAGGGCGTATGCCAAGAAGAAAAATTCGCCAGAGTGGAAAGTCGCGAATACCCTCAAGGTTGGAATATACAAAAGCCTGAAAGACCAGAAGGCCGGTCGGAAATGGGAATCTCTAGTTGGGTATACCGCCGATGAACTTATAGCTCATCTTGAGAAGTGTTTTCTGCCAGGAATGTCTTGGGGCAACTATGGCAACGATGGCTGGCACATAGACCACATTATCCCGCGATCGGTCTTTAACTATCAAACGCCTGACGACATCGACTTCCAGAAATGCTGGGCTCTGTCCAATTTGAGGCCCTTGTGGGCAGCGGACAATATCAGGAAGGGCGCAAAACTTGATGTGCCATTCCAGCCGTCGTTGGCGATACCAGCCAACGACAACACCAATCCTATGATGATAGGAAAAACCTAATGGAAAAAGCTCTAGCTGGCCTCGTAGCAATCGCAGCCATCCTCTTCTTCGCACCGCTCATCGGCGTTCTCGGTGGCGCGTTCGTCGGCTGGGTTGTGGGCCTGTTCTTCGCAGAAACGATCCACGCCTTCCTTGCCGCCGTTGGCATCAACGCGGCAGGCCTTGCGATGTGGCAGATCGGCGCTTCGCTTGGTTTCATCGGCGGGTTCTTCCGCCCGGCTATTCATCGGGCGAAGGCATGACCTGGCTATCGCCAAAGGACCGCGCTGCGAACATTCCGAAGCGCTTCAGCCATGTAAGGCTCAAGTCATGGGATGCGGCCTATATGGTCTGTCGCGTCGAGATAATCGACGGTATGCCATCACTATGGCTGTCCGACGCCGACAATATGCAGGACTGGCGATATCCAGCCGACCTTGACTGGATCGTCGAACATGAGCCGCCACAGTCGGCTCACTGAACCACACCAACAACACGAGGATTTTATAGATGGCCAGACTTGGCTCAACATTTGACGCAACCAAACACGACACTACGCAGTCAGATTACTCGGAACTGCCGAACGGCGACTATGAGCTGGAAATCGAGGCCAGCGAAGTAGCGGCCACGAAGGACGGTACGGGCACCATTCTGAAGACCACGATGGTCGTTATTCGCCCGGAAGAGTACGCGAAGCGCAAGCTCTTCAACAATTACAACCTCGAAAACAAAAGCACTCAGGCGCAAGAGATCGGCCAGCGCCAGTTCGCTAGCCTTTGCCGGGCGATTGGTGTTTCGGAAGTCGAGGATTCCGAAGAACTGCACTTCAAAGCGTTCACGGCAAAGATTGGCCTGGGAAAGCCCTCAAAAGACGGCCAGTACCCGGCTAGAGCGGAAATCAAAAAGTACTACTTCCCCGACGAAGGCAACGTTCCCCAGCCTTCAATCGACGCCAACCAGCCGGTAGCGCAGGCCCGTCCGGCCAATGACAACCGACCGGCTGCGGCAAACAGCAACAAGCCTGCACCGGCTGCTGCTGCGGCAGGCAAGAAGCGCCCCTGGGGTTAAGCCACACCAACCCGCTACTGGCGCGAAAGCGCCGGTAGCAACCACCTTACCGATCCGAACACGAGGAGATACGCATGGCTTATGAAGCGGAGCGCAGACAGATCGATGCCGCGCTGCCAATACGCTTTGACGGCGCGTTTGTAGCTGGCGGCGCTGTGACGAGCGTTTTCACCGGGGCGAAGATCAATGACGTTGATCTTTACTTCAAATCACGCCGGGCGTTTGAGCGCGCTGTTTATGACGCATATGAGGAAGGCCTATGGTGCGTCGCTGCTAGCAAGCGGGCCGTGACGTTTGCCGACCAAAGCAACAATATCGCCCAGTTGATGTATTTCGACTTCTTTCCGACTGCCGAAGATATCTTCAAGGCATTCGATTTCACCGTCTGCATGGGCGCAGTGGACTTGGACACGGGCCAGCGATCCGAATGGAAGGGAGCAGAATTCGTCACCGTCGGCGAAAAGCATCCCGACTCCGGCTTTGTTTTTCATCCAGACTTTCTGAAACACAACAGCCAGCGGTTCCTGAAATTCAACACTGGAACGCGATATCCGCTGGCTTCATCAACACGCGTTCTGAAATACCAGCAGCGCGGTTACACGATCGGCAAAGGCGATATGATGAAGATCGCGCTGGCTGTTCGTGGCGTGAAAATCGACACATGGGACGATCTGAAAGACCAGATTGGCGGCTCTTACGGCGACAAGGTTGTTCTCGGCAACGAGGACAAGCCGTTCTCCATCGAGGCGGCGATTGATGCCCTTACTGTCGACGACGCCGAAAGCGAGCCATGGGTGCAGCCTGCGAATGACAATATGCCGGGCACTGCAGAAGCGTTGCTAGCGCATATCGCAAACCTCAACGGCGTCGAATTCGTCCTGCCTGAACTCGACGAGGACGGCTGGCCTTTGGCCGCCTGAGGAGGAAAACATGACGATACCCAAGCTGACGAAAGAGCAAGCCGCCATCATCGGCGCCTATACAGGAATCGCAGCAGGTCCATTTAGTGACATTCATGGATATGCAGAGAAGGTTCTGGCCGTCCTGTATGGACACATGAATTTGCCGACAAGAGGCTTTCCGAGAAGTTACGCACCGCTGCCAAGGACGACTTCCTGTCTATCTGCGCCGCCTAAACCCAACAGGCGCGGCTACCAACCGCGCCTTCTACCACCAAACACGAGGAGACTTAGAATGGGACAGTCAACCGACGCAATTCTTGTTTTTGGCATTCAGCTGAAAGAAGAGGACCAAACACCAGAATTTTTGGGCGATTTTGACGACTTTGACGAGTACGTTGACAATCTGAACGGCCTTTCAGGCGCCGATTATAAGGTTCGAAAAGACGCCCGCGAATCCTGCCCCGCGGATATGACGATGCACTGTTCGCTCGACTATACCATGTACGTTTTGTCCGTTCGGGGCACTGAAACTGTCGCATCTCGCGGATACCCAAAAGAAATTAAAACTCTGGATGTTTCAGCCACACAGATTGAGGCGTTCAAGGAATGGTGCGCGGCGCGCGGCATTGAGAGCGCGGAGCCTAAATGGCTGCTTTGCAGCATGTGGGCTTAACGGCGGGCGAAAACCAACCATCCTTCACACGAGGAGACTTTGATGAGAGTCAGCATTGACCGCTCACAGCTCGCGCACGCCTTGGCGACCGTCACGCGCGCCATCGAAAACCGCAACACGATTCCTATTCTCGCCAACGTGCTCTTGGCTGTTGAGGACGGCCAGTTGCGCCTCACCGGCACCGATCTGGACGTGGAGATTACGACCAGTCTGCCGGTGCTCGACTGCCAGCCGGGCAGCGTTACCGTTCCCGGCAAGATGCTTGCGGACATCGCAAAGCGCGCGACGGGCGACATATCGCTTGCCTTAGATGGAGGTCGCCTTACGGTCGCATCTGGTCGCAGCCAGTATAAGCTCGACGTTTTGCCCGCTCAAGACTTTCCGTCCTTCAGTGCAGGGAAGTTCGACACGACGCTTGAGCTCGATCTGGCCGCGCTTGTTGCGCCGTGTGTGCACGCAATCTCCACGGAAGAAGCCCGTTATTACCTCAATGGCGTCTATCTGCATGCCGTCGACGACCGATTGGTTGCTGTAGCAACAGACGGGCACCGGCTTATGCGAAATGTCGGCCCTGCCGGTGATTTGGACTACGGCGCTATACTGCCGCGCAAGCTCGTGGGTTTACTGCCGAAAGGTGCTGTTACGGTCGAACTGTCCCAAAACAAGGTGCGCGTCACGTCTGGCTCGACGGTTATCACTTCCAAGCTGATCGACGGCACGTTTCCTGATTATGTGCGTGTCATTCCAGCCGGTAATAGCAACGTGCTTGCCGTCGATCGGCAGGCGCTCATGAAGGCGGTCGAGCGTGTCGCCGCGGTTGCGGACGACAAATCTCGCGCCGTAAAATTCGCAGTCGGCGATGTGCTCCGACTGATGCTGGCTGACAAGGCCAGCGATGAGGTTTCGATTGAGTTCGAAGGCGAGCCTTTGGAAATCGGCTTTAACGCCCGGTACGTCAACGACATGCTTGGCGCGTTGGATGAAGCAAACGTGCGCTTTGCTCTCGGCGATGCAGGCTCGCCTGCCGTCGTCAAGGGCGAGGGCGAGTGGACGGGCGTGCTTATGCCGATGAGGGTGTAGGGGATGGCGCCAACCAAAAAACGGCTCGATGAACCCGCAATCTTCAACGCCGTTGAATATGCGCTGCGCCATGAAGGCGTTACCGAAATCGCGTTTTCAGAAGATGGCGAATACGAAGTCGAAATCCACGAGGCATCCAGCTTGATGCCATTCGTCAGATGCCTGTTGCGCGAGTTGGAGGTGATTTCCTAATGGCCCGTTTCATTATCAACTACACCTTCCACGGTCGCAGTAGCAAAACAATCGAAGCTTCCTCGAAAGAGGAAGCAGAAGAATTGACGTGGGCCGAAGTCGAACGTGACGATTTTGAAATCGACGCCGACGAAATTGACGATGTCGATTTCACTGTTTCTGAGATGCATCCGGTTACGCGTGACGGCCGTGAAATTTGGACCACCTACGTTCGTGACGGAGACCAACGCGGCCATCCTTCGGCGTTGGCCTCGTCTCCACTATTCGGGGGTGCATAATGGCACCCCTCCCAAAAGCCGAATCCAGCACGGTCCGTGCCATTTATCAAGCTTACGAGGCCCAGGCTAAGTCCTGGGACTCGTGGGGCATCAGCGTGGGCGAGGCGGGCACCGAATGTGACAGAGCCTTGTGGTACGGCTTCCGCTGGGTATCAGCGCACGAGGTTCATTCGGGTCGCCAGCTTCGGCTGTTCGCCACCGGCAATATCGAGGAAGATCGCTTGGTCGCCGACCTCGAACGCATCGGCGTCGACGTATACGGGCAGCAGGACAAAATCAGGCTGATATCGGGGTTCGTTCGCGGCAAGTGCGACGGCAAAGCCATGGGCGTGCCAGAAGCCCCGAAAACCGAACACCTGCTGGAATTTAAGTCGAGCAACGAGAAGGGTATCAAGGAACTACAGAAGCACGGCTGCCAGAAGGCAAAGCCATTGCACTACGCCCAGTGCCAGCTCGGGATGCAGGCTTTCGGCCTGACTCGCTGCCTGTATCTGGCTTCGTGCAAGAACACCGACACGCTTTATGCAGAGCGCATCGAATACGACGTTGAATTCTGCCTTCGACTGCTGGCACGCTGCGAACGCATCGTGTTTTCGGATGAGCCGCCCAGCCGGATTAGCGAAGATCCGGAGTTCTTCGGCTGCATGTTCTGCAAGCACAGAGGTGTTTGCCACGAAGGTGTGCAACCGCGCGTCAACTGCCGCACCTGCCTTCACGTCCAGCCTGAACATGGCGGTGATTGCCATATGTCATGCGCACGCTGGAACAAGCCATTGTCGATCGACGAGCAGCGCGACGGTTGCCCGGCTCACCTCTATCTTCCGGGGCTGATAAATGGCGAGCAGATCGATGCTGACGAGGTTGCGGAGACGGTTACGTACAGACTGGCGACGGGTGAGATTTGGGTAGATGGGGTGAGGGGAGAGGTGGCTTGATCTGGCAAGGTGAAACCGAAGCGCAATGGCGCGAACGTACGATGCAGTGGCATCGCAAATTCTGTCTTTTCCCCACGCAGACTGATGACGGCAGGTGGGTTTGGTTGGAGCATGTATGGCGACGACGCCAGCCAACTTACTTCAACGGCGAATACTACTGGGTTTTCCATGTTGGCGTGTTGCCACCTGAGGAACCAGAATTTTGCACAACGCCGCCACCACCAAGAAAATAGTAAGGACGGAAGCAGTGCTTCAACTCAGAGATTATCAACGCGCCGCGGTTGACGGCCTGTATGACTACTGGCGCGAACAACCCGGCTCGCCTCTTATCGTGCTTCCGACGGGCGGCGGCAAGAGCCTCGTGCTGGGTACGATTTGCAAGGAGCTGATCGAAGGCTGGCCCGACATGCGCGTGCTTGTCGTGACGCATGTACGCGAGCTGATCCTGTCGAATTACCAGGAGCTTTTGAACATCTGGCCTTTCGCTCCGGCGGGAATATTTTCGGCAGGGGTAGGACGGCGGGATGCGAAGGCGCAGATCGTTTTCGGAGGTGTACAGACGATAGCAAACAAGGCGGAGCAGATCGGCCATATCGACGTTGTCTTGGTCGATGAGGCACACCTAATGCCACGCAATTCGGAAACGCAGTACGGCAAGCTGATTGAAGGCCTGCGCGCCATCAACCCTGACCTAAAGCTGGTCGGCCTCACAGCCACGCCTTATCGCTTAGGCGAGGGGCTTTTGACGGAAGGTGACGGCGCGCTTTTCGACGCCATCTGCTTTGAAAAGCCGATTGGCGAGATGATCGAGGAGGGGTATCTCTGCCGTCCTATTTCAAAAGGCATGGCAACCGCCTTCGACCTGTCGGGCGTCGGTAAACAGGGCGGCGACTACAAGCAGAACGCGCTACAGGCGGCCATCGACAAGGACGAAATCACCGCTTCCGTGGTCGACGAGATCGTCACATACGGCACCGCATCGGGCGCTGAGCGTAAGGCTTGGCTGTGCTTTTGCAGCGGCGTTGAACATGCCCGGCATATGCGGGACGAAATTCGCAGCCGGGGATTTAGTTGCGAAACCGTGACCGGCGACACTCCAACCGGCGAGCGCGACCGAATTCTTGCTGACTTCAAGGCTGGCAAGATCCGCGCACTGACGAACAATTCAGTGCTGACGACGGGAACAAACCTGCCGATCATCGATCTGGTCGCGTTTTGTCGCCCGACCTTATCAGCGGGCCTTTATGTCCAGATGGCGGGGCGTGGCTTGCGGCTTTATCCGGGCAAGGAGAACTGCCTCTTTCTGGACTTTGCTGGCGTTGTTCGTAAGCACGGTCCTATCGATGCTGTCACGCCGCCCGGGATGAGGAAAGGTGACGGGGAAGCGCCCGTGAAGCAATGTCCGCAAGATCCTGACGATCGTGGTCTAGTGGGCTGCGGCTCGCTAATCCATGCGTCGCTGCACACATGCCCGGATTGCGGATACGAATTCCCGGTCGATGAAACGCCGAAGATATCTGCGCAGGCCGAAGACGTGCCGATGTTGTCGAAAGACAACGCCAGCACTCACCAGGTGGAACGGCGTACCTTCGCATACCACGAAGGAAAGGGCGGGAAGCAGGACAGCGTGAAGGTGTCTTACTGGGTTGGTATGTCGCCAATCAACGAATGGCTCGGCCCAGCCCATACCGGCTTCTTTAAGTCGAAGTCTGACAGGTGGTGGCGAAGGCATGGCGGAGAAGCGCCGTTCCCGAAAACTGTGCTCGAATTCATGGAGCGCCAGAACGAATTGCTGCCCACGGGTGAAATCGTCGTGAAGCCCAACGGCAAATACTGGGAAGTGGTCGACGCTATTGCGGGCGCTGCGAATGACAATGTGCCCGAGGCTGGCAATGATAATGAGCCGGCGGAGAATTATGGGCGGATATCGGCCGGGCTGGCTGAAATTCTAGATGACGATATTCCGTTTTAAGGGGAGGGAAGATGAGTAGTTCACATCTGGTAGTAGTCGCCAGAAACCATCGGACTGGCGAAATACAATTACCTCTAGAAGATTTGACGCTTTATGGCGTCGAACCTGTCAAAGAAGATGAATTGGTGCGGGGTATTGCCAAACAATATGACGAAGACTGGGGCATCACTTTGTACGGGCAGGTCGGCCCTAATTATTCTGGCAGTAAAACGTAGAGCCATTAACGGGATGCGCCGCGAGGCGTGTTAGAGTGAATACTGGACTAACCAACCTACCACCAAAACACGAGGAGCAACAATGACGGAGAATTACGACCCGTATAACCCGGCGCCTATTGGTCACAATAGACCTCCGCTTTCTGCGTACGAGACCGTCAAGCAGGAAATCGAAGAACTGTTCGATGAGGCAAAGAATTTCGCGGACGGCGAAGCGATCGCCAACCAGGCAATTGCCGATGCGATCACCGAACTGCACGACAAGCTTCATGAGGCCGGGAAGCGTGCGGACGATGCTCGCAAGGATGAAGCGAAGCCGCATGACGATGCGAAGGCGGAGATACAGGACCGTTACAACAAGCTGATCGGCAATACGAAATCGGTCAAAGGCAAGGTCGTTCTCGGCAAGGAGACGCTGCAAACCTTACTGACCCCGTGGCGCAATAAGCTTGTTGCTGAGAAAGAAGCTGCCGCACGTGCTGCTCGTGAAGAGGCAGATCGCATTGCGCGGGAAGCACAGGAAGCCATGCGAGCCAGCGCAGGCAATCTCGAAGAGCGTGAGAAAGCCGAAGAACTGCTTACCGAGGCGAAGAAAGCCGACCGTTGGGCTAAGCGCGAAGATCGATCAGCAACCACGGGCACGGGTCTGCGCACGATCTGGCGCTGCACGCTGGAAGATGAAGGCAAGGCGCTGGATTGGGCATATGGCCGAGCGCCGGAGCGATTCAAGGAACTGGTGCAGTCGATGGCCGAGGAAACCGTGCGCGCCGGGATGCGTCAGGTGCCGGGGTTCAGGGTCTGGGATGAGAGAGTGGCGAGGTGAGCGTCAACGTAGCCGCTTGATGGTGAAATAACTTATCGGTACCTTTGAAGCGCGTTGCTGAATGAAGGAATAAGTCGTGCGCAAGATAGAGATATATTCTAAATCCGGTGGCAATTCAGGGCAGTATGTGGATCGCTGGTATCTCGTTCACGCTGACGATGGCACTTATCAAGTTGAATACCACTGGGTTAACAAAATGGGTCAGGGCCGGAAAGATGTAGAAGGCTCAAACCTATATTCCTTGGAAGAAGCATATATTAGGGCGCCACAGGAAGCGATTGAAGTAATCAAGAGAGAACTGAACCTCTAAGGCTACACCCCGCCAGCCACCAACTGGCGGGTTACCACCACGAAACACGAGGAGATGACATGAGCAATATTGCTGATGCGCCAGCTATTGCGCCGTGCGCAATCGTCGGCGACGCGAGCCTTTATCAAGCCGATTGCAGAGACGTTCTGCGGTCGCTCGCAGACAACTCTATCGACAGCATCGTCACTGACCCACCTTACGCACTCGTCAGCATTGTGAAGCGCTTCGGCAAGCCCGGGAGAGCGCCCGCAAAGGGTAACGAGGCTTATCAGCGAGCATCTGCTGGCTTCATGGGCAAGACGTGGGATACCGGTGAAGTCGCGTTCAGCGAGGAGTTTTGGCGAGAGTGCCTGCGGGTTTTGAAGCCCGGTGGGCACGTCGTCGCATTCAGCGGCACGCGCACGTATCATCGCATGGCTGCGGCGATCGAGGACGCTGGATTTGAAATCCGCGACCAACTCGGCTGGCTATATGGATCGGGTTTTCCCAAAAGCCATGATGTTGCAAAGCAAATTGACAAAAGTGCCGGCTTCTGGCGCGGGAAAGCCGGTGCAATCAAGGATAAAACTGTGGGTCAGGTTGCTAAAGGCACCGAGTATGAGCGCACTGAGAAGGGTGAACCCATTACCGACGAAGCTCGCGAATGGCTAGGATGGGGCACAGCATTGAAGCCGGCTTGGGAGCCTATCGCCTTGGCGCGAAAGGCGTTGTCTGGCACCGTTGCCGCGAATGTGCAACCGGCGAATGACAACCAGCCTCCCTTACAGGCCAGACTTTTCGGAGACGCCGCATGACGATCCGCTACCGTTTTCGTCAAAAAGACCGGGGGCACAGCCATCCCGGCAGCGCCCCGGCCCAATATCCTCTCGAGGGAGAGGCTTTCAAGCGTCCGTATTGGAGAGGTTCGCTTGAAGTCGCTCACCATAACACGTCTTCTCAACATGAAGTTAAAATAAATACGGGAGAGCAACATGCAGCCTGACGCCGACATCTGCCACGTCTGCGCCCGCCACGCCGTAGGTCTCGGCGTGCAGGCAGACCGCGAGCCGATCCGCTGGCTGTGCAAGGAATGCGCCGACATTGCCGAGCATATTCGGCACCGCAGGCGGTTGGACCCGTACGAGCTTCGCGCCCTTGATACGGGCGTGGAGGCGGTTGGGGGGTACCTACAGGAGATTGGCAAAACCGACCTTAAGGAAATGGACGAACTCGAAGCGCGCATGCTCGTGAAGGCCGCGTGGGAAGGCTGCGGGCGAGGGATGCGTGCGGCCCTAAGCGAAGCTCCATTCTGATGAAACACGACAACGACAACAATGCTCTCCGCTTCCTCTCCGTGTGCAGCGGGATCGAAGCGGCTTCGGTTGCTTGGAAGCCACTCGGATGGCAGGCGGTGGCTTTTAGCGAAATCGAGAAGTTTCCGTCTGCCGTGCTGGCTCACCATTATCCAGACGTGCCGAACCTTGGAGATTTCACCGAGATCGACACCACAACGCTTGGGCGTGTCGACATTCTTTGCGGAGGGACGCCTTGCCAGGCCTTCTCTATCGCTGGCGCACGCCGTTCGCTCGAAGATGAGCGTGGTAATCTAACACTATCATTCGTGGAGCTTGCGCATGAGCTTGCAGCAGGAAATGGACTTCGGAACGTCATCTGGGAGAATGTCCCCGGCGTCCTCTCAACCAAAGACAACGCATTCGGATGTTTCCTTGCCGGGCTTGTGGGAGCAGATGATCCCATCGTGCCGACAAAGCGATGGACGAGTTACGGTATGGTTTCTGGACCGAAAGGACGGGCCGCGTGGGCTGTCAAAGATGCCCAATTTTTCGGACTGGCCCAACGACGCAAGCGTGTCATCGTTGTCGCAGATTTTGGAAACGGGGCGGATCCCGCAGCGGTTTTATTTGAGCCAGAAAGCATGTGCCGGGATACTCCGCCGAGCAGAGAAGCGGGGCAAAACGTTGCCCCAACAATTAGCGCGCGCCCTACAGGCGGTGGCGGACTTGGAACCGACTTCGATCTCGACGGCGGCTTGATTTCATCG
This sequence comes from Ochrobactrum sp. RH2CCR150, assembly GCA_014138095.1. GTDB lineage: Bacteria > Pseudomonadota > Alphaproteobacteria > Rhizobiales > Rhizobiaceae > Brucella > Brucella gambitense. The sequence goes on from JACGXE010000002.1 coordinate 723,492, forward strand.
ACCGGTGACGTTGCGCACTGCCTGAATGCTGGTGGTATGGGCAGGCAGGACTACGAAACCGAAACGATGGTTGCGCACCCGTTGCTGGCCAAGGGCAACAGCAGCCACGACGACACGCTCGAAACATATGTGGCTCATTCCTTGCGCGGCGAAGGCTTCGACGCCAGCGAGGACGGAACCGGGCGCGGGACGCCGATTGTTCCGGTGTCTGTTGCGTTGCGTGGTCGCGAAGACGGGTCAACGGCTGAAATGGGCGATGATGTGTCGTTCGCATTGCGTGCAAGCCAAGGCGGCGCGGATAAGCCGCACGTGTTGGCACCCGTCGCCTTCGCCCAAAATACGCGCGACGAAGTGCGGATGATTAATGGTGATGGCCAGATCGCTGGAGCTTTGGCGGCGGATGCTGGAATGAAGCAGCAGACATATCTTCAACATGGTTGGGCCGTTCGTCGCCTAACGCCGACAGAATGCGAGCGCCTGCAAGGCTTCCCAGACGGATATACAAATATCCCATGGAGAGGGAGGCCAGATAGTCCAGATGGGCCACGTTATAAGTCGCTCGGCAATAGTTGGGCCGTCCCAAAATTCAAGTGGTTGGGTAAGCGCATTGCAAGCCTGATGCCAGTCACGGCCGCCAACGATAACTATCTCAGCAGGCCTGACGTCGATCTTCTAGCGAGTTAAGCAAATCGCTCAGTTCCTTGGCATCGCGGTAGTTCATCCCTACCGCTTGCCGTACGCCCATTTCGACTGGCTTTTGAACTTGCTGATCTAACACTGACCAGGTGTCGTTAATTCCGTTTGACGCTTTGTATCGTCCGCCGATGTACCGCCCACCCTTCAATGTTGATCTGCTCATCCCAGTCCTTTCAAGGTTCGAATCGATTGAAATCTATGATTACAGACATGGTTAACACATCGCAAGTTGCCGCCGTCGCAACCGTCCCCATGCTCGACAATCACTGCAGCGTAGCTGCTTCGCGCTGCGCTTGAAGATAATTCAGCAAGTCGGCCAGATCGTCGGCTTGCTCCCATTCAAGGCCGATCTGTTTGACGCCGTTAACCTCCGCGGCATCGCCAGTTTGCACATCAATCACGGCCCAGACCCCGTCGTACATTTCAAATGTATCGTACCGAGCTTCTGCCATGGCTCTTTCTCCATCAATAGGAATTTCATGGAATATACCATCAAAGCCATCCCCACAGAATACGCTGGCGTTAACTTTCGTTCGCGCCTCGAGTCCCGTTGGGCGGCATTTTTCGATCTCGTCGGGTTAAAATGGGATTACGAACCATTCGACCTTGAAGGATGGGTGCCGGATTTCTTGCTGAGAACGTCCCTGACGAATGTTCTGGTCGAGGTCAAGCCGGTAGACCTGACGGCCTATATTGACGCTGTAAATAGAGGCCTTGACGATGCCGCTCAGCTATCTTCCTACGATAAAGCACTGTCTCATTCCCGCAAGCACCAGGTTCTTTTACTCGGCATGGCGCCCTTGGAAATGCAGGGAGCAGTTTTGCCAATCGGCATCCACGCTGTTCCACCACGCGGGGCAGAATACTCGTTTGACGACATGCAGGACGCGCTCACGGTTGTAGATACAGCTTTCGTAACGGACGCATGGCGCAAAGCCGGCAGCGTCACGCAATGGACAGTTGACGAACCGACTGTATCCACATCGCAGGTCGTCATCCGCGCACTTGATCGCGCGCGTCGCAAATCCGAACAGAAGAGGGCAGCATGAACATGACTATCGCATCTGATCTGTCTCGTGATCTCGCACTTGCCTATATCGCTGCCGATATCCCGGTTTTCCCATGTCGGGCGAAAGACGAGGAAACCAACGAATTTGACGAAGAAACGGGCGAAATTGTTGTTCTGAAAGCCAAAACGCCGCTTTTAAGTAACGGGTTTAAGGGCGCCACGAAAAACCTCCGCGTGACGAATATTCTTTGGGATCGCAATCCGGGCGCTATGGTTGGCATCCCGACCGGCGAACAGTTGGGCGCGTGGGTGCTCGACGTCGATGTGCATAAGGATGAGAACGGCGAGATTATCGACGGGTTCGAGACGCTAGCCGTCCTTGAAGATAAGTTCGGCCCGCTCCCGAGAACCGCAACCGCTCGCACTGCTGGCGGCGGAGAGCATCGTTATTTCAAATATGTGCCGGGCGTTCGCAACCGTGGCAGACTTGGCGCTGGGCTGGATGTTCGTGGATCGGGTGGGTACGTCGTCGCTCCCGGTAGTATGATGGAAGATGGGCGTACCTACAAATGGGTGGACTATTCCGGCCCTGGGCTGCCTCCTTTAGCAGATGCCCCGCAATGGCTGCTGGACCTCGTTTTGCCAAAGGCGCCCGCATCGACCGGTGCGGATTACACCTATGACCGCGGGAGCAACGACGCTTATATCGATCGCGCAATTCAACTGGAGTTAGAAGAAACTGCGTCTGTGCCGATGGGTGCTGGGCGCAATAATCGTTTGAACGCGGCAGCGTTTTCTCTGGGCACTCTTGTCGGCGCTGGCGCTTTGCCAGAACATGAGGCGCGTCAATTGTTGCAGGATGTTGCGCGTGGGTGGGGCCGTGACTGGGTCAAGTGCTGCAAGACAATCGAAAACGGCCTGTCTGCTGGTATGCGCCAACCACGACAAATTCCTGAACGGTCATTCTACGATGATGACAGCACTCCACCGGTTAGCGTGACCGGACTTATTGAGAAATATCGCAATCGTCACGACGACGATGTAACTGATGGCGACCACCCAGCGGGTGCAGACGAGGCGGTTCCAGAGGCCGACGACGACGATGTTCCTGACTACAAGCTGGAAGCTGTCGCCGATCTGGAAAGTCTGACATATCCGGGCGGGTTGGTTGAAGACATGATTGACTGGATTGTATCAAGCGCGGAACAGCCATCACGCACGCTTGCCATGGCCGCTGTGTTGCCATTGCTGGCGTCGTTGGCTGGTGCTCGATATTCGACAGGTTCTCGCGATACACGTCCAAACCTATACACCGTTGCACTGGCGGAATCGGGCTTCGGTAAAGAGCACGCCCGATCGCAGATCAAGCGTATACTCATGGCCGATCAAGGCATATTCGATGCTTATAGCGGCCCCGCGCGGATAATGTCAGCGTCGGCGTTGCGTGAGGTGCTGGAAAAACATCCATCGGTTAACTGCCAGATCGATGAATTTGGCGGCTTCATACGCGATATCACAGACCGAAAGGCAGGCAGTCATCAGCGGGCAATTTCGACGGACCTGCGAGACTATTACTCGGCGTCGTCAACATTTTTCGAAGGCGCGGCCTATCGCGGTGTTCCTCCGAAGAGAATTTATAACCCCACGCTATGCATTCACGGCACTTCGACACCGGAACAATTTTGGTCAGCCCTCAGTAGCGCAAGTGCCGAGGACGGACTGCTGCCGCGCCTTATCCTATTCCATGTTACAGGCGAAAAGCCTGACGCTTTAAAACCGTCCCGTGATGTTCGCGAGGTGCCGTATCTTCTGATGGAGCGCATGTCATCGGTTGCCGGCATTAATGTGGCCGCCAAACGGGGCAATCTGTCTGGGATGAATATACAGGTGCCTGCTTATGGAGAAAACAAACCGTACATCGTTCAATGGACACCAGACGCGACAGCTCTTTTCAGGTCCGTCAAGGATTCGATTGACGCTCGAGAAAAGCTGCTGGCGTCAGAAGCCCGACCGTTTGCACGACGCATCATTGAAAACGCGATCAAACTTGCGCTGATCGTTGCGGTTGGGAAAGACCCAACGGAACCGGTTATAACCGAAACCGATTTTGAATGGGCTTCATGTGTAGCTTGGACGTGCGCAGCAACAATGATCGCTGAGGTGACAGAGCGATTGGCCGACAATGACCGTGAGGCGAACTATAAGCGCATCGTGGGGCTAATCCGCAAGGCAGGCACCAAAGGCATCACGGAAAGCCGCCTGTTCGATCGTTGCAAAGCAATCGAGGGACGTCGCCGGGAAGAGATATTGAAGGAGCTCTTTCACACTGGGAAGGTGATAAAACAGGAGGCAAAATCCAAGCGAGGGCGACCTGCAAATCGGCTTGTCTGGATGGACTGACATGACGGGGCTTCGGCCCCGTTTTTTTGTTTTTAATAGGACGATTAAAAACCATCCACCGCGGCAATTCTGTCCATGGATTAAATTCGACCGCCGAATTCTGTCCCGGATTTTAATCGGTTCTGGATGGATAAAAATCAGGTCAAAAAGATCAATGAAATCAATGGTTTGAACTCTCTATATATATTAAAATCCATTCATCAACGTATTATATAATAAGTACCTTTTTAGATAGATTCATGGGGTCTGTATATAAAGGGGTTGCAGAATGGACAATTAATGCGACCGCGGTTTTTCGGTAATTCATTTTCTGCCTGTCCATTAACACGACATTTATTGAGACGTTCCACACTCCTCTTGCCGCTACCAACGGCATACCGCAATCAACACGAGGAGCTCACATGGCACGCAGCCGCACACGCGCGCCTTCGTCTACCGCACCGTCTACTACCACACAGATCACACGCATCAACGGCGCCCGCGTCAAGATTACCACCAAGGATGGGACGGTGACGACCAAGCCCGCCTTACCGCTCGAATGGGAATTACAGGCGGCACAGGTTTCCACATTGCGCCGCCTACCACAGTACCAGCGCCAGTTCTTGCTGGCCGGTGACATGAACGCCAGCAAGCGAGGGCCAAGAGCTCAGGCTCAGGCAATTGCGACGGGAATGACCAGCGGTGAACCCGACCTTCGGATCTACGGAGAATACGGTCGCCTGCTGCTGATTGAGAACAAGGTCGGGCAGGGAAGACTGTCACCAGCCCAGAAAGACCGCCACGCAGCGCTGGAGAGGCTTGGCTACACGGTTCTAGTCATTCGGGCCACGACGACGACAGAAGCCGCTGACAAGGCCGTTATGGCGGTTCTGGAGTGGCTTACACAAGAGAAGGGGAAAGCAGCATGAAGAACATGAGACACGGATCGCTCGCAGAGCAGTTAAAGGCGCTTATGACGTATCGCAACCGCCCAGAAGGTCAGCGAGAACCGTTGCAGACGAATTGGTCTGTTGCGCCTGGTGCGAATGACAATGACCCGGAGGAAGTTGCCGACATGCGTTATGAGCGGGACTGGCGACAAACACCGTCAGTGCAAGCCATCATGCAGAGTGTAGCTACTGATGATATCGAGAAGAACGAGCGTGGACAGATCATCCGCATAGGTAAGCTGCGGTTCAGTGACGGTAACCAGACTGAAGTTGGATATGTCCTCGGCATCGACGGTGAAGTTATTCAGGCCGACATACGCATGCCAGCGGGTGCCATGCTCGGCATGAAAGATAAACCAGATCGTGCGTCGGGTGGCGGAGCTGATCCGAAGGATACCAAGGCCAGCAATCACTATTTCGAAGATATGCTTGGAACACTGCCGCATCGATATATTCCATCCGGCAAGCGCCGAAATGGTACGGATTACAGCGCTGAAGAATCCGCCCGTATTCTCGCTGAGGCTTACGCAAATACCGACATGGAGAAGGTTACCTATACTCGATATCCAAAGGGGCTTCCGTGTGGGTCGCCAAAGGCGGCGGACAGTTTCCTCGGTATGCGCAAGACAACGTGTGCCGGAGGAGGAGATGAATCGTGGGAAGATACACTGTCTGCAATGATCGATCGCGACTTTTGGTTTGAAGCGCTTCAAGAGTTGAAGGATAGGGACCGCGACGTTCTGGATACTGCACTTGAGGCGGCGAATTACACGGATGTCGGTATAGCAGCAGGGCAGTCTCGCCATTATGCCGACAAGCGCAGCGGTGGGCGTAAAGCACTGCTTGCTGCCAACGACAATCTAGCGGCTGCAATAAAAAAATATGCTGCGTAGGTAGGTATTCCGCGATCTCGTGCGGAGTATAGTGAAGGGGTTCAACCGCTATGCGGTTGCCCCGCACTGTTCCGTGCGCGAGGCGACGGACGCTCGGTCATGTTGCAGTTGGGTGCAACCGCTGAACCGGGCGTAACTTTCCAAAACAGCGCCCAAACCTCTGCTGTCGGCTTGTCCGGTATTATGTCTGGGCCTTCTCAATCCAGCGCCGTTTCTCCTCCGGCTGCTGGTTCGGCGGGTTGAGCCTATTGCGGTAGGCTCCCCGCCATCTGAATTCATGCGGAGTGGAGAAGTGGTCATCTCGTCTGGCTCATAACCAGAAGATCGTCGGTTCGAATCCGACCTGCCGCAACCAATTCAAACAGGACCACATGGCCAGACGTGACCAGCGTAGCGCCGAAGCTGCTGCGTACAGAAAGATGTACAAGACTTCGAGATGGACGAAGCTACGGCAACGTCACTTGGATGCGTCGCCATTGTGCGTCTACTGCTTGCGGTGCGACGAGGTAGAGGAGGCAAAGGTGGTTGACCACATCCGACCCCACAAGGGAAGCGAATATCTGTTCTTCGATCCAGACAACCTCCAAAGCCTCTGCGCGCCATGCCATGACCGCGTGAAAAGCCGCGAAGAGCTCGGTCAGACGGTGGTGACGTTCGGAGTTGACGGATACCCAATAGAATAACCATGCAATTCTCGACCTCTTGCATGGTTCAGGCGGGTGAGCTTCGGCTCCCCGCCTCTTTCATATGAGGTCGGCAAGGAGTCGAGACCTTGGACATCATGAATTTATTAGATTGGCAAGTGCCAGCGAATGATAACGAGCGTCGCTGTGAACAGTGCGATGCCCTGTTGGATGGGCCATCATCAAAACGGTATTGTGGGAAAGCATGTTCGTCGAAGGCCTATCGGCTTCGCGATAAAGAGAACGGCAAGCATCCCAATGACGGCGCACCAGAGCATGTTTGCGAGCATTGCGGCGATTCATTCAGACGAAGGAAAGATAAGAATAACGCGGCGCGCTTCTGTTCACGAGAATGCGGGTTTGCAGCAGGTTCCAACCTGTCTGTAAGGCAGCGATACGCCGAAGCCATATCATCGCTGCAAGTATCATTCACTGTAAAGCGTAGCATATGCAGTGAGTGCGGCAAGCGTTTCGATACGCAGAACATTTCAGTATCATTCTGTTCCCAAGAGTGCCGGGGCAATTGGGCAAGAAGCCGCGCTATTCAAGCACGATCGGTGCGAGTTGACATAGACCGAAGCGAGCGAGAGTGCCCGGAGTGCGGTAAGAGGTTCATCCCTGAATACGGTAGAGCGCACGCCAAATATTGTTCGGACAAGTGCTCATGGAAAAACAACAAGCGACGGAGCAAGGCACGCCGTAGAGCCAGAACAAGAGGTGCGACCAACGACAACTTCGATCCAATCGAAATATTAAAGCGCGATCGTTGGCGCTGCCAGCTTTGCGGAACGAAGACGCCGCGACGTCTGCGCGGATCGACAGATCCCCGGGCTCCGGAGTTGGACCACATTATTCCGCTGGCGATGGGCGGAAGCCATACACGCGCGAACACTCAATGTGCATGCAGGCAATGCAATGGGGCTAAAGGCGCAAAAATTGCAGGGCAGATGAGATTGTTCGGATAGGCCATGGGGGCCTTCGAAGTCTGGGCTTCCCTCCTCCCGGACCGTCGGGGGAATCGACTTATAGCGCTAATACAGTTTTTTCTATGAGGACATTCTATGGCCAAGCGTAAGGCGCGTATTGATAGCGCCACTGAGGCCGTGCGCGTGATGTCGAAGGCAATGGCTGAAATTCAGGCGCCAGAAAACGTGCCGCTAGACAAGGCTGATCTGCCTTTTTTCAACAACGTTATTGCCGAATACGCCCGGTCTGAGTGGACATCACATCAGCTCGAGATCGCAGCAATGCTCGCGCGCACAATGGCCGATCTGGTTCGGGAGCAAGCATTACTGCGAAACGAGGGCGGAATAGCCTACTCGGAAAAGGGAACTCCGGTGGCCAATCCGCGAAAGAGTATCGTTCAGATGCATGCATCTTCGATCCTCTCATTTAGGCGATCGCTGTCTCTTCACGCGCGTGCGCAAGCGGGAGAGGCAAGAGACGTTGCCAAACGTAGAGGCGCGGCAAAAGAGATCGAGAGTGACAACCCACTTGGTGATGGCTTGTTAGCTACGCCGGATTGAAGTGAATGGCAAAAAAGAAGCTGACGCGCGGTGAAAGTGTAATATCTTTTATCGAGCGATATTGCATTGTCCCCGAAGGGACACTGCTGGGAAAGCCGGTTAAACTCCTTCAATTTCAGAAGCGTTTTATTCTTGACGTTTACGACAACTCTCAAGGAACCTCGCGCGCTTACCTGTCGATTGCCAGAAAGAACGGCAAGACGGCAATTATTGCTTGTTTGCTTCTGGCTCACATCGTGGGCCCAGAAGCTTATAAGAATAGCCGCATTATTTCTGGCGCCAGATCCAGAAAGCAGGCCGCTGAGGTTTTTAATTATGCATCCAAAATGGTCTGGATGTCGCCAGTCCTCAGTAAGCTAGCCAAATGCGTTCCGTCGAGTAAAACCATTCTTGGATATGCCAAGAATGTCGAATATCAGGCTATTTCTGCCGAAGCCGCCACGGCTCACGGCGGGTCGCCAATTCTGGCTATCCTCGATGAGGTCGGGCAGGTTAAGGGTCCGACAGATAGCTTTGTCGAGGCCATAGAAACTTCGCAGGGGGCATATGAAGGAAAGGCGTTATTAATCGCCATTTCCACGCAGGCTGCCACAGATAACGATCTATTTAGCCGATGGATTGACGATGCGGAGAAGTCAAGAGACCCGCGCATTGTCAGCCATGTCTATACGGCGTCGAAGGACTGCAACCTTCTCGATGAGAAGGAATGGGCCGCAGCCAACCCCGCACTCGGAATATTTAAAGCTGTCAGTGACGTCAGAGACTTTGCGGCCAGAGCGTCGCGCGCTCCTGACGTTGAAAACAGCTTTCGGTGGCTGCACCTGAATCAGCGCATCGATGCTTCGGCGCCTCTGGTTTCGCCGGCGATATGGCGCGCATGTAATGCGCCAGTGGACGATTTTGGTGATGCGCCGGTTTTTGGCGGTCTCGATCTGTCGGAAGTATCCGATTTGACTTCCCTGGTGCTGATGGCGCCAAAATTCGCGGACGGTGAAACGGTTTGGCATGTGAAGCCAACGTTCTGGCTGCCTGGTGATGGCCTTTTTGATAGGGCGAAGGCCGATAGAGTACCGTATGACGTTTGGCACAAACAGGGCTTTCTGGAAACGACGCCGGGACCGACGATTGATTATGAGTATGTCGCCGTAAAGCTGAAAGGCTTTTTCGACGAATACAACATCAAGAAAATCGCCTTTGATAGATGGCGCTGGCGGCATTTAAAACCTTGGCTTTCCAAGGTCGGGTTTGAAGATGACCAGTTAGAGGGCGATGCAGCGGTATTTGAGCCGTTTGGGCAGGGATATGCGTCTATGACGCCCGCGTTGCATGATTTGGTTGGCCACATTCTGAATAAGCGCATTGCACATGGCGATCATCCGCTGCTGACGTCCTGCATGTTAAACACGGCCGTCAAGATGGACCCGTCGGGCAATAAGAAGCTGGATAAAAGCAAGGCACGCGGGCGCATTGATGGTGCTGTGGCGCTCGCGATGGCGACAGCAATGGCTGGTACCTATGAAGGCTTGGCCACAGCCGACATCGACGACTTCGTCAACAACATGATCACTATAACCTGGTAGGAGTGCCCATGGGCCTTTTGACTTGGGTGGGGAAGCCTTTCGGGCTTCTTTCCGGCCCATGGCGCGCATTCTTTGGAATGTCGACCACAAGCGGCGAGACGGTCACCTATGAACACGCGATGCAGCTTGATGCTGTCTGGGCGTGTGTGAACCTGATTTCAAATGCCGTGAAGACGCTGCCCTGTAATGTCTACAAGGGCGATGGCGTTGACGTCGACCGCGAGAATCCGCTGTACGAACTCCTGCACGACCTGCCGAACCTGGACGACAGTGCATCTGATTTCTGGGGAATGGCAGCTCTCTGCCTCTGCCTTGATGGCAATTTCTTCGCAGAAAAGAAGAAAAACGGCGGTCGGCTGGTAGCGTTGAACCCGTTCAATCCGCTTTGCGTCGACGTAAAGCGCGATGATCGGAACAACCGCTACTACGAAGTCACCGAGCAGTACAAAAACGGCAAGAAGGGCGGCGTTCGCAAAATCCGCGAAGAAGATATGCTTCACGTCCGCGGGTTGGTCATGCCTGGTTGTGATCGTGGGCTTTCGCCAATTGCCGCACAGCGCAATGTGATAGGTAACGCCATGGCCGGCGAGAAGACGTCGGGCCGTATGTTCAAGAACGGCATGATGGCTTCGGTCGTCTTGTCGTCGGATCAGGTTCTGAAAGCCGATCAGCGCAAGCAGATCGCGGAATCGTTACAGGCATTTGCCGGTGCCGACAAGGCTGGAGGGATCGCGGTACTTGAGGCGGGTTTAACCCCGTCGCAAATCACCATCAACCCGAAAGATGCGCAGATGCTTGAGACGCGGCAGTACAGCGTCGAGCAGATCTGCCGCATTTTTGGCGTTCCGCCGGTCATGATTGGCCATGCTGCAAACGGCACGACGACATGGGGGAGCGGGATCGAGCAATTGATCCTGCAGTTCACCAAGACATGCCTCACGCCCATGCTCAGAAGCATTGAATCGGCAATCTACCGCGACTTGCTTGATGCAAAGACCCGCAAAACGTCCGTCGTGAAGTTCAATATGGAAGGCCTGCTGCGCGGCGATAGCCAGGCGAGGGCGGAGTTCCTGCAGAAGATGGTCCAGAACGGCATCTACACGCCGAACGAGGCCAGAGCTTACGAGAACAAGCCAAAGATGGATGGCGGCGACGAATTGATCGTCAATGGCACCATGCAGCCTCTGTCCATGGTCGGACATAACGGCGGGCCTCCGCTGGACGATACACAGCCAAGCGCTGGATAAGGGAAATTCATGAAATTCGAACACATTTTGACGGCCTTCGAGGCCGAACCGTGGGCGATTCAGCGCGAAAAACTAGCCGTTTTGGCTGATGTTCTTGCGGCACGTGTGGCGGGCGACAAGCTCGTCACGCCTGAATTTGCAGCGGCTGTTTCTGATGCTCGCGCAAAGGAAATCGCTGAAGTTGACGGCAAGGTCGCCGTGATCCCGGTTTACGGCGTATTGGCCGACCGAATGGACCTGTTTTCCGCGATGAGCGGCGGCACATCTTATGCCGGCATCAAGCGCCAGCTGCATAAGGCACTGTCCAACGAGGATGTGAAGGCCGTTGTTCTTGATATTGATAGTCCTGGCGGCTCGGTACCGGGCACGGACGAACTCGCAACGGAAATTCGCAAATTGCGAGGCGGTGAAAAACCGATCATAGCGCAGGTCAACTCGCTGGCTGCGAGCGCCGCCTACTGGATTGCGTCATCTGCCGACGAAATCGTTGTCACGCCGTCCGGGCGTGCAGGGTCGATCGGTGTTTATACGGCGCACGACGATATCTCTGCCGCGTTGGAAAAGGCTGGCGTCAAGCGCACCTACATTTCGGCAGGCAAGCACAAGGTGGAAGGCAACGAAACCGAACCGCTCGGAAAGGACACACTGGCCTACATTCAGGACAGCGTAAATCGCTCCTATGGCCGGTTTTTGCAGAGCGTTGCCGATGGGCGGGGCATTACGAAATCTAAAGTCGAAGACGGATTTGGTCAGGGGAGGGTGTTCTATGCAGAAGCGCTCATGGACAGAGGAATGGCAGACCGTATTGCCACACTTGACGAGACCTTGGCCCGACTGGGCGCGAACACCGAGCCGGAATATGTCCGCCGCGTAAAGGCTTCGAACGCCGCAAAGGCAGAAGCAGCGCAGGCACTGGCCAACAAGATTGCCTCCGGCGAAGAAATCACAAAACGCGAATTCGAGAACGGCATGAAGGGTCTTCTTGGTCTTTCGAATTCGGAGGCAGAGCGGGCCGCTCGGCTCTACCTCAAGTCTGATCAGGGGGCTCCTGATGACGAGACGGATGCTGCTGCTTTGGCAGCCTTAAACCGGCTTTTGGCCGAAGCAAACACACCACTCTTGAAGAAATAGGAGCCACTCATGGCTGAACTAGCAGAACGCATTGGCGAGCTGGGAGCTTCGCTCGCCTCCATTAAAGAGCAGGTCGGCAATCTCGCGACCGATTTCACCACGCAGCTCCAGCAGCACGGAACTGTTTCCACCGAGCTGACCAGCAAAGTCGATAAAGCATTGTCCGAGCTTGGCGACACCACGACCCGCATTAGCGAACTGGAAAAGCGCGCCGCTCGGGAGCGCGATGATGTCGCCCATGGTCCACAGGATGTCGGCGATATCGTCGTGGCATCTGAGAAATTCCAGTCGACCGACGTATCCGGCGCATGGCGCGGTTCGATCCGAGTTGGCATGGAGCGCGCTGACATTACGTCCGGCAATACCACGGTTGGCGCCGGCCGTTCGGCGGGTACCTCTCTTGTCCCAGGGCAGCGCGTGCCAGGCATCATTGCCCCGCCTAATCGCCAGCTGACGATCCGCGATCTTATTGCACCGGGCCAGACCTCGGCCGCAAGTGTCGAATTCGTCAAGGAAACCGGCTTTACGAACAGCGCGGCTCCAGTCGCAGAAGGCACGCAGAAGCCGAAGTCTGACCTGACCTTTGATATGGAAACCACGCCTGTTCGCACGCTGGCCCATATCTTCAAGGCAAGCCGTCAGATCCTCGACGACGCTCCGGGCCTTGCGAGCTATATCAATGCTCGCGGCACGTACGGGCTCAAGTTCGTTGAAGAAGGCCAGCTTCTGAACGGTGACGGCACCGGTCAGAACCTGCACGGCATTCTCCCGCAAGCATCGGCCTTCACCCCGGCTTTTGAGCCAGAAAACGAGACGGCGATTGACCGCCTCCGACTGGCAATCCTGCAGGTCATTCTGGCCGAATATCCGGCGAGCGGTTTCGTTCTGCATCCAACCGATTGGACCACGATCGAGTTGACCAAGGACCTTGGCGGCAACTACATTGTCGGCAACGCGCAGTCGCCGATCGGTCCGTCGCTGTGGAATCTGCCGGTCGTCCAGACGCAGGCAATTTCTGCTGGCAAGTTCCTGACCGGTGCGTTCAATCTCGGCGCGCAGATCTTCGACCGAATGGGCGTCGAAGTGCTTCTGTCCAGCGAGAACGACAAGGACTTCGAGAACAACATGTTCACGATCCGTATCGAAGAACGCCTCGCGCTGGCGGTTTACCGCCCAGAGGCATTCGTGACCGGCGACGTCAATCCGCCGGTAACTCCTTAATCGTTGACGGGGCGCCTCGGCGCCCCTTTTCACGAGGAAATCATGAAAATCAAAGCGCTGAAAACCTTGGTCGGCAATTACGGCCGATTGGATGAAGGCATGGTCGCCGATCTGCCAAACTGGCAAGCCGGTCAGCTTCTGGCGCTTGGTTACGTCGAGAAGTTTATGGAGGTTGGCGATGGCCGACACGAAGACACGCAAACGCCGGGTGGCGAGCTACATCGGGGCGGGAATCGTCGATCCAAATCCGGCTCCCGAGCCAGAACCCGAGCCTGAAACGCCGCCGGAGGGTGGTGGCGATGGCACTGGTTGACCTCGAACTGCTGAAGAAACACCTTCGTGTGTTTCATGATGACGAAGATGCTGAGCTTGAAGTCTATCTGGCTGCGGCAGAGGCAATCGTCATCGAATATGTCGACCGTGAGATCGTGGCTACCGGCGCGACGCCTACCTTGCCGGATGGCATTGAGTTAACCCCGCCCATCACGGCAGCGATCTTGCTGGTCGCGGCTGATCTGTACGAGAACCGCGAACCTGACATGAAAGCCGAAGGTAATGCCGTTCTGCCGCGTCATGTTCGTGCGCTACTCGCTCCTTATCGGGTGTGGCGCACTCTTCCGGTGGAAGAATAAGAGAAGTGTAGCGAGAACGGCTGCACTTCTCCTGTGGCCGCTATTCTGGCGGCCATTCCTGACGGGTGTACCAATCATCGACGTCAGATCTTACGCGGTCTTTTTCCAATCCGTAGCGTTCCTGGATTTTACCTTCCAATTGCTCACGGCGACCGTTGATCTGATCGAGATCATCGTCAGTCAGCTTGCCCCACTGTTCTTTCACGCTTCCCTTGAACTGTTTCCAGTTACCTTCGACGCGGTTCCAATCCATCAGAGTTCCTCCGTTAGGTTTGCAGTATCAGCCTCCTAACTTCGCAGGGCGAGAAATGTTCATTGCGTTTTTGGCGAGGTGTTCAATGCCCTGGCTCCACTTCACAGCCACTTACGACTTCATCCCCAAGCCTGCGGTGACGATCCGCTATCCGGCAGGCTACGTCGGGCTAGTGACTACGCCTTGCGCTAATCGCGCCATTGCCGCTGGCAAGGCCGAGCGCCTTCCAACTCCCACGAAAGACGAGGCCGAAGCATGGCGAAGCGCGCAGGTGCCGGCAGCCTGAACTGTCGTTTGACGTTTCAGGTTCGGCAGGACGTGGATGATGGTTTCGGCGGTACGCGCGGCGAATGGGTTGACCAATTCACCGTGCAGGGAAGGCTGGAACCACGTTACGGCAGCAATGCCGAGAGCGTTATGGCGGCGCGAATGCAGTCCATGCAGCCGTACAATCTGACCATTCGCAGTAGCACCGAGGCAAGGCAGATTACGGCGTCTTGGCGAGTATACGATGTGCGAGCGGGGAAGACTGGGGACAAGCCGAACCGCGTGTTTGGCATCAAAACCGCCGTCAATCCCGACGAACGTGGGCAGTACATTGAGATGCTGGTGATTGAAGGCGAGGAAACGTGATGGCGGTAAAGATCAAAGGTCTGGATCGCCTGCAGATAAAGCTCAAGAAATTCCCGGAAGTTGCTGAAACACTTGTCAAAGCCGCTATGGAGCAAGGCGCGCAGGAAATCGTCAACATGATGCAAAACTTGGTTCCCGTCGATGATGGCGAGCTAATGGAAAGCATCGGCTGGACGTGGGGTAAGGCTCCAAAATACAGCCAGCGCATTGGCAGTGTAAAGTCGAATGACGGGAAGTTGACAATCACGATTTACGCCGGCAATTCCAAAGTTCGTTACGCGCATCTGGTCGAGTTCGGCAGCGCTCCGCACGTGAATGGCGGCATGTATCCCGGCACTTTTAATCCCGGCGCCAAGGCGCAGCCGTTTTTCTACGTTTCTTGGCGAGCCAAGCGACGTAGCGCTAGGGCCCGAGTGTCTCGCGCTATCACCAAGGCAGCCAAACAGATTGCGGCGGATCGCTAATGGACCCGGTTTTAGAACTTCAGGGCGCAATTATTCAACGCTTGCGAAGCTTTCCCGCGCTTGTCTCGCTGATTGGTCAGCGTAGCTACGATAACCCGCCGACAAATGATCAGGGGCAGGTTTCGCCCTCTATCTTTCCTTACGTCAGCATCGGTGCGTCGAGCGCGCAGCAGATAGATGCCGACTGTATTTTCGCTGACGATATCATTTTCCAGCTGGATGTCTGGTCGATTGAGCCAGCCAAAAAGCAGATGCGCGACGTCGCAAACGCAGTGCGTCTCGCAACACGAGGGTGGGAGCCTGTTTTGACAGCTAATGCCCTCGTGACATTCGAATATTGGCGAACTGACTACATCCAGGACGGCGCAATCAACCACGCGTCGATCCGCTACACGGCGATCATCGAGCAGCCCTAGGGCCTCCACGCCGATCACCCAAAAAAACTATTCATGGCCGCCATTGGGTGGCCTTTTTCGTATGGAGGCCGCAATGGCTCAAGCAACTACGATCAAAGGCGGCAAAGTCCGCGTCAAGATCGGTACAGTGGGTGTTGGCGGTGAAATCACCTACGCTGCACCTTGCGGTTTCACGCAGCGTTCTATCAGCCTGAACAAAAACCTCAATGAAGTTCCGATCCCAGATTGTGAAGACCCCGATAAGGTCGACTGGGTTGGTCGCGACGCGGTGTCGCTTTCTATGGGGGTGAACGGCGAAGGTGTATTGGCCGCGGAGTCAGTCGAAGATTGGCTTGATGCCGCGGAATCGATTGATAGCGTCCCTGTCCAGCTTGATCTCGAGTTTCCCGCCAAGACGTACACTTACACGGGCAGAATGCACGTCGAAAGTCTCGAAATTGGCGGCAACAACGGCGAGCGCGCGACAAACAACGTTTCTATGCAATCCGACGGCGAGATGGTCCGCACTTCGACTCCGACGGCTCCATAATGAGTAGAGACGCGAAAGTTGAACTCGACTGGGCGGATGGTACTTATACCTTCCGCCTTGGTTGGGGCGAATTGGAAGCGTTGCAGGAAGCTTGCGACGCTGGTCCTTGGATCATTTTGGAGCGACTCTTCACCAAACAGTGCCGGGTTGGCGATATAGCCCACGTTATCCGGCAGGGGCTGATTGGCGGAGGATTGGAGCCGACCGACGCCACGAAGCTTGTGCGAACCTACATCGAAAAGCGCCCTCCTGCCGAGAATATCGTCTTCGCGACCATCATTCTGCAGGCGGGGATTCAAGGCGTGCCAGAGGAGCCGGTGGGGGAGCAAACGGCGGCAAATCAGACGGAGAGCAACTTGACAGTCTCCCAAACGGAAAAGTCAGATTTGCCGCGGTCTACGGCAACGGTGCGGCGCTCGGCTTCACGCCGCAAGAAGTAAGACGAATGTCCATGTGGCAGTTTATGGCTGCCGTTGACGGTTACGTCAAAGCCAACTCGACAGACGATGGCGGTCTGAGCCAGAAGGAAAAAGACGAGCTTTGGGAGTGGGTGAGCGAGGGTAGGGCGGGGTGCTAATAGCAACCCAACTGCGTTGCCTCGGCCTGCGCCTGTGCGCGCTCCGCTTCCAGCAATCTTGGGATGTTGGTCCGGCTAAGCAGTTGCTGGCATCTCAGTTCTTTGTTTGCCGGGTCAGATGCCTTATTGCTGGCGCAACTGCTTATAGCCAGCATGATGGTGCAAATAGTGACGATGGCTTTCATGTGTGTCCCCTCCTCGGTCAATTTTCTAAGTTAATGGGTTAAAACCCGCACGCGCAATGGTGTTTTCTTCCGCTCGGATCGCGTCAGCTTTTTGATAGATTCGGGTTCTTAGAGCATCGAACAATCTGCCATCTTGCTCATATATGATGATGTCATTGAGCGTTCCCATGCCGCCATAGCAGTGCAGGATCCGTATCACGCCGTGAAAGTCAGAAAGTCTAATTTCTGAAGCGCCTTTTTCGAGCACACTTGCCCATCCGTGAACATTATGGGTACGCAATATTGCAACGATCTTATCTACATCGGAGCAAAGAGTTGCTAAGTCCGGGTGCATCGCAAATTCTTTCGCTATAACGTCGGTTCCTTCACGCGAGATCCTGATCTAGCGCCGTCCGCCCCCGTGGCAAAGCCTTCGAAATCACGACCGATAGTAATCAGCGGCAGCGAAGCCAGTGATGCGAAACCGCCAATGATTAGCAGCGCATACGACATGACCATACTTTGACTGTAATAGCCGCCAAATTGCACGTTCTTCGCGACCCTCGCGAGCAGATCCCAGTAGCCATACGCGGACACCAAGGGGCCGGCAAACAGGAACGCGATTCCTAACCAGCCCAACCCATTAAATCTCTGTTCTATTTTCATAGGTGCCCCATCATGGCCACTAACCTTGAATCCCTTGTCGTTCAATTTTCAGCCGATTTCAAGCGGTTGGAGAACGCGATCAATCGGCAGCGTGGGCAATTCACGCGCCAGATGGGCCAGATGGAGAAGTCAGCAAACGCAAGCGTGCAGCGCATAAATGCGGCGCTTGGAAACATCGGCAAGGGCACGATGCAAGACCTCGCTGCTCCCCTAACCGGCATTACTGCCGCATTGGGCACGCGCGAGTTGATGCAATATGCGGATGCTTGGACGCAGGCTGGAAACCTCATTCGTTCGTCAGCGACGGCAGCTGGTGTTGGCGCACGTTCGCTGAATGAGTTGAAGGGCGGTGCGAACGAAGCTCGGACAAGTCTCGAAGCCTATACTGACCTATATGCTCGGCTGATCAGATCGGCCTCCGCCGTAGCCAAGTCGGAAGACGAGATTGCTTTGGCAACGTCGCTTGTCTCGAAAGCCTTTAAGGCTGGCGGTGCGTCCGCACAGGAACAAGCTGCTGGCATTCTCCAGCTCGGGCAAGCTTTGGGTTCTGGCGTGTTGCAGGGCGATGAACTCCGGTCGTTGCGTGAAAACGCTCCGGTCATTGCGAAGGCAATTGCTGACGAGTTTAAGACCACGATCGCAGGCTTGAAGCAGCTTGGCGCCGATGGGAAACTGACGTCCGATCGCGTGTTCAAGGCTATCCTGAATGCACAAAAGGGCATTGAGGCTCAGTTCAAGGCCACCAACGCGACTATTGCCGACGCCTTCACGCAGATTAATAACGAGTTTACCGCTTATATCGGCAATGCCGATAAGTCAGCTGGCGCGAGTAGGCAGATGGTTCAGGCGCTGCAGTATGTTGCTGATAACTTCAAAGAAATAGCCGACGTTGTTGCAGCCTTTGCGACCGTGCTGATTACCACGTTCACGGGGCGGGCAATCGCTGGCGTAGTCGTCGGACTTGGCCAGGCCGTTGTTGCATTGGGCTCGTTCCTGACCGCACTCCGCACAGGTACGAGTGTAGTTGCCGCCTTCAGTGCATCGCTTGGACCAATAGGCCTCTTGGCCGGGGCTGCGGCAGGTGCCGTCTATTTGCTCTACAACAATATGTCGTCTGGCGACCGTGCTGCGAAATCATTCAGCGATGCTGTCGACGAAAACAAGGTTGCGCTGGAAAATGCTGCTTCAGCTTCTCGTCAGTATCAGACTGAACTGACGAAGCAGATTAGTCTGCAGCTTGAAGCAGCCAAGGCGGCGTACACGCAGGCAAGCGCAGACGCCGACGCCGCCGACGAAAGAGCCAAAACATTCTATAGAATGACGGGTTTGAAATTCGAGCCGTTTGAATATGCCGCTGAAAGCGCTGGCAACAATGCTATCGCATTAGCCGGCGCGGTCGATAAGCTCGAAGTTCAGCAGAAGCGTGCCGAAAAGATCCTCGCCTCAACTCCATCAGGCTACGGCGGCGGTATCGCGACTACACCAGACGACAAGAAGAAGGGCCGCACGAAGAAGACACCCGCCGAGCGGTTTGACGATAACATGCAGCGCGTCACCGACCGCACATCGGCTCTTGTCGCGGAGACTGAAGCGCAGCGTCAGATCAACCCGTTGATTAATGACTATGGCTTTGCCATGGAAAAGGCGCGCACAGAGCAGGAACTGCTGAACGCTGCCCAGAAGGCGGGCGTTGCGCTCACTCCTGAGCTGCGAGCGCAGATTGCCCAGACCGCCGATCAGTGGGCACTTGCGAGTGCGGAGGCTAATAAGCTTGCCGAGGCGCAGAACCGCATTCGGGAAAACGCCGAAGACATGGCGGCCTTTCAGAAAGAATGGGTTGGAGGGATTGCCAGCGATCTTTTGAACGGCGCTGACGCAGCGGAAATATTTGCCAACTCCCTCGGACGCATCGCAGACAAGTTTATCGAGATCGGCCTTGCGAACATTTTCGATACCGATAAAGGCGGATTCAATCTGTTTGGCGCATTGGGTGGCGTATTCCGTAAGAACGGCGGCCCGGTAAAGCGTGCTGGCGGCGGTATCGTTCGTGGTCCTGGCGGGCCGCGTGGCGATAAAATTCCGGCGATGCTGAGCGACGAGGAATTCGTCGTCAATGCGGCGGCTACAAAGCGCAATCGTGCCTTGCTGGAGGCCATTAACAGCGGCAGCGTTATTGGGCTTAAGGATGGCGGCTCACCTTTGCGCGCCCCATCCATGCCGATCCTGCGGTCATCTGTTGCGACGCAGCAAGCGCAATCCGGCATTGCCGACGTTCGTGTCTTTGTGGATCGCGACGGCAACTGGCAGGCCGAGGTCGAACGCATCTCGCAGCGGAACGTGAAACAGGGGCTCACTGCTTTTGACAAAACAGGCGCCATGCGAACTGCACGCGATCTACGGCAAGTCAATTCAAGGGGGCTGGCAAGGTAATGGCTGAACTTCTTCCGACTGGCCTTCGATATCAGCCGACTTTCCCGGTCCTGAATCGCCCGGTTTCCATGTCTCAGTACGGGGACCGGGCGATTTCAGCGATTGAGAACGGCGATCCTTTCTGGACTTGGACGGCCAAGATTACAGCGTTGACGAATGCCAAGCGCAATTTGCTCGAGGCGTTCATCGATCGCTGCCGCGGCGGTCAGGTTACGGTGCACTACACCCCAAAACACGTTTGCATTCCGCAAGCTTATTGGGGTGACGCTAATAATCCGGCAATCACCGGCACCGCTACGCTGGCTGCGATCAACGGCAACTCGCTCACCTTAAATGGCGCGGTGGTCGGATTGAAACTGAAGGAAGGCGATTTGGTCGGGTTTACGGTCGGCGATTACAACTTCATCGCCCGCATCGTTGCTGATGCCACAGCAGCCAGCACGAGCGTGCAGGTGAAGATCGAGCCGTTTTTGCCGTCCTACATCACAGCGGGCGCGGCAGTTCGCTTCAAGAGCCCGGTGATGAACATGCGGCTAATGCCGAAGACGTGGGAAATTGGCGACGGCAAGTTTCCCGATGCGTCGTTTCAGTTGATTGAGGTGCCGAAGTAGGCTTGCCTACCGTTGGCGCCGAGCGCGAATAGCACGAACCCAGGTGTTGTTGAACATAATGGCGCCTATGACCAATGCGACGGCGCCAAGGGTGATCATGCCGAAAGCTACGCCTTGGTCTCCGAACTGCTGATATAACCAGCCCGTTTTTTCTACTGCTTGGGCTGGATTTCCAAGGCGAAGAACACCTTGGATCAAGGCACCAAAACCGACAATCAACATGCAAACACTTCTAATCATGCCGGCCAGATATCAGCTGGGCGCGGTTCAATCCACCCTTTCGATGATTTGGCGGTAACTAATGGCCTTCCCAGCACGTCTACAGCAATTGCTCGACGAGGGCAGGGGCAAGATTGCCTCAGCCGTCAAAGTCGAATTTGGCACCGGCACTTATGGCTTTTTCTCCGGAAAGGGAAGCGTGAGCTATGCTGGACTCACGTACAACGGCAACACCATCATCGACATCGACGAACCGATGTATGCGCTCGGCACCGCAGCCCAGCCAGTGACGATGCGCCTGCCTGCCGCTGCTGATTTCGGGCTTACGCCAGACAAGCTGAAGCTGATTGAGCAGGAAGACTACAAGAACCGTCCTGTCACGTTCTACGACTTCTATTTCGACCCGGACACAAGCGCTTTCCTTCACGCCGAGCCGACCTGGTACGGCTATGTCGATACTATCGACCACCGCGAGGAAGGCGACAATGTTTGGCTGGAAGGCAATATCGAGACCGGTGCAGTCGATAATTTCCGCGAAGGCTATCGTTACGCCTCGCATGAGGATCAGCAGCTTGTTTCGCTAAGCGACATGCTTTTCGAGTATGCAGCGAGGATCAAGAATGAATTCTTCAAAATCAAATTCGGCTAGGATCTCGGGTTGGGATCGGGCGCTGGAAGATATTGCGACGGCCCACGTATCCATCACTCCTGAATGGGGCGTCTCGGACTGCCTAATGACGGCGGCGGATGCGATCGAAGCGGTTATCGGTGAAAACCCGCTCGCCGAGTTTCGCGGCAAATACAAAACCGAAGTCGGCGCCGCTCGCAAGATGCGCGCCAATGGCTGCGAGAACGTCAAGGACGTATTCGAGAACTACCTCCAGCTTGAGCCCGTCAATAGACTCTTTGCCCGCCGGGGTGATGTCGGCGTGATGGTGATCAATGACGAATACGTCGCCGGGTTCATTTGCGGCTCTGGCTTTGCGGTCAAACAGCCGCATGGGCTTTCATTCTTTCCCGTGACCGAAATCGAGCAGGCCTACAGGGTCGGAGAATGAACCGTGGAAATCATTAAATCGAGATTATTGATTTTGGTTGGCTGTGGTGAAGACGCAAAATTTCTGATCTTCACAAATCCCAATGACTGCGAGCGTGAGTATCTCCGCCTCAAACGCCAGCTGAAATAGCCAGCACCACCACTACAATCAGCGCCTTTGAAGGTCCGTCAGCAGCGGGCCTTTTTTTGTTGCGCCTGCATGAGGCCGCCGCATGCCATTTTTAGCGCCTATCTTCACCGCTATCGGCGGCATCGTGTCGAGCGTGGCCGCATGGGCCGCTGCCAGTCCGATCCTTGCCGGTATCGCTCAAACAGCCTTCGGCATTGCGCTTAAATATGCCGTCAACGCGTTATTCCCTCCCAAGACGCAGAGCCGAGCTTCTGAGCTGGAAACCCAATATGGGGCGAATATCCCGCGTTCGGTTATTCTCGGCACGTGCGCGACCGAAGGCCATCATATTTATCGCAACAGCTACGGTAGCGGCGGCAGGCTCATTCAAGATGTGTTCGTGCTGTCGAGCTTCCGCATCACGTCTGTGCCTCGTGTTCGCTACAACGGTGAGTGGCGCACGCTTATCGCGCAAGATGCCGACGGCTATTGGTTTGTGCCGAATGAGGGTACGAGTGGCGACGATCACGATAATGTCCGCGTCAAGTTCTTCTACGGCACGATGGATCAGCCGGCCGAGCCGACACTGATCAATAATGCCCGCCCTGCTGGACGCTGGACTGTGAACCATCGTGGCGCAGGCGTTGCCTATGCCATCGTGTTTTCGGAGCTTCGCAAGAATGGCGATGGCCTGACCTCGCCCGCAAAGCTGTTATTCGAAGTCGTCGGCGCGCCGCTCTATGACTGGCGCAAAGACACCACTATGGGCGGTGCGGGCGCTCATCGCTGGGACGATCAGAGCACTTGGGAGTATTCCGACAATCCCGTTGTGCAGATATACAACCTGGAGCGCGGTTTCTTCAACGGCACTCAGCGCATGGTCGGCAAGGCTGTTCGTGCAAGTCGCCTGCCATTGGCTGAATACACCCAGGCGGCGAATATCTGCGACGAAGGCATGTCGGACGGTTCGAAACGCTATCGCGCCCACGCGATTGCCAAGGACGGTCCCGGCGCCAACCACGACGCCAATCTGACGCCGATACTCGAAGCCATGTGCGGCTCGTGGGTGGAGCGTGTTGACGGCGAATTCCCGATTGCGGGCGCTCCGCAGGCCATCGTTGCAACCATCACCGACGCAGACATCAAGCGTGGCGCACCGCTTCGCTTCAGCGCGAAACGCAAGCGCACCGAGCTAATCAACACGGTCGCCGCCTCGTATGTATCGCCAGATGACTTCTATGAAACGAAGGACGCCGCAACCCGTATCGATGCCGGTGCACTGGCTGAAGATCGCGAAACGCTTGCCAGCGCCATTCCCTATGCAGCCGTCACTGACGTGCGGCAGGTAGACAGGCTGGCAGACATCGCAATCCGCGGGGCGCGCTATCAGGCATCAGCGGAAATCGTCGTCCATCCGAAGTTCCTTGATACGATCAAGGAAGGCCGGTGGGTTCGCTGGAACAGTAAGAAGTATGGCGACCGCACATTTCAGGTTCTGACGCGCCAGCTTGGCGGGATCAATACCGATGGCGCTCGCGATATCTCGCTGTCTTTGCAGCAGATCAGCAATGGTGTGTTTGATCCGACAGCCTACGAAACCAACCCGCCAAACATCATCGTTATTCCACCACCGCAATATCTGGCCGAAGTGCAAAACTTCTTCGCCATTCCAATTGTTGTTGTTGCAGATGGACAAGGCGAACTGCCCGGTGTGCGGCTAATCTGGGATCCGATTGATGATATCTCGGTCGTCGGCGTCGATATCGAATATTGGCCAGCGAACGACCCGTCGCAGGTGTTTACCAAGTTCGTGACTTGGGACGTAATCAACGTTCCAATAGTTGAAGGCCTGACCTCGCTGACTGACTGGTTTGTCCGGACCCGCTTGCGCGTGGACAATGGCCGGTCGGTGGCTTGGTCAACGGAAACGCCGTTCACAACCCTCAAGGCGGCAGGCGATGATAGCCCAGTCGATTATGAGCGCCTCGACGGTGACGTGAAGGGCCTCATCAACTGGATGACGGATGACCGGCGCGAGATTATTCGGCAAGCGCAGGAAAACGCCACCAAAACCGCTGACGGAATGCTGGCCGGTTATGCAGATAGTCGATCGCTTCGCCGCGAGATTGCCAGCACCTACGGCAAGGCAAAGGCATCGTGGTCGGAAGATATCTATGTCGCGACCGGGCCGAACAGCGCCATCGTGCAGCAGCTGACACAGCTGAACGCCGAGCTTGACGATAAGGCTGACGCCAGCGTGGTGACACTTCTGTCTACGCGAGTGGATAATGTCGAGGGTCAATACACAGCTGTCGCAGATGCGATCACTGACGTGAACGCGTCGGTCGATGGAACGGTGGCAAACTCCGGCTGGCGCATGACATCGACGGTTAGCGGTGGGGGCACATCGGCCAGAATATCGGCCTACGCTCGCATCAACACAGGCGACACTTGGAAACAGGCGGGCTGGTTTATCAACGTCACCCCGACGGGAAGTCAGTTTATCGTCGTGTCCAACCAGTTTGCCATTGCCGATCCGAACAATAACGGCACCTTCACCTATCCATTCGTTGTGCAGAACGGGCAGGTCTACATTCAAAACGCCCGTCTCGGAACGCTTTATTTCGACGTGCTTCAGTCCAACAACGGCAAGATGATCATGCGCGGTTATGACAACTTGGCCGATCTGCGGATATTCACATGACCCAGACATTCATTGGCTACAAACCGGGCGTCGGCCCGGTTCTGAAGTGCCTGAAATATGACACTGACGATCCGCTGACATTGGCAAACACGGCATTTGATAGGTTCTTCTTCAATTCTGAGACGCAGAACCTGTCTTATGTTTTCCCGACGAACCCGTTTTTCTATCGTTCGGCAGAGCTAGCTGCGCTCCCGGCGACATTCAACATCACGAATGATCGGGGTAACGTCGTCATTTCTGGACGGACGGGAACGGCGACAGGTTTCTACAATGTCACAACGTATTACCGAATAACGAACGCCTATCCGAGCATGGGCTATGTTCCGATGTCGGAGTTCAGACAGGTTGATTTGCTCACCAACCGAATTGAGTGCGGGTCTTTCCTTAGCTATTACGCCTTGGTCGGCTCGACCAATCATAACGTGGTGACGGCGCAGCAATTCTATACCGTTATGGGCCGATTGGTTGGAACGACGAGCGGGTCAACGACCTTTCCGACGGTCTACAACGGCATAATCTCTACGGGCGATCAGGGATTTGTCGGACTTGGGGAATGGTTCGTCTGGAAAAACCAGTTGATCTACACTGACAACAGAAACCCGAACGCCATTTATCCGAGTGTATGGGATTTGCCTGCCGACGCATCGGCTATGCGGACCTATACGACTGCTCCGGGTCTTCTGTCGCTGGAAGCAAGTTCCAGCCGTTTTGTGCTTTCCAGACCGGGCTATGATGTGAATACGACGAATGAGTTCGGCACGATCATAAGCTCGAACAACCGTTCGCCGGCTCTCTGCGTCATGAACGGCACGGAAAACAATATCCCTGCAAATGGATCGAGAACAATTGCAGCACCTGCTGGTGTCATCCTCTCGCAAAGGGCGGTCGTTGACGTGATGTTCCGTGTCTCCGGTCAGACGTGGCGCGTACCTGGACTGCTGACCGATACCACGGCGGCAGGAACTTGGCGTTTGTCTTACACCGTGTCCAATAACAGCGTCACGTTCTACAATTCGGAGAAGGACGCTGTTGACCTGCGGTATGTCGTTTTCAACGTGGATGACCAGCCGACATCGACGGGCGGCAATCAGGTCATCTTCCGTGGCAATGATGGATCGCGTGACTATGTTCAGATCAAGAAACCCGGCACAAGCGACCCTGCAAGCCGTCCGAACGATATCCTGTTTGACAGCCGGTATCCGCAATTCCAGATCATCGCGCAGGGCTTTATTCCGATATCGAGCTTTGGTGCAACGCAGCCTCCGACGACGATCGATAAAGGCGCAAGAACATATCGGCTGAACTTCAACAATGCCGGTTTCGTGCCTTACCTGAAATACTCAACCGTGTTTCCGAATTGTGTGACGACGCCGATCTATCGAGCCGAGCGCGGGGTTGATGTTTCGAACATATCCATGCTGGCCGAAGTGAATGACACCTATGTCGATTTCTACTGTTCGCCAGACAGCGGCTGGTCTGATGCTTTCAGCCAAGCTGGCAGTTGGACTCGCCTTGACTACGGCGCCCGTATTCAGGGTGTCCGATACTACATCTTCGGCATAACGCCGAACTGATCTCAGGAGAAAAATCTATGGCTACTTTGTCCGACTATATGTCGGGAACGATTTCGCTCGCCAATGGATCAGTGACGGTAACCGGAACCGGCACGCTGTTCGAGGTGACACGGTTTCGGGAAGGCGACACGCTCCAAATCCAGAACCTGACGGCTGTGATTTCCAGCGTCGATAGCGATACGCAACTGACGCTCGCTGAACCTTGGACCGGCCTCGATATTGTTGACGGCCCGTATCGTGCTCGCCAGCTTGGCGACGGCACTCGCGTTTCAACACAGGCTGCAACGGTTATTCAATCGCTCGGCAATGGCGTCCTGACAAACCTTGCTGAACTCGGCGTCGAGGAAGGCAAGGTACCTGTTGGCGGGCCGACGGGTGAGTATGAGTTGACGGACTTGGTTCAGGACCCGAATGGAAGCCTTGCAAAACTGGCGGCGTTGACGCTGGCGGCGAACAAAATTCTAAATACAAATGGCTCGGGCAATTTTACTCAGTCCGATATCACAGCAGCTGCTATCGCTCTTCTCAACCTTTCTGGGACGGCGGCAGCGGACCAATTGCCCTATCTGACTGGCGCAAGCGGAGCAGGGCTGACGACCCTAACGTCATTTGCTCGTACACTTCTTGCCGCTACCGGAGGGACCGCAGCTGTAGCAGCATTAGGGATAACGGTATCATCTTCATCCGGGAGTACAATGTCTCTCGTTTTTCCCAACGGCTTTAAGATTTGCATGGGCACAGTCACGCCTACAACGCTGAGCAGTGGTGGCTTCTATATTACAATGCCAGTTTCATTTACTAATATTCCAGTAGCTTGCTTAGTGATGCCCGGCGCGCTTGAGACAGCAAACAGGATTATCTATAGCAATTACCGAACAAACTGGTCGAACACGCAAGTATACGTGCACGCTTGGTATAGCTCTACCAACGCCGCCGCAGCATCAATTACAACACGTGTTGACTATTTAATAGCGGGGTTCTGACATGATTATTCGAGCAACCTTCAATGAAGAAGGCTTTGCGACTGGCTTCTATCCTGAGAACATTTGGCCTGTTGACTTCCCGGCTGATGCTATCGAGATAACAGCAGACCAATACTCTGATCTGATCGATAATCAGGGGATGCGCAAATGGGTAAACGGTGAAGTGGTTGAATACACCCCGCCAGCCGTCGATCCCGTCACGATCATTCCTGCGGTTACGCTCTGGGAACGCATGACTGATGTCGAGGCCGAACAGGTCAATACCGCCATGGCGACGCAGCCATTCCGCACCCGGCAAATCTTCCTGACCGCAAACACCTTCCGCTCTGATCATGAGCTTTGGCCGTTGCTGAAAAGCATGGCTACCGGTCTTTTCGGAGAGGAAAGGGCAGCTGAGTTGCTAAATTCATTTTGATTTCAGACAGTTGGTTTATTTGGAGGAGCTAGTTTGTCGCGGATTTTTATAAATGGCTCTTCTATCAAAATATACGGGATGTACGAAAGAATGATCGCCGCAATGATCATCACGAAATAAAGAATAGGCCCCCGACATTCTGGAAAGAAGCGGATCGAGTAACTGAACATCAGCATATGCCAGAGGTAGAGGCTGTAACTGACTTTGCTGATGTACGTGATTGCGCTTTTCGCAATAATTCCAAGAGAAGGGCGACGAAAATAGAAGACGAGCACAATTGACGCGGCACTTAACCCCGTAACGATGTAGCCTGCTACATCATGATACCAACGTGGGAGCACTGGCGTAGGAAGGCCAAGCATGGAGCCGGAATAACGGTAGAGGTCCGCAGCAAAAAGCAGGCAAGCTACAATCACAAGCAAGGGCCACAACTGTTGAAACGTGTCTCGGACGCGTTTGATTTGAATGAGATAGGCGATAAGTACTCCATAAGCCATCCCGTCGAAACGAAACGGGTTAACACGGATTGAGATCGGTTCTGAGCCTGCGTAATGCTGATATATGCGGACGATTATCGGAATGAGTATGGCTGCCAAGATCGCGATCAGCATTCCTCGCTTCTTGAAAAAACATGAAGCGGCCAAAGCCCCCAGCGGGAACAGAATATAGAACCATTCTTCCACGGCGAGCGACCAAGATACCGGAACAACACCTTGATTGTGGTTTATGGGCCACTGAAGCAATATGAAGTCACTGAATTGAACTCGCCCATAAACTATCCAGAAAAACAAAAGAATGAAAAAATAAGCGGGTAGAGTTCGCATCCAACGGCGGAACCAGAAGCGTCCAAAACTGTATCCGGTTACTCCTTGGTTGAACATTTTTATGAGGATGGAGCCGATAAGAAACCCGGATAGAGCAAAAAATAGTTCTACACCGAACCATCCGCCAAAAGTGAGCGCCATGTTGCTGTCAGGGGAAACAAGCGCCTGTCGAGCATGGCTTATCAAGACCATTGTGATCGCCGCTGCGCGTACGATATCTAGACCAAAATTTCGAGTTTCTGAGAAATCAGACAAGTGGTCATCCCTTTAATGAGTAAATCGCTCTAGCAGGGCGTTATCTGATCAGTCAATGACGACTTCCAGTCGAACCTCCGCCGCCCACTGAGGCGGCTTTTCTTTGCTTAAGAAAAACCCCGGACTAGCCGGGGTTAAGGCTATTGCCGCCACCTGGTGTCCCAGGAAAGCACCGATATGACACAAAGCAATGCAGCGAGGATGGGGACTTCGATTAGAAAATACCAATGCATTGACATGCCCTCATACTGGAACGCGGCCACCGCCATTGCCATGCGAGGTCATCCACGGCATAGCCGCTTCAGGTTTTTCGAGAATGTTGCGCTTTCGAGCGAAGCCTTCAAAGGCGTTTTGCGCCACGATTAGCGGTTTTTGCCCGCTGTAAGCGTCACAACAGGCGCTCCATGCCACTTCATAGATGATGTCGCGATCATCCTGTGGCCATTCATAAAGAAAATCGATTGCGTCAATAGGGCCTGCGATCTCTCTGATCAGAAATTTGCCGTCCTTCACAAAAATTGGACTGTCAAACAAACGGTCGCTCATCGAAACCTCCATTTGATCGAACGAAAAAGTTGGAATGACGACATCGATTTAGTGATCGATCCGGCGGTTTCAAGAACCTCTTATTGTTAAATTTCAGGAAACCCCATGAACAAAACAACGTTCTTCGCGTATGCGAGGCGCGCGCCTTTTGGCGGGCGCTTGAGCCAGTCGCAGGTCGACGGCACGTCGGCAATTCTGGCCGAAGCAGAGCGCCGAGGCTTGCCGGATGAGCAAGCGGCCTACGTGCTCGCGACAGCATTCCACGAGACCGGCGGCAAGATGCAGCCTATCGAGGAAAACCTCACCTACACCAGTGCGGCTCGCATCAGGCAGGTCTGGCCGTCGCGGTTCTCCACTGTGCAGGCCGCCCAGCCTTATGTGCGTAATCCACAGGCCTTGGCTAACAAGGTCTACGGCGGGCGCATGGGCAATACCGGTGCGAATGACGGATGGCTATACCGCGGTCGCGGGTTGGTGCAGATCACCGGCAAGGACAATTACAAGAAGTATGGCCTTGGCGATAACCCCGACGCCGCGCTGGAGGACAGCACCGCAGTGCGCATCCTCTTCGACGGGATGATCAACGGCAAGTTCACGGGCAAGCGACTGGCTGACTACTTCGGTGCCGGTAACGCTAACCCAGAAGGTGCCCGCGCAATCGTCAACGGCACTGACAAGGCCAGCCTGATTGCGGGTTACTACCGCAACTTCCTCGACAGCCTTGTGGCGGCGCGTGAAATGAAGCCTGCCATTGCCGAAGACGCCAAGCCTGATGATGTGCCGCTTCTCGAAAGCCCAGCCGTAAAGCTAATGCTGACCGGTGGGGCGGGCACCATGGCGACCAGCCTTATCGGTGCGGTCGCCAACCCATGGGCATTCGCGACGGTCGCGCTTCTACTGGTCGCTGCAGGCGCGGGGTTCTGGCTCTGGAAGAGCGGCAGGATCGAACTGAAGAGGGTGGTGGCGTGATCGTCAGAGTAGCGATCGAATATGACACGGAAGCCGAAACGGCCGTCGTACAGATCGGCAACGAAGCGCAGGAATGGCACCGTGCGCGGCTTACCAACAGCGCCATGACCGAAACGCGGGACGGCTACTTGCTGCCTATCTCAGGGCCGCGGCAAGCGCTGATTTTAACGGGGGTTCCGACATGACGTGGATAGCCGCCCTGTGGGCGACGACAAAAAGCCAGATCACTGGCTGGGCCGTGGCAATCGCTGCGGCCCTTGCGATTCTGGTGGGTGCTTACCTCAAAGGCAGGGCGGACAACGCCACAAGCGCAACCGTCGACCGGCTGAAGGCCGCCAACAAAGCAAGGAAGATCGAAGATGAAACCAGCAAGCTTGGCGGCGGCGATGTTGACGCTGCTCTGTCTCGGTGGATGCGTGACAGCCGGTAGCTACTGCGACGTCGCGCGGCCTGTTCGCCCGAGTGTCGAGGACAGCCTGACCGACGGCACAAAGCGCCAGATCCTCGCGGAGAACACGAAACTGGAAAAGCTGTGCGGGGTGCGACCGTGAGGGCGCAAAGGTATGGCTGGCCTGCCTGTGGCTGGGTGTGGCAGCAAGGGGGATTATTGGATGACCGGCGCTGAAATCATGGCCGTGGTCGGCTTTATCGTGATGCTGATGGGCTTTCTGTTCGGGCTTTGGAAATACGTTGAAAGCCAGATCGCGAAAGCTGAGACGCGCAACGCGGCGAAAGCCGAAGCTGCGACCGCTCTTGCCAGCCTGACCCGGCAGGAGCTTTCCGACTACAAGCTGCGCGCGGCAGAGACGTTCGCCACCAAAGCAGGCATGCAGGAGCAGACCTCCCAGATCATGCGAGCCATCGAAAGTGTGGCGCATCGTATCGACGGTCTCACCGAGCGGATTGATAACATCATGGCGACGAGGACGGGGCGTACAAGAACTTGAGCTTGAAGTTTCGATTTCTCGATCATATGTAATGATAGCCGAAGTGCTTTGAACGTGCTAACTTACATCCGTAAGACTGATTGGAGGCAAAAAAACGCTTGCAAATGCGAACTTTTTTGCTGCATATGCGTTTTAATAGCGAGCACACGCGAGCAGACTGGATTCTCGAAAGGTGAATCTGGAAAGCCATTCGAAGCTGCAATTACTTGCTTGCGAGTAAATTGGAGCGTGTTCTTAACATCTAGACCTTTGACATCGTCCGGCCGGGCGTCTCACTGGTGGTTGTTACGATCCGTAGGTGTGAAGAGATAGGTTGCGGGTGAATATTCTGCACAATCTCGTTGTTCGAAAGGCAAGCACGAATTCCTGCTGTAGGATTAAATCCATGGCAAAAAAATGGGCTGGTGTCGCAAATAGCGCACCAGCCTTTTTGTTAATGCCCGATCACATAATCGTTAGGTGCGATGTTGACGTGAGTTTTCTTTGGTGGGCTGCCATCGCCGTGGCAGTTATGATAAAGTGGTCTTAGTTTACCTTTGACGGGGGTGCAGTCGTAATGAAAGCAGTGATCGTAAGCCCCGCCTAGCCGACTTCGAGCATTCAATAAACATTCAACACTGTGTTGTTTAGCTGAACTATTACGCAGATACCCGTGACGATCATTTCCCGGGCTTTTGAAAAAATGGACCCCATCACATAACGCGCGCTTCTGCTCATCAGGTGGTGTTTTCCAAGGATGTTTCGCGATGAAATTTGCTATTGCATCACTCAACAGCTCATCTGGATCGGCACAATATGTCACCTTTTCGTATAAATTTTTCAACATATGGCGTAGATCGTCCCCCTGAAAATTTCGAACAGGAAGAAGTAGTGGGTTAAGATTATGAACGTTTGTTTTATGTGTTACGCGACTTGATACATCTCTTAAGCGTTTACTTGCTTTAATCACATCGGAAGTAAAGTCGTTCAGTATTTTGTTTTTTTCAATGGCATTTTTTGCTGATTTAACATCAGGAACCGTCAATCGATGGGGTAAGGCAAACGGAAAAAACCTTTCCAAGAGTTGATCTGTGCTTTTGTCATTGTAGTCTGCATACAACAATAAGGTTACGATTTTTTTGTTCTCTTGCCGTTCTATATAATAATCGAACAATTGATTGATAATCTTTTCGGCATGATTAGGATCGTAACTACCTTCCCATTTATTGGGAGTGATGAATAGTCTACCTCCCGGAGCGATCTTTTGCGCGGCTTCTTTTCGGAGCCGATCAAAAAATGAAACGGGAAGTCCGGCGATGACAAGGGAATAGTCCGTCATGATCGATCGTCCAACTTCGCTATACGTTCTTGTTCATCAAAGCAACTATCACGTCCATGGGTAATGAGACCGTCGCCAATTGTCGCTTATCAAGCGCATCTACTATGGCATGCAATAACGTTCTCTGATGTCCAAATGGAGATATATGCGTTCTAGGTTTAGATAAGAATTGCTCTGTTTCAAGTTTATTATCTTCGATCCAACTAATTATCTTGGAGTAAATAACTTTATCTCTGTCGTTAGATGTGTCAGGCGTTATATATTCACTATCGATTGCGACATACGAAGGCGAAGGCGGCGCATCGACGTCCTCAAATGTAAAATCATCGAGATTGACGAAACGCCTCGATCCTACTACCGGAACTGAGAAGGCGGCCCAGAAACGATAATTGAAACGAAATTTTCGGTCTTTTTTTTCAGTTGTCGCATCAGTAATTAAACTTGCCAATTCTTGACTATTTCTTTTTATAAGAGATTGAATATTCCTAAACTGCCCCGTGAAAATTATTTCGTATTTGTCCGAAAAACGTTTTCTCACAAAATTGGCCAGACTTTTCTCTTCTTTTTTAATCGTCTGGAGGTCTGAGCCAATATCCATGCCCAGCTTACTGAGAAGGTAAGGTTGACCGGTACTTAATTCAGCATCTGCCAAGGCCTCTATTTTCGATGCGATTCTTGAAAGTTCGTCCATAAGTTCCGCCCCCGGTCGTTTAGTCGATAATAAATGCTGTTATGCCATTTTAGGATGGTTTTGAAACCCACAATATCGAGGTGAGTGAAGTAATCCAATTCAATATATGATCGCGATAAGCGTTAGTTTGATAGCGAGTGAGTTTCTCCATTAACACCACATTTATCGAGACATTCCATCCTTCCTTCTGCGCCGCTCACCACGGCCACCAAACCACACACGAGGAGACTGTATGTCCAATGACAGACAGGGCGCGGGTGCGCCCATCGTTGTTGATGTCGCTCTGGCGATGAAGCAACTGGAAGAAAACCCTGACTTGGCTGCCAAGATGAACGAACTCGCGTTCGGACCGTTCGCGGCGAGACAGCTTGCTGCGCGCGATGAGCTTATTGAGGATCTCGTTGAAGCTGTGCAGATGTTCTCTGACAACGCAAAAGAGGCGGGTGATCTGTTTGAAGACGGTCGCAACTCAGAAGCGTGGGAATGGCTGCACACCGCAAGCATCAAAGCCAAAGCGATCCTCGCAAAAGCACGAGGTGAATCATGAGCACAAGCCATGGAGGCCCGGCCTTTCCATCCACGGTAGAAGCCGGTGAGGATCGCTTTGGTAACAAGTCTCATGTCTTTTATCGAGGCATGACGCTGCGCGATTACTTTGCGGGGCAGGCGTTGGCCAGTTGGCCAATTACGGATCATAGCACCGATCTAGCCAGTAAATGCTACGCGCTCGCCGACGCCATGCTTGCGGCAAGAGGACACTAGATGAAGCTTTCACACGAAGAACTCCTGCGGCGCGCCGAGGCTTACCGTGAGCACGGCACGCTGGTTAAGGCTGCCGCTGCGCTCGGCATAAAGAAGTCGGCGTTCCACGAGAGCATCAAGCGGGCGGCGGAGATTGGGCTGTTGGGGCCGGCACCGACGCTGCCCGGTTATGCGATCAAAAGCCTGACCGAGACGCCGAACGGCACATATATGCGCCAGATGAAAGAGGCTGGCGACAAGTGGCGGGTACCGGAGGGACATGCTGTACGCGGCGTGTCAGCGCTGATTGACGCGGAAGGCCGCATCATCCAGCAATGGCAGAAGACGGCTGTTGAGCGCGAGCCCGAAGATTATATAAAGCGGCTAAAGGCTGCGATGGCCGACTATGAGCCCGCTACGACCACATCTATGCCGTTCGTTTCCGACGCTGATCTATTGACGCTCACGCCGTTGGCCGATTGGCATATCGGTTTGAGAGCATGGGCAGGCGACACGGGAACAAATTGGGATTTGGCAATCGCGGAACGAGTCATCGGGCAGGGCATCGAGGATGCTGTTGCTCGCTCGCCAGCCTCTGCCCACGCTATCGTGCTGGGCGGGGGTGATTTACTCCACTCAGATTCCAACGAGAACAAAACGGCCCGGTCCGGCAACGCGCTTGATGTTGATGGCCGTTACGACAAGTGCATTGACGTTGCCGGGCGGCTGGTTGTCAAAACCATAGACGCCAACCTGCGACGGCACCGGCACGTCACTGTTCGCATCCTAAAAGGCAATCACGACGAGCATTCCAGCGTAGCTGTCGCCTACTTCCTTAAAGGCCACTACCGCAACGAACCGCGTGTGACCGTCGATACCGATGCAAGCCTCTTTTTTTGGCATCGTTTCGGCAAGGTGATGATTGGCGCGACGCATGGCCACGAAGCCAAGATCGCCAACATGCCGTCCATTATGGCTCATCGGCGCGCAGAGGATTGGGGCGCGACCCTCTTCCGATACGTTCATGGGTTTCATCTGCATCACTCGGCGAAGTATGCGACTGAAGGCGGCGGATGCATTTCCGAGGTCCATCAGACCCCGACGCCGCAAGATGCGTGGCATTGGGGGTCTGGCTACCTGTCCGGGCGGTCAATTCAGTCAATTACCTACCATAGGGACTATGGCGAAATTAGCCGTGTAAGGGTGGCTATGGTTGATGGCGGGCCGATTGCGGCAAACGATGATGTAAGGGTAGCAGCATGATTTGCACCGTCGAAGGATGCGAAAAGAGGGCGAGTTGGGGTGACCTTTGCAGCGGCCACGGCCACAGGCTTAAGAGGTACGGATCTCCAACAGGAAAGCCCGCACCTAAAGTTCTTGGCGTCTGCGCCGTTGATGGGTGCGGAGGGAAGCTGGCGGGCGCGGGATATTGTCGAAAGCACTACAAGAGATTCCGCGCTCACGGCGACCCTCTTGGTGGCGGGATCGATTATGGTTCTGCCAACGAGTTTGTGGTTGATTCTGCCAATTCGGAAGAGAAGATCGAGTGCATTATATGGCCGTTTGGCAAATCCAAGGACGGGTACGGTCGCGTTAATGTCGGGGGTACGCCCAAGGGCGCTCATGTCGCGGTAGCTGAGCTTGCCCATGGCCCGAAGCCCACTGCAAAGCACGAATGCTGCCATTCGTGCGGGAATGGGCACCTTGGCTGCGTCAACCCTGCCCACATGTATTGGGGAACGCGAAAGGAAAATGTAGCCGATGCGATTGCACATGGAACTTCATACACGCTCCATGTGCCGATCGGGGAGGCGCACCACTGCGCGAAATACGATGACGCAACAATAGATATTGCTATGCGGAGAATACAAAGTGGAGAGCGCCCGTCCTCGGTTGCGAGGTCATTGGGTATATCTGCGTCTTACATTTATAGCTTGTCTAGCGGTAAATCCAAGCGCGCTCAGGCTTGGCTTGCCGCGAATGATAATGTGGCGAGCGAGAGAAGGGTGGCTTGAAGCGTTTAGTTTTGATCCCCGACGGATGGTCGGCCCCATACGGTGAAATAAAGCCAGGATTGTTCCTAGCCAATGGCGAGGTGTGCCTAAAATCAGAATACGGGCAAGAGGGCTATTGCGACAGTGGCGAAGCTTTTGCGCGGCATAAAATGGAGGTCCAGCCGATCAAGGCGATTTGGGAAGAATACGAAGACTAACCAACTCGCGCCGCCCACCAAGCGGCGCTTTCACCACAAAAACGAGGAGAGAACATGCTTGAAGAAGCAGAAGACCGCGCCGCGCGAGCGGCGGTAGAAGGACGGCAGATGACGACAGGTGGGGCAGTTATAAGTTGCCTGCCAAAACCTTATAACGACAACTTGCCCGTAACCAGAGTAACGATCAGGGCGGGGGAGCTTTGCATCGGTGACGTTCCTGTGCCGTATCCAGTGCCAGTTGCCGAGCAACCGGCGCGCAAGCCACTCGTCATCATCGAAAGTCCTTTCAGCGGCGATGTCGTGCGCAACACCGAATATGCCCGCGCGTGCCTTCTGGACAGCTTGCGCCGGGGCGAAGCGCCGATTGCGAGCCATTTGCTTCATACGCAAGTGCTGGATGATTTGCGGCCTGATGAACGAGAGCTCGGCATTGAGGCCGGTCTCGCTTGGTATCGGGTGGCGGAGAAATGCGTGGTCTATGAGAATTTCGGGATGAGCCGAGGCATGGCGGAAGGAACGGCGCGAGCGCTCGCCAATGGCGTGCCGGTTGAATTTCGGCGGTTAGGGGCTTGGAGGGCGGCGGCATGACCAACTTCCACATAGGCCAGAAGGTCGTCTGCATCGATAGCGCTGTCGGCTTCGAACAGTTCATCGAGATCAAGGAAGGCGAGGTCTACACTATAAGCTGGATCGGACCGTTTGAGCACTACACGCAGGGCAGCTACATCGGCGTGCGTCTGAAAGGCGTCGATCGGGGCATCTGCCCGCAGTTCGGATATGACAACCCGCCGTTTGCGGCGCGTCGGTTTCGTCCGCTTGTTCGCGATCAGCTGTCTTCGGTTCGCGGCCTACTCGCAGGCGGTCCCGTCACTGAGAAGTTCGAAGAGCCGAAGCGGAAAGTAAGGGAGGGCGTCTAATGGTTCCAGATGCACGAATTGACCGTGAAATTGCTCGAGGTGAACTGGGTTCTGGCAAGCAGCCCATGCCAAAGCCGGTTCACTTAACCGACCTGAGCCTACGCGCAGCCGCAGCGTCCGTTGCCTCCGACGGCGGCAGCACAAGCTATTACGAGCTACCTCCACATGCGACCGAACTGAACGACCTGATCGAGCACAAAGGCATGTCCTTCGCGCTCGGCAACATCTTTAAGGCTTGCTATCGGTTCGGCGAGAAAGACGCGGCCAGCCGAATGTATGATCTGAATAAAATCATCTATTTTGCGGAGAGGCTGAAGGCGTTGGAGAGCAGGAAGGTCTGATCAAAAAGAACCCCGCGGCGAGAACCGCGCGGGGTTAAGGCTACTGAGCCCTCTCTCCCAAGGGCGACAGAAATTTATCCAATTGGGCAAAAAAGTAAATACTAGTCCTTCGACCGATCCGGATAGGGTTCTTTTGGCAATCTAATATTAGGATTGCCAGGCGAGTTTGTCTGCTCATGGGTAGGTTTTTCCTGATGGTCGCTGGGTTCGACAGGAGAAGGATCCCCGGCTTCTTTCTCCCGCACGAGCTTTGGATCTGACCAAGGGTTTACCGTTCTGGGAATTTTTTTCACTTTCATTTGTTTTTCCTCGTTTCGTTCTTCAACGAGTTCCGCAAAGCGTCCATGATGTTAATAACGTTGCCGCGTTGCGGTTCAGCGTCGGTCGCTTTCTGCTTCGCTTTCGTCGGCTTTTTCAGTGTCTTCTTTTTGGCTGCTATGATGTCAAGCAGGTGCTCTTGAACTGGGTCTTGGACTAGGTCGGGCTTCCAGTCCCGGGTTTGCTTTTTGATGAACTTTTCAATCAGCGGCAGTGCGTCCGGATCGGCCTTCTCCTCGCCAATGCTTTCAAAATAGAGATCTTCGTCGCGCACTTCGTCACCGTAGCGCAGGGTCCAGAGAATAATCCCTTTGCCGCGCGGCTCAAGCATAACGGCCCGTTCGCGCCGAGACAGGACCAACCTTGATATGCCAACCTTGTTTTCGGCTTTCATAGCCTCACGAATAACCGAGAAGGCTTCCTCGCCGACGGGATCGCTAGGAGACAAATAGTAAGGGGTGTCGAGCCAAATCCACCCGATACTCTCACGAGGTGAGAACATTTCAATATCGATCGTTTTGGTGCTATCGAGCGCAACGTTCTCCAGTTCATCATCTTCGAGGAGAACATATTCACCTTCTCCTCGCTCGTAGCCTTTGGCCTCATCGCCTTCCCTGACGTCCTTGCCGGTGACTGCGTCGACATAGTGACTGACAACACGGTTCTGGGTCTGTCGGTTTAAGGTGTGAAAACGGACCTTTTCACTTTCAGAAGTCGCTGGCATCATCTCGACAGGGCAGGTGACAAGCGAGAGCTTCAGGTATCCCTTCCAGTATGGACGAACAGCCATCTCGAATTCTCCTTAACTTGCCCGTCTCGTGGGTGAAACAGACTTTCTGGAACTTGTGGCTGTTTTGGTGGTCTTTCTCCGAGCTGGGGCGCGATCAGCGTTGGCCGCCGTGCGTTTCGTTTTCGCGACACCAAGGCCGGCGCTTTCGCGGAGAGCCTGTAGCAAATCGCTCGGCTTGGATGCGACGGGCGCCTTTTTCTTAGGAAGGGTTCGACCTTCAATTTTTGCCTTGACCAGGTCGGCCACAGCCTCCTCATATCGGTCGTCAAACTTGCTGGCATCAAATTCGCCAGCCTTGGTGCCGATGATATGTTCCGCTAATTCCAGCATTTCGCCTTCAATCTTGATATCCGGCACATCCTCGAACGCTTTCTCAGCAGATCGCACCTCGTAATCGAAATTGAGCGTTGAAGCCGTCAGACCCTTTCCGTGGGCCCGGATAAGCACCGTCCGCATGCGGCGGAATAAAACTGTGCGTGCTATGGCAGCCACCTTGGCCTTTCTCATCCCATCGCGAAGCAGGACAAAGGCCTCCGTACCCATCTTGTCCGGAGCGAGGTAGTAAGGCTTGTCGAAATAAGCCGTATCAACCTGGTCGCATGGAATAAAGGTTTCGATCTGTAAGGTCTTGTCACTTTCGGGGATCGCGGCGGCAATCTCTTCGGGCTCGAGAACCACATATCGGTGATCATCCACCTCGTATCCCTTGACCTGATCCTCACGTTCCACGGGCTTGCAGGTTTCACTGTCTATATATTCACGGCGTACGCGATTTCCCGTCTTGCGGTTAATCGTGTGGAACGAGATTCGTTCAGACGTAGATGCCGCTGTATATAAAGCTACCGGGCATGATACCTCCCCGAACTTTATATATCCCTTCCAATTAGCTCTCGGCGACGCTACCATTTTACTTACTCCCGACACCGACACCGACACCGACAACACGATGCGTGCGAATCACTTGCAATCGAGTCGAACGAATCACTCTCTGATTCGTTCCGGGGCGTAGAGATTCATTTTGAGGAGCATCCAATGAAAACCCCGAATGACCGTTGCAGGTCACTCGGGGATCCCATGAGTTCGGTGTGCCCAAACTCAGCGGTCGCTCTCTTTGGGGGAGCGATAGCGAAACTATTTCTGATCTATTTTGTTCCTTAGAAAGGTAAGCCCCTGACGCTTATGTGATGGGCGCGCTGCGCCCAAAGGCACGGCGCGCACATCGAAAAAAAGCCCCGCTTGATCGGCGGGGCAATTGGTGTCATTGCAATGGTATTAACCCACGACTGGGTTATTTGTTCCTTCAGGTATGTCGGAATTGGTCTGCATTGCGCGTAGGTCGTGCCGAATAGTATATCGCTGATGCGCCAATCTGGCAGCAAGTTCAGTTAGTCGCGACCTTTCACGAAGTCCGTGTTCGTAGAGCATTAGGATACAGGATGCGAGTTCACTACCCGAATAGTTGTGGTCACTTTCTTCCAATAAGACAGCAGCGTTGGTGAAGCAGCTACGTAGGAAGTCCACTTCAGCAGGAATGTATATTCGGCTCGCTTCGTTGAAAAACGGCATGTCAGCCTCCTTATACTAAAGGCGTAATCGTAGCTTCATTAGCGATATCTAAAAAGCAAAATTTTAACAATTTTGGCAACGTAACGCTCGGTCTAAGAATAGTGAACCCCGCCAGCCATTTAGCTGACAAGGCGCGTGCCTGCCGAACCGAGGCAGGCCGATATTAGGCACGTCGTCGTTGCCAAAAACGGCGAAAGAACCGGCAAAACGGGGAACAGAAGGCTGGTGCTATTCCTCCGGATCGGTTCCTGTCACGCCGCGGTGCATGTTCTCAGCAACTATCCTTATTGCGGTTGCCGCTTCCTCCTCCGACCATCCGGCCTCTACAGCGTCCTGGATGAGTTCGGGCACGCCGATCACCTGAGTGCGGGCTATGGCCGCAGTGACCTCTGCGTCTCTGGCGCCGGATACCACAGCTCGCTCGACCAGCTCCGCAATTCCTTGCGATACCGCTTCTTGGCAGTCGATTTCACGATCTGGATAATCACCCGGTTGTTTTGGTCCGAACATTCCATCCTCCCTAGAATAAACTTGCCTGTGCTTCCTCGATGTGATTGCTTGGCGTTAGGTCGATCAGATCAGCGTCTGGCAGGGGTTTCTGCATGTCCTTGGCTTCATTCCACGGCGCACGTAGCCAAGTATCTATTTCTTCCGTGGTGCGGAGTATGACCGGCATTGCCTTTGGATGAACTGGCCAGACAACGCCATTCGCCTCGGTCGTAAGAAATGCAAAGATATCGATCTCGACCAGACCTTCTTTACGCTTTCGGATCGCTTTCCATCGCGTCCAAAGTCCAGCGAACGCAAACAAAGGCTTTTCCTCATTCAGAGCAAACCAGTGAGCGGGGAGCTTTCCAGTTTTCGGATCGCGGACTTTACCGTACTCGGAAAATGAGGTGGCCGGGACGACGCAACGATGCTCGACGCCAAACCATGGCCGCCAATGCCCTGACTTGAGATTTCGTATGTTGGTAACGCCGCTGTCCACGTCAGATTTCAACTTCTCTGGCGGTGTCGGCATGCCCCATCGAAGCATCGCCAGTTCCGGCTCATCGCCTTTGACATTTCTCAACACTGGCGCGGGATAGTCGGGATAGATATCCAACTGTGGATCGATGCGGTTCGTCATATCCGAGAATTTCGGGAACAGGCGGCGCATGGCCTCATGGTTCGTCGTGATGTTGTATAGATTGCACATGCGCGCCTCCTCTTTTGCGAAAAGAATAGTGCGCTTATGATCTGCGTCCATACGTTGATGGAACATCACTGCGATAAGACTGTTACCTTAGACGATTGAACATGCCGAGGAGCCGGTCGAATGAAATGGATAGCTGTAGCAGTTGGCCTCGTGGTCATGTCCAGCGCGTCATTTGCGCAAGGATCTGGAGCGCCATCGCAATCTGGTGGGCAGGAACCTGAAGTGCCGGGTAACCCTCCAGCAGCACCGGGCCAGCCACCATCCGATCCAGACAGCACCCAAGTCCCGTCGTCGCAAAAGCAAGATCAGATACAGAAGCCGGAGATAGACGCATGTTCGCCTGGGCAGGAAGCAAAAACCTGCGTTGAAAAGCAGCGTGGCACCAAGTAGCTCTTATTTGCGCCGTCCAGCCAAGGCTTCTTCGCCTTCCTGTTTATGCTCACGGCAGAACCAGAGTTGAGCCGTAGCGGTCTTGTAGCCGAACGTTCCCCACACCTTGCAGCCCTTCGCATCGCAGAAGTGCTCAAACAACTTGTTGCCTTTGGCGCTGGTAGTTCTGTCGGTCTTGTACCCAGTCATTCTCTATCTCGGTGGTTTTGTAATCCCGAATTGTGCATCGCCCTTGGCTGTACAGGCCTTGCACCGCATTCGCGGGTGCAAATCCTCGAAGTAGGTGTGCGTGCCAAACTTTCGCAGAATGATGGTTCTGTCCACCGATCCGATATGACCGCAGCGACAGCAATAGCCGTACAGTTCGTACCAGCCAAACAAATCCATTATCCGAGCCGAAGCAGGCATTTCCTTCAGGAAGGTCGGTCTTATTCTCATTTCTCAAAATACGTCTCCCACGGCTTGGAAGACTTATCGGCAGGGTCGTGCGGCTTGCCGCCGTAGAGACGGATGAACTCGTTCTGTCCCTCCCGAGTGTTAAAGCGCGCAATGCTAAATTCCGTCAGATTGTGTTGAGCTCCACCCCAAAGCCGATACCCGCCCAATCTCTCTCGGTCGTTCAACATTTGAACGAGGTTTGTTCGGTGCCAGTCTGTGAGGTGAAGCACTACCTGAAACGGGTAATCTTTATTGATAAGGCTTTTTGGCGGCTCACCGCGTGAACGGCTCATTTGGGAGACTCAATTCTTATCGCACAACGATTCTTTCCCACTTGTCGGCAGAAGCGGTAACGCCAAAAGGCTTGCCGCCATGCCGACGCATGAAAGCGCTCATGCACTTTTCAGTAGGGAAACTGAATACGCAGAAATCGATTCCGGATTTGCGGGCCATGCGATGAGGTAAGCGGGCGCCAAGGCGATCGGCGTCGCGGTGTACTTCGCGCCGGGCGCATTTCAGAGCGTAAGCTTCAGGAAGGGCGACTTGGAACGTTTTCATCACGCTGCCCTCTTGAATAGGTCAGCGCGTTGGCCATGCGTAATGGCGAGGCGAGAAAGTTCGACTTCGCGCGCCAGAAAGTCACGCTCTTTCAGGAGCGCCTCAATGGCCGCGTGCACATCGCCGCCGTGGTAGGCGAGTACCTGCTGAATTTCGTCTTCATAATTTTGCACAAGAGCGTTCATGGCTTCCTCCTGCTAATTTAGATGTTCCCATTTTGTTCTCATGCAGAACGAAAGTCAACAGGGGACGATTCCGTATCGTTGGCTTGTCGGTTCGTGTGCCGTTGTATATTATGTGCCAAAATTATCAGGAGTTCATTTTGGCCAAAATTAAGAAGCGATCCTGGGAGAATGCCAGCGGACAGCATGAGGCTTGGCAACTCGATTTTACGGATCGTCTCGGCAAGCGGCACCGTGAGCAGTTCACAAAGAAGCGCGAAGCAGAAGCAAGGCTGGCTGAACTCATCGCCACGACAGGTTCAGCCACTTACAAGGAAGAGGCGAAGAAAACTACAGTTGCGGATGTTTGCGACGATTTCTATAAAGCCATGGAGCTACGCCACAAGCGCGGCGAGAAGGTCGTTCAGTCCTATCTTCGGACGACAAAGCAGCATTTCGATAATTGGATCAACCCTACCGATGAAAGCAGCATTGGCTTCGAAAACGGCATTGGCGAGAAAACGCTGGCAGAGCTAACGACAGCCGATGTCATCAAGTTTCGTGATGACATGCGCAATGCTGGGGCGGGAATTGTCACAACGCGGCGCGTCCTAGGCACGTTAAGCCGCACCCTCAAGCATGGTATTGAAACGAACAAGGTCGGTGTAAACGTTGCGAAGGGTGTCCGCGTCATTGGAAAGCGAGACGAAGGATCTGAGCGAGTAACGCCGCCGTCTAAGATGGCTTTAGCGGCAATTCTCAATCTGGCTCAGGCGCCTATCGACCTGCGTATCCGCTTTGCCGCTGCCACTGGCCTGCGTGCTTCCGAACAGTGGGCGCTGCGATGGACGCATATAGATATGGAAAACGGTCACGTCAGTGTCGAGACGCGCGTTGATGCCTATGGCGAGTTTGACACGACAAAGTCAGGGGCGGGCCGCCGAACCGTTCCAATCGGCAAGGCGATGATTGATCAGCTGAAGACGTGGAAAGCGTCGTCCAAGCATAACGGATTTGACGACTTCGTGTTTGCCGACAGCAGGGGCGGATTCATCAGGCACACGAACTTTATGAAGCGGGATTGGAAACCCCTTATAGCCGAGACAAACGCCCCGGATATCGGATGGCACGCCTTGAGGCATTATGCGATTTCGACGTGGATCGAAGCCGGCCTTTCCCCCAAGGCCGTGCAGACATTGGCAGGGCATGCCAGTTACGCAATAACCATGAATCGATACGGCCATCTGTTCCCATCCGACGATCATAAGGCAGCATTCGACAGGATTGCCGAAACGCTAGCCTCATGATAGATTGGCACACAAATGACACATGATGCAAATAACGTATTGAAAATAAACATGTTATTCACTGACTTTTAATCAGTAGGTCCAGGGTTCGAATCCCTGCGCGCTCACCACTTTTCCAAGATTTACTTGATTGTCTCGCCAGTCTTCGGATCAATTTTGATTTCGACTTTCGCGCCGTTTTTCATGAGATACTCTATCTCATAATAACCGCGGTCATTCCAATCGACCTCATCGACATATGCAAAATCCGCCGACTGCTCGATCTTTGAAATGATGTCAGAGAGC
Organism: Ochrobactrum sp. RH2CCR150; assembly: GCA_014138095.1. Lineage (GTDB taxonomy): Bacteria > Pseudomonadota > Alphaproteobacteria > Rhizobiales > Rhizobiaceae > Brucella > Brucella gambitense. Next base: position 768,015 of record JACGXE010000002.1, read on the forward strand.
TTCTGTCCTTCAGGGGCTGCAGCTAATGCCAGACTACAAGTCGTCGCAAATGCCAGAACGGTGAGCAATAAACGCATCGCTTATCTCCTTTTCCATTGGTTGCAACGGGAGATATAGGCCCGCATTCGCCAATGTTAAGGAACAGAAGCCCTGATCCTACGAAAGATGAGCGAACCTACGAGGCCTCTTCCTCAATGGCGGTCTCTGCGATCTGTTGAGCGCCGCTATTAATCTGGTGCGCCGCAAGGAAGCCCAGCCAGACGGCAATCAGGCATATGATGACCGAGAGGCCAATATTGAGAAGGGCTTTGCCGGGCTGGCCAGCTCTCAGAAGATCCAGTGTTTGCAGGCTGAAGGACGAAAAGGTGGTGAAACCGCCACAAACGCCGACCATAAAGGTCAGGCGCCAGATTTCGGGCACGGCGAAGCGTCCATGTTCGAGCGTCAGCGTTCCAAAAAAGGAAATTGCGAACGATCCCACGATATTGATGACAATAGTGCCCCAGGGCAGGTCACGGCTCACCGGCAGCATTAAAAGGGCGAGCCAATAACGCGCCACGCTTCCGATCGCTCCGCCGAGCGCCACCATGATGGTTGCTTGCATAATTCACCTGTCAAAATTGTGGAACGAATACGCTTGCTGGAGAGAAGCGGGCAGGGAGCACCCTAGAACCTCGACGGCTCCGACCATCGACGTATTGCGTTCCTATTGTCAATTCGATCAGGAGTCATCAGCCAGAAAAGGCGGTTTCGGGAGAACCCCATTCCCATCATGCGCATTGATTATATATAAATGCCAAGGCTCACGTCAACGACACCATCCTGTCAGAAGGCCGGTTCGTTACGCTCGAAAAGCGTCCGCGTCTACAGACGCGCGACGCGATTTCGCAAGGCGTCGCTCACGCGATAAATGGCGGAGGCAGGCGCAGGCAGGGTGCGCCGCATGAAGGCGACTTTCTTTAGATAGCGGTCGATCCGCCATGTCGCCCAGGTTCCACCACGAAAATAGGCAACATCGCCGGCTTTCAGCGTGCGTTGTTTCCCATCTGCATCGGTCACATGCACTTCGCCTTCGAGAATATAGACCGTTTCATCCCATCCGAAATACCAGCGAAACTCGCCGGCGGTGCAATCCCAGATCGCGGTGAAAGCCGCACGGTCGCCACTGGAGGACTGTTCACATGAACGCGCCAGTGGCGATCCTTCCAATATCCAGTCCGGATTAATTGGTGCTGGCTTTAACTCCATGTCGAAAGCGCTGTCTGCGATAAGCGCAGGCTGAACCGGCGTGCTAAAAATATTAGGCTTGAAGACATTGGGCATAGTACGCGCAACTGCCATAACGGTTGTTGCCAGCATGAATTTCCAGGCCATGAAATCCCCCGAATAATGTTGGCCCGTGTTTAAAGACAAAGAGTCGGAAAAGTATTAATTCGCGTGCGAAAATTGACACGAATACAACCGGAAATTTCGGCGTCGAGGCGGGGCTCACAGCACTAATTGTACATCAATTTTATTGAACGCATTGTGATTGCTAAACAATGAAAATGAAACAAGACCTGTGATAAGTGTGATTGCGAGCCTCCTGAGAGCAGGGGGCATTGTCAGATCGATCCCGATAAGAGGCGCACGAGCTATGAGCCAGACGAAGCTATTTTCTCCATTGGAAGTGGGCGGTTTGCATCTCAAAAACCGCATTGTGATTGCTCCAATGTGCCAGTATTCGGCCGAGGACGGCAAAACGACGGACTGGCACCTGATGCATTTGGGCAATCTGGCCCAATCCGGAGCGGGGCTGTTGACGATTGAAGCAACAGCGGTCAGTCCCGAAGGCAGGATCAGCTACGCGGATGTCGGCCTTTATTCCGATGAAACCGAGGCTGCACTGCAACGGACACTCGACGGCGTTCGTCGCTGGTCGTCAATGCCAATCGCTATACAGCTGGCTCACGCAGGCAGAAAGGCATCCACCGATTTGCCGTGGCTTGGCGGACGTCAGATTGCGCCAACGCACGAAAATGGCTGGCAGACCATCGCGCCGTCTGCGTTCGCGTTCAATTCTGCCGACAATGCTCCGACACAGATGGACAAGGATGAGTTGAAGCGCATCCGCGAAGCATTTGTAGATGCCGCCAAACGCTCTGCGCGACTGGGTTTGGACGCGATCCAGATTCATGGCGCGCATGGTTATCTTCTGCACCAATTTCTGTCGCCGCTGTCGAACAAACGTGACGACGAATATGGTGGTTCGCTCGAAAACCGCATGCGTTTCCCATTGGAAATTTTCGACGCCGTTCGTGCTGTCTTTCCGGCAGATCGTCCAGTCACGATGCGGCTCTCCGGAACGGACTGGGTTGATGGCGGCTGGGACGTCGAACAGACAGTAGCGTTGTCAGAAGCCCTGGCCGCGCGAGGCTGCGCGGCAATTCACGTTTCGAGCGGCGGACTTGACGCAGGTCAGAAAATTCCGGTTGGACCGAGCTATCAGGTGCCGCTGGCGCGCGCCGTCAAAGCAGCGGTCAATATTCCAGTTGTGGCTGTCGGTCTCATTACCGATTTCGAGCAGGCAGAAGCAATCCTGTCGACCGGCGATGCAGATATAATCGGACTGGCCCGCACGGTACTCTACGATCCGCGCTGGCCTTGGCATGCAGCAGCCCATTTCGGCGAGACCATCGAAGCTGCACCACAGTTTCTGCGTTCACAGCCGCGCCAGTTCCGCAATCTCTTTACGCAGATGATTTGATAGGTTTGTTCGACTAGAACCTGTAAGGGGCAGCCATCGGTTGCCCCTTCAATGTGAGTTCATGCTGAACCGCGACTTTTAGAGTTAGAGTTTATTCATATCGATGTCTGTTTGCGACAAGTTTCTGACGGAAGATCTCTGCCGGTG
>JACGXE010000003.1 GCA_014138095.1 Ochrobactrum sp. RH2CCR150
CCATCTTAATGCTATTACCAGTCATAATGTGAACAGTAGTCCTATCACTTATTTAAGTGGCAGAAACTGTCCGGGCAATTAGGGGGCTATTCCAGGTTGCAGTTAGAATTTCTAATTCGTTTGGCCTCACGGTGACATTTGATAACACCGAACTGATGTTGATGGGATCGGCGTCAGCAAGTTTTGCTGCTTGGTGGACGCTGGGATTTCTCAAGTGCTTCATAAAGCGGCAAACACACTCATCTCTGCTGCATGTCTCTTCCGACAAGAACGGCAATGTGTGACTAAATTTGGAAAATAATCGCAGGTGATGGTCTTAAAGATGCCAGCAATTATGCCTCGTTTGAGCCATTCAGCCGAGGTGTTTTAAGTTTTCCACCAAAACTTGCTAGGTATGAGACTCTCTTCGTGCGGTATGTATTCTTCTCCAGGCCGGGCAGAATGCAGCGTTATCATGCGGATCGTCCGTTGTTCTGATACGTGCGTTTAACAATGTAACATTCTTGATCTTTTGAAGAAGTTTGGGTTTAGCGGAGGAGGCAGAGAAGATCTCGCGCGCCAAGCCTTTGCCTAGGTACGGTTAATGGCAGCGTCAGGTGCGCTGTGCGGCGCGAGCAGGTCACTTCCCCGGTGTGGATTTATGCCAAAGCGATTCGCACCCCTGACGTGGGTGTTGGTGCGTTTGAGCTGCGCGTTACGATGGTCAGCACAACAATCGGGGCCGGTGATCCGGCTGTACTCCAATTGGCCGCTGGCTTATAATTTCTTGCAGAAACAAATGACAGACGACAAAGCCTAGTATCTTTCTTGCACGGTCTGGGCGGGCCTGGTCTCGATTATTCTGGGGTTCGCGGGCGCTTTCGGGGGTAGCAGACAACGTGATTGATCAAGTTGCGCTAACGGATGTTTTACTGCAGCTGGCCGCTGCAATCGCCGGAATTGTTACGATATTCGGTCGCATCAAGGCAACTTCGCGCATTTCATAATTTCACAAAGCGTGATAGCAAGGGGAAATTATCCTTTAAGGTCTATAGCGAGAACAGCCTGTTCATGCATCGTTCAGCTGTCGTGCGCTATATAAGGCGGCATGATGAAAAAGAACTCTGCACTCAAAGTTTTCGCGCTTCTCGCGGTGAGTTTTGGCTTGTTGCCCATCGGCGGCATTGTCGATGCTGGCGCCATGCCGATTGCTACGCCGCAGACCTCCAATCTTCTGATCGCCGCTGCCGGTGACTGTGCTGCCGTGGGCGAACAGGTTGCCGCCAAACAGGGCGGGCAGCTGGCCAAGGCCACGCCGTCTACCCAGAACGGGGCGCCGGTCTGCGTTGTCGTCGTGCTCGTTCCGGGCCGCGACGGCGAACGTCCGCGTCGCGTCGAAGTGGCTGTGCCCAATCGATAAAAATTCCCGGCATGGGTTTTGAAGCCGGTTTGCCCGGTATGACTGGTTTGCATTGTCATAGGCAGACCGGCTTTTCCGTTGCATATGATCCGTTGAAGGGAGACAGCCCGCTTGCGTATCCTGATTGTTGAGGACGACAAGGACCTGAACCGGCAACTTTCCGATGCGATGGTTGCCGCAGGCTATGTGGTTGATAGCGCCTATGACGGCGAAGAGGGCCACTTTCTGGGTGATACGGAACCGTATGATGCGGTGATTCTCGATATTGGCCTGCCGCGTATCGACGGCATCAGCGTCGTGGAACGCTGGCGTCGCAATGGGCGCGCCATGCCTGTCCTAATGTTGACGGCCCGCGACCGCTGGAGCGACAAGGTCGCCGGTATTGATGCCGGTGCCGACGATTATGTCGCCAAACCATTTCATATCGAGGAAGTTCTGGCCCGGTTGCGTGCGCTCATCCGCCGTGCTGCCGGACATGCCTCGTCGGAGATCGTCTGCGGCCCGTTGCATCTCGACACCAAGACCTCCAAGGCGAGTGTCGAGGGCGTGTCGCTGAAGCTGACGTCGCATGAATATCGCCTGCTGTCCTACCTCATGCATCATATGGACGAGGTTGTTTCCCGCACGGAACTGGTCGAACATCTCTACGATCAGGATTTCGACCGCGATTCCAATACGATTGAAGTTTTCGTCGGACGCCTGCGCAAGAAGATGGGTGTCGATCTCATCGAGACCGTGCGTGGCATGGGTTATCGTATGCGCTCCGATGCAGGCGCTGATCCGAAGGGGAACGACAACTGAAGCGTTTTCGCGTCATCCCATCGCTCCGCTCTCTTGCCGTTCGCGTTGTCACATTGTCGACGCTGTGGGTGATTGCGGCGCTGGTGGTGGTGGCAACGCTCATCGGTTCGCTTTACAGCGATGCCGCCCGCAGCAATTTTGAACGGCTTCTGACAGCACATCTATTCAGCCTTGTTGGCGCTGTCAGCGTATCGCCGGAGGGCGTGCTTCAGGGACGCCCGGAACTGGGCGAGTTGCGCTATTCCAGCCCGCTTTCCGGCTGGTACTGGTCGGTGGACCCGCTTGCACCCAATGTAAGCGGCAAGCTGGAATCACCGTCGCTGATTGGGCGCATCGTCCCGGAAATGCCGATAACACAGGCGCCTTTCGACAGTTCATTCATGCGCAGCTACTCATTGCCCGGCCTCAATGGTGAAGAGCTTTTCATCGTCGAAACGGAAGTCGTGCTGGACAATTCTGGCCGCGTGGCCCGTTTCCGCGTGATGGGCAACCTCAGCGAAGTCATGGACGAGATTTCCGATTTCAGGACAAAGCTCGCCGCCTATCTTGCAGTGTTCGGTATCGGCAGTATTTTGATCAATGCCGCAATCATCCTGTTCGGCTTGCGTCCGCTGGATAAGGTGCGTCAGGCGCTGACCGATATTCGCGAGGGGCGCTCATTGAAGCTCGATGCGTCCTTGCCGATGGAAATCGCGCCGCTTGCACGCGAAATGAACGCGCTGATCGAAAACAATCGCCGAATCGTCGAGCGTTCCCGAACGCAGGTCGGCAATCTCGCCCATTCGCTCAAGACGCCGCTCTCCGTACTGGTCAATGAAGGTCGGGCCATTGGCGGCGATCAGGGGCGCGTCGTGCAGGAGCAGAGCGAAGCCATGCAGGTGCAGATCCAGCATTATCTGCAACGCGCGCGCATTGCCGCGCAGCGGGACAGCGTCGTTTTCCGCACTTCCGTCGCGCCGGTGATGGAGCGGATGCATCGCGTAACCGCCAAGCTTAACCCTGCACTCCATGTCAGCTTGCGCAATGATTTTCCGCACGCGATCTTCGCGGGCGAAAAGGAAGACCTTGAGGAAATCATTGGCAACCTTCTCGACAATGCCGGGAAATGGGCAAGCCGCCGGGTGAATATCGCCGTGGGGGCAGCGTTGGATGGGCTACGGCTATTCGAAATCGTCATCGAGGACGACGGGCCGGGGCTTGAAGATGACAAGATCGAGGCCGCGTTGAAACGTGGCAGCCGCGTGGACGAAACAAAGCCGGGCACTGGTCTGGGCCTTGCAATCGTGCAGGATACGGTTCGCGAATATGGCGGCCAGCTGCATCTGGACAAAAGTCCGATGGGAGGCTTGCGCGTTCGTACCGTGTTGCCGCTTGCGGAAGATTAAGATGTGCCTTGAAACGAGGCGGGGCGCGCGGTTAGGTCTGATTGAATCTGACCGCAACGCGCTCTAAGTTAACGCGAGGTCTTTGCTTTTTAGCATTTACGTATGCAAAACAGGTTCACACTTTTGCTCGAAATGCTCTAAGAAGCTGACATTCAGAGATCGCATGATGCGATAATATGCAAGCTCATTGGTTCATGAGGGCCGGTTTGTTATGATGATGGAATTCAGGTTTTCTTCTCCGGCTCTGGTTGTTCCGACCATGGTTGCCCTGTCGCTGGCCTTGTCGGCATGCGGGACATCGGGCGGCGGCAGGGGGCTGACGTCGCTTGGCGGATCGTCACAACCCGCAAAACCTGAATCGAGCCTGCTCGCATCGCTGGGCAACGGCCTGCTCGGCAATACCGCAAATCAGCTGAACGCGGCTGACCGGAGAAAGGCGCTGGAAGCCGAGTATCGTGCGCTGGAATATTCTCCAGCCGGGAAGGCTGTTTCGTGGAGCGCCGGGTCGAACTCCGGTGATGTGACAGCTGCGCAGCCTTATCAGGTTGGTTCGCAGAACTGCCGCCAGTATTCGCACACCTTCGACATTGGCGGTTCGCAGCAAACCGTGCGTGGAACTGCCTGCCGTAATACGGACGGAAGCTGGACCCCGCTGACCTGATCTGTCGCAAACAGACCACTGGAACGGCCTGTGCGCCTTTGCGGCGAATTGCCCTAGGTGGCCAGTTGCGACAGGTAGTGGTTGGTTTTTCCCATGCCTGCGCTTAAGTCGTAGCCATGGGATTTTGGTTGATTGCAGCATTATTGACGTTAGCAGCCACTTTGGCTGTCTTGTTGCCTCTCACGCGGCGCAAGCAGGCATTCTTGCCTGCAGAAAAGAACGATCTAGAAGTCTATCGCGATCAGCTGCGCGAAGTCGAAGCCGATGCTGGGCGCGGTATGATCGATGCGCAAAGCGCCGAACAGGCGCGAATTGAAATTTCCCGTCGCATTCTAAGTGCTGAAAAAGAAAGTCAGGACGCTGCAAGCGCAGCGCAGTCTGCGGGCTCAGGTCGTGTTCTGGCGCTAATCGCTGTGCTGGCCGTGCCACTGATCGCCTGGGGCGTCTATCCGCTTTTCGGCAAGCCGGACGTGCCCTCCATGCCGCTTGCCGGGCGTCTCTCTGACAATCCTGATCGCGGTTCTGTTGACGAACTCGTGGCACGGGCGGAGGCGCATCTGGCGAAAAATCCTGATGATGCACGCGGCTGGGATGTGCTGGCGCCGATCTACATGCGTCTTGGCCGTCCGGCCGATGCGGTGAATGCCTATCGTTCGTCCCTGCGCATCGACGGTGAAAACTTCCCGCGTCTGCTGGGTCTGGCGGAAGGGCTTGCCGCAGTTTCTGGTGGCACGATCACGGCTGAGGCGGAATCGTTTCTGAACAAGGCGGTTGAGCTTGAGCCAAACGATCCGCGTCCGCAGTTCTACCTCGCGCAAGGCGAGATGCAGGATGGTCGCCCGGATGCAGCGATTACTCGTCTCAAGACACTTCTGGACAAGGCTCCAGCCGATGCGCCCTGGCGCGGTCAGGTCGAGCAAGCCATTGCGCGGCTGAGCAATCCTTCGGACAATCAGCCAACCCAGCAAAAAGGTCCGTCTTCCGACGATATCGAGGCGGCTTCGTCCCTGTCGACGGAAGATCGTCAGGCGATGATTGAGGGCATGGTTCAACGTCTGGATGAAAGTCTTCGCCAGAATAGCGGGGATGTCGAAGGCTGGAAGCGTCTCGTGCGCTCCTATATGATCCTGCAACGCCGTGATGCGGCGCTTGATGCCCTGAACCGGGGCATGACCGCCCTTGCGGAAGAACAGCGGACGGAGCTTCGCAGCTTCGCATCCGGCTTGGGCTTAGAGGCACAAAAATGAGCGCGACCGCAGAAGAAAATGCACGCAAGCCGAAACCCGCCAGCAGTCTTGCCCGGACAATCGGCCAGAGAAAACGCAAGCGCCTTATGCTAATCGGCGGCGCGCTGGCGGTTTTGGCCGTGGCGGTGGGGCTGATGCTGATGGCGTTCAATCAGGATATCCGGTTCTTCCGCACGCCTGCCGACCTGACAGAACAGGAATTGACCTCGGGCTCGCGCTTCCGTCTTGGCGGTCTCGTCGAGGAGGGCTCGGTCCGTCGCGATGGCAGTGAACTGTATTTTACGGTCACCGATACGATCAAGACCGTGAAAGTAGTGTTTGAAGGCATTCCGCCAGACCTGTTCCGCGAAGGGCAGGGCGTGGTGGCCGAAGGACGCTTCGGACAGGATGGTGTGTTCCGCGCCGACAACGTGCTCGCCAAGCATGACGAAAATTATGTTCCGAAAGACCTTGCCGACAGCCTGAAAGCCAAAGGCGTCTGGGAGGGCAAATAACGATGCGTGAGCGTTTGGACAGATCGGGAGACTGCCTATGAGTGTCGAGATCGGCCATTTCGCGCTGGTGCTGGCACTGGCGCTGTCGATTGTTCAATCGGTCGTGCCGGTTGTCGGCGCCCGCCGACGCGACACGCAGCTCATGTCGGTGGCCGTGCCAACGGCGCTGGCAGTTTTCGCGTTGGTCTGCCTGTCTTCGGCGGTTCTGGTCCACGCTTATGTCGTGTCCGATTTCTCGATCCTGAACGTTGTTGAAAATTCGCATTCGCAAAAGCCGCTCCTTTACAAGATCACCGGTGTCTGGGGTAACCACGAAGGCTCCATGCTGCTATGGGTGTTCATCCTGACGCTTTTCAGTGCGCTGGTCGCAGCATTTTCCGGCAACCTGCCTGAAACTTTGCGCGCCAATGTTCTGGCCGTTCAGGGCTGGATCGGGGTGGCCTTTCTGGCCTTCATCATCTTCACATCAAACCCGTTCACGCGCATCCTTCCCGCACCGATGGAAGGCGGCGATCTCAATCCCATCTTGCAGGACATCGGACTCGCCATTCATCCGCCGCTGCTTTATCTCGGCTATGTCGGCTTTTCGGTCTGCTTTTCCTTCGCTGTTGCCGCACTTCTGGAAGGTCGTCTCGATGCGGCATGGGCGCGCTGGGTGCGGCCGTGGGCGCTGGTGGCTTGGATGTTCCTGACCGGCGGCATCGCGATGGGGTCCTACTGGGCCTATTACGAGCTTGGCTGGGGCGGCTGGTGGTTTTGGGATCCGGTCGAAAACGCATCTTTCATGCCCTGGCTGGTTGGCACTGCCTTGTTGCATTCCGCGCTGGTCATGGAAAAGCGCTCTGCGCTGAAAATTTGGACAGTCCTGCTGGCGATCCTGACCTTCTCGCTGTCGCTACTTGGAACTTTCCTCGTCCGTTCCGGCGTGCTGACCTCGGTACATAGCTTCGCGACCGATCCCGGCCGTGGGCTTTTCATTCTCGCCATTCTCGCCATTTTCATCGGCGGCTCTCTGTCGCTATTCGCCCTTCGCGTGCAAAGCCTGACGGCTGGCGGCATTTTCCACCCGATCTCGCGGGAAGGGGCACTGGTCTTCAACAACCTGTTCCTGACCACAGCCGCTGCGACCGTTCTGATCGGCACGCTTTATCCGCTGCTGCTTGAAGTCATGACCGGCGAAAAGATTTCCGTTGGCGCACCGTTCTTCAACATGACATTCGGGCCGCTGATGATTCCGCTTTTATGTGCGGTTCCGTTCGGTCCGCTTCTCGCCTGGAAACGCGGCGATCTCTATGCCGTTTCGCAGCGCTTGATGACGGCGTTCGCTCTGGCGCTGGTGGCTGCCGGTATCGTGCTCTGGAGCACTTCGGCAAAATCGCTGCTGGCGGCTTGCGGTGTCGGTCTGGCCGCCTGGCTGATTTTCGGCAGCCTCACCGATCTGGTGCAAAAGGCCGGTATTGGCAAGGTTTCGGTAACGAAAGCATGGGCCCGTTTCAAAGGCCTGCCGCGCTCGGTTTTCGGAACAGCTCTGGCGCATATCGGACTTGGCGTGACCCTGCTCGGCATCGTCAGCGTGACGACCTTCGGTACCGAAAATGTGCTGATCATGCGCGCAGGCGACACGGTCAAAGTTCAGGACTACACCCTACGGTTTGAGGGGCTTCGGCCTTTGACCGGCCCGAACTTCACGGAGAATCGCGGCACGTTTACGCTGCTCGATTCCAGTGCGCGCGATCTTGGCCGCATAGAGCCATCCAAGCGCTTTTTCCCGGCGCGCCAGATGCCGACGACAGAATCGGGCATTCGCACGCTCTGGTTCAGTCAGGTCTATGTGGCGCTGGGTGATGAGCCGGGAGACGGTTCAGTGGTCGTTCGTATCTGGTGGAAGCCGCAAGTGACGCTGATCTGGTATGGCGCATTGGTCATGATGCTGGGCGGCCTGTTTTCGCTCGCAGACCGTCGTTTGCGTGTCGGCGCACCTGCGTCCAAGCGCAAGGCCTCGCCGCAGCAAGCGGAGGCAGCAGCATGAAGATGCGCAAACTCTTCGCCATGTGTGCCCTCGCTATTGCTCTGGTATTTCAGGGCACGGCAGCCTTTGCCGTCAATCCGGATGAGGTTCTGCCCGATCCGGTGCTTGAAAAGCGTGCGCGCACTATTTCCGGTGAGTTACGCTGCATGGTCTGCCAGAACGAATCCATCGATGATTCGAATGCGGAACTCGCCCGCGATCTACGCCTTCTCGTTCGCGATCGACTGAAGGCAGGGGACAGTGACACTCAGGTGCTCGACTTTGTCGTCGCCCGTTATGGTGAGTTCGTGCTGTTGAAGCCGCGCCTGTCGGCCCGCACGGTTTTGCTCTGGGGTTTCCCGGTCATTGTGCTTGTGATCGGCGCTGTGGCGCTTGTCTTCGCCTTTCGTGGGCGACGCAGGCTCGGTGAAGCGGCGCAGCCGCTTTCCGAAAGCGAAAAAGCCGAACTCGCCCGCCTTCTCAATAATAAATAGTTTTCAATATTTAAGAGTGATTTTCTGCTTCGCTCGCCGCAAACCTTACGAAACTTTCATCTTGCGGAAATTGAGCGGTAAGGTAGCTCTAACTATCTTACGCTCTATAAAGGAATTACAGGGCCTCGTTTCCCAAGACGAGAGCGAAGGCCGGATTACCGCTCGTAAGGAGAAATAGATGTCCAGAGCTAGCACTTCCCATTATCGCAAGAGCGTTGCAGCTGTCGCAGTTTGCGCTGCCCTTGCTGGCGCGTTTGTCGCGACCGGCCCGCTTGGCGCACTCAATGATGCCCGCGCAGAAGCCGTTCAGGTGACGCCGCCGCAGCAGACCGTCGGCTTTGCCGATTTGGTGGCAAAGGTACGTCCGGCTGTCGTCAGCGTGACCGTGAAGAAGAACGTGCAGGAAGCCGACAATGGCGGCGGTGGCCAGAATTTCGGATCGCGCGGTTTCGACCAGCTTCCTGACGATCATCCGCTGAAGCGCTTCTTCCGTGATTTCGGCATGGAGCCGCCGCGTGGCGATGCGCGTCCGGGCGCGCGTCCTGATCGCGGTCCCGGCAAGCGTCCTGCCCGTCCGGGCCACGAACGCCCATACGCACAGGGCTCGGGCTTCTTCATCTCTGAAGACGGTTATGTCGTCACCAACAACCACGTCGTTTCCGATGGTGATGCCTATAGCGTCATCATGGATGATGGCACCGAACTCGACGCCAAGCTGATCGGTACCGATCCGCGCACCGACCTTGCCGTTCTGAAGGTCGACGACGCCAAGCGCAAGTTCACCTATGTCGCTTTCGGCGATGACAATCAGGTTCGCGTTGGCGATTGGGTTGTCGCAGTCGGCAATCCGTTCGGTCTCGGCGGTACGGTGACTTCGGGTATCGTTTCGGCCCGTGGTCGTGACATCGGCGCCGGTCCTTACGACGACTTCATCCAGATCGATGCAGCCGTCAACAAGGGCAACTCGGGTGGCCCCGCTTTCAATCTGTCCGGTCAGGTCGTTGGTATCAACACCGCTATCTTCTCGCCCTCGGGCGGTAGCGTAGGTATCGCCTTTGCAATTCCGTCGGGCACCGCAAAACAGGTTGTCGATCAGCTCATCAAGAAGGGCTCGGTTGAACGTGGCTGGATTGGTGTGCAGATACAGCCGGTGACGAAGGATATCGCTGCTTCGCTTGGTCTGGCCGAGGAAAAGGGTGCAATCGTCGCTTCGCCTCAGAAGGATGGTCCTGCAGCCAAGGCTGGCATTCAGTCCGGTGACGTGATAACCGCCGTGAATGGTGAGCCGGTTCAGGATCCACGTGATCTGGCCCGCAAGGTCGCCGGTATCAATCCGGGCGAAAAGGCTGCACTCAGCGTCTGGCGCAAGAACAAGGCTGAAGAAATCAGCATCACCATCGAAGCCATGCCGCAGGATCTGAAGCAGGCTGGCGGCGCGACTGATGAAGGTAAGGGCGGTCAGCAGAATGAAACGCTCGATAGCTACGGCCTGACCGTCACGCCTTCGGAAGACGGCACCGGTGTTGTGGTCACCGACGTCGATCCCGATAGCGATGCCGCCGATCGCGGTGTTCGCTCCGGTGATGTCATCGTCAGCGTCAACAATCAGGTTGTGAAGTCTGCCAAGGACATCAACGGCGCCATCAGCGAAGCCTCCAAGTCAGGTCGCAAGGCCGTGCTGCTGCAGCTGCAGAGCAATGATCAGAGCCGCTTCGTGGCCCTGCCGATCGATCAGGGTTGATGATCGGCATCCGCGACAACCTCTGAAAGAACCGGATGCCAGGCATGTAACTGCCTGGCATCGCTTTATCTCCGAATGTTAATTATAAGTGGCGCCATGAAAATTCTCGTTATTGAAGATGATCGCGAAGCTGCTCGTTATTTGGAGAAAGCTTTCAGCGAAGCCGGGCATTCGGCAGATATCGCCGGTGACGGCGAGACCGGCTACACACTGGCCGAAAATGGCATTTACGACGTGTTGGTCGTGGACCGCATGTTGCCAAAACGCGATGGACTTTCCGTCGTGGCAGGCCTGCGTGCCAAGGGCATGGAAACGCCGGTGCTGATTCTGTCTGCGCTCGGCGAAGTGGATGATCGCGTGACGGGCCTGCGGGCCGGTGGCGACGATTATTTGACCAAGCCTTATGCGTTTTCCGAGCTTCTGGCGCGCGTGGAAGTTTTGCAGCGCCGTTCCAGTCCGCGTGAGGCCGACACGATCTATCGCGTTGGCGATCTTGAACTCGACCGGCTTGCGCATACGGCGCGCCGTCAGGATGTCGATATCACGCTGCAACCGCGTGAGTTCCGTCTGCTCGAATATCTCATGCGTCATGCCGGTCAGGTTGTGACCCGCACCATGCTGCTTGAAAATGTCTGGGACTATCACTTTGATCCCCAGACCAATGTGATCGACGTGCATATTTCCCGTCTTCGCTCGAAGATCGAAAAAGGCTTTGATGGCCCGCTGCTGCATACGGTGCGCGGCGCGGGTTACATGCTGAAGGCCGGGCGTACCAAACAGACCGCCGCCAAGGTGGACTGATGGGTCGGTTTTCTGCGCTTATGCGCACCACGGCGGTGCGTCTGTCGGCTCTTTATCTGCTTCTCTTCGTCGTCGGCGCTGTCGCTCTGGTCTTCTACATGACCAATCTGTCGGCTTCGATCCTCACCGCACAGACGCAGCAGGCGCTGGGCGAAGAAGTAGCGAGCATCGGCAAGAGCTATGCGCGCGGCGGCATTCCGCAGCTTGTGCGCAGCATTGATTATCGTTCGCGCCAGCCGGGCGCTTATCTCTATCTGGTTGCCGACCCTACGGGGCGCATTCTGGCCGGAAATGTCGAAAGTGTTGAGCCCGGCGTGTTGGACACGGACGGCATTGTCGAGCGCGCCTTCGTCTACAAGCGCTATGGCGAGCAGGGGACGGAAAGCGACCATCGCGCCGTCGCCGTGGTGATTGCGCTGCCGAACGGCATGCGCCTGATGGTGGGGCGTGATCTGGGCGAGCCGGAGCGGTTCCGCGATATCATCCGCAGCTCGTTGATGCTGGCGCTTGGCATCATGGGTGCAGGCGCGCTGCTGATCTGGCTCTTTGTCGGACGCCGCGCCTTGAAGCGCATCGACGATGTCTCCAAGGCATCGCAGCGCATCATGGATGGCGACCTGACCGGACGTCTGCCGGTTAACGGTTCCGGTGACGAATTCGACCGGCTGTCGGGCAATCTGAACGTTATGCTCGGGCGCATATTGGAGTTGAACGAAGGGCTGAAGCAGGTTTCGGATAATATCGCCCATGACCTCAAGACACCGCTCACTCGCCTGCGCAATCGCGCCGAGGAAGCCCTGGGCGGCAAGAAGATCGGGCCGGAATATCGTGAGGCTCTTGAAGATATCATTGGTGAATCGGATCAGCTGATCCGCACTTTCAATGCGATCCTGATGATTTCGCGTCTGGAAGCCGGCTATTCGGCGGAAAACCTGGAAGACCTGCCCGTCGCCCCCATCGTGCGGGATGTAGCGGAAATGTACGAACCAGTCGCGGAAGATGCGAATGTAAAGCTGACGCTCGGTGCTCAGGACGAGGTGGTGTTGCACATCAACCGCGAGCTTGTCGGCCAGACGGTTTCCAATCTCGTGGACAATGCGATCAAATATGCTGGCGGCGAAGAGCGCGAGGCCGACGTGTCGCTTGCTATGGAACGCGACGCCAACTGGGTGCGGATCATCGTTGCCGATAACGGGCCGGGCATACCGGAGGAAAAGCGCGAACAGGCAACCGAACGTTTCGTGCGTCTTGAGGAAAGCCGCACACAGCCGGGTTCCGGCCTCGGTTTGAGTCTTGCCAAGGCGGTCATGAAGTTGCACGGTGGCGCGCTTCGTCTTGAAAGCAACGAACCGGGATTGCGTGCCATTCTGGAGTTTCCGTTGCCGCATGGCGAGGTGAAATAGCAAAATGTAAGAGGGGATCATGGCGGCTGACGATACAAAGGAACTGTTTTTCGAGAGAGACCTTTGTGCGCTGACGCCGCTCGATCCTGAGCGGGCGCGATCCTTCTTCGCCGATCTGGTAGAGCGGTCCCGTGAGGACGAGCTGTCTGATGTCGCCGCTCTGCTGGAAAAGAAGAAGGCTTCGGCCTTCCTGTCGGCTGTGCTTGACCTGTCGCCGTTCATTCGTGAGGCGCTGACCCGGCATCCCACTATTCTGAGCCGCATCGTTTCTGCTTCGCCCGAAACTGCATTGCACGACATTCTCGCGACGGTTTCGCTCTGCGCTATGGAGGATGGCGCGAGCGAAGCCTCGCTCATGACTGACCTGCGCCGCTTCAAACGCGAAGCGCATGTGCTGATCGCGCTTTGCGATCTTGCCCAAATCTTCAATACGGAAGCCACCACCGGCTGGCTGACAGATCTCGCTGAAGCCTGCACCGGTGCTGCCGTGCGCTTCTTGCTGCGCGACGCGGATGCAGCCGGAAAAATCAAGCTGCCAGACCGCAACAAGCCCGACAAGGACAGCGGCTGGATCGTGCTGGGCATGGGCAAGTTCGGTGCGCGAGAACTGAACTATTCCTCCGATATCGACCTGATCGTCTTCATTGACGAAACCAAACCGGCCATCGGCGATCCTTATGAATGCGTGGACACGTTTTCGCGCCTGACACGGCGGCTTGTCCGCATTCTTCAGGATCGGACCGCAGATGGTTACGTCTTCCGCGTCGATCTTCGTTTGCGTCCCGATCCGGGGTCGACACCGCTCGCCATTCCCGTTGGCGCAGCGCTGCATTATTACGAAGGGCGCGGCCAGAACTGGGAGCGCGCCGCCATGATCAAGGCGCGACCCGTCGCCGGTGATCGTGCATCCGGGCGTCAGGTGCTGGCCGAACTCTCCCCTTATGTCTGGCGCAAATATCTCGACTATGCGGCGATTGCCGACGTCCATTCGATCAAGCGACAGATCCATGCCCATAAGGGCCATGGCGACATTGCTGTTCGCGGACACAATGTGAAGCTTGGACGCGGAGGTATCCGCGAGATCGAGTTCTTCGTCCAGACCCAGCAGCTGATCGCTGGCGGGCGCTTTCCGGAACTGCGCGGCAATCAGACTGTGCCCATGCTCGGCCAGCTCGCGGAGCGCGGCTGGATCACGGAAAAAGCGCGCGATGCGCTGGCGAAGGAATATTACTTCCTGCGCGATGTGGAACACCGCATCCAGATGATCGCCGACGAGCAGACCCATATCCTTCCTGAAGACGATGAAGGCTTTGCCCGTGTCGCCCATATGATGGGCTATGCCGATCCGGCTGAGTTTTCGGATGTTTTCCTCAACGCGCTCAAGATCGTTGAAAAGCACTATGCGGCTCTTTTTGAGCAGGCACCGGAACTCGGCACCTCGACGGGCAATCTCGTCTTCACCGGCGATGTGGATGATCCTGGTACGCTCGAGACGCTCGCCGCCATGGGCTATGAACGCCCAAGCGACATTTGCCGGGTCATCCGCACCTGGCATTTCGGACGCTATCGCGCCACCCAGTCGGCGGAAGCGCGCGAGCGCCTGACCGAACTGACGCCCGCGCTCCTTAACGCCTTCGCCGAGACCAAGCGCGCCGACGAGTCGCTGTTGCGTTTCGACAGTTTCCTGCAAGGCCTGCCTGCGGGCATCCAGCTTTTCAGCCTGCTTCAATCCAATCCGCGCCTGCTCAATCTGCTTGTGATGATCATGAGCGCTGCGCCACGGCTGGCCGAAATCATCACACGCAATCCGCATGTTTTTGACGGTCTGCTCGACCCGGCAATCTTTTCAGAAATGCCGACCCGCTCCTATCTGGAAGAACGGCTGCGCGCGTTTCTCGGGGCCGCGACAGACTACGAGGAAGTGCTGGATCGTCTGCGCATCTTTGCGGCAGAGCATCGGTTTCTGATCGGCATTCGCCTGCTGACAAGCGCGATTGACGGCGTGCGCGCCGGGCGCGCTTTTTCCGATCTGGCGGAGCTGATGATCGGCAAGGCGTTTGAGGCTGTGGAAGCCGAATTGCAGCGCCGCCACGGCAAGGTCAAAGGCGCGAAATCCGCACTGCTTGCCATGGGCAAGCTCGGCAGTCGTGAACTGACCGCAGGTTCCGATGTCGATCTGATCCTGCTCTACGATCACGACACGGATGCCGATGAATCGGACGGTGAAAAGCCGCTCGCTCCGTCGCAATATTATATTCGCCTGACGCAACGCCTGATCGCCGCCCTGTCCGCACCGACGGCGGAAGGTGTGCTCTATGAAGTCGACATGCGGTTGCGCCCTTCGGGCAACAAGGGGCCTGTCGCAACCCATATCGAATCCTTCGGCAAGTATCAGCGGACCGAGGCCTGGACCTGGGAGCACATGGCGCTCACGCGGGCACGCCCGATCCATGGCGACGAGAGCTTCATCACGCATATCACGGCCGAGATCGATGAGGTGCTGTCGGCACCGCGCGATGAGAAGAAGATCGCAAAGGACGTGCGCGAAATGCGCGACCTGATCTATCAGGAAAAGCCGCCGCGTGATGACTGGGACTTCAAGCTGAAGCCCGGCGGCATTGTCGATCTGGAATTCATCGCGCAATTCGCGGTTCTGGTTGGAAAAGTGACGAAGAAGCCGCGTCCACTTGGAACGGAAGAGGTTCTTGGCTCGCTCGATCCGGCCTATGCGGAACCCGCCCTTGCCGACAGTCTGGTCGAAGCGCATCGGCTTTACACGAATTTGAGTCAGACCATTCGCTTGTGTCTCGGCAGCGATGCACCGCGAGACGAGTTCATTCCGGGTATGATCGATCTTCTCTGCCGCGCCGCCGATATGCCGGATATCAAGCGCGTCGAACATCATTTGACCGAACTGGCGAAGGAAGTTCGCGCGAGTTTTGAGAAGCTCGTTAGCACTTAATTTTAAGCAGCGTGGATAGCGGCGCTGTGCCCGCTTATCTGCACCGCCTTGCGGTCGGGTATGCTGACCGCAACCACCGTGCCGACGCCCTCGGTCGAGCGGATGCGCAGCCAGCCGCCATGCAGCTCGGCGAGCGAGCGGGTGATGGCGAGACCGAGGCCTGACCCGCTATGGGTTTTGGTGAACTGGTTTTCGACCTGTTCAAACGGCTGGCCGATCTTTTTCAAGGCCGACTTCGGAATGCCGACGCCCGTGTCCTGAATGGTCATGAACAGGGCTGATCCGGTCTTGCGGGCGCGCACTGTGATATGTCCGTTATGGGACGTGAACTTGACCGCGTTGGACAGGAGATTGATCAGCACCTGCTTGACCGCACGGCGGTCGGCATAGAGCTGCATGGCGTCTTCGATCCGTGTCTCGACCGTGATGTTCTTCTCGTCGGCTTGCAGCGAAATCATGCGCACCGTCTCATTGATGAGCGGGCAAAGATCGATCTGCTCGCGATCGAGCGAGAAATGACCGGCTTCGATCTTAGACATATCGAGAATGTCGTTGATGACGTTCAGCAGGAAGTTACCGCTGGTGTGAATGTCGTTGATATATTCCTCATAACGGTCAGAGCCGAGCGGCCCGAAGGTGCCGGCCTGGATCATCTCCGAAAAACCGATGATCGCATTGAGCGGCGTGCGCAGCTCATGGGACATATTGGCGAGGAATTCCGACTTGGCGCGGTTGGCCGCTTCGGCACGTTCCTTTTCCTGACCGTATTTGCGCGCGAGTTCCGACAGTTCGCGGACACGGTCGCGCTCACCCTTACGCGCAATCGACAGATCGTGAATGGTCGCCATCAGACGACGTTCGCTATCCACCAGACGTTCCTGATGCAGCTTGAGCTGGGTAATGTCGGTACCGATGGAGACGAGACCGCCATCCTGCGTGCGGCGTTCGTTGACCTGCAGCCAGCGACCGTCGCTGAGCTGGCGTTCGAAGGTCTGACCGCCTGCGCGATTGTGTTCGTTGGCCATGCGACGCTCAAAGGTGAAGGGACGCGTGTGGGCGTCAACTTCATTGCGTGGCACACCCGGTTTCAGCGTCCAGACCGGCAGGCCCGCATATTCGCTGAACTTGGAATTCGCCATCACCAGACGATTGTTGGCATCCCACAGAATGAACGCTTCCGAAATGTTTTCGATGGCTTCACGGATGCGCATGTCGGCTTCCGCCGTCGCTTGCGCAAAGCGGTGCTGTTCGCTGACGTCGAAAGCGATGCCCACCAGATGCAAGTCGCCTTCCGCCGCGATATCAGCACGCACCCGCATCCAGACCCACGATCCGTCTGCATGACGCATGCGGAACACGCGGTCCACGTGAGAGAAGTCACCAGCCGCCGCCTGCTCCGCGAGGGAATAGAGATCGCCATCTTCCGGATTGATGATTGCCGCGACATCGCTGAATGGCAACACCGCATCCTGCGCTTCATAGCCCAGCATTTCATACATGGAGCGCGACCAGTAGATGCGCCCGCGCGCCATGTCCCAATCCCAGAGACCACAACGTCCGCGCGCCATGGCGAGATCGATCCGGAGCTGGATCTGATTGGAAAGGTCGTCGGCTTCACGTGCCCGCGCTGCCTGACTGAAATAGGCGTAGAGAATGGCGAACATGACGCCGGTGGTGCCAGCAAAGAGCGTGACATTCAGCGAGACGGCGCGACGCCACTCCGCAAAGATCGTATTCTCTGCTTCCGTCGCAATGATGGAGTAGGGTGCGGTCAGCGGTTTGGACAAAGCGCCATAGGCGGCTTCGCCTTGCAGCAGAATTTTCAGCACGCCTGCGCGTTCGGCAAAGAGGAACAGCGGCTGCGCTTCCGACAGGATCGTATCAATCGGCTTGTCGGATAAATCGGAGAGCGGGCCGGAAGCCGCGACAACCGACGACTGGCCGTCAACGACGGCAACCGTCATGCCGGATGATGAGAGCCCGCGCGAGCGAAACTCGGCAATGGTGTCCTGAAGGTCCTTGGCGGAAACCTGCGTGCCTGCATTGGCGCCGTTTGCCACACGCTCGATCATTTGCGCCAGATTGGCGGTCGCTGCCGACAGCGACGCCTTGTGCTGCTGTTCGATATCGTCGTGCCAGGCCAGCATGGAAAACACACGGGCGACGCCGAGAATGACAAGGAAGATGATGATCAGCGCGGGAACGAGGCGGCGCAAAATGGGTTCCATCGAGATAAACTTGCCATAGGCCGGACCCGCGAGAAGACGGACATGGCCCGAAACCTTGCCTTTCTTTCTCTTCCGACCGGATTCGCAATGCGTCCCCGCCGGCGCGCCATACGCGTCGGTGCTCGCCATCTGATTGGTCCCTCGTGAAATGCCTGCGAGTGAAGTGATTCGGAATACGCCACCTCCGAATGCATTCAATGAATCAAAAGTGATTCGCGCTGTCCAGCGATTTCGTTAACGAGACGTAAAAAAAGGCCACTCGCCGACATTGATTTTCTTATGAATCTCAAGCCTTTATCCGGAATCATTTCCTTAGCCGACGCGCTTAAATTCATGAAAAGACTCATGAAAAACCTGGTCGCTTCCGAAGCATGCCAGAGCAGGGCGAAAGCGCATAGCTGTTCACCCTGTCAGCTGCTGAACGGCAGCTGGCAGGAGCGAATCAGATTGCTTCGATTGCCGCCCGCGAATCAGGCGAGAGTGCGATCCACGATGTCGCGCAGGTCGGTCGAAAGTTTGGGCATGCCCGATATGCGGGCCAGAGCCGCGCGGGCATGTTCGCGCCGCGTTTCTTCCAGCGACCGCCAGGATCGCATCGACGTCAGAAGCCGCGCAGAGAGCTGCGGGTTTTCGGGATCGATAGCGAGGATCGTCTCGGCGAAGAACACATAGGCCGCGCCGTCCTTGCGATTGAAACCGGTCGGGTTAGAAGCGGAGAAAGAGCCGATCAGCGAGCGCACGCGGTTTGGATTGTCGAGCGAGAACAGGCGATGGACGGCAAGCTGACGCACGGTTTTCAGCGCGTGCTCGCCGGGGCGGGTTGCCTGAACATTGAACCACTTGTCCATGACAAGTCCGTCGCCGCCGAAACGCTGTTCGAAACTGGAGAGGGCTTCCAGCGCTTCATCCGTATCGCCGAAGCGGTGAACGAGAACGGTCAGCGCGGCGAAGCGGTCGGTCATGTTGTCGGCCCCCGCATATTGAAGGGCGGCGCGACCCTGATTGCCTTCGTGGCGGCTCAGATAATCCAGCAGCGCATTGCGCAAGGCGCGCTTGCCTGCGGCCTCCGCGTCGGGCGTGAAAGCGCCGGTCTGCTTGAGCCCATCGTAAAGCCGGGCAAAATCAGCCGCATAGGCCAATGCGATAGCGGCGATCAAGTGGTCGCGGCTGGCAAGAATGGCGTCGGGATCGACATTATCGCCCATTTCACGGGCCACATCGCTTTCGCTTGGCAAGGTCAGGCAGAGCGCACGGAATGCCGGATCGAGCGTCTCGTCGGATGCGATGCGACCGACCAGCTCGATAACCTTGGCATTCAGCTCCGGCTTATGACCGCCGCGAACACGCTTGGCCCCTTCGAGCAGAGTGCGGGTGAGAATGCTGTTCATGGCCTGCCAGCGCGCAACCGGATCGCTGTCATTCAGTGCGAGGAATGTCAGCTCTTCTTCGGAAAGTGGGGAGGTGAGATTGACCGGCGCGGAAAAGCCTCGCAGCAGCGAGGGAACCGGGCGCGCCTTGATGCCATGGAAAACAATGGTCTCCGCTGACTGGTGCAGGTGAATGACATTGTCATGCACATCGCCGCCTTCGACGGAAGCCGGCTTCATATCCTTGCCGTCCGGGCCGATGAGGCCGAAAACAATCGGAATATGCATCGGCTTTTTCACCGATTGGCCGGGTGTTGACGCCAGCGTCTGACGCAGGCGGATGGTGAAGGTTTCCGCCGTCGTGTTGTAGTCGAAATCGACGTCTACCCGCGGCGTGCCTGCCTGATCGTACCAAAGCGCGAATTGCGCGAAATCCTGCCCCGAAACGTCGGCAAAGACCTTGATGAAATCTTCGATGGTGGCAGCGTCGCCATCATGGCGCTCGAAATAGAGGTCCATGCCTTTGCGGAATAGGTCCGGACCGATGATCGTGCGGATCATGCGGACGACTTCCGAGCCTTTTTCGTAGACCGTCGCTGTGTAGAAATTGTTGATCTCGCGATATTCGCGCGGACGCACCGGATGGGCGAGGGGGCCGCCATCTTCCGGGAACTGCTGCGCCTTCAGGATTTTCACTTCGGCGATGCGCTTTACTGGACGCGAGCGTTGATCGGCGGAGAATTCATGATCGCGATAGACGGTCAGCCCTTCCTTGAGGCAAAGCTGGAACCAGTCGCGGCAGGTAATGCGGTTGCCGGTCCAGTTGTGGAAATATTCGTGTGCGATGACAGCCTCGATGCCGGCATAATCCACATCGGTTGCGGTTTCCGGATCGGCCAGCACATATTTGTCGTTGAAGACATTGAGGCCCTTGTTCTCCATCGCGCCCATGTTGAAATCCGATACGGCGACGATGTTGAAAACATCGAGATCATATTCGCGCCCGAACCTTTCCTCGTCCCACCGCATGGAGCGCTTTAGCGCATCCATGGCGTAAAGCGCGCGTGATTCCTTGCCATGCTCGACATAGATGGCGAGATCGACTGGGCGACCAGAAGCAGTGGTGAAATGATCCTTCACAACGCCGAGCGAACCGGCAACAAGCGCGAAGAGGTAGGACGGCTTTGGATGCGGATCATGCCACACCGCAAAATGCCGGTTGGCGCTGCCTTTTGTCGTTCCGTTTTCTACCGGATTGCCGTTGGAGAGCAGGATCGGCGCGGCGTCACGGTCGGCTTCGACACGGACCGTATAGACGGAAAGCACGTCAGGGCGATCATAGTAATAGGTGATGCGACGGAAGCCCTCCGCCTCGCATTGCGTGCAATAGACACTGCTGCTGCGATAAAGCCCTGAAAGCTGTCGGTTGGTCGTCGGGTTGACGGCGGTGACGATTTCCAGCGTGAAGCGCTCACCTTCCGGCAGATCGCTGATGGTCAGGAGATCGGGCGTCGCGACATAACTATTATCGGCAAGTGGCGTGCCGTTGATAGCGATGCTGACGAGCTTGAGTTCGTCGCCATCGAGGACCAGTGGCGTGCCAGGCGCGGTGGCCGGACGGCGCTCGATGGTCAGCTCGGCGCGGACAATGGTTTTCTCCGGCTCCAGAGTGAAGTCGAGCTTCGTTTCCGGTATCGCGTAAGGTGTCGGGCGGTAATCTTCGAGACGAAATGTCTGGCCGGTTTCTGTACGCATCGCGGAACTCTTTCTGTGAAGTCTTGTGCTGGATTCGTACCCGGCTTTTGCCCAAACGACAAGAAACGAGCGCCGGGCAAATAAATTTGCCGAACACAACGCTATGGCTGGCAGTTCATGGCAAACAGGCATAAGAAAACAATGTGGTCATACTATTTGGCCGCAAGTTTTACGCGGTATATGTGGGGAATTGCATCGTGAACGCTCGTGCGAGCGCAGCTGTTGAGGCGGCAGGGCTTGATTCAAACCCGATGCTTGGTATCGGTTTCAAGATTGCTTCCGTTGCCATCTTTGTTGGCATGTCCACGATGCTCAAAGCGGCTGAAGGTGTGCCGCTTGGGCAGCTCATTTTCTTCCGTTCCTTTTTCGCGGTGATTGCCGTTCTGCTCTACCTGAAATGGAGCGGACAGCTTTCAGGCGCGTTTCGGACGCAACATGGTTTCAGTCATTGCTGGCGTGGACTGGTCGGCGTATGCGCCATGACGATGAGCTTCTTTGCGCTGATGAAGCTGCCGCTGCCGGAAGCGATTGCCATCAATTATGCCTCTCCGCTGATGACGGTGATTCTCGGTGCAGTCATTCTGCATGAAGTCGTCCGGTTTTATCGCTGGAGCGCAGTGCTGGTCGGGCTTTTCGGCGTGCTGATCATTATTTGGCCGCGCCTGACGCTGTTTTCGCAAGGCAATGTCGGGCAGAACGAGGCGATTGGTGCTTTGTCGGCGCTTGGGGCAGCGTTCATGTCCGCTATCGCCATGCTCCTGGTGCGGCGGCTCGTGCAAACCGAGCGCACGGCGACCATCGTGATCTATTTCTCGCTATCGGCCAGCGTCATTGCACTGGTCAGCTTGCCTTTTGGCTGGGTTGTGCCCAGCTGGACACAATTGGCGCTGCTCGTCGGTGCGGGATTTGCGGGTGGGATTGCCCAGATTCTGCTGACTGAATGCTATCGTCACGCACCGATGTCCACCATCGCGCCGTTTGAATACACGTCGATGCTGTTGGGCCTTATGGTCGGCTTTCTGCTTTTTGGCGATGTGCCGACTTTGGAAATGCTGGTCGGCAGCGTCATCGTTATGGCGGCTGGCGGCTTCATCATCTACCGCGAACACAGGCTCGCGCTCGAACCGCATAAGATCAACGCACCACAAGGCCAGTAATTAGAGCACTTCCAGCAAAAGTGCGAAGCGTCTACGCGGGGAAATCAGTTCACTGGACTGATTTCTTATCCCGCTTCGATGCGTCGGACAATGCGTAAAAAAATAGCTAGGCCGCGTTGACAAAGTGGATTCCCAAATCAGCTAAAGCGTGATTCAAGACTGCTTTTTAGGAGGCAGTTATGACGCGCGGCGATCTTAGCGAGCAGGAATGGGGTCTGATTGAAGGCTTGTTGCCTGCTGAGCGGGGCCGAAAGTCCCGGCCTTCTTTGGATAACCGCCGTTACCTCAACGGTATGCTTCATGTTCTGCGAGTTGGCTGCCCCTGGCGCGACATGCATGAACGCTATGGCAAATGGAATTCGGTTTATGTCCGATTTAGACGCTGGGCAGAGCAAGGCGTATGGGATGCGCTTTTGGAAACGCTCGTCGAACTGGGCTTAACTGACGACTGGCAACATATGATCGATAGCACGACTGTTCGTGGTCATTCTCAGGCAGCCGGCGCAAAAGGGGGACTTATAAGGAGGCTTTTGGTCGATCACGCGGCGGCTTTACGACAAAAGTCCACGCCCGTACAGACGGTCAGGGACGCCCTCTTGGCTTCGTTCTAACAGGCGGAGAAGCTTCGGATTACAATGCAGTTGAAGGTTTGATGTCCATTCCTGTGAAAAAGCCCAGACTGTTGCTCGCCGATAAGGGCTATGATGGCGACAACATTCGGAACGCTCTTCTGTGCAGTGGCATAAAGCCCGTTATTCCGCCCAAAGCGAACCGGAAAAACCCTCCAGCTTGCGACTTCCAGGCCTATAAGGATCGCAACCGCATCGAACGTATGTTCAATAGGCTAAAGCAGTTTCGTCGCATTGCCACTCGATACGACAAAACCAGAAAATCTTTTGAGGCATTCCTGGCTATCGCCGCCGTCAAAATATGGCTGCCGCACTTTGTCAACACGGCCTAGCTTGCCGTTTCCTGCGGTCCTTCGGAGCGTGGATCGAGCTGCATGGTTTCCGGCGTGGACTGGCCGTCCGGCGTGTGAAACTTGTATTCGGTCTTCTGCTCGCTGATCGCCGGGCGCTGTAGCCTGCGAATGCGCCAGAATGCATGCAGACCGTAAACGCCAAACGCAACGGCCATGGTCACGAAGAATCCGGAAGGGCCGATGGCATCCATCAGCGGACCGGAAAGCGCCGGGCCGACCACGCTGCCAGCACCATAAATAATCAACAACCCGCCGGAGATTTTGACGAATTCGCTGGCATCGGCATAGTCGTTGGCGTGGGCGACATTGAGGCTGTAGATCGGATAGATCACCGAGCCGAACAGGAACATCATTGCATAAATTGCATAGGGCGTGGTCGGGTGGAACAGCACCATGACCAGTGACAAGGCGAAGCCGATGATACCGGCCAGCACCATGACATAGCGCCGGTCCACGAAGTCGGATGCGCGGCCGAGCGGATACTGGAAGATTGCGCCGCCGATCATTGCGGAGGCGAGCATGGTCGCGATGCCGAAGGTCGAAAGCCCATTCATCTCGCCATAGATGGCGGCAAGAAAGTTCCATGTACCGGCAACGATACCGGCGATCAGCGAGCCGACCGCAGCAGCAGGCGAGCGGCGGTAAAGACCTTTGAGATCCAGCGAAACCTGCGTCAGCGGGTTTGGCGACTGGGCGCTGGACAGGGCAGTGGGCAGCATGGCGCTGGCATAGATGATCGCACAGATGATGAATAGCGTCTGGGTCATCGCATTGCCGAAGGGCAGGATATACTGTCCGCACATCAGGCCGAGCATGGTGATGATCATATAGATCGAGAAAATGCGCCCACGCGATTCATTGGTCACGCGCTCGTTTAGCCAGCTTTCGATGATCATGTAAGCGCCCGCGAGGGAAAAGCCCGCGACGCCGCGAAAGATCATCCACGCCACCGGGCTGACAACGAGCGCATGAAAAAGCAGCGCCATCGACAGCAGGGTCAGCAGAGCGGAAAACACGCGCACATGGCCGACACGCCGCACCAGATGTGGCACTACGATGCAGCCGATGGTGAATGCCAGCGAATAGCTCGTGCCCATCCAGCCGATGGTTGTGGTGGACCAACCCTCCATTCCGCCGCGCAACGGCAGGAGAATACCCGCGAGGCCACCGGCGAGCAGCATCAGGAACGTGCTTGCAAGCAGGGCGGCGATGGGCAGGAGCTGGCCAGCCATGAGGTACTCCAATGAGATGAATTCGGAATCTAAAACTACTTGTCGCCGTCTGGCGCTTTGGCAAGCGGCGGAATAGAACAAGTTTGCGGCATGTTGGTGACAAGCATTGCTCTGATGAACGAGCCGATGCCACCGAAAGGCCGAAATATCAATTGCGTATTTCGTCTAATTTCAACTTTACGGACAGAAAGTCACGCCAGGCAAAACGCTTCTGTGCCGGTGTGCGCAGAAGATAGGCCGGATGCAATGTCGGCAGAACCGGAATTTCCATTCCGGATGGCGTGCGATGGATTTTCCAATTGCCGCGAAGACGCAGTATGCCTTCGGTTGCGCCGGTCAGCGCCTTGCCTGCGGGACCGCCGAGCGCAACCAGTATTTTTGGCGCGACAAGCTCGATCTGCCGTTCAATGA
This sequence comes from Ochrobactrum sp. RH2CCR150, assembly GCA_014138095.1. Lineage (GTDB taxonomy): Bacteria > Pseudomonadota > Alphaproteobacteria > Rhizobiales > Rhizobiaceae > Brucella > Brucella gambitense. The sequence goes on from JACGXE010000003.1 coordinate 24,529, forward strand.
ACGGGCGGCAAAGCTCGGTTTCCAATGGCGTGGGCGTACGATTGCCCGGCGGACGCCAGGGGATCGTATTGGCAATATAAACGTTTTCGCGCTTGAGAGCGATGGATTCGATCATCCGGTTCAGAAGCTGGCCTGACTTGCCCACAAAGGGCAGCCCTTCCATATCCTCGTCCCGTCCCGGCGCTTCGCCGATGAACATGATATCGGATGACGGATCGCCATCGGCAAAGCACAGGTTCTTCGCGGTGAATTTGAGATTGCAGCCATCAAAGGCCGCAAGCTTCTCGCGCAGTTCATCCAGTGTCGCAGCTTGTGCTGCGGCCTCACGGGCCAGAGCGATCTGAGCCGTATCGGGTACGTCGGCTGCGGCCTGAACAGGTCTGCTTTCGGGTGAAGGTGTCGCGGCTGGCGAAGGTTGTTGCCAGTTTTGCGCACGGCTTGGCTGATTGGGCTGCTGCTGTGGGCGAGGGCGCTCGGCTGCCTGCATCTCCTGTCGCGGTGCGGCAGGTGCGCGCTGTGGTTCGGCAAAGCGGTCGATGGGCGTGTCCGAGAGCGGCATGTCAACGCCCGCTTCCGCATAGAAGCGAAGCAAGCCTTCCATATCCAGTGTCTCGCGGCCATCAGTCATCTTTGTACCTCAACAGATGAGGTGGCGAATTTTGGCGGTGAATGCAAGAGCGCGTCGCGCTTTTCGCGATCAAACCACGGACTAACCACCGGAAGCTTACGCAAGACGCGAGAAATCATGCCGATCTCAACAGATCGCGACAAAAAATCCAGATGCGTCATTTTCAAACAATTGAAATTGACGTTTACGTCAAAGTAAATATCATTAAACGCACTCAGACGCCGATTTTGGACAATTCGACGCATTTGCGACAGTTGCTAACTCTGTAAGAGGATAAAGGCGAATGACGGGAACAGGCAAATCCTATTGCATGCTGCCCAGCGCTGGCCAAACGGCCGGTTGATGGGTATTCGCTATAGGATTATGCGTAAAAACAATTGGATGCATCATCCGCACTATCGTAGTGAAACGTTGATGTCATACCGAACGGAGGGATGAATGTCCGAAGCCCCAGAGCATGCGAACCAGGAGCTTCCCGAACGCGAAAGCATGGAATTTGACGTTGTGATCGTCGGCGCAGGCCCTGCGGGTCTTGCCGCGGCGATCCGCTTGAAGCAGGTCAATCCAGAGCTTTCGGTCGTGGTCCTTGAAAAGGGCGGGGAAGTCGGTGCGCATATCCTGTCTGGCGCCGTTGTCGATCCAGTGGGTATCGACCAGCTTTTGCCAGACTGGCGCGACGATGAGGGGCATCCTTTCAAGACGCCGGTGACGGACGATCATTTCCTGCTGCTCGGGCCTGCGGGTTCGGTGCGTTTGCCAAACTTTGCCATGCCGCCTTTGATGAACAATCACGGCAATTACATCGTGTCGCTTGGCAATGTCTGCCGCTGGCTCGGCACGAAGGCTGAAGAGCTGGGCGTCGAAATCTATCCGGGCTTTGCCGCAACCGAAGTTCTCTACAATGACGAAGGCGCGGTCATCGGTGTGGCCACCGGCGATATGGGCGTCGAGCGCGACGGCACGCATGGGCCGAACTATACGCGCGGCATGGCGCTGCTCGGCAAGTACACGCTGATCGGCGAAGGCGCGCGCGGTTCGCTGGCCAAGCAATTGATCTCGAAGTTCAAGCTGGATGAAGGCCGCGAGCCGGGCAAGTTCGGCATCGGCCTCAAGGAATTGTGGCAGGTCGATCCGTCCAAGCACAAGCCGGGTCTGGTGCAGCACTCGTTTGGCTGGCCGCTCGATATGAAGACCGGCGGCGGCTCGTTCCTCTATCATCTTGAAGACAATATGGTTGCGGTCGGCTTCGTGCTGCACCTCAACTACAAAAACCCGTATCTGTCGCCGTTTGAAGAATTCCAGCGTTTCAAGACACATCCGGCCATCAAGGATGTCTTCGAAGGCGGCAAGCGTCTGTCCTATGGCGCGCGCGCTATCACCGAAGGCGGCTTCCAGTCGGTGCCGAAACTGTCCTTCCCGGGCGGCGCGCTGATCGGTTGCTCGGCAGGTTTCGTAAACGTGCCGCGCATCAAGGGCAGCCACAATGCGGTTCTGTCGGGCATTCTCGCCGCCGACAAGCTGGCGGAAGCCATTGCTGCCGGCCGCGCTAATGACGAGCCGGTCGAGATCGAAAACAGCTGGCGTTCGAGCCTGATCGGCAAAGACCTGAAGAAGGTTCGCAACGTCAAGCCGCTGTGGTCGAAGCTTGGTACGGTGGCAGGCGTCGCTCTGGGCGGTCTCGATATGTGGACCAACCAGCTGTTTGGTTTCTCGTTCTTCGGTACGCTCAAGCACGGCAAGAACGACGCGCAGTCGCTCGAACCGGCAGCAAAGCACAAGAAGATCGATTATCCGAAGCCCGATGGCGTTCTGACCTTCGACCGTCTGTCGTCGGTGTTTCTGTCGAACACCAACCATGACGAGAACGAACCGATCCATCTGCAAGTCCGCGACATGCAGTTGCAGACATCGTCGGAACACGATGTTTTTGCTGGCCCGTCGACGCGCTATTGCCCGGCAGGCGTTTATGAGTGGGTGGACAAGGACGGAAATTCGGCTGCTGATCCAAGCGCCAAGGATGTCCGTTTCGTCATCAACGCGCAGAACTGCGTGCATTGCAAGACGTGCGACATCAAGGACCCGAACCAGAACATTAACTGGGTGCCGCCACAAGGCGGTGAAGGACCAGTCTACGTGAACATGTAAGCATCTGTTTCTGTCGCAAAACGCTAACTCTTGTGGGTGCGTTTTGCGACAGAATGTCTTGCAGTCGAGCAACTGCTAGGTAGCATCCGGCAGGAAAATCGTGGCTTCCATGAATGTCACGGCGTTGCCGCGCAGAATAACGCGGTCCCCGACCAATTCGCAGTCGAGCCATCCTCCGCGCGCCGACGCCTGATAGGCGGTCAGCTTGTCGCGCTGCAATCGCGAAGCCCAGTAGGGCACAAGCGTGGCATGGATGGAACCTGTCACTGGATCTTCCGGAATTCCCGCCCCCGGAACAAAATAGCGCGACACGACATGCGCCTTTGCGCCGCCCACTTCCTGGCCTGTCACGACAAGACCGACGGAGCCGAGAAGGGCGATTGCCGCCAGGTCTGGAACGAATTTGCGCACGGCCTCGGCGCTGCCAAGATCGGCAAAGAAATTTTCGAAGTTGCGAAAGATGCGAACCGGCGGTTCAACGAAAATATCCGCAATTTCGTGTGGCAGCGCATCGATAGGTTCTGGCGACAGACGGGGAATATCGAGACTGTATCCGTTCGTCTCTCGCGATACGCTCAGTTCACCAACCCGCGTGTGGAAGACGAGCAATGTGTCCGCCTTTCCTGTGGTGAAGAGGACATGCGCTGTTGCGAGGGTGGCGTGGCCACAGAAATCAACCTCAAGCGCCGGGGCGAACCAGCGCAAATCCCATGCGCCATCGGGGCGGGCTTTGACAAAGGCGGTCTCAGCGAGATTATTCTCCTGCGCAATCGCCAGCATTTGCGCATCCGGCAGCCAGTCTTCAAGGACGAGGACAGCAGCCGGGTTTCCAGCGAAGACTCGATCGGTGAATGCATCGACCTGATACATTTGCATGCGGAAAGCTCCTTGCTGTGGATGATGCTGCCGTCGCTCGTGAAATTCAGCAGCAGCATCCACTGGGATTCCGCATCTTAGTCAAGGTCCGAACGCTGAGGCGTTCTATTGGAGCATAACGGACTGGGTTTCCGGCTCGTCTTCATCCGGGCGCACCGGCGCTGGAACGGAGAATTCCAGCCTTACGGGCAGATGATCTGACCCAGCATCTTCGCGGGCTGAAACCTTGGGCGAAACAATATCCGCACTGGTGAAAATCTGATCGAGAGGCAGGCCGAGATAGGGCGCCAGCGACACCGGCAGGAAGGATGGGAACCATGTTCCGCCAATGCCGGTCATATGCGTGGTCTTCGATGCGACCTCGACCCGGCGAACGGCATTGCTCCACGGCACGGCGTTGAGGTCGCCTGCAATGATCGTTGGCCCTGCCAATTGCTTCAGGCCCGGCTCGATATAGCCAAGCTGATAGGGCTGCCAGCGCGGCCATGGCCATGAAAAATGCAGCGAGGCCACATTGATATGCGTGCCGCCGAGATCAACAGGAGCGATGGCGAGCAATCCGTCACCGATGCAAACCGGCTGACCGCCTTCAACGAAGGGGCGGCGGGACAGAATGCCGACACCCCAGGTTCGCGAATCTTCACGGCAGCTGAGGTGATAGGGATAAGTGCCTTGAAGAATATCGAGCCATTTCGTCCACTGCTCGCTGGCTTCCTGATAGGCGATGATGTCCGGCTTTTCGCGGGCGATCATCTGCAAGATGCGCTTTGGCTCCGGATTGTCCTCGCGCAGATTGATCTGAACAAGGCTGTAGCGCGGCCCCGCTGTCTCGGCAGTGGTCGCGCCCGCCGAACCGCTGAGAAAATCGCGCGCCATGCCGAGCGTGGTGCTGAGCGCCATGATGGCGAACAGCAGCAGCATCGCGCCCTCGCGCCGCATCTTCGTGAAGAGCAGCGGCAGGGCGAGCACGATCATCAGGACGGCAAGATGCGCGCGAAAATGCGAAAATGTATCAAGCGCGGGATGAACCGCGCCGAGAAATCCCAGCACGAGCGGGACGGATACCGCCACGGCGGCAAGCAGCAACAGGAAGGGGATATTCTCACGGCTTTTCGACATGAGATGCCTTTAGGGATCGAATACGGCGTGATGATGGAAGGCGGAGGGAAGGGAGTAGGGGAATAGGGGAGTATGTTTTTTGTCAAATAGCTTCTTGGCGCTCCTGCATGAAGCAAGGCTCCAACATATTCCCCTACTCCCTTAATCTTACTGGAACGCCGTTTCGTAGAAGCTTCTGAGCTTTCGCGAATGCAGCCGTTCATCCGGCATGGCGGCGATCTTTTCGACCGCACGAATGCCAATGCGCAGATGCTGCGCCACCTGCCGCTTGTAGAACTCGGTGGCCATGCCCGGGAGCTTCAGTTCGCCATGGAGCGGCTTGTCCGAGACGCAGAGCAAGGTGCCGTAGGGCACGCGGAAACGGAAGCCATTGGCGGCGATGGTGGCTGACTCCATGTCGAGCGCAACGGCGCGTGCCTGCGAAAGACGCTGCACAGGGCCGCGCTGGTCGCGCAGTTCCCAGTTGCGATTGTCGATGGTGGCAACGGTGCCCGTGCGCATGATGCGCTTGAGGTCGTAACCTTCGAGGCCGGTGATTTCTTCGACCGCTTCTTCCAGCGCGACCTGAATTTCCGCCAGCGCGGGCAGGGGAACCCAGACCGGCAGGTCGTCGTCCAGCACGTGGTCCTCGCGCATATAGGCATGGGCCAGCACATAGTCGCCGAGCTGCTGGCTGTTGCGCAGACCTGCACAATGGCCGAGCATCAGCCATGCATGCGGACGCAGCACGGCAATATGGTCGGTGATCGTCTTGGCGTTGGAAGGCCCGACGCCGATATTGACCATGGTGATGCCAGAATGGTCGGAGCGCTGCAAATGATAGGCAGGCATCTGCGGCAGGCGCGCCAAAGGGGTGCTTTCGCTGGGCGCGGTTTCGCCTGCACGGGTAATCAGATTGCCCGGTTCCACGAATTGTTCGTAACCGCCGCCGCCTTGCGCCATCAGATCGCGGGCATAGGCGCAGAACTCGTCCATGTAGAACTGATAGTTGGTGAAGAGCACGAAGTTCTGAAAATGCGCCGGGCTCGTCGCCGTATAATGCGCCAGACGGTGCAGCGAATAGTCGATGCGCTGCGCCGTGAAGGGGGCAAGCGGCATGGGTTCGCCGGGGGCTGGTTCAAAATCGGCATTGACGATCTTGTCGTCGGTGGCAGCCAGATCCGGCACATCGAAAAGATCACGCAGCGGATGCTGAAAGGCGCTGGCGACGGAGGCCTCCACATAGGTGCCTTCCATGAAGGCGAAATGGATTGGGATCGGTGTGGAAGACTCACGCACCGTCACCGTCACGCCGTGATTGCGCATCAGCAGGCGGATCTGTTCATTCAGATAATGATCGAACAGATCGGGACGGGTAATGGTGGCGGAATAGTCGCCTGGCGTTGAAACATGGCCATAGGCCAGCCGCGAATCCACATGCGCGAAGCTCGACGTGGAAAGGCAAATCTCGGGGTAGAAAGCGCGATATCGCTGAGCCTGTATTTCGCCGCGCGCCACTTTCTCGAAAGCATCGCGCAGGAAGGCTGTGTTGCGATCATAAAGCTTTTGCAGGGCGGCAACCGCCGCGCTCGCATCTGTAAACACCTCTGGCTCGATCGGCGCTGGTGTTTTGATTTCGTTGAGAAATGGCTGTTCGATTCGCTGTGTCATGGCTCAGTATAGCAGAGTTCACGACGATGGAATGACGCAGTTATGCGGTTCGTTGCAGGCTGACATAAAGCACAAGGCCAATGCCGCTCATCTTGCTGTGCTGGCCGATTTGCGTATAGGCGAAGGTGGCGGCCGGACCGGTAAAAATCGCTGTGAAGAGGAACACCCGCAGGGCTATGCCCGCAGTGGAGCGGATGTTGGCGATCATGGCCGTGGCTCCGGCTTGACCTGGGCGGAAGCCAGCGGACCAAACACCGTCTGGTCACGATAGGTGTCGTGTTTCCTGTCGGCGAATACACCAGCGACAATCGCCAGTCCGGCGATCAGTAGCCATACAATCGTCAAGCGTCTCAGCAACATGAAAGCCCCCAAAAGGTTGAAATCCGTCCTTGTTGTTGCCCAGTTTAGCGAGCGCGCCTGAACCACATCTGAGGCGGACGTTCATGCGCGGTTCAAAAATATTGATGTTCCGTTAAATGCGCCGCATTGGCCTTGTGCCTGTCGAAATGGGTCTTATGTTTCCCATCATTGGAATGCGGGAAGGAACCCGCCCAAATCCGCCGCACACTCTCGAACGAGTTGGAGAAAGCCCATGGTTGAACAGACAAAGCCCATCGAGCTGTACTATTGGCCAACGCCGAATGGCGTCAAAATCAGCATCATGCTGGAGGAACTTGGCGTTCCCTACGAGGTCAAATACGTCAATATCGGCAAGGGCGATCAGTTCAAACCGGACTTCCTGAAGATTGCCCCGAACAATCGCATGCCGGCGATCATCGATCCCGAAGGTCCGGGCGGCGAGCCGATCTCCGTTTTCGAATCCGGCGCCATTCTTCAATATCTTGGGCGCAAATTCGGCAAGTTCTACCCGACGGACGAGCGCAAGCGCGTGGCCGTTGAAGAATGGCTGATGTGGCAGATGGGCGGACTGGGCCCGATGTCGGGCCAGGCGGGGCATTTCCGTCTCTATGCGCCGGAAAAGGTACAGTATGGCATCGACCGTTATACTAACGAGGTCAACCGTCTTTATGGCGTGCTCGATCGCCAGCTCGAAGGCAAGGATTATATTGCAGGCGAATATTCCATCGCCGACATGGCCAGCATCGGCTGGGTGAATGCTTTCAAAAACTACGAGCAGAACCTCGACGATTTCCCGAACGTGAAGCGCTGGTATGAAACCATGAATGCGCGTCCGGCTGTCGCGCGCGGTCTGGCGGTCGGGAAGGAAGAGCGGGAAAAGTCCAATCTGGCCAACGACAAGGAAGCGCAGAAGATTCTCTTCGGACAGAAAGCACGCTAGGCAAATAATAAAAGGAAAGGGCGGCTGTTCAGGCCGCCCTTTTCGTTTGGAAACAGTTGCCGACGGTTACTGGCGCGTCAGGCTTTCGCTCTTGCAGATCAGACCGCCGAGCACACAGCCCGATAAGGAGAGTGTGTTGCCCTTGACGGAAGCTTTGCCCGTATAGGTCTTGCCTTCGTCAAGCTTGTTCACTTCGCCCTTGTAGCTGCCATCTGTGCCGGACATGGTGCCGATGGACTTGCCTTTGTATTCGCCGGTCATGACCGTGCCGCAGAACTTGTTGCCGCCACAGGACGCGTAGCTGATGATCGTGCCGTTCGGGCGCTTCCAGCTGCCGACGATAGCTTCGTCAGCGAGAGCGGGCGCGGCGAAACTGGCTGCAAGTGTCATTCCAAGAATAAGAGTGCGGATCATTCATTCCTCCCAATGTGCGCCAGTCCCCTCCATCGGGCGGTGGCGCAAGCCGCTTCATTCATTTGTCGTGGTCGCCGTAACCGGGGTCTCCATGTGATCACCGGGCCTCAGCTCGTGCCACTCACCATGACGACAGTGTTCTCCCCATGTCGTCATGATTTACGCAAACGTAAACGTAAACGAGATTTCGCGAGATCGGAAGCGGAATTTTCGCGCTGGTGAGGGCGTCAGACGAGGGGATTGGATGTTATGTTTAAACACCGGAATGCACCATTCCCGTGACCTGAGATTGTCCTATGGTTATCATCCGGTTTCCACGCGCTGTACGGATTTGAATCGATTTTTCGAAAAAATCCAGCAATCCGCGAGGCTTGGATGTTTAACAAAATCCCAAGTTTACACCTTGTTGGGATTTTGTTGGTCAGACGTTAAGCATCTGGTTTAACGCGCATTTCAGCCCTGAGCTCTATTCTCTACATCATGAACGGAACGACAGAGACGGCAGTTTCAAAGCGGTCACAACCGCCACGAAAGAAAGACCGGACGGTTCTCGGGATTTAACAGGGACAAAGAAAAATGGCACAGTTTCAGAGCTTTACGCAGCAGCAAAAGATCGCATCGCAGGACCGCATTCTTCTGGAAATGGGCATGAAATATGCCATCGGTCGTGATTGCGAGATTGATGTGATCGCAGCCCATAAGTGGCTCAACATCGCCGCCATTCGGGGCAATGAAAAGGCCGCCCGGATGCGCAATCAGGTTGCTGCCACCATGAGCAAGACTGAACTGGCTGCTGCCCTTCGCGATGCGCGCGAATGGATGACCGCGCACTGAGACTGCGAAAGTCATTATCGGAAACAAAAAGCCGCCTTCGAAGGCGGCTTTTGTGCATCAGCTCATGCCGAGATAGCGGCCCGGCTTGTGATTGATCGCTACGATCAGGTTCATCGCCACGGCGCCGATGAGTGAAAGCGCCATATTCTGCCACGGTATGAAAAACAGCGACGCCAGCATAATCACCAGATCTAGGCCGAGCTGAAACCAGCCCGCCCGAATTCCGTATGCATCCTGAAGATAAAGCGCCAGAATGTTAACGCCGCCGACGCCGGAGCGGTGCCGGAAAAGCGAAAGCACACCCATTCCCATCAAGGTTCCGCCCATCAGCGCGGCAAATAGCGGATTAACGGCGCTGAAGTCGACGCTCTGCGGTATCAGCCAGGCGAAGCCTGACAGCATGCCAACCGCCACGAAGGTGCGGATCGTGAATGGCCGTCCCATGCGCCGGACGGCAAAATAATAGAAGGGCAGGTTGATCAGGAAATAAAGCAACCCGAAATTCGTCCCCGTGGCATATTGAATGAGAAGGGCGATGCCAGCCGTGCTGCCGGTCATCAAGGTTGCATGGCTGTAAAGATTGATGCCGAGTGCGATGAAAGACGTGCCGATGAGCATGGCCATGGCATCTTCGTAAAGGCGATGACGGTCGAGGTTCATGACACTGGGCGCGCCAGCAAGCGGAGCGGCGCTATCTGCGATATCGGCCACGTTCGGACTCCAACAGCGAGAGCCGGGAAGTCGGCTCGAAAAAAGTCAAAAGTCGGATCGGGGTCCGACGCTCATTTTAACTGATCTTTGCGCTGTGCCGCGGTGTCGTTGCTTCGATGATCGCACACGAGCGTCAAGTCTTGGGAGACATGCGAAATATAGCAGTGTGAGAGCGGCTTGGCATCATTTGCAATATTGCTATTTTAAGCCAGCCTTGATCGGCTCCCTAAACTTTAGGGGCGGTTTGCTTTTGTTTTGTTTCGCGACGAATGCCGTCGAGAAATGCGTCCACGTCACGTGGGCTGCGCAAATGGCGCTTTATCAGGTGATTTGGAGCCTGTTTCATGAATTTGAGCGCTCGAATCCGCCCGTTTTTACGGTAATTGACCACCCATTTGATGAAATCCCAGTCGAAACGTTCCGGGCAGCCATCGCCCATATCCGGTCGCGTGCGACCATGATATTTCAGGATCCGACGAACAACCCTCACAAGGCGTCGTCCGGTCGAGATATCGAGGAAAATGAGCATGTCGGCGCGTAAAGCGCGATGGGGCATGGTATGGCTGTGATTGCCTTCGAAAACCCAGTGAGCACCGTCCGCCGCATCGTTGGTCAGGCGAGCGATTTCATCAAGCGGGCGCATGACCCATCCGGGCTGCCAGTAGATGGTGTCGATGTGAATGACGGGCAGGTCCAGCAACTGGCCCAGCTCCCGCGCCAGCGTCGATTTTCCAGAACCGGCCCCGCCGAAAATCATGATCCGCTGTATCATCCCACACCGTCCTTAATGCAGTTTCCGCTTAAATAGAAAACGGTCAATTTGATGACGTTACTATGTCGTTACTATGAAGGGGGTAGCCATAACGGGCCGAAAATGACCGTTAGAAAATTTGTATTGCCCGGACCTGTAATATTAAGCAAACGATTGACAGTCAATTTCGCCAGGAGCAATGTTGGCGCGGAAAAGGAATGAACGGGAGCAATAGGTTGAGCCTGATTTCTTCTTAATTCCAGCATATGTGGAGAAAGATGAAATTTCCGACATATGCAAATGAGATTGGTCGTGAAGCATCAATCCGGTGCCTTGCGATCCAAGGGCCGTATTCGATAGGGAGTGACGCAATGTCCATTCGAACCATCACAGCTTTGGCAGGCACCGCCATTATTATGGGTGCAGCGGCTTTCACTTTTTCATCGCCCGCAAGCGCGTTGACGATGAAGGAATGTAGCACCAAGTATCAGGCCGCCAAAGACGCCGGAACGCTCGGCAATCTGAAGTGGAACGACTTCCGCAAAGCCCAGTGCGGTGACGCTGCTTCAGCTGCGCCTGCCGCGGCAGCGCCAGCCGCCAAGACTGCAAAGACGGCAGCTCCTGCGGCTGATGACAGCGCCAAGGGCCTGACGATGAAGCAGTGCAGCACCAAATATCAGGCTGCAAAGGATGCAGGCACGGATAATGGCGTGAAATGGAACGATTTCCGCAAGGCTGAGTGCGGTGCGGGTGCAGATCCTGTTGCGCTGAGCACGGATGGCAATTCGGAACCAACAGCGCCGACGGCCGCTGCTCCGAAAGGCATGAAGTTCCCAACTGCCGTTTCCGCAAAATATTCGAGCGAATCGGCTGGCAAAGCACGCATGCACACCTGCCTCGAGCAGTATCATGCATTGAAGGATGCCAATGCACTTGGCGGCCTGAAGTGGGTGCAGAAGGGCGGCGGCTATTACAGCCTCTGCAATGCACGCCTCAAGGGCAATTCCTGATCGATATTGATTCGATATCGCTAAGAAAAAGAGGGGCCGTGAGGCCCCTTTATTTTTGCTTCGAGAACCATCCGGTCAACGCGACACTCAGCCAACCGAGGATCATCAGGCTTCCACCGGTTGGTGCAGCAAGCGGGAACAATCGGTTGCCAGTGATGTCGCGCATGAAAAGATCGCCGCAGAAGAGCGCGAGGCCGACGACCAGAAGCGCGCCGCCGAGTGTGGCAGCACGGCTTGCGGGTGCAAACAGGGCCAGCACGAGCAGGGCTGGTGCGTGACCGAGCAGCAAAGGCGCTATGCTGCCGAGGTGGTTTTCGCCGCCGTGCGCAGCGCCAGCATAGGCTGCGATTGCCAGCGCACCGCATAATCCGCCAACTGTGCTGAAAAGAACGTTATGGGGTCTGCCATTCGATAAACTGGGCATGATGGCTCGCTATTCAAACAGTTTCGGTGCTTTTGACGGACTGGCGGGCGTCTTCCAATGCGCCGGGCAGGGCGGCTTCAAAAACGTCCAGCTGTTCTTCGATTCCCACACTCACACGGATGCAGCGGTCGAGAACCGGTGCGCCCGGCTTGCGCACGAAAACATCGCGCGCGATCAGCCCATTCATTATGGCGGTGGCGAAGGCTGCATCGCGGCCGCAATCAATAGTCACGAAATTGGTTGCCGACGGAATGGCGCTCAAACCGTTGGCTGCCGCAATCGCCGCGATACGGTCGCGACCGGCATGGATCTTTCCGACGACCTCCTTGAGATAGGCTTGATCTGTAAGTGCGGCGATAGCTGCTGCCTGCGCAACGCGGTTCACGGCGAAATGGTCGCGAATCTTGTCGAAGGAGCGGATCGCCTCAGCGCAGCCGACAACATAACCGCAGCGAATGCCAGCCAGCCCATAGGCTTTGGAGAAAGTGCGCATGCGGAGAATGTTCGGGCGGTCTGTTTCAAATGGCGGGAAAGCCGAATCAGGTCCGGTCTCACAATAGGCTTCGTCCAGAATGAGCATCGTCGTTTCAGGAATGCCCTCGATGAAGGACTGAATATCAGCCCCTTCGTGCCAGGTTCCCATCGGGTTGTCGGGGTTGGCGACATAGACAATCGCGGCGTTTTCGCGCTTTGCAGCGGCGAGCAGCCCATCCAAGTCCGATTTATCATTGCGATAAGGGACCGTGACCAATGCGCCGCCGTAACCAGCGACGTGGTAATTGAAGGTCGGATAACCGCCAAGCGAGTTTATGACCTTGTCGCCTTCGCGGACATATTGCCGAACGACCAGTCCAAGCAGGGCATCGACGCCCGCGCCGGGCATAATATTCTCTGCTTTTACGCCGTGATGCGCTGCAATGGCTTGGCGCAGCTCGTAATTTTCCGGATCACCATATTTCCAGACTTCCGCAGCCTCGCGTTGCATCGCTTCAATCACCGATGGGGCGGGCCCGAAGCTGCTTTCATTCGCACCGATACGGGCTTTAAAAGGCTTGCCGCGCTGCAATTCCAGCGTTTCCGGGCCGATAAATGGCACGGTTGAAGGCAGCTTTTCCACAAGCGGGGTGAGGCGGGGTGATCCCATGGCGATATCCTGTCGGCTTTCAGTCAGGCAATGAAGGCGGCTTGGTCAGGCGAGATGGTCCGCAGTTGCTGCCGCATGACCGTTCGTCCTCCCGATTGAAAGGCATAGCAAGTCGTGCCCGCTGGTGCCACCAGAATGGTGAGGAAAGCGCCGAACGGATGTGCGGCAGTTTGTTGGCTGGCTATAGGCCAATGGAAATGCCGGGATTGTTATATGGCGTTTGCGATTGTTGGCTTTGCCGTCTTCATTTGCCTATCATCGCGCAGGGGCAACCCAATATTGTCGGCGCAAACCGACCGACATGAACCACAATTTAACGTCAGGCGTTGATTGCACGTTCGTTATGGTCGAGTGCGTTCCGATAGCGCGCGAATTTGTATGTTTCGTCACCAAGAGTATTTCGCGATTGGCGGGTCCGATCTCCTATCAGAACGGGCTAAGGTAATTTGGTTGGTATAGCCGCATTCTGCACGTGCCGTTTCCGGTTCGCCTGCTGTCCCGGCGCTCAAAAAGCACGATAGCGTAGAAACCAAAGAAAACTCGAATTTGTAGTCGCGCTGAGACGGCATAACGCTTGATACAAGCGCTCATCGGTCAGTATCTCTGAATTGCGATGCGACAAACGGAAAGCAGAGCATAGCTGCGATGTTTCAACATCAGTGCGGCGTAGGCGACTAGCTCAGGAATAACGCGGCCAACCCGAAACGCGTAATGCGGTTTGCAGCGAGCCTACTGAAGCTCAGCGCATTTTTCCTATAAATCCGACGAAGCACTCCGCTCCGTGTTTGGGGCTTCAAGCAAAATAACCACATTCTTGCGAATTCGCTTCGTGAGACGGTTGCTCAGCGTTTGCTGGAAATCCTTTAGTGGATCTCCAGCACTTTCACGCAAGAATCGAGATCGTGTGTCGCAAGATGCGCATATCGCATGGTCATCTGTAGTGTCTGATGGCCAAGCCACATCTGGACACGACGAATGTCGATACCGCCGCGAACGAGGCGCGAAGCACAGGTGTGGCGCAGAATATGCGGTACGACCTGATCGTCAGTGCCCAGGCCGACTTCCATCTTGGCTTCGTTCCAGATCTGGCGAAACCGGACCTGATTGAGCATAGCGAAGGGCCCTTTAAGCCGTTCGTGTGCAATCTTTGTCGCCTTTCCCGCGCGGCGGGTGAGGGGAACCGTTCGACTTCTGTTGGATTTGGTGAGCCAGAAGGTGACGCGATGGTCCTGCAAATCATTCCACGTCAGTCCGATGGCTTCGCCAAGACGGCAGCCTGAGTCTACAAGGAACACTGCAAGACGGAAGCTGTCCTCACAGCGCGATTTAATCGCGGCGAACAGGCGCTTTTCTTCCTCATACTCGAGAAAGCGGATGCGTCCCACCCGTTCTTTCTGTCGGACAAACTCCGGCAGACTGTAGATATCCCCCATTTTATGCGCCTTTCGCAGCAGCTTGCTCAGCGCAGCCATCTTTCTGTTGATGGTTGCATTGCTGTTGCCGCGCTCACGAAGCGTGCCAATAAGGGAATCAAGCATTTCCTGATCGAAACCTGAAAAGCGTTCGCCCTTCAGAATTTCGTCGATCTCGCCGAGAAACGACCTAACATTATATTTGTGCGAGCCGTCATCCCACAGAATGTTTATGTATTTTCCCGTCAGCTCGGCGATAGAGAATTTCTCTACGAGCCTATGGTTTTGGCTTCTGTCGGATGTGTAGTTCAGATTGTAATCAATGATCGGCGCATATTTGTCGCCAGAACCGACTACGGTTTCCCCAATAGTTATCATTTTGCGCCCCCCGGCATTCTGCGGGTTGCACAACTAATGGAATAATTAAAGAAGCACAAGATAAGTAGGCTAACTTTATGCAGAGACATGGTGCGATCCTTGTTTCAGGCCCCCCGTTTGTCCCCAATTTCCAGTTTCTCGATAACTCCCCTTGTCACCGCCCGTTCAAAATCCCCATTTTGATGCGGGTGATTTCACAGCTCTGTATGCACTGATTCTATGATTGCAGACGCCAGCGGTTTCCCGCTGGCGTCTTTGATTCAGACGTTGGTCTGATTAGAACGAACGCTGGAAGCGAACGATGCCGCCGAAAGCGTTCTTCTCGTCGACGAGGTCGCGCCATTCGCCACCGAACTTGGTGTAGGAAACTTCTGGCGTGATGGTGAAACCAGGAACCAGCTCGTAAGCGACGTTAGCCGTAACTGCGGTTTTGCCCCAGTCGTCGTGTGCGCCCTGAATGTTGATGACAGCCTTGTCGGTTGCCTTGAACTTCGCGCCGCCCCAGACAGCCCAATCGCCGCCCCACATGCCGTACATCTGGTCCGGAGCTTCTTCCGAAGCATATGCACCCTGCAACCAAACCGAGAAACGGTCGGTGATGTTTACGTCGCCGCGAATCTTGGCAGCCCACTCTTCGATAACCGAGTCGTAAGCTACGACACCAGCGATCGAACCCCAGCCGCCAGCATACTTCAGGCCCCCAACAACGTGCGGCATGTAGCCGTCGATCGTGAAGCCATCGTCGCCCTGTTCGAGAGCGATGACAGCCGAGAAGCCGTTGCCGCCAGTGAAGGTGTACGAGATCTTGCCGGTCTGGTAGCCGCCAACTGCAACCACGTCATCGTTGATGACATCGCCGAGGTAACCGGTGAAGGTCTGGAATTCCGACTCATCAATACCGACCTTCAGGCCGCCGAGCTCGATATAGGCGAACTGCAGAGCAACATCAGAGCCGGTGAAGCCGTAGTCGCCGTCATGACGCGAGTTAGCTGCGCCGTAGTTGAAGCGGGTTTCCGTGTAGGTCTTCAGGGTGCCGTATTCGGTTTCCGAAGCTGTCGAGGTGCGGAGCGCGAAACGAGCGCCCTTGTCCCAGCCCTTACGGTCGAGACCGGTGTAGACGTCATCGCCACCCTTTACGTCGTAACGGACGTAACCATGGATGCGCAGGCAGGTTTCGGTGCCTGGGATGTAGAAGTAGCCGGCGCCGTATGCGTCGCAAACGCGAACATATTCAACGGCTTCGGGCTCTGGCGCGACGATTGCGTCGGCAGCCTGAGCGCCGGAAGCTGCAACCAGAGCTGCAGCGGAGCCGAGAAGAAGGCTCTTGATGTTCATTTCTGACCTCCAGTCAAGAATCGACGCCAAGTCAGAAAACAGTGTTAATTCAAATACTTATGGATTATAACGATTTAGCTTGTCAAAAAACAAGATCAACACGCCGTCGACGGAGAGCGCTAGAATCGGCCCAACGCGATGATAAGGTCTGCATTCTTCATGGAAGGATTGGTGTGCGCTGGCAGCGCAGTGGCGGAGAGGATGGGATTCGAACCCACGAGACCCTTATGAGGTCTACTCCCTTAGCAGGGGAGCGCCTTCGACCACTCGGCCACCTCTCCGGTAAGGGCGAGATAGCCGGTACGTGGCGGCATTTCAAGCGATTTACGCAGTAGCTGGTAAAATTTCCTGAGAATTATACCCTTTATATATAAGGCAATCACGGTGCAGGGCCGATTTGTGGCGATTCAAGCACGTCTTCTTCGATAGGCTGTCGCATAATGATGTCATCAAGAGTGCAAGAGATTCGGCTTCTTGAAAGAAGAATCGCCAGTCCGCTGCCATCTGAAGGACACTTTCCAATCCCCAGGCCGTAAACGAGGGAATCTCGAGGCAGGTTAAGCGCCCAAACTGAAAAAACGCACGTTTTCAATCGTTAAGATCGATTAATTTCTATTTACTAATGTTAATAAAGCCTAAAGAACCCCACTCAAAGCTGACAATTTCGTGTCTTTTCTGCAACAACCATTCTGCATAGAGGCGCTACTGGGGCAGGTAAGCCGTATTCGGTGTTGAAACGAGAGAGCGGGCGAGTATCTTCACATCCAGAAGAAGGAGCGCTTCGGGGCGACTTTTTCACAAGGGGATGGGGACAGGTTGTCCTTCAGCCAAATCAAAATGCCCAGACCCGTTTTTAACTTTGACTGGAGGTCAGAAATGAACATCAAGAGCCTTCTTCTCGGCTCCGCTGCAGCTCTGGTTGCAGCTTCCGGCGCTCAGGCTGCCGACGCAATCGTCGCGCCAGAGCCCGAAGCCGTTGAATATGTTCGCGTTTGCGACGCATACGGCGCCGGCTACTTCTACATCCCAGGCACCGAAACCTGCCTGCGCATCCATGGTTACGTCCGTTACGACGTAAAGGGCGGCGACAACGTCTATTCCGGTCAGGACCGTGAAGGTTGGGACAAGGCAGCTCGTTTCGCGCTCCGCACCTCGACCGCTTCGGAAACCGAACTCGGCACCCTGAAGACGTTCACCGAAACCCGCTTCAACTACGGCGCTTCGAATTCGCGTGAAGACGGCGTTTACGGCACGACCAGCTCTGACGTTACGATGCAGTTCGCCTATATCGAACTCGGCGGCCTGAAGGTCGGTATCGATGAGTCGGAATTCCACACCTTCACCGGTTACCTCGGCGACATCATCAACGATGACGTGGTCTCGGCTGGCGCATACCGCACGGGCAAGATCTCGTACACCTTCACCGGTGGCAACGGCTTCTCGGCTGTCATCGCTCTCGAACAGGGTGGCGACAACGACGGCGGCTACAACGGTACTTCTGACTACGCAATCGACGGTTACATGCCGCACGTTGTTGGTGGCCTGAAGTATGCTGGCGGCTGGGGTTCGATCGCTGGCGTCGTAGCTTACGACTCGGTTATCGAAGAATGGGCTGCCAAGGTTCGTGGCGACGTCAACATCACAGACCGTTTCTCGGTTTGGTTGCAGGGCGCGTATGCTTCGGAAGAATCTCCGGACCAGATGTACGGCCAGTGGGGCGGCGAATGGGCCGTCTGGGGTGGTCTGAAGTTCAAGGCAACCGACAAGGCTACCTTCAACCTTCAGGGTGCGCATGACGACTGGGGCAAGACCGCAGTTGCTGCAAACGTTGCATACGAACTCGTTCCTGGCTTCACGATCACGCCGGAAGTTAACTGGACCCGTTTCAGTGACGAATGGCGCAATAATGAAGCTGGCATTAGTGCAGCTCGCACCATCACCGAAAAAGATGCTGTTGGCGCGACGATCCGCTTCCAGCGTTCGTTCTAATCCTATACGGATTGGTAAAAAGAAACCCGGCAGCTCAGCTGCCGGGTTTTTTGTTGTTCGCCGATTCGAACAGCCCTTGCATTTGTGGAATGTCCTGTCTTTGTACGAACGAGCTATTGCAATGCGCCGCTCAGAAGAAGCGGATTACAGATAACGGGAAGTGAGGCGACATGAAAAGCTGGTTTTGGCCGGGTGTAACGTGGACTGCAACACTGACTGCGCTGGCGCTGTGGTTCGGTGTGGATCGGATTCAGACCGATATTTCCACCCGTACGTCTGAAGCGCTTGCACCGTTTGTCTGGACTGGCTTCGATATTGAAGGTCGCGATGTAACGGTAAAAGGTATTGCGCCCGATCCGGCAGCACAAGAGGCGGCGCGCGCTGCTTTGCAGGCCGTATGGGGAATCAATGACATTACGGATCTGACATCGGTTCTTCCGGCCACATCGCCTTATATTTTCAATATCGAGAAGAACAGCGACGGCCTGGTTTTCTCAGGCTCCATTCCCGAAAACGCGTTGCGCGACCGGATCATGGAAGCTGCCGAAGACATAGCGCCGGGCTCGTCGCTTGACGACGAAATGGCACTGGCACGTGGAAGCTGGCCGGATTTTTCGGATGGTGTTCTGTTCGCGCTGACCTTGACCAAAGGTCTTGCCGATGGTGCGATCACGCTTACCGACAGATCGCTTTCGATCAAGGGGAAGGCAGCAAGTGCCGAGGAGTATCAGGCGATGGTGGATATGTTGGCCAAGCCGTTACCATTCGGTCTGAAACTGGCGGCATCCGATGTCGCCCAGCCGTGATTCTATGGAATAGAGCTTACTTTAGGGCAGGCGGGCAGATGACTTTCCTGTTCGAAGTTGACAGTTTCGCTGTTTCAAATTTTGCTTTCTTATTATGACTGATGAATGGGAGCTGACCCATGAAACCCAGTGCAGGTTTTGATGCTGTATCTTGCTGAAACATTCTGGCCCGTTGTTCTCGCGGCGGTATTGATCGGGATCGTAGTCGGATGGCTGAGCGGTCGTAAATAAAGCAGTTGCCGGATTGGCTCGGCCTGCAAGAAATAAAATGCGCTCAATCAACAGGTTAGGGCGTAATGTATAGAGTACGAGGGAAACCGACATGCCGTTGCTGATTATTCAACTGGCGATCCTTGTTGCAGTGGCGTTTATCGTCGGATGTGTTCTGGGCAAATTGTTCCGGGGCAAAAGCAAGGCCATGACCGACGAGGAACGCACCATCGTTGCGGCTGCGCTTTCGACGCCTGCTGCGGATGAGAAGCCCGAACCCGTTCAGCCTGTCGCTGCTCCGGTGGAAGTAGTGGCGCCCCTGAAAGACAAGAAGCCGGAAAAAGTCAGTGTGCCGAAGAAAGCGCCTGTGCCGGATGCGGAAGTCGTTGGCGGACCACTGCCGGTTCCCGCTACCCAACGGGCAGAACCGAGCGAGCCGGAAGATTCGGGCCGCCCAGAGCTTCTGGATGCGCCCCGGGAGGGCCGGGCCGATAAGCTGACCGCGATCAACGGTATCGGCAATGCTATCCAGACTATGCTTAATGCGCTTGGCGTTTATCATTACGACCAGATCGCAAGCTGGTCGGATGAAGAAACTGTGTGGATCGAACGTTACATAGGCTTCCCGCGCCGAATCGCACGCGAAAACTGGATCGCTCAGGCGGCAAAGCTTGCTGAAGCGACGGGCAAGCCAGCGACCAAACGGCCAGCCAGAGCCAAGAAGGCACCCGCGAAGCCAAAAGCCAAGCCTGCGAAGAAAACTGAAGCTTGATAGAGTTGCGGGATGAGGTTAAATAGCTCATCCCGAAGAAGCTGAAGCTATTTAACGACGCCCGTATACCAGATCGGTCTCGATATCGGCAGAACCGGTCAGGCGTGCTTTATAGACTTCATAATTTTCCATCACGCGCTGCACATAATTGCGCGTTTCCGAATAGGGAATGCGCTCTATCCAGTCCACGATCTCGTCGATCGACTGGCCCCGTGGGTCGCCATATTTCTCGACCCATTCAGAAGCACGGCGCGGCCCGGCATTGTATCCGGCAAAGGTCAGCACGTAAGAACCGTTGAAACGATCAAGCTGCTCGCCAAGAAAATGCGCACCGAGCGTGGCATTATAGCCTGCGTCGCTCGTTAGTCGTGGTGCAGAGAAAGCCATGCCGTTGCGTGTGGCGACGCTCTTTGCGGTCGCCGGCATCAGCTGCAGTAGTCCGCGCGCGCCGGCCTTGGAAACTGCGCCGACATTGAACTCGCTCTCTTGCCGTGCAATCGCATAGGCAAGCGCTTTGCCTGAACCGCTTATATTGGCGCTGGCCGGGATAGCTCCGAGCGGATGCGACAGTGCACCGACATCGAGCCCGCGCATCGCAGCGGTTTTGCCAACACGCAGAGCCAGATAGTGGTTCTCGTTGCGCTCGGCCATGACGGCCAGCAAGGCGAGTTCACCGACGCTGTCGAGTTCCTGCGAAAGCTGCGTATAGATGGATGTCGCCTTGGCGGCATAGCCGATCTGTTCCACACGCTTGATCGCCTGCACCGCGTGCCGGTTGGCAAAACGGGCGCGATCCGTATCACTTGGTCGCGGATAGATCAGTTCCGGGGCTTTCTCATCCAGCTTGGCGGCGGAGAGCTGGCCATAGAATGACGTACCGAAATGCGCTGAGCGGCGATAATAGTCGCGCGCATTGCCGCCGCTTCCCGCGTCCGCAGCGCGTCCAAGCCAGTAATAGGCGCGCGATGCGGAGATCGGACGGGCAGAGATTTCAGCAATTCTGGCGAAATGCGGTGCGGCTGTCTTGGGCTGCTTGAGTGCGCGCAAGGCATACCAACCGGCGTGGAATTCCGCTTCGGCTGCGACCATTGGCGATTCGGCGGCATGGGCCGCGACCACCTTATAGGCGAGCTGCGGCTTGCCGAGGTCGAGCAGTTCGCGCGACAGAATCCGCCGTTCGGTCCACCAGGCGTCCGGATCAACCAGCATAGCGGCCTGACGCGGCGCCTTCAGCATCAGATCGGTGGCGTCGTCATAGCGCTCAGCGCGACGCAGATAGCGGATCTTGAGAAACTGGTAGGCTGCATTTGCCTGCCAGGAACGATCAACGGCAGCGATCGTCGCTGCTGCATTGGGCGCTTTCTGGGCGACGGCTGCAAAGGCATTGTAAAGCGACTGCGCCTGTGCGGGACCGGCAAGCAGCTTGGCCGACTGGGTGCGGTCATTATAGATCGCGCGCAGAAAACGCTGCTGATGGTCTTCGCGTGTCAGAATACCGTTGAATTCCTTCAACACTTTCTGCTCGTCATCCGCCGAGAGGCGCTGTGTTGCCCACCATGGAGACAGGAGTGCACGCGCTTTTGCGGGATTGCCGATGCTGACATAGGCGCGGGCCAGCACGATCATGCCTTCGGTGGTCACCGGTCGACGGCTGCCAAAAGCGGCCATGACGGTTCCAGCAGGCGGGTTCTCTTTGAACAGAGCCCGTTCTGAATTGCGCTGAAGAGTGGAAATGCCGGGCCAGCCGGGCAGTTCAGCAGTCGCGGCGGCGATCTCGCCGCTTGAAACGCCATCGATACCGGAGGTCGCAATGGCCCAGGTCAGGATTTGTCGGTCGAGCGAACCGTGCGGCATACCGTTGCGAAACGCAACAGCACTCGTCACATCGTTCGAATAAAGTGCATCAAGCCCGCTCTTCAGCGTGCCGCCAATGGCGGCAGGGTTTTCAACGCGGCTGAAGGATGAGGTGATAACCGGATCCGGCGGTGTGGGGCGCGGCGTTGGCGTCACAAGATTCATGGGCGAGGCAGGAGACTGCGCTGCGGCAGGCGCAAAGGGGCGCGCTAGCGGCGTCGGCACTTCGGTCGGCAGTGACGATTGCGCAAATGAAATCGTCGGCTGCACGGCAACCGCAATAAGGCAACCTACAAGCAGGGCCTTTCGTCTGATACTGATCGCTACGACTTCTTTAGACATCCGCACTCTGAAACAAAAATCCGGCCAACCGGGACTGTGGTTGCTGTGAAATATGTTAGCAAAATTCGGCTTTTGTTAGCCTTCCATTTTGCCAGCACGTTTCGTCATCCATGATAAGCCTCAGGAATGAAACTATGATTAATGGAAGCTTTATAAGATAGTCTCGCAGGTGGTGAAATGGCGGTGCGAAATACCCCTCACTGACGACAGTCGAAATCTTCGGGGGAGGGGCTTGAATAAAGCCGGGATTTTCGTCGCAAATCCGCCGTATTACCCCTGTTTTCCGCTTGCAATGTGCTTGCTCCATTCTTTCTGCAAGACTATTGTTCAACGCCTCCGCAAACCGCAAAGCAGGTCGAGTGCCCCTTGAGGTTTGAGGTTCTGTCTATCTTTTTCAGGAGTTACTGATGCTGAAGGGCTCAATTACCGCGCTTGTCACGCCATTCGATCGTGAGGGAGCGTTCGATGAGAAAGCTTTTCGTGCATTTGTTGACTGGCAGATAAAAGAAGGCACCAAAGGTCTCGTTCCCGTCGGCACCACCGGCGAAACGCCGACGCTTTCCCATGATGAGCACAAGCGTGTCATCGAGGTTTGCATCGAAGTCGCCGCCGGTCGCGTGCCGGTCATCGCCGGTGCAGGTTCGAACAACACGGTCGAGGCGATTGAACTCGCCCAGCACGCTGAAAAGGCCGGTGCGGATGCCGTGCTCGTGGTGACGCCTTATTATAATAAGCCGAACCAGCGTGGCCTCTACGAGCATTTCTCGCGGGTTGCGCGTTCGATTTCCATCCCGCTCATCATCTACAACATCCCGGGTCGCTCGGTTATCGACATGACGCCGGAGACAATGGGTGCTCTGGTGCGCGATCACAAGAACATCATCGGTGTGAAAGATGCGACCGGCAAGATCGAGCGCGTTTCCGAACAGCGTGGAACCTGTGGCAAGGATTTCATCCAGCTTTCGGGCGAAGATGCAACGGCGCTCGGCTTCAACGCCCATGGTGGGGTAGGGTGCATTTCGGTTACGTCGAACATCGCGCCGCGCCTGTGCGCCGAGTTTCAGGATGCCTGCCAGGCTGGCGATTATGCCAAGGCTCTGGAACTGCAGGATCGCCTGATGCCGCTGCACAAGGCGCTGTTTATCGAGCCGAATCCGTCTGGTCCGAAATATGCCCTGTCGCGCCTTGGACGCGTCGAGAACAGCCTGCGCTCGCCAATGGTGCAGGTCGAAGCTTCTACCGCCGAGAAGATCGATCAGGCCATGAAGCATGCAGGCCTCATCAACTGATCCGGCAACGGCCGTGATGTCAGTTGAAGACATGGCAAGCTGGTGATTTTTACGCTCCCGTCGTCGCGGGAGCGTTTTCATTTTAAATGCAACGCATTATATAGTGCAGTTATGAACAAGCCGAAGAATTCCCCTGCGCGCAAGATTATCGCGGAAAACCGCAAGGCGCGCTTCAATTTCGAGATTTTGGACACGCTTGAGGCCGGTCTGGTTTTGACTGGCACCGAGGTGAAGTCTCTGCGCGCAAATCAGTCCAACATCGCCGAAAGCTATGCCAGCTTCGAGAACGGTGAGTTCTGGCTGATCAATTCCTATATTCCGGAATATACGCAGGGCAATCGCTTCAACCACGAGCCTCGCCGTCTGCGCAAGCTTCTAGTCAACCGCCGCGAGGCGTCGCGTCTGTTCAACTCGGTTTCGCGCGATGGCATGACTGTCGTTCCGCTGAAACTATACTTTAATGATCGCGGACGCGCGAAGCTGGAACTGGCTGTCGCACGCGGCAAGAAGAACCATGACAAGCGCGAGACGGAAAAGAAGCGCGACTGGGGTCGTGAAAAGGCCCGCTTGCTCCGTGACCGGGGTTGACCTTAGAGCCTGTTCCAAAAGTCGTTCTGTGTGGCTGCAAATGGCAATTTTCTACATTCCGGTGCTCTCGTACCAATAGTACGCTCCGCTCCGGTACTCGAAAATCACCATTTTCGCACACACATACCGTTTTTTGATTCAGACTCTTATTCCAACGAAAAAGAGCGCCGTGAGGCGCTCTTTTGATTCATGCTGAAGAGTGGATATTCTTAATAACCGAACCGCAAAATTGTAGCGGTTCGAAGAGGGCCCGTTTCCGAGCCCTTGTCGATATCAATAGCCTTCGTCGAGATCGTCGTCCTGGCGGCGCGGTGCGCGCTCTGACGGGTCGCGACCGATTTCAGCCTTCAGCGAAACGAGATCGATGAAATGATCGGCCTGACGGCGCAGTTCATCCGAAATCATCGCGGGCTGCGTGGTCAGCGTCGAAACGACGGAAACCTTGCGCCCCTTGCGCTGCAGGGCTTCTGCGAGCGAACGGAAATCGCCGTCGCCGGAGAAGATGACGAAATGGTCGACGGTGTCGGTCAGCTGCATGGCATCGACGGTCAGTTCGATATCCATATTGCCCTTCACCTTGCGGCGACCGGTCGAATCGGTGAATTCCTTGGCGGCCTTGGTGACCACCTTGTAGCCATTGTAATCCAGCCAGTCGATCAGTGGGCGGATCGACGAGTATTCCTGATCTTCAACAAGCGCAGTATAGTAATAAGCGCGCAGCAAATAACCGCGCTTCTGAAATGCCTTCAAAAGCTTGCGGTAATCGATGTCAAAGCCCAGGGTCTTGGATGCTGCGTATAAATTGGCGCCATCAATAAAAAGCGCAATTTTTTCACGAGAATCGAACATCGTGCAATATATCCACTCTACAGCCTAACGGGAGTGGACCGTCGACCGCGTATTCAGATTTGTTTCACAAACGTCGGCTGGCGAAATATTTCTACCAATAGCGTTTATAGCGTTTCTAAGGACAAATTATAGAAAAACAAGCAACCATAGGTTGTTATTTTAGTGAGCTAATTTACCTTTTGTAGCAATTCAGATATGTGAACGAATTTTGGTCTAGTTAATATTGTTCCATTATGAACCGCAATGAGATAATATCCGGTATATCGTTTAAAATCGAGGACATAAGAGCGGATAAGGGCTATTTGACGCCTATAATCCCGCTTTAGCTTGTAATTTCGCCCAACAGGCGTTATGTGCAGAAAAAAATCCGTTAAAGTTCGAAAATGAAAGGGACCGCGTATGGCCCGCGTCACCGTTGAGGACTGCGTAGACAAAGTCGAGAACCGATTCGAGCTGGTTCTGCTCGCCGGTCATCGCGCCCGCCAGATTTCCCAGGGCGCTTCGATCACTGTCGACCGCGACAATGATAAGAACCCGGTCGTTGCATTGCGCGAAATCGCCGATGAAACGCTTTCGCCGGACGATCTGAAGGAAGACCTGATCCACTCGCTGCAGAAGCATGTGGAAGTGGACGAACCTGAAGCTGCGGCTCCCGCACAGATCACGTCGTCGTCTGACGAGCTGGTTGAGGGCATCGCCGAAGCTGCCGAGGAAGATGTCGTGTCTTTCGACCGCATGTCGGAAGAAGAGCTTCTGGCCGGTATCGAAGGTCTGGTTGCCCCGGAAAAGAACGACGACTTCTAAGTTTCGTTCGGGCTGTCCAATTTATACACGCGCTGCGGCTCATCAAGCTGCGGCGCGTATTTTTACGCGCGTGAACATAAAATGATCGCCGCAGCGGCTTGCAGGAAGTGAATTTCTGTCTGAAATTAATCCTGTTGGCAGATAATCGGTGCTAAAGCTCGCAAAACACTCGATAATTTGCGAAGTTGTGCTCGATTGGGGTGTTTAGGTGTTGCTGTATGGCCGCCGCTCGCCCGGCATTGGTTTGAGGAGTTGTTGTAGATGATGCGCCAGTATGAGCTTGTGGAGCGTGTGCAGCGATACAAGCCGGATGTAAACGAGGCGCTTCTCAACAAGGCATATGTCTATGCCATGCAGAAACATGGCAGCCAGAAACGTGCTTCCGGCGACCCTTATTTCTCCCATCCTCTCGAAGTCGCGGCCATCCTCACCGACATGCATCTCGATGAGGCGACGATTGCCATCGCGCTATTGCACGACACCATTGAAGACACGACTGCGACCCGTCAGGAAATCGACCAGCTGTTCGGGCCGGAAATCGGCAAGCTCGTCGAAGGTCTGACCAAGCTCAAAAAGCTCGATCTGGTTTCCAAGAAAGCTGTGCAGGCTGAAAACCTGCGCAAGCTGCTTCTGGCCATTTCCGAAGATGTTCGCGTGCTTCTGGTGAAGCTTGCCGACCGTCTGCACAATATGCGCACGCTTGGCGTGATGCGTGAGGACAAGCGTCTGCGCATTGCCGAAGAGACCATGGATATCTATGCGCCGCTTGCTGGCCGCATGGGTATGCAGGACATGCGCGAAGAGCTTGAAGAGCTGGCCTTCCGCTACATCAATCCCGATGCATGGCGCGCGGTCACGGACCGTCTGGCCGAACTTCTGGAAAAGAACCGCGGTCTTCTGCAGAAGATCGAAAAGGATCTTTCCGAGATATTCGAGAAGAACGGCATCAAGGCCAGCGTCAAAAGCCGCCAGAAAAAGGCTTGGTCGGTGTTCCGCAAGATGGAAACCAAGGGCCTGTCCTTTGAGCAACTCTCCGACATTTTCGGCTTCCGCGTCATGGTCGATACGGTGCAGGACTGCTACCGGGCATTGGGGTTGATCCATACGACATGGTCGATGGTGCCGGGGCGTTTCAAAGATTACATCTCGACGCCCAAGCAGAACGATTATCGCTCGGTGCACACGACCATTATCGGTCCGTCGCGCCAGCGTATCGAACTGCAAATCCGTACCCGTGCGATGGACGAAATCGCCGAGTTCGGTGTGGCCGCGCATTCGATCTACAAGGATCGCGGCAGCGGCAACAATCCACACGCGATTTCGACCGAGACCAACGCTTATGCCTGGCTGCGCCAGACCATCGAACAGCTTTCCGAAGGCGACAATCCGGAAGAGTTTTTGGAACACACCAAGCTTGAGCTGTTTCAGGATCAGGTCTTCTGTTTCACGCCGAAAGGCCGCCTGATCGCACTGCCGCGCGGTGCGACGCCGATCGATTTCGCCTATGCGGTTCACACCGATATCGGCGACAGCTGCGTCGGCGCGAAAGTCAACGGGCGCATCATGCCGCTGATGACCGAGCTGAAAAACGGCGATGAAGTGGATATCATCCGCTCCAAGGCGCAGGTACCGCCCGCCGCCTGGGAATCTCTGGTCGCAACCGGCAAGGCGCGTGCTGCCATCCGTCGTGCAACGCGCTCCGCCGTGCGCAAACAATATTCCGGCCTCGGTATGCGCATTCTGGAACGCGCCTTCGAGCGCGCAGGAAAGCCGTTCAGCAAGGATATTCTTAAACCCGGCCTGCCACGTCTGGCGCGCAAGGATGTGGAAGACGTGCTGGCCGCCGTCGGACGCGGCGAACTGCCGTCCACCGATGTCGTGAAAGCCGTTTATCCAGATTATCAGGATACCCGTGTTACCTCGCAGAACAGCCCCGCCAAGACCGGCGAAAAGGGCTGGTTCAACATTCAGAACGCCGCTGGCATGATCTTTAAGGTGCCTGAAGGCAGTGAAGATCCGGAAGGCGGCAAGGGCAAGGATCAGGAATCCGCGCCGAAGCCAGGTAAGCGCGCTTTGCCGATCCGCGGTACCAATTCCGATCTGCCGGTGCGGTTTGCGCCGGAAGGTGCTGTTCCGGGCGACCGCATCGTGGGCATTCTTCAGCCGGGCGCCGGTATCACAATCTACCCGATCCAGTCGCCGGCACTGACCGCCTATGACGATCAGCCGGAACGCTGGATAGATGTGCGCTGGGATATCGATGAAACGATGCATGAGCGCTTTCCCGCTCGGGTCAGTGTTTCTGCGATCAATTCGCCTGGTTCACTGGCCGAGATTGCCCAGATTGTAGCGGCCAATGACGCCAATATTCACAATCTCTCCATGGTGCGCACAGCGCCGGACTTTACCGAAATGATCATCGACGTTGAAGTGTGGGATCTGAAGCACCTCAACCGCATCATTTCCCAACTGAAAGAAAGCGCGAGCGTCAGCGGCGCAAAGCGCGTGAACGGATAGGACCAAGATGAACACCGAAGGCGTGCTTGCCGTCTTCCGCGAAGCGGGAGCGATCCTCGAAGGCCATTTCATTCTCACTTCCGGCCTTCGCAGCCCTATTTTTCTGCAAAAGGCGCGCGTGTTCATGCATGCCGACAAGACGGAAAAGCTCTGCAAGGCGCTGGCTGAGGAGATCAAGGCGGCGAATCTCGGCCCCATCGACTATGTCGTTGGTCCCGCTATCGGTGGTCTGATCCCGTCTTACGAAACGTCGCGTCATCTGGGTGTGCCTTCGGTTTGGGTCGAGCGCGAAAACGGCATCTTCCGCCTGCGTCGCTTCGATGTCCCCAAGGGCTCGCGCGTCGTGATCGTGGAAGATATCGTGACGACGGGCCTGTCGATCCGCGAAACCATCGAATGCATGAAGGAACTCGGCATCGAAGTTGTGGCTGCGGCCTGCATCGTTGACCGGTCGGCTGGCAAGGCTGATATTGGCACCAAGCTGATCGCGCTTGCCGAATACGAAGTGCCTGCTTATCCGGCTGACAATCTGCCGCCGGAACTGGCCGCCATTCCGGCGATCAAGCCCGGCAGCCGCAATATTTGATTGCCTATTTTCGCCAGAATATACGTTAGCAACCGCGTATTTTAAAAGACTTTCTGGCGGGATATAATGTAAAAGTTGATCCCGCAGAGCTATTACAGCTCTGCGGCGAAATTTCACTTTACGAATGACCTTAGGTTTACGTACTCTCCGCCGTTAACGAGAGAATTCGTTCAGTTTCCGTCGACAGGAAAATCCATCGTGGCTGTAACGTCTGTAGTTTTCGATCCGAAATCACCATTTCGCGCGCCGTGCGGCATCTGTGTCGACTGCGATGTGCGTCGTATGGCGGTTTGTGCTGCGCTCGACGACGGTGATCTCGGCGCGCTGGAAGCGATCATGACGTCCAGAAAGCTGGATGCGAACGAGATGCTCGTGGAGGAGGGGGAGCCGAAGGCGCGGGTCTACAGCCTGACCTCCGGCATGTTGCGCATCTATACCTCACTGCCGGACGGACGCCGCCAGATTGCGGGATTCCTCTTTCCCGGAGATTATCTCGGCCTTGCCGATGACGACGTCTATTCGCAGTCGGCGGAAGCTGTCGTGCCTTCGGTGCTGTGCGCTTTTTCCACGAAAGAAATGGAAAATCTGATGGAGCGCTTTCCAAAGCTCAAGGAAAGACTGCACCAGATGACCCGCGCTGCGCTGCGCACGGCGCGTGACAACCAGCTCGTTCTTGGTCGTCTCGCGCCGGTGGAGAAGCTTGCGAGCTTCCTGCTGGTTCTCTCGGCGCGTGCTGAAAAGCGTGGAGAACGCGCAAACCCGGTGCATTTGTCGATGAACCGCACTGATATTGCGGATTATCTCGGTCTCACCATTGAAACGGTGAGCCGCAGCTTCACGAAGCTCAAGAGCCAGGGGCTGATCCAGCTCATTGATGCCAACACGGTCGAAATCATGTCGCGCCGTTCGCTCGCAGCCGTTGCGGGCATGGATCTGGACGCATTTTAAGCTCACTCCCAATCCTCTGCTCATTCATCGTCACCCGTTGATTCAAATCAATGCGGGGTGCCGCTTTGCCCTGTAATTTTTACCGTAAAGATTGATGCGGCTACAAAGGGACGGCCGCGCGGTGAATGGGGAGAAAGACGGGTGCTCTTGTGTCTGGTCACTGCAACATTGGCTGTCATTCATGCGGGGTGCCTTGCCGCCTCATGCCGTCCAGTGCCGCAGGCTGCAACTCGGGTTCCGGCATCAGCTTCTCCATTCGCTCTGGCAGAGCTTCGCCAGTCCGCGCGCCGCGCGAGGTGGATGCGCTATGCATGAAGAAACGATAAAGCGTTATGCAGCATTTGCCGTTCCGCGTTACACGTCTTTTCCGACGGCTGCCGATTTCGTTCCCTTTGAACCGGAGACCACGCATCGCTGGTTGCGCCAGATTGGCCCGGGTGAGGGCATCTCGGTCTATATCCACGTACCTTACTGCAAGCAGCTTTGCTATTATTGCGGCTGCCATGCCAAGGTGGCCATTCGCGACGATGTCGTCGAAAGTTTCTATCATTCGCTTTTGAACGAAATCGAGACGGTGGGTCATGTGTTGACTGGTCGTCCGCGCATCACCCATCTCCATTGGGGCGGCGGTACGCCATCCATCCTGAATTCCTCCCAGTTTATTGAAATTATCACGGCCCTGCGTTCGGTGTTCGAGTTTTCACCGACGATGGAGCATGCCATCGAGCTCGATCCGCGCACAGTCACGCCGGACCTCGTCAGGACGCTGGCTTTCATGGGCGTCAACCGCGCCAGCCTTGGCATTCAGGATGTGGATGTTCGCGTGCAGAAGGCCATTGGCCGTGTGCAGATGATGGAAACTGTGTCGGAAGCCACATGGCTTCTGCGTGGCGAAGGCATCGAAAAGATTAACTTCGACCTCATCTACGGACTGCCGATGCAGACGGTGGATAGCCTGCGCCGCACCTGCGAGACCGTTGCCTCGCTCCGTCCGGACCGTGTTGCCTGCTATGGTTATGCGCATCTGCCGCAGCGCCGCGCCAATCAGCGCCTGATCGATGCCAGCCTTCTGCCGGATGCGGAAGAGCGCTTTGCGCAGTCGCGGGTGGTTGCGGAGTGTTTTTCCGCTCTTGGCTACGAGCCGGTGGGTATAGATCACTATGCTTTGCCGGAAGATGCGCTGGCAATTGCTGCCCGTAAGGGCCTGCTGCACCGCAACTTCCAGGGCTACACCACGGATAGAAGCCAGACCCTGATTGGTCTGGGACCATCATCCATCTCGCAATTTCCGGGTGGTTACGCACAGAATATTCCGGATATCGGGCAATATCGCAAGAAGGTCGATGCGGGCGAACTTGCCACGATGCGCGGCTATACGATGCGCGAAAGCGACCGTCTGCGCTCGGCTATCATCACCGATCTGATGTGCAATTTTCAGGTTGATCTGGATGAAGTCGCGCCGGGTATGGAGTTTTCTGATGAACTCGCCCTGCTGCGCCCGCTGGTGGCTGATGGTCTGGTCGATGTGAAGGGCAGCGTCATCCGCGCTACCGAAGATGGCAAGCCGTTGATCCGCCTTGTGGCCGCGGCCTTTGATGAATTCCGCAGGGAAACGGTGCAGGGCTTTAGCTTCGCCGTGTGATCCTGCGCCTAGAGCATTTCCAGCAAAAGCGCGTAGCGGTTTTGCGTAGGATAATGCGCAAAAACAAATAGCCTGTTCGAGCGGTTCCATTAGAGCCGCTCTGAAGATGCCGCTGTACCGGGCCGTCAAGAAGGTCAGTGGCATGGGAGCGCCGCCGTTGGGGGACGTGCGGCGCTCCCCCTTTTCGGGGGAACCCTTTCAGATTCAGGCCTTTGCTTTGCGGTTCTTTTCCAGCTTTGGCAGGAAGACCGTCAAAAGACCGAGCAATGGCAGATACGAGCAGATCGTGTAGACGAACTCGATGCCCTTGCGGTCGGCGACGATGCCGAGAACTGCGGCTGCAATGCCAGCCATGCCGAAGGCGAAGCCGAAGAACAGGCCGGACACCATACCCACACGTCCCGGAAGCAATTCCTGCGCAAAGACCACGATGGCAGGGAAGGCCGAGGCCAGGATGAAGCCGATGATCACCGTCAGCACAGCCGTCATCTCAAGATTTGCATAAGGCAAAGCCAGCGTGAATGGCAGGACGCCGAGGATGGAAACCCAGATCACCTTGCGCGTTCCGATGCGATCACCGATCGGGCCCCCGAAGATCGTTCCCGCAGCGACAGCGCCGAGGAAGAGGAACAGCAGGATCTGCGAGGTCTGCACCGACACACCGAAATGGTGGATCGTGTAGAAGGTGTAGTAGCTCGTCAGGCTCGCCATATAGATGTACTTGGTGAAGATCAGCAGCGCGAGCACAGCCACGGTGGCGATCACCCGGTTGCGGGGCAGCGGCAGCGTCCTGTCAGGCTGCGCCCTGCGGGCATTGGCCAGCCGGTAGCGATTGTACCAGTTGCCGACATACCAGAGCAGCAACATGCCCGCCAAAGCGGCGACCGAGAACCATGAAACGCTGATCTGGCCGAAGGGCAGCACGACAAAAGCTGCAAGCAGCGGTCCGATGGACGAGCCGAAATTGCCGCCGACCTGAAACAGCGATTGTGCGAAGCCGTGCTTGCCGCCCGATGCCAGTCGCGCAACACGCGACGCTTCCGGGTGGAAGACGGACGAGCCGAAGCCGACGCAGGCAGCACCCATCAGCAGCACCGAATAGTGATGCGCCGTGGCCAGCAATATGAGGCCGACAAGGGTGCAGCCCATGCCGAAGGACAGCGAATAGGGCATCGGCTTGCGGTCGGTATAAATGCCGACAAGCGGCTGCAAGATGGATGCTGTCATCTGGAAGGTGAAGGTGAGAAGACCAATCTGCCAGAACGACAGGCTGTAATTCTCCTTCAGCATCGGATAGATGGCCGGAAGGAGCGACTGCATCATGTCGTTCAGGAAATGGCCCATGCTTGTGGCCAATATGATGGTGAGGACGGTATTGTCCGCACCGCTGTTGGACGGCTGCTGCGCAGCACTCATGCTCATAATGCTACTCCGAATAATGCCCGGTCTGCTGCTCCAATCTTCTCGGTTATCGGGAAGAAAAGATAGCGCGTGGATGTCTTGAAATGGAGATTTCGTCGAGCGTACTCTCCAGTTCTCCCCTCATAAGCGTATTGCGCGTCGCCCGCTTTCGTGATTTGGTCCATTACTTTCGAGAGTGGGCCAAGCTGAGCCGTTTGAGAATGAGTTTGAGATGAAACCGCGATCGCCATCACGTCTTTTCTTGCCCGAGAGCGAAGAACTGCAACGCTTTCACGAAGACCGCGTGGCGATGCTGGAGACCATGACCGGGCCGGTGGTGGCGCTTCCGACGAAATATCCGGATGGCTATTTCGTACCCCGCCATAGCCATTCGCGCGCGCAGCTTTTGTGCGCTTCTCAAGGCGTGGTTCTGGTCACAACAGATGCTGGGCGCTGGATGATCCCGGGCGATCACGCCATGTGGATACCTGCCGGTATCGAGCATTCGGTCGAGATCGTGGGCGATGTCTATATGCGCTCGATCTATATCAGCACCGATGCTGTGTCGGGCGTGCCCGACCATCTGCATGTGGTGGGGCTGACTGATCTGATGCGTTGCCTCATCATCGATGCGACGACAGTCGACAGTATACCGGAGGCGGGAAGCCGGGATGCGCTGGTTATCGAGCTGATCCTGCGGGATCTGCATACGCTTCCGCAAAGATCTCTGGGGTTGCCTATTCCGGACGATCCGCGTCTGCAGAAGCTCTGCCGCGACTTCGTGAAGAATCCGTCCTCGCGCGTCACCATCGATGATTGGGCGGACAAGCTCGCCATGAGCAGGCGCTCATTCACTCGGCATTTCCAGCGCGAGACGGGGGTGAGCCTTTCGGTATGGCGACAGCAGGCCTGTCTTTTCGCTGCCGTTCCCCGGCTTTCGGAAGGGGAAGCGGTGACCAGTGTGGCGCTCGATCTCGGTTATGACAGCGTTTCAGCCTTTACGACAATGTTTCGCCGCATGCTGGGCGTATCGCCTCGTCATTATCAGCCAAGACCAGACCTCGCGCCCACGGAATACCGCGACGCATGATCGGTAGGATGATCTAATAATAGCAATTGTTTCCGCTCAAGGAGAGCAGTATTAAGGGCCCATGTTATTCCAACGCCGACATCCACTGACCCGACGGGAGCGCCTGAGACTTATGGTCTGGCCGCGCCGTTCTTTTTCCCGTTCTTTCAAATACGGGGGTAAGAGGATTCTGCGTATTACCGCGTCGCCGCACGCGGTGGCTGCGGGTCTGGCGGTTGGTGTCTTCTCGGCATTCACGCCGTTCTTCGGCTTTCATCTGATCATCGCGATTGTGCTGGCCTATTTTCTGGCAGGCAATATTGCAGCGGCGGCAATCGGCACCACGTTGGCCAACCCGCTCACCTTGCCTTTCATCTGGGGAAGCACGTTCGAACTCGGCCGCTTCATCATGAATGGCAGCGTGGACTCGGCCCCTCCGGTGCATCTTGGCCGTGCTCTTGAAACGATGCATTTCGATGAGATCTGGACGCCGCTCCTCAAGCCGATGCTGTTCGGTTCGACCATTCTGGGTGCTGCCTGCGCGGTGCTGGTCTATTTCGTGACGCGCTATGCCGTGTCCGTGTTTCGCCGTCGCCGTCTGGAACGGCTGGCTGAAAAGCACAAACTGCATGGCGAACGGGGGCTTCAGCAAATATGATCGTCGGCATTGGCAGCGACCTCATCGATATCCGGCGTATCGAAAAAGCTTTGGAGCGGCATGGCGACCGTTTCCGCAATCGGGTCTTCACCGAGATTGAGCAGAAGAAATCGGACGGACGCCAGCAGCGTGCGGCGTCTTATGCCAAGCGCTTTGCCGCCAAGGAAGCCTGTGCCAAGGCGCTCGGCACCGGCATTGCGCGCGGTGTGTTCTGGCGCGACATGGGCGTGGTCAATGCGCCGTCGGGCAAGCCCACCATGCATCTGACGGACGGGGCAGCCAAACAGTTGCAGAGACTTCTGCCGCCGGGAACCCGCGCTGCCATACATCTGACAATTACCGATGATTTTCCTCTCGCGCAGGCTTTCGTGATCATCGAGGCGCTGTCAGATTCAAGTGGATCGATAGGTTCCTGAACTGGATCAGCTAAAATTGATTGGTCCTGACGGAAGTTGTTGGGGTTGTGACAGGTAAACTCCTGCTCATAATCGTGCGAGAAAGCAGTGCCCGGATTGCCTCACGCAATCTTAGCGGTTATTAGATCGCGTTATCGCAAGCGGAGAGACAATGAGCGTGTCCAGCAAGAGTGAAACCAAGAAGTCCGGCGGCCTAGGCGAAACCATCAGCGTTATCGTGCAGGCGCTGCTGCTGGCGCTGGTCATTCGCACCATTCTTTTCCAGCCATTCAGCATTCCTTCGGGTTCCATGCGCCCGACGCTTCTGGAAGGCGATTATCTGTTCGTGTCGAAATATGCCTATGGCTATTCGCGCTTTTCGTTGCCCTTCGGTCTCGACCTGTTTTCGGGCCGTATCTGGAGCGCGGAACCGAAGCGCGGCGACGTGGTGGTTTTCAAGCTGCCGAGTGACACATCGGTTGATTACATCAAGCGCGTGATCGGCCTGCCGGGTGACCGTGTGCAGATGCGCGGTGGCGTACTTTACATCAACGACCAGGTTGTGAAGCGCGACCGGGTCGGCACCATCGACAACCCCGATGTGACCGAAGTGAACCGTCCGGTCGAGGTTTATCGCGAAACGCTGCCGGAAGGTGTGACTTATGACACGCTCGACCTCGCACCGAACTCCATCGGTGACGATACCCGCGTCTTCGAGGTGCCAGCCGGTCATTACTTCATGATGGGCGACAATCGCGACAACTCGCTCGATAGCCGTTTCGGTGTTGGTTATGTGCCGTTCGAAAATCTTGTTGGTCGCGCCAATATCATCTTCTTCTCCATTGCGGACAAAGCCAGCCCGCTGGAAATCTGGAAATGGCCGACCGATGTGCGCTTCAGCCGCTTGTTCACTTCTGTGAATGCTGCGCCGCACACCGCCGTCACCGGAAACTGAGATGGTATCCGCAGGCCAGGCAGCAACAATTCTCGAGGAGCGCACCGGACACCGTTTTATGAATTTGAAACGGCTGGAACGTGCGCTCACGCATTCAAGTGTGCAGGCCCCTTCGCGGGCGAATTATGAGCGGCTGGAGTTTCTCGGTGACCGTGTGCTGGGTCTCGCTGTCGCAGAAATGCTGTTCGAAGCATTTCCCGAGGCTTCTGAAGGCGAATTGTCGGTGCGTCTCAATGCGCTGGTCAATGCCGAAACCTGTGCGGCAATTGCCGACGAAATCGGTCTCGCCAATTTCATTCACACCGGCTCCGATATCAAATCGCTGAACGACAAGCGGCTTATGAATGTGCGGGCCGATGTCGTGGAAGCGCTGATCGCCACCATCTATCTCGACGGGGGCCTTGAAGCGGCGCGCTCCTTTATCAAGCGTTACTGGAAGAAAAGGTCGCTTGAAACAGGCGCAGGACGCCGCGATGCTAAGACAGAGCTGCAGGAATGGGCGCATCAGCAGGGCAATGTGCACCCGTCCTATTCCGTTT
This sequence comes from Ochrobactrum sp. RH2CCR150, assembly GCA_014138095.1. Classification (GTDB taxonomy): domain Bacteria; phylum Pseudomonadota; class Alphaproteobacteria; order Rhizobiales; family Rhizobiaceae; genus Brucella; species Brucella gambitense. Next base: position 60,873 of record JACGXE010000003.1, read on the forward strand.
TGAGCCGCAGTGGCCCGGACCATGACCCGCTCTTCGTGGTCGAAGTTCAGGTGCAGGGTTTCGCGCCGGAAAATGGCGAAGGACGCTCAAAGCGCATCGCCGAACAAAGCGCTGCAGAAGCCATGCTCTACCGCGAAGGCGTGTGGCAGCGCGACGAAACTATATGACGCAAGAACTCACGTTTTTTCAATCGAGATCGGTTATAATCGATCGATTGCGACAGATTTCGTTGTGATGACGACGCTGTTGCACAAAGGGAGCGTGTCAAGGGGACCACGCTCTATCAAAATATCGTCTGGAAGGATGGACAATGAATAATCGGACGACACCGACAGAAAGCGAAACGGAAACCGGGCAGACCCGCTCGGGCTTCGTTGCGTTGATCGGCGCGCCAAATGCGGGGAAATCCACACTGGTCAACCAGCTTGTGGGCACAAAAGTATCGATTGTCACGCACAAGGTGCAGACGACGCGCGCGCTCGTGCGCGGCATTTTCATCGAGGGTCCGGCGCAGATCGTGCTGGTCGACACCCCCGGTATTTTCCGCCCGAAGCGCAGGCTCGACCGCGCCATGGTCACCACGGCCTGGGGCGGCGCAAAGGATGCGGATATCATTCTGGTTCTGCTGGATGCGCAGGGCGGTCTCAATGAGAACGCCGAAGCGCTTCTGGAAAGCATGAAGAATGTGCGCCAGAAAAAGGTGCTGGTGCTGAACAAGGTTGACCGCGTCGACCCGCCGGTCCTGCTCACACTGGCCCAGAAGGCCAATGAACTCGTGACCTTCGACCAGACATTCATGATCTCGGCGCTCAACGGTTCCGGCTGCAAGGATCTGGCGAAATATCTGGCTGAAAACGTGCCGAATGGTCCGTGGTATTATCCGGAAGACCAGATTTCCGACATGCCGATGCGCCAGCTCGCAGCCGAAATCACCCGCGAGAAGCTCTATCTGCGTCTGCATGAAGAACTCCCCTATGCATCGACCGTGGAAACGGAACGCTGGGAAGAGCGCAAGGACGGATCGGTTCGCATCGAACAGGTCATCTATGTCGAGCGCGAAAGCCAGAAGAAGATCGTTCTCGGCCACAAGGGCGAGACCGTGAAATCCATCGGCCAGTCGGCGCGCAAGGAAATCTCGGAGATTCTCGAGCAGACGGTTCATCTGTTCCTGTTCGTGAAAGTGCGTGAAAACTGGGGCAACGATCCTGAGCGCTATCGCGAAATGGGACTTGATTTTCCCACCTAGCAGTCAAAACTGACGTCTATGGAATGGCATGATGAAGGCATAATTCTCGGCACACGTCGTCATGGTGAAACCAGCGCCATTGTCGAAGTGATGACCCGTGAACATGGCCGACATCTGGGTATGGTGCGCGGCGGGCGATCCCGCCGCATGCAACCGTTGCTCCAGCCCGGCAACCATGTCGATATCGGTTGGTGGGCGCGGCTGGACGAGCATATGGGCAGTTTCACCATCGAGCCGCTGGGCTTTGCCGCAGCGCGGCTTATCGAAACGCCGGTCGCGCTTTACGGTATCCAGCTTGCGGCCTCGCATTTGCGGCTATTGCCGGAACGCGATGCGCATCGCGGCCTTTATGAAACGCTGCGGCTTATCATCGAACATTTTGACGATCCGCTCGCATCCGGCGAATTGCTGCTGCGGTTCGAAGTCATGATGCTGGAAGAGCTGGGCTTCGGTCTCGATCTCAAGGAATGTGCCGCGACAGGCCGTCGTGAAGAACTGATCTATGTCTCGCCCAAATCCGGGCGGGCGGTCTGCCGCGAGGCTGGCGCGCCTTGGGCGGACAAGCTTCTGGCCTTGCCTGCTTTCGTCAATGACACGGCTGTGCGAGCGTCGTCTTATGAAGACATCGACCATGCGTTCAAGATGACGGGCTATTTCTTCCTGCGCCATGTCTGGGAACCGCGTGCGCAGACGCCGCCCGATTCTCGCGGCGGCTTTTTGAACGCGCTCAAACGCGGACAGGCAGGCTGAAAACTTCACCTTCGAACGCTTCTGCACCGCGACCGATCAGTTTGATCGCAGCGCCCATCCGGCCATTATGGCCCAGAACTTTATCTGCAATCTCGATCAGGCGGATATTCGGTGTGGCGGAAGGCGACTGTTTCCGCAACTCGCGTGCCAGTGCTGTCTCGTCGCTTTGCGGATTGAGCGCCATGGCCGCGATATAAGCGGCAGCGGTTGAACGGGAAATGCCTGCATAGCAATGGATGAGCAGCGGCGCGTCCTTTTGCCAGCCATGCACAAAGTCGAGCAAAGCTCGCACGTGGTCTGCATCGGGCGCGACCATGCCTTCGCGCGGTTCGACGATGTCGTTGAATGTCAGCACCAGACGCTGCGTGGTGCAGCTGTCAGGCAGGGCGGGAACTTCACCGCTGGTCAGCGTCACCACATGGCTCGGCCTGTGGTGCTCAAGCTGTGCAGCCAACTGGGAGAGGGGGCTGACGACGATCAGCGTCATGAGCCGCTCTTGCGTTTTTCTTCCAGCAAGGCGAAGCGCGCCAGAAAGTCACTTTGTACATTTTGCGTCGGGCGCGGGTTCAGATCCAGTCTGGCGGGATCGAAATCGCGCGGACGCCCGAAATATTTGACGGCCTCGCCTTCGCTGAAACCGGCCAGCCGTGTGGCTTCAAAATAGGCGGCGATCTGATCGGCGCGTTTTACCAGCGGTTTGAGCTTTGCGGACAATGTCGCCGGCAGGGAAAAGCGGTGGTGAATGGCGGTTTGCAGGCGTGTTTCGATCAGCTTGTAATTGCCGCCCATCACAGCCTTGAACGGCGATATCATGTCGCCAATCACATATTCAGGCGCGTCATGCAGCAGGGTGAGGATTTGCCATTCGGCGCTAGCATCCGGCTGAAGGCGGTTGAAGATCTCTTCGACCAGCAGCGAATGCTGCGCAACGGAGAAAGCGTGTTCGCCGATGGTCTGTCCGTTCCAGCGCGCCACGCGGGCGAGGCCATGCGCAATATCCTCAATCTCCACATCAAGCGGCGAGGGGTCGAGCAGGTCCAGCCTGCGTCCCGACAACATGCGTTGCCAGGCGCGCGCTTTGCCGGATGATTTATCCGCAGCCGCCATCAGGCGTTGCCTGCGTCGGCTTCCGGGAAACCAAACCGGACATGCGGCGGGAGGCTCAGATCAAGCGGCGTTTCACCAGCAAGAAGGGGTGTACCTGCATCCATTGCATCCTTGACGCGGTCGATGCGCACGAGCGCTACGCCGACACCCTCTGCGGAGCTGCCGAGATTGCCGACCTCGCGTCCGTCTGCCGTGATGGGCGTGCCGAGCGGCGGCAGTTTGCCTTCCGCCCTGGCGACCAGAACACGGCGTCGCGGCGTACCGCGATGCTGCATGCGGGATACCACTTCCTGCCCGATGAAGCATCCCTTGGGGAAGGTGACGCCGCCGGTCTGGTCGAAATTGACGTCATGCGGAAACACATCGCTATAGGCAAAATCGGATTCGCCTTCCGCGATGCCATATTCGGCGCGCAGCTTTGTCCAAGCAGATGCGTCGGCATTTTCACCGGCCTGCCCATAGATGCGCAGCACGTTCAGCTCTGCTGGGAAGCGGGAATCGCGCTTTGTTGAATCATCTTGTGAAGGAGTGGAATCAGTTTGCCAGGAAACGCTGACAAGTGATTCCGGCAATTGTGTAATTTCCGCTTTGGCGCGCAGGCGATAGAATGTCATGCGCTTGCAGAAGTCAGCTGCAATGCTCGCGGGCATGTCGAAGCGCAGGCCGTTTTCGATGCGCGAAACAAGGAAATCGAACAGGATTTTTCCCTGTGGTGTCAGCAGCGCACCCGGCTTGGCTTCGTCAGTGCCGAGTTTGTCGAGATTGGTCGTAATCACCGCCTGCAAAAACTTTTCCGCGTCTTCGCCAGTGATGTGCACCAGTGCTCTGTTGGAAAGATTGATCGTTTCGGCTGCCGTTGTCATCGCTTCTTCCTTGCGTTTCGCGCCTTCGTTACGTAATCCCCATTGGAAAGGCTCGCAAGTCCCATCCCAATCCTAGGAGACCATAATGGCCGAGACGTTCGACACGATTCTGAAAGGCGCAACCATCGTCAATCATGACGGCACCGGGCAGCGCGATATCGGTATCCGCAACGGGCGCATCGCTGCTATCGGCTCTCTGGGGCAGGCTTCGGCAGGCGAAGTGATTGACTGCACCGGCCTGCATATCCTGCCGGGCGTCGTAGACAGCCAGGTTCATTTCCGTGAGCCGGGCCTTGAACATAAGGAAGATCTGGAAACAGGTTCCCGTGCTGCTGTACTGGGCGGTGTGACGTCCGTTTTCGAAATGCCGAACACCAAGCCGCTGACGACGACTGTCGAAACGCTGGAAGACAAGATTCGTCGCGGGCGTCATCGCATGCATTGCGATTTCGCCTTCTGGGTCGGCGGCACGCGTGACAATGCCAAAGACGTTGGCGAACTGGAGCGCCTTCCGGGCGCCGCTGGTATCAAGGTGTTCATGGGCTCCTCGACCGGTGATCTGCTTGTTGAAGACGATGATGGCGTTCGCTCTATTCTGAAAAATACACGCCGCCGCGCTGCCTTCCATTCGGAAGACGAATTCCGTCTCAAGCAGCGTGAAGGCTTGCGCGTGCAGGGCGACCCGTCCAGCCATCCGGTCTGGCGCGATGAAGTTGCCGCGCTGCAATGCACGGAACGACTGGTGCGCATTGCACACGAAACCGGCGCGCGCATTCATGTGCTGCACATCTCTACGGCTGAGGAAATCGACTTTCTGCAAGCACACAAGGACGTTGCGACCTGCGAAGCGACGCCGCATCACCTGACGCTTTCTGCCGATGACTACAAGACGCTGGGCAATCTCATCCAGATGAACCCGCCAGTACGCGACAAGCGCCACCGCGACGGTGTCTGGAAGGGTATCGATCAGGGTATTGTCGATGTGCTCGGCTCCGATCACGCGCCGCATACGCTGGAAGAAAAGCAGAAGCCTTACCCGGCTTCGCCATCCGGCATGACTGGCGTGCAGACACTGGTGCCGATCATGCTCGACCATGTGAATGCAGGCAAACTGTCGCTTGAGCGCTTCGTCGATCTGTCGAGCCACGGCCCGAACCGCATTTTCGGCATGTCACGCAAGGGCCGCATCGCTGTCGGCTACGATGCCGATCTGACGATTGTGGACATGAAGCGTCGCGAAACCATCACCCATGAACAGGCTGGCTCGAAGGCTGGCTGGACGCCTTACCACGGCAAGACTGTCACCGGCTGGCCGGTCGGGACGATCGTTCGCGGCATGAAGGTGATGTGGGACGCCGAAATCGTGAACCCGCATCAGGGTGAGCCGGTCGAATTCATCGAAGCTCTGCCGCGCGGATAATGGTTTTTCACGCCGTTCATGTGAATGGCGTGATCTGTCCTATCTTTGTCCGGCATCTATCTTTCGATCCAGTTTGTAAGGCGTAAATTCTCTCCTATATTCACACTGTAGGAGAACAAAAATGTCCGCTCAAGATACCGTTCTGCTTGTCGTCGATGCGCAGGAATCATTCCGGCACCAGCCTTACTATCGCGAGGCCGATGTGGCCGCTTATGTCGAGCGTCAGCAAAAGCTGATTGATGGCGCAAAGCAGGCAGGTATTCCGGTTGTTCAGATTTTTCACACGGAAGATAGCGGCAACTTCGCCGAGGCGTCAGGCTATGTCCGCACGCTCGCACCGCTGTCCGTCAAGCCGGACGCTGTGTTCCGCAAACGCCGCCATAGCGCGCTGGTCGGCACCGGGCTCGATGTTTGGCTCGTGGCAAACGGCATTCGCCGGGTGATCGTTTCCGGTATTCGCACGGAACAGTGCTGCGAAACCACCACTCGTCAGGCCTCGGATTTGGGCTATAAAGTTGATTTCGTCGGTGAGGCAACCCTGACCTTCCCGATGACCGACGCGACGGGTCGCGAATGGAGCGCTGCCGAAATTCGGGCGCGCACGGAACTCGTGCTGGCCAATCGCTTCGCCCGTATCGCCACGGTGGAAGAAGCGCTGTCTGGCCAGCAAGAACGGAAGGCCGCATGACCCAACCGACAGACGGCAAGCAAATCATTCCCGTCTATGTCATCGTTCCGCCACGTCTGCTTTTGCTCGACGTGGCGGGGCCGCTGGAAGTGTTGCGCAAGGCAAATCTCGATCAAGAAAAGGTCGAGTTTACGGTGCACTATGTCGGGCCGCGTGGCACGGTTCACAGTTCCATCGGTCTGGCGGTGACGGGCGTTGAGCCGCTGCCGGACGCGGTGCCGCAGGGTTCGCTGGTGATTGTGTCCGGTTCCACGGATATGCCGCTTGGCGGGCCGATTGCCAGCCGGGATGAAGACGCCGTCTTCGAACATGAAATTATCAACTGGTTGAAGCGCGTCGTTTGTCCCGGTGTTCGGCTGGTCACGATCTGCTCCGGCGGCTTGCTGGCGGCGCGTGCGGGGCTGCTCGACGGCTATGTGTGCACGACGCATCATCTGGCGATTGCAGAACTGGAAAAGTCTGCTCCCACCGCAAAAGTGCTGCAAAACCGGCTTTTCGTCGAAGACGGCGAACGGCTGACCAGTGCGGGCATTACCGCTGGGATCGACCTTATGCTGCAAATCGTGGCCGATTTAACCAGCCACGCGGTGGCCTTGTCGGTGGCGCGCTATCTGGTTGTTTACTTGAGACGCAGCGGCGGTGATCCGCAGCTTTCGCCCTGGTTGGAAGGGCGCAATCATATGAACCCCGTCGTGCATCGTGCGCAAGATGCCATTGCGGCGGACCCCGCTGGAACCTGGCCTGTCGAAAAGCTTGCCGATGTCAGTGGGGCAAGCCCGCGCAATCTCTCGCGGCTGTTCAATGAACATGCGGGCATGAGCGTGACGGATTACGTCAACCGGCTGAAAGTTGGTCTGGCCCGCGAAATGCTGCTCAATTCGGGTCTTGATATTGAGAATGTGGCCGAACGATCAGGCTTCGCCTCGGCGCGGCAGTTTCGCCGTGCCTGGCAGCGCATCTATGACCAGCCGCCAAGTCACGCGCGTGGGGCAGTGGGGTGATTATTCACCGGCGGTGAAAAACCGCCAGCTGCCATCAGGTGCAATGCCGATGCTGTAGAAAATATAACCGCCTGCCTTTTTCATATCCTCAAAGTCGCTGGCGGTGACGATCTGAAACAGTTCAACGGTCTGCGATGGCGTCAGCCTGTCGAGCGGCATGGCGTAGAAATAGGGCCAGACATAGACTTCGTCATCGGTTCCGGCATGCATATGCACATAGCCCGTGCCGAGCAGGTCGGCGATGATGGCGAGAATTTCGCGGCCTTCCACATCGCCAGCGAGCGATTTCAGAAACTCGATGACATCTTCTTCATGGTCTTCGAGCGAAAGCTGCGTGCTGTTGTCAGCCTCGCCCAATAGCGGGCGCAATTGCTCAATATCGCCGGATTGTGCGGCGGCAAGCATTTTCTCGCGCATCTGTCGGACAGGCTGCGGCAGCTTGTCGAAATCGCGCAGCACTTCCGGCATGGGTTTGGCGGCGGGCGCAGGTGTGACGGTTGACGGATTTTGCGGCGTTGCGGATGGTACCCGATGCGGCAGCGCGTTTGGGAGCGGGATCGGCGACGAAACCGGATGCTCATCCGGTGCGGTGCGATAGGCTGGTAGCGTCAGGAATTCGGAACGATCCACAAGCGCCAGTTGGTCCGCTGCCGCAAAGGCGGGCAGCGAAGCCAGCATCATGCCCGCGACAAGCGCGAGCGGTCGGACGGAATTCCAGATTGCAGGATGCATCGGTGTTGTCGGAGGACGACTGGTGGGAACGGCCGGTTCTTGCCCCGCGACCGGCGACGTTATGGCTTAGCTATTGCAGGATGCGAGCTGGCAGGAAAGCGCCAGCTTCGATCTGTTCGCGCATCTTTTCAATGAGCTCGAGCGCGCAATCGTCACCAGCCTCACGGATAAGTTCCGTCAGCGCAGTTGTGAACGCGGCTTCTGCGAGAATTTCAGGCTCGATGCCTTCGGAAATACCGTCCGCCCAGGCCTCGTTCTGATATTCGATTGCCACGAGTTTCTTCTCGCGTGCGATCATCTCATCCAGATCGGTCGGTGCATGTTCCATAGACTTCATCCTGGCTTTCGCCTTTCTGCCGTTTTCGGATGTCTCACCGTGTTCCGGGAGCGCAATCCATTTGCGGCCTGCCTGCCTTCTTAAGACAGTGTTAACAGATTATAACGGATTTGAACGAGACTATTGTCCGCAATCCGCACAAGAGTGAATGATTGGTTAATTTCCATAGCGCGAGATGATCTCGTTCGACAAGCCTTCGCCTTCCTTCATGTAGCGGTCTATCGCCGCAAGTGCTGAAGGGGTGCAGCGGGTATAATTGTCGCTGAAGACGCGATATCCGTGGTTGAAGCTCGAAACGATCCTCACCCTTTCGCCTTCAGACGGCTTTTCGGCGGCGATAATCGCATCCATGCGGTCGCGCCACTCGCTGCCTGCTTCTCCGCATAGGTTGCGCAGATAGTGCAGCGATCCGAGAACCTCGGCAAGCCGCAACATCTTGCCCTCATACGGCGCATCCTGCGCAAAAGCCGGATTGGCTGCGCCTGCCCACATGAACAATGCGAACCGGAACAGTTTCATGCCTTTCAATCGGAAACCCTCTCACATGAAATGCACTTGTTGCGTGAAATAGGGGCTGCTTCAAGGCAGATTGTCAAATAGGTTTAATCGCCAATAGGTTTAATATCCAACGCCATCTTCGCTTTCCGCAACAGAGCGGGCAACGTCCAGCGTGCTGTCGGTCACACGGGCATGGACCATTTCCTCAATCGTCAGCCAGTGGATCGCCGCAGCGTCATCGCCGGGTTGTTCGCGCCCTGATATATCCAGCGCGCGAAAGACGGAGAGGAAATAGCTCTTTTCATAGGCCTTGCCCTCCAGCGCCAGATCCACGGTGATGACATGGGAGAGGGCGCTGACATCGAGCGTAGTTTCTTCCTTCAGCTCGCGAATGGCGGCTTGTTCCGGCGTCTCGCCTGTCTCAATGCCACCACCTGGAAACGCCAGCCAGCCTTTCCACGGCTCCTTGCCGCGCTCAACCAGCAGAAAGCGGCTTTCGCGGCGGCAGATCAGCGAAACGCCATGAACTTGAAGCGGAACGGGAATGACGGGGATCGTGGGCATGGAATAGCTATGATCGGCTTGCAACGATTTGGCAATCGCAAACCGGTCTTGACCACCAGCACAAAAACCTGAACATGGCCGCCATGTGCGGACGCTTTTCATTGACGGCAAGCCGGGAAGAAATCGAGACCTTTCTGGCTGCCATGATCTCGGAGGACTTTCCTCCTCGCTATAATATTGCCCCGACCCAGCCGATCCTCACCATAGTGGCGGGCGAAACACCGCCTGTAGGCAGTAACCGCCCGGACCGGGTAGGTACGCTGGTGCGCTGGGGTTTCGTGCCGTCCTGGGTGAAAGACCCGAATGACTGGCCCATGATGTTCAACATCCGCTCGGAAACAGCCGCCGAAAAGAACTCGTTTCGCGCTGCGCTGAACCATCGACGCGCGCTGGTTCCGGCTTCCGGTTTTTACGAATGGCGTCGCGAGGGGAAGAACAAGGCGCAAGCCTATTGGGTGCGCCCGCGCAATGGCGGTGTGGTGGCCTTTGGCGCACTGATTGAAACCTGGAGCAGTGCCGACGGATCGCAGATCGATACGGGCGGCATATTGACGACAAGCGCCAATGCGCTGCTGCGTCCGATCCACGAGCGCATGCCGGTTGTGGTGCAGCCCGAGGACTTTGCGCGCTGGCTAAACTGCAAGCGCTACTTGCCGCGCGAAGTGGCCGACATCATGCGACCGGTGCAGGAGGATTTTTTCGAGGCGATACCCGTCTCGGACAAGGTCAACAAGGTGAGCAACGCCATGCCAGACCTGCAAATGCGCGTTGAAGAAACGACTGAAGCGCAGATAACGCCACAAAAGCGCAAGGGCAAAACAGAACCGGAGGACGGTTCCGGCGGTCAGCTTTCGATGTTCTGACCGCATTGCGCAATTTGTACCGGTTGATACCGCTTACTTGGCGAATTTCTTGGCGGCCAGAATCGAATGACGACGATTGTCGTTGCGGCCTGCGCTGCTGCGCTTTGCGGCTGTCATCAAGGCGGCGACGAGCGCGGCCGGGCCAATTTCACGATACTTGTCGACCAGACGGTCCTGACGCGGTTGCAGTTCACTCTTAGACATTTTTACTTCCTTTCCCCGAAGCGCCCGATTTCGAATGCTTCCAAAACCAACCGATCTCCGGTTACGCCTAAGTAATCCATGCTCACTATTTTGTGATGGATTGAGACCGAATGAAGGCTGTTTGGGGCCGGTTTTGCGGTATTCCGGTTAATGCCCGTCAAGGATTATCGGGGTTGCAGAAATGCAACATTTTGGCAGATGTCTTGGAATGTGACTTAGGCGGGCGGCAGATCGAAGCCGTTCGGCAGGGAAATCCAGATGACGGTTTGCGCTTCGGGGGAGTGACGCGACAGGTGACCTTTGCCGTGCGCATCCGCAACCAGCACAAAGCTGCCAGCCGGAACATGGCGGATTTCTCCATCGCTCGTTTCATATTCCACCGAACCGTCCAGCCTGACTGTCAATACGGGCTCGGGCACGGTATGCCATGCGACGGGTCGCATCCCTGTCGGAATATGGGTGAGGCGCACGCGTGACGCAGGATAGCTGGCCGTTACGTCGAATGGCACGGCATCGGGATGCACCGACCTTTTCGTCGTCGGCAATTCGATTTCATCGAAATGTGATTCTCCATCCGCAGAAGCGTAGATGCGCAGGCATTTCATAGGGTCGCTCCGCTGGTTGCTTGTAGTGAAGCCAAGCCTCACTACCATCACGATATGACGAAACTTCCGGCTTCCGTTCAAGCCCCCAAAATGGCTCCTGGCGAAGCTCCACACCTTCGCGGCAAAATAATCGCGCACAAGCAAAAGCGCTTGACTGTGGTTCATCGGACAGGGATAAGTGCTGCCATGAAAACGCCGACCACGAACATTTGTATTTGTGCGATCATTATTGGCTAGCAGCCTGCTGGCCCGGCCGTTTTCGTCTCCCTTTCATAAAACAGGATGATAACGCCCCGGCCAGATGGCTGCGATCCGTCGTGCATTGAATTCACTTGGATTTTGCTGGTTACTTTGGGGAATGGTTACAATGGCTGATGCGCCGCAATTGCGTCTTTACAATACGCTGACCCGCACGAAGGAGGATTTTTCCCCCATCGATGCCGACAATGTGCGCATGTATGTCTGCGGACCCACCGTCTATGATTTTGCCCATATCGGCAATGCGCGTCCGGTCATCGTCTTCGACATTCTTTTCCGGCTTTTGCGCCAGGTTTACGGTGTCGAACACGTCACCTATGCGCGCAACATCACCGACGTTGACGACAAGATCAATGCGCGCGCCGTCCGCGATTATCCGGATTTGGCCTTCAACGAGGCCATCCGCCGTGTGACGGAAAGCACCAATGCGCAGTTTCAGGCCGATGTGACGGCACTGGGCAATCTGGCGCCGAGCTTTCAGCCACGCGCGACCGAGCATTTGGACGAAATGCGTGCGATGATCGACCGTCTGGTTGCTATCGGCGTCGCCTATGTGGCCGAAGATCATGTGCTGTTTTCACCGTCTGCCATGAACGAGCGCGTCAAGACATTTGGCGGCCCGCGCTATGGCGCATTGGCGCGCCGTTCGCTCGACGAAATGCTGGCAGGTGCGCGTGTCGACGTTGCCTCCTACAAGCGCGACGAGATGGATTTCGTGCTGTGGAAGCCTTCGAAGGAAGGTGAACCGGGCTGGCCGTCGCCGTCAGGCATCGAGACGCTTGGCCGTCCGGGCTGGCACATCGAATGCTCGGCTATGTCGATGGCCAAGCTTCTGGAGCCGTTTGGCGGCGGGCTGAAATGTGATGATCCGGAAAAGAACCGCTTCGATATTCACGGCGGCGGTATTGATCTGGTCTTCCCGCACCACGAGAACGAAATCGCGCAGTCCTGCTGCGCATTCGGCACCGAGCGGATGGCCAATATCTGGATGCATAACGGCTTCCTGCAAGTCGAAGGGCAGAAAATGTCGAAATCGCTCGGCAATTTCATCACCATTCGTGACGTACTGAATGAAGGCTTGCCGCAGTTGGGTGAGTGGGACGACAACGCAGCCCGTGACCGCTGGGTTGGTCTGGCTGCGCGTCTGTCGATGCTGCAAACCCATTATCGCGAGCCGATCAACTGGACGGCACAGCGTCTTGCTGAATCGTCTGACGAACTGCGCCGCTGGTATGGTCTGCTGCGCGATGCCAAGTTCGTCGTGCCGGAAAAGCTGTCCGCAATCGGTGAAGTGATGGAAGCCCTGTCCGACGATCTGAACAGCTGGGTTGCGATTACCGCGTTGCGCAAGGCGTTCAAGAACAAGGATATTGCGACGCTGGGCGAGGGCATGGCGCTGATGGGTCTGCTCGATCCTTACTTCGTGACGGCTGAGGATGTGCCGGTCTTTGCCAGGGTGAATGTCGATACGGATGCCATCGAGGCCCGCATTGCGGAACGCCTGCGCTTCATCAAGGAGAAGAACTTTGCGGAAGCCGATCGCATCCGCGATGCGCTTCTCGCAGAAGGCGTGCAGCTCAAGGACGGCAAGGATCCTGCCACCGGCGAGCGCATGACGACGTGGGATGTGGTAGGCTGACGATAATTCAAGCAGCGGTCGTTGATAAGGGAGGACGGCATGACGCTCGATAATAAGCCGATTTATACCGGTGGCTGCCAATGCGGCGCGGTTCGTTTCCGCGTCGATGGTGCCTTGGGTTCGGCTTCCATCTGTCATTGTCGCATGTGCCAGAAGGCCTTCGGCAATTTCTATGCGCCGCTGGTTTCCGTCGATGAGGCAAAACTGGAATGGACGCGTGGCGAGCCGAAGCGTTTTCGCTCATCCAACCATGTCCAGCGCGGGTTCTGTCCGGAATGCGGAACCCCGCTGACTTATGAAGCGCCCGATGGCATCGCGCTCGCCATCGGTGCGTTCGACGCGCCGGAGGAAGTCGAGCCAACGGTTCAATGGGGGATCGAGAAGCAGCTTCCCTATGTGAGCGGACTTGCAGATCTTCCCGGCTATGCAACCGAACGCGATCCGGAGAGCATCGAATTCGTCAGAACGCTGATTTCCTACCAGCATCCGGACTACGACACAGATAATTGGCCGCAACGGTAACGTTGGACCAACAGCAGACCCACCGACAGGCAGGCACTTATGGCACGCGAACGCATCTACATCTACGACACGACCTTGCGGGATGGACAACAAACCCCCGGCATTGATTTTTCTGTCGAAGACAAGAAGTCGATTGTCGCGCTGCTTGAGGAACTGGGCGTCGATTATGTTGAGGGCGGCTATCCGGGCGCAAATCCGACCGATACGACTTTCTTCAAACGCCGTCAGACCTCGCGGTCCAAGTTCACCGCCTTCGGCATGACAAAGCGCGCCGGTATCTCCGCGTCGAATGATCCGGGCCTGTCGAGCCTGTTGCAGGCATCCGCCGATGCCGTCTGTTTCGTGGCCAAAAGCTGGGACTATCATGTGCGTCTCGCACTTGGCTGCACCAATGAGGAAAATCTGGAATCGATCACCGCGTCGGTGACGGCTGCGCGCATGGCCGGTCGCGAAGCGCTGGTCGATTGCGAGCATTTCTTCGATGGCTACAAGGCGAACCCGGACTATGCGCTGGAATGCGCCAAGGCGGCTTATACGGCTGGCGCGCGCTGGGTTGTCCTGTGCGACACCAATGGCGGCACGCAGCCGCATGAGATTGCTGAAATCGTCAATGCGGTGAAGGCCGTGGTTCCCGGCGAGAGCCTCGGCATCCACGCCCATAACGATACCGAACAGGCTGTTGCGGTTTCACTCGCCGCCATTGATGCCGGCGTGCGACATGTGCAAGGCACGCTGAACGGTATTGGCGAACGCTGCGGCAATGCCAATCTGGTTTCGCTGATCCCGACGCTGCTGCTCAAGCCCTATTGGTCCGAGCGTTTTGAACTGGGTATCAAGCCTGCCTCGCTGAAGGCGATCACCCGCATCTCGCGCGCCTTCGACGACATTTTGAACCGTCCGCCGACCGAACAAGCGCCTTATACCGGCACATCAGCTTTCGCCACGAAAGCGGGCATCCATGCCTCGGCCTTGCTCAAGGAACCGCAGACCTATGAACATGTGCCGCCGGAAACGGTCGGCAACAGCCGTCGCGTCATGGTTTCGGATCAGGGCGGCAAGTCGAATTTCATCGCCGAGCTGGAGCGTCGCGGCATTCGTGTTGCCAAGGACGACGTGCGCCTCGATACGCTGATCACGCTGGTCAAGGAGCGCGAGGCCGAGGGCTATGCCTATGAGGGCGCCGATGCGAGCTTCGAGCTTTTGGCGCGCAACATGCTTACTCCGCAGCCGGAATTCTTCAAGGTGGAGTCGTTCCGGTGCCTCGTTGAACGCCGGTTCGATGCCAATGGCATGCTGAAGACGGTGTCGGAAGCGGTGGTCAAGGTGGAGGTCGATGGCGAAGTCCGCATGTCCGTTGCCGAAGGGCATGGTCCGGTCAACGCACTCGACATTGCGCTGCGCAAGGACCTCGGTCGCTATCAGGCGGAAATCGAAGATCTCGAACTGGTGGACTTCAAGGTGCGTATCCTCAATGGCGGTACGGCGGCTATCACGCGCGTGCTGATCGAATCCGGCGATGCGACCGGTGCGCGTTGGCGCACAGTCGGAGTTTCGGACAATATCATCGATGCGTCGTTCCAGGCCTTGATGGATTCCGTGAATTTCAAGCTCATGAAAAACCGCTCCATGGCCGGGCTCGCAGCTGCGGAATAGTACTCATCATTCACCAGGATTGATGCTTCAATCATTTTAATTGAATGGATTTTATGAGTTGAGAAGCGCATAGCAATGGCTGATCAAGCCATCTGCTATGCGATTTACTCAAAAGCAGCTGTGCTTTCGAGCGGAGAGAGACAATGACCGACCAGACCTTGTCCGATGCCCGTCTTTCGGATGGGTCCAGAGGTTTTCTTATGGCGTTCGGCGCTTATGCGCTTTGGGGCGCGCTGCCGTTTTATCTGAAAGCTGTAGCCCATATTCCCGCCATGGAAGTCGTGTCTCACCGCGTTATCTGGTCGGTGCCGGTTGCGTTGCTGCTGCTGTTGGCGCTGGGGCAGTTCAAGGATATCCTCAATGCTGTTCGTCAGCCGCGCATGCTTGCGATGGCAGGACTGACCGCAGCTCTGATCACCATCAACTGGACAATCTATGTCTGGGCGGTCGCGCATGATCAGGTCATGGGCGCTGCGCTCGGCTATTATATCAATCCGCTGTTCAATGTGGTGCTCGGTGGCCTGTTTCTCGGCGAGAGGTTGAGCAAGGCCCAGTATATTGCTGTTGGCTTTGCCGTGGCGGCGGTTCTGCTGCTCACCTTCAATGCCGGTGGCTTGCCATGGGTATCACTGGCTTTGCCGCTGACCTTCGGTCTCTACGGGTTCTTCCGCAAGTCGCTTCCAATGCCGCCTTTGCAGGGCTTCACGCTTGAAGTGCTGATCCTGTGCGTTCCGGCGCTTGCCTATGTGGCCTTCCTGAGTTCGCAAGGGCAGGAACATTTCCTGGCTGGCCCGGTCTCCAATGTTGGCCTGTTGCTGCTTGCCGGTCCGGTAACTGCCATCCCGCTTATTCTTTACGCGGGCGGAGCAAAGTTGCTGCGCTACACAACGCTGGGGCTGATGCAGTACATGACGCCCACCATGTTGTTTTTCTTCGCGATTTTTATCTTCCACGAGCCGTTTTCGACCGCGCAGCTTGCTGCTTTCGTGCTCATCTGGGCAGGGCTTGCACTCTACACATGGTCGACACTTTCGCAGCATCGTCGCAATCGGGCGCGTGGCTGATCGGCAAATCGTAAATAATTTGTGATTCACCTTCGGTGGATAACCCGCCGGAGGTCTTATTTTAGCCGCTGTGTCAGCAACACTTCCGCCAATATTTATGAAGAACCTAGAGAATTGTCGGAATGGGCCTGAGGGCAGGATACTCCCATCGCAAGCGTGCGGTTGCGGCAACGGCCCCATCTGGGTCAGCGTTCGCATCCGCCGGCGCAAATTTGAAGACGGAACCACTCTCGCACCGTAGTCTCGGGCCGGTGCGCTGGGTTCGTTTTTCCTTGCGCACGCATCTGCGTTTCTGTCTGGCGCTTGCCTCTGCCACCGTCATTGCAGGTGGCGGTTTGATACTGGCAACCGGCGGGCTTGTGCGCCACGGCCATGCCGCACAGCCAGCCTTCACCAACCCGACAGCTTTGGTTCGCCAGCATCATGCCGCCGCCAAAGACGCGCGGCTGGTGCCTGCAGTGAACAACGATATGAGCCATCGTGTATCGCGCCGCATCGATATTGCGGAAGGCGTCGAGGATGGCGATCCGCGCCTCTACACCTATCAGCATGTGGTGCTGGACGTGAAAGGCCGTGACGCCAGACGGCCTGCCATCGATGACGCGATGGATGGAACGACGATAGCGGCAAAACCTAATGCGGTTGGCGAGCCGACGCAGTCGCTCTCCGAACTGGAGCGAGGCATTCCGGTCAATGTCAGCCTTGCCAAACCCGCAGTACACCAGAAAGCCGATGTGCATGAAATCATCGTCGCGCCACAATCGCGGGAACGTATAGAGGCGCTTTTGCAGGCGGCTGGTATTGCTGCCGAAGACAGTCAAAGGCTTGAAGAAGCGCTGGCCCGTACTGAATTACTGCCGGGCGACAATCTGGAACTGTTGGTCGATAAGAAAGACGGTAGCGATGCCGCTGCCCATGTGTCGCTCGCACGCTTCAACCACGGCAATGCCAACAAGGCTGTCTATGGACGAGCGGATGATGGTGTGTTTCACGCCACTGGTAATGAGCGCCTGTTCGCGCGTCTGTCCCGCGATGCGATGCTGAGCGCTTATCATCCTTCGGTTCCGGCGGTCAGCAGTGATGGCAGCATCGAAACAAGACTGGTTCAGGCTGGCGCACCACGCGACATCGTGCACGATGTCGAAAAGCTTGCCGAGCAGAACGGCGTCGTGCTGGAGAAGGGCACCAATTCTCCCGATTTGATTGACCTGCTTTTCAGGAGAAGCGCGGAGACGGACCCCGAGCTGGTCTTTGTGGAATTCACCACGAATGGCAAAAGCAAACGTCTCTACCGTCACGAAGGTGCGGGCGGTGCAACGGACTATTTCAACGAGGATGGCTCCTCGATGACCAAATATCTGATGCACAAGCCTTTGCCGAATGGACGTCTCAATGACGGTTTCGGCTGGCGTATCCACCCGGTTCTGCATGTCCGCAAGCACCACAACGGCGTGGATTACGACGCGCCGATCGGCTCACCGATCGTGGCTGCGGGCGATGGTGTGGTCGAGGTGATTTCGTCGGAAAAGGGATATGGCAAATATGTCCGTATTCGCCATCAGGGCGGATACAGCACCACCTACGCCCATCTTGCTTCCGCCAAGTCGGGGCTGCGCATCGGCCAGCATGTGAAGCAGGGCGAAGTCATCGCCTATGTTGGCTCAACCGGCTATTCGACAGGTCCGCATCTCTATTATGAATTGAAGGTCGGCGATCAGTATGTCGATCCATTGACCGCGCGCCTTAATGCCGGCGAAAAGCTCTCCGGTTCGTCACTGTCGAGCTTCCGCGAGGAAATTGATCATGTCGGTCAGATCGTCGATGAAATGGCGCTGCCTATTCTGAAAGATGGTTCAGACGCCAAGGATAGAGCTGAACCGCATGATCGGCTTGGTGGCCATCAAGGGGCAGGCCCTGCTGGTGGCGGCCACGGTCGCCACTGAGCCGACGATTACGGGCGATAGGCATTCGCCAGAGCGACGAATTCTTCAACGCTCAGCGTTTCGGCGCGGCGCGTTCCGTCAATACCGGTCTTTTCAAGAAGGGCCGCGCCGCCGATAGGTTTCAGGCTCTGGCGCAGCATTTTCCGTCTTTGACCGAAAGCGGCCTGCGTCACCTGGCCGAGTGCTGCTGCATTGCAGGGCAGCGGGTTTTCCAGCGGTACGATGTGAACCACTGACGACATGACTTTCGGCGGGGGCGTAAAGGCCTGCGGCGGCACGTCGAAAGCGATTCTCGATTTCGTTCGCCAGCCCGCCAGCACGCCGAGGCGGCCATAATGATCGCTGTCGGGTGCGGCCACGATGCGTTCGGCCACTTCGCGCTGGAACATCAAGGTCATGGAGGAATAGAAGGGCGGCCACGGCTCAACCAGAAGCCAGTTCAGCAACAATTGTGTGCCGACATTATAGGGCAGATTGGCGACGATCCGTGGCTTCGGCCCATCGGGAAACCGTGTCTTGAAATCCTGCTCCAGGGCATCGCCGGAAATGATCCGCAGGCGGCCCGGATAATGCGCTTCGATCTCCGCCAGTGCCTCAAGGCAGCGTTCGTCGCGCTCGATAGCCGTTACATAGGCGCCTTGCGCCAGAAGGGCGCGGGTCAGTCCGCCGGGGCCGGGGCCGACCTCGATGACAGGCTGGTCTTTAAGGTCACCTGCCTGACGAGCGATCTTGGACGTCAGATTGAGATCGAACAGAAAATTCTGCCCGAGCGACTTCTTCGGCATCAGATCATGCCGTTCGAGGACTTCGCGAAGCGGGGGCAGGTTGTCGATGCTCATGCCTTGGTACCTGTCGTATTTTCTGCCAGTTCGTGGGCAAGCCGGATCGCTGCAATCAGGCTGTCTGGTCGTGCGATACCCTGACCTGCAATGTCGAACGCTGTGCCGTGGTCGGGCGAGGTGCGGATAAAGGGCAGGCCGAGCGTCACATTGACCGTTTCGTCGAAAGCCAGCGCCTTGGCAGGAATCAGCGCCTGATCGTGATACATGCAGATCGCGGCATCGTAAGCTGCACGCGCCTGTGGGTGGAACATCGTATCGGCGGGCAGGGGGCCGCGCACGTTGATACCGTCGCGCAAAAGCTGCTCCACGGCGGGGAAAATGATTGTATCGTCTTCCTTGCCCAGAGCGCCGCCTTCGCCCGCGTGGGGGTTGAGGCCAGAAAGCGCCAGACGCGGCTTGGCAATGCCGAACCGTTCGCGCAGTTCGCGCGCCGTAATGCGCGACACTTCGAGAATGTTCTCGGTCGTGAGCTGTCGCGGCACTTCGGCAAGCGGGATGTGAATAGTCACCGGCACTGCACGCAACTGCGGTCCGGCCAGCATCATCACAGGCGTGAGCGCTGTTCCGGCGTGACGGCTCGCAAGCTCTGCCAGAAATTCTGTATGTCCCGGATGCCGGAACCCTGCCTCGTAGAGCGGCTTCTTGGCAATCGGGCAGGTGACGACAGCGGACGTCTCGCCAGCGAGCGTGAGAGCGACGGCGCGTTCAATCGCCTCAACTGTACCGGCAGCGTTTTCGGCCAGCGGCTTGCCGGGGCTTTCCGTGTGTGTGTTGACGAGCTGCAGGACGGGCATTGCGCGCGCAAAAATGTCGCGTGATGCGGCTGCATCTGCAACCGCCTCGATCTGGACGTCGAGACCGAGAAGCCGTGCACGCGCAGCCAATTGTGCAGGATCGGCCAGCAGCACGAAGGGCGGCAGGGACAGTTCATCCCGCTTGAGCCAGAGGGCCAGCGCAATATCCGCGCCGACACCCGACGGGTCGCCGATACTAACCGCGAGCGGAAGGACAGACTTTGCGCACATAGCTTTGATTCCAAAAATAAAAGCTGGCAACCGGAAGATACCGTGCCAGCTCATATTAGTGCCTTATCCTGAACGGCAGCGTCGCCGTCGCCGGAATATTAGCGATTAACGATGGTGGCCTTCTTGCGCAGCTCTTCCAGATATTTGGTGGAGAGCGCGTCGGCCTTCTTTTCCTGACCTTCTGGCGAGTCCGCTCCCTCCATGGAGAAAACGAGCTGTGCCACGCGGTCGTCGGAAAGCTGGCGTGTGGCGCAGACTGCGAGGAATTCGACGCCCTTTTCGGTGTCGTGCGGCGGTGTCGTGCGACCTACGCCCGCAGCCTTCACATCCTTGGCCCATTCGCCCGGTAGCTGCTGTTCAATGATGCGTCCGAGATCGCGGACGGTCACATCGATGATGCCCTTGGCCTGCTGGCGCGTGGCGTCACAGCTCTGGAAGCGTGAACGAAGCGCATTGGCTTCCTGACGACGCTTGGCGAGAAGTGCCGGAGACCGCTTCGAGGTCGGTACAACGAAAATTACCTGCTGGAGATGATATTCCGTCGCGACTGGCTTCTTGCCGCCATCCTTCAGCATACGCTGTACGGCATCCTGCTCGCTGACCATGCCGGTTGCACGGAAACGGGCGCTGACAAGGCGTCCCCAGCCCATCTGGACCATGATGTATTTCTTGAAGTGGTCCGGCGTAACGCCTGCCTGATTCAACACCTGGTTCATCTGGGCGAGGGTCATCTTGTTGCGTGATGCAAATCCTGCATAGGCCTGATCGACTTCCTGATCGGAAACGCCAATGTTGCGGCTCTTCATCTCAATCCGCTTCAGCATTTCGTCAGTCAGTTCCTGACGTGCGAGCTGGGTGAGATTGCCGCCGCCCTTGCGCTGCAGCTTCAAAAAAGCGACCCGGTGCTGGATATCGCCATTGGTGATGGCATTGCCGGACACAACAACTTTGACCTCACCTTCCCCTGCGGCGAGAGCCGAGGAGGGAAGTGCAACCGTGCCGAGCGCCGTCAGACAGACAGTTGCGCTTAACAGGGAGGCGAAAAGAGGTCTTGCAAACATCATCTTGTTTCCCGATTTCCTTGCGGTCGGTGAATGAAGCCCTTCACCGGATGTGTTCATTCGGTTTCGGATATGCTTGTCATCGAGCCGCAAGAGTATCGGAAACCAACTATAGTGCTGTCTGTATAGAGGAGGCAGTGCGGCGAAACAATGACCCTCGCGCATTTTACAAGACGATTGAGGGCTGCTTACTGAACGAAACCGCAATTTCTTGGTGCCGAGATTTTTCTATGAAAAGCCCCAGAGCAGATATGGTCGGAAACAAAAGAATATGTTCCCGACCATAAACCTTAGAAGGTCTGGGTGCCACTGCCGATGTCACCGAGCGTACGCAGCGAGATATTGAACCCGATACCGTGCGATGCCTTTTCTTCACCTGGGTTACGCGTCTGTGTGTAAGCCATCATATAGGTGAAGCATTCATCGTCATAGGCAAGGCCAGACGACGCGCGGACCAGCGTGCTGGACACGAGGTCATAAGTACCTGAACCGAATACCCGCCAGTTGGCGTTGATCTTGGCCGAAGCCGTGCCGCTTACTTCCTGACGCAGATCGTTATAGCCATAGGCGGGCTGCGGCGTGATGTACGCATATTGCGCTGTCAGTGTCAGCTTTTTCCAGCTCTGCTGCACTTCAAGTTCGCCACGACGCACGGACAGGCTGTCCTTGTCGAAACGACCACGTGCCGCCAGCGCCAGACCAGTCGAATTGGACGTGCCGATCATCGCGACATAGTCCGAGCGTGCACTGTCGAGGCCCGAATCTGCGCCAACATTCAGGAAGTCGCTTGCCGCATAAGAGTTCAGGCCCCCAAGCTGGAACGACTGACCTGCCAATGCATAAAGCGACCAGTCGCTGTTGTTGAAGTTGCCGGAATAGCGGAAGCCGAGATTGGCGCGCGTGCCACCTTCAACACGGTCATAGCCAGAGAACTTGTCACGCGAGAACAGGTTCGTCGCGTCAAACACGAAGCTCTGGGCGTCTTCGTTCGGCAGTTCGCCAGCATAACGCTCATTGTTACGCACATAAATCTGCGCAATCGGTTCAATGATATGCGTCGAACTGGTCGTCGAGAACAGGATCGGCCAGCGCAGTTCAAGACCAGCGGTCGCCATTGCCCGAAGCGCTTCCGAGCGCACGACGGCGTCTGTATAGCCAGCTGATGAAAGATCGAGGTTGGTATTGGCACCAATTGCATCAGCCCGCAAAGCGAGCAACGGCGTGATAACCAAACCGGATGGCGAAATATACGTGCGTTGCCATTCCGCTTCGCTTGTCAAACGAGCGCTTGTTCCACCAAAACCAGGCACACGCGGATAGCGAGTACCCAAAGGCGTCACATTATCGTTCTGGCGATAAAGCGCCTGCAAGTTGGTGTTGATGTTCAGCTCGCCGCCATAGACGGGTTCAGGCAGCGTGTAGGAATAATCCAGGCTAGGGAAAACCCAAGGCTGCTTCGAATGAATCTCGCTCGGATTATCCGGCAGCAATGATTCCTGCACATTGAAGCGATAGAAATTCAGATCGAAGTAATTACGGTTGTTGATGCCGGTCAGGTAAATTTTCGAAACCTGCGTTCCAGCATTATACCCTTCGAGATTGTAGGTACGGCTGAAATTGCGATCACTCTGGGCCATGATGTCCCAGCCGTAACGCCAGCGCGAATTGATCTCGAAATCACCCTTCGATGCGACCATGCCGCGATTGTCGACATCGCGATCAACAGTCGCGACATCGAACTCGCCCGGCTTGGCCTGATGCATGCCTGCTATACGCAGATTATAGGTGCCGTTCTCCAGACGATGACGCCACTCGGCTTCGTTCAGGAAGCCTTGCTTCGTGTAATAGGTCGACGAAAACGTCACGTCGTAGTTTGGCGCGAGGTTCCAGAAATAGGAATTCTTGATACCGAAACCCAGATCGTCTTTGTAGGCGAAGCCGGGGAACAGGAAGCCGCTCTTGCGCTTGACCGTCGGGTCAGCCATTTCGAAGGCAGGGAACCATGCCAGCGGCATGCCTAGGAATTCGAACTGACCGCGTTCAAAACGAACGGTCTTCGTGGTGCTGTTCCAGATGATCTTGCGGGCCTTGATCTGCCACAGAACAGGCCTGTCGGGGTCTTTCTTACAGGCTTCGCAAGCCGTGTAGACGCCGTTATTGAATGTCGTGATTTCGCCGTTGCTGCGCTCGGCGCTTTCAGCGGCAAAACGGGTATTGTCCGTCGTCTCGACGCGCAGGCCATTCACGAAGCCGTCGCGGAAACTGTCGGTGACATCCATATGATCGGAATAGATCTTGTTGCCGTCACGCTCGACGACCTCAACATTCCCGGTCGCGGTCATGCGGCGCGTCTGCTGATTATAGGTCACCTTATCGGCGACAAGACGATTGCCGTCATACTCGATCTTCACCCGACCTTGAGCGGTAACGGTGTTTACATCGCGATCATAGACGAGCTCATCGGCCTGCAGAAGCATCCGAGCATTCGGATCGCTCTTGTAATTGGCTCCGAGTGCCTCCTGCGCCAAAGCGGGCGAGGGCATGGCTGCGACAGAAATGAAAGGCAAAGCAAGGACGCACGCCAACGCCGTCCCACGCGAGAAGCGTGAGAGCAGATGGGGCAATACCATGCGGGTGTTACTCAAACCCACTAACCATCCTCCTTATGCAACAAAAAGGAGACACCAAAGAATGTCGCAATAATCACAGGAACCCAGGCAGCTACGAACGGCGGAACGAATCCCGCATTGCCGAACGCTTTGACCAGTACCGAAACGACATAAAGCATGAAGCCAGCAACAACGCCACCCAGAATCATCGCGCCGGACTGACCGAAACGCACAAATTTCAGGGACACCGTTGCAGCGATGAGCGTCATCGCCATCAGAAGCGCAGGCAAAGCCAGAAGTGACTGGTATTGCATGTCAAATGCGTTTGCCGAATAGCCGAATGAACGCGCGACTTCGATCTTGTGTCGTAGTTGAGTGAAGGGAATCGTATCGGGAGAAGCGAGCTTCTCTTCGACATATTCCGGACGAAGCTGTGTGGGGATAGAAAAGCTATCCAATTTCTTGGGCTCTTCGCCGCGCGCGAATCGTGTCGCGTCGGTGAGCTGCCAATGACCATCCATCAGCTGGGCGGTGCGTGCGTCGTAGCGCACGCTGATATTCTTCTGGCTATCGAACTGGATAAAAGTCGCGTCGGAAAGCGTTGCGCCCTGATCCAGAATGCTCTTTGCGCCAATGATGGTTTCGCCTTCATCTGTCTTCTGGCGAAGCCAGGGATCACGCAGCGCGGAAACATCGGTAGTCGTGCCGTTTTTCCATGTCGCCGCGATTTCTTCAGCCTTGGAGAACCCATAAGCGGCGAGCGGATTGAGCACGAAAATCGTCGCAACGCCGAACAGAAACGCGCCGAAACAGGCAGGCAGCAAAAACTGCCAGGCCGAGACACCGACCGAACGCGCGACGACCAGCTCATATTTACGGTTCAGCGAAATAAGCGTCGCCATTGCCGAGAACAGCGCCACGAATGGAATCATCTGCTGCATGATGAAAGGCACGCGCATGGCGGAAAGTCCAAGCGCCGCCCACACCGTATAATCAGGCAGGTTCGCAAGCTTGCTTGCGTTCTCGGTGAAGTCGAGAAGCATTGAAAGCGCGAAAATGCCGAGCAGAAAATAGAAGGTGATCTGCACGTAGCGCGTGAAGAAGTAACGACCGAGCGTCCAACCGATCATGCCTGACCTCCCGCATTGCCGCGGAAGCGGCCCATCACGCGATCATAGAGATCGGAGACAATCTGCTTGAGGCGATCGAAGTTGTCGAGAATCCGGTCGTTCCACTTGCTGGGCAGCCCGATACTGCGTCCGGTGGCTAGCGCAAACCCGGTCACGAGCATAACGGCAATCGGCACGAGATACATGACGAGAATATAGGATGCATCCTTGTCGGCGCGATCCGAGGCGAAATAGCCGGCCCAATAGATGAGAAGGGCGGTGCTGATTGCCGAGAACGATGCCGAGATGCGCGCTTCACGATGCGAGCGGGAATCGCCCGCGAAAGCCAGTGCGATCATGGCGAACACCACCGGATAGAGCCACTGTGTCATGCGGCGATGCAGCTCAGCCTTATAGCGAAGCGGGCGCGTTTGCAGAACGGGGTCGTTCGGGTCCGGATTGAGCAGATAGGACAACGGACGATCCTTGGCATATATCACGTAATCGTCGCCTGCCGAGGCAAACTGGCTGAGGTCGAAGGCATAGGAATCGAACTTGATGATCGAAACAGTGCCATCCGACACACTACGGCGCTGCACTTCGCCATTCTGCATCAGAAGCATATTGGCGCCGGTATCCGTCGTGGCGATGCCGCCATCGGCTGCGTAGTAGATGAGATCGAGCGACGGATCGCGGGAATCGGCGATGAAAAGACCACCGATGCTGCCATCGGCACGGCGTTCAGCCACTTGAATATACAGATTATCGGCAAGCTTGCGGAAGCTGCCTTCCTGCACGATCAGATTGACGAGGTCTGCGCTGGCATTGGCGATCATGGCGCGCATGTTCATGCGTGCATAAGGATCGACATAATTGGCGACCAGAAACGAAACGATGGAAATCACGGCGGCCAGCATCAGGATCGGGCGCATCACCGCACTGCGGGGAGCGCCGGATGCATTGATGACGACAAGCTCCGAATCCTGGTTCATCGTCGAAAGTGTCTGCGTGATGGCGATGATCAGCGCAAAGGGCATCACCAGCGGAATGGCAGACGGGATCAAAAGTGAACTGAACTGAATGATCGTCTGAAAAGTCTGGCCGCTGGTTGTCAGAAAGTCGATGCGCTGAAGCACCTGCACCGTCCACGTAATGCCCACCGCCGCGCCCAGCACAGCGAGGAACATGATCGCCACGCGGCGCAGGATGTACAACTCTATCAATCGCATAGGTGGAGTCTACATCCCGGTTCCGTTGAAGGAGTCCATCCGCAAATAAGGAACGGGACTCCCAATAATGAACTTAATCTAATGCCGCTTGGCTAAGATTGCCCGAATAAACGCAGTTAACAGATTACTAAAAGCGAAGCGCTGGCGCTAGCTCCTGTCTGTTAAATGGATTGAACTGCCTGAGGCAACATGTTTCTGCGCAACTCCGAATGAATTGACCGAGGATGTGACAAGGATATCGATTGCATTTGAAGACGGTTCGCCCAAGTTAACGCAAAACTGATAAGGAAGGGCTTGCACCCTTGCTGTTTCGCCATATTCGTCTCACATGAGTGGGGAAAAGTCGCGACACAATCGTGTCATTTATCAATGGGCCATCGGTTTGGAGTTATCATGTCTAAACGTCCTTCGATTTCTTTCGGCGAGTTTGAAGCACCGGAAAAAGGCGTAGCCATCGTTCTGGTTGCCAAGGGTGGGGGCTTCGCTGAAGAAGCGGCAAGGGCCGTTGGCGGTGCAGAAAAGATTGCGCGTATTCTGGAAATTTCCGATTTCACTGGCGCGCTGGGCAAAACGGCTGAGGCGATCGAAACGACGGCTGGTGGCATCGACAAGATTGTTCTGGTCGGCGTTGGCGAGCCGGGCAAGCTTGGCAATGACGACTGGCTGAAGATCGGCGGCGCGGCATTTTCGCGAATCGGAAAGTCCGAACGTGCGACGGTCACGCTGGCCCTGCCGGAGACGACGATTGCCGGTGATGAAGCAGCCGACGTTGCGCTGGGCATGATCCTGCGCTCCTACAAGTTCGACCGTTACAAGACGCGCAAGAACGAGGAAAACGCAGAACCGAAGCACGCTGCGAAGATCACCATCAATGTTGCCGACACGCACAGCGCGAAGAAGGCCTTCGAAGTAGCGGAAGCCATCTCGGACGGCGTCATTCAGGCACGCAATCTGGTCAACGAACCGGCCAATGTGCTCGGACCTGTGGAATTTGCCGAAGAAGCCGAAAAGCTTGAGAAGCTCGGTGTTAAAATCGAAATCCTCGGCGAAAAGGAAATGAAAAAGCTCGGCATGGGCGCTCTTCTCGGCGTTGCGCAAGGGTCGGTGCGTCCGCCACGTCTCGTCATCATGGAATGGCAGGGCGCGAAGGGCAAGGAAAAGCCGGTCGCCTTTGTCGGCAAGGGCGTCGTGTTCGACACGGGCGGCATTTCCATCAAGCCGGCTGGTGGCATGGAAGACATGAAGGGCGACATGGGCGGCGCTGCTGCCGTAACGGGCCTGATGCGCGCGCTCGCCGGACGCAAGGCCAAGGTCAACGCCATTGGCGTGATCGGCCTTGTGGAAAACATGCCCGATGGCAATGCGCAGCGCCCGGGCGACATCGTCACGACCATGTCTGGCCAGACCATCGAGGTTATCAACACCGACGCGGAAGGCCGTCTGGTGCTGGCCGATGCGCTGCACTACACCAATGATCGCTTCAAGCCGCGCTTCATCATCAATCTGGCCACGCTGACCGGCGCGGTCATGGTGGCGCTCGGCCAGTATCATGCTGGCCTGTTCTCGAATGACGACGAGCTGGCCGACCAGCTTTACGATGCCGGTCAGGCAACGGGCGAGAAGCTGTGGCGTCTGCCGCTCGGCGCCGAATACGACAAGATGATCGATTCGAAGTTTGCCGATATGAAGAACAGCGCCGGTCGTTACGGCGGCTCGATCACCGCCGCGCAGTTCCTGAAGCGCTTTGTTGGCGAAACGCCTTGGGCGCATCTCGACGTGGCAGGCACGGCAATGGGGTCCCTGGCAAACGAATATAGCCAGACCTGGGCGTCCGGCTATGGCGTACGTTTGCTCGACCGCCTTGTCCGCGATCATTTCGAGAGCTAAACTCTTTTGGAAACAAGAAGATGGGGCGGAAATGTGAATCATTTTCTCCGCCCCGCTTCGCAAACAGTTCTGGAACGTGCATGGCGGAAATCCTGTTCTACCATCTGACGGAATCGACACTCGACGAAGCCCTGCCGGGCCTCGTCGAGCGGTCGCTTGGGCGCGGCTGGCGTGTGACGGTGCAGACCGTCAGCGAAGAGAGACGCGATGCGCTCGATAACCTCTTGTGGACCTTTTCCGACACGTCCTTCGTTGCCCATGGCACCGATGTGGAACCCAACCCGGAGCAGCAGCCCGTTCTGCTGACGACGACCGAAAACAATGCCAATGGCGCAACCGTCCGCTTTCTGGTGGAAGGCGCTGGGCTGGAGCAGGTCGGCAGTTATGAACGGCTCGTGGTCATGTTCGACGGTCACGATCAGGACCAGCTCGATATTGCGCGTGGACAATGGAAAGCCTTCAAGGCGGAGCATCACGATTTGACTTACTGGCAGCAGACGCCTGATCGCCGTTGGGAGCGGAAAGCCTGATGCGTCCGGTTTTTGTTGCGATGATCGTGGCGGGCGTCGGGCTCGGTTTGGGCTACCCCTGGTATATGCGCCATTTCACCGGCAGCGAGATCGGCCGCTGGACGATGCTGGATAACCGCCAGAGCACCTTCAAGGTACAGGAAGTGCGCCTTGAAGCGGGCGATGCACCGGTGCGCGTCTTCATCGATGCCACGCCGTTGCCCGGCTATGTCCCGGCAGAACGTCGCTCCGCGCTGACGCTTGCTGTCAGCCGCGATGGCCAGCCGGTTTTGTCGCAGGGGCTTGATTTCGTATCCAACAGCAGCTCGATCAATACGGACCGCCCGCAGGATGGAACGCCGCTGCGCCAGAGTGCGGGCGATATCGATCCCGTCATTCCGGGCCAATATGCGTTTCGTCTTGTTCAGGGCAATACGGACGGCCTGCAAATATCGAAGGCCGATCTGGTTCTGCGCCGTGGGGCGGAGACGCCGGACGAAACCTTTACGACTATCGGTCTGGTTTTGGGCGTGCTGGGTGTTTACGGCCTGATGCGCACCCGACTGCGCCGGCAGAGCTGAGCCATGCAACTCGTTCGCACCGTTTCAGACCGCTTGCTTCTGCTTCTTTTGTCGGCGGTGCTGGCGTTCATCGCCTTGTTTCCGCTTGAGCGGCTAGGCGTATTCGGTTCGTCTTTTGAAGGATCGAGCGGTTACGCCGCGATTTATTTCGGATTTCCGATCCTCACCGTCATTTTCGCGGTTCTGGCAGTCCGGTTCGCGCCAAGGCCATTGCCGCTTTGGGTGCGCATTATCGGATGGATGCTGTTGGCGCTTGTGTTCGCTCTTGGATTTATTGCATGAGCAATGGCGGATTAATCCGCCATCGCCTCTTCATATTCCGATGAAAGCTCCAGCCATTCTTCTTCCGCACTCGCTAGTGCGGATTTTGCATCACTCATATCTTTGTTGATGCGAATGGCATTCTGAGGCTCTTTCTCATAAAGCGCCGGATCTTCCAGCTGAGCAGCGAAAGCTTGAATCTGTTTCTGCAGTTTCTGCATCAAGCTCTCGGTTTCCTTGATCTTTTTCTGCAAGGGCGCCATGGCTTCGCGCCTCTGCGCGGCAAGCTTGCGCTGCTCGGCCTTGTTGACCTTCGGACCTTCATCGCGTTCGGAAGGTGGTTCGCCCTTGGCGTCGGCCAGAACGATCTGGCGATACTCGTCGAGATCGCCCTCAAACGCTTTCACGCCGCCTTCGCGCACCAGCCAAAGCCGCTCCATCGTGGCTTCGATCAGATGGCGGTCGTGCGCGATCAGGATGACAGCACCGTTGAAGGCGTTGAGCGCGTGGACCAGTTCTTCACGACTATCGATATCCAGATGGTTGGTCGGTTCGTCGAGGATCAGAAGGTTCGGGCCGTGGAAGGTTGCAAGCCCCATCAGAAGACGCGCCTTTTCACCACCGGACAGATCCCTGGCGGGTGTCAGCATCTTTTCGGTCGAAAGCCCCATCCGCGCCACGCGAGAGCGAACCTTCGCTTCGGGTTCGGTCGGCATCAGTTTGCGCACATGCTCGATGGCGTTATCTTCCGGCACCAGATCGTCCATCTGATGCTGTGCGAAAAAGGCCACTTTCAGATTGGGCGAAATAGTCAGCGTGCCGTTCTCAGGCTTCAACCGTCCCGCAATCAGCTTGGCGAGTGTGGATTTACCATTGCCGTTCGAACCGAGCAGCGCGATGCGGTCATCATTGTCGATGCGCAGCGTCACGTTGCGCAGCACCGGCTTACCGGGCACATAGCCGACATCGGCGTGGTCCAGCGCGATAATGGGCGAGGCGGCCTTCTTTTCCGCATCGGGAAAGCTGAACGGCTGCACATGGCTCTCGACATAAAGGTCGATGGGCTTCAGCCTCTGCAATGCCTTGAGGCGGGACTGTGCCTGTTTGGCCTTGGTGGCCTTGGCGCGAAACCGCTCGACAAAGGATTCCATGTGTTTGCGGTGTGCTTCCTGCTTGGCATGCGCCTTCTGCTGCAATTCAAGCATTTCATGCCGTTGCCGCTCGAACTGGTCATAATTGCCGCGCCAGAAGCTGATTTTCTTCTGGTCGAGATGCATGATCGAGGTCGTGGCTGAATTCAAAAGATCCCGATCATGGCTGATGATGATGACCATGTGCGGATAGCGCTTCACATAGTCGACCAGCCATAGCACGCCTTCAAGGTCGAGATAGTTGGTCGGCTCATCGAGCAGCAGCAGGTCCGGTTCTGAAAACAGAACCGCAGCGAGCGCAACGCGCATGCGCCAGCCACCGGAGAAGGCCGACGCCGGACGCCGTTGCGCTTCGGCGTTGAAACCGAGACCGGACAGGATCGCGCCTGCGCGCGCTTCCGCCGAATGGGCGTTGATATCAGCAAGCCGCGTGTGGATTTCCGCGATGCGATGCGGATCGGTCGCCGTCTCGGCTTCGTCGAGAAGCGCCGCGCGCTCCTTGTCCGCCTTCATGACGATTTCGATCAGCGGTTCTTCCGTGCCGGGGGCTTCCTGTGCCACTTGACCGATGCGGGTGTTTTTCGGCACCGATACGCTGCCCGTTTCAGGCGCGAGATCGCCGGTGATGACCCGGAACAGGGTGGACTTTCCCGTGCCGTTGCGACCGACAAAGCCGGTCTTCGACCCGGCAGGCAGCGTCACGCTGGCATGATCGATCAGAAGGCGTCCGGCGATGCGGACGGAAATGTCATCGAGAATAAGCATGGACTGGCTTTTGCACGGCTCCGGGCATTTCTGCAAGTATCAACATCAATCAAGCGAAGCGGCGACCGCCTTCCGTGCGCTGGAATTGTGCGAGGTCGAGTGAGGGGGCGTCGGTGCCGAGCCGTGTCAGGGCCGCATGGATCTGGCCGCGATGGTGGGTCTGGTGATTGAACAGATGCGCCAGAGAAGGCGCGAGCCGCTGGCTCATCGTGCGCATGTCCGAGACGGTTGTATAGGTAAAGCGCCCCGCGAGCTTGTCGGCGTCCAATCCGTCGGTATAGCGACAGATGCGTTCATCTTCGGCGTGGCGCAGATCGCGCAGCGTGATGAAATTGTCGGTGATGATCGCATCGAGCTGCTTTGGATGATCGCCTTCGCCGGTAAACCGCTTCATCCAGATGCGGTCTGTGACCAGAAGATGGTTGAGCGTACGATGGACTGAGCCGAAGAACAGGCCGAGATCGAGCCGGTATTCCTCATCGCTCAGATCGGCTGCAGCGGTATAGAGCAGTTCATTGGCCCAGCGGTTATACCACGCAAACATTTGAAAATGCTGTTCCATGCGATTCCCCCGCTACCTGACAGCCTGAATCAGAATGGCATTATCTATGCCTTCAAATTTCTGCCGTCTCAAGCTGCTAGGCGGTACTGGATGTGTTCTAAATGGCGCGGCCTCTTGGCAATCAGGCCTATCGACGGTATAGAGCCTCACTTTTCTAAAATTTCCCAGCAAACAAGGTGTCATAATGGCAATCGAACGTACCTTCTCCATGATCAAGCCCGACGCGACCCGCCGCAACCTGACCGGCGCAATCACCGCCAAGCTTGAAGAAGCTGGTCTGCGTGTTGTCGCTTCGAAGCGCGTCTGGATGAGCCTGCGTGAAGCACAGGGCTTCTACGCTGTTCACAAGGACCGTCCTTTCTTCGGCGAACTGACCGAATTCATGTCTTCGGGCCCGACGATCGTTCAGGTTCTCGAAGGTGAAAACGCAATCGCCAAGAACCGCGAAGTCATGGGCGCAACCAACCCTGCTAACGCAGACGCTGGTACGATCCGCAAGGAATTCGCACTGTCGATCGGCGAAAACTCGGTTCACGGTTCCGACGCTCCGGAAACCGCTGCCGAAGAAATCGCTTACTGGTTCTCGGGCACCGAAATCGTCGGCTAATCCGATCCGCATAAATGAAAAAAGCCGGGCGCGAGCCCGGCTTTTTTGTATCTTCTCTTAAATTAAATCAGAGATTTTGCGCCAGTGTCGCGATCTCTTGGCCGTCCTGATCGAGAAGGACGAGTTTGCCCACGGTGTCGATCTTGTATGATCGCGTTTTCGTCAGCGTATCGAGGAACTTGCGTTCCTGGTTCATGAGCGCAGGCGGGCACTGCATGTAGGTCGAGCCGACTTCGGCAAAGGAAATCGTTTCGCCTGTCACCGTCGCCTTGCTGAAATAACGATTGCAGCCGCCCGAACCGCTGACAGAGCCGTCGGGGGTGACAGTCAGTGTGGTCTGGGCATTGTCGATGACGCCGCCGCCCTGAATGTCTTCCGCCAGCCAGTCCTTGCCTTCAATGCCGATTGATATGGTCTCGTCTGCGCTCTTGCGGACCATGACGACGCGCATTTCAATCGGAGCGCCGGGATTGGCCGGGTCGATGGTGTAATTCTGGTCGTTGACGAACCAGAGCGTATCGCCAGCCGTAATACGCGCCTGCAGGGCATAGGTATGGCCCGGCTGGATCTTGTCCGTGTCGAAATTGATTGCGAATGGGATCGGTGATCCTTGTGCGGAATCAATGCGGGTTTCGGCAATCGTCTGCGACGGCGCATCGGCAAGCGAAATATCTTCAAGCTGCACCGTCAGCTTGGCCTCCGGCGGCAGGGCGATGCGTTCGCGATACATGACCTTGCCACTGACAGTCTTTTCTGCGGCAATGCTGCTCGTTGGCATGGACGTGTTCAGGAACAAGGCTGCGCCACCCAGCGCGCCAAGGCCGACCACGAGTGCCGCCGCAATTGAAAGAGTGCTCTTCAGTAGTTTTCGCATTCTTAAAGTCCGAAACCTCGTTCCTGCACAACCGGGAATATTCTCCCATCGTTACAGTGTTGCAGTGTCCGTCGCTCCGTCCGCGATCCGCGTCCGACAGGAGCTTGATTCACTCCGCAGACAATAAGGAAATCTTCATGTGAAAATTGTGGCAGCACAAGTAAGTGCCACCCAAATTACCCTGTATTTTAGGGGTTTAAATAGTTAATTCGCACTTAAAGTGAAACGGAGTTTCCTGCAAATAGATCAAAGTGCGGATTGAGCGGTTCAAGTATCTTGCGACTTGACCCATCGCTTTCGACTTAATTCGTCGTCGTCCTTGGCTGCGACCCAGCCATCCGCAGTGCCGTCAGCAAGATGCTCGCGCTTCCAGAACGGAGCACCGGTCTTCATGAAATCCATCAGAAAAGAGGCTGCCTCGAAGGCGGTAAGGCGATGCGCCGAAGCGGTTGCGACGAATACAATATTGTCGCCGGGCTTGATAAGCCCGTAACGGTGGATGACGGATATGCCCAGAAGCGGCCAGCGTGCCATCGCCTGTTCGGCAATGCGCCTGATCTCGGCTTCCGCCATGCCCGGATAATGTTCGAGTTCAAGCGCGGAGAGGCGACCGTTTTCATCCCGGCAAAGCCCTGAAAAGGTGACAATGGCGCCAATATCCTTGCGGCCGTCGCGAAGTTTTTCCACTTCCGCCGTCGCGTCGAAATCCTCTTCGCGAACGCTGACGAACAGCGGGCAAATCGGTTGCCCGCTCATCTCAGCCACCCGTCATGGGCGGGAAAAGAGCAACCTCGTCCCCGTCCTGGATGAATTCATCGTGTTCGGCATGTTCCTGATTGATTGCCGCGCGGATAACGTCGCCATGCTCAAACGCGGCTTCATATTCTTCACCGCGGGTTTTCAGCTGGCTAATGAGTTCGCCGACCGTCACTTTCGGGGCAGGGAGGACGATGAGGTCTTCATCCTTGCCGATTTTCTCCCGCACCCAGGCGAAATAGACGACTTTGATGCTCACGAGCTTAATCCATCACGTGCTTGAGGCCTGCCTTGAAGTAATCCCAGCCCGTATAAAGCGTGAGGATTGCCGAAATCCAGAGCAGCACGATGCCCAGTTCTGTTACATAGGGCATGACTTTATCACCGGCAGGGCCGGCCAGCAAAAAGGCCAGCGCAACCATTTGCGCCGTGGTCTTCCACTTCGCGAGACGTGAAACGGGAACACTGACCTTCAGTTCTGCGAGATATTCACGCAGGCCCGAAACCAGAATTTCGCGGCACAGGATGATAATTGCCGCCCACAGGGTCCAGCCCGCAATCGTGCCATCGGCAGCCAGAAGCAGCAGAATGGCAGACACAAGAAGCTTGTCTGCGATCGGGTCAAGCATGCGACCGATCGTCGAGGTCTGCTTCCAGATGCGCGCAAGATAGCCGTCGAAGAAATCGGTGATGCTGGCGACGACAAACAGGCCAAGAGCGGTCCAGCGTGCAAAGTCGCTGGATTCAAGACGTCCCTCCACAAAGAAGCACAACACCACAAGCGGCACGGCGACAATCCGTCCGTAAGTAAGGATGTTGGGCAAGGAGAGGGTATGATTTTTCTGCATTGTTCCGCCGTAACCGTTATTGTGTGCACATCAACAGGGATGATCAATAAAATCAACACTTGTGCAGGTGTTCTGGTTGGACCTTATGACGCTGGCGCGCAAAAGCGCATCAAAATTGCGTCACCGGTCACGAAAATGATCGTGAATGGTGCGTGCCATTGCCTCCGATATGCCGTCGATCTGCATCAGATCTTCCACAGCTGCGCGCGAAACCGCTTTTGCCGTGCCGAAATGATGCAGCAAAGCGCGTTTGCGCGATGGACCGATTCCCGCAATTTCATCGAGCGGGTTCTTGATCATCTCTTTCTTGCGCCTTGCGCGGTGCGTGCCGATGGCAAAGCGGTGCGCTTCATCGCGCATGCGCTG
Source organism: Ochrobactrum sp. RH2CCR150 (assembly GCA_014138095.1). Lineage (GTDB taxonomy): Bacteria > Pseudomonadota > Alphaproteobacteria > Rhizobiales > Rhizobiaceae > Brucella > Brucella gambitense. The sequence continues at coordinate 95,872 of JACGXE010000003.1, forward strand.
GATGAAATAAAGAACAGGATCACGCGGAGGCAGGGTGAAAGGCTGCTTGCCCTCCACGAAAAACCGCTCGCGTCCCGCCTCACGGTCCACGCCCTTGGCAATGCCGATTGCATTGACGAGATTGGCGATACCCATTTCATTGAGAATCTGACGCACAGCCCCCACTTGCCCCTGTCCACCATCAATGAGAATCACATCGGGCCAGGCCGGGAAACTGTCAGTGACTTCAGGTGTTTCAACGCTTTCCGGATCGGGTGCTTCATCCGGTGCGCCATGTTCCTTGACCAGCCTTGAAAAGCGACGCTCGATCACTTCGCGCATCATGCCAAAATCGTCGCCCGGCGTAATATCGGTCGAGCGGATGTTGAACTTGCGATACTGATTTTTGACGAAGCCTTCCGGCCCGGCGACGATCATGCCGCCAACAGCATTCGTGCCCATGATGTGCGAGTTATCGTAAACCTCAATGCGGCGCGGGGTGCGCGCAAGGCCGAATGTCTCCGCCATGCCTTGCAACAGACGCGCCTGCGACGAGGTTTCGGCAAGCCGGCGCCCTAGTGCTTCGCGCGCATTGGTGAGTGCGTGATCGACGAGGTCTTTTTTCTCGCCACGCTGGGGCACATTGACCTGCACCTTATGACCGGCGCGGGTGGAAAGCGCCTCGGCGATAAGCGCCTGTTCTTCCACGACTTCAGACAAAAGCACAAGCCGGGGGCAGGGCTTGTCGTCGTAAAACTGCGACAGGAATGCGCCCAGAACTTCCGCCGGGCCAAGCGAACTGTCGGCCTTCGGATAATAAGCGCGGTTGCCCCAGTTCTGGCCAGTGCGGAAGAAGAAGACCTGAATACAGGTCATGCCGCCTTCCTGATGGATGGCGAAAACATCGGCTTCTTCGACCGTCTGCGGGTTGATGCCCTGATGCGACTGGACATGCGAAAGCGCTGCCAGACGGTCGCGATAAACTGCGGCATGTTCGAAATCGAGATCGGCAGAGGCGGCCTGCATGGCGGTAGCCAGATGGTCTTTCACCGACTGACTCTTGCCGGACAGGAATGCTTTGGCCTCAGAGACCAGCTCTCCGTAGTCCGCATCACTGATTTCGTGCGTGCAGGGGCCGGAGCAGCGCTTGATCTGATAGAGCAGGCAGGGGCGCGTGCGGCTTTCAAACACCGAATCGGTGCAGGTGCGCAGCAAAAAGGCGCGTTGCAGCGCATTGATCGTGCGTCCCACTGCGCCCGCCGAAGCGAAGGGGCCAAAATAGTCGCCCTTGCGCGAACGCGCACCACGATGTTTGAAAATGCCGGGCGCGCGATGGTCGCCGGTCAGAAGAATATAGGGAAACGACTTGTCGTCGCGCATCAGCACATTGAAGCGCGGGCGCAATCTTTTGATCAGATTTGCTTCTAGCAGCAGCGCTTCGGTTTCCGTGCGCGTCACGACGAATTCCATCATCGCCGTCTCGCGGATCATCCGCACGATACGGTTGGAATGAGCTATGCCGCGTGCATAATTGGAAACGCGCTTTTTGAGGTTCCGCGCCTTGCCGACATAAAGAACATCGCCATCGCTGTTGAACATGCGATAGACGCCGGGATTGTTCGGCAGGCGTTTGACGAAGGCGTTGATGATATCCTGACCGCCAAGCCCTGCCGTATCCGGCAGTCCGTCGGACGAATCCCACTGGATCTGGTCGGCCATGGAAGGCGCGGCGACAATTTCGGAACCCGTGTCGTCGCTATCGTCATCATCTTCGGCTTCCGCATCGCCAATGATAATACCGGCCACGTCCTGCTCGTCGTCGGACGGCAAGTTCGCACTGGTATCGTCATGGTTTTTGCGGTTGCCGCTCATTCAGTGATTCCTGCGATGTCGGGGGTTTCCCATGCCAGATGCTGCCCGCCATCGAGCGCAATCATCTGGCCGGTAATGGAACGATTCTCCCAGAAGTAACGCACTGTACGCCCAAATTCCGGCAATTCTGGCGCACGCTGTAAGGCGACCTTGCTGACCTGTCGTTCAAAATCGCCCGGGCGCTGCCGTTCGCTTGGCAGGGTCGGTCCCGGCGCAATGGCATTGACACGAATGCGCGGTGCTAGCGCCTGCGCGAGCGTGCGGGTCGCATTCCAAAGCGCTGTCTTGGACAGCGTATAAGAGAAGAAGTTCGGATTGAGCTTCCAGACCCGCTGGTCGATCACATTGACGATCAACCCATCGGTTGTTTCCGGCAAGGCTTTGGCCATGGCTTCCGAGAGAATGACCGGTGCTTTGAGATGAATCGCGAAATGCCTGTCCCACAACGCCATGTCGAGATCACCAACCCGGTCATCTTCAAACAAGGACGCATTGTTGACGAGCAGGCGGATGGGCCCAAGCTGTCGCTCGGCTTTCGCGATGAGACCACGCACATCCTGCTCGGATGTCAGATCGGCCTGAACGACACAGGCCATACCGCCGCGCGCAAGAATGGCGTCGGCCAGAGCCTGCCCTTCGTCAACCGAGCGATTGCAGTGGATCGCAACAGGAAAGCCATGGGCGGCGAGGTCTTCGACAATCGCCTTTCCGATGCGCCGTGCGCCGCCCGTCACAAGAACCGGACATTTTGCAAGCTGGCTGACTTCCTGATCGTTCAACACGGTAAACACTTTCTTATCGAGATTCTCTCGTGATTTTCATGCCATTTTGCTCGTCAAATTGCATCCATTAATAGCGCCAAGCGGGTCGGCTGCTGACAAAATAGTAGCAATTTCAGGTGCTTCTCGTGGCGAGGGGGTGAGTTGATTGCCCCGCAACAATCCGCACCTGCTCATATAGTCACAAAAGGTTGGCGTTGCGAGAATGCAACATCGCATTTTTGCCATTTTCTCGTCAGGTTTTCTTCACAGAAGCGGGCATTTCGTGCCGCAATTACCGACGATACCTCCTCCCCATCAGCACGGCATGGGCAGTTCACTCCCAAAACGCTGCCCGCCCGATAAGGGACCGTGTCAAACGTAATTTGTGTAAGGAGAATGCTATGCGCACTCTTAAGTCTCTCGTAATCGCCTCGGCTGCGCTGCTGCCGTTCTCTGCGACTGCCTTTGCTGCTGACGCCATTCAGGAACAGCCTCCTGTTCCGGCTCCGGTCGAAATGGCGCCTCAGAACACCTGGGCTGGCGGCTACACCGGTCTGTACCTCGGCTACGGCTGGAACAAGGCCAAGACCGACGCTGTTGGCACCGTAAAGCCTGACGACTGGAAGGCTGGCGCATATGCTGGCTGGAACTTCCAGCAGGACCAGTTCGTATACGGTGTTGAAGGTGACGCCGGTTACTCCTGGGCCAAGAAGTCCAAGGACGGTCTGGAAGTCAAGCAGGGCTTCGAAGGCTCGCTGCGTGCACGTCTCGGCTACGACCTGAACCCGATCATGCCATACATCACCGGTGGTGTTGCTGGTTCGCAGGTTAAGCTCAGCGCCGCTGGCGACGACGAAAGCAAGTTCCGCGTTGGTTGGACTGCTGGTGCCGGTATGGAAGCCAAGCTGACCGAAAACATCCTGGGCCGCGTTGAATATCGCTACACCCAGTTCGGTAACAAGGACTACGACATCGGCGGCGCTTCGGTCAGCAACAAGCTCGACACCCACGACATCCGCGTCGGCGTTGGCTACAAGTTCTAATTATCTGATAATTGAACACGGAAAACCGGGCAGGCAACTGCCCGGTTTTTTGTTGTCTAAAATGCTCTTTGCCGAAAGCTCGTCCAGTCAATGACCTTCCCGCTGTGCGGTATCAACCAGCCATTTACGGAAGGCGGCCATGGCGTCCGTTTCCTGACGCGACTGAAGTCGGGCCAGCCAGTAGCTTCCCATCGTTACCGTTTGCTGGAAGGGCTGAACGATTGTTTCGGCATGAAGCTGCCGGGTAAACATTGACGGCGGTGCAAGTGCTACGCCCGCGCCATGTATTGCGGCCTCCATCATCGCCAGAGATGAGTCGAACATGATGCTTTTGGGGAGCGGCATGTCGCCGGTGACGCCAGCAGCGGCAAACCATTGCGACCATTCATCAGCCCGGTAGGATCTGAGCAGCGTCTGCCGTGTCAGATCCGATGGCGTTTTCAGCTCGCTTGCTATGTCCGAAATGCACAAGGGCGAAAGCGGTGCTTCCAGAAGTCGGGTTGCATCGACGTCGTGCCAGGCACCGGACCCGAACCGAATCGCAAAATCCAGTCCTTCAGCTGCGATGTCGACGCGATTATTGTTGGTTGAAAGCCGCAAATCGATAAATGGATTCGTGGTCTGAAAATCGCGCAGGCGAGGGATCAGCCAGCCGACCGCCAGCGTTCCCACGACGCCGACTCGCAGAACCTCCCGGTAGTGCCCGCCCTCAAAACGTTCCAGCGTCCCGGCGATATTGTCAAAGGCCTCGCGCAAGGTGGGCAGCAGCGTTTCGCCTTCGTGCGTCAGCAACAATCCACGCGGCAGGCGTTCGAACAGGGTGACATTGAGGCGGCTTTCAAGGCTTTTCACCTGATGGCTGACTGCGGCCTGTGTCACGCACAATTCGATTGCCGCCTTGGTGAAGCTCAGGTGGCGAGCGGAAGCCTCGAAGGCGCGCAGTGCATTCAGCGGAAGATGAGGCCGTACCATTGCAATACCCAAATTTTTCTAATGCCAGAGCCAAGATAACGTCGTTTGTTTCGGACGTATAGCTCGCTTATATCAATAGTGCCGGATAGACGGGTTTTGATTTCAATTCACCTGCATCAGGGCTAACGCGCGTTATTTCATATGAGAAAACAATGATTTCCACCGCATGCCCCCAGAGCGGTGGAAAAATCGCTTCACAATGAGGATTGCGTATAAGTCATGAGAAAAACTACCGTTTCTGCTTTGAGCATGGCCGCTGCCGCCAGCCTGTTGCCCAGTGTATCTGCGCAGGCTGCGAGCGCACTGAGCGACAAGGAAATCAGGCATCTGGTCGATGAAACGATCAAGCCTGTCATGGCTGAGCACAAAATTCCCGGAATGGCTGTCGCCGTTACCGCTGGCGGTGAGACCTACTTTTTCGGCTATGGCGTCGCCTCGAAGGAAAACGGACAGAAGGTGACCGAAGACACGATCTTCGAGATCGGGTCCGTTTCCAAAACCTTCACTGCAACGCTGGGCGGAATGGGGCTTGCGGACGGCGCGTTCAAACTGGGCGACGTGGCGACGAAATACGCTCCAGAGCTTCAGGGCAGCAGCTTTGACAAGGCCTCGATGCTTGATCTTGGCACCTATACGGCGGGCGGTTTGCCTTTGCAGTTCCCGGACAGCGTCACCGATCACAAGACGATGATCGACTATTTCAAGAACTGGAAGCCGGATTATCCGGCGGGAACACAACGGCGTTATTCGAATCCGAGTATCGGTCTGTTCGGTTACCTTGCCGCCCAAAGCATGGGCGAGACCTTCGACAAGGTGATGGAAAACAAGCTTATTCCGGCATTCGGCCTCAAGCACACATTCATTCATGTGCCTGAAAGCCAGATGTCGAATTACGCTTATGGCTATTCGAAAGCCAACAAGCCGATCCGCGTGTCTCCCGGCGCCTTCGACGCACAGGCTTATGGAATCAAGACCACGGCACCGGATCTGATTCGCTTTGTGCAGTTGAATATGGATAGCGCATCGCTCGATCAGCCGATGCAAAACGCCGTGGCGGCCACCCATACCGGCTATTACAAGGTCGGAGACATGACACAGAGCCTCGGCTGGGAGCGGTACACCTATCCGCTGAGCCTGAAAACGCTGCTTGGCGGCAACACATCCGACATGGCGATGAAATCGCATAAAATCGAAAAGCTCGATCCGCCGATGCAGCCGTCAGACGACATGCTGCTCAATAAGACCGGATCGACCGGCGGCTTTGGTGCTTATGTGGCCTTTGTGCCGGCTAAGAAGATCGGCATTGTGATGCTTGCAAACCGCAACTATCCGAACGAGGAACGGATCAAGGCTGGTTACCGCATCCTGAAGGCCCTGGACGGCAATCACTAGAGCATTTCCAGCAAAAGTGCGTAGCGGTTTTGCGTAGGATAATGCGCAAAAACAAATAGCTAGAGCGGTTCTACGATTCCGTTCTAACCGGAGCCGCTCTAATCGCCAAATACGTAAACGCCCCGGATAGCGACGACCATCCGGGGCGTTCATGCTTTTCATGAAAAAGGCTTAGCCTTGCGGCAGTAGGGCCGCGAGTTCCGGATGCAGTTCCTGAAAACGCTTGACCCAGCGCTTGAGCTTCGGACGACCACGCTCCCATTTGCCATCGAAACGCAGAGCGAGATAGCCGAGCACAGCCGCAACGGCGATATGGCCCGCATTGAGCTTGCCCGCCAGACGCGGCGGGGCTTCGTTGAGCAGGTCGAGCGCACGTTCAGCCTTGCGCCATTGCAGGTCCAGCCATGGCTGATGGATTTTCTCTTCCGGGCGCAGACGGCGTTCGTAGACATGTGCGAGGAGAACGTCGGCCAGACCATCGGCAATGGCTTCGTAGCGTTCCGCATCGGTGCGCTTTTCCGCATTTCGTGGGAAAAGCTTGTTGCCGGATACGCGGTTCAGATATTGCGTGATGGCCCGGCTGTCGAAAACCGCCTTGCCATCGTCCGTGACGAGGGTTGGAATCTTGCCGAGCGGATTGGCGCTGATGAGGCTCTCCGGCTCGGCCGACGTGTTCACGACCACGCTTTCAAAAGGGACGCCTGCATAATGCGCGGCCATACGCACCTTTGCGCTGTAAGGCGAGGCGGGTGAATAGAGAATCTGCGTCATGTTTGATTCCTGAGAATGAAGATTATTGGGTTGCTGGCATCATGACCGAACGGCTGCGGCAGGAGTTGTTGTTGACCTCCTGGCAGGCGCGAAATTGGAGGTCTTTCGTCATGCAGATGCGCACTTCCTGAAGATAGTTGCGCTGGCACGTGACGGAAATGCCATTGGCCTTCATGCCCGGATTGGCAGCGATGAAGGCGTTTTCGATGAGCATCGGGTCAACCCGGCGGTTGCCGCTCACGCTGCGAAGGCTTGGCGGAATATTGACTTGATCATAGGCTTTGCGAAGCGTGCCGAAATAGTCGGTCTGCGACAGGCCGGAACAGCTTCCGTGCTTGCGCCATTCATGACCGATCAATCCGGCAGCAGGCATGATGTCGGAAAGGCTGGAAATGATCTGGCGCGGGACATAACCGCCGCGGCTCCGCTCATTGTCGAGCCGACAATTGGCCGGATAGCCCCATTCATTCTGCGGCCAGAGACCATGGGCAACGAAGCCGAAAGGCCGCTGCGTGTTGCACTGCTGTTTGTTGGCGCGACGGCCCTCCGACGCGCAATAGCTCGGCGACCACGAAAGCGACAGGACATAGAAGTCGAAATCGCCGGGTACATCGCCGCTGTCGCGGTCGTCAGCAAAAGCTACGCCTGAGAGCCCTGACAACAATGTCGCCATCAGGGCAACAGAACGCAAAGCGCTTGGGACAGCCGCCAGTATTCGCAGCATGGGACCTCCGGTCAGGTCAGCGGAGGACGCGGCAGCTTGGCGCGTCGTAGACATACCAGCGGTCAAAGCCTTCAACGCAGAATTCCACGTTGCGACCGACAGAGGCAAAACCCTGACCTTCTTCGATCAGATACCAGACCGAACGGTACTGGCCGTCGCTCAACACGGCGGTGGCCTTGCAATAGGTGCGTTCGATCTCAGCCGGGTTTGTCTTCGGCTCAAAGCGGGTCAGGCGTACATCGCTCATGGCGGAAATGCCAACCTGCGGCAGTTCGGGCACATGGCGCACCTGATAGCCGAAACGCGAAACCACCGAGCGTAGCACGCTCTGCTGGTTGCAGACGGTGTTGTCGACAACCGCTGGGGCGGACTGAAGATAATCGGCAGCACTGGCGGGCAGGGCTGCAAAGGTTAGCGGCAGGACGGAGGCGGCGAAGAGGGCGACCCGCGAAAAGCGTCCGAAGCGATCCAGTTTGCCCGAGGTAAGTTGCATGTCTCTATCCTGTCCCAAAATGCGAACGCGAAGCGCGCGCTTATGTCTGTGATAGCCGAAGCTTTGCTTCGCGCAGTTTCTTTCAGCAGGCCTCAACGGTCAAGTGCGATCCGTCTCACCGCGTATCCACCGAACGCTGAAATTGCTTCCCTTTTCCTCAGTCAGCAGTTTCGTAAGGGTGGGAAGCAGCGTTTGCATCTCACTTTCGAGTGTATAGGGGGGATTCACGACGATCATACCGGTGCCATCGAGGCGCGGTTCGGATGAGGGCGGGCGAATCGCCAGCTCGATCTGCATGATTTTCGGGATGCCGGTTTCATAAAGCCGTTTGGCGAAACGCTCGATTTCCTTGCGATCCTTCACCGGATACCACAGCGCATAAGTACCGCCGCCGAAGCGCTTGTGCGCCTTGGCGAGACCATCCACCATACGGTCAAATTCGCCTTCTATTTCGAAAGGCGGATCGACCAGCACGAGGCCGCGCTTTTCCTTCGGCGGCAGATGCGCGCCCAGCGCCAGCCAGCCGTCAAGTTCAATGACGCGCACCTGATAATCGCCGTCAAAACGCTTTGCCAGTTTGGCCGCATCCTGCGGATGCAGTTCCAGCGCCGACAGACGGTCCTGTTTGCGCAACAGATGCCGCGTCACATAGGGCGAACCGGGATAATGACGGAGTTTTCCGTCCGCGTTTACCCCGCGCACCGCATCAAGATAAGGCGTGAGCAGTTCGAGTGCCGCCGGTTCGATCTGGCCCTTGTCGACCGCATCGACAAGGCGGTGAATGCCGCCCGTCCACTCACCCGTCTTGCCCGCTTCGACGCCTTTCAGGTCGTAAAGCCCGATGCCCGCATGGGTATCGATGACGCGAAAGGCTTGATCCTTGCGCTTCAGATAATCGATGATACGGGCGAGGATGACGTGCTTGACGACATCCGCGAAATTTCCGGCGTGATAGGCGTGACGATAGTTCATGATCGCGCTTGTTTCACAGCTTGTGGTTTTCGGCAAGAGCGATGCGAATTTCCGATTCGCCTTGGCTGTCATAAATGTGACATACAACGGTCACCAACCGCATCTTCACCTGAGTCGAGCTTGCAATGTCCGGTGGCGTCCTTCTGATCGTCCTTTTTGGCGCGTTTCTTCACGCAAGTTGGAACGCTATCGTCAAAAGCAGCGGCGACAAGTTTTTTGCTGCCGCCAGCGTGACCGGCGCTGCCGGCTTCATCGCGCTTTTCATCGTGCCATTTCTGCCAATGCCGAACTCGGTCAGCTGGGTCTATATCCTGATGTCCACCGTTACCCAGACTTTCTATATGTCACTGGTGGCGGCGGCTTATAAATCCGGCGATATGAGCGAAGCCTATCCGATCATGCGCGGCACGCCGCCTTTACTCGTCGCGCTGGTCAGCGCGCCGCTGGTCGGCGAAGTCATGGGCTGGAGAAGCTGGCTCGGCATCGTGTTCATCTGCTCGGGCGTGCTGGCCATGGCGCTGGAAGCAAGGCGGCGCAATCGCGGCACCTCCAGCCGCACAGCCGTTCTGGCCCTGACCAATGCCGGCTTTATTGCGGGTTACACGATTATCGACGGTCTTGGCGTGCGGGCGTCCGGTGCACCGCTTTCCTATACATTGTGGCTGTTTGTCATCAATGCCGTGCCGCTTGCCGGTTGGGCACTCTATCGTGAGCCGGACCGGTTCATCAGCTATATGCGCAATCGCTGGCGTCCGGCGCTGATCGGCGGTGTGGGAACGCTCGGTTCCTACGGGCTGGCGCTCTGGGCAATGACCATGGCCCCAATTGCCGTGGTGGCCGCCTTGCGTGAAACCGCCATTCTTTTCGGCATGATCATTTCTGCGGTCGTGCTGAAGGAAAAGGTGGGGTTGCCGCGTTTTGCGGCAGCGGCACTCATTGTGCTGGGTGCCATCACACTTCGTCTCTCTTAGAGCCTGTTCCAAAAGTCGCCCTGTGTGGCTGCAAATGGCAATTTCCTTCATTCCGGTGCTCACGTACCCAAAAGTACGCTCCGCTCCGGTACTCGAAAATCACCATTTTCGCGCACGCATGCCGCTTTTTGATTCAGGCTCTTAACGCCTATGCGTCGAAAACATATTTCGCCGTGTGAGCGCTTGCGGTAATAAAGAAATATGAACGAGCAAGTTTCCATATCCAATATCAAGATCGGCCATTCGGCTTGCCCGCATGACTGCCCGTCCACCTGTGCGCTCGATATCGAGCTTCTGGACGAACGCACCATCGGTCGTGTGCGCGGCGCGAAGGACAACAGCTATACCGCTGGCGTCATCTGCGCCAAGGTCGCGCGCTATGCCGAACGCGTCCATCACCCAGACCGTCTTAAGCACCCGCTGGTGCGCTCCGGCGCTAAGGGTGCTGGCGAATGGAAGCAAGCTTCCTGGGAAGCAGCGCTTGATCTGATTGCCGAACGGTTTTTGAAAGCCGAAGCGGAATATGGCAGCGAAAGCGTCTGGCCCTATTATTATGCGGGTACGATGGGGCTTGTTCAGCGCGATTCCATCAATCGTCTTCGCTTTGCCAAGCGCTACTCCAACCAGTTCGACAGTTTCTGCACCAATATGGCCTGGACAGGCTATTTCGCAGGAACAGGAAGCCTGATCGGTCCGGACCCGCGCGAGATGAGCAAGGCCGATGTGGTGGTGATCTGGGGCACCAATGCCGCCGCCACGCAGGTCAATGTCATGACCCACGCCGTGCGTGCGCGTAAAGAGCGTGGTGCGAAGATCGTCGTCATCGACATTTATGCCAATGCGACGGTGCGACAGGCCGATATGGGCATCGTGCTCAAGCCGGGCACCGACGGCGCTTTCGCCTGTGCGGTGATGCATGTTCTGTTCCGCGACGGCCTTGCCGACTGGGATTATCTGGAGCGCTATACCGACGATCCGAAGGGGCTGGAAGCGCATCTCGGCTCTCGCACGCCGGAATGGGCGTCCGCAATCACAGGGCTGAGCGTTGAGGAAATCGAAGCCTTCGCGCATCTGGTCGGCAAGACCAAGCGGACCTATTTCCGTCTCGGCTATGGCTTCACCCGGCAGCGCAATGGCGCGGTGAACATGCATGCCGCCGCCTCGATTGCCTGCGTCACCGGTTCTTTCCTGCATGAAGGCGGCGGCGCGTTTCATTCGAACGCCAGCATCTTCAAATTCGACAAGCGCGAGATTGAAGGCCGGGCAATGCAAGATAAGACCATCCGCTTTCTCGACCAGTCGAAGATCGGGCGCATTCTCACGGGTGACCGTGAAGCGCTTTATGACGGCCCGCCCGTCATGGCGATGCTGATCCAGAACACCAATCCGATGAATGTGACGCCTGAACAGCGTCTTGTCCGCAAAGGTTTTGCGCGCGAAGACCTGTTCGTCACGGTGCATGAGCAGTTCATGACCGATACGGCCAAGATGGCCGATGTCGTGTTGCCTGCCACCACATTCCTCGAGCACGACGATATTTATCGCGGCGGCGGCCAGCAACATGTCGTGCTCGGACCCAAGCTGATCGAACCTTATGCCGAGGCACGGCCGAATGTTTTCGTCATCAATGAACTGGCCAACCGGCTGGGTGTTGGACATCTGCCGGGCTTTTCTGTCGATGAGCGCACGCTGATCGACAACATGAACGCCAATAGCGATCTGCCTCATTTCGACGAACTGAAAGAGCGGCGCTTCATCGACAAGCAGCCGCCTTTTGAGGAATCGCACTACATCAAGGGCTTCAAATGGCCAGATGGCAAATTTCGCTTCCGTCCCGACTGGACCGGTAGCCCAGCGCCGGACCGTCCGCCTGAAGTCATGGGTTTGCAAGGCGAGTTCGAGTCGATTCCGGAATTCCCGGATTATTGGGAAGTGATCGAAGTGGCTGATGCCGAGCATCCGTTCCGGCTTGCGACATCACCGGCGCATAATTTCCTGAACTCGACCTTTGCTGAGACCCCCACCTCGGTTGCCAAGGAAATCCGGCCTGAACTGCTGATCCATCCAGACGATGCGGCGGAACTGGGCATTGCCGATGGCGAGCGTATCGAAATCGGCAATCATCGCGGCGAAGTGGTGCTGCATGCCGTGCTGCGCGCTGGTCAAAAACGCGGCGTGGTGGTTTCGGAAGGCATTTTCCCGAATATGTCATTCGAGCGCGGCGAGGGGATCAACACACTGATCGGTGCTGAACCCGCAGCTCCTTACGGCGGTCTGGCCGTGCATGACACCAAGATCTGGGTCAGAAAATTGGGCTGAGGAGCAACGGTCAGAGTCGCCGCTCAATCTTTTCCCTCATCCTGAGGAGCCGTTGAAAACGGCGTCTCGAAGGGCGAGGGAAAACGCACAGCGCTTGCCCTCGTCCTTCGACAAGCTCAGGATGAGGGGGAAGCGTGATGACCAAGATCATGTTAAAGGTCACCAAATTACAATAAAAAGCCGCGCCGAATGTCTTCGGCGCGGCTTTTTTATGAGGTCGCAGTTTTGAGCCTGCTGAGATTCTGGTGCTGTAGAGCAGAAAATGGTGCGGTTTGAGAACCGGAGCGGAGTGTACTTTTGGGTACATGAGCACCGGAAGCGAAAAACCGTGCCGTTTGCAGGCCGTCAGCGCCTGAATATCACAGGCTTCAACCGGCGTAGTTCAGGCGCAGGCGGGAAACACCTACAGCTGCATTGAGGCCGCGCTGGCCCTGAACCGAAATCGGCTGCAGCGAAATCGTCTTCCACGAACCGCCGGTCAGGATGTTCGTGCCGAAGCCGATGCCGATGGCTGCATTGGCCGAAGCGCCGACATAACGACCCTTGAGTGCACCTTCCGGACGAACGGTCGGAGCCCAGACGGCCCAGGCAACAGTGCCGCCATTGATGAAGCCGACGTCAACGCCGAGCTTTGTGATGGTGCCGGTGTAACGTTCCATAGGGTTACCACGACGCGCAGGGCGGAATACACAATCAACATCCTGCTGGCTGCCGATGATCACACCGATGGCCGGGGAAATGTCGCAGGTGAGAGTGCCGACTTCCGAACGCGGCTGCGTGCGACCCGAAGCGGGAGGAGCTACGAAGTCTGCCGCGATGGCGGGAGCGGTGACAGCAATGCCGGAAATGACGGTCATTGCGGACAGGAAGGAAGTCGAAAAACGGAGAGACATGATCTTGTCCTCTTCTTGAACACATATTGAAAGAGACGGGTCTGAATGGGCTCGTCTCAATAACGGGGATTGCCGAAGCAAGTTCCCTTACAATCAAGAATTAGAGCTTTTTGCGGGAAATTAAAGTTTTATTAACAAAAAACTTGGGGTGTGATGAATTTGTCGCGCATAAGCGCCGGTAGGCGCCCTCAGGCGCTCACGATCATGGCGTCGGGCATCGCATCGGGAAAAGGCGCATCGCTGCCCTTCCGTCCACTGGCAAACTGCCGCAGAACAAGCGGATAAATCCGGTGTTCAGCTTTCAAAACGCGTGCGGCCAGCATGTCAGCAGTGTCGCCCTCTATGACCGGTACAGCCGCTTGCGCCAGAATGGGGCCTTCATCCATGCCTTCCGTCACCAGATGCACGGTGCAGCCTGCAAGTTTGACGCCTGCGTCGATGGCGCGCTGATGCGTGTGCAAGCCGGGAAACAGCGGCAGCAGGGAAGGGTGAATGTTGAGGATGCGTCCTTCATAGGGCGCGATAAAACGCCCGGACAGAATCCGCATATAGCCAGCAAGACAGAGAAGGTCGGGCTTCAACGCGGCCAGTGCGGCGAGGATGGCATCTTCATGCTCGTCCTTCGACGCAAAATCCTTGCGTTTGAAAACCTGCGTGGCAATGCCAGCGGCCTCAGCCTTGGCGAGGCCGCCTGCTTCTGCCTTGTCGGAAAAGACCGCGACGATTTCCGCCGGAAAATCGGGTGTCTGCGCAGCCCGGATCAGCGCCTCCATATTGGAGCCGCCGCCGGAGATGAAGATGACGACCCGTTTGCGGCTCATAGCGCGAGTGTGCCCTTGTAGACGACGCCGTCCTTTTCGCGTGCGATCATGCGACCGAGCGTGACGACCTGTTCGCCTTCAGCGACGAGGGCCGCGACCACTTCGTCAACCTTTTCAGGCGTGACGACGGCGATCATGCCGATGCCGCAATTGAAGGTGCGCAGCATTTCGACAGGCTCCACGCCGCCAGTTTTGGCAAGCCAGGAGAAGACCGGCGGTACGGCAATTGCCGTCAGATTGACTTCGGCCGCCAGACCTTCCGGCAGAACGCGCGGAATATTGTCGGGGAAACCACCGCCGGTGATATGCGCCAGCGCCTTGATGCCATCGGAAGCGCGAATGGCTGCAAGCAGCGGCTTCACATAGATGCGGGTCGGAGTAAGAAGCGCTTCGCCCAGCGTCGAACCCGGCTGGAATGGCGCATCGGACTTCCAGCCAAGGCCGGACAGTTCAACAATGCGGCGCACCAGCGAGAAGCCGTTGGAATGAACGCCGGAAGAGGCGAGGCCGAGAATGATATCGCCTTCGGCAATATCGCCGCGCGGCAACAGCCGGTCACGCTCCGCCGCGCCCACGGCAAAACCGGCCAGATCGTAATCGCCATCGCGATACATGCCGGGCATTTCAGCGGTTTCGCCGCCGATCAGCGCAGAGCCTGCCTGACGGCAGCCTTCGGCAATGCCTGCAACGATGTCGACGCCCTGATCAGGCGACAGCTTTCCGGTTGCATAATAATCGAGGAAGAAAAGCGGCTCTGCGCCCTGTACGACCAGATCGTTCACGCACATGGCGACGAGGTCGATGCCCACTGTGTCGTGCTTGTCGGCGTCAATGGCGATCTTCAGCTTGGTGCCCACGCCATCATTGGCGGCGACCAGAACCGGATCCTTGAAGCCAGCCGCTTTCAGATCGAAGAGGCCGCCAAAACCGCCGATTTCGCCATCCGCACCGGGGCGGCGCGTCGAGCGGACGAGCGGCTTGATCTTTTCAACCATCAGGTTTCCGGCATCGATATCGACACCTGCCTGCGCATAGGTCAGGCCATTGTGGCCGGCGAGCTTGTTTTCCGAGGTCATGGCCTGCTCCTGAAACTGGGTGCTATCCACCTGCGCGCAATGACACGAGATGGCTTTGCCCGCAAGGTCATGAAGCGCGAAAAGCGCAAAACTCTGCCGGATTCTGCACGGTTTTTCGTATGACTGGCCATGTTCGTGTCAATACAGATGTCTGTTGCGCTGGCTTTGCATTTCGCACAGTCCGGTCTACTCTCGAAAAGGCCGGTCTACTCTTGAAAAGGAATGAGCCGTGCATCAGCGATAAGATGACGGTAATGCAGTTCTGATATTGTTTTGCCAGCAGGTCTTTGCAGAGAACGGAACCATATGGTCAAAAAACCGACGCCGACACGCCAGACGAACACCAAGACGGGTACGAACAGGACTGGCGCCGCTGCTTCGGCTGCGGGCGGCAGCAAAGTCATTCGTCAGACGGACGCCATCGCCTCGGACGGCAATATCCACGTCAATGTTGAGGTTGGCGGCCTCACGGGCACAACGGTTCGGCGTCAGGCGATGTTCTGGGTCGCGACAATGGCCGTGTTCGTGCTGTTTCTGGTGGTTTTCAGTTCAGTCCTGCTGCCCTTCGTGGCGGGCATGGCTCTGGCTTACTTTCTCGATCCGGTGGCTGACCGGCTTCAGCGCCTGGGCCTGTCGCGCATGACTGCAACCGTCGTCATCCTGCTGGTTTTCCTGATTGCGCTCGTCGTTGGCCTGATGATCATTGTGCCAATTCTGGCAACGCAGCTTGCCGATTTCATTTCCAAGGTGCCGGGTTATATCACCCAGTTGCAGTCATTGCTCGCCAATGAAAACTCGCAATGGCTGAAGAAATATATCGGCATCGACAGCTCGGTCATTCAGCAAAATCTGAGCGCGCTGCTTCAGCAGGGTGCTGGTTTCATGACCACGCTGCTTCAGTCCCTGTGGAATTCGGGGAAATCGCTGATCGATATTGCAGGGCTTTTCGTGGTCACACCGGTGGTTGCCTTCTACATGCTTCTCGACTGGGACCGCATGGTCAACCGCATCGATTCCTGGGTGCCGCGCGCGCAGCTTCACACGGTGCGCCAGATCGCGCGCGAAATGAATGCAGCGGTTGCAGGCTTCATTCGCGGGCAGGGCACGCTCTGCCTCATTCTTGGTACGTATTATGCCCTCGGCCTAACCCTCACGGGGCTCAATTTCGGCCTGCTGATCGGCTTTTTTGCAGGTCTGATCTCCTTCATCCCCTATATCGGCTCGTTCGTCGGTCTGGCACTCGCTATTGGTGTGGCGCTGGTGCAGTTTTGGCCGGACTGGATCATGATCTGCGCCGTTGCGGCAGTGTTTTTCATCGGCCAGTTCGTGGAAGGAAACATCCTCCAGCCCAAGCTGGTTGGGTCGTCGGTAGGCCTCCATCCGGTATGGCTGATGTTCGCTCTGTTCGCGTTCGGTTCACTGTTCGGCTTTACCGGAATGCTGGTTGCGGTGCCCGCTGCGGCGGCAGTCGGGGTGCTTGTGCGTTTTGCCTTGAATCGCTATCTCAATTCACCGATGTACGATCCAGCCTTTCGTCGTCGCGACCCGGATGCGGGGCCGCTGATCGAGGCAGGCGAGAATGCAGGCCCGAATGCAGGCAGGGACAAATGAGACTGAACCGCAATCTGGACGGGTGTGCGGGAGGCAGCGATGCGTGACGCCCCGCGTCAGATTCCGCTGAATCTTGAACACCAGCCCGGTTATCACCGCGAGGACTTGATCGTCACGGGCTCAAACCGTGCGGCGATCGACCTTATCGATCGTTGGCCGAACTGGGTATCGCCGGTTACGATTTTGGCCGGACCTACCGGCGCGGGCAAGACGCATCTCGCAGAAGTCTGGCGCGCGGGCACGGATGCGCTTCTGGTTGATCCAGCGCGTATTACGGATGAAATCGTTCAGGCTGCTGCAGAGCGCGCCGTGCTCATCGACGATATTGGCGGCGCGCCCTTCGATGAAACGGGGCTGTTTCACTTGATCAACAGCGTTCGCCAACATGCAGCACAGGGCTTCGGGCCGTCGCTTTTGATGACGTCGCGCCTGTGGCCCGCAAACTGGAACGTGAAGCTGCCCGACCTCGCATCGCGGCTGAAAGCGGCAACCGTGGTTGAAATCGCAGAGCCGGACGATTTGCTGCTGTCGGGCGTCATTCATAAGCTTTTTGCTGACCGTCAGGTCAGTGTCGAGCCGCATGTTGTGACTTATCTGGTCAGCCGGATTGAGCGTTCGCTCCCGTCTGCAATCCAGATTGTCGACAAGCTCGACCGGGCAGCACTGGAACAGAAGACCCGCATCACGCGAGCGCTGGCGGCGCAGGTGCTGGCCGATACCGATGGTCAGTCAGACGGCCAAACTGGCGACAAGGCAGGCTGACGGTGAAGGTTGTCGTTACGGGGGCAGGCGGGTTTATCGGTAGCGCGGTTGCGCGGCAGCTGCATGACGACGGGCACCAGGTCACGCCTTTATCTCGCAACGATTTGGCAGATGCGGATTTTTCAGGCATTGAAACGGTTGTGTATTGCGCAGCACTTGCTCATCGCACCGGCGCGGAACGACCGGATGCCGACGCTTTCGATGCCGTCAATCACCGGCTGACGGTTGAACTGGCCGCGAAGGCGAAACAGGCGGGCGTAAAACGCTTCATCTTCGTTTCAACGATCTACACCATTGCCGGAAACCCGTCGCCGTTGACGGCCGACATGCCGCTAGCGCCAAGGGCATACGACGATTATGGACGCGCCAAGGCGAAGGCGGAAGCAGCGCTGCTGGCCATGACCGGCATCGAGATTGTGATTGCACGCCCGGTGCTCGTCTACGGTCCCGGCGCGCGCGCCAATCTCAGGGCTCTGATGAAACTCTGCGATAGCGCATTTCCGCTGCCTTTCGGTATGGCGAACAACCAGCGCAGCTTCGTGTCCTTGCAGAATGCCGCCCGCGCACTTGTATTCCTGTCGCAAGCTCCTGCCGAGAAAGTCGCAGGACGAGTGTTCCATCTGGCCGAACCCAAGCCAAGTTCAACACGCGAGCTGGTATCCATCGCCCGCCGCGCCATGGGGCGTCCGACGCGGCTTGTCTCTGTTCCGCCAGTGCTGATGCGCTTGCTGCTGACGGGTCTCGGCAAAAAGGGGCTTTATGAGCAGCTATTCGGCGATCTGACGGCGGATACGTCGTCGCTGATCGCAGCCGGGTTTAAATATCTCCCCGGCGATCCGCAGATTGAAGCCATGGCTATCGAGGCCCAAAAAGCTTAGTTCTTATCTCCCACCGCTTTTGGCGGGACGATGCGGGACTGTGTCTGCACTGGCGCGCTTTTCGCTATCTCCGGCTTCTTGGTCACCGAACCGGTAATCAGCGTTGCGCTATCCGGCTTGTTACGACCACCGACAAGCTGATCCTCATGCACCCAGCCGATCATATTGGTTTTCGGAACAATGATACGATGCCAACGGCCAGTTTTACCGTAAGAGCGCATCTCGCGCCCTTTTTCCACGGTGCCGATGGCTGCGGATTTATCCCAGGCGTTTTTGTGAATGGTCAGCTGCGTCCGGGCATAAACCACTGAAGGCGAATGCGCGGGCGTGTTGACGCCGCGCGGTGGCATCATATGCGGGCCAGTCGGCGCTGAGGCCACGACCTGATTGGTCGGACGTGGCGGCTTTGGCGCCTGAACGGTCACTTGAGTGGGGGGGTGCACTGCTGCCTGCTGAACCGGTTTTTGCACGATAGGCGCGACAGGTGCAGATGGACGCGGCACAGGGCCAACGGCAGCACCGTAATCCTTGTCCTTGGATGGCGCGGTCGTTTCTGGTGCCTTCGCGGTAACGGTTGGCTTGCTCTCTGTACGAGGCGAGGTCGATGCGAAAGGATTGGTCGCAGACCGCTGGAACAGAGCTACCAGCGCGTCCTGCGGGCTTTTGTGCTGTGATGTGGCCCACAGACTGAAAGCGCCGAGACCGAGGATGGCTGCCAGAGCCAAAACGGGCGCAGACGAACCAGATCCGCCCTTGGCAGTGCGGGCTCTCTTTTTCGGTGCAGCCTTTCGGGCAGGCTTCCGTGCAGCCATATGTCTGACCCCTGTTCGAATCGCGATCGCTAGACGCTAACAAGTCTTCCTTCGCATTTCGTTACCTTGGGGGGATCGGGCCATGGCTGGCCCGCCAAATAGAAAACGCCGCTTTCGCGGCGTATCCAAGTCATTATGAAGAAGCTGATCAGTGTCCGGACGTCTTGCCGTCACAGGAAGTTTCACCGGAAACCTTATCCTGTTGTTTCTGGTTCGATTCCTGCTCTTCAACTGCGTCGCGCCACTGGGCCCATTCGCGCTCGTGACGACGATAAAGTTCATCGGAAACAGTCTGGATACTCATTTCGATCCTCCGTTCATCTGGCGAAGCAAATAACACGGAGCTGTCCAGAACGTTGCATCACAAAGCGTAAGCGCTTGAAATCTAAATCGGTTTATATGTTTATAACCTTTTCAGACCTCAATTTTCCTGAACGGAAACACCGCCTTCTCCGATTTTCAACTCAATCCCGGCGGGTTTTGTCTCTTCGCGATAGACGTAAAAAGCCAGACCAGCCGCAACGACGACCAAAGCGCCGATAATCAGATAAAGCCCGTTTCTGTTCACGTGTAACTCCTCATTATGATCGATAAAGGTGGAACGCCTGAACGCGGCATCGGTTCCGATAAAGAAAACCCACGCAAGCTGATGCCTGCGTGGGCTGTTGGCCGATTGATCTAAGGATCAATGTATTACGGCGGGCAGGGTTTCTGCCGGAACCATATGGGTGAATGGCGGCAGATAGGCCTGTGCCAGCACGAGAAGGCCGATGAGCGACGCCAGTGCAATCGAGTGGAAAAACACGTAGCGCAGGATTTTCGACTCATGGCCGTACCATTGGGTGGCGGTAGAGGCGACGACGATGGATTGCGCATCGATCATCTTGCCCATGACGCCGCCCGATGAGTTGGACGCAGCCATAAGCACCGGCGACAGCCCAAGCTGTTCGGCAGTGATCTTCTGCAATCCGCCGAACAGAACATTGGACGCCGTATCCGAACCGGTGAGAGCAACGCCGAGCCAGCCCAGCATTGCGCCGAAGAACGGATAGACCCAGCCAGTTTGTGCGAATGCAAGGCCGAGCGTGGCATCCGTGCCGGAATAGCGGGTGACATAGCCCAGCGCCAGCATGGCCGCGATGGTGATGAGCGAGAAGCGCACCACATAGGCGGTCTTGCCGTATTCCTTCAGGAGCTCGAGCGGATTGAAGCCGAGAACCAGCCCTGCCACGATGGCCGAAAGCAGGATGCCCGACCCGGTGGCCGACAGCAGGTTAAGCGTATAGACTGCCGCTTCTGAATGGGCGTCGGCAACGACGGGTGGCACTTTGAACACCAGATTATGCAGATAAGGCACCTGAACCTTCAGCACCCAAAGCGAGTCGAGCCATGTGCGGAACTGCGGAGTTCCCCACAGAAACACGAAGACCGACAGGATCAGCCATGGCAGCCATGCGCGAAAGACGGTCCCGCTCGCATGTTGCTGGGGCGGTGTATAGGGCGCGGCCACTTCGTCCGGATCGAGACTGGTGGACGTCCAGATGCGTTTCGGTTGCCAGATACGCAGAAATCCGGCGAGCGCTGCCATGGAGCAGACGGCGGCAATGACGTCGACCAGCCAAGGGCCATGGAAGTTTGAAACCAGATATTGCGGAATGGCAAAGGCCACACCCGCAACAAGCAAGGCAGGCCAGACTTCCAGCATGCCCTTGCGTCCGGCAAAGGCCCAGATCAGCCAGAAAGGCACAATAACCGAGAAGAACGGCAGCTGTCGTCCGATCATGCCGGAGAGTTGCAGAAGGTCGATGCCGGTCACGGCGGAAAGCGCAATGACCGGCGTTCCAAGTGCGCCATAGGCGACGGGCGCGGTGTTTGCGATCAGCGATAGGCCTGCCGCCGGAAGAGGGGCAAAGCCCAGACCCATGAGCATGGCGGCTGTCACGGCCACTGGCGTGCCGAAACCGGCCGCACCTTCGAAGAATGCGCCGAAGGAAAAGGCGATGAACAAAAGCTGGAGCCGTCGATCCGGCGTTATCCCGGCGATTGAATCGCGCAGAATGTTGAATTGTCCGGTCTGTTCGGTAAGGCGATAGAGAAAAATAACATTCAGGATGATCCAGCCGATGGGCAGAAGCCCGTAGGCCGCGCCATAGACGGCTGTTGCACCTGCCTTGTCGGCGGGCATTCCAAATCCAATGACGGCGATGACGAGAGCAGTCAGAAGACCAAGTATTGCTGCAGTATGGGCTTTCATGTGGAGAAAGCCGATGCCGCCCAACAGGACGACAATTGGCAAAGCGGCGAGCAATGTTGACCAAAACATGCTGCCCAAAGGGTCATATACTTGATTCCAGGGCATGGTTCCTCCCTTCCTGGACTGAAAAATGTTCCTCTCTTCGATGCAAAATGCTTCATCGGTCTGGGTGCCGATGAATAGGCAATGGACAGCCATCCTCTCCCAGGAGGTGCCTATTGCCGATAGTTGACTTATGTTGACGATTGATTGGTAAACTTACTTTACCAGGACTGTCAATTCTACCGCGTCTGCTACTTTAGGCATGGCGATGCTATTCAAGCCCGAAACAAGACTGTTCTTCCCGCGCTGACGTTACGTCAGAACTATGCCTTGTCGGGAAGTTACGCACCGCTAGCAGCCGCTTTTTCGTCGTTATTCCAGCGCATAATAAAAGGCTTCTTTGAGAGGAGGCTGTCATGGTCACGCGCGCATTGCCGCCGAAGGAATTCGAGGCACAGACTGTTCGTCAGGGCAGGCAGGGAACGCAGGTTCTAACCGTGTTGATTGCCAGTCTGATGGCATCCATCGTCGTGTGGATGTTTGTCGGGCTGTTCGGATAAAGCCGGGCTGATGAGCGGCATTCACCTTTAGTCGTCGTTCACCGAACAAGCGGTGCAGCGAGGGATGCTGCTAGTGCGAATCGCGCGCGCGGTAGCAGCGGGAGCCTGTTGAGGCCTTCGACGTTGCATTGAAGGGCAGGTTTGCGCATGTGAACCTGCCCTTGATCTTTGGTGCTTCAGGTCAATCGCGGGTGCTGGTCGCGGTGTAGGAGGGTCTTTTGGGGATATCCGACCTGTTATGTGTCAACCCGTCGATTTTTTTATGAAAGTTTGAAAATAGCGCTTGCCTTAAGAGAGCGAATTCTCTAGTGAACGCAACGTCCGAAAGGGCCACGGAGCGTAGCGCAGCCTGGTAGCGCACCTGATTTGGGATCAGGGGGTCGGAGGTTCGAATCCTCTCGCTCCGACCATTTTTCCCCCACCATGATTGATATAAAAAACCAAGCTATCCTGTGCTTGGCTTGAACCGCGCGTCTTTATCGCGTTGACATGGATTGGTGGGTCTACTATTGCCTTGTTGAAATTCAGAGCCTCCCACGGGGCGGCAAGAAGCATAGTCCAAGGTTCTTCAAATGGTTGCACGCATTTTCCGTCCAGCTAAGACTGCCATGCAGTCCGGTCAGGCCAAGACAGATCAATGGATCCTCGAATACGAGCCGGAAAGCCCGCGCAAGGTCGAGCCATTGATGGGCTACACGTCGTCAGGCGACATGAGAAGCCAGATTCGCCTCGCATTCGATAGCCAGGAAGACGCTATCGCTTATGCAAAGCGCTATGGCATTGCCTATCGCGTTGCCGAGCCGAATGAGCCTAAGCGCCGTAAAGTGTCCTATTCGGACAATTTCCGCTTCGACCGCACGATACCCTGGACGCATTGACAGCTTTCCCGGCCTGGCAATTTGCGCTAAGGCCGGCATATGACGCCCGGGTTTCCACGAAACCTGGGGCGCCGCAAATGTCGCCGATTTTTAAAAGACGTGGTCCCGTAGCTCAGCTGGATAGAGCACCGGCCTTCTAAGCCGTAGGTCGCAGGTTCGAATCCTGCCGGGATCGCCACTTTTTCAATAACTTAGCTTCATCAAATTGCGAAAGTTCCAACTCGATAATTTTCGAGTTCCAACTTTTCTTCTTCATTTGTTCTGATCGCGCATCCTCTGGCGTCCCCGTCGCCGCGCAGCATCTGCCTGGCGAACGGCAGTTAAATCTACCGGCTGATACGGTTTATGAATGGCGTTGGCGCTCGAAATCGAGTTCGCCATCTTGGCAGCTGTTCCAGCTGGTGTGGCTCCGCCCGCCTGGGCTTCAATCGCGCCAGAGCGCCGCATGTCGGCCAGTGTGCGCTTATCGTCGGGGAAGCAAAGTTCGCGAATTACCGCAAAATCATCTGGCAGCGTAAATCGAGAATACGGTGCGCCGCTGCGATTGCGGAGGACCGCACCAACTTCGCAGGGGCTATCTTTCAAATAAGCGTCCATCAAGGCGAGGGAACGCTTTCCCAACGTGCCAATAGCGGACCGACCTGTCTTGGCGCGTCCTACAGGGAAGTAGCGGTCTATTCCCTTTCCTTCGATTCCACTGATTGTCAGTTTGCGTAGGTCTGCTGGGGAGAACTGGGTATCCCATGCAAGTGCTATGGTGACAGCGAGGCCGTGATATTTCTCGCGCCACGCTCTTTTGGCCAGCCGCACAACTTCCCATTCGCGCCACGAACTGGAGCGGGGTTGCGGAGCACGATTGGATATTGCAGATGATGGGTCGTTTTTCTGGCCGGTGTAATTCAGCCCCTTGCAGACATTCCAAAGCGCCCGCCAGATCTTAATTGTTCGCCATGCCTCTCGCAGAGATACGTTTGTCTCGATCATCGCTCGAAAGCGAGAGAGGGTTTCAAGCGAGATTTCGGGGCTGATTGGTGGCAGATCTCCGAATACAGGTGAAATTCTCACCCAGGCGCGCTCTCACTCTTCGCGGGTGCGCGGTTTTTTGTTTTTGGACCATTCTTCTGTTTTCTTGTAGCGCTCGAACGCTTCGCCTATCGACCCGATAGGCCAACGTGGGCTAGTATCCTGCGCCCGGCCCTGCCTGTGTCTCTGCCAGCGCTCGTTCCAATCCGCAGCTATTTTCCATGCTGCGGGGCCGTCCACGCCGCAGCGGACCGGCAGGAAGCCAGCATCCTTCATCACCTTGGTGGGTTGCCAATAGCCGTACTTGCCCTTTTTAACCACGTAATAAGGGATATCCACTTTACTCACCAAGACGCTCCAATCTTGCCGCCACCAAGCCGCTAGATTGCGCAGGAGATTGATTCGTTTGCAAGATACGCTTGTGACGCGAGGCGCGCCATTCATCAATGGCGTCCAAATCGTAATACCCGGTGTCGGGATCCGACGGCGGAAAGCCGCGCTGTAGCAAGCGCGGTAAAAGTTCGCCGAACCTCTCCAGTGTGAGGCCAAGACGGCGAGCAGCCTTCTCCGGTGGCACGTCGCGTGGATCGACCAAGAACTTAATCGCCATGACGGTCGCCTCCTGATGGGCGGGTCAGCTTAAAACGGCCATGTTCTTCCATTTCCTCAAAGCTTAGCTTCGGAATTTCTGACAGCCGTTCCGTTCCCCGAACACGGATTGTGCGATTACGCGAGCGTCAAAGGAAAGCTTCCCCATCACGCCACCTCACTGCTTGGAGGAGTAGGGAGACGAGCAAGAATAGTCGAGATTTTTACGGGGCGGTACAGGATATCGTATTTGCCGTGTTCGTCCTTGTGGCTGTATTCATATCGCCACGCTTCGCCGCCGCTGTGATCGACAAGCCCGTCTCTTCGGGCTTCCAATAGTTTTTCCATCGGCCACTGGTGATGATAAAATTTCCCGCGTTCGATGCCCTGCGCCCCCGCTTCGTCGGGCTTATCCGCTACTGGATGGAGGGCGCGGATATAATGCTGCATGGATTGATGAACGGTCGCGCCGCCGCAGCCGCATTCGCGACCATTGCAGCACAATTGTAGGTCATATTCGCTGTGGGCGTCGATAACCTCGCAAGCAGCTTCCAGACCTTTCCGAAAGCTATCCTCCAACGCCAGCTCACGCGCTGCGGATGGCTCAAGCGCGGAGAGGATGGCCGAAGAAATGCGCGACCAGTCTTCAAGTGGCAGGTTCATCTGAACATGTGCAAGTTCTTCCACGGCTTTGCGGGCCGCTTCGATCTCATCCACGTTCACCCACACCGCTGCTAGGTGAGGGGCGGCAGAAGCATCTCGCAACCACTGATATTCCGGGTGTGGCTTCGACAGTTCATCAGCGTGTGCTTGTGCATCGTTCTCCGGCCAATCGGTAGGAACGGCCCACATGCGAGCGTCAATAGCGTCATTGTGCGGATGCTTCACTTTCAGGCTCAGCCACCATGCATTGAAAGCATTCGACATGCGAACAGCCGATAGATAATCTGGCGCTGCAATCAGATCGTCAGGATCGTGGGTATTGACGGCCCAGAGTGTTTCCGCCTGTACTGCCTGTTCTGGGATGGTCATGGGCGCGTCCTCGCAATCCCTGACTGCATCAGTCGGGACAATGGCAATGTGGGAAGGGCGGATTTGTCGATGCGACCGGGCTTTTCGTATTTCGGGAAGCCAGCGCTTTTGATCGTGCCTTTTGGTCGAACGATGCCCTTTGCCTTGTCGCTCATCCGTTTGGTTTTCGCAGCACGTGGTGTATCAACCGTGCGGGTTTTGTATCCATGGCAGGACATGCAAACCGCTGCGCAGTTATCGAGCGTCGGTTCCTCGCATGTAGCTGACGGCAAGCGAAGATAGCGTAGTCGGTTAATGGTGGCGTAAAGACGTTGTGAGAGCCTCGCCCGAAAGGGGCTGACAAGCGCATTAATAAATTGAATATGCGCTCTTTTCAGCCCCGCCTTGAGCGGAAGGTCAGTATGACGTGCCCAACACGAGGTACAAGCACCACATCAATATTAAGAGAAAAATGCCAATGAGTATTTTAGTTACGGTTTCTGGTTTCATCGGGTACCTGTAATAAGAAGCCATCGGCCCTCAAACGCCTCTGCGTATTTCAGATAGCTATCGCCTTTAGAGTGTTAGTCGATAGGCGCCGGTGGGCGAGTATTCCCTCAGCAAACTAGCGACGTTGTAACAGAAGATACGCTATCGCCGCAGTCACACCGACGGCGGCCCAAACAGAAATGATACCGGGATTGTCTTTGGTGTACTGAATAGCCTTTTGCCCTTGATCCCGCGCCTCGGTTGCGATGTCGCTTACGACGTCGGTTGTTGTGTGAAAGGCGTGTTCTACGCTTTCGGAGGCGCTGCTTGTTTGTTTAGCTGCTCTGGAGGACAAATCTTTTATTTGCTCACGCAGTATTGTGATCTGTTCCGCTAGTTTTTCTTCGATGCTCTGAGCCATTGTGCCCTCCTTTTAGTTTCCTGGGCTCCGCCCTCAACGTCCTACCGATCAATGGTCTCTGCCATTATCCGGTGTTTATCGATGAACGACTTTAGCGCGATCCGAAGGCTGTATTCATCATAGGTGCCTTCCTGAAAACGACGTGTTAGGTATCTCGCCGCACCGGTGCGCAAAGCCTGGGTGTCTCCCGGTTTGCGAGCATTCCTAAGAAGGCGGGAAATCATAGTAATGTTTCTGGAGTTCAAGGCTATGGAAGACATGACGTCCTCCTTCGTTGCGGGCTAGGCTTTTGAAGCCTGAACGACAGCGCCCGTTCCAAATGCTGTCGTGATATTTACTATGCGCCTTATGTGACCGGAAAGCAATTAAGGCTAAGATGTGGGCCGGGCGTGTGGAAACGGCAAACGTCAAAATTCAAGTGTAGCGCGACATCACGCTAATCTTATCAAGAACGAGAAAAGTGCTCTGCTTTTCGGCCTAAAATACGATTTCAAGAATATCTAGACATCGATGGGGGTCAAGAAGCCCAACCACACAAGTACTGTAACTAGAATAAAAAGCGCAAATATTGATATCTGAATAATGGCTCGATTTTTCCGTTTCATCGACCACGACGTGCTATTCTAGCGATGCGTTCAGCTATTATACTAGGAATTGGAAAGGGGGGCTTAGCCGGCAGCTCACCGTCCTCTTTTTGGCCCGCTGAGCCGGTGCGCGTCTGGTTTGTGGCTTCCTCGGTTTTTCGAAAGCCTAACAAATCCAGCATTTTTATCGGATCGCGTCGGGTTGCTAAGAACGCTGACATTGGCCCCTCATCTTCGTTCAATATGGATGGAGGAGCGTCGTTTGAAGAACCACTTACATGCGTGCGAAGAATTGCTTCACGCAACGACTTCAGATCAAGTTTTCGAAGGAACCGGTTGTAGATATTGGAAGACATAAAAATCTTCCTTTTGTTAGGGCTGGGGTCGTCCCCTTGTCCGCAGCGCCCGTGTCAATTGCTGCCGAGAACATCACCATGCGCCTTTATCTGCGCCATTGCAATGAAGACGGACTCAACCGCATTCACTGCCATAGCTGGAAACAGCTGATTCAAAATCATCCTGTGCGCTTCGCAATCGGCGAAACTCAGAGTAGCAATCGTCTCGGCCTTGGCTTTCGCTGACGCAATTGGCATATCGCTTAAGAGCGCTTTCTATATCGCTCGTTGCTGAGTTATAGCTGTTAACAGCGTCGTCGCAGTCAGCGAATGAGATCGTCGTGGCAGTTAGCACGAGTGCGAGCGACATAGCTGGCATCAGAACTGCTTTTTTCGTGGCCGTCATCTAAACCTCCTCCTTTTGCCCATCAGGATTACAACCGTGAGTCTCACGCCGAAACAAGAGAGATCAGCTACCCAACGAAGCGATCATCGCAAATAGAATAATGAACGATAGAAGAACAGCAGTGAGGCTACCGAACAGAGCGGCTCGGAGTGCCCGAAAGCTGGGATCCGTAAAGAATGGCGTTAGTCGGCTGAACCTTTTCCCCATACGATGACCGGTGCCCAGTTCTCGATCTTCCACGCGCTCGACAAGACTTCCCGTTTTCACCAGTACGGCGGCTATCGATATTAGAAACGTGGCTAACCCAACGAGTAGCGCTGTCGACGTCATCCAGAACGCAGCCTGAACTACAATCGAATGTTCCTCTGGTCTGAATGCCATGGCCGTCCCAACCGTTGATTTCCCCAATTCGGAGTATCCTGTGACACTTACGGCAAAGCAAGAGCGGTTTGTCGCTGAATACCTGATTGATCTGAACGCCACTCAGGCAGCGATACGGGCGGGGTACAGTGAGAAGACGGCTCAACAGCAAAGATCCCGCCTGTTGTTAAATGTTTTGGTGCAGGAAGCGATTGCCAAAGGGCGAGAAAAGACCGCAGCTAAGCTTGAAATCACGAAAGAGCGCATCGTTGATGAATTGGCGAAGATTGCGTTCGCGGACATTCGAAAAGCCGTCAGATGGGGCAAAAGCCCGATAGATACGTCATTGGATAATGCCAAGGCTGTTCGAGCCGAGCCGATCAGCGCCTTGTACGAACAAGGCAAAGTGCACCACGTGGGCATTTTCCCCGATCTTGAAGACCAGATGTGCAACTTCACGGCCTCCGGTTACGTAGGCGAAGGGTCACCTGACCGTGCCGACGCCCTTGTATGGGCAAGGCCCGATCTCGATTGGTGTGATTGCGTTGGTCCCGTTCTTCACCGGCAGGCGTGAGGGATCACAGCGTCTGCGTTCGGGCGACCGGTTTCGCAAATACTCCGATGTCGCTGGACAGTGGGAATTTTTCTGGGGCCAGAAGAAGGGCAAGGTCAATGGCTGAACGCTTCACGTACTGGCGAACGGCTCTAAATGACTATGTTCATTCGGTGATGTCGAAGCCGTTCATCTGGGGGCAGCATGATTGCGCGCTCTGGGCCGCTGGCGCTGTTCTGGCGATGACTGGACACGATCCCGCGGAAAAGTACCGAGGCCGCTACAAGACGCTTATCGGCGGTCTGAGGCTGCTTCGAAAAGACGGTTTCGAGAACCATGCCGAACTTGCAGCCTCACAGTTTGAGGAAATCCATCCCTCACATGCTGCAGTTGGCGATATCGCCGCTGCGCGTATCGATGACAGCGCTTTGTGGGCGCTAGGCGTGGTGAACGGCCCTCGCATCTTTGTGCTTCGTCCTGATGCCTCCGGGCTCGGAACGGTCGATCTTCTGGCTGCCGAAAGGGCATTCCGGATTTAGCAATGAAATCACTTCGGGTTCTGTTCTACGCCGTATGGTTCATGCTGGCGACGATTTCGCTCGCCCATGCGGGACCAGTGGCGGCGGCTGTCGGCGCGATTGCCTCGTCTATCTGCGCCATGGGTGCGCTTGGACAGTTTGTGCTGGCCGTGTTGCCGAACTCTATGCGCGCCCAGATGTCCATTCTCGAAGCCCAGAACGAAGCTTTCCGCATCGAGCTTGAGCAGCGCAACAAAGACCTCGAGGTCGCTCAGAAGACGAAGAGGAATGCATAATGGCAGTGCGCCCCGACTACGACATAGGTGTTCTGGATTTAACCTCCGGCAGCGCGAACTTCACCACGACCGGTTCAGCGCTCAAGACGGCAGCTGTACAGGCTGGTGACGCCATTATCGCGCCTTCCGGTCATGTCCTGATTATCGCGTCCATCACCGGCCAGAATAGCGGCACTATGTTTCTGCCTTGCCCAGCAGCGGCAGCAGGAAGCGGCCTAGCGCTTCGTATCCGCTTCCAGCCAGACGGCAGCCGGTCAGGGTGCGGTTCGCAATTTGATCGATCTGTTGTCCAGCGGGAATGTTGAAGCGTTTGCCGCTCTTGTCGGCTCCGCAGGACTGGTCCCTATCTTTACCGGCGTCGGCACGATGGATTTGGCCGACCCGGCCACATTTGGCATTCAAGACCCGAATGACAGTCTGGGCAAGTTGGCGGCGCTGACGCTGGCAGCACGTCAGATTTTGCAGACGGATGCAGCGGGCGCACTTAAACAGATCGCGCTCGCGGCAAACAAAGCACTTGTCACGGACGCCAATGGCGATGTAGCGCCGATTGATATCGGAACGCTTGGGCGTGCATTGTTGGCCTTGGCAACCGGAACCACTGACCAGTACTTGCAAGGCGATGGCACCTTGCAGGCCAAATCGGGCCTGCCAATCAGCACCGCAGTACAGACGGCACTTAACGCGAAGCTTACAACGAATACGCTGCTTACAGAGATAGGCGGTAGAACCGTAACAGCGGGCGTCGGTGCGGTCGGCGGAGTTGCTTGCGGCGTGATATCGAAATCGAAGGTGTCGGCACAGTCTGGCACGCTCGAATTCTGGCTTTATTGCGTTTAGTACTGATCGATAACACTTGTAGAATGGGCGGCCAGAAGGTCGCTTATTCAATCTGGTTCTGTTTGATATTCCCGCCTTACCAGATCCGCGATATTCTCACGCCAATTGGGGTTTGATGCTTGCATTTTGAGCACCAAATCCAATTCCAGCCTTATTGAAATGCTAACCTTTTCAATTGGGTTCTTGGGGCGGCCACGGCGCTCTCGCTTACGGTTTTCATTCACTTATAATTACCCCGCTTAATATTCACAGTTTACATGCTGGGAGATGAACCTTGCGCGAAGGTTAAGCGGTTGTTGATGATAAGATATCCTTTCTAAATTCGTATTCTGAATGGCCATTTAGGCAAGAAAACAATCAGCGAGGAAGTCGCCATAGCAAGAAGCACGCTGCGAATAGAGCGGCAATGACGACGCCCAATACAATCATATGATCTGAGATTGTGAGATTGAAGATCGTCATTCGCGATTCTTCTCTATCCAGATCATAAAGCCGATCAGGGCGAGCAGCGCTACAATTATCGCTCCGATAAACCACCAACTCATCTATGATCCTCCCGGCCCTATAACTCGCGTGGCGGGAGAAGGTTAATTTGGCACGTATAAATTGAACAAAAAGCCCCGGGAGGAGGGAATCCTGGTCCGGGGCCCGCGCGCCAACAATGGGTTAGAGGGTATTGCGACGCGCAACCCTGAGGCTAATAGATTAAAGCGACCCAGCCAAGCAGACGTGCTGTAACAAATTATTCAAAATCGAAACAAAAACCCCGGACCAGCCGGGGTTTAAAGTTATTGCCGCCGTCTGGTGTCCCAGACAAGCACGGATATGACACAGAGCAATGCAGCGAGGATGGGGACTTCAATCAGAAAATACCAATGCATCATTCTTCCCTCATACCGGAACGCGGCCACCACCAGTGCTACGGGAAGTCATCCACGGCATAGCAGCCTCAGGTTTTTCGAGAATGTTGCGTTTTCGAGCGAAGCCTTCAAAGGCGTTTTGCGCCACAATTAGCGGTTTCTGCCCGCTGTGAGCGTCACAACAGGCGCTCCATGCCACTTCATAAATGACGTCCCGATCATCCTGTGGCCATTCATAAAGAAAATCGATCGCGTCTATCGGTCCTGCAATCTCTCTGATCAGAAACTTGCCGTCCTTTACAAAAATTGGACTGTCAAACAAACGGTCGCTCATCGAAACCTCCATTTGATCGAACGAAGTGTGTTGGAATGACGGCTCCGATTTAGTGATGCTTCGCCGCATTTCAAGGGTCGAGTACGAAAATTTGTAGCGCCGGCCAAAGCTGGCAATAACCCTCGGCCTGCCTGCCATCCGAAAGATAAGCAACCCATGAAACTCGTTTCCGACTGGAAGCGGGTGCTCACGTGCGCGTGGAGCATCCGTTTGCTTTTGCTCGCCGGTATTCTTTCCGGCCTTGAAGTCGCGCTACCACTGATCGGTGACGCTCTACCCATCCCAACCGGCGCGTTTGCTGCTCTGTCGCTGATCATCACGGCAGGAGCCGTTGTTGCGCGCATCGTTTCACAGAAGGAATTTCGCGATGGCGAGTAGATTGAAGAAGTCGAGCGCGGCAATGGCGGCGGCGGTTGCCCTTGTCGGGGCATGGGAAGGCGTGAAACTTGTTGCCTATCCCGATCAGTTCGCGAACGGATTGCCCACGGTTTGCTTCGGCGAGACGCGGGGCGTGAAGCTTGGCGACCGATATACGATGGACGAGTGTAAGAAGATGCTCGGCAGTGCTCTCGTAGACTTTGAAATGGGTATGCGTAGATGCCTGACCACCCCGGATAAGGTGCCAGACAAGCCGTACGTGGCGTTTCTTTCTCTCAGCTATAACATTGGCACCGGCGCATTCTGCCGTTCGTCTGTGGCTCGCTATGCGAACGCGGGAGATTACCGAAAGGCTTGTGACGCGATCAGCCTCTACAATCGCGCTGGGGGGCGCGTAGTTAAAGGCCTTGCCAATCGACGGGCTGACGAACGCAAGCTTTGCCTCGAAGGGCTGAAGTGATGCTTGGCCTTCTGGATTATCTCAAAATCGGGACAGGGCTGGCGGCGGGCATCGTTCTGATGCTCGGGTTCAATGCCCTGATCCATGACCCGATGATCGAGCGCGAGGCGCGGCAGGGCTATGTTCAGGAGGCGCAAGTCATCGCTGCCGAGGCCAAAGTCGCAGAGATGCAGCGCCAGATCGCAGCAGGCCAGTACGTCATATCGGCGTATCAGGAGCAGCTTTCCAATGCACGGGCGGCAGAACAAGCCAAATCGGAACAATCAGAACAGGAGATAGCGGCCTATGAGAAACGGCTTGCTGACGAAGGCCGCGCTTGTCGGCTTGATGGCACTGACATTGAATGGCTGCCCAAGCCTTGATCGCCAGTTGAAACACGCGGCAACGGCTCAAGGGACGGCACAGGCTCGCGTCACACTGCCGGACTATCCAGAAGACTGCCGCGCCAGAGAGCCTCATGCGGTGCTTACCGACGGCGCTGAAATCCGCTCGATCCTGAAGCGCGAGCGCGATGCACTGGATCGGCAAAATGCCAGAACCGATCGCTGCGCCGGTTTTTATGATGATGTTGCCAAGGGACTGAAGTGATGGAGCATGTGATGCCGGAAGAAAACGACCTCCGTTCCCGTGTAAACGCTGCTGAGCATCAACTCACGGCACTGATCCCGCGTATCACAGCGTTAGAACAATGGCAGCGTCAGGTGGAGATTGCCGACGCACGACAAGATGAGCGGTGAAAGCAGGTGGATAATCGGTTCAATGATCTCGACAAGAAAATTGATAAAATCAGCGGCGTCCTGTCGAAGTTGATGTGGATCGTCATAAGCGGTCTGGGCGCAGCGCTCGTCGCTTTCATCGTCAATGGTGGTCTGAGGTCGATATGAATGAGATCCGCGACCTTCAACCGACCCGGCGAGGCGGAGACATATATGTCAGCATCGCCGGGCGGGAAGTGAAGCTTTCACCTATGCAGGCGAATCTGATTATGCGCGCATGGGCCGAAGCAGTGGGTGCGGCTCTTGTCGCCGACGCTCACTCTTCTGTGTCCGTGACAGCCGATGAGGCGCAGAGCAAAAAGAACCCCGCAGCGAAAAGCGCGCGGGGTTAAGCGACTGGTCCCCTCCCACAAGGGACGGTTAAATTTTAACCGTTCAGTAAAGAAAGTAAACCCCGGCAAGGAGGACGCCATGCCGGGGCTGCGCAGGTTGGGTTTTCATCGGTCTGAAAAGACTGCGCAATTCATATTTTTATGCGAACTAGCTTGGTGGTCAACACAGGCGATCAGTCGAAAAGCCTAGCAAGCTCAGCCGCGCGCATTGCCGTCAGTTCAGGATCATGGTTACTTTCCTCGAAAACCCTCATTACTAGACGGGCTATTCGGTCTTTACCCTCGTGTGTAGCTGGGCAGATTTCTAGAGTCTCACAGCAGCGGGTGTAGGCTAGCTGTAATTGTTCGAGTTCAGTCGGGTTAAATGTACCCTGATATTCTGCGGATCTGAACGGCATCGCTGGCTCCTCCTTTGCAACCACAGCGCCAATTTCGGCAAATTTCAAGTGATATTTGCGGATCGAATATCGGGTGCCTTATTTGTCGCATTGGTTCGGAATTAGGAAACCCAGCCGCTCTCCCGGCGCCGTGGTTTTGCATTTAAGATCGGACCGTCGCCGCTCTTAACGCAAGTGAAAATTCTTTGACTACTCTCAATAAAAGAAAACCCCGGTCAGTGTGCGTGCACTGGGCGGGGTCGTTCAACGCAATCAGGTCACGTCTCCGTTCACGCTGAACATGGCCAGAATAATTGACTGGCAGAAAAAAGAAACTCCGGCTCCGGGGGGGCACCGGGGTTTGCGTGTTGAGGGGCAAAACATTCAGTGATTTACCAGTCCATCACGCCTCGACACATTATCGGGTGCGAAATAAAAGAAAAGCCCCGGCGCAGGTGAAACTGCCCCGGGGCCGTACTGGGCAAGGTGTGCGGGTCCGCCCAGCACTTTATTCGCCGAGCTTCGTACGACCAGGCGAATAATGCTCTGCGAGAAAAAGCCCCGCCCTATTTGCAAGACGGGGCCGCGACAGCGAGAGTGTGGTTTGGTCGATAGTGGTGTGCTGACGCTGAGTTGTGCTCTTGCGCTGATTAAACTCTGGCTAGAGAAATTAGTTCCGTTGTCCTCCCAAAACAGAACAACGAAACCTTGTTATTCTGGTCAAAAAGTAAACCCCGGTGTCCATCCCAAAGGCACCGGGGTTACATCATCCAGACGCTTATTTCGCCGCTCGTTTAGATGAATGCTAATGATAACTGGAGGGCCGTATCGTCATGTCGGCAGCCTTTGCGGCCGCGATAAAGCGATCCCGAGCATTGCTCCGCTTTCCTTCGATATCCGCCAGACAGCTTTCTACCGCTCGCCAGTATTCTTTACCGCGAGCTTCGTATGGCCATTCTTCGATAAGGCACTCAGCAGCTCCTGCCGTGCTCGTAATAATGCGGTATTTGCCCACTTCACCAAGTTCCACGTCAACTGGATCACCCCAAGGCATGGCATCCTCCGATCTAAACGACCCACCTTGAAGAGGTAAGGTGGAGCGAATTGATATCGTTGCGACAAACTAACTTTCGGTCAGCAAAGCTGTTCCATCGGGGGTGTTGGAGTTAGCCTGCAATACACTCATATCGTGTCGGATCGCGTATCGTTGAGATGCCAGCCTCGCGGCAAGCTCGGAAAGATAGGACTGGTCACGTAAGCCGCGCGTGTAAAGCATAATCACGCAAGATGCGAGTTCCTGAGCGGAATAATTACGGTCACTCTCTTCAAGAAAAATCGCTGCGTTATTATAACACCTGCGCAAGAAATTGACTTCCGCACTTGTATATATTCGGCTTGCATCGTTAAAAAACGGCATTTCAGCCTCCTAGTACTTAGGAGACAAGCATACTCTTTTAGAAAATATTAGATACGTTAATGTTTGTATTTAAGATTAATTTATCGCTCTGCCCGAAATTAATGAACCTCGCCAGCGAGTTAGCTGATGGGCGGCGTGTATCGAGGAGGCGAGGCGCGGCTTAATCAGGCGCAAAGGGTCAAATTAAATTGGGGCCTGCAGCTCTCAGAAGCCCGGTTGTTGCCTTCAGGGTCTTTCCGTCCGCCAGCGTACCAAACTCGATTTTGAAGATATATTTTTGAAACATTCCCGCGGCAGCTCTGTTCTAACTGAGTGCCGATTTGGCACTTAACACTACTTTGGCAGTTTAGATTCTCGGGCGTGTGCCAGGAGCTTCTGACAGTGCGGGCATCTGCCGGGTGGCGACCGCATGAAGAGGTCGAGAATGGCTTGTCTAATTGCTGGCATGCTCGGTTGTGGCGGTGGACCGCCGACTCTTTTTTTCCGTCCCGCAGCTTTAAGGCGGCGGGCTTGGAGAAAGGCGTAGGCGATCATGGTCATCAAGGCGTGTCTATGTAATCCAGTCCATGATCGACCTTCGAAGTGGTCGAGACCGAGCTCTTCCTTCAATTGCTGATGTGCCTGTTCACAGATCCATCTGGCCTTAATCGTGGCGGCAAGTATCTTGAGGCTCGTATCGGATGGTAAGTTGGACACATAGTATTTTTGTTCGCCAGTCGACCGGCGTTCGCCGACGAGCCAGATCTCCTCGCCTGGCATGCATTGCATGCGATTGTCGAGCATCCGGTGCTTATGACCATCCGCAACGCGGACACGTCGAGCCGCAAACAAGCATGTCAGCCGGCCTTTAGTGCCACGTCGCCAGCTTATCTTGTGCCATTTCTCGCCAGACAGCATCGCCTCGGCAGAGACCGGCGGCTGGTCCGGGATGTGATATTGACGGCGCCTGCCGCTAGTCGCCACCGGGAAGATCAGATCAACATCGGCCGGATATACGTTTTGACGCCGCGATAATCCGACTGCCCACAGCAAACCGCGCTCACTCAGAGCCTGACGAAAAGCGCTGCTCGACCCGTAGCCCGCGTCAGCAAGCACACAGCCAAAACGCGAGCCTGAAGCGATGACACGATCAATCTCTTCGATGGCGATCTCCGGCTTTGTAAGAGCGACCTGTCGATCCTTCGGAACGCGCGCCCGCTTCATCCGCTCAGGATCATTCGTCCATGTGTCGGGCAGGAAGAGCCGAAGGCCCACCATCACGGACACTTCGCGCGAGGCCAGGGTCACAGACACCAGTGACTGGCAATTGGATGTCTTGCCAAGCGACGAAGCGTATTGAGGCGCGACGCCAACTGAATATTGTCCCTTCTTCGGTAATGCTGTGTCGTCGATGACGAGAAAGCCCGCCTGATCGCCGACCAGACGATCGGCCTCCTTCAGTAGCGCGGCCTCCAGCGGAGAGCTGTCCCAAACCCCGGCCGCAACAAAATGATGAAGCTGATCGTAGCCGACATCGTCTGCGCGCGCGGCCATCGGTTGCACGCTCTTACGGTCGCCTGGCCCAATCAGTCCCGCAATGTAAAGCGGACACATCCTGCGTCTGGCTCGATGCGAAAGACCCGCCAAAAATGGCTGAAGCCAGTGCTCGAGGTCGTCCATCCAATCAGCATTCATCACCAGCTCCCTTCAAAAGCTGGTTCCTTATGAATCACCGAAACTCCGCGGAGGGAAGCCCTAAATAATCAATCTACCAAAGTAGTGTTAAAATGTAGACTCATAAACTGATGCACCAGATGCGGACAGCGATGAGTTTGATTGCAGCGAGGAAATTGGCGGGGTTTTTATCGTAACGTGTGGCGATACCACGATAGTGTTTGATGCGGTTAAAGAACCGCTCGACCAGATTTCTCTGGCGATACACCCATGGTGAGAACGCGAAGACGCCCTTGCGGTTGGATTTGGGAGGAATATTGGCCTATACTTTGTAGCCTGCTGCTGTCTTGCGGATGGCATCGGTGTCGTAAGCTTTGTCGGCAAGCAGCGTGCTGCCTTCTTTGATACAAGCCATGAGACCTTCAGCCTGAGAGCAGTCAGCAACCTGGCCACCCGTCAGACAAAGATTGATCGGACGGCCTTCTGCATCAACAATCGCGTGGATTTTGCTTGTGAGGCCGCCACGGGAACGTCCCATGCAACCATCGTCAGCATCCCCTTTTTTCCTGTGGCTCCATGTTGGTGAACACGAACACAGGTGCTATCGATCATCACGATATCGCCGTCATAGGCCTCTGAGACAGCTTCCAGAAGCCGATCCCAGACACCGGCACGACGCCAGCGAACAAACCGGTTGTAACAGGTCGTTGCAATCCCATAGCGTTCAGGGATTTCTGACCATGATGACCCGGTGCGGAAGCGCCACAGAATACCATTGAGAACCATGCGATCATCAACCCGTGGAACGCCACGTGGTTTGCACGGCAACAGCGGCGCAATAATCGACCATTCCCGTTCTGTGAGTTCATAGCGGCGACGTGACATCAAAGACCTCCAAATCCGAGGCCTTTGAATCACTAATCTATTCAAATAGCTAGCATATTTATGAGTGCACGGCCTAGCATTACAGTTGCGTTTTTGATTTTAGATGAGCCCGTCTTGCTATGGCTTGGTGGCCCCTGCGCCAGCAGGACCATGCGATGACGTATGCCGGGTTTATACGTCGTTGGGCAAGTTTGTTTGCGATGCGTCGAATTTCTTGAACAGACCACCAGATCAAATCGTGATGGTCGGCATCCGCCGTCTTTTTTGGGGCGTCGCGTCATTGGCGCGGTATCGGATCACCGCCATCATGGCGAAGGCAAGCATGACGAGGGAAACGTGGCGATGCCAGCCATGCCATGACCGGGTTTCGTTGTGATCAAGTCCGAGCTCGTTCTTGGCAGTCTCGAAGCTGTCTTCGATTGCCCAGCGATGGCCTTCAACGGAAACGAGCGTCTGGATGTCGGTCCCGGCCGGGCACCATGTGGTGAAGAATGCCAGATCGCCATCGCTGATAATGCGCCGGATCAGGAGGCCACGGGTCCAAAGCCCCGATTTCGTCTCGTTGTATTCGTCGGCATGGAGGTCGGCGAGTTCGCAATAGGCCCAGTCATGAAGCCGTGCGCCTTTGGTGCCTTCACCGGCGGAAAGACGCTGCCATGCTTCAGGATCGAGATCACGGGCGATCTCCTGCGCTGTGCCGGCGACCGGAGGCTTGCCTGACCACGAGCCGAAATAGTGGTCTGATTTAACCCCGAGAACGTACCCTTTGCAGGCTCGGCGCAGGGTTCCCTCGACGTCCCCAACGCCATACACCGCATCGGCAGCCACCCATGAAAATGGCACATCGGCTGCCAATGCTCGCTGTATCATATCGACAGCCAGGCCTGGCTTGGTAGCGAAGGCTGTACCCTGAGGAACATGAGTTGCCGAAAGCCTTGCCGGATCGCCAGTCCAGCTCTTGGGCAAGTACAGGGCTCGATCGATAAAGGCATGACCGCGAACGGACACATAGGCGGCGAACACACCGATCTGGCAGTTCGTTATCTTGCCAGCCGAACCGATATATTGACGTGGAACACCGCACGACGTCTTGCCCTGCTTGAGGAAGCCTGTCTCGTCGATGACCAGGACTGCTTCATCTGTGGCGAGGTTTTCCACGACATACTCTCGCACGATGTCACGAAGTGCATCCGCGTCCCAACGTCCGCGCCCCAGAATGGCTTGTTGCCGCCACGGGCCGGGTCCCCGGCCGCCTCAGCGCGCATCCAACCTGTCTTACGCCGCTCGTCACCCAGTAAGCCGTCCAGGAAAAGGTTCGCAGAGGCTGCAACGCGCTCCTGCGTAAACAGTCCGCGCATGCGAGCCTTCACGTCGCGCAACGATGATGCCCAAAGCTCAAGCGTCGTCTCGATTGATGCACCTGACATCCATGACCTCCCATTCATGGAGACCCATAGATTCAGACATTGGATAAATATGCAACTGTAATGCTAGGAGGAATATCCAATGCCCGACAATAAGAATGAGAATAAGAGCGGCTCCGGTCAGCGTGGCGGTAGCCACGATCAGCATGTGAAAGCTGGCGAGCAGAGCCATAAGAATGATGGCGACAACAAGAGCGGTGGTGGTGAACGCGGCGGTATTTGTTTTCCATATACGGGCAGAACGTAAGCCAAGCTAAATCCTTGCGGCCACAGTAAATCCGGTAATATTCGGTGGATATAGCCCGATTTTCTTTCTTGTTTGCAGCTTTTGCGCGTATTTCAGCAAAGCTTAAATAAATGAAAGAGGAGAGGGCATGCGTTATATTCCAACGGCGGTGGCCGGGTTTGTCGGTCTGGTCTTGCTCAGCATTATTCTGGGTTCGTGGTACACGATCGACGAAGGTGAGCGCGGCGTTATTCTGCGCTATGGCGCTGTGGCTGGCGTCGCGCAGCCGGGGCTGGGTTTCAAGGTTCCCATGATCGATACCATCGTGCGGGTTTCTGTACAGTCGAAAGCGGCGATCTATAACCAGATGGAAGCCTATAGCCGCGACCAGCAACCGGCGACGATGAATCTGTCGGTCAACTATCGCATTCCGCCGGATCGCGTCGAGGAAGTCTACGCCAATTATGGCGGCGAGGACGGTCTGCTCTCGCGTCTGGTCGAGCGTCGTGTCTTCGAGGAAAGCAAGACGGTGTTCGGTAAATTCAACGCCGTGACCGCTATTCAGGAACGCAGCCGTCTCAATCAGGAGATTGCAGAAGCCATCCAGAACAGCGTGCGGGGACCGGTTGTCGTCGATAGCGTCCAGATTGAGAATATCGATTTCTCGGATGCCTATGAGCAGTCCATTGAGCAGCGCATGCTGGCAGAGGTGGAAGTACAGCGCTTGCGGCAGAACGCCGAGCGCGAAAAGGTGCAGGCCGAAATCACAGTGACGCAGGCCAAGGCACAAGCCGATGCCCGCCGTGCGGAAGCAGAGGCGCAAGCCGATGCGGTGCGTCTTCAGGCTGAAGCGGATTCGGAAGCCATTCGCTTGCGCGGCGAGGCAGAGGCAACCGCCATCAAGGCACGCGGCGATGCGTTGCGGGACAATCCGGGTCTGGTATCGCTGACCCAGGCGGAACGGTGGAACGGGCAGCTGCCTTCGACCATGTTGCCGAACAGCTCGATACCGATGTTGAACCTCAATCCGCAGACTGTATCGGAATAAATTAAAATGGCGGGGTTTTGCCCCGCCATTTTCTTTATCTTACCGCGGCTCGTTGCCACGCGGGCGGATATAGGCCCGCGGGCCATGATTGCCGGGACGGCCACCGTTCCAGCCCGGGCGATCCCAGTGGCGGTTACGATAACGGTGATCCGGGCGTCCGCCCCAGTGACCGCGACGATAATAGTAATCATCGCGGTCGTTGAGCGCAGAGCCGATTGCCACGCCGGCGATCAGCGGAATGCCGATGAGGGCTGCATTGCGTCCGAAATCATTGGAATAACCGTTGCCAACCGTTCCTTCCTGAAATGCTATATAGCGTGACGACGACCAGCCGTGGGTCGCGCCATAACTCACCTGACACCAGCCATAGCCCGAGGTGCAGCCATGCACCGTCACAGGAGCGCCGCCCGGAATAGCGCCCATGGAAGGATAGCCGGTACTTGGTCCGGTACGGATATTGAGATTGGCAGTGGAGATTGCATTAGCGGCCTGCGCCGCGCCTGCCGACAAGACTCCCACTACGACGAGAGCAGCTTTCAAAGCGAGTTTCATCGAACATCTCCCTGAGTGAACGCGATGAATGACGATAATCTTTTATAAAACGAAGGTGTCGGATGAAAGTTCCTCTTTTGATCTTGGTAAATAGCTGAAATGCAGCAAGCCAAGCGGAGGATTAGATTACAAACAAATGAAAAAAGCGCCGGACGATCCGGCGCTTTGGCTTCACTGTTTCTCTGTTCGTTTCGACTTAGCGTCTGCAACGCGCAACGTAAATCTGACCATGGCGGTTGCGATATTGGCAATTGCCATTGCGCAACTCACGCACCAGCAGACCGCCGAGGGCGCCAGCACCCGCACCGATCAAGGCGCCGCGTCCGCCACCGGCGATGCCGCCGATAATGGCGCCTGCGCCAGTACCTATCGAAAGATCTTTTTCAGTGGTGGTGCAGCCCGAAATCGCCATCAGCGCCACCAGTCCAAGTGCTACTTTCCGCATTTCTCTCTCCTCCATGAACCCGATAATGCAATAAGAACGATTCGCATTGAATTCGGTTGCTTGAAAATAAAAGAGAATTTGCAGAGAAAACAGTCACTAACGGCGATAACGCAAAATGACTGCAATCGCCAGAACGGCCAGGCCGATGGCGATGACGCCTTGAATAATGAAAACCGCATTCATCATGATATTGTCCTTCAGCGCCGGTGGCATGCTTAATCAAGCCACCGCGCATAGTGTGCCACTCGCAGCGCTTTCAGCAAAGTGAGAAGCGCTGCGGATTGGTCAGATGGCTGCAAAGCCCTTTTCAAGATCGGCGATGATATCCGCTACATCTTCCAGGCCGATCTGGAGGCGAATAACCGGACCCGGATAGTTGCCCTTGGCAATCAGGCGATCGGCAACACGCACCTGCAGCGCAAGGCTCTCGTAACCGCCCCATGAATAGCCGAGACCGAAAATCTCCAGCGCGTTAAGGAAGGCATGGGCTTCCGCCTGTCCGCCTTTTTTCAACACAAAGGAAAAGATACCGGACGAGCCGGTGAAGTCGCGCTTCCAGATTTCATGGCCCGGATGGCTTTCGAGGGCAGGGTGCAAAACCTGCGCCACCGCAGGATGGCTTTCCAGCCAATGGGCAACTTCCAGAGCGCTCTTGCGGTGATGTTCCAGACGGACGCCCATCGTGCGCATGCCGCGCAGGATCTGGTAGGTGTCGTCGGGGCTGGCGCAAAGTCCAAGCGTGCCGTGTGTTTCCAGAAGCTGCGGCCAGCACTTTTCATTGGCCGAAACAGTGCCGAACAGAATATCGGAATGGCCGGACGGATATTTGGTGGAGGCGTGAATGGTCACGTCGACACCGAAGTCGAGCGCCTTGAAATAGACCGCAGTCGCCCAGGTATTGTCCATCATCACGATGGCTCCGCCCTTGTGGGCGACTTCCACGATGGCCGGGATATCCTGCATCTCGAAGGTGTTGGAGCCGGGGGATTCCGTAAAGACCACCTTGGTGTTGGGTCGCATCAGCGCTGCGATGCCTGCTCCGAGTTCCGGATCGTAATATTCCACGTCCACGCCCAAGCGCTTCAGCATCGTATCGGCAAAATGGCGGGTCGGATTATAGATCGAATCGACCAGCAAAGCATGGTCGCCCGGAGACAGGAATGCCAGAAGTGGCACGGTCACAGCTGCCAAACCGGACGGCACGCAGATGGTTCCGGCGGAGCCTTCCAGCGCATTGATCGCATCGCAAAGCGCGTCGCTCGTAGGCGTTCCGCGCGTGCCATAAGTGTATTTCTGGTCGCCGGTCGCCATGGTTTCGGCATCCGGGAAAAGCACGGTCGAGGCACGGACAACCGGTGGATTGACGAAGCCGTGATAGTCGTGCGGCTGATAACCATCATGGGCCAGTCGCGTGTTTATCCCCAGTTTCGCTGTCTTGACTTGCTGCTTAGCCACGAAAATGCCTCCAGACCGTGTTGCATGCGTTCCGCCGGTTCTCTTTTGGAGAGCTCTGCATGGTCGTACCGACTCCCGGATGCGGCCAGATGCGGTTGGCAGAAAGATCATCGATTCCGATTATTGCGGAATGTTTAGAAGTTCATTCGATAAGCTGCGTCAGGGTTGGATGCAACCCCGCGTTCAGTGCTTGAAGCGCGAGACGCGATGCGAAAAGGGAATAATGAAATGTCATCACCGGATTTGAAAAACACGCTTCTCAATCCGGTATATGCAGCCAGCGAACTTGTTCGCTCATTATTGCGACCTGCCTATAAAGGCGCACCGTCTTCCTGGACCATGCAGATGACCGCGATCGTGGTGCTTTTGCCCTTCATCATCCTCATCCTGCACCTGTGGGATGCCGATATCGTGCGGGCGGCGGCTGGAAGCACCAATATTGTCATGGAAATCCTGCGAACCGTTACCGATGCGATCCGCACCATTGTCTGGCTGGCGGTCGCGCTTGTGGTCTGGCTGGTGACCGCGTTGATTCTGTCTCCGTCCTATCGCGGGCACATGCGCCATGCGCTCACGCAATGGCACGGCTGGGCGACGCTGGTTCTGGCGTCCATCGTTGCGGGCAGCATTCCGCTGGAAATCGGCAAGCTCGCTATCGGTCGCGCGCGCCCGTTTTTGCTCGATCAATATGGTGCGGCCTATTTCTCGCCGTTCAAAGGCGAGTTTCTCTATGAGAGCTTTCCATCCGGTCATTCGATGATGGCGGGTATCATGATGATGTCGCTGAGTATTTTTCTGCCGCGCTGGCGTTT
This sequence comes from Ochrobactrum sp. RH2CCR150, assembly GCA_014138095.1. Lineage (GTDB taxonomy): Bacteria > Pseudomonadota > Alphaproteobacteria > Rhizobiales > Rhizobiaceae > Brucella > Brucella gambitense. The sequence continues at coordinate 139,586 of JACGXE010000003.1, forward strand.
TCCCATCATCGTTGTCGGCCTGTTGTTCTGCATCAGCAGGCTTGCTGCTGGGGCGCATTTCCCAACCGACATTATGGCAGGTTGTACCATAGGCTTGCTCGCAACCTGGTGGGTGGCACGCTACATGGCGACGCGAAATATTATTTTTTCATTGGACACTAAAAGAGCCCTCCCGAGAGCGTGATTCTGACCCACTTTGTAAGGTCTTCGGGCCGCAGTGACACAATGTATTTAATTTAAACATTTGTTATTGCTATGTTTTCCTTGAAGGAATTCTAGCGAGTGTCAATTATTACGCTCGAGTGGCCGCGCTCCCCAGAAATTGGGAAACTGTGTAAAAAAAATCGGCGCGCGCCCGGGCTTTTCCACGAAACACAGAATTTGCCGCCGTTATTAACTTGACCATTGCCCAATTATCGCCTTCGATAAGGCGGTGAAGGCGACAGGCGCCGCTGTGCTCGAAAATAAACATAAGGCCGGATAACCGGTCGGGGGCGAGAGGCGGTCTGCTATGCGTATGGGTTGGGGAGGAGCGCACCGCTTTTCCGGAAAGACCTATGCAACAAACAACGAGAGAGACGTTCGGGCGATTTGCGCCCCGCGTTTCCAGGGAACAAAAGGTTGCAGGCCAGATGAAAAATACGATTCTAATGGGGTTACTGGGTGCAGCAGCGCTGGTGGGCGCAGCTTCAGGGGCATCCGCCGACACACTTTCCGATGTTAAGGCAAAGGGCTTTGTGCAATGTGGCGTGAATACCGGTCTTCTCGGTTTTGCTTCCACGAATGACAAGGGCGAATGGTCCGGTTTTGACATCGATTATTGCCGCGCGGTAGCGTCGGCAATCTTCGGCGATCCGACCAAGGTGAAGTTTACGCCGCTCAATGCAAAGGAACGCTTCACGGCGTTGCAGTCCGGTGAAGTGGATGTTCTGATCCGCAACACAACCTGGACCATCAGCCGCGATACGTCGCTCGGCCTCGATTTCGCTGGCGTGAATTATTTCGACGGCCAGGGCTTCATGATCAATTCGAAGAAGCTTTCCGGCATCAATTCCGCGCTCCAGCTTTCGGGCGCTTCCATCTGCGTTCAGGCCGGCACGACGACCGAGCTGAACATGGCCGACTATTTCCGTTCCAACAAAATGGAATACAACCCGGTCGTCTTCGAAAAGGTTGACGAAGCCAACGCGGCTTATGATTCCGGTCGTTGCGACGCCTATACCACCGACCAGTCCGGCCTTTATGCTATTCGCCTGACGCTCGCCAATCCGGACGATCACGTCATTCTGCCGGAAATCATTTCCAAAGAGCCTCTGGGCCCTGCTGTTCGTCAAGGCGATTCGAAGTGGGCCGATGTTATCCGCTGGACCCATTATGCTCTGTTGAATGCCGAGGAATTCGGGATCACCAAGGCAAATGTCGACGAGATGAAGAATTCCGATAATCCGGAAATCAAGCGCTTGCTCGGTACGGAAGCCGATACCAAGATCGGTAACGATCTCGGCCTGGACAATGATTGGGTCGTCAAGATCATCAAGGGTGTCGGCAATTACGGCGAATTGTTCGAACGTAATCTCGGCGCGGGCAGCCCGCTCAAGATTGCACGCGGCCTCAACGCCCAGTGGTCGAAGGGTGGCCTGCAATACGGTATGCCGATTCGTTAAAGGCGACAGCTTTTGCGTCTGACATGAGGTGGGGCAGTGGCGCCGCCTCATGTCGGATTTGGCAGCTCTTTATTTCGCTGAAAACAGGCTCCCCCGCATGGACCGGGATCTGTTTTGCAGCACAAGCATTTGAATCGGGGCGATTGCCCGCAAGAGCGCATAGCATTTCGCTGGCCAGATATTTACCGGCCCGTCGCAAAAAATAATGGTTCGACCGCATTGTCGTTTCGAGAATTACGCTCCTGTTTTGGGGCGTCGCTTCCGTTCCGAAAGTTTGCGTCTGACCAAAGGTACAGGAAACATATGGCTTCCTATTCTGCAACCGAACGCCAAGATCGCAGTGGAACCTCACTTCTGTACGATCCGCGGGTTCGCGGTATCTTCTATCAGATTGTGGTTTTCGTCGCAGTCGTGGGTTTGATCTACTGGATCGTTGGAAACACGATTGCCAATCTTCAGCGCGCAAATATTGCGTCCGGCTTCGGCTTTCTGAACGGTCGCGCGGGTTTTGACGTCAGTCAGGCGCTGATCTCGTATAACAGCGATTCGACCTACGGGCGCGCCATTCTGGTCGGTCTGGTCAACACGCTTTATGTGGCGGGCTTGGGCGTTATCACGGCCTCGATCATCGGTTTCCTCGTCGGCATCGGCCGTCTGTCACGCAACTGGCTGATCCGCAAGCTTTGCACGGTCTATGTCGAGGTGTTTCGCAACATCCCGCCGCTGCTGGTGATTTTCTTCTGGTATTTCGGCATTCTGTCGACCTTGCCGAATGTGCGCGAAAGCATCAGCGGGCCGTTGCACACCTATATCAATACACGCGGTTTCTTCATGCCCGCACCCGTCTGGGGTGAGAAGGCATGGCTCATTCCGGTGGCGCTGGTGCTGGGTATTGTCGCGTCTTTCGTGGTGGCGCGCTGGGCCAAGCGTCGGCAAATGGCGACCGGCCAGCCCTTCCATACGATCCGCGTTGCGATAGCACTGATCGTCGGTCTGCCGCTGCTCGCCTTCGTTGTGACCGGCTTCCCCGTTTCTTTCGACATTCCGAAACTGGGCACTTTCAACCTGACGGGCGGGGCCCAGGTCAAGCCGGAATTCCTGGCTCTGTTTCTGGCTCTGTCATTCTATACGGCCTCATTCATTGCCGAAACGGTTCGCGCGGGCATTCTCGGTGTTAACAAGGGACAGACCGAAGCGGCCTATGCGGTGGGCATGCGTCCCGGGCCGACTATGCGCCTCATCATCGTGCCGCAGGCGCTTCGCATTATCATCCCGCCTCTGTCGAGCCAGTATCTGAACCTCATCAAGAACTCCTCGCTGGCAATTGCCATCGGGTATCCGGATCTCGTCGCTGTCGGTGGTACGATCCTCAACCAGACCGGCCAGTCGGTTGAAGTCGTGGCAATCTGGATGGTGATCTATCTGGGCATCAGCCTGGTTACGTCGGCCATCATGAACTGGTTCAATGCCAAAATGGCGCTGGTGGAGAGATGACCATGGAAAACGCCAATCTCCAATATATTCGCACGGAAATGGTCGATGGTGAAAAGCCGCCGCGCTCGGTGCAGGGCTTTTCGCACTGGCTGCGCGTCAACCTCTTCGCTTCTCCGACGGATGCGGCGCTGACGATCTTCGCCCTGTTTGTGCTGGTCTGGTTTCTGCCCTCGGCCCTTCAGTGGCTCTTCATCAATGCGGTGTGGAGCGGAACCGACCGCACGGCCTGTCTGACCGTCGCACAGGGTGGCGCGCAGCCTGACGGCTGGTCCGGCGCTTGCTGGGCGTTCGTTCAGGCCAAGTATGAGCAGTTCATCTATGGCCGCTATCCGATCGATCAGCGCTGGCGGGTCAATCTTACAGCTCTACTCTTCGTCATCCTTCTCGTGCCACTTATGATACCGAAGGTGCCGCAGAAGGCGCTGAACGCCATTCTGTTCTTCTTCGTCTTCCCGTTTGTAGCATTCTTCCTGCTGGTTGGCGGCTGGTTTGGCCTGTCATTCGTGGAAACACCACTCTGGGGCGGTCTTCTGGTGACGCTGGTGCTGTCCTTCGTGGGCATCGCGGTCTCGTTACCGCTCGGTATTCTGCTCGCGCTAGGTCGTCGTTCGCATCTGCCGGTGATCAAGACGTTCAGCATCATTTTCATCGAAATGGTGCGTGGCGTCCCGCTGGTGACGGTGCTGTTCATGGCGAGTGTCATGCTGCCGCTGTTCTTGCCGCCGGGCGTAACCTTTGACAAACTGTTGCGCGCCCTGATCGGCGTGGCGCTGTTCGCTTCGGCCTATATGGCGGAAGTGGTGCGCGGCGGATTGCAGGCAATCTCGCGCGGGCAATATGAAGGCGCGGATGCGCTCGGCCTCAGCTATTGGCAGAAAACGGGACTCATCATCCTGCCCCAAGCGCTGAAACTGGTGATTCCGGGCATCGTGAATACCTTCATCGGGCTCTTCAAGGATACGAGCCTTGTCTACATCATCGGCATGTTTGATCTTCTGGGCATCGTGCGCCAGAGTTTCTCAGATGCCAATTGGGCTTCTCCACAGACGCCTGCTACCGGCCTCATCTTTGCGGGCTTCGTTTTCTGGATTTTCTGTTTCGCTATGTCGCGATACTCTATATTCATGGAACGACGGCTCGACACGGGTCACAAACGATAAAAAGAACAAAAGGGAATAATGGAATGAGTGCACAAAGCGCCCTCCCGCAATCAGAGCTCGGTGTTGAGGTTGACGGCTCGAAGATGCAGGTATCCAAAACCGATGTCGCCATCGAAATCACGAACATGCACAAGTGGTATGGTGAGTTTCACGTCCTGCGCGACATCAATCTGAAGGTGATGCGCGGCGAGCGCATCGTCGTTGCCGGTCCGTCGGGCTCGGGCAAATCGACGATGATCCGCTGCATCAACCGTCTGGAGGAACATCAGAAGGGCAAGATCGTCGTTGACGGTATCGAGCTGACCAACGACCTGAAGAAGATCGATGAAGTGCGTCGCGAAGTCGGCATGGTGTTCCAGCACTTCAATCTCTTCCCGCATCTGACCATTCTGGAAAACTGCACGCTGGCCCCGATCTGGGTGCGCAAGATGCCAAAGAAGCAGGCGGAAGAAATCGCCATGCATTATCTGGCGCGCGTGAAAATCCCGGAACAGGCCCATAAATATCCGGGCCAGCTCTCCGGCGGCCAGCAGCAGCGCGTGGCAATTGCTCGTGCGCTGTGCATGAACCCCAAGGTCATGCTGTTCGATGAACCGACTTCGGCGCTCGATCCGGAAATGGTCAAAGAAGTGCTTGATACGATGGTGAGCCTCGCTGCCGAAGGCATGACCATGATCTGCGTGACGCACGAAATGGGCTTTGCCCGTCAGGTCGCCAATCGCGTGATTTTCATGGATCAGGGCCAGATCGTCGAACAGAATTCGCCGAACGAGTTCTTCGACAATCCGCAGCATGAACGCACCAAGCTGTTCCTCAGCCAGATTCTGCACTAATCCGATTGACTGCCTTGAATTGAAAACACCCGCCAGTCACGCTGGCGGGTGTTTTTATTGTTGGGGTCGTTTCGACCAAGCCGCCGCTTACTCTGCGTGCGGCCCTTCGCAGAACTGGATGCGGTTGCCGAAGGGATCGATAACGCCCATCACGCGCCCCCAGGATTCCGTCTCGATACCGGGGCGCATGAAGCGATAGCCGCGCGAAGTGATTTCCTTATGCAAGGCGTCGATGCCTTGCATGCGCACAAACACATTCGCACCGGGGCTGCCATCTCCATGATGCTCGCTCAGATGCAGGATCAGGCCTTGTCGCGATACCTGCATGTAAAGCGGCATATCCTTGGCAAACCGGTGTTCCCAGTCGAGAGTGAAACCAAGAAAGCCGAGATAGAATTCCTTGGCCTTTTCGATGTCGAAAATCCGGAAGACGGGGCAGGTTTGTTCAAACTGGATTGTCATGTTGAGCTAGCTCGCTCCGATGAGAGAGTGGACGGTGATGTGTTTCCCTATGCATTATAGACGGAAGCCATAGTTCAATCTTCCACGAAGTGGCGCAGGCGCTGCAAGGCATCGTCCCACTGGGTTGAAACGGCGGCGAGATAGGCGCGGGCATCGACAAGCGGAGCAGGATGCAGGCGGAAATGACTTTCCCGTCCGATTTTCTCGCGATGCACTAGCCCCACCTGTTCCAGAACAGACAGGTGCTTGGTCACAGCTTGCCGCGTGATGCTGCCGTTTTGCGACAGCACCACGATGGAGCGGCTCTCACCGTCACTCAATGTCTCGATGAGAGCCAGTCTCGTCGGGTCGGCAAGCGCCCCGAAAATAGCGGAAATCTCCATGGCGTGACTAACCGGACTTGCGCTCATTTTTCGACATGGGCCTTGATGTTGCCGACCTGCTCCTGCCAGCCGCCATCGTTCATGCGCAGCGCCAATGGCTGGCGCTCGGCGGGCAGGGCGTCGAAACCGCTTTCAACAACTGTCAGGCGCGTGCCGCTTTCGATCGGTTCAAGCTTGAACTCCACCAGCGTCGGCGGCTCCTTGGAATAGTCCACGTCCGGCTCGACGGCATAAGGATGCCATGTAAAGGCGAAATAGTTCGGCGCCTTCATATCCTTGACGACGGATTCCCACCGCACATGCTCAAATCCCGGATAGGTGATGTGACCGGTCGAAGCTGCGCCGACGATGAACGGGCCATCGAGCTTGACGCGAAACCAGCTTCCAAACTCGTCATGGTCGGTCAAGGCGCGCCAAACGCGGTCAATACCAGCGCGAATGTCGACGGTCTTCTCAATGCGATCTGTCTTGTTTGCAACAGTCATGGTGTATCTCCTCCGTAATTGGCAACTCAATGGTTGCTAATTTACAGGCGCTGACAAAATAAGCAACCAAAAAGTTGCATATTTATTCCGGCAGAGGTGCCTTGTCGGGCAAAGGGAAGAGCGTGCGGAGCTTCTCCGCCAGAGCGCGATCTCCTTTAACTGTCAGCAAATTGGCCTCCTCAAGCGCTGACAATGGCTGTCCTCCATAGATGGTTGCAGCGAGCATCCGCGGTGCGCCCTGCAGTGAGAGATCGTATCGTTCGGGTATGCCGCGAGCGATATCCAGCGCCTCATCATGCAGGCGGGCGGTGAAATCTTCGCCATCCAATTGCAAGTGAATGATGGCATTCATCCCATGGGCGCGTCCGCTATCCAGCATGGTGCGCAGAGAAAGCAGGAAAGAAACCGTTGAAATCGGCAGGTTCGGATCGTGCATTGGCGAACGCGCGGCCCAACGACCGAGTGCTTGCAGGATCGGCTCGCTTTCATAGCCCCATTTGGTGAGTTCATAGACCTGCACCGAAGCAGGCGGCGGCAATTTGGTCTTGTGGAGAATGCCGGCCAGTTCCAGCCCTTCGAGCCGTTGCGTCAGTACATTCGCGCTCACGCCCGGCAGATCGGCGCGCAAATCACTGAAGCGCTTCGGACCCAGCAGCAGTTCTCGCATGACGAGCAGCGCCCAGCGTTCTCCAATTAAATCAAGGCCATGCGCTGCAGCGCACGCATCGTCGTAGCTGCGCTTCGCGGCCTGTTTTTCGCCTTTAGTTATTTTTTCTAACTTCATGGTTGCCTAATATAACTTATCTGTCATTATGTTCAAGCAAACTTAATCCGGACATCGCCAAAACACGTGAAAAATGTCTGGTGCTGCGGCGGGGCGCAGCGGCGACAAACAATCATAATGGATACAGGGCAGCGCCCTGCCAATGGAGGAAATGTCATGCCGAAAATGATTTTCGTGAACTTAGCCGTAAAAGACGTCGCGCGCTCGACAAGCTTCTATGAAGCCATTGGCGCGAAGAAGAATCCAATGTTCTCGGACGAAACCGCATCCTGCATGGTTTTTTCCGACACGATCCACGCGATGATCCTGAATCATGACAAGTTCAGCCAGTTCACGCCGAAGAAAATCGCCGATGCCAGTGCAGTCAGCGAAGTGCTGGTCTGCCTATCAGCCGACAGCAAGGCCGAGGTGGATGATACGGTCGAAAAGGCTGCGAAAGCTGGCGGTCGTGCCGATCCTGCGGCCAAGCAGGACTATGGTTTCATGTATGGGCGCAGCTTTGAAGATCTGGACGGCCATATCTGGGAGCTGATGTGGATGGATATGGAAGAAGCCGCCAAGGTTATGGGCTGAGCCCACAAACTGGATAAACAGGGAGGAATTGACCATGTCTGGTCTCACCATTTGCCTGTGGTTCGACGGGCAGGCGGAAGAAGCCGCCAATCATTATGTCTCGATTTTTCGCGCCTGCGGGCGCCCGGCTTCAATTGATGGTTTCATCCGCTTCAAGCATGGCAACCAGCAAAACGAAGAACAGGCGGTCACCGCGAATTTCACGCTTGATGGACAGAAAATCTGTGGCCTCAACGGAGGTCCGCATTTCAAGTTTACGCCAGCGGCATCGTTGATTGTTCGCTGCAAGGATCAGGCGGAAGTGGATGCCTTCTGGGAAAAGCTTCTGGAAGGCGGGACGCCGATGGAATGCAGCTGGCTGACCGACAAATACGGCTTCGCATGGCAGATCGTGCCCGACATGTTGCTCGATACCATGGAAAATGGTGCGCCTGATGTGCGTCAGCGCGTGGCGGACGCCATGATGAAGATGGTCAAAATCGATGTTGCGACATTGGAAGCTGCGCGCGACGCGGCGTAACTTTTGACCGACTATCCGCGTATGGCCGCAACGGCATCATAGCCATAGAGCCAGTCCAGATCCTTCAGGAAAGTATCCGGGCGGCGCAGGGCAAACAGCATGTTGCGGCCAAGCGCCACCGGACCGGTGGCGTGATAGGCAAAGCGGTTAAGCTGGCCGCGCTTGGCAACCGCTGCTATCCGTTCCTTGCGAACTGTGTCGAAGCGGTGCAACCCCGCCGATTGATCGGCGGCATCAAGCGCTTCGGCAAGGGCGGCAGCATCTTCAATCGCCATTGCCGCACCTTGCGCGGCAAATGGCGTGACGGCATGGGACGCATCGCCCAGAAATATGGTGCGGTTCGGCCCCAGAAACTGCGGTTCCGCCATTTCGAAAAGCGGCCAATAAGTCCAGTCTTCGGCAGTCGCCAGCACATCACGAACGGGCTTGGCCCAGCTTCTATAAGTGGCTTGCAGTTTTGTTCGATCGCCGGTTTTCGACCAGCTTTCGCCAGGATTTTCGCCCGCTGTGATGGCAACGAAGTTGAAGAATGTTCCGGCTTTGACGGGATAGGCGATGAAGTGAATGTCGGGGCCGAGCCAAGCGGATACGGCCTTGCGTTCGGGGAGAGCGTTCAGGAAAGAGGCGGGCAGGGCATTGGTTGCCAATGTTGCGCGCCATGCAATATGACCGCTGAATTGCGCCTTGTCGTAACCTCCAAGGGCGCGCAGCGCTGACCAGACACCGTCACAGGCAATCAGGTAATCGGCCTCAACGGTGTTCGTCCCGCTTTCGCTTTTCACGGTCGCCACAATGCCGTCGGCGCGGGCGGTATGGTCGAGGATTTCACTGCCGAGGCTGATCTGGATCGCCGGGTTTTCCTCGCAGGCTTGCAAAAGCGCCGATTGCAGATCGGCGCGGTGGCAAACCACATAGGAATGGCGCCAGCGGAGACGAGCCTTGTCGCCCAGTTCCATGGCGAGCAGGGGACGCGCCTTGCGACCATCCATGAGATAGAGCTTTTCAGGCGTCACAGTGTGAGGAACAAGTCTATCGGCGACACCGAGGCGTTCGAGGTGACGCATTGCGTTGGGGGCCAGTTGCAGGCCCGCGCCGACTTCAGAAAGAGCGGATGCTTTCTCGATGAGCTGGATGGACCAGCCCCGCGCTGCAAGTTCCAGCGCCGCGCTCAATCCCGCGACACCGGCTCCTACTATCAATATGTGGCCTTTGCCCATATCGGTCTTCTTGCCCAATGCTGTGATGAGATGGGCTGAGATATACGCTGTTCAGGCCGCTTTATCGGCTGGAGCGTCGTAGGTGCAGCCTGCCGGGAGAGTTTCGTCGGCATGCAGCTTGGCATTGTAGCGATAAAGGGTCGAGCAATACGGGCAGACCACTTCGCTTTCGTCGCCCATGTCGAGGAAGACATGCGGGTGATCGAAAGGCGGGTTTGCGCCGACGCACATGAATTCCTTCACACCGATTTCAATGGCGCTATGACCGGCGTCGTTCTGGAAATGAGGAATGATGTGATCGGACATAATACGCTCCGGCTGTCGTTCGCGGTATATAGCACGCTTCAGACCAGCGCGCTCAAAACTCTGCTTGCGTTTACCGCGAAACTCTTGTTTCCGGAAGCGTTTTCATCAATTCTAGGGATATTTAAGTGATTTGCTATCAAACTGTCATGCGACAGCCATAGGCTTTACGATGAGCCGGTTTGTACCGGCAGATTCCGGATTAGGAAAAATGAACGAAAACAGTGCGTTGGCGAGCGAAACCCAGAGCGGGGCCCATGAGATGACAGCTGAACCAACCAGCACCTCCGAAATCGGTTCGGAGATGCAAAACGCACCTGATGCTCACAAAGCTTTGAATGAAGCTAAGATCGCAGAGCTGATGAGCAGCGCGGATCGCTTCGTCAATCGTGAGTTTTCCTGGCTTCAATTCAACCGCCGCGTTCTGGACGAGGCCGCAAATATGCGCCAACCCTTGCTGGAGCGCCTGCGTTTCCTGTCCATCTCGGCCACCAATCTCGATGAATTTTTCATGGTGCGCATCGCGGGTCTCGCCGCACAGGTTCGCGCCGGTGTGGTGCTGCGCAGTGCCGACGGTCGCACGCCGCAGGAGCAGCTCGATTTCGTTCTGGATGAAGTGAGCCGCTTGCAGGCCGAGCAGCAGGGGCGTTTCCGCATATTGCGTGACGAGCTGGTGCAGGAAAATATCGAAATTGTGCGCCCATCGGGTTTGGCAGAACCGGAGAAGGACTGGCTGGAAAGTCATTTTCTCGAAACGATTTTCCCGGTTCTCACTCCGCTTTCCATCGATCCGGCGCATCCGTTTCCGTTCATTCCGAATCTGGGCTTCTCGATTGCCTTGCAGCTGGCGCGCCGCGCTGACAATCACCCGATGACTGCGCTGTTGCGCATTCCGGTGGCCCTGAAGCGGTTCATCCAGCTGCCGACGGATCAGCAGAATGTCTATCGCTTCATCACCATCGAAGATGCGGTGAGCCTGTTTATCGGGCGGCTGTTCCCCGGTTACGAAGTGCGCGGGGCAGGCACATTCCGCATCATTCGCGACAGCGATATTGAAGTGGAAGAAGAAGCCGAAGACCTCGTGCGTCTCTTCGAAACGGCGCTGAAGCGCCGCCGCCGCGGTCAGGTTATCCGCATTGAATTCGATGGCGAAATGCCGGAAGCCTTGCGCGTCTTCGTGGCGACGGAACTTGGCGTATCCGAGAATCGCGTCAGCGTGCATGAAGGGCTTCTGGCCCTCAACATGATCTCGGAAATCGTCTCGATCCCACGCGATGACCTGAAATTCGTATCCTACAATCCGCGTTTCCCGGAACGTATCCGCGAACATGGCGGCGATTGCTTCGCCGCGATTCGCGAAAAGGACATTGTGGTTCATCACCCTTATGAGTCGTTCGATGTTGTGGTGCAGTTTCTGCGTCAGGCGGCGGCGGACCCGGATGTGCTGGCCATCAAACAGACGCTCTATCGCACCTCCAACGACAGCCCGATCGTGCGTGCGCTGGTCGATGCGGCGGAATCCGGCAAATCGGTGACCGCGCTGGTCGAGCTGAAGGCGCGTTTCGATGAAGAAGCCAATATTCGCTGGGCGCGCGATCTCGAGCGCGCTGGCGTGCAGGTGGTTTTCGGCTTTATCGAGTTGAAAACCCACGCAAAAATGTCGCTTGTTGTACGGCGCGAAGACCAGAAACTGCGCTCTTACGTGCATCTGGGTACGGGCAACTATCACCCGATCACCGCGCGTATTTACACGGATCTTTCCTTCTTCACTTCGGACGCTGATATCGCCCGCGATGTAGCGCATATCTTCAATTTCATCACCGGCTATGCGCAACCGGCAGAAGAAATGAAAATCGCCATTTCGCCCTTCACCTTGCGGGCGCGCATCATCAAGCACATCGAGAACGAGGTGACCCACGCCAAGGCCGGGCGACCGGCGGCAATCTGGATGAAGATGAATTCGCTGGTCGATCCACAGATTATTGATGCGCTCTATAAGGCAAGCCAGGCGGGCGTTCACATCGATCTGGTTGTGCGCGGCATTTGCTGCCTGCGTCCGGGTGTGCCGGGGCTCTCCGATAATATTCGCGCCAAGTCGATTGTTGGACGTTTTCTTGAGCACAGCCGGATTTTCTGCTTTGGAAACGGGCATGATCTGCCTTCCGACAAGGCGATTGTCTATATCGGTTCTGCCGACATGATGCCGCGCAATCTCGACCGTCGTGTGGAGACGCTGGTGCCCATCACAAATGCCACAGTGCACCAGCAAATCCTGTCTCAAATCATGTTTGCCAACATAATTGATAACCAACAGAGCTATCAGCTACTTGCGGACGGCACCTCTCGCCGGATAGAAAAAGAAGAAGGAGAGGAAGCTTTCAACGCGCAGGAATATTTCATGACCAATCCCAGCCTGTCGGGTCGCGGAAAGTCGCTGAAGTCTTCGGCCCCCCGTCTCATCGCACATCGTAAGCGTGCGCAGGCGGAAAGAAAAACGACTGTATGAGTCCAGCTATAGCACAAGGCCGTCTGAAGGGTCTCAAGCCCATCGGGGTCATTGACATCGGCTCGAATTCGATCCGTCTCGTCATTTACGAAGGTATCGTCCGTTCACCGACGGTGCTGTTCAACGAAAAACTCCTTTGCGGTCTCGGCAAGGGACTGGCCAAGACTGGCCGGCTCAACGACAAGTCTGTCGATATCGCCTTGCGCGCGTTGCGGCGCTTTCGTGCGCTGGCCGAGCAGGCAGGCGCGGTGTCGGTTCATGCGCTGGCGACTGCTGCTGCGCGCGAAGCGAAGAACGGCCCTGATTTCATCGCGCAGGCCGAGGCCATTCTCGGGCGGCACATTGAAGTGCTGTCCGGCAAGGAAGAAGCCTATTATTCGGCGCTCGGTATCATTTCCGGTTTTCACAAGCCTTGCGGCGTTGCGGGCGATCTCGGCGGCGGCAGTCTTGAACTGGTGGCGATCAACGATCACGATATCGGCGAGGGCATCACCCTGCCGCTTGGCGGCTTGCGTCTTCAGGACATGTCCGACGAAAAGCTGACCGAAGCTGCGAAGATCACGCGCAGTGAACTTGCAAAGGCCTCGCTGCTTGAAATGCATCAGGGGCAGGTCTTCTACGCGGTTGGCGGCACATGGCGTAACCTTGCCAAGTTGCATATGACGGCCAAGCATTATCCGCTGCTCGTCATGCATGGTTATGAGATGGACCCGGTCGAGGCGCAGAGCTTTCTCAAGCGCGTCGCAAAGGGCAATATCGACACGATGCGCGGCATCGAGGCGGTATCGAAAAACCGTCGCCAGCTTCTGTCTTATGGCGCGACTGTGATGCTGGAAACCATCCGCCGCATGAAGCCTTCGAAGATCGTCTTCTCGGCTTTGGGCGTGCGTGAAGGTTATCTCTATTCGCTGTTGCCCAAGAACGAGCAGAAACTCGATCCCCTGCTGGCTTCTGCGGAAGAACTGGCGATCCTGCGGTCACGCTCACCGCGTCATGCGCGCGAACTGGCGGTCTGGACGACGCTTTCTCTGCCGCTGCTCGGTTATGATGAGACTGAGGACGAAGGGCGTTATCGCGAAGCCGCATGTCTCGTGGCGGATATCAGCTGGCGCGCACATCCGGATTATCGCGGTTCGCAGGCGTTGAATATCATCGCGCACGGCTCGTTCGGTGGCATCGATCATCCGGGCCGTTCTTATATGGCGCTTGCCAATTACTATCGCCATGAGGGGCTGATCGAAGACGAAATCGCGCCGGAAATCGTGCAGCTGGCCACGCCGCGTCTGCGTGAAAGGGCGAAGCTGCTCGGCGCGCTGCTGCGCGTTGTCTATCTTCTGTCGGCATCGATGCCGGGGGTCATTCCGCGCCTCTACTGGCGTGAGGAAGAAAACGGTATCGCGCTGGTCGTACCGAGCGATCTGGCCGATCTTGTATCGGATCGCCCCGAAGGCCGTTTGCAGCAGCTGGCCAAATTGACGGGAAAGAACCTGTATTTCGCGATAGGCGAAAAAGAGTAGGGCATTGAGTGAGTAGGGGAATAAGGGAATAGGGAGTATGTTTATACAGCCCTTTTCACCTATTCCCCTACTGCCTTACTCCCCTAATTCCACGGCCCGGATGCGGCGGTTTTCGAACTTGATGCCGATCTTGCCGTCGATCAGGTCCAGTGCCTTTTGACCGAACACCTCGCGACGCCAGCCTTGCAAGGCCTGTACTTTCGCTTCATCGCCTTCGGCTGCAATCTTGTCGATATCGTCCGAACTGGCGACGATCTTGGCGGCAACGCCATGCTCTTCGGTCACCAGTTTGAGCAGAACCTTCAGAAGATCGGCTGCGGCAGCGCTACCTTCCGGCGAATGCGACGGCTTGGGCAGCTTCGGCAGGTCTTCCTTCGGAATAGCAAGCGCTGACTGGATTGCGGCAACCAGACCTGCGGCCTGCGCCGAGCGTTCCCAGCCCTTGGGGATCGAGCGCAGGCGACCGAGCGCTTCGGCATCGCGTGGCTGCTGCTGGGCGATTTCGGCAATCGTGTCGTCCTTGATGATACGACCACGCGGCACATTGCGTTCACGTGCTTCCCGCTCGCGCCATGCAGCAACAGACTGCATGATGGCAAGCTCGATCGGCTTGCGCACGCGGGCTTTTACACGCCGCCATGCATCGTCCGGATGCAAATCATAGGTTTCGCGGGCGGTCAGCACCGCCATTTCCTCATTCACCCACTCGCTGCGACCTTCCTTCTCAAGCTCTTCCTTGAGATAGAGATAGATGTCGCGCAGATAGGTGACGTCAGCCAGCGCGTAGTCGAGCTGCTTGTCCGAAAGCGGGCGTCTGCGCCAGTCGGTAAAGCGGGATGATTTGTCGAGATGCTTGCCGGTGACTTTCTGGACGAGCTGGTCGTAAGAAATCGCATCGCCGAAGCCGCAGACCATCGCCGCGACCTGACTGTCAAAGACCGGCGAGGGGATGAGGTCGCCGAGATGGAACACGATTTCGATATCCTGCCGCGCAGCATGGAAAACCTTGACGATTTTCTCGTCGGCCATCAGGCGGAAGAATGGTGCAAGGTCAAGTCCCGGCGCAAGAGCATCCACCAGCGCGGTGTGATCCGGCGAAGCCATCTGGATAAGGCACAATTCCGGCCAAAAAGTCGTTTCGCGGATGAACTCCGTGTCGACAGTGACGAAATCTGACTTGGACAGGGCGGATACGGCCTCTTCAAGGGCCTCTGTGGTCGTGATGAGTTGCATAGGTTTCTTTTAGACAAAGCGATGCTGGTTGTCCCGAAAGAATGCGCAAAACCCGCAGCATAACAAGTGCAAATCGTGTTTTTTGTCGATACGTTACGTCATGCGGTCCGAACCGCGACACTTGTAGAGAGTGCAGACTTGACAAAACCCGGTCAAAATGCGCTTTTCCGCCAGAATTTGCAGCGCTTTGCCTGCACTGACTTATCTTACCAAAAGGCAGAAATCATGCACCGTTACCGCAGCCATACCTGCGCAGCCCTCCGCAAGACGGACGTCGGTTCGAACGTTCGTCTGTCCGGCTGGGTTCACCGCGTCCGTGACCATGGCGGCATTCTCTTCATCGATCTTCGCGATCATTACGGCATTACCCAGATTGTGGCCGATCCCGATTCGCCTGCTTTCAAGGTTGCCGAAACGGTTCGCGGCGAGTGGGTTATCCGCGTCGATGGTGAAGTGAAGGCCCGCGCAGGTGATGCGGTCAATACGAACCTGCCGACCGGCGAAGTGGAAATTTTCGCAACCGAGATCGAAGTTCTGGCCGCAGCCAAGGAACTGCCGCTGCCTGTCTTCGGCGAGCCGGATTATCCGGAAGATATCCGCCTGAAGTATCGCTTCCTCGATCTGCGCCGCGAAACGCTGCACAAGAACATTATGAGCCGCACCAAGATCATTGCCGCGATGCGTCGCCGCATGACCGAAATCGGCTTCAACGAGTTCACCACGCCGATCCTGACGGCCTCGTCGCCGGAAGGCGCACGCGACTTCCTGGTGCCGAGCCGTATCCATGAAGGCAAGTTCTATGCATTGCCGCAGGCGCCGCAGCAGTACAAGCAGCTTCTGATGGTTGCCGGTTTCGACCGTTATTTCCAGATCGCGCCTTGCTTCCGCGATGAAGACCCGCGCGCTGATCGCCTGCCGGGCGAATTCTACCAGCTCGACCTTGAAATGAGCTTCGTAACCCAGGAAGAAATCTGGGAAACGATGGAACCGGTCATGTGCGGTATTTTTGAAGAGTTTGCCGAAGGCAAGCCGGTCACGCAGACTTTCCGGCGTATCGCCTATGACGATTCGATCCGCACCTATGGTTCGGACAAGCCGGATCTGCGCAACCCGATTGAAATGCAGGCTGTGACCGATCATTTCGCCGGTTCGGGCTTCAAGGTCTTCGCGAACATGATCGCCAATGATCCCAAGGTCGAAGTCTGGGCTATCCCGGCCAAGACCGGCGGTAGCCGCGCATTCTGCGACCGCATGAATTCCTGGGCGCAGAGCGAAGGCCAGCCGGGTCTCGGCTATATCTTCTGGCGCAAGGAAGGCGACAAGCTTGAGGGTGCAGGCCCGATTGCGAAGAACATCGGCGAAGAACGCACTGAAGCAATTCGCGTGCAGATGGGCCTCGACGATGGCGACGCCTGCTTCTTCGTGGCTGGTCAGCCGTCGAAGTTCTATAAGTTTGCCGGCGATGCACGCACCCGCGCAGGCGAAGAACTGAACCTCGTGGACCGCGATCGTTTCGAACTGGCCTGGATCATCGACTTCCCGTTCTACGAATGGGACGAAGACAACAAGAAGCTCGACTTCGCGCACAACCCGTTCTCCATGCCGCAGGGCGGTATGGATGCGCTGGAAAATCAGGATCCGCTTGCGATCAAGGCCTATCAGTACGATCTCGTCTGCAACGGCTTTGAAATTGCTTCGGGCTCGATCCGTAACCAGCTGCCGGATGTCATGGTCAAGGCCTTTGAAAAGGTCGGCCTCAGCCAGCAGGATGTGGAAGAGCGCTTCGGTGGTCTCTACCGTGCGTTCCAGTACGGCGCGCCTCCGCATGGCGGCATGGCTGCCGGTATCGACCGCGTCATCATGCTGCTGGTCGGTGCAAAGAACCTGCGTGAAATCTCGCTGTTCCCGATGAACCAGCAGGCGCTTGATCTTCTGATGAACGCGCCTTCGGACGTGTCGCCAGCCCAGCTGCGGGATCTGCATATCCGCTTGGCTCCCCCGGCTCAGAAGGCCTAAGCTCTTTTTCAGAGAACAAAAAACCCGGCCTTGAGCCGGGTTTTTTATATGCGAACACCAAGAAAAAAGCCCGGTGATTGCACCGGGCTTTTTCGATTTTAGTTGTTGGCGTCGACGCCAACCTTCAGGAGCTGGATGATCTTCGTTGGATCGAGCGAAGCGGTTGCAACGATCGATGCGAAGGTGACCGGCTGGTCAGGCGAGGCGCTCAGCGTCAAAGACTTCGGATCGGTGAAGTACTTGTCCGATGCCGCTTTCAGCTGCTGTGCGAAATCCGGGTTCTTCAGCTGTGTGGCCATCAGCGGCACCATCATCTTCAGCTGTTCGCCAAGCGCCTTGGCGTCCGAACCCTGCTGCTTGGCATAATAGGTCAGCAGCTTTTCCGTCAGCGATGCATCATCGAAGCGGATCGTCAGGTTCTTGAGGTTCAGCTGTTCTGCAAGGCCCAGAATGGCAAGACCGGCGGCGTCCTTGTCGGCGTCCGACTTGGTCATTGCTTCCTGCGTCTTCTGCACGGCTTCGACAAAGGCCAGGTCATAACCGCCAAGGCTGCCGGTGATGTTGATCTTGCCGAGATCCTGCGCATCAACTTCCATCTGGTCGAGCGTGGCATCGCCCGACTTCGGCGACCACTGGCCCTTCATGTTGACGGCGGCCTGAAGGCTCTTCATGCCAAGCGGCTCAAGCGGGTTCTGGCCTTCCTTGCCGAAGGTGGCGTCAATGCTGGCGACCGAGGCGGTGTAGCCGATCTTCTCGGCCTTGTTCGACGTGTCGAGCGAGACGTCGACGCCCTTTACCGTGGCGCCATCCGTGCCCGGCTTGCCAAATGCCAGTTCGTCGATCTTCATCTTGTCGTAGAGGATCATGCTGTCGAGCGGACCCTTGGCAGATTCCGATGGAATATGCAGGTTCAGCATCGACATGCCCTTGATGGTGGCCTGGTCGTTCTTGCCATCGGTGCTGTCGAGTGTGAGGTCAGGAACTGCAACCTGTCCGATGGTGAAACCGCCATCCGGTGCGTCCTGAACGTCTTCCAGCGTTACATCGCCGATTTCCACGTCTTTGGGAGACAGCGTGGCGAGCTTGACCTTGGTGCCTTCGAGCACGATGTTCGAACCGTCAGCCTTCACATTGGCGAAGCTCAGTTCACCGCCCTGTTTCGCATAAAGGGCCTTGAGGCGCTCGGCGACGGCATTGGCATCCGCAGCCATGGCGGCGCTGCCGAAAATCAGCGAAAGCGCTGTGCTTGCAGCAAAAATGCGCGCCGCTGGCTTGATATTGACGAAAACCTGCATTCGAAGCTCCTGCCTAATCTCTTGATTTTAGTGCGGCATTCATAGGCTTAAATCTTCTGATTTAACAACCCGATTTGCTTAACCTGTGCTTGCAACATAGGAAAACCTGTTTCCGATTGCTCTATAGTGCGTAAATGGCGGCAGATTTGCGACTGAAGCCTGCCTCCACGCTCCAATTTTGATTTGTGCAACTATGCAGTGGATTTCAAGCGCTGCCACGCTCTTTGCGTGCCATATTTAGCGCAGCGCACTGTAATGTACTGGTTTAGTTCTCCTGAACGCTTGCTGACGATTCGCGCACTTGGTACTGGGAAGTATGGGAAAAAGTCTGATTCCGCCGGGCGACGGCGAAGAACACATCGAACGGGTCGATCTTAAGTCGGCCCTCGAGGAACGTTACCTCGCTTATGCGCTGTCCACGATCATGCATCGTGCGCTGCCGGACGTGCGCGACGGTCTGAAGCCGGTGCATCGGCGCATCATGCATGCGATGCGTCTGCTGCGTCTCAATCCCGATCAGGCCTATGCGAAATGCGCGCGTATCGTGGGCGACGTGATGGGTAAGTTCCACCCGCATGGCGACGCTTCGATCTACGATGCGCTGGTGCGTCTGGCACAGGATTTCGCGGTGCGTTATCCGCTGGTCGACGGGCAGGGCAATTTCGGCAATATCGACGGCGATAACGCCGCCGCCATGCGTTATACCGAAGCCCGCATGACCGAAGTGGCGACGCTGCTGCTCGAAGGCATCACCGAAAACGCTATCGATTTTCGTCCGACCTATAATGAGGAAGACGAGGAACCGATCGTTCTGCCGGGTGCATTCCCGAACCTGCTGGCCAATGGCTCGGCAGGCATCGCGGTTGGCATGGCGACGAATATTCCGCCGCATAACGTGGCGGAGCTTTGCTCGTCGGCGCTTTATCTGATCAATCATCCCGATGCGGGCGTGGAAGAACTCATCACCTCGCCGGAACAATGGGAAGAGCTGAAGCGTGAGGCGGAAACTGATCCGTCCGCACTGCTGAAAGCCAAGGTGCGTGGCCCGGATTTCCCGACGGGCGGCATTCTGGTTGAAGAACATGGCAATATTGTCGAAGCCTATCGTACCGGTCGCGGCGCGTTCCGTGTCCGCGCGCGTTGGGAAAAGGAAGAAGGCAATCGCGGCACCTGGGTGATCGTCGTCACTGAAATTCCGTATCAGGTGCAGAAGTCGCGCCTGATCGAGAAGATCGCCGAATTGCTGCTGGCCAAGAAACTGCCGCTGCTTGACGATATTCGCGATGAATCTGCGGAAGATATCCGCATCGTTCTGGAGCCGAAGAACCGCACCGTTGACCCGGAATTGCTGATGGAATCGCTGTTCAAGCTCACCGAGCTTGAAAGCCGCGTTTCGCTCAACATGAATGTGCTGTCGCACGGCAAGGTGCCGAATGTTCTTTCGCTGGGCGGCGTGCTGCGCGAATGGCTGGAACACCGCAAGGAAGTTCTGGTTCGTCGCTCGCAATATCGTCTGGCCGAGATTGAACGGCGCCTGGAAATCCTCGGCGGCTTCCTGATTGCCTATCTCAATCTGGATGAAGTCATCCGCATCATCCGCGAGGAAGACGAGCCGAAACAGGAATTAATGCGGACATTCGAACTGACCGATGTTCAGGCCGAGTCGATCCTCAATATGCGCCTGCGTTCGTTGCGCAAGCTTGAGGAATTCGAGATCCGCAAGGAATTTGACGCCCTGACGGTGGAAAAGGCCGATATTGAAGGACTGCTCGCTTCCGGCACACGCCAGTGGAAGAAGATCAGCGCCGAGATCAAGGCGGTGCGTGAGAAATTTGGCCCTGCGACCAAGCTTGGCAAGCGTCGCACGAATTTCGCCGAAGCGCCGACCCACGATCTGGAAGACATCCACAATGCGATGATCGAGCGCGAGCCGGTTACGATTGTTGTTTCGGAAAAGGGCTGGCTGCGTGCGATGAAGGGCCATATGGCCGACTTCTCGACGCTCTCCTTCAAGGAAGGCGACAAGCTCAAGCTGGCTTTCCATGCGGAAACGACCGACAAGCTTCTGTTCTTCACGACCGGCGGCAAGTTCTTCACCATCGGCGCGAACACCCTGCCGGGCGGTCGCGGCCATGGCGAGCCGATCCGCATTCTGGTCGATATGGAAAACGATCAGGACATTCTGACAGCCTTCGTTCACGATCCATCGGCAAAGTTGCTGCTGGTTTCGCATGAGGGCAATGGTTTCATCGTTCCGGAGAATGAAGCCGTCGCCAATACCCGCAAGGGCAAGCAGGTGATGAATGTGAAGGCGCCAGACGAAGCGAAGATTTGCACGCGTGTTTCCGGCGATCACATCGCGGTCGTCGGCGAGAATCGCAAGATGGTTGTCTTCCAGCTATCGGAAATTCCGGAAATGACACGCGGCAAGGGCGTCCGTCTGCAAAAGTATAAGGATGGCGGCGTTTCGGACATTCGTACATTTGCGATTGCCGAAGGCCTGTCATGGCAGGATTCGGCAGAACGGACTTTTACGCGCAACAAGGAAGAACTCGTCGAGTGGATTGGCGCTCGCGCTTCCGCCGGGCGCGTTGTTCCGAAGGGATTTCCACGTTCGGGTAAATTCTGACAGCTACAGCATCCCCTCATCCTGAGGAGGTGCCCTGAGCGGAGCGAAGGAAACCGTCTCGAAGGATGTGGGTGACAAGGGCAGACCCTGTGCGTTTGCCCTCAGCTCTTCGATCCTTCGACAAGCTCAGCGTGAAGGAAAATAGCTTCGCCCATTTTGGGCGAGCAAGATCAGGAAAACGCGACGTTAGCCCTCAAACCGCTGCCAGCCGCGAGGGCCAAGATGTTCCTGCGGCGTGAAGCGGATTTTATACTGCATCTTGCGTGATCCCTCGACCCAATAGCCGAGATAGACATGCGGCAAGCCCGCGGCTCGCGCCCGTTCGATATGATCGAGAATCATATAGGTGCCGAGCGAACGGTCGTGCATATGCGGCGAGAAGAACGAGTAGACCATGGAAAGGCCGTCGGCCATCACATCGGTCAGCGCCACGGCAATCAACTCACCATCGCCCTTGGGATCGATAAAACTGTCGGGGCCGCGACGGCGATACTCGATGATCTGCGTGTTGACGTGGGTATCTTCAACCATCATCGCATAATCGAGCACGGTCATGTCCGACATGCCGCCTGAACGGTGGCGCGCATCGAGATAATCGCGAAACAGCGCATATTGCTCGGTGCTGGGTTGCGCCTTGTGCACGCGACCGACCAGATCGCGATTCTGGTTCCAGACGCGGCGCATATTGCGCGTCATCTCGAACTCTCCCGCCAGAATGCGCACGGAAACGCAGGCGCGGCAAAGCTCGCAGGCCGGGCGATAGGCGATATTCTGGGAGCGGCGGAATCCGCCTTGGGTCAGGAGATCGTTGATCTCGTTGGCTTTATCGCCCACGAGATGCGTAAAAACTTTGCGCTCCATCTGCCCATCGAGATACGGACAGGGCGATGGGGCCGTCAAAAAGAACTGCGGAGACTGTTGCGGTTGATGGGTCATTCAATATCCACGAAATGGTAATACCGAAACCATCACGATATCTGACAAGGATCGAACCGACGGCGCAAAACGTCAAGTGGCATTTTGCGCAGCCGGCTCTGAATTTTTTTGATCTTAAGTTGAACTAGGTCTGTTTCCCTCCACATCGGTTGGTTTCGGGAAACAGGAAACCGTCTTTTAGCGCGATCTTAACGATCCGAGCGGATGACCGCCGTACCAAGCAGAAGATCGTGCACCGTGCGCTTGCGGTCGAGAACCAGCGTTGCCAGCAGGATCAGCGGCGTCAACACGACGTTGAGACCCCAGAACAGCACCGAGTGAACAATAGCGAGCATCGGGTCCACCATGCCGCCTTCAAGCCGGACGAGCTTGAGGTTCATCATCTGCATGCCCTTGGTGGCTTGCTGCGGGCCGCCCATGGTGCGCGACACATAGATCAGCGCCACGATGGGGAACATGATGCCGTAAAGCATCCAGCCGATGCCAAGCGTGAGTATGCCAAACAGCGCAATGATAATTGCAGCCGGGATACACAGCAGAAAGACGATGAGATAATCGATGAGAAAAGCCATCATCCGGCGCGTACGCACGCCCTCGAAGAAAGCTCGGCTGTCGTAACGCGGAGCCATGATCTCGCCGTGCAGGATATGGTCGGACATTTTTCCTTCCAGTCGTTTAAAAAGACAACCGGAGACAAGACAACGTCCGGCGCCGCTCCGCCTTCCGGGCGGAACGCTACGAACATGGTAAATGAAGTGGGCCGTTTCAAGGAAGCTGCCAGAGAAAGCACGGGCAACCTGTCGGTGTCTGACATAAAAGTCGCTATGCCGGGGCTACGAAGGGCCCGTTGCTCTTTATTCTGACCCTCAGACTAACCGCGCTGTTTCAGCTTTTCGGCGACCTCAATTGCGAAATAGGTGAGGATGCCGTCGCAACCGGCACGCTTGAAAGCCAGAAGGCTTTCCATCATCACTTTTTCTTCGTCGATCCAGCCATTGATACCGGCGGCCTTGATCATCGCGTATTCACCCGACACCTGATAGGCATAGGTGGGCAGGCGGAATTCGCTCTTCAGCCGGTGGATGATGTCGAGATAAGGCATGCCGGGCTTGACCATCAGCATGTCCGCACCCTCGGCGATATCCTGCTCGGCTTCGCGCACCGCTTCTTCCGGATTGGCCGGATCGAGATAATAGGTCTTCTTGTCGCCTTTCAGCAGGCCCTGCGTGCCAATGGCTTCACGATAGGGGCCGTAGAAAGCCGATGCGAATTTCGTCGCATAGGACATGATCGGAATGTGATGATAGCCGTGCTCGTCCAGCGCCTGACGGATTGCGCCGATGCGGCCGTCCATCATGTCGGATGGCGCGATGATATCGGCACCGGCTTCAGCCTGCGAAAGCGCGCCGCGGACCACCATGGCGACGGATTCGTCATTGACGATTTCACCATCGCGCAAAATGCCGTCATGGCCATGCGTGGTGAATGGATCGAGCGCAGCATCGGTGATGATGCCAATCTCCGGCACTTCTTTTTTGATCGCGCGCACGGCACGATTGATCAGATTGTCGGGGCTGGCGACAAACGCACCGTCATCGGTCTTCACTTCCGCTTTTTCTCGCGGGAAGGGGGCAATGGCCGGAATGCCGAGCTTGGCGGCTTTCTCTGCCATGCGCACCGCCATATCGACCGAATAGCGCTCCACACCGGGCATGGCTTCCACAGGTTCGGAAACCCCGTCCCCGTAGGTGAGGAAGAATGGCAGGATCAGATCGTCCACCGTCAGCTGCGTTTCCTGCACCAGCCTGCGCGACCAGTCGGCCTTGCGCATACGGCGCAAACGGCAGCTGCCGGTCACGTCATCGACATGTCTGCCGATATGAGGGGGGAGATATTTGGATTGACGGTCGCTCATTGAATTATTCCCGAGAATGGAAGCCGCGATGCAAATGCAATCAAAGGGCTGACTTCGGATGCGCACCGTTTATCACGGGAAAAGTGGTGAAACCAAGAAGATTGGCCGGTACGCACCTGTGTGGGATTGACGCGGGGCGTCTCACTTTCTACCCATTTGTTGGAACGGGAGACAAGATATGCAGATTGACTTTGGCGGTGGCGGCGAAATCAGCTTCGAACGCAAGGGAAAAGCCGGTCTGGTAAAGCTGACGCGGACCGCAGCGCTCAACGCGCTGACGCATAAGATGATTCTGGCGCTCGACCGCGCATTGCAGGCCTGGGAAGACGATCCGGAAGTCGCCTGCGTGATTCTGGAAGGCGAGGGCCGTGCATTCTGCGCTGGCGGCGATGTTGTTGCGGCCTACAAGGCTGGCCGCGACGGAACGCCCGCTTACGAGTTCTTCCGCGACGAATATCGGCTCAATGCCCGCATCGGTCGGTTTCCCAAGCCCTACATATCGCTGATCAATGGGATTGTCATGGGCGGCGGCGCTGGCATTTCGGTGCACGGTTCGCACCGTATCGTGACCGAAAACACCATGTTCGCCATGCCGGAAACGGGAATCGGCTTCTTTCCCGATGTCGGTGGAAGCGCGTTCCTGCCGCATCTCCACGACAATTTTGGTTATTATCTCGCCTTGACGGGAAACCGCATTCGTTGGGGCGATTGTCTCCAGAGTGGAATTGCCACCCACGCAGTTGCGGCCAGCGACCTGCACGACGTGCGTGACGATCTTATCGCATCGGCCGATATTGATGCGGCTCTGACTCGCAGCCAGTACCCGGATTTCGAAACATCCGCCGACACACGGCATGTGATCAATGAGTGCTTTTCCGGCGCGACGCTTGCCGATTGCATGAACTTGCTGGACAAGGCCGCCGCTTCGGGCAGTAAACCGGCGACGGACATTTTGAACGTCATAGCAACGCGGTCGCCGACCAGCGTGTCGGTAACTTTCCGGCAGATCGCCGACGGTCGCCCGCTCGACCTCGATGATTGCATGCGTATGGAATATCGCATTGCCAGCCGGATGCTTGAAGCCCACGACTTCTATGAAGGCGTGCGGGCGCTGCTGATCGACAAGGATGGCGCGCCATCCTGGCAACCGGCTTCAGTCGAGGACGTAAAACCGGAACAGGTAAACGCCTATTTCGTAAATCTTGGCGAAAAGGAACTGACGTTCTCATGAGGAATTGCTGATGCATATGGATGAGCTGCGCCAGCACGCGCAACCGACCGGCCTTGAATGGACATTTACATGGTTCATTCGATTGCTGGCGCTGACTGCGCTGGCAAGTGGCGTTCTCTATTGGGTGCGGCTCATCGGTATTCATCCGGGATTGCTCTGGCGGTTCGATCTGATGCCGTGGATGTGGCAGACCGCTGTTGTCGCGCTGGCAGTGTTAATGCCTGTTGCCGCAACGGGTCTCTGGATGCGGGCAACCTGGGGGCCGGTTCTTTGGTTCGTGGCCGCAGTCGGCGAGATCAGCATCTATTCGGTTTTTGAACGGAACTTTGAAAGCAGACCGTTGACGGTTACCTTCAATGCGCTGTGCATCGTTATTTATATCGTGTTCCGCATCCTGTTGGTTCTGGAAAAGCGGCGGCAGGCAAAGGCCAGCATTTCCGCCTGATCGCGGGTGCCAGTAAGTAAACATTAAGCCTGAATTTGCATTCCTCTCGGTAAGCTACTGTTAAGTCTGACTTTTAAGTCGAATTTTATGCATCTCCCCTAAAGTCCTCTCAAGACAGCGAGAAACATCGCTGCATAAAACAGGAAGAGAGCTGCATCAAGGGTTTCCCGAATGCGGCTCCGACAGAGAGGCAAAGACAATGATGAATGCTCAGCGCAAAATCGACGCTCCGCTCTATGCTCCGGAAGCCGCACTCCGCAGCCTGTATCTGGAAGCCCTTCAGCTGGTGGAGCGTCTGCATCGCCGCCTGCTCGATGTTGTGAAGGATGAGTTCGACCGCAATGGTCAGCTCGACATCAACGCAACGCAGGCGCTGCTGCTTTTCAACATTGGCAATTCGGAACTCACCGCCGGTGAACTGCGCTCGCGTGGTTACTATCTCGGCTCGAATGTTTCCTACAACCTCAAGAAGCTTGTCGAAATGGGCTTCATTCATCACCAGCGTTCGCGTGTTGATCGCCGTTCGGTGCGTGTCAGCCTGACCGACAAGGGCAATGAGATCGCCAATCAGGTTGCCGCTCTTTACGAACGTCACGTCCTGTCCATCGAACAGGTCGGCGGAATTCAGGTTGAAGAATTCATGGCGATGAACAAGTCTCTGCAGCGCCTCGACCGCTTCTGGAACGACAGCATCGCTTATCGTCTCTGATAAATCGACCAGTGTTCCGGGAAGTTTGTTGCAGAACGGACACAACAGACCTGCATTTGCTGAAGCGGATGGGCAATTATGCTTCGATCTTGATGCGCGTGGCTTGCAAACTGGGCCGCGCGACATGATTAAGCCATAAAAACCGACATAAGCAGTTCTCAAGACTGCACGGGCAAGAATGTGCCATCTTCCAACAGGTCGGGAGATATAAGCTGGCGCGCATGTTTGCGGGTCGCCTATCGCCTTGACACCCTGTTGCTGATATTCTCGGACGACTGCCGCCGACATTGAGCTATGAGCGGCGTGCCTTTTTGGGACTAAGCAAATGACCAAGCCAATAACCAAGACTGACAAGAATGCCGAAGCTTTCAATGTAGACCGCCGTCGCTTCCTGCGTGGTGCTGCAACAGCTGGCCTTTCCGTGGCAGCCTCGGCTTTTGCAACCTCGTCCTTTGCGCAACAGGCATTTAACGATGTGCTCGCGTCGCCGCGCCGCGGTAACTGGGATGACCAGTTCGATGCGCGCGCGACAGGCGGCCAGAAGGTTGCGACCAACCAGCCGGTGCTGAGCCAGCAGACCATTGGCAATATTCAGGGCGCGATCGCCCAATATAGCGACATTGCCGGTCGCGGCGGCTGGCCGACGGTTCCGGGCAATGCAAAGCTTCAGCTCGGCGTGAATGACCAGTCGGTCCAGTATCTGCGCAAGCGTCTCATGGTTTCCGGCGATCTGCCGCAGGGCGCTGGTCTTTCCAATGCGTTCGACACCTATGTC
This sequence comes from Ochrobactrum sp. RH2CCR150, assembly GCA_014138095.1. Classification (GTDB taxonomy): domain Bacteria; phylum Pseudomonadota; class Alphaproteobacteria; order Rhizobiales; family Rhizobiaceae; genus Brucella; species Brucella gambitense. Next base: position 166,671 of record JACGXE010000003.1, read on the forward strand.
GATGCCGCAGTGAAGCGTTTCCAGTCGCGTCATGGTCTGCCGGCAGATGGCGTGATGGGCCAGTTCACCTATGCAGCCATGAATGTGGACGCGAATACGCGTCTCGGCCAGCTCCAGACCAATTTGCAGCGCTTGTCGCCGCTGGTCAGCGCCGGTATGCAGGAACAGCGCTTCGTGATGGTGAATATCCCCGCCGCACGGATCGAAGCCGTTGAGAACGGCAGCGTCATGCAGCGTCACACCGCCGTTGTCGGCAAGATCGACCGTCAGACGCCGCTTCTTAATTCGAAGATCCACGAAGTCATTCTCAATCCTTACTGGACGGCGCCGAAGTCGATCATCCAGAAGGACATCATTCCATTGATGCGGAAAGACCCGCAATATCTGGCGAAGAACAAGATCCGTCTTTACGATCAGTCGGGTCAGGAAGTTGCGCCGGAAACCATCGACTGGAACACGGATGACGCTGTGAAGCTGATGTTCCGTCAGGACCCGGGCAAGATCAACGCTATGTCCTCGACGAAGATCAACTTCCACAATCAGTATGCCGTCTACATGCACGATACGCCGCAGAAGAGCTATTTCAACAAGCTCATGCGTTTCGACTCGTCGGGCTGCGTGCGCGTGCAGAATGTTCGCGATCTGGACGTGTGGCTGCTTAAGAACACGGCTGGCTGGGATCGCCAGAATATCGAGGAAACGATCCGTACGGGCAACAACACGCCTATTCAGGTTGTTGACCCTGTGCCGCTGCACTTTGTCTATATCTCGGCCTGGTCGACGGGCGACGGCGTCGTGCAGTTCCGCGACGACATCTACAAGATGGATGGCGCAGCATCGCTGGCGCTTGGCACCGATACCTGATTTTTCGGTATTTATTGCTGAACAAAAGCCGTCCCGAGCATTCGGGGCGGCTTTTTTAGTTTCAAAGCATTTCCAGCAAAAGTGTGAAGCGGTTTTGCGTTCGGAAATGCGTATAAATAAGCAAAAGTCGGTATCAAATCGGTTTGCCGCATTTTGGAACATGCTTTTCGCTTTGCGGCCATTGGCCTAGGGCATTCAAGTGTGATAATGCGCCTCATCCAATAGCTTTTACCGGCTGACCCGGAGGGTGTGAAAATGTCTCAAGCCAATGCCGCCACCAAGAATGCGTTTTCCGACGCTTTCTTCAATGCAAGCCTCGAGGACATCGATTCCGAAATTTTCGGTGCAATTCGCAACGAACTCGGTCGTCAGCGCCATGAAATCGAGCTGATCGCCTCGGAAAACATCGTCTCGCGCGCTGTTCTTGAAGCGCAGGGCTCCATCCTCACCAACAAATATGCCGAAGGCTATCCGGGCAAGCGCTATTATGGCGGCTGCCAGTATGTCGACGTGGTGGAAGAACTGGCGATCGAACGCGCGAAGAAGCTCTTCGGTTGCGAATTCGCCAATGTTCAGCCGAATTCCGGCAGCCAGATGAACCAGGCCGTGTTCCTGGCTCTGCTTCAGCCCGGCGATACCTTCATGGGTCTCGACCTCAATTCGGGTGGTCACCTGACGCATGGTTCGCCGGTCAACATGTCAGGCAAGTGGTTCAATGTCGTGTCTTATGGCGTCCGTCAGGACGACCATCTGCTGGATATGGACGAAGTGGCTCGTCTCGCCCGCGAAAACAAGCCAAAGCTGATTCTCGCTGGCGGCACCGCCTATTCGCGCGTCTGGGACTGGAAACGTTTCCGTGAAATCGCCGATGAAGTCGGCGCTTATCTCATGGTTGATATGGCGCATATTGCCGGTCTCGTTGCCGGTGGCCAGCATCCGTCGCCGATCCCTCATGCCCATGTCTGCACGACGACGACGCACAAGTCTCTGCGCGGCCCGCGCGGCGGCATGATCCTGACCAACGATGCCGATCTGGCGAAGAAGTTCAATTCGGCTGTGTTCCCTGGTCTTCAGGGCGGCCCGCTGATGCACGTCATCGCCGCCAAGGCGGTGGCCTTCGGTGAAGCGCTGAAGCCTGAATTCAAGCTTTATGCCGAGAACGTCGTCGACAATGCGCGCGCGCTCTCCGAAGAACTGAAGTCGCATGGCCTCGATATCGTTTCCGGCGGTACCGACAACCATCTGATGCTGGTCGATCTGCGTCCGAAGAACGCAACGGGCAAGCGTGCGGAAGCCGCTCTCGGTCGCGCCAACATCACCTGCAACAAGAACGGCATTCCGTTCGACCCTGAAAAGCCGTTCGTCACCTCCGGCGTTCGCCTCGGCACGCCAGCCGGCACCACGCGCGGCTTCGGTGTAACCGAATTCAAGGAAATCGGCTCGCTGATCGCTGAAGTTCTCGACGGTCTGAAGGTTGCCAATTCCGACGAAGGCAATGCCGCTGTCGAACAGGCTGTGAAGGAGAAGGTCGTCGCTCTGACCGACCGTTTCCCGATGTATGGCTATCAGGGATAATCAGTCCCTGAATGAAGAGTATCGAAAGCCCCGTTCAACGCTGTTGAGCGGGGCTTTTTGCCTCGCATATCCGGTGGGTCGCATTCGGTATGTTGATTGGCGCAGATCAGATATGATCTATAGGAATCAGTCTTCGAAGAGTTAAGTGAAAGAGTTCTATGCGTTGTCCCTATTGCCAATCTGAAGATACGCAAGTGAAGGATTCCCGTCCTGCGGAGGATGGTGCCGTTATTCGCAGACGTCGTGTCTGTTCGGTCTGCGGCGGGCGGTTTACGACATTCGAACGCGTTCAACTCCGCGACCTGATGGTCGTGAAGAAAAGCGGACGCCGCGTGCCCTTCGATCGTGACAAGCTGACCCGCTCCATCGAAGTGGCGCTGCGCAAGCGCGATGTCGACAGCGAGCGTATCGAGCGTGCGATTTCCGGAATTGTGCGCCAGCTCGAAAGTTCGGGTGAGGCGGAGGTGACGTCCGACGAGATTGGCCGTCTGGCAATGGATGCCCTCAAGGGTGTGGATGATATTGCCTATATCCGGTTTGCATCGGTCTACCGCAATTTCAGCAAGGCCGTCGATTTCCATAACGTGATCGATGAGCTGGCAGCCCCCGATTCCGAGGACGATCTGGATAGATAGGCATGACTGCACTGGAACTACCGCATTCACAGGTGACCTCGGATGATATTCGCTTCATGGAAGCGACAATCCGTTATGCCCGCCGTCACAAGGGGCTGACGGGAACAAATCCATCTGTCGGTACACTGATCGTCAAGGACGGCATCATCATCGGGCGCGGCGTCACTGCTCTTGGCGGCAGGCCGCACGCCGAACCGCAGGCGCTTGCCGACGCAGGCGAGGCGGCGCGTGGCGCAACGGCCTATGTCACGCTGGAGCCTTGCGCTCATCATGGTCGCACGCCGCCTTGCGCCGAGGCGCTGGTGCGCGCCGGTGTGGCCCGCGTTGTCGTTGCGGCCACCGATCCGGATGATCGCGTCAGCGGCAAGGGTTTTGCCATCCTACGCGAAGCGGGTATAGAAGTGGTGCCAGGCGTCCTTGCCGAAAAGGCCGCCAATGATCTGGCGGGCTACTTGAATCGATCTTCCAGAAAACGCCCGGAAGTGATTCTGAAACTTGCACTTTCCGCCGATGGCATGATCGGCAAAAAGGGCGAAGGACAGGTGCTGATTACCGGTCCGGTGTCGCGTGCCCAGTCTCACATCTTACGGTCGCAAACCGATGTTATTCTCATTGGTATCGAAACAGCGCTTGCTGACGATCCGGTTTTGAACTGTCGCTTGCCGGGGCTGGAACAACGTTCGCCCATCCGCGTCGTGCTGGATGGCGGATTGCGGTTGCCTTTGTCCTCGAAGCTGGTTCAGTCGGCGGATTCACAGCCGCTCTGGATCGCTTGCAGCGAAGAAGCATCGCCGGAACGGCGTTACGAATTGAAGGCGGCGGGGTGCCGTATTCTGGCAACCGAGACGGATGACTGCCGGATCGCCTTGCCGGAGTTGATGGACGATCTTGCCGCGCAGGGCATTGGTTCTGTTCTTGTGGAAGGCGGCGCGGGCGTCGCCAAGAGCTTTCTGGATGAAAAGCTGGTTGACCGCCTGATCACGTTTCGCTCACCAATAGAAATTGGTGCTGCCGATGGGGTTGCCGTGCCCGGTCTTGAAGCCCATATCGCAGAAGAATTCAAAATTCTCAGGCAGGCGCGTTACGGTGACGATGCCTTTGCGGAATATGTAAGGAAGACTTGATGTTCACAGGCATTATTACGGATATCGGCAAGGTTGACCGGATCAAGCCGCTGAATGAAGGCGTATTGCTGCGTATCGAAACCGTCTATGATCCAGAAACGATTGAGCTTGGCGCTTCGATTGCGTGTTCCGGTGTTTGCCTGACCGTTGTTGCACTGCCGGAAAAGGGCACCAATGCCCGCTGGTTCGAGGTCGAGGCATGGGAAGAGGCTCTGCGTCTCACCACCATTTCCACCTGGGAAAATGGAACCAATATCAATCTGGAACGCTCGCTGAAGCTTGGCGACGAAATGGGCGGACATCTCGTTTCCGGCCATGTCGATGGACAGGCTGAAATCGTTGATCGCAAGGACGAGGGCGATGCAGTGCGCTTCACCCTGCGCGCGCCGGAAGAACTGGCGCCATTCATCGCCCAGAAGGGTTCGGTCGCACTGGACGGCACGTCGCTGACGGTCAACGGTGTGAACGGCAATGAATTTGACGTTTTGCTCATCCGTCATTCGCTGGAAGTGACCACCTGGGGACAGCGAAAAGCGGGCGACAAGGTGAATATCGAGATCGACCAGCTCGCACGCTATGCGGCAAGGCTTGCGCAATATCGGAAATAGGCTTACAGCCTAAAATTCCAGGCTGTAAAAGCATATCCCGATTTGAGCGTTGACCGCAGGTGTTGCGGTCCGCAAAATTTGTCATGGAGTTTCTCATGTCCGATCACGAGGCGCGTGCGCCGCATTTGCTTATTGTTGAAGCGCGTTTCTACGACGATCTAGCCGATGCGCTTCTTGATGGCGCAAAGGCTGCCCTTGACGACGCAGGCGCGACCTATGACGTCGTGACCGTACCGGGCGCGCTGGAAATTCCGGCAACCATTTCGTTTGCCCTCGACGGCGCAGACAATGGCGGCACCGACTATGACGGTTATGTCGCTCTTGGTACGGTTATCCGTGGCGAAACCTATCATTTCGACATCGTTGCAAATGAATCCTGCCGTGCGCTGACGGATCTCGCGGTTGAAGAAAGCCTTGCCATCGGCAACGGCATTCTGACTGTCGAAAACGACGAACAGGCTTGGGTGCGCGCGCGCCGTGCTGACAAGGACAAGGGCGGTTTTGCTGCCCGCGCCGCACTGACCATGATTGACCTGCGCAAGAAATTCGGAGCCTAATATTATGAGTTCTTCCGCAGAAGGTCGCCCGACACCAAACCTGCCGCGTACAGCGAACAAGCGTGGCGTTGCCCGGCTTGCCGCCGTGCAGGCGCTCTACCAGATGGACGTTGCCGGTACGGGCGTGATGGAAGTGGTCGCAGAATACGAAGCCTTCCGCCTCGGCAAGGAAGTGGACGGCACGCAATATCTGGATGCCGATCCGCAGTGGTTCCGCGCCATCGTTGCCGGTGTTGTCGACAGCCAGCTGAAGCTCGATCCGATGATCCATCAGGCGTTGACCGAAGACTGGCCGCTGTCGCGTCTTGATTCCACGCTGCGCGCCATCCTGCGCGCCGGTGCCTGGGAACTGACGACGCGCAATGATGTACCGACTGCCGTGATCGTTTCGGAATATGTCGATATCGCCAAGGCTTTCTACACTGAAGACGAGCCAAAGCTTGTCAATGCTGTGCTGGATCGCCTTGCCTTTGTCATTCGTGGCGAAAGCCGTGGGGCCAAGCCGCGCCATTAGTAACGACTTATAGATCAGGATAAGAATAGAAAGGGCTGTGAGAAATCACAGCCCTTCTTTCATTGTATGCTGGCAAAGAACGGCTTGACGTTTGTTCAACCGTTTCGCATGTTGGTCATGCGGCATTGAGAATGACCGACTGCAAGGGAACTTTCTAATTATTTGATTTCAAGGCGTTAAGTTCCTGATGAACTATACCGTTGAAGCCCGGTAAGACGTGGTGGCTTCAGGCACTTTCCATGCCGCTCTAATCGGCCCGGGGAGGGGTTTTCGGGCCTTCATGCGCATATGCCTGCCGTTAATTACCCAGTAATCGGATATTTATCTGAGGTCGATCTGACGGTAGCCGGCGCAAACTCAATAGGAGTTGGCCTTTATGCAAATGGGAGTGGCAGTTTTACTTCTCGTTATTGCCTGCGGCGTGGTTTCCGTTCTTTTCGCCTTCTGGTCGATCCGTTCGATCCTGGCGGCTGATCAGGGAACACCGCGTATGCAGGAAATCGCTGGCGCCATCCGCGAGGGTGCGTCGGCCTATCTCACACGACAATATTCCACGATTGCGATTGTCGGTGTCGTCGTGTTCCTCGCCGCATGGTATTTGCTGTCGTTGAGCGCCGCCATCGGCTTTCTTATCGGCGCAATCCTGTCCGGCGTCACAGGCTTTATCGGGATGCATGTTTCGGTGCGCGCCAATGTGCGCACAGCACAGGCCGCTTCCTTGAGTCTGGCAGGCGGACTTGAAATGGCTTTCAAGTCCGGTGCCGTTACCGGTCTTCTGGTGGCCGGTCTCGCGCTGCTGGGCGTATCCGTCTATTATTTCATTCTCACTGTCTGGCTGGGCTATGCGCCAGCGGACCGCACGGTTATCGATGCACTGGTGGCGCTTGGCTTCGGCGCATCGCTGATTTCGATCTTTGCTCGTCTGGGCGGCGGTATCTTCACCAAGGGTGCGGATGTCGGCGGCGATCTGGTCGGCAAGGTTGAAGCGGGTATTCCGGAGGACGATCCGCGCAATCCGGCAACCATCGCCGACAATGTGGGCGATAATGTCGGCGATTGCGCCGGTATGGCAGCCGATCTGTTCGAGACTTACGCCGTTACCGTGGTTGCGACCATGGTTCTGGGTGCAATCTTCTTCAACGGTTCGGACGTGCTGCCAAGCGTCATGCTCTATCCACTGCTGATCTGCGGAGCCTGCGTGATTACTTCGATTGCAGGTACATTCTTCGTCAAGCTTGGCGTCAATGGCTCCATCATGGGCGCGCTCTATAAGGGCCTGATCGTGACGGGTCTCTTGTCCATCATCGGGCTTGGGGTTGCCAACACGCTGACAATTGGCTGGGGCGAAATTGGCACCGTGGCCGGAAAGAGCATTACCGGCACCAATCTGTTCATTTGCGGTCTGATCGGTCTTATCGTGACAGGCCTGATCGTGGTGATCACCGAATATTATACCGGCACCAACAAGCGCCCGGTCAATTCCATCGCGCAGGCTTCCGTGACGGGGCATGGCACGAATGTCATTCAGGGCCTTGCCGTTTCGCTGGAATCAACCGCATTGCCTGCCATCGTGATCGTTGGCGGCATTATCAGCACCTACCAGCTGGCAGGTCTCTTCGGCACGGCCATTGCGGTCACGGCCATGCTGGGTATTGCCGGGATGATTGTGGCGCTTGATGCCTTCGGACCTGTTACCGACAATGCCGGTGGTATTGCGGAAATGGCCGGTCTCGATCCGGAAGTGCGCAAGTCCACCGATGCGCTGGATGCTGTCGGCAATACGACCAAGGCCGTGACCAAGGGCTATGCCATCGGTTCGGCGGGTCTGGGTGCTCTGGTGCTGTTCGCAGCCTATTCCAACGACCTTGCTTACTTCGCTGCCAACGGCCAGACCTATCCGTACTTCGCAGATATGGGACCGGTGTCGTTCGATCTGTCCAATCCCTATGTGGTGGCAGGTCTGATCTTCGGCGGTCTCATTCCCTATCTGTTCGGTGGCATGGCCATGACGGCTGTGGGGCGCGCAGGCGGGGCGGTGGTGCAGGAAGTTCGTCGCCAGTTCAAGGAAAAGCCGGGCATCATGACCGGCAAGGAACGCCCGGATTATGCCCGCGCGGTCGATCTGCTTACCAAAGCGGCAATCCGCGAGATGATCATCCCGTCGCTTCTGCCGGTGCTGGCACCGCTTGTGGTCTATTTCGGCGTGCTGCTGATTTCAGGCTCCAAGGCGGCTGCCTTCGCAGCGCTCGGTGCATCGCTGCTCGGTGTTATCGTCAACGGGCTTTTCGTGGCCATTTCCATGACCTCCGGCGGTGGCGCATGGGACAATGCCAAGAAGAGCTTCGAGGATGGCTTTACCGACGCTGACGGTGTGAAGCACCTGAAGGGTTCGGAAGCACACAAGGCTTCGGTAACGGGCGATACGGTCGGTGATCCCTATAAGGATACCGCTGGTCCTGCCGTCAACCCGGCAATCAAGATCACGAATATCGTCGCACTTCTGCTGCTTGCAGTGCTGGCGCATATGGCTTGATTGGGTTCTGCAAAGTCCAATAATAAAAAACCCGCCGAGAGGCGGGTTTTCTTTTAAATTCGATCTTACAGTGGTTAGCTGCCGCCAGGTCCACCTGCGCCAGCGCCCGGCACAGAGGTCGGGGCCTTGGAAACGCCCTGGATAACCTGACCAAGGAAGGTCTGATCCTTGCCGCCGGTTGGCGTGGTACGCGATACGAAATCGAACAGCTTGCCGTCCTTCATGCCGTAATTCGCGATATTCTGAACCTTGCCATCCTTGTCGAAATAGATCGCAAGAATCTGGCGGTCGACCAGCTTCGGCTTCATGAACTGGGCTGCACGATGACGCTTCTGCGAAATGTAATAGAACACTTCATTGTCGAAGGTCGCGGTGGTCGATGGCGTGCCGAGCGCAAGCAGAACCTGCTCGCGGCTGGAGCCGACCGGTACCGAATCAAGCGCCTGCTGATCGAGCACATAGCCTTCGGTCAGCGTTTCGGACGGGTTAAGCGTGGATGCGGTGTTGCATCCGACCAGTGCGGCCGAAAACAGAATTGCCGTACCAGCCAGAAGAGCACGCTGCTTGCGTGCGCTTGATGATGCGCCGGAACGCACAGTTGAGAAAATCCGCTGCAACAAAGACCTCTCCATAATTCTATTATCAGCGCGGCACTTTCGCCGTCGGGAGAACTTCGGTAAACCACCTTGCTTCTATATGCAACTGGAACGGTCGTACAGGGATGATTCTCCAACTTTTCCGCCGCAAATCGAAGGCCAATGAGGCTATCGTGCTCCGCGTGTACGAGGCGATCGTGGCAGCGGCGCGGCAAAAACGGTTTTATGCACAATTTCATGTGCCGGATACGCCACTTGGCCGGTATGAGATGTTGTCGGTGCATATCTTCCTGACGCTGCATCGTATGCGGGGCGATAATCCTGCACTCATGGCGGTCGCTCAGGAGGTGGCCGACGAGTTTTTCAAGGATGTCGATCACTCGCTGCGCGAACTGGGAATCGGCGATCAGGGCGTTCCAAAACGCATGAAAAAACTTGCCCGCATGTTTTATGGTCGTGTGGCGACCTACGGTGCGGCGCTCGATACCGACGATGCGGAGGCGCTTGCAGCCGCATTGACGCGAAATATTCGGCCCGATCTGGAATTCTGGCCACAAGCTCGCCATTTAGGCGAATATGTTCTGCGTTGTCGCGACCGGTTGCGCGCAATCGACGATAGTACACTGGTGGCTGGCGAGATTTCCTTTATGGATGCCGACGATCTGGCGCTGACGCATGACAATACCGAAGAGGCAAAACAAAATGACTGACAAACCGGCGCTGAGCTATCCCGTTCCGGTTCTGCATCTGCCCCAGAAGGGCGTGACAGTAACTATCGGCACTGATGATAAGGAGCGCGCCGCGCTCGCCGCCAGCCATGCTCTTGAAGCCGTGAACGCGTTTTCGGCCGAATTTCTGCTAACGCCATGGAAAAAGGACGGCATTCGCGTGCGTGGACGCATCGATGCCGAAATCGTGCAGGCCTGCGTCACCACTCTGGAACCGCTGACCAATGTGATCGCGGAAGAAGTCGATACGATTTTCGTTCCGGAAAATTCGCGTCTGGCCCGCGTTCAGCTCGACGAAAGCGGTGAAATGCTGCTCGATGCCGATGGCGCCGATAGTCCGGAAACCTTCGTCGGTGACCGGATCGACGTCGGTGCGGTTGCCGAAGAGTTCTTCGAACTGGCAATCGATCCTTATCCCCGCAAGCCCGGTCTGCCGGACGATGCCGAACCAAAGACCTTTGGGGATGCGGATGAGGAGGATGACAAGCCTGAATCGCCCTTCGCAAAGCTGTCGGAATGGCGCAAGAAGCCGTGATCAATGGTGATTTGCGTCCGGTTTGACAGAATATTGTTGTACGGCAACGTAAAACCACTATTTTCGCCAAAAACCCTGCCGCGTCTTGAGCGCGGCCCGGGAGCAGGGATCGAACAGGGATCGAACAGGAATAATCAAGAGTGGTAAAAATATCGATTGACGCGATGGGCGGTGATTTCGGTCCTGAAGTGGTCGTCCCCGGCGCGGCAAAGGCGCTTGAGCGCCATCCCGACATGCGTTTTATCTTTTTCGGTTTGGCCGGACAGGTTGAGCCGGTGCTGGCGCGCTTTCCGAAGTTGCAGGCCGCATCCGAGTTTCGTGCGTGTGAAGTTGCCATTGGTATGGACGACAAGCCCAGCCAGGCTCTGCGCAACGGGCGCGGCAAGTCCACGATGTGGAAGGCCATTGAGGCCGTGAAGACCGGCGAAGCCGATGCCTGCGTTTCTGCTGGCAATACAGGCGCACTCATGGCCATGTCGAAATTCTGCCTGCGGATGATGTCGGATGTTGAACGTCCGGCGCTTGCGGGTATCTGGCCAACGCTGCGCGGTGAAAGCATTGTACTGGATGTTGGCGCGACAATCGGTGCCGATGCGCGCCAGCTGGTCGATTACGCCGTGATGGGCGCTGGCATGGCGCGGGCGCTGTTTGAAGTGCGCAAGCCGACGGTCGGCCTGCTGAATGTCGGCACGGAAGAGGTCAAGGGTCTCGACGAGATCAAGGAAGCCGGGCAGATCCTGCGCGATACGCCGCTGGACGGTCTGGAATATTCCGGCTTCGTGGAAGGCAACGACATTGGCAAAGGTAGCGTCGATGTTGTGGTGACCGAAGGTTTCACTGGCAATATTGCTCTTAAAGCTGCCGAAGGCACGGCGCGTCAGATGGCGACATTGCTCCGTCAGGCCATGACCCGCACTTTGCTGGCCAAGATCGGTTATGTTTTTGCCAAGGGCGCTTTTGATCGCCTGCGCGAAAAGATGGACCCGAACAAGGTCAATGGCGGTGTGTTCCTTGGTTTGAGCGGCATCGTCATCAAGAGCCACGGCGGCGCGAGTGCCGAAGGTTTCTGCTCGGCGGTTGAAGTGGGTTACGACATGGTGCGCAATCGTCTTCTGGAGAAGATTGAAGCCGATTTGGCGCATTTTCACCACAGTCACCCGCATGTTTCGTCCAGTGAAGGCGGCGAAGCGGCCAAATAATTATTGCCCCTCTGGTGGGCGCGGATTTCGACGGTGCGGGCAACAGCCTCGTTCCGTTCGTATATGAGGACAGGAATAAAAAATGATACGATCTGTCGTGCGGGGTATCGGTTCGGCATTGCCGAAGCGGGTCATGAAAAACACCGACTTTGAGGGTGTCATAGAGACCTCGGACGAATGGATCGTGCAGCGCACGGGCATTCGCGAACGCCATATTGCAGGCGATGACGAAACCACGGTGTCGCTGGGTGCTGCCGCCGCGCGCGCCGCAATCGAAAATGCTGGCCTGCAGCCATCGGATATCGATCTCGTTCTGGTCGCCACCTCCACGCCGAACAACACGTTCCCGGCCAGCGCTGTGGAAATCCAGCGTGAGCTTGGCATCACCTCGGGCTTCGCTTTTGACATGCAGGCCGTGTGCAGCGGCTTCATCTATGCCATTACGACAGCTGATCTTTATATTCGCGGCGGCATGGCCGAGCGCGTTCTGGTCATCGGCGCGGAAACCTTCTCGCGTATTCTCGACTGGACCGACCGCACGACCTGCGTTCTGTTTGGTGATGGTGCAGGCGCTGTGGTGCTGGAAGCTGCCGAAGGCAAGGGTCTGACTTCGGATCGTGGTGTTCTGGCTGCAAATTTGCGCTCGGACGGCAGCCATAAGGAAAAGCTCTATGTGGATGGTGGTCCTTCGACGACGCAGACCGTCGGCCACTTGCGCATGGAAGGCCGCGAAGTCTTCAAACACGCTGTGGGCATGATCACCGACGTTATTGAAGCTTCTTTCGCGGAAACGGGCCTTACCGCAGACGATATCGACTGGTTTGTGCCGCATCAGGCCAACAAGCGCATCATCGACGCGTCGGCCAAGAAGCTGAATATCGCCGAAAGCAAGGTCGTCATCACTGTCGACCGGCACGGCAACACCTCGGCTGCATCGGTGCCACTGGCGCTGGCGACAGCCGTTGCGGACGGCCGGATCAAGAAGGGCGATCTCGTGCTTCTTGAAGCCATGGGCGGCGGTTTTACCTGGGGTGCGGTTTTGCTGCGCTGGTAAGCCAAATCCCCCAAAACAGGGGCGCTCTGTCACGTTCGGAATCGGATCGGAAAAGAAAAGCAATAAAATTGATCCGCCGCGAGGGTACTCGCGGCTTGACCGAGCCGCTTTTATTTGTGTAACGTCCTGTCACGTAAGGATATTATCTGTTCAAACGCTAACCAGGTGGGTTCGGTTATGGGAGGTAAAACGGTCACGCGGGCTGATCTGGCAGAGGCTGTTTACCGTAAGGTCGGTCTTTCCAGAACGGAGTCGGCGGCTTTGGTCGAGATGATTCTCGACGAGGTCTGTGACGCAATCGTCAATGGCGAAACAGTGAAGCTGTCGTCATTTGCCACTTTTCAGGTCCGCGACAAGAACGAGCGTATCGGTCGCAATCCGAAGACCGGTGAAGAAGTGCCAATTCTTCCGCGACGCGTGATGACCTTCAAGGCTTCGAATGTTCTCAAGCAGCGCATTCTGCAGGAACATCAGAAGCGCGAAACCAAGAGCAAATAATTCAGATCGATGCCGCCCCAGTTTCCTCGGGCGGCATTTGTTTTTTCAGCTCAGGTGTAAAATGCGTCGGCTTGCGTCTTCTGGCGCATAACACGTTGTGGCGGCTGTTAGGTTGCCGTCCATTTATTGTTATCGCGGATAGGTGGTCTGCTTCGCCGGAAGGCGTTGCGGTCTAACCTGCTATTGCCCGCGTCCTTCCCAAAAACCGGTTGTTGGGCCGCATCCACGTGAAGGGATGCGTATAAAGCTCTGATATTATATAATGGATATAGTGGAACGAATCATTTCGCTAATATTCGAATCCGATAGCGCATAGGCTTTTCGGAAAGAGTTTCAGCGTGAAACGCCATCGGGTTTCAATCGGCGTTCGGACAGTATAAGTAGGCCACGGTTTTTGAAAAGCTGGTGGCATTCCGCCTTATTGTCACTGTCTGCGTATCGTGCGGACCGCAAGTGGAATTTCAAAGCCTATATGGATCGCTCGACGAGCGGGCCGTTGCTGCTGGAAAGGGCAGGTGGATGGATAAAAGCCCTGATGCATTCAGGACGATCAGTGAGGTTGCGGAGGATCTCGATCTTCCCCAGCATGTGCTGCGTTTCTGGGAAACGCGCTTTACACAGATCAAGCCGATGAAGCGTGGCGGCGGTCGCCGCTATTATCGTCCAATCGATGTCGAGCTGCTCAAGGGCATTCGCCATCTGCTCTACGATCAAGGCTACACGATCAAGGGCGTGCAGCGTCTGCTGCGCGAAAACAATCCGCAGTTTATCATTGCTCTGGGCAATGGCGATGTGCAGGCCATTGAAGTCATCTCGCGCCAGAAGCAGGCCGCGGCTGACAAGCGTGCAGCGGAAGAAGCTGCCGATAATGAAATGGCGCTTCCAAGCGGCATCAAGGCCCCGCAGCCCTCGCGCAAGCTGTTCGGTTTGTTGAAGGGCGAAGATGACGGCCCCATTGGCGCCGATGGCAAGCGCCCGTCCAAGGACAATCGCTCGCTTTTGCAGGAAGCGCTTTTCGATCTTCTGGAATGCAAGCGATTGCTGGATCAGGTGCGCTGAGCCAAGTAGAAAGTGAAAAGGGAGGCTGGAGCCTCCCTTTCTTTTTACGGTGTCAGCTGGACGAGAGTTTCAGTCCGATGATGCCCGCGAGAATGAGCATGACGCTCGCAACGCGGAAGAAGCTTGCAGCTTCCCCAAGAATGAAGATGCCGACGACGAAAGCGCCAACTGCGCCGATACCGGTCCAGATTGCGTAGGCCGTGCCGAGCGGCAGGCTGCGCATGGCGATTGAAAGCAGCAGAAAGCTGCCGATCATTGTGACCAGCGTGATGATGCTGGGCGTCAGAAGCGAGAAGCCTTCCGACTTCTTCATGAAGAAAGCCCAGACGACCTCAAGGATGCCGGCGATAGCCAGATAGACCCATGCCATTGTGAGTGCTCCATATTTGGAAATGGGTAAAATCAGAGACTTAGACTGTTTCGATGAATCAGTTTCTAAAGGTCAGATGTGGTTTGCGCTGCTTGTTGCGAGAACGTGAATCGCACGAAATCGCCAAGGCTGGCCGCGTGGCCGCCAATATTTCTGGACCTGACGATGTGCTTGGTGGCGAATTGTTCGATGGGCCGTAACATAGGATACTCCTATGGGGCCGTCCCCTATGCGAACACAGGCGCGGGTCGTCCCGCGCGCCATCTAGATAAGGTCTTAGCTGTGTTGTGGCAAGGTGCATAAGGATATTCTTGCCAACATAAACTTGATCACCGCAGTCGTAGATCGGCGGCTATTTTCGGTTATCCTGTCATTCTTACTCACAGATTATGCCGGGAGATCGATCAATGACCATCTCAAGACGTAATTTTATCGTTGCAGCATCTGCTGCCGGTGCGGGAATGGCGCTTTCACCGCTGGACCTCGCCAGAGCAGCAGCAGACACGGGCAGTTCCAACGTGCAAAAGCCGTCACAAGTTGAAAATCCGGGTTTCCATCGCTTCCAGCTCGGCGAGTTCGAAATCACCACGCTGTCCGATGGACGCCGGGCAGGTGAAGCGCCTGAGAAAATTTATGCGATCGATCAGGATCCGAAAGAAGTCGCGGCACTGCTTGAAGAAAACATGCTGCCTGCCGACCGGTTCGTGAACAGCTTTACGCCTGTGCTGATCAATACCGGCAAGGACCTTGTCCTTTTCGATACGGGCATGGGTGCCGGTGCGCGCGCAAACGGGCAGGGCAAGCTTATCAGTGCACTGGAAGCTTCGGGTTATAAGGCCTCTGATGTTTCGCTCGTGGTGCTCAGCCATTTCCATGGCGATCACATTGGCGGTTTGATGGAAGACGGCAAACCTGCCTTCGCCAATGCCCGTTATGCGGCTGGACAGAAAGAGTTCGATTTCTGGACAGACCCTGCGCGGCTGGACAGCCCCATGAAGGGCGGGGCCGAGCTTGTCGGCAAGAATGTGAAGCCACTGGTCGAGAAGACGACGTTTCTGGAAGACAACAGCGAAGTCGTGTCAGGTATTCATGCTCTGGCAGCTTTCGGACATACGCCCGGCCATCTGATATTCCGCGTCGAATCTGGCGGCAAGCAATTGATGCTGATCTCGGACACCGCCAATCATTTTGTCATTACCTTGCAGCGGCCAGAATGGCACGTCGGCTTCGATGTGGACAAGGAAACCGCCGTCGCGACGCGCAAGCGCGTCTTCGATATGCTGGCGACAGAGCGGCTGCCTTTCATTGGCTATCACATGCCGTTCCCGTCCGTGGCCTATATGGAGAAGGATGGCGCGGGCTACCGTTACATTGCCGAAACCTATCAGTTGCAGGACAAGTAGTCCCGATCAGCGTCCGCCTGCGACATCGATAAACGAGCCGGTCGTGTAGCCGGGGGCGTCGTTGAGCAACCAATAGATTGCTTCTGCGACTTCCTCGGCTTTTCCGGCTCGTCCCATCGGTGTTCCGGCACCCAGTTGTAAAGCACGGTCGGGATTGCCGCCGCTGGCGTGGATTTCCGTTTCGATGAGACCGGGGCGGACTGCATTGACCCGGATGCCCTTTGGGCCAAGCTCTCGCGACAGGCCGATAGTCAATGTATCGAGCGCACCCTTCGCACCTGCATAATCGACATATTCAAACGGTGAGCCGAGCTTTGCTGCCATTGAAGAAACGATGACGATGGAACCGCCCGGCTGAAGGCGGCGCGCTGCTTCGCGTGCACAGAGATAGGTGCCGTAGACATTCACGTCGAACATGGTGCGCAGGCGTTCCGCACTCATGTCAGCAAGCGGCATGGTCTGCGCGACGATACCTGCATTGAGCACGACGCCCTGCAGTGCGCCGAACGCCTGCTCTGCGCGATTATAGATCGACAGCACGTCCTCTTCGCGCGAAATATCACCTTGCAGCGCGATGGCCTCAGCGCCCGCACGTTTCAAGCTGTCGGTGGTTTCCGTTGCGGCTGTGGCATTTCCCGCGTAATTGAGGGCTACGGACCAACCGTCTGCTGCACAGCGCAACGCAGTCGCCTTGCCGATGCCGCGGCTGCCGCCGGTAATCAGAACGTTTTTCAAGTTTGAACTCCTCCGCATTTTTCATGGCGGAGTTAAAACGTTTTGACGCTCTCCGCAAAGCGGAAATTGTGAAGATAAAACAATAAGGGGAAGGAAAAATGGTCGGAGCGGCGGGATTCGAACTTTATACGGAGTCGAACTGTATAAAGTGATTAGAAAGCTAAGCTTTCCTTATATCTGCGCTACGTTCAATCACCCTCTTTTCAGCATCGTCACAAGAGAATTGGAAATTCTAGGCGGCATCGCCGCTTGGAATTTTGAATTCTCGCGTGGCGATCAAAGTTTGCGCTGACTCTTACTTGAAAAGTGCTTCCTCTCGTGAAATCCGAATTTGCACTACGAGTTCATCTAACGATCTGCAGCAGTTATTTGGGAATTGGTATTGCCGTGCAAGCACTCGACTTATTGCAACCCCATTTTGTTCTGAGAAGTATAGTTTATTGTTAGTTTGTTAGATTAACAATTTGTTTTTCTGATAGTTTAACATATTGAAATAATTGTATATTTTTAATTTTATACTTGATTTATTTCTTTTCGCATTCATGATCCTGTTACTTATTCCGGTATCGCTGCAACAGGTAATTGCAGTGAGAAATGACAATTGCAGCTTGTATGCAGATATTGAATCCACTCGAATTGCTAGAAGAAGAGAGGAGCAACACATGTCAGAACCAATCTCTATTCACGTTTGTGATGTCCGTGTAGTTAAAGCACGTCGGGATGGTCACGATGTTGCTGGCCCTTTACCTCAGCCACAGACGATTACTCCAACTGGGCTTCAGATGCTTTTCACAAACGATTGGCATCCCATCATGCCTGCCAACCTTTTTTCAATGCAGAGAATCTATAAGCCGATGAAGAGTGCTCGTTGGCAAAACACTCAAAAAGCAATCGCTCACGATTTGGCACAATGGTGGCGTTTTGTTTTAGTCAATAATCTGGAATGGGACGCCATTAGTGCTGAAGATGTTTCAGAGTACGGGTATTTGATGGCAGAATCAGTTTCGCCATTCACCCATCGACAATACAGCACAAGTACAGTTAGTCGCCGATTAGCTAGTATCCAAAATTTTTACTCTTGGGCGTGGCAAACAGGAATGCTGTCGGAGAATCCTCAAGAGGGATGTCAAGATAGTATATCGAGATTTCCGATTGGCCCGAAATCAGCGCTTTTGCCACATCTTGGTACCGCCAGTATTGTTCAACGAAAACGGAGAGGTCCACGAGGGCGGGATCCTGAAGATAATCCTAGACCGCTTAAGGTAAATGAACTTCGTGGTGTTCTGAATAGGTTGGGTCCCCGAATATTCGGTTCTGATGGTGCAGTATTGCCATGGAAAGTCGGGGATCCATCCAAGAGAAATCGTTTAATGGCTGAAATCGCCTATCACACAGGGATGCGGGTAGATGAAATCGCCAGCATCTCTACATCGGACGTTCTTAATCAAGCAAGAAAACTGAGTTCGACCGACAAGTGGCAGCAATTTGTTCTTACGGTTCGAACAAAGGGGCGAGCAACGCGAAAAGTGGTTGTTTCCTCAGTCGTGCTAAGAGCGTTGGTGACGTACCACGACACGGAACGGTATGAGGCAATTCTTTGTGCAAAAAAGCATAACCTGGACCATCTCGCTTTTAAAGAGCCGACACAACTATTCGTCAACGGGGTTTGTGCAAATTTTCGAGATGTTGGTAAACCGGTAAGTGCCGAGACGCCGTCGAGAGCATTTACCAAAGCTGTGTTGGCTGAAGGGTTAATTATTAGAAGCTCAGGCTTTAAGTTGGACCCTGAAAGCGGAGACAAACTACTCGACTCAGACGGCAGGCCTGTCACATTCTTAATAAACCTTGCCGCACACACCTTTCACGACCTTCGGCATACGTTCGCCGTTATGTTTTACAAATCAGAAGTTTTGCGGGGCAACAGTGAGCCTTGGGAGAAGCTGAGGCAACTCTTAGGTCACTCGATCGCAGAAACGACACGCAAAATATACTTAAAGTATATCGATACGGAAGAAGCAGCAATCTCTGATATTACCGCTCACTATGCCAGGATGGGCTTGTATGGCGTTCGGTGATAAAAGAAAGACAAACGGTGTACCAAGGCATCTCACGCAGCGTCCTTCAAAGGTGTTCTCAAATGTTCACGCCCTTCAAACGAATGAAGAATTTGGCGTTATTTCAAGGGCTGGGATGCTCAAGGTACGTTTTCATAATGGACCAAATGACACGGTTGGGGAAATAGATCTCAGTGATTGGGTCTCTTTCGGGGATATTGGTTTAGGTATCGCTGACTACTTGGCCGATTGGGGGCGTGGTCAAGCACATACCACTCGTATTTCGTTCAAGAAGAGCCTTACAAAGTTTAGAATTTTCCTTAGTTCGCTTGATCTCGAAAGTACCGGGTCTCGGTTGAGCGTAGCCGAATTCCCCAACAACGTTCTGCTAATGTTTGGAAACTGGCTGAATGGCAATCGGGAAATAGAACATGATCCTTCAAAACAACTAACGAAGTCGGTGAAAGCGAAGCATTACAATAAGATTAGAAATATTTTTTTGTACTGGGCCAGATCTGAACGTTATAAAGCGCTCTTGCCTAGCTCAGTTCTAACAAGCAAAAATCTTTGGCCAGGTGCACATCATCAGATTATCGCGACCAATATACTAGACCCAATATCCTGTTCAAAAATCCGTGCGGCCGCGATAAATGAAATCGTTGCCGATATAGCGCTTCGCGAGACAACGCTCAACGTACTTAATGACAATACTATATCGTTACCAGATATCCGTTCGCGGAGTGTCGTTCCGTTCAAAGAAATGGGTATCAAGCTAAACTTGTTGGTTAAGATTTTTGATGCAAGTTATACCAAAATAGATCCGAAGGTTTATCCTGGATTTAGTCGGTCTCTAAGGCAACCTTACGGTACAATCCGTGAAGTAATGGACCGTTTACATTTTTCAGTCCGCCACCTCGTTCCATATATCGTTCTGTTAGGTTTTGAAACACTTTTCAACGCGGAGGGATTACTTGGTTTAACTTGGGCGCAGATCGGTGAACATCCTATTTTTGGTGAGGACCGACTACAGATACGGGTGCCAAAGAACAGGTCGAAATTAGGCGGTAAAGTGATCGGGCCGAACCGCCAGGTGAGATCTTATAGCACCAAGTTGACAGCTTTGGAATCCGTCCCAAATCTTTTAAAGCTTCTGGAACGCTTCACACGATTGACCCGTAATCTGGTGGAGCCGCGAGATGTGGACAAAGTATTCATTTTCTATGCTCATGGAAACAATAAGAAAGATATAAATAAGCATCGAGCGTTCAGGATTACAAATAATTCGACGTCATCAGCTGATTCTCTATGGAGAAATGCATTACAATCATTCATTGACGATAATGAATTGCCACATTTTACTCTAAGAACTTTACGTGCGAGTGGCGGTGACTTTGTTCATAAGGTTACGGGCGATATGAAGTCGCAGCAACTGGCTTTGGGTCACGCAAACCTTGATGTTACAGCTAAACATTATCGAGGAACAGCAGCAAAAAAGCGGGATGAGGAAGCGCTCTCCAATGCGATGGCTTGGCGGGACCGCTATATCTTTACATACGGTAAGTCAGATTCGAGAAACGGCTTGCTAATGGAAGGAGGACAGAGTGCGGCAACGCCTGGGTTTGGATGTGTTGATCCTTTTAATTCCCCGGTTAGGCACCAGCAATCGGGAAAACTGTGTACGGCTTTCGGTGCCTGCGCCTCGTGTCCACTCGCATACATCGATAGTGAAAGTCCCCGGGCCTATGCACGTTTGATTCAATTCAAAAATCGTCTTGACGAAGCTCGTATCGCACTTGAACCGGTCCGCTATCTCGAGAATTGGGCACACCAGTTAAATTCTCTTCAGAAGTATTGGCTGCCGAAATTTACTGAGGCAGTAAGAAATGGAGATAATCCAGCATTACCTCCTTTCCCAGAATTGGAGTGAACGGATGAAAATCTCACACGCAATAGTTGATGAAAAGAATAAATCACCTTTGAAATTGCCTTTCTTTAAAGATTTATTTGTCTCAAAGAAAAGTCGTTGGGTAGAAACTATATGGTATTTTGATGCTACTACAGCCGGATGTAGAGACGTTGCTCTACACTGGAAGTTGCCTCTTGCAGAAAGGGGATTTCTGACGGATCAAGAGAACAGAGAGCTATTGGAGCAAGCGAAATGCTTATTCTGGTCAATAATAAAATATAATCAGAGAGGTAAAAATCCTAAAGTTGCCACATATCCCAATCTTTTTAGCGCAATAAATTATCTGATAAGGTGGATGGCAGAAAATGGTATAAGTAAATTCTCGGAGCTTAATCCGACCGTATGCGCTGATTATTTGGATGATATTTCTGATGTTGAACAAAGAAAATGCAGATCAGCCAAAAGCAGCTTAGCGGGTTATGTGGATATACTTTGTCGAGTATATGAACAGTCTGTTCTTTTTTCGAAAACCCCAGATTTAGTAATGCTGCATCACCCTTTTGGCGGGAGAACTGCTAATGAAGCGGTGATGAATATTTCTGGGCGCTATGGTGATCGAGGGTTCATACCGCCGGTGCCAGATCCTATTTTTCTAGGTAGTATGAATGTAACTTTACAATGGTTAGATATTCGATCCGTTGATGTTATTGAATTGCAAGAGATCCATCTGAGAAAAAGAGCGGATGTTGCACATTTAGCATCCAACTCCTACAGTTTTCATATAAACAAGGAGCTATCGAAGTATGAGTTCGATTGGCCTTATGCTCCTCACGAAAGCTGGTCACGAACTCTCTCGAAAAATACAGCTATAGATGAGCTTCGAGATTTATTTGGAAAAGTCAGAGATGCGGCGATAATAGCCATTCAGGGAATGCTCGGGCTCAGAATTAGTGAGATTTGCGGAATTCTCGCTGGCGATATGAAAGAAGGGGCCCTTTGGCCGAGTTGTGTCAACACATCTCCTTCTATAAGTGGGCTGACCGAACTCTTCCATTTGCGCGGACGGGTATTTAAGCAGCAAGATGAGTTTGTAGATGCTACTTGGCTCGCTGGTTCTCGGCCTATGGGGTCGAAATATATCCCACCAGCAGTTAGAGCCATCACAGTATTATGGAGACTTTTCCAACCTTGGCGAGACTTGGCTAATCGTAAGGAGCTGCTTGTTTCATTAAAAAACGGTCGGGGTTTCCCACGAAATGCAGATTCGATTGATCGGGTCTTAAGTGGACATCTGCGTGCTTCTCAGAACCGGTGGATCAAAGAGAATGTAGAAATTCCTCCCGAATTACGGTCGTGGCGGGTATCGACGCATCAATGGCGTAAGAGTTTCGCTAATTATATGGTTCGCACAGACGCTCGTTTGATCCACGGTGTGCGCGACCATTTTAAGCATATGTCGATTGCAATGACAGAGCGGGGTTATTTGGGTACAGATCCTGAGATGCTCGGGCTTATTGATGATGAAGCCACCCATGCAGCCTCAAAGTTCATAATTGATGTCGTGAACGGTCGTCCAGCGGCCGGAAACATGACTGAAAAAATCTATGAAAGGCGGGATGTAATTGAACAATTAATTGGTACTGATGGTACCGAAGACGAGCGTATCTCAAGACTAGCGCGTTTGCTGAAGGAGGATGACGTCCGTGTCTGGCCGTCACCATGGGGAAATTGCTTATTTCTTTGTGAACGCGCCCGTTGCCACTACGCGGCAAAAGGGAGCTTCGACCTCAGTGCACGACATCCTCATTACGGCGAGAGACGGCCAGGAGTGTGTTGTGAGTGTGCAAATTTCCTGGTTTTCTCCGATAATCTCGATTTCTGGCACGCGAGATATAAAAGAAATTTGGTCGTGTACGAAGCGAATAGAAATGCCGGTGAGTTCGCAGCCTCCGCAGTGGCTGCGAAAGCGGTCCTCACTTCGATGGTAATCCTTCAAAGGTTCGGCGTCGAAGCGAACGGGACTTTCGATGAAGTCGGAATGGGGATCCACAATGAGAATCACTAAGAAAGTAAAGGAACAAAAGTCTGATGCCGAGATTGCATTAATGCAGGCTCTTAATCGGATAAAAAGTGGTAACCCGAGAGATGACCGAAATGTTGCGCTTGCAAACCGGGGCTGTTTGCGCGTTACTATTACTACAGTTGCGCGCGAAGCAGGTAGAAGCAGAACATTAATCGGCTCCGCAAATTGCCGGTTTCCCGAAGTTCGGGAAGCAGTATTGGCGGCAATGAACAAGGGTCTTTTGGACGAGCGTCCACCATCAGCTGCAGAACTCGTCAAACTTCTTCGTGAGGATAAGGTAATCCTTGAGCGTCATGTTAGCGTTCTGGCTACACGCTTGCACGATGCATCGTTACACGTTTGGGAGCTGGAAAAGCGCTGCGAACGGCTGGAACATGAGCTCGCCCAAGCATGTGTGAAGTTGGGTAAAAGGAACTCGTTGTCCGAAGTGAAACTCTAGATAAACCGTTCACGTGATTTCGTTAGAGTTCCTAAATCATTCCCCTTCTTAATAATCAATGATCATTCGCGCCCAGTTGCGAGAATGATCATGAGGCCCTTTGCTCGGCGCTAATAAGATTTGCTATTTTCATTTATCTGTTGCTTGGGTTGCGAACAGGAAGGCTCTTTGCGCCTTACTAAGCCCGAATAAATGATGGAAGATGGCGTCCAGTTTGCGTGATCGAATCGGAGGGGGCATGACCGGTTATTGGAAAAAAAAGACGGGTATGGCCGAGTATTTGCGTTTATACACGCGCGAAGACAGGTGGCTCGCTTGGGAAGACCTACCTGCGGATCCCAACCAACCAAGTAGCAGGACAATCCCTGGAGCGAAAAACAGGGTTGGAGAGACGCTTCGCAATGCCTTCAATTCTACAAATGTCGTATTTCTCTTGGGGTCGGGCGCATCTTTCTCCGCTGTGAATTCTAGCGGCGCTGAGGGGCAAGCCCCTGGCATGGCGACACTGTGGAGAGCTGTCCGCGATAAAATTGACAAAGAAAAACTTAAAAACGGCCAAAGCTTCGACGACATCGCCGAAGAATTACTCGGCATGCCGCCGCCTAAACCGGATGACACAAGTGCAGGCAATATCGAAAAGCTGCTCAGTCTCTGCAAAATGAAGCTGGAGTTGCTAAGCGTTAGGGCCACTGACGAACAATTTCAGCAGCCGGATTCTGAAGTCTCGATACTTACAGATTTCATTTCGAAAGCCGAAACCGCTATTCTGAACGAGGTTGGTTTCGTGGATGAGAAAACATCCCTGCCCGCTCATTCGAATTTGCTGAGAAAGTTTTCAAAGCGAAGTGCTGAGAAACCGCGCGTAAAGCTGTTTACAACCAACTATGATCTTTGTCTGGAAGAAGCTGGAGCGCGGCTAGGCATTGTTTTTATTGACGGATTTTCACATAGTGCCGAACAACGTTTCAATAGAGATTATTTTCAAACAGATATCGTACGAAGGTCATCGTCTGGGACAAAGTCCGATTACATCGACAGCGTTTTTCATTTGTACAAAATGCATGGCTCCGTCGACTGGAGGCGACGATCAGGTGGTGCAGTTATTCGGCAAGCTAAAGGCGAAGGAAATGACCTAACTCCGGTTCTGATCTATCCGAGGTCTACAAAGTATCAAGAGGCTTTCGAAACTCCTTATCTGGATATGTTTGCCGCGTTTCAATCTGCATTAAGAGAGCCAGATACTACTATCTTCATCGCAGGTTTTGGCTTCGCAGACGATCATATAAGCTCACCGATCTGGTCAGCCGTAGAATCCAACCTTTCGCTGAAGTTAATACTCGTTGACCCTGGGTTTGTCGCAGAGCAGCAGTTGGATGACATTCAACCAGAACACGCTTTGAAAGCAGTAGGTTCGCAGCTGAATAAATATCAAGCGCGATTGATGCGCTTGGTCCAGCAGGGAGACACCAGACTAACTATACTGAACGGTCGCTTCGAAGATATGATAGACGCGATTCCTTCCGTATCCGGTGAAACCGACCGCCAGAGGCTTCTAATGCGCTTGGAAGAACTGGGTGGCGTGTAATGATTGCAACAAACGATTATGCGTTGATCGATCCCAATAAACGTGTCGGAACCGTAACCCGGGTGGGGGCCGCGTCTGTTGAACTGACGGTTCCGCTTGGTTTGGCCATTAGCGGACAACGGGGACTCGCCAAAGGAACTACAGGTGACTTCCTTTTTATTGATTGCGATGCAGCCATAGTGTTCGGTCGTTTGACTGAAGTCATCGTTCCGGAGCGACAACGCTCAGCGTTAGAGCGTCAACTGGACCAGGAAATCGTTACCGATCCTCAAGGCCGCGCCCAGTTGTTGGCCACAATTGATAAAACGACGAAAGAGGTGTCTCGCGGCATTAATACCCAGCCGAGGATCGGAGACAGCGCTTATTTGGCCGAGGGGCAAGCGCTCGCGTCAGCAATCCAATGTGCTCTTTCAGGGGAGACAAAAGAAGGGAAAGGAGCAGAACGCCTCATCGAGTTGGGACGCCTTTCTGGACTAAATGACGCCCATATTATGATCCCGCCGGAAAAACTGTTTGGCAGGCATTGCGGCATATTTGGAGCAACAGGTGGTGGGAAAAGCTGGACAGTATCGCGGCTAGTCAACGAAGTGGTGCGCCTCAAAGGCAAATGTATATTGTTCGACCCAACTGGTGAGTTTGAGGGGAAAATTACTGGTGCAAAAGAATACCGTTTCTCGAAGGGCGATGCAGAACACCCGCTTGTAAGATTTCCTTACAAACATCTTTCGGAAACTGATTTGTATGGTCTCTTGACGCCATCAACACAAATGCAAGGTCCAAATTTACGAAGCGCCATTAAGAATCTCAGACTAGCGGCGCTATTACAGCGTAATCCGCTAAGGTTTAGTGCAAAAAAGCAGGATAATGGCAACACAATATACTTAGAAGAGAACAATCATTTCATAGAAATAAGGGAAAGTGGAACGATCAGAAAAATTGGGCGAAGTCGGAACGTCATCAGCAAGGCCCTGATCAATTATTCTTCCGAGCTGGACTCGCAATTCTGCGATTTCGATATTCACCTACTTTCTGCCCAAGTGCGAGAGGAATGCGTCAAGCACAGTTCTCAGGACGCTAACGCTAATGGATTCTACGGCAAGGTAGATGATGCGGCACTAGGGTTCTGTAACTCGTTGAATGTCAGAATCGAAAATTATCTTTCATCATCAGAAATGAAGTGCATCTTCTCCAACGAAGGAGAAGATGTGTGCGAAATTATTAAGAATTTCATTCAAGATCCAAAACAGAACGCGCTTTTGTTATCGTTTGAACACGTTAGTTTCAAATATAATACTCGCGAGATATTGCTCAATACCATCGGTAGATATCTCCTCAATTTGGCGCGAGAAGAAGCGTTTAAAGAGTGCCCGCTTATTTGTTTCCTGGACGAGGCTCATCAATTTGTGGGCCGTTCAATAGGCGATGAGACTAATCGTGTGTCACTGGATGCATTCGGCTTGATTGCGAAAGAAGGCAGAAAATATGGTCTAACGGCTGCGATTGCCACGCAACGACCGAGAGATGTTCCGACCGACGTTTTAAGCCAGTTAGGAACACTTTTTGTACATCGCCTCACCAATGATCGCGACCGGGAGACAATTGAAAGAGCATGCGGCGATCTAGATCGTGATGCGGCCGCGTTCATTCCATCGCTGGCTCAAGGTGAGGCAATCATTGTCGGCCCCGATCTTCCTGCACCTTTACCAGTAATTATAACTCACCCAGAAAAGGCTCAGCAGCCACAATCGAAAGGACCAGATTATCAGAAGCATTGGGGGAGCTAAATGGCGAACGGCTGATAACCCGGACCCCAATTTTTCAGCCCCATTTTATGTATGGCGTCAATTTTATGATGGCCGCTTTAGGCGACGGAACTGGTCTTTACATCCATGGTGTGGCTGAACCGTGCGTCGCAAAAAGATCCTGTTGTCTTCGCTATCCGCGTTCTATCTTATTCTCGTAGTGACGGCCTCAGCGTTACAACTTTAACGCAATATATAGTGGACAAGGGTCCTGCAAGGTGCTGCTGCTATAGAATAGGCCGATAGACTCACAATTAATGCTATTCGCCACTGGCGTCGATCACGGGGGGATTCATGGCGCGGACGCTTTTACTGACAAAATTCAAAAATTTATCGCTTAACGATCCATTCTTCGACAGTCTGAAGGCGGGCTACGACGAATTCCCGGTTTGGTTTAACGCCAAGGCAGAAGAAGACGTTTATGTCGTTGTAGATGAGCATGATCATCTTAGCGGCATGATCTATCTGAAGTCGGAACACGGCGCTGTTACCGACGTTGATCCGCATCTTTCCGATGGTCACTGGCTGAAAGTGGGTACGCTGAAAATTGAGGGCAAGGGGACTAAGCTCGGCGAACGAGTCATCAAGAAAATATTCGACACGGCTTTAGATGTCGGGGCAACCGGAATTTATGTGACAGTGTTCGATGTACACGAAAGCCTGATAAACTTGTTTACTCGTTATGGCTTTGAACAGACTGGTACTAAAACAACAAAAAACGGCGTCGAACTGGTTTTGTCTCGTTCGTTAACAGACCACTCACCGGATACGTTGAAATCCTACCCATTCATTAGAATTTCGGATGCAAAGCTATGGCTTCTAGCAGTTTATCCAGAATTTCATTCACGTTTCTTGCCAGATTCTATTCTTAACAATGAACCCAAAGAGATCGTTCAGGACGTTTCCTATACAAACACCATTCACAAAATCTATGTCGCAAAGTTGCCGCTAACTCGTATGAAAAAGGGAGATGCGGTTATTATGTACAGGACATCGGACAACAAGGGACCAGCATTTTACCGTTCGGTCGCGACTTCAATTTGCGTTGTGGAGGAAACCCATCGACGAAAAGATTTTGCTTCCCTCGATGATTTCCTTGAGTACACCAAACCGCACAGCGTCTTTACTGAGGACGAGCTTAAAGACATGTACGTCTCATGGAGCAGGCTCTATACAGTGAAGATGACCTATAATGTTGCATTTAATAAGCGGATCACACGCGGAGACCTCATGGAGCAGGCCGATGTACCAGAGCAGCCGCGTTGGGATTTAAAGCCTTTGAGTGAGGCTCAATTCCAAAAGATCATCGAATTGGGGAAAGTCCATGAAGGTATTGTTATCGATTAATCCAGAGCACGTTGAAAACATCTTCAAGGGCGTGAAAACATTCGAATTTAGAAGAAAAGTCTTCGCACGAAAAGATGTTACAACGGTGGTCGTTTATTGCACAATGCCCGTCGGGAGAATTGTCGGAGAATTTGATATTGATACAATATTGGAGGACGCACCCGATGAAATCTGGGAGAAAACTCATTCAGGTTCTGGCATCACAAAAGATTTTTTCGATCAGTATTTTTCTGAACGAAAGATTGCTTACGCTTTAAAAATAGGGGAAGTTCGTGAATATGAGGAGTACATTGATCCAAAAGAAGTTTTGGATAATTTCACGCCCCCTCAATCTTATATGTACATGAAGGACGAGCGGAGAAAAGCCGGATTTCATGATCAACTAGCGTTCTGGTAATGCTCAATACGAAACTTATAATTGTATTCGGTGTGTCCGGTATCGGAAAAACTACGGCGTGTGCAAACTATGCCAGCCGAAATAGCAACGTTGCACATTTCATGGCGAGCGCCCTCCTAAGTCTCCATCGCGAGACTGCGGGTACCCGAACCATAGACAAGGCGATGCAGGATCAGCGGCTTCTCGTGGATTTGGTCTGCACCCTCCGGTTGGAGACTCAGGCGTCAATACTGCTTCTGGACGCTCATAATCTTATTGTCGTGGCAGGATGCGAGATTGTTATACCTGTGAATATAATCGCCGCCATGAAGCCAACTGGTCTGATTTTTTTTAGAGCTAATGGCACGATAGTTTCTAGTCGTCGTGTCTCGAGGGGGGACACTAAAGACGTTAGCTCTGGAGAAATCGAAAGATTACAAATGAATGCATTAAAAGCAGTCAAATCATACGCCAACCAAATTCCGTGCCCACTCGCAATAGTCGATGCCGATCAGGGCATTGATTTGTCGGACGCGATAAGACGCCTATCGTGAATGGGGTCTAGAATTTTGCTTTGTCTATTATTTGCGAAAATCGCGTTATTGTAGCCTATTTCTTGCCTGCCCGGAACGTACAGGCCGTTTTCCACGCCCGTCAGCTTAAACCCGTACCAATCAAATATTCTCTCAAAAACGGGCAATTTTTCTGCACTGACCGTCAATCCTGGTCGGTCGTCATCGAGCCATCTCAATAGACCGTCGAATACCTTCAGACCCAAGCCTCGTCCGGCATGATGAGGTGCTACGCGAACGGTACAAATCTTTCGCTCGAATCCATCGTTCTTCGCAATCCCAACCGCGACCAACTTTCCGTCGCGGTAAAAGGGGAGCAAAAACCTTGTTCCTGTCCGAAGTCCCGGAACCACCTTTTGGAGATACCAATTTTGAATGTCCGGATAGTCTTCTGACAAAATACCTATGAACTGCAGCGCCTCCTGTTCACCAGAAGAAAGGGGAAGGCTGCGTATGGTTTGGGTATCAAGTGGCAGCGGAATCGAGGAGGTTCTATTTTCATTGAAGACCATAATCGGGATGTTCCTCATTCTTTGTTTAGATAACCGACGTCAGAACCGCCCTCTACAGCAGCCGCAACTCCGCCTGAAAACCACGGTGTAACGCAAGAAGCTGCCAAGTTACCGAGCAAACCGAAGAAAAATGCAACGGCCAAATAAGTCAACAAAATCTTACGGCCGCTCCTGCGAGTGTGTAGTTTTACGAAAGATGAGAAATCTGCAACGCCGGTTCCGTCTTTGCTCTCCTTCTTCCAATGATAAACGACCATTCCGCCAGGAATCCCGCTGGGCACGTATTCGTTCCAGGGATCGTGTTCAAGAAGTCGGTTCTTATGCCATTGTATGCTGCTGGCTGACAGCTCGGAATGAACCGGGAAAGCTGTAAGAAATGCCACGAGATTGATATTGATCTTGCCTTGCTTCTCGTCAGCGCGAATCTTATTCTCAACCTGTGGCGGCAGTGTACGAAGCTCATTGAAACGAAAGTCAATATACTCGATTTCCTCGAACCCACTTTGAAATTTACGGTCGAGCGGCGTTATGACGTGGATGAAAGGGCTGGATTTCCCACTGGGCAGATAGATTCTCAGCCTGAAGTAAATACTTTCATCGGCCTTGATTTGATCGCTAACAGAATCGATAGCGGCCCTCTCGATTGAGAGGAGGGTTCCGTCAGAAAATTTTTCCAAGGAAAGGTGGGATGCGTCTAAATAGCCGCCCTGCTCGATAAATTTGTGAACCCGGCAAAACAGGTTGTCGCCATTTTTTAGCTCAATCCGCGCAGGAGCCGGTGTAACAACGCATTGGAGCTTTTCGTTGAAAATGCCTTGCGCAACTGACGTTTGGGCCAGCTGGACGCCCGCGTCTTGTATCGACTTTCTCTCGACATCAACTGGCAAGTAAATATTTATGCGCTCTATAGATGCGGGATTCTTGATTAGTAGACCAATCTCAAGGAAGTCTCTCGCGGGGCATTGAGGACGCCCTTTGAAATCCTTATCTCCAGCGATGCGCCAGAAATTAAAGTGCGTTTCCATATTGGTGCTCGCGACGTCTCCGTTGGCGAGACACCAAACCGCCATGCTGCCCGCTTTTTCCTGCTGCTTATTTTTACTTGTTTCCACCGCAATCCCCCGCGCGATTCGAATCTGTTGAGTGTATTTCTAACTCAAACGCTACCGTTCGGGCATGAAAATCGATCACTCTTAGACAAGTTGCACTCAGGCGGAATAAGATTCGGCCCTCCAAGGCGGCTGCATAATGAGCAAAATTGACGAGCATTGCTCTTCAGTTGGATTCCGGTTGTTGGCGATGCTCTGACTATAGTTGCAGCCTTAATGCGTGAACTCGGTTATTGACCTTTTCCATATATCCGGTATTATAGATATATGGAAAACGAAGACGCAATTGCAGCACTGGCTGCCCTCGCTCAGTCAACACGGCTCGACACATTCCGCCTGCTGGTGAAGCATGAACCTGACGGTATTCCGGCAGGGGAACTGGCACGCATTCTGGATGTTCCGCAGAACACAATGTCGGCGCACCTTGCGACGTTGTCGCGTGCAGGCCTCGTAAGGGGCGAACGTCAGAGCCGCTCGATCATCTATCGCGCTGATCTCGACCGATTTCGAGAACTGACCCTTTTCATGATCAAGGACTGCTGTGGCGGCAGTGCCAAGCTCTGCGCACCTCTTATAAAAAGCCTGACACCCTGTTGCGAACCAAAAACGGCCACCCAGTAACACAAGGCCGCTGAATTCGGCCTTACACAAACGGACTGATAAAATGACGGATCGGGTCTACAACGTGCTCTTCTTGTGCACGGGCAATTCCGCACGCTCAATTTTGGGCGAGGCAATTCTGAACAAAGACGGCGAAGGACGTTTTCACGCCTATTCGGCTGGTAGTCGGCCAAAAGGCGACGTTCATCCTCTCGCAATCAAGGAACTGGACGCTCTCGGCTATTCCATCGAGAACCTGAGCTCAAAAAGCTGGGACGTGTTTTCAGGTACCGACGCCCCTCAGATGGATTTCATTTTCACGGTCTGTGATAACGCTGCCGGAGAAGCCTGTCCTGTCTGGATTGGCCATCCGATGACAGCCCACTGGGGCATTGAGGATCCTGCCGCTGTCGAAGGTAATGAAGCAGAAAAACAGCGCGCCTTTGCACAGGCGGCCCGTTTTCTGAAGAACCGAATATCAGCATTCCTGAGCCTTCCCCACGCCATGATAGACCGCATGGCGCTTCAAAATCATCTGAAAGAAATCGGCACCATGGAAGGTAGCACACAGACAAATGTGGAGAATAACTGATGTCCACATTCGAACGTTATCTGACTGTCTGGGTGGCTCTTTGCATTGTTGCAGGCGTAGCTCTTGGACATTTCTTTCCGACACTATTTCATGCAATCGGCTCTGCTGAAGTCGCCAAAGTCAACATTCCAGTCGCCATTCTCATCTGGCTCATGATCATTCCCATGTTGCTGAAGATCGATTTCAGCGCATTGAGACAGGTCACTGAGCACTGGCGTGGCATCGGCGTCACGCTCTTTATCAATTGGGCCGTCAAACCGTTCTCTATGGCACTTCTCGGTTGGCTATTTATCGGCTGGCTGTTTCGCCCTTATCTTCCTGCAGACCAGATCGATTCCTACATTGCTGGACTGATTATTCTGGCGGCCGCCCCCTGCACGGCAATGGTGTTCGTCTGGTCCAACCTGACCAAGGGCGAGCCGCATTTCACGCTGTCGCAGGTCGCACTGAACGATGCGATCATGGTTGTGGCATTTGCCCCTATCGTCGGACTACTGCTCGGACTGTCGGCAATTACTGTCCCGTGGAATACGCTCGTTCTGTCGGTTGTCCTCTATATCGTCATTCCGGTGATTATCGCGCAAATCCTGCGCAGAAGTATTCTCGCCAGCGGTGGAGAACGAGCTTTCGATGTAATGCTCAGAACACTACAGCCGCTGTCCCTGATTGCGCTTTTGGCGACACTTGTTCTGCTATTCGCATTTCAAGGAGAGCAGATCATCGCACAGCCCATGATCATTGCGATGCTGGCCGTCCCGATCCTCATCCAGGTCTATTTCAACTCTGGCCTCGCTTATCTGTTGAATCGCATTTCAGGCGAGCAACATTGCGTCGCCGGTCCCTCAGCTTTGATTGGTGCATCCAACTTCTTCGAGCTGGCAGTAGCAGCAGCAATCAGCCTTTTCGGCTTCTCATCTGGCGCGGCGCTCGCAACAGTGGTTGGCGTTCTTGTTGAAGTGCCCGTCATGCTCTCGGTCGTCTGGATCGTGAACCGCTCAAAGGGTTGGTACGAACGCGGTTCCAATCAAAAGCCAGTCACCGAAACAGGAAAACTCTGATGTCAGTTACGATCTATCACAATCCGAACTGTGGCACGTCACGCAACACATTGGCGTTGATCCGTGCCAGCGGCGAAGAGCCTGTCGTCATCGAATATGTGCAAAATCCGCCGTCGCGAGAACGACTGGTTGAATTGCTTCGAGCAATGCAGATGACGCCTCGCCAACTCCTTCGCGAGAAAGGCACACCATATGCCGAACTGGGATTGTCCGATCCCAAATGGACCGATGATGAACTGGTCGACTTCATGATGGCGCATCCTATCCTGATCAATCGCCCAATCGTGGAAACACCGCTTGGCATCAAACTGTGCCGTCCGTCAGAACTGGTTCTCGACATTCTGGAAAACCCGGTGTCGTCATTCACCAAAGAGGACGGAGAAGTCATCACCTATGAAAGAAAGTCCCGCTGACATGGACCTGCCGAACCTCGATCAGAATTCCTTCGCATTGCCAGACCTCGATGCTCTACGTGCCGACTTTCCAAAGCATAAGCCTCGTATCCTTTTGCTCTATGGCTCACTTCGTGATCGTTCCTATAGTCGGTTTCTGACCCTGGAAGCGCAGCGCCTTCTCGATGCGATGGGTGCTGAAACGCGTGTCTTTCATGCCAATGGTCTTCCTTTGCCAGACGATGGTTCGGCAGAGCATCCGAAGGTTCAGGAATTGCGTGAGGCAATGCTTTGGTCAGAAGGGCAAGTCTGGACCAGTCCAGAACGTCATGGAGCCATGAGCGCTGTCATGAAATCGCAGATCGACTGGATTCCTTTGCCAGGTGGAGCAATTCGTCCGACGCAGGGCCGAACTCTGGCCGTGATGCAGGTTTCAGGGGGATCGCAGAGCTTCAACGCTGTCAATCAGATGCGCATTCTGGGGCGCTGGATGCGAATGATCACCATTCCAAACCAGTCATCCGTCGCAAAGGCGTGGCAGGAATTCGACGACGCTGGACGGATGAAATCCTCATCCTTCTATGATCGCGTAGTGGACGTAATGGAAGAACTGATGAAGTTTACACTTCTGACGCGTGGCATCTCGGATCATCTCACAGACCGTTATAGCGAGCGTAAGGAAGAAGCGGCCAAACTCGAAAAGCGTGTTTCGTTGAAATCAATATGAATTCAGAAAAAGATTGAGCGTCTCGCAAGACATCCTGTTGCGCGAGCGCTCAATATGCCAGCCATTTTGAAACAAATGGGTCTGCTTCAGCGAAGTGACCCAGCTTCCGTTTCCTGCCCAGAAGTACAGCAGCCATCTGGTTCCTCCACAGTCGCCTTAATGATCTGATCGCCCGCGCAACAGTCCTCCATCAGAAATTTGATGAGATCGGCCATGGATTGATAATTGGCGACATAGATGAGCGAGCGTGACTCACGCCGTTGCGATATCAATCCCGCCCTTTCCAGTTCTTTCAAATGAAAACTGACATTTGACGGAGATACGCCCATGCGTTCCGCAATTGCTCCTGCGGCCAGTCCCTCTCGTCCAGCAACGACCAATGTCCTGATAATGCCAAGACGCGTTTCCTGTGAGAGTGCTGCAAATGATAAAAGAGCTTGACGGTCATCCATATTTCAACAATCCTTGAATTATTGAATCGAGGATACCGAACATGAACGTAATCGACAAGAGCGTATCGCCTGAAATCAGCCTCGACGATCTCCTCAATGGATTGCAAGAAGCACCAGAGGCACCTTTGGTGTTCTTCTATGAAGGACATCCAACGAAACCCGGCTATCATGTTACCGAAGTCAAGGCAGGTCAGTTCTCTGCTCTGGATTGTGGCGCTAATCCGGAAGCATGGTCAGAGATGTTTGTTCAGCTCTGGGACATAGACGAAGACGACCGAAGCCATATGCCAGCGGCGAAATTCGCAGCAATCATTCACAAAGTATCGAAGCACGTCCAGTTGGAACCCGGTGCCAGGCTCACATTTGAAGTCAGCGATGGAAAGCAGCCCATGGCACTTTATTACGCAACTGCACCGCTTCTGACCGACGGTACCTTTGAAGTGGCTTTAACGGCACGTCCTTCCAGCTGCAAACCCAGAGATCGGTGGCTGGCAGAGCAAATAAAAGGAGCCAGTTCCTGCTGTGGCCCAACTAACTCACAATGTTGCGCATGATGCGGGTTTAGTTCTTTGACGCCGTTAAACTGTAAAACTATGGCGATAAAATCATCATGAGCGTCCAACGGCTTCCTATCGCCGCCATTGTCGGTCTAGGACTGACCCAGAATATTGGCTACGGCACATTATATTATTCCTTCAGCATTCTTGCGCCCTCTATGGCGCAAGATTTCTCTGTTTCGAACGAATGGATATTCGGAGCGTTGTCGGTCGCTCTCCTGACGGGGGGCTTCCTAGCACCCTGGATGGGACGTCTCATTGATCGCCTCGGTGCAGGTCGCGTGATGACCGTTGGCTCAATAATAGCGGCCACTGCGTTGGTCGCCAGTGCCTTTTCACCCAATGCGGTCACATTCGCAGCAACCCTGACGCTTATCGAAGTGGCCGCGAACCTCGTGCAGTACGGCGCGGCCTTTGTTCTTCTGGTGCAACTTGCACCAACGGTTGCACAGCGCAGCATCACTTACCTGACTTTGATTGCAGGATTTGCCTCGACAATCTTTTGGCCGATCACCACCTCTCTTCAGCAATGGCTGACATGGCAGCAAATTTATCTGCTGTTCGCATGTCTTCATTTCGCTCTTTGTATGCCAGTTCACTTTTGGCTAGCGCGAAATCTCGCGTCGAAAGCTCGTACAAGTTCGGCGAATGGATCGCGCACGATAACTGAAGGGACGCTGCCAAGGCTTTTTCGTCGGCGAGGTCTGATGTACCTGCTAATCGGTCTTTCGTTTCAATCGTTGATCGCAGCAGCTATCCTCGTTCATATGATTCCGATGTTGAAAGGCCTTGGTCTTGCAGGATCGGCAGCCTTGATAGGGGCGATGTTTGGTCCATCCCAGGTGACCAGCCGTCTGATAAACATGATCGGCGGCAAGAACCTTGCTCCGATCAAACTCGCGATCATTTCTTCCTCACTAATGGCGCTTGCAGTCACCTGCCTGATGCTCGGCGCTCCATTCATAGCTGCGGCGTTAATATTTGCCTGTCTGTTCGGCTTTGGTAACGGCCTCTTCAGTATAGTGTCAGGGACGCTGCCTCTTTCGCTGTTCGGAAGCGAAGGATATGGCGCATTGCAAGGTAAAATAATGTCGGCACGGCTTATTGTATCAGCAATGGCTCCATTTGCGATGGCATTCGCAATGGGGCATTTGGGTGTAAAGGCGGCGCTCGCAATCGTTATTGTTTGTAGCGTATCCTCGCTCATTGCCTTCGGGTTATTGGTCCGACTGGAAAATGAGGCTGAAAAAGCCCGATTAGCCAAGGTGGCATCATAAGCCGTTTTGCAATTGATTGTCTTTGTAATGGTACATTGGCGGGGATAGGTAGCGTGACATTAAATCTGAATACTCCGGTACCCATGGTTAGCCCGAAAATCGATCACGATGTGATCATAATCGGTGGAGGTCAAACCGGGCTTGCGGCTGCGTACTATCTCCGCCGTGCTGAGGTAGAATTCACTATCCTGGATGACGGCAACGAACCAGGCGGGGCATGGGTGCATGGATGGGATTCTCTGCGCCTTTTTTCACCTGCCAGTTTCAGTTCGCTCCCTGGCTGGCTGATGCCTCCCAGTCGGGAATCAGATGGTTATCCTACGCGCGATGAAGTGATCAGCTACCTTCAGCGTTATGAGGAACGCTATAAGCTTCCTGTCGAACGCCCACACAAGGTAGAATCTGTCACCCGTGAAAATGATATTCTTCGGGTTACATTGGCGGATGGATCGAGCCGAACCTGCCATGCGGTTATCAGTGCCACTGGGACATGGTCGAAACCGTTTGTCCCCGACTACCCCGGCAAGGACCTGTTCTCAGGCGTTCAGATTCATTCTGCACATTATGAAACTGCCGATGATTTTGCTGGCCAGCGTGTGCTTGTTGTTGGCGGAGGCAATTCAGGGGCACAAATTCTCGCTGATTTAAGTACCGTCGCAGAAACAATTTGGGTGACACTGACGCCGCCAGTGTTTCTGCCTGACGAAATTGACGGCCGAGTGCTTTTTGAAAACGCCAGTGCACGCGTACGGGGAGATGTCGACGCCAATACAACAATTGGGGACATTATTATGGTCTCTCCGGTAAAAGCCGCGCGCGACCGAGGCGTATTGAACGCCGTACGCCCCTTTAAGCAATTTACAGAAGATGGTGTCGTTTGGGCTGACCAAACAGAGACCAAAATCGACGCGGTAATCTGGTGCACAGGATTTCGCCCTGCAACGGATCACCTGAAAGCCCTCGGCGTTGTTGAACCGAACGGACGGGTTCAAGTCATTGAACAACGATCCATCAAAGAGCCTCGGCTATGGCTTGCTGGTTATGGCAACTGGACGGGTGCGGCTTCTGCGACATTAATCGGTGCAGGTCGGACAGCTCGCGAATTTGTACCGCGATTGGTCGCAGATCTAATTGGTTCGTCGAAATAGTCCTTTATCGGTGTTCGTGTTTTGTTCTATACCTAGGGCATGACAAGCACGATTAAAACACTTGGACAGGCTTCACGGCATCGATTGTTCGTAATGGCCGAGTGCCGTACCTGCAAACGGAGTGCCCGGTTTCTGGCCAGCGATCTCGCATCGATCTTTGGCCACGGAAGCAACCCCTATACCCTCAAGTTTAAATGCACGACCTGCGACTCCTCCAATTGCAATTCGACATTGGAATGGCCAGATTTTGAACGTACTCACGAGCATTATGTTTGGCGGCCCATAAAAGTTAAGGGCGGCGATCTTTTATGAAAAAGCTAAAATAAATTAAAATTTATGTAGGCCAGCTTTTCGGCATTATTAAACCGAAGCCCTTGGATTTATCTCTATAAATAAAGGTTACACCTTTTCGTTCTAAGGCTGATTGGATTTTTCGCTGAGTTTCAATTTTTACGCCTGCATTTCTTTCAAAGCTTCCGATAGTCCGCACGCTTACCCCCGCTTCTGCGGCGAGCTCTTCTCGACTTAAATCGAGTGCGAGTCTTGCGGCTCGCAAAAGTGCAATCGGTATATCCATCCTTTTCTTTTAATTCAGGGAGTATGCAACTGCTACACCCCCTAATTTGCCTTAAATCGGTATTTATTTGCCATATTTAGGAATTTAATTGCCTATTTCTGGCAATTCTGACATAAGCCAGATTATTGCTCACACAGACACCGAATCAGTGAGTTAAAGATTTGATGATTAGGCGGATTGCCCCTTTTTGTCCGTCGATGACGTCATCGTTTAAACTGGTTTCACATCGAATTTGGCGCATGTAGCCCATGTGCCGGACAGGAGAACTTATGCCTGAAAACTCCCCAATCGGTCATGTTATTCTTATGAAAAATGAAGTTCCACGACGGCATCCAGGACGTGGATTGAATGCGGCATTGCAGCTAAGTGAACTTCACAATCGCATTAACAAGCAAGAACGCGATCCTCAGAGTACGGAGCGTGTCGACGAATATTTTCGTTACGCAATCTGGAGCGAAGGAGAAAAAATCATTGGTTACCTTGAGAGTATAATTTCGGTAGCTGATGAAAGAACTTCCACGACAACGTCAGGAATTCCAATATCATCCAGTAGCATGAGAAAATTGGTGGGCGCTCTTTCGGAAGAAGCCGAGGGCATTATGCACTATCAGCCTACTCTGACGCCGACTTATTTATCAGGCGGCTTTGCATTCGATCTCATCGTTTACGATAAGCAACAAAAATGCTTGCGTTATATTCATATCGCCTACGGTATTGGCGCTGAACGAATTGCGCTAATTCAGTACGAAGAAGACAAGGCGAGGCTCGCAGGCTTTTTGCCTCGCTTGGCGGCACAGTACTTTGGCGTTGAGATAGAACGAACAGAGTTCGTCATTATAGATCCGTTACTCAGCGAGACAAAATATCTGGAAGGCGTTTGGGCGCTTCACGATTTAGACCAGCTAACCGGTAGATCGGGTACTGCACAACACGTGCTGGAAATACAGAGACAGCAAAGACACATGCTGAGCTTTTGGTTTAGTAACAGCCTTTCCGGCAGTGAGATGGAAAAGCATCGACAGCTCAATTCGATCTTTCATCGCTTGGCGCACGAAGAACTGACACGAGCGAAACAATTGCACTTCCACACACTCGTTCCAGATCAAACCCAGTAAGCGGGGCTCCTGAGCCATTCTCCGACTGTTGCATGTTCCACGCTGAACGGTTCAGCGTTTGCTCGCAACATTAATCAAACACGTTGAACAAGAAACGCCATTTCACGGGCGCGTTGTAGCGCGCCCGAATGGCCCCTCATTTCTTCATTCTTCAGGATCTTATTATTATGGCTGTCATAATCAAAAACGGAAAATACAATCGCGAACAACTGGAAATCGAAATCGATATGCTGAAGGCCTTGGTCACGGATCTTGAACGCATATTCAACGGTGAACATCCAGATGAGCGCCAACTTTCAAATTCTCCAGCCATAACATGCTGGAAGCTCAGCGCACGCCGCGCAACTTGCTTAGAGGGTGTATTATTCGAACATCCTCGGCTCGGACAAATCGTGCCTAATGGCATCACTTCAGAACTTTGGCTTCTCGATCTCGACAGAAACTACGCTCGCACATTCAGCCGCTTTTACCGACTGGGCCAAAAAGACATCGGTAATTGAGAAAAACGTACATCGTGCTGCACGTCGCCGACTGACATCGCAGTTTGAGTTTCGCTGCGTACAAGCTGAAAGACGTCAGCGCCTGCCAGAGGAAATCTGGCATGAGAACTGTCGGCAATTGCGGACAACAAAGGGATAAGGGAATGAAACTTTGGATCTGGTCTGACGTCCACCATGAACTGCAAGAAGTCGACTATCCGTCGCGTGAGAACGCGCCAGAATGCGATATGATCATCATTGCGGGCGATCTCAATGCAGCGCCTGACCTTCACATCACGCTGGAATTCTTGATCAGGCACTATGAGAAGCCCATCATCTATGTCCCCGGCAACCACGAATTCTATCAGAACAAATGGCTCATGAATGATCGAGAACGGTCTTTGGAGAGTGACAGGCAAACGATCAAGACAATCGAAGCCCTCTCTTTGGAGTGGCCGCAGCGGTTTTACTGCCTTGATCAGGACGAGGTGATTATCGACGACATCAGATTCGTTGGGGCTAGCTTATGGGTAGATTTTCAGATGAATCTCTCCCTAAAGTCTGATCTAGCGCGGCGAATGCAAGAAGCGCGAGCAATACTGAATGACTTCCGTGCGATCCGCATGAAAAACGGGAAGTCATTCACGCCCGAAAATATGCTCGATCTACACCTGTCAGATGCCGCTTACATTCGGCAAAAACTAACAGAACATTTTACTGGTCCCACGGTTGTTCTCACACATCACATGCCACACTCTGATTGCACACCACCAGTCTATGCACACTCAATCGGCAACTATTTGTTTGCGTGCGGATCAGATGCCTTCGATGACATCCTCCACTCTGAACTAGCACCCGCTCTATGGATCTGCGGGCACACGCATCATGCTTTCGACATTCAAATTGGACGAAGCCGAATTATCTGCAATCCATTTGGTTATAAGTGGGAACAAGGATTGAACGGATTTCGATGGGATCTAATAGTAGAAATAGCATAGACCATCAAAACGGAACTGCATCAGAGCCTGCGCAATGCCCAATTGTTGGTTGTAGCCCGTCCAATAACGCAATAAAGTGTTCAACAGAGAACAAGTCACTGTTTTTGGGCGACGAAGAATAAAAATTATCTCTTTTTATCAATAAGTTATCCGCGAGTGTACAGTCCAACCGGATTCCGGATATTCCGTTCAGTCGGACACGTGCAGATAGTCGTTCGACAGTCGAGCATTCTTTTTAGGGTAACGTAAAGATGAGCATCAACGAATTGGGTAAATAATTGATATCACTGAGCTTCTTTCCGTCGGGCAGGCGGGATTCGAACCCACGACCCCTTGACCCCCAGTCAAGTGCGCTACCGGGCTGCGCTACTGCCCGAAGGAAAAAAGCTCAGTGATGAACACTTTCGTTGACTCCGTATAACGAACCCACGACCCCTTGACCCCCAGTCAAGTGCGCTACCGGGCTGCGCTACGCTCCGAGCCGGGGAAAGCCTTAGAATGCAAAGGAATTTTCCGCAAGCCCTAAAAGTGGCGAAAAGGCAAAATGCGCACAATTGATCTCTGGAAAACTACCAGTATCGCTCAAGTCCGTGGTGCGAGCAGGATGATGCAGGTGCCTGCCAGAGCCACGCATGCGCCGGTGATATCCCAGCGGTCCGGCTTTGCACCTTCAGCCCCCCATATCCACACAATGGACGCGACGATGTAGATGCCGCCATAGGCCGCATAGGCGCGGCCTGCCGTATCGCTCTCGATCAGTGTCAGGAAATAGGCAAAGAGCGCCAGCGACGCCATGCCGGGAATGAGCCAGAGCGGCGACTTGTCGAGTTTCAGCCAGGCCCAGAAGGCGAAGCAACCGGCGATTTCGCAGACTGCGGCGGCGGCGTAGATGATGAACTGCAAGGTTGCTCCTATGCGCGTGCCTGTGGGCGGGCAATTGACGCAGAAGCGCGGGGCAGGCCAGTCTGACGCCGATATTTATATTCAAGCCCGGCACATCCCCAGATGATCCCGAACAGCAGATAGAAATGCCGCCAATGGTCGGTATCGATAACATTGCCGATCAGCACATGTCCCAGATAAGTCGCATAGGCGCAGAGCAGAAAGGGCTGCCATGGTCTGTTACGGAACAGCAGGCGAAAACCGATGCCCAGCGTCATGAATGTCAGCGTGACGAAAGCAGTAAAGCCGATCCAGCCATAATCGAGCGCGGCTTTGAGCCAGTTATTGTGCGTGTCTTCGCCGAACATAGGGCCGAATTCCAGCGGCCCGATACCGAGCGGATGCTGCGTGGAAAGCACCATGCCATACCAGTGGCGTGCAAAGCGCCCCATGCGGTCGGCGTCATAGCTTTGTTCGAGCTGTGCGCGCTGCAGGAAGAAATCTCCGATGCCGGGGATTTCAATGAGGATCAGCAACCCGACCACAACAACGGCAACCGCCAGCAATGCAATCAGGATGAGGCGCAAGCGAAAGCGGTTATTGTTGGTTTGCAGAAATAGCGTGAGCAGGATGACCAGACAGGCGAGGGGCACCATGGCCCAGGCTGCGCGCGAGAAAGAGAACAGTACACCGAGTGTCAAAAAGGCGGCAGCAGGCACATAGACCAGCATGTCGCGCGCACGTCCGGTGAGAATGCGATAAACGGTCCAGCTAAGCGG
The DNA here is from genome assembly GCA_014138095.1 of Ochrobactrum sp. RH2CCR150. Taxonomy (GTDB): domain Bacteria; phylum Pseudomonadota; class Alphaproteobacteria; order Rhizobiales; family Rhizobiaceae; genus Brucella; species Brucella gambitense. The sequence continues at coordinate 208,676 of JACGXE010000003.1, forward strand.
CAAAATGAGAAATGGACCGAACACGTTCGGGTCCTGAAAAGCGCCCTTGGCGCGCCCGTAGCGCGTGAAGAGATCAGCACCCGGAAAAAGGTTGAGATAGCCCGCAATGCCGAGAAAAGCCGCTATCAGGCCAACAAAAAGGTAGGCTTTGAAGATTGTTTGCAATCTCCGGTAATCCATCTCGATCATTGCGGCGAAGAACACCGAGGTTAAAGCGAGAAACAGGGAAACGGCGATATAGAGCGGCGCATTTTTCAGGTCGGGCATCTGCAAGGTCGAGATGACGCCGCCAAAGTTGAACACGGCGAAAATAGCGAGCAGAACGAGGTTAGTTCGGCTCAGGCGAAGCCCGAACAGCAGCGCAACGGCAATCAAGCCGGCCATATAGACTTCATAAGGCGCAGGCTCACCGAGCACAAAGCCCAGCAGAAAAACCCCAAATCCCACTGCTAAATTGACCATCAGGCGGTTCAGCGCCCGACGCTGATGCACGGTCACGCCAACGGTGGACGCTGGATTATGCATCGGCGCGGCTATGGGCGCTGGCTGGCTCAATAGGCATTTTCCGTATTGAGAAGCCGAATGGGCGTCAGGAAGAGGATCTTGAGATCGAACCAGAGCGACCAGTTTTCGATGTAATAGAGGTCGTATTCGGTGCGCATCGTGATCTTCTCTTCATTGTCAATCTCGCCACGCCAGCCATTGATCTGGGCCCAGCCGGTCACACCCGGCTTGACGCGATGGCGTGCGAAATAGCCGTCAACAACTTCGTTATAGAGAAGATTGTTGGAATGCGCCGCCACCGCATGAGGGCGTGGGCCAACCAGCGACAGCGACCCGGCGATAACGTTGAAGAACTGCGGCAACTCGTCGATAGACGTCTTGCGGATGAAGCGACCGACGCGGGTGACACGTGGATCGTTCTTTGTCACTGCGTTGCGTGCCGTCGGGTCGCACTGCTCGGTGTACATCGACCGGAACTTCCAGACATTGATGACTTCATTGTTGAAGCCATGGCGCTTCTGCTTGAAGAAAACCGGCCCCTTGCTGTCGAGTTTGATGGCGATGGCGGTGCCAATCATGATCGGCGACAGAACAATGATCCCGACAATACTGAAGGCAATGTCGAAAATGCGCTTGGCGACGGAATCCCAGTCGTTGATCGGCTTGTCGAAAATATCCAGCATCGGCACCGAGCCGACATAGGAATAGGAGCGTGGACGGAAGCGCAGGTGGTTGTTGAGCGCCGACAGGCGAATATCAACGGGCAGCACCCAGAGCTTCTTGAGGAGTGCCAAAACGCGCGCCTCGGCACTGATCGGCAGCGAGACGATCAGCAGATCGATATGCGCGATACGCGCAAACTCGATCAGTTCGTTGATGTTGCCGAGCTTCGGATAACCGGCAACGACAGGCGGCGAGCGCTTGTCGTCACGGTCGTCGAAAATACCGCAGATGCGGATATCGTTGTCTGGCTGTTGTTCGAGTGAACGGATCAACGCTTCGGCATTGGGGCCGCCGCCGACGATCACTGCACGGCGTTCCATGGTGCCATTGCGGGCCCAGCGTCGGATTTTCCACGCAATGATCAGGCGGGAAATCAGAATGACGGCAATGGCGCTGACCGCCCAGATGAGGAACCAGCCGCGTGAGAAATGGGCAGAAACCTTGAAAAGAAAACCGAGCACTGCAAGCGTGCCAAGCGTTGCCGCCCAGCTGATGATCAGCCGACGCAGATGGTGGGTGGGGCTTCGGAGAATATTGACCTGATAGCCGTCATTGATTTCCATCAGAGCAACATAGAGCACGCCGCCAGCGATGATGATCAGTGGGTAGTAAAGCAGATAATTGCTCTGAAGCCCGACATAATAGCCGAGGCTCAATATGCCCATCAGGAAGATGAGGCCGAACTCGACCAGACGCACAACGCCGCTCAGCATGAGCGGCGAAAACGTGTCCCGCCTGTATTGCGCAGCTATGCTCTGCGCCAGGGGGCTGAGTTCCACCGGTTCTTGCGGCTTCGAATCCTGCTTGGCGCTGGCCTCGATGGCCTTGCGTCCAAATGGAGAAAAAGCATCATTGTCCCGCACGATAATGTCCCGCTTATCAGTTTACAGGAGTATGTGTATCGTCAGATTCCTAAGAAATCTCTGAGTACGCAGGTATCGGACCCGCTCAGTACTCACGAATGCGTTTCACGGTAAATCAATTCTATAGAATGCGCCATGGACTGAACTCCAAATCGTTCACGAAGTCGCGAATTATCCGGCATTTGCGCGCTGAAACTGTCTTTTCCGCCCCTCGTTTCCCGGATTTTAGCGACAAGCGCTTCCACTGCCGGTTCAAACAATGCCGGAGACGCGGGGCCGAATATTTCGGGAATGCCACCAACGCGGCTGGCGATGACGGTTTTCCCGGCGGCAAGTGCTTCCAATACAATATAGGGGAAAGCCTCTGCACGGGAAGGGATGACCATCATGCGGCCAAGCGCAAATGCATCTCGCGCCGCCATGCCGGGCAGAAAATGGACGTGTTCTCCGAGACCAAGCTCGGCTGCAAGCGCTATAAAGACTGGTTTTTCGGAACCGTCTCCGACAATGGTTGCGCTGAGTGACAGGCCATCCTGATCGCGAAGCTCCGCCAAGGCGCGGATCAGAATGTCCGGGCCTTTCAGATCACGCATCGTGCCGACGAACAGAAGGTCGCTGGCGTCGGGCGTATCGGCTACGGGTATGAATTCATCGTCAGCAAGGCCGTTATAGACGACTGCATGGAGGCCATGGGGCCTCCCGACCTTTTCTTCATAGGTTCGTTTCTCAAAATTGGAAACGAACATCACCGCATCGGTCAAGGGTGCCAGAAGCCGCTCGACCAGAAAGACAGCGCCGCCGCGGCGCGTCTTCCGGTCAAAATGCAGGCTTCCGCCATGCGGTGAATAGATACGGGCTACGCGAGACTTAAAAACCCGTAGAACAGAGCCGAACAACCGGGCATAGACGCCGCCTTTGGCGCCATGCCCGTGCAAAATGTCCGGCCGCAATTTCTTGACAACGCGGTATGCTTTAAGAGCCGCCGCTGCATCGCCGATACCAATATGGCGCTGCATGGCAATTCTATGCAGGCCAAGCGCAAGCTTTGGCCGCAATTCTTCTAGAAGCGCATCCTCTCTTGGACCGCCTGTTGTTGCATCGCAGACGAGCCCGACAAGGTGACCTTTTTCCGCCTGTGCAGCGACCAGATCGCGGACATGGCGGAACAATCCGCCAGCGGGCTCGCGAAAGCAGTGGACGATACGCAGAGGGGAAACAGTGTCGTCATCAGCCATCAATCGCCATCAGAACAGACGTTCGCGGACATAAATCGTATCGCCAGGCAGGATCGGATCGGAGATCAGAACCCGGCCCGTCAGCACCTTGCCGTTAAACTGGCGGGTGATGTCGGCATTTTCCTGATTGGCGCGCGGGCTGAAACCGCCTGCAGCTGCAATCGCCTTCTGGACGGTCATGCCCGGCACATAGGAATATTGCCCGGCTGCGCCCACTTCGCCCATCACGAAGATTGGACGATAACGGTCGATCTCGACGCTGACATCCGGGTCGCGCAGGTAGCCACCGCGCAATTTCGACGCGATCAGCCCTTCAAGCTGCTTCGCGGTCTTGCCGCGCGCTGGAATGCTGCCGACGAGCGGGAAAGCCACATAGCCTGCCTGATCGACACTATAGGTGTTGGTCAGACTTGCCTGTTCGAAAACGGTGATGCGCACGCGGTCACCCGCATCCAGCATATAAGGCTGGTTCAGCGCTTCATGAAAGGCTGGCGGTGCAGGGCGGTAGCTCGTGCAGGCCGACGACAGAGTGATCGCCGCAAGACCGAGCGCCGTGAGCAAAGCACGGCCTGTACGCTTGTTGTGAATTTTCTTCGCCATCATGTCTCGCCTCGGTATCCCCGAAAAGCATCGCCCGCATTTATGGAAACTGATCAATACCGAAGCACAACCAGATGAATTCCTGTCACTGCGTTATCGATTGATTAGGGTTAATGGCTGGTAAAGATGCGTCGAGATGATCAAAAAACTTTCCGCAAGAAGGGGAAGGGTACAGCGGCAGAAGTATTGGGAGGTCGTAGGAGCTATAGAAAACGGCCTTGCGGAGGCGTGTGTTAGCGGATGCTTGAATATCGCTGAAATCTCAGCGCTTAACCCTATGGTTACCTTAAGCGTTTACTTTTCGGCCCGAAAATGGGTATGCGACCTGGATGGGAATGACGATTGTCAGTAATCGACGGGCGCCTGCGGAGTAACGAAATGGCGGAAGTCGATTCGTCGTTGAAAGACGCAGACATCGATATAGGCGCGCTTTTTGGAAGCTTGCGTCGTAACTGGCTTTTGATTGTTGGCGGCGCTCTGTTGATGGCGGCGCTGGCATGGGTCATTTGTCTGCTTTTGACGCCGGATTATCGCGCAGAAACCCGCATCATTATCGAAACCCGCGAGTCTGTCTTCACACGGCCCAATGGTGACAACCCCGCCGAGCGTCCGTTGCTGGACCCGGAAGGCGTGAAGAGCCAGATCGAGATTCTGACGTCGAACGATCTCCTGCGCCGGGTTTCAGACAAGCTGAACCTGCCGAACAATGAAGCTTTTACCTCAATCGCAGTAAGGCCTTACAGCCGAGTTCTTATTCTTCTCGGCATGATAGCCGATCCCGAGAAATTGTCTCGGGACGAGCGGGTTCTGCTGCGGCTGCGCAAGCACTTGCAAGTGTACAATATCACCGGCTCACGCGTTATCGCGGTGCAGTACACGTCTGCCAATCCGCAGTTGGCAGCACAAATTGCCAATACGATTGCTGAAGAATATATCGCATTGCAGAGTGCGGCGAAGCTGCAATCCAATGACGATGCCACCAACTGGCTGGCGCCGGAAATCGACGACCTGCGGACGCATGTGCGCGATGCCGAAAAGAAAGTCGCAGATTACCGCGCCTCGCGGGGACTGCTGACCGGTCAGACCAATAACACAATTGCTTCGCAGCAGCTTTCTGAAGTTTCGACGGAACTGACCCGCGTTCGCTCTGATCGCGCCACGGCGGAGGCTAGGGCGGCAAGTGTTCGCAAGGCGCTGGCGGCTGGTACGCCGGTCGATACGCTGCCGGAGGTGGTGGCGTCCGGCATGATGCAGCGGCTGGCAGAGCGTCGCATCGAGCTGAATGCACAGATTGCCGATCTGTCGACCACTCTTCTCGATGGTCATCCACGCATCAAGGCGCTGCGCTCGCAGCTCGTTGATCTCGACCGCCAGACCAAGGCGGAAGGCCGTAAGCTGCTCGCCAGCCTTGAAAACGATGTCACCACGGCGCAGCTGCGTGAAGATGAGCTGACCCGCGAACTGAATCGCGTCCAGTCGCAGGCCGCACAGGCTGGCGATCAGGAAGTTGAGCTGCGTGCGCTTGAGCGCGAAGCGGCGGCACAGCGCCAGCTTCTGGAAACCTATCTGACCCGTTATCGCGAAGCAGCTTCGCGTATCGATCGCAATTATGTGCCTGTCGATGCCCGCATTCTGTCGGGCGATACGCCAGCGCTTCCCTATTTCCCAATGGTTCTGCCAACGGTTGCCGCAACATTTGCGGCGGGCTTGCTGCTGCTCTCGATCTTCGTGCTGCTGCGTGAACTGTTTAGCGGACGTGCATTCGTCACGACTGACGGCAGACGCGTCGAGGCGGTTGAGGAAATCGAAATGCCGGTTATTACGGCCGCTGCCGAAGCTGCCGCCGTTCCACCAACGGCATCCGAACAGGGAGAGGGAACCGTTGCTCCGCGCCGTTCCTGGACAGTGCCTTTTATAACAAGATCGTCTGGCTCTGACGCACGGACGACACCTGCGCCTACGGCGAAGGAGACGATCATGCCTGCACCGAAGAACCCGAACGGCGTGGAAGCCATTGCCAATCGTCTGCTCGACGGTCGCGACAAGCGCATCGTGGTGGTTTCACCGGAAGGTGATGAAGCATCAGCAACGACTGTGCGTCTGTTGCGCGATCTGGCTGACCGTGGCAAGCGTGCTCTGCTGGTGGATATGACCGCGCAGGGTACGGTGGGCAGTGCAATGCTGGATGGGCACAAGCTACCCGGCATTACCGAACTTCTGATCGGCGAGAAGCGCTTCAATGAAGTCATTCATAGCGACCGTTTCTCGCAGGCGCATGTTGTGCCGCTGGGTGCGGCAGACCCGGTTGAAGCCATGCGCTCCGTTGATCGCCTGCCGCTGATCCTCGATGCACTTGAGACCGTTTATGACTTCGTGATTGTGGAATGCGGCCCGTCTTCCGCCGCACAGATTCGCCGTGTCGCCGAAGACAATGCGACGGTTGTGATGAGCATTGTCGATCCGGAGAACAATGACGTTGCTCTTGCTGCGCTCGATCTCGATCAGGGCGGCTATGAGGATGTCGTTATTCTCATGGACGATAAAAACCAGCAGCCACGTGCGTAATTCGATTCAAAAACAGCATTTTAAACCGGCAAGCTGATTCAAAATCGCAACTTATCTCCGGGCAAGCTTTGCCCGTATACGCTTGGCGAGCCGCCAGAGTCGGGGATTGCGCTTGATTGTGCTGGCAATAGCGCTGCGAGTGGATTGCAGCGCCACAAAGAGCCTGCCTTTTGCCGACAGCGGCAGAACAGTGTCGAAGATTTCAAGCTCGATATCGCACCAGTCGCGCTTGTAGGGCTCATCGCCCACGCCGAAGCTGTAGGCCGCATAACCGGCATCGCAACAACGCTTAATATCTTCGAAGAAGAGAAACTCGCCGGGGCTGGCATGCGCCATATCATCATCGGCAATGGCGGCAAATTCGGCAGTTGGTCCGCTATCGGTCAGGTTCTTGCCGACGATGGAGCGGATAATACCACCCACTTCCAGAAACCGTAGTTCGCATAGTGGTGCCGGTGCCGCGAGAGCCTGTCCATAAAGCGCTTTGAAAAATGTCTGCACGGCTTTGTCGGCAAACGGGTCGGTTATGCCCATCTGCCGAAAACGCCCGGCTTTCATGGCAAAGTAAAGATCGAGAACTTGGTCGGATTCGGCCCGTGTCCGCGGCTTTTCAATGCGCCAGCCGCCTGCCTCTTCATAGCGGCGTTCGTGCTGACGATGCTTTTTCAATCTCCGGCGACGGTTGGTGCGATCCAGCACTGCATCAAAACCGCCATCGAGCGCGACCATCAGCACCGGGTTGGGGTTGCGTTTCTGTCCCAGCGCAAAAAGCGGATTGTCGATATCGTCAACGGCTTCAAGCTGTCGCGTCAGTGACAGAGCGTCGATATCCGGTCGTTCCTTGCGAATGATGGCAACAAGCCGCTCCAGCGCCTTGCGGCTGACTGAGGATGCCTGTGCCCGATTCAACCACGGGAAATTACCATTGGCATGGTTGCCGCCGGGATAGCGCGCGATTCTCATGCCATTCTGGCGGATAACTTCCAGAGGCAGGAGAAAGACGGGGCGATCGGCATCGAAAATTCCGGCGACGAAACAGTCGCTGTTGACGCAACGGTGCCAGCAATCGATCCAGTCAAAGGACTGTGGTGCGCCGTGCAAGGCTGGCACTGTCGCCCAGAGACGCTCGATTTCGGAAAAATCGCTGATGATGCGTTCCGTAAGCGTGGCCGATCCCGCTATTTTGCCCCGCTCAGTCATACTGCAATGCGCCCCTCGAAATAATGTCAGAGCTGCTTTTTACGCGGCGGCTGCGCCATCCACCAGATGATAGCCATGGCAGGCAGAACCCAAAGCAGGCCCGACGCTATGAAATAGAGCAGATGCACCCATGCCGGAGAATTGCCGAGATGCGCGACGGCGATAATCGTGGCCAGAATCGCATAGACGATGACCAGCGTTACCAGCAGAAATGTGCCGATCAGTTTCTTCAGCCTTACGGGCATGATTGCGTCTCTCCTTTTCCCCGCACCATCACTAACCGCTGGACCTTGTCTGTGAAAGGGTAAAAAACGCGGCGGCATGTCGCGTGGGCTTGCCTTGTAACTCACGGGTCGATGCTGCATGTATCCCTCCAGATGTTTTGAAGGATGAATGGCATGACGGCAGCATCGATGGCGCAGCGCGGAGAGCGAAGCTCAAGAACGTCGAAGGACGAACGCGACCGGCGTCTTGTGCGCTACTGGCTTTATGCGGTTTTCGTTGTGCTGATCGCCATCGTCATGGTGGGCGGCGCCACCCGTATGACCGGGTCTGGCCTGTCCATCACCGAATGGAAGCCGATCCACGGTGTTATTCCCCCGCTCAACCATGCGGAATGGGTGGAAGAATTCGATAAATACCGCCAAATCCCGCAATATCAGCAGATCAACAAGGGCATGGCCCTTGAAGAGTTTCAGTATATTTTCTGGTGGGAATGGGCGCATCGCCTGCTGGCCCGCTTCGTCGGTTTCCTCGTGGCCGTGCCGCTCATCTTCTTCTGGGCGACGGGTCGTCTGAAAGGCGGGCTGAAATACCGTATGCTGGGTCTTCTGGCGTTGGGCGGGTTTCAGGGCGCGATTGGCTGGTGGATGGTCGCATCGGGTCTCAGCGAGCTTACCAGCGTCAGCCAATACCGGCTTGCGATCCACCTCACGACGGCCTGCGTGATTATTACGGCGGTCTTCTCCATTGCGAGAGGGCTTGTGACCTATACGGAGCGCCCGGCAGAGCGGTCGGTGCAGCGCTTTGCCGGATGGCTGGTCTTTGCCGTTCTGGTGCAGATCTATCTTGGTGGTCTGGTGGCCGGGCTGCATGCTGGTCTCACCTTCAACACCTGGCCTTTGATGGATGGCGCGATTATCCCATCCGATCTGTTCATCCAGTCGCCATGGTGGCGTAATCTGTTCGAAAACCCGAAAACCGTGCAGTTCGTGCATCGCATGTTTGCCTATACGGTTCTGGTTCTCACCATTCTCCACACCGTTCAAGTCTGGAAAGAAGCGCCGGGTACGACCCATGCGCGGCGGACGATTGTGCTGCTCGGTCTCGTTCTGGTGCAGGCCGTCATCGGTATCGGAACGTTGCTGATGAGTGTGCCGCTGCATATGGGCCTCACGCACCAGTTCGTCGCACTGATCGTGCTGGCTTTCGCGGTTGCGCATTGGCGCGCAACCAAGGGCGCTTACGCGGGATAGGCCGTCTGGCGCAAATATCTCAGCGCGGTGGCGATCTTCAGTTCCCGCGCTTCGTCGGCATCATTGCCGTCCTCGCGGTGCCACGCGGCTGAAAGACAGCCATAGGCAAAGGCATAATCAAGAATATAGGACGGCGCGCGACCGATGATCGGCGCGAAATGCTCGGCCATGCGCTTGGCACGATCGAGGTCGAGGCAGAGATCGTCACGATCCAGCGGATTGTAAAAGATATTGGCGGCATCGAAAGCCGCATCACCGACCAGTCCGTGCGGATCGATGGCAAGCCAGCCGCGCGGCCCTTGCAGGATGTTTTCGTGATGAATGTCGCCGTGCAGCGGAATGGGCTGGTGCGGTGCCGTCAGCAGTTGCCTTGCAAGCGCTGTAGCCTCCGCATAAAGCGGCGTCTGGTCTGCGACGGCGAAAAGGCCGGAGAAATGCTTGTCGAGCGGTTGCAGATCTGACGGCACAGGCTCGGGCGAGGGCGTATGCAGCGCGGCCAGAACCTGCCCGAAAATCACCAGACAATCCGCATCGTGTCCGTCTTTGAGGTGTTGATCAAGATGATAGCTGCCCGCATATTCGAGCAGCATCGACGTGCCTTTCAGATCGTAAAGACGGGCCGCGCCATGTCCATCCTGCCAGCGCAGATAATGCGCGCCGCGCATTTCCTCCATTCCGGCTGGCTTCAACTGCTTGATAACAAAAACCTCCCCCGGGTGATCGATGCGTTCGACCTTCCAGACGAGGCTTGAATGCGTATCCGCCAGTGGTTCGAACGAACCGATATTCCATTCGTCAGGGAATACCGGTTCAATCGTCATCAGGCTTTGCCGAGCATAAGGTTCATGTTCTGCACTGCCGCACCCGAAGCGCCCTTGCCGAGATTGTCGAGCAGGGCGACCAGATTGACCTGATCGTCGCCTTCGGTGCCGAAGACAAAGAGCTTCATGCCGTCCTTGCCAGCAAGCTCTTCCGCATCGACGCGCGGGAGCTTGGCGCTTTCTTCCAGAGGTACGACTTCGACGATGTCCTGACCGGCATAATGCGCGCTCAAGGCAGCGTGAACCTTTGCAAGCGATGGCCTGCCTTCAAGCTCATTCAGGAACAGCGGAACCTGCACGATCATGCCTTGTGGGAAACGTCCGACGCTCGGGCTGAAGATCGGGCGACGGTCAAGGCGTCCATGCAGCTGCAATTCCGGCACATGCTTGTGATGCAGCGGCAGACCGTAAAGGAAGTTGTTGGAGGCCAGATAGTCCGGACTGTTCTTGTCTTCCATCTGGGCAATCAGCTGCTTGCCGCCGCCCGTATAACCGGAAACGGCATTGACGCTAACGGGATAGTCAGGCGGCAACAGCCCAGCGTCACGCAGCGGACGAATGAGCGCAATTGCGCCAGTCGGATAGCAGCCCGGGTTGGCGACAAGGCGCGCCTCGGCAATGCGCTCGCGCTGGCCTTTGGCCAGTTCGGCAAAGCCATAGGCCCATTCCAGATGCACGCGGAATGCGGTCGACGTATCGATGATCCGGGTCGAATTATGGTCCCGAAGCAGGGAAACGGCTTCTTTCGATGCATCGTCAGGCAGGCACAGAATGGCAATGTCGGCAGAGCGCAGATAGTCGGCGCGCAAATCCTTGTTGCGCCGCTCGGCTTCCGGGATTGAAATCACTTCAAGATCGTCGCGCTCGGCCAGACGGCTGCGGATTTGCAGGCCGGTGGTGCCGTGTTCGCCATCGATGAAGATTTTCGGTTTCATGCTTTTGCCTTTTGATTTCATAAAGTTACGACAAATTCCGGAATCGGTTTTTCAACCGCTTGAATCAATTTCTCAACCGCGCAAAAGCGGCGCCGTCATCGTCGTTCCTTTTTCTCTGCCAGCAGACCCAGATAATACATTGCGATTGTGGCTCCAGCGATAGCCGTAATATCGGCATGATCATAAGCTGGTGCAACCTCGACCACATCCGCGCCGACAAAGTCAAGCGGCGTGAGCTTGCGCAGGATCGACAGCATTTTGGCGGACGAAGGGCCGCCAGCAACCGGTGTGCCCGTGCCGGGCGCAAAAGCAGGATCAAGGCAATCGATATCGAATGTCAGATAGCTCTTCTTGCCAGCCGTGCGCTTTAGAATGGCGTCGGCAATCTCCGCCGCCGTCATGTCTTCGACTTCGTGGCCGTAAATGATCCTGATGCCGCAATCTTCCGGCGCATGGGTGCGAATACCGACCTGAATGGAGTGGTCCGGGTCGATAATGCCGTCGCGCACAGCGCGGGCAACGAAAGAGCCATGATCGATCCGCTTGCCGTCATCGAACCACGTGTCCTGATGCGCATCGAACTGCACCAGCGCCAGCGGGCCGTATTTCGCGGCATGGGCTTTCAGAAGCGGCCATGTCACGAAATGATCGCCGCCAAGTGTCAGCAAAAATGCATCGGATTTCAGGATCTTCGCCGCTTCGCGCTCGATCGTGGCCGGGGTCTTATAATGATTGCCATAGTCGAGCAGGCAGTCGCCATAGTCGATGACGGCGAGATTTTCGAACAGGTCGCGCTGGAACGGATATTGCGGGTCATTGTCGAAAATGGCCGATGCACGCCGGATGGCCTGCGGACCGAAACGCGCGCCGGGCCTGTTGGATACCGCAGCGTCGAACGGAATGCCCCAGACAACAGCTTCCGCGCCTTTGAGCGATTTCGTATAGACGCGCCGCATGAAAGACAGCACGCCCGCATGGGTCGGGTCTGTCGCAGCGCTTGTCAGGCTGCGTGCGGTAAATGCGTGATCAATGGTCTTGGATGGCATGGCCGTTTCCCGATGAAGCTCAGACTTCTATAACCGGTCATTTGAGAAATTGGGAAGAGGTTTTAATCCCGATCGAAGCCGTAGGCGCGTTCGATACGACCAATACGGACGCGATAGGTTTCATACCATTGCTGGCGACCAAGCTTTTGCGCCACGAGATGGTCCACTTCACGCTTCCACGCCCTAATGCTGTCTTCATCCGTCCAGAATGAATTTGTAATGCCGAAGCCTTCCGCATCGCGAGCGCTTTCCACACCCAGATAGCCGGGTTGTTGCGCCGCGAGTTCGGCCATGCGCACAGCCATATCGCCATAGCCATCGTCGTCACCAATGCGCTGCGAGGCAAAGGTCACGACGTAATAAGGCGGCTCTGGTGTAATGGCAAAGCGGTCGGATGACATCGCGCTGGCTCCTTGCTGGCTGATTCCTGAAATCCATAACAAAAAGCGGGCCCGAAAGCCCGCTTTTCCGTAGGTCAGAAGCGATGAACGCGGGTTCTTGGCGCGTTAGAAGTTAACCGCAAGGTTCACTTTGAATGCGTGGTCCTGCGCTTTATTTGCGAATTGCCCCCGATAATGCAGTCCGAGAGACGTGTTGTGCGTCAGATTGAAGTCCAGACCGGCTTGCGCGTAGAACAGGTTGCGGTCGAGAGGCAGCCCGGCAACCACGAAACCGGACTCATTTCCAAAGCTCAGCATTGTCTCCGGTTGGGTATAGCTATTGTGCTGCCAGCCGAGAGCGAGCCTCGTATTGACGCTGGTATTCTCGGAGATCGCATAATTGTTCGAAAGACGGATGCCGAGATAGTTGCTCAACAGGCTGCTGGTTGCTCCAGAGCCGGAGAGGGCGGTCACAGCCTCGTTTTCAGTGAAGCCATTGGTCTTGGCATAAGCGTAGGAAATCCCCGCGAAGGGTTCCAGCAGCGTCAGCTTGGTGCCGATATTGTAACCGAGTTCCGCAAATCCCTGGAAACTGCTGGCCTTGTAACTCGCGCGATTATCATTAGCGATTTCGCTGAAGCGGATCGTGCGGCGGCTATCAATATCGTGCAGATTGGCATTGCCGCCAAAAGTCAGATTGAAATTCTGCCATGCATAGCCGCCATAGGCACCCACCTGAAAACTATCGATCTTCGCAGACGACAGGCCACTATTGAGCGAGGATTGCATGTAACCAGCGAACATCCCCAATTGCCAGTCGTCGGACACCTCGCCGTCAATGCCGGTTATGAAGCCGGTAGCACTACGGCTCATACCCTGCGCTTCGCCGTCGCTCTTGAAATGCGCTCTCGAATTATAGGCCTGTCCCCAAACGCCGTTCTTAAGCAGCGCATCGAGCGCATTCGCCGAATGGGTGAAACGCCTGACAGACAGGCCATTCATACGCTGCATCACCGCTTCGCGAGGCAACTGGTTGTCATAAAGAAGCGAGGTCAGCGTGGATGCATAAATGTCGCCGGACAGTTGAGTATAGGCTTCCGACACATTGTCCTCGACGCGTGAGGTGAACACGTTCTTGTAGAGCTTATTGTGCTGGCCGAGCGCCTGCAATGCGTCGGCAACATTTCGTTGCTGATTGTTTGCCGCATATACTGAGAACCTTTTTTCCTGCTTTACAAAGGTGACGCCGACTTCATTTTTTTTATAATCAAGCTCTTCGCCGATGAAATTATATGTCGGTGAAACCTTATTGAAGCGCCCCGTGATGCCATTGTCTGCTTTCAGGAAGACGCTGCTTTTGCCCAATCTTGCGATGATCTCGTCAACAGTCAACGGTACGCGCTTCCTGTCGCCGTCAAACACGACACCACCCGCAAGCTGCGCTCGATTGCTGCCATAGAGCAGGGATGTGCTGCCATCAGCACCCACGCCGATATCGAGAGTGCTGCCTTCTTTCAGGTCTATGTCGCCATTGGCTTTCAATGTCTTCGTGCCGGATGTACGGAAATCGCCCGGCGCGACATGAGCACCATTTCCCGCTGTTATACCTCCGGTAAAGCCCGTGCCACTTAGCGTGCCGCCGGAATGAACCAGAACCGGAGAGGTAATCGAACCGTTGACCATCAATTCGCCAGCGTAGATGTCGGTCGTCCCTTTATAGCTGTTCTGGCCTCCCAAGATTGTAATGCCCTGTCCGACCTGTTGTACGCGGCCATCGCCGGTAATTTTGCCATCGAAACTCAGCAGATTGCTGCGGTTGAACGACAGAAACGCATCTTTCTGCATCAAGTCGACATCGCCGATAATGGACCCAGTTTTGCCGCCATTGCCAAGCTCCAATCCGCCTTCGAGAACGAAGCTGTTGCCGGTATATTTGTTTTCGCCCGTCAGCGTCAGCTTGCCAGACTGCATCTTGTAGAGCGATCTGTCTCCATCCAGATAGCCCGATACGATCTTATCGGATGTGGGAAAGAAAATGTTGCGCTCGGTCTTGAAAAGTCCGTCGGGAGACCGGACGTAGAAACCCGCCAATTCAGGGTTCGACCAATATTCCCGCATGTAATTGGCAATGTAGTTGTGTGTCCGTGTCGTGGGATGAATGTCATCCCAGAAAACATATTCGTTCTGTAATGCTGAGCCCCGCGGCTGATTCAAACATGAGGGCGTGCCCACGCAATTGCCCGTCGCATTGGTGAAGCCGAAAATGCCGGGATATTTAATAACCATATCCAGTATGTTGGCTACTTTAGGCGCATAGACCACGGCGTCGGGGTGTTTTTTCCTGAAGGCGGCTATGCTGTCGGCGATGGCGTTGTTGAAATCTTCTGTTGCAGCCTTGGAAGGAATGCCGTGCGAGTTCGCATAACGTGGAACTTTTGAAAAGTCGGGCAAGTCGGGCACAAGGAACTGCCGTGCGCCTGCGCGATAAAGGCGTTCCAGCGCTCCGGATAATTCGTTTCCGCTGAATTCCGCCTTTACTCGGGTCGAGACGCCGTCGTCGAGCGCGTCCATGGCGTCATTGCCGCCCGCCCATAGAGGGACAAGAGTATGAGGGGAAATGGAATTATTCCCGTGAATGAATTCTTCCACTTCATCTGCAATGGATGGAACAATCAACGATTCCGGGAAACCGGCATCCTGATATTTCGTGCCGCCGATAGCATAGTTTACATTGGCATCGCCGTTCGGGGTATTGCTTCCGAAATCGCCGTTGCGCAACCGAAATATCATGAATGCCGTGCCTCTTTTCTGGTTTGGAAAGAGATATTCGTTCCAGACCCATCCATTGCTGAAGCGCCCGTCAGTGGTGATTCTTCTCTTAATCTTTTTAACGATCCAATCGTTGAATGTGCCGTTATCGCTCAGGCTGTCGCCGAAGATGATGGCCCTGTTGAAGTAGGTCCTTTCGTCATTATCGGTTATGCTCTGTGAGTAAGCCGTAGTGGAAAATATAGAAATAATAGAGGTGATCGCAGCCAACAAAGAATTGGTTTTTCTATTAAAAATATAGGTCAAAATAAATACTCTGATTAATATTATTAAAATTTATATAGATAAAAAACTAGTAGAATAAAAATAGCTTAAATGAGCCTCCTGTGAATAGGGATCGGAGGGGTGTTGAAACCAAAAAAGCGAGCCTTGCGGCTCGCTTTTTTTGTAAGTCCAAACGGTAGAATATTGCCGTTCGAAAATTTGATCCCAAGCGCCGGAGCGCTTGGGAATATTCCTTGAAGCGGATTAGCGCTTCGAGAACTGGAAGGAACGGCGAGCCTTGGCCTTACCGTACTTCTTACGTTCAACAACGCGGCTATCGCGGGTCAGGAAGCCACCCTTCTTGAGAACCGTGCGCAGGCCCGGTTCGTAGTAGGTGAGGGCCTTCGAGATGCCGTGACGAACGGCGCCAGCCTGACCGGACAGGCCACCACCAGCAACGGTAGCAACGATGTCGAACTGGCCAAAGCGGTTCGAAGCGATGATCGGCTGCTGAAGGATCATCTGCAGGACCGGACGTGCGAAATACTTTTCGAATTCCTTGTCGTTGACGGTGATCTTGCCGGAGCCCGGCTTGACCCAAACGCGTGCAACGGCGTCCTTACGCTTGCCGGTGGCATAAGCGCGGCCCTGTGCGTCCAGCTTCTGGACGTGAACCGGAGCGGCAGCTTCGGTCTTGGCAACAGTGCCGAGTTCTTCGAGCGAGTTGAGCTGCTCAGCCATGATTATGCATTCCCTTTGTTCTTGCGGTTCAGCGCTGCGACGTCGAGGACTTCCGGCTGCTGAGCTTCATGCTGATGGTTCGGACCTGCATAAACGCGCAGGTTCTTCATCTGGCGACGGCCGAGCGGACCGCGTGGGATCATACGCTCAATAGCCTTCTCGACAACGCGTTCCGGGAAACGGCCTTCGAGAATCTGGCGAGCAGTGCGCTCCTTGATGCCGCCCGGATGGCCGGTGTGCCAGTAATAAACCTTGTCAGTGTACTTCTTGCCGGTCAGAACAACCTTGTCGGCATTGATGATGATGACATTGTCGCCATCGTCAACATGCGGGGTGAAGGTTGCTTTGTGCTTGCCACGCAGGCGATTGGCGACGATAGTTGCGAGACGACCAACGACGAGACCTTCGGCGTCGATCAGTACCCACTTCTTCACCACTTCAGCCGGCTTCTGAGAAAAAGTTGCCATTGAAGTCTTCCTTAGACTAATCCCCGACATTGTATCAGGGCTTTTTTTGTTGCTTGTGTTGGAGCTATCCAACCCGAACGGGCGTGCAAAAGTTAAGTTTCGCTCGCTTCCGGCGGGTCGATACACAAACTCTGCCCCGTCGTCAAGCCCCGCCTTTGCGTGATGATTTTAAAATAACAACAAAATCAATGACTTGCATATTTGGTATTATAATACCTTATGTTTTTTAACGTGGTGGGATCGAATAGGTGGCCGTCGCATGCGCCACCAGCTCGCCGGTAACACCATCGGTCAGGCTGATATCGAGAACGGCGAGACGTTTTCCAAGCTTCAGAAGCCGCGCAACAGCTTCTACCGCGCCGGGCGAAGGCTTGCGCAGGAAATTGATGTTGAGATTTGTGGTCACCGCCAGCGCGACAGGCCCGATATGCGCCAGAATAGCGGCATAGGCTGCGACATCCGCCAGCGCAAAAAGTGCAGGACCTGAGACCGTGCCGCCGGGGCGCAAATGTTGCTCATCGGCGTGAAGGCGCATCGTGGCGGAACCTTCATCGATTGCAACAATCTCGAAACTGTCGCCAAGCTGCGGAAACTCGCGCTTCATGAAGGCGCGCAGGTCCTCGATATTCATCACCGGTGCCAAGGTTGTGTGCCGTGCCGTATTGATATTCATCCAATCCTCCCAATCTTTATAGGAATAGAAGCGTGGACCGTCGTGTTGCAAGCGGCATCCGCTCATGCGAACGATATAACAGTGACGCAATGGAAGCCGGTGAGGAAAAACATGCAAAATCCGTCTGACGACCAGATTCGCGATATTCTCCAATCCGTCAAAACAATTGCGCTTCTTGGCGCTTCGCCGAAGCCTGAACGCCCGAGCAATGGCGTGATGGAGTTTCTGCTTTCCAAGGGCTATCACGTTATTCCGGTCAATCCAGGGCAGGTCGGCAAGGAAATCCATGGTCAGCGCGTTGTGGCGCGGCTGGCCGATATTGAAGAGCCCGTGGATATGGTCGATGTGTTTCGTGAAGCTTCCTCACTGCCCGGCATTGTGGACGAAATTCTTTCCATGAAACAGCGTCCTTCGGTTTTATGGGCGCAGCTCGGCGTTGTTCACGAGGAAGCGGGCAAACGTGCCGAAGAGGCCGGGCTGAAAGTCGTCATGGATCGTTGTCCGGCTATCGAATATCCGCGTTTGATCGGATAACCGTTTGAAGTCGAAATAAATTTCTGCGTTTTGGTACGGGTCGAAAAATTCCTCCTTTGCTTTCTTTTGGGCAAAGCCTAACGTCCGCTCTCAAAGAGTGGCATTCGTTATCAGGAGGAATAAATGTCCAAACGCTCACCCGGCATAGAAACACTGGCCGTTCACGCAGGCGCAAAGCCGGATCCGACGACGGGCGCGCGTGCAACGCCGATCTATCAGACGACGTCTTTCGTGTTTGAGGATGCGGATCATGCTGCCGCCCTGTTCGGACTTCAGGCGTTCGGCAATATCTATACGCGCATCACCAATCCGACGACGGCAGTGCTGGAAGAGCGTATCGCAGCGCTTGAAGGCGGCACAGCCGCCGTTGCAACGGCATCGGGGCATGCCGCTCAGCTGCTCGTTTTCCACACGCTGTTGCAGCCCGGCGATAATTTCGTCGCTGCACGCCAGCTTTATGGTGGTTCGATCAACCAGTTCGGTCAGTCGTTCAAATCATTCGGCTGGCAGGTGCGCTGGGCCGATGCCTCCAACCCAACCGATTTTGCCAAGCAGATCGACGGCAAGACGCGCGCGATCTTCATTGAAAGCTTCGCCAATCCGGGCGGCATTGTCGTGGATATCGAAGCCATTGCCGAAATCGCCCATAAGCATGGTCTGCCTTTGATCGTAGACAACACGCTGGCTTCGCCTTACCTCGTGCGCCCGATTGAACATGGTGCGGATATTGTCGTGCATTCGCTGACAAAGTTTATTGGCGGTCACGGCAATTCCATGGGCGGCATTCTCATTGACGGCGGAACCTTCGACTGGGCGAAGTCGGGCAACTATCCGCTTCTGACCGAACCGCGTCCGGATTATGCAGGTCTGGAACTGCACAAGACCTTCGGCAATATCTCTTTTGCCATTGCGGCCCGCGTACTGGGGCTTCGCGACTTTGGCCCGGCAATTTCGCCGTTCAATGCGTTCCAGATCCTGACCGGCGTTGAAACCCTGCCGCTCCGCATGCAGCGCCACTGCGACAATGCACAAAAGGTTGCGACCTGGCTGCATGGCCATGAGAAGGTTTCCTGGGTGAATTATGCCGGTCTGCCGCATGACAAATATCATGCACTTCAGCAGAAATATGCGCCGAAGGGCGCGGGCTCGGTTTTCACCTTCGGTCTCAAGGGTGGCTACGATGCAGGCGTGAAATTCGTAGACAGCCTCGACCTGTTCTCGCTGCTGGCCAATATCGGCGATACCCGCTCGCTGGTTATCCATCCGGCTTCGACCACGCATCGCCAGCTAAGCGACGAGCAGAAGGTGGCAGCTGGTGCGGGACCGGATGTGGTGCGTCTGTCCATCGGTATCGAGGATGCCGACGATATCATCGCCGATATCGAACAGGCTCTGGCCAAGGTCTGACTGGATGAGCCGGTTTCTCGACTTCGACCTGACCGGCATTGAACCGGAAGAGGGCGCGCCCTCGCCGGAGCGCGTTCTTTCCGGCGATCCCAAATTCAGGACATGGAATTTGGAAGAAAATGCCGACGGCACGCTCTTTGCTGGCATCTGGGAAAGCACGCCGGGAAAATGGCGGATCGAATATGACGAATGGGAGTTCTGTCACATTCTGTCTGGCCGCTCGATCGTGAGCGAGGAGGGCGGAGCGAGCCGGGAAGTCAAGGCGGGCGACAGTTTTGTCATTCGCCCCGGCTTCAAAGGCAGTTGGGATGTGCTGGAAACCACCCGCAAGGAATATGTGATCAAGCTCTGACAAAAGAAAAGGCTGCGAAACTCGCAGCCTTTTTGATTCTTGCCTTACCGGGGCTCGTCGCCACGCGGTCTGATATAGGCGCGGGGCCCGCTGTTACCTGACGGTGGCCTTGCTTCGGGGCGTGGTCGCGATGGGCGTTCGGCTTGCGGGGGCCGAGGCCGTTTACCCTGCGGCGGGCGTGGACGGTCCGGTCTGTTATAATCCGGGCGACGGTCGCGATCACGATAACGGTAATCGCGGTAGCGTGAGTCCCGGTAATAGCGCGGGTAATTGCGATAATAACCGCCGCTGTCATAAACGACGCCCGTGCCGATATAGCTGCCCTGTACATAATAAGGGTCGTAATAGCCGCCGCCATAATAGCCTTCGGACACGCACCCGGTGAGGGTCAACCCCGATATGCCAATGCCAACGGCGATCAGAAGTGATTTTAATGACATGGCTGTCGCTCCTTGAAAGGCCGAAAACGGCGTGCATTGCCGCACCGTTTTTCAGCGAACTCTATTCACTTGGTATTATGCCGAAAGGGATTCAAGCGGCAAAATCAATAAAGATTGCAGAGTGATAGCTATATTCTTTTTCGCGGCTCTCTCACACCTTGGGATACCTATTAGCATTGGCCGGAAGCACATGTTCCGATAATTTCTGGCCGGAATAAATAAACAGCCGCCCACAGGGGGCGGCTGTTTAGTGTGAGCCTTGATTGTCTTAAAGCCGATTTTAAGAATTACTTGCCTGCATCTTCAACTTTGCCGGCAATTTCAGTGAACTTTTCACTGATGGTCGAGCCGAGGGTGGTTGCGCCACCGATGATGACAACTGCGATCAGAGCGGCGATCAGGCCGTATTCAATAGCGGTTGCACCGGATTCATTTTTGCGAAAACGCGAGAAAAGCTTGGACATGTGTTGCTCCTGAGACTCTGCTTTTATTAGCTGGTCGTCTTGACCTGGGAGCAAATTACACGGGCAATTCTTTTTGCGCTCTTAAGTTGCATGGTAAATAGAAGATAAGCGTCCTGTATGCTTAATAAATTGCTGAATTAGTGAGCTTAGTGAGCGCCATTAAATTTGTGGTGGAGGCATTGACCGCCGAGAGCCAGACAAACAAAAACCCCGCACTGGGCGGGGTTCGTTTTCGAAAGGTGGCGGATCTTACTTGGGGAGCTGCGCGCCAGCCTGCTTCACGGCATCGGCCATGGTCTGGCACAGCTTTTCTTCGGAAATGTTCTGCGCCTTTGCGCTGCCGGCGATATCCTGCTCCATGCCCATGACGGAAACCTTGCCCTGCTTGCCAGCTTCTTCTGCGGCTTCTGCCTTGGCGGTATCAGCCGGAGGAGGGATCATTCCGAGCATCTTGTTCTGGATTTCAATGGCCGCATCGTCAGTATAGCCCTTGTCTTTGCAATAGGTCAGCACGCCAAGCTGATTGCGAGCCGCGCTGTAGGCCATTTCCATCTGCTCAGGCGTCGCTTGCGCGAAAGCCGCGGTAAGATTTGCTCCGAGAAACAAGCCAGTCAAAGAAATGCGAATGACATTGCGCATCATAATTCCTCTCCATGATTCAAATGCACGGAGAGATAATGCGATTTTACCAATTGGGAAAATTCAAGAAAGATTAATTAGTGAAATGTAATATAATAGAATTAAATTCTTCTAAATTTTAAATCAGCGTCATATTTGCCTTTTAGGCTCATTGCGCTGCTCTGCTTTTGCCGAGATACACTATGTTTCGATGACTGGCATCGGGACAAGCCCGGTTTCCTTGAAGCATCAGGAACATTCGCTCAGCTGGCTAAATTATGGGGGCTGCTCGCTTGTCAAATTCTGTCGTTTTGAGAAAATAGTCGAAACTGTGAGAATTGACGAAATTTGCTCTTGCGCTTGGCGCGCGAATTGCCTAAACGGCTCTCACGCGACTGACAAATCAGTCGGGCGATTAGCTCAGTTGGTAGAGCGCTTCGTTTACACCGAAGATGTCGGGAGTTCGAGTCTCTCATCGCCCACCATTCCCCTTAAAATCAAAGTCTTATATCTTGAATGCGGTCATTGAACCATTCAAGGGGTACATTGAGTCGCCTATTCCAGCTCATCTGCTCAGGTCAAGGATGCTCGCCGGAGCAACTCCGGCGAGCATTGTGATTATCCACGAATGAAAGCAAGCAGATCAGCGTTGATCACATCTGCATTGACCGTAAGCATGCCGTGCGAAAAGCCAGGATAGATAATCAATTTGCTGTTTTGCAGCAGCTTGTCCTGCAGAACAGATGCGCATTTATAAGGAACGACCTGATCATCGTCGCCTTGCAAGACGAGTGTTGGAACCGTTATCGCCTTCAGATCTTCTGTCTGATCCGTTTCTGAAAACGCTTTGATCCCCTCATAATGTGCCTTGGCGCTTCCCATCATGCCCTGTCGCCACCAGTTATTGATAACGCCTTGCAATGGCTTCGCGCCCGGACGATTAAATCCATAAAAAGGACCAGAGGGCACATCTATGAAAAACTGCGCGCGATTGGCGGCGAGTGCCGAACGAAAACCATCGAATACTTCGATTGGTGTTCCATCAGGGTTGTTGGCCGTCTTAACCATCAGAGGAGGGACGGAGCTGACCAGAACCGCCTTGGCGACACGACCCTGCGGTTGACCAAATTTTGCTACATAACGCGCGACCTGTCCGCCGCCTGTGGAGTGACCAATATGAACGGCGTTGCGAAGATCGAGATGTTCCGCAACGGCTGACGCGTCAGCAGCGTAATGATCCATATCATGACCATCGCTGACCTGGCTCGAACGGCCATGTCCCCGCCGGTCGTGCGCGACAACACGAAAGCCTTCCTTGAGGAAGAACAGCATCTGATTGTCCCAGTCGTCCGCACTGAGCGGCCAGCCGTGATGGAAATGGATGGGCTGTGCGTCCTTCGGACCCCAATCCTTGTAATAGATTTCAGTGCCGTCTTGTGTCTGAACAAATGCCATCGCGGTTTCTCCTTGAGAGTACCAATGATTTGGGAGGCTAACCCGCATGGCAAATAGCGCTAGCGCCGGTCGTGACAAGGACCAGTGAGAAAAGGAACGCACCGTCCGGCCGCACATCTTCCAGAACATGGGCGTGAGGCCTGAATACAGCGCGTTGTCGGGGCGTCCGAACAAAGTCGATCGGTCGTTCCTTTGTATCGAAATGGCTAATGAAGCCCGCCGACGCCGAGGTGCTCTTCGACTGCATGTTGATCGTCGGATAGTTCCTTGGATGTCCCTGACCAGGCAATGCGGCCGCGCTCCAGAATGATGACGTGATCAGCAAAATCAAGCGCGCTCTGAATGCGTTGCTCGACAAGCAGGATCGTCATGTCGCCCTTCTGCGCCAAGGCTGAGAATGCAGCCATCAGTTCTTCGCAGATAACCGGTGCGAGGCCTTCGAGCGGTTCATCGAGCAGCAGTACCGTCGGCTTGCCGAGAATACTGCGCGCCGTTGAAAGCATCTGCTGCTCGCCACCGGAAAGCTGCGAACCGAGATTGCGGCGGCGTTCCTTGAGGCGCGGGAACATCGCATAGGCTTCTTCAAGTGCGTCTTTCGGGCGCTTCTTCAAGCCGACAAACAGATTTTCTTCCACCGTGAGGGTTGGGAAGACGTCACGGGTCTGCGGCACATAGCCAAGACCGGCAAGCGCGCGGGCTGCTGACGGCAGCGTCGCGATATTCTGGCCGCCGAGCAGGATTTCGCCGCCATAGCGGCGGGTTTGCCCTGCAATGGTCGCAAAGAGGCTAGTCTTGCCGACGCCATTGCGCCCCAATATGGCCAGTCTTGAGCCGGGTTCCACCTTGAGCGACACATCTTCGATAACCCGCGTCGGGCCGTAGCCAGAAGACAGGTTGCGGATTTCAAGCGAGGCTGCACTCATTGCGCATAGCTCCCCAGATAGGCTTCGCGAACGCGGGTATCCTGCACGACATCCTGCGGCAGTCCGTCGAAAATCACGGTTCCTGCGGCCAGAACGACCACGCGTTTGGCAAAGCGGAAAACCAGATCCATATCATGCTCGATCATGAGAACGGCTAGATCGGCGGGCAGGCGGTCGAGCGCTTCTTCGATGCGGCCTGTATCGCTTTGCGGCACGCCAGCAGCAGGTTCGTCCAGCAGGAGCACCTTCGGGCGCAGCGCCAATGCCAGTGCGATTTCCAGCAATCGTTGCTGGCCATAAGCAATCTGGCTGACACGCAGCTGGCTGAGCGGTAACAGGCCGAGTGTGTCGAGAATATCGCGCACCTCATCCATCACACCCGGCATTTTATGATAGTCACCGAGAATGCGGCCCGTCTTGCCCTCACGTTGCAGAATCGCAAGAGCGACATGCTCCTCTGGCGTCATGTCGAAGAAGAGGCGCGTGACCTGAAACGAACGCACCAGACCGCGCCGCACGCGCTGCATGGCGTTGAGCTTCGAGACATTCTCGCCACCGAGCGTCACTGTGCCGGAGGTGGCCGGAAGGTTACCTGTCACGAGATTGACGAAGGTAGTCTTGCCTGCGCCGTTCGGTCCGATGAGGGCGACGCGGTCGCCCTTGGCCATGCTGAGCGAAACGTCGTTAGTGACCGCCAGACCGCCGAAATTCTTTCGCAGTTTTGAAACTTCAAACACGGTGCTCATGCGTTGCGCGCCTTCCGCTTCTCGAAATAATGGACAGCGGTGCCGTAGAGGCCGCGCGGGGCGAACAGCACCACGAGGATCAGCAATGCGCCAACCATGGTAAGCCAGTGGAACGGATTGGCCGCAGAGACCAGATCTTCAAACCACATGAAGACGACAGTGCCGATCAGCCCGCCGAACAATGTGCCTGTACCGCCCAGAACCAGCATGACCAGCGCTTCCGCCGACATGGTGAAGCTGAGGCTATCCAGTCCCACAACCTGCGTGGAAATGGCGTTCAACGCGCCGCCGATGCCGGCAATAGCGCCGGAAATGACATACATGCGAAGCTGTGCGGAATGAACCGATGCGCCCATGGCATGGATGCGGATCGGATCTTCCTTCACGCCGCGGCACAGCATACCGAAAGGGGAACGCACGACATAACGCAGGAAAATGAAGGAGACGAGCAGCAGGATAACGCCATAAATATAGACGGTGTGCCCATAGAGATCGAATTCGAAGGTGCCGAAAATCGGATCGGGCGAAATGCCGCTCAAGCCGTCGCTGCCGCCTGTCCACTCAGACGCCTTGTTGGCGGCTTCATGGAAAAGATGCACTACGGCAATCGACAGAACGAGCTGCGCCAATCCATGTGCGCGCAAAATGACGACACCGGAAACAAGCCCCGTGACAGCGCCGGCGGCAAGGCCGACCAGCGTCATGAGGAGCGGATCGGTCACGCCGAAATGCGCTGCGGCTATACCTGCACCATAAGCGCCCGCGCCGAACAATGCGGCATGGCCAAGCGTTGCGATGCCGCAATAGCCGGTGACGAGATCGAGCGAGAGCACGAGAAGGGCGATGGCGATGATGCGGGTCAGCAGCGCCAGATTATCGGGAAACAGGAACCAGCCAATGATGCTGGCCACGATGATGGCGATGACGCCGATCAGGCCTGCATAGGATTTGCGGCTTTGGGGGAGAGTTTGCGACATGTCGGTCATTTCTTGGCCAACCTTCCGGCAAGGCCGCGTGGAAACAGGGTAACGATCACGATCACCGCTAGATAGAAGAAGAATTCGCCATATTCAGGCGCAAGATAGCGTCCCGTTGTGTCGATGGCTCCAAGCAGGAGACAGGCGATGAGGGCGCCAGGAATGGAACCAGCGCCGCCGACAGATACGACCACGAGGAACGTCACCATATAGCGCAGCGCGTAATAGGGCTCGACTGGCAGCAGTTCTGCGCCGACGACACCGCCAAATGCAGCGAGACCGATAGCGAGTGCAAAGCTGACTGCGTAGACGATTTCGGTTCGAACGCCGAGAGCTGCGGCCATATTGGCGTTATCGACGGCGGCGCGCAGTTTCACGCCGAAGGCGGTGCGCTCGACGATATACCAGAGGCCGATTGCAACGGCGAGACCGCAGCCAATGGCGAAAACGCGGTGCTTGGCGATAGAGCGGAAGCCGAGATCAATCGAGCCACGCAGCATTTCCGGCAGCGGAATGGTCTTCAGCGTCGGGCCGAAAATATAGTTGGTCAGGCCGATGATGCAGAATGTGATGCCGATGGTCATCAGAACCTGCGTCAGCTCCGGCGCGCCATAAATACGACGATAGAGCAGCCTTTCCACCGGAACCGCGATGATCATCGTGCCGATAACGGCGATGATGATAGCGAAACCGTAATTGAGGCCAAGCTGGTGCGCGGCATAAGAGGCGAAATAGCCGCCGATCATCGCAAAGGCGCCATGCGCCAGATTGACAACGCGCATCAGACCCATGGTGACAGAAAGGCCGATAGAGATGACGAAGAGCACCATGCCATAGGCAAGGGCATCGATGGCAATGCTGAGCACAGTCTGCATTGAGTAATCCTGTTAGATTGATTCTCTGGCCGGAGGCTGAGAAAAAGTCGCTCCCGGAAAGATCCGGGAGCGTAAGCGCCCCATATTCCATGGAATGTGGGGCGGGCTGAACCGTGAAGCAGGTGAATTACTTGGCCTTTAGGCCCGGATCACCCTGCTTTTCGAAGGTCTGGATTTCCTTGTTGTAGTAGCTGCCGTCTTCCGCCTTGGCGACTTCACGCAGATAGATATTCTGCGTCAGGTGACGGCTTTCCGGATCGATGGAAACCGGGCCGCGCGGGCTGACCCATTCCATGCCTTTGACGGCTTCCACTGCCTTTTCCGCATCCTTCTTGCCGCCGGTCGCTTCGATCATCTTGTAGATGACGTGCATGCCATCATAGGCGCCGACAGATGGGAAGGACAGTTCGGCAGGATTGCCGATTGCCTTTTGGGCTTCTTCGACGAACTTCTTGTTTTCAGGAGAGTCGTGCGAAATCGCATAGTGGAAGGTGGTCAATACGCCCAGCGCCGTTTCGCCGAGAGCGGGAAGGTCGGATTCCTGCGTCAGGTCGCCCGGCGCAAAAAGCTGTACGCCGCCATTTTTCAAGCCGTTATCGACATAGGCTTTCATGAAGCCGAGCGTGGTGGGACCAGACGGTAGAAAGGCGAAAACGCCCTGCGCACCGGAATCCTTGATGCGCTGCATGATCGGACTGAAATCATTGGTGGCAAGCGGCATGCGAATGGCTTCGACCACTTCGCCGCCAGCGTCAGTGAATGCGGCCTTGAATGCATTTTCAGCATCAACGCCCGGGCCGTAATCGCTCACCACGGTGATGACCTTCTTCACACCCTTGTCGATTGCCACCTTGGCAATAGGCGTGGAGGTCTGCCAGGTCGTGAACGACGTGCGAACCACATAAGGGCTCTTGGTCACGATTGCAGACGTGGCTGCATTCATCACCACCATCGGCACATTACCCTGCTTCAGGATGGGCGTGACAGCCATCGCGTCGGGCGTGAAATAGAAGCCTGCCAGATACTGCACGCCTTCCTTGACGACGAGTTCCTGCGCTAGCGCCTTCGACTGGGCCGGATCGGCCTGCGGGACGTCGCGGTAGACGACTTCCACCGTATCATCGCCGATCTTGTTACCGTGCTCTGCCATATAGGCATCGATACCGGCCTTGAAATTTTTGCCCTGAATGGCGAATGGTCCCGAAAACGGGCCGATAACGCCAACCTTAACCACATCGGCATAAGCCGCCGATGCGGTGAGCGACAAAACCGCCAATGCGGTGAGTGCTAATTTCTTCATATTCTCCTCCCAGTTGCCCACCATTCCCGCGCCTGACCGTCGCAGCGCCACAGGGAATGACCTTTCTCCAGAGCGCGTTCCGATCTGATGATATCAGCTCGGTGCGTCTCAGCTTTCGCTCTAACGCGCATCTTTTCCGAAAACCGTTTTACGCCTTTCGGGATGCGCAATAGAATGTCGATCTGATTGTTTATGTAAAATGATATTGTTGGTCGAAATCATAACTGATTGGTTATGGGAATGTCCAAATAAGAAATGAATCAACGCCGTTGCGCACAGACTTTCTTGGGAGGATTTAAGTCGGATATATCCTCACGTTCAAGCCTGATGCGCATTGATAAGCACGATGGCGCGTCAATTAAGAACAAAATAGCGCGCCGGATATTAGGTTGCTTATATTTAGAATGGTAATCCTACGTAGTTTTCAGCCAATGCAGTCGATGCCGCATGAGAATGGCTAATATAGTCCAGTTCCGCTTCCTGCACCTTCTGGTCGAAGGCTTCCATGTCGGGGAAGCGATGCAGCATCTTCGTCATGGACCACGAAAAGCGTTCTGCTTTCCAGATGCGCGCCAGCGCCTTGGCCGAATAGGTGTCAATGCCTGCCGCTGATTCATCGAGATAAAACTCGCGCAGGCCTTCAAACAGGTAGTGAACATCGCTCGCCGCCAGATTGAGACCCTTGGCGCCCGTCGGCGGCACAATATGCGCAGCGTCGCCTACGAGGAACAGCTTTCCGAAACGCATCGGTTCGGCAACAAAGGAACGGAGCGGCGCTATGGACTTCTCGAACGACGGGCCGGTCACCAGGGCTTCCGCGTGATTTTCGGGGAGGCGACGGCGCAGCTCGTCATAGAAACGGTCGTCGCTCCAGTCCTCGATCTTTTCGTCCAAGGAGCACTGGAGATAGTAGCGACTGCGGGTTTCCGACCGCATCGAACACAGGGCAAAGCCGCGTTCGTGATTGGCATAGATCAGTTCATGATCGACCGGCGGGATATCCGCCAGAATGCCAAGCCATCCGAACGGGTAGACTTTCTCGAAAGAGGTGATGGCCTTTTCCGGCACCGATTTGCGGCTGACGCCGTGATAACCGTCACATCCGGCAATGAAATCGCAGTCGATGCGGTGCGTGACGCCATCCTTCTCATAGGTAACGTAGGGCGAAGCGCCGTCAAAATCATGCGGCGTGACGTTTGACGCTTCATAAATACCGACAGTACCGGATTTGTGCCGTTCATCCATCAGATCGTGCGTCAGTTCCGTCTGGCCATAAACGGTCACGCGTTTGCCGGTCAGGGCATGAAGGTTGATGCGGTGATCTCGCCCGTCGAAGGCGAGCGAGAAACCGTCATGCGGCAGGCCTTCGCGATGCAGGCGTTCAGCAGCGCCTGCTTCTTCCATCAAACGAACGGTGCCTTCTTCCAGCACACCGGCGCGCACGCGACCAAGAATATAGCTTTCGCTGGCGCGGTCGAGAATGACATTGTCGATACCGGCGCGCGTCAGGAGTTGTCCGAGCAGAAGACCTGACGGACCGGAACCAATAATGGCGACTTTGGTGCGCATGATTTCCTCCCAATGCAACGAATGCCCTTTATTCTTTGAAACCACCGCAAACTGGCAATGGATTATTGCAGCAATAAATTGTATAAATCGAACACGATTGTGGAGGCAGAACGATGCGTGTTGAAGTTCCTACCTACGAACTCTATGGGGAGGGAACCGATAAAAAGCCGGATTTCTGGCTGCATTGCGAAACGCTTTACTCGCGATCCAGCCTGCATCAGTTTGAAATCGAGCTGCATCGTCACGAGAATTTCTTTCAATTCCTGTACATTCAGAGCGGCGCGGGCAATACCAGTTTCAATGGCGTGATCCATAGTTTTCGCACGCCGTGCGCTATTCTGGTTCCGCCCGGATTCAATCACGGGTTTTCATTCTCGCGCGATATTACCGGCCATATCATCACGATTCTGCGCCCGCAGATGCCCTTTGTCAGCGACCGTCCAGGCAGCGCCTTTGCTGCTTGGCTGAATGGGCCGCGCCTTGTCGCGATGGAGAACGCTTCAGCGGAAGATTGCGCGCTCGCAGCTTTGACGGTCAACCGGATCCAGACAGAATTCCATTCCAGAAAGCCATATAAAAACAGTATATTGGAATCCATGCTCAAGACGATGATCGTCCTGGTCTCGCGTCCGGCATTGAGCGAGCTACAGGCTAAAGACGGACGTCCGGCTTATGGTGATGTACGCGTTGAAAAATTTCTGGAATTGGTCGACCGGCATTTTCGTGAACATCGCCCGGTGGCTTTTTATGCCGATACGCTCGGCCTGTCGCCAACCCACCTCAACCGGCTGGTGCGAAGGCTGACGGGAGAAACGACACAACATATGATTGCACATAAGCTGATCGATACGGCCAGGCGCGACCTCATCGCGATGCCGTCCTCGGTTCAGCACATCGCTTATTCGCTCGGCTTTTCTGACCCGGCCTATTTCTCGCGCTTTTTCCAGAATTTCACCGGGGAGACACCCCGCAGCTTCCGTTTGCGCGAACGCGCGCGGCTTGCGGAAACAGTTCATGCCGACTGACTTGGACTTTTGAGACAGCTCTCGGTGTTGAGACCTTCGCAGCCTTCATATGCCCATCCGTTCGCGGAGCTGCTTTCTGTAGGACCGCGATACCGGCCATGAACTGTCAATCGACCGCATTTTGACCTGCCATTTATCGATCTTTCTGCGGTCCACGTCGATGACGTGCAGTGTATTCACGAAAGCCGTTCGGTGGATCTGAAGGAAAATCTTGGATGGCAACAGGGTCGACCACATGCCGAGCGAACGCGAATCGAGCAGCATAGACCCGTCTTCCAGCCAGATTTCGCTGTAGTTTCCAGCAGAGCGAACGCCGACGATGATGTCGGGCTGGACGCCGCGCACCACACCGCGATTGCTGAGATAAACCAAAGGTGTGGAGCTTACGGGCACGGTTGTCGGCTCAGCGCGTCGGCCTGTGCCATATTTCGCTTGTCCGATGAGATCAGCGCATTGGAACAGCGCGCTCACTTCGCTGGTCGACCAGATCTTGCTGGCGGCTGTCGTATCAAAGCCGATGATACCGCGCAGCCTGTCGTCATGAAACATCGGCACGCTGAGGACGCTTTTATTGCTCTGCCGTAGAAACTCCACCTGAATGGCCCGCGCGGTTCGGGGCAGGTCGGTGACGTCATGTACGGCGACTGCTTGACCCTTGACCATATATTTGTGCAGCCAGGCGATTAGGGTCGTCGGTGCTTCCTGAAGTTCCGAAACATAGGCTCTGGTCTGGCCGCGACACCACTCATGTGTGTTGCGGAAGCGAAGCAGGTCTGGGCGATATTCGATCAGCCAGGCCCGATCCGCGTGCGAAGCGTTGCCCATCATCGCGAGCTGGTCAGAAATAGCTTCATTGAGCGGATATTTGAGCAGGCCCATGCCGCATCGATAGGCCCAATCCAGCGATACGCTGTTTGCAATATCCGCCTTTGTGTGAATTCGGTAAGAGCCTGCACCGTCAGGCACGTCGGTTTTGAGCATGGCCTGTCCCCCGCCCAACCCGAAACCGTGTGAGATGCTCAAGGGAGCTGCGTTATACTTTGATATGCCCCGGCATCATATTCACCGCCGAAAGGGAATGAGCCTACTGCTTATGAATTAGCAAATGCAGTTTTGCTCCAACGAAGGTGGTAGTCAAATTTGATTTTTGAAATCAGGCACTACGCTGCCATTTATTATGAAATCCGGCAGCCTATTGGAGCGTGAGACGCAGATCAAAGGTCTTTGAGGCTTTGATCTGCGTCTTATCTTTTATTTAGACGAGGTCAGCGGGCAGCACATCCGCCGGGATGTTCTGATAGCTGACAGGGCGCAGGAAGCGGCGGATGGACATGGTTCCGACGCTGGTCGCGCCGAAATTCGTGCTGGCCGGGTAGGGGCCGCCGTGAACCATCGAATCGACAACTTCCACGCCGGTCGGGAAACCATTGGCCAAAACGCGTCCGGCCTTGCGCTCCAGAACTGGCAGAAGCTTGCGGGCGTCTGCGGCATCGTCCTTGTCCATATGCAAGGTCGCCGTCAGCTGGCCTTCAAAGCCCTTGGCCAGATGCACCATGTCATCGACCGACTTGACGCGAACGACAACGCCGAGCGGACCGAATACTTCCTCACCAATGGTGTGGTCGCCGAGGAAAGCTTCACCAGTCGTCTCATACAGATTGGGCGACGCTTCGCGGCCCTTGCTTTCGGTGGTCAGCACCGGCTTGACGGAATTGCGGCTGTCGAAATGCGCCTTGCCGTCCTGATAGGCCTTGGCAATGCCATCGGTCAGCATGACCTGCGGCGCAACCTTTTCCAGAGCGCTGCGGGTTGACTGCACAAAGCTGTCGGCTTCCGAACCGTCGATAACCACGGCAATGCCCGGATTGGTGCAGAACTGACCGGCACCCATCGTCAATGATCCAGCCCAGCCTTCGCCGAGCGACGAGGCGCGTGCCTTCATGGCTTCGGGCAGCAGGAACATCGGATTGACCGAGCCAAGCTCGCCGAAGAAAGGAATCGGTTCCGGGCGCTGTGCGCACAGGTTGAAAAGGGCGCGGCCACCGCCAAGCGAACCGGTAAAGCCGACTGCCTTGATGAGCGGATGCGTGACGAGTGCTTCGCCGACCTTGCGGTCACCGCCCTGAATGAGACTGAACACGCCCTTCGGCATGCCGGTCTTGGCAATGGCGGCCTGAATGGCGTCAGCGACGATTTCGCCGGTGCCGGGATGGGCGGAGTGGCCCTTCACAACCACCGGGCAGCCTGCGGCTAGGGCGGCTGCGGTGTCGCCACCAGCGGTCGAGAAAGCGAGCGGAAAGTTGGAAGCCCCGAAAACGGCAACCGGACCGATAGGACGCTGCATCAGGCGGATTTCCGGACGTGCAGCGGGCTTGCGGTCGGGCAGGGCCTCATCGACGCGACGGTCGAGATAATCGGCCTTGCGAATATGGTTGGCAAAAAGACGCAGCTGGCCGGTGGTGCGTCCGCGCTCGCCTTCAAGGCGGCCAGTCGGAAGGCCGGTTTCCTGCGTGCCGATTTCTGTGATGGCAGCAGCGCGGGCTTCGATTTCGTCGGCAATGGCTTCAAGGAAGAGAGCGCGTTCTTCACGGCTTGTATAACCATAGGTCCAGAAAGCGTCTTCCGCTGCCTCGCAGGCGCGCGCAACCAGAGCGGGCGTACCAACCGCGAATTCATGCGATGGGCCTGTCGCCGGTGTTGAAGCGAACGTCGTCTCCCCCGCAACCCACTCGCCAGCTATCAGGTGTTGTCCATGGGGTGTCCAGCTCATCTCAATTCCTTTCCGCTTGCTATTGTAGCAAGTCAGCCTATCGCGATGCGATCTTCATATTATCCTGATCCGTTTTTCTGCACGCACGAGCGGCTAAAAGGATCAGTGCAGCATGGATACATGGAATGGAGGGAATTGTCGCCTGAGTCCGTGCTTTTACTGGGATTTTGAATCGCAAGATACGGTGAACAGGCAAACAGGCCGATGCACCAGGTGATTCACTGGGCCCGACTGCCTATTCTCTGTTGCTGGAAGGACGATGTGGATAACAGGATGTCTTTGAAAAGGCCGGGAAAACCGGCGTTTTGAAAGAAAGGCGAAAATTCTTTTGCTTTCTTTCGAGCACTTGCTTGACACTTGTTCGCGAACCCCTTAAACGACCGCTCACACCGACGGAAACGCCGGTGGTGACTGAAGCCTACGGGCTGAAAAAATGCGCGGGTGTAGCTCAGTTGGTTAGAGTGCCGGCCTGTCACGCCGGAGGTCGCGGGTTCGAGCCCCGTCACTCGCGCCACTTTCCTTCAACACAATCAAATGTACTGTTGAACTGAAAGTGGCGCTCCACGCCTCTCCATTTATTTCCCTTTTCGTACTTCATATCGTGCAAGCATTTGCGTGCTGTCGCGCCATGGGCCTGTTCTCGCGACCTGTTCCATGGTGTTTTGCACAGCTTGTGTATGAATTACAGAATATCGCAATTCTTCTCCAAACATGCGCTTGACACTTGTTCGCGAACCCCTTAAACGACCGCTCACACCGGCGGAAACGCTGGTGGTGACTGAAGCCTACGGGCTGAAAAAAATGCGCGGGTGTAGCTCAGTTGGTTAGAGTGCCGGCCTGTCACGCCGGAGGTCGCGGGTTCGAGCCCCGTCACTCGCGCCACTTTCCTTCAACACAATCAAATGTACTGTTGAACTGAAAGTGGCGCTCCACGCCATTTTGCAAAACGTCTTTCCAGAGATAGCCAAGAGAAACTGCCAACCTTGCGCAGACAGATTTCATCCGCTGGCCGGTTTGCGTTTATGCGTGCGCAAGCATCTATTATCGGGAGAATTGTTTCCAGGAGAGATAGGCGACCGAAAGAACGATCGCACCGATCACGAGAAGGTCGCCGCCGGCGAGCAGAAAATGCTGCATATGTGACCTCCCTTCGATTCCGGTTCCAAACAATGTCTTTATGATAAAGTCTGCGGTGCCGATCTGAAGGCATGGCTTAGCGCACTGCGACGGTCCCGGACTATTTCCATTCTCCATATTGCTGCCTACGCGAAAGAAATTTTGCGCGTGCTGCGACGTGGCGTTTTGTGGAAAACGCATATGCGATGTCGGGGAGGAGGGAGATCGATTGTCGCAGCACGCTTATATTTATCGCTTGGGCTGCGGCTTGGAACACTGCAAGCAGACGTACTTTATTTATATAGGCGATGATTCTCTTTGCTGTTGTCAGCGAGAATGCATCGTGAGACATTGCCTCACAAAATTATGATCTTACTGTGCCATCATGGGGCTGAACGGGTTCAGCCGGGTTATTCGGGGGTAAGGCCACGCCTTATTAAGCATCTCGACCCGACTATGCCCACCTGAAGGCGCTGGAGGGGTTGCGCTTCAACGCGGGCTGCGCTAACCGTCCCCGCGAAAGCGCTTAGTTCGCACGGCATGCCTTTTGAAGCTGCTTGGGGCGACGAGGTTGCAACAGATGCAATGTGTCGCATGGTCGTGGGCTTCAAAAAGCTTATGACAGGCGGCGCAGCCTCGTATTCAAGCCGGATAAAGGATCATGAACGAGCTTTTAAGTTCCTACTTGCCGATTGTCATCTTTCTCGGCATCGCAATGGTAATCGGTGTAGCCCTTCTGGTTGCGCCGTTCCTCGTCGCATATAGACAGCCAGACCCGGAAAAGCTTTCAGCTTACGAGTGCGGCTTCAATGCCTTCGATGACGCCCGTATGAAATTCGACATTCGTTTCTATCTCGTGTCGATTCTCTTCATCATCTTCGATCTTGAAGTCGCCTTCCTGTTTCCGTGGGCTGTGTCCTTCGGTTCCATTGGCTGGTTCGGCTTTGCGTCGATGATGGTGTTCCTTGGCGTCCTCACCATCGGCTTCATCTATGAATGGAAGAAGGGAGCGCTGGAATGGGATTGACCACAGCCAACACCACACTCGTGGCTCCGCAGCCGAAGGGCATTCTTGACCCGCGTACGGGCAAGCCTGTCGGCTCCGACGATGCTTTCTTCAACGATCTGAACAGCGAACTGTCCGACAAGGGTTTCATCGTCACATCTGCTGACGCTTTGATCACCTGGGCGCGTACCGGTTCGCTGATGTGGATGACCTTCGGTCTCGCATGCTGCGCCGTGGAAATGATGCACATCTCCATGCCGCGCTACGACGCCGAACGCTTCGGTATCGCACCACGTGCGTCTCCGCGTCAGTCCGACGTGATGATCGTTGCAGGCACGCTGACCAACAAGATGGCGCCCGCTCTGCGCAAGGTCTACGACCAGATGCCCGAGCCGCGCTATGTGATCTCGATGGGCTCCTGCGCCAATGGCGGCGGCTACTACCACTATTCCTATTCGGTGGTTCGTGGCTGCGATCGCGTGGTTCCGGTCGATATCTACGTACCGGGCTGCCCGCCCACTGCGGAAGCGCTGCTTTACGGCATTCTCATGCTGCAGAAGAAGATCCGCCGCACGGGTACGATCGAGCGTTAATCCGGTCCCCGGACCGGTTTGCGCCATACAGGTTTTGTTAGGGTTCGACTGACACCGCCGCGTGGGATTTCTCCCAAAAGTCTCCCAAGGCAAGTGCAGTGTGAGTTCTAAATAAGGAAGTTAGGGAAATGAGCGAAGAAGCTCTCGGTGAACTTTCCGGCTACATCAAAGAACGCCTCGGCGATGCAATCGAAGAGGCGAAGCTGGCCTATGGCGAGCTGACGCTTTGCGTGCCGGTGACGAGCCTTATCAGCGTTCTGACCTTCCTGCGTGACGATGTGCAGTGCCAGTTCGTCAATCTGACGGACATTTCCGGCGTTGACTATCCGCAGCGCGCCAATCGCTTTGATGTGGTCTATCAGCTGATGTCTCCGCGTCAGAACCAGCGCATCCGCGTCAAAGTTCAGGCCGATGAAGACACGCTGGTTCCGTCGGCGGTCTCGGTTTTCGTGGGTGCCGAATGGTACGAACGCGAGGCCTACGATATGTATGGCATGCTATTCTCCGGCCATCCGGATCTGCGTCGCCTTCTGACCGACTACGGTTTCGAAGGCCATCCGCTGCGCAAGGATTTCCCGCTGACCGGCTTTGTGGAAGTGCGTTACAGCGACGAGCTGAAGCGCGTGATCTACGAACCTGTCGAACTGCGTCAGGAATTCCGCAATTTCGATTTTCTCTCGCCATGGGAAGGGACGGATTACGTCCTGCCGGGCGATGAGAAGGCAAAGACGAACTGAGCGACGGGAAGCTGAACATGGCTGAGACTCAGGTCCGCAATTTCAATATTAACTTTGGTCCGCAGCATCCTGCCGCGCACGGTGTGCTGCGTCTGGTGCTTGAGCTCGACGGCGAAGTCGTCGACCGCGTCGATCCGCATATCGGTCTGCTGCATCGCGGCACCGAGAAGCTGATGGAAGCCAAGACCTATCTTCAGGCTGTGCCTTATCTCGACCGCCTCGACTATGTGGCGCCGATGAATCAGGAGCACGCCTATGCGCTTGCCGTCGAACGCCTTATGGGCATCGATGTGCCGAAGCGCGGTCAGCTGATCCGTGTTCTCTATTCGGAAATCGGCCGCATTCTGAACCACCTTCTGAACGTGACCACGCAGGCCATGGACGTTGGCGCATTGACGCCGCCGCTCTGGGGCTTCGAAGAGCGCGAAAAGCTGATGGTGTTCTACGAACGCGCCTGTGGCGCACGTATGCACGCTGCTTATTTCCGTCCGGGCGGCGTCCATCAGGACCTGCCGGATCAGCTCGTTGAAGACATCGGCAACTGGATCGATCCGTTCTTCACGACGCTCAACAATCTCGATGACCTCATCACGCCAAACCGCATTTTCAAGCAGCGTAACGTCGATATCGGCGTTGTGAAGCTGGAAGATGCTTGGGCATGGGGCTTCTCGGGCGTCATGGTTCGCGGTTCGGGCGCTGCATGGGATCTGCGCAAGTCGCAGCCTTATGAGTGCTACAACGAGATGGAATTCGATATTCCAATCGGCAAGAACGGCGACTGCTACGACCGCTACCTGATCCGCATGGAAGAAATGCGCCAGTCGGCTCGTATCATGCGCCAGTGCGTTGACCTGCTTCTCGGCAAGGAACGCGTCGGTCCGGTTTCCAATACCGACAACAAGATTGTGCCGCCGAAGCGCGGCGAGATGAAGCGTTCGATGGAAGCGCTCATCCACCACTTCAAGCTTTACACGGAAGGCTACCATGTGCCTGCCGGTGAAGTTTACGCAGCAGTTGAAGCCCCGAAGGGCGAATTTGGCGTCTTCCTCGTTTCGGACGGCTCCAACAAGCCTTATCGCTGCAAGCTGCGCGCTCCGGGCTTTGCCCATCTTCAAGCCATGGATTTCCTGTGCCGCGGCCATATGCTGGCTGACGTGTCGGCAATTCTTGGCTCGCTCGATATCGTGTTTGGTGAGGTTGACCGCTGATGTCCGTTCGCCGTCTCGCAGATGATGCCGTCCAGCCAGCCGCTTTCGCGTTCAACGCGGAAAATCAGGTCTGGGCGCACAAGACGATCGCAAAATTCCCAGAAAGCCGTCAGCAGTCGGCTGTTATTCCGTTGCTCATGCGTGCGCAGGAGCAGGACGGCTGGGTCACGAAAGCTGCCATTGAACACGTAGCAGCCATGCTCGACATGCCGCTGATCCGTGTTCTGGAAGTAGCCACTTTCTATACGCAGTTTCAGCTGAAGCCGGTTGGCACGCGCGCTCACATTCAGGTTTGCGGTACGACCCCGTGCATGCTGCGCGGTTCGGAAGCGCTGATGGATGTTTGCCGTCACAAGATCAACCACGACCCGTTCGAGACCAATGCCGACGGTACGCTGTCGTGGGAAGAAGTCGAATGCCAGGGCGCCTGCGCCAATGCACCGATGGTCATGATCTTCAAGGACGCCTATGAAGATCTGACGCCGGAACGCCTGGCTGAAATCATCGACGCTTTCGAAACTGGCAAGGGCGATACCGTCAAGCCAGGTCCGCAGGAAGACCGCGTGACGTCTGAGCCGATCAACGGCCTGACTTCGCTGACTGAAGATCTGGACTATAAGAAAATCGGTCTCGAAACCCGCAAGGCATCGGATGCCGCGACTGCCAAGGCGAAGGCCGAAGCGGAAGCAAAGGCCAAGGCGGAAGCTGAAGCCAAGGCTGCCGAAGAAGCGAAGACTGTCGCACCATCGAACGCTGCCAAGCCGGTTACCAATGCGCCTGAAACCGATCCGGCTCTGAAGACGCCTTCGGACGTCAAGGTGTCGAAGGCTGCCGAGAAGGCCGCTTCGGTCGATACGAAGCAGTCCTTCAAGCTCGACGATAGCAATCGCCCGGTTGCCATGGAGCGCCCGGAAGCCGTTGACGATCTGAAGCTGATCTCCGGCGTAGGCCCGAAGATTGAAGAAACCCTGCATGAGCTGGGCATCTTCACCTTCAAGCAGGTTGCTGCCTGGAAGAAAGCCGAGCGTGAATGGGTTGACGGTTATCTCAGCTTCCACGGTCGCATCGAGCGTGAAGAATGGGTAAAGCAAGCCAAGGCTTTGGCCAAGGGCGGCGTCGAGGAATACATCAAGGTATTCGGAAAGAAGCCGGTATGATGACTTCGATATTCGCAAACACGAACGGAAACAGGTGAGACATGCTGGCTGATAAAGATCGCATCTTCACCAATATTTACGGCTTCAAGGATCGCTCTCTCAAGGGTGCCATGGCTCGCGGCCATTGGGACAACACCAAGGGCTTCATTGAAAAGGGCCGTGACTGGATCATCGACGAGATGAAAGCGTCGGGCCTGCGTGGCCGTGGCGGCGCTGGCTTCCCGACGGGTCTCAAGTGGTCGTTCATGCCCAAGCAGAGCGATGGTCGCCCGCATTATCTCGTCGTCAATGCTGACGAATCCGAGCCGGGCACCTGTAAGGACCGCGAAATTCTGCGCCACGATCCGCATACGCTGATCGAAGGCTGCGTGATCGCCGGTTGCGCCATGGGTGCACACACCGCCTATATCTATATCCGCGGCGAGTTCATGCGTGAGCGTGAAGCCCTGCAGGCAGCAATCGACGAGTGCTACGACGCCGGTCTGCTTGGCAAGGATAACAAGTGCGGCTGGGATATGGACATTTTTGTCTCCCACGGCGCTGGCGCTTATATCTGCGGTGAAGAAACCGCGCTGCTCGAAAGCCTTGAGGGCAAGAAGGGCCAGCCGCGGCTGAAGCCGCCATTCCCGGCCAATATGGGTCTGTACGGCTGCCCGACCACCGTGAACAACGTGGAATCGATTGCGGTAGCGCCGACGATCCTGCGTCGCGGCGGTGCATGGTTCTCGTCCATCGGTCGTCCGAACAATGTCGGTACCAAGCTGTTCCAGATTTCTGGTCATGTGAACACGCCTAGCGTGGTGGAAGAAGGCCTCGGCATTTCGTTCCGCGAACTGATTGAAAAGCACGCTGGCGGCATTCGCGGTGGCTGGGACAATCTGCTGGCGGTTATTCCCGGCGGCGCATCGTGCCCGGTCATCAAGGGCGAAGACATGATGGACGCCATCATGGATTTCGACGGCATGCGCGACAAGAAATCGTCGTTCGGCACCGGCGGCCTGATTGTCATGGACAAGTCCACTGACATCATCAAGGCGATTGCCCGTCTGTCGGCGTTCTTCAAGCATGAAAGCTGCGGCCAGTGCACGCCGTGCCGTGAAGGAACCGGCTGGATGTGGCGCGTCATGGAACGCATGGTCAAGGGCAACGCGCAGAAGCGTGAAATCGACATGCTGTTCGATGTGACCAAGCAGATTGAAGGTCATACGATTTGTGCGCTTGGCGATGCGGCTGCATGGCCAATTCAGGGTCTGATCCGCAATTTCCGTCCGGAAATTGAAAAGCGCATTGATGATTACACACGCAACGCCGTTCAGAGCCGCAATATCCGTCTGGAAGCAGCGGAATAAGGCTTAAACGAGTTGCGTTGAGCCTGCCCGGGTAGGGAAGGCGGAAAAGTTTGACGTCTAGATTGCGGCACGAGCCGCAGGTTTGGAAAAGCGATGGCAAAGATCAAGGTTGACGGCACAGAGATCGAAGTACCCGATCACTATACGCTCCTTCAGGCTGCCGAAGCCGCAGGCGCTGAAGTGCCGCGTTTTTGTTTCCACGAACGGCTTTCCATCGCTGGAAATTGCCGTATGTGCCTGGTTGAGGTGAAGGGTGGACCGCCGAAGCCGGCGGCATCCTGCGCTATGGGCGTGCGCGATCTGCGTCCCGGCCCGAATGGCGAAGCACCTGAAATCTTCACCAACACGCCGATGGTCAAGAAGGCCCGCGAAGGCGTGATGGAATTTCTGCTCATCAACCACCCGCTGGATTGCCCGATCTGCGATCAGGGTGGCGAGTGCGATCTGCAGGATCAGGCAATGGCTTTTGGCACCGACGGTTCGCGCTATCGCGAGAACAAGCGCGCTGTCGAAAACAAATATATCGGCCCGCTCGTCAAGACGGTGATGACGCGCTGCATTCACTGCACGCGCTGCGTCCGCTTCACGACCGAAGTTGCTGGCATTTCCGAACTCGGCCTCATTGGCCGTGGTGAGGACGCCGAGATCACCACTTATCTCGAGCGCGCCATGACGTCGGAACTGCAGGGCAATGTCATCGATCTTTGCCCGGTTGGCGCTTTGACCTCGCGTCCTTATGCATTCCAGGCCCGTCCGTGGGAACTGAACAAGACTGAAACCATCGATG
The DNA here is from genome assembly GCA_014138095.1 of Ochrobactrum sp. RH2CCR150. Lineage (GTDB taxonomy): Bacteria > Pseudomonadota > Alphaproteobacteria > Rhizobiales > Rhizobiaceae > Brucella > Brucella gambitense. Next base: position 249,345 of record JACGXE010000003.1, read on the forward strand.
TGATGGATGCAGTCGGTTCCAACATCCGCGTCGACACCCGTGGCCGTGAAGTGATGCGCGTCATGCCGCGCGTCAACGAAGCGGTGAACGAAGAGTGGATTTCGGACAAGACCCGCTTCATCTGGGACGGCCTGCGCACCCAGCGCCTCGACCGCCCTTATGTTCGCAAGGATGGCCGTCTGGTCGCCGCAAGCTGGCCGGAAGCTTTCTCCGCTATCGCTGCCAAGGTTTCCGCAACTTCTGCCGACAAGATTGGCGCTGTTGCAGGCGATCTGGCTTCGGTTGAAGAAATCTACGCACTGAAGAACCTGATGGGTTCGCTCGGCTCCGCCAATATCGATAGCCGTCAGGATGGCGCAGCCCTCGATCCAGCTCTGGGTCGTGCAAGCTATCTCTTTAACGCGACGATCGAAGGCATTGAAAACGCTGATGCTCTGCTCATCATCGGTTCCAATCCGCGCGTTGAAGCTGCCGTTCTGAACGCACGTATTCGCAAGCGTCAGCGCATGGGCCATTTCCCGGTCGCTCTGATCGGCGAACAGGCTGAACTGCGCTACGAATACGAATATCTCGGCGCCGGTGCAGATACGCTTGGCTCGCTCGCCGCTGGCAAGAACGCTTTCCGCGATGTGCTGGCCAAGGCTGAACGTCCGCTGATCATCATCGGTCAGGGCGCGCTCACCGGCGAGAATGGGGCTGCGGTTCTGTCAACCGCCGCCAAGCTCGCTCAGGATGTCGGCGCGATCAAGGATGAGTGGAACGGCTTCTCCGTTCTGCACACTGCCGCTTCGCGCGTTGGCGCTCTGGATCTCGGCTTTGTGCCGGGTGAGGGCGGTAAGGCGGCTGGCGACATGCTGGGCAATCTGGATGTGGTGTTCCTGCTCGGTGCAGACGAACTCGACATGACCAGAAAGGGTTCGAGCTTCGTCGTTTACATCGGTACGCACGGCGATGCCGGTGCGCATGCCGCCGACGTGATCCTGCCGGGCGCAGCCTATACGGAAAAGTCGGGCACCTGGCTCAACACCGAAGGTCGCGTGCAGCTTGGCAGCCGCGCCGGTTTCGCACCGGGCGAAGCGAAGGAAGACTGGGCAATCCTGCGCGCTCTTTCCGATACGCTGGGCAAGCGTCTGCCGTTTGACTCGCTCGCACAGCTTCGCGCCAAGCTCTATGCGGACTACCCGCACATGCTGGCCATCGACACCATCACGCCTGCTTCCGCCGACGATCTCGTCGCACTGGCAGCTAAGGCTTCCAACCTGGGCGGCGGCGCTGCGTTCGTTTCCCCGGTCAAGGACTTCTACCTGACGAACCCAATTGCGCGCGCTTCCGCCGTCATGGCCGAATGCTCGGCGCTCGCGGCTGGCGGCTTCCAGCAGGCTGCCGAGTAAGCGAGAGAGAGACGGAACAATGGAAGGAATTTTTGCAGCTTACGTCTTACCCGCGCTGATTATGGCGCTGAAGTCGGTCGTTCTGCTCGTCGTATTGCTGATCGTCGTCGCTTACCTGCTTTACGCGGATCGCAAGATCTGGGCAGCAGTACAGCTTCGTCGCGGCCCTAACGTTGTCGGTCCCTGGGGTTTGTTCCAGGCTTTCGCCGACTTGTTGAAGTTCGTCTTCAAGGAACCAATTATTCCGTCGGGCGCAAACAAGGGTGTCTTCCTCCTTGCGCCCTTCGTCTCCGCCGTTCTCGCAATGGCAACCTGGGCGGTTATCCCCGTCAATGAAGGCTGGGCCATCGCCAACATCAATGTCGGCATTCTCTATATCTTCGCCATTTCTTCGCTTGAAGTTTACGGCGTGATCATGGGCGGCTGGGCCTCCAACTCGAAGTACCCGTTCCTCGGCGCGCTTCGTTCGGCGGCGCAGATGGTTTCCTACGAAGTTTCCATCGGCTTCGTGATTGTTACGGTTCTGCTCACGGTTGGCTCGCTCAACCTGACCGATATCGTGCTTTCGCAGAATACCGGCCTCGGCACCATGCTTGGCCTGCCTGCATCGTTCCTCGACTGGAACTGGCTCTGCCTGTTCCCGATGTTCGTGATCTTCTTCATTTCGGCGCTTGCTGAAACGAACCGTCCGCCTTTCGATCTTGTCGAAGCTGAATCCGAACTCGTGGCCGGTCATATGATCGAATATTCGTCCACGCCGTTCCTTCTGTTCTTCCTCGGCGAGTATGTGGCGATCACGCTGATGTGCGCCCTGATGACCACGCTCTTCCTCGGCGGCTGGCTGCCTCCGGTTGACGTATGGTTCCTCAACTGGGTTCCGGGCGTCATCTGGTTCATGCTCAAGCTCTGCTTCTGCTTCTTCATGTTCGCCATGGTGAAGGCTTTCGTACCGCGTTACCGCTATGACCAGCTGATGCGTCTGGGTTGGAAGGTTTTCCTGCCGATCTCGCTCTTCATGGTTGTCGCAACCGCGACCTTCCTCAAAGTCTTCGGTCTGGCGTAAGGAGTAATAACAATGGCTTCAATCGCTCAAGCAGCCAAATCGCTCCTTCTCAAGGAATTCGTCGGCGCGTTCTTTCTTTCCATGCGCCAGTTCTTCGCGCCGAAGGCGACGTTGAACTACCCGCATGAAAAGGGCCCGGTTTCGCCGCGCTTCCGTGGCGAACACGCGCTGCGCCGTTATCCCAACGGTGAAGAACGCTGCATCGCCTGCAAGCTTTGCGAAGCAATCTGCCCGGCGCAGGCCATCACCATTGAGGCCGGTCCGCGCCGCAACGACGGCACCCGCCGCACGGTGCGTTACGACATCGACATGGTGAAGTGCATTTATTGCGGCTTCTGCCAGGAAGCATGTCCGGTGGATGCCATCGTCGAAGGTCCGAACTTCGAGTTCGCGACCGAGACGCGCGAAGAGCTGTACTACGACAAGGACAAGCTCCTCGCCAACGGTGACCGTTGGGAACGCGAAATCGCGCGCAATATCGCGATGGATGCGCCTTATCGCTGATCGGGTTCCCGATCAGTTCGAGTGTCAGATCGGGTTTTCGGTCAGTTCGACGCTCGAACAAGAGTTTATGAATAAAGCGGGCAAAGCAATAGGGCTTTGCTCACGGAAAGGTGTTGGGGGATCCCCATGCTGACAGGTATTGCGGCAGCGTTTTTCTATCTGTTCGCTTTCATCATGATCGCAAGCGCGTTCATGGTGATTGCGGCACGCAACCCCGTGCATTCGGTGCTGTTTCTGATCCTCACATTCTTCAATGCGGCAGCTCTGTTCCTGCTGACAGGGGCTGAGTTCCTCGCCATGATCCTGCTCGTCGTTTATGTCGGCGCTGTGGCGGTTCTCTTCCTCTTCGTCGTCATGATGTTGGATGTGGATTTCTCGGAACTGAAGCGCGGTGCGCTGCAATATGCGCCGGTTGGCGCTCTGGTCGGGTTGATCCTGCTGGGCGAACTGATCTTCGTATTCGCAAGCAACATGTTTGCACCGAAGCTGGGCCAGGGCTCTGTGCCGATCCCGAATATCGCCGAGCGGTCCAACACCGCTGCTCTGGGCGACATTCTCTACACCGACTTCGTCTTCTACTTCCAGGTTGCAGGTCTCGTCCTTCTGGTCGCGATGATCGGCGCCATCGTTCTGACGCTGCGGCACAAGCCGAATGTCAAGCGCCAGTCCATCTCGGCCCAGGTTGCTCGTACGCCAGAAACGGCGATCGAGGTCAAGCAGGTCGAAACGGGCAAAGGCATCTAAGGATAAGCATATGGAAATCGGTATCGCTCATTATCTGACCGTTTCGGCCATCCTGTTCACGCTTGGCGTCTTCGGCATCTTTTTGAACCGCAAGAATGTCATCGTTATCCTGATGTCGATCGAATTGATCCTGCTTTCGGTCAATCTCAACTTCGTGGCGTTCTCCAGCCAGCTCGGCGATATGGTCGGGCAGGTCTTCGCCCTTTTCGTTCTGACTGTTGCGGCTGCTGAAGCGGCCATCGGTCTGGCAATTCTCGTTGTTTTCTTCCGTAATCGCGGTTCCATCGCGGTGGAAGACGTCAATGTTATGAAAGGTTGACGGGCAAATGCTCTACTACGCGATCGTCTTCCTTCCGCTTATCGGCTTTCTTATTGCTGGCTTGTTCGGCAATAAGATCGGCGCAAAAGCGAGTGAATACATCACTTCCGGCCTCATGGTTATCGTCGCGATCTGCTCGTGGATCGTGTTCTTCCAGATTCCGATGGGCCATGGTGAAACTGTGCGCATTCCGGTGCTGCATTGGGTCACGTCCGGTTCGCTGTCTTTCGATTGGGCGCTGCGTGTCGACACGCTGACTGGCGTCATGCTCGTTGTCGTGAACTCGGTTTCGGCTCTCGTGCATATCTATTCGATTGGATATATGCACCACGATCCGCATCGTCCGCGCTTCTTCGCTTATTTGTCGCTGTTCACCTTCGCGATGCTCATGCTGGTTACGTCGGACAATCTGGTCCAGATGTTCTTCGGCTGGGAAGGCGTTGGTCTGGCGTCCTATCTTCTGATCGGTTTCTGGTTCAAGAAGCCTTCGGCCAATGCTGCCGCCATGAAGGCCTTCGTTGTCAACCGCGTTGGTGACTTCGGCTTCCTCCTCGGCATCTTCGGCCTGTTCGCTCTGTTCCAGTCGGTCGACTACAACACGATCTTCGCTGCTGCCGCCAATTATCTGCCGGCAGAAGGCGCTGCGGATGCAGGTCAGGTCGTGCTGAACTTCCTCGGCTATGAGCTGCACAAGGAAACGGCGCTGACTGTTGTCTGCCTGCTTCTGTTCATGGGCGCCATGGGTAAGTCGGCGCAGTTCCTGCTGCACACCTGGCTTCCGGACGCTATGGAAGGCCCGACGCCTGTTTCGGCTCTCATTCACGCTGCAACCATGGTGACCGCGGGCGTGTTCATGGTCGCGCGCATGTCGCCGATCTTTGAACTGTCGCATACGGCTCTTCTGGTCGTCACCATTATCGGCGCCACCACCGCATTCTTCGCGGCAACGGTTGCCCTGGTGCAGAACGATATCAAGCGCGTTATCGCTTATTCGACCTGTTCGCAGCTTGGCTACATGTTCGTGGCTCTCGGCGTCGGCGCTTACGGCGCTGCCGTGTTCCACCTCTTCACGCACGCCTTCTTCAAGGCTCTCCTGTTCCTTTGCGCCGGTTCGGTTATCCATTCCGTGTCGGAAGAGCAGGACATGCGTCGCATGGGCGGTCTGCGTAAGCTGATCCCGGTTACCTACTGGATGATGCTTATCGGTACGGTCGCTATTACGGGTCTCGGTATTCCGGGCACGATCATCGGTACGGCTGGCTTCTTCTCGAAGGATGCGATCATCGAATCGACGTTCGCTTCGCACAGCCCGGCTGCTGGTTACGCCTTCACGCTGCTCGTTGTCTCGGCTCTGTTCACGAGCTTCTATTCCTGGCGTCTGATTTTCATGACCTTCTTCGGCAAGCCGCGCGCTTCGGCGGAAGTCATGCATCACGTCCATGAATCGCCGCCCGTGATGCTGGTTCCGCTGCTCGTACTCGCTGTCGGCGCGATCCTCGCCGGTGTCGTGTTCAAGGAATTCTTCTTCGGCCATGAATATGCCGAGTTCTGGAAGGGTGCGCTGTTCACGTCGCCGACCAACGAGATCCTGGATCATTACCACCACGTTCCGACATGGGTTAAGCTGTCGCCTTTCACGGCTATGGTCATCGGCTTCATCGTCGCCTGGATCTTCTACATCCGGTCGCCCGAAACGCCGAAGGCATTGGCAGAACGCCATCGCGGTCTGTACCAGTTCCTGCTGAACAAGTGGTATTTCGACGAACTCTACGACTTCCTCTTCGTTCGTCCGGCCAAGTGGCTCGGTCGTCTGTTCTGGAAGGGTGGCGACGGCTGGCTCATTGATGGCTTCGGTCCGGATGGTATCTCGGCCCGTGTGCTCGATGTCACCAACCGCGTCGTCAAGATGCAGTCCGGATATCTTTATCATTACGCATTCGCGATGCTGATCGGCGTCGCCGCGCTCGTCACCTGGATGATGCTCGGGAGCTCTTTCTGATGACCGACTGGCCAATTCTCTCAACGGTCACGTTTCTGCCGCTCGTCGGCGCGTTACTGATCCTTCTGATCAAGGACGACAGCGAGGCTTCGCGTCGCAACATCCGCAACGTGGCTTTGCTGACGACGGTGTTCGTCTTTATCCTGTCGCTCGTTGTCTGGGCCGGGTTCGATAATTCGAACCCCGGTTTCCAGATGGTCGAGCAGGCTGGCTGGATGGGTGGTGGCATCAGCTACCACATGGGCGTGGACGGCATTTCCGTCCTGTTCGTGGTGCTGTCCGCTTTCCTGATGCCATTCTGCATTCTTGCAAGCTGGATATCGGTCGAAAAGCGCGTCAAGGAATACATGATCGCGTTCCTCATTCTGGAAACGCTCATGATCGGCGTGTTCTGCGCGCTCGACCTTTTCCTGTTCTACGTGTTCTTCGAAGCAAGCCTTATCCCGATGTTCATCATCATCGGCGTGTGGGGCGGCAAGCGCCGCGTCTATGCAAGCTTGAAGTTCTTCCTTTATACGCTGCTCGGCTCGGTGCTGATGCTCGTCGCCATCATGGCCATGTACTGGCAGGCTGGCACGATGAACATCGTCGAGTTGCAGAAGTTCAGCTTCCCGGCTGGCATGCAAACATGGCTATGGCTCGCATTCTTCGCGTCGTTCGCCGTCAAGATGCCGATGTGGCCGGTCCACACCTGGCTTCCGGATGCGCACGTTGAAGCGCCGACAGCAGGCTCGGTCATTCTGGCCGGTATCCTTCTGAAGCTCGGCGGCTACGGTTTCCTGCGCTTCTCGCTGCCGATGTTCCCGCTGGCTTCCGCCGATTTCGCGCCGCTTATCTTCACGCTGTCGGTGATCGCTATCATCTACACGTCTCTGGTGGCACTGGTTCAGGAAGACATCAAGAAGCTGATCGCTTACTCGTCCGTTGCACACATGGCCTATGTGACCATGGGTATCTTTGCGGCTAACGAGCAGGGCATTCAGGGCGCAATCTTCCAGATGTTGTCGCACGGTATCGTGTCGGGCGCTCTCTTCCTTTGCGTCGGCGTGATCTATGACCGTATGCATACCCGTGAGATAGCGGCGTTCGGCGGTCTGGTGAACAACATGCCGAAATATGCGGTGGCCTTCCTCATCTTCACGATGGCGAATGTGGGTCTGCCGGGTACTTCGGGCTTCATCGGTGAATTCCTGACGCTGTTCGGTGTGTTCCGGGTCAATACCTGGGTGGCGCTGTTCGCAACGACGGGTGTCATTCTCTCGGCGGCCTATGCGCTCTGGCTCTACCGCAAGGTGATCTTCGGCGCACTCGACAAGGAAAGCCTCAAGGCGCTCCTCGATCTGAGCCCGCGTGAGAAGATTATTCTCTATCCGCTCGTGGTACTCACCATCTTCTTCGGCGTGTATCCGGCACCGGTCTTCAATGCGACTGCAAGTGCTGTGACCGCTCTGGTTCAACATTACGACGCTGCAGTTGGCGGAGCCGCCAATGCAATGCTGGCACAGTAAGAAAATAAAGGCGTAAGGTCATGCAGACTGATCTGATAGCTCATCTGACCCTTGCAGCACCGGAGGTTCTCCTGGCTGTAGGCGCCTTGGCACTGCTTATGATCGGCGTGTTCTCTGGCGAGCGTGCAACCACGCTCGTCAACGGACTGTCCGTCGCAGTGCTGATTGCAGCGCTGGCACTGGTTGTTCTATTCCCGGCGAATGGTTCCGCTTTTGGCGGCGCCATCGTCAATGACGGCTTTGGCCGCTTCATGAAGGTGCTGACCCTGATCGGCTCCATCGTCACGCTCGTCATGTCGGTCGGTTTCGCCAAGGCGGAAAAATTCGACAAGTTCGAGTTCCCGGTCCTGATCGTCATCTCCACGCTCGGCATGCTGCTGATGGTGTCGGCATCCAACATGCTGTCGCTTTATCTCGGTCTCGAACTGCAGTCGCTGGCGCTTTACGTGCTGGCAGCGTTCAACCGTGACAGCGTTCGTTCGACGGAAGCCGGGCTGAAGTATTTCGTTCTCGGCTCACTGTCCTCGGGCATGCTGCTTTACGGCATCTCGCTTGTTTACGGTTATACCGGCCATATCGGCTTTACCGAAATCGCCCAGGCTGTTTCGGGCGGCCAGCGTGAGCTTGGTCTGGTGTTCGGTCTGGTCTTCATTCTGGCCGGTCTGGCATTCAAGATTTCCGCCGTTCCGTTCCATATGTGGACGCCGGACGTCTATGAAGGCGCGCCGACCCCGGTAACGGCCTTCTTTGCCGCCGCTCCGAAGATGGCCGCCATGGCGCTCATCATCCGCGTCGTCTCGGAAGCCTTTGCTCCGGTCACCCATGACTGGCAGCAGGTTGTGATCTTCATCGCAATCGCGTCGATGGTTCTGGGTGCCTTCGCCGCTATCGGCCAGCGCAACATCAAGCGTCTGATGGCTTATTCCTCCATCAGCCACATGGGCTATGCCCTTGTCGGTCTCGCTGCCGGTACGGCTGTTGGCGTGAAGGGCGTGGCGATCTACATGGCGATCTATCTTGCCATGACGCTCGGCACCTTTGCCTTCATTCTCGCCATGCGCACCAAGGACGGCAATGTCGAAAACATCGGTGATCTGGCCGGTCTGTCGCGCACCAATCCGGTGCTGGCAACGATCATGACGATCTTCCTGTTTTCGCTCGCCGGCATCCCGCCGATGGCTGGCTTCTTCGGCAAGTGGTACACCTTCCTCGCTGCTGTTCAGGCTGGTCTTTATCCGCTGGCGATCATCGGTATCGTGGCGTCGGTTGTGGGTGCGTTCTACTATCTGCGCATGATCAAGATCATGTGGTTCGATGAGCCGGTCGGCGGTTTCGTGCCGGTCGCGGGCGAGCTGCGTCTCGTTCTCGGCGTCACGGGTGCTTTCGTGCTCTTCTACGTCTTCCTTGCTGGCCCAATCGGCGGATTTGCCGAAGCCGCAGCAAAGACGTTCTTCTAAGTAAACGGCGGCAGGTGATTGAATGCATTTCGCGCTTTCGCCTGTCGCTGAAAATGCTGGCTACCGTCTCGAGGTTTTCGAGACGGTAGGCTCCACCAACGCGGTGGCTCTGGAACGGGCTACGGCAGGTGATCCGGGCAAGCTGTGGCTTGTCTCGAAAAGACAGGAAAGCGGGCGCGGAAGACGCGGGCGCGCCTGGTCTACACCGGAAGGCAATCTGGCCTCCACACTTCTTCTGATCGAATCCTACGAGTTGAAAACGGCGGCAACGCTCGGTTTTGTTGCAGGCCTGTCGCTCGCCGATGCGCTGGAAGCGGCTTTTGCTGCAACGGGACCAGCCGTGCCGCCGAAGATCGGTCTGAAATGGCCCAATGATGTTCTGCTGGACGGCGCAAAGCTGTCGGGCATTTTGCTGGAATCGTCGATTCTTGCGAAGGATCGCTTTGCAGTCGCCATCGGTATCGGCACCAATATAGTGGCTTTCCCCGATGATCTGCCCTATGCCGCGACCTCGCTGAATGCGCTTGGCAGCAAGTGCGATGCCGAGACATTGTTTGCAGCTCTTTCCGACGCATGGTCGGTCAATTACCGTATCTGGGACGAAGGGCGCGGGCTTGATGCCATTCGCAAACGCTGGCTGGAGCGTGCGCATGGTCTTGGCGGAAATGTCACCATGCAGGTTGAAGGCAACATCATCGAAGGCCGCTTCGAAACGATAGATGAAGCATGCCGTTTCGTGATCCGTGACAACGATGGCGGGCGCGTTACGGTCACAGCGGGTGATGTTTATTTTGGAACTGCTGCAACACTGCGGAAATAACAGCTTTCTTTTATCTTGCCGGGGTTGCAACTAAAGCCATTTAGGTCCAGTGGATGCGGCGAAAGCATGTCTCCCCGAAGTGGGATCAAGTTTTGACGCATCGGCCCGAAAATCGGAATCGATTTTTGGAAAGCTCGATGCGCAGATGGAAAGTCTTGGAGCGTTCTTTATGCCTCATTTCGGAGACCTAAAGAACGCTCCAAGCGCAAATTGATCCAGATACACTTTGCAAGCAGGTATAGTTACAAAGGAAATTTCATGGCCCGATCCAATACTCCGGAACTCGTCTTCCTGCCGCTCGGCGGCGTGGGCGAAATCGGCATGAATCTCGCTATGTACGGCTTCGGACCTGCTGATAATCGCGAATGGCTGGTCGTCGACATGGGCGTGAGCTTTGCCGGGCCGGAACAGCCGGGCGCCGACCTTATTCTGCCGGATATCCGCTATCTTGAAGCGGAAAAGAACAATGTGCGCGGTATCATCATTACCCACGCGCATGAAGACCATTTCGGCGCGCTGCTCGATCTGTGGCCACGTCTGAAGGTTCCGGTCTATGCGACGCCGTTTACCGCCGGTCTGCTTGAAGCCAAGCGTCAGGCGGAGTTTAGCGCGCCGGAAATTCCGATCACCATCTACAAGGCTGGTGAGAAGTTCGAGGTTGGCCCGTTCAAGGTTGAAGCGGTCGCCGTCACACACTCCATCCCGGAACCTGTATCGCTCGCGATTACAACTCCACTCGGTACGGTTGTGCATACGGGCGACTGGAAGATGGACCCGGAACCTTCGCTTGGTCCGGTCATCGACGAAGCACGTTTCCGCGCCATTGGTGACGCGGGCGTTTTGGCGCTGATCTGCGATTCCACCAATGCCATGCGCGAGGGTGAATCCCCGTCGGAACGTCAGGTCGGTGAAAGCCTGCGCGAACTGATCGAAAATGCACGTGGTCGTGTCGCGATCACCACCTTTTCTTCCAATGTGGGTCGTATTCGCTCCATCACTGAAGCGGCGCGCGATGCGGGTCGTCAGGTTCTGGTCGTCGGGCGTTCGATGAAGCGCGCGATCTCGGTTGCAACCGAGTTGGGCTATATGGAAGGCCTGCCGGAATATCTGAGCGAAGAGGATTACGGATATATTCCGCGTGAAAACGTGGTGATGATCCTGACCGGCAGTCAGGGCGAGCCCCGTGCAGCGCTTGCCAAACTGGCCCGCGATGAAATGCGCAGTCTGGCGCTGTCGCCGGGCGATACGGTCATTTACTCGTCGCGCGCCATTCCGGGCAATGAAAAGGCCATTCTTGATATCAAGAACCGCTTGATCGACCGTGGCGTCAAGATCATTGGCGACGACGATGCACTGGTGCATGTTTCCGGCCATCCGCGTCGCAGCGAATTGAAGCGCATGTATTCCTGGGTTCGCCCGCAGATTCTCGTTCCGGTGCATGGCGAAGCTGCGCATCTGGTGGCGCAGGGCTCGCTTGGCGCGATGGAAGGGATCGGTCAGGTTGCGCAGATCCGCAATGGCGACGTGCTGCGCCTGGCTCCCGGCAAGGCCGAAATCGTCGATGAAGCGCCGATTGGCCGTATCTACAAGGACGGCAAGCTGATCGGTGACGAAGAAGAGATCGGCATGGTCGAGCGTCGCAAGCTCGCCTATGTCGGCCATGTTGCCGTTTCGATCTTGCTCGACCGTGAGCACAAGTTGCTCGATGAGCCTGATCTTGTGACGTTCGGTCTGCCGGAAGAAGACGGTCAGGGCGAGCTGATGGAAGATATTCTCCTCGATGCGGTCGTTGAGGCAGTCGAGAGCATTCCGCGTGTCCGCCGCAAAGACGTCGAGCTGGTGCGTGAATCCGCGCGTCGCGCCGTGCGTGCTGCGGCAAATCAGACGTGGGGCAAAAAGCCGGTGGTGACCGTATTCGTGAATAGGATACGCTGACCCATCACTCGACAGGAATAGCAGCAAGGGAGGTGCTGATGCTCGAACGTTTGAACCATGTCGCGATTGCCGTTCCGGATATCGAGGCTGCGTCCGCGCTTTATCGTGGCAAACTGGCTGCAAATGTCGGTGCGCCGCAGGCCTTGCCGGAACACGGTGTGACCGTGGTTTTCATCGACGTCGGCAATACGAAGATCGAGCTGCTGGAACCTTTGGGCGAGGGATCGCCCATTGCGGCTTTCCTTGAAAAGAACCCTTCGGGCGGCGTGCATCATCTCTGCTATGAGGTGGAAGACATCATCGCCGCGCGGGATAAGCTCAAGGCGGAAGGTGCACGTATTCTCGGTGATGGAGAACCGAAGACCGGTGCGCACGGCAAACCGGTTCTTTTCCTGCACCCAAAGGACTTCAACGGCACACTGATCGAACTTGAGGAAGTGTAATCATGTCCATCATGTCCGGCATAGCGATCTATTTCATTATCTGGTGGACGGCGCTTTTCGCGCTGCTGCCCGTCGGTCTGCGGACGCAGGCTGAAGAAAACAATGTCACGCTCGGCACTGTGGCCAGCGCTCCGGCAACACCGCGCATCGGCCGTGCATTTCTGCGCACCACAGTTGTCGCTACGCTTATCTTCGCTGTCTATTATTATGTGACGCAGATCAGCGGTTTTGGTCTGGACGACATTCCGCATTTCTTCCCGGATCTGACATAAACGCATTCGCGAAATCCAATGAGAAAATCGAGGCTGCCTATAAATTAGGCAGCCTTTCTTTTATGCAGAGAAAGGGCTGTGTGCAGCCGAGACCTGAATCAAAAACTTACGATCTTAGCGTAACTCACTGAATTATATGGAGCTAAAGGAGTTCCGCGCACTGCGCTATATTCCGTTTGGGGGTGGTGGGGTGCCAAGAATAAAACTACTTTTACTTTGGCAACTTATTGAAAATATCCGCCTGCAAAAGCAGCTCGATAAATCCTACAAATTCAATGGGTTATTGCGCGGCTTTTTTTGAAAGTGGCGGTGAGGGCTGAGGTCCATGCAAATGCAAAAAAAAAGCAAGGCTTTCGCCTTGCTAATAAAATACGCGTTCGATCCGTTTCCATGTTACTGGCGGCTGCGTAGCTCGCGCCTGGATCCATCCTCCCAAGACTTTGACCGCGTGAAAACAACGGTTTTATTCCGTTGTTGCTCTTATGATGAAAAAAATAGCGAACTGCACAGCTTTTGTCACCAAAAATCTTCTTCAACGTCATAATTCTTTCGTGAAATTTTCCAAATGTTGATGATATATCTGTAATATATTGAAATTGAATGTGAATTCGGAAGCGGAGTTTTGCACCCTTGGGCCATTTACCTGCCTCTCATGCCTGTGGATGGTGAAAACCGCTCCGCGCAAAGCTTTTTCAAGCGGGTTTTCAACACAAGCATAACCCGATAAGAAACCTTCAAATATGCTTAATTTTTGCCTGATTCTTGAAGCAAGCAGGCATTCTCTCTGGATCGGTGGTTACGATGCGTTTGTCGCGGTATTTTTTGCCCATTCTGAAGGAAAATCCTAAAGAGGCGGAAATCGTCTCTCATAGGCTTATGCTGCGTTCGGGTATGATCCGCCAGCAGTCGGCAGGCATCTATTCGTGGCTCCCGATTGGCCTGAAGGTGCTGAACAAGGTCTGCGATATCATCCGTGAGGAGCAGAACCGCGCTGGCGCCAACGAAATCCTGATGCCGACGATCCAGTCCGCCGATCTTTGGCGTGAAAGCGGGCGTTATGACGCCTACGGCAAGGAAATGCTACGCATTCAGGACCGTCAGGAGCGCGAAATGCTCTTTGGTCCGACGAATGAAGAAATGGTCACGGATATTTTCCGTTCCTATGTGCGCTCCTACAAGGATCTGCCGCTCAATCTCTATCACATCCAGTGGAAGTTCCGCGACGAAGTCCGTCCGCGTTTCGGCGTGATGCGGTCGCGCGAGTTTCTGATGAAGGACGCCTATTCGTTTGACCTCGATTATGAGGGCGCGAAGATGGCCTATTACCGCATGTTCGTCTCTTACCTGCGCACGTTTGCTCGCGTCGGTCTGCAGGCAATCCCGATGCGTGCCGATACCGGCCCGATTGGCGGTGATCTGTCTCACGAATTCATTATTTTGGCTGAAACCGGCGAAAGCCAGGTCTATTGCGACAAGGCATATCTGGATCTGGCCGTGCCCGGCGCAGATACGGATTTCCGCAACGATGCCCAGCTCATTGATATCGTCAATCGCTGGACGACGCCTTATGCGGCAACCGACGAAATGCATGACGAGGCCGACTGGGCCAAGGTCAAGGCTGACGATCAGGTTTCGGCGCGTGGCATCGAAGTCGGTCACATCTTCCATTTCGGCACGAAATATTCCGAACCGATGGGCGCGAAGGTGCAGGGCCCGGATGGCAAGGAACATCTGGTGTCGATGGGCTCCTACGGCATCGGTCCTTCGCGTCTGGTGGCTGCCGCTATCGAAGCATTCCACGACGATGCGGGCATCATCTGGCCGAAGGCCATTGCACCGTTCGGCGCAGGCATCGTGAACATGAAGCCGGGCGATGAAGGTTGCGACGCTGTGAGCGAGAAGCTCTACGAAGCTCTGACCAATGCCGGTATCGATCCGCTTCTGGACGATACGGACGACCGTCCGGGCGCCAAGTTTGCTACCATGGACCTGATCGGCCTGCCGACGCAGGTCATCGTCGGTCCGCGCGGCGTTGCCGCTGGCGAGGTTGAAGTCAAGGATCGCAAGACCGGCGAACGACAGAACCTGACGGTGGAAGCCGCCATCAACATGCTGACGGCTGAAGCATGAGCGGCGCGGCGGCAGCAAAGTCCGAAGGGCAGGCCAAGGCAGCGGTAAAGCCGCCGAAGTCCGGCCCATTCTCGGCCTTCGAACGGATGATCGCGTGGCGATATCTGCGTGCGCGTCGCCGTGAGACATTCATTTCGGTTATTGCCGGGTTTTCTTTCACTGGCATCATGCTGGGCGTGGCGACACTCATCATCGTTATGGCGGTGATGAACGGTTTCCGCGCCGAGCTTCTGTCCCGTATTCTTGGCATTAACGGCCATCTGATCATGCAGCCGATTGATCGTCCGCTGGATGATTACGCCGATCTGATCAAGCGTATCGACGGCATTTCCGGCATCAAATTCGCTATTCCCGTTGTGGAGGGGCAAGCTCTGGTGCAGGGCACCATCGGCGCCGGCAATGGCGCGTTGGTTCGTGGTCTTCGTGAAGAAGACCTTGAAAAGCTGAAGCTCGTATCGGGCAATATTCGCCAGGGTACGCTGCAGGGCTTCGACCAGAGCGGTGGTGTCGCCATTGGCACGCGCATGGCCGAAAATCTCGGCCTGTCGATTGGGGATACGCTCCGGGTGATTTCGCCCGATGGCGATGTCACGCCATTTGGCGTTAATCCGCGAGTGAAAGCCTATCCGATTGTCGCGATCTTTGAGATCGGCATGTCGGAATACGATAATTCCATCGTGATGATGCCGCTTTCCGAAGCGCAGCTTTTCTTCAATCAGGAAGGAAAGGTGCAGTCGCTGGAAATCTTTGTCGATAATCCCGACAAGGTGGATGCGATGCGCGCACCGGTGGAAGAGGCGGCAGGTCGTCAGTTGACACTTGTTGACTGGCGTCAGCGCAATCAGACCTTCTTCTCGGCGCTGGAAGTCGAGCGCAACGTCATGTTCATGATCCTGACGCTGATCGTGCTTGTCGCCGCGCTTAATATCATTTCCGGTCTCATCATGCTGGTGAAGGACAAGGGGCATGATATTGCCATTCTACGCACCATGGGCGCGACACGCGGTGCGGTGATGCGCATATTCCTGATGACGGGCGCCGCCATCGGCGTGACCGGCACGGTCGCCGGTGTGGTGCTCGGCGTGGTCGTATGCCTGAATGTCGAGCGGCTGCGTGAGTTTTTCTCATGGCTGTCAGGCACCACGCTGTTTAATCCGGAACTCTATTTCCTGAGTCAGTTGCCAGCCAAGATGGACCCGGGCGAGACGATTTCTGTCATCGTCATGGCACTGGTTCTTTCCTTTATCGCCACCATTTTCCCGGCCTGGCGCGCTGCCAAGCTCGATCCGGTCGAAGCATTGAGGTACGAATAATGGCGGCTGAAATTATTCTGCGGCTGGAGAAGGTCAGTCGCGCCTATAAGGAAGTTGACCGGGAGCTGGTCATTCTGAAGGACGCCGATTTCACGCTGCGTCGCGGCGAGATGGTGGCGCTTGTTGCGCCATCCGGTGCAGGCAAGTCCACGCTGTTGCACACGGCGGGCCTTCTGGAACGTCCCGACCATGGCGATGTCTTTCTCGACGGCCGCTCCTGTAGCGCACTCTCCGATGACGACCGCACAGCGGTACGCCGCAACGATATCGGCTTCGTCTATCAGTTCCATCATCTGCTGCCAGAATTTTCCGCGTTGGAAAATGTGATGATGCCGCAGATGATCCGGGGTCTGACCAAGAAGTCCTCGGCGGAACGTGCGCAGCAATTGCTCGAATATATGAAGATCGGCAAGCGTGCTTCGCACCGTCCTGCCGAGCTGTCCGGTGGTGAACAGCAGCGTGTCGCCATTGCGCGCGCTGTTGCCAATGCGCCGCTTGTTCTGCTGGCCGACGAGCCGACGGGCAATCTCGATCCGACGACGTCGTCCTATGTGTTTGGCGCGCTGGAGGCCCTTGTGCGCCAGTCCGGCCTGGCGGCGCTGATCGCCACGCATAATCACGAGCTGGCCCGCCGCATGGACCGCCGTGTGACCTTGCAAGACGGCAAGGTCGTGGATCTGTAAGAGACGGCGACCACGCCCATCTATTTTCCCCAGCATTAAACCATTGAAACCGCAGGCGCGTGATACCGCCTGCGGTTGCGCGTTTATTATTCGTAAACCCTAAAGTAACTGGCGATACGAACAGGGTGTTGACTTTGGAACAAAAATAGAACAAAAATAGAACATACGTGAACACAGAGGAGTTTTCCACATGACCGATCTCGTCCACGACGTTTTGTCATTCGTCTCCGTCAGCCTGTTTATTGCAACCTTCGCCATCTGGGTCAGCGCGATCTGAAGTGACTGGCGCATATCTTCCAAAACCGAAAGCCGGTTATGGGCACTGATATGCGCAACAAAGCCCAGAGCGCGATGACTGAAGTTCGTCCTATCAAACGGGTCGAATGCAACGCGCTTTTGAGGGTTCTCTTGTGTACCCTTTCGATACCGGCGGCCGTCTCTCTGGACATCGCCGGGACATTCCCTGAAACTGAAAGCTCAAGGCGACAGAGTCGCCGGCGACCAGTCGCATTTCAGTAGGCGGTCCCATGAAACGGGTGTATGTCCACCCGCACGGTTCAGTTTGATCGGGGTAGATAGAATGAGTGATGCAGCAGCAGACAATGCAGCCGGTGGAAGCGTTTCCACGCCGCGTTTTGTGCATCTGCGCGTTCACTCGGCCTATTCCTTGCTCGAGGGCGCATTGCCGCTCGGCAAGGTCATCAAACAGGCGATTGCCGACCAGGCGCCGGCCATCGCGGTAACTGACACCAACAATCTGTTTGGTGCACTGGAATTTGCGCAGAAGGCATCGAAGGATGGTGTACAGCCGATCATTGGCTGTCAGGTCGATGTTGCCTTCGGCGATCACAATGACAACGGGCGCAGCGTCAATCGCAGGCTCGCGCTCGATCTGGCCCCTCTCGTCCTGCTTGCGTCGACGGAAGAGGGCTATGCGAATATCGTGCGGCTGGTCAGCCGCTCATTTCTGGATACGCCTGCAGGCGATCCGGTCCATATAGATGCAAGCTGGTTGCCAGCGCTGGCCAAGGACGTCATCGTCCTGTCGGGTGGGCCGCTTGGGCCGATCGGTCGCTCCTTTGCGGCAGACCGTCCAGACAGGGCGCAAGCGCGTCTGGCATTCCTGCACGAGACATTCGGCAATCGACTGTATGTCGAATTGCAGCGTTATGCAGGCTATGACCGCGCTCTGGAAGCCAAAACCGTTGCGCTTGCCTATGAGATGGAATTGCCTCTGGTTGCCACCAATGAGGCGTTCTTCCTCAAGGCGGAGGATTACGAAGCTCACGATGCGCTGCTGGCCATCGCGGAAGGCCAGATCCTTTCCAATGACGACCGCCGCCGCCTGACGCCGGATCATTATCTAAAGAGCCGTGCCGAGATGGCGGCGCTGTTTGCCGACTTGCCTGAGGCGCTGGAAAATACGATCGAGATTGCCGAGCGTTGCAGCTGGTACACACAAACCCGCGCTCCGATCCTGCCGCGCTTTACGGGGGAATCCGACGATCCGGAAGCCGCTGTGGCCGAAGAAGCGGGCGAACTGGCACGGCAGGCCCGCGAGGGCTTGCAGATGCGCATTGAAAGCGTAGGGCTCGCAGAAGGCTATACGGCGGAACAATATGCTGAACGTCTCGAATATGAGATCGGCATCATCACCCGAATGAAGTTCCCCGGCTACTTCCTGATCGTTGCCGACTTCATCAAATGGGCCAAGGCCCATGGCATTCCGGTCGGGCCGGGCCGTGGTTCGGGTGCGGGCTCGCTTGTCGCTTACGCGCTGACGATTACGGACGTCGATCCGCTGCGTTTCTCGCTGCTGTTTGAACGCTTCCTCAATCCCGACCGCGTTTCGATGCCCGACTTCGATATCGACTTCTGTCAGGATCGCCGTGAAGAGGTGATCCGCTACGTGCAGGAGAAGTACGGGCGCGATCAGGTAGCCCAGATCATCACTTTCGGTACGCTTCAGGCGCGCGCTGTGCTGCGCGACGTTGGCCGCGTTCTCGAAATGCCCTATGGCCAGGTGGATCGGCTCTGCAAGCTGGTACCGCAAAACCCGGCCAATCCGGTTTCTCTGGCGCAGGCTATCGAAACCGAGCCGAAGATTACCGAAGAGCGTGAGAAGGAACCGGTCGTCGGGCGGCTTCTCGATATGGCGCTCAAGCTTGAAGGCCTCTATCGCCACGCTTCGACCCACGCCGCCGGTATCGTGATTGGCGACCGTCCGTTGTCGGAATTGGTGCCGATGTATCGCGATCCGCGTTCCGATATGCCGGTCACTCAGTTCAATATGAAATGGGTGGAACAGGCCGGACTGGTCAAGTTCGACTTTCTCGGACTGAAGACGCTGACGGTTCTGGAAACGGCGGTCAAACTCGTCGCGCGCAAGGGGATCGAGATTGATCTGACTCGGCTCCCGTTTGACGACGAGCTGACCTATGAAATGCTGTCGCGCGGTGAGACCGTCGGCGTGTTCCAGGTTGAAAGTGCGGGCATGCGCAAGGCGCTGCTCGGCATGCGCCCGGACCGGATCGAGGACATTATTGCGCTCGTCGCGCTCTATCGCCCGGGTCCGATGGAGAACATCCCGACCTATAATGCGCGCAAGAATGGTGAAGAGGAAATCGCTTCCATTCACCCGAAGATCGACCATCTGATCAAGGAAACGCAAGGCGTTATCGTTTATCAGGAACAGGTGATGCAGATCGCGCAGGTGCTGTCGGGCTATTCGCTTGGTGAAGCTGACCTTTTGCGCCGCGCCATGGGTAAGAAAATCCGCGAGGAAATGGACAAGCAGCGCGTCCGTTTCGTCACCGGCGCTATCGATGGCGGTGTCGACAAGGCGCAGGCGAATATGATCTTCGATCTGCTCGCCAAGTTTGCCGATTACGGCTTCAACAAGTCGCACGCGGCGGCCTACGCCATTGTCTCCTACCAGACCGCCTATATGAAGGCGCATTACCCGGTCGAGTTTCTCGCCGCGTCGATGACCTACGATATGTCGAACACCGACAAGCTCAACGATTTCCGCCGTGAAGCGAATCGGCTGGGGATCGAGGTTGTGCCGCCATCGGTCATGAGCTCGTTCCGTCCGTTTGAAGTCGGTGAGAAGCAGATTTTTTATTCGCTGGCTGCCATCAAGGGCGTTGGTGAAGCCGCTGTCGATCATATCGTGGATGTGCGCGCTCAGAAGCCGTTTGAAAGCCTTGAGGATTTCTGCGAGCGGATCGATCCGAGGATCGTCAATCGCCGCGTGTTGGAAAGCCTGATCAATGCGGGTGCGATGGATTGTTTCAAGCGTGAGCGCCCGGCAATGAGCGCAGGCATGGACCGCATCATGGGCTTTGCCCAGCGCACGCAGGAAAACGCAGCCAGCGGCCAATCCGATATTTTCGGCTTGTCCGGCGCGCCGAAAGAGCAGCTCATCCTGCCGCAGGCAGCGCCGTGGCTGCCGTCGGAAATGCTGCATCGCGAGTTTCAGGCGGTCGGCTTCTATCTGTCGGCGCATCCGTTGGATGAATATCGTACCGTTCTCGATCGCATGCGCGTGCAAAGCTGGGCCGACTTCTCGGCTGCGGTGAAGCGCGGTGCCAATGCCGGGCGTCTGGCAGGCACGGTGACGGCGCGTCAGGAGCGCAAGACCCGCACCGGCAACAAGATGGGCATTGTGCAACTGTCGGATGCCAGCGGCCAGTTTGAAGCCGTGCTGTTTTCGGAAGGGCTCGCGCAATATCGCGATCTTCTGGAAAGCGGTAAATCGGTGGTGATCACGGTGCAGGCTGAAGACCGCCCGGAAGGGATTGGCTTGCGCATCCAGACTGTGCAGTCGCTGGAAGACGAGGCTTGCCGTATGCAAAAGGCCATGCGGCTTTACCTGCGCTCGGCGGAAGCCGTTCGCCATATCGCACCGCATTTCAACACGCGCGGTGATGGACAGGTCAGCCTTATCGTCATCAAGGATAATGGCCAGCGCGAAGTTGAAATCGAATTGCCGCATCGCTATCGCGTCAGTCCGCAGATCGCGAGCGCCATGAAAGCCATTCAGGGCGTCGTCGACGTGGAGCTGGTTTAAAGCAGTTCCAGCAAAGGTGTGAAGCGGTTTGCGCAGGAGAATGCGCTTTAAAAAGCCCGGTTGTGAGACCGGGCTTTTCTTTATACCACGGATGGTACGCCAAGCGCTTTGCGCACTTCTGGTGCAACCCTGGTGCCAAACAGCTCTATCGATTTCATCGTATATTTATGCGGCAGATTGCCGAGCGCCGTCTGGAGCAGAAAGCGGTCGTGCTTGAAGTAGCTGTGCTGGGTCAGGATCTTGTCGATGACCTGCTGCGGACTGCCCACCAGAAGCGAACCACGCGGTTCACGCATGGCATCGAATTGCTCTCGCGTGGTCGGCGGCCAGCCGCGTTCGCGGCCAAGTTTTGCCATGACATGCGAATAAGACGGATAAAACTCATCCGCCGCTTGTTGTGCATTTTCAGCGACATAGCCGTGCGAGTTGATTCCAACTTTGAGCTTCTCCGGCGCATGGCCGGCTTTTGCGCCGGCTTCACGATAGAAATCGGTCAGTTGTGCAAACCGCTCCGGATAACCGCCTATGATGGCGAGCCCCAATGGCAGCCCAAGCAGGGCGGCGCGACCAACCGAAGCTGGCGTGCCGCCGACAGCAAGCCATATGGGGAGTGTCTGCTGCACATCGCGAGGATAGACGCCACGCCCGTCGATGGCCGCACGCGTTGTCCCGGTCCAGCTCACGCGTTCATTGTCGCGAATGGTCAGAAGCAGATCGAGCTTCTCGGCAAAAAGCGTGTCGTAATCGTCGAGATTATACCCGAATAGCGGGAAGGATTCGATGAAGGACCCGCGTCCCGCCATGATTTCCGCGCGCCCGTTCGAAATCAGGTCGAGCGTGGCGAATTGCTGATAAACGCGCACGGGATCGTCGGACGAAAGAACGGTGACCGCACTCGTAAGCCGGATGTTTTTCGTTCGCGAGGCTGCGGCAGCCAGAACAACGGCGGGTGCGGATACGGAATAGTCGGGCCGATGGTGTTCGCCAAGGCCGAAAACATCGAGCCCCACCTGATCGGCCAGCTCGATCTCTTCGATGAGATTGCTGATGCGCTGTTGGGGGGAGATCGGCTTGCCGGTTTCCAGGTCTGGGCCAAGATCGCCAAAGGTGTAGATTCCCAGTTCCATGAGGTCTCCGCCTGTTGTTACTCAATCAATAAAGCCGGATGACATTTGCCACCCGGCTTTGATGCTAAAGCAGTTCTCGATCTACTTCGATAGGATCGAACGCGATCGCGAGGCTATAATCAATAGGCAGCGGTGAAGCGCTTGCCGATATGCTTGCCCTGTTCGGCTTCATCCACAATGGCGACAGCCAGATCGGCGACCGAAATGACGCTCTCGCCCTTGTCGTTGAAAACCGGTTCGTCGCCGCCAAGACGATACTTGCCTGTACGTTCGCCCGGCTGAAGCATGATTGCAGGGGATACGAAGGTCCAGTCGAGACCGCTTTCCGCGCGCAGTTCGTTCAGCGCTTCGCGAGCGCCCAGAGCGCCTTCTTTCCATTCTGCAGGAAACTCGGCAGAATCGACAAGCTGCTGACCATTGATCGACAGGCTGCCCGCGCCGCCGACGGCGATGAGGCGCTTGACGCCTGCCTTTTTTGCGGCTTCGTTGATTGAGCGGCTGCCCTTGATGTGGTTTTCACGAATATTCGTGTCGCCCCAGCCCGGATTGAAAGCGGAAATGATGATGTCCTGTCCGGAAAGCTGCTTGGCCAGCGCGTCCGTGTCGTACACGTCCGTCTTGACTGCGGTCACATTGGCAAGTTTTTCCACCTTTTCCGGGTGGCGAACCAGCGCTGTAACTTGATGACCGCGCGATGCTGCTTCCTTGAGGATTGCAGCGCCAACAAAACCCGTCGCGCCGATGAGTGCGATTTTAGCCATTCCAGTTCCTTCCTTACGCTTTCATAGCGTTGTGTTATAAGGTATGTTTAATAAGCAGGTTATTTCTGGTAACTACATATGTCAGGCTTGAGGGCTTGTGAAGAACGCACTTCTACATGGGCAGGAAACATGGAAGTAACCGTCCAAAAGGCAAGACGATCAGCGTTGGAACAATCCGGATCATGGCAGGAGTTCGCCAGCGCGAGGGCTGATCCAAGGTCTGAACCTTGAAACCGGGAGGCAAGATTGAAGCATCCGGTTTGATCCGACGAAGCGAGTATGTGATAAGAATGACTATGACGATACCGACACGACCAGACGCCAAGACGCCGCTCCTGTCTTCAACACCGGCCTTTGAGGCGGACGGCAAGGGTTCTTGCCCGATCCGTGATGTCCTCGACCGTGTGGGTGACACTTGGAGCATTCTTGTCGTCTTCAGCTTGCAGAGCGGCTCCATGCGTTTCAACGCCTTACGGCGGGAAATTGAAGGAATCTCGCAACGTATGCTGACCGTTACGCTGCGTTCGCTTGAACGCGACGGGCTGGTGTCGCGGCATGTGCGCCCGACGTCACCGCCGGAGGTGGAGTATTCGCTGACCGAACTGGGCCATTCGCTGGCGGGGCCTGTCGACAGTTTGGGACAATGGGCAGTCGCAAACCGGACGGCGCTGCGCAGCGCTCGCTCCCGTTTCGATCGTGAACAGGAATAGTTGGCTGGAACTGAATCCTGTCCGGCACGTTGGCCTTGGGGCGGCGTAACAGGAGGAGAATCCATGCCTGCAAAATCTCAAGCCCAGCAGAAAGCTGCCGGTGCTGCACTTGCGGCCAAGCGCGGCGAGATCAAGGTTGGCGAGCTTTTCGGCGCATCGAAGGAAATGTATGAATCGATGACCGAGAAGGAACTGGAAGAATTTGCCGAGACCAAGCGCAAAGGCCTGCCTGAGCACGTCGAAGACAAAAAGAGCACCTGACTTGTGATCAGGTGCACCGTTCGGTTTGGCAGTCGCCGTTGGGCTTATTCAGCGGCTTTGGTTTGAACCAGCTCGATGGCGGTCAGCTTGCCATTGGTGATGCCGCAACGCAGGTTGACGCCATCCCATTTATAGCCGGTGCTCTTAATGCGCGCTTCGCCCGGCACCGAAATGACGGCTGAGACCTTGCGTGGGTCCTTTGTACTGAATTTCGACGACGTATCATTGGTCGTTGCTGATGAAATATCGTCCTTGGTGAAGCCCAGACGGTCGTATTTTTTGTCTTTCTTCACCAGATCATAGCCGCTGGCCACGCAGTCGGCCACCTGTGGCGAGGCATGCTGGTCCTTGACCAATGTCTGGTAATTACCCGTAAAATCTTTCGAGCGCTTCGGAACGGCGTCTGCGTGGGCAGCGCTCGCGAAGCCGATTGCGCAAATGGTGGAAAGTATAATTTTGGTCAATTGCATGCCCCACATCCTTTTCGGAAACCGTGCAAAATAAGCAACAAGAGCGGTCCCAACGATTCTATCCTAATCAGAACCGTTCTGGAATCGATAATACGGCATCAGAGTAGAAACCGGATTTGGATTTTTTTATGAATTCCGGGCGGTTAGAGTAAAACTCTCGTGACTAGATCCTGAGCCTGGCTCACTGGCATATGCGTGCCGTGCAGCTTTTACCGTGACACCCCTGATCGAGATGCATGTTGGTGCGATGCGCCGCGTCGCCATCGGGGCCGATGACGGTCATGAATAGCTTGCAGCTTGCACCATGTACGGCATGCCAGAAGGCCTTTTCCTTGTCGGCTCCGTTCCAGCCGCTTTCTAGCTCCGTCTTGCTGCCGTCCGAGAATGTGAAGGACATGATGTCGAGTGCATTGCCAAAGGCATGTTCGGAGACGCGGCCCGTCGATGCGCCGTTCACCTTGCGGCATTGATAATCCGAGCCGGTGCCGATCTGCGTAATCTTGACGTCCTTGCCGTAGATATCTTGCGCTGCATTTTTCACGTCGTTGCTCCATTGGGCGAGTGTCACCGCCATGGCGCAGTTTGTCGTGACAGGGTTTGCGAGCTTGAGCGGTTCATCCTTGCCGATTGCCGTCAGTGATAGCGGCGAATGAACGCCGCATTGCGCGCCATCCTCGATGGGCGACAGGAGCTTGCCTTCCACTTCGCCGGAAATGAGCGCAGGGCAGGCCACCTGATAAACGCGCTCATCAGGCGCAGGCTTCGCGGGTTCAGGCTGCTTTGGCTTCGCCTGTTCCGGCGGGGTTGGTTTTTCAGGCGGAACGATGACGGCAGGCTGCGCCTCGTTTTTCGGTGCGGGTTTCTCATCCGGTTTCGGCTCAGGGGCTGGCGTCGGAGTGGGCACTGGCGCTGCCTCCGGGACCGGTTCTGGTCGGGGAGCAGGCGTCGGAACGGGAACAACCACAGGCAATGCCGACTGGGATGTCGGTTTTTCGGGCGCTTTCTGTTCCTGTCGGGGGGCAGGCTGCCTGCTTTGCCGCTTCTTTTGCGGCTTCGCTGACGGACGCTTGCGTTGCTGCTTTGCCTTTTGCGCATCGCGTTTCAGGATTTTTTCGATGAATGTCTGCGCCTGGGCGGGCTGAGGATAAAGGACCGCCGCTCCAGCGGGAGCGAACAAACTGAGGGTGAGAACTGCGGCAATCGAATCTTTGTGGGATAGGAAACGGGGCAGGACCAGCAACACCGATGAACACCTCATCTTTTACAGCCCCGACTGCATAATGCGGTAAACAGAGGCCGCGTTCCTTCACGCTTGATGGCAATATGTTGCAAAAGAGGGCGAAAAACGCTTTAAACGCCCGGTTATCAGGGCTTTGGCAAGCGTTCGAACTTGACAAGATGACATGCACATGACTAAAAGCCCGGCATCGCTGGCGCTTTAACGCGCTGGCGTTTCATTTGACGTGTCCCGTGGATGGAGATCGCTGCTGCGCGCTTCATCCTGTCAGTCCTCGAAAACGGAGGGCAGAGGAGGGCGCGTTTCCTGTCTGCGCCGTATGGCGCACTAACTTTTTGAAGGAAATGCGATGAGCAAGCGCGAATCCGCAAAGTATAAGATTGACCGCCGTCTTGGCGAAAACATCTGGGGCCGTCCTAAGTCCCCGGTTAACCGTCGTGAATATGGCCCGGGCCAGCACGGCCAGCGCCGCAAGGGCAAGCTCTCGGACTTCGGTGTGCAGCTGCGCGCCAAGCAGAAGCTCAAGGGCTTCTACGGCGATATCTCGGAAAAGCAGTTCCGCAAGACCTATGACGAAGCCGCTCGCCGTAAGGGCGACACGGGTGAAAACCTGATCGGTCTTCTCGAATCGCGTCTGGATGCTGTTGTGTACCGCGCAAAGTTCGTTCCGACGATCTTCGCTGCACGCCAGTTCATCAACCACGGTCACGTGAACGTGAACGGCCGTCGCGTCAACATCCAGTCCTTCCGCCTGAAGGCCGGTGACGTTGTTGAAGTTCGTGAAAAGTCGAAGCAGCTGGTTGTTGTTCTCGAAGCTGTTCAGCTCGCAGAACGCGATGTACCTGACTACATCGAAGCAGATCACAACAAGATGGTTGCGACCTACGCCCGCGTTCCGACCCTGACGGATGTGCCTTACGCCGTCCAGATGGAACCGAACCTCGTCGTCGAATTCTATTCGCGTTAATCTGGTCGCCTTCGGGCACCACTTATCGCAAAGAAATGGCCGCCCATGGTTTCCCCATGGGCGGCTTTTCTGTATGTAAAGCGCAGTAAGAGACAGCATCCGAGAAGAACCATGAACGCTTTCGATCTGAACATTGCGCCCGAGAATTCGCCCGGTATCTCGGAAGACACCAGCGGAGACGGTTGCCATGCGCTGTTTCGCGAAGTGCCCACTTCGGTTGAATTCAACAAGCTGCGCAAGCGCCTTCTGCGTCTGACGCGTCAGGCTATCGAAGACTTTGCTATGGTGAAGCCCGGCGAGCGCTGGATGATCTGTCTGTCCGGCGGCAAGGATTCCTACGGCCTGCTGGCGCTGCTTCTCGACCTCAAATGGCGCGGCCTGCTGCCGGTGGAACTGCTGGCCGTCAATCTGGATCAGGGACAGCCGAATTTTCCAAAGCACATCCTGCCCGACTTCCTGAATCGCTATGGTATTGAGCACCGCATCGAATATCAGGACACTTATTCGATCGTGACGGAAAAGCTGCCAGAGACCAGCACCTATTGCTCGCTCTGTTCGCGTCTGCGTCGCGGCAACCTTTATCGCATCGCGCGCGAGGAAGGCTGCTCGGCCATTGTTCTCGGGCATCATCGCGAGGATATCCTCGAAACCTTCTTCATGAACCTGTTCCATGGCGGGCGTCTTGCCGCCATGCCGCCCAAGCTTCTGAACGACGAAGGCGACCTGATGGTTTTCCGCCCGCTGGCCTATGCCGCGGAAGACGACCTTGAGAAGTTTGCAACGGCCATGCAGTTTCCGATCATTCCCTGCGATCTGTGCGGCAGCCAGGAAGGGCTCCAGCGCAACGCCATGAAGGCCATGCTGACGGATATCGAAAAGCGCATGCCGGGCCGTAAGGACACGATGATCCGCGCCATGACCAATGTGCGCCCGAGCCACCTTCTGGACCGTAAGCTGTTCGATTTCGCAGGCCTGATGGCTGGCCCGCATGAGGAGAAGAATGAGGGGAATGACAGTGCGCTTTGATGAAGGCCAGATTGACTGGCTTGCCGATCTTTTGGCAGAGGCTGCCCAACAGGAAATCATGCCGCGTTTCCGCACGCTTGATGCGGACGATATCCGGCAGAAAACGTCACCAGCCGATCTGGTAACGGAAGCCGACGTCAATGCAGAGCGCTTTATCACCGCGAAGCTGAAAGAGCGTTATCCCGATGCGATGATCGTGGGTGAGGAAGCCTGTTCCGACAATCCAGCTTTGCTCGACGGGCTTGGCGATGCCGATTTTGCTTTCACCATCGATCCGGTGGACGGCACGTTCAACTTTGCGTCCGGCGTGCCGCTGTTCGGTGTGATGCTGGCCGTTGTGTCGAAGGGCGAGACTGTGGCGGGTATCATTCATGATCCGGTCGGTAATGATTGGATCATGGCAACAAAGGGTAGCGGCAGCTATATCCGTCATGCCAATGGCAGCACGCGCAAAGTGTGTGTTGCTGAACCCGCCGCTATCAACCAGATGACAGGCTCGATCTCGTGGCAATATACGGCGGAGCCGACACGCTCACGTCTCGCGCGCAATCACACGAAATTTCTGTCGCAGATCGGTTATCGCTGCGCGGCGCATGAATATCGCATTCTCGCGACTGGCGGCGCGCATTTCGCGGTCTATAACAAGCTCATGCCGTGGGATCATCTACCGGGCGCGTTGATCCATCAGGAAGCGGGCGGCCATCTCGCACGCTGGGACGGCAGCGAATATCACCCGTCGCATATCGGTGGCGGCATCTTGGCTGCGCCGAGCAAGGAAAGCTGGCAGGCCATTCAGGCTGCGCTCTGGGAAGAGTAAAAATAAAACCCGCCGGAATGGCGGGTTTTTTATTATCGTTGAAAATCAACCGACCACATGTTCGGCAGGCGGGTTTTGCACCCGAAACAGTTTGCCGCGTTCGGCGATCAGCACGCAGATGAGCGCGACGAAGCCAAGTACGCCATAGCCCATGGCGACAGGTGTGGTGGTGCCATCAAAGGCCTGACCGATGATCGCGCCAAGCGCGGCACCAATGACCGTTTGGGCAAAGCCCAGCACAGACGAGGCCGTGCCTGCCACTTCGCCAAGCGGCTCCATGGCGAGTGCATTGAAATTGGCGGTCACGAGGCTGAACGAGAACATGATGGTCATGTAGATCGCCATCAGCAGCGGGAACGGCACAGGATCGACAAGCACAATCGACAGCACCATCCAGAGCAGGCTGAAACTGGTAAAAACCAGCAGCATCGTCTGGGAAATGCGGCGCATACCGTAACGCCCGACCAGTCGGGAGTTGAGGAATGAAGCGAGTGCCAGCGTCATGGCAACCGCTGCAAAGGCCAGCGGAAACAAAGACCCAAGCTTGTAGATTTCCACGAAGATCTGCTGGGCCGAGTTGATATAGCCGAACAGCGCGCCAAGGATGAACGACGTGCCGAGCATGTAGAACAGCGCGACGCGGTTGGAAAGCACGATGCCGAAACCGCCGATCACGCTACTGACGGTCAGCGGACGGCGCTGGTCGGTCGGAAGCGTTTCCGGCAGCCGGATGAAGGCCCAGATGCCGATAATGATCGCCATGATGGCCATGGAGAGGAAGATGAGGTGCCATTCGCCGAACAGCATGATCAGCTGTCCGGTGGCTGGGGCGACGACCGGCAGGATCATGAAGATCATCATCACCAGTGACATGACCTCCGCCATCTGGCGTCCGGCAAAGCGGTCACGAACCACCGAAACCGCAATGACACGCGTTCCGGCTGCACCGAGCCCCTGAAGCACGCGCAGAATGATGAGCGTGGTGAAATCCGTGACCATGGCCGCGCCGAGCGCTGCCAGTACGTAGATCACCAGTCCGCCGAACAGTGGCGCGCGACGGCCAAAACGGTCGCTGAGCGGTCCGTAGAAGAGCTGCGAGACACCAAAGCCGAGCAGATAGGCGGTGATCACGAATTGCACGTGGTTTTCCGACTGCACACCGAGGCTCGCGCCAATCTGCGGCAGGCCGGGCAGCATGATATCAACTGCCAGCGCATTGATGGCCATAACAGCTGCGATCAGTGCAATGAATTCGCCGCGCCCGTGTATGGAGGTCTTTTGATCTGGCGAGGCGTTCTTTATGTCGATCGGCATGACTGACATTCCTTGGCATAATGACGCGCCGCGGCCTGAAAAGGGCGGTGCGAACGTCGAAATTTCGAAAATGGGGCACCCGGCAGAAGCTGCCGTCGGATAAAAACGAAAAGGCGCCGATGAACGGCGCCTTTATAAAAAGCTAAGACTAAAGCCGTATGACCGGCTATTAATCCTCAAGCAGCCTTGGTGGCAATACCTTTATCGGTAAAAAGTGCTTGTAGCTCGTTGGACTGGAACATTTCGCGCACGATGTCGCAGCCGCCAACGAATTCACCCTTCACATAAAGCTGCGGGATGGTCGGCCAGCTGGAATATTCCTTGATGCCCTGACGAATCTCGTCTGAGGCGAGCACGTTCACGCCCTTATAGTCGACGCCAAGATAGTCGAGGATCTGAACGACCTGACCGGAAAAGCCGCACTGCGGAAAGCCGGGCGTGCCCTTCATGAAAAGCACGACGTCGTTTGTCTTCACTTCATTGTCGATGAAATCGTTAATGCCGGTCATCTCGTTTCCTTTCAGAGCGTGCGCCCAATGTCGTCAGAACATATGGGGCGTCATCACGCGTCAAACAAACTTGCCGGGTCGTTTTCCGGCACAATTGGGAGGTCCCTCCCAATATAATCATTTACATGCTCGTAACCACCCCGTTTGGGCGAAAGCAAGTCAAATACGCGCGAAGCGCCGGATTTAAGGGGGCAACATCTTGCCGCAGCAGACACCGCCCACTCAATAAAGCGCTTGCCTTATTCCGGCACGCTGGTCTGCAGGGCGAGCGCGTGAAGCACGCCGCCCATATTGCCCTTCAACGCGTCATAGACCATCTGATGCTGCTGCACGCGCGACTTGCCGCGGAAACTCTCCGCGATCACTTCGGCTGCATAATGATCCCCGTCTCCGGCAAGGTCGCGGATCGTCACCTTTGCGCCGGGAATCCCTTCGCGTATCAGTTTTTCGATCTCATGAGCGTCCATAGCCATGCAAAAACTCCCGCCGTTTCCAGCTTCTTATCGTTGTTAGTCATCGAATCGTACCGCACCATCGTGGTACGTCAATGAGTATCTGTCTAATGTTTAAATGCCACACAAGCGATCCATACAAGCAAAACGCCCGGACGAGATATTCATCCGGGCGTTGAAGTCGTGTTCGCTTTGCTACGATCAGTTATCGCTGACCGGCTCGCCGCTCATAAAGCCCGGGAACCAGCCTTCAAAAGCCTGCGTCAGTTCTGCGACGCTGACATCAACTGTATCGCCAAAAGTTAGACGGTCGCCGCCGACCTGTCCCAGAATGCGGAACGGAACGCCTGCACCCTCGGCATTGAGCGCGATGAGCTTGGCCATTTCCGACGTAGCGGCAATCACATAACGCGCCTGATCTTCACCGAACAGAACCGCATGCGGCTGGCCGTCACCTGCATTGAGGGTCGCGCCCTTGCCGGACTTGATCGCCATTTCGGAGACAGCAATTGCCAGGCCTCCGTCGGAAAGATCGTGGCAGGCCGTGACCTGACCATTACGGATCGCCGAACGGACGAACTCACCGTTACGCTTTTCCATCGAAAGATCGACGGTCGGGGCAGGGCCGTCTGCACGGTCGAACAGATCGCGCAGATAGATCGACTGGCCGAGATGCGTGCCGTCGCCGCCAAGCAGAACCAGCGTGTCGCCATCCTGCATGCCGCCGATCTTAGCCGTCTGCGACCAATCCGGGATAAGGCCGACACCGGCAATCGTCGGGGTCGGCAGAATGGCCTGACCGTTGGTTTCGTTATAAAGCGAAACATTGCCCGAAACGATCGGGAAATCGAGGGCGCGGCAGGCTTCGCCAATACCTTCGATGGCCTTGACGAGCTGGCCCATGATTTCCGGCTTTTCAGGATTGCCGAAGTTCAGATTGTCGGTCGAAGCCAGCGGCTCTGCGCCGGTCGCCGTGATGTTGCGCCAGCATTCGGCAACAGCCTGCTTACCGCCTTCGAACGGGTCAGCTTCGCAATAGCGCGGTGTCACGTCCGACGAGAAGGCAAGCGCCTTGGTGTCATGGCCTTCAACGCGGATCACACCGGCATCGCCGCCGGGAACCTGCAGCGAATTGCCCTGAATGAGCGTGTCATACTGTTCGTAGACCCAACGGCGCGACGAAAGATCCGGCGAGCCGATGAGCTTGAGAAGTGCTGCCGAATAGTCTTCCACCTGCGGCACATTGCTGGCCGGGAGTGGTGCATGCTTGCCCGGCTCCATCCACGGACGATCATATTCCGGTGCCTGGTCGCCCAGATCCTTGATCGGCAGATTGGCGACTTCCACACCCTGATGAATGATGCGGAAGCGCAGATCGTCGGTGGTCTTGCCGACAATGGCGAAGTCGAGACCCCATTTGCGGAAGATCGCCTGCGCTTCGGCCTCCTTTTCCGGCTTCAGAACCATGAGCATGCGCTCCTGGCTTTCCGAAAGCATCATTTCATAGGCCGTCATGTTCTCTTCGCGAACCGGAACATGGTCGAGAATGAGTTCAATGCCGAGGTCGCCCTTGGCGCCCATTTCGACAGCCGAGCAGGTGAGGCCAGCCGCACCCATGTCCTGAATGGCGATAACCGCGCCAGACGCCATCAGCTCAAGGCAGGCTTCGAGCAGGCATTTTTCGGTGAACGGATCGCCGACCTGAACGGTGGGGCGCTTTTCTTCAATCGATTCGTCGAACTCAGCAGACGCCATGGTCGCGCCGCCGACACCGTCGCGACCTGTTTTTGCGCCCAGATAGACGACTGGCAGGCCGACGCCCTTGGCTTCCGATAGGAAGATGCCGTCATGCTTGGCAAGACCGGCAGCAAATGCATTGACGAGGATATTGCCATTATAGCGTTTGTCGAAGTTCACTTCGCCGCCAACGGTCGGCACGCCGAAGGCATTGCCATAGCCGCCGACGCCGGACACGACGCCCGATACCAGATGACGGGTTTTCGGATGGTCAGGCTCGCCGAAGCGCAGCGCGTTCATAGCCGCAACAGGACGCGCACCCATGGTGAATACGTCGCGCAGAATGCCGCCAACGCCGGTCGCTGCACCCTGATAGGGCTCGATGTAGGACGGGTGGTTGTGGCTTTCCATTTTGAAGACGACGCAATCGCCGTCACCGATGTCCACAACGCCCGCATTTTCGCCGGGACCCTGAATAACGCGCGGACCGGTAGTCGGCAGCGTGCGCAGCCATTTCTTCGAGGACTTGTAGGAGCAATGCTCGTTCCACATGGCCGAGAAGATACCGAGTTCGGTAAAGCTCGGCTCACGTCCGATCAATTCGAGAATACGCTGATACTCGTCCGGCTTGAGGCCGTGGGATTCGATGAGTTCCGGCGTTATTTCGCGATTATTGGAATTGGAGATAGTCATGGGAATGGGCAACCCCGTCGCAGGCTGTGGCACCCGAAAACCTTCCGCCGAAGGCTGGGCATCTAAGGTTTCAAGGGGTCTCTTTAACCTAACTCTGTTGGAAGCGCGACAGGAAAATGCCGCTTTCCCGGCCTGATTCAGCATATGGCCGCATCAAGGCTTCAACAGTCCTGTGACAGGCAGCGTTTACACGCTGCCCTCATAGCCTGCCTGCTCGTTTTCGAGCAGTTGGCGCAATGTGAGGAAACTGCTCTCGACAATGCTTCGGTCGATCGGCGACGAGAAGGCGATGCGCACCCGGTGGTAAATCTGATCGACGCGGCCGGCTTTAAATTCGTCCTCATCGTCGATCAGGATGCCACTTTCATAGGCTGCGGCCTTGAATGTGCCGGATAGCCACGGTTCGGGCAGGCCCATCCAGAGGAAAGGAATGTTGGGGCGGGATACGAAATCGAAGCCGGAGAAAACGCGACGCGCGATTTCCTCACGCGCTTTTGTTTCTATGCGGCTTTTCTCGCGGATGGCGTCGGCTGCGCCGGAAAGCACAAGCTGCGCGCCGGTTTCGGCGAGAAGAAAAGCCACGCCGCCTGTCATCATCTTGTGTGTGACTTTCACACGCTGCGCGCAATGCGGCGGGCAGGAAACCCATCCGCTGCGTATACCAGCGGCCACGGCTTTGGACAGGCTCGACACGACGAATGTGCGCTCTGGTGCGAAACTCGCCAGCAGCGGAATGTCGCTTTCGCACATGCTGCCGTAAATATCGTCTTCGATGAGCCAGACATTATAGCGCCGCGCAATATCGGCTATGGCACGCCGCCGCTCTTCCGTCATGGTAGCAAGCGTCGGGTTGTGCAAGGTCGGCATGAGAAATGCCAGGGTAGGGTGCTGCTGGCGGCAGGCGCGCTCGAATTCCTCCGGGATAAGGCCATATTCGTCATGCGCAGCCTGAATGGTGCGGCGACCTAGAAGCCGCACGGAGCGGCTGATCTGCGCATAGGTCAGGTTTTCGAACAGAATTCGGTCGCCCGGATTGGTGAAAGCCGTGATGATGGCAATGCTTGCAGCCTGGGCGCCATTGGTGATGACGATATTGTCGAGATCCGGCTGCCAGTCGGCCCTGCCGAGCCACTTCTGACCAGCTTCCAGCCAGTGCTGCGGAAACTGACGCGAATAGTTGGCGATCTCCTGCGGAAAATCGCGGTGAATGTCGGCGCTGATCTTGGCGAGCACTTCATGTTGGCCGACCTCTGGTGCAGAAGTGGAATCAAGCCGAATTTTACCCGTCGGTACATCAGCGGGCTTCGTGCCGATTAGTGTCGTTGGAACAAGCCCTAATTCTGATGGCTCTTCGCTCAACACATAGGTGCCGCGCCCAACCTCGCCGGTCACAAGGCCGCGCTCATGGGCAAGCGCATAGGCGCGACCGATTGTACCTATTGTCACCTTCAGGTCGAAGGCCAGATTGCGTTGCGGTGGCAGTTTTACGCCTGCAGGCAGTCCGCCATTGCCAATCGCTTCTTCAATAGCATCCGCCAATTGCAGGTAAAGCGGACCAGTTTTGCTCGATAGGTCGGGAATCCAATTTGTCATGGTGACAACTTATAAATTGTATCGATTGTGGAGTCAATTATAGAGTCATTCCAACGCCGATTGATGTGCTGTTATCCAGATTTGCTGTTAGGGAACTTCGAATCTGGTCCGTTGAACATCCAAAGAGCAGAAGAATGGACCGAACAATGTTTTACTTCAGACCGCAGACCGAGACAATAGATACAATTCTTCCGATGCCCGATGCTGATCATATTGATGATCTGCCGCGCGGGTTGCGCGCCCAACTTGTCGCAGCGTCGGAAGAAGAGACGGGTACAAGCCTGTTGCGTCGACTTCTGAACTGGCTTTCTTATGTAAGCATGGTGCGTCGCAGCCGGTTGTCGCTGTATGAAATGACGGATGAACAATTGCGCGACATCGGCCTCAAGAGAAGCGAGGCGGAACGCGAAGCGCGTAAGGTTCGCTTTCACCTTCGTTAGAAATATCGGCCCTAACGACATGATTTCGTGCATCGCGGGCGCTAGTTAGTAAATCTGCGCCTGCAACAATTGAGACTTGAATAAGTAACATCGTGGCAAGGAATGTAACAAAATAGCGAGGCAGAATTTCGGCTCAACTAGTTGTAATTGTTAAAATCTTAGAGTTTGATAGCATACTAATTATTGAAGCATTTGCATAAAGCTAATGTTATAATAAGGAGGCTGCTGTAATGAACTACATCAGGCCAACTAATGATGTGATTGACACAATTACTATTCTTCCGGAAGTTGATATTGCGAGTGAATTAAGCAAAGGCTTGCGCGCTCGACCGTCTTTAGCGGTGCCGCATCGGATACGTAAGGTTTGGACTGGTCTTGTCGATAGGGTCCGGGCATCTTCGTCAAGACGTCAGACAAGGCGGATGCTGATGGAGCTGGATGATAGGCAGCTTCGGGATATCGGCATCAAGCGGGACGATATTTGAAGCTTGGCATCCCGAAGCTAGAGCTGACTTTGCGAAAGCCAAACGCGAGTTGAATGCATAAATTTCAAGTAGATAAAGCAGACCGGCGTTTTAGACGGTCAATATGCATCGTCTTATGGATAGCGATGTATTCGAATGCCCCCTCCCGTGAGATCGCGGGAGGGGTTCTTGATTTCAGCAGCCTTTCTGGCCGGACGCCCAGCGGTTGACGTCGCTGAGAATACGGTTGCCATGGCTTTCCTGGAGCATAGGACCGAAGGTTTCGACGCGGGCTGGATTGCCTTCTGCCTGCACGACCAGCAGCGGGCGCGCGGCGGGATTATGGCCCGGCACAACCAGAATACGCGGACGACCGCTATAGGAGTTCAATTCCGGCGCAAGTGTATAGCTGCGGAAATCCTTATCCTTGGATTTGAACCAGCAGCTATTGGCGGCCAGCGCGATGCGTTCCATTGTCGGCAGTGCAGCTTTGCTGACATTCTGCGTGACTGGTCCGGATGCCGGGCGCGGGGTGCAGGCCGCAAGAAGCGCAATCGCAGGCAAGGCGATAAGAGCGATGGTCTTTTTCGTCAAGAAACGAACTCCAAAAGGGCGCGCCGCCGGGGAGGGCTGAGAGGCGCGCAGACAAGAATAATCACAGGAATCGGAAGATGCTGCTGGCTCTCAAGCCAGATGCGGCATGAAGGCCTTCAGCCCGTCGCTCATCTCGTTCCAGATGCGTTCAAAGGCTGGGTGCTGCTTTGCCTTCGCAGCATATGCATCGAATTTCGGAAACGCGTCCAGCAAATCCGGCTTGCCCGACAGCTTCTTCAACGGTTCCATGAGAAACCGCACGGGCAGCAGCCAGGCATCGGCCAGTGTCGGTTCCTCGCTGACAGCATAAAACGTATCAGGGAGGCGATCTTCGATCACCGAAAGGCCGGTGTTCAGCTTTTCAAACAGCCGATCAATGGTCGCGCTGTCGCGCTCCGGCTTGCTCTGTAGGATGAACAATTTCATCGCCGGTCCGAGCACTTCCAGCTCGATGACCCGGGCCAGAAGCCGGATCAGCGCGCGCTGGCGCGGCGTGCCGGGCAGAAGCGGCTTTTCAGGAAAATGATCTTCGAGATATTCAGCGATTACAACGGCTTCAAAAAGCGTTTCGCCAGAACTGGTAATCAGCACCGGAACGCGGCGCAGAGGCGTGATCTCACCAAAATCAGCCGGGAAGGGATAGGGCAGAGTGATCGGCTTGAAGGACAGGTCCTTCAGATAGAGAACACTGCGCACGAAAGCCGAGTACGGGGAAAGTGGTCTTGAATAGAGTTGCATTGCGCGGTCCCCCCGATTCGGTTGCCAAGGAATTCTCCCAAGGCAAAACTGCCATGAAAACAGGCTTCAAGCTAGACTGGTTTTCATTGGCTGGAAAGCGGGCTGCGGGAACGTTATTTTACCGAAGATGCAATTCGGTGAAGGAAATGAAAAAGGGCGGTCTCATCAAGAGCCGCCCTTCTTGGGTAAACCTATCAGGCTGCGATGCCCAGAGCGCCTGCAAATAGCGCCCGCCCATCGTCACCGCCATGGGCGCTTTCGATCAGGTTTTCCGGATGCGGCATCATGCCAAGCACGTTGCCGCGCGCATTGACGATACCGGCAATATCATTGACAGAACCGTTCGGGTTGGTGCCTTCCGCATAACGGAACACGACCTGACCTTCGCCTTCGACGCGCTTCAGCGTTTCGGCATCGGCAAAATAATTGCCGTCATGATGCGCGACCGGGCAACGGATGATCTGGTTCTGCTGGTAACCGCGGGTGAAGGCAGTGTTGGCATTGCTGACTTCGAGCTTCACTTCGCGGCAGACGAACTTCAGCGAGGCGTTACGCATCAGCGCGCCTGGCAACAGTCCGGCTTCAACGAGAATCTGGAAACCGTTGCAAACACCCATGACCATCACGCCCTTGTCGGCCTTCTCGCGCACGGCCTGAAGAACCGGCATACGTGCCGCAATCGCGCCGCAGCGCAGATAGTCGCCGTAAGAGAAGCCGCCGGGGATGAGGATCAGGTCGACATCGTCCGGGATACTTGTATCGGTCTGCCAGACCGTGACAGGAGCCTGACCGGTGATCTTGGTGAGCGCTGCGATCATGTCGCGGTCACGATTGAGGCCGGGAAGGAGAATGACAGCGGATTTCATGAGCGTCTGCTTCCTTTGTTTGGCTCAGCCGATGGCGATGGAATAATCTTCGATCACCGTATTGGCGAGGAGCTTGTCGCACATGGCCTTTAGGTCTGCTTCGGCCTTGGCCTTGTCGGCGCCTTCGAGTTCGAGGTCGAACACCTTGCCCTGACGTGCCGAGTTGACGCCAGCGAAGCCGAGGCTGCCGAGTGCGCCGACGATTGCTTTGCCCTGCGGGTCCAGAACGCCGTTTTTCAGTGTAACGGTGACGCGTGCCTTGATCACTCTGTGGTTCCTGTAGCTCTAGATTTAGTTCTCACAGCTTCAGACGGAAAATCTGTAACTGCTGGTCGGGAATGAAACGGCCCGGAAGGTTTTGTTTTGGCGGCTCCCGGGCCGATCAGATTACTTCACAAGCACGGGGCCCGAAGGACGGGGCGAGTCATTCTCGTTCATGATGCCGAGACGGCGTGCCACTTCCTGATAGGCCTCGACCAGTCCGCCCATATCGCGGCGGAAGCGGTCCTTGTCGAGCTTGTCATTGGTGTTGATATCCCAAAGACGAGCCGAGTCCGGGGAGATTTCGTCGGCGACGACGATACGCATCATGTCGCCTTCCCACAGACGGCCGCATTCGATCTTGAAGTCGACAAGCTGAATGCCAACGCCAAGGAACAGGCCGGAGAGGAAGTCGTTGACGCGGATGGCAAGCGCCATGATGTCATCGATTTCCTGCGGGCTGGCCCAGCCGAATGCGGTGATGTGTTCTTCCGTGACCAACGGGTCTTCGAGCGCATCGGCCTTGTAATAAAACTCGATGATCGAGCGCGGCAAAACAGTGCCTTCTTCGATCCCGAGGCGCTTGGACAGCGAACCGGCTGCAACATTGCGGATCACGACTTCCAGCGGAATGATTTCCACTTCCTTGATCAACTGCTCACGCATGTTGAGACGGCGGATGAAGTGGGTTGGAATTCCGATGCGGTTCAGCTGGGTAAAAATATATTCGGAAATGCGGTTGTTGATGACACCCTTTCCGTCCACGACTTCGTGCTTTTTCTTGTTGAACGCGGTTGCATCGTCCTTGAAGAACTGGACCAGCGTTCCTGGCTCGGGGCCTTCGTAAAGAATCTTGGCCTTGCCCTCGTAAATACGGCGGCGACGGTTCATGGCTTTTCTCGGATTTCCATATCTATGGTGATCGGCTCTAAGCCGCTATTCTCGCGGGCTACCTATAGCAAATAAGGGGTTTTAACAATCCTGCTTCGTGCCCGTTCCCCCGTTTTCGGTGTTTCCAGAGCGCCTTTCGATCTGATTGCATAAGATAGGCGCTCAATCCTTGGTTTTGGCGCGCATCCTTTCCGAAAACTGTTTCCCACTTTTCGGGATGCGTTTTAGTGCAAGATTATAGACGAGCTGCAAGAAATTGATTTGCCGCTCTTGTATAATCTTGCGCCCCTTGCCAGCTTTAGGCAAGGGATCGGTAACGATCTCTTCCTACTGGGAATTTTTGGGAGTTTTGTGAATGACGACAGGTATGGATGATCGCCGCGATGCTTTCGAAAAGAAATTCGCACATGATGCTGATTTACGCTTCAAGGCCGAAGCGCGCCGCAACAAGCTTCTCGGATTGTGGGCTGCCGAACGTCTTGGCAAGAAGGATAGCGAGGCTGAAGCCTATGCCCGCGATGTCGTAGCAGCCGATTTTATCGAGGCCGGTGACGATGATGTGTTTCGCAAGATCCGCGCCGATTTCGATGAGGCAGGCCTCACCGAAAGTGATGAAACGATCCGCGGGAAGATGCTGCTATTCCTGGAGGAAGCGCTCCGCCAGATACAGCAGGATTAAGATCATGGGGTGGAAGTGCTGATGACACTTCCACCCCTTCTTTTTGTTTGCCTGCCACGACGAAATGTCATTTATGAAATATCAGATGTGAAATGCCCGTTCTGAAATAAAGGAAATCCCTATGTCGTTGTCTTCGCGTTTGCGTGCCGGTGAAACCGTTCTCTCGGCGTGGTCGTCGCTTCCTGAGCCGCTGACGGTTGAAATCCTTGCCCATACGGCCTTCGACGCTGTCACGCTGGACATGCAACATGGCGGTCATGACGAGGCAAGTGTGCTGCGCAGCGTGGGTCTTGTTCTGAATGCGGGAAAGCCGCCGGTGGTGCGTATTCCCGTCGGTCGCTTCGATATGGCGAGCCGCGCACTGGATTTCGGCGCACAGGCTGTGATTGCTCCGATGATCAATTCGGCCGAAGATGCGCGCAAGTTTGCAGCCTCCATGAAATATCCGCCGGTGGGCGAACGTTCATGGGGCGTTTTCCGCGCCAATGCCGATTATGGCACGCCCGGCTCCAATGATTATCTGACCACGGCAAATCAGGATACGCTGGCTTTCGCGATGATTGAAACACGCGACGCCTATGATGCGCTGGACGCCATTCTCGATGTGCGCGGCATTGACGGCGTATTTGTGGGCCCGGCGGATTTCTCGATTGCCTGGAGCAACGGACGCGAAGCCAATCCGAATTCTGACGCTATCATCGAGCCGATCAGCAATATTGCGCGCAAGGCTGCTGCTGCGGGCAAGATCGCGGGCATCTACTCGCCGTCGCCAGAATTTGCACGACGCTATATCCCGCTTGGTTTCCGCTTTGTGACCGTCAGCAATGAAGGCGGCTATCTGCGCCTTGCCGCGCAGAAGCTGGTGGAAACTGTTCGCGCCTGACTCCGGTCCAGATCGTTGAATAGAGAAAAGGCGGGTTTGAAACCCGCCTTTTTCTCAGTGTTGTTTTGGTGCCTGGAGTTGCGTCATGAACTCCGCAAACACCATCGAGCCTTCCGGCCAAGGGCCGTGGCCTGAATCCGAGTTGATATGACCGGACTCGCCTGCATCGATCAGCATCGCGCCCCAATCCTTCACGACCTCTTCGGCAGCTTCGAAGCTCGAGAAAGGATCATTGCGGCTTACGACCGTGATCGTCGGGAAGGGCAGTCGCTCGCGCGGATAGGGACCAAAGGTCATCAGATGCTTCGGCCGAATGCTCTCATTCGAGACATCCGGCGGCGCGACGAAAAACGCGCCTGCGATCTTGTGCTGGATGAGCGGCATAGCGTGCAAGGCTGCGGCTACACCCAGAGAATGCGCAACCAGCACGATGGGCTTTGTTGCGGCATTCGCAGCCTTGACCACTTCGCCGACCCAGTCGTCGCGCACTGGCTTTGACCATTCGGCCTGCTGAACACGGCGCGCGGTCGAGAGTTTGCTCTCCCAGCGGGTCTGCCAGTGGTCCGGGCCGGAATTGGTATAGCCGGGAATAATGAGGATATCTGCGTCTTTGACTTTCATAGCCCCCATTTAGATCGCCTTCATCAGTTCTTCAAGCTCCTCGACGTGCCGCAAAGCGAATGCGAATGATGAACAGCCTGTTCGCAGATCGCGATCTTGTGAACGATGCAGCAAACAGCGATGTTTAGGGCAACAGAACGCGAAGGAGAGCATAGGCCATGACAATCAGCAGACGTTCGGTGCTTGGCGCTACGGGAGCTGCTGTGATGGCCGGTATATTGCCCGCGCGTGCAGACATGCCGTCGAAGGAGAATGATATGACACAGCAATTGAAGACGCCGGTCACCGAAACGACCCGTCCTGTTGCACCGCTTCCATTTGCGATGACCGCACCGATGCGCGTGGCGCGCATTGGTCTCAAGGCGCGCGACGCGGAAACGCTGGCTGAATATTACCGTGATGTCGTTGGCCTGCGCGAAATGAGCCGCCGTGGCGCATCCATCGTGCTTGGGGCCGGTGATCGCGAACTGATGGAAATCGAACAGTTCTCTGCTGCTCGTCCTGATGATCCGCGCAGCGCCGGTCTTTATCACACCGCATTCTTGCTGCCGACCCGTGGCGATCTGGCGCGCTGGTCGCGCCGGGCTATCGACAAGCAATTGCCGGTTGTCGGCGCCTCGGACCACGATGTCAGCGAAGCCATTTACCTGACTGACCCGGAAGGGAACGGCATCGAGATTTATTCCGACCGCCCGCATGAAAAGTGGCAGTGGAACGGTGACCGCGTGAACATGGGCACGGAAGCGCTCGATGTGCGCGGCTTGCTGGATGTCATCAAGACGGAAGGCGGCGAATGGACCGGCGCGCCGCAAAACACGGTCGTTGGCCACGTGCACCTGCGCGTCGGTAACGCCCATGAGGCCGAAACCTTCTGGCACAATGAACTTGGGCTGGAAACGGTGCAGACCTATGGCGACCGGGCTGTGTTCATGTCCACCGGGCGATACCACCACCATATCGCGGCCAATGCCTGGCAGAGCGCCGGTGCCGGAAAGCGTGATACGGATCGGACAGGCCTTGCCTGGGTCGAGCTGGAGGATACGCGCGGCGGCGACAACAGTTCCTTCGTCGATCCCTGGGGCAATGTGGTCAACACCATCAAGACCAAGGCTTGAAAGTTAAGCTAGTCTAAAAATAAAAAGCCCCATGTTTACAAAAGCATGGGGCTTTTTTTAATGTGAAAAAATGACTTGAAGGGTGATCGTTTCAGATCAGTCGAACACTTGTTGTCCCCCTCATCCTGAGCAGGTGCGAAGCACCGTGTCGAAGGGCGAGGGCAGACGCTTTGCTTGTTTCCCTCTCCTTCGATCCTTCGGAATCTCAGGATGATGCGCCGTTTTCAACGGCTCCTCAGGATGAGGGAAACGGCAGCGCCAGAACCTAAATCTTCCTTAGCCGAAGACGCGCTTGAAAATCGTGTCCACATGCTTGGTGTGATAGCCGAGATCGAACTTCTCGCGGATTTGCTCTTCGGAGAGGGCTGCGCGCACTTCCGCGTCGCCGAGCAGTTCTTCGAGGAAGTCTGCACCCTGTTCCCAGACCTTCATGGCGTTGCGCTGCACCAGACGATAAGCGTCTTCGCGCGACACGCCAGCCTGCGTCAGTGCCAGCAGAACGCGCTGCGAATGCACCAGACCGCGGAACTTATTCATGTTTTTCAGCATGTTGTCCGGATAGATCACCAGCTTTTCGACAACGCCAGCCAGACGGTTGAGCGCGAAGTCGAGCGTGATGGTTGTGTCCGGGCCAATAGCACGCTCGACACTCGAATGCGAAATATCGCGTTCGTGCCAGAGCGCAACGTTTTCCATGGCAGGCGTGACCGACATGCGCACGAGACGGGCGAGGCCGGTCAGGTTTTCTGTCAAAACCGGGTTGCGCTTATGCGGCATGGCCGATGAACCCTTCTGGCCCGGAGAGAAGAACTCTTCGGCTTCCAGAACTTCAGTGCGCTGCATGTGGCGGATTTCGATAGCGACATTTTCGATGGACGAGGCGATGACGCCGAGTGTCGCGAAGAACATCGCATGGCGGTCGCGCGGGATAACCTGCGTGGAAACC
Source organism: Ochrobactrum sp. RH2CCR150 (assembly GCA_014138095.1). Classification (GTDB taxonomy): domain Bacteria; phylum Pseudomonadota; class Alphaproteobacteria; order Rhizobiales; family Rhizobiaceae; genus Brucella; species Brucella gambitense. The sequence goes on from JACGXE010000003.1 coordinate 292,170, forward strand.
GGTTCGGCTTCGAGGCCAAGCTTGGCGCAGACATATTCCTCAACGCGCGGATCGATATTTGCAAAAGTGCCGACCGCGCCGGAAATTGCGCCGGTTGCGATTTCTGCACGGGCTGCGACGAGACGAGTGCGGTTGCGCTGCATTTCTGCATAGAAACGCGCGAAGGTGAGGCCCATCGTGGTCGGTTCGGCGTGAATACCGTGGCTGCGACCGATGCGTACCGTGTCCTTATGTTCGAAAGCGCGGGTCTTCAGCGCGGTCAGAACGCGGTCCATGTCGGCGAGCAGCAAATCGGCAGCGCGCACCAGCTGGACGTTGAGCGTGGTGTCGAGCACATCCGACGAGGTCATGCCCTGATGCACGAAGCGGCTGTCCGGGCCAATGAATTCAGCAAGATGGGTCAGGAAGGCGATGACGTCATGCTTGGTGACAGCTTCGATTTCGTCGATGCGAGCGACGTCAAATTTCGCCACGCTACCCTTTTCCCAGATGGTCTTGGCGGCTTCCTTCGGGATGACGCCCAGTTCGGCCAGCGCTTCGCAAGCATAGGCTTCGATCTCGAACCAGATACGGAATTTCGTCTCTGGGGACCAGATAGCGACCATTTCAGGCCGGGAATAGCGCGGGATCATTGGCAAATCCTGTTTTGGCGGCCCGGTTGCGGGCCGCAGGTCTTGGGAAATTGGGATAGGCGCGGTTTAGCAGAGGTGAGGCCTCTGCTCAACGCCTTAACAGCGCGCAGCTTCGGCGGCAGCGCGGATTGCCTGAATGTTGGCACGGTAGGATTCGACCGAATTGCCTTTGTAGACAGCCGATCCGGCGACGAGAATATTCGCGCCTGCTGCGACAACCAAACCTGCGGTTTCCGGCGTCACGCCACCGTCGACTTCAATGTCGATCGGCCGGTCGCCGACCATGTCACGGACGCGCTTGATCTTGTCGAGCATCGGGTGGATGAACTTCTGGCCACCGAAACCCGGATTGACGGTCATGACGAGGATCAGATCGACATCATCCAGAATATTGGTGATGGCTTCAACTGGAGTCGCCGGGTTGAGCGCGATACCGGCTTTCTTGCCGAGCGCGCGGATCGATTGCAGCGAACGATGCGTATGCGGACCGGCTTCGGCGTGAACCGTGATCAGGTCACAGCCTGCTTCGGCAAAGGGTTCCAGATAAGGATCGCACGGCGCGATCATCAGATGCGCGTCGAAGAATGCCTTGGTGCGCGGGCGGATCGCCTTTACCACCTGCGGGCCAAACGTGATGTTTGGCACGAAATGTCCATCCATGACATCGATGTGGACCCAGTCGGCACCGGCTTCCAGCACGGCATCAACTTCTTCGCCAAGACGGGCGAAGTCGGCAGAAAGAATGGACGGGGCAATGGCGATGGGGCGCATGGCGATAGTCTCCTTGGCAGCGTGGCTTGCCCGTATCATATGAACAGCAAAAATCCTATCCCCAGCGCTTGTGGAACCACATCCACTGGCCCGGATATTCGCGGACCCATTGCTCGACCGTGTCGTTGAGCAATTGCGCCGTGGCGTCAATATCGATCTGGCCCTTGTCGTCGCGGGGTAGTTCCATGCGCTCATAGAGTTCAAGCCGGTAGCGTCCGCCGGGCAGGCGGATGCAGCGCGCCGGATAGACATCGCAATCATACTGGCGGGCAAGCTTTGCCAGCAGCGGATTGGTTTTTACCGGCCGGTTGAAGAATGTCGACGGCACACCGCGTGAAAACTTCTGGTCGACGAGCATTCCGACATTGCCGCCATCACCCAGAATACCCGCCAGCGCCCAGGCAGCACCTGCCTTGGAAGGCACGAGATGGCCCATATTGGTATGGCGGGCTTTCAGAACCTTGTTGGCGATATAGGGATTGTTCGGCGGGCGAAACAGCGCGGTGACATTCAGGCCGAATGTGGCGGCACAGATCGGCAGCAGTTCGAAATTGCCGGTATGCGCCGTGAAGAAGATATGCGGCTTCTTTTCATCGCGCAGGCGTTCGAAAATCGGAATGCCATCGACTTCGATCAGGCCCGGCTTGGCAGCATGGGGATCGAAATCGAAGATCGCGTCGAGGAAAATATACTCTGCCAGAAGGCGCGCCATGGAATCCCACATGTCGCGCGCAATCACTTCGATCTCCGCGTCGCTCTTTTCAGGATAAGCCTTGCGCAGATTGTTGGTTGCGATCTTGTGGCGCGGCGTCAGCGGCCCGACGAGACGGGCCACCTTGGCCGAAAAGCTGATGGCAGCCCTCGCTGGAAACAGGCGCAACAGGCCAAGCAGTACAAAAACGGCCTGAGCCCAGAGCCAGTAATTGAACTGCTTCAGCTTGCGCGACCAGCGAAAGAGCAGGAGCTTCAGTTTGAACATCATGACAGGGACAGGCTTCAGTCGATCTGGAGAATGATCTTGCCGAAGACGTCGCGGCCTTCCATGCGCTTCAGGGCGGTGTCGATATCGTTGAAGCCGACCACCGTGTCGATGACCGGATGCACGATACCACGCGCCATTTTCTGCATGGCATCGGCCATGTTTTCCATGCGGCAGCCGAAGGAACCCAGAATCTTGAGCTGCTGCTGGAACAGCTGCATCAGGTTCATGTTGGTCGAAACGCCCGAGGTTGAACCGCAGGTGACAAGACGCGCGCCGCGCTTCATGCAGAGCATTGAGCCGGCCCATGTGTCTGCGCCGACATGTTCGAAGACGACATCGACGCCCTTCTTCTTGGTCAGCTTGCGCACGACGCCTTCGAAGCGGTCCTCGCGATAGTTGATGACGTGATCTGCGCCGAGAGCCTTGGCCTTCTCGATCTTGTCGTCAGAACCGACTGTGGTGATGACCGTGCAGCCCATCTTCTTGGCAAGCTGGATCGCTGCCGAGCCGATGCCCGAGCCGCCAGCCTGGACGAGAACGGTTTCGCCCGGTTCCAGCTTGGCATTGTCGAACAGCATATGCTCGACCGTGCCAAAGGTCACGGGAGCAACGGCAGCACCGATGGCATCAACGCCGGGAGGTGCTGCCACGAGCAGGCGCGCCGGAAGGTTCACGGCTTCGCAGGCAAAACCGTCGAGATGGAAACCATGCACGCCGCCGACATGTTCGCACAGATTGTCACGGCCTTCGCGGCAGGCGCGGCAAAGGCCGCAGGTACGCGCACCATAGATCGAAACGAGCTGGCCGGGCAGCAGATTGGAAACACCAGGGCCAACAGCATCGACAACGCCTGATGCTTCCGCGCCAATGACCAGCGGCATTTTGCGCTTGGCGAAAGCCATGCCGCGCCAGCCCCATACGTCAATATGGTTCAGCGCGACCGCCTTGATCTTGACCGTTACTTCGCCAAGGCCGGGAGGCGGAGGCGGTGCAATATCGGTGATTTCTAGGCGACGGTCGTCGAGAAGCTGCAAAGCGCGCATGGGCTATTCCTTTCATGGCATGATCCCGGAGAGCTTCCGCCTTCCGGGATCATCAGGAAATTTTAAATTCATATTCCGGACGGATTAATTCGGATTTGCCGCCAAAACAAGGCTCGTATTCTGTCCGCCGAAGCCGAATGAGTTCGAAAGCACTGCAGAAACCTCCGCCTGACGCTTCACATTCGGCACAACGTCCAGCGGAATGGCCGGGTCCGGATTGTCGTAATTGATGGTTGGCGGCAGCGTTCCGGTCTGGATCGTAAGCAGCGAGAACACAGCTTCAATCGCACCGGCTGCGGTCAGCGTATGGCCGATCATCGACTTGTTGGACGAAACCGGGATGGATTCGATGCGATCGCCGAATACGGTCGAAAGCGCCAGATATTCCATCTTGTCGTTTTCCGGTGTCGAAGTGCCGTGTGCGTTGACATAGGAAATCTGGTCTTCGGTCAGGCCTGCATCGGCGAGTGCGGCGCGCACCGTGCCAATGGCAGGCGAAGCATCAGGCTTCGAACGGGTGCGGTGGAAGTCGTCGGCCTTTTCGCCGCAACCGGCCAGAATGCCGAGAACCTTTGCACCGCGGGCAACAGCACTTTCAAGCGATTCCATAACCAGTGCACCAGAACCTTCGGCCATAGCAAAGCCGTCGCGATCCTTGGAGAAAGGCTTCGACGCTTTTTCCGGCTTTTCATTCTGGGTGGACAGTGCGGAAAGCAGCGAGAAGCGGATGAGTGCTTCCGCCGAGACGGAACCGTCGGTGCCTATCGCCAAAACATGGTCGCTTTCGCCACGACGGATGGCTTCGACGCCAAGCTGGATCGCAGTTGCGCCCGAAGCGCAGGCGGTGGAAAGCGTGATCGGCAGGCCGCGCGTTCCGAAGGCTTCCGAGAGACGCTCGGCGATATAACCGAACTGCGTCGTGTTGAAGAGCGCTTCATGGCGCATGCGACGGCAGGCTTCGAGCAGAAGCTGATAGCTGGCCGGGCCTTCGTTCTTCACGCTGGCATCGAGTGCAAAGCGGCTTTTCCAGTCGAGTTCGACCGGCGGGGCAGCCAGAAAGAGCGGTCCGCCGAAATTGGTCGTCGAAAGGCCGGACTGTGCAAGGGCTTCCTCACCGGCAAGACGTGCCAGCTTTTCCGACAGGGCGGAGGCTCCGGTTTCGCTTTCGGGCAGGAAATCCACAGTACCCGCAAAACGAGTGTTCAGATTTTCCAGCGGAAAACGGGTAATGCTGTGAATGCCCGAAACGCCGCCGGTCAGCGCGGCCCAGTTATCTTTTTTGCCCTGTCCGAGCGAGGAAACAACGCCTGCGCCCGTGATGGCAACGATGGGGCGGCCCAGATGGTCTGTATATTTGGTCATCTTATGCTCTCACCAGCTTTGCGGCACCTTCGGCGCGCGTTGCTCCGACAGTGGTGACGACGGCTTCGCTGATTTTGCCATCAGCTGCCTTTTCCGATGCGTTCAATGGCGCAAAAGCCTCGCCCTTCCAGACGGAAATGGCGGCCAGAGCCAGCGCCAGCGGGAACTGTGCTTCGCGCAAATGTCCGGTCAGGCCGGATATGCCGCGATAGGCGGCAGAAAAGCCGTCCAATACGGATTTTTCGGCTTTAGTCGCTTCATGAGCGCCGGATGCGCCGGAAACCACATAGGCCGGGTCCTTGCCGTCATTGGCCGCAAGAACAAGATCACGAACGGTCTTGGCAAGATCGTCGCTTTCGCGGCGGATCTGCGTGGCTGCGATTCCCGCAACTTCCGCATAGGCGCGTGCGCCGCGCTTTGCGGCATGTTCGGCGTTTTCGAGAACGAGGAACACACCGCCGGAGCCGGAGATCATGCCACCGCCAGCCGAACCGTCACGCTCCCAGAGCGGAGCCCAGCCGTCATGCTTGAGCAGTCCGCCCAGCTCGTGACCGAGAATCATGTCGAAATGTTCGGCATTGTAGGAGCCGCCCACCAGAGCATGCGTGCTTTGTCCGGTGCGGATGCGGGCTGCCGCTGTTTCGATGGCCGAAATGCCTGAGCCTTCTTCACCCATGAAGGTGCGCGAAGAACCAGTAACTTTGTGTACGATGGAAATATTGCCAGCGAGCAGGTTGGAAAGTTGGGCCAGAAACAGGGTCGGACGCAGTTCAGTCGAGAGCTTCTCGTTCAGCATCACACCGCGATTATTGCTGGTGCGGCCTTCTTCGAGAATCTGCATGTCGACGGTAATGTCGCGTTCACCACCACCTGCGCCCACAACCATATCCATGGTCGCACACAGCGCTTCATCGTCCTTCATGCCTGCATCCTGCAGTGCGAGACCCGCGGCATAGGTGCCGAGCCGCTGCCAGGTTTCCATCTGGCGCTGGTCGCCGCGCTTTGGAATCTGCAGGCTCCAATCGACTTCGCCGAGTGGATGAACGGTGTAAGGAGCAAAGGCTTCTTTTTCGAGGCGTGGTTCGCTACCCGCTGTCGAAAACGCTTTCCAATGCACTTCGGCACCTTCGCCGAGTGATGAAATAATGCCAATGCCGGTGATGACGACTTTATTGTTCTGCATGGGTCCGGTTCTGCCGTGATGAGGCCAAGGTCTATCCGAGAACTATCTTGCGCTCCAGAAACGGAATCAGGGCGAACATTGCTGTCCACCCTTCAATACCGTCAATTTTTCAGCGAGCTCAGGCCTTCTTGGCCGCAACCAGCTCGTCGATCTTGGCGCAGAGATTCTTCAGGACGAAGTATTCTTCGGTCGGAACCTTGCCTTCGTTTACTTCCTGCGTCCACTGCTCAAGCGGAATCTTGATGCCGAAAGCCTTGTCGATAGCGAAGACGATGTCGAGGAAGTCGAGGCTGTCGATGCCCAGATCGTCGATTGTGTGGCTTTCCGGCGTGATGGTGTCACGATCGATTTCACTGGTTTCGGCGATGATGTCGGCGACTTTGTCAAAAGTAGAGGACAAGTTTCGATTCCTTTATTCCTGATGATGCCGCGAATTATAGGCATCTGATTTTCTCGTCGCATTTCGCGGCCAGCAAAAGTGTTGGGCACATGTGCTGGAAATGCTCTGTATGCGCGTGTCTAGCGTTTTTCCGGTCACGAGGAAAGTCATATTACTTTCAAGATCACCGGGAGTTCGATGCGCATATAAGATGCCAGACGAGCGAAGCGCAACATAAAGGCAATCTCAATTTTTTGAAATCGCTTCATGCGGCGCTGTTGTGACCTCTTTTTCAGCGCTTGACGAAATAGATGACACCGATGAGCGATAGCGCGATCATCGCACAGGCCAGCCCCGTTTCCAGCGGGCCATCCTGCACAATAATGGCAACCAATCCGGATACGATACTCGCCAATGTGCCAAGCACTCCAGGCTGTTGCAATGCATTCACGACGGGGTTGCCAGGCTGAGCTGCTTCGGGTCCGGTGTTGCAGGCCGGTTCGTAGGAGTGCGGGAACGAAATTCCAGCGGAATGAGCCGCGTCAATATCGCTGACAGGCCTCTCGGCAAGCGCCAGCGCACGAGAACGCACGCGTTCCACACGAGCCTGCCAGCCTTTACCGAAGCTTGCGGCGGCGGCCAGTCCCCGGAGCCATGCGGACCGCTCATCGCATAGGCGATCGATAATATCTTGCGGTGGGCGGGCTGACAGCGCCGCGAAGGTTGCGGGCCCGAGAAATCCGTCCTGTAGAATACCAAGTATTTGCTGCAACATCTTTATCGCATGACTTGGACCTGAATTGACCGCGAAGTCCAACATTGCATAGTCAACGCCGGAGGGAAGACTGTCACCGTCTATCTTGTCCCAATACTGCTTTCGGTAAATTTCCGTTGCAGTATCTTTCGCAAGATTTTTCACATCCTGTGCAGTTTCGGAATGACCTGCCCATGCTGCTAGATTACCGATAGTAATACCCATATTGGTTGCGCCGCCAGGATCGGCGGGATTATCGACATATCCGCCTTCTTCCTGAAATATATAGGGCATAACTGCCGCAAAATTGGATCGCATATCTATACCTTTTTCAATTTATATTTGAAAAATATATTAAATACGGTGTCAGTAATACTGAATGCTCTAACATATAGACATGTAAAAAATATCGGAGGAATCGATTGTGATCAAGCGGCAACCCTCTTGCTTAAGAGCTTGCAATGCGGCTTGATGCGGTTTCCTTAAATCATACTTTTACAGGCGGCAGACGTGACATCGGAAGTTTTCGGACATGCGCCAGACGGGCAGGCGGTTCATCGGCTGACCATCTCCAACGGGCCTCTGACGGCCAAGATCATCACCTGGGGCGCGGCAATTCAGGATCTGCGCATGGCGGGTCATGATGCGCCGCTGGTGATCGGCTATCAGAATTTTGATGATTATCCTGCCCATTCGCCGCATCTGGGTGCAATTGCAGGCCGCTCGGCCAATCGCATTCGCGACGCGCATTTTGTGTTGGATGGCAAGACCTATGAGATCGAGGCGAACTATCTGGGCCGCCATAATCTTCATGGCGGCAGCAAGGGGCTTGGCAATCGCGTCTGGAAAGTCACCGGCAGCGGGGCGGATTATGTCACGCTCAGCACGGTGGCCGAAGATGGCGAAATGGGCTTTCCGGGCAATCTGAAAGTCAGCTGCACCTATATGCTCAATGGCAACGGCGCGTTGATCGTGCGGTTGGAAGCTGTGACTGATAAGCCAACGGTCTGCAATCTGCTGCATCACAGCTATTTCAATCTCGACGATGGCGGTGAGGGCGATATTCTGGACCATCAGCTCAAGATTCTAGCCGACGCCTATATGCCGGTTGATGAGGCGCTGATTGCAGATGGGCGCGTTCTGCCGGTCAAGGACACGGTGTTCGACTTCCGCGATTATCGCCCGATCCGCCATGTCGAAAACGGCAAGCAGGTCGAATATGACAGCAATTTCTGCCTGTCGGCTGCGCGTGTGCCGTTGCGTCTTTGCGCTTCCGTCAAGGGCGCGAAGTCGGGTGTTCGCATGGATGTGCTGACAACAGAGCCGGGCGTTCAGTTCTATGCGGGCAATACGATGGCCAATGATTGTATCGGCTTGACCGGCAAGCCCTATGGCAAACATGCGGGCTTCTGTCTGGAACCGCAAATCTGGCCGGGCTCGCTTGAATATCCTTATTTCCCGCAGGCCATTCTGCGCCCGGGCGAAATCTACGCCCAGGAAAGCCGTTTCGCCTTTACGCGGGACTAGAGCGGCATCACCCGGTATAAGCGGCGCGCGCCGTCTCCATGGGCGTGAGCGCGCCGCGTGTTTCGACCACACGGGCTGCAACGGCATGGGCCTTGTGCGCGGCTTCGACCGGCGAAAGTCCATCCATGCGCGCAACAAGATAAGCGCCGTTGAAGCTGTCACCGGCACCTGTGGTATCCACCGCATTAGCGAAAACGGAGGGAACCAGCGTCTGTTCGCCGTTGGCCGCGACCAGGGCCGGTTCCGTGCCGTCCTTGACGACAACTTCCTTCACGCCAAGGCCGATAAGGCGTCCAGCACAGGCCTCGGCATTGGTGTCGCCGAAAAGCGCCTGTTCATCCGGGAAAGTCGGCAGGGCGATATCGGCAAGGCGCATTGCTTCGCTGATGATGTCCTGCGCCGCCTTGCGGTCCGGCCAGAGCTGGTAACGGAAATTGGGATCGAACGCGATCCGCGATCCTGCAGCGCGGCATTGCCGCAGCACGTCGAAGAATGTTTCGCGATGTTCCGGCAGGACGATTGCGATGGAAATCCCTGAAAAATAGATGATGTCGCGCCCGGAAAGGCTCTGTTCAAGCGCAGCCCGGTCGCTGGCAAGGCGGCGCGCAGCGGCATCGCTGCGCCAATAGGTGAAGGAGCGTTCCGCACCGTTCAGCGTGATAGCGTAAAGGCCAGGATGCACTCCGGGGATCACAGGGCTATGCGCAATGCCTATGCCATTGGATGAGAAGAAAACGCGCTGTTTCTGCGAGAAATTGTCTTCGCCGAAAGCGCTCACATAATCGACCGGAAACGATCTGTCGGTCAGCGCACGAACATACCAGGCGGTGTTCAGCGTATCGCCGGCAAAACCCATGCGCCACTGGTCGCCTTCGCCGCCCGAAAGCTCAATCATGCACTCGCCGATAGACGCGAAACCGCTCATCTTTTTCTCCTCAAATCGATTACAGACGCCTATACCAATTTTCTGTGATGTAAAATCGCTTTGTCAGTTGTCTTCCATCATTGTCATACAGGCTTTATCGACTTGCCACATTCGTTGTGTAACGATCCCGCGCCACGCCGCGGCGAGACACGGTTCCAGACCAAGGATTTGAAATGCGTTATGCGATCTACTTCACGCCGCCTTCCAGCGATGCGCTTCTGAAGGTTGCGGCCAACTGGCTGGGACGTAATGCCTTTAGCGGCGAGCCAGTCAAGCTGCCAGCGATTCGCTCGCTTGGCACGGAAGAGATTGCATCGCTGACCGAAGAGCCGCGTCGCTACGGGTTCCACGCCACGATGAAAGCGCCGTTTCGGCTGAATGACAATCAGACTGAAAGCGAACTCCTGTCGGCATTGATGCATTTCGCATCATCGGTTGAACCCGTCGTCATTCCACGTCTGAAGCTTCGCGCTATTGGGCCGTTCTTTGCGCTGGTGCCGCATGAACCGGTCACGGCCTTGAACCAGCTCGCCAATGATGTGGTCGTCGCGCTGGATCGTTTCCGCGCGCCGCTCAATGAAGCTGAAATTGCCAAACGACGCCCTGAGCGTCTGAGCGATGCGCAGCGCCACAATCTGGAACGCTGGGGTTATCCTTACGTTTTTGAAGAGTTCCGTTTCCACATGACCCTGACTGGTCCGGTCGCGGAAGGTGACCGCGCGCGGATCGAGCGCAGGCTGGAAGAATTCTTTGCGCCATTGCTGAACGACCCGGTCGAGGTTGCGAATCTCGCTCTGTTTGTGGAACCTGAAAAGGGCGCGCCCTTCGAGATTCATTCGCTGCATCCGCTGACGGGTGGAGTCACGAAGACGCGGAACCAGCGGGCAGTGGGGAGGCCTTGAGCGATGACCAGTGAAACTATCCTGCGTAACGCGCGTATCGTTCGCGCAGACGATGTCATCGAAGGTTCGATCAAGCTCGTTAACGGACAGATTACCGATATTGCCAGCGGGCCGTCATCGGTTGGCGAAGACATGGAAGGCGACTTCCTGACGCCAGGTCTGATCGAACTGCACACCGACCACCTGGAAGGGCATTATGCCCCGCGCCCCAAAGTGCGCTGGAACCCGATTGCCGCCGTACAGGCGCATGATGCGCAGATTGCCGCTTCTGGTATCACCACCGTCTTCGATGCTTTGCGCATCGGTTTGGATGATGATGCGCAAACCGGCATCGATGATATGCTGAAGCTTTCCACGGCCATTGCAGAAGGCCGTGCGGCGGGGCGGCTGCGCGCTGACCATTTCCTGCATATGCGTTGCGAAGTGTCTGCGCCCGATTGTCTTCCGGCCTTTGAACGTTTCGGCAGCCACCCGCTGGTCAGGCTGGTTTCCTTGATGGACCATGCGCCGGGACAGCGACAATTCACCAATCTGGATGCCTACAAGGCCTACTTCCTGGGCAAGAACAAGCTGTCGGAAGAAGAGTTCCGGATTTATTGCGAGCGCCGCATAGGCCAGTCGCAGATCTATTCCGCCAAGACGCGCAAGGCGATTGCCGATCTGTGCCACGAACGCGGCGTGATCCTCGCAAGCCATGACGATGCAACGCTCGATCACGTTGCAGAAGCACGAGAACAGGGCATTCGCGTGGCCGAGTTCCCGACCACGCACACGGCGGCCAAAGCCTCGAAGGAATCCGGCATGTCGGTGCTGATGGGCGCGCCGAATGTGGTGCGCGGTGGCTCACATTCGGGCAATGTTTCGGCGCGAGAGCTGGTCGAGGCTGGGCATCTCGACATTATCTCATCGGATTATATCCCGGCGAGCATGATGCAGTCGGCATTTTTTCTGGCCGATGTGCTGGCCCATGCTCCAAATGCGGTTTCATTGCCACAGGCTATTCGTCTGGTTTCGAAGAACCCTGCGCAGGCTGTGGGCTTTGATGATCGTGGCGAAATAGCCGAAGGCAAGCGCGCCGATCTGGTGCGTGTTCAGGTGGCCGAACATGTGCCGATCATCAAGACAGTTTGGCGCGAGGGGCGGCGGGTCATCTGATTCCGCCGCACACAGCCGTCGTTTGACGAAAAATTTGGTTATCCGACCGAAACGGTCTCACCGACGGCAAGGCTAAGCTTGCCGTCGTCGGCCACGCTCAGCGCCAGCTCGCGATAGCTGTCGATGCTTCGATGCGAGGTTTCCGGGGAATGTGGGTGCGTTGCCGTAACGACAACCACACAAGCGCCAGCCGATTCGCCTGCAACGATGCCAGCCGGCGCGTCTTCGAACACCAGACAACGGTGTGGATCAAAGCCGAGCTTCTTCGCGCCAAGCTGGAAGCATTCCGGGCTCGGCTTGCCGCGTTCAACATCTTCCGCCGAAACGATGGTCTTCGGCAGCGGCAATCCTGCTGCCTTGATGCGGCGACGGGCCAGTTCGAGCGGAGCAGACGTCACAATCGCCCAGCGGTCTTCAGGCAGCGTGTTCAGGAAATCGCAGACACCGTCGATTGGGACGATGCCATCCAGATCGGCCATTTCTGCTTCCAGCAGGATTGCAGCCTCCTGATCAGGATCGAGGCCGATATCGAGCCGACGAACCGTGTCGACCGCGCGCACACCGTGAATGGTCGGTAAAAATGTGACCGGATCGATCCCGTGACGTTTGGCCCACTCTCCCCAGACGCGCTCGGTTGCCGCAATGGAGCTGAGGATCGTGCCGTCCATGTCGAAGAGGAAGGCATCGAAGGTTTTGCCGAAAGGGGAAAGGGAGGTCACGCCGGATTTCCTTGAATGAATGAGAAAAGAATCGGAGGGAATGCTTCAGGGGCGATCATAATGCGCAAATGCGTCCAAAGTCACAGCCTCTCGACATATAACGGCGCTGGTTGGCGCTGAGCACGATAAAGTCCTATATAGGAGCATCGAGAAACCCAAGCCGCAAAACTTGAACATTTTGCGCAAGTGTGGCTTTTTGCGCCGTTCCGATGCCCGATTGCTTGCAATCGCGCCGATTAGTCCGAAACGCTCCATGAATCGCTTTCTCAGGATTTATGTCTAAATGACTGATGTAACATCGAAAAATCGCAACTACCCGGACTATCGCTTCGCCGTTGCGCCGATGATCGACTGGAGTGACAGACATTGCCGGTATCTTCACCGGCTCTTTTCGAAGCGTGCTTTGCTTTATACGGAAATGGTCGTGGCGGATGCGGCGATCCATGGTCCGCGCGAACGTTTGCTTGGTTTCGACGCTGCGGAACACCCAATCGCCTTGCAGTTGGGCGGGTCTGATCCAGCCAAATTGGCGGAGGCGGCAAAAATCGGGATTGGCTTCGGTTATGACGAGATCAACCTGAATGTCGGCTGTCCGTCAGACCGCGTCCAGTCGGGCACATTCGGGGCTTGCCTGATGCAGACGCCCGAAGTCGTGGCACGCTGCGTCGAGGCGATGAAAAGCGTTGTTACTGTCCCGGTCACGGTCAAGTGCCGGATCGGCGTCGATGATCAGGACCCGGAAGTGGCGCTCGATGCGCTGGCCGATCTGGCGCTTGCCGCCGGAGCCGACGCCTTGTGGGTGCATGCGCGCAAGGCATGGCTGAAAGGTCTGTCGCCGAAGGAAAACCGCGAAATCCCGCCGCTCGATTATGATCGCGCCTATCGGTTGAAGGCGCGTCTCGGTGATGTTTTCGTCGGCATTAATGGCGGTATTACCACGCTTGATGAAGCAAAAACCCATCTGGAACATATGGACGGGGTGATGCTCGGGCGCGCTGCCTATCACAATCCAGCCTTGCTGGCGGACGTGGATGCCCGTCTGTTTGGCGATGAACCCGTTTCGGTTGAAATGGCGGATATTATTGAGGCCATGTGCGAATATACCGACCGGCATATTTCATCGGGCGGCAGGCTTTCGCATGTCAGCCGCCATATGGTGGGTCTGTTCAGCGGCCTGCCGGGCGCTCGCCGCTGGCGTCAGATGCTGTCCACCGACGCGACAAAGCCGGGTGCTACCAGCGACGTGCTGCGTGAAGCCTATGCCACTGTAACCGAAGCTAGCGCCGAAGCAGCTTAATCGATCAGGATCAACTGGTCGCCGCGCACCGTAAAGCCGCCCAGCGTTTGCAGGAAATTCATGCCGAGCAGACTACCGGTCATCAGGCCTTCCTTGGTGACCATGGCGCGAACATCGTGGCGCTCAATGTCGCCGATTTGCAGGTTGGCAATCGTTATGCTCGCCGCAGAAGCCGTGCCATTGGCAGTCATCACCGGCACGTTATAGTTTAGCGACGCCGTATCGAGGCCAGCGCGTTCGGCGTCTTCCTGTGAGAGGACAACTGAAGAAGCGCCTGTATCGACCAGAAAATGCACGCGTGCGCCGTTGACGCGGCCATTCACTTCGAAATGACCGTTGGACGATTTGGCAAGCGTGACGGTCACAGCGCCTTCGGCGTTTCGTCCAGAAATCGGACTGCCGGGAATAAGGCCCGCAGTGATGCGGCTTGCAGCGTCCTGAAGTTCGTAGCGATACTGATAGCCCGCGACGAGGCCGAGAATAATCACTGCCCATACGGCCATATTGCGCGCGAAATCCGAAAGCTTGATGCCGGAGCCGAGCAAACCTGCGGCGAGCACGACGCCCCATATGCCGAGATAGGCTGCGCGAGCGAAGACATCATTGTCGAGCCCCATCGTGATGCCGCTGTCATTGTTGGACATCAGCAACAAGGCGACGATTGCGACGGCGGCAATAATAAGCCAGAAAAAACGCCCCATCAGCCTACTTTCTTTTCAATGAGAATTTCATGACGGTCAGGCAGAAGCGATAGTACCGTAATCCGCTCTTCGGCGGTCATGCGCGACCAGCGTGTAATTTCATCAAGCGTGCGCGCGCAACCAAGGCAAAAGCCGGTTTCAGCGTCCATCGTGCATATCAATATGCAGGGTGATTTGATTGTCGCCGTGTTCATGAGTGAAATGTGGTTGCATTACAGGGTCATGACAAGCCCGATTAACACCGCAAGGGAAGCGATTTGTTGGGCCGCGCCCAAGGTGTCGCCCGTCTGGCCGCCGATTTTCGACATGCAAAGCCGGGCAAAGCCGACGAGCAGCAGCGTCACAAGAACAAGCGCGTTGATGACGGGCAGAACGCCGCCTGAGGGGATCAGTCCGACCGCCATGATCACGAAGCCGAGTGCCGCGCCGCAAACCACGGTTTCCCAGCTTGGCGCGCCAACGCTGTCGGCAAGTCCGCCGGGACGGGCGGATGGCAGGCTATGCCAGAAGGCGAGCATGGCAGAACGGCTTGCGGCTTCGCTGGCGATCAGCGCAAGCAGCGCATAGCCGGGGCCAGCGCGCTCCATAATGGCTGCCAGAAGCGAAGCCTTGATACCGACCCACGTGACGAGCGTGAGCGCTGCAAAGGTGCCGATGCGGGAATCTTTCATGATGTCGAGGCGACGGCTTGGCGTTGCTCCGCCGAAGAAGCCGTCAGCCGTGTCGCCAAGCCCGTCTTCATGCAATGCGCCGGTCATGGCTGCCAGCGCGCCGACTGCGATAAATCCGCAGGCGAGGGCAGGCAGATGCAGGGAGTTGGCGATCATCAGCGCGATGCCTGCGAGCAGGCCCAGCACTGCACCGGCAAGCGGGAAAGCGCGTGCATTGCGCAGCAGCGAATCGGCCGTGTTCTCGAACCAGCTTTGCGGAAGCGGAAGGCGGCTCAGAAAGCCGAGCGACCGGATTGTATCGCCTATGAAACCATTTCGCTGCAAATGACTGCTCCGCAACACTTTATCGCCCACAGGAATGTTTTAGGGCTCGCGATATTTCGCCTCAAGGGCCATCGGCTCGAAGAGGTGATTTGAAAAATTGTGTGAGTGCTTATAGGACGTGCCAAACAGATTTGCATCTCCCATGATCGATTGGACTGAACGATATGAGCGCCAGTGGCCTTCCCTTTGACGATTTTCGTGAACTGATCCGCAATCTGCCTGGTCCCGATCTGGGTGCGGAAAGGGCAGTGCGCGAGCGCGAGGTAACTTTGACCAAGCCTGCCGGTTCGCTGGGACGCCTTGAAGACATCGCCGCCTGGCTTGCCGCCTGGACGGGCAAGCGCACGCCGCAGATCAATCGCCCGCTGGTCGCAGTCTTTGCAGGCAATCACGGCGTCACGGCAAAGAACATCACGCCGTTCCCGTCCAGCGTCACAGCGCAGATGGTTGAGAACTTTGCGGCAGGCGGTGCGGCGATCAACCAGATCTGCATTGCCAATGATCTGGGACTGAAAGTTTTCGATCTGGCGCTGGAACATCCGACAGCCGATATCACCGAAGAACCGGCCATGGATGAGCGCACCTGTGCGGCGACCATGGCTTTCGGTATGGAAGCGATTGCTGGCGGCACCGATCTTCTCTGCATCGGTGAAATGGGTATCGGCAACACGACCATTGCGGCGGCGATTGCACTCGCATTGTTTGGCGGTACGGCGGAAGACTGGGTTGGACCGGGCACGGGCTCGACGGGCGAACTCTTGCAGCGCAAGCTTGCAGCGGTTCGTCAGGCGGTTGCCTTGCATCAGGCGCATCTGAAAGACCCGCTCGAAGTGCTGCGCCGCCTCGGCGGACGTGAGATTGCAGCCATGGCTGGCGCCATTCTTGCCGCTCGCATGGAAAAAATCCCGGTGATCATTGATGGTTTCGTGGCGTCTTCGGCTGCTGCCATACTTTATGCCGCAAATCCGGAAGCAATCGACCATTGCCTATTCGGCCATGTATCTGCTGAGCCGGGCCATCGCCTGCTGCTGGCCAAGCTTGGCAAGGAGCCGCTTCTCGATCTCGGCATGCGTCTGGGCGAAGGAACGGGCGCTGCTCTTGCCGCCAG
The DNA here is from genome assembly GCA_014138095.1 of Ochrobactrum sp. RH2CCR150. GTDB lineage: Bacteria > Pseudomonadota > Alphaproteobacteria > Rhizobiales > Rhizobiaceae > Brucella > Brucella gambitense. Next base: position 308,605 of record JACGXE010000003.1, read on the forward strand.
CATCGTCAGGGCAGCCGCGCAGTGCCACAGCGGTATGGCCACATTTGAACAGGCTGGCGTCGCTTCAGCCAAGCACTGATAAAAAACCAAGCACAAAAAAGCCCGCCAGATGGCGGGCTTTTTCATTCCAAGGTCTGGGAGGTCAGTTATTTTCCTTGTCCAGCACCATGTAGTCGAGCGGTAGTTCAGTCGTGTACTTGATCTGCTCCATCGCGAAGGATGACGACACGTCGCGGATTTCGATCTTGCTGATCAGCCGCTTGTAGAAAGCGTCATAGGCTGCAATATCCGGCACTGCGACGCGCAGCAGATAATCGACATCGCCGCTCATGCGGTAGAATTCGATAACCTCGGGGAATTCCTGCACCACTTCCGAGAAGCGCTTGAGCCATTCATGGCTGTGCGAGCTGGTGCGCACCGATACGAACACCGTCACACGCGCATTGACGCGGATCGGGTCGAGGATCGCCACACGGCGCTTGATGACACCATCTTCTTCAAGCTTCTGGATACGACGCCAGCAAGGCGTTGTGGAAAGGCCAACCTTCTTGGCAACGTCTGCCACTGCCAATGTTGCGTCTTCCTGCAATAAGCGCAGTATTTTTCTGTCGAGCCTGTCCATGCGTTTCCGTTCCCGGTTTTAGAAATCGTTTCCCGAACTTTGCGAGTGTGCGAAACGTCATACCTTATGATGTGCTATCGGCAGAAGTTACAGGAAAAATATTCTTATGAGAACCGATCTTGTAAAATTTATTTATCGTCGTTGATGAGGCTTCGGACTTTTGCCTGAACAATAGGCACAACCTCTTCGTCAAACCATGGATTGCGTTTCAGCCAACCACTGTTGCGCCATGAAGGATGAGGCAGCGGAAGAACGATACGTCCGGCCTTGTTGGGCGTTTCAATAAAGTGTCGCCAGTTCTTCACCGTTTCGGTCAGATTACGTCCGCGATAGTCGGGAAGATGGTAAGCCAGAGCATATTGCCCCACCACCAGAACGAACTCCAGTTGCGGCATCGCCGCAAAGACGCGGTCATGCCATGTCAGGCGGCATTCGCGGCGCGGGGGCAGGTCGCCGCCATGTTTGTCATAACCGGGAAAGCAGAAGCCCATGGGAACGATGGCAAACCGGGCAGGATCGTAGAACTCCTCGCGGGTCGTTCCAAGCCATTGCCGCAGGCGGTCACCCGAAGGATCGTTGAACGGCAGAGACGTATTATGCACGCGGATGCCGGGGGCCTGTCCGCATATGGCGATGCGCGCTGTATTGGAGACAATACAGACGGGATTGGGCTCATGCGGCAGCGGCGGCTGAAACAGCGGCTCATCGCGGCAGATGCGACACGCTTTGATCGACTGACTGAGCGTGTTCAGGTCTTCCATGAAGCTTCGCTCCGGATTTTGGGATGTCGTCATCGGAAGTAATTGATGAAGGCGGCGATACGCTCTTTAATATAGTGAGTGAACGCGCTGAAGCTATTGTGCCCGATCGTCTGAGCGCTCCCTTGGTTCGTTTGCGCGTTCTCGCCCTCGCGCGGATTTTCCTTTCGCCATGAGGAGGGCTTTTCAAAGCGGCCAGCCCAGATGCCACGGCCATTTTTGCGGGCGTCCGCTTCCTCGCGCTCATAATCGCCATAGGCAATCGCCCAACCCTGTTGGACCATCCAGCTATTCAGATCGGTTTCGCCGAGGTAACAACGCGCCAGATCGCGGCCATAGCGGTCAAAACCTTCAATCTCGCACCGAATCGGTGTTCTTCCGATTCTTGCCCGCAAGAAATTGCGAGCCTCCGTGCCGCAATCGTAATGAATACCGTTTCGCTCGCAGGTCTGCGCCATCTCCGGCGCATCGATGCCCTTCAGGCGGATATGCACCTTGTTTATGATCACCGTATCCCCATCTATCACGTAGACGGGGCCGTCGCGCGTTTCGGTCGGACGCTTTTCATCCGGCAGGTATGAAATACCGACCACAATCGCGGAAAAGAACAATAAAGTCAGTATGATGCTACGAATTCCTCCAATTCCGCTTCGGCGGGAGTCGGAGGTATATCGCCTCTGCGGGCGCCTATAGGGGCGTCTGTAATTACGCATGTGATCCGGCTGGTTCCAATCGTCAGTGTCATAGGCGTTCTATTCTATGTGTCCGCCAGACAGAAACAATCACCATCGCTTTGTTCGATGGGGGAACACGTTTCGACGAGCAACAACAGTGAGTTTGTTGTCAAACGGCAACAGTCTTTACCGTTACTTTAGGCTACAAAGAACTACGGTCATTTTTGCCTATTTCCCGCCACAAAGGGACATCATCCGTCAAGGAAAGGCAAAAGCCGTCAAACAATCAGGAGCGAATGGCTCCCGCAGGATTAGGCAGGAATGAGCAAGAGCGCGTTGTTGCAGAGCAAACAGATTGCAAGCAGGGGAAACCTTGCCGACGCTGCTCCGATTCCTTCCAATGGTGGCAAGGCTTTTTTCGGCCAAGATCGGGTCTCAGTCTTGACGAAAAGCGTGGCTATTCTGCCTTCAATGAATTCTTTCTCCACGATTTGTGCCAACTATTGTGAAAGACCGGCGTTGTGATGCGTAGTCGCAGTTTTTCATATCCTGTTATTGCCATGGCTGTTGGTTTGGCCATCGCCTGCAACAGTGCCTTTGCTTTTGATCTGAACGACGATTCTGAAAAGTCGCGCAGCCCGTTCGAACTCTTCAAATTCGGCTTCTCCGCTTACAAGAATGGTCACAAGGACGAAGCGATCAAGGCGCTGCGTTATGCCGCCGAGCGCGGTCATCAGGGTGCAAAGTGGAAACTGGCCCGTATGTATGCCGATGGCGACGGCGTGGCCGAAAATGACTACGAAGCCTACAAGATTTTCGAAAAGATCGTGCGTGAAGGCTCCGAACCCGGTTCAGAGAACGATTCCTATGTCGCTGATGCGCTGGTTGCGCTCGCTGGATATGTGAAGCGCGGTATTCCAGGTACGCCGGTGCGCGCCGATCTGGGGGTCGCCCGCGATCTTTATGTGCAGGCCGCATCGAATTTCGGTGATTCTGCGGCTCAGTTCGAACTGGGCAAGATGCTTCTGTCCGGTGAGGGCGGTGAGCGCAATTCGGTTCAGGCCGCACGCTGGTTCCAGTTGGCTGCCAACAAGGGCAATGTCAGCGCTCAGGCCATGCTTGGAAACATGCTGTTTCAGGCTGGCAAGACCGTGCGCGGGCTGGCCTTCATGACGGCCGCCTCTGAACGTTGCGCAGCCGAGGATTGCACTTGGATACGCGAAATGCAGGAACAGGCTTTCTCGATTGTCGGTGAGGCGGATCGCCGTAACGCTGTGGCTCTCGCGAGCGATATGACCACCAAGGGCTCGTTTTAAGCTTCCAGTGTCTTAAACCGACAGCGTGACCGTTACCGGTACGTGATCCGACGGCTTTTCCCAGGCACGAACGTGCTTTTCAATATCGGTCGATACGAAACGATTGGCCGCTTCTGGCGACAGCATCAGATGATCGATGCGAATGCCATTGTTTTTCTGCCAGGCGCCTGCCTGATAATCCCAGAATGAATAAATACCGTCATCGTCGGTCGCCGCGCGAATAGCGTCGGTGAAACCGAGATTTTCGAGCTTGCGGAAAGCCTGCCGCGATTGCGGCTGGAACAATGCATCGCCAAGCCATGCCTGCGGGTTCTTCGCGTCCTGCGGCTCTGGAATGACGTTATAGTCGCCAGCCAGCACAAGCGGCTCCTCAAGCGCCAGACGATCTTTCGCCCAGGCTTCCAGACGCTGCATCCAGGAAAGCTTATAAGGAAATTTCTCTGTATCGATCGGGTTGCCGTTCGGCAGATAGAGCGACACGACGCGGATAACGCCTTTATCGGTCGAATAGACGCCCTCAATGAAGCGCGCCTGTTCGTCGCTGTTATCGCCGGGCAGGCCACGATTGATCTCGTCGGGTGACTTCTTGGAAAGAAGCGCGACGCCGTTGAAGCCTTTCTGGCCATGGGTCTCGACGTGATAGCCAAGCGCCTCGATTTCAAGCCGAGGGAACAGTTCGTCCACCGACTTGATTTCCTGCAGGCAGGCGATATCGGGCGAAGACTCCTTCAACCAATGCTGAAGGTTCTCGATGCGTGCCTTGACGCCGTTAATATTCCACGTAGCGATCTTCATGGTTCAATGATTAGGCGCTTGGGCCGATGAGGGCAAGCACGGCGCAGGCCTCATCACAGAAATTGCTGCTCGGCGCATTTTTCAATGCCGGATGCATTTGTATTGTCACCATTGCGTTCCTATCTCGGACTTATTGGAGCCAGACAGGAGATAACAATGTTCGACGCCAAGAAACTTCTCGATCAGTTTTTAGGTTCGCAGATACCGGGCATGTCGGGGAGTGTGAAGGATAAAGCCGGACAGGTCGGTGATCTCGCCAAGAAAAATCCGCTTGCCAGCGGCGCTATCGCCGCCGCAGTTCTTGGCACCAAGACAGGCCGCAAACTGGCGGGTAACGTCGCCACCGTTGGCGGCATCGCAGCTATCGCCGGTCTCGGCTATCTGGCCTACAAGAATTACAAGTCCGGCCAGTCGCCGCAAACGGCGGAACAGCCGGTTGCCAAGGAGCAGGAGCTTCTTCCGCCTCCGCCCGCCGATTCGCCATTTCACCCGCAGTCGCCGGCCATGAGCAACAGTTTCGCCCTGACGCTGATCCAGGCCATGATCGCCGCAGCCAAGGCGGACGGCCATATCGACGATGCGGAACGGGCGCGCATCATGGAGAAGCTTCAGATTTCTGGCCTTGATGACGAGGCAGAAGCTTTCTTCCAGAAAGAACTGGCAGATCCGGTCGATCTCGACGCGCTGGTCGCTGCCGCGCAGACGGAAGAGCAGAAGGTTGAGCTTTATACCGCCTCGCGTCTGGCCATTGATCCTGACACCCGGGCGGAGCGCGGTTATCTCGATATGCTGGCCGGGCGTCTCGGCCTGCCGGATGCGTTGGTGGACCATATCGATACGACGGTTGCTTCGGTCAAAGTCTGACAAAACAAAACCGGCTGCCATGAGGCAGCCGGTTTAATTCCTCGTCGCGCATTTCGGTGCGCTTAAATCGCGAAACTCGTGCCGCAGCCGCAAGACGCAGTCGCATTCGGGTTGCGGATCTGGAACGATTGCCCCATCAGATCGTCGACGAAATCGATTTCCGAACCATCCATATAGGGAACCGAAATCGAATCGATCAGAACTTTCGCCCCGAGCTTTTCGATGACGATGTCGTCCTCGGTCTGTTCATCGACCAGATCGTACTTGTAGGAAAAACCGGAGCAGCCGCCACCTTCGACAGAAACGCGCAGCGCGGTCTTGTCCGGTTCGGAATTGAGAATTTTAGCGATCCGCTTTGCGGCGGAATCGGAAACGGTAATGCCTGTCATCGGTCTCGTCCGTTTGCAGTTGCTGGGCCAGAGCGGGATTTTCCCCGATTGCCCGTTATCGCAGACTTGCCTTCATATTCCTCTGATAGCTATGAACGCTACCGATAGAAGTCAATGTCGGCATGAACATAGTGTAATCATATTACAGTGAAGGATGCATCGCAATGTCGCTGGAAGGAATAGGCTTTGGTTATCGTGAGCGCGCGCCCTATGCCTGCGATCCGATCTCAAGCCGAGGGCGGCTGGTGCCGGAACCGGAAAGCCCGACACGCACCCCGTTTCAGCGCGACCGCGACCGCATCATCCATTCCACCGCATTTCGCCGCCTGAAGCACAAGACGCAGGTTTTCATTGCGCATGAAGGCGACCATTACCGCACGCGGCTGACGCACACGATTGAAGTGGCGCAGATTGCGCGCGCGCTGGCCCGCGCACTGCGGCTGGATGAAGATCTCGCCGAAGCTGTCGCACTGGTGCATGATTTTGGTCACACGCCTTTTGGCCATACCGGCGAAGATGCACTCAACGAGCGCATGAAGGATTACGGCGGTTTCGATCACAACGCCCAGTCGCTGCGGATTGTCACCAAGCTTGAGCATCGTTATGCGGATTTCGACGGTCTCAACCTGGCCTGGGAAACGCTGGAAGGGCTGGTGAAGCACAATGGCCCGCTGGTCGGTCCATATGCCGTGCATTCGGATGAGCCGGTGCCGCAGCCCATTCTGGACTTCAACGAGCGCTACGATCTGGAACTGGGACGCTTTGCCAGTCTGGAGGCGCAATGCGCCGCAATTGCAGACGACATCGCCTATAACGCCCACGATATCGATGACGGCCTGCGTGCAGGCCTGCTGACGCTTGAGGCGCTGGATGAAGTGCCCCTGACAAAGCGGCTGCTTGATGTGGTGCGAGGACGCTATCCCAATCTCGATGCCGTGCGCACTGGCCATGAACTGGTTCGCAGGCAGATCACCATCATGGTCGAGGATGTGATTGCCGAAGCCCAGCGCCGTCTGGCCGAGGCGCAGCCACAGAACATTACCGATATCCATAACCAGTCGCAGTCGCTGGTGGCGTTTTCACCAACGATGCGTGACGAGGAAAAGGTGCTGAAGCGGTTTCTGTTCAAGAACCTCTATTTTCATAACAGCGTCGTGGTGCGCCGGCAGGCGGCAGACAAAATTGTGCAGGACCTGTTCGACGCCTGTTTTGCCGACCCAATGATCATGCCGCCCGAGTGGCAATCGGGTTGCGAAACGCTCGATATCCCGTCGCGCGCGCGCCGTGTTGCCGACTATCTGGCGGGTATGACTGACAATTTTGCCGTGCGCGAACACCGACGATTGTTTGACCATACCCCCGATTTAGCTTAATCGGGGCCAACGAAGTGATTGCGAGGTCGAAAGGCCGTCTGCATCACAACTATCTAATAGAACGAGCCGACTCTGGAATACGCAGTCATAATTCCAGATGACAGCCTGACAGGACGGACCATGAATATCTTCGCAGATTTCGACGCACGTATCAAAAAGACGTTGCAAGATATTGATCTGAAACCGAAAGATGGTGGTGAACTCGATCTTTCGCGCGTTGGTGTCGAACCGCCGCGCGACGCGACCCATGGCGATATCGCGACCAATGCGGCCATGGTTCTTTCCAAGGCTGTTGGCCAGAACCCGCGCGAACTTGCGGTGCGTATCGCCGAAGCCTTGAAGAATGACGACGATGTCGAAACGGTCGATGTTGCCGGTCCGGGCTTCATCAATCTGCGTCTGAAGGCAACTTACTGGCAGCGCGAGCTTGCCGCGATGCTCAATGAAGGCACGGATTTCGGTCGCTCCAAGCTGGGCGCGGGCAACAAGGTCAATGTCGAATATGTTTCGGCCAACCCGACCGGCCCGATGCATGTCGGCCACTGCCGCGGCGCCGTTGTCGGCGACGTGCTGGCCAACCTGCTGAAGTTTGCGGGCTATGACGTCGTCAAGGAATATTACATCAACGATGCGGGCTCGCAGATCGATGTGCTCGCAAGCTCTGTGATGCTGCGTTATCGCGAAGCACTGGGCGAAATCATTGGCGAAATTCCGGCTGGTCTCTATCCGGGCGACTATCTCGTGCCGGTGGGGCAGGTGCTTGCCAAGGAATATGGCACAAAGCTTCTGGAAATGCCGGAAGCTGAAGCGATGGCTATCGTCAAGGAAACGACCATCAATGCCATGATGGCGATGATCCGCGCCGATCTGGAAGCGCTGAACGTCCACCACGATGTGTTCTATTCCGAACGTCAGCTGCATGCCGACCATGCCCGTGCGATTCGCAATGCAATCAACGATCTGACGCTGAAGGGCCATGTCTATAAGGGAAAAATTCCTCCGCCCAAGGGCCAAGTGCCGGAAGATTGGGAAGATCGCGAGCAGACCCTGTTCCGCTCGACGGAAGTGGGTGACGATATCGATCGTCCGCTGATGAAGTCTGACGGTACATTCACCTATTTTGCGGCCGACGTTGCCTATTTCAAGGACAAGTACGACCGCGGCTTCAACGAGATGATTTACGTGCTGGGCGCCGATCATGGCGGCTATGTGAAGCGTCTTGAAGCGGTTGCACGCGGTGTTTCCGATGGTAAGGCCAAGCTCACAGTGCTGCTCTGCCAGTTGGTAAAGCTCTTCCGCGACGGTGAACCGGTGCGCATGTCGAAGCGTTCGGGTGAATTCATCACCTTGCGCGATGTAGTGGACGAAGTGGGCCGTGATCCGGTGCGTTTCATGATGCTTTACCGGAAAAACGACGCGCCGCTCGATTTCGATTTCGCGAAAGTAACCGAGCAGTCCAAGGACAATCCGGTGTTCTACGTGCAGTATGCATCGGCGCGTTCGCACTCGGTTTTCCGTCAGGCTGCCGACCAGCTGGGTCTCGCTGATCTGGATCGTGTCGCCATGGCGGCGCAGTTCGACAAGCTGACCGACGAGAGCGAAATTGCACTGGTTCGCAAGCTCGCAGAATATCCGCGTTTGATCGAAGCGGCGGCGATCCATCAGGAGCCGCATCGTCTTGCATTTTACCTGTTTGACCTTGCCAGCGCGTTCCATTCGCAATGGAATAAGGGCACAGAGAACCCGGACTTACGTTTTATTAAGGTTAACGATCCAGACTTGTCATTAGCCAGGCTAGGGCTGGTACAGGTTGTTTCCGATGTTCTGACGTCCGGATTGACGATCATCGGGGCTGACGCTCCGACGGAAATGCGCTAAGATTGATCGACTGACCGGGAGCTCGTTAAGTCAAACGAAGCTCTTGAATGCGGTAGATCAAGTCTAAAAAGAGAAGACCGGGATGAACTGAAGGTGTTGGTTTATCCCGTTCTGGTCTTTAGGCGTAGGAAACTACCGTCAACTTTTGCCCACATTGCCTCGCTAATAAGCAATGTAAAGTGACGTCTTGCGGCGTCCAGGGTTTGAGTTAGGAACACACCATGACGGACAGCAGTGCAAATCCCCGTAATTACGGCGAGCGTCCGCTGCACGAAGACGATCCGCTGATGGAACTGTCGCGAATCGTGGACTTTGGCACGCCTCAAGGTGATCATTCCGCTTGGAACGAGCGCCAATCGCATGACCGGCCCGAGCCTGACTTCGATCCGGCGCTTGACCTTGAACGCGAACTTCTCGGCGATTTCGACGATTACGCGCAGCCGACAAGTCACAGCCAGCCCGTGGAGCCCGAGCCAGAAGTCGCTCAGGACCAGCGCTACAGCGAACAGTATTATCGTGGCGCGGAACCGCTGGTGCATGAAGAAGATCTTGCTTCCGCGCTGGAAGAAGAACTCGATCTGCATCTGGACAATGGAACATCCGTTCCGGCGCCCGAGCTGGGCGACTTCGAAGATGTCGAGCGCACCGAGCCTGTTCAGCAGTTCGATTATGCAGATTATTCGAGCGCTCGCGATTCGTTTGGCGATCCTTATGCGGCAGCGCAAAGCTCGGCCTATGATAATCGCGAATCGCTGGATGATGCGCAGGGAGGTCATGCAGCCGACCATCGCGCATATGATCCGACGATCTATCAGCCGGCTATTGAACCCCACGAAGAATCCTATCTGACGCAGACCGCGCAAAGCCGTGACTGGGATGTACAGGCCGTTGAGCCTGCCACGCCGTCTTATGGCGCTGAGCCTGCACACCAGTCCATGTCGCTTGAGGACGAGCTGGAAAATCTGTTGTTCGGTGACGAGCCGCAGCCAGCAGCCGAAAACGATAGTGCCTATGGCTACCAGCCGGAGCCGGTATCCTATGCTCCGCAGGCTGCTGCATATGAACCCGAACAGGCTGTGTCCTACGCGGCTGCATCGGACCATGCCCATGCGGCAGAGGAAGAGGTTGAGCCTGCATTTGACGATTTCCAGCTGGATGAACTGCATCTGGATGAGCAGGCTTTTGAACAGCCGCATCAGCCGGTAGCAGCCGCACCTGCGGAGGAAGCGGTCGCCCGCACGGAGCCGTCTGGTTATCCCTATTACACCCGTGGCAATTTTGCTTCGGGCATTGTCGCGCAGATGCCGACGGCAGCAGCCCTGCCGGTTGGTGAAGCCGAAACGCCTTACGCTGCCTTCGCCACTCCGGAGCAGGCTTCGAACGAAGTCGCAGCGCAGGACGATGACTTTTCGTTCGACAATGATTTCTCCTTCGATGCAGCAGCACTCTCCGCAACGACTGCAGCGGAAGGCACCGACGACGATCTGTCTGATCTTGATGAACTGAGCCTGAGCGATGACGACTTCGGTTTCGAGCCTTCCGGTGATTACTCCGAATCGGAAGTGCTCAAGGCGACCGACGAAGAATTGCTTGGCGGCGATGATTTCTTCAACGAAGACGATCTTGACCTGCATGATGATAACGGCGCAACCGCAGCCGCGCCTGCCTATGCCCATGCGGTGCTTTCGGATGAGGATTATCGTCCGACGACATCGATGCCGCATTTTGCCAGCGCACAGCAGGCCGCCAGTGCACCCGCACCGGACGTGGAAACGCTGAGCGTTGCCGAAAACAAGGTTGAGCAGACCCATTCCCTCGATCTGCCGGAAGTCAATTACGGTGAAGAGGAAACCGCTGCTGGTCTTGGCGATCTCGAAGCTGAATTTGCCGAGGTCTTCAACACTGTTGGCGTTGATGAGCTGAACACACCTACCGAAGCGCAGAGCGAAGCCGACAAGGCCTTTGAGGATATTTTCCGCGAAAGCGCATCCAGCTATCTGCCGAATGCCGGTGTTGCTGCAGGTGCCACGGCCGCAGGCCTTGGTGCCGCCGTTGCCGCCGCTGCAAGCTCCTATGGCCGCTCGCAGCCGCGCCAGACTGGCGATTATAACGCAGGCGAGCAGGCTGGCAGCGAAGACGACTTCTACAATCATTGGGCAGCCCAGGGCGCTCAGACCGTCGAAGGCGGCGACTATGGCGCGCGTGCGGCCATGCAGCCCGAAGACGATCTCGGCAAAGCATCGGAAGCCTATCGCAATCGCCCGGTTCGCGGTCGTCGCGGCCTGATTCTGGCCAGCGTTGCCGGTGCTGTCGTATTGCTCGGCGGTATCGGATATCACTTCATGGGCGGTGGTTCGCAGGAGCCGGTCGTCATCCATGCCGACAACCAGCCAATCAAGATGCAGCCGGAAAACCCCGGCGGCGCAACGGTGCCGAATCAGGACAAGGCGGTCTATGATCGCGTTGCCGGCACATTGCCGAACAATCCGGAACAAAAGTCGCTGATTAACTCGGGTGAAGAGCCAGTCGATATTTCCGGCACCGACGATAATGAAGCCATGACCGATACGCCGGATTCGTCGGCTGAAAACGGTCAGGCCAATGCTGGTGCTCCAAATGGAAACGCGCAGGAAAATGCGCCTTTGATCCAGCCGCGCGAAGTTGAAACCATGATCGTTCGCCCGGATGGCACGATCATGCAGCCGGAACGCGCTCCGGAACCGGCAGCACAGCAGACGGCCAACAACGGTGCGCAGCCTTCGGCACAGCCATCCGCTCCGGCTGGTGGCGATGAAATCGCGGCAATCGCATCGGGCAGTGCCTTGCCGGAACCTTCCGCAAACGCACCGCAGGCCCAGCAGCCAGCCGCACAGGCGCCTGTCGCTCAGGCACCAGCTGCCGAAGCACCACGCCTCCCGGCGCGTGCTCCGGTTGTCCCGTCGCGTCCAGCTGAACAGCCGGTCAACATCGTTGGCAATGTTCCGCAGCGCACCCAGACGCAAGCGCCCGCTGCTGCCGCTCCGGTCGCCAATCAGCAGGTTGCATCGGCTGCCGGTGGCGCTGCAGGTGCTGGCGGATACTTCATCCAGATCGCATCGCAGCCTTCTGCCGAGCTGGCTCAGAAGTCCTATGCCAACATGGCGCAGAAATACGCCAATGTGATCGGCGGTCGCGGCGTGGATATCAAGCCCGCCGACATTCCGGGTAGAGGTACTTACTATCGTGTCCGAGTTCAGGCTGGTTCGCGTGACGATGCCAACGCACTGTGCGGTCGCTTGAAGTCGGCTGGCGGCAGCTGTCTCGTGACGCGCTAAGCCACGGTAACCAATGAGAACAGGGCGGCATGAGCCGCCCTTTTCATATGCACTATCGAGTGCATGGAATTTTAGTTAGAACAACTATCTAAGTTGCGGAAAAGACGAGGGATATTCGCATGAAACAGTGCAAGGCATGGATTGCCGGTGTGTCGGGTACGAAGCTTACGCCGGATGAGGTTGCCTTTTTCCGCGATGAGAGGCCTTGGGGCTTCATTCTGTTCGCCCGCAATGTCGAAAGTCTTGAACAGGTTGCCGAGTTGACCGCGCATATGCGCGATGTGACGGGACGCGATCAGACGCCGGTTTTCATTGATCAGGAAGGCGGGCGCGTGCAGCGCCTGCGTCCGCCGCTAGTGCCGAATTACCCATCCGCTGGAGAGATTGGCGCGATCTTTGCACGCGACCGTGAGGCGGGCCTGCGCGCCGCATGGCTGCATGCACGTCTGCATGCCTTCGATCTTCTGAAGGTTGGCGTCACCTCCGACTGCCTGCCGGTTCTCGACGTGCCCGTCGAGGGCGCGCATGATGTGATCGGCGCGCGCGCTTATTCCAAAAATCCGCACGCGGTGGCCGAAATGGGCCGCGCCGCTGCCGAGGGCCTGCTGGCTGGCGGCGTCTTGCCAGTGATGAAACACATGCCGGGCCATGGCCGTGCCTTCGCAGATACGCACAAGGAACTGGCCCGTGTGAGCGCGCCGCTTAGCGAATTGCTGGCGCATGATTTCGTGCCGTTCAAGGCGCTGAATGACCTGCCCATGGCGATGACAGCGCATGTCGTGTTTGACGCGCTTGATCCCAAGCGTCCGTCCACTCTGTCGCCAACCGTGATCAACACGATCATTCGCGAGGTGATCGGGTTCGACGGCCTCATCATGAGCGACGACATTTCGATGAAGGCGCTTTCCGGTGAGCTGGGCGATATTGCCGATGGCATCATCGGTGCTGGCTGCGATATTGTTCTTTATTGCGCGGGCGTGATGGAAGAGCTGGTGCAGGTTGCCGCTCGCGTGCCAGTGCTCGAAGGCAAATCGAAGCGTCGCGCTGATCTGGCCGAAGTTTATGCCGGTGATCCAGACCTTTCGGATGAGGACGAACTGCGCGCCGAATTCAATGGCATGTTCGAAGCGATAGCGTAATCGTTAAAACTTGGTAAACTAGAGTTATGCGTTGCCCGGCATGGCCGGGCCGCGTGAGTGACGACTGCGCATCGAGAGGCTAAGCGGCTTGGCGGCATCAGGAACCAACACAGACGGAAAAGACGGTACGCTTGTGCCGATGGATTCGCTGTGGCAAAGCGATGCCGAACGGGCTTTAAGCGAACCATCATTGCTGATTGACGTGCAGGGCTTTGAAGGCCCGCTCGATCTTCTTCTGCACCTGGCGCGCAACCAGCGTGTCGATCTGGCGCGTATTTCCGTTCTGGCGCTGGCCGAGCAATATCTCGAATTTGTCGAGCGAGCCCGGGCAGTCCGGCTTGAGCTTGCCGCTGATTATCTGGTTATGGCGGCGTGGCTCGCTTATCTCAAATCCAAGCTGCTTATTCCCAAGCAGCAGGGTGACGATGGCGAGACCGGCGAGGAGCTTGTCGCATCCCTGCAATTCCGCCTGAAAAGACTGGAAGCGATGCGTGATGCCGCTGCCGCTCTGGTCAACCGCAATCGGCTGGGGCGGGATGTCTTTGCACGCGGTATGCCGGAAGTGGTGATGGTGGACCGCGCCAGCCAGTTCTCCGCGACACTATACGATCTGCTGACGGCCTATGCTTCGCAGCGCCAGCGGCAGGCAGTGTCGCATGTCCAGATTACCAGACGTGCTGTTTGGTCTTTGAAGGAGGCGCGAGTCGCATTGGTGCGTCTGATGGGTGGCGATATCGAAGACTGGTTTTCGCTTGATCGCTTTCTGATCGACTATGCGCTGTCGCCGCAGGAGAGGGCGTCGGCACTGGCCAGCTCCTTTGCCGCCAGTCTGGAACTGGTGCGTGAGGGCAAGCTGGAAGTCCGCCAGAATGCGCCCTTCGAACCAATTTATATGCGGGCCAAGCCCGGTTTAAGCGAATTTGACGAGGACGAGGATGTCTGAGGCGGAACGCCAGCTGGCGGAATTCGAAATGGATGATGAATTTGAGGAAGCACAGCTTCCGGCAAGTGGGCTGGCTGATCTGGCCCGCATTGTCGAAGCGATCATTTTTGCTTCCGCCGAACCGGTGTCGGAGCGGGCGCTTCAGGAGCGCTTGCCGCCAAATGCCGAGCTTGCTCCGATTTTGCAGCATCTCCAGAAGGTCTATGAGTCGCGCGGCGTGCATCTCGTGCAGGTTGGTGCGGCCTGGGCGTTCCGCACCGCGCCGGATCTGGCCTTCCTGATGAGCCGCGAGGCGGTGCAGCAGCGCAAGCTGTCGCGCGCTGCGATGGAAGTGCTGGCGATTATTGCATACCATCAGCCGGTCACCCGCGCCGAACTGGAAGATATTCGTGGCGTCGAAACGTCGAAAGGCACACTGGACGTGCTGATGGAAACGGGCTGGATCAAACTGCGCGGACGTCGCCGCACACCGGGCCGTCCGGTGACATATGGCACGACAGAATCGTTTCTCGACAATTTCGGACTGCCGGAAATCCGCGATCTTCCAGGGCTGGAGGAGTTGCGCGGGGCAGGGCTTCTGTCTGCCCGTATGCCTTCAAGCTTTGCTGTTCCGGTGCCGAATATCGACCCGGATGAACTGACGGATGAGGAAGAGCCGCTCGAGGATATAGATCTCGAAGATCTTGGTTTGCTTGCCCCAAAGGGGTAGGTCAGTGTCTGACTTCCTTATGATCCACAAGCGCTGCACATAAAGAGGACACATGCGACGAATAAAATCGTCACATCTGCCTTCACAGCTATACTTCCGTTTGAAAGATTGCTTGAAAGCGCTTAAATCACTATCGACATTGCAGGAACAGGCTGCGTTTAAGCGGCGATGAGAGGAATAAAATGGGTAGCTTTTCCATCTGGCACTGGCTGATCGTTCTAGCGGTTGTGCTGCTTCTTTTTGGCCGCGGCAAGATTCCCGAGCTGATGGGTGACGTTGCCAAGGGCATCAAGAACTTCAAGCAGGGCATGAACGACGAAGACGGCGCCAAGGATGCCCGGGACGATGGTCGCACGATCGACGCCAAGGCGGACGAAACCGTCAACGACGTCAAGAAAACCACCAAGTCCTGATCTATCGGATCAAGAATGCTGCGTGTCGGAATAGATACGCAGCATATTTGCCATCTGTAAAAGTGCGGTTTTCCGCCGAAAGACGGGACACGCGCGCAGTGCGCGGGGTATAAAATGCTTGATGTCGGTTGGTCTGAAATACTGGTCATTGCGATCGTGATGATCGTTGTTGTCGGCCCCAAAGATTTGCCGAAGATGCTTAGAGCCTTCGGTAAGGCGACCGCACGTATGCGCGCGACAGCCAATGAGTTTCGCAACCAGTTCAACGAAGCCTTGAAAGAGGCTGAGCTGGAAGACGTCAAGAACATCATCGACGAAACGCGCAAGCTCGATCCGCGCTCCAAGCTGACGCAGGTTTTCGATCCGATTCGCAGTGCAGGCGAAGACCTGAAATCGAGCATCAAATCCTCGACCTCCATGTCTCCGGCGACACCGGATACAGTCGCGGAAGTGACTACGCCGGTCGATGCGAGCGGAGCACCCGTTCCTGTGGTGGCGTCTGCGAAGGCAGAAGCTGTCGCGGAAAAGCCTGCAAAGGCACCGCGCGCTCCACGCAAGACGGCTGCAAAAGCAGCGCCAGAAGCCGCTGTGGCAAAAGCTGAACCGGCCGCGCCGAAGGCTGCAAAGGCCAAGGCCGCGACAGCAAAGCCTGCTGCCGCAAAAACGGCTGCTCCGAAAACGGTTGCGGCAAAACCCGCACCGAAGAAAGTTGCTCCGGTTAAAACAGCGGACGCATCCAAGCCAGCTGCCGAAAAGGCGGTTGCTCCTGCCAAAAAGACCACCAAGAAGACAGGAACCAAAGCGTGACCCGTGACGAGGATGAAATCGAGCAGAGCGCAGCGCCTTTGCTTGAACACCTGATCGAACTGCGCCGCCGCCTTATTTGGGCAATCCTGGCATTTTTCGTGGCATTTGCAGTTTGCTTCGCATTCGCAAAGCACCTCTTTAATTTGCTTGTCGTGCCCTACCAATGGGCCATCGACTGGGCAGGCATGGATCGTTCCAAGGCGGAGCTGATCTATACCGCGCCGCAGGAGTTCTTCTTCACGCAGGTGAAGGTGGCGATGTTCGGCGGTATTGTGCTCGCTTTCCCCATCATTGCGGCGCAGATCTACAAGTTTGTTGCGCCGGGGCTCTATAAGCATGAGCGCATGGCTTTCCTGCCATTCCTCATTGCATCGCCGATTTTGTTCCTGCTCGGCGGCGCGCTCGTCTATTTCTTCTTTACCCCGATGGTGATGTGGTTCTTCCTGGCCATGCAGCAGACAGGCGGCGCTGGCGAAGTGCAGATTTCGCTTTTGCCGAAGGTTTCGGAATATCTGAGCCTCATCATGACGCTCATTTTCGCTTTCGGTCTGGTGTTCCAGTTGCCGGTCGTCACAAGCCTCATGGCGCGTGTTGGCCTCGTGACTTCGGCTGGCCTGAAGGACAAGCGTAAATATGCGATTGTGATCGCCTTCATCGTGGCCGCTGTTCTGACGCCGCCCGATCCGGCGAGCCAGATCGGTCTTGCCTTGCCGACGATCCTTCTCTACGAGATTTCCATTATCGTGGCTCGTATGATCGAGAAGAAGCGCGACGAAGCAGAGAACACAAAAGAAGCTGAAAACGACGCTTCTTCCTCCTGATCGTAGTCTACGATTTCCGCTGGCCGCAGTCTTTGCGGCCCGCTTCTGTTCAATTTCACGAAACGGCTTTTCCCATGCTCGACATCAAATGGATTCGCGAAAACCCTGAAGACCTCGACAAGGCGCTTGCAAAGCGCGGGGCAGGGCCGCTCTCGTCCGAATTGATCGCGCTCGACGAAAA
Source organism: Ochrobactrum sp. RH2CCR150 (assembly GCA_014138095.1). Lineage (GTDB taxonomy): Bacteria > Pseudomonadota > Alphaproteobacteria > Rhizobiales > Rhizobiaceae > Brucella > Brucella gambitense. The sequence goes on from JACGXE010000003.1 coordinate 325,601, forward strand.
GCGCCGCGAAAATGTCGGCAAGGTTCAGGCCGCACAGGAGCGCCGCAATGCCGCTTCGAAGGAAATCGGTAAGGCGATGGCTGAAAAAGATGCCGCCACTGCCGACAAGCTGAAAGCGGAAGTCAGCGAACTCAAGAATTTCCTTGCTGAGGCTGAGGAAGAAGAGCGCCGTCTGGTCAAGGAATTGAACGACGCGTTGTCGACGATCCCGAATGTTCCGCTTGGCGATGTGCCGCTTGGCAAGGACGAGGCCGACAATGTCGAGGTTCGCCGCATCGGCAATCAGCGTAATTTCTCTTTCCAGCCGAAAGAACATTTTGAGCTTGGCGAAGCGCTCGGCCTGATGGATTTCGAACGTGCGGCGAAAATCGCCGGTGCGCGCTTCACTATCCTGAAGGGTGGTCTGGCGCGTCTGGAACGTGCGCTCGGCCAGTTCATGCTTGATCTGCATACGACCCAGCACGGCTATACCGAAACCATGCCGCCGCTGATGGTGCGTGACGAGGCTGTTTACGGCACGGGCCAGCTGCCCAAATTCTCGGAAGACCTGTTCCGTACCACCGATGGCCGCTGGCTGATTCCGACGGCGGAAGTGCCGTTGACCAATCTTGTTGCGGACGAAATCGTTGATGTGAAGACCCTGCCGCAGCGCTACACTGCGTTGACGCCTTGCTTCCGTTCGGAAGCTGGTTCTGCCGGTCGCGATACGCGTGGCATGCTGCGCCAACACCAGTTCCTGAAAGTGGAAATGGTGTCGATCACCGATGCAGAAAGCTCGGTTGCCGAACATGAACGCATGACGGCTTGCGCCGAAGAAGTGCTGAAGCGTCTTGAGCTGCCGTTCCGCACCGTCGTGCTGTGCACCGGCGATATGGGCTTCGGAGCACAGAAGACCTATGACATCGAAGTCTGGCTGCCGGGCCAGAACACCTATCGCGAAATCTCCAGCTGCTCGGTCTGCGGTGATTTCCAGGGTCGCCGCATGAACTCGCGCTATCGTCCGGAAGGCGAAAAGTCGACGCGCTTTGTCCACACCCTCAATGGGTCTGGCGTTGCAGTCGGTCGCGCGCTCATCGCCGTCATGGAAAATTACCAGCAGGAAGATGGCAGCATTCATATTCCTGAAGCACTCCAGCCATACATGGGCGGCCTCACGCGCATTGAAAAAGCTGCGTGATTCAGGGTTTCAATAATTAGGACAGGAGTGAAGACGTGCGAATTTTGCTGACGAACGATGATGGTATCCACGCTGAAGGCCTCGCAGTTCTGGAGCGAATCGCACGACAGCTCTCGGACGATGTTTGGGTTGTTGCGCCGGAAACCGACCAAAGTGGTCTTGCGCATTCGCTGACGCTGTCGGAGCCGCTGCGTCTGCGCCAGATCGACGACACCCATTTCGCGCTGCGCGGCACGCCGACGGATTGCGTTATCATGGGTGTCCGTCATGTGCTGCCGGGCGCGCCTGATCTCATCCTGTCCGGCGTCAATTCGGGTGCGAACATCGCAGACGATGTGACCTATTCCGGCACTGTGGCCGGTGCAATGGAAGGCACGCTGCTCGGTATCCGCTCCATCGCTTTGTCGCAGGAATATGATTACGAAGGCGACCGCCGGATCGTTCCGTGGGAAACGGCTGAAACCCATGCACCGGACCTTATCCGTAAACTGGTCGATGCCGGTTGGCCGGAAGGCGTTTTGCTGAACCTCAATTTCCCGAATTGTGGCGCTGATGAAGTGCAGGGCACCCGCGTGACGGCACAGGGCAAGCTTAGCCATGATGCGCGTCTCGATGAGCGCCGCGACGGTCGCGGCTTCCCGTATTTCTGGCTGCGTTTCGGTCGCGGCAAGGCTCCGGTCGCCGATGACAGTGATCTGGCAGCCATTCGTTCGGATTGCATTTCGGTGACACCGTTGCACCTCGATCTGACCGCGCATAAGGTTCGTGCAGAACTGAGCACCGCGCTTGGTCTTGAAGCTTGAAGCGGGGGGAAGCATGAGGCAGGCAACGTCTGAGCGGCCAAGGCTTTCGGACCGGGAAGGATTTGCATCCTTCGTCTTGCGCATGCGCGCGCGCGGCATTGATGATCCGCGCCTCTTTGCAGCCATTGAAGCCACGCCACGCCAGAGCTTTCTTGCTTCGGCGTGGTCGCATCTTGCCTATAGCACCCGCACGGCTCCGCTCGATTGCGGCGAATATATCGAAGGCATTGACGATCAGGCGCGCGTGCTGGCTGCACTCAAGCTGGAACCGGGCCATCGCGTGCTGGAAATCGGCACGGGGTCGGGCTTTACCGCCGCTGTCATGTCGTCGCTGTCCGGTCGTGTTACGACGGTGGAACGATATCGCAAACTTTGTGACCACGCCTTGCAGCAGTTCGTCTCGCTCAAGCGCGAGAACATCATGGTCAAGCATGCCGACGGTCGTCATGGCATGCCGGGCGGGCCGTTCGACCGAATCATTCTCTGGCTGGCTTGCGAAGAAGTGCCGCGCCATTTTGTGGAGCTGCTCGCAACGCACGGTGTTCTCATTACGCCGATCGGCCCCGGTGACGGCGAACAGATCATGACGCGTATCTCGAAGGTCGGTAGCCGCTTCGAGCAGGAAAACCTCATGGTTGTCCGCTATCAGCCCTTCATTGAAGGCGTTTCTTCGGTTCTTTAGAGCACATCCCGAAAAGTGTGAAACGGTTTTCGGATGAGATGTGCGTTAGAATAGATATTTAGAGCGCCGATCTGATTGAATCAGATCGGCGCTCTAAATCGCCATTTTCTGGTTTTACCTTGCATTGGTTCCCGTCTTCACCGGAGGGGTAGCTGCGCGTCAATGTGCGCTTATGGTGTTTAATTGGTGAATCTTTTTTCAAAGTTGGGCCGTTCTTAACCAGCGAGTAACATTAACGCGCTTTAATCGTCGTACTGAGTTTCGAGTATGGACGAGTTGAACATGCGTTTCCCAATTTTGCAGCATACGTCCGAACGTCTCCTGCGGAATGTCGCAATCGTTCTGATTGCCGGCTTTGGAGCCGGGTGCAGTTCCGATACGATGCGTTTTACCGACGGCATCTTTACCGGTTCGACGTCCAATCAGCGCGTTGCGCAACAGCCCACAGGCGATGTTTATGCGTCCGCCCCAATAGCGCCGGCTCCGCGGGTTTCCAGCGGAACGGTACAGCGTAATTCGCTGCCAGCACCATCTGCCGTTTCTTCCGCCCCGATGGCGGCACCGGTCGCAGCAGCACGTCAGTCGGTTCAGGCTCCTGTCGCAGCAGCCTCGACGCAGATGCAGAATCAGGTTGGTCAGGCCCACACTATGGCAGCCAACCAGGTCAATGGCGCAGAGACCCGCGTGGCAAGCGCGGCAACCACGACCCACAACACCGTCAACGGTGCCAAGGAAAAGGTTCTGGGTCAGCTTCCGGCAACGCCGGGGCAGGGTGCGCCCCGTCCGATGGATAACAACATCGCTGTTGTCCCGGCAGCCCCTTCGGTCAACGGCAAGAAGTCTTCTGCCACGACCGATATGGCTTCGGCAGGCGCGAACACCGCAACACCTCCTGCGCCGAAGGGCGGCTATACGGTTCAGAGCGGCGATTCGCTGTTCTCGATCGCACAGAAGCACAACGTCCCGGTTGAAGATCTGAAGCGGGCTAACGGCCTCTCCAACGGCGCAATCCGCGTCGGTCAGACACTGGTGATCCCCGCCGCAGGCGCTGCTGCTGTAACGCAAGTTGCCGCTGTCACGCCGCAGCCAGCAAGCCCGGCCAAGGCCGCAGCCGCTGCAAACGATGCGGACGCCGGAAGTGTGAAGCCTTATACGCCGCCGCAGGCAAGCAACAAGGTGATTGAAGACGCCGAGAAGGATCAGGCCGCAGCGCCTTCCTCCACCGGCATCTCCCAGATGCGCTGGCCGGTTCGCGGTCGCATTCTGGCCAGCTTCGGTCAGCGTGATGGCACTGCAGTCAGCGACGGCATCGACATCATGGTTCCGGAAGGAACGTCGGTTAAGGCCGCTGAAAACGGCGTCGTCATCTATGCTGGTGATGGCCTGAAGGAATTCGGCCAGACGGTTCTGATCCGCCACGACAACGGGCTGGTCACGGTCTACGGCCATAACAGCCAGATACTGGTGCAGCGCGGCCAGAAGGTTCGCCGTGGCGAGGATATCGCCAAGTCGGGCATGAGCGGCAACGCGAAGTCGCCGAAGCTGCACTTCGAAGTGCGCAAGAACTCCTCGCCGGTCAATCCTTCCAAATATCTGGAAAGCTGATCCGGACAGGACAAGGCAAACAAAAAGGCGGGCTGAAAAGCCCGCCTTTTTGCTTATGCGCGTTTTTTACATGGCCACGCCAAGGCGTCCTGCGAGATCCTGAACATACTGCCACGCCACACGGCCGGAGCGGTTGCCGCGCGTGGTTGACCATTCCAGAGCTTCTGCGTGAAGCTTGGCATTGTCGTAGCTCAGTTTGAAATGGGCCGCATAGCCGTCGACCATGGCGAGATAATCGTCCTGGCTGCATTTGTGGAAACCGAGCCACAGACCGAAACGATCCGACAACGAGACTTTTTCTTCAATGGCTTCCGACGGGTTGATCGCCGTGGAGCGCTCATTGTCAATCATGTCGCGCGGCATGAGATGACGGCGATTCGACGTTGCATAGAAAATCACATTGCCGGGGCGGCCTTCGACGCCGCCTTCAAGCGCTGCCTTCAGCGATTTATATGATGTGTCGTCATGGTCGAAGGAAAGATCGTCGCAAAACAGGATGAAGCGGTAATCCGTATCCTTGATCATGTTCATCAGCGTCGGCAGGCTGTCGATATCCTCGCGGTGGATTTCGATCAGTTTGAGCGGCTTCTGGGAGGCGAGTTCGGCGTTGACGCTGGCCTGTGCGGCCTTCACCAGCGAGGATTTGCCCATGCCGCGAGCGCCCCACAGCAGAACATTGTTTGCCGGATAGCCATTTGCGAAGCGACGGGTATTGTCTACGAGCTGGTCACGCACCAAATCTACGCCACGGATCAGGGAGATATCCACGCGGTTCACCCGCTTCACCGGATCAAGCGTCAGTCGTTCCGGCGCCCAGACAAAACAGTCTGCGGCGTTGAGGTCTGGCGTTTTGGCTTCTGGTGGCGCGATACGTTCGAGCGCGGCGATCAAACGGTCCAGTTTCTGGCTGAGTATGTTTTCGGTCGTCATTTCATGCCCCTAGTGGTCTTATTCCGACATTTGCTTCCCGGTGTTACAATCGGTCCCAGCAAATGTCAGAATCGAAAAGATCACCAGATGCTGTAAGACACGAGTGGATTTTTCCAGTTTGACGTTTGAACAAGCGTTTGTGACAAACGGAATTCAAAGGTCAGATTCAATCCACTCGTCGTCGGCGAACGGCTTAACATGCCACAGCGGAGGCGAAAAGTGTGCGACCTTGGCGCAGGCGGGGTGATCGTCGGTTGCAATTGGCGCGCCAACCATTGTAATGCCCTTAACAAATTGTCTTTGAGACTTCAGAGGAGTTCCTAATGTTCGTAACACCGGCTTTCGCTCAAGCACCTGGCGGCGGCGCTTTTGGCCCAGACATGCTGATGAGCATTCTGCCGTTCATCCTGATCTTCGTCATCATGTACTTCCTCATCATCCGCCCACAGCGGACCCAGATGAAGAAACGTCAGGAAATGCTGACCGCAGTTCGCCGTGGCGATACGGTTGTGACCGGCGGCGGCATCGTCGGCAAGGTGCAGAAAGTCGTCGACGACAATGAAGTCGAAGTCGAAATCGCCGAAGGCGTTCGCATCAAGGTTCTGCGCAGCACGCTGATGGATGTGCGCGTAAAGGGCGAACCTGTCGCCGATAATAAGAACAAATAATCTCTTTTTGAGATGAAACGGGCTCCGGTAAGCTTTCACTAACCGGAGCCCGTGCAATATTCGGTCGGCGCGACCTGTCATAAGCGCGCTTACCTCAAGGCCGGAGAGCGGTGCGCATTCGTACCCCGGCATGCCCTATCCAAGCTGAAACGGAATTGCTGCTCTATGCTCTATTTTTCACGCTGGAAATCGGCCCTGATCTGGTTGGCAGTACTCGTCAGCTTCGTCATCGCTTCCCCAAATTTTTTCTCGCGTGAAACGCTGGCAAATCTGCCCGGTTTCCTGCCGAAGAAACAGGTCGCACTCGGCCTTGATCTTTCCGGCGGCTCCCGGCTTGTTCTGCAAGTTCAAAATGCGGGCAAGAATGATGTGGAACGCTCTGCCGAAATCATGCGGCAGCGTCTGGAAGAGCTGGGTTACGGTCATCCCGTTGTGGAAACCGAAGCGCGCAACCAGATTCGCGTTGAAGTACCGGGCCTTTACGACGCGCAGCTTCTGAAAGACATTCTGAGTATTCGCGGCGATCTTTCGTTCCACGCTGTGGACGATTCCGTTTCGCCGGACGATGCCATTCGCGGCACGCCGCCAGCGGATAGCGAAATCGTCTATTCCTATGACGATCCGCCAGTCGGCTATCTCGTCAAAAAACAACCAGTTCTCACCGGCGCCAATATCACCGACGCGAAGGCCACGCTTTCTTCCGATGATAATGAGCCGGTTATCACCCTGACTCTCGACGATGCAGGCCGCAAAGGTCTGGCTGCCTTGACCGCCAATGCGACGGGCAAGAGCTTTGCCATCGTGGTCGATAATCAGGTCGTGTCTGCGCCGGTCATCAGCGAACCGCTCGACACTGACGAATTACAGATTTCCGGCGCCTTCGATTTGCAGGCTGCCAACAACATGGCCGTTGTTCTGCGCTCCGGCACACTGCCGCAAGCCGTAACCGTGCTTGAAGAGCGCACCATCGCATCGGCGCTTGGCGAGGATTATGCGAGTGCCGCTGTGACGGCTGCACTTCTGGCCGCACTTCTCGTCGGCCTGTTCATGGTGCTGTCCTACGGCATTCTCGGCGTCATCGCGATGGTGGCGCTTGTGGTCAACATCATCATCCTGACTGCGGTCATGTCGCTGATCGGCGCTTCGATCAGTCTTGCGAGCGTTGCAGGTCTTGTGCTGATCATCGGCATGGCTGTTGACGCGAATATTCTGATTTACGAACGCGTGCGCGAAGATCGCCGTAAGGGTTATTCCGTCGTGCAGGCGATGGAATCCGGTTTCTACCGCGCTCTGTCGACCATCGTTGACGCCAATCTCACGACATTGATTGCCGCACTGGTTCTCTTCCTGCTCGGCTCCGGCACGGTGCATGGCTTTGCCCTGACCGTTGCGGTCGGTATCGGCACGACGCTGTTCACCACGCTCACCTTCACGCGTCTGCTCATCGCGCAATGGGTGCGGACGGCGAAGCCGAAGGAAGTGCCGAAGCGTCGCCTCAAGCTTGTGCCAACGGTGACGCATATTCCGTTCATGCGCCTGCAATTCATCACGCTTGGCATTTCGGTACTGGCCTGTGCGATCGTGGTGGCACTGTTTGTGAATATCGGATTCAATTACGGCATCGACTTCCGTGGCGGTTCGATGGTCGAGCTTCAGGCACGCAGCGGTGACGCCAATCTTGAAGACATTCAGGACCGTCTCTCCGAATTGAATATCGACAGCGCCCGTGTTCTGCCTGCCAAATCGCCGCGTTCGGCGCTTGTGATCATCGGCAGTCAGGAAGTGGGCGACGATGCCGAACAAACGGTCGCCGTGAAACTGCGTGGCGAGTTCGAACAGGATTATTCGTTCCAGCGCGTCGAGGTGGTCGGCCCAACCGTTTCCGAACAGCTGTCACGCGCCGGAATTCTGGCCGTTGTCCTGTCGCTGATCGGCATTTTCATCTATGTCTGGGTGCGGTTCCGCTGGCAGCTGGCGCTTGGCGCGGTGCTTTCGACATTGCATGACGTGGTTATTCTTGCGGGCATGTTCATCGTCTTCCGCATGGAATTCAATCTCTGGAGCGTTGCGGCAATCCTGACGATCATCGGCTATTCGCTGAACGACACAGTGGTGATCTATGACCGCGTTCGCGAGAATCTGCGCCGCTACAGCAGCGCGCCGCTGCCTGCGATCATCGATGCCTCGATCAACCAGACCTTGTCCCGTACCTTGCTGACATCATTTGTCACGTTCCTTGCGCATATTCCGCTTTACGCCTTCGGCGGCGCCGATATCCGCATGTTTGCACTGGCGCTGAGTGTGGGCATTATCGTGGCGAGCTATTCGTCGATCTTCATCGCCGCACCGCTGCTGGTTCAGTTCGGACTGAAACCGCGTGGTCCCGAGCAGGATGAGGAAATGGGCGACGAACTGGCGCAGTCGCTGAATCTGGAAAGCTGAGAATGGCCAAGGGAATAGAAATACGCGAGGCGCATTTTCCGGGGCGCGCTCCGATTGATGCTTACGGCGATGGCGGTTTTCGCTTTGCCGAAATGTCGCATCGCGGTTCGATCCTGTGTCTGCCGTCCGGCATTCACGGCTGGAAGCCTGCAACGCCGCCCGTGCTGTCGCGCGCCGATCTGGAGCTTATTCTGGAGCAGGCTTCAGATATCGAGATTCTGCTGGTTGGAACCGGTATGGATCTTCGGCGTATTCCGGAGGATGTGCGCGCCGTATTGCGGGAACACCGCATTTCGTCCGATCCGATGAGCACAGGTGCTGCCGTGCGGACCTATAATGTGCTCCTCGCGGAAGATCGCGCGGTAGCAGCGGCGCTTATTGCAGTAGAATAACGATCATGAACCAGAATGAGGCACATTGCCTGGCCCTTCTTCGTGAGGCTGATCGGGACCGTTACCTGTCGGTGCTCTATGCGCCGGAGGATAAACGCGGCGGTCTGGCCGCACTTTATGCCTTCAATGCGGAAGTGGCGCGCATTCGCGATCTCGTTCACGAGCCGTTGCCGGGCGAAGTGCGTCTGCAATGGTGGCGCGATCTGATCAATGGTGAGGCGAGGGGCAGCGCCGAGGCGCATCCGGTTGCCGCTGCTTTGGTCGAAACGATCAACAAATATGAGCTTCCGCGCACTGCTTTCGACAATTATTGCGAAGCACGCATTTTCGATCTTTATGACGATCCGATGCCGAGCCGTAACGATCTCGAGGGTTATTGCGGTGAGACCGCATCGGCAATCATTCAGTTAGCCGGTTTCATACTGGATCAGGATGCCGCGCAGGCGCATAGCGAAACCGCCGGTCATGCAGGCGTTGCGCAGGCAATAACCGGCCTGCTGCGTCTTCTGCCGACCCATCGCCGTCGCAGCCAGCTTTATGTTCCGGCTGATATGCTGGCTTCGGTTGGTGTGACGCGGGAGGCATTTTTAGGCAGCGACGATCCGTCGGCCTGCGAGCGCGTGGTCAGCGTCATGCTCGCGCTGGCGCGTGAACATCTGGCGATTTTCGATAAGGCGAAGGCGACATTGCCAAAAAGCCTTGCACTGGCCTTTTTGCCGATGGCCATCGTGCCCGCTTATCTGAAAGCGATTGAACGCCTTGGCGGCAAGGCGGCAGAACGGACAGCCGATATCTCGGCTATCCGCAAGCAGTGGCTGATGTTTCGCGCCAATTTCTGACCGTCAGGCCAGTTGTTCCAGCCATTGGCGGAAATCTGCAAGAGCGCGGGCGGAAAGCGCACGTTTTTTCGCGATGGTCTTTTCCTTGCCGCGCAGACGCTTGCCTTCTTCCTTCGGAACCTCGACCGGCGGAAACAGACCGAAATTGACATTCATCGGCTGGAACGAGCGTTTGCCGGGTTCGGCATCGTCAGCGACGATGTGGCCACCGGTAATGTGGCCGAGCAAAGCGCCAAAGGCAGTTGTCGGCGGCGGAGGCACAGCAGCATTGCCCAGTTGCTCAGCGGCGGTGAACCGACCGGCAAGAAGGCCGATGGCCGACGATTCGACATAGCCCTCGCAGCCAGTCACCTGACCGGCAAAGCGCAGCGTCGGACGCGACTTCAGGCGCAATACGCTATCGAGCAGCACAGGCGAATTGAGGTAAGTGTTGCGGTGCAAACCGCCGAGCCGGGCGAATTCGGCATTTTCCAGTCCGGGAATCATCTTGAAGATGCCCGTCTGCGAGCCGTATTTCAGCTTCGTCTGGAAACCGACCATGTTGTAGAGCGTGCCAAGCGCATTGTCCTGACGCAGTTGCACGACTGCATAGGCTTTCACTGTCGGGTTATGCGCATTGGTCAGACCCATCGGCTTCATCGGGCCGTGGCGCAGCGTTTCAGGCCCGCGTTCCGCCATGACTTCGATCGGCAGGCAGCCGTCGAAATAGGGCGTGCCTTCCCATTCCTTGAATTCCGTCTTGTCGCCTTCGACAAGCGCCGCCACGAACGCCTCATACTGCTCCTTGTCCATCGGGCAGTTGATGTAGTCCTTGCCGGTGCCGCCCGGACCGACCTTGTCATAGCGCGACTGGAACCAGCAGACGTCCATATTGATCGAATCGAAATGCACGATGGGTGCAATCGCGTCGAAGAAGGCGAGCGCATCGGCATCCGTTTCCGCAGCAATGGCTTCGGCTAGCGACGGCGCCGTCAGCGGACCGGTGGCAACGATTGTCGTGCCCCATTCTGCTGGCGGCAGGCCAGTAATTTCCTCACGCTGGATGGTGATCAGCGGATGAGCTTCGAGCTTTTTGGTGACGGCTTGCGCAAATCCCTCGCGGTCCACGGCAAGCGCGCCGCCGGCCGGAACCTGATGCGCGTCGGCGCAGGCCATTATGAGTGAACCCGCAAGGCGCATTTCGGCGTGGAGGACACCAACTGCGTTGGTTTCGGCATCGTCGGAGCGGAACGAATTGGAGCAGACGAGTTCTGCCAGCTGCTCGGTCTTGTGCGCATCGGTGCCGCGCACGGGGCGCATTTCATGCAGCACGACAGGAATGCCTGCCTGCGCAATCTGCCAGGCGGCTTCAGAGCCAGCGAGACCGCCGCCAACGACGTGAATGGGGGTGAGATCGGATGTATTTGTCATGGCCTTTCCCATATCGCCTTTGTGGGCGGCCATCAATGGGGCAGCAAGGCCCCCAAAAACAAATGGCATCCGTCGCGGGAGGAGGTGCGACGGATGCCATATGGAAAGACCGGATTGGGAGGAAACCGGTCTCGTTGTCGCTAAGCCTGGGAGGAGGATGGCTTGGCGACAAGCCAGGGCTGGTGGGAGGAGGATCCAGTCCTGGTGGTATTCACAACTCGAAACTTCAATCTGAAATTTTCATCGAAAGGCGTTCAGCGTAATGCAATCGTCGCGAACAGCTTCTCGGTCTTCAGCTTGATGCTTAGCGAGCCTTGCTCTGACGAGCGACGTAAGGAATGTCGGCGCGGGAGATGCCGAGATCATTCAGTTCGCGAGTCGAAAGCTGGTTCAGTTCGCTGACGGTTTCACGGTAACGGCGCCAGTTGTTGTAAGAGCGAAACAGGTTCATGGTCTTAATCCTTCAGTGTGCGATGGTATCGCTTGGGTTCAATTCATCTCTTTTGTTGCCCATGATATAAGCTATTGTTTTTGCAAGTTGCAGAGCCGACTTTGCATAGCTGCTCTGCGGATGCTGCAAGACGGTTTAAATCGATTGGACTGTTCCGGCACAAAATTGCCGCAATGCGATTTGATCGCATGGTTTGCTGGTTGCGAAGTTTCTTATATGTTCTCAACCGGTTGCGGTTGTGACCGTCATCTCAGTTCGTTGACCCGGGAGTCATTTTGTCTTTTTCAATCTCAGTGGAGCGCCTGATTGAGCGCTGGCAGCAGGAAGGGCTGATCGATGCGGTTACCGCTTCGCGCCTGAATGCGGATCTTGAAAAACGAGCCACGGGTTTCAGCCTCGGTGCAGTGCTCGCCACGCTTGGCGGCCTGCTTCTGGGGGCCGCCATCATCATGCTGGTTGCCGCCAATTGGCAGGATATGCCGCGCCTGATGCGGATCGGGCTCGTGCTTGCACTCATCTGGATTGGCTATCTTGGCGGTGCATGGCGACAGGCAAAGGGCGACAAAGTGTTCTCGTCCGCTCTTTATGTTGTCGGTGCTGCATCGTTCGGTGCGGGCATCGCGCTTGTTGGGCAGATGTATCACGTGTCCGGCGATGTTCATTCAGCCGCCGTCTACTGGACCCTCGGTGTGCTTGCATCAGCCTTCCTGCTGCGCGCGCCGGTTCTGGCTGCTTTTGGCGCGGGTGTTGCGTGTTTCTATCTTTCGACATTCGTGTTCGACGGCACATCGGCGGACAACGCCGATCTGGCCTATCACTGGATTGGTCCGCTGTTGCTGCTGGTTGGCGTCGGTGCTGCGCTCTTCACGCGTTCGCGTCATGCAGCTCATCTCTGGGCATTGTTCGCGATTGGCTGGGCCCTGCTGGTTTATGCCAAGAATGAAAGCGATGTGGTCCTGTGCCTGATGATCGCAGTCGGCATCGCGTTCATGCTGGCGGACGCTTTTGCGCATGACACGATGGAACGCCTCACACGCTTCGCGCAGCCGCTGGCTTCCTATGGTCTGATGCTGGCACTGCTATCGCTCGGCATTCTGCAACTCAATCATATGTTCTCGTCTTCGGGCGGCTCTGCCTCCCTCGATCAGGACGTGCTTTATAGTATGCTGATCCTCGGCCTATCGATTGGCGCTATCGCATTGTGCGGTCGCGACAATGGCGGATTGCGCTCCATTGCCTATGCGGCGTTTTCATTTCAGGTGCTTTATCTGGCATTCACGACCGTGGGCACGATGATCGGCACGTCCGGCTTCTTCCTGACGGCAGGTGTTCTTGTGCTGCTTCTGGCGGCCTTCGTTCGCCGGATGGAACGACGGTTCGGTAAAAAACGCGAAGTGGGGAGCCAGTCATGAGCAGGAAGTGGCTTTATATAGGTGCTGCCGTTTCCGCTTTGCTGCAAAGCGGCATTCTTTATGCGGGTATAGAGCAGCGCGCATCCATATTGCGCTCGGGCCATGAAATCGTATTGCAGACCGAGCCTGTCGATCCGCGCGATCTGATGCGCGGCGATTACGTCATCCTCGGCTACGGGATTTCCAGTGTCATGGGCAAGGACCTGCAGGGCAAACCTTCGGGCGAGGCGCGAACCGTCTATGTCGCCGTGAAGCCGGATGCGGAAAAGCTGTGGCATTTCTCGCGAGCGGCGCTCAGCCCGTTCACCGACCTCGCGCCGGATGAGGTGCAGATTCGCGGCCAGTCCACCTATCGGGTCACAGACGATCCGGATCAGACCATCCGCCTCAATTTCGGCATTGAACGCTATTATGTTCCTGAAGGGCAGGGGCGCGATATCGAAATCGGGCAACGTGAAAGCCGGATTTCTGTTGTCGTTGCTGTTGATGATAGTGGCACCGCAGTCATCAAGGCTTTGCGGGACGAGGGGCGGCAACTCTATGAAGAACCGCTCTATTGATCCGGTTTTCCGACGGTTTCGGCAATCTCATACTGCCGCATCAAGCTGAAGTTTTTCTCAGGCTTGGCATGTGCGGAATGATCGCTATATAGAGGGGCAGAGTGCCGGAAGTGTTTCGTCGTGCCAAACCGGAAAATCTATACCGGGAAGGCGGCTTTTTTCCTTTGAACCGGGAAAATTGGATGATATAGAGACGCGCGCTTTCGAGGGCAGTTCAAGATCTGAGACGAATTTGGTGCGTTCTAAAGAATGCGCTTCGGTTCAGAAGCGGATATGGCGAAATTGGTAGACGCACCAGATTTAGGTTCTGGCGGGAGACCGTGGGGGTTCGAGTCCCTCTATCCGCACCAACTGCCTATAAGGCCAAAGAATTTCTCTCCCGCGTCTAGAGGCCCAGCGTCTAGAGCAAGGTGCCGGAAACGGCGGGATAATGACAAGAAGTGAAGGTTTGAACATGCAGGTTACCGAAACGCTCAATGAAGGGCTGAAGCGCGAGATTAAAGTCGTGGTTCCGGCCGGAGATCTCGAAGCCAAGCTCGCTGAGCGGCTCGATACCGCGCGCGGCCGCGCCAAGATCAATGGTTTCCGTCCGGGCAAGGTGCCTGCCGGTCACCTGCGCAAGATGTATGGCCGTTCGTTCATGGCCGAGATTGTCAATGAAATCCTGAGCGATTCGTCGCGTTCGGTTCTCGCAGACCGTAACGAAAAGTCGGCTACCCAGCCTGAAGTCATCATGTCGGAAGACGAAAAAGAGGCCGAAAAGGTTCTCGACGGCAAGGCCGATTTCGTTTTCTCGCTGAACTACGAAGTTCTGCCGGCTATCGACGTCAAGGATTTCTCCAAGATCGCCGTGACCCGTGAAGTCGTCGAAATCTCGGAAGAAGAAGTTGACGAGCAGGTCAAGCGCATCGCTTCCTCGACCCGCACCTTCGAAACAAAGAAGGGCAAGGCCGAAAACGAAGATCGCGTCACGATCGACTATCTCGGCAAGCTCGACGGCGAGCCGTTCGACGGCGGTGCAGACAACGACGCACAGCTCGTTCTCGGTTCGGGCCAGTTCATTCCGGGCTTTGAAGAGCAGCTCGTTGGCGTCAAGGCTGGCGACGAAAAGGTCATCAATGTGACCTTCCCGGCCGAATATGGCGCAGCGCACCTTGCAGGCAAGGAAGCTACCTTCGACATCAAGGTCAAGGAAGTTGCCAAGCCGAACGAACTGGAACTCAACGACGAAACCGCTACAAAGCTCGGCATTGAGTCGCTTGAGCGTCTGCGTCAGGTTGTTCGCGAACAGATCGAAAGCCAGTACGGCCAGATCACCCGTCAGAAGGTAAAGCGTCAGATTCTCGACGCTCTGGATGGCGATTATCAGTTCGAAACCCCGCAGAAGCTGGTTGACGCTGAATTCAACAACATCTGGCAGCAGATCAATTTCGACCTGCAGCAGGCTGGCCGTACCTTCGAAGACGAAGAAACCACGGAAGAAGCTGCTCGCGAAGAATATCGCAAGCTCGCAGAACGCCGCGTGCGTCTCGGCCTCGTTCTCTCCGAAATCGGTGAGAAGGCTGGCGTTGAAGTTTCTGAAGAAGAACTGCAGCGCGCTGTTTACGATCAGGTTCGCCGTTATCCGGGCCAGGAAAAGGAAATCTACGACTTCCTGCGCAAGACGCCGGATGCCGTTGCTAACCTTCGCGCTCCGATCTTCGAAGAAAAGGTCGTTGACCATCTGCTCGCCAACATCAACGTGACCGACAAGAAGGTCTCGAAGGAAGAGCTGACGGCTGAAGACGAAGACGGTTTGGAAGCAAAGCCTGCAAAGAAGGCTGCGCCGAAGAAGAAGGCCGCTCCGAAGAAGAAGGCCGACGAAGACAAGTCCGAAGAGGCTTAATCTTCTCTTGTCTGACGAATTTGGAACTGGCCGCGCATTGCGCGGCCTTTTCCGTTTCAACCCACGGATAAACGGCTGAAAAGCTTGCATCCATGGGGGCTTTGCTCTAGCCAGTAATCAATCCGTTTTTAGCTCAATCAGAATATTTGCGAGCCAGCATGTCCCTTATTGATACGCGCATACCGGAACCGAAACGCTTCATCTCCGGCGCCACTGGCGACTGGGAAGTTGTCATCGGCATGGAAGTCCATGCGCAGGTCACGTCCGAGTCGAAGCTGTTCTCGGGCGCTTCCACTTCGTTCGGCGCCGATCCGAACGCCAATGTGTCTCTGGTGGATGCCGCCATGCCGGGCATGCTGCCGGTCATCAATCTGGAATGCGTCAAGCAGGCTGTCCGCACAGGCATTGGCCTCAATGCCCAGATCAATCTGAAGTCGGTCTTTGATCGCAAGAACTACTTCTATCCCGATCTGCCGCAGGGCTATCAGATTTCGCAGTTCAAGCAGCCGATTGTCGGCGAGGGCAAGATCATGATTTCGGTCGGCCCCGACAATAAGGGCCAGTTCGAAGATGTGGAGATCGGCATCGAGCGTCTGCATCTGGAACAGGACGCGGGCAAGTCGATGCATGATCAGCATCCGACCATGTCCTATGTCGACCTGAACCGTTCTGGCGTGGCGCTGATGGAAATCGTCTCCAAGCCGGATCTGCGCTCGTCGGATGAGGCGCGCGCCTATCTGACAAAGCTGCGCACGATTGTCCGCTATCTCGGCACCTGCGACGGCAATATGGACGAAGGTTCCATGCGTGCCGACGTCAATGTTTCCGTGCGTCGTCCGGGTGGCGAATTCGGCACGCGTTGCGAAATCAAGAACGTCAATTCGATCCGCTTCGTCGGTCAGTCCATCGAATATGAAGCACGCCGCCAGATTGCCATTCTGGAAGATGGCGGTTCCATCGATCAGGAAACGCGCCTGTTCGATCCTGTGAAGGGCGAAACGCGTTCGATGCGCTCCAAGGAAGAAGCGCATGATTACCGCTATTTCCCGGATCCTGATCTGCTGCCGCTCGAATTCGATCAGGCATTTGTGGATGCATTGGCTGCTGACCTACCGGAACTGCCGGATGAGAAGAAGCAGCGTCTGGTCGAAAAGCAGGGCATTTCGATCTACGACGCCTCTATCCTGGTCACGGAAAAGGCGATCGCCGACTATTACGAATCTGTCGCTGCTGGCCGCGATGGCAAGGCTGCGGCCAACTGGGTCATCAATGATCTGCTCGGCGCGCTCAACAAGGCGGGCAAGAGCATCGAGGATTCGCCGGTCAGCCCTGAACAGCTTGGCGCGGTCATCGATCTCATCAAGGACGGCACGATTTCCGGCAAGATCGCCAAGGATCTGTTCGAAATCGTCTGGAACGAAGGCGGAAACCCGAAGACGCTCGTTGAAGAACGCGGCATGAAGCAGGTCACCGATACCGGTGCGATTGAAAAGGCTGTCGATGACATCATCGCCGCCAATCCGGAAAAGGTCGAACAGGCCAAGGCCAAGCCGACGCTGGCTGGCTGGTTCGTCGGTCAGGTCATGAGGGCCACGGGCGGCAAGGCCAACCCGCAGGCCGTGAACGATCTGGTCAAGGCCAAGCTCGGGATTGAAGAGTAATGTGGGTTCGAAGCGCCACCGAGGCTGATCTGAAGGCGGTTCACGAACTGCTCGTATCGACCTGGCACGCGACTTTCGACGACATTCTGGGCCGGGAGATGGTCAACGCCGTCACCGGCCAGTGGCATAGCATTGCCGCGCTGAAAGCCAATCTGCGCAAGCCATATTCGGAATTCATCGTCGCTGATAACGGCGAGGGCGGTATCGATGGTATGGCCTTCGCCAGCCAGTCCGAGGAAGGCAAGGCATCGCTGCACCAGCTCTATGTGCGCCCAGACGTGCAGGTTCAGGGTGTGGGTACGATGCTGCTCGCGGAAATCGAAATGGCTTTCCCCGATGTGCGCGCAATCAAGCTTGAAGTTATCGAGAAGAATGCCAAGGCGGTGAAGTTCTACGAACGCAAGGGCTATGCCACGGTCGGGCGTAACGAGGACTGGGGTGATCCGAATTGCAGGGAACCGGTTCTCGTGATGGAAAAGTCGCTCGACGGCTGGAGCATGTGAAGCGAGTCTTGCTCAATCGAACCGCCGAAAGCTGACGTGTTTTAGCCTCTTCATACTCTTGTGACAGCGGCAACTTGACCCTTGCCTTGACCGGGCGATAGGGCCATAAGCAAGGACAAAGCGACAGTTTCGTCTGTCCGCGATGATGATGGATCTGGAAAAGGCCATGATGAAATTTCTTACGCAAGTCTTCACCTGGTGGAATGGTCAGACGCTCGGTACGCGTTTGCACACATGGCGCAAAGGCGAGCGCGTCGGTGAAGACGAGTTCGGCAACATCTACTATCAGGGTGGCAAGGACTCCGAGGGTCGCACGCGTCGCTGGGTCATTTTCAATGGCTATGCCGAGGCAAGTGCAATTCCTCCAGGCTGGCATGGCTGGATGCATCATCGCGTCGATACGCCGCCGAGCAAGGAAGACTACAAGCCGCGCGACTGGCAGAAGCCGCATTTGCAGAACCTGACCGGTTCGCCGCTTGCTTATCGTCCGAAGGGCTCGATTGCCCTTCCGGGTACGGAACAAGCCGAGCGTCCGCGTGTAACGGGCGAATACGACGCCTGGACACCGGGCAACTGAGATTGAAAAAGTTCAAGATCCGGCGTGATTTTCACGCCGGATTTTCTTATTTCCTGTCCCATTACAGCCTTTTTCACTTAAAAGGTCGGGATAGAGGGGTGGCGAAGGTCTGTTCCGGCCATTGCAACTTGCAGCAGGGCAACGAATCGTCACATTTCGAGCCTAGGAACGATTCCAGTTTATTTGATCAATCTTTGATGCGGGTTTCCGTTTTGACGAAGCATTCCCCCGGCACGGCTGGCAACGGAAGAGACAAAATCAAGAAGGCTGCACATGTGGCCCTGATTTCGCTTTTTGCGGCGGTAGGCAGCTTGCACGCTGCTCAGGCAGAACGTGTTTCCAATCCGGTCGCGGAGTTTTCGGGACTGGACAAGATCACAGGCCGCATCACGACTTTTGACGTCTATATCAACGAGACGGTTCAGTTCGGCGCGCTTCAGGTGACGCCGAAGGTTTGCTATTCCCGCACCGAGAACGAAGCGCCGCGCACCGACAGTTTTGTCGAGGTTGAGGAAATCACGCTGGATCGCAAAATTCGCCGCATCTTCACCGGCTGGATGTTTGCCGACAGCCCGGGCCTCAATGCCGTCGAGCATCCGATCTACGACGTGTGGCTGAAGGATTGCAAGCAGAAGTCCGACGTTCCTGCACCGGCAGTACAGCAGAACTAATCCAGACATTTTCCGGCTAAGTTAGAAACGGGCAATGCTCTCGAGGGCTCGCTCGAGAATTTTTTCGTATTTTTTGCGGGGAACTTCCATTGCGCCGAAGCGCTCAAGGTGCGGCGTGGTGAACTGGGTATCGAGCAGCAGAAAGCCTTGCTTGACGAGATGTTGCACCAGAAAAGCGAGACAGACTTTTGAAGCATCGCGTTTGCGCGTGAACATGCTCTCGCCGAAAAATGCCCTGCCGAGCGTTACGCCGTAAAGACCGCCGACAAGCTTGCCCTCGTGCCATGCCTCGACCGTGTGGCAATGTCCGATTTCAAACAATTTGCCATAGGCCTCGCGGATTGGACCGTTGATCCATGTGCGCGCACGTTCACCTGCGCCACTGGCGCATCCGTCGATGACGCCATTGAAATCGCTGTCGAGCCTGATATCGAAAATGCCCTGCCGGATGGTCTTTTGCAGGCTGCGGGGGATGTGAAATCCATCAAGCGGTATGACGCCGCGTTTTTCAGGGCGTACCCAGAAGACCTCTGGATCATCCGCCTCTTCGGCCATCGGGAAAACCCCGGTGGCGTAAGCGCGCAGGAGCAATTCCGGTTCGATTGTATAGTCGTCCGGTTTTGCTCCTGCTGTCACTTATTTAAGCGCCTTCGCTCTCAGACTGGCTGGCCAGATATTTTTCCAGCCAGTGGATATCATAGGCACCGTTGGCGATGTCCTGATTTCCGATCAGCTCCTGGAACAGGGGTAGGGTCGTCTTGACGCCGTCCACCACGAATTCGTCCAGCGCACGACGCAGACGCATCATGCATTCGACGCGGTTGCGTCCGTGCACGATGAGCTTGCCGATGAGGCTGTCGTAATAAGGCGGAATGCGGTAGCCGGAATAAACGCCGGAATCCACACGGATGCCGAGGCCGCCAGGCGTATGGTAGTGGGTGATGAGACCCGGCGATGGCGTGAAGTTACGCGGGTCCTCCGCATTGATGCGGCATTCAATGGCGTGGCCAGAGAAACGCACGTCCTTCTGCGTCACTGAAAGGCCGAGACCCGCGGCAACGCGAATCTGCTCATGCACGAGATCGATGCCGGTGATGGCTTCCGTGACCGGATGTTCCACCTGCAGACGGGTGTTCATTTCGATGAAATAGAACTCGCCGTTTTCATAGAGGAACTCGATCGTGCCTGCACCGCGATAGCCAAGTTCGGCAACGGCGTTGGCGCAGATCATCCCGATCTTGTCGCGCGCTTCCGAGTTGAGAGCCGGGGAGTTGGCTTCTTCCCAGACCTTCTGGTGACGGCGCTGCAAGGAGCAGTCGCGTTCGCCCAGATGGATCGCGTTGCCCGCACCGTCGCCCATGACCTGAACTTCGATGTGACGCGGTTTTTCGAGATACTTCTCGATGTAAACGGCATCGTCACCGAACGCTGCAGCAGCTTCAGAACGTGCAGTTGCGAGAGCAATCGACAGATCGTCCTCGGTGCGCGCCACTTTCATGCCGCGGCCGCCGCCACCGGCCGAAGCCTTGATGATGACCGGGAAACCGATTTCCTTGGCTACGCGAGCGGCTTCAACATCGTCGGTGATGCCGCCGTCCGAACCGGGAACGACCGGAATACCGAGGCGCTTGGCTGTGCGCTTGGCTTCGATCTTGTCGCCCATGATGCGGATATGCGAGGCGGTGGGGCCGATGAAGGTGATGTTGTGTGCTTCGAGAATTTCCGCGAACTTGGCGTTCTCGGACAGGAAGCCGTAGCCCGGATGGATCGCGTCGGCGCCGGTGATCTCGCAGGCAGCAACGATCTGATGAATGTTCAGATAGCTGTCGCGCGATGGCGGTGGGCCGATACAAACACTTTCATCTGCCAGACGGACATGCATCGCGTCGGCATCTGCCGTGGAGTGAACGGCGACCGTCTTGATGCCCAGTTCCTTACAGGCTCTGAGCACGCGAAGAGCGATTTCGCCACGATTGGCTATGAGGATCTTTTGAAACATGCGCTTGCTGCCAGTTCCCGTTTCGTGAATTGAAGACGCGTCAAACAAGGGTTGAACGACGCTTATTCGATCACGACGAGAGGTTCGTTGAATTCGACCGGCTGGGCGTCTTCGATCAGAATGGCCTTGACCGTACCGGAGCGCGGGGCGGGGATCTGGTTCATGGTCTTCATGGCTTCGATGATGAGGAGGGTCTGGCCTTCCTTCACCTGCGTGCCGACTTCGATGAAGTTACGTGCGCCCGGTGCCGGAGCAAGATAGGCAGTGCCAACCATCGGCGACAGAACGGCGTTCTTGGCCAGTTCAGCCTTGGTCGGCTCGGCTGCTGTCGGAGCGGCGGCCGGTGCTGCAACGGCAACCGGTGCTGCGGCCGGATAAACGGTCGCTGCGGCCTGAACCGTTACATTGCGCGAAACGCGGATGCGCAGATCGCCATGTTCGATTTCGATATCGGTGAGGTCGGTATCGTTGAGGATATCCGCCAGGTCGCGGATGGTTTCTTTGTCGATGACAGTGTTTTTGCTGGACATATCAGGCCCCTTTTACGCTTTGCCCGTTGTGTTCTTGTTCTTTGGCAATTGCCGCAAGCGCGCGTAGGCCGAGCAGATACCCTTCCGCGCCAAAGCCGCAAATGACGCCTTTGGCGACTGCGGATACATAAGAGTGATGCCGGAAAGCCTCACGCGTATGAATGTTCGAAAGATGCACTTCCACAACCGTGACTTTCGCAGAGCGGATCGCGTCATGGATGGCAATTGAAGTGTGGCTGTAGGCCGCCGGATTGATCAGGACATAGGCATCTTTTTCGCCCGCTTCCTGAATCCAGGTAACCAGATCGCCTTCATAGTTGGACTGGCGGAAATCAACTTCCAGATCGAGAGAACCGGCCTCGCGCTTGCAAGCCGCTTCAATGTCGGCGAGCGTCGCAACGCCATAAATTCCCGGTTCACGCTTTCCCAGAAGATTGAGATTGGGACCGTTTAGAACAAAAACCGTCTTTGTCATTTGTGTCCGCGCCAAATCCTTTGCAACCGATATCGTGTTACCACGAAAATTTAGTAACACTTCGCTTTCCATATAGAGAGCTTGGATGCAAGCCGAAACCCTATAATTCAGTGCAGATGTTCTGCCTGACCGGTTTTTCCCGCTATTCTTTGCGAGATGCACCGGCATTACGGCATTTTTTCTTCAAGCGCGGATCATCACCGGCTTTTGATAAGTCTGTGCCCGATACGCCTTCCGCCAAGAAAGCCTATCGGGTACAGGGTGTCATTTTCACATCTTGGCGGCAGTGCGTGCGGCAGCGATTCTCTCGATAAGGCCGTCGGCGCCGATGGCGCCCGGCACCAGCTCGTTGCCGATGATATAGGACGGGGTGCCGGTGATGTTGAGCTGCGTTGCCAGCTGATAGGTGTCCTGGAAAGCGCCGGTGATCGCCGGGTCCTTCATCTTTTCACGCAATGCAGATTCGTCAGCGCCAAGCTTAACGGCATCTGCGATGGCCGATGCTTCGGTGGCGCGCTCCTGCGCTCCCAGCAGTATGCCGTGATATTCAGCATATTTTTCCGGCATCAGTGCTTTGAAGGCCTGTGCAACAATATGCGCCTTCACCGAATCCGGACCGAGGATCGGGAATTCCTTCATGACGAAGCGAACATTCGGATCGTTTTTGAGAATGGCCTGCATGTCGGGCAGCGCGCGTTTGCAATAGCCGCAATTGTAATCGAAGAACTCGTAAACGGTCACATCGCCGTTCGGATTGCCGAAAACCGCGTCATGCTGTTCGTTATAAAGTGCGCTCTGATTGGCAGTCAGAACCTTCTTCACCTGTTCCTGCGCCTCATGTGCCTGCTTGGTTTCCAGCGCGCTCTGCACTTCCAGCATCAGTTCCGGATTCTGGAGAAGATAGTTGCGCACCACATTTTCAATGGCCTGCTGGTTAAGCGGTGCTTCAGCCGTCGTTGCGGCTGTTGCGGCTGTTGCGGCTGCGACTGGTGCAGCCGGATGGCGCGACAGACCTGCCCCATAGCCGAGAGCCAGCGCTGCCAGACCGACAACGCCGCTCGCCAGCGTGATGGAAACTGCATTCTTCATCGTGAAATTCCAATCCGTTTAAAAATACGCCGTGATCAATATAGACCGAAACATGGCGTTATTTGCTTTTCTTCGTATTGATAATGTCCTGCGCACGCAACCAGTCGGGTGTTCCGGATTTCAGCTGCTTTTGCGCGCGGATCGCGAATATTTGGGCATCCTGAAGTTTGCCCGAATAGAAGTTCATGTCGGCGGTCGCGAGGTCTGCGAGACCCATGCTGCCCTGCTGGCCATAGGCTTGGGCGAGATATCCATAGCCGCCGGGAAATTCGGGATCGGAAGCGATGCCCGCCTTGATCTCCTTGATTGCCGTTGGCATGTTTGCCTTTGTGCCGGTCAGCATGAGCGCACGCCCATAGCTCATACGCAGCAGCGGAGACTTGCGCGGATCGAGCGATACAGCGGTCTGGAAGGCCTTGGCGGCTCCAGCGGCATCATTGGCCTTGATGAGAACCTCACCACGCATTTCATAGAAGTAAGGGTTCTTCGGCTGTTCCTTGATCAGCGCATCGAATTTGGGCTGGGCGGAGCGCGCGGCACCGTTCAGATAGGTGGTAATGGCGCTGCCATAACGGGCGGCAAGGCCACCCGGATTGCCCCGGAACATGCGTTGCAGCTCACCCATATTACCGGAATAAGCGGCGATCTTGGCGCGCGCCATGTCATGCCGCAATTGCAGAGCGGGCGAATCCGTCTTGTTGAAGTAAGGGCTCTTTCTGGCCAGTTCTTCCAGATTGGCGATACGTTCGCGCGGAAGCGGATGGCTGATGCGATATTGATCGATCTGGGTGCCCGATAGAGAAAGTGCGGAAGCAAAGCGCTGGAAAGTGTCCAGCATGCCCTTGGTCGACTGTCCGGTTGCGTTCAGATAATTCACTGCCATGCGGTCGGCGGTCATTTCTTCGGTGCGCTGATAGCTGAGCAGGGTGCGCATTGCCGCTTCGGCGCTGCCGAGCGCAATGCCGCCGCCAGCGCCGGCTGCAGAGCCGCTGCCAGCTGCCGCACCAGCAACGCCTGCACCCACGCCGAGTAACATGCCAATCACCGCCATGGTCCGCGCCCGGCTCAACTGTTCACGCAGGCGATCCTGATGCCCGCCCGCCAGATGGCCCGCCTCATGGGCAATCACGCCAATGATTTCATTGGGCGTATCGGCCTGCATGATCGCGCCGGTATTGATGAAAATGCGTCGTCCATCGACGAAGGCGTTGAAGCTCTGCGAATTGACGAGAATGACGCGCACGCCACGGCTGGAAAGACCGGCGGCCTTCAGGATCGGCGCGGCATAATCTGCAACCAGCGCCTCGATTTCCGCGTCGCGCACGATCGGTACGCCGCGCGACTGGGCGGAGGCAGGGACAACGCCCGTGACCGCCACGGCAAGGGCCGAAAGCGCTGCCACGGAACGGCGAACGAATCTTCCAAAGGATAAGGTCCCGGTCGGGAACGGCGCGATCAATGCTGCCATAATGCTCGTCGTCCTCCTCTTAATTTCCGCGAATCTCGCAGTGGTTCGCTCATCGTATCGGCAAAAGGGTTTCGGTTCAGGACCTTATAACCGTCTGGTTGCATTTTAAACGGCATATGGACAAGGCAGCATGATCTTAAAAAGCCGGATATTGGCCGTGCAATCTCTGCTGACTTTCCTATCTGGTCAATTCCGATATTGTTGCCATCAATTCTTCGACCCCAAAACAGCACGAAAGACCGCCAGCGAGCGCGTGTCGTCGGTATCCATCCGGGACATTGCGCCCAATTTCCTAAAAGCGCTGTTGCTTTACCAATCCGGCGTTTATACGGCGGTGATAATATGTTCTGTCCATGCAGCGCTCCGGCGGGGCGCTTGCAGTGTTCTGGAGGTAAAGTTGATCAGTCTTTCTAGTCGCAGTGCGGTTGAGCCATTCCACGCCATGGATGTTCTGGCCGAGGCAAACCGCCGCCGCGCCGCAGGTCATCCGATCATTTCCATGGCGGTGGGCCAGCCTGCAGATCCGGCGCCGCAGATCGTGCGGCAGGCAGCCGAGCAGGCGTTGAAAGACGGGCGCATCGGCTATACCGACGCTCTGGGGCTGATTGAACTGCGTGAAGCGATTGCTGCGCATTACGCCGATCATTACGGCGTTTCCGTTTCGGCGGATCGCATCGCGGTGACGACTGGTTCTTCGGCGGCCTTCAATCTGGCTTTCGTGGTGTATTTCGATCCGGGCGACCGCGTGGCGATCACGCGTCCCGGCTATCCCGCCTATCGCAATATTCTGACGGCGCTTGGACTGGAAGTGGTAGAAATACCGACCGGCAACGGCACGTCGGCGGCTCTGACTGCCGAGGCACTAGCCGCGGCCCACTCCGAAAAGCCATTGAAGGGTGTGCTGTTTGCAAGTCCGGCCAATCCGACCGGCGCAGTGATTGCCAAGCCTGAACTGAAGGCGATCATCGATACAGCCCGTTCACTGGGTATTCGCGTGATTTCGGACGAAATCTATCATCGGCTTTCCTATGAAACTGACGATGTGACGGCGCTCGAAATTGCTGATGATGTAACGATCATCAATTCGTTTTCGAAATATTATTGCATGACCGGCTGGCGCATCGGCTGGATGGTCTTGCCGGAAGGCGATGTGCGCGCCATCGAACGGCTGAGCCAGAGCCTTTATATTTCCGCACCCGAACTCTCGCAGCGTGCCGCCATCGAGGCTTTCCACGCCACAGCCGAGTTGGAGCGCATCAAGGACCGCTATCGTCAGAACCGCGCAATCCTGCTGGAGCGTCTGCCGCGTATGGGTCTGAAACTGGCGGCACCGATGGATGGCGCGTTTTACGCCTATTGCGATGTGTCGCGCTTCACCAATGACAGCATGGAATTTGCCCGCAAAATGATTGCAGAGATCAATATTGCTGCAACGCCGGGCCGAGATTTCGACCCGCTGGATGGCCACCGCACCATGCGTTTCTCCTATGCAGGAAAAGTCGAAGAGATGCAGGAAGCTGTGCGACGTCTGGAAGACTGGCTGCCACAACAGTCAGCCTGAACCCAAAGATGCAAAAAAACCGGCGTTTCCGCCGGTTTTTTATTTCTCATGTCAAGCAGGGCTTAGAAGAAACCCTTCTTCTGCCACCAGCCTCCGCGCTTCGGCTTCTGCTCGTCGGTATCGCTCGAGGTGACGACAGGCTCGGTCTGCTTGGCCGGTTCTTCGATGACAGCCACTTCGGCTTCCGCCTCGACAGCCAAAGCTTCTTCGACTTCGGCAACCTGCTGGGCCGCTGCTTTACGCGTGCGGCGCTTCGGCTTCTCGGCTTCGACTGCTTCCGGCGTTTCTACAGCTTCCGGCGCGGTGTCGTCAGCCTTCTTACGAGACCGAGTGGTCTTGCGGGCTGGCTTGGCAGGTGCTTCCTCAACCTCTGCTGCAACGACTTCTTCTGCGGCTTCCTCAGTCTTTGCAGACTTACGGGCGCGCGGCTTGCGGGCAGTTTTCGCTGGCTTTCCTGCTTCAACCGGGGTTTCGGCAGCTTCCGATGCCACGGCAACAGCTTCCACAACCTCAACGATTTCAGCCTTGGCAGCCACGACTTCGGCAGTGGCAGCTTCAATCGCGGCCTCGACCTTCACCGGTAGAACCGGCGTGTAACCGACGAATTCCGGATCCGGAACCTTGCGACCGCGCACTTCGTCTTCACGACGGTTCTTACGTCCGCCGCGACGGCCACGACGACGCTTCTTGCGGCGATCATCGTCGCTCAATGCAGCATCCGAACGGGCGTCCGAAGCTTCGTCGCCTTCATCTGTATCGTCTTCAGCATCGTCAGAAGCTGTATCGTCCTGAGCGGTCTGTTCGCGGCCATCGCGATCTTTTCCCCCACGACGGCGACGACGACGGCGACGCTTACGATCGCCTTCTTCGCTGCGCTCTTCACGCGCCGGTGCTTCGGCCTTGACGTCTTCTTCTTCCTCGTCTTCCTCGACCGGAATTTCAGGATCTTCGATGTCGTCTTCAAGATAGGCCATCGGCTGGACAGGCGGCTGCGTCACCGGACGGGTGGACGGCGCGCCCTTGTCGATAGCGAAATGCTGGTGACCAACGGTTTCGTCGGCATCGATGCTGATGGCAACGCCGAAACGGCCTTCGAGATCGGCCAGCAACTGGCGCTTGTGGTTCAGCACATAAAGGGCCGAAGCCGCTGGCGTGCGAACATTGATGTCAAAGCCCGAATGGCGCAGCAGATAATCTTCAATGCCGCGAATGATATGCAGCGCCATCGACGAATCTGAGCGGACATGGCCGGTGCCGCCGCAATGCTGGCAGACCTGCATCGTGCTTTCGAGCACGGATGCACGGATGCGCTGGCGCGACATTTCAAGAAGGCCGAAATGCGAGATGCGGCCAACCTGAATGCGAGCGCGGTCGTCCTTCAGGCAGTCCTTCATCTTCTTTTCGACAGCGCGATTGTTGCGCTTTTCTTCCATGTCGATGAAGTCGACGACGATCAGACCGGCAAGGTCGCGCAGACGCAGCTGGCGCGCGACTTCCTCGGCGGCTTCCAGATTGGTCTGAAGCGCGGTGTCTTCGATGGAATGCTCGCGCGTCGAACGGCCGGAGTTGACGTCGATGGCAACCAGCGCTTCGGTCTGGTTGATGATCAGATAACCGCCCGATTTCAGCGTGACCTGCGGTAGCAGCATGCGGTCGAGCTGCGCTTCGACGCCGTTGCGCGTGAAGATCGGCACCTGTTCGCGGTATGGCTGGACCACCTTGGCATGGCTCGGCATGAGCATGCGCATGAAATCCTTGGCCTCGCGATAGCCATTCTCGCCGGAAACGAGGATTTCCGTGATGTCCTTGTTATAAAGGTCGCGGATCGAGCGCTTGATCAGGCTGCCTTCTTCATAGACGAGGGAAGGCGCTGTCGACTGCAAGGTCAGCGTGCGGACATTTTCCCAAAGGCGCATCAGATATTCGTAGTCGCGCTTGACTTCCGCCTTGGTGCGATTGGCGCCAGCGGTACGCAGGATCACGCCCATGCCTTGCGGCACTTCGAGTTCCTTGACGATTTCCTTCAGGCGCTTGCGATCCTGCGGCTGGGTGATCTTGCGGGAAATGCCGCCGCCACGCGCAGTGTTCGGCATCAGAACCGAATAACGACCGGCCAGCGACAGATAGGTGGTGAGAGCTGCGCCCTTGTTACCGCGCTCTTCCTTGACCACCTGCACCAGCAGAATCTGGCGGCGCTTGATCACTTCCTGAATGTTGTACTGACGGCGATGGGTGCGGGTATGCGTCGGCAGTTCTTCCAGCGCATCTTCCGAACCAACCGATTCGACCATGTCTTCTTCATGCTCGATATCGTCTTCATCGCCATTGTCGATGGCTTCGGAAATCACGTCGCCCTTATGCGACAGGGCGCTTGCAGGCGTTCCCGGTACATAGTTTGCGAAACCAGGACCGACGGGCTCTGCTGCGGGCAGGCCGTTATCGGAGGTGCTGGTCTGCGCCTTGTTCTGGTTGTCGCGGCCGCCGCGGCGGCGATTACGGCGCGAGCGGTCGTTCGACCGTTCACCCGAGCGCTCGCCAGACCGTTCGCTCTTGGCGCGCGGCTCGTCTTCATCGTCGTCTTCGGCGCGCTGCGCCTTGGCTTCCGCTTCAAGCAGAGCCAGACGGTCGGCGACCGGAATCTGGTAATAATCGGGATGGATTTCCGAAAAGGCGAGGAAACCGTGACGGTTGCCGCCATATTCCACAAATGCAGCCTGAAGCGAAGGTTCGACGCGCGTGACCCGCGCGAGATAGATATTGCCTTTCAGCTGCTTCTTGTGTTCCGACTCGAAGTCGAATTCTTCAATCTTGTTGCCACGCGTGACGATGACGCGGGTTTCCTCCGGGTGGGAGGCATCGATGAGCATTTTGTTGGACATTATTGTCTTTCCTGCCGGCGCGAAGACGCAATACACGTGCGCCGGACGAAGCCCTGAAGGCTGCCGACCTAACCGTGTTGCATCTGCCGGATGGTTCTGGGTTCGCCGGAAAATAAGCTGCTGCCTTTACGCGCGACGGCCTCATGGCGATCACGGTCTTCAGGCTTGCAATGGTCAGTCTTACTAGACCCATAGCTGTTCCGAACGAAACGACCTCAATATATGACCCGGAGACCGGGCCGATTTCGTTGCTCTTCTCGAGCGTTAAAGTGCCGTGCGTCCATCTGGGCGCACAAGGACACCTTAAATTCTCAAATCCACGCACCGTTCTATCCTGAAGCCAGACCCGGCTTTAAGTTCGATGCGGTGGCGACAGCGCGTAACAATGCGCAATCGACCAATCAAAAGTGGAGGGCGGGGGAGCCACATCTCCACTGAATTCTGTTCCGGCTACCGGGACTGTGAGCGTATAAACCACTGTTCTCGCTCTCTCCGGTCATATTTAAAAACCGGCAAACGATTCTGACAGCTAACCCGTAACCTGCATTAGCTTTTATGGCGTCGGATGCATGATGACAAGTACGAATATCAGTTGACATCCGCATCGCAATTTCGTCGTAACCCGAGTGTAGGTGATATTCGCGGCTCAATTACGGCTGGAAATCCTTCGTTAACCGTAGTTCTGTACGACAGTTTGAAGAGTTGCGTGCAGCGGGTCGGATGGACAATCGCGCATTGAGGCGCACATAGAACGCGCTGGCATCGCTATTTGGTGTCACCAATTCAATTTTAGTCGATCGTGTGGCGAATGCATTTTCGAAACGGTGAAAAAGCAACGACAATCTCTTCCGGCGTGCGGCAATGGCTCGCGCTCGCTGTCTTTTTCTTTGTTGGTCTCTTTCAGATTGGCACCGCTTTAGCTGCCGAGCAGAACGACAAGCCACTGACGGCTCTCACGTTCCGCATGGCTGGCGACGATCTGCGCACCCGCATCGTCGTGATGTTCGACCACGAGCCGACATTGACGACACGTCTCTTCGATAATCCGCATCGTCTGGTGATCGAGCTGCCCGAGACTCGCTTTGGCTTTGATGAAAAGAGCGTCGAAGCAAGAGGCCTTGTTTCCCATGTCCGCTACGGTCTTGCGGGGAAGGGGCGTTCACGTCTCATTCTGACTTTGCGCGGCCCGTTCAAGGTTGAAGACCTGCGCGTTCTGAAAAATGAAAGCGCGTCCGGTTATCGTCTCGTCGCGGATATTGTTGCAAGCTCGGACCGGGAATTCGCGGCGCAGCTGCAAGGGCATTCCGAAATCACCAGTTCTACCGAGCGCAAAACTGCCGCAGCCACGGACACGGGCAAAAGCGAGGCTCGTCCCTTCACGGTCATGATCGATCCGGGTCATGGCGGCATCGACAGTGGAGCCGAGAGCCTGAGCGGCATCAAGGAAAAAGACCTGACGCTGGCCTTCGGTGTCGAGTTGCGTGACCGTCTGGCGCAGGAAAAGGGCGTTCAGGTCCTGATGACACGTGACGACGATACTTATCTTCGTCTTTCCGAGCGCGTTCGCATTGCGCGCCAGCATGAGGCTGATCTGTTCATCTCGATCCATGCGGATACGATCAACCAGAACGATATTCGTGGTGCGACGGTTTATACGATTTCGGACAAGGCGTCTGATGCCGTGGCGCGTGCAATGGCAGAGCGTGAAAACAAATCTGACAATCTTGGCGGTGCTGCGCCCGACGAAATGCCGGAAGTTGCCGATATTCTGCTCGACCTGACGCGCCGCGAGACACACACTTTCTCGCTGAGCTTTGCGGAAAAGGTGATCTCGCACTTGCAGGGGCAGGTGAATCTCATCAACAATCCGCATCGTTTCGCAGGGTTTCAGGTCCTGCGCGCGCCGGATGTGCCGTCAGTGCTGATCGAGATTGGCTATCTGTCCAATGCGGAAGACGAAAAACTGATAAGCAACCCGGAATGGCGTAAAAAACTTGCTGACCGGCTTGCGCTGGCAATTAAGTCGTTCGAAACATTACGGCGGCCAGCTGTTGTAACAAAAGGTTGATCGCAGGTTGTGGGTCTGCACAACGATGCATGCGTGCAACAGTTTGTCGTATTTTTGTACGGGGATCGAGCGTAAAGGCGTTAATTCTGTTAAAACCGACAAACGATCTTGCGTTTGACGCATTTGGTGGTCACTAAGCCCTGATATCATGAGACCTTGAGAGGCTCGTGGGTTGGCGGTTGGCGCTTAGACGCTTATCATGGGACTAATCTGACGGCAGGATTCTGCGAATATGGTAAGGCTTATCGGATATTTCTTCGGAATCGGAACGGTGCTGATGCTTCTGGTGGCAGGCGGCGTTGCCCTTTACGTGGGAAACCTTTCCAAAGATTTGCCCGATTATGAAGTGCTCGCCAAGTACGAGCCCCCCGTGATGACCCGCGTTCATGCATCAGACGGTAGCCTTATGGCCGAGTTTGCGCGTGAACGCCGCATGTATCTGCCAATCCAGGCTGTGCCAAACCGGGTCAAGGCTGCGTTTATCTCCGCTGAAGACAAGACCTTCTACGAACATCACGGTCTCGATTTCGGCGGTCTGGCACGCGCTGTTCTGACCAACGTCAAGAATATTGGCTCGGGTCGTCGTCCGATGGGCGCATCGACCATCACGCAGCAGGTGGCGAAGAACTTCCTCCTGTCTTCGACCCAGACCTATGACCGCAAGATTCGTGAAGCGATTCTGGCCATGCGCATCGAGCAGGCCTATTCCAAGGATCGCATTCTCGAGCTTTACCTGAACGAAATTTTCTTCGGCCTTGGCTCTTACGGTATCGCCAGCGCGGCTCTGACCTATTTTGACAAGTCGGTCGGTGAGCTGAACATCGCGGAGAGCGCTTATCTTGCCGCGTTGCCGAAAGGTCCGAACAATTATCATCCCTTCCGTCAGCCCGCTCGCGCTATGGAGCGCCGAAACTGGGTAATCGATCGTATGGCCGAAAACGGCTACATCACGACGGCGGAAGCGGAAGACGCCAAGAAGCAGCCGCTCGGCGTCACCTCGCGTAGCGATACGCATTACGTCTTTGCCTCGGAATATTTCACCGAGGAAGTGCGTCGCCAGATCATCCAGAAATACGGCGTCGATGCCCTTTATGAAGGCGGCCTGTCCGTCCGCACCACGCTGAACCCGACTTTGCAGGTTGAAGCGCGCAAGTCGCTGCAATCGGCGCTGCTTCGCTATGATGAAGCGCGCGGCTGGCGCGGCCCGCTGAAAAACGTCGAACTCGGCAATGACTGGGGCACGGCGTTTGGCGACATGCAGTCCTATGCGGACGTTCCGGAATGGCAGCTTGCCATCGTGCTCAATGTTTCCGCTGCGGGTGCCGATATCGGCCTTCAGCCGCAAATTGAAGCGTCGGGATCGCGCAGCAAGGAACGCAAGCGCGCCTTTATCTCGGCCGACGACATGAAGTGGGCGATGCGCGTCACCAATATTGGCGGCAAGCGCAGCAGTGCGAAGTCGCCGGAAGGCGTGCTCAACACCGGCGACATCATTTATGTCGCGAAGGAAGGCAACGGCTTCAGGCTTCAGCAGCCGCCGAAGCTTGAAGGCGCACTCGTCGCGATGGACCCGCATACGGGTCGTGTTCTGTCGATGGTCGGCGGCTTCTCTTATGCGGAGTCCGAGTTCAACCGTGCCACGCAGGCCTATCGCCAGCCGGGTTCGTCGTTCAAGCCGTTCGTCTATTCGGCAGCGCTCGACAATGGTTACACACCGGCATCCGTGGTTCTCGACGGTCCGCTGGAAGTGAACCAGGGTGGTTCGCTCGGTGTATGGGCTCCGAAGAACTATTCCGGCAAGTTTGCCGGTCCGTCCACGCTCCGCTACGGTATCGAGCAGTCGCGTAACGTCATGACCGTGCGCCTGGCGCAGGACATGGGCATGAAGCTCGTCGCCGAATATGCCGAACGTTTCGGTGTTTACGACAAGATGCTGCCGGTTCTGTCGATGTCGCTCGGTGCGGGTGAAACCACGGTGCTGCGCATGGTGACGGCCTATTCCGTCATCGCCAATGGCGGCCAGAGCATCACGCCGTCGATGATCGACCGTATTCAGGACCGCTACGGCAAGACCGTGTTCAAGCACGATGGACGCCAGTGCGAAGGCTGCAACGCGCAGGATTGGGCCAATCAGGAAGAACCGACCCTGATCGACAATCGCGACCAGGTTCTGGATCCCATGACCGCCTATCAGATCACATCGATGATGGAAGGTGTTGTTCAGCGCGGTACGGCACAGATTTTGAAGAGCCTCGACCGTCCACTGGCTGGCAAGACCGGTACGTCCAATGACGAAAAGGACGCATGGTTTGTCGGCTTTACGCCTGACCTCGTGGTTGGCGTCTTCATGGGTTACGACACGCCGGCATCGCTCGGACGCGGCGGCACCGGTGGTGGTCTTGCTGCCCCTGTTTTCAAGTCGTTCATGGAACAGGCACTGGTCGGTACGCCCAAGGTGGACTTCCGCGTGCCGGAAGGCATGACGCTGATTGCAATCAACCGTAAGACCGGCATGCGCACCAATGAAGGCGATCCGAACCTCATCATGGAAGCCTTTAAGCCGGGTACCGGTCCGTCGGACAGCTATTCGGTTATCGGTATGGATTCGTTCCGCGAAGGCTCGCCTGTCGCGCCGCAATCGCCGCAGGCGACGCGCGCGATCAGCTCCGGTTCCGGCGGACTTTACTGATTGGAATAAAGGGCTTTTCCCTTTACACGGCAGGGCGTCGTCACTATGGTCCGCGGCGCTTGGACAGACTGTCCGATGCTGGAAATGACAAGCCGGACTTTGTGTTCGGCTTGGTTTCCCACTCAAATACGAATTATTGAAGGAACGATTTGCCCATGCGCGCGGAAATCGAGACGCTGGTTGACGAAATCAAGCAGGCCATAAGCCTGCTGAGGAGGCATCTTTGACTGGGATCAGGCGATAAAACGTCTCGGCTATCTCAACCAGAGAGCCGAAGATCCCACACTTTGGAATGATGCCCAGGAAGCCCAGAAGCTGATGCGTGAGCGCCAGCAGCTGGAAGACAGCATTAACGGCATCAATCAGCTTACCCAGACATTGAACGACAGCATCGAGCTCATCGCCATGGGTGAAGAGGAAGGCGACAAGTCGATCATCGAAGACGCGGAAAAGACTATCCGCGAACTCAAGGTCGAGATCGATCGCCGCCAGATCGACATGCTTCTGTCGGGCGAAGCTGATGCGAACGACACCTATGTCGAAGTGCATGCCGGCGCCGGCGGTACGGAAAGCCAGGACTGGGCGTCCATGCTGCTGCGTATGTATACGCGCTGGGCGGAACGCAACGGCCGCAAGGTCGAGGTGATGGAAGTGCACGATGGCGATGAAGCGGGCATCAAGTCCGCGACCATTCTCGTCAAGGGGCACAACTCATACGGCATGATGAAAACCGAATCAGGCGTTCATCGTCTGGTCCGCATCTCGCCCTATGACTCCAACGCCCGCCGCCACACGTCTTTCGCCAGCATCTGGGTCTACCCCGTGATCGATGACAACATCGATGTGCAGGTGACGGAAGCAGATGTTCGCATCGATACCTATCGTGCATCAGGTGCCGGTGGTCAGCACGTTAACACGACCGACTCCGCTGTGCGTATCACGCATATCGCGACCGGTATTGTGGTGCAGTGTCAGGCGGAACGTTCGCAGCACAAGAACCGTGAAAAAGCATGGTCCATGTTGCGTGCGCGTTTGTACGAGGAAGAGCTGAAGAAGCGCGAAGAAGCGACCGACGCAGCCAATGCCACCAAGACCGATATCGGCTGGGGTCACCAGATTCGTTCTTACGTTCTGCAACCATACCAGTTGGTGAAAGATCTGCGCACCGGCGTGGAAAGCACCAATCCGCAGGAAGTACTGGACGGCGCGGTTACGCCTTTCATGGAAGCAGCACTTGCCCATCGCATTCAGGGCGGTGGCGAGATGATCGACGATATCGACTGATATCGCTTCCAAATCTGCGAATAATGAAAAACCCGGCCTCAGCGCCGGGTTTTTATTTCTGCAGTTACAGCAACGGCTCTATCTGTTTGCCAGCCTTGAGAAAATTGACTGGGTTTACCGGGCGACCATTTTCGCGCACTTCATAATGAAGGTGACTGCCGGTCGAGCGCCCGGTGCTGCCCGCCTGTCCGACGACCGCGCCACGAGCAATTTTCTGGCCGTCATGGACCAGAACCTGTGAGAGATGCGCGAAGCGGGTGGCAAAGCCATTGCCGTGGTCGATCTCGACCATATTGCCATAGCCGCCGAAGCGTCCGGCTTTCGTGATCGTTCCTGCCGCCGTGGCTCTCACCGTTTGGCCGTAGGCCGCACGGAAATCGATGCCCGAATGAAAGGCTGCGCTTCCGAAAAACGGATCGCTGCGATATCCGAACAGGCTCGTTACCGGCATGCCGGGGGCAGGGTTTGCCAGCGGCATCGCCCTGATCTGTTTGCGAACACTGTCGAGCCGCTCGAGCGCGCTGTCGAGATTGCGGATCTGCATGTCGAAATCATTGATGACTGTGCCCGGCGCTGAAATGGGGATCAGCGGACCACCCATAGCGGAACGCGCGCTGTCTGACGTTTCAATGCGCAGACCGGCGGAATTCAACGTATCGACGATAGAGTCTGCTTTTTCAGAAGCTGCATCGGCCAGATTGCGCACCTTGCCGTTCTGTTCGCTTTCGATGCGATGCAGGGTCTGGTTGATGGTAGCGAGCAGCTTGTCAGAAGTTTCGATTGTAGATTCACCCGACATGCCACCTGCCAGACGCAAGCCCAGCGGTCCTGCATCTGCACGACGCTCCGGCTTTACGTTCTTGGGAACAGGGCCGGTGATGATCGGATCGATTCCGGGGAAATCCCGTCCGCCAATCGCTTCATCCGGGATCAGCTGGCTGTGTTCTTCAACGAAGGGTGCGGCCTGTGTCGGCATATCCGGCATTGGCTGCAACTTCGATGCTCGTTCCAGCAAAGGCGCAAGTTTGCCGTCGCGCGCACTCAGTGTCTGTTGGCGCTGCATCAGTTCGGCAAGCTTGTTTTCCATGACCTGCTGATCGAGCATCTGGCGGCTGGTGATACGGTCGACTTCCGTGCGCAGCAAGGAAATGCGGTCTTCATAAAGCTGCTGATTGCGAGCCTGCCGCGCAATGCCCGAACTGATCAGATCGTCGCGCAGCACAAGATAGGCGGTTGAACCGAGATAGGCGGCCGAAAGCGCCAGAAACGCCGCTCCGCCTGCGATGGCCATCCATGGGCGAAAGGTAAAATGGCTGATTTTCTCGCCGCGAGCGATAATGACGACAGGCGGCTCCTTGCGTTCGCCGAAGACCGTCTTTCCCGTTGTTTTCGCCCGCTTATTTGTCATGGCACCCGCATGCCCCTCAGTAGCGCGGTCCGGAACCTGAATTCAGCTGGTGAATGAAGGTAAGGACCGCAGAAGTTTGGCGGAACGTTTCAGAAAACGCACCGATTCCCTAAGTTTGATTACAACTTATTAGGGTTAACAAAGCTTTGCATTTGTGGCTTGCGCCAGCCATGCGGGCCAGAAATGGCCTCAGATCGAAACTGGAGACAAAGTGCGATAGAAGGACGGCGTCAGACCGGCTTCGGCACGCGCCAGATCGTTGAATGGCGGCTTGAGATCGCCTCGGAAATTCGTGCGCACCAGTTCCTGAAAGCGGGCGACAGGGTCGATGCGATTGCGAGCGCAGAAAAAGCGAAACCATTTTGCTCCCACAGCCACATGGGTCTTCTCATCATTGTAGATGACATCCAATATCGCTGCCGTTTTGTGGTCGCCGGTTTCGATCATCTTTTCCAGAAGTGAAGGCGTTAAATCGAGACCGCGCGCTTCCAGTATGAGCGGCACCACGGCAAGCCGTGCCTCCAGATCGTTACGCGTCTGGTGTGCCGACTGCCACAACCCGTCATGGGCGGGCATGTCACCATAATCCGCGCCAAGGTCGTTCAGGCGATTGCGCAACAGGGTGAAATGGCGAGCCTCGTCATCGGCGACCTTCATCCAGCCATCGAAAAAGCTGCGCGGAATGGGTTTGGCCGCAAAGCGCGCCACGATATCGAGCGCCAGATCAATAGCATTCAGCTCAATATGGGCGAGCGCGTGCATGAGCGCGATACGGCCGTGTTCTGAGTGCAACGAGCGCTTCTTCATCATACGCGGCGGCACAAGTTTGGGCTTGGCTGGTCGCCCCGGGCGATCCGGCAAGGGCGGGTCAAGCGGGCTACGCACTGAAAGGGTACGCCCGAACCAGCGTGCAGCTGTCTCGCGCGTGAGGCGTACTTTTTCGTTCAGATCCGCCGAGGCAATGGCACGAATGGCATTGCCTCGCAGTGTTTGTTCGGGTGATTTTGTCTCGCACATCTGAAACAGAAACCGCTTTAAAGCGCACGCGCCGCTTCGAGCACCTCTTCAGCGTGACCGGCAACTTTCACCTTGTTCCAGACACGCGCGATACGACCGGCAGCATCGATCAGAAAGGTCGTGCGTTCGACGCCCATATATTTGCGGCCATACATGCTTTTCTCGACCCATACGCCGTAGGCTTCAAGCGCGGTACGCTCTTCGTCTGCAACGAGATCGACGGTCAGCTCATGCTTTTTGCGAAACTTGGCATGTTTCGCGGCGCTGTCAGGCGACAGGCCGATTACCCGCGCACCGATTTTATCGAATTCAGGCTTCAATTGCGAAAAGGCAATCGCTTCCTTGGTGCAGCCGGACGTGTCATCCTTGGGGTAGAAATAGAGGACAACAGGCTTGCCTTTCAGCGATGACAGGGTGAGTTGGTCGCCGCCCGAAAGTCCATCTGACGGCAAGCTGAAATCCGGTGCCGTTTCGCCAACTTGGGGATGAGCCATATCTGTGCCTTTCTTTTATGGATTAGCATGGAAATCACCTGTTACAGTCCGAGCTATCGCATTCGAGTGACGCTTGTGCAACCATGGAAACCGCATCGTTTTGCAGATTGGCAAAATGTCGGAGAATGGACGCAAGCTTGAACCGCAAGCACCGCATCAGATGGAAAGGGTGAGTAAAATCAATTCCATACGATTGTTTCATGATTCACTTTATGAAACAATCGTCGATTGCAGCACTTGATATCTGGCTGGGTTATTGACAGAGAAACCGAAACGAATCCGCTTCAGCAAGCGGGAAATGGACAGAATCGAGCGTCTGGCCGCTGACGGCACGGATGGTCTCGCAGACAGCCCGTTGCGTCCGCGGCGGTCTTTTATTTCGCGTTGTTCCCATGCTTTCGTTTCGATCTGCATTCTGCTTGTTCTCATCGGCGGTGCTGGTTTTCTCGTTCTTCGCGGCGGCGTGGATAGTGAGCTTTTGCGCAATGAGGCGCAGAAAGCCCTGATCGGCGTTCTGGGCGATGGCGCTACAGCATCGATTGGCAGCGCCGCACTATCGCTTGATCAGGACAGCCATGTTGCCATGGAAGCGCGCGACGTTTCCGTGACTGACCCCAGGCAAGGCGTTGAAATAAAAGGCATTCGATCTGTGCGCCTTGGGCTGTCGCCTCTGCCGCTGCTGACTGGCTCGGTTCGCGTGGCGCAGCTTGAAGTCGAGGGTGTGACCTTTGATATGCCGGAGGCGAAGGGCGACGGTTTCTGGAAATCCCTGCCTTATGATGAGCGCGGCATCGTCGATTTCGACGCGGTGTCCGAACAGATTTTTGCGGCCATGCGCAGGAGTGTGGAGCTTTTGCACCAGCAGGACACGCGCGCCATCGGCATTTTCAACAGCACGATCCGCTTTAAGGCGGGCGATGCGCAACAGTCTATCGATATTCAAAGCGCGCGACTGGTCGAAGATCAGGGAAAGATCGCCATCAAGGGCGACCTGACCTGGCAGGGCGAGAGGATAGCGATCGACGGCAAGATTGATCGCAATGTGGCGGATAACAGCCTTCAAGGCTTCACGCTCAATATCAACGATATTCCGGTGAAACTGGGCTCGCCGCCTGAAGTAACGCCTGTCATGGCGAATAACCGGATCAATCCGGCCCATTTTGAGCTGGACGGGCAGGCCAAAGTCACGCTTTCCGGCACAGCGGCTACAGCCGATCAGCCGGAGCGTCTCGGCGTTGATCTGGGCGTTGATGGCATCGACATGCAGATGGGGCGGGTTGACGATATTCGCGGTCTCGCACTCTTGAGCCTTGAACATAAGGTTGGCAGTCGCAAGATCGAGATCAAGCGATCGCAACTGCAACTGGGCGGTCTGCAGGCGCAGTTCAATGGCGCGTTCGGACCGGAGCCGGAGGATGCGGGTAATCAGGACGGCCCAGCCTATCGTTTCGAGGTGCTGACCAGTTCTGCTACCAGCATGCCAGCGGAATCGACCGATCCGCCGCTGTCCTTTGCGACGCGCATATCCGGTCGTTTTCTGGCGGACCAGTTGCGTGTTCAGTTTGCCAATCTCGATGTGAAGACCGAAAAGGGTCAGCTTTACGGGCAGGGCAGCATGGCGTTCGGCAAGGGCTCGCCTGAAATGATTTTTATGCTGCGCATCCCGACAATGCCAGCGGCCGATGCCAAGCATCTCTGGCCAATTGATGTGGCCGATGGTGCACGCGAATGGGTATTGAAGAACCTCTACGGTGGTACGCTGAAGGACAGCCAGATTGACATTTCGCTCGCTGCCGGGCGTTTCAACGGTCCGGGTCTGCCGCCACCGCTCACAGGCGATGAAATCAAAGGCGATTTCAAAGTATTCGACACGCGTCTGGACGTTGTTGGTGAATTGCCGCCGGTCCGTGAAGCGGATGGTGTGATTACGGTTCGTGGCGCGCATACAACGATCAAACTCCCCAAAGGCGTCGTCTATACAGCGGACAACAGACGAGCGGATGTTTCCAACGGGACACTGATCATTCCGTGGGGCCCGCAGCGCCCGGTCATTTCCGATCTCGATATCACCGTTTCGGGCGATGCATCAGCCATTGCCGAGATAGCTGGTAAAAAACCGATCGACGTGTTGAAAAACGTGCCGTTCCTGCCGGAAGATGTCTCAGGCGATGTCAAGGCGCAGGTTAAGGTGAGCTTCGCCGTGTCGAAAGACCCGCCGCCCGGTACCTTGAAATGGAATGCCGATATTGGCTTCACTAATCTGGATATTGCAAAGCCGGTGGGCGGCTCGAATGTCACCAATGCCACGGGCACGATCAAAGTCGACCAGACAGCCGCCGTTATCACCGCCGATGCAAAACTTGACGGCGTACCCGGCAAGGTGACCATGACCGAGCCGGTTAATCTGTCCGGCCCGGCCAAACGGGATCAGAAGATCAGGCTGGAAATCGACGACAAAACCCGCAATGCGGTGTTTCCGGGGTTGAACACCGTCTTTTCAGGGCCGATGTCGGTTGATCTAGGCATGGCGGACGGCGGAAAACGCCACGTCACTGCCGACCTTGGCAAGACACAGGTGGACCTGTCGTGGCTCGGATGGCGCAAGGGGGCTGGCGTCCCCGCCAAGGCCACCTTCGATTTCGCGCAGAGCCCGGACGACAAGAGCAAGATCGATATCACCAATCTGGTCTTTAATGGTGATGCATTCGGGGTGAAGGGCAATCTGTCGATTGCCAAGGGTGACTTCCAGTCAGCAGATTTCAGCGAATTGCGTCTTAACCGGAATGATGATCTGTCCGTCAAGGCCACAAAGGGCGCCAATGGCTACCGCGTTACTGTGCGCGGATCGCAATTCGATGCGCGCGCCTTGATCAAGCAGGCGTCGGATCTGGGCGGCAAAGGGAGCAGCGGCAAAAGCAAGGGCCCCCGTGTTGTCGTGAGCGCGCAGGTTGATGAAGTCAGCGGCTTTAACGGCGAATCCTTGCGCAATGTCGCCATTTCCTATGAGAGCTCCGGCAATCGCATTGCCGGTGTGTCCGTCAATGCCCAGACCGTATCCGGCCAGTCATTCGTCGCCACCAACAATGATCAGGGCGATGCCCGTTCGATCTCGCTCCAGTCCAACGACGCAGGCGCGGTGCTGCGCTTCTTCGACTTCTACGACAAGATGCGCGGTGGCAAGATCACGGTCGGTCTTGCAGCGCAGGGCGACGGCCCGTTGCGCGGGCAGATCGATGCTCGTAACTTCGCGATCATCAATGAGCCGCGTCTGGCCAAGCTCGTTTCGAGCCCGCCAGCAACCGGCGGTGCGAGCCTCAATCAGGCAGTAAAGCGTGATATCGATGTGTCGCGCGTTGATATCGAGCGGGGCTTCTCGCTGATTGAGAAGGGCGATGGCTATCTCAATCTGTCGAAGGGTGTGGTACGCGGCCCATCGGTCGGGACCACCTTTCAGGGAACGCTTTACGACAAGCAAGGCAATATGGCGATCACAGGCACCTTCATGCCAGCCTATGGCGTCAACCGCCTATTCGGTGAAGTGCCCATCGTGGGCATGCTGCTGGGCAATGGTCGTGACCGGGGCCTGATCGGCATCACATACAAGCTCTCGGGAAGCGCCAAGCAACCGCAGGTGATCGTCAATCCGATCTCCATCATTGCGCCGGGCATCTTCCGCTCGATCTTCGAGTTCTAGATCGAGCCTCATCAATTACGCCCATATAAAAAGCCGGGCATTAAGCCCGGCTTTCTTCATTTCAGTTCATACCGACTGGCTAGATCAAGCCGGGCGGATAAGCACGTGACGCTTCTTGCCGAGCGACAGCTTGATGACGCCCTGTTCGTTCAACGCACCGGCATCGATCATCATGCGCGGATCGGTGACCGGTTCGTCATTGATGCGCACAGCGCCACCTTCAACGTGACGCCGGGCTTCACCATTGGTTGTGCAGAGTTCTGCCAGAACCATCAGCGCCAGAATGCCGATGCCGCTATTGAGCGTAGCCTTGTGGACGCCGACCGTTGGAAGATTTTCGGACAGTTCGCCGTCTTCAAAGGTCTTGCGGGCAGTTTCGGCGGATTCCTCGGCTGCGTCGCGGCCATGCAGTATCGCTGTTATCTCAGTCGCGAGGATCTTCTTCGCTTCGTTGATCTCTGAACCTTCGAGTGCTGCCAGCTTGGCGATCTCATCCATCGGAAGCGTCGTGTAGAGCTTCAGGAAGCGCTCCACGTCGGCATCTTCGGTGTTGCGCCAGTATTGCCAGAAATCATAGGCGCTCAGCATGTCCGCATTGAGCCAGATGGCGCCGCCCAGCGACTTGCCCATCTTCTGGCCAGAAGCGGTGGTCAGCAGCGGGGAGGTTAGGGCGTAGAGCTGCGGCGTTCCCATGCGATGGCCGAGGTCGATACCATTGATGATATTGCCCCACTGGTCGGAACCACCCATCTGCAGACGGATGTCGTGGCGCTTGCTCAGTTCCACGAAGTCGTAAGCCTGCAGGATCATGTAGTTGAATTCGAGGAAGGACAGCGACTGCTCACGGTCGAGGCGTGTCTTCACCGAATCGAAGGACAGCATACGGTTGACCGAGAAGTGGCGGCCGACGTCGCGCAGGAATTCGAGGTAATTGATGTTGCGCAGCCAGTCGGCATTGTTGACCATCAGCGCGTCGGTGGCGCCGTCACCGAAGGTAAGGTAGTTCGCGAAGACGCGCTTGATGCCGGCAATGTTCTCGGCAATCGTATCTTCGGTCATCAGCTTGCGTGCTTCGTCCTTGAAGGACGGATCGCCAACCATGCCCGTGCCGCCGCCCATCAGGGCTACAGGCCTGTGGCCGGTCTGCTGGAACCAATGCAGCATCATGATCTGGATAAGGCCGCCCGCGTGCAGACTTGGTGCCGTCGGGTCGAAGCCGATATAAGCCGTCACGGTTTCCTTGGCCAACAATTCGTCGAGGCCGCTTTCATCAGAGATTTGATGAATGAAGCCACGCTCGGAAAGCGTGCGAAGAAAATCGGATTTGAAACCGGACATTCCTTTTTCCTGACTGATAAGGCGAAGTTGAAACTGGAGTAAGCGGCTGCTTACAACAAAGTGATAAGTTGGCCTTTAGCACCAATCAACCGCCAAAAACAAGGAAACTCCCCAAGGACTGGGGAAACACGTAATTTGCGCAGGTTTCGTCAACAGCTTCGACTGTTCAATGCTGTGCGGTGCCTGAAAACAGATTGAGCACGATTACACCGGCGATGATCAGTCCCATGCCAGCCACGGCGGCAAAGTCGAGCTTTTGGCCGAATACAAGCCAGCCGATCAGCGCGACCAGCGTGACGCCAATCCCCGACCAGACGGCATAGGCAATGCCGACGGGGATTGTCTTCAATGTCAGAGACAGGAAATAAAAGGCAAGCCCATAGGCGATGATCACCACGACAGATGGGCCAAGTCGAGTAAAGCCGTCGGAGGCTTTCAAGCTCAATGTGCCGATAACTTCAGAGCAGATGGCAATGGCGAGAAGGGCATAGACCGGCATGGCGCACCTGCTGAGAAACGAATCGACCTGACGAGAAACACTATGCATAAAAAATCCGGCGGAGCGATCCGCCGGATAAGACCAGGTCAATCTGGTTTGCGACCGACTTGCTTGCCTAGCGCAGACGTTTTGGACGCGCTTCGACCAGTTCACCCATCAAGCGGCGGTCGAGATATTCCGAGCATTCTTCGATTAGCTGGTCGCCATGGCCCGCAAAGAAGTGGTTGGCGCCTTCAATCGTGTTCTGCGTGATGGTGATGCCCTTCTGGGTCTTGAGCTTGTCCACCAGCGCCTGCACGTCCTTGGGCGGTGCAACCTTGTCCTGATCACCATGGATGATGAGACCGGACGAAGGGCAAGGCGCGAGGAACGAGAAGTCATAGGTGTTCGGCTGCGGTGCGACCGAGATGAAGCCTTCGATTTCCGGACGGCGCATTAGAAGCTGCATACCAATCCAGGAACCGAAGGAATAACCGGCAACCCAGCAATTCTTGGAATCCGGATGCAGGGCCTGCACCCAGTCGAGCGCGCTCGCCGCATCAGACAATTCGCCTGCGCCATGATCGAATTCACCCTGGCTACGACCGATGCCGCGGAAGTTGAAGCGCAGTGTCGTAAAACCGCGCTGCTGGAACATGTAGAACAGATCGTAGACGATCTTGTTGTTCATCGTGCCGCCGAACTGCGGATGCG
The DNA here is from genome assembly GCA_014138095.1 of Ochrobactrum sp. RH2CCR150. Classification (GTDB taxonomy): domain Bacteria; phylum Pseudomonadota; class Alphaproteobacteria; order Rhizobiales; family Rhizobiaceae; genus Brucella; species Brucella gambitense. The sequence goes on from JACGXE010000003.1 coordinate 369,454, forward strand.
GGTGCAGGATGAGCGCGATGGGCGCATTCTTTTCCTTGGAAGGCTGATAGCGGCCTTCGAGGCGTCCGGCAGGTCCGTTAAAAATGACTTCTGGCATGTGTACTCCGCTTGTAACGGGAAGACCGGACCGGAAGCTGCGAACTTGACGTTGGGGGACGCCGCTTCTAGAACCGATTTGAAATTTTGACAGGCTGAACCTGAAGTTCAGCACGTAGAATGGCTTAATAGGCTTTTCCAGATTGAAAATTCAAGGAAATTGCGCTCGAAGCCCATTCTTGACGTTATTTAGGAGATAGGGACGGTGAACGTGAGCGGCAAGAGGCTGTATCTGGACTATAATGCCAGTGCGCCTTTGCTCGATGAAGCGCGGGATGCGGTTATCGAGGCTTTGGGTGTTACGGGCAATCCGTCCTCTGTGCATCGTGAGGGCCGCGCCGCGCGTGCGCTGGTTGAAGCGGCGCGCCGCAATGTTGCATCGCTGGTCAATGCCAAGCCCGAACATGTCTTCTTCACCTCCGGTGCCACCGAGGCTGCATCGACGCTTTTGACGCCCAATTACATGATGGGCCGTTCGCCAGTCCGTCTTTCGCATCTCTATGTCAGTGCGACCGAACACCCATGCATGACCGCTGGCGGCCAGTTTACGGCGGAGAACATCACCACGTTGCCGGTCGATGAGAACGGCATTCTGCGGCTCGATGTTTTGACGGAAGCGCTTGCCGCCCATGACAAGAGCAAAGGCTTGCCGCTGGTCGCAGTGCAGGCCGCGAATAACGAAACCGGCGTCATTCAACCCGTGGCGGAAATTGCTGCCATCGTGAAGGCCTCTGGTGGCATCTATGTCGTGGATGCTGTTCAGGCAGCGGGGCGCATTCCACTCGATATTTCAGACAATTGCGGCGATTACCTCATCGTTTCGTCCCACAAGATCGGCGGGCCGAAAGGCGTCGGCGCAGTGATCGCCATTTCCGACCTTATGATGCCGCGCGCGCTGGTGCGTGGCGGCGGGCAGGAAAAGGGCCACCGTGCAGGCACAGAGGCTTTGCCGTTGATTGCAGGCTTTGGCGCGGCTGCCGCCGTTGCAAAAAAGCGGCTCGAGGCAGGCGGCTGGTCCTCCGATATGCGCGACAGGCTGGAAGCGGGGATTGCAGATATTGCACCGGGCGCCGTCATTCACGGCAAGTCGGTCAACCGTCTGCCGAATACGACATTCTTCTCGCTCGACGGTCAGAAGGCCGAGACAGTCCAGATCGCCTTCGATCTTGGCGGAATAGCGCTTTCTGCGGGATCGGCTTGTTCGTCGGGCAAGGTCGGTCCTAGCCACGTGCTGGCCGCCATGGGCCATGAGGACGGTCCTGGCGCGATCCGTGTTTCGCTGGAGCCGGATGTCCGTGCGGATTCGGTCGACGCGTTTCTCGCGGCGCTGCGCACAATCGTCGAACGCCACACCAGAAAAGCCTCGATCTAAAAATCGAGGCCGAGTTTCTTCTTTGCGGCCGCGATATAGCCCTCATAGCGGGTTTTGAACTCTTCCCGCCTGGCAATATCGTCGGCAATGTCGGAGGAAGCGCTGGCATCTGAAATATTGAACTTGTCGTGGGCGCTCTGAAAGAACTTCAGCTGTTCGATGGTTTTGCCCTCGTCATTCACCTGCTGCTCGAGGAATTTTATATAGTCCTGCAGATCACTGGTGCTCATCATGGTTTTCCTTCCATGCTGAACTACATATGAGCGAGCCCGCAGACGGCAAGAGCGCACATGATTCCGTTGCTCGGTCGAAAAACCTGAGTTTTTTAAGGAAAATCAACGCTTAAAAGCCGGTATTGGATTTCCCTGCGATATGTTTCATCTATCTGTTTCAATAAGTTGATCATTTTAATCGGCATTTTTAGGGGCAAATTTGAAACCGGCGCTTGAAATTCAGTTTAGAGAGGTTTTAAAGAAGGGCCACGCACACTATATTGAGGCGGTATTGTTCAAGACATATCACCTTGACGTTTGCAACTGTCGGGCCTTGACCCCGACGAGGATGGAGAACGCCAATGCCTGCAGTGCAGGAGACCATTGATCAGGTCCGCGGCCTTGACGTGGATCAGTACAAGTACGGCTTCGAAACGACGATCGAAGCAGAGAAGGCTCCCAAGGGCCTGAACGAAGACATCATTCGCTTCATCTCCGCCAAGAAGAACGAGCCGGAATGGATGCTGGAATGGCGTCTGAAGGCCTATGAACGCTGGCTCACCATGGAAGAGCCAAGCTGGGCACGTGTCGACTATCCGAAGATCGATTTCCAGGACGCCTATTATTACGCGGCCCCGAAGAACCAGAGCGGCCCGAAGTCGCTGGATGAAGTCGATCCGGAACTTCTCAAGACCTACGAAAAGCTTGGCATTCCGCTGCGCGAGCAGGAAATTCTTGCTGGCGTCCGCAAGCAGGGCGATCCGAGCGAGATCGACGGCAATCCTTCCGACAATGTCTATGCATCCGGCCGCGTCGCCGTCGATGCCGTGTTCGACAGCGTGTCGGTTGTGACCACCTTCAAGGAAGAACTGTCCAAGGCGGGCGTGATCTTCTGCTCGATTTCGGAAGCGATCCGCGAACATCCTGAACTGGTCCAGAAATATCTGGCGTCGGTCGTTCCGGTGTCGGACAACTATTATGCCACGCTGAATTCGGCTGTTTTCACGGATGGATCGTTCGTCTATGTTCCGAAGGGCGTTCGCTGCCCGATGGAGCTGTCGACCTATTTCCGTATCAACGAGAAGAACACCGGCCAGTTCGAGCGCACCCTCATCATCGCTGAGGAAGGCGCCTATGTTTCCTATCTGGAAGGTTGCACCGCGCCGCAGCGCGATGAAAATCAGCTGCACGCCGCCGTGGTTGAACTGGTTGCGATGGAAAACGCCGAAATCAAATATTCGACGGTCCAGAACTGGTATCCGGGCGATAGCAGCGGCAAGGGCGGCATCTACAACTTCGTCACCAAGCGTGGCGATTGCCGTGGCGACAATTCCAAGATCTCCTGGACACAGGTTGAGACCGGTTCCGCCATTACCTGGAAATACCCGTCCTGCATTCTGCGCGGCGACAATTCGCGCGGCGAGTTCTACTCGATTGCCGTGTCGAACGGCTATCAGCAGATCGACTCGGGCACCAAGATGATCCATCTCGGCAAGAACACGTCGAGCCGCATCATTTCCAAGGGTATTTCGGCTGGCAAGTCGAACAACACCTATCGCGGACAGGTTTCGGCCCATCGTAAGGCTGAGAATGCCCGCAACTTCACCCAGTGCGACTCGCTTCTGATCGGCAACGATTGCGGCGCGCATACGGTGCCGTATATCGAAGCAAAGAACGCTACGGCGCAGTTCGAGCACGAGGCAACCACCTCCAAGATTTCCGAAGACCAGCTGTTCTACGTGATGCAGCGCGGCATTCCGGAAGAGGAGGCAATCGCTCTCATCGTCAATGGCTTCGTGAAGGAAGTCATTCAGGAACTGCCGATGGAGTTCGCCGTCGAAGCTCAGAAGCTTATCGGCATCTCGCTTGAGGGCAGCGTCGGTTAACCGACGCACTCCTCCCTTCTCGCATCAGATTTTCTGGCCAGCCTTTTCCTGGCATTAGAACAAGGTTTACATTCATGCTTGAGATCAAGAACCTCCATGCAAAGATCGCCGACACGGATACCGAGATCATCCGTGGCCTGAACCTCACCGTGAACAAGGGTGAAGTGGCTGCGATCATGGGTCCGAACGGTTCGGGCAAGTCCACGCTGTCCTACATCCTCGCTGGTCGCGACGATTACGAAGTGACCGAAGGCGACATTCTTTATAACGGTGAGTCGATCCTTGAACTCGACCCGGCAGAACGCGCAGCCAAGGGCATTTTCCTTGCTTTCCAATATCCAATGGAAATACCGGGCGTCGCCACGATGGAATTCCTGAAGGTTGCGATGAACAGCCAGCGCAAGGCGCGCGGCGAGCCGGAACTGAAGATTCCGGAATTCATCAAGCGTGTGAAGGACGTTGCAGGCGGCCTCAACATCGACATGAATATGCTCAAGCGCCCGCTCAATGTCGGCTTCTCGGGCGGCGAAAAAAAGCGCGCTGAAATTCTTCAGATGCAGCTTCTGGAGCCAAGCCTCTGCGTGCTCGACGAAACCGACTCCGGCCTCGACATCGATGCGCTGAAGATCGTTTCGGAAGGCGTCAATGCGCTGCGTTCGCCAGATCGCGCCGTGATCGTCATCACCCACTATCAGCGTCTGCTCGAATACATCGTTCCCGATAGCGTGCACGTGCTTTACAAGGGCCAGGTCATCAAGTCTGGCGACAAGAGCCTCGCATTGCATCTGGAAGAAAACGGTTATGCCGAAGTAATCGGCGAAGCAGCCTGAGGAGGATTGGATTATGAATATCCAGACCACTCAGACCGCAAAGCCGAGGACGCCTGCTGAAAGCGCGCTGATCGACAGCTTTGGCGATCTTATCGGCACTTTGTCCGGTAATGGCGATGTCGTTGTTGCACGCGATACGGCGCTTGAATTGCTCAAGACCAACGGGCTTCCATCCCGTCGCGTTGAAAGCTGGCATTACACGGATTTCCGCACGCTTTTGAAGGGCGTTGCGGCATTCGACAGTTCTGCGGGTACGCAGCCGCTTTCGGCGTTGCTTGTCGGTTCCACCATTCTGGCTGCCAGCAACGGCGTTGCACTTGACGCCAGGGCGCCTGAAGGCGTGTCGGTGACGCCAGTGCGTGAAGCGCTGGCCGACGGCTCGCTGGCTCTTCAGCTCAAGACGCGCGGCACAGACGATACAATCGGCCAGATCAATGCTGCCTATGTCAGCGATGGCTGGATGATTTCGATTGCCGACGGCACCGAGCTGGAAGCGCCTCTCGAAATCCAGAACATCCAGAAGACCGGGCAGGGCCACACGCGCTTTCCGGTTCGCATCGGTTCGGACGTCAAGGCAACGATCATCGAACGCCAGAACGGCGGCGAAGGCGATGCTTTCTCGACGTCGGTGAGCCATGTTTCGGTTGGTGACGGTGCAGAAGTCCTGTGGGTTATCCTGCGCGATTTCGGCCAGGCGACGCAGCTTTCGCAGTTCAATGCGACGATTGGCAAGGGCTCCAAGCTCACGCTCTATATCGTCAATGCGGGCGGCAAGCTGGTTCGTCAGGAGGTGCACGTCAATGTGACGGGTGAAGATTCCGACTTCGAGCTTCGTGGCCTCAATCTTCTGGCCGACGACACCCACACCGACATCACCATGACGGTCGGTCATCTGGTGGAAAACACGCGTTCGACCCAGATTATTCGCAATGTGGTCAAGGACCGCGCGCGCGGCGTTTTCCAGGGCATGATCCGCGTTGCGCAGATCGCCCAGAAGACCGATGCACGTATGGCCTGCAACACGCTCTTGCTTTCGGATGAAGGCGAGTTCGATGCCAAGCCGGAACTCGAAATCTTTGCGGATGACGTGGCCTGCGGTCACGGCGCAACGGTTGCCGAACTTTCCAAGGACTATCTGTTCTATCTGATGGCCCGCGGTGTTCCGGAAAATGAAGCACGTGGGCTGCTGATCAAGGCGTTTATCGCCGAGATCATCGAAGAGCTGGAAGACGAAACGCTGGTTGAAGCACTGGAATCTGTGCTGTCCGACTGGCTCGCCGTTCATGCCTGATTGACAGTGACAGCGCGCTGATATGCGCGCTGTCCTTTCCTGCCGAACGGCGAAAGGTACGATCATGGACCAGAAGAATCCGCTTGTTGCGGCCTATGACGTGGAAGCCATCCGCCGGGATTTTCCGATCCTGTCGCGCGAAGTACACGGCAAACCGCTTGTCTATCTCGACAATGGCGCTTCGGCGCAGAAGCCGCAGAGCGTCATCGACGCAGTGACGCATGCTTATTCCAATGAATATGCCAATGTGCATCGCGGCCTGCATTTTCTTTCGAATGCCGCAACTGATGCCTATGAAAAGTCGCGCGAAAGCGTTCGACGTTTTCTGAATGCCGGCTCGGTAGACGAGATCGTCTTCACCAAGAATGCCACTGAAGCGATCAATACGGTCGCCTATGGCTATGGCATGCCGCATATCGGCGAGGGCGACGAGGTTCTGGTCTCGATCATGGAGCACCACTCCAATATCGTGCCATGGCATTTCATTCGTGAACGTCAGGGCGCGAAACTGGTTTTCGCTCCGGTGGACGATGAAGGCATTTTCCACATCGAGGAATTCGAGAAGCGCCTGACGGATCGCACCAAGCTGGTCGCCATTACGCATATGTCCAATGCGCTTGGCACTGTGACGCCGATCAAGAAGATCGTTGAACTTGCCCATGCACGCGGCATTCCGGTGCTGGTCGATGGCAGTCAGGGCGCAGTGCATCTGCCGGTCGACGTGCAGGATCTGGGCTGTGACTGGTATGTTTTCACTGGCCACAAGGTTTATGGTCCATCCGGCATCGGCGTTCTTTACGGACGCGCCGAAATGCTGGAAAAGATGCGTCCCTTCCAGGGCGGCGGCGAAATGATCGAGGAAGTCACAGAAGATTACGTGACCTATAATCATCCGCCGCACCGGTTTGAAGCTGGCACGCCGCCTATCGTTCAGGCGATCGGTCTCGGCGCAGCACTTGAATATATGGAAAAGATCGGCCGTCACGCCATTCTCGCCCATGAAGAAGATTTGCGCGATTACGCCCACGAACAACTGGGCAAGATCAATTCGCTCCGCATTTTCGGCAACGCGCCGGATAAGGGAGCTATCATTTCGTTTGCGCTGGAAGGCATCCATGCGCATGACGTGTCGATGGTGATCGACAGGGCCGGGGTCGCTGTGCGTGCGGGCACGCATTGCGCGCAACCCCTCTTGAAACGCTTTGGCGTCACCTCTACATGCCGTGCATCCTTTGCCATGTACAATACCCGCGCTGAAGTGGATGCATTGGCAGAAGCCTTGGAAAAGGCGAGAAAGTTTTTCGGATGACCGAGATGGAACAAAAAGTTCAGGATCAGGCTGAAACCAAGCCTGCCGATGAAACGGCGAAAGCCGAAGGTAGCGCCGTGTTCTCCGCCTCTGCCATTCCGCAGGAGGAACTCCTGCGGATGACGGATGACATCATCGCAGCGCTGAAGACGGTGTATGACCCGGAAATCCCCGCGGATATCTACGAACTCGGTCTCGTCTACAAGATCGATATCGAAGACGACCGTACTGTAAAGATCGAAATGACCCTGACGGCCCCCGGCTGCCCAGTTGCTGGCGAGATGCCGGGCTGGGTGGAAAACGCCGTTAGTGCGGTTGAAGGTGTTTCCATGGTCGAGGTTTCAATGACCTTCGATCCGCCGTGGACCGCTGACCGCATGTCCGAAGAAGCGCAGGTCGCTGTCGGCTGGTACTGATTATCTCTGCAAATCCATAAACGAAAAAAGCCCCGTTATGCGGGGCTTTTCTGTTTGCGGTGCGCAGTCGTTCAATGCCCGGTCGTCTTGGCATAATGCAGGGATTGCTTGCCCCGACAGCCACGCAGCAATCCGACAAGACCGCCCAGAGCCGTTGCGGAAGCAAGCACGGCCGGTGCGCCTTTCAACGGAATAGACATGGTGGAGATCAGCAATTTCCAGCTGCGACTTGCCAGCAGTGAAGGCAGTTTGCCGAGTGCTCGTGATGGGTTCCTCTTGTAGGACGACATGAACTCCGTAGTGTTGTGGTCGCGATTGCGCCGGAAGTGATAGGAGAGCGTCAGCCGGCAAAGCGGTACAGTCTCATAGACGATGGCATCTGGTGCCCAACCCGTTCTGGCTCCGAGTGTTTTGGCTTTGGCCCACAGGTGCCAATCCTCGCCGCCGGTCAGGCCGAAATAGGAGTCGAATTTGAGGCTGGTCTCGCGAAAGAAGTCGAGCCTGCCCATCCAGCTGCCTGTTGCCACTTTGATGCCGCCAGCCAGACCATTTTCCCACTTCACGCGTGATTTTTTCTCAGAGCGGCTGGCAAGTCGCTCCAGCCCGGACCAGACGAATTTCTGCCAGCTGTTCAACTTGCCTTCGATCGGCATTGGGCGCACGGGCGAGCCGACAATATCAAGGCTCTCCCGCTGTTGTTCGGCGAACAATTCCACCAGCCAGTCTGGTTCGGGGTTTTCGTCATCATCGATGAAGACCAGAAAGTCATGTTCGCTCTTGGTCGCATAATCCAGCGCGCAGTTGCGGGAGTGCGAGATGCCGATCCGCTGCTCCAGTCGATACTGCACAACATGATCCGGCATACAGGCAGCAAAGTCTGCGATTCGCTCATTCAGTGTTTTGCGGAAATCGTTCTCCACAATAAGAAAATGAAGCGTTGCGTGTTCCGGCACAATCACGCGTTCCAATGACTTTAAAAGTGTGCCGAGCATTGCCGGACGGTTTCTGGTTACCACCGCAATCAAAATGGAATATTTCTGCATGAACTATCTCGTTCTTAAATAAGATCGAGTTCTACATTGATTTTAAAATCATTTGCATCGCTAATAATTGCGATTAATTTTATATTATTATAAATTATGAATATAAACTATAAATGTACTGAGAAAGAAATCGGGAGCTTTGGCACTGCGCGACGGGATGAACGCGGAGCAATAGTCAATAGTGAGGATTTATGGTGGTTGGAGCGGGTAGCGGGAATCGAACCCGCGCGTTCAGCTTGGGAAGCTGACAGGCTACCATTACATCATACCCGCAATCTGCAAGACATTTCAGTATCTTGAAGCCGTTCAGGCTTGACAAGACTGGAGAGTTTCGCACTCTCGCCCCAGAAGCTATGTGCTCTTTTCAAGCCCGTCAATCTGTAAGATTAGGGTGGCGCAGTCTGTCCGGAATAAAGTTGCTTATCAGTCGCAAAGCTGTGATTGGCCGTGATCCGTATTGATCGAAAATGCCATGAAATAGAGAAGATTTAGTCTTACTTGATAAGTGAGGCCCGGCCCGGCAGGTATTGGTGTTCTTCGGAGATAAGATCATCGAAGAAATCTGCGAGTTGACGGACCCGACGGAGGAGCGCAACCCGTTTTGCGCTGTCTGGAGGAAGATTAAGATGCGTTATCATCTTATGGCTGCTGTCGCAGCAGGTGTTTCACTGTTCTCGTTTGCTGCACATGCAGAAGATTTCACAATCGGCACCTTGAAGGCCTATGACCATACAAGCCAGGTTGTGACACTGGATAATGGTCAAAGCTGGGAGCTTTTTCCGAACACACATCCCAATGTCAGGGTTGGACAGAAGGTCATCGTGGACTGGCAGAGCAATCTGAACGGCGATGACCATGCCGATTATGTCGGCCCGATGCCGATGCATTGAAACGGCAAGCAACAAACAAGAACAGCTTTATGACGGAGGCGGCATTTTTGCCGCCTCTTTGTTTTGATCACGCGCTGTTACTGTCATCAACTCTACTGTCAGGATGTGAGAATTAACGGTACTGCATATTGATATCCGTCGATCCATCGCCATTTGCAGAAAACGGCGTCCGGAACCCGATCGTACGTGAGCGCTTCATGACGATCTTCTCTATTTCCGGATTGAGAGTGAAACCGACAGACGGATACTATATGGCGAAGACAACCAAACGTCGCGCATTGTTGATCGTGAACCCCAATGCCCGCAACGGGAAGGGGTTTGGTGGCCAAATGAGAACGGAACTCGAGCGTGGCGGAATGGAGTTGTTCGAGCATCAGCCCCGTGAAGGCGAGACGATTTCCGATATCATCCTGCGTGAGCGGGATCATGATCTGGTCGTCATCGGCGGTGGTGACGGGTCACTCAATGCAGCGGCAGAAGGGCTGATGGAGACAGGGATGCCGCTCGCCATTCTGCCGCTTGGAACAGCCAATGATTTTGCCCGCACTGTAGGTATTCCAGCCGATCCGGTTGAGGCGGCACGTCAGCTCGTGGCTTATGACACCCATCCTATCGATCTGGGCGAGGTGAATGGTCATCTCTATTTCAATGTGGCGAGCATCGGTTTCAGCGCCGAGCTTGCACAGCAACTGAGCGCGGACGCGAAAAAGAAATGGGGTAAGCTCGGCTATGGTCTTGTCGCAGCGCGTATTCTGATGCGCTCAGAGCTGTTTACAGCCTATCTTGAACATGACGGCATGACCGAAAAGATCACGACCTTGCAGGTGTCGGTCGGCAATGGCAAATTTTACGGTGGCGGCATGGCTGTTGAGAAAGACGCTGCTATCGACGATGGCAAGCTGGATTTCTACAGTCTTGAAGTCGATCATTGGTGGCATTTGCTGCGGCTGTTGCCGAGTTTGCGGCGCGGCACGCAGTCGAAATGGCGTGATGTGCGGGCCTTTCCTACCACGGAAGTGATTATCCGCACCAAGAAGCCGCGCGCGGTGAATACGGATGGTGAGCTTTCCACCTGGACACCGGCGCATTTCAAGTTGCATCGGCAGGCAATCAACGCACTTATTCCCCCGCCATCGGCGCGTAGCCGTTGAACTTCAGCCGAAAAAAGGGCCCGCAGCTATGAAGCGCGGGCCTAATCATGACGTTAGGTGACTGGCTCAGAGGTCAAGAGAGCCACTTCTAAAACGGGATACTTCTCTGAATGTTCCCTCTTTAGAAGAAAAAATACCAGATAATCAGCACGAGGATGAATGGTACGCCCAGAAGCCACAGAATGAGTGCTCGAAACATGATGTTCTCCTTGTTGTATGTTTCCAACTCTGTGGGAGGCAGGTTGGTTCCACAATTCAAGGCGGCGACCGGCAGTGCTGTTAATCATCTTGTGCGTGTAGCGACTCAAATTACAGCTTTTCTGAAAGTTTTAATGATCCGTCAATAAATCGGTGACATCACTGGATTTATGTAAAGTGCAGCCAGCGTTTTTGGCTGCCTGTCGAGTAACGGGCGTGTGGCGTATGAGTTCGAAGCGTGGGCTGAAAATTTCGGTCAGCGAGAAGGCGGCGATGTTGCGTGACAAGCGCGGCTCGGTCGCCATGATGACCTTCATGGCTCTGGCCGTTGCATTGGCCGGTTGCGCCACGCCCCCACAGGGCAAACCTAAGCAAAAGCGCTCCAAGGAATATTTCGCCGAGTCCAAATATGGCGTGAAGGCCAGCCCGCGTGTTGCCTATGGCACCGGCAAGCCTCTGCCGCGTGGCGGCGGACGTGATCAGACCGGCCAGCCTTACAAGGTCAAGGGCCGCTGGTACTATCCGAAAGAAGACAAGAATTATACGGCTGTCGGGCGTGCGTCCTGGTATGGCGAGGCTTTCCATGGTCGTCTGACCGCCAATGGCGAAGTCTATGATATGGCCCATCTGACCGCGGCGCATCCGACCATGCCGCTGCCGAGCTATGCCCGTGTGACCAATATGGACACCGGCAGTTCCGTCATTGTGCGCGTCAATGATCGCGGCCCCTACGAATATAACCGCGTGATCGATCTGTCGCAGAAGGCGGCGGAAATGCTCGATTACCAGCATCATGGCACCGCCAATGTGAAGGTGGAATATGTCGGGCGCGCACCGCTGGAAGGCAATGACGACGCCTATCTGATCGCATCCTACCGTCCGTCTGGCGGCGACATGATCGGTCAGCCGGCATCAGGCGTTATGATGGCCATGAACGGCCCGACGCCCACATCGCCGAAATCCCGCATTCCGATGCCAGCCATGGCGCCGCAGAGTGCGCCTATGCCGGGCTATGCGCCTGTTCCGCAGGAATCGCCGTTCTCGGTTAATCCGGCTTATGGTGATGCTTCCGGCCCAGCACCGATTTTACCGCCGAATGTGCCGACGCCGTCGCGCAAGCCGAATTCCAGCTTTGGCATGGCCAATGCCGGTCATATCAGCGGACTGGCAGGTTATGCGTCTGACCGGATCGCCGCGAGCGCTTATACGGAAGAGCGCACCTATGGCAGCATCCTGACACCGAGCGCAATTTCCAGCGCATGGAAGCGCCGCAATGCCGAAGAGCATGGCGAATATGTAGAGCTGGGTCTGTTTGATACGCTTGAATCGGCTGAAAAGATGCAGCGCGCACTTCCGAAAACAGCTAAAATCAGCCGCACCAAGGTGCCGACTGAAAAGGGCGAGTTCTATGAACTGACCGCCGTTGCGGAAAAGGGCGGTAACGATGCCCTGCTGCGCGCCGCCTGGAAGGCTGGAGCAGCGAACGCATTCGTCGTGCGCATGGACTAAGTGTCTGATCTAAAGTCGTAGGCTTGCCGCTTTCCACTTCAGACACAAAGAGCAGCTCAACCGTATCATATTTGAGTGATGCGGTTTGATGGATTGATTTTGGTCGAATTCGTTGCGTAAGCTTGCGTTCACTGCGGTCGTGACAGGATTTCCATGGGGCTTCATTCGAGAATTGCTGGGGTTTTAGCAGCAGGCACGGTGGGAATCGCTACCGTTCTGACGTCTTTTGCCGTTGTCGCTGCACCGGTAGAGAGTTCGCTCGTGATCAAGGCTCCGCAAGCCCTGCTGGTCGACGATCGCAGCGGCACTGTGCTTCTCTCGAAAGGTGCAGAAACGCCGATCCCGCCCGCATCGCTTGCCAAGCTGATGACGGCGGAAGTGGTGTTTGAAGCGCTCGAGAAGGGCCAGACGACACTTGAAACACCCTACACGGTCAGTGAAAATGCCTGGCGCACCGGCGGCGCGCCATCGGGCACTTCGACCATGTTCGCCCGCATCAAGTCCGCGCCGACCGTTGCGGATCTTCTTCAGGGGCTGATTGTTCAGTCGGCTAACGATGGCGCAATCATTCTGGCCGAAGGACTGGCTGGAAGCGAACAGAGCTTCGCGGAGCGCATGAACCAGCGGGCCAAGCAACTCGGTCTTACCAATTCCGTGTTCGTGAATTCGACCGGTTTGCCAGCAAGCGGTCAGTCGGTCACGCTGGATGATCTGGCCAAGCTGGCACGTCATATTCACTCGGCGCACCCGGATTTCTACAAATATTATTCGCAGGAAGCTTTTACCTGGAACAACATCACGCAGCGCAACCGCAATCCGCTGTTGCGGCTGGACGTCGGCGCGGATGGTATGGGCACCGGTTATACGGAAGCATCGGGCTACGCTCTGGTCGCATCGGCGCAGCAGAATGGGCGGCGTCTGTTCCTTGCATTGAGCGGTCTTGCCAGCTTCAAGGAACGCGAAGAGGAAGCCAGAAAGCTTATTCAGTGGGGCATGACTTCGTTTGATGATATACGTCTTTATTCGGCAAACGATATTGTCGGTGAAGCGCAGGTTTTCGGCGGTACGCAAGCCAGCGTTTCGCTGAAAGTCAAAGATGATGTCGAATTGCTGCTGCCAAAAGAGGGTCGCGAGAAGCTGAAAGCGCGGTTCATTTATGAGGGACCGCTGCATGCGCCGATTAAAACGGACAGCAAGGTCGGACTTCTTGAATTCGACCTCAACGGCAATATGGTCCAGCAAGTGCCGCTGTTTGCGGCACAGTCTGTCGAAGAAGGCTCTCTCGCTCAGAGAGCATGGAGCAGCGCGGTCGAGCTTTCGACCGGCTGGCTGCGGAAATATCTTTAGACAGTTTTGAGGATATGCTCAAAATTCTCGACCTGACCGCCAAAGGCCAGTATGAACTTGAATCAAGCCCCAGTGATGTCCTTGTGGCTATTGAATCTTTTCAGAACCTAATGCGGAAGCCAGAGTGTCAGGATTATTCATTACATTCGAAGGCGGCGAAGGTGCAGGCAAGTCGACGCAGATCGCCTTGCTGGCCAAATATTTGCGCGCAAACGGATTTGATCCCGTCATTACGCGTGAGCCCGGCGGTTCGCCGGGTGCCGAGGCTGTGCGGCACGTCATCCTGAGCGGCAATGCCGAAAGCTATGGTCCGGCCATGGAGGCAATGTTGTTTGCAGCTGCCCGCGCCGATCATGTCGATCAGCTGATCCGCCCGGCACTGGCCGAGGGGCGTGTTGTGCTGTGTGATCGTTTCATCGATTCCAGTCGCGCCTATCAGGGTGTGACGGGCAATCTCGATGCGACCTATATGGCGGCGATTGAACGCATAGCAATCGATGGGGCCGTTCCCGATATGACGATCATTCTCGATATTCCGGCTGAAAAAGGGCTTTCCCGTGCCGGGAAACGCCGCGGAAACGAGACTGCGGATCGTTTTGAAAAGGAAGATATTGCCGTGCATGAGGCGCGCCGTCAGGCATTTCTGGCCATTGCGGAAGCGGAGCCTGAGCGCTGCAAGGTTGTTGCGGCCGATCGACCGCAGGAAGAAATCGCCGAGGATATCGGCGCACTGGCCAGTGTACTCCTGAAGAAGAAGGGGCTGTTGTGATCGACGAACTCGACGTCCCCAAGGCGCATGATTCCATTGAAGGCATTCCGGAGCCGTCCGCGAGCGATTACCTGACCGGCCACGGAGAGGTGACGCGCTTTCTGGCGCAGGCCTATCGCGAAGGCCGGATGCATCATGCATTGCTGCTTGAGGGCGAGCAGGGCATTGGCAAGGCGACGCTGGCCTTCCATCTGGCAGGGCACATGCTGAGCCATGGCGATCAGGCCAATGCGCCGGAAGATATCGGCACGCCGGACTTTGCGCGGCCGCTTTGGCGACAGATCGCGGGTGGAATGCACCCGGCGGTGTTGCACATCAACCGCCCATTCGATCAGAAGACCGGTAAATTTCGCACCGGCATCACGGTGGAAGAAATCCGCCGCGTCACGCATTTTCTGACACGCACCGCTTCGGACCATGCATGGCGCATCGTTATCGTCGATCCTGCTGATGACATGAACCGCAATGCGGCTAATGCGCTTTTGAAAACGCTGGAAGAACCGCCAGCGCGCGCGCTGTTCGTGCTGGTGTCGCATTCATCCGGTCGCCTTTTGCCGACCATCCGCTCGCGCTGCCAGAGTATCCAGCTGCGCCCGCTGGACGAAGCGGCAATGAAGGATGCGCTGTCCCATATGGGTGCGCATATCGGACTGGATGCGGCAAGTGTCACGCCGACGCTGCTGGAACGCGCCGAAGGCAGCGTGCGCAAGGCGCTTCTGCTTCTCGCGCATGGCGGCATTGAGATTTCAGACACGGTCGATGGCATACTGGAAAGGCCCGCTTTCGATCTGCCCAAGGCGCAGGCGCTCGCCAGCGTTCTGACGGGGCGTGAGGCGGAAATACAGTATCAACTGTTCCGCGACCATCTGATGGAGCGCATCGCCGCCGAAGCGCACAGGCGCGCCGAGGCCGGACAATTGCGCGAGGCCGATCAGTGGTCGCGATTCTGGAGCGATCTCGGTCGCGAGATCATCGATGCCGAAACCTATAATCTTGATCGGAAGCAGGCTGTTGTGATCTTGCTGGAGAAGACGCATCGCGCTTTTCACACCGGCGCCGGGTCGTAGCTCCAGATCAGCCAAACTTGCTGCACTGCGGCGTGACATGACCGCTCACATGGTTTATGTCACAGCCGACGATTTTCTCTTGTGTGTGTCTGGTGATCGTTCCCGCAAACGGTCAGGCGCGCTTTCAAACATCGAAAGACCGGGTCCATAATGAGCCGCGAAAAATACTATATCACCACCGCGATTGCTTACCCTAACGGCAAGCCGCATATCGGTCACGCTTATGAACTGATTGCGACCGACGCGATGGCGCGTTTTCAGCGCCTGAACGGCAAGGATGTGCATTTCCTGACCGGTACGGACGAGCATGGTATCAAGATGCTGCAAAGCGCGCGCAAGGAAGGCATCACGCCTCGCGAGCTTGCAGACCGCAATACCGAAGCTTTCCGTCGCATGGCCGAGGTGCTGAACAGCTCGAACGACGACTATATCCGTACCTCCGAAGAGCGCCATTACAAGGCCAGCCAGGCCATCTGGCAGGCAATGGCCGCCAATGGCGACATCTATAAGGGCGGCTATGCGGGCTGGTACTCGGTTCGCGACGAAGCCTATTACGGCGAGGAAGAAACCGAAGTCCGTGCGGATAATGTTCGCTACGGTCCACAAGGCACGCCTGTTGAGTGGGTTGAAGAGGAAAGTTATTTCTTCCGTCTCTCGCAATATCAGGACAAGCTGCTCGAGCTTTATGAGAAGAATCCGGGCTTCATCATGCCTGCCGAGCGCCGCAATGAAATTGTGAGCTTCGTGAAGTCCGGTCTGAAGGATCTGTCGATTTCGCGCACCACTTTCGATTGGGGCATTCCGGTGCCGGGCGACGAAAAGCACGTGATGTATGTCTGGGTCGATGCGCTGACAAACTATATCACAGCGCTCGGCTATCCCGATACGACCAGCGACAAGTGGGCCTATTGGCCAGCCGATGCGCATATTATCGGCAAGGATATTTCGCGCTTCCACGCCGTCTATTGGCCTGCATTCCTGATGTCGGCAGGGATTCCGCTGCCGAAGCGTGTGTTTGCGCACGGCTTCCTGTTCAACCGCGGAGAGAAAATGTCGAAGTCGCTCGGCAACGTGATCGATCCGTTCGGTTTGGTCGAGCGTTACGGTCTGGATCAGCTGCGTTACTTCCTGATGCGTGAAGTGCCGTTCGGTCAGGATGGCAGCTACAGCCATGACGCCATCGTCAACCGCACCAATGCCGATCTCGCCAACGACCTTGGCAATCTGGCGCAGCGTTCACTGTCGATGATTGCGAAGAATTGCGAAGGCAAGGTTCCGCAGCCGGGCGAATTCTCGGATGCCGACAAGGCCATTCTCGATCAGGCTGACGCGGCGCTGGAAACGGCGCGTAAAGCTATGGACGATCAGGCGCTGCATCTGGCGCTCGGCGCAATCTTCGCCGTTGTCGCGGAAGCCAACCGTTATTTCGCGGGGCAGGAGCCTTGGGCGCTGCGCAAGACCGATCCGGCGCGCATGGGCACCGTGCTCTATGTGACGGCGGAAGTCATTCGCCGTGTCGGCATCATGGTGCAGCCTTTCATTCCGCAGTCGGCAGAAAAGCTGCTCGACATTCTGGCGGTCCCTGCCGATAAGCGTCAGTTCACTGACGTGGCAGCAAGCCAGCTGGTTGGCGGTGCCGATCTGCCAGCCCCGCAGCCGGTTTTCCCGCGCTATGTGGAAACAGAAGAGCAGAACTGAGTGCGATGATGCTTGTCGATAGCCATTGTCACCTCGACTTTGCCGATTTCGAGCCGGAGCGCGATGCTGTTGTGCAGCGCGCGCTCGACGCCGGGATCAAGCGCATGGTGACGATCTCCACGCGGGTTCGCAAATTCGATACGATCCGCGCCATCGCGGAAGCCTATGAGTCCGTCTATTGCTCGGTCGGTACCCATCCGAACAACGCGCATGAAGAACTGGATATCACGGCTGATGATCTCGTGCGCCTTGCGGAACATCCGAAAGTTGTCGCCATAGGCGAGGCGGGTCTTGATTATCATTACGACTACGCTCCGCCGGAAGCGCAGCGTCAGGGTTTCCTCGTTCACATCGAAGCCGCGCGCCGGACACAGCTGCCGCTTGTCATCCATGCGCGCAGTGCGGACGACGACATGGCCGAAATTCTGGAACAGGAAACGGCCAAGGGTGCTTTCCCTTTCATTCTCCATTGCTTTTCTTCCGGACGAGCACTGGCGGAAAAAGGCATTGAACTGGGCGGCTATGTTTCCTTCTCGGGCATTCTGACTTTCAAGAACTCGCCGGAAATCCGC
This sequence comes from Ochrobactrum sp. RH2CCR150, assembly GCA_014138095.1. Taxonomy (GTDB): domain Bacteria; phylum Pseudomonadota; class Alphaproteobacteria; order Rhizobiales; family Rhizobiaceae; genus Brucella; species Brucella gambitense. Next base: position 387,110 of record JACGXE010000003.1, read on the forward strand.
GAAATAGCGACCATTGTTCCGCGTGACCGCCTGCTGGTGGAAACGGATGCGCCGTTCCTTGCACCGCTGCCGCATCGCGGTAAGCGCAACGAACCGTCTTTCGTGCAGCACACCGCTGCCATGCTGGCCGAGACGATTGGCGTGAGCAATGACGAAGTCGCGCGTATCACGAGCGACAACGTGTTCAGGCTGTTCTCCAAAATGCCTCGGCCGGCAGAGGAAGTTTGAGCGTGGCTTCTCCTCGAAATTGCTTGCGTTTCACGGTTCTGGGCTGCGGTTCGTCGCCCGGCGTACCGCGTATCAATGGCGATTGGGGCAATTGTGATCCGCAGAACCCGAAAAACCGTCGCACCCGCACATCCTTGCTGGTGGAGCGTTTTAATGAGCGCGGCAATCACACCACGGTGGTGATTGATACGGGACCGGATTTCCGCACGCAGATGATCGATGCCAGCGTGCATTCCCTGGATGCGGCGGTCTATACCCATCCGCATGCCGACCATATTCACGGGATTGACGATCTGCGCACCTATGTGGTGGATAATCGTCGCCTGATGGATGTCTATGCCAACCGCTTCACGCGCAACCGGCTGTACGACGCTTTCGGCTATTGTTTCGAGACACCGGCAGGGTCAAGCTATCCGCCAATCCTGAGCATGCATGATATTGCAGCCGAGACACCCTTCACCATCGAGGGTGCAGGCGGCGAAATCCGGTTTGAGCCGTTCCGGCAGATCCACGGCGATATCGAGTCACTCGGCTTCCGCATTGGCAAAGTCGTCTATTGCACGGATGTCAGCGCATTCCCGGATGAGAGCCTGCGTTATGTCCGTCATGCCGATGTGCTGATCCTCGGGGCTTTGCAATATCGCCCGCATCCGAGCCATTTCTCGCTAGAGCAGGCGCTGGAATGGATCGAGCTGTTCGCGCCAAAGCGTGCAATTCTCACGCATATGCATGTGCCGCTCGACTACGAGACGGTGCTGCGTGAAACGCCTGATAATGTTGAGCCCGGTTATGACGGGCTCCGGTTTGAAATTCCTGCCTAAAATTAAAAGCCCGGCATCTCTGCCGGGCTTTTTTTGTTGTTTGCTGTCTCAGCAATCAGGCGCGCGCCGGGAAGGGCATCACATTGCTGCCTTCTGCATTATCTTCTGCGCTGCTCTCAGCAGGCTTTTTGGTCTGCTTGTCTTCGAGAGCCAGACCACCGGCGCGGAGCAGGTCGGAGAAACGACCGCCACGGGCTGCAAGCTCATCGAAGCTGCCGCGTTCGACCAGATGGCCCTTGTCCATGAACAGAACCTGATCCGCTGAGCGGACCGTCGACAGACGGTGCGCGATGATAAAGGTGGTGCGGTTATGACTGAGATCATCCACAGCCTGCTTCACCTTTTCTTCGGTCTCGACGTCGAGCGCGCTAGTCGCTTCGTCGAGCACGAGGATCGGAGAATCCTTCAGGATCGCGCGGGCAATTGCCAGACGCTGGCGTTCGCCACCCGAAAGCTGCGAACCGCGTTCGCCGACGACCGTGTCGTAACCATTGGCCTTGGCAAGAACGAAGTCGTGGGCTGCGGCAGCCTTGGCGGCGGCGTGGACTTCTTCATGCGAGGCATTTTCACGACCGACGCGGATATTTTCCTCGACGGTACGGTTGAAGAGGCCAGCATCCTGAAACACGGTGGCAATCGCATGACGCAGGGAGCGACGGCTGACAGTGCGCGTATCGACACCGTCGATCAGCACGCGACCAGCAGCCGGGTCGAACACACGCTGGAGAATATTGATCAGCGTGGTCTTACCCGCACCGGTCGGACCGACGATGGCGACCGTCTGGCCGGGCTTTACCTCGAACGACACGTCATAAACGCCCTGACCCGAATTCGGGAACTCGAACGTAACATTGTCGAAAACGATGTCGCCCTTGACGTTCTCCAGATCGGCCACATTCTGCGGTTCCTGACGATCGGCGGTTGCGTCTTCCATTTCGAAGAATTCTTCGAGCTTGGCGCGTGCCGTCACCGTCTGGTTGATAAAGGCGCTGATCTGGTCGAGACGGCCAATCATCAGCTGTGCAAAGCCGATAAAGGCAATCACATCACCAACGCGCATTTGACCCTTGGTCACGAAGTAAGCGCCGAGAACCAGCACGACCACCATGGAGAAGGTCGAAGCCATGCGGTTCAGACCGCTGGCAAGCGCCCACCAGTTGAGAACTGGAAACTGTACCTTTTCCAGATTGCGCGCATAGTCGCGCAGCGCCTGTGTTTCAGAGGCAATGCGGTTATAGCTCTGCACGACCGAGACATTGCTGATCGTATCGCTGACATGCTCGAACAGCTTGTGATGGTGCTTTTCGACAGCCATCTGGCCGTCCTTGGTCTTGCGCATGACCAGCTGGCCAATCATGACATAGATCACGCCGAGCACGATCAGGACGAGCGACATGCGCATGTCCATGTTCATGGCGACCGGAATGAGCGTTGCCAGAGCCACAACGGTGGTCAGGTGCTGACGCATGAATTCAAGCCAGAGCGTGAAGAGCGAGTCCGTTGCGCGGATCAGCGTGTGCAGGGCATTGGACGTGCCGCGCTTCTGATGCCAGCCGAGCGGCATGGTGATCAGGCGCTCATAGGAGTCGATCATTACGCCGAGACGGCGGCGATGCGCAAGGCGATCCGCACCACGCGCCACGAAAACGGCTGCGATGATGTTGAAGACGCCAAGTGCGGCCCACATGGACAAAGGCGAGACAATGTCTCCCTTATCCGAGATAGCCTGAATGACCTGACCGAACAGGATTGGTTCGGCCAGCGTAACAAGGGCAACGAGGACACTCGCAACACACATCGATATCGTTGCGGCTTTCTCGACCGCAAGATATTCCATGGCTCGCCAGTATATTTTGAGCAATGACACTTTCGCACTCCCGCTCGTTCTATTTACGGGGCTAAATGGTACGACCCCACTGTTCTATCAATATCTAATGTCGGGAAGAAGTGGCTATTGGGTGTCAGAACCAACCATAAATTAAAAACGTGTGTAACTGAGTGTGAAGATTCAGGCCTTTATCGCCAAATATCGGCTGGAAGCGGCGTGAAAGGCTTCAAATCGCAGTTTTCCGGAATTGCACTAGCAATCGGGGAAACTCACGTCTATTGACAGGATTAACGAGTTGGCGCGCACGGTCGCGCCCCAAAAGATATTGATCGGGTTTCTCCATGGCAGGCGTTGAACAGAAGATTGTGGATACGAGCGAGGCGGGCATGCGTCTCGACCGCTGGTTCAAGGTTCACTTTCCTGGGCTGGGCTTTGGTCATCTGCAAAAACTGCTGCGTTCCGGTCAGGTTCGCGTCGATGGTGGTCGTGCCAAGGCCGATACGCGCCTTCAGGCCAACCAGATGGTTCGTATCCCGCCGCTGGGCGTCGATGAAAAGGCGACAGGTCCGGTTACGGCGCGCACCATCCGCAGCCAGCAGGACGGCGACGTTCTCTCGCAGATGCTGATCTATGAAGACCCGAAGGTGTTCGTCTTTAACAAGCCTGCAGGTCTGGCGGTGCAGGGCGGCTCGGGATTGACGCGTCATGTCGACGGCATGCTGGAAGCCTGGCGCAATAAAAGAGGCGAGAAGCCCCGTCTGGTTCACCGCATCGACCGCGATACGTCTGGAGTTCTGGTCGTTGCCCGTACACGTGGCGCTGCGCAGGCTTTGACCGCCGCATTTCGCGAGCGGGACACGAAAAAGACCTACTGGGCATTGGTGAAGGGCGTTCCACGCAAGCGCGAAGACAAGATTTCGACCTGGCTGGTCAAGGACCAGACGCCGGATGGCGACAAGATGCGCGTTTGCCAGCACGGTGAGCCGGATTCCGATCATGCGGTTTCCTATTACCGCATCATCGAAAAGGTGGGCAACAATCTCACCTGGCTGGAAATGGAGCCTTATACGGGCCGCACGCACCAGCTGCGTGTCCACGCCGCCTATATCGGCCATCCGATCATTGGTGACCCGAAATATTTCGAAGCCGACCAGAACTGGGAGTTCCCCGGCGGCATCCAGAAGCGCCTGCACCTGCATGCGCGTCGCATCCGCATCCCAAACCCATCGGGCGGGATCATCGACGTGACTGCGCCGTTGCCGCCGCATATGGTGCAATCGTGGAACCTGCTTGGCTTCGACGAGGACAGTGCGGAAGACTGACAACATAAAGAAGAAGTGAAATGGCAGGGGAAAATGGGGGGACGGCGCAAGGCCGGGCTTCTTTCGATGGGCTGGCCATTGCTCTGGTCATCTTCATCATGTTCAGCTGGGGGCTCAATCAGGTTGCCGTGAAGATCGGCAATCAGGGTTTCAACCCGATGCTGATGGCATCCGCCCGTTCGGTTCTGGGCGGCATATGCGTGTTTCTCTGGTGCTTCTGGCGGCGCATTCCGCTGTTCAGGAAAGATGGAACCTTGCTGCCCGGCATCCTTGCCGGATTGCTTTTCGGCACTGAGTTTGTGCTGATTTTCATCTCGATGGACCTGACAAATGTCAGCCGCGTGACTCTGATGATGAATGTCATGCCGTTCTGGGTGGCGATCGGCAGTCATTTTCTGCTGGGCGAGCGCATGTCTGTCCGTGCCTTTGTCGGCATGTGTGTGGCCTTTCTGGGCGTGTTTGTCGTCTTCTCCGACCATGTCAGTCGACCCGGGCCTTACGCGTTCTACGGTGACGTACTGGCGCTCGTTTCCGGTATTCTGTGGGGATTGACCACGCTCGTCATCAAGCGCAGCAAGCTTGCTTATGCCGTTCCTGAGAAAATTCTGCTCTACCAGCTTGTCATTGCGACTTTGGTTCCGTTGCCGTTCATCGGCCTTGCCGGTCCGCTCGTTCGCGATCCGAATGTGCTGTCGGTGATTTCGCTGCTGTTTCAGTCCTTCTTCGTGGTCGCGTTCACCTATCCGCTCTGGTTCTGGATGGTGAACCGCTATCCGGCGTCGAAGCTTTCCAACTTTGCCTTTCTCACGCCCGCCTTCGGCGTGTTGTTGAGCGGCATTGTTCTGGGCGAAGCGTTGAGCTGGAAGATATTCGCAGCCTTGATCCTGATCGGCCTTGGCTTGATAATCATCAATCGACCGGCAAAGGTGGCAACAGCACGATGAAACTTGTTCTTTTCGATTGTGACGGCACTCTGGTCGATAGTGGTGATTTTATTCATCGCTGCATGGCGGAAAGCTTTGCCGATGCGGGGCTGACGCCGCCAGAACAAGCCCAGACGCATTCGATCATCGGTCTGTCGCTTCCTTTAGCTATAGCACGATTGCTCGGTCGCGAGCCAGACGAGCAGGTCGATTGGCTGACGCAGCGCTATAAGGAAAATTTCATCCGCTTGCGTCAGGCGCCGGATTTCGCGGAACCGCTCTATGATGGCATTCTGCCGCTTCTGACCGAACTTGGAGAACGGGACGATCTTCTCCTGGGCATTGTCACCGGCAAGTCGCGACGTGGCGTCCATGCGGTGTTCGAACGCCATGGCATCGGCAAGCATTTTCTTGTTATTCGCACCGCAGACGACTGCCCATCCAAGCCACATCCGGCAATGGTGCTTGAATCCTGCGCTGAAATGGGGATAGAACCCGACCGAACCATTGTTATCGGCGATGCGATCTACGATATGCAGATGGCCCGCTCAGCGGGCGCTCTGGCGGCAGGCGTGTCATGGGGCTATCATGACCGACAGGCGCTCGTCGAAGCCGGTGCACAGCACATATTGAGCACGCCGCACGACCTTCATCCGCTGCTGAAAGCAATGGATACGCTTTAAAAATTGGAAAGACCCATGCGTGATACTTTGAGCGATCTTGAAGCCGGAAAGCAGCTTTCCGACGAGAACCCCGTCATTCGGGCCCAGAAGCTGATGCAGGCACAGCTGCCGAAGCGCTTCTATGACCAGGTGGACATCGCCGAAGTGGATGGTGGGTTTGCGGTTCATCTCGATGGTCGCCCGGTGAAGACGCCAGCGCGCAGTCTGCTGCTGCTGCCGACAGCTGCTGCGGCAGAAATCATCGCGGAAGAGTTCCGCGCGCAGGAAAAGGTTATCGATCCGGGTAAAATGCCTGCCACCCGGCTTGTGAACACTGCCATTGACGGCATCGCACAGGATCCGCAGGCCGTGCTTGAAGATGTGTTGCGTTTCGCAGGCACGGATTTGCTGTGCTATCGCGCCGACGCGCCGCAGGAACTCGTTTCCCGCCAGACGGCGCGCTGGGATCCGCTGATCGACTGGGCAGAAACGCTTGGCGCGCGGTTCGCCCTTGCCGAAGGTGTCATGCATGTCGAGCAGCCGCGTGAGGCGATCACGGCATTTGGCATTCATCTGTCGGCGTTCAACGATCCGATTGCGCTCGCCTCGCTTCACACGATGACGACCCTGACCGGTTCGGCCATCATCGCGCTGGCTATCGCCAAGGACGAAGTCTCCGCCGAAGATGGCTGGTCGCTGGCGCATATCGATGAAGACTGGACGACTGAGCAGTGGGGCGAAGACGCCGAAGCTGCGGCGCGGCGTAAGGCGCGCGAAGTCGAAATGATGATCGCGGCGCGCATTCTCAAGGCGCTCTGATCCCATTTCTCAGATAGCTTCTTCAAAGCATTGATTACTAAAAGAAAACCCGGCCATAAAGCCGGGTTTTCTTTCGCGCGTTTTTAAAAACGCGTCGTTCCCCTCGGTAACTCTTGGAGCTGCGGGAGCGCAAGCGCCCCCGCTTGCCCATGGATTAGACCGAGTAGTACATGTCGAATTCGACCGGATGCGGGGTCATTTCGAAACGCATCACTTCGGCCATCTTCAGTTCGATGAACGAGTCGATCTGGTCGTCGGTGAACACGCCGCCGGCCTTCAGGAATTCGCGATCCTTGTCGAGCGACTGGAGCGCTTCACGAAGCGAGCCGCAAACGGTCGGGATCTTCTTGAGTTCCTTTGCAGGCAGGTCGTACAGATCCTTGTCCATGGCCTGGCCAGGATGGATCTTGTTCTTGATGCCGTCGAGGCCAGCCATCAGCAGGGATGCGAAGGCGAGGTACGGGTTGGCAGCCGGATCCGGGAAGCGAACTTCAAGGCGCTTCGACTTCGGCGAGGAGCCGAATGGAATACGGCAGGAAGCCGAACGGTTGCGTGCCGAGTAGGCCAGCAGAACCGGAGCTTCATAGCCCGGAACCAGACGCTTGTACGAGTTGGTCGACGGGTTGGTGAATGCGTTCACAGCCTTGGCGTGCTTGATGACGCCGCCGATGAAGAACAGGCAGTTTTCCGACAGACCGGCATATTCATTGCCAGCAAAGGTCGGCTTGCCGTCTTTCCAGATCGAGAAGTGAACGTGCATGCCCGAGCCGTTATCGCCGAAAATCGGCTTCGGCATGAAGGTTGCGGTCTTGCCATAGGCATTGGCAACCTGATGCACGACATACTTGTAGATCTGCATCTTGTCGGCGTTGCGAACGAGCGAGTCGAACTTGACGCCGAGTTCGTGCTGAGCCGATGCCACTTCGTGGTGATGCTTTTCAACCGTTACGCCCATTTCCGTCAGAACGGTGAGCATTTCGGAACGCATGTCCTGGCAGCTGTCGATCGGCGGAACCGGGAAATAGCCGCCCTTGACGCGCGGACGGTGGCCGAGATTGCCGGTTTCATAGTCCGTATCGTCGTTGGACGGCAGTTCGGTCGAGTCGAGCTTGAAGCCGGTATTGTACGGGTCAGCCTTGTACTTCACGTCGTCGAAGACGAAGAATTCGGCTTCCGGGCCGACATAGACCGTGTCGCCGATACCGAGCGACTTCATGTAGGCTTCCGCCTTCTTTGCGGTCGTGCGCGGATCGCGGCTGTAAGCTTCGCCCGAGATCGGCTCGAGAATGTCGCAAAGAATGACCAGTGTGGACTGCGCAAAGAACGGATCGATATGAGCCGTCGTCGGATCTGGCATCAGAACCATGTCGGATTCGTTGATGGCCTTCCAGCCGGCGATCGACGAGCCGTCGAACATGACACCGTCAACGAACATTTCTTCGTCAACAAGGCCGATATCCATCGTGACGTGCTGGAGCTTGCCCTTCGGGTCGGTGAAGCGAAGGTCCACAAACTTGATGTCGTTGTCTTTGATCTGTTTCAGAATATCGTTGGCGGTCGTCATTTTAATTCCCTGTTTGCACGACGAAGGATAGGTAGGCTTATGTCAATCAGATGGCGTCCACGCCGGATTCACCGGTGCGGATACGAATGACTTCTTCAATGTTGGAGACGAAAATCTTGCCGTCGCCGATGCGGCCCGTCTGGGCTGCCTTGCGGATGGCTTCAATCGCGTTGTCGACGGTTTCATCCGCTACAATGACTTCAACTTTCACCTTGGGAAGAAAGTCGACGACATATTCGGCGCCGCGGTAAAGCTCGGTATGACCTTTCTGTCGTCCAAAGCCCTTGGCTTCGATGACAGTAATACCCTGCAAGCCGACTTCCTGAAGGGCTTCCTTCACTTCATCGAGTTTGAAGGGCTTAATAATGGCTTCGATCTTTTTCATCAGAGAATGGTCTCCGCTTTTCTTCAGAAATGAGCGTTGTGCCCGTTTCACTGTAGGAGAAGCATGAAGCGTGCCAGTTTGGAAAACTTAGGCAAAATTTTCTCTTCTCTTCCATTTCCTTAGCAGAGTGGCACTAAAGGCGGCACCTTTGCAAGGCGGTGCCTATCGCCGGGGTGTGGAAGAGTGATCCCGATAATGAATGTATGATTAAAAAGTAATCAATTTGCGACAAATATAGGCTCTCTTGCACAAAGCCCAGTGGCGCGTGTTTAATCACCGCAAAATCCGTCTTACGAAACAGGTGCGTTATGTTGGAATTGCTTTCGCCCGATGAAATGGCTGCAGCGGACCGCTGGACCATGGATAATGGCGTGCGAGACGGCTTTTCCCTGATGTTGGCGGCTGGACGGGCCGTTGCGGATGTCGCACGGCGCATGTTCACCAACAAGGGACCTGTCGCGGTTTTGTGCGGGTCGGGCAATAATGGCGGTGACGGTTATGTCGCAGCACAATATCTTCTGGAAGCGGGTTTTGAAGTTGTGTGCTTCAGTGTCGCGCCGCCACGAAAGGGCTCTGATGCGCTTCGGGCCTCGCTGTTTCACAAAGGCGAGGTGCGCAGCATCAACGAATTTTCGCCCGCGAGTTTTTCCGGCGTCATCGACGCCATTTACGGTGCGGGACTGACCCGCGGCGTTCACGGTGCGGAAGGCGTGGCCATCGACGCCATCAACGCTTCTGACATTCCGGTTGTCGCCGTCGATTTGCCAAGCGGTGTGTCGGGCGCCAGCGGGCAGACACTGGGCGTGGCCGTCAAGGCGCGTGCGACGGTCACATTCTTTCGCAAGAAGCCCGGCCATTTATTGCAGCCGGGCAGGGCCTTATGCGGTGTTCTTCATGTTGCGGATATTGGAATTCCGGATCGCGTTCTGGACACTATTCACCCGCAGGCGCATGAAAATGCCCCCGGATTGTGGCTTGAAAACCTGCCAGTCCTGAACGTCAACGCGCATAAATACAGCCGTGGCCATGTCGCGGTCTTTTCCGGCGGGATGCACGCCACAGGGGCAGCGCGGCTGTCGGCGCTGGCTGCGGCCAGAAGCGGTGCGGGAGCCGTAACGCTGTTGTCGCCGCCAGACGCCGTGTCCATCAATGCGGCCCATGTCACCAGCATTATGGTGCGTGAAACCCGCAGCGCCAAAGATGTGCGGGATTTCGTCGCTGATCGAAAAGTCGCATCAGTTGTGCTCGGCCCCGGCTATGGAAATGCGGTTCTCGCACGCGAGCATGCGCTCATGCTGGCCGCAGGTTCGGCATCGGCGTTTCCCGCGCTTAAAGGGCTTGTGCTGGATGCGGATGGCATAACTGCATTTGAAAAGAACCCGCGTGAACTGTTCGAGGTCAGAAAAGATGCAAAGACTGCGCTTGTTCTGACGCCTCATGAAGGGGAGTTCCGTCGGCTCTTCCCAGATGTCGCGAGTGAAGATGCGTCAAAGCTGGACAAGACGCGCAAAGCTGCTGCCCTTGCCAATGCGGTGGTGATCTATAAGGGACCGGATACGGTCATCGCCTCACAGGATGGTCGCGCCGCGATCAATGCGAATGGAACACCGCTTCTGGCGACCGCCGGGTCTGGCGATGTTCTGGCAGGCATTGTGGGCGGATTGCTGGCGCAGGGAATGCCGCCCTTTGAAGCTGCCTGCGCTGCTGTCTGGGCGCATGCCGATGCCGGTCGGCGCTTCGGTCACGGATTGATTGCAGAAGACTTGCCCGACCTGCTGCCAGCCGTCTGGTCGGCATTGGCGGTTGCAGCGAGAAGCTAAGGATTATCGGTGACGGGAACCGCCTCTGCCAGTGCCGACATCGATGATGATGTCGCCCGAGACAGAGACATCCGTGTTGCCGACCCGAAAATTCTTCCAGCTGCCTGCTGGCGTTCCATCCGGCTCCGGGGCGGGCGGCGGAGCCGAGACGAGCGGCTTTTGCGGTTCAACGCCCGGAAGACCGGGCGCAGATTTTTCCTGAGCGAAAGCGCCTGATACCAGAACAGTTGAAAAAGCCAGCGTAACAAACTGAAAAACTGTATTTTTCACCGTTCTTTATCCTTTCAGACGGGGTCTGCGACCGCGTCGATCAGCTGTTCAGCCATTTCGAGGGTGAACTCGTCATAATGCGAAATCACGCGGCTCGGTTCGTAATGCTGGACCGGAAGGTCGGTATAGCCGAAATCGACGGCCACCACGGGAATACCTGCAGCTTTGGCTGTGTCGATATCTGTGCGGCTGTCGCCAACCATAAGCGCGCGATCCCGATTGCCACCTGCGCGGGCAATAGTGTCGGTGAGATGGCGTGGATCCGGCTTGCGCCAGGCGAAGGTGTCTGCGCCGCAAATGGCAGCAAAGCGCGCGGCTTCGCCCATCGAGGTCAGCAGCTTGACCGAAAGAGATTCGAACTTGTTCGTGCAGACGGCCAGTTCGAAGCCATGTGCCTGAAACCGGTCAAGCGCTTCCAGCACGCCGGGGAAAAAGGTGGAATGTCCCGGCATATTGTCTGCATAATGCTCGCGAAACTCTTCCACCAGCTGGTCGAGACGCGTTTCATCAATCTGCGTCTGCTGGGCGGCAAAGGCGCGCTCGATCATGGTGCGTCCGCCCTGACCGACAAAGCGGCGCAAAGCTGCGCGATCTGCCGCCTTGAGGCCTGAAATGGACAGGCAATGATTGAGACTGTCGAGAAGGTCCGGCGCGGTATCGACGAGCGTGCCGTCGAGATCGAAAACGATGATGGGCTTGGCACTGGCAACGGACATACTGTCTCTCTCGTATAAAATGATGTCAGGCATTCGTAGCCGATAGCGCTCGGCGGCTCAAGGCCGGGCTCTTCAGTCGCGCAGATGTGAAATTCTGCGTCATATTTAAATAGATGCTTTGTTGTGATGCCTACGCGTGCTAGAGGCGAACCGAATTGGGACGAGAATCCGCCGGGTCAACCCGGAGGATATGCTAGGATTTCTTTCATGGACGAAGCACGCAAGCTGAAGATCGCCGCCGCAGCCGAGGCACTGACGCATGTCAGGGACGGTATGCGTCTCGGCATCGGCACCGGCTCCACGGCAGAAGAATTCGTGCGCTTGCTGGCTGAGAAAGTGCAGGGCGGCTTCAGGATCATCGGCGTGCCGACATCTGAACGCACTGCAAGCCTGTGTCAGGAACTGGGCGTTCCGCTCACTACACTGGAAGAAACTCCGCATCTCGATCTGACGATTGACGGCGCTGATGAAGTCAATGGCGAGCTTTCGCTCATCAAGGGCGGCGGCGGTGCGTTGTTGCGCGAAAAGATCGTGGCCGCGGCTTCCGACGCTATGATCGTCATTGCAGACCAGTCGAAAGTTGTGGAAACGCTGGGTCGTTTTCCGCTTCCCATCGAGGTCAACCGTTTCGGTCTTGGCGCAACGATGCGCGCAATCGAGGCGGCAGCCACGAAATGCGGCCTTGCAGGCCCGCTGAACCTGCGTTTAAAAGATGGTTCGCCTTTTGTAACAGATGGTGGACACTACATCGTCGATGCATCTTTTGGCCGCATTCCGGAGCCAAAGACACTATCTGACGCTCTCTTCGCCATTCCCGGCGTTGTCGAGCACGGACTTTTCATCGGGCTGGCGCGTGCGGCAGTAATTGCCGGAACCGACGGCATTCGAACCCTGAACCGGTCTTGAACTGCCAGTGCTACAACTGGTGTTGAACTGATTGAACGGAGTATTGACCATATGATCCCGGCAACTGGCTTTCGTCGTCTGATTGCACCGCTTTCCGTATTCGCCCTGATGGCCGGCGTTCATGCGGCTTCGGCGCAGGAAATCACTGATGCCCATCTGCAGGCTGCCCGCGAAGCGATCTCCGCGATCCACGCAACAGAACAGTTCGACGAGATTCTGCCGAACGCAGCCCGTGCGCTCAAGGGCGAGCTGATCCAGAAGGACCCGAACCTCGAAGGTCTGATCACCAAGACCGTCGATGAAAAGGCTCTGGCTCTGGCTTCCCGCCGTTCGGACCTCGAAACCGAATCCGCTCGCGCTTATGCAAAGGCATTTTCGGAAGAGGAACTGAAGGCAATCTCGACCTTCTACACCTCGCCAGCTGGCAAGAAGCTGCTGTCGGAAGGCCCGATCGTGACCCGCGAAGTCGTGAAGGCCGCCAATGTCTGGCAGAATGGCGTTGCTCGTGACCTCGCCCGCGACGTTGCAGAAGTTCTGGCCGCTCAGGCTGGTTCCACTGCCGCTCAGCCGGCGGAACAGCCCGCTCAGCAGTAATTTGCAATCAGCATGAAAAAAAATTGAAAGCCCGGCGACTTGGCCGGGCTTTTTCTTTTGCTTACATATCAGCCGAATCTGTTGTTGACGCAGAATCCTGCCGGAAAGGCCTCGGGCATTCCGGCACCGCGATTCATAAGGAGAATTCCCATGGCCAGCTACGACTACGACCTCTTTGTTATCGGCGGCGGTTCCGGCGGTGTGCGTGCAGGCCGTCTTGCAGGCGCCATGGGCAAAAAGGTCGGTCTGGCGGAAGAATATCGCATGGGCGGCACTTGCGTCATTCGCGGCTGCGTGCCGAAAAAGCTGTTTGTCTATGCCTCGCAATTTCCCGAGCATTTCGAGGATGCGGTCGGTTACGGCTGGACCGTGGGCGAGAGCAGCTTCGACTGGAAGAAGCTCATTGCCGCCAAGGACAAGGAAATTGACCGTCTGGAAGGTCTTTATCGGAAGGGGTTGGAGAATTCGAAAGTCGAAATTTTCGCAAGCCGCGCGGTGCTCGTCGATGAGCATACGGTCGAACTGAAGGCCGATGGGCGTCGGGTTACGGCCGAGCATATTCTGGTTGCCACAGGCGGTCGTCCGAACCCGCATGAGGCTCTGCCCGGCCATGAGCTATGCATCAGTTCCAACGAAGCCTTCCATCTGGAAGAATTGCCCAAGGCGATTGTCATCGCGGGCGGCGGCTACATCGCCGTGGAGTTTGCCAATATCTTCCATGGTCTTGGCGTGGAAACCACACTTGTCTATCGCGGCAAGGAAATTCTGAACGGTTTCGACGGCGATGTGCGCCATCTGTTGCATGAAACCATGGCAGCCAAGGGCATTCGCATCATTTGTGAGGCGGTGTTCGAAAACGTTGCGAAGCAGGCAAACGGTCTGTTGTCGATCACGCTGTCGAATGGCGAAACGCTTGAAGCCGGGCAGGCAATGCTGGCGCTTGGCCGCATGCCCAACACCGACGGCCTCGGTCTCGAAGCTGCTGGCGTGAAGCTCGACAAGCTGGGTGCTATCGAAGTGGATGACTATTCGCGCACCAGCACCGCCAATATCTGGGCGGTCGGTGATGTCACCAACCGTGTGCAGCTGACGCCTGTGGCCATTCATGAGGCGATGTGCTTCCTCGAAACGGTGTTCAAGGACAATCCGACCAAGCCGGACCATGAACTGATCGCAACCGCTGTCTTTTCCCAGCCGGAAATTGGCACTGTCGGTCTGACGGAAGAGCAGGCTGCGAAAAAATATCCGGAAGTCGAAATCTATCGCGCGCAGTTCCGTCCGATGAAGAACACGCTTTCAGGCCGCAATGAAAAGATGCTGATGAAAATCGTCGTCGATGCGAAGAGCCGCAGGGTTCTGGGCACCCATATTATGGGGCCGGACGCCGGTGAAATGGCGCAGCTTCTGGGCATCTCGCTGAAGGCTGGAGCGACCAAGGACGACTTCGACCGCACCATGGCAGTGCATCCGACAGCAGCCGAAGAACTGGTCACCATGTACAAGCCAAGTTATCGCGTCGTAAACGGCGAAAAGGTCGATGGCTGATCCTTTCGCCGCAGGTGAATATCATTAACGAATACTACTGGCATAAAACCCGCGCGTGCATTATATCAGCGCGACCCACGCACGCCGGGGTTTAGACATATGCTGGCATCTTCTTCAGGTGTTTGCTGCATGTTCGGGAATTCCGGCTTTCGTGTAAGGAGGATATAATCCGAGGATTATCGAGCGGATAACGCAAAACAGGTGCTCTAATGACGAAGAACTGGACCCCGCATTCCTGGAGAAACAAACCGATCAAGCAAGTGCCGTTTTATCCAGACGCACAGGCTTTGAACGACGTTGAGGCCCGTCTTCGCACCTATCCGCCATTGGTTTTTGCAGGCGAGGCGCGCAAGCTCAAGCAGCAGCTCGCAGCTGTAGCGGAAGGCAAGGCATTCCTGCTTCAGGGCGGCGACTGCGCCGAAAGCTTCGCTGAACATGGCGCGGACAATATCCGCGACTTCTTCCGCGTGTTCCTGCAAATGGCTGTCGTTCTCACCTTTGGTGCTTCCAAGCCGGTGGTGAAGGTTGGTCGTATTGCCGGTCAGTTCGCCAAGCCGCGTTCGTCGGATATGGAAACGAAGGATGGCATCGAGCTGCCGTCCTACCGTGGCGATATCATCAACGGCATCGATTTCGATGAATCCTCGCGCACGCCCGATCCGCAGCGTCAGGACATGGCGTACCGCCAGTCGGCAGCGACGCTCAACCTGCTGCGTGCATTCGCGCAGGGTGGCTATGCCAATCTGGAAAACGTGCACCAGTGGATGCTCGGCTTCGTTGGCAAGAGCCCACAGGCAGAACGTTACACTGCTCTGGCGCAGCGCATCTCCGAAACGATGCACTTCATGCGCGCTATCGGCATCACTTCCGATAGCAACCATTCGCTGCGCGAGACGGATTTCTACACCAGCCATGAAGCACTGCTTCTCGGCTATGAGGAAGCGCTGACCCGCGTCGACTCCACGTCGGGTGATTGGTACGGCACGTCCGGTCACATGATCTGGATCGGTGATCGCACGCGTCAGGCTGACCATGCGCATATCGAATATTGCCGTGGTATCAAGAACCCGCTCGGTCTCAAGTGCGGCCCGTCGTTGCAGCCGGATGATCTCATCCGCCTGATCGACCTGCTCAACCCGGAAAACGAAGCTGGCCGTCTGACGCTCATCGCGCGTTTCGGCTACGATAAGGTGGGCGATCACCTGCCGCAGCTCATCCGCGCTGTCGAAAAGGAAGGCCGCAAGGTTGTCTGGTCCTGCGATCCGATGCATGGCAACACGATCACTGCTGGCGGTTACAAGACGCGTCCGTTCGACCGTATCCTCAAGGAAGTGGAATCCTTCTTCGCGATCCATCGCGCCGAAGGCACGCATCCGGGTGGCATCCATGTCGAAATGACCGGCAAGAACGTCACGGAATGCACGGGCGGCGCCCGCGCCATTTCGGCAGACGATCTTCAGGACCGCTACCACACGCATTGCGATCCGCGCCTCAACGCCGATCAGGCATTGGAACTGGCATTCCTGCTGGCCGAACTCCTCAAGAAGGAGCGTGATGCGGGCGCTGACAAGCAGGTCGCAAGCGCCTGATCAGTTCTTAAATAGCTATCGTTACGCAGGGCGGAGGTTTCGATCTCCGCCCTGTTGCTTTTGAAGCAAAGTTCTCTAAAGCATTCTCGGACAACAGCGCGAAATCGTGACCAGTGTCTTTTGGGGGTATTTATGCAGCGCATTTTTCTGGCTTTCCTAAACTCCATGCGGGCGCTGAAATATCTCGCGGGCAATGAAAAGGCTGTGCAGCAGGAACTTGTACTATTCCTGATCTCTTTGCCGGTTGCATTCTTCCTAGCGCCAACGTGGCTGGCCTTCCTGTTGATGACCGGCTCGATCCTGTTTCTGATGATGGTTGAAATTCTGAATACCGGTATCGAGGCGACATGCGATGCCGTTTCACTCGATTTTCATAAGGAAATCCAGATTGCGAAGGATTGCGGCTCGTTAGCTGTGCTGATTGCTATTATATTTGTCGTCGCAACATGGGGATATGTACTGATATCGGCTTTCTACGCTTAAAAAGAGTATATATTAATTGTAATAATTGGCATTCGAATAGTTTCTTCGTTATTGGTATTTCGTAATTTGTACTGACTGGTAACTTCTCTTGGAAATGAATCCAGGAGAAGGTAATGACCAGAATAATTTATCTGTTCTTGTTGCTGATATTCGTAGTTTCGGCTGGGCTTTATTTTATCGATGCTCACGCGGCCGATGCTGCGCCTTCGAAAACGAATGCGCATCATTGTGATAGTTATGAAAAACTGGCGGATTACATTCGTTGTCTTCCTACAACACCGAACACGGACGGGAAGTGATTTACGACGAACAACAGAGTTTGAGAGTTGCACTCTCCGGGTGACGTGAACAATTTAAGTCGGTTTTGTCAGCAATCGGGACCAATCTTCCAAGGGGAGGCAGTGCCGATCATTGCATCCCTTCCACTCCCACGCTAAATCTCTGACAGAAATAGTGTTGGTGAGAATCTCATTATGCTTCGTATTGCAGTCGCGCAGCTCAATCCCGTCATGGGCGATATCGCCGGAAATCTTGTTAAGGCTCGCGCGGCTCGCGCGCAGGCTGCCGAGATGAAGGCCGATCTCATCCTGTTCACAGAGCTGTTCATTGCCGGTTATCCGCCTGAAGATCTGGTGCTGAAGCCATCCTTCGTTGCATCCTGCGAGAATGCGGTGCGCGAACTCGCCGCCGATACGGCGGATGGCGGGCCGGGGGTTATCATCGGAACCCCTTTGCGGCGCGAAAGCGGTTTGCACAATTCGGTCATGGTGCTGGATGGCGGCGAAGTAATCGCCGAGCGGTTCAAGGTCGATCTGCCGAATTACGGCGAGTTTGACGAAAAGCGCGTTTTCGAGGCTGGCCCGCTGCTCGGCCCGGTCAATTTCCGTGGCGTGCGCATTGGTATTCCGATCTGCGAGGATATCTGGGGTGAACTTGGCGTTTCGGAAACACTTGCCGAAAGTGGTGCTGAATTCCTGCTCGTGCCCAATGGCTCTCCCTATCATCGCGGCAAGCTGGACTTCCGCTATCAGGTGGTTCTGAAGCAGGTGCTGCTGGCAGAATTACCGATGCTCTATGTCAATCAGGTTGGCGGACAGGATGAGCTTGTCTTCGACGGCGCGTCATTCGCTTTCAATCCGGGCAATAATTTCCCGTGCCTGCAAATGCCGCAATTTGCCGAGCAGATCGCCTTGACGATCTGGCGGCGTGACGGTGACACATGGCGTTGTGAAGAGGGCGAGAAGGCCACGCTTCCGGAAGGACTGGAAACGGACTATTCCGCTTGCGTGCTGGGCCTGCGCGACTATGTGAACAAGAATGGTTTCAAGGATGTCGTTCTCGGTCTTTCCGGCGGCATCGACTCGGCAATTTGCGCTGCCATGGGCGTCGATGCATTGGGGCCGGAGCGTGTGCGCTGCATCATGTTGCCATATCGCTATACATCGGATGAATCCCTGAAAGACGCAGCCGATTGCGCCAAGGCGCTTGGTGTGCGTTACAATATCGTGCCAATCGCTGAACCGGTCGAAGGCTTCATGAGCGCGCTTCAGCCGCTCTTTGCTGGAACAAACAGCGGTGTGACCGAAGAAAACCTGCAAAGCCGTGCGCGTGGCACGATCCTGATGGCCGTGTCGAACAAATTCGGCTCCATGGTCGTCACGACCGGCAACAAGTCGGAAATGTCGGTCGGCTATGCTACGCTTTATGGTGACATGAATGGCGGCTTCAATCCGATCAAGGACGTGTACAAGATGCAGGTCTATGCGATGTCGGAATGGCGCAACAGCCATGTTCCGCAAGGTTCGCTCGGACCGGCAGGCGAGGTGATCCCATACAATATCATCTCCAAGGCACCGTCCGCCGAATTGCGTGAGAACCAGACCGATCAGGACAGCTTGCCGCCTTATCCTGTGCTCGACGATATTCTGGAATGTCTAGTCGAAAACGAAATGAGCAATGCTGATATTGTTGCCCGTGGTCATCCGGTTGAGACCGTGCAACGGATCGAACATCTGCTCTATCTGGCTGAATACAAGCGCAGGCAATCTGCGCCCGGTGTAAAGATTACCAGGAAGAATTTTGGACGCGATCGCCGTTATCCCATAACGAACCGCTTCCGCGACCGCTGAACATACTGACTGAAAGCCTTTGAAATGACTGTAACTGTGCGTTTCGCTCCGTCGCCGACGGGCTATATTCATATCGGCAACACGCGCACTGCGCTGTCTAACTGGCTTTTCGCCAAGAAAAACGGCGGCAGATTCATCCTGCGCTATGACGATACGGATGTTGAACGGTCGCGTGTGGAATATGCCGAGGCTATTGCCGTTGATCTGGACTGGCTGGGCGTTAAACCGGACCGCGTCGAATATCAGTCGAAGCGTTTTGATGTTTATGCCCGCGCAGTGGAAAAGCTGAAGGCCGCAGGGCTGCTTTATGCCTGCTATGAAACCGCTGACGAGCTGGAGCGCCGCCGCAAGCTGCGCTTGGCGCGCCGCCTGCCGCCGGTTTACGGTCGCGAGGCGTTGAAAATCACCGATGCGGAAAAGGCAGCTTTCGAAGCCGAAGGCCGCAAGCCGCATTGGCGTTTCCTGCTGCCGAATTTCGAGAGCGATCCGTTTGCAACGCAGCGCACCGAAGTTCATTGGGACGATCTGGTACGAGGTCCTCAGGTAGTCGATCTGGCATCCATGTCGGACCCGGTGCTGGTGCGTGAAGACGGCACCTATCTCTATACGCTGCCTTCGGTCGTGGATGATATCGATCTCGGCGTCAGCCATATTATCCGTGGCGACGACCATGTGACAAACACGGGCGTGCAGATTGCGATCTTCCGTGCACTTGGCGCTGAGCCGCCGGTTTTCGGACACCACAATCTGCTGACGACCACGACAGGCGAAGGGCTTTCAAAGCGCACGGGTGCGCTTTCGGTCGGCTCGCTGCGTGAAAACGGCTACGAGCCGATGGCGGTTGCTTCGCTGGCTATCCTCATCGGCACGTCGGAAAACGTCGCCGCCGCGCCAACCATGGATGCCCTGGCAGAACGTTTCGATCTGGCGTCGATTTCAAAATCGTCGGCCAAATTCGACCCGGCAGAACTGGACACGCTCAATCGCGCATTGCTGCACGAAATGTCTTTTGCAGACGCCAAGCCGCGTCTCACTGCGCTTGGTATTGATAGCGAGAAGGCCGAGCCATTCTGGCTCGCCGTGCGCGGCAATCTGGATCGCTTCGGCGATGTGCAGCATTGGTGGCAGATCGTGACCGGCGATTTGCCGGAAGCGCCGGAACTGTCGGATGAAGATCGCGAATTTGCACGCGCCGCGTTTACGCTTTTGCCGGCAGGCCCATGGGATCAGCAGACGTGGAAGATTTGGACGGATGCAGTCAAGTCGGAAACGGGACGCAAGGGCAAGGGGCTCTTCATGCCGTTGCGTCTGGCGCTGACTGGACAGGCTCACGGGCCAGAACTGGCCGACCTTCTGGTACTGATGGGCCCGGAAAAGGTGCAAAGCCGACAGCCCTGATCGGATCATTTCCGATAGGAAATAAAAAAGCCGGCACAGTGGATACTGTGCCGGCTTTCTTGTTTTGGAAGATGCTTACTTGCGAATCTTTGCCTTGCGGGCAGGCGCTTCGCCTGCGCGCTGCAGCGCTTCCACAACCGACAGAGCGGTCATGTTGACGACACCGCGCGAGGTGACCGAAGGCGTCAGAATATGCGCCGGGCGGGCTGCTCCGAGCAGGATCGGGCCGACATGCAGCGCATCGGTGACGGTCTTGACGACATTGAGCGTGATATTCGCTGCATCGAGGTTCGGGAAAACCAGAAGATTGGCTTCACCCTTGAGGCGCGAATCCGGGAACACGCGGTCGCGCAGCGCCTGAGACAGGGCCGAGTCACCGTGCATTTCACCATCGGATTCGAGGTCTGGAGCCTTTTCCGCGAGAATGGCCGCAGCCTGACGCATCTTTTCCGCGCTGGCACTTTCCTTCGAACCGAAGTTCGAATGCGAAACGAGAGCAGCCTTCGGGACGATACCGAACCGGTCGATTTCCTTGGCGGCGAGAATTGCCATTTCGGCAAGCTCACTCGCATTCGGATCGACATTCACGTAGGTGTCGGTCAGGAACAGCGCACCGCGTTGCGAAATCAGCAGGCTAAGTGCGGAGTAATCGCGGATACCCGGGACAATGCCGATGATCTGGCGCACAACGCGCAGATGGCGCTCGAACCGGCCTTCGAGACCGCAGATCATCGCATCCGCTTCGTCGCGCATCACGGCGAGTGCCGCAATCGCGGTTGAATTGGTGCGCACGATGGTGCGGGCAGCTTCCGGCGTGACGCCCTGACGACCCGTATAAGACAGGTACAGGTCGACATAGTCGCGGTAGCGTGGATCGTCTTCCGGGTTGATCAGTTCAAAATCAACGCCCTGACGGATTTTCAAACCATAGCGGCGCAGGCGTGTTTCGACAACTTGCGGACGGCCGACGAGGATTGGCGCTGCGATACGTTCTTCGATCACCACCTGCGCGGCGCGCAGCACGCGCTCATCTTCACCATCGGCATAGATAACGCGCTTCGGCTTGTCCTGCGAACGGGCCGCAGCGAAAACAGGCTTCATGATGAGGCCCGAGCGGAACACGAAGCGGTTCAGCCTGTCGAGATAGGCTTCCATGTCTTCGATCGGGCGCGTGGCGACACCGGTTTCCATCGCAGCCTTGGCGACAGCCGGAGCAATACGCAGGATCAGGCGCTGATCGAAGGGCGAGGGAATGATGTAATCCGGGCCGAAGGTCGGTGTATCGCCAGAATAGGCCTTGGCGGCCACATCGGAAGGTTCTTCGCGCGCAAGCGATGCAATAGCACGCACGGCGGCAAGCTTCATCTCTTCATTGATCGCGGTTGCGCCGACATCGAGCGCGCCGCGGAAGATGTATGGGAAGCAAAGAACGTTGTTGACCTGGTTTGGATAGTCGGAGCGTCCGGTGCAGATCATGGCGTCGGCGCGCGCAGCGCGTGCTTCCTCTGGCATGATTTCCGGCTTTGGATTGGCAAGCGCCATGATCAGCGGTTTTTCGGCCATCTGATTGAGCAATTCCGGCTTCAAAACGCCCGCGGCTGAAAGGCCGAGGAAAACATCCGCACCGCCAATGACATCGGCCAGCGTGCGTGCGTCGGTCTTCTGCGCATAGATTTCTTTCCACCGGTCCATCAGCGTGTTGCGGCCTTCATAGACCACACCTTCCAGATCGCAGACCCAGATGTTTTCACGCTTGGCGCCGAGATTGACGAGAAGATTGAGGCAGGCGAGAGCCGCCGCACCGGCACCCGAGGTGACGATCTTGGCGTCTGCAATCTGCTTGCCCGCAAGTTCCAGACCGTTCAGCACGGCGGCGGCCACGATGATCGCCGTACCATGCTGGTCGTCATGGAAAACCGGAATATTCATCTTGGCGCGAAGCTGTTCTTCAACTTCGAAACATTCCGGTGCCTTGATGTCTTCCAGATTAATGCCGCCGAAGGTCGGTTCAAGAGCGGAAACCACATCGACAACGCGGTTGATTTCAAGCGCATCGATTTCGATATCAAAAACATCGATATCGGCGAATTTCTTGAACAGGACGGCCTTGCCTTCCATGACCGGCTTCGATGCAAGCGCGCCGATATTGCCGAGGCCGAGAACAGCCGTACCGTTCGAAACGACCGCCACGAGGTTGCCGCGCGCCGTATACTCGGCAGCGGTTGCCGGGTCTTCCTGAATAGCGAGGCAGGGCGCGGCCACGCCCGGCGAATAAGCGAGCGCAAGGTCACGCTGGTTTCCGAGCGGCTTGGTTGCCTGGATTTCCAGCTTTCCGGGCTTCGGATATCGATGGAAAAACAGAGCTGCTTCATCGAAGTCCGAACGCGTCGGCGTGGAAGGAGTTTTCTTGGTCATAGTCGCATCGCTTTCCATTTTTCCGCACCGCCGGGATGATGAGCGGCGCGTGGAGGGTGCAATCACATGCACACCGAGCCTTTAAACACGTGGGTCGGGCGCTTTGGGTTTTAGCTTAAACTCTCACGTCCCATTAGGCCCGTTTTGGAGAATGAGTTTATCTGTAATGTTGTGGCCGCATCAGAAGGCACTTTGATAAGCGCCGCCGTCAATAACGAGATTCTGGCCCGTTATATAGCCTGCATGCTGCGAGCAGAGAAAGGCGCAAGCCTTTCCGAACTCTTCCGGCTGGCCAATCCGTCCGGCCGGGATACGCGCCGCGCGCTTTGCGGCTTCCGCTTCTGCGGTGGTGCCGGTCTTCTGCGCGGAGAAGGCAAAGCCCTTGCGCAGACGGTCCGTATCGAAGGCGCCGGGCAGAATATTGTTGATGGTGACATTGGCCCCCGCAACGGTTCGCGCAACGCCAGCCAGGAAGGCCGTCAGCCCGGCACGAGCGCCGGACGACAGGTCTAGCCCCGGAATGGGCGCATAGACCGAAGTGGAGGTGATGTTGACGATACGACCAAAGCCGCGTTCGACCATGCCGTCGATGACGGCCTTGATCAACTCAAGCGGGGTGACCATGTTCTGTGTCACACCATCGAGAATGGCTTCGCGGTCGAGCAGGCGGAAGTCGCGGAACGGCGGCCCGCCATTATTGTTGACGAGAATATCGGGGTTGGGGCAGGCGGCAAGCAAAGCCTGCTGGCCTTCCGGGGTCGAAACATCAGCAGCCACAGTAACCACATTGACGCCATAGGCTGAGCGGATGGCTTCAGCTGCTTCAAGCAGCGTTTCTTCACTTCGACCGTTCAGCACGATATCGCATCCTGCTTCAGCCAGTGCTTCGGCGCAGGCGCGGCCCAGACCTTTGCTGGAAGCGCATACGATTGCCTTGCGACCTTTCAAGCCCAAATCCACGGCTCGATCCTCTTTGCTTTTTTAAAGGTCATGGAGACATGCCACCAAGCACCAAGTGCAATCAACCGGATTCTGGTTGACGCGGTGATGTGTCCACTTTTCTCATGCTCGAATGGGGCGTTTTTCGGTGTTTTTCACGCTCAATATTCGGTGATCATAGCTTTCAGATGGCTGTCAGCTCGTTCGCCGCTGTCATATGCGCGTTACAGTCCCGTCATGCCTCTGTGACATGAATCAGGTTCTCTGCATGCAGTTTCAGGTTGCCATTGAGAGGGACAACCAAAATGAGCACTGACGCAGCACAGGCGAAGAAATTCCGGACGATTTTCATCTCGGATGTGCATTTGGGTTCCAAGGCCGCACAGGCCGACCTGCTTCTCGATTTCCTGCGTTACCATGATGCGGATACGATGTATCTGGTCGGCGACATCGTCGACGGCTGGCGGTTGCGGCGCAACTGGCACTGGCCGCAGGAACATAACGACGTTGTGCAGAAGCTGCTGCGTAAAAGCCGCAAGGGCACCAACATCATCTATATTGCCGGCAATCACGATGAGTTCCTGCGTAATTTTCAGGGAACACATTTTGGCGGCATCGAAGTCATGAACCGCTCCATTCACGAGACGGCGGATGGCCGCAAGTTTCTTGTGATCCACGGCGATCAGTTCGACGTGGTGGTGCGCAATGCGCGCTTTATCGCTTATCTCGGCGACTGGGCCTACGATACCGCGATCTGGATCAACACATTGATGAACCGTGTGCGGTCCCTGTTCGGTCTGCGCTACTGGTCATTTTCGGCCTGGGCGAAGTTCCGGGTGAAAAAAGCGGTCAATTTCATCGGTGAGTTTGAAACGGTGGTGTCTGAAGAGGCGAAGCGTATCGGTGTTGATGGCGTCATTTGCGGCCATATTCACCACGCCACCATCGAAAAGATGAATGATGTTGAATATATCAACACCGGTGACTGGGTGGAAAGCTGTACAGCAGTGCTGGAGCATTTCGACGGGCGTATGGAACTGGTCAGCTGGACCCAGATGCGCGACGAAAAATCGTCCGGCGGCAAGGCCATTGCTCACGATACTTCCGCTGATGATAACAGAATAGTCCGGCTTCCCCGCGCGGCCCGTAATGCGGCGAAAATTGCCGGATGAACAAGCTCGTCATCGTCACCGACGCCTGGCATCCACAAGTCAACGGTGTTGTTCGGACACTGACCAAATGCCAGGAAATGATGCGTGCACGGGGTTACGAAGTGGTCGTCGTTTCGCCACTCGATTATAAGTCGTTTCCGTGCCCGACCTATCCCGAGATCAGGCTTGCTCTCACAACGCCCGGTGCATTTCGGCGGCGGCTCGTCCGGATGAAGCCGGATTATATCCATATCGCCACCGAAGGCCCGCTGGGCTACATGGCGCGGCAGGCGTGCATGAAAATGGGCTGGAGCTTTACCACCAGTTTTCACACGCGCTTTCCTGAATATGTGGCGGAGCGTTTTCCGGTTCCGTTGAGCTGGAGCTACGCATTTCTGCGGCACTTCCACAATGCCGCTTCGCATACCCTCGTTCCAACACAGTCTATTCTGGATGATCTGAAAGAGCGCGGCTTTACTGGTCTCAATCTGTGGACACGTGGCGTGGACCGGGGTGTCTTCCACGCTCGCGCCAATGTGAACCGCGATCTGCCGGGGCCAGTCTTCATCTGCGTTGGGCGCGTAGCGACGGAAAAGAATCTTCCAGCGTTTCTCAGTCTCGATCTTCCCGGCACCAAATTGATCGTCGGTGATGGCCCGGCGCTTGATGATCTGAAATCACGCTTCCCGGGTGCGGTATTTGTCGGCAAGCGAGAAGGCGAGGCACTTGCGGAAACCTATGCTTCGGCAGACGTCTTCGTTTTCCCCAGCCGGACAGACACTTTCGGTCTCGTACTACTAGAAGCAATTGCGTCAGGCTTGCCTGTCGCGGCATTTCCCGTACCGGGATCAAAAGACGTCATCGGCGCGACGGGTGCAGGTGTTCTTTCCGAGGATTTGCGCGCGGCCTGCATGGCCGCGCTGGAGCTTGAACCCTTCGATCCCGAGCAGGTTCTAAAGCCTTTTACGTGGGAAACCTGTGCCGACATTTTTGAAGAGGCTTTGACCTCGATTGCTGGTGATCGCCCTTCGCGAACCTATCAGGAGGCCGCTCAGCCCCAGACTGTCGCTTCCGGCGGATAAACAAGCGCACCATCATAGCGAAGGCCCGGATCGCGATCATGCGCAAGGAGCAGCGGTCCGTCCAGATCCACAACCGTTGCCTTCTGGGCGAGCAGCACGGCAGGCGCCATGCCGAGCGATGTGCCCACCATGCAGCCGACCATGATTTTCAGGCCGAGACCCATGGCCTTTTCGCGCATGACCAGCCCTTCGGTCAGTCCGCCAGCCTTGTCGAGCTTGATGTTCACGGCGTCGTAGCGCTTGGCGAGTTCTTCCAGACCTTCTGACGTATGAACGCTTTCATCGGCGCAGATCATGACTGGACGCTCGATCTGGCTCAGGATTGCATCCTTGCCAGCGGGTAGGGGTTGCTCGATCAGGATCACGCCCGCATCGGCAGCAGCTCGCATGTTTTCGGCAATATTGGCGTCGGTCCAACCTTCATTCGCATCGATGATGATGCGGCTGTTCGGTGCCGCAGCGGCAACGGCGCGAATGCGCTCAATGTCGTTGTCGCCGCCCATCTTCACCTTGATCAGCGGATAATGTGCAACCTTGACTGTCGATTCCGCCATTTCCTCGGGCGTGCCCAGCGAAACGGTAATCGCGGTTTCCAGCGGCTTGAACTCACCGCCCAGCGTATCGGCAACGCGTTTGCCAGTGATCTTGGCTTCCAGATCCCACAAGGCGCAGTCAACGGCGTTGCGAGCAGCGCCGGCAGGCATCAGCTTCTGGATGTCCTGGCGCGTTACGCCGCTTTCGATTTGTGCCCGGACGGCTTCGATCGCGGCAGTGACGCTTTCAATGCTCTCACCATAGCGCGCATAAGGAACGCATTCGCCGCGCCCCAGATGCTCACCGTTGCCGATTGCACACACAACAACAGCAGCTTCGGTCTTTGACCCGCGAGAAATTGTGAATTTTCCAGCGATAGGGTAGCGTTCAACGAGGATGTTCAAGGTATTCTGCATGGAGAGCCTTCCGAATCTCAATCCCGAAAAGTTGATGGGCTTTTGGGATGAGATAGTGCGTGAGAGCGCGAAATTGGGGTATTCGTCTGATTCATCGGGCGGATGCTCCAATACGCTGTATTTCGGTCGTGTTACGACTCGTATATGAGGTTTGCCATGTTGACCGACACTGCTGACAAAGCAAGAGCTGCTGCGAATGTCGCGCCAAAGATCGATGTGACGGATCAGGATGGCGTGCGCCTTGTTCGCCTGAGTGGTCGCTGGGTTTCGCAAAGCGTCCATCTCGTCGATGACAAAATGCGTAGCCTCGAAAAAGTCGCGAATGGTCAATCCATACAAATCGATGCTTCCGGTATCTCCGGCCTCGACACGGCAGGCGCTTGGCTTGTCGAGCGGTTGAGGCAGCGTCTGGTCACCAATAAGGCTGATGTGAAGCTTGAAGGTGTCCGTGAAGCCTGGTCTCCACTGATGGATGAGGTTGGCGGAGCGGTAGAGCGGGCACTGGATGTTCCTCGTGTCAAGAAGCCGTTCTTTCTGATAGCGTTTCTGGCCGCTTTGGGGGGCGGTGTCGTATCGATTTTCGACGACTTCAAAATGTCGATGCATATTCTGGGCGCGACTATTCGTGGCGCGCAGCTCAAATATGGTCGCGGAAGCGGCATTCCGATTGCAGCCATCGTAACGCAGATGGACCGCATGGGCGTCGGCGCCATTCCCATTATCATCCTGATGTCGACCATCGTCGGCGCGATCATCGCGCAGCAGGGCGCGTTTCAGCTTCGTTACTTCGGTGCTGAAATTTTCGTCGTCGATCTGGTTGGCATTCTGGTCTTGCGTGAATTGGGTGTGCTTTTGACCGCGATCATGATCGCCGGTCGTTCCGGCAGCGCGATAACGGCGGAAATCGGCTCCATGAAAATGCGCGAGGAGACCGATGCGCTGACTGTTATCGGGCTCAATCCCGTTGGTGTTCTGGTTTTTCCGCGCCTTGTTGCGCTTGTGATCGTGTTGCCGCTGCTGACCATTATATCCAATCTGGCCGCATTGGTCGGCGCAGGCGGAGTCGCATGGTTCTATTCCAATATCTCGCCAGAGGCCTTTATCAGCCGTCTGCATGATGCGGTGGCGCTGAACACCTATTTTGCCGGTTTGATCAAAGCGCCATTCATGGCGATGATTATTGGTATTCTTGCTTCGGTCGAAGGTATGAAGGTCGGCGGAAGTGCGGAATCACTTGGACGCCGGGTCACCGCATCGGTGGTGAAGGCTATTTTCGTGGTCATTGTCGTGGATGGCATGTTCGCGATGTTCTACGCCGCGATTAATTTCTAGAGATTTATATGACCGTTGTTTTGTTTGGGTTCTTTGAGACACAGTTACACAGAAAACTGAACCTGCGGTCGCTTTCGGCTGTTCAGTTGGAAGCTTGGCTCGGTTAAAGAATAGATATGGAGAACGGTATCGACGTAGAGTCGCAGCCACAGCAGGATGAAAGCCATCGCACGACGAAACCGATCATATCGGTACGCGACGTGACGGTTTCGTTTGGCCGTTCGCCGGTGCTGGATAAGCTTTCGCTCGATATCTACAAGGGTGAGGTTCTGGGTTTCATTGGTCCTTCAGGGGCCGGCAAGTCCGTGCTGATGCGCACCATTCTGGGGCTGAACAAGAAGCAGTCTGGCGAAATCGAAATTCTCGGTCGCAACATTGATCGCCTCAATGAGATGGAGAAGATGGCCATCGACATGCGGATGGGCGTTCTCTTCCAGCATGGTGCACTGTTTTCCGCGCTCAATGTGCTTGAGAATATTCAGGTGCCGATGCGCGAATATCTCGATCTGTCGCCAAAGCTGATGGATGAGCTGGCCCGACTGAAGATCGATCTGGTGGGACTGAAGCCGGATACGGCAGAGAAATTTCCGTCGGAGCTTTCCGGCGGCATGATCAAGCGCGCCGCTTTGGCGCGCGCGCTGGCGCTCGATCCGGACATCGTCTTTCTCGACGAGCCGACATCAGGGCTTGATCCTATCGGTGCTGCGGAGTTCGACGAACTGATCGCGAACCTGCGCGATACGATGGGCCTGACCGTCTATATGGTCACGCACGATCTCGACAGTCTATTCGCTATCTGCGACCGGATAGCTGTTCTGGGCAACAAGAAAGTGCTGGTCAGTGGCACAATCGAAGACATGCTGCATGTAGACGATCCTTGGGTTAAATCCTATTTTCGGGGCAAGCGTGCGCGCCAGATTGATCCTTCGGCGCCAACTAGACGGCGGCCCGGCAGCCGCTTGCAGACGGGATAAAATATGGAAACAAAAGCCAATTACGTTCTGGTCGGGGTTTTCACGCTGCTTGTCAGCCTGCTGGCTTTCGGATTCGTGTACTGGATCGCTCGTTTCGGTGAGGCTCGCGATTCCATTCCTATGGATGTGCGCATTCCAGGCTCTGTGACGGGCTTGTCTGTCGGCAGCCAGGTGCTCTTCAACGGTATCAAGGTTGGTGATGTTCGTGGTTTGCATCTCGATGAGAGCAACCCGGAAATGGTGATCGTGCAGACCCGCGTAAACGGCAGTACGCCCATCACGCGTTCGACTGCTGCAACGCTTGGTTTTCAGGGCCTGACCGGTCAAGCCTATATTGAACTCAAAGGCGGACGTCTGGATGAACCGAACCTGCTGACGGAAGCAGCCAAGGAAGATACCGTCGCACGTATCGATGCCGACCCTTCTGCGGTCAACAATCTCCTTGCTACGGCGCAGGACATTTTTGGACGCGCCAACACCGTTCTCGGCGAGCTGGAAGGTTTCGTCAAAGAGGCCCGTGGTCCTCTGACCGACACGATCAACAACACCAAGACATTCACCGATGCATTGGCCAAGAATGCCGATGTCATCGACGAACTCGGCTCCAATGCCGGTAATATCAGGCAGATCGTCGAAGACGCGAAGGAAACGATGGCGCGTCTCAATGCTGCTTCGGTTCGTGTTGACGGTATTCTGGCCAAGACCGACAAGCTCTTGTCCACGGACGACAAGGACGGTGTTGTGGCGCAGGCCAAGGCAACGCTTGAATCCATTCGTCAGACTTCGGACAATCTCGACAAGCGTTTGGGACCCATTGCAGATAACTTGCAGCGTTTCTCCGGCCAGGGTCTTCGGGACGTGCAGTCGGTGGTTGTTGATAGCCGCCGCTCCATACAGCGCATCGAGCAGGCCATCACAGAGCTCGAACGCAACCCGCAACGTTTGATTTTCGGCGGGCAAGGCAGTGTACCTCAGTATAATGGAAGGGCGCGTCATTGATATTCTCGGCTGAAAATTCGAAAAGCGGGTTTATGGGCGTGAAATCGCGTCGCAACCTTCCTCTTGCGGGTTCTGTCTCTCTGGTTCTGGCAGCGGTTCTTGCCGGTTGTGGAACGACACCTCTCGATACGTTTAATCTCTCGACGCCGAAGCCAGCGGTTTCGTCGCCGAGCCGCAAGAGCTTGCAGTTGCTGATCCCAACGCCGACGGCGTTGAAGGCACTCGACAGCGAAAACATCGTGATCAGTTCCGCGCCGGGTTCCATCGAGTATCTCAAGGGAGCGCAGTGGGGCGACAGGCTGACGAATATCGTCCAATCCCGCCTCGTCCAGGCCTATGAAAATACCGGTGTGTTTAGCGGCGTTGGCCGTCCGGGTGACGGTCTGGCGATCAATTACCAGATCCTGACCGATCTTCGCATGTTCGGCGTTCAGGTTAGCGGCGGCTCCAGAACGGCTGTTGTAGAGCTGGCCATCAAGCTCATGAATGATAAAACCGGTGAAGTACGCGCAACGCGCGTGTTTCGCAGTACCGCGCCTGTTAGCGGAACCGGCAATGCGGCTTACGTGAAGGCGCTGGATGCAGCATTTGACCGTGCTGCAAATGAAATTGTCAGCTGGACGGTTTCGGCTATTTAGAGCGCATCCCGAAAAGTGTGAAACGGTTTTCGGAAAAGATGCGCGTTAAAACAAAGGCTTAGAGCGCCGATCTGATACAATCAGATCGAAACGCGCTCTAAGTCGCGTAGACGGTCGAGCCATTCAACAGAAATGAATAAGGCGGGGTACAAACCCCGCCTTTCTTTTATCAGGTATCGGAAAGCCACTTATGGCGAACCGCTGCCGTGTCATAAAGACGGGCAGTTTCCCGGAATTTCCTTCAGTCGGGGCAATAAAAAACGCGGCCCGAAGGCCGCGTTCTGAATGGTTTTGACTCTGGCGCTTGTTAGCGAAGGCGACCGCTGGCATGGGCCAGCATGGTGTAAACCTTGCCGGTATCGGACGTCAGATAGGTCTGCGTCACCATGTTGTCGCGGTCGTTACGGGCGACATCTTCAAGCAGGCGCTGGAAGTCGTCCATGTAACGGTCCACGGCGCGGCGGAATTCGCCATCCGTCTGATACTTGCGCTTGATGTCGTCAAACGTCTGCTGGCCCTTGAGCGTGTAGAGGCGACGGGTGAACACGTTGCGCTCGCCACGGCGGTAGCGGTCCCAAAGTTCAACCGATGCTTCGTGATCGATAGCGCGGGCGATATCGACCGAAAGCGAGTTTAGCGATTCAACCACATGGCTCGGCGAACGCGGAGCGGCGGTTGGCTGTGCCTTTGGCTGAACGGCTTCTTCTTCCTCACGCGATGCGCGGGCAAGGAGATCGGAAACCCAGCCACGAGGTTTTTCAGCGGTAGCAGCAGGTGCCGTTGCAGCCGGAGCCTTTGGCATTTCAACCGGACGCTGGCGAACGGCGACATCAGCCTGTGCGACCGGGGCAGCGGGCGCCTGAACCGGGGCCGGGCGCTGTGCAGCGGGTGCAGGACGCGAAACCGGGCGGTCTGCGCGGCTTTCGCCAACATCGACCAGACGGCCAGACTTGTTGACGATCTCAGCCAGCTCCTTGAGCGCGCTGATCTGCTCACTCACGGCCTTGCGCATGGCAGTCGTGGTTTCCTTGGCTTCGGCAGGCATATCGAGAACGCCGCGCTTCAGCTCGCCACGCGTGGTGTTCAGCTCGGTGCGGATTTCGCCAGCGGTGCGACGGATATCGTCGGTTGCTGCCGAGAACTTCTGCGCTGCCTGCTCGACGATCTCCGAAACGCTTTCGCGCATCTTTTCCGCCGATGCTCGGGTTTGGCCTTCTGCGCGCTGGAATGCCGAAGCAACCAGAGTTTCGAAGGACTGCATGAGCTTTTCGATGCCTTCCGACTTTTCGACGAGGCCGGATGCCAGCTTGTCGAGCGCCTGCTGGCGGTCGGACAGTGTGGTAACCAGACCGTTCTGAGCCGAATTGATCATGTCGGAGGCCGAGGAAAGAACCTTTCCATGGTCTTCGAAACGGTCGGCAATGTCGGCAATCTGCGACAGGGTGCTATCGGAAAGCGCACGCAGCGTACCGATATTGGTGTCGATCAGACCGGTCGATGCCTGGAACATCTGCGCGGCGCGGTTGGTGTTCTCGACAAAGCTCGACGTGGTGTCGACGAGACGTCCGTCGATGTCAGTCAGGTTGCGCGTTGCAGCGTCGATCAGCTTGCCAAGCTCGCCATTCGACGTGGAGAGGCGGTCGATCAGCTCGCTGACATTGTCGGAGAGACCAGCCTTTGCCTGCTGAACAGCGGCGATGGTTTCTGCCGTGCGGTTTGCCAGGGCATTGACCAGAGCGGCATTTTCCGAACGCAGGCGGTCGGTTGCGGCATGGGTTGCTTCTTCAAGCTGCTGTGCCAGACCGCGTCCGCTATCGGCAAGGCGCTGTACCAGCGGCTCTGCCGTATCGTTGAGGATCTTGGTGATTTCCTGCGAGCGGGCAGAGAGAACTGCATTGAGTTCACGCGTGCGCTCTTCAAGCGTAACAGCCGTCGTATCCGTGACCTGCGCGATGCGGGCTTCCACAGAACCGAGTTCCATTGTGATGCGCGAGCCAATGTCACCGAGACGGGTGGCAATTGCGTCGGCGCGTTCAGCAAGACGGGCTTCGGTGCCTGCCAGATTGTCGGCAACGCTGACCGAGAAGGTTTCGCTATGACCGGCAAGGGTCTCGCTCGTCTTCGATGCGGTATCGGCGATGCGAGCCTCGATAGCGCTGAGTTCGCCGGTGAGGCGGTTCTCGATGGCTTCCAGGCCGCTCGCAATAGCGCCAGCGCGTTCATTGAGGCGGATTTCGGTGCCTGCCAGATTATCGACAACGCTGGCTGCAAAAGCTTCGCTGTGACCGGCAAGGGTCTCGCTCGTCTTGGTTGCCGTATCGGCAATGCGTGCTTCGATGGAACCGAGTTCGCCGGTAAGGCGGGTTTCAATGTCGCCAAGGCGTCCGGCAATCACGTCGGCGCGGTCACCGAGACGTGCTTCCGTACCCGACAGATTGTCGATCAGGCGCGCGCTGAAGGCTTCGCCGAAGCCATCCAGAGCCTGACCGGCCTTGGCAGCTTCTGCGGAAAGTGTGCTTGCAGCTTCGCCGATCTTCTCACGCAGCGAGGTGGCAACAACACCGGCGCTCTGTTCCAGCGCACGGCGAACATTGTCGACGCCGATAGATAGCGCCTTTTCCATGGTCTGCGTGCGTTCTTCGATAATGCCGGTCTGGCCTGCGAAAGCATCGTTGATGACGGCGCTGCTATCCGCAATGACGTTACGCAGGTTGGCAGTATGCTCTTCAATGGCGCCGTTCTGACCCGCGAATGCCTGATTGATGACGGCTCCGCTTTCAGCGATGACACTGCGCAGATTGGCGGTGTGTCCTTCGATAATGCCGGTCTGACCTTCGAAAGCCTGACCGATTGCCGAAGCACTGTCGGCAATTGCGCCGCGCAGATTGGCGGTACGCTGATCCAGAACATCGCTGTGGTCTTGCAGGGACTGGTTGAGCGAAGAGGTGCTGTCGCTGAGCGTTGCGCGGATGGCCGCTGCACGCGTTTCAATCGTCTGCTCATGGCCGTTCAGAATGTCGACCAGCGAGTCGTTATGGTTGCTCAGAACAGCGCGCAGGCCGCTTGTGCGTTCTTCAACATGACGAACATGTTCGCCAAGCGTTGCTTCGAAAGCATCGCGTCCGGCTGCGATGGATTGGCCGAGCGTCGCGGCGCGTTCGTCCAGAATGCGTGCCAGCGAAGACTGGTTGTCGGCAATGAGCGCCTGAAGCGAGTTGACGCGTTCATCAAAGGCGCGCGCCATGACTTCGCGATTTTCATTGAAATTATCGCGCATTGCAGCCGTGCGTTCATCCATCAGCTGAGCAAGCATGGCCTGATTGCCGGTGATGACGGTATGCAGCGCGGTAGCGCGTTCTTCGAGCGAGCGGGCATGATCGGCAAAGCTCGCATCCAGCAGGGCCGAATGGCTCGCCATGGCCTGCCGCAGCGCATTGGTACGCTCTGCCAGAATGGCGGCATGATTGTCGGCGACAGAGTTGAGCGCCGACGCGCTGCCGTCAATCGCATTGCGAATGTCATCGGTGCGGGCCGCCAGCGTATCGGCGTGTCCGCGGATAACTTCCGAAACACGGTCGGTTTCGCCTTCCAGCGAAGCGGCCAGCACATCGCGGCTTTCGGCCAGCTTGCCTGCAAAGGCCGCTGCCTTTTCACCGAGAAGATTGCCGACGCTTTCACCGATCGAGGTCAGATCGTCGCTGATCTTCGTCTTGGTTTCATCGATCATCGAGCTCAGCGAAGCGCGACCGCCGGAGAAGGTCTCGGCGATTTCACGCGTGCGGGCGATAAGGTTTTCGTTGATCTGACGCGAACGGGTTTCGAGAGCGGCGTTGAGCTTTTCTGTGCTGCTGTCGAGTGCATGGGCGCGAGCCTCGAACTCGGAAAGCAGGGCATGACCGCGTTCGGACAAGGTGCCTTCCAGATTGGCAAGGCGCGTGTCGAATTCGCTGACCATCGATTCCGTGGAGCTGCCAAGCAGATTGGCAATGCCAGCGGCACGTTCGTCGAGAGCTGTCGTGAAGCGTTCGGAAATCGTGCGGGACTGTTCGTCCAGCGTCGCGATACGCGTATCGAGCAGATTGGCAAAAGCCTCGCCCGAAGTCGTGATGCGCGAGCCGATGTCGCCGGTCCGGGTTTCAATGGCTTCAGCAATAGAGCTGCCGCTTTCATTGATGCTGCCGATCAGGCGTTCGCCGGATTCGCTCAACAGCGAGCTGAGTTGCTGGGAAGCAGACAGAACATTGTCGCGAATGATGTTGGATGCGCTCGACAGTTCTTCCTTGAGCTGTTCATGCGCGCCGGAAATCGAGGAGCGGACGCGTTCAGCATGACTGACAACGGCTTCACGCTCATTACCCAGATCACCGACCAACGAACGAATACGAACTTCATTGTCGCTATAGGCGCGTTCAAGCTGATTGACTTCAGACTGAACGAGGGTTTCCAGCTCGACCGCACGGGCAAGCGTGCGCTCGATGCCTTCATTCATTGCAGCCACTTCGCGGCGCACGGCCTGGCTCAGCGTCGAAACGCGGTCAGCCGATACGGCTTCCGGCTGAAGCAGCTTCATGGCGGCTTCAGACATGCTGCGCGCAGCGTTGTGCATTTCCTGCGCACGCTTCACAAGCTGCGCAAAGCCCCAGAACATGGCGACGGGCAGGGCAACGCCTGCAACCACACCAATGCCTGCAGGTGAGGTGAAGAAGTTTTGGGTGGCTTCAAGACTGGAGAAGACAGTCGGATCGATAGCCTTGCTAATCGCGACGCCACCGGCGGCCCAAAGCACGCTGATCGCCGTCGTGGTCCAGTAAAGCTTGGATGTACGCTCGGTTACACGGCGCGGTGCGGTCGCGATAGCGCGGTCGTTGCGGGAATCGTCATTGGCGGGCGTGCGCGCAGCAGGTGTTGCAACGCTGACGGTTGCTGCCGGAGCGACAGGACGCAGGATGGCTTCCGGAGCTTCCGGCACGTCTGCAAGCTGAGGCGAAGGAGCGGCTTGCGTCGTGTCGGGCTTAACCGGGGCAGGTTTGTGCGGCGTATTGGCGACGATTTGCTGTATTGGCTGCTGCACGGAAGGCGCGGCTTTGACCACCGGCGGCACGGGCGGCGCGGCAGGCGTGGCGATGACGGATGCAGAAACGATGGGCGCGACCCTGGTTTCGATTGCCGCTGCTGCGACCTTCGCCGGCTCTGCTGCCTTCGTGTTCTGTTCCGCGACCAGCTCTTCAGCAGCGCGCGAAATCTGCTCTTCCAGATCGTCGACCGAGAAGCTCTCGTCGAACGCACTTAAGTCCATATCGATATCGAGATCATCACCGAAGTCGATGTCGAGTGCCTGTTCTAGTGCCTTTTCAACCTCAAGGTCGAGCTTCTGTGCCTTGGATTTGGAAGCCATTGTTCGCCTACCTCGTACTCAATTACCGTGACGGCCGGATCGTCAAAGAGCCGTTACTAAACTTTATCCGCCATTTTGCATCGTACCGGCTCGGTCCTGTTAAGGAAATAGGCGACGCCCGCTGATGCCTAAAACTTTAAATACAAGGTTAACAGAAAACGTTTGGGTTCACTAAAATGCGATGTTTCCGGGCTTTTTGCAATTATCAGCAAGTTGTGGAAATCAGCAGGGGTCGCTTTTTGCCATTCGAAAGGCGGTGCGAATTCGTTAACAAGATTGCCCGTATTTCGAATTCATGTTCCGGTATTGCAATCTTAAGGTGCATTGCTTTGGTGCAGGATTCGTTGATCAAATGGTCTGCATACCCATTTTTTTCATCATATGCCCCAATCTTGCACAACGGCAAGGCAGAGTTTTGCAGAAAACCTATTATATCGTCGCTGGCGCAGCCGCTTATACATTATATAACACGGCATATTGGCGCAGTTGGGCTTAACGGGGCACTCACAGTTGAAACTAGGGCCGGAACGCCGTATCTGCCTTTGCAAGATTATGCGTGCAGATCCCAATTTAGGGTGATCCGCCGCGAAGGATAAAAGATCGCGTGGCTTCACGCGTTTCAAGGAATGAAAATGACCAAGATCGTATTCGTATCCGCAGACGGCGCGGCACGTACCGAAGTTGAGGCCGATAACGGTTCCAGCGTGATGGAAGCGGCCATTCGCAATGGCATTCCGGGCATCGATGCGGAATGCGGCGGTGCTTGCGCCTGCGCAACCTGCCACGTCTATGTGGATGAAGAATGGACCGAGACGGTTGGCGGACCCGATCCGATGGAAGAGGACATGCTGGATTTTGCCTATGAGGTGCGTCCGACTTCGCGTCTGTCCTGCCAGATCCGCGTGACCGACGCTATCGACGGTCTCGTCGTGCAGGTGCCGGAACGCCAGAACTAAGAGGATGGCAGCGGCTCCGGGGATCGGTATAAAAAACGATATAGCGATCATCGGGGCAGGGCCGGTAGCACTCTTCGCCGTTTTCCAGCTCGGCGTGTTCGGATTTAAATGCCAGCTGATTGATGCGCTGGATCGGCCGGGCGGACAATGCACGGTCTTTTATCCCGACAAGCCGATTTTCGATATTCCGGGCTTCCCGACGATTATGGGCGACGAACTGGTGTCGCGGCTCCTGGAGCAGATCACGCCTTACAGTCCTGCATTCCATTACGGTCAAACGCTCACTGCGCTGAAACGTGCAGGAGAGCGCTTTGTCCTGATCACAGACAAGGCTGGCTCATTGCAGGCTGATGCCGTGGTGATCGCTTCGGGTTTGGGGGCGTTCGGGCGGGATGGTCAGATCATGCGTCCTGATCCATTGACCGAACTTGGCTTGGAGAGGAATGGCAATGCGATTGCTGTTTCGCCCGAAAGCTTCGCAACATCACAGCCCGATATTTATGCGATTGGCGATGCCTGTCACTATCCGGGCAAATTGAAGCTGATCCTGTCCGGCTTTCATGAAGCCGCTCTCATGACGCAGGCCGTGCGCAAGCGATTACAGAAAGCCGGTTCTTTATAATCAGCGTGGCAGCTGGTTCATCTTTTCAAGGCGATAAGTCAAAAGGCGCTCGAAGCGCTTTTCAAAATTGATTGTCTCGACGCGGTCGAAGCGTTGCTGGGCCTCGTCATGTTCTTCCATCAGACGCGCGGTGATCTTGTCGATATCCTTGCGCAAAACGGCGCAATCCGAACGCGACCGAAGTGCACGTATCTGCCGTTCCATCTCGCTGGCATGGCTGCGTGCGATGACGATGTGGCTTTCCTCGTGACGGCGAATATCCTGATAAAGCGTGTCCCAGATCAGCGCCAGTTCCGGCGTCGCCTTGCGGCGTTGCGCCCAGCGCGGCAACGAGACTTTTGCGTGAACATTGACGTAGACGTCCTGCACTTTGCACGCCTTACCCGTTGCGCGGCCATAACGGACCTTGGCATCAAAGCGGATTTCCGCTGCGCCCGGATGATGCTGTCCGGTTTTCTTCAGAAAGGGGCCGCTACGGGACAGTGCCTTATCCAGTTCGGCGGCTGTCTTGCCATTAATGGTGTAATATTTGAATTCACGGAAGATAGAGGCGGCGTCGGCCTGAGATGCAACGATTGCCAGAGCTGCGCCAAAAGCCAGAATCCGCTTTTTAAAAATCATATCCTGGCACCTTTTTTCTGAACTCTGAATAAACTCAAATTTTGCCGTCGCAGCTTGGCATGCAAACGTCAAGAGAACTATAACGCATCTCGTTAAATGACATTCGACCAGCTTGGTTGCATCGCGGGTCATAATTAGCATCTATACAGGAATAACCGGAAATGGCGAAAATCTGGCATCTGGCTCACGGGCGTAGCTTGGAGTTCGGGGAAAAGTCCGTGATCATGGGCATTCTTAATGTCACGCCGGATTCCTTTTCTGATGGCGGGCATCACAGCGAATTCGAAACGGCGCTCGCTGCTGCCGGAAAGATGATTGAGGACGGCGCCACCATCATCGATGTCGGCGGGGAATCGACCCGTCCGGGCGCGGAAAGCGTCGATGCGATAACCGAACAGGGCCGTGTCGTGCCGGTCATCAAGGCGCTGACGGAACGTTTCGGCTGCATCATTTCCGTCGATACCTATCGGGCATCGACCGCCAGAGCAGCGGTGGAGGCTGGTGCGCATATCGTCAACGATGTTTGGGGCTTGCAACGCGAACCGGCTATTGCCGATGTTGCTCGCGAAACCGGGGCGGGCCTTGTTATCATGCATACGACCCGTGAGCGGGAAATTGATCCCGATGTCATCGAGGATCGCGCTGTTTTTCTGAATAAGTCACTGGAGATTGCAGCCGCAGCAGGTATCGATCGATCCCGCATTGTTCTCGATCCAGGTTTTGGCTTCGGCAAGACTGTTGAAGACGACGTGGTTTTGATGGCGCGGATGGAGGAATTGCAGCGTTTTGGTTATCCGTGGCTGGTCGGCACCTCCCGCAAACGCTTTGTGGGCACGATCACAGGTGAGACCGACCCGTTGAAGCGTGATATAGCTACATCTGCGACTTCGGTGGCGTTGCGACTGGCAGGAGCCGACATCTTTCGCGTTCACAATGTCGCTTTTAATAGAGACGCTCTTGCAGTTGCGGATGCTATCCTGCAAGTGAAGCGCAGCCAAAACAGAAAGTGAAGCCGTGTACACGATCCGGATTATGAATTGCGCATTCTTTGCGCACCACGGCGTGTTCGATGAAGAACACAAACTCGGTCAGCGTTTTTATGTCGACGCCATTCTGGATGTCGATCCGGGCAACGCGCTGGAAAGCGACGATATTGAAGGAACCGTCCATTACGGGACGGCTTTCACGGTGATCGAGGAAATCATCACCGGCCGTCAGCGTTATCTGATTGAAACGCTGGCGCTTGATGTCGCCAAGGCTCTGAGCAAGCGGTTTCCGCAGGTCAAACGCGCGGAAATCACCGTTCGCAAGCCCAATGCGCCGGTGCCGGGTGTTCTGGATCATGTCGAGGTTACGGTGGTCTATCCGCAGTGAGCATAGCCGGAGGACCTTATCGCGCCTGGCTTGGCCTTGGCGGGAATATTGACGACCCCGTTATTTCGATGGCCAGTGCGTTGCGGATGCTGGATGCGCGTGCCGATACAAACGTCATGGCCGTTTCGTCCGTCTATCGCACCCCGCCATGGGGCAAGACAGATCAGGCTTGGTTTCACAATGCCTGCGCAGAGTTGGAAACCACACTCGAACCGCTTGAACTCATTGCAACATGTCTCGATGTCGAGCGCTCACTGAAACGTGTGCGGCTCGAGCGTTGGGGACCGCGTATTATCGATATCGACATTCTGGCGATGAAAGACGCTGCCGGGCAGCCGATAACGATGGCTCTACCGGAACTCCAGCTACCCCATCCGCGCATGCAGGAACGGGCCTTCGTTCTTGTGCCCCTCAACGATATCGCACCGTCACTGGTGGTTGCCGGACGTGCGATTGCTGAGTGGAAAGCTGATATTCCATCATCTGAAATAGAAAAAGCCCGCACGGATGCGGGCTGGTGGAACCAATAAAACTGTAAAAAATCAGTTCTTGGCGATGCTGCCGACGGCGACATTATCAATGCGCTTGAGGCTCATGCCTATGACCGGAACGAGTTCCTTTTCGACGCGCACGGACACGGTGACATTCATCGTGTTCTGATCGGAAACGCGGGCCAGCATGGCGCCGTTCAGCTGTTTGCGATTGAGGCCGAAAACCATCTTGTTACCGCTGACAGAACCCGACGTCACGTCGAGGCCTTTACCTTCCGAACCGTCGTTGAACTTGCCGGAATAACCGGAGCCGACGCGGGTGACGGTTGCCTTCATGGGTTGCGAAAAGACGCCGACGCGGCAGCTGCCATCCAGCGTCATGCCAACCGCATCATCCGGCGTGGAGCCAGCAAGATTGCAGACGAATTTGGTGCCCTTATACTTGCCGGCCACGATTTCACCGGGGCCGGACCACTGGCCTTCGATCGTCTGGAAAAACTGCTTGTCCTTGTCTGCGGCCAGAACCGGCGCAGCGGAAAGCGAGACGGGCAGCAGCGTCAGGCAGGCAGCGATGCAATTCTTCATAGTCGGCTCTGTCCCGGAATTTGCGACCTCAACTGGACGCCATTCCTAATCGTTGTTGGTCAGCATGTCACGACCGAATGTCGTGTCATACGCTGCAAAAAGCCGGAATGACCGGCAATATCAGAAACAATCGGACTGAATGGGCACGTCGAAACAGGATTGTGCCAAACGACCAGATCACTCGATTCTGACGCAGGATTTCTATGGGCTAATAATCGTCTTGAATGGTTAACGCTTAGTTTTCATCGGGCGGAAAGTCGGTCTGTTTTCCCCGAAAACTCACGGCTGTGTTTTACCCGTGGGCGTCTTGCCGGACTTCGGAGTGGCGGTTCTGTCGGCACTGAGGCGGGCCAGATCGCCGATGAAATCGCTGACGCCGGGACGTCTTTCGGCATTGAACGGGAAGGGGCGTACAACATCCATCGCTGCTATGCCGATCCGCGCAGTCATGAGGCCGTTGACCACGCCCTCGCCGAGTTTTGCCGACAGCCGCGATGCCAGACCCTGACCGACCAGCTGCTGGATAACACTGTCACCCATGGCGAGTGTGCCGGTGACGGCCAGATGGGCGAGAACACGGCGCGCGAGCTTGATGAAGCCCAATGTGCCCGGCCTGCCGCCATAAAGCTGCGACAGCCTGCGAATGAGCCGCGCCGACTCGAAGATCACATAACCGATATCAACAAGCGCTCGCGGGCTGATCGCCGTGACGATCGATACGCGCTTCGATGCATTGAGAATGAGCGCGCGCGCTTCGCGGTCGAGCGGGCGCAGAATTTCTGTTTCCGCAAGCCGGATCAAATCGCGTCCGTCGATAATATCGTCGGTCAAGCCATCGAGAAGCTGACGTCCGCGCGCCGTTTCCGGCAGATTGGCCGCAATGGCGCGCAAGTCATCGACAGCTTTGCGGGCGGCTGCCATGTCGTCACGCTCGGCGGCGTCTGCTGCATCCTTGCGCAGATGCTGCACGGAGGCGAGCCGTCGCAGGGCCAGCAATTCCCGGGTGATAATGGCGATGAATGCGGCGAGGGCTACGAGCGCTACCGCCAGCGCGGTCCAGCCAAGCCAGTCGGCGCGGGCGAAAAGCGCCTGAATAAGGTCTTCGGTCCAGATGCCGACGGCGAATGAAACCAGAATGCCCAGGGCACCGGTCAGGATTTTTCCGAGCGACCATCCGCCGAACCAGCCTTTGCGTTTAGGCGCTTCAAAGGCTGGATCAAGGATTTCGAGTTCGGCGGCTTCTTCATCGCTGAGTTCAAAAATATCCGGCTCAACGACGATCTGCTCCAGATCTTTGACAGCACGAGGGCGGCGTGGCGTCTCATCGGGAGATTCCGGGAGAGGCTTTGCGCGTGTCGGAGTATCAACCTTGAAGGAGGTCGGTTTGCGCGGTGTGTCATCGCTCATGCCAGACGATCTCCGATCAGGAACTGAAGGGCGCGGTCCAACCTTATGTGCGGGAGCGATAGCGTCACCCCCTCGGCAGTGCGTTCAAGTCGTGGAGGACGGAACCGCACGAAGCGAATGGCCGGGGCTTCAGGCGTTGAAACTTGTTCAAAGATAGCATTAGGGCTCTTTGGCAAGTCACCGGGAAATATAGCTGTTTCTGTTTCACCATCGAATATCTCGCCATCGATACGCTCGCCCTTGAGCGGTGTGCCGACGATGACGGGAAGAACCTCTTTTCCTTGCGTGACGGTCGCTTCGCGGGTTGCCCGCACTGCCGCCATAGCCAGAACATCAATGTCTGCGCCCGAAAAATTGGCGCGCTCGATGGCACGCTCAACGAGACGGCGCACAATAGCCTGCAACCGATCATGGCTCTCATGATGCAGATGGTCAGCCTTGGTCGCCGCCACGAGAATGCGCCCGATGCGGCGTTGAATAAGGCCGGTCAGCAGATTGGCACGTCCGGGCCGGAAGCAGGACAGAATATCGGTCAGCGCGCGTTCAAGGTCCGCCACCACTGCGCCACCGGCGTTCATGGCCTGCATGGCGTCAATCAGCACGATCTGGCGATCGAGCCGTGCAATATGTTCGCGAAAGAACGGCTTCACGACATAGGTTTTGTAGGCTTCGTAGCGCCGTTCCATCATGGCGGCGAGCGATCCGGCCTTTATGTCCTCCGGTGCAAGATTGGGCAGTGGTGCAAAGGTCAGCGCGGGCGAGCCATCGAGATCGCCGGGCATCAGGAAGCGACCGGGTGGCAAGGTGGAAAGCGCACGCTCATCGGCTTTTCCCGCCCGTAAATAGGCAGTGAAACTTTTTGCCAACCGCTGCGCCGTCAATTCGTCGGCCTTTTCGGTCGGATCGACCGAGGCAGCTTCCACCAGCCAAGGCTGCGCCAGATCGATATGGGTCGGTTCGTTGGCCAAAGCGAAGGAATCTGCACTAAATTCGGCATAGCTCTTGCCGAGCAACGGCAGATCAAGCAGCCATTCACCGGGATAATCGACAATATCGACCGAAAGCCGTCCGGGAGACAGCCAGCGTCCCCATGCAGAGGCTGTTTCATATTCAATGGTCAGACGGAGTTGCGAAATGGCGCGCGTGGAATCCGGCCAGATACGCTCATCGATAAGTGCCGAGAGATGTTCCTCATATTGAAACCGCGGAACGGCGTCGTCCGGCTGCGGCTCCAGAAGCGCGCGGGAAATCCGGCCTGACTTATAAGCTTCGAACATCGGCAGCCTGCCGCCGTGAACCAGATTATGCACCAGTGCGGTAATGAAAACCGTTTTACCGGCGCGGGACAGACCTGTCACACCAAGGCGCAGCGAAGGAGAAAGAAGCCCGGTCGCACGTTCCGTCAATGTGTCCAGTGCAATCTTGGCTTCATCGCCGATACTGGTTAGCTTTGCCAATGATGTCCTCGCAGGGTGAATTCCCGTTCAAGCTATAAATAAGATGACGAGCCCATTTCGCAAGAAGAAGGCCGCTCAGCTTCATCTTTCAAGCTCATGGCTGCGGAAAACTCTCAAGAAATCCGTGTTCGCGACTGAGATCGCTCAGCTTTTCTGAAAAGGATATGGTGGCGAGGGCGGCGGTGGGAAAACCGGCATGCAGCCGTTCGAGGCTATCCGGATCGCCTTTTGCACAAAGCGCAAGCGCCAGATCTTCCATGCTGGGATTGTGCCCGACCAGCATGAGCGTCTCAACATCCCCATGCGCGCGGATGGATCGCAGATACTCTGCCGCGCCGCCGCTATAGATTTCGTCGTCGATAACTGTTTCCACTTCGACGCCCAGTCTTTCCAACAGGCCGAAGGCGGTTTCACGCGTGCGGCAGGAACCGGACAGGACCACACGGTCGGGCAGGAGGCCTGTTGCGCGCATCGCTTCGGCGAGCCGATCAAGTGCAGCATGGCCCTCTACATCCAGCGGTCTGTCGAAATCTTTCATTCCGGGCTTAGCCCAAACGGCTTTGGCATGTCGTAGGAGAAGCAATCGACTCATCTGCACCGTCCCGAAGCTGGTTACACAGATGTTTTGACATGAATTTCGCTAAAATGCGCGGTGGTTGCGTTGTGTGATGTGATTTTCCACCGTTGCCTGACGTTGTTCACAGCGGATTTATGCCGATTTATTGGGCATAATAGAGCAACGAAATCTGAAATAGTGAATTCATGTTTCCCATTGCAATCTAAATTTAATCGCCGCTGTCATCCTCCAGACATAATGGGCGGCGTATCTGTGGCGCGCGTCATTTGCACAATTTTTTTGCAAATACACACAAAATTGATGCACTAAAAAGTAGTGGGATACGTTTCTTTGATGTTGTGTCGACTGGACGATGGACTTATATAACCGCACGCGTCTCCTAGATGTGGGGTGATTCAGAATGAGTGAATTAATCGACCTTGACTATAGGCCCACTGAAGACGAACCGTTCATGAATGAACGGCAGAAGTCTTATTTCCGCGCGAAACTAATCGCGTGGAGAAATGATATTCTGCGCGAAGCGCGTGAAACGCTTGATGCGCTACAGCAGGAAAATGCAAACCATCCCGATCTGGCGGATAGGGCATCCTCCGAAACGGACCGGGCAATTGAGCTTAGGGCTCGCGACAGACAGCGGAAGCTGATTTCCAAAATTGATGCGGCTCTGAGCCGGATTGACGAAGGCACATATGGTTTCTGTGAAGAAACCGGCGAGCCGATCAGCCTGAAGCGTCTGGATGCACGCCCAATCGCGACGTTGTCCATTGAGGCGCAGGAACGTCATGAGCGTCGTGAAAAAGTTTATCGCGACGATTAAAAACATAACGTTGGTTTGAGAAATTTCGAAGGCTGCGGGCAACCGCAGCCTTTTGTTTTTGCGTATTCTTCAAATGAAAACGCCAGCGGCAT
The DNA here is from genome assembly GCA_014138095.1 of Ochrobactrum sp. RH2CCR150. Lineage (GTDB taxonomy): Bacteria > Pseudomonadota > Alphaproteobacteria > Rhizobiales > Rhizobiaceae > Brucella > Brucella gambitense. The sequence goes on from JACGXE010000003.1 coordinate 431,986, forward strand.
GACCGCTGGCGTTTCAATGTCGAAAAGAGAGCTGTCCTCTTACGGACGGGTTTCGTTCTTCGTCAGTTCGCCGAGCAGCTTTTCCATCTCGTCTTCAATATCATCGGATGGCGTGTCGTCAGTCGCCGAGATATCGAGCGAGCTCAACAATTCATCCTCAAAGAAATCAGCCGTCAAATCAGCTTCCGGTTCAGGAGCTTCTTTTTTTACAGGCGTAACTTCTGTTTCAAGATCGGCCATTATGGCATCGTGCAACGCGCCGCCTAGTCCTTCCAGACCGTCATCTTCCGTTGCCTCTGTCGGCTGGGTCGGTGTGGCGACGGCAACTTCCTGCTCGACACGCTTTGGTTCTGCTACGCTCGTGAACTCCGGAGTTACGGTAGACGAAACCGATGGACTGGTTACATCAAGCGGCGGCGTTGGCGTGTTTGCTGGAGCGGCAGCTGTTTCGCGCTCCGGCACGATGCTGCCGAGGTTCGCTGAAGCGACGGTGGCTGCAGCAGCGCCAGCGGCGACAGTAGCGGCGGTTCCCAAGTTTGATGTGGAGCTGACCACACCGCGCGATACCTGGCTGAGCGGATAGGCAGGATGGGCGCGTGCAGGCGGCTGCGAAGGCTGCGGCGGTTGGGCCGGAAGCACAGTGCGCGGCTGCGGCGGATAATTCGGTGCGGGTCGTGGTTGCGGGCGGTTTTGCGGCGCTGCCTGTACGGATGGCGCGACCGGTGGCCGGATAGGCGCCTGCGGAGCTGCTGGAGCAACGGCTGGTGTGACCGGCGGGCGTGGCGGCACACGCGGTGCAACAACCTGTGGGGCTTCCTGGCGAACCGGCACTTCCTTCGGCGGTTCCGGCTTTCGATAGACCGGCGTTTCAATGGCCGAGCTTAGCTGGATCGCTTCATCCTTTTCAGGTGCTGTTTCCGGTGCGGAGTTTTGTGATGACAGCGCCGGGCGCTCGCTCACATCACTGGTGATCGTCGCTTCGTGCTGGCGAAAGCGCTCGATATGTTCCGGCTCGATACGCGAGGTCTGCACACGGGCATGCGCCCGTGATTCCATGACGATGTTCTGTTCGACCACCACATCGGTCGGGCCGCCGATAAGCAACAGATGCTCGACATCGTCGCGACGGATGAGTACCAGCTTGCGGCGGCTGTCGACAGCTGCCGCATCCATGACGGAAAGACGTGGCTGGCGCGACCGGCCGTTCGATGTGAAGCTACCCCCGCTGAAACGGCGGATAATACTCAAGACAACGAAAATTCCGCCGAGAATGATCGCAAATATAAGCACAAAGCCGACAATATTAGCCGTGCTTTCTCCAACGATGCCGCTGAGCCATTCCTTCATGCGGATACCCTCTTAAATTCAATATTCGAAAAACGCTGATGAAGCGGAGATTGCGCATCCCCCGACATTCCGCATCATCGCGTAACTTGCATTTTCAGGACAGTAGTTGAATTTGCAAGCGTTGGGAATGTTCTATCAAATTGTGGGCGAAATGCGGGAAATCTATGATCTCCCATCAAAACAGTGAAAAACGACCCGGTTTACACCGTTTCCGTGCAGCAACGCTTGTGCTGCTCGCCGATTAACGCATTCTGCGAATCGGATATACCCAGATGCATGGCATTTCGCCTCGTTGCGTGATCGTTTATGGAGAACGCGCAAGGAAATGGCTGGCGACAGGATCGGGTTGCTTAATGAGTGAAAAGACATCTTGGCTGATCGAAATGATGCGCGGCACAATCGCTGCCTGCGGAGAACAGTCATGCAGCATGGAAGGTCGGTGGGCTTGATGTCTCGACAGACGGACAACGCATATCCGAAACCGCTCGTCACACCGAAGCGCAATTCAAGTGGCGCGCTGCGTCTGCTGATTGTCGGCCTTCTGCTGACCGGGCTGGCGGTTGTCTATTTCCTGTTCCGCGACCGGATTGGTGATGGCTTCGCACTCATCCTGATGGGGCTTCTGTCGATGGTCGGCGTCTTCTATCTTCTGGGTGCGGCCACAGGCCTCATTCAGTTCAGCCAGCGTAAAGGCGGGCAGGATCTGGCGCATTCCTTCATGGATTCGCAGCCGGAAGGCACGGTTATTTCCGATTCTCGCGGCCAGATTGTTTATGCCAATCAGGCCTATGCCAATATGACCGGCGTCGCCAATGCCGATGGCATCCGCTCGCTCGACAATGTGCTGACGGCTGAACCTGCGGCATCCGACGCGATTTATCGTCTGACCAATGCAGTGCGCGATGGTCTCTCCGGGCAGGAAGAAGTGCGGTTGTCTGGCGGACTGTCCCGCGAGGCGCACGGTTCTTTGGCACCCGTCTGGTATCGGATCAAGTCTCGCCCCATTGAAGCCGGGCAGGACTACAAAGGCCCGCTCGTCGCATGGCAGATTGCCGATATTTCCGAGGAACGCGCCGAGCAGGAGCGTTTCTTTCAGGAACTGCAGGAAGCGATCAATCATCTCGATCATGCACCGGCTGGTTTCTTTTCTGCCGATCCGTCGGGACGCATCATCTATCTCAACGCCACTTTGGCGGAATGGCTGGGCGTCGATCTGACAGCCTTCACACCGGGTTCGCTGACGCTCAATGAGATCGTCGCGGGCAGCGGCATGGCGCTCATCAAGGCCGTCAAGGCGGAGCCCGGCACCAGCCGCAACACGGTGATCGATCTCGATCTTATCAAGCGCAATGGTCAAAGCCTGGCCGTGCGCTTTTATCATCGTGTGCAGGCGGCCCGTGATGGCACGCGCGGAACGAGCCGTACTATCGTTCTGGATCGCGCAGAGGGCGATGATTCCTCGGCAGCACTGCGTTCGGCAGAAGTGCGGTTCACGCGCTTCTTCAATTCCGCTCCAATGGCAATTGCTGCCGTCGATGCGCAGGGCCACACTCTGCGTACCAATGCGCGCTTCCTCGACATTTTCTCGTCCGTCGTGGATCGCGATTCCGTTGATCGCCGCGTGAAGCTGGAAAATGTCGTGCATGAGCGTGACCGCGAAGTGTTCACCAAGGCGCTTGCGGCGGCATTTGCCGGGCAGGCGAGTATCTCGCCGGTCGACACCGTTCTTCCGGGTAACGAGGAACGGCATATCCGTTTCTATATGAGCCCGGTCAGCGATATGGGTGGGGAGTCGTCGGAAGAGGCGGCAATCATTTCCGCCGTTGAAACGACGGAACAGAAAGCGCTCGAAAACCAGATGGCGCAGAGCCAGAAGATGCAGGCTGTTGGTCAGCTTGCCGGTGGCATTGCCCACGACTTCAACAACGTTCTGACGGCGATCATTATGTCGTCGGACCTGTTGTTGACCAATCATCGCGCATCCGATCCGTCTTTCCCGGACATCATGAACATCAAGCAGAACGCAAACCGCGCAGCTTCGCTTGTGCGCCAGCTGCTTGCGTTCTCGCGTCGCCAGACGCTGCGTCCGGAAGTGCTGGATTTGACCGATGTTCTGGCCGATCTGCGCATGCTGCTTGCACGCCTCGTCGGCAAGGATATCGAACTGAAAATCGATCATGGCCGCGATCTTTGGCCGGTTAAAGCCGATCTTGGCCAGTTCGAACAGGTTGCCGTCAATCTTGCAGTCAATGCGCGTGATGCAATGCCTGAGGGCGGTGCAATCACGCTGCGGACCCGCAACGTGCCTGTCCACGAAGCGGCAAAACTCACCTATCGTGATCTTCCGGAAGCCGATTATGTTGTCTTCGAGGTCGAAGACACCGGCACCGGTATTCCAGCCGATGTGCTTGAGAAGATTTTTGAGCCGTTCTTCACCACGAAGGAAGTCGGCAAGGGCACCGGGCTCGGCCTGTCGATGGTCTATGGCATCATCAAACAGACCGGAGGCTTCATCTATTGCGATTCCGAAGTCGGCAAGGGAACGACGTTCAAGATATTCCTGCCGCGCCTGATCGTGGAGAAGAGCGCTGAGGATGTGCCTGTCGCCGTCAAGGAAAAGAAGGTCGAAAAGGCGACCGACCTTTCCGGTTCCGCTACGGTTCTGCTCGTGGAAGACGAAGACGCTGTGCGTATGGGCGGGGTGCGCGCACTCCAGTCGCGCGGCTATACGGTGCATGAAGCGGCTTCCGGCGTAGAGGCTCTGGAAATCATGGAAGAACTTGGCGGCGAGGTGGATATCGTCGTGTCCGACGTGGTCATGCCCGAAATGGACGGCCCGACGCTGTTGCGCGAGTTGCGCAAGACCTATCCGGATATCAAATTCGTGTTCGTATCCGGTTATGCTGAAGACGCTTTTGCACGCAACCTGCCTGCGGACGCCAAGTTCGGATTCCTGCCAAAGCCGTTCTCGCTCAAGCAGTTGGCGACCACTGTGAAGGAAATGCTGGAGAAGCAGGACTGATGAATTTCACGTGCACTTCCCGGCAAGACAGTCATGTGTAGCGGCCGCATTGCGGTTTTCGGCGGCGGTCCATCTGGCCTGATTGCAGCCGAAAGACTGTCGACGCTTGGATATGCTGTAACCGTCTATGAGCAGATGCCGACTGTTGGACGGAAATTTCTACTGGCTGGAAAGTCAGGTCTTAACATCACCCATGCGGAAGATTTTTCGACCTTCGTGAACCGCTTTGGCGCAGCCAACGCCCGACTTCTGCCAATGCTGCAAAAGTTCGGGCCGCAGGATCTGCGTAATTGGGCAGACGCGCTTGGCGCTGAAACCTTCGTCGGGTCGTCGGATCGCGTCTTTCCCAAGGCGATGAAGGCTTCCCCGCTGTTGCGCGCGTGGGGACATCGGCTGGAAGCGCAAGGCGTGCGCGTTCTGACACGGCATCGCTGGGTCGGTTTTGATGGCGACATGCCGATCGTAGAGACTGCCACTGGCCGCGAAACCGTTGAGTGCGATGCAGCGCTTTTCGCTTTCGGCGGCGCGAGCTGGCCGAAACTCGGTTCGAACGGTGCCTGGGTGCCGCATTTTACCGAAAAAGGCATTACAATTGCGCCGTTGCGCTCCGCAAATTGCGGCTTCGATGTCGCATGGAGTGAGCATCTGGCAAGCCGTTTTGCAGGCGAACCAGTCAAATCCGTCACCATCACGAGCGCCGCCGGAACGACGCAGGGCGAATTCGTGATCACCAAGACGGGTGTTGAGGGTAGTCTTGTTTATGCCCACGCGGCGGCGTTACGCGATGCACTGACGGCAGAGGGGCAAGCCAATCTGGTGCTTGATCTTGCGCCGGGGCGCAGCTTCGAGCGTCTCAAAGCTGATCTGGAACGGCAGGACAGCAAGCTCAGTTTCGGGAATCTATTGCGTAAGGGCGCTGGCCTGACGGGTGTGAAGGCTGCACTTGTCACGGAATTTCTGCGCGATAAAAATCCTGACAAGCTGGCACATGCCATCAAGGCACTACACGTTCCTCTATTGCGCACTCGTCCGATAGAGGAAGTTATCTCTTCTGCTGGTGGTATTGTCTGGGATGAGATTGATCAGAATCAGATGCTGCGGAAATTGCCCGGCATCTTTGTTGCGGGTGAAATGGTCGATTGGGAAGCGCCGACTGGTGGCTATCTTCTGACGGCGTGTTTCGCAATGGGTGTTGCCGCTGCCGAGGGTATCGACGGCTGGCTACAATAACCCTGAGATATTGGAAAATGGCGCACCCGACAGGATTCGAACCTGTGACCTCTGCCTTCGGAGGGCAGCACTCTATCCAGCTGAGCTACGGGTGCAAACTGGATGGCTGAAAGCCTGATCTGCCGCGTTTCTAGCTGAACCACGCAATTGCATCAATGACTTATTTTCATAAACCAGACTAAATCTGACGCGGGCTGCGTGAATGAGTAACGCGGCGTAAGACTCCTGGCCGAAAGGTCAGCCAGGAGCTTGGTTTTTGAAATACCTATGCGGAATGCTTGGCCAGTTCGCCTCTGCCATTTCGCGCCCGTAGTCCGATCAAAACAACGATGGCAAGGGCGCATAGAAGAGCCAGAACGTAGAACCCGGCATCGTGATTGCCGACGGCAACATCGGCCCAATTCTTGATCTGCGGCGCGAAGAATGCACCGAGATTGCCGATGGAAACGATGAAGGCGATACCGCTTGCCGCGCCAACGCCACCGAGATAGCGCGTAGGGAGGCTCCAGAAAACCGGCTGCGACGCCGTTAGCCCCGGCACCGCAATACATGCCGCAATCAGCATGATCCATGCGTTTCCAGTCAGGCCGATCATCCCCAAGGCGATGGTACCAGCGGTCACCATCAGCGCGCAGATCAGCCGATGTTTGCCGGTATTATCCGCAAGCACGGTGAAATAGCGCGTTGCGATCACCGAACATAGCCACGGAAGGCTCAAAAGCGTGCCGATGAAGAGGTTCATCTCGCCGCCAGATGCCGCATCGGCGAATCGTGACGGGAAGTAGAACGTCAGCGGTGCGGTGCCAATCTGCAGGAAGAAATAGATCGCGATGAACGCCCACACTCTGGCGTCTTTCAGAACAGAAAGCGCTGAATGTTTGTGGGTGTTTTCCTTGGCAGCTTCTTCCGCTCTCACGACAGTGGTCAGCGCGTCTCTTTCTTCAGGCGTGAGCCAGCTTGCCTTTTCAGGCCGGTCGGTCAGATAGAAGAGTGCGATGATGCCCATGAGCGAGGCGCCTAGACCTTCGACAAGGAACATCCATTGCCAGTTTGTCAGCCCGAAAACACCGTGATGGGTGAGAAGCCAACCGGATAAGGGGCTGCCCAACACCAGTGCCAAAGGCACGCCGAGATAAAACAGACCCGTCGCCTTCGCGCGTTCCTTCGCCGGAAACCAGTAGGTCAGATAAAGCAGAACGCCGGGATAGAAACCGGCTTCGCAAACACCCAGCAGAAAACGCAGCGAATAGAACACGGTTTCCGTATGGGCGAACATCATCGCCGCCGATACAAGACCCCAGCTGATCATGATACGGCTAAGCCAGAGCCGCGCCCCGACTTTGTGCAGGATAATGTTGCTCGGCACTTCAAACAGAGCGTAACCGATGAAGAATATGCCCGCGCCAAAGGCGTAGGCGGCGTCGCTTAAGCCAGTATCGAGCTGGAATTCCTTTTTGGCAAAGCCGATATTTGCGCGATCCAGAAAGGCCATGATCAGCATCAGCGCCAGAAATGGCAGCAGTCGCCGCGTGGCTTTCCGAACAGCAGTATCAATATGTGCAGCACTCATCCCGATGTGTCTCCTCCTCATCACCTCAAGAATGCGCGCAAGCTAATGGAAACCCGTATATGGATAAAGACTGCAAATATAAATACATGGAGACGTAGGTGGGGTTTTGAGGGGTATAATTTCGGTTATGGACCGCTGCAGAAGCATCGCAACATGAGATAATTTATATACAAATATATGGTAGCCCTAATGAATTTATTGATATTATAAACAAATATTACCGATTGTATTAAAGCGTTGATTTGATGATCCGCGATTCGCGGAAATCGCCTGTTTCGGCCATCGTTTGACCTTCCTCGGCCTTCGGAATTACCAACGGAGAAGTCATCACGTTAAACAATTATCCGCCTGATCGGGCGGATTTAAAGTTAGTAAAACGCCAGTTTTCGCTCAAAAAAGTACAAAATAGGGGTTTTCTAGAAAAATTGGACGCGGAGACAAGTTTCAGGATTCTACGCTAACGACAGAACCAACCCGCACGGCTATCGTCAATCATCCAATAAAGAACATCCAAAACCAATGATTATGGTGTCCACATCTCTGTGGCTGCTGGGGTGTCTCTTTGCGTTTGAAGAATTGACATAAACCGGATGAGTATCGCGGGAGGTTTTTGTGAGCATCATCTTCAAATCTTCGAGTATATCCGCAGAGCGCATGTCAACGCGTCGTATCCTTGTTGCTGGCGGAGCAGGGTTCCTCGGTTCGCATCTTTGTGAGCGGCTCCTGCGCGAAGGCAATTTCGTTATCTGCGTCGATAATTTTTCCACGGGTCGTATTGAGAACCTGCGCAATCTCCTGCGCTATGACACATTCAGCTTCGTTCGCCACGATATTGTCCATCCGCTCGATCTGCCGGTTGATGAAATCTACAATTTGGCTTGCCCGGCTTCGCCGCCGCATTATCAGGCTGATCCGGTTCACACCATGAAGACGAGCGTAATCGGCTCGCTCAATCTGCTGGAACTTGCCGCCCATTATCAGGCACGGATTTTCCAGGCTTCGACATCCGAAGTCTATGGCGATCCCCAGGTGCATCCGCAGCCTGAATCCTATTGGGGCAACGTAAATTCCTTCGGCCCGCGCTCCTGCTACGACGAAGGCAAGCGGTCGGCTGAAACGCTGTTTTATGATTTCCATAAGCAATACGGCGTCGATATTCGCATTGTGCGCATCTTCAACACCTACGGTCCGCGCATGCGCCCAGATGACGGCCGCGTCGTATCCAACTTCATCGTACAAGCCCTTAAGGGCGACGATATCACCATCTATGGCGATGGCTCCCAGACGCGCTCCTTCTGCTATGTCGATGATCTTATTGAAGGTTTCTGCCGCCTGATGGGCAGCCAGCCAGCCATCCACACGCCAGTCAATCTCGGTAATCCAGGTGAGTTCACAGTGCGTGAACTGGCTGAACAGATCATCGCTCTGACCGGTTCGTCATCGCGAATTGTGCAACGCCCGTTGCCAACCGATGACCCGCGCCAGCGTCGCCCGGACATCACGGTTGCCAAGCGCGAGCTTGGCTGGGAACCAGCGATTGCCCTGACAGAAGGTCTGAAGTCGACGATCTCCTATTTTGAGCGCCAGTTGGTCCGACCTTCGGGAGAGCTTGTTGAGGTGGCATGATGACCCAGCAAAACGTACTCGTTGCCGGCGGTGCTGGCTTTATCGGCAGCCATACGGCCAAGCTTTTGGCCGGGCACGGTTTTTCGCCGGTCGTCTATGACAATCTGTCGACCGGTCATAAGGCTTCGGTACGTTGGGGCGAATTCGTCGAAGGCGATATTCTCTCGCAGGACAAGCTCATCGCAGCGATTGAGACCTACGATCCTGTTGCAGTCATCCACTTTGCGGCTTCGGCCTATGTCGGGGAGTCCGTCACGGACCCAGCCAAGTATTACCGGAACAATGTCTGCGGCACGCAATCGCTTCTGGAAGCGTGCCGTTTGACGGGCGGTCGTCCGGTCATCTTCTCGTCTAGCTGCGCCACCTATGGCATTCCCGATCGCTTGCCGATCCGCGAAGGCGAGGTGCAGCGCCCAATCAATCCTTATGGGCGCACCAAGCTGATCGCAGAACATATGCTTGCCGATTATTCGGCAGCCTATGGCATGCGTTATGCGGCGCTGCGTTATTTCAACGCTTGCGGCGCCGATATCGACGGGGAACTGGGCGAAAAGCACGACCCTGAAACCCATCTTATCCCGCGCGCCATGCTGGCTGCCGCTGGAAACGCCGATGTTCTTGAAGTCTTCGGCGATGATTACGACACGCCGGACGGCACCTGCATTCGCGATTATATCCATGTTGTCGATCTGGCGCGGGCTCACGTGCTGGCCGTCGAACATCTGGTGAATGGCGGTGGTAATCTGGTTCTCAATCTTGGAACCGGGCGCGGCACGTCGATCAAGGAAATCGTCGATGCCATCGGTCGTGTTACAGGACGTCAGGTGCCGGTTGCGATGCGCGCGCGTCGAGCAGGCGATCCGCCAGCACTTTATGCCGATCCGGCGGAAGCTGCAGCAAAGCTTGGCTTCACAACGCTCCATTCTGATCTCGATACGATTATTCGTACTGCTGCTCCATTTTTTGGTCTGGAGGCGCGGTCATGAAGACGCCCCGGATTCCTCTGGTTGCAGACAATAAGGAACCATTGCTGACGCCCATTTTCACTGGCCGCAAACGGGTGGAATATATTGTCGGCATCATTCTCTGGGCTATGGCCATCGCCTATTTCTGGCAGTGGTGGCTGATCAGCGCCGAACATATCCATCCGGTTGGTTCTGTTCTGGTTACTGCGCTTTTGGCCTGGATAACCATCCTGCCTCTCTATTTCATCCTGATTTTCTTCCATGCTGCGCGCCCGACCGGTCCGTTGCGACTGCCGGAAGGAAGCCGCGTGGCCATGGTGGTCACCAAGGCACCGTCTGAGCCGTTTGAAGTTGTATCGGAAACACTGCTGGCCATGCTGGCCCAGAATGTCCCGCATGACACATGGCTTGCCGACGAAGATCCGTCACCATCAACGCTGGCATGGTGTCGTGAGCATGGCGTGTTCGTTTCGACGCGCAAGGGACGTGCGGATTATCACCGGCAAACCTGGCCACGCCGTACACGGTGCAAGGAAGGCAATCTGGCGTTCTTTTACGATCATTACGGCTATGAGCGCTATGACTTCGTATCGCAGCTCGATGCGGATCATGTGCCGGAACCGGACTATCTTTACAACATTCTGCGTCCATTCGCAGACCCGGCAATCGGCTATGTTTCAGCGCCAAGCATCTGTGATCGCAATGCACATGAAAGCTGGTCGGCACGCGGACGTCTCTATGTCGAGGCGAGTATGCATGGCTCGTTGCAGGCGGGTTACAATGGCGGCTTTGCGCCTGTGTGCATCGGTTCGCATTATGCGGTGCGAACGGCTGCGCTGAAGGAAATCGGCGGCCTTGGTCCCGAACTTGCCGAGGATCATTCGACGACCCTGTTCATGAATGCGCATGGCTGGCGCGGCGTTCACGCACTAGATGCGATTGCCCATGGCGATGGTCCGCGAACCTTTGGCGATCTCGTGACGCAGGAATTTCAGTGGTCACGCAGTCTGGTCATGATCCTTTTGCAGTACACGCCGAAGCTGATCAGCCGTTTGCCGCTGCGCCTGAAGTTCCAGTTTCTGTTTTCACAGATCTGGTATCCGCTCTATGCCTTCTTCCTGGCTATGACCTTCCTGCTGCCGATAATTATCCTTGCCTATGGCGATAATTTTGTCAGCGTCACATATCCGGATTTCCTGCTTCACTTCATGCCGCAGTCGCTGATGATTTTGTTCCTCGCGTTCTGGTGGCGGTCGAGCAAGACGTTCCGTCCTGTCGATGGCAAGATTTTCAGCTGGGAAGCGATGCTGTTTCTGCTGGCGCGTTGGCCCTGGGTATTGGCCGGAACCTTTGCAGCATTTCGTGACTGGGCAACAGGTTCATTCGTCGACTTCCGCGTTACGCCGAAGGGTTCTTCTGAAGTCGATCCGGTGCCGTTTCGAGTGCTTGCACCCTATGCCTTCATCTCCATGCTGTCGCTTGTTCCGGTTCTGTTGGTCGACGACGCTGATCAAACACGCGGCTTCTACGTCTTCGCCATCATCAATGCGGGCTTCTACCTGTTTCTGATCGGCATGATCATTGTGCAACATGCACGCGAGAATAAGGTGCGGATGCAAAGCCGCTTCTATCAGCCGGTCCTCGCGAGCAGCTTTATGGCGCTTGTCATGGTCACAGGTTTTACGACCGCTGAACGGGGCCGCGACGGCATTGAAGCACTGACCTGGGGTACGTTGAGCTTTTCAGTATTCGACGACCAATTCTCGGTAGCCGGAGCAGGCGTCGGCGGACGCGACACTCACAAGACAATATTCAACCCTCGTTGGCGCGAGAACCCGTTCAACGGGTCGAGCAACGAAAGCAAATAGCGGAGAGGCGGGACTTGTTATGAAGATCGCTGTCATTGGAACGGGTTATGTCGGTTTGGTCAGCGGCACCTGCTTCGCCGCCTGGGGGCATGAGGTTGTCTGCGTGGATAAGGACGCGCAGAAGATTTCCGGACTGGAACGCGGCGTCGTGCCCATTTACGAACCGGGGCTCGATGAACTGGTCGAGCGCAATTTTGCCTTTGGCCGTCTCAGCTTCACCTGCAATCTGGCGGACGCCGTCAACGGCGCGCAGCTCGTGCTCATCGCTGTCGGTACGCCGGCACGCGCCGGACATGGCGATGCCGACCTGTCATTCGTCTATATGGCGGCGCGTGAACTGGCTCCGCTGATCGATGACAATACGGTTGTCGTCGTGAAGTCCACCGTTCCGGTCGGCACCGGCGATGTGGTGCAGAAGATTATCGGTTCGGTGCGCAAGCCCGGCACATTTTCCGTCGCATCCAACCCTGAATTCCTGCGCGAAGGCGTTGCCATTCGCGATTTTCTGGAACCGGACCGCGTGGTGATCGGCGTTGAAGACGAGCGGGCGCGCAAGCTTCTCGTCGAGCTTTACAGCGCGGCGCTTGAGGCAAACCAGACGCCCATCGTGGTGACGCAACGCCGCACATCCGAGCTGATCAAATATGCGGCGAATGCCTTCCTCGCTACCAAAATCACCTTCATCAACGAACTCGCCGATCTCTGCGAGGAAGTGGGCAGCGACGTTACCGATCTGGCTCTGGGCATGGGGCTGGACAAGCGGATCGGCACCAGCTTTCTGAATGCAGGTCCGGGCTATGGCGGCTCCTGCTTCCCGAAGGATACGATTGCCCTGCTGCGCACTGCGCAGGACCATGGTGTGGCCCTGCGTCTGGTTGAGGAAACCGTGACCGCGAATGAAGCGCGCAAGCGTCGCATGGCACTGAAGGTCATGGATGCGCTCGGCGGAGATATTGAGGGCCGGACGATTGCTGTTCTTGGACTGACCTTTAAGCCGGATACAGACGATATGCGCGATGCGCCGTCCATTCCACTGATCGAAACCTTACAGCGTTTTGGTGCCCGTATACGGGCGCACGACCCGGTTGGGATCGAAAATGCGCGCCGCATCCTGACCGATGTGGAGTTTTTCGAGAACCCCTATGACTGCGTCGCCGATGCAGACGCTGCTGTGATCGTGACCGAATGGGACAGCATTCGCAAACTCGACCTCGCTCGCATGAAGCGCCTGATGCGCCGGGCGGTTCTCGTTGATCTCAGAAATGTTTTTTCCCGAACCGCGGCCGAAAGACTTGGATTTCGTGTTTCGACCATCGGTCGCCCCGTTCATCTGCGGCAGGAAATAAAACAAATAAACCCGCTGCCGCAGGCGCGCGTCCGCCCACCACAAGAACCCCAGGCGGGCGCGCGCAATCTCAAAGTTGTGGGAGGATCAAATGAAACTATCGATGTTTGATACCGGCCGCTCTTTCAGCCGCCGAGGTACGATGGCTCTGGCATCTCTTGCTCTGATGGCTGGCCTGACGGGGCTTGCCGCAGGCACTGCCGACGCCGCCACCATGCCCGGTGACAACACACCTGCCGGCACGCGTGTGATGACGCCGTTTGAAATCTACACGCTTTACCGTGACAAGAACTGGCAATGGGCCGACGGCTCAGGTCAGATGCAGATCACGGATCGTCGTTTCACCGCGCGCGTCGATGGCGAAAAGGGCAAAGCCTGGGCCGAAGGTCGCTGGATGATCACCAAGACCGGGCTGATGTGCCTGAAGGCTGATTGGCATACCGATCAGGGCAAGTTTCCGGTCAAGACATGCTTTTCGCACCGTATTGGTGATGGCGTTGTCTATCAAAAGCGCGAGCCCAATGGCGTTTGGTACGTCTTCCGTCATGCCGACGGTCGGGCGGACGACGAAGCGCGCAAGCTCGTATCCATCAGTCTTTCAACGGAACAAAAGAATGGCGCGCTGAAAGCGGAAGCAACAACTCCGCAATCGCCAAAACAATAGAAGGGAGGGGGCCATGAAAACCCCTTATAAGCTAGCCTCTATTTTGCTCTGCGGAGCGCTTGTCTCCACTGCCGTTTATGCCGCGAGCGGCGTTTCCGGTGCGACAGTGGATACGCGCAATCTGTTCCACGACAAGCGCCCGGTCATCACGCCGAATTCGATCAAGCCCGGCGCTTACGATCCACACGGGGATTATACAAACGATCCCAATTCCAAGATCGAACATCTGTTCTTGCCTTGGGAAGATGTGGATCTGACGAGCCTCGCCCAGGCGGATTCCTATGCGCAGGAACGCGGTCGCGAACTGCTGATCACTATCGAACCCTGGTCTTGGGCACGTGACTGGCGCGTCGCGCCCGATGCGCTTTTGAGCGGGATCGAAAACGGTCGCTACGACTCCAACATGGGCGCCGTCTGTTCGGCAGCGTCTAAACTGAAAAGCCCAGTGACCATTCGCTGGGCACAGGAAATGGACGACAAGTCGGGGCAGTTCACCTGGTCCTACTGGTCGCCGCAGGGATACATCGCCGCTTACCAGCATGTGGTCAAGGTTTGCAAAAAGACTTTGCCAAACGCCAAATATATGTGGTCCCCAAAGGGAGAAGAGGGGCTTCAGGCCTACTATCCCGGTGACGCTTTCGTGGATGTGATCGGCCTTTCGGTGTTCGGCTACGAGCCTTACGACAAGCTGGAGGTTGGTCGCCCCACGAGTTTCGTCGAACGCGCAAAGCCGGGTTATGACCGGGTCGTGGCCTTCAACAAGCCGATCGTGATTGCGGAACTCGGTTATGAAGGCAGCGACGATTATGTCCGAGCATGGGCTGCAGAGGCCAACAAGCCTCAACCGGAATTCCCGGCGCTGACAGCCGTCGTCTATTTCAACGACCGCGAAGTTTATCCTTGGCCAAGGGGTGTCGGACGGCCTGACTGGCGCGTTGCAAACCATCCTTTGGATTAAAACTGAACGTCTAACCCCGACCGTTAAACGATTGGACAGGAAAGCAAAATGTTTTCGATCCGTTTCACAGCCGTGAGTGCGGCGCTGTCCGTACTCCTCGTGGCAGGTGTAGCCGAAGCTGCACCAAAGCCAAAAACCGACGATGCAACGGCCAAGCTGGCCGCTGCAGCATCACCAATGTCCGCACAGGCGCTAGAGGCGATCTATGCGGGCAAGACATGGAAATGGAAGGATGGCGGCGGCTTCTTTTCAGCCGACGGTCACAAATTCACCGCGTGGTCTCAAAAAGGTAAAGCCTGGTCCTATGGTGAAGGGCGCTGGTACGCGACTGACGGCGGAAAGCTCTGCATGCAGGCTTACTGGCGCAACAAGGCGAGCGGCGGTGGCGGCGATATAACCTGCTTCCAGCACCGCGAGAAGGCAGGCGTGATCTACCAGAAGCGCTCTATTGGCGGTGACTGGTACGTATTCCGGAATAACCCTCCGAAACCGACCGATGAAGCGCAAAAGATTGTGCGGGGCGATCTGGTCGGCAAGGGATTGGACCGCATGAAAGCGATGGCCAAAAAATAAAAGGCGGGGAAACCGGCTCGCCAACTTCGTGCGTTAGGAGTGCATGAGCGGAGTTGGCGGGCTGGTCTTTGGAAGCCGACATTTGCATCCTCAATCAAGAGCAATGCAAATGCCGGATTCGGACCACGAACATGATTAGTCTCGCATGAAGCAGCGCGACTTTTGACCAAAGCCGCTCGGCGTGCAGACATAGGAATTGCCGCCGAAATATTGCGAAGCCGAGACTTTAATCACCTTACCCATGGGGTTTTTATTGTAACGGACTTCGTTATTGACGCGATACTTGACGAGATAAACGGAACGCGTGTCATTCTTGGGCTTGTGGTTGTCTTTTGCCTGAGCGTTTGCGGACAGGCACAAAGAAGCTGCTATACCGATTGCCGCCGTTGCTACCCATTTTACGCTTTCACGGCGTACAGCATTGAAAAATACATTGTTCATGTGACTGCCTCCTGTTGGTTATTTTGGAGGTGTTTTAGCAAGCGCGTTTTAATATTCCTGCCGGAAATTCGAGACAATTTTCATCAAATGGGATGCGCAGCATATATCCCATGAAAGGCGCGCGCCTGTCTACTGTTAGCTATTGCTAATATAGCCTGCGAAGGTAGACAGATAGCAACAAAGCCTCTTAGCGATTGGATTTGCTTAAGAATTTGATTTACGAATGGGCGTTGAATGATTTTTTCTAAAATGGAGAAATAAAGACAAGTTTTTACTTTTATACATGAAACTAATTTAATCTTTCGTCGGCGAATTCGATTTATTTAATTTTACCGAATGCTATTATCTTAGCATAAAGTCTAATACCGAAATGCATCGCCCGAACTGAGCGGTGAAATTAGGGATTTTCCGTGACGTCCGACAATGACAAGACCGGGCAAGATTTGAATTCGAAATTTGTCGAACGTCGACAGTCGGTGCGCGTGCCGGTTTCGCCATTGGGCGAAACTACTGGCAGCGTTGAGCTGTTGGAGCCTCTGGTTTTCACCACAGAGAGATTTGAGCCATCCGATCAGTTTTCCGCCTGGCAACAGCACATGGCGCCGTTGCTGGACTTGCGTTTACCAGATGGAACTCGCCCCAGTGAGGGCTTTATAGCCTGTCAAACCGTGTGGGACCTGGGTGGCATGCTCCTCATCCAGCAGACCGCACCAGCTTTCAGCTATGAACGCCCGAAGGAAAAGGTTCGTTTCAGCTCGATCGATCATTGGCAGATCAGCTTCTTGCGCAGCGGTCATAGCTGGACAGGCGTTGACGGTCGTGTTGCAGAAAACGAGCCGGGCATGATCGATGTACGCTCGCTCGGCTATCCGTTCCGGGGGCGAGCGATTGCTTCGGAATCTGTGTCCCTGATCATTCCCGTTGATCAGTTTGCCGGTCGCGGCGGCATGCCCGAAGCCAGCAACAATGTCACTCTGGGCGGTTACCGCGCCAAGTTGTTGATCGATTTCGTTACAAGCCTTGAGGATGGTCTCGGTCGCGCTACCAATGAAGACTTGCCGGGTTTGCGAGACAGCCTGCGGCAGATCATATTCGATACGATTGCGCCGCTCGTAAAGAAAATCGATGTCAGCGAGCAGATTTCCCAATTGGGATTGATGACCAAGGCGCGGCGTTTCATTCAGAAAAATCTCATGTCGCGGGATTTGACGCCGGAAGCTTTAAGCCGTGAGCTGGCCGTTTCACGCACGCACTTGTACCAGCTTTTTGAAGGATCAGGCGGCGTCCTGAATTACATTCGGCAAAGGCGTTTGTTTGGAGCCCATGCAATACTGGCAGACGCTAGCGAGAATCGAAGGGTGTCGGATGTTGCAACGGCTTTCGGTTTTGATTCCGCCGCCAATTTTACCCGGGCGTTCACGCAGCAGTTTGGCTACAGCCCAAGCAGCGTGCGCAAGGCATCTTCAAGAACAGATGCGGTCGCGGATACGCAGCAGGATCAGAACCAGCCAGCGACGTTCGAAACATTGTTACGAACGCTCGCGATGTTCGACGCATGAGGAACTTTTAGGGAAAGGGTAGGCCGGGAAGCATAAAAAAGGCGCCACTGGCGCCTTGTTTCATGAGCTGATCATTCGTCCAATCCATATGAGGATACAGGCTCCGACAAAGCCGGAAATCAGATAGCCAAGCCAACCGCCGAAAGAGACACCGAGAAAACCGAATATGAAGCTCGCCACTGCGGCACCGATGATGCCGAGTATGATATTCATGAATATGCCTGTGTTGCTATTCATGAAATTGGAAGCAATCCAGCCAGCGAGACCACCAATGATGATGGCAGCAATCCAGCCTACACCTGCACCGCTCATTTGATCCACTCCTTTAATCCCGGCTCAGCAAGCACCATGTTTGGTCAAGCCAAGCCTTGAAACACGTCTTCCAAAGTTGGGGCCGAAAAGCGGACCCGCTTAGGAAACGAACATGTGTGACAACAGGTTCCCGAAGTTGCTGCGCTTTACGCCAGGCCTCGAGAAATCGGATCGATCGTTCGAACAGTCGACAAATGCTTGGAACAACGGCTTATCAATCGGGATAAACTCTTCGCTCCAAGCATCTGTTAATAAACGCGTTATGCGGCCGGAAGTTCCCAACCGGCCACAAAAATATCAGAGCCCGGCAGGCACAATGCCGCCATTGTCCTTCAGCTTTTGAATGACCTGCTTGTGCAGCCAGACATTCATCGTCGCGGAATCGCTGGTGTCACCCGTATAGCCGAGCTCCTTGGCAAGTTCCTTGCGATGTTCGAGGCTGCTGTCGAGGCCAAGCGCCTTCATCAGATCGACGATAGACGTTTTCCAGTTGAGCTTCTGACCACTTTTCGCCACTGCCGCATCAAGGACAGCGCTAACATCAACTGCGCCCGTGGCTGCAGGTGCTGACGAAGAGGGAGCTGCCGTCGCGGAAGGTGCTGCTGCCGTCGTCTGGCTTGGTTCGGCGGTTGCGGTCGTTTCCGGGGCAGGTGTCGCTGCTTGTGCCTGACCCCAGATTGCGCCCTTGATCTTGTCGAAAATGCCCATGTCGAACTCCGTTTGTAAAACAGGTGGCCCGACCGGTGAATTGTCTGAAGAGACATGGTCGGACACGTCAATCACCCAAAGACAATGGATGACTGTGCCGAACAGAATGCATTATTTTGCAGTTGGTTCCAGACAATATTGCATGTCAGCAATCGATTACTGAATTTATGTCTGTATATATCTTTTTAAATGAATGGTCTTCAGCTCGAAATATAGGGTGTTCGTTCGGTCTGGTGAATATAATAATGCTCGATAGCAACATCTGGAAGTTCGGACAGATAAAACGATTGCCCATCTGCCGTTTTGGATGTTCCTTCACCTGTCCCGCTTGTGCTAGCATCGCTCTTTAGTGGCACCGCAACAGACAGGCCGTAAAGAACGACGCCCCAGATCACGAAGGGCGAGGCGGCGATAAGTACGAAGATGTACTGAGCTGTTTCCATATTCTGAATTTTGAAGTCATCATCTCTAAACGTCAAAGAACAGACGACCTGCGTTGGGATGGTTGTGCGCTTTGATTTCCCAATCATAGCCGCAAACTGGGGAATAAAAATTCTGGCTATTCCGCGCAAAGCGTTCCACGAACCAACACTCGTTATGCGTGTGCTGTTGATTATCAACAATCTCCGAAAACAAACGTTGCATTTTCGCCACAATGCGTTGCATAGATGCAACGCTATTGGGTATCATGGTTAATATGAACGCAACGAATCTGACCACAGATATGGATAAGACGGAACAATCGTCGCGCAAGGGCGAGGGGCGCAGGCTTCTGGCATTGCCCGGCATTATTACCGTCGTTTCGGCGCTTGTTACAGCGTCGATTTCGTTTGCGATTCTGATTGGCATTACCCCGATCACGCCTGATCGCACTGTCACGCTGGCCCTGGTCATTATCAATGTCGCGTTGATTTTGTTTCTGATTTTGCTGATTTGTCGCGAGGTCTATCGCATCGTAACAGCACGCCGTTCTGGCAAGGCGGCATCGCGACTGCATGTTCGTATCGTCGCCTTGTTCTCCCTGATCGCCGCAGTTCCGGCGATTGTGGTGGCGATCGTTGCGTCGGTAACACTCAATCTCGGTCTGGATCGCTGGTTCGATACCAATACGCGCGATATCGTGAATTCCTCGCAGAGCCTGACGACGGCCTATATTCGCGAGACGGCGCTTAATCTCCAAAGCACGTCCTATTCGATGTTGCAGGATCTGGATGCACAGCGCACGCTTTACAGTCTGGATCGGGGCGGTTTCATTGAATTGCTGACATTGCAGACGCGCGGACGCGGGCTGCTTGGTGCATTTCTGGTGCGTGAAAACGGCTCCATCGTGGTGAAAAGTGACACCGGTATGGAGACACGGTTGCCGCCGCCGACGGAAGACGCCCTGAAAACCGCGACCGATGGCAAGCCCGTCATCATCCCGCCGGGCAACCTCAATTTCGTTGGCGCTATCATCAAGATGCGCGAAATTCCGGACGTGTTTCTTTACACGGTGCGTGCTGTGGATCCGCAGATTCTCGACGCAATGCGCTTGATGGAAGCCAACACGCAGCGCTATCAGGAAATGGATGCGAACCGCATTCCAACGCAAATTGCGTTTGCGCTTTTGTATTTCGGTCTGACGCTGATCGTCCTTCTGTCTGCAATCTGGACTGGTATCGCGGTCGCGGATCGTCTGGTGCGCCCGATCCGCCTGCTGATTGGTGCAGCCGATGACGTAACCGCCGGTGATCTCGACGTATCCGTTCCCGTTCGCTCTTCAGATGGCGACGTGGGCGCCTTGTCGGGCACCTTCAACAACATGGTTGCGGAGCTGAAGAGCCAGCGCAACGAACTGATTTCTGCCAAAGATCAGATCGACGAACGTCGCCGCTTCTCGGAAGCCGTGCTTTCGGGCGTCACGGCGGGCGTGATCGGTATCGAAACCGATGGATCGATCTCGATTCTCAACCGCTCGGCGGAACACATGTTCGGCGTTACATCGCAGGACGCTGTTGGCAAGAGCCTGAGCAGTATTGCGCCGGAAGTCGGTCAGGCTTTCGAAGTCGCGCGGACTGCCGACAAGACGGTTCACCGCGAACAGGTGAGCATGACGCGCAACGGTGTGGCGCGTACATTCAACGTGCAGGTCACCGTCGAAGACATTGAATCTGAAGATCATTCTTACGTCGTGACAGTGGATGACATCACGGATCTCGTGCAAGCGCAGCGCACCTCCGCTTGGGCTGATGTTGCGCGCCGCATCGCGCATGAAATCAAGAACCCGCTGACCCCGATCCAGCTTTCGGCTGAACGCATTCGCCGTCGTTATGGCAAGGTCATTACCGAGGACCGTGAAGTCTTCGATCAATGCACCGACACTATTATCCGGCAGGTTGGTGATATTGGCCGCATGGTTGACGAGTTCTCCGCTTTTGCGCGCATGCCGAAGCCGGAAATGCGGCAGATGGATATGCGCGAAGCCTTGCGCGAAGCATCGTTCCTGATCGAAGTCAGCCGCAGCGACATCAAATTCGAAAATGATTTCGGACCGGAGAAACTGACTGGTTCTTTTGACAGCCGTCTGATCGGTCAGGCTTTCGGTAATGTCATCAAGAATGCGAGCGAAGCGATTGATGCCGTTGCCAAGGAAGAACGCGGTGAAGGGCACATTCTCATTCGATCTTACAAGGCGGATGGCCAGTTGTTTGTCGACGTGATCGACAATGGCAAGGGGCTGCCCGGCGATGACCGTCAGAAGCTGCTTGAGCCTTATATGACCACGCGTGAAAAGGGTACGGGGCTAGGCCTCGCCATCGTTCGCAAGATCGTTGAGGATCACGGCGGACATCTCGAATTGCATGACGCGCCAGCGGATTTCCACGGAGGTCGTGGCGCAATGATACGGATGGTCTTTCCAGATACGCAGGCCGGTATGACCGAGGCTGCCAATGGAAATGACACGACAAAGATAGTTGGACAGGTGAATTGATATGGCAGCCGATATTCTTGTAGTTGATGACGAAGCGGATATCCGGGAGCTCGTAGCTGGTATTCTCAGCGATGAGGGTCATGAAACCCGTACCGCCTTCGATGCGGATAGTGCACTGGCGGCCATTGGTGACCGCGTGCCGCGACTGGTGTTTCTGGACATCTGGCTTCAGGGCAGCCGTCTTGACGGTCTGGCTTTGCTGGATGAAATCAAGAAATTGCATCCTGATCTGCCGGTGGTCATGATATCCGGTCACGGCAATATCGAGACGGCGGTTTCCGCTATCCGACGCGGTGCTTACGACTTTATCGAAAAGCCCTTCAAGGCAGATCGATTGATCCTCGTTGCCGAGCGCGCGTTGGAAACCTCCAAGCTGAAACGCGAAGTTTCCAATCTGCGCAAGCGTTCCGGCGAAAGTATGGAGCTGATCGGCGCATCGCTGGCCATGAGCCAGTTGAAACAGACCATTGAGCGCGTCGCGCCTACCAACAGCCGTATCATGATCACTGGCCCTTCGGGTGCTGGTAAGGAACTAGCGGCCCGTGCCATTCACGCGCAATCGACCCGCGCCAACGGACCTTTTGTCACCGTGAACGCTGCGACGATCACGCCGGAGCGCATGGAGATCGAGCTTTTCGGCACGGAAATGGATGGTGGCGAGCGCAAGGTCGGGGCTCTGGAAGAAGCGCATGGCGGCATTCTCTATCTCGACGAAGTCGCCGATATGCCGCGCGAAACGCAAAATAAGATTCTGCGCGTACTGGTTGATCAACAGTTTGAGCGCGTCGGCGGCACCAAGCGCGTCAAGGTTGATGTGCGCATCATTTCGTCAACGGCACAGAATCTGGAAGGGATGATTGCCGAAGGCACATTCCGTGAAGACCTGTTCCATCGCCTGTCGGTTGTGCCGGTGCAGGTTCCGCCGCTCGCAGCGCGTCGCGAAGACATTCCGTCGCTTGTCGAATATTTCATGACCCAGATCGCCGGGCAGGCAGGCATCAAACCACGCAAGATCGGTGCCGATGCCATGGCCGTGCTTCAGGCCCATAGCTGGCCGGGCAATATTCGTCAGCTTCGCAACAATGTGGAACGCCTGATGATTCTGGCCCGCGGTGACGATGCCGATGCACCGGTGACGGCTGATCTTCTGCCTGCCGAAATCGGGGACACGCTGCCGCGTGCGCCAACGGAATCAGACCAGCACATCATGGCTCTGCCGCTGCGTGAAGCGCGCGAGCGTTTCGAAAAGGAATATCTGATCGCTCAGATCAACCGTTTTGGTGGCAATATTTCGCGCACTGCGGAATTTGTCGGCATGGAACGCTCCGCTCTTCATCGTAAATTGAAATCACTCGGCGTATAAGCACCTGGTGATTTTACAAGCGGAGCAGCCATGCGGGTGATCGTATGCGGAGCGGGGCAGGTCGGCTATGGCATAGCCGAGCGACTGGCCGCCGAGGAAAACGACGTTTCCGTCATCGATACGTCGGCGCGTCACATCGAAATCGTGCGTGACACGCTGGATGTGCGCGGATTCGTCGGTCATGGCTCGCAGCCGGACGTATTGGCTGCCGCTGGCGCAGACGAAGCGGACATGATTATCGCCGTTACGCTGTCTGACGAAGTGAACATGGTCGCCTGTCAGGTCGCGCATTCGGTGTTCAACGTGCCAACGAAGATTGCGCGCATCCGCGCCCAGTCTTATCTACAGGCCGAATATCAGGACCTGTTTCTCCGCGAAAACCTGCCGATCGATGTGATCATTTCGCCCGAGCTGGAAGTGGGCGAGGTGGTGCTGCGCCGTATCGCCTTGCAGGGCGCGACGGATGTTTTGCGCTTCGCAGATGATCGCGTCATCGGTCTTGCCATCGAATGTCTTGAAGAATGCCCGGTCATCAACACACCGCTGAAGCAATTGACCGATCTGTTTCCCGATCTGGCGGCAACGGTGGTGGGCGTGGTGCGCAATGAAAACCTGTTCATTCCGCGCTCGTCCGATGAGCTGAATGCAGGCGACCTCGCTTATGTGGTCACCACCCGCGAGCAGGTGCGCCGCACGTTGTCACTGTTCGGACATGAAAAGCCGGAAGCGCGCCGCATCGTTATCGCGGGCGGTGGCAATATTGGGCTTTATGTCGCCAAGGCTATCGAAGACCGGAAATGGCAGACCCGTGTGAAGATGATCGAAAGCGATCATGAGCGCGCTTTCGCAATTGCCGATCAGTTGAAGCGGACCATGGTACTGCATGGTAGCGCGCTGGATCAGGCTTTGCTGCAAGAGGCCGATATTCAGGATGCCGATCTGATGGTGGCGCTCACCAATCAGGATCAGGTGAATATTCTATCCAGCATCATGGCGAAACGCCTTGGCTGCAAAAGCAATATGGCCTTGCTCAACACGGTCGCCTATCAGGATTTCACCCACATGGTGGGGATCGACGCCTATATCAATCCGAAGGCGGTAACCGTTTCCAAAATTCTCCAGCATGTGCGTCGCGGCCGCATCCGTGCAGTCTACAGCGTCTATCGCGACATGGCGGAAATCATTGAAGCTGAAGCGCTGGAAACATCGTCGCTCGTCGGCGCGCCGTTGCGTGATCTCGATCTGCCGGTCGGCTTGCGAATCGGCGCAATCTACCGGGACGGGCAGGTGATCCGCCCCAATGGCGATGTTCGCATCAAGCCGAAGGACCGGGTGGTGATTTTCGCCACGGCAGAAGCCGTCAAACATGTGGAACAGATGTTCCGCGTCAGCCTCGAATTCTTTTAATCGTAGAAATCTGATATAGTTAATTAAGTATGAGTGATATAAACCTCCAAGTTTTATTTCTTGGGGGCTTTTTATGGACATTTGTACCTTTTGGTACGGACCTCGCTTACGTGAAGTCGATCAGATTTGTCTGGCGTCGATGGTCATGACGGGTCAGCGCGTGAAACTTTTTGCATACGCGCCAATTGAAAATGTACCCGCTGGCGTGGAATTGCATGACGCCAACACGATCTTGCCTGAACTCGCTTTCAAACGGCTTGATCCTGGCTATCCGGCCTTTCGTTCGTCACGCACCATTGTCCAGTTTAGCGATATTTTCCGTATCATGTTGATGAAGCACCGGCAGGGCGTGTGGCTCGACACCGATGTGTTTCTCGCGAAACAGTTCCATCCCGATCCGGCGAAGCCCTATCTTGCGCGCGAAAACAAATATCGGGTGGGCGTATCAGCGCTTTATTTCCCGCATGATCATCCGATCATTGGCGAGTTCGAAGCCTATATGTCCGCGACCTATCCTCTGCCGCGATGGCTGGGATTGCGACGCGGTCGATTACGGCCACTCTATTACCGGACGATTGGCAAGGAAGTCACACCTGCCTCCATCGGGATCACGGTATTCGGCAATGACGGTATTTCGCGGCTCGCCCGCAAATACGGGATTTTCAAGAACGCGGCACCGCGTGAGAATTTCTACTATTGGGTCGGCAAGGATGCGACCCGTATCTACGATCCAGCCTACGGTCTGGAGCCACTCAACCATCCGGACTTTATAGGCTTCCATGTCCATAAAAAACACAAGGCTGTTGTTTCATTACAACCCGGCAGTTTTTACATGTGGATGAGGGATCAGGTGAAACCATTGCCCGAAAGTAATGATAATATTGAGCTTTCCAAGGCAAGCTGATCACGCTGCGCTAACGTTGCTACCAATATTTGACACGTGTTCAACAAAATTGTCGGTTGCGCAAAGATTCCCATCCTGTTAACCGAAAGCTGAGGGCGAAGCAGTTGTCTTTCCACAGCAATTGCAGTTCCGTACTGGGGTCTGGCGTTCCGGTGCTTGATTTATGCAAATGCGCATGCTCGTCTACAGCACTTCCCGCAAAAGTGTGAAACGGTTTTGCGTTAGGAAATGCGACAAGGAATAACGGCATTTCCAGCAAAAGTCTGAAACGGTTTTGCTGGTCCAGAAATGCATGAAAACAAATAGATAGAGCGGGTTCACCGCTTTCACGTATCGCGAACAGGCTGCTGATCGATTAAAGGAATAAAAACAATGGCTGAACGATCGCAAAATCTTCAAGACCTTTTTCTGAACTCCGTACGCAAACAGAAGATCTCCCTGACGATTTTTCTGATCAATGGCGTAAAACTGACCGGTATTGTGACGTCTTTCGACAATTTCTGCGTGCTGCTGCGCCGCGATGGTCATTCGCAGCTTGTTTATAAGCACGCAATTTCGACGATCATGCCGAGCCAGCCGGTTCAGATGTTCGAAGGTGAGGAAGCCTGACGCTTTCCGAATTCCATTCGGGTGTAGCGGCTTCGTCCATCGATGTCGCGTCGCCCTGATGTATTGTTAGGCGATTATTCCGGGTTCCAGCCATGGGACTCGGATACAATTGCTTTAACGCCCGGGGCGTCTTCTATTTGAAACACGCATAGCGGCGACCTATTTGTGCTTGATGATGGAGCGCAATGTCTCTGCTCTCCCCGGAGAATATTTATTTGTCCAAATTCAAGGATAAAAACGCGTCGTCTTTCGACGCGCATAAAGACGATGCAAACAAGGGCTACGGCCTTTCCGAACAAGAACCGACCAGAGCTGCCGTTGTCGTTCCCATTTTGCCGGAGCGCTATAATGCCAACGGTTCAGGCGAAGAAGGTGCACGCACGCAGTTTCAGCGCTCCAGTGAAGCGCGCTTGGAAGAAGCTGTCGGTCTGGCGCGCGCTATCGATCTTGAAATCATTCATGCCGAGGTCGCGGTCATTGCCAATCCGCGACCCGCAACTTTGCTTGGCGCGGGCAAGGTCGAAGCCATTGCCGATACGGTCAAGGAAAACGACATCGGGCTGGTTATTGTCGATCATGCTCTGACGCCGGTACAACAGCGTAATCTCGAAAAGGAATGGAACGTCAAGGTCATCGACCGCACGGGCCTGATTCTTGAGATTTTCGGCGAGCGCGCACGTACCAAGGAAGGTGCGTTGCAGGTCGAACTGGCGCATCTGAATTATCAGAAGGGCCGTCTGGTTCGCAGCTGGACCCACCTGGAGCGTCAGCGCGGTGGTGGCGGCTTCCTTGGCGGTCCGGGTGAAACCCAGATCGAAGCCGACCGTCGGCTGTTGCAGGACAAGATTCTGAAGATCAAGCGTGAACTTGAAACAGTTGTTCGCACACGCACGCTGCATCGCCAGAAGCGGCGCAAGGTGCCGCATCCGATTGTTGCGCTTGTCGGCTATACCAATGCCGGTAAATCGACGCTGTTCAACCGCATGACCGGTGCCGAAGTACTGGCCGAAGATATGCTCTTCGCCACGCTTGATCCGACACTGCGCCGCATTCGTCTGCCTCATGGCGAGACGGTGATCCTGTCCGATACGGTGGGCTTCATTTCCAATCTGCCGCACCATCTGGTGGCAGCCTTCCGCGCCACGCTGGAAGAAGTGGTGGAGGCCGATCTCATTTTGCACGTGCGCGATATTTCCGACCCGGATAATGCCGCGCAGGCAGAAGATGTCGAGAATATCCTTGCTGGTCTCGGTATCGAGCCGCAGGATCGCAAGCGCGTCGTGGAAATCTGGAACAAGATTGACAATCTCGACGAGAGCGGCCGCGAGGCGGCATTGCGTCTGGCCGCTGCCGGTGGTGATGAAGGCCGCCCGATACCCCTGTCAGCCATCACAGGCGAGGGCGTTGATCGCTTGCTTAGTCTGATCGAAACACGGATAGCGGGCGTGCTTGGCGCTATCGATATCGTTCTTTCGCCTTTCGAACTGCACATACTGAACTGGATCTACGAGCACGGCAGTGAAGTGCAGCGCGAAGACCGGGAAGACGGTTCGGTTCGGGTCAAGGCGCGTCTCACGGAAGTGGCGCGCCGGACGCTCGACGACAAGCGCGGCATCAAGCCGGAGAAGCCGGAAAACGACTGGGATTAGTCATGATTCCGTGAGGGACCGAGCACCACTTGCGGAACAGGGGCGCAACGCCCTATGTATGGTAGTCCGACGATTCAAATCCACTCAATTCGCATCATTACATCCAGAGGCCCATAATGAGAGATCCGATTGAAACCGTCATGAACCTCGTGCCGATGGTGGTCGAGCAGACCAACCGTGGCGAGCGGGCCTATGATATTTTCTCGCGCCTTCTGAAAGAGCGCATCATCTTCGTCAACGGACCGGTCGAAGACGGCATGTCGATGCTGGTTTGCGCGCAGCTTCTGTTCCTTGAAGCCGAGAATCCGAAAAAAGAGATCAACATGTACATCAACTCGCCGGGTGGCGTGGTGACGTCCGGCATGGCGATCTACGACACGATGCAGTTCATCCGTCCGCCGGTATCCACGCTCTGCATGGGGCAGGCCGCATCGATGGGCTCACTGCTTCTGACGGCAGGTGCAACCGGCCAGCGTTATGCGCTGCCAAATGCCCGCATCATGGTTCACCAGCCTTCGGGCGGCTTCCAGGGTCAGGCGTCCGATATCGAACGTCATGCGCAGGACATCATCAAGATGAAGCGCCGTCTGAACGAAGTTTATGTGAAGCACACGGGCCGCGACTACGAAACCATCGAACGCACGCTCGACCGCGATCATTTCATGACCGCCCAGGAAGCGCTCGAATTCGGTCTCATCGACAAGGTCGTTGAAGCACGCGATGTGAGCGCCGACGAATCGAAGTGAGCCTGAATCCGGCTCGCTTCCAATTTTTGGCCCCTTTTGCCACAAAAGGGGCTCAATTCTTGGACCAACGTGAAGGTTAACGCGCCGCGTTAAGCATCTGTTGGGCATCAAGGCGCTAAAGTTGGTCAGATCAGGCCGAATCTTTGCCGGGAACTTATTTTTTGTTTGTTCGAAGGTTCAGGTTCTGCAAAAGTCACTGAAAGACTCCTTCGGTCGGGGAGTCTGCGGTGAACGGAAACCTAGAGACTACAGGGACAGTGCGTATCAACTGTCATTGTGACCGGTAGAAGGAGTGTTTTTCCTTCTTTACTGGGTCCGAACCGGAAGAAACGATCGGAATGAACAGCCCAAGGTTCGTTTCGGTTTATTGAAAGGAAACTGCAATGAGCAAAGTCAGCAACAGCGGCGGCGATTCCAAGAATACGCTTTATTGCTCGTTCTGCGGCAAAAGCCAGCATGAAGTGCGCAAGCTGATTGCAGGCCCGACCGTTTTCATCTGCGACGAATGCGTCGAACTCTGCATGGATATTATCCGCGAGGAAAACAAATCCTCGATGGTGAAGTCCCGCGAGGGCGTGCCTACGCCGCAGGAAATCATGGCCGTTCTTGACGACTACGTCATCGGCCAGAAGGATGCCAAGCGCGTTCTGTCGGTCGCGGTGCACAATCACTACAAGCGTCTCGCGCATCAGTCGAAGAGCAACGATATCGAACTGGCGAAGTCGAATATTCTTCTCGTCGGTCCGACCGGCTGCGGCAAGACCTATCTTGCCCAGACGCTCGCTCGCATCATCGATGTGCCATTCACCATGGCCGACGCGACGACACTCACGGAAGCCGGTTATGTCGGTGAAGACGTTGAAAACATCATCCTGAAACTGCTTCAGGCTGCTGATTACAACGTCGAGCGCGCGCAGCGCGGCATCGTCTATATCGACGAAGTGGACAAGATCAGCCGCAAGTCCGACAACCCGTCCATCACGCGCGATGTATCGGGTGAAGGCGTGCAGCAGGCGCTTCTCAAGATCATGGAAGGTACTGTCGCATCGGTTCCTCCGCAGGGTGGTCGCAAGCATCCGCAGCAGGAGTTCCTGCAGGTGGATACGACGAACATCCTGTTCATCTGTGGCGGTGCTTTTGCCGGTCTCGACAAGATCATCTCCGCACGTGGCGAGAAGACCTCCATCGGCTTCGGCGCAACGGTCCGCTCCGTTGACGAGCGTCGTATCGGTGCGGTGTTCCGCGAGCTGGAACCGGAAGATCTGCTGAAATTCGGTCTCATTCCGGAATTCGTTGGTCGTCTGCCAGTTATCGCAACGCTCGAAGACCTCGACGTTGATGCACTGGTTCAGATCCTGACCGAGCCGAAGAACGCGCTCGTGAAGCAGTATCAGCGCCTGTTCGATATGGAAAATGTCGAGCTGGTGTTCCACGACGACGCTCTGCGCGCCATTGCCAACAAGGCAGTTGAACGCAAGACGGGTGCTCGTGGTCTGCGCTCGATCATGGAAAAGATCCTGCTCGACACGATGTTCGAATTGCCGACACTGGAAGGTGTTCGCGAAGTCGTGATCTCCGGTGATGTTGTGGATGGCAGTGCCCGTCCTCTGTACATCTATGCGGAACGCCAGGACGAGAAGGGCAACGTTTCGGCTTAAGAGATTGAAAATATCCTCAAAAGGCCGCGAAAGCGGCCTTTTTTGTTGCCAGTCTGACAATTCGCCTTAGTGTTATAGGCTTATTGCTCTTGTATCGGGGCATATCTAAAGCGGCATATTGTGCAAATTGCCGGGACGGCGCAGGATAGTTAACGATTCTATGAAAGCCGCCCCGATACTGGCTATTGAATTGCTGGGCTTGGCTCTCCAAGTATGAACCGAAGCACGCTGTGCGACCTGCCTCATGATGAAAGGGGGCGTCGGCGTGGCAGTCGGGTCGAAAGGCCTGAGAAAGGACTTGAGTTATGACGGGTATTGAAGACAAGACCCCGATGGGTGGAGCAGAAGCGGGCGGTGCAGACGGGCTTTATGCCGTTCTTCCGTTGCGCGATATTGTGGTCTTCCCGCACATGATCGTTCCGCTTTTTGTCGGACGCGAAAAGTCTATTCGCGCTCTGGAAGAAGTGATGGGCGTCGACAAGCAGATATTGCTTGCGACCCAGAAGAACGCCGCCGATGACGATCCGGCGCCAGACGCGATTTACGAAATTGGCACGATTGCCAATGTGCTTCAGCTTTTGAAGCTGCCGGACGGCACCGTAAAGGTACTGGTCGAGGGCACAGCGCGCGCCAAGATTTCCAAGTTTACGGATCGCGAAGACTATCACGAAGCTTATGCTGCGGCTTTGCCGGAGCCCGAAGAAGATGCCGTCGAGATTGAGGCACTAGCCCGTTCGGTGGTTTCCGACTTCGAAAACTACGTCAAGCTGAACAAGAAGATTTCGCCGGAAGTGGTTGGCGCTGCCAGCCAGATCGACGATTATTCCAAGCTTGCCGATACGGTTGCTTCGCATCTCGCGATCAAGATTCCTGAAAAGCAGGAAATGCTGTCCATTCTCTCGGTGCGTGAGCGTCTTGAGAAGGCTCTTTCCTTCATGGAAGCCGAAATTTCGGTTCTGCAGGTTGAGAAGCGCATCCGCTCGCGCGTCAAGCGCCAGATGGAGAAGACGCAGCGCGAATATTATCTCAATGAGCAGATGAAGGCGATTCAGAAGGAGCTTGGTGACGGCGAGGATGGTCGCGATGAAGCGGCTGAATTGGAAGAACGCATCAACAAGACAAAGCTTTCCAAGGAAGCGCGTGAAAAGGCCCAGGCTGAGCTGAAGAAGCTCCGCACCATGAGCCCGATGTCTGCCGAAGCGACAGTTGTGCGCAACTATCTCGACTGGTTGCTTTCCATTCCGTGGGGCAAGAAGTCGAAGGTCAAGCAGGACCTGAATTTTGCGGAAGAAGTGCTCAACAATGATCACTTCGGTCTCGATAAGGTCAAGGAACGCATTGTCGAATATCTCGCGGTGCAAGCTCGTTCGACCAAGATCAAGGGCCCGATCATCTGCCTCGTTGGACCTCCCGGCGTCGGCAAGACCTCGCTTGCTCGCTCCATCGCCAAGGCAACTGGTCGTGAATATGTGCGTATGTCGCTTGGCGGCGTGCGCGACGAAGCTGAAATCCGCGGTCACCGCCGCACCTATATCGGCTCGATGCCCGGCAAGGTCATCCAGTCGATGAAGAAAGCGAAGAAGTCCAATCCGCTCTTCCTGCTCGATGAAATCGACAAGATGGGTCAGGATTTCCGCGGTGATCCGTCGTCGGCGATGCTTGAGGTGCTGGATCCGGAACAGAATGCAACCTTCATGGATCATTACCTTGAGGTTGAGTACGACCTGTCCAACGTCATGTTCGTGACGACCGCTAATACGCTGAACATCCCCGGTCCGTTGCTGGATCGTATGGAGATCATCCGTATCGCCGGTTACACCGAGGATGAAAAGCTGGAAATCGCCAAGCGGCACCTGCTGCCGAAGGCCATCAAGGATCATGCATTGCAGCCGAAGGAGTTCTCGCTCACGGACGATGCACTGCGCAATGTGATCCGCCTCTACACCCGGGAAGCCGGTGTGCGTAGCCTTGAGCGCGAGATGATGACTCTCGCCCGTAAGGCCGTCACCGAAATCCTGAAGACGAAGAAGAAGTCGGTGAAGATTACCGACAAGAATCTCTCCGACTATCTGGGTGTGGAGCGTTTCCGCTTTGGTCAGATCGACGGCGAAGATCAGGTCGGTGTTGTTACCGGCTTGGCATGGACGGAAGTTGGCGGCGAATTGCTGACTATCGAAGGTGTCATGATGCCCGGCAAGGGTCGCATGACCGTCACGGGTAACCTGCGTGACGTGATGAAGGAATCGATTTCCGCTGCGGCATCCTATGTCCGCTCGCGGGCCGTTGATTTCGGCATCGAGCCTCCGCTGTTCGACAAGCGTGACATCCACGTCCATGTACCGGAAGGTGCGACGCCGAAGGACGGTCCGTCCGCCGGTATCGCCATGGTCACGACCATCGTTTCCGTGCTGACCGGCATTCCGGTTCGTAAGGATATCGCGATGACCGGTGAAGTGACGCTGCGCGGTCGGGTTCTGCCGATTGGCGGCCTGAAGGAAAAGCTTCTCGCGGCTCTGCGCGGTGGCATCAAGAAGGTTCTGATCCCGGAAGAAAACGCCAAGGATCTGGCGGAGATTCCGGACAATGTGAAGAATAATCTTGAGATCGTTCCGGTGTCTCGCGTTGGTGAAGTTCTGAAGCACGCACTCGTGCGTCAGCCCGAACCGATCGAGTGGACGGAGCCCGAAGCACCTGCAAATGTGGCCGCTGTTGACGATGAAGCAGGCGCTACAACAGCGCATTGACAGTCGATAAGACGACCAACAAACGAAATGCCGGGCCAAAAGCCCGGCATTTCTGTGTTTAACCCCAGAAAACCGGGCTTTTTTGCCATTGACAGGCTTGGTTTGGCGAGCGTTTCGAATAAACTCCGCCCAATCCGGTCACGTTATCCGTTCCGGTAGGTAAAGAAAGGAAATGCCAATGAACAAGAACGAATTGGTTGCCGCAGTCGCGGAAAAGGGCGGTTTGACGAAGGCTGATGCCGGTACGGCTGTTGACGCTGTGCTCGCTGCTGTCACCGGCGCACTGAAGGCTGGTGAAGAAGTCCGCCTGCCAGGCTTCGGCGTTTTCTCCGTTTCGCACCGTGCAGCTTCGACCGGCCGCAATCCGTCGACCGGCAAGGAAGTTGCTATTCCGGCTCGCAACGTGCCGAAGTTCTCGGCCGGCAAGGGCCTGAAGGATGCCGTAAACGGCTAATGCATGATCTCGGAAAGCCGATAGGCTTTTCGAAGCATTTATGTTTGAAGGCAAGATTTCGGTCGCTGCGGTATAACGCGAGCGGCTGTCGAGAAGGCCCGGTTCGTCCGGGCTTTTTTCGTTTTTGCGGACAGGGTTGCTTGGTTGCCTTCGCATCCGTCGGGAATCCGAGATGTGCTACTATGAGTTGATGAGCGCTCGTTGTCACAGCGAACGCCTTATTTGATATCCATCTGGAGCACCGCCCTTGCAGATCGATAAAAATGATGAAGCTATCTTATATGAAGAGTTTCAACGCACTCATGCTGGTGGCTTGATTACGCCTGCGTCGCAAGACGTTCCTAACGTTGACTTCTCCAGCGATGGCACAGCCCGTGAGTGTCGAATATGGGAAGGTTATCTTGATGCGAGCTGTCTGCTTCTTAAGACAGTCGTAGATGAATGGCCTCGCACGAACAATCTCATCTTTCCAGCTTTGTTTAATCTTCGTCACGCTATCGAGGTCGCTCTGAAGTGGCATATTAAGTATGCCGGAGGCACCGTTCCCAAACGAGCTGGACATGACCTCCGCATCTTGATGGATACTTTTTGCAGTGTCGCTGCTGAATTAGACGATGAAGACAGCTGTATCGCGCCTGAAAACTTCTTAAGATGTATTGGGGAGATAGCTTCTCTCGATCCCCGCGGCATAACATTTCGCTATTCGTCCGAGCATGACGGCTCACCAATCAGGATAACGTCTGAGGTTTGGGATATCCGTGCGTTGTATTTTGCGGTCTCGGATTTCGGCGTCGTTTTGGATGATCTTTCAAATAGGATCGAGCGTAGTTGGCTTAAATCTGATCGGAAAGACCGAAATTTGGAAACTTCCGTGTCAGAGGATTTATGAAAAAAGCCGGGCGCTTGGACCCGGCTTTTTATTTATCACGTCTGTCGAGCCGCGCTTATTCCGCAGCCTCAGAACTCCGCTTGGGGCGTCGCTCCAGCAGTTCCTTGAGGAAATGGCCGGTATAAGAGCGCTTTTCCTTCACGATGTCTTCCGGGCGTCCTACAGCAACGATCTCACCGCCGCCGTCACCACCTTCTGGGCCGAGGTCGATCACCCAGTCGGCAGTCTTGATGACTTCGAGATTGTGTTCGATCACCACAACGGTATTACCCTGTTCGACCAGCTCATGCAGCACTTCGAGTAGCTTCGCCACATCGTGGAAATGCAGGCCTGTGGTCGGCTCATCAAGGATATAGAGCGTGCGTCCGGTGGCGCGGCGCGACAATTCCTTGGCAAGTTTCACACGCTGCGCTTCACCGCCTGAAAGCGTCGTTGCCTGCTGCCCGACCTTGATGTAACCAAGGCCAACCTTGACCAGCGTTTCCAGCTTGTCGCGCACGGCGGGCACGGCGGAGAAGAATTCCGCGCCTTCTTCAACAGTCATATCCAGCACATCAGCGATGGACTTACCCTTGAACAGCACTTCCAGCGTTTCACGGTTGTAGCGTTTGCCGTGGCAGACGTCACAGGTCACATACACGTCCGGCAGGAAGTGCATTTCGATCTTGATAACACCGTCGCCCTGACAGGCTTCACAACGTCCGCCCTTCACATTGAAGGAGAAGCGACCCGGCTGATAACCGCGCGCCTTGGCTTCGGGCAGGCCGGCGAACCAGTCGCGGATCGGCGTGAAAGCGCCGGTATAGGTCGCCGGATTGGAGCGCGGCGTGCGTCCAATCGGCGACTGGTCGATATCGATCACCTTGTCGAGGAACTCCAGTCCCTCAATGCGGTCGTGTTCCGCCGGATGCTCGCGTGAACCCATGATCCGGCGCGATGCAGCCTTGAACAGCGTTTCGATCAGGAAGGTGGACTTGCCGCCGCCTGAAACGCCCGTCACAGCCGTAAAAGTGCCAAGCGGAATATCTGCCGATACATTTTTCAAATTGTTGCCACGTGCGCCGACAACACGAATACGCTTGGTCTTGGAAATCTTGCGACGTTCCGACGGAACAGCGACTTCCATAACGCCCGACAGATATTTGCCGGTCAGCGAATTGGTATTCGACATCACGTCTTTCGGCGTGCCCTGTGCAATCACCTTGCCGCCGTGGACACCGGCTGCCGGGCCGATATCGACCACATAGTCGGCCGTCAGGATGGCGTCTTCATCATGCTCCACCACGATAACCGTATTGCCGAGATCGCGCAGATGGCGAAGCGTGTCCAGCAGGCGGGCATTGTCGCGCTGATGCAGGCCGATGGACGGCTCGTCCAGCACGTAGAGAACACCGGTCAGACCGGAGCCGATCTGAGAGGCGAGGCGGATACGCTGGCTTTCGCCACCGGAAAGCGTGCCGGAATTGCGCGCCAAAGTCAGATAATCGAGGCCGACATCATTGAGGAACTGCAGGCGCTCGCGGATTTCCTTGAGGATGCGCGCTGCAATTTCCCGTTGCTTATCATTAAAGCTGCCATCGACGTCGCGGAACCAGGCATCCGCCTTGCGGATGGACATTTCAGTGATTTCGCCGATGTGCTTCATGCCGATTTTCACGGCAAGCGCTTCCGGCTTCAGGCGATAACCATTGCAAGCCGGGCAGGGCGTCGAAGACATGAAGCGTTCAATCTCTTCACGCGACCAGGCGGAATCGGTTTCCTTCCAGCGACGTTCTAGGTTTGGAATGACGCCTTCGAAAGGTTTGGTGGTCTGATAAGAGCGCAGGCCGTCGTCATATTGGAAGGTAATCTCCTTGCCGTCCGTGCCATGAAGAATGGCGCGTTGCGCTTCCTTGGGCAGATCTGACCAGCGGGTGCCTATCTTGAAGCCATAGGCCTTGCCCAGCGCTTCCAGTGTCTGATTGTAATAAGGCGAGGACGACCGTGCCCATGGAGCAATCGCTCCGTCTTTCAGCGCAGCGCTTTCATCGGGAACAATCAGGTTCGGATCGATGGCTTGCTGCGTACCAAGACCGTCGCAGGTCGGGCAGGCGCCGAATGGATTGTTGAACGAGAAAAGCCGCGGCTCGATTTCCGGAATGGTGAAGCCGGAAACAGGGCAGGCGAATTTTTCCGAGAACAGCACACGTTCGTGGGTCTCGTTGGCCGACTTGTTGGCCGCACCACCTTCCGCCGTTTCTTCCGGTGGAAGCGGCTTGTCTGCAAATTCTGCGATAGCCAGACCTTCGGCGAGTTTCAGACAGGTTTCGAGGCTGTCTGCAAGGCGCGAGGTGAGGTCAGGGCGCACGACGACGCGGTCTACCACCACATCGATATCGTGCTTGTATTTCTTGTCCAGTGCCGGAACATCGGCAATCTCATAGAACGTGCCGTCAACCTTGACGCGCTGAAAGCCCTTCTTGAGAAGCTCCGCCAGTTCCTTCTTGTACTCGCCCTTACGCCCGCGCACGATCGGCGCCAGAATGTACAGACGCGTGCCTTCTTCCAATGCAATGATGCGGTCCACCATCTGGCTGACGGTCTGGCTTTCGATGGGGAGGCCAGTCGCTGGCGAATAGGGCACGCCGACACGCGCGAAAAGAAGGCGCATATAGTCGTAGATTTCTGTGACCGTGCCGACCGTCGAGCGCGGATTGCGGCTGGTCGTTTTCTGTTCGATGGAAATGGCGGGCGACAGACCGTCGATCTGGTCCACATCCGGCTTCTGCATCATTTCCAGAAACTGGCGCGCATAGGCCGAGAGGCTTTCCACGTAGCGGCGCTGGCCTTCCGCATAAATAGTGTCGAAGGCAAGCGATGACTTGCCCGAACCGGAAAGGCCCGTCATGACGATCAGCTTGTCGCGTGGCAAATCCAGATCGACATTTTTAAGATTGTGCTCGCGCGCGCCACGTATGGAAATGAATTTCTGATCGCTCATTCCGCGTCCTGCCTGCTTCGTGATGCCATGGATAGACTGGCTTCGGCACTGATGCTGCCGCGCCAATCCCGTAATATGGGGCGACGCCCTCCAAAGAAGAAGGGGTTAGGTCATCCTAATTTGCGCTCTTGTAGCACCGGAACAAATATCGAACAACCAGCCTTCTGATAGGCGATACGAAATGTGAACGCAAGAGCGTTGACTGTCACTCCTGACAGGTGCACACTTTGGTTACTCGCTGCTAGCGGAGAGGTATTGCGGAGGGATGACGCAATATCGGCAAGAGGTTCGCAGGAAGCGGGAAAATCCGGTAGGGAGGTAAAGGAGCATGAGTCCACCTGACTACACTGCGTAGCTTTCACACAGATGAAAGCACAGTCGATCTTGGTCGCGGATGCATTTTTTCGCAAGGAACCATGCATCGTTGATAAGAAGTTCGATTGCCGACAATTTATATATGCGCGGAAAACGAATGGCCGCGCGCCTTCGAATTCCGAAAGATTTTGTCGACGAATTAATGCCGACATATGAGCTTTGCTCAAACCCCAAGCCCCGCGCGCCAAAGAAACAGTGAGCGGCGGGGCTTTTCCTTGTGGAATGATGGTTGAGAGTTGCGCGGATGTGGCGGGAGCCAGCGAGTGGCTTTGTAGCTCAGAAATCCACGCAAATTCATCCATGCAGTTCTCTGAAAATTGGGAGAGGCGCAGTTTTTGATGATGCAAAAGCTTGCATTTTGAACAAAACAAGAACATAAACTCTGTGGACATTGGCATTTCGCTGTACTGGAATTGAGCGCTCCACGCGTCAGTCCTGTAAGGTAAATGAATGAGTTTCAGGTGATGGCGCAATTCATGCGCCTGATCCTTCTTTTGGTAAGCGCTCTTGTCGGGGTTAAGAATATCCGAAGAGACGCGAATGAGACCCGGAGTGGATTTTCGATGGCTGGTAGCGTCAATAAGGTCATTCTGGTCGGCAATCTCGGTGCCGATCCGGAAATTCGTCGTCTGAACTCAGGCGATGTGGTTGCCAATCTGCGTATTGCGACATCGGAAAGCTGGCGTGATCGTCAGTCCGGCGAGCGCAAGGACCGCACCGAATGGCACAGCGTTGTCATTTTCAACGAGAACCTTGCCAAGGTCGCAGAACAATATCTGAAGAAGGGCGCCAAGGTTTATATCGAAGGTGCGCTCCAGACCCGTAAGTGGCAGGATCAGAACGGCAACGACCGTTATTCGACGGAAGTTGTGCTGCAGAAGTTCCGCGGTGAGCTTCAGATGCTCGACAGCCGTGGCGAGGGCGGCGATCAGGGCCGTTCGTTTGACCGTGGCAGCGGCGGCGGACGCAACCAGATGTCGGATTATTCCGGTGGCGGCGGTGATTTCGGTTCGTCCGGCCCGTCTTCTTCGGGCGGCGGCGGTGGCGGCGGTTTTTCCCGCGATCTCGACGACGAAATTCCGTTCTGATGATCCGTTGGCTTGCCCGTGAGAAATATATTAGTGCGGCATTTTCATTGAGATTGAATAGCTGATGCAATTGGTTTCGGCCTCCAGATCACACATGTGAACTGGAGGCCGAAATATATAGTAAGTTTGGGTGTGTAAAATAGCGTTGCCGTACTCAGTCACCATCTACAGAATATAATGACATGGGTATTTTTCGACTGTTTTCGTGCGTGCACCTAGGATTCGCTGGCCTTTAATTACCCCAAAACTAAGAGGGCAACAAAAAGCGACCTCTAATTTTGGATTGATTGCAAAAAAATATAATATTACATTAATAAGAATTTAAGTTTACTAATAAAGTATTGTAAGCTAATTTTATAGAATTTATAATAGAAGTATTAAGGTGTAAATTGTCCATGTTAGATATGCATCCGGAACTTGTCTTTCTAAGAAATATATTGCTGGCTCAACGTTTGAATGAATATGGTTTTCTTTTCCAGCCGGATAACACAATTGCTTCAGATGGCGGGATTTTTTCATTAAGAAACACCGAGAATCTAGGAAATAATGTAAAAAAGATCCATATTACCAAATGTAATGA
This sequence comes from Ochrobactrum sp. RH2CCR150, assembly GCA_014138095.1. Classification (GTDB taxonomy): domain Bacteria; phylum Pseudomonadota; class Alphaproteobacteria; order Rhizobiales; family Rhizobiaceae; genus Brucella; species Brucella gambitense. The sequence continues at coordinate 470,591 of JACGXE010000003.1, forward strand.
TCATAGAGTAATTTCGAACTATTGGTATCCTTACGTACACGGTGCGGCTGGTTCTATTTCTGTTCCCAAGAATATTCCTGATGGGACATTGATTTTAACTGGTGGCATGAATGGATGCGCTCTGCATGTAGAAGATGGGGGAGATCATTACGTATTCTTTCATGATCTGAATGGGAGATACTGCAAGCGTGGGTTAAAAACTATATGCAGGGTAGAATACAGAGATTATGCTGGGAGAATTGGGATTTCAGGTATTGGTCATGGTGTTCATATGGCACAATGCAAGTATGGAACGGAAAAAACACAGCGGACGTATACAGAAAATAGTAATATTTGCTTAAAAGTAAATGGTACTATTAACGTATACTCGTCAGGCGTCATATCGTATGATGAAGGAGACCATAGACGTCGAATTCATCATCCATACCAATCGTCATTATTCCAGATTATTACTAGCTTTCGGTGAGTTATACAGTGTTTGATTTTGATAGGTCGCTGGTTTTGCGTGTGGCAGCGATCTATGAATCGGACGTGCTATGAATTGTATCAAAACAATATTCCCTGGCAGGTATTTTACCCAATGTCTTTGGGATATGTCTCGATTGAAAACTCCATGCGGTCTGCGGAAAAGCGCGTCAGCGAATACTGGATCGGGTGACCATCTGTATCGACATTGATCGCACGTGCCATTAGCACAATGGCTCCGGGCGAGAGTTTCAGATGTTTCAGATCATCTGAATCGGCATGTTGGGCCGAAATGGTTGTCGACTTGCGGAAATAATCCTCAATCCCGGCTTTCCGGAGCGCCCAGGTGATGGACCCGTTTTCAGCATAGTCGGCGGCAAAATCGGGAAAACGCGCGGCATTCACCCAATGCGTCGCGCGCGATACCGGACGTCCATCTGCACTGTGTGCCGTTTCAAGTTTCGTGACTTCGCTGCCGACAGCAATGCCCAAGGCGTCCGCTATGTCAGCAGTTGCCGCTTCGGTATCACTGCTGAGCAATATGCCTTTGACTTCGCTTGCCTGCGTACCCAGCGATTGAGAAATACGGGTGCGTTGCCCGATCTGATAGGTCAGACGCTTGGCATTGGCAACGAATGTGCCGCGGCCCTGTTCAGCGCGGAGAACGCCTTCCTGTGTCAATGCGGCGATGGCGCTTCGTACCGTATGCCGGTTGACACCGAAGCGATCTGCCAGTTCCATCTCGGCAGGCATGCGTGCACCGGACTGAAGTTTTCCGGCCATGATGTCGCCGCGTATCTCATCGGCAATCTGCCGCCAGATGGCCACACCGCTGTTTCGTTCAATTCGTTTGGTCTTTGTCATCAACTGTCATCGTCCTGTCATTGGCAGGGAGTATTAATTCTGTTATTGTATGGTTGTCTAGATAAATAGACAAATATGCGAAGCAAGTCAACAGGATTGAAACAGGGCGGAAAAGCTCATGCAAACGACAGAGCCCAAGGCAGGCAATGGCACTGCCGCCGGTGGGATCCACGCCTCGGCCAGCAATGACAGATCCGGAAACGGCACGGCGCTTGATGCGATGCAGGCTGCACGTCAGGCCAGCATGGCAACACTTGCGCAGGCGAGCGGCGAAGAGCTGAAAGCTTTCTGGCTGGAATGGTCGGACAAGCCCGATTTTGAAATTCTCCGTGGTCCGGAAACCGGACTGGTGATGCTGCGCGGCCGTATTGGCGGCGGCGGTGCGCCGTTCAATGTCGGCGAGGCGACGGTGACACGCGCAACGGTGCGTCTGGCCGATGGTTCGGTCGGGCATTCCTATGCGCTTGGTCGTGATCAGGACAAGGCGCGGCTGGCCGCTCTGTTCGATGCGCTCTGGATCGACGAAGAGCGACGCGACGCGGTGGAGCGTCAGATCCTCGACGTCTTGCGCAACCGGCTGGCGCAGGCCGATGCAAAGCAGCGTAGCGAAGCCGCTGCCACGAAAGTTGATTTCTTCACCATGGTCCGGGGAGACAATTGATGCTTCATTCTTCACCCCATTCTTCTCCGGCCTTTGAAGGCGGTCTCGCCAATCCGGTCACGGACGCCCAATCGGCCTTTCATGCGGTCATGCATGCGATGGCGAATCCGGGCCGCGTTTACGCTTTGGCGCGTGCAGCCACGCCGCCTCAACCATTGACGCCGGAACTGGGCGTCATTGCCGCCACCTTGCTCGACCATGACGCCACCGTCTGGTGCGACCGCGCCATTGCAGCCAATGCAGACGCCACAGCCTGGCTAACCTTTCAGACCGGCGCGCCGCAGGTGGACGGCTCGGCTTCCGCGCAATTCGCACTGGTTACCGATGCTTCGCTGTTGCCAGCATTGGCAGAATTCTCGCAAGGGCTGCCTGAGTTTCCAGACCGCTCGACGACGGTGGTTCTGGCGGTCAAGTCCTTTGAAAGCGGGCAGGGCCTTGTTCTGAAAGGCCCCGGCATCGACGGTGAGCGGGAAGTTCACATCGATGGTCTTCCGCAGAACTTCGTTGCGCAATGGCGTGACAACGGTACGCAATTTCCACTTGGCGTCGATCTGGTTCTGGTGAGCGACGGTGCTGTCATCGCATTTCCGCGCACCACGCGCATAACCAAACTGGAGGGCTGAACATGTATGTTGCCGTAAAGGGTGGCGAAACAGCCATCCGTAACGCCCACCGGCTTCTCGATGATCGCCGCCGTGGTGATCGTGCGGTGCCTGCACTGCGTCTGGATCAGATTGTCGAACAGCTTGCGCTGGCCGTTGATCGCGTAATGGCAGAAGGTTCGCTCTATGATCGCGAGCTGGCCGCACTTGCCGTGCGCCAATCGCGAGGCGATCTGATCGAGGCAATATTCCTCGTGCGTGCTTATCGCACTACATTGCCGCGTTTTGGCTATTCGCGCCCGATGGAAACCGGGCAGATGCTGATCGAGCGACGCATCTCCGCGACCTATAAGGATCTTCCGGGCGGCCAGCTGCTTGGTCCGACCTTCGATTACACCCACCGTCTTCTCGATCCTGATCTGGCGGGAGATGTTACGGTACCGGAGCCTGAAGCGCGCGAAACCGAGAAGGAAGAGACGCCTCGCGTCACCGATATTCTCGGTGTGAACGGCATGATCGAAGACGATGGCTCTCTGCCGGAAGGCCACGAGCCGGGCGACCTGACACGCGAGCCGTGGACATTCCCGATGGAACGCGATCTGCGCTTGCAGGCGCTGGCGCGGGGCGATGAAGGCTTCCTTCTCGCACTCGGCTATTCCACCCAGCGCGGCTATGGCAACACCCATCCCTTCGTCGGAGAAATTCGCATTGGCGAAGTGGAGGTCGAATTCGACGTGCCGGAACTGGGCTTTGCCGTCTCGCTAGGCCGGGTGCAATTGACCGAATGCCAGATGATCAACCAGTTCAAGGGCTCGGCAAAGCAGCCGCCGCAATTCACACGCGGCTATGGTCTGGTGTTCGGCCAGAGTGAGCGCAAGGCCATGTCCATGTCGCTCTGCGACCGCGCCTTGCGGGTTCGCGAATTCGATACTGATGTGACCGCGCCTGCACAGGACGAGGAATTTGTCATTTCCCACTCCGACAATGTGCAGTCGACTGGCTTCGTTGAGCATCTGAAACTGCCGCATTACGTCGATTTTCAGGCTGAACTCGAACTCATCCGCAGCATGCGTGCAGAATATGAGAAAACGCAGAGCGAGGCTGAAGGCACAGTGGACGGTCAAGCGAAGGAGGCCGCAGAATGAGCGATCTGGCCAATTACAATTTCGCCTATCTGGACGAACAGACCAAGCGAATGATCCGCCGCGCCATACTGAAGGCCATTGCGGTGCCCGGTTATCAGGTGCCTTTTGCCAGCCGCGAAATGCCGATGCCTTATGGCTGGGGCACGGGTGGCGTGCAGGTGACGGCCTCTATTCTTGGGCCGGATGATGTGCTGAAGGTTATCGATCAGGGTGCTGACGACACCACCAATGCTGTTTCGATCCGGGCGTTTTTCCAGAAGACCGCCGATGTGGCTGTGACGACCAGCACCGGCGAGGCGACGATCATCCAGACGCGCCACCGTATACCGGAATATCCGCTGACCGAAGGGCAGGTGATTGTCTATCAGGTGCCGATCCCGGAACCGCTGCGCTTTCTGGAACCCCGCGAAACGGAAACGCGCAAGATGCACGCGCTCGCCGAATATGGTCTCATGCATGTGAAGCTCTATGAGGATATTGCGCGTCACGGCCAGATCGCCAAAACCTATGATTATCCGGTGATGATCGAAGGACGCTACGTGATGGCTCCATCTCCGACGCCGAAATTCGACAATCCGAAAATGCATATGTCGCCTGCCTTGCAGCTGTTCGGCGCGGGTCGCGAAAAGCGCATCTATGCGGTTCCGCCATACACGCAGGTCGTGAGCCTCGATTTCGAGGATCATCCGTTCGAAGTGCAGAAGTTCAAGGAACCTTGTGCACTCTGCGGTGCAAGGGGCGTTTATCTGGACGAAGTCGTGCTGGATGATCGCGGTGGCTCGATGTTCGTGTGCTCGGACACCGACTATTGCGAAGACCGTCAGGCAAAAGGCCATTTCGGTCATCTGGCCGCCAATAACGAGGCTGCAGCCAAGGAAACGGTAAGATGAGTGACGAACCTCTGCTGAGAGTGAACAGCCTTTCGAAGTTCTATGGCAGCCGTCGTGGCTGCGAGGATATCTCCTTCAATCTTTGGCCCGGTGAAGTTCTGGCAATCGTTGGTGAATCCGGCTCGGGCAAGACGACGCTGCTCAACAGCCTTGCAACCCGGCTAGAACCGACATCCGGAACTGTTGAATACCGGATGCGCGATGGCGAATTCCGCGATCTGTACAAGATCGGTGAGGCCGAGCGCCGTTTCCTGATGCGCACCGATTGGGGTTTTGTCCACCAGAACCCCGCTGACGGATTGCGCATGACGGTTTCGGCTGGGGCCAATGTCGGCGAGCGCCTCATGGCCGTGGGTGAACGCCACTATGGCAACATCCGCTCCACGGCGACTGAGTGGCTTGGCCGCGTGGAAATCGCATCTGACCGTATCGACGACCAGCCGCGCGCCTTTTCCGGCGGTATGCGTCAGCGTTTGCAGATCGCTCGCAATCTCGTCACCGCACCGCGACTGGTATTCATGGACGAGCCGACCGGCGGTCTCGACGTTTCGGTGCAGGCGCGCCTGCTCGACCTGTTGCGCGGGCTGGTCAACGATCTGGGGCTTTCAGTCATCATCGTGACGCATGATTTGGCCGTAGCGCGGCTTCTGTCGCACCGCATCATGGTCATGAAAGACGGTCATATTGTCGAGCAAGGGCTGACAGATCGCGTGCTGGATGACCCTCAAGCGCCTTATACGCAGTTGCTCGTATCGTCGATCTTGCAGGTATAGATCAATTAAAACAGATATTTATCGCATGGTTTTGCCAAATTGGCGGAACTTCATGCGTGAGGTGAAAAATGTCTATGTTGCAAACATCCGCTTCGCAATCCATGCCACCACTGGTCGTATCCGGCGTAACCAAGACCTTCACCATGCATTTGCAGGGCGGCATTGAACTGCCCGTCGTGCATGGCGTGAATTTTGAACTCAATGCCGGTGAATGTGCCGTGCTGGGCGGTCCATCAGGTGCAGGCAAAAGCTCGATCCTGAAGATGGTCTACGGCAATTATGCGGTGAATGGCGGCTCCATCCTGATCCGTCATGCGGATCGCGCCGTCGATCTGGCCAAGGCTGATCCCCGCGAAGTGCTTGGCGTTCGTCGTGACACCATTGGCTATGTCAGCCAGTTTCTGCGCACACTGCCGCGTGTAGCGGCGATTGATGTCGTCGCCGAGCCGTTGATTGCTCGCGGTGCCGACCACAACATGGCGCTGGACCGCGCCCGGGAATTGTTAGCCAAGCTCAACCTGCCGGAACGTCTCTGGGCGCTTCCGCCTGCAACCTTTTCCGGCGGTGAACAGCAGCGCGTCAACATTGCTCGCGGTTTCATCACCGATCATCCGGTGTTGCTGCTGGACGAACCAACGGCTTCGCTCGATGCGAAAAACCGTGCGGTTGTGGTCGATCTGATCAAGACCAAAAAGGCCGAAGGCGTTGCCATGCTCGGCATTTTCCACGACGAAGATGTGCGTGAGGAAGTGGCAGACCGCATCATCGACGTGACTGCCTTTTCTCCGAGGGCAGTTGCATGACGAAGCTCTCGGTCGAACCACTGGTTCATGAAACGGCAGATGTCAGCGGCAGCAGGCTTGGCCGCTACACGGAAGTCGGCGCACGCAGCCGCCTGTCGGAAACGGTGCTGGAGGACTATTCCTATCTCGGCATCGATTGCGAAATCTGGTGTGCGGAAATCGGCAAATTCTCCAACATTGCCAGTCATGTGCGCATCAACGCCACCAATCATCCGACATGGCGACCGACCCTGCATCATTTCACCTATCGCGCAGGCGATTACTGGCCGGATGCGGAGAATGAAACCGAGTTCTTCGATTGGCGTCGTGGCAATGCGGTGAAGATCGGCCATGACACATGGCTCGGTCACGGCTCGACCATTCTGCCGGGCGTTACCGTGGGCAATGGTGCGGTGATCGGCGCTGGCGCAGTCGTCAGCAAGGATGTTGCACCTTACACGATTGTCGGCGGTGTACCGGCGCGTCTTATCCGTGAGCGCTTTGACGCTGCGACCGGCAATCGTCTCGACCGGCTGGCCTGGTGGGACTGGAGCCATGAACGCCTGCGCGGCGCGCTCGATGACTTCCGCGCGCTCGATATCGAAACTTTTCTCTCGAAATATGAAACTGCCGCCAATACCGAGGCGGTCATGAAAGAGCTTTCTCATGGCGAATGAAATCGTTCTCAAAAATGCACGTATCGTGCTTGCCGACGAGGTCGTTTCCGGCTCCATCCTGATCCGCGACGGCAAGATCGCCGCCATTGATCAGGGCAACGTGAATGGCGGCGAGGATATGGATGGCGATTATGTCATTCCCGGCCTGATCGAACTCCATACCGACCAGCTGGAATCGCATTATGCGCCGCGCCCCAAGGTGCGCTGGAACGTGGATGCCGCCGTTCAGGCCCACGACGCGCAGGTTGCCGCATCGGGCATCACCACTGTCTTCGATGCGATGCGGGTCGGTTCCGATTATGATCGCGACTTCGTCGGCAAAGATATGCGTCTGCTGGCCGATGCGATTGAAAGCGGTGTGCGCGAAAACCGTCTGCGCGCCGACCATTTCCTGCATCTGCGTTGCGAAGTTTCGGCAGCGGACTGCCTTGAAGGCTTTGCGCTGTTTGAAAACGACGATCGGGTGAAGCTTGCTTCGCTGATGGATCATGCGCCGGGGCAGCGCCAGTTTGCGGAGGTCGAAACCTACCGCACCTATTATATGCGCAAGCTGAAACTCAACGACGAAGAGTTTCGTTTGCATTGCGAAAGGCGCATGGCGGACTCGGACGCCTATTCGGCCAAGCATCGCCGGGCGATTGCCGATCTGGCGGGTGCGCGTGGCATCGTGCTGGCAAGCCATGATGACGCCACAAGCGCCCATGTCGATGAATCGCTCGATCACGGCGTCCGGATTGCCGAGTTTCCGACCACACTGGAAGCGGCTTCGGCTTCGAAGGGCGCAGGCCTGTCCATCCTGATGGGCGCGCCGAATATCGTGCGCGGCGGTTCGCATTCCGGCAATATTGCCGCCCGTGATCTGGTGGATAATGGCAGCCTGGACATTCTGTCGTCGGATTATATCCCGTTCAGCCTGATCCAGTCGGCCTTCGGGCTTGCTTCCGGCGAGCGCCCGATTGGGCTTCCCGAAGCCATCCGCCTCGTCAGCAAGAACCCCGCCGATGCAATGCGTATGGATGATCGTGGCGAAATTGCTGTCGGCAAGCGCGCCGATCTGGTACGAGCCCGCACGAGAAGTGCAATTCCGGTGGTACGCACTGTCTGGCGTGAAGGCGAGCGGGTGCTCTGATGCGTATGGAGAATATTCAGCCGAAAGGCTGTTTCGTTGCCGTTGTCGGCCCCAGCGGGGCCGGCAAGGATACGATCATGGATGGCGCGCGCATTGCCCTTGCAGGCGATGCGCGATTTCACTTTGTGCGCCGCACCGTCACGCGCCCGCAAATGCCGGGAACTGAAGATCACGACAGTCTGGATGAAGCAGCTTTTGCAAAAGCCGCAGGCGAGGGTGCCTTTGCGCTGCATTGGCGTGCTCATGGCCTCGATTATGGTCTGCCAAAGTCGCTCGATACGCTCATTGATGGCGGAACAGTGGTGATTGCCAACCTCTCACGCCGCGTTCTGGACGACATGCGCAAGCTCTATCCATCGCGTTCAGTGGTTGTGATCAGTGCCCGTCCGGAGGTTCTGGCTGAGCGGCTGGCAGCGCGCGGACGAGAGAGCAGAGAAGAGATCGCCTTGCGCCTTTCGCGCGAAGTAAGCTTCGACAACGGGGCTGGCGATGTTGTCATAATAGACAATTCCGGCGATGTCGTTGAATCCACTGATGCATTCATTCGTCACCTGATGGAAATTCAAGGAAAAACAATAGTTTAAATAATGGACTTCGAGTGACGTGTAAATTTACACAAACGTCACGATGCTTTCATTGCAGTGTCATGGAAGCAATTCAGAGTGAGCATGAATGGAGATGAATTCATGCTTCAACTGAAAAACGTAACGCGCCGCTATAATGACAAGGTGGCGGTTTCGGGGGTTGACCTCGAGATCGAACCCGGCACGTTTGTGGGAATTATCGGGCGTTCGGGCGCGGGTAAATCGACGCTTCTGCGTATGATCAACCGCCTCGTCGAACCGTCCGAAGGAACCATTCATTGGGACGGGCGCGACGTGACCGGGCTGAAAGGCTCCGGACTTCGCGATTGGCGCGCGCAATGCGCTATGATTTTTCAGCATTTCAATCTGGTCGATCGTCTCGATGTTCTGACCAATGTGCTGATGGGGCGTCTCAATTACGTTTCGACCCCAAAGTCGCTCTTGCGTATCTGGAGCGATGAAGAACGCCTGATCGCACTGTCCGCCTTGCAGCAGTTCGATATCGCCCATCTGGCCGCTCACCGCGCCGATGAGCTGTCCGGTGGCCAGCAGCAGCGCGTGGCGATTGCCCGAGCACTGGTTCAGCAGCCACGCATTATCCTCGCCGATGAACCGATCGCCTCACTCGATCCGCGTAATACCCGCAGCGTCATGGACGCCTTGCGCCGCATCAACCGCGAATATGGCATTACGGTTCTCTGCAATCTGCATTCACTCGATATCGCGCGCAGCTACTGCGACCGCCTGGTCGGCATGTCTGCTGGCAAGGTTGTGTTCCGCGGCACGCCATCGATGCTGACCGATATGGCATCGCGCGACCTTTACGGCATGGAAGCCGCCGACGTTGTCGATAGTGACGACACGGTTGATGCGATGCCTGCACCGGTTCCGCAGTCGGCTGAAGCCGCTCTGCGCCAGATTTCCGCCTGAGCAACTAACGCTCCGGAAAAAAACTCGCTCCAAACTCAGGATTAACAGGAGAGACTTATGCTTAACCGTAGAACTTTTCTGGCGGCTGTTGCGCTCACCGCTACGATGACCTTCCATGCTCAGGCTGCTGACTGGAGCAAAGATTATCCGGAACTCGTTCTGGGCGTCATTCCGTCTGAAAATGCTTCGACCACCAGTGATCGCTATGCAGCCCTGACCGCCTATCTCGGCAAGGAGCTCGGCACCAAGGTTACGCTGCGCGTTGCAAACGACTACGCCGCCGTTATCGAAGGCCAGCGCGCTGGCAATATCCAGATCGCTTTTTACGGCCCGGCCTCCTATGCACGCGCCGTCATGACCGGCGTTGAAACCACACCGCTCGTCAATCAGCGTCACGACACCGGCGTTAACGGCTATTATTCGGTCGTTTATGTGCGCTCCAACAGCCCGTACCAGAAAATGGAAGACCTGAAGGGCAAGAGCATCGCGCTCGTCGACCCGAACTCCACCTCGGGCAACAATGCGCCACGCTACTTCCTGAACCGCGATGGCTATAGCGTTGATACGTTCTTCGGTAAGAACTTCTTTGCTGGCAGCCATGAAAATGCCGTTCTGGCGCTTGCTCAGGGAACCGCTGACGCTGCCGCCAATTCCTGGAACTCGGAAGACGATTCCAACCTGACCCGCATGATCAGCCGTGGCGTTCTCAAGGATGCAGACGGCAAGGCGCTGACCAAGGAAGATTTCCGTATCGTCTTCAAGTCGGACTTCCTGCCGGAAGGCCCGTTTTCTGTGCTCAACTCTCTGCCTGACCAGCTCAAGGCTGACATCAAGCAGGCTTTCCTCGACATGCCAAAGAAGGACAAGGCTGGCTTTGACGCCCTTTCCGACGGCAAGGACCAGGAATTCGTGGCAACCGAAGCCAAGGAATATGAGCCGATCATCGAGATGCTGAAGTTCAACGACAAGGCACGCAAGTCCTAATCCGTAGAACAATCGAAATGCCCGAAGCCGCAAAAGCTTCGGGCATTTTTGTTAGGGAATCTCGCATGACGATATCCTCTCTCGACGGCAGCGGCTCCAAGGACCTGCTCGCCGAGTATCGCAGGGAAGTCGGGAAACGACGCCTTTACGGTATCGGTTTCCTCTTCATCCTGGTCGTTATCGCCATAGCTGCCTCTGTTGTTGCCGATGTTCGGCTGGGCACACTGGTTGAAAATCTCTATCGTTTTACAAGTTATCTCGGCCGCATTCTCCCGGACCTGACCATTGCCAATTTCGGGGGCGATATCGCCGCGTGGTACTGGAATATCGGCGGTTGGCTCAAGATGCTCTTTGAGACGCTGCTGATCGCCTATCTTGCGACGCTGATCGGCGCGACGATTGCTTTTGCCGCATCGTTTGCAGCTTCTTCGAATATGGCGCCCAATTCGACGGTGCGCTTCATCGTTCGCCGCGGACTGGAACTGCTGCGGACCGTTCCTGAAATCGTCTTCGCCCTGCTGTTCGTCATTGCTTTCGGTCTGGGACCGATGGCCGGTGTGCTGGCTCTGATGCTTCACACCACGGGCGCACTTGGCAAACTTTTCTCGGAAGTGGTCGAAAACATCGATATGCGACCGGTGGAAGGCATTCGCGCTTCGGGCGGATCCGGCCTTCAGGTCATCCGTTTTGCCGTGCTGCCTCAGGTCGCCGCCAATTTCGCCTCTTACGGGCTGCTGCGCTTTGAAATCAATGTGCGTGGTGCTTCCGTCATGGGCTTTGTCGGGGCAGGCGGCATCGGTCAGGAACTGCTCACTTCCATCCGGCAATTCTACTACAGCGATGTCAGCGCCATCCTGTTGCTGATCATCGTGACGATCTTTGTCATCGATCTCTTCACGCAGCGTGTTCGTCACGCTCTTCTGGGTCGTATAGGTTGAAGGAGAGCTTAACATGACTGATATTGCACAAAGCCTCTCCCGCGATGCCCATGCGCATGAAAAGGAATTGCGCGCGGAATATGCCTCGCTCTTTGGAAACGGGCGTGTCTGGCGCAATTTGACGATAATCAGCCTGCTGCTGGTCGCTTCGTTGTGGTTTGCCTTCTACTGGCTCGATTTCTCGTTTCTGAGGATCATGAACGGGCTTGGGCGGTTGGGCGACTTCGCACTCATGATGCTGCCTCCCGCATCCAATGGCCGTTTCAGTCTTTATCTCTGGTCTATGCTGGAAACGCTCGCGATTGCCTATCTGGGCACATTGTTGGCGGCAATTCTCGCCTTTCCGTTCGGCTTTCTGGCGGCGAAGAACATCATCCCGAATGTGTTCCTGCATTTCGGCATACGCCGCTTTCTCGATACCATCCGTGGCGTCGATACGCTGATCTGGGCCTTGATCTGGGTGTCTGTGGTGGGTCTTGGACCCTTCGCCGGTATTCTGGCTATTGCCTGTTCCGATTTTGGCGCTTTCGGCAAGCTTTTCTCGGAAGCCATTGAAGGCGCGGACAAGAAGCCGGTCGAAGGCGTGCTGTCATCCGGCGGCAACCGCCTGCACGGCTATCGTTTCGGCGTGCTGCCGCAGGTTCTGCCGTTGATCGGCAGTCAGGTGCTCTATTTTTTCGAATCCAACACGCGCTCGGCAACGATTATCGGTATTGTCGGGGCAGGCGGCATCGGCGCGCATCTGGCGGAACAGATCAAGGTTCTGAACCTTCAGGACGTTTCGTTCCTGATTATCATGATCCTGATTGCGGTTGCGGTTATCGACTGGTTCTCGTCCAAGCTGCGCCACGCCATGATCGGCAAGAAGGCGCAGAAATCGGCCTAACCACTGATAAGCGTCTTGATGCCGTCGGCGACGAACTGCACGGCAAGTGCTGCCAGAATGACACCCAGCAAGCGGGTAAGAATGGATCGACCGGTTTCGCCAAGAAACCGGTCGACGCGTTCAGCGAGCAGAAGCACGACATAGGTAATGAGCAGGCAGATGAAGATCACGCCAACGAGGGCCGCACGCGGGCCGATGCCGTGGAAGGAGTTCGATGTCAGCACGATAGCCGAAATCGCGCCAGGGCCCGCAATAAGCGGAATTGCGAGCGGGAAGGCGGCAATGTTGCGGATATGATCCTTGGTGATGGCGACTTCGGCGCTCTTTTCCTTACGCTCCGTCCGCTTTTCGAAGATCATTTCAAATGCGATCCAGAACAGAAGCAAACCACCGGCAACGCGGAATGCGCCGATGGAAATGCCGAACATGCCAAGAATTTGCACGCCCGCCACGGCAAACAGCGCCATGACGATGAAGCCGATGATGGAAGCCCGCAGCGCGACCTGACCGCGATGACTGCGATCCATACCCGGTGTGAGCGCCAGAAACAGCGGCGCCAGACCGGGCGGGTCTATTGTGACGAGAAGGGTGACGAAAGCGCTGAAAACAGTGTCGTAAAAACCCATGCTGCTCGCGCCCCTCTTTTTGATCGGCCGTGATCGAACTCTAGAGCATTTCCAGCAACAGTGTGAAGCTGTTTCGCGATTGGAAATGCATGAAAACAAATAGATAGAGCGGTTTTGACGATTCCGTCAAAACTGGAGCCGCCCCAGACAATGGAGACGCATTGGTTGATGCAAAGCGCCGGATCGGGCAACAAGCTTGCGCCATGTTTATGTGAATATCTTATAAGCCATTGATTTATAACAGCGATTTAACCCGCCGAAACGGTCTCGAAATTGGCGTTTTGCGCTGCTTTCCTTTATAAAGAGACTTTATCGATTCTGTTGAGAAAGATATCTGAATAGTGTCAGATCAAACCCCTCCACCCGGTTCCGACGATATGAATGGCGGCCCGAGCGGTATTGAGCCGATTTCCATTATTGAGGAAATGCAGCGCTCATATCTCGATTACGCAATGAGCGTTATCGTGAGCCGCGCTCTGCCTGATGTGCGCGACGGCCTGAAGCCTGTCCATCGTCGTATCCTTCATGCCATGAACGAGATGAATCTCGCCTATAATCGCCCCTACCGTAAATCGGCAGGTGTGATCGGTGAGGTCATGGGTAAGTATCACCCGCATGGCGACTCTTCGATTTACGACGCCCTCGTGCGTATGGCGCAGGACTTTTCCATGCGCGATCCGCTTGTCGACGGGCAGGGCAATTTCGGCTCCATCGACGGCGATCCACCGGCGGCGATGCGTTATACCGAGTGCCGTCTGGAAAAGCTCACCGAAGCTCTCTTGTCGGACATCGACAAGGATACGGTCAATTTTCAGGACAATTACGACGGTCGCGAACGTGAGCCGGTGGTTATGCCGGCGCGTTTCCCGAACCTGCTCGTCAATGGGTCTGGTGGTATCGCGGTCGGTATGGCGACCAATATTCCGCCGCACAACCTTGGCGAAGTCATCGATGGCTGCATCGCGTTGATTAACAATCCGGCTATCGAGCTGGAAGAGATCATGGAAATTATACCCGGTCCGGATTTTCCGACGGGTGGTATTATTCTTGGACGCGCTGGCATCAATTCGGCCTATACGACGGGTCGCGGCTCAGTGATCATGCGCGGACGCGCTGCAATCGAACCGATGCGCGGCGACCGCGAAGCCATTATCATCACCGAGATTCCGTATCAGGTGAATAAGGCTTCGATGATCGAGAAAATGGCCGAGCTGGTGCGCGACAAGCGTATCGAAGGCATTTCCGATCTGCGCGACGAATCTGATCGCGAAGGCTATCGCGTTGTGGTCGAGTTGAAGCGTGACGCCGTAGCCGACGTCGTGCTGAACCAGCTCTATCGTTATACGCCGTTGCAGACCTCTTTCGGTTGCAACATGGTTGCGTTGAACGGTGGCAAGCCCGAACAGCTGACACTGCTCGATATGCTGCGCGCCTTCGTGGCCTTCCGTGAGGAAGTTGTCACGCGCCGCACCAAGTTCCTGCTCAACAAGGCGCGTGACCGCGCGCATGTGTTGGTTGGTCTGGCGATTGCTGTTGCCAATATCGATGAAGTGATCGCACTGATCCGTCGCGCGCCCGATCCAACAACGGCGCGTGAGCAGTTGATGGAACGTCGCTGGCCTGCTGTCGACGTTGCGCCGTTGATCCGCCTGATCGACGATCCGCGTCACCGCATCAATGACGACAACACCTACAACCTCTCCGAAGAACAGGCTCGCGCCATTCTCGATCTGCGTCTGCAGCGCCTAACCGCGCTTGGTCGCGATGAAGTGGCCGACGAACTGAACAAGATCGGTGAGGAAATTCGCGATTATCTCGACATTCTCAGCTCGCGCCTGCGCGTGATGACGATTGTCACAGACGAAATGATCGCAGTTCGTGACGAGTTCGCCACGCCGCGCCGCACCGAATTCGGTCTTGGTGGCGCGGAAATGGACGATGAAGACCTCATTGCCCGCGAAGATATGGTCGTCACCGTCAGCCATGCTGGTTATATCAAGCGTGTGCCACTGGCGACCTATCGTGCACAGCGTCGCGGCGGCAAGGGCCGTTCCGGCATGGCGACGAAGGACGAAGATTTCGTCACGCGCCTGTTTGTCGCCAATACGCATACGCCGGTACTGTTCTTCTCTTCACGTGGCATTGTCTACAAGGAGAAGGTCTGGCGTCTGCCGGTCGGCAATCCGCAATCACGCGGCAAGGCGCTCATCAACATGCTGCCATTGCAGCAGGGTGAGCGTATTACGACCATCATGCCGTTGCCGGAGGATGAAGATTCCTGGGCAAATCTGGACGTCATGTTCTCGACGACGCGCGGTACGGTTCGCCGTAACAAGCTGTCGGACTTCGTTCAGGTCAACCGCAACGGCAAGATCGCCATGAAGCTCGAGGATGAGGGGGATGAAATCCTCTCCGTCGATACCTGTACGGAATTCGATGACGTGCTTCTGACCTGTGCTGGCGGCCAGTGTATCCGCTTCCCGGTAACCGATGTGCGCGTCTTCGCAGGTCGCAATTCCATCGGCGTGCGCGGCATCAATCTGGCGGATGGCGACAAGGTCATCTCCATGGCTATCCTCCACCATGTCGATGCTGATGCTTCGCAGCGTTCTGCCTATCTCAAGCGTTCGATTGCCGAACGTCGCGCGCAGGGTGCAGACGACGCTGATGATATCGTTGTTGTCGGTGAAGAAGTCGGTACGGACGCCGAGCTTTCCGAAGACCGGTATCAGGAACTGAAGGCTCGCGAACAGACCGTGCTGACGGTTAGCGAATATGGCTACGGCAAGCGTTCCTCGTCTTACGAGTTCCGTGTTTCGGGCCGTGGCGGCAAGGGTATCCGAGCAACAGATACGTCGAAGACCGACGAAATCGGCAAGCTCGTCTCGCTGTTCCCGGTCGAAGCGAGCGACCAGATCCTGCTCGTCTCCGATGGCGGACAGCTTATTCGTGTGCCGGTCGACGGTATTCGTCTAGCAGGCCGTTCGACCAAGGGCGTGACGATCTTCAATACGGCTGACGGGGAAAAGGTCGTCTCCGTCGAGCGCATTTCCGAAACGGAAAGCGACGAAGAAGGCAGCAATGGTGACGTCGAGGGTGGCGAATCCGCTCCCGAAGGCGAAGCCCCAACGGCGACCGAAGAATAAGGCGAACTGGCCGGGCGCATTCGTCCGGTTAGAGCATTTCCAGCAAAAGTGCGTAGCGGTTTTGCGCAGGATAATGCGTAAAAACGAATGGATAGAGCGGTTCCACGATTCCGTTTTAACCGAAACCGCTCTAGGGCAAGCACAACGAAAAAGGCCGATGGTTTTACCATCGGCCTTTTTCAGATGCCAAGACTGGAGGAATTGGCGATCTTCTAACCAGATCACGTCTATGAGACGGCGATAAGATGCTGATATTTAAGTTATTCAGTGCGAGATATTTAGAAGATTAGCGTAACGGCGATGTGTTCTTCTGGCGCTTTATCTCAAGCCGATAAGGCGAGACTTCAGGCCAAAAAGATGCGGATTATCGCGAACGCATATTCCGGATGCTGTTGAGGTCGAATGCCACCTGACGCACGCGCTGGCGTTTGGCTTCGTTCTCCTCAAGGAGCAGTATGATTGCCGATGCGGCCATTGCGACCATCATGGATAATGCCAGAAGAAAGATCATCATCGTCATATCCTTTCAGCATACATACGCTTCAGAAACGAAAAGGTTGCACCAAACTTGCGCCTATTCTGGTAAATCGGTTGTGAACTTGCTGTGAAAACCGCGTTCACAACGCGTTCAATTGGTTTCTTGGTTTCTATTTTCTTATCGCTGTGGTTCTTGTTGAAAATCCTGTCAGAAAAGGCTAGCTGGAAGAAATGACAATCGCGATATATGCGGGCTCCTTCGACCCGGTGACAAACGGCCATATGGATGTCCTGAAAGGCGCTCTGCGCCTTGCCGATGAGGTTATTGTCGCCATTGGCGTGCATCCCGGCAAGAAACCGCTGTTCAGTTTTGACGAGCGCGTAGAGCTGATCGGCCAGAGCGCGAAAGCTGTTCTTGCCAGCGATGCGGCCCGCATTTCCGTTATCTCCTTTGATGGACTGGTGATCGACTCAGCGCGCAAGCATAAGGCGCAGCTGATGGTGCGCGGCCTGCGCGACGGCACCGATCTTGATTATGAAATGCAGATGGCGGGGATGAACGGCACCATGGCGCCGGAATTGCAGACCGTTTTCCTGCCAGCCGATCCCGCCGTGCGCACGATTACCGCCACATTGGTTCGCCAGATTGCGTCGATGGGAGGCGATATCAAGCCTTTCGTACCGGCTGTTGTTGCCGCTGCCCTTGAAGCAAAATTCAAATCCTGAGGTTTGGGAGTTTTTCGATCATGAAATTTATTCGTTCGGCGCTCGCCGCTGCCGCGATCCTGACACTGTCTCAAGGCGTGATGGCCTCCGTCGCCAATGCGGCGGACACGCTCGTTCTGCAGCTCAAGGACGGCGATGTCGCGATCCAGCTGCGTCCCGACCTCGCGCCGAAGCATGTGGCCCAGATCGAAAAGCTGGTCAGCGACGGCGCCTATGACGGCGTTGCCTTCCACCGCGTCATTCCGGGATTCATGGCCCAGACTGGCGATGTCCAGTACGGCAATATGGACAAGGGCTTCAACGCTCAGAGCGTTGGCACCGGCGGCTCCAAATATCCGGACATCAAGGCTGAGTTCTCGAAGGAACCTTTCGTGCGCGGCACGGTTGGTATGGCGCGCAGCCAGAGCCCGAATTCCGCTAACTCGCAGTTCTTCATCATGTTCGATGACGGCGCATTCCTGAACGGCCAGTACACTGTGGTCGGCAAGGTTGTCAGCGGCATGGAAGCCGTGGACAAGATAAAGAAGGGCAGCGAATCCGATAACGGATCCGTGGAAAACCCGGACAAGATCGTCAAGGCGACCATTCAGAAATAACTATCCAATACAACGCGTCTTATTGAACGCATTGAAACAGGAGAGGCCAAATGGCTTACAAAGACCCCGAAAACACGCTCGTTCTCGAAACCACCAAGGGCAATGTCGTGCTCGAACTCTATCCGGACCTGGCACCGAGCCACGTTGAGCGCATCAAGGAACTGGCACGCGAAGGCGCTTATGACGGCGTTGTGTTCCATCGCGTGATCGACGGCTTCATGGCGCAGACCGGCGACGTGAAGTTCGGCAAGTCGGGCGGCGCAGATTTCAATGGCTCGCGCGCTGGCATGGGCGGTTCCGACAAGCCGGACCTGAAGGCTGAGTTCTCCAACACCCAGCACAAGCGCGGCACGGCTTCGATGGCACGCAGCCAGAACCCGAATTCGGCCAACTCGCAGTTCTTCATCTGCTTCACCGACGCTCCTTGGCTCGACCGCCAGTACACCGTCTGGGGTCAGGTCATCGAAGGCATGGACAATGTCGACACGATCAAACGCGGCGAGCCGGTCACCGATCCGGACAAGATCGTAACTGCGCGTATCGCAGCCGACATCTGATCGATTATTTCCAATGAAAATTGCGGCTCCGGTTCATGCCGGGGCCGCAGCTATGTACGAGGCCCATCATGCGTGTTGATCTTTTTGATTTCGATCTGCCGGAAGAGCGTATCGCTTTGCGCCCAGCAGAGCCCCGTGACCATGCGAAGCTTTTGCGCGTTGTTCCGGGACAGCCTTTCGAGGATCGCCACGTCTATGATCTGCCCGATCTTCTGCAGCCGGGTGATGCGCTTGTATTCAATGATACCAAGGTGATACCGGCGCAACTTGAAGGTATGCGCGAGCGCGATGGCAATATCAGCCAAGTCAGCGCAACCTTGCATATGCGTATGGGGCCTGATCGCTGGGCGGCGTTTCTGCGTCCGGCCAAGCGCGTCAAGGAAGGCGACCGTATCCGCTTCGGCCATTCCGGTTCAAGCTGCTTCCTCGGAACACTCGACGCAACCGTTGCCGAGAAAGGCGACGCAGGCGAGGCGCTTTTGGTGTTCGACCTGTCCAGCGCGATGCTCGACGAGGCCATCGCCGCAGTCGGACATATTCCGCTTCCACCCTATATCGCTTCGAAGCGCGCGGAAGACGACCGCGACCGCAGCGACTATCAAACTGTTTATGCCCGTGAGGAAGGCGCTGTCGCAGCTCCGACCGCCGGGCTTCATTTCACGCCCGACCTTCTGGAAAAGATCAAGGCCAAGGGTATTGAAGAGCATTTCGTGACATTGCATGTCGGGGCGGGGACTTTCCTGCCCGTCAAGGCCGATGACACAAACGATCACAAGATGCATTCCGAGATCGGTTATGTTTCGCAAAAGACCGCCGATGCGCTGAATGCGGTGCATGCGCGCGGCGGCCGCGTTGTCTGTGTCGGCACGACGTCGCTGCGGCTCATTGAAAGTGCAGCCGGTGAAGATGGCATCATCCGTCCGTGGTCCGGTCCGACCGACATTTTCATCACGCCGGGCTATAAATTCCGCGCTGTCGACATGCTGATGACCAATTTCCATCTGCCGCGTTCGACGCTGTTCATGTTGGTTTCCGCGTTCAGTGGCCTAGACACGATGCGCGCCGCCTATGAACGGGCCATTGAAACCGGCTATCGCTTCTATTCCTATGGCGACGGCAGCTTGCTTGAACGCGCTTGACATATTAGACAACGGCCATGACCAGCGAAAATTTTGAATTCAAAGTCCTCGCCCGCGACGGCGCGGCCCGTCAGGGTGAAATTTCCATGCCGCGCGGCGTGGTGCGCACGCCTGCCTTCATGCCTGTCGGCACAGCCGGAACCGTCAAAGCCATGTATATGGATCAGGTGAAGGAGCTCGGCGCGGATATCATCCTCGGCAATACCTATCATCTCATGCTGCGCCCCGGTGCGGAGCGCGTTGCCCGCCTCGGCGGATTGCACGAATTTGGCGGCTGGAAAGGCCCGATCCTGACCGATTCCGGCGGCTTTCAGGTCATGTCTCTGGCGCAGCTGCGCAAGCTGGACGAGAAGGGCGTAACCTTCCGCTCGCATATTGACGGCAAAGCCTATGAGATGACGCCGGAGCGTTCCATCGAAATTCAGGGCTTGCTGGATAGCGATATCCAGATGCAGCTCGATGAATGCGTAGCGCTGCCTTCGCCGGAAAAGAACACCGAACGCGCAATGGAGCTTTCACTCCGCTGGGCCGAACGCTGCAAGGTGGCCTTTGGCGACCAGCCCGGCAAAGCCATGTTCGGCATTGTGCAGGGCGGCGATAATGCCCGCCTGCGCGAACGTTCCGCAGAAGCGCTGAAAGCCATGGACCTCAAGGGCTATTCGGTCGGTGGTCTTGCTGTCGGTGAACCGCAGGACGTCATGCTGGATATGCTGCAAGTGGTTTGCCCGATCCTGCCAGCTGAAAAGCCGCGCTATCTGATGGGCGTCGGCACGCCAGACGATATTCTGAAATCAGTTGCGCGCGGCATCGACATGTTCGATTGCGTAATGCCGACCCGCGCAGGGCGTCATGGTCTGGCCTTCACACGTTTTGGCAAGGTCAATCTGCGCAATGCACGCCATGCCGACGATCACCGTCCGCTCGATCCGGAATCCGATTGCCCGGCTTCGCGCGACTACAGCCGCGCCTATCTGCATCATCTGGTGAAATCCGGGGAGGCACTGGGCGCAATGCTGCTGACCTGGAACAATCTGGCCTATTACCAGTATCTGATGAAGGGCATCCGCGCAGCGATTGCTGATGGTCGCTTCAACGATTTTGCCGCTGAAACCACCGCAGGGTGGGAGCGGGGAGACATCCCGGCTCTGTGATTCGCAAACTGCTAAAATAAAGGGGCGCTGAGCGCCCTTTTTTCTTAAATACTGTCAGTTTTCTGTCAGCATGTTTTCCAAACGGCAGAGAACGGCACGCTGTTCTTCATCCGTTACAATCTCGCATTCCATCAATTTAGAACACTCAAGTCCGGCCACGGCCAGATAGACGATCAGCGCCGTATCAGGGTCGGTCGTATCCTTGATCATGCGGTCGAGAAACGTCCGGTGATACTGGCGAACGGGCACCATGAAACCCGGATCTTCGGCAAGTGCGGCAAGAACACCGCATGCTGGCGGTTCATCATCGGCCTGAACGCGATAAACATCGAGAAAAGCCCGCGCAACGCGGTTTTTATCGCCGGACTGAAGCGTTTCCTGAACCTCCATCGCCCGTTCGTGTTCTTTCATATATTCTTCGACAACGCCTTCGAGCAGCTTTGCCTTGGTCGGAAAAGAATAAAGCAATCCACCCTTCGACAGCCCGGCACGGGCCGCAACGGCGTCGAGTGAAATGTGCGCTGGCCCCACTTCCCGGGCAAGTTCCACGGCCGCGCGTAAAATACGCTCGCGCGAAGAGACCTTCTTTTTAGCTAACAACTTCGACGGGTCTCCTGACAGTTCATGAGTTGACAATACCGTCCAGACGGTACAGTTATTCGCTCCGCTAATTCAAGTAAAATACGCGCGACCTTTGTGTGATTGCGAAAGGGTGCGCTCAACGTCCCCCCTCGACGCTTTTTAACAGCGTTCAGGGCACCACCCGGAGTACAACCGCAATGATAAAGCGCCTAATTCTGGCAATCGTGTTCCTGGTGATCGTCGTCGGGGGGCTTGTTGGCTTCAATCTGTTCAGATCGAAGGCCATCAAGGACTTTTTCGCTACCATGCAGCAGCCAGCGCAGACGGTTTCCACCACCACGGTCGAGCCGGGCACATGGCAGCCGGGTGTTGAAGCCATCGGCACGGCCCACGCGCTGAACGGCGTTGACCTGACGGTTCAGCTCGACGGCATCGTGCAGAAGATCAACTTCACCTCCAATCAGGACGTGAAGGAAGGCGACGTACTGCTTCAGCTGGAAGACAGCATCCAGAAGGCTGACCTTGTTGCCGCCGAAGCGCAGGCTGTTCTTGCCCAGCAGAACCTGAAGCGCGCCGACACGCTGCGCACACGCGGCGTGGGTGCTGTTTCCAACGTCGATACCACGGCATCGGTTGCTAATGCTGCGGAAGCGGCAGTTGAGAAGATGCGTGCAACGCTGGCACAGAAGACCGTGAAAGCGCCGTTCTCCGGCGTTATCGGTATCGCCAAGGTCGATATCGGTCAGTATCTGACGCCCGGCACGGTGATCGCCACCTTGCAGGACACCAACATGATGCGCATCGACTTCACGGTGCCGGAACAGTCGCTGACCTCGATCAAGCTCGGCCAGACCGTCAAGGTCGGCTCAACCGCTGACAAACTCGATTTCACCGGCACGATTGTTGGTATTGATCCGAAGATCGACCCGACCACGCGCCTTGTTTCGGTGCGCGCCGAGGTCAAGAACCCGGATCACAAGCTGACACCTGGCCAGTTCGTGCAGGTTCGCGTTGAACTGCCGGAAGAAAGCAATGTGTTTGCCATTGCACAGACGTCCATCGTGTCGAGCCTTTACGGCGACTATGTCTATGCCGTTCGTCCCGAAAAGAAGGCAGAAGACGGCAAGGCCAATGCAGAAGCAGCAAAGCCTGCCGAAGAAGCCAAGACGCCTGCTGCCGATGCAAAGCCCGCAGACGGCGAAAAGCTGGTCGCACAGCAAGTCTTCGTCAAGCTTGGCCGTCGCTATAACGGCGTGGTGGAAATCACCAGCGGTCTCAATGCTGGCGACGTCATCATCACCGCTGGACAGAACAGGCTTTCGCCCGGCGTTCCGGTGAACATCGACAATGCGGTTAACCCGGCCAATCCGGCTGACAAGAAATAGGCGAACCGATGAGTTTTTCAGACATTTTCATCCGGCGACCCGTTCTTGCAACGGTGGTCGCTCTCATGATCATTCTCCTCGGCCTTCAGGGTATCGCGCAGCTTTCCGTGCGCGAATATCCGAAGGTTGACGAAACGGTCATCACCATCACCACCAACTATGCTGGTGCAAGCGCTGAACTCATTCAGGGCTTCATCACCGCACCTATCGCTGAATCGGTCGCAACGACCGAAAATATCGACTATGTGACGTCGTCCAGCCGCCCATCGTCGAGCACGGTGACAGTGCAGATGAAGCTCGGCGCTAATCCGGATGCTGCGCTGACGGAAGTCATCGCCAAGGTCAATCAGGTTCGCGGCGATCTGCCGGACGAATCCGATGATCCGATTATCGTCAAGGGAACGGGCCAAAGCTTCGCAACCATGTATCTGGCTGCGCAGAACCCGAACATGACGAGCGAGCAGATCACCGAATATCTGGAACGCGTCATCCAGCCGCGCATGTCCACCATTCAGGGCGTCGCCAAGGCTGAAATCCTCGGCGGTCAGGTCTATTCGATGCGCGTCTGGCTCGATCCGATCCAGCTGGCGGCGCGTCAGATAACGGCACCGGAAGTGCTGGCCGCAATCAATGCGTCCAACTTCCTGTCCGCACCGGGCACGACGAAGAACGAATATGTTGCGTCTTCGATCACGCTGAAATCGACGCTGCAAACGCCTGAAGCCTTTGGCGCAATGCCGATCAAGACTTCGGGTGACGAAATCGTGCGTCTGCGCGATGTGGCGAAGGTGGAACTGGCGGCCAAGAGCACCGACACCATCGTGTCGTTCAATGGCTCGGCTGGTACATTCCTCGGCGTCTACCCGACACCAGCAGCAAACCCGATCGACATGGCGGCTGCCGTCAACAAGGAACTGCCATCGATCCAGAACTCGCTGCCGGAAGGCATGTCGCTCGTTCTCGTCTATGACGCGACCGAACAGATCAGCTCGTCGATCAAGGAAGTCTTCACGACCATCGGCGAAGCTGTGGCCATCGTTATTCTGGTCATCATCGTCTTCCTTGGTTCGTTCCGTTCGGTTTTGATCCCGATTGTAACCATTCCGATTTCGCTGATCGGCGTGTGCTTCTTCCTGTTCGCACTCGGTTTCTCGATCAATCTTCTCTCGCTGCTCGCCATGGTTCTGGCTATCGGCCTCGTGGTCGATGACGCGATCGTCGTTCTGGAGAATATTCACCGCCATATCGAAGAGGGTCTGCGTCCAATGGATGCCGCCTTCAAGGGTATGAAGGAAATCACCGGCTCGATCATCGCCATGACGATCACGCTGGCTGCCGTGTTCGCTCCGCTCGGTTTCACCGGCGGCCTGACCGGCGCACTGTTCCGCGAATTCGCCTTCACGCTGGCGGGTGCCGTTATCATTTCCGGTGTAGCGGCTTTGACCATCTCGCCGATGATGTGCTCGCGTATGCTTAAGCACGGCGAGGCAACGCGGTTCCAGAAGTTCATCGACCGCACCTTCTCGCGCGTGGAAAAGTGGTATCACCGTCGCGTCACGAACTCGCTGAACTATCGCGGTATCACGCTGATGATCGTCATAGCGCTGATGGGCCTGACGGGCTTCCTGTTCATGAACACGTCGAGCGAACTGGCTCCTGAAGAAGATTCGGGCGCGCTGTTCTCGATGTTCCAGGCTCCGCAATATGCGACTTCGGCCTATACCAACCTTTATGCCGAACAGATCGATGAACTGACGAAAGATCTGCCAGAACAGAAGACCCGATTCCAGATCGTCGGCATGGATGGCGGCACGACCTCGGGTATCGCACTCTGGGTGCTGAGCGACTGGAACGACCGTACCCGTTCGCAGAAGCAGATTCAGGAAGACCTGACAAATCGTCTGAACAAGGTGGCTGGTGTGCAGGCCTTCGTCTTCGCTCCGCCTTCGCTTCCAGGCACCGGCGGCGGCCTGCCGATCTCGATTGCCTTGCAGTCGACCGGCCCGGCGGACACGGTTTTCGCACTGGCCGAAGAGATCAAGAACGAAGCGCAGGCTTCGGGACAGTTCATCATCGTGCAGAACTCGCTTTCCTTCAACGCACCGGAAACGACGATCACCATCGACCGCGACCGTGCAGCAACGCTTGGCGTGCAGGTCAGCGATATCGGTGCAACGCTTGGTCTTCTGACTGGCGGCGCGTCGGTTGCCAAGTTTGACCGCGATTCGAACAGCTATGACATCATCACTCAGGTGCCGGATGCCTATCGCTCGAATCCCGAGAAGCTCGGTGAGTTCTATGTTCGCAGCGTTTCGGGCTCGATGATCCCGCTGTCGTCGGTCATCACGATCACACAGAACGCATCGCCTGCCGCAATCGAGCAGTTCAACCAGCTCAATTCGGCAACGATCTCCGCGCTGCCTCTGCCGGGCGTGACCACGGGCCAAGGCCTGCAAACGCTTGTCGATCTGACCAAGGCCAAGATGCCGGAAGGCTTCTTCCTTGATTATTCCGGCCAGTCGCGTCTGGAAGTAGAGCAGGGCAACACGATCCTGATCGCCTTCGGTCTTGCCGTTGTCGTCATCTATCTGGTTCTCGCTGCGCAGTTCGAAAGCTTCCGCGATCCGTTCATCATCATGATGTCGGTGCCGCTTTCGATCTTCGGCGCTATCGTGCCGCTCAATATCGGTCTCGGCACGCTGAACATCTACACGCAGGTTGGTCTCATCACCCTTGTCGGGTTGATTACCAAGCACGGCATTCTGATGGTGGAATTCGCCAATCAGCAGCGCCGTCTGCACGGACTTTCGCGTCGCGATGCTATCATCGCCGCCGCTGAAACCCGTCTGCGTCCGATCCTGATGACCACTGCGGCCATGGCGCTTGGCGTTGTTCCGCTGATCATCGCAACAGGTGCCGGTGCCGCCGCCCGTTATTCAATGGGTCTGGTGATTTTCACCGGTATTGTGATCGGCACGATGTTCACGCTGTTCGTGGTGCCGATGTTCTACACCTTCATCGCAAAGAAGGACGTGGAAGGCGAGTATGTGGTTAAGCCGGAAGAGGGGCATGATTCAGCCCCGGCACAGCCGCACTAATATTGTCTGATCACTCTTAGTTGCTTTGAATTAAGTATAGGGCGCCCTATTTCTAGGGTGCCCTATTTCTTTGCGGTCGTTGTAACCGCAGTACTCAATCCCATATGAGCCAGTATGATACCTTTATCCGTACTCGATCTTTCGCCCGTTCCCGATAACAGCGATGCCGGTCAGTCTCTGCGCAACACGCTTGAGCTTGCACAGCATGCGGAGAAACTTGGCTTTCATCGCTATTGGCTGGCTGAACATCACAATATGCCAGGCATCGCCAGCGCGGCCACGTCTGTCGTGATCGGCTATGTCGCCAATGGCACTTCGACAATCCGCGTCGGCGCAGGCGGCATCATGCTGCCGAACCATTCGCCGCTAGTGATTGCTGAACAGTTTGGCACGCTGGCCTCGCTCTTTCCAGGCCGTATCGACCTCGGGCTTGGCCGCGCACCGGGAACCGACCAGATCACGGCCCATGCGCTGCGCCGCAATCTCGATGGCGATGCCAGCGCATTCCCGCAGGACGTGGTTGAACTGCTCAACTATTTCAAACCAGCCGAACCCGCCCAGCGCGTTCGCGCCGTTCCGGGCGAGGGGCTTGAGGTTCCGGTCTGGATTCTCGGCTCAAGCCTGTTCGGCGCGCAACTGGCTGCCATGCTGGGTCTGCCTTACGCCTTCGCATCGCATTTTGCGCCAGCGGAAATGGAACGCGCCATCGCGCTTTATCGCGAGCGTTTCGAGCCGTCGGAATATATGCAGAAGCCTTATGTGATGCTTGGCCTCAATGTCATCGCCGCGGATACAGACGAAGAGGCGCATTATCTCTTCACTTCGCAATTGCAGGCTTTCGTGAACCTGCGGAGCGGTCGTCCGGGCAAGCTTCCGGCACCGGTAGAAGGTTACATGGAACAGCTCGACCCGCCAGCGCAAGCGCTTGTCCGTCAGATGCTGTCATGCCGCGTCGTCGGTGGGCCAGAAACGGTGGCAAAGGGCATTCAGGCTTTTGCTGAAAGCACCGGCGCTGATGAACTGATGATCACTGGCATGATTCATGATCACAAGAAGCGCCTGCGCTCCTATGAGATTGTCAGCAACTCGATTGCGTGAGGATCGAATTCGCGATTGACTTCACCCAGAAGCCAATCGCGAAACGCATTCACCGCAGGCGTGTTGGTGCGCGCCTTCGGTGTGACGAAATAATAGCTGCTCGGGCTTTTGACCGTGTGCGGATAGGCCACCACGAGTTGCCCGCTATCAATTTCCGACCGGGTCAGAAAAAGCGGCATGAGGGCGACACCCAAGCCCGCAATACAAGCTTGGGAAACATTGGAAAACTGTTCAAACCGCATGCCGCCCGGCGCTGGCACGGTAATGTCGAGGCTACGGAACCAGTGATCCCACGCGCCCGGTCGCGAAGCCATATTGAACAGTGGCAGCCGCAGAAGATCGGAGGGCGCTGACACCGGGTTCTCCCTCAGAAAAGCCGGGCTGCACACCGGCGCAACCGTCTCATCCATCAGAAACACGCAATCCGCATTGGGCCAGTCAGGCTGACCGATGTGAATGGCCGCGTCCAGACCTTCGCGGTCGAAATCAAATTGACCAATGCGGGTTGCGAAATTCAGAATAATATCCGGATATTGGGCCACAAAACGCGGAATGCGCGGAATGAGCCAGCGTGTGCCGAATGTCGGCAGAAAAGCGAGGTTTAGTGTCTTGCCGCGCATCTGTGACATCACCTGAAGCGAAGCAGCACGAATGGCCGAAAGGGCAGGCGCAACGGCATTGAAATAAGCGCGCCCCGCATCCGACAGCACGACATGGCGGCTCGTGCGATCGAAAAGCGCTGTTCCAAGCTGTTCTTCAAGTGCTGCAATCTGGCGGCTGACAGCCCCTTGCGTCAGCGCCAGTTCTTCGGCCGCCGCTGAAAAGCTTGCAAGCCGCGCAACAGCGTCGAATGCTGCAAGCGCACTGGTCGATGGGAGGAGCCGTCGCGAGAGTGTTGTCATCGATCTATTACTAAATGGAATAGATCGATGAGTAAACATCGTTTGCAGCATAACGCCCTGCGGTTCATAGTCCGGTCAATTCTGAAATGAGGAGAATTCATAATGTCGCGTACGGTCTTTAACTGGGAAGATCCCTTTCTGCTCGACGAACAGCTGACTGAAGACGAGCGCATGATCCGCGACTCCGCAAAGGCGTTTGCGAGCGATGTTCTGCTGCCGCGTGTGGAAAAGGCCTATCTCGACGAAACCACTGATCCGGAACTGTTCCGCCTGATGGGCCAATCGGGTCTGCTTGGTGTTACGCTGCCGGAAGAATACGGCGCGGCCAATGCCGGTTATGTTGCCTATGGTCTCGTGGCCCGCGAAGTCGAGCGCGTTGATTCCGGCTATCGTTCGATGATGAGCGTGCAGTCCTCGCTCGTCATGTACCCGATTTATGCCTATGGCTCTGACGAGCAGCGCAAGAAGTATCTGCCGGGTCTCGTCTCGGGCGAGCTGATCGGCTGCTTCGGCCTGACCGAGCCGGATGCCGGGTCCGACCCTGCAGGCATGAAGACCCGCGCCGAGAAGATTGACGGCGGCTATCGCCTGACCGGCTCCAAGATGTGGATCTCGAATTCGCCAATCGCCGACGTTTTCGTGGTGTGGGCCAAGTCCGCAGCCCATGACAATGCCATCCGCGGTTTCGTGCTTGAAAAGGGCATGAAAGGCCTTTCCGCTCCGAAGATCGGCGGCAAGCTGTCGCTGCGCGCATCAATCACCGGCGAAATCGTCATGGACGGCGTGGAAGTGTCGGAAGACGCCCTGCTGCCAAACGTATCGGGCCTCAAGGGTCCGTTCGGTTGCCTCAACCGTGCCCGCTACGGCATTTCCTGGGGTGTGCTGGGTGCCGCCGAAGATTGCTGGTTCCGTGCGCGTCAATACGGCCTCGACCGCAAGCAGTTCGACAAGCCGCTGGCTGGCACGCAGCTTTACCAGAAGAAGCTTGCCGACATGCAGACCGAAATCACGCTCGGCCTTCAGGCATCGCTGCGCGTCGGCCGCCTGTTCGACGAAGGCAAGATGGCTCCGGAAATGATCTCCATCGTCAAGCGCAACAATTGCGGCAAGGCGCTCGATATTGCCCGCCAGGCGCGCGACATGCACGGCGGCAACGGTATCCAGATCGAGTACCACGTGATGCGTCACGCGCAGAACCTCGAAACTGTGAATACCTATGAAGGCACCCATGACGTTCATGCGCTGATCCTCGGACGCGCGCAGACCGGCATTCAGGCTTTCTTCTGAAAATAGCCGCCAGCAATGTCCTCCCAAGGCCCGCTCGCTTTCTGCGGGCGGGCTTTTCCGCTTTTGTAAGGTATCCGAAATGCAGAACACACCGCTTGATGGTCTCAAAGTGGTCGAGCTGGCCCGCATTCTGGCCGGTCCGTGGGTCGGTCAGACGCTCTCCGATCTGGGCGCGGACGTTATCAAGGTCGAAAGCCCGGAAGGCGACGATACACGCAAATGGGGCCCTCCGTTCATTGAAGTCGAAGGCGAGAAGTCGGCTGCCTATTTCCATGCTTGCAATCGTGGCAAACGCTCGATTACGGCTGATTTCCGAACGGAAGAGGGGCAGGAGCTGGTGCGTCGCCTCGCGGCCGATGCAGATATTGTCATCGAGAATTTCAAGCTCGGCGGCCTCGATAAATACGGCCTCGACTATGAAAGCCTCAAGGCGGTCAATCCGCGCCTGATCTACTGCTCCATCACCGGATTCGGACAGGACGGTCCCTATGCCGAGCGGGCAGGCTATGATTTCATGATCCAGGGCATGGGCGGCATCATGGATCTGACCGGCGAGCCGGATCGAGAGCCGCAGAAGATCGGTGTGGCCTTTGCAGACATCTTTACGGGCCTTTACAGCGTAATTGCCATCCAGTCGGCGCTCATCATGCGCCAGCGCACCGGCAAGGGACAGCACATCGATATGGCGCTGTTCGACTGCATGTCGGCGGTCCTCGCCAATCAGGCCATGAACTATCTGGCCTCCGGCGTATCGCCGAAGCGCATGGGCAATGCGCATCCCAATATCGCGCCATACCAGACGCTGCCAGTCTCTGACGGCTATTTCATCATCGCCTGCGGCAATGACGGCCAGTTCGGCCGTCTGGTCGGCCTGCTGGACCTTGCAGAGCTTGCGGGCGATGAACGCTTTGCAACCAACGCTGCCCGCGTCGCGAACCGAACGGCGCTAACAGAGCTTCTGGAAGAGCGCACCCGCCAGTGGACCCGTGACGACCTTCTGGCGAGACTGGAGAAGATTGGCGTTCCGGCAGGACCGATCAATTCGGTTGCCGACGTCTTCGCTGATCCGCAATTCATTGCACGCGGGATGAAGATCGACCCGCAAGGCGTGCCGGGATTGCGCACGCCAATCCGCTTTTCTGATGCGGAGCTTAAAATCGACCATCGCTCGCCCAATCTGGGAGAGCACAGCGAAATGGTTCGATCGGAACTGGACAAGGCATGAATCAAAAACCCCGCTTAGGCGGGGTTTTTCTTTGCAGATATGCTGTTGGTTCAGTCTTCCACGGCAACCATGACGTCCGACGCCTTGACGACGGCATAGGCCGTGCCACCCACAGCAAGACGCAGCTCGTCAACAGCCTCATTGGTGATGGAAGAGGTGACGATCACGCCATTGCCGATATCGATACGCACATGCGCCGTCGTGGCGCCCTTGGTGACGTCTACGATCTTGCCCTTAAGCCTGTTACGCGCACTGATCTTCATGCAATCCTCCATGAGTTTGTTCAGGTCTGGAAACTAGCACAGACATCTATGTCAGAGAGGGAGAATATCGAGGGCCGAAGCTGAAACTGTTTATAGCAGGGCTTGGAAAAACAAAAACGCCCCAGAGGGCGTTTGCTTAAAATCTAACGATTTCAAATCTCTAAAGAGAGAATGGTGCGGTCGAGAAGACTCGAACTTCCACGGGTTGCCCCACAGCGACCTCAACGCTGCGCGTCTACCAATTCCGCCACGACCGCCCGTGGTAGAAGCCGAATTGCTCCGGCGAGTGGGCATTTAGCAAATCACCTTGGGGTGCACAAGCCCCATCTGCATCATCAGCCAATCTTTTTCGAAAAGAATGTGAAAAACCGTAGCGCATTCATTCCCTCAAACACTGGAAACCCTTATTTTGCAGGCTTTTTCAAAGACTTCCTGCAAATACTGCTTTTTCAAAAAATCTTCACAAGGCCCGCCATTCAGAGAATGAAAACGCCTAACCAACGCAGAAAGCCCATGGAATCGCGAATGCCGATTCCAGAAGATTCGCAAAATAGCGGAAAAATTACCCTGCTATGCCCTGAAGACGTCGGATATCCTCCAGACGCTTGATCGTTTCGACGTAACCGGCATCGATTGCCTCAGCGGCGCGGTGAAAATCCGCAAGCCCGATCTGGCCGACAACTGGCATCAGGGATAAGTCCGGCGGATCACCCGCCATACGAGCGCGCGAAATTCGGTCCTGAATGATGTTGAAGGCATCCATCATCACACCGGTGATTCCCAGACGTGCTTCCTTCTCGCCATGAACAGCGCCGGGAAGGCTTTCCTGACGCATCTGGGCGTGTTTGATGACCGCAGCGCGGCCATACTGATCATAATGGAGATTGACCGCCAGAACGAGCCGCTGCTCATAAGCGCGGCACACGGATACTGGCACAGGATTAACGAGCGCACCATCGACCAGCACGCGCTCATCCCACCGCACAGGCTCAAATACGCCGGGCAGGGCATAGGAAGCCCGCATGGCGTCAACCAGCGGCCCGGACGACAGCCATATCTCATGGCCGGTACGTAATTCCGTACAGACCGCCACGAAGGGTCGGGTGAGTTCCTCTATACGCAGGCCGTCGAGATGTTCGCGCAGGCGCCCATCGAGCTTCATGCCGCCAAAAAGGCCGCTGCCCCGAAATGTGATGTCGAGGAGATTGAACATGCGACGGCGGGTCAGACTACGGGCGAATTCTTCCAGTTCGTCGAGTTTGCCCGCCAGGTAACAACCACCGACGAGTGCGCCAATGGATGTACCGGCGATCATTTCGATCTTGATGTCAGCCTCGTCAAGCGCGCGCAATACGCCAATATGCGACCAGCCGCGCGCGGCGCCGCCGCCAAGCGCCAGCGCGATCTTGCGCGGTTCACGCTTGATCTCGGGCTTCTCAATGACTTCCTGAGCAGGCGCTTCGACGTCTATGCTGACAGTCCTGCGCCGTACCCCCCAGTTAAGCATCACCTTGGACACCTCATCGTTTCGATCAGATTAGCGAAACATGGTATCCAAAGAATAAATGCTGCAAATTGATGACGCGAGGCTTATTCGCATCATCACATCGTTTTGAAAGCGATCAATGATCGTGATCGCAGCCGCCGCCATTTTCGATTTTCAGTGTGGTTTCGCCATCTTCACTGACAACCTGACGGTAGAAGCACGAGCGGCGTCCGGTGTGGCAGGTTGGGCCGTCACCAGCGACGCGAACCTTCAGCCACAGAGCGTCCTGATCGCAATCGGTGCGCAGTTCGATCACGCTTTGCAGATTGCCGGAGGTTTCACCCTTCTTCCAGAGCGTGTTGCGCGAGCGCGACCAATAATGCGCGATCCCTGTATCCAGCGTCAGGCGAAGCGCTTCCGCATTCATATGAGCAACCATCAAAAGCACGCCATCACGTTCGTCGGTGACAACTGCCGTGATGAGGCCGGAAGCATCGAAGCGCGGCATGAATACCGCTCCTTCTTCAATCGTCTTTTTATTGGATGGCTGAGCAGGGAAGGTCGTCATTGTCTCACCTGAAATGGATAAAAGGCACGCGCCATAAGCAACGTGCCTTGAAATAGCTGAAAAACATGGGGTGTGCATACCCGAAAAGCCGAAGCCTTTCGGGATTATGCATTATTTGCTGCGCGACAGGGTCATGAAACGCACCTGTTCATCCACCTTGACCTTCATCTCTCCGGTGAAGGTGGTGGTGATGGTGGTCGAACCCTGCTTGCGGATGCCGCGCATGGCCATACACATATGCTCAGCCTCGATCATCACGGCAACGCCACGCGGCTTCAGAATATTCTGAATGCTGTCAGCGATCTGCGCCGTGATGCTTTCCTGCGTCTGCAGGCGATGCGCGAAAATATCGACTACGCGGGCGATTTTCGACAGGCCCACAACCTTGTGGTCAGGAAGATAGGCGACATGCGCCTTGCCGATGATCGGAACCATATGGTGTTCGCAATGCGAGAAGAAGGAAATGTCCTTCACCAGCACCATGTCGTTATAACCGGCAACTTCCTCGAACACGGTGCCAAGCACTTCTTCAGGGCTCTCCGCGTAACCGGAAAAAAGCTCCTTATAGGCTTTGGCGACACGCTTTGGCGTATCCAGAAGGCCTTCGCGTTCCGGATCATCGCCAGCCCACAGCAGAAGCGTGCGAACTGCAGCTTCGGCGTCGGCCTGCGTCGGCTTACCGTGCAACGGGGTAACATTTGCCTGCTTCTTTGAAGGCAGACCGGATTCGTCATCTTCTTTGAGGATGCGCGCGTCCATCAGTATTCTCCAGTAGTCTCCTTCATGGAGGAGACGAGTTAAACGGACAATACAACGATACGCTTTGCGAGCGGGCGATGTATTGATCCGGTGGCGTAAGCTCACCGGACAGGTTTCATGCCTTCACCATGGCACTGTGCTAAAACATGATACCTAAAAACACAAAGGCTTTTCGTATGTTATCATGTCCTAAACCAGACTCTTAGAACGTTGAATAATAGTTTCAAGTCCAACGTTCCGACGCCATTAAAAGCGCAGGCATTACTTGCCTAATATATAGGGAGTAAATTGCAACTTCAAACTGATATCAGAAAACATTTTTTTGTTTTTTCTCTGACTGGTATCAAGGCTTTGAAATTCGTATCATTTTGGCGCAATGAAAGCGACAGAGGCAGGATTCGAAAAACAACCGTATCTTGCGGAACCTGACGCGTTTAGAATTTGAAGTTCCTGGCTGCTGGCACCATGTTAAGGACATGGAGCTTCAGACCCAGCGCGCCAGGCAGAAGGCTTACGCATATGATCGACGACATCTACAACAAACGCATCCTGGAATTTGCGGGCAATATGGAGCGTATCGGTCGGCTCGCCGAGCCGGATGCCGTCGCCACCATGCATTCCAAGCTGTGCGGCTCGACGGTCACCGTCTATCTCAAGATGACGGACGGTGTGGTGACCGATTTTGCACATGAGGTGAAAGCCTGTGCCTTGGGGCAGGCATCTTCCTCGGTCATGGCGCGCAACGTCATCGGCGCGACGGCAGAGGAACTGAAGGCCGTCCGCGATGCGATATATGCCATGCTCAAGGAAAACGGTCCCTCACCGGAAGGACGATTCGAAGACCTGAAATATTTCGAGCCGGTGCGCGAATACAGGGCCCGCCATGCATCAACGCTTTTGACGTTTGACGCGGTTGTCGATTGCATTCGCCAGATCGAAGACAAAGCCAAGGCTGCCTGACCCAATGTGCGCCTGTGGCAAAGACCACACGACTGAAACGCCGCCTCAAACAAAGCGATACAGCCGTAATTTCACCGATCAGTGGCGCAAAACGCCGGGGAGGGTGTTTGGCACGGCGTTGGTCCGATTCTATCAGCTGACACTATCGTCGCTGATTGGAAATTCCTGCCGCCATATGCCGACCTGTTCCGAATACGCCTATGAGGCGATCGCCCGCCATGGCCTATGGAGCGGCGGCTGGATGGGGCTGTTCCGAGTCATGCGCTGCGGCCCGTTCGGCACCCATGGTTTCGACCCCGTGCCGCGCGAATTGCCGGGCGAGCTGAAATGGTATTTGCCCTGGCGTTATTGGCGCTGCTCGGCCCCTCATCACTAGAGCGGTTCCAGTTAAAGCAGAATCGTGGAACCGCTCTATCTAATTGTTTTTTCGCATTATCCCGCGCAAAACTGCTACGCACTTTTGCTGGAAATGCTCCAAATACCCGCATTTTTTGCACGATGCTTAGAATTCATTAACGATATCAATGTTTCTTAGGGAATAAGAATTGAGGCATCGTTATGGTCTTTTTCAGGCCGCAATTTGCCTGCACATCCAGCTAGCAATTCCATATCCGCGAGCCATCATGCTGACATCGTCGTCCCGTATCGCACGTTTCGTTGCTTCTGTAGCGTTTGGAGCTACCGTTTTTTGCGGTTCCGCAGCAATGGCGAAGCCCTCATGGGTCGTGTTCGACGCGGACAGCAACCGGATTCTCGGTCAGGACGATGCCAATTTCCAGCGCGCGCCGGCATCGCTCGCCAAGATGATGACGCTCTACATCACCTTCGAAGCACTGAAGACCGGTCGTCTCCATTGGGATGACCAGATGCCCATTTCGAAGAATGCGGCTGCCAAGGTTCGCATGAAGCTCTGGCTCAAGCCGGACCAGACCATTTCCGTGCGCGACACCGTCAATGCAATGATCATCATTTCGGCCAATGATGCGGCGACCGTCATGGGCGAATATATCGGCGGATCTGAAGCGGGATTCGGTCGTCTGATGACGCAGCGTGCGCGCCAGATCGGCATGAAGAGCACCTTCTTCGTCAATCCTTCGGGACTGACGGCCAATATGACCCAGCTCACCACCGCGCGTGACATGGCGGTGCTTGGCATGGCGCTGCGCCGCGACTTTCCAGACCAGTATGCGCTGTTTTCCCAACGCTCCTTCACCTATCGGGGCCGGGTTTATAACGGGCACAACAATCTGATGTACCGCTATGGTGGCGTCGATGGCATCAAGACCGGTTATACGAACGTCTCCGGCTACAATCTCGTTTCGTCCGCCATTATCGGCGGCAAGCATCTTGTTGGTGTGGTTCTTGGCGCCGGTTCGGCAGGCGAGCGCGACGGCCAGATGGCCAAGCTTTTGACCCGTTATGGCAATGCCAGCGGTGAGGGGACGGCAGTGGCAATGGCAAAGCCTGCCGCGATTGCATCGTCTCCGAAAGAAACCCCGAAGAAAGATTCGGTTGCAGATCTTATCGATGATTCCCAGATTGAGCAGGGCGATGGCGGCTATCTCGTGGCGTCGGCTGGTGCGGCTTGGCGAATCCAACTTGCCGCTACACCGACCCGCGCTGGAGCTGCCGAACTTCAGGAAAAACTGCGCCCCGCAGTGGAAAAGGTTGCCCATGGCCTGAAGGGCGAGATTTCGCCGGACGGCAAGCGCCGCAAGGTCTATCGCGTCTGGTTCGGCGGCTTCAAGGATTCCGCTTCCGCTGAAAAGGCCTGCGCCAAACTGAAGAAGCAGCGTATCGATTGCTTGCCGATCAAGGGCTGACATCCCATTTACGGATTGCTTTAAACATCCCGACAAATAGCCCTGTCGGGATGTCGTGCTTTACTGGCCCGACAAAAAATATTAGAAGCCTCACAATACTGACAACGCATGATCATGAACCACCCGCAATCGTTGGCGGGACTGGATAAGGACGAATAGAATGTCGAATACCGTTTCCATGCAATTCCCCGATGGTTCCGTACGGGACTATGATGCATCGACCACCGGTGCTGCACTCGCGGAATCAATCTCCAAATCTCTCGCAAAAAAGGCAGTGGCCTATGCCGTCGACGGCACCGTGCGCGATCTTTCCGATCCGCTTGGCGCTTCCGGCAAGATCGAGATTCTCACCCGCGAAGACCCGCGCGCGCTCGAACTGATCCGTCACGATACGGCGCACGTTCTGGCGGAAGCCGTTCAGGAGCTTTTCCCGGGTACACAGGTTACAATTGGCCCCGTCATCGAAAACGGCTTCTATTACGACTTTGCGCGTAATGAACCGTTTACCCCGGACGATCTGCCGGTGATCGAAAAGAAGATGCGCGAGATCATTCAGCGCAACAAGGCGTTCACCAAGGAAATCTGGTCGCGCGACAAGGCCAAGCAGGTTTTTGCCGATAAGGGTGAAGCCTATAAGGTCGAACTCGTCGATGCGATTCCGGAAGGTCAGGACCTCAAGATCTATTATCAGGGTGACTGGTTCGATCTTTGCCGTGGTCCGCACATGGCTTCCACCGGCCAGATCGGCAATTCCTTCAAGCTGATGAAGGTTGCCGGTGCTTACTGGCGCGGTGATTCCAACAATCCGATGCTGACCCGTATCTACGGTACGGCATTTGCCAACGACAACGACCTTCAGGCCTATCTGCATATGCTTGAAGAGGCTGAAAAGCGCGATCATCGTCGTCTTGGCCGTGAAATGGACCTCTTCCACTTCCAGGAAGAAGGCCCGGGTGTCGTGTTCTGGCACGCCAAGGGCTGGAAAATGTTCCAGAATCTGGTGAGCTACATGCGCCGTCGCCTCGACAGCCACGGCTATCAGGAAGTCAACGCGCCACAGGTGCTCGACAAGTCGCTCTGGGAGACCTCCGGTCACTGGGGCTGGTATCGCGACAACATGTTCAAGGTAACGGTTGCCGGTGACGATACCGACGACGACCGCGTCTTTGCGCTGAAGCCGATGAACTGCCCGGGCCACGTGCAGATTTTCAAGCACGGCCTCAAGTCGTATCGCGATCTGCCGATCAAGCTTGCCGAGTTTGGCAATGTGCACCGGTATGAACCGTCGGGCGCTCTGCATGGCCTGATGCGCGTGCGCGGCTTTACGCAGGACGATGCGCACATCTTCTGCACCGAAGATCAGATGGCTGCGGAATGCCTGCGCATCAACGATCTCATTCTGTCGGTCTATAAAGATTTTGGCTTTGAAGGGATCACGATCAAGCTCTCGACCCGCCCTGAAAAGCGCGTCGGTTCGGACGAACTTTGGGATCGCGCTGAAAGCGTGATGATGACAGTGCTTGAAGAAATTCAGGCACAGTCGAACGATATCAAGACCGGCATTCTGCCGGGCGAGGGTGCGTTCTACGGACCAAAGTTCGAATATACGCTGAAGGACGCCATCGGTCGCGAATGGCAGTGCGGTACCACACAGGTCGATTTCAACCTGCCGGAGCGTTTTGGTGCGTTCTACATCGACAACGAATCGGAAAAGCGTCAGCCAGTTATGATCCATCGCGCCATCTGCGGCTCGATGGAGCGTTTCCTCGGCATTCTGATCGAAAACTTTGCCGGTCACATGCCGCTCTGGTTCGCGCCGGTTCAGGTCGTGGTGACGACGATCACTTCGGACGCTGACGATTATGCCATCGAAACAGCTGCCAAGTTGAAGGCTGCCGGTCTGCAGGTTGTCACAGATCTGCGTAACGAGAAGATCAACTACAAGGTTCGCGAACACTCGCTCCAGAAGGTTCCGGTCATTCTCGTCTGCGGCAAGCGTGAAGCGGAAGAGCAGACGGTCAACATGCGCCGCTTCGGCTCTCGCGATCAGGAAGCGATGACGCGCGATGAGGCAATTGCCCGTTTGACTGAAGAGGCAACCCCTCCGGATCTGATCCGCCTCAAGAATGGCGGCAGATAACAAGGGCCTCGCTCCAAACAAAAAGACCGCGCCTTGGCGCGGTCTTTTCTATTGCTGGGTAATTAATCATCTCAGTCGAGGCTGTCGTCAGATGCCTCAAATTCCTTATTGGCAATGACTTCGACTTCCTCATTTTTTCCAGAAGAAACCTTGAAGTCCCGCTGATAGATGCGGTCCTTGTTTTTCGCCACAGCAACATAATCGCCTTCGATCAGAACCAGCGAAGAATAGGCGCCAACGCTTTCACGCACCACATCGCCCGAAGCATTGAGAACCGACCATGATGTGTCGGCCAGTGCTTCACCGCCATGTTCGCGTACCAGCTTCAGCGTCAATTCCGCAGCGCGATGCTCAATCGTCGCTTCGGTGAGTTTGCCTGCCTCGACCCGAATATCGGCGCGGATAATGGCATTGGCCGAACCATAGTTCGAGACGACGTGGTAGGTGCCACTGTTGAGCCGGATAATGGCATTCGGCTTCACGTCCGGTACAATCAGCGAGCGTTCGCTGTTGTCTTCGTCGGCATAGATCGAGAATCGCAGCAGATCGTCATTGATCTTGCCTTTGTCGGGCAGAACGGCACTCAGCTTCATTCCGCCCGCATCGAGCATCATCAGTTCGTGCCGGGCATTGTTGCCAAGTGTGATGCGCTTGGTGGCGCCTGCACGCCCGTAAGCCACGTGAACGAGGTAACTACCCTCCGGCAGATTGAATGCGGCGCTGCCACCCTGTGCGCTGGCGATCAGCGGCAATTGCCCGTCTGGCCCGACATTGGGTGAAAAAACACGCCAGACCAGTCCCGTCGGAATGTCGCTGCCATCGTCTATCAGACGCGCTTTCAAATCCAGCTCGGTGGTTTTCATCAACGGATTGTTTTCCGGGCTCGTCGGCGACGCATAGGGGCTGAGCGTCGGCAGGTCGAGCGCGGGTTCAGGAAGGTTCAAACCGCCGCTTGCCTCGGCTGCAGGGTCAAGGCCCTGCGCCCATGCAGGCGCACCCGACATCCCGGCCAGCAGCGCAACAGCAAGCCATTCGCCGCGAAGATATCGTGATGTTTGAACGCAAGGCAGAAGTTTGAAAACCGACATAGCTTTTTTGAGCCCATGCGGGTGTCGAATTCAAGGCCAAATCGTTTCTGACACCGGCATTTTTTAGCCTTCGCCGTGCTGCGGTTTCTCCGAGTTTTGACTTTACACCGCCGTTGCAACGGGCGAGAAGAGGCGGCCCTCTCAAAAGAAGAGTGGCAATTCAGGTTTTAGCAAGTTCCAGTCGTGAGGTTTTCCGTGGCGCACCCGGTGTTCGATTTTCTAGCTCAGCGTAGTTCCACGCCGATTTCCGCAATTGGCGCTCCAGCACCAGAAGGCGAAGAACTGGCTGAACTGCTTAAAGTCGCAGCCCGCGTGCCTGATCATGGCCGTTTGACGCCCTGGCGCTTCATCCTCTACCGCGGTGACGCTCGCAAGCGGGTAGGGGAGTTTCTGGCCAAGCGCGCCGAAGAACGCGAAGGCCCACTACCGGAAGGCCGCAAAGAACAGGAATTGACCCGCTTCGCGCGTGCTCCGCTCGTCATCGGCATTGTGTCTTCGCCGGTGGCGCATGAGCGCATCCCGGAATGGGAGCAGTTTTTGTCGGCTGGCGCTGTGGCGATGAACTTCTGTATAGCTGCCAATGCGCTTGGTTATGCAACCAACTGGATTAGCAACTGGTATGCGGACGATGCACCGTCGCGCGCATATCTCGGTTTTGCCCCCAATGAACGCGTGGCTGGTTTCGTTCACATCGGCACCGCGGAAAACAAGATGCCGGAACGTCCCCGTGCGGATATGGACAAGATCGTTTCCGATTATTCCGGCCCGTGGGTGGAATAAGACAGAGCTTTAAAACTTTTTCCTAAGGCAAGGAAATAACGATGTTTTACGAGCCGAAAGAAGGGCATCCGCTGCCCCACAATCCCTTCAAGGCAATTGTCGCACCGCGTCCGATCGGCTGGATTGGTACGTGCTCGAAGGA
Source organism: Ochrobactrum sp. RH2CCR150 (assembly GCA_014138095.1). Classification (GTDB taxonomy): domain Bacteria; phylum Pseudomonadota; class Alphaproteobacteria; order Rhizobiales; family Rhizobiaceae; genus Brucella; species Brucella gambitense. Next base: position 510,905 of record JACGXE010000003.1, read on the forward strand.
CGGAGCGGTCAATCTGGCTCCGTATTCTTTCTTCAACGCGATCTGCGATACGCCGCCGATGGTGATGTTTTCATCCAGCGGCATCAAGGACAGCGTGACTTTCATCGAGGAAACGGGTGAGTTCACGACCAATCTGGTGAGCGATCATCTCAAGACGCATATGAATGCGTCTTCCGTGGACGCGCCGCGTGGCACCAGCGAGTTCGGCTATGCCGGATTGACCCGTGCGCCATCGAAAATCATTGCCGCTCCGCGTGTGAAAGAGGCCTATGCGTCGCTGGAATGTGTCGTCGTCGACATCAGGCGGTTGCAGGACAAGGAAGGCAAGCCGACCGACAATTACATGGTCATCGGTGAAGTCGTCGGCGTTCACATTGATGAAAGCATTCTGACGGACGGACTGGTTGATATCGCCAAGGTCAAACCCGTGACGCGTCTCGGCTATATGGATTACGCCACGACGGAGAGCGTCTATCAGATGTTTCGCCCGAAATGGTCCGACAAGTGAGGGGCTTTTTCTTCGCATTATCCTACGCAAAACCGCTTCACACTTTTGCTGGAAATGCTTTACAGCCCCTTTTTCTTGGCTTCAATCCAGATTTCTTCCATTTCGTCGAGGCTTGCTGAATCGAGATTGTTTCCGGCCTCATCTAGCGTCTTCTCGATGAAATGGAAGCGTCGCTTGAATTTGTCATTGGCCGCAATCAGCGCCGTTTCGGCATCAATCTCAAGGTGGCGGCCAAGATTGACCATGGCGAAGAGCAGATCGCCATATTCTTCCGTGATATTGGCCTTGTCCTGCGCAGCCATAGCTTCTTTCAGCTCGGCAGTTTCTTCAGAAATCTTGTCGAGAATCGGCGCGGCTTCAGACCAGTCAAAGCCGACTTTTGCCGCTTTCTGCTGCAGTTTCAGCGCCCGGACGAGGGCAGGGAAGTTGGTTGGAATATCGTCGAGAAAACCGTTATTCTCATGCGTATCAAGCCCGAGATCTGCACGACGTTCTGCGCGCTCCGCCTTCTCTTCCGCTTTGATCCGGTTCCACGAGCCTTTGGCCATGCCAGCGCTGCGGGCTTCCTCATCTCCGAAGACATGCGGGTGACGGCGGATCATCTTATGGGTGATCGCCTCCACCACATTGCCGAAATCGAAACTGCCTTGCTCTTCGGCCATCCGCGCATGGAAAACCACCTGTAGCAAAAGATCACCCAGCTCCTCGCGCAGATCGTCCATGTCGTCGCGCTCAATAGCGTCGAGAACCTCATAGGCTTCTTCCAGCGTATAAGGCATGATCGATCGGAAGCTCTGCTCGACATCCCACGGGCAGCCGGTTTTCGGATCGCGAAGAGCAGCCATAATCTCAAGCAGGCGGTCGATATTGCGGGAAGGGGTCATCTGCGCTCCATCAAACTTCGCTAACTCCATTGCCAATTGCTGGCAAAGAATCATCTGGAACGGGTTGAAGTCCGTTGCCGATTTTGCATAGTCAGCTCGGGATCGCACATCGGGGCGGCATGTTCAACAAGTGGATACTTGATCGATGACAATTCTTGTGACTGGCGGCGCCGGCTATATCGGCTCTCATACCTGCGTTCAGCTGATCGAGGCAGGCCATGAAGTGGTCGTGGTCGATAATTTCGACAATAGTAACCCGGAAGCCCTTCACCGGATCGAGAAAATTACCGGACGCGCACCCATTCGCGAACCGGGAGACATTCGTGATCGCGCGCTGATGGAACAGATCATCACGCGCCACAAATGCACGGCAGTGATTCATTTTGCAGGCCTGAAGGCTGTCGGGGAATCAAGCGAAAAGCCACTGCATTATTATGACTGCAACGTATTGGGCACGCTGCGGCTGTTGCAGGCGATGGAAGCAACCGGCGTCAAGACGCTGGTATTCTCCTCATCCGCTACAGTTTACGGTGACCCGCAGAAGCTGCCGATCACCGAAGACCAGCAGCTCTCCGCAACGAACCCCTATGGTCGCACCAAGCTGATCATCGAAGAAATGCTGCGCGATCTCTACAATAGCGACAATAGCTGGAAGATCGCCATTCTGCGCTACTTCAACCCCGTCGGTGCGCATGAAAGCGGCCTGATTGGTGAAGACCCGAAAGGCATTCCGAACAATCTGATGCCGATCATCGCGCAGGTTGCGACCGGACGCCGTGAGAAGCTGAACATCTGGGGCAACGATTACGCAACGCCAGACGGCACGGGGGTTCGTGACTACATCCATGTGGTCGATCTGGCCGCTGGCCACCTTAAGGCGCTGAAAAAGCTGGATGAACCAAAATGCTTCGCCGTTAATCTCGGTACGGGGCAGGGCTACAGCGTTCTCGATGTCGTCAAGGCGTTCGAGCATGTCTCCAACCGCCAGATCAATTACGAGATCGCGCCACGCCGCCCGGGCGACGTTGCTGAATGCTATGCAGACCCAACCTTTGCCAACGATTTCCTTGGCTGGTCGGCCGAGAAGAATCTGCGCGAGATGTGCCAAGATATGTGGAACTGGCAGTCAAAAAACCCCAACGGCTACGAATAAGCTGGCAACCGCCTTTTAATCGCAAGCAAATCCCGGAAAAGTGAAGCAAGAGGGCCTGTTTTCCAACCGTCGAGGATTGAAAACAGGCCCGATGCGTTTAATAAACAGGCCCCGCAAAACAGGGCCCATGTCCCTGAATATTTCCCATGTTTCATGGACGCGATGCGGCGCCCGGTCCTCCCCCAAGGCGCGCCGAACAAGATTGGACGAAACTATGCGCTTCCTGCCGGATAAATTCACCTCAATGCTGATTGCCACAATTCTGCTGGCCTCGGTGCTTCCGGTGCAAGGCGAATTTGCGGAATGGTTCGGCATGGCGACGAAAGTCGCGGTCGGCCTTCTGTTCTTCCTGCATGGCGCGCGTCTTTCGCGTGAGGCCGTTATTTCAGGCATCACCCACTGGAGACTGCATCTGGCAGTTTTCCTCTCCACCTTCGTGCTGTTTCCGATCCTGGGTCTCGCAGCTGGCTGGGTTATCCCCGGTCTGGCGCAGTCCGCCTTCTATACCGGCATCCTCTATCTCTGCGTGCTGCCTTCGACGGTGCAGTCATCCATCGCCTTCACGTCCATGGCGGGCGGCAATGTTTCGGCGGCAATTGTTTCCGCTTCGGCGTCGAATATTTTTGGCATGTTTCTCACACCGCTTCTGGTAGGCCTGCTTTTTGCAGTGCAGAGCGGAGGAGGCGGCATCTCGCTTGATGCGTTTGAAGCCATTTTGCTGCAATTGCTGCTACCATTCGTTCTCGGTCAGATTCTGCAACCCTGGATCGGCAGCTTCATGCGGCGTAACAGCAAGCCGCTCAGCTTCGTGGATCGCGGTTCCATCCTGATGGTTGTCTATCTGGCCTTCAGCGAAGCCATCGTGGAAGGCCTTTGGAAATCAGTCTCTTGGGACGATCTCTTGATGATGGTGGGGGTCAATATAGTGTTGCTGATTGTCGTCCTGCTGATTACCTGGTACGGCAGCAAGCGACTGGGCTTTAATCGCGCCGATTGCATAACGATCATGTTTTGCGGCTCCAAAAAAAGCCTTGCCAGTGGTGCGCCAATGGCCAGCGCCATTTTCGCAAGCGCAAATGTTGGCAGTATTGTGCTACCATTGATGCTGTTTCATCAGATTCAGCTTATGGCTTGTGCGGTGATTGCGCGTAAACTGGCCGATCATAAGTAAGCTGCACGAACTATACAGACTTTGAAAAGGCATACGGCAATGGCGCAAACCGACGATAAATCCTTCAATGAGGACGCTCTGGCGGAAGCCTATGATCGTGCGCTCGCGCTTGAAAAAGCTGGCGATTTTGACGGTGCTGCGAAAGCCTATGAAGAAGTTCTGGCCATCGATCCCGACGATCACGGCGGTGCAGCCGTGCGGCTTGCCAGCATGGGGCGTGGCGCTGTTCCACTGAAAGCGCCCGACGCTTATGTGGCGACACTGTTCGACCAGCATGCCGAAATGTTCGACACAATTCTCGTCGACCAGCTTGGCTATGATGTGCCGTTGCAGCTGCGCGAAATATTGCTGGAGATCGATGAGGAATTTCATCGTGATCGTATGCTTGATCTCGGCTGCGGCACCGGCCTGTCGGCTGATGCGCTTGACGATATGGCGACGCACAAGACCGGCGTGGACATTTCTGAAAACATGATCGAAGTCGCGTTTGAAAAAGGCGATTACGACGCGCTGTTCGTTGGCGAAGCGGTACGTTTTCTTGAAACGACTGCCGAGGATAATTGGGATCTGATCGTGGCGACCGACGTGCTGCCTTATATGGGTGAGCTGGATCGCTTCTTTGCAGGCGTTGCGACGCAACTGGAGCCGGATGGCTATTTCGGTTTTTCAAGCGAAACGCAGGACGAAGCGCGCTTCGCGGGCCGGGCCTTCATGGTCGGCGATTATCAGCGTTTCGCACATGCCAAGTCATATGTGACGGCCATGCTGGATGCGCACGGCATGGACTGCATTCGCTGTGAGAACATCACTGTGCGCAGCGAGCAAGGTTCGCCGGTTCCCGGACATCTTTACGTCGCACGCCGTCGCTGACATTTCGCGTCAACGATAAAACTGAACCACGTGATCGGCGACCGAATGGCTTGGGTCATTGGATAAAGTTCGCGCTGTTGGGCGGCATTTGCTTATGTCGGGCGCAGTGCCTGAATAGACAGGCAGTGCAGAATACACATCACAATGTTCCATAATCTATCTTATGTGATCAATGCGTGTAGCCGGGGTGAGTTCTAGCTTGAAGTGCGACTTGCAAACGATAACAATGAGTTATCCCACGCAAGGAACCCGTCATGGAACGCACCTACTCGCATATTGA
>JACGXE010000004.1 GCA_014138095.1 Ochrobactrum sp. RH2CCR150
TCAATATGCGAGTAGGTGCGTTCCATGACGGGTTCCTTGCGTGGGATAACTCATTGTTATCGTTTGCAAGTCGCACTTCAAGCTAGAACTCACCCAAAGACTCTAGTTAAGTCACATAACTTATATTATGGAACTATCTCGTATCTACCGATGCCTCAATCGGATAGTTAGCGGTGGAGCCACGGATAATTGTCTCGGGTTTCATCCGTCATGTCGGGATCGGTGTAGACATCTATCCGTTTGATCAGGTCACCATCGAATTCATAGACCGTGCTGAACCGGCCAGCATTCCAGGTTTTGCCGTTTTGCATCTGGCCCCGTGTCAAACCTTCAACGCATACCAGCGGCCCGTCGACGATGAAACGCCGATGCTCGGCAGGATGACTCATCGCAGCTACGTGTTGCGACATGTCCTGAAAAAACTGTAGGAGCTGCGCTTTACCGTGCACAGTTCCCCATTTTGGAAATGAGAATTGGATATCGTCGGTCAACAAGGCCAGCACATCGCCCCGTGCGTCGCTGACGTCCAGAAATTGCTGCGCCAGCCAAACGTAATCGTCCCTTGTGCGTTGCTTGTTCATCGGCTTTTCGCTTGATTCCTTCATAATCATGCCGCTTCAACAAGCGCATCGATTTGAACACGGGCGCGATCCATCGCTGCCTGCGCGGCCTGTGGACCAAAGGCCGTGCCTTCTATCCGAATATGCTCGACTTCGTTCAATCCAATGACGGCGAACAGATGCCTGACATAGCGTGATTGGAAATCGAGCTGTTCAAGATTTCCTTCGGAGAATGCGCCGCCACTCGTGGTCACCAGGTAGATTTTCTTGTTGCTCAGCAAACCCTGTGGGCCATGTTCGCTGAACTTCACCGTCACACCGGGCCAGATCACATGGTCGAACCATGCCTTCAATTGCGTCGATGGCGCATAATTGATCATTGATGAACCGACGATGATGATATCAGCTTCCAGCAACTCTTTGACGAGCGTTTCAGCAAGATGGATGGCCTTATCTTCCGTCGCAGTGCGCTCTTCCGGCGATAACATTCTGCCGTGCACATAAGCCGGTCCAATATGGGGCAAAGGTTCAGCGGCTAGATCACGAGATGTAATATCGTGGCCATCTTTAAGCGCCAATTTATCTGCTAGGTCTCGTGCAAATCTGGTCGATAGCGCCCCTTCTCCGTTTGGACTTGATGTGATGAGAAGAATATTCTTCATGAAATTTGTAATCCTGACTGTAGATTGGCGAAAATGACTTCTCTGTTCGTGAATACAAATTAGAAAGACATGACCAATGCTGCAAGAAGGCACACGAATGACACTCGGTTACACAGATTTACCTGACCCCAGCGCAGTGAGATGCCGCTCGGCACATGAAATGATCGAGCGCATGTCAGACAAATGGTCACTGCATGTGATTGGCACGCTGCGTAAAGGCCCTTGCCGTTTCAATGAAATTCGCCGCGCTATCGATGGCGTTTCCCAACGCATGCTGACCCTCACATTGCGCGGGTTAGAGCGTGACGGTTTGATCACCCGCACAGTTTTTCCGAGCGTGCCTCCGCGTGTCGACTATGAATTGACAGAACTGGGCTTCAGTTTGCTGGACATCGTTGCAGCGCTGATCGTCTGGGCGGATAAAAATCAATCAGTAATTGCCGATGCACGCCAACGCTACGATGAGGTGAATACGGCTGACCTTACATTCAGGCCTGCGCGTCCCCACCGTTGATCGGGCGGGTTCGGTGACTGTGATCAGGACGTTATCCCCAACCATTTCCATGGTGAAAATTTAGGCGAATCGAGTGTCATTTTCATTTCCTGAAACTGACAATTCGAGCTTCCAACCCCCGGAATTTACGGAGATTTTCGATAAAGATTCGCCTTTGAAATATCCATGTAACTTGCATGAAAATTAGCATTCGCGTACCCGTTTTCGCGCGTAGAAGTTGCTCCCCATTTTTTGATTATTTGTATTAATTCAATGTGTTGCTAAGTTCGCTTGCATGTGATGCGCTTATCCATAAGATGCAGGACATTTCATAAATTTCAAAGGAGGGGTTCATAAATGTATCGGAAATTTCTACTGACAGGCGTGTGTCTTTTGGCGCTCGCAGGTGCGGCATCTGCCGAGACCGTACTCAATCGCGGCAATGATACAGATCCGGCAACGCTCGACCATCATCGTACATCCAGCGTGGCTGAAGGGAACGTATTGCGCGACCTCTATGACGGTCTGACCATTCAGGATGCGGATGGCAAAGCCATTCCCGGTGTTGCCAAATCATGGGATCTTTCCGAAGACGGTACAGTCTACACGTTCCATCTGCGCGACAACGCCAAATGGTCGAATGGCGACCCGGTCACAGCCGGCGATTTTCAGTTCACTTTCCGTCGTCTGATGGACCCGAAGACAGCCGCCGGTTATGCCAGCATGCTGTTCATCATCAAGAATGCGGAAGACATTGCAGGCGGTAAAAAGCCCGTTGATCAGCTGGGCGTCGAGGCCGTTGATGATCACACGCTGAAGATCAGCCTCAACTCCCCTGCGCCTTATTTTCTTGAGCTTCTGACGCACCAGACCGGCTTTCCGCTGAACCAGAAAAGCGTTGAGGCCAATGGCGACAAATTCACCACGCCAGGCAAGATGGTGACCAATGGCGCCTATATGCTCGAAAGCTTCACGCCGAACGACAAGATCGTCATGAAGAAGAACCCGTATTATTACGAGGCTGATCAGGTCAAGATCGATACGGTCAACTGGATTCCCTTTGAAGACCGCGCCAGCTGCATGCGTCGCTTCGAGGCCAAGGAAGTGCAAATCTGTTCCGATGTTCCCGCCGAACAGATGGACTATGTGAAGAAAAATCTCGCCAAGGAATTCCGCATGGCGCCCTATCTCGGCGTCTATTACCTGCCTGTTAAAGGCAAGTCAGCGGATAGCAAGCTGAAGGACATCAAGGTGCGTCAGGCGATCTCGATGGCCATCGACCGTGAATTTCTGGCAGATCAAGTCTGGCAGGGAACCATGCTGCCCGGCTACTCCATGGTGCCGCCCGGCATTGCCAATTATCTGAAAGACGCGCCGAAGTTCGATTACTCCGACGACATGCTGGAGCGTGAGGACAAGGCCAAGGAGCTTCTGAAGGAAGCAGGCGTTGAACCCAATACGCTTTCGATCGAGTTGCTCTACAACACGTCCGAGAACAACAAGAACACTATGGCGGCCATTGCCGACATGCTGGGCAATATTGGCGTAAAGGCCTCGCTCAACGAGACCGAAGGTGCAACCTATTTCAACTTCATGCGTGATGACGGCCCATTCGATATCGCACGTGCTGGCTGGATCGGCGATTACAACGATCCTCAGAACTTCCTGTTCATCAGCCAGGGCAATGTCAGCTTCAACTATTCCAAGTGGAAGAACGCCGACTATGACGCGCTGATGGCGAAGGCGGAAAAGACCACAGATCTGGCAGAACGCGCCAAGGTGCTGGGCGAAGCTGAAACTATCCAGCTCAATGAAGTCGGCAATATTCCGATTCTTTATTATTCGTCGCGTGCGCTCGTTTCCGACAATGTTGCCGGCTGGAACGACAATCTTATGGATAGCCACAAGACCCGCTGGCTTTCCCTCAAACAGTAATTTCAGACAGGGCTGCGCTTGACGGCGCGGCCCTATTTTTATGTGGAAGCGGGGTAAAACCCCTCTCCCGTCCGCGCTTCCGTTTTCGTTCAGCAAAAGGCGAAAACTGATAAAATATTAGAAAAACAATAATCCAGAAGCCCTTAGTGGGATTTGCCCGGCAGCTTCGCGCTGTCAGGCAATGAAGGGACAAAGACATGCTGGGCTACACGCTCCGACGATTGGGTAGTGCGATACCCACGATCTTCATTATCGTCACACTGACATTCTTCCTGATCCGGCTTGCACCCGGTGGCCCGTTCGATCTTGAACGTCCCCTCGATCCGCTGATCCTCGCGAACCTCAAGCGCGCCTACAATATGGATGCGCCGCTCTGGCAGCAGTATCTGATTTATCTTGGCAATCTCGTGCAGGGCGATCTCGGCCCAAGCTTCACGCGCCGCGATTTTTCTGTGAATGATCTGTTTGCCTCCGGTCTGCCAGTGTCAATCATGCTTGGCACGCTGGGCCTGACGCTGGCGGCGATCATCGGCACTTTTCTCGGCACACTGGCCGCGCTGAAGCAGAATTCGGCAGTTGATTATTTCGTGGTCGCGCTTGCGACTTTCGGCATCACAACGCCCAATTTCGTCGTAGCACCGCTTTTGAGTCTGCTGTTCGGCGTTATACTGGGATGGGTCCCCGCTGGCGGCTGGTCATCAGCCAATGTCACCTACTGGATATTGCCGGTGCTGACACTTGCTCTACCACAAGTCGGCGTCATTGCGCGTCTGGTGCGCGGTGCCACCATTGAAGCGCTACGCGCCAATCATGTTCGCACTGCCCGCGCCTATGGCCTTCCGGCACGTGTCGTGGTTGGCGTGCATGCATTGCGTGCGGCTATGCTGCCCGCTGTTTCCTATCTCGGCCCGACCGCCGCCGCCCTCCTCACTGGCTCTGTCGTGGTCGAAACGATCTTCGGCATTCCGGGTATCGGCCGATATTTCGTGCAAGGCGCCCTCAGCCGCGACTACACGCTCGTGATGGGCACGGTGGTTGTGATTTCGATCTTCGTCGTGGTGTTCAACCTGATCGTTGATCTTCTCTATGCATGGCTCGATCCGAGGGTTCGCTATGACTGATCTGACCGTACCAACGGAAACCGCCGAATTGAGCATGCCGAGCCGCTCCTTGTGGCAGGACGCCTGGCTGCGCCTGCGCAAGAACAAGGCGGCTGTTGCCAGCGCCATCGTGCTCACTGTTCTGGCTCTTGCAGGCATTTTCGGGCCGATGCTGAGCCCGCATCCCTATGACAAGATCTATCCGCAGTTCGTGCGCGTTGCGCCGAGCATCGAGGCCTATCCGCGAGCGGATACAATCCTGCCGGGCCTTGAACGTGAACTGGCGCGCGCGCGGTTGAAGGCCTCTGCGGAGCCGGAACTGACCGGCAATACTATCGTTGTCGATTTCACAGCGCAGCGCCCGACCGACGACCGTGTTCTGCGTTATTTCCAGCGCTCCGACCTGTTCAGCAATCCAAAGGTGGAACTGGCTACCGATGGCATGAGCGGCAAGCTGACACTCAATGTGACGCGCAATTACTTTCTGCTCGGTACGGATAATCTCGGTCGCGATCTGATGACGCGAATCTTCATCGGCGTGCGCATGTCTCTGGCCATCGGCTTGCTGGCCTCGGCGATGTCGCTGGTGCTTGGCGTCTCGTTCGGCGCGGTCTCTGGCTATCTTGGCGGACGCATAGACAATGTCATGATGCGTGTTGTGGATATCCTTTATTCACTGCCGTTCATCTTCTTCGTGATCCTGATGCTCGTCTTCTTCGGGCGGTCGATATTCATCATCTTCATTGCCATTGGTGCAACGGAATGGCTGGATATGGCCCGCATCGTACGCGGACAGACATTGAGCCTCAAACGGCAGGAATTCGTGCAGGCGGCGGAAGCGCTCGGCGCAACACGGCGCGGGGTGATTACCCGTCATATCATTCCCAACGCGCTCGGCCCTGTCATCGTCTTCGTCACATTGCTTGTGCCGAAAGCCATTCTGCTGGAAAGCCTCCTCTCCTTCCTCGGCCTTGGCGTGCAAGACCCCCTCACCTCGCTTGGTCTCCTCATATCGGAAGGTGCCCAGAACATGCGCGGCGCGAGCTGGCAATTGATCTGGCCCGCCGCAACATTGACCATCATTCTGTTTGCGCTGAACTTCCTGGGCGATGGCCTGCGCGACAGTCTTGACCCGAAGGATCGCTGAAATGACGAATGAAACCATTCTGAGCGTTCGCGATCTTCGTGTGACCTTCGATACCCATGATGGCCCGGTTCCCGCCGTTCGCGGCATCGATCTCGACGTCAAGGCCGGTGAAACTGTGGCGATCGTCGGGGAATCCGGCTCGGGCAAAAGCCAGACGACCATGGCGCTGATGGGCCTATTGGCCCGCAACGGCAAGGCAACGGGACAGGCGCTCTATCGCGGTCAGGACCTAATCGGCATGTCCGACAAGGCGCTGAATAATATTCGCGGCGCCAAGATCACCATGATCTTTCAGGAGCCGATGACCTCGCTCGATCCGCTCTATCGTATTGGCGACCAGCTTGCTGAACCGTTGCGTTACCATCGCGGCATGAGTAAGAAACAGGCGCGTCCGCGTATTCTAGAACTGCTGAAACTCGTCGGCATCCCGGAGCCCGAACGCCGCATAGACAGCTACCCCTATGAGCTGTCAGGTGGCCAGCGCCAACGTGTGATGATCGCCATGGCGCTTGCCAATGAGCCGGATGTCCTGATTGCTGATGAGCCGACCACGGCACTTGATGTCACTATTCAGGCGCAGATACTCGACCTTCTGGCCGATTTGCAACAGCGTCTCGGCATGGCGGTCGTGTTCATCACCCACGATCTGGGCATTGTGCGCCGTTTTGCTGACCGTGTTTATGTGATGCGATCCGGCGAAGTGGTCGAGACCAACGAAACGGAGGTGCTTTTTACCGCACCTCAGCATTCCTACACCCGAATGTTGCTCAATGCGGAACCGGAAGGCGAAAAGCTGCCGCCACCGGACGAAGCGCCCGTCTTGATCCGCGCCGATAATGTGAAGGTTAACTTCCTGATCCATAAGCCATGGCTCGGCGCGGCCAACTACATGACTGCCGTGAATAATGTCTCGCTGACGCTCAAGGAAGGTCAGACAATCGGCATTGTGGGCGAATCCGGTTCAGGTAAATCCACGCTTGGGCGTGCCATTCTGCGGCTGCTCGATTCCGAAGGCCGCATTGCCTATCTGGGCAAGGAACTGCCGCGCGACCCGCAAGCCATGCGCCCGAAACGACGAGAGTTGCAACTCGTCTTTCAGGACCCGTTCGGCTCGCTTAGCCCCCGCATGACAGTTGGGCGCATCATCACCGAAGGCTTGCTGATCCACGAACCGCAACTTTCCGGCAAGGAACGAGACCGTCGTGCGCAGGAAGCGTTGAAAGAGGTCGGGCTGGACCCGGCCATGCGCAATCGTTATCCGCATGAGTTTTCAGGTGGACAGCGTCAGCGCATCGCCATTGCCCGCACAATGATCCTGAAACCACGCGTCATCGTTCTGGACGAACCGACAAGCGCGCTTGATCGTTCAGTGCAGAAGCAGATTGTGGCACTACTGCGCGATCTGCAAAAGGAACACGGCCTCTCCTACCTGTTCATCAGCCACGATATGGCTGTGGTTCGCGCCGTATCGGACTATGTGATTGTGATGCGCAATGGCGGAATCGTCGAGCAAGGCGATACCGAGCAGATCTTCGATCATCCTCGTGAGGATTATACCAAGGCGCTGATGGCCGCGGCACTCAGCGAGGAACGCTTCGGCACGACTGGCTGACGAAGTCTAAATCCATAGCGGTAAACAGTAAGAACGGGGCTTCGGCCCCGTTTTTTATTGTCTTCCCGCTTCCAGTACTCGGGATCCTCATTGCGATTGCCGAAGTAATATTTCGGCCAAAAAATCAGAAGTTGGGATCAATAGATTAAGAGCAAGTCATAGCGATTTTACAATAAATACTAAAGTGATCAATGTGCACTATTCCTAATACTACAATATTAGTTTCTCAATTAAAGTATTAGGTTAGAAATAATCATCGTTAAATCCTGAATATATGCGGGGACAATTATCAAATATTAAGCGAGGGATTCATGCGAACTTTCCATCCAATCGTTCGATTATTATCCGTGACTATTTTTCTATTTCCAGCGGCTTCTTTTGCGCAGCAGAAAGAACCAACCCAGGCTTTCAGATCTGATGCCGAATACATGGCAAACTGGGGCCTGCCAATGATCAACGCAGCGCCTGCCTATCAGCGCGGCTTTACAGGCAAAGGCATCACCGTTGCGGTGCTCGACACGGGCATTGATACATACCACCAGGAATTTGCTGGAAAAGTGCATCCGTGGTCGCAGAATTTCGGCACTTTCATGGGGCTGCGGGATGTCCGGGATATCCAGAAAAACGGCACTATCCTTGGGCATGGCAGCCATGTCAGCGGCATCATTGCAGCAGCTCGAAACGGCACTGGCATGCATGGGGTTGCCTATGATTCTCAAATCCTGGCGTTGAGGGCCATCGTGCCTGACCGACAATATGATGCGATCAACAGGGCGCTGCGCTATGCGTCTACGACCGGCGTGAAGGTGCTGAACGGCAGCTACGGACCATACGTATTCCCCACCCCCTACAATAACCCGAATTATCAGCAACTGAACTATCAGCCGATCCTCTATGGCGGTTATCTCAAAAATGATTATGAAGCGCTGAAGGTGGCCGCCAAGGCCGATATCGTCATGGTTTTCGCCGCCGGCAATGACTACAAGGTTCAGCCAATTTCGTCAGCGCATCCGAGCGGCAGCGCACTGTTTCCCGCGATCACACCGCAGAACACAGCGCTCGGCAAATATAAATTTGTCGATGGCCGCCGACGCGATCTCGACATGAATAATCCCAATACGTTTCACCTGCTGGGTACAAATGATCCGGCTGTCGCCAATCTCGATTTCTCGGATATGAAAGGCTCCATTATTGCCGTCGTTTCCGTTGGCCCAAACAAACAAATCGCAAGCTATAGCAATCGTTGTGGCATCGCAGCGGAATGGTGCATGGCGGCTCCGGGTGGCGATAATGGCGGCCCTATCTACTCAACCTATCCCGGCGGGCGTTATCAATATATGCAAGGCACCTCCATGGCCTCGCCAAATGTGGCGGGCGCCGCTGCTGTCGTGCGGCAAGCCTTTCCCTATATGAATGCGCGGCAGACCATTGAAACCCTGCTGACCACAGCCACCAATATCGGCCCCGCCGAAATCTACGGTCAGGGATTGCTCAATCTTGGTGTCGCCATCAACGGGCCGATGAAATTCCGCTATGCGGAAGGTTTTGACGTCGATACGCAAGGCTATTCATCGACATGGTCCAACCCCATTTCCGGCATTGGCGGACTGACCAAGCGCGGCGTCGGTGAATTGCGGCTCACTGGCGACAACAGTTTTACCGGAGATTCCGCAGTCGTTGGAGGCACGCTGATTTTTGATGGCGACAATGCCACTTCTGTTCGTGTGGCAAATGCAGGGCGGTTAAGTGGTGTCGGCAGCGTCAATTCGGTGACCAATGAAACCGGCGGGGTGGTAGCGCCGGGTGAACACGGCATTGGCACATTGACTGTCAAAGGCGATTATATCGGCAAAGGGGGCACTGTCGAGATTGCCACCGGGCTCGGTGCTGATAACAACGAGACCAGCCATCTTGTCATTCGGGGTGACAGTTCCGGCAACAGCCAGCTGCGGCTCGTATCTTATGGCCAGTCCAGCGCCCAGATTGCCGACGACACGAAGATTATCGAGGTTGCAGGCAATCCCGCAGGTACATTTGCGCTCGCGGGTGATTATACGACAGCGAACGGTGAAGCGGCTGTCGTTGGCGGCGTCTATGCCTATGAGATTACGGCGACCGCTGACCAGCCGGCTGAAGCCCCCTCGCCTTCGGAGCCTGAAGCGCGTTCCTCTGCAACAACGGCGAATAGTGTCGCATTATCGGGCGATGGCGGTTTCTATCTGCGCAACACGGCTGCCAATGGTGAGACGCGCTACAATCCGTCCATGCCGATCTATGAAGGCTATGCGCGCAATATGCAGGCCCTAAACCAGTTACCAAGCTTGCAGCAGCGAGTCGGCAATCGATACTGGGGCGAGAATGCTCTGCCGAGTGAAGATGTTAAGGACGGTCATGCGACACCCGGGCCGGATATCGCGATCGACAAGCATGGCGTATGGGGACGTATTGAAGGGACGCACAGCAAATTTGCGGCGGGCGGTTCCACCACAGGCGTGACGCAAGACATTGGCGTTTTCGTCATGCAGGCCGGTATCGACGCACTGTTTCAGGAAAGCCAATCCGGTCGCCTGATCGGCAGCTTCACTGCGCAATATGGCAAAGCCAGCAGTGATATTTCGTCCTTCAGCGGTGATGGCACCATCGACACCGATGGCTGGGGATTGGGTGGCGCGCTCACCTGGTATGGCAATAATGGCTATTACCTCGACGGCCAGCTTCAGTTGACCTGGTATGACAGCAAACTGGTTTCCGATACGCTCGAAAAATCACTGGCTGATGGCAATAACGGCTTTGGCTATGGCCTCAGCCTCGAAGGCGGACGTCGTATTGCAGTCAACGGGCATTGGTCGATCACGCCACAGGCGCAACTTGTCTGGTCGTCGGTGGATTTCGACAGCTTCCACGACTTTGCTGGCGTGCCTGTCGATCTGCGCAATGGCGATAGCCTCAATGCCCGCATCGGGCTGGCGGCGGAATATCGCAATGCATGGCGCGACAGTCAAAACCGGCTGACACAAACCAATCTTTATCTCGCCGCCAATCTCTATCAGGAGTTCATGAACGACTATAAGATCAGAGCTGGCGGCGTTGATTTCAAAAGCGAAAATGACAAAACCTGGGGCGGTATCGGCGCAGGCGGGACCTATGCCTGGGCCGATGGCAAATACGCGCTGTTCGGTGAAGGTATGGTCAAGACCAGCTTCGCGGATTTCGGCGATAATTACAGCCTCAAGGGTTCGCTCGGTTTCAAGGTGAATTGGTAATCTCGCGATACAACAATCCGAAGACCCCGCGAGGGGTCTTCAATTTGAAAGCAGATTTCGGGACGTTTCCGCACCGTATTGTGCTAAAAAGCCTTATGAGAGATTTGTTCGATCAGCTTGAACCTGTTGAGATTCTTGCGCCCGGCGCAGTGCTTATGCATGGCTTTGCATTGGCGGATGAAGACGCCATTCTGAAATCAGTAGCGGATGTCAGCACTGCCGCACCCTTTCGGCATATGGTGACGCCAGGCGGCTATCGCATGTCGGTCGCCATGACCAATTGCGGACAGGCAGGTTGGGTGACCGACAAAAGCGGTTATCGGTACAGTGCCGAAGACCCCGAAACCGGGAAACCATGGCCAGCAATGCCGGAAGCCTTTCGCAATCTCGCGGAAAATGCCGCCCGACAGGCTGGATATGATAATTTTTCGCCCGATGCCTGCCTGATAAACCGGTATGAGCCCGGTGCAAAACTGTCCTTGCATCAGGACAAGGACGAACGCGATTTCACCAATCCGATCGTGTCCGTTTCGCTTGGCCTTCCGGCGACCTTCCAGTTTGGCGGACTGAAGCGTAACGACCCGATCACCAAATACCCATTGCACCACGGCGACGTGGTTGTCTGGGGTGGGCCGTCGCGACTTTTTCATCACGGCATATTGGCGCTGAAAGATGGCGAACACGACAAGGTTGGTCGTGTTCGCCTCAATCTGACGTTCCGAAAGGCGCTGTGAGCCTCAATTCAAAGCCTGCTGGCGCGTTTCGACATTAATCAGAAACGCGATGACGCCAGCCAGCGCCAGAAGCCCTGCAAACATTGCCACAGCCACGTTGAAGCTTTGGCTAATGACAATGGCCAAAGCTGACGGGGCCAGCAGGCCACCGAGGCGCGCCATGGCGCCCGCCGCGCCCATGCCGCTTGCGCGCAGGGCTGTCGGATAAAGTTCCGGCGTGAAGGCATAGAGCGCACCCCATGTACCCAGCAGCGCGAAGCTCATAATGAGGATCGACGCGCCGACAACAGCCGAGCTATCGGCAATTGTGAACAGAGCGCAGGCCGCTGCGCTGATGAACAGGAAGCTGATCAGCGTCTTGCGACGACCCCATGTTTCGACGCCATAGGCAGCAAGCGCGTAGCCCGGCAATTGCGCCAGCGCCACCACGACCAGAAAGCCATAGCCGCGCACGAAACCAAAGCCGTCTCCGGCGAGCTTGGCCGGTATCCACGTGAAAATGCCGTAATAGGAAACGGAAACGAGGAACCAGATTGCCAGCGTTGCGAGTGTCCGCTGACGCAGTTGTGGCGATAAAAGCCGTTCGTTCGTCACGAGAAGCGGTGCTTCGAGCCGTGCCTTCGGCGGCAATTCAGGCTTGCCGTTGCGACGCAACACGCGGTTCATGACTGATTTTGCTTCGTCCGCGCGACCGGATTTCAAAAGATGCATCGGCGATTCCGGCACCCAGAGGCGCAACCAGATACCGATGAGCGCCGGCGCTGCGGTGACGACGAAAATATAACGCCAGGCATCCTCGACACCGGCAAGACTTGCAGCCCATGCGGCAAGCGCGATGACAACGGTGCCGACGGCCCAAAAGCCTTCGAGCATGACCAGCCAGCGACCCCGGTTCTTCGACGGAAGAAACTCGGCCATCATGGCATAATCGACGGGTAGCGTTCCGCCGACGGCTATACCGGTCAGAAAACGCAAGACCAGCAAAACTTCGAAGCCGGGTGCAAAAGCCGACAACAGACCGAACACGGCATCGCAGGCAACTGTGACAAGCAAGACGCGGCGGCGGCCATATCTATCGGCGAGCCTGCCGAAAACGGCAGCGCCGACCAACATGCCGAAGAAGAAAAGCGTACCGGTCTGCAAGGCCTGCGGTACGGTCAGTCCGAAGGTCTTTGCGATGGAGGCGGCGGTGAAGCCCACCGCCAGAACCTGCATGGCGTCCGCGGCCCAGACGAGGCCGAAAACGCCCAGCAAACCACGCTGGAATGCGCCCGTCCCCGCCTGATCGAGCGATTGTTCGATGGTGATCTTCATGCCGTCTATGTCCCTCTCCGGCCGAATAAGTTGCGTGCATTTACAGCGCTGCGCATATGGGCGTGTCAATCGCTGTTTTCTGAAACTGCACCGTCTTTTGCCTGCAAATAGGTCCACAGGCTTTCGGCACGCGGTGAAAGTGGCGCGTCGTGACGGTAGATGCGAATTTCCGTTGTCAGATCCCAATGCGGATCGACCGATGCCGGAACCATATCGCCACGACTGATTTCTTCGCGCACCAGACTTTCCGGCAGCCAGGCCATACCCCACCCGGCCTGCACCATGGCCTTGAGCCCGATGGACATGGTGTTTTCATGAACGACCTTGCGCGCGAAATTCGGCCCGGACATAAATTTCTGGGCCAAAGCCGCACCGAAAAACGAAAAGTCGCCATAGCTGAGATAGGGCAGCGGAGCGCCGGTCTCGATGGCGCGATCCAGCAATGGCCCATCGTCGGATGGCAATGAGACCGGAATGAGCCGTTCTGTGCCCAGCACGATAGACGGAAAGCGTTCCCGGTCGATCAGGATTGGCACCGAGGGATGCGCATAGGTCAGGAAGAAATCGACCTCGCCTTCTGTCAGTGTGGCAATATTATCTTCAAACCCGCCGCGATCCGGCGCGAGATGGGAATGAATATTGCCAATGGCAGCATCTATCCCCTTCAGCCATTGCGGGAAGAATGTCACGGTCAAAGTATGCAGGGCTGAGAATTTCAGCGCTGGGTTCTGCCCCTGACGGTTTGGCTGGAGGCTTTTGCGCGTGGCATAAAACTGACGGACCGTGTCCTCGGCGACGGGGAGAAAGGTTTTCCCCTCACGGGTCAGTTGCGCGGGAAAAGTGGCGCGATTGACGAGCGTCACCCCCAGCCAGACTTCAAGCTGCTTGATACGCCGCGAAAACGCCGACTGTGTCACATGGCGGGTCTCTGCGGCTCTTGAGAAGCTCGATGTCGAAGCGAGCGCGATGAAGTCTTCCAGCCATTTCAGTTCCATAGGTGTTCCTAGGGGAGTAGGGGAATACGGGAGTAAGGGAATAGGTGAAAAAGGGGGATAACATCGCATGTTCGCGCGCCGAACATACTGCCTTACTCCCTTATTCCCCTACTCCCTTCAGCCTTATGCAATTTCTGCATAGTGATTGCAAAACATAGCATTGGCCAGTCAAATTCTTTTTTCCTACCGTCCTCTCGATCAAGAAATGCACATGCCGAGGACGTATTTTGGCCAGAGTAATTTATTTGAACGGAGCCTTCGTCGACGAAAGCGAAGCGAAGGTTTCGGTGTTCGACCGCGGCTTTTTGTTTGGCGACGGGATCTACGAAGTCAGTGCCGTGATTGATGGTCGTCTGGTCGATAATGAACTCCATCTTGCTCGACTGGAGCGCTCGGTCAAAGAGATCGATATCGCCCTGCCCGTCTCGCTCGAAGAAATTCGCAAGGCTCAGATCGAACTCATCCGCCGCAATACTCTGCGCGAAGGCGTGGTCTATATGCAGGTCACGCGTGGCGAGGCTGACCGCGATTTCGTCTATGCAAGCGATATCAAGCCAAATCTGGTGATGTTCACACAGGTCAAAAATCTGGCCAATGCACCGTCAGTGGTGAATGGCGTTCGCGTCGACGTCACACCGGATACGCGCTGGGCGCGCCGCGATATCAAGACCGTCATGCTTTTGGCGCAGGTGCTGGCCAAGAAGCAGGCGAAGAGCAAGGGCTACCACGAAGTCTGGCTGGTGGAAGACGGCTTCGTCACCGAAGGCGCATCATCCACGGCCTTCATCATTTCGCACGACAATGTGCTGGTCGCACGTCCCAATTCAAACGCCATCCTGCCCGGATGTACCCGCCGGGCCGTGCTGAAAATCGCCGAAGAACAGAATCTCAAGGTTGAGGAGCGGTTGTTCACGGTGGAAGAAGCCAAGGCCGCCAAAGAGGCCTTTCTCACAAGCGCATCAAGCTTCGTGACGCCGATCATCGGCATTCAGGATCACACCATCGGCGATGGCAAGCCGGGTCCGTATACACGCCGTTTGCAAGAAATCTACATGGATCTGGCCCGCACGGGCGCAGAAGCAGTTCTCTAACCCAAAAGAAAGCAAGAGGGGAATATGACAATAAAAAACCTTTTAAAGACAGCAGCCTATAGCGCATTGTTCGCAAGCGTCGCCGCAGTGGCTGGCGCAGGCAGCGCATCTGCCGCGACCGAAGGCTATGGCGATTGCCCGCTGATCGGTGACAAGGGATCGGCCACGATCACCCCGGCCGTACCGGGTCAGTTCACGGTCATCATCAACCTGCCTGCCCTTGGCCAGTTCAACGGCGACACGCCGGAAACCATCAAGGACGGCTACGAATTCTGCATGGCCGTCAACATCGCGCACCGCCTCGGCCTTGAAAAGGTGAAGCTGGTCAACGCTTCGTTCGACTCCATCGTTGCGGGTCAGAACAAGGATTACGACATCGCGCTGGCGCTTATCTCAGTCACCGAACCGCGCAAGAAAGTGGTGGATTTCTCCACGCCTTACATGTCTTCCGCTTATGGCGTGGCAGCCCGCGCCGACAAGCCGGTGACGGAAGCCGAAATGAAGACAGTGAAGGTCGGCACGCAGGCCGGTACGACTCTGGTTCCGTTCGCGCAGGAAACGCTGAACGTCGCGCATCTCGACGTTTTCGATGACACCGCATCGATGTTCACGGCCCTTGCTGCTGGCAAGGTCAATGCCGTGATGACCGATCTTTCGATCGTTCTCGGTCAGGTGAAGAACTCGAACGGCAAGCTGGCCGTTGTCGGTCAGTATGAATCCGGCGGCCAGACCGCAGGCATCTACCCGAAGGGTTCGGAAAGCAAGAAGGTCATCGATCAGTTGATCGCCGACATGGACAAGGATGGCACCCTGAAGAAGCTGGAAACAGCCTATCTGCTGCCGTCGTGGGGTACTTCGCCATCTGACGTTCCTGTCTGGAAGCCATGATCTGACGATTTTCCGGGCTGCGGTTGCCATCGCTGCCGCAGCTCGGATTCCCGATTTTGACACCGTGGCGACAGCACCCAGAGCAGGCGCGCAGCCACCTTGCCTCAGCGAGAATATTTATGTCCCAACCGGCACCGGCTGCCAGCGTCGAGCGCGCGCGGCAATGGCGTAGTCGTAACAAGGTCCGTACCCATAGCGGTCGATCCCTGTTCGCTTTCGCTTTTTCGTTCATCACCCTTCTGGCCTCAATTCAGACCGTCTATAGCGTGACCAGCTATACGATTGCGCAGGGCTGGCTTGCGACGCCTGTTCTCACCATCGGATGGGCGCTGCTTTTAGCTCCGCTCGCCGTTCTGTGGTTCGCCTGGCGCAGTGTGCAGCTTTCCAGTCAGGCCGGGAAAAGCGTCGACATCTACAATGGCCGGGAACTGGGCGCACGCGCATCCGACGTGTCCTGGCAGGCGATTTCCTATGCTGTTGCAGTGCTGATCATCTGTGCCGGCGCGTGGTTCATGATCGTCAATGACGCTGCCGTCAGCCGCACCTTCTTCGACGTCAGTCTGATTGTGAAGTCGTCGGGCACCGTACTCAAGGCCTTCGGCACCAACATCGTCATCTTCTTCGTCGCCGCCATTCTGATCCTGATCTGGGCGCTGGTGATTGCGATTGCCCGCACGCTTCCGGGCAAGGCTGGCAAGCCGATCCGGCTGCTCGCCACCTTCTACAGCGATCTGTTTCGCGGCCTGCCTGCCATTATCACGATCTATCTCATCGGTTTCGGCCTGCCATTGACCGGCCTGCCGATCCTGAAAGATCTGTCCTCCAATGCCTATGCGATCATCGCACTGACGCTGACTTATGGCGCCTATACGTCTGAGGTCTATCGTGCGGGCATTGAAAGCGTGCATCCAAGCCAGATCGCAGCGGCGCGCTCGCTCGGCCTGTCCTATGTCCGAACCATGCGCTATGTCGTGGTTCCGCTTGCAGTGCGTGGCATTATTCCGCCACTCATGAACAACTGCATCAGCTTGCAGAAAGATACGGCGCTTGTCGCGATCATTGGCACCATCGACGCCTTCAACCAGTCGAAGATCATCGCTGCCAACTATTTCAACCTGTCGGCTGTCACCACCGTCGCCATCCTGTTCATCCTGATCACCATTCCGCAGGCCCGTTTCGTCGATCGTCTGATCGAAAGGGATCGTCGGAAAATGCGCTCGAGCATGTGAGGAGTATGGATATGGCACTCGTTGAAATCGACAAGGCAATCAAACGCTATGGGTCGCTGGAGGTTCTGTCCGGCATCAGCCTCGACATTGAAGAACATCAGGTCGTCTGCCTGATCGGCCCTTCCGGCTGCGGCAAGTCCACACTTTTGCGCTGCATCAACCGGCTGGAAACCATCGATGAAGGTGAAATCCGCCTGCATGGCGACCGCGTGACCGGACCGGGCGTTGACCTTGATGTCCTGCGCCGCGAAATAGGCATTGTGTTTCAGGGATATAATCTGTTCCCGCATATGACGGTGATGGAAAACGTCACACTTGGTCCGACCAAAGTGCTGGGCATGCCTGCCAGAGAAGCACAGGAAAAAGGCCTCGCACTTCTGGCCCGCATCGGGCTCGACCATAAGGCGAAGGAATATCCGGACCGGCTTTCCGGCGGACAGCAGCAGCGCGTCGCCATTGTGCGTGCGTTGATGATGGATCCAACATTGCTGCTGTTGGATGAAATCACCTCGGCGCTCGATCCGGAACTGGTGTCGGAAGTGCTCGATATCGTGCGCGATCTGGCGACCAAAGGCATGACCATGGTGCTGGCCACCCACGAAATGGGCTTTGCACGCGAGGTTGCAGACAAGGTCTGTTTCCTGCAAAACGGCAAGGTCTATGAAGAAGGTCCGCCTTCGCAAATATTCGGCAATCCGCAGGGTGAACGCACGCAAGCCTTTCTCAAGCGCATTATCGAAGCCGGTCGGCTCTGACCCTCGAATCTTTTGAACACGGAACGTGAAAATGACTGCAACTGCGCGCGACTTCGGCATCATCTGTGGCATCATGCCAACCGGCAACAAAAATGCCATTACCGATGTGCCGGGCGTGCGGGTCGGTCATCACACTCTGCGCGATGGTGACATTAATACAGGTGTGACCGCCATTCTCCCCCATGACGGCAATCTCTATCGGCGCAAGGTGCTGGCTGCCTGCGATGTCATCAACGGGTTTGGCAAAAGCACAGGTCTCGTTCAGATCGAGGAACTCGGCACGCTGGAAACGCCGATCCTGCTGACCAACACGTTTGGCGTTGGCACCTGTGCCAACACTCTCATTCGTGAGGCGATTGCATGCAATCCGGATATTGGCCGGACAACGGCAACCGTTAATCCAGTGGTTCTGGAATGTAATGACGGGCCGTTGAACGACATTCAGGCCATGGCTGTGACCGAAGATCACGCACGCCTTGCATTGGGCGCGGCTGGTGAAGATGTTGTCCAGGGCAATGTGGGTGCCGGAACCGGCATGAGCTGCTTTGGTTTCAAGGGCGGTATCGGCACGTCGTCCCGGCAATTCGAACTGGACGGCAAAACCTATCACCTCGGCATTCTGGCATTGACCAATTTTGGTCGTGCAGGCGATCTCGTTTTGCCCGATGGACGCCGCCCCTCGCCCAAGGCCGAAGCTCAGCCCGAGAAAGGCTCGGTCATTCTCGTTCTTGCAACCAATGTGCCTTTGGAACACCGGCAGCTGAAGCGCGTCACGCGGCGTTGCGGTGCAGGTCTGGCGCGGCTTGGCGCGTTCTGGGGCCATGGCAGCGGCGATATGACCGTCGGCTTTTCTACGGCAGTAACATTCGATCATGACGAGCCGCGCGACTTCGTTCAGTTCATGGCCCTCAATGAAGACCGGATCGACACCCTGTTTCGCGCGGCAACAGAAGCAACACAGGAAGCTGTGCTGAATTCCATGTGCGCAGCCGAAGCCATGCGCGGTCGCGCTGCCCGCCGTCGTTCATTGGCTGATTGGCTTGCCGCAAACGCCGCATAATAACAATAGCTTCCGACATATCAGAACAGTCTGACCGAATGAAAGAGGGGCACATAGTTGGCGTTGTCAAACGGATTAAAATTTCATATTTCTAATATGTTACTTTAAAAATAATATTTAACGCCAATTATTGAGAATTGTTTTGGACCCTATTTTACCTATCCTTATTCCTGCACTCGCAACTGTTATCGGCACTCTGATTACAACTCTTCCAAGCATCATTTCTAGTATAGCCAAATTTTTTAGCTAGCAAATTTAAATATTTTGGCGCCGATTTACACCGGTGCCAATCTATAATAATTATCCATTTTCATTTTTTATTATTTATAATTGATTTTTGAGGAAGTATCCAAATTATCAAAATTCGACTCTGTGCGGTTTTGTTATTTTTTCCTTTTAGCGCTGGATGTGTTGCTGTCGGGCCGGATTATCATCCTCCACTTATCAACACGCCTCATGCGTGGAATAGTAAAGCTGATACCGCTGCCCCGCATCTCGCAGACTGGTGGAAAAATCTCGGCGATCCGATATTGGATCAACTGATTGCTGATGGCATTGATGGTAGTCCTGACGTCGCGACAGCAAAAGCGAAGGTGCGTCAGGCTCGAGCAGCTTACGCATCAGCGGGCGGCGGGCTTTATCCGAGCGTTAACGGCACGGTTAAATTCGAGCGTTCTGACCGCAATTCAAAAGACGCCAGCAACTCGTTGAGTGCAGGTTTATCTCCGACATGGGATCTGGACTTATTCGGTGCAAACGGGCGTGGCGTCGAGGCCGCATATTACGCGACAGAATCCGCCCATGAACAATTACGGGCAGCGCTTGTTATCCTGATCGGTGAGATTGCCACCAACTACGTGCAGTTACGCGGCATTCAGGCTCAGATCGCTATCGCGGAGCGCAACGTGGCTTCGCAACGCCGAACCGTGGCCTTGACACGTGCGCAGCTGGAAGCCGGGAATATATCGCAAGTCGATCTCCTCAGCGCGGAAACTCAGGTCGCAACTACGGAGGCCACAACTCCCGAACTACAGATCAACTATGCCGGGAAGCTGAACAAACTATCCACTCTCACTGGACGATCATCGATAGCACTGGCTTCTATACTGGATAACCGGCGCGCTCTGCCCGCAGCACCTCGCAAAATAACAGCTGGCTTGCCCGCAAGTCTCTTGTTGAGCCGTCCCGATATACGGGCAGCTGAACGGTACTATGCCAAGGCGACAGCCACGATAGGTCAAAGACAGGCAGCCCTTTATCCAAGCATTTCCCTTACTGGCAACATTAATACGGGTGGCGCGAATTTCGGTGATCTTGCCAAACTGTCCACTATAGGCTGGTCATTTGGCCCCAGCCTCCAGATACCTATTTTTCATGGCGGCAAGCTCCTTGCTGATGTCGATGCTGCACGGGCCGAACGCGACGTGGCGTTCATCACCTATCGAAGCAAAGTTCTGGCGGCCTTGAGCGAGGTCGAAAATGCAAGCGTCGCATTCAACCAAAACCGGTTGCGCATTGTGCAGCTGCAAAAAATCGTCGGTAATAGTCGCAAGATCAATGAGTTGACGCTCGAACAGTTCAAATCAGGGTCGAAGAATTTCCTCGATGTTCTGACTGCGCAACGTGAGTTGCTGAATCAGGAGAACACTCTCGCACAAGCGCGAACAGACATCATCGTCGATTACGTTTCCTTGCAAAAGACGCTCGGCGGCGGCTGGAACGGTCGGATTGATGTCGACAGACCGGAAGTCGTGGACCTCAATACCGGCCCTCACCTCGTAAGGCTCTCTCCACCGGGCCGTCTCAAGAGGCAACAATGAACTCACCTAAACCATTATCAAAGCGGCGTCTTCGCAAACGCTGGCTAACACTTTTCGTTGTATCGGTGCTGACTGGCGGCTTGTTACTCCAGCAATGGTCTGCGCAAAAGCCACTTCCTGAAATGACGACCGTGCAACGCGGCGACATTGAAAGTTCCGTGCTGGCATCGGGCACATTGCGACCTAAAAATCTGGTTGCCATCGGCGCTCAGGCCACTGGACGCATACTCTCACTCAAGGTGAAGCCCGATCAGCACGTCAAAGAGGGTGACGTAGTCGCTCTTATTGATGCCACCAATCAGCAAAACGAACTCGACAAGGCCGAAGCGACGCTGCGCCAGAACGAAGCGACCCGCGAGCAGAACCTCGCTGATCTGGAACTGGCAAAATTGAATCTCGCTCGCAATCAGATGATGATCGGTAAAAATGCGGTTGCGCGTTCTGAATATGACAAAGCCGTTGCGGAGATGAAAAAGCAACGGGCGCAGCTGGCCAATACGGAAGCAACCATAGCCGCATCTAAAGTGGGCGTGCGCATCGCGGAAACCAATCTGGCTTATACGCGCATTACAGCCCCGATTGATGGCACCATTCTTTCGACCGTGGCGCAGGAAGGTCAAAACGTCAACGCGCAGCAAACGGTCCCGACGATCGCAATCCTTGGTCAAGTGGACACGATGACGGTGGAAGCGGACATTTCTGAAGCCGATATTACCGAGGTTCATAGCGGCCTGCCGATCTACTTCACCATTTCCGGAAGAAACGCAAAGCGTTACGACGCAAAGCTCGAAGCAATCGAACCCGCGCCGGATTCAGTTGTTAGCGATAAGAGCTTTGGCTCAAACAGCAGTTTGTCCAGCGCGACCGGCGTGACAGCTTCCGCCGTCTATTACAAAGGCAAGTTCAGTATTCCCAATCCGGATGGTCTGCTTCGCACCTATATGACTACGGAGATTCATATCGTTCTGGCGAAGGTGAAAAACGTCTTACTGGTTCCTGTCTCGGCGCTGAAATCACAAAGCGATTCCGACTTCGATATTTCGGGCAAAGCCACCGTTCTCATCCTGACCGAAAACGGAACGCTTGAAGAGCGCACCGTGGAAACAGGCATAACCGACAAGATCAACACGGAAATCCGCTCAGGCTTGCAGGAGGGTGACAAGATCGTCACCGATAATCAAGAGACTAAAGAGACGGATGACGGTGATTGATATGAGCGATATGCCCTTGATCCTGTTGAGAGGTGTTTCACGTCACTATCCGTCTGGCGACACCTTCACCACGGTTCTGCGCAATATCAACCTCACCATTCAGCGCGGTGAGATGGTGGCGATTGTCGGTGCGTCCGGTTCGGGAAAATCCACGCTGATGAATATCCTCGGCTGTCTGGATCGCCCTTCCGAGGGGCAATATCTGATTTCCGGGCGCGTCACTGCGGAACTTGGTGCGGACGAACTGGCACAGCTTCGGCGCGAACATTTCGGCTTCATCTTCCAGCGCTATCATCTGTTGAACGAACTGGACGCTGTCGGCAATGTGGAAATACCCGCTATTTATGCCGGTCAGACACGTGACGCGCGGCGCGAGCGAGCGCATGAAATCTTACGCCGCCTTGGCATGGGCGACCGGACCCACCATCGTCCCAACCAGCTTTCCGGAGGTCAACAGCAGCGCGTATCGATAGCGCGCGCACTCATCAACGATGCCGGTGTCATTCTTGCTGACGAGCCGACTGGCGCGCTCGACAGTCACAGCGGCGAGGAAGTGCTAGACATTCTTCAGGAACTGAACCGCGAAGGCCGTACAATCATCATTGTTACGCATGACCGCGCCGTGGCGACGCGGGCAAACCGCATCATTGAGATCCGGGACGGAGAGATCATTGCCGACACCTCTCGTGAGGACCGTTGTGGCACTCAGCAGAACCCAAAAACCGTAAACACAACCGGGCAAAAACTTAAATCATTCAGCGGTATACGTGATCGCTTTAAAGAAGCTTTTGCGATGGCGCTGCGGTCTATGAATGCTCATCGGATGCGCACATTCCTCACAATGCTGGGAATCGTGATCGGTACGGCATCCGTTGTCTGTGTGACAGCGCTTGGGCAAGGCTCGCAACAGCGCATTCTCGAGAAGATCAGCAGCCTGGGCACGAACACGCTCTATGTCGGACCGGGAACCGGCTACGGTGATCTGAAGGCAGCTCTTGTCACCACACTGAGTGTCGATGATGCAACCGAACTGGCCAAGCTGCCCTATGTTGTTGCCGCAACGCCGGAAAGCACAACAGCTGGAACGGTTCGCGTCGGCAACAAGGAAGTCAGCATCACCGTCAACGGCGTGAGCGAGCAATATTTCAGGGCGCGCAAAAGCAAGCTGATCGAGGGGCGATTCTTCGACAGAAAAGGCCTCGACAATCTCGCACAGGATGCGGTGATTGATACAAACACCAAGAAGGGACTTTTTCCGAATGTACAGGGATCCGTCGTCGGCAGAATAGTCTTTCTGAAGCAGATTCCCGTGCGCATCGTTGGTGTGACTAAGGCCGACGAACAAGGCATGGGGGGATCGAGTAAGCTTGAGCTTTTTCTGCCCTATACAACGGTCCAGACCCGTATGACCGGCTCACGCGCCCTGCAATCGATTGCCGTTCGTATCCGCGATACGATGGACCCGGCTGTGGCGGAAGAAATGGTGACTGCGTTCCTGGAAAGGCGTCATGGCAAGAAAGATTTCTTCATCTTCAACACAGACACATTGCAAAAGACCATTCAGGCAACGACGGCGATGCTGGCCCTGCTCATCGCAAGCATTGCGGGTATCTCGCTTTTCGTTGGTGGAATCGGCGTGATGAACATCATGCTGGTCGCGGTCTCGGAAAGAATCAACGAGATCGGCGTGCGCATGGCCGTTGGCGCGCGGCAAAGCGATATCCTGCAACAGTTCCTGATCGAATCCATATTGGTATGCCTCATCGGAGGTGTGGCGGGCGTGCTGATCGCTGGAGGATTCGGCCTGCTGTTCGCGCAGTTCAGCACGATGTTCCAGCTCATCTATTCGCCGACATCCATTGTGATAGCGCTGCTTTGCTCAAGCCTTATCGGCATCGGCTTCGGTTTTATACCCGCCCGCAACGCTTCGCGACTCGATCCCGTGGTGGCGCTTGCCCGCGATTGATCTAACCTGTTGCACCGGATTCACGGGCAACACTCATTAAGGGAGGAATAAAATTCAACAACCCATACGGGTTGCGTTTATTCTAATAAACTAGATTATTAAATATACATAAGCATATGTAATATCTAATATAAATTAGATTACATACATGGATATATGGAGCATGAACCTGCGAGCGCGATGACGACACCTGTCAGAATTTTCTGGCCAATGGTGAATTTATGAAGGGGGTTGTTAACCTTCATTTTTTATTACTTGGGCTCATTCAGGCGACAGTATCTATGGTTCAGGTATCATGCGTAATTTGAGAGAAAATTTCCCCCATTCGAACGGAAATCGTACAGAGAACGCTTCGGACCCAAAGCCCCAGCGCAGCCCGTCGGATGCGCATAATCCGACAGATGACGGTGCCTGGAAAATCCACTTTTCTCTGGGCGAGAATGTCCGTTTCACCCGCACGCCGGAAGTGGAACTGATGCGTCGTCGCGGCGAAGATTTGCCGGACGTTAATGCACCACGTCCGCAAGTTCAGCCTGTCGCGGAAGCTTTGGAAGTTACCGCGGAGAAGGTGGCAGAAGTTCAGCCAATGGCGGTAGCCGCATTGCAGCAGAGCGTTTCGCTCGGCATGGTGCAGCCGCCAGTAGTTCCAGTACCCCCTGCCCTGCCGGTTATGCCGGTTGCAGTAGCCGCGCCTGCGGTTTATGTCGCTCCAGAGCCAGTGGTCGTGCAGACAGTTGTTGCACCGGTGGCAGAGGTTGCGACGTCTGCGCTTGCCTATATTTCCGACTTTGCCTTCTGGGAAGGTTGCGATGTTGAGGCAAGTCTTGCGCCGACGGTGCCGGTTATTGCTGCTGCGCCTGCTGCGCCCAAAAAACCTGCACCGACCGTTGAATCCATTCTGGCGCAGTTCCGCATTCGCGAATGGAACAGCCAGCCGGAAGAAACCCCAGTTGCAGCGGTAGCACCGCAGCCAGTGGCAGAAGTTCCTGCTCCTCAGCCTGTTGTAGCGCCAGAACCTGTCGCCGCAGCGCCCGTAGCTCCAGTCATTGCTCTCGTGGCAAAGGCGAAGGCAATCGCTCCGAAGAAGGTAGAGGCTGCGCCCCAGATCGCTGAGGTTGCCGAAGCTTCAGGTGAAGCGACCGAAGACGATGTCGTGCTTGCCGTTGCAGAAGCCGAAGAGCACAGCATTGAAGAAGTCGTAGTACCCGCCCCCGCTGCAGCAGCGCCTGCTCCGGCAAAGGCTGCGCCGTCGATTGCTCTCTATCAGCCTCAGCCCCTCCCCCGTGCTGAAACTCCTGTAATCCAAGGCGAGTATGAATTCCCGCCGCGCGATCTGCTGCAGATGCCGCCTGCGCTGGATGGCAATGTCATCACGCAGGAAATGCTGGAGCGCAGCGCAGGTCTGCTGGAAAGCGTGTTGGAAGATTTTGGCGTGCGCGGCGAAATCATCCATGTGCGTCCCGGTCCGGTCGTCACGCTCTATGAGTTCGAGCCTGCTCCAGGTGTTAAGTCCTCGCGCGTCATTGGCCTAGCCGACGATATCGCTCGCTCCATGTCAGCGCTCTCTGCTCGCGTTGCCGTTGTGCCGGGTCGTAATGTGATCGGTATCGAGCTGCCGAATGCCAATCGTGAGACTGTTTATCTGCGTGAGATGATCGACTCCCGCACTTTCGAAGCATCGAATTATCGCCTGCCGCTTTGCTTGGGCAAGGGCATCGGTGGCGAGCCGATCATTGCTGAACTGGCAAAGATGCCCCACCTGCTGGTGGCTGGCACCACTGGCTCCGGCAAGTCGGTTGCGATCAACACCATGATCCTGTCGCTGCTCTATCGGTTCAAGCCGGAAGAATGCCGCCTGATCATGGTCGATCCGAAGATGCTGGAACTGTCGATCTATGACGGCATTCCGCACCTGCTCACCCCGGTCGTGACCGACCCGAAAAAGGCTGTCGTTGCCCTGAAATGGGCCGTGCGCGAAATGGAAGAGCGCTATCGCAAGATGGCCCGCCTCGGTGTGCGGAATATCGAAGGTTTCAATGCCCGCGCGGCTTCCGCCAAGGGCAAGGGCGAAACCGTCATGTGCACCGTGCAGGCTGGCTTCGACAAGGAAACAGGTGAGCCAACCTATATTCAGGAAGAACTCGACCTGACGCCAATGCCATACATCGTGGTCATCATCGACGAGATGGCCGACCTGATGATGGTTGCGGGCAAGGATATCGAAGGTGCCGTGCAGCGTCTGGCACAGATGGCCCGTGCGGCTGGTATTCACCTGATCATGGCAACCCAGCGTCCAAGCGTCGATGTTATTACCGGCACGATCAAGGCCAACTTCCCGACCCGCATTTCCTTCCAGGTCACGTCGAAGATCGACAGCCGCACCATTCTTGGTGAGATGGGTGCCGAACAGCTTCTCGGCCAGGGCGATATGCTGCATATGGCCGGTGGCGGACGTATCGTACGCGTCCATGGACCATTCGTCTCCGATGAAGAAGTGGAACAGGTCGTCAATCATCTGAAGGAACAGGGTCGCCCGGATTATCTGGCAACCGTGACGGAAGATGAAGACGCCGAAGAAGAAACCGCTGACGCCGCCGTCTTCGATGCGACGTCGATGGGTTCCGAAGACGGTGACGACGTCTACGATCAGGCGGTCAAGGTGGTACTGCGCGACAAGAAGTGCTCCACCTCCTACATCCAGCGCCGTCTCGGCATTGGCTACAACCGCGCTGCCTCGCTCGTCGAGCGCATGGAAAAGGAAGGGCTTGTCGGTCCGGCGAACCATGTCGGCAAGCGTGAAATCCTGACCGGGAATCGCGACTGATTTAATCGATATAATTACTTAAAAGAGCCGAGCTGCGAATGCGACTCGGCTTTTTTGCGACCAATCTCAAGTGCTTGAGTGCTGTTGCAAGAATGTCCTTGTCAATATGTTAATTATGATTAATACTTTGGATATTCGTACATTCTTGATGACCGGCCGGGGTAGCCCCGGATGTTACTCTGTGCCAAAAAAACAGGGAGAATGGTTGATGAAGAGCATTATCATCGGGCCTACCGACAAGGATCGTACAGTCACGCAGCAGATACTGCATCGCATTCATGAGCAAATGCCGCAGCCCTCGGAAGACAAGACACAGGTGTGCAATGTTTTGCGCCGTTCGAAGGGCGGCTATTCACATCGTCGGCACAAGGTTCACAAGCTAGCCTGATTTGCGACATGAATTGAATATGTCGGTTCGTTCTCAGCGCCACTCGCCATTCTCCGGCCTGCTGGCGCTGTTATTTTATCCAGCCCAAACTTTCTAAATTCGCATGACTGGTTTATGAGAGAGCATTGCTCTAGTGGTCTGCTTCCAACATTTGCATCCCTCGCTTCAAGCGCTGAGCAAATGTTGGAATCATAAAGACCACTAGCAAGTATATGTATCTAGTGGATTTTTCGAATTTGGCGTTTGAAACAGCATATATGTCAGGCGGGATTCAAACGTCAAATTCAATCCACTAACATCAATAAATTCAGGAATGTGCGATGACCACCGAAGCCGACGGAAACGATGTGAAGAAGAAGTCCGGTTTGTTTCTCGGTTTCATGGCGGCGCTGGCCAGCCTGTTTTTTCTGGTTTTTATTGGCCTTGGTATTTGGCAGATCGAGCGCCTGCAATGGAAGCTTGACCTGATCGCGCGTGTGGATGCTCGCGTTCACGCCGAACCCGTTGCGGCTCCGGGCAAGGATGACTGGGCCAATGTCAACCAGAAGGACGACGAATATCGTCATGTCACCATCACCGGCACCTATCTGAACGATAAGGAAGTGCTGGTACATGCGCTGACCGAACGCGGCGCCGGTTACTGGGTTCTGACGCCGCTACGCACTGCAGATGGTTCGCTGACCTATATCAATCGCGGTTTTGTGCCGAGCAATAAGCGGGACCTGTCAACCCGTCCGGAAACCCAGATCGCTGGTGAAACCACCGTGACCGGTCTTCTGCGTATGCCTGAGCCGGATGGCTTTTTTCTGCGGCCCAACGATCCAGAAAAAAACAGCTGGAACTCTCGCGATGTCGCGGCTTTTGCCGCGAAGGAGAACCTTGGCACCGTCGCACCCTATTTCATCGATGCGGATGCCAAGTCCAATCCCGGTAATCAGCCCGTCGGTGGGCTGACGGTCGTTTCCTTCCGCAACAGCCACCTGTCCTATGCAATCACCTGGTTTGCGCTCGCAGCCATGGTTGCCGGGGCTGCTGTGTTCGTATGGCGCTACGAGCGCAAGTCCAGATCTTAAACGTGCAAGGCGTGGCCGAGCGCCTTCATGCTGGCCTCGGCAAAGCCCTCGCCCAAGGTCGGATGCGCGTGGATTGTTCCCGCAATATCCTCAAGGCGCGCGCCCATCTCAACGGCTTGTGCAAAGGCTGACGACAGTTCGGAAATACCAACACCAACCGCCTGAATGCCCAGAACGACATGATTGTCCGCGCGGGCCACCACACGAATAAAGCCGTCTTCCCGTTCAACCGTCATGGCACGGCCATTGGCCTGAAATGGGAAAATGCCAATCTGCGTGTTATGGCCTGCCTTGCGTGCCTCGTCGGGCAGCAGTCCCACTGTCACAATTTCCGGGTCGGTGAAGCAGACCGCCGGAATGCAGCGCTTGTCCCAGGCCTGCTTGCCGCCTGCGATGATCTCGGCAACCATCTCACCCTGCGCCATGGCGCGATGCGCCAGCATCGGTTCTCCCGTGACATCGCCAATTGCATAGACACCACGCATTGATGTGCGGCAGCGATCATCGATGCGGATGAAACGCCCATCCATATCGAGCCGGATTTCGCTCAATCCCCAACCATCGGTCTGCGGCTTGCGCCCGACTGTCACCAGCACCTTGTCGGCTTCGATGCGTTTGGTGTCGCCATCAGCCGCCAGCACTTCCAGTGCCTTGCCGTCTCCGGTTAGCCCCTTGGCCGATGTGCTGGTTAGCACCTCGACGCCAAGCGCCTTCAGGCGCTCCATGACGGGCCGCGTCAGTTCGGAATCATATTGTGGCAGAATACGGTCGGTGGCTTCGACCACAGTGACCTTGGAACCGAGTTTCGCATAGGCCGTGCCGATTTCGAGCCCGATATATCCACCGCCCACGACAGCCAGTTTCTCCGGTATGGTACCCAGCGATAAAGCTTCCGTGGACGAAATGATATTGCCGCCGAAGGGCAGCGCCTCGATTTCAACCGGCACGGAGCCGGTGGCGATCACGATGTTCTCCGCATGAATGGTCTGTCGGCCTGTATCTGTATCGACCAGCACGGTCTTGCCATCCATGAACCGCGCCTGCCCCTGAAACATGCGCACGCGCGACCGTTTCAACAGTCCGGCCACACCGCTGTTCAGTCGATTGACGATACCGTCTTTCCATTCAAGCGTGCGGGCAAAATCGATAGCAGGATTTTGCGCCGTGATGCCAAGCGCACCTTTCGATGCAAAATGCGTCAGGCGATGGAATTCATCTGCTGCATGGATCAGCGCCTTGGACGGAATACAGCCGACATTGAGGCAGGTGCCGCCGAGACGCTTTCGCTCGACAAGTACCGTGTCGATGCCGAGCTGCCCTGCCCGGATGCCGCAGACATAGCCGCCGGGGCCGCCGCCGATGATCAGAAGTTTGCAGTTAATCTCACTCATAAGTTCAGCCTTCCACAAAGATCATCGCAGGCGTTTCGATGAGGCTTTTCAGCTTCTGCACAAAGACAGCCGCGTCCCATCCGTCGATCACCCGATGATCGAAGCTGCATGAAAGGTTCATCATCTTGCGTGGCACGAATTGGGTTCCGTCCCACATCGGGCGCACGGCAATCTTGTTGATGCCAACGATCGCAACTTCCGGCCGATTGATGATCGGTGTCGTGGCTATCGCGCCAAGCGGTCCAAGCGACGTGATCGTGATGGTGGAACCGCTCAGTTCCTCGCGTTTTGCCGTACCGTTGCGGGCGGCATCCGTCACACGCGACAGCTCGGAAGCCGTCGCAAAGACGGTCATGCTCTCAGCGTGACGCACCACGGGGACGATCAAGCCGTTCGGTGTCTGCGTGGCAATGCCCACATGCACGCCGCCGAATTGACGGATGATATCAGCTTCATCGTCGAAATGGGCATTCAGCCCCGGCTGCTTTTTCACCGCCTTGACGATGGCGCGGATAACGAATGGCAGCAGCGTCAGGCGCGGACGCCCTTCCTTTTTCTCATTGTTGAGGCCGCTGCGCAGCTCTTCAAGCTGCGTGACGTCGACTTCCTCAACAATGGTGATATGCGGAATATGGCGTTTTGCTTCCGCCATGCGCTCGGCGATCTTGCGCCGAAGTCCTATCACCTTGATCTCGTTAACGGATGTATCGGCAGCATATCCGGCCAACGCCGTTGCGCCGCCGCTTTCGGTCTCGAAGAACGCATCCAGATCTTCATGGGTGATACGCCCGGCAGGTCCGGTTCCGCGAACACGCCTGAGATCAACACCCGCATCACGCGCCCGCAGCCGAACCGATGGCGTGGCCAGAGGCTTTTCACCTTCCGCCCGCACGGGGCCAGCGCCCGCAAAAGCGCGAGCGGAAGCTTCACGCTCGGGTGCTGTCGGCTTTGGCGGAACAGGCGTCTGCAACAAGACCGGCACTTCCGGAGTCTGCGACTTTGGCGCTTCGGCCGCTATCGGAGTATGCGCAGGCTCTTCTGCCTTCACTTCCTCGCTCGCACCGGAAGCGCCTTCAATTTCAAGCCGCACCAGTTCGGAACCGACAGCGATTTTTTCACCCACTTCGCCATTGATCGCGATGACTTTGCCCGCGCGCGACGACGGGATTTCCACCGTCGCCTTGTCGGTCATGACAGCGGCCAGAAGATCATCCTCGCGAATGATATCGCCAACCTTCACATGCCATTCGACAAGTTCGGCCTCGGCAACACCTTCACCGACATCGGGGAGTTTGATTGTAAAATGAGCCATGTTGTCTCCCCTCACGCTTCCATGATTGACACGAGTGCGCGCCCGACACGATCAGGACCGGGGAAATAGGCCCATTCCTGCGCATGTGGATAAGGCGTGTCCCAACCCGTCACGCGAATGACTGGCGCTTCGAGGTGATAGAAGCAATCGCGCTGCACGAGCGCGGCAAGTTCCGCACCATAGCCGCAGGTCAGCGTTGCTTCATGCACGATGACGCAACGGCCAGTCTTGCGCACCGAAGCCATGATGGTTTCGGTATCGAGCGGCAAAAGCGTGCGCAGATCGATAATCTCGGCATCGACACCGGTTTCTTCGGCTGCGGCCAGCGCGACATGCACCATGGTGCCATAGGCCAGAACCGTGACCGCGCTGCCTTCGCGGCGGATAGCGGCTTTGCCGAGCGGTACTGTGTAATAGCCTTCCGGCACTTCGCCCAGATCGTGCTTCTTCCACGATGTGACCGGCTTATCATGATGGCCGTCGAACGGGCCGTTATAAAGCCGCTTCGGCTCGAACATGATCACCGGATCGGGATCTTCAATCGCTGCAAGCAGCAGACCCTTGGCATCCGCAGGCGTAGACGGCATCACCGTTTTCAAGCCGGACACATGGGTGAAAAGCGCTTCCGGGCTTTGACTGTGCGTTTGCCCGCCATAGATGCCGCCGCCGGATGGCATGCGGATCACGATGGGGCATGTGAACTCGCCCGCCGAGCGATAGCGCAGACGAGCAGCTTCGGAGACAATCTGGTCATATGCCGGATAGACATAATCAGCGAACTGCACTTCAATGCAGGGGCGCAAGCCGTAAGCGGCCATACCGATTGCCGTGCCGACAATACCAAGCTCGCTGATTGGCGCATCGAAGCAGCGCTCTTTGCCGTACTTCTTCTGCAAGCCGGCGGTGCACCGAAACACGCCACCGAAATAGCCGACATCCTCACCGAACACGACCACATTCTTATCGCGTTCCATGGCAATGTCGTGGGCGTTCTGGATCGCCTCAATCATTGTCATTCTGGGCATAGTCATCTTGGTCATGGATCAGAACCCCGCTTCCTGACGCTGGCGAACAAGATGCGGCGGCGTTTCTGCGTAA
Source organism: Ochrobactrum sp. RH2CCR150 (assembly GCA_014138095.1). Classification (GTDB taxonomy): domain Bacteria; phylum Pseudomonadota; class Alphaproteobacteria; order Rhizobiales; family Rhizobiaceae; genus Brucella; species Brucella gambitense. Next base: position 31,922 of record JACGXE010000004.1, read on the forward strand.
ACATCCTCGAACATGTCGCGCATGGAAGGCTTGCGCCCGTCATGCAGGGTGCCGATGGCTTCCGCCTCGCGCTGCGCGCTGACGACAAGGTCCATCACTTCCGCTTCCGCCTGCTTGTGACGTTCATCCGACCAGACCCCACGCAGGATCAGATAGTTCTTCAACCGCAGAATCGGATCGCCAAGCGGCCATGCATCGCTTTCCGCCTTGGGGCGATAGGCAGAAGGATCATCCGAAGTGGAATGCCCGCCTGCGCGATAGGTCACATATTCGATGATCGTTGGACCGAGATTGCGCCGTGCGCGCTCGACCGCCCATTTGGCCACGGCGTGAACAGCCAGATAATCATTGCCGTCAACCCGCAGCGACGGAATACCGAAACCGTGCCCGCGTGCCGCGAAAGTGCCGGAGCCGCCGCGCGCAATGCCCTGAAAGGTCGAGATCGCCCATTGGTTGTTGACGATGTTCATCACCACAGGCGCCTTGTAGGTCGAGGCGAACACGAGCGCGGCGTGAAAATCACTTTCGGCTGTCGAGCCGTCGCCAATCCACGCAGCCGCGATCTTGGTGTCGTGGCTGATTGCCGAGGCCATCGCCCAGCCCACAGCCTGCGTATATTGCGTCGCAAGGTTCCCGGAAATCGTGAAAAAGCCGTGCTCTTTCGAGGAATACATCACCGGGAGCTGACGGCCTTTCAGCGGGTCCTGCTCGTTAGAGAAAATCTGGTTCATCATGGTGACAAGTGGATAATCATCAGCGATCAGAAGCCCCGCTTGCCGATAAGTCGGGAAATTCATATCGCCCTTGCGCAACGCCTTTCTGAAGGCACAACTCACAGCCTCTTCGCCCAGATGCTGCATGTAGAACGATGTCTTGCCCTGCCGTTGCGCCATCATCATGCGCGCATCATAGGCGCGCAGGATCATCATGTGCCGCAGGCCATCTTTCAGCTCGTCGTCGCTGAGTGTACCGGCCCAAGGGCCGACCGCCTCGCCTTCGCGGTTCAACACGCGAATGATGCTGAAAGCTAGATCGCGCATCGCTTCAGGCTTTTCGTCTATTTCCGGTCTTCTGACACTGCCAGCACGAGGGATTTTGACATGGGAGAAATCCGGCGCATCGCCGGGCCGCCATTCCGGTTCAGGAACATGCAGGGATAGTACGACATCGTCGCTCATGCGGGCATACCTCGCAATGGGCCAAGCAACTGGCCTGGCAAAACTGGCATTGAGTGTCGAACGGGTGGAATTCTGATTGGTTCCGGCGAACAGGCCTTATTGAAATCCGGTTTCCGGATAGCCTTTCAAACACAGATTGACCGCATTCCTCCCATGCGACGTGAAGCCGGTTTTCCTCCTCCGATTTCACTGCCATTCAGGGTGATACGGCTCTCAAAATAAAGCAAGATTATTTTTCATGGTCTCAAGCGGTGAACCTGAAGTTCAGTTCTCCCGCTCGAAAATACGTCGCTTAAAGAGGCCGGTGAAATAAGTGTATTTCCATGTTTTATATGGGATTTGATATGGAATGTTTATCCTGCCATAGACGCAATATTCTTACGCATCGTTGACGATAACGTCAGTACCACTTGGTACTATTTCAAGTGAATTGCGCATTATGAAAAGATGCATGAGGCACTTTGTCCACTGCGCTGTCATGACCAAACCAGCAGAAAGGCCGCCGGATGACACCCTGATTCTGGCGAACACAAAAAACCGCGCTTGAAACAAGCGCGGTTCAATTTTGTCGAATTGTCGACTGGCTTAGCGGATGGCCTTGCCGTCATCGTCAAAACGATGCGTCTTGTCCGCTTCTGGCGTCACGAAGATAATGTCGTCTTCCGTATAGTAGTGCTCGCCGAACAGGCGAACAGTGATGAGACCTGCTCCTTCGGTTTCCACATAGAGGATGGTATCGGCACCGAGATGTTCGGCGTGGATGACCTTGCCCTTCCATTTGCCGCTTTCACGGCTAACGCCGAGATGTTCCGGGCGAATGCCGATGATCGTCGCACCCGTTTCGCCGATACGGTCGGCATCGACGAAATTCATCTGCGGCGAACCGATAAAGCCTGCCACGAACAGATTGTCAGGCTTGTTATAAAGCTCCATCGGCGAACCAATCTGTTCGATACGGCCTGCATTCAGCACCACGATGCGGTCGGCGAGCGTCATTGCCTCAACCTGATCGTGGGTAACATAGATCATCGTTGCCTTCAGCTCGCGATGCAGCTTGGCAATTTCCAAGCGCGTCTGCACGCGAAGCGCGGCATCGAGGTTGGACAAGGGCTCGTCGAACAGGAAAAGTTCCGGATCACGCACAAGCGCGCGACCGATGGCGACGCGCTGCCGCTGACCGCCAGACAATTCCGCCGGACGCCTTGCCAGATATGGATCAAGCGACAGCATGGATGACGCGCGCGTAACGCGGCTTTCAATCTGCTCCTTCGGCGCGCCGGTCTGTTTGAGACCAAGCCCCATATTGTCCTTCACCGTCAGATGCGGATAAAGCGCATAAGACTGGAACACCATCGCAATGCCGCGCTTTGACGGCGGCGTAACGGTCACATCCTTGTCGTTGATCAGCACCTGCCCCGAAGACACATCCTCCAGACCGGCAATTGAACGCAGCAGCGTGGACTTACCGCAACCGGAAGGCCCCACGAAAATGATGAACTCGCCGTCGCGAACTTCCAGATTGATATCCTTCAGAACAGCCTGCGAACCATAGCTCTTATTAATAGACTTGAGTAACAGCGATCCCACAGTCAAAAATCCCTTACAGTTTTATCGGCTGGCCAAGACGCACGCTTTCGTCAGCGGCGAGGCAGATACGCAGCGATTGCAGCGCATCGTCCATATGGCGGTTGAGATCGATATCCTCGCGAATGGCTTTCAGCATGTAAGCTTGTTCGCGTTCGCACAATTCCTGATGGCCCGGCTCGTCGGACATGGACAGATCTGTATCCGGCTTCAGGAATTTCCCGTCAGCCCCGCGTTCAGCGCGATGGATGCGGATGGTCGAGGTTTTGGTGTGCGCGTCCACATCGTCGGACTTGGTGACAGCCTCGTTCATGACGATGGAAACGCAGCCATTTGGTGAGATGACATCCTTCACGAAGAAGGCCGTTTCGGACATCATCGGGCCCCAACCGGCTTCGTACCAGCCAATCGTGCCGTCATCGAACAACACCTGCAAATGGCCGTAATTATACATATCCGGCTTGATTTCATTGGAAAGACGCAGGCCCATGCCGCGCACTTCCACCGGCTTGGCGTCGGTGATCTGGCACATCACATCCACATAATGCACACCGCAGTCGACAATCGGCGATGTGGTGTTCATCAGGTTCTTATGCGTCTCCCAGGTCGCGCCGCTGGACTGCTGATTGAGGTTCATACGGAAAACGTAAGGACCGCCAAGCTGGCGTGCTTCCGAGATCAGCCGCATCCAGGACGGATGATGGCGCAGGATATAGCCAATAACGAGCTTGCGCCCGTTGGCCCGCGCGCAATCAATGACGCGCCGCGCATCTTCCACGGTCGTTGCAAGCGGCTTTTCAACAAAAACATGCGCGCCCTGCTCCATCGCGGCCACGGCATAATCAGCATGGCTTTCCGAATAGGTGGCGATGCACGCCATATCCGGTTTCAGCTCGGCCAAGGCGTCGTGAAAGGATGGATGAATTTCATAACCGGCGAGTTCATCCGGCACGGCAACCTTGGTCCGGTTGACCAGACCGACGACTTCAAAACCCGGATTGCGATGATAAGCCAGTGCATGACTGCGGCCCATATTGCCGAGACCTGCCGAGAGCACACGTATCGGGGCGATTGGGGCCGGGGCGCTTGTTGTATCTGAACTCATTTGACAGCTCCGGCTGTGATGCCGCGGATCAGTTGCCGCGAGAAAATGACGTAGAGGACGAGGATCGGGAACATTGCCAGCGAAAGCGCCGACAGGACCGCATTCCAGTTGGTGACGAACTGGCCGATGAACAGCTGCGAACCCAGTGTCACCGTCTTGGTGGCTTCGCTCGGCGCGAGGATCAGCGGGAACCAGAGATCGTTCCAGATCGGGATCATGGTGAAGACGGCGACCGTTGCCATGGCGGGACGGATCAGCGGCAGCACCAGCTTGAAGAAGATCGCATATTCCGACATGCCGTCTATTCGCCCGGCATTTTTCAAATCGTCTGACACGGTTCGCATGAATTCGGACAGGATGAAGATCGCAAGCGGCAAGCCTTGAGCCGTATAGACGAGGATCAGCGACGTCAGACTATTGACCAGCCCCACCGCGACCATGCCCTGCAACAATGCAACCGTGCCAAGACGGATCGGGATCATGATGCCGATGGCCAGATAAAGCCCCATCAGCGTGTTGCCCTTGAAGCGGTATTCCGACAGGGCAAAGGCTGCCATGGCGCCAAACAGGATGACGAAGAAGATGCTCGCCACTGTAACGATGGCGCTGTTCTGGAAGTAGGTCAGGAACGAGCCCTGCTTCAGCACCGTTTCATAGCCGATGAGGCTGAAGCTCTCCGGTGTCGGGAACTGCAGCGGCGTGCGGAAAATCGCATTGCGGTCCTTGAAGGAATTGATCAGCGTCAGCGCCACCGGAAACACGGCGACAAGCATATAGATGATCAGTGCCGCATGAACGAATGTTGTGCGAAGGGGCGAAGTGCGTGCTTTCGACATGATTTCTCGCTCCTCAGAACTGATAGCGGCGCATGCGACGCTGGATGCCGAACAGATAGAGCGACACACCGGCGAGGATGATGAGGAACATCACGGCCGCGATGGTCGCGCCCATGGACGGATTGCCAAGCTGAAGCTGGAAGCCGAAGAAGGTGCGGTACAGGAAGGTGCCCAGAATATCAGTCGCCTTGTCCGGTCCCGCGAGCGCACCCTGCATCGAATAGACAAGGTCGAACGCGTTGAAGTTGGCAACGAAGGTCATGACCGAGATCAGGCCAATTGACGGCAGGATGAGCGGTAGCTTGATCTTCCAGAACTGGCTCCAGCCGGTAATGCCGTCACATTCGGCAGCTTCAATAATCTCATCGGGAATGTTGAGCAGCGCCGCATAGATCAGCATCATGGGAATACCGATAAACTGCCAGACCGAGACGAGTGATACGGTTACAAGTGCGGTTTCGGCTTTGCCCAGCCACGGTCCAAAGGCCCATTTCATGCCCACCAGATCCATCATCCATGGCGCAACGCCCCAGATCGGTGACAGGATGAGCTTCCAGATAAAGCCGACAATCACGAAGGACAAAAGCGTCGGCAGGAAGATTGCGGTACGGTAGAAGGCGGCAAAACGCAGTCTCGGCAGCGACAGCATGGCCGCCAGCAAAATTCCGATCGGGTTTTGAACCAGCATGTGAATGCAGAAGAATATAACGTTGTTTTTCAACGCATTCCAGAAATCGCGCGACCAGTTTACATCGCCGAAAAGCGTCTGGAAATTGGCGAAGCCGACAAAGACGCGCTGCCCGTCAACGACATTGAAAAACGCTTGCCGCAATGTCTCGATCAGCGGCAGCACCATGACGGCGGTATAAATCAGCACGCAAGGCAGCAGAAACACAAGAATGTGCCACCGCTTCGGGCGTTTTTGCTCAATGATTGGCAGGTCGGCAGACTGGCTCATCAACACTCGCTGTTCTTCGGCTTATGCGGTTCTTACGAACTTTCTATCGCCGTGAGACTGACACGGATCGCGCATCGCGCGAAAGAAAAACTGCCCGCAAGACTATCCGGTAGGTCTGTTCGGCATCGAAAATGCACACGGGCGGCCCTGCTATGCGCAAAGCCGCCCGTGAATAATCATATTTACTTGGCTGGCTTGTACCAGCTGTCGAGGCCTTCCTGCAGCTTCTTGGCGGCATCTTCCGGCGTTACAGTGCCGTTGATGACGTTAGCCGACTGAACCCAGGTTTCGTTTTCCAGGTTCGGCGTGCCGCGCGACAGGATCTGGTAGGTCGAGCGAATGGTCGGCTTGCACTTTTCGCGCCAGGACACGAATTCCTGCGCCAGCGGATCGGACATCTTCACAGCTGTCGAATTCAGGCTGAAGAAGCCCGGCAGCGCATTGGCGTAGATTTCCGCAAATTCTGGTGAAGCGACCCAGTTGAGGAACACCTTGGCCTGTTCGGCATTCTTGCTCGAAGCATTGAGGCCGAGACCGATATCGTTGTGGTCCGAGATGTAGCAGCTGTCGCCTGCATTCTTCACCGGCGGCGGGAATGCACCCATCTTGAACTGTGCCTGCGTGTTGAACAGGCCGATTTCCCACGAACCTGCCGGATAAATCGCAGCACGGCCCAGCGTGAAGAGATTCTGGCTGTCGGGATAGGTCTGTGCTTCGAAGCCGTCGCCTAGATAATCCTTCCACTTGGCGAGAACCTTGAACGGCTCAACCCACGGTTCGTCCGTCAGCTTCTGCTGGCCAGCGATGAGCGCCTTGCGGCCTTCCTCACCCTTCCAATAGGTCGGGCCGATATTCTGGTAGCCCATGGTTGCGGCTTCCCACATATCCTTGGTGCCCATGGCCATCGGGATATAGGTGCCGTCAGCCTTGATCTTGTCGAGCATCGCGAAGAACTCGGCTTCGGTCGCCGGTGCCTTCAGGCCAAGCTTGTCAAAGGCTTCCTGATTATAGATGAAGCCGTGAATAACCGAAGCCATTGGCACGCAGAAAGCCTTCTTGCCGTCGTCGGTGGTCCAGGCGGACTTGGCGACGTCGGAGAAGTTCTTCATGCCTTCGAGATCGGTAAGATCGGCAAGCTTGCCCTTGTTGAACAGCTCCAGCGAGGTGTCGAACGGACGGCAAGAAATGAGATCGCCGCCCGAACCAGCATCCAGCTTTGCATTGAGAGCGGCGTTATATTCCGTCGGCGCACTTGGCGCAAAATTGATCTTGATGCCCGGATTCTTGGCTTCAAAGGCTGGAATGATCTTTTCCTGCCAGATCTGCAGATCGTCGTTACGCCAGCTTTCAACCGTCAGCGTGACGTCCTGAGCAAATGCGGCAGAACCCGACGCCAGCAACGTCGAACCCAGCAGCATGAATTTCAAGGTATTGCGAACCATTTGACCTTCTCCCGTTTTTTTGAACGCAGACGCACAAAAGAGGCGAGATACGCCTGTCCATTTTGATACACCACGTTAATGACGATGGCTCATCACGGTACGGGATAAATGCCGGCTCCGCCGGTCTTCGTTCCATCCCATTTCCGCGCGACCCTCGCCTGTTAACAACCTTTGGCGACCCCTGGCGGCATTGCGCTCCCCTTTGATTGAATTTAATGCCAAAAACGTACCAATTGTCCAGCGAAGTTTACGAAATTCTCGCATAAAAATTGGAGGCAAGATAATTTACCTTATTTTATCAACACATTAATCAATTTTTCTCGTCTTCGATGAATCTGCTTGGTTAATGGTATTTTTTTGGTATCTTCAAGTTGGAGGTATCTTCATGGCAGAGTATTTCATTGGCGTGGACGGCGGTGGCACCGGATGCCGCGCTGTGGTGGCAGACAGCAGCGGTGCGATTCTCGGAACGGGACGCAGCGGGTCGGCCAATATTGTCACCGATCCGCAGACTTCGCTCGTCAATGTACGCGCAGCCATCGACAATGCCTTCGCCGATGCAGGACTGGACCAGAGCCATTACGGCGAAAGCCATGCGGTGCTCGGGCTTGCTGGCGGCAATGTCCAGGGTGCAGGGCTGCCAATTGAGCAAGGCCTCCCCTTTGCCCATGCCAATGTCGAGTTCGACGGCCTCATTGCATTGCAGGGTGCGCTTGGCGATCAGGACGGCATCGTCGCCATTCTTGGTACCGGAACGGCCTATATCGTCCGCCAGCAGGAACGGATTCATTCGGTCGGCGGCTGGGGATTTCCGCTCAGCGATCTTGGCAGCGGCGCGCGGCTTGGCCAAAGCCTGCTGCAGGAATGCCTGTTGGTGCATGATGGTATCCACCCCCGCAGCCGCCTGACAACGGATGTGCTCGACGAGTTCGGCAACAATCCCGACAATCTGGTTGAATTCGCCTGGACGGCGAAGCCCGGTGATTTCGGCAAATATGCACCCCGTATTTTCCAGTATGCTGCCAATGGCGATGAAATCGCGCGCATGCTTCTGGAGCGTTCAGCAGGCTATGTCAGTGAAACGCTGGATATGTTGGTTGGACAGGGCGCAGAGCGGATCAGTCTGTTGGGCGGCATGGCGCCACTTTATGTGGAATGGCTTCCCGCAAGCCATCAGAAGCTCATTGTCCAACCCGCTGCCGACGCCTTGACCGGAGCTTTGCAGCTCGCGCTCAAGCGCTATGGCCACAAGATGGATGAGGCGCGTGCATGAGCGGTAATTTCGGCGCCTTCTTACCCAAAAATCTTCAGGGCACCGCGCCCTCTTCAGGCGCGGGACCGCTCTATATGCAGTTGCGCCAATCGTTGGAAGCCGCGATTCGTGCCGGTCATCTGGCTGACGGAGAGGCCCTACCACCTGAACGCGACATTGCAGAATATGCCAATATCAGCCGGGTGACCGTGCGCAAGGCAGTGGACGATCTCGTTAAATCGGGACTTCTGGTGCGCCGCCATGGCTCCGGCACCTTTGTCGTTCGCCCCAGCGAGCGCGTGCAGCAATCGCTTTCCATGCTGACGTCTTTTACCGAAGACATGGCGCGGCGCGGCATTGCAACCCAATCCAAATGGCTGGAGCGCGGTCTCTATTATCCCTCGCCTGAGGAAATGATGAAGCTTGGCGTTTCATCCGAAACCCGTGTTGCCCGGCTTGGCCGCTTGCGTATGGCAAGCGATCTGCCGCTGGCTATCGAACGCGCCACCTTGTCGAGCGAAGTTCTGCCGGACCCGAATGCTGTGCAAGGTTCGCTCTATGCTGAACTCGGTCGGACCGGCTTTCGCCCGGTGCGCGCTGTGCAGCGCATATCCGCCTGCAACATCAAGGATCCCGATGCGCGTATTCTCGGTGTCACGACCGGCGATGCGGGATTGTCCATCGAGCGTATTTCCTACCTCGCATCTGGCCGGGCGGTGGAGTTCACCAAATCGCTTTATCGTGGCGACGCCTATGATTTCGTGGCAGAACTCTCGATACCATCGGCCTAAGACCAGCATCAGCCCATAAAGAAAACGGCCCGTTTCCGGGCCGTTTTCTTTTGTCTAATGATGCTTCGTGCCTTGCCGCGCCAGATCTGCAGTCGGATCAGCCGCAAGACGCTTGCGGGCGCGGTCATCCATCAATTCATACCACATAGCGTTGAGCACAGCGAAAGCTGCGGCGAGCGGCAGGCCCAGAAGCCAGGAAAAATACCACATATTGCTTTCCTTTCTTGGATTGAAAGGCGCGGACGGACAAAGCCGCTCGCAGCCAAATCAATAAGCGTGGTTGCTCTCGTCCTCGATCATTTCCTTTTCCACCTTGCCCCACAGCACTCTGTAGACCCAGGAGGTGTAGGCAACGATGATCGGCAGGAAGATCAGGGTCACCACCAGCATGATGAACAGCGTCATATGACTGGAAGACGAATCCCAAACCGTCAGGCTTGCCCGGGGATCGAGCGAAGACGGCAGAATGAACGGGAACATCGAGACACCGACCGATGAGATGATACCGAAGATCGTAAGCTTGCCCAGCAGAAGCGGGGCGACTTCACGACCGCCACGCAGTGTCAGAAACACTGCAATCGCGCCCAGAATGCCAAGTGCCGGAGCAATCAGCAGGATCGGATAGTTAGCATAATTGCTGAACCATGCGCTGTGATCCAGTTCCACAGTCTTGCGCAGCGGATTGGACGGCCCATCGGTGACGACAGCGCTCGTAATCCTGTAACCGGACACCCAGAACCAGCTGGCAACGCCCGCCAGAGCATAGAGAACGAGCGTCAGAAGTGCAGCAATGCTGCCATAACGCCGTGCTCTCTGCTGAATTTCTCCCGATGTCTTCAGGACCAGCCAGGAGGCCCCATGCATGGAAAGCATGGTGACCGACAACACGCCACAAATAAGAGCAAACGGGTTGAGCAGGCCGAAGAACGTACCTTCATAGAAGATCTGCAGATCATCGGCGAGCCGGAAAGGAACGCCCTGCAACACGTTACCAACGGCAACGCCGAAGATTAGCGCCGGTACAAAGCCGCCGATGAACAAGGCAATATCCCAACCCCGACGCCAAGCCCTGCCCTCACGCTTCGAGCGGTATTTGAAACCGACCGGGCGCAGAATGAGGGCAAAGAGAATGACGAACATCGCCAGATAGAAACCGGAGAAGGACACGGCATAAAGCGGTGGCCAGGCGGCGAAAATCGCGCCGCCGCCAAGAACCAGCCAAACCTGATTGCCTTCCCAGACCGGGCCGATCGTGTTGATGATAACGCGGCGTTCCACATCTGTTTTGCCAACAAGCGGCATCAGGATATCTACGCCCAGATCAAACCCGTCCATCGCGGCAAAGCCGATCAGCAACACGCCGAGCAGTACCCACCAGATGATGCGAAGGGTTTCATAGTCCAACAATTCGCTGAGTATCATGGTCCTTACTCCGCTGGCGCAATGCTGGCAGGTGCAAGCATGGCTTCAGGTTTGCTGTCGGGTTCCGGTCCGGCTTTGATAGCGCGTATCATCAGGCCCATTTCGATGATGAACAGGACCGTATAGATCGCGACAAAGCCAATGATGGTGAGCAGAACCGTCGATGCACCGAGATTGGAGACACCAACCGCAGTTGGCAAAATACCCTCGATAATCCAGGGCTGACGTCCGAATTCAGCGACAATCCAGCCCATTTCTGCGGCAATCCATGGCAGCGGAATTGCAAAGACCGCAATTTTGAGCAGGAAGCGATGCTGATCCAGCTTGCGCCGCGCCGACAGGACAAAGAACGTTCCGGTCAGCAGGATCAGGAAGAACCCGATGGCCACCATGATGCGGAATGCCCAGAACAACGGAAGAACCCCCGGAACGGTGTCATTCGCGGCTTTGGCAATCTGTTCGTCGGTAGCATTGCGCGGATCGTCCACATAGCGCTTCAGAAGGAGCGCGTAGCCCAGCCATTGGCTGTTATCGGCGAAAACGTCCTTCACATCCTGCGGTACAGCGCCCGTATCGCCAGCGGCGCGAATTTTCTGCAACGCATCATAGGCGACGATACCGTTGCGGATATGATTCTCTGCATTTTCGACCAGATCGTTGATTCCCTGGATCGGCGTGGTCAGCGAACGTGTGCCGATCAGACCCATGACCCACGGAATGTGCACGGCGAAGTGGGTTTCGCGTGCTTCCTGGTTTGGGAAGCCGAAGACTGTAAACGAGGCTGGTGCAGGCTCTGTTTCCCACATTGCTTCGATAGCAGCGATCTTCATCTTCTGGTGTTCATTGGCCAGATAGCCGCTTTCATCGCCAAGAACGACGACCGAAAGCGAAGCGGCCAGACCGAAGGAAGCAGCAACCGTCATCGAACGCTTGGCGAGTTCGACCGAGCGCCCCTTCAGCAGATACCAGGCGGAAACGCCCAGAACGAAGATCGAGGCGGTTGCGTAACCTGCCGAAACCGTATGCACGAATTTGGCCTGCGCCACCGGGTTCATCAGAACCGCGAAGAAATCGGTGATTTCCATGCGCATGGTTTCGGGATTGAACGCCGATCCGACCGGGTTCTGCATCCAGCCATTGGCGATGAGAATCCACAGAGCCGAAAAGTTCGAACCTGCCGCAACCGCATAGGTCGCGATCAGGTGGCCGACCTTGGAAAGACGGTCCCAACCGAAGAAGAACAGACCAACGAAGGTCGCCTCAAGGAAAAAGGCCATCAGGCCCTCAATGGCGAGCGGGGCGCCGAAAATATCGCCCACATAATGGCTGTAATAGCTCCAGTTCATACCGAACTGGAATTCCATCACAATACCCGTCGCGACACCAATCGCGAAGTTGATGCCAAACAGAGTACCCCAGAATTTCGTCATCTGTCGCCAGATGAGTCGCCCCGTCATCACATAAACGGTTTCCATGATGGCCAGCAGCACGGAAAGACCCAACGTCAGAGGTACGAAGAGGAAGTGATAAAGTGCCGTGATTGCAAATTGCAATCGCGACAGGGAGACAATATCGAGTTCCATCTTTTTCAGCCGGAAATCCCCGGCCCTCCTAGAGCATTCGCGACCGGAAAAATCCCCGGCATCGCAGAATGCGACCAAAACGAGTTAGTATTGCACGCCGCATAAATTGGCAGACGCGACGCGCCTTCATGTAACGGACCGTCATGACATGGTCCGTTTGAAACGAAGACGGCATAAAACCGCCCGTCGTTTCCATTCTCTAGTGTTGGCAAAGCCCCTGATAGATGGACCTTCGCCCGCCCGACTTACCTCATGGTATTGAGTATCTCACCGAAGCGCTGGTCACTCATGCACACAGACTCAACGAGAGCGCCTTGATTTAAAACAATGATCCGGTCGCAAATCCGCGCTTCGCGCTGGATATGTGTTGCAACCAGCAGCGTGTGCCCGCCCGCCTGCGCCCGCAGCCGATTCAGCACGTCTTCAGCGGTATTCGCATCCAGCCCTTCGGTCGGTTCATCGAGAAGCCACAAGGACGATTCGCTCAGGAAAAGGCGGGCCAGAGCCAGACGTCGCGCCTGCCCGCCGGACAATCCCAGGCCGCCCTCGCCCAGCATCGTGTCGAGGGCTGCTGGCAGCGTCTCGACGAAGTCTGCAAGACCGGCTGTGCGCAAAGCCTGCATCAGCGTTGTGTCGTCTGCATCCGGCTTGGCCAGCCGCAGATTATCGCGAAGGCTATCCTGAAACAGTTCCGTGCGCTGGGTCAGCAAACTGCTGGCCAACGCTTCTGCGCTGCCGTCTGTCGGCGCGATTTCGCCTGCGAGCAGGTTGAACAGGGTCGACTTGCCCGCGCCGCTGGTTCCGACAATGGCGACGCGCTCGCCCGCTTCGACGGTGAGGTTGATCGCCTTCAAGGCATCGACGGCTGCGTCTTCATGGCGGACAGAGAGATTACGAAGCTCCACAGCCATGCCATCCGGCGGTGTGGGTAGACCGGCTATCACTGCATCGTCGCGCAATTGCGGCCCAACGCGTCGTGCAGCCAGAATGGTGCGCCCCAGTTCCATCGCGCCGCGCCGCAGCGCTGCAAATGGTTCCATTGCGCCGAGAATAACCAGCATCGCCAAGGCGGCGACCGGAGCGCCGATCGTCCCGGACTGAACAAGCCAGCCAGCGCCGATCAGGCCGCCAGCCAAAAGTGCAGCATGCGCCACACCGAGACCCGCACCGGTTCTGATCTCGACCCGGTTGAGCGTACGGTCAGCCGCAGCCACATAACGATCTGCCCGGATAAGCGCATCGTTTTGCGCCTGCATCCGCCCAGCCATGAGCAATTCCGTCTGGCCCGCAACCAGATCGATCGTGCGGGCGCGCAACGCCTCGGTGCCCTTGGCGCGTCTGCGCATCGGTTTTTCCGAACGCCGCGCAGCCAATAGCGGCAGGCTCAAGCCGACGATCAAAAGCACAAGTGCAACAGCGAGCCCGAATAGCGGATGCATCAGCGCAAGCGCTAGCCCTGCAACCAATGCGGTTGCAAGTGCCGCACCAATCGGCACGACAACACGCAGATAAAGCGAATCCAGCGCGTCGATATCGGCAGTCAGCCGGAACAGAAGTCGCGCAGGGCGCTGCAAAAGTGCATTGGCTGCAGCGGGTTTCGCCCAGCTGCGAAACAGCTTTTCGCGCAACGCGGCCAGAATGGCGAGCGTCGCATCGTGGGTCACCAGACGTTCAAGATAACGGGCACCCGTACGCACGATTGCCAGAAACCGAATACCGGCAGCCGGTGCAAAAACATCGAACACAATGGCGGTTGCAACACTCAGGCCTGCAATTGCCGTTGCCGTAATGAACCAGCCAGAGAGGCCAAGCAGCGCGATACCGGCCAGAACAGTCACCGTCGCGGCTGCTATACCAGCGTAAAGAGCCGAGGCCTTTGTTCTGAAGAACAGGCGCAGGATTGGGCGGAGCGCTTGCAGACCGTTCATTCGGCTGCCCTCCTTTGCCACAAGGGATCCGTATCCTGACACGAATCCAAGCGTATGATGCGATCCATCCGGCGCGCCAGTCCCTCATCATGGGTGGCGACAATCAGGGTCTTGCCTTTGGCCAGCCGCAACAGACTGTCGGCAATATGCGTTGCCGTCTCTTGGTCGAGATGGGCCGTCGGCTCATCGGCAAGAATAATATCGGCTTTGGGATCAACCGCGATGCGAGCCAGCGCAAGCCGCAAGGCTTCACCGCCCGAAAGCCCGGCCCCGTTTTCACCGATAACGCCATTGCCGGTGACACCAGTGACATGTGCCAGCGCCATATCATCGATGATCGCGGCAGTCGGTCTGGCAGCGGCTTCTCGCCCGAGCGTGATATTGTGCCGTGCCGAGCCTGCAAAAATATGGGGCCTTTGCCCGACCCAGCTCATACGCTGGCGCAAGACCGTCGCATTTTCCGGCGTCATGTTCGTGCCGCCAATCCGTATCGCGCCATTCTGTGGTGCAGCCAATCCGGCAATCAGCGCCAGAATAGTGGACTTGCCGTAACCGCTCGGTGCAAGCAGAGCGACATGTTCGCCAGCCTCGATTGTCAGGTTGAAATCCGTCAAAACCGAAGGCCCAGCCGGATATTGAAAACCGATATCGTGCAATTGAACGGAGGGGCCCGTTTCCTCCGGTTCGCCCGCAGTGACGCTGCTGCTGCCGACAACCGGCATGGAATGACGGCTGAGCTTTTCCAACGCATCAATGGCGGCTTCGCCAGATGCACGGTCATGCCAGACGGAGGAAAGGTCGCGCAGCGGTTCAAAGAAGGCCGGCGACAGAAGCAGGATAAACAAGCCTTCGCCGAGCGTCAGCTGGTGTCCCCATGCGCCAAACTGCAAGGTGCCGAGCAGGTGAAAGCCGATATAAACGGCCACCATGGCTACGCCAAGTGCTGCAAAAAGCTCCAGTACGGCGGAAGACAGGAATGCAATCCGCAGAACTTTCATTGTCTTTGTGCGAAGGGTCTCAGCATTATCACGCAGCCGCGTGGCGGTCGCATCCACGGCGTGAAAACTGCGGATGGTGGTCAAACCGCGCAGGCGGTCCAACAGAAAACCATTCATCCCGCCAAGCGCTACAAGCTGCTTCTCACTCGCGGCTTTCGCGCGCCAGCCAATCAGCGCCATGAAAATCGGGATCAGAGGTGCTGCAACCAGCAACACCAGTGCTGCCGCCCACGAAAACCAGAAGACGGCCAGCAGGATCGCCAGCGGCACCAGCATGACCCGGATGCGCACCGGCACGAAACGAGAAAGATAGGGCACAACCATTTCCGCCTGTTCGGCGAGAATGCTCGCTGCCTCGCCCGACGATGGCCGGGCTGTATCGAGCGGAGAACGGTTGGAAAGTGCTGCGAAAGCCCGTTCGCGCAATGCTGTCAGTTCGGCGCGAGCGGCGTCGAATGCCTTGGCTGCACCAGCACCGTCGATCAGACTGCGCAGGCAACCCAGCAAGAATATGCCAAGCGCCGCATAATAAATTCTGTTGTCGAAACCCGTATCGGCGAGACATCCGATGGCATAGGCAATCAGTCCTGCCTGCGGCAGCCACAGAAGCGCTGCCAGTGCCTGAAGATTTGCCCCCCGCCGGAGCATGGCCGGAACTGGCCGACGCTCAGAACGACGCCTGGAAGGACTGGAGCGGTATTTGCCGCCTGTCGCCTTTCCGTCGTCTGGCGTCAGATCTTCCGCCAGTTGCTCCGTTTGGGGGACATCAGATGTCAATCTCGCTTAGGCTCCTTCTTGGCCGATGTTCGCCCGCGCCCCAAAGCAACGATCCTGTCAGTGGTTTCGAGGAAGCGGGTAACCTTGGCGCCGAGCGCCAGCAGGCTAGTCAGACGGTCAGTATCGAGCTTCTTCACGTCGTCGTACCAGTTGGTCAGCCGCTCGATCAGGCTGTACATGTCTTTCATGCGCTCCTGCGCATAACGGTCACCGTCGTCCTGCGGCGCTTCCATCAGCACTTCGCGCAGAACGGACAAGGTCGGATCAATCTCGCGCTTCTTGCGCTCTTCAGCGAGCGTGCGCAGGATCTGCCAGACATCATCCGGCGTCGTGAAGAAATCGCGACGGTCGCCGGGAATGTGCTTCAGAAGCACAAGGTTCCAGCCCTGCAGTTCGCGTATGCCCATGGAGACATTCGAGCGTGACACGCCAAGCGCGTCGACGATCTCGTCGGCGCACATGGGTTGAGGCGACAGATAAAGCAGCGCGTATATCTGCCCCACTGTGCGGTTGATGCCCCAACGGCTGCCCATCTCTCCAAAGTGGAGCACGAACGACTGAACGATTGGCGACAATTCCAAAATTCTCTCTCCCGTATTTTCTGAACTTTCAGAAATTACTGAAATCCAGATAATCTAAATGATGAAAACCTTCAATCCGCCTGACCGTCTATGCGTCGCATCCGGACAATTGGCCGCAGCCCACAGCACTCCTCCAAATGCCATCGGCCGCTCCTTCCGGACCCAACAGGCCGCAGGCAATACGCTTCAGATTCGGGAAAGAGCGAATATCGTGGCCGAACAAGAGGATATGAGTCTTTAAGTGAATCCGAAAAAGCTCAGTCCGTTCGTCCGAAAAACGATGACGGCCCCTTCTGAAAGAAGCCGCTGATTTTCCCCGTTCTGCACTGCGGAAAAGCCTATAACGCCCCTTCCGCACCCTCAAGCATGATGTCTGCCGGCCTCAATCGGGGTCGGAAGATGAAGGCAACTCCTTGCTGTCCTGCGTCGTGTCGCGATGGATCACGGCGCGGCTGAGCAGCATGAGCGTCACCGGCGTTGTGATGACCACAAAGACGGTAATCAATACTTCATGCAGAATCGGCTTCGATTGCAAGATGGAGAAAAATATGATCGAAGCGATCAAGATTCCGCCAGCCCCGAAAGAAGAGCCGATTGTCGGCGCGTGGATGCGTTCATAAAAGGTTTTGAAACGCACAAGGCCAATGCATCCGACGAGAGTCAGGAAAGCACCGGCGACGAGAAAAAACGAAATGAGGATGGCGGCCCAAAGCGGGATTTCGGCTGCATGGATCATTCGATCACCTCCCCGCGCATCAGGAATTTGGCGAGCGCGACGGTAGCAACGAAACCAAGCAACGCAATGATCAGCGCCGCTTCGAAATAGATGTCGCTGCCGGTGCGAATGCCGAAGGTGATCAACAGCAGCAAGGCATTTAGATAAAGGGCGTCGGTGGCGAGCACGCGGTCCTGCGCCCTTGGGCCAATAAGCAGGCGATATACAGCGCATCCCATGGCGGCGATCAGCATCAGTTGCGCGGCGAGCAGAGACCAGAAGATAATAACGGCACTCATGCGGATTTCTCCTTCTCGACGACGTCTCCGGCCCCGAAAATCGTAATCAGCGGCTTCTCGTATTTCTGCTTGATCAGATCGCGCCAGACCTGCGCTTCTTCAAGGTCCAGCACATGAATAGTCAGTTCGCGGCGCGCGCTGTGATGATCCACCCAGGCTGTGCCGGGAGTCGCCGTCACCACGCAGGCGAGAACCGCCAGCGCCGTGCGATTTTCCAGCTCCAGCGGGATAACCACAAAACCGGGGCGGCGCTTTCTTCCAGACAGAATGATACGCGCCACTGTGATGTTCGAACTCAGAATATCAAGGCTGAAAGTGACGAAAAGCCGGAGCATCGTCGGGATCGACCGAATATGATTTTTCTGTGGTTGAAGCGCCGTCATGATCTGGCAAGCGAACAGCGCGATGACCAGGCCAAGAATGAGTTGCGCGGGGGTAAAGCCATTCAGCAGCAGCCAGAACAGAAGCAGTGACGCGAACAGAAGCGGATATGGCAGGATTTTTCTCATTCTACCTCCGCCGCTTGCACGCCCGTTACCCTGGCCGCTTCGTGCTCAACCTTGGGAGCTTTGAGAACACTGTCGATATAATCGGACGGATGGTGCAGCGAACGCGCCGTTTCGTCCATATAGCGCATGGCGGGACCGGCAGCGATTGTCAGCGCAAGGCACAGCGCCAGCAGCCCGGCAATCGGCACCACTTCCCGCACCAGAACACGCGGCACATTGCCTTCGAGCGACGCCCAGAAGGTGCGGATGCCCGTACGTGTCATGGCGATGAGTGCCGAAAGTCCGGACAGCAGGATCAGCGCAATCAGCGCCCAGCTTGCCGGGCTGACCGGCATGGCCAGTTGCGGCGCCGTTCCATCCCCGTTGAATACCGCTGCAAGGATCAGAAACTTGGCAATGAAGCCCGAGAACGGCGGCAAGCCGATCAGCAGAATGGCGCAGATCGCGAAGAAAGTGCCGAGGATGGCAAGAGTGGCAGGCAGCACCGCGCCAACCTCCTCTTCCTCTTCTTCCTCCTCGTCGTCGCCATAGGCTTCCATCGTCACCGCGAGAACGTTGGCGGCAGCATCCTGTCCGCGCTCGACGAGCTCGATCAACAGAAAGAACGCGGCAATCGTCAGCGTGGAACTCACCATGTAGAACAATGCTGCTCCGGCCATCGCCGTATTACCACTGCCGATGGCAGCCAAGAGCGTGCCCGAGGAAACAAGAATGCTGTAGCTTGCAAGCCTGCCCATGGCCTGCGACGCGACCACGCCAATCAGGCCGAAGGCGAGCGTGATCATGCCGCCGAAATAAAGCCAGTCATTGCCGAAGCCGTAGGACGAGCCAGCACCGATGCCGAACATCAGCGGCGACAGGCGCAACAGCACATAAATGCCGACCTTGCTCATGATCGCGAAGATCGCGGCAACAGGCGCTGCGGCTGCAGTATAGGTCGGTGCAAGCCAGAAATTGAGCGGCCACATGCCCGCTTTGATCAGGAAGGCGACGCCCAGAACCGCAGCGCCAGCTTCAAGCAGCATACGGTCTTCTGGCGCAACCTGCGTGATCCTCTGCGCAAGGTCAGCCATATTCAGCGTGCCGGTGACACCATAGATCAGGCTCACGCCGATCAGGAACAGCGACGACGCTACCAGATTGACCGCGATGTAATGAAGACCTGCTTTAACGCGCGCCGGACCGGAACCGTACAGCGCCAGACCGTAGGATGCGGCGAGCATGACCTCGAAGAAGACGAACAGGTTGAACAGATCGCCGGTCAGGAATGCACCGTTCAGCCCCATCAGCAAGAGCTGGAAGATCGTATGGAAATGCGGGCTTGCCTTGTGCCAATGCGCCAGCGCGAAGCTGAGCGCGGCCATGCCGAGCAGGCTTGCTAGAAGCAGCATCATCGCCGCCAGCCTGTCGAGCACCAGCACAATGCCAAACGGCGCAGGCCAGTTGCCGATGAGATAGACGATTGCTTCCGGCGCTTTTTCGCTCGCCATGCCCACAAGCGTGCAGGCAATGCCGATCAGGCCGAGCGTGGACAGCGAATTGATCGTCATCTTCAGCTTGCGGCTGCGCTCGTCGATCAACAGCAGAACCGCCGCCGTTACCAGTGGCAGAAGGATCGGAGCAACGATGAGGTGTGATTTCCAATCCATCATCAATTCTCCTTGCCGTCGACATGGTCGGTGCGTGTCAGGCCGCGCGAGGCGAGCAGCACGACAAGGAAAAGCGCCGTCATGGCGAAGCCGATAACGATTGCCGTCAGCACGAGCGCCTGCGGCACCGGATCGGTATATTGAGCCGCCTGCACGTCAACGCCGGAACCCAGAACCGGCGGCGCGTTGGAACGCAGCCGTCCCATCGAAAAGATGAACAGATTCACAGCATAAGAGATCAGCGACAGGCCGATCGCCACCTGAAACGTGCGCGGGCGCAGCACCAGCCAGACGCCGGACGCCATCAGCACACCAATTGCGAGAGCAAGAACCAGCTCCATCAGTTCTCCTCCTTCGCAGTCGCTGCGGCGAGTTTCTCGACGCGATGTTTACGGATCGATTGGTGCGCCAGTGCAATCAGGACGATGACGGTTGCACCCACGACAAGCGTGAAAACGCCGAAATCGAACAGCAAGGCGCTTGCCATCGGCATTTTTCCGACATGTGGTATCTCCACATATTGGAAGAATGTGGTCAGGAAGGGATAGCCGAACAACCACGCGCCGGAGCCGGTTGCCGCAGCGCTCAGCAAGCCGATGCCGATCCAGCGCAGCGGCAGAATGCGCAGCCTGTCTTCAACCCAACGCGTTCCGGCAGCCAGATATTGCAGGATGAAGGCAATCGCCAGCGCAACACCGGCCGCAAAACCGCCGCCCGGCAGATCGTGCCCACGCAGGAACAGATGCACGGCCAGAACAATGATCACCGGGAACAGCCACTGCATGATAACCGACGGCACGGCCAGATAATCGTTCAGCGTTTCACCTGCCTTGCGATCAGGCATGGCTTCATCATAGGCGTCCTGAATCTTCTGCTGCGCAGTCGAGCCGGTGGAATCCGGTGCCGGACGGAAACGACGCAGCAGCGCGAAGACAGTCAGGCCAACAATGCCGAGAACGGCAATTTCACCGAACGTATCGAAAGCGCGGAAATCAACCAGAATGACATTCACGACATTCTTGCCGCCGCCGCCCGAATAGGCGTTCTGCAGGAAATAGTCGCCAATGCTGTTGGGCGACGGGCGCGTCATCATCGCATAGGCAATAACCGAAACGCCGACGCCACTGGCAACAGCCAGCAAAAGATCGCGATAACGACGGATACGCGGGCCGATCTTCACCGGAATCGGATCTGGGTCTTCCCAACGCTTGGGCAGCCAGCGCAGGCCAAGCAACAACAGAACTGTGGTGACGATTTCCACCAGAAGCTGCGTCACCGCAAGGTCGGGTGCAGACAGCCAGACGAAGGTGATGCAGGTGATGAGCCCTGCCCCTCCAAGCAGTATCAGCGCGGCCAGACGGTGATACTTGGCCTGATAGGCTGCACCAACCGCACAGGCGCAACCGAGCGCCCAGAGACCTGCGAAAATCGGATCGACCGGCTGCGCGCCCAAAGTGCCGGAGCGCAAGCTGCCCTCAATCAACGGCCACCCGGCAACCACAACGGCCACTGCAACAATGATGCGCAACTGCGGCTGCAAGCGACGCGTGCTCAGGAAATTTTCCGCCTTACGCGCCCAGTTCCACGACAGTGTCACCAGAACACGCTCGAAAATACGCTGGCCTTGCAGATGACGGAAGAGTGGGGGACCGTCCTCGCTGGTGGCCAGATAGTTTTTCAGGAGCCAATGCAGCAACACGCCGCCGATCATCGCGATGATACTCATCGTCAGCGGCAGATTGAAACCATGCCAGACCGAGAGGCTGTATTCCGGTGTCGCATCACCCAGTACGGAACGCACTGCCGAATGCAGGAACGGACCGATCGACAAGCCGGGAACGATACCGATCAAAAGGCAGAGCATCACCAGAAGCTCGATGGGACGACGCATCCAGTGCGGCGGCTCATGTGGCTCGCGCGGCAAATCGTGCGGCGGCGGCCCGAAGAACGTTGAGTAGATGAAGCGGATCGAATAGGCCACCGTGAAAATGCTGGCGAGCGTCGCCACATAGGGCGTGATCGTATCGAGCCAGGATGCCAGATGCGTTTCGACCGCCTCGGCAAAGAACATTTCCTTGGAAATGAAGCCGTTCAACAGCGGAACGCCAGCCATGGCGGCGCTCGCCACCATGGCAAGTGTCGCCGTATAGGGCATTAATCGGAACAAACCGCTCAGGCGGCGCATATCGCGCGTGCCCGTTTCGTGGTCAATAATGCCCGCCGCCATGAAAAGCGACGCCTTGAAGATGGCATGGTTGACCATGTGGAAGATCGCAGCCACCGCGGCAAGCGGACTTCCAAGGCTCAAAAGTGCGGTAATAAGGCCAAGATTGCTGATCGTGGAATAAGCGAGCAGCCCTTTGAGATCCTGCTGGAACACGGCAAAGAAGCTTGCCAGCAAAAGGGTTATCAGGCCCGCCGAGCCCAGTATCCAGAACCATTCCTCGGTTCCGGCCAACACCGGCCACAGACGGGCGAGCAGAAACACACCTGCCTTCACCATGGTTGCCGAATGGAGATAGGCCGAAACAGGTGTCGGCGCTGCCATCGCGTTCGGCAGCCAGAAATGGAACGGAAACTGCGCGCTTTTGGTGAAAGCGGCAAGCAGGATCAAAACAAGCGCAACCGTATAAAGCGGATGCGTGCGAACCTCGTTGCCCGCTGCCAGCACCACATCGAGATCATAACTGCCGACGATATGGCCGAGCAGCAGCATACCGGCGAGCAGACAGAAGCCGCCAATACCCGTAACCGTCAGCGCCATACGCGCGCCATCGCGTGCACTGGCATTGTGATACCAGTAGCCGATGAGCAGGAACGAGAAGATGCTCGTCAGTTCCCAGAAGACGGCGAGCAGGATTATATTGCCGGACAGAACGACGCCGAGCATCGAACCCATAAACGACAATAGGAAAGAGAAGAAGCGCGGCACCGGATCATCCGGCGACATGTAATAGCGCGCATAAATCACGACCAGCAGGCCGATGCCGGTAATCAGCATGGCGAACAGCCAGGCAAAACCATCCATGCGCAGCGTTACATTGAGACCATAGGCGGGCAGCCATTCAACTGTACCGCGCAAGACCTTCCCGTCCGAGACAATCGGATAAAGGCTGGCTGTAAGAATGAAGGCGACGAGAGCGATAGCTGCCGTGAACCAAGCGGAACCGCTTCGGTCGGCGCCCCTGAAAAGACCCGTGATGACGCTGCCAATAAAAGGAAGAAGGACAAGCAGGAAAAGCATTCTGCCGTCCATCGTCATGCGCCCAAGGCCTCCAATCCGCTCTTACGTTTTATAATCACACACATCTCGTCCGAAAGCTGTTCACACTTTTCGGGATGCGCTCCATTTTGTCTTAATTTCCGGGCGCAAAACCGTCAGGCATTTGCTGGAAACATAGGGTCAACTGATCCAGCGCATGCGCAGCTCAGGCAAGCAGCAACTGAAATGCTCCGGTCAGATGTTGTGAGGAATCATATATTCCAATGTCGTTATTATGACCGGGCCGCCAATATATTGGCAATAGCTTTCGATTGTTTATATGGGACAAATCAGAGGCTTATCGCAATTTTCTGACTTTTTTACCGTTGAAGGCGATGCGAATCTCTTTCTTTCGCCGCCAGCCTGCCCCTACAACCTTACCTTGAAGGGCAACTTGCCACGATTATCTTACAGGCGAATGACCAAACGAAGGTGTGCCGTCTGAAAGATTCTTTTTAGGTTCAACCTTCGAGCAGCGCGTCCACGAGCTTGGCAACCTGAACGCGGATATCCGGAACAGCGGTCGACTCCCAGAAAACGCCTTTTGTGACCGGACCAATTGCGAAGAAGGAGCCTGACGGCTCGCCGCGCGCGTTGATCAACTGGAAATCCTTGGTCACATCCAGACCGAGATCGAGCGCATCTGGCTTGCCCAGCCCATGCTCCATCAAGCCGAGCAATGCCGGATTGCGGGTTGTCGAGAACCGCGCATTGCCGCCACGGCAATCAATAATTGTTGCGATTTTCAGCTTGTGAAACAAACCGGTATGACGTTCGGGATAGCGGATCGTCATATCCACCTCGTTTTCCTGCACTGAAAGAAGCCGCCCGGCAGCAATCTCAAGCTGTCCAGACGCACGCGCAGCATCGATGCGATCAGCGACGGCAGGTGCCATACGGTGGCGATGTGTGTCCCACCAGGGACGCAAATGGCGGAGAAAACTCTCGCGTTGCGCCACCGGCAGCCGCGTCCATATCTGCTGGGTATGTGGCCGCAACGCATCCATGACCGCGCGCCAATTCGAACCCGAGCTTTCCGCTTCCTGCATCAGCGAACGAACGCGACGCAGCAGGCCGACAACGCCGGAAGCGACAAACAGTGAATCGGTATCGACCTTGAAAGGCTCCACAGGAACGTGACGCGCAGGCACGAGTCCACGTCTCGATATTGCGTGTATCGGTCCCCGATGGCCACGATCGAGCAACGACAATACGCTATCGACCATGGACAGTCCGGTCCCGAAGATCGCGACCGGCGCATCCGCTGGAATGTCGAAATAGCCTTTGCTGGACCAGTATTCGGCGACATTAGCGCCAGAAACGGCGATTGCTGTTTCATTGCCCGTCGCGACAATAACCGCATCTGCCGAAACAACTTCGCCCGAATCCGCGACAATGGCAGGCCTGCCGCCTTCCAGACGGACATCGACAACCTCGCGTGGGTCGACAGCCAGTCTCGGTGTGTCCCCAGTGCGATAGTCTCCAACAAGCTCATTCAGATAATCGCGATAGAGCCTGCGTGGCGCAAAAGACTGCGGCTGCCATTCATTGGCGATTGGCGCGCTTGCTGCTGTTTGCCGGGCTTGGAGCCAGTTCAGGAAATGATCGGAATTGCTCGGAAACGCGCTCATATTGTTCGCGCGAACATTGAGAAGATGGCTGGGGTTTTCCGTGGAATAAGCGATTCCCCTGCCAATCTGGCCCGACAGTTCGAAAATGCGAACCGTCGTGTCGCGGGAGCGCTCCAGCAACTGCGCCGCAAGAATGACGCCGCTCGCGCCGCCGCCGATAATGACAAAAGACTTCAAACTATCGTGACCTATCCCTGTTTGCGATGGTTTTGCCCTTTGAACGGCTCCCATCGTCCTTCCCAAAATCACACTAATTTAATAAGATTCCAACATCGTACCCAAGATGTAAACCCTGCTTTCGCAGGGAAATTTGCCGAAACGCACAGGCTCCCACCCGCTTTATCTGGCCAATATGGAAACAATGACGGCTTCACAATCCCTATTTGTTGACAGTGTGTCGCTGAAAAACGGGCTGGCGTTGAAGGGTTTTACCCCAATATCTTGGGGCACGACATGAATGTAACTTCTGGACATTCTGCATCAATAGATGCGTCAGGAAGTTCACAATCTACTGCAACATCAGGATTAGAACGAATGAACAATAGTCATCTCGCATCCATCAAGAAGCGTCGCACCCAGTATGCTCTCGGCAAGAACCTCCCGCTCGCCAAGGAACAGGTTGCGGAACTGGTCCGTGAAGCCGTCAAGCATACGCCTTCGTCGTTCAACTCCCAGAGCTCGCGTGCAGTCATCCTGTTTGGCGCTGAAAGCGACAAGCTGTGGAACATCGCTAAGGAAGAACTGCGTAAGATCGTTCCTGCCGATGCCTTCGCACAGTCGGAAGCCAAGCTCGACAGCTTTGCAGCCGGTGCAGGCACGGTTCTGTTCTTCGAAGACCAGAACGTCGTGAAGGGCCTTCAGGAAAAGTTCGCTCTTTATGCCGACAACTTCCCGGTCTGGTCGGAACAGTCTGGTGGTATGGCTCAGCATTCGGTCTGGACCGCCCTCTCCGACGCTGGTATCGGCGCGAGCCTGCAGCACTACAACCCGCTGATCGACGCAGAAGTCGCCAAGACCTGGGATATTCCGTCGTCGTGGAAGCTTCGCGCCCAGATGCCGTTCGGCTCCAACGAACAGCCTTTCGGCGAAAAAGCCTTCATGGATGATAGCGATCGCTTCAAGGTATTCGGCTGATCCCGGATTTCAGAATATGAGACAGGGCCGGAGATTTTCTCCGGCCTTTTCTTTTTTGCGGGCACAATAGTGCCGGATCGACGCACTCTATATTGTGAACCTTCCCCAAATAGGAATCTAATGGTGCAGCGCCAGAGCGAGTCGTGAACATCCGGCTGCTCGGAAGATGAGGCGCATTTTCTATGCATGGTCCGGCCCAAACGATGGCCGAGACCGAAGGGGAAATTGCATGACCACCGGAATCCTGTCCATCAATCACCGTCGCCATGGCGATATCGTCTCCAGAACGAGCCTCCAGTCTGGCTTTGCGCAGCGTCTTTTGCGCAGCACAATTCCTGCCGCGTTGGCCTTTGGCCTGTTGCTGTCGGCAGCGCCGAAAGCAGTGCAAGCCGCCACGCCAGCCGATACACTGGTCATCGCCATGGGTATTGATGACGTTATTTCGCTCGACCCGGCAGAAATTTTCGAAATCACCACCTCTGAAGTGCTCACCAGCACCTATGAGCGCCTGGTCACGACAGACACCAAGGATCCGACCAAGATCATTCCACAGATCGCCGAAAGCTGGACCTTCTCGGACGATGGCCGCTCGATCACTTTCAGGATTCGCAAAGGCCTGAAATTCGCCTCCGGCAACCTGTTGACGGCACAGGACGCAGCCTATTCGCTGCAACGCGCAATCAAGCTCGACAAGAGCCCGGCGTTCATTCTGAGCCAGTTCGGCCTGACGCGCGACAATGCGGATCAGAACATCGTGGCTCCTGATGACGAAACGCTGATCTTTACGACTGGAAAAGCGTTTGCGCCGAGCTTCGTTTTGAACTGCCTGACCTCCAGCGTTGCATCCATCGTGGACAGCAAGCTGGTCAAAGAGCACGAGCAGAAAGCGGAAAAGACCGATGCTTATCCTTACGATACCGACTTCGGCTATGAATGGCTGAAGACGGGTTATGCCGGATCTGGCCCATTTGCGTTGAAGCAGTGGCGCGCCAATGAAGTGCTGCTTCTCGAACGCAACGAAAATTATGCCGACGCCAAGCCCGCTATGAAGCGGGTCATCTATCGTCACGTCAAAGAAGGCAGTTCGCAGCGTCTGCTCTTGCAGGCAGGCGATATCGATATTGCGCGTAACCTTGAACCCGGCGATCTGGAAACGCTGAGCAAGGACGACAAATATCACGTACTCGCGGCTCCGAAGGGACGCGTCTATTATCTCGTTGCAAACCAGAATGTGCCTGAACTGGCCAAGCCGGAAGTGCGCCAGGCAATCAAATATCTCATCGATTACAACACCATCGAAGCCCAGCTCATCAAGGGTATTGGCCGCGCGCATCAATCCTTCCTGCCAACTGGCATGTTCGGCGCGGTGGACGACAAGCCTTTCACCTATGATGTCAACAAGGCCAAGGAACTACTGGCCAAAGCCGGTCTGAAAGACGGCTTCAAGGTGACACTCGACGTCCGCAACACGCAACCCGGCGTCGGTATTGCGGAAAACATCCAGCAGACCATGCGCAAGGCTGGCATTGACGTGGAAATCCTGCAAGGCGACGGCAAGCTGACCACGACCAAGGTGCGTGCGCGCAAGCATCAGCTCGCGCTGGGTATCTGGGGCCCGGATTATTGGGACCCGCATACCAATGCCGTGACCTTCACCAACAATCCGAACAATGGTGAAGACGTATCCATGCGCACCAATGCCTGGCAGGCGCATTGGGAGATTCCGGAACTGACGGCTGAAACCATGGCGGCTGCCGAAGAGCGCGACACGGCCAAGCGTGAGGCCATGTATCACGATCTTCAGAAGAAGTTTCAGGAGACCAGCCCGTTCGCAATCCTTTATCAGCAGATCGAAACAGCTGTGACCGGCGCGAATGTGCATGGTTTCAACATGGTCGCCGACGCCAACTACGTTCAGACGGTGACCAAGGACTAATCAAAAAGACCGGGCATCCAGCGATGCCCGGTCTTCTCTTTTAAACCACTGCGATTTCTTATTTCTGATCGTCGAAACTGAATGGCGGCAATTGCACAAGCGCTGACTTCAGTGCTTCGGACCAGCTTTCCGATACCGTCTGGTAATAGGGATCCGTTGCCTCAAAGCGCCGCTGCATGCCCGTCTTGAGGCTGTCGGTTTCGTAAATCTGCATGTCCAGCGGAAGCCCGACAGAGAGATTGGCCTTCAGCGTGGAATCGAAAGAAACGAGCAGCAGCTTCACTGCTTCCTCGAAGCTCATATCCTGCTGATAGGCGCGCACCAGAATGGGCTTGCCATATTTGTTCTCGCCAATCTGGAAGAATGGCGTATCGACCGAGCTTTCGATGAAATTGCCTTCCGGATAGATATAGAACAGGCGCGGCTGGCCGCCCTTGATTTGCCCACCCAGAATGAAAGATGCACCGAACGCATCTGCCGCCTTCTGGCCACCCGTTGCAGAATTCTGGATCACTTCCTTGACCGTATCACCGATCAGCCGCGCGACCTGAAACATGGAGGGCGCATCGAATACCGACGGGTGGCGGTCGGCAGGCGCCTTCATCCGCTCTTCGAGAAGGCTGGCGACGGATTGGGTCGTGGCAAGATTACCAGCCGAGAGCAGGACGATGACGCGGTCGCCGGGCTTCGACCAGCTCCGCATCTTGGAAAATGTGGATATATTATCGAGCCCCGCATTCGTCCGGGTATCGGACATGAACACAAGGCCACGATCAGTTTTCATTCCAACGCAATAGGTCATCGGCAGTATCCGGCAGGCATTATCATCGTTCTTGTCCGATCACTGCCCTACATTGATGTGAACCGCAAGGGTTTCAGCCGTTCCACCAAGCCGAACGCCCGAAATTGGAGCTGCATCGCGATAATCGAGCCCCGTAGCCAGACGCACATAGCGATCATTCGGGCAAATATTGTTGGCGGCATCGAAGCCGACCCAACCCAGCCCATCAACATGCGCTTCCGCCCAGGCATGACTTGCAGTCTGGTCTTCCACGCCCTCCATCATGAGATAGCCGGAGACATAACGCGCCGGAATGCCGAGAAGCCGTGCAGCTGACAGGAAGATGTGGCTGTGGTCCTGACAAACCCCTTTGCCCGCGCCGAGCGCCGTTTCCGCATCGGTGAAAACGCTGGTCGTGCCGGGCACATAGGCGACAGAACCATGGACGCGGTTCATCAGATCGTGAAGCAGCGCAAGCCGCTCATGCCCAGTTGAAAGTTCGCCTGCCAGCGCGCGAATGCCCTCACCCGGCAGTGTCAGTTCGGTTTCGCGCTCAAACAGCCACAATGGTGCATAGCCATAGACAGGCCCGAGCACGCCGACGCGATCTTCCACTTCGATACTGCCACTGGCGGTAATGATGATCTCGCTGATATTGCGATGGTGCTGCACCAGATCTGTCTTGTTACCAAAACCATCGACATAAGAGACTTCCGGCTCGCCGCCCTCGATCTTCAGCTCCCAGTGCTTCACCACCTGTCCCGGCACGGTTGGCGGTCGCAAACGCAAACGCTGCACCGCATAGGGCACCGGATGTTCATAAGCGTAATGCGAAACGTGCCGGATATTAAGATGCAAGCGAGGACCTCAATAGAAATTATAGGTTTCAGCGATCTCGTTGCCGAGCCGGTTGTTGCACTTGATGAAGTCCGTCAGGAATTCGTGCAGCCCCACATCGAAGATTGCACTTATGTCCTGATTTTGCAGTGTCGAAAAGATTTTCTCCCCTGTTTCATGACAGGTGGCATCATTGCCATAGTCCTTGGACAGAAAATCCAGATGCTCGTTGATGCTACGATAGCAATAATTCAGCGACCGCGGCATGCGCCCGTTCAGGATCAGGTAATCCGCGACATGTGCGGGGCGATAATCGCCGTCATAAACCCAGCGATAGGAACGATGCGCCGAAACAGAGCGCAGGATCGACTCCCACTGATAATTATCAAGTGTCGTACCGACATAGGAAATGGCCGGCAGAAGTACATAATATTTTACGTCGAGAATGCGCGCCGTATTGTCGGCGCGCTCTATAAAGGTGCCAAGGCCTGCAAAATCGAAAATCTCGTTGCGCAACATAGTGCCGTGAAAAGCCCCGCGGATCAGTGCCGTCTCGCGCTTGATCTGGTCGAGTAGTGGCGGCAGGTCGCTTTCCTTCAAAGGCTTGCTCAGCGACTTTTTCAAAAGCATCCACGCTTCGTTGACGCTTTCCCACGCTTCGCGCGTCAGCGCGGTGCGCACCATACGCCCATTGGAACGCGCCGTCTCAAAACACGACATCACGCTTGATGGATTACTGGTGTCCCGCAGCAGGAAGTCGGCAACATTCGCAGCATTGTAAGCATCATATTTGGCGGAAAAGGCCTGACTCGCGCCCGCCGACACCACCACGGAAGACCATTCCTCCGGGGCATCGGACGTTTTGGTCAGCGCCATGCGCAATCCGGCATCCACCAGGCGAGCCATGTTTTCCGCCCGCTCAATGTAGCGGAACATCCAGAAAAGCCCGTTTGCCGTGCGGCCTAAAAGCATGAAATCATTCCCCTTGTTGAGCCTTTTGGGCTCCGTCCTCGCGCTCCGGTCTTGATGCCGGTTTCAGCGCGTACAAAATCACGATGGACCAAGTTCTAGTCGTCCAGAACCCAGGTATCCTTGGTGCCGCCGCCCTGACTGGAGTTCACCACCAGCGATCCTTCCTTCAGCGCCACACGGGTTAAGCCGCCGGGCGTGATGCGGATACGATCGGAAACCAGCACGAACGGGCGCAGATCGACATGGCGTGGCGCCAGACCCTTTTCGGTAAAGATCGGGGTCGTGGAAAGCGCCAGCGTCGGCTGTGCAATATAGTTGCGCGGGCGAGCCTTGAGCTTTTTCGCAAAGGCTTCGCGTTCCGCCTTGGTGGAAGCAGGCCCGACCAGCATGCCGTAGCCGCCGGAACCATGCACTTCCTTGACAACGAGATCAGCAAGATTGTCGAGCACATAGGCCAGACTGTCCGGTTCCGAACAGCGCCATGTCGGCACGTTTTCGAGGATCGCCTTGCGACCGGTATAGAACTCGATGATTTCCGGCATGTAGGAGTAGATCGCCTTGTCATCCGCAATGCCGGTGCCCGGCGCGTTGGCAATGGTGATATTGCCTGCGCGGTAAACATCCATGATGCCTGCAACGCCGAGTGTCGAATCCGGACGGAAAGTCAGCGGGTCGAGATAGGCGTCGTCCACGCGACGGTAGAGCACGTCGATGGCACGATAGCCCTGCGTCGTGCGCATGGCGACACGACCATCGACCACTCGCAGATCGCTTCCTTCCACCAGCTCGACACCCATCTGGTCAGCAAGAAACGCATGTTCGAAATAGGCGGAATTATAAATGCCGGGCGTCAGCACCGCGACGGTCGGCACGCCCTGCGTACCGGGAGGCGCGACACTGGCCAAGGACTGGCGCAGCAATTGCGGATAATTCTCAACCGGACGCACCTTCACATTCTGAAACAGCTCCGGGAAAAGCTGCATCATCGTCTCGCGATTTTCCAGCATGTAGGAAACGCCAGACGGCGTGCGGGCATTATCCTCCAGCACGTAGAACTGGTTTTCCGCCGTGCGCACGATATCGACGCCGATGATGTGCGTATAGACATTGCCGGGTGGACGAAAACCGATCATCTCGGGCAGGAATGCCTCGTTCTTGGTGATCAGCTCCTTGGGAATACGCCCTGCCCTGATGATTTCCTGCCGATGATAAATATCGTCGAGGAAGGCGTTGAGCGCCATAACGCGCTGTTCGATGCCTTGCGAAAGACGACGCCATTCCTGACCGGAAATAATGCGCGGGATGATATCGAAGGGAATGAGCCGCTCGGCGGCTTCCTGATCGCCATAGACGGCGAAGGTGATGCCCGTCTTGCGAAAGACGCTTTCTGCGTCCTGAGATTTCTGCAAAAGCTTGCCAGAATCCTGGCCGTCGAGCCACTGTTTAAGAAATTCGTAAGGTGGCCGGACATTCCCGCCATGGTTGAGCATTTCGTCAAATGGCTTCACTTAATACCCCTTTTTCCGCTATTATTCAGCGCGGTTTCGGGGAAAAGCAAGCGTTGAAATCATATAAAAGTGCAAAGCAGGGTTGCGCAATTCGTCGTGATGACAACGGACGAAAGGCGATGTAGAATCCCGACCAAATTGGGAATCGCTGTACCGTTTTTCTTAGCTGGGACGGTGCGCTTTAACGACAGCAGGGTCCGTTTCAATGCGGTCCGCGCCAATCAAATCCAAACAATACGGGATAGCGGGAAAGACCGCCTGCAAGGTCATTGCGATGGATGCGGGCTTGCCCGGTAGGTTCAAAATGAAACTCTTGCCGCGACTACCAGCCGTCTGACGCGAAAGAATGGCCGTCGGCGTCTGTTCCAGACTGACGCGGCGCATCAACTCGCCAAAACCCGGCAATTCCTTATGCAGCACAACCTGCATGGCTTCCGTTGTTTCATCACGTGGGCTTGGTCCTGTGCCGCCAGTGGTCAGGATCAGATCGCAAGCCTCATCATCGCAAAGCGCAATCAGCGTATCGCGTACCGACGCCATTCCGTCGGGAATGACGCGCTTCACCGTTTCATAAGGCGTCACGATTGCGCTCTTCAGCCATGCTTCGATGGCAGGGCCGCTCAGATCCTCATATTCGCCGCGACTTGCACGGTCAGAAACGGTAACAACGCCGATTTTCAAGGTCTTATCCTCATATCCGGTAAGCCGGAACGCTTATAGCCCCCGATCTTGATAATGTGAAGGCCACCTATCAGTTCAGGTTCATCGCGGTTGAATCAAGTTAGTGCTCTAACATTTTGTTTTTACGCGCATCTTCTCGCAAAACCGTTTCACACTTCTCAGCTTGTGCTCTATCATCGCCGCTTATGCGTATATTGCTTGTCGAAGACAATCTGACCCTCGCGAGCTGGCTTGCCAAAAGCCTGCAACAGTCGAATTACAACGTCGATACGGTGCACGATGCCGCCGACGCTGAACAGGCTTTGGCCTTCACCGAGTATAATCTCGTCATCCTCGATCTGGGCCTGCCGGACAAGACCGGGCTGGACGTGCTGGAGCAGATACGCAGTCGCGGTAATGAAGTGCCGGTCATCATCCTGACCGCCAATGCGAGCCTCGATGGACGCATTCGCGGGCTGGACGCCGGAGCGGACGATTATCTGGCAAAGCCTTTTGAATTAAGCGAGCTGGAAGCACGTATCCGCGCGCATCTGCGGCGGGCAAGCCAGCGCACTGCGCCCGTCGTCACCTGTGGTTTTCTGCGCTTCGACACCAATACGCGGCTGTTTTCAGTCGGGGATGATGCATTGCCGCTTGCCCCCAAGGAACATGCGGTGTTGGAGCAGCTTCTGCGCCGGATTGGAACCACCGTCAGCAAGGCGACACTGGTTCAGGGCATCTATGATTTTGACAGCGAGACGGACGAGAACGCCATCGAAATC
This sequence comes from Ochrobactrum sp. RH2CCR150, assembly GCA_014138095.1. Lineage (GTDB taxonomy): Bacteria > Pseudomonadota > Alphaproteobacteria > Rhizobiales > Rhizobiaceae > Brucella > Brucella gambitense. The sequence goes on from JACGXE010000004.1 coordinate 65,032, forward strand.
TACATTCATCGTCTGCGGAAGAAACTCGAAGGCAGCAAGGCGGAGATCGTGACGTTACGCGGCCTCGGCTATCTTCTGCGCGACGCGGGCTGACATGGCCCGGCTTTTCTCCCGACTGTCCCAAAGTCTTCGCGCCCAGCTCGTCTCGTGGATTGTCGTGCCGCTGATCGTTGTCGCGGCCCTCAATCTCTGGACGGCGTGGCGCTCCTCGGAAAATATCGCAGGCATCGTCTCCGACCGGATGCTGACAGCCTCTGCCCGCGCAATTGGCGAAGCGACAGCAGCGTCACACGACGCCATCGATGCAGTCATACCGCCGGTCGCCTTGGAAATGTTTTCAACCGGCTACGGCGATCGCGTCTATTATCGTGTCGAAACTTCGGATGGCCGCCTGCTGGCCGGTTATCCCGATCTGCCGCAGCCTGCGACAACGGCCAATTTCGATCCGCAGCATTATCTGGGAACCTATCGTGACCGCGAGTTGCGGCTCGTGGTTCTGCGCCATCCTGTTGCCGCTTCCGCGAACTTACCGCAATCAATCGACGTTATCGTCGGTGTGACCATGGCCGGTTATGATGCCATGCAGCGCGATCTCTGGTTGCATTCGGTATGGCAGCAATCCCTGCTCATCATCGCGGCGGGCGCCCTGTCGCTGCTGGGACTGCGCTTTGTGTTACGCCCGCTCATCCGGCTGCGCAACGAAGTGCGCAATCGAAAATCGGAACTCGAAGCGTTTGATCCCGAGACGGTCCAGACAGAATTGCGACCGCTGGTCACCGCGCTCAACCAATATATGGAGCGGGTGCGCAAGCAGATGTCGGCACAGCGCCGGTTTATCCAGAATGCCGCGCACCAGCTTCGCACGCCGATTGCAACGCTGACCACACAGGCGAGTTTTGCCGTGCGCACGACCAGTGAGAATGAGCGAAACGAAGTCCTCACCAGTCTCAAAAATACGGCCATGCAGCTCTCCCGCCTCGCCGCGCAATTGCTGACACTGTCACGTGCCGAACCCGGAAGCAGGCGACCCCGCGCTGACCGTATCGATCTGGCCGAAGCTGGAAAACAGGTGCTGGAAAGCCTTGCTGGAAAGGCCTTCGACCGCAACATCGATCTCGGCTTCGATCTGAAAACGGCAAATGCCGCCGTCTCTGGCGATGGTACGATGCTGCGCGAAATGATCGTCAATCTGGTGGACAATGCCCTCAGCTACACACCGCAAGGCGGCATGGTGACCTTGAGCATCGATAGTCAGGATAGCCGGGTTCGTATCACGGTTGAAGATAACGGTCCCGGAATTGCCGTTGCAGAACGCGAACATGTTTTCGAACGCTTCTACCGTGTGCCGGGAACGCTTGCCGAAGGAAGCGGTCTCGGCCTTGCCATCGTGCGGGAAGTTGCCGATGCGGCGGATGGCGACGTCCAGCTTCTCGAAACAAAAGGCGGCGGGCTAACGGTCATTGTGACCTTGCCCGCCGCCTGATTTAAGAGCATTTCCAGCAAAAGTGCGAAGCGGTTTTGCGTAGGATAATGCGTGAAAACAAACGGATAGAGAGGTTCCGACGGAACCGCTCTATCAATTCTCAGCTTTCGTTATCAGCTGCCCTGTTCGGACAAAGCCTGCGGACGCCACTTGACGAGATGATTTTCGATCAGCGTGATGATGTATTCAACCACCAGAGCCAGCACGGCCAGAATGACCATGGCGGAGAAAACGCCATTGGCATTGAACGAGCCCTGAGCCGTCGAGATCATCAGGCCAACGCCCTTCTTGGCGCCCAGAAACTCACCCACCACCGCACCGACAAGCGCGAAGCCGAAGCTGACATGCAAGCTGGCCAGAATCCAGCTCATGGCCGATGGGATGATGACCGAGCGAGTAATCTGCGAGGGTGAAGCACCCAGAATCTGTGCATTGGCGATCAAGGCGCGGTCGGCTTCACGGACACCCTGGAACGCATTGGCGAAGACCACGAAGAACACCATGACCACGGCAAGCGCGACCTTGGAAGCCATACCGAGACCAAGCGCAATGATGAAGATCGAGCCGAGAACAACACGGGGGATCGAGTTGGCGATCTTGATATAAATCGAGAACACATCGGCCAGAAACTTGTTACGGCCGAGAATGATGCCACAGATGACGCCGCCCACAGCACCGATGAGGAAGCCAAGCACGGTTTCTTCAAGCGTTACGATGATCTGCTCGGAAAGCGGACCCTGCGATGTGCCTTCCGTGATCCAGATCCAGATCTGGTCGGCGATGCCCGACGGGCTGGCAAAGAAGAACGGGTCGATAAAGCCCGTGCGTGCGCCCAGTTCCCAGCCGCCAAGGACTGCGAAAAGAATGGCGAGGCGAACGAGAATAACGACGGCGCGACGCTGGCGCGACTTGGCGCGAAAGGTCGCTTCCGTGCGGGCGAGTTCCGCAGCGCTGCCATTGGCCTGAGCGCCCGCGGGAGAAGCAAGAGTTTGTGCAGTCATGTCGGTTCCTCCCGGTTTTATTTGCCGCTTGCCAGCGCGCGCTGCTGGCCGATCTGCACTTCTTCACGCAGGTCGTCCCAGATCACTTTTGCGATTTCGACGAATTTGTCGTCGTAACGAATGTCTTCCATGACGCGCGGGCGGGGAATGTCGATGTTGTAAACGCTCTTGACCGTAGCCGGTCCGGCGGTCAGCACGTAAACCTTGTCGGCAAGAGCAATGGCTTCTTCGAGGTCGTGGGTGACAAAAATCACCGAAGCGCCGGATTGCTGCCAAAGGTCGAGCAATTCGCCCTGCATCAGCGTACGGGTCTGGATGTCGAGCGCGCTGAACGGCTCGTCCATGAGCAGGATTTTCGGCTCATTGATGAAGGTCTGGGCCAGCGCCACGCGCTTGCGCATACCGCCAGAAAGCTGGTGCGGGTAGTGCTTTTCAAAGCGTGCAAGGCCAACGCGGGCAATCCAACTGCGCGCCTTTTCATAGGCTTCTTCCTTGCCCAAGCCGCGATAGCGTGGACCCGCGCTCACATTGTCGATGACATTGAGCCAGGGAAACAGCGCATCCGCCTGAAAGACAAAGCCGATATCGGGGCTGATGCCTTCGATCGGCTGCCCCATCAGGCGCACTTCACCGGCGCTTGGCTTGGCGAGACCGGTCACGAGATTGAGCGTCGTGGACTTGCCGCAGCCGGTAGGGCCGACGACGCAGGCAAATTCGCCCTTGCCGACATGCATGGTGAAATCGCGCAGCGCCGTCATCATCTTGCCGTCGGGCGTGACAAAGCGACGGGTAACATTGTTGAGTTCGATTGCGGGCGCGCCATTACCGGCTTCGTCGCGCGCAATGGTTTTCGGGGCTTCCATCAGCATAGGTTCCTCGCGGATGTGCGGCACCGCTCGCGCGCAATGCTAATTATTGCGCGCCTGCAATGCTGTTGAATGTGGTTGGGTCGGCGGGACTGACGTTCATTTGCGAACGCCAGCCGGGGCCCGCTTACTTCGCGGCGTCGAGCGTCGCGTTGGCCTTGTCGACGAATTCCGTCGTGTAGGTCTTCGACAGGTCGATCTGCTTTTCCTGCAACGGCTTCTTGAAGGTTGCGAGCACCTTCAGAACCGTTTCCGGACCATCCTTCGGCATACGGCCATCCGGCGTATACTGCGCCTTGCCTTCAGCCAGACCTTTCACATAAAGGTCCTTGTCACCGACATAATAGTCCTTCGGCATTTGCTCGGCGATTTCTTCGGCGCTGTGCGAAGCGATGTAACGCATGGTCTTGACCAGAGCATTGGTCAGCTTCTGCGCATCTTCCTTATGGGTTTCAAGCCAGGCCGACTGCACGTAGAAGGACGCAGCCGGGTAAGGTCCGCCAAGCGCTTCGGCCGTCTTTTCCGGCGTACGCATATCGACCAGAACCTTCGCTTCGCCGGTCTTGAGCATGGTGGCAATCGTCGGCTCGGTAGTCATACCGGCCTGGATGGCGTCCTGCTTGATCGCTGCGATGAAGGTATTGCCCGCGCCGACCGGCAGCAGCGTGTAATCGCCCTGCTTCAGCCCGTTGCGCACTGCCAGATACTGCGTCAGGAAGTCTGTGGAAGAGCCAAGGCCCGTCACGCCCAGCGTGTGGCCCTTGAAATCGGCAGGTGACTTGATCTGATCGGCATATTTGGTCGAAACCAGTTCCACTTCACCCGGCGCCTGACTGAACTGTACGATGGATTGAATGAACTTGCCCTTCGACTGAAGGTCGATGGTGTGGTCATAGAAACCGACAACGGCCTGTGCGGCTCCGGCAAGCAGTTCGTTCTCGGCGTCCACGCCTGCGCGGCTGTTGATCAGCTCGACGTCGAGGCCTTCATCCTTGAAGTAACCAAGCTTTTCGGTCAGTACAGCGGGCAGATAGATCTGCTTTTCCATGCCACCGACAATAACCGTCAGTTTTTCGGCATGCGCAGCACCGGCGCCCAGCGCCATGACACTGCTCAACAGCGCAGAGCGCCAAACAAGCCGAAGCGAATTCGTTGAAATTTTCATATAGGCTCCTCCAAGGAATGCTTCAGTCCGACAAAAGCCGAACCCTCCTCCTGATATGCAGCCGATTCCTCTAATCGGTGGAGAATGGTTACAGCAGCCAAGCTTTCAATCAGCTTTCAATAAACTTGCAGCCTATTTTATGGCTCTGGAATAAAGCGACAACCTCTACAGGCGCCCACACACGCTGTTTTGAAACAATAGTTGCTTGACGCAGCAGCCAAACCACTATCATCGTCATTTTTATTATCGCCATTCTTTCGGTCTCTTGCGGCAACCTATTGAAATCATGATCATCAAGCGGAACGATCTCATTTTTGCGGTACGCACTACCGCCGCATCGCTGATCGCGCTTTATATCGCCTTCCTGATGAATATGGACGACCCGAAATGGGCCGCCATGACAGTATGGATCGTCGCTCAAAGCAGCCGCGCAATGAGCGTTTCCAAGAGCATTTATCGTCTAATGGGCACGGCAATTGGTGTTGTTGTCGCCGTATTGCTCACGGCAATCTTCATCCAGACGCCAACCTTGTTTCTGCTGGTTCTTGCAAGCTGGATCGGCCTTTGCACGGCTCTTTCGACGGGATTGCGTAACTTCCGCTCCTATGGCGCGGTGCTCGCGGGCTATACGGCAGCCATCGTCGCCATCGACTCGCTGTCCGATCCGGACAACGTGTTTGAAATCGCCGTATCGCGATTGATCTACATCGCGCTGGGCATCGTCACCGAAGCAATCATCACCTGGCTTTTCAGCACCGACAATCCTTTTGAGGAAGCGCGCGCGCAGCTTGGAAAATTCATGCGACAGACGACAAAACTCTGCGCTGAAATGCTCGGCGGAGAAGCCGGAACCGGCGCGCTCCAAACCGCCTATCGCAACGCCATAGCCTTCGATACCGCCATTGAATACAAGGCCGCGAGTTCCGTTACTGTCCGACGCAGCGTCGGCTATCTCCGTCAGGCCATGGTCGTCACGCTGCAGCAGGCATCGGCCGTCCGCGCCATATTGGAAATGCCCTCGCAGACCACACGCGACGACCCATTGCTGCTGGAAGCACGAGACGCCATGGCGCGGATCGCCGATGGTGACGAAAACGTCGATCTGGAATCTTTACGCGATAAGATCATCCGCACGGCGGAAGAAGAAACCGCCAGCAATGCCGATCTCGCATCCGGGCGGCTGATGTTCTTGTATCGGTTGCGAAGTATGCTCGGCTTTCAGGAGCAGGCTTTGGGTATAGAGGCCGAACTCGACACAACCCACCCAAAAGCCAACCGTGTTCGCCTTTCTTATCACGTTGATCACACGGCAGCGGTGATCAACGGCATTCGCGCATTCGTAGCTCTCACCGCCGCTTCTGCGATCTGGATCTTCACCGCGTGGCCGTCAGGGGCCGGTTTTGTCATTGTCGTTGGTGTGGTCAACGCCCTTTTCGCAACCAGACCAAACCCGGTTGCCAGCGGCACGGAATTTCTGAAAGGTTCCGCCATCGCCGTAGTGGTAGCGGCGATCATGAATTTCGGCGTTTTGCCGGTCATATGGGGGTTTCTGCCCTTCACGATCGTCATTGCGCCCGTGCTGATCTGCGCCGGGCTCGCCATGCGCAATCCATCGACAATTGCCAAAGGATCGGCATTCGCAATCTTCTTCTGGGACTTGATCGGACCTGATAATTTCACGCGGGTCGACGCCACCTCCTTTCTGAATGGTGTGATCGCACTCCTTCTCGGCATCGGCATTGGAACGCTTGTTTTCTCGCTGCTCTTCCCGCCAAACACCCATGCCGCACAGCGCCGCATGAAACGCGCCATGCGCGACAGCCTGAAGAAGATCGGTTCCGCACCGCGCTCAATCACCATCGAAGCATGGATCAGCCAAAGCGCGGACCGTATCTCGCGTCTGCTGGTGACGGAGACTTCGGCTGCTTCAACCGAGGCACATCAGGATTTACGCGGCATGCTGGCCGTGTTGAACCTCGGCTCGGCAGCGTTAGAACTTGCGCAGTTGACCGACCATCCGGTGCCGGATGTGCGCATGGCGGTACAGGACATGCTGCGGACATTGGCTGTTTTCGACCCTGCAACGCTGATCGAAACCACCAAGGCCGGTGCAACGCGCATTCTGGCCGTATCAGAGACCGCAAGCAGCGCAGAGAAAGACCGGTTGTTGCACGCGGCGGCACTCATGCAAGCCATGGCCATGACGACCGAGGCAAATACCGTCTTCCTGCGCTGATCACCTTCCTGTGACAGCAGGCTTGAGTAAGCGATGGATAATTTATTGAAACAATACTTATTTTAGCAATAAATATTCCAAAAAACACAAATATTTTACAAGACGTAAACGATTGGCAGCTAGGGTTTCCGGTTATATGCTATCGTTAGCCATAGCAGATTGGGAAGTTTCCGAACACTGACCTAGGTGGGCCGCTCCCACGGGTCGCATAGCGGAATGCATGGAATGCCTTTTTCGAGGGACTATTACTTCGGACGGTTCAAGGCCGATGAGCTGGCAAGGCTGCAGCAAGCCTATATCCAGACTTGCACGGCCATTGGCTGTTGTCCGGTTACCTCGCCCCTGAAGGACGAACTGGTTCGTGAAATCATCCAGATTTACGAGTGCGGTGTCTTTCAACCGGAAAAGATCGCCGAACTCATGAAGCAGATCGAAAGCGTCAAGCATCGTGCGGATGCTGCCCCGACGCTCGATCAATTTGCCGTCATACGGTCCAAGACCGCCTAGGCTCCGTTTACGCCCCGGCGGCCTGATACTTTGGCTGCCTATTCCGCCGCATCCGCCAGATAGCCGAATTGCAGCACGTTTTGCGGAGCCGTTACGCCCGGCAAAAGACGTTCGTCGTCAATCGGGTCGCCAAGCTGCGTCGTCACCGGGATGACCCCCGCCCAGATCGGCAACACATAATCCGCCTCGTCATCCTTCGGCGGACCAGAACGAACCTTGGCCGACGCCTCGTTCAGCTCCAGCTCCAACAGCATGGTCGCTTTCAGTTCCTTCGCCATCATCGGGCGCAGCCCTTCCCAGCGATCTGGAAACAGTCCATTCACGAAACTACGCAAATGCCGTTCCTTCGCCGCGACATCCGTAATCTTCCTCGCAGTGCCAAAAGCCATCACGGAACGATAGTTGCAGGAATGGTGGAAGGCAGAACGCGCCAGTACCAGCCCGTCCAATGTGGCGAAGCTGACGCAGACCTCTGCTTCCTCGCAGGCTTCCAGCATGCGGCTCGCGGATGAACCGTGCCAGTAGATGAAACTGCCTTCACGCCATACGAGCGTTGGCGACACATAGGGCGTTCCGTTGAAAACATAGGCCACATGGGCAAGCGGCTGCGCATCGATGATCGCATGCACGCTGTCCGCATCATAATGGCCGCGATCATGCAGGCGTTTCATTCTGGTTCTGTCTGTGGGGGCATTCGTCATGCTGGTCGTTCCCGTCTGCATTTGGACTTTCAATACATGCAAAATGCCGCCATAGTGGTATGTTGAGAATAACCACTTAAAAGATATAGAACCATGCCACTTATCGCATCGATACCGGAGTTCGGCATTGACCGGACGAGCGATACCCCGCTCGCGGTGCAGCTGGCGGAACAGATAAGGCAGGCTGTTTTGACCGGAAGGCTGAAGCCTGAAAGCCGCCTTCCATCAACACGCGCCTTTGCGGAAGAATTGGGCGTCTCTCGCGCCACGGCACTGGCAGCCTACGACCAACTGATCGCCGAGGGGTATCTCGAAGGCAGGCACGGATCAGGCACGCGTATTGCTGCACAATTGCCGGAAGTGACATTGAAAACCGGGCCCGCAGGCACAAAAATCAGTACATTTTGCACCGCCAGGACGACAGCCGAGCCAGCGCGGGAGCCGCAGCCTTTTCAGCAAGGTGTGTTCGACAGCGATCATTTCCCCCATGTGGAATGGGGCAAACTGCTGGGACGCATCTGGCGCAACCCTAACGCCAGCCTACTGAACGGCCACGATCCTTTCGGCCATTTACCGCTGCGCATCGCCCTCGCCCGCCATCTGCACGAATGGCGTGGCATGGCTGTTGATCCCGAGCAGATTCTGATTACCGGCGGCAGCACTGACGCTTTTTCCCTGCTCCGCGAAGCCATATTCACGCCCGGCGACAAAATCTGGATGGAAGAACCGGGCTATTCTCCCGCCCGGAATATTCTCGGCGGTCAGGGAATTGACGCTGTTTCGGTGCCTGTCGATGACAACGGTCTCGATGTGGCAGCAGGGCGGCAAGCCGCCATGCAGGCGCGAGCGGCATTTGTAACGCCTGCCCGCCATCACCCAACAGGTGTAACCATGCCGCTGGCCCGGCGGCTCGATCTCATCGCCTGGGCACGCGAGAGCGACGCTGTCATCATCGAAGACGATTATGACAGCGAGCACCGCTATATCGGCCAGCCGCTTCCGGCCCTGATGTCACTTGATCGCGACCGCATTCTCTATATCGGCAGTTTCTCGAAAGTGTTTTCGCCCGTCTTGCGGCTTGGCTTCCTGATTGTGCCGCCACAACTGACGGACAAGTTTCACACACTTCGACAAGAGCTTTTACCGCCGCCGTCGCTTCTCGCGCAACCCGCGCTGGCTCAGTTCATCGAAACCGGCGCCTTCGCCCAACATATCCGGAGGATGCGCCGCCTCTACGCCTCACGTCGCAACAAGCTCATCGCGGCATTGTCTCCCGGTGAACCGGCACTTTTCAGGATCGAAGCGCCGCCTGCGGGCCTGACCCTGCTGCTGGCGCTTTCCGACAACCAAAATGATGTGGCGCTTGCAGAAAAACTCGCAGATGCCGGGATTAACGTTCAACCGCTCTCACCGCTCTACAGGTTTTTCCAACCCCGACAAGGGCTTATCCTCGGTTTCTCAGGTTTTGATGAAGCCCACTTGGAGAAATCTGCAACAGCATTGATAAAAATCCTCGAAAGCTCAATTTGAACCGCGTGCGTTAGCACTTTCGTAAACTTTGGATTCAGTTTTTGCCGCTACTCTAAACAAAGCAATGACTCGGAAGAGCGTTGCAGCCCATTTGTTTTGAGTACGGGTGCCCATGCGTTCTTCGCCTTCGCGTTCTTTGGTCGTGTCTGCCATTGCGCTCGCTTGCGCCGCCCTGTCGGGCTGCACATCGAGTTCCGGCATCGACAGCATCATGCTCCAGCCGAAACCCTCGGCGGAGATGACCAGTTCTGTTGTGAGGCCGGTTCCGCCCGCAGCCGTAACCGAGACAGCAAGCGCGCCGCGCGCGCAGCCACTCCCGCCGCAAGAAGAAGTGCTCGCCTGGGCCGGACCTGTTCCCGATGGCGGACCGTTCAAGGTACAGCCGCCTGCACCCGTTGCGCCGCAACCGCGCGCACCTTTGCAGGAACGGCCAGTCGCACAGATACCAGCCCCCGTTCCCCAAGTGCCCACACCGCAGGCAGCAGCGCCGCGCATGCCTGCACCACAGGTTGCGGCCTATCCGGCAGTGCGTCTCGAACCACAAGCCCGCTCGGCACAGGACCGCTCCAGAATTTACAGCCATCGCTTCCGTGATGCCAAGCCGATCAATTTTGGCCGGGCGTCGCCGCGCAAGCTCGCCGTTCACGGCGTTGATGTCTCGCGCTGGCAGGGCGATATCGACTGGCCGAAACTGCGCACGCAAGGCGCGAACTTCGCCTATATCAAGGCGACCGATGGCGGCGATCATCTCGACCCGATGTTCCGCAAGAACTGGCGTGAGGCCAAGGAAGCCGGGATCAAGCGCGGGGCTTATCACTTCTTCTACTGGTGCCGCGTTGCCAGCGAGCAGGCCGATTGGTTCATCCGCAATGTGCCGAAAGATCCCGATGCACTGCCGCCGGTGATCGATGTGGAATGGAACGGCGATTCCGCCTGCCGCCGTCGCCCGTCGCCGCAACAGGTGCGCGAGAAGATGCAGGTTTTCATGGACAAGCTGGAGCGCCATTACGGCAAGCGCCCGGTCATCTACACCGCTCCGGATTTTTATGACGACAATCTGAAAGGCGCTTTCACCAACTACCCGTTCTGGCTGCGCGCTGTCGCCCAGCACCCATCCAAGGTCTATCCGGGCCGCCCATGGCTGTTCTGGCAATATTCGGGATCGGGTCTGTCTCAGGGCGTGAGCAACAAGATCGACCTGAACGTGTTCCATGGTTCGGAAGCCGAATGGCATCGTTGGCTCGATCGCGTCGGCAGCTGATTTTGCTTCACCCAAACAAAAACCCCGGAACTTCCATTCCGGGGTTTTCTTTATTCAGCGGCGATCACTTCTTGCCGATATTTTCCAGATCATACGGCGTTGACTGGTAGATTTCATTGATCCAGTTGCCGAACAGAAGATGGGCATGGCCGCGCCAACGGTTTTGCGGCGGACGCGTGGCATCGTCTTCCGGGAAATAATTCGCAGGCACCTTCGTTTCAGGCTCGCCTTGGATATCGCGGAAATATTCATCAGCCAGCGACGTAGTGTCATATTCGACATGGTTGAACATATGCAGCGCGCGATGGTTTGGATCTTCCAGCAGACAAAGGCCGGATTCAGCGCTATCGACGAGGACATTCAGGCCGCTATTCTGCGGAATGTCTTCCTTGCGCACTTCCGTCCAGCGTGAAACCGGAATGGTAAAATCATCCGAGAAGCCACGCAGATAGGGCGATGCTGGCGCAAGATTCTGCTGGCTGTAAACGCCCGAAGCCTTGGCCGGCAGTTCATACTTGCCCATGCCATGGAAATGATGAACGGCGGCCTGCGCCGACCAGCAGATGTTCAGCGAGCGATGTACGTGGGTCAGTGTCCAGTCGAAAACGCGCTGCAACTCATCCCAATAGGTTACGTCTTCGAAATTCAACCGTTCCACCGGCGCGCCGGTGATCACAAAGCCATCGAAGCGCTCATCACGCACATCTTCCCATGGGCGGTAGAAAGACAGCATGTGATCGGCGGAGGTATGGCGCGCGACATGATTGGTGATGCGCACGAGCGTCAGTTCCACCTGAAGCGGAGTTGCGCCCAGCAGGCGGGCAATCTGCGTTTCAGTGGTCGCCTTGTTGGGCATGAGATTGAGCAGGCCGATGCGCAGGGGCCGTATGTCCTGACGCACGGCATCCGCCTCGCGCATGACCATAACGCCCTCGGCCTGGAGAACACTGGTTGCTGGCAGATCGTCAGGAATTTTTATCGGCATGATCGCGTCGGTCCCTAGTTCTGTCAGGTAGACGCGAGTGGCTTTATCCGCATAATTGCCGGTTTGGCCACATCCTCCCTTGTCAGGGAGTACCACCTTGCCCGGAGCGGCAGGTTGGCGTTGGGCGTCTCCCCAACTCTTGATGTATTCGCACTTCTACTCAAAGCCGGACGTTATGGCAATAGCTTTACGCGCAAGCGATGCTGGCTGGAACAAATGTCCGCTTTCCGCGTTTTTCGAAGTGCCCGCATACTGTCTCAGGCTATCGTTTCGGTTAAAGGGCAACAGGGAGGGAGAAAATGAGCAACATTATATTCTGGACGGGAATCTTGCTTCTGCCGGTCCTGGTGGGAACAGCATTCGCCTATCTGCGCCATTATCATCACGAAGACGACTTCTGATTTAAAACCAGAAGCCGCCTGACGCTCTGACTGTTTCGTGCGCTTTCGCGCACGCCTCTTATTGTGTCGCTGAAACCAGCGAGAAGGCCACGCCTTTCGGATCAAGACACTGGATGATCCACTCGCCATTCGGCACTTCGGTCGGTCCGAAAGTCACTGTACCGCCATACAATTTGACGCGTTCAGCAGCGGCGTTCGTTCCATCCACCATGAAGTAAAAGCCCCAGCCATTGGGCACATTTGGCGGGGCCGTCATGATGCCGCCCGCGTCTGCGCCGTTTATGCTGAATATCTTGTATTTGCCCATGGCTCCCATATCGAAGTCACGAGAGAGCTTCCAACCAAACACTTTCTCATAAAAACCAAAGACTTCTTCGCCGTTCTTGGCATAAAGCTCATGCCAACCGGGGTGGCCCACCTTGCGCGAACCAAAGTCAGCTGGCGGTTCTGGCGGGTCTTTCGGCTCGAAGAGCGCAAAGACAGAACCCTGCGGGTCTGACACAATGGCAAACCGCCCGACGGTTGGAATGTCATAGCCCGGTTGCAGGATCTTGCCGCCTGCGGCGGCAACCTTCTCGGACATAGCATCCACATCGGCCACGCCGATATAGCCAAGCCAGCCGGGTTTTGCGCCACAATCTCCACTGGGCATATCGGAAAGCGCCATCATACCGGCAACGGCGCAGCCCGGCGCTTCAAGAAGAGTATAATTCACACCGGGTACGCCCGAGTCTTTCGTATTCCAGCCGATGACGTTGCCGTAAAACTTCGCGGCCTCGGCGGCATCTTCAGTCATGAGTTCGTACCAGACGAACGGTGATGCTCCGTCTTTCATTGTCATTCCTCCCAGAATTTAAATTCAGCGTTCAGCTACAGCAGCTGTGCTTTGCCGTTGACGCGGCATATTCATCGTGGCGTTTCACGAAGTGCATTGTGCTGTCTTCGTTACGCCCCTTCGGTGCCCGGTCGAGGATCATCAGCGTGCTAATCCACTCCTCGATGCCGCGCGCATAGCTGGAATATGTGTGGTAAATCGTGCCGTCATCGGCCTTGAGGAAGGCGCTCATGCCAGGCAGTTCGTCATGTGCCTGCTCTGGCGCCAGCCTGTCAAAATTGTAGAAAACGCGTCCTTCTTCGATCTCGGCCCTGTCGAACGACACATGGAAATCGAAGTTGAAATCGCCGCCATAGGACGACACCCATGGAAAATGCCAGCCCATGCGCCGCTTATAGTCTTCCAGCTTTGCAAGAGGCCCACGCGAGACAGCAACAAGCGTGACATCGTGATTGTTGAGATGCGCCAGCGCGCCGTCTAGATTATCGGCCAGGAAAGAACAGCCGACACAACCCTGCTCCCAATCCGGCCCGAACATGAAGTGGTAAACGACCAGCTGGCTGCGTCCGTCAAAAAGCTCTGCCAGCGTTCGACGCCCAGCCGGGGTGTCGAAGACATAGTCTTTCTCCACCTTGACCCAGGGCAATGCCTGTCTTTCCTGATTGACGCGATCGCGAAGATGCGTCGCTTCCTTTTCTCTGGCCAAAAGCGCGCGACGCGCCTCAAGCCAGACTTCGCGGGATACGACTTCATTCATGATGCAAGTCCTCCTCCGCCCCCCGGATGGTAAAACGCCCAGTTTATATCGGGATATTTGCTTGACGATTTACATTGATATCAATATTAATGGATCATGTCAAACGCTGCCGATGTCCCTTTTGAAACAACCCTTTTGGTCAGAGATACCTGCCTCTGCCTGCATGTCCAGCGCGCAGCTCGCGCGCTTGCGCGGCGTTTCGACGAGGCTCTTCGTCCGGTTGGCATGACTAATGGGCAGTTCTCCCTGATGATGTCGCTCAACCGGCCTGCGCCACCGCCGATGAAACCGGTGGCTGAATTGCTGGCAATGGATCAGACGACCCTCACCGCGGCTCTGAAGCCACTGCAAAGACAGGGTTGGGTGGAAATATTAGTCAATCCCGCTGATCGCCGTGAGCGCTTGCTGCAGCTGACGCCAGATGGCAAGGCGGCTCTAGCCGCCGCTGTTCCCATCTGGACCTCCACACATGCGGAAATCGAAAAGAACCTCTCGCACGGCAATGGAGATCAAATCCGGCACGACCTGATGGCGCTCTCGCTCTAGAGCCCAACAATCTTGTCTAATCAGATGTGCTGCATGAATTCATGCAGAACGACGGCCTGATTGTGTTCTTCGTCCTTCGCACCATAAAGCAATGTCAGCGGCGCATCACCGGCTTTGGCAACCAGTGCTTTGAGATCCGGCAACCTATCTTTCAGTTCGGCAAGATAGCGTTTTTGAAACTCGCCCCACTTCGCGGGATCATGATCGAACCATTTGCGAAGGTCTGTAGACGGGGCAACATCTTTTGCCCAGAGATCGATGGCGGCCTTCTCCTTGGTCATGCCCCGCGGCCAAACGCGATCAACCAGAACCCGATAGCCATCATCGCTTGATGGCGCTTCATAAATCCGTTTGAGGCGAATGTCGGTCATGTTGAAATCTCCGCATCGTCGCTACCACCTGCTGTTTTAGCGTAGCTGCGCGGAATTGGCGACAACTGAAGCGCCGCGCGAGGGCGCAGCGCTTCGGTCTTTCGCAAGATTACGCGGCTTTACCGAGAATACCATGCGGATCGAGAACGAACTTCTTCGCTACGCCCTGATCAAAGCTCTCATAACCAGCCGCTGCGTCTTCAAGCGAAATGACTTCCGCATTGACGATTTCAGCAATATTCAGACGCCCATGCAGGATCGCCTGCATCAACTGCCGGTTATATTTCAGAACCGGTGTTTGGCCGGTATGGAATGACTGCGCCTTGGCCCAGCCAAGCCCGAAGCGAAGCGACAGGCTGCCCTGCTTGGCCGCACCGTCCACCGCGCCCGGATCCTCCGTCACGTAGAGCCCCGGAATACCAACGGAGCCAGCAGGGCGGGTGATTTCCATCATCTGGTTCAGCACGATTGCGGGCTGTTCACCGCCGCTATGGCCTCTGGCCTCAAAGCCCACGGCATCGATGGCGCTGTCCACCTCGTTACTGCCGGTAACTTCTGCGATCATGTCGCCGAGACGGTCGCTGGCGGAAAGGTCAATCGGCTCGAAACCCACCTTGCGTGCATGGTCCAGACGTTCTTTGTTGAAATCTCCAACCATCACGACAGCTGCGCCAAGAATTCGCGCCGAGGCTGCGGCGGCCAGCCCGACTGGTCCGGCCCCCGCCACATAGACCACCGAGCCAACACCAACACCCGCCTTGACCGCGCCGTGAAAGCCGGTCGGCAGAATATCCGACAGCATGGTCAGATCGCGGATCTTCTCCATAGCCCGGTCACGATCGGGGAATTTCAGCAGATTGAAATCGGCGTAAGGCACCATGACGTAGCGGGCCTGCCCGCCGATCCAGCCACCCATATCGAC
Source organism: Ochrobactrum sp. RH2CCR150 (assembly GCA_014138095.1). Classification (GTDB taxonomy): domain Bacteria; phylum Pseudomonadota; class Alphaproteobacteria; order Rhizobiales; family Rhizobiaceae; genus Brucella; species Brucella gambitense. The sequence continues at coordinate 80,599 of JACGXE010000004.1, forward strand.
ATAGCCATAGGCGCCGCCAGCACGCGACGGATTGACGGTCAGGCAGACGCCTGTGTCCTGCTCCTTGCAGCAGCGGCAACGGCCGCAGGCGACATTGAACGGCACCGATACGATGTCGCCGACCTCGAGCATCTCGACATCGGAACCCTTCTCAATGATCTCGCCAGTAATTTCATGGCCAAGCACAAGCCCCGGCATCGCGGTCGTGCGTCCGCGCACCATATGCTGGTCCGACCCGCATATATTGGTTGAGATGACTTTCAGAATGACACCGTGACCCAGCTTCCTCCCATCGGGTGCAGACAGCACCGGATCTTCGATGTCACGTACTTCGACTTTTCCGGGTCGCATATAGACGACGCCACGGTTCCTGCTCATGTCTACCTCCTCCAGGTTGGACAACAAACGAAGATGTCAGAAAGTGAAAACGTAACGGCGAAGGGAGCAAGGCTCAGTCTCAATCGCGACACGTCTCATTCAATTTGCACGCCGAAAGCACGCTTGGCAGATGGAGCTGAAACAGCCGCCATAATTGCGGGTGATGATGATTGAACACTGTATATATTAGCAAAGCAACTTGACTCTGGGTTGTGCGCAAGCTTCACATGGCGCAGATTCTTTCCGCTCTGCCAGGGGACATTGGCCGGGCACCGAAATCGCAAGGAGAGGCAAATGCTTAACGGTTTCAAACTGCGGCACGCGCGCGCGTTCTTGGCGCAGGTTTTCCTGACGCTGGCTGCAATCACCGGTTTGACCGCAGGGCTTGCCATTGCGCCCGCTCCTTCGAACGCCGCTGAAACGCGTCGTATCGAAATCACCGAAGACAGCGATTATTTCGGCTTCGACCTGCGCACCCAAAAGAACGTCACGCTGGACCAGTGCAAGAGCACCTGCCTCGGTGACAATGCCTGCCGCGCCTTCACCTATAATCCGAAGGTCAAGTGGTGCTTCCTCAAGACGGATTTCAACAAGCTCAATCCTTCGGTTGGCTCCATAGCCGGTAAGGTTGTATTGGGCACAACCAAGGACACAGCCAAGGCCGACATCGGCGCGCCGCCAGCTGTTACTTTCTTCGCTGACAATCTTGTCGATGAAGCACGTCGTTTCCGTACAGCTGTTCTGGCTGCGGACAGCAGCGAAGGCCTCAGCACGCTGAAGGCGGAAGCAGCCTCCGCGCTCGCCAATAGCGATCCGCGCACGGCGATGGAAAAGTTTGCAGCCGCAGCCGGTGCCTCGCCCGACGACAGCACGCTCTGGACCGGTCTGGCTCTCGCCACTTTGGCAACCGAACCTTCCAACAGCGAAGAAACCACGAAGTTCAAGCGCGACGCGACATCCGCAGCCTGGAACGGCTATCAGACCTCGCGCAGTAAAGCCGCGCGAGCCGACGCACTGAATGCGATGGCACAGGCGCTTGACCGTCGCGAATTGTCCCGACCTGCCCTTCAGGCCTATGATGCGAGCCTCAATCTCGTCAATTCAGCTTCCGTCCGCGCCGCCTATGAAGACCTCAAGGCGCGCAAAGGTTTCCGCATCGTCGACCACAGTGTCGATAACGACAATGCATCGCCACGCATCTGCGCGCAGTTTTCCGAAGAACTGGTCAAGAGCGGCACCGACTATTCCAGCTTCGTGACATTGGACAGCGCCGCACCCAAGGCTATTGAAGCCAAGGATCGCCAGATCTGCGTCGAAGGTCTGGAACATGGCCGCACCTATAGCGTGACATTCCGCGCCGGTTTGCCCGCCGCCATCGGTGAGACATTACCAGCACCGGTAACGCTCTCCGTCTATGTGCAGGACCGCGCGCCATCGGTGCGCTTTACCGGCGACAGCTTTGTGCTGCCTGCCAAGGCGCGTCGCGGCATTCCACTGGTCAGCGTCAATATGAGCGCAGCCAAGGTGAAGCTCTATCGCATCGGCGACCGTTCGCTGGCGCAGCTTTTGTCCGGCTACCAGTTTCTGCGTCAGCTCGACGGCTATGACGTCAGCACGATTTCCGACCAGATGGGCGCGCCCGTCTGGGAAGGCGAAATCGACACCGCTGCTGCCGAGCTGAATAAGGAAGTTACCACCAGTTTCCCCATCGATGAAGCACTGCCGCAGCGAAAGCCCGGCGTCTACGTGCTGACCGCAGAGCCGATCAAGGCGAGCGGCGAAAGCTATGACACCAAGGCGACCCAGTGGTTCGTTGTGTCGGATATCGGGCTTTCGACCTATACCGGTCAGGACGGCATCAATGTCTTCGCGCGTTCGCTCGAAACGGCGGAGCCACTTTCCGGCGTCAAGCTGACATTGCTGGCTCGCAACAACGAAGTGTTGGGCGAAGCGACAACCGATAGCGACGGTCGCGCCACCTTTACCGCAGGTCTCACCCGCGGCTCCGACGGCATGGTTCCTGCTGTGCTGATGGCCAATCAGGGTGAAGATGATTTTGTCTTCCTCGATATGGCGCGTGCAGGCTTCGATCTTTCCGATCGCGGTGTCACCGGGCGCGCAGCACCCAAGGCGCTCGATGTTTATGCCTGGACCGAACGCGGCATCTATCGCGCAGGCGAAGTGGTTCATGCCGCAGCACTTGCCCGGGACGATGCGTCGCTGGCCGTCGACAACCTGCCGCTGACTTTCATCTTCACGCGCCCGGACGGCGTGGAAGATCGTCGCCTCGTATCGGATAGCAGCAAGGCTGGCGGACATTCTGTCGACCTGACTTTGGCCGCCAATGCCATGCGTGGCACATGGAACCTCAATATCTATACCGACCCCAAGCAACCGGCGGTCGCCTCGCAGATGTTCCTGGTTGAAGATTTCGTGCCGGATCGTATTGAGTTCGACCTGACATCGGACAAGCCGGAGATCGCCAGCGGCGAAACCGCCAATGTAACCGTCGATGGCCGCTTCCTCTATGGCGCGCCCGCCGCCGGATTGGCGCTCGAAGGCGAAGTCACGCTTTCGACCAAGCGAGACTGGGACCGGTTCAAGGGCTATTATTTTGGTCTGGCCGATGAAGGTCAGGGCGAAGCCACCCGCCTGCCGCTGGATCAGTTGCCCAAGGTTGGCGACGATGGCAAGGCGACCTTCCCGGTCGTGATTGATGATCTTCCATCCACCACTCGACTTATCAATGCAGCTGTCACCGTTCGCATGCGCGAAAGCGGCGGTCGTGCCGTGGAACGCAAGCTTGACCTTGCCGTTCGTCCGCAAGGATCGATGATCGGCATCAGGCCGGATTTCTCCGGTGACGAAGTTCCGCAAGGCGGCACCGCAAAATTCAGTTTCATCGCTTCGGATGCCAACGGCAACCGCACGAACCTTGACGGTGCCGTCTGGTCGCTTGTTAAGGTCGAGCGCAATTATCAATGGTATCGCAGCGGCAATAGCTGGAACTACGAGCCGGTCACGTTCACCAAGTCGGTTGCAACCGGCAAGATCGACCTAAAGGCCGATGCGGAAGCCAGCATCACCCAGCCGGTCGACTGGGGTCGCTATCGCCTTGAAATCGAGACGGGCGACGCTTCCGGTCCGGCTTCAAGCTACGAATTCGACGCGGGCTGGTATGTGGCCGCGACCTCGACGGAAACGCCCGACGGTCTCGAAATCGCGCTCGATAAAGATCATTATGCAGCCGGTGAAACCGCGAAGCTGAAGATCAGCCCGCGTTTTGCAGGTGAGCTGCTGATCACCATCGGCGCGGAAAAACTGCTGACAACCATCAGCGAGAGCGTATCGGCTGACGGCGCGACCATCGACATTCCAGTCGGCGAAAACTGGGGCGCTGGCGCTTACGTCACTGCAACGCTTTTCCGCCCGGGCAGCGCGCAGGAAAGCCGCATGCCCGCCCGCGCCATCGGCCTCAAATGGCTGAAGGTCGATCCCGCCGACAAACAATTGGCCGTCCAGCTGACACCGCCGAAGAAAATCACCCCGCGCGGCACGCTCTCGGTTCCCGTTTCGGTGGAAAATGCAGGCGGCGAGCAGGCCTATGTCATGGTTGCCGCCGTCGATGTCGGCATTCTGAATCTGACACGTTATCAGGCCCCGAACCCGGAAAACTGGTTCTTCGGCCAACGCCAGCTCGGCCTTGAACTGCGCGACATGTATGGACGCCTTATCGATGGTTCGCTGGGCACCACCGGCAAGCTTCGCACAGGCGGTGACGGCGGCAACATGGCTGCGGAAGGCAGTCCGCCAACCGAAAAGCTGGTCGCGCTCTTCTCCGGCCCTGTCGAACTCGATAGCGATGGCAAGGCAACCGTTGATTTCGATATTCCGCAGTTCAACGGAACCGCCCGGGTCATGGCCGTGGCATGGACAAGCAAGGCTGTTGGTCACGCATCCAGCGATGTGATCGTGCGCGATCCGGTTGTCATTACAGCTGGCCTGCCGCGCTTCATGGCACCGGGAGATCAGGCGACACTGCGCCTCGATATCGCCAACACGGACGCGCCTGACGGAAATTATCGTCTGAGCGTCGAAACGAGCGACAATCTCGGCACACAGATCGGCTCTTATCCCGACACGCTCGCGCTGGTCGGTGGCAAACGCCAGTCTGTCGCCGTGCCGCTCAGCGCACAGAAGACGGGACAGGGCAATATTACGATCCGGCTCGCCAACGACGCTGGGCTATCCATCGAACAGAACCTGTCATTACCGGTCCGCCCGGTTGATCTGCCCGTGACGACACGTCAAGTGGTCAGTCTCCCCGCCAATGGCGGCAGCCTCAAAATCGATGGCGGTCTGCTGTCGGAAAGCCTGCTCGACGGTGCTTTTGTCAGCGTCGGCATCACCCGCAGCGCGGCATTTGATGTGCCGTCACTTTTGATGGCACTCGACCGCTATCCATATGGTTGCGCCGAGCAGACGACGAGCCGCGCCCTGCCCTTGCTTTACTTGAGCGAAATGGCGGCAGGCTCCGAAGCAAGTGCTGGTCTTGGCGATCAGGATGAACTGAAGAAGCGCGTGCAGGACGCAATCTATCGCGTGCTGAGCTATCAGTCCTCGTCCGGCTCGTTCGGCCTGTGGGGACCCGGTTCCGGCGATCTGTGGCTCGACGCCTATGTCACCGACTTCCTCACCCGTGCCCGCGAAAAGGGCTATGCGGTTCCGCAGGAGGCCCTGCTCTCGGCGCTGTCGAACCTGCAAAACGCGCTCGGCTATACCACCGACGCCAAGGATCGTAGCAGCGAAATCGCCTATTCGCTCTATGTGCTGGCGCGCAACAAGAAGGCTTCGGTCGGCGACCTGCGTTATTACGCGGATACGCAGCTCGATAACTTTACAAGCCCGATGGCAATCGCCCAGCTGGCCGCAGGGCTGGCGCTTTACGGCGACCAGCAGCGTTCGGACCGAGTGTTTAATGTCGCGCTCGACCGCGCGAGCACCAACACGGCATTCGACTATAATCGCTCCGATTATGGTTCGCGGTTGCGTGATGGTGCGGCCATGCTGGCGCTTGCGGCAGAAAGCAAACCTGCACCGAAAGTGCTGCCTTCGCTCGTCACGCTTGTCGGTTATGAACGCGACCGTGCGAAGTATCTCAGCACGCAGGATCAGGCTTGGATGCTGCTCGCAGCCCGTGGTCTCAAGGAGAACAATGCCGGGATCAATCTCGACATCAACGGCACCGCCCATGAGGGCGCTTTCTCTGAACGGGTCAACGGCAATGCGCTCGAAGCCCAGCCGCTTGTCGTGACGAACCGGGGCAGCGATTCCGTGGATGCCGTGGTGACAGCCGTTGCGCCGCCTGCACAATCGCTGCCTGCCGGTGGCGAAGGCTTCAACATCGAGCGCGCCTATTACACGCTCGATGGGCAGGAAGCCAACATTACGGGCATCAGCCAGAACGAGCGTTTTGTCGTGGTGCTGAAGATCGACGATCTGCAGCAATGGCAATCGCGCCTGCTAGTCACCGATCTTCTGCCAGCCGGTCTCGAAATCGACAATCCGGGTTTGGTTTCGAGTGCCGATCTCGGCAATTTCCCGTGGCTTGAAAGCACCGAAGCCGCGCATCTCGAATTCCGCGATGATCGCTTTGTCGCAGCATTCGACCGTTCGGCAGGCGAGAAAAAGCAGATCGTGCTTGCTTATGTGGTGCGTGCGGTGACGCCGGGGCTTTACACCCATCCGGCAGCCACTGTCGAAGACATGTATCGTCCGCAATATTCTGCCCGCACTTCGACCGGAATGATGGAGGTTGCTGCGCCCTAACCTTTTCGGTGAGGCCACGATCAACACATGAAACGGCGATGGAAAATAGCGATTGGCGGTGCCGCAATTCTCGGCATCGCCGCTCTTGCGACGGTCAGCCTTGACTGGCTAGACCGCGCTTTTCCTCCTCCCTTGCCTGAACGTCTGACGATATCCACGGAAGTGATGGATCGCGATGGCGAATTGTTGCGCGCCTATGCGACACCGGACGGCTATTGGCGTCTCAACACGCGCATTGAAGATGTCGATCCGAAATTCGTGAAAATGCTGATCGCCTATGAGGATAAGCGGTTCTACGATCACAGCGGTATCGATCTATGGGCCTTGGCGCGCGCGGCGGTGCAGCTTGCCGGTAATCAGCGTATCGTGTCCGGCGGCTCAACCCTCTCCATGCAGCTTGCCCGGCTGATTGAACCACGCGAAAGCCGCAGCTTCGGCTCCAAATTCCGCCAGCTCGCCCGTGCGGTGCAGATCGAGCGCCGTCTGAGCAAGGACCAGATATTGGAGCGCTATCTCACACTCGCCCCCTATGGCGGCAATCTGGAAGGCGTGCGCTCGGCATCGCTCGCCTATTTCGGCAAGGAGCCACTGCGGCTCAGCACATCGGAAGCCGCAATGCTGGTCGCCCTGCCGCAATTGCCCGAACGGCGACGCCCGGACCGTGCCGCCAGCACAGCACGCGCAGCGCGAGACCGCGTTTTGACACGGATGGTTCAGGCCGATGTCCTGACCATCGACGAAGCCGAACGCGGCAAGCGCGAGGCCATATCCGCAACCCGTCATGCCTTACCAGCGCTTGCCGCTCACTTTGCTGATCTGGCGCTGAAGAAAGCGCCGACGGAAGCTCGTCACACACTGACGCTGAAGAAATCCGTCCAGCGCGGGCTTGAAGCTTCTGCCCGAGAAGCAGCATCAAAACTGGGACCGAAAGTGTCGGTGGCCATGGTGCTGGCCGATAGCCGCAACGGCAATATTCTCGGCGAAGTCGGATCGGCGAATTATTTCGATGGCAGACGACTGGGCTGGATCGACATGACCCGCGCCGTCCGCTCACCGGGATCGACGCTCAAGCCATTTATCTACGGGCTTGCCTTCGAACAGGGCATGATCGCGCAGGAAACCATTATCGAAGACCGCCCGCAGGACTTTGCCGGTTATCGTCCGCGCAATTTCGACATGAGCTATCAAGGCGATGTCAGTATCCGACAAGCGCTGCAAATGTCGCTGAATGTCCCCACTGTCAGCCTGCTGGACGCTATAGGCCCTGCCCGGCTAACCACCCGGTTCCGGCAGGCAGGCATCAATCTGCAACTGCCGAAGAACGAACCGCCCGGTCTCGCCATCGGGCTTGGTGGTGCCGGGATCAGCCTGCGCGATCTGGTGCAGCTTTATACCGGGCTTGCCAATGGTGGACGCGGTGCAGCCCTGCGCGACGGAACAGAAACAGCTGAGCCGACGCAACCGTCCGGCCCCATTCTCACCGAACAGGCGTCATGGCAGATCGGCGATATTCTGGCTGGCGTCGTGCCGCCGCAAGGTGCACCGCGCCGTGGCCTCGCCTACAAAACCGGGACATCCTATGGTTATCGCGACGCGTGGTCGGTCGGCTATGACGGACGTTACGTTCTCGGCGTTTGGGTTGGACGCGCCGATGGCGGCTCCGTGCCGGGGCTTGCGGGTTATGCATCTGCCGCGCCGATCCTGTTCGATGCATTCGTCAAGTCGGGCGTGGTCTCAGTGCCATTGCCGCGCGCACCAGCCGGAGCATTCCGAACAGCACGTGCCGACCTGCCGGTAACGCAGACACGTTTTTCATCGGCAAGCGATCCGCTGCCGGTTTTGAAGGTGGCCACGGAACCCGCGCCGCGCATCATCTTCCCGCCGGATGGCGTACATGTGGATTTGAAAGCGCTGACTGAAACCGCTTCGCCGCTTGTGCTCAAGCTACAGGGTGGCCGCGCACCATTCCGCTGGCTCGCCAACGGCAAGCCCGTTGCAGAACCGGAGCGCCGCCGCACTGCCACATGGCAACCGGACGGCACCGGCTATTCGACCCTGACCGTCATCGACGCCGCAGGCCGTGCTGCAAGTGTCAAGATTTTCGTAGAGTAACTTCTATTGCGCCGCTTCCGAGATGGGCTCGCTCGTCACGGCTTTCTTCTCCAGCGACATGACTTTCAGATTGCCAGAAAACAATATGCCGGTGATCGGCAGAACCGGGTCGGCAGGCAAATTATCCTGACGGACACTGTCCTTTGGAACATGCAGCTTATGCTCCACATCGCTATCCGCACCAGAAAGCGTAAGCGCCACATTGCCCCGCGCATCGAGCAAATTGGCGCCGTAGAGAAACTCGAAGCTGAGCATTGAGGCGAGGAACTTGTACGTACCGTCGCGCACGCCGCCCTTCATCATCGCAGCGCGGTGCAACTCATCACCAATCCGAATATCAAGCGGCGACGTGCGTGGATCGCAGACATAGCCAACCGCCAGCAACTGGCCGTTATCGACTTCAAAGCGCATTCGGTCAGTGCCAAGGTCAATCGCCGAAATCGAAAAGCGACGATTGCTATATTCCACCGGTGTCCGTCCCAGCCGCTTGCATAGCTGCACGCCGCTCAAGGCGCGCGCATTGGCGAAGTGATCAGGATCAATGGCAAAGGGCAGCGCTTTGGGCCGATGGGGCGCAGAAAGCGCTGATTCCAGCACATCGGCAATCAGATTGGCAACGATGGTTGTACTGATGGGACGCGAATAATGCCCCTGATCCAGATAGAAAGACGGATTGGTCACGGCATCGCGGCCATATTGCTGCATCAGCATGCGCGAGACATCGGCGCAGATCGTGCCATACCATTGCGAGATGTAATTGATGCCCGCATCGATGGACGGAACCGAGTTCAGGAAAGACCCGTTGCGTGCGCCGAAGACGAGCGTCGCAATACGCAGATTTGGATTGCGCTCCAGCGCGTAACGAATGATGCCTTCATAGAAACGCGCCCAGTGGCGGAAGGGCCTGCGCTCGTCGCCATATACGAATGCGTCGTTGATCGCATATTCGATCAGCAGCAATTCGCAGTCTTCAAGCTGCTCGAAAATCTTTAGCTGGTAAAGCCCGAAGGCACTCGTCGTACCGCCAACCGCGAGGTCGGCCATAATATCCAGCTCTACCCCGCGACGCGCCATGGTCGAAAGCAGGGTCGGCAGATAGCCGGGCAGCATGACGGTGTTGGAACCGCCAATGATTACAGTCTTGAGTTTCATTTCGTCACCGTTGCGGCCTGACCTGCCGGGGTCAGAGCCCCGCAACGCCAGACGCCGTAAGTTCCCTCATCCCAATCAAAATAATAAGCGGCTGCGATCTGGCCGCTGTCCATCATCTGGCGGAAGCGCTCCCGCGCCTTCTCCACCAGTTGCTGCCGATTATTGTCATCTGCCGGACAGGCCTTGGACTTGTTGGCAAAGCCCCATTCCGTGATCCAGCATGGCTTTCCATCGGCACCGCCGCAGAAGGAAAGCGCCTTCTCGACGTGCTTTGCGCGCGCGGCACGCGTCCCACTGCTGCCCGGATAGATGTGAATTCCATAGCCATCGGCCACCGTATCGAGGCCGTGTCTTTTTAGAAGATCAGTGAAGGCTTCCGGATCGACCGTATCGATCCCACGCCGATCCGCATCCGCAAAGGGAATATCCGAAAGGCCCGCTGAAACCACCTTGGCGTTTGCATTGAGCTTGGTTTTCGCCAGTTCGGCGCGAACGGCGCGCAGCAGTTCGACATATTTCTCCGCGCCCTTTTCCACGAGCGGCAGCTCTTCCATTTCACTCAACGAGCGAGCGGTCTTTGACTTTTCACTCGGCAAAATAGCGAGATCGCCATTATAGGCACCCCAGTTGATTTCATTGCCGGTCTCTACACCGATCAGCTTCACGCCAAGCGCGTCGATTTTTTGAAGCGCGTCGCCAATCGCTGTCTGGAAACGTTTCGGATCAATGTCCGACAGCCGGTACATGTTCCAGATCCGGCCTCGCCCCGAACGGGGCTTGGTGCCTTCTGGATAAAAATCGACATTGTTCAGCGAGACTTCGAGCAGTACGGCCAGCTTCTTTTCATGCGCAAGCCGCACCGCATCGATGCTCTGGTCGATGGGTCGCGTCAGCGAAAGCCGCACAGCCACGACGCCGTTCTTCACCATCTGGTCGAAAATCTGTTCGCGCTCTGCGGCGGGCAACCAGGCCATATTGACCCGGTTGACGCCAAAGCGCGTATCGGCCAGAGCGCCGTTGGGCATGATGCCGAGAAGGACAATACCCAAAAGCGCTGCGATTGCCCGTTTCCTGCCCCCGGTGCTCCTGACCCTCCGTTTCATCGTATGCCGATATCCTTTAGCGCGCCGTTGAAATTGGCTTCGCATTCCGAATAGCGATTGATGGCGGCGGGCACATCGATCTTCGAAAGGAAGTCGCGCAGAAAGGCCTTCTTCTGCGGTTCGCGGTTCCAGACGCTGGCATCGATATGTGGAAAGCCTACAAAGCCCAGCATTTCGCGCATACGGTCATCAACGGCGATCATCAGCCCCGGAATGCCGGACTGCATGCCGATAATCGTGCCGTGGAAACGACGGCTCAGGCCGAAATCCTGACTGGAAATCCAGCTGCGCCATTTGTGCGTATCGAAGAACACCAGCAGCTCGTTCTTGCGCTGCCATTTTTCCATATGCTTGTACTCGACAGGAGCAGTGATGCGGCTTGCCGCCTGATCATAGGCTTCGGAGTGGTCTTCACCGGCCATGTTCATATTGTAAACGATCACTTCGTCCTGAAGGACATAGCTTGCGACACTGTCCTTTTCGAGCAGTGCATGCGCGTCCACAATCGTATCGGCAACACTGCCCAGATAGCCGCCGAAGGAGATCTTCTGCGCGTCGGCCAGGCTTGGATCGGCAAGGCGGCTCAGCGAACGTTTCATCTGATCCGGCGCGTAATAGAGCGACGGACAGCCAGTCGGGCGGACATATTTCATGCCCGCGTCCTTGAGGAATTCCGCCGTGAAATGCCCGCGCGTCAGAAAGAAGCTTTCCTTGCGACGCAGAATTTCAAGGAAACGGCGTGTGCCTTCCGGCAGTTCTTCCTTCAGATTTTCCTTCTTCTGAATGCCTATACCCATGACGACGATCGGCATGTTCAGCTTTTCGAAGACGAAGGATTCAGTCGTTGCCGCATAGCCCGGGCGCAAAAGATTGGCCGAGGCGAACAGGCACAGATCGAAGCTCTCATTGAGCTTCGCATAGGTGTCCGGCGAATTGAGACTGTTGGCCAGATGCCAGAACGGAACATAGGTCACGTCGTGACCGCGCACGGCGTTGGCAGCGCCCTCGCCGATGAGATAATTGCCCGTATTGGCAATCTTCTTCACCTGATCGATCACATCCTTCTTCGTGCGGATGGGTTCGAAATAGGGACGATGCTTCACGCTCGCCCCGGAAACGCTTTCGACGGTCCGCATCAAATATGACGGGATGCCGGTAATCATTATGCGCATGATGATCCATCTTCGCTGGAGTTATGAGACGGCTGCTTGGATCGGGAGTTATCCAATGCCGATTTCTGAAAGAGCGCTTCGGAAGTTGCGTTCGCGGTCCGAATATTTTTCGATCACGTCGGGGATGTTCATCGCCGCAATATGATCGCTCACGAATGCGCGCCGGTCGTTGGCGGCGTTGAGATCGCGGGCGTCGATCTTCGGCAGACCGGAGAAATTCAGCATTTCACGCATGCGGTCGTCGACGGCCACCATCAGGCTCGGCACACCGGCTTGCATGGAAATGACATTGCCGTGGAAGCGGCGACCGAAGGAGAAATCCATGGTCGAGCACCAGGCGCGCCACTGATTGGTGTCGAGAAAAGCGTGAACGCTGATCTTCTTCTTGAGATCGCCAGAGCCTTTATAGGTAAGCGGACCAACCAGCTCGCCCGTAGTCGAATCGTAGGCGCGGCCATTGGCGTCCGGCTCAAGCTGCATGTCGAAATGCAAAAGCTCATCCTGTACGACATAGGCCGAGCGTCCGTCATCGGAGCTGAGCGCATTCATGTCGCCGATGGTTTCCAGTTCCGCACCCATATAGCCGGTGAAGACGGTGCGGCCCTCTCCCACCTTCACATCCGGCAGGCGGCTGATCGCCTTACGCATATTATCGGGGCGGAAATAGAGCGAGGGGCAGCCAACCGGGCGGACATAGGAAAAGCCCTGATCACGCAGGTAACCGGCAGCGTTTTCACCACGCGTAAGGAAATAATGCTCGCGGGATTTGAGCACGTCCAGAAGCTTCTTGGTGCCCGCCGGCAGACCGTCTTCACCTTCGATGTCCGGGCGGTTTTGAATACCGATGCCGAGCATCACCACCGGCATGTCCAGCTTGGACAAGACCAGAGCTTCCGCATCTGCAGACAAGCCCTTGCGCAACAGATTGGCACAAGTGAAAACGCAGATGTCGAATTCCTTGTTGATCTCTTCCAGACCTGCACCGTTATTGACGCAATTATAGAGATGCCAGAACGGAATATGCTTTGCTGATGGAAGAAGGGCAGTCATGGCACCCTCTCCGATCAGATAATTACCCGTATTACTGATGTTCTTCAGTTCCTGGATAAAGTTTTCCTTGGATTCCGGTACGCGTTGCTTTTCCGAATAATAAACCTGCGATTTTTCCGCGCGCTGGATAAGGCGGGTCAAATGGCTCGGGATGCCAGTGACGAGAATTCGTGGGTTGGCTGGGCGGCTCATAGGTCGACCTTTCTGGTATAATCAGGCAACTGCGCGGCCGGGGAGAACGGCAATCGCGCTGGCATCATCTGCAACGTTCGGCTGGGAAGGCCGGGATTTCGGATAGACAGGGCTGATTTCATTGGCCCAATCCGTGAAGTCGGAAAATGCTGCACTCCATGTGCGGTGCGCTGCGGAGGCAAGAGCGCCTTCGGCGGTGCGCATCAGGGCGTCATTGTCCTGCGCAAGAATGGTCAGGATGCGCGTCATGTCGGCGACGATCTGCGCATCATTGCCATTCCGGATCAGGATGCCGTCGCGGCCATGATTGATGAGTTCATCGACCGCACCAACCGCTGTCGCCACCGGCACACAGCCAAGCTGCTGCGCTTCGGCAATCATCAATGGCGCGCCTTCCCAACGAGAAGGCATCAGAAGCACATCGGCCCATGCAAGATGGTTCGCGATATCCTTGCCGTCGAAGACCGGGGGCGACACACGGACACCCGCCTCTTGCAGTTTTGTCATCCAGGATGCGCTCGGATCATCGGAGAGGATTTCTCCACCAATCGCCTGCGCGTCGAAGGAAATGCCCTGCTCTCTCAGCTTCATGATCGCATCATGCAGCCGGTCGATGCCTTTCTGGCGGTCGAGGCGGCCCATATAGAGAATGCGCATGGGTCGGCCCTTGCGTCCTTCCTTGCGCGCTGCTGCCACCTGCGCGCGCTGCTTCGCATCGATGGAGAAGCTCGCGCCATTTGGCACAGAGAAGACTTTCTCGAACGGCACGCCAAAACTGTGCAGATAGATTTTCAACTGATCCGAACAGGTGAGAAACGCATCATAGGCGTGTTCGAAAGCGATAGCCGCATAGGGCTGTCCAGCCTGACGGCGGAAGACCGTTTCGTCCACCACATGGAGATAGCAGGCCGTGCGCGTTCCCTCGGATCGCAGCTTGCCCATCAGCGGATGCGCCGCCATGACGTGGTTGTTCACGACCAGATCGAAGCCCGAAAGCTGACCGCGCAGGATGCTCCAGTCGAGCGGATGATCCTCCGTGATGAAATCCTGCCCGAGGAAGCGATTTGTATCGCCCCAGGCCGGAATACCGTCTTTCCAAAAATGGAGATAATCGAAGGATTGGTCGAACTCGTCCAGCACGTCCATACGTTCATTGCCGAGAACAAAGAGGTGGGTTTCAAAGCCCTGATTCTTCAGTTCACGACCAGCGGCATAGGCCACCTTTTCGGCACCGCCAAACGATGCATTCGGCACCAGAACGGCAGCCGTCTTTTTCTTCGCGGTATTGTGTGCGAGCGGCAGGACAGGCCCACCACCAAGCTCATCACGCAGCACTTGATACATTTCCGACAAAGCGGGCAAACGGCGCGGACGCCACGTCCAGCGCATGGCCGCACTCTGCTTGAGCGGGCTTGTGGCAATCGACGTGACCAGATTGAGCATGGATTGCTCCGGTCGTGACAGGGCGCGACGCTGGCGCACGCGGGGAAAAGGAAAGCGCACTTTCATACGCGCCGATGTGGGCCACAACTGCTGCGTACCCAGCGACGCGAACCAATTGAGCGCATCGTTTTCGATGATCTCGCGGATCAGCCGGGTCGATACGAAAATCAGATCGGCATGGGGCTGCCGTGTGCCGGACGGCATGATTTCGGTATCGATCCGCCGCTCGTTTTCAACATTCGTCAGTTCTACGAAAACGATGTTGGCCTGCTCGGAGAGCTTTTCCAGTCGCGATAGAATGTTCGGGAACAGACGCGAGCGCGCCAGCAGTTTTAGAGTCTCGGTGTTGGATGAAGCGAGGAAGGGCGGGAAATGGAAATTGTCGGGTTCCGACACACTGCCCCAGAAGGCCCGGATCGCATCGTCAAACTTGAGATCGGTCGCGCCAAGGCTCGGATCGGTAAAGAAACTGACCGTTCCCTCGCCTGCGCGTATGACGCCGTAACGGGGGCATTCCTCATGCTCGAAGCCGACCAATGTCGGGCGACGGAACAGCGCCTTGTGCCGCTTGCGCAGAAAGTTGATCGAACCGGAACGGTCACGATTGGCTTCCTTGAAGCGACTTTCGGCACGCAGACGGTATTCGAAGCCGGTGTCATGGCACGGAGTACCAACAAAGCCTGCTTCAATGGCCGAAAGCCAGAATTCCCAGTCTTCAAAACCGTTCTGGCGATCATCGTCGAAGCGAACACCGCTGTGGAATACCTCAGCAGAGATCATCGAGCCGGTATCGCAGATATTGTCTGTGATACAGTGGATGAGCCGCGAATAGCTGTCGCCATAATGGGCGCGCCAGTTAACCGAAAACGTGTCGATATTCGTGTAGACCCAGCCCGCATTGGAAGCGAGCAGCTTACGGTAAAGTGTATCAATGGTATGCGGCTGAACACGGTTGTCGGCATCGACAAAATAGACCGCCTTAACGTCCGGCATCTCTTCGAGAATATAATCGACAGCGCGGTTACGCGCGCCA
The DNA here is from genome assembly GCA_014138095.1 of Ochrobactrum sp. RH2CCR150. GTDB lineage: Bacteria > Pseudomonadota > Alphaproteobacteria > Rhizobiales > Rhizobiaceae > Brucella > Brucella gambitense. The sequence continues at coordinate 96,063 of JACGXE010000004.1, forward strand.
CCGGGCCCTGCATTTTCACCGAAGATCACATGGATATTCGGATGGGCTGCGGAATAGAGCGCCAGACTGTCAAACACTTCGCGACGCGGATCGCCGTCGACCGACACAACGATCTGCGTGCGGAACACAGTTTGTGATGTGAGGATCGATTCCAGCGCCTCAAGCGCCAGCGCCGCATGCCCATAGAGGGGCATCGCGACGACGATCAAATCCTTCGATCTATCGTACATTCGCGGCCTCTTTCAGCACCTCTTGGGCGGGACTGGCTTCAACGTGCTTGACCAGACGGAAGTTGAAAACCTTCAGCCAGGAGAAATCGACAGACCCACCAGCGGCCCTGCTCAAAACGACCAGATCCATCGTGCGGTCGATTGGCTCTTCGAGCATGAAGTTGATGTCGATGGGGCGATTGGGCGCCACTTCCGACCAGCCGCTGAACAGGACCTGCGAACGCCGTCGATCCATGGAAGCAAGCGCACCGATTTCTTCCTGCGCATCGGACGCCAGATTGACGAGCAGCAGACCGACGGCGCAGGGCTGGCCTTCCGGATGGTCTATCACAGCACGGGCGGAAATCCGCACGGTTCCCGGCGCAACCACACGTCGGATAGCAGCAGCGGTGATACCCTCTTCAAGCGGGTGGCAACCGATGGCGTCTTCATGTTCCAGAAAACGCACCGTCGGGAAATCCGGTGTGAGCGGCGTCACCGACACATTGGAGACATTGCGCAACAGCTCGATCGGCAAGCGATAATCGTCCACCTTGCGACCATTGATCATCGAGGTCGGCACAATGGCATTTGGCAGCGATGCCGGACGCACACCCGGCAGGCCGGTGAAGATTCTCAACGCCAGCGGGCGCATGTCGAGATCGGCATGCGGAATGCGCGCACGCGCGGCATAGCGCTCATTGGCGATCACATTGCCCAAAGACAATTCCGGCGGCACGCCGCCCGTCGCAGATATGCGCAGACGCAAGGTGCGATGGCTGCCGTCACAGGCTTTCGGGAGCGAGAAGAAGTTCCACTCCGAATGCAGCGTGCCATAAGGTACCAGCCATTCGGCAATGCCCTCGCCGTTTTCGAGATAATCCAGCGTGACGATCAGCTGACCGTTGCGGTTGGCGGGCAGATCGCGGAAATGCAGCGCGAAACCGGACACGGCATAGCTTGAAACCGGAAAAAGCTGCTCGATTTCAGATTCGCGCAGCAGGCGCGCAAAACCTTCATCCTTTGGATCCACCAAAGGCGCGTGACTGAATATCTCAGTCGACGAATCCCAGTTGCGCGCATGAAAGGCGTCTTCGATGGCGCGGTAATTCTCGAACATCGTTTCGCGTTCGCGGCGCAGCATCGCAAGTTCCGCATGCACCTTGCTGACATGCCCGACAAGGCGGTCCAGACTGCTTTCCAGCAACTGGGTCACGAGCATGGGCACGGTTTCCGGCCCGGTCTCATCGACGCGCACGACCGGCACTTCCGGTATGGTGCGCATGCGATAAAGCTGCTGCAGGATCGTGTTTAGTTCGTGTGCGCCTTCATCGGAAGCGGCAACCGCAATGAGCGGAAATGTATTCGCCAGACGCAGACGCTTGCCGTCGCCTTCAACGAAAGCAGTCACGTCGCCCAGAGAAGTCGCTTCCAGCGCTTCACGATCACGCATCGAAGCAATGGCATAGCGGCGGTTCTTCCGCCCCGAGATCGCAGGAAGTGGTGTGCTCAACATAATCGTCCATTGTCTGATGGCCGATTGGGAGGTTCGGCCTACAAGTACAATGAGAAAATACAGACCATGTATTGTCAACAGTGATATAGCGTCAACTATATGATAATATTGCGTATAATTGGAAATGGTTTAATTCAAAATTTGAAACAATATGCAGATATATTCACTATACCTCGTAAACACGCAGAATTGCGGGCTATTATATTATAATACAGGTACTTGAATGCCCGATTGTCGCCACATACTGCTCATCGGACATTCAATACTGCATCGATCAACGTTTTTTGCTGACGTAAACATTCCGACAACCGAAAGCGATTTTCGATGGTTCGGCGCGCTGCCGCCCGCATCTGGAGGCAGGCATCCGGGTCGGCAAGAACGTCCAGCACCGTTTGAGCCAGCACATCTGTGTCATAAAATGGAACAAGCAGGCCGTTCTGACCGGCGCGGATCACCTCGCGCACCGGCGGCGTGTCGGACCCGATGATCAGCGCGCCGCACGCCATTGCCTCGATCACCGACCACGACAACACGAACGGATAGGTCAGATAGATATGCCCTGTCGATATCTGGTAGAGCTTGCGCAGGTCGGCATGCGGGATGGAGCCCAGAAACACCACCCTGTCGGGCGGCAGATCATGATTGCGCAAAAGATGTTCTCGCCAGGACCCTCCACCGGGAGGTGGCGTACCATAGCTGACCCCGTCTCCGCCGACGAAGACGAATATGGCATCCTTGTTCTGGCGGATGACTTTCGCCGCCGCTTCCAGCGCTTGCGGGAAACCCCGATAGGGTTCGAGATCACGCGACACAAAGGTGATCACGCGCGATTCTCCAGCCTTCAAAACACGACCGTCCGGCAGCTGTAAAGATGCGTGACGATCAGGATAGAAAACCTTGGTGTCGACACCCTCATGCACGACGGCGATGCGATTCTGTGCCGCTTTCGGATAAAGGCTCTTCTGCCAGTGCGTGGGGCTGAAACCGCCATCCATGCTTTCGAGCGTCACGAGCTGCGCCATATTTCTAAGCCGCAGCCGCTTACGCATCTCCACGTCAGGCTTGTCATCGGGCGCAAAGCCGACATCCGCACCATGCGCCCGATAGAAAAATTCGCAGTAGCCAAGCGACGGCGTCGAGGGCAGCACGTCCTTGACGAACATCATGCTGCCCCAGCCGATATGACCTATGACTATGTCCGGCGGTTGACCGTGCCGCGCCATCGATTCAAGCGTTTCGGCGACACGGTAACCGATCCGGGTATGATGATCCGGAACCTCGAGATATCTGGCCATCGCACCATCGGTGCGAGGACCAGATTCAACTCTGTGGCGAATGACGCGGACCGCAGGGAGGCGACGGTCCACCGTCTCGCAAATCAGGCTTACATCATGTCCGCTTTCAGCCAGATGCCCGGCCAGAGCAGCGAACTGACCAAATCCACGTCTGTGCACAAAAGCTATATGCATGTCACAAAACGTGTAGGTTTTTTGGTCGATATTCGTCGATCAACATCAAATGCCATACCGTGCGGCGTTGCCCCACAGCAATTCCAGTCTGTGTAAAGTCTGGTATGCGATTTCGAGATTTCTAAGATCATCGTCATCACGAGCAAGGATATGATGATAGTCCCTGCTGGCGTTTTTCAGGTTCAGGCAAAGGCGTTCGCCCTTGTCTGTCAGACGAATGCGTGCAGACCGCTTGTCTCGCTGCGAGGCAACGCGATCAACATAACCGCCATCGGTAAGCTGCTTTAAATAATAGGAAATGTTGGACCCGACATAGTGCCCGCGATCCAGTAGTTCACCCACAGTGAGCTCGACATCGCCAATCGCCATCAGAACAAGCGTCTGTGCCGGGCCAATGTCCTCTACCCCCAACTTGGTAAGCTCCGTCTTCAGGAGGCTCACAAAGCGGCGGTTCACTCTTTCAATCATCCGGGCCAGTTCGAAATGAGTAATTACGACTGTATGCACCGGGTTTCTGCGTTCCTGTTTCTCGGCGGTTACTTCAGGAAAATCAACGGATGAATATCCGTCAATTGATGTTTCGACTTCCACTCCCTCGTGCAGAAGTTTTTGCATCTTTTACTCTCCATTTTCAATTTTACTTCAAATTTTGAAGAAATTTTCAATTAGATTTTCTTGTCTCCTTTCGCATTTCCCCGCCGTAATAACTTTTTTCCGTCACATTATAAGCGGTATTACTTGAATAATACTGATAGATGGGTGACTCTCTTTAGGGATATCCACGACCTGTGACCATACCAAGGCAGACCGCGCATGAACGATACTGGCCAAAAGAACCTAAATGGCAAGAGCTCCGTCGGCAAAAAAGCCACCGACGAAGTGGGAGTTTCGCCGAAAAGCCTCATTTACAGGGCTCGGCGCGTCTTCCTCTCGGGGCTGCTTTACGCCGTGCTTTTGAGTGCCTGTATCAATTTGCTACAACTCACCGTACCGCTCTACATGTTGCAGGTTCATGACCGCGTCCTGAACAGCCGCAGTCTCGACACGTTGACCATGCTGACGATTCTCGCCATCGGTGCGATGATCGTTTTCGGCGTTCTGGAGTTCATCCGGGCGCTGTCGTTTCAAGCCATGGGCACCGCTCTGGTGCGTCGTCTCAACCTGGCCGTGTTGACGGCCGCCATCCAGGCTTCGGTCGATCAAGGTCTCCCGAAAGCGACGCAAACCCTCCGCGACCTCACAGAGTTGCGCAATTTTCTGACCTCCCCCGCCATCAATGCACCTCTTGATGCGGCGTGGTCGCCAATCTTCCTCGGCGTGCTGTTTTTGCTGCATCCGATGCTCGGCGTCATCGGCGTCATAGCCGTCGTTATTCTGGTCGCCTGCGGCCTGCTCACCGATCTCCTGACGCGCAATCTCATTCAGGAGGCCAATCAGGCCAATGTTGAAGCGGTGGCGAAAATCGGCAGCAGCCTGCGTCATGCGGAAGTCATCGAAGCCATGGGCATGTTGCCCGCTCTCGCCCGTCGCTGGCGCACCATGCAGATGCAGGCGCTCGAAGTTCTCGACCTCGGCGGTACCCGCGTCAAAGCTCTGTCGTCGATTGCACGCACGGCACGTTTCATCATCCAGATCGCTTCACTCGGCATCGGTACGCTGCTCGCCATGCAGCAGGAAATCACCCCCGGCGCCATGATTGCCACCAGCATCATCATCGGTCGCCTGCTGATGCCTTTCGACCGCATTGTCGAGAACTGGCGTCAATGGGTCAGCGCCATAGCCAGTTGGAAGCGCGTTCAGTCGCTGCTGTCGGAAAACCTCGCTGTGCGCCAGACCATGCCAACGCCACGCCCCAATGGCGACCTGGTGATCGACAAGCTGATTTACGCCGCGCCCGGTGTCGAAGTTCCGATCATCAAGGGCATTTCGTTTTCGATTTCGCCCGGTGAAGTGCTGGGGGTGGTCGGCCCTTCAGCGGCTGGTAAATCCACGCTGGCGCGCCTGCTCATCGGTATCGTCAAACCCTCCGCGGGCGGCGTCTTCCTTGACGGCAACAATGTCTACCTCTGGGAGCGTGGCTCATTCGGCGAGATCGCGGGCTATCTCCCGCAGTCGGTCTCGCTTCTCGACGGCACCATCAAGGACAACATTGCGCGCATGGGCGACAGCGACCCGCACCGCGTACTGGAAGCAGCTCGCCTTGCCGATGTCCATGAAATGATCGGACGCATGCCGCTCGGTTACGACACGCCGGTTGGCGACGGACGACTGACGCTTTCGGGCGGCCAGCGCCAGCGCATCGGCCTTGCGCGCTGCCTCTATAATCGCCCGCGCCTCATCGTGCTCGATGAACCCAACTCCAACCTCGACGCCATCGGCGAACGCGCCCTGATGCGCGCCATCGAACACGCGCGCGATGATGGCGCTATCGTCATCATGATCGCACATCGTCCGACTATCATGCAGGTCGCCGACAAACTGCTCGTGCTTGAAAACGGCCGCATTACACAATTCGGCCCTCGCACCGACGTCGTGGCGTCGCTGACGCCCGGCAACAATAATCCGCAGGCAGGAGCCGTGAACTCATGACCGGAAAATCTGTCATTCCTCGCCGCGTTTCGAATCTACTCGCGCCGCGTGCAGAATCATCCGACCACAAGGCGCTCACCCGCTTCGGCAGCGTCAAACCCGAATGGGCTTATGATCTCGAACGCGAAGACAACCAGTCTCCGCTGCGCGGTCTCATCATCGCCGGTATGGCTACGATTGGTGTCGCCTTTGGGGGGTTCTTCGCCTGGGCCTATTCCGCCGAGCTCGGCAGTGCCGCTGTTGCCAACGGAACCGTCATCGTCGATTCGAAGCGCAAGACCATCAGCCATCTGGAAGGCGGCATTCTCGACCGGTTGCTGGTGCAGGAAGGTGATCTGGTCAAGGTCGGCCAGCCGCTCTTGCGTCTTGATGCCACCAAAGCGCGCTCACAACTGCAATCGCTGGAAAGCCGCCGGATTGGTCTCATCGCCAAGCTGGCGCGCCTGAGAGCAGAACAAGCGGGCGAGCACGAAATCACCTTCCCGGAGAGATTCGAGGAAGGCGGCGAGAACGCGAAAAATGCCATTCGCGCCGAACAGATCTTTTTCGAAAAGCGGCTAACGCAAAAGCGAAGCAAGATCGACATTCAGCAGAAAACCATCGAGCAATATACCGAACAGGCCAAGGCATCGACGGCACAGATTGCAGCGACCGATCGCCAGATCACTTTGATTGAAGAACAGCGCAACGCTATCGCCGGGCTTGTGAAAAAGGGGTTCGCGCAGAAATCGACACTAACCGAAATCGAAACGCGGTTGAGCCAACTTGCGGGCGACCGTGGCGAATATACGGGTGAAAAGGCAAAGGCCGAACAAGCCAAGGCTGGCGCCGAATTCGCCTTGTCCGGCATTGAAAGCGACCTGCAATCGGAAATCGCGGGGGAAATCACGACCAGCCAGGTCGAACTTTCTGACGCAGAAGAGCAGATCATCGCTGCGAAAGATGTAATGCGTCGCGTTGAAGTGCTTGCTCCACAGGAAGGCATCATCGCCAATATTCGCCTGCGCACCCCGGGCGGCGTCATCTCGCCTGCCGAAGCGATTATGGATATCGTCCCCGAGAACGAGCCTCTTCTGGTGGAAATGAAAGTCAGCCCTAACGATATCGACAGCGTTGCAGTTGGTTCAAAAGCACAGATCAAACTTACCGCTTATAATCAACGTTCTATGGCACCATTTGACGGCAAACTGACCTATATTGCCGCTGATCAAACCATCGATGACAAGACCAACTCGGCCTATTTCGTGGCACGTGCAGAGATCAATCCGGATTCACTGGCTGCCAATCCGACAGCCCGCATGTATCCGGGCATGCCTGCGGAAGTCATCATCGTGCATAAGGAACGTCGCGCAATCGACTATATCGTGTCGCCGATCACTGACAGTCTAAACCGCGCCTTCCGTGAAGATTAAAACTTACGCGTCCCAAGTTTCAAATCCCTCCAAGCAAGATGTGCCAAAATGGAATGGATTGCATTTATCCGTGGCCGATCTTTGACTGGGAACGTTTCGAAGCCAGGTCGCCGTCCCCCGGAGAACTGTATTCCACAGTATTCCTTATATACATTTCAGATTTTCTGTTTTTTGCGACGCCGCGCATTCGAAACAATGTGCGGCGTCATCGCTTTGAAAAATAGACATTTTCTTGACAATTCCGTGACGTTTCAAATTTTGAAGCAATTTGCTCTAAAATATAATCCAAATACAAATTATTATTGATACAAAAGTAATTTTAAAAGAAGTTCACAATTCCGGAATATAAATTTTTCGTAATAAATTGTTACACGGCATTATTGTAATTATACCATTTTCCGATGTTGTATTTATCAAAGATAAGTATCAGACTACTACGAGCATAATGGTCGGAGCATTCCGGCTTGTGAAACCCAACGGAACACAAGGAGAAGCAGATGGCCACTCTAGAAGGCGGCGCCTACGACGACGTGTTGTTCGGCTCCCGCTTTGACGATTTCATCCGTGCCCATGGCGGCGATGATCTCGTCTTCGGAGGGGATGGCAATGACACCATCTTCGGCGGGAATGGCAGCGACATTCTTTTTGGCGGCACAGGCAATGACGTCCTGTTCGGCGAGAATGGCGATGACATTCTTTACGGCAATGAAGGAAACGACATTCTGAGCGGCGGCAATGGCAGCGACGTGCTGTATGGCGGCAATGGAGATGACATTCTCCAGGGCGGCAACGGCGATGACCTGCTTTATGGCGGCGCTCACAATGACATTCTGTATGGCGGCAATGGCAACGACATCCTCGATGGCGGCGCCGGCGACGACGTGCTCATTGGTGGTAACGGGAGCGACACGTTCCTGTTCAACGGTGGCGGCGGAAACGACGTCATTCTCGACTTCAATCCGGGCGAGGACATCCTTCAGATCCAGAAGGGCATCAATGGCCTCGACATTTCGTCCGCGGACGATCTTGCCGATCGCGTCACGCAGGTTGGCGGCAATGTCGTTGTCGATCTCGGCAATGGCGACACCGTTACCCTCGTGAACACCAATGCTGACGACATCCAGTCGCATCCTGACCAGTACTTCACTGTTCACTGATTGATCCAATAATGGCGTGCCCGGCAGCCTCCCGCCGGGCACGTTTTGATTTTGAAGCCTATTCCGAAAAATGATTGCCAGTTTTCGGATCAGAATGCGGGCTCCTCGTTGATTTTCCTGCATCCGATAAGAATGAAAGGGTATTCGCATTGAACCTCGACCATTCGGCGGAGATTGCAATTGGCACCGGGGCAAATGATATCGGCAGAACCGCCGATATCGGGGAAAGCAAACCCGAGAATCTCTCCATTTGCCGCCTTTGTGCCGACGTTGCCGTGATCGCCTGGGACATTCCAAGCCCGGCACGCCAGTCGACTAAATGCGCGCTTGAAATGCCTGTCCAACCGGTGCCACTGCTGAGCGTCGGCATTCCGCTGGAAAGCGGCGGCACGCGCATGTTCTGGGCCATGCGCACCGGCAGCGAGCCTGTTGAATTCGCTCTGTCCGCCGGTTCCCTTGGCCCCACGGTTCAGTCCATTCTCTACCCGGCCAACGAGCTTGCATCCTTTGATAGCGAACGCATCCTGTCAGACCTGACCCTGCAGGGGCACATCAAGCTGCTTTCGACCATTCTCACGACATGGCGCAGCGCGTTTCGCCTGTCGCGCAATCAGACTTTTGCAGCCCTCGTTCGCAACCTCACGCTGGCGCTGACGCCGGAACCGCGCGAAATCCAGAATTGCGGCCAGCCCGTTGCCGGACATCATCTGCTGGAGACTGCTGTCGATCCGATGCTCGGCGAAATCTCCGCCATCTATGGCGTCAGCAATGGAAGCGTTATCGTTATCCCTCCGCGCTTCACGGTCGGCCAGCAGTCGCACAAGGCATGGCAGCCCTGCCATCTTCTGGTTGAATCCCCACAGAACTTGCCTTCATCCTTTCTGTTCGTCCTGACCGGACAAAAAGGGGTTGCAATCCGCAAACTCTCCGACGGTCCGTCAGAGCCGATGGATTTCGGCAAATGGTGGACCAAATGGCAAGGCAATGCCGATCTGCGCGAATTTCTGGTCAGCGAACTCGCAAAACTTGGCCAAAGCGGCCCGGCTGTAGCCATCGACCTGCAAAGCCGTTCGCCGCTTCCTGTACGCCAGATCACGCAATCCGCCAGCCATAATCCGGCAGCGGAAATCGATCTTGCACTTGCGCTGGATAATGGTCTGATCGTGGGCGGGTGGTATCACGATCCGTCGGCTATGCTGGGCGACATCGAATATCTGCCTGCCAATGGCAGTGCCATTTCACTGAAAGCCCATTTCCATAAATTCCCCGGAAAGATCGCCAAACGGGAAGATGCCCCACAGGCCGATGTGACGGGTTTCGTCGCCTGGCTGCCTGCTGCCAAAAATCTTGGTCCGCTTTTGCAACCGCGTTTCCAGATGCGGCTCACATCCGGCGCAACCGCGCCTTTGGTCCCTGCCACGCAGCCGTTCGAGCCGGCGGAGCAGCGCAAGCGCATCTTGCGTGCCGTGCCGCCGCAACACGCACGCCCGAAAGTGTTCGAGACCATTCTCGCTCCGGCTTTGACCGAAGTGGAAAAGAAGCTGGGCGCGACCGTGCGCATTGCGGAAACCAAGGATTTTGGCACCACGCCCGCCAACCCGGTCGCGTCCATCGTCATCCCGCTTTATCGCAATCTGGATTTCCTGCGCTTCCAGTTTTCGTCACTGGCAACCGATCCCTGGATCGTCGCCAATGCAGAACTCATTTTCGTTCTCGATTCGCCGGAAATACACGACGATACCGAGCACATGCTGGGCGGCCTGCATATATTGCACGACCTGCCGTTTCGCCTTGTCATCATGAATCGCAATGGCGGTTATGCCCGCGCCTGCAATGCGGGTGCGAGCGTGGCAACGGGTACTGCCATTGTGATGTTGAACTCCGATGTCGTGCCGGAAAAGCACGGCTGGCTGCAAGACCTGCTGCAACCGCTCTTCGATAACAAACGGCTGGGCGCAATCGGTCCCCGACTTCTGTTTGAAGACGGTTCGCTTCAGCACGCAGGCCTCTATTTTGCCCGTGATCGCCACGGCGTCTGGCTCAACCATCATTACTACAAGGGCATGCCCGGTAGCTATGCGCCCGCCCTTGTCGGACGCGATGTTCCGGGCATTACTGGTGCCTGCCTTATAACGCGCAAGGATATCTTCGATCTGGTCGGTGGATATACTGAAGACTATATCATAGGTGACTATGAAGACAGTGATCTTTGCCTGAAAATCCGCCAGCTTGGCTTTCAGGTTTATTACGATCCTGCCGTCGCGCTCTATCATTTCGAGCGCCGCTCGATCCGCCGCAGCGCTGATTATATGCGCGGCCTTGCCAGCCAATATAATTCCTGGATGCACACCCAGCGCTGGGATGAAGACATCACCGACCTGATGGCTCCGCCAGAAGACGACACGCAGACCGCGCCGTCGTCCAATGTGATCGTTGCCAAATATGAAAGGAGCGTCGCTTGACCGACGTGGTAGCGCTGAAACAGCCTGAAACCAAACTTCCAATTCCCGAAGAACAGATCGGCTGGCTGACACGCGCCGTCTTGAAGAACCGCTTCCTGCCCTCGCCTGACCCCAACAGCGTGTTTGTGGGTGACGGCGATTTCCGGGCTGTGGGTGCAGAGTTTCTCGGCCACTTCATCCGCAAAGGCGGCCTCAAGCCCGATGCGCGCGTTCTCGATATCGGATCAGGCATCGGACGCATGGCCGTGCCGCTGACGCAATATCTCGACCCAGCCAAAGGGCGTTATGCGGGTATCGATCCGGTGGCGGGCGGCACGAACTGGTGCCGTCAGCACATCAGCGCGCTTTATCCCAACTTCCAGTTTCAGCACATCGACATTGCCCATGCGCTCTATAATCCGCGTGGCGCTGTCGATGGACATCACCTCGTCCTGCCGTTTCCGGACAAAAGCGTCGATTTCGTTATCATGACGTCGGTGGTGACGCATCTCGCCGCTGACGAAGTCAAAGTCTATCTGCGGGAGATCGCCCGTGTGCTGGCGCCCGGCGGCAAACTGTTCATGACGGCTTTTGTTGTCGACGACATTGCTGCGCGCGACCGCCATGGCAAGCGAGACCCACGCCTCAGTTTCGAACGCAGCGGTGCAGGCCCGTGCTGGTATGTGCCGGAACTTCCACCTCTCGCCGCCGTCGGCTTTGAGAATGGCTTTCTGGATCGCGCGCTGGCGGGTGCCGGCCTGACACTGGAATTGAAGTCATTCGGCCACTGGCGCGGGATAGCATCCGACCATTATCAGGATCTGTTCATCGCGACACGCGGAGGCGCTGCCTGATGGCCCAACGCGTGCTCGTCGCTGCCCATAATCATCCGTCGTTGCATCCCGGCGGGACGGAAATATTCGCGCATGATCTGTTTCGCGCCTATCAGCGCGCCGGTTGCGAAGCGTTGTTTTTGGGAGCCACCAACAAGGTTCACCGTCAGGAGCGCCCGGGAACAAGCTTTCAAAGCATCGGCAATGGCGGCGATGAAATCCTGCTCTGGTCTGGTCATTTCGACCGTTTCAACATGAGCCAGGTCGATCTCTACGGCATAGTGCCGGACATTGTGGAACTGCTGAAGGATTTTCGACCGGATGTGGTGCATCTTCACCACCTTCTGCTGCTCGGCGCAGAATTTCCGCATATTGTTCGACGCACATTACCGAATTGCCGTATCGTCCTGACATTGCACGACTATTACCCGATCTGTCACCACGACGGCCTGATGGTGCGCACGACGGGCAAGGAACTTTGCTACGGTGCCAGCCCGGATCGCTGCCATGCCTGTTTCAAGGACATCGCGCTCGACAAATTCGTGCTGCGCGAACGCCACATCAAGTCGCTGTTGACCGCCGTTGACGCTTTCGTGTCTCCGAGTGAATTCCTGAAGCAACGTTATGTTGACTGGGGTCTGTCGGAAGATTTGATCAGCGTCATTCCAAACGGTCAGCCGGAACGCCCTGCGATCGACAGCCCACGTCGCGAACGAACCAAACCTGTCTTCGGTTATTTCGGCAATCTGAACCCATGGAAGGGCGCGACTGTTCTGCTCCGGGCGGCACAGCAACTGATCAATGAAGGCTTCGACTTCGAATTGCGCGTGCATGGCGCGGCACCGTTTCAAAGCGAGAGTTTTGTCAGCGAAATCGACCAGCTTTTCGCTGAAACGGCCCCTTTCGTGCAACGGCGTGGCGCTTATCGGCGTGAAGATATCGCGCAACTGATCCGCACCGTCGATTGCGCCATCATGCCATCGATCTGGTGGGAAAATGCGCCCCTCGTCATTCAGGAAGCGCAGGGACAGGATTGCCCGGTCATCTGCTCCAATATTGGTGGCATGGCCGAAATGATTACAGACGGCGTAAACGGCCTGACCGTTCCGCCCAATGATCCGCAGGCGCTGGCGGAAGCCATGCGCCGTATGGCGGAAAACCCGGAACTGCGTCAGTCGCTCAGCGAAAATGCACGCCATCCGGACACCATCGACACGACGGCTTCGCATTATCTCGATCTGATCGGGACAATACGAACGGCCCGTGTCGAGGCAGCATAAGAGGTAGATCATGAACATCGCGACCAAAGTTCCAACCGAAGGGGCAGCAAAACCGGCAGCAGCACAGGCTGCATCCGCCGCACCTCAGAGGACCGAAGCCATGAAAGGACGCGTTGACGCCATCGAGGAAGGCCGCCTTTACGGCTGGGCGTTCGATCCCGGAGCGCCCACAGAACGACTTTTGATCCGCGTTCTGCTCGATGACAAGCCAATTGCCGAAGCACCGGCGGACAAGGAACGTCCCGACCTGAAGCGCAACGGCATTGGCGACGGCCTGCATGCTTTCGAAGTGATGCTGCCACAATTTGCAGCCGCCCGCGCCGGTGAGCTTGTTGTCGTCGCAGCCAATGCGGCAGGTAATGAGCAGAAACTGCGCGTACCGAAGCCAGACGAACAGGCCGCCGAAGCGCTGATTGCAGCGCCGATGACCCGCATTCTGGATAAGCTCGACATGTTGATGGCCGCGCAACGCCAGTTGCAGGTTAATCAGCGTTCGCTGCAGCGCGTGGCTCCGGTGCTCGACAGTTCAGGCAATGCTGCGCCCGCCGAAATGGGAGACATCGCCGCCTCGGTCGATGGCCTGCGTACCGATTTGCATCAGCGCATGACCGAACTCGACGTGCATATCATGCGTATGGATGGTGTGGTCGCAGGGCTTGAAAAACGCATGGACGACGTGCGCAAACGCGCCGGTGGCGATGTGAAGCTGCTGTTCATGCTGATGTACGTTATGGCGGGTTTTGTCGCAGGCGCCATCCTGACCCTTTTCGTGATGCGCTGAGGGGAAACCCATGACGCAAGACGAAAGACCCGCCACGCAGCAACCGGCAGCAAAACCTGCCCGACCATCGGAACGCCCGCCCATGATGATGGAAGGCGAGATGGTTGTCGGCTGCGTGATCGAGGAAACGCTTCTGCTCGTGCTTGGTATCGGCAATGCGAGCGGCGATCAGGTCACAGCCTTTCTGAATGGCGATCCGGCGCTCAGCGTCAAGGTAAACCTCGTCACCTGGCCACTGAAAGAGCCTTCGCCTGCCGGAACCCATGGCTTCGTGGCCATTGTGCCAACCGGCATCTTGCGCCGGGGCATCCTCAAGACGGTGATGTTCCAGCATAAGGCCAAAGTCGCGCGTTACAATTTCGCCTCGCGCGCCGCACCTGTCGCCGATTTCGTCGCCATGATCGGCGACCTTGCCGGGCCAAGTCTGCCAACCGTCATCGATGAACTGGTAGAAGGGCTGATCTCCGGTCCTATCGGGCGCAAGAAGCTTGCCGCAATCACTGTTCTGCTGCAGGTCGGAGCGCGCTCCGATGGCTGTATCGAATTGATTGGCGGTAGCGACGAAGGCGAAATTTTCGTTCAGGGCTGGGCGCAGGATTTGACGCCCGCCGTCACGCGACTTCTCATCAGCGGTAAAAACTCTTCGCTGGCAGAATGTTCGATCAGCGTTTTCGCGCGCCCCGATCTCAACGATCAGGCGTCGGGTTTTGCCGGTTTGCTGCTCGCCAATGAGCTGGTGGAACCGAACGATATTGAGCGGCTTCTGTTTCGCGGACGACGCGGCTGGCGCTTCACGGAAGTCTATGATCGCAGGCTGCTGGCCGGATCGCGTGAGACGCCGGGACACATTCGCGCCATCCTGCCGCGCGTGCGCAGTTCGACAGATATTCTGCTCCGGCTACGCTCGGCGGCCAATCGTTTCGACGGCGGCGAGACTGTCTCTGGCCTGCCCTTCCCGGTGCGGCTTGGCATCGACAACGTGTTCCGCGTCGAGGGCAGCGGCATTCTGGTTTCTGGTTGGCTGCTCGACCCCGACAGCCATGTGGAAAGCGTCAAGCTGCGCCGCCATCGCGGCGAGATACAGGTCGACGGCACCTGGACCCGTTACGACCGTCCAGATGTCACTCGCGAGTTCGACAATCAACCGCCCTTCAATGCCGGTCTCGACCCCAATCGTCACGCGCATGGTTTCGTGGCCTTTGCGCCCGAGCTTGCTGGCGATAGCACATCACCGTTTTATATCGAGCTTGCCATCAGCGATGGACGCCGCGCCTTTCATCCATTGACGCCGACCCGTGTCACGTCACGCGATGCAATTGTCCGGCAGATACGCGCAACCGACCCCAATGCCTGGGCGCTGCGCCACATTGTCGATCAGCAGCTGGTTCCGCTGCTGAGCGGGGTCAGCCGTCCGGCGCCGGAAGTGTTCGGCGTCGTCGATCTTGGCCCGTTCGAAGATGCGGTAAACCACGCCGCCAATCTGGCGATCATCATCGGTGTCGATGAACGCGTGGAAGAGATCGAGCCTCTGCTGGCGCTGCTCGCACTTGATCCGGAAACCCGCATCGCACCGATTGTCGTTGCAGCCGCGACGGAAATCATCGACCGCATCGGGGTACAGGTTCGAAGGCTTGCGGACTTCTATCGCCTGCGTATCCGGCTCGTCTCGGCCAGCGGTTCGGAAGATCTTTATGATGCGCTGGAAGTAGGCGCGCGCGCCGTCACAACCGACAAGGTGGTCTTTCTGGCAGGCTCGCTTTTGCCGCGGCGTGCAGGCTGGCTGAACAAGCTCGTCACGGCTTATGATGCGCATCACGACTGCGTTCTTTCGCCAACGCTCGTTTACGAAGACGATTCCATTCGCTGGGCCGGAACCTGGGTTGCCGGGCCGCAATCGGATCGGGCGCTTATCAGCCGTTATGCCGGATACCCGATGGATTCGGTTTCCGGCATGTCACTCACCGAAGTCGCCACGGCGACCTTCGAATGCTGCATCCTGCCGCGTGATGCGCTGTTTTCGGTCGGCGGCTTCACACGCGGCTATCTCGGCACGCATGAAAAAGGCCTCGACCTTGGATTGAAACTCAAACAGTCCGGCCTGCGCTCCTACTGGCTGCCATCGGCGCAGATGCTCGGCTCCGACGATGTATCGGTCACCGACAGGGCATCAACTATCGCATTGATCGAGCGGATCGACCGTCAGGTCTTTGATGCACGCTGGTCGAATATTCTTGCTGGCAGGCGCAGCGCACCGATTGAGGAACCCGCATGAGCGACAAACTCCGCGTTCTGGTCATCTCGCACGCCCACCCGTCGATCTCGCTGGGCGGGGGTGAAATCGCATCCTATAACCTGCACAAGGGTTTGAATGCCATTCCCGGCGTGCAGTCGGTCTATCTGGCCCGCGCCGGACACCCGATCCCGCGCCACGGCACCACGGCATTGATGAGCATGCGCCGCGCTAGCGATGAAATCCTGTTTCACGCCGACGAGTATGATCACTTCTATCTGTCGAACAAGAACACAGACGAAATCCGTCGCGATCTATTGCGTTTCGTGCGCGATTTCGATCCGGATATCGTGCATTTCCATCATGTGATGGGGCTCGGACTGGAAACGCTTTACGCAATCCGCGAGGCCCTGCCAGATCGCATCATTCTGGTCACGTTCCACGAATTCCTGTCGATCTGCAACAATGACGGCCAGATGGTGAAAGCCGGGACGTCGAAGCTTTGCAACGAGGCCTCGCCCATTGATTGCCACGCCTGCTTTCCGCAGGTTCCGCCAGCGCGGTTTCTCAAGCGTGAGCGCTTTGTGCGCGGAATGCTGGAACTGGCCGACGCCTTCATCTCGCCAAGCCAGTTTCTGGCAAACCGCTATCACGAATGGGGCCTGAGCCCCGACAAGATGGCTGTGATCGAGAACGGCATCGCCATTCGAGAGGTCACGCCACCACGCGAATTGACCGGCCCGAACCCGCGCCGCAGTCGCTTCGCCTTTTTTGGCCAGATCAACCCGTTCAAGGGCATCGATGTGCTGGTGGACGCGGTATCGCGTGTTCCAGAACAGGTGTGGGGTGAAGATTCCCGCCTGATGATTTTTGGCGGCAATCTGGAAAAGCAGCCGCCTGCCTTTCAGGAGCGGATGCAGAAGCTGATCGAAGAAGCTGGCCCTCGCGTGCGTTTTTATGGCGCTTACCAGAATGCGGAAATGCCGCGTCTCATGCAGTCGGTCGACTGGGTGGTGATGCCGTCGATCTGGTGGGAAAACTCGCCCATCGTCATTCAGGAAGCCTTGCATCACCGCCGCCCGGTCATTTGCTCCAATATTGGCGGCATGGCCGAGAAAATCCGCGATGGTGAAGACGGGCTGCATTTCCGCGTCCGCAGCGCGGAAGATCTCGCCGACCGTTTCACAGAAGTTCTAAGCGCACCGAGCATCTGGGATCGTCTTCACAATTCCATCCGTCGTCCTGTACACTATGTTGATTGCGCCAAAGAGCATCTCGACCTTTATAACCGATTGCGTGAGGCGAAGCCTCGCAAGCCGAAACCGGCAGTGAGTGAAACTGTCCTCTCTCAGGCAAGCTGAGCCTGGCTTACCTGGAATCATTGTCTTACGCATTTCCGAACGCAAAACCGTTTCACACTTTTGCTGGAAATGCTCTTACTAAAGGAAAACCGAATGGCCCGTGCCCCCCGCGCCCTCGTGATGATTCCCGCTGGAGAAGTGTATGACCACGACAATGTGCGCTGGTATCGTCACACCGACGTGCAGGGCAGCATCAATCACTATCACAATATTGGCGATGCCTTCGTATTCGAGTCATCGCTCAAGCTGATGAACTATGAAAAGGCGTCCGAGCTTCCCATAACCGCTTATTCGCCGGAAAAGATCGACCAGCTGCGCGAGGATTATGACTATGTCATTCTGCGCGGGTCGAACTATGTGAACAAGGACATGAACTGGCGCGAGAGCATTGCCGTGTTGCAACGGCTGAAACTGCCGGTCATCGCGTTTGGCATCGGCGCGCAGGCCCCCTCCAAGGGCGCGCTGGAACTCTCCGAAGAAACCAAGGCAGTGCTGCGCATCATCGCGGATTCGACCGTCTCCATCGGTGTGCGCGGCGCATATACGGCGCAGGTGCTGAACGATATCGGCATTCGCAATGTGCGCATTATCGGCTGCCCGACGGCTTTCCGCCGCAACAACCAGCATTTGCGCATCAAGCTGCCCCCACTCGACAGTGTCCAGAAGGTTGGCGTCACTGTGCGCCGTGAGGTTTCGCCCGCCTATGCGCAGGACATTGAACAATACCTCACCCGTCACCGCGATCTCATCAAGACAATGGCACGGCGCTTCGATGTCACGCTGATGGCCCAAGGCGAGATCGACGAGAAAAAGATGGTGTTCGGCACGCCCGACCAGAAGGAAGAGGCCATCGCCGCACTGAAAGGCCATCGCTGGACCGCCGATTGGTATTTCGACGATGAAATCGAAAACCTCTACCGCAACAAGATGTTCTATTCCGATGTTGTTGCCGATTATGAAAACCTAGTACGCCAGCAACAACTCGTGCTTGGCTATCGCCTGCACGGCAATCTGATGGCGCTCGCCAATGGCGTGCCGTCGATCTATTTCACCTATGACAGCCGCACGGCTGAATTTGCCGAGACTTATAAAATTCCAAGCTATGACGTTTTCAGCGACAAGCCGTTCCGTTTGGAGGATTACTGGGATCAGTCGCTATTCGATAAATACAACCGTGCATGGTTTGAAACCTATGCGGAGATGAAGCAGTTCCTTGATGAAAACGGCATCGACAACAAGATGACCGATACCGGCCTGCCAGTGGAAACGCTCAAAGTCGCCTGATCCTTGATTATTTCGAGCGTCTCGCCTTCACTGCCGACGGTTTGGGACCGTCGGCGGCGATGGGCTTGTCCTTCTGCTCTTCGGCAAGTAGCGACCATGCGGCAATGAACATGGCGGCAATCAACGGTCCGATAACAAAGCCATTGATGCCGACCAGCGAAATGCCGCCAACCGTCGAGATCAGCACCACATAATCCGGCATGCGCGTGCCCTTGCCGACCAGCGGCGGGCGCAGCAAATTATCCACGAGGCCGATAACCAGCGTTCCGATCAGCACGAGAATGACGCCCTTGCCCCAGTCCCCGCTGACAAAGAACCACACGGCGGCAGGCACCCAGACGAGAGCGGCACCGACCGCTGGCAGCATGGAGAAGAAGGTCATCATCACGCCCCACAGCAGGGCGGCTTCGATGCCCAATAGCCAGAAGGCAATACCGCCGATCAAACCCTGAATGATCGCGATGATAATGTTGCCCTTGACGGTCGCGCGGATGACAGCGGTAAATTTTTCCAGAAACTGGCGCGTATAGTCGTCGCTCAGCGGAATGGCCTGCCGGATTCTGCGTCCAAGATCCGCACCGTCGCGGAACAAGAAGAACAGCAGATAGAGCATGATGCCGAAGCCGATGAAAAATTGCAGCGTGTTCTGGCCAAAGCTGACGAGACGACCGGCGAAAAGCTGACTGCCTTGCAGGATTGTCGCTGAAATCCGCGAACGCCATTCGGCGAAACTGCCAAGCTCGAAACGTTTGAGCCAGTCTTCCAGCGAATCTGGCAGAACGGATAGGATGCTGGTGATGTAGCTGTTGAGGTCGAATTCGCGACTGCTCAGCCGTTGGTACAGAGAGTTTCCTTCCTGAACCAGCGAGCTGAAAATGATCAGCACCGGAATGATGACCAGACAAATACACATCAGCACCGACAGAAAGGCTGCAAAATTACGCCGTCCGCGCAAAAGCCGCACGAGATATTGCTGAACGGGATAGAAGATGACGGCGAGAATGATCGCCCAAAGGACCGCTGTGTAATAAGGGATAAGCAGCCAGGCGAAGGCGATCGTGACGAGCGCCAGAAGAATATAGAAACTTGCGCGCTGGACGGACATATTCACTCACCGACATTGTCTTGGGAGTCGACCCTGCCCAAAATCTGCTTTTTATTCAATAGCGTATTTCCGGCAGGGCCATGAGAAGCCATGACGAAAACAGGTAAGAACAGGAACATGCAGCCCTATTGAGATGTCAGGCTGCGGCCCGGATGGAAGATGGAGCCGCTTGCGGCAAAACACGCGCAATTGCGCTGAGAAGATCGCTTTTCGACACGACGCCAACCACAAATCTGTTCTCGTCCACGATCACGGCCACATGGGTAAGACCATCAGTCAGGACCGGAAGCAGGCTTAATGCGGCATCATCCGGCCCGGCCGTAATGGCCGGGATCACATGATCTTTCAGGCTTTCGCCCGGCTGAATCAATTCGCGCAAGCCCACCATACCGGTGAGCCGTCCATCAGAACCCGTCACGGGCAAGGTCAGGATACGATGGCGCAACAGCAGATTGCGGGCCTGATCGGCGGAATCGTCTTCACCAATGCTGATAACATCGCGCGACATGATGTCGGCGCAGGTGAGATCACCATGGGCGCGGATCGATGCCTGTAGCTCAACCTGCCGCAACAACCGGCCAAGGTCGTTGCGGTCGATGTCGAAGCTCTCATCCAGCGTGTTCAGCGCCTCGTCGATATCCTCTTCGCGGATGCCTGCCCGAACGGAAGGCGGCAAGTCCTTCGTTGCGTGCATGCTCACCGGTGCGGCGGCCACGTTATGCGGATACTTACGCCGGGCAAGCTTATGGAACAGAATGCCCACTCCCACCAGCAGACAGGAATTGAAGCCGACCGGCACGAGCGGAAACCACAGCCCCCAGCTTGCGACCGCCTGACCACCCAGCACAGCCGTCAGCGCAGCAGCGCCGCCCGGCGGGTGCAGGCTGCGGGTTACAGACATGGCGGCGATTGCAAGTGAAACGCCAAGCCCGATAGCAAGAGCCGGGTCGCTGACATAGCGAGCGACGATCACGCCCACCAGCGCAGAAATCGTATTACCGCCGATGATCGACCATGGTTGCGCCAGCGGACTGTTCGGCACCGCAAACAGCAGCACAGCCGATGCGCCGATAGGTGCAACGATCAACGGAAGATGCGGGCCGTTGCCCAGCAGAAAACCCGAGACGAAACCGGTGAGAGCGATGCCAACCAGCGCACCAATGCAGGCAATGGCGCGCTCACGCAGCGTTGCGCCGGCAAGCATCGGGTTAAACAGCCGGAATCGCGACGCAGGCGACCCGTTATGGTCAGGAGATTTATGTCGGGTCATGTCACACTACAGCCAGAGGCGGCCTGTCTATTCCGAGCTTTCCCGGGAACTGCAACAGATCCCGCTTCCATGAGCGTGAGTATCCTGTCTCCGGCATATGCGAACAAGAAAGCAAATCCGTATGTATCGGAGGGGAAAAGAAAATTCTTCCGCTATTGAAAGCTTAACAAGAATATCGGTCTCACCAGCATTTCCGTTCCCAATAGCATAAGCCCGACGAGAAACCAGAGGCGAAACCGTTCCGGGCTGATTTTCTGGCGAAAAAACTGCCCAAGCCCCATGCCTGCCAGCGCAGGCAGGACAGCAGCGAGCGAAATGAGAAGAATATCGCCGCTATAGGCCTGACGGGACGAAAGCCCGATGGCGAGTGCAATGGTCGATACTGTAAACGACAATCCCAATGCCTGCACCAGATCGTCTTTCCTCAGCCCCAGCGCCTGAAGATAGGGAACGGCGGGGATGACGAACACGCCGGTCGCACCGGCGATCAAGCCGGTCAGAAGACCGATCAGCGGCGAGAGCCAGACTTCGTGCCGAGCCGCTACGTGCCATTGCCGGGCGAGCAGGGTATATCCCGCATAAACGACCAGACATGCGCCGAGCAGCGCGGTAGTCAGGCTCGTCTCGCCGTCGACCAGCATGAAGGTGCCGATCCACGTTCCGGCGACGATTGCCACCATCATGGCCCAAAGGCGCAGAGCCAGCGCACGAAAACTTGGCCCGGCCAGAAGCTGCCAAACATTCGTGATGAATGACGGAACAATAAGCAGGCTTGCCGCTGTTAGCGGTGAGATCAGCGCCCCCAACACGCCCATGGCAACGGTTGGCAATCCCATGCCGGTCAGGCCTTTGACGAAGCCAGCGCCGAGGAAAGTGAGGGTAATCGTGACGATAAGTGCGGCTGATTGGGTCATGCTTTCGCTATAAAGAAATCCTCATTTTGCGAAATGCGGAAGTTCCATATTCTGCCTTCGGCTTTACCGAAGGCAGAATATCGGCCATAAATATGCATGCGTTTCGATCTCACAGACCTTCGCCTTTTCATCGCCGTTGCCGACGCCGGAAGCATTACGAACGGCGCTGCGGAAGTGGGGCTCGCCCTGCCCTCGGCAAGCGAGCGCTTGCGTGACATGGAAACCATTGGCGAGGTCAAGCTTCTCGAACGCGGCAGACGTGGTGTCACGCTCACTGCAGCAGGCGAAGCGCTTGCGCATCATGCGCGCCTCGTGCTGCGCCAGATGACTGACATGCATGCCGATCTCATCACCCATGCCAAGGGCATGCGCTCCACTGTGCGCGTGGCGGCCAACACGGCATCCGTGACCGAATACCTCCCTGCACGACTTGCCCGGTTCATGGCGGATAATCCGCAGATCGACGTTGAGCTGAAAGAACGACAGAGCGCGGAAATCGCAAGGTCCGTTGCGAGCGGCTTTGTCGAGATCGGCATATTGTCGGATGCTGTCGATACCGCCAGATTGGTTCTCCTTCCCTTCACCACAGACAAGCTGGTTCTTGTTACCGGGCAGCAGCACCCACTTGCCGCCAGAAAATCGGCATGCCTTGCTGATGTCCTCCATGAACCATTCATCGGGCTCTATTCAGGTGCACTTTACGATCACATCGAAGCCCACGCCGCACGCCTTGGCGTCAAGTTGAAGACGCGCACACGTTTGCGCACTTTCGAGAGCATCTGCCCGATGGTCGCCGCAGGCGTCGGTCTGGCAATCATTCCGGAACTGGTCGCGCATCGCATGATGACAACAACCGGCATCGTGCCAATCCCGCTGACGGATGCATGGGCCACGCGGCATTTGTCGCTTTGCATACGCTCACTGGATGAGCTGACCTCTTCGGCGCGCGCGCTGATCGAGCACCTGCTGGCAGAGCGTCCATTGGACAGTGAAATTTTTCCCACGATTCAATCTTAACTGGAACGCTCTAGAAAACTTGCGAAGCCCTATCCTCTTGGCTATCACACGGCATCGAAGAACGTGTCGTTTGGAAGCCTATGGCCACGCAGGACAAAGCAATCATCAGGACGGTTGGCGTCTCCGTCAGTTTTGACGGCGCGATGGCTTTGAATTCGGTCGATGCCTCGGTTGAGGCCGGGCGCATAACCGTCATTTGCGGGGCCAATGGTTCGGGCAAAAGCACGCTGTTGCGCAGTATGGCGCGCCTTCAGATACCAACAAGCGGTCAGGTTTTGTTCGAAGGTGAAGACATCAACCGTCTGAGGCGTATTGATCTCGCCCGCAAGATTGCCGTGCTGGGGCAAATGCCAGAGGTTCCCGCTGGCCTGACTGTAGAAGAGTTGGTCGAAAACGGACGTCATCCGCATCGCGGCCTGTTTTCCCGCCTCGGCGATTACGACCGGCAGGCAATTGAACGCGCCATCACGCAAACCGGCCTGCACGCTTTGCGTCATCGTCAGGTGGCTTCCCTGTCTGGCGGCGAGCGCCAACGCGCATGGGTGGCGCTAGCTCTTGCACAGGAACCGTCCGTCCTGTTTCTCGATGAGCCGACAAATTTTCTCGACATCCGCCATCAGGCTGAATTGCTGACGTTACTCAAGCAGTTGAACCGCAATCACGGCCTGACCATCATCGCCGTTCTGCACGATCTCAATCAGGTGCTGGAACTGGCCGATGACGTCATCTTGATGCGCAAGGGCCGGTTGATGGCCGCAGGCAGTCCCGAAGGTGTTTTCACAACGGAGCGCCTCAGAGAAGCTTTCGATTTCGACATTGAAGTGACGGCGCACCCGGTTTTACCGATTCCGTTCTGCATGCCCCGCTGGGTCAATGATCCATTGGTTCCGCACTCTGCCGAAAAAGAGCGGAGCGCGGAATGACCGCGCAGTCTCTGGCGTCGAACCAGACAAAACAGAAGAGCTTCACTGTAGGCATTGTTTTTCTGGCAATCCTGCTGCTGGTCGCGCTGACAGCTGCCGAACTTGTCATTGGTAGCGGTAATGTCACTTTGCAGGATGCCTTGCAGGCGCCATCGCGCCCTCAAACGCTGGCGCAGATCATCATTGAGACCATTCGCCTGCCCCGCGCAATCGCAGCCATACTGGTCGGTGCAGCACTTGCTGCCGCAGGCACGGTGATGCAGACTATTTTGCGCAATCCACTTGCAGCACCGGACATTCTCGCAGTCACCAGCGGCGCACAACTGGCGCTGGTTGTTTCCAGCCTGCTGCTGCCTTTTGCCTTTCCGGGCTTTCTCGCCACGATCATCGGCGGTGCGTTTGGCGGAACATTATGCCTGCTGGTCGGCGGCGGCTTGCGGGCACAAGCGGTTCGGCTCGCACTGGCCGGTGTGGCGGTGTCGCTCTCCTTTTCGGCGCTCTCTTCCGCCATCATCCTGATTGCCGATGATCGCGCATCCGGCATCATTCTCTGGTCGTCCGGCATGCTGGAGCAGACTGGCTGGAACAAGGTCGCAACACTCGCACCCTTTATCCTTGGTGCGATCCTGCTGCTTGTCGTCCTCGCCCGCCAGTTCGACGTTATGGCGCTCGGCAGTGATATGGCGGCGAGCCTCGGCCTTGGCAAGGCGACGGCCCTGATCGGCCTTCTGGCAACGATCGTGCTATCCGGCGCTGCTGTCACCATCGCCGGGCCAATAGGCTTCATTGGTCTGGCAGTACCCAATTTGCTGCGCGCCACCGGCATGGTTCGGCACAATGTGCTCCTGCCTGCGGCGTGCCTGTGGGGAGCCGTCGCGCTGCTTTCAGCCGACCTTGCCGCACAATGGCTGAGCAGCGCGGGCTCAATCATCCCGACAGGCATTCTGGCTGCCTGCTTTGCAGCACCGGCGCTGATCTTCGTATTGCACCGCATGAAGACTGAAGCAACGGCCAACGCCACACAGATACTTGGGAAAACCATATTCAAGCGGGCGACCGCTCTTTATGCGAGCCTCGGCGCGCTTCTGATCGCTGCTCTTGTTGCCGGGCTTCTTTTCGGCGATGGCATCGCCGGACGCGACATTGACTGGCAGGCGATAGAGGCGTTGCGCGCGCCGCGCGTATTGATTGCCATGGGCGCAGGCGCTTTGCTCGCAGTGGCGGGATTGTTGTTGCAGGCCGTGACCCGCAATCCGCTTTCCGGCCCCGAGACATTGGGTCTTGCGCAAGGTGCGGCACTCGCAAGTCTCGTCGCGCTGCTCGGCGGCATCATTCCCGGAAGCGCACTTTTTGCTCTCTTCTCGGCAGGCGGCGCCTGCCTCGTGGTCGTACTGTTGAGCCTTCTCGGTAAAAACCTGTCGCCGACACGCACAGCGCTGACCGGGCTTGCCGTCGCAGCCAGCCTTTCAGCATTGAGCACAATCGTGGTGATTGAAGCAAAGCTTCAGGTTGCTGAAGCGCTTACCTGGCTCGCGGGCTCCACGCATGGGCGCGATTGGCAGGACGTGGCAGCACTTACCCCCTGGCTTCTGCTGATCGCCATTTCCATGGCATTCGCCAAACGCCTCGATATTCTGGCGCTTGGTCGCGATGCGGCTGAATCGCTCGGCGTGAATACCGCAATCACCCGTCTGTGGATGCTGCTGCTCGCAGCACTCTCTGTGGCGGGCGCGGTTTCCGCCGTGGGCGCCATTGGCTTTGTGGGGCTGATTGCGCCACATGCAGCGCGCCTTTGTTGCGGCGCACGCTACCGGCGTCTATTGCCGGTGACAGCGCTGATCGGCGCAGGGCTAACAGTTCTGGCCGATATGTTGGGCAGGGCGATCGTCGCGCCGCAGGAAATTCCGGCAGGCATCGTAACAGCGTTTATCGGCACACCGCTCTTCATCATGCTCATGCGCAGACAATCGCGCTAATTGCCAATTCGGTATAAGAGCCTCGACGAGAAGCGCCGGGCGCGAGGGAACGCCCGAACGCTTCTCAGCGAGTTCGGACGGCGCTAACCGTCCAATTTCACTGCCAGAATTACCGAGCGGCCATCACACCAGCAATAAGACCGGTTGCTGCGGTAATCAGAAGATACTGATTATCGACTTTGACCCACTGCTGTCCTCTACCTGGCGCACGAAGGCCATAACGCTTGTAGTCCTTGACTTCGCTATGGCGCGACCCGCTTAAACGCTGTCCCTTTGACCAGCCTTTCTTGGCTGGCTGCTTCTTCGCTTGCGCCTGATGAACAGCTGGCTTGCGCTGCGGCTGGTTATCACGAGCCTGCGCCAGTGGCGCGCCAATGAACGACAGAGCAATAGTTGCGAGTAGGATCTTCTTGAACATAAAATTCTCCTTTCGTGATGAACTCACGCTACCCAACCCGCGATGAACAATAAATGAATGGAATGCACAATAAACATTAAATAAAATCAATGTTATCATTGATGAATTTTGGAGATACTTTATCTTAATAAGATAATTACTATACACAATAGAATAAATCTTTATTTAAAACATAATTTTATTTTCAATAATAAAATAATTGCGAAATGAAAATATAAGAAAAGCTATTCGATCATCGTTTGCACGATTACCAATAATATCAAACAAAGGCCTCGCGCGCACAAAATCTCAACCGTTTTTAACGGCGCAGCAGAAACACACATACGAGAACAATGGCGGAGGGGGTGGGATTCGAACCCACGGTACAGTCTCCTGCACGCCGGTTTTCAAGACCGGTGTGAAAACATTGATTATCTTGACTTTTTTATCTTTTTAATCCATATTGTTGCGTGATTGTTGCAAACATGGACGAAAAGTGCAATGGCGAGCCTTGTAAAACGTAACGGACGATGGACCGCAACAGCCCGCCTTCCTGACACTTTTCAGGGGCCATCAAAAGCCAAATCGATAAACCAGACCTTTGCAAAAAAGACTGATGCAAGACTGTGGCTAGAGTCAACAGAGTCCGCCATGAAGTTAGGCACATGGAAGGATCCCCGACTAGAGCCTAAAAAATATGGCCCTCTCGGGTGGCCCGACAAATCATTCAAAGACGCCATCGAATCCTACCGAGACACCGTGACGTCGAAGAAGAAGGGTGCACCACAGGAAACAGCAATGCTCAACATGTTGGGAAGGCAGGCTTTTGCGAAAAAGAAGCTGCGCGAATTGCTGGTCGCCGATTTTGCTGACTTCCGTGATGAACGCGAGGAAAAAGGTCTAAGCGCATCCACCATAAGGAACAACCTCAACACAATATCTGCAGTGTTTGAATGGCTGATCCATGAAAAACAAGCCACCATAAGCAATCCGATCACAAGCCTCAGAAAAGGTAGAGGGGTTCCTCAACCAGATGAGCATCGTGAGCGTCGATTACACAAGGGGGAGGAGGAAGCAATCTCTGCAGCAATTGAGGCACTCGAAGGACCCAAAGGCCGTCAATGGAAACTTTTATTTCCCCTATTGTTAGATACAGGCATGCGTCTTGGTGAGGCAATGTCGATCAAATGCGGGTGGCTTAGAAACGAAGAAGGTTTCGTCGTGATCCCGAACTCAAAGAATGGTACCCGCCGCTATGTTGCTCTTTCCGACCGGTGTTATAGACTATTGCTTGAGCACATTGAGAAAGAACCGGATGACAGCCTCGTTTTCAGGTTCAGCAAATGGACAGCAAAAAACGTCTGGCGGAGTGAAATTCGTATAATTGCTAAGTGCCCCGATTTACGAATTCACGACCTGCGTCATGAAGCGCTTTCATTAATGGCGTTACGGGGAGCGGACCTTAAAACTCTTATGCGCCAGAGTGGCCATAAGACCGTTGCCGTTTTGATGCGGTACCTCAATCCTACTCCAAAAGAACAACGGCAAAAATTATTTCCGACGACAGAGTAAAATTCTCTGGCCCCCAGAATAAACCGATTTATTGTGAGTTGCTCCCGATACTAAACGACTCCAGTCGTCGCGTATTAAGATTTTTGAAGGCGGCGCAACCACTCTGATTCTGTAAGCCCGACTCGCGATAAATCACTTGCAAAGCGTTCTACTACACGTTGAGCATGTGACGTCCGAAGTTGATCAACCCACACATACCTCTTCTTGGCTGAATCAATGAAATAAATTTCTCCATCTTCGCCCGTCTGTGCAATCACCTCCTGTGTTGCTTTATCTGGAGAGAAAGACGCCGCAAAACACAAATATGACTTCGGTTGATAGATTAACTCAACTGGAGAACCGTCAGGCTTGAATATCACATGAGACATATAATTTCCGCCATTCTGTTCGCTCTCGACCAATCGAACGAAGACAAAAGCTCGTGGTTCTTCCAGTCGTACACTGTCACAAACTGGTTGAATGCAAACTAAATATTGATTAAGATTAACGTCATATACAATACTACCAAGCTTCAAAGACCGTTGAGTAGCGCCGTAGAACGTTCGGCTCGCCATCAAATGTGAGAAGCGATGATTGGCATCTGAACCCTCAGTAGGCAGTAGAACTTTCGCAGCCTTCCTCGTATTCTTTACTTCACTAAGTTTTGGTATAACACTGTTCTTCTCTCTAGCTTTCTTAAAACCTAAGGTGCAAATATCCTCGGCAATTTCCCTATAATTTAGACCCTCTTGGTTTAGAACAGAACCAAGATGCTCCCCTGGCGTCCATACGTTCTGGCACCAATCTCTGAAGATATTTTCACGTATCAAAGGCTTAGGTAAAGCATCTTCTAGAACGGCTTCAATCTCGGAGACTAGAAGCGGAATAACGTGCGAGGAAGCGTCTTCTCCAGGCAATGACATTGCCAAATGGGTCAAAAATGCAGGATCAAGATCCCTATTAAATTTAGAAAGGATTTTGCGGCTGTTCTTCCGGATTTCTGCAAGGCCAAGAAGCGCTGTGGCATGCATTATGCCCGACGCTAGTTTCGCAAACTCACGTACCGCGACGTCGGCGAGATGTATCTCATTCACTACATGACGAGGATCAATATCGACCCTTTCCCGCCCCGGCTTTCCAAGAACCGCGACCCGACTGTTGTCTGTATGAAACGCAAGGCCTTCCTCTTCTTGTAGTGGTCGAAAACTATCGCCAATTGAAGGGTGAACCTTTTGATATATTTCATTTGCCACCCCAAACAAATTTGGCTCTTGGGTGTAGACTAGGATCAAACGTAACTGTTCAGGAACATCCTTCAGTGCCTGAACTATTAAACCATCAATCAATTCGAGCGCACGCTGACCCTTGTCTCCGAAAAGATCCCAATCAACGATCACTACGTCTGCCGCCCTACAAAGAGGAAATATGTCTGACGCGGGACCAAAACTTGCTGGTTTCTTTGGCTGGTACAACGAACAGACAATTTGTTTCTTCGCAAAGCTATTAACGATATCATACGAATCTGGAGCCGGGTCTTCTTCTGGAACGGCTTCGGGGGCCACTTGGCTCTGATCGCCCTCTGTAGAGAGTCGTCTCGACGCCATTTTTCGCAATTTCGGAGCCAAAACCTGTTTCGGTGCGCCACCGCTAGCTGGAGCACTCTGGTAAATTCTATCATCTACAAAAACTGCAGTCTGAATAAAAGACTGCGCTGCTTGCGTCGAATAGTCTTGTACAGTTTCAGTCAGCACCATCGTTCCCCGGCCAGCTAATTACCATCGTTACGCCACGTTTTTCAGAGTTGGGCAAAATATCAATTTCCATGCCCTCCTTTTGAAGAGCTTTTCTCGAAATATAAAGTCCGAGTCCTCTGCCGCCCGGTTTTCTAGTAAATCCCTGATCGAATATTGCGGATGAATCCCTTTGATTAATAGAAGGCCCGTTGTTTGAGATACGAAAACTTTTCTCGTCCGCATCAAGAATAATTTCCTTCTTACCGTCAATATTCTCAAGCCAAAATACGGCATTATCGATTATGTTTACAAAAACGGGATAAATTGTAGATGGAAATACTGTAATTTGCGATTGAAGGAAGGCATCACTTGCTGAAAGAACGACGTTATGCCGTTTCATACGAACTTCAAATAGCGTATGAAGGTAATGATTTATCTCTGATCCTTTGATCGGGATCGCTTTTCGATAAAGCCTTCGTTGCAGCGGTGTAAAAAGATTAAGATGACCATCGAGATGGTCAAAGTTATTACGAATATCCCTATACAAAATAGAAAGTTCGTCATTTGAACTTGCCCATGGCCGAAGTTCTCGAAGAGATCTTCGGACGCCCTTTATCGCAGCCTCAAATTCATGATTGATAACTGCAACCGCTAATCCCAGCTGCACCATCTCGGCATCGGTATCAGCTTGCTCTCTGAGATCCTGAAGTTCCTGATCTAAAGCTTCAACGATATCGGAGTCCGATATATCGAAGCCTTGGTCGATATTGGCAGATATTGCCGTCAGCATATCTCTGACTTTGGAAAGAGTTTCTCGGTTCTTCTTACCTACTGATTCAATTCGTCCTTCGTATGTGTCGCGTAACCGTTCGATCTGATCTTCAGAAAGGTCGACAAGATCTTTTTGTGCAAACTCCACTTCGACTGCAGAAATTGTTTCCTGCATTTCCCGAATTGCGTCACGCGCGAACTTAAGTGCAGAAGACCTTGTCTCGTTAGCTAAACTTCTGACTTGCCCTGCTTCTTGGGTAACAGCCTTCCTTCGACTATCCGCACTTTGACGGATAAGTTCACCCAAGCGCTTCCTTTGATCGACATAGAGCTTTGCTTCCTTAGCAACCGCGCCAAGTGTCGTAGCCACCTCTGTAACGAAGGGATCAAAGAGTTCTTTATCCAATCGCTCAATCTCTGCTGTATAAGCGTTCCAATCGCGTTGAAGGGGTTTAGACAAGCCAACACCTCGCGGCTTTGACAAGCGATAGCTCTCACGGATTTCGTCAAGTCGGCGACCTGCTTCCCTTTCAGCGTCTAGCAAAGCAGATGAAGCTTCGTCCGGGTCTTTCAGCCTTGCCGCTGTTTCCATACGAGCTGAAATGTTGGCACGGAGATTACTTAGTTCCGTCTCAGGAAGACCTGAGCTTACTCGGTCAAAAAAACCTTCAAGTGACGCCGCTATACTTCTCCGCTTAGTCGAAACTTGCTTTTCTCTGCGACGCCGGGCCAGCTCGAGGCGTTCCAACTCCGAGCGTTGTTCGGTATAGATTTCTGAATAGTCGCCAGAATCTCTGAAGAAGTCAGCAGCAAGTTGCAGAAAAAGATTCTCAAGGATGTTTCTAAGTTGCCGATAAGCTTTATCTTGCTGAAACCCTTCTCTCCCCGCTTTTTCATGCAAAAAGCCGTTGTCCTGCCGCGTCAGCTTGACAGCACCAAAAACTCGCCGATGAGAGAAGAAATAATACGAAGCAGATTTAGTTCGCCGTTCCTCGATATTGAGCCAATCAACATCCGAATTTCCATAAGGTAAAACTCTAATCCTATCCCGATAAACGTAAATACCCCCAATTTGGTTTAGCTTCTCGCTAATGCGTTTCCACTCATCTGGAGGTAGAGTAGATTCTCTTTGCGCACCGTTTACGTAGCCAAACTCGATCTCAAACGGGCCACACTTGGTGGGCTGTCCCTGTCCGTCCAGCCATGCAACCGCATGATTGCGTACATCTTCACCATATATCTTAATGTCACCGAGGAATTGGCCGAATTCGTCAAATCGGCCGCTAATTCTGTGATCGGCGGCTTCCAATTCTTGCTGAGTAAAGAATTCGCCCTCGCCTATCAAATCCTCACTTGCTGAGTCCGTGGGCCAGTAACGAAATGCAGTCTCTATTGGCGATGGTGGGGATTCTCTGAATACGGAATTTGAAAATCCGAGAAGAAACTTAGTAAAATCTTTAGTATTATCCCGGCGCTCTCGGTCAATTTCGTGCGCAATACCATCGTCAGCTGGTGCAATGTAAAAATGTGTTCCTGACTCACCGTCCTTGAGGCTAATCCCGCCCAAGAATTCGTCCAAGTTCTGAGGGTCTACTTGAAAATCGGATATATCGTTCAATATTCTCTTATATGAGACGTCATCCGCGTTTCCTGACAGCCCCTTAATGCAGTCAGTCATTCCTCCAAGCAATTCTTCGACATCATCCGATGTAGGGAGCCGCCCTCCTGTAATGTGCTTAATCGGAATCTCAATATCTTCTAAATTGATTCCCGAAATTTCAAATAAACCCCAATGAATGAAACACATAACAAGATCTTGTGCTTCTCCGTTGCGTATAGCGCGCGTGAGAATAAGTACCTGTCGCCCAAGCAACGCTATTGCGAGACGCCCAATACCCTTCTCTCCCATGATCGCGCGCTCTGGCTTATCGGCGGGCCGATAAGCATCCGGTTTCTGACCGGGAGCGGCATATTTACTCTCCGTCCCCAAAACGAGCCAACGGTTCTCGAACTCTTCTGGTGTCATACCGACGCCGTTGTCACGTATAACTAGAAGATTATCCGAACGAAAATAGTCGACTTCAGCATGATCAGCATAGGCATCGTGAGCGTTCTTAAACAATTCACTGATAGCAGTTGATATATTGGCAATCTGCTGGCGACCCAGCATATCGACAGTTCGTGCTCTAGTACGAAATTTCGCCATATCTAACCTGCGCAATGCTTTGCATGGGAGACAATATGAGCACCAAAAGCCTGCGCCAACACAACCGGCACGGCATTACCAATTTGCTTAGCCTGAGAATTCAGAGAACCCAAAAACTCGAACGTATCTGGAAAGGTTTGAAGCGATGCAGCCTCTCGCACGCTGATTGCGCGATCTTGCTCAGGATGTCCATAACGTCCGTTAGAAAGGCTTATGCATCGTGTCGTCAATCCAGTAGCTGGACCATCCCACCTCATACGTCCATAGACATCAGTATGCCCTGAATAACCCGTCTTGGTGTGGCAATGTAGCCGCAATTCGGTTGGCCAATCTGCACGCGTTCCTTCTATAGGAGTAGCTCTTATTCTCTTTAGGTTGATTTCGGATAGACTCGCCGCTCGGTGATTTAGAATTACTGGATGTGTTTCTCCGGCTCTAATGGCCGGAAGATGAGCAATCCAATCCCTCACTGTGCTATACCCCGTTCCAGCCTGAGGACCGTGCGTTTCATCTGGCAGATTAATTTCACCATGTTTAGACGCGAGCAACACTAGCCGCCTTCGTCGCTGAGGAACGCCATATCTTTGAGCTTCAATAATTCCAACAGCAGTCTTATAGCCCAAGGCTTCTAAACGCTTAATGAAACGGGTAAGTGTGCTATTGCCTGCCACCTTCTGTATGCCTGGAACATTTTCAACGAATATGTAATCTGGAAGAAATCGCTCTACCTGCAACCCGAAATATGAAAGCAAGGATCTTCGAAGGTCAGTTTTTTTATCCGGCTTTTGTGTATTTTGCCTTGTGAAGGGTTGGCACGGCGCGCAACCACAGAAGAGTTTGATGTCGTATGACTTAACCAAATCTTCGATTTCTTCTGGATTAAACCGCGTTATATCGGTTGAACTAAATACAGTTTGCGGAAAATTTTTTTGAAAAGTAGCTCCAGCATCTTTATCAAAGTCAAGTGCAAACGCAGGAACCAGTCCTGCTGCTTGAAAACCTTTACTGGTCCCCCCACACCCTGAAAAGAAATCAAACACACCTATATTCATTTTTATTTATCTTTTAACGTGCTTTATTGAAGCTCCAGAAAGGTTATTATTTACGCTCGATACAGCAGCTTTCGTTAAGCGATTCCCAACACGTATACGATCATATGTTACCGAACCGCTTGCGGCAATCAATAAGGATCGCCGAAAGCGCGCATAAAACGTTTCTCACAGGAGCTTACAGCTTGGCTCCCCGATTTTCGGCTGCCGCGCTGCGTCTTGGACGCCCGATATGCTTGCCTTTGCGGCGCGCGGCTTCCATACCCGCTTTTGTGCGCTCACTTATCAAAGATCGCTCAAATTCTGACAATGCAGCCAATAGATGGAAAACCAGCCTCCCTCCAGATGAAGAAGTATCTATGTTCTCTGTCATAGATTTGAATTCGACGCCGTCCCTTCCCAATGAATTGACCAGATCGACCAGATGAATGAGCGACCTACCCAGTCTGTCCAACCGCCATACAACCAAGGTATCGCCCTTTTTGAGCCTTTTCAGTACTTTCTGGAGGCCTGGTCGCTCGGTCGAAGCGCCAGAAACGCCTTGATCAATAAAGATCGGATCGCAACCCGCTTTCTTCAGGGCGTCAAGTTGCAGATCCAGCTTTTGCCCGTCAGTGGATACCCTTGCGTAACCGATTTTCAATGTATTTTCTCTTGGTCTTTTCCTAATAATTTTACCGTTATCCATGAATTTCAAGTCCCAATTCTGTTGACGAAAGGGAACGGTTTGAAAACTCAAGGCTGGTCAACGATTTTTCTGGTAATTTTATCCAAAAATACTTTTGGTCGGCGGTTTCACTCTCACTTCACAAGAATATCTTCAAGCTGATAATCTTTCGCCGAAATCCTCTGAAACCGTTCCCTTTATCATCTCATCAGTTACAACCGTCAGGGCATAAACCATCATGCCTGCCGAATTGTCGGGGGATTTTATGGAAACAGAAAAAGCAGATTCTAAATACATTACAATAATAACGCCAACTGTAATTAGTATTGGTTAGTTATCATGAATTACAAAACTGCTACTCGAAATCTCTTATGGCGTTTTATTTTTGTATTGATCTGGAACGCGATCCCATACTCGGTTTTTCTGACAAGTCGCAACCCAAGTAGCAGCGGGAATCTTCCGTTCGCGCTGATGGCGTTTTCGGGATTGTTCTTCGCTGTTGCGCTGCTCGGGAAATCAGTTGGGGACTTCATCGCTGCATCGGTGAATAAGAGCAGCCAGCATTGAGCAATGAAAATGATAAATCAGAATGCTGCGTTGGTGATGAACAGCGTGCGACAAAGGCAGCGCATTAGCAAAAGTCTGTTTCTAAAAGCCCTGACTGCTGCAGCTTTTGGCGCGTCCTTCACAACGGCCAGCGCCGCCCCCGACCCTTATGTAGGCGATTACGTCAAGGCTTGCCCCAAAGCGCAATGCACAATTGAAATCACAAAGGAAAAGGACAAAACCTACAATCTACGTTTCACCGCAGCCGACACAATGGATGCAGATAAAGTGCTATGTCGCGCTGATATTCCGATGAGGCGCGACAGACTGGAATTCACAGTAAACGAAAATTACGACGATGCTTTATCGGGCACATACAAGTCTGATCCACTTATCTGGTTGCTAGCCTTCGATGACGGCAGCATACATTTCTACATCGAGAATGCACCTTGTGGACGCTTCAATATGGCAGGCGAATATGTTGCATTCGGAGATGAGTGACAGAAAAAAAGCGGCGCACTGAAACAGTAGGCCGCTTGCGGCATCCTGTTGGGTGGGGAGTGGAGATGGATGCCACCCTTAGATATTCATTTCAAATAGGCGTCGGCGCAAGCTGATTTCACCAGCAGATTATTATTTCGGATGCGGAATGACATAACCGCCTGCTTGACCCGATCAGCGCCGACGACAATCCTTGATAAAGGATAATAAAAAACCGCCTCAACGGCTGGCAGGCCTCGGCGGTTTTTCAAGGTGAATGGAAATAGAGTGAAATCACTCCCGTATACAGTCAAGAGCCGAAAGGCGCTTAAGCGTTGAGTGAGCGGCTGGGATATAACCCAGCCCAAAAGACAGCCTCACACGCCTGCTCCCGTCAACAAAATTTGCCTTCCCGCGCAGTTCCAAGTTCGGAACAAGATCGCCAGCAGCATATAAGGATTTTGCCCCGGCGTTCATGACCCGTTTCGGAGAGGATGCGCTACGCTCCGGTGCTCCCCGAGATGCGAAGACCGAAGCAGCGCTTGAGGCGCGCGGCGGCAAAAAGCA
Organism: Ochrobactrum sp. RH2CCR150; assembly: GCA_014138095.1. GTDB lineage: Bacteria > Pseudomonadota > Alphaproteobacteria > Rhizobiales > Rhizobiaceae > Brucella > Brucella gambitense. Next base: position 131,797 of record JACGXE010000004.1, read on the forward strand.
GACGTCAAAGGATCACGACGCAGAATTCTTCATCCAGCGTCACAAAGACCAGAAGGCACTGGTGAAAGAGCGTCTTGAAATCGGCTATCGTCGCAATGGCTATAAGGAATTGTCCGGCCATCAGGTAGGCCCGGTCCGTGAAGATGGTCTGCGTTCCGAAACATTGAAATCCAAAGCAGGCCAGATATTCGTCGCGTCCGTCCCGCGAGCACGAGATTTGCGAAGCAACTGGGGCAAAGCCACGCTTGAAAAGCTTCACCAAAAGCTGTTGGCATTGGATGAGCCGTATGTAGAAGGAAATCGAAAGTTCCTTGGTTTCATTCGCATAGACACAGATCGGGTCTGGAATTCGGTTGAAGAATGCCGTTCGTTTTATCGGCTGCTTGCCCGCGATGGAAAGATAGCCTGTGAACCGCATTTCCTCGTCGGCCTGAAACTGCGCGACGGACGTTTCATCCGCCCCCATGCAATATGGCTGTTACCCCATGGTTCCGCTATCTGGAACGAACCCGGCAAGACAGGTTGGAGGCGTGGCCCTGTCGATCTGTTCCGTGCGGTCTATTTCGGTTTGTGCCATGCCCTGCTTGAAGCCGGGGCAGACAGCGGTGCACCTGCGACGTCGCAACAGGTCAAATGCCCGCTTTCGCCGGAGTGGCATACCATTTGCCCGCAAGAAACCAGCTTTCCAGACCTATCGGAACATGCCGAATATCTCGAACTCAATCACACGCGAGAAACGCTTCTACGCCGTGCTGCTTCGGTGCAGTCCGGCATGGGAGTTGTCCAGAGCAACGAGATTTTCAACGCACTCCAGAAGTGGGCCTATGCCGTTCTGACAAACTGGCATTTTTCTGGTGAAGCTGAATTCATAGCTGCGCAGAAAAACGGACGCCTGGGAGCAATTGTCGACAGGCTGCATGTTCAACTGGAACATTTCGTTGCACCCAGCGAGTTGAAGCTGAAAAAGAAGCAGCGCGACAAGCTTCCCCTCCTGATTGCGAAGGTTGCCGCATATGCCGTGGCAGCCTGGTCGCCGGAGAAGGCGCAACAGTCGAGAAAGAACCGTGGCGCAGCCATCCACATGGTGCAAGGGCTAGAAAGCCTGAAAGAACGTCAATCTGTCGGCGGACGATATGCGGCTCATAAAAACGCAGAACGCGCACAAAATGCCATTGAGAGCGCGATAAAACGCCTGTCTGGCAATGGCACTGCCATCACCAAGGGCAATGTTGCACGTGAAAGCGGCATCAGCCGCCCCACCATCAATAAATACTGGCAGACATTGGCGAAGTGAGGGACGACCATGCATCATGTAAAAAACGGTGTATAGATAAAAAGCACCGAGCGCAGCGGCTGTACCTCTCTCGTCAGTTAGAACAGGAAGCCTTAGCACCGCTTGATCGGCACTCGGTCTTCGGTTGTTTGGGTCACGGGATATGGCGTTCGTCCTGACAAATCGACAACGACTACGCCCCCCTTCGCCACCGGCGAAAGTGGTCCGTTTGATTTCTGCGGTGTTACACCCAATCATTGATATCGAAGAGGAGCCAGCAGCGGGCGGTACTCCGCCCGACTGACTGGCCAAGGGTTGGGACTAGCCCTCCCCTGTGGAACCCCTCCCAGCCCCTGTCGGGGCCAAAGATTGGAGATCGTGATGGACAGTTTTTATGAAGATTTGATCGAGGCAAATTTCGTAGCTTGGCAGCATGAGATCAATGCGCTTGAGCATGATCCTTCCCGCCGTGCCGACTATGAAAAAGCCCTGCGCGAGCGGAACGCAGGACGCGAAGAGTTCGAACGCGTGAAACGTGAAAAGCGGGAGGCACGATTGAATGTCCGCCTCTAATTCTCGCAAAGCTACTCAGGTTCTTACATTCAGGATGACGCCGGATGAGGGCGACGCCTTGCGTGCAGCGGCCAAGGCAAACGGCATTGGTCCCGCCACCTTTGCCCGTCGCGCTGCGTTCAAAGCGGCCAGCCTCCCTTTGCCGGGGTACGAGGCAAAAGCACCTGATCCTGACAAGATCGACAAAGCCCGGTTGATCGGTGAGATTAATCGGATCGGCTCGAACCTCAACCAGATCGCGAAGATCACCAACCTCACCAAACGGGCTCCATCCTCGAAAGAGGTAAAAGTGCTTTTTGCCGAGGTCCGCGCTCTTCGTATCGATATTCTGAAAGCACTGGAAACATGATCGGGCAAGCTGTCAGACATGGTCGAAGCGCAAAGGATGCAGAGAATTTGCATGCTCATTTGATGAATGATCGGCGCGTGCGTGTCGAGATTATCAATAGCGCTGCACCCAATCTGCAATCCGCTATGGATGACATGCTGCTTGCATGCGACGCCTCAAAGGCCGACGCCGCATTTCTTCATCTGTCATTGTCACCAAGCCGCGATATGACCGATGGCGAACTGCGGCAGGTTGCGCAGATCGTAATGAAACATTTTTCGGCGGAGGAACACCCGGCCGCATTCGTGCTTCACGACAAGAAACGTTCCAACGACAGGGGTAACACCCATGGTCATCTGGTGCTCGGTCGGATCGGCTTCGACGGCCAGGTCATTCCCTCTGGATTTGAGAAAATCAAATTGGAAACGGCCATGAGGATAGCTGAATTTGAAATGGGCGAGACTGCTACACTTGGTCGTCACCATAAAAGTGCGGTGAAGTGGCTCCGTGCCAACGGCAGAGAAGATGTTGCTCAATGGCTCGACACAGCCCACCACCCGAATCTGGAAAAGCCTCAATCACCCGTCTCACCTGCCAAGCGCCAGATGATCCAGAGGAAGATCAGCACCGACCTGGCTATTGTCACAAGGACTGTTCGCAGCGCTTGGGAAAGGTCGGACGACGTCCAGTCGTTTACCGCAGCACTTTCTGAATCTGATTTTGACGTCGCACCGGGAGAAAAGGCTGGCGTCTATGTCGTCTTGAAAGATGGGATCGTTCTTGGCTCCCTTGATCGACTATTAAAAATCAAACGTCGGGAAGTTTCCGACCGAATGACGGAAGCGAGCGATATGAAGGGTAAAAATCATGAACCAAAACCAGCCACGAAAACCAGAATCACCAGCAACGATGGGGCAGGCAAAAGCAATCTACGATCAAGTCGTGGAGCTTCATCCTCTGCTGGACCTGTTGAACGAGCCCGAGCCAGCGGAAGGCGGACCAATCGATCAGCTACTGCAATCACTGGAGTCGGTACTGGTGGGGCAGCGCCATCTTCTTATGATGATGGAAGATCTGCAAAAGGACGTCAGCGAATTAAAGCGCAGCAGGCGCTGACGTCACTTGATCAGAGTCGCCTGACAAACAGCACTGTTTTCGCGGCTCAGAGTGTCAGGACGCATAAGCTACTTACGATACGCCACCAGATAAACGACGCTATTCGTAAGATTGAAGCACACAAATCAGGCTGGAGCTGGATCGAAGAATTCCGGAACGACCTGTTGGAAAAAATCAGAGAAACTCGGCAATACCTTTTTGGCGTCGATGTGCAGCTATCACCCAGAACCGCCTCAAAACCGTTGAAACGAATAGACGTCAGTCATTCTGACGTCTGGAATGAGGTTCCTGATCCGACATACCAGCCTATGCGGTTCGGGTAGACTAGCCCCTTTCCAATTCGATTTTTCATTACCCTTCGACCAGAGCCTCTTGTCTCTAGTCGATTCTGTTGCACAAAACTGGATCAAAAATAGAAATTGGAACCTTGGAGCTTCGTGACATTGATGACGTCCCCTGTGTTGCGCTACGCGCACGGCCATGTCCCCTGGACAGGCCTGACCCAGTCTAGGGCAACGTACCAATATCAACCCGCAACCGGGCTTTCGGCGTCGAAATGTCTAGTTCGTCAACATTCTAACGCACAGAAACCCCTCAAATTTGAGCAAGATTCATGTCTGCTGTGCCTTAACCCACCCGAAGTTCGCAGTTATTCTGGAAATCAGGCGATTGAACTCATCATGGCCATAGTCGGTTTGGGTTTGCAGTTGCAGTTATACAAAGATCGACGCACTACTGCTCAGGCCCAGAGCACGGTGGGATAAACACTTTAATTAATTTAGCGCGATGTCTTCATTTGAATGAAATTTTGCTGGGCTCATTACGTTAAGGTGATCGCCACCCCAAAACCCACTCATGCAACAAAAAAATTGTTGCGTCATTGTTGCAGATGTAAACAAATTTGTTGCAGGTCGATCCTGATAAGCTCGTTTTCTGTCAACTAAATTTGCATAATGATTTTAGTAAGTTATGGCGGAGGGGGTGGGATTCGAACCCACGGTACAGTCTCCTGCACGCCGGTTTTCAAGACCGGTGCCTTAAACCGCTCGGCCACCCCTCCAAGTGATTGTTATGATTTCTTTTCCCTGAGACAGGAAAAGCCGCAAATCAGTGATTTGCCCAGCAGTCACTCAATGGGTGACTTCTTAGCAGTTTTTATCGCCGCGTCAACTTGATCGAAGCGGTTCTGTATGAACTCTCAGGAGGACAGTTCTGCACCCGGATAACAAAAAAGGCCGGGGCGAAAACGCACCGACCTTCCTGATCCATCGCTTTCCTACCAGTGCCAGTACATCCGTGGTCAAAAGCATCAAACGATGGCGGCAATAGCGAGCAACAGACGCGTCCAGCGCTCTTAAGCTATGCCGTTGAGTGCGATATAGGTGGCCAATGTGTTCAAAACAAGTCCACAGTGTAAAATTATGCCGATGCCAGCACTGAACACCATCACGGCTCGGTCCCCGCACCGTAGAAGCGGCGCAATTCCAGATAGGCCACAACGATAAGAGCGCCAATCCCATAAGCAAGAACATCGAGCCAGTCAGGTGTAGCACCAAGAATTATGCGCAAAGCGCGGTTTGCAATTTGAACATTGTAGAGCTTGGCCAGAAATTGCCCGAACTCAACGAAGGCGCCAACGAGAAATGCTACGGTAGCCAACATGAACCGGTTGCCGTCAATACCAATGCGAAGAACCGCATAGACGAAAATGACAGCGACCAGATCCCCCGCGAAGCTTCTTATCCAGCCCAGTCCAGCGCCAAGCGTTGCCAACGCAGACAACGATATAAAAATAATGAACGCCGCGATGAGCGCACCAAGTGAAAATCTGAAATGCAATTCCCCATCCCATCGCTTTTCTATGAAGATATCGACAAAATAAATTGGCGATATATGCCGGATTCATTTACACATATTTCCTTAATCAGAACATTCGCCTGATTTCTTAGATCATATTATTTTCTTTTATTTCACCATTACAGAAACATTCCGTTACATTATGGTCCAAAACTGGCCTTTCTATTGCTCTATCCAAACCCCGCTAAGATCAACGAGGATATCAGATATGAAGCAATTCATTGCAGCAGCCATCGCCTTTTCTTTTCTCGGCTCACCGGCAGCTTTTGCCGCGCAGGGCGTCCTGCCGCTGAAGCAGGAACAGAAGGGAAAGGACAAGAAGCCCGCAGCAACCAAGAAGGCCGCCCCCAAGGCCCAGAACAAGGGCACTGACAAAAAGAACGTTCCGCACAAATAATCGCGCGCATAGGGCAAGCGCAATCAGGATTTACAAGGATTGTCGCAGCCCTGCACAATTTCCTACCTCCGCCAGAGTGGATAACACTCGGCGCACTCAATAAAACAGCGGCCGGCGACAAATCGCCGGCTGAAAGCAATTCAGTCCCTTTCAACCTGCCTGTTATGTCTAAGGCCCCGCGTAAGTCGGCTCAAAACTCACCCCTGCAGCCATCAGAAATGCGTGACAACTGCATTTTCACGGCATTTGGCCAATTCCATCAAAATTATAACTGTTCTAGGGTTGCTCTCATCGTTAATGAGACGTAAACTTGAGTTAAGTTGTCACCTAAAAGGGAAGCTATGAGTCTGGAATCCGTAAAGGCGTTTTTCGCTGACAAGGCACCCGAAGTCGAAGTCATCGAATTGCCAACCAGCACCGCCACTGTAGCCCTGGCTGCAGAAGCGCATGGTGTGGAGCCGGGCCAGATCGCGAAGACGCTTTCTTTCTCGACCAAAGACCAGACAATTCTCATTGTCACACGCGGTGACGCGCGCATCGACAATCGGAAATTCAAGGATCGCTTCGGCACCAAGCCGCGCATGCTGGATGCCGAAACCGTTCTCGCCGAGACCAGCCACCCGGTTGGCGGTGTATGCCCCTTCGGCTTGCCGAGCGCGCTTCCAGTCTATTGCGATGTCTCGCTGAAGGCTTACGAGGAAGTGGTTCCAGCAGCCGGTGCAACCAACAGCGCGGTTCGTATCGCGCCAGACAGAATGGCAACTTTGGTCACTGCGGAATGGATCGATGTCTGCCAGTAAAACTCAAACCGGGCACGGGAGGGCTCGCTATGGGAAAAAATACGACTCGTTTTTTCCACTTTAAATATGGGAAAAGACTTTCTATATATTAAGAACGATTCTAAACTGGATCATCACGGAAATCCGGCTTCCATCAAAACGCCATGAGCGGAGAGTTTTCTCAACATGGCCGATTTGGAACTGAAACCGGAACTTCAGACCAGATCATAGAGCCGGAATATAAGAGCGAGGGCATTTTCCGACCTGACTTGGTCGGGTTTGAAAATGCTCTGGGACGTGCTGAAAGGAACTCTCATGCGCCTTACTCGCCAGACGAATTATGCCGTTCGGATACTCATGTATTGTGCCGCGAATGAAGGCAAGCTGAGCCGCATTCCGGAAATCGCACGCGCTTATAGCGTTTCGGAGCTGTTTCTTTTCAAGATTTTGCAGCCGCTCGTGGAAAACGGGCTGGTTGAAACCGTGCGTGGCCGCAATGGCGGTGTGCGTCTCGGCCGTGCAGCCAACGATATCAGCCTGTTCGATGTCGTGCGCGTCACTGAAGAAAACTTCGCCATGGCGGAATGCTTCGAAAACGATGCAACCGAGTGCCCGCTGGTTGACAGTTGCGCCCTGAACTCAGCCCTGCGTGAAGCGCTGAACGCGTTCTTCGGTGTGTTGATGAAGTACAGCATTTCAGACCTCGTAAAGGCCCGTCCGAATGTGCGCGCACTGCTGGGTCTAGATGAAATGGAAGAACAGCGCGTCGCGAGCTAAGCTCATCAGATAGCGCAAATCAAAAGGTCCGGTGAAAACCGGACCTTTTTTAGTGTGTCTGCTTTTATTCGGCAGCGGCGCGATAAGCCGATTGCGGCAACACGAAGGGCACGCCGCGAGCGGGAGGCACCCCTACCCGCAATGCGCATTCATACACCCGCTCCAGCCGTTCATCGGTCAGCGCTTCTTGCGGCGTGCCGATAGTATCGAGCCTGCCCTGACACATGACCGCAATCCGGTCGGCAAACATGGCAGTCAGATTGAGATCATGCAGAATGGCGATCACGCCGCCGCCTTCGGCGGCAAAATCCCGCGCGATTTCCATCACGACAATCTGGTGTCTGATATCGAGGCTTGAAATCGGCTCATCGAGAAAGAGATAGCGCGCGGAGCCGTCAACGACCGGCTTCCAGACCTGGCACAGCACGCGGGCAAGTTGCACCCGTTGCTGTTCGCCGCCGGAAAGCTCCTGATAAAGCCTGCCGCCGAAGCCGCCAAGGTCCACCCGCTGCAAGGCGAGATCGGGCAAGCCGCCCTCAAAATCGCGTGGCAAACCGCTGTAACCGCCGGTCAAACCGATACCGACGATCTCACGCACAGTGAAAGGAAAGGACAAAGCGCTGGCCTGCGGAAGCACCGCGCGGCGGGCGGCCATTTCCCATGGCTTGAAATCCGCGAACGACCGCCCGTCCAGAAGTGCCTCACCCGTAAAAGGTACATCACCCGACAATGCCCGTAAGAGCGTCGTCTTGCCCGATCCGTTCGGGCCGACGATTGCGGTGATTTCACCGGCGCGCGCCGTGAAATCGATATTCTCGATGATCGACTTGCCTGAAAGACGAACGCTGAGTGACTTGGTTTCAATCATGACGCCCTCACAGATCAAGAAGGCCGCGCTGACGCAGCAATATCCAGAGGAAGAATGGCGCGCCGCAGATGGCGGTGATAATGCCGATGGGCAGTTCCGCCGGTGCAACGATGGTGCGGCTGACCGCATCGGCGAGCAGAAGCAGAACAGCGCCCAGCAGTGCTGACGCGGGCAGAAGATAGCGATGATCCGGGCCGATGCTGAGACGCAGCATATGCGGCACCACGATACCGATAAAGCCAATACCGCCTGCGACAGCCACCGTCGCACCGGTGGCCGCAGCTACGGTCACGATGGCGACATTCTTGATGCGCTGCACCTGAATGCCGAGATGCCCGGCGGCGGCTTCGCCCAATGCAAGCGCGTTGAGACCACGCGCCAGAATCGGCGCTGCAATCAGCACCACGGCGATGATCGGCCCGGCTGCCACGATCTTGCTCCAGGTCGCACCTGCAAGCGAGCCAAGCCCCCAGAAAGTGAGATCCCGCAACTGGCGGTCATCGGCCATATAGACAAGAACGCCGGTTGCAGCTCCCGCCAGCGCGCCAAGTGCTATACCTGCCAAAAGCATGGTGGCAACTGAGGTGCGCCCGCGCCGGGTTGCGACCCGGTAGAGCAACAAGGTCGTGGCAAGGCCGCCGAAGAAGGCCGCCAAAGGTAGCGCATAGATGCCCAGAACTGCGATAACCGGCGCCAGAACGGTGCCACCCAGCACAATCATCGACACGGCACCAAGACTTGCACCCGACGCGACGCCCACAAGACCGGGATCGGCCAGCGGATTGCGGAACAACCCCTGCATGACGGCACCGGACACGGCAAGCCCCGCACCGATCAGCATACCGAGGATGATACGCGGCAGGCGGATTTCCATGATGATCAGGTGATCCCGCTGGAACGTCTCCGCCCCCTCGCCGCTCACAAATCCACGCAGCAGCGTGAGAATGGATGCATCCGAAGCACCAGCCGTGAGGCTGAACAGAGCTGTTAGGCACAGCGCGACGCCGAGTGCGGCCAGAACGATGCGGGCGCGTTGCGTGCGATCTCCGGCCTTCTCGGTTGCGCCCGTGTTTTTCCGACTGTCTCCGGCTCGATGACGCATGGTGAAGGGCTCTCCGCCTGCCATACGACCTTGGCTGGTCATTTGCTTATTCCTCATTCGGATGCCTGATCCGATTATTGTCCTGCTGGCGTATCGTAGAGTTTCGCCGACAGTTCACGAATGGCAGCGCCGGTACGCGGGCCAAAGCCCAGCAGATAAAGCGCGTCCATGGCGACAACATTTTTGGAGCGTCCGGCAGGCGTACTGGCAATCGCTGGATTCTTCAGAAGGTCAGCCGGGCCGATGCCGTCGCCGCCGGTGTTCATCATCAAAATCATATCCGGAGCGGCTTTGCCGATGGCTTCATCGGTGAGCTGCTTGTAACCCGGATATTCGGTGATGACGTTCACACCGCCAGCAAGCTTGATCATGCCGTCAGCCGCCGTGCCGGTTCCAGACGCCATCAGGCGTCCGCCAGCCCCATTCAACACAAACAACACGCGCTTGCGCTGTTCGTGCGCAGCAGCAGCCTTTTCGGCAGCCTGAAGATCACTGGCGATGCTATCCGCCAGCACCTTGGCTTTGTCTTCAAGACCGAGCGCCTTGCCGACAGCCTCGATCTTCGCGATGACGCTTTCACCGGTGTAGTTTTCCGGCACGATAACCATCGGCACGGAGGCTTTCTTCAAAACCTCCAGCGTGTCCTGCGGACCGCTGCCCTGAATGAGCAGAATGCCCGTCGGATTGACCGACAGCACTCCCTCCGGTGCAAGCTGGCGCATGTAACCGACATCCGGCAAGGCTTCCGCAGCCGCCGGATAGGTGCTGGTCTGGTCGCGAGCAACGAGCATCTTTTCCGCGCCGAGCGCATAGACGATCTCCGTCAACGGTCCGCCGACAGAGACGATGCGTGACGTATCGGCAAACCGTTCAACGGTATCGGCACCGGCAATGCCGGCACCCAGTGACCAAGCCATAGCGGCGACAGCGACAACGCGCGTGAAACGTGCTGAAATGACAGACATGATGCGCGTCCTATGCAGCGGTCGACCGGGGAAGACGCGGCAGATTTTCGGCAATCATGCGCCAGTCGGCCAGTTCTGCCTCGCCTTCATGGCGCTCACCGAAGAACTGAACGATCAGTTCGCCATTGGCGTCATAAGCTTCCAGCGAGGTGACGTGACCGTCCTTGGTCGGCTTGCGCACAACCCACGCATCGGCAATATGATCGATACGAAGATGCATGTGGAACGTCGGATCGAGAACATTGAGCCATGGGCCCATCATCTTGATCTCATGGATCGGCCCGGTGTGGATCTGGATACAACCGCGATTGCCGACAAAGCACATGATCGGCAACTGCTGCTGTACGGCGTGATTCATCATTGCTTCCACGGATGAAAGATCAACGCGCCACGCGAAATCCTGTCCGGCAAGATGCACGGCCTGATGGCGGTCCACGCCAAAATCCTTCAACAACCCCATGAACTGGTGCACATCGGTCAAGGCGCTCCAGCGCTCGCGGAAAGCATCGGTATCGACAAGCGCGACATTGGCCTTTGCACCTTTCGGCGCAATCGCAGTCGTTTCGATAGAACCCGACTGATCATCGAGCAGAAGTTCGGTGACGAGCGCTTCATATGCCTCAACATCGGATGCCGGACGCAGGTGAATCTTATGCACCGCTTCACCGGATGCATCGAAGAACTGAAGGCTGCGACGCACTTCTTCGCCATCCTTCTTGCGAACGGCGAAACCGTGCACCCAATGCTTTGGGAAAATACGCAGGTCGATCTGCTTTCCAAGCACGATCGAAGCATGAGGACCCCAAACGGCCTTTTCAAATGGTCCGATCTTTTCGTGCACGACGCTTTCATTGCGCGTCAGCGCCATAACTTCGCCTAGGGTCGAAGCGCGGCTGAGCAAGGTCTCGACGTCCGCGCGAATGCGGCGGGCCGAAATGGCGGCATCGTCGCCGAGGCCACAATGGGCAGCAACGAAATCAGCTTCAGAAATACCGAGGCTTTGTGCGAAATCGCGTTCGCGCGCCTTCGGGTTGTCCGCCCGTGCCTGGAGAATCTGCTCTGGGGAGGGCTTGGAATGTTGCGTCATGAGAGTCGTGCCTACTTGTTCAAAATGAGCTTGCCTTGGCGGGTAATCTTGAGGCGATAAAGCGATCCGCCATGCTCTATCCCTACCTCGCGGGAGCCGTCGAAAAGTTCGCGGCTGCCATAAGTCTTGATCTGCGCTTCTTTCAGGGTTGCGCGAATCGTGGGCGCGGTGCGCTCACCGGTGTTTTCGATCGCCGGACCGTCGATCATGCGGTTGGCAGAACGGTCGGCGGCGTGCCCGCGGGGCAAACGCACTTGCATGTCTATATGAATACGCCTGTTCATTTTCCTGCCTGCCTTTGACTTAAAAGCTTCGCTGGGAAGCCACGTTTTTCACAAAACGATATCCGTCTGTTAGTGACGAAATTGATTTGTTGACATCGTTAGTCATGTTTACTAATCACTGCATTACTGGATTAATCGAGTCAAGTTTAAATCTCGCCCTTCCAGCGCAAGCCACGAAGAATTTGTCTTCGCCAGCCAGCCCAGCCGCTTCCATGTTGGAAGCATTCTAAACAATTGAATTCTTAGGCTTTCCTGCCGGGACTCAGGCCGGTGGGGGCACACTTGCGCAGAGGAAATACAGCAATGCGGGCGACTGGTGGGGTACACAAGCGTTCATTCCTGGCGAGCAGCGGGCTCGCCGTCATTCTTGTCGCGATGGCATCGCAGTCACTCGCGCAGGAGCAGAAAGCAGCCGAGAGCGAAAACGACGTCAAGCTGAAGACGATCACCATCAAGAGCGATGGTGCAAAAGGCGATGCGACCTACAATACGCCCGCCGCAGTCAGCACCGTTTCCAGCGAAGAGCTTCGCCGCAACGGCGATGTGAAGCTGGACGATGTGCTGCGCGACAAGCCGGGCGTCTTCACTCGCATGAATGGCTCCCAGCCGGGTGTTGCCGTCAATATTCGTGGCTTTGAAGGTTCCGGACGCGTCAACATGATGGTCGACGGTGTTCGCCAGAACTTCCGCTTCACCGGCCATGAAGCGCAGGGCTTCACCTATGTCGATCCGAACCTTCTCGCCGATATCGACATTTCGCGCGGCGCAGTAACCGGCACGGGTGGCGGCGCGCTTGCGGGCAGCGTCAATTTCCGCACGCTCGGCGTGGATGACATCGTCCGTCAGGGCCAGCAATATGGTGTGCTCGGGCGCGCTTCCTGGGGCAGCAATGGCGTCGGTTTCTCTGAAATGCTGGCTGCCGGTGCACGCGTCAATTCTATGGGCGTTGCCGCAGCCATCAGCCGCCGCGATTCCAAGAACTACAAGGATGGCGATGGTGTCGAGCAGCCGGACACCGGACAGGAACTGACCTCCGGTCTCGTCAAGACCGAGTTTGGTTTCGGCGAAGATCACAAGCTGTCGCTTGGCGGTGTTTTCTACAACAACGACTTTGGCGCCAATTCCTACGATCAGAACGTCAAGAACAAGACGTTCACGGCGAATTACAGCTATAATCCGTCGGATAACGACCTGATCGACCTGCATGTCAACGCTTACTACAACCGCCTCGACATGACCTATTACAACAGCCTGTCCACGGGCCTTCCGGGCAGCGCGACAGGCCGTAGCATCACCGACAAGGGCTATGGTTTCGACATTTCGAACACATCGCGCTTCAATGTCGGCGAAGTCGGCGTCAAGTGGAACTACGGTGTCGAATATTTCCGCGACAATATTTCGGGCGACAATTCCGGCGTCAATCCAGTCGATGGACGCAGCAGCAACGGCGCAGTCTTCTCTGAAACCACCTTCAGCTATGGCATTGTCGACCTGATCGCCGGCCTGCGCTACGACTTCTTCAAAACGTCGGGCAGCGCCGACACCGGACTGGCTGGCTTTGGCGAAAATGGCGTCTATGACGTCGATATTTCCAAGCAACGTCTTGATCCGAAAATCACGCTGGCGATCAACGCGACCGACTGGTTGCAGCCATATGTGACCTATTCCCAGAGCATGCGTTCGCCAACGCTGCAGGAAACCATGCTGGGCGGCAACCATCCCGGCTCGACAAGCGTCAGCTTCCTGCCGAACCCTACCCTTTCGCCTGAAACCCAGAAGGGTTGGGAAATCGGCGTTAACGTCAAGAAGGACGATCTGTTCCTTGCCGGAGATTCGCTGCGCCTGAAGGCCGATTATTACGACATGGACGTCGAAGACTACATCACGTCCACGTTCAACCCGACTTATCGCAAGTACCAGTTCGTCAATGTCGACGGCACCTCGCAGGTACGCGGCTTCGAACTGGAAGCAATGTATGATGCGGGCATGGCCTTCGGCGGCATCGCCTACACCCACTCCAAGTCGGATCTGCCAGCGCAGACCCCGGGTCTCGGTGCCGGGCAGTATATGCCCGACGACGTATTTTCGGTTAGCGGCGGTGCGCGCTTCCTTGAGCGCAAGCTGACGGTTGGCGGTCGCTACTCCTATGTTTCGGGCGGCGATACGGTCGGTTACACCGGCGTTACCCAGTCCGACAGCTATGGTCTCGTGGACGTGTTCGCCAATTACAAGTTCACCGACAACGTGGATCTGACGCTGAAGGTCAACAACCTGTTTGACAAGAGCTACACGCCATTCCTGAGCACGTCGGGTTCTGGTCAGGGACGTACGTTCCTCGTGGCGACACAGTTCCAGTTCTGATCCGAGACAATCGCCCGGACGCACCCTTCTCGTGTGCCCGGGACATGATCTAACCGTCGCATCTTTGAAGGCTGGCCAACCTCTGACCGCGGCTGCGGCCTTCTGATCCCGAGATGTGACGCGGCGCGTGCGGCCCTACCACCGCACGCGCCGGAAATTCGAATTCAGGTTTCTGGCCATGCAAACCAGAAAAACCGCTATAGTCGATCGAAAGCCAGTCCAAACCCAATGGAAAAGGATGAGCCATGTTCATAGCCATGAATCGCTTCAAGGTACGCGTCGGCAGCGAAGCCGATTTCGAAGCCGTCTGGAAAAACCGCGATTCCACGCTTTCCGAGCTTCCGGGCTTCGAAACGTTCCACCTGCTGCGCGGCACGACCAATGAAGAGGAAGGTTATACGCTGTATGCTTCCCATACGGTCTGGCGCAGCCGTGACGATTTCACCTTCTGGACCAAGTCTGAACAGTTCCGTGATGCGCATCGCAATGCCGGAACCAACAAGCCGCTTTATCTCGGACCGCCGCAGTTTGAAGGCTTCAACGCCGTCGAAGGCGCATAAGTCACTGTCTCGCCCACCTTTTCCACAAGGTGCGGCGAAATGGCACATCTTCTGTCGGTGACGCTTTCACATCGTTGCCGACAGAGCATTTAATTAGCCAATTCATGTTTAAACATGGGTAGTTAACTCATATTTAGAATAATTCTAAGTTATTGTTTTTTAGAACATTTCAAAAACATAGAAATTGACAGATACCCTGCTTCCCAGCCATAACCTGACCTAGTTTGGTGAGTTTAATAGACCACCTAAATAGACCTTTAATGTTCGGGCCTTTAACCCTTGCAATTGGAGGAACCATTGTCCGGTTCATCTTGGCCTTGCGCCACCAGTAAAATAACGCTGCGCGTTTCCAGCAGCCATCTCGAAGTAGAAGTACCGGGCAATCAGGTAGACTTCCTCCATTTTTCGCATTCCGCGTCAGGTTTTTACTGCTGTAACGGCATGGGAGTATCCGTCTCATGCTAGTTTGCAGCTGTAACGTCATTACAGATAAGGATATCGAAGCAGTTGTGATCGAACTTCTTGATCAGGACTGCTGGCAGCTTATCGTTCCCGGCACCGTCTATAATGCCATGTCCAAGCGCGGCCGCTGCTGCGGCTGCTTCCCAAACGTCGTAGAAACGATCATAAGGGTGACTGAAGAGTATCATCTTCGTCACAACCAAATGGACGAAAACGTCATCCAGTTCATGGATCGTGTACGTTCTCTACGCGACAAATTCGGGAGTTCATGGAATGAAAGGCGAACCAAAGGTCATCGAGCGGCTTAACGAGGCTCTGTTTCTTGAGCTCGGTGCCGTCAACCAGTATTGGCTGCACTACCGCCTGCTGAACGACTGGGGTTTCACGCGTCTTGCCAAGAAAGAGCGTGAAGAATCCATCGAAGAGATGCATCACGCTGACAAGATCATCGACCGCATCATCTTCCTCGAAGGTCACCCAAACCTGCAGACTCTCGCACCACTGCGCATCGGCCAGAACGTCAAGGAAGTTCTGGAAGCCGATCTTGCTGGCGAGTATGACGCCCGCGCTTCCTACAAGAAGTCGCGCGAAATCTGCGACGAGCTCGGCGATTACGTTTCCAAGCAGCTTTTTGACGAGCTTCTGGCAGACGAAGAAGGCCACATCGACTTCCTCGAAACCCAGCTCGACCTGCTGGCGAAAATCGGTGAAGAGCGCTACGGCCAGCTGAACGCAGCTCCTGCGGACGCAGCCGAATAAGCCTGTTTTTCCAGGTACTCCGAAGCCGGGACCTCCAGTCCCGGCTTTTTTATTGCCGCCATGCGGCAACCACGCCCGGCATCCAAGCTTTACCTTGGCCCCTTTCTCGTGGTATTGCGCGCGCAATTTCCGAAATTTGCAAGGTTCCCCCAATGAGCGCACCGCGCGTCAGTTTCGTTTCACTTGGCTGCCCGAAGGCGCTGGTCGATTCCGAACGCATCATCACCAGCCTCCGCTCGGAAGGCTATGAAATCTCCCGCAAGCATGACGGCGCCGATCTGGTGATCGTCAATACATGCGGCTTTCTCGATTCCGCACGCGACGAGTCGCTTGATGCCATCGGCCTCGCACTCAACGAAAATGGCAAGGTGATCGTCACCGGTTGCCTCGGCGCGGAACCGGACGTCATTCGCGAACGTCACCCGAACGTGCTCGCCATCACCGGCCCTCAGGCCTATGAAAGCGTGATGAGCGCCGTGCACGAAGCCGCCCCGCCAGCCCATGATCCGTTCGTGGATCTGGTGCCGCCGCAGGGCGTGAAGCTCACGCCGCGCCACTACGCCTATCTGAAAATTTCCGAGGGCTGCTCCAACCGCTGCTCTTTCTGCATCATTCCGGCGCTGCGTGGCGATCTCGTCTCGCGCCCGATCGATCAGGTGCTGCGCGAAGCCGAAAAGCTGGTAACAGCCGGTGTCAAGGAAATCCTCGTCATTTCGCAGGATACAAGCGCTTACGGCCTCGATATCAAATATCAGGAAGCCATGTGGCAGGATCGCACGGTCCGCACCAAGTTCCTCGATCTGTCACGCGAACTGGGCGACATGGGCGTCTGGGTGCGCATGCATTATGTCTATCCCTACCCGCATGTCGATGAAGTCATTCCGTTGATGGCGGAAGGCAAAATCCTGCCTTACCTCGATATTCCGTTCCAGCATGCTTCGCCTGCCGTTCTGAAAAACATGCGTCGCCCGGCCCATCAGGAAAAGACCTCGCGCCGCATTCAGGCCTGGCGCGAAACCTGCCCGGATCTGGCCGTCCGTTCGACTTTCATCGTCGGCTATCCCGGTGAAACCGAAGAGGATTTCCAGCTGCTGCTCGACTGGCTCGATGAAGCCAAGATTGAACGCGCTGGCTGCTTCAAATATGAGCCAGTCAAGGGCGCAAAGGCCAATGATCTCGGCCTCGAACAGGTGCCGGAAGAAATCAAGGAATCGCGCTGGCACCGTTTCATGGCCAAGCAGCAGCAGATTTCCACCAATCTTCTCAAGAAAAAGGTCGGCAAGCGCCTGCCCGTCATTATCGACGAGGCGAACGGCACTATCGCCAAGGGCCGCACCCGCTATGACGCGCCGGAAATCGACGGCAGCGTGCATATCCAGTCACGTCGTCCGCTGCGCGTCGGCGACATTGTTACCGTGAAAGTCGAGGCAAGCGACGCCTACGATCTGCACGGCATCGCGGTCTGATGGCTGCATCGGCAGTCATTGCCATCAGAAAAGCAACATCGGCAGATGTGGCGGCTATCGTCGCCATGCTTGCCGATGATGCGCTTGGCGCAAAGCGCGAAGACGCCAGCCTGCCACTGCGCGACGAATACACGAACGCCTTTGCTGCCATCGATGCGGACCCTAACCAGTTTCTGGCAGTCGTTGAGCATGACGGGCGCATTATCGGCTGCATGCAACTGAGCTTTATTCCGGGCCTCTCACGCATGGGCCAATGGCGCGGCCAGATTGAAAGCGTGCGCATCGCCAGCGATATTCGCGGCGGCGGTATCGGTCGTCAGATGATCGAATTGGCCATCGCGAAATGCCGCGAACGGGGCTGCGGGCTGGTCCAGCTTACGACTGACAAATCCCGCTCCGATGCCCTGCGTTTTTATCAGTCGCTCGGTTTCACCGACAGCCATGAAGGCCTTAAACTGTCGCTTTAAGAAAGCTGCACAGTCATAATTATTTAAAAGAAAAAGGGCGCCCAACGCGCCCTTCTTTTTTGCCTGTTTACAAGTCTTATTGCGGTAGCTTGTCGTCCACGCCTGCGACATAGAAGTTCATGCCGAGCAAGGTCTTGTCGTCAGCATGTTCGCCAGCCTTGAGCCATTCCGAACCGTCTTGCTTCTTGATCGGTCCCGTGAACGGCTTCAACTCACCGGACTTGATCTTGGCCACGGTTTCCTCGGCCATTTTCTTCACGTCGTCCGGCATGTTGGTGAACGGAGCCATCTTGACGAGGCCTTCATGCATGCCCCACCAGATATCCTGGCTCTTCCAGCTACCGTCGAGAACAGCCTTGGCGCGGTCGATATAATATGGACCCCATTCGTCAATGGTGGCGCTCAGCTGCGTCTTTGGCGCAAACTTGATCATGTCCGAAGCCTGACCAAAAGCCTTGATACCGCGTTCGGCTGCAACCTGAATGGCGGCAGTGGAATCGGTGTGCTGGGTCAGAATATCGACGCCCTGATCGATCAGGGCCTTGGCGGCATCGGCTTCCTTACCCGGATCGAACCACGAGTTCGCCCAGATGACCTTGACCTTGAAATCCGGATTGATCGACTGCGCACCCAGCATGAAAGCGTTGATGCCCTGCACCACTTCCGGCACCGGGACGGAGGCGATATAGCCTGCTACGCCCTTCGTGGAGAGCTTTGCAGCGATCTGCCCCTGAACATACCGGCCTTCATAGAAACGCGCATTATAGACCGAGACGTTGTCGGCGGTCTTATAACCGGTGGCGTGCTCGAACTTCACCTTGGGGAACTTCTTGGCAACCTTGATCGTCGGGTCCATGTAACCGAACGAGGTCGTGAAGATCAGCGTGTTGCCAGCGCGTGCCAGACGTTCAATGGAGCGCTCAGCGTCAGCACCTTCCGGCACGTTTTCGAGATAGGTGGTTTCAACCTTGTCGCCCAGTGCCTCAATCAGTTCCTTGCGCGCCTGATCGTGCTGATAGGTCCAGCCGAAATCGCCCGGAGGTCCGATATAGACAAAGCCGATTTTCAGTTTTTCTTCCGCATGCGCCGCGCCGCCGAGCATAAAGCTCGCAGCTGTAGCGAAGGCCATAAGCGTCTTTTTCATGTTCCCTGCACTCCTTGTTAACACCCAATAACCAAAACAAAAACTGTTGGGAGCAGTTTTCGTTTATCCCCTACCTGTCCGGTACGAACGGCTTGCCGAGCGACGCGGGCGTATTCATCATTGTCAGGCGCTTGTTGCGCGAGATGATCACCAGCACCACGATGGTCGCGATATAAGGCAAGGCCGACAGCAACTGCGACGGCATGCCAAATCCAAGCGCTTGCGCATGCAGCTGGCCGATTGTGACCGCTCCAAAAAGATAAGCCCCGATCAGCACCCGCCATGGCCGCCACGAGGCGAAAACCACGAGCGCAAGTGCGATCCAGCCGCGACCGGCCGTCATGTTTTCCACCCATTGCGGCACATAGACGAGCGAGAGCTGCGCGCCTGCGAGGCCAGCGCAGGCCCCGCCAAACAGAACCGCCAGATAGCGTGTGCGCACCACATGCACGCCAAGCGCATGGGCGGAGCCGTGGCTATCGCCTATCGCGCGCAAGGTGAGACCCGCGCGTGTGCGGAACAAGAACCATGTCACGCCAGCAACCAGAAGAAGCGAGAAATAGAAGATCGGGTCCTGCCCGAACAGGAACCGTCCGACCAGAGGAATTTCCGTGAGATATGGAATATAGATAGCGTCGAGCCGCACACCCGGAATGCCGACAAAACTCTCGCCCAGCATGGCCGAAGCACCAATACCCAGAATGGTCAGTGCAAGACCGGTCGCCACCTGATTGGTGACAAGTGTGAGTGTCAGGAAGCCGAAAATGGCCGAAAACAAGGTTCCAACGGCAATACCCGCCAGGAGGCCGAGCCATGCCGAGCCGGTAAGCTGCGCTGCGGCAAAGCCGGAAACAGCACCCATCAGCATCATGCCTTCAACGCCGAGATTGAGTACGCCGGAACGCTCCACCACCAGTTCGCCTATGGCTGCGATGAGCAACGGCGTTGCGGCGGTGGCAATTGTCAGAAGAATGGCCTGGGTCAGTTCCATCGGATCAGGCCTTTCCTGCTTTGCGCGTGCTGACAAAGCGAATGCGGTAGAGAATGAGCGTATCACAGGCGAGCACGAAGAACAGGATCATCCCCTGAAACACGCGCGCCGATTTTTCTGAAATGCCAATGGCGACCTGCGCCGCCTCGCCGCCGAGATAGGACAGCGCCAGCACAAGCCCCGCCGCGATGGCACCGAGTGGATTGAGACGCCCCAGAAACGCGACGATGATCGCGGTGAAACCATAACCCGGTGAAATGACCGGACGAAGCTGCCCGATAGCACCGGATGTTTCCGCAATACCGGCAAGCCCGGCCAGCGCGCCCGAAACCGCAAAGACAAAGAAGACCAACTTGCCCGAGCTGAAACCCGCAAAGCGCCCGGCGCGTGGGCTCTGGCCAATAACCTTGACCTCGAAGCCTTTCAGCGTGTGCTTGAGCATAAACCAGACCAGCACCGCTGCAATCAACGCCAGAACGAAACCCCAATGTGCACGGCCCGATTCACTCCAGATTTCCGGCAGGATGGCGCTTTCGTTGAACTGGCGCGTTTCCGGGAAGTTGTAACCTTCCGGGTTACGCCATGGTCCGCGCACCAGCCAGTCGAGAAAGAGCTGCGCCACATAGACCAGCATCAGGCTGGTGAGAATCTCGTTCGTGTTGAAGCGCACTTTGAGGAAGGCCGGAACCGACGCATAGGCCGCGCCGCCCACCATGCCCATCAACATCATCAGCGGTAGAACAATCCATGACTGGAAGTCGGGAAACAGCACTGGCAAAATGGAACCGGCGACGGCGCCCATGATGAACTGGCCTTCAGCACCGATATTCCAGTTGTTCGACAGGAAGCAGACACACAGGCCCACCGCGATCAGGATCAACGGCGCGGCCTTGACCAGCAATTCATGCCACGACCAGATATCGAACAAAGGCTCGACGAAGAACACATACAGCGCGTTGAAAGGGTCTTTGCCCATCAGGGCGAAGGCGAGCCCGCCGAAAATGAAAGTAAGCGCCAAAGCCAGCAAGGGCGACAAGGCACTGAAAAGTCTCGACGGCTGGGGGCGTTTGACGAGTTCGATCCGCATCAGGCTGCCCCCGCCTCTGCTTCACCGGAAATACCGCCCATCAACAGGCCAATCTTTTCAAGGGTCACCTCAGCAACAGGCATAGGCTCGGAAAGCTGACCGTGATTCATAACCGCGATCCGGTCACTGATTTCAAAGAGTTCATCGAGATCCTGGCTGATGACGAGAACGGCGGAACCGGAACGCGCCAGATCCACAAGAGCCTGTCTTATGTGAGCTGCGGCGCCCGCATCGACGCCCCATGTCGGCTGGTTGACCACCATGACCGATGGAGACCGGTCGAGTTCACGACCGATGATAAATTTCTGCAAATTGCCGCCGGATAGCGCTGAAGCTGGCGGATTTTCTGCGCTTTTGCGCACATCCATGCGCTCAATGATACGCCGGGCGGCGGAATGCAGCGCGCTTTCAGCTATCAATTTCAGCGCACCGCCGCGCAAGAAGGCTTTCGCATCGGTCTTGTATCGCGACAGGAACAGATTATCGGTCAGCGGCAGTGAAGGCACTGCACCATGGCCGAGCCGCTCTTCCGGCACGAAGGCGGCACCCATCATGCGGCGTTCGCTGATGCCGAGCCTGCCCGCATCCTTGCCGCGAATGCGCACGATCGACGCCGCCGATTGCAGCACCTCTCCAGAGATGGCTTCGAAGAATTCACCCTGCCCGTTGCCTGCAACGCCAGCAATGCCGACGACCTCGCCTGCCGCCACCGAAAGCGAGATATTCTTCAGCGCCGTGGAAAACGGTCCGCGTGGCGGCTGCGACAGTGATTTGATTTCAAACAGCGCCTCGGCCCGTGTCGCAGGAGCATCCATCGGGCTGCGCGCCACGACTTTGATGTCATTGCCAACCATCATGCGGGCAAGCGATGCCGCCGTTTCCTTGCGCGGATCGCAATGACCGACCACCTTGCCGTGGCGCAACACAGTTGCGCGGTCGCAGAGGCGCTTCACCTCTTCCAGACGGTGGCTGATATAGAGAATGGATTTGCCTTCAGCCTTCAGCCGCTCCAGCGTTTCAAACAGGCGGTCGGCTTCCTGCGGTGTCAGAACCGAGGTCGGTTCATCCAGAATGATCAGGTCCGGTTCCTGCAGCAGACAACGTACGATTTCGATGCGCTGGCGCTCACCGACCGAAAGGTCGCCGACATGGGCCTGCGGATCGACCGGCAGACCATAGGTCTTGCCGACTTGGCCGGCGCGCTTCGCCACATCCGACAAGGATAGCGAATGATCCAGCGACAGGGCGATATTTTCTGCGGCAGTCAGCGAGTCGAACAGCGAAAAATGTTGAAAAACCATGCCGATGCCGAGTTTTCTTGCGGCGGCAGGTTCACCAATGACAACGCTCTCGCCCTTCCAGACGATTTCGCCTTCGAGCGGCTGCAAAGCACCGAACAGCATCTTGACGAAAGTGGATTTTCCGGCGCCGTTTTCGCCCAGCAGCGCGTGAATTTCACCCTTGGCAATGGTGAGATCAACCCCATCGCAAGCTCTGAGCTGCCCAAATACTTTCGTGAGCCGGCGGACATCCAGAAGAGGCCGGTCGGATAAAGTGGCTGACATTATTCCCCAAATGTATTTTTGATCGACCTTATCCAGCAATTTTGCACTTGAAAAGAGCAAAAGCAGGCTCTGCCTAACATATGCACACCGGCGATAGTTTACCGTTCAGTCACATTGCAAAACCAAGGTCAATCGGAGGTCATTACGGGAGTAAAATGCTGGTTCCTGTGGTCTTGCGCGCTTCCAGTTCCTCATGCGCCTTGCGGGCATCCTTCAGGGCATAAGTCTGGTTGATTTCGATCTTCACTGCACCGCTGCCCACAACGTCGAAAAGCTCGGCGGCGGTCTTTTCAAGATCGGAACGCTTCGCGACATAATTGAACAGCGTTGGGCGGGTTGCAAAAAGCGAACCCTTCTGCGCCAGAAGTCCGAGATCGAACGGCGGAATAACACCCGACGACTGGCCAAAGCAGGCAAACATACCAAGCGGTTTCAGGACATCCAGCGAGCCCATATAAGTATCGCGGCCGACGGAGTCGTAGACGACGTCCACGCCTTCGCCATTGGTCAGTTCGCGCACCTTTTCGGCAAAGTTTTCCGTGCGGTAATTGATGACATGGTCATAGCCATGCTTTTTCGCGAGCGCGATCTTTTCTGCCGATCCGGCAGTGCCAATAACCGTTGCGCCAAGATGCTTGGCCCACTGCCCTGCGATCAGGCCAACACCGCCAGCTGCAGCATGGAAAAGGATCGTCTGCCCGGTTTCAACGCGGAAGGTGCGGCGCAGCAAATATTGCGCGGTCATGCCCTTCAGCATCATGGAAGCGGCAGTCTTGAGATCGATACTGTCCGGCACGACCACCAGACGGTCGGCAGGCAGAATGCGCTCGTCGGCATAGGAGCCAGGCGTCGCCACATAGGCAACGCGGTCGCCGATTTTCACATTTTCAACACCGGCACCAATGGCAATAACCGTGCCTGCGCCTTCATTGCCGGGCGTAAACGGCATTTGTGCCGCCTTGTAGAGACCAGTGCGGAAATAAACGTCGATGAAATTAAGCCCAACAGCCTCGTGACGAACCTTCGCTTCGCCAGGCCCCGGCTCACCAATTTCAATCTGCTCATAGTTCAGAACTTCAGGCCCGCCGGTCTGATGAACGCGAATGGCATTGATCATCATACGTCTCCGCTCTTTTTTGCAGCTGCAGCTTTCTCGGCCTCAATAATGGCGGCTGTGCGCCCAAGACCCGGGAAGAACTGCATGATTGCGCCTATGAAATAGATATAGAGCCCGGTGACGGAAATGCCCACGCGGACCCACAGCGGCGCATCCAGCGTGTAATAAAGCGCGATAGCACCGAAGGCGCACCAGAGCAGAAACACCGTCAGATTGATGGGACGCAACCGCACAACGCGCACCGGATGCAGGAAGTTGATCGGCAGGAAGGACAGGATTGCCGATGCGACCACTGTGCCAAACGCCACCCACTCACCCGGCCTGACGATGAACAAGGTGAAGACCACCATGTTCCACACCACCGGGAAGCCCTTGAAGAAGTTCTCCTTCGTCTTCATGCCTGTATCGGCGTAATAGATCGCGCTCGATACGACGATGATCGCGCCGGATATGAATGAGAGGTTCGTTCCCATGAAACCGCTTTGATAAAGCGCAAAGGCGGGGATCAGAACATAGGTGACGTAGTCGATGATATTGTCGAGCAGTTCACCCGACCAGTTGGGCAGAACATATTTGACTTCGAGCTTGCGCGCGATGGGACCATCGATACCATCCACGAACAGCGCCAGGCCAAGCCACCACCACATCGCGGTATATCGGCCGTCACTTGCGGCGACGATCGACAGAAATGCCAGAAAAGACCCGGATGCCGTCAACAAATGGACGGAAAACGCCTTGGCTTGCGGCGCGGTGACTTTCTTGGCTTTGAGTTTTCCGGTCAGTCTGGTTTTCACGCTGTCCGCCATTCCGTTTTGTCGCCGCGCAATTTCCGCAGAAGATACAGCGATATTATTTCAATCTCATCCGGGGCGTGTACACCAAACAAACTGACACCCCAACCGTTCTGTTGGATCGCAAAGCGATCTATCCCAGAAAAGCCGTGTTCTTGCTGGAAGCTTTCCCCGAATAAGCGCCAAAGAGCAAGTAAGGCATGAGGCAAATCAGCCTTAATTCCACGGAAGAATGGCCTTTGCCGGCATTTCGGTCTAAGTGCTGCTTAAGAACGGCACGGAAGAATCATCTTCATAGCTGCATTTCCGGCCTGCACTTCTGGTCGACACGTCCCGACGAAGGATGAAGCGAAATGAACGATCTGGTTGCGAACAAGCCGATGACTGACATCGTGATCAGCGGCGGCGGCCCTGCCGGCATGATGGCGGCGCTGGCGCTTGGCGCGAAAGGCTATCGCACCGTTCTTCTCGGCCCAGAAACAGACAAGGGCGACCGCCGCACCACCGCGCTGATGATGCCCGCCATCCGTTTTCTTGAACAGATTGGCGTCTGGCCGTCCATCGAGCCTGAAGCAGCCCCCCTTGCCTCCATGCGCATTGTCGATGCGACGCAGCGCCTTGTCCGCAGCCCCACTGTCACATTCCGTGCCGGTGAAATCGACGAGGACGCCTTCGGCCATAATATTCCAAACGCTGTGCTGAACGCGAAGCTGGCGGAAGCCGTTGCCGGAAGCGCCAATATCGAGCGCAATACGGCTTCGGCTATCGAATATCGTCCCAATGGCGATCATGTAACGGTGACATTGACAGGCGGCGATACGCTTCATGTCCGCCTGCTGGTTGCCGCAGACGGACGCAATTCCGGCGCACGGGAAGCCGCAGGCATTCGTGCACGGCGCTGGAACTACCCGCAGACAGCCGTTGTCTTGTCCTTCGCCCATACGATCGGCCACGAAAACATTTCTACAGAATTCCATACCGAGCATGGCCCGTTCACGCAGGTTCCGCTGAAAGGCAAGCGTTCGAGCCTTGTCTGGGTGGTGAACCCGGAACGCGCCGAAACCCTCCTCGCGCTGGACGATCAGGCTCTTGCCGCGCAGGTCGAAGAAATGATGCAGTCGATGCTCGGCCAGATCGAAATCGATGTGCGCCCGCAGGCTTGGCCGCTGTCCGGTCTGGTGCCACATGCATTTGCAGCGAAGCGGACCATCCTGATCGGTGAAGCGGCCCATGTTTTCCCACCCATCGGGGCTCAGGGGCTTAATCTCGGTACGCGGGACGTCGAAACACTGGTCAAAGCGATTGAGAGTGATCCCGTCGATCCGGGTTCGGATCGCGTGATCCGTGCCTACGACCGGGCGCGCCGTCCAGACATTCTCGCGCGCACCGGATCAGTTGACGCGCTCAACCGCTCGCTACTTTCGCCCATGCTGCCCGCGCAGATTGCGCGCGGCGTCGGGCTGGAAATGCTGCGCTCCTTTGCGCCATTGCGCTCGTTCTTCATGCGGGAAGGCCTGCGTCCGGGCAGTGGTTTCACCCATTTTCTCCCAAAACTCCCCAAGCTGGCAGACCGTCAAAGCGACACGGCCCGCAAATAACAGCTTTCTTTCAAAAACTTCATGTTTCACACCCGCTTTAATTTGGCGGGCGGTGAACTACATAACGTCTCATGGGTATGACACAGATAAAACACGCGAAGTTCCAAATCGGTCAGGTTGTGAAACACCGGCTGTTCCCGTTCAGGGGCGTTATCTTCGACGTGGATCCTGAATTTGCAAATACGGAAGAATGGTATGAGTCGATACCTGAAGATGCACGTCCTCAGCGCGACCAGCCCTTCTATCATCTCTTCGCGGAAAACGCGGAATCGGAATATGTAGCCTATGTGTCAGAGCAGAATCTGCTGCCCGATATCAGCGGCGAACCTTTGCGTCATCCGCAGATCGACGAGATTTTCGACAGGCTAGACAATGGCACCTACCGCGTGAAATCGCAGCATTCCAATTGAACTCGCTTCGCTTCTTAAAGTGATGGTTCAAAGAAAAAGGGCGCTGAAAGCGCCCTTTTTGTCATTACCACGGTTCTACCAATTAGTTGGCAGCGCCCTTGGCCTTGTCCTGCTCAGCCTTCATCTTGGCTTCGAAATCTTTTTGCTTCTTCTGGACTGCGTCCTGAAGTTCCTTCTGGCGGTCTTCCAGTTCCGACTGCTTCAAGGCCGGGCCGGTAAGAGCCTGCGAGAAGCCCGTGAGAGCGACCGGGATCGGGTTCGGCTTGTTCTGATAGTTGACCGAGGTCAGTGTCAGCTTACCGCCCTTCTGAAGAGCCTTGATCAGATCGTCGTTCAGCGGCGCTTCCGCAATGCAGCGATCCGGGAAGCAGATGCCGTAGTCAAGCTTGACCGCTTTGTTGTTGTCGATCTGCATGCCAACGCCAGCCGGAATGAGGCGGCCAATCGGCACGGTGACCTGGAAGATCTTGCGATTGATCTTGCCCTTGATTTCGATGAGGTTAACGGCGGTCAGCAACTGGCCGGAATCCGCAGTGACAATGTTCTGCGTGTTGCAGATGTCGTTGTCTTCCTGCTTCGAGCAGACCTTGAACCAACCCTGCGGCGGCTGCTGGGCCGATGCAGGCATCGTTGCGGAGGCAAGCAAGGCGAACGCGCCAGCGATGGCCGATGTGGCAGCGATTGTCTTCGTGCTGGACATGATCAACAGGTTCCTTTCAACGCTCTGATCTTTAGTTCCCGTATTCTGGCTTAGTCAGCGATAGACCGTCACTGGTTTGAAAATGCGGCAACAGCGTGACCTTAAGGACTCTCCATCCTATTCCGGGGCGGTGTTACAACGACTACGAACACGAATCCAGACCAGTTTCCATTCGGAAGGCTCCGAATCTCGCAAAATCACCATTTTCATTGGTACTGTCACGTTGGGAACACGCCCAAAATGCCCATATATTGTACGATCATGGTAATTTCGCCCAACGAATCAATGCTATTTCGTATTTCCTTAAAAACAAGCGCATCACGCTTACTTACAACGGACGAATGAAGTTGAACGGATTGATCGCTCATTTGCGCAGAAAATTCCTGCCGACAATTTCTCAGGGGCTCAAATTGGGGCTCCTGGCGGCTCTCGCCGTCTCGACGACGGGAATCGCCCTGCGCACGGCACAGGCCGAAACAGCAACGACGCCAGATTATGCACTTTCCATGCACGGGGACGTGGCGCTTCCTGCCGACTTTACGCATTTTCCCTATACCAATCCCGATGCGCCGAAGGGTGGCAAGCTCACCATGGGCGTTGTCGGCACTTTCGACAGCCTCAATCCCTTTGTGCTCAAAAGCATGCGCACCACTGCGCGCGGGCTGTTCATCGATGGAGACTTCGGCAGCCTGGTCTACGAGCCCCTGATGCAGCGTTCGCGTGATGAACCGTTTACGCTTTATCCCCTGCTTGCGGAGAAAGTCGCGATTGATCCGGCGCGAACATGGGTGGAGTTCACCCTTGATCCCCGGGCGAAATGGTCGGACGGACAACCGGTAACGGTGGATGATATTATCTTCACCTACGAGATTCTCACCGAAAAGGGCCGCCCTCCTTTCAACAACCGCATGAGTCGGATCGACAAAATCGAGAAGACTGGTGAACGTTCGGTACGCTTCAACTTCAACGACAAGTCGGATCGCGAGTTTCCGATGCTGATCGCATCGCTGATGCCGGTTCTTCCAAAACACGCAATCGACCCTGCGACATTCGGCAATTCCACACTCAAGCCGCCGGTCGGCAGCGGACCCTATCTGGTTTCCGGCGTACAACCCGGCCAGCGCATTATCTACAAGCGCAATCCGGACTATTGGGGCAAGGATATTCCATCGAAGCGCGGTACCGACAATGTCGACACGCTGACCATCGAATATTATCGCAACGAAACCTCGCTGTTCGAATCCTTCAAAAAGGGGCTGCTCGACGTTTTCATCGAGGGTAATCCGACGCGCTGGGAACGGTCCTATGATTTTCCGGCTGTACAGCAAGGACGTGTCATCAAGGAGAGTTTCGAAAAGGGCACACCAGCAAACATGCTGGGTTTCGTGTTCAACACGCGTCGTCCGATCTTCGCCGATCGCCGTGTGCGTCAGGCGCTCGGTTTGCTTTTCGACTTCGAATGGGCGAACCGCAATCTTTTCGCCAGCCAGTACAAACGTACCCAGAGCTTCTGGGAAGGTTCGGAACTATCCTCCGTTGGCAAGCCCGCCGATGCGCGGGAAAAGGAGCTTCTGGCCCCTTATCCGGATGCGGTGCGTGAAGACGTAATGAACGGCACGTGGCATGTGCCCGTCACCGACGGTAGCGGCCATGACCGTGCGCCCGCCAAACAGGCTTATGATCTTCTGATGGAAGCTGGCTTTCAGTTTCACAACGGTCTGGCCGTCGATTCCACAGGGAAACCGCTGCAATTCGAAATCATGACGCGCTCTGCGGATGAAGAAAAGATCGGCCTAGCCTACAAGCGTAATCTCGCCCGTCTTGGTATCACCGTGGAAATCCGCACCGCCGACGATGCTCAGTATCAGCAGCGGCTACAAACCTTCGATTATGACATGATCCTCGGCGCTCTTTCCAGCTCGTTGTCGCCCGGCAACGAGCAATGGATGCGCTGGGGTGCCGCGTCACGCGATGCGCAGGGCAGCTTCAACTATCCCGGCGTGGCTGATCCCGCAGTCGATGCGATGATCGATGCGCTGCTGGCGGCGCGCACCCGTGCCGATTTTGTCAGCGCGGTCCGTGCACTCGACCGGATACTGCTATCGGGCGATTATTACATTCCTCTCTACCATCTGCCTTACCAGTGGGTGGCGCGGTGGGACCGGATCGGCCATCCGGAGAAAACTTCGCTTTACGGCTATCAGCTGCCGACCTGGTGGCGTGCCCAGCCTTAACTTCTCTTTGATAAGACCGTAATTCGCCCTAAATCCACTTCCAATATTATGCGATATCGATGCGGGAGGCACAGCCTCCCGCAACCACACGGAGCATCCCCATGAGCGAAAACACGAGTGAAAAGAAAATCACCATCGACGTTGTGTCCGATGTTGTCTGCCCATGGTGCTTTCTCGGGCGCAAGCGGCTTGAAAATGCACTCGCCATGCTACCCGAAGTGGAAGCGGAAATTCGCTGGCGTCCGTTTCAGCTCGACCCGACGCTGCCGCCACAAGGCAAGGACCGTGGCGTCTATATGCGTGAGAAATTCGGCAACGGTTCGAAGATCGACGATATTCACAAGCAACTGACCGAGTTGGGCGACGAAAACGGAATTGTGTTCGATTTCGAAGCTATCACCCGTGCACCCAACACGCTCGATGCGCATCGTGTTATCCACTGGGCGGCCCAGGCCGCGCCAGACACGCAGAACAAGCTCGTCGGCTCACTGTTCTCGCTCTATTTCGAGCAGGGACAGGACATTGGCGACCATGAAGTGCTGGTCGATGCTGCGGCAAGCGTCGGCATGGATGCAGCCGTTGTCGCCCGTCTGCTGGAAAGCGACGCCGACAAGGCGACAATTCGCGAGGAAATCGACACCGCCAACCGCATCGGCGTACGCGGCGTTCCCTGCTTCATCATCGATCAGAAATATGCCGTCATGGGCGCACAGACAGCCGATGTTCTTGCTGACGCCATCCGCCAGACAGCGGAAGGCTTCGAGCCGGGGATTGCCGAAGATCGTTAATCTGATTATCGCGGCGGGTTAACCCGCCGCGATTTTTGCCAGCTGTGTCATGATGACAGCCGAGCCGTTGAGGCGTTTTTCCGGCGTCGCCCAGTCGCGGATGAACACGATGCTCTGATCCGGCCTGATCTTGGCCATAGAACCCTGCTCGCCAATCATCTTCACCAGACCGACCGGGTTGTTGAACGTCGCATGACGGAACTGGATGACGACGCCCTTCGGGCCGGCATCCAGCTTTTCGACATTGGCGCGACGGCAGAGCGCCTTGATATAAACGATCTTGAGCAGGTGCTGCACTTCCTCCGGCATCGGGCCGAATCGATCGATAAGTTCTGCGCCAAATGCATCGATATCCTGTGGTTCTTCCAGATCGGCAAGGCGGCGATAAAGGCCGAGGCGCAATTGCAGGTCCGGCACATAGGCTTCGGGGATCATAACCGCCGTGCCAATGGCGATCTGCGGCGACCACTGGCTATCTTCCACTTCGCCGGAACCCTTGAGCGTCGCAACGGCTTCTTCCAGCATCTGCTGGTAAAGCTCGAAACCGACTTCCTTGATATGGCCAGACTGTTCCTCGCCCAACAGGTTGCCCGCGCCGCGAATATCCATATCGTGGCTGGCAAGCTGGAAGCCAGCGCCAAGCGTATCCAGCGATTGCAGCACTTTCAGGCGACGTTCCGCCATCTGCGTCAGCATCTTGCCCGCTGGGAGCGTGAAGAGCGCGAATGCGCGCTGCTTGGAGCGCCCGACACGACCCCGCAACTGATAGAGCTGCGCCAGACCAAACATATCCGCACGATGCACGATCATCGTATTCGCGGTCGGAATATCGAGGCCGGATTCCACAATGGTCGTGGAAAGCAACACATCGTACTGACCGTCATAGAAGGCGTTCATGATGTCGTCGAGCACGCCCGGCGCCATCTGACCATGCGCGACGGCGACTTTAAGTTCCGGCACATGCTCTTTCAGGAATTCTTCGATGTCACCCAGATCGGAAATACGTGGGCAGACATAGAAGCTCTGACCACCGCGATAGCGTTCGCGCAGCAGCGTTTCTCGAATGACGAGCGGGTCGAATGGCGAAACGAAGGTGCGCACCGCCATGCGATCCACCGGCGGCGTGGTAATAAGCGAGAGTTCGCGCACGCCCGTGAGCGCAAGCTGCAAGGTACGCGGGATTGGCGTTGCCGACAGGGTCAGCACATGCACATCGGATTTCAGATCCTTGAGCCTTTCCTTGTGCTTGACGCCGAAATGCTGCTCCTCATCGATGATGAGCAGGCCGAGATTCTTGAACTTGATCGAGTTGCCGAGCAGCGCGTGGGTGCCGACGACGATATCAACCGTGCCCTCTTCCAGACCTTTTTTGGTCGCAGCCAGCTCCTTCGCGCCAACCAGCCGCGAGGCATGAGCGACGGTAATCGGCAGGCCATGAAAGCGCTTGGAGAAGGTTTTGAAATGCTGGCGTGACAACAGCGTCGTCGGTACCACGACCGCGACCTGAACGCCGTTGAGCGCCGCGATGAAGGCAGCGCGCAGTGCAACTTCCGTCTTGCCAAAACCGACATCGCCGCAGATCAGTCGATCCATCGGCTTGCCCGCGGCAAGATCGTCAGCCACCGCCTCGATGGCGGTCATCTGGTCTTCGGTCTCGTCATAGGGGAAGCGGGCAGAGAATTCCGCATAAAGCCCATCCGGCGGCGTCATCACCGGCGCGCCGCGCATCTGGCGCTCGGCTGCGATCTGGATCAGATGGCCCGCAATCTCAAGCAGTCGTTTCTTGAGCTTGGCCTTGCGCATCTGCCATGCGCCACCGCCAAGCTTGTCGAGAACCGCATCGGACCCTTCCGACCCGTAGCGCGAGAGAAGTTCGATATTTTCGACCGGCAGAAATAGCCGGTCATCGCCTGCATAGTGAAGTTCAAGGCAATCATGCGGCGCGCCCGCAGCCGTGATCGTCTTAAGGCCAATGAACCGACCGATACCGTGATCGACATGGACGACAATATCGCCAGCCGTCAGCGAAGCCACTTCCGAGATGAAATCCTGATCGCGCTTGCGGCGCTTGGACCGGCGGATGAGGCGGTCGCCCAGAATATCCTGTTCGGCAACGACGGCGAGATCACCGGCATCGAAGCCGCTTTCGACGGCAAGAACCGCTGCGGTGATCTTATCACGAGACAGCGCCTTGACCGTTGAGAGCCGGTCAACCGTCTCGATCTTTTCCAGCCCGTGCTCGTCGAGAACCTGCAACAGTCGGTCGAGCGAGCCTTCGGTCCAGGCGGCAACCAGAACCTTCTTGCCCGATGCGCGCAGATCCGCAATGTGCTTAACCGCCGCCTCAAACAGGTTCACATCAGTTGCAGCGCGCTCCTCGGCAAAGTTGCGGCCCTTATGCGCATCGGCATGGACAATGGTGCGGTTCGATACGTCCGGCGCGCCAAAAGGCGTAAGGTCGATGCGCAACCCGCTCGCCTGCACCGCATCCTCGACCGCCTGCGGTGTGAGATAGAGCGTTTCCGGCTTGACCGGCTTATAGGGCACGGCATCACTACCGGCTTCCTTGCCTTCAGCCTGACGCAGCCGGGCCTCGTAATGATCCACCACCATGGTGTGGCGCTCGGTCAGCGCTTCATGCACGAGATGGTCGAACACCACCGGCATGCCGCCCGCATGATCGAAAACTGTTTCCAGATGATCGTAGAACAGTGGCAGCCAGTGTTCCATACCGGCAAAACGGCGGCCTTCGCTGATCGCCTGATAGAGCGCATCGTCGCGCTGCGGTGCGCCGAACATCGCCACGTAGTTCTTGCGGAAACGGCTGATCATGTCGGCTGAGAGCGTGATTTCGCTCATCGGCTGCAGCACGAATTCCTTGCGCGTGCCCGTCGTGCGCTGCGAAGCAGGATCGAAAGCGCGGATCGTTTCCAGTGTATCGCCGAAGAAATCGAGGCGCAGAGGTTCTTCTGCACCCGGCGCATAAAGATCGAGGATACCGCCGCGCACGGCAAATTCGCCGATGTCGCGCACGGTCGACACACGCTCGAAGCCATTGCGCTCCAGCCGTGAAGCCAGATCGTTCATGTCGAGCTGATTACCGGGGCGAGCTGAAATTACCTGCTCGGCAATTGCCGCCTGTGGAGGCAGTTTTTGCAGCACGGCATTGGCCGTAGTCAGCACGATGGCCGGATGCGGTGTCTTCTTGAGCGCCGCCAGCGCGCCAAGCGCGGTCAGCCTGCGCGCCGATGCGTCGGCCCCGGGCGATACGCGATCATAGGGCAAGCAGTCCCACGCTGGCAGATGCAGCACCGGCAGATCCGGCGCAACAAAGCCCAACACCTGCTCCAGATCGGCAATGCGCTGGCCGTCGCGCACGATATACATGATGGGCCCGCGTTCGCCGATCTCATCCACCAGACGCGCGAGACAGAACGCCTCGAAGCCATCGGCAACACCATCAATGACGATGTGGCGTCCAGCTTTCGTATCCGTATTGGGCTTGAGACCAAATTTGCTGAAAACGGGCATGGATTTTTTAAAACTCTATGCGGTCACGGAAAGCGACGATATCGCGGAAAAGCGGTGTGTCATGTTCTGCCGGAATTGGGCTTTCACCCGTCACCCATTTAAGAAGATCACGGTCCAGCACTTCAAGAATCTGTTCGAACTCATCAAGCTGGGGATCGGTAAAGCCAACCATATACTCATCCGCATATTGGCCCAGAATCAAATCCATCTCGCGCATGCCGCGATGCCAGGCGCGAAACAAAAGCTTGCGACGCCGTACATCCAGATTTCCCGCCGCAAGTGTGCTGCCAGTCATGTCGGAACTGCTCCATTTATCAAAATCGCTGCCGGTATATAGCATCTGGGACCGAACAGGGAACCTGTTTATGAGACAAGAACAAAAAGAGCACGAAAAGATGATGGCACAGGCTTGCACCTGACAGCGAAGCAGTTAATGCTCGCCGCCATGCGTCCATCCATGCTCGATCCGTTTTTCGCTTCCGTCCGTTCGCTTTCCGGCATTGGCCCGAAAGTTGCGGTTTTGCTTGGTAAACTTCTGGGCACAGATGTGCCCGGCGCGGAACCGAAAGTCGGCCAACTCCTTTTCCTGCCGCCAAACAGCGTCATAGACCGGCGCAACCGTCCCGGCATTGCGCTTGCGCAGGAAGGCGCAATTGTCACGCTGGAAGTGGTGGTCGATCAGCACCAGCCAGCGCCGCCCGGCAGAGGAAATGTCCCGCATCGCGTCTTCGCCCACGACGACACCGGCGAGATTGCGCTGACTTTCTTCCATGCGCAATTGCCATGGCTGCACAAGATGCTGCCCGAAGGCGAAACCGTCATCGTGTCCGGCAAGGTGGAATGGTTCAACGGGCGCGCCTCCATGGTGCATCCGGATTATATTGCGAGCCTCGAAGACGCCGCCAATCTGCCGATGGTCGAGCCGGTCTATCCGCTGACAGCTGGGCTTTCGCCGAAAACACTGGGGCGAGCCGTCAAGGAAGCGCTGACGCGTGTTCCACTGCTGCCCGAATGGATAGACGGCCCCTTGCTGGCGCGCGAGCGTTTTCCGGGCTTCCAGGATGCACTCAACACTTTGCACCAGCCGGAAGACCCTTCCGACATTGCGCTTGAAGGCATCACGCGGCGCAGGCTGGCTTATGATGAATTTCTGGCCGGTCAGCTTGCCCTTGCCCTCGTGCGTGCCAAGACACGCCGATTGTCGGGCCGTCCGCTGGAAGGCACGGGCCGTATCGTAACCGAGATCATGCACCACCTGCCCTATAGCTTGACCAAGGGACAGGATCAGGCCGTTCGCGAAATCATCGCGGACCTCAAATCACCCGAGCGCATGTTGCGGCTTTTGCAGGGTGATGTTGGCTCCGGCAAAACGGTGGTGGGTCTGCTGTCCATGGCGCATGCTGCGGAATCCGGCGGTCAATCCGCCCTGATGGCCCCGACCGAGGTGCTCGCCCGCCAGCATTTTGCGACCATTGCGCCGCTCGCCGAAAAAGCCGGGCTGAAAGCTGCCCTGCTGACGGGCCGCGAGAAGGGCCGCGACCGGAACGCCGTGCTGGAAGGCTTGAAGAGCGGCGAGGTCAATATCGTCATCGGCACGCATGCGCTGTTTCAGGAGAAGGTCGAGTATCACGACCTCGTTTTGGTCATCATCGACGAGCAGCACCGTTTCGGTGTGCATCAGCGTCTGATGCTGACGGCAAAGGGCTCAGCCCCCGATATGCTGGTGATGACGGCAACGCCGATCCCGCGCACGCTGGTTCTGACCGCTTTCGGCGATATGGACGTATCCAAGCTGACCGAAAAGCCCGCCGGACGTCAACCCATCACCACGGCAATCCTGCCGATGGAGCGCATGGGCGAACTGGTGGAGCGTATCCGCAAAGCGGTGCAGGAAGGGCAGAAAATCTACTGGATCTGCCCGCTGGTGGAGGAATCCGAGGTCGTTGAACTAACTTCCGCGGAAGAGCGTTTCGAAAGCCTCAAATCCGTCTTTGGCGACCGGATTGGCCTTATTCATGGCCGCATGAATGGCACCGAAAAAGACGAAGCCATGCGCGCCTTTAAGCAGGGCGAAACGCGGCTTTTGGTTGCCACCACCGTCATTGAAGTTGGTGTGGACGTGCCCGACGCAACCATCATCGTGATCGAACACGCCGAACGGTTTGGCCTGTCGCAGTTGCACCAGTTGCGCGGGCGCGTGGGGCGCGGCGACAAACCGTCGACCTGCCTCCTGCTCTACAAGGGACCGCTGGGCGAAATCGGTCAGGCGCGACTGAAGGTCATGCGCGAGACAGAAGACGGTTTCCGCATTGCCGAAGAAGATCTGAAACTGCGCGGCGAAGGTGAGTTGCTTGGCACCCGCCAGTCCGGCACGCCGGGTTTCCGTCTGGCATCCATCGAAGCGCATGGCGATCTGCTGGAAATCGCCCGCAAGGACGCCCGGTATGTTTTGACCAGCGATCCCGATCTGGAATCCGACCGCGGACAGGCACTGCGCGTGCTTCTCTATCTCTTCGGACGCGATGAGGCGATAAGGCTGCTGAGAGCTGGATAGCAAAATGGCCGCTCGCGCGGCCACTTCAATCATTTTATAAAGATAGCCCTATAATAGACTGATTTCATTCAACCGTGACCGACTTCGCCAGATTGCGCGGCTGATCCACGTCGGTGCCCATCAGGACAGCGGTGTGGTAGGCCAGCATCTGGATTGGCAGCGCATAGACCAGCGGCGTGATGAATTCCGGCACGTCCGGCAGAACAATGGTCGCCATCGTATCAACACTGGCGCTTTCCGCGCCCTTCTTGTCGGTGATCAGGATGATACGACCGCCACGAGCGGCCACTTCCTGCATGTTGGAGACTGTCTTTTCATAAAGACGGTCGGACGGTGCAATGACGATGACCGGCATGGCTTCGTCGATCAGCGCGATAGGTCCATGCTTCAACTCGCCAGCGGCATAGCCTTCGGCGTGAATATAGGAGATTTCCTTGAGCTTCAGCGCGCCTTCCATGGCAAGCGGGAAGGATGTGCCACGACCGAGATAGAGGACGTGATTGACCTTGGCGAGCTCTGTACAAACTGCAGCGATCTCGTCTTCAAGTTTCAGCACCTGATTGAGGAAACGCGGCGCTTCGGAAAGCTGGCGCACCAGTTCCTGTTCGCGCGCATCGTCAATCGCGCCACGCGCCTTGGCAGCAGCAATGGCGAGCGATGCCATGGCCGAAAGCTGGCAGGTGAAGGCTTTGGTAGAGGCAACGCCAATTTCCGGACCTGCAAGCGTCGGGAACACGGCGTCGGATTCACGCGCGATGGTCGAGCCGGTGACATTGACGACGGCAGCAATCTTCAAGCCTTGCGACTTGCAATAACGTAGCGATGCCAGCGTATCCGCCGTTTCGCCGGACTGCGAAACAAACATCGCCAGCGAATCCTTCGACAGCGGCATTTCGCGATAGCGGAATTCCGATGCGATATCGCTATCGACAGGCAGACGGGCAATCTGTTCGAACCAGTATTTGCCAACCGATGCGGCATAGAATGCCGTACCGCAAGCCGAGATCGTCAGACGATCCACCTTGCTGAAATCAACGCCAACAGCTTCCTGGCGCACCTTGCCGGTGGTGAAATCCAGATAATTGGCAAGCGTGTGCGAGATCACTTCCGGCTGTTCAAACATCTCCTTCTGCATGAAGTGACGATGATTGCCCTTGGAAACCAGCATATTGGCAGTCTGCGTCTTCTGGATCGTGCGCTCGACCTGATTGTTGCTTTCGTCATAGATGGTGACGCCCTTGCGGGTAAGCACAGCCCAGTCACCATCTTCCAGATAGGCAATTGTGTCGGTGAAGGGCGACAGCGCAATCGCGTCTGAACCGAGGAACATTTCACCATCGCCATAGCCGACGGCGAGCGGCGGTCCCTGACGGGCGCCGATGAGCAGTTCTTCCTCGCCTTCAAACAGGAATGCGAGTGCGAAAGCACCATGAAGCAACGGCAGGCAATCGCGGACGGCCTCAACCGGCGATTTGCCCTTATCCAGCTCACGCGTCACAAGATGTGCAACGGCTTCCGTATCGGTTTCGGTCTGGAATTTGCGGCCTTCAGCTTCGAGCATGGCGCGCAATTCGGCAAAATTCTCGATAATGCCGTTATGAACTACTGCAAGGCGCTCGGTGATATGCGGGTGCGCATTACGCTCCACCGGCTTGCCATGCGTTGCCCAGCGTGTATGACCGATGCCGATCACACCGGGAAGCGGTTCACCGGCCAGACGCTTTTCCAGATTGACCAGCTTGCCTTCGGCACGGCGACGGTCGAGCCTGCCGCCTCGCAAAGTGGCGATACCGGCGGAATCGTAACCCCGATATTCCAGTCGTTTCAGAGCATCGACCAGAAGCGGCGCGACTTCATCCTTGCCGATAATACCGATAATTCCACACATGCATCTGCTCCAGATCTGGGTCGCTTGCTTTTGCCAGCCGGTTTAAAGAGTCTAGAGCGGAACGGCAAGTCACGCCATCCTCGCTCGGGTCGTCAGATAGTTGATTTACTTCGATGAGGTTTTAGCCGCTTTGATGGCGGCATACTTCTCCCGCAGGATCTTTCCCCGACCTTCCTTGGTTTCCTGCCGTGCGCGACCGAATGCCAGTGCGTCAGCGGGAACATTGTCGGTGATTGTGCTGCCGGATGCGATATAGGCGTTGTCGCCGATTTCCACCGGGGCCACCAAAGAAGAATTGGAGCCGATAAAGGCGTTTTCGCCAATGATCGTCTTATATTTATTGTAGCCGTCGTAATTGCAGGTGATCGTCCCAGCCCCGATATTGCTGGATGCGCCGACTGTCGCATCACCGATATAGGTCAGGTGATTGATCTTGGCGCCCTTTCGCACATCGGCATTCTTCACTTCGCAGAAATTGCCGACCTTGGTTTTCTCGCCGAGCTTGGCACCCGGACGCAGACGCGCGAAAGGCCCGATTTCGGCATTGGGACCAACATTCGCGCCTTCCATATGCGAGAAGGAGTGAATGAGCGCACCCGACGCAATATGCACGCCAGGACCAAAGAACACGTTGGGCTCAATAATCACATCGGCTTCCACCAGCGTGTCATGGCTGAAGAACACCGTTTCGGGCGCAATCAGCGTTACGCCGGCCAGCATCATCTCGCGGCGCTTGCGGTTCTGCCAGATGGCTTCGGCTTCGGCGAGTTCTGCACGATTGTTGATGCCGATGACATTATCAACCGGCACTTCGATCGCCGTTACGTTCAAGCCCTTGTCATGTGCAATGGCCACGATATCAGTGAGGTAATATTCGCCCTTGGCATTGTCATTGCCGACTGCATCCAGCAGGGCCAATGCCTCGCTTCCGCGCACCGCCATCAAGCCGCCATTGCAGAAGCCGATGTGCTTCTGGGTGTCAGTCGCTTCTTTTTCCTCAACAATGGCGATCAGCTGGTCGCCTTCTTCGATCAGGCGGCCATAGCCATGCGGGCTTGCCGGGCGGAAGCCGATCACCACAATATCCGCACCATCGGCCAGACGCGCACGCGCCGCTTGCAGGGACTGCGCTTCAATCAGCGGCGTATCGCCAAACACGATCAGCAGATCGTCATAGCCATTGGCAATCGCTTCACGCGCGGCAAGCACGGCATGGGCCGTACCGAGACGTTCCGTCTGTTCGAATGCCGAAACCGGGCCTGCGATTTTCTCGACCGCGCCGCGCACATCTTCCGCACCGCGTCCGACGACCAGCGCGACATCGCTTTTGCCTGTCCCCTGCACCGCTTTGACAACATGACAGACCAACGGCAACCCCGCGACCGCATGCAATACTTTCGGCAAGCTGGATTTCATGCGCGTGCCTTCGCCGGCAGCAAGCACGATGGAAAGGCAAGTACGATCTGTCATGACATTATCCAGAAATACGTGGTGTTCATCCGCTTTATCACGAAAGCGTATAAGGAAGCTTACGGATTTAGCCAAGCCGCCCGAGGACCGGGAACGTCTCCAGTAGCCAGAATGAGAAGGATTGCATACCGCCTGTCAAAAACAGAACGCCTGCAACAACCAGCAGCGCGCCCATTGCCTTTTCCACCTTGCCGAGATGCACGCGGAAGCGAGACAGGAAGCGCATGAAGGCGCCGGAAAAGAGTGCTGCGATCAAGAACGGAATGCCAAGCCCCAGCGAATAGACTGCAAGCAGAAGCGCGCCCTCGCCAACGGTGCTGCTGCCGCCAGCCAGTGTCAGGATTGGGCCGAGAACCGGGCCGATACACGGTGTCCAGCCAAAGGCGAAGGCCAGCCCCATGACATAGGCGCCAAGCGGCGACGCCGGGGCATTGCGCGCCTGAAAGCGCGCCTCGCGTGACAGGAACGACAGGCGCAGCAGCCCCAGAAAATTGAGGCCCATCAGTATAATCACGAGACCGGCGACAATGGCGATCTCCTGCTGCCATGCGCGCAGGAATGCGCCGATGGACGATGCACCAGCGCCAAGCGCTACAAAAACAGTGGTAAAACCGAGCACGAAGCAGATTGCAGCAAAGGCGAGCGAGCGGCGCGCGGAAGGCTCGGCGGCGACACGCGCGGCCTTGTCGGCGCGAAAATCCTCGACGCTCACGCCAGCCATGTAACAAAGATAAGGGGGCACCAGCGGAAGAACGCAGGGCGATAAAAAGGACAGGGCACCCGCACCAGCCGCCGTCATATAGGAAACATCGAGCACGATAACCTCATTCGTTCGTCAAATTGCTTGCTGCCCCGGCTATCCGAAGGCTTATATAGACCAAGTTGTGATTACCATTGAATATTTTCAATGGAACATCTCGTTAGATCACAAGTTTGCCCTAAATCAGGATCATTCCGCGCCTTAATATAAATTATTTAATTGCTCCAACGGAACAATGCACCGATGAGCTTGATTGATGATGATGCACCTTCCATCCAGACAACAGTATCGCCCAGACCTTTTGGCTGGCTGAGACGATACCAGCATTTTCTGTTTCCGGTAGCGGGCATCGCCATCGCGCTGCTGGCGATTTATGTTCTGGAGACAATGCTCCAGCACACGTCGCGGTCGGAAACGCTTGCGGCGCTGCATAGCATTTCCTGGACGACACTCGCGCTCGCGATTTTCTTTACGGTGCTGAGCTATGCGGCTGTCGCCCTTTACGACGTCGTCGCGGTCGATACCATCGCGCCAAACCAGATACCGCGTCGCATTGCTGCCGTCGCCGGTGCTGCGGGCTATGCGATTTCCAATGCGCTCGGCTTTT
The DNA here is from genome assembly GCA_014138095.1 of Ochrobactrum sp. RH2CCR150. Lineage (GTDB taxonomy): Bacteria > Pseudomonadota > Alphaproteobacteria > Rhizobiales > Rhizobiaceae > Brucella > Brucella gambitense. The sequence continues at coordinate 172,513 of JACGXE010000004.1, forward strand.
CGCTTCTGACCGGCGGTGCGCTGCGATATCGCATCTATGCCGCCGAAGGCGTCAGCCTTGCGGATATCGGCAAGATCGTCGGCACATCATGGTTTGCGATCTGGTTTGCCCTGATTATCATGGTCGGGGCTGCACTCCTCATCGATCCGCAGGACGTGCCGTGGCTATCCACCATCGATTCGCGCATCGATATCGTGGCCGGTATCGTTATCCTCGGAGGTATTGGCTGGCTCATCTACTGGCTGTCGCATGGTGAGCGCAGCGTCAGAATCGGGTCTTTCAGCCTGCGCCTTCCCAATTCCAAAGGCGCGCTGATCCAGATCTTTGCTGGGCTGGTCGATGTGGGTGCCGCCGCCGCAACCCTATATGTCTTGATGCCATCCGGCGCTGTGCCAAGCTTCGCCGTATTCGCGCTTGTCTATGTCATCGCAATTGTTCTCGGCATCGCCAGCCATGCGCCCGGTGGTCTCGGAGCCTTTGAGGCAACCATCATCGCGGGGCTTGGCCTTGGCGGAAAACCGGATGCCATTGCCGCCCTGCTCGCTTATCGTATCATCTACACGGTCATGCCGCTGGTCGTTGCAACGGCTGGCATTCTCGTCTGGGAAGCCATGCGGCGGCGGCATATGCTCGGTAAACAGGCGGCCTTCGCCAAACGGCTGTTCGAGCCGCTGGTGCCGAGCCTCTCCGCCGGTATCATCTTTCTGGGCGGCATCATCCTGCTCATTTCGGGTGCAACACCCAATTTGCGCTATCGCGTCGAACTTTTGTCCGACATCGTGCCGGAATTCCTGATGGAAATGTCGCATCTGGCGGCAAGCCTTGTCGGCGTCGCGCTGCTTATCGTTGCGCGCGGCCTTTCCAAGCGGCTGGAGCGGGCATGGGTGGCTGCCATGGCGCTTCTGCTCAGCGGCGCTGTATTTTCGCTCGCCAAGGGCCTCGATTGGGAAGAAGCCGTCATTCTCTGCATCTTCGCCGCGACTCTCTGGAGCTTCCGTGATTCCTTCTATCGCCGCCCCATATCCGGACCGTTCGAGCTAAGCTGGAACTGGATCACCACGGTCGGCACGACCGTGCTCGTTTCCACATGGCTGGGCTTCTTCGTCTATCGCCATGTCGAATATTCAAGCGATCTGTGGTGGGATTTTGCGTGGAGCGGCAATGCGCCCCGCTTCCTGCGTGCAACCGTGTTGGTCTTTGCACTGGTCGCAGCTGTCGGCCTGCATTCGATCATCAACCGCAACAGCCACCGCAGGCGTAAAGTTGATTATTCCATTCCGGAAGCCGTGCCAAATCTGGTTGCGGAATGCCCGCACACAGATGCCGCACTGGCCATGCTGGGCGACAAGCAGTTCCTGATGGCACCGGATAACAGCGCATTTATCATGTATGCGCAGTCCGGCGGCAGCCTGATCGCGCTCGGCGAGCCAATCGGCAATCCTGAAACCGGCAAGGAAGCGGCATGGTCGTTTCACGCACTTGCCGACAAATTGGCCGTTCGCACGGTTTTCTACGGCGTTGGCCCGCAAAGCCTGCCACTATTTCTGGATATGGGACTGGTCGCGCTGAAACTCGGCGAAGTCGCCCGCGTCAACCTCACGGACTTTTCGCTCGACGGGCCACGCCGCCAGCCATTCCGCTATGCCGATCGCAAGATCGACAAGGACGGTTTCACCTTCGAAATCATCCCGGCTGCCGAAGTTGCACCGCTTATTCCGCGTCTGCGTGAAATTTCCGATGTCTGGCTCGACTTCAAGTCCGGCAGCGAAAAAGGATTTTCGCTCGGTTACTTCGACGACGACTATATGAAGCGCTTCGACGTCGCCGTGCTGAAACATGAAGGCGAAATCGTTGCTTTCGCCAATTTGTGGCGTGGCGCTGACAAGCATGAAATCACCGTGGACCTGATGCGTTATATGCCCAATGTGCATAAACTGCTGATGGACGCGCTGTTCGCCAAGCTTTTGATGACCAGCAAGGCCGAAGGCTACAAATGGTTCAATCTCGGTGCGGCCCCGCTTTCCGGCTTGAGCGGAAGCAGGCTCGCCTCGCGCTGGAACCGGCTCGGCTCTTTCATCTACAAGCGCGGTGCCGATCTCTATCATTTCGACGGGTTGAAAGCCTTCAAGGAAAAATTCGATCCTGTCTGGACTCCGCATTATATGGTCTGCCCCGGCGGACTGGAAACACCACGCGCCCTACTCGATGCGACAACCCTGATTAATGGCAGCCCATTGGAGTTCATCCGTAAATGAAGAAAGAACGCGTTCTCTTTACCGTGGTCGGGCTCGTGCTGCTTGGAGCGGCGGGCGTTTACGGATCGCTGCACACCGGCAAGATCGCCCGCATGTGGACCAAACTCACGGGTTCTGAAGAACCGGTCATTCATGCAAGCGCCGAACGGCTGTCGAACATCCCGGTCTATATGCCGAACGGCGACCCGGTCGGGCTTACGATCCTGCTCAGCGACGAGGCAGGCATCGGCGAGAAGGAGCGTGCCTATACGGATGCGCTGCTGGCCAGGAACATGATCGTTCTGCCGGTTGAACTCGGCCCATGGCGCGCTTCGCTCGATAAGGAAGATGGAGAGTGCAACTATCTCGACTCCGATTTCGAGGCCATTGCCAAGGAAGCGCTGCGCGGACTTGATCTCGATGTCTATTTCCATCCGGTGCTGACCGGCATCGGCCAGGGCGCAACCATCGCCTATGCCGCCGCCTCTGATTCACCCGATGCAACCATTGCGGGTGCCGTCTCGCTCGACCCGGCTCCCGCCAAGACGCGCCTGCCCTCCTGCACAGAAAAGGCAGCCTCGACGAAGGCACCGGATGGCGGTTTCACTTACGCCTATGATGCCCAGATACCTGCGCCTGCGCTGGTGATGAGCCCTCCCGGTGGCGAAACCAACAACCCGGTCGACGCCCGGCAAAAGAACATTGCCGTTCTCCAGAGCGGGAAGGATTTCCCGACACGCATGAAAATGGCGGTGGATAATATCGTCGCCATGGCCGATCAGGACGCCAAGAACGAAGCTCTGCCTATCGTCGATCTTCCCGCCAAGGGCGCCAATGCCGATATGGTCGCGGTGTTCTATTCCGGTGACGGGGGCTGGCGCGATCTCGACAAATCTATCGGCGAATGGCTGCAGGCCCATGGCGTGCATGTCATCGGCGTCGATTCGCTACGCTATTTCTGGTCCGAACGCACACCGGAAGAAATCGCCAAGGACACGACGGCCATGATCAAAAAGGCCGACCCGACCGGCAAATTGCCGGTTGCCGTGCTTGGCTATTCCTTCGGAGCCGACACATTCCCCTTCGCGTGGAAATATCTCGATCCGTCCATTCAGGACCGCACCAGAATGATCGGCCTGCTCGGCGTCGAAACCACGACGACCTTCCAGGTTTCCATCGAAGGCTGGCTTGGCATGGATGGTGACAAGGATGTCGTTCCAGCGATTTCCAGCATTCCGCTCGACCGCGTCGTCTGCGTCTATGGCGAAGAAGAAGAGGACACCGCCTGCACGGCAAAAGAGCTGAAGGGCATGGAAGTCATGAAACTGGCTGGCGGTCACCACTTCGACGAAAATTACGAGCCGATTGCAGCAGCCCTGCTCGACAAGATGCGCGCTCGCGCCGGTTTGCCTCCGCGCCCGTCAAGCTGACGGGCCGGATCGTCAAAAGTGCTAACCCTTTATCGCGCCTGACGGATTTTGTGCGCCAAGCGCGCGCTGAACCGCAACGCGGGCCGATGCCAGATCGGGCATGACCCAGTTTGGCTCGCCGCCCAGAAACTTGTCGAGGAATGCTATTGCATAGCCCGGCATGTCGGCCACGTTTTCCCGATAAGACCACCAGGTCCGCAGATCATCCGCGCAGGCGTCGATATCCTGCGCCACGCCAAATTCCTGCTCCTGCACAGCGGCAATCGCGCAGATACAGTAGTTGGTATAGAGAAACCCTTCTGGCCAGAAGGCGATAATATCGTGTTGCGGCGTGCTCTCACCCTCGGTTGCCTTCGGGATCGATAGCGCTCTGGCAGGCGACAGGCGGATCAGCTCACGCAGAACAAGACCGGCGGCAAAGGTGATGAAATCCTTGCGGTCCACCTTGGCATAACGTTTGTTTTGCTCGACCAGCTCAACCCAGTTCAGAAAAGCTTCCGTCAGTTTCTGCTCGTCGATGTCGTAATCAACGCCATAAACATCATGGAGAAGGCTGGCGTGTTTACGAAACGTCGCCCTGAACCAGCGCAACTGCCGCAAGCGACGTCGCAAGTCCGGCATCGATGCCATCTGGTTCTTCAAAAGCAAATCCATATTCCACGCCTCCAACGCCGACAGACCATATGCGAAACCACTACTGTTGTCAGCTTATCCTTCCATCGATATTCACCTCATAATTATACATATTGACATTTAAGAAAACAAATGTTCTGTGAAGAGACGGAGACTGGAGGCGCCCGAAGACGCATCAAGCCTCCGGTGGAGGAGGAGAAAATGGCTATCTGGCAATGGGCTTTACTGGCTTTGGCTCTTTTATGGGGAATCCAGTCGCTGGGCGTCTGGTTTCAGATGCGCCATTACTCCGACGTGCTGAAAGGCGTCACATCTCGCTACTCTGACGGATTCGTCGGTGCCGGCCATGTGCGCGGGCGCTTCGGCAAAGGCGTCATTGTCATGATTGTGGTCGACCGCGACCTGAAAATCCGCCGTTTCCTGGAAATGAGCGGGCGAACCGTGTTTGCGAAATTCAAGCGGCAGGAAGCGTATGAGGGCATGTCGCTCAACGCCTTGCGGCGCGAACAGGAAGCGCTCGAAAAATCGCCCGTCAACGCTGCTGCAAAGCAGGCGATGGACCAGATCGACCGCATCAGGGAACAATCCGACGGCGCGTCTCTCGAAGGACTGAAACTGGCTCACGCCTGAGAGCGTGACCAATCTGGAAGTGATTAAAAACAAACACATAGAGCACTTCCAATGTCCTGGCGGGTGGAAATGCTTAAGGGGTATCGCCCGACGAGGACGGGCGTCGAGGAGGAGAAATGTCTATAGCTGCAATGCTGGCGCAAGGCGCCGATACGACCTTACAATCCTTGCATGTGGCCAGCCAGATGGCAGCCAATATGGCAACGGACGCGGTGTTTCACGGCAAGGTTGCCGTCGAACATGGCAGCCATAACCTTGTGCAGCTTGCACAGGCGACCGGCGCGGACAATCTGACTGTCGATCAGTTCAAGGAGCGTCTGCAACACGTCACGCAGGAAGAACAGCTGGGCTGGCTTGCCTCTATCGGCAAGCACTTCATCGGCATCTTCCAGAAGGGCGGCGAAGTGTTTTCCGGTTTCGTGACCGGTATCATTCCGACGCTGGTGGTTCTGATGACCGCCTTCTACGCAATCACCGAACTGGTTGGCGAAAAGCGCGTGCATGGTCTTGCACAGGGCGCAGGCCGTATCGCGCTGACCCGCTATACGGTTCTGCCGGTTCTGTCGGTGTTCTTCCTGACCAACCCGATGGCCTATACCTTCGGTTCGTTCCTTGAGGAAAAGCATAAGCCTGCCTTCTACGATGCGGCAGTGTCCTATGTGCATCCGCCGCTTGGCCTGTTCCCGCATATCAATCCCGGCGAATATTTCGTCTGGGGCGGCGTGCTCGTGGCTCTGCTTGAGCTGGAAAAGAAGGGTGCCGTGCCCAATGGATATCACATCAATGTGGCCATCTGGTACGCCCTCGTCGGCCTCGTCGTGATCCTGCTCAAGGGCATGCTCACCGAACGCATCACCGCCATCATGGCGCGCCGTCAGGGCGTCGAGCTCTAAGGCGCGCGGGAGGACATCATGGCCAAGACCTATAAGTCAGTCAAAATTTCTCACGGCTCCGGTGGTTGGGGCGGCCCGCTCGTCATTCAGCCGACCGAGCAGCGCAACAAAATCGTATCCGTGACCGGCGGCGGCATTCATCCACTCGCCAAGCAGATCGCCGAAATGACCGGTGGCGAAGCCGTAGACGGTTTCCGCGCGCCGCCCATTGAAAGCGAAATGGCCGTTGTGGTGGTCGATTGCGGCGGCACCGCACGTTGCGGCGTCTATCCGCGCAAGCGCATCCCGACCGTCAATCTGACGCCCGTCGGCCAATCCGGCCCACTGGCGCAGTTCATCACCGAAGACATTTATGTCTCCGGCGTGAAACCGGAAAATGTTGTTCCTGCCGATGGCTCCGTGGCTCCGGCCGCCGCTGCCTCCGTTGGAGCTGCCGCCGCCAAGGCCGAAGAAAAGCCGGCAGCGCCTGTTGATACGTCGAACGATGGTGGCCTTGTCGGCTTTATCAGCCGCATCGGGCGCGCCATGGGTCGCGTGGTCGGCATTTTCTTCAATGCTGGTCGCCGCACCATCGATCAGGTGATCCGCAACGTTCTGCCATTCATGGCGTTCGTGACGATGCTAATCGGTCTCATCCTTTACACAGGCATCGGCGATATTCTTGCCCAGCCAATGGGACCGCTCGCCAACAATATCGTCGGCCTGCTCGTTCTGTCGGCCATCTGCGGCCTGCCATTCCTGTCTCCGATTCTCGGACCGGGCGCAGTCATCGCGCAGGTGGTGGGTGTGGCAATCATCGGCCCGCAAATTGCCAATGGCACCATCGCTCCGGCAATGGCCCTGCCCGCGCTCTTCGCCTACAACACGCAAGTCGGTTGCGACTTCGTGCCGGTGGGTCTGGCGCTCGGTGAAGCCAAGCCGAAGACGATTGAAATCGGCGTGCCTGCGATCCTGATCAGCCGCCAGATCATGGGCCCTGTTTCGGTGCTCATCGCCTGGCTCGTCAGCCTCGCCGTGCTTTGACGCAAACTGGCTCGTCGCATCAAAGCGGCGAGCCGTTCCTCCCAATACCTACCTTTTATTATTCGACATCCTCATCTCCCCATTTATTGGAGGATGTCGGTTGAGTGAAATTGAAAAGGACTGCCGCCATGGCGATACATCTCAAGACACGGATCACCGCAATCGGACCCGAAGTGGCTGATCTCGCCGAAGGCGGCGTTCTGATCCTGTTTGCCGAGGGCTCCCCGCCCGAGCTGGCGGAAGTTTCGGTGATGCACGCTGTCGAAGACGGCCCGCAGGAATCCGCACCGCCGGTTGGCGCGCTTATCGCCATTGGCGATCTGACGGCGCGCATCACGGCCGTCGGAACAAGCGCCTGGCAGAAAGTGCGTGACATCGGTCACGTGGTCATATCGTTTACCGGTGCCGACTCGACCGATCGCCCGGGCGAAATCTGTGCCAGCGAAGTTGATGGCGCCGCTCTGGTTGCCGTGCTGCGCGAAGGACATACGATCGTCATCAGCGACTGATCTCAAGAAGCATTCATGATCCAAGGCTCTCAAATGGAACGCTCCACCATCGTCCGGGTGCATGAAGGGCTGCATGCGCGCCCCGCAACCCGTTTCGTCAAGCTCGCCAAGGGGTTCGAGTGTAATATCGAGATCGCAAAGAGCGGCAAAAGTGTGAGCGCGAAAAGCTCCGTCAAACTCATGCTGCTCGGCGTAAAGGAAAATGACGAAGTTACCGTACGCGCCGAAGGTGCCGACGCTATCGAGGCGCTTGAAGCGCTGATCGGCTATCTCGAAAACCCGCGTGCCGGGCTTGAGGAAAGCGATGGCGCGGCTGTTGACGCGGCAACAGAAGCTGCTCCCGTCATTGTCGCGCCGGTTGCAAGTGTTGCGATTACATCGTTGCCGGAAGGGCAGATCAAGGGCGTTGCCGCCAGCGAAGGTCTTTCGCTTGGTGAGGCATTTCCATTTTTCCCTGCCGAAATCACGCCGGGAACCGGCAAGTTGGCAGCAGACGAAATCGGACCGGAAATCAGCCGCTATGAGGCCGCTGTCGCGACCGTTCAGGCGCGGATGGAACATTCGCTCGCGCGCGGTGATCTCGCCGAAAGTGATCGCGGCATCGTTGCCGCTTTGAAGGACATTGCCTCCGACGACAGCCTGCGGGACGAAGCAATTGCACTCATTCGCGGCGGTATGGATGCCGTCTCCGCGACGCTCGGTGCCGCCTCGACGGTCGCCCAGCAGTTTGCAAGCCTCGACGATCCCTATCTGAATGCACGCGCTGATGACGTGCATGCGATCAGCCGCCAGATTTGCCTCGCCTTGCTCGGTCAGGAAGACCTCAACCTCGACGGACTGCCGGATGGTGCGATTCTGATTGCCGAAGACATTGGCGCGTGGGATCTGGCGCGCGCACCGCTGAAGCGCATTCGCGGCGTGGTTTGCGGCCATGGCGGTGCGACCTCGCATGTCGCGATCATCGCGCGCACGCACGGAATCCCGGCAGTGCTGGGATTGGGAGACGCCGTTCATACGTTGAAGACGGCACGCAAGGTCGCGGTCGATGGCAGCGCCGGTATTGTTCATCACGACCCGGATACCACCGTACTGGCTGATATCGAAAGCCGCATTGCAAAGGCCACGGAAGAACAGCGTGCGCTGGACAAGTATCGTGATTACACCCCACGCCGCGCCGATGGCGTGACGATTGAGGTTGCGGCCAATCTTGGCGCTTTGGAGGAAATCGAAGCTGCCCAGACGGCGGGCGCGATGGGCGTCGGCCTTTTCCGCACCGAACTTCTGTTCATGAAGCATATCCATTTGCCGTCTGAAGACATGCAAATGGAAACCTATGCGGCACTTCTGCGGGCTTTCGCACCGCAGTCCGTGATTGTCCGCACGCTCGATATCGGCGGCGACAAGCCTGTCGCTGGCATCGAGTTTCCCGAAGAGGAAAACCCGTTTCTCGGCTGGCGCGGTATCCGCATGTGCCTTGACCGCCCGGAAGTGTTCAAGCCGCAATTACGCGCCCTGCTTCGCGCTGCCGTGCATGGCAATCTGAAAGTCATGTTGCCGATGGTGTCCGATATTGAGGAAATCCGGGCGACAAAGGTGTTGATTGCCGAATGCGAGCGCGAGTTGGCGGCGGAAGGCAAGTCGTATGGCATGTTTGAACTGGGCGTGATGATCGAAACACCGGCAGCGGTTTTTGCCGCCGATCAGCTGGCCAAGGAATCTGCTTTCTTCTCCATCGGCACCAACGATCTGACGCAATATGTGATGGCGGCAGACCGGCTAAACCCGACAGTTGCAAAACTCAATGACGTGCATCATCCAGCCGTGATGGCGGCCATCGAAATGACCGCAAAAGCAGCCACCTCGGCGGGCATCATGGTGGGCATGTGTGGTGAAGCGGCAGGCAAGCCGGATCTGATTCCGGAATTTATCCGCATGGGATTGACCGAGCTCAGCATGAGCCCGGCTTCCATTCCCCGCGCCAAGAAGATCATCGCCGACCTATTTGGCGACTTAAGGTAGATGAGCAATCAGCGTCGCGAAGAGGGTTTCGAGCTTCTTCGCGTCGCGGGTCTCCGCCGCAATCACCAGCCGCTCATACCGTGCTTCCAACACCATGAACACGCTGTCCAGCGGATCGATATCGGCGAGGTCCGCAGGCTTTACAGTCGCCAACCCGCAGGACAGACAAGCGGCGGCAAGACCGATCACTTCCGCCTTGCGCAGATTTTCAGGATCGCACGAGGCTTCCGACGACATCGAGCGAACAGGCTTTTCGTCCAGAGACTCCAGAAACAGCGCGGTCAGCGCCTGGGCAACCGTTTCTGTATCGCGCAGAACGTCCGCATGTTTGCGCAGCAGACGCCCGTGGATCACGGAAAAAGCCGCTTCGTGGATGAGTGCGTTTTCGAGTCCGTAACGGCGCATCGTTCCCTTGAGGAAATAATACATATCGCTACGGAAACCGCGTGCGCCTTCCGCGCCGGTGCCAAAATAGAAGGAAAGGCTGCGCATCTGCGGCGCGCCATGATGTTTGGCCGGTTCGGACGAGATGAACGAAATCGAGATCGCTTCGGCGGCGGTCAGCGCCGTATCCATCACGCCTGCGGCATGGCCCAGAAGCGCTTCCGGTGCAGGCAGGTTGTTTTCGGGCGCACGCGCAGTTTGCCGGGCACGCCTTATCACATAGCGCACGTCGCGCAGACGGTCTTTCAGATTGACAGCGATTTCATCGGAAAGTGTGCGCAGCATGCTGATCCGTCCCTCCTTGCGAGGTCAACAATCGTATCTTAACCGATACAAAAGAAGTATTGTTTTCCTCGTCCCGGAAAAGCAATAGGTTCCATATCACAAAGACGCAAACTGTAAGAATTTTGGGGAATCGATTTGAAAAAGACCGCCAAGGGGAAACGCAGCGCAGCTGAAACCAACGACCTTCTGGTAGGATCCGAAGGCGTTGCAGCGGAAAACCGCACCAGCCGCCTGAGAACCCGTGCGGCGTGGATGTATTACGTCGAGCAGATGACCCAGAGCGATATTGCCGATGCGCTGGGTGTCGGTCGCGTAACCATCGTGCGTCTTCTCGCCGATGCCCGGGCCCGCAACGAGGTGAAGATCACCATCGAAGGCAAGCTCTCCGCATTGACTGCGCTGGAAGCCGCGCTTGAAAAGGCATTCGGACTGGAACAGGCCATTGTCGCGCCCCTGTCTTCTGCCGAGACCGACCCGATTCCCCCGATCAGCGCTGCGACAGGCGCCTATCTGTCGGAAAAAATCCAGCATGGCATGCGCATTGGCGTCGGCTGGGGCCGCACCTTGTCCAGCACCTTGCAGCATATCGGCTCGCGCCCGGTCAATGATTTGAAGGTCATTTCCCTGCTGGGCGGCATTGTGCAGCCACGACGCTCCAACCCTCCGGAGTTTGCCTGGCAGTTCGCGCAGATGTTCCAGGGCGAAGGCTACCTTATCCCCGCGCCTGCCCTTGTGGACAGCAAAGAGACCCGCACCGCGCTTATCGAACGCTGTGGCCTCGATACGGTTCTGGACATGGCCGAAGATCTCGACATGGTGCTTCTCAGCATCGGCGGCATCGAAACAGCCAGCAGCACGTCCTACCGCGTGGGACTCGTGGATGACCAGCAAAAGCTGTCACTGCTCGCCAATGGCGCTGTCGGTGACGTTCTGTTCCACTTCTACGATGCCGATGGCCGTATCGTCGACGATCCTGTCCACGAACGCGTCATGTCCGCCAGTATCGAAAGCTTGCAGAATGCACAGCAACGCATCCTGACATCCGGCGGCAAAGAAAAGATTGAAGCGCTACTCGGCGCGATGAAGCTTCTGCGCCCAACAGTGTTCATCACCGACGAGGAAAGTGCTGCCGAAATGCTTCGTCGCATCGGTCATTCCGTTCAGAACTGAAGCGCGAAATACAGATAATTTAAACAGATGGAGCGCTTTCGTGATCTTACACGAAAGCGCTCTATCCAATTCAGCTAAGGCCTCTGCGGCGAAATTACTTGCGCAGTTCGGCCTCGATTTCGTCCAGAACCTTATCCTTGCCGATACCGGTCAGGAAAGCGAGACCCTTGATCACCCGCTTTTCAACTGAGGCGGAAATCGGCGTCGTCGAGACGATAAAATCGACATTGTCAGCCAGAGACGGCACTTCGGTAGCCTTTGCCTGCTGAGCGTTGAAGGTCAGCCCGCGCTTTTTCATTTCTTCGGTGACGGCAGCATTCACAGCGGTGGATGTTGCCACGCCGGTGCCGCAGGCAAAGAGAATCGTTTTCATTTTGGCCATTGTGTTTCCTCCGGTTAACCGAGCGCGGCTTCCACGTCGCCCAACGTGCGCGCTTTCTTCAAATTCTCGAGCGCGTCTTCATTTTGAATCGTCGCCATAACCTGTTGCAAGGTCTCGATCTGCTTGTCCTTGTCATTGATGGCGAGCAGGAAAACAAACCCGACAGGCACTTCCTCTTCCGGATCTTCCATATTGGAAAAGATGACGGGAGATTTCAGCGTAGCGAAAGCGATGCCCGCTTTCAGGACATGCTCAGGATCGGTATGCGGAACGGCGACGTTTTCTTCGCGCTCCAGCGGCAGACCGGTTGGCATGGTCTGTTCCCGCTTCACGACCGCATCCGCATAGCTTGGCTTTACATAGCCGAGCCGTTCCAGCTTTGCTGCCAGAACACGGATGATCTCCTCATTGGTTTTGGCCTCGCTCTGCAGCTCTATTGCTTCGGGGTCAAGAAAAGCCATCAGGCCGTTCGCCATTCCATCCTCCATTTCAGATAGCCGCATACCTTTTGCGGTATGCGGCCAGTATTGCTTTTACGCCTTACCAGTTGTTCTGCTCGGCTGGCTCGTCTTCTGCACCGGCTGCCCGTTCCCAACCATCGGTGTTGCGACGATAGAGAATGAACAGCACTGCGATGACGACTGCGAGAGCCGCAATGCCGACCACGCCCAACCACTGGATTGCGGCGATGATGACATAAGGCACCCACAGGAAGCCGTCGACAACAGAAGTGATCTGCAGCGCGTTTTCCGGCAGTTTGAAGCCGGACGCGACGGCAGCGCTCGTGAAGAGCGGAGCCAGCGCATTGGCCACATAGAAGCCGATGGCGAGCGTTACCGTACCGACGACAACCATGCGGAACACATTGCCCTTCAACAGCGGCGCAGTCATGGCGACGATGAACGGGATAACCGCGAGATCGGCGAACAGGATGACGCGGTTGCCCGGCAGAATCACCGACAGGATGATCGCAATCGGCACGAGGATCAGCGACGACGAGATTGCAGCCGGGTGGCCGATCAGGATTGCCGAATCGAGACCAACCAGCAGTTCGCGGTCGCCGGTGCGCTTGCGCACAAATTCCTGTGCGGCGTCAGAAACCGGCAGCAGGCCTTCCATCAGGATTTTGACCATGCGCGGCAGAAGCAGCATCACCGCGGCAAGCGTCATGCCGGTGCCGAGCACCTTGGCCAGCACATGGCCAAAATCGCCTGCATTGTAGAAAGCGATCAGACCGAGCACGAGACCGATGATCAGGCCCAGAACCACAGGCTCACCGAAGACACCGAAGCGGCGCTCGATGGTTTCGGTGCTGATGTGGATCTTGTTGATGCCAGGAATGCGATCCATGATCCAGTTGAGCACAATAGCGATCGGCAGAATCTGCGCCGATGCCAGATGTGGTACCGAAACGCCCGGAACGCCGTAGAACTGCTGCACGGCGCGTGCCGACCAGTCAGCGAACAGAAGCGACAGAGCGGCAACAAGAGCGGCAACGATAATGCCATAGGCCAGATTGTCCGTTGCGGCGACGACGAGCGAACCGACAAAGGCAAAGTGCCAGAAGTTCCACACGTCGACATTGAGCGTGCGGGTCCAGCGCATCAAAAGCAGCACGATATTGACCAGTATGCCGACCGGAATCACCCAGAGGCCCACGGACGAACCGAACGCGATGGCGGCAGCCGAAGGCCAGCCCACATCAACGATGTCGCGCTTGATGCCCGTATTGGTAACGATGGCCTGAGCCACCTCGCCGATGGAAGTGAACATCAGCCCCAGCACGAGGTTGATACCGATAAAGGCGACGCCGATGGTGACGGCCGCACGGAAGGCTTTGCCCACCTTTGCGCCAAGAACCACGGCAATAATGAAAATGACGATGGGGAGCAGGACCGTCGCTCCCAACGTATCGATGGCAGATTTCAGGCCGCTTAGAAATGCGTCCATAGTTTTCTCCTCCCCCCAGTCATTCCCAACGAATGCCAGGCCGTTCGAACGCTTGTATCAAGTTCCGCACCGCATGCCCCCACAATGATTTTGTTGTGTTGCATTTTGAAACACCAGGCAGAACATTTGTTTTTTATATCAGACCAATGTTTGTTCACAAGCGCTAAAGCACGGTAAGGAATAACAGGTCCGACGAGTGTGTTGAATGTACACTCGTATTGACTTGGAAACAAATGTTCATTATCGGGTATAGGAAGAGGGGCGCGAAGGCGCCTGGAGGAACATCAGGAGGAAAAGATGGCGACGAATGTGGCGTTGACGGGCTTGGCACGTGATATGCAGGCGCGTGCGGACAGCGGGCGGCCGATCCGTATCGGGCTGATCGGCTCCGGCGAAATGGGCACCGATATTGTGACGCGCGTAGCTCATATGCCCGGCATCGAAATCGGCGCCATTTCCGAACTGCGCGTTCCAAACGCTTTAAAGGCAGTCGACATCGCCTATCAGGAAGAAGGTCACGGCAGGCAAGTTTCGAACGCCTCCGAACTGACCTCGGCGATGGAAGGCGGCAAAGTTGCCGTTACAGACAATGCCAATCTGATCCTCGAAAATGACCTGATCGATGTCGTGATCGACGCCACCGGCGTTCCCGCTGTCGGCGCGGAAATCGGTTTACGCGCCATGGAACATGGCAAGCATCTTGTCATGATGAATGTCGAAGCCGACGTCACCATCGGCGCTTACCTCAAGGCTGAGGCCGACCGTCTGGGCGTTACCTATTCGCTCGGCGCTGGCGACGAGCCGTCTTCCTGCATGGAACTGATCGAATTCGTTTCCGCCATGGGTCACCCCATCGTTGCCGCCGGCAAGGGCAAGAACAATCCGCTCAATATCGACGCCATTCCCGATGACTATCTGGAAGAAGCCAAGCGCCGCAACATGAATGTGCGTATGCTGGTTGAGTTCGTCGATGGCTCCAAGACCATGGTTGAAATGGCTGCCATCGCCAATGCTACCGGTCTCGTGCCCGATAAGCCGGGCATGCATGGCCCTGCCGCAACGCTTGACCAGCTCAACAAAACGCTGATTCCTGAAAAGGATGGCGGCGTGCTGTCGAAGGTCGGTGTGGTGGATTATTCCATCGGCAAGGGTGTTGCACCCGGCGTCTTCGTTGTCGCCGACATGTCGCATCCGCGCGTTTCCGAACGCATGGAAGACCTGAAAATGGGCAAGGGTCCATATTTCACCTTCCACCGCCCATATCACCTGACATCGCTTGAAGTTCCACTGACCTGCGCCCGCGTCGTTCTTTACGGCAAGCCGGATATGGTGCCGCTGGCCAAGCCCGTTGCCGAAGTTTGCGCAGTCGCCAAGAAGGACATGCAGCCGGGCGAAAAGCTCGATGCCATCGGCGAATATTGCTACCGCGCCTGGATCATGACGTCTGGCGAAGCGCGTACTGCGCATGCCATCCCCTGCGGCCTCCTTCAGGGCGGCAGCGTGACGAAGCCGATCAAAAAGGGCGAACTCATCACCTATGATAATGCAGCCGTCGCGCCGGGTTCGAAGATTGCCGAACTGCGCGCCCGCCAGGACAAGCTCGTTTACGGAGCATAAGGAGCCGCACCATGGTTCAAGCCAGAAAGATTGATGCGCAGGCCGCAGATCGCCACAACCTGCCCTTCGCTTTCCGCACCTATTCTCCGGAACAGCTGAAGGAAGCGCTGCACAAAATGTATCTCATCCGCCGCTTTGAAGAAGGCGCGGAAGAAAGTTACACGCGGGGGTTTATTCACGGGACGATGCACCTGTCGATTGGACAGGAAGCAAGCGCCATGGGTTCCTGCCTGCCGCTGACCGAAGATGACATGATCACCTCGACCCATCGCGGACATGGTCATTGCATCGCCAAGGGCGCAGATGTGAAGCGCATGTTTGCCGAGTTTTTCGGCAAGGAAACCGGCTATTGCAAGGGCCGCGGCGGCTCCATGCATATTGCTGACGTTTCCAAGGGCAATCTCGGCGCCAATGGCATCGTCGGCGGCGGTATTCCGATTGCAGTCGGTGCTGCCCTTTCCGCCAAGAAGCAGAAGAACAACAAGGTTGTCGTGTCGTTCTTCGGTGATGGCGCCAACAATGAAGGCGCTTTCCATGAAGCGCTCAACATGGCTTCCGTCTGGAAGCTGCCGGTCGTTTTCGTCTGCGAAAACAATGGCTATGGCATGTCCACTTCAACCAAGCGTTCAACGGCGGTGGCCAATGTCGCGGACCGTGCATCGGCCTACAACATGCCGGGCAAGGTCGTGGATGGCAACAATCTCTCGGACGTGGCTGAGGCCATCAACGAGGCGGTGGAACGTGCGCGGCGCGGTGAAGGCCCTTCGCTGATCGAGAACAAAACCTATCGACTGCGCGGACATTCGAAGAGCGACCGCAACCGCTATCGCACCAAGGAAGAGATCGAGGATTGGGCGAATAATCGCGATCCTATCGCGCATTTCGAGGCTGATCTGAAGGCTTATGGCATGATTGACGACAAGGAGATCGAAGCCATTCGGGCCAATGTCGAGAAGGAAATCGCCGACGCGATTGAATTCGCCAAGAACAGCCCTTCTCCGGACCTCACCAACCTGACCCGCGACGTATATACGGACGAAATCTGATCATGGACACCACAATCCGCGAGTTGAGCTATTCGCAAGCCATTCAGGAAGCCATGGCGATTGCCATGGAGCGCGACGACCGCGTTTTCCTGATGGGCGAGGACATCGGCGTCTATGGCGGCGCGTTTCAGGTAACCGGCGATCTCGTGCATCGCTTCGGTGAAGACCGCGTCATGGACACGCCTATTTCCGAACTGGGCGGCGCTGGCGTCGCCGTTGGCGCAGCGCTGACCGGCATGCGCCCGATCTTCGAATTCCAGTTCTCCGACTTTGCCGCGCTGGCCATGGAACAGATCGTCAATCAGGCCGCAAAAATCCGCTACATGCTGGGTGGCGCGGTTTCCGTGCCGCTGGTCATGCGCTTTCCTGCCGGTTCCGGCACGGGTGCCGCTGCACAGCATAGCCAGAGCCTCGAAGCCTGGCTTGGCCATGTGCCGGGTCTGAAAGTCTTGCAGCCATCCACGCCGCATGACGTCAAGGGCATGCTGCTGGCAGCCGTTGAAGATCCAGATCCGGTCATGATCTTCGAGCACAAGTTGCTCTACAAGATGAAGGGCCCGGTTCCTGAAGGCTACTATACTGTGCCGATCGGCAAGGCCGAAGTGGTGCGCGAAGGCCGCGATCTAACCATCGTCGCGACCGCCATCATGGTGCACAAGGCGCTGGATGCGGCAGCAGAACTGACCAAGGAAGGTATCGACGTCGAAGTCATCGATCTGCGCACCGTGCGCCCGATTGACCGCGACACGATCATCAAGAGCGTCAAGAAAACCTCGAAGCTGCTTTGCGTCTATGAAGCCGTGAAAACGCTCGGCATCGGTGCAGAAATCTCGGCCATCGTGGCTGAAAGCGATGCTTTCGATTATCTCGACGCCCCCATCGTGCGTCTTGGCGGCGCCGAAACACCAATCCCGTACAACCCGGATCTGGAACGCGCGACCGTGCCGCAGGTGCCTGACATCCTCAAGAGCGCCCGCGACCTTGCCAAGGGAGTGCGCTGACCATGGCAGTGGAAGTCATCCTGCCGAAAGTCGACATGGATATGGAGACCGGCCAGATTTCGCGCTGGTACGCCAAGGATGGCGATACCGTCACGAAGGGCCAGCTCCTGTTCGAGATCGAAACGGACAAGGCGGCCATGGAAGTGGACGCCCCGGCCAGCGGCATTCTCGGTGATGTGGCCGCCGCCGAAGGCACTGTCGTGCCAGTCGGTCAGGCCGTTGCCTGGATTTACGAAGAAGGCGAAGAGCGCAAAGCACCACCATCCGTTGGGCTCTCCGCCGATGCGCAGCCTGCTCTCTCGCAGAGCGCGCCTGTGCCGGTTCGGGAGGCTGCACCCCAACCTGTCGAACCGGTCGTTTCTGCCTCCCAAGGCGCTACCGCTCAGGAAACAGCCGTGCGTGCAACGCCGCTTGCACGCCGGCTGGCCCGCGAGGCCGGCATTGATCTGGACGCGATTGCGGGTTCCGGCCCCAAGGGACGCGTGCAGAAAAAGGACGTCGAGGCGAAGATAGGCTCTGCCGCACCGGCACAGCCTTCGGCCCCTGTATCGGCTCCGTTGTCCAAACCCGTTGCGACTTTCTCCGCAGGTTCCGCAACACCGCTTAATGCCGTCTGGTTGCGTGAGGGTGAAGCTGGAAAACTGCCGATTGTCCTGATCCATGGCTTCGCCGCCGACCTCAATTCGTGGCGCGGTCTGCTTGCAGGGGCGACGCTCGGCCATCCGGTTCTGGCGCTTGACCTTCCCGGTCATGGGGCGTCCACGCGCAGCGTGCCGGACAGCATTGATGCGATTGCTGAAGCTGTTGAAGCCACACTTGCCGCCTTTGGCGTGAATGCCTGCCTGCTTGGCGGCCATTCCTTCGGTGGCGGCGTTGCCGCAACTGTTGCCGCACGCAGCATCGTCGATGTGCGCTCGCTGGTGCTGATTTCGTCCGCCGGTCTCGGCCCCGAAATCAATGGCGCCTTCACCAAGGGTCTGATCGCCGCCAAAAGCGAGGCGAGCATTACGCCATGGCTGAAGCTCCTTGTCAGCGACGAAAGCCTGCTTACGCGGCCTTTCATCAATGCCACGGTTGCTCAAGCCGCAGATACTGAACTGCGTGCCGCGCAAAGCGCCATTGCAGAACGGTTCTTCACTGACAGCACCCAGACCTTCAACGTCCGGTCGGCTATCGCCGAGTTGCCGATCCCTGTGCGGCTCATCTTCGGTGCGGAAGATCGGGTCATTCCCGTCAGCCATGCCCATGGCCTGCCCGGAAAAGTTGGGGTGCATATCTTCCAGCGTTGCGGACATATGCCGCAAATCGAGGAGCGTACCGAAGTGTTGCGCATTCTCGCTGAATGCGCCCGCGCCGTCGCGTGACACAACAAAGCCCCGGTTTAACCGGGGCTTTTTACGCTTTAGGCCGTCAGGGCAGATAAGGTCCGCTCGACCAGCCGCGCCATGGAGCGCGTCGAGCCGAAAGGCCAGATATCGCCTCCGAGATGATAAATATGGCCGGCGCTGACTACCGGCAGGACCGACCAGATAGCGCTTTCCGTCAATTCCTTCGGCGTCGCTTCATCCAACAGGCAAAGCCGCGTTTCTGGACCGAGGGCGGCAAGCTCTTCCAGCCCAAACGTTGTAAAGCCAAAGGGCTGCACGCCGCGGTCAACTGCTTCCGAGAAACCAGCCTGCACCAGCGTCTTCATTACCACGGAGTTAGTCGTGAATATTCTCAGGCGCGCGACCCCGGGCAAAGGCTGTGCAATCACCACAGGTAGCGGGCTGGATAGTTTGGCCCGCGCCGCTGACAGACCGTCTTCGAAAGACTGCCATTCGGCCTTGCCTTCCGCCTCGCGCCCCAGAGCGGTTGCGGCAGCGGTGAGATTTGATTTCATATCCTGAAACAGATCGGCGCTATCGGACGCGCCGTCAAGCAGCACCGTTGGCGCAATGGCCTTGAGGCGCTCAGCAATCGCCTTGTGGCGCAGCGCGGATGTCAGGATAAGGTCCGGCTTCAGACGCGTCAGCGCTTCGAGGCTCGGCTGTTGCCGCCCACCGACATCGGTCGCATCGGCAAGCCCATCATTCTCGATATTGACCCACTGGCGATACCCCGCCAGATCGGCGACGCCCAGCGGGCGAATGCCGAGTGAAAGCGCAATTTCCGTTTCCGCCCATTCAAGGGTTACGATCTTGCGCGGCGCTTCAGCCCGAACAGAAGACGTAAGGGCGGCCAAAGCCGCCCCCACAAGAAATTCACGTCGTGAGAAACTCACTACCATTTCACACTCGTTGTCGCCACGATGGAGCGACCCTGCCCGTAATAGCACTGGCTGGTCGAATTACAGCCCGCCACATATTTCTTGTCGCCGAGATTATAGGCATTCACCTGAAGGCGATAGTTGCCAAGATCATAGCGCAGGAAGGCATCAACCAGCGTGTAGGACGGCACGAAGAACGTATTCAGCGTATCGCCAGCGGTCTTGCCGATGCGGCGCACACCGCCGCCGAGGACGAGATCGCCCTTGAGGCTGTCCGGCAACGGCACGTTATAGCTGACGAACAGCGACTGCTGATCCTTCGGTACCGTGTAAGGCTGTTTGCCAACCTGGGCCGGGGTCTGGCTTTCGCTGACTTCCGGGTCCTGGAAGCTCATGGCAGCCGTCAGGTTCAGGCGATCCCACAATTGGGCCGTGCCTTCCAGCTCGACGCCGCGCACCCGCACTTCGTCCGTCTGATAATAGACGCCGGAAATACGATTGACGACATTCTGCTGCTCAGCCTCGAAAGCCGAAAGCGTTACGCTGTAATTCGCGCCTTCCGGGGCGTATTTGATGCCTACTTCTTTCAACGTGCCAGTGGTCGGCTTGAGCGGCGTATCCGCCAGCGTCAGCGTCGGCAGGAAGGACGTCGAATAAAGCGCGTAAGGCACAAAGCCACTGTCGAACACATAGGCTACGCCCGCACGGCCCGTGAACTTTTCCGGATCCTGCTCGTAGTCGACGGTGCGGCCCGACGAGAGTGTCGTCTGCTCGGAATCAACCTTCACAAAGTCTTTGCGACCGCCAAGCGTCACGCGCAGATTGCCAGCCTCGATCTGATCCTGCACATAAATGCCGGTCTGATACTGGTTTTGAAGAAGGCGCGTCGTGGCCTTAACGGGCGTCAGCGGCTGATTGAAGGTCGGGTTGAACAGGTCCTGCGACGGACCGGTCGCCGAACCGGTATAATTGTCGAGACGCTGCCATTGCTGATCGACGCCGACCAGCAAAGTGTGCTCCAGCGGACCTGTATCGAAGCGCGATTCAAGCTGCGTGTCGAAGGCGATGGCATCAAGTTCCGGCTGTGCCAGATAATTGGTGCGCGGCAGCGTTCTACCGTCCCAGCCACTGGTTGGCAGCACGCCTGCAAACAGATTGCGGTAATCGGTCTTCAGATGTGAATAGCGGAAGTTCTGGCGCAGCGTGAACGTATTGTTGAAACGATGCTCGAACTGATAACCGACATAGCCGATTTCCTTTTTATAAGTCGCGCTGCGCGGATCACCATCGGTGAAATCGCGCGGAATGCTCTGGCCGGTCGGGTTCGGCAGCACGCTGCCATAAGCCGGAACGATCACACCAGCCTGCCCCAGATCATCCTTGAGATAGCCACCGGAAACAATCAGGCTGGTATCGGCATCCGGACGCCAGGCGAAGCTTGGATTGATAGCAATACGGTTGTTCTTGCCCAGATCGTAGGACGTATCGGCATCGCGGATCATGCCGTTCAGGCGATAGGTGAAACGCGGATCGTTGTTGATCGGGCCGGTCAGATCGAAGCCGAACTCCTTGCGCTGAAAACTGCCTCCGCGCAGATAGGCTTCATTGGACGCTTCGGCCTGTGGCTGCTTGCTGACCATGTTGACGATGCCGCCGACATTGCTCTGACCGAACAACGCTGAACTTGGACCACGCAGAACTTCCACGCTTTCGAGCGAATAAGGTTCGACCACAAAGCCCGAATAGCCGCCGGTCTGGTTGGCGATCTGTGGGATGCGGATGCCGTCGAGATAGAGATCGGCCGGAAAGCCGCGAATGGTATAGTAATCCGAGCGCACATCCGCGCCATAACGCTGACCGTTCACATTAGCGCTGTAAAGCAGCGCTTCACTCACCGACGAAACAGCGCGATCATTCATGTTGTCGCGCGTGACAACGGAGATCGACTGCGGTGTTTCACGGATTGGCGTATCGCTCTTTGTGGCTGCGCGGCTATATTCGGCAATGTAGCCCTTGACCGGGACGCGAGGCCCTTTGTCACCGGAAGTTTGCACTTCGATGGTGTTAAGCTGAATGACGCCCGTATCCTGCGCCATCGCCGGAACAGCGACGGCGCCAAGCGCCACGCTTCCAAGAAGCACGGTTTTGAGCAGCGATCCGGCGTGCCCGCTGTTGTGAATGCGATCTGTGTTGCGCACGGTGTCCCTGCTCGTCTTCAACCCTGTTCTCCTGCCGTTTTCTGCAAAACGGCTACTGCCCGCGGCCCGTCAAAGCAGCGGCTATAGCGATTATTTTTTATTGTTGCGCAAGTCCAGAATTCAGAATAATTCTAATTTACTCACACATATCAATGCGTTGCGCGAGCGAATATATTCGGGACCGTTTGGTGAGTCAGGCCAATCTGAGTTGCATTCGGGTCAAAATTTTGCAATTCCATTTAAATATGACAATTTCAGTCAAATTGGGCCAAAATGGAAATTCGCACGCGACCGAAACACGCCATCGACTATCAGGACATTGCACGCCCTTTGGCGGTGATGCGGCGCGACTATAAGAAGAGCGCTTCGTCCGGCTGGCATAGTCACCGGCGCGGCGAACTTCTCTATAGCAATAGTGGCTATATGACGGCGCAGACAGAAGATGGCGCTTTCATGCTGCCCAGCGGCTATGCCGTGCTTCTGCCGCCCGATGTGCCGCACACTGTCGACATTTATGGCGAAGTGGAAATGCACGCCGTCTTTATCGAAGAATCGGTATTGCGAGAGCACTGGGAGCCGACGCGCGTTCTGAAAGTTTCTCCCCTGTTGGACGCCAGCGTGCAGGCTCTGGCCGAGGAACCGGTGCTTTATGATGAAAACGGACGCGGCCAGCATCTCACAGCACTTATTCTGGATGAGGTTCGCTCCGCGCAGGAGCAGCCCTATGTCGTCTCGCTCCCGACCGACAAGCAATTGCGCAAGCTTTGCCGCAGCCTTCTCGACAATCCGGGTCTCGACCTCACCATCGACGATTGGGCGGATGAAGTCGGCATGAGCCGTCGCACCATGACACGCAAATTCCGTCTCCAGACGGGCATGAGCTTTGTCGAATGGCGGCAGCGTCTGCGTGTATCCCATGTGATGCGCAAACGCGCAGAAGGCATGCCGCTTGCCATTGCCAGCGTTGAAGCGGGTTATCAGAGCGTTTCCACTCTGAAAAAGACGATGAAACGATTGGGCGGCCAATAGTGATATGGTTGACTGGTAGCGCGATTATATCCGCCGTACAGGCAAATTGATTTCAGCTGCCGCGAATAGTCCCAAATGCAAGATCAGACTGAGGCCGTTAAACGATATGGAGAAACGGCATGAGAGTGTCGGTACTTTCTTTAGCTGCGGCACTGGCCGCGTTCGCCTTTAATGCCGAAGCCAACCCCGTTGGCAATCTGCAAGCAACAGTGCAATCAGGACTGGTGCAAAAGGCCGATTACCGCTGCGGCCGAGGCTGGCGCATGACCTATGACGGCGTTTGCGTTCCCGGTTATCGCCGCCCACCACCACCTCCTCCGGGTTGGGGTTGGGGACCGCCGCCTCCACCACGCTGGGGCTGGGGTCCGCCGCCAAGAGACTGGCGTCGTCATCATTGGCGCGACGAATATCGGGACCGTCCACCGCGTCACAGACCGCGCCCTTACTGGGACTGATTTCAAGCTATTGGATCGGGCGGCCAAGGCCGCCCTTTCCTTTGTCAACGCTTCGTCGATTCTTCTGCACGCCGTATGAGTTCACCGCCAAACCCCATTGATATCGCAGCGAAAATCGTGACTGAAATTTTTTGATTTACGTACCTCATTTTTGCTCCTATGGTTTGTGTAGAGGAGCAGGAATGAAACCCACCGTTCATGACATAGCGCGCACTGCGGGCGTCAGCCTTGCCACGGTTGATCGCGTTTTGAACGACCGTCCCGGCGTCCGGTCCAAAACCCGCGAGCGGGTGACGGATGCCATGAATACGCTTGGCTATGTCCGCGACGTGGGCGCTGCCAATCTGGCGCGCAGCCGACTTTATCAGTTCGACTTCATTGTGCCCGACAATGACAACACTTTCATGCTGAGCCTCCGCGACGAGATCGTCATTGCGACCGAACGCGCGATGGCTGAGCGTGTCTCGATCAATCTCATACTGGTTCCCGCATTTGATGAGATTGCGCTGGTCGCCGCTCTTGATGCCAGCGCCCTTCGCAAGCCGGATGGCGTGGCTTTCGTCGCGCTCGACACCGACCCGGTTCGGGCTGCCTGCGACCGGCTGCGCACAAGCGGTGTGCATGCTGTGACGCTGGTTTCCGATCTCGGCCACTCAACGCGTGAACATTATATCGGCGTGGACAATGCAGCCGCGGGGCGCACTGCGGCCCGTCTTCTCGGTCTTTTTGCAAATGGTACCGAGGGCGTGATTGCCATCTTGACCGGCTCGTTGAAAGTGCGCGATCACCTCGAACGTTTCGATGGTTTCACCTCCGCCATGCGAGGCGACTTTCCCGGGCGTGCCATCCTCCCCGCGCTTGAAGGCCTCGATGAAGATGCGCGGGTGGAGAATCTAGTGCGTACCCTACTGCGCGAACGCAACGATATTGCGGGCATTTACAGCCTCGGCGCAGGCAATGGCGGCCTGCTTCGCGCACTCGCCAACCACGACGGGAAGCGCCCTCTGGTGATCGCCCATGAGCGCGATGACGCGACCTCTCAGGCGCTTGAACAAGGGTTGGTGCATGGTGTTCTGGCACAGGATGCCGGACATGAAATCCGCAGCGCCATTCGTATCCTGAAAGCCTCAGCAGACCGGCTGCCGATCATTGCGGGGCAGGAACATATTCGTATCGAAATCTTTCTCAAAGATAACCTGCCGCAGTTCTGCTGAACCGCCGGCCATTATGAATTCCCGACAGGAGCTCCCATGTATCTCGGCCTCGATCTTGGAACATCCGGCGTAAAAGCGCTTCTGATCGACGACAGTCAGCGGGTTGTCGGCTCGGCGCATGGCGAACTGGACGTGTCTCGCCCGCATGCAGGCTGGAGCGAACAGAATCCCGCCCAATGGATCAGCGCCACTGAAACCGCAATCGACGCCCTGCGACGCGCATATCCGAAAGAATTCGCAGCAGTCAAAGGCATCGGCCTTTCTGGCCAGATGCATGGGGCAACATTGCTGGACGAGGCGGATCGGGTGCTGCGCCCCTGCATACTCTGGAACGACACGCGCAGCTATCGCGAGGCCGCCGAGCTTGATGCCGATCCGGCCTTCCGCGCGATCACTGGCAATATCGTCTTTCCGGGCTTTACCGCGCCAAAACTGGTCTGGGTTGCCCGCAACGAACCAGAAACTTTCGCCAAGACGCGCAAGATCCTGTTGCCAAAAGATTATTTGCGCCTCTGGCTAACTGGCGAACATGTATCGGACATGTCGGATTCAGCCGGAACAAGCTGGCTAGACACCGGTGGCCGTCACTGGTCGTCCGAATTGCTTGCAAAGACCGGACTGACCGAAAGCCACATGCCGCGGCTTGCGGAAGGCAGCGACGCAACCGGGCAGCTGCGTGCCGAACTGGCGGCGCGCTGGGGTGTCGAAGGTCGCCCCGTCGTTGCTGGCGGTGCGGGAGATAACGCCGCTTCGGCTTGCGGCATGGGAACGGTAAAGCCCGGTCATGCTTTCGTGTCGCTTGGCACATCCGGCGTTTTGTTTGCCGCCAATGGCGCTTATCAGCCAAAGCCGGAAAGCGCTGTCCATGCCTTTTGCCACGCGCTGCCGAGCACATGGCACCAGATGGGCGTCATCCTCTCGGCAGCAAGTGCGCTTGACTGGTTCGCGCGCGTTGTCGGCGCGACGCCACATGTTCTTGATCAGGAACTGGGCGACACAGTCAAGGCACCCGGTAGCGTGACCTTCCTGCCCTATCTGTCGGGCGAGCGCACGCCTTACAATGATGCGAAAATTCGCGGCAGCTTTAACGGGCTGGAACATGAAACAGACCGAAATGCCATGACACAGGCCGTTCTGGAAGGTGTAACCTTCGCCATTCGCGACAGTCTCGTCGCGCTCCAATCGGCAGGCACCGAAATCCATTCGCTGATCGCGGTCGGCGGCGGCTCCCGCTCCGCCTATTGGCTGAAATCCATTGCAACGGCGCTGAACACGCCAATTTCGCTGCCGGAAGAAGGCGACTTTGGCGCGGCCTTCGGCGCGGCGCGTCTGGGGCTGATCGCGGCCAGCGGGGCCGATCCGTTTGCGGTTTGCACGCCGCCGCGCACAGCGCGCACTGTCGAGCCCGAACAGGCGCTTCTCTCCGCTTATGACGAAGCCTATCAGCGCTATCGCGCGCTCTACCCGGCCCTGCATTCGTTGGCTGGCTAGAACTCTATATCGAGACAAAATGGGAGGATGACTATGGGAACCGGATTTTTCGGTGACATTGAGAAAGTGCGTTTTGAAGGTCCAGACAGCGACAATCCGCTGGCATTTCGTCACTATAATCCTGACGAAATTGTGCTTGGAAAACGCATGGAAGATCACCTGCGTTTCGCGGTTGCCTATTGGCACACATTCGCCTGGGAAGGTGGCGATCCGTTTGGCGGGCGCACCTTTGAACGGCCCTGGTATTCGAACGATATGGAAGCGGCAAAACTCAAGGCTGATGTCGCCTTCGAGTTCTTTTCCCTGCTTGGCGCACCATTCTACTGCTTTCACGATGCCGATGTGCGCCCTGAAGGCAAGAACTTCGCGGAGAACACCAGAAATCTCAATGAAATAGTTGATATTTTTGAGAAAAAGCAGGCCGAGACCGGAATAAATCTGCTCTGGGGAACTGCCAATCTCTTTTCGCATCGCCGCTATATGGCCGGCGCGGCGACCAATCCCGACCCGGAAGCTTTTGCCTTTGCTGCAGCTACGGTCAAGACGTGCATCGACGCCACAATGAGACTTGGCGGCCAGAACTATGTGCTCTGGGGCGGTCGTGAAGGGTACGAAACCCTGCTCAATACCGATCTGTCGCGCGAACTCGACCATATGGGACGTTTCCTCAATCTGGTTGTCGAGTACAAGCACAAGATCGGTTTCAAGGGTACGATCCTGATCGAGCCGAAGCCGCAGGAACCAACCAAGCATCAGTATGATTACGATGTCGCGACTGTTTACGGTTTTCTGAAACGCTATGGTCTCGAAAACGAAGTGAAGCTGAACATCGAACAGGGCCATGCCATTCTTGCCGGACACTCGTTCGAGCATGAGCTGGCGCTGGCGCGCACGCTCGGTATTCTCGGCTCCATCGACATGAACCGCAATGATTACCAATCCGGCTGGGACACCGACCAGTTTCCCAACAATGTGCCGGAAATGGCGCTCGCCTATTATCAGGTGCTGCTGGGTGGTGGTTTCAAAACGGGCGGCACCAATTTCGACGCCAAGCTACGCCGTCAGTCGCTGGACCCGCAAGACTTGCTGATCGGACATATTGGCGGCATGGATTGTTGCGCGCGCGGACTGAAGGCAGCTGCGCACATGCTTGAGGACGGCGCGCTCTCAACGCCGCTGGAAGAACGCTACGCCGGTTGGAACGGCGACTTCGGCAAGAAGCTGTTGAGCGACATGTCTCTGGAACAGATAACAGCCGCCGTTGAAGGGCAGGATATCAATCCGCGTCCGAAATCCGGTCGTCAGGAATATCTGGAGAACGTGGTCAATCGGTACGTCTGACCCGATAGAACCAAACAATACCCCGCCCTCCGGCGGGGTATTGGATCTAGTTCAACGCCACGCTATGCGGCGTGCGACAGGCAGCAAAGCGGTCGAGCTTCTGATCGTAAACCGTTGTCTTTATTTGCATCATACCAAGCACGGTATGAAACAGATTGTCATGCGACGATGGTTCAGCAATCGTCTTCTTCAAGCAATCGAGGTCGACCCCCGTATCCGACGCATATTCCGGCGCAAACCACGTGATGAATGGCACATGGGTCTGCTGCGATGGCGCAATGAAGTAGGGCGCGGCATGGAGATAGAGGCCATCTTCTCCAAGAGACTCACCATGGTCGGACATGTAGATCATCGACGAAGCGAACTTGTCTTCATGCGCTTTCAGCAGATCGATGACTTCGGACAGGATGTGATCCGTATACAGGATCGAATTGTCATAGGCATTGACGATCGCTTCATGCGAGCACTTGGCAAAGTCGTTTGAGCGGCAATCGGGTTTGAACTTCGCAAATTCTTCCGGGTAGCGGCGGTAATAGGCCGGTCCATGGCTGCCCGTCATATGCAGGACAATGGTGGCGTTGCCGGTAAGGTCGTTCAATTCCTTGCCCAGACTATCGACCAGAATCTGGTCGATACATTCGCCGCCATCGCAATAGCGGGTGTCTTTGGCATTTTGCAGATCTATCAGCTTGATACGTTCGGCAACGCCTTTGCTGCCGGTATTGTTTTCATACCATGACACCTGCACGCCCGCATGTTGCAGCACGTCCATCAGATTTTCCGACCCACGGAACTTCGTATTGGAAAACTCCTCGCGCGTAAAAGGCGAGAACATGCAGGGCACCGAAACCGATGTTTCCGTCCCACAGCTCGTCGTGTCGGTGAACGCAACGACATCGCGCTGCTTCAACTCCGGATTGGTTTCCCGCGAATAACCGTTGAGGCTGAAATTCTGAGCGCGCGCAGTTTCGCCGACGACCACAACCGTCAGCAGCTTTTTGCCGGCTGGAAGCTGCGTAACCTCTTGCTTGGCGTCCAGTCCAAGCGGCTCCATCGGTATGTCCCGGTTCTTGATCGTATGCGCCACATATTGAACCGTGCTGGTGATCGGCGTTCCCGGCATCAGCTTCTGCATGATGTCGGCATCATGCTCGCGAAACATCGACGAATAGGCTGCATAGTTCGCGCCCAATATGGCAATCGACGCCGCGAGGCAGGCGAAAATTATACCGGTATTCACCGCCACCTTGCCCAGCAAGGGCCGATGTCTGATCCGCACCCAGATAATCAGCAAGGACGGCACAACGCCGAACAGCAACATGTGCCAAACGAAGCTCGGCGTCAGCAGCGCGCCGGACTCGGCTTGCGTGGTCGTCAGCGCGGCCTCGACCACATATTTGTCAATGATCGTCCCGAATGTATCGGTGAAATAGGAGCCGCCGGCAGCGATCAGGACAAACAGGATCAGGATCGGCTTGATGACATATTTCGCCGAAAAGATCAGAAGCAGCGCGGTATGCAGCAGCAGAAGTGCGACCGCTATGCCAGCCAGTTTCCATGGCGCATCGGCGTAATAAGCACCAATTGCGTGCCAGAATGAAGCATTGGTGAAGATGAAAACGTAGAGCACCGTCAGAAGGCACAATGGGCCGCTGGCGATTGTGGGACGGAATTTTTGCATGGCGTATGTCTCAAGCGGCTCTGTGCGAGACCTGCCGCAAAGCGGGCAGATCAATATGACCAACACGCCTTCGCAAGCGTTTACTTAGAAACATGCAATTAAAATGGTTTTTTAACGGCGGAGCGGCCACAACGTGGCCGCTCAACTTAATTATTCGCGTCAGATCAGAGATTGACCCAGGCGCCGTTTTTCTTTGACGATCGCACGCAGGCGTCGATAAAGCTCACGCCCAGCAACCCGTCGTCAACCGTTGGATAAATCACTGCGCTGTCCGGCTTTTTGCCTTCGCGATGCGCCTCAATAGCATTGGCCGCCTCGGTATAGATCGTTGCAAAAGCTTCGAGATAGCCTTCCGGATGACCGGCAGGCACACGCGTTACCCGTGCCGCCTCCGGCCCGGCACCGGCTCCGCCGCGCGTAATGAGCCGCTTCTCTCCGCCGAATGGCGTAAACCACAGCCGGTTCGGATCTTCCTGCGCCCATTCAATGCCGCCCTTGGTACCATAAACACGAAGGCGAAGCGCATTTTCGTTGCCGGGCGCAACCTGACTGCACCAGAGCATACCTTTCGCGCCGCCCGCAAAACGCAGCATCACATGCGCATTGTCATCAAGACGACGCCCCGCGACAAAACTGTCGAGATCGGCGGCCAGACTATCGAGTGTCAATCCCGTCACGAAGGAGGCCAGATTGAAGGCATGGGTGCCAATGTCGCCTGTGGCGCCACCAAGGCCGGATTGGGCCGGATCGGTGCGCCAGACAGCGCCCTTCGCGCCGGTGGCTTCGACGGCTTCCGTCAGCCAGTCCTGCGCATATTCCACCTGCACGACGCGCAGATCGCCCAGTTCACCGCTGGCCACCATGGCGCGGGCCTGCCGCACCATCGGATAACCCGTATAGTTGTGGGTCAGCACAAACAGCGCGCCACTCTCATCCGCAGCCTTTTTCAGCTTTTTGGCATCGGCCAACGTGGAAGTCAGGGGCTTGTCGCAAATGACATGAATGCCGCGCTTCAGAAACTCTTTCGCGGCTTCGTAATGAACATGGTTTGGTGTCACGATGGAAACGGCTTCAACGCCATTTTTCAACCGCGCTTCGCGGATCGCCATCTCCCGGAAATCCGAATAAATACGGTCTGCAGCGAGCCCTAATTCACGTCCGGAAGCTTGCGCCTTTTCCGGCGAGGAGGACAGCGCGCCCGCAACCAGCTCGAAACGGTTGTCGAGCCGCGACGCCATACGGTGCACGCCGCCAATGAAGGCCCCTGCTCCGCCGCCAACCATGCCGAGACGAATGCGCGGCGTTGCTGTTTCCTTGGTTTTGGCTTCAATCGTCATGGATTCCTCATTTCGTCTCAAAGACCCAGCATACGGCGATTGGCAGCGTCATCGGTGCCGCCCGATGCAAAATCATCAAATGCCTTGTCGGTGACGCGTATGATATGCGCCTTCACGAATTCCGCGCCTTCACGCGCGCCGTCTTCCGGGTGCTTCAATGCGCATTCCCATTCAACAACGGCCCAGCCGTCGAAATCGTTCGCGGCCATTTTGGAGAAGACAGCGCCGAAATCAACCTGCCCATCGCCCAGCGAACGGAAACGGCCGGCGCGATTGACCCAGCCCTGATAACCGCCATAGACGCCCTGCCGCCCGGTCGGATTGAATTCCGCATCCTTGACGTGGAACATCCTGATCCGGTCTTTGTAGATGTCAATATTGTCGAGATAATCGAGACATTGCAGCACATAATGCGACGGATCGTAGAGCATGTTGGCGCGCGGATGGTTCTTCACACGCTCCAGAAACATCTCGAATGTCACGCCGTCATGCAGGTCTTCGCCCGGGTGAATTTCATAGCAGATGTCGACGCCATGCTCTTCGGCATGGTCGAGGATCGGTGTCCAGCAGCGCGCGAGTTCATCAAACGCCGTTTCGACCAAACCGGCTGGCCGCTGCGGCCAAGGATAAACAAACGGCCATGCGAGTGCGCCGGAAAAGGTCGCATGTGCGCCAATACCGAGATTGCGCGATGCCTTGATCGCCATCTTGACTTGCTCGACGGCCCAGGCCTGTCGAGCCTTGGGATTGCCGCGCACTTCCGGCACGGCAAAGCCGTCAAAGGCTTCATCATAGGCCGGATGAACAGCAACAAGCTGACCCTGCAGATGGGTGGAAAGCTCGGTGACAACCACGCCGTTTTCCTTCGCCACACCAGCGAATTCGTCGCAATAGTCCTTCGATTCGGAAGCCTTCTTAAGATCGATCAGCTGGCTGGCCCAGGTGGGCACCTGTACGCCGAGATAACCTTTTTCGGCGGCCCATTTGGTGATGCCGTCCCATGTGTTAAACGGCGCTGCATTGCCCGCGAACTGTCCGAGGAAAATCCCCGGCCCCTTGATCGTCTTCATCGAAACTCCTCCAGAATAAAATGAAAATGCGCCCGTCAAAAAGACGGGCGCACGCAACGGATCAGAACGGCGAATCCGGGAAGTAGAATTGCTCGGCATTGTCTTTCGTGACGAGCGTAGCATCGAGGATGTAAGTGCCGCTGACCGGGGTCAGGTCATAGAAATGACCAGCCGTGAGCTGCATGGCGGTGCCCACCATTGCTGGCGGATAGAGCACGTCAACCGGCACAAGCTTGTCGCCGTCCATGACCTTCTTGATCATGTCCTTGGAACCGGCACCGGCAACGATGTACTGAATGTCGCTGCGGTTGGCCTGCTTGATGGCTTCGAGTACGCCGACAGCCATGTCGTCATCCTGACACCAGACCACATCGATCTTCGGATACTTGGTCAGGAAGTCCTGCATCACGCGAAAAGCGTCGTCGCGGTTCCAGTTGCCATACTGGCGGTCGAGAATCTTGACGTTGGAGCCTTCAATGCCCTTGTCGAAACCGTCCTGACGCTGCTGATCAATCGGGATCGGCATGCCGCGAATAACGACGACCTGCGCATCCGGCGTGGTCTTCTTGATATATTCGCCTGCGACCTGACCAAGCGCCGGATTGTTACCGGCGACATAAAGATCGCGGATCGAGTTGTCATTGCTGCTTGGTGCACGGTCGACCAGCGCAACGAATGTGCCCTTGTCCTTGATTTCCTTGATCGCGTTGACCAGAGGATCCGGATCAGACGGCAGCACAACCAGCGCATCAAGGCCCTGTACCGCCAGATCCTGCAGCGCATTGGCCTGATTGGCCGCATCCGGCGAGGTCTTGACGATAACGTTCAGGCCCGGATGCTCCTGCATCAAAAGCTTGGCAACGCGCTCGGCGTGATAGACGACACCCGCTGTCCAGCCATGGTCGGCAGCCGGAATCGAAACGCCGATGGTGACTTTCTTATCTTGTGCACTTGCGACACTGGTAAATGCCATGGCGCTTGCAGCCAAAGCGGCGAAAGCAACGCCCAAAAATTTCCTTCGCATGTTTTCCTCCCAAAAAGCGGGGCTTGTCTCTTTCAATGGACGCATGCCTTGTTCCCAGCACCGTATCCGGTTTCGGGAGACATACCCCTTTTGCCGGAATCGCCCCTGCAATCCCGCCAATTCCTGCATGTCATCGTCGTGACAGTGACCGCTGCACCAGCATGGCGATGATGATGATCGCGCCTTGAATAGCCCCGATCAGATATTCGCTGACGAAGTTCGACAACAGCATGATGTTGCCAACGATCTCCAGAATGAACGCGCCGCAGATCGTCCCCCATACCCGGGCAACACCGCCGCGCAACGCCGTTCCGCCAACCACAACAGCCGTGATGGCCTGCAATTCCCAAAGGATACCGGTCGTGGCCGATGTAGATCCCAGACGTGGCACGTAAAGCAGCACGGCAACCGCCACGCAAAGGCCCTGAACAACATAAGCTATCGTGCGCACGCGCTTGACCGAAATGCCGGAATAACGGGCAACATCCTCGCTGGAGCCGACCGCAATCACATGACGTCCATAACGCGTGCGATAGAGGACGAAGGCAGCAATCGCCGCCGTGACGAAAATGGCGATCACCGGCACTGGAACGCCCAGAACCGTGCCGAAATAGGCCGGGCGATAGAGCGACTGTATCTCCGGGTTTCGGAGCGTAATTGCGCCGCCTTGCGACAACCACGTCGTGAGACCACGATAGATGCCCATCGTGCCAAGCGTCGCGATAAAGGGTTCAATCCCGCCAACCGTCGTGATGAGCCCGTTCAGAAGGCCGCAAGCCGCGCCGACAACGACCGCTAGCATGACGGCGGCGATCAGCATCAGCACCGGATCGGCAATGACGCCGCTATTCATGAACAGGATCATGATGCTGGCCACAAAGGCGACCATCGCGCCGACGGAAAGATCAAGCCCGCCGGACGAGATCACATAGGTCGCGCCAAGCGCGATGATGGCAATGAAAGCGCTGCGCGTGGCGACATTCAGCAGATTGTCGATGCTAATGAAATTGGGATTGGCGACTGTTCCCAGAACGAGCAGAAGAGCGAGCGCGATGAACGGCGCAATGGCTCTCAGGTCCCAGTCCTTGGACGTTTTCGGTGCCCGGCTTTTGTCAGTCGCAACCTGTGTCATTGAATTCCCACTCATGTCTTTTTCTGTTTATTGCCGTTCAGGCCGCTTCTGCCGCATCAACACCGGTCGCCAGAACGACGATATTGTGTTCTGTCATCCGCTCGCCTGTGACCTCCCCGGCGATACGTCCTTCACGCATCACGACGATACGGTCGCAGATACCGATCAGTTCCGGCATTTCCGATGACACAACAATGATCGAACGGCCCTCATCCGCCAGATTGGCGATGAACTGATAAATCTGTTCCTTGGTCCCGACATCGATGCCGCGGGTCGGCTCGTCAATGATAACGATGGAGGGGTCGAGCATCATCATCTTGGCCAGAAGCAGCTTCTGCTGGTTACCGCCAGACAATTGCCCGGCCAGAATATCCTTGCTCCCGGTGCGAATGTCGAACTCGCGGATCGCATCGTCCAGCGCCACCCGCTCCTTGTTGCGGTCGATCTGGAAGCGGCTAACAAACTTTTTCAGCGAGGCCAACGTCAGGTTGATGCCGAGATCCTTGGTCAGCAACAGACCCTTACCCTTACGGTCTTCGCTCAGATAAGCGATGCCTGCCGTCAGACTGTCATGGGCATCGCGGAAATGCGCGGGGCTACCGTTGTGGCGCACATCGCCCTTACCGGGACGCAGCCCCACGACACCTTCCATCAACTCAGTACGCCCTGCACCGACCAGCCCTGCAAAACCGAGTATCTCGCCTCTGTTAAGGCGGAAGCTCGCTTCCTTCACATGGCCGGGCACGGAAAAGCCGCTGACTTCCAGAACGGCCTCACCGCCATGCTGCGTTGCGCGGTCGGGATAAAGCTTCGCCACATCGCGCCCGACCATCAGCCGCGCCATATCGGCGGGTTGAAGCTCCGACGCCAGATGCGCAGCAACAAGCGTACCGTCACGCAACACCGTTACCCGGTCGGAAATTTCCTTCACTTCCGGCAAACGATGCGAAATGTAGAGGATGGCAACGCCCTTGGCGCGTATATCGTGAATAACCTTCAACAAGGCTTCCGTTTCAACCGGCGTCAGCGATGCTGTCGGCTCGTCGAAGATCACCACGCGGTGCGGCACCAGCAGAACACGCGCAATCTGCACCAGCTGACGCTGTGCTATCGACAGGCTGCCGACCACCGCATCAGGATCGATATCCGCACCGAGATCCCGGATTGCCTTGCGCGCACCCTCACGCATAGCGCGGTCGTTGACGGTAATGCCGTTCGTCAGCTCGCGGCCGAGATAAATGTTCTGCGCAACTGTCAGATCGGGCGCGAGCAATATTTCCTGATGCACAAGAACGATGCCCTGTGCTTCCGCCTCAACAGGATTGGCAAACGCAATTGGTTTGCCATCAATGTGGATTTCACCCGCCGTCGGGCGTTCATTGCCCGCAAGAAGCTTCATCAGCGTCGATTTTCCGGCGCCATTTTCGCCGATGATCGCGTAAACTTCACCGCCGTAAATCTGCAAATTGATATTCTTCAGCACCTGCACAGGGCCGAAAGATTTCGACAAGGACCGGGCTTCCAGAAGCGCCGCTTTATCGGTTTTTGCAGCCGAAATCATAAGCGCACACCGTTCGATACGCCACGCTTGCAGCCAAAGCCTCCCAGCCATTGATCCTGATAATCAGATCGCACGTGAACTCCTCCCAAAGCCTCACAATTGGGAGCTTAACTTTCGTTTTGAGGTACGTAAAGCAAAATTGTACAAACGTTGTCATTTCAGATTTACCGAAACCTGCAATGAACCAGCCGCGCCCTTGCGATCACGCGAGCGATCGCTATATGTATAGCACACCCATATTTTAGATTGCTAAGTAATGTACGACCCAAAACAGGAACTGCACGCTGCGTTCACCATGGGCCTATCCACTGCGGCCCGAAAAATGCGCAACCTTTTTGATTCCCGCGTCCGCGCGCTTGGACTAACGCTGTCACGCGCGCGAGTGATGCTGTTGCTTGCGCAGGATCGCGACTGGAACCAGCGCGAATTGGCCGATGCATTGGAAATTGAACATCCATCCGTTGTCCGTCTGCTGGATGGGCTTGAAAAGCAAGAGCTTATCCGCCGTGTTCCCGTCGAAGGCGACCGTCGCGCCAAGCGCATCGAGCTGACCGCTGAAGGGCAGGAGCAGGTTCGCGAACTTCAGGATGTGACCCATCATATTCGCGCCGAGCTGCTCGAAAAGATCGACCGTCAGTCGCTGGAAAATGCGCTTTTCGTGCTGCAGGAAGTCACGCGCACGGCTGAAACCGCGCTGGTCCCGCAGGACAACTGAAACAGATCAAATTCCTGTGCCGCCCTCTGGAATAGTTGTGCCGGACGGCCTAGATTCAAGCCGAATGACAGGGAGTATACCCATGAGCTACAGCAAGAATCCGGAGGCCATCGCCAAGCTGTCACCGGAACAGTATCGCGTTACGCAGGAAAGCGGAACGGAACGCCCGGGAACGGGCGAATATCTCTATAATAAGGAAGCCGGCATTTACGTCGATATCGTTTCCGGCGAGCCGTTATTTGCTTCCAGCGACAAATACGAATCCCATTGCGGCTGGCCAAGCTTCACCAAGCCGATTGAACCCGCGAATGTCAGCGAATTGAATGATGTGTCGCACGGCATGGTTCGCACCGAAGTGCGTTCAGCCCATGGCGACAGCCATCTCGGTCATGTCTTCCCGGACGGCCCGGTGGACCGTGGCGGTCTGCGCTATTGCATCAATTCCGCCTCGCTGCGCTTCGTTCCAAAAGCTGAGATGGAAGCCGCAGGCTATGGCGATTATCTCGACCAGGTCGAAGACGTCGCATAAAAGACAAAGGCCGCCTTTTCGCCCCCGCGAAAGGGCGGCTTGTCATTTATTACTTACGTTGATGACGCCAACAGCCGTCTCAAAAGCGCTTTCAGCTCTTCTATCGAACGGTCGATTTCGAGTTTCTTTTTCTCAAGTTCGCCGAGCTTTCCAGAAAGCGTCGCACGCAAGTCGTCGAGCTGGCTCAGATCGCTTGCGCCTTCTTTCCAGAGATCGATAAGCTGTTTCGTCTCTGCGAGCGTAAAGCCGATCTGACGACCGAACAAAATGAGACGCAGGCGTGTGTGGTCCTCACGGTCATACAGACGCGTGACCCCGGCCCGCCTTGGGCTCAACAGTCCCTTATCCTCGTAGAAACGTAACGCGCGCAACGAAAGCCCGAATTCGTGCGCAAGATCGCCAATTCTGAACAATTGGCTGCGTTGCTGGTTTTCTTCTCTGACCTTCAAGCTGCTCCCGGTCAGGAGCTCCGCTATCGTTACAGGCTCAATGGCCGTTTCACTCATATTCATCCCTGTTTCCGCCCCCGGAAACGCCCGTCCACCGCACCGGAGCGCGATGGAACCTCGTTGAGAACCGACTCAGGACAAAGCTTCGGTCACAAAATGACCGGGCCAGCCCGTCGATTCTGGTTGTCCATACTGTCATGACAGACCCGGTCACTTCCGAACCCGGGCAATTTGGTGCCTACCACACCTGCTCAGGCCATCAGACCGGACAAATTGCGTTCAAAAACAAGCTGAAAACCCGCATATTAACGACTTGTTTACTACGTTTGTACAAATGTAGGTGCAGCAAGTTTCTGCGGTTCTGCGTTCCTGAATTTGCGTCCGGCGACCCTTATCATTTGGAAAAGTGAATTTCTCATGGCAAATCCAGAGCTAGCTTCCGGTTCGCGTTCCAGAATTGATGATTTGAACGCGCATCGCGAGCGCCGTCCCGCGTCCGCAGCCATGCAGGAGCTCGACCGCACCCTTGCCGGTCTTGAGCGCCGCCTGATGGAGCTGGAACAGGACGCACCCGTAGCGCCGCATCCCAACGCCCCTTCCTTTGCCGCTCATCAGCCTGCCGCCGCGCGTTATACGGACGAGACCGCAGCCGGTCTCGCAGAGATCGCCGATAATCTGCGCCGTCGCCGTGACAGCCAGCAGCAGGAACAGGCGCAGCCGCGTTTTGCATCGAGCACCGAAATCAGCGATGCCAGCCGCGAAATGTCGCGTATGCAGCGCGCCGCCAGCGAAGAAGGGTTTTCGCAGCGCATGAGCGACGATTTCGATCGTCTCAGCGAAAGCGTCCACCTGCTGGCCGAGCGCAGCAGCGAGGCCAATGCGCAGGCTCTGCGCCGTCAGTTCGATGAACTGAACCGCACTGTTCATACACTTGCCCGCGAAGAAACCCTGCGCCGTCTCGACAACCGCTGGGACCGCTTCGACGAACAGATGCAGGCTTTCGAAAAGCGTCACGATGCCGTCAATCCGGCTTTGAACGCCATCGGCTCGCGTCTGGAGCAAATGCGCGAAGCCATCGGTACTCTGCCGCAGTCCCACGCTTTCAGCGCTATTGAAGAGCGGATCGGTCGGCTGACGCATTCCATCGAAGATGCGCTGAACCCGCAGAACGCTGCGCCTTTCGAACAGGATATGCTGAACCAGATCGACACCCGACTGGATGAGATCAGCCGTGCAATCATTGCAACCAGCCGCGCACAGCGCCCTGATCAGGAAGATGCGCGCCGTCTGGAACGCATCGAGAAACGTCTCGCCGAGCTTGCAGACCAGATCGACGGTTCCGCTTCCCGCCAGAACTCCGATGTTTTGTTCCAGAAGCTCAGCGAGCTTTCGCAGCGCATAGACGTGCTCTCTGGCGGACAGGCGCTGCCAGACCGGATTGCCGAGCAGCTCGCGCATCAGATCAGCCTTCTGGCCAATCAGGTTGCCAAGGTTACGGAAAATCTGAGCCAGTCCGATTATCGCAGCGTTGAAGCACGCCTCGAAGCCATTGGCCAGAAGCTGGAAAATGCCGATCGCCGCAGCCACGAGCCGGACCCTGCTGTTCTCGACACCATTGACCGTCGCTTCGCAGAACTGACGGAACGTCTGGACTCTCAATATGGCAGCCGCTCCATCGACAGCGACGCCATCCATACGCTCGAAGGTCGTCTTGACGATATTTCGCAGCAGATTTCGCTCGGATTACTGCAAGCGCCGCAATATGAAATGCCGAATCTGGCTGACAGTGAAGCGATCCGCAATCTGGAAGACCAGATTGCCAATATCGCCCACCACCTCGCCCAGCCGGTTGCCGAACTCGCCCAGATCAAGCCGCGCCTCGACTCCATCGAGCGCTCTATTACGACGAACCGCGAAACGGTTCTGGATGCGGCTCGCGAAGCTGCAGAAAGCGCTGTAGCGCGGGTTCTCCAGCACGGCAATCAGGGCGACACCGCTATTGCCCGTCAGCTGGCCGACGATATGAAGTCGCTGGAAATGCTGGCCCGCAACACGGACGAGCGCAACAGCAAGACCTTTGAAGCCGTGCACGACACGCTGGTCAAAATCGTGGATCGCCTGTCCCGGCTCGAACAGGACATGGGCAGCCAGAGCGTAAATGCTGATAGCTTCGCCAATCGCGGCGTGGATAAGCGTGAAGACGATGCACGCCCGGCAATGGCTTTGGCCGAAGAACCAGCACCCCGTTTTACCGCGCCGGAAGCAAGCGCTCCGCGCCTCAACACTCCACGCTCGCCAGCGGCGGCGGCTGCTGAGGCCGCCTTCGCAACCATTCAGGGCGAAACTGCTGTCGTGACCGCGCCGACCGGCGAAGCTTCGGCCAAGTCGTCGCTGTTCGGTGGCCTTGCCAAGGCCATGCGCGGGCGCCGCGCCGAGAAGAACGACGTCAATACCGACAACGACCTCAAGGCCGAGAGCTTCGACAAAACTGACGCCCCGGCTTTCGAAAGCGAAATGGCCGCGGTTGAGCCAATCGTCGAAAACGAACCGGATGCCCGGTTCGGCGGCGATCACATGCCCGACCTCAACTCCATCATGAAGCGCGTGCGTGAAGAACGCCGCCAGCGCGAAGATGCGGCCGACGCCGCTCTTGCAGCCAATGGCAAGGTTGATTTCATCACCGCCGCTCGCCGCGCCGCACAGCTTGCCGCCGCTGAATCCGAACATCTCCAGAAGGGTTCCGCAAAGGGCGCAGGCAAGAAGAAAAAGTCCGTCGGCGACATTATGCAGCGTCAGCGCAAGCCGATCCTGATGGCAATTGGCGCTGTCATGATCGCCATGGCAGGTCTGCAAGTCGGCAGTGCTTTCCTCACCCGCGATGAGCCGACCGACGCGACTGTCGATCTGGCTCCTCAGCCGGAGACGCCTGCCGTCGAAACGCCAGCAGCACCGCAGGCTCCGGTACAGGCTGAAGCACCGGTCCAGACCGAGACACCACAAGTTACCGAGCCGCGTCAGGAAAAGGCCGAAGCGCCTGCTGCATCGGACCAGCCGCCCAGCATTGAAACGGTAATAGCCAGCGCACCGACCACGCCGGTCGAAGTCTCTGCCCCTGAACAGGCTGCTTCGCCTTCGGCACCGGCTCAGGTCGCTATCCCGGCCATTCCGGAAGAAGCAGGTCCGGCAGCTTTGCGCGAAGCAGCCGCCAAGGGCGATGCACGCGCCCTGTTCGAAATCGGCAATCGCTACATGGAAGGTCGCGGTGTTACCGCCGACTTCAACAAAGCCGCGCAATGGTATGATATTTCCGCCGGTCAGGGTTTTGCCCCGGCACAATATCGTCTTGGCAATTTCAATGAAAAAGGCCTTGGCATGCCCCGCGATCTGGACAAGGCCAAGACCTGGTATCAGCTCTCGGCGCAGCAGGGCAATGCAAGCGCGATGCACAATCTTGCCGTTCTGTTTGCAACCGGCGCAAATGGCGCGCCGGACAATACGTCGGCTGCACGCTGGTTTACTGAAGCTGCCGATCTCGGCGTGAAGGACAGCCAGTTCAATCTCGGCATTCTAGCAGCCAAGGGTCTTGGCATTCCGGTTAATCTGGAAGAGAGCTACAAGTGGTTCGCGCTTGCCGCCAATGCTGGCGACAAGGACGCAGCCCAGAAGCGCGACCAGATTGCCGAAGCACTGAAGCCCGAACAGCTGGAACAGGCCAAGGCCACCGTCCAGTCGTGGAAGCCAAAGACGCTGAACGAAGCCACCAATTCCATTGACGTGCCGGATGCATGGACGGAAGCCAAGCCAACCACCACCGGCTCGGTCGACATGAAGAAGGCAGTTCGCAACATCCAGCTCATCCTTCAGAAGAACGGCTATGATGTCGGCACAGCTGACGGCGTGATGGGCGGCAAGACCCGCACGGCCATTGCCTCCTTCCAGAAAGCCAATGGTCTGCAGCCGACCGGTAATGTCGATCAGAAGCTGGTTCAGCTGCTGTTGCAGAAGAACACGTAATATCCGTCGCAGAGAGTCCAGAAAATGCCGCTAAAGGCGGCATACCATTGCAGGAAAGTAACACGTCCGGCGCAAGGTAACCGTAATGACAATCGGCGTTTGACTTCACGGTCCCGGCAGCGCAAGACGGTAGGTGAACAGGCCTCGCGGAATTGCGCGACCGCAGCGGGCCGTAGAGCGTATGCGTCCGTCAAAGCCGGGTTCGGAATTGGGTATTTATCTTCCCATTGCAGAATTATCGGTCAACATGCTGGTTCTGCTCAGCATGGGCGCTGCGGTTGGCTTTCTTTCCGGATTGTTCGGTGTTGGTGGCGGATTTCTGATCACGCCACTCCTGATCTTCTATAATATTCCACCGGCCATCGCCGTTGCGACTGGCGCCAATCAGGTTATCGCTTCATCCGTTTCCGGTGCGCTCGTTCATTTCAAACGGCGAACGCTGGACATCAAGCTCGGCCTGTTTCTCGTGGCTGGCG
Source organism: Ochrobactrum sp. RH2CCR150 (assembly GCA_014138095.1). Classification (GTDB taxonomy): domain Bacteria; phylum Pseudomonadota; class Alphaproteobacteria; order Rhizobiales; family Rhizobiaceae; genus Brucella; species Brucella gambitense. Next base: position 213,743 of record JACGXE010000004.1, read on the forward strand.
GTATCGTCGGCTCGTTGCTTGGTATTTTCGTCTTCTCGTGGCTGCGTGAACTCGGTCAGCTCGATCTGATTGTTTCGATCCTCTATGTGTTTTTCCTCGGCAGCGTCGGCGGACTGATGCTGGTGGAAAGCCTGCGTGCTTTGCGGCGGGTCAAGAAAGGCGGCGCGGTGCGCCGACCCGGCCAGCACACATGGATACACAAACTGCCGTTCAAGATGCGGTTCCGCGCCTCGACCATCTATGTCAGCATCATCCCGGTTCTCGGTATCGGCTTCTTCATCGGCCTTTTGTCATCGATCATGGGCGTTGGCGGCGGCTTCATCATGGTGCCCGCGCTGATCTATCTTTTGCATGTGCCCACCAATGTGGTCGTCGGCACGTCGCTCTTTCAGATTACATTCGTGACGGCCTTCACAACGGTCATGCAGGCGACGACAAACCAGTCCATCGATATTGTGCTGGCCTTCCTGCTGATGGTGGGCGGCGTTATCGGCGCGCAATATGGTGCGCGCGCCGGACAAAAGTTGCGCGGCGAGCAGTTGCGGCTCTTGCTTGCCCTGCTGGTGCTGGCCGTTGCACTGCGCCTCGCCTTTGGCCTGTTCGTGCGACCAGACAATCTGTTCTCAATAACGATAGCGGATTTTTGAGATGCGGGCCGCTGCTCTCACTTCGGCAATGGCGTTATCGCTGATGGCGGGTGCGGCTTTTGCGCAGGTCAACGCAAGCGGCGACGGCAATACGGTCCCTCAATTGCAGACCCCTGCGGAAGAAACCATCGATATCGGCCTTTCGACCGAAACCATTGCCATTACCTCCAATTTCGGCGGCACGGATCTGACGATTTTCGGCGCGCTGGACAATGCCGATCCGATGATCCAGCGGCAGGGACGCTACGATATTATCGTGGTTCTGCAGGGGCCGGAGCGCAATCTGGTGGTGCGCAAGAAGGAGCGTTATCTGGGCGTCTGGATCAATGCTGATTCAGAGACTTTTCTCGGCGTTCCGCTATCCTATTCGCTCGCCTCGACGCGCAATCTGCAAGATATTGCGGATGAGAAGATTTACCGCCAGCTTTCGGTCGGCGTCCGCAATTTCTATCTGAACCCGGAAGACCCTTCGAGCCTTTCAGGCAACATTCCGAAATTCGGCACAGAGCTTCGCGAGATGAAGATCCGGCAGGGACTTTACAGTCAGCGTATTGGCGGTGTGGAATTCGTGTCTCGCACCTTGTTTCGCGCAACGCTCAACCTGCCCGCCAATGTTCCGGTTGGGCGACACAAGGCGCGCGCGCTCCTGTTTCGCAACGGTGTGTTTCTGCGCGAAGCCAATGCCGGTCTCGAAATCGTCAAGGCCGGTCTGGAGCAGAGCGTTTATAACGCCGCCCACCAATATAGCCTGCTCTATGGTCTGTTCGCGGTTTTCCTCGCGGTCTTCACCGGCTGGTTCGGACGTATCCTGTTCCGTAAAGATTAATCAACCGCCATGCAGCGCACCGCGGGCAATCGGATAGACCTTGCCTTGCCCCAGCATATAGGCGCGTAGCGTTTCATCCACGAAAAGGCCGCGAAAGGCCCGATCCAGCACATTGAGCGCGCCGGTATAGGCGCCAAAGGCGGGCATGATCAGCCTCTCGCCATCGCTGACGAAACAGGGGCGGCGCACCGAGCGCCCGCGCCGTACGATGCGAGCCGCCGGATGCAGATGGCCCGCAATCTCGCCCTGCCCAAGCTTGCGCGAAGGCTCGTGCCGAAACACCAGCGGTCCGACCGCCAGTTCCTCCACACAATCGCCCGGAAGATCAACCGGGCGTTCGGGATCGTGATTTCCAGTGATCCAGAACCAGTCGCGATGTTCCATCAGCGATTTTAGTCGGATGGCGTAGAGCGACGGCAGGCGTTCGCTGGCTTTCGGATCATGAAAACTGTCGCCGAGGCTGATGATCGTTTTTGGCTGGTAACGGGCGATTGCCGCAGCCAGCATATCGAGCGTTGCTGCCGTGTCGTAAGGCGGAATGAGTTGCCCGCGCCGCGCAAAGGATGAACCCTTTTCCAGATGCAGATCGGACACGACCAGCATATTCATATCCGGCAGGAAAAGCGCGCCTGAAGGATCGCAAACGGCAGCAATGCCGCGCACGTCCATATGCGCGAGACTATAGGCCTCGCCATTGCTCCAGACAGCCGTTCTTCTCATTCCATTGCCTCGCGGATGAGATCGTCAGCCGTTTCTTCTAGCAGCATTTCATCGCCCTCGCCTGCCACACGCTCGCGCCCGATTTCCAGCATCACCGGCAGGGCGAGTGGCGAAATACGCTCAAGCGGCTTGTGCAAGAGATGTCCTTTCACGCGCGCCAGCATGTCGCCGAGGCGCTTGATATCGAGTAGTCCTGTCGCGGCATCCGCTCGCGTTGCCTGCAACAATATATGGTCAGGCTCGTGGCCACGCAGAACGTCATAGATCAGATCGGTGGAAACAGTCACCTGCCGCCCCGTCTTTTCCAGTCCCGGATGACGCCGCTCGATCAAGCCGGAAATGACGGCGCAATTACGGAAAGTACGCTTTAAAAGATAGCTTTCGTCGAGCCATGCTTCGAGATCGTCGCCCAGCATGTCTTCATCGAACAGGCGCGTGAGATTGAGCGATCCGGAGCGGATCATCGCGCCCATATCCTTCAGCCCCCACAGGCCCAGCGAATAATCGGTGGCGACAAAGCCCAGCGGATGTGCGCCCATACGCTCCAGACGGCGCGTCAGCAACATGCCAAGCGTCTGATGAGCAAGCCTGCCCTCAAACGGATAAGCCACCATGTAGAACCGTCCACCACGCGGAAAAGTCTCGATCAGCAATTCATCGGTACGCGGCAGCACGGATTTGAATTCCTGCACCTCCAGCCACTCGCGCACCTGCTCGGGCAAAAACTGCCAGCGCGCACGGTCAGCCAGCATGGCGCGCACCTGAGAGGCGAGATAGGTCGAAAGCGGAAACTTACCGCCTGCATAGACAGGTATCTTCGCATCCTGTCCGGCGGCGTTGGTCGTGATGCATTCGTTTTCGCGAATGCCTTCGAAGCGCAGCACCTTTCCGGCGAAAAGGAAAGTATCGCCAGGTGTCATCGTTTCCAGAAAATACTCTTCGATCCTGCCCAGAACCCGGCCACCATAGGCGCTGGCCCTTTTGCCACCACGTGTGAGCCGAACATTCAGTTCCGGCGCTTCGACAATCGTGCCGATGTTCAGGCGATATTGCTGCGCGATCCGCGGATTGGACACCCGCCACGTCCCATCCACCGTCTTGCGGATTTTGGCAAAGCGCTCATAGGTTTTCAGCGCATAACCACCCGTTGCGACAAAATCCAGAATACGATCAAAGCTTTGGCGCGAAAGGTTCATGTAGGGTGCAGCACTGCGCACTTCGGCAAAAAGCTGATCGGCATTGAACGGCTCAGCGCAAGCCATGCCCAGTACGTGCTGTGCCAGCACATCAAGCGCACCGTCGATCAGTGGCGGCGTATCCTGCGCGCCCAGATAATTGGCGTCGAGTGCGGCGCGGCACTCCATCACCTCGAAACGGTTGGCGGGTACAAGAATGGCGCGGCTCGGTTCGTCCATACGGTGATTGGCACGACCGATACGCTGTGCCAAACGGCTCGCCCCCTTGGGCGCACCGACATGGATAACCAGATCGACATCGCCCCAGTCGATACCCAGATCAAGCGTGGACGTCGCGACAACAGCCCGCAACGTATTGGCGGCCATGGCCTGCTCGACCTTGCGGCGCTGGCTGGCATCAAGCGAGCCGTGATGCAAGGCAATCGGCAGCGTATCTTCATTGATGCGCCACAGCTCCTGAAACAGCATTTCCGCCTGACTGCGCGTATTGACGAAAAGCAGCGTGGTCCGATGCGCCCGGATCGCCTGATAGACATCGGCAATGGCATAGCGTGCGGAATGTCCGGCCCAGGGCACCCGCTCCTCGGAATCGAGAATGGATATTTCCGGCTTCGCACCACCATCCACCGTCACGAGACCGGCTTTGGGACCAGTGCCGTCCTGTGCCACAAGCCAGCGGCGCAATTGGTCCGGCTCAGCCACCGTCGCGGACAGGCCAATGGTCTGCACTTGCGGTTGCAGACGGCGCAGTCGCGCCAGCCCCAAAGCCAGCAAATGGCCGCGCTTGGAAATCACCAGCGAATGCAACTCGTCCAGCACCACATAGCGCAACCCTCTGAAGAACTGCTCCGCCCCCTTGGAAGCAATCAGCAACGCAAGCTGTTCCGGTGTCGTCAGCAGAATATCGGGCGGCGCCAGTTTCTGCCGCTGGCGCTTATGCGCAGGCGTATCGCCAGTGCGGGTCTCGATGGTGATATCAAGCCCCATTTCCTCGACCGGCACTGTCAGGTTGCGATGGATATCGACAGCGAGCGCCTTCAGCGGCGAGATATAAAGCGTATGAACGCCGCGCTTCGCCATGCCCGGTTTTTTACGGCCATTTCGATCAAGATCCACCAGCGCGGGCAAAAATCCGGCAAGCGTCTTGCCCGCACCAGTTGGCGCGATCAGCAAGGTTGATTGCCCCTCTTCGGCACGCGCCAGCAATTCAAGCTGATGCGCGCGCGGCGACCAGCCCTTGGAACCGAACCATTCGACAAAACGGTCCGGCAGGGCAAAAGCGGCAGATGCGGCGGCGGGCTTCAAATTCAGTGTCACGCCCCCAATCTAATAGCCGCGCAGCACCACGCCAAGATGTTTGTTCACTTTTGTTCTCATTTTGTCAGCAATGACGCCGCGCTTCTCTTTTCAGCACGAAGCTGCTGACCTATCTTGGCTTTATGCGCTTCAACCAGCTCTTATGTTCTTCTCCGAAAGGTCTTTATTGCCCGCCCGGCGATTTTTATATCGATCCGGTGCGTCCGGTGGAGCGCGCGCTGATCACCCACGGCCACTCAGACCATGCCCGCGCAGGACACACCCATGTTCTGGCCACGCAGGAAACGCTCGACATCATGCGGCTTCGCTATGGCGAGGGCTTTGCCGAGACCATGCAGGCAATGGCGTTGGGTGAGCCGCTGACGATCAATGGCGTTCGCGTCAGTTTTCACGGCGCTGGCCATGTGCTCGGTTCGGCACAGATCGCCGTTGAAAAAGATGCAACGCGGATCGTAGCATCCGGCGACTACAAGCGCGCTGCCGATCCGACCTGCGTGCCATTCGAGCCCGTTAAATGCGATGTCTTCATCACTGAAGCGACATTCGCGCTGCCGGTGTTCCGCCACCCCGACGCATCGCATGAAATCGCAAAGCTTCTGAAATCACTCACCCTCTTTCCCGAGCGCGCGCATCTTGTCGGCGCTTACTCGCTCGGCAAAGCGCAACGCGTGATCAAGCTCATTCGCAATGCAGGCTATAGCGAGCCGATCTATATTCACGGCGCTTTGGAAACATTGTGCGACTATTACCAGATGCGCGGTATCGATCTCGGCCCTCTTGAACCCGCAACATTGGAGCGAGGCGAGAAACAGCCTGATTTTGCTGGCAAGATTATCGTCGGCCCGCCAACCGCCTTTTCCGATCGCTGGGCGCGGCGGTTTCCCGATCCGGTTCCGGCTTTTGCCTCCGGCTGGATGCGCATCCGCCAACGCGCCAAGCAACAGGGTATCGAACTGCCGCTGATCATCTCCGACCATTGTGATTGGGACGAACTGACGGAGACGATTGCAGAGATCGCACCGGCGGAGGTCTGGGTCACGCATGGGCGGGAGGAGGCTCTGGTTCGCTGGTGCGAATTGCAGAACATCCCGGCAAAGCCGCTGCATCTTATCGGCTATGAAGATGAGGGCGATTGATGCGTGCTTTCGCCGAACTTCTCGACCGTCTGGTTCTGACACCGCAGCGTAACGGCAAGCTGCGCCTGCTTGCCGATTATTTCCGCATCACGCCCGATCCCGACCGTGGATTGGCGCTGGCCGCCATCACACGCGATCTGGAACTGCAAAGTGTGAAACCCGCCATGCTGCGCGCCCTGATCGCCGAGCGGACGGACCCGACGCTTTTCGCCTATTCCTATGATTATGTCGGCGATCTGGCTGAAACCATTTCGCTGATCTGGCCCGGCCCCAGCGAGACCTCGCCGGGCACCAATCTGTCGCTCGGCGTGGTAGTGCATGAATTGCAACATGCCTCGCGCCGGGAAGGTCCGATGCTGGTATCAGGCTGGCTTGATCTTCTCGGCATATCGGAACGTTATGCCCTGCTGAAACTTGTAACCGGTGGCCTGCGCATCGGGGTTTCAGCACGCCTTGCAAAACAGGCACTCGCCGATTTCGGCGGCGTGGACGTGACGGAGATCGAAGAACTTTGGCATGGCCAGTCACCGCCCTATACGGCGCTGTTTGCCTGGCTTGAAGGGCTTGCCCCTAAACCCGCAGCGACAGCCGATGCGCCTTTCCGCCCCGTAATGCTGGCCACTGCACTGGATGAAGCGGAGCTACCTTCGCTCGACCCCACCGCATTCAGCGCGGAATGGAAATGGGACGGCATCCGTGTGCAAGCCGTTTCGGAAAACGGAACCCGTAAGCTCTACTCACGTACCGGCGATGACATTTCCGGCACTTTTCCAGATGTGCTGGAGGCAATGGACTTTGAAGGCGCCATCGACGGCGAACTTCTCGTCGGTCATCACGGTGAAACAGGCATCGAGACCGCCACTTTCTCGGACCTGCAACAGCGATTGAACCGCAAGACCGTCAGCGCCAAACAATTGCGCGACTATCCGGCCTTCATCCGCGCCTATGATCTTCTGCAAGAGGGCAACCAGCAATCCGGCGAGGATTTGCGCGCCCTGCCCTTTGCCGAGCGCCGCAGGCGGCTTGAGGCCTTCGTCAGCCAACTCAACCCGCGTCGTTTTGATCTGTCGCCAGTGCTGCCATTTGCCGATTTCAGCGAACTGGCCGCCTTACGCGTCAACCCTCCGCACCCGGTCATCGAAGGCGTGATGCTGAAACGGCATGACAGTGCCTATCTTCCCGGACGCCCCAAGGGACCATGGTTCAAGTGGAAGCGCGATCCTTTCACCGTCGATGCGGTGGTCGTCTATGCGCAGCGTGGCCATGGCAAACGTTCTAGCTACTATTCAGACTTTACCTTCGCGGTCTGGACAGGACCGGAGGATGAGCCCGTTCTGGTACCAGTCGGCAAGGCCTATTTCGGCTTCACCGACGAAGAGCTGAAACTGCTGGATAAATTTGTCCGGGAAAACACCATCGAGCGTTTCGGTCCGGTGCGTTCGGTCCGCGCAGAACCCGATCACGGGCTGGTCGTGGAAGTGGCTTTCGAAGGATTGAACCGGTCAACCCGTCATAAATCCGGTGTCGCCATGCGTTTTCCGCGCTTCTCGCGCCTGCGCTGGGATAAGCCGCCCCGTGAAGCGGACCGGCTCGAAACGCTGGAAAAGCTGCTGAGCTAACTCAACTCGTAGAGAGAACAAGAAAAGCCAGCAGCCTTTTGTTTTACCGCGATTATTGTGCGTTTGCCGAAACGCGAATCTCGTAAATATCAACCGGCTTGCCCGATCCCGTCAGATCGGAATTAATTGTGATCACGCCTGCGCGACCCGCCTTCTTGCCGCCTGCGAAATTCAAATCGAACAGAAAGTCGTTGCGGGATTCACCCACATCATAGCGTCGGCGTCCACAATCGCCAAAACCTGCGAAATCGCAGCTGACCGACATCTGGGTTATCTTGCCGCCATCGGCTTTGGCAATGATGTTGAACGTGGCCGTCTTGCCAGCAAGCTGGTCCAGAATACCCTCGCCGACATCAAAGGTAACCGTATCGCCTTCACCTGAGGATTTCACGCGCGCAAAGCTGGTTGGGCCATCGCGCACGATTTCTGCCGTGGCGCGGCCCTGCACCGACATGCGCGTCGCCTCAGACGGCTGGAAGATGGTGATCCACTTGGCTCCGCCCGGTTCTTCACCATCCTTCAGTGGCGCTCCGCCTCCCTCACCAAGCAAGGGGCTGTTGGATGGGCCACGGCTCAGATCCGTGAAGCTGCTATAGAGCGAATAGCCAATCATGACGGCGACAAACAGCACCAGCGCCGGAATACCATAGCTGTAGAATGGCGAATGACGCTTCTTCTTGCCGCGCTTATCCTTCCGCGATACGCCGCCTTCATAGCCGAGGTCAGCGCTGCCGCTCTTTTTCTTCGCGGAGCGTGACCGGATATCGCCCGTATCAAGAGCCGGAGCGCTGCCTGCAGCTTCGGTCCCGCCAAGGACAGGATCATTGCGATGGGGCGCATCAAGCGACGGTTCTGCCTTGTCTTCGCTCTGGCGCGGTGCAGAGAACTCCTGCTCGATGTCGGAGATGGCGTCTTTCAGCTTCTGACGGCGCTGTTCTTTTTGGGTATCGTTCAGCGCGGTGTTGGCCGCGAGCGCGCGCTCATGGGCACCCCATGCAGATTCGTAGATACGCTGACGGGTCGCTGGATTATAGGCATCTGCTTTGGCAAATGCGTTTCTGATGGCGCGTTCTATACTATCCAAAGGCCGCTCGTCCCCGTGTTCGCGTTTCCCGCCTTATGCGCATTCCAAAAGATCCAAACCAACTTTCAGAAAGCGGCTTTTCACAAGCCTCAGCGAATTTAACGTCTGAATCAAGGCATTTAGCCGTTCAATACCCGATTTGGCTACCGGATAAGACCCACCCTGCCGTCAAATATCTGCTTTCAACGTTATTTTCCCCGAACCTTTTGTTCGCTGGCCGCACTCTAGTCAATTGAATCTCATGCTGGAATTCCTTCTTTTGCCCAAAACAAGACTGGCCCAAAGCACGGCAAATCGGACTATTTCATCGTCTCAACGGCAGTTTCTTGAACACATCATACGACTGTTTCGCCGTCCGCATCAGACCCTGCAAAATGGAATCAGACCGAAAACTGGATTTGCAGCGAAAGAATCATCCGCAAACGCATCAATGATGTTTGCATCACCGCCGTAGACTGACTTCTCTGCCCGGACGGTTTCGCATTGATACCGGAGACGCTTTCGCTTGGCTCTTCAGGCGAATCTCTCTTAATCTTTCGTATTGCCGTTCCATGCAGGCGTGATACAGATATTACGTTTACGGAAACGTCAATTTTTGAGGAGAATGATATGGCCTTGCCGGATAGTTTGAAGAACAGATTGCGCATTCCTGTTGTCGGCGCGCCCCTATTCATCATTTCACATCCGGCACTTGTGATGGCCCAGTGTAAAGCTGGCATCGTTGGTTCCTTCCCTGCCCTCAATGCGCGCCCGGAGGCGCAGCTGGATGAGTGGCTGGCTGAAATCACTGAGGGTCTCGCCGCCCACGACAAGGCCAGCCCGGACCGCCCGGCAGCACCTTTCGCAGTCAATCAGATTGTCCACCGTTCCAACAAGCGGTTGGAACATGATCTCGGCCTTTGCGTGAAATACAAAGTGCCGATTGTCATTTCCTCGCTTGGTGCGGTGCCAGAGGTGAATGCCGCGATCCATTCCTATGGTGGCATTGTGCTGCATGATGTCATCAACAATCGCCACGCCAATTCCGCCATTCGCAAAGGCGCGGACGGCCTGATCGCCGTAGCTGCCGGTGCAGGCGGCCACGCGGGACCACTATCGCCCTTCGCGCTGGTGCAGGAAATCCGGGCATGGTTTGACGGGCCGCTGCTTCTTTCTGGCGCCATCGCCAATGGCCGTTCCATTCTCGCGGCACAGGCCATGGGCGCTGACCTCGCCTATATAGGTTCGCCGTTCATCGCGACGACAGAAGCGCGCGCGGTCGACGCCTACAAGCAGATGATCGTCGATTCGACTGCGGCCGATATCGTATATTCGAACTATTTTACCGGCATTGCAGGCAATTACCTCAAGCCTTCCATCACCCAGTCTGGCCTGGACCCGGACAATCTGCCTGAGGCCGATCCGTCTAAAATGGATTTTGATCAGGCTCAGAAGGAAGGTGCAAAGGCCTGGAAAGATATCTGGGGCTGCGGACAGGGTATCGGCGCAATTCATGAGGTAGCACCGGCGGGAGTACTGATCGACCGTCTTGAACGTGAATATAAGGAAGCGCGTAGCCGGATCTGCGCAGGCGCTTAAGACGCATTGCCAGCGAATTTCGAACAGGGCCTCTCCGATGGAAGGCCCTGTTTTCACAAGGTTCAAAACAATCTGACGCTTTGTTCGATTTCGGCCTTGCTTTCCGTTCTGCTTTTGGTTATCAGCGCACCGTCCGGACGGAAACGAATGGAATCTCCTTTGGGAGCTGGAACGAAGGTTCCCGGGCCGCTTTAGCTCAGTTGGTAGAGCACATCATTCGTAATGATGGGGTCACGTGTTCGAGTCACGTAAGCGGCACCATAAAATCAATGACTTAGCTAGTTTTCGTTTTCACCATATTGATGCTAGCAATCACCTTAGCTACTCGCAATTTGCTCTACAAAACTGCCTTATGAAGCAGCATAAAGTTCCTATGGAAAAACGTTCGGGGACATACTGAATCCGCCTGAGCCGCACGTCGTTACATTTAATGTTTCTCAATTTCTGCATTGTCGAACTCGACTATTCTTGTTGTTATGTTAACAACAACTTTCGTCGCGTTTCGTGATCGGACGCCATCCATGTCAGGTGAGCTTTTATAAATGGCGAAAAAGCCTGATAACAAAAATGAGCAGCCTAGACTTGTGCAGCTTTATCTCAGCCTCACCGAGCACCTCGTTCGAAAATATAATATGTCATTAAGCTTTCTCACGACGCAGACTGACAGTGCTCGAGAACATCCCCTGCCCTCAACAAACTATGAGCTTGACCATCTGCTGACGTCTGAGCAAGCCGCTGGTGTTTTAGGTTTAAGTCCAAAGACCCTTGCTAACTGGCGGCTCCTGGGCATTGAGAACTTGCCTTATCGAAAAGTGGGCAAAGCTATTCGTTATAAATATGGCGATCTATTAGCTTTTATTGATTTTCAAAAGAGAGAAAACACTAGTCAGAAGTGAAGCAGATTCTATTATCTGAAAATGCAATGACTGATCATTTTGAATGGCCGCGATGGGGCCGGAAGCAGACAGTCCAGCCCAACCGAAAAATGTAGAAAAGCGGACATTATTGGCCGCCAACACAATCGTCTGATTGCCGGTCGGAATGCGCAGACTCTCACTCCCACTGAACCTTAGAGCATGAAGCGGGTGAGGGTTGAAGCGTCGAGCAGACAGAACCCAGATTTCTCAAAACAAAACTATTGACCTATATTTTTTCCAATTAGAAAATTTCTGTTGACGTTCCGCCTCGTATTGAAATATCTATGCCTCAAGAAAGATAAGAGGGGCATCAGATAAATGCGTGCACTGTTAGACAAAATCGACCGGAAGCTTGTTAAGCTTCTGTCAGACGACGCACGCGATGGTGCCAATCAGATCGCCGAACGGCTTGAACTCAGCCCACCAACAATCCGGGCGCGATTGAAAAACCTTATCGAGAATAAGCTTTTCAAGATTTCTGGCGTGGTGAACGTTTCGGAGCGCCCCGAGCTTGTCGTCGCGATGATGGGCATTCACGCTAACGGACAGGGTCGCCTTGACGAAATCGCGAGAAAGATGTCCGAGCTGCCTTTCGTCACTTCCGTCAGTATCGTCACCGGCAGATACGACATTCTTTGCGAAGTGATGTTTGAAGGAGATATGGAAGAATTATACCGGGTGACGAGTGAGTTGCTGCCCGGACTGGCAGAGCCAGGAACAATTCAAGGCAGCGAGACCTTCGTTGTCATGAAATCCCATAATAAGTGGCTGAGCCTGCCACGCGGTGTATGGGAAGACGAAGAGAGCGACAAGCAGGCTCAATAATCCACCAACAAAATGACCGTTCTATTTGGCCGCCTTGCGCGGACACGGCCGACTATTGCCTAACGAGGGAGAACTCAAACAAAATGTTGAAGAAAATCAATGCACTCATGGCATCTGCAATGTTTCTTGCGCTCATGGGAACTGCTGCGCAGACCACGACAGCGCGCGCAGGAACACTTGACGATATCCTCGCCCGAGGCGAACTGCGCGTGGCGGTCCAAACGCAAGGTCCACCCTATTCCTTCATGGACCGGAACGGCAAGCGCACAGGTAGCGCCATTGAATTGACTGAACTGATGGCCAAGGAAATGGGCGTCAAGGTAACATACCTCGATTTCGACTGGGATGGCCTGATCCCGGCGCTTCTTTCCGGTAAGGCTGACATATTGGCAGCAGACATGACCGCAACCATGAGCCGTGCGACCAAGGTTGCCTTCACCAAGCCATGGATCCACGTCGGCACTGTCGCTTTCACCGCTGCAGGTGGCGATTTCAAGAGCGTGGAAGACTGCAAAAAGCCTGGAACGACAGTCGCTGTCATTCTCGGATCGACTGCAGAAAAGAACATGCCGAAATACTTCCCTGAAGCGACCGTAAAGGCATTCAAGGGTGGTGGTACGGTTGTTCTTGACGCAGTTGCATCCGGTCAAGCCCAATGCGGTGTAAACGACAACACTGCGGTCGCGGCCCAAGTTCAGAACTACCCTGAAGGCACATTCGAAGTCTTCCCGGAGATGCTTAGTGCAGAACCGCTTGCCTATGCGGTTCGCTACGACTCTCAGGACCTGATGATCTGGACGAACCTCTTTCTGGATAATGTGACGCTTGACGGTCGACTGAAGGAAAATATGGATTATTGGGTCAATTCAAACAAGTGGCAGGCTGACCACTGATGCCGACAAAGGTGCGGAGCCATTCCGTTCCGCACCTTTGATCAGAAATTGAATCCAATCGGTGAGACATGTTTGGCAATCTGAACATACGGGTCATTTCGGAATACCTGCCAGATCTCTGGCAGGGCTTTCTGAATACATTGATGTTGTCGGCAGCCGGTTTCACCGGCGCAATGATCATAGGTATTGTTGCTTGTGCGCTCAGCATCCAGCCCACCCGCTGGCTGCGTACAATCGGCATAGCCTATATCGATCTTATCCGGGCAACTCCGCTGCTTGCGCAACTCTATTTTCTCTATTTCGGCTTGCCGCGTCTTGGCGTCATCCTGCCGGAAATGGTCATCGGCGTCATAGCACTGTCAATCAATTCCAGTGCTTATGTTGCTGAGATTATCCGTTCGGGCATTCTCTCCATTCCGCGCGGCCAGTTCGAAGCGGCCTTAAGCTCTGGCTTCACCTATATGCAGCGCATGCGCCTTATTGTTCTGCCGCAGGCGGTGCGACCGACAATTTCGCCGATGATCGGACAAGCAATCGTGCTTGTGAAGGATTCGTCCCTCCTTTCTCTGATTTCCGTCGTTGAGCTTACACGCGTCGGGCAACAGATCGCGCTTGACCGCTTCATGCCCGTTGAAGGGCTTGCAGCAACAGCTGCGGGCTTCCTGCTGATCTACTATCTGCTCAAGGCTATGGCAGGCACCTGGTCGCGTTTCAATCGCATGCCGGAACGCTAACGGGAGGCGCGTATGTTTTGGTTTCAAGTCGAACGCTTATTGAATTTCTGGCCCGTTCTGCTGAAGGGCCTTGGAATGACCGTTGCGCTGTCACTCCTTTCCCTCATCATAGGGATGGTGATTGGACTGATCTTTGGAGTGCTCCGCGCCAGCGGAAACCGATGGCTGTCAGCGATAACCGGGTTCTATATCGATCTGTTTCGCGGCACGCCCTTTCTGGTGCAGGTTTTCATTTGCTTCTTCATTCTGCCCGCGATCGGGATTGAACTATCTGCATTCAATGCAGGCGTGATAGCGCTTTCCAATCTGTCAGCGTGCTTTATCGGTGAAATTGTTGCCTCCGGTATCCAGGCGGTTCCGCGGGGACAGACCGAAGCGGCAATTGCGTCGGGCTTCACCTATGCGCAACAGCTTCGGTTGATCGTGATGCCGCAGGCATTGCGTATTGTTCGTCCTTCTCTGGTTGGGCAATTCATCCTGCTGGTTAAAGATTCCTCTGTCGTTTCCGCTATCGGCATCATGGACCTCACACGCTCCGGCTGGATGATCGTACAAAATATTCCTAATGGTCTGTTGGTCTTTGGCGTCGTTGGCATCGGTTACTTTATCGTCTGCTATCCGATGATCTATCTTTCACGTCGTATCGAACGCGGCACGCAATCTCCTATTTTGTAATTGGACAGGTCTAATGATTGAATTTCAAGGTCTGAACAAATGGTTCGGCAGCGCGCTTCATGTGCTCAACAATATCGATCTGAAAGTCAGCAAGGGCGAAGTCGTCGTGGTTTGCGGGCCTTCCGGCTCCGGCAAGAGCACTCTGATCCGATGTGTCAATGGACTGGAGGCTTTTCAGTCTGGAAAGCTTGTTGTTGATAGCATTGATCTGAGTTCGAAGGCTGCTGCCTTGCGTGAGTTGCGAATGGAAGTCGGGTTTGTCTTCCAGCAATTCAATTTGTATCCGCACAAGACGGCGCTCGAGAATGTGACCCTCGCTCCCATTCATGTGCGCGGACTATCAAAAGCCGAAGCAGAGAAACGCGGCAAGGAACTGCTTGCCAAAGTCGGCCTCGCCGATCGCATGAATAACTATCCAAACCAGCTGTCGGGCGGTCAACAGCAGCGGGTCGCCATTGCACGCTCACTTTGCATGCAGCCCCGGATAATGTTGTTCGACGAGCCTACGTCGGCGCTTGATCCAGAAATGATCAACGAAGTGCTCGATGTCATGGTCAGCCTCGCCAAAGAAGGCATGACAATGATGGTTGTCACTCATGAAATGGGTTTCGCTCGAAGCGTTGCTGATCGTGTTATATTCATGGATCGTGGTTCGATTATTGAAAGCGGCGAACCGGAAAGCTTCTTCAAGAACCCTCAAAATGAGCGCACACGTGATTTTCTGAGCAAAGTCCTTCACCACTGACGCGACCTGGTCGCATAATTGAGATAGATCGATCCTCATGCAGCATCGTCAGCAAAACGGTGAACGACTTTCTGTTGCCATCATCGGCGCGGGAATTGTCGGATGTAGCGCCGCACTCACTCTTGCCAAAGAAGGTCACAGCGTCACGGTTTTTGGTGATGAGGAACCGGGAGCCGGAACGTCCTATGGAAACGCGGGCGCTATTGTCACGGGTTCTATTACGCCCACCGCGACACCCGCGGTGGTCCGGTCTCTGCCAACCTATATGTTCAACCGCAACTCTCCGGCAGTCTTGCGCCTCCATCATGCCGCAAAAGCGCTACCTTGGATGAAGCGTTTTATCGCGGCAGGCACAACAAGAGCAGTTGATCGCATTGCGGCAGCGATGCGCCCTCTCGTTTCCCAAGCTTTGATCGCGCATCAAGAGCTGGCGGCGATTGCCTCAGTCGAGGATATGATCACGCAAGAAGGTTGGCTGAAGGTCTATGGCAGCGCCAAGGATTTCCAAAGCTCTGTACTTGAACGTCAGCTTATGGAGCGTCACGGCGTATGCCACGAAATCCTCAGCCAGTCATCGCTTCTGGATCTTGAACCTGCACTCAATCCCTCTTCGTGTTTTAAGGGCCTCTATCAGCCGAAAGCTGGAAATGTCCGCTTTCCGAAGAAACTGGCCCTCGTCTATCTGGAAACAGCACAAACTTTTGGTGCGGCCTTCGTTCGCGAGCATGTCAGTTCAGTTCGCCCATCAGAACGGGGCGGCGTCGTGCTCCGGGTTTTCTCCGGAGAGCGGCACTTTGATCGTGTGGTCATTGCAGCGGGTGCATGGTCCTCCATTTTGACAAAGCAGCTTGGAGACAAGGTTTCGCTTGAGAGCGAACGCGGATACCACATCAGCTTCGGTGAAGGGTCTCAATCATTGTTGCGTGGCCCTGTCGTCATTCCCGGTAAGGGCTTTGTTTTGTCTCCCATGCATGACGGTTTGCGCCTGATAAGCGGCGATGAACTGGCGGGGCTGAAAGCACCACCAAACTACAAGCGCATTCGCGCTCTACTACCAGAGGCTATGATGGTCGTACCAGCCCTCAAGGACTGGAATCCCACGACTGAATGGATGGGACATAGACCCTCAACGCCAGACACATTACCGGTGATCGGTCGAGCCCATAAATGCCACGATGTGATCTATGCGTTCGGACACGGGCATCTGGGGGTGACTCTCTCCGCTGTAACCGCCCAGCTTGTTGCTGATCTGGTCGGCGAACGCACGCCCACTATCGATACTACACCTTACAGCCCCACGAGATTCTGAAATCCGATGTCTGCATTTCCTATCAATCTTGATTACACTCCACAATTCGATGGTCCCCTTCCGGATGTTGTTGACGTAACGATCATCGGCGGCGGCATCATCGGGGTTATGACCGCTTGGGAGCTGCAGAAACGAGGATTGAAGGTCCTTCTCTGCGAGAAAGGTCGCATTGCCGGTGAACAATCCAGCCGGAATTGGGGCTGGATCCGTCAACAAGGCCGCGATTACGCAGAACTGCCCATCATGATGGAAGCGATTCCTCTCTGGAAAAGCCTAAACGAAAAGATCCTTGAGCGGATCGGCTTTCGCCAGAAAGGTATTACTTATCTTGCACGCAGCAAAGCCAAGCAGGAGAAATTCGAGCAATGGCTCGATGGCGCGCGCCAATACGGCGTCGATACGCGCATGTTATCCCAACGCGAAATTGGAGCGATGATGTCCCAAGGTAGGGGCTGGATTGGCGGTATGACCACACCGTCCGATGCTATGGCTGAACCGTTTGTCGCCGTGCCTACACTGGCTCGGGCAGCCGCAGAAGACGGTATCATCATTCGCGAAAACTGCGCCATTCGTACATTGGACATTACAGGTAATCACATTCAAGGTGTCGCCACCGAGCGCGGTTATGTGAAATGTGAGAGAGTGGTCGTATCGGCTGGCGCTTGGAGCGCCCTTTTTCTGAAACGGCACAGTATTCATATTCCGCAACTGTCAGTTCTATCTTCCGCCTTGCAAGTAGAACTGGCAACTTCGCCGCATGATGCTGCCGCTGCCGATGATCGCATCGCATTTCGGCGGCGGGCCGATGGAAGCTACACTCTTACCCCGTGGGCTACGCATGATTTTTTCATCGGTCCCGACGCCTTCAGAAACTTCTCTGCTTACATCCCGCAGTTGCGTGAGGACTTTACAAGCACGCGGTTCCGGCTTTCAGCTCCGCAGAACTATCCCGATGCATGGCGAACGCCACGGCAATGGTCGAAAATCGACGAAACGCCGTTCGAAAGATGCCGTATACTTGACCCAAAGCCGAACCAAAGCGAACTCGGCCGTGTTCTCAAACAATTTGCGGCAGCTTTCCCCAAGATCGGAAAACCGCGTATCGTGCGCAGCTGGGCTGGAATGATCGATACCATGCCTGACGTATTGCCTGTCATAGATCAAGCGAGCATCGGCGGGCTTACGATCGCCACAGGAATGAGTGGTCATGGTTTTGGCATTGCGCCTGGCATTGCTCGTATTGTCGCGGATCTCGTTGAACAACGCTCATCGAGTTATTCAACCAACCGCTTCGCGTTGAACCGCTTCGCCGGTAAAAAACCGTAGTAGATCGGCTGGCACTTTTTAACGTGGGAGATTTTATGTGATTTATGGATTTATCGGAACGGGAACGATTACTGAGGCAGTGATAGACGGCCTGATGGGGTCGCGCCTTGACGTCCAAAAGGTAATCGTCTCACCACGTAACGCAGCAGTGGCCAGCAGGCTTGCGGAACGTTATGCCAGAGTGGAAATTGCGACCGGAAATCAAGCTGTTGCAGACAAGGCTGATGTTCTTATTCTCGCCGTCCGGCCACAAATCGTCGAAGAAGTTCTGGCGGCCATTCGTATTCCATTCGGACGGAAGCTGATCAGCGTTGTGGCAGGGATCAGTCATGAAAAACTTTCCCGCTGGACCTCATACCCGGAATCAGAAATCGTTCGGGCAACACCTCTACCTTTCGTCTCTTACCGCGATGGCGTAACCGCAATTTTTCCGAAGGACGAAACCTCCTTCGAATTTTTCTCATCAGTTGGCAAGGCTGTAGAATGTGAAAGTCAGATGGAATTCGATCTGCTCGCGACCGCTAGTGCCATGATGGGCACCTACTATGGAATTATGGAGAGAGTTTCTGATTGGCTCATAGCGAAGGGATTGGACGAGCATAAGGCTCGTAGTTACCTCACTCCACTTTTTAGCAGCTTAGCTCACGTTGCGGAAAACACATCGCATGCCGGTTATGGGCAGCTGCGACATGAGTTTTCGACAGAGGGCGGGTTGAACGAGCAGATATTTATGGAGTTTGACGAAAATGGTGGCACCAGCGCTTTAACGGTCGCGCTAGATAACGTTCTAACAAGGATCAGAAATTAGAAGAGGCTATCACAGTCTCGCAGACGCGCTTGTGACGGCAATTTCGTTAAGTGTTCAACGCAATGCGGGTTCATCACTCACTCGATATGGTGGCGCGTCTTATCAGGTGCCAGAGAATGCTATTTAAATCGAGACGGTGGTGGCGGCCCGCCATCAATCCCTCCAATCACTGGTGACTGTGAGACCCTATATCCTTGGCCCCATATCGCCCCATCAGCACACGGTATTCGGAGTGAGATGATAGCACTCCGCGCAACGCGATCACCCATGGCTCTGACTTCCAGTCAGAGGCTGTGCATTGCCATACGGTAGACCCAGAGCTCCCGAAATAATTGAGGATAGAAGATGATCTACATCTCGCTACCCCTTTAATATCAAAGATCGAGTTACATCGTTATTGGAGCGGAACAAAAGCAGTTGTATATTTTACGCTAAAGCGTACGACGATTGCTCGCCAGCAGCCACAATAGATAGACGCCACCGAGCAGCCCCGTCGTCAAACCTATCGGCATTTTTACATTGAGCGGAAAATGCTGACTTACCAGATCAGCCCCTATGAGCAATGTCGCACCCATAAGCGCGCTCGCAACAAGCGGCACACCGGCTGTACGCGTCAGCCGCCGCACCAGTTGTGGGGCAGCAAGCGCTATAAAGGCTATCGGTCCAGCCGCAGCCGTTGCAATTGATGTCAGGCCGACAGCGGCCAAAACCATGATAAGCCGCGTCGATTCAGCTGCGACACCCAGCTGGCGTGCGGCATCGTCGCCCATTTCGATCAGATCAATCCGCCGGGCATGGTAAATTGCAACCGGCAGAATCGCCGCAAAGCCGATGACGGCAGGTAACGCATGAGACCAGGTTCGGGTATTCAGCGAGCCAGCAAGCCAGAGCTGTGCCGATGCCGCCTGATCAAGATCACCTGCGACAAGCATCACCGTATTCAAACCAGACAGAACCGCCCCCACACCAATGCCAACCAGGATAAGCCGATAGCCACCCGTCGTGCGGCCTTTCATTGCCAGCAGAAACACGATCAGCGCTGTGCCGATACCGGATAAAACAGCAGCCAATGCAGTTTCAAATGGCCCGGAATTGAAGAGGATTATCTGCACGATAGCGCCCGTTGCCGCGCCCGTCGTAAATCCTATGATGTCGGGCGACCCAAGCGCATTGCGTGAGATGGATTGAAAGATCGACCCCGCCATACCCAGTGAAGCACCAACGAAAAGTGCAGTTATCAAACGAGGAAGGCGTACGCGAAAAATTATTCGGTCGGCCGTTGGATTAAGGCCATGGCCGGTGACGCTTTTGAGAATATCATTGGGGGTAAAAATCATGCTGCCTGTACCCAGATGCATGACGCCCATAGCGCAGGCGAGCACAATCAGCAGAATACAAATAACCAGTGTTCTCATTCGCCATTGAATGGAAAATGAACCGAAACGCAGGACAGATCGACGTTGAGCACTCATAGTTTTGACAGCCGGAATCTGCGAACAACGAAAATGAAGAATGGTCCACCGAGCAGCATCGAAACGATGCCTGCCGCAACCTCTGAAGGTGCTGCGATAACGCGCCCGATAATATCTGCGCCGAGCAATAGAATCGCTGCGAACAGCGCCGAATACGGCAAAATCCAGCGATAGTTTGGCCCGACCACAATCCGGGCGAGATGTGGAGCCACCAATCCCACAAATCCTATCGGCCCAGCACCCGCTGTTGCAGCGCCAGCAAGAAGCATGACGGACAGGCAGGAAAGAAACCAGGTGCGATAGACATCCACGCCCAGTGCAGCACCCAGTTCTTTGCCAAGCGCAAGCGCGTTCAAGCGTCCAGCAATCGAGAATGCTGCAATCAATCCGGCAGCGATCGAAACAACAAGTATCGCAATGACATCATATCCTCTGCCTTCGACGGAGCCCGCCGACCAGTGACGAAACTGATCCAAAACAGATGTTGGCGCATTGATGATGAGAATGCCCGTAACAGAAGCCAGAACGACGGATATTCCAGCACCAGCCAGCACCAGACGAACGGGGTTCGTCCCTGCGTGCCGTTCCTGCCCCAGAAAAAAAACCGCTACCCCGGCAAGGCCAGCGCCGGCAAAGGCAAACCAGACATATTGTGAAACACTTGTCAGGTTGAACGCCACGATCCCAAGGATTACCGCAACCGCAGCACCTGCATTGATGCCCAGAAGCCCCGGTTCGGCCAGTGGGTTGCGGGTCACAGCCTGCATCACGGCACCGGCGACGCCCAGCGCCAACCCGACCAGTATGGCAATAATGGTACGCGGAACCCGCAATTCGCGGATGATCAGATGCTCATTATTTTGAATACCCGGCATCCAGAGCGCCTGCACGGTATCGGCAAGTGAAATCGAACGCGAACCGAGCACGAGACTTGCGAAGACGACAAGCAATAGCACCACAATTCCCGCAATCAGCCCCCAAAAGCGGCGTTGCCTCTCCGATACGCGAGAGAACCCACAAATTCTCTTTTGTTGAAACAAGTCGGCGATCATTTACGGAAATGCGGGACGACCATATCGATCATCTGAATGCCCGAATAATAGTCGATGCGAAAGGATGTCGGCCCAAGCGAATAGACCTGGCTGCCTTTCACCGCATCCAGATTGGCAAGCACTGGGTCGCTCAGAAATGAGTGTACATCGCCATTCAGGCCACGCAGGAGAAACACACTCTTACCGGTTACAGCAGCGGAAAGGTTCTCGTGCGAAATGAAATCGAAATCCGAACTGCGTGTGACTTGCTTTGTAAGAGCATCCGGCAAACCAGCGACTTTAAACCCTAGCGCTTCCAGCAATTGTGCTTGTGCGCTTGTTTGCTTGCCGATCGAGTAGCTGTTGCCGATATTATAACCGACAATCGTTACCGGATCGACAGGCGCTGTAATCTTCGCTGCAGCCTTCGCAGCATAATCATCAAAGCGTGCAACGCTTGCTACAACCTCATTCTCAAGGCCTGCGGCCTTGCCGAGTTGCTTCGCAATATCCTGCCAGCTCTGATTGGAGTAATTGACCACCATGGTCGGGATGCCTTGCGCGACAAGCTCTGCATACTGCGGCAGAACGCTGTCCGCGCCTGTCGCTGAAACAACAACCAGATCAGGCTCGGCTGCGATAATTGCCTCAATATCGAATTCCAGATTGGAGTAGAGAACCTCTACGCCACGCTCATCCGCCACCGTGGCCCATTGCGAAAAGAAGCCCTTTTCATCAGTCAAAGGACTTGGCGTGGTTGCCGCACTGGCGACCAGCGGCGCATTGATGGCCAACAGAATACCCGTCAGGCTCGGCGCAGTCGAAACAATCCGCAAGGGCTTGGATTTCAGCGTCAGCGTGCCCGAATGATGTTCGATGATTCTGGGCCATACTGCATCTTCAGCAAGCGCCGATTTGAAGGGCAAAGCCAGCAATGCAAGCATTACCAGAAACTTGAGAACATTCGTACTAAGTGTCATACCTGATACTTCGTTGCAGGGTTATGCAATGGGATGAGAAAGCGCATCATAAAACATGATCACACCACTCCATATTGCAGAACGCATTCTACAATGCAATACGGAGTGATACGCATATCCTGCTGACGCCCATCTAGGAGCCGCAATGACGCACCGCCTTCATGCTGATGCCGTGACCCTGAAATACGACGAGAGAACGGTTGCAACCGATCTGTCGATATCTATTCCGGATGCGTCACTCACCGTGATTGTCGGCCCGAATGCCTGTGGAAAATCTACCCTACTCAGAGCATTGTCGCGATTGCTCAAGCCAAGTCAGGGGAAGATCATTCTCGACGGCGGCGATATTGCAAGCTTACCTGCAAAAGAGACCGCCCGACGGCTGGGGTTGCTGCCGCAAAGTTCGACTGCACCGGAAGGTATCACTGTTGCAGACCTAGTGGCTCGCGGACGCTACCCGCATCAGTCATTTTTGAGGCAATGGTCGGAAGCCGATGAACTGGCTGTGGCGCAGGCCATGGAAGCCACCCGCATCACTGAATTGGCAGGAAGGCTTGTCGATGAACTCTCCGGCGGCCAGCGCCAGCGCGTATGGATTGCCCTCGTTCTGGCACAGGAAACACCAATCCTGCTGCTGGATGAGCCAACAACTTATCTCGATATTGCACACCAGATTGAGCTGCTTGATCTGCTTGCGCAGCTTAATAGACAAGGGCGAACAGTCGTCGCCGTACTCCATGAACTGAATCATGCCTGTCGTTATGCGACCCACCTGATTGCCATGCGGGAAGGTGCTATTTTAGCGCAGGGCAAGCCGTCTGAAATCGTCACAGAACAACTGGTTAAAGACGCATTCGAGCTGTCTTCGATCATCATTCCGGACCCGGTTTCGGGGACGCCGCTGATCGTTCCGAAAAGAAGCACCGCCCATATCGAGCCTGCGGTATAGCACGTATCCCACTCTGAAAACCGGCCCCGGCTTTCGGGATGCGCTCTAGCTTTTCGGCATTTCCAGCTTGGTATCGACGATGAGGCCACCGGTTGATTCATTGACAATACAAGCTTCATGGAAAAGCGCACGACGTTCCTCATCCGTACGCAACTGGCCGAGATCGGCAACCGTTGTCATCACACAGACAATCTCTCCCTGGGCATCGAGCACAGGCGAAGCCTGACCCGTTACATTCGACAAAAGATGGCTGGTCATCTCGGACCAGCGATCCTCGCGCACCTTTTCAAGCAGGGCTTTGGACGGTGGCGTTCCGCGAAAATGCGCAGGCTGCACCTTGCGCGCTGCGTCAACCGTGGCCTTTGGAAGATAGGACTGAAAAATATGGCCGCAGGCTGTATTGTCGATCGGCAAGGTATCTCCAAGTGCCAGCGGATTCACGGAAAAATAGGCGCTGCGATACCAGCGAACCAGTGTAGGCCCTCGGTCAGTCCAGATCGCCACACCCCCACTCATTGCATGACTTTGCGATAGAGCTTTCATGTGTTGTGCAGCAATTTCCACCGCATCGACCCGCCGAAGCGCGCCGATGCCAATGCTCAGTGCCGTTGGGCCAAGATCATAAAAGCCACTGACCGCGTCCTGCTTGGCAAGCCCTTCTTTTACAAGGCTTTGCAAATAGCGATGCGCTGTCGAGCCACCGGTTCCAGCACGTTTTGCGACCTCCCCCAAAGGCAGCTCATTCTCGGCATTGGCAAGAATCTTCAGAAATCGGGCAGCAATTGAAACAGACTGAATCGTACCGGAACGTTTGTCGCTAACGACTTCCATTTCCTCACCTGTGGATTGATCCTGATCTTCCAATTGTCCTGCCTCCCATAGATTCACCCCTTTCTTTAGCCCGATGGGTCAGTAAAGTCATGCCTTTCCAGATAGCTAAGCCGACAAAGTCCTCGTCGCACAATGCCGCGCAGGCCATCCCACCCCAGAACATGTTGCGATTTGGCAACATGTCCAACAAGCTTGCATTCATACTGTATTGCGGTATGCATTCCTTATTGCGGAATACCCTTAGCCAGAATAACAGAACATGACTTACACACTCATGTTTTGAGGCGAACCATGATTACCCTCTCCTCCCGCAGCTTTTTCTATGGCGTCAGCGCATTGACGCTGGCAGCGGTTTCAAGTTCATCAGCCTTCGCGCAAGATGCGGATGCATCAGGAAGCTCCAAAGGACTGGTGCTCGACACACTCGTCATCACCGGCGAAAAAGTTGCGCGTGATATCAAGAACACCGCCTCATCCGTGACCGTGATTACGGCAAAGGAAATCGACAAGGAAAAAACTGGTGACACCTCCGTATCGGAAGCTGTTCGCGGAACACCCAACGTTGTGTATACCGACACTGTTGGCGCACCGGTCATTCGTGGTCAGGACACGCAGGGACCAAACAATGGTGCGACAGCCTTCTTCTCGGGCACCGTCCCCCGCGCAACGATCAATCTTGATGGTCATTACTTGAATTATAACGAGTTCATCTTCGGCTCCACCTCGATCTGGGATCTCGACAGCATCGAGGTTTTCCGCGGGCCGCAGACCACATCTCAGGGCGCGAATGCGATTGCCGGTGCAATCGTGGTCAATACCAAAGATCCGACTTTTGAGCAGGAAGGCGCATATCAGGTCGAGATCGGCAGCTATAAATCCAAGCGAACTTCTATCATGCTGAATAGCCCGCTCTATAAGGATGAGCTCGCGGGCCGTCTGGCAATTGATTATTCGGGTCGCGACACCTTCATCGATTATGTCAATCCGGGCTTCTACTCTTCCGGCACCGATCAGGATTTCCAATCGCTGAACATTCGCTCGAAGCTGCTCTGGCAGCCTGCTGAAATCCCGGGGCTTGAGGCAAAGCTCACCTACTCGTTCAACAAGAGCAATCGCCCAACCTATGAAGCGGCCACGCCGTTTTACTATGATCTCGATTACAGTGGCGCCACCTTGCCGTCGTGGGATCAGCGTACCAATACCGGCATCCTGGATATCAGCTACGAATTCGATAACGGCTTCAAACTCCACAACCAGACACAGTTCTCAGATTCAGCGGTCGAGCGCAGAGTCGGAATCGCGCATAATGGTGATGCCAATATCGACCAAACCAATATTTCGAATGAAACACGCCTCACTTTTGGAGATCAGGAGGATGTCCTGAGCGGTGTCGCCGGTGTTTATTTCGCCCATACGAAGACCGACGAGCTACTCGATATGGTGAACGCGGCCAATAAGGTCGCCGTTAACAACTATATCTCGACGTTTGACGATAAGAAAACGAATGTTGGCCTGTTTGGTGAACTAAGCTGGCGTATGAATGAGCAATGGACATTGACTGGAAGCGCACGCTTCCAGCACGACAAAATTCAACGCGATGGCGTCTCGGTCTATGCGCTCGACGCGATTAATTTCGATGAATCCTTCTCGGCCTTCTTACCTAAAGTATCGCTGGCCTATGCCATCACCCCTGACCTTACAGTCGGTGGTCTTATCAGTCGCGGTTATAATCCCGGCGGTGTTTCGCTTTATATGAACACAGCCAACCCTGCGACGAGCAAATGGAACAAGTTCGATGAGGAAACTCTGTGGAACTACGAATTGTTCACCCGCGCGGAGTTCCTGGACAACAAGCTCGTTATAAACGGCAACGTGTTCTACATGGACTTCAAGAATGCCCAGTATAATATTCCGGTTGTCATTTCTCCCGGTATCACACAGTCATATACGATCAACGCGGAAAAGGCACATGCCTATGGGCTTGAACTCGGCGCCGATTATCAGATCCTCGATAATCTGACCCTCAAGGCGGGGGCCGGAATCATGCGCACGACAATCGATGAGATTTCGAGCAACCCTGATTATGCAGATAACGAGTTCGCCAAGTCACCGGGCTATATGCTGAACTTCGGCGCAAGTTGGAATGTAACCGAAAAACTCAATGTTTTCGGTGATGTGCGCTACATCGACAGCTACTATTCCGATGTCGCGAACACCCCATCCTATTGGATTGATGCTTACACAATCGCCAACGCGCGCGTGAGCTACGACTTTAACGAAAAATTCCAGCTCTACGGATTTGTGAAGAATATCTTCAACGAACGTGTACCAACATCCAAGCAAGCAACGCGCGGTCTAAGCGGAGCAACGACACAGGCTAGCATGACAATGCCACGCACTTTCGGCATCGGCATCAAGGGCAGCTTCTGACAATTTGCATCGATGAATCAAATCGCGAGCTTTCGGCTCGCGGTTTTCTACTGAATAACTGACCGGATTTTGTCATGACACCTCGCAAAACGCTCCACATCGGCATGTCGCTTGCTCCCACCTGGCTTAGCAACGATGGCTGGCGCCACGACAATAGCGATATTGAAGGGGTCTTCGGCTCGGACTTTTACGTCGACATCGCGCGGCGCGCGGAGGCTGCAAAGCTCGACTTCGTGTTTCGTCCCGACAATCTGTTTCTCAACAGCCAGATCATGGAAACCACGCCCGGGTTTGCAAGCCTGGATGCCACGTTGCTGATGGCAACGCTTGCGCGCGAAACGTCCAGAATCGGTCTGCTCACCACGATTTCGACCACCTTCATGCCGCCCTATGCAGTCGCACGGCAGGTTCTGTCATTGCATCACTTAAGCAGGGGGCGTGCGGGGTGGAACATCGTCACGGCCCTTGATGGCAACGTGAATTTCGGTCTCGATGAAATGCCGACATCTGACGAGCGCTATGCACGGGCAGCAGAGTTTACCGATGTCGTGCAAGCGCTCTGGCAAAGCTTCCCCGGCGCCGCTCTCAAACGGGACCGAACCAGCGGAAACTATGCCGACACAGCACGTATCCAACCAATCAATCATGAGGGCGCTTCGTTTAAAGTCAAAGGCCCGCTCAATATTCCTTCACTGGAGAATGTTCCGATCCCGCTCGTTCAGGCGGGTGCTTCACCAGCCGGGCGCAATTTTGCAGCGTCAGTCGCCGATGCGATTTTCTCGGCAACGCCCGATATCGATGCCGCGATTAATCTTCGCAATGACCTGCGTTCTCTCGCACAATCTCACGGCCGGAATGCCGACGATGTCCGTCTGCTTCCGGGCCTCAGCCACTATCTCGCACCAACGCGCAAAGAGGCGGAAGAGCTTTTTTCCTATACCCACGCGCGCGGCGACCGCACGCGCAAGATTGCCTATATTCGGGATATGACCGGCCTTGATCTTACCGACTGGCCCGAAGATCGCCTGATCCGCCCCTCGGACCTGCCTCCGCCGCCGGAAAAAGTACGCAGTAAAACCCATGCGGGTTTGCTGCAGCGCCTTTTGCAGAAAGAGACGCTCAGCCTTGAAGACCTGTTACGCAGGCCGGAAGTGATCAGTGCTGCCCATTGGCAGATCATCGGCACCGTCGATGACGCTGTCGGCGCAATCCAGAAATGGTCTGATGCCGGTGCTATCGATGGTTTCATCACCGCCCCCGGCGGTTCAACCACATCCATGCATCTCGCACTTGACGAGCTAATGCCAAGGTTGAGCGAAGCGGGCCTTCTCCGAACCGACTATACCGGCGACACCTTCGCCCATCACCTGAGCGAATAAACATTGCCGCTCAAGCGAAGCTGAAATCGAGACCGATATCGAGGTTGGGCGCGCTATATCTTGTCCAGCCGACTAAGATCAGACCGACACGCTGACCCTGTCATTGGGAAGTGTGCAGATTGCCAGTCAGAATTGTTGATTGGTAACGCGTGTTAGGTTTGGTCTTAAGCGAACACCTATATAAATGTTTTCCCTCTAGGAACTACAAGAGGCGTATTTGATATAGGATCCTCGATGATCATGGATGACAGGCCGAACACGTCGCTGACAAGCCTTTCGGTAATGATCGTAGCTGGCGTTCCCTGGGCAATGATGGCGCCATCCTTCATGGCTATCAGGTGGGAGGCATACCGGCAGGCATGGTTGAGATCGTGCAGCACGGCGACAACGGTACGACCTTCGCCGTTGAGATCGGACAAAAGGTCCATGAGCTCGATCTGATGGGCAATGTCGAGGAAGGTCGTTGGTTCATCCAGCAACAGGATCGGGGTTTCCTGCGCCAGAACCATGGCAATCCACACCCTTTGCCTCTGGCCACCGGACAGTTCGTCCACGAGACGGCCGGACAGGTCCGCGATGCGGGTCACCTCCATCGCGGTGATGACGGCTTCTTCGTCGGCCTTCGACCATTGCCGGAAGAAGGACTGATGCGGATAGCGGCCGCGCGCGACCAGATCGGCAACGGTGATGCCTTCCGGCGCAACCGAGCTTTGCGGAAGCAGACCCAGCCGCCGCGCGGTTTCCTTTGCCGGAATATCGGTGATGCTTTTGCCATCAAGGATGACCTGTCCGGCCGAGGGAACTAACAACCGCGACAGGGCACGCAATAGTGTAGACTTGCCGCAGGCATTCGAGCCGACGATCACGGTGAAGGAGCCGTCGGGCACGGCGACCGAAAGATTACGCGAGATCGTCCGCTCGTCATAGCGCAGCGTCACATTGTCGGCATGAAGGCGACCAAGTCTAAATTGGGAGTTGCTCACTTGTGGCCCTCCCGTATCAATAGCCAGATGAAATAGAGACCGCCGATACTGACCGTCATGACGCCGACGGGAAGCTGAACGTCGAATGCGTGCTGCGCGGCCCAATCGGCGGCAAGCAGAAGCAGGCCGCCTGTCAATGCGGAGGGAATGAGCGTGACACCAGCCGAGCGGGTCAGCCGCCGTGCAATCTGGGGCGCGGCCAGCGCGATAAAGGAAATCGGTCCTGCCGCCGCTGTCACGATGGCTGTCAGCATCGTGCCGAGCACCATCAGGAGAAGCCGTATGCGATTGGCGTTGACACCGGAGGCCCTCGCCGCATCGTCGCCCATCTCAAGCTGTCGCATCGGGCGCGATAATAGCAATACCAGTGGCACCACCATGCAAAGCACGATGGCGACAGGAACAAGTTGCTCGAAGCCGAGACCATTGAGTGATCCTGCGCCCCATATGGCGGCGCTCATTGCCCCCTGAAGGTCCGCCTCGCGGATCATCCACGCGTTGAAGGCTGAAAGCATTGCCGCCACACCAATCCCGACCACAATCAGCCGAAAACCCTGCACGCCGCGCCGCCAGGCCAGCAGATAAACGGCCATCGCCGTGATGATGCCCCCGATCAGTGCACCGGCAGCGGTCTCGTAATAACCGCCAGACAGCAGCAGAATAACCACGAGCGCGCCAGTATAGGAGCCTGCCGAGAAGCCTATGATATCTGGACTTCCAAGCGGATTGCGCGTCAGCGACTGGAAGATCGCGCCGCTCATGGCCAGTGCGCTGCCGAGCAGGAAGGCGAGGGCAACACGTGGCAGGCGCCATTCCACCACGATCATGCGCACCTGATCATCGCCATGACCGGCGAGAGCACCCAACACGTCAACCAAAGCAATCGGGTAACTGCCGCTCGCCAGTGAGAAACCAGCAATGCCGAGCGCGAGAACTGCAAGCACAAGACCGGTGAATATCGAGAACTTGTCGAATCGGGTCGACAGACGCCCCCCAAATCTCCGCATAACGTACATGGAACGACCGAAGTCGATATCAGATGACACAGTGGTTCTCATAGGCCGCTCGCTTGTCTGCGCCGTGCCAATAGGATCAGGACAGGCGCACCGATGAAGGCTGTGACGATGCCTGCTTCCAGTTCGCCTGGAAACAACACCAGACGTCCGGCAATGTCGGCGGAAAGCAGCAGTACCGGTGCGTAGATCATCGTCAGCGGAATGATCCAGCGCTGATCTGGCCCAACAATCCAACGCACCACATGCGGCACCATAAGACCGACGAAGCCGATTGGGCCAGCGGCAGCAGTTCCGGCCCCGGCCAGAAGCGTGACAGCGATGAGCGTCAGCATCCGGGCGCGGAGGATGTTGGCTCCTAGCGAACGAGCCAGATCATCGCCGAGCGCTACAGCGTTAAGGGACCGAGCCGTCAGCAACGCAAGCACCAGTCCAGCAGCGATAAAAGGAGCAGCCGTTGCCACAATATCCATGTTTCTTCCGGCAACGGATCCGATCGACCAGAAACGCATGGAATCGAAGGCTTGGGGATCAAGCAGTGTGATCGCGGCACCGATACCGCCGAGAACGGCAGAAAGGGCGACCCCAGAAAGCACAAGTCGAACGGGTGTAGCACCGTCACGGCCCATTGCCCCCAGTACGTAAACGGCAAGCGTCACAAGGATGGCACCCAAAAAGGCGAACCACAAATAGGCATCAATCGAGTGGAAGCCCAACAGCCCGACCGCCAGCGTCACGAAAAAGGCAGCACCAGCATTGACGCCCAATATTCCCGGATCGGCCAGCGGATTGCGCGTTGCCGCTTGGATCAATGCACCCGAAACGCCAAAAGCGGCACCGCAGAGAATACCGAGCAAGGTACGTGGCAGACGGTAATCATGGATGACGATGTGCTCCACCAGACCACTATCATATGCAAAAATGGCGTCAATCGCCGTCGATATCTTCACGGGTCTTGCCCCGAACAGAAGGTTTGCGATCGAAATAGCCACCAGCAACGCGAGGCCCAGGAGCAGGCCGGTCAGGCGCCGGGTGTTGCCGTTTGCAAATCCGCTTCCTTCCTTATCGTCGTGAGGCGAAACAATAACACTCAAACCCGCGCCTGCCCTTCGATCCAGTAACCAACCGCTGTGATTTGGTCCTTTTCGAAACCGAACTCATCCCGAAAATATTTGCGACTTTTTGAAACGGCCATCGCTTCACCCGCAATCCAGACATATCCCGGCCCTGCGGGCAGGCTCGTGATGCTTTCGGCTATACGCGGCAGTTCCGTATAAAGAGAGCGATTGTGCTTCGGCCCTCGCCAAAAATACCAATTGATACAAACATCCGCAGTTGTTGCGATAATTTGCCTGTCGGCGTCAAACGGCACCGCCACATGCACAATCGCTTTGAACCCTGCCGGTAACTGTTCCAAAATTCGTCCGACAGCTGGCAGACCGGTTATATCGGCTATTAGTAAGATAAACTGGGTGTCCGATGGTGGATTGAAGCGGAAACGCGGTGGAAGCAACTTAATCTGATCGCCCTCAAGAACCCTTTGAGCCCAATTAGTAGCAATACCGATTTCATGTATCACAAAATCGATCGTAATCTCTCTATGTATAGCATCCCAACGGCGGACAGTATAATAGCGACCCATTTCCTCGCCATGATCGGCTGCGGGGAACGACAACCAGATAAACTCATCCGGACGACCTGTGCTTTGGAAACGATGAAGGTCAGCCCCTTCAAGCACAACCCGGACCATGGACGGCGTGATGGCTTCTCTATGTTTCACCGTGGCGGAAAAATAGTCGAGCGTCACGGCATTGATTCCTTGGTACTGACCTTAGATGCCGCAGCAGCCAGTCGCGAGACAAAGTCCGGGTAGCCATATGGGATAGATAGAACACTGGGGTTGGATGTGACCCAGATCGAGACGGGATCGTCTAAAGCAACAAACCCTCCCCCCACCACAGGAGCGTATGAACGGAATAGTGGCTGACCCTCTGCATCCTCCTTTGCACCGGGAGGAAACCAGACGATAAGCAGATCGGTTTCGATAGAATCCAGTTGTTCAAAACTGACAGACGTGCCTATCTGACCAGGATGCTCTGCTGCCAGTTTCACGACTTCAGATGGAACTTGTAACCCCAATTCCATCAAGGTGGCCACACGCAGATCGTCGGGAAAATAAACCCCGAGCGCACTTCTTCCCTGGAAATACGAGCCAAAGACAAAGCTCCGGTTCATCAGCACGGAATGATCGGCATATAAGGCATGAAGACGGGATTTCGTCTGCTCTACAAGCGCTCGCGCAAGTTCCGGTTTCCCTACACACTCGCCTGCCAGCAGGGTAATTTCTTGCCAATTGGCCTGAAGCGGACCCGATCTATAGGCGATTGTTGGAGCTATTGCGTTGAGTCGGCGCCAATCCTTGCCATCGATATTGGTCCGTACTGCAAGGATCGCATCCGGCTTCAGAAGCGCAATAGCCTCGAAGTCGATTTCACTTTGCGACAAAAGCATCGGCTTGGTCGCACCAAGCTTTTCATCCACCCAAGGCAATATTCCGTTTGCAAACTGCTCGTAGCGCGGCATGCCAACTGGGATGGTTCCAAGTGCAATCAGAGCGTCTTCGCCACCCCACCCAAGCGTTACAATGCGTTGGGGCGGGGCGCCGATTATCGTTTTACCGAAATTATGAGAGATCGTGACAGGGAATGCGTTGAAATTGCCAGAAGCAGCATTGGCCGCCGCGCCAAATGGCGTCATGGCCAGCAAAGCTGAAAAGACGAATGCGCGCCTTCCCTGATCAACCTTTCTGTGTCGCATCGCCATAGACCTAAAACGTCGCTTTCAAGCTCAGCGTATAAGAGCGTGGTTCACCGTAGAAGTTGCCCCATCCAGGCGCACTCACCGTTTGATAATATTTTTTGTCGAAAATGTTATCGACATTCAACGCCGCCGAGAAGTGATCGTTGATCTTATATCCGATCCGCGCAGACCAAACTGCATAAGCCGGCTGAGAAACAGTTACATCTCTGGTCTTGCGGCTGCTTTCTGTCTGGTAACGAACTCCCGTACCAACGCTCAACCCTTCAAGCTTCTCGGTGAATTGATAATCACCCCATATTTTGACGATATGCTCGGGATTATAAGTCGCGAATGACTGACTGATATCGTTCTCTCCCTCAAGATACTCTGTGTGGGCGTAAGTATAGCTTGCGGCGAGCTGGAAATTGGGGAACAATTCACCGTTGGCCTCGACCTCGAAGCCCTGACTGCGGACCTTTCCACTGGCAACATAACATTCGCCCCACATGCCTGTCGCACACGGATAGTTGTCGGCATCGAACTCGGCACGATTTTTATTATCGATACGAAACAGAGCAAATGACGTATTAAGAGCGCCATCCAAGAGGCTGCCCTTTATGCCCATCTCATAGTTTGCGCCTTCGATCGGCTTCAGCGGATCACCGTCAGCTGTTACTTCATCTTGAGGTTTGAAGATGCTTGTATAGCTTGCGTAGATGGACCAATCCTTACTCAGATCATAAACGATGCCCCCATAGGGCGTGAAGACACCGTTCTCGCTATATGGACTGACAAAATCCTCCCCGGTATCACGGTAACGCGACGTCATCTTGTACCAGCTGACGCGACCACCAAATATCACCGTGAGCGGATCCGCAACGCTCACTCGGGTTAACCCATAGATACCTTCCTGACGAAGTTTTGCCCTGTATTTGGCTCCACGGAAGCGGTTTTCTTCCAACCAGGTATCCGCGATTTCGGGAATTCTAACCGGATCGAAAACATTTTGGCTGATACCTAGGCGGGCCAATGAGTAATCATTGTCACTGATCAGATTATTGATACTGGCGCCAAACGTAACTGAATGCGTGCGGCCAAACAGATCATATTTGCCATCAACATAGGAATCGAGCGCTACGTTCAAAGTTTCCATGTCAAAAAGGCCGGCATACATGGTGGACCCAGACAGCGTGACCGGATCGATTGCCCCCTCAGAAAACTCGTACTTCACGTCATGCTTTTCATTCCAGTAGCTGACTGAAGTTTTCCACTTCCAGCGATCGTTAAATTCATGCGAAACGTCTGCAAACAGGGAAATCTGATCGGTATCCCAACGGTTCCAGCTCTGGCCGAGACACGTGTCACGCGCAAGCCCGATATCGGAACCATCCGAATACATAGGCAGCCCATGGAAGCATGGCGTTGAGGTCTTGCGCTTGTAGCTTCCACCAAAGCCAATCGTCGTATTCTCGGAAAGATCAGCTTCCATTATCCCGTAAAGAAAGAGATTTCGGCTGTGCGCCAGGTCTGTGAAATATTCGCGATCATTAAACGAGCCGACAATGCGACCACGTAAGCTACCACTAGTGTTCAAAGGGCCTGTTGCATCGATTTCCGTATTATAATTCTGATCGGAGCTGATCTGCTGCGTAATGGTCAGTTTTTTTTGATCGAGCGGACGCTTTCTGACCATATTGACTGCCGCGCCAGGATTTCCTGCACCTTGCAGCAACCCGGTTGCGCCACGAAGTACTTCGACTCGATCATAAGCCGCCATATCTTCTGAAAAGCTGTTAGCTTGTGGATAATAGAGCGACCTGTTCACACCATCATACTGGTAGGTATCCACCATAAATCCACGTGAAAAGACATATCTGGCGCCCATTGGACTATCATAGAGCGCTATACCGGGTGCTTCTTCCAACGCATCGTCAACCGTAATGACGTTGCGATCATCCATCTGCTTGCGCGTCACAACTGAAACAGATTGAGGTATATGGCGGATGTCCTGTTCACCCTTTGTTATCGTCACAGCGTCTGCGGTGTACGAGCCGGAGCCTTCGGTTGTTGCACCCGCACCTTGAACCGTAATTGTATTCAAAACAGTCGCACCGCCGGGCGCAGTTACAATGCCCGACGATGAGACAGAAGCGTCTGCAATCGTCACTGTATTTGAGTTCGTGAAATGCCAGACGAGACCAGTTCCTGAAAGCGCAGAATCTATTGCTTGTGCTGTGGACATACTTCCTTGAACGGCACTAGCAGTCTTCGAAGCAGAGGCTGTTTCGTTGAACACAATTGCAACACCGGAAATGCGACCGATATCGTTAAGAGCCTGCCGGACCGGTTTTGCTGGAATCTTGAAGTCATGCAGCTTTTCTACATCTGCCTGCGCATATGCTGCGTTAAACGACAATGCCGCGCATCCCATAACCGAAAGCATGGTTGTTGCAAGTAGCAACGCGAACCTGTGCGGCTTGGTCCTGGTGTTCATGGATGTGCCCTTCCCGTGTCCATTCTGGTGAAGGGCGTCAACGTTTCGCCCTCTCAATGGCGTTAACGGTCGGGATGACAAAGCACCCTCATAAAAAGATGAATTATTTTATCTTCTTTTGGCGAACGCGCCTATTATGGCCCGATCAGAACAAGCCGTTCGCTCAACTTATGTATGTTAAAGCCGACCGAAGCTTGCAATGAGGACAACGCCGCGTTTGTATCCCTCAGCGAAAAGCTGCCGCTTATGCGGCGTTCGCCCAAGGCTGAATCGACAAGAACAATTCGACCATTTCTATAACGCTCGATCTTCTGCAGCACTTCTTTCAAAGGTGTATTATTGAACACAAAACGACCTTCATGCCAGGATAGAGCATCTCCAAGATCAATATTATGTGGCATTGCAAGGCCAGTATTGGTATATTTAACCGATTCCCCGGGTTTAAGAACTACTCGACCAGTCAAACTTTCGATCTCTACTTGCAAGCTACCATGCTGAAGCGCGACTTCGACGCCTTCATTATTCATCGCAACGTCAAATGCCGTCCCAAGAACGCGTGATCTTCCGTTCGCAGCTTCAACGATGAAGGGAACACTCGAAGGTTTGACTTCAAAGAATGCTGCACCGCGCAAAAGTGTTATATGACGTATGTCATCATCGAGCTGAACATCAATCGCCGTATCAGCATCAAGCAAAATCGACGAGCCGTCATTAAGTGAAATCTGACGCGTTTCACCACGCGCAGTGACGTAATCTGCACTAATGTCCTGAATCAAGTTGGGCTTGTTCAGCCAGACCCATCCGCCACAAAAAACAAGCAGGAAAGCCAATGCTCCGGTAGCAGTTTTGCCACGGTTTTTTTTCCGCGTGCGTATTTCTTCAATACGAGCCAAGTGAGCCGCAAGCGCCGACGTTTCTTCCCGCGCGATATCGGAACCGGGCATGGCACTCGATGACCACAGAACGCTTATTGAATGATAAGCATCCGCATTTCGCTCATGAAGCCGCTGCCATGCTTGAAAGTTCCGCTTATCGGCGTGGGAAGGATTGCCGTTCATGCGCGTAAACCAGGCTATAGCCTCCTTCTCCGCTTTGGCCTGATCGGGCACTTTTAGGTCTTTTTCCTTGGTCACTGGAAATCCCACACATATTAGATAGCAGGCGAAAACGAGCTCTCTCGCTTATATAACGATTAGCGAGCGACCTGACCCTAGCTTGTTTTTTGCTCGGCAGCATTTCGGCAAGCCAGAACTGATTTTGCTACATCTCTTTCAACAGTGCTGTAGGAAACATTCAAAGCTTCCGCAATTTCCTCGTATGAACAGCCATGAATACGATTGAGAAGGAAAATATGTCGTGCCCGTACAGGTAGCGATCGGATAGCTCGGTCGATTTGTCGAAGGTCATCGGCTGCAATGACGATCTGCTCAGGTGTCGCAATCGGAGCTTCATATTGCTCTTCCGTCAACATTTCCGGTAGCTTCTTGTGCCGGTTTTCAATCCGGATCAAATCAATCGTCGCATTCCGCACGCATTGGCTCAAATAAGCAGGTGTAAGGACAATATGTTCTTTCGTTCTTTCCCAAATACGAGTGAACACGTCATGCACGACATCCGAAGCATTTGGCGCACCTATTCTGCGCGTCGCAATGCGTTCCAGACGTTGGAGTTCCGTCCTGTAAAGCATTTCAATTTGATCGGTTTTGCGATCAGCCATCAACAAAAAACCCAATATCCGCAGTAACCAGACGAAGACACACAACATTTGAATAAAATCTGGATTATTAAAGTCAAGTTTTATTTTGACTGATCGTAACTTGCCAGCGGTCCTTTCCCGTCGGTTGCAAAATCGCACGTCTGATGACGAGATTAATGCTCTGGGCCATTGCCCACTTCAATCCTGACAGCGATCCAAATGATTGCCCGTCAAGTCATCGGATTCTAACGACCGGAATGGGGCCGATGGCCGACTGTCCGCTACTGGGACACCCAGCACCGAAAGCGGACGTCAGAGTTTTTGCCGCTAAGGTCTAGCATGAGGCCCGGAGCGGAAATTCCGGTTTCGGAGCTCGCAGCAGATATAGCTGCCATGCGTTGCCACATCAGTTAAGGGTGGAAAGCCAGTCGTGAAACGCATTGACTTCATATCGTCGCAGGGCTTTAGGCGATGCGACGACATAGTAGGCCCATTTGACGGGCCAGCGAATGTCGGGCATGAGGTGGACCAGACGGCCTCCGTCAATCTCCTGTGCTACCAGAGCCTTGCGCACCAACGCCACCCCGCGGGCTGCGACCGCCGCATTGATGACCGCAGCCGTTGAGTTGATCTTCAATCCACGGTCGTCGGGAACATGGTTCGCGCCCGCACGTGTCAGCCATTCGCTCCAATTCGGAAAGTCCCCGCCCGGATGAGGCGTGCCGTCGTGGATGAGTGTCTGTTCCGCGATCCAGCCGGCGGTAACCTCCTGACTGCCAGACAGCAGCCTGTTGTGGCAGACTGCGATGATTTCCTCGCCCATGAGATATGTCGACTTGACTCCCTTCCAGTTGCCCAGCCCACATCGGATGCCGATGTCCGCCTCACCCTGAGCCAGATCGATCACTCGATCGGAAACGTCCAGCCGAACGTCGACATTCGGCCATTTCGCGGAGAAGTCTTCCAGGCGGGCAAGGAGCCAGTTGGCGACCAGGGCCTGGGACGCCGTCACGACGACGACCGAACGCGCCTTGCGACCGCGCAGCTTGCGCAGACCGGCTTCAAGGAGGTCAAGCCCTTGAGCGATATCGTCGAGGGCTTCTTTGACCTCATCGACAGGGGCCAAGCGCTCCGTACCCGATCTGCTTCTCTTGAACAGAGGATAGCCGACCCAATCTTCCAATGAGCGAACGAGTTGACCTACTGCTGGTGGTGTGACGTCGAGTTCGACTGCTGCACCAACGAAGCTTCCGTGGCGCGCGGACGCTTCCAAGGCTTGGAGCGATTTCAGTCTGGTCAGGTCGCGCATCTCATCACCAACAAAGATTTTCTTTCTTATCGATATGGTTTGTTTTCCTCGTCAATGCAACAGCATCAATCCAAATGTGGAGGATCGACGATGAGGAATAAAGAATGACGCTTGCAGGAAAAACAGCCCTGATAACTGGTGGTTCGAGCGGAATCGGGCTTGCTGCAGCCCATCGGTTCAAAGAAAACGGCGCGCGCGTGGCGATCGTGGGACGTTCGGCAGCCAAGCTTGAAAAGGCGGCCGACGAACTTGGAAATGACGTTGTCACTGTCGTTGCAGATGTCACTTCACTCGCCGACCTTGTCCGAATGAGGACAGAGGTCGAAGAAAAACTCGGTACGCTGGACATCGTGTTCGCCAATGCGGGCGTCGCAATGGGGACGCCATTGGCGAACACCGAGGAAGCTACCTATTACACGATCATGGACGCGAACGTGAAGGGCGTCTTCTTTACGGTCCAGGCCGTGCTCCCGCTGCTGCGCGAAGGCAGCTCCATCATCCTGAATACCTCGTGGCTGAACCAGGTGGGCACTCCAGGTCGAGCGATCCTGTCCGCATCCAAAGCAGCGGTTCGCTCCTTCGCGCGAACGATGTCCGCAGAGCTTCTCGAACGCCGGATCAGGGTGAATGCCGTCAGCCCTGGCTCCATTGAAACGCCTATCCATCGGGGAAACAACCAGACCGAAGAGGAGTTTCGCGCCTATGCAGAGTGGGTCGGCGCACAGGTGCCGGTCGGGCGCATGGGCACGCCGGGTGAGATCGCGGCAGCGGTCCTGTTCCTTGCTAGCGACGCTTCGAGCTACATGCTCGGAGCGGAGATTGTCGTCGATGGTGGAAGGGCGGAGCTCTGATCATGCTTTTGAATGAAGACTTTTCGAAGAGAACGCTTGTCCACGCCGGCGACACCGAATGGGTTCCAAGCCCAATGAAAGGCGTCGACCGACGTATGCTGTTCAGGATTGGCGAGGAGAAGGCGCGCGCGACGTCCATCGTCCGTTACGCGGCGGGAAGTAGTTTCTCGCGTCACGGTCATCCAGGCGGCGAAGAATTTCTGGTTCTCGACGGGATATTTCAGGATGAGAGCGGCTACTTCCCGGTCGGCACCTATGTCCGCAATCCGCCAGGCACAGGTCATGCTCCGAAGAGCGACGGTGGCTGCACCATTCTGGTGAAGCTCTGGCAGTTCAAGGCGAGCGACCGTGAACGGATCGTCCAGCGTCCGGGCGAAGCGCATGCTCTCCGACCTCGAGACGGGGTTGCGGACACGCGCGTCCTTTTCGAGGGAGCGGACGAACTTGTCATGATGGAAGACTGGCAAGCCGATGCGACCGTCGTGGTTTCCAATCCAAATGGACTCGAGCTTCTGGTTCTGGACGGCAGTTTCAAGGAAGGTGACGACACGCTCAACCGCTGGAGCTGGCTGCGGCTTCCAGCTGGACAGTATCTGCATGCCACCGCCGGGCCGAACGGCGCTCGCATCTGGTACAAGTCGGCACCGCTCCTTCATGATGATGTCTGCCCGTTCGATGCTCCGGTATCCGAGGATACGAGCCGATGAGAAAATGCAAGGTTGCGGTGATCGGGGGCGGTCTGTCCGGTCTCTACACCGCGCAGGCTCTTCATGCCGCCGGCGTCGATGTCATCCTCGCCGAAGCGCGTGGCCGCATCGGCGGGCGTATTCTGACCGTGGGCGAGGATGGCACGCCCATGGACGATGGCTTCGATCTCGGCCCGTCCTGGTTCTGGCCGGAGATGCAACCAGCGATGGCGGAGCTCGTCAATGACCTTGGTCTTGGATCGTTCATCCAGCACAGCACCGGCGATGTCGTATTCGAGCGCATGTCGCGCGAACGACCGCAACGTTTTTCACCGGCCTACGAGAACCAGCAGTCAATGCGGCTCGCAGGAGGCACTGGAGCGGCCATACGCGCGCTAGCGGATCACCTTCCCCCAGACCGCCTATTGCTCGGAACGACGGTTACGGCCATGACCCTGAAGGACGGTGTCGTCGAGCTGACAGTCCAGACATCGGAAGGCGAAAGCGAGGTTCTCAGCGCCGAGCAGGTGGTTGCCGCGCTTCCACCACGTCTTTTCGGAGCAAACGTCAAGTTCGAGCCGGCACAGGATCCGGCAATCGTCACTCGCTGGAGGAGTACGCCGACATGGATGGCACCACACGCCAAGTTCTTCGCCATCTATGAGGATGCCTTCTGGCGGAAGGACGGACTCACCGGAACAGCCAGAGCATGGTTGGTCCGATGGTCGAGATCCACGATGCGACGACGAATTCGGGAAAGGCAGCCTTGTTCGGCTTCCTCGGAATCGGTTCCGACCAGAGGGCGTCGGTTGGGGAACACATTCTGAAGCAGGCTTGCATCGAACAGTTGGGAAGGCTGTTCGGGCCACAAGCGCTGAAGCCGCGGGCAACCATCCTGAAGGACTGGGCGACCGACTCGTTCACGGCTACGGCAATCGACCAGATCGGTGCCGATCACCCAATACCTGGAACCCAACGGTGGGTTACGGGCCCATGGGAGGAGCGGCTGGTGATGGCCGGAAGCGAGACCAGTCCTTCCGAACCCGGTTATCTGGCTGGCGCCGTGGTGGCCGCAAAGCAGGCGGTCGCAGAAATCCTCACGAGATTGGAAGCAAAATGAACATCGCACAGAATGCACCTGTCGATACGACCGCGGGCAAGCGAAACGGATGGATCCTGACTGTGGCTCAGGCTTTCGGCGGAGCCAACGCGCCTATTGTCATCTCGCTCGGAGGCCTGGTCGGACAGCAGCTCTCGCCCGATCCGGGATTGATTACCCTCCCTGTCAGCCTCCTGAACCTCGGCCTGGCGCTCGGAACACTTCCGGCGGCCTATGTCATGCGTCGCTATGGCCGCCGGAGTGGATATCTGTTCGGAACCTCGATCGGCATGATCTCAGGCCTGATTGCAGCGATCGGTATCATCCTGTCGAGCTTCTTCGTGTTCTGCCTCGGAACCTGCATGGCGGGCTTCTACTCGTCCTATGTCCAAAGCTATCGCTTCGCAGCGGCCGACAATATGTCCAGCGCAGACGGACAAAAAGCGATCGCTCGCGTCATGGTCGGTGGATTGATCGCTGCGATCATAGGTCCGCAACTCGTGATCTGGACACGGGATGCCGTGCCCGGAACGGCCTTTGCCGGAAGCTTCATCAGCCAGGCGATGCTTGCAGCCCTTGCCTTCCCCGTCCTCTGGAACCTGCGAACGGCCTCTTCTATCCAGTCGAAGACGGCAGGAGGCGCTGGCGAACGCCCGCTCCTACAGATCCTTACATCGCGCAGATATCTGCTGGCAATTGCCACAGGGGTCGTCTCTTACGGGCTGATGACATTTGTTATGACGGCCTCGCCCGTTGCGATGGTCGGCCATGGTCACTCCATCGATCAGGCTGCGCTCGGGATCCAATGGCATATCCTCGCCATGTATGGGCCTTCCTTCATCACCGGCAGGCTGATGGTGCGTTTCGGGAAGGAGCGTGTGGCGGCAGTGGGACTTCTCCTGATCGGGCTGTCGGCGGCGGTGGCGCTTTCCGGCATCGATATCGCCCACTTCTGGGTCTCGCTTGTCCTTCTTGGTGTCGGCTGGAACTTCGGCTTCATCGGCGCGACGTCAATGGTCGGCGACTGCCACACCCCTGCAGAACGAAGCAAGGTGCAAGGCGCGAATGACTTTCTCGTCTTCGGAACAGTCGCCTGCGCCTCGTTCTTCTCGGGATCCCTGCTTCAAAGCTCCGGATGGGAAACAATTAACTGGATCGTCATGCCGGCCGTTGCGCTCGTCCTAGTGCCCTTGGTATGGCGCGTCGCAAGGCCGTTGCAGGCAGCGTAGGCGAAATCACGGACTTCTCGGACGTCGCGCCCGAACGACACCACCCTGAGAAAAAGTGCGGCCGC
The DNA here is from genome assembly GCA_014138095.1 of Ochrobactrum sp. RH2CCR150. Lineage (GTDB taxonomy): Bacteria > Pseudomonadota > Alphaproteobacteria > Rhizobiales > Rhizobiaceae > Brucella > Brucella gambitense. The sequence continues at coordinate 255,394 of JACGXE010000004.1, forward strand.
AATCACTCAACGACTTGATGGTATTCGCCACTGTTCCATTGACCGTCGCGATCAATGCGTTGATCAAGGCATACATCACCGATCCCCGATTAGCGGTTTAGTCACAAACCGTGCTTGAGTAATGAAAATACACGCGACTTTCGAAGGCCATCCAATGCAAGCTACCGTCGAAATAACCACTCGAACTTTTGATAACGTTATTGATCGAAAATCGACCAATTCGGAAAAGTGGGCAGCAGCCGCAACTATGCTGACTGCCGATCAGGCTGCGGCAGATCCGCTACCTATGTGGGTAGCGGACATGGATTTCCAGTCGCCGCCCGCAGTATTGAACGCACTTAGCGAAGCTGTTCAGCATGGGATTTTCGGGTATGCGGCTGGTGCAACGAAACGCTACATCGCGTCCGTTCAAAACTGGCAGGCCCGTCGCTTCGGTTGGGAAATTTCCGCCGACTGGATAATTCAGACGCCGGGCATTATTACTGCATTGAAGCAGATTGTTCAGGCGTTCTCAGCGCCAGGTGATGCTGTTCTAATCCAGCCTCCGGTCTATTCTCATTTTAGGGATGATGTGGTGCTCAACGGTCGTCGCCCTATTGAGGCCCCACTGGCACTCGTTGGAGAACGTTATATTTTCAACGAAGCGGCCTTCGAAGCCGCGATCACGCCTGACACCAAGATTTTCATCCTATGCAATCCTCACAATCCGACCGGTAACGTGTGGGCGGAGGGCGACCTACGTAGCATGGGAGAGATCTGCCAACGTCACGGCATCATCGTTGTCTCCGATGAAATTCATCAGGATCTGATCATCAATCCTGAGCTTAAGCACATTCCTTTTGGATCCCTCAGCCAAGATTTTGCACTTAACAGCATCACATGTACTGCGCCGAGTAAAACATTCAATCTCGCTGGATTACAGTCCGCTAATCTCATCATCCAGAATCCAAACTTGCGAGAAGAGTTTCGACGTCAGTACAACCGCAATATGACCACAGACCTGAACTTGCTGGGTCTAATTGCAGCTGAAGCAGCTTATAGTGAGGGAGAACCTTGGCTTGAACAACTACTGGTCTATCTCAGGGCGAACCATGAACGCTTCGCAAATGCGATAAATAGCTCAGATATCGGATTACGTGTATTGCCAGCAGATTCTCTCTATCTTGCTTGGATGGACTGTCGATCACTCGATATGGAGGCAGATGAGCTTAATCATTTCATGCTTACCGAGGTCGGCCTGTGGCTCGACAAGGGTCAAAAGTTTGGGATAGAAGGGCGTGGATTTATGCGCGTGAACATCGGATGCCCTCGCGCCACGGTTGACGAAGCAATCAGTCGGCTCCTTACCGCCAGAACTGCCAGTCGATCTTAATGTTATGCCGTTGGCAGATTGCGAGCGTAATTGCACGCATCACCGACAGGTAGCGAAGAAGCCCCAAGTGATCAGTCCGGTTTCAGTTCCCGCCCAGGAGATTGCCGACATGGCGCATGATTGGCATCTAGGGCCGTTTCTAACCATTTCTGACTCCATGGTGGCCGTTTACCATCCAAAATGACGTCCCTTAAAGCGGACGCTAAGCTGTCGCATATTTTGGGGTTTTCGCGACTACGCTTTTGACAGCGTTGTTCCGATCTTTGCCATATCCAAAAAGCCGGCGAGGTAACTAATCTCTTCCTCGCCGCTTCGCACGCCGAGGTGGATAGATTTCATGATGCCTTCCGCGCCGAGACGGACCGCCTTCAACGGCAGTTCGGCTCCATCCTCGCGCAACAACCAGTCGGGAACGACGCTGATCCCGCGTCCGGCTGCAACGAGCTGTAACATCAGCTCGGTCGTTTCCGCAGTCCGATGGCGGTGCGGCCGACAACGGCCGGGAACGAGGAACTGCGTGTAAACGTCCAGTCGCTCGAAGCTCACGGGATAGGTTATCAGCTCTTCATCCGTCAGATCATGGGGGAGTGCGACACCCTGCACAGCAAGGGGATGGTTCGCATGAACCGCCAGCACGAGTTCATAGTCGAATACCGAGGTATAGCGCAGGCCGGGCAGTTCAACCGGATCGGGAGTTATCAGCAGATCTATTTCGTAGTTGGCGAGCGCGTTGATCCCGTTGAGCGGGAAAGCGGTGCGCAACTCGAAATCCACATCCGGCCATGCGGAGAGGTAAGGGGCCGTGACCCGCATCAGCCATTTCTGGCAGGGATGGCATTCCATGCCGACGCGCAGCGCGCCGCGCCTGCCCGATGCGAAATCCGCCAACACCTGCTCGCCGTGCTCAAGCTGGGGCAGCAGACGTTGTGCCAGGGCCAGAAGATATTCCCCGGCTTGCGTGAGACGCAGGCTTCGTCCGTGCTTCATCCAGATTTTGACGCCGTGCCGTTCTTCCAGCTTTCGGATGAGGTGACTCAGGGCGGGCTGCGTGACGTTCATACGCTCGGCGGCAGCCGTCACGCTCCCCAAGCGATCAACTTCACGGAGAATAGCAAGGTGTTGGCGGTCGAGCATTGATTACTCCTGTTTATGGTTTCATTAGATTTGAACATTTCCGCTCATGATAGTTTGTCGTTAGTGATGTTGCCAATCGTTACTTTTTTAAGGAATCAGCATGTTTGGCAAACCCATGCACAGGCAGGTCTTCCTGCTTGCATCCGCCCAAGCCCTGTTTCAGACAGTTTCCGTGCTCGTGATGACTGTCGGCGGGCTTGCAGGTGGCCAGATTGCATCCCGCCCAGAACTGGCGACCATGCCTATCGCCACCATGTTCCTCGGAACGGCGGCGGTGACGTTCCCGGCCTCGATGTGGATGGCGCGTGCCGGCCGGCGTGCCGGATTCTTGTTGGGGGCCATGCTCGGGATTGCCGGCGGTCTCGTCGGGGCGCTCGGTCTCTGGTTCGGCTCGCTGCTGCTGCTGTCGCTCGGCACGTTCTGCGTCGGGGCTTATCAGGCTTTCGCGCAATTCTATCGTTTCGCAGCGAGCGAGGTGGCGGACGAAGTCTTCCGACCCCGCGCGATCTCGCTCGTACTCGGCGGCGGTGTGGTCGCGGCGCTGGCCGGCCCCATGCTCGGCCGTCTCGGCGGCCCGTTGCTGACACCCGAATATCTCGGCTCCTTCCTGCTGCTGGCGCTCGTTTCGCTGATCGCGGTCGGCGCGCTGCTCGGCTTGCACATTCCCAATCAGGCGGCCACCCATGATGAAGGCGACAAGGGCCGTTCATGGGGTGAGATCGTCTCGCAGCCGGCCTATCTGGTGGCGCTGTTCGGAGCGGTCACCGGCTACGGGATCATGATCCTCGCCATGACTGCAACGCCTCTCGCCATGACGCATCACCACCACGACCTGAAGGACACAGCAACCGTGATCCAGCTTCATGTGCTCGGCATGTTTCTGCCATCCTTCTTCGCCGGATCGCTGATCGCCCGTTTCGGCGTGCTGCCCATCATGCTCACCGGCATCGTCCTGTTTGCCGGTCACGTCATCATGTCGCTTACCGGGACCGGCTTCGGCTCCTTTGCCGGCGCGCTCGTGCTTCTCGGGATCGGCTGGAATTTCCTCTATATCGGCGGCACGACGCTGCTGACGAGCACCTACACGCCAGCCGAGAAGGGCAAGGCGCAAGCGACTAACGACATGACCATTTTCGCGGTTGGCCTCGCCTGCTCCTTCAGCGCCGGGGCGCTGCTGCAGGTTCTTGGCTGGCAAACGCTCAGCCTGGTTCTCCTGCCGTGGATGGCGGCGGCAGCGCTGGCGCTCCTCTGGCTCGGCTGGAAGCGTCGCAGGGCGGCCATATCGGCCGCCGCCCGCTGAACCACTTGCAAGAGAGTACCCGCCCATGAACAACACGTCGATTTCCGAAACTGTATCGGCCAAGGCGCAGGAACGGTTGGTCGAGCGTTTCGCGATGCTCGAAATATCCGCGCCGGTCGTTGCCTATCCAACGCACGCAACGGCGGAGGAAGGCAAGGCGCTACGCGGCGACCTGTCCGGCACCTTCACCAAGAACCTGCTGCTCAAGGACAAAAAGGGGCGGCTATTCCTTATCACCTTCCATGAGGATCGGGCGTTGAATCTGAAGATCTTGCATACGCTAATTGGAGCCAATGGCCGGCTTGGCTTTGCACCGGCCGAACGGATGGAGACCCTGCTCGGGGTCTCTCCGGGCGCTTTGACCCCGCTTGGCATCATCAACGATATGGAAGGTCTGGTTACGGTCGTTATCGACGCCGTTTTGCTCGATTCTGCACAGATCAATTTCCACCCCCTTGTCCAAGAGGAAAGCGTTGGCCTTACACCGGCGGAACTACTTGCCTTTATTCGGTCATTTGGTCGGGAGCCGCTAGTGGTCCAACTCGGCCCAATGACAGCTTGAATGTCGTGTAACTCCTGATTTGTGCCAATGCAGACCACCCGTTGGTTATTCAGCGGAATTTCCATCGCAAAAGTGAGGTGAAAAAGTTGGCCTCGTGCGACCGAGTTTGCGACACCTAATGGCCGCTTGGAAAAGCGTGAGAATACTACGCTAATGTCCGGATTAAAGCGCAAAGCCGACATTCAGCGATCAGCATAACACATGGCAAAACCCCACTTTTGCCATATGTTTCCTTTCACTGTAGTTCACCATTGTTACAAGGCATGCAATAACTCGGATCCGACTGGTCAAGTCAGTTCAATCCACACTTCATGCACTTCGAGTGCCCCATCTTTCTGTAGAATTCGCTTATTACTTCAACTCGTATCGCTACTATTTTTCAGTCGAGCATTGGACACCTTAATGCTTTACGCGGCCTTGTTTTTGAGAATGTCGAGGGCGACGTCGATGATCATGTCTTCCTGGCCGCCGACCATGCGGCGCTTGCCAAGTTCGATGAGGATTTCGCGTGTATCGACGCCATAGAGTTTCGAGGCGTTTTCCGCATGCCGCAGGAAGCTCGAATAGACGCCCGCATAGCCGAGCGAGAGGCTTTCACGGTCCACGCGCACCGGACGGTCCTGCAACGGACGCACCAGATCGTCGGCAGCATCCATCAGGCCATAGAGGTCGCAACCCGTATCGATGCCCTTGCGGTTGAGCACGGCGATCAGACCTTCAAGCGGCGCATTACCGGCCCCTGCCCCCATGCCTGCCAGCGATGCATCAACGCGCACAGCGCCCGCCTCGATACCAGCAACGGCATTGGCAACGCCGAGCGTCAGATTGTGGTGGGTGTGAACGCCGATTTCAGTTTCCGGACGCAGCGCATCGCGCAGCGCCTTCACGCGAAGCGTATATTGCTCCGGCAACAGTGCGCCTGCCGAATCGGTGACATAGACGCATTCCGCGCCATAGCTTTCCATCAGTTTCGCCTGTTCGACCAGCTTGTCCGGCTCGGCCATATGCGACATCATCAGAAAGCCGATCGTGTCCATGCCCAGTTCACGCGCAGCCTCGATATGCTGGCGCGACACGTCGGCCTCGGTGCAATGGGTCGCAACGCGAACCGAACGCGCACCGGCATCATAGGCTTCCTTCAGATCATGCACCGTGCCAATGCCCGGAATGAGCAGCACGGTCACGCGGGCATGCTCGCAAGCGTCGGCAACTGCGCCGATCCATTCGACATCGTCATGGAGGCCGAAACCGTAATTGAAAGTCGAACCGGCAAGGCCGTCACCATGGGTGATTTCAATCGCGTCCACCTTGGCTGCATCCAGCGCCTTCGCAATCGCGACGACATCCTTGAGCGTGTATTGGTGGCGGATCGAATGCATGCCGTCGCGCAGCGTGACATCCTGAACATAGAGCTTATCGGGATTGGAGCGGGCCATTATGCAGCCTCCTTGGCAAGCGCTTTTGCTGCCCAATGATCGGCGGTGACCAATGCAGCGGATGTCATGATGTCGAGATTGCCGGCATAGGCAGGCAGATAATGTGCCGCGCCTTCCACCTCGAGCAGGATGGTCGTCTTGAGACCCGAGACGAGCCCGATGCCCGGCACGCGAACCGGCGCATTATCGCCGATGACTTCGAACTGCACTTTCTGCTTCAGGCGATAACCCGGCACATAGGCCTGAACCGTCTCGACCATTTCGGCAATCGAAGCCTCGATGGCTTCGCGGCTGCCGCCTTGCGACAGAACAAACACCGTATCGCGCATGATCAGCGGCGGTTCAGCAGGGTTGAGAATGATCAGCGCCTTGCCGCGTTCAGCACCGCCCAGATCACGGATCGCCTTCGACGTGGTTTCGGTGAATTCATCGATATTGGCGCGGGTGCCGGGACCAGCCGAACGCGACGAGATCGAAGCGACGATTTCGCCATAGACCACGCGGTCGGTTGCGCGCTTGACGGCATAGACCATCGGGATCGTCGCCTGACCGCCGCATGTGACCATGTTGACGTTCGGCTCGTCGATATTGGCATCGCCATTGATGGCGGGAATGGTGAAGGGGCCGATGGCGGCAGGCGTCAGGTCGATGACCTTCTTGCCGTCCTTCTGCAACAGCGCGTCATTATGCAGATGCGCCTTGGCCGAGGTGGCATCAAACACGATATCGATATCGCGATATTCCGGCATGCGCATCAGCCCGTCGATGCCTTCATGGGTGACCGGCACGCCGAGCCGTGCGGCGCGTGCCAGACCATCCGAATTCGGATCGATGCCGACCATTGCGCCCATCTCGATATTCTTCGACGTGCGCATCACCTTGATCATCAAATCCGTGCCAATATTGCCGGAACCGATGATCGCGCATTTCTTCTTGGACATAGTGGGTCCTTTCTGATCTTCCAGCCGGTTACTTCACGCCTTGCTTAAAGTTCAACAACAGCCAGTTCCTGCAAACTATAGCTTGGCTCAACGGCAACCGTATTGCGCAGAGGATGGCCAAACCCTTCAGCCATGATTTCGAAAACATCGCCGAGTTGGGTGTGAATTTTATCGGCAAATGACAGCGTGGCTGTGCCGAACATATGGACATGAACATCGCCCGGCTGCCGGAAAATCGCGTATTTGAAATGGTGATATTCGAGATTAGCAATCGTGTGGGACATGTTCGCCTCACCAGACAAAAACAGCTTTTCCCATAGAACCCTGCCATCACGCAGAATGCGACTAGTCCCCCGAATATCCAGAGGCGCCGCACCAATCCGGATTTCGGGTCCCAAGGATGCTGGACGCAGCTTGGAATGGGCAAGCCAGAGATAATTGCCCCGCTCCGTCACATGATCGGAGAACTCATTGGCCACGGCAAACCCCAAGCGCATCGGGCGACCGTCATCTGCGATAACGTAAACTCCCGCTATCTCCGGCTCTTCTCCGAAATCCTGAGCGAATGCCGGCGAAACCAATGCCGCGCCCGGTGCGGCTAGCGCGTGGCCGTTGCCTTTGTAAAACCACTCTGGCTGCACGCCTGGCCCACCTTCCAACGGTTTGCCGCCTTCAAGGCCCATACGGAACATCTTCATGGAATCCGTCAGTTCGGCTTCTTCTGTCATGACCTTGGCATGCATGCTGTCACGGGTCGCTGCCGATCCCAAATGGGTGAGCCCCGTGCCGGTCAAATGCAAATGTGCCGGATCGAAATGAGTAATCGGCGGCAGGTAGAGGCCATCGACGGCCAGTCTCTCGGGTTCAAACTGCGCTCCGAAACCCTGTCCCTTGATCTGATCGACGAGGCTCCTGCCACTTCTGGCCGCAGCAACCGCCAGCTCGCGCACACCCGCCGCGCCAAGGACTTCGCGTGCTGGTTCTCCGTCCTCCCGTGCAAGAACGCGGATCGTTCCGTTCTCTTCTTGAATTTGAGATATCAGCATTTCCAAACTACCTTTTGCGGGAGCGTTACAAGCTCAGGATCAGCTTGCCGAAATTGTCGGCTGCTTCCAACATGCGATGTGCTTCCATTGCGTCACTGAAGGGTAAGACCGCATGGATGGTCGGCGCGATTGCGCCCGATGCGAGAACCGGCAACCAGCATTGGCGGAAACGCTCGACAACTTCGGCTTTCTCGTCTGCCGAATGCGGCCGCAGGGTAAAACCACGTAGCTGCAGCATCTTGGTCAGAATGGCGGGCACGTCAGCCTCGGCCTTTCCGTCGCTGAGCAGTCCCACGAATGTCATGCGTCCTCGCCAGCGTAAAAGCGCAATATGACGCGCCAGATATGCGGGGCCGACGAAGTCTTCGATCACATCGATGCCATCAGGGTAGATCTCGCGGGTTGCCTCGGCAAAATCGACCTCGCGATAATTCAGAACATTAGTTACGCCCCAATCGCGCAGGCGGCGGGCTTTATCCTCGCGCCCCACCGTTGTAATGATTTCCGCCTTTACATGTTGCGCCATGCGGATCGCAGTACTGCCGACGGCGCTACCGCCCGCGTGAATCAGTACTCGCTCACCTGCCTTAAGGTGCGACAATTCGAATAAGGTCTCATGGGCCGTACAGAATGTTTCAATGACCGCAGCTGCCTGCACATCATCCCAGTCTGAGGGAACTACAACGACATGCCGCCAGTCGGCGACAGCATATTCTGCATAGCCACCGCCGGAAAGAAGCGCTGCAACCCGCTTGCCGCGCAGATGATTTGGTACATCGCCGCCCGTTTCGACAACCTCCCCACCACATTCAACGCCCAGTACAGGATTTGCGCCCGCAGATAGTGGATAGACGCCTGCTCGCTGCATAGCATCAAGCCGATTGACCCCAACAGCGCCAACACGGATCAGCACCTCATTCGCAGTCGGTGTCGGGCGCTCCACTTGCATAAAACGCAGCGCTTCCGGCCCACCCGGTTCCGGAGCATGACAGATTTTCATCATAGACACGGATCAGTTTCCTCCAGTTTGCTCGGCAGGCTTGCGCATCTCTGCATGAAACCATTGTTCCTGAATGAAGCGATACTCCCCTTCATATCCACGCCTGACACGAGCAAAGCCGGGAAAGTGGATATGCATTCCGCCAACAAGAAGGTCTTCATCGACGCACCGCTGCAGAATCCTGCGACGCGACAAAGCAGCGGCAGGCGTATCGGTGTCGAAAATCATCCCAACATCAGGATCGGCAAGCTGCACCTCGGGCACATGAACAGTGTCGCCCCAAATGATCATTGCTTCACTGCGGGAGCGCAGAATGTAGCAGCTGTGTCCCGGCGTATGTCCAACGGATGGAACAGCAGCGATCCCAGGCAGAACTTCGCACTCAGCGTTGAAAATGTGCACGCTATCAGCGAGATAAGGCGTTATCTGAATGCGTCCAGCATCAAAGTAAACGCGCTTCTGGCGCTCCGTAGCGCGAGCTTTTGCCTCGTCATCGAACCAATGCTGAATTTCCGCCTCATGAACATGAACAACCGCTCGCGGAAAGAATTTAGCCCCGATTTCCGGATTGGTGAGACCATTGGAATGATCTGGATGGATATGGGTCAAAAGCACGTCAGTGACCGCTTCTGGCGCGATATCCAGCCGTGCGAGAAGTTCGGGCAATCGCCCGCAAGTTGGCCCCATGATGTCGCCCGAACCGCAGTCGATAAGGATAACCCGGCTTTCATGCTGGACAAGAAACGCGTTGATCGAGACAACTGGAGGTGCAATCCGTGTCTCGGCGGTCAGAAACTGTTCCAGCCGTGCAACATCGCCATCACGGAAAATATCGAAAGTGTCGTAGGCGACGTAGCCGTCGCAAAGCGTTGTGACCAACATATCGCCTAGCGGGCGATGATAAATAGCTGGTATCTGTTCGAAGCCGCTCATATCTGCCTGCCTTTCCCGACAAGTGCCGGTTGCGGCGTTTCAATGAGGTCGTAGAGCTCCGAAAGCCGGCGGCGCAGTTCGGCGCGTGACAGTTTGCCGATTGCATTGCGCGGCAACTCATCCATGGCGACAAAAAGCCTAGGCCGTTTGTAAGAGGTCATGTTGGTCAGCGCGGGAGCAAGACGCGCCTGCCAATCCGATGGTGGACATTCGGCAACCAAAGTGACTATTTCACCCCAATATTCCGACGGAAAGCCGAGCGCGATTATTTCGGTTTCGGGAAGTGCGGCGGCCAGCGCTCGCTCTACCTCATCGGGGGCTACTTTGTAGCCGCCGGTTTTCATCATGTCGGACTGGCGTGCCAAGAGAAAAAGACAGCCCGTCTGGTCAATCCTTCCTAGATCACCGGTATCGTGAAACTCGCCGGGCGCAAGCATCTTCAGGCCATTGTCCGTGATGTAGCCCCGAAACATATGCGGGCTATGCAGGAAAATATGCCCCGACTCGCCGTCTCGAAGTACGCGACCTTCCTCGTCACGAACTTCAATCCGCACGCCCGTTGCCGCCCAGCCGACGCACAGCCCCTCATCGCTGCTGGCGTTTCCGGCATAGGCTTCGGCGGTCTCGGGAGGTGAGAGCACGGTGATGGGATTGAACATCTCGCTTTTCCCGTAGGTGACGCGGATGATCTCACCAAATTGCGCAACAGCCTTGTGATACAGCATCGGGGACAGAGGGGCCGTTCCTGTCAGTATCGTATGCAATTGCGGCTTGGCGCTGTCGGTCTGTTCCAACGCCTCGGTCAACTTGGCGAGCACTGTCGGCGGCGCAAACATTTCAGTGATCGAACCTGACGCCAGAAGCGGCAGAACTGCGGTTGTATCCACACCATGCATCAGATGCACGCTCGCGCCTTCGGCAAGATAAGCGAAGGTCAGCAGTGAACTCCCATGCGAAAAGGGCGTCATCAAGAGAATGCGGTTTTGCGCGCCCGGACGAGTGGGAAGAACCGAACGCAAGAGAAGCCCCGCCGTCCAGCGTCCCAGATGCGTGTGGATAGCCCCCTTAGCGGGCCCAGTGGTGCCACTTGTGAAAACGATACGGCTCGGCGTTTCCGGCTCCACATCCGGCCACCCTTCCGCCGTCAGTGGGCGCGGTGCGCATTTGCGCACATCCTCCACCGCAACGCACGGCGTCAGCGTCGGCGTTGTCGCTCGGTCGAGAAGCACAATCCGAGTACCCGTGCAGGAGAGCGCGTGATCGAACTCTTTCTGGCTGAGTACGGGATTAATCGGAACCTCTGTCGCTCCAGTCAGCGCAACGGCATAGCTTGCCGCCGCTGCCAGCATCGAATTTTGAAAAACCGTTGCTATAAAATCGCCGGGACCCAAGCCAAGCGCACTCAGACGATCGGCAATGCCCGCCGCATAGTCAACAATCTCAGCGATTGTATGGCTACCCTCAGCATCAGTGATGCCGACACGCTGACCATAGCGTCCGCGCATGGTCGCAAGTTCATTTCCCCAATGCATTTGGTCCTCCCGTACTCACAGTACTTCCTCGGGAAAATGTTCAGGCCCAAGCGGATCCTCATTGTTCGCCGCCAAGGCCCGAGACCATTTTTCCAACCACCAACCATAGGGTTCAGGCCAACTGGAAAAATCGCGTTCCACTCCCATCTCCCAGGCCACGTGGCGCACCCAAAAAGGGTTGAACAGCATCTGGCGGCCGATACAGATCAAATCGGCCTTGCCCTCGCGGAGAATGGTTTCGGCATATTGACCCGTGCGGATCATACCGACAGCGGCGGTTGGTATTCCTGCTTCGCGACGCAGTCTTTCAGACAGTGCTACCTGATAGCCCGGCCCCCGCGACAGGTTCGAGTTGGTCGCGCCAGCGCGCATATTGCCGCCGGAGGAACAGTCGATGAGATCGACGCCCGCAGCCTCCAGCGCTCGGGACAGCACGACACTTTCGTCTTCGGTCCAGCCGCCGTCGATCCAGTCCGTCACCGAAACCCTTGCAAAAAGCGGCATAGAATCCGGCATAATAGAGCGAAGTCGGTCAACCACCATGAGGGGCAGGCGCATTCGGTTTTCAAGATTACCGCCAAAACGGTCGGTGCGCTGATTGGCCAATGGCGAAAGAAAGCTCTGGAGCAGATAGCCATGCGCCAAATGTAGTTCGAGCAAATCAAACCCTGCGAGAATAGCCCGACGAGCACCCGCAGCGTAGGCATCAACGATACCATCAATCTGCTGTTCGCTCATTTCGACCGGCGTTAGCCAGTTTTCCGATAATGGAATAGGTGAAGCTCCCATCGGATAAAGCTGAATATCGCCCGCAGCCAGATTGCGCTCCGAAATCGGACCGTTACCTTCGTGCGCGCGCTGTTGCCCGCCCTTGCGCCCGCCATGACTGATCTGGATTGCAGTTTTCGCGCCATAGCGTTTCATCTCGGAGACCAATCGCGCCATTGGCTCAATATGGCTGTCGGACCAAAGACCGGGATCGCCGTTGCTCACACGACCGGCGCGGGTCACGAAAGTCTGCTCCATGATGACAAGACCCGCGCCTCCCATGGCCATGCGTTCATAATGCGCGAACTGAAAGGGCGTCAGGCACCCGTCTTCCGCCGAATAAGTACCCATGGGCGAAACGACGATGCGATTTTTCAGAGTCACGCCGCGCACATGGTAGGGATGGAATAGAAGTGGTCCGTTTGTCATCTGGTATTCCGATCCTATCGGTTACCGGTCAGTGCGAGCGTGTCACGCAAAACGTCGGCAATCGCAATATTCGCCCCGTCATCAAGCGCCGCGAAGAGTTTCGCGGCGTGATCACGCGCAACACCAACCGGGGCTCCAAGCTTGGTCAACCTGCGCTCGAACACATCCAGAGAACGTTCCTGTGTTTGATAGATCAGATTGCGTGGCATTTCCTGAGAATGCGCTTCGCGTTCACTGCCATCCTTCATGGTCACCGTCAGCAGCGAATCCCACGCGCCGTTAACCGCGTCGGGGATAACAGTCGTCTTGGCGATCAGATCAAGGACCAGCGGATCGTTGCGCAGCTCATTGCCCATGTCATAGGTGATGTCACCTTGCGACAGCATGGTCGCCACTGCAAAAGCGGTGCTTGCCTGCGTCTGAACCAAACGTTCGTAAGGGCCCTTAAAGTTGGTGCCTGGATAGGCCGTGAATGGCTCCCAGAGCGTCACCTTGATGTCAGCAATCTCGCGCGGATCGATTTTGTCCAAGTAGAGCTTCTGCGCCGCCATGGCTGCTGCCATGTTGTCCCCGAGTGTTGCGTAGGGCTTCGCTTGTATGGAGTTCATGATCGCCGGATCGGGTGGCAGAGACCACACTTCCGGGGTGGCATCCATACCGGCCACTGTGGCCAGAAAACCTTTCGGACCATCAAGAGCCTGCGGCGCGCCCGTGACGCCTGCCTCGGCGAGACAGGCTGCAATCAGCCCGCCCTGTGCTGCGCGGCCATTCTGTACACGCCATTCATCGGCACCAGCACGAACCGGTTCTAACGTGCCTGCGGTGGTGGATGCAGCGATCGAAACAGCGGAGCCTGCTTGTGTCGCATTTAGTCCGAGAAGAGCAGCACTACCGGCAGCAGCTGCGATAGTGCCGAAGGTTGGGCTGGTGCGAAATCCGCGTGCAATCAGTTTCCGCGCGACGACTTCATCACGCCCGAGCCAGTTGATCACACTATAGCCAGCGACAAGCGCGCGGAGCACATCTTCAAGCGTCGCACCGTTGCGCTCACCAAGCGCGACAATAGCAGGGGGCACAAGCGAGCCGGGATGTGTCCAGGATTCATGGTCCGTGTCATCTTGAAAATGCGCATGAACCGCGACGCCATTGGCGAAGGCAGCTTCGCTTGCCGAAAAACGTACGCCGGATATCCATGCGGTCGCGGAATTGGGGGCACCCTCACCCAGCGAATATGACAAAGCAACCGCCGCCCGCGCAGTGGGTTCTGTGCGCGCCGAAAGTGCCAAACCCAATGCATCGAGCAGGCAGATCAAAGCCTTTTCCCGAACGGAACGTTCCAGTGTCAATGTGGAATAACTGGCAAGGTAGTCGCCAAGAATCTGGCTTGCGATTTTCATAGTGTCCTTCTCCCAAAAGACGAATTTTTTATTGCGATGGGCCCTACCGCCTATCCGCGGCTGTAAAGCCAGGCACGGCTGGTTCCCATACCGGCCTTGCGCAGGCGCACGAGGCTCAAGGCATGGCTCCAGGCCGCAGCGAAAACATCCAGCACTGTCGCTTTGTCGATCTGTTTGAGGCCTTCGCGTGCCAGAATTTCCGCCATCACGCCCTCGGCTGGAATAATAACTTCCGCCCCCCGCGCAATTAGCTCCCGCGCAGTTGCCGTAAAAGTTTCAATTAATTGAGCGGGCTCGTCGCGCGCTGCAATAAGCTCATATTCGTCCATGCCGGGCGATAGCGCCGTGACCTCCAGGACCCGTGTTTCCAAATGGTGTTTGGCCACCGAGAGCTTGGTCATATAGGCAACATTCGGAGCGTTCGAAATCAGACCAATTTGTCCACCAAGCGAACAACCGGTCAGCAGAGCAGCTTCCGTCAGCGAGACAACCGGAATATCGACAGCCGTACGCATCTCTCGCAGATATGGCTCGCTGAATGACCCCATGATGAAGGCGTCATAGCCCTGCTTTTCCGCCTCGACAGCCTGCTCTACGATAGGTGCAAGCACACGATGATAGAGATAGGCGTTGCCAAGAGCATCGCTTGGGCTCTGGTCGCCGTATGTACCCTCCGGTAAGCCTTGAACATGCACTTCAGCCTCGCCATCCAGCAAGTTGCTGGCATGGGCTTCTATACCGCGCTTGTAGGCGTCAATTCGGCTCAACTCATTGACCGATTGGTGCCAGAATTTCATTGCCATGCTTTTTCCTCCCTAAGTTCTCCCGTTCAGGCGGAAGCTTGGCTCTTCATAACTGCGGCGGTGGGAAACACCTCCGGCCCCATCGGCTTTTCGCCGTTGGACGAAAGTGCCCGGCCCCATTTTTCGAGCCACCAGCCATATTGCGGCGGCCAACCGGAGAAATCGCGATTAACGCCGAGCGCCTCGGCCGCATGATGTGCCCAGAACGGATCAAACAGTGCCTGACGACCCAGGCAAATCAGATCAGCGCGGTCTTCCTGCAATATGGCTTCCGCGAATTCCGGCGTCCGGATCATGCCGACAGCGGCAGTTGGAATGCCAGTTTCCTTGCGTATCTGCTCAGCGAAAGGCACCTGATAACCCGGACCCCGACCAAGGCTGGAATTGGTAGCACCGATGCGCAGATTGCCGCCGGAGGAACAGTCGACAAGATCGACACCCGCGTCGGACAATGCGCGCGCCAGAACGACACTGTCCTCCATCGTCCAACCGCCATCGATCCAGTCTGTGGCTGAAATGCGCGCGAGGAGCGGCATGGAATCAGGAATGACCTTCCTCACGGCGCGCACGACTTCCAGCGGAAAGCGCATACGATTTTCGAGACTGCCGCCATAGTCGTCAGTGCGCTGATTGGCGAGCGGCGACAGAAAGTTCTGTAATAGATAGCCGTGCGCCATGTGAATCTCGATGAGGTCGAAACCTGCAAGCATCGCGCGTTTTGCTGCAGCGACAAAAGCCGACCGAAGGCCGTCAAGGTGATCGAGAGAAATCGGTTCCGGCGTCAGCCAGCCCTCGCCGAGCGGTAGCGCCGATGGCGCCAGCGGCACCCATTGTTCTTCACCCATCGCCAGATCGCGTTCGGTTAAGGGTCCGTTACCGCGAATGGCGCGCTGCATACTGCCCTTGCGCCCACCGTGATTCAGCTGAATGCCGGTCTTCGCACCATAAGATTTCATATGACTGACAATCGACCGCATTCCAGCAATCTGGCTGTCATCCCACAGGCCCGGATCACCATTCGTCACGCGACCACGTCGAGTGATGGAGGTCTGCTCCACCATGACCAAGCCAGCACCACCCATGGCAAAATTCGCGTAGTGCGTATGGTGAAAGGGCTGCAGTTGCCCGTTCTCCGCCGAGTAGGTTCCCATCGGCGAAATCACGATGCGGTTTTTCAGCGTCACACCACGCAGTTTGAATTCGGAAAATAATCGGACATTCGTCGGCATTTTTGCTCCTCCACAAATTTCCCGGCCATGCCTGTTAGAAGGCATAGCTCTCCCGTTCCGCGGCCATGTGAGCGCGGATTGCATCATTCCCTATTGGCGATTGCCGGTTACTTCGGCGTCAAATCCCCCACGAGCGGCGGCGTGCAGGACGCCTGCGCATTGAACGTGGTGGGAATGATGACGCGACGTGGCTCTTCCCTTTTCCCGTGCGCAATCAGATCAAGCAACAAGGCCGCAGCCGTTGCGCCCACTTCGTTTTGATCCCAGCTGACGACAGCAATCGGCGGCTGATGCAGATCGGCCAGTTCGCTTTGCCCGGACCCCACGACCGAAATATCCTGCGGAATGCGCAGTCCCCGCGTGCGAACCGCCTTCAACACGCCCGCAAGCATATCAATACCGCCTGCAATAATGGCTGTCGGAGGATGTGACATTCCGAGCAGGGAAGACGTCACTCGATAAGCCTGATCGCGTAAAAAGCTCTCTGCAATGATCAGTTCCGGGGCCGGTTCCAAACCGCGCTCCTTGTAAGCACGCATGAAGCCGCGAACGCGTGCGCCACCCGGGTGCAATCTGGTCGGGCCTGTCAAAAGTGCGATGCGACGATGACCAAGATCAAGCAAATGGCCTGTCGCCTGAGCAATACCGGCCTCGTGATCGGCATAGACAGCGTTGCACCATGACGGTTGATCGCGGTCAATCATTACGAACGGCACAGGTAACGTGCGCAACAGCTCTTCGAACTCGCCCTCTATCGGCGTATAGGGGCCCATCAATACGCCATCGACCTGCCCGCTCGAAAAGCTGCGCAGCAATTCAACCTCGCGGTTGCGGCGACCTTCGGAATTTGCGATCAGCAGTGCGTAACCGGACTCATTGAGCATGTTATGTGCCGTGGATACAAAACCACCCAGCTGCGCAATATTGATTTCGCGCAGGATGCAGCCCACCGTCTTTGTCCGCCCCATGCGCATCGACTTTGCGGCGGCATTGGGCACATAGCCCAGTTCCGCAATCGCGCTTTCAACCGCCTTGCGGATCTGCGGACGCACATCGGCAGCATCGTTGACCACGCGCGAAACCGTACCGATCGATACGTTAGCGAGCAAAGCGACATCGCGTATGGTAGGGGTTTTGGCCATGTTCAATCCGCAGCGAAGCCTTTCAGATTTCAAAGTTCCATTGTTCGGTAGCGACCCTATATCCGGTTCCCTCCCGCACAAGCCAGCCGAATCCGGGGAAATGAATATGCATTCCGGCAACGAGCATGTCCTGTTCGAAAATCCGTGCCAGCAGGTTTGTGCGGTTACGAGCCGCCATATCCGGATCATGATCAAAGCTCATTGAAACTTCGGGACGGGCAACCTGAATTTCGGGAACATGCGCAAGATCGCCCCAGACAATCATCTGCTTGCCTTCCGAATTCAAGAGCCAGGTACTGTGGCCTGGCGTATGGCCCGCGCATTCCACAAGTGTAATACCTGGCAGCACCTCTTCGCCGTCGTCAGCAAGTCTTAGTCGCCCGTTACGATACGGGTCCACCTGCTCACGTGCCCAACCGAAATAACGAAGCCGCTTACGTTCGTCTGCTGTTTGCATTTCGGTATCAGAGTACCAGTGCTCGATTTCCTTGCGGTTGGCGATCACCGTCGCATTCGCAAACAATCGTTCACCCGTTACAGGATCGGTCAGTCCACAGGAATGATCCGGGTGACAATGCGTGAGGAGAATATGGTCCACCTCCTCCGGCCGCACGCCAGTTGCCTCAAGGTTTTCGAACAACTTCCCCGCCGTCGGGCCGAATTTTTCGCCGGAACCACAATCAATCAACACGGTGCCGGCAGGACCGCGCAGAAGAAAACAATTGACCGAGATTCTCGGCGGCGAAACCCGATGATCCTGTGCCATCATCTCATCGACTTCATGCGGTTCGAACTCACGAAAAATATTATAACCCATCTCAACATAACCGTCGGAAAGGGCTGTCACGAGAAAAGAACCGAAGCGGCGATGATAGACGCCGGGTATCTGTCGGTTGGGCAAGCTGTTCATCACAAATCGTTCCAGATCAAATATGTATGCATTTCGTATCGAGCCGTTATTTCATCACACCAGATCAAGCTCGCGCAGATCTTTCATTTCCTCGATGCGGTATAGCTTTTCAAACAACGGACCCAGCTTTTCTTCGGGCAGGAGAATGCCCGCGCAATCTTCGAATTTTTCCTTCAAAGCTTCACGATCAAGCCGCATCTGCCAGCTTCCACGTGCATGTTCCACCGGTTCATGACGCAGCACTGTGCCATCTTTCAGGGTGATCCAGACGAGATCGAACGGTGCAAACGGTAGATCTTCTCCCGCTTCTTCTTCATTGATCGTCACCTCGACACGCTCCAGCATAGACTGCACGTCGCTGCGACTGACGAATTCATCTGTCAACTCCTTCAGTCCCACTCGTCGGGCCACGACAGCACTCGCCATTGCGAACTCCATCGAGAATTTGGCTGCCAGTCCGGTCTGCGGGCGGGCATTGCGCAACATGAGTTGCTGGGTCACACCTGTATGAACATTGATTTTCGCGATTTCGGATGGATCAATATCATTTTCATCAACAAGATCGAGCATGGCATCAATAGAACGATGGGTCGCATAGCATGTGGGATAGCGTTTAATATTGACGCCATAACGCGCAGCCATCGAATCCTCACCAATTTTGAACGCATCGGCACTCAAGATCGGAGCCCCAGACGGTGAAAACGATTGCAGGAAGCCCACCCGGTGCTCAAGCGCATCAGCGCTACCAGTGTAGCCTGTCTTGGCAAGTCGCGCAGCCTGAATGCCTGATTGCGCCGTTCGTCCGGCATGCAGCGACTTGGTCATAGAACCAAAATTTGCAACCAAACCAGCCGCCAACGAAGCAGCAATGGCCAACGCATGTGCGGTTTCTTCAGAAGAAAGCTTGTTGAGCCTAGCAGCACCAGCAGCACAGGCCAACGTACCCATGACCGCGGTGGGATGGAACCCACGGTCGTGCAAGCGCCCCGCCTCGAGTGCTGCCAGATGAGCCCACAATTCGTAACCGACGAGATAGGCTTCCAGCGCCTCCTGGCCAGAGGATTGCAGCGCATGTCCTTCCGCCAAGATCATGGGCACCAGCACCGCACTGGGATGACCGGCAAGCGCCACATCATCAAAGTCCAGAACATGGGCCGCCACGCCATTGACGAGTGCGGCATCCGCCGCAACATATCGCTGGCCGTTGACGGCGCCGGGTGCGTCATTGCTTCCACTGGCAGGCGTTGCAATCGTCGCGACGAGTTCGACCGCCGGTTCGCGCGCGCCAGCAAGCATAGTGCCGACACAGTCCACGATACCGATGCGTGCGGCGTGAATCGCCTCTGCCGGAACATGAGCGAGGTCGAAATTCTTGATGAACTCCGCGGCCTTGATCGTGATGCTATCCATGATGGACCTCAATAAGACCGTGGGAGACCCAACATGTGCTGACTAACATAGGCCAGGATCATGTTGGTCGAGATCGGTGCAGTCTGATAAATGCGGCACTCACGCCACTTCCGTTCGATGCCGTATTCCACTGCATAACCGAAACCACCAAACGTCTGCAGCGCAGTATCAGCTGCTTTCCAGGTCGCCTCCGAGGCAAGCAGTTTGGCAATATTAGCTTCGCCACCGCAGGGCTGGTGCGCGTCGAACAAGGCAGCAGCCTTACGGGCCATGAGATCGGCGGCTTCAAGTTCCGCATGGGCGCGAGCAATGGGGAATTGCACACCTTGATTAGCGCCGATTTCGCGATTGAAAACGCGACGTTCCTTGGCATATTCCACCGCGCGGCGGACCATATAGCGGCCATCGCCAACACATTCCGACGCAACGAGAATGCGTTCTGCATTCATGCCATCCAGAATGTAGCGAAAACCTTTGCCTTCCTCACCGATCAGCGCTGACGCCGGTACGCGTAGATTTTCGATGAAAACTTCCGTTGTGTTGTGATTGATCAATGCGTTGATCGGACGAATATCAACACCGTTCCCACGCGCTTCGCGCAGATCGATCAGGAAAACCGAAATGCCGTCCGTTTTCTTGGCAACCTGATCAAGCGGCGTGGTGCGGGCTAGAAGCAGAAGGAGATCAGAATAAAGCGCGCGCGACGTCCATACTTTCTGGCCGTTGATCACATAGTGATCACCGTCACGCACGGCACGGGTTTTGAGCTGCGTCGTGTCCGAACCAGTCGTCGGCTCTGTCACGCCAAAGGCCTGGAGGCGCAGCCGTCCAGCGGCAATCTCCGGCAGGTAAGTGCACTTCTGCTCTTCAGAACCGTGGCGCAGCAATGTGCCCATGATATACATTTGCGCATGTGCAGGGCTCGCCTGACAGCCACAGGCATTGATTTCTTCCAAAATCACAGCCGCAGCGCGCAGTGGCAATCCAGCTCCGCCAAACTCTTCCGGGATGAGCGCTGCTAGAAAGCCTCCATCCGTCAATTCCTGTACAAATTCAGACGGGTATCCAGATTTTTCATCAAGCTTTGCCCAGTAATCGAGTGGATAGTTTTCACAAATACGACGGATCGATTCACGCAGTTCCGGAAAGTCTTCGCCCAGTTCCATGGTAGCGACAGTATTGGTCATAGCGTATTCTCACTTTGCAACTGAAAATGTTTTGGGAAGACCGGCGCGTGCTATCGCGCCGCTGTAGCGTTCTTCTTGGCCCAGCCACGCTTCGACATCGCGGCGGATATCCAGCAGGGCGTCAATGTCGACACCAGTAGAAAAACCCATGCTTTCAAGCATATATGCCGTATCTTCCGTGTTGATGTTACCTGTTGCACCCGGTGCAAACGGACATCCGCCAAGCCCGGCCAGCGAACTGTCAAACACTCGGACGCCGGTTTCCAACGCGGCTGCTACATTGGCGAGGCCGAGGCCGCGCGTATCGTGGAAATGACAGATGATGCGGCGTCCATCCGAGATCTCGACAATCGGCAGCAGAATTTCGTGGACCTGCGCCGGATTGCCGTAACCCACCGTATCCGCCACGATCAACTCGTCTGCCCCCATATCCGTCACACGGCGCGCAATCTCGAACACGCGTTCCGGCGCGACATAACCTTGCAGCGTGCACCCGAAACTGGTTGCCAGCCCACAAGCGAGTACCATATCGCGACCAGCCTCCGACTGTTTCAGCGCCACGATGCGCCCGAATTCCACGACCGCCTCATCCGTAGAGCGACGGACATTGGCCTGACTATGGGCTTCAGAAACTGAAAGCACGTAGTTGATATGGCGAAAGCCGGCGGCAAGCGCCCGCTCGGCGCCTTTGAGATTGGGCACCAGTGCTGAACAGACCGCGCCAGAAAAGTCAGGCAAGCTGGTAGCCAAAACGTCGGCATCAGCAAATTGCGGCACGATCTTCGGCGGTACAAAAGAAGTCAGTTCGATTTCGCGGACACCAGCCGCAATAAGTCGCCTTGCCCATTCGCGTTTGCGATCGGTCTCAAGAAAGCGTTTTGCCATCTGAATTCCGTCGCGAAGTCCCACTTCGCGCAAGGTCACATGCTCTGCCATGACCTAAACTCCCCTGAAGACAGGTTGGCGCTTTTCATTGAAAGCCCGCACGCCTTCGTGACGGTCCTCCGTCGACACCATGCGGTTGTAGCATTCGATCTCGAAAGCCAGACCGTCAGCCAGTGACATTTGCAAACCGCGATGAATAGACTGCTTGGCCTGGCGCACAGAAATAGGCGCGTTGCCCGCTATGCGACGCGCAGTGGCAAGTGCTGCACCAAGAAGCTCGGCCTGCGGGAACACACGATTGATAAGCCCCCACTCAAATGCCTCTTGCGCCGTGAAAGGCAGGCCAGTGAGGATAACTTCCTTGGCGCGTCGTTCTCCCATGGCGCGCGGCAGGTTCTGCGTACCACCCGCACCTGGCATGATGCCGAGCGTCACCTCGGTCAATGCGAAACGCGCATTTTCAGACGCATAGGCAAAATCAAGAGCTGCCGTAATCTCGCAGCCCCCACCATAGGCCGCACCATTGATTGCACCAATCAGCGGCACCGGACAGGCAATTATTGCGCGGAGCATGCGCTCAAACATTGCATGCTGGCGCAACCATTGCGCATCGGTCATACTATTGCGTTCCTTAAGGTCACCGCCTGCGCAGAAGGCCTTTTCGCCGGAACCCGTCAGCACAATCGCGCGCACGCCTTCGACATCGATCTGGAACCTCTCGAAAAGGTCCATCAGTTCCTCGCCCATCCGGGTGTTCATCGCATTGGCTGCTTGCGGCCTATTGAGCCGGACCAACAGCACATGGTCATCGATGCGCTCCAGTTCGAGTGTTTCATAGGTGCGTTCCATCAGCTTTCCTGTCGAATTGTCTGGTTGTGCGCTCCAAGTGTGGGCGCTGAACCGCCCGACGTTGGGCGAGCGTCGTCAATGGTGAATGGGAGGCCGATCCATTTCTGCCCGTCAGCTTCCGTTACAATACCGACAGCCTCGGTCTGCGGATGGGTCCAAACCTTGTCGATGGTCAAAAGCGGGCAATTCGGCACACTGACAGCGTCGAGTTTTTCGCCGAGTTCACTGACCGTGAGTTTCGCCACTGCGGCCGCGATCTGTGGTATCAACTCGTCGCGCAGCAACACTCTGTCGCGGTTCTGCGCAAACCTCTGATCTTTAGCCAGATGCTCCAGCCCCGGTAACGCCTGGCAGAGTTTTGCAAACAACCGGTCATTGCCCGCTGCGATCATCACCCAGCCGTCATCAGCCTCGAACGCCTGATAGGGCACAATTTCAGCTAGGCCGGAACCATGAGGCTTGCGCACTTCGCCTGCAACCGCATGTGCGGCAAGCGGAATGGTCATCCAGGCAAGCCCGGTCTCAAACAGAGACGTTGCTATATGTGCGCCTTCGCCATTTTTATTGCGCTCAAGAAGGGCTGCCAGCAGGCCGATGACGGTCCACATCCCCGACCCCATATCCACGAGCGACACACCGACCCGGACGGGAGGACGATCCGCCTCGCCGGTGATGGACATGATGCCAGAGGAAGCCTGCGCCAGCGGATCATAACCAAGCTTGCGCGACAGTGGGCCAGTTTTGCCAAAAGCGCCGATATCACACCAGATCATACCAGGCGCCTGGCGCCGCATCTCGTCGACATCAATACCGAATTTGGCAAGCAGACCAGGTCTCAGGTTCTGGATAACAGCATCAGCCCCAAGGATCAGCTTCTTGAGATGCGCACATTGTTCCGGGTCAGAAAAATCGAGTGTGAGACTTTCCTTTCCCCGGTTTAGAGCGTGAAATGCGGTGGCATCTTCTTTGAAGAAGGGGGGCCCCCAACCGCGCGCATAATCCCCAGTGGAAGGGTTTTCAATCTTGATTACCCGTGCTCCCAACTCTGCCAGAATAAGGCCTGCATAGGGAGCGGCCACGCTGTGCCCCAGCTCGAGAACGGTAAGACCGTGAAGTGGTGCGGATTTACCCAAAATAATTCTCCTGTCGAATTTCGGAGGCCAAACGGATCAGAGATATTCCTCCGCCAGTGCGGCGCCTCTGATTTCATTGGTCGTTCCCGAACGGCGGATGAGACCGCCGCGCATGATGTGTCCGCTATGCGCAAGTTTGAGTGCTGGCCGCGCCATCTGCTCGGTCATGAGCACTGCGATACCGTCCTCTTGCATCTGACGTACTGCGGTCGAAATCTGTTGGATCCAGACCGGGGCGAGCCCCAGAAACGGCTCATCCAACAGCAATAGTTTCGGGCCACCGCACATCGCTCTGGCAATCGCCACCAATTGCTGTTGGCCACCCGAAAGTTGACCTGCCGGCTGGGCCTGACGTTCAGCCAGAAAAGGGAAACTCGCCACAAGACGATCCCAGGCCTTCAACTGATCACGTGTGCCGAGCGAACCGGCGCCTGCCAGCACGTTGTCCTTGACACTCATGGTTGGAAAAACGCGTCGTCCTTCGGGTGAGTAGCCAATACCAAGCCGGGCGCGCGCGTCACTCGAAAGACCGGAAATATCACGGCCTTCGAAACTGATCTGGCCACGAGTCGCTCTGACGAGCCCGATAACAGCATTGATCAGACTGGACTTCCCTGCACCATTGGCCCCGATGAGAAGTACTGTCTGGCCGGCTTCGACTGCGATATCGACACCAGACAGTGCGTGCGTGCCGCTATAGGTCACATGCAAATCACGAATGCTGAGCATCGTCTTCCTCCTCATCGCTGCCCCCAAGATAGGCATTGATTACATCCGGATTTGTCAGCACCGTTTCCGGTGGGCCTTCTGCAATGAGCTTGCCGCCATCGAGAACAATGACCGACGGACACAGACGTTTGATCAACTCCATATCGTGCTCAACCAGAAGCACACCGCAGCCGAAGGCTTCTTGAGCAAAACGCACATATGTATCGATGTTGGTACGCTCGGATTTTTCCAACCCTGCCGCCGGTTCATCGAGCAGAAGCACCTTTGGCTGTGTTGCAAGTGCCATGGTGAGACCCAGCATCTTCTGAAGTCCGTAGGGAAGAATTTCCGCACTGCGCGTCCAGTTTTCGATGAGACCGAACTGATCAAGCAGCGGAGACAGCTGTTCAAGTGCCGACCGCCCTCTCTTTGAAAAGCGGAGCGCCGAAAGAAGATTGTCCTCGACGGTGTAGCCATTGAAAGTTGCGGTCTGCTGGAAGCTGCGCACCAGACCTCGACCAGCATTCTCATAGACAGGTTTGCCGTCGATCTGCGTGTCGCCAAGAAGAACACGGCCCGAGCTTGGCTTCAGTCGACCTGAGATGATGTTGATCATCGTGGTCTTGCCAGCACCGTTTGGTCCAATGACACCGAGAAGTCCACCAGCTGGCAAGGTGAAACTGACATCGGTGAAGACCTTCAGTCCGCCGAATGCCTTGGAGATGCGATCCGCTTTCAGGGCATCTGTTGAAGTCTGGTTCATCGACCATTCTCCCCAATAGCAAGATTGCCTTCATGCACTGCCGCTTTGGTCCGATCTTTCCCAACCGAGCCACCATCTGTGCCACGCAGACGCTTGATGAGCGTGATTGCGATACCGACCAGACCGCCGCGCGCCACAAGCGTCACAACAATGATCAGCACACCGAAGAGACCAGGTGACAATTCACCGGAAAGTGCAAAGTAATTGGTAGCCGAGACCAGAACGATTGCACCCACAAGCGAGCCCAAAATGGTCCGCTTTCCACCAACGATCGCGTAGGTGATGTAGGTGATTGACGACATTGGAGCGAAGGACGTGGGATGGGCGGTCAAGAGCATGTTGACGAGCGCAAAGCCTGCGAAACCCGACACGCCAGCTGCAACGCAAAACGCCATCGCTTTATATTTCCAGACCGGGAGGCCGAGGCTTTCCGCCAGCACATCGTTGGTCTCAATGGCTGCAAATTCGTAGCGATACCAACGTGTGAAGGCGGCAGTGATCAGGAAACCGGCTAAGGCGAGTGCGCAGGTGGTGAGCACAACGTGGGAATTGTCCCAAAGGTCCATACCGAACAACGTCACTGGCGGCATGCCGACAAGTCCGTTTGCTCCACCCGTCAACGGCTCAGCTTCAAACAGCAGGAGCTGGACGATTTCGGTCAGCACAAAAGTGACCAGCACGAAATAGACGCCCTTTAATCGCAATATCAACGAGCCGAGCGGAATTGCACAGAGCACCGGCACGAGAAAGGCTGCGGCCGAGAGGACAAAAATGTCGGTAATGCCAAGCCGCAGGCTCAATATGGCAACGGTATAGCCACCGACAGCCATGAAAGCTGGAACGGCGAAGCTCATCAGATCGAGCCGTTGCATAATATAGACGCCGAGTGCCGCCGTTGCCGCGATCAGGATCAAATTGGTCTGAGACAAGACCTGCGGATTGGTACTGACAAGTGGCACAATAAAGGACAGAAGCACCAGGCCGAGTGTGATCCAATCAGGAATACTGAAGAATGGCTGACGTCGAATGGTGATGTCTGAGGAAATGGTGGTGCGGTTCATGAACGTCGGACCTCCTTGCCGAAAAGTCCCTGTGGGCGAACCACAAGCGTCACCATGACGATTGCAAAAAGCGTGAGCGCACCTTTAGATCCGCCGAGATAGACGGCAGCATAAGCTTCAACCATACCGACAATGAAGGCAGCGACGGTGGCACCGGTGACACTCCCAAGCCCACCCAGAATGACGGTAATGAACGAATAAGCGAGCGTCGCATCTCCAACATGCGGGGCGAGTGACAGGATTGGCGTGACCAGCGCGCCCGTCACCCCGGCAAGCCCGGTGGCGAGAGCAAATGCAAAAGGAAAGAGCGCCTTGGTCCGCATGCCGAGCGCGCTGGCTACCGCGCGATCTTCGGCCATTGCTCGCATGCCACGCCCGACATTGGTGCGATAGATCAGCCAATAGACCAATGCGATAGCCACGAGACATGCGGCGAGCACGATCATATTGGCATAGGGGAAATAGATGCCACCAAAACGCCAGACCCCGGTTACAGGGAAAGAGAATTGCGGCGATTCAGCCCCGAAAATTACCAGGATGGCAGTGGCCAGGACGAGATAGAAGCCCATCGTGACCATCAATGTTGCCTGATGATCTTCAATCACTCTTTCAAGAATGATTGCCTCGAACAACCAACCGAGCACTGCCGTCGCCACAAGGGCTATCAGCACCGCCACTGGATAAGGCAATCCGAGCATTGTAGTGCAGTAATAGGCGACGTAGCCGCCCATTACATAGAAGCCGCCGTGAGCGAAATTCACCACGCCGAGGATCCCGAAAATCAGTGTGAACCCAAGCGCAAGCAAAGTATATTGTGAGCCGAGACTGATACCAATCAGCCCCGTCGTGATGAAGCTTTCCATAATACGGTGCCTTACTTTTCGCTGACTGCTTCCGCGCGCAGCAGAGGCTGCTTCTTGCCATCCTGAACGATGCCGATAGCGAACGGATAAGACATTTCCTGATTGATGCCGAAGAAGGACTGGCCGATCCAATGACCATTGCCAATGTTCTCGTCTTCCACGGAAAGCTTGCGCATTTCGGCAGCGATCTTCTCGGAATCGTCGACAGTACCGGCAGCTTGCGCAGCTTTAATCATCATGCGGGCGGCAAAGACCCATCGGAAGAAGTCGCTATTTTCCGGGCGTGGTGAACCCATCAGCTTCTTGTACTTGTCTTCCAAAGCTTGCGTGTTTTCGTCCATATAGATCGGCTCGTACCAGAGGAAATCCTTCAGCACGTCAACGCCACCGGCCACACGGGCAATTTCATCAAAACCAGGACCACCCAGGCGGAAAATAGGTCCCTCGAAGCCAGCCTGACGCAATTGTTTTACGATGATGCCAGCATCGCCCGCTGGCGATGAAGCGAGATCCAGAGCCCCAGGATTTGCGCTCATTATACGCGTGACGATCGGCGCAAAATTGCTGGTTCCGCGCTGGTAGTATTCTTCGGAGACATTAACGCCCTTCTCCTTGAATATCTGCGCATTCACGCCAGCAACATCGGTACCACCCTGATCATTCGGAGCCACAATCGCCACGCTGTCGAACTTGAAACGCTCGCGACCGGCATCAATGATCGGACCGGCCCAACCGGACGGTCCGGGACCGATGTGGAATATGCTCGGCCATTGAGGACCTATTGCGTTCTTGGCGAAACTATCAACCATAGCAACCATGCGATTGCGTGCTGCAACAGGCTTCATACCGGTCACTTCCGGTGAGCCTACACTCCCGACAATGACCTTGATACCCTGAGCAGCAAGCTGGTTCATCGCCGACGCTGCGCCTTCAGCGGTATATTTGGAGTCAATCACAACAGTGGAAACCGAACAGGGAGCTCCATCAATAACCAGACGCTTTTCGTCGGTTGTTTCCTTGGCGACAAAATTGACGGCGTCGCGCAAGGCAATGCCCCATTGGGCTGCCGGACCCGACAAAACGGCCGGGGTACCGATCTTCAGTTCACAGGCAGCAGACGCCACGCTCGTATACGCTGCAGACGCAAGTAGAACGCCGCCCAAAAGGCGACCAAGACGCAATGACATGTTTTCTCCTCCCATTGTGTAGCCGCATCGTCGCTTCGCTTGTTACCAACGCAAAGTCTCCTCCTGACTGCCAGCTACCTTGTGACCATAACTGCGAGGGAAACACCTGTCAATAAAACGTTTCATCTAAATGTTTTCATTCTTATTGGTGCCTCATCAACCCTCTTCTCGTTATTTTTCAACACTTTTAACGTCTTAATCTCTCGGCTTAACCGATGATATGCAGCGTCATCAATCCAGACTAAAGCCAATAGGCAGTGTAATATGAATCGTTTTTACAAATCTCTGACGCACCATGAATAAGCATCAAGCCGATCTGATACAGCTAAATCACGGATGAGGATTGGAATATTTTCCGGAGCCACATCCCCGCAGACCACTGCTCAATTGACAGTTGATTTTTTAAAGCGACACGGGTTTCAGTAAGCTCTGCGGAGCTAATTAGATGACTATTCAGACTGGCACCGAGGACACATTGATTTGGCGCTACCAACAGAGTTCACTCGGTTTTGCCTGAAGAGTTCCTGACGTTTTGCTAAGTGGGTTTCCGCCACCATTATGCCGCCACTATCATCGGTGTCAGCGCGTTGAAGTAGACCTGATCCGGTGTCGGCCGGTCAAGGATGAATGTGGGCGTCGGCTATTATAAAAGCTCAAATAGCGGCCAATGCAGACGCGGGCCTCCAACACGGTCTTGTAGGCGTGGAGGTAGACTTCCTCGTATTTGATCGACCGCCAAAGCCGCTCGACGAAGACATTGTCCCGCCACGCGCCCTTGCCATCCATCGAGATGGCGATTTCGGCCTTCATCAGCACCGCGGTGAGGTCGATAGAAGTGAATTGTGATCCCTAATCCGTGTTGAAGATGTCGGGCTTGTCATAACGGGCCAGTGCTTCCTCGACCGCCCAGATGCAGAAAGCGGCTTACATCGTAATCGACAGTCGCCACGACAGAACTCTCCGGCTAAACCAGTCGACAACGGCGCAGAGATAGACGAAGCCCCGCGCCATGGGGATATAGGTCAGATTCATCGCCCAGACTTGATTGGGCCAGGTGACCGCCAGCTTGCGCAAGAGGTAAGGAAAAATTTGTGGCCTGGTGCTGGTTTGGAGAGTGTTCAGGCGACGGTAAATCGCCTCGATGCCCATCTTCTTCATCAGCGTGGCGACGTGAAGCCGCCCGACATTCAACCCTTCTCCTCTCAAAACTCATTGCAACCTCCGACTTCTGGCGAAATGGTAGTCGAGATGCATTTCGTCGATCCGGCGCATCAAAGCCGAATCTCCGTCCGACACTGAACGTGGAGAATAGTAGACGCTACCGCGGCTGAAGCCGAGAAGCTTCGCCTGGCGTGCAACCGACAGCTTGTGTGAGCGGTTGATCATTTCTTCCCGCTCAGAAATCCCGCGTTGCCGAGCGCTCCAGCTATCGTAGCGGAATCCGTAACCCCAGTGGGGCCGCGTAAGCCCCAAGCGAAGCATCGTTCTCCAGCGTCAATTCGCCAATCTTGGCGTGCAGCGTTTTCACATCGACGGTCGGACCCGCTGGTTCCGTCTGCGCTTCATCGTCGAAAATGCCTGTCGCCCCCTCAAGGAGCTGATTTTTCCACTGTTTGTTTTGGTTGGCATGCACGTCGAACTTCTGGAGTAATTTCAGCAGCGCCTGCTCATCTCAAATCGCTGCGAGCGTCACCTTTACACTGAAAGCCGAACTGTGGTTCCGGCGCGGTCGTCTCGTCATGGTATCTCCTGTTCACGGTATCTAAGCCGAGCTCAGGTAGAAATTCCAATTATCCTAGCTGTACGGATTTCCCTCGCCACCTCTGTTGCGTGCAGTGTGAGCTTTTGCAACGGAACCCTTCAAGCAGCACCTGTGTCCTTACCTTCAGATAGCCACCTTTCCAGCCATTGCGTTGATATTTCGCCATTTATGAGATCATTGTTGTTTGTAAGAGTGCGATAGAGTGGAGCTGTTGTTGCGATGGGGCCTATATCGAGTTGCTCAAGAGCTTCTCTCAAACGCTCTAACGCTTGCGCACGAGAACTGTCTTTGACGATCAGCTTGCCAATGAGAGAGTCATAGTAAGGCGGAACACGGCTACCTGCATAGAAACCGGTATCGAAGCGAATTCCGGGGCCTTCCGGAAACTGCAGTCGATCAATTGGACCAGGGCTTGGTAAGAAGTTGCGAGCCGGGTCCTCGGCATTGATCCGAACTTCAATCGCATGACCGTCGCATCGAATATCCTCTTGAGCCATGGAGAGCTTTGCACCACCGGCGATCAGCAGCATTTCACGCACAAGATCAACGCCAGTGATCATCTCGGTCACCGGATGCTCAACTTGAATACGCGTGTTCATCTCGATGAAATAGAATGCTTTGCGATGTGGATCGTAAAGATACTCCATCGTACCCGCTCCACGATAACCAACAGTGCGTGCCAATCGCACCGCCGACGCGCATAGCTCAGAGCGCAATTCTGCCGAAAGCGCTACCGCTGGAGCTTCTTCCCAAACCTTCTGTCGTCGACGTTGCAGCGAACATTCCCGCTCGAAGAGATGGACAACCGTTTCACCGTCACCGAGAATTTGAACCTCAATGTGACGTGCATTCTCGATATAAACTTCCAGATAAAGCCCATTGTCTCCAAATGCAGCCTGCGCTTCCGCCATAGCCTGCGGGATAGCCGCGACAAGTTCGTCATCACTGCGTACAACTCGAATGCCTCGTCCGCCGCCGCCTGCGGCAGCTTTCACCATGACGGGATACCCCATTTCCCTGCCCAGTTTCAGTGCAGCCTCGGGATTATCCAGACGTCCCTCACTGCCAGGCACCACAGGAACACCTGCTTCAATCGCTGCTCGACGAGCATTTACCTTATCGCCCATCCGCTCAATCGTATCCGCATCGGGGCCAACGAAAATACATCCGAGATCAGTGACCGCTCGCGCGAACTCGGCATTCTCCGAAAGAAAACCATAGCCCGGATGCAAAGCATCCGCGCCGCTTTCGCGCAACGCATTGAGTACGCGCTCAACATTGAGGTAGGATTTCGTCGCCGCCGACGGTCCGATGTCGATGACTTCATCTGCCATGCGAGCAGCCAGCATGTCGCGGTCAGCTTCGCTGACGATCTGAACAGTCGAGATACCCAACTCTTTTGCGGCGCGAATGATGCGGACCGCGATCTCACCGCGATTTGCGATCAGCAG
Organism: Ochrobactrum sp. RH2CCR150; assembly: GCA_014138095.1. Classification (GTDB taxonomy): domain Bacteria; phylum Pseudomonadota; class Alphaproteobacteria; order Rhizobiales; family Rhizobiaceae; genus Brucella; species Brucella gambitense. The sequence goes on from JACGXE010000004.1 coordinate 286,587, forward strand.
TTTGCGGATGGGAGCAGTCATTATGCAACCTCAATATGACAAACGATTTCACCTGGCTCGACGTTACTTTCGCTCTCGACCGAATAGCTGACAAAGACACCGTCGTCGTCCGCCACGATTGGCAGAAAGGACTTCATGACTTCCACCAGCGCCAAAGTTTCGCCTGCCGCGACATGGTCTCCCGACGTCTTGAATGGAGAGGCATCAGGCGATGGCGACAAATAGACCACACCTGGCAGCATCGCTTCGATCATCTTGATAGTCATGGTTATCTCCGGAAAAATTGAGTATTTGCGGCGAAACGGGAAAATTCAAAATCCCGAACACCGCCAAACGAATGGTTAGGACAACCAGTGCGGTTCACTAAAGCAGGAACCGCTCCGATCCGGTTTCAAGACAAGCGCTGCAGCACCTGCTCCAGCTTATCGATCAGTTCATCCGCATTCTCGCGTGAGAAAATGAGAGGAGGACGGATCTTCAATACGTTCGCTTCCTTGGCGCAGCCAGAGATGAGAACGTTTTCGTCTCGCAAACCATTGATGATGCGCGTCGCGGTAGCAGCGTCCGGTGTTTTTGCGGCTCGGTCCGAAACAATTTCAATACCGAGGAAGAGGCCCGCACCACGCACATCGCCCAGACAATCGTACCTTTGGGCAAGAGCGTTGAACCCGTTCTTGAGATAAAGACCGATAGACGTCGCGTTTTCCAGAAGCCCCTCCTCCTCTATGACGTCAAGAACGGCTGAAGCGGCGGCGATGGCCACAGCATTGCCTCCAAAGGTATTGAAGTAACGAGATTTTTTCCCGAACTCGGCCAGAACGTCGGCGCGAACGGCCACGCCTGCAACCGGAAAACCGTTCCCCATCGGCTTGCCCATGGTCACAATATCGGGGATCACACTGTGACGTTGAAAGCCCCACATTGCCTCACCTGTGCGTGCAAAACCGGACTGAACTTCATCAGCGATATACAGGCCGCCTGCTTCGTGGATCGCATCAACGGCTCCCTTAAGAAAGCCAACCGGGCCGTCGAACACGCCATCGCTGGCAAAAATGCCATCGCAGATCAAAAGAGCTGGCTTGATACCGTGCCGTTGCAGATCTCGGATTGCAGCGCGGACGGCATCCGTGAATTCCTCGGCCACATTCTGCGACCGGTAGGAGTCCGGCGCCGGAACGGTTTGGACATGAGCCCCCAGATTGACGTTGTCGCCGAGCGAGGGCGAGAACTCCGACACTGCCTGCGTGATACCATGATAAGCTGTTTCCGTTACGATAATTCCCTTCCCGCCGGTGTAGGATTGAGCAATCCGCACAGCCAGATCATTGGCATCGGAACCTGTGCAGGTGAACATCAGGTTCCCTATCTCGGACGGCATAGTCGCTAGCAAACGCTCGGCATAATCCAGAATTGCACCATGAAGATAACGCGTATTGGTGGCCAGAATACCAACCTGCTGGCGGATAGCTTCAACTACCTTGGGGTGACAATGACCAACCGAAGTGACATTGTTATAGGCATCCAGATAGGCATTTCCCTGTGGGTCATATAACCAGACACCCTCACCGCGCACGAAGTGTAGCGGGCGCTCATACATGAGCCGATAGGCAGGACCAAGCCGCGCCTTACGTTGCGCGATCATCGCCGTCGTGGCCTCATCCAGTTCTGTCGCACCTTCGATGAAGGCATTGACCATTGATTCCCGGGTTGTCATCGCTCACTCCATATTGCACGCAGCCAAAAAAGCTGCGGTGACCTGATTTCGGGGAAGGGTCGCAAAGAAACGCAAGCCGTCGCGTGCGGGGCCATTATTGCGAAGAATATAGGCCGCGTTTTGAGGATAGCGCGCCGCACGACCTTCGGTGATAGCGACTGTCGTCATCAGGCGCGCGACGATCAAATCACGCAACACATCCAGCTCGCGCCGCTCAAGCGGCAGAACTTTATGATAAGCACTGACCATATCGCACACGTCTTCCAGACAACTGAAGGGCGTCTGCGTATGATAGGACACGGCAACCGCCAGATCGATGATCAGCGGGGTTTTCACCATATCACCAAAATCGAGAATACCGGTGATCCTGTCAGGATTGGCAACGTTGAGAACAACATTGTGCCAGTTCAGATCATTGTGCACGACACGCCGCCGCAAATTAGCCAATGCGGGACGAACAACATTATCAAAGTGATCCAGTTCAGCCATCAATTGCTTACGAAGATTCGGCTCCACGAGAGTCTCGACCAGAGGTCGCAGACGCGACGCATTCTTGACGTCCCATAGGATTTCGTGACTGGATGCCGGATGCTCGAACCCGTCGAAGGCAATCCCAAGCCGCGCAAGAGCGCACACCATATCCTGTCGTAATGCAGGTGTGACGCCGATCCGCGCCACTGGCACACCTTCGAGCCAGGTCAGAACCCGAACAACGCTGGACCGGCCATCCTCCAGTATCAGTGAAAACTGGCTTTCCCCCTCCAGTGTCCGCACGACCTTTGGCACTGGCAGGTCAGGATCGCGAGTCTGTAGCCACAGCAAAGCCTCGGTCTGGAAATTGGTATTGATTTCAGGCTCTGCCGGATTCGAAATCTTGAGCGTGAAGCCACGACCGTCAGCGGTGACAACATGAAAATTTGCATCGCGCTCACAGGCTAGACTATACGCGATGCCCGATATTCCGTAGTAGGTTCGCATCAGTTTTGCTGCGCTCACACCATCAATGACCGGTGGAGGACTGTTTAGCATTTCTCCGAGCGCTCCACGAACGGGATCGGCATCAATTACCATATTCATTTCTTCAGACACGAACCGTCACTCCCGCACAGGTCATGGTTTCAAGCGCCGCGCGCAATTGACCCGCCTCCTCACGATCGACGCGGCGAAATCGCAAAATGTCCCCGGGCTTCGTCTGGGCGAGTTTCCAGAATGCCGCACTGGCCACAGTGAATGGATTGATGAAACCACCGGTGCTCGGGGCATCGTTCACAAGAATGATCGGCGTCTGCCCGGCAAGGTTGACCGCGCCCAACGGATAACCATGATCGATAATGTTCGACGGGTCCTGACCGTGATCACTACTCTTGTTCAGAGCTCGTCCCGCAAAGCTGAACTCCGGGCCGGTGAGACGAATGCCGGTGCGGTTGCTCTTTGCCTGCACCGACCAGTCCGCGGAGAAAAACATCTCGACGGCCGCAGGATCGAGCCAGTCATCATTCGGTCCCGCCAGTGCCTCGATCTGCCAGGTCTTGTCGGTTGAGAAACACGGGCGGTTGCCCTCAGGAACAGCGAGGATTGCTGGTGCACCGCTTGACTGAGGACCAAGAGGCAAAACCTGATCCTTTACCAATGCCTGTCCGCCAACCCGCGCCATATGAAACACGGCACGAGAGCCGAGAACGACAGTAGTATCAATGCCGCCCGAGATTGCGATATATCCCCGCGCGCCGGTATATGCAGCGCCAAGTTCCAGCACCTGACCAGCAGATACGAGTAAGGTTTGCCACATAGGCACGGCTTCACCGTCCAGCTTCGGGCGCATGTCAGCGCCCGTCACGGCGACAACCACGTCTTGATCAAACCGCAATGCAGGCCCAAGAAACTGACATTCAAGCGCAGCGGTATCGCGAGGATTACCCACCAGCAGATTGGCTTGCCGGAACGACCATTTATCGAAGGGACCAGAGACCGGGAAGCCCTGTTCCAGATAGCCTATCCGTCCCGGCAATTCCTGGACCGTCGTTTCAAGCCCTGGTTTGAGAACGGTCACACCGTGCGCGCTCATGCTTTTTCTCCCTGCGCTTTCGCCCAGTCCAGATACTGATCAACCGAGAAAACCTGATATTCGACCACATCGTGCTCATAACGATCAGCAGCAACTTCGGCATCGATCCAGGCACATTCTTCCGCACTCACAGGCCGGAAGCGGACCCTGTCGCCCGCACGCAGCAATGCAAGACTGTTCCGAAACGCTGGCAGACGCTGTGAGCCGTCATAGATTGGAGCCGGGGTACGTCCGATCAACTGATACCCGCCGGGAGTCCGGTCTGGATAGATGCAGCAAAGCGCACCGCCTATACCCACAGCCCCTTTCGGGGTCCATGTGCGTGGAGGATTATATTTGGGGGCAGTGATACGAGAGCCGGGTCGCAGCGGCAGCAGCGAGCACAAACCTGGCCAGAAGCCGAGTGCCGCAACCCAATATTCAGTACCAGAGTGACGTCTCGCTAATGCAGCACGATCCTCCACACCGTTCAATTCGCAGAGGAGGTCTGGATCAATCTGCTTGTCAGGATAGGTCTTGCGGTAGTCTTCGATGCAGACCGATGTCTCCTCATCGAAATAGTGGATAGGCAACGTCAACAGCCTGCTGGGAAGCGATCCGGAAACGTCTGATCCAATCCGCTCGTAGATGGTCTCTATCTCGTGGATAAGGTCCTCATAGGAAGTACGGTCGGGATCATAGTTGATTTGTAGCGAAGCAAGTTCTGGAATAATGTCCTCAATAGCCGGAATCCGCGCTTCACGTATGGCAGCCACAAGCCGATGAACCGTGAAGTTCAATGTGAAACTCATCCCGTCGCCCAATTCCACTTCAACGGCACGATCACCGCCGGGCGAAAAATGCAAAGTCTCATACAGCATGGCAGTACCTCCGTTCGGGCCCGACCAGGCACTGCAGCCAGTCAGCCGCCTTACCAGTCAATAGAGCACTAATTATCCTGTATAGATATATGATATATCTTGCCGGAAAGCGCTGCGACCTCATATATTGAAGAAAAACATGAGCAATTCGCTCGGTGACTATAGGGAGAAGGACGGAATGACCAAGATCGCGCGCGAGGCCCTGAGCGACCGGGCATACGAAGAGATTCTCAAAGGCATGGCTGACGGCACCTATATGCCCATGCAACCGATGGTGATCCGTAACCTTGCCGACAATTTCGGTATTTCCGCGACGCCGATACGCGAAGCCCTGCAGCGCCTGATCGCGGAACGGCTGCTCGTTCAATTGCCCAACCGCTCGATTGTTGTGCCTCAAATGACGATTGAGAGGTTTCACCATCTCCTCCCCATGCGCATTGCGCTGGAGGGTATGGCCGCCGAACTGGCGACGCCTCTGCTCACGGAACGCGACTTTGCCAAAATCGACGCACTGCTGAACCGGATTGCGGAGACCACACTGACCTTTGATGCCCGCACCTATATGAAGCTCAATCGCGAATTTCATTTCATCATTTACGAAAAATCGGGCAACCCCGAGCTGCTTCAGGTGATCCAGGGGCTCTGGCTCAAGGTCGGCCCTGTCTTCAACGGTCTTTTTGATGCCGACCATTACCGGGAGCACGCCAACGATGAACATCGCAACATTCTGGCGGCGATGAAACGCCGTGATGCGGTTGGGGCCCGTGAGGCCATGGCGGAAGATCTGAAGCTTGCCGCCGAAGCGCTGCTTCCGCGTCTGTTGCGCAGTCCCGCAGACTGATCCCCCAAGGCGGACTTGTTGCAACACCGTTTTCATGATCTGCCTACCCTGGCAAAGAGAAGCCAGAAGACACCGCACAGCAGCGGAAGCGTGACGAACAGCACCAGAGAAGCCAGCGAGAAGATGATCGGCACCTGGCTTTGCTGCGCGGCGGCCTGTATCCAACTCCAGACCGGCATGGTCTCGGCAGTGCCACGCAGGAATATCGAACGCATCACTTCGTTGAACGACATCAGGAAGCCAAACAGCCCCGCGCTTACGATGCCCGGCATGAGGATTGGAAATTCGATGTCCCAGAAGACCCGCCAGTCACTGGCCCCAAGATCCCTCCCCGCTTCAACGAGGCGGTGATCGAAACGGATCGTCACGACGAGGATGATCAGCAGCGCAAAGGGAAACGCCCAGACGAAATGTCCAAGCGCGATAGACCAGAAACCGAGTTTCAAGTTCAGAACCGCGCGCGCAACGATGAAAAGGGCGGCCCCAAGCGACATACCAGGCACGAAAAGCGGAACCACGAACATCAGCAGCACACGGCCTGGGCTGCGCATCGTCGGCAGGGCGCGACCGATGATTGTCGCGGCAACCGCGCAGATCAATCCGACCACAACGCCGATTACCAGACTTGCCAGCATGGGCTTACGCCATGCGCTGTTGGAAAACAGCGAACGATAGTGCTCAAGCGAAAACGAACCTGGAATGCCGCCGAGAGGATTCTGGCTGACCGAAAGAAGAACAAGCCAGACCAGCGGAAAATAGATAACCGCCAGCGTCACGAACCCGCCCCATTTGGAAAGCCGTTTCCAGATCGGGGCATAGCTTGGCCCGAGCTTCGGTGATATCTGCCGCACGTGTGATGTATCCCGAGTTTGCATATGCTCAGCCTTTCAGGACGCTGATAGACGAAGACGGATCGCCAAAGCGGCGCGCGATCAGGTACATGCCTCCGAGCAGAGCCAGCAGCAGCAGGATCACGAAGGCAGACAGCGCGGCGACAACCGGATAGCGCAGTGCCGAATAGGCGCTTTCTATCGAATTCGAGATAAGATTGACGAAGCCGCCCCCCAGCATGCCAGGCTCAACCCAGGCGGCGAGCGCGGGGCCGAGGCAGAACACGATACCAGCCATGACTCCCGACAAGGATAGCGGAATGATGATACGGCTGACCGTCTGCCAGGGAGACGCACCCAGATCGTTGCTTGCTTCGATCAAAGTGTCGTCGATCAGGTTGATCGCGAGATAGATCGGCATCACCATGGACGGGAACAAGCTGACGACCATGCCGAAATGCACTGCGACTTCTGAATAGAGCAGCCATTCCACAGGTGTATCCACCACGCCGATGTTGATCAGAATTGTATTGATCAGACCCGATTGACCGAGAATGGCGCGCCAGACGATGGTGCGCGAGGACATGTCCAGAAAGAAGGGAATCGTCAGCAAGGCAAGACAGACTGCCCGGCTCGTATTGGACTTGCAGCCTTTCGCCAGCCAAAGCGCGAAAGGAAACGCTATGGCCAGTTCAATAGCCGTGACCGTCAGTGCGATGCGCAAGGTGCGCAGTGTCACTTCCCAACGTCCCGATGAAAACAGCCCGATCCATGTATCGAGTGTCGGCGTATAAACCGTTCGGAACTGCACGGTCGAAAAGAAGCTGAAGGTAAAAAGAATGACGATCGGCACGATGACCAGTGCAAACCAGATCAACAGAATGACGGTCGCAGCGACGTTCATGTCGGTGAGTTTTGCCCTGATGGTATATAGAGAACTCTGACTGCCAACAACCGGCATCTCTGCGGCACTCGCTATCTGTTGCATCTCAATCTTCCAAAAAATTTTCGAGCATGTTGCATCCCGGGCCCGCATTGATCTGCGGGCCTGGTCGCGTCGGTTGACAGACAGGCGAAGGTCAGGCGTTCAAGAAACGCTGCCATTCCTCCTCCATACCGGCGGCATTATCCGGCGTGGTGGTCGAGACATAGGGCTTGGAGAACTTCTTGCTCACTTTGGCTTCTGTGGCCTTCAACGCGGCAACCTCTTCAGCACTCCAGCCATTGGCCGTGGCATATTCCACACCAAGGTCCATGTTCGGACCCGCATAGCCCCGATCCCGTGCCTGAAGCGCTCGATATTCTCCGCCGAGGAAGTAGTTCAGCACCTTATAGATCGCAGCGAGATTGTCCCTTTGAGCAGCCTGGGCCGCGATATAGGCGCCGTGTCCCCACTTGAAGTAGCCCTCCTTGGTATAGGCATAGCGCGTGGCATCCGGTCCGAGTGCGAGATTTACCTCACGAACCGCTGGCTCCCAGCAGTTGATGACGTCAACTTCGCGGTTGGTCAGCAACTGAATCTGCTCTTCGAAAGCGCCATACAGGGTACGGAACTGGCCGGCCTTTTTGCGCTCGATGAGGAAGTCAGCCACAGTCTTCGCTTCTTCCGGTGTCAGGTCTGCAATATTTGCAAAGCTTGCCGCTCCCTTGGATTGCAGATAAAGCGCTGCTACCCCCATCGAGTAGGTATAGGCATTGCCGTAAGCCACACGACCGCGGGTTTTTTCATCCTCAAACATAAGTGACCACGACAGCTCTTCCTGACTGTCGGGAGCCATGCCCAGCTTCTCGGGAAAATAGCCGAAACTGTCGGCATTGCCGATCACTGGCACACCCCATTGCTTTCCCTCCCGGTCCTGCACAACGGGCGAGCGTTTCCAATCATCGGACGTGCGCTCCCAAAGAGTCAGTTCAGGGTTAGCCTCGTCCAGAGGTGCATAGAGCCCCTGCGGACCGAGAATATCTTCGGTACCGGACTCAAAGACAAAAAGATCGACGCTGTCGCCCATGTTCGCGCCCATAACATCGCGCATAAAAACGCCAACGTCATTGCTGGACCCACTAAGCTGAGCTCGTACACCGATGGATTTTTCCATCGGGGCCCAATCTTTCAGGGCTGCAGTGGGAACGCCATAAATCTTGACCAACGGCATGTCCTGCGCCTTTGCGACGCCGGATATCCCCCCAACAGCGGCAATTCCGGCGAGCGCTCCCATGCCTGCCAGCATGCCGCGTCGGGTCAGCTCGACCTGACTGTAAGTTGAAAACCTGTCTTTCATTTTATGATCCCCTTTCTGGTTTTATTGATTTAGAAATCATCAGGCAGCGAAAATCACAGCGTCCGACATACTCCAGCCAACTCGCTCTACTTCGCTGTTCTCGCTTGCGCCTCCGTGCCAGCTGCGCAGCCGCAATGGCCCGGCGCCGGTAGCCACCGTGACATCCGTATATTTGCCGCGATAAACCCGGTTTGTGACCTTCGCCGCGATGGTCTCAGAATTATCTGACAGACTGGCACTTGCTGGAGAAATACGTTCGGCGCGGATCGCGATGGCGATGGTGTCTCCTGGCCTCAATCCTGTTGAAGTAATCACACCCCGGATGCGCACTCCCCCGGGGAATTCAACGGTGCCAATCGCCTCCTCGCGACCGATCAGCTTTGCTTCAAGAATATTCTCGTAGCCCATGAAGCCCGCAGCAAATCGGCTCTTTGGTCGGTCGAAAAGTTCCAGCGGACTACCGCTCTGCACGATCTGGCCCTGGCTCATCAGAACCACACGGTCGCTCATGGTAAGCGCTTCCTCCTGGCTGTGTGTGATATACACAAAGGTCATGCCAAGACTGCGCTGCAATTCCATCAGCTCTATTTGCATATCTTGACGGAGACGTTCGTCCAACGCACCGAGGGGTTCGTCCAGAAGGAGAATTGACGGCTGGGTGACAACCGCCCGCGCCAACGCAACACGCTGCCGCTCGCCACCAGAAAGCTGACCGATTCGACGGTCGGCTTTCGCCTCAAGCTGCACCATAGCAAGTGCTCGCCGCGCTTCCTTCAAGGCGTCAGCGGCACGCACCTTTCGAATTCGCAATCCATAAGCGACATTTTCGATAACACTCATATGCGGGAAGAGCGCATAGCTCTGGAAGACCGTAGTGCAATTACGTTTAGCCGCAGGAAGATGCGCAACATCCTGTCCGTCGATACGGAGCCTTCGAACCGATGTTGGCATCTCCAGTCCGGATATCACACGCAGCATCGTGGTTTTCCCAGAGCCACTGGAGCCAAGGATCGTCAGGAATTCGCCCTTTCTGGCAGAAAGAGATACGTGCGAGAGTGCAGTCACAGCACCGTAGTGATGGACGAGGTCCTCTATCTCCAACATCTGATCCGCGACATCATTGCTCATCTTGCTTTGCTCTCACTCTCATCAAATATTGACGCTCAATGCTGCAGGACCGCGCCGCCGATTCCGGCAAGGCGAATTGCAAGCGAGAACGCGACATCCAGCAAATCTCTCGAGAGGCCGGCTGGATCAGAAATCACGACAGATGTCGGATCACGTTGATCCGACTGAATCATCCCGTTACGACGCAGGCATTTTCCCGGAGCGCGAAGGGCTGCATCGATCATAGCCACTGCAGCCACCAAAGCGGGATCGTTTCCGCCCCTGCCCTTCAGGCGATCCGCAATCCTTTCGAGGCCACATCCTCCTCCCGGAATGACGCCATCGCGGTATGCAGCACGCAGCGCGACAATGGCACGGCGTGCAACCTCCACCATCGCCGCAGAATCCGCCCCCCGGCGGATCGTCAGTTCCACCCATTGCCCTAACAGTCGGGCCTTGCGACGTTCAGCATGCTCACGATCAAAGGGCAGGTAGCGATGCGCATTGATCTCCGCTTCCGCTGCCGCGACACGTAAAGCAATATCCTGAACGCAGCCTGCAGCTTCCATCAGATGTGCGCGCGCGCCCTCAAACTTGAAATGCTTGGCTTTGCCCAACATGGCCGGCCTCAACATTTCGATCGATGTTCCCATGCGTGCGCAAATCAGTGTCGCACCGCTCGCAGCGGCAATATCTTCAAGAACTTCTGCCGCGCGCGCGCCAACATCGGCAAGAACAAGCGCCGCAATTTTCAAAATTCCGGCGCGCCGATTGCGCTCGACCAACTGAAGCGCCGCCCCCTCAATACCGCGGGCAACAATGACCAGCGCCTTGCCATTTGAAGCAAATCCCTCGATAACCGGGGAAAGCGTTTTGAAGTCTGCCAGAACTTCGTTTGCAACGATCAGATGTACGTTGTCCATCGCAGCAACAGCACCGGAACCAACCTGCCGTGCATCAAAACTGAAACCGTGACCGGAGATCACTCTCGTCTCGGCACCTTCCTTGACTTCGACCAATCCACTTGGCCCGGCCAGCCTGTCCGCCTCAAGGATCATCGGGACGAGACCCGCATCGACACCAGCAGCGGTGACAAGACCCGCTGCATCATCACATACCCGGGTTTCGGCCCTAAAAGCAGCAGTGATCGTCGGCCCCAAACTGGCAAGAGCCTCAATCACGCGTTCATTCTCGATGGACAGACCATTGGGCCGACATCTTTCGACCAGCGCAGCATCAGCCATCACGGCCAGCCGCGCAGTTCCATCACCGAACTGGCGCTCTGCATCGACAAGCACTTCTTTCAGCAGCCGTTCGGCATAATGCTCCGAGCACATCTGACGGGCAATTTCGCTGCCTGTGCGCGCCGCTAAAACACGATTGCCAGCCGAATAAATGACGTGCCGTCCGTCTGGCCCGATAGAGGCAGCAATGGCCCGCAATGCCGGGGCTATCGCCCTGGCCATGTCTTCTTGCAGTGGTTTTCCCGCCAGCGTGCGCACCGATCTAACCCCGGGTTAGCTTGCCGCTACGATTCAATTCGTCAAAGACCGCACGAGCAACCTCGATGGCATTGGGCGTGTCGGAATGAACGCAGATCGATTCCGCGACGACAGGCACGTCTTTGCCGGTCACCGAGCGCGTCAACCCATGCTCAATGGCACGCCGCACTTTCTCGGCCACATCCGCAGCCGCGATGGGCGGATGCTCACGAGAGATGATCTGACGCCCGTCGTCCCCATAGTCAATATCGACATAAAATTCACAACTGAAGGGGATACCGCGCCGGGAAAATACTTCGGACATGCAGCAATCGGAAAACGCGATAACCGGCACGCCAAACACCTCGGCGGCATCCGCAATCCCCTCGGCCACCGCCAGTTCGTTCTGCGCCATACCGAACAGTGAACCATGTGGCTTGATGTGCGAGAGCGTTACGCCTTCTGCACGCAAAAATCCTTCCAGAGCGCCTGTCTGGTAGATGGTCAGTGCCGCGACTTCTTCGCGGGTCATACGCATTGGCCGACGTCCGAATCCTTCACGATCTGGCAATCCTGGATGAGATCCGATGTTGATCCCTGCCTTTTTTGCGAGACGCACGGTCTTGGCCATCACGACGGGGTCGGAAGCGTGAAAACCGCAGGCAATATTGGCGTGCGTCACAAATGGCATGCAAGTCTCATCGTCGCCAAAACGATAGATGCCGAAGGCCTCTCCCATATCACAATTGACCGTAACCATTCTGTTCCCTTTTCTATTTGATATATAATATATCATTTTCCAGCGACCATCTGTCAATAGGAGAATATCGGTGCCATTGCGAAAGGGGTTAGATTGCCGTCAGCGGCAATAGTCGAACAGACATACAACGGAAACCGGTTCTACTGCCTTGGCGTTCGTTTTGCGAAACGGCCGCTTCCAACCGCGAGCACAATTCGTTTGAAATGAATGATCCGACGAGTTTATCGTTTTCAGCTACTTTCGAACGGGCTTTGTTGAAGAAGTCGGAAAGGTTAGAAAAGGGGCCGGTTTCGTGGACTGGAAGCGATCTCTCAATACCACCTTTGGTGCAACCAGTCTAAAGGCAACAGAATTACAGAAATGCACTTCTGCAGTGCTCTAGTGACGCATAAGGGGATATTTGACGCTCAACCCTCGGCATCCCGGACCACGCTATATGGGTCCTGATACGCCTTTGAGCCATTATCTGAAAACCATCTTACGTGGAATTATAACCAAATGACATATTGTTTAGCCAATTTTCTTTAAGGAAATAGTTATATCACGATTTTAAAACGGATTTTTATTAGATGCACAAATACATATTATATTACTTTAATATAACTTCTGATATAATACACGGATATTGGCCAAATACACTGTAATTTTCCACAAAATATAAATTTTACTTATTAAAATTATACAACAAACCTTCCTCATTATCTGCAGATGCGTTGCTGTTACGATTTCAGATTGCCAGTCAGATTCTATCTCACTTAAAGTGCAGTTTCCTCGCGATAGAAGATTAGATGATAGTTGTCAGTGGCTGCGAATCCGCTGCTACTATTGATAATGTAGCGGAAGAGTTGAATTGGCACGGTCGACAAACGACGTTGTGACAGCTCCAGATTGCCCGGTTGGTCAAGGTCGGTCAATCACTGAGAACTGGAGTGGCGTACTAGTAAGGCTTTCCTGCCGATCTCACGCGGAAGTTCGACAGTATACGGCCCGTGGACCACCTCACCCGTGGGCCGCGATGGAAATTTCGCTCGCGGCCTCAATAAGCCGGGCTTCCAACCTCCGGCGCTCGACCTCCGGCATATCGATGGGCAGAACGAAGCAGATCGTCGCCTCCACCGCGCCACGCGCATTGACCAAAGGGGACGCCAGACATTGTGTGAAATTGTTGATGGCACCGACGGTGCGAGCCAGTTGCTGTTTGCGATGCGCGTGACATTCGGCAATGAAGGCGGCTATATCTACCGCGTGCCCATTTGGTTGAAGGCGGTCTTCCGGCCCGAGCACTGTTTCGATTTCTTCCCCCGATAAGTCAGATAGCATCAATCGACCCGAAGCCGTCCACGGGATCGGTATCTGCGACCCGACTTCCGAGCTGATACGCAGCGGTCGAGAGCCGGGCCGGGCATGGATGATGACCTGCTTGCCTCGCAGGCGGATGCAGAGTTCGCACGTCTCACCCGTTTCCTTGACCAGTTGATCCACCATCTCGCGGCCGCGCGCCACGATATCGTTGGCGCGCAGGTAGCTCGCGCCATAAAGTTGCATTACTTTGCCGAAATAGACCTGCGCGTCCCTGATTTCGAGCAGACCCGCCTCGCTCAGAATATTCACCAGATCGTAAATCGTCGATTTCGGCGCGTCGAGCGCCCGGGGCAAATCCGCTAGGCGCGCAGGTCCGCCATGGTCCTGCAAATATGAAAAGAGCTTGAGAATGCGGTCTATCCCGCGTTCGCGCCCTCCCCGTGCCACGCGTGTGCCGGCTGCAATCTCCACAGAACTCATGCGTTGGTCCTTTCTGGTGCCATGACGGTTGCCAAACCGTATGTCTTATAATATCGTCCTAAATATAAGATTATAGTCCAATATATAAGACTACAGCAGATATCAAGGGAACAGATAGACAAACTTACGTGGAGGCAAAAATGACTGCAGGTAATGAGCGGCGTGAATTTCTTAAACTCGGCCTGGGTGGAGTAGCGCTCGGAGCGGCTGCCGCCGTGACGCTGAATGCGAAGGAAGCGGCAGCGCAGTCGGCGAGCGACAGCCTGCTGCGCACCGTTCTGGATCGAGGACACCTGATCGTCGGCACCGGTAGTACCAATGCTCCCTGGCACTTCGAAAACGACGCCGGCGAATTGGTCGGCATGGACATCACCATGGGCCGCATCATCGCCAAGGCCCTGTTTGATGACCCGACCAAGGTCGAATTCGTGAAGCAAGACGCACAGCAGCGCATTCCCAACATCGCCACCGGCAAGGTCGACATCACGCTCCAGTTCATGACGATCTCCGGCGCGCGCGCCCAGCTCATTAACTTCACGCGTCCCTATTACGTCGAGGGCGTCGCCCTTCTGACCAAACCGGACGCCGCAGCCAAGACATTCGACCAACTGAAGGCCAAGGGAAGCGGCGCGCGCATCGCGATCCTGCAAAATGTTGACGCAGAGACGACGGTACACGCAGTACTGCCGGAAGCGCAGGTCATGCAGATCGACACGCAGGCCAATGTGTTCCAAGCGCTGGACTCCAATCGAGCCGATGCCTCCGCCGTCGACCTGTCAAACGTGCGTTGGCTGGTTGCCAAAAACCCGGACCGTTATTTCGACGCTGGCAAGCAATGGAACGCCATGCTCTACGGCGGCGGTGTGCGCCAGGGCGACATCGACTGGCTGACGTTCGTAAACACCGCCTTCTCTATTGCTATGTTCGGCCATGACAACGCCTTGTACGATGCTGGCTTCAAGGAATATTTCGGCATGGAGCCGCCGGAACGCAAGCCGGGCTTCCCGTCCATCTGAGTCCGGAGCGCCCGACCGTATCCGCGGTCGGGCATTGTGGGGCGCGGCCGCCGCACATTGCGATCCGCCTTCCCGAAAGGAGCTGGAACGGAATGCGGTTTGCACCCGAAACCAACCTGATTCAATGCGCCGGGAGGCAAGCGCCCGCACATGAACTATCACATCAATTTCAACTTGATCTGGCGACATTTCGACAAGCTGTGGCAGGGCCTTGTACTCAGCCTTGAGCTTGCGGTGCTCTCGATCCTGATCGGCGGGATCATCGGGTTGGCGCTAGCCATCTGGTATGTGTCGGCCGGCAAGGTCGCGCGCGCGCTGATCTCGGCCTATGTTGAGGTTTTGCGCAACGTACCGCTGATCCTCCTGGTCTATATCGTCTTTTATGGCATCCCTACTGTCGTCAACATCGCCTACAGCCCGACCGTTTCCTTTGTCGCCACGCTGTCCCTCTATGCCGGGGCCTATTTGGTCGAGGTATTTCGCTCTGGGCTGGAGGCGGTTCCACGCGGACAGATCGACGCTGGCAAGGCCATCGGCCTGACTCCATGGCAGCGGCTGCTTTACGTGCGCCTGCCTACCATGACGCGCATTACGCTTCCCGCTCTGTCCAACACCTTCATCTCGCTGTTTAAGGATACGTCCGTGGCGTCGGTGATCGCTGTGCCTGAACTCACCTACGGCGCACAGTGGATCAATTTCAACACGTTCCGAATCGTCGAGGTCTATATCGTGACGACGGTGATGTATCTCATAACAGGATATGGCATCCTGCTCGGCCTACGCCAGCTGGAACGCCGCTTCAGGTCGGAGCGCTGAATCATGTCGTCCATCCTGTACGCCCTTCCCTTCCTTGGCAAAGGTCTTGCGATCACGCTGCTCGTGTCCGCGCTTGTCGTCCTTTTTTCGCTGGTCTCCGGCGTCATCCTCGGCGTCGGGTTAATCTACGGCCCACGCCCTCTACAATGGCTCATACGCCTGTTCAGCGACTGCATACGCGGCATCCCGATCCTCGTTTTGATCTTCGTGGTCTATTACGGTTTTCCGCCGCTCGGCGTTTCGATCAATTCCTTTTGGGCGGGTGTGGTGGCGCTGACGCTATTCAAGGCCGCGCAGGTCATCGAATATGTGCGTGGCGCCATTGTCTCGATCCCGAAGGGGCAGATGGAAGCCGCCAAGGCTATCGGCCTGACCTTCGTATCACGCCTGCGTTACGTGATTTTCCCGCAGGCCATCCGCCGCTTCCTACCTCCATGGATCAACGGCGTCACCGACGCAGTCAAGGGTAGCGCACTTGTTTCGCTCCTCGGTGTGGTCGATCTCATGCAGTCGATCAACGAAGTCATCGGTCGCACTTATGAGGCCATGGCGCTCTACCTGCTCGGCGCGTTCATTTATTTCGCAATCAATTATTCACTCTCGCTGGTCAGCCGCTCAGTAGAGCGACGCTACGCATATATCCGGGACTAACGCCATGACTGCAACTGACAAGCCGCTTCTCAGGATTGAGCGTCTGGAAAAAGCCTTCGGCGCCGTATCAGTGCTAAAGGGCATCGACATGCAGGTGAAGAAGGGGGAGGTCGTGGCTGTGATCGGCCCTTCAGGCAGCGGCAAGACCACGCTGCTGCGCTGCGTGAATTTTCTGGAAACTTACGATACCGGATCGATCCAAATCGAAGGGCGGGAAGTAGGCTATTCTGACACCGGCAACCGGAAGCGCCGAGGCGAAACAGACCTTGCCCGGATGCGCGCCGAAACCGGCATGGTGTTTCAGGGTTTCAACCTCTTTCCCCACCTGACGGCGGCGCAAAATGTCATGCTGGGCCTGACGAAAGTGCGCGGGAAGCCGAAGCCGGAAGCACGCGCCATCGCCGAACACTGGCTCAAGCGGGTCGGCCTCGGTCACCGCATCGACAACCTGCCATCCGAACTGTCGGGCGGCCAACAGCAGCGCGTGGGCATCGCCCGCGCAGTGGCTATGGAGCCGAAAATCCTGCTGCTGGACGAAATCACCTCGGCGCTCGATCCAGAACTGGTCGGTGAGGTGCTCGACGTGGTGCGCGAGTTGGCGCAGGAGGGTATGACGATGCTGATGGTGACGCACGAGATCGCCTTCGCCCGCGACGCCAGCGACCGCATCGTCTTCATGGACGAGGGCCGGGTTGCGGCTGAAGGCCCCCCGGTGCAACTAATGGCACAGGCTGGCCAAAACATGCGCCTGAACACCTTCCTGTCGCGTTTCAGAACCTCTCATTTGAACTAGGACCGCGTGCGCATGCCTCGTTATCGCCCCAATGCCGCGCTGGAGCGCGAGCTTCCCTCTGCTCCCAAACCGATTGGCACGTTTCGCAACGTGCTGGAGGTCGGCAATATGCTCTATATTTCCGGTCAGGGACCGCTGGACCAAGAAGGAGTCCTGCACAAAGGCAAGGTTGGCCGAGACGTCAGCACCGAAACGGCGAACCAACACGCCCGCCTTGTCGGCCTGAACCTACTCGCGGTGCTGACGGCGCATCTGGGCGACTTGCGACGCGTGAAGCGGGTCGTAAAACTGCTCGGTTTCGTCAACGCGGTCGACGATTTCGAAGAACATCCACGCGTCATCAACGGCTGTTCCGATTTTCTGGTCGAGGTCTTCGGCGACGACGGGGTGCACGCCCGTTCATCTATCGGCGTCGCCTCGCTACCCAACAACATCACGGTCGAAATAGAGGCGATCGTTGAAATCTTTTCTGAAGAACACAATGAAAGTCACGGCAATGGATAAGACTAATCCTCCACGTCCTAACCAGACGATCCGCGAACGCTTCGGTCTGCGCCCAATCATCAATGTCTCCGGCACGATGACAGCGCTTGGCGCGTCCATCATCGTTCCTGAAGCCATTCGCGCCATGGCCGAGATCGCACCACAATTCGTTGAGATGGACGACCTTCACCGCACCGCGAGCAACGTCGTCGCGCGACTGACCGGTGGCGAAGCAGGCTTCGTCACCGCGTCCTGCGCCAGCGGCATATCGCTGGCGCTAGCCGGCGCGATCACCGGAACCGATCTCCTCGCCATCGAACGTCTGCCTGACGTCGCTCCCGGCGCTAAGGATGAGATCATCGTCCAACTCGGTCATCTGGTGAATTTCGGCGGCAATATAGACCAATCGATCCGGCTTGCGGGAGGCAAAGTCATACACGCTGGCACCGTCAGCGTCACGCATGATTACCATGTCGCGAACGCGATTACCGACAAGACGGCGGCGGCACTCTTTGTCGTCTCCCACCACACCGTCCAATACGGCATGCTGTCGCTGGAGCAATTCGCCGAAATTTGCCACCTCAAAGGCGTGCCTGTGATCGTGGATGCAGCCTCCGAGTACGACCTTCAACGGTTCCTCAAGGAGGGAGCCGATATTGTCATCTATAGCGGCCACAAGTTCCTGGGCGGACCGACCACCGGCGTCGTTGCGGGCCGCAAAGATCTGGTGCGCTCGGCCTTTTTGCAGAATCGCGGTATAGGCCGCGGCATGAAGGTCGGCAAGGAAAGCGTCGCCGGGGTGATAGCAGCGCTAGAAGCTTGGGAAAGCCGCGATCACGCGGGGATCCGCGAACGGGAAACGGCGGCGCTTGAGCTCTGGCGCGCGACGCTAGAGGGCCATAAGGGCATCAAAGCCGACATTGTGCCCGACCCGACCGACAATCCGCTCGACCGACTGGAAATTCGCGTCACGCCCGAATCCGGGTTCTCGGCGGCAGGTTTCGCAAAAGCGCTGTCGCTGGCCGAACCGCCGATCATCGTCCGCAATCACGAAGTCGAGCGCGACCATTTCTATCTCGACCCCTGCAACCTGCATGAAGGCGAGGCCGAAATCGTCGCAGAAGCACTGAAGAAGACGTTGGCGGACACACGGCCCGAATATGCGCTTATGCGGCCGGGAAAGAGCAGTTCGTCGGCGTTGGCTTGGCCTGACTGACGGACAACCAAAGCACTTCCTGCATAGTGGAGACCTTTGATGCGCCCTATCAGAGAGAGTATCTCCGGTTGTTCAGGCAAGCAGCGTTTGTCGACAGGCTGGCCAGCGCTCGTAGACAAAGAGTATCCACAGTTTGACTGCAGCGATTGCGACGAAACCGAGGTAGGATTCCATTGTCTTTTGTTGTGGGTTGGCCACCTGCCTCCGGTCTTTGAGCTTATTGCAAGGCGCTCAAAAGCGAGTCGGTTTCTTTAAAGGTCACCCATAAGGAAAAGCTACCGCTAAATCGATTGAGCAATGGAAGACGACTTCGTGACATATGGCAAAATGGGGGGGCTATATGTGAGACTGGGACAGATCAGCAAGCTTATCGGAACGCGAATATAGATTCTTTTTTTTGAAATTCGATCTTCAGTAAGACTCATCAAGAAGACAATTAACCCAGAACTCCGAGACGCTTGCGCTGTTTGGTAGACCAACGATGTGCAATATAGAAGTTGCGATATCTTCCGGGCGGGTTAGTTCATCGGACTTCACTGCGAGGGCATTACCCATGTCAGTCGCCACCAGTCCCGGACAAATTGCAGTCGAACGTACCCCGTGTTCAAAACCTGCATGGCGTATCGCATGGGAAAAGCCAAGTGCGGCAAATTTAGAAACCGAGTATGCACCGGAAGCAGCCGACTTCACACGCTTGATCGCGGCGCCATGGAACGATTTCCGCACGAGTTTTCAGGCGGGCAGAGACAACGCGTCGGCATTGCACGCGCCCTTACGCTCGACCCCGAAATTCTGATTGCCGTCGAAGCGGTTTCTGCCCTCGACGTCTCGATACAGGCCCAGATTCTTAAATTATTGCAAAAAATGCAGAAGGACCGTGACCTTGCGATTGTCTTCATCACGCACGACTTGCGAGTTGCCAGCCAAATTTGCGATGATGTTTTAGTCATGCATCGCGGTACAGTCGTGGAATCTGGTCCGCCGAGCCGAATTTTCGGCAATCCGGCCAATGCCTACACTCGCAGTCTGGTTGCTGCAATTCCTGGACTTCACTAAGTCAGGTGCCGGCCGAGTGCTGCACTTGATAGCACCCGGCTATTTTTCCCCGCAGTTCGATAATATAGGCTTATAAAGTTTTAGCCCCAGTCATGATGGCGACTGCATCGGACATGGAAATCTCTGATGGTTTCACGACAGCCGCGCGCTTTCCAAGCCGTTGAATATGAATACGGTCGGCAACTTCAAAAACATGTGGCATATTGTGACTGATCAGTACGATCGGCAGTCCGCGTTTCTTAACATCCAGTAGGAGATCGAGTACTTTGCGCGACTCCTTCACACCGAGAGCGGCGGTCGGCTCATCAAGAATGATAACTCGCGAAGCGAACGCGACCGAACGGGCGACCGCAATTCCCTGTCTTTGCCCTCCTGAGAGTCCTTCCACCGGCTGGTCAATATTCTGGATCGTCATCAGTCCCAGTTCGGAGAGCTTTTCGCGAGCTACTTCGCGCATTTTTTTGCGATCAAGGCGACAAAGAAATCGGCCTGAAAAGCCAGTTTTACGGATTTCGCGTCCAAGAAACATATTATCCACAATGGACAGAGCCGGGGAAAGCGCCAAATTCTGGTACACAGTTTCAACGCCCGCTTCACGCGCCTCCAGTGCTGAACGGAATTGAACTGACTTTCCCATCAATTCGATTTCCCCTGCATCTGGCTTCGTGGCGCCAGAGAGAACTTTGATTAATGAAGATTTACCCGCACCATTATCCCCAATAACCGCGAGGATTTCGTTAGGATAGAGATCGAAATCCGCTCCATCCAGTGCCACAACATGGCCGTAGCGTTTCGTCAAACCACGTGCTTTGAAAATCGGATTTGCAGACATCACAGATTGACCTTTCTCAATCCTTGGTCAATGGCAACGGCGACAATCGATAGAACGCCGATGAGCAGGTAAGTCCATTGTGGATCGGCTCCAACCAGCCGTAACCCCAGCGAAAAACAACCTACCGTAAGCGCACCGAAGATTGTGCCAAGGATGGAACCTCGCCCGCCAAATAACGACGTGCCGCCAATTACAACCGCAGTGATTGACTCAATATTGGTGAACTGTCCCGCAGTCGGCGTGACAGACCCAAGACGGCCTATCAAAACCCAACCCGCAAATGCACAGATGACACCGGAGAGAATGTAAACGCTTATCAACATGCGGCGAACCCGAACGCCTGCCAGTTCTGCCGCAGCCGCATCGTCGCCCACGGCATAAACATGCCGCCCCCATGCGGTATGATTAAGCACATACCATAACAAGCTTATAAGCAGCACCATGGCAATTACACCATAGGTAAAGACTGCACCCCCAAGCTGCACTGATTGTCCGAAAAACTGCAGCAATGGCGCCGTTTCCGATATTCGCGCACTGGGTATGGTCTCATTGCCCGAGTAAATGAAGTTGCTGGCGAGGAATATCTGCCATGTACCAAGCGTCACGATAAAGGCTGGTAGCTTCACCACGGAAACAAGTATGCCGTTGATGTAACCACAGAAAGCACCAAGAGCCAACCCAATCAAAATTGCCAGTGGCGCCGGAAGGCCATAACGAAAAACACAGGCCCCCATCACAACCGACGTCAGAACCATGATTGCACCAACCGAGAGATCAATGCCTTTGGTGAGAATGACTAAGCTCTGCGCGGCAGCGACAATTCCGACGATCGCCACTTGTTGGAGAATAAGGGTCAAAGTGAAAGCCGAGAAAAACCGGCCACTCGTCAACAGGCCGAAGCCGGTAACGGTCAACAGCAGAATCAATAGCGGGATAATTGCTGGATTGCCGTGGACGCAATCTTGAACAAACCGTCCGAAGGATCGCTTTGATTGGAATTTTGCAATGCGTGTATCACTGTTACGTATCACGCTCTCAAAGTCGTCTACTTGTGTCATGATCTTGCCCATGAACTCTTCCAGCGCGGAGCCAATTTGACATTGGTCCTATCAAAAGCTGGAACTACGTGGTCCCATGAAGACCCGACGCCACACGCCGAATCTTCGTGGATAGCGAAGGTTTTTCAGCCCCAGCACTTCTCCAGGCCTTCCGCAACGCTGATTGAAGAGACACCCTCAGCCGCATCATCGGTCACAAGCGAAACGCCTGTATCGAAGAAATGTGCACCGTCTTCAAGCTTTGGCTTCTCGCCAGTATCAACCCATTTGCGAATTGCCTGAATTCCCAGGATAGACATTCGGCCTGGATATTGCTGTGACGTCGCCGCAAGTGTTCCGGCCTTAATATTCTTCACCCCCTGACAGCCGCCATCAATAGAAACGAGCAAAACCTTATCGGACATGCCGAGCGACTTGAGTGTCTCAAACGCTCCTGCAGCAGCAGGTTCATTGATCGTATAGACGACGTTGAGAGACGGATCGCGTTGGAGCAGATTTTCCATAGCAGATCGGCCACCTTCTTCATTACCATTGGTAACGTCGTGACCGATTATCCGCTTGTCATCTTCATCGCCGATGACATTAACGTTTTTGGTGTCAATCCCGAAGCCGGTCATGAACCCTTGGTCGCGTTGAACATCCAGCGTCGGCTGGGAGGCATTGAGATCAAGAAACGCAATACGCGCATTGGAGGCTTCGTCCCCGAGCCTCGCCTTGACCCATTGGCCGATCAATTCGCCCGCCTTGAAATTGTCGGTAGCAAAAGTGGCATCCACTGCATCATAAGGTTCAACCGGGCTGTCGAACGCAACAACCATGATACCTGCTGCGCGAGCTTTCTGGATGGCCGGAACCACTGCTTTGCTGTCCGATGGATCGATCAAGATGCCCTTCACGCCTGCGAGAATGCAAGTTTCAAGCGCTTCGATCTGGCTGATACTGTCACCATCATCGCGACCGGCATACATTGAGAGCTTGATATTCTGCTTCTTGGCTTCTTCGATCGCAGCATTTTTCATAGTTATGAAAAACGGATTGGTATCCGTCTTTGTGATAACGCAAGCACTAGCCGGTGCTTGTGCGCTTGCCGCAGTCAAACCTGCCACGGATGTCACTGCAATCGCAACAAGCCCAATCCCAAAACGGCGTGAAAACAATCCCATTTCAACCTCCCATTGTCGCCCATCTACACCGCTCCGGAAATGGCTGCGGTATATAAATCCTCATAAATGTAGTAAATATTCATAATCATAAATGTCAATGATATTATTCGGCAATTTCTAGATATAATCTTTTATTATAATAAAACAATGCGTATTAAAATTACATAAAAATGGAAAACAAAGTAAAAACTTCCTCTAGGAAACGCCGATAGTGCCACCAGCTTAGCCAATGACACCATCGAGACTTGACCAAGAATTCCGACTTACCGGATTTACTTGATTTAGCTATTTATAGTCTTCTCGTGGAACATGATATGATCGTTCCATGACGTAAAGATTAGCCGCGTCTTTTTACAGACAACCAGTATGAAAGCCACCATCTACGGGCAGTGTGACGCCAGTGATGAAACAAGCCGCAGGCGACGCAAGGAATAGAGCTGCGCCAACCAGATCCTCAGTTTCTCCCCAGCGTTTCAGAGCTGCACGCTGCGCGATAGGCTTCTCGGTAGCTGGGTTTTCCCACAGAGCACGCGTCATATCCGTGCGATGATAGCCCGGTCCGATAGCGTTCACGCGCACACCGTCTGGACCAAACTTATGCGCAAGAACACGCGTAAGCCCAAGAATACCGGTCTTGCTTGCGGTGTAAGATGGCACACCTGTATCGGCGAGATAGCTCAACATCGAAGCGATCGCAATCACCGACCCCTTGCTTTCCTTCAGCTTTGGATATGCGGCCATGGTGAGGCGGAAAACGCTGTTCAGATTGATGTCCATGACATCGTTGAACACATCGTTCTCCCATTCTGTCGTGTCCCGTGCAACGCCCTGCGCGTTGATCAGCACATCGATCCTTGTCTGCTTCTCCATGAAGGCAATGGCATCGTCATTGCTACGTACGTCGAGTTCATAGAACTCAATGCCCTTGTTGGCATCGTCTTTCTCAGCCTTTTCGATCTTGGCTACAGAGCTTCCGCTGGCCGCGACAGAAGCACCAAGCGCTGCAAATCCGCGCGCCATTTCAAGACCGATGCCACTCGTTGCGCCCGAAACCAGAACACGCTTGCCTGCAAACAGGTCTTTGGCGAAAGACGAAATAACTTCCTGCATGATAACCTCCCGATAAATGCTAGATGAGCTGCTTTAATGCGGCGACGACCATATCCGGCGTTACCTTGATCGGCTCATTGTGAATGATTTCACCGGCGCGGCAGGCGCGCTTGGCGACGATTTCCAGTTTCTCGTCCGTCGCTTCTTCAATGCCGATATCGGCAAGACGGGTCGGCAATCGCACAGAAAGACAGAATTCACGAACCTTCTGGAATTCCTCTTCCGCACCATGCAATTTGAGACCTGCGAGAACACCAATGGCGACTTTTTCACCATGCAGATGATGATGAACATCATCCAGCTCGCAAAGGCCATGATGAATAGCATGAGCAGCCGCCACCCCGCCGGATTCAAAGCCGACGCCCGAAAGCAGGATATTCGCTTCGATCACGCGTTCCATCGCTGGACCGGCCTGCTTGGCGTCGCACTCCTTGAGCGACGCTGCGCCAAATTCAAAGATCGTATCGCGGCAAAAACGTGCAACTTCATAAGCAAGACTGACGCCTTGCATTTTCATGCAGTTGAAAGCGCCAGACTGGCGGCAGGAGTCCGCTTCATAGAAGGTTGCAAGTGCATCACCGATACCAGCAGCGAGGAAGCGTGCCGGAGCCTGTGCGATCAGCGCTATATCCACCAAAACCAGATTAGGGTTGCTTGGCAGAAACGTATCATATGCCACCGAACCATCATCGTTATAGACAACGGCAAGCGCGCTGCATGGAGCATCGGACGCTGCAATGGTCGGGTGGATGATCGATGGAAGACCGAGATCGCGGGCCGCAGCCTTTGCCGTGTCGAGTGCCTTGCCACCACCGACGCCGATAACGACTTTCGCTCCGGCTTCGCGGGCTTGTGCAACAAGAGCCGCAATCTGGCTTTCAGAGCACTCTCCACCATGGCGCACGATACGTGCCCCTGGACCAGACGCAAAAGCCGCATCGACCTTTGGCTTCAATATATCAAAAATGCCATTATCGAGAAGAACGACTGCCTTATCGCCGAAGCTTGCGGCCTCTTCGCCAAGGCGCGCGATAACGCCCGCACCTTGAATATAACGGCCGGGGAAGCGTGCGCCACGCACGGTTGAAGCTGCATTTACCAACATACATAGCCTCCATCGGCCAGAACGATCGAGCCTGTCATCAGGCTTGATGCATCACTTGCAAGGAAAAGAATGACAGAGGCGACTTCGTCCGTGCGCCCAAGACGGTTCATTGGTGTGCCACCAACCCAATGACGATACATTTCAGGATCATCATAGACGTATTTGTTCATTTCTGTGTCGATATAGGTCGGCGCTACCGAGTTGACGCGAACCCCACGCGCGCCCCATTCAGCAGCTAGCGAACGTGTCAGGTGGTGCACTGCCGCCTTGGATGCGTTGTAGTTCGCCTGTTCCTGCGGGCGGTTGACCACGAAACCGGACATGGAACCCACATTGACGATATTGCCTGAGCCATTTTCCAGCATCGACTTGCCAAATGCGCGGCAGCACCAGAACACACCGTTCAGATTAACATCGATCACCTTGTTCCAGACGTCATCGGCCATGGCTTCAGCAGGATGATTGCTGATCGCGATACCGGCATTGTTGACGAGAATATCGACGCGGCCATGTCGCGCAATAATTGAATCATGCACGCGCTGAACGCCTTCAACATCCGTAACATCCAGCAGTTCGCCCTCGACGCTGTAGCCTTTGGCGGCGAGTGCAGTGATAGCCTTGTCCAGCAGTTCCTGACTCATATCGGTGAGCACTACCTTTGCTCCAGCTTCCGCCAGCGCCTCAGAGGCAGAAAGGCCTATGCCGCGCGCGGCGCCCGTGACGACTGCAATCTTGCCGTCAATTCTGAACTTTTCGAGAAACATGGAAATGCTATCCTTGTCTGACTTGCTATTGGACAACCGCTCTCAAAAGCGGCTGCAAACTGGAAAGAAGGTTTTCAGGATTGGCGGTTACAACGCCGTTCGGAAAAATGAGGTCGGTGCGGTGCGGCTCTGGCCACCCGATAACAGTCATGCCAGCAGCGAGACCTGCAAGAGCACCCGGCACGCTGTCTTCTACAACGATGCATTGCGACGGCTCGAGGCCAAGCAGATAAGCACCGCGCAAATAGGGCTCCGCCGCGGGCTTGCCTTCCCGCACATCATTGCGCGATACACTGATGAAATCAGGGCGCTGCAACCCAACTGCCCGAAGATTTGCGTCCATGAGCATACGGTCCGAATTGGAGACGATAGCGTAAGGAATGCCCGCCTCATCGAGATACTGCAACACGGCGGCCGCGCCGGGGCGTAGTTTCAAGCGGGTTGCCCCACTGACATAAGCTGCATATTTCGCTTGGATGAAGGCTCCTAGATCAGCCGTCATACCGGTCTCATTCCGCAGCAGGGCATGACAATCGGCGATAGTCGTGCCGGTTACGCGGTTTTCGAAGTTCTCAGGGACCGTGCCCGACAAGGCGGCGATCGCCCCTAGAAGGGTTTCATAGTGAAATGGCTCACTGTCAATGAGTGTGCCATCCATATCGAACAGAACCGCATGCGCACTCATTGCGGCAGCCTGTCGAGATCGTCATAGAGCGATTGGCTATGCGTATATAGTTTCTCAAAGAAGGCCTGCATTGGCGCATAAATTTCTGACCATTTCGGGTCCGGCTTGATCTCGGTCGAATATTGCACAAGCGCGTCGGCAGCTTCCTCAACGCTTGAGTAATGTCCTGTTGCGGCGGCTGTCATAATCGCACAACCAACCAGACCGCACTCGGCCTCCTTCGGCACGAGAATGGGAATGCCATAGACACTCGCCTTGATTTTCAGCCACAGCTCCGTCTTCGCACCACCACCAGACGCGATCACGCGCTCAAGCCTGGAGCCGGAAATACTGTCGAGAATATTGATATGGCGCTTCACGGCAAAGGCAACGCCTTCCAACACCGAGCGATGGAGATGAGAAATGCCATGAGCAGCACCAATGCCAAAATACTGCGCCCGCGCGTTGCGGTGTTCGCCAAGGCGCTCGCCCGCAAGATATGGCATGAAGAATAGACGCTCGGAGCCAGCAGGCGCCTGTGCTGACTTCGTCACGATTTCCTCGTAGGAAACCTGTTTGTCGTGGAACGCACGACGGGCCCAGCGCATTGCATCGCCGCCGGATTCCAGCAACATGAACGCGCCCCAGTTTCCTTCTACCGTACCGACGTTGCAGACGGATGGGTCAAGCAATGGCTTTTCCGCAATCGCAGTGATGATCGCCGACGTGCCCATCACTTCCGAGCCAACACCCGGACGACAAACACCAGAACCAAGCAATGCGACCGGATAATCCGCACCACCAACCAGAACCGGCGTCCCCTCACGAAGCCCTGTCTCCAGTGCGGCTTCTGCCGTAACACTACCGAGTATCTCAGTGGGGTTCCGCAATGGTGCAAGCTGTTGGCGATTTAGGCCAAGCAAGTCGACCATATGTTGCGACCAGTCGCCTGTGCGCGGGTCCATCAGGAAGCTCGCGCCACCATCATTGCGATCCATCGCGATTTCGCCAGTAAGCTTCAGATTGATGTAATCCTTCGGCATCAGAATGGCGGCGGCGCGCGCAAAGGCCTCCGCGTCGTGATCCCGGAGCCATTGCAATTTGAACCCCGGCCATGAAGGTGCTGCTGGATTGGCACTGTGCGCCAGATAGTCTGCCGGGCGATGCTTTGCTTCAAAGGCAGTTACATAATCGACAGTGCGCTTGTCGTTCCACAAGGGGGCGGTGTCGCGCACCAGTTCTCCCTTGTCACCAACCAGTACCGTGCCGTGCATCTGCCCGCAGGCAGCGACGGCTACGATCCTGTCTCTCGCAGCCGGCACCCCATCCAGCACCTCACGGATCGACGTGATCACGCCCTGCCACCAGTCTCCAGGACGTTGCTCCGACCAGCCAAATTGCGGCACAATCTGTTCGTGTTCACGGGCGGCAATCGCGACTATATTGCCACGGCCATCCATAAGGGCGGCGCGCACGCTGCCCGTTCCGACGTCGATTGCAAGTGAAAGTTCATTTGGCATGGAACACGTCATTGATTTTTGGGAGGACGGATGGTTGTCTTAAGACTTGCGCAGCCAGCTCGACGCATATTGCAGAAGCATCGCGCCAATGATGATGCAGCCCATGAAGACCTGCTGATGATAGCCCGGAACACGCGCAAGGTTCATCATATTTGCGATAATCCCAAGAATGATGACGCCGATGAAGGTATTAAACGCACCGCCGCGACCGCCCATCAGGCTCGCGCCACCGATAACAACCGCCGCGATTGCATCAAGCTCGGCGCCGACGCTGATATTGGCCGACCCGATACCGGTACGACTTGTGGAGATGATACCGGCAGCAGCAGCCAGAACACCGGAAATTACATAAACCGACAGCGTATAATAAGAGACCGAGATACCCGACAGGCGAACAGCCTCGGAATTGGAGCCTATGGCCTTAACCAGGCGACCAAAGCGTGTGAAGGTGAGAACCGCACCGGCAATTACGAAGACAACGATCATGAGGATGACCGGATATGGGATACTCCCCAGCGTACCTGAACCGAAGGCTGTTACCGCAGAACCAGCCTCACCCATCATAATCGGCTGGCCGGACGAGAAGATGAAAGCAAGCCCGCGCGCGATGGTCATGACTGCAAGGGTCGTCACAAAAGGCGGCAGCTTGAGATAAGCCACCAGAATACCGGACACGAGGCCACAGGCAGCACCGGCAAGCAGTACACCGCCGACAGCCATTCCTGTTCCATATTGCTGAATGAGTATGGCAGACAACACACTTCCCAGTGCCGCCACAGAACCAACCGACAAATCGATCCCACGTGTCAGAATGACGAACAGCATACCAACCGCCATGAGGCTTGGGCCAGCCACCTGACGCAGCACATTCATAATATTGCGTTCAGTTAGGAACACATTTGACAAGGAGGCAGCTACGATCAGAACTGCAATCAGAATGGCAACGGTGCCATACCGGTTGAGAAGAGCTCCGGCATTGAAGTTTTTCTTCGGCGTTTCAAGAACTTCGGTCACAGTTTTATCCAATCAATTAACTGCTGCAGAAAGCTCTGCGCTGGCCGTGTTGACCATGGCAAGCTTCAACAAATTTTCTTCAGAGTATTCCTCCGGCTGCAACGAACCCGTCACCGCGCCTTCGCGCATGACCAAAATCCGGTCGCACAGACCGAAAAGCTCAAGATGTTCGGAGGAAATCACCACAACCGCCCGCCCCTCAGCCGCAAGCGATTTGATGAGCGAATAGATTTCCGTCTTGGCGCCAACATCGACACCACGGGTGGGTTCATCGAAAATCAGCACGTCGCCATCGGCATGAAACCACTTGGCGAGGACAACCTTCTGCTGATTGCCGCCCGACAGGCTTGATGCCGGATCTTCAATACTACCTGCCTTTAGACGGAGACGTTTTGACAGCGCCTCAACAGTAGAGCGCTCCGCGCCGCCTTTTACGAAACCAAACAGATTCACCAAAGGAGCAAGCTTCGCCATGGTAGAATTAACGCGGATCGGGAAGTCGAGGATCAAACCCTGATCCTTGCGACTTTCGGGTACAAGACCGATACCAGCCTTCACACCTTCACGCGGGTTACGAATGGTTTTTTCTTTGCCATGGACGAAAACCCGTCCTGATTTCGCCCGCTCCGCACCGAAAACCAGTCGCATGAGTTCTGTACGCCCTGCTCCGACGAGGCCACCTAGGCCGATGATCTCACCAGCCTTGACCGTCAGTGACACGCCCTTGATACGGGAGCCGTCCGAGAGTTCTTCGATACGCAGAACTTCATTGCCAACTTTCCGCTCAATATCCTCACCGAAAAGCGCCTTCAGCGGGCGACCGACCATGAGACGAATGACATCATCAACCGTTACAGACGCACATTCAGTCGTGGTGATGGAAGCGCCGTCCTTCATGATCGTAATACGATCAGCGATGCTGAAAACTTCATCCAGGCGATGCGAGATGTAGATGATACCAACACCGCGCTCGCGCAGTGTACGGATGATATCGAGGAGACGGTTTGCGTCACGTGCGGACAGCACGGCGGTAGGCTCATCAAACACCATCACGCGCGCATTGCGTGACAAGGCTTTCGCGATCTCCACAACCTGCTGATGCGCGATTGGAAGATCGCCGACAAGAGCACTGGGAGAAATGGAAAATCCAAGGCTCGTAATAAGTTCTTTTGCACGGCTGTTGAGTTCTGGCCATGAAATGACCGATGGCAGCATCCACATAAAGATGTTTTCGGCAACGGTCAGATCAGTTGCCAATGCCATTTCTTGATGAATGACGGCGATACCTTTGGACATCGCATCCATAGGGCCGCGAAAATGCTGCACTTCGCCCGCGACATTGACTTCGCCACGAGTGGGCGAAAACTCCCCGCCGAGAACGCGCATCAACGTCGATTTGCCCGCCCCATTCTCACCAAGCAAAGCATGAACTTCGCCTGCGCGAAGCGCGAAGTCGACACCACGAAGCGCATGAACTCCGCCAAATGACTTCGCTATGCCGGACAGCTCTACAAGATTTTCCATTTCAATCATTCCAGATCTTCAAGACCCAGGACGCTCCACCCGAA
Organism: Ochrobactrum sp. RH2CCR150; assembly: GCA_014138095.1. Taxonomy (GTDB): domain Bacteria; phylum Pseudomonadota; class Alphaproteobacteria; order Rhizobiales; family Rhizobiaceae; genus Brucella; species Brucella gambitense. The sequence goes on from JACGXE010000004.1 coordinate 317,135, forward strand.
TTTCAGTTCAGCCCGTAAGAAATGGTCACCGCGCGACCGCTTGCGAAACTCGTCAGACGCCATGCATCTGGCTGAATCGCCTCCTCGGACAATCCCATAGTGCAGCCAGTCTTTCACTACCAGACTGGCTGCACTATGAAGGCAGCTAATCTTAGAAAACGGCGTCCGGCTTGTAATACTTGTCCACATTATCTTTGGTGATAGCGACAGGCGTCGTATAGGTGACCTTCGACGTATCAGCCGGCAAGGTGCCATCAACCGCCTTCTTCGCAAGGTCAACGGCGGTCGCGGCAACAAGTGCCGGATCGTTCAGACCGGTGGCACCGTATTTGCCTTCCTTGATCATCGCCATGGCTTCTTTCTGGCCATCGGCTGCTGCGAGAAGAAGTACACCATCGAGCTGATTGGACTGTTCCAACGCCTTGCGCGCACCGAGAACCATCGAGTCATTTTCACCGAGAACGACATTGATATCGGGATTGGCTGTGAGGAGATCTTCCATAGCCTTCAGGCCGCCTTCATTGTTCCACATGCCCCAACCCTGGCCGACAACTTCAAAGCGGACACGGCCTTCGTTGCGCAACTGGCCTTCAACGAGCCCGGCCAAGACGCCGAGCCGACGTTCCTGACCAACTTCATTGCCCTTATCGCCCGAGATCAGAGCGATCTTGAGGTCTTTTCCCTTGGTCTGGTCTGCAAGCCACTGACCGACAAGCTGACCATTGTTTGCATTGGACGACTGAACCAGCGTGACGAAATTGGCCGACGGATCAAGCGTAGAATCAACCACGAAAACTTTTACGCCAGCTGCGGTCGCGGCGTTCACAGCCGGAACAAGCCCCTTGCTGTCGCGCGGATTGATAATGAGCGCGTTAATACCCTGCGCAACCATATCCTCAACATCCGAAACCTGCTTGTTGAGGTCGTTCTGCCCATCAGCAGTCAAGACTTCACAACCGAGCTCTTCCGCACGCTTCTTCGCCGAAACTTCCTGCGCTGCAAAGTAAGGCGCATCGAGCGTCTTCATCGAAATGCCAATCTTGCAATCGGCCGCATGCGCAACCGAGAGCGCCAACAGTGACGACGCCGCAGCAAGCGACATTTTCAACATTACAGATTTCAAGCCCTGCATTTGGAAATCTCCTCCTGGAACGATCGGCTCCTACCGATCTTATTAGATTTGGGTAGCATAATTACACAAATTTGCAGCGTCAATAATTTAAACGACAAATCTGTAACGATTATACCAAAAATTTATCTCATATGACCCACTTGATTGTGCTGATATCCTATTTTATGTAATTTCACTACGAAATGGAGGAATACATGTTACGCGAACCTGTAGTGAGCGTCGTCAATCCAAATTCTGGCGGCATGAGCGGCAATACCGGCCGCTATGAAAAGCGCTTGAATGATCTCGTGGGACTTTACGGCGACGAAAATGCTTTCGAAGCCTTGCGCGAAACGCACGGAAACACGGTTGTTTATGACGTCGAGGACTTTAAACCGGGCGCTCATAGCGGCGATCTGATCTATGGTGTCACCCGCATGAATCCGGGTCGTGTCGGGAAGGAGTTCTTCCTCACCCGCGGTCACATTCATGCCAAGGCGGACCGCCCGGAAATTTACTACGGCCAAAGCGGCCAGGGCTTGATGCAGCTCGAATCGCCCGCCGGCGAAACCCGGATCATCGAAATCACCGCCCAGACGATTTGCTATGTTCCGCCATTCTGGATTCATCGTTCGATCAACGTCGGCGACACCGATCTCGTGATGGTCTTCGCCTATCCATCCGACAGCGGTCAGGACTACGGGATCATTGAGAAGTCCAATGGAATGCGCCACCGCGTGATCGCCAAGTCAGGCGGCGGCTGGGAGCTCGTCGAGAACCCCCACTACAAACCGCGCGATCCAGCAACCGTCGATGCGGTCATGCGTGAATACGCCTGAGCACGTGAAAACAATAAGTCGAAAATTCAATCTGAAGGATGTTGCCATGAGCAATCCTATTGACCTTATCGCTAGCCTTGGTGTTGTTCCTGTTATCGCGATCGAACGCACGGAAGATGCCATTCCTCTCGCCGATGCACTCCTCGAAGGCGGCTTGCCAGTTGCAGAAATCACGTTCCGCACGGAAGCTGCGGCGGATGTTCTGGCGGCAATTCGCGATGCGCGACCAGAGCTTTGCATTGGTGCAGGCACGATTCTTGACACTGCCAATCTCGATAAAGCTATCGAAAGCGGCGCGCGCTTTGGTCTGGCGCCAGGTTATGATCCGCGGATCGTTGACGCAGCATCAAAAGCTGATCTGCCTTTCTGCCCCGGCATCATGACGCCAACGGATCTGACGCTCGCCACAGCACAGGGCGTCCGTCTAGCAAAGTTCTTCCCGGCAGGGGTTGCAGGCGGCCCGAAAGCGCTGTCGGGTATTGCCGCGCCATTCGCACATCTCGGCGTGCGTTTCATTCCGACCGGCGGCGTCACCGAAGACACGATCGGCGACTGGCTCGCGATCAAGCAGGTTGTGGCCGTGGGCGGCACCTGGATCGCCAAGACCGAAGACATTCGCGAGGGTCGCTTTGATGCGATCAGGAAAAATGCCGCCAGCGCTGTGAATGTGGCGCGCCAGGCGCTGGAGATGCGCGCATGAGCAAGTATCAGCCAGCTACACAGCCGACGCTGTACTTTATCGGCGTAACCACCGGCAAAAGCTCGATCATGAAGGTGTTCCCGGCCTGGGCTGAGTATCTCGGCCTTAAAGACGCCGTCATCAAGGGTATCGACTTCAAATTACACGACGATCCCGAGGCTTACCGCGAAGCTGTTGAGTTCATTCGCAACGATCCGCTTTCATTGGGTGCGCTTGTTACCACACACAAGATCGACCTCTTCCACGCCTGCCGCGATATGTTCGACGTGATCGACCCCCATGCGCTGTTGATGGATGAGACAAGCTGCATATCCAAAAAAGATGGCAAACTCATCTGCCATGCAAAGGATCCGATCTCCTCGGGTCTGGCCATAGATGGTTTTTTGGGTGCCGACTATTTCGAGCGCACAGACGCAGATCTTTTCTCAATGGGCGCAGGCGGCTCCACCATCGCAATCACATGGCATCTGATGCGTAAGTCGCGTGGCAAGAATGTGCCGGCCCGTATTATTGTTTCCAATCGCAGCCAGCATCGTCTTGATGAAATCAAGCGCATTCATGCCGAAGTCGCGAGCGACGTTGCAGTTGAATATATTCTGGCCCCGCGCCCGGAAGACAACGACGCTGTTCTCAACAGCCTCAAGCCCGGTTCGTTCATCATCAATGCAACCGGCCTCGGCAAAGACGCGCCCGGCTCGCCCTTATCCAATGCGGCGGCGTTCCCTGAAAAGTCAGTGGTTTGGGACCTCAACTATCGCGGCAATCTCGTTTTCCTTGATCAGGCGCGCGCGCAGAAACAGGCCAAGTCGCTCAATGTGGTCGACGGCTGGACTTACTTTATCCACGGCTGGACACAGGTCATCGCGGAAGTCTTCCATATTGACATTCCAACGAGCGGGCCTGCTTTTGACCGTATTTCGGAAATCGCCATCGAAGCGGCAGGACGGTAGAGATGGTACAGCGTATTCTCGTTACGCCACGCTCGCTCACCGCCGAGCCGCATCCGCATATCGAAAACCTGCGCAATTCAGGTTTCGAAATCGTCTACTCCACGCCGGGCAAAACACCTGACGAGGATGAGCTTGTGCGCCTCGTGAGCGATGTTTCGGGCTGGCTCGCCGGTGTTGAACCGGTCTCACCGCGTGTCATCGAAGCCGCACGAGCGCTTAAAGCCATCAGCCGAAACGGCGTGGGCACCGATAATCTTCCGGTTGAGCTGCTCACCGAGCGTGGCATCAGAGTGTTGATTGCAGAAGGTGCAAACTCGCTGGGCGTTGCCGAGTTGGCGATTGGCCTGATCTTCAGCGCGCTACGCTCTATACCCCAGGCAGATACCGGTATCAAAGCCGGTGGATGGCCCCGCCAGCGCGGCATCGAAATTCGAGGCCGCACTGTCGGCGTGATCGGTTGCGGCGCGATTGGCCGCGAGGTTGCACGCATGCTGGTAGCAGTCGGCGCAAGAGTCCTGGGTTATGATCCGCTCAAGCCAGATCTTGGGCTCTCTGCTGGCTCTTTCAGTTTTGCCGAGGTGGACGATATCATCGCGCAAGCCGATATCATTACGCTACATTGCCCTGCACCCCGCGACGGCTCGACGCTGATCTCACGCGAGCGATTGGCCGCAGCAAAGCCGGGTCTCATCCTCGTAAATACGGCGCGCGCGAAACTGGTCGACGACCGCGCCCTTATCGACGCTTTGAACAGTGGCCAGTTGTCCAACTATGCGACGGATGTGTTCGAACAGGAACCGCCGCTCTCCCTGGAGCTTGCTGCGCATCCAAGGGTCATAGCAACCAGCCATATCGGTGGTTTCACTGCGGAAAGCGTAGACAGAGCCACCAGGATTGCCGCGGACAATCTGGTCGCCGCGCTCAAAAACTAAAAGGACTTCAAAATGCCGGGATGTTTGCAGGAAATTGCCGAAACGCTTCCACTGGAGGATTATCTGCGCAGACCAGCCACGCCCGGCATTCGTATTTTATGGCTGGGACAAGCGGGCTTTGTGCTGGAGGCCTTCGAGAAACGCATTGTCATCGACCCTTATCTTTCCGATAGCCTGGCCGAGAAATATAAAGGCACGAGCAGACCGCATATACGCATGATGCCCCCTCCGGTTGCGCCGGACGGCATTCATTTTGTCGATCTTGTGGCCTGCACACACGCTCATACCGACCATATGGATCCCGGCACTCTACCAGCGCTTCTGACACAGAATCCCAACGCAACCTTGCTTGTTCCCCGGGCTATGAAGGACCAGGCTCTAACGCGCTCGGGCGTCGATGAAAAGCGCCTTGTATTGATCGGCGCTCAAGAGAGATATTCGCTGGGGCCAATCAAGATCGCCGCAACCCGCGCGGCCCATGAAGCGCTGGAAACAGACCAGAACGGCGATCACAAGTTCCTCGGTTATGTATTTGATTGCGGGGCACTCCGTATCTGGCATTCTGGTGACTGCATACCGTATGAAGGTTTGGAAGCCGAAGTTGCCGCTCATAATCCTCATGTGGCGTTATTACCGGTAAATGGCCGCAGTCCCGAACTTTCGAATAACGGTGTTCCCGGCAACTTCACACTACAAGAAGCAGTCGCGCTGACCCAGCATATAGGCGCTACTGATCTGGTCGCTCATCATTACGGCTTGTTCGAATTCAACACCGAAGCGCCGGAAAACATCGACGCTGCGGCTCGATCTGCTGGTGATCTTCATGTACACCGTACACGCATTAAGGTCGCCCTTGTAAGCAGTGCTCTAACCTATTGAAACCATGCGTGATGCTTGCCAAAAATCGATTCCGGTTTTGGAGCCGATACGCTAACATATTGAAAAAGCGTTCCGGCCCTTGAGCCGTCAGAGGGATTTTCTTGAATGGATAATGATGCGCGTAGTGAAACGCGTGGCCTGAATGGTCGCAATATTATTGAAGTTATTCGCACAATGCGACCGGAGCTGCGGAAGTCGGATCGTAAAGTCGCTGACGTTGTCCTCGACGATCCTCACCGCATCATGAATGCAACCGTCAGCGAGACTGCAACACTTGCCGACGTCAGCCAACCTACCGTATTGCGTTTTGCGACGGCCATCGGCTGCTCCGGCTTCCAGGATCTGAAAATCAGGCTCGCTCAAAGTCTGGCGCTCGGGACGCCCGCTACGCATTCAGTGCTGGTCGAGACGGACGAGCCAGAAGTCGTTGCAGAAAAGATCTTCGATTATACGATGACCAGCCTCGACTGGGCGCGGTCGCGATTGGACAAGATCGCCCTTCACAAAGCAATCGATATCCTGACAAAGTGCAATTCGATTGTGTTTTTCGGTTTCGGCGCTTCCGGCATCGTAGCACGCGATGCACAGCAGAAATTTCCACTATTCGGTGTGCCATGCGGTGCCGAGCTCGATTCGCATCAACAATTGATGGTGGCATCGATGATGAAGCCGGGCGCAGTCGCGTTCGTCATCTCCAATACTGGCACCACACGCTCAATCATCGAAATCGCCCGCATCGCCCGGGAAAACGGTGCGTCTGTCATTGGGATGACAGGTTCAGACTCGCCGTTGACCAACTATTGCGATGTTTCTCTTATTGTTGAGACACTTGAAAACACCAATATGTACACGCCGACCATTTCGCGTATCGCCGCTTTGGTTGTCATCGATATTCTCTCCACCAGCGTCGCTATGCGTCGTCCTACGGACCAGCATGACCGCATTCATCGCATGAAGCGTTTGCTCAGTGATATGCGCAAGATGCAGCCGATCTAAGGGATGAAAAAATGCCGGAATTGTAGGAGCAATTCCGGCCAGCATTTCTCCAGGAAGAGAATTATCGAGTGACGTCCTCAAAGTGACTTGAGCATCCCCCCATCGACGAAATAGGTTGACCCAACGCTATAGCTTGCACGGGACGAGCACAGGAACACGAAGAAATGCGCGAGCTCTTCCGGCGTACCAAAGCGCTTGGCGGCTGCATGTTCGTTGGCAACATCCTGAAGATAGCCTTCCCAGTTGCCGCCCTTATCGGCTGTGAGCTGCTTGGCGGTCTTCACCCAATCAGGCGTGAGAATCAGACCCGGGTTAACGCAATTGACGCGGATATTGTCCCCAATCACCTCGGTCGAGAGTGTTTTGGAGAACATCATCAAAGCTGATTTGGTGACATTGTAAATCGGCTCATACCAAAGTGGCTGTACAGCACAGATAGAAGCGTTATGCAGCACTACACCGCCGCCTTTGGCCTTCATCTGTGGCACCAGTCCACGCGCAAGGCGCACTGCCGCCATCACATGCAGATCCCAATAGAACTGCCACTTATCGTCCGGCGCATCCATGATCGTTTCATTGGAGCCGGTACCCGCATTGTTGATGAGAATATCGGTACCGCCTGCGGAAGCTGCGGCAGCGATAACAGCGTCAGTGCCTTCCACGGTCGACACATCTGCCGCCACACCGATAGCATTGACTCCGGACTTTTCAGCAATGCGCTGCGCTTCAGCTTCTACACGTTCTTTGCCACGCGCTACCAGCACAAGGTTCGTACCTTCTGCGGCCAATCCTTCGGCAATGGCCAAGCCAATCCCGACCGACGCGCCGGTGATTACGGCGGTCTTTCCCTTCAATTGCAGATCCATAATAACTCCTGCGATACATACAGCCGCGCGGCTGCCTATTTTGCGATGAGGATATTGTCGCGATCCATGGTGACGGCGACGGTGAGAATGAGAACAGCGCCGAAGACGATCTGCTGTGAAAAGATGTCGATACCGACAAATGTCATGCCTATACGCACGACCGACACGATGAGCGCTCCGACCAGCGTGCGTCCGACGCCGCCAAGCCCGCCGGTGATCGGTGTGCCGCCAACGAGAACAGCGGCGATAGCTGGAAGAAGCAGCTGGCTAGCGCCAGTTGGCGAACCGCTTGTCATGCGCGCTGCAAGCATGATACCCGCGACAGCCGCAAAAAGCGCCGACAATACGAAGGCCACAACCTTCTGGCGATCCACGTGGATACCGGCGGCAATTGCGGCGGGTTCACCGGCACCAATGGCATAGCAATAGCGACCAAAGCGCGTATAGCGCTGGATATATATGCCAATAAGGCACATCAGTAGCCCGACAAGAATGATGTTTGGAATTCCAAACGTCGTACCGGCAATCCAGTTAAGCATTGGACGGTCGGCCGCGCTGATGCCGATGCTACGTGCTTTGGAGATATAAAGCGCAATTCCGGAGACGACGCCACCAGTTGCAAGTGTTGCGATAAAGGACGGAATTTTTAAGCGCACATGCACAAGGCCGCTGAAAAGACCGGAAGCAACGCCGCAGAGAAGCGCAATTGGAAAGGCTAGCAGCCCAAGTTCTGGCAAAAGCATCGCCGTCACCACGCTTGCAAGCGATGCGACCGCAGGCAAACTCAGATCAATGCCACCAATCACAATGACAAAAGACAGACCAGCAGCAAGCGTGAACAGCGCCATGGTATCTGCAAGCAGAACCAGCCCGGTATTGACGCTGGCAAAGCCCGGCGAATAGACCGAGACAAGCACCACCATAACGACCAGAAAGGCAAGCGGTGCATATTGGCGTAGCTGAGCTGCGCTAAATCGAGGGGATGCGCCGGAAACGTTGGAGAGAGCGGTTTTCTCGTTCATGATCAGACCATATGTTCAACGAGCTGCACCTGAGACGGCTTGGACCCAGTCGGGGCAGGAATACGTGCGGTGATTTCGCCATCGCGCATGACAAGAATATTGTGCGAAAGGCCGATGGTCTCTTCGAGAGTGTCGGCGATGAGGATGATCGCATAGCCCTCGCGGCTTAATTGACGCATCAGGCGGAAGATTTCCTCCTTCGCGCCCACATCGACACCGCGCGTTGGATGATCGAGGATCAGAATGCGCGAACCAGCCGTCAGCCACTTGGCCAGAACCACTTTCTGCTGGTTGCCGCCGCTCAGTGCCTGACACAAAGCATGAGGCCCCGGCGCATGAATGGAGAGTTTCTTGATCCAGTCTTCGGCCAGAACCGTTTCACGATTATGCTGAATACCGATGGAGCCTTCGACAACATCAAGACGCGACAACGTAATGTTGGAAGCAATCGGCATCATCATGACGAGACCTTCAAGCCTACGTTCACTTGGAATATAGCCAATGCCCCGCGACACAGCTTCTGTCGGATTGGCAAGTTTTACCGCCTTACCCTTCAGCAGCATCTCACCGGATGTCGGCGTCTCAAAACCGAAAAAGCTGCGGATCAGTTCTTCACGTCCCGAACCAATGACGCCTGCAATGCCAAGTATCTCGCCTTCGCGAAGCGTCAGATCGATATTATGATATTTGCCAGTGCACGACAGATTACGCGCTTCAAGCGCAATCTGCATACTGGGTTCGGTTTGCTCCGACTCCAGATAATATTCGGTGTGCATCTCGCGACCCACCATGATGCGGTGAAGATCCGCATCGTTGACACTCTCCGCATCCATCGTGGCAACGCCCTGCCCGTCTTTCATCACATAGATGCGATCACTGATTTCCAGCACCTCATCGAGACGGTGCGAAACAAAGACAAAGCTTGCGCGTGATTTAAGCGCCCGAACACGCTCAAAAAGGATGTCGATTTCTGATTGCTCCAACACCGATGTCGGCTCGTCGAGCAAAATGATCAGATCACCATCAACGCGATCCGCCAATGACAGCGCCTTGGCGAGTTCCACCATCTGGCGCTCGGCAAAAGTAAGATCACCCGCAAGCGTCGCCGGATCGGCATGAATACCGACCTGCTTCAAATGCTTGGCGGCGGCTTCATTCATCTTGCGCCAGTTAACCAGACCAAAGCGGATAAAACGCTGCTCCTGCCCTAAAAAAATGTTCTGCGCGATGGAAAGGTTCAGCAGCAACGACTGCTCCTGAAATACCATTGCAACGCCCTGCTCATTTGCCTGTTGCGGCGAGCTGACGGCAAAAGGCCTTCCGTTGCGGGTGATCGTGCCTGTGCTTGGGCGCTGTGTGCCGGCGAGAATACGCATGAGTGTGGATTTACCCGCGCCATTTTCGCCCACAAGCCCAACCACTTCGCCCGGGCGAATTTCCAAATCCACGCCCTTAAGAGCATGAACACTGCCAAATGATTTTGTCAGTCCACTGATCGTCAACATGGTTTATTTCACAATCTTGAAGCGTGTGCGGCGTGTGGCATAGGCAACGGCTCCAATGATCATCAGACCAAGAAATGCCTGTTGCAGATATGGTGGAATGCCGAGCAGAACCATGCCGTTAGCAAGAACAGAAACAATGAGAACCCCTATGAGTGATTGTAGGACACCCCCCTGTCCGCCCAAAAGCGAGGTTCCGCCAACAACGACGGCCGTAATCGTCGTGAACAGCCGTCCAGTACCAATATCGGCATTGCCCTGACCAAGCTGGGCTGCGGCGAGCACTGCACCAAGTCCGTAAAACGCACCTGCCATTGCAAAGACGAGCAACTTGGTGCGCAGCACGGATACGCCGGAAAGCACCGCGATATCCTCGCCGCCGCCAAGCGCATAGATGTGGCGACCGAGACGCGTGTGGTTCTGCACCACCCAGGCCACGAGCAGAGCAGCAAGTGCAATCCAGACGGTGAAAGGAAGACCGGCAAAACGTTCAAGAGCGAAACTGCGGACTGCCGATTCGCGAATAGCAATTGTGCCACCGCCGACCATCAAAGTGGCAATGCCAAGTCCGATAAACCACATGCCAAGCGTCATCATGAAAGATGGTATGCGCAGGATGACATGCAGCAGGCCGGAAAATGCTCCCATTGCGGCGCCAACGGCAATTGCAGCAATCACGCCAAGAACACTTCCAAGCAATGAGCTATCAGCTGCAACCATGGACGCCAGCACCACGCCTGCCAACGCCATGACGCCTTCAACAGAAAGATCGATGCTGCCAAGCAGGATCACGAATGTTGCGCCGAGCGTCAGCACGGCCGGGATGGCCGCAGCTGATGCGATACGGGCGAAATTGTTGACCGAGAAAAAGTTCGGGCTAATCAGCCCCAAACCTATGCACAGCACGAGCAACACGATCAGCGGCGCGAGCCGGCGCATCAGCTCCGGCAATCGGCTTTGGATACCGTTTTTAGACATGGCTACGCCTTTAGCGTCAGCCGGAGTGAAATCGTGGCTCGCAACTCTCATATGCTTTTCCTGTCAAGCAATATTCCGCCGAGCATGGCGGGAGGCTTCAGACCGCGAGGCGTATCAGCCCTCGCGGATCTGTCCGCTCGCACGGCCCCAAAGGTCCTTGAAATCAAGATTTGGCGTATTCTTGATATTGTTTTCGTAGAAATCGTCGACGTTGTCTTTCGTCACGACTAAAGCCGTACCGTAAAACTCGCGATGATCTTTCGGCTCTTTCGATGGATCAAAGACACCGGCGCGGGCGCTATAGGGAATGGCCAGCCCCATTGAGCCTTGCCAGAATGGATCAGACGATACAGTTGCTGCAAACTCACCGTTTTTCACGGCTTCGACCGCTGTTCCAATACCATCAACGCCTGTGATTGGTATCTGTCCGGCAAGTCCTTCCGCTCGCAGTGCTTCCAGCGCACCGATGCCCATATCGTCATTGGCGCACCAGATACCCTTAATGTCATCGCCAAAACGGGTCAGCCATGCACTGACAACATCAAACGCTTTGCTCGACTGCCAATCAGCAACCTGAAAATCAAGAAGCTGCACATCAGGATGTGCAGCGAGAGCCTTCTCCAGACCTTGGCGACGATCGATAGCAACCGTGTTCGACAGCGTTCCGCCGAGGCCCAGAATCCCACCCTTCCCACCAATAGACTTGACCAGGATTTCAGCGGTTTCTGCGCCATAGCGCTGTCCGTCGAAGCTCACATGAGCAACGTAATAGGGATCGTGATCCCACGGATGAAGGTCGGCAGGCTTGTTCCATTGTGTCAGCACATGGGCCTTGGCGGCGGCGCAGGCTTCAACGATAGGGCGCGCATCGGCTGCATCGTTTGGATCGACATTGATAACCGCATTGCCGCCGGTGCGCGCCAAGATTGCGCGAATATCAGCAATGCCCTTCTCGCTATCGCCTTCGGTAACAAGCGTCACATATTCGAGACCAAGCGATTTTGCGAAGGCTTCGCCGCCTTTGTTCCACGCTGCGTGATACGGATTTGACAGCGAACGAATGGCATTGACCAGCGTTGGCTTCTGCTCGGCGAGCGCGCGCAGCGAAGACAATCCACCAAAAGCTGAGAGAGCACCAAGTCCTGCAGCACCCTTAATAAAGGCCCGCCTGTTGAATGGCACCGTACGAATTAGGTTCATGCGTTTTTCCTCCCAAAACACGCATTGACTAGCTAGTCACTAGCGTTGCATAGCTATGCAGAGAGACCGTGCATCGTCAATAGAAAACTTTTGGAATTTTTACCGGCAACTCAAAAGCCAGTTCAAATCCTTGAAAGCGTTCGAGCATAATGGCAAAACGAAATCATATGATTGTTCAGAAAACTGGACATGAACCGCAAAGGATATGGAATGAAACGTAATAAGCCCTACGCATCCTCTACAGATGTGGCAAGATTGGCCGGCGTTTCTCAATCCGCAGTTTCTAGAACCTATAAGCCTGGTGCGAGCGTGTCTCCTGAAACACGCAAAAAAGTCATGGCAGCTGCCGAAGAGCTGGGCTATCGGCCAAGCTTTATCCCAAGCATCATGTTAAGCCATCGCTCGCGTCTGGTCGCCGTCGTGATTGGCGGGCTTTATAATCCATTCTACACATCAGTACTCGAAACCTTCTCCAAAATGCTTCAAGCGGAAGGCTGGCGTATTTTGCTTGTACATGTCGAAAGTGGACACACCTTCGATGACATAGTACCCATGCTTGCAGGGTACCGGGTCGACGCCATCGTCAGCGCACTCGCAGTTTTAAGTCCGGAGGCGCTGGAACAGCTATCGCAATTGCGTGTACCGGTGATTTCTTTCAACACCCGCTTTTCTGGAGATTGGGTTTATTCAATCAGCTGTGACAGCGTCGGCGCATCGCGCGTCATGGCAGAGCACTTCATTGAGCGCGGCGCACGCAAGTTTGCCTATATAACCGGTCCAATTGACAGTCAGGCTAACATTGATCGACAGCTTGGTTTTTGTCAGCGCCTCGATGAAACAGGATTTGAGTCCCCGTTCATTTTGGAAGGCGACTATCGGTATGAAGCGGGTTACGCAGCAATCCGACAGCTGAAAGACATGGTAAGCTCAGCAACAAAACTGCCAGATGCAATCTATTGTGCAAACGATCTGTTAGCGCTTGGCGCCATAGATGCATTGCGTCAAGAAGTTGGCGTTCGTATTCCCGATGACATCATGGTTGGTGGTTACGATAATATTGCGGAAGCAGGTTGGGCTGCTTATAATCTCACCACTCTCGTCCATGACGGCCAAAGAATGGTTGAGCGAGCGATAGAGATACTGACGATGAGTGAGATGGGACAGCTTCTTGATTCGGACCAGCAGTCTGTAATCGAATCGCCGTTAATTGTCCGAAAGAGCACCACGATTTAAATCTCGAGAGAGGTAGTGAGATTACTCTCCCATTTTTTAGTAACGTTAAGGTTGCAACTCATCAAAGTTGAGAGCTAACGTTTTTTCGAAATATGGATCAACAACGGTTGAATCCATTCAAATACCACATTTAAAAGGCCGCCGTCATTTCAGTTTCAAAATTTCACATTATTTCTTCACTGTGTCTTCTAAAAAGAAACGGCCAAGCGGATTCTGATAAAAACCATCGATATTCTTTCCCGTAACATTAATATATGGGCTGTAATAAAGATCGACCCAGTTGACGTCGTCTTTCGCCATTTTTTGCAAATCAATATACATCTCTTCGCGCTTCTTCGGATCGAGTTCAAGGCGCGCAGCTGCGACAAGGTCTTTCACCTTCTCATTATTACAGCGCGTCATGTAATTCATATTCGTATCGTGACCTAACACAAATGTGGTTTTCTGGTCAGGGTTGAGGACGTCGTTGGTCCAGTACATAACCGAAATATCATAGTCGCCGGCAATTAGCATATCCCAGCTTTGACTCGGACCGACTTTCTGCAAATTTACTGTAACGCCCGCTTTCTGAAGCTGCTGCTGTAGTAGGACAGCAATTTGCTCGTCGGTTTCGTTGCCGACATTAACAATATAATTAAGCGAAAGATTGGATGCGCTGGCATCGGCAAGCATCTGCTTGGCTTTCTCAGGATCATAAGGACGCTTCAGGTTATCCGCATAATGATAGAGCGCACCTTTCGTAATGATGGGGTCACGTGTTCGAGTCACGTAAGCGGCACCATAAAATCAATGACTTAGCTAGTTTTCGTTTTTGACACATTGATGCTAGCAATCAAATAGCAATCACCTTCGTTAATCGTAATTTGCTCTGCAAAACTGCCTTATCAAGCAGCATAGAATCCCTGTGGAAAAACGTTCGGGAACATACAGAACCCGCCTGAGCCACTCGTCATTACATTTAATGCTTCTCAATTTCTGTATTGTCGAACTCGACTATTCTTGTTGTTATGTTAACAACAAGTTCGGTCGCCTTTCGTAATCAAACACAATCTGGCTTGCCACTATGGGGTGATCCGTTTGGAATGTTAGTGCATGCCGGGTCGACTGGCCACTGCTGGTGTTAACGCCGGTCCATTTTGGCGAGGCCTGAGGGCTGCTTCGGGTGCCGGTGGCTTAAAAGCCCAGCGATGAGTGGCGCCGCACTGTGTTGTAATGCTGCCTCCAGTTTTTGATGATGATCTTCGCCTCCTTGAGCGTATAGAAGATTTCGCCGTTGAGCCGTTAGTCATGCAGCTTCGAGTTAAAGCTCTCGCAATAGCCGTTTTCCCATGGGCTTTCCGGCATGATGTAGGCGGTTTTGGCACCGACTATTGCGATCCACTCCCGGAGTGCTTTGGCGATGAACTCCGGGCAGTTGTAAGAATGAATATGGGTGGGGATGCCGCGCAGGATGAAGAGATCGGAAAGCACGTCGATGACATCGACGGCCTTCAGTTTTCTCTCGACCCTGATGGCAATACATTCTCGCGCGAATTCGTCGATCACGTTGAGCATGCGGATTTTCCTGCCATTGTGCGTGCAATCCTCGACGAAGTCGTAGGACCATACATGGTTGGGATATTCCGGTCGAAGCCGCATGCACGAACTGTCGTTCAACCACAGCCGACCGCGCTTCGGTTGCTTCTCAGCCCCTCCCAGCCCCTCCCGTCGCCAGATGCGTTCGACCTCTTGACGTTCACGATCCAGCCAGCATGATGCAGCATCGCCGTTATACGACGATAGCCATAGCGACCATACTGGAGGGCGAGCGCCGTGATGTCCGCAGTCAATGCTGCTTCATCATCCGGAGTCTTTGCGATCTTGCGCTGCGTGGAACGATGTTGACCCAAGACTCGGCACTCCCGTCTCTCGGACACCTTCAGGTCATCGATCACATGGTCCACGCAAGCGCGGCGACGAGCGGGGCTCAGAAGTTTCCCTTGGCGGCCTCAACTAAAATCATCTTGTCCAAGGTGAGGTCGGAAACAGCGCGCCGGAGCCGGGCATTCTCCGCTTCCAGCTCCTTCAGGCGCTTTACCTGGTCGTCCTTCAAGCCGCCATATTCGCTCCGCCACCGGTAATATGTAACTTCCGTCACACCCATCGAGCGGATCGCTTCCCCCATCGATTTTCCCTGCGCATTCAGCACGTCAACCTGGCGAAGCTTCGTGACTATCTCTTCTGTCTTGCGTGTTCCGCTGGGCAATCGATTCGCAGGATCGATTGCTTATCCAGCTCCAATCGCTGCCATTTCAATATCCTTCTGAGGCTCATAAGGCATACTTCAAGAAGGGTCACTTTTCAGGGGGCAGGCCAGATTGCCGAGATGGCCATTGTTGATCCGACTGCAGGCGGGAATCCGACCGAACTCACCAAAAAGGATGCGCTTAAACTTCTTGAGCAAAGCATCGTTGGCAACGGTTGAGGATAGCGATTTTTTCCCGCAAAACTGTGTAACGTTTTGCTTGCAACAAAAATATAGAAAGCTAATAGTTAGGCCGAAAAAACAAGCATCGCACCGAAGCGGGGGGCGATGCATCTGGAGAGCGGGTTCTTGGGGAGGAGCCCGCTCTCCTTCATTTTAGTGCTATTCATTGGATCGATAGTCAGCGCGGCTGATGCCGTGGCGCTGCATCTTGTCGTAGAAGGTCTTTCGCGGAATGCCGAGCGCCTTGATCGTTTCCTGCACATTGCCACTATTGGCGGCAAGTGTTTCGCGGATCAGCGTTTCTTCATAACGCTCCAGACGCTTCGGCAAAGGCTCCTGATCATCCGCCACCGGGCGGTTCGTGCTATTGGCGGTCGCGACACCCAGCGCCACGCGGTCGGCAAAGTGTGCAAGTTCACGCACATTGCCGGGCCACATGTGCCCCATCAGATGACGATGCGTGGCGGCGTCGATCTCAGGCACGTCGCGGTTGAAGCGCTTTGCCGCACGCGTCAGAAAATGTGCGAAGAGCAGCGGAATATCCTCACGGCGTTCCCGCAGCGGCGGTATCGAAAGCGTCACCACATTGAGCCGATAGTAAAGGTCCTCGCGAAAATCTCCGCGTTGCGCCGGATCGCCGAGATCGATCTTGGCAGCCGCCACCACGCGCAGATTGACCGGGCGGATTTCATTGGTGCCGAGCGGGGTGATTTCACGCATTTCCAGCACGCGCAGCAGTTTCACCTGCGTTGCTGCCGGCATGCTTTCAATCTCGTCGAGAAACAGCGTGCCGCCGCTTGCATGTTCGATGCGTCCCAGCCGTTTTTTCTGCGCGCCTGTAAAGGCACCGGCCTCATGGCCGAACAATTCGCTTTCAATCACGGTTTCCGGTAGCGCACCACAATTGAGCGCAACGAAATTGCCTTTGCGACGGCGGCTCCAATTGTGCAGCAGCTGGGCCACGACCTCCTTGCCGCTGCCGGTTTCACCCGCCACCAGCACGTCCACATCAGTATCCGCAATGTCACGCAATGTCCGGCGCAGATTTTCCATCGCAGGCGTCTGGCCGATCAGCGGCAGATCGCCTTCTGCATCGGTCGCTGCGGCGCGCAATGCTCGATTTTCAAGCACGAGCTGGCGCTTCTCACCGGCACGCCGAATGCTGTGCACAAGACGGTCGGCAGCAAAGGGCTTGGCAATGAAATCATAGGCGCCGTCCTGAATGGCCTGAACCGCCATCGGAATATCTCCATGGCCGGTAATCAATATCACCGGCAAATCCGCGTCGATGGATTTGATCCGCGCGAAGAATTGCAAGCCATCGATCTGCGGCATCCGCACATCGGAAACGACGACACCCTCAAAATCCGCCGTGACATCCGTCAGCGCGTCGATGGCGTTGCCATAATCGGCGACCGCAAAACCGGCAAGCTCCAGCGTCTGCCGCGTGGCGCGGCGCAAAGCCTTGTCATCATCAACGAGAATAACGGGAAGAGAATTATCCATCATGCTTTTCTCAATTCGACGCGGAAGACCGTGCCCTTGGCACTGCTTTCCGCAGATATGGTCCCGCCATAATCAGTGACGATTTCCTTGACGATCACCAGACCAAGGCCGAGGCCCTTTTCCTTCGAGGTGTTGAAGGGCGAAAACAGGTTGTCGCGAATATGTTGCGGCATGCCCGGCCCGTTATCGGATACGGTGACCAGCACCGTCTCATGTTTTGCCGTAGCGCGCACTTCAATGCGCCCTTCATGGCCTCTGACTTCAACCGCCTCCAGCGCGTTCTGAAACAGATTGATGAGAACCTGTTCCAGCCGAAGGGAATGTCCGACGACACGAAGATCGGGCGGCGGCAATTCAATATCCAGCTGATCCATACGGCCGGAAAAGCGGCTGCGCAGCAGCACGAGCGCACCCGTTATGACCTGACTGAGCGGTGTCGGCTCGGAAGGCGAACGCCCCTTGCGGGCAAGAGCCTTAAGGTCGCCGGTAATGGTGCCGATGCGGTCGGTCAGTGCGGCTATTTCATCGAGATTTTCCGTTGCGGCATCCAGCTGGCTTCGCGAGAGAAAAGTCTTCGCATTGTCCGCATAGGCCCTTATCGTCGCGACAGGCTGGTTGATTTCATGTGCCACGCCCGCCGCCACCTGTCCCATGATGGCCAGACGGTTGGCGTGAACCAGATCCTGCTGCACACCCTGCAACATGGATTCGGTGCGATGATGATCGCTGATCTCCGCTTCGAGCCGGTCTCGCGCCAGACTGAGATCGCGTGTGCGTTCCTCGACGCGCTGCTCCAGCTCCAGTTGTGTGCGCCCGGCAGCGGCAATGCGCGCCACAACCTTCTGCCGCCTGCGCAGCAGCAGCCCGGCAATCGTTGCAATAGCAGTCAGGATGATGAAGGCAATCAGGCGTGCCTCACGCACCGCACCGGGAATCTGTGGTTTTGTCGGGGCCATGCTGTACATCTGCCAGGGTGTGGACGACACCGTGGAATGAATGGCCAGAAACTGCGTGCTGCGCCCCTCACCCGGCAGTTGCGCATTCATCAGCAGCACATCACCCTCGCCCACCGGCGTCATGGACAGCGGCAAAGGTTGCAACGGTACGTCGCCGAATTGCAGACTGTCGCGGATGGATTGGGATTGTTCCGGACCGATGCGACCGATGGTCATAAAACGCCATGACGGCAGGCTGGTTATGAGCACGATATTGCGTTCGTCCGTCACGAAAGTGGGACGCCCCGCATTGCGCCAGTCCTGTTCCAGATCGTCAAATTCCAGTTTCACGACAATGACACCGAGCGGCCCATGGGGGCCATCGACGCGCCGCGAGATATAAAGGCCCGGGCGGAAACTCACATTACCGAGCGCAAAATATTCCTCGCCGCCATTGATCAGGGCTTGCTGGAAATAAGGCCGGAACTTGTAATCATTGCCGACAAAGCTGACCGGGCCGCGCCAGTTGCTGGCTGCAATCGCGATCCCGTCCATCCCGACCAGATAGATCACTGCCGCCTGCGTGCCCTCCGCAAGCGTTTCCAGCTTCCGGTTCGCGGGAACGATGGTCGCAGCAGTATTATCCTGAAGCGCCGATGCCAGTTCCTGATCCTTCGACAGAACAAGTGACAAAGCGCGTTGCTTGTCGAGCACAGCCCTTAGCAGCGCCGTGTTGAGATTGGCATCAATGCGCGCCTGTTCGCTCAATGCCACGACGGCGCGCTCATGCGCGGTGTTGCCGACCAGCCAGAATGCCAGTGCGAAGAACACGGCACATATGAGCGCAAACAAAGCCCAGGCCCTCCGATTGGAGGCCCGAAGATCTGCTTCGTCAATGATCGGCGGCGCCAGCTTATTCATGGACGATACTGTGCGATATTTCGCACAAATTGGAAAGCATAATGTGTAATAGTTCGCACAATATAGGGTAAACTCATTCCCGCATTTCCAATAATATTGATATTATTCAATATGATAGGTGATACCGCGCAAACTGGCACGGACATTGCAAATAGAACCTCCAACAGCGGTCGAGGGCCGTTGAAATCTCAGATTGAAGGCTCGGGAGGCTGGACAGTATCCAGACTGAGCCAAACGGAGGACACAATGATTGCAGTTCCGACTGGCACGGCGGACGAACCGCGCGGCCGTATCCCGCTTTATAAGCATCTCTATTTTCAGGTATTGGTCGCGATTGCCGCCGGTATCCTGCTCGGCCATTATTATCCTGAGCTTGGCACGCAGCTGAAGCCGCTTGGCGATGCCTTCATCAAGCTGGTGAAGATGATCATCGCTCCTGTCATTTTCCTGACGGTCGCAACCGGCATTGCCGGAATGACCGACATGAAGAAGGTGGGGCGCGTTGCCGGCAAGGCGATGATCTACTTCCTGACCTTCTCCACGCTCGCGCTGATTATCGGTCTCATCGTCGCCAATGTCGTGCAGCCAGGTGCTGGCATGCATATCGACCCGGCCTCTCTCGACCCCAAGGCTGTCGCGGATTACGCCACCAAGGCACATGAGCAGAGCATTACCGGTTTCCTCAGCAACATCATCCCGACGACGATTGTGGGTGCGTTTGCCGAGGGCGACATTCTTCAGGTGCTGTTCTTCTCGGTCCTGTTCGGTATTTCCCTTGCGCTCGTGGGCGACCGCGGCAAGCCGGTCACCGACTTCCTGCATGTCCTCACTGCGCCGGTTTTCAAGCTGGTATCGATCCTCATGAAGGCTGCGCCCATCGGCGCGTTTGGCGCAATGGCTTTCACCATCGGCAAATATGGCATTGGCTCCATCGCCAATCTCGCCATGCTGATCGGCACGTTCTACCTGACCTCGCTGCTATTCGTGCTCGTGGTTCTGGGTGCGGTGGCGCGCTACAACGGCTTCTCCATTCTCGCTTTGATCCGCTATATCAAGGAAGAGTTGCTGCTCGTGCTTGGCACCTCCTCTTCGGAAGCGGCCCTGCCAGCCCTGATGAACAAGATGGAGCGGGCCGGTTGCAAGCGCTCGGTCGTCGGCCTCGTCATTCCAACCGGCTATTCGTTTAATCTGGATGGCACCAACATCTATATGACGCTGGCCGCCCTCTTCATCGCGCAGGCCACAGACATTCCGTTGTCATTGAGTGACCAGATCCTGCTGCTTCTGGTGGCCATGCTCAGCTCCAAGGGCGCGGCAGGCATCACCGGCGCTGGCTTCATCACGCTGGCAGCCACCTTGTCCGTCGTTCCGGCAGTGCCGGTTGCGGGCATGGCGCTTATTCTCGGTATCGACCGTTTCATGTCGGAATGCCGCGCGCTGACCAACCTCGTTGGCAATGCAGTCGCCACCATCGTCGTGGCACGCTGGGAAAACGAGCTGGATCAGGACAAGCTCGCAGCCGCTTTGGCTGGTGCGCCGGTCATCACCGATGCCGTGCCACAGCTGGAGCCTGCAGAGTAAACCTTATTCTCCCCCCAAGCAGAAACGGCCCGCTTCATGCGGGCCGTTTTTTTGATACATCGTAAATCTAAATGCCGCCGCCTTCGCCAAGAGAGCTGAAATGTTCAATCATGCGATCGACTTTCGGCGTCAGCCCGGTGAATAATTCAAACGCGCCAACCGCCTGAAAAACGGCCATACCGCCACCATTGACGACACCGCACCCGCGCATTGCCGCTTCGAGAAGAAGCTGGGTCTGAAGCGGGAAATAAACGATATCCGCCACCCAATGCCGGGGCATCAGAAGGCTCGTATCCAGCGGCACGCCGGGGTGCTTGGCCATTCCGGTCGGCGTGGCATGGGCCAGCCCGTCAGCAGCTTCCAGCGTTGCGGCGATATCCTTGCCCGATTCAAACCGGCAGGTTTCATGCCTCGGTGCGAGTTGGGCAATCAGGGCTTCGGTTCGAGCCGCATCAAGATCGAAAACCTGCACGGTTCGCGCGCCCATTGTCGCCAATGCATGCGCAACGGCCACCCCCGCCCCGCCCGCGCCGATCAGCACAACATTGTCGACCCGGGCGTCAGGCAGAGCACGGCGGAAGCCTTGCGCAAAGCCCCACCAGTCGGTGTTGTAGCCCGTCCGGAGGCCATTCTTGAATGTCACCGTATTGATCGAGCCGAGTGCCGCCGCATCCGGCGACAATTCATCGACGAACTGAATCGCCGCCTGCTTGCAGGGATAGGTGATGTTCAGTCCGGCAAAGCCGTCTTTCTCCGCCTGATCCATCAGTTGAGGCAGCGCTTCCACGCCTACGCCCAGCACCGACAGATCGAGCCGATCATAACGGTAATCGATACCGTTCAAACGCCCTTCATGCATATGCATGGCTGGAGTGCGAGAGGCGACAATGCCGCTGCCAATCAAGCCCACGCGAACCGACCGCGTCACTATTTCCGTCACGGAATTTAAACTCCACCCCTATCGTCCCGCCATTATCGCAAGGCAGGTTTCTTTATGGAGAAAATGTACGAACTAGTTAGTCAGGTCAATCTGGCATGACGACTATTTTTGCACAGCGCACGACATTGACCCATTTTGGGCCTCACGATTTCAGATAGGCCAGGATCATATCCGCGATCAGCTTGCGATGCCGTGTCCGGTACTCATCGGCCATCAAATCCCGATCAAAAAGCGCGCCGAATGTATGCCGGTTGGCAACCCGGAAGAAACAGGCAGCGCTGATCATCTGATGCAGGTCCACCGGATCGACCTTGCGCGTGAAAACACCGCTTGTTTCACCGCGTGCCAGAATTCCGGCAATAATCCCGATCACCCCGGAATTGGTGCGCTGGAAAACACTGGAATTCTTCAGATGCTCGGCGCGATGGATGTTCTCGATGCTGACCAACTGAACGAAATCGGGATTGGCGTCGTCGTGATCGAACGTGGCTTCGATCAATCGGCGCATCGCCTCTTCCGGTTCGAAATCCTGAAGCTGAAGGCGGTTTTCGAGCGCCCTGATCTTGGCATAAGCCCGCTCCAGAACGGCCAGATAGAGGCCTTCCTTGCTGTCGAAATAGTAGTAGAGCATCCGTTTGGACGTCTTGGTCTTTTCGGCAATCGTATCAACGCGCGCACCCGAAAATCCCGAATGAACGAATTCCTCGGTCGCGACTTCGAGGATGTTTTCCTTGGTGCTGTCGGGATCGTTTTTCCGTCCCGCGCGGGCCTGTGCAAGCTCCACTGCGCTGTCCATTATGATCGTTAAGCTGTTTTAGAAATGTACGAACTGGTCTGTTATATAGGCGTATAGCGCCGCGAGGGGCAAGCGTGAGCAGCCGGACAGCATGTAATTAAGACAAAACCGACGGCTTGATCTTTTGTACAGCAGCCAATTTGCGGCGCGTTGCCAAACAGCAATATTGTTTCGTATAGACTTATTTGTGTAGATATAATGCAAAGCGCGGTCAGCTTTCCATTGCGCCTTGTTGCATGCCCGGTATAGGAAAGGCTGAATTGAACGTTTGCGCGCTTCATTCGCGACATGCAAGGCCACCCCTTTTTCAGGCCGTCTTGCCCAACCCCCATCGTTGAAGCTGCGCCTTCGGAGGAGTGAGTATATGCAATATTGCGGCAAGGCGCCTCGTCGGCTTCCCCAGGAGAGAAGACGATGAACGCCCAAGTGAAGCTCGCCCAATCGAGCGAACCCGGTACGACAGCCATCGAGCTGAAGAATGTGCAGATTTCGTTCAAACTGGCCGATGGTGGTCGATTTGATGCGGTTGCCGAAAGCAATCTCAAGGTCGCGGAAAACGAATTCGTCGCCATTGTCGGGCCGACCGGATGCGGAAAATCCACCTTGCTGAACGCCGTGGCCGGTCTTCTGACGCCTGCACAAGGCATCGTCGAGATTAACGGCCAGCGCCTGCAAGGGCTTAATCGCAAGGCGGGTTATCTCTTCCAGCAAGATGCATTGATGCCCTGGAAGACTGTGCTCGACAATGTCGCCATCGGCCTCGAAATTGCAGGCACGGCAAAGGCCGAGGCTCGCAAACAGGCCAAGGAATGGCTTGCCCGCGTCGGGCTTTCGAGCTTCGGCGACCGCTATCCGCATATGCTTTCCGGCGGCCAGCGCAAGCGCGTCGGTCTGTCACAAGTGCTGATCCGCAACCCGAAATATCTGCTGATGGATGAGCCTTTTGGCCCGTTGGATGCGCAAACCCGCGTCATCATGGGCGATTTGCTGCTCGATCTCTGGTCGCAGGACAAGAAGGCGGTCATGTTCGTCACGCACGATCTTGAGGAAGCCATCGCCCTTGCCGACCGCGTCGTGATCATGTCTGCCGGTCCGCGCGCCCGCATCATGGCGGAGTATCGCATTCCGCTCGAACGCCCCCGCGAGATCTCCGAAATTCGCCTCGACAACCAATTCCACGAAATTCACCGTGAAATCTGGGGTGCGCTGAAGGAGGAAGTCCTCAAAGGCTATCAGCAGACCAGCGGAGAACGCGCATGAAAAAGCCCGTGCTGTTTCTGGCGCAGCTCAGTGTCGCTGTCGCCATTGTCCTCGTGTGGCACGTCTTCACCGCCACACATCTTTTCGGCAACCCCGCCAAGGCGAAGTTCTTCTTTGCTGCGCCGGGCGATGTCGCCTTGCGCATCTATAAATGGTTCGCCGAAGGCACGATCTGGTATCACCTCGGCATCACACTCCTCGAAGCCATGCTCGCCTTTGCGATTGGCTCGATTGCCGGTGTTCTGATCGGCTTCTGGTTTGCGCGCAAGCCGATATTGGCAGCTGTTTTCGACCCCTATGTGAAGGCCGCAAACTCCCTGCCGCGTGTTGTTCTTGCACCGATTTTTGCCCTGTGGCTCGGCCTCGGCATCTGGTCCAAGGTTGCGCTTGGCGTTTCGCTGGTCTTCTTCATTGTCTTCTTCAATGTCTATCAGGGCGTGAAGGAAGTGAACCAGACCGTGCTTTCCAATGCCCGCATGCTCGGCATGAACGAGCGGCAATTGCTGCGCAATGTCTACCTGCCATCAGCCTTGTCGTGGATGTTTTCGAGCCTCCACACCGCCGTCGGCTTTGCCGTCGTCGGCGCGGTTGTGGGCGAATATCTCGGCTCATCCGCTGGTCTTGGCTATCTCATCCATCAGGCCGAAGGCGTGTTCGACGTAACCGGCGTTTTTGCCGGAATGCTCGTGCTGACCGTCTTCGTCCTGATCATCGACTGGGGCGTTACCATCATCGAAGAACGCTTGCTTGTCTGGCGTCCGAAGGCGGCAACCCACAACGCATAACGGCGCGTGAATTTATTCAGGAGGAAAATCATGAACATTACTCGCAGAGACGCCCTGCTGGGCGCTGCAGCTCTCGGACTGGCGGGCATTGCTTCCCGTCTGCCAGCCTATGCGCAGGATGCATCGGCAACGCCTGAAAAGGCCGAACTGATGTTCGGTGTCGGCGGCAAGCCATTGTTCTATTACCTGCCGCTGACAATTGCCGAACGCAAAGGCTTCTTTGAAGAACAGGGCCTGAAAGCAACCATCAACGATTTCGGCGGTGGCGCAAAGTCGCTGCAAGCACTGATCGGCGGTTCGGTGGATGTTGTGACCGGCGCTTACGAACACACGATCCGCATGCAGAACAAGGGCCAGGACATCAAGGCCATCTGCGAGCTTGGCCGCTTCCCCGGCATCTGCATCGGCGTGCGCAAGGACCTCGCAGGCGAGATCAAGACCATCGCTGACCTGAAGGGCCAGAATGTCGGCGTGACGGCGCCGGGCTCATCGACCTCGCTATTCCTGCAATATGCGCTGATGAAAAATGGCCTGTCGGAAGACGCGGCCTCCATCATCGGCGTTGGCGGCGGTGCGAGCGCGGTTGCAGCCATCAAGAAGGGCGAAATCGCAGCTCTCGTGCATCTCGACCCGGTGATCACCCGCCTCGAAGTCGATGGCGACATCACCTTGCTGATCGACACCCGTACCGAGGAAGGCACGCGACAGCTGTTTGGCGGCACCAATCCGGCTGCCACAGTTTATGTGCAGCAGAGCTTCATCGATGCGAACCCGATCACCACGCAGCGCGTCGTCAATGCTTTCGCCAAATCGCTGGACTGGATTCACAAGGCATCCGCCGACGACGTTGCCGATGCCGTGCCGGAGGAATATCTGCTCGGCGACCGCGATCTCTACAAAACCGGCTTTGAGAAATCTCGCGCCATGTATTCAGAAAAGGGTCTGATCGCGGAAGACGGTTTCAAGAGCCTCTATGAAATGCTGAAGGCGCTCGATCCGGAACTTGCCAACGCGGATATTTCATTCGAGCAGACATTCGACCCGCGCTTTGTGCAGGCCGCAAAAATCTAAAACAAAAGAAAGACCGGGATCGCTTCAGACCCCGGTCTTTTTATTAATCCAGAACCTGTTGCGGTGAGCGGTTACACGCCGTCGTGGGACGGACGGGCAATGTGCCGTTTCAACAGCGCGGCTGCAAACTCGAAATCCCCGGCTTCAATGGCCTGAAGAATTTCCAGATGATCCGTGCAGGCCTGATGAATGCGCGCGTCGCACAAACGATCAAACTCGCAGGATTCCGTCAGCCGCCGCAAATGGTTCTGCCAGCGGATAGTCTGGGTGAGAAACCGGTTATTCGCCCATGACACCAGTGTTTCATGGAAATTCGCATTGACGTCAAACCAGTAGCCGTCCGGAAAATCGGATATCGAACGTTCGAGTATCTCGATCTGCGTCTTTTTCAGCTCGTGAAGCTCCGACAGCACCGGGCTGTAATCGGCTTGCGTCAGCGCACCGCATTCAATGACCATCCGGAAAGAATCGCTTTCATGGACGGCATGTTCGTTATCGAGAGCTTCCGCAAAGCGCCAGCCATAGCCGGGCAGACGTTCAGCCAGTCCTTCGGCGGCAAAGCGCATCAATGTGCGGCGAACCGTACCGCGCGTTACTTCGAACTGATCGGCAAGGGCGGCTTCGGAAATTTCGAGACCCACCGCACCGGAAGCGCGAGCGGTCATCAGCCTGTGATAGAGGTCTTCCAAATCAGACGGCGGCAAAATCTCGTTGGACAGCTCGTCATGTTCGGGAAAGCGCTGCAGAAGATAACCGCGGTTCGGCGCCTGCGCGACAATTCCCCGCTGCACCAGAAGATGCAGGACCTGTCGGACGGGCGAACGGGAAACGTGCAGCTCGCGCGCAATTGCAGCGTCGGAAATGCGGTCGCCGATCTGCCAGCGTTCCTTGGTGATCAGGGCCAGCATCTTATGGGCAACTTCGACCTGAAGATTGCTCAAACCGGTTTGCGTCACTGTTCCGTCGGCTTTGGGTGCTGTCACGATGATGTTCACGCGCGGTCGATCCTCCATGTCAAATTTATAACAGGAAACGCTTCGCGCGGGAGTTCCATTCACGCAGGGGCACGCCAATGTGATCAGTGCGTGAAGACCGGAAGAAACAGTGATTTTCTGGAAGAATGCCAAGCGTTTGGTGACCGGGGAGCAGTTTCGCTCAACCCGACACGTGCGTCTCAAATCGCGGAAGCGAGGTTCACAATAAAAAACAGGCGACAGATCAGAGACCTGTCGCCTGCCTATAACAATGGACTGGAGGTCACATTATTATCAGTCCGTCTTTTCAAGCTTCGTCAGACGATCCGACACATTTCTGCGCACATGAACCTAGCCAAAGCTTGTTTGGATATCGGGGCATTACCCCGATATCCGGTCTTCATACCCGTTATTAGAACGAGCGCTGGAAGCGAACGATACCGCCCCAAGCGTCCTTCTCGGTGACGCGATCGCGCCATTCGCCACCGAACTTGGTGTACGAAATTTCCGGGGTGATGGTGAAGCCAGGAACGAGCGTGTAAGCAACGTTAGCCGTAGCTGCGGTCTTGCCCCAATCGTCGTGTGCAGCCTGAATGTTGAAGACAGCCTTGTCGGTTGCCTTGAACTTCGCGCCGCCCCAGACAGCCCAATCGCCGCCCCACTGGCCGTAGTTCTGCAGCGGGGATTCTTCCGAAGCGTAACCGCCCTGTACCCAAACCGAGAAACGGTCGGTGATGTTCACGTCGCCGCGAACCTTTGCAGACCACTCTTCGATGACCGAGTCGTAAGCTGCGATACCAGCGATCGAGCCCCAGCCGCCTTCGTACTTCAGACCGCCGAGGATGTGCGGGGTGTAGCCGTCGATGACATAGCCCTTGCCGCCTTCTTCAACAGCCAGGATAGCCGAGAAACCGTTGCCACCCTTATAGGTGTACGAGATCTGACCGGTGGTGTAGGAGCCTGCTGCGATCACGTCATCGTTGATGACGCCGCCGAGGTAACCGGTGAAGGTGTGGAATGCGGATTCGTCGATACCGACGCGGAAGCCGCCGAGCTGGATGTAGCCGATACGGAAATCAACATCGCTCGTGGTCGTGCCGTATACACCGTCTTCACGGCCGTTGAGAGCACCGTAGTTGAAGCGGGTTTCGGTGTAGGTCTTCAGCGTGCCGAGTTCGGTTTCCGAAGCGGTGTGGGTGCGAAGCGTGAAGCGAGCGCCCTTGTCCCAGCCCTTACGGTCGAGACCGGTGTAGACGTCATCGCCGCCCTTTACGTCATAACGGACGTAGCCGCTAATGCGCAGGCAGGTTTCGGTGCCCGGAATGTAGAAGTAGCCAGCGCCGTAAGCATCGCAAACGCGGACATATTCAACTGCTTCAGGTTCCGGCGCAACGATTGCGTCGGCGGCCTGTGCACCGGAAGCTGCAACCAAGGCTGCAGCGGAGCCGAGAAGAAGGCTCTTGATGTTCATTTCTGACCTCCAGGATCAAGTTGATTGAAGTTTCGATTTTTTTACGAGTCGTTTTTTACGATTGCATAATACGATTTTCATTGATGGTTTCGTTAGTCAATGGCGTTTTTTCCTATTAAGATACAGACCGTTACTTCCGAGACGACCGTTGAAAATCTGCAACACTCTAATTAAGCCAAAGCTCATCGAGCCCTCGCTTTTGCGAGGGTTTCAGACTTTCAATGTCCCGACAGTCCGGAACGCTGTTTGGAGGATTTCTGCAATGTCTTCGCCCGACAGCGCCGTTCAGAAGACCGACCCGTTAGGGGCCATGCAGATGACGGAAACGGCTACATGCCGCGTGCAACTTTCACGCATGCGAGCAACATCATGCGCTGCATCGCGCAAGACATTTTCTCACCAGCACCGATAGCCAAACCCGCCATATTTCACCCCTCTTCAACACAGAACCCAAAGCTCGTTGTCCCCCAACGAACTGCGGAATGGCCGGATGCTTCGCCTACTTCTGTTACAATCAGATGACGAACAGTGAGCGCTGCAACCTTTCTCTCCTTTTTTAAAGGAAGAGGAGCAGGTTTCAGCTTATAATTTTTCATTATTTTGCAGGGATTTAGCAAAAACCCCTATCAACCTGTGTATTTTCTTGCACTAACGCTAATTTTCCACGGCGCTTTCGCATAACCAAAGGATGGGCTCGTGAAGGGATCCGCCAAAACACAAATCAGGCGTCCGGAAATTTATACGGGCGACTCGCTGCACCTATCTGCAATATAAAGTCATGGAGAGTCGCGCTGAAATTCGCAGATTTTTGCTTATCAAGCGGCGCGCCATAGAGAATCCGGAATAGATCGGCATCTCCACTCATCCATTATGACATTTATATGTAGGAAATCTGAATTTTCATTATTGATTTACAGAAAATTACATTCATCCAAAGCAATCATTCGTCGAATAATATTCATATAAACTTCATTGGATGACTTTGTTTTGACTCGTTATTAGGGCGTGCGCTCAAAAAGGTGCGCGTCTCAATATCGAGGGTTCTCATGCAGACCAAGGTTTTCAGCGCTATCGGCGCAGTTATCGCTACCGCTTTCCTCGCAAGTCCGGCCGCCGCCGAAAAGACCAAGATCGACTTCTGGTTCGGCAATTCCGGCGATATCGCCAAGCGCGTCGAGGAACAGTGCGACCGGTTCAACAAGTCGCAGAACGACTATGAAGTCGTCTGCACCACGCAGGGCACCTATGATGCCTCGCTACAGAACACGATCGCCGCATTCCGCGCTGGCAAACAGCCGACCATCGCGCAGGTGTCGGATGCAGGCACGCTCGATATCATGCTGTCGGGCGCCTACTACCCGGCAAACAAGCTGATGGCCGACATGGGCTACAATGTCGACTGGAACGATTATTTCTCCGGCATTTCCAGCTATTATGCGACGTCCAAGGGTGAAATGTATTCGTTCCCCTTCAACTCCTCGACCGCTTTGCTCTATTGGAACAAAGACGCCTTTGCCAAGATCGGCAAGGATCACGCGCCTGCAACCTGGGAAGAAGCGGCTGCCGATTTCAAGGCTCTGAAAACTGCCGGTTACGCCTGCCCGTTCGGCTTCGACATTTCCAACAACGAAGTCTGGCAGCTCGTCGAGCAGTTCGAAGCCGTGCATGGCGAACCGATTGCCTCCAAGCGCAATGGTTATGAAGGCCTCGACGCCGAGATGACCTTCAACAAGGGCAAGCTGGTCAATTTCATCAAGGAACTGAAGGGCTGGTATGATTCCGGCGAAGCCGTCATCAAGTCCAAGGCTACCGGTCAGACCTACATCGAAGCTTTCTCCGCTGGTGACTGCCAGGTCATCCTTACCTCGGTTGGCGACCACGGCAATATCGGCCGCACCGCCAAGGAAGGCATGAACTGGGGCGTCGGGATGCTTCCGGTTTACGAAGGCACCGAACGCAAGAGCTCCTTCGTTGGCGGCGCTTCGCTCTGGACGTTGAAGGGCAAGTCGGAAGCCGAATACAAGGCTGCCGCAGCCTTTTTCGACTTCATCGCCAAGCCTGAGGAAGCCCTCACCTGGTCGACGGTCACCGGCTATATTCCGGTGCGTAATTCAGGCTTCGAGTATCTCCAGAAGCAGGGTTTCTATGACAAGGCGCCTTATGCCGGTCGTGAACTCGCCATCAAAAGCCTGACCGCTTCGCCTGCCAGTGACCCGGCACCGCATGGCATCCGTCTCGGCGGCCTTCTGCAGATTCGCCAGGAAATCGCCAACGGCCTGCAGGCCATCTTCATCAACAATGAAGACGTTCAGGCATCGCTGGATGCATCGGCAGAACGCAGCAACCAGATCCTCCGCCGTTTTGAACGCACCTATAAGGGCGCACAGCTTCCCTGATCGTTCAAATCGCAACCTGATCGGCGCTTTCTGCGCCGATCAGTCCCTTTGCATGCACTATCATTCGGCTGCTGCCTTATAAGCGCCGAGGAAAGCGAACGACCTTCCATGGAAAAGCGCGTCACTTTTTCCTCCACGACAATCGGCCTTCTATTCGTATTGCCGATGCTGCTTTTGATCTTTGTCTTCTTCTATTGGCCGAGCGCACAGGCACTTTATTGGGCCTTCACGCTTGAGCAGCCATGGGGCGGCGGCAATGTCTGGGTGGGCTTCGATAATTTCATGCAATTGCTGCAAGACCCGGTCTATTGGGGCGCGATTTCTCGCAGCCTGATTTTCGGTCTCGCCTCGACGTCTATTGCCATGGGTATCGCTCTGGTTCTGGCCCTGATCACGGACCGTGAGCTGCGCGGCAACAAACTCTATCGCTCGGTTTTCATCTGGCCCTACGCCATCGCGGCTCCGGCTCTCGGGCTGGCGTTCCGTTTCATTCTGGCTCCCGAAGCCGGACTTCTTTCGGTCATCAACCAGGTATGGCCCGGTTTGTGGAACCCGGCCCTCGACGGCAAGGATGCAATGATCGCCGTCATCGTCGCCTTTTCCTGGAAATATATCGGCTATAATTTCATCTTCTTCCTGTCAGCGCTTCAGGGCATTCCGCGCCCGCTCATCGAAGCCGCCGCCATGGACGGTTCGGGCCCGATGCGCCGCATCTGGGATATCCAGCTTCCCTTGCTGACACCAACCCTGTTCTTCCTGCTGGTGATCAACATCACCGAGAGTTTTCAGGATTCCTTCGGCATCGTCGATGTTCTGACTCAGGGCGGCCCGGCCCGCGCCACGGAACTGATGGTCTACAAGATCTATTTCGACGGTTTCAAAGGCCTCGATTATTCCGGTGCCGCCGCACAGTCGATCATCCTCATGCTGCTCGTCATCCTGCTCACCATCGTCCAGTTCCGCTTCATCGAGCGGCGCGTGCATTACAAGTGAGGTCAGGATCATGATCGAACGCACCCCCGTCTTCAATTTCATCTGCTACGCGATTCTGGTGCTCGGGCTCATCATCGCGCTGCTGCCATTCGCAATCGTCATCATTGCATCGACGCTCGACATCGCAGCCGTCAACACAGTGCCTATGCCGCTGACGCCGAGCACCCATTTCTGGGAAAACATCCAGACCGCATGGGCGCGTGCGGATCTCGGCACCAAGCTGCTCAACAGCCTTATTTTCGCCGCCGCTGTTGCGGCGGGAAAAGTGATCCTTTCAGCCATGGCGGCTTTTTCGATCGTCTATTTCCGCTTTCGCGGACGCCAGTTCATCTTCTGGATCATCTTCATCACTTTGATGCTGCCGCTGGAAGTGCGCATCGTGCCCACCTACTCGATTGCCGCCAACGCCTTGCAGCCATTCCAGACAATCTTCGATTATTCCGGCATTTCATGGTTGTTCGCGCATATCTTCGGCATCGAAATCAAGCTCGAATGGGGTCTGTTGAACTCCTATACCGGCCTTGTCCTTCCGCTTGTCGCAACGGCAACCGGTACATTCCTCTATCGCCAGTTTTATCTCACGGTTCCCGATGAACTTGCAGAAGCAACCAAGATGGACGGTGCAGGTGCCATCCGTTTTTTCAAGGATGTGCTGCTGCCCCTGTCGCGGCCCAATATGATCGCGCTTTTCACGATCATGTTCGTCTGGGCATGGAACCAATATCTCTGGCCGCTGCTGATCACCACCGATCCTAAATTCGGCATCGCCGTCACGCAGCTCAAGACACTTATTCCCTCCGAATTCGGCCTGCCCGACTGGAATGTCGCCATGGCCGGAACTCTCATCATCATGTCGCCACCGCTGATCCTCGTCATTCTGATGCAACGCTGGTTCGTGCGCGGCCTTATCTCCACCGAGAAATAAAGGATACTCTCTTGGCACCGATCTCCATTCGCGGCGTAAAGAAGAGCTACGGCAAAAACGCAGTCGTTCACGGCGTCGACCTCGAAATCAAATCCGGCGAATTCATCGTTATTCTCGGGCCGTCAGGGTGCGGAAAATCCACGCTTCTGCGCATGGTCGCCGGGCTGGAAGAAATTACTGGCGGTGAAATCGCGATTGACGGCACGGTCGTCAACCAGATGGAACCCCGCGCACGCGGTTGCGCCATGGTTTTTCAGAACTACGCCCTCTACCCCCACATGACCGTGGCGCAGAACATCGGCTATGCGCTCAAGGTTTCCGGCGTTTCAAAGGCCGAGCGTAACCAGCGTATCGCCGATGTGGCAAAGACCCTTGGACTGGAAGCCTTTCTGGACCGGCGGCCTGCCGCTTTGTCAGGCGGGCAACGCCAGCGCGTCGCCATGGGCCGCGCCATGATCCGCGAGCCGAAGGTCTTCCTGTTCGACGAACCGCTCTCCAACCTCGATGCCAAATTGCGTATCGCGATGCGTTCTGAAATTCGTCGGCTGCACCGCAAGCTCGGTGCGACGTCGATTTTCGTGACACATGATCAGCATGAAGCCATGACGCTTGCCGACAGGATCATCGTCATGAATGCCGGCAAGGTAGAACAGGTGGGCACGCCTGCCGAGGTCTATCATCGGCCAGCAAGTCGCTTTGTGGCCAATTTCGTCGGCACGCCGTCAATGAATCTGCTGGAAGGCAAAGTTGGCGAGAACGGCGTACTCGTTCTCAATGGCGGACAGTCGGTTGCCGTACCACCTGCGAAAGTGAATATGCTGGCAGGACAACGCGTGGTGCTTGGCATTCGTGCCGAATCGACACGCCTCGTCTCGCCCGAAAAACCGGGTGCATTGATAGCCACCACCGACTTTGTCGAAGAGCTGGGTGCGAGCCGCGTGGTCCATGCTGATCTCGACGGGACGCTCTTTGCCATCGCACTGACCGAGGCCGCCGATCTCAAAACCGGTGAACGGGTGGGTATCGAGATTGATCCGCAGGCGATCCACCTCTATTCGGCTGAAACCGGCGCAATGATCGACACCGCCGCCAACAGCTCTGCCGCAGCCAAGACCACCACATTTGCGTGAGAACAGCGATGAACCATCAATCTCCATTCACGGAACCGCTTTTTTCTGCCCGCGCTGGCGATGATCGGTCCATCGTGACACAACCCGTCGAAGCGCTTGAGGTGCCGACGTCCTCCTTTTGGGACGATGCGCGACAGGCAGCGCCGACGATGGAAGAACATGACCGGCTGATCGCTCAGCTTCCCTCATTGTCATCCGTTGAGGTCCGCCTGCATGACGCCACAGCGCCAACAGACAAGACCGCCTCACTCTCCATCGCGGCATGGAATGCCGAGCGCCTCAAATACCACACCGGTTCCGTCGCACTTCTGGCCGTGCACCAGCCCGATATCGTGTTGCTGACGGAAGCCGATATCGGCATGGCCCGCTCCGGCAACCGGCATACGGTGGCCGATCTCGCCCGTGATCTTGGCATGTCCTACGCCTATGGCGTCGAGTTTGTGGAAATGGGCCTCGGCGATCCGCGCGAACGCGAATGGCATAAACACGAGACGAACTCCATCGGCTTTCACGGCAATGCGGTGCTGAGCCGCCTGCCTTTGCTCGACGCCGCACTCATTCGTCTGGACGATGGCGGGTTCTGGTGGACCGATGAAACCGACGGCCAGGGTCGCTTCGGCAGCCGTATGGCTATTGCCACGCGTATACAGACCGCGAGCGGACCAATTATTGCCGTCGCGGCGCATCTCGAAAGCAAGAGTGACGCGGAAGACCGTGCACGCCAGACTATCCGTCTGCTCGACGCTATCGACAAGCTGGCCGGAGATCTGCCGGTCGTAATCGGCGGCGATTTCAACACCAATGCCCTGCCGGACGGAACCCGCGACCCGGCCCAGTTCGAGCCGCTGTTCGATGCGCTCGCGCAAAAGGGCTATGACTGGGAAGCGGCCAACGATTTTGCGCAGACGCAGCGCATCCGCCCGGATGGAACGCCACAACCGCCTTTTGCCCGGCTGGACTGGATTTTCACACGCGGTTTCACGGCACAAGAACCGCAAACCATCGCAGCCATCGACAAGGACGGCGCTGCGATTTCCGATCATGAACTGATCGTCACGACGCTCAACGCCTGAATAACCGATAAAGCGCCGCCTTCTGGCGGCGCTTATCCCTTTGAAAGCGCAATCACCGGATCGAGCTGTGAAGCGTTTCGCGCCGGGAGATAACCGAATACGACACCAATCAGCGTCGAACACAGGAAGGCCGCGACAATCGACGTGGTCGAATAGATCAGGCTGAAATTCGAGCTGATCAGGCTGAACAGCAAACCGAAGCCAAGCGCCGTCAAGATACCCAGAACACCACCGATCAGGCAGACGAGCACGGCTTCGATCAGAAACTGCTGCAAAATATCGCTCTGCCGTCCGCCGACCGCCATGCGCACCCCGATTTCCGAAACACGCTCGGAGACGGTGACGAGCATGATATTCATCACCCCGATGCCGCCGACAATCAGCGAGATGATGGCAATTGCCGCCACCAGAAGCGTCAGCGTCTGGGTCGTGCTGGTGATCGTCTTGCGAATATCGTCGGTGTTCAGGATATAAAAATCCTTGGTGCCGTGGCGTTGCAACAGAAATTCGGTGACTGACTGTTCAGCCAGCGCCGTGTCAATCCCGTCTTTGACCTGCAGGGTGATGCTGCGCAGTGAATTGCTGCCCAGAAACCGCGCCTGAACGGTCGTATATGGCAGATAAAGCGACAGGTTCTGGTTGGAGCCAAAACCGCCCTGCTGTGGCTCCATCACGCCGACAATTCGCGCCGGAACATTGCCGATCAAGAGCACCTGCCCGACCGGATTGATATCGGCAAACAGGGCGTTCTTGGTGTTCTGGTCGATCACGACATCCGGCGCAGTGGTCCGCACGCTCTCGTGGTCGAAGAATTGCCCATCGGCAATCTTGCTGCCCTTGGCAACAAAATACTGTTCGCTGACGCCGTTCACCAGTGCATTGGACTCCTGCGAGCCAAAACGCACCGTGCTGCTCGTGGACACCGTTGGCGTTGCGGCAGCAACATAGGGCTGTTTGGACAGTTCTATTGCGTCGGAAACCACCAGCGTGGTGATTTTACCCGATCGCACATCGCCAAAATCCTTACCCGCGAAAATCTCCAGCGTGTTGGTGCCGAGACTGGAAATATTGGCCAGCACCCGCTCCTGCGAGCCGCGCCCAAGCGCCACCACGCTGACGACCGAAGCAATGCCGATGATGATGCCAAGCATGGTCAGGAAAGTGCGCAGCTTGTGCGCCCGCATTGAAAGCAAAGCCATCAGAAAGGCTTCGCGGATAGACCCCATCAACCCGTAGAGCGACAATGTACGCTTGCGGGCCGACGCTGCGTCGTCGGTATTGACGGTGCTTTCGACAATCTCGGTCTTTTCCACCGGACGGTCGGCAATGATCTCGCCATCGCTGATCTCGATGATGCGTTCTGCCTTGCTGGCAATCGACATATCATGGGTGACGATGATGACCGTGCGCCCCTCGGCATGCAGCTCGCCCAGAATGCGCAGCACCTCTTCGCCACTGTGCTTGTCGAGAGCGCCTGTCGGCTCGTCGGCCAGAATGAGGCTGGCATCATTCATCAGAGCACGCGCAATGGATACGCGCTGTTGCTGGCCGCCCGAAAGCTGGCCCGGACGGTGATGCATCCGGTCGCCCATGCCAAGACGTGTCAGCAAGGCCCCGGCGCGTTTGGCGCGCGTTGACGGATCAATCCCGGCATAGATTGCCGGTATCTCGACATTGCCGACTGCCGTCAACTCGGGCAGCAGATGATAACGCTGGAAAATAAAGCCGAAATGCTCGCGCCTCAGCGCGGCCAGCTCATCGACATCCATGGAGGCGGTTTCTCGCCCGTTGATTTCGTAGCTGCCGGAAGTGGGACGATCCAGACAGCCAAGAATATTCATCAGCGTGGACTTGCCCGACCCCGACGCACCGACAATCGCCACCATCTCACCAGCTTCGATGGTGAGGTCGATGTCTTTGAGGACCGCGATAGAGCTGTCACCAGACGGATATTCCCGCCGGACTTTTCTGAGACGGATCAACGGTTCCGTCATGATCAGAAGCCCATCGGCGGGCCGCGACGGCCGCCCGAGCCGGAGCCCGCTGCGGAGCCTGCCGCCAATTCGCCACTGATGACGCGATCGCCTTCATCAAGGCCGGATTTCACCTGAACCATCACCTTGTTGTTCAAGCCGATCTCGATCTTTTTGCGTGTGATCTCGCCCTTGTCATCCACCACCCGCACCGTGTAGCGGCCATCCGCATCGGGCGCGCCCAACGCGGACGATGGAATGGTCAGGGCGTTCTTTTCCTGACCAAGAACGATATGGACTTCCGCCGTCATATAGGTGCGTAGATGCCCGTCGTCATTCGGGACGGTGAAAAGGCCGTTATAATAGATCGCTTCCGACGAGGTGCTGCTCGACGATGATGTCGATGTCGAGCTTGAAGAACTGAAACTGCTGTCGCTCTTGATCGATTCCGGCGCCGGTTCCACCGATTCCAGCTTCGCCTCATAGCGACGATCCTGATCGCCAAGCACCGTGAAATAAAGCGGCAGGCCCGGTTTGACCCGGACGATATCGGCTTCGGAAATTTCCGTATAAACCGTCATCCGGTCGAGCTGGCCGAGAATGACGATGGTCGGCGCGGATTGCGTTGCGTTGACCGTCTGGCCTTCCTGGCTGACGATGGAAAGAACGGTTCCCTCAATCGGCGCGGTGATCTGCGTATAGCCGAGATTGGCTCTGGCGGTCTCGACGGCGACTTCGGCTTCCTTGATCTGCGCCTTGATCGATTCAATCTGCGCCTGTGTGACATTCAGATCGGCGGCAGCTGTGTCGTAATCGGCCTGCGATACGGCATGTTTGGCCAGCATGGATTTCTGGCGCGTAAGGGTCTGCTGGTTCAATATCAGCGTTGCCTGCTTTTCCTTGAGCTGTGCCTGCATGTTGGCGAGCGACGCCTCGGACGTCCGCAGATCGTTTTTCTGCGTCGTGGAGTCGATCTCGGCAATGAGATCATTCGTCTTGACGGTCTGTCCGAGCTTGACTTTCACCGACGTGATGCGGCCCGATGCCTGCGCACCGACAGCAACCAGACGGACCGGCTTGACGGTTCCCGTGGCGAGCACCGTGACCTCAATGTCGCTACGCGCCGCAGCGACAGTCATGATCGACTGCGATTGTGATCCTGATTGGCTGCGCCAGTAAAAATATCCGCATACGGCCACAGCGATAATGGCTGCGATCGTGACGACGAGACGTTTAAAGCGCATTCAGGGAACCTTGCATATGCTCGTGGATTGAATGTGACCTCTGAAACCGGCCAGACGGGCCGCATGATCAAGTGTCATATTCGAAAAATCCACTAAAAATCTATAATTGCCAGCAATCTTTTCAACTCCGGCATCTGCTCTGGCCCGCTTGCTAGGCTGAAAACAGATGCCGGAATAAGACCGCCAATCCGGGTGAAGGGGCCGGATGACCGGATTTACGTTTAGTTGTTGGCGGCTGTTGCCACCGCTTTTCTCTTCGGAAGACGCGGACCCGTATTCACATCCACTACTTCCGGTTTGGAGACTTCGATAGCGCCGCTCCAGCCGCCGCCAAGCGCCTTGTTGAGCGCGATATAATCGGTCGTGATCAGAACCTGGCTGGCGATCAGCGAATCTTCTGCCGAATAGAGCGAACGCTGCGCTTCCAGAAGATCGAGGAAACTCTGCGTTCCCGACTGATAGAGCGAACGTCCAAGCGACGCCGCTTCGCGATAATGGCCAGCAGAGGTTGCAAGCTTGGAAGACTTGATGCGCTCCTGCGCCAGCGACACGATCGCATTTTCAACTTCTTCAAGCCCGGTCAGGATCGAAGAACGATAGGCGATGAAATACTGGTCGCGCTGCGCTTCCGCCAGCTCGACCGCCGCCTTGAGCTGACCGCCATTGAAGATCGGAACCGAGAGGCTTGGCCCGAATGACCAGCTGATCGACGAGCTTTTGCCAAGATCGCCGATCTTGGTGGCCGATGTCGCAATGTCACCGGTGAGGCTGAGGCCCGGATAACGGGCTGCTTCCGCCTGACCAACCTTGGCCGTGTATTGCGCATATTGACGTTCGGCCAACCGCACATCCGGGCGAGACAGCAGAATGTCTGCCGGAATGCCGGTGGGCATCGGCAGCTTCGGCTTGGGGATCGCCTTGACCTTTTTCATGCGGTCGGCAAGCGCCGCGGGTGCACGACCGGTCAGCACGGACAGGCGATGCACGGAAGCTGCATAGCCGGCTTCAAGATCAGGAATATTCGCTTCCGTCGACGCAGCCTGCCCCGATGCGTTGGAAAGATCGACCGCCGAGGACGCGCCTGCCTCGAACTTGTTGCGCGTCAATGTCGCCGTCTCGCGCTGTGAAGCGGCAGTCCGTCGGGCCAGAGCGATACGAGCCTGATAACCGCGAGCTTCGACATAGTTGGTCGTCACATCGCCGATCAGCGTCACGAGCGTGTTGCGCAGGTCTTCTTCCGAGGCGTCCATACCGTATTTCGCAGCTTCCACCGACCGGCGGTTGGCACCGAACAGATCAATTTCCCAGCTTGCATCCAGTCCGCCCTGGAACTGGTTGCTGGTGCTAGCAGCGCCATCCACCGAAGAGCCGGTCCTGCTGCGGGTCGCCGAAGCGGAACCATCCAGTGATGGCAGCAATGTACCGACCGACTGGCGATAGGTTGCACGCGCCTCACGCACACGCGCCTTGGCGGTTGCAACGTCCAGATTGCCCGCAACCGCTTCTTCCACAAAAGCATCGAGCAATGGATCGTTGAGCCGCTTCCACCATTCGGCCAGCTCTGCTGGCTTGGCCGGCTTTTGCTGCTTCTTGTTGCCCCAGCTGGAAGGCATGTTGATCAAGGGTGACTGATAATCCGGCCCGACCACACAACCACTGACGGTGGCGACGAGACACAAGGTTCCCAATACCTTCAGATAGCGGCGGACACGCTGATCCTGTCTGGTGCAGGGCTTATGGTCAAAAGTCGCTGCAATGCGGGTAAGATCACTTGTCGTCATGGTTTGTTTCCGTCTGCGTCTGCGGCGACACCGGTTGAGTTTGACTGGATTTGCCCTTGAACACGCGTCGAACGGTCACGAAGAGCAGCGGAACAAGGAAGACACCTACCACGGTTGCAGCGATCATCCCACCCATAACGCCGATACCAATTGCGTTCTGTGCACCGGAACCGGCACCGCTTGCAATGGCCAGTGGCGTAACGCCCAGAATGAAGGCGAAGGATGTCATCAGGATCGGTCGCAGGCGCTGTTTTGAGGCTTCCAATGTCGCCTCAACCAGCCCCATACCGGCCGCTTGCCGCTCTATCGCAAATTCAACGATCAGAATGGCATTTTTGGCGGCAAGCCCGATGGTCGTCAGAAGGCCGACCTTGAAATAGACGTCGTTGCTTTGGCCAAACAATGTTGCCCCAAGCAGCGCGCCGAAAATACCGATCGGCACCGACAGCATGACCGCAAACGGGATCGACCAGCTTTCATAGAGCGCCACGAGGCACAAGAAGACCACCAGAACCGAAATTGCATAGAGGGACGCAGCCTGATTGCCGGACAGCTGCTCCTGATAGGAAAGCCCGGTCCATTCATGCGCAAAGCCTGAAGGCAATTGCTTCATCAGATTGTCGATTTCATCCATGGCGACGCCAGAGCTGACACCTTCAGCGGCAGCACCCTGAATTTCCACAGCGGACGAACCGTTATAGCGCTCCAGTCGGGGCGAACCGTATTTCCAGTAACCAGTCGCGAAGGCCGAGAACGGCACCATGGTTCCAGCCGAATTGCGAACCTGCCATTTGGCCAGATCTTCCGGCTGCATGCGGAACGCGCTGTCACCCTGGATATAGACCGGCTTGATGCGGCCCCGGTCGATGAAATCGTTGACATAGGCGCTACCCCAGGCGGTGGAGAGCGTGCTGTTGATATCGGCCAGCGAAACACCGAGCGCGCTCGCTTTTTCCTGGTCGATATTAATGCCGAATTCCGGCGAGTCTTCCTGCCCGTTCGGGCGGGTGCCGGACAAAAGACTGCTCTTGCCGGCGAGCGCCAGCAACTGGTTGCGCGCCTCGATCAACTTGGCATGGCCCACGCCATTGACATCCTGAAGGAAGAAATCGAAGCCGCTCGAATTGCCCATGCCCTGAATGGCAGGCGGCGCAAGCGCAAAGACCTTACCGTCGCGGATTGTCGAGAAGTATTTCATGGCGCGTCCGGCAACAGCGCTTGCCGAGAGATCAGCAGTCTTGCGCGTTTCGAAATCTTTCAGGCGCACAAAAGCAAGACCAACATTCTGTCCCTGCCCGCCATAACCGAAGCCGATGACGCTCATGACGCCTTCGACGGCATCCTTCTCCTGATTGAGATAGAAATCCGTAACCTGCTTCATGACGCGCTCGGTACGGTCCTGCGTTGCTCCTACGGGGAGCTGAACGCTGGTCATAAGCGTGCCCTGATCTTCTTCCGGCAGGAACGAGCTTGGCAAACGGTTGAACAGCCAGCCCATGGCTATAACGATCAACACGAAAATCACCAGGAAGCGCAACGAACGTGAGAGAATTCCGCTGACGCCGCTGCGATAGGCGTTCGTCGTGCGGTCAAAACCGCGATTGAACCAGCCCGAAATTCCGCGCTGTTTCGCGTGACCGTGAACCGGCTTCAAAAGCGTGGCGCATAGTGCCGGTGTCAGGATTAGCGCGACCACCACCGACAGGATCATCGCCGATACGATGGTCACCGAAAACTGGCGATAGATAACGCCGACCGAGCCTCCGAAGAAGGCCATCGGAATAAACACCGCCGAGAGAACCGTCGCGATACCGATCAGTGCGCCGGTGATCTCGCCCATGGATTTGATCGTGGCTTCTCTTGGTGGAAGCCCTTCCTCCTCCATCACGCGCTCGACGTTTTCCACAACGACAATCGCGTCATCCACCAGAAGGCCGATGGCCAGCACCATGGCGAACATGGTCAGCGTATTGACGGAATAACCGAAGATCGCCAGCACCCCGAAAGTGCCAAGCAGAACCACCGGAACGGCAAGTGTCGGGATAAGCGTCGCGCGGATATTCTGGAGGAACACCAGCATCACGACGAAGACGAGAACAATTGCTTCAACAAGCG
The DNA here is from genome assembly GCA_014138095.1 of Ochrobactrum sp. RH2CCR150. Lineage (GTDB taxonomy): Bacteria > Pseudomonadota > Alphaproteobacteria > Rhizobiales > Rhizobiaceae > Brucella > Brucella gambitense. The sequence goes on from JACGXE010000004.1 coordinate 358,680, forward strand.
TCTTGATCACTTCCTCGATGGACAGACGCACGAATGGCGTCGTGTCATAAGGATAAACGACCTCAACACCCGCCGGGAGCGTCTCTTGCAGATTGCCGATGGCCGCCTGCACGCCTTCGGCGGTGCTGATCGCATTGGCGCCGGTGGCAAGATAAATGCCGATGGCGCCCGAAGGCATGCCATTATAGCTGGATTTACTCGTATAGCTTTCCGAACCCAGTTCCACGCGGGCCACATCGTTCAGCCGCACCAGAGAGCCATCGGTGGTGCTCTTCAAAATGATATTGCGGAACTGTTCCGGCGTCTGAAGGCGGCTCTGGGCTGTCACAGTCGCATTAAGCTGCTGGCCTTGTTGAGCGGGTATCGCACCGAGCTGACCTGCCGAAACCTGCGTGTTCTGCGCTTCGATGGCTGCGGTAACATCACTCGGCATGAGCGCGTATTTCGTGAGCTTGTCGGGATCCAGCCAGATACGCATGGCGTAACCGGCGCCGAAAATGCGGGTATCGCCAACGCCTTCAACGCGCTTCAGCGTATCGTTGAGCGTGCTGTCAATATAGTCGGCGAGATCGTTCGCCGTCAGCTTCTCATCGGTCGAAACAAAGCCGATGACCATCAAAAAGCTATCGGACGACTTGCTGACCGTGATCCCGGTGCTCTGCACGATTTCCGGCAGCTGTGACTGGACGAGCTGCAGCTTGTTCTGAACCTGCATCTGCGCCACGTCGGGATCGGCGGCGCTGGTGAAGGTCAGCGTGATTGTTGCCGAGCCTGTCGAGGTCGAGTTGGCCGTCATATAGTCCAGATTATCGATGCCGGTCATGCCTTGCTCGATCACCTTGGTGACCGAGTTTTCGACCGTTTCGGCATCCGCACCCGCATAGGTGGCGCTGATGCGCACCGTCGTCGGCGCGATCTGCGGATATTGCGAGATGGACAGGGAATTGAGGGCCAACAGACCGCCAAGCATGATGACGATCGCGATAACCCAAGCGAAATTGGGCCGGTTGATGAAGAAATTCGACATGGTCTATTCCTTCACCGCCGCGCTGCCTGCCTGATCCTGAGCAAGCTGGGTGGCAGAGCCTTCCGCCGCCTGGGCCTGCTTGCGCTCGCGGACCTCACCCGTCGTCTCGTCGACCGTCACATCCACCGGCTCAACATCCTGACCGGCGCGGACGAGCTGCGAGCCTTCAACAATGATCCGGTCCCCGGCAGCAACACCGCTGCTGACCAGCCAATTGTTGCCGACACTCTGGCGCACCTCCAGTACCCGCTCTTCAACCTTGTTTTCAGCATTGACGAACAGACCGGTCGGTTCACCCTTGGCGTTGCGAGACACCCCGCGCTGGGGCACGACAAAACTGTCAGGAGCGACCCCTTCTTCAACCAGCGCGCGAACGAACATGCCCGGCAGCAGCAGCCGATCCGGATTGGGGAATGTTGCGCGAAGCGTAAAGGTACCCGTCGTTTCGCTGACTGCGGATTCGGCGAATTCCAGCTTGCCCGACAGCGGATAGATCGCGCCATTCTCCAGCTTGAGGCGAACAGTGACGTTCTCGCCGCTGATCTTGATGCGACCGTCCTGAATGGCCTGACGCAGATTGAGAAGATTGGTGCTTGATTGCGTCACATCGACATTGATCGGGTCAAGGGTGCGGATCGTGGTCAGCGCCGTATCCTGGCTGGCCGTCACCAGTGCGCCCGGCGTCAGGGTTGACCGGTCAATGCGTCCCCCGATGGGCGCCTTGATCGACGTATAATCAAGATTGATCCGCGCTGTATCAAGCGCCGCCTTGGCAGCTGCGACATCGGCATTGGCTTGCGCGAGCGAAGCGATCGCATTGTCGAGATCCTGCTTGCTGACGGCGTTCTGCTTGATCAGGCCCTGATAGCGCGTCACCATGGATTGCGCGCTTGGCACGGTGGCTTCCGCTCTCTGGAGAGCGGCCGCCGCGCTATCATAAGCAGCCTGATAGCTGGCGGGATCAATCTGGTAGAGCACTTCGCCCTCCTTGACCTCGCCACCTTCCGTAAACAATCTTTTCTGAATGATGCCGCCAACCTGCGGCCTCACTTCCGCCACCAGCGAGGCTGTCGTACGTCCCGGCATTTCCGCATTGATTGATACCGATTGCGGCTGCAGGGTTACAACGCTGACCTGCGGCTTGGGCACAGCGCCGGTGGCAGCATTCTGGGATTGCTCCTGCGAACAGGCCGACACCAGCAAAAGCGAGGCGGCTGCCAGCGCCATTCCGAAAGACCGCACACCTGGGAGGGGGCGTCGGGACTTGGGATGGGAATTCAGCGGCTGAACCATACTATAGACCTTGTTTATAGAGCGATTTGTCTGCCATCGGTAACGTCACCGTTTGTGTGATACCGTTCGGCGTTTTGTTGGCGATATCGATGCACCCTCCCATGCGTTCGATAATCTCCTTTGCGATAGCCAGTCCAAGCCCGGCCCCGGGATGCATTTTGCGGCGTCCCGCATCCACCCGGAAAAACGGCTCGAAGATGCGTCCCATCATCTCCTCGGGAATGCCCGGACCGTTGTCTTCTATAAAAACGATTGCCTTGCCGTTCTTCTCAAAACTCGACACAACCGCGTGATGACCATGGGTTGCAGCATTGATCATCAGGTTGCGCAGTGCTCGTGTCAGCGCAATCGGGTTCGCATGCACCGAAATGGGCTGCACGGTTTTCACCGCCTGCAACTCTGCCGAATAGCCAATCGCCCGCAGTTCCTTGACCAGTTCGCTCACGAGGCGGTCGAGTTGCAAAATCTCCGTCGCGCCATTGCTGTCCACTTCTTCGCGCACGAGGCGGATCGCGCTATCGGCAATGGAATCGAGTTCTTCCAGATCGGCCAGCCATTTTTCGCGTTCGGTCTCATCGGTTACGAACTCGGCGCGAAGCCGCATGCGTGTCATCGGTGTCCGCAGATCGTGACCGGCGGCGGCCACCAGCCGCATACGGCTTTCCATTGCAGTTTTAAGCCGGGTGGAGAGCTGGTTGATGGCCTTTGCAGTCGCCCGCACCTCGCCCGATCCGGTTTCGGGTATCAGCGGCAGCACGCCATCTGGTCCGATGCGCTTGACCGCACCTTCAAGCAGGCGCAGCGGTTTGGTGATTTTGTCGGCGGCGAACAATGAAATGGCCGCGCTGCCCAGAACAATCAGGCAAATCCACAACGTCAGCACCTGGGCCGCGCCATCCGGTGGACCCATCTGCGGAATTTGCAGAATCAACCACTGTTCTTCGCCAAGCTTGACAGAAACATTCTCCGTCCGCGGTGCATCCGCATGGCTGACGATCAGGGGCCAGTTCTTGCCATTCGCCGCCAGTGCGCGCGAGATAAAACTTGTTCCTCTTTCATCGACGTCCACGTCGATCGGCTGCTTCTCAAGACGGAAACCAAGCTTGTTCGCCTCCTTCGGGTTTTTATCAAACAGCGAAACAAGCAGCATAATCTGGCGCGCCAATGGATCGGAGACCAGCTCGCGCGGTGGCGGGCTCAGCACACGAAATGCAGCAAAAGTCGCAAGTCCCACGACGGCGACAATGGCGCAGATCAACAACAATGCGATGCGATTGCGCAATGTGTTCATCGCTTCACGACCGATGTCTTGACGGGGATCGTCAGCTGGTAGCCGCCATTGCGAACGGTTTTGAATACATCTCCGGCCTGACTGTCATCCAGCTTGCGGCGCAACCGGCTCATGAGCACGTCAATCGAGCGATCCAGCGGCCCGCGACCGCGCCCCTGGGTAAAATCGAGCAGTTGATCGCGTGACAGCAGACGACCCGGTCGTTCCACAAACACTTTCAACAAGTCAAATTCGGCCGCAGTCAGTTCAAGCTGGACGCCGTCGTCCCTGGTGACGGCCCGTAATTGAGGATCGAGCGTGAAAACGCCGAAATGGAAGATCGTCACATCATCGTTCTGGGATAACACCACATGCTGGCTACGGCGCAATACCGCTTTGATACGCGCCGTCAGCTCGCGCGGATTGAACGGCTTGCCGAGATAATCATCCGCGCCGATTTCCAGACCGATGATGCGGTCCACATCTTCCTTCAAGGCAGTCAGTAGAATGACCGGAATGCTCGGCTCCCGATCCCTCAGCCGCCTGCAAATGTCGAGGCCCGAACCATCCGGCAACATGACATCGAGAACGATCAGGTTGGGGTTCGTCTCCGCAAGACGCTTTTCACATTCGCGTCGATCACCGGCCACCGAAACACGAAACCCCTGCTCGCTGATATAGCGAGACAGAAGAGATCGAATTTCCGGGTCATCATCGACAATCAGTATATGCGGAGGAACACTCATTCAGACTCGTGTCGTTTAGCAGTCAGCTATTATTGGCAGACAATATAACTGTTTCACGACGAGTATTTCCTGTTTTTTGTAACCGAATATTTCCACAAGAAAGTCAGCAACATTCAGCAACAAATAAGCCGGGAAAAGCCTGCGCAGCAACACTGCGGCGGGAAGGAACGACAACACGTCAACGTGAACCAAAGCCGCAGGCCGCCGCGCGACGGCCGACAGTGATCAGGCTCTTTCGCTGATCACACGCCGCAAAAGAGTGTTGGCCGTATCGATATCTGTACTCTCAAACTCCCTGAACAATTTCTGATGCACGCCATCAAGGAGCTTTTGCATGATGGAAACGACACGGTGCCCCTCTTCAGTCAACCTGATCCGGTTCGCCCGCCTGTTGTTTTCATCCACCTCACGACGCGCAAGCTGAAGCGCCTCCAGTGAATCGATCATCCGCACCAGCGATGCAGCCGTGAGTCCCATTTCAGTAGCGATATCGATCTGCTTGGCGCCGTCCCCAACATGCGCGATCCAGAACAGGCAGGCCGCGATCCCCGAATCAAGTCCAAGATCCAGCTACGCCTCGTTTGCGAGCGATCGCCATATTTTTGCGGAAACAAGTATATTTGCCATCAAATCCCGCAACAAAGTCAATTTTTCCGCGTCAAATGTCATTGATAATACTTCTTTTCTAAACACGAGCCCCTCAAGGCACGATTACACCCTCTCATTCTGAAATGAATGTTTATACCATCAGTCAAATTCTAAAAATCGCAACTTTTTGAAAAATAATGAGAAATTTATAATTAGCCTACCAATTATTGTCTGGATAGAATTTATTGAAGCAAATACGATTGATATAACAATAAAGTATAATTTATTATACATTATATAAATTTGTATCTTTACTGCAACATTATAGCAATTAGTTTATGTATTACTTTTGACTTTGTTGAGAATGAGAAGTTGCCGCTGTATAAATGGCCTCACAAAATTCACGCTGAATCGAGGCAAATCTTATGAAAATGAAGACCGTTCTGATCTCTACGGCTGCGACGATGATCTCCTTTTCATCCTATGCTGCCGACGCAATCATCTCGCCAGAGCCGGAAGGCGTTGAGTATGTGCGTGTTTGCGATGCCTATGGCGCGGGCTATTTCTATATCCCTGGCACCGAAACGTGCCTGCGCATCCACGGTTATGTCCGTTATGACATTATGGGCGGTGACGATATCTATTCCGGCAATGATCACGAAGGCTGGAACAAGAGCGCCCGTTTTGCACTTCGCACTTCAACAGCCTCGGAAACCGAATACGGCACGTTGAGGACTTTTACTGAAACCCGTTTCAACTATTGGACAACCAATTCCGATGTCAGTGATGCATATCGTGATGCGGATTCAAATGTCCTCCTGCGGTTCGCCTATATTGAGTTGGGTGGGCTACGGGTTGGTATAGACGAGTCGGAATTCCACACCTTCACCGGCTATCTGGGCGATATCATCCATGACGATGTGGTCTCGGCTGGTGCATATCGCACCGGCAAAATTTCGTACACTTTCGGAGGCAGCAGCGGCTTCTCGGCGGTGATTGCTCTCGAACAAGGCGGCGACAATGACGGTGGCTACAGAAACCCCGATGACCACGACTACATCATTGACGATTATGTGCCGCATATCGTCGGCGGTCTGAAATATGCTGGCGGATGGGGCTCGATTGCCGGCGTCGTTGCTTATGATTCAGTTATCGAGGAATGGGCGGCCAAGATCCGCGGCGACGTCAATCTGACCGACCGCTTTTCGCTCTGGCTACAGGGTGCATATTCGTCTGAAGACGACCCGGACCAGATGTATGGTCAGTGGGGCGGAGACTGGGCAGTGTGGGGCGGCTTGAAATTCAGGGCAACCGACAAGGTGGCATTCAATCTGCAAGGCGCACATGATGATTGGGGCAAGACGGCAGCTGCGGCCAACATCGCCTATCAGATCGTTCCCGGCTTCACCATCACACCGGAAATCAACTACACCAAATTCGGCGGTGAGTGGAAACGCTACGAAGCCGATGTGCGAGACAATACGGTTAACGATGCCTGGGGCGGTACAGTTCGCTTTCAACGGTCGTTTTAATGATCAATACTTGAAACAGGTAAAGCATAGTCCGACATTTCCATTGTGATGATCTGACCTCCAGTCGAGATAACATCACAAAAGGGCAGCGACAGACACTTGTCTGTCGCTGCTTTTCATACCGCAAGCAATGATCAGTTTTTGCTTTACGCAGACAGCCTTCCATAGCTGGCCAGCACTTCGCGCAGCTTATCGTGATCGATAGCCTGAACCCGAAGGCGGTCATAGGCAGTCCCGCCCATATCTTCTGCGGCCAACATCGCATTGACCACCGCTTCCTCCACGCTGTCGACCGCAGCGAGATAGAAAGGATCGAGCGGTTCGTCATTGACGACTTCCATCTGGAGGAAAGGCTCAGAGCGATGCTGCATCGGGCGCTGATTGGCCGTCGAGAAGGCCAGGAAAATATCGCCCGAATTGTTGCCGCCCGGCGTACCATTGCGACCGATACCAAGCGCGGCGCGGCGCGCCAGCCGCTGCAGCTGATGCGGCATCAACGGCAAGTCGGTTGCCAGCACAACGATGATGGAACCCCGCTCCTGCAACTGGCTTTGCGGGGTACCATCACGCATGTGCTGGCCGACCGGAACACCGGCGATAGTCAGCCAGTCACGCTGACCATGATTGGCCTGCACCAGCGCGCCAATAGTGAAGCTGCGACCGCCGAACTCCACGACGCGCGAGGCCGTGCCCGTACCGCCCTTGAAGCCATAGGTGATCATGCCCGTGCCGCCGCCGCAATTGCCTTCCTGCACCGGGCCGGGGGCAACGCTGTCGAGCGCCTTGCGCACATCGGCTTCTGTCACCGGAAAACAGTTGATGTCATTCAACACACCGTCATAGGTCTCGGCGATAACCGGCATGATCCAGAGAAAATCATCGGTCTTGTAGGTCGAGGCATAACGGTCCACCATCCAGCGCGTGGTGGCGTGATGAGCCATGCCGATGCCGTGCGTATTGGTGATGACGACGGGGCCAAGGAAGTAACCGCCATCTGCGATCCAGTGCGTGCCGGTCATTTCGCCGTTGCCATTGAAGCGATGAACACCGGCATAGACAGGAACCGGCGTTTCAGAATGCATATGCGGCAGAATGGCAGTCACGCCGCTGCGCACCGGACGCTTGCGGCCCGGGCGCGGCTCGTTCTCGATGATCGTCTGGAAGCCGACGCCGATGCCATCGACATCGGTGATCGCATTATTGGGGCCAGGGCGCCCGGTAAAAGGAATGCCGAGGTCACGGCCACGCGGTTTACGGATAGGTGTCTGTGAAGTCATATTATTTCTGCCGAGAACGAAGATAGAGACCGAGCGAAGCCACGACGAATGAGAAGGTCAGCATCATGACGGCGATCGCGTTGATTTCCGGTTTGATGCCGCGCCGCAGCATGGCGAAGATAAACATCGGCAGGGTCGTAACATCAACGCCAGCGATGAAATAGGTGATGACGAGGTCATCCATGGAAATAATGAAGGCAAGCAGCCCACCACCGAGAATGCCGGGCATGAGTTGAGGCATCACGACCTTGCGGAACGTCGTCCATTCATTGGCGCCGAGATCAGCCGATGCATGTTCCAGCGTACGGTCCATACCGGCCAACCTGGCCGAAACCACAATGAACACATAGGAGATCAGAAACGTGCATTGTCCGATGATGATCGTGGTCAAGCCCAGATGAATACCTGCATTGACGAAGAAGATCAGCAGCGCAATGCCCAGCACGATATCCGGCATCAACATCGGCATGAAAAGCGTCACCTGATAGAAGCGCTTTCCCAGAAAATTGTAGCGATGCATAGCCAGCGCCAGCGCTGTTCCGAGAACGGTCGAGATGAGCGTCGTTGAAATCGCAATTTTCAGACTGTTGAACACGGCCGCCACAAGCTGGTCGGTCGATTCAATATAGAGCGCGCTTTCGGAAACGCCTGTCTTGAAACCCAGCACCTGCGCATACCAGTCGGTTGTAAAGCCGCTCCACACCATCATGTTCACCGGATTGGCGTTGAACGAATAGACGATGATGAGCGCAAGCGGGATATAGATGAAGGCGAAGAACAGGGCGACGTAGAGCAGCAATCCGCCATTGAAGAGAGAGCGGGCAATTTTCATGATTGTCTCCCTTACCGCGACAGCGCATCGGCGGCATTACGCCGGTTGGTCAAAAGCACATAGAACAGGAGCAGCACCAGCATGACGGCCATCACCATCATGGCGAGCGCCGATCCGAACGGCCAATTGCGCGCCGACAGAAACTGCCCTTCAATGAGATTGCCCAGCATCATCACCTTGGCACCACCAAGCACGGCAGGCACAACGAAATTTCCAAGTGAAGGAATGAAGACAATCACCGAACCGGCGGCAATACCGGGTGCGGTCAGCGGCAGGACAATGCGGAAAAATGTCCGCACCGGCCCCGCCCCCAGATCGAGCGACGCCTGCACCAGACGCCAGTCCAGCTTTTCAATGCTGGCATAGACCGGCATGAACATGAATGGCAGAAACACATAAACCATACCCAGCACGATGGCCCCGTCGGTATAGATCATGTCCAGCGGACGCGAAATGATGCCGAGCGACATCAGTGTTTCATTGATGAGGCCTGTCGGGCGCAGGATCATCACCCAGACGAACAGCCGCACGATCAGGCTGGCGAAGAACGGCAGGGTGATGAGGAAAATGCAGAAATTCTTCCACCGGTCGGGAAGCCTGCTGATGTAGAACGCGGCGGGATAAGCGACCAGCAAGGCGGCAATGACCGTCACGATGGCGATCCGGACCGAGCGAAAGAAAATCGACAGATAGATGGGGTCGTATTCCTCGAATGCCGGGTCGGCAAAACCCAGAATGCGCCCGAAATTGTGCGGGTAGAACTCCCATTCGACACCGCCATAAAGGCCAGGTGCGAGGAAGCTCGTCACCACCATAATCCCGAGCGGAATGGCGAAGAAGACCATCAGGAACAATGTGGCCGGTCCAAGAAGAACCGACAGTTGCAAGCGCCGCAGGGCAGCGAGATTCATTGCGCGCCCTCCCCTTCACACAGAAGGTGGACCGTAGCCGGATCGTAATACCAGCGCGCAGCCTGCCCCGGCTGCAGATCATTGACCGAGTTTCGATCCACCGCCGGAATCTGCGCCATCAGCTTGCGCCCGGACGCGAGCCGCCCAAGCAGTTCGAAAGACGAGCCGACAAAGACAATCTGGTCGAGCGTGACGTCGAGCGCGCCATGTCTTTCATTGCGCGCGACAAGCGAAAAATTTTCAGGCCGCAGAAGTGCGGTGCCCTTGGCTTTGCCGTCACCGTCGTAGTGCAGCACCGTCCCATCCCCCAATACAAAACCGTTGGTGTCGGCTTGTCCTTCCAGCAGATTGCTGGCCCCAACGAAATTGGCGACGAAGGCATTGACCGGGCGGTCATACACAATACGCGGCGCATCCAATTGCTGAATGCGCCCATTGGAGAGCACCGCCACGCGATCCGACATGGTCAGCGCTTCCTGCTGGTCGTGGGTGACGAAGATGAAGGTAATACCCAATTCGTGCTGCAGGGTTTTCAGCTCGAACTGCATCGCCTCGCGCAGATTCTTGTCGAGCGCAGATAGCGGTTCGTCCAGCAGCAGAACTTTTGGCCGCGCCACAATGGCCCGGGCCAAAGCGACACGCTGCTGCTGGCCACCGGAGAGCTGACGTGGCAAGCGTGCTTCCATACCGGCCAGTCCCACCATCTGCAAAACAGCCCTGACGCGCTCCGTGCGCTCGGCCTTGCCGACACCCGCGACTTCGAGAGCATATCCGGCGTTCTGCCCGACGCTCATATGCGGAAACAGCGCATAGTTTTGGAAGACCGTATTGACCGGACGGCGATAAGGTGGACGGTCCGTCATGTCGACGCCGTCAATCTCGATCCGCCCGCTATCCAGTGCAGCAAACCCGCTGATTGCCTGTAGCAACGTCGTTTTGCCGCAACCCGACGGGCCCAGCAATGTGATGAATTCATTCCGACCGATATCCAGATCGATACCGTCCAGTGCCTTGACCTCGCCGCCCTCCGGACTGGCAAAGGTCTTGGCGGCTGACACCAGCCGCACAATCGCATCGCGCATTTTTCGTTCCCCGAAATGTTATTGAATTAACTCTTGCGTGATTTGGTTATGTTGATACCATATTCCGGTACAAGTCAACGCCTCGAAGACCCATCCTTTCCGTCACCAGCGTTAGGCCGGAAATGCTGGGACCTTTGAGAAAAATGTGACAAACGACAAGGGGAACTACTATGACGACCTTCAAGGGTGCCGTTCAGCGCCTTGGGCTGATTGCGCTTACGGTTATGGGCATGTCTACCGGCAAGAGCTTTGCGGACGAGCTGAACATCTATAACTGGGGCGAGTATATCAATCCCGCCGTTCTTCAGAAGTTCGAGGAAGAGACCAAGATCAAGGTCAACCTTTCCACCTATTCCTCCAATGAGGAAATGCTGGCCAAGATTCAGGGCGGCGCCAGCGGCTACGACATCGTGTTTCCGTCCGTGCATATGCAGGACATTATGGCCAAGCTCGATCTGCTGGCAAAGACCGATATCAATACCTATGAGGGCTTCAAGAACATCGATCCGAAGTTCCTTCGCGCCAAGAGCGATCCGAAGGGTGAATATTGCCTGCCCTATGCCTTTGGAACAGTCGGCATTCTCTATAACCGGCGCGTACTCGGCAAAGACGTCACCGGCTGGAAAGACCTGCTGGCGACGGTCAAGGAAAAGGGGCTCAAGATCACCCTTCTCGACGATATGCGCGAAGTGCTGAGTGTTGGCCTGATCCTCAACGGCAATTCCGTGAATTCGACCGACCCGGCGCAACTCCAGAAAGCCGCCGATACCATGATCGAGATGAAGCCTTATGTGGCCGCTTTCACTTATGATTCCCGACCGATGGTTGGCGCGGGCGATGTTGCCGCCGCACATTTCTTCGTCGGCAGCATGATAGACGTCTTCGGCAATCCGAAGGACTTGGGTTACGTGATCCCTGAAGAGGGTGGCACCATGTATCAGGAAGATATGTGTGTTCTCAAAACGTCGCCAAACAAGGACAATGCCGTCAAGTTCATGCAGTTCTATACACGGCCTGAAATTGCGGCACTCAATGTCGCCCAGCAGACCAACGGCACCCCCAATGTGCCAGCCCGCCAGTTGACGCCAGACAACATTAAGAACAGCAAGGAAATCAACCCGACCGACGATACGATGAAGCGGCTTCAGATTTTCGAGGATCTGGGCTCCGGCGTCCGCCAGCTCGACCGGGTATGGACAAAGGTGAAAACAGCACAATAAGCTGTTGCATCGCCTCCAGTCGCCATCGGCGCGACTGGAGAGCATCCCGAAAATTGTGAGATAGTTTCTGGACAAGATACGCTCAAAAACAAATAGATAGGGTGGTTCTGGCGATTCAGTTCCAGAGGAAACCGCTCTGGAGTTTACGGGAGGGGGTAAGGTTTTGGCTAAAGACATTCTCGTACGCCTGCAAAGCGCAGAGCTACGCAAATCCAAGGCCGACAAGCTGATTGCCAGCTATATCGAGCGCAACATCGCCGACCTTCCATTCGAGACGGCCAAGTCCATTGCCGAACGGCTTGGTATTTCCCAGATGACAGTGGGCCGCTACCTGCGGCGGCTGGGCTTCGACGGCTTGGAAGAAATGAAAACCGCACTCAGGCGCGGGCGTTCCAATCCGGCATGGCAGGTGAAAGGGCCAGTCGCCCGGCTTCAGCAGGATTTTCGCGAAGGCAAATTGCTAGCCGGTCTGGTACAACAGCAGATCGAGAACCTCGGCACAGTCTACGAATTGACCACTCGGCCGGAATGGCAGCAGACCATCGATGCTCTGATCGAAGCACGTGAAGTCTATGTTGCCGCCTATCAAAATGTGCGCGGCATCGCGCAATATTTTTCGTCGCAACTTTCCTATTCGCGCCCCGGCGTCTCCTTCATGGACGGACTGAACGGTACCTATGCGGAACTTCTGGATGGGTCCGTCGAAAACCGCGTGCTGTTTCTGCACGATGTGCGCCGTTTCGCCTCCAAGGCGCGTCCCCTGGCGGTCGAAGCGCGCCGCGTCGGCGTGAAGGTCATCCTGTTGACCGACGAATTCTGCCCATGGGCAAGCGAAGTTGCCGACATTGCGCTCATCGTCCCCGGTTCTCACGGTCCGCTGTGGGACGGCGCGGCGACGATGACGGCAATCATGGATCTCATGTTGTCGCATATCATCATTCTGCTCGGCAGTGCCGTCGATGAACGGGTGCAGCAACTGACACGCTTGCAGGATATCTTCGGCGACTTCGAGAGCTAGATTTTCGCCCGTTCCACGAATTCGGCTACGGATACGGTTCTGTTTTCAGCCCCTGCTGTCTGGATGGCCAGCACGGTTGCGAGTGTCATCATGCCGTCGCGTGCCGACACCAGCGGCTCCACCTCACGACGGATAACCGATAGAAAATGGTCGAACTGATTGACGTAGGCACGCGACCCATCCAGCGAAACATGCTGGCGCAGAAGCGGGTCCTGCCAGTTGCCATCCGGGTTTTCGTGACGCCACAAATCCATGCCAGGCGCAGTCAGGCAACCTTTCGTGCCGCCGAAATAATAGGTGTTCTCCGGCTGATGCGGGAAGTAAAGCGCCTGCCCCGCAGCCGTATCCCAGTTGAAAGGCGAGACCACCGTATCGCTCATCAGGAAACTGCCGAGCGCACCGTTTTCAAACCGGAGTGCGATACTGGCCGTGTCTTCCACTTCGAACGCACGGACGGCATTGGATGTGAATGCCTGAACGGAATGGACATCGCCGCAAATATATCGCAGGCAATCAATGTCGTGGATCAGATTGATCAATAGTGGTCCGCCACCTGCCCGGCGACGCCAATCCACGTTGAAATAGTGCTCCGGCTTGTCGGTGAGCCACATGCCGTGCACGGCAACCAGTCGACCGATTGTTCCTTCGGCAAGCAATTGCCTGCTTTTCTGAATATCGGGGCTGTGCCGACGCTGATGCCCGACCAGCACAGGCACACCCGAACTCTCGCTGGCCTGAACCAGTGCAATGGCGGATTCGAGCGTATCGGAAATCGGCTTTTCGACGAGACAGGCAATATTGCGCTCAACGCAGGCAAGCGCCGCCTTAACATGCAGTGCATTTGGCGACGCGATGATGGCACCATCGGGGTTCACATCGTCCAGCATCGCTTCGAAATCAAGAAAATGACGAACGCCAATGGCAGAAGCATAATGCACGCTTTCGTCCGATACATCGGAGATCGCAACCAGTTCCGCATTCGGATTTGCCGCTATCAACGTGACATGTTCACGGCCAATCAAGCCTGCGCCAATCAGCGCGATACGAAGCGGCGCCATCAGCAAATGTCCTTTCGGCCAGGCAGACGTGTGATCTTCAAAGCACTCAATTTATCAAATGATCTGTCTGTCATTGTTCCTCCCCAGGATATCTTCGGCAGCTCCCGCGATCAGGGACGATCAACAGATCATCCGAGAAAGTCTCAAACCTTGCCGCAAGACAGGATATCACATTGTAACAGGAACGCGAGACATGTATGATAAAGTGTCGAATATCTGAGATATCCCCTAATGCGTTACGAATCCACCAATGAGTCCATTGCTGAAAGCTGCTATCGCCGCATTCGGACCGATATTATCTTCGGGCGTCTGGCGCCTGCGCAACGGTTGCGGCTGGAAAGCCTGAAGGATTCCTACGACACCAGCGTCAGCACGCTGCGTGAAATTCTCAACCGGCTTTCGTCGGAAGGCTTTGTCGTCGCCGAGGGTCAGCGTGGCTTTGAAGTCGCCCCCATGTCGGATGCCGATCTCAAGGAAATCGCCGCCCTGCGCCTGTTGCTGGAAACCCATGCGCTCGAACAATCCTTCGCTTTCGGCGGCATGGACTGGGAAGCGCAACTGGTCTCCTCGCACTATAAACTGGCGCGGATGGAGCAGATCATGGCGTCAGGTGACGCCAGCCGGGCAGAAGAATGGAAGCGCTATGACTGGGAGTTTCATCAGGCGCTGATTTCGGCCTGTGGTTCCCGGTTGCTGATGGAGACCCATGCCACCGTCTTCGACAAATATCTGCGTTATCAGATGGTTGCACTGTCCTATCGCGGCGACGTCGCCGAAAAGGAACACAAGCAGTTGCTGGACGCTGCGCTGGCGCGCAATGCGACCGAGGCAAAAGCCATTCTAATCAAACACATAGATGGCGGCGTCCAACATGCACTGGCCGGCGGCACCCTGCCCTGATTTGCCACTGCCGTTGATCGTGACCGCAACGAAAAAGGAAACGCCATGCTGCGGGAAGACAGCGCATCCACAGAAACCGTCAGCGATGTGGTTTTCCGGCAAATCCGCAAGGACATCATCTCTGGGACGTTGCCGCCACGGGCCAAGATCAAGCTGGAACAGGCGAAGGAGCGCTATTCGATTAGCGTTTCGTCACTGCGCGAAATCCTCAACCGTCTGACCACGGAAAATCTGGTTGTGGCCGAAGGGCAGCGCGGCTTTGAAGTCAGCCCAGCTTCCCGCAAGGAGCTGGAGGAACTGGCCGATCTGCGCTCGGTTCTCGAAACCCACGCCATTGCGCTTTCCTTCGCGGTCGGCGACCTGGAATGGGAGGGGCGTATCGTTGCGGCCCACCACAAGCTCGCGGCGGCCGAAAGGGTTTTGCTTGCGGGCGATGCTTCGCGCACCATCGACTGGGTTCGTTACGACTGGGAATTTCATCAAGCCATTGTATCGGCGTGCGATTCGGAAACACTGCTGACGGCGCTATCCTCGGTGTTTGACCGCTTTCTGCGCTATCACATGCTGGCACAGACATTCCGCGGGCGCCCTGTCGTGGACGACCACAAATTGCTGTTTGAACTGGCTGTTGCGCGCGATGTCGAAGGTGCGCAAACGGTTATACGCCACCATATACAAAGCGGCGTAGACCACATCCTCAAAAGCGGGCGTATCGCCTGATCCACCATACGCCCGATCACACCGGGTCTGGCGACGATCAGGAAAATTTGTTTTATGTAAAATTCAAAATCTCATATGATTTCGATAAACTCGGTTGATTTGCCAAGCATCATCTGCCAAACATATAATCATACGGCCATCTGATCCACGGGAGAGGATCGATAGAGCGCCAATTTTTGGGAGGAGGAACGAATGTTTAAGTCCATGCTGACACGTCGTCACATGATGCTGGGCGCGGCAGCGCTGGTTGCAGCCGTTGGGCTCGCCAAGCCTGCATCAGCCATTACGCCAGAAGAAATCAAGGCGCGCGGCAAGCTCATCGTTGGCATTCAGGGCGACAATCCGCCATGGGGTTTTGTGACGAGCGCAGGCCAGCAGGATGGTCTTGACGCCGATATCGCCACTTTGTTCGGCAAGGAACTCGGCGTGCCAGTCGAGTTCGTACCACTCGAAGTCAACAACCGCATTCCCGCATTGACCACCGGTCGCGTCGACGTGCTGTTCGCAACCATGGCCATGCTGCCGGAGCGTGCCAAGGCCGTTCAGTTCAGCAAGCCTTATGTGGCCAATGCCATTGTGCTGATCGGCCCGAAATCCATGTCGATCAAGACCAATGACGACATGGCCAATCTCACCATTGGCGTTGCCAAAGGCGCTGCACAGGACACGCAGGTTACCAAAAACGCGCCATCCAGCGCCACCATCCGTCGTTATGATGGCGATGCACCGAGCGTGCAGGCTCTGGCTTCCGGTCAGGTGCAGGCGCTTGGCGGAAACATCTTCTATATGGATCGCGTCGAAAAGGCTCGTCCGGGTGAGTTCGAAAACAAGCTGGAATTCCAGAAGCTCTACAACGGCGCTTGCACGCGTCTGGGCGAAAAGGAACTCAATGCTTCGATCAACACCTTCATCGACAAGATCAAGGACAATGGCGAGCTGAAGAAAATCTACGACAAGTGGATGAAAGTGCCCGTTCCGGAATTCCCGGAAAAGCTTGAAGGCGTTTCCTTCACCGCGAACTGATAATTCAGCGCTCCTGATTGCAGACGCTGGCTGACAGCATTTTCGGCAAAAGCGCGAAGCCGCTTTGCGTTCAAATGCATAAAAACGAGAATTGGAGAGGCTCCGGGGGGCGCCTCTCCGATTAAAAAGCGCCAGCGTCTGCAACCGTTTCCTCATGTCGTAAGACGGCCTGCCCGCCGTTTCGGGAAGCACCATGTCCAGAACCATCTTTATTTTGAACGGCCCCAATCTCAATCTGCTCGGTGAGCGCGAGCCGACAGTCTATGGCACCACGACGCTTGCCGATATTCGCGACCGCGCAACACAAGTGGCCGAAGGGCTTGGTTTTACGATCGACTTTCGCCAGACCAATTTTGAGGGCGAACTGGTAGAAAGCGTGCATCAGGCCCGTAAGGAAGCTTGCGGCATCATCGTCAATCCGGCGGGATATACATTCACATCGGTCGCCTTGCTTGACGCCTTGAAGATGTTCGACGGCCCGAAGATCGAGCTGCATATATCGAACGTCCATGCCCGGGAGAGCATCTACCACAATTCCCTCATTTCACGGGTCGCGACCGGCATCCTGATCGGGTTCGGCGCAAACGGTTACGAGCTGGCCGTGCAAGCCATGGCAAAGATGGTCGAGAAGGACTGACCGACAGACATCTGGCCGCACCGGCCAATTGGAGCAAAGAGAACAACGGCGACCAAAAGACGACCCGTCGCCCAAGGCTCAGGACCTGTTGTTCAAAAGCAAACAGACAGAGCGAACGATGAATTATACTCTGGATTTCACGCCGGTTATTGATGGCCTCCCCAACCTGCTGCTTGCCTGTTTGGGAACCTTTACCATGGCAATATTCGGCATGTTGCTGGCAATCGTCATCGGCATTGGCGGCGTTCTGCTGCGCGGCTCACGCTACTGGTTTTTGCGCTGGCTGGTCATCGGATTTGTCGAACTCATCCGCAACACGCCATTTCTCGTCCAGATATTCTTCATCTATTTCGCTTTACCGCTTGCCGGTGTCCGGCTCGACCCGACCCCAACC
This sequence comes from Ochrobactrum sp. RH2CCR150, assembly GCA_014138095.1. Lineage (GTDB taxonomy): Bacteria > Pseudomonadota > Alphaproteobacteria > Rhizobiales > Rhizobiaceae > Brucella > Brucella gambitense. The sequence goes on from JACGXE010000004.1 coordinate 376,208, forward strand.
GCCATCATCGCGCTGGGCATCAATGGCGGAGCCTATGCGATCGAGATCATTCGCGGCGGGGTTCAATCCATTCCAAAGGGCCAGATCGAAGCGGGTATCGCGCTTGGCCTGCATAAGGCACAGGTCTTCCGGCTGATTGTGCTGAAACCGGCGTTGCGGGCGATTTTCCCGTCGCTGACAAGCCAGTTCATCCTGTTGACGCTGACAACCAGCATTGCCTCGGCAATCTCGGCCTATGAGCTTACTTCGGTTGCCCAGCGCATCGAATCCGACAGCTTCCGCAGCTTCGAAGTCTATTTTACCGTCACGGCGTTCTATCTGGTGATTTCCTGGGTCATGATGCGCCTCTTCTCCTTCATCTCGGCGCGCTATTTCGCCTATCCGGTCAAGTAGGAGTTTCCCCATGGGTCACGATGAATTCGTCTTCCTGCTGATCGGATTGAAGTGGACGGTAGCGCTTTCGGCCGTTGGTTTTGTCTGCGGTTGCACGGCCGGTCTTGGCATTGCCTTGTTGCGCACATCGGGCATTCCAGCACTGGAACGGATGACCGCTGGCTATATCGCGGTCTTTCAAGGCACACCGCTTTTGATGCAGCTCTTTGTGGTCTATTACGGCCTCGCGCTCATCGGGCTGAAACTCGATGCATGGCTTGCCGTTGCCATCGGCCTGACGCTGCACGCCAGCGCCTATCTGGGCGAAATCTGGCGCGGCTCCATTGAAGCGGTTCCCAGGGGCCAGACGGAGGCTGCGAAAGCGCTCAGCCTTCGCTATTTCTGGCGCATGAAGGATGTGATCCTGCCGCAGGCAATCCGCATTTCGCTGCCTGCCACCATCGGCTTTCTGGTGCAGCTGATCAAGGGAACCTCGCTTGCCTCCATTGTCGGCTTTACCGAGCTGACGCGGGCCGGAAACATCATCTCCAACCAGATTTTTGAACCGCTCACCGTCTTTGGCATCGTTGGCGCGCTCTATTTCCTGATGTGCTGCCCGCTGACGATTTTCGGTGCTCATCTTGAACGCAAATTTGCCGCGTCGAGCCGCTGACCACCACGACACTGCCCGGAGTGACCCGATGATCCACCAGCCCTCTGCCGAGACGCCCCATGCGATGATCCGCTTGCAGAATGTCGAGAAATGGTACGGCAATTTTCAAGCCTTGCACGACATCAATCTGGCGGTGCGCAAGGGAGAAAAGATCGTGCTCTGCGGGCCGTCCGGCAGCGGAAAATCCACGCTCATTCGCTGCATCAACCATCTGGAAACCTACCAGAAGGGCGAAATCCATGTCGGCGGCATTCTGCTCGGCCATGCGGGCAAATCCATCGATGCGGTGCGTCGCGAGGTTGGCATGGTGTTCCAGCAGTTCAATCTCTTCCCGCATCTCACCGTGCTGCAAAACTGCATGCTCGCGCCGATGCGCTCGCTGGGGGCCAGCAAGGCAGATGCGGAAAAGAGCGCCAGGGCGCTTTTGAACCGCGTGAAAATTTTGGAGCAAGCCGACAAATTTCCCTCGCAGCTTTCAGGCGGTCAGCAGCAACGTGTCGCCATCGCCCGGGCGCTGTGCATGAAGCCGAAGGTTATGCTCTTCGACGAACCAACCTCCGCGCTCGACCCGGAGATGGTCAAGGAAGTACTCGACACCATGGTCAGCCTTGCGGATGAAGGCATGACGATGATCTGCGTCACCCATGAAATGGGCTTTGCCCGGCAGGTGGCCGACCGCGTGATCTTCATGGCCGAAGGGGCGATTATCGAACAGGCATCTCCGGACGAATTCTTCGCCAATCCGAAGCAGGAACGCACGCGCAAGTTTCTGGGCGAGCTATTGCATCACTGACCGTATCAAAGCGTCGTTCCGCCTGCGCCGGGCATGGCGCGAAATAGTGAAGCGCCGGAAACATCGCGCAATATCTGGATGAGCATTTGCAGCGATCCCGAACTGACCGTGTCCGTCCGCATGGTCAGGCCCACCGGGCCAACAGTTTCGCTGGTATCGATCGGCAACATGACCAGCTTGCCTTCTGCCACATCGCGCGCGACAACACCTTCGGAAATGATCCAGATCGCGTCGCTGTCGCGAACAAAAGCGCGCCCGAAAGCATCCGATACGGTTTCAACCTGAATGGGCAGCGCGCCGATGCCGTTGGCGATCAGCAGCCGTTCCACAAAGGGGCGGATGATCGAATTTTGCGTCGGCATCAGCACTGGATAATCCGCCAGATGATCGAAGACCGGTCGTCCGTCGGTCAGCGGGTGCCCTGCCCGGACCAGAAACCGCACCTGCTCGGAATAAAGATGCTCGAAGGAAAAGCCGGTCATCTTTTCCGGCGCGGCCAGACGCCCGACAACCAGATCGAGATCGCCAACGCGCAATTGCTCCAGCAGAACCGCGTTCTCGCCCGTAACGATCTTCACACGGCTACCCGCCTTTTCCGCCAGAAACAGGCTCATGGCCTTGGGCATGATACGCGTGGAAACTGTCGGCAAGGCACCGATACGGATCGGCGGGCCGGAACCGTCCAGCTCGTGCGAGACGGAATCGAGCCCCTGCCGCAAGGCCGTCAACGCCGTCCCTGCATGGCGCAAAAACACCTCGCCGAAGCGTGTGAGGCGGATACCACGACCGTCACGCTCCAGAACCGGAACACCCAGCACATCCTCCAGCTCGCGGATTGTCTTGGTGACGGCGGGCTGGCTGATATTCAAAATCTCAGACGCCTTGACCACGCTCTTCTGCCGCGCCACTTCAACGAAGGTGTGCAGATGGCGAAACTTGATCCTGTTCCCGATCACGTGATTAGATAACCTATAAGTTATGATTTCGACTAATAATATCATTTTACTTAACCAATTGGAAAGCGCAACAGTGCTGATCAAGAGGAGAAAGCCGTGCAATTCGCCAACGTAAATGACGTCGTCCTTCACTATGATTTGCAGTGGAGCGGAGATGAAAAGCCAGTTCTGGTCTTCATCAATTCGCTGGGAACCGACTTGCGCATCTGGGATGATGTTCGGGCAAAGCTCGGCAACGATATCCCGACGCTGGTTTACGACAAGCGCGGACACGGCCTTTCCGATATCGGCAGCACCCCTTACACCATCGCGCTTCTGGCGCAGGACCTGATTGCGCTTCTCGAAAAGCTGTCGATCCGCCGCGTGGTGTTGTGCGGCCTTTCGGTTGGCGGACTGATTGCGCAGGGCGTTTATGCCGCCCGCCCTGATCTCGTCGCGGGTCTGATCCTGTCCAACACTGCCCACAAGATCGGCACGGCGGACATGTGGAACGCCCGCATCGACGCTATTTTGCAGAACGGTCTGGCTAGCATTCTGGACGGCACCATGCCGCGCTGGTTCACCGATGATTTCCGCAAGCCGGACAATGATGCCTACCGCGCTTATTGTAACATGTTCGTGCGCCAGCCGCTCGATGGCTATGCGGCCACCTGCGCGGCCTTGCGTGATGCCGATTTCACGGAAGCGGCGAAGGCGATTTCCGTACCTGTGCTTTGTGTCGTCGGCGATCAGGATGGCGCAACGCCGCCTGCACTCGTCAAGGAACTGGCAGGCCTCGTGCCCGGTGCGACTTTCGCTGAAATTGCGCAGAGTGGCCACATACCCTGCGTGGAACAACCGGACGCCTATGTCTCGCTGTTGCGCGATTTTCTTTCAACCCGCCTTTCAAATTAAGCTTCCAGGGAGAATAACCATGGGTGACACTGCCGAGCGCTCCGAGCGTTACAAGCTTGGAATGAGCGTCCGTCGCTCGGTTCTTGGCGATGCGCATGTGGACCGGGCATCGAATGGTGCGACGGGTCTTGATGCGCCGTTCCAGGAGCTTATTACCGAAACGGCATGGGGAACGGTCTGGTCGCGTCCGCAATGGACCAAGCGCGAACGTTCCATGGTAACGATTGCGCTTCTGGCCGCACTTGGCCAGGACGATGAAGTTGCAATGCATATCCGCGCCACGAAGAATACCGGCGCGACCAAGGAAGACATCTGCGAAGCTCTGCTGCATGTTGCGATTTATGCGGGCGTGCCTGCATCGAACCACGCGTTCAAGATCGCCAAACAGACCTACGCACAGATGGAAGCGGAGGAAGCCGAGAAATGAAAAATACACCGCCGGAAACGAGCCCCTTTTTCGCTCGCGATCTGACCATGCATCCACCGGCCTATACGCCGTGGTACAAGACATCCGTTCTGCGTTCGCCCACCCGCGCGCTGCTGTCGCTGGAAGGCACCAAGAGCGAGATTACCGGCCCGGTTTTCGGGCATGGCATGCTGAACGAACTCGATAACGACCTGATCCGCAATTATGCGCGCCCCGGCGAAATGCCGGTCGGCCCGCGCATTCTGGTGCATGGTCGTGTGCTTGATGAAAGCAATCGCCCGGTTCCGGGTGCGCTGCTCGAATTCTGGCAGGCCAATGCCGGCGGTCGCTACCGCCACAAGAAAGAAACCTATCTCGCTGCAATCGATCCGAATTTCGGCGGTGTTGGCCGCACCATCACCGACGAGAACGGCTATTACTGGCTCAAGACGATCCAACCCGGCGCCTATCCCTGGCCGAATGGTGTCAATGACTGGCGTCCAGCCCATATCCACTTCTCGATCTTCGGGCATGGCTTCGCACAGCGTCTGATTACCCAGATGTATTTCGAAGGCGATCCGCTAATCTGGCGCTGCCCGATCGTGAAAACCGTTCCCGACCGAAGCGCGGTTGAGCGCCTCGTAGCAGCGCTCGACATGAATGCGAGCCTGCCGATGGACATGCTGGCCTACAAGTTTGACATTGTATTGCGCGGACGCCGCTCAACCTTCTTTGAAAACCGTCCGGAGGGCAACTGATATGGTACAGCCACTGGGTTATCTCAAGGAAAGCGCATCGCAGACTGCAGGCCCTTACGTCCATATCGGACTGACGCCGAATTTCGTCGGCATCAACGGCGTCTTTACGGAAGATCTCGGATCGACCCCGCTGACCAACGACAAGACGCTGGGCGAGCGCGTAACCATCAAGGGTCGCGTTCTGGACGGCATAGGCGCGCCGCTGCGCGATGCGCTGTTGGAAATCTGGCAGGCCGACGCCAGCGGGCTTTATAACAGCCCTTCGGAAACGGGCGGCAAGGCCGATCCCAATTTCCGGGGATGGGGCCGCTGTCCAACCCATATGGAAACCGGCGAATTCACCTTCGAGACGATCAAGCCCGGTCGTGTTCCCTTCCGGGACGGACGCCTGATGGCTCCGCATATCACGTTCTGGATCGTCGCACGTGGCATCAATCTCGGCTTGCACACACGGATGTATTTCTCCGACGAAGCTGACGCCAATGCGGAAGATCCGGTCCTCGCGCGGGTCGAGCACCGCCCACGCGTCCAGACCTTGATCGGCCAGCGCGAAGGTGACATCTATACTTTCGACATCCACTTGCAGGGCGAAAAAGAAACAGTCTTTTTCGATATTTGACGCATGAGCATTTCGGTATTCGAACATCCGTTTCTGGCCGGGCTTTTCGGCGATGACGAAGAGATATTAAGTCTCTTCACGGCTGCGGCTGACATCGCCGGAATGGTTCGCTTCGAGGTGGCATTATCGGATGCCCAGGCTTCGCTCGGCATAATCCCGGTCGAAGCCGCCAATGCGATCAGGCTTGCAGCCGAGACGTTTGAACCGGACCTGTCCGTTCTTGAAAGCGGGACCGCACGGGATGGCGTCATCATCCCGGCGCTCGTCAAGGAACTGCGCCAGGCAACAGGTCCGGAATTTGCCGCACAACTCCACTTCGGCGCGACCAGCCAGGACGTCATCGATACGAGCCTGATGCTTCGACTACAGGAAGTAAACGCGATTTTACTCTGTCGGCTGCGGCACCTGACCGCCCGTTTCCAATGGCTTGACGAGACCTTCGGCAAGAATGGCCTGACCGCCTATACCCGCATGCAGGCTGCCATACCCGTCACGGTTTCCGACCGGATCGCAAGCTGGCAGGCACCGCTGGGCGATTATGAGCAGATGCTTGCCGCCCTCGCCATCCCGCTGCAATTCGGTGGTGCAGCCGGAACGCTGGAAAAATTTGGCGACAAAGGCCCTGCGCTGCGCGCGCTTCTGGCGCAAAAACTTGGCCTGCATGACCGCCCGCAATGGCAAAGCCAGCGCGCATTCATCGCCGAGTTTGGCAGCCTTCTGTCGCTGATCACCGGGACGCTCGGCAAATTCGGGCAGGATATCGCGCTGATGGCAGAACTTGGCACAGAGCTTTCCCTGTCGGGCGGCGGGGCCTCGTCCGCCATGCCGCACAAGCAAAACCCGGTCGGGGCCGAAGTGCTGGTCACTCTTGCCCGTTTCAACGCGGTGCAGGTTTCCGGCCTCCACCAGTCCATGGTGCATGAGCAGGAACGCTCAGGCGCGGCATGGATGCTGGAATGGATGATCCTGCCGCAGATCGTGGCCGCCACCGGCAGCGCACTCAATCTGGCCTCTTCACTCGTGGACAAGATCGTTCGTATCGGCACCGACTAAGCCGCTCCCTTCATCGCATCAAATATTGGCCTGATCGCCGCCTGAATACGGAACCATTTGTGTTTTCAGGCGTTTAGATGCGTTGTTCCATACGGAGGGTTGCACATGAACATATTGAAAAAGGCATGCGCGGGGACCTTGGCGCTGGTCTTTGGTATCACATCCATTGTTCCGAGCATGGCTGCGCCGATGAACCTTGAGCGTCCTGCGCTTAATCAGAACGTTGAACAGATTCGCGATGATCGCCGTCCGCCGCGGGGTCATGCCCAGCGTCACAAACGTCCGCCGAACAATGCGCACAGGCCAGGTCGCCCGCCGCATCATGCCAACAGGCCGGGCCGTCCGCCACACAGCAGCCACCGGCCTTCGAACCGTCCCGGCTACTGGCACGGTCATCATGGCTCGCGTTACTATCGGAACGGTTATCGCCGCCACAGCGACGGCTGGTGGTATCCGCTGGCAGCCTTCACCGCAGGTGCGATTGTCGGCGGTGCTCTGAACCAGCCCCGAGTTGTGCACAGCAACAACCACGTGCGGTGGTGCCAAAACCGTTATCGCACCTATCGCGTTTCGGATAACACCTTCCAGCCGAACAGCGGCCCGCGCAGGCAGTGCGCATCGCCTTATCGGTAACGAGTATAAATAGACCAATGGAAAGCGCCCTGCGGGGCGCTTTTTTATTGCCTGTCGATATGCTGAAGGCGTTGTGGCAACAGTGACGGCAAAGCCGTCTGCCCGCTCATCTTTCTTCTGGACGCCTTGTTCAAACAGGAATAAGCAAACTTGGCGTCTGTCGTGCCAGTAACTAAGAATTTCTATAATTCGGTTGCTTTGCGACATGACAGACGGTTTTGGAACATGCGTCGTAGAAGAAATATGCTGAATTCGCTCTGCAACGCCGGTTCATCTTTCGCATGTCGAACCTTATCCCTTGCCCGCAGCATCAATCATGCAGGCGGCTTTAGGCGTTCGGCACAAGAATGATTTTGACCCCGAGTTTGACAATGTCGCAGACCACTGCCCCCGATCCGATAACAAGCCACTCAACGAGCCCAACCCCATCCAAAGCCCAGTCCTTTGGTCAGCGCTGGGCCATGCCAATTCTGGTGGCCGGTGGTTTTGCCATTGCCAGCTCGCCGATTTTCGTTCGCCTTTCGGAAGTGGGCCCGCTTGCCACCGGCTTCTGGCGTGTGGCGCTGGCAGTCATCCCGCTCATGCTGATGAGTGGACGTGAGCGCGGTGACGCCAAGGACAATGCCCGTCTCACCCTGACGGACTGTCTGCTGCTTGCCGTGCCCGGCCTGTTCATCGCTGCCGATCTTGGCGCATGGCACTTGTCGCTGCATTACACATCGGTCGCCAATGCGACGCTGCTCGCCAATATGGCCCCCATCTTCGTAACACTCGCTGCATGGCTGCTCTACAAGGCGCATGTCAGCCAGTCGTTCATCATCGGGCTGGTTGTTGCCGTCCTCGGTGTGGTCGTGCTGAAAGGCGGCCCCGGCGAACTTCTGCATTCGCAATCGTCCGGCGATGCGCTCGCGCTGCTCGCGGCTGTCTTCTATGCCGGATATATTCTGTCGGTCGGTCGCCTGCGCAACCGGTTCTCTACCATGCGCATCATGCTCTGGAGCAGCGCCATTGCAGCAATCGTTTCGCTGCCGGTCGCCTATTTTGCGGAAGGGCAGATCATGCCCACCACGCTCTATGGCTGGCTCGTTCTGGCGGGGCTTGCATGGCTCACCCATGCCGCTGGGCAAAGCATGATCGCCTATGCGCTTGCGTTTCTGCCCGCGTCCTTCTCGTCGCTCACCTTGCTGCTTCAGCCGGTTGTGGCGGCGTTCCTCGCCTGGACCATACTGTCCGAGCCGCTCGGCATGATGCAGGGGCTTGGCGGCGCGATTGTCATTGCCGGTATTCTGATCGCCCGCAGGGGATAAAAAAAGCCCCGCATGTGCGGGGCTTTTCCATCTCCAGACTACCGATTACTCGGCGAGCCATTCCTTGATGCGGTCCGGATGGTCGGCGATATATTTATCGACGGCCTTCTCGTAAGACGTCTGCTGTGCGTCGAACATTGCCGATTCAAGTTCGTTGATCGGAATGTCGATCTTGGTCAGCAACGATGCGACTTTCGGGTTCTCTTCCTTGAAACCCTTGCGGACGATAGCGTCCACATGCTCTGCACCGCCCAGCGCGCCTTCAGGATCGGCGATGTAGCGCAGCTTGTACTTGCCGAACATCCAGTGCGGGCTCCACGAGGTCGCCACGAACCAGCCGTCCGAACGGGTTGCGCGGTCAACTGTGGTCAACATGGCCGCTTCACTCGAAATGTTGAGCTTGTAATCGAGCCCATATTTCTTGATCGCTTCCTGCGACAGACGTGTCAGACCGGCGCCCGGATCGATACCCTGAATTTCGCCCTTCAGCTTTTCCTTCACTTCGGGCTTCTTCAGATCGGCAATAGAGCTGATCTCGCTTTCCGGGATGTAATCCGGAACGATCCAGCCAAGCTTCGCACCCTCATAGAGAGGTCCGAGATTTTCGACCTTGCCCTCGATGCGCTTGTAGTAGTCAGCGTGGGTTTCCGGCAACCAGGCCATCAGCATGGCATCGATATCGCCACGGCTCACGCCCTGATAAAGCGGTGCAACATCGGTCTGCACCAGCTCGACCTTCTGGCCGAGATTGTCTTCGATCAGCTTCTTGGTCAGCTTGGTGACGAATTCGGCATCGGACCACGGGGCCCAGCCGATCTTCACCGTCTTACCGTCCTGCGCAAAGGCCGCGCCCATTGTCATGGTACCCGCCACCACTGCAGCCAGACCGAAACCTGCAAGTTTCTTCAACATGCCTACTCCTTTTCGATTGGATTCAGTTCCCGTTTTATTATTCTTTGGAGCGCATTTTTGCCCGAAAACCGGTTCCCATTTTTCGGAATGCGCCGCCGTTATTTTATTGTTCTGTTTCATGCTTCCTGCTTGCGAAAGGATGAGGCAGACTGTGTGTCTGCCGCCTTTCTCATTGATGCCAGCCTCTTGAAGAAGCCGGTGCCATTTCCCTTGCCGAAGCTCTGGGTGATGCGGTCGAGAATGACCGCCAGAATGACCACGGCCAGACCGCCTTCGAAGCCAAGGCCCACATTGAGGCGCTGAATGCCGGTCAGGACTGTATTGCCAAGACCGCCTGCGCCGATCATCGAAGCGATAACCACCATCGACAGCGACAGCATGATTGTCTGGTTCACGCCGGCCATGATCGACGGCATGGCGTTCGGCAGCTGCACCTTGAACAGGAGCTGTCGCGACGTGCAACCGAAGGCGAGACCCGCTTCAACAAATTCCGCGTGGACCTGACGAATGCCGAGATTGGTCAGGCGAACCACTGGAGGCATGGCAAAGATTACCGTTGCAATCGTGCCGGGCACTGCGCCAAGGCCGAAGAACATCGCCGCCGGGATAAGATAGACAAAGGCTGGCATTGTCTGCATCAGGTCGAGCACCGGGCGCACAATCGACGCCACCATGTCGCTTCGCGCCATGGCGATACCCAACGGGATGCCGATCACCATCGCGATGACGGTCGATGCCAGCACCAGCGACAGGCTTTCCATTGTGCCACTCCACAATTCCATGTGGATGATGAGCGCCAATGCGAGAATAGTGAAAATCGCGAACTTCCAGCCAACGCGCCACAGCGCGAGCAAGGTGAGGATGGCCACACCGGCGACAGGTGGAATAGCGATGAGAGCGTTTTGAATACCATCGGTCACAAAACCGATGGCCGCTGCGATTATGTCGAGTGCAGGCGTGAAATGGTCGAGAATATAATTGACCACCACATCAGCCGCACCACCAACACTGAAATTCAAATCCATGTTTTACCGTCCATTTCCGTATTTCTGGACTGGGTGAGAAGTATTTCCAGCAAAAGCGGGAACCGGTCTGGCTGGAAATACATCACACAAAGCGTGCGAGAGACGATTGGGGCGGGCAATCAGCCCGCACGACCCAAAGTTTCAAGCAATGCCGACTTGCTGATCGCGCCAACATACCTGTTCTGCCGGTCGGTGACGGGCATCGGCCAGGGGCTGGTTGCAACCTGCGTCAACAGACCCGACAATGGTGCTTCCGCCTCGATGGCGGCCACGTCGTCAAGTCGCGTTCCGGCTTCGGCGACAGCGCCTTTGGCGAGCGCATCCCGGCTGACAAGGCCACGATAGGTGCGGTCGGCATCGACCAGCACGCCAAACAGCTTGCCGCTGGCGTCAAAACGCTCCAGCGCAGTTGCAAGCTGGTCCGGTTCGAACACGATCAGCTCATCTTCACGAGCAACATCAGCAGCCTTGAAGACACGCGACACATCCACATTGCGGAAGAAGGACCGGACATAATCGTTGGCTGGCTCCGAGACGATCTCGTTCGGTGTGCCGACCTGTACGACCTTGCCGTGCTGCATGATGCAGATACGGTCGCCAATGCGCATCGCTTCATCAAGGTCATGGCTGACGAAGATGATGGTGCGGCTGTGCTGGGCCTGAAGACGCTTCAACTCGTCCTGCATTTCCGTGCGGATCAGCGGATCGAGCGCGGAAAACGCTTCATCCATCAGCAGGATGGTCGGCTCGCTGGCCAAGGCCCGCGCCAGACCGACGCGCTGCTTCATGCCGCCGGAAAGCTGGTCCGGCATGCTGTTGGCATAAGGTTCAAGACCAACGGCTGCGAGCGCGCTCAGCGCCTTTGCGTGGCGCTCGGCTTCACCCATTCCGGCCACTTCAAGGCCGAAGGCGGCATTGTTCAGCACCGAACGGTTGGGCAACAGCGCGAATGACTGGAAAACCATGCTCATGTCGCGGCGGCGAAGGTCGATCAGCTCGCGCTTCGTCATTTTGACGATATCGCGGCCTTCCACTTCGATGGAACCGGCGGTCGGTTCGATGAGACGATTGAGCAGGCGCAGGAGGGTCGACTTGCCCGAGCCGGACAGACCCATGATGACGAATACTTCGCCTTCATAAATATCGAAACTAGCATCGTCGACGCCGATAGTGGCCCCGAGATCGCTGTAAATCTGCGCTTTTGACTTGCCTGCGCGCAATGCTTCCATTGCACGCTCCGGGTCATCGCCGAAGACTTTAAACACGCCATTCAAGCTTATCTTTGTCTTAGCCGGCGACTTCATACTTTCATCCTTGTATAAAATACCATGCATTAAGTTTAACCCCGCTGTGCTGGCGGACTTAATCTCCTTTTCAAGATTGATAAAACTTCATTCCAGCGCAAATTGCGCACACACGATCTGCGTTCCGCGAACGGAACGCATGGAATGATTAGCGAAAGATTGCCTGATTCTATATAGGTCATTTCCCGACATGTCCACCCACAGCCGTGAATTCATCCAAGCGCACCCATCCCCTTTAGTGATTTTTTGAAAGGTTGCGCGACGAAATATGCAGGCTGGCCGGGGCATTTTTTAAGTAGGTCGAAGTCGGCCAGCATGAGGACAATAGTAGTCCTCCGCCACTCAATTGCACGAACGGCGTGCGACAAATATGCCATCAGCTGCGACATCGGCCCGATGACTATAGATTGAAGACGAAATAGCTATAATTAGAGAAAAACAGTATGATTATACTTCTGATCGACATGTATTCGTCTATACATGAAAATGGGCGCAAACCTGCCTCATTTGCGCCCAAAAACACCTGAATCCGCTATTTTTAGCGATATCTCATATACCCGACGAAGCCGGTAATTTTCCAGCGCGCGCCATCCCGACGGCAGAAATAAAGCGTCTGCCAGTTGAGGCGATCAACCGAGCCATCTTTCTTCGCGATGGTGCCGTAAAATTTTTTCCGCGCAACTGCGACATCGCCCGTAATGTCGATAACGCTGAGATCGGTTGCGCGGAAAATGCCGTCTGAAAGAGATTCGGCAAACTCCGTCGCAGCGCTTTCCGCCGCCTGCCGCAGCCACTCCTCGCGATAGGCCGCCAATGTCGGAAATCCGGCATCCCATTTATCGGGGTCGGCATCATGATGCGCGTGAATGCCGAGAAACCGCATTCCATCGAAATCGTCGGCTACCAATGCCCAGTCCTGATTGACGAAAGCCTCGATGTCACGCCGCACCAACATGTCCCAGATCTGCGCGCGATCCTGATCGCCATCGAACGGATTGATCGTTCCGGTCATCTTCATCCCCTTGCTTGTCGCGGCTCTCTGTGCCTCGGCTATATGCATTACAATAATCTCAGTCGCCCAGCGGCAGACGCGGATCGTCGATTTTAAGCGTATTCAGGCTGTGCTTGATCCGGCGCAGGTTTTCCAGCACTTTCGGCCCGCGCGCCTCGGCCGTCGCTGTGGCGATCATGTCGAGAATAGCAAGCAGCGCAAAGCGCGAGGACGTCGGCTTGTAAATATTCCCGTCCTCATCCGCCTGAAACGGAATGATCCTGTCCGCCGCCCGGGCAAGATCGGAATCAGCCGCTGTAATAGCAATCGTCACGGCCCCATATTGCTTCGCCACCAGAACCGCCTCCACCACGGAGCGCGCAAAGCCCGAAACCGAAAAGGCGATCACCGTCGTTTCAGGCGTGGTGACCGCTGCATACATGGGCTGCAACTGGCCATCCACCTGCGCGCTGACCGGAATGCCGAGGCGAAACAGCCGGTTTTGCATTTCGGTCGCCAGCATGGAGGAGATACCGCCCGATCCCAGACACAGAACAGGGCCGCCAACGGCCAATCGCTCGGCTGTTTTCATGACCACGGCCATATCCAGCCCATCGCTGGCGCGCTGGATCGCGGCAATCGCCGCATCCGTCACCGCTGTGGCGATGCGGTTCTCGCCGATGTCGCGAGCGGGAGGTTCAGCTGTCAGATACTGGCCGCCAATGGCCAGCGCCTGCGCCAGAAAAAACTTGAATTCACGCACCCCATCGCAACCGAGCGCACGACAAAAGCGCGTCACCGTCGGTTCGCTCACACTGGCCCGTGCGGCGATGTCGGAGATCGCGGCTTTTGATGCATAATCCGGATCAGCCAGCACCAGCGCAGCCAGTTTGCGGTCGGATTTTGACCCGTCCTGCGCCACGACATGTAGCCGCGTTATGATGTCGGCAACCTTACTCATGGCAATCAGCGCGGCAAGCCGCTGCCCTTTCCCATCGGTCTAGTTCCCTCCGAGAATATCGTCGATGAAAGGCCTGCTGCCAGCGGTCAACCCGGCATCGACCGGCAGGATCGCGCCTGTAATCCCCGATGCGCGATCAGAAGCCAGAAAGGCCACCGCCTCCGCCACCTCCCGCGTATCGACGATGCGCCCAAGCGGATAAAGGCGCTTCAAGCGTTCCAGCACGGCAGGGTTCTGCGCAATGCGATGATCCCAGGCCGGAGTGCGGATCGAACCCGGACACACAACATTGGCGCGCACGCCCTTTTGTCCGAACTCGACTGCTATGGCCTTGGCGAAAGCATTGATCCCGGCCTTCGCGGCTGCATAGGCCGGATTGCCGAAATGCAGGACGGCATTGACGGAAGAGATAAACACGAAGACGCCCCGCCCGCGTGCGGCCATAGCCTGCGCCATGACGTTGGAAAAGCCAGCCACGGCGGTAAGATTGAGGTCTATTTCCGCTTCGATCTTGCTCTGGACAAGACCGTCGAATGTTTCCGCGCGTGTCCAGCCCGCATTGTTAATGACGATATCCGGCAAACCGTCCGCAGCAATGATTTGCTCTGCCGCTGGCTCCAGCATGCTGCGGTCCAGCAGATCGAAGGCGTGGCGGCTATGAAGCTCTTCTGCCGTCAAATGGTCCAGCGCTGTATCGCAGCCGATGACGCGCGCGCCTTGCGCCGCAAACAGCTTCACAAGCGCACTGCCGACCCCGCCGCCTGCGCCGGTGATCAGAACCGATTTTCCTGCAAATTCGCCCGCATGCTCCATGCCATTCCCCGTCGTGATGACGGCTTTTAACTGGTTTGCCGCCTTGATATTTGGAGCAGCGTAAGAGCCAGAATGTAAGTTTGCAACAGAGATTTTTGCTCAACAGAGCCAATAATGTAATAAAATAACATAGCCGCCTTTGGCGCGCCAGCAAGGGCGGCACTATGCGCCGTGAAACGAAAAAGGGGAGCCAAACCGGCTCCCCTTTTCTCGATAACGCGGCTTATTAAGCCCGCTCGATCACGATTTTCAGCACATTGCGATCGCCGTCCCAATAGGGCAGCGCCTGTTCGGCTTCTTCGAATGGAAACACTTTTGAAATAAGCTTATCGGCATCCGCGCCCAGCTTTTCCAGATGTGCGACAACCGCCTCGAAATCGGTCAGCGTCGCATTGCGCGACCCCATAATGTCCAGTTCCTTCAGGTTGAAGAACTGGGTCTGGTAGGTCACCGGCGATTTCGAATAGCCGACATAGACCACGCGTCCCGCAAAGCAGGCAAGGTCGACCGCCTGCGTGAAGGTGATTGGCAGGCCAACCGCTTCGAAAGCGACATCCACGCCGTCGTCTCCGGTCAGTTCCATGACCTTTTGCACGACATCGTCACCGCTCTCCAGAACATGGGTTGCGCCGAATTGCAGCGCGAGCTCGCGCTTTTCGGCGCTCGGGTCAATGGCGATAACCTTGGCGCCACGCGCCACCGCGCCAATCAGCACGCCCATGCCAATCATGCCGCAGCCAAGCACAGCCACCGTATCGCCCGCCTCGACGCGACCGCGCGCCACAGCATGGAAGCCCACCGACAGTGGCTCGACCAGCGCCAGATGGCGTGGCTCCAGCGTATCGTTCAGGATCAGCTTTTCGGCAGGCAGAACAATCTGGTCGGCGAGGCCGCCATTTTGCTGCACGCCGAGCGTCTTGTTATAGCGACAGGCATTGAGCCGCCCCTTGCGGCAGGACGAGCACTCGCCGCAATTCGTATAGGGCAGCACGATGACCCGCTTGCCCGCAGCATAAGCCGCATCGACGCCCGCACCGGCCTCGATGATTTCGCCGCCGATTTCATGCCCCGGAATACGCGGCAGCTCCACCAGCGGATTGAGACCCTTGAAGGTGTTCAGATCGCTGCCGCACAGGCCGACATGGCGCACCTTGACGCGTACATGACCGGGCAGCAGCGGCGCTTCATCGATCTCGGCGAAGCGGGTTACGTTTTCGCTCTCGATACGCAGAGCTTTGACCATCGGATATTCCTGTCGATTACATATTGAAAGATGCGGATCAGGTAACGGCGCCCACCTGCCATGGCACGAATTCATTGTCGCCATAGTCGTAGATTTCGCTCAGCGTCTTTTCACCGGAGGCGGCCGCAATAATATATTCGAAGATGCGCGTGCCGGACTCTTCAATGGTTTCCGCGCCGGTGACGATGCCGCCGCAATTGATATCCATGTCTTCCTTCATGTGCTCGTACATTTCGGAATTCGTGGCGATCTTGATGCAAGGCGAAGGCTTGAAGCCGGAAACCGAACCACGGCCCGTTGTGAAGCAGATGACATTGCAACCGCCAGCCACCTGACCGGTCACGGCCACCGGATCATAGCCCGGCGTATCCATGAAAACGAAGCCCGGCTCGGTGACCGTTTCGGCAAATTCATAGACGGCCTTGAGCGGCATGGAGCCACCCTTGGCAACGGCACCGAGCGACTTTTCCAGAATGGTGGTCAGGCCGCCAAGCTTGTTGCCATGCGATGGATTGTTGTTGAGTTCATCGCCGTTGCGCGCGGTGTAATCGCGCCACCAGTCGATGCGCTGCAACAGCTTTTCGGCCACTGCTGGCGTCACGGCGCGGCGCGTCAGCAAATGTTCTGCGCCGTAGATTTCCGGCGTTTCCGCCAGAACGGTCGTGCCGCCATTGCGCACGATAAGGTCCGAGGCATAGCCCAGCGCCGGATTGGCCGAAATGCCGGAATAGCCGTCCGAGCCGCCGCATTCCAGCGCCACTTTCAGCTTCGACAGCGGCTGTTTGGTGCGCACCGCGGAGTTGACCAGCGGCAGCATTTCCTTGATCTCGGAAATCGCATGATCGATGGTCTTGCGCGTGCCGCCATGCTGCTGGATCGTCATGGTGCGCAGGCGTGTGCCTTCTTCCATGCGATAATGTTCGAGGATCGGCGCGATCTGGTTGGTTTCACAGCCAAGGCCGATCAGCAGGATGCCGCCAAAATTCGGGTGCTTGGCATAGCCCTGAATGGTGCGGATCAACAGGCGATAGCCTTCCGACTTGGTGTTGATCGCGCAACCGCTGCCATGCGTCAACGCGACGACGCCATCGACATTGTCGAAACCGTCAAGTCCGCCCATGCGATTGAAATAGTCGGCGATATAACGCGACACGGTGGCCGAGCAGTTCACCGACGAGATGACGCCGATATAATTGCGCGTGCCGACACCGCCAGCGCCGCGATCATAGCCCATGAAATGGCGGCGTTCGGCTTCCGGCAGCATGCCGCGTTCTTCGATATCGATGGAGAACTGGTGCTCGTGCTCGGAAGGCAGCATGGCGAGGTTTTGCAGATGCACATGCTCGCCAGCCTCGATGTCCTTGGTGGCGACGCCGATGACCTGTCCGTATTTCAGAACTTCCTTGCCTTCGGGAATGGCGCGAATGGCAACCTTATGGCCACGACCGATCAGCTCGCGGGCATTGATGCCTTCCAGCCCGATGGGGTCGCCAGCGCGAACGGAAATGCGCGCAACCGCGACGTCGTCGGATGGATGCAGCAAGATGACCGGCGTTGCAGCCGGGGAAACGGAAATATTCATATGTCTGACCTCACTCCCAATTCATGTCGCCGCGAATGACCTGTCACGCGGCTCGTTATCCATCCAACGCTGTTTGGATTGCTCCAGATGCGTTCGCATGGCTGCCTGCGCCTGAAGCGGATCCCTCGCCTCCAGCGCCGCATAGATGATTTCGTGTTCTGCCAAAGCCAGAACCCACGTATCGTTATTCTCAAACCGCGTCCTGATCTGCGACGTCAGCGGGCTGTGCCGCTCGTCGAAGAGGTCGCGGATGATCCGCACCACCACCGAATTGCCCGCCTGTTCGGCCAGCAACAGGTGAAACTGCCGGTCAAGCTCCATCGCCCGGCGGTCGACATGCACATTGGCCCGCATCTCGTCGAGCGTCGCGCGCAATGCGGCAAGCGGCTCCGGCGTCATGCGCGCACAGGCCATCACCACCACGCTGCCTTCAATCAGCTCGCGCGCCTGCATGATTTCCAGCGGGCTTTCGCCAATGGATACACCTTGCGTAACGACACGCTTTTCCGGATCGGCATTGACATAAATGCCGGAACCCATCCGGATTTCGACATTGCCTGCAATCTCGAGAGCGATCAGCGCCTCACGCAGCGACGGGCGCGACACGCCCAGTTGCTGGGCAAGCTCGCGCTCAGCCGGAAGCCTGCTTCCCACCGGAAACTGCCCGGCCTGAATGAGACTTCTCACCCGGTCGGCAATCTGCTGGTAAAGCCTGCGAGGTTCCGCTGTGGCCGCAAAGTCGCTCATCATCACTCCCAAATTGGCCTTACCATAATTCCAGCCAACGGGAAGCGCAATATGCCTGAATCGGTGCGAAAATGCGGCAAATCGCGCAGCGCTCCAGAAAAATTCACCCCTATTTTTGCGGTCAGAACCTATTGGCTTGACCAATTTGGCGCAGATCGCGTAGCACTACGGTTACAAATTCGGGAGCATGCCATGCAAAACAAGCCAGCGATTCTTCAATTCGGCACCAGCCGTTTTCTGCTCGCCCATGCCGATTTCTTCATCGCCGAAGCGCTGGCGACAGGCGATGCAATCGGCACGATTGCCGTGGTGCAGACAACGTCCAACCCGCAGAGCGCGCAACGCATCGCCGCACTGAATGAAGGCAAGACCTATCCCGTCGTGATCCGCGGTCTGGTCGATGGCAAGCCGTCGGAAACGGAGCACAACGCCAAGGGCGTGACCGCCGCTTATTCCGCCCATACCGACTGGGCCGAGATTCTCGATCTTGGCGCGACTGTTCAGGTTATCCTCTCGAACACCGGCGACAAGGGCTATGAGCTGGACGCGAGCGACGACGCTTCACTGCTCGCCAATCCGCAGGCCCTGCCGAAGAGCTTTCCCGCCAAGCTGCTCGTGCTTCTGCATCATCGCTGGCAGAACAACCCGGATGCGCCGCTTTCGATTTTCCCGTGCGAGCTGATTTCCCGCAACGGCGACAAACTGCGCGCCATCCTGATCGGGCTGGCGCAGGAATGGAAGCTGCCGAACGGCTTTGTCGAATGGCTGGCAACGCGCTGCATCTTTGCCAATAGTCTGGTGGACCGCATCGTCTCCGAAGCAATTGAGCCGGTCGGCGCTATCGCCGAACCCTATGCGATCTGGGCTATCGAACAGGCGCAAGGCCTGACACTGCCATGCCGCCACAAGGATATTGTCGTCACCGACGATCTGGCGCGCTATGAGCGGCTGAAGCTTTATCTGCTCAATCTCGGCCATAGCTTCATTGCCGAACGGTGGGTGAAGGGCAATCGCCCCAAAGACGAAATCGTGCTGGAAGCTATGCAGGATGAAACCATTCGCAACGAGCTGGAAGCCCTGTGGCGCGAAGAAGTGCTGCCGGTATTTGCAGCCGATGGGCTAGGCGATGCGGCGGAAGCCTATGTGGTTTCCGTTCGCGAGCGTTTTCTCAACCCGTTCCTGAAGCACCGCATTGCCGACATTGCTTCCAATCACGAGGAAAAGAAGCAGCGCCGCTTTGCTCCGATCATCGCCCGCGCGGAAGAATTGGGGCTCGGACTGGAACAGCGCCGCTTGAAAGCCGCTTTAAACTAGCACTACAGTTGCAAATTCGTCAGGCCGCGGCGAAACGAGTGATTTTTGAGCACCGGAGCGGAGCGTACTTAAGGGTACGTGAGCACCGGAGCGCAGGAAATCGCTCGTTGCAGACCGGCATCACGAAGAATGCAACTATAGTGCTAAGCTGTACGCAGCTGCAGCACCGGCGCTTCATGCACATGCCCCGGTGCGCAATAGCGGATATGACAACCGCTGGCACCCATATGCTCGACCTCCACATCGACGCCAAATACGGAACGGATACGCTCCGCCGTCAACACGTCTCGCGGTGCGCCGAGCGCCGCCAGCCGTCCCTTGTCCATCACCGCAATGCGGTCGCAGAACATGGCGGCATGGTTGAGATCGTGCAGCGCTGCCACTACGGTCAGCCCGTTGCTCTGGCTCTGCCGACGGACGAGATCGAGAAGCCCGATCTGGTGCCCGATATCGAGGTGATTGGTCGGCTCGTCCAGCAGCAAGATGCGCGGCTGCTGCGCCAAAGCGCGGGCAATATGCAGGCGCTGACGTTCACCGCCCGACAGCGTATGCCAGTTGCGTTTGGCCAGATGTGTCATATCCACATGCGCCAGCGCATGATCGACGATGGCGTCATCTTCAGCAGACCATGGTGACAGAGCGCCGAGATAGGGCGTGCGCCCTAGCTCCACCGCCTGGCGCGCCGTAATGCGCTCGGTCGTTTCCGCCTGTTGCTCGACCAGCGCCAGCAAGCGCGCAATCTCGCGGCGGTTGAAGCGTTCAATCGGCGCTTCGCCGAGTTGCACCGCACCGCTGCGCGGACGCTTCAGACCTGAAAGCAGCGACAGAAGTGTCGTCTTGCCGGAGCCGTTCGGCCCGATAATGCCGAGAAACTCGCCTTCAATCACCTCAAGCGAGACGCCGCTCAGGATTTCTGCGCCACCCGCCATCCAGGAAACATTTTGCGCCGACAGCATCATGCGCGCGCCCTCCTCTGTCCGAGCAGCAGCGCAAAGGCCGGAGCGCCGACCAGCGCAGTCACAACCCCGATGGGCAGCACCTGTCCCGGCACGATAATGCGCGACACGATATCGGCCGCGATCATGAAGATTGCGCCGATCAGCGCACTGACCGGCAATAGTGCGCCATGTCGCACGCCAACAATCATCCGCGCCGCATGGGGAATGACAAGGCCGATAAAGCCGATGGACCCGACGATGGAAACCATCACCGCCGTCATCATGGCGCTGGCGCCAATCAGCACCGCATAGACGCGCCGCACCGGAATGCCGAGCGAAGCGGCGGATTCCGCACCAAACGTGAAAGCATCGAGCGCACGCGCATGCCACAGGCAGATGACCAGGCCGATCAGGCAGGCAGGCAGCGCCAGCGTCACATCGGGCCAGCGCACGCCGGAAAGATTGCCGAGAAGCCAGAACATGATGCCCCGCGCCTGTTCGGCATTGGCGGCCTTTGTCACGATGAACGAGGTCAGCGCGTTGAAAAGCTGCGAGCCGGCTATACCAGCCAGAATGATGGCGCTGTTGCCGCGCCCGGCTTTCAGCGCCAGCAGTGAAACCAGAACGAAGGCAAGTATCGCCCCGATGAATGCGCCAAGCGAAAGGGTGAGAACGCCAGCGCCAATGCCAAGAATGGCAACGCTGACAGCCCCGGTCGATGCCCCGGCGGAGATGCCCAGAATATATGGATCAGCGAGCGAATTGCGCAGCAGTGATTGCAGCACAACGCCGGAAAGCGCCAGCGCCGCGCCGCAGCATGCCGCGACCACGGCGCGGCTGAGACGATAGCTCCACACGATCCCCTCATCGATGGGATCGAGCACATAGCCTGCATGCCACAGCCGGTTGGCGACGGTCTTCGCCACCACATCCAGCGGTATGGCGGTTTCACCAATCGCCGCGCCCAGCCACAGGGCAGCAAGCAGCAGAATGAGCGCCAGAACCCCGGCGCTCACCTTGTTGTTGAAAGGAAGCCTTCCTATGGCCACCAATGCCGTCATTTGTTGAGGTCCGAAGCAGCGATTGCCGCCGCCAGCGTTTCAATGCCCTCAATCACCCGCAGCGATGTGCTCATCGACTGCGCATCCATGTCGAAGACATGACCGCCCTTGACGGCTGGCATCAGGCTTGTCACCGGATCGCTTTCGAGGAACTTGTGCTTCACGGCAATATCGTCCGCCGGATAGCGGCGACGATCCAGCTTGGCAGCCACGATCATCGACGGGTTGGACTTTGCAATCGTCTCCCAGCCGACCGTCGGCCACTCTTCTTCGCTGTCGACCACATTCTTGATGCCAAGCGCTGACAGAATATAGGCCGGAGCGCCGAACTTACCGGCGATATAGGGATCGGCATCGATCTGCGTGCTGGAGAACCAGACAGCCGCCGACAGCTTGCCGCCGCTGGCGCCAATCTTGCTGCGCGCCGCTTCTTCACGCCCTTTCAGTTCGGCAATGAGCTTTTCACCACGATCCTGCACATTGAAGATCGCGGCCAGCTCGCCGATTTCCTGGTAGACGACATCCATCGTGAAGGCCGCCGTGCGCACGCCATCGCCACCGCCGGAATTATCCTTGCCGACGCAATCCGAAGGCGACGTATAGGCTGGTATGCCCAGTTCCTCGAATTGTTCCGGCTTGGCGACGATGCCGTTCGGACCGACATGCCACTGGAAATCCGCCGTCACGATATCGGGCTTCTGCGCCAGAACGCTTTCAAAGCTCGGATCGTTATCGGCCAGCCGCTTGACCTTGGCATTGACCTCTTCAAAACCCTTGAGCACCGGGCCAAACCACACTGCCGTGCCGACCACCTTATCGCCGAGACCGAGGCTGTACAGAATTTCCGTGCTGCTTTGGCCAACAGCCACCGCGCGCGTCGGGGCCTGTTTGAAAGTAACGTCGCGTCCGCAGTTCTTCAGCGTCAGCGGATATTGCGTTTCTGCAGCCTGAAGTGCCGGCACGCCTGCAAACAATGAAAGAGCGCATAAAGCTGCGCGGAACGACGTCTTGCCGTGGAATGTCATGAGAATCCCCGAAATAATGAAAGATGTGGCCACGTCAGCGGACGGCAGCGATAAGGCACCGTGAGCAAACGGAGATATCCGGGGATATGAATGACGATGTAAAAAAGCGCTTTGCAGCGCGATGTGCTGTCATAACCTGCTCCTGCTCCGGGCATCCCCGCCCGTGACAATGGATGATGGTGGGCTCAAAGCCCTATGACGGCAGGTCTCCTGGCTTGCGGATAATCGCTCCCATCTGCCTTCCCGTGTCTCTCAGCTTTTGCCGGTGGAACACAGTGGCATGACGCCTGTTGGCGTCACGAGGATGGACAGCAATCCGCTTACAGTTGCGGGGGCAGCCACGGTCTCGGTCCCTTTTCGGGTCGTCCTCACCGTGTTCCCTATTAATCCCCTTCACTCTCGGTCGGGGAACCGTCGTAACACTATTACGTTCCGATGCCCGACCGGTCA
This sequence comes from Ochrobactrum sp. RH2CCR150, assembly GCA_014138095.1. GTDB lineage: Bacteria > Pseudomonadota > Alphaproteobacteria > Rhizobiales > Rhizobiaceae > Brucella > Brucella gambitense. The sequence goes on from JACGXE010000004.1 coordinate 399,038, forward strand.
AGTGTTTCCATCCTGATCGAACAGGTTTCGACACACATAAAGCCATGGTTAACAAAGCGTTAATATCACATTGATTTTATTTAATGTTTCAAAATGCTGCCATTCATCTTCCGTTCACTCGTCTCCCAATAGTGTCCACCCCACAGCAAAGGAGAACATGATGTTCAAAAAAGTCATTCTTGCAGCCGTAGCCCTTTCCTTCATCGGCGCGCCGCTGGCAGCACAAGCACAGGATTATCAGCGCAAGCCGGGTCCGCACCGCATGGAGCAGAAGCCACGCCCGTCGCATGGCAAGGAATTTGGCCGTAATGATCGTCGTGATCATGGCCGTCAGCATTGGTCCAAGGGTCAGCGTTACAATGACTGGCGTCGTCATCCGGAAGTACGCGACTACAATCGCTACGGCCTCCGCCGTCCGGGTCCAGGCCAGCGCTGGGTGAAAGTCGACAACCAGTTCCTGCTGGTCACCACGGCAACGGGCATCATCGCTGGCATTCTCGCTGGCCGGTAAGCCCAGCCAGATTTGACCTCCAGTATTTAAAAGCAAAGGCCAGAGCTCAGCTCTGGCCTTTGTTGTTTTCCTGGAAAACTGCGACCGGAATTGGCTTACCAAACGTACATACGTCGATAAAACTCACTCGTAGCGGTCGGGTAAAGCGGCCTATCGATTGCGGGCTTTCATCAATATCCATATAAGAATGACCATCACAACAAGCCCAATGGCCAGACCAATAAGCCCACCATAAACCGCATCGGTGCTGCCACCGATCAATGCGCCAATGCCAGCCCCCAAAATCAGCAGGATAAGCGGTGGCATGCATCCGATCATTGCGAGGTCCTTGAATATAGCCTTCAAAGCCGCGAATGTAGCCAAGTTTGCTGCAAGCGACAACGGCGTCACGGCGAGATTGTCCAATCCCGCAGTAAACTCAATGTGTTAGTGAAATGGCCTGGGAGAGAAATGGTACGGTCGGTTGGAGTTGAACCAACGACCTCAGGAGCCACAATCCTGCGCTCTAACCAACTGAGCTACGACCGCGTACCTTTGCCGGTGTTAGCGCCTCAGCGCCGCCGACAGGGGGTCACATACGGAGAATCGATCCATATTGCAAGCGATTATAGCGCTCTTTTTTCATAAATTCCCAATTGTCGGATTCAATGTCGAATTCCACCCATATTCTACAGAGACTGGTAACCATTGCAGGCGGCTGGCTGTGAACAACCGAAATATCGGGCACAACCTGTAAAATTGCCATTCCGGCATTAACTAATGAAACAGAAAATCGGGCTCATACCGTATGGGAATATGGACCCGCGGCCTCAGTGAGCTTATTAACAGGCGGTTAATGGCTACGACGGGGCGGTCGAAAGAACAGATAAGGACCGGTATGTCTGGATCATACCCATTCATCGATATTGCCGCGCTGGACGCTATCCGCGAAGGCTTTGCCAAAGGCGATGCGCAGATCGTGCTGACACGCGATCTGTCGGCTGTGCTTTGGGTAAACGGCGCCGGAGCCAGACTGTTCGGCTTCGACCGTATCGAGGATATGATCGGCAGCGCAATCGATCTGCCTGTCGCCGCGCGCCGTCAGATCGCAGCCGCCAGCGACGATAACAGCGCAGAACCCCGCGCTGTGTCGGTGCGCCTTGGCGGCGGCCTGCGTTCGGAACTGACGCGCCTTTGGATTTCTCACATTGTTTTGCCTGATGGGGTGGCCGGTCTCGTGATCACCACCAGCGGCGTATCGAGCAATGCGGAAGATATCATCGCCGGTCTGAGCGATGACGACACACATGTCGCGCTGATCGATGACGACTGCAAGGTCATAGCGGCAAGCAAGCGCTTCGCCGCGCTCGATATTTCCGCCGCAACGCTTGAAGATCTGGTCGTGGAAGCAGCTGATACGTCTGACCGTATCGTCAAGCGTCGCATCCGTGCTGGCCGCCAGTCTGTACCGGGCGCAATCGCCCGGCTGATCGATGAACCCGCGCTGCATCTTCTGTGCATCGTCGCCGAAGCCCCCGCGCAGGTCGCGACGAAACCTGTTGTCCAGCAGCCTGAAGGCGCGGAAGAAATTCTTGAAGAGATGCTTCCTGAACAGGAAGCAACCGTTCAGGAAGAGACGGTCGCTGCGCCAGTGGCTGAAACCGTCAGCGAGCCTGCAGCGGAAACGCAAAAGCCGCAGGGCTTCCAGTTCGACCGCGATGCACCGCCTGCCCGCTTCATCTGGAAGACCAGTGCCGATGGCGTTTTCAGCGAAATTTCGCCGGAGTTCGGCATTACCGTCGGCCCCAATTCGGCGGATGTAACCGGACGCCGTTTCAGCGACGTCGCCAATGTGTTCGGCTTCGATCACGATGGCAGCATTGCCTCGCTGCTCAGCAAGCGCGACACATGGTCGGGCAAACGCCTGATGTGGCCGGTCGAAGGCACCAATCTGCGCGTGCCGGTGGAACTGGCCGCTCTGCCGGTCTATTCCCGCGATCGCGTGTTCATCGGCTTCCGCGGCTTTGGTCTGGTGCGCCCTGACGAAGCAGTGGAAGACCCGGAAGAGATCGGCCTCGCGCTGGCTGGCGGGATTCCGCAAAAGCGTAAGCCTGAAATTCAGGAAGCCGTCAACAACGATAGCTCTGACGACGATGTGCTGGCGCTGACCGAAGAAATCGCCAATGACGATCATCCCGGCGATACGCTGCCGAAGCCGCCTCTCAACATCGCGCCAACAGCCGGACGCCGCGATTCAGACAAGGTGATCAACCTTCTGAATACGGCTGCACAGGAAAAGGTCGCGGCTGATCAGGCGAAACTCCTGAAAGTCAGAGAGCGCGAACAACGTCCGGAAGGTGGACTGACCAAAACCGAGCGTAATGCGTTCCGCGAAATCGCAGACCGCCTGCGCAAGCAGGGTCTTTCCAGCTCGCAGGCTGACGCGGCTTCCAATGTGGTTGCTGACACTCCTGTCGCGGCACCGGAAGAAGTCGCCGCTGAATCAGCCCCGGCGGCACCAATTATCGAACCTGCCGTTCCGATTGCAGAAATTCCCGTTGAGCAGTCCACGGTTTCGCAGCGCGAAGAGCAGCAGGTCGAAAGCCCTGCCGACAACGATGCTCATGAACCGGCTGCCATCGACGAGACGGCCCTGCTTGCCAATCTGCCGGTTCCCGTAATCATTCATTCCGGCGACGAAGTGCATTACGTCAATCAGGCGCTGCTTGATCTCACCGGCTATGATGCCATTGAAGACATCCGCCATGCGGGCGGTGTGGAAGCGCTGTTCAACAGTGAAAGCGACGACCATGCGCCGCGTCAGGGCATGGTGTTGCGTCATGCCGATGGCAGCGAACAGCCGGTCGACGCACATCTGAATGCGATTGCATGGCAGGGCGGTCGCGCCTTGTTGCTGAGCCTCATGCCTGTTGTCGAGACGCCAGCCGCAATTGCGCCTGTCGAAGCAACCGTTCCGCAATCCGTCACCGATGATGAGGAAAAGCAGGCGCTGGAAGCCCATGTGGATGAGCTGAAAACCATCCTCGACACAGCGACCGATGGCGTCGTGCTGATCGACCCGGAAGGGCGCATCCGCTCCATGAACCATTCGGCATCCGCTCTCTTCGGCTATGATCGTGACGAGACGGAAGGCAAGTTCTTCTCCATGCTGTTCGCCATCGAAAGCCAGCGCGCGGCAATGGATTATCTGAGCGGACTATCCGGCAATGGCGTCTTGAGCGTGCTCAATGATGGACGCGAAGTGATCGGTCGTGAAGCCAAGGGCGGTTTCATCCCGCTCTTCATGACCATCGGCAAGCTGCCGCAGAAGCGGGGTTTCTGCGCCGTGCTGCGCGACATCACGCAGTGGAAGCGCACGGAAGAAGAACTGACAAATGCGCGCAAGGAGGCCGAACGCGCCTCCAACCAGAAAACCGATTTTCTGGCGCGTATCAGCCATGAAATCCGCACGCCGCTGAATGCCATTATCGGCTTTTCCGAGCTGATGGCTGACGAGAAATTCGGCCCCATCGGCAATGATCGCTATCGTGATTATCTGCGGGATATCAACCGCTCCGGCAATCATGTGCTGGCGCTCGTCAATGACCTGCTGGATATCTCCAAGATCGAGGCCGGTGGGCTTGAAATGCAGTTTGAAGCGGTGTCGCTCAACGATGCAATTGCCGAGGCCATTGCGCTGATGCAGCCGCAGGCAAACCGTGAGCGCATCATCATTCGCTCCAGCTTCCAGTCCAATCTGCCGGACATCGTCGCGGATGCGCGTTCGATCAAGCAGGTGGCGCTCAATCTCCTGTCCAATGCCGTGCGGTTTACCGCACCCGGCGGTCAGGTCATTGTCTCGACCAGCTATGAAATGAATGGCGACGTGGCAATGCGGGTGCGCGATACGGGCATCGGCATGACCAAGTCGGAAGTCGAGCAGGCGCTAAAGCCGTTCCGTCAGGTCAACGCTTCGCAGCGCCGCCAAAATGAACAGGCGCGCGACTGGCGCAATGAAGGCACCGGCCTCGGATTGCCGCTCACCAAGGCGATGGTTGAAGCCAACCGCGCCCAGTTCGCAATCGACTCGACGCCCGGTCGCGGCACTGTTGTGGAAATTCTTTTCCCGCCGACACGGGTTCTGGCTGACTGATCAGCTCCATCCCGATTTCCAAAAAAAAGCGCCGGGCAAAGCCGGCGCTACAAGAATCTCAGAGACAAAGACACAAAAGCAACTTGCAAGAGGATGCCGGAAACGGCGGCTCGATCATCACCCGTTGTGTTAACGCTTTCTCGCATAATGCCAGTTAATGCGACCTTAATTTCGTCGTTCAGAATTTACACATTCGTAGCGACTGTAAAATCAGGGTTAAATTTCAGACAGCAATTGATTAACCATAGCGCGTTGCCAGCAAAATTGTGACACGGTTTTGCGTCAGGAACGACGCGAAAGCAATTTCAGCGATTCCATTAAAGGAAGAACCGTTCTAAACCGAATCTGCGAAGGCGGCTTTGCTTTGTGGTGCTGCTCGTTTAAACCGGATTAAGAGGAATTAGGGATCGGATGGTTGATGCGCTGGCCTAAGTTCGCACGCCTTGTCATCGCGCTCGTCATTCTTTGTGCCGCGGCTGCAGCGACCTTGCTGGCCGTGGTGCCTTTCATCGTCTCGACCGATGCAATCCGCGTGCGCGTGGCGCAGGAAATCAGCGCCTGGACCGGCTATAGCGTCGAGCTGCGCGAAGCGCCTCGCCTGAAAGTCTTCCCCGTGCTGCGCGCATCGCTGAATGGCGTCACCTTGAGCAAGATGACCGAACAGGGCCAGAAGCCCTTCATGAGTGCGGCCCGCATTGACGTGGAACTGTCGCCACTCGATGCGATCATGGGGCATATTTCCTTCTCGGAAACGCAGATCGTGCGCCCGCATGTCAATCTCGACGGGCCGGTTTCCAATTTCCCTGCGCTGCTCGACGCCATTGCCAATTCCAACGGCCGTCTCGGTACGGCGATCCGTGCACAGCGCGCCTTGCAGCAGCGCGGCACAAACAACAACACGCAGGCCGCTGAACAGGCATCGCAGCCTTTCGGCCGCGTGGTGGTACGCGATGGAACGGTTTCATTTCCGCGCCCTGAAAATGGCGGCGGGAACGGTGGCGACCCCGCCAAGGATGAACAGCTGACCAATGTGAACATGACGCTGGAATGGCCCCAGACGTCGAGCGCGGCGACGCTGCGCGGCAGCGGTAAATGGCGCAATGAAGCCTCGCAGTTCAGCATCACAGCGGCACAGGCCCTGCCGCTTCTGGCAGGCGGCACCTCGGATGTGACGGCGAGCTTTACCGCCAATCCGCTGAGCCTTACCTTTCAGGGCAAGGCAAATATTTCGGAAGACCGCTTCTTCGAAGGCGATCTGAGCGCCAAGACGCCGTCTTTGAGCGGAGCGGTGCGCTGGCTGAGCCTGCCGCCTATCGCGGGCAGCTCACAGGTTGGTGCGTTTTCGCTCGATTCCACCATCACAGCCACGCCGAAACGCTGGAAATTTGCCGATGTGGAGATGAACGCTGGCGACAGTCCTGCCAAGGGCGTGATTGAAATCGGCCTCGAACAGGACCAGCCCGCTGTCACCGGCACGCTTGCCTTCGACAAGCTGGACCTTCGCAGCCTGTTCGCCGCTTTTGTGCCCCTGCCGGACACAACTGCGCGTGCGCCCAATGATCGTGGCAATACGGACGCCATCGATACGAGTTTCTTCGACCGTTCGGAGTTTGACCTTCGTCTTTCCGCCCAGAACGCCACGGCAGGCCCCGTCACGCTGACAGGCGTTGCAGCCGCGATCCAGATTCGCGGAGGTCGTGCGATTTTCGATATTGGTGATGCCAAGGGGTTCAACGGAACCTTGCAGGCCAATGTACAGATCGTCCGCGATCTCAAGAGCGCCACGGGCGAGCTGCGTTTTAACGCGAGCGACATCGAGAGCACGCAGTTCCTGACGACGCTTGGTTTCGACAAGCCGTTTATCAGCGGCAAAGGCAATGTCTCGCTGTTCATGAAAGGACCGGTCAATCGCTGGTCCGGCCTGCTTTCGAATGCGCAGGGCAATGTGTCCGTGCAGTTGAACAACGGTCAGATGCAGGGCTTTGCGGTTCAGGATTTTCTGACCAAGGCGCAGAGCGAGCGCTTCTTCGCGCTGGAGCGGAAAGACAATGTTGCGCTGGCTTTCAACCGGCTTGACCTCAAGGCCAATCTTTCCGACGGCGTGGCATCGCTGGAAAGCGCACGCCTCGACACATCGGACGGGACGCTCAATCTTGCTGGCATCGTGCCTTTCGTGGATCGCAGTCTTGCGCTGAGCGGCGAAGTCATCTTCCCCAACAGCCAGCCTGAAACGCCAGAACAGCAGCCGCAGGCCGGAGCGGAAGGTCAGCCAGCGCCAGCGCCCGCCGAGAATGAAACGCCCGCCAAGCCGCCATTGCATTTCTTCGTTGGCGGCTCGTGGGATCGCCCCTTCATCTCGCCATCGACAACCGGATTGGGGCAGTAAAGCCCCAATCAAAGCCAAGCATTTCCAGCAAAAGTGCGAAACGGTTTTGCGTAGGATAATGCGTCAAAACAAATAGATAGAGCGGTTCCAAGATTCCGTTTTAACCGGAACCGCTCTAACCCATACGGAATGCTGCCTGCTCATCGCGACGGCGCTGCACTTCGCGGCGCTTGTTGACGATAGATGCGATGATGACGCCTGTGGTTACCAGCGCAATCAGGATCGTACAGACCGCATTGATTTCCGGCGTCACGCCAAGGCGCACCTGACTGTAGATTTTCATCGGCAGCGTGGTGGCGCCCGGTCCGGAGGTGAAGCTTGCAATCACCAGATCGTCGAGCGACAGGGTAAAGGCCAGCATCCAGCCGGAAACCACGGCAGGCAGGATCACCGGCAGTGTGATCTTCATGAAGGTGGTGACCGGCGGCGCGCCGAGATCCATCGCCGCTTCCTCAAGTGAGCGATCAAAGCTGACCAGACGCGACTGCACCACGACCGCCACGAAACACATTGCGAATGTGATATGGGCCAGCGTGACCGTCCAGAAACCACGGTCGAAATTCATCGCCACGAAAAGCAGCAGCAGCGACAGACCGGTGATCACATCCGGCATGACCAGCGGTGCGTAGACCATGCCTGAAAACAGGATGCGACCGCGAAAGCGTGTATAGCGCGTCAGCGCCAGCGCCGCGAGCGTGCCCAGCACGGTTGCAATGGTGGCCGACAGGAAGGCGACACGGATCGTCACCCACGCCGCATCCATCAGCGCCTGATTGCGGAACAGCTCAACATACCATTTGGTCGAGAACCCCGCCCAGACCGTCACCAGCCGGGATTCATTGAACGAATAGATCACCAGCAGCACGATGGGCAGATAGAGGAAGGCGAAGCCCACAACCACCGATGCGATATTGAAACGGGACCAGGTGTTGTTCATCGCTTATTTCCCCTTTTCCTGCGCGCGTGCCTGCACCTGCTGGAAGATCACAATCGGCATGATCAGCAGGATCAGCAGCACCACCGCCACAGCGGACGATACCGGCCAGTCACGGTTGGAGAAGAACTCGCTCCAGATCGTTTTGCCGATCATCAATGTCTGCGATCCACCAAGAAGATCGGGGATCACGAACTCACCGACAGCCGGGATGAAGACAAGGAAACAGCCTGCCAGCACACCGGCAAGCGACAGCGGAAACGTGATTTTCCAGAACGCGGCAAACGGCGTGCAGCCCAGATCCTGCGCCGCTTCGATCAGCGAATAGTCCATCTTTTCCAGCGACGAATAGATCGGCAGCACCATGAAGGGCAGATAGGAATAGACGATACCGATAAAGACCGCCGTATCGGTGTTCAGAATGTTGAGCGGTGTATCGATTACGTTGAGCCACATCAGAAACTGGTTCAGCAGCCCTTCGGGCTTCAGAATACCGATCCACGCATAGACGCGGATCAGGAACGACGTCCAGAACGGCAGGATCACCAGCATCAGCAGCGTCGGGCGGATTGTCGTCGGCGCGCGCGCAATGCCATAGGCCATCGGATAGGCCACCAGCAGCGTCAGGAATGTCGAAATGGCCGCAATGCGAACGCTCGACAGATAGGCCTTGTAGTAAAGCGGGTCATCCAGCAGCCAGAGATAATTGGCGAATGAAAGCTGCTTGATCTTCTCCCAATTGGACGCAAAGCCCTGAGCCAGATCGAATGTCGGCATATAGGCCGGGATCGCCATCGCGACTTCCGACAGGGAAATCTTGAAGACGATGAAGAACGGGACGAGGAAGAATACCAGCAGCCAGAAATAGGGTATCGCAATGACGAGGCGGCTGGCGATGGAAGCAATCAGCTTCTGCATGGGGCAATCCTCACGCTGTGAGCACCAGACCGGCGTCGGTATCGAAGGAAACCCAGACGCGCTCGTCATAGGTCAGCGGATTTTCGGTCTTGCGCACCGCGTTGAGGCTGGCAGCCTTGATGGTGCGGCCATTGTCGAGGCGCACGTGGAAAACCGTCATATCGCCGAAATAGGCGATATCCCACAACTCACCTTCCACCGCGTTGACTGACGCTTCTTCCGGCTTGGTGCGCGAAATGCGGGTCTTTTCCGGGCGCACCGCATACCAGACCTTCTGGCCGGGATTGAGCTGCTCGCGGGTTTCGGTCTGGATATGGAAGCCGAATTTTTCGGTGGCGATTTCCGCCTCGCCATTGGCGGACTTCACCACTTCGCCTTCGATGATATTCACATTGCCGATGAAGTCGGCCACGAATTTGGAACGCGGCGCTTCATAGACTTCGGCTGGCGTCGCCACCTGCTTGATGCGGCCCTTGTCCATGACCGCAATACGGTCGGACATGGTCATGGCTTCTTCCTGGTCGTGGGTCACGACCATGAAGGTCATGCCAAGCTTGACCTGCAAATCCATCAGTTCGAACTGGGTTTCTTCGCGCAGCTTCTTGTCGAGCGCACCAAGCGGTTCGTCCAGCAGCAGCACCTTGGGGCGCTTGGCGACAGAGCGGGCGAGCGCGACGCGCTGGCGCTGGCCGCCCGACAACTGATGCGGCTTGCGCTTGCCATATTGCTCCAGCTTCACGAGCTTGAGCATTTCCGCAACGCGCGCATCGATTTCCGATTTCGCCATGCCATCCTGCTTGAGGCCGAAGGCGATATTGCTCTCAACCGTCATATGCGGAAACAGAGCATAGGACTGGAACATCATGTTGACGGGGCGTTTATAGGGCGGGATGCCGCGCATATCCTGACCGTCCAGCGTGATACGGCCCGATGTCGGCTCCTCGAAGCCTGCCAGCATGCGCATCAGCGTGGTCTTGCCACAGCCGGACGCACCGAGCAGCGCAAAGAACTCGCGGTTGAAAACATTCAGCGACAGATCATCGACAGCGGTGAAATCGCCGAAGATTTTCGTCACATTCTCGAAAGAAATGTAGGGCTTGGCCGCCGCGTCATTCCAAGGCGCAAATTTGCGGCGAAAGCTGCCAAAAGATTCCATACCGTTCCCCTATCCGATCTACCCGGAACCAAAAGCCACCTCAAAACGAGACTGCTTTCGATGATTATGCAGCATTTACAAGACGTAGAGCGGCCCTCTGTCCAACAGTGAGCCGCTCTTCACAATGTCATATGCGGGTCATACCCCGGCATAGCGTTCGATTATTACTGGCCTGTGACGATCTTGGTCCAGGCGCGGGTCACCACGCGCTGGGTCTTGGTGTCATAAGGCGTCGGCACGAACAGCTTCTTCATGACGTCTGCGGTCGGGTAGATCGCCGGATCTTCAAGGATGTCCTTGTTGATGAATTCCTGCGAAGCCTTGTTGCCGTTCGCGTAGAACACATAATCCGAAGCCTTGGCCGCCACTTCCGGACGCATGATATAATTCATGAATTCCAGCGCTTCCGGCACGTGCTTGGCATCGGCCGGGATTGCCATCTGGTCGAACCACATCAAAGCGCCTTCCTTCGGGATCGAATAGCCGATCTCGACGCCCTGCTTGGCCTTCTCGGCGCGATCACGTGCCTGGAAAATGTCACCCGAATAGCCGATGGCCATGCAGATATCGCCATTGGCCAGTGCATTGATATATTCCGACGAGTGGAACTTGCGAATATTCGGGCGGATCTTGAGATAGAGATCCTGCGCCTTCTGCAAGTCGTCCGGCGACGGAGAATTCGGATCAAGGCCGAGATAGTTCAAAGCCGGACGCAGCATTTCGCTGGCGGAATCCAGAAGATAGATGCCGCAATCCTTCAGCTTTGCCGACTTTTCCGGATCAAACAGCACGTCCCACGAATCGATAGTGTCGGTGCCCAGCGCTTCCTTGATCTTGGCCTTGTTATAGCCAATGCCGGTCGTGCCCCACATATAATTGACCGAGTATTCGTTGCCCGGATCGTAGGTTGCGGCGCGGCTCGAAATCTCGTCCCACATATTCTTGAGGTTCGGCAGCTTGTCCTTGTCGAGCTTCAGGAACACGCCAGCGGGAATCTGGCGACCGAGAAATTCGCCCGACGGAACAACGAGATCATAGCCGCTGCCACCGGCCAGAAGCTTGGTTTCGAGGATTTCGTTGGAATCATAGACGTCATAGACGACCTTGATCCCGGTTTCCTTGGTGAAATCCTTCAGGATGGAGTCGTCGATATAATCCGACCAGTTGTAGATATTGACCACCCGCTCCTGTGCGCTGGCGGAGAATGTGGCGGCGGCAACAACGCTCGTCACGACGGTGGTGGCCAGAAGGAAGGATTTGATCCCCATTATTTGCTCCATTCTACACGCTCATTTCCGGTGCAGGTACAGGTTGGATATACTATTCCTTGATTGCACTTTTTTAGATTGCACCGGTTTCGTCAACCGCCTCCGGCCACGACGAACATAAAAAATTGCAACCTGAACGCTGCTAGGGGGTGATGAGATTTTGGCTGTGCTGAGCCGAAATATCGCGCCTCTACTGGAAATCGAAGGCCGATAGCCCCGCCACCATTTCATCCAGCCCCAAAGGGCGGGTCAAAGGCGGCTCGGCACGGGTGACGCAGCCTTGCCGCTCGCACAGACGACAAGCCGGACCAATCTCGGTATTGCCCGCCGTTGCGATCGCTGCGCCGTAAACGGTTTCCTCCCCCGCCTCCAGCGCGCAGCCCAGCAGGATAGCGGTGCGGCGCGGACGCTCATTGAATGCGCCTTGCGGCCCTTCCAAAGTGCGCGCGACGGTCAGAAATGCGGTGCCGTCCGGCAGTTCCGTTGGTTCGACCAGCACCTGACCAGCCTGCGCGAAAGCCGCATAGACCGGCAGTTTGGGACATTGCCCGCCAAAGCGCGTCGGAAAGCCCTCGGCGCCTGCGACGCGCAACCGGTTACCGGCATGGTCGATTTCCATCACAAAAAACGGCAGAGCGCTCGCCCCCTGCCTCTGCAAGGTGGTGAGACGGCTCGCCGCCTGCTGGAACGAGACCCCGAACCGCGAGCGCAATGCATCGACATCATAGCGCATCCGCACTGCGGCATCGCGAAACTGGCGATAGGGCATCATCAACGCCTGAGCGGCATAACGCGCCAGCTCGAACCGGGCGATACGCTTTGCTTCACCGGACGATAGTTTCAGCCCTTCCGTCTCCGCGCCGATCACCACCTGCATACGGATGAGCGCCGCTTCCATGGCGATCTCCTGCAACTGATCGAAGGGCGACAGACGTTCTGAAATGAACAGGCGTTGCGAATGGCGATCATAGCGCCTGCGCCAGTTGGGCATGGTCGCGACCGGCAATGTGCGCACTGTAATGCCATGTTCGCGCCGCAGCCATTCTTTCAAGGCTGCCGACAGATCGCCATCCGGTTTCAACAGCGCGAAAAAGCTCTCCGCCTCTTCTTCGATACGTGGATAGTGATTGGGACGTCGCGCCATGACATCGCGCACTTCATCCAGCGGCAGGCGTGTGGCGGATAGCTGCGCCGCACTTCCCTCATGAGACAGCAATTGCGACAGATCAGACAGGCGCTGCTGCTGCTCGCGATAGGCCCGGTAGAGCTTGATGATGCCAACTGCGGCGTTGGGCGCGGCTTCGCCGATTTCCACCAGCTCCTGATCGCCCGGCAATTCGCCGGTCAAAAGCGGATCGGAAAATACTTCCTTCAATCCGGTGATCGTCGCGCCGCTTTCGGCCTGCAAACTATCCAGATCGAGCTTGTAAACGCTGGCGAGCCGCAACAACAGCTGCACCGTCAAGGGCCGCTGGTTGCGCTCGATCAGATTGAGATAAGACGGCGAAATGCCAAGCGCCTCGGCCATGGCCGTCTGCGTCAGGGACCGCTCGTTGCGAATGCGCCTGATGCGCGGCCCGGCAAAAATCTTGCGTTCGCTCAACTCCGTCCTCCCAAACCCGCAATGGCGAGTTTTACAATTCATGACAAAATAGCTGCAAAGTCACGCTTTGACAATCTTTACAAATTTACAGAGTGCCTTCGTCAAATATCCGACAGCTTAACTTCAATTTTTGAGCGCTTTTGCTGCTTTTTCTGGCTCACCACTCAATGCGAATGTAAATTCAGTCACAGAAAGAGCAGCGACTAACCGCTCTTCGAGAACCAGTGACAAGTGTGAGGAGACACCGAAATGACAGATTTTTACAGCCTTATTCCTTCGGCGCCCAAGGGTCGTTTCGACGGTATCGAACGTGCGCATACGGCCGAAGATGTAAAGAGGCTGCGTGGTTCGGTGGAGATCAAGTATTCGCTGGCTGAAATGGGCGCGAACCGCCTCTGGAAGCTGATCAATGAGGAAGATTTCGTCAATGCGCTGGGCGCACTTTCCGGCAATCAGGCCATGCAGATGGTTCGCGCCGGACTGAAGGCGATCTACCTCTCCGGCTGGCAGGTTGCAGCAGATGCCAACACGGCATCAGCCATGTATCCGGACCAGTCGCTTTATCCGGCCAATGCGGCCCCGGAACTGGCCAAGCGCATCAACAAGACCTTGCAGCGCGCCGACCAGATCGAAACCGCTGAAGGCAACGGACTTTCGGTCGACACCTGGTTTGCACCCATTGTTGCCGACGCCGAAGCAGGTTTTGGCGGCCCGCTGAACGCCTTTGAAATCATGAAAGCCTTCATCGAGGCCGGTGCGGCAGGCGTGCATTATGAAGACCAACTCGCTTCGGAAAAGAAGTGCGGCCATCTTGGCGGCAAGGTTCTGATCCCGACGGCAGCGCATATCCGCAACCTCAACGCGGCGCGCCTTGCGGCAGACGTGATGGGAACGGCCACGCTGGTCATCGCCCGCACGGATGCGGAAGCTGCCAAGCTTCTGACCTCGGATATCGACGAGCGCGATCAGCCCTTCGTTGATTACGATGCGGGCCGCACGGCGGAAGGCTTCTATCAGGTGAAGAACGGCATCGAGCCATGTATCGCCCGTGCGATTGCCTATGCGCCTTATTGCGATCTGATCTGGATGGAAACATCCAAGCCCGATCTCGAACAGGCTCGCCGCTTCGCGGAAGCCGTGCACAAGGCGCATCCGGGCAAGAAGCTCGCCTATAACTGCTCGCCGTCGTTCAACTGGAAGAAGAACCTCGACGACGCCACGATTGCCAAGTTCCAGCGTGAGCTGGGCGCGATGGGCTACAAGTTCCAGTTCATCACGCTGGCCGGTTTTCACCAGCTCAACTTCGGCATGTTCGAACTGGCACGCGGCTACAAGGACCGGCAGATGGCAGCCTATTCCGAACTGCAACAGGCGGAATTTGCAGCTGAAGCCAATGGCTACACCGCGACCAAGCATCAGCGCGAAGTCGGCACCGGCTATTTCGATGCCGTATCGCTCGCAATCACCGGCGGCCAGTCTTCGACCACCGCCATGAAGGAATCGACTGAAACAGCACAGTTCAGACCGGCTGCCGAGTAGCAGTCAGTAATCAAACAGGAGGAACAGTTCCATGAATTCGCCAGCACGCGTCAAGGAAAGAGCAGAAGAACAATCGTCAAGCATGTCCACGGATCAGCAGACCGTTATCCGTATGCTCGCCAACGATCTGCATCGCCTCAACTACACCGTCATGAAGGCGGTCGAGGCAGGCGTTTCGGTGGAACTGGTCCGCTCCGCACGGCATCATGGTGGAGACGGCAACTGGGGTGATCTTCTGATCCCCGTTATCGTCACCCACGACAAATGATCACGATCCTGACAATCGCCGTCGCCACCGTGCTTCTTGATCTTGCCGTTGGCGACGGCAGACAACCCATCCCGGTCATTGCTTTCAAAAGGCTTTGACCACCCTCACCCAATGCCTTCTTCGTCTTCACTCCGCTCCCTGGCTGCCCCTTCAGCCGGGGATTTTTTTAGACCGCGCGTCCGTTTCAAAAAATCCTTCATTCTCCAAATTTCGCATAATTGCGAATATAAAATTAATTCAATATTGGATATCGAAGTATAATTTAATCCATGTTTTTAATAAAAGCGCAGAAATACAAATGGAGAGGAAAATGAAGAAATACATATTACTTGTTTCAATTGTCTATATTGCGACAATTACACAAGCCAATCATTCGATTGCGCAAGAATTGACCTCGATCAACCATCACGAACAATCTTCCCGCGGCCTTATCAACGATTTTTTCTGTTTTTACGATAATGGCTTCTTCGATCCCGCTTGCTGGATCTCATAACAGCTGACAATCGGGAAAGCCGCCATAAGGGGGCTTTCCTGTTGCATCAGCGCGTAGATGTTCCGACACACCGAACAAAACTCAAGGATAGCCATTTGAACGCCCTGCTCGTATTTCTTACAATAGTGCTCATACCCTTGGCATTCGGCTCAGAATTTTCTGTTGTTCAAAACGCTGCTGCGGGCCAAGCGGGGATGCGGCAAGCATCTGCTCCAGACTCTGTCGATCTGAAACTTCCAATCTGCATCACTGATCGGGAACTATGCGATCCGCGCAAATCGGGACGATAACGAAGCACCGAAAGCACCGATCTCACATCAGCAGATAATCGACAGGCCGCGGGAGGTCCGGCAGATTGACCTCCCCCAGGGCTTCCCGCAGGTTGATTTCAATCGTATCGGCAATTGCCTCTATCGGCAGAACATTTGGCAAGACACCGAAAGGCTCTTCCAGTTCATCGCCCAGCGCATCGAGGCCGAAGAATGTATAGGCCACCAGCGTCGTCGCAAAAGGTGTGCCCCAGCCCAGCATGTCGGCAAAGCCGAACGGAATGAAGAAACAGAACAGATAAGCCGTGCGGTGCAAAAGCAGCGTATAGCCGAAAGGCACAGGCGTGAAGCGCAACCGCTCGCATGCCGCCTGTATCTCCGCCAGCGCACTGACCGAATTGTCGAGGGTCTGGAAATCGATCGGCTGGATATCGCCTTTTGCCCGCAGACCGGCCAGCACACCACCGAGCTTGCGCAGGATGAAGTCAGGTCCGTTGCGGCTCGCGGCCACGGCGGCACGTTCATCCGCTGACAGCCATTTATCCCGCTTTGCGGTGCTGTTGCCCGGACGAAGATGGACAACCATCGCCTGAGAAAACCCTATGCTGTAATGCAGCAATCTGGCGCGTGCGCCTTCTGCACCCGGCACGACATCCAGAAACATCGTCTGGCGCGCGAGATTACGCGTCGTATAGACCAACTTGCCCCAGATTTTGCGCGCTTCCCACCAGCGGTCGTAACAAGCATTGTTGCGAAAGCCGAGAAAGATCGAGAGCGCAATACCCAGCAAGGCGAAAGGCGTACCGTTGTTGAATGCGGGCACCCAGCCCGGAAAGGCATGATGCCCCGCCACAACGAGCATCGACAGCAGAAATACTGCGCATATCTGCGGCAGTATACGCACCACAATGGAGCCTTTGACGATAAAGAAGAGCTGCCACAAGGGCGGGCGCGGGCGAACGATCATAGTATTTCAGTCCGGGAGCAAAGCGATCCGCAAATAAAGCGGGACTAAACAGGCTATACACCCTTCTGACCGCGAATGGCGAGCAGGAAGACCATCACAATCCTGTATTTTCTGCCCGTAGAATGCTGCACCGATCCCGATCATCTTGTGCGTTCAACACAGCCATGATCGCGCAGGATAAAAATGACGGTTCAGTCTTTCATTGATAGTGTCGCTCTAAAGACCGGCATCGACCCTGCGGTCGCCGAACGCGTTGCAGGGATCATGTTTTCCGTCGTTCAGCACGAAAGACCTGATCTTGGCGCACGCCTGTTCGCCAAAATTCCGGGCGCTGAAGAACTGGCTAACACCAATGACGTCATGACCAAAAACGCGGAAGGCGGCCTGCTGAGCTGGGTTGCCAATGCCGCCAGCAATTTGGCGGGCGAGAGAATCGGCGCTTTGTTGAAAGGCCTCGCGGCACTCAAAGCGAGCGGCCTGACGATGGAACAGATCAAGCAGGTTGGCTTGCAGGCGCTCAGCCATGTTCGGGAACTGGACAGCCTTCTCGCTGACGAGCTTAAAGCCCATTTTCGCAGTTTGAAGGCACGGTTCGGCCTTTGAAAGCAGAGCCCTGTTGCCCAAATAGCGGCAGTTTTCCGATATCCAAAAAAGCCTGCTGCCCCCATTTGTCAACCACAGCCGACGCAGCTATCATGCGTATATCGAAATCATTTTCTGGTGATGGATGTCTGCTGATACGACGGAAAAGAAGGTTACGCGTGCGCCGCGTCGCCGTACGCCTGCCTATGTCAAATCCCTGCGCGGGGTGAAGAACTGGAAGCAGGCAACCGAATGGCTAGCCTGGCGGGATATCGAAGACATCGAATGCATCACCCCCGATCAAGCGGGGGTTGCGCGCGGCAAGATGATGCCGTCCAAGAAATTCACGTCCAACACATCGCTGGCGCTGCCGTCGGCTGTCTTCATGACGACAATTTCCGGCGACTACCCCGAAGACGGCTACGGCTTCCATTATCCGGAAGACGATGGCGATCTGCGACTATTGCCCGACCTTTCCACCCTGTCGGCTGTTCCTTGGGAAAGCGATCCGACAGCGCAGGTGATCTGCGATCTGGTCTATCAGGACGGGCGCGCCGTTGAATTCACCCCGCGCAACGTGCTGCGCAATGTCGTTGCAGCTTACAACAAGCGCGGCCTGAAGCCGGTCGTGGCACCGGAAATCGAATTCTATCTGGTGCGCAAGAACCCCGACCCGGATTATCCGCTGACCCCGCCGGTCGGCCGGTCGGGCCGCGCCATCGGCGGCGGACAAGGCTATTCGATTGCGGGCGTCAACGAATTTGACGAACTCATCGACGATATCTACCACTTCTCCGAAGGTCAGGGTCTGGAGATCGACACGCTGATCCACGAAGAAGGCGCCGGTCAGCTGGAAATCAACCTGCGCCACGGCGATCCTGTCGAACTGGCCGATCAGGTTTTCCTGTTCAAGCGCACGATCCGCGAGGCGGCGCTCAAACATGACATGTATGCCACCTTCATGGCCAAGCCCATTCAGGGTCAGCCAGGCTCGGCGATGCATATCCACCAGTCGATCATCGACAAGAAGACGGGCCGCAACATTTTCACCAATGAAGATGGCAGCGAAAGCGAGGCGTTCCGCCACTTTATCGGCGGCATGCAGCGCCACGTGCCGAATGCTCTGGTGATGTTTGCGCCCTATGTGAATTCCTATCGTCGCCTGACGCCGGATGCCTCCGCGCCGGTCAACGTCAAATGGGGCTACGACAACCGCACGACAGCGTTCCGCGTTCCGCGCTCCGACCCCAATGCGCGCCGCGTGGAAAACCGCATCCCCTCCTCCGACGCCAATCCTTATCTGGCGCTGGCGGCTTCGCTGGCCTGCGGCCTGATCGGTCTCGTCAACAAGGTCGAGGCGGAACAACCCGCAACGACAAGCGTCAACACCAAGGAAGTGGAACTGCCGCGCGGCCTGATCGATGCTGTGGAATTGTTCGAAAAGGACGACGAACTGCGCAATCTGATCGGCAGTTCCTTCGTCACGACCTATGCCGCCATCAAGCGCGCCGAGTTCGAAACCTTCATGGAAGTCATCAGCCCGTGGGAACGTGAGTTCCTGTTGCTCAATGTGTAGGTTAGGGGAGTAGGGGAGTAGGGGAGTAGGAAATATGCGGGGGCATATATATGACAATCAATTCATATCGCGATATTCTTGCATGGCAGCAAGCAATGGAGCTGGTAACGGCAGTCTATAAATCTACGGAGATATGGCCGAAAGAAGAGATCTATGGACTGACAAGTCAGGTGCGTCGCGCTGCAGTATCAGTTCCGGCGAATATAGCGGAAGGTTACGGGCGGGATACACGTGGCGCTTATCAGCAGTTTTTGCGCATTGCGCAAGGTTCGTTGAAAGAAGTGGAAACCCACATACTGATTGCTGAGAGATTGGGATTTATCAAACAAGATACCATCGATCCAATTATGGCGAAGAGTGAGAGTATTGGAAAATTGCTTAGACTTCTCATTCGCAAACTATCGGACGGCTAACATACTCCCCTACTCCCTTAATCCCTTAAAGCACGCGGAATCGCCGATGCCCTACCAGTCCCCAATCTCCCCCGGCCTCTCGTGGTATGAAGCGAGTGTGCCGGAGCGGCCTGAATATTCAGAGCTTGACGGTTCGCGGCAGGCCGATGTCGTCATCATCGGCGGCGGCTATACGGGACTTTCCGCTGCCTACCAACTGGCGAAACAGGGCGCGGATGTGGTTCTGATCGAAGCCGAACGTTTCGGCGACGGCGCATCGGGCCGCAATGGCGGCCAGTTCGGCACCGGCCAGCGCACATGGGCAGAAGAGCTGGAAGCCGAATATGGCTTTGAGCGCGCCAAGGCCCTGTTCGACGTTGCCGAAGAGGCGAAAGCCCATCTGCTGGCCTTCGCGAGCGAGCACCAGATTGATATGGACTATGTGCCCGGCCAAATCTCCGTCGTGCACAAGCCGCGCTATCTCAAGCAATATGAGCGCCACGCGGAACTGATGCAGAGCCGCTTCAACTACCCGCATTTGCGTTTCATCGGGCGCGATGAAACGGCAGCCTTGCTGGGGTCCAGCCGCTATCACGGCGGCGTCTACGATGCCGGAACCGGCCACATACACCCGCTGAAGCTGCTCATCGGCACCGCCAAGGCGGCAAAAGCCGCTGGCGCGAAGCTCTATGAGAATACCAGGGCAACCGGGATAACCACGACCAGCGGGCGCGTGGAAGTCGCGACGACACGCGGCACGATTGTTGCGAAAAACGCCTTCATCGCCGTCAATGCCTATGGCGGCACGCTGGAGCCGATCAGCGCATCGCATGTCATGCCGATCCGCTCCTTCATCGGCGCGACAGTGCCGCTTGGCGATGACAGCCCGGTCATACCAGGTGGCGAGTCGATCGACGATTCCCGCTTTGTGGTCCGCTATTTCCGCCGCTCGAAAGACGGACGCCTGCTGTTTGGCGGTCGCGAAGCCTATACGGCAGACAATCCGCGTGAAATCAGCACGCATATTCGCCGCCAGATCGCGGAAATCTATCCCGCGCTTGCCAATGTCGAGATCACCCATGCCTGGGGCGGTTCGGTCGGCATAACCATGCCGCGCCAGCCTTTTGTCCGCGAAGTCATGCCGGGCGTCATTTCGGCAGGCGGCTATTCCGGCCATGGTGTGATGCTGGCGAATTTCATGGGTAAGCTCTATGCGGACAGCATTTCCGGCAAGCTCGAGAAGCTCAAACTGTTTGAAGAACTGCGCATTCCGGCCTTCCCCGGCGGACGCACACTCCGCGCGCCGCTCCTCTTCCTTGCGCTGTCATGGTACGCACTGATGGATCGTCTATAAAAATAGAGGCGAGGCGCCAATGGGCGCCTCGCCTTTCTTCGGCCTGCATTTTTGCAGGCCGCTCCCCTAAAAGCACATCCCGAAAAGTGTGAAACACGCTCTCACACTACAATTGCAAATTCGTCAGGCCGTGGCGAAACGAGTGATTTTCGAGCACCGGCGCGGAGCGTACTTTTGGGTACGTGAGCACCGGCGCGCAGGAAATTGCTCGTTGCAGCCCGGCATGGCGAAGAATGCAACTGTAGTGCTAAGCAGCGCGCTCCCCGGCCCTCAAAGCCAGACGCTGATAGGTCTCTTCCACCACATCACGCATCGGCAACATGCCGCTGAGACACAACAATGCGCGCATATGTTCACGTCCGCCCTCGTAACCCATGATCGGCGCGAAGGGCTGCATCACGATGTTCGGCTCGTCTGCATAGAGCTGCTGATACTCGGCAAAATTCATGAAGCTCTTATAGCTGTCGCCAAGCTGCAGATAGGTTTCAACCGCAGCCCCTTCGGCAAATATCGCCTCATGGCTGTCGAGGAGAACATTGTAGTAATCGATGGATTGATCCATCGCCACACGGGTAATCGATCGTCCATTCACCAGATCCTTGGCGCGGATCAAAACGCCGTCGATGAAAAGCGCATGATTGGGTGATAGATAAAGATCGCGACGCGGTGTCATGCGGTCGAGCGCATGGCTGGCAATGCGGATCGGCATCACGTCTTCACCCCATTCGGCACCGCCCTTTCTGTATCGCTGCCAGCCGACCCATTTCACCGGCACGACCTTGCAATCAGCAGTCACGACAAGGTCGCCAACGGCGAGGTTTTCCACGGCAACCGGTCCGCTCATGGTTTCAACCAGCGTCCCCTTCAGCAGACAATTGGTGCCGCCGCTACCGCCGTCGCTACCGCCATCCTCCCACCATTTGGTTCCCAAGGCGCGGGCTGGCGTTGTTAGCGACGACGCGAGTGCGCCAATCGCTGCGGCCCTTGCGGCGGCAGCCCCCGCCACGCCCAGAAAATGGCGTCGCGCTCGGTTGCGCGGTGAATGCCTGTTTTGTTGTTCTGTCGACATAAATCCCTCCGCTCCATCTGTCTGTTACGACGCATCGTCAGCGAAGCGCCGCGCGCTTTTGCCGGAAATGCGGTTGAACATCGGCCTGAAAACCAGTGCGGAGTTTTGCAAAGCACGATGCGCAGATTGAAAACCCGAAACGACGCTCGCCATTGCGTGGAAATTCGTCGTTTCGATCGCTTTGCCCCAAGACTACGGTTCTGATCTTAGCTGATCATTCCGCGCTGAATATTCCGGCAAAACGGACGAAATCCTCGGCAAACAGGCGTAGAGCCTACCTCCAAAGGGGGAGATTTTCGGCGTTTTCTCGTGTGCCACAAAGCTTCGCGAACTGATCGAGATTAAGTGGCGCCGCTTGCAGCCCACGATTCTGCCGCTTGTCTAAACTCCAAAAATAGTATACCCCCCTATTTTATTAGGAGGCGGCAACATGAGCACGCATCATCCGCACGGCGATCATAATCATTCGCACAGACACCCTCATCCGCACCCGCATGAACGTCAGTTAGAAGCGCGGCACGAGCATGTGTTTCTGGGTGATAACCACCAGCGCAACGAGCGGCGCACGTGGATCGTCATTGCCATTACCGCTGCGATGATGGTGATCGAGATCGTTGCCGGGAACCTCTATGGTTCCATGGCACTGGTTGCCGATGGCTGGCACATGTCCACCCATGCGGCGGCGATGCTCATTGCAGCGCTGGCCTATCTCTATGCCCGCAAGCATGCCAACAATCCGCGCTTCACCTTCGGCACCGGCAAGCTCGGCGATCTGGCAGGCTTTGCCAGCGCCATCGTTCTGGCCCTGATCGCACTGCTCATCGGCTGGGAAAGTTTCCAGCGCTTCAGTGCTCCGGTGAGCATCGATTTCCATGAAGCCATTCTGGTCGCCTGTGTCGGCCTCGCGGTCAATCTCGTCTGCGCATGGTTGTTGAAGGACGATCACGCGCACCACCACCACGGGAATGAAAAGGGTCACGACCAGAACCTGCGCGCCGCTTATGTCCACGTGCTGGCCGACGCGCTGACCTCGGTACTGGCGATTGTCGCCCTTCTTCTCGGCAGCCTTTACGGCTGGTTATGGCTCGACCCGGCGATTGGCATTGTCGGCGCATTGGTGATTGCGCGCTGGTCATGGGGCCTCATTCGCGATGCGGGTGCAACGCTTCTCGACTACATTCCCGAAGGCGAGGACCTGCCCGAAGAGATCAGCGAAATCATTGCGAAGGAAGGCGGCGAGATTGCCGACCTGCATGTCTGGCAGCTTGGACCGGGGCATCACGGCGCCATCGTATCGATTGTCACTGCAAGCCCGAAGGCGCCGTCCTATTACCGCAAGAAGCTTGCAGCGATCCACGATTTGTCGCATGTGACGGTGGAGGTGGAAGCCCGCCCCGCCTGACCGATCGACTATTCAGGAGCAGCCATGACCCATACCATCCGCGAAAAGCAGAAGCTTATCAACCGCGTGCGCCGCATTCGCGGGCAGCTTGAGGGTGTGGAGCGGATGCTTGAAGAGGAAAAGGGTTGTTCTGAAGTCATGCAGGTGATTGCCGGTGTGCGCGGCGCGGTGAACGGGCTGATGGCGGAGGTGATCGAGGATCACATTCTGATGCATGTCGCCGATGGTGACCTGCAGCAGAAAGAGCGCGACGAAGGCGCTGGCGAACTAGTGGATGTGGTTCGCGCCTACCTCAAATAATGTGAGACTGTCGCTCATATTTGATCGAACTGTGTTATCTGGCTGATAGTCCTTCGACAGATTCGGATTTTCTGCATGGCGACCGGTTCAGCTTCCACCGACAAGAAAACCGCAATCCCCTCGACTGTGTGGATTTTGGGTTTCGTCAGCCTGTTGATGGATATTTCGTCGGAAATGGTACAGACACTGCTACCGCTTTATCTGGTGGCGGGATTGGGTGCGTCCGCGATGATGGTCGGGTTTATCGAAGGACTGTCGGTCGCCATCGCCACGATGACCAAGCTTTTCTCCGGCGTCATATCCGACTGGACAGGCCGCCGAAAGCCCCTTGCCGTGGCGGGTTATGGGCTCGCTGCCCTCTCCAAGCTGATCTTTCCACTTGCCACGACTGCAGGCGGCATCGCGACCGCCAAAGCCATTGACCGTGTCGGCAAGGGCATACGCGGCACACCGCGCGATGCCCTCATTGCCGACGTTACGCCGCCGGAAATTCGCGGCGCAGCATTCGGCTTGCGCAAGTCGCTTGATACAGTCGGCGGCTTTGTCGGTCCGCTTGTCGCTATCGGCTTGATGCTCGCAACAGGCGGCAGCATCGTCACGATCTTCTGGATTGCCGCCATCCCGGCCTTCATCGCCGTCGCACTTCTGATCGTCGGCATTCGCGAACCGGAAACACCGCCTGCGCGTTCGAAAGGCTTTCCCCGCTTTGCCGATACAGGGAAACTCAATGCCGCCGTGTGGATCGTCATCGCTGTCGCGTCGATCCTGACGCTTGCGCGGTTCAGTGAAGCATTTCTGCTGCTCAAAGCGCAGGAAGCCGGTTTTGCCGCGGCTTGGGTGCCAATCACCATGGTTGTCATGCATGCGGTCTATGGGCTGACCGCCTATCCCGTCGGCAATCTGTCGGACAGGATGGGTCGCAAGGGCCTGCTTGCCGCAAGCCTTGGCTTTCTTGTCGCCGCCGATCTGGTGATCGCCCATTCGACGTCGATTTACCCGTTTCTGGCGGGCATTGTCCTGTGGGGGCTGCATATGGGCTTTTCGCAAGGCATTCTGGCGACGCTTATCGCCGATACCGCACCCGCCCATCTCAAGGGCACCGCCTTCGGCATATTCAACGTAATCACCGGCTTTGTCATGCTGGCGGGAAATGTCGGCGCTGGCTGGCTATGGGAAGCCTATGGCTCGTCGTCAACCTTCCTCGCCGGAGCGTTCCTCTCCGCAGTCGCGCTTTTAAGCCTGCTGCTGCTTCCTGAACCGCGCACCAGGAATGCCTGAAGCGGTCCTAGAGTGCCCTAGAGTGGCATTGCAGAGGTCTGCTTGACGGTCTGGCTGGGGACGTCCGTCTTGAGGTTCTGCACACCCTTGATGCGGCTTAGATATTCCGACTGAAACCGCCGATATTCCTCAATATCAGCGGCGACCACACGGATCATCGCGTCGTAATCGCCCAACATGAAATAGCATTCGAGCACCTGCGGCAACTTCAATATCTCGCGCGCAAATTCCTGAAGCGTCTCCTCGTCCTGCCTGTCCAGCCGAATGCGGGTGAAGAAGGTCAGCCCCTTGCCGATCTTGGCCGGATTGAGCACCGCGACATAGCGGTCGATCACGCCCGCTTCTTCCAGAAGCTTCACCCGCCGGAGACAGGGCGACGGCGACAGGCCGACCTCTCGAGCCAGATCATTGTTGGCGATACGCCCGTCGCGTTGCAGTACGCGCAGAATCCGCTTGTCGATCTCGTCCAGCTTCATTGGCCATCAATTCCATTTATGCCCATATTGTTGGCATTAACTGCCAAATATTGCTGCAATTGACCAATCTTTGCAACCCGATTGCTCAAGACATTGGCTATATTCTCGTTCGCTCTCAGGCAAAGATGCTCAAGCATTTCCAGCAAAAGTACGAAGCGGTTTCGCGTCGGATAATGCGTGAAAAAAATGGACAGAGCGGTTTCGTAAAAACGGGAACCGCTCTGGAGTAACAGACAAGGGGCAGCCGCGAGGCCCCCCAACGGGAATTTTATGGATATTTCACAGGCCTATGCGCCTCAACAAAGCAAATCCGGACACAGATCTGAATTCTGGCGGGGTGCAGCCGCCGGACTGCCGGTTTTGCTTGGCATTATTCCCTATGCTCTGGTTCTGGGCGCGCAGGCTGCACAGAAGGGTCTCAGCGTCGTTGAAGTGCCGTTGATGACCGGTCTGAATTTCGCAGGCGGCTCGGAATTTGCGGCCATCCAGCTTTGGACCTCGCCGCCGCACGTCCTGCTCATCGTCGCGATCACGCTTCTGGTCAACAGCCGCCATCTGCTGATGGGCGCCGCGCTTGCACCTTTCATCCGCCATCTGCCGAAGCGCAAGGCTTTCGCCAGCCTGTTTCTGATGTGCGATGAAAGCTGGGCGCTCGGCCTCGCCGATGCGAAGCGCCGTCAGGCGAAGGGTGTCAATCCGGCGCTGAGTCTTAAATTTTATGCGGGCGTCGCCATCCCGTTCTACATCGCGTGGGTGCTTTTCACCACGCTTGGCGCGGCCTTTGGCCCGATGATGGGCGATTTACGCCCCTATGGTTTCGACATGGCGTTTCCGGCAGTGTTTCTGGTGCTGCTGGCAGGCATGTGGAAGGGCTTTGCCGCAGCGCGCCCCTGGCTGGTCAGCCTTGTCGTCGCCGCCGTTACCTATCTCACCATTCCCGGCGCATGGTATGTCGCCGCTGGCGCATTGTCCGGCCTCGTTGCCGCCTATCTTCTGGCAGGTGAAGAATGATCGATCCGTTAGCCGTTCTCACCATCGTTTTGATGGCCAGCGTCACCTATCTCACCCGCATCGGCGGCTATGTGCTGCTGCGCAATCGCACGCTCAGCAAACGGGCCACGGCTGTGATGGAAGCCGCACCCGGCTGCGTGCTGATATCAGTCATCGCACCGGATTTTGTGTCCGACAAACCCGCCGATCTTCTGGCGCTGGCGATCACCATTCTTGCCGCCACGCGCTTCTCCATGCTGCCGACCGTAATCATCGGCATCAGCGCTGCCGGTCTTTGCCGCTACCTGATCGGCTAGCGGCAACGCACTTCAATGCAGGTGCTGTAACTTGTCGGGATTGCGGACGACATAGATAGCCGCAATCTTTCCGTCTTCGATATCGAGCGCAGTGGTCTGGATCTGGCCATCCGATTCAAGCGAGATGAAGCCCGGCAGACCATTAATAAAGGTGGTGCGCAAAAGCTTCGAACCGTTGGCGCTGAAATAGCCAGCAAGCTTCACGTGAATTTCCATCACATCGGTAAATCCGAAAATCGGCTTCGGGAAGGCCGGGCGTTTTCCGCCGCCATCCGCATGCATGTGCACATCGGCGGCCAACATGGTGCCCAGCGCATTCATGTCGCCGCTGCGTGAAGCCGTGAAAAAAGCCTGCGCCAGTTCAAGACCGTGCTGCTTGTCGACCTGAAATCGCGGGCGTTCCTCGCGAACATGTTTGCGCGCGCGGGCCGCGAGTTGTCGGCAGGCCGCCACATCACGCTGGATTGTTTTCGAGATTTCGTCGAAGTCGAGACCGAAGACATCGTGCAGCAGAAAGGCCGCGCGCTCCAGCGGTGAAAGCCGCTCCAGCGCCAGCATCAGCGGCAAGGTCACATCCTCGTCTTCCTCTTCCTCCTCGATCACCGGATCTGGGATCCATGGGCCGAAATAGGTTTCGCGCTGCCGCTGGCCGGATTTAAGCCGGTCAAGACAAAGCCGCGTCACCGTGCGCCGCATGAAGGCTTCCGGCTCGCGCACTTCGCTGCGATCGGCGTTCATCCAGCGGATGAACGCCTCCTGCACCATATCCTCCGCATCGGCCACCGAGCCGAGCATGCGATAGGCGACGCGGATCAGTTTCGAACGCAGCGGATCGAAAATCTCCGCTGCGTCGTCATGAGCCTGCTTGCCCACCATCAGGCGACCGCCTCGGCGGCGGCCTTCTGGGCGGTGGCCTTTGCTGCCGCCGGATCGAACCAGAGGCTGAAGCCAACGGCCATGCGGTTCCAGCCATTGATAATATTGATCATCAGCGTGAGATTCACCTGTTCCCCCTCCGTAAACTGCGCCTGCAAGGCCTTGCGCGCTTCGGCGAGATCGTGCCCCTGCGAAAGGCGTGTCAGCGCGTCCACCCAGCCAAGCGCAGCGCGCTCGCGGTCAGAATAGCACGGCGCTTCCTGCCAGGCCGAGAGCAAATAAATGCGCTGTTCGGTTTCACCCAGCGAACGAGCCTCAATCGTATGCATGTTGATGCAGTTTGCGCAGGAATTGATCTGCGATGAGCGGATTTTGACCAGTTCGATCAGGCTTCCTTCCAGACTGGAGGCGACGGCCTGCGAGGTGTTCATCCAGGACTTCATCAGGGCAGGAGCAACATTGAATGGGTTCAGCGTAGCAGTCATGGTCTCGTTCCTTTCGGGTTTAATTTGGCGGTTCGAAAGACATGACGAGCCAGCAACGCTGAATGTGACATGCGGGCAAAAAAATTTTGCCAGCAGCCGTTATTTTCCAAGTTCTCCCAATATCCATTCCCGAAAAGCCCGGATTTTCGGCATGTTGCGGCGGGATTCCGGATAGACCAGCCAATAGGAACGCCCATCGTCGTGCAAAAGATCAAATGGCTGGAGCAACAGTCCGGCCTCTATTTCCACGGTGTGAAAAGCGGGCGTCAGGATGCCCACGCCGAGTCCGGCTATGGCCGCCCGCCCTTCCAGAAGCTGGGTGCCCAGGCGGTTCTGCGCATGGCCCTGCAATTGCGGATCGGGAACGCCAGCGGCTTCGAACCACTGCCTCCACCACGGATCGCCCGCATCAATGAGGGGCAGGCGCAACAGGTCGGCCGGTTCGCGCACCCCGCCAATGCTCGCCGCAAGCTTCGGGCTCAACATGGGTGTGAACTGCGCCTTGATCAGCTCATGACTGACCAGTCCCGGCCAGTCGCCAGTGCCGGTGCGGACCGCCAGATCAACCTCGCTCTGGGTGAAATCGACCAGTCTGTCGTTGGAGTCGAGCCGCACGGCCAGAAGCGGATGCTCCATCTGGAACGAGCCAAGGCGCTGCACCAGCCAGTTGGCTGCGAAAGTGGCCACGACGCTGATCGAGAGAACACCTTCCGTATCCTCCCGCAAGGTCGCGAAAGCCGTGCGCATTGTTTCAAAGGCTTCGGTGATGGACGGCGCCAGTCGCTCGCCAAGTTCGGTCAGTTTCACTTGTCGCGGCATGCGGAGGAACAAGGGGGCGCCGACCCGCTCCTCCAGCATCTTGATCTGATAGCTGACAGCAGCCTGCGTCATGCCAAGCTCTTCCGCAGCCTTGGTAAAGCTCGCATGCCGGGATGCGGATTCAAAGACGCGAATGGCGGATAAAGGGGGAAGCGACGACACCATGATACATAAGTTCTCCTTATGCATGGTAATCGACGTTCAATTGGAAAACAACAGCTTTTCCGGCCATATCTATAGGCAGAATTGAACTGAGCTACCTCCCACAGCTCACAAAAGCAAAGCCGGAACCATGCAAAACATCGAGATAAATGCACCAGCCCTTGCAGGGGTCTGCACTGCGTCTGGCCCTGCCGATAAAGCAGCCACTGGCTGGCACCACCTTTTCACGCGCCTGTTTCAGCGCAAACCAGCGCCCTATGTCGTCAGCGAACACTCACCTGATTATCTGCTGCGCGACCTTGGCCTCATGGAAGGGCGTCAGTCACGCTTGCCGCGCGGCGGACACAAACTGCCTGACTGGCGCTAGAACGGTTCCGGTTAAAACGGAATCGTGGAACCGCTCTATCCATTTGTTTTTACGCATTGTCCTACGTATCGAAGCGGGATCAGAAATCAATCCAGTGGACTGATTTCCCCGCGTAGACGCTTCGCACTTTTGCTGGAAATGCTTTAGTTCACGCGCTGATAACCGCAAAGCCCCGCGCCTTCAGGCCGCGACGGTCTTCGTGCAAACTGCTGACGAGACGGTCGCGGCTGCCGCCCAGATGGGCGCTCAACAGCCTTGCCGCCTCATCCGCATCGCCATTGCGTACCGCATCAAGGATCGCGTGATGTTCGCGCCAGGCGCGGGCAAGTGCCGCTTCATCGCGCACTTCCAGCCAGCGCGCCCGCGACAGGCGCTGCATTGCATCGCGCACCCCGCGGCTTAGAAACTCATTGCCTGACAGCCGCGCCAGTTCGATATGAAAATCCATGCCGACCCTATGCCATTCCTCACGCGAGGTTTCGGCATCGCAACTGTCCAGCATGGCGTCAATCGGCTCGACGCCGCTGCGGTCTTCAAGCGCAGCGGTGAGCCGGATCGCCGCCACCTCCAGCGCTTCGCGATAGACGCCAATCTGTTCGATCTCGTTGAGATTGATCGGCGAAACCGTCCAGCCGCGCCCTTCCCGACAGACAAGCCCTTCCGCTTCCAGCCGCAGCAGCGCTGCACGGATCGGCGTACGGGAAGCGGCAAACTGCGCCTCCACCCAGCGCTCCGTCACGCGTTCACCCGGTCCAAGTTCAAGCCCCAGGATCATGTCGCGGAGTTGCTCTTCCACTTGCCTCATCTGTGACATTGCCGACCAGTCTCCTTTTTCATCCCGCCGCGAATGCCTTGTTCCTGACGGGAGTTGACAAGGCGAAGCAACAGGCGCATGCATGTATACCGTTTTGGTATCCCAAAATGGAATACAAGACAATCCCATTCCCGCATCGTCCATTCACACATCAAGATGCAATCGCAGGACATGACATGAGTACGACCCAAGCTGCCGCCAGGGACGCCGTCGCTTTAGACGGCTCCGCTGGCCCTATGGCTGGCCCGAAACAGGCTGAGGAAAACCACGAGCGCTACTGGAAACAGAACCTGCTCATTTGCCTCCTCGGTTCGTTCACCACGCTGATCGCCATGTCGCTCTTGCTCCCTTTCCTGCCGCTTTACGTGGAACAGCTTGGCGTGTCCGATCATGCAGCCATCGTGCAGTGGTCTGGCATCGCCTATGGCGCCACCTTTCTCGCCGCCGCCTTCGTCGCGCCGCTCTGGGGCAAGCTTGGCGACCGTTATGGCCGCAAGCTGATGCTGATCCGCGCCAGTCTCGGCATGGCCATCGCCATGTCGCTGATCGGCATGGTGACGAGCGTCTGGCAGCTGGTCGCGCTGCGCCTGTTCGTCGGCATTGCGGGCGGCTACTCCTCCGGCTCGATGATCCTCGTCGCGACACAGACCCCGAAAGACAAGACCGGCTGGGCGCTGGGTGCGCTTTCGGCGGGCATCATGGCGGGTAATCTGGCCGGGCCGCTGCTCGGCGGCGCATTGCCGCCATTGATCGGCATCCGTGCCACATTCTGGCTGGCGGGCGGCGTGATTTTCCTGACCTTCCTCGCCACGACTTTCCTGATCCGCGAAGAGCGCAAGCCGCCGAAACCGACCAAGGAGCAGAAGGCGGAATCCATCTGGGCGGCCATCCCCGACAGAAAGCCGGTTCTGGCCATGCTGGTGACGGGCATGCTGCTGCTGTTCGCCAATATGTCGATCGAGCCGATCATCACTGTCTATGTCATGCAACTGATGGACGACCAGACCAAGGTCACGTTGATTTCCGGCGTTGTAATGGCTGCGGCTGCACTGGGCAGCATCCTGTCTTCGTCGCGTCTCGGTCGGCTGGCCGACCGCGTCGGGCACAGATATGTCATCATCGGTGCGCTGGCGGTTTCCGCATTGTTGCTGATCCCGCAGGCTTTCGTCACGCAAGCATGGCAACTGATCGGCCTGCGCTTCCTGATGGGGCTGGCGCTGGGCGGCCTCCTGCCCTGCATCACCAGCGTCATCCGGCACAATGTGCCCGACCGTGTCGCCGGCGGCATCCTCGGCTATTCGGTCTCGGCGCAATATGTCGGACAGGTCGCAGGCCCGGTAGCAGGTGGCTTTGTCGGCGGCCATTTCGGCATGCGCGCCGTCTTTCTCGGCACCTGCCTGATGATGGCGTTCGGCGCTCTTTATAACTGGATAGTGCTGCGCCGCGCTTCACAGAACTGACGTAACGAGGGGATACTGGCTGTCACTCCATCGTTTCCTTGATTCTCTGAGACCTTGAATGACAGACCATATCTTCGCGCCCTTCGAAACGCTTGCCGCTGAACTTCTGCCGCATGCATTGGAACATGGTGAGGACGGATCGCACGACCTGTCCCACCTCGCCCGGGTTTGGAAAAATGCCTCGGCTATTCACAGCGCGGAAGGCGGCGACGCCGAAATTCTCTGCGCGGCGGCAATTTTGCACGATTGCGTGAGTGTGGAGAAAAATTCACCCGACCGGCATAAGGCCTCGCGCCTTGCTGCCGACAAGGCATCCGCGCTGCTGCGCAGCCTCGGCTGGGACGACGACCGCATTGCCCGCGTCGCTCATGCAATTGAGGCACACAGTTTTTCCGCCAATATCGAGCCCGTGACTATCGAGGCGCAGACCTTGCAGGATGCCGACAGGCTCGACGCAATTGGCGTCATCGGCGCAGCACGCTGTTTTTATATTGCAGGCCGCATGGGAAGCGCCCTTTATGACTGGCGCGACCCGCGCGCTGAAGACCGTGCGCTTGACGATAAAACCTATGCGCTCGACCACTTCCGCACGAAGCTGTTCAAGCTTGCTTCCGGGTTCAGGACGGAAACCGGAAGGCGCATGGCCGCTGAACGCCATAAGCGGCTGGAAGCCATTTATGACGACTTCCTCGCCGAAGCAGGCAGCTAAATAGAGTAGCCGCCGTCAACGCTGAGCGCCGTCCCCGTCACCATCGAGGCGGAGTCGGATGCGAGCCAAAGGGCGGCTTCGGCCACATCTTCCGGCGTCGAAAACCGATCAAGCGGGATCGTCGCCTTCAGGTCCTGACGCGCTTCCGGCGTATCGTCTTCCAGAAACAGCTTCAGCGCTTCGCTGTCGCTTTCCGCCGGGCATATGCAATTGACGCGAATGTTCTTCTCGGCCAGCTCCAGCGCCATCGCCTTGGTGGCGCTGATAATCCAGCCCTTGGATGCGCTATACCAGACCAGCCCCTTGCGCGGACGCAGCGCGGTGGCGGAAGCGGTGTTGATGATGACACCGCCGCCCTGATGCTCCATGATCGGCACAACGATCTGCGTCGAATAATAAAGCGCCTTCATATTCACGGCATTGATGAGATCGAAATTGTGTTCGTCCACCTCGGTCAACGGCATGTTGCGATGGGTGAACCCGGCATTATTGACCATGATGTCGATGCGCCCGAAAGCCTCGAAGGCTGCACGCGCCACGCGCTCGACATCATCCTTGCGTGATACATCCGCCTGAACGGAGAGTGCATTCTTGCCGATATGCGCCAGCTCGTCTTCCACGCGCTTCACATTCACGTCAGCCAGTACGACTTTCGCGCCTTCGGCTGCAAATCGGTGCGCCATGCCTGAACCGAAACCCGATCCGGCGCCGGTGATGATTGCGACCTTATCCTGCAGCCTCTTCATGTCATTCTCCTTTGACAAAGTCGTTTCAGACTTTGTGTGCAAATCACTTGAAACACGATTGTTTGTTCCAATATGGCTTTAAGATGAACATGTCATGTGTGCATAAGCGGTTAACCCGCCAAAACCGACAGGCTGCCTCCGCGCGCGGTCTAATCCCTTCACTTTGCCGACATTTGCCCCCGAGTTCAAATTCACGAGAATGCGGCAATCGGACGGTTGAATTTAAATCGATTAAATTATAAAGATGGGCCGCGCATATGGCACCGTTGTCATAGTAGGCTATGACTGACAGACTGATTTGCGCGAACGAAAGAAGAGAGCGACAGATGACCAGCCAGACTATTCCGGTAGAGCCTTTCGACTGCATCGTTTTTGGCGGCTCGGGCGACCTAGCCGAACGCAAACTGATCCCGGCATTGTATCAGCGCCAGCGTGCAGGCCAGCTCTCCGACCCGACGCGCATTATCGGCGCTTCACGCAGCCCCATGACCGATGACGAGTATCGCAAGTTTGCACGCGATGCCATTCATGAGCACGTCAAGCCTGCGGAAGTCGACGAAAAGCAGGTGGAAGAATTTCTGACCCGCCTCAGCTATGTTGCCGTCGACGCCAAGTCCGAAGAAGGCTGGGATGCGCTCAAGACGCTGATCGGCAAGAAGCCGGAAAAGATTCGCGCTTTTTATCTCGCAGTCAGCCCGACCCTGTTCGGCGATATTGCCACGCGCCTGAAGAGCCATGGCCTCATCACCCGCGACACGCGCATCATCGTTGAAAAGCCGATTGGCCGCGATCTGGATTCGGCAATGGCGCTCAACGACACGCTGGGCAGCGTGTTCCGCGAAGACCAGATTTTCCGTATCGACCACTATCTGGGCAAGGAAACGGTGCAGAACCTGATGGCGCTGCGCTTTGCCAATGCGCTTTATGAGCCGCTCTGGAACTCCGCCCATATCGACCATGTCCAGATCACCGTCGCCGAAGCGGTCGGCCTTGAAGGTCGCGCCGGTTATTACAACACGGCGGGCGCACTGCGCGACATGGTGCAGAACCATATCCTCCAGCTGCTCTGCCTCGTTGCCATGGAACCGCCATCGTCGATTGAAGCGGATGCCGTGCATGACGAAAAGGTCAAGGTGCTGCGCTCGCTGAAGCCCATCACCAATGCCAATGTCGAAGATGTAACGGTTCGCGGCCAGTATCGCGCGGGCGCATCCGCCGGCGGCCCGGTTCGCGGTTATCTTGAAGACCTCGAAAACGACAACAGCAACACGGAAACCTTCGTGGCGCTGAAAGCCGAAATCGCCAACTGGCGTTGGGCGGGCGTGCCGTTCTACCTGCGCACAGGCAAGCGTCTGGCGACCCGCGTTTCGGAAATCGTCGTGACCTTCAAGCCGATCCCGCATTCGATCTTCGGTGAAAGCGCTGGCAAGGTCATTGCCAACCAGCTCGTCATCCGCCTGCAGCCCGATGAGGGCGTCAAGCAGTGGCTGATGATCAAGGATCCGGGCCCGGGCGGCATGCGCCTGCGTCACGTTCCGCTCGACATGAGCTTTGCCGAATCCTTCAGCGAACGCAATCCGGATGCCTATGAACGGCTGATCATGGACGTGGTTCGCGGCAATCAGACCCTGTTTATGCGTCGCGACGAAGTCGAGGCCGCATGGCGCTGGGTCGATCCGATCCTTCAGGGATGGGAGTTGAACAGTCAGCCGGTCCAGGGTTACACCGCAGGGACGTGGGGACCATCGTCGTCCATCGCGTTGATAGAACGCGACGGTCGCACATGGCACGAAACGTTGTAAGGACCCTGAAAGGAACAGCATGACTATCGAACGGCACGACTTCACCAGCGGAACGGAACTGGCGCAATCGCTTTCTGAGGCAATTGCAATCAAGCTGGCAGCCGCAATCGCTGAGCGGGGACAGGCCACACTGGCCGTCTCCGGCGGCACCACGCCGCTGAAACTGTTCGAGGTGCTGTCGCGCAAGATGATCGACTGGAACCTCGTCACGATTACCCTCGTTGACGAGCGTTTCGTGGCCGTCGACAGTGATCGTTCCAACGAAAAGCTGGTCCGCGACCATCTTTTGCGCGATCATGCGGGCGTGGCTCGGTTCATCGGCCTCTATAATCCGGCGGCGACGGCCGAAACGGCGGCGCTTGCCGCCGCCAGCCGCATCGACGCATTGCGCCGTCCTTTCGACGTGGTGGTGCTTGGCATGGGTAATGACGGTCATACCGCATCATTCTTCCCGAATGCCGACCGGCTCGATCAGGCGATCGACCCGGCAACACGGGCGCTCGTTCTGCCAATCCATGCCGAAGGTGCGGGCGAAAAGCGCCTGACACTGACCTTGCCGCTCATCGCCGAGGCCGACATGCTCGTGCTTCACATCGAAGGCGCGGCCAAGCAGGCAACGCTTGAAAAGGCGCTGTCCGGCGACGACGAACTTGAAATGCCGGTACGGGCCGTCTTCCACCATGCCCGCACCCCCATCCAGCTTTACTGGACCAGTTAAATTCCATTCAGGCCAGATTGGCACAGGTGATACCCATGCCCATGCAGTCCGCTCACAAACGCATTCAGGAAATCACCGAGCGCATCCGTGAACGCTCCAAACCAACCCGCGAGGCCTATATTGGCCGCGTGCGCGAGGCGGCCTTGAAAAAGCCGAACCGCACGGTTCTGGCCTGCGCCAATCTCGCCCATGGTTTTGCGGCCTGCGGACCGCATGACAAGGCTGCGCTGACCGGCGACGAAGTGCTGAATCTGGGCATCATCACCGCCTATAACGACATGCTCTCGGCGCATCAGCCGTTCGAGACCTTTCCGCAACTCATCAAGCAGGCTGCCCGCGATGCGGGCGGCGTTGCACAGGTGGCGGGCGGCGTGCCAGCGATGTGCGATGGCGTCACCCAGGGTTTCGCCGGGATGGAACTTTCGCTGTTCTCGCGTGAAGTCATTGCCATGGCTGCTGCTGTCGGCCTGTCGCACGACATGTTCGATGCCGCCGTTTATCTCGGGGTCTGCGACAAGATCGTGCCGGGCCTGATCATTGGCGCGCTGACCTTCGGTCACTTGCCTGCAATCTTCGTGCCTGCCGGTCCGATGACCAGCGGCCTGCCGAATGACGAGAAGGCAAAGACCCGCCAGCTCTATGCAGAAGGCAAGGTCGGGCGCGAGGAACTGCTGATTTCGGAATCCAAGTCCTATCACGGCCCTGGCACCTGCACGTTCTATGGCACCGCCAATTCCAACCAGATGCTGATGGAAATCATGGGCCTGCATTTGCCGGGCGCGTCCTTCATCAATCCGGGCACACCGCTGCGCGATGCGCTGACGCGCGAAGCCGCCAAGCGGGCGCTGGCGATCACGGCCTGCGGTAATGAATATACGCCTGTCGGCGAAATGCTGGACGAACGGTCTTTCGTCAATGGCATCATCGGCCTCAATGCCACCGGCGGTTCAACCAACCATACGATCCATCTGATCGCGATGGCTGCGGCAGCTGGCATCAAGCTGACCTGGCACGATATTTCCGAGATTTCGGACGTGGTGCCGCTGCTTGCCCGCGTCTATCCGAACGGTCTTGCCGATGTGAACCATTTCCATGCCGCAGGCGGCATGGGCTTCCTCATCCGCGAGCTTCTCGACGGCGGCATTCTTCATGAAGATGTGCGCACCGTCTGGGGCGAAGGACTGCGCCCTTACGCCATCGAGCCAAAGCTTGGCGCTGACGGCACCGTCATACGCGAGCCGGTTCCTGAAAAGAGCGGCGACGACAAGGTGCTGGCGAAAATCCATTCGCCATTCCAGCCGAGCGGCGGTCTCAAGGTACTGACGGGCAATATTGGCAATGCGATTATCAAGGTTTCCGCCGTGAAGCCGGAGCGTCAAGTGATCGAAGCACCTGCAAAGGTGTTCAATGATCAGGCCGAATTGCAGGCTGCCTTCAAGGCAGGCGATCTGACCGGTGATTTCGTCGCGGTGGTTCGCTATCAGGGACCGAAAGCCAATGGCATGCCGGAACTGCACAAGCTGATGACCGTTCTCGGCATCCTGCAGGATCGCGGCCAGCGCGTGGCCCTCGTCACCGATGGTCGTTTGTCGGGCGCATCGGGCAAGGTTCCTTCCGCGATCCATGTCACGCCGGAAGCGCTCGATGGCGGCGCCATCGGAAAAATCCGCAATGGCGATGTTATCCGCGTGGATGCGGTCAATGGTACGCTGGAAGTTTTGATCAATCAGGCGACACTCGACGCCCGACTTCAAGAGCGCCCCGACCTTTCTGCCAACGAACACGGCATGGGTCGCGAATTGTTCCGCGCCTTCCGGCAGATCGCCGGGCGGGCGGATGAAGGCGCTTCGGTCTTCTAGCCCCTGAAATAAGGCAAAGCGGGTTTTGCACCGCTTTGCCCCTCAAATCGCACTAGTTTGCATAAAGAGGCGCGAAAAACGCCTCTCAATTGTGTCAAAAAGCGGGCTTTTTTACGCCCACACTGCGGCAAGCCGCCGTCAGCGTATTTGCCATCAGCATAGCGATGGTCATCGGGCCAACACCGCCCGGAACTGGCGTAATTGCGCCTGCAACCTTCTCTGCATCCGCAAAATCGACATCGCCAACAAGGCGGGTTTTTCCCTCGCCCTTTTCCGGTGCCTGAATGCGGTTGATACCGACATCGATAACCGTCGCGCCGGGCTTGACCCAATCGCCCTTGACCATCTGCGGACGGCCAACTGCAGCAACCAGAATATCCGCCGTGCGTGCAATCGCCGGCAGATCCTTGGTGCGGCTATGGGCAACCGTAACCGTTGCATTCGCAGCGAGCAGCAGATTGAACATCGGCTTGCCGACAATGTTGGAACGCCCGATAACCACGGCGTTGAGACCGGAAAGATCGCGGCCATGAACACGCTCGATCATGATCATCGCACCGGCTGGCGTGCAGGGAACGAAAGCCGTATCGACCTCACCAGTGCCCAGCTTGCCGACATTGATGAAGTGGAAACCGTCCACATCCTTGTCCGGTGAAATCGTCTGGATGACGCGGCCTGAATCGATGTGCTTCGGCAGCGGCAGCTGCACCAGAATGCCGTGAATGGCCGGATCGTTATTGAGGCTCTCGATCAGGTCGAGAAGCTCCTGCTCCGACGCTGTTTCCGACAGATCATGCTGAACGGAATGAAAGCCACATTCCTTGGCCTTGCGGCCCTTGGAGGCGACATAGACCTGGCTCGCCGGGTCTTCACCCACGATCACCACGGCAATACCGGGAACAACGCCGGTCGCTGCAACGAGCTTTTCGGTTTCGGTCTTCACCGTGGAAACCACATCCTCGGCGAGCTTCTTGCCATCGATCAACTGGGCCATAGCGAGCGCTTCTTTCTGTTCGAAATATCGGCTTTGCGAGATAAACGAGCTGTAATGTCTGGGAGATACATCACATCCGTCGGGCATACATGCCAATAAGCGTCATGGCGCGCGATGACAATTGGCGAAAGCGCGACAAAGTGAAAATCGGGACAGGATTTTCAGAAGTTTCAGGAATGATATCAGAACCGGGTGCCGCGGTTCGCGCGCACATCGTCGATAGTGCGCTGCAACTCGTCCGCCTCTCCGGCTGTATCGACCCGGTTGTTCTCAACCTCCCAGCGCTCGTTCGCTTCACGAATAACGGCGGCAAGCCGCGTTTCGCCATAGGTTTCGAGCACGTCGTCGGCCTCGGCTTCGTCAGGCCCCTGCCCTTTTCCCGAAGGTGCTACCCTGCTTCCAAACAGACACGAGAAGAGGCCAAGCCAGAGCCCGCCAAGCAATCCGGCCAGAACCGAATTCTGCAACGAAAAGCCGCGCTGACTTGAAGACAAACTCGCCGGTGCGACGAGCCGCACCGTGGCTCCCGTCGCCGACAAGGTGCTCATATCACCTTGCGCCGCGCGCATTTGCGCATCTTCGAATAGCGCCTGCCGTGCGGCCAGATCGCGCTCCATCGCCTGCAGGCGATTGCGGTCTTCGTCCGTTGCAGGCACTGCATTCAGCCCCCGCATGGCGGAAGCCGCCTTCTGTTCGTTTTCGACGGCTTTTCGCAGATCGGCCTGAATCAGACCGCGTTGATTGGCGATTTCCGTATCGATTTCAGCGGCAAGGTTTTTGGCCGCATCGCTTTGCCCGGCTGCGCGATATTGGTCAACGAGCTGACCCAGTGCGCCGGACCGCATGTCTTCCGGCAATCCGTCCTGCAACAGGCTCTCCGCCGTCATGTTGCTCAAGCGACCAGCCTCGGCACCGATCCGCGCCGTTTCGGCTTTGGCCTCAGCAAAGGCATTTTCAAGCGCCACCCGATCACCGTCGCCGAAATTCCGGCTGGCGCGAAACGCTTCAACCGCCGTCATGGCGGACGCTGCATCCGCTTCCAACGCTTGCAGCCGTTCAGGCAGACCGGCATCCGGGCCACCCGTGCTGCCCGTCAGCTGATCGCGGAAAGCCTGCGCAACGGCATTGGCAACGGCAGTTGCCGTTTGCTGTGTTGCGGCCCTGGCCTCGACCGTGACGATGCCGCTATCAAGCGCCTGCGAGAATTCCAGATGAGGGCGCAGCAGTGCTGCGCCCGATTGCCCGGCGGGTGACGCAGCCTCGGCCTCGCCTTCCGCTGTGGTGAACCGATCAAGCGCGTGGCGTAGCTGGTCAAGAAGCGGTGGAGGCCCGAAATCCTGTGGCGACTGGATGCGCGCCAGTTGTGCAGCACGGTTCAGCACCGCTTCAGATGCAATCTCGCTGCGGCGTTCGGAAGGAAACACCTGCAAGGAAGTTGAGGCACTATAATGCTGCGGATTAAGGGCTGCATAGCCAAGTCCCAGCAAGCCACCCAATACGGTGAAACCGAGAATGCGGCCCCAACGCAGACGCCAGCGCCCGCGGGGCTTGGCAGGCTGCGCCACAGCGGCTGGAGCGACAGCCGCGCGTTCCGGTTCAACCCGCCTTTGCAGGTCGGGTGCAGGGATCAGCGTTTGGGGCGCTGCGTCCGGCTCAAGCCGGGACTGTAATTCGGCCCGTATGGCGCTCATGCGCTGGCGCATATCGGCAGCAGGATCATGAGCTGTTGAAGGTGCTGCCGGTTCGCCATCCAGCATTTCCTGCTTGCGGCGCAGAAGTTCGTCGCGACGCCTGCGATGCTCGCGCTCGGCCAGCAATTCCTCGGCCAGCTCGGCGGTCGTCTTCGTGGGGCTGAGATCAGGCGTGACACCCTGAGACCGGGCCAAAAACTCGGGAGCATAAGCTAATAAGGGGCGCACGACAGCAGCTTGTCCCTTGTTCCTTTGCTCAACCATCGCTTTTTCCCGATGCCTATCCAAGCCCATCTACCGGTCCGAATGCCCGGACCATCCACCCGTGATTATGCCCATATCACAGACCATGAGAATTATGGCATCCACCATGGCAAACAAACCGTTAAAATTGTAATTTTCCATAGTGATTCATACCGATGCGCGACTGGAGGAGGCAACGATGCAAACCAAAATGGAACATCCGGTCGATATGGATCGCCTCGAAGGCATTGTTCAGTTCATTCAGGCAGCAGAACGCCTGAAAAGCACATTACGTTCCGGCCATACCGCCGAAGGACGCCCGGAAAGCACGGCCGAACACAGTTGGCGGCTCTGTCTTCTGGTCACATTGTTCGACAAGGAACTTGGAGATTGCGACCGCTTGCGCCTTCTCAAAATGTGCCTTGTGCATGATCTGGGCGAAGCGATTTCCGGCGATGTTCCAGCCATTCACCAAAGCGCCGACGATGGCCGCGCCGAGCGTGAAAAGGCCGATCTCATAAAACTATGCGCACCGCTTCCCGACGATCTTCGTGCGGAAATTCTTGACCTCTGGGCCGATTACAATCGCGGCACCTCCCCGGAAGCGATCTTCGCCAAGGGGTTCGACAAGATCGAAACCATGCTGCAGCATAATATCGGGTTGAACCCTCCCGATTTCGATTATGCGTTCAACCTCGACTACGGCCTCAAGCAGACCGAACGCCACCCTCTGTTGCGCCAATTTCGCACCCTTGTGGATGCGCAAACGGCGCGCAATGCGGATAGGCAGAAGCGATCAGTTTAGCGTCGCGAAGTGCCGCAGTGTGAAGACGATCTGGTATAGCAAGGCGAGCGTGGCGAACACCGCGTGATAACGCCGGTTGTCCGAGAACATGGCGATGACGCTGAACACGATGAAACACACAGTCTGGATCGGATATTCGATACCATAGAGGTGATAGTGATCGACGCCTTTCAACAGGGTGTCGAGGACATCCACGATATGGATCAGCGCCAGAATGCCGAAGAACCATTTGCGCCGCGACAGGAAGTAATCGCGATAACCGGTATATTCCTCCATGCTGTCGGGAAAGAGCAGCGTGCATTGCAGGAAGTAAAGCCCGGCATAAAAGATCACGAAAAGATATTTTTCGAATGTCCATTGGGGAATTATTCTGAGGCCGAATTCGAACCACCAGAAATGCACCACCGACAGCAGCACGAAGGCGACCCAGGCCATATGCACCGGATAGATTCTCTGTTTGCCGGGATGCTGGATGAAACGCGCAAAGCCGGTGAGCAGGCGCGAAACACACAAGCCCAGAATCATGCCGATGATGATGCGGACGTGGCCGAATGCCTCCGCTGGCGGAATACCAGTAGTCAAAGACGGATCCATTGGCCCCTCATTCCAACAGCACGGATAAACTTAAAAACCCGCGATTTCCATGTGACTTTCTCAAGACATACTGGTCGATAATTTATGATGCATCAATAATTTACGGGCAAGAAAACTATAGTTTCCGCAGTTTTATGTTTTGCCCGGCTGTAATGAGCAAATATGGCACAGCCGCCTTGCGGATCGCGAAGACGCAGGTTTATACCGTCTGCAAACAACCTTGGCGCTCGAGCGCCGAAACACTCAGACAGGCGGAACAATCACTATGCAGGATAAGGTCATTCTCGTCGGTTGCGGCAATATGGGCTTTGCCATGCTCAAAGGCTGGCTCGACAACGGCATTCTGAAAGCAGGCGATGTTCATGTCGTCGAGCCGACGGATGCGCTTCGCGAGCGCGCTGTGGGTGCTGGCGTGCATGGCTATTCCAGCGCGGACGCACTGCCTGCCGACCTCAAGCCGCGCATGATCCTCGTTGCGGTCAAGCCGCAGGTCATGAACGCTGTTCTGCCTGCCTATAAGCACTTTGCGCCTGCCGCCACCTTTGTCAGCGTTGCAGCAGGCATCCCGGTTGCACTGTTCGAGACCCATCTGGGCAAGGATGCAGCCATCCTCCGCTGCATGCCGAATACACCTGCCGCCATCGGCAAGGGCATGATGGTGACCTTCAAGAACGCCAATGTGACCGCTGACAATGAAGCTTTCGTCGCGCGCCTGCTCGCTACCTCGGGCAAGGTCGCCAGCGTTGATGACGAAGCGCTGATGGATGCCGTCACGGCGGTTTCGGGCTCCGGCCCGGCCTATGTGTTTCACTTCATCGAAGCCTTGACCGATGCCGGTGTCAGCGCTGGCCTGCCGCGCGAAACGGCAGGGCTTCTTGCCATGCAGACCGTGATGGGTGCGGGCGCGCTTGCCGATGCCAGCACCGACACCCCGTCGAAACTGCGCGAACAGGTGACGAGCCCGAACGGCACCACCGCCGCCGCGCTGGAAGTGCTGATGGGCGGCGACCGCCTCAAGACGCTTGTTGCCGAAGCGGTTGAAGCAGCGCGCAAGCGTTCAGAGGAACTCGGCAAGGCTTAAACCTCTAGCCTCGGCACTGCATCAATCAGCGCTCTGGTGACAGGCGCTTGCGGTGTCAGGATCAGCTCCCGCGCCGGGCGGTTTTCAACAATCCGCCCGCGCTCCATCACCGCGATGCGATCCGCCATTTGCGCTGCAACTGCGAGATCGTGGGTGATGAAGAGATAGGCCGTCTGCTCGGCCCTTTGTATTTCCCGCAGCAAATCGAGAATTGCGCCACGCACCGTCACATCGAGCGCCGATACCGCTTCATCCAGCACAATCAGCGAGGGGGATGTCGCGAGCGCACGGGCAATCGCCACGCGTTGCCGCTGGCCCCCGGAAATTTCGTGCACCCCACGCCGCGCAAGCGCCGGATCAAGCCCGACCTTTTCCAAAAGTCCCGCAATATCGCGTTTGATGCCGTGAATGCGCAGCGGTTCATGCAGAAGATCGCCGACACTGGCGCGGGGGTTGAAAGCGGATAACGGGTCCTGAAACACCATCTGCATGCGCGCACGACGCTTTCGCAGCGTAGCGCCTTGCCATGCCAGCCAATCCTCGCCTTCAAAGCGGATCGTCCCGCTTTCCAGCGGATGCAGCCGCAGCAAAGCACGCGCAAGCGT
The DNA here is from genome assembly GCA_014138095.1 of Ochrobactrum sp. RH2CCR150. GTDB lineage: Bacteria > Pseudomonadota > Alphaproteobacteria > Rhizobiales > Rhizobiaceae > Brucella > Brucella gambitense. Next base: position 442,048 of record JACGXE010000004.1, read on the forward strand.
GGACTTGCCGCTGCCAGACGGACCGACCAGCGCCAAGGTTTCACCCTTGGCGATCTCAAGGCCGACATGATCGAGCGCCAATGCCGCGCCATAGCGCACCACCAGCCCATCAGCCTGCAACAAGGTCTCAACCATGGGGCGTCAGCTCCAGTGCAGGTACAGCAGCAATCAGCGCGCGCGTATAGTCCGTCTGCGGGGTGTCAATGATCGCGCGCGTATCGCCGCTTTCCACAAGCCTACCCCGGCGAAAGACCGCGATGCGATCCGCAAGCCCGGAGGCGAGTGCAATATCATGTGTGATGAAGATCAGCGTCATACCGTCTTCACGTACCAGTTTGCGCAGCAGCGCAACGATTTCCTTTTGAACAATGGTGTCGAGCGCGCTTGTCGGCTCGTCGGCGATCAGCACACGCGGATTTGCGGCAATGGCGAGCGCTATGGCGATACGCTGCTTTTGCCCGCCGGAAAACTGATGCGGATAGCGATAAAAACTCTGCTCCGCTTCGGGGATATGCACGCGCTCAAGCAGGGCGAGCGCCCGCTCCTTTGCAGCAGAATTGTCCAGTTTTTCGTGGGCGCGAATGGTTTCGACCATCTGCGCGCCGATGCTCATCAGTGGGTCGAAGCTTGATGCCGGGTCCTGAAAAACAAAGCCGATATCGCGGCCCGGCTTCATTGGACCATCGGCCCAGTCGATGCGCCCTGAAGCCTGCGCATTGGCAGGCAGAAGCCCGGCTAGCGCCAGCGCCAGCGTGCTTTTTCCGGAGCCGCTCTCGCCGATAATGGCAAGCGTTTTACCTGCCTCGATATCAAGCTTGATGTTGCCCAGCGCCGTTTCGCGCCCATAGGTGACGGCGAGATTTTCCAGATGCACGAGCAGGGTCATGATTGCGCCTCGCGCGTTGCCGCGGCGGCAGTCACGCCCTCACCCGCCAGATAAACGCCAACGACAGTCAACGCCAATGCCAGTCCCGGCACAATCGAAAGCCACGGCGCGGACCGCAGCACTGTCCGGCCTTCCGCAATCATCCCGCCCCATGTGACCCGGTTCGGATCACCCAGCCCCAGAAAGGACAGTGCGGCCTCGATCAGTATGGCCGAAGCGACGATCACCGGCACCAGCGCCAGCACCGGCGGCAAGGCATTGGGTAATATCTGCCGAAAAGCGATCTCCAGCGGATGCATGCCGATAATGCGTGCCGACGCCACATAATCGCGTTCGCGGATGGACAATACCTGCCCGCGTGTCAGCCGTGCGGCCTGCGTCCAGCTCGAAAGCACAATTGCCGCCACCAGAACCGGCAATGACGGCCCGGCAAGACTGACCAGCGCCAGCGCCAGCAGGAAGCCGGGTACGGTCTGGAACGCCTCGGTGATCCGCATCAGGATTTCATCGACAATCCCGCCTGCAAAGCCTGCCAGCACGCCGAGCGCGCTGCCGACAAGGATGGAGGCCAAAGCCGCCGCAAGCCCGACAATCAGCGAGGTGCGCCCTCCATGGAAAAGCTCGGCCAGCACATCGCGCCCGAGCCGGTCTGTGCCGAGCGGAAAGGCACTATTTTCGAACGGTGACAGCAACGGGGAGGCAACGATCCGCAGCGGATCGCCGGGGAAAAGAAGCGGCGCCAGCAGCGCGGCTGCGACGAGGATCGTCAGGATGATCGAACCCGCCAGACCCTCGCCGGTCCTGAGACTGCGCAGAAACACCGTCATACGCTGGCCTTTCCTGCCATCCGCTGGGCAATGCGCGGATCGAGCCAGACATAGAGAAGGTCGACAAGGAAATTGACCACGATCACCATGATCGCGCTTGTGAGAATGACGCCCAGAAGCAAGGGGGTATCACGGCTCGCAACAGCTTCCTGCGCCAATCGGCCAAGACCCGGGACCGCAAAGACGCTTTCGATCACCACGCTGCCGCCCAACATGCTGGCCGCCTGCAATCCGAGCAAGGTGACGAGCGGCAACAACGCATTGCGCGCCACATGGCGCAACACGATGCGCGGCCGCGAAATGCCGCGCGCGCGTAAAGCCCGCACAAAATCCATCCGCCATATGTCAGCCATCGCAGCGCGCATGACACGCAGATAAAGCGCCAGATAAATCAGCGCCAGCGACACAACCGGCAGCAGCAGATGACGCGCTATATCGCCTGCCCGCGCCAGACCCTGCTTGCCCGATGCAATCGTTTCGATACCGCTCGATGGCAACCAGCGCAGCCGGATCGAAAACAGGATAACCAGCACCAGCGCCAGCCAGAAACCCGGAATGGCATAGAGCACTAGAGAGGTTACCGACAGGAAACGATCCCGAAAACTGCCGGGTCTTGCGCCTGCGACAAGCCCAAGCAAAGTACCAACGGCAAAAGACAGCGCTGTCGCCGCGCCCATGAGCAGCAGCGTATTGGGCAACCGTTCCAGAATAACGCCGAGGATAGGGCGGTTGAAATTCACCGACCAGCCCAGATTGCCCTGCAAAAGAGAGGCGAGATAGGCGACAAGCCGATGCCAGACCGACTGATCCAGTCCCCAGCGGGCGCGCATGTCCGCAATCTGCGCCGCATCGCCACCAAAGCTGACGGCATAGGCGTCAACCGCGTCGCCGGGCGCAAGTTCCAGCATCAGAAAACAGCCGACAACGACAATCAGCAGCACAAGAATGCTGCCGATCAGACGTTTCCGGAGAAGGGTCAGAATCTGCGCCACGCCGCGACGATACAATCAACGCGCTGTTTCGTCACCGTTCTATCGCGGTTCCGGTTAAAACGGAATCGTGGAACCGCTCTATCTATTTTTTTACGCATTATCCCACACAAAACCGCTACGCACTTTTGCTGGAAATGCTCTATCGCGGTTCAACCCAGGTATCGGCCCAGTTGGAAACAGCCCAGCGCGGATTGTTGGAAACATTCTTCACCCGCTCATTGGCAACCGTGATGAAACCCCATTCGGCAACATTGATAAGCGGCAGGTTCGCTTCCACTTTCTGCTGGAACTGATGGTAAAGCGCCGTGCGTTTCACCTCATCGATCTCGCGCGCTGCGGCGGCAATCAGGGTATCCAATTCGGCATTGGCATAGCCGCCCTGATTGGAGAATGGCACACCCGCCGGAATGCCGCTTTCCACCAGAATGGTGGTGGAGATGGCCGGATCGCCACGATAGACGGTTGGCGCAATAGCGAGGTCGAAGTCGTGGTCGGTATAGACCGCCTTCTGATGCGCTGCCGCGTCATTGTTGACGATGCGGGCATCGATGCCAATCGCGGCCAGAGCCTGTCGCAGATAATCACCGAACTGCCTGGTCTCGTTGAAATAGGGCGCGGGCAGCAGCTTCAGCGCGAAGCGCGTTCCGCCATCGCCCCGCTTGTAGCCCGCCTCGTCCAGAAGCGCATTCGCCTTGGCCACATCGAACGGATAGGACGGCACATCATCCGTATAGATCTGGCTGTCATAGCGTGGCACCGGGCCGGTCGAGGTCTTGGCATAGCCAAGGAATATGGTGTTGACCACAAAGTCGCGATCGATCGCATGAGCAATCGCCTGACGAACCTTCAGATCGGCCAGTTCCTTGCGGCGGTGATTGATTTCAACCACCAGCTGATAGGTCAGCGCCTCATAGCCCTTGGAAATAACCGTCAGCCCCGGCACTTTCGAAATGCGGTCAAGGTCGGCCAGCGGCACGGCGGAGAACGCAGCCAGATCAATCTCTTCGGCCTCCAGCGCTCCGGCTGCGGCAGCCCGGTCGGGCAAAACACGATAGACGATCTCGTCGAGATAGGGCTCGCTTTCGCCCCAATAGGCGTCGTTCCGGACCAGCCGGTAATATTCGCCGGTCTTGTGCTCCGCATATTTGAACGGTCCTGTGCCGATAAGCTTTTCATTGGCCGGATTGGCCGCAATATCGGTTCCAGCAAAGATATGTTTCGGCAGAACAGCAGTCAGCGCTGGCAGAGCGTTGCGTATGAGCTGGAACGGTGTTGGCACCGAGAAATGAAAGACGGCGGTATGGTCGTCCGGCGTTTCCACCTTTTCCAGCGCCTTGAACACGACGCGGCCAAGATTTTGCAACGGCTTCCAGACTTCCAGCGCGGAAAAGGCCACATCTGCCGCCGTAAACGGCGTGCCGTCATGCCATTTAACGCCTTCGCGCAGGCGGAATGTTACCGTCAGCCCGTCAGCCGAGCCTTCCCAACCCGTAGCCAGACGCGGGCTCAAACCGTTTTCGCCGTCGAAAGAGGCTTCGGCCAGCGGCTCGACAATTTTGCTTGCAACGAAAAACACGCCATTGGAGGCGACGATAGCCGGGTTGAGATTACGTGGTTCGGAGTCCGCCGCCACCACAAGTCGTCCGCCTTTTTGCACGTCGCCCTCCCCTCGTGCCCATTTCGGCCATGCGATTGACGCAGCCAGAAAGGTCGAGCCGACCAGAAAAGCTCTTCGCGACGTGGTGAATTGAGACATGACCCCTCCGGCCCCGCATTTTTCTTACCGTCTGCATATTCCTATCGCAGCCCCAGCCAAATGACAGGGTCAAATCCTGTCACCACGACAATAAATATTGAAAATCATTTCCTTTTTTGAATATTTTGACCAATAGATCAACGCAGTATAATCCAATTATATGCCCACTGATTGTTCAGTATTTTTCAGAATATTGCTGAATTAATTTTTCACTTAACGCCTATCTTAAGAAATTCTCCCCTTGCCAAACAGGCGCCTTTGCATAGATCATGGTTAATTATGTGTTGTCGCATTTCGTGAGGAGAGGCGGCAAGCACATGACAACAGGAGGATACCCCGCTCCTGTTCCACCCACTTGCAGGCCCGATAGAAATCCGGCTGCAGGTCTTTGAAGCTGAACCACATTGGAAGAGAGGAAACAGAAATGTCTAGTTTGCTGCCCCCGCTTCATGACGGTCACGCACCGATCTATCTTCATCACGCATTTCAGGATGCAGTTGACGCTTATGAAGATTGGACTTTTGAATCGGCCGAGCCGGTTGTTCAGGTCAATGGCAAGATTACGCGTATCAGCGTTGTCTTCCGCCGCCTGTGGAACTGCACCGACATGGTGCCGCGCCACACGCTGGAAGCATTGAGGGATATCGTTCCGTCCACATTGATTCATGCGGAACGCTGGAAAGAAAACGCAACTTTTTCAGAAGCCGCTCATGTCATGCGCGCAGCTTTTGAACGACGTAAGGCACGACGGCTCCCTGTCGTGTGCTGATATTTTGAAAACATGCAGGCGGGCGGGTTCATTCCCGCCCGCTTTTTTGTGCACGAAAGGTCGAACATGGTCAGCATGATCTTTTTCAGCCGGAACGATCCCTTTATGAGCAATCATTAAACCTCCCAAGTCCCATACAAATCATCTCAGGAGTTCCGATGCGTAAGCTGCTTACCGCCGCCCTCATTCTCGCTTTCTGCACAGCCGGATCGGCGATGGCAAAAACCGTACGTGTCGGCGTCACGCCCGGCCCGCACGCCCAGATCATGGAAAAGGTCAAGGAAGTGGCCGCCGCCAAGGGTCTGGAAATCGATATTCAGGAATTTTCCGATTACGTCATTCCGAACATGGCGCTGGCCGATGGCGCGATAGAGGCCAATTCATTCCAGCATCAGCCCTATCTCGACAATCAGGTTGCCGACCGCAAGTTCGACATTGTGAGCGTGGCGCAATCCGTCAACTTCCCGATGGGCATGTATTCGAAGAAGCTGAAGACCATTTCCGAACTCGCCGATGGTGCGACGGTTGCGATCCCCAACGACCCGACCAATGGCGCACGCGCCCTTCTGGTTCTGGCCGATAACGGCCTGATCAAGATCGATCCCGCCAAGGGCCTGCGCGCCAGCGTCATCGACGTGACCGAAAACCCGAAGAACCTCAAATTCGTCGAGCTTGATGCGGCACAATTGCCGCGCTCGCTGGAAGATGTCGAGGCCGCCGTCATCAACACCAACTACGCCATGGAAGCTGGCCTTAACCCGGCCAAGGACCCGTTGATCCGCGAAGGCGAAAAGGCCCCCTATTTCAACATCATCGCCGTGCGCACCGCCGACAAGGATGCCGACTGGGTCAAGGAACTTGTCAGCGCCTATCACAGCCCCGAAGTGAAGGCTTTCATCGAAGAGACATTCAAGGGCTCGGTTCAGCCGTCCTGGTAAAGGGCTTCACCCGAACTTGCCACGAGTGAAAAACGCCGGCCCAAGAGTATCGGACCGGCGTTTTTCATCAGTTTGCTGAATAGGTTCAGAGTTTGCGGAAACGCACCCGCGCGCTGCGCTCGATGGCGGCAACGGTCAGCTCGTCCAGCGTCCAGCGGTCGCGCAGCATCTGGAGAAACTCCAGCTCTTCCTGCTCGACATGCAGATCGGCGGCAGCCACTTCAACCGCCAGCGCATAGGCCGTATCGTAGAGCTTTTCCGGCAATGCGTCATGGGCAAGATCGAGGATCTTTTCCAGACCGTCTTCATCGGCCAGCAGCGCATAGCACTCATTGGCAAGGCGCGGCAGCTCGACCGTATCGAACCCACGGAACACCGGAAGGCGCGTCACCACATTGCCGATGGACTCCAGTTCGGCATCGGACATCGTCGTGTCGGCAGCCGACGTCGTGATCATGATGTAGACGAGCGCATCTTGCGGCGAGATTTTCTTCATCGGGTACTCCTCAGCAACACTAGAGCATTTCCAGCAAAAGTGCGTAGCGGTTTTGCGTAGGACAATGCGTAAAAACAAACAGATAGAGCGGATCTACGATTCCGTTCTAACCGAAACCGCTCCAGGATCGGAATCAGCGTTTCCGGTTACAATTTGCCGGAAAGTTAGGAAGCCTCCTGCGGTTACGCAAGGAAATTCCGCACCAGCCGTTGACGACACAGGGTTGGCGCGCCATAGAGCATAAGCACGGATTTGTGCACCGTTTTTCAAAAATCACGCCCTTCACAGGATATCAGGATAAAACCATGACCTCGCATCGTCTGCCCGAAATCACGCTGACCCCGGAACTGACCGCGGCGGCCGCAGACGTGAAAGCATGGCCCTTTGAAGAGGCGAAGAAAATCCTCAAGCGCTATGCCAAGACCGGCCTGCCGGACACGGTGATCTTCGAAACCGGCTATGGCCCGTCGGGTCTGCCGCATATTGGCACCTTTGGCGAAGTGGCCCGCACCTCGATGGTGCGCCATGCCTTCCGTGTTCTGACGGAAGACAAGGTGAAGACGCGCCTGATCTGCTTCTCCGACGATCTCGACGGCATGCGCAAGATCCCGGACAATGTGCCGGACAAGGCCGCCCTTGAGCCTTATCTGCAAATGCCGCTTTCGTCGGTGCCGAACCCGTTTGGCGGCGAGTACAAGAGCTTTGCCGAGCATAACAATGCCATGCTCTGCCGCTTCCTCGACACGTTCGGCTTCGACTATGAATTTGCAAGCGCGACGGAATATTACAAGTCCGGCAAATTCGATGCCGTGCTGCTCAAGGCCGTCGAGCGCTATGACGATATCATGAAAGTCATGCTACCGACGCTTGGCGAAGAGCGTCAGGCGACCTACAGCCCGTTCCTGCCGATTTCGCCCAAGTCGGGCCGCGTGCTCTACGTGCCGATGAAGAAGGTCGATGCCAAGGTTGGCACGATCACTTTCGACGATGACGGCGTTGAAACCACCCTTTCCGTCACGGGCGGTAATGTGAAGCTGCAGTGGAAGCCGGATTTCGGCATGCGCTGGGCAGCACTCGGCGTCGACTTCGAAATGTTCGGCAAGGATCACCAGACCAATTCGGAAATCTATGACCGTATCTGCGTTATCCTCGGCGGACGCGCGCCGGAACATTTCGTCTATGAACTGTTCCTCGACCAGATCGGCCAGAAGATTTCCAAGTCCAAGGGCAACGGCATCTCGATCGACGAGTGGCTTTCCTATGCGCCGACCGAAAGCCTTGCGCTGTACAATTACCAGAAGCCGAAGACGGCAAAGCGTCTCTATTTCGATGTTATCCCGAAGGCGGTGGACGAATATTTCACCTATCTTTCGGCCTATGACCGTCAGGAGTGGAAAGACCGCCTGAACAATCCGGTCTGGCATATCCATTACGGCAACCCGCCCAAGGTCAACCTGCCGGTTACCTTTGCCCTGATGCTCAATCTGGTCAGCGCTTCGAATGCGGAAAGCCCGTCGGTTCTGTGGGGTTTCATCTCGCGTCACGCACCGGGCGTCACGCCGGAAAACAATCCGGAGCTGGATGCGCTCGTCGGTTACGCGATCCGTTACTTCAACGATTTCGTCAAGCCGACCAAGCAGTTCCGCGCCCCGGACGATGTGGAGCGCGCTGCACTGGAAGCGCTGGATGCCAAGCTCGGAACCCTGCCTGCCGGGACCGATGGCAACGACATCCAGAACGCCATTCTGGACGTCGCACGCGCCATCGAGCGCTATCAGGATCACACCAAGAAGAGCCCGGAAGGCGGCCCCGGCGTGTCGGTTTCCTTCTTCCAGATGCTCTATGAAGTGCTGATCGGTCAGGAACGCGGCCCACGCTTCGGCTCTTTCGTCGCGCTTTACGGCATTGACGAAACCCGCGCCCTGATCAAAAAGGCGCTGGCTGGCGAACTGGCCTGATCCTACATCACCAATGAAAAGCCCCGCAGCCACCCGGCGCGGGGCTTTTTTGTGTCTGAAATCACCGCCGCGGTTTGCTCCGATTGACTCTACTTCTCACAGTAGGTAGTACGGTCTACCTACTGTGAGGAAATCCGAGATGACGACCGTTCAAACTCCATTTCCGGCTTCGACGGAAAGCGCACGCGAAAAGCTGCTCAACGCCGCTGCCGTCCTTTTCTACAATCATGGGATTGGCGGAACGGGCATCGACGCCATCGTTGAAAAAGCGGGCGTTGCGAAGAAGAGCCTCTATAACAATTTTGCGTCCAAAGCCGATCTGGTGAACCAGTATCTCGAAGTGCGCCATGCCGAATGGCTGGGCCTTTACGATGTGCGCGTGCAACAAGCTGTTACGCCGCGGGAAAAGGTTCTCGCGGTTTTCGACGCTTATCAGGACCACGCTGAATTTGCCTATGAGCATGGCTTTCGCGGCTGCGGGCTGCTGAATGCGGCTGCCGAGCTGACCGTTGGCGATATCGGACGTCAGGCCGTGAAAAATCACAAACGAGAAGTCGAGGCCTTGCTGGCAGGCCACTTGGCCGAACTGTTGCCTGACGCTCCTGAAAGAGCGACGGCATTGGCCCGGCAACTGTCTTTTCTGCTGGAAGGGGCAATGTCGCGTGCCGGACTTGAGGGGACAAGCGCCTGCATTCAGGAAGCGCGGGCAATGGCATCGGACATGCTGGGGACATTATGAGCACTTCATCCCGCAATTATGCAATTGGCGTCGCCGCCATTCTGTTTTCCTCCGTCGTCTGGGGCACGACCGGAACTGCCGCCACCTTTGCCCCGGAAGTGGGTGCTGCCGCTATAGGCGCTGCCGCAATGGGTGTGGGCGGACTGATGCAGGCGGCCCTTGCCGGGCGCGGCATCATGCGCGCATTGCCGCAACTGGGCCAGCACTGGCGCAATCTCGTTCTGGGCGGAGTGGCCGTGGCCATTTATCCGCTCGCATTCTACGCTTCGATGCGCATGGCTGGCGTGACCATTGGAACCGTCGTCACGCTCGGTTCAGCACCACTGCTTTCCGCTTTGATCGAATATGTGTTCGACGGTTCGCGCTTGTCGCGGCAATGGCTGTGGGGGGCCATGATCGGACTGCTTGGCATGATCCTCATATCAGTCGCCGAGGGATCGGCGCATAGCGGCATTCAAACCGGAAGCTCTGTGCTGATCGGCATTGGCCTTGGCCTTATCGGGGGGTTCACCTACGCGCTCTATTCATGGACGGCGCGTGGGCTAATCCTGAGCGGTATACATTCATCCGTAGCGATGGGCGCGACCTTCGGCATTGGCGGCCTGTTGTTGATGCCGGTCCTGCTGATGACCGGTGCGCCCTTTCTCTCCTCGTGGAACAACGCCGCTGTCGGCATTTACATGGCGGCGGTGCCGATGTTCCTCGGCTATGTCTGCTTCGGCATCGGCCTTGCGCGTGTTCCCGTCAGCATGGCAACGACGATCACACTGGTCGAACCGGTAATCGCCGCTCTGCTGGCTGTGGTTATCGTCGGGGAACGTCTCCCAGCCATGGGCTGGCTGGGAGTGGTACTGGTCATCGCGTGCCTGATTGTCATCACCGTTCCGCTGAAAACGGCCTCAAGCACAATCCCAAAGGCAACAGCCGAAGCCTAGTTTGCCGGTGCTGGTGCCGCCGGCGCTGGCGGGAACTCGCCCTGCTGCGGAGAAGGCGTCGAGGGCTGCGGCTCGGTTTCTGGTGCCAAGGGCGACGGATTGTTCAAACCATTGCCCGGGTCTGGCTCAAGGCTCTGCAAGGAAGCATCCGGCTTGTCTCCGAAAATACCGAGACGTGCATCTTCCGCCTTGCGGCCCGCATCGGCATAGGCACCGTCTGACGTGGCCTTGGCCCAGCCATTCGTCACCAGCCATTCGGCGGCATCGTCATTGCCCAGCTTGCAGGCTGTGGCGATAGCAGCACCGCTGTCGTTCTGCGGCAGTCGGCACATGATGGCGCGTGAACGCAGCCATTGCCGGAAAGCCGTCCGCGCCTGCATGCCGCAGGGCCAGCTTTCTCCCGCGGCCGTCTGGCAACTCTGCTCGACCGGCACAACCTCGATACCCTGCAGATCGATCAGACGACCCTGACTTTCCAGCCGCCCCGCAGCCACAGCGACGGGACGTTGCAGAAGCTGCATGTCCTCGTTCTCGCCAACTTGCGTCAATGGCTGGGTGTTGGTCTCAGTCGGCGCGACGGGTTCCGGCGGCTTCGGCGAGGCGGCCAATCCCAGATCGCTGAGCGGCGGGCGCGGCGCTTCGCGCTGAAGACCGTTGGCCTCATCGCTGGAACTGCCGGGTTGCGCATTCTGCTGTTCACCCGCAGGCGGGGTCTGCGTTTTGGCGTCAGCATTGGTGTCCGGTTCGTTATAATCGAACTGCTCGACAACAATGCCATTACCGGAGCCGCCATTCGGCTTTGCGGCATCGCCATCACTGGTGATCACCTGCACCGGCCCCTCAAGCGCGCCGTAGAAAGGGGCGATGAAAGCTGCGGCCAGCAGCGCGCCGGTCAATGCGGCGAGACCACCATAAACGACGCGCGAATGGCTTCTCGGGTTTTTCATTTGCGACTGCGCCATTACTGGCTAGCCCATAGAATTCTGGCGATCCATTCCACATCCTTGGTTTCAAAGTTGCGGTTTGAATGCTCCGGATTGAGCGAATGCAATTCGATTGTACGTGGTGTCTGGCGATAGAGTATTTTGGCCATGACTTCTCCGTCCTTGGTTCGCACCACCACGCGGTCGCCGCGACGCACCGGCGCATTGGGCGCGACAATCAACGTATCGCCGTCACGGTAAAGGGGCAACATGCTGTCGCCCGAAACTTCCAGCGCATACACACCTTCACTGGTGCCCACTGGAAATTCCACAATGTCCCAACCCTGCCCGGCAGGAAAACCGGCATCGTCGAAATAACCGCCTGTACCAGCCTCCGCCATGCCAAGAAGCGGGATCGGCTGCGGATCCTGCATATAATCGCCGAATCCCTGGTTCGCAGTACCGCCGCCGCCAATCAGGCGCGTGAGTTCTTCAAAACTTGCGCCGGTGGCTTCCATCACCTTGGCCAGCGATTCCGTCGAGGGCCAGCGTGCGCGCCCATCGGCTGCATAACGCTTCGACTTGTTAAAGGTCGTGGGGTCCAAACCGGCGCGGCGCGCAAGCCCCGACGCGCTCAAGGAATGACGCTCGGCCAACGCGTCTATCGCCGCCCAGATGCTGTCGTGAGAAAACATGGTATGATCCGTCAATTCAGGCAGGTTTCTTCCCACGACAAACTCGGACCATGGGGGACGCGCCGTTTAGGATTTTAAACCTATAATTTGTGCCGACTTTTGCCAGAACCTACCGAAAATTGGGGTTTTGCGCAAGATGCACGAATTGACAGGGAAAATTTTCTTAATTAGCGGTCGCCGAAAAGTGGGAGCAATAAAAAAGCGCGGTGTTTTCACACCGCGCTTTTCAGATTTTTCAGGGATTAGGGATCAAGCTGCTTTCTTGGCTTCGCCCTTATAGGGATTGAACCGCTGGTAGAAGCTTTCGCCGTTCTCGGCCATGTCGAGAAGCAGCTTCGGGGCCTTGAACTGCTGGCCGTATTTCTTCTGCAACTCCTTGGCAAGCTTGACGAATTTCTTCGCCCCCATGCCATCGATATAGGACAGTGTACCGCCCGTATAAGGTGCAAAACCGAAAGCCAGGATCGAGCCGACATCCGCTTCGCGCGGATCGGTCACAATGCCTTCTTCCATCACGCGCGAAGCTTCCAGAGCGATGGTGACGAGGAAGCGTTCCTTCAGCTCCTTCACATCGATCTTGTCGGGGTCCTGCTGCGGATAAAGATCCTTCAGACCGGCCCAGAGATGCTTCTTGGCAGGCTTGGCCGGATATTCGTAGAATCCCTTGCCATTCTTGCGACCCTTGCGGTCGAACTCGTTGACGAGCCTGTCCACCAGCTCGACATGACGCGGATCGACAGCCTTCTCGCCGAGATCAGCAAGCGTTGCCTTGAGAATCTTCTGCGACAGATCGATGGCGGTTTCGTCGTTGAGCGCCAGCGGACCGACCGGCATACCGGCCATGCGGGCGGCATTTTCGATCATGGCAGCCGGAACGCCTTCAACCAGCATGTTGTAGGCTTCCGACATATAGCGCAGCACGCAGCGATTGACGTAGAAGCCGCGCGTGTCGTTGACAACAATCGGCGTCTTCTTGATCGCGCGGACATAATCGAGCGCGACGGCCAGCGCCTTGTCCGAGGTCTTCTTGCCGAGAATGACTTCCACCAGCATCATCTTATCGACAGGCGAGAAGAAGTGGATGCCGATAAAGTTCTTCGGACGCTTCGAGACCTTGGCAAGACCGCTGATCGGCAGGGTCGAGGTGTTCGACGCGAAAATCGCCGAAGACTTCAACACTTCCTCCGCCTTCTCGGTCGCGACGCGCTTGACTTCGCGGTCTTCAAACACGGCTTCGATCACCAGATCAGCACCGTCGAGTTCAGCATAATCAGGCGTTGCCGTGATGAGCGACAGGAGCTTTTCCTTATCGGCCTCAGTAGCGCGGCCCTTCTGCATTTCCTTGGTGATAAGGTCGGCAGTGTGCGCCTTGCCCTTGTCGGCGGATTCCTGATCGCGGTCGATCAGCACCACCGGAATGCCCGCCTTGGCGGTCACATAGGCAATGCCCGCCCCCATGAAACCAGCGCCGATGACGCCGATCTTCTTGAGCTTGGTCGGCTTTTCATCCGCCGGGCGGCGGGCGCCCTTGTTCAGCTCCTGCAACGACACGAACAGCGAACGGATCATCATGCCCGCTTCGGTCGTCTGGAGGATTTCGGTGAAATAGCGCTGCTCAATCTTGAGGCCGGTATCGAACGGCACCAGAAGGCCTTCATAAACCGACTTCAGGATAGCCAGCGCCGCCGGGTAATTGCCGGAAGTTTCGCGACGCAGAATGGCAGTCGCAGCAGGCCAGAGATTGGCGCCTGCGGCCGAATAGATCGCGCCGCCCGGCAGCTTGAAGCCTTTTTCATCCCATGGCTGAACCGGCTTGAGGCCGCCCTTGATGAGCTTCTTCGCGGTTTCGACCAGCTTCTTTGCCGGGGCAACTTCGGTTACGAGACCCATTGCCTTGGCACGCTGCGCCGTCAGGCTGGAGCCAGTCGTCATCATCTGGAGCGCATCCTGCTGATTGGCAAGACGCGGAACGCGCTGCGTACCACCAGCGCCCGGGAACAGGCCGACCTTCACTTCAGGAAGCGCCAGCTTCACGCCCGGCGCATCCGAAACCACGCGAGCATGGCAGGAAAGCGACATTTCAAACGCACCGCCCATGCAGGTGCCGTTGATAGCCGAAACCCACGGCTTGCCGCTGGTTTCCAGCTTGCGGAACAGGCCGCTCATCTTGCCGACATTGTCGAACAGGGACTGGACAGCACCCTGCGGGTCTTTGGCCTTCTGCTTCTGGAACTCCTTGAACATGCCTTCCAGCATGGTCAGGTCGGCACCGCCGGAGAAGCTTTCCTTGCCGGACGTGATGACCACGCCCTTGATCTTGTCGTCCGCGACCACCGCATCGATGATGGCGTTCAGTTCCTGCATCACCTCGACGGTGAACACATTCATTGACTTTTCAGGCATGTCCCAGGTGACGAGGGCAATGCCGTCGGCGTCGGTCTCAACTTTGAAATTCGTGTAAGCCATTCGTAAAAACCTCCCTCGCTTTATACGCGCTCGATGATCGTCGCCGTGCCCATGCCGGCACCGATGCACAAGGTCACCAGCGCGGTGTTGAGATCGCGACGCTCCAGTTCATCCAGCACCGTACCGAGGATGATTGCGCCGGTTGCGCCGAGCGGATGGCCCATGGCAATCGCACCGCCATTAACGTTGATCTTGTCGTGCGGAATATCGAAGGCCTGCATGTAGCGCAGGACCACAGCGGCAAAGGCTTCGTTGAGTTCGAACAGGTCGATGTCCGAAATCTTCAGCTTGGCCTGCTTGAGCAACTTTTCCGTTACATCGACCGGGCCGGTCAGCATCAGCGCCGGGTCGGAGCCGATATTGGCGAAAGCGCGGATGCGGGCGCGCGGCTTGATGTCGAACGCCTTGCCTGCCTTCTTGGAGCCAACCAGAACGCCCGCCGCACCGTCGACGATGCCCGACGAATTACCGGCATGGTGGACGTGGTTGACCGTTTCGATTTCCGGATGAGCCTGAATGCCGACGGCATTGAAGCCGCCCATTTCTCCCGGCATCACAAAGGACGGGTTTAACTGGCCCAGCGCCTGCATATCGGTCGTCGGGCGCATATGTTCGTCATGGTCGAGAATGGTCAGGCCGTTCTGATCCTTGATCGAAATGACCGAATTTTTGAAATAGCCCTTTTCCCACGACTTGGCGGCGCGCTTCTGGCTTTCGACAGCATAGGCATCGACATCGTCGCGGCTGAAACCGTATTTCGTGGCGATCAGATCGGCCGACACGCCCTGCGGCATGAAATAGCCCGGGAAGCCGACCGATGGATCCATGTACCAGGCGCCGCCCGACATGCCCATGCCGACGCGTGACATGCTTTCGACGCCGCCAGCAACCACCAGTTCGTCGGCACCGAAGGCAACCTTCGCGGCAGCCAGATTGATGGCATCGAGACCAGAAGCGCAGAAGCGCGAAATCTGGATGCCCGGGGCCTTGAAGTCGTAACCGGCTTCGAACGCGGCAGAGCGCGGGATGACGGCACCGGCTTCGCCGACCGGATCGACACAGCCGAAAATAATGTCATCGACCTTTGCGGTATCGATGCCGTTGCGGTCGCGCAGGGATTCCAGAACCTTCGCGCCCAGACGCACGGCAGGCACTTCATGCAGGCTACCGTCCTTCTTGCCGCGCCCGCGCGGTGTCCGCACGTGATCGTAAATATAAGCCTCAGCCATTTTTTCTCCTTCCCGCCGGGTCCGAAGAACCCGGCCTAACCTCAAAGATGTCAGCAGAAAATCAGAACGCGTCCGCAGGCAGCGCCATCATGCTATCCGCGCCCGACTGGATGCGTGCGAGATGGGCGGCACTTTCCGGCATGATACGCTCGAAATAGTACCGTGCAGTGACGAGTTTCGCTTCAAGATAAGCCTTGTTGCCTTCGCCTGCCGCCAGCTTGTCTTCCGCGACTTTGGCCATGCGGCCCCACATCAGCCCCAGCGCGACCAGACCGAACAGATGCATATAGTCATTGGACGCGGCACCGGCATTGTCGGGCTTCGCCATTGCATTTTGCATCAGCCACATGGTGGCGGCCTGAAGATCGTTGAGACCTTTCTTCAGATGTTTGGTGAAGAAGGACAGCTTTTCGTTGTCGCGATTGGCTTCGCAGAATTCGCCCACTTCCTTGAAGAAGGTCGTAACTGCACGGCCGCCATTCAGCGCCAGCTTACGACCGACGAGATCGAGCGCCTGAATGCCGTTGGCACCTTCATAGATCATGGCGATACGCGCATCGCGCACATACTGGCTCATGCCGTGTTCTTCGATATAGCCGTGACCGCCGAAGACCTGCTGCGCCATGACGGCGTGCTCGAAACCCTTGTCGGTCAGAACGCCTTTCAGAACAGGTGTCAGCAAGCCGACCAGATCGTCGGCAGCCTGACGCTCGGCCTCGTCGCCGGAGCGGTGCGCAATGTCGGAATTCAGCGCCGTCCAGAGGATGAACGCACGGCCTGCTTCGTTGAAAGCGCGGATTGACATCAGGTTACGACGGATATCCGGATGCACGATGATCGGATCGGCCTTCTTTTCCGGCTCTTTCGCGCCGGAAAGGGCGCGGCCCTGAATGCGCTCGCGGGCATAGATCGCTGCATTCTGATAGGCGGTTTCGGCGATTGAAAGCCCCTGCAAGGCAACGCCCAGACGCGCTTCATTCATCATGGTGAACATGGCGCGCAGACCCTTATGCGCCTCACCGATCAGAAAGCCGGTCGCCTCGTCATAATTCATGACGCAGGTGGAATTGCCGTGAATGCCCATCTTTTCTTCGATGGAACCACAGGAAACGCCATTGCGCGTGCCCGGATTGCCATTTTCATCCAGAATGAACTTCGGCACGATGAAGAGCGAAATGCCCTTCACGCCTTCCGGTGCACCGTCGATACGGGCGAGCACCAGATGGATGATGTTGTCCGACATATCATGTTCACCAGCCGAGATAAAAATCTTCTGGCCGGAAATCTTGTAGGAACCGTCGCCCTGCGGCGCGGCACTGGTGCGCAGAAGACCCAGATCCGTGCCACAATGCGGCTCGGTCAGGTTCATTGTGCCGGTCCAGGTGCCTTCCACCATCTTCGGCAGATAGGTATCCTTCTGCTCATCGGTACCGTGCGCGAGGATTGCGGCAATCGCACCCTGCGTCAGGCCGGGATACATGGTGAGCGCCATATTGGCCGACGACATATATTCACCAACTGCCGTGTGCAGCAGGTAAGGCAGGCCCTGTCCGCCATATTGCTCCGGCACGGCGAGGCCGAGCCAGCCGCCTTCGCGGTAAAGATAGAAGGCTTCCTTGAAACCTTTCGGCGTGGTGACGCTGCCATCGGAGGCGCGCTTGCAGCCTTCGCGGTCGCCACTGTGATTGACCGGGAACAGGGTGCCTTCAGCGAGCTTTGCACCTTCCGACAGGATTGCCTCGACCACGTCGGGCGACGCGTCGGCAAAGCCCGGCAGATTGTTGTAACGCTGATAGTTCAGAACGTCGTTGAGCACGAAATTCGTATCTTCAACGGGCGCGCGATAGCTCGGCATCAAAATCCTCCAAATTCATCACCTGAGCCAGCCCGCGAAAGACGGTTACCGGCTCCAAACCGCGTTTCATGCCTACTGTCTGCTTAATTAGCAAAACGCTGTGACAGCCTGCATGTTGCAACAAAAAGGATCGTTCTCACTCGAAAACCTGCCATTTTTGCAGCATTCTGGCCAGCCAAAACCCAATCTCAGGTCGAGCCGGACCAGTTCGGACTCAAAACTAGCGCAGTTTGACGTTTCCGTAAACGTCAAAATTTCGCGAGCTGTGAGGCGATGTGCGCGCAACCGCTCTACGATTTGATTGTGTCTTTGGGAAAGGTACCGAGATCCGAAGCGCTGAATGCTTCCGTGGCGCGCGCAATCGCTGTAGAACCTGTCTGATTGCGTAAGCGAAACGTTATCTCCAGATCGGGTTAAGGAACAGCCCCTCAACCCGACTGTGCAGCAAATGTTTTGCTAGTGGTGCATCATCTCGTCGGCAATATCTTTACCGCTCAGCGATGACGGATAATAGGTCGGCCAGTTGGTGACTTCCTTGAGCAAGGCTGCGCGATCATTTCCCCAATAGAGGTGATAGTGATCGGCTTTGGCCGGCGCTATGCGGTGATCGCTGAACTGCATATAGTCAGGCGCAGCCGCATCGCCTTCGACTTTCTTGAAAATGAAGCGAACGCCGCGATTGCCCTTGGCATAGTTCAGGATTTCATAGCCGTCGCTTGCATATTTTCCTGACGCTGCTTTATCGCCTTCGTAGAAGGAAACCTTATCCCCCTTGATCACAATGCGACCTGTGTCGGTGCGATAGCCGGTTTCATAATAATCCCGATATTCCTTGGCGGATTTATCCCCATGCTTTGCCTTATCAGCGAAAACGGCATCAAGCGTTCCGTCTTGCAGATAGGAATATACCGACTGCCAGTCCCCTTCCCAATCGGAGAGCTTGCGGTCCTTCACCTGTTCGTCTTTGAAATAGCCCTTGTAGATTTCCTGGTCCTGCTTGGTCCCATGGCTATGTGAATGGCCGTGATCCGACGCGGACTTTTCCTTTGTCTCGGCCATTGCCTGACCCGACACCACCATGGCGGCGCACAATCCCATCGACACGAGTAGCTTTCTCATAGTCTTCTCTCCAGCTTTGATTCGTTATGTAATATCGTAACAATACTGACTTAGCCACTAACGCTTAGGGATGCAACCACCGCTGGTCGGTCAGGAGTATGAGGACGAAACCTCGGCAACAATCTCGCTCGCAAGAAAGAGAAGTATACAAGGGATCGCTGATATAAAATTGCCAGCGCTCCTTTGCTGTTTCGCGAAATAATAAATTACTTCAATAATAAGCTGCCTTCATATTAAGGCGTACCTAAAAAAATGGGAGAGGTACAATGCATATTGCCAGCAACCCTGTAAGCAAAGCCTCATTCGCATTTGAAGATTTGCTGAAGGACCTGTCTACAACACTAGCGGCCACTGAAAACATCCATGGCCGCATGGGGTTTGATAAAAAGAAATAATATTCACTCTGCTTAAGCTCATTAATCAATGCTGGATGGAAATTAGGGGGTAATTCGCCCCCTAATTTTTTATACGGCTTTTATGCACGCGATGCATTTGAAAAACCGTTGCCTGACGTTTCGGTCAACCGGGTTTATCTTCGCTGCACGTCGGTCGCCGGAAAAGTTGTCGGCGAAGTTCTGGACTGGTGATAAGCTTTCTCGTCAGCCATGCACAGGCGACTGACGACCCGCTCAGTGGCTCAGAAGCGTCTGCATCCTGCCCTGATGATGCAAACCCACTTCCCGAACGATCTCGGCAATCTGTTTGAGCTGGGACGACAGCGGGTTGCTTTTGCGCCAGACCAGACCGATGGTTCGTGACGGGCGCGGCTCAGCAAGGCGAAACATGCAGACATTTGCGGCGAGCGTCTCCGTATAGACCGCCATCTCCGGCACGAGCGTGATGCCGATACCAGCGCCCACCATCTGAACGAGGGTAGACAGCGAGCTACCTTCCATCAGTTCACGCGGCGGCGCATTCGTAATATTGCAGAAGGACAAGGCCTGATCGCGGAAACAATGCCCTTCTTCCAGAAGCAGCAACCGCATTTCATGCAGTTTTTCGGCGCTCGGAACCGGCTTGTCAGCATCTTCCAGCGGGCGCATCAGGACAAATTCCTCCTCAAAGAGAGGAACTTCCTGCAAGGCGGGCTCGGAAATCGGCAAGGCGACAATCGCCGCGTCCAGCCGCGCTTCCAGCAGGTCTTCGATCAGCTTCTGGGTGATCGCCTCACGCGGGCGCGGTTCCAGCCCCGGATAACGCTGGGTCAGCGTCTTGATCACCTCCGGTAAAAGATAAGGCGCAACCGTCGGGATCACACCGAGACGCAGGCGACCGGTGAATGGACCATGTGCCGCACGCGCCAGCTCTTCCAGTTCGTCAACCGAGCGCAAAATGCCACGCACTCTTTCCGCAAACTCTTCGCCAAGTCCGGTCAGGCGAATTTGTCTGCCGCCACGCTCCACCAGAGGCGCGCCGATCAGGTCTTCGAGTTCCTTGATCTGCAAGGACAATGCGGGTTGCGAGATGGAACAGGCCGCCGCCGCACGGCCAAAATGGCTCAAGCGCGCCAGTGAATCGAAGTAGCGGAGGTGTTTCATGGAGAGGCCAATCATAAGCTCAGCATATCGCAGCCTTTAGAATATACAATTGGAATTTATCGAACGCATTGGTTACCGTACCCATACTGACTGTTGGTTCCGGAGTGACCGCCTTCATAATGCGGTCGCTCTGGCGTGCCAATGTCAGCCGCTCGTTCTATCTAGCGAAAGCCATCTTTGGGAAAGCCATCGGAGAGCAATCATGGACGTAAAGACGAAATCGGCCGGAAAATGTCCGGTCATGCATGGCGGCAATACCGCACTTGGCAATTCTGTCATGGAATGGTGGCCCAATGCGCTGAACCTCGACATTCTGCACCAGCATGACACCAAGACCAATCCGCTGGGCAAGAACTTCGATTATAAGGAAGAGCTGAAGAAGCTCGACGTGGAAGCTCTCAAGGCCGATCTGCGCGCACTCATGACGGATAGTCAGGAGTGGTGGCCTGCCGATTGGGGCAGCTATGTCGGCATGATGGCTCGTGTGACCTGGCACGCCGCCGGCTCCTACCGTACCTCTGATGGTCGCGGTGGCGCCAGCACCGGCAACCAGCGTTTTGCTCCGCTCAATTCCTGGCCGGATAACGTCAACACCGACAAGGGTCGCCGTCTGCTGTGGCCGATCAAGAAGAAGTACGGCAACCGGCTTTCCTGGGCCGACCTGATCGCGCTTGCCGGTACGATTGCCTATGACGTTGCCGGTCTCAAGACCTATGGCTTCGCTTTCGGTCGCGAAGATATCTGGGCTCCTGAAAAGGATACCTATTGGGGTGACGAAAAGGAATGGCTGGCGCCAAGCGACGGTCGTTACGGCGATGTGACCAAGCCAAACACGCTGGAAAACCCGCTTGCTGCGGTCCAGATGGGCCTCATCTATGTCAACCCGGAAGGCGTCAACGGCAAGTCCGATCCGCTGGCAACGGCAGCGCAGATGCGCGAAACCTTTGCCCGCATGGGCATGGACGACGAGGAAACCGTGGCCCTGACTGCCGGTGGCCACACCATCGGCAAGAGCCATGGCAATGGCGATCCGTCCAACCTCAGCCCGGATCCGGAAGATGCAGGCCCTGAATATCAGGGACTGGGCTGGATGAATACCAAGGGACGCGGCATCGGTCGCGACACGGTTGTTTCGGGCATTGAAGGTGCATGGACCACGGAACCGACCAAGTGGGACAACGGCTTCTTCGAAATGCTGTTCAAGCACGACTGGCATCTGGTGAAGAGCCCGGCTGGCGCGTCGCAGTGGGAACCTGTTTCGATTGCAGAGCAGGACAAGCCGGTCGACGTGGAAGACCCGTCGATCCGTCTGAACCCGATGATGACCGATGCGGATATGGCATTGAAGGTAGACCCGATCTACCGCGCGATTTCCGAGCGTTTCATGAACGATTTTGACGCGTTCTCGGAAGTCTTTGCCCGCGCATGGTTCAAGCTGACCCATCGCGACATGGGCCCGAAGACCCGTTACATCGGCCCGGATGCGCCGACTGAGGATCTGATCTGGCAGGATCCGATCCCGGCCGGTCGCACCGATTACGACGTCAGGGGCCTCAAGGCCAAGATCGCAGCTTCCGGTCTTTCGGTTGCCGATCTGGTTTCCACCGCCTGGGACAGCGCCCGCACCTATCGCGGTTCGGATTTCCGCGGCGGTGCAAACGGCGCTCGTATCCGTCTCGCTCCGCAGAAGGATTGGGAAGGCAACGAGCCGGAACGTCTGGCCCGTGTTCTCTCGGTTCTGGAACCGATTGCAGCGGCATCCGGCGCAAGCCTGGCTGATGTCATCGTGCTGGCTGGCAATTACGGTGTGGAACAGGCAGCCAAGGCCGCCGGTGTCGACATTGAAGTGCCATTCGCTCCGGGACGCGGCGATGCAACGGCCGAGCAGACCGATGCTGAAAGCTTCGCTCCGCTTGAACCACTGGCAGACGGTTTCCGCAACTGGCAGAAGAAGGACTATGTGGTCAGCGCCGAGGAACTGCTCCTCGACCGGGCACAGCTCATGGGCCTCACCGCCCCCGAAATGACGGTCCTCGTCGGCGGCCTGCGCGCCATCGGCACCAACCATGGCGGCACGTCGCATGGCGTCTTCACGGACAAGGTCGGCGCTTTGACGACGGACTTCTTCGTCACGCTCACCGACATGCACAATTCGTGGGTTCCGACGGGCGAAGGCCTCTACGAAATCCGCGACCGCAAGACCGGTGCGCCGAAGTTCACCGCAACACGTGTCGATCTCGTTTTCGGTTCGAATTCAATCCTTCGCGCCTATGCGGAAGTCTATGCCCAGGACGACAGCAAGGAGAAGTTCGTGAAGGACTTCGTTGCCGCCTGGACCAAGGTGATGAACGCCGACCGTTTCGATCTGGCATAAAAGCCAACGTAACGAAAAAGCCTCCCCCGAATGTTCGGGGGAGGCTTTTTCATGCGCATCGCTGAAATGGCTTCAGCGTAGAATGTTTCCTTACTTCGCCATGTCGATGGCAGCGCTTAGCTCTTCCACCGCCTGATCCGCCGTCAGCTGACCGTTGAACTGGCGGGTGATGACGTCAAACATCGCATTCTTGATCGCGGTCGGCTGTGCGTGCGACTGCGAGAAGGAGCCAAGCAACGATCCGCTCTTGTCGGCGGCTGCGAGATCCTTGATCGCCTTTTGCCCGCATTCGTCAAATGCCGTGGTCGGTACATCGGTACGCGCCGGCGCAGAGCCTTTCACCACATTAAAGGCCGACTGAAAATTGACGTCTTCCACGGCGGTTGCGAGTGCAAGCTGCGCCTTGCGCTTGTCTTTACCCACTTCAAAGACGGCGAACTGATCGGCATTGAAAGCCACGGAACCTTCCGTTCCCGGAAAACGACCGCAAACGAAATCCGCACCGGGCTTCTTTCCAGCCTTGGTAAACTCACCCTTGGCCCAGTCGCCCATGAACTGCACGCCCGCCTTGTCATCGATGACCATGGCAGAGGCAAGATTCCAGTCACGCCCGGAGAAATTGTCGTCCACATAGGTGCGCAGCTTCGCCATCCGCTCGAATACCTGCTTCATGGTATCGCTCTTCAGAGCGTCTGGATCGAGATCAATCAGCGCCTTCTTGTAGAAATCCGGCCCGAACGACATCACGACACTGGTGAAGATAAGCGCTTCCTGCCAGGGCTGTCCACCATGGGCAATCGGCGTGATCCCCTGCTCCTTGAACTTGTCGAGCAGCGCGACAAGCTCATCCCAATTCTGCGGCACTTTTCCGCCAGCCTTGTCGAGCGCGGCCTTGTTGTACCAGGCCCAGTTGGTGGAGTGCACATTGACCGGTGCAGCGATCCAGTGGCCGTCATATTTCGAGAAGTGCTGGATTGCGGGCGGGATAACCTTGTCCCAGCCTTCCTTGTCGGCAACTTCATCCAGATTGCCGAGCACGCCCTGCTGTGCCCAATCCAGAATATCGAAACCCTGCATCTGCACTGCGGCGGGTGGATTGCCTGCTGTCACGCGGGCGCGCAAGGTCGTCATGGCCGCCTCGCCCGCGCCACCGGCAACCGGCATATCGACCCAGCCAATACCTTGTTTCTGAAGGTTTTCCTTCAGGAGATTAAGCGCGGCGGCTTCGCCACCTGAAGTCCAGTAATGCAGGACTTCCACGCTTTCCTCAGCCTGCGCGAAACTTGCCCCACCCAAAATGCTGACACCCGCCAGCAGCATTCCCATCATCAAGCGCATTCTCATATCTCCTCATTAAGAATGAGGCAGCTTATCATGGACTTGCGCGAACGAAATTCACTATCGTGTTGGCGCGAACATGCTGTTGGCGACCAGTTCACACTTCATCTTTCAGCGTTTCTTTCTGCGTAATGAGGCGTGCCGAATGCTGTCCCGAAATGAAGACCCAAAGCCAGCTGAGCGCCACTGCCAGACGGCTGCGCGTACCAATGAGAAAATAGATATGGGCAAGCCCCCATATCCACCAGGCGATCCAGCCCTTCAGACGCAATGATCCGAAATCGATAACCGCAGCGCTTGGGCCAATGGTGGCAAGGTTGCCAAGATGCTTGTAACGGAACGGGCCCGGTGCCGCACGATTGGCAAAGCGCGCATTGATTACCTTCGCCACATATTTGCCCTGCTGCTTGGCGGCTGGCGCAATGCCCGGAACCGGCTTGCCATCGGCGGTTTTGACCAGAGCCGTATCTCCAACAATGAAAATTTCAGGATGGCCCTTTACCGTCAGGTCAGGCTCCACCACCGCGCGGCCCGCGCGATCCTGTTCCGCGCCCACCCATTCGGCGGCTTTCGATGCCTGTACGCCCGCCGCCCAAATAACAGTGCGGCTGGCGACCTGTTCGTCACCAATCGAGATGCCCCTTGCATCACAGGCCGTGACGGGCGTTCCGGTTCTGACCTCGACACCCATTTTCGTCAGCGACTTCTCCGCATATTCCGAGAGCGACGGCGGGAAAACCGGCAGAATACGCGGCCCTGCTTCGATGAGAATGATGCGCGCTGTGGTCGTATCGATATTGCGGAATTCCTTGACCAGGGTGCGATGGGCCAGTTCCGCAATGATCCCCGCAAGCTCAACGCCGGTTGGCCCCGCGCCAATGATGCTGAATGTCAGCAGCGCTTTGCGAATCTCGGGATCGGTTTCCAGTTCGGCCTGTTCGAAAGCCAGTAGGAGGCGACGGCGAATTGTCGTTGCATCTTCCAGCGTCTTCAGGCCCGGCGCATAGGGCTCCCACTCGTCGCGCCCGAAATAGGCGTGCCGCGCACCAGTCGCCAAAACGAGCGTGTCGTAATCGACGCTGGGACCATCACGGAGATGGACCTTGCGCGCCTCGGTATCCACGCCGGTCACTTCAGCCAGCAAAGTGGAAACCTCTTCGCGATTGCGAAAAACCGAGCGGATCGGCCATGCAATTTCCGACGTGGCAAGAACAGTTGTAGCAACCTGATACAACAGAGGCTGAAAGAGATGATGATTTCTGCGATCGATAATCGTGATCGATGTATCTGGGCCTTGCAGATCTTTCGCCAGTTGCAAACCCGCAAAACCGCCGCCGACAATCACTACACGATGCTGAGCCAATTCGCTTTTCCTTTCGCAGCCTGCACTCTGTCGATGACACACCATACACGCGAGAACTTGTTCTGCCTTTCAAAAATCGGTGTAAGCGTCGGCGGTTGAATCCGTCGTGAGATGTAACTAGCGCTCTAGCAAAAAAAGTCAGCCCGCAGCCGATGATCGGATGCGGGCTTTTGAAATTACGAAAAGCATTGTGCGGTCGCGAAGCAAGGCTTCAGCGCAGCAGATAGGCCGGTGTTTTGGGATCGAAGCCCACAATGCGCTGCCCCTCGGCAAAGGCGGCAAGCAGCGTCTCGCGAAGCGACAACCGCGCCGCCATGGCCGCCGCCGGATCAGTCGCCAGCAACTGGTCGATATCACCGGGGAATTCCACACGACGAATATCAGCGGGAAACTCCAGCTTCTGCCCTTGGGAACGGGCTTCAACGCGTGGATCATCCAACTGCCAGTCGGCCACAATACGATCTGACGGAAGACCAGCATTGATGCCGACCATGGGACCGTAATAGTCGATATGATAGGTGGCGGATGTAGCGCCGAGACTTGCGATGTTCAAACCGGCATTGACCGCGCGAATGGGATCATAGGTCCAGCGCACAAGCGTCACGCCTCGCGCAAGGCACCAGTCACGCTGGAACCATTTCATGCGCGCGCCAAGCTTCAGGCCTCTCGCTTCCGGCAAAACCGCCAGACGATGCGAATGCTGAATACCCGGCGTCGCGCTCGGGAAGCCGAAGATGAAACCCATCATCTTGTCACCCTCGAAAGCACCGGCGACAAGGCCGCCTTCATGCTGGATGGCGAGCAACAGATCAGAAGCATCGACAGGATCGTCGTCGCCCCAGACAAGCCGCTGCACATTTTCCGAATCCTTCATCTCGGCCAGAGATGCGAGTTCGCGGATGACGATGTCGCTCATGCGGCAAATTCCTCGCGGTGGTTCGTCACCGTATCGAGGAAGGCACGGTCGAGAGTCACACCAATGCCCGGGCCGTTTTTCGGCACGGCCATGCGGCCGTTTTCGGCTTCAAGCGGCTCATTGACAATGTCGCGTGGGAAATAGCGGCTGGCGGATGAAGTATCCCCCGGCTTGGTGAAATTCGCCAGCGTCGAGAGATGGATATTATGCGCCCGTCCGATGCCCGCTTCCAGCATACCGCCGCACCATACAGGCACATCGAAAGCAGCGCAGACATCATGGATGGCCCGCGACGCGCTATGGCCGCCGACACGCCCCACCTTGATATTGATCACGCGGCACGCGCGGGCAACAAGCGCCTTGCGCGCATCGACCGAAGAGCGAATGCTTTCATCCAGACAGATGGCCGTCAGCAGTTTTTCCTGCACATGCACATGGTCTGTAATGTCATCGAATGCCAGAGGCTGCTCGATATAGTCGAGCGCAAATGCATCCATCGCTTTCAGCAACGGCAGGTCGGACAAGCGATAATCCGTGTTGGCATCGACTGTCAGCTTCGCATCCGGGAAACGGTCGCGCACTGCTTGCAACATCGCAAGATCATGGCCGCGCTTGATCTTCAGCTTCACGCGCTTGTACCCGGCATCGAGTGAAGCCGCGACGCGGTCAATCGTTGTTGGAATATCGGCAATGCCAAGGCTGACGCCAACGTCGATGGCATCGCGAACACCGCCGAGCGCAACGCTCAATGGCAGGTTCAGCGCTTTTGCCCACAGGTCCCAGACGGCCATTTCAACCATGGCCTTGCTCATTCTATGTCCGCGCCACGGATCGAGAATAGCGGCCAGATCGGCTGGGCCGTTGAAGTGCTTTCCGACAATCTGCGGCAGCAGCACATCACGCAGGAAGGAGAGCGAGCCGGAGATGGTTTCTTCCAGATAATCCGGCAAGGGATCCATCACGCCTTCGGCATAGCCTTCAAGGCCTTCTGCCTTCAGGGTGAGGATCGGTATGATCTTTTCAGTCATTGTGCCGGTGGAGATCACGAAAGGCACGAGCAGCGGCAAACGTATGACCCGTATTTCAGCCGCCTCGATTTTTAATCCGGCGAAAATTGGCGCTGTCTGCATCGGATACTCCATCCGTAGGTACAAATGATCAATCTGGTCCGGGGGAAATGGATGGCGATCCGTCGTCTCCCTGCTTCCCCCTCGATCGGATAACTTCCCTGTTCGCTGTCAAAAGTCCAATAGATTCGTCAGCGCACTTACTGTTGCTGATCCGGCAAAGCATCCAGCGGGAAAACCGGACGTCGCAGGCGAGAATAGGTGCGTCTCGTCAGGTCTGGCGAACTCAGGCCGCCTGCGTCGGTCACGATGATCTGCGTTGCAATCGGGCCGAATGCCCCTTTGAAGTGCTGCATCGATTTAACCGCAACAATTGCCTTTTCCTTCGGCTCGATGCCGACGATCCGGAAGATGTTCTGATCGAGCATCTGCATGCGTTCGGAGACGATCATGATATCGATCCCGTCCACGCGCAGGCACACGGATTTTCCAGTCGTTCCGGGCAGGCCCGTAAACATCGGGCCTTCAAAGACAAAGCTGCCCTCACTGATCGCCATGACACGCCCCGTCACCGTCAGCGGGCCGCCACCGACCGATGGATCGGATTTACCACCAATCGTCACCGTGATGGTCTCGCCAATTGCCTTGGCTGCAATCTCGGCCACAGCTTCCGGGTCGAGCAACGCGCCGGCGGCGGCATTGGTCACTCCTGCTTCCAGCATCGCCGCAATCAGCGCGGTGCAATCGCTATAGGCGCCCGAGCCGGGATTATCCGAGAAATCGGCAACAACAATCGTGCCCTCGGCACCTCGTGCCTCCTTCAACTGCTTGATGCATTCATCAAGCGGCAAGGGCTGCGACCACTGATCCTTATAGGCCCAGATTTCGTCGCAGATTTTCTCCGCCACATCGCTGGCGGTTTGCCGCTCGACGCTTTTCGTATCGAAGGTGACTATGACACTCGGCCCCGCCGCCCAGACGTCAGCATCGGTAAAACCGGCATTGATCGCGACATTCAGTATGCCGGGCTGTTGCATTTCACGGGCCGCGCTTTCGAGCAGGCGGCACATCGGGCCATTATCCGTTGTGCGTCCATCATCGCAACCGAGCAGCATCGGCGGGCGCGCGATGGCGAGAGCGGGTTCAATCTCGCCCTTCATCGCCCGATCCAGCATCGTGCAGGCCTCAACGCCAACCTCATTCATATCGATATGCGGATAGGTCCTGAATGAAACGGCGATCTGCGCCAGATCGGCCAGTTCATCGAAAATATTCGCATGGAGATCAAGCGTAATGGCAATCGGCACATCAAAGCCGACCACCGAGCGGATTTCGCGCAGGAACTGGCCATCGCCGTCCTGATCCGTTTCGGTCACCATGGCGCCATGCAGGGCGATGAAGAGCCCGTCGAACGGTCCGGACTCCTTCAGTCGCCGCAGGCATTCACTGGTGATTTCCACACGCGCGCTTTCCAGCACCGCGCCATTCGGTTCCGCATGGGCAGCAGTGATATAGACAGGCGTCCATCCCTTCTCATCCGCAACCTTTATCGCGCCGCCGACTTCCGAGCCTGTGCCACGGAAATTGGCCGGAATCTCATCGCCCTTGAAATAATGCGACGCCCTGAAATCGCCGATGCTCGTGCGATTTCGCGTGAAGGTATTACTTTCATTGATGAGTTCGATGATCGCAACACGATAGGACACGGCTCGACCTTTCTTTTATCGGCGAAGACCAGTCTGGATTGGTCGAGAATAAAACTGCTGAAGCCGGATCGAGCCGCAACTACCTTGGCGCGCGGGCAAGGCGGACACCTGATCTGATGTGGTGCTTCAAATCAGGCGTCCTGTCGGAACGAATTATTTGCCGAAGATTTCGCTGGCAAATTTCGGCTTTTCTCTGATGTCGAAGTCAAAATACTTGGCGCGGATTTTGTCGTAGGTGCCGTCGGCGATGATCTCTGCAAGCGCCTTGTTGACGCGTGCGCGCAGCTCTTCGTCATCCTTGCGGAAGGCCATGCCAGCGCCCAGTGTACCATCCAGCAGGAACTCGTTGCCGACGAACTCGCAGCAGCTCGCGCCCTTCGAAATCCAGTCGCTGAGCGCGAACTTGGATTCGAGCACGAGGTCCACGCGGCCATTTTCAATGTCGAGGAAAGCTTCTTCCAACGTCGGATAGAGCTTCACCTCATTATCCGGGAAAAAGCGCTGCAAAACATCGACTGCAATAGAGCCGGTCTGGGTGCCGATGACTTTGCCCTTGGCGCTTTCAGGCGTCACATCCTTCAGGCCAAGTTCCTTCAACGCCACAAACCGCATGGTGTTGTAGTAGTAAGGATTGGAGAAATTGACCTGCTGCATGCGCGATTCAGTGATGGCCATCGATGACGCCATGACATCGAATTTCTTCGCCTGAAGAGCCGGAATAATCCCGCTCCATTCATTGGCGCTCCAGACGCAATCCGCTTTCAGCTTTTCGCAGATCGCATCGCCAACATCGATATCAAAGCCTTTCAGCTTGCCGTTGGGATCGAGAAAATTAAACGGCGCATAAGCGCCTTCAGCTCCCATGCGAATTTCCTCGGCATAGGTCGGGAAAACGCCAAGCACGGCAATGGCCGCAGCAATAATTCCCATTTTAACTTGCTTATGCATGTTCCGATCTCCTGTTATTGGCCCTTGGCTAGCGTCGCCGGTCACCGGCGATCAATGTCGCTCGGGATCGCGAGCCAGCGGGAATACCCCCTTGGGCAGCTTTTATTGATTGACGATTATGCTTGTGCCAGCTGTCGATCAATGCAAAAGATCTATTCGATGCTATTAGAAAAATTCATAAGACTATGAGCTCACGAACGGCACGCAGACGACTTCCCAGCTTGAAAGCGTTGCGGGCTTTTGAGGCTGTGTCGCACTGCCAAAGCTTTACCGCTGCCGCGGAGGAACTGGCTGTCAGTCAGGGCGCTGTCAGCCATCAGATCAAGCTTCTGGAACAGGCCTTGGGCTGCCAGTTGCTTATTCGCGGGCCACGCGGTGTTACCGTCACGGCAGAGGGCGCGCTGCTGGCAGAAGTCTGTGGCCGCGCTTTTGATGAGATTGGCGCTGTGACCACCCTGATTGGTCAAGACAGCAGAGCGCAAATTCTCCGCGTACGCGCTGGTCCATTCTTCTCCATGGAAGTAATCGCTAGCCGCATTGCTGGGTTCCTGAAGCAGAACCCTGGGATACAGCTGCATCTCAACAATCTCGATATCGATTCCATTGCGCAGGACAGGGAAGATGCACAGATCAAATATTGTCTGCATGCACCTGCCGGCGCCTATAGTATCAATCTATTGACTGAAAAGCTGGTGCCTGTCTGCAGTCCTTCTCTACTCGAAGGCCTGGGAAACTCTGAGGATCTTCTCAGCAACCCGGATATCCCTCGCTTGCACTATCGCGACATGAGCGATTGGAAGCGATGGATTGCGCATCATGGCATTGGGGATATAGCCGCAAATTCGAATCTGTTTTTTGACGACCAACATACACTTCTGGCGGCAGCCCGTTCTGGACAGGGGATTGGCTTTTCACATCGACAACTACTCGAAGGCGATATGCAGCGTGGTACCCTCAGTGTCGTGTCAGAGAAATACTTCCAACCCAAAGAATCTTACAAGTTCATCTGCAGCCATGAGAGCATCGCCTCGAACAAAGCATTGCAGCTTTTCCGCGACTGGCTCATCGCCGAGGTTTCGACGATCTGTTAGGTGAGGGGGCTTCCGAAGAGCTTACCCCTCCAACGCCTTGCTCGCGCCCTAAACGTCAAAAGCCCCGCATTAATTGCGGGGCTTTTCTGGAATGTTTTGGTTGCGGGGGCAGGATTTGAACCTGCGGCCTTCAGGTTATGAGCCTGACGAGCTACCGGGCTGCTCCACCCCGCGCCAGGGTGTGTTTTTTTA
>JACGXE010000005.1:0-414581 GCA_014138095.1 Ochrobactrum sp. RH2CCR150
CTCGCGTCCAGCCGATCAAGCGCTGAAAGCGCACGCCAGAATTGCGTGGCAAGGCCGTTCGGGCGCTGCAACGCCACCTTGACGTTTTCCAGCACAGTCAGATGCGGGAAGGTGGCCGAAATCTGGAACGAGCGCACCAGCCCCATCCGGGCCACTCTGGCCGGATCGGTTTTGGTGATCGTTTCGCCCAGAAGCGTGATCTCGCCGCTTGTCGGCTGCAGAAACTTGGTCAGAAGATTGAAAACCGTCGTCTTGCCAGCCCCGTTCGGACCGATCAGCGCATGAACACGGGCATGTTCCACATCAAGATCGACATTCTTCACCGCATAAAAGCCGCCAAACGACTTGCCCAGTCCACGCGCCGACAAAACATGACGCGCAGAACCTTGCCGTGAATTACCCGAACCCGACGGCCCTGCCTCACGCAGAGCCGCATCAGTCCCAGTCGAAGCCATCATCAAATCAGCCTCTTACTGCTTTACCAACGGACAGCCGCTTTCTTCCGGCTTCATATAGGCCTGATCGCCGGGGATCGTTGCGAGCACCTTATAGTAATCCCAAGGGGCCTTGCTTTCATCCGGCTTCTTCACTTCCATCAGATACATGTCGTAGATCATGCGTCCGTTGGGGCCGACCTTGCCGTGACGGGCAAAGACGTCTTCAACCGGCATTTCATGCAGCTTCTTGGCGACGGCTTCGGTTTCGTCCGTGCCCGCTTCCTTGATCGCCTTCAGATATTGCGTGACGGCGGAGTAGGTGCCTGCCTGGATCATGTTCGGCATACGGCCGGTGCGGTCGAAGAAGCGTTTGCCGAAGGCACGCGATTCATCATCGCGATCCCAGTAGAAGCCCTCGGTCAGGGTCAGGCCCTGTGCGGCTTCGAGGCCGAGACCGTGCACTTCCGACAGGGTGAAGAGCAGGGCGGCGAGGCGCTGTCCGCCTGCAACGATGCCGAATTCCGCAGCCTGCTTGATTGCGTTGGAGGTATCGAGACCCGCATTGGCGAGACCGAAAACCTTCGCGCCGGAAGACTGCGCCTGCAGCAGGAACGAGGAGTAATCCGTAGTGGATAGCGGATGGCGGACGGAGCCCAGTACCTTGCCGCCCTTCGATTCCACGAATTTCGTGGTCTGTTCTTCCAGCGAATAGCCGAAAGCGTAATCGGCGGTCAGGAAGAACCATGTATCGCCGCCTTGCTGCACGAGCGAACCGCCGGTGCCAACCGCAAGCGCGTGGGTGTCATAGGCCCAATGGAACCCGTAGGGTGTGCACTGCTTGCCGGTCAGTTCCGACGTGGCTGCACCCGTATTGATGGTGATCTTCTTCTTGTCCTTCGACAGTGCCTGCACGGCGAGGCCGACGGACGAGGTCGTCAGTTCCATGATGGAATCGACCTGTTCGGTGTCGTACCACTGGCGCGCAATGTTCGAGGCGACGTCCGGCTTGTTCTGGTGGTCGGCGGTGATGATTTCAATCGGCGCATCGAGCACCTTGCCGCCGAAATCCTCGGCGGCCATCTTGGCGGCTTCATAAGACCATTTGCCGCCGAAATCGGCATAGACGCCCGACTGGTCGTTCAAAATGCCAATCTTGACTTTACCATCGGAAATTTCAGCTGCTGAAGATATGGCCGTTGCAGCCAGCAGTGCTGCCGTTGCGAGTGCAAGACACTTCATAAAATACTCCTCCCAATAATTCCCTTAACCCCTCGATAAAATCGAAGGGTATCCTCCAGTGAAGCGGCCTTGTTACAGGCGGGACAATTGGCCTCCTCAGACCAGTCGTCTTTATGCTTCCGCCCGATTTGTTCCTCCGTTCGGGCTTTCAATTAGAACGGTAGCATTGACAAATGCGTACAAGAACAACAATTTTTGAACAGCGTCTGTTCAGAAATGTACAGATGCCTCGAAGAAAATACGGGCAGTCTTTTGGGAGCGTGGCATGCGGCAGTTTACATGGGACGATCTGCAATATTTTCTGGCTGTGGCGCGCACAGGGCAGCTCTCTACCGCGGCGCGGCAATTGCGCACCAGCCATGTAACGGTGCTGCGCCGCATCGACCGGCTGGAGCAGGCGCTGGCCACCAAATTATTCGAGCGCAACCCGCGTGGCTATATGCTGACGCCGATGGGCGAGCGCCTGGTCGAGCCTGCCGAGGTCATGGAACGCGAGGCCATGAAGTTCCAGACCGAGGCCACCGGCAATCTTGCAGCGCTGTCGGGTGTCGTACGTCTTTCGACGCTTGAAGGCTTCGGCAATTTCTTTCTGGCCGACCGCCTGCCGGTGCTGGCGCAATCTTATCCGAGCCTGTTCGTGGAGGTGGTGACGATCCAGCAGATCATGTCGCTGTCACGCCGCGAGGCGGAACTGTCGATCACACTGCATATGCCGCGCAACGGGCCCTATCACAGTGACAAGCTCACATCCTACCGGCTGTTTATCTACGGGCATCGCGATTATCTGGCCCGACATCCGCCGATCCGCAGCCGGGAAGATTTGGCGCGCCATCCCTTCATCGGCTATATCGAGGACATGGTGTTCACGCCCGGCCTGGATTATATGCGCGAGATTCTACCGGGCCAGCGCTGCACCTATCAAAGCTCCAGCATTCACGCGCAGCTTGTCGCCACCCAGACCGGCTATGGCCTGTGCGTTCTGCCGTTTTACATAGCCAGTAAGCATCCCGAACTGGTGCCAGTTTTGCCGCGCGACATGCATCTGGTGCGCGAATACTGGATGAGCTGCCATGTCGATGTCATGGCCGCACCGCGTATCCGGGTCATCAGCGATTTCATGGTTCGCGCCGCGCGGGAATTCTCAAGCGATTTTCTGGGCGAAAGCCTTTTGCAGCCGTAATTGGCGAGGCCCGGGCGTCAGAGATTGACGCCGGTAAAGGCGATAAAGCATGCCACGGCGAGCGCGATGCAACCAAACAAAATAATGGATAGACTAAGCGTGTTCATGGTCCCCCTCCACTTTACGCAACGTAAAGTGGGTATGCGGGGCTTTGAAAGCGGAGTCCAGCTGGAAAGTTTGCCAGTGAGACAAAAGTTGTAGGTAACAAAGGAAAAACCCCGGACGAACCGGGGCTTTGGATTATTTCTGCTTGGCGAGGCCTTGTTCCCGCATCTGGCTGAGCGACATTTTCGGTGAAAGCGCTTCCGGATCAATGCGGATTTCGATCAAGGCGGGTTTGCCTGATTGTTCACAGCGCTCGAAAGCAGCTGCAAAATCGGCAGTCGCTTCGACCGTTTCGCCATGCAGGCCATAGGCGCGTGCAAGAGCTGCGAAATCCGGATTGGCGAGGCCTGTGCCGGAAACGCGACCCGGATAGGTCCGCTCCTGATGCATGCGAATGGTTCCATACATGCCGTTATTGACCACCACGAAAATCGCCTTGGCATTATATTGTGCGGCGGTCGCCAGTTCCTGACCGTTCATCAGGAAGCAGCCGTCACCGGCAAAGGCCACGACGGTACGCTCCGGTGCGGCAAGCTTGGCCGATACCGCAGCGGGAACGCCATAGCCCATGGAGCCGTTGGTGGGCGCCAATTGGCTGCGATAGGTGCGGTACTGGTAGAAGCGATGCGGCCAGGCGGAATAATTGCCAGCGCCATTGGTGATGATGGAATCGGCAGGCAGATGCGCGCGCAGCCATTCCATGATCTCGCCCATCTGCACCGCGCCCGGTATGACCGGCGTTTTCATATTATCGCGATAATCGGCATTGGCCGTTTCCGCCCATGCCTTGCTGCGCGGCGCGGCGATGGGGGCAAGCTTCGATGCAGCGCGGGCAAAAGCCGGCATGCTGGCATTGATCGGCAGATCGGCGTGATAGACACGGCCCAGCTCTTCAGCACCCGGATGGATGTGGATGAGCTTCTGCTGCGGCACCGGAATGCTGACCAGCTCATAGCCTTGCGTGGTCATTTCGCCGAGCCGCGCGCCCACCACCACGAGAAGGTCGCTGTCGCGCACGCGTTGCGCCAGCTTCGGGCTGATCGACGTGCCCATTTCGCCCGCATAAAGCGGATGGGTATTGTCGAACATGTCCTGACAGCGGAAGGAAGCGGCCACCGGCAGATGCATGTTCTCGGCAAATGTGCGCAGGTCGCGCACCGCGTCCTGATCCCAGCCGCCACCACCGACGATCATCAGCGGGCGTTCGGCCTTTTCGATCAGCTGCACCATGTCCTGCAACTGGTCCTGACCGGGGTGCATCTCGACCTTCTTATAGGCCGGGGCGTCGCTGACGGCGGCATAAGATGTCAGCATATCTTCCGGCAGGGCAATCACAACAGGGCCCGGGCGTCCGTTGACGGCGCGATGAAAGGCCTGGCTGACGAGTTCCGGAATGCGGGCGGCATCGTCGATCTGCACGACCCATTTGGCCATCTGGCCGAACATGCGGCGGTAATCGACTTCCTGAAAGGCTTCGCGTTCCACCTGATCGCTGGCCACCTGACCTATGAACAGGAGCATCGGCGTCGAATCCTGAAAAGCAGTGTGTACGCCGACGGAAGCGTTGGTTGCGCCCGGTCCGCGCGTGACGAAACAGATGCCGGGTTTGCCGGTCAGTTTGCCATGGGCGTCAGCCATATAGGCCGCGCCACCTTCCTGACGGCAGACGATCAGATCGATTTCATCCGGTACGTCGTGAAAAGCGTCGAGCGCGGCGAGATAGCTTTCTCCGGGAACGCAGAAAACACGGTCCACGCCGTGAATGCGCAACGCGTCCACCAATATCTGGCCCCCGGTACGCGTATTGGGTTTGCTGGTCATCTGATGCATTTCCTCACTCTCAAATCTCGGACGATTGTTCGTCTCTTCTTTGGATGGCGGGGCGAACCGTAGGGCCCTTTGGTATGCACCACACGCAGTTGATATTGTTCGGCCCCTCCCGGTCAAACATATGCATAACAGCATAGCCCCCGGCGTGAATACAGACTAAACATGATGACCAAAACAGATGATCTCATGTGGTTCTGGTATAAAACGGAGCCGATTCGACATGAGAGCGTATCCCGAAAGTTGAAACGGTTTTCGGAAAAGATGCGCTTTGAAACAGGAGGAGCAGATGGTTCACGCAAGTTCGGGCAAGATTCGTGTCGGCATTGGCGGCTGGGCATTCGAGCCGTGGGACGAAAGCTTTTATCCGGAGAAGCTCGCGAAGAAGCGCCAGCTGGAATATGCGTCGAGCAAGCTGACCTCGATCGAAATCAACTCCACCTATTACGGCCCGCAAAAGCCGACGACTTTTGCCAAGTGGCATGACGAAACGCCAGACGGCTTTGTCTTTTCACTGAAAGCACCGCGCTTTTCGACCAATCGCCGCGTGCTGGCCGAAGCTGGCGAGAGCATTGAGCGCTTTCTGACCGGCGGTGTGATGGAGCTGAAGGAGAAGCTTGGCGTCGTCAACTGGCAGTTCATGGGAACCAAGAAATTCGATCCGGTGGATTTCGAAGCCTTTCTCAAGCTTTTGCCAAAGCGTCTTGACGGACGCGACCTGCGCCATGCGGTGGAAGTGCGCCACGACAGTTTCAATTCGCCCGAGTTCACCGCACTGTTGCGGGAATATGGTGTTGCAGCCGTCATCGCCGGTGACAGCGCCTTTCCGCAATTTGCCGATCTGGCGGCTCCTTTCGCTTATCTGCGGATCATGGGCACCAGGGAAGGCGAGCCGCTCGGCTACAGCGAAGCCGAACTCGACCAATGGTCCACAAGGGCCAAGGCGATTGCCGCCGGAAAGGCCCCGGGCGGTTTGCGCACCATCGAGCCTGCCGTGGATGACGGCGTGGCGCGCGATGTCTATCTCTATGTTATCAGCGGCTATAAGGCGCAGAATCCCCATGCGGCTATGGCCTTGATTGATCGGCTGAAATGATGCCTCGTGACGGCTGTTGATTTTCATCTGAGTCGTCCGAGACCCATCATGCCGCATCTTGATCTTCCCGCCCTTCGCGCTTTCGTCGACACCATCCCGCAGAATTACAAAGGCCCCGGCGGTGTCGTCGCCGTCGTCAAGGACGGCGAAGTCGTCCTCAGCCATGCCTGGGGTTTTGCCGATCTGCGCACGCGTCAGCCGATGACGGCGCAGACGCGGATGCCGATCTGCTCGGTCAGCAAGCAGTTTACCTGTGGCGTGCTTCTCGACAGCGTCGGCGAGCCGGAAGTGCTGGACGACGCGCTGGCCGCCTATCTCGCTGGTTTCGAGGGCGAACGCCCGAGCCCGCGCACCCTGTGCAACAACCAGTCGGGCCTGCGCGATTACTGGGCGTTGACGGTGCTTTGCGGTGGCGACCCGGAAGGTGTGTTTCTGGCCGAACATGCGCAATCGCTGCTGAAACGCCTGAAGACTACTCATTTTGCGCCGGGCAGCCATTATTCCTACAGCAATGGCAATTTCCGCATTCTGGCGGATTTGATCGAAGCCCATACGGGCCGCTCGCTGGTTGATCTTCTGTCGGAGCGGATTTTCAAACCGGCTGGCATGAAGACGGCGGAACAGATCACCGATACGGCGCTCTTCACCGAATGCACCGGCTATGAAGGCGATACGGTGCGCGGCTTCCTGCCTGCCACCAACCGCATCCACTGGATGGGCGATGCGGGCATTTGCGCATCGCTGGACGATATGATCGCCTGGGAACAGTTCATCGACGCAACGCGCGATAATGAGAACGGCCTTTATCGCCGTCTGAGCGGGCCGCAGGTTTTCAACGATGGCGCAGCAGCACCTTACGGTTTCGGCCTCAAATTCGAGGAAGCGGGCGGCAAGCGGCTCACCGGCCATGGCGGCGCGCTGCGCGGCTGGCGCTGCCAGCGCTGGCATTGCGCCGATGAGCGGATTTCCACCATCGCTATGTTCAATTTTGAAGGCGGCGCTTCTGATCTCGCGGCCAAGCTGATGAAGCTTGCGCTCGGTGTGCCATCGCCGGAACCGGAACGGGTCGAAGCCGATGCGGGCTGGTTCGGGTCGTGGCTCGACGCTGAAACCGGTCTAGTGCTCAGCCTTGACGATGCCGGACGCGGTCGCATGAAAGCGCGTTTCGGCACCGGCCCGGAAGTGATGGATGTGGTGAGCAAGGACGAGGCGCGGTCCTCCATGACCACGATCCGCCGCGAGGGTGATACCATCCACCTCGCGCGTGTCGATGAAAACCTGTTTCTCACCATGGGCCGGGTGACCGGCGAGACCAAGCGCGACATCCTTGGACGTTTCCGCAATGAGGAACTTGGCGCAGACTTGGCTCTGGTGGCCGAAGGCGGCGCGATCTACGGTGCGTTCGAGGGTTTTCTCGGTAAAAGTGACATGTATCCGCTTTATGCCGTGGGTGCCGATGTCTGGCTTATGCCGGTGCAGCGTTCCATGGATGCGCCATCGCCGGGCGAATGGAAGCTTGTCTTCCGTCGCAACGACAAGGGCGATATTATCGCGGCTTCGGTCAGCTGCTGGCTGGCGCGGGCTGTCAACTATCTGAAAGTCTCCGGCTAAACGAGGAAAGTCATGAGCGAGCTCAAGGTCAGAACCCGCGAGACGGGTGCGGTTGCCGAAATGCCGGAAGGCAAGCTGCCGGTGATCACCACGCCGACGGGCGGCAAGGTCGAGCTTGTGACGAGTGTGAGCCAGCCGGGTTTTAACCCGCTTGATCTGCTCTATGCATCGGTCGCCGCCTGCATGGCGCTGAGCGCACGCATCGCTGCGGGCAAGCTTGGCCTGCGCGAAAAGCTCGCTGATGTTCGCGTCGAGGTTACGGGCGACAAGACACATGAAAGCCCGTCACGTATCGAGCGGTTCCATATCGCATTTCACTTCGATGGCGATCTTTCAGCCGAAGAGAAACAACACATCGCCGAACTGGCCGAGGAAATCTGCACCGTCAGCAATACGCTGCGCAGCAATCCCGCCTTTGACCTGAAGGTCGGGTAACAAAGAAAAGCCCGGTTACAACCGGGCTTTTCTTTGAATAGTGGGAGATCACACCGCTTCGTCGTTGGCGGGTTTTTCCCAAAGGTTCACGCCGCCTTCGACTGCGTATTTGTCGATCTCTTTCAGCTCGTCTGCCGAGAAGGAGAGATTGTCCAGCGCCTTGACGTTTTCAACGATCTGCTCGGGCGAGCTTGCGCCGATCAGCGCGGAGGTGACGCGCGGATCGCGCAGCACCCAGGCCAGCGCCATCTGGGCGAGGCTCTGTCCGCGCTTCTTGGCGATTTCGTTGAGACTGCGGGCGCGATCGATGTTGTCGTCGCTCAGATGCACCGGGCGCAGCGATTTGTTGCCTGGCTGGTTGATGCGCGCATCCGCCGGAATGCCGTTGAGGTAGCGATTGGTCAGCAGACCCTGCGCCAGTGGCGTGAAGGCGATGACTCCCACGCCGACATCGTCGGTCGCCGACAGAAGATCTTTTTCGATCCAGCGGTTGAACAGATTGTAAGACGGCTGGTGGATCAAAAGCGGTACGTTGCGCGCTGCCAGTATCTTGGCGATTTCACGCGTCTTGCCTGCCGAATAGGACGAAATGCCGACATAAAGCGCCTTGCCCTGTTCGACGGCGCTGGCCAGCGCGCCAGCCGTTTCTTCCAGCGGCGTATTGGCATCGAAACGGTGCGAATAGAAAATATCCACATAGTCGAGCCCGAGGCGCGACAGGCTCTGGTCGAGGCTGGCAAGGATCGCCTTGCGCGAGCCGCCGCCACGTCCATAGGGCCCGGGCCACATTTCCCAGCCAGCCTTGCTGGAGATGATCAGTTCGTCACGGTAACGGCCAAGGTCGCTTTTCAGGATCTGGCCGAAATTGCGTTCTGCCGAGCCGGGAGGCGGGCCGTAATTATTGGCAAGATCGAAATGGGTGATGCCAAGATCGAAGGCCTTGAACAACATCGCCTTCTGACGGTCGAGCGGAATTCCGTCTCCGAAATTGTGCCAGAGGCCGAGCGAAATGGCAGGCAGGACGAGACCACTGCGCCCGACACGGCGGAAATTGGCCTTGTCGTAGCGGTCGGAAGCGGCAAGATAAGACATGAAAAACCCTGTCGTAAGTAAGGTGCGACTGCACCCCGTATGAATGGGCGGAAGAAATTCGGTTTCTTCCCGGCGGCAAATTAAGCCCAAACTAATTATAGGTCGAGGCCGTGACGGATTTCTTTCAAAATCCCCACGATTATCCGTCTTCGTCAGATGACGTTGCGGATGCGTTCCACACCAAGTTTGATGACGCTTTCCATTGCTGCGCGGGCCTTTTGCGGATCGCGGGATGCGATGGCGTGGGCAATGCGCAGATGGTTGGCTGCGCATTCGGCTATGCCTTCGCGCGATGCGGCGGGCGAGGAAAGCTGAAACGATACGGCGAGCGCCGCCTCGATCAGCCCGCTAACCGAGCGCATGAACGGATTGCCCGACATGCGCGCAACGGCGAGATGAAATTCCAGATCGACCTTGGCGATGGTTTCGGGCGTGTGCTGCGGATTATCGAACTTGGCGGCGAGCGCATAGAGTTCGATGATTTCGTCGCTGGTGGCGCGTTCGGCAGCGGCTGCGGCTGCAGCCGGTTCAAGCGCCATGCGCATTTCGGCCAGATGGTCGACAAAGACTTCATCGAAGCCCGCCTCGAAGCGCCATGTCAGAACGTCGGGATCAAAGAAGTTCCAGCTGGCATGGCCCAGAACGCGGGTGCCGACCTTGGCCTTGGGTTCAATCAGGCGCTTGGCGGCAAGTGTTTTCATCGCCTCGCGCAGGACCGTGCGGGAAACGCCGAAGCGCAATGACAACTCGTTGTCACCGGGCAGGATCGAACCTTCGGGAATGGTGCCCGCGACAATGCCGCGCCCGAGTTCCCCCACGACGACAGCGTGGCTGTTATGCCGCTTGCGTCCGGTTATGGCCGTTTCCAGCAATCCCAATTCAGGCCTCCTTCATGCGTTGCCGCGCTAGTCTGAGATCCGAGAACCACAACAGTCCTCGTTGCAGGGCGATGAACAGGAACAGCAATATACCGATTGCGATTTTCGTCCACCAGGAAGACAGCGTGCCGTCGAAAACAATATAGGTCTGTATCAGCCCCTGTATCAGAATGCCGACAAATGTTCCCGCGACCAGTCCTGCGCCGCCTGTCAGAAGCGTTCCGCCGATGACCACCGATGCGATGGCATCCAGCTCCACGCCCACCGTCGCCAGCGAATAGCCGGACGAGGTATAGAGCGTATAGACGATGCCGGCGAGACCGGAAAGCACGCCCGACATTGTATAAATGCCGATGGTCGTGCGACCGATGGGAACACCCATCAGTTCTGCCGATTGCTGGTTGCCGCCAAGCGCATAGATGTTTGCGCCAAAGCGCGTGCGGTGGGCGAGAATGCCGCCGACGATGAACACGGCCAGCATCAGCATGGCGATGAATGTCAGCCTGCCGCCGCCCGGCAGCCGGAAATAGAGCCCCTGCAACGTGTCGATGAAGGGGTGCGAGATCGGCACCGATTCCGTCGAGATCAGGAAGGCCGCGCCGCGCGCGAGGAACATGCCAGCCAGCGTCGCGACGAAAGGCGGGATGCCGAGATAATGGATCATCATGCCCATCCACGCGCCGAATATGGCAGCGATGACGAGAACGAGCGCGAATGCCACGAGCGGATGAACGCCAAGCTTCCCGACGAGGACCGCGACGAAAACGCTGGTGAAGGCAATCACCGAGCCGACGGAGAGGTCGATGCCGCCGGAAATAATGACGAAGGTCATGCCAACAGCGGCGATGCCCAAAAAGGCATTGTCGATCAACAGATTGCCGATCACCCGCGTCGACAGCATGTTCGGGAACTGCACGGCGCAGATCGCATAGGCGATCAGGAAAATCGCCACCGTGGTCAGAAAGGGCAGGTTGCGAAGAATTCTCATTGTCCTGCTCCTCGCTGAGGCCGGGCCTCTTGCCGGGGCTGTGCGTTCTGATGGGCGCCATTGGCCGCGCCGCTCTTGCGCTGCGAGCGCAGGAAGCCGATCAGATTGACAATGGCCGCCGACTGGAAAGTGAGCACCACGATGATGATGCCTGCCTTGATGATGAGGTTGAATTCCGGCGGAAAGCCCGCCATCAGAATGCCGGTGTTGATCGACTGGATGATGAGTGCGCCGAGCAGCGAGGCGGTGATCGAGAAACGCCCGCCATTGAGCGATGTGCCACCGATGACGACCGCCAGAATGGCATCGAGTTCAAGCCACAGACCGGCATTGTTGGCATCTGCGCCGCGAATGTCGGCGGTTGCGATCAAGCCTGCAAGCGCTGCGCCAACGCCAGAAACGGCATAGACACTGAACAGCAGGAAGCGTGCCTTGACGCCCGCCAGCATGGCGGCGCGGCGATTGATACCGGTTGCCTCAATCAGGAAACCGAGAGCGCTGGAGCGCACCGCGATGCCGACAACCAGCCCAGCCAGAAGCCAGATCAGCACAGGGATGGGCACGCCGAGAAACGAGCCGGAGCCGAGTGCGGCGAAGGCGTCATTGTTGAAGGTGAGGATTGCGCCTTCAGTGATGAGCTGGGCGATACCGCGCCCGGCCACCATGAGGATCAGTGTTGCGATAATCGGCTGGATATCGAAGACGGCGACCAGAAAGCCGTTCCACAGGCCACAGAGCAGGCCGACGCCGAGAGCCGCCGGAATGACGATAGCGAGTGGATAGCCCGCGACGATCAGCGATGCGGCGAAAGCGCCGCTGATCGCCATGACCGCGCCGACGGACAGGTCGATGCCGCGTGTGGCGATCACCAGCGTCATGCCGACGGCCAGAATGGCGACGGGTGCTGCGCGCACCAGAATGTCGATCAGGCTGCCGTAAAGGCGGCCGTTCTGGAACGAAACGTCAAGAAAGCCGGGCGAAATGATGGTATTTGCGGCAAGTATCAGAATGAGGGCTGCAAGCTGCGGCGCCAGTCTTTTGAATTTTCTGGATATGCGGGCAATCATGCTGCGGCTTCCTTCTGGCTCGCAGAAGCGATTTTCGGGCCGGTCTCTGCTATTGCGCGCACGATATTGTCGGCGGTGATTTCTTCACCCCGCAATTCCGCGACATGGCGGCGGTCCGACAGAACCACCACGCGATTGGCGACGGCGGCCAGTTCCTCGAATTCGGACGAGATGATGACGAGCGCCATGCCTTGTCCGCAGAGCTCACCGATCAGTTTGAGAATTTCTGCATGCGCTCCGATGTCGATGCCGCGTGTCGGTTCATCGAGAATCAGAAGGCGTGGATCGGTGGCGAGCCAGCGCGCCAGAATGGCCTTTTGCTGGTTGCCGCCGGACAGAAACTTGATCGGCTTGTGCGGATCGGGCGGGCGGATATCGAGCGCCTTGATATAGCGGTCGGCCAGCGCCGCCTTTTCACGCGAAGACAGCGGCTTTGACCAGCCGCGTTTGCCCTGCACGGCAAGAGCAATATTTTCGGCCACCGAAAAATCACCGATGATGCCGTCCGTCTTGCGTTCTTCCGGGCAGAAGGCGAACCGCTCCGATATGGCCGCGACGGGCGAGGGCAGCTTTATCTCCTTGCCATCGACGGTGAGCTGGCCGCTATCGGCTTCATCAACGCCAAACATGAGCAGGGCGGTTTCGGTGCGGCCCGAACCCAGCAGGCCTGCAATGCCGACAGCTTCGCCGGGCTTGATGGCGAGATCGAATGGCGCAACGCTGCCTTTCTTGCCGTAGCCCGCAAAGCGGATCGGCGCGACCGTGTTGTCGCTGACCTCTTCGGTCAGCTGACGGCGCACTGTTTCCTGCAACTGGTGGCCGAGCATCATGGAGATGAGGTCGGTGCGCGGCAGTTCCGACAGGTTGCGGCTGCCGACCAGACGACCGTTGCGCAGCACGGTGGCGCAATCGGCAATCGCAT
This sequence comes from Ochrobactrum sp. RH2CCR150, assembly GCA_014138095.1. Lineage (GTDB taxonomy): Bacteria > Pseudomonadota > Alphaproteobacteria > Rhizobiales > Rhizobiaceae > Brucella > Brucella gambitense. Next base: position 12,878 of record JACGXE010000005.1, read on the forward strand.
AGACCTGATCCAGAAAATGCGTGATGACGATGATGCCAAGCCCTTCAGCCTTCAGCTGACGCAGCACGGTGAACAGCATTTCGACTTCACGCGCATCAAGGCTGGCGGTCGGTTCGTCAAGAACAAGCACCTTGCCCGACAAATCGACGGCGCGTGCAATCGCGATGATCTGGCGTATGGCGACGGAATAGGCCGAGAGCGGCGCGCTGACATCGATGCCGAGGCCATAACGTGCGAGAAGGGTGGTTGCGTCCTTTTCCATGCGCCGCCGATCGACAAAGCCGAAACGGCGCGGCTGGCGGCCGAGAAACAGGTTTTCGGCGACGGTGAGGTTCTCCAGCAGGTTCACTTCCTGATAGACGGTGCCGATGCCGAGCGTCTGCGCTTCCGCCACTGAGGCTGGCGCAATGGGCTCTCCGTCAAGAAGGATCGAGCCGTCAAAGCCATGATAGGCGCCGGTCAATATCTTGATGAGTGTGGATTTACCTGCGCCGTTTTCACCAAGCAGAGCGTGGATTTCGCCGCGTTTGAGCGCGAAATCGACATGGTCAAGTGCGGTAACGCCCAGAAAGGATTTGGTGATCGAGCGAGCTTCGAGAAGCGGTATAACCGACGCCTGTTGAGCGCCTGTTTCAGGGCGAGTCATGGCAGTCTTCCGTTTGCGAATTGCAACGATACCCTTGGCCGGAACAAGCCGAAGCAGGCCGGGCCGAAGGGAAACCCGGGCCGCCGAAAGCCGGCGGCCCGAATGACACGAAGATTAGTAGCCGAGGCCCTTCTTGGCTTCGTATACGGCCTTCGGATCGTCAGCCTGTGTGTAAAGCTTGGATTCCGTCTGGATCCACTTCGGCGGAACGGTGCCCTTGGCCTTGAAGGCTTCGATTGCATCGAAAGCTGGACCGGCCATGTTCGGCGTCAGCTCCACAGTGGCATTGGCTTCGCCATTGGCCATGGCCTGGAAGATATCCGGCACGGAATCGATCGACACGATCTTGATGTCGGTGCCCGGCTTCAGACCGGCTTCCTTGATCGCCTGAATGGCGCCGACGGCCATGTCATCATTATGGGCGTAGACAGCGCAGATGTTCTTGCCGCCGCCCTCAGCCTTGATGAAGCTTTCCATGACTTCCTTGCCCTTGGTGCGGGTAAAGTCGCCAGTCTGCGAACGGGAAATCTTGATGTTGTCGTGACCCTTGATCGCTTCCTCGAAGCCCTTCTTGCGGTTGATCGCAGGCGAAGAACCGGTCGTGCCCTGAAGTTCGACCACATTGCAGGACTTGTCGCCAACGTCCTTCACCAGCCACTCACCGGCAACCTTGCCTTCATGGACCTGATCGGAAGTGACGGCGGTGAGATAGAGATCTTCCGGGGAATCGATCTGGCGGTCGAGCAGAACGACCGGAATTTCAGCTTCCTTGGCTTCCTTCAGGACGGCGTCCCAGCCGGTCGAGACGACCGGTGCGATCAGGATCGCATCTACACCCTGTGCGATGAAGCCCCGCACGGCCTTGATCTGGTTTTCCTGCTTCTGCTGCGCATCGGCGAACTTCAGCGTATATCCGCGCTTTTCAGCTTCCTGCTTGGTCAGGGCCGTTTCTGCGGCGCGCCAGCCCGATTCCGAACCGATCTGCGAAAAGCCGACCGTCAGCGATGCCGCCGACACGCTTGAAATCAAGGCGAACGAAAAGACAGCCGACAGGGCGGCGATACTGCGTTTCATGATTGTTCCTCCCAATAAAAAGGCCCTCCCGGCCTTCGTGTTTATGAAGCATATAATATTACTTTATGGCAAGCGCCTTTCGCTGGATCACGATGAATTTTGGCTGCGACAAACAGGCATTTACAACATTAATATAATAAAATCAGCTAGTTGAATTCTGCTGGCAGCGTTGTCATATATCCGGCTGTGTATGGGGTGGTTCAGCTTGCTTGACAAAGCGGGTCTTGGCAAAATAGTCATATTAATAATGGAAGCTGCCGCAAAGCGTTAGCATGCGTTTAATCGGCCGGTATGGAGTGCCCGCGATTTTTTTCGCGGTTAGGGAGGTTCAATGTTACGTCTGGTACAGTTCCGCGATGCGGGCGGTGAAACGCGTGTGGCTGCATGCGGGGATGATGGTGCGGCACATATCGTCAAAGGCGCATCGACGACCTATGAACTGGCCTGGGCGGCCATTGGCGCAGGCATCAGCCTTGCAGAGCAGGTGGAGCGCAATGGCAAGGGCGAAGCCGTCGATATCGACGCTGCGCTGGCTGCGGGTCGTGTCGGCCTGCCGATCACCCATTCTGATCCTGCTCATCTGATCGTTGCAGGCACCGGCCTCACGCATCTTGGTTCCGCCGATGGTCGCGACAAGATGCACAAGGCGGCGCAGGCTGCCGAAAAGCCGACCGATTCGATGCGCATGTTCCTGATGGGCGTCGAAGGCGGCAAGCCGAAGCCCGGCGAAACCGGCGTTCAGCCGGAATGGTTCTACAAGGGTGATGGTTCCGCGCTGGTCGCGACCGGCGGCGAACTGGTGTCACCTTCCTTCGCCGAAGATGGCGGTGAAGAGCCGGAGCTGGCGGGCATTTATCTGATCGGGCCGGATGGTCAGCCGCATCGTCTTGGCTTCTGCCTCGCCAATGAATTTTCCGATCATGTGACCGAAAAGCAGAATTACCTCTGGCTCGCTCATTCCAAGCTGCGTCAGGCATCGCTTGGACCGGAGCTTTATGTCGGCGCGCTGCCGGATCATGTGGAAGGCGTGTCGCGCATTCGTCGCGGCAATGAGGTGGTCTTCGAAAAGCCGTTCCTGTCGGGTGAAGCGAACATGTCGCACACCATCGCCAATCTGGAACATCATCACTTCAAATATGAGCTGTTCCGCCGCCCGGGCGATATTCACGTGCATTTCTTCGGCACGGCGACCCTGTCCTTCTCGGAAGGCGTGAAGACGCAAACGGGCGACCAGTTCGAGATTTCGGCCAAGCCGTTCCGTTATCCGCTGGTCAACAAGCTTGCCGAGGCGACAAAGACACAGGCTGCGGCGGAGAAAGTCGCCGTCAGCGCATTGTGAGTGACAAGATGCCAGCTTCGTCCAACATCGCTTTAGCAATTGTCGGTCTTGGCAAGATCGCGCGCGACCAGCATCTGCCGTCCATCGAGGCGGTGGACGGGATTGCGCTTGCCGCTGTCGCCAGCCGCAATGCCGGGCTGGATAGTGTGCCGTCTTTCACGGATATCGACCAGCTATTGGCATCCGGTGTCGCCATCGACGCCGTGTCGCTGTGTACCCCGCCGCAGGGCCGTTTCGCGCAGGCCTATGCCGCGCTGAAGGCCCGCAAGCATGTGATGCTGGAAAAGCCTCCGGGTGCGACCATTTCCGAAGTGCAGGCGCTGGACCGTCTGGCCAAGGCGGAAGGGTTGACGCTTTATGCCACCTGGCATTCGCGCGAAGCCGCAGCGGTGGAACCGGCCCGTGATTTTCTGAAAGATGCGGTGATCCGTTCGGTCGCCGTTGCATGGAAGGAAGATGTGCGCCATTGGCATCCCGGCCAGCAATGGATCTGGGAGCCGGGTGGGCTCGGCGTGTTCGATCCGGGCATCAATGCGCTTTCCATCGTGACGCACATTCTGCCAGAGCGCTTTTTCCTCACGCAGTCGGACCTGTATTTCCCTGAAAATCGCGCAGCGCCGATTGCGGCTGACCTTCAGTTTCAGACGGAAAGCGGTATTCCGGTTTCGTTCGAGCTGGATTGGCGGCAGACCGGACCGCAGACCTGGGACATTCGTGTTGAAACCGACAAGGGCACGCTTTTGCTCACCCATGGCGGCAGCCGCCTGACCATTGCGGGCACGGAAAAAATGGCCGAGCCGGACCGCGAATATCAGCGCCTTTACAAGCATTTTGTGCAATTGATCGGTGAGGGGCGTTCGGATGTCGATCTCGCTCCGCTGACCCACGTCGCCGACGCCTTCCTGTTTGGAAAGCGGCACGCGGTTGAAGCTTTCGAAGATTAGGAAACGAGGTTGTCGCAACGCGGCCTCTTACCCAGCAGGACAAAGACATGAACAAGCCCGTCACTCCGAAAACGCCAAAGTTCCGCTCGCGCGCATGGTTCGACAATCCTGACAATGTCGATATGACGGCGCTCTATCTTGAGCGCTACATGAATTATGGCCTGAGCCAGGAAGAATTGCAGTCGGGCCGTCCGATCATCGGCATCGCGCAGACGGGTTCGGACCTGTCGCCCTGCAACCGTCACCATCTGGAACTGGCTAATCGCGTCCGCGAAGGCGTGCGTGAGGCAGGCGGTATTGTCATCGAATTCCCGGTTCATCCAATCCAGGAAACCGGCAAGCGTCCGACCGCCGGTCTGGACCGTAACCTTGCCTATCTCGGCCTCGTGGAAGTGCTTTACGGCTATCCGCTCGACGGCGTTGTGCTGACAATTGGCTGCGACAAGACCACGCCTGCCTGCCTGATGGCTGCTGCGACGGTCAATATTCCGGCGATTGCGCTTTCGGTCGGTCCGATGCTCAACGGCTGGTTCCGCGGCGAACGCACGGGTTCGGGCACCATCGTCTGGAAGGCGCGCGAACTTCTGGCCAAGGGCGAGATCGACTATCAGGGCTTTGTTAAGCTCGTTGCTTCCTCGGCCCCGTCGACCGGCTATTGCAACACGATGGGCACGGCTACCACGATGAACTCGCTTGCTGAAGCGCTGGGCATGCAGCTTCCGGGTTCCGCCGCTATTCCGGCGCCGTATCGTGACCGTCAGGAAGTGGCCTATCTGACTGGCCGCCGTATCGTCGAGATGGTCTATGAAGATCTCAAGCCTTCGGACGTTCTGACCAAGGACGCTTTCGTCAATGCCATCCGCGTCAATTCCGCCATTGGTGGTTCGACCAATGCGCCGATCCATCTGAACGCGCTCGCCCGCCATGTCGGCGTTGAGCTGACCGTGGACGACTGGCAGAAATACGGTGAGGAAATCCCGCTTCTGGTCAATCTTCAGCCAGCCGGTGAATATCTCGGCGAAGATTATTACCATGCCGGTGGTGTGCCAGCTGTCGTCAACCAGCTGATGGGGCAGGGCCTCATCAACGAGGATGCACTCACCGTCAACGGCAAGACCATTGGCGAAAACTGCAAGAACGCCACCATTGAAGATAGCAATGTCATCAAGACCTACGATCAGCCGCTGAAGAAACATGCCGGTTTCCGCGTGCTGCGCGGCAATCTGTTCTCGTCGGCAATCATGAAGCTCAGTGTTATTTCGGACGAGTTTCGCAACCGCTACCTCTCTGACAGCAAGGACCCGAATGCCTTTGAAGGCAAGGCGGTCGTGTTCGACGGACCGGAAGATTACCATCACCGCATCGACGATCCGTCGCTGGAAATCGACGAGCATACGGTGCTGTTCATGCGCGGCGCTGGGCCTATCGGCTATCCAGGCGCAGCGGAAGTCGTCAATATGCGCGCACCGGACTATCTGCTGAAGAAGGGCATCAGCTCGCTGCCATGCATTGGCGACGGTCGCCAGTCGGGCACGTCGGGTTCGCCGTCGATCCTCAATGCCTCGCCGGAAGCTGCCGCTGGCGGCGGTCTGGCAATTCTCAAGACCGGCGACCGCGTGCGCATCGATCTTGGTCGCGGCACGGCTGATATTCTGATTTCGAATGAGGAACTTGCCGAGCGCCACAAGGCGCTGGAAGCCGCTGGCGGCTTCAAATATCCGGAAAGCCAGACGCCCTGGCAGGAAATTCAGCGTGCCGTTGTCGGTCAGATGGAAACCGGCGCGGTTCTCGAAAACGCGATCAAGTATCAGGATATCGCGCATACACGCGGCCTGCCGCGTGACAACCACTGAGGCTCGCCGGAATGGCTGTTGATAAAGAGCCTTTTGCTGCCGTCGCCGACTGGGGCACCACCCGATTGCGGCTCTGGACGCTGGATGCGGACGGTGCCGTGCTGGGTGAAAGCCGGGGCGATGACGGTTTGCTGCGGGCAAAGGAAGCCGGTTTCGAGCCAACGCTCGAACGGCATCTGGCCACGCTCGGCGCGCCTGCCGATCTGCCGGTGGTGATTTGCGGCATGGCCGGTTCGCGGACCGGCTGGATCGAAGCACCCTATATGAGCCTGCCTGCCGGGCTGGACGGCATTGTGAAGGCTGCGGTGCGCGTACCTGCGCGCCGTCACGTCATCATGCTGCCGGGCGTTGCGCGGCGGGACGAAGCTGCTCCCGACGTCATGCGCGGCGAAGAGACAAAACTGCTCGGTCTTGTGCATGGCGGCACGCATGACGCTGTCGTCGTCATGCCGGGCACCCATGCCAAATGGGTACGGATTGCCGATGGTGGTCTCGCCGATTACCGGACCTTCATGACGGGTGAATTGTTCGCTCTCCTGAAAGACAAGTCGGTGCTGGCTGGTGCGCTGGAAGGCGCAGGCAGCGTCGATCCGGCCGGAGCAGCTTTTGCGGCTGGCGTCAAAGCCTCGCTCGAAACGCCGGAACTGATCGCCAATGCGCTGTTCTCGGTTCGCGCGGGCTGGCTCGTACATGACCGCAAGCCGACCGACCAGCTGGCGCGGCTTTCCGGCCTGTTGATCGGGCTGGAAGTTGCAGGCGGGCGCACGCTTTACGGTAAGCCGCAGCAGGTGCTGCTGCTCTCGGACGGCATGATGGGTGCACTTTATGCAAGCGCGCTTGAAATTGCCGGGCTGACGGTCAAGCGCGTCGAGGCGGACGAACTGGTGCGCGATGGCCTGTTCATGGCGGCAAAGCACGCCTTTGCGGGAGGTGCCCAATGAGCGCGCGCGTTGCATGGCCGAAACTGCGCTATCCGCTTGTCGCGATCCTGCGCGGCATTCACCCGGAGGAAAGCGAAGCAATCGTCGAGGCGCTGATCGAGACGGGCTTTGAAGCCATCGAGATCCCGCTCAATTCGCCCGATCCGTTCGTGTCGATTGGCAAGGCTGCGAAGCTTGCGCCTGCCAATGTGCTGATCGGCGCCGGTACTGTTCTGAGCGTCGAGGATGTCGACCGGCTGCACGATGTTGGCGGCAGGCTGATGGTCAGCCCCAATGTCGAGCCAGATGTCATTCGCCGCGCCAGCGGTCATGGCATGGTGACGATGCCGGGCGTGTTCACGCCGACAGAGGCCTTTGCGGCGATCCGTGCAGGTGCATCGGCGCTGAAATTCTTTCCGGCGAGTGTGCTGGGCGCAGATGGGATCAAGGCGGTTTCCGCCGTCCTGCCGAAGGATATTCCGTTTGGTGCAGTGGGCGGCGTGTCGGAAAGCGATTTCGCAACCTATGTCGCGGCAGGGGTAAGTTGTTTTGGCCTTGGATCAAGCCTTTACAAGGCTGGTTTCACGGTGGCCGATGTGCGTGAGCGCGCCAAACGTGCTGTCGCCGCATGGGAGGCAATTGCGGGCTGAAGGAGGCACGCAATTTGTTTGGGTTTAGGCATTTCCGAATAGGGGTTAAACCGTGTTCGGAAATGGTCTTGGAGGCATTCCGCAAACTGCTGGCCAACAATTTGGGCGGGGAGCGGGAGTTTGGGAGAACGGCAGGCTTCGCGGAGAAGTCTGTCCCAATTTTTGGGAGTGTAACAATGGCAGGTATGAAAACTCTAACCCTGGCAGTCGCGATGGCCGCGCTTGCCTTCACGGGCATCGCCCGCGCCGAAGACAAAGGTCTTGTGGCAGTCGCCATGCCGACGAAATCGTCGGCTCGCTGGATCGCGGATGGCGACAACATGGTCAAGGTTCTGAAGGAACGCGGCTATCAGACCGATCTTCAGTATGCTGAAGACGATGTGCCAAACCAGCTGGCGCAGATCGAAAACATGGTGACCAAGGGCGCCAAGGTTCTCGTCGTTGCGTCCATCGACGGCACCACGCTGTCGGACGTGCTGGCCAAGGCGCATGATGCAGGCATCAAGGTCATCGCTTATGACCGTCTGATCCGCGATACGCCGAATGTCGATTACTATGCGACCTTCGACAATTTCCAGGTCGGCGTGCTTCAGGCACAGTCGATTGAAACGGCACTGGACCTCAAGAACAAGCCGGGCCCGTTCAATATCGAACTCTTCGGCGGTTCGCCGGACGATAACAACGCCTACTTCTTCTACAATGGCGCCATGTCCGTATTCCAGCCGTACATCGACAGCGGCAAGGTTGTCGTTGCCAGCGGCCAGACCGGCATGGACAAGGTTGCAACGCTGCGTTGGGACGGTGCGACCGCTCAGGCCCGCATGGATTCCATCCTGTCCGCCTATTATTCGGACAAGCGCGTCGATGCAGTTCTGTCGCCTTATGACGGCATCTCCATCGGCATCCTGTCGTCGCTGAAGGGCGTCGGCTATGGCAGCGGCGACATGCCAATGCCAATCGTTTCCGGTCAGGACGCCGAAGTGCCTTCGGTCAAGTCGATCCTCGCCGGCGAACAGACCGCGACGATCTTCAAGGACACCCGCGAACTGGCCAAGGTCACCGTCGACATGGTTGACGCGCTGATGAGCGGCAAGGAACCGCAGGTCAACGACACCAAGACCTATGACAATGGCGTCAAGGTTGTACCGGCCTATCTTCTGAAGCCGGTTATCGTCGACAAGTCGAACTGGAAGCAGGTTCTGGTCGATAGCGGTTACTACAAGGAAGACCAGATCAAGTAATCTGGGCTTCTAAGGGATGGCGAGCGCGCCCAGATGCTGCGGCTTGGCGGCGCGTTCGACAACCCTTGCATCTGCGCGGTTTCGGGCCGAAAATCCGGCGATTTTCCGGCTTCGTCCGAAACAGCATCGAATTTCTGTAATGCCATTGCTTAATCCCAAGCTTACCTCAGTTTCAAACTGGGGTAGGCCGTAAGATTGACAGCGTTGTCTTTTTTAGCGTGTGCTTTGAGGCGCGTTCTAAAACAAGGCTTTAGCCTGTACGCAATGGCATTCGGAAATCCTGCGCCATTGATCGAAGCAACCGCAACGGCGCTTCGGATGGGCAGGGTTTAACAGGGTTTGGAGCGTCGTGTTGAGCATCCGGAGGGATGCGAGGCGCTCTGTCGGGAGTGAGCGATGAATGTAGCCAATCCTGTCCCGCTTGAAGAGCAGGGAGGCCAGCTGAATGGGGCTGGCAAACCTATTCTTGAAATGCGCGGCATCAGCAAATCCTTCGGGGTCGTGAAGGCGTTGAGCGACGTCAATTTTACGGTCATGCCGGGGGAGATTCACGCATTTGTCGGCGAAAACGGCGCCGGCAAATCCACGCTCATGAAGGTGCTGTCGGGGGTCTATCCTCATGGCAGCTATGAAGGCTCGATCTTCTTCGACGGAGAAGAACGGCAATTTCGCGACATCAACGATTCCGAGGCGCTCGGCATCGTCATCATCCATCAGGAACTGGCGCTTATCCCGCTGATGTCGATTGCGGAAAATATTTTCCTGGTCAATCCGCCGGCGAGTCGTGGCGTCATCGACCGCAGTGCCGTGCATATGCGCACGCGGGAACTTTTAAAGAAGGTCGGCCTGTCGGAATCGCCCGATACGCTGATCACCGATATCGGTATCGGCAAGCAGCAGCTGGTGGAAATCGCCAAGGCCCTGTCGAAGCGCGTGCGCCTGCTGATCCTTGATGAGCCGACGGCCAGCCTGAACGAAACGGACAGTGCTGCACTTCTGACGCTCCTGAAGGAGTTTCGTGCGCAGGGCATCACGTCGATCCTGATCTCGCATAAGCTCAATGAAATTCGCGAAGTTGCCGACAAGATCACCGTGCTGCGCGACGGCAAGGCTGTGGCGACGCTCGATTGTCATGAGGGCGAGGTCGAGGAAGACGATATCATCCGCAAGATGGTCGATCGTGATCTGGAAAGCCGCTATCCGAAGCGCGACCCGAAGATTGGCGATGTGATCTTCGAGGTTGATAACTGGTCGGTCTATCATCCGCTGCATCCCGAGCGGCATTCGGTCAAGAACGTGTCGTTCAAGGTCAAGGCGGGTGAAATAGTCGGTATTGCAGGCCTGATGGGCGCTGGCCGCACCGAATTTGCCATGAGCCTGTTCGGGCGCTCCTGGGGTACGAATATCACCGGCGAGGCGCGCATTAACGGCAAGGCCGCGGATATTTCCACGGTGGCGCGGGCGATCAAGTCCGGGCTTGCCTATGTGACCGAGGATCGCAAGAAGCTCGGCCTCGTGCTGGGCGAAAACATTTCGCGCAATATTTCGCTGGCCAATCTGCGCGGTGTCAGCCCGAAGGGCGTCATCGACGATATTCGCGAAATGAAGGTTGCCAGTGACTATCGCAACCAGATGAGCATTCGCAGCCACAATGTCTTCCAGCAGACCGGCACCCTTTCGGGCGGCAACCAGCAGAAGGTCGTGCTGTCGAAATGGCTGTTCACCGGACCGGATGTGCTCATCCTCGACGAGCCGACGCGCGGCATCGATGTCGGCGCGAAATACGACATTTACACCATCATCAATTCACTGGCGGAGAGCGGCAAGGGCGTGGTCGTCATTTCTTCGGAAATGCCGGAACTGATCGGCATCTGCGACCGCATCGTCGTCATGCATGAAGGCGCTTTCGTCGGCGAAGTCGCCGGCGAAGAGGCAACGCAGGAAAACATCATGCGCGCCATCATGCGGAACAAGGGAAAACGGCAATGAGCGAGAATATTATCGGAAGCAGCCAGACAAGCAGCGTGGGGCGTTATCTCAAGAACAATCTGCGCGAATCCGGGATGCTGCTCTCGCTTGTCGCGATCATGATCTTCTTCCAGATCGTCACGGGCGGCGTGCTGATGAAGCCGCTGAACCTGACCAATCTGGTCTTGCAGAACAGCTATATCGTCATTATGGCGCTCGGCATGCTGCTGATCATCGTGACCGGCCATATCGACCTGTCGGTCGGGTCGGTCTGCGGCTTCATCGGTGCCCTGGCGGCAGTGATGATGGTGCATTGGGGTATCCCGTTTCCCATTGCCGCCATTCTCTGCCTGCTGGCAGGCGGTATCATCGGCGCGTTGCAGGGCTTCTGGGTCGCCTATTTCAATATACCGTCCTTCATTGTGACGCTGGCGGGTATGCTGGTGTTCAAGGGCCTGATGCTGGCCGTGCTCGGCGGCCAGTCGGTCGGCCCGTTCCCGGTCGTGTTCCAGAAGCTCTCGTCCGGCTTCATTCCCGAAATTTTCGGCACCACGGCTGGCGGCGTTTATCTGACATCGCTGATCATCGGCGTGCTTCTGGCCGGTTTCATGATCTGGCAGAATGTGAAGTCGCGTCAGCGCCATATCGCGCATGAAGTGGAAACGGAGCCGTTTGGCCTGTTCGTCATCAAGAACATTCTGTTCTTTGCGGCCATTGCCTATCTGTCGCTCCTGATTTCCATGCATCGCGGCCTGCCGAATGTGCTGATCATCATGGCAGTGCTGATTGCGGCCTATGCGTTTCTCACCAATCGTACAGTGATCGGTCGCCAGATTTATGCGGTCGGCGGCAACCGCCATGCGGCCAAGCTTTCCGGCGTGAAGACCGAACGGCTGACCTTCCTCGCTTTCGTCAATATGGGCGTGCTGGCAGCTCTCGCCGGTCTGGTTTTCGCGGCGCGCCTGAATACGGCAACGCCAAAGGCCGGCATTGGCTTCGAGCTGGACGTGATTGCAGCCTGCTTCATCGGCGGTGCATCAGCTTATGGCGGTGTGGGTCGTGTGACGGGTGCGGTGATCGGTGCGCTTATCATGGGCGTCATGAATAACGGCATGTCGATCCTCGGCATCGGCATCGACTATCAGCAGGTTATCAAAGGTATCGTGCTGCTGGGTGCTGTCTGTATCGACGTCTACAACCAGAAGCGCTGATCTGAATACGCTGCTTCGCCTTCGGGGGCGGGTGAAGCATCAGACCGCGCCGGAAGCAATTCCGGCGCGGTTCTGTTTTAAGCGCGATGCTTACCCCCTCAGGATGAGGGAAAAATGCTCCGGTCCATCCTCGTTTTCAGATCGCTGTGCGGCGAGCGTGGTGGAGATAAATCTCGCGCAGGCGCTGGGCGACCGGGCCGGGTTTGCCCGTTCCTATGGTCTTGTCGTCAATGACCGTGATCGGGGTGACGAAGGTGCCAGCGCTCGTAAGGAAGGCTTCCTTGGCTGCGTAGGCTTCGTCGATGGTGAAAAGGCGCTCTTCCAGCTTCATGCCGGTCTCGGCAATCAGTTGCAGCAGCGACAGGCGTGTGCAGCCGGGCAGGATGGCGTTGCTGTTGGGGCGCGTGACGACGACATCGTCGTTGGTGACAATATAGGCCGTGGATGATGCGCCTTCGGTGACATAGCCGTCCTCGATCATCCAGGCTTCATCGCAACCGGCATTCTTGGCGATTTCCTTGGCCAGCGCTTGGGGCAGCAGGCACACCGTCTTGATGTCGCGGCGCTTCCAGCGCAGATCATCCAGCGAGAGTACGCGCGCGCCGGTTTTCAGCGCGGGCTTGTCGAGCAGATTGGCTTCCTGCGTGAACAGAACGATGGAAGGCTTGATGCCCTTGCCCGGCACGAAGTCGCGGTCGCGGCCATCGCCACGGGTGATCTGGAGATAGACCATGCCTTCAACGAGATTGTTGCGGCGCACCAGCTCGCGCTCGATCGTGACAATCTCGTCTTCGCTCAACGGCATGGGAATGCCGATTTCGCCGGTGGAGCGGCGCAAGCGTGTCATATGCGGGCCGCTGTCGATCAGCTTGCCTTCCAGCACGGCTGTCACTTCATAAATGCCGTCGCCGAAAAGGAAGCCTCGGTCGAAAATGGAAATGCGGGCATCGCGCGCGGCAACATAGTCACCGTTGACGTAGACAATACGGTTCTCGAGGTCTTCTGCTGTAACGGCCATGGTGGAATCTGTCCTGAAAAGAAAGGGCCGCGACGAATGTCGCAGCCCTTTCATAATCCACCCGATAATCTCAAGAAACCGTTATTTTCAGGCAGCCTGCCTGGCTGCTTCAATGGCTTCGCTGCGGATTTCTTCCGTCAGTTTGAGGCGCAGTTCGGAAAATTCCGGGCTTGCCTTGACGTGGTAAGAACGCGGATGCGCGATATCGACCGGCGTGATCGATTTGATCTTGCCCGGGCGTGCGGTCATCGTGACCACACGGGTGGCCATGAAGATTGCTTCTTCGATATCGTGGGTGACGAAAATCACAGTCTTGTGCTCGCGTTCCCAGATGCCCAGCAGCAGTTCCTGCATCAGACCGCGTGTCTGGTTGTCGAGTGCGCCGAATGGCTCGTCGAGCAGCAGGATTTTCGGATCGTTGGCCAGTGCGCGTGCAATGGCCGTGCGCTGCTGCATGCCGCCCGAAAGCTGCTTCGGCCAGTGATTTTCAAAGCCGCGCAGCCCCACCTTGTCGATATAGCTATCGACGATTTCGCGGGCCTCTCTTTCCGGCAGGCCCTTTTCACGCAGACCGAAGCCGACATTCTGACGGATGGTGAGCCATGGAAACAGCGTATAGGACTGGAACACCATGCCGCGATCAGCACCGGGGCCGGTTACAGGTTTGCCTTCCAGCGTCACCGTGCCCGTCGTCGGTTTGTCGAGACCGGCAATGATGCGCAGAAGCGTGGACTTGCCGCAGCCTGAAGGGCCGAGAATGGTGACGAAGTCGTTCTTCGGGATGATGAGATCGGTTGCTTGCAGCGCCAGCGTCGGCTTGCCGCCGTGCACGCCGGGAAAGGTGCGGCTGACGCCCTTAACAACCAGTTCCTGATCGGTCTTGGCAGCCATTACGCGAACCTCCATGCAAAGAGCCAGCGGTTGAAATATTTGAATGCAAGGTCGGAGATCAGGCCGATAACGCCGATGATGATGATGCCGAAAATGATCTGGCCAGTGGCCATCAGCGCCTGACTGTTGATGATCATATAGCCGATACCCGACGATGCGCCGATCAGTTCGGCAACGATCACATAGGTCCATGCCCAGCCGAGCACGAGACGCAGCGTTTCAGCAATGTCGGGCGCGCTGGCAGGCATGAGCACGCGGCGGATGATGCCGCTGTTGGACGCGCCCAGCGTATAGGCCGCTTCCACCAGATCGCGGCGGGTATTGGCGACGATGACGGCGATCATGAGGATGATCTGGAACACCGCGCCGATGAAGATGACAAGCAGCTTCTGCGTTTCGCCAATGCCAGCCCAGAGGATAAGGAGCGGCACGAAAGCGGAAGCGGGCAGATAGCGCGCAAAGGAGACGAAAGGCTCCAGCAGCGCTTCGATGGGCTTGTAAGCGCCCATGGCCACACCGACCGGAATGGCAACGAGGCTTGCCAGCACGAAGCCGCCCAGCACGCGCCAGACCGTCATGCCGATATCGGACAGGAAGCCCTGATTGGCGATGAGGTCATAGCCGTCCTTCACCATGGTGATCGGATCGGCGAGGAAGGTGGCGGAGACAAAGCCGCCAAGCGTGGCAATGCCCCAGAACACAAAAAATAGAATGAAAAACAGGATGCCCAGTAAGATCCGGGTCGTGTTGCCTATCGGCTGCAAAGGCTGCATGACGTTGTCCGTTCAGTCGCGCGCCCGTCTTTAAAGAGAGACGGAAGGGGAGAGGTCGGTCCGGGCGTCGCCGCCCGGAACAGCACTCACTATCTGTTCTGAACACTTTGCCCGAAAGGTGTTTCAAACGTTTCGGGCAGTGTTCCAGAAAGCGATCTTACTTGATGAAGCTCGTATCCACGATTTCATCAAGGTTCGGCTTCGACTTGATCACACCAGCCTGCAACAGCAGATCAGCCGCTTCAGCGGAGAATTCCTTGAAGTCGCCTTCGAAGAACTTGTGATTGGCGGCCTTGTCCTGCCAGCGCAGGTATTCGGCAGAAGCACCGAATTCCTTGCCCGACTGCTTCACGTCCTTGCCCATGATTTCATAGGCCTTGTCCTTGTCGGCGGCGATCAGTTCCAGCGCTTCGAAATAGCTGTCGGCAAGCGCCTTGGCAGCTTCCGGGTTCTTTTCGAGGAAGGCAGGTGTGCAGCCAACGGTATCCGTCACAGCCGGATAGTCGAGCGTGGTGGCGAGAATTTTGCCCTTGTCAGGCGCAGCGCGCACGGTTGAGAGATAAGGCTCATAGGTCATGGCGGCGTCGTTCTGGCCAGCCACGAAAGCCTGTGCTGCCGGTCCCGGCTCCATGTTGACGACCTTCACATCCTTGGTGGTCATGCCGTTTTTGGCGAGCATGAAAGCCAGCAGGAAGTAAGGCGAGGTGCCCGGTGCAGAAGCGGCAATCGTCTTGCCCTTCAGATCGGCGAAGGAGTTGACGTCGGCGCGTACCGCAATGCCGTCAGCGCCATAGGACTTGTCCATCTGGAAAATCTGCTTGGACTTCACACCCACTGCGTTCCAGACGATCCAGGTTTCAACGGTGGTGGCGGCGCACTGAATGTCGCCCGATGCCAGCGCCAGATGGCGGCTTGCCTGCGGGATTTTGTTCAGCGTGACGTCCAGCCCGTGCTTCTTGAAAATGCCAGCTTCCTTGGCCAGCGTCAGCGGGCCAAAACCCGTCCAGCCGGAAAAGCCGATGGAAACGGCGGTCTCAGCCCCCGCATTCGATATTTGAGCAGTTGAGGCAAAGGCGAATGCTGCGAGCGCAACACCTGCAAACCACGATTTTTTCATGAATAGTACCCCTTTTATGTGTTTATAAGCCTATACATATCGATCTCAGCAAATTAGCAGGACCGTTTTTCCTGTCCAGAGAGGCCGACAAAGATTTCTTTGCGGGCATTTCTGGTGGAAAATCATTTAAGCACCTGATTCAATTGCGATAATTGTTATCAGGAACAGGTCTCCCTTACCCTTAAGTTCAACGGAATTTGTGACAGGCGCAGGCAGGATCGCTGCGTCATGTGGACCGAGATGTACGAGTCCTGTGTCGATCTGGAGTGCAAATTCTCCTTCTGCACAGAAAATAAGCAGTGCTTCACCTGTGATTCCGGTATCCAATGTCGCCGCAGCATTGCTCCCGGTGATGCGGCGGACCCGGTGCGCATAGTGCGTGCGCCGGGTCATGACATTGAGGTCGGTGATGGCGGAGCCGATCAGGCGCGCAGCCGAATGGCTGTCTGCCGCAAAGGCCAGGGGTGAGCTGTCGCGGGTGAGGGTGCTCTCCTGTCCTTCGACATCGAGCACAATGCCGTCGCCCTCGAGCACCGACAAGGTGCGGTCGATGCCGGGAAAGACGGAAAACGGGCCGTCACTTGCGACGGTCGCCATGGAGATGCGCCAGTCGAAATCATCGACGGACGCGCCTTGCGGGTGGACGGCGATCTCAACCGTCACGCCGCCGCCGTTTTTCCACGGCATGCGGCGATGATTTTCGGCCTTGAGAAGAGTGACGGCCATTCGACCTCAGTTCCCCAGAATGCCGGGCAGGCGCAGACCCTGCTGCTTGGCCCAATCCAGCGCTTCTTCATAACCCGCATCAGCATGGCGCATGACGCCGGTGGCCGGGTCGTTCCACAGAACACGCTCCAGACGGCGGTCCGCATCTTCCGTGCCGTCGCAGCAGATGACCATGCCCGCATGCTGGCTGAAGCCCATGCCGA
This sequence comes from Ochrobactrum sp. RH2CCR150, assembly GCA_014138095.1. Taxonomy (GTDB): domain Bacteria; phylum Pseudomonadota; class Alphaproteobacteria; order Rhizobiales; family Rhizobiaceae; genus Brucella; species Brucella gambitense. The sequence goes on from JACGXE010000005.1 coordinate 29,452, forward strand.
CGCCGCCGCCGTGATGCAGCGACACCCATGTCGCGCCGGAAGCGGTGTTAAGAAGGGCGTTGAGGAGCGGCCAGTCGGACACGGCATCCGAACCGTCCTTCATGGCTTCCGTTTCGCGGTTCGGCGAGGCGACCGAGCCGCTGTCGAGATGGTCGCGACCGATGACGATCGGCGCTTTCAGCTCGCCATTGCGGACCATTTCGTTGAAGGCGAGACCGAGGCGATGGCGGTCGCCAAGGCCGACCCAGCAGATGCGTGCAGGCAGGCCCTGAAACGCGATGCGTTCCTTCGCCATGTCGAGCCAGTTGTGCAGATGCTTATTGTCGGGCAGCAGTTCCTTCACCTTGGCATCGGTCTTCGCGATATCTTCCGGGTCGCCGGAAAGGGCAGCCCAGCGGAACGGGCCGATGCCGCGGCAGAACAGCGGACGGATATAGGCAGGTACAAAGCCGGGGAAGGCAAAGGCGTCTTCGAGGCCTTCTTCCAGTGCCATCTGGCGAATATTGTTGCCATAGTCGAGGGTCGGGATGCCCATATTCCAGAAATCGACCATCGCCTGCACATGCAGCTTCATCGAAGCGCGCGCAGCTTTTTCGACGGCTTTTGGGTCGCTCTCCTGCTTGGCGCGCCATTCGGCGACGGTCCAGCCGAGCGGCAGATAGCCATGCACCGGATCATGCGCGGAGGTCTGGTCGGTCACGATGTCCGGCTTCACGCCACGCTTGACGAGTTCCGGGAAGATTTCAGCCGCATTGCCGATCAGCGCGATGGACTTTGCCTCGCCTGCCTTGGTCCAGGCATCGATCCTGGCCAGCGCTTCGTCGAGGCTGTGGGTCTTCTCATCGACATAACGGGTGCGCAGACGGAAATCGGCGCGGGTTTCGTCGCATTCCACGGCAAGGCAGCAGGCGCCAGCCATGACTGCCGCCAGAGGCTGTGCGCCGCCCATGCCGCCGAGACCGCCGGTCAGAATCCACTTGCCGGTGAGGTTGCCGTCAAAATGCTGGCGACCGGCTTCAACGAAGGTTTCGTAAGTGCCCTGAACGATGCCCTGCGCGCCGATATAGATCCACGAACCGGCGGTCATCTGGCCATACATGGCGAGACCTTTCTTATCCAGTTCGTTGAAATGATCCCAGGTCGCCCAATGCGGCACGAGGTTGGAATTGGCAATCAGAACACGCGGCGCATCCTTGTGGGTGCGGAAAACGCCAACCGGCTTGCCCGACTGCACCAGCAGGGTTTCGTCTTCATTGAGCGTCTTGAGGGTCGCAACGATGCGGTCGAAATCGTCCCATGTGCGGGCAGCGCGGCCAATGCCGCCATAGACCACCAGCTCATGCGGACGCTCGGCCACATCGGGGTCGAGATTGTTCATCAGCATGCGCAGCGGCGCTTCGGTCAGCCAGCTCTTGGCGTTGAGTTCGTCTCCGCGCGGCGCTCGGACTTCGCGCTCGTTATGGCGTGGGTTCGACATGGTGTTCTCCTCAGGATTTCAGGTCGTGCGCAAGCTTTTCCAGCCGCTGCAAAAGGGTTTTGAGATGGACGCGCAGCTTGTCAGCCTTGGCCTCGTCATAGGCGAAGGGAACGGCTTCGGTCGCAAGATGGGTTGATTGGGCAAGCTCCATCTGGATGGCGTGGATGCCGGTTTCAGGCCGGCCGTAATGGCGGGTCGTCCAGCCGCCCTTGAAGCGGCCATTGAGGATCGACGTGTAACCTTGTGCCCCGGCAGTCACTTCGACAGCCGCCGCCTCGATCTTCGGATCGCAGGTCTTGCCCATATCCGTGCCGATGTTGAAATCGGGCAATTTGCCTTCGAACAGGAACGGAATATGCGAGCGGATCGAATGGCAGTCATAGAGGATGGCAACGCCGTGGATCGCCTTTACGCGCTCGATCTCGGCGGCAAGCGCTTCGTGATAGGGCTTGTGAAAGCGCGCCATGCGCTCGGCAATATCGGCTTCAGTCGGTGCCTCTCCATCCTTCCAGATCGAAAGCCCGTCAAAGTCGGTTTCCGGGATCAGCGCCGTCGTGTTTTGACCCGGATAGAGGCTTGCGCCCGCCGGATCGCGATTGGCGTCGATGCAATAGCGGTGGAAGGTTGCGCGCACCATGGTGGCGCTGTCGATCAGGCCGTCATAGAGCCTGTGAATATGCCAGTCGGTATCGGCAAGAATTTTGCCGTTGTCGTTGAGCCGCGCCCAGATATCCTGCGGCACATCGGTTCCGGTGTGCGGCAGGCCGATAATGACGGGCGACGTTCCCTGACGAACTTCAAACGGGCTCATGATCACGCCTCCAACGCTGGCAGGATGCCGCTCGAAACCGCACCGGCCAGCGCACCGTCAGCCACCAGATCGGCAGCATTCTTGAGGTCGTCGGCCATATAGCGGTCGTCTTCCAGCGTCGGCACGCGCCCGCGTAACACGGCGATGACCTTGGCCAGTTCTGGGCTGGTGGTCAGCGGCTCACGCAGCTCGACGCCCAGTCCGCCGGTCAAAGCCTCGATGCCGATAATGGCATTGAGATTGGCGGTCATTTGCAACAGGCGGCGCGCGCCATGGCAGGCCATAGACACATGGTCTTCCTGATTGGCCGAGGTTGGCGTGGAATCGACGGACGCCGGATGCGCCATCTGCTTGTTTTCACTCATCAGCGCGGCGGAGGTGACTTCCGCAATCATCAGGCCCGAATTCAGTCCCGGCTTGCGGGCAAGGAAGGCGGGCAGGCCGAAGGACAGCGCCGGATCGACCAGCAGCGCGATGCGGCGCTGGGCGATTGCACCGATCTCGCAGATGGCAAGCGCAATCTGGTCGGCGGCAAAGGCGACCGGTTCGGCGTGGAAATTGCCGCCCGATACGGCGCGTCCGTCCGAGAGAACCAGCGGATTGTCGGTAACCGCATTGGCTTCGATTTCCAGCGTGCGGGCGGCCTGTCGCAGAATGTCGAGGCAAGCGCCATCGACCTGCGGCTGGCAACGGATGCAATAGGGGTCCTGCACGCGCTGGTCGCCTTCAAGATGGCTCTGGCGAATGACCGAGCCTTCGAGCAGGGCGCGCAATGCACGACCGGCGTCGATCTGGCCCTTATGGCCGCGCAGCGTGTGGATTTCCTCGTGGAACGGCGCATCCGACCCCATGGCGGCATCGGTGGACAGTGCGCCGGTGATCAGAGCCGTCTGCGCTGCGCGATGTGCGCGGAAAAGCCCGGCCAGTGCAAGGGCCGTCGATGTCTGCGTGCCGTTGATCAGCGCCAGTCCTTCCTTGGCGGCAAGCACGACCGGCTTCAGACCGGCCTTTTCCAGCGCCTTTGCGCCGGAGAGACGTTCGCCCTGATAGAAGGCTTCACCTTCGCCGATCATGGCGGCAGTCATATGGGCCAGCGGTGCAAGGTCGCCGGACGCGCCGACAGATCCCTTTTCCGGGATCATCGGGATCACGCCTTTTGCCAGCATGTCTTCGAGAAGCGTGATGACTTCAAGCCGCACACCGGACGCGCCGCGACCGAGCGAAATCAGCTTCAGCGCCATGACGAGGCGTACGATATTTTCCGGCAGCGCATCGCCGACGCCGCAGCAATGCGACAGGATCAGGTTGCGCTGAAGCGTGGCGACATCGCCGGGCGCAATGCGGATGGAGGCGAGTTTGCCGAAGCCGGTATTGATGCCGTAAACCGGCTCGTCGCCTGCTGCGATTTCTGCAATGCGCGCGGCGGCCTTTTCGACACCGGCATGAAATGCGGGGTCGATGCGGACGGGAACCGCATCGCGATAGATCGTTTCCAGCGTTTCAAGCGGAACAGAACCGGGCTTGAGGATAATGGTCATGAAAGGCTCCGTTGGGTTCCCGTATGGGCCATGCCCATACGGACAGTATTAAATTCGGCCTTTGAAAACCCGCTTCCACAGCGGGTTGAAGCCGATACGGTAGACGAGTTCGGCGGGGCGCTCGACGTTCCAGATGGCCAGATCGGCATCCTTGCCGACTTCCAGCGTGCCGGTCTGGTCGAGAATGCCAAGGGCACGCGCGGCTTCGCGGGTGACGCCCGCAATGCACTCATCAACCGTCATGCGGAAGAGCGTTGCGCCCATATTCATGGTGAGCAAAAGCGAGGTCAGCGGTGATGTGCCCGGATTGTTGTCGGTGGCAAGCGCCATCTTCGTGCCCGCAGTGCGGAAGGCCTCGACCGGTGGCTTCTGCGTTTCGCGGATGAAGTAGTAAGCGCCGGGAAGCAGCACGGCCACTGTTCCGGCCTTGGCCATGGCAGCAGCACCTTTCGCATCGGTATATTCGAGGTGATCAGCGGACAATGCGCCATAGGACGCGGCAAGGGCTGCGCCATGCAGATTGGAAAGCTGATCGGCATGAAGCTTGACCGCGATGCCATGCGCCTTGGCCGCATCGAATACCCGGGCGATTTCGTCGGGCAGGAAGGCGATGCCTTCACAAAAACCATCCACCGCATCGGCCAGATGATCGGCTGCGATGGCGGGCAGCATGTCGTCGACGATCTTGTCGATATAGGCCGTCTTGTCACCATTCATTTCCGGCGGCAGCGCATGCGCGCCTAGGAAAGTGGTGCGGATTGCCACGTCGCGTTCTTCGCCGAGCCGACGGGCGGCTTTCAGCGATTTGATTTCGCTGTCGCGGTCGAGACCGTAACCGGATTTGACTTCAACGGTGGTGACGCCTTCGGCAATCAGCACATCAAGACGGGGCAGGGTTTCGCGCACCAGATCGTCTTCGCTGGCAGCGCGCAGGTTCTTGACCGAGGAAACAATGCCGCCACCGGCCCGTGCAACTTCCTCATAGGAAGCGCCCTGCAAGCGAAGCTCGAATTCATGGGCGCGATTTCCGGCATGAACGAGATGGGTGTGGCAATCGACGAGGCCCGGCGTGATCAGCCGGTTTTCGCAATCGATTCTATCATAGGAGGCATAGGCATCGGGGAGTGCCGATTGCGGGCCGACATAGGCGATCAAGCCGTCCTTGACCGCAAGCGCCGCATTCTCGATGAGACCGAGACCGTCCGCGTCTTCGTCCAGCGTCGCAATGCGCGCATTGATAAAAACGATGCTTGAATTCTTGAGCATGAGCGTTTTCTCGCTTCCCCTGTTTTTTGATAATGTATATACATATTAGTGAAACAGCCAAGAGAAAAAATGCGCAGACAAGCGAACTGTTGAAAGATGGCATTCTAGCGCGAAAACTGTTCAACGGCTTTCGCGTTAAACTGCCCAAAACAATGAGCCAGTCTGTGCGGGAACATTCGAGGAGAACCGATCCATGTCAGCTGTCACGCCCGAACTGCGTTTTATCCATGCCGGTCAGGCGCTTCTCGACAATGGCTGGGCCGACAATGTCCGCATTGGCATTGCCGGTGGAAAGATTGCCTCGCTTGAGGTGGATAAGGCTGCCGGGGCCGGGGATGAACGTCACGCCGCGATTGTTGCAGGCGTGCCCAATCTGCACAGCCATGCGTTTCAGTATGGGATGGCGGGGCTCGCCGAAAAGCGCGGACCGTCTGCCGATTCGTTTTGGAGCTGGCGCGAGATCATGTACAAGTTTGCGCTCACCATGTCGCCCGAGCAGGCGGAAGCTGTGGCGTTGCGGCTTTATGTCGACATGCTGGAGGCCGGGTTTACCCGCGTCGGCGAGTTTCATTATCTGCACCACGATCGCGACGGCACGCCTTATGCCAATCTCTCCGAAATGGCGGACCGTATTGTCGCTGCCGCAAAGGCTGCAGGCATAGGCCTGACGCTGCTTCCGGTTTTCTATGCGCATTCGGGTTTCGGCGGCAGCGCGCCCAATGAAGGCCAGCGCCGTTTCATCAATGATCCGGAACGCTTTGCGCGGCTGATCGAAGGCTGCAAACAGGCACTGTCGGATTTCGACGGCGCGGTTTTAGGCGTTGCGCCGCACAGCCTGCGCGCCGTGACGCCGGATGAACTTAATCTGGTGACGAAGCTTCTGCCCGAGACGCCAGTGCATGTCCATGTGGCCGAGCAGGTGAAGGAAGTGGAAGACAGCATTGCCTGGTCGGGCAAGCGTCCGGTCGAATGGCTTCTTGATAATCAGGACCTTTCCTCGCGCTGGTGCCTGATCCATGCAACCCATATGACCGACGACGAAACCCGACGCATGGCCAGGGCCGGGGCGATTGCCGGTCTCTGCCCTGTGACGGAAGCCAATCTCGGCGACGGAACCTTCAACGCAACGGTGTTTGCGGAAGCAGGCGGCCAATTCGGCGTCGGTTCGGATTCCAATGTGCTGATCGGCATTGGCGACGAACTGCGCCAGCTGGAATATTCGCAGCGCCTCCATCATCGCGCCCGCAATGTGCTGGCCGAGAGTGAAGCTTCCACGGGCCGCGCCTTGTTTGATGGTGCTGTGCGTGGCGGCAACATCGCGATGGGTCGCGCCGATGACGGCTTGAAGCTTGGCGCTTCGGCGGATTTTGTCGCGCTGGATACCGAACGTCTGCCGCACGCCAAGGGCGATGCCGTGCTGGATGGCTGGATTTTTGCTGGTCGCGCGCAGGTCAGTGATGTGTGGGTACGCGGCGTGAAACAGGTGCAGGGCGGACGTCACCGCTTGCGCGATCAGGCCGAGCGTGCTTTCCAGAAGGCAATAGGCGAGTTGCTCGCCTGAAGCATTTCCGGCAAAAGCGGGAAAACAAAGGGGACATGCCATGGCGGATGACGGTTCAGCGACAAAAGACGGTCCGGTGCTTTCACTGCATCAGCGTATTTTGGACGATATTGAATCGCGCATCCTGTCGGGGGAATGGGCGCCGGGGCACCGTATCCCGTTCGAGCACGAGCTGACCGAACAATATGGCTGTTCGCGCATGACGGTGAACAAGGCGCTGACCCAGCTAGCCAAGGCCGGACTGATTGAACGCAAGCGCAAGTCCGGCAGCTTCGTTTCTTTCCCGCGATCGCAGGCCGCCATTCTCGAAATTCATGATATTCGCGATGAGGTTGCAGCACTCGGCGCGCCATACCGGTTTGAACTGCTCAAGCGCTGGGACCGTCTGAGTGGGCCAGCCGATGCGCAGAAGATCGATATTCCGCGCCACACGCAGATCATCGATCTGGTTTGCCGTCATCATGCCGGACAGCGGGTTTTCGCGCTGGAAGAACGCATCATCAATCTGGACGCGGTGCCGGATGCGGCGGTAGCGGATTTTTCCGAACACTCGCCCGGTCCGTGGCTCGTGGCCTGCGTGCCGTGGAGCAGCGCACAGCACTCCATTCGCGCCACAGCGGCGACGCCGGAAAATGCTGCATTGCTCGATATTGCGCCGGGATCGCCCTGTCTGGTCGTCGAACGCCAGACATGGAATGCCGATCTGCCGGTAACGCATGTGCGCTTCACCTATCCCGGCGATAGCCACGCGCTGGTGGCGAAGTTTACGCCTTCGCAAGGCTAGCGGGTTTCATTCTCTGTTGGCTGATTTTGCGCGTCTTTTTGAAAAAAGAGCCATTCTTTTCGAATCTGGGCGGGTTCGGAGCAGCTTCGGCATTTAACCAAATACCGTTCAGTCAGCTGATATTCTGGAAATGCGTTGTCTGTCTCGCAGAGATTGCATCTCCAGATTATCTGCTTCAGCTTCAATTTGATTTGACCGTCTTCCGTAGACGAATCGTATTGTCTCGGGCACTCGGAACATTTGAAAACGTAATCAAGGCCAACGTGTTTTTTGCGTCTGACGATATTGGTCCCACATTCACACGGATAAGACCACGATTCGTCACGAAACATCGTGTTCCATGACTGAGATGAAAGCGCCGTCTCTAACTCAGAACAGTATTCATCGAGCTTTGTCTTGATTGCGGTGATGAATTCTTCGGAATCAAGCCCCGGATCGGTCATTTGAACGTGAAGGAAGCTGCTAAGAGCATTGTGCGTCTTGTTAAGCCACTTCGCTGACAAACGTTTTTCTTTCTCAAAAACTTGATGCCATGTTCCATCGTTGGGGTGCTGGATTGAGAATATCGGAGGATTTTCAACGCCAGGATCGATGTTAAGAAGCTCTCTCAATAGTTTTGCGGGTTGCCACTTGCGAAGAGCTAATTGATCTAGTTCGGGCCGGTAGATTGCCATAAGGCCGTAAGTTAGGGCTTCGATAGACATTCGAAGCTCCAGGCATGCATATCGATAGGCATCGCCCGCATTTTCTGCGAGTAATGATTTGCATTTCTGGAAGTGCTTCCGAGCTATCTTTCGGTAGGAGTTGGCGGTCTGATTGTTGGACATAGGACGCCTAGTGTCGCTGAAATCTTTCAGTAAGTAAAAGCTAAAGAAAAAAGCCGCCGCAATGGGAGCGGCGGCCAAGAGGCGGCGTGATCTGGGTGGTGATCACACCGCGGATTGGATCGAAATTTTATGCGGCGCGCTTCAGGGCGTCGCGGATCACAGAAACGATCGTGTCGATCTGTTCCTTTTCCACGATCAGCGGCGGCGAAAGTGCAATCACATCGCCGGTGACGCGGATCAGCAAGCCCTTCTTGAAGCAATCCACGAAGACGCCATAGGCGCGCGCGCCCGGTGCGTCCTTGCGCGACGACAGTTCGATAGCGCCGACCAGACCGAGATTGCGAATGTCGACGACATTCGGCGCATCTTTCAGCGAATGCAGCGCTTCCTGCCAATGATCAGCAAGCTGCGCGCCACGGGTCAGCAGGCCTTCTTCGGCGTAGACTTCCAGTGTGGCAAGGCCAGCGGCACAAGCGACCGGATGGCCGGAATAGGTGTAGCCGTGGAACAGCTCGATTGCGTTTTCCGGGCCAGTCATCAGGCCGTCATAGACCTTGCGCGCGGCAAAGACTGCGCCCATCGGAATTGCACCGTTGGTCAGACCCTTGGCGGTGGTGACGAGGTCTGGAACAACGCCGAAATAATCGACGGCAAACGGCGTGCCGAGACGACCGAAACCGGTGATGACTTCGTCGAAGATCAGCAGAATGCCGTATTTGTCGGCAGTGGCGCGGATGCGTTCCAGATAGCCCTTCGGCGGCAGGACGACGCCAGCCGAACCGGACATCGGTTCGATGATGACGGCGGCGATCTTTTCAGCGCCGTGCAGCTGAACCAGACGTTCCAGATCATCCGCCAGCTCGATGCCATGCGCAGGCAGGCCCTTCGAGAAGGCATTGCGCTCGATGTCGAGTGTATGGCGCATATGGTCGGCAGGGATCTGCGGGAAGACGCGGCGATTGTTGACCAGACCGCCAACCGAAATGCCGCCGAAACCAACGCCGTGATAGCCCTTTTCGCGACCCAGCACCATGGTGCGGGTACCCTGACCGATAGCGCGCTGATAGGCGATGGCAATCTTCAGTGCGGTATCGACCGATTCCGAACCGGAATTGGTGAAGAACACCCGGTCGAGCTGCGCAGCCGGACCACCCGGCGCGATGGCCGCGAGCTTTTCGGCGAAATCGAATGCAATATTGTGGCCCATCTGGAAGGTGGGCGCGAAGTCCATCGTGGAAATCTGGCGCTCAACGGCTTCGGTAATCCGCTTGCGGCCATGGCCAGCATTGCAGCACCACAGACCAGCCGTCCCGTCGAGAACCTGATGGCCGTCAGTGTCGGTGTAATACATACCCGATGCGCTGGCGAGCAGGCGCGGAGCGGCCTTGAACTGCCGGTTTGCGGTGAACGGCATCCAGAAGTTTTCAAGGCTGGGCGCGTTGGTTTTGGTGAGCATGGTAACCTCCTATTTTCAGGCAGGAGGACACGCTTTGCGAAGGGCAACAAGCCCTTTTCTTCAAATGTTTAAGCTATTGATTTTATGGCGTCGCTTTCAGAAAATTATGCTATATCGAACATCATAAACAGAAGGGGAATGTCCGATGAGTATCGATATCGGCGGAAGGTTGCGCTATGTGCGCATGCGGCAGAATCTGTCGCAGCGCGAGCTTGCAAAAAGGGCTGGTGTAACCAACTCGACCATATCGCTGATCGAGGCCAATCAGTCCAATCCGTCGGTCGGTGCGCTCAAGCGTATTCTCGACGGCATTCCGATCGGCATGGCCGAGTTTTTCGCGCTGGAGCCGGATACACCGCACAAGGTATTCTATCAGGCGGAAGAGCTGGTGGAAATCGGCAAAGGCCCCATTTCCTACCGGCAGGTGGGCGACCACTTGTTTGCGCGCTCGTTGCAGATCCTGAAGGAGCGCTATGAGCCGGGCTCCGACACAGGCAAGGTGCTGCTGATGCATGAGGGCGAGGAGGGCGGTATCGTCATCTCGGGCCGCATCGAGGTGACCGTCGGCAGCGACCGGCGCATATTGGGGCCGGGCGACGCCTATTATTTTTCCTCAAAACTGCCGCATCGCTTTCGATGCATCGGGCCAACAGCCTGCGAGGTGGTCAGCGCCTGCACGCCGCCGAGTTTCTGACGGCGCGCAGGAGAACGGTATTTAATTGTAGCGCGAGATACCGAGATCGTCGGCGCGGATATCCGGCTTGTTGCCGCTGACCAGATCGGCCAGAAGCTTGCCCGAGCCGCAGGACATGGTCCAGCCCAGCGTGCCGTGACCGGCATTGATGAACACGTTGTCGTAACGGGTTCCGCCGATGATCGGCGTGGAGTCCGGCGTCATCGGGCGCAGACCCGACCAGAAGGTCGCGGCCTTGAGGTCACCGCCGGGGAACAGATCGCTCACCGACAGGTCGAGCGTTGCGCGACGGGCCGCCGGAAGATCCTTGGTGAAGCCGGACACTTCCGCCATGCCGCCGACACGGATGCGGTCGCCGAGGCGGGTGATGGCGATCTTATAGCTTTCGTCCAGAACCGTCGAGACCGGCGCGCGGTCCTCATCGATAATCGGTGCGGTGATCGAATAGCCCTTCACCGGATAGATCGGCGCATTGAGGCCAAGCGACTTGACGAGCGCAGGCGTATAGCTGCCGAGCGCAACCACATAACGGTCTGCCGTGAGAATGCCGTCTGACGTTTCCACGCCGGAAACGCGACCGCCAGACAGAACCAGCGACTTGATATTCACGCCGAAGCGGAATTTGACGCCCATGCCTTCGGCGATCTTGGCCAGCGCATTGGTGAACTTGAAGCAGTCGCCGGTTTCGTCATGGGGCAGGCGAAGGCCGCCGACAAACTTGTCCTTCACGCGGGCGAGCGCAGGTTCAATCTTGGCGCAGTCGTCACGGTCGAGCACTTCGAACGGCACACCGTCCTGCCGCAGCACTTCGATATCCTTGCCGATGCCATCGAGCTGATATTGCTCGCGGAAGAGCTGCAAGGTGCCCTGCATGCGCTGGTCATATTCGATGCCGGTATCCTTGCGCAGATCGACAAGAACATCGCGGCTATATTCCGCCACGCGGACCATGCGGGTTTTGTTGACCTTGTAACGGCTGTCCGTGCAGTTGGCGAGCATCTGCGTCAGCCAGACATACTGCTTGGGATCAGATGTCGGGCGGATGATCAGCGGCGCATGCTTCTGGAACAGCCACTTTGCCGCTTTCAGCGGAATGCCGGGAGCCGCCCATGGCGAGGCATAGCCGGGCGAAACCTGACCGGCATTGGCGAAGCTGGTTTCCAGCGCCGGACCTTCCTCGCGGTCGATGACCGTCACTTCATGGCCAAGCTTGGCCAGGTAGTAAGCCGTTGTGACGCCGATGACGCCACTGCCGAGTACGGTAATCTGCATGTTCGCCTCTTTTTTGTTATGCATTTTGGCTCGAACGCGCGCTATCCACGTAGAAACGGGCATAGCGGTTGCCGAGCGCTGTCAGAATTTCATAAGGGATCGTGTCACATTCGCTCGCCACGTCTTCCAGACGCTGATGCGGGCCGATCAGTTCCACGAGACTGCCAAGCTTGAGCGTGCCTTCCGGCAGCGCGCTGACATCGAGCGTGATGGAATCCATCGAAACGCGCCCTACGATGGGCAGGCGGGTTTCGCCATAAAAGGCTGAACCCTTGTTGCTGAGCGCGCGGAACCAGCCGTCGGCATAGCCCACCGCAATGGTGGCAATCCGCATGGGGCCTTCGGCGATATAGGTGCCGCCATAACCGATGGCCGCACCTTTTTCCACGTCGCGCACCTGAATGACGCGCGCCGACAGTGTCAGCACCGGAACGATCGCGCTTTTGGGTCCGACGCCATAAAGCGCGACACCGGGGCGCGCGAGGTCGAAATAATAGGAATTGTCGAGAAAACTGCCGCCCGAATTGGCAAAGGCGACGGGCAGTTTCGGCAGGCGCGCCAGTGCTGCGCGCATGGCGGCAAGCTGGCTTGCATTGGCCGGGTTTTCCGGTTCATCGCCGCTCGCCAGATGGCTGATGATAAACCGCACATCGATGCCGTCGAGCAGCGAAAGATTGTCGGCCAGCCGGTCCAGTTCCTTGGCCGAAAGGCCAAGACGCGACATGCCGGTATCGACTTGCAGGAGCGCTGGCAGTTTCTTGCCGCTGCTGGCCGCCAGATTGGCCCAGTTTTCCACCTGTTCCAGAGAATTGAGCACCGGCACGATGCCTTCGCGGGCGCAGGCGGCTTCGGTGCCGGGTTGCAGGCCGTTCAGCACATAAAGCGTCGCATCGGCGTTCAGCACAGGCCGCAGCGCGATGGCTTCGCCCAGATGCGCAACGAAGAAGTCGCGGCAGCCCGCTTCGTAAAAGGCGGGCGCAACGCGATGTGCGCCAAGGCCATAGGCATCGGCTTTGACGACCGCTGCCGCACGGGTCGGCGCGATGTGCTGCGCAACGGCGGAATAATTGTGCCGCAGCGCGGCAAGATCGATGGTCAACACGCCGCCAGCGGCGAGATCGCTTTGCTCTTTCGAAAAATGCATCGACATATCAACCATATCCATTGCGCAATTCTTATTGCCCCATATCCGCCGGATGCGTTGCTGCATCCAAACGGGCATCGAGATATATTAATCGAAGACTATTCGAATGTTTTTGCTATCTGTCGCAGATTATGCGAATTTTGGCACATCCTGCGCACGTTTTAGCTTTTCATTCGAAGAATATGCATGGCGACACTCGACAGTATAGACCGGAACATCATTCGTTGTCTGCGCCGTGACGGGCGCATGACCAACAGCCAGCTTGCCGCTGAGGTGGGGCTGTCGCAGTCCGCCTGTCTGCGACGGGTGCAGATTTTGGAAGAAGGCGGCGTCATCCGTGGCTATACGGCCATCGTTGGCTCATCGGGCGGTGACGAGCGGCTGGTCGCCATTGTACGCATCACGCTCGACCGGCAGACCGAAGAATATCTAAACCGCTTTGAAGAAGCCGTGCGGCGGCATCCGGAAGTGCAGGAATGCTATCTGATGACGGGGGATGCAGATTATATTCTGCGCGTCGAAGCTGAAAACGCTGCGGCTTATGAAATCATTCACAAGGAAATCCTGTCGCGTCTGCCGGGCGTGGCGCGCATCCATTCCAGCTTCGCCATTCGCACGGTGCTGCTGTCGAAAGCGCCGTCATCGCGGGGATAGAACTTGTTACTGATCGAAGCCGCCGCCACGCATCCCCTCATCCTGAGGTGCGGAGCGAAGCGAAGCATCATCCTGAGCCCGCCGAAGGGTCGAAGGACGAGGGCAGGCGCTGCGGCTGTTTTCCCTCGCCCTTCGAGACGCTCTCCTTCGACAGGCTCAGGAGAGGCTCCTCAGGGTGAGGGAAAAGGAAGCGTGGTCGTTTAAAAATTGACCGAATGCAGGACTGATGCGTCGATCGTGTTGATATCGCGCTTGCCGCATAGCGCCATGGTGACATCGAGTTCCTTGCGGATGATCTCAAGCGCCAGCGTGACGCCTTCCTTGCCCATGGCGCCAAGGCCATAGAGGAAGGGGCGACCGATGAAGACACCCTGTGCGCCGAGCGCGCGGGCCTTCAGCACGTCCTGACCGGAGCGGATGCCGCCATCGACATGCACTTCGATCTGATCGCCCACGGCGTCGACAATCGGCTTCAGCATGGAGATGGATGACGGCGCGCCATCGAGCTGGCGACCGCCATGGTTGGACACGATGATGGCATCTGCGCCGGACTTGGCGGCCATCTTCGCATCTTCCACATCAAGGATACCCTTGAGGATCAGCTTGCCGCCCCATTGTTCCTTGATCCAGGCCACATCGTTCCAGTTCATCTGCGGGTCGAACTGTTCCGCCGTCCAGGAGGAAAGCGAGGACAGGTCGGTCACGTTCTTGGCGTGGCCGGCAATGTTACGGAAGGTGCGGCGCTGCGTGCCCATCATGCCCAGGCACCAGCCGGGACGGGTCGCCATCTGCCAGATATGCTTCGGGGTGAATTTCGGCGGGGCGGACAGACCGTTGCGGATATCCTTGTGGCGCTGGCCGAGGATTTGCAGGTCGAGCGTCAGCACGAGGGCTGAGCAGCCTGCGGCCTTGGCGCGACCGATCAGGTTCTTCACGAAGTCGCGGTCCTTCATCACATAAAGCTGGAACCAGAACGGCTTCTTGGTCACCGAGGCAACGTCCTCGATAGAGCAGATGCTCATCGTGGAAAGCGTGAAGGGCACGCCGAAAGCCTCGGCAGCCTGTGCGGCCAGCATTTCGCCGTCGGCATGCTGCATGCCGGTGAGGCCTGTCGGTGCGAGCGCGACCGGCATGGCTACATCCTGACCGATCATAGTCGTTGCGAGCGAACGGTTGGTCATGTCGACCAGTACGCGCTGGCGCAGTTTGATCTTCTTGAAGTCGTCCTCGTTGGCACGATAGGTCGACTCAGTCCAAGCGCCCGAATCCGCATAATCGAAAAACATTTTCGGGACGCGGCGCTGGGCGAGCCGCTTCAGATCGGCGATTTCAACGATGTTGGACATTACTCTTGCCCCTTGTGGTAAGTTTTCTTGACCACTCGCATGAAGGATCGCGCGACTGAAATCAAGTGCGAAGCTACAAAACACCGACATCAACTGGTCGTCAATTGAAGGTGATGGCTATTTTGCTTATGCTATTGCTCTGCGTAATACGTTCGCAATGGAACAAGGATTGAGACATGAGCAAGGATGGCAAGGGTTCCAAAACCGGCTTTATCGGCAAAAGCTCAAGTGCTGCCGGTGGCTGGGGGGCTCTGAAGAGCTGCGGCAAGCAGCTTTTGGCCAGCGGCGCGCCGCTGACGGGTGCGCGTGCCTTGCTCAAGGCCAATCAGCCCGATGGTTTCGACTGTCCCGGTTGCGCCTGGGGCGACCCGGAACATGGCTCGTCCTTTGAGTTCTGCGAAAATGGCGTCAAGGCGGTGGCCTGGGAGGCGACCGACCGGCGCACCACGCCCGCTTTCTTCCGGGACCATACGGTTTCGCAATTGCGCAAATGGACCGATTACGATCTGGAAAATACTGGCCGTCTGACGCATCCGCTTCGCTACAATGCGGCGACCGACAAATATGAGGCGGTTGAATGGGATGTGGCTCTGGAGCGCATTGGCGCGCTTCTGCGTGAGTTCGATCATCCGAACCGGGTCGAGTTCTACACGTCGGGTCGCGCTTCCAACGAGGCTGCCTTTCTCTACCAGCTTTTCGTGCGTGCCTATGGCACCAATAATTTCCCCGATTGCTCCAATATGTGCCACGAAGCCAGCGGTGTGGCGCTGAAACAATCGGTCGGCGTCGGCAAGGGCACGGTGCTGCTTGAGGATTTCGAACAGGCCGACGCGATTTTCGTCGTCGGGCAAAACCCCGGCACCAACCATCCGCGCATGCTGGGCGATCTGCGCCGTGCTGCCGAACGCGGCGCGCGCATCGCGGTGTTCAATCCGATCCGCGAACGCGGGCTGGAGCGTTTTGCTGATCCGCAGAACAAGCTCGAAATGCTGCATGGCGGCAGCGAAGCGATTGCCAGCGATTATTTCCAGCCGCGTCTGGGTGGTGATCTGGCGGCGTTTCGCGGCATGGCAAAGGCGGTATTCGCAGCGGATGACGCGGCGCTCGCCGCAGGTGAGCCGTCCATTCTCGCCCGGGATTTTCTGAGTGCGCATACCGCCGAACTCGAAGCCTATCGCGCTGCCGTGGATGCGACGACCTGGGAGGAGATCGAAGATCAGTCCGGTCTGTTGCGGCAGTCTCTGGAGCGGGCCGCGCAGATCTATATGGATGCGGAGCGCGTGATCTGCACCTGGGCCATGGGCGTGACCCAGCATCGCCATTCGGTGATCACCATTCGCGAGATCACCAATTTCATGCTGCTGCGCGGCAATATCGGCAGACCCGGCGCGGGCCTGTGCCCGGTGCGTGGCCATTCCAATGTGCAGGGCGACCGCACGGTTGGCATTAACGAAGATCCGCCGCGCGCATTTCTCGATGCGCTGGAAAAGGAATTCGGTTTCGATGTGCCGCGTGAACCGGGCCATAATGTCATCGGTGCCATTGGTGCCATGCTGGACGGAACGGCGAAGGCCTTTATCGGTCTCGGCGGCAATTTTGCCCGCGCGACGCCGGATAGCCCGATCATCGCGAAAGCGCTGTCGAGCCAACGCCTGACCGTGCATATCGCAACCAAGCTCAACCATTCACATCTGGTGCCGGGGCAGGATTCGTTCATTCTGCCATGTCTCGGACGCACTGAGATCGATCTGAATTCCAAGGGCGTTGCCCAGATCGTCACGGTCGAGGATTCCATGAGCATGGTGCATGGATCGGGCGGCATCAATGCGCCAGCCTCGCCGCATCTGCGGTCGGAAGTGGCGATTATTGCGGGCATGGCCAATGCGACGCTCGGCCCCAAGCCTGTCAACTGGCTGGACATGGCCGACGATTACGACCTGATCCGCGACCGCATCGCGCGTGTGCTGCCTGATTTCTACGATTTCAACAAGCGTGTGCGTGTGCCGCGCGGTTTCCATCTGCGTAATACGGCGCGTGAACTGGAATGGAATACGACGAACGGCAAGGCCACTTTCTGGACTGGCGCACTGCCGGAAGCCATCGAGCATCAGCAGGCACGCGGGCGTCCGGGTCGTTATGTGTTGCAGACCTTCCGCAGCCACGACCAGTACAACACGACCATCTACGGCATGGATGACCGCTATCGCGGCGTCTATGGCGAGCGGCAGGTCGTGTTCATGAATCCGCTCGACATGGCGGATATCGGTGTCGAAGCGGGCGACCGCGCCGATATTGTCGGCGACTTCGTCGATGGTCTGGAACGGGTCGCACGTGATTTCCGCTTTGTGCCCTATGACATTCCGCGCGGTTGTATCGCTGGCTATTATCCGGAGATGAATGTGCTCGTGCCGATTGGCAGCTCCGGCGACGAGAGTTTTACGCCGACCTCGAAATCGGTGATCGTCTCGTTCCGACCGGTACAGCCCGTCGCCGCTTGATGGATCAAGCAGCCGCCGACTATATGGCGCTCGTAGAAAAGCTGACCGGCAATGCGCCGGACCTGTCTTCGCTTGGCGCAGGCATTGTTGCTGCGCTGGCGCTGGGCGTTGCCGCCGACAGCCGGACCTTCGCCCGGGTGTTGGGGGTTGCGCATGCACTGGTGCTGCGTGAGGTGAACCTGCTGGGCGCAGACGGCGGTTATATCGTGATCACGCAGCGCGATCCGCGCACCCAGCGCACGCGCTATGAACTTAGCCCCGCCGGTCAGCAGTTGGTTGAGAGAATCTAGAACCAATCCGCTTCCAATTTGAGCCGTCACTTGGCTGCGTCCGACCGGATGCTGTCCTGTTGCGTCCAAGCGCTGGCAAAAATCGCCAGCGGGAACGAGCGCTTGCGTATTTCATAAAATCATCACTTGCTATTGGTTCTATATAGGTTCTATCATGCTCGTCATGAATAGAACCACCTTGATCACTTCCATTGAAGAGCGCGGCCTGCACGATCCGCAGCGGACGGGGCCGCTTTATCGCAATCTGGCGCGTATTCTCGGTGAACTGATCGAGGAGGGAAAGCTGGCGCCCGCTGTCGGGTTGCCCCCGGAGCGTGATCTGGCCGAGGGGCTTGGGCTTGGGCGCATCACGGTGCGCAATGCCTATAAGGAACTGCTGGCGCAAGGCGCGGTTGAATCCCGGCGCGGCAGCGGTACATTCGTTGCAGAGCGCCCAGCGCGCATCAGCCAGCATCTGTGGCGGCTGACATCGTTTTCGGAAGACATGCTTTCGCGTGGCAAGGAGCCGGGCGCGCGCGTGGTGACGAACCGTATCGACAAACCATCGCCAGACGAAGCCTTTCGGCTCGGCGTCGGCGTGGATACGTCCATTGTGCGGCTTGACCGTCTGCGCCTCGCCGATGGCGTGCCGATGGCTTTTGAGCGCGCCGTGGTGCCGCGTCATTATCTGGATACGGATCGCGTCGATGAAGCGTCGCTTTACGGCGCGCTGGCGCGGCGTGGTTACAAGCCTGTGCGCGCCTTGCAGCGACTGACTGCCGTTACGCTTGATCCCGGCACAGCGCGTCTTCTCGGCGTGCATCGCGGCGCTCCGGCGCTTTTGATTGAACGCATCTCGCATCTCGATGACGACCGTATCGTCGAATACACCCGCTCGCATTATCGCGCCGACGCTTATGACTTCGTCGCTGAACTGAAAATTGGAGAATGATCATGGTGAACCAACCATCCCTCATGTTGCAGGAAACCGAGCAATCGCCTGCGGTGGTTGCAACGCTTCTGGAAAAGGAAGCCGGTACGCTGGCCGAGATCGCAAAGATTTTCGCGAAGAATGAACCGGCGGTCATCACGACAGCGGCGCGCGGTTCTTCCGATCACGCGGCGACATTCTTCAAATATTTGATGGAAATCACCATGGGCATTCCGGTTGCCTCGATCGGGCCTTCGGTTGCTTCCGTCTATGGCTCGAAGCTGAAGCTTGCCGGCGGCGTGCATTTCACCGTTTCGCAGTCTGGCGCCAGCCCCGACATCGTGGCGGCACAGGCCGCTGCCAGAAAGGGCGGCGCGACGACGATTGCCGTGGTCAATGTAGTGGACAGCCCTCTCGCGAAAGAGGCGGATCTGGTTCTCGCGCTGAATGCAGGCGAGGAGAAGAGCGTCGCGGCCACAAAGTCTTTCATTGCAGCAGTGGCTGCCCTGTCGGGCGTGGTGGCTGCCGCCAGCGGCGATGCCGATTTGCGCGCCGGTTTGCAGCGTCTGCCGGAAGCACTTGCCGCAACCCGCCCGGATGGGCGCGAAGCCGTGGAAAACCTCCTGTTCAATGCGCGTTCGCTTTATACGGGCGGTCGCGGTACGGCCTATGCCATTGCGTTGGAATCTGCCCTGAAGGCCAAGGAAACCGCCAATATCCACGCCGAGGCTTTTTCGCTGGCCGAGCTGATGCACGGTCCGATGCGATTGGTCGAGGAGGGGTTCCCGATCCTGTCCTTCCTGCCACGCGACGAGGCTTTCGACACCAATATTCAGGCCCTGAAGCGGCTGCATTCCTTCGGCGCGAGCATCGTGACGCTGTCCGATGCCGAAACGCCGGGCTTCCGCCTGCCATCGGCCAGCACGGGCAGCCCGCATCTCGATCCGCTGGTCTCGCTCATCAATTACTACCGCGTCATTGAAGCGGTGACGCGCCGCAAGGGCTTTGATCCCGACAAGCCGCGCAATCTCAACAAGGTCACGGTGACGGTATGACAAAGAAGGCGGCAATCGCGGGTGCGCGGATTTTTGATGGCGAGCGGTTTCATGACCAGTCCGCCCTTGTTTTCAGTGACGGCAAGGTTGAAGCCATTGTGCCGGAAGCAGCCCTTGGCGAGGCCCATCAGGTCGAGCGCCTGAAGGGCGGCGTCATTGCTCCGGGTTTCATCGATGCGCAGGTGAATGGCGGCGGCGGGCGTATGCTCAACGATCAGCCGATGCCGGAGACCATGTTCGTGATTGCCGAAGGTCACCGTAAATACGGTACGACCAGCCTTCTGCCGACGCTCATTACCGACACGACGATTGTGCGTGACCGCGCCATTGAGGCAGCCGTCGAAGCGGTGAAAGCCGACAAGGGCGTCGCGGGCCTGCATCTTGAAGGGCCGCATCTGGCGCCTGCGCGCAAGGGTGCGCATCTGGCTGAGCTGATGCGCCCGGTCGATGACGCCGATATCGCGCTTTATATCCACACGGCGGAGCAGATCGGCACATTGCTTGTGACCGTCGCTGCCGAACAGGTCACGCCCGAACAGGTGCGCCGTTTAAGCGATGCGGGTGTCGTGATCAGCATCGGCCACAGCGACACGACGGCGGAAGAAGCCTTCAAGCGTTTTGATGCCGGTGCGCGCAGCGTTACCCATCTCTTCAACGCCATGAGCCAAATCGGCCACCGCGCGCCGGGTCTGGCAGGCGCAGCGCTCGACCATCCGGATATCTGGTGCGGGATCGTAGCCGATGGTCATCATGTCGATCCGATGGCGCTGCGTCTGGCGCTGCGCGCCAAGCGCGGCGACGCCCATCTTTTCTTCGTGACGGATGCGATGTCGCTGGTTGGCTCGAATGCGACCAGTTTTGAAATCAATGGTCGCGCCGTGCACCGCGTGCCGGGCGGCATCTGCTCCAAGCTGATCCTGTCGGATGGCACCATTGCCGGTTCCGACCTCGACATGGCCTCGGCGGTGCGCTTCGGCGTGGCGGAACTGGAGCTGACGCTGGCCGAAGCCCTGCGCATGGCGAGCCTTTATCCGGCACGGTATCTGCGGCTTGCAGATCGCGGATTGCTGCGTCCGGGCATGCGCATGGATGCCGTGCATCTCGATGACGGATTGTTTGCGAAAACTACCTGGCGCTCCGGCGTGAAACAGGCTGCGGGGTGAGGGGAAAGCAGATGACCGCTATAACAGACCGCTATTTTAACGATCTGATTGCCCGCCTGACGAGCCTGCGTGACCGTCTGGCCGAACCGATGGAAAGGGCGGCCGACCTGATTGCCGCCGCCGCGCGCGCTGACCGCCGGGTCTATGTGTTCGGCACCGGCCATTCCCATATGATGGCGGAAGAGTTGCATTATCGCGCCGGTGGTCTGGCGATCACCGTGCCGATCCTCTGCGGCGCGATCATGCTGCAGGATGGGGCGGTTGCCAGCTCGCATTTCGAGCGGATCGAAGGCGCGGTACTGCCGATCCTCGACCGCTACGGCATTCAGGAAGACGACGTGTTGATCGTCGTTTCCAATTCCGGTGTCAATGCTGCGCCAATCGAAGCGGCACGCTATGCCCGCGAGAAGGGGGCGGCGGTGATTGCAGTTACGTCGGTCACCTATTCCAGCGCGATTGCCAAGGGACGCACGCAGCTGCTTTCACTGGCCGATGTCGTTCTCGACAATGATGCGCCTGCGGGCGATGCCGTGCTGGAAGTGGAGGGCAGCGCCCTGAAGGTGGGACCGGTTTCCACCGCGCTTGGCGTGACGATCCTGAATGCGATCTTTGCCGATGTTGCATCCCGCCTCGTGGATGATGGCAGCGCGCCGGTCTATCTCAGCGCCAATATGCCGGGTTCCGGTGACGTGAACCGCGCGCTCGTTTCACGATATCGGGATCGCAATCCGCATCTTTGATCAAATAAGAGCAATCTTTCTTCCAAAGTTGCTTGATAGCGCAATCCGGTCAGTGCATTACGCATTCTGGCATGGCGGAGACCGCATCGTGAACTAGTTTCAAGGCGCGCGCTTTGGCCCGCGCCTTCGAAAACTGAGGAAGTCCGATGCATAACTTTGTCCTGACCGTCACCTGCAAGTCCACCCGCGGCATCGTTGCCGCAATTTCGGGTTATCTTGCGGCGAAGGGTTGCAACATCATTGATAGCGCCCAGTTCGACGATCTCGATACGGGTCGTTTCTTCATGCGAGTCAGTTTCATTTCGGAAGAAGGCGTGGCGCTCGAGACCCTCAGCGAAGGCTTCCAGCCCATTGCGGCCCCGTTCGAAATGGATTTCGATTTCCACGACAACGCCAAGCGCACCAAGACGCTTTTGATGGTCTCGCGCTTCGGCCATTGCCTCAACGATCTGCTCTATCGCTGGAAGATCGGCGCACTGCCGATCGATATTGTCGGTGTGGTGTCGAACCATTTCGATTACCAGAAGGTCGTGGTGAACCACGACATCCCCTTCCATCATGTAGCCGTCACCAAGGCCAACAAGCCGGAAGCCGAACAGCGCCTGATGGATATCGTCAACGATACCGGCACGGAGCTGGTCGTCCTTGCGCGTTACATGCAGGTTCTGTCCGACCAGCTTTGCAAGCAGATGTCTGGCAAGATCATCAATATTCATCACTCGTTCCTGCCGTCTTTCAAGGGCGCGAACCCCTACAAGCAGGCCTATGAGCGTGGTGTGAAGCTGATCGGCGCGACGGCGCATTACGTCACAGCCGACCTCGACGAAGGCCCGATCATCGAGCAGGACGTGGCACGCATCACGCATGCGCAGAGCGCTGCCGATTATGTTTCCATCGGTCGCGATGTCGAGGCGCAGGTGCTGGCGCGTGCGGTCCACGCCCACATCCACCACCGTTCTTTCCTCAACGGCAACCGCACCGTGGTCTTCCCGGCTAGCCCCGGCTCGTTCGCCTCCGAACGCATGGGCTGATATTGCCGCTCTGGCGGCCTGCAAATTGCGCCTTTTTGCGCTTCCGCTGCTCACGTACCTAAGTACGCTGCGTGCCGGTTCTCAAAAGTCACGATTTTCGTCTCGCCATAACGACAATCTCGCTAATCGCCGATGCCCAGCTAATAAAGAACCCCGCTTCGGCGGGGTTTTCTTTTGAGTGACCTGATGAGCCGCTTTGTTATCAATATTTGCGAGTGAATTCTTGGAATGGATTTTAAGAAATAATAATTTAAAAGCTGAATTGTAATTAATTCTTAGAGAGTTTTATGAAAAAGTATTCAGTATTTTTCTTTGCATTGTCGACTTTTATTGCTTCTGGTTATGCTTATGCCGGAGAGCAGGCTTCAGTACAGATGGCATCATCATCGATAAACTCATCACAATTTGTATATCGCGATTCTCAAGCGATTCCTCAGGCACTTCTTTTGGCTTCAGCTGAGGAGGATCCGCATGAAGGCAAGGATTTTGGTAAGAAAGATGAATGCGAGAAGCTGTGTGCGGGGCAATGCCTACAGATGTGCCAAAGCTGGACGTGCTCCCCTATTCCTAAGCGGTGATGCCGATCTCATCTAAGCTCCGGATTGAAAGATATAACATAATAAAAAAACCCCGCTTTCGCGGGGTTTTCTTTTGACCTTATTTCAAGATCAGTCGATGTCGAAGGAAACGCCCTGTGCGAGCGGGAGAGCCTTCGAATAGTTGATAGTGTTGGTTGCGCGGCGCATATAGCCCTTCCACGCATCCGAACCGGATTCACGACCGCCGCCGGTTTCCTTTTCGCCGCCGAATGCACCGCCGATTTCAGCACCCGAAGTGCCGATATTGACGTTGGCGATGCCGCAATCTGAACCTTCAGCCGAGAGGAAGCGTTCTGCTTCCTGCAGGTTCAGCGTGAAGATCGAGGACGACAGGCCTGCGCCGACTTCGTTATGGCTCGCCAGAACATCGTCGAAGTCGGAATATTTCATCACATAAAGGATCGGTGCGAAGGTTTCTTCGAGAACCGGACCTTCCTGCTTTGGCATTTCGACGATGGCTGGACGCACGTAGTAAGCGTTTTCATGGCCGCTATCGACGCGCTCGCCACCCTGAACCTTACCGCCATGGGCGGAAGCTTCCTTGAGGGCCTTCTGCATGTTGTCGAAGGCAACCTTGTCGATCAACGGACCGACCAGAGCAGTGGTTTCAAGCGGCGAACCGACGGAAACGCTGGCATAGGCCTTCTGCAGGCGCGGGACGAGAGCGTCATAAACGCTTTCATGAACGAACAGGCGACGCAGCGTCGTGCAGCGCTGACCAGCGGTGCCCATGGCGCCGAAAGCAATTGCGCGCAGAGCCATGTCGAGATCGGCCGACGGGCAGACGATACCGGCATTGTTGCCGCCGAGTTCGAGGATCGCGCGAGCGAAACGCTTGGCAAGACGCGGACCAACTTCGCGGCCCATGCGGGTCGAGCCGGTGGCCGAGAGAACCGGAACCTTCGGGCTGTCCACGAGGACTTCGCCGATTTCGCGGTCACCGAGCAGGACCTGCGAGAGGCCTTCCGGCGCATCGCCGAAACGCTTGAGCGCGCGCTGGAAGATCGCATCGCAGGCGAGAGCGGTGAGGAGGGTCTTTTCAGACGGCTTCCAGACAACCGAGTTGCCGCAAACGATGGCGAGGGCGGCGTTCCACGACCAGACGGCGACGGGGAAGTTGAAGGCGGAGATGACGCCGACAACGCCGAGCGGATGCCAGGTTTCCATCATGCGATGGCCAGCGCGTTCGGTGGCAATCGTCAAGCCGTAGAGCTGGCGTGACAGACCGACAGCGAAATCGCAGATGTCGATCATTTCCTGGACTTCGCCGAGGCCTTCCGAAGTGATCTTGCCAGCTTCGATCGAAACGAGGCGGCCGAGATCTTCCTTGGAAGCGCGCAGTTCTTCGCCCAGAAGACGGATCAGTTCGCCGCGCTTCGGTGCCGGAACATTGCGCCAGGCGCGAAAGGCTTCATCACCCTTGTCGATGATCTTGGCAGCGTCGTCCTTGCTGTGGGTCTTGACGGATGCGATCTGCTCGCCCGAGACCGGGCTGAAACCAGCAAAGTTGCCTGCGGTGTAAACGGCAGCGTCAACACCGAGCTTGGCGAGAAGCTCTGCGGCTTCCTTCTTCACATCGACTTTTCTGACAGCGGTGTTCATAGCTTTCCTCTCTATGTCTTAACTTTACTCTGCCGCTTCAAGGCCGCCGAGGCGGGCCTGTAGGGCTTCGATGGATTCACGTTCGATACGGGCGTAATGCTCGAATTCGTTGAGAACCTTGGCGCCAAGGTCTTCTTCAAAGCGCTTCTGGTTCGGGCTTTCCACGAATTCCTGCGTGTCGTCATCGCCCAGATTGGACTGGAATATACCGGCAGCGCTGACCGGCAGGAAGTCTTCATAGGTCAGCGGGTCGAACTGAACCGCGCCAGCGGCTACAAGAAGCTCGATATCGGTGTTTGGCTTGAAGCTTGCAAGCTTTGCGGCGTCCTTGACCGAATAGGCGAAGTAGCCGAGGCCCGCTTCACGAATGCCAGCCCATGTGTCCGGGAAAGCTGCGAACGTGTCGCTCAGCGCCTTCACATAGGTGCTAGCATTGGAGCCATCCGGGGCCGGACGGGCAATGGCGCGGGTGTCGTTGAGAAGCTTGTCGTAAAGGCCGCGCCCCTTTGGCGTCAGGGCAATGCCGCGCTGTTCAATTTCACCGAAACGGGCGGTGTGCGAACCGGGGGTCCACTGACCGTCGCTGCCTATGAAAGAGACTTCTTCTTCCAGCGCCTTGAACGAGGTCTGGCGCAGGAGGATCGGGCACTTGCGGGTTGGCGGGCCTTCGACAACAGCCTTCGGATTGATGCCCCGTTCCGGCATCTGGTCCTGCACGGCGTCGATGTCGAGCGTGCGCGGTGTCAGATGGTTGATATGCGGGCCCTTGAACGAAACAACGTCGGCAATCAGGCGGTGTGCATCATGCAGGCGATGGTATAGCTCGGTCGAGACATTGGCGT
The DNA here is from genome assembly GCA_014138095.1 of Ochrobactrum sp. RH2CCR150. GTDB lineage: Bacteria > Pseudomonadota > Alphaproteobacteria > Rhizobiales > Rhizobiaceae > Brucella > Brucella gambitense. The sequence continues at coordinate 55,012 of JACGXE010000005.1, forward strand.
GATCGTGCCAGCGGAAGGTTTCCAGCACTTCGGCAACGAAAGCCTTGGCGTCGGCATCATTGAGGCCGCCTTCGGCTTCTGCCTTCTCGACAAGCACTACCGCGCCCGCGGTAAAGATGTTGCGCTTGGCCAGAACTTCTTCCGACTCCGCACGCAGCTTCTCGTCGGCGATGAGGTCGAGACGAAGAAGCGAGGTGAAGACGCGGAACGGATTGTGCTTCAGCGCGGCATCGTCAATCGGACGGAAAGCGGTGGAGTGCACAGGAACGCCAGCCGCGCTCAGGTCGTAATAGCCGACCGGGAACATGCCCATCACCGCGAAGACACGGCGCATCATGGAAAGTTCAGCAGCGGTACCGAGGCGGATAGCGCCATGACGCTCTTCGGAAATACGCTCCAGCGAGTCGGTTTCCGTGAGGCGTTCGTGCAGATGGCTGTCGTCCGCCAGAACCTTGGCGTTCACATCTGCGACGAGTTCCATCAGCGTGCCGTAGGCAGGCACTTCTTCCCTGTACATGCCGGACATCGCAGCCGAAAAGGCGGAGCGAATGGCGTCTGGCGATACGAATTTCTGCGCGTTCATGGCGTATGCTTCCGTGGACCTTGGATCGTCTTTGTAGGGGTCATATTCAGCATTGCGAAAACATGACGGGATTATGATGAAAATGTATCATATCAGCCGCTTTCCGGTTATGATTGCGCCGAAAGCAACTATGTTAATGCGAGATTGGAATGAAGCTAAGCAGGAGACTGATTCCGGACATCGCCACTTTGCAAGCCTTTGAATGTGCTGCGCGGCATGGCAGCTTCACCCAGGCGGCCAATGAACTCAATCTCACCCAGAGCGCCGTCAGCCGTCAGATCAAGGATCTGGAAAGCCAGCTCGGCGTGCTTTTGTTCGAGCGTATCCGCCAGCGCATTCTCCTGTCCGATGCGGGGCGCAAGTTTCTGCCGGAAGTCCGGCGTCTTCTCAACCAGACCGAAGATACGATGTTGCGCGCCATGGCTTCGGCGCAGTCCACATCGTCTTTCAGCGTCGCGACCTTGCCGACATTCGGCACGCGCTGGCTGATGCCGCGTATCCCCGATTTTGTCGAGAAACATCCCGGCATTGCCATCAATGTGGCGTCGCGTTCGGGCGTCTTCGATTTCGAGGAACAGCCGCACGATCTTGCCATTCACTATGGGCAGCCGGTCTGGGCGCACGCAACCTGCACTTTTCTGTGCAGCGAGGTGATCGTGCCCGTCGCAAGCCCGCGCCTGCTGGAAGCGCGCCATCCCGCCGCGCCGGAAGATCTGGAAAGTGAGCCGCTTCTGCATCTCGCGACACGTCCGAAAATGTGGGCACAATGGTTTGAGAGCTGCGGCGTCGAGGGGCAGTCCGCCTATCGTGGGCACCGTTTCGACCAGTTCTCGATGGTGATCGGGGCGGCGCTGGCCGGTCTCGGCTTTGCGCTTCTACCGCTTTACCTGATCGAGCAGGAACTGCGTGATGGCGATCTGGTGCTGCTTTTCGAAAAGCCCATGCGTACCGAGAATGACTATTATCTCGTTGTGCCGGAAGGAAAACTGGAGAATCCGCTGACCCAGGTGTTCTGCCAGTGGATCGCCGGGCAGGTGGGCAATACGGACTATTCGGCACTGGTTCATTCCAAACCGGAATGAATTGTTGCGCAATTAGCGCTGTCCATCCGGCTTTCGCGGCGTGAAATAGATGCAGTCGGGTGGATAGCCCGTTTTCCACTATATGAAATGGTTGCTCTCAATGTTGAACGATCCGCGCTCTCATGGTCTTTGGGAAAAGACCGCTCCGGCTGCTCCGAAGACCACGTCGCTGCAAGGTGACATGACGGCGGACGTGGTGATTGTGGGCGGCGGTTTCTCCGGTCTTTCCACGGCTTTGCATCTGGCGGAAAAGGGCGTGAAGGCGATCGTCCTTGAAGGTATTGAGATCGGCTTTGGCGGTTCGGGTCGCAATGTGGGTCTGGTCAACGCCGGCATGTGGGTGATGCCCGATGATCTGCCGGGTGTTCTCGGCGAAAAATACGGTGCGCGTCTGCTCGATGTTCTGGGCAATGGACCGAAGCTGGTTTTCGAAATCATCGAGAAAAACAAGATTGCCTGCGAAGTCGAAAAGCAGGGCACGCTGCATTGCGCCGTGGGCGCGAAGGGCCTGAAGGAACTGGAAGACCGCTGTGAGCAATGGGCACGTCGTGGCGCCAATGTGAAACTGCTCGACGCCAGGGAAACGGAAGCCAAGGTCGGCACCAAGGCCTATGCGGGTTCGCTGCTCGATCTGCGCGCCGGTACGATCCAGCCGCTGGCCTATGTGCGCGGTCTGGCCCATGCGGCAGTTGGCGCAGGCGCACAGATTTTCACGGGCAGCCCGGTGGTCGGCGCCAGCGAGCAGAACGGCAAGTGGACCGTCAAAACCGCCAAGGGTTCGGTCACGGCTGACTGGGTGGTCGTCGCCACCAATGCCTATACCAATGCGCCATGGGCAGAAGTCCGCGCCGAACTGGTACATCTGCCCTATTTCAATTTTGCAACCACGCCGCTCTCCGACAATCTGAAAAAGAGCATTCTGCCGGAACGTCAGGGCGCTTGGGACACGAAGGAAGTTCTGTCGTCCTTCCGTTTCGACCAACAGGGTCGTCTGGTGTTCGGCAGCGTCGGTGCCTTGCGCAATACAGGCGCTTCCGTACACAAGGCCTGGGCGAAGAAGTCGCTCAAGCGCCTGTTCCCGCAGATCGGCAATGTCGAGTTCGAAGCGGAATGGTATGGTAAGATCGGCATGACCAATGACAGCCTGCCGAAGTTCCATCGTCTGGCCCGCAATGTGGTCGGCTTCTCCGGCTATAATGGTCGCGGCATTGTCCCGGGCACCGTGTTCGGCAAGATCCTGTCGCAGCTCGTTTCGGGCGAAATCAAGGAAGACGATCTGCCGCTGCCGGTCAGCGATCCGAAGGCGCAAAACTTCCGTGGTGTTCGCGAAGCTTACTACGAAGCGGGCGCGCAGATCGCCCATGTGGCGGAAATGGTAATCTGATTTTTTGCGCCCCTGCGGCTTGTCATAAAACCGCAGCGCAAATCCTCTATTGCGATGCGCATCGTCTCCAAGTTGGAGAGATGCGGATCGCTGATAGGCATGAACATTCAATGCCTTATAAGCCTTCCGATGGACGCGATTCCGCCGGAAGGCTTTTTGCATCCAAGCATTTCCAGCAAAAGTGCGAAGCGGTTTTGCGTCGGATAATGCGTAAAGACAAATAACTGGAGCGGTTCCACCGCTTCGAATTTACGACGCAGGATGTTTGACAGGTGCACCATGAATGGAAATGATCGTGCCTATCGCCATAACAGTATCTGCGCGCTATCAGTTCGCACGCGGCAGGGCTGCGCTGGCATTGCCGGCCATGCTGGCGAGCATTACACCGAAATTCGAGGAGCAAACCCCATGAACAAGATGCTGAAGCGGGCCGTTGCCGTACCTGCGCTTCTTGCTCTATCCATCGCTGTGGCACAGGCCGACACGCTGACGCTTTATACCTCGCAGCCAGAAGCGGATGCGACCAAGACCGTCGAGGCTTTCCGCAAGGCCAACCCGGAAACGGAAGTGCAGATTTTCCGCTCCGGCACCAGCGAACTCCTCACCAAGCTTGCCGCTGAATTTTCCGCCGGTGCGCCGCAGCCAGACGTGCTGCTGATTGCCGATGCGGTGACCATGGAAGGCCTGAAGAAGGACAAGCGCCTGCTCGCCTATCCGGAAGCAAAGCTCGATGGTTTTGCAGCCGACGCCTATGACGCCGACAAGACCTATTTCGGTTCCAAGCTGATCACCACCGGCATTGCCTATAATACCGGCGCGTCGCAGAAGCCGGAACATTGGGCCGATCTCGCCAAGGCTGATTATAAGGGCCAGGTGGTCATGCCGAGCCCGCTTTATTCGGGCGCAGCGGCTTACCTGCTGAGCGGTTTTGCACTCAACAAGGATCTGGGCTGGGATTACTTCAAGAATCTCAAGGCCAATGAACTAGCAAGCGTGAAGGGCAACGGCGCTGTGCTGAAGTCTGTTGCCAGCGGTGAAAAGCCTTACGGCATCCTCGTCGACTTCATGGCGCTCAACGCCAAGGCCAAGGGCTCGCCGGTCGAGTTTGTGTTCCCGTCGGAAGGCGTGCCTGCCGTGACCGAGCCGGTCGCCATCATGGCCACTGCAAAGAATGTCGATGGCGCCAAGAAGTTCGTTGACTTCATCCTCTCCGACAATGGTCAGAAGCTGGCGCTGGATCAGGGCTATCTGCCTGCCAAGGAAGGCGTTGGCCGTCCTGCCTGGCTGCCGGAAGGCACCAAGATCAACATCATGTCTATCGACACCCAGAAGGTTCTCGATCAGACTGATGCCGACAAGAAGCAGTTCTCCGAGCTGTTTGGCGGATAAGGCATTTCGATGCGTATCATGAAAGACCTTCAGGGCCGCGATGCGGCCCTGATTGTTGGCGTAACACTGATCGTGGCGGTTCTGTCGCTTCTGCCGATGGGCAGGCTGCTGGTGGAGCTTGTTGCGCCGCAGGGGCAGTTTTCGACATCGGTTCTGGTTGAGACGCTGGGCAGCCAGTCGACATGGATTGCAACGTGGCATTCCCTGCAAATCGGCATTGGCGGCACATTGCTGGCACTTGCCTTCGGCATTGCCGCGGCCTTGCTGGTGGGTCTCACCAATATGCGCGGGCGCAATGTCTTCGTACTTTTCTATGTAACGCCGCTGTTGATCGCACCGCAGGTAACGGCGCTGGCCTGGCTCCAGCTGTTCGGGCCGTCGAGCCAGTTTCTGAAACTCCTCGGCATGGCTCCGCCACTTGGCAGCCGCAATCCGCTCTATTCCGTTTGGGGCATTATCTTTCTGCTCGGCGTGCAATATGGGCCGCTGGTTTTCCTCATCGTGCGGGCAGGCTTGCGCAAACTGCCGCGTGAACTGGTCGAGGCCGGTTTGAGCGCAGGTGCGAGCAAATGGACCGTGCTGCGCACCATCATATTGCCGCTGATGACGCCATCGATCATCGGCGCCGCCGCTCTGGCCTTTGTGTCCTGCGTCGGCAATTTCGGCATTCCGGCCTTTCTGGGCATTCCGTCGAATTATCTCGTCCTGCCGACGCTGATCTATCAGCGTCTTGCCGGTGGCGGTCCATCGGTCCTGTCAAGCGTCGCGGTTCTGTCGGTGCTGATCGGGCTGATCGCCATGGCGGGCATCGCAGCGCAGGATTATGCGTCGCGCAGGCGCGATTTCCGCATCGTTTCCACATCGCTGCCCGCAGCACCTTTCGCGCTCGGCCCGTGGCGTCTGCTGGCCGAAGTTGTGGCATGGCTGATGATTGTCGTCGTGCTCGCACTGCCATTGATCGGGTTGACGCTTTCGGCGCTGGTTCCGGCCTATGGTGTGCCTCTGACCTTCGCCACCGCGACATTCGAAAATTTCCGCTTCGTGCTCATGGAGCATGGCGGCGCGGCGCGCGCCTTCGGCAACAGCATCCTGTTGTCGCTGATTGCAGCACTTTTTGCCGTTTTGATCGCCGTGCCGCTCGCCTATATGCTGGCCTGGCGGAAGCGGCGCTGGACCCCGGTGCTCAATTTCGCAGCCGAGCTGCCCTATGCTCTTCCCGGCGTCGTGCTGGCGATTGCCTGTCTGCTGCTGTTCCTGAAACCGCTGCCTGTGATCGGCGTCAGCCTGTACAACACGCTCTGGATCATCCTGTTCGCCTATCTCGCGCGGTTCTTCGTGCTGGCGCTGCGGCCAACGGTTGCTGGTCTGCACCAGATCGACCGGGCGATGGAGGAAGCGGCACGCATTGCGGGCGCAGGGCTTTTCTATCGGCTGCGCACGATTATATTTCCTCTTGTCGCACCGGCGACGCTTGCTGGCGGCGTGCTCATCTTCATGACCGCGTTTTGCGAGCTGACGGTTTCGGCGCTTCTCTGGGCGTCGGGATCGGAAACGCTGGGTGTGGTGATGTTTTCTTTCGAACAGGCGGGTGATTCCGCCTATGCGGCTGCCTTATCCATTGTGGCCGTTGCGGTGACATTCATGCTGATGCTTGCAACAAATCTGTTTGCGCGGCGTCTTCCAAACGGAGTCCTGCCATGGCGCGACTGAAGATCGACCAGGTATCCAAGACGTTCAACGGGTTTCAGGCGCTGTCCGGCGTGACACTGGATGTGAATGACGGCGAGTTCGTTGCCATTCTCGGACCTTCCGGCTGCGGCAAGACCACGCTTCTGCGCATGATTGCGGGTTTCGAGGAAGTTGACGGCGGTGAAATCAACATCGGCGATAAGCGCGTCTCCCATGTAAGCGGCAACGTGCCGCCGGAAAAGCGACAGGTCGGCATCGTCTTCCAGAATTATGCGCTCTGGCCGCATATGACCGTGGCGGAAAATGTCGGCTACAGTCTGCGCGTGGCCAAGGTCGCCAGGGCCGAGCGGGAACGCCGGGTGCAAGAAGCGCTGGCGCTGGTCGATCTCGACGGTTTCGGTGATCGTCGTCCCGCCAACCTCTCCGGCGGGCAACGCCAGCGCGTGGCGCTCGCCCGCTGTCTGGTGGCGGCGCCGTCGCTGGTGCTGTTTGATGAGCCGCTCGCCAATCTTGACGTGCATCTGCGCGCCTCGATGGAAGACGAATTCGCCGCCTTCCACAAGCGCACCGGCACGACGATCATCTACATCACCCATGATCAGGCGGAAGCCATGGCGCTCGCCGATCGCATCGCGGTGCTGGATCACGGCAAGCTTCAGCAGTTCGATACGCCGCGAAAGCTCTATGAAGAACCTGCCAGTGAAATGGTGGCCTCCTTCATCGCCCATGGCATGGTTCTGCCTGCCGAAGTCGTGTCTTTTGCGCAAGCGGGCCATTGCGAAGCGCTGGTGCTGGGCAGCCGCGCGCAGGTGCGGTGTTCGGGCATTGAAATGCCGCGCGCCAATGCACAGCTCTGCGTGCGGGCTGCCGATCTGAAACTCACCGAAACCGGTGGAATTCCGGTCCGCGTGAAGCGTTCCGTCTATCGCGGCGGCGGTTCGCGCATTGAGGCCGAAGTCATCAACAAGCCGGAAATTGCGCTGCACTTTGAAGTGCGCGATCCGGTTCGGCTGGAAGAGGGCGACGAGGTACGCATCGCGATCTGCGGCGGCTGGATCATCCCGACCGAAGATATGCCGGTGAGAAAAGCTTCAACCGGCTTTCCAATCGGCAATAAAATCTGACACTAACCAAAACATGTAAGTCTTCTTGTGAGAAGCGAGGTTGCCATATAAGCTCCGGCTAATATTTTTGCTGGAGGGGAGATGGCGGCAGCCCGTTTTTCCAATATTGATGGCTTGCGTGCGATAGCCGCAACATCAGTTGTGTTTCATCACTTCTTCGCCGATATACTGCATCACGCGACCTATAAGGACACGCCGTTATTCGGCATATTTATGTCCTTGGTCACAAGCTTCGACTTTGGCCGTTTCGGCGTGGTTCTGTTCTTTCTGATCAGCGGTTTCGTCGTGCCGTTCAGCATCAGGAGCGGCAATAAGGGCGAGCATCCGATCCGGCGGTTTGCCATCGGGCGCTTCTTCCGCCTTTATCCGGCTTTCTGGCTGTCACTGGCTTGCATGTGGGCCTATCTGACGTTCACGGGTGACAGTCCGGAGCTGAAAACGCTGGCCGCCAATGTGACCATGGCGGCAAATATGTTCGGCCAGCCCTGGCTGTCGGGTGTGTACTGGACGCTCTTCATCGAGCTTGCCTTCTATATCCTGATCGCGCTGGCTTTCATGGCGGGTATCTTGCGTCAACCGCTGATGATCTTGGCTGCCGGGCTGTTGCTGGCGGCTTCCACCGGCGTGCCATTCATGCTGCGCTCGTTCGGCATCAATTTGCCGGTGATCTATATCGGGCTGCATTTGTCGTTTCTCTTTTGCGGCTTGCTTTTGCGTCTCGCCGTTATCGAAAAGGCGCCGCATGCGGTCTGGACCGCGCTGGTGCTGGCCGTCGTGCAGATGAGCATTATCGGTTCGATTGGTGATTTCTCGCTGGCCCGGAACGACACATTCTTCATCGTCGGCAAGTTTCCGGTCATCGCGGCCTATATTGCGGCCTATGCGGTTTTTCTGCTGTCACTCTGGACCATGCGCCCGAAATCCGAAATTTTGGCAGCGACGGGCGAGATCAGCTATTCAATCTATCTCTTTCACGTGCCGGTGTTCTGGACGATCTTTCTGTTCCTGCCGCCGACCGGCTTGTGGAGTGACCTGATAACGATGGTGCTCTGCGTGGTGGCTGCCTTTGCCGTTTCCAGCCTGACCTATCGTTTTGTCGAAAAGCCGATGATTGCCGTTGGCCGCCGGTTTGCGGGGCAGGCAAAACGCCCGATGCCGCAGGTGCAAAACTGAACGGCCTTCACGCGGGTGGTGAAGGCCGTCTGGTTCTTATTTCTTCTTCATCGCTTCCAGCAGTGCAGCGCCGAAACCGCCCGTTGAAGGCTGTTCCTGCTTGCGCTGCGGCGTGAAGTTTTTGGCAGGCCTTGGATCGCGTTGCGCATTGTTGCGCGGAGCAGGGGCTTCGCCACCATCTTTGCGCATGGAAAGACCGATACGCTTGCGCGGCACATCCACTTCCACCACACGCACCTTCACCACATCGCCCGCTTTCACCACTTCATGCGGGTCCTTGATGAAGCGGTCTGCAAGCTGCGAGACGTGGACAAGACCGTCCTGATGCACGCCGATATCCACGAAAGCGCCGAAGGCAGCCACATTGGTCACGGTGCCTTCCAGCATCATGCCGGGCTTCAGGTCCTTGATGTCGTCGATACCATCGGCGAAGGTTGCGGTCTTGAATTCCGGACGCGGATCGCGGCCGGGCTTGTCCAGCTCGGCAATGATGTCGCGCACGGTCGGTAGGCCGAAGCGTTCATCCACGAAAACCCGCGGGTCGAGGCTTTTCAGCGCCACGCTGTCGCCCATCAACGAGCGCACATCGCGACCGCATGCGGCAACGATCTTCTTCGCCACGCCATAGGCCTCCGGGTGAACCGATGAAGCGTCGAGCGGCTCGCTCCCGTTCGGAATGCGCAGGAAGCCCGCGCATTGCTCGAAAGTGCGGTTGCCAAGACGCGCGACTTTGAGCAGTTCCTTGCGGTTTTTGAAGGCGCCTTCGGCATCGCGATGGGCCACAATGGCCTCGGCGATGGATGTGCCAAGCCCCGACACGCGGGCAAGCAGCGAGGCGGAGGCCGTGTTGAGATCGACGCCGACCGCATTCACAGCGTCTTCCACCACGGCATCGAGTGCGCGGGCAAGGCGTATCTGATCGACGTCATGCTGATACTGGCCGACGCCGATGGATTTAGGCTCGATCTTGACGAGTTCGGCCAGCGGGTCCTGCAAGCGGCGTGCAATGGAAACCGCACCGCGCAGCGAAACGTCCAGCTGCGGAAATTCCGAGGCGGCAGCTGCCGATGCCGAATAGACCGAAGCGCCCGCTTCCGACACGATGACTTTCAGCGGTTTTGGCGCTGGCATGTCCGACAGCATGTCTACGACGAGACGTTCCGTCTCGCGGCTACCGGTGCCGTTGCCGATCGCGATGAGTTCAATCTTGTGCTTGCGAACAAGGCTGGCGAGTTCAGCCTGTGTGCCGCGCACATCATTTTTCGGCGGGAAGGGGTAGACCGTGGTCGTGTCGAGCAGCTTGCCCGTGCCATCGACCACTGCCACCTTGACGCCGGTGCGGATGCCCGGGTCGAGGCCCATCGTGGCACGCGAACCGGCAGGTGCGGCCAGCAACAGGTCTTTCAGATTGCGGGCGAAAACATTGATCGCTTCTTCTTCGGCACGCTCGCGCAGGTCACGCATCAGGTCGAGAGACAGTGAGAGCGAAAGCTTCACGCGCCATGCCCAGCCCGCCACTTCCATCAGCCAGCGGTCGCCCGGCAGCGTGCCGCCGATTGCATAGGCGGCGGCGATCTTGCGCTCGACCGGTTTCACGGGGGAGGTGTCATCGGCATCGATTTCGATGTCGAGCGACAGAAAATCCTCGTTGCGTCCGCGCAGCATGGCAAGCGCACGGTGACCGGCGACATTGGCCCAGCGTTCGAAATGATCGAAATAATCCGAGAATTTCGCGCCTGCTTCCTGCTTGCCGTCGACAACGCGTGAACGCAGCACTGCACGGTCTTTCAGATAGTTACGCAGATTGCCGATCAGCTCGGCATTTTCCGCAAAGCCTTCGGCGATGATGTCGCGCGCGCCATCGAGTGCTGCTTTCACATCGGCGACTTCGCCGGTGACGTAAGACGCGGCGATCTCGGCAGGCACAAGGCGGCGGTCGGTGAGGATCGCCTCGGCCAGAGGTCCAAGGCCGCGCTCACGGGCGATTTCCGCACGGGTGCGGCGCTTCGGCTTATAGGGCAGATAAAGATCTTCCAGTTCGGCCTTGGTCTGGACATTGGCGATCTTCAATTCCAGTTCGGGCGTCAGCTTTTCCTGGCCGCGGATCGATTCCAGTATGGATGTGCGGCGCGCTTCAAGCTCACGCAGATAAGCGAGGCGTTCGGAGAGCTGACGCAGTTGCGTATCGTCGAGCCCGCCGGTGACTTCCTTGCGGTAGCGTGCGACGAAAGGCACGGTCGAACCTTCATCCAGCAAGCCGATGGCGGCCAGTGCCTGCTCCGGCTTTGCGTTGATTTCCGCCGCGATAATTCCGGCAATGCGCTTGCTGTCGTTCGCCATCTTCATTCCAATCTCAAATATTTGCAGCGAACATAGTCGGATGTCCGTTCGGCGCAATCAAGGCGAGGTAGTGGTCCACAGGAAAGGAGAGTTCTTTATTAAGGGCATATATTAGTTATTATTTATTTTTGACATTATATTGCCATTTTCTGTATTGTTTAAATATACTTTATGTTTAATTTTATATTATGGTGATTTTTTGTTAAAAATACTTATAATTTCCTCAGGAATTATTTTATCTACAATTGCCTGGAGTGGAGCGTCGTCTTTGCCTTTTGAAGGTGTTCAAGCGAACGACGAAAACACCTATCTGGAAGATGTACAAGGGCCAGAGGCATTGAATTGGGTTGCCGCCAAGAACGAAGCGACGCTTCAGAGGCTCAGGACGGATCCGCGATATGCGGAATTCGAGGGCTTGTCGAAGGCGTCTGCTGCGGATGCGACACGTATCGCTTATCCTGCTTTCGGCAAGACGGGCGAGCTCCGAAACTTCTGGATGGATGACGTCAATCTGCGCGGACTATGGCGGACGACCAGCCAAGACGATTATTTTAAAGGAAAATATAGCTGGCGCACCATACTCGACATTGACGCTCTGGCCGCCAAAGAAGGGCGTAACTGGACGTTTGCCGGGGCATTGTGCCATCCCTTGCATGAGGACAGGTGTTTGCTGTCCTTTTCGGACGGCGGCAAGGATGCGGTGACGGTTCGCGAGTTCGACAGGGCGACTGGGAAATTTCTGCCGTCCGGTTTCAAGTTGCCTGAAGCCAAGCAGATCGTCAGTTGGGGAGAGGACCTGAACACGGTCTATGTATCCCGTGAATGGGATCAGGGCGATGTGGCCAGTTCCGGTTATGGCTATATAACGAAGGTTTTGCAGCGCGGGCAGTCGCTGGGAGAGGCGCGGGAGATTTTCCGCGGAGAAAAGACGGATATTTCAGCTTATGCCGAAATGTTTTGGGGTGAGACCGATGTCCCTGTTGTACAAATGAATAATCGCGTATTGAGCGGAGACGAAATACTATCTCAGTTTATTTATAACGGTAAAAAGGCAATATTTCCGTTGCCAGTCACGTCGCAGTTCGTCGAACTTTTCCAAGGACAGCTGATTTATCGCTTGAAGGAAGACTGGAAGAGCGCGAGCGGCACAACTTACGTCGCTGACAGCATCGTATCGTTCGATCTGGCGGCGAATGTCGATCACCCGGAAAAGATAGAGCCGGTGAAAGTATTTGTGCCGTCGGAACATCAGGCAATCGGTAACGTATCGAGCACCGAGAATCGCCTGCTCATTGAAGTTCTGTCGGATGTGGTGGGGCAACTCTATTCTCTTCAATTCGAAAAAGGCGCGTGGCATTCGCAACAATTCCAGCTACCGAAGAATGCATCGGTCACTCTATTAAGTACGGATGGTGGATCCGATGAATTATTCCTGACGGTTGAAGGTTTCCTCGAGCCGACAACGCTTTATTGGGCGGATGCGGCTTCGATGGACGTAAAGCTTCTGCAGACGGAGCATGCCGATTTCGATGCCAGCGATATGCAGGTCACCCAAAACTGGGTGTCATCGAAAGACGGAACAAAGATTCCCTATTTCATGGTGTCCAAAAAAGGCATTCCTCTCGATGGCTCCAATCCCACGCTGATTACAGCCTATGGGGGGTTCGAAATTTCATTGACGCCTCACTACCTCGGAACCGTCGGCAAGATGTGGCTCGAAAGGGGTGGGGTTTATGTTCTGCCAAATATTCGCGGCGGCGGCGAGTTTGGCGCCAAATGGCATCGTGCAGGGCTGAAGACCAACAGACAACGTGTCTATGACGACGTTCAGGCCGTGGCTGAAGATCTGATCGCGAGAAAGATCACTTCACCGCGACGGCTTGGTGTTTCTGGCGGCTCGAATGGCGGTCTTATGGCGGGTGTGCAATTGGTCCAGCGACCGGAGCTTTGGAACGCTGTCGTCGTATCGGTACCATTGCTCGACATGGTGCGTTATAACGTACTGTCGGCAGGGGCATCGTGGATAAGTGAATATGGCGATCCGGCGGACCCGGTCGAAGGAGCGTTTCTGCGCTCGATTTCGCCTTATCACAATCTGAAACCGGGAACGCACTATCCCGAACCGTTCTTTATAACATCGCAGGCCGATGATCGCGTTCACCCTGGTCATGCCCGCAAGATGGCGGCAAGGATGGACGCCATGGGGATACCCAATCTGTTCTTCGAGAGCGATGACGGCGGCCACAGCGCCGTGAAAACGTCATGGGAGAATACGGATTCTAATATTTTGCAATGGGTCTATCTGATGCAGAAGCTTATGGACTGACCGGAATTGGTCGCTATTCCGAAACCCGCCCTCGAGGCGGGTTTCTCTTGTTCACGCGCATGTGAACGTCGCGCCTCTTTTTAAATCGGCTTTCAGCGATATCTATATCGTGAAATGACGATATGCATTAGATCAGCGAGGTGATTGCAATGTCGGACGTTCAAGCCGCAGTCTCGGCGATACCCTTGGATGAGATATTCAAGGCACTTGGCAATCCGGTGCGTCTCGAAATTTTGAGCTGGCTCAAAGAGCCGGAGAAACACTTCTCCGCTCAGCACATGTCTTTGGAGATGGGCGTGTGCGCGGGCCAGTTCGAACGGTGCGGTCTTTCCCAGTCCACCGTTTCAGCTCATTTGTCCGTACTGACAAAAGCGGGGCTGATAACGCCCCATCGTGTCGGCCAATGGACGTTCTACAAACGCGACGAAGAGGCGATTGCCGCCTTCATCGCGTCGCTATCCGGTCTTTGACCAGTTCTTCCCGTTTGCCCAACTTTTCCAACTTGCCCAACTTTTCCAACTTGAAGGAAATGCACTATGGCCACCTTGTTTGATCCTGTCACCGTTGGTGATCTGAAGCTTGCCAATCGCGTTGTGATGGCGCCGCTGACGCGCAATCGCTCGCCACGCGCCGTGCCGAACGATCTCAACGTCACCTATTACGAGCAGCGCGCCAGCGCTGGCCTCATCATCACCGAGGCAACGCCAATCAGCCATCAGGGACAGGGCTATGCCGATGTTCCGGGCCTTTATTCGGCCGAGCAGCTCGCTGGCTGGAAGCGCGTGACCGATGCCGTGCACACGGCCGGCGGCAAGATTGTCGTGCAGATGTGGCATGTGGGCCGTATTTCCCACAACACCTTGCAGCCGAATGGCGGCAAGCCGGTCGCCCCTTCGGCGATTATCGCCAAGTCGAAGACCTATCTGGTTCATCCCGATGGCACCGGCGAATTCGCGCCGACCTCCGAGCCGCGCGCGCTGGAAAAGAGCGAGATTGCAGACATCGTCGCCACTTATGCCAAGGCTGCCAAGGATGCGATTGACGTTGCCGGTTTTGACGGTGTCGAAATTCATGCGGCCAATGGCTATCTGATCGACCAGTTCCTGCGTTCGGGCAGCAATCAGCGCACCGACGAATATGGCGGCTCGATTGAAAACCGCGCGCGCTTCCTGTTCGAAGTGGTCGATGCGATCACCAAGACGGTGGATGCAGGCAAGGTCGGTATCCGCCTTTCGCCGGTCACGCCCGCCAATGATGCGTCTGATTCCGATCCGCAGCCATTGTTCGATTATGTCATCGACAAGCTTGCCGCTTACGGCCTTGCCTATGTCCATATTATCGAAGGCGCAACCGGCGGTCCGCGCGACTTTCAGCAGGGCCCGCAGCCTTTCGACTATGCTCACCTGAAGCAGGTCTATCGCGACGCTGGCGGTGATGCGGCCTGGATGGTCAATAATGGCTATGACCGCGAACTGGCCGAGGAAGAAATCGCCAGCGGTCGCGCTGATCTGGTGGCTTTCGGCAAGCCGTTCATTTCCAATCCGGACCTCGTGCGTCGTCTGAAGGAAAATGCGCCGCTCAACGAGCTGGACCAGCAGAACATGTATGGCGGCGGCGCCAAGGGCTATACGGATTATCCGGTGCTCGCCTGATATTGAAAACAGAAAAGCCCGGTCGCGAGACCGGGCTTTTTCTTTGCCAATGTGGGAAGAATGGTCAGAGCCTGGCGCGCGTCGAACGCGGGGTCGCAAGCAGCAGGTTCGTTTCGCTGGCCTTGATGCCGGGCACAAGGCGGATACGGCGCAGTACCGCATCGAAGTCGGTGAGGGTGGCGGCCCCCAATTCAACCACCAGATCGAAACGACCATTGGTGGTGTGGACCGCGGAAATTTCCGAGAAACCGCCCAGCGCCTTGACCACGCGGTCGGCGACATGGCCCTCGATTTCGATCATCATGATGCCGCGCACCGGCAGGTCAACAGCGTCCGAGCGCAGAATAACCGTATAGCCCAGAATATCGCCTGAACGTTCCAGCCGCTCCATGCGCGCACGTATCGTCGCGCGGGAAACGCCAAGATCTATCGCAATGTCGGATATGCTGCGGCGGCCATTATGGCGCAAAAGCGTAATCAGCTTTTCATCCAGATCGTCCATAGTTTCTCCAATTTGAAAAGCCAATCCGACATTCTGATAAACCAAACCGATAAAATTGCCAATCCGGTTGGTTCACATCGCCAAATAAAAATGATGAATCTTGGGGCAATAATCAGAAGGAACCTTGTTTAATGCATTGCAAGATTTTGGGACTACCCGTTCAGGAAGGCACTGGCCGCGCAGGCTGCAATATGGGTCCCGATTCCTACCGCGCCGCAGGCATTGCGGATGCCATCCGCGAGCTTGGTCACGGCTTTACGGATCTCGGCAATCTGGTTCCCAGTCCCGCTCTGGCTGCAAAGGCCCCGCAGGAACATCCGAACCCGGCGATCAAGGCGCTGCCAAGCGCGGTCGCCTGGATTGAGGCGATCAGCGACGCGGCTTTCCGCGAGAGCGAAGAGGGTTTTCCGATTTTCCTCGGCGGCGATCATCTTCTGGCCGCTGGAACGGTTCCGGGCATTGCGCGCCGCGCCGTCGCAAAGGGCCGCAAGCAGTTCGTGCTCTGGCTCGATGCGCATACGGATTTCCACACGCTGGAAACCACAACCAGCGGTAATCTGCATGGAACGCCGGTTGCGTATTACACCGGGCAGAAGGGCTTTGAAGGCTATTTCCCAAAGCTGGAAGCAGCCATCGATCCGCATAATGTCTGCATGCTCGGTATCCGAAGCGTCGATCCGGCGGAACGTCTGGCCATCCAGAAGACCAAGGTCTCGGTTTTCGACATGCGCATGATCGACGAGCACGGTGTGGCCGCCCTGCTGCGCCGTTTCCTCGACCGCGTGAAAGCGGAAGACGGCCTTCTCCATGTCAGCCTCGACGTCGATTTCCTCGATCCATCGGTTGCACCAGCTGTCGGCACCACGGTTCCGGGCGGCGCGACCTTCCGCGAGGCGCATCTCATCATGGAAATGCTGCATGACAGCGCCTTGGTCACGAGCCTCGATCTGGTCGAGCTGAACCCGTTCCTTGATGAACGTGGCCGCACTGCCACCGTCATGGTCGACCTGATGGCGAGCCTTCTGGGCCGCAGCGTCATGGATCGCCCGACGATCAGCTATTAAGGCGCATCATCTGTCTGCGCGTGCCGTTGCTGCGGCCCGAGGCAACAGAATGACGCTCCGATCATTGTATCAATACGCAATGCGTTCCGAAGGTCGTTTCAGTCTTTCGGAGCGTGTTTAAGGAGAATTTGAATGACCCAGCCGAACCTCAACATCGTCCCCTTCGTCAGTGTCGACAACATGATGAAGCTGGTGCTTTCCATCGGCGTCGAGACCTTCCTGAAGGAACTCGCAGATTACGTGGAAGAGGATTTCCGTCGCTGGGAAAATTTCGACAAGACCCCGCGTGTTGCGTCCCACTCCCGCGAAGGCGTGATCGAACTGATGCCGACGAGCGACGGCACGCTCTATGGCTTCAAATATGTCAACGGTCACCCGAAGAACACGCGTGAGGGTCTTCAAACCGTCACGGCTTTTGGCGTTCTGGCTGATGTCGGCAGCGGCTATCCGATGCTCCTGACCGAAATGACCATCCTGACGGCGCTGCGCACGGCTGCCACTTCTGCCGTTGCCGCCAAATATCTAGCGCCGAAGAATGCCCGTACGATGGCGATCATCGGCAATGGCGCGCAGAGCGAATTTCAGGCCATGGCGTTCAAGGCGCTGCTCGGCGTGAACAAGCTTCGCCTTTACGATCTCGACCCGGAAGCGACCGCAAAATGCATGCGCAACCTTGCCCATGCAGGCTTCGACATCGTCGCCTGCAAGTCGGTTGAGGAAGTGGTCGAAGGTGCAGACATCATCACGACTGTGACGGCTGACAAGGCCAACGCCACCATCCTGACCGATAACACGGTTGGCGCTGGCGTCCATATCAATGCGGTCGGCGGCGATTGCCCGGGCAAGACTGAATTGCACGGCGATATTCTGCGCCGCTCCGACATTTTTGTCGAATATCCGCCGCAGACCCGGATTGAAGGTGAAATCCAGCAGCTGCCGGAAGACTATCCGGTCAACGAGCTGTGGGAAGTCATTGCTGGCAAGGCGGAAGGCCGCAAGGACGCACGCCAGATCACGCTGTTTGATTCCGTCGGCTTTGCAACGGAAGATTTTTCGGCGCTGCGTTATGTGCGCGATAAGCTGAAGGATACTGGCCTTTACGAACAGCTCGACCTGCTGGCCGATCCGGATGAGCCGCGCGATCTCTTCGGCATGCTGCTGCGTCACGAAAAGCAGCTGGAAGCGGATAAGTCGAAGCCTGCCGCCTGATAGGCCGATTGATTAAAGCGGACGGCGCGCATGACGCGGGGCGGCGATACGCCCCGCTTGCGTTGCAATGGCCATCTCAAAACTGTCGGCGATACGCCTAGCGCGGTCGATGAAAATGATCGCCGCTTCCGCAGGATAAATCTCGCGTGCGGTTTGCTCGAACAAGGCAAGCCAGCGGTCGAAGTGCTCGCCCTTCAGATTGAGCTTCAGATGCGGCGCCATGGGCCGCCCGTCATAACCGCCGGTCCTCAAGATGACCGACGACCAGAATTGCGCAATCTGCGCAATATGATGATCCCAGTCATGCACGGCCTCCGCAAAAATAGGCCCGAGCAGCTCATCCTCCCGTGCCCGTCCATAGAATGTGGTCACCAGTTCCTGAATGGAAGCGGGGTCTATCGATGGATGCGGCTGGTTGATGAGCAGGGTCATGGCGAGGCTTTCAGGGTTGTTCCAGCCCGGATATAGGCGCTCGCCTTCCGCTTATCCAGCGCAGCTTTGCCGCATCCGTGCTCTATTCCTCGGAGCGGCCCGTATTCTCGCGGTCACGTTCATAGTGGTTTTTGAGCGGAAAGGGCGGCAACCAGCTCTCGCGGCGGATCGTCCAAAGCTCGTAGGTCGGCACGAATTGATCAGTGGCGTCCAGTGAGCCCAGATTGACCTCGATCTCATCGCCAGAACGGCCAAAGACTGTGGAACCGCAGCGCGGGCAGAAATGCCGTCCAGCATAGTCACGCGTCTCGCCACTAACCGTCACAGCATTTTCGGGAAATATCGCCGATGCGTGAAACAGCGCTCCGTGATGTTTGCGACAGTCGAGACAGTGGCAGAGGCCAACCCGATAGGGACGTCCTCGGGTCACAAACCGGACATTGCCGCACAGGCAGCCACCCGCAGACTGTTCCATGTGTTTCCTCCTCAATTCAGCAATCAAGCTCTCTATGATGAACTGCTCTTTTAGTAATTCAACCGGCGAAATGACTTTCTAAATCTTGAATTGCTGACGGTTTGAATTGCATTCGAATCTGGCTCTATCACTACGGTTGAGCAGAGCCGGAGGGCTGATATTGCCCGTTGAGGAATTTTTATGCGCAACGATCTGTATTGATCGCTTATGGTAAATTTCTGATGGCACCGTTATTTATTGAAAGAAATCAATAGTTTTCATGTTGTTAAATAGTTTAATCTAATATCTGTTTATCTGTTATAAACATCTGGCTTGATCTACTGTGAATTTAAGTATTGCTCATCAAAATAAATTAGTTTCTTAATGGCCTGAGAGCTTCCAATGCAATGAACTGAGGGGTTTAGATGCATTCTGGTGTTCGCGGGTTGACGGCCGCCCAATTACTTTCCACGACAGCGCTTTTCACGGTTGGCGTTGTGCTTCTGCACACTGGTAGCGCCCAGGCTGCATGTTCGTTTTCACCGACAGCTGGCGACGATGTTTTCATCTGCGATAGCGGCGCGTCCGCAGGCGGGTTGACCGACACAACGGGCAACAACACGCTCCTGCTGCCGGAAGGCGGCACCGGCACGGTCAACGGCAATGTGACCTTTGGTGCCGGGACGGACCGCATCGAGGTGCATTCCGGATCGATTATCGGCAATGTCGATCAGGGAAGCGGCGCGGATGCCTTTGTCATTACCGGCGGCTCGGTGACGGGTAATGTCCAGCAGGGCGCGGGTATCGACGATTTCCAGATGACTGGGGGCCAGATCGGATCACTCAATCAGGGTGACGCGCGCGACACGTTTTTCATGTCGGGCGGGCGGATTGTCGACGCCTTTGAAGATGGCGACTACGCCGTCATGACCGGCGGTCAGATCGGTCGCGTCGATATGAAGCTCGACAAGAACTACTTCAATATGTCGGGCGGTATCATCGACCGCAATTTGGTGACGGGCTTCGACACTGATACGATCATCATTTCCAACGGCAGCATTGGCGGCAATATCAGCGTCAGCGGTGGCGCGGACAGTGTGACGATCACCGGCGGCACGATTGGCGGCAATGTTCTCATGAGCGTCGGCAATGATCAGTTCACCTGGAACGGCGGCGGCGTCGTGAATGGCTTTGTCGATCTCGGCGGGGACGACGACGTTGCAGTGCTCGCCAATCTGACCGATGCCAATATCGGCGCAACACCGCGCATCACGGGCGGTGTGGGGATCGACAGCCTGACATTCGACAATGTTGTGGCAGGCCAGGTCAGCCGCTTCGACAGTTGGGAAACGGTCAATCTCACCAACAATACGCGCATGACCTTCGATGCGCCGTTTACGCTGGGCGACAGCGGCACGGGCACCGGCGCGCTCAATATCGATGCGACAAGCACTATTCTGGGCGGCGCTGCACAATCGAGCATCGTACCGTTCACGGCGGGCCAACTGGCCAGTGTGGTCAATGCGGGCCGCATCGATTTGACAAGTGGTGGCTCCAGCACAACCGACAGTCTTACAATCACAGGCAACTATGCTGGACAGAACGGTTTGTTGCTCATTGACACGGTGCTGGCAGGCGACGGCTCGCCCTCCGACAAGCTGGTGATCGACAGTGGCGCCGCTTCCGGTAACACCACAATCGAGGTGAATAATGTCGGCGGCGCGGGCGCAAGGACCGCTACCGATGGGATTATGGTGGTACAGGCGCTCAATGGGGCAACCACGACTGCGGGCGCCTTTGCGCTGAACGAGCCTCTCGCGGCGGGTGCTTACCAATATTACCTGTTCAAGGGCGGGGTCTCTGCCAATACGGCTGAAAACTGGTATCTGCGCTCGACAATCGTGCAGGGAATTACGCCGACCGCACCTGTGGTGCCAACGCCAGTGCCGCTTCCCGCTCCGGGTGTTGCCCCGCCTTCTGCGGATGCGACGCCGGTTGAAGGCGATGTCATCAATCTCTACCGCGAAGAAGTGCCGGTCTATTCCGCGCTGCCGCCGGTCGCGCATCATCTGGCGCTGACCACACTTGGCACGTTCCATGAGCGCCGGGGCGAACAGGACCTGCTCGAAAGCGGCGGCTATCTGCCATCAAGCTGGGTTCGGGTTTTCGGGCAGGATGTCGACATGAAGTGGAAGGGTACGGTTGCGCCCGGTGTCGATGGCAGTCTCCTTGGTGTTCAGGCCGGGCAGGATCTGTTCGGTTATGAATCGGCCAGCGGCCATTTCGACCGCTTCGGCGTCTTCTTCGGTTATGCGCGCGCCACGGGCGACATTACCGGTCAGGCGCTTGGCTGGAACGATCTTGCAGTTGGCGATATGGACGTTTCGGGCACCAGCTTCGGCGGTTACTGGACGCATATCGGTCCGCAGGGCTGGTATCTCGATGCCGTGTTGATGGGGACATGGTTCGACGGCAGCGTCAGCTCCAACGCGCAGCAAAGCATTGATGTCGGCGGTCATGGTGTGACGGCCTCGCTGGAAGGCGGCTATCCGGTAGCGCTGGGCGGAAACTGGACGCTGGAGCCACAGGCGCAACTGATCTGGCAGCATCTGTCGCTCGATGATCAGGCAGACAGCTATTCCACAGTCACATTTGATAGCGACAATGCATGGACCGGCCGTGTCGGCATGCGGTTGCAGGGCATGCAAGACACGTCGTTCGGCAAGCTGCGCCCCTATCTGAAGGCCAATCTCTGGCAGAATTTTTCATCGGATCAGGTCGTCATCTTTGGCACCGATCCTATCACCACGAATTTGAAGGGAACCTCGCTGGAAGTGGGCGGCGGGGTGACTGTCGACATTACGGAAAAGGCCAGTCTTTTTGCGACAGCCGACTACACGACCAACCTCGGAGGGGAGCGAGCGCGTATCTGGGAAGGCAATATTGGACTGAATGTAAAATGGTAATTTTAGAGCACATCCCGAAAAGTGTGAAACGGTTTTCGGACAAGATGTGCGCCAAGACGCTCTAAGGACGGCTGACGGCGCTGTCCTGGTCATTTCAGGGAGAGGAAATAGGATAATGGGCAGACGCGCATATGATAAACTTGCGAAAATTTGTGCATCTCTGAATACGTCCGAACAGGAACTGGCTTACGCGCTCGGCATATCGCGGGTCGCATTGAAGGCAATCGAACGTCCCGACGCCCCCCTTTATCTACGTCTGGCGCTCGCAGCACTGCTCTCGGACATGGACCCTGATGAAGTATTGAGTGCAACGCACTCGTCCACCCCAATCGACGTGCCTCTGCATCTCCTGTCCACGCGGTAGGCGCTCTGAACTTTCTTGTTTGAAGCATAATCTGATCGGCGCTCAATCCATTCTGGTCAGATTATGCGCTCGTCTAAGACCGAAGGCTTGAAGGTGTTGTTGTGACAAAAACATTCACCCTGCTTCTCTTGATTGGCTTTCTTATCTATCCGCAACTGGCGTCGGCGGCCTGCTCGCAGGCTGCCAGTGCTTCCGAACTCATGGCGCAGCGACAGCTCACGGCCTTGCGCGCCATGGAGAGGGGGCGTGGCTGCAAGGGGGATAGTGGCGGCGGATTATTCAATGCCTGCCGTGACCTGTCGGTGCGCATCGCAGAAGTGCAGCGACAGATTTCGGCGGGGCTCGCCTCTCGGGCCTGCTCCGACACATCGTCAGCCGCGCAGACCACCAGGCTTGATCGGCCCAAGGCGGCGACTGTAACCGCGAAAACAGATGGTCAGTCCGTGCCGTCCTGGGGCGGCAAGGGTGCGCTGACCTATTGCGTTCGCCTTTCGGACGGTTATCTGTTCCCCGCGCCGCATTCGCAGTTCGATAAGACGGGCAGCACCCCGGAAACACTCGCTCAGTGCCGGTTCATTTGCCAGGACCAAAATGTCGATCTTTATGTTTTGAGCGACCCGAATGGCGAAACGGCGGATATGATCTCCACCACCAGCGGCAAATCCTATGTCGATCTGCCGACAGCCTATAATTATCAAGGCGGCGGCGATTTCCAGAAATGCGACTGGGCGGGCTATGTCGCCAAGGTGAGCGAGCTGCGCGCCAGCAATCGATCCGTCAAGGCCATGCGAAATGTGGTCATGCCGATGCCGGACAATCGTCCCGCGCGCAATGCCGATACGGTCGATGCGGTCGCCACGGCAGCCTTTGCGCCATTGACGGACCGAGCGGTTCGCGTCGTCGGCCCGGCCTTCATCTTCGACGAGAGTTTGAAGAATTAGCCCATGGTAGGGGATGAACGAGCACAGGTTTCAGAGAACAGCTGCTTCCAGATCGGACGGATATGTCCGCTATAGGTGATGCACTCGGAGTAAAGCCCGCTTTGGACGCGGCTTTGTCCGATGGCTTCCCAATGTGGCGAGTAATCATTCTGCCAATCAAAATCTTGCGAAATGAGAGTTTCCTGATCGAAGGCTGTCGGGTCACACGCCAAAATTCTCTGCGCTTCTTCTGCCAAAGGCGTATATTTTTCGACGGCGCCAATTTTTCTGCTCCGCGCGCCTGAATCCAGCTGAAGCACGACTTCAGTTTTTCCTGCAACATTTGTGGTTGCCGCCGAACAAAGATGCCGAGCTGAAATTTGCGATACAGCAAGACGATGCTGAACCATTTTGCCGAATGCCCAGGCCATATCGTGCATCGGATTGTAGCCATCCAAAGCATCGGAAATAATCCGTACAGGCCGGTCCAGAGGAATGTCATCGAGAATTGTGTCGAGCATTGTTGTGAAGAGAGCGCTTTGGCAGCCCAATATCGCGCTGTACCATTCCTTGTCCGTTATTGTGCCGAAGACAGCACCGGGTAACCCGCCTGCGTTTTCAATAATAGCTCTGGAATAGTGGGTTCTGGATGATAGCTTGCCGCCTGATCCATCCGTCAATAAATATACCGTCGGCCGGTTAAGCTCTAACCAATGGTGAATTCTAAGTTCATGGCCCGGATGTGCCAGAATCAGGATGTTCAGTGTCGGTTGGGGCATGTGGCCTCTGCGTCGTATATACGATAATCCTTCGCACACTAACTATAAATTGCAAGGGCTTTCCAGAGTGCGCGTTCTTATCACAAATCTGTTCATCCACTCGAATTCGGGCACGGAAACTGTGTCTGCCTTGTTAGCAGATGGTTTGCGTCAGGCGGGCCATGACGTGGCGGTTTTTGCGCCCACGCTGGGCGGTCTTGCGCAAGGAATGCGCGCGAGAGGCCATAAAGTCCATGATCGTATTGCCGAAATCACTGAGAAGCCTGATGTTATTCATGCCCATCATTTGACGCCGACGCTGATCGCCATGGCGCGATTTCCCGATGTGCCTATCGTGTTTACGTGCCACAGCTCGTTTTTTGAGGTTGAGGCGCCGATGCTTCATCCGCAAATTCGTCAATGGGTGGCGGTTGATGAGGCGTGCCGGGCGAAAAGTCTATCACGCGGCGTTCCATCGGATCGTTTGAGCATCATTCACAACGCGGTGGATTTAAAACGCTTCAAGCCGCGACAGCCTCTCCCGGCAAAGCCCGTGCGGGGTCTGTTACTCACCAAAAACCGCGAACATCAGCAGGCGGTGCGACAAGCCTGTGAGATTATGAATGTCACGTTGGACGAGATGGGCCCCGCGACTGGTAAGATCTCTGGTGAAATCGAAAAAGATCTCGTGAATTACGACATCGTTTTTGCAACCGCGAGAATGGCAATCGAAGCGGCGGCAGTGGGCTGTAGCGTGATTATCTGTGACGCGAGGGGCTTTGCAGGTCGTCTTTCGACCGAGAATATGAAGCGCTGGCGGGATTGGAATTTGGGTGTTGGGCTCTTGTCCGAGCCAACAACGATTGAAAATGTGACGCGAGCCATATCCGAATATGGTGCAGATGACGCACACGGGGTGATGCTCTATATGCGATCAGTCGCTGGGCTTGATGCTTATATCGACGAATATGTGCGAATTTATCAGAAAGCCGTTGAAGACCATGCGCCGCTTAATACGTCAGAATGCCATCTGGCATCGGCGCATTGGATCGAAGAACTGGTCGTGACCAGCGAGAAAAGAAAATGGCATGCGATTGCCACTGAGTTGGGCCAGCATCAAGAGAACAATTATCAAGATGTTTTTCTGGCGCGCCTTGGTGATGTTGAAGCGGGCTTAAGAGATGTTCGCAGGGATGTTCAGGAAAGCTCTGTTTCCGTTGGAAACCGGCTTGATGCAACGAATGATCTGCTTGCTTCTATAAATGGATCGACGGCTGCAGTCGGACGTTTCACAGATCAGGCTAGAAATTTCTACCAAGCGCTCATCCCCACATCTGTCCGTAAAGTGCTTTACAGATGGCGGCAGCAGTAGTGTGTGACCAGATATTCGATTCAATCGGCTGGAAGGAGACGATGGTAGCGGAGGAGGGATTCGAACCCCCGACACAAGGATTATGATTCCTCTGCTCTAACCTACTGAGCTACTCCGCCACGCGTCGCTTTGCAGAATTTTTTATCATCACCGTTTCCGGTGGGACAAAGCATTGTTCCTGCAAGGAATGGCGGCGGTATATGTGGGGAATGAAAACCTGTCAAGCACTCTTCGTACAGGTTTCGTCTTGTTTTCCATCATTTGCACCGATAAGGAACTGTGCATAAGCAAAGGCATAGTTTCATGGCACCTCGTATTGCGGTTTTGGGTTGCGGCTATTGGGGCGGCAACCATATTCGTACCCTGAAGAGCCTCGGTGCCCTTCAGGCAGTCTCCGACGCCAATCCGGCAAATGCCGAACGATTCGCTTCCGAATTCGGCGTTCCCAATGTTCCGGTCGATGAATTGTTCACCCGTCCTGACGTCGACGCTATCGTTCTGGCCCTGCCTGCACAGTTCCACGCGCAATATGCGACCGAAGCTGTGAAGAACGGCAAGGACGTTCTCGTCGAAAAGCCCATTGCGCTCGATGTCGCATCGGCGGAAGCGGAAGTGAAAGCTGCGCGCGATAACGGCCGCATCTTCATGGTCGGGCACGTTCTGCGTTTCCATCCGGCTTTCGAGAAGCTTCTCGACATGGTCAAGAGCGGTGAGCTCGGCGAAATCCGCTATGTGCATTCGCATCGCGTCGGTCTCGGCAAGTTCCACGCACAGTTCGATGCGCTGTGGGATCTCGCGCCGCACGACCTGTCGATGATTCTCGCCATCACCGGCGAAGAGCCAAGCGCCATTCGCGGCGAAGGTACGGCCATCATCGATCATCTGAACGATTTCGCGCATGTGCACATGGAGTTTCCGAGCGGCATTCGCGGACATCTTTTTGCCTCACGGCTCAATGCATATCGCGAGCGTCGCCTCAGTGTGACCGGAACCAAGGGCATGGCCGTTTTCGATGATGGCGAACCGTGGGACCGCAAGCTTGCTCTCTACAAGCACGAAGTCTGGCGGGAAAATGATCAGTGGGCTTTCAAGTTCGTAGACCCGATCTATATACCGGTTGAGGAAGGCATGCCGCTGACCCGCGAGCTGCAGCATTTCATGCATTGCATCGAAACGCGCGAGACGCCGCGGACCGATGGCAAGGAAGCGATCGATGTTCTGCGGATTCTGACCGAAGGCTCCGTGAAGCATAACAAGTAAGATTGTCCGCAGACGGAGCTTCCGTTTCGTCAAGTGGTGTTACAGCATTCGCAAAACTTTGAACGCCCCGGCCATGGCAGGGCGGGGCGCAAGCGAATAAATAGGTGCCAAGGATTCGCACGTGGTTCGTGCGAGGCCAACTCTATGGAGCCAACATGCAGTTTATTGATCTTGGAGCGCAGCGCGCGCGTATCGAAGACCGTCTCAATGCCGCCATTTCCAAGGTTGTTGCGGAAGGCCGCTATATACTCGGGCCTGAAGTGGCAGAGTTGGAGAAAAAACTCGGTGAATATCTGGGCGTCGAACATGTGATCGCCTGCGCCAACGGCACCGACGCCCTGCAGATGCCTCTGATGGCACGCGGCATCGGTCCCGGCGATGCAGTTTTCGTTCCGTCCTTCACCTTCGCCGCGACGGCTGAAGTTGTGGCGCTTGTCGGGGCAGAGCCGGTTTTCGTCGATGTCGACGCGACCAGCTACAATATGAATGTCGAACAGCTTGAAGCCGCCGTTGCCGCTATCCGCAAGGAAGGCCGCCTGCAGCCGAAGGCAATCATTCCGGTCGATCTGTTCGGCCTTGCTGCCGACTATAACCGCATCACCGCGATTGCAGAGCGCGAAGGCCTGTTCATCATCGAAGACGCCGCGCAGTCCATCGGCGGCAAGCGCGACAACGTCATGTGCGGTGCTTTCGGTCATGTCGGTGCGACCAGCTTCTATCCGGCCAAGCCGCTTGGCTGCTATGGCGACGGCGGTGCAATGTTCACCAACGATGCCGAGCTTGCTGACACGCTGCGCTCCGTGCTGTTCCACGGCAAGGGCGAAACGCAATATGACAATGTTCGCATTGGCCTCAACTCGCGCCTCGACACGATCCAGGCCGCTGTTCTTCTGGAAAAGCTTGCAATCCTAGAAGACGAAATGGAAGCGCGCGACCGTATCGCGAAGCGTTACAACGAAGCGCTGAAGGATGTGGTTAAGGTTCCGGCCTTGCCTGCCGGTAACCGTTCCGCCTGGGCCCAATATTCCATCGAAAGCGAGAACCGCGACGGGCTGAAGGCGCATCTTCAGGCCGAGGGCGTGCCGTCGGTGATCTATTATGTGAAGCCGCTGCACCAGCAGACGGCGTATAAGCACTATCCGATTGCGCCGGGCGGTCTGCCGGTTTCGGAAGCCCTGCCATCGCGCATTCTGAGCCTGCCGATGCATCCGTATCTCTCGGAAGCCGATCAGGACAAGATCATCGGCGCCATCCGTGGTTTCCACGGCAAGAAGGCCTGATCTGGTCAGTTCAGTTGAAGAAAAACCCGGCGAAAGCCGGGTTTTTTATTTGCCCGATTTTTGCGGACGTTTTGCCAGGCTTCTTTCCACGCGTTTGGCGACGAAGCGGGCAATGGCTGGTCCGGCAAAAAGCACGACGAAGAAGCGGCTCGTCTGCATGGCGATGATAAAGGGCAGGTCGACATTGGTCGATGCGGCGATAATGGCAACCGTGTCCGCGCCGCCGGGGCTTGTTGCCAGATAAGCGGTCAAGGGATCGAGATCGAGCATGTGGCCAAGCGCCATGCCGAACAGGCCGCAGACGGCGATCAGGATCAGCGTGGAGGCCAGCACTGCAGGAAATGCCCGTGCCGCATGGGCAATGATCGCACGCGAGAAGCCAAGCCCGATGCGCCAGCCAATCAGCGTATAGCTGATCGCGAGCAGCCATGGCGGCAGGTCAATGGTCATGATGCCGGTATCTTGAAGAATCGCGCCCAGCACCAACGGCACCAGCATGGAGCCCGTGGGAATACGCGAGACCTGACCAAGCAGCGCACCAGCAATGACAAGAAGCAGCGTTGCGCCAAGGCTGGATGGGTTGAGCGGTGGAAACCAGTCCATTGCAGCGGGCGTTGCCATTTCCACGCCAGCACCCAGGCGGACGACGAGCGACGCAGTGGTCGCGACCAGCACGACACGCAGATATTGCATGAAGGCGACAAGCCGCGCGTCTGCGCCGAAGGATTCCGCCATCAGGGTCATCGCGGTGGCGGCACCGGGAGATGAGCCCCAGACGGCAGTTGTGCCTGGCAGGACGCGGAACCGCGCCAGCAGATAGCCAATCAGCGTGCTGGAAAACAGCACGAAGAGCATTGAGATCAGGATGATCGGCAAATGCCGCCCCATATTGGAGAAGAACTCAGGCGTTATCGCACGCGCAATCAAGAGGCCAACCACGGCTTGCGCAAGTGTCGAAAGCTGGCTGTGAACCCGCAAGCTGCTCTCGCCAGCCGCCATCAGAATGCCGCCGATCATGGCTCCCAACAGCAAGGCTGCGGGAAGATGCAGCATTTCCCCGGCAAAGATCAGGACAGCCGACATCACCAGAAGCAGGCCCCACTGGGCCGGCTTGGGCATCTTGCTCAAATTGAATTTGCTTGGGGCTGGTTTAAGCCCTGGGGGGGCGGATTTCTGCATTGCATGCCTTCCCTACATGCGGGTGCGGCGGGATGCAAACCAAGTTTTTATGTCGTTGGTGCCGATGGAGCGTGTTGGTTGTTATTTTCCGGCCCGACTTATGTACAGACGAAAAGACACTGCCCTTGCAAGAAGGGCAGTGTCTTGAAAATCGCAATCGTTTCGCCGTTGATCAGCCGATCATTGCGCGACGCTGATTGGCCGGGCGCTCGACGACTTCGCGTGGCGCCTTGCCACCGTCGCGCTCTTCCAGCGCTTCGGCCTTGGAAAGCTCGATCTCGGCGACGGCCAGTTCTGCTTCTGCCGCTTCCTTCTGCGACATCAGATCGCCGATCGAACCGAACAGGTTGTCACGCCGCTGGCGCGCAGCCTTGGCGAAGGTCGGATAGGCAAAATGATTGATGTCGGTGATGCCGGCTTTCTTTTCTTCCGACAAAATCTGGGCGTCGAGTTCTCCGGCCATTCGCTCGAACTCGCCGATCATCAGGTCAAGCTGGCCCAGTTGACGGCGCTTTTCCTTCACCTGGAACAGTTTCAGCCTGACTAGGCTTTCACGTGGCTTCATACGCAATACTCCTTGAACACCAACCAGCTTCCATGTGTTGGGGCGTTCCCCCCTGAGTCTAGAAAACGGTTCGATCCGGCTTATCGGATCGGCGCTCTAAACAAATTCATTCGAAGCATAGTCTTGCCGACCTTCGTTTCACGCGATCGGACCATGCTTTATTAACAAGTGTGAATAAGCAAAACGCGCCCGTTCACACCGCGAATCCCCCGCGAATCCAGCCCCAAAGAGGGAAAGCGTCGCGGCCGTTGTCGGAAATCACCCTTCGTAGCGAAACAAAAAGTTAAGATTTCACCCGTTTGGTAACCATTCCTTTACCGGCGAGGTTAATCATACGCGTTAGGACTTAAGGCTCGGTAAACCTAATGTGGTTTTTGAGCAACAGGTGAAACCTAGAGTCGGATGAATCGCTTAGCGAGAATTCTTAAAGTGATGCTTTAGAGTCATGGGAAAGTGAATCTCCTTATGATTCAGATTGCTACGAGAATTTTCTAAACAGGGCATAAATATGCTTGCCAACCAGAATCATATTTTGTTAACCATTTGCTGGCACCTTCATACAGAGGCAACGACGGTTCCGTGTGCCGCCTTGAGGGACATCTGGTCGGCTGCGGAAAGGGGATAAGAGATGCGCGTCCTTTTGATTGAAGACGACAGTGCTATCGCACAGAGCATTGAGCTGATGCTCAAGTCCGAGAGTTTCAATGTCTACACGACCGATCTGGGCGAGGAAGGCATCGATCTCGGCAAGCTTTATGACTACGACATCATCCTGCTGGATTTGAATCTGCCGGATATGTCTGGTTACGAAGTTCTTCGTACGTTGCGCCTTTCCAAGGTGAAGACGCCAATCCTGATCCTCTCCGGCATGGCCGGCATTGAGGACAAGGTTCGCGGCCTCGGCTTCGGCGCTGACGACTACATGACCAAGCCTTTCCACAAGGACGAGCTGATCGCGCGTATTCATGCGATCGTTCGTCGCTCGAAGGGCCATGCACAGTCGGTCATCACCACGGGTGATCTGATCGTCAATCTGGACGCAAAGACGGTGGAAGTTTCCGGCCAGCGCGTTCACCTGACGGGCAAGGAATACCAGATGCTCGAGCTTCTGAGCTTGCGCAAGGGTACGACGCTCACCAAGGAAATGTTCCTCAACCACCTTTATGGCGGTATGGACGAGCCGGAACTGAAGATCATCGACGTCTTCATCTGCAAACTGCGCAAGAAGCTTGATGCGGTTTCCGGTAGCCAGAGCTACATTGAAACCGTCTGGGGCCGCGGCTATGTGCTGCGCGAGCCGGATGCCGAACTGCGCGAAAGCGCCTGATCGGCCCGGACCTTCAGGTCACCAAATAAAAAGCTCCGCTTCGGCGGAGCTTTTTGCTTTTTGGCGGCTAGAAGATGAGGTCGTTTGACCGCGACACGCCGCCAAAGGTCGTGTCAGGCCAGGCGAGGGCGCTTCTGCGGCTCGGCGCTCATCAGGATAGCGAATTGCTCGGTGAGATAGGCGCGGTCGAAAGGCTTCAATATGTAGCCATCTGCGCCGGAGCGTTTGGCGCGCATGATGCGCGTGACGTCGAGTTCATAGAGACAAACGATAATACGCGGATGCTGGCCATCGGGCAGGGCGCGCAGTTCCGGGATGACTTCGAGGGCGGTCATGTCCGGCAGATCGAAATCGAGAAGAATGATATCCGGCATGCGCGATGCGCAACTATCAATCGCTTCATGTCCTGTGGAGACTTCGGCAAACTCCGCAATGGAATCGGATAGGATACGGCGCGCGACCTTGCGGATGACGGATGAATCGTCAACCAGCAAGCAATAACCGGCCATCGGTTCGTCTCCCATCACTTTCCCCCAGAGCGGCAACGAAGCTGCCGAAACATCTCACAGCGACACGATATTTGCCTGCTGTCTTGTCAGCAAGAGCGCGGGCGGACCCGCGCTCCAAATTCACTTACTCGGCGGAGAATACGATATCTTCTGCCGTCGCGTGAATGGAAATCGTCATGCCAGCTTCTTCGGCGAGCAACAGCGTATAATAAGGCTGCACGGAATGCGCGTCGATCGGCTCTTCCGGGGTGGCGCCGGAATGCAGCTCCAGGAACTTTGGCGGAACGCGCAGCATGCGGCCCTTGGCCGTGATGACGAAGCGCGGCTCGGTATCGCCGCCTTCCAGACGTACGGCAAGCGAGCCGCCGCGCGGGATCGCGCCATTGGCGATCAGCAGCATGTTGAGCAGCAGCTTCACCTTGTTCTTGGGCAGAAGCACGCGCGTGCCTTCCCAGGTCAGTTCCGGCTTCTCGTTCTTGAAATATTCGGTGGCGACGGTCTGCGCGTCACCCGTGTCGATCTGCACGCCTGCAGAACCGGCAGCACCGAAGGCAATGCGAGCAAACTGCAGACGGGCCGAGGCGTTGCGCGCGCTCGACTTGATCAGCGCCATTGCATCTTCATCTGCGCCGCCTTCTTCCAGCAGTTCAAGACCGTTATTGATCGCGCCAACCGGCGAGATGATGTCATGACAGATCCTGCTGCACAGAAGCGCACCGAGGTCGAGTGCGGAAAGGGTAACGGGTAGTGGCATGGCGCTTTCTCCGGAACGCGGATGGACCCGGCTCCGCGGCGCTTCGGCCGGACGGTCGCGTCCTGATCGGTTAACGAAACCGCCCGTAAAACCTGTTGTTTGACGCGCGGCATGAAGGTGGGCGAATCGCCCTGAATGTCGGTTTAACTGGATACACGCCACACTAGAAAGCCGCAACAAAGCTGTCTTTTGTGAGATCAGCTTGAGATCGTCTTATGAATGGAGGCAAGTTGATAAAGACGCGGGATTTTCGCCTTTGTAACGCCAATTTCCGCTCATAAAGGTTTGGACAATAAATTAGCGTTTACAATATGCGCGATTCGACGCGAAAGCCCGGAAGAGGCGGCGTCATGCTTTTAACAGGGCGTCAGACAGAGAAGCGGTAGCCAGAAGGAAACAAAAAAATGGCCATACCATCCCTGTCGCAAACCAGTTTCCGCAATGCGGCGTATTACATCGCGTTTCTTGCGGCACTGTTTGTCTCCATCCTCGCTCTGCCGCATCAGGCACGGGCGCAGAACACCTACACCGCCGAGGAAATCGTCGATTCCGGTCATCGGTTCTTCGGCTCGGCTTCGGGCGGACTTGCCAGCGCCGTCGAGAAAGCATTCCAGAGCTTCGGCCTACCGAACGGCTATGTTCTTGGTGAAGAAGGTTCAGGCGCGTTCATCGGCGGTCTGACCTATGGCGAAGGCACGCTTTATACGAAGAATGCCGGTGACCATAAGACTTACTGGCAGGGCCCTTCGCTCGGCTGGGATTTCGGCGGTCAGGGCTCGCGCGTCATGATGCTCGTCTATAATCTGGACGATATCCAGAACCTTTACGGCCGTTACGCGGGCGTTGCCGGTTCGGCTTATGTGGTCGCAGGCGTCGGGTTCAACGTGCTGAAGCGCGAAAACATCGTGCTCGTGCCGATCCGCACCGGCGTTGGCGCAAGGCTTGGCGTGAATATCGGCTATCTGAAGGTTTCCGCCGCTCCGACCTGGAACCCCTTCTAGGTCGTTGTGAATTTTGGCTGCGCGAAGGCTGTTCTGCACCCGGAATGTTTCGGTGCAAGAAAGCCTTTTGCGCATCCCAGACCTATGCGCTACCATCCCTGATGGTTCTGTTTGGCTGCAAAAAGCTCAACTTCGTGTGAAACCTTGATCCAGTCCGCACTTTTCTTCCTGCTTGGCGTTCTTGTGACGGTTTTCGTCCTGATCCTGCTCGGGCCGTCGGTCTGGCGGCGCGCTTTCTTTCTGGCGCGACGGCAGGTTCAGGCCGAACTGCCGATCACGCTCGCTGAAATCCGCGCCGACAAGGACGGATTGCGCGCTGAATTTGCCATGGCCATCAGAAAACTGGAGCAGCAATTGAAGCGGGAGCGCCAGAAGGCAGCCGAACAGGCGGTCGCGCTTGGGCGTCAATATGATGAGCTGAAGCGCATTCCACTGCTCGAGGAAAGCCAGTCCACCATCGAGAAGAAACTGGCAGAGCAGGATCAGGCGCTGCTGGAGGCCAAGTCTTCGCAGGGAACGGCCTCGGAAAAGTCCGAGATTCTGCAAGCGGAGCTTGAACGCATTCAAAGCCATTACACTGCGCTGGAAGGGCTTGCGGATACGCTGCGTATCGAGATAAGCGCTAATGAGGCTGAACGTGGCCGCTTGTCGAGCGAGATAACCGAAATGCGCCGTGACCGTAAGGAAGCAACTGCCCGCTATAACGAGCTTTCAACGCAGCTCACCTCGGCGCAGACTGAATTGAAGAGCGAGAAACGCCGAAACGGCGATTTGCAGCAGAAGCTGGAAAAGCTGATTTCCGAACTGTCCGATGCACAGGAAAAGCTGGAACGCTTTTCGCGGGGCGGTGCCGTCGCTGTTTCGCTGTCCGATCAGGATCAGGCGGAGATCACGCGACAGAATGCAGCGCTTCGCGAGGAAATGGCGGAGCTTGCTGCCCGGATGGTTGCTGCAACCGCTGAAAAGGAAGGGCCCGATTCGCCTATTCCCGGCATTCTGCAAGCTGCAGAGACGGTGGCAGGCGGAAAGAATGGCAAGGCCGTCTCCAAAAGCCTTGCAAGCCGCATTCAGGAATTGCCGAAAGGCTGATCGTTCGCCGATCCTATCACGCATGATTCGCGAAAACGCCGACCAGATAACACGGTCGGCGTTTCAGTTTCCTGCCGGCATTATCAGCCGTTGGTTATCACATCTGACCAATCGGGGTGACGCGTCGCCTGCGCATGCAAGAAGCTGCAGCGCGGAATGATTTTCCAGCCATTGCGGCGCGCATCGAGAATGGCGTTCTTGGCCAGCGCCTGTGCGGCGCCCTTGCCGCGCATGGACTCCGGCACGCGGGTATGATCGACGGAAATGAGCGAAGGCCCCAGCTTGGTGTAGGTCATTTCGGCTTCGCTGCCATCCAGCGACGCCACATAGCGTCCGCCATCGGAACTGCCTTCCTTGCGAATCTCGATATTTCCGCTCATGCCATCCTCCAGATTGAACACATACAGTCTTCAACATAGGAATGATTTGCGCAAACAAAAACCGGCCCAAAGGGCC
Source organism: Ochrobactrum sp. RH2CCR150 (assembly GCA_014138095.1). Lineage (GTDB taxonomy): Bacteria > Pseudomonadota > Alphaproteobacteria > Rhizobiales > Rhizobiaceae > Brucella > Brucella gambitense. The sequence continues at coordinate 89,215 of JACGXE010000005.1, forward strand.
GGTTTTCAATTTGTCAGATCAATGGGCTGAATCGTTCGAATGATTGAACGTCTGTTCAACCCGGCACGATCCATCAGTGCCGATATTGCTGAATTCTGGTCGTCCGGAGACCGGCGAGACCATGCTCATCGATCGAGGACTGCCAGCCAAGGAACTCTTCCACCGTCAATGTATAACGCTGGCATGCCTCCTCAAGGCTCAGAAGTCCGCCGCGAACAGCAGCGACAACTTCGGCCTTGCGGCGGATGACCCAGCGCCTTGTATTGGCGGGGGGAAGATCCGCAATGGTCAGCGGGCTGCCATCGGGACCAATTACATACTTTATACGCGGTCTTACCAGATCGGTCATTGTACTCTCTACACAACACTCAAGGACCTAATCGAGTGTGAGACTAGCGCCACAGCTTTAAAAATTACCTAAACTGCCGGTAACACTCTGGTAACACTTGAAAAATTTTCGAAGAAAAATGAAGGGCCCGACGATATTTCGGTGTTTTTGGGTGAATTTCACGGTGAAGTGTGCGGGGCAGGTCGCAATTCGACCAATGTTTATTCTGCGACACCTTGGCAAATTGCCGCAGTTTCGCCTATATAGGCCTTAGAAATCTGAATTTTGAGAAGCGGGGCGCATGCCCGGAAGCTGGAATCAATCATGAGCCTGAACAGCCTCGATCTGCCGGGAAAGCCGGAAGACACGCGCGTTGTCGTCGCCATGTCGGGCGGCGTCGATTCATCTGTTGTGGCCGGGATTCTCAAACGTGAAGGTTACGACGTCGTCGGCGTGACGCTGCAGCTTTATGATCATGGCGCAGCGGTTCATCGCGCCGGTTCCTGTTGTGCAGGACAGGATATTGAAGACGCCCGCCGCGTTTCGGAAAGCCTCGGCATTCCCCATTACGTTCTCGATTACGAAGCGCGTTTCCGCGAAGCCGTGATCGATCCGTTTGCGAATTCCTATGTCAGCGGTGAGACGCCGATCCCATGCGTCTCCTGCAACCAGACGGTTAAGTTCGCTGATCTTCTCCAGACTGCGCGCGATCTTGGTGCGGATGCTCTGGCAACGGGTCACTATATTCGCAGCCGCGCCAATGGTGCGCACCGCTCGCTCTATCGTCCGGTCGATACGGATCGTGACCAGAGCTATTTCCTTTTCGCGACCACGCAGGAGCAGATCGATTATCTGCGCTTCCCGCTTGGCCATCTGCCAAAGGCGCAGGTGCGTGAAATCGCTGAGGAAATGGGCCTGACGGTTGCCAAGAAGCAGGATAGCCAGGATATCTGCTTCGTGCCGCAGGGCAAATATTCCGACATTATCTCCCGGCTGAAGCCGGAAGCCGCCAATCCGGGCGATATCGTTCATATCGATGGTCGCACACTTGGCCGTCACGACGGCATCGTCCATTACACGGTCGGCCAGCGTCGCGGTATTGGTGTTGCCACTGGCGAGCCGCTTTACGTTGTGCATCTTGATGCAGCCAATGCGCGCGTCATCGTCGGCCCGCGTGAGGCGCTGGAAACACACAAGGTGTTCCTGCGCGATATCAACTGGCTGGGCGATGGCCCAATCGGCGATCTGCCAGAAGGCGGAATGGAAGTTTTCGCGAAGGTTCGCTCCACGCGTCCGCCGCGCCCTGCCGTTCTGCGTCATGGCGATGGCAAGACCTGGGTTGAACTGGTGGATGGCGAAAGCGGTATCGCTCCGGGACAGGCCTGCGTGCTTTATTCCGACGAGAGCAATACGGCACGCGTCTTCGGTGGCGGGTTTATCGGTCGTTCCGAACGCGAACCGCAGGCGGAAGAAATGCTGCGTCGTCTGGTGGCCGGTACTGCGAGTGCTTCGGCGGCCTGAGCCGGTTTGAAAGATCAAACGAAATGATAGGTGGGTGTTTCACACCCGCCTATTTTTTTGCCTGTGACAGCACCCAGTCCCGGAATGAGGCCACGATCGGGCGTTCCAGCGCCGTTGCCGGATAGACCAGATGATAGGCGAAGCCCTTGGCGACTTCCTGACAGAAGGGCGCGACCAGAACGCCGTCCTCCAGTTCACGCGCTACCAATGACCGGCGCACCAGCGCAAAGCCATGCCCGGCTTTCGCTGTTTCAATAGCGCCATTGCTGTCGAGAAAGATCGGCCCGTTCGATGCATCGATGGTGTCCAGACCTGCGGCCTCCAGCCATAGGCGCCAGTCATGCCGATGCTCGTCATGGAGCAGGGTGAAATTTTCAAGCACTGCGGGATCGCGATCTGCGCCCGTCAGCAGGGCAGGGCTGCACACCGGTGTCAGGTCATCATCGATCAACCGCTCGCTTTCCAGTCCGGGATAGATCCCGAAACCATGGCGTATTGCAACATCGATGCCGTCGCGTTCAAGGTCGACAATCCGGTTGGATGGGCTGATGCGCAGATCGACCTGCGGGTGAAGGGCTTCAAAAAGCGAGAGCCGAGGTGTCAGCCACTGGATGGCGAAGCCTGGCGTGCAACTGATCGTCAGTATGGGCAGTGTGCGGGTTTTGAGCTGTGCCGTTGCCTCGCGAATCGTGCGGAATGCCGTGCGCAAGGCCGCAAAATACTGTTCGCCGTCCGGTGTCAGGATGAGGCGGCGTGGCTTGCGCGTGAACAGCGAGATACCAAGCGACATTTCCAGCTCGCGCACCTGAAGGCTGACAGCGCCGGGCGTTACATTCAGTTCCTGCGCTGCCAATGTTACACTGCCGCGCCGGGCCGTGGCTTCAAACGCACGCAGTCCGTTGAGGGAGGGGAGCGGTGCATGCATGGTTTAGTTTTACTCACTCATCCTGCGAGAAACACTCGTTTGCCAAGCGTTGAATTTAGAAGCGATAAACGGGAAGTCAATCCGGCCCTGTTCGCCTAATCTGGCTTTGAGCAGAGCCTCATTATTGAGTTTCGGGAGTGCTGGCGATGGCAACGCAAAAGGTGATGGGCTGGAAAGAATGGGGCATGTTGCTTGTGCTTTCCGTGCTCTGGGGCGGGTCATTCTTCTTCAACGGCATTGCGGTTCGGGAACTGCCGCCATTCAGCATTGTCACGCTGCGCGTTGCTCTGGCGGCGTTGGCCCTGATGGTGCTGATCCGCCTCATGGGCCTGTCCATGCCGAAGGACCGGCGCATTTGGGTTGCCTTTTTCGGTATGGGTTTTCTCAACAATCTGCTGCCGTTTTGTCTCATCGTCTGGGGCCAGACGCAGATCGCCAGCGGGCTTGCTTCCATCCTCAATGCGACGACACCGCTGTTCGGCGTAATCGTTGCGCATTTCCTTACCGCGGACGAAAAGATCACCCGCAACAAGATCGTGGGGGTCATGATCGGCTTCTGCGGTGTGGCGATCATGATCGGGCCAGACGCCATCGGCGGACTTGGCCATAATCTCTGGCCACAGCTTGCTGTTCTCTGCGCAGCGCTCTCCTATGCTTTTGCCGGTATTTTCGGACGCCGTTTCAAGGCGATGGGCGTCGCCCCGCTGATTACGGCCACCGGTCAGGTGACGGCAACGACCGTCATGCTCATTCCGGTTGCCCTGATCGTGGATCATCCGTGGACGCTGGCCGCGCCAAGCGCCGCCACCTGGGGCGCGCTGGTCGGCATCGCGCTGCTCTCAACTGCGCTTGCCTATGTGCTCTTCTTTCGCATCCTCTCGACGGCGGGCGCTGTCAATCTGATGCTGGTGACGTTTCTCATCCCGGTCAGCGCGATCCTGCTCGGCGTGCTTTTTCTGGGCGAGATCCTGCAAGCCAAGCATTTTATCGGCATGGCGATGATCGCAGCCGGGTTGGCGGCCATTGACGGGCGGCTGATCACTGCGCTTTTACCGTCGGCTAGGAGCACATCCCGAAAAGTTTGAAACGGTTTTCGGACAAGATGTGCGTAAAAACGAATAGTTAAAGCGCGAGGTCTATTGAAACCGACTGAAGCGCGACAGGGCGATACCGGACGCAGTGGCGACATTCAGGCTGTCGAATTCTTTCGACATCGGAATGCGTGCCGTCTGCAGCTTCTCCAGCAGCCGTTGTGGCAGCCCTTCGCCTTCCGTACCAAGCAACAGCGCCTGACGATCATGCCCTGTTGCCTGATAGATGCTGGTTTCCGATGAAGGGCTGAGCGCCAGCACGTTGAAGTTTGCATCCTGCAAGGCGGCGAGAGTCTCGTCGATGCGACCGCCGTGGAAATAGGGGACTTTCAGCGTCGCGCCGACAGAAACGCGAATGGCCTTGCGATAAAGCGGATCGCAGCAGGTTTCATCCATCAGCACGCAATCGGCCTCGAAGGCAGCAGCGTTGCGGAAGATGGATCCGACATTGTCATGATTGGATATGCCGCACAGCACGGTGACGAGCGACTGTTGCGGAAGGGCGGCCAGCAAGTCAGCCAATTCCGGCTGGGGTTTGCGGCGTCCGACGGCGAGAATGCCGCGATGCACATGAAAACCCGCAACGGCATCCATAACGGCTTGCGGCACGTAATAAACCGGGGTGCCTGCGGGGATCTGCGCCAGCTGTTCTGTCAGCCCTTCGAGCCGATTTTCCAGCACGAGCAACGATTCTGTCTCAAAGCGGGCAGTGGAAGAGAACAGGACAGTGATGACGACTTTGCCTTCCGCGATGAAACGCTTCTGGCGTCCAACGAGGTCTTTCTCGCGAATGTCACGATAAGGGGAAAGGCGTTCGTCGTCCGGATCGTCTATGCGATGGAGACAGCCGTGCAAATGATCTTCTGATTTCATTGCACGGCTGTAACCTCATGCTTAAGCGATGGCTAGTACCGGCTGTTCCTGCCGGCGCGGTGTCGGACTCATATAGAGACTTGAGAGCGTCGACAACATCAACTCGATATGCGGTGACGAAACCATATAGTAGATGGTCTGAGCATCGCGTCGGGTCGAAACGAGGTCGAGAGCCCGCAATTTGGCCAGATGCTGGGACAAGGCCGACTGACTGAGGTCAATTGCCTTGGCGAGCGCGCCGACCGACATTTCATTGTGTAGCAGCTTGCATAAAATCAATAGTCGCTTGTTGTTTGCGAGTGCTGAAAGAAAATCTGCTGCCTGATCTGCGTTTGATGTTAAATCACAAAAAGTATGTTCTTGGTTCATTTGCTGTCATACCCCCGTAAGACCGCTGGTAGTTTCAAATGACGGTCCCTTTTTGGAACACGCAAGTCAAATTTAAAGGCTGCCATTTCGTTTGAAAAGGCCTTGCTTAAATTCGCAGGGGTTTAAATCGCGCAAATTTGTCCCAAAAAGAAAGTGAATTTGTTTCAGTGGGGCAAGGCGGTCATTTTTGACAGCTCGTCGCGTATTTCCGAGGGGCTGGAACAGCGCCGCGAAAAGGAGAGTCGCACGATCTCATTGCCGACCGCAACGTCGATACCGTCGGGGTCTATTCCTGCCACCTTCAATGGCCTTGCGGCTGCACCGGTCACCGCAGTGATACGGGCTACAATCGCATCTTCTCCATTTTCTGTGACACTATCAAGAAAGTCCTGTTCGTTGGGAGCCATACTTTCGGCTATGTCAGCGGGACAGATGAGGTCATCCGATGTGAGATTGAAGGCCTTGCCGAAGCCGCCGTTCAGACTTGCGCCAGCGACATGCAGCCGGAAAAACGCGAAGTCGCCGAGGTCGACATAAAGTGCGCCCTTGGGATTGTGGTTCAGGTAACGTCGGCGAATGCGCGGATAATCCTCCGCTGTCCGCTCGATCTTGGCGGCGTCGCAGTGAAGCGTGATGCGGGGATGGGCAAGCGGATCGCCCTTGCCGGGTTCGCCAAGCAATAGTGAGCAGGCCGGATTAGCGAGCAGACCCGGCGTATGGGCCGCCAGTCCCGAAACCAGAATGAGCGGTGTGCCGTCCGTGTCGGTGGCAGTGGCGACGCGACTTGCCAGCGGACGATGGGTTTTCGCATCCAGCACGGCAAGGGCGCCATAGCGCGCCGTGCGCATCAATGTCTTCGCCAGCTGAATGGCTTCCGGCGTTGTCGGCCTGATAGGAGAATCAATCTTGTCTCTGGTCTCGGTCATCGGGCCACCGTAAATATGAGTATAGTAATCCAGTTATTAGCCGAGTCTTTAGCGATTAAACAGAGGGATGTCGCTCATATTGCCCGCAATTCCGGCGATTCCAGCGGCGCTATGCGACACCTGCATGACCCCATGCGAAAATTCACGCAAATAATATTATGATTTGACCGCGCTTAGCGCAATTTTCCGCAATATGGCGTTCTGAAGAAATTAAAATCTAAAAATATGGGTGGTAAACGCATAAGAACGTGAACTGGTTCTAACAATTGCGCTTGCAAAGTAGGGAACCAAGCGTTTCGATAGGCCAGGCTGCGGGCAATGGGGCGCGCGCGGCAGACTTTTCCGTGGAGGCGGACAATAAAATGAAAATGTACAAAACACTCCTGGCTGCAACCGCGCTGGTGGCTCTCATGAGCGGTGCTGCATCTGCTAAGACACTCGTTTACTGCTCGCCGGCTTCGCCTGAAGGCTTCGATCCGGCTGCCTATACGGGCGGGGATACGTTCGATGCTTCGTCGCGCACGGCTTATGACCGTCTCGTCGAGTTCAAGCATGGCGAAACCACGATTGAACCAGGTCTCGCCGAGAGCTGGGAAGTTTCGAAGGACGGTCTCGAATACACCTTCCACCTGCGTAAGGGTGTGAAGTTCCAGACGACCGACTTTTTCACGCCGACGCGCGAATTCAACGCCGACGACGTGATCTTCTCGTTCGAGCGTCAGGCCAAGAAGGACAATCCCTGGCACGAATATACTGCCGGTGTTTCCTACGAATATTTCGACAGCATGGAATTCCCGACGCTGATCAAGGAGATCAAGCGCGTGGACGACCATACCGTCACCTTCGTGCTGAGCCGTCCGGAAGCTCCGTTCCTCGCCGATCTGGCCATGGATTTCGCATCCATCCTGTCGAAAGAATATGCTGACAAGCTTCAGGCCGACAAGAAGATGGACGATCTCAACCAGTTCCCGCTCGGAACCGGCCCGTTCACTTTCGTTGCCTACCAGAAGGACGCTGTGATCCGCTACAAGGCTAACCCGGACTACTGGGGCGGCAAGGAAAAGATCGACGATCTCGTTTTCGCGATCACGACCGATCCTGCTGTGCGCGCGCAGAAGCTAAAGGCTGGCGAATGCCACATCATGTCCTATCCGGCTCCGGCGGACATTGAAGGCCTGAAGGCCGATTCGAACCTCAAGGTTGACGAACAGCCTGGTCTGAACGTTGCCTATCTTGCCTACAACACGCTGGTCGCTCCGTTCGACAAGCCGGAAGTACGCAAGGCGCTGAACCAGGCCATCAACAAGAAGGCCATTGTCGACGCCGTGTTCCAGGGTTCGGGCGAAGTTGCCAAGAATCCGATCCCGCCGACAATGTGGGGCTATAACAACGACGTCAAGGACGACGAGTATAACCCGGAAGAAGCCAAGAAGGCGCTCGAAGCTGCTGGCGTCAAGGACCTGAAGATGAAGGTCTGGGCAATGCCGGTCAGCCGTCCGTACATGCCGAATGCCCGCCGCGTTGCCGAACTGATCCAGTCGGACTTCGCAAAGGTTGGCGTTGGCGTGGACATCGTTTCGATGGAATGGGGTGAATACCTCAAGAAGTCGTCCGACAAGGACCGTGACGGTGCGGCCATCATGGGCTGGACCGGTGACAATGGCGATCCGGACAACTTCCTCGGCGTTCTGCTCGGCTGCTCGGGCGTTGGCAACAACAACCGTGCCCAGTGGTGCTACAAGCCGTTTGAAGATCTGATCCAGAAGGCCAAGATCACTGCCGATCAAGGCGAACGCGCCAAGCTCTATGAGCAGGCGCAGGTCATCTTCAAGGAGCAGGCTCCTTGGGCAACTCTCGACCACTCGACCGTCTTCATGCCGATGTCCTCCAAGGTCTCCGGTTACAAGATGGACCCAGTGGGTATCCATCGCTTCACCGGCGTCGATATCGCAGAGTAATTCGTCTCAACACCAGCGGCCGGGAGCGGGGGGATAAACCCTCCGCTCCCGGTCGGAGTTTATTCTATGTTCCGTTTTTTTCTGAATAAGTTGGCCTATCTGGTGCCGACTTTCATCGGGATCACCATCGTCGCCTTCGGTTTCGTGCGCGTGCTGCCGGGCGATCCGGTGCTGTTGATGGCCGGTGAACGTGGTGTCAGTCCCGAGCGTCATGCTGCGCTTATGGCGCAGTTCGGTTTCGACCGTCCGATCTGGCAGCAATATCTCGACTATGTCTGGAACCTGTTGCATGGCGATTTCGGCCTTTCGATCGTCACCAAGAAGCCCGTCCTGACCGAGTTCTTTTCGCTCTTCCCGGCCACCGTGGAATTGAGCGTCTGCGCAATCATTCTGGCCGTATTGATCGGTATTCCGGCGGGCGTCGTGGCAGCCGTCAAGCGCGGGTCGTGGTTCGACCAGTCGCTGATGGGTGTCGCCCTTGTCGGTTATTCCATGCCGATCTTCTGGTGGGGTCTGCTCCTCATCATTTTCTTCTCGAATTATCTGCAGCTGACCCCGGTATCGGGCCGTATTTCGCTGCTGTTCTTCTTTCCGCCCGTCACCGGCTTCATGCTGATCGACAGTCTGTTGTCGGGGCAGAAAGGTGCTTTTGCATCGGCTGCCTCGCATCTTGTTCTGCCAACCATCGTGCTGGCCACCATTCCGCTTGCAGTCATTGCGCGCCAGACCCGTTCGGCGATGCTGGAAGTGCTGGGTGAGGATTATGTGCGTACGGCGCGCGCCAAGGGCCTGCCGACCCGTCGGGTTGTAGGACTGCATGCGCTGCGCAATGCCCTCATTCCGGTGATCACGACCATCGGTCTGCAGGTTGGCGTGCTTCTCGCAGGCGCAATCCTGACGGAAACGATCTTTTCCTGGCCGGGCATCGGCAAATGGATGCTCGATTCGATCTCTCGCCGCGACTATCCGGTCGTGCAAGGCGGACTTCTGCTGATTGCAGGGTTGGTCATGGCAGTCAATCTGATTGTCGATCTGCTCTACGGTCTGGTCAATCCGCGTATCCGGCACAGGTGAGGTTCCAATGAGCAATGTAACAAACACACCCGTCGCCACGGATACCGCCACGCCCGGCGTGAGCCGTATGGCGATGCTGAAGGACTTCTGGTTTTATTTCAGCGTCAATCGCGGCGCTGTCATCGGCCTCTGGGTTTTCATCGCCATCGTTCTGATGGCCATTTTCGCGCCGCTGATTGCGCCGCATGATCCGACGGAACAGTTTCGCGAATTCTTCCTGAAGCCTCCGGCATGGCAGGAAGGCGGCTCGACGTCGTTCCTTCTCGGCACCGACGCCGTGGGTCGCGATATCCTGTCCCGCCTGATCTATGGCGCGCAATATTCGCTGCTGGTCGGCTTCGTGATCGTTGTGATCTCGATGTGCGTGGGCATCACGATTGGCGTGCTGGCTGGTTATCTGGGCGGCGCGGTGGATGCCGCTTTCATGCGCGTCATGGATATCATGCTGTCCTTCCCGTCGCTGCTTCTGGCGCTGGTGCTGGTGGCTATTCTCGGGCCGGGCCTGACGAATGCGGTCATCGCGATCACGCTGGTTCTGCTGCCGCACTTTTCGCGCCTGACGCGTGCTGCGGTGATGGCGGAAAAGGAGCGGGAATATGTGACGGCTGCCAAGCTTGCCGGTGCAAGCAGGCTGCGTCTGATGTTCAAGACCGTGCTGCCGAACTGTCTGGCGCCGCTGGTCGTTCAGGCCACCATGTCGTTCTCCAACGCCATTCTCGAAGTGGCGGCACTGGGCTTCCTGAACATGGGTGCACAGCCGCCGACGCCGGAATGGGGCACCATGCTTGCCGAAGCGCGGGAGTTCATCACGCGCGCTTGGTGGGTGGTGACGTTCCCGGGTCTGGCAATCCTGATCACTGTTCTCGCCATCAATCTGATCGGCGACGGTCTGCGCGATGCGCTTGACCCGAAGCTCAAGAGGAGCTGATCGATGGCTTTGCTTGAAATCAAGAACCTTTCGGTTTCATTCGACACCTCGACCGGTCCTTTCAAGGCAGTTGACGGCATCGATATCAAGGTCGACAACGGCGAAGTTCTGGCCATTGTCGGAGAGTCCGGTTCGGGCAAGTCGGTCGGTATGCTCGCAGTGATGGGCCTTCTGCCCAAGACGGCGACCGTTACCGCTGACCTTATGATGTTCGACGGCAAGGACTTGCAGGCGATGTCTGACAAGGAACGCCGCCAGATCATCGGTCGCGACATTTCAATGATCTTCCAGGAGCCGATTGCAAGTCTCAACCCGTGCTTCACGGTCGGCTATCAGCTTGAGGAAGTGCTCAAGCGGCACATGGGGCTTGGCGGTTCGGCCAGCCGTGCCCGCGCCATCGAGCTTCTGGAACTGGTCGGCATCCGCGATGCTTCCGAGCGTCTGGGCAGCTTCCCGCATCAGATGTCGGGTGGCCAGTGCCAGCGCGTCATGATCGCCATGGCTATCGCTTGCAATCCGAAGCTTTTGATCGCTGACGAGCCGACCACGGCTCTCGACGTGACGATCCAGAAGCAGATCCTCGATCTCCTGATGCGGCTCCAGGTGGAGCATGGCATGGGTCTGATCATGATCACCCACGATATGGGTGTTGTCGCCGAAACGGCGGATCGGGTTATCGTGCAGTATAAGGGCCACAAGATGGAAGACGCCGACGTGCTGTCGCTGTTCTCCGCGCCGAAAAGCCCTTACACTCGCGCGCTTCTGTCGGCTTTGCCGGAAAATGCGACCGGCGATCGTCTGCCGACGGTGTCCGATTTCGTCTTTGACACCAGCAGTGCAGGAGAAGCGCGATGAGCGAGGTCGTTCTCGAAGCGCGCGATATCAAGCGCGACTATCATGTCGGCGGCGGCCTGTTCGGCAAGCCGAAGGTGGTTCATGCCGTCAAGGGCGTCAGCTTCAAGCTCGAAAAGGGCAAGACGCTGGCAATCGTGGGCGAATCCGGTTGCGGCAAGTCCACGCTGGCGCGCATCCTGACTATGATCGATCCACAGACCTCCGGCGATCTGAAGATCGGCGGCAAGGATGTGAATATCGCTCGTGACGGGCTGACGCCGGAAATGCGCCAGAAGGTGCAGATCGTGTTCCAGAACCCTTACGGTTCGCTCAACCCGCGCCAGAAGATCGGTGATGTGCTGGCCGAGCCGCTGCTGCTGAACACGAAAATGTCGGCAGAAGAGCGTCGCGCCAAGGCGATGCAGATGTTGTTGAAGGTTGGTCTCGGTCGCGAGCACTTCAACCGCTATCCGCATATGTTCTCCGGCGGTCAGCGCCAGCGTATCGCGATTGCGCGCGCGCTGATGCTCAATCCGAAGCTGCTGATTCTCGACGAGCCGGTTTCCGCGCTCGATCTGTCGGTGCAGGCGCAGGTTCTCAACCTGTTGTCCGACCTGCAGGAAGAGTTCGGCCTCACTTACGTCTTCATCAGCCACGACCTTTCGGTGGTGCGCTATATCGCCGACGAGGTGATGGTGATGTATTTCGGTGAGGTGGTTGAATACGGGTCGCGTGACGACGTGTTCAACGATCCGCAGCACGATTATACGAAGAAGCTGTTTGCCGCGACGCCGCGTGCGGATGTCGATGCCATCCGCGCCCGCGTTGAAGCACGTGCCGCTGCCAGACAGGCCGCGCAGGCCTAGCTGCTCGATAATCCATTTATTGGAAATTCAGAGCTTGGTATCAAATAAAAACGCCGCATATTATAATGTGCGGCGTTTTTATTTCTTTTACAACTTGAGTGCGAGGACGTTTACGATACAGTGATGGTATTTAAATTATATGGTGATCAAATGCGTATTCTATTAATACTTTTATTTTCTGTCCTTATTCTTGTTTCCATTGCCGCTGTCTCTTTATGGGGAATTTTTCATTGATGTAGGCGCATCAGCGCTGCTGGTGCCAGGCAAGCGCCCGGACGATATCGTCCGCCGCGACCTTGCCGACGATGTTCCCGTTCTCGACGATGCCGACATCGCCGTTACTGTCTGCGACGGCGTTCATCAGCTCGCGCACCAGCGTTTCCCGGCGGGCCGTTGCCGCGAAGGGACGCGGGGCGGCATTGCGGTCGAATGGCGTCATGATATCGCCCGCACGCAGCACGCCGAGCGGGTTCATATGCGCGACAAAATCGGCAACATACTGATCGGCTGGCTGCAGCAGGATTTGCTGCGGCGTGCCGCATTGTACGATGCGTCCACCTTCCATGATCGCGATGCGGTTGCCGATTTTCATGGCTTCATCGAGATCGTGGCTCACAAAAACGATGGTCTTCTTAAGCCGCGACTGGAAGGCCAGAAGCTCGTCCTGCAACCTTGTGCGGATCAGCGGATCCAACGCCGAGAACGGCTCGTCCATCAACAGGATCGGCGCGCCGGTGGCAAAGGCGCGGGCGAGGCCGACACGCTGCTGCATACCGCCGGAGAGTTCACCGACCTTGCGCTTGGCCCAGTCCTGAAGGCCGACCAGTTCAAGCTGCTGGCGGGCCTTGGAGATGCGGTCCTCCTTACCCATGCCGGAGATTTCCAGCCCGAAGGCCACATTCTCCTCAACGGTGCGCCACGGCAGCAGACCGAATTGCTGGAACACCATCGAAACAAGTTCGGTACGCAGGTGGCGAAGCGTGTTGCGATCCGCTTTGCCGACATCAATGCCACGGTCACCGTCCTGTATCGTCACGCGACCGCGCGAGATCGGGTTGAGCCGATTGATGGCGCGTAGCAAAGTGGATTTGCCGGAACCGGACAGGCCCATAAGAACAAGGATTTCGCCTTCTTCAATATCGAGCGTGCAATTGTGGACGCCGAGTACATGACCGGTTTCGGCTTGAATCTTGGATCGCGTTGCGCCGCCATCGGCCAGCGCCAGCGCATTGTCCGTATTCTTGCCGAAAATGATGCAGACGTCTTCGAGTGCGATAATGGTCATCCGCAATCTCCTGACTTTTGTTTGAGCATGATCTGAACCGAAAACCGGTTCCCACTTTTCGGGATCATGCTATTTTTCCCTGCCAGCGCGGAAGATGCGGTCGAGCACGATGGCGACCACGACGATGACAAGTCCTGCCTCGAAGCCGAGCGCGGTGTTGACTGAGTTCAGTGCGCGAACAACCGGAACACCAAGACCGTCTGCGCCGACGAGCGCCGCGATGACCACCATCGAAAGCGACAGCATGATCGTCTGGGTCAGGCCCGCCAGAATTTGCGGCATGGCATAGGGTAGCTCGATCTTCCAGAGAAGCTGTGATCGCGAGGCGCCGAAGGCCTCACCTGCTTCGATCAGTGAGGACGGAGTGGAAGAAACGCCAAGATGCGTCAGGCGCACAGGCGCGGGCAGAACGAAAATCGCTGTGGCAAGCAGGCCGGGCACCATGCCGATGCCGAAGAACACGATGGCCGGGATCAGATAGACGAAGGTCGGCAGCGTCTGCATCAGATCGAGCACGGGGCGCATGGCGGCATAAAGGGTGGGGCGATGGGCTGCGGCAATACCGAGCGGAACGCCGATGGCCATGCAGAGAACGCAGGATGAAAGCACCAGCGTCAGCGTTTCGAGCGTCCGGTCCCAGTAACCCTGATTGAGAATGAACAGGAAGCCCAGGATCGTCAGTACGACGACCGAAATGCGCCGCTGGATAAACCAGGCAATCACCGCGAATATGGCGATCAGGAGCAGGGGATGGGGCAGTTTCAGGACGAAGAGCAGGGCGTCGATCATGCTTTGCATGACCGCTGCCAGCAGATCAAAAAATCCGCCCATATTGTTCGTCAACCAGTCCACGACCGTTTTTGCAGTCGGTCCAACCGGGATTTTATAGTCCGTCAGCCAGTTCAACGATGAAGTCTCCTGCTGCGTGCTTGTAGGATAGGGTGCGGGGCATCCAGAGATGCAAAGGCCGCGGGTTTAGCCGCGGCCTGCGAGTACTGCGCGTCAGAGGCCGAGGGCCGATTTGACAGCAGGCAGACCTTCTTTGCCGTCAACGGTCGTCACGCCAGAGAGCCACGTGTCGAGCACAGCCGGGTTTGCCTTGAGCCAGTCGGTCGCGGCCTTTGAAGGCTCCTGGCCGTCATCAAGAATCTTGCCCATGATCTCGTTTTCGAGATCGAGATTGAATTCAAGATTGGTCAGGAACTTGCCGACATTCGGGCATTCCTGCGTGTAGCCCTTGCGAACATTGGTTTCGACCTTGGCGCCGCCGAGATTCGGGCCGAAGAAGTCATCGCCGCCGGTGAGGTAGGTGATCTCGAAGCGCTTGTTCATCGGATGCGGTTCCCATGCGAGGAACACGATCGGCTCCTTGCTTTTGACGGCGCGTGCGACCTGCGCAAGCATGCCCTGTTCGGAGGATTCCGCCAGCTCGAACGACTTCAGGCCAAAGGCGTCCTTGTTGATCATGTCGAGGATCAGACGGTTGCCGTCATTGCCCGGCTCGATGCCGTAAATCTTGCCGCCGAGCTTGTCCTTGAAGGTTGCAATATCTTTGAAGTCCTTGAGGCCTTCGTTGGCGGCATATGTCGGCACGGCGAGCGTATATTTCGCGCCAGTCAGATTGGTGCGCAGCGTCTCGACGCTCTTGTCATCCAGATACGGCTTGAGATCGGCGCTCATGGAAGGGTTCCAGTAGCCGAGGAAGACATCAATGTCCTTCTTGCTCAGCGACGCATAGGTCACCGGCACGGAAAGAACCTTGATATCGGTCTTGTAGCCGAGGCCTTTGAGAATTTCGGTCGCAACCGCAGTTGTCGAGGTGATGTCGGTCCAGCCGACATCGGAGAAGCGCACCGTCGAGCAGCTTTTCGGCTCTTCCGCCAAGCTGACGCCGGGTGCTGCAAGCATTGCCGTTCCCGTGGCAAGCGCAGCAAAGGCAAGCGTATAGGTTAGTTTCATTGTTCTCTCCATTTCCGGGCCGTTTTGACGGTTTGCTTATTTTTCCGGTTCCGGCTTTAGCAAACACCAAAGATTACGCCGTTCAAGTACCACAGCGGCGAAAATATTCTCGATTGCGACGTCTGTCTCTTTTGTCGTGATGAGAATGAAAAATATCCCGCACTTTTTCTGGAACCGTTCGAAGTTGCGCCATGTTACGGATCGGCCCCCCGGTTTCAACCCTGCCACGCCAAAATGCCGGATAAAATCAGTTGGATGAGCGATCCCGGTTGTCGAAAAGACAAGCGCACTCTATTTGAAAGGGAACAACGTATCTTGCTCACGCATTTTTGGGAAACGACGTTTTTACGGACGGATCGACGCGAGAGCGAAAATGGTGCGAAGCCCCGCAATTGCGGGCCAATGGAAGGATGATTGATAGTGTGGAATGCAGTGCGGGCCGTTTTCTCCTTCCTGGGTCGTATGATAGCGGGTCTGGCCCGGTTGATAGCCATTCCGCTGGCAGCTTTATGGCGGCTTTATCTTAAGTTCGGAATATTGTGGAAAGCCGTAATTGGCGTCGTCGTGGTCGGTCTGGCCGCGCTCTATATCTATTTTATCTGGCAGACTCAGGTCTGGACCAATTTCGATCCGGACTATCCGGCAAAGTATAGCTATCAGACCGCCAACACGCCCGGCGAGGAAGTAACATCGCAGCCAGCGCCTGCCGCGCCAGCGCAAGCGCCGGAACCTGCACCTTCCACCGGAACCGCGACCGGATCAGGCAATGACCAGCCGTCTTCCGAAACGCCGCAGACTGAACAGCCGGTTCAGGCGGCACAAATTCCGTCATCGGCGCGCAAGTGTTCGCGCTCGGCGATTGCCGAGGTTGCCGCAGACCTTACCGATTTCAATGTGAACCAGAATGCGTGGATTTCCTCCATGCTGCTCTATAAGGCTGGCTTTTTTGGTCTCGACTGGGATCGCACGCCGTTTCTCGACAACAAGGCCTCGTTCCAGCGCGGGATCAATGCTGCTGTGCGCCGCACGGCGATTGAACTGGTGGACAATATCGGCCGTCTGCGCGGCACATCACAGATCGATGGCGATCTGCAAAAGGCGCGTGGCAATTTGCAGTTTGCCGAAGATTCCTGGTATTTCGGCCTGAGCCCGTTCGGCCCGAAGACCCCGACGCCAAGCTATTATCGTTCGGCGATCAAGGATCTGCGTTCATTCAATACGCGTCTTGAAAACTGTCAGGCCACGTTTGATGCCCGCGCCGACAATCTGATCCAGTTTGTCGACCGTATCGCCAGCGATCTGGGTTCCACCTCGGCGATCCTCAAGGACCGCGCGGAGAACTATCATAATGGCTGGTTCGACACCCGTGCGGATGACCGCTTCTGGTTCGCATATGGCCAGCTCTACGCCTATTATGGTTTGCTCCGCTCGGCCCATTCCGACTTCCGTGGTGTGCTTGCTGAAAAGCATCTCGACGGGGTATGGGACGAGATGGAAAAGCAGATGCGTTCGGCGCTCGACATGCAGCCGTTCATCGTTTCGAACGGCAGCCCTGATGCATGGTTTACACCGTCGCATCTGACCACGATGGGCTTCTATATCCTGCGCGTTCGTTCCAATCTGGTCGACGTGAAGCAGGTTCTGGAGCGCTGACGGGCAATGGAACTGCCTCCGATTTTGCGACAGGCGGTGGATGCCGCGCTTGAGGGCGTAGCATTGGCCGATCTCAAGCGCGCTTCCGATCTTCTGTCGCGTCGCTACCGTGCCGAGACAAGGGATGGTCGCCTGCATATTTCCGACGATCTGGCTGCGAGGGCCTATCTCGCAGCGCGTTTGCCTGCCACTTATGCGGCGGTGCGTGCGAGCCTCGACAGTGCTGCTGAAGTCTGCCCGGATTTTGCGCCGCAATCGATGCTGGATGTCGGCGCTGGACCGGGTACGGCGCTATGGGCAGCCCGTGGATGCTGGCCATCGCTTGAAAACGCCACGATGATCGAAGCAAGCCCGGCCATTCGCACTGTGGGTAGCAGTCTGGCCACACAGAGCGGTCTGGCATCGCTCGACTGGCGCGCCGGCGATGTGGTGAAGGAAAAGCTCGATTTTCCGCAAGCCGATCTTGTCACCATTGCCTATGTGCTGGATGAACTGGCCCCTGATGATCGGCGCAAGCTGGTTGCGCAGCTTTGGGCGTCTGCGCGGCAGATGTTCGTGATTGTCGAGCCCGGCACGCCGGCGGGCTGGCAGCGCATCCTCGATGCGCGCACGGCGCTGATTGGGCTGGGTGCAACGATTGCCGCGCCATGCCCGCACCAGCTGGATTGCCCGCTGGTCGCGCCGGACTGGTGCCATTTCTCGCGCCGTGTTGCCCGTTCGCGCATTCATCGAATGACCAAGGATGCGGAAGTGCCGTGGGAGGATGAGAAGTTCATCTATCTCGCCGCCGTGCGCGAACCGTCCGATGCTGTCGAAGCGCGGGTTGTTGCGCCGACGAGGGTTGGCGGCGGCAAAGTTTCGGTTAAACTCTGCAAGGATGACGGCAGTGCCGAGGAACGCTTGCTGACCAAGCGCGACGGCGACCTGTTCCGCTGGGCGCGCCGCGCCGACTGGGGCGATGCCTTGTTGAGGGATTGAGTTGGAACCAAAGCGATGAAGATCAGTCTGGTTCAGTTACGTCTGCTGCAAGCTGTAGCCGAAACCGGCAGTGTCGGTGCTGCGGCGCGCCAGATTGGGCTGACGCAATCAGGAGCCAGTCAGGCGATAGCGACGCTGGAAAAGATACTGGGCCTTGATGTGCTGGCGCGCAAACGCGATGGCGCAACCCTGACGGCCTTTGGCCAGTCTATCCTCGACGATGCCAGGACCGCTCTTGCGGCGGTGGACAGGATAGAGCTGCAAGCACGAAGCAATGTTTCAGCAGGACCCGAGCGGCTTCGTGTCGCGGCCATTCCGAGCCAGCTCGAATATGCCTTGCCCGGTTTACGGAAAGTCTTTCAGCGGCTCTATCCGGGTATTGAACTCAGCGCCTTCGAGGGCGGACATGATGTCGTGAGCCAATGGGTGCGGGATGGCATTGCCGATCTTGGCATAACCTCGTTGCCCGAGCCGGAGCTGGAAGCATGCGACATCGGCCAGGAGGAGCTTGTTGTGGTGGGACGCAGCGATGATCCTTTCATGCGACATGACAGGATCGCCGTCGAGACCTTGCGGGATCGCCAGCTGATTGCCGCTGCGGGCTGTGAAATGATCATTGACCGCATCATTCATGGCGACGGTAAAACCTGCAGCGAGCAGGTGCGCACCCGTGATGTAGCCACCGTGCTGGAAATGGTGCGGCATGGTATCGGCACGACGCTTTTATCGGAAATCAGTCTGCCGGGGGCGGACCTGCACGGATTGCGGGCGCTTCGCCTCGATCCGCCGACATTTCGCACCGTCTATATCGTTTTCCGGGCCGACAGTCCGGTCCGGCATCTGGTCGAGCGGTTCTGCAATGTGGCGCAGGATGCCAAAAGCAAAGCGGCATAAGAAACTCTAATATCTCATATCTCGCTTATCCGTGGTGTCCGCCACGGCGAAGAGTGCAATAGTCCGGCTCTTCTTCGACCATCCCGCAGCGAGCACACATGACCGCCATTGCCGACAACAATCCGACACTTTCGACATCCGATACGATACGCGGTCTGGCCTGGGGGCTGTCCGGGGTTCTGGTATGGTCCGGATCGTTCGTTCTGACGCGTTTCGGGTTCAAGACCGCGCTTACGCCTTTTGACATCATCGCTTTGCGCTTTGGCGTGGCGGGGCTGGTGCTGCTGCCAGTTGTTGTCCTGAAGGGCTTCGGCTTTCGGCAGCTTGGGCCGCTGGGCTTTGTGCTGCTGGTTTCCGGCGCAGGTGCGCCTTATGCCCTGTTGACCGCCTATGGTCTGCAATTTGCCCCGGCATCCCATGCGGCAGCGCTCATTCCGGGCATCATGACAGTGCTCGTGGCCATTCTGGGCGTGGTGCTTCTGGGAGAACGTCTTGCAATGTCGCGCTGGCTCGGGGTCGTCCTGATCCTGATCGGCAGCATGTTGATTGCCGGGCTGTCGCAACTGGGCGGGCAGGAAATGGTTGGGCACATCGCCTTCTTCGCCGCGGCGCTGATATGGGCGACTTATGTCATGGTGTTTCGCAGCAAGGGCATGGACGGGCTGCATGCGACGGCGATTTCAGCGGTCGCCTCGGCCCTGCTCTATCTGCCGATCTATGCGCTTTTCCTGCCCAAGGGGCTCGGTGCAACATCCTGGGGCGACATCACCCTGCAAGGGTTTTATCAGGGCGTTCTCACGTCGGCCTTTGGCGTCTTCGCCTTCAACCGTGCCGTTGTTCTGCTGGGAACGGCGGCGGGGGCAGCACTTTCGGCGCTGATCCCCGTCATCACGCTGGTTCTTGCCCTTGTCCTGCTTGGCGAAGTGCCGGGCTTGGCCGACACGCTCGCCGCCCTCCTGATCAGTGTCGGTGTGCTGGCACTGAACAGGAAGGGCAAGAAGTCGGTCGCGTCATGAAGCCTGTAGCACCACGCGCGGGGCAGGACGGTTGATGATGAACACCATCGCCGCCGCAGCAAGGCACATGGCGCCAGCCAGAACGAGTGCTGGTGTATAGCTGTCATAGTCGGTGCGGACAAAGCCCGCGAAACCGGCGGCGGCAGCAGCGCCAATCTGGTGACCGGTGAACACCCAGCCAAAGACCAGACCGGCCTTTTCCGGGCCGAAACGTTCGGCGGCAAGCTTCACCGTCGGTGGTACGGTTGCGACCCAGTCCAGACCGTAGAAGACGGCAAACAGCGCCAGTTCATAGACCGAGAAGTCGGTGAAGGTCAGATAGATCAGCGACAGGCCGCGCAGCGCATAGAACCAGAACAGCAGCCAGCGATTGTCGAAACGGTCGGACAGCCAGCCGGACATGATCGTGCCGATCAGGTCGAATGCGCCGATGACTGCGAGGATGCCGGCTGCGCCGACTGGCGCGATGCCGTAGTCACCGCAAAGCGTGATCCAGTGGGTCTGGATGAGGCCGTTGGTCGAGAAACCGCAGACGAAGAAGGTCAGGAACAGCACCCAGAAAGTGGAGGTCGAAGACGCTTCGCGCAGGGTCACCAGCGGTGAGGCAAGCATCGCACCAAAGCTCTTCTTCGGTTCAGGTGCTGGCAGCGGAGCCGTGCGGCCATAGGGCTTCAGGCCGATATCTGCCGGATGATCGCGCATCAAGGCGAGAACCAGCAACAGCGCAACGGTCAGGAATCCGATGACGATGGTGAGCGATGTGCGCCAGCCAATGGTCTGGCTGACACTGGCGAGGATCGGCATGAAAACCAGCTGGCCGGTGGCATTGCTGGCCGTCATCAGGCCGACCACAAGGCCGCGGCGCTTTTCAAACCACCGTGCGGCAACCGTTGCACCCAGCACGAGCGCGGTCATGCCGGTGCCGACACCGATCACGACGCCCCAGAGGCCCACCATCTGCCATTCCTCGGTCATGAAGATGGAGCCAAGCAGGCCGCTGGCGATCAGGATCAGAGCTGCGGTCACAACGCGGCGCAGGCCGAACTGGTTCATGAAGGCGGCAGCAAACGGTCCCATCAGGCCGAACAGAACCAGACGAAGCGCCATGGCAAAGGAGATATTGGCGTTGGTCCAGCCGAATTCGCGCTGGAGCGGTTCGATCAATATGCCTGCCGAACCCATGGCGGCAGCCGTTGCCAACATGGTCAGGAAGGTAATGGCGGCGACAACCCATCCGTAATGGATGTTTCTCTGTGCGAGAACGCGTGCGAGGCTAGCGGATATCATCTTGAGCGCTTTCGGTTAGGACCATCTTTACAAAAATGGCCACGGATAGGAAGGCGAGCTTCTTTGCGCGTAGCCGCAGAAGCGCGCTCCGTCATTGTTTCCAGTCAAGTCGGTTCAGTCAGAGGGTCGCGTCCGGCTGGCTTCAGAGTGCCTGAAGCAGCGCCTGCAACTGTTCGACCCCGTCATTTCCAAGTTTATCTTCGATTTCTTCCTGGGCTTTGTCCCAGAGCGGACCGCCACGGGCGAGAAGTTCCCGGCCCGTATCGGTCAATCTGATATTGGTTTCGCGATGGTCTTCACCCTGGCCGGGCTCAACCAGTCCCATGCGCTGCAACACCTTGGCATTGCGCCCCATCGTGGAACGATCAAGCTCGGCCGTACGCGCCAGTTCGGTGATCGACAGCGTTCCCGCGCGGTCAAGCCGACGCAGCAGGCTGAACTGTGCGACATTGATGCCAAGCGGAGCCAGCGCCTCGTCATAGATGGCCGAGGTTTTGCGCGATGCCTGACGCAGAAGGATGCAGAAACAAGAATGTGCCATGATGCGGGTATATACCCGCAAATGAATTCTGGCAAGCATTCATTGCTGGAACAGGAATGATCCTGTCAGCATAGTGCGGGCGATGAGAGGCCCTTTATACCGCGATATGCGCGGTTTCCTTGACTTCTTCCATGACGGCATAGGTGTGCGATTCCCGCACGCCCGGCAGCGAAAGAAGCGCTTCGGACAGGAAACGGCGATAGTGGTCCATGTCGGACACGCGGGCCTTGACGAGATAGTCGAAGCCGCCCGCCACCATATGGCATTCGAGAACGTCTGGATTGTTGCGCGTGAAAGTCGCGAAGGTCTCGAAGACCTCCGGCGTCGTGCGGTCGAGTTTGATCTCGATGAAAACCAGCATGGCGCGGTCGAGCATCTTGGGCGACAGCCGCGCTGAATAGCCCAGAATATAGCCTTCCCGGGTCAGGCGCTTGACGCGTTCCGCAGTCGCTGTCTGTGAGAGATTGATGCGATCGGCAAGCTCGGTATTGGTCAGGCGCCCATTCTCCTGGAGGGCCTGTAGGATGTTCCTGTCCATGGCATCAAGGTTCTTCATGCGTGTTTCCCCAACTGGTCGCCTGTTTGCGGCGACTCTTTTCTTCATGCATTCATTCTGAATTAAGTCACGGGAATGAATCTGAAATCCGCGCTGGGCGCAAGACGAAACTTGTTCAGAAGGCTGACAAATTTGCGGGGGCTGGTGCTGCCTGTCCCAAATACGAACAGACAGCCCCGAATCAATTACTAGTTGCCAAGTATATGCAACCCATGGTAGTGATTAGCCATACTGAAAGTCATATTACACGTATAAATTTAGTCATTTGGGGGGCGAGGAGCCTCGTTGTGATCAGGCAAGGCACCCCGCTTCCTTGTCTGTATGTCCTCATTAAGGACAGGGAAAAGTCCGGCCCTTCCGTGGTGTCCGGACTTTTCTTTTTTCGGTTCCGAAGGCTTAGCATAATTCTGACAGGTATAGGCCTGACAACAATAACAGGATCGCCTCGTAGGCCACAGATACTGGCCTTGCTGCGAAAAATGCGAGGCTGCAATTTTCCGGTTGCAAGGCACCCGGCGGAGCGCTAACACTAGCGCCCATGAATATTTCGCACATTCGCATCAACGGTTGGTGGTGGGCTCGCTAAAAGCGGCCACGCAGGCGTTTGCGCATATGCGTTCAGGAGACAGGGCCGCTGGGATTATCCGGGCGGCCTTTTTGTTTGGCTGCTCGAATGGGACCGAAGCCCGGAATTATTCGAAAACCAAAGCAATTGGGATTAGCCGACCATGAATGCGAAGATAGCGGATAGCGAGATATTTCAGCACGAAACGGCTGGCGGCATTGTCGTCGAGCGCGTGCGCCATCTCACAACGTATAAGGGCGCCATCGAAACCTATATCGATGTGCTCAATGAAAGACGCGGTGCGGTGTTCTCGTCCAACTACGAATATCCGGGCCGCTATACGCGATGGGACACGGCAATCGTCGATCCGCCAGTGGTGATCACGTCGCGCCAGCGCACGATGCGCATCGAGGCGTTGAACGCCCGTGGTGTCATCCTGCTGCGCCCCATTCTCGATACGGTGCAGGCCCTGGGCGAAGTGACGGTAGATACGTCCACTGAAGATCGCATCGAGCTGACGATTGCAGAGCCGACCGGCACGTTTACCGAAGAAGAGCGTTCGCGCATGCCTTCGGTGTTCACGGTGCTGCGCGCCATTGTCGGGCTTTTCTTCTCGGAAGAAGATGCTAATCTCGGCCTTTATGGTGCTTTCGGTTACGATCTGGCGTTCCAGTTCGATCCGATCCAGTACAAGCTCAAGCGCCCGGAAACCCAGCGCGATCTGGTGCTGTTCATTCCAGATGAAATCTTTGTCGCCGACCACTATGCAGCACGCGCCTGGGTCGATCGTTATGAATTCACCTGCGGCGGTTCCTCGACGCATGGTCTTGCGCGGGAAACACCTGCCGAGGCGTTCAAGCCCTCGGAGCGCACATTGCCGCGTGGCGATCACAATCCGGGCGAATATGCCAAGCTGGTCGAGCGCGCCAAGGATAGCTTCAAGCGCGGCGATCTGTTCGAGGTTGTGCCGGGCCAGACTTTTTATGAGCGTTGCCACACCGCGCCGTCGGAAATCTTCCGCCGCCTGAAGACGATCAACCCATCGCCTTATTCCTTCTTCATCAATCTCGGCGAGAACGAATATCTGGTCGGCGCATCGCCGGAAATGTTCGTGCGCGTCAATGGCCGCCGCATCGAAACCTGCCCGATTTCGGGCACGATCAAGCGCGGTGAGGATGCCATTTCAGACTCTGAGCAGATCCTGAAACTGCTCAATTCCAAGAAAGACGAATCCGAACTGACCATGTGTTCGGATGTGGACCGCAACGACAAGAGCCGCGTTTGCGAGCCGGGGTCGGTGCGAGTGATCGGTCGTCGCCAGATCGAAATGTATTCGCGCCTGATCCACACGGTTGATCATATTGAAGGTCGTCTGCGCGACGGCATGGATGCTTTCGACGGTTTCCTCAGCCATGCATGGGCCGTGACCGTGACTGGCGCGCCGAAATTGTGGGCGATGCGTTTCCTTGAGGAAAACGAGCGCAGCCCGCGTGCATGGTATGGCGGCGCCATCGGCATGATGCATTTCAACGGCGACATGAATACGGGTCTCACCTTGCGCACCATCCGCATCAAGGATGGCGTGGCTGAAATCCGCGCTGGCGCGACGCTGCTGTTCGATTCCAATCCGGAGGAGGAAGAGGCGGAAACAGAGCTGAAGGCTTCGGCGATGATCGCGGCTGTGCGTGAGGCGCAGAAGAGCAACCATGTTGCGGAAGAACGCGTTGCCGCCAAGGTGGGCGAGGGCATCTCGGTCTTGCTGGTGGATCACGAAGATTCCTTCGTGCATACGCTGGCCAATTATTTCCGCCAGACGGGTGCAACCGTATCGACGGTCCGCTCGCCGGTTGCCGACGATATTTTCGACCGCGTCAATCCTGATCTTGTCGTGCTTTCGCCGGGACCGGGTTCGCCGCAGGATTTCGACTGCAAGGCAACCATCGACAAGGCGCGCAAGCGCGAACTGCCGATCTTTGGCGTCTGCCTTGGGCTGCAGGCGCTGGCAGAAGCCTATGGCGGTACATTGCGCCAGTTGCGCATTCCGATGCACGGCAAGCCGTCGCGCATTCGCGTGTCGAAGCCTGAACGCATTTTCTCCGGTCTGCCGAAGGAAGTGACGGTCGGGCGCTACCATTCGATCTTCGCCGATCCGGAGCGTCTGCCCGATGATTTCCTCGTCACGGCGGAAACCGAAGACGGTGTCATCATGGCTTTCGAGCATAAAAAGGAGCCGGTGGCGGCTGTTCAGTTCCACCCGGAATCGATCATGACGCTCGGCCACAATGCCGGTATGCGCATGATCGAAAATGTGGTGACGCATCTGGCGGGCAAACACAAAAAAGCGCGCCGCAGCAACTACTGAAAGAGCGTTTCATTGCCTTGATATTCAACCGGTCGCAGTCATCCTGCGGCCGGTTTTGTTTTGGGCTGTTCAGGGCGCGTTTTGACTGCTTGCTCTGGCAACTCATTTGCAACTGTAATGCCTTGCATTTGCAGGAAAAATTAAATGCGATAACTGAAAAACAGGGGTACGAACTTCGATTGTTCTGGGGTATAGAGCGGTTTCAAAAGTGCAGTTGCATAGGACTGACCGGCTCTGAAAGCTAATTTCAAGCCAAAGCCGGTGCGCATGAGCCCAATATGCATGAGCCTGAATTGGTCAAGGTCCGGTTTTTGGGCCTGTCTCGGGCAGTAATTAGATAAATCAAAGGTTCGTCATGGACGCGAGTGCAAGAGTTCGGCGGTTGGCCGCATGGTCGATTCCCATTGCCTTTGGGGTGATGGGGCTAAAATATGTGGCCTATATGCTGACCGGCTCTGTGGCGCTCTATTCCGATGCGCTCGAATCCATCGTCAATGTCATCGCGGCAGTGGGCGCCTGGTGGGCGATCAGCGTGAGCTATAAGCCCGCCGATGAAAATCACCCGTTCGGTCATCACAAGGCGGAATATATCTCGGCGGTTGTCGAGGGCGTGCTGATCACCGTTGCGGCGCTGTTGATCTTCCGCGAAGCGTGGTTTGCCTTGCAGACCCCGCGCCAGCTCGAAGCACCATGGCTCGGCCTCGGCATCAACACGGTTGCCGCCGTCATCAATGGCGTCTGGGCCACGCTCCTGATCCGTACCGGACGTGCGGCACGGTCTCCAGCGCTGGAAGCCGATGGCAAGCACATCATGACCGACGTATTTACGTCGCTGGGCGTGCTGGTTGGTCTGGTGGGGGCTGTCGTCACCGGCTGGGCGATCCTCGATCCGCTGCTCGCCATTGTCGTGGCGCTGAATATTCTGTGGCAGGGGTGGCATGTGATCAATTCGTCGGTGCAGGGATTGATGGATATCGGCGTCGAGCCTGCCGAGGAAATGCGCATTCGTGATGTCATTTCGGCCAATGCAGCAGGCGCGATTGAAGTGCACGATCTGAAAACCCGTATCGCCGGGCGCGTCACCTTCATCGAATTTCACCTGGTTGTCGCAGCCGACATGAGCGTCGGCGATGCGCATGTGATCTGCGACCGCATTGAAGATGCCCTGAAAGAACAGATCGGCAGCGCCCGCGTCGTCATCCATGTTGAACCGGAAGACGAGGCGAAATTGCCTTTGGGCACAAGTGCCGTGCCATTTGCCTGATGCAAATACAGGTATGACCGAAGCAACTGGCGTAAATGCATCTTGCATCGGTCAAATCGCGCGTGTAAAAGCTTGGCCATGATGACGAAGAACGCAACATCTCTGGGACATTCGGCTGCCGCCACTGGCGCGCGCGTCGATGTTTGCGTTCTCAACTCGCTTCTTACCCTCGGCCTTAGCGGCGATCGCCGGGCTCGTTGAAGGAGCGTCCGGCGGTCGAAAACGGTCCCGCTGGCCTGTGCTCCTTTTCATAAAACCCTTATAATCGATCATGAATATCCGTGCTTGACGGGCTTTAATGCCGTCCAGAAGCCGGGAGGAAACGACAAATGAACCAGTCCGTTATCACGCCGCAATCCGCCGCCGAAGCCGACCGTAAAGGCATGCGGGATGCAGCCACCAAATATTCACCATTCCCGGCTCCCAAGCTCGACGACCGTACCTGGCCATCGAAGCGGATCGAAAAAGCGCCGATCTGGTGCTCGGTCGATTTGCGCGACGGCAATCAGGCTTTGATCGACCCGATGGGCCATGACCGCAAGGAGCGCATGTTCCGCTTGCTGGTCGATATGGGTTTCCCGGAAATCGAAATCGGCTTTCCATCCGCCTCGCAGACGGATTTCGACTTCTGCCGCTGGGCGATTGAACAGGGCAATGTGCCGGACGAGCTGGATTTGCAGGTTCTGGTGCAGTGCCGTCCTGAGCTGATCACCCGCACATTCGAAGCTTTGGAAGGCGCAAAGACGCCGATCATCCACTTCTACAATTCCACCAGTGAATTGCAGCGCCGCGTGGTTTTCGCCAAGGATGTCGGCGGGATCAAGCAGATCGCGACCGATGCCGCAAAGATGATCATGGATATGGCGGCCAAGGCAGGTGGCGGCTATCGCTTCCAGTATTCGCCGGAAAGCTTTACCGGCACCGAATTGGATGTGGCGCTGGAAATCTGCAATGCGGTCATCGAGATCGTAAAGCCGACAGCGGAGAACAAGCTGATCGTCAATCTGCCGTCCACGGTGGAAATGAACACGCCGAATGTTTATGCGGACCAGATCGAATGGATGTGCCGCAATCTCGACAATCGCGAAAACCTGATCATTTCGCTGCATCCGCATAATGACCGCGGGACGGGCATCGCTGCAACGGAACTGGGTCTGATGGCTGGGGCCGACCGCGTCGAAGGCACCCTGTTTGGCAATGGCGAGCGCACCGGCAATGTGGATGTGGTGACGCTGGCGCTGAACATGTACACGCAGGGCATCGATCCCGAGCTGGATTGCACGGACATCAATCGCATGAAAGATGTCTATGAATATTCGAACCAGCTGAAGATTGCAGAGCGTCACCCCTATGTCGGCGAGCTGGTCTATACCGCTTTCTCCGGCTCGCATCAGGATGCGATCAACAAGGGTATGAAGGCGCGCAAGTCGGCCAATTCCCCGGTTTGGGAAGTGCCTTATCTGCCGATTGACCCGCAGGACGTTGGCCGCTCTTACGAGGCGATCATCCGCATCAATTCGCAGTCGGGCAAGGGCGGCATCGCCTATATCCTGCAGGCCGATTACGGCTTGAACCTGCCGCGCAATCTGCAGGTCGAGTTCCGTGAAATCATCCAGCAAATCACCGACGACGAAGGCAAGGAATTGCCGTCGAAGCGCATTCATGAAGAGTTCCAGAAGCTTTATGTGACGCAGCCGGATGCCCGCATCAAGTTCGTGGATCACCACACCATCCCGGATCCTGAACAGAAGGGCCGCCGCATTCTCACCGCCGAAATCACCGATAACGGCGTGACGAAGAACATCGAAGGCAAGGGTACCGGTCCGATTGACGGCTTTGTCGACGCGCTGTCCAAATATCTCGGCGTGAAGATGTCGGTCGTGGATTATTCCGAACATTCGCTCCAGCAGGGTTCGGATGCATCGGCCATCTCGTATGTTGAAATGGCGCATCCGGGCGGCAAGCTGTTCGGCGCGGGCATCAACGACAATATCGTCAGCGCATCGCTGGAAGCCATCGTATCGGCGGCCAACCGCGTGATCGGTCAATAACCGCGCAGGCTATTGAACGAAGAAGGCGGCACAGTGTGCCGCCTTTTTTATTTGTAGAGTTCCTGCTCGGATATCTTGAAGATGCGCTCGCTTGCATCTTCGATGCCGTGCTGTTCCCACAGGCAATGCCAGCCACCATCCGGCTTTCGGTCGATGTTGAAGAGATTGTAGCGGGCAGGCGGCTTATGGCCGCCATAGTTCTGGCTGGCCGACGGGACGCAGATCACCGGCACCTTGTTGCCATTCGATCCGTCGATTTCATATTTCGTCGCCAGATGCGTGTGGCCGTGAATGACCAGTTCCGCGCCGTGCTTGCGGATGATCTTCTGAAAACGGCGGATGCCGTAAAGCCGCTTGTGGGTCGGTGTCGCACCATGGATAGGCGGATGATGGATCATCACCACCCGGAAAAGCCCGCGCGCACCAGCCTCGTCGAGCGCGGCGGCGAGACGTTTAGCCTGGGCGGAGCGGAAATCGCCGCTTGCCATGAAAGGTGCCGTAGCGCGGGCCGAGGAAACGCCGATCATCGCGACATCGTCGCGCACACGCATATAAGGAAATTGCGGCCGCTTGCCCTTGTTGTCGATGCCGTCACCGCGCATCCACGGCTCCCATTTGCGGCAGGACCGGTCCAGCGCGCCGGGAACATAAGCATCGTGATTGCCGGGCACGACCGAAACATCATCCGGGTTGCCCAGTTTCGACAGCCAGTCGGCGGCGATATCTATTTCCAGATTGAGAGCCAGATTGACCAGATCGCCAGTGACGGCGATATGATTCGGCGTTTGCGCCAGCATATCGTCCACAAGTTTATCGAGCACTGTTCCGTGCATTGCACCCTTGCGGTTGCGCAGCCAGTTGATATAACCGGTGATGCGCTTCGATGCCAATTCGCGATATCTCACACGCGGCAGCGGCGAAAGATGGATATCGGAGATGTGAGCGAGGCGAAACATAAGGCCCGTTTACTGGATAATTACTGAAATAGAAACCGTATTTAGCGACTTTTTGTTGATGCGATTGCTGCATTGATAGCTGCATATAATGTTTGCTGGAGAGTCGGAATGCGCTTTCGTCATTTTATATTTCATTCATATTTTCTTTTGCGACGCCCCATGACACTTGGGGTGAGGGCAATTGTGTATGATGAAAACATTAACTCTGTTTTTTTAGTAAGACATACTTACGTGCCGGGATGGCAGTTACCGGGCGGTGGTGTTGATAGTGGGGAGACTTTTCAGCAGGCGCTAGAAAAAGAACTGCGGGAAGAGGGTAATATTGTCCTGAAAGGGCGCCCCCAACTTCTTGCTCTTTACAAGAACGCCCATGCTTCTCCGCGCGATCATGTGGCGCTTTACGTATGCCGTTCTTTTGAACAACTTGCGCCAAAAGTGCCCGATAGAGAAATTGCCGAGAGCGGTTTCTTTCCTCTCGACGATCTTCCCGAAGGGACGACGGCTTCAACCAAGCGGCGTTTGCAGGAAGCCCTGTATGATCTGGAACCGCTGCCGATGTGGTAGCGCCTGAGCCCGGCGCACGATGCTCGCCGGGTTTCGGTTAAATCTGCCGGAATACTCTGTAATACTTTGGTATAAAGGGCGCAGGATGCGCCCTTTATAGTAGCAGGCTTTAGAAGCGATAGGTGATACCGGTGCCGATCAGCCACGGATTGAGCTTGGCCTTGCCGCTCAGTTCCTGCCCGCCAACGGTGACGTCGAATTTCGGTTCAAGGAACAGTTTCTTCACGTCGAAGTTCAGGCCCCAATGTTCGTCGATCATATAATCGACGCCGAACTGGAGCGCGCCGCCAAACGTGTTCTTGACCTTGAGATAGTCGGCGCTGCCTGCATCCTGATTGTAGAAGATGGTGTAGTTGACGCCAGCACCGACATAGGGCTTGAACGAGCCGAAATTGGTGAAGTGGTATTGCAGTGTCAGGGTCGGCGGCAGAATCCAGGTCTTGCCAACCTTGCCCAGACTGCTGATGGAGCCTGCGCCATTGATATTGGCATAGGTCGTGCCGAGAATGAGTTCGGCAGCGATATTGTCGGTGAAGTAATAGGTGATATCGAGTTCGGGCGTGATCGACTTCGAATAGTCGAGGTCGGAACCCGGAACACCATTCACATGGCCCTTGTTTTCCGCAATTACGCCGAGCGCGCGCACGCGAATCTGCCAGGGCGAAAGCGCTTCAGGCACTGCCTGAATTTCAGAGGCTGGCTGGGCGACCACAGTGTCGGCGGCAAAGGCGGCCGGGGCGGCAAATGTCAGCGCGGTTGCTGCGAGCAGCCCTTTCGCAAAACGGTTCATCAAATCTCTCCTTAGTCACAGTGCAGTCTTGGGTGTCGTCCTGGGGGATGCATCCAATCTGAACTGCGTCGCCTTGCGCCCCATTGATCAAGATCAAAGGGGCGCAAGAGAATGAGAGAGTGCTGATATTAGAAACTGCACTGTTGCAGGAAAAGCGCAGTCGGGAGGGTTAGCTTTTCGAAAAGCGGTCCCTGTCATGCGGGGCGGCAAAGTCGATATCCGGCCCCATCGGCACAACGCCGGTTGGGTTGATCATCTTGTGACTGCGGTAATAATGGCCCTTGATATGTTCAATGTTTACGGTCGATGCCACGCCCGGCACCTGATACAGCTCACGCGTATAGTTCCACAGGTTCGGATAATCGGCGATCCGGCGCAGGTTGCATTTGAAATGGCCGACATAGACCGGATCGAAGCGCAACAGCGTCGTGAACAGACGCCAATCCGCTTCCGTCTGGCTTGAGCCGGTCAGGTAACGCTGGCGGGACAGGCGGTCTTCCAGTGTGTCGAGCGCGGCGAACAGCTGCTTGAACGCTTCTTCATAAGCATCCTGTTCCGTGGCAAAGCCAGCGCGATAAACGCCATCGTTGATATTGGGATAGATGAAATCGTTGAGCGCATCGATCTCAGCCGCCAGCGCTTCCGGATAGAAGTCGAGCGAGGCATCGCCGAATTCGTTGAAAGCCGTGTTGAGCATGCGGATGATTTCTGACGATTCGTTGGAAACGATCGTCTGGCGCTGCTTGTCCCACAGGACCGGCACGGTGACGCGACCGGAATAGTTCGGGTCGGCGCGGGTGTAGATTTCATAAAGACGCTTGGAACCGTACAGATCATCACCGGTACTGCCGGTGGTGCCGTAAAAGGTCCAGCCTTCTTCCACCATCAGAAAATCGACGACGGAAACCGAAATGACAGCTTCCAGTTTCTTCAGCGCGCGAAAAATCAGCGTGCGATGCGCCCATGGGCATGCATAGGAAACATAGAGATGATAGCGGCCCGGCTCGGCCTTGAAGCCGCCTTCGCCAGTTGGACCGGCGCTGCCGTCTGCAGTGACCCAGTTGCGGAATTGCGATTTCGAGCGTTCAAAGCGGCCTTTTGTGCTTTTGGTGTCGTACCAGACATCCTGCCACTTGCCATCGACCAGAAGTCCCATGTGATTTCTCCTTTTGGCAGCTAAGCATTTCCAGCAAAAGTGCGAAGCGGTTTTGCGTGGGATAATGCGTAGAACAAATAGATCGAAACGACGGCATTTACAGCATCTCAACTCGTAAACAGTGCGTCACGCTGCCAAAAAGAGAAGATGAAGCTGCCATTTTGAAAAAAATGGTTTTACCTCTGCTCAATTTGGTGTAATGGGGGTTCCAATTTGCGATCATCCAATGTTCGATCGCCCGGGAGACACGTAATGGAAATGCTTTTCATCCGACGATGAAACTTGGACCGCACTGCCAGCGCGGAATGCATTCCATTGACCTGACGGTCCCTGAAGTCTCCAATTGTGATCTTAAGCCCATGCAGCAGCTTGAACTGACCTACGCGCAGGAATGCCCGGCGCACGACATTGAAATCGAAGCCATCAATGCCGAGGCTTTCGGACCGGGACGCTTTACCCGCGCCGCCCATTTCATCCGTGAAGGCGGCCCACATGATCTGAACCTTTCCTTCGTTGCCCTGATGGGCGGCATAGTGGTGGGTTCTGTGCGGCTGACGCCGGTTGTGATCGGCAAGACACCAGCAATGTTGCTGGGGCCGCTTGCCGTGCGGCCTGAATGGAAGAAGCGGGGCATTGGCGGCACACTGATGCGCCAGTCGCTTGAAGCGGCGATGAAGGCGGGACACAAGCTGGTCATTCTGGTCGGTGACGAACCTTATTATGGTCCGTTCGGCTTCAAGATGGTGCCGCACGGCTCCATGGTCATGCCCGCACCGGTCGATCCGCGCCGGATGCTCGCCTGCGAACTCACCGCCGGCGCCGCAAACGGCGTCAGCGGCATTGTGCGCCACGCCAACCGGGCCTGATTTTCAGTTTAATCCTTGATCTGTGGGAACGTTTGTTTTTCCCCTCATCCTGTGGAGCCGTCGAAGACGGCGCATCATCCTGAGATTTTTGAAGGATCGAAGGAGAGGGGAAGCCAGCGCGTGCCTCGTCCTTCGACAGGGTGCTTCGCACCTGCTCAGGATGAGGGGTGAGGTGCGGGAGGGCGGATTACCGCCCTTCGCGATACCACATGCCGCCAAAGACAAGGAGCAAGGCAGCGAGCGCCAGGAAGCCGGAGAACAACGGCAGGCGGTTGACGCTTTTGAGCTGCGTGTCGGTAGTTTCACGCAGGCCGATCCAGTCATTGCCGCTGGCCGAACGGTTGGCGGCGACTGCGGTGATTGACGGAACCCGCACGGCGCTGTCTGCACTTGCATGCACGCGATGGACCGAGCCGCCGGTCGCTTCAGCAATAGGCTTCAGGCGGTCCATGGTCGAAATACTGTCGGCAAATTCCGGCGCATCGACGGGCCCGACATGGGCCAAGGTTTCCAGATCGCCGTTCTTGATCCGGAAGACGCCGATCTCGTCGGTTTGCAGCGAACCGTCGAACAGGCCCGGCTTGTTCTGTGCGAGATTGACCTGCAACGTCTTGCCAGCAGGCGTTGTGACGGTCGCGGTGCCCGGATTATCGCCCATCGTTTGACGGTGAATGCTCAAAGTGCGGCCATTGCCTGCGGCGGTGAGCGCTTCTTCTTCCAGCTCCGGCTCCTGCATCAGCCAGTGCGCAATGCGGCGATAGAGCGCCGCATAGGGACCGCCGCCTTCAAAGCCGCGTGCCCATAGCCAGCCCTGATCGGACAGGAACATGCCGACGCGGCCTTTTCCAACGCGATTGAGAACCAGAAGCGGCTTGTTGTCGGCACCGCTCATCACTGTTTCGCCCTGCGGCGCGGTGATATCGATGGTGCGGAACCAGCGGCTCCAATGGGGCGGCTCCTGTTCGCTGCCGTCGAGACCGCGTGTGACGGGGTGGCGTTTGCCGAGATCGGTCAGGCGCGGATAGAACGCCTTTTCGGTCACTGTGCCGGTCGGCATGGCGGGCAGAGCGTTATAGAGCGGCGTGCGGGCAATCGACATTTCGCCTGCATATTCCGGCCCGGCTGCGACCAGCAGCGCGCCGCCATTTTCCACATATTGCGCGATGTAATCGTAATAGAGCAGTGGCAGCACATCGCGATGCTGGTAGCGATCCAGAATGATGAGATCGAACTCGTTGACCTTGTCCACGAAAAGTTCACGCGTCGGGAAGGCGATCAGCGACAATTCGTTGATCGGGGTGCCGTCCTGCTTTTCCGGCGGGCGCAAAATGGTGAAGTGGACGAGATCCACGGCGGCATCGGATTTCAGCAGATTGCGCCAGGTGCGCTCGCCATTATGCGGTTCGCCGGAGACGAGAAGCACGCGCAAATTTTCGCGAATACCGTCAACGGTTGCGACCGCGCGGTTGTTGGCGTCGGTCACTTCACCCGGAATCGCGGGCGTGGCAATTTCAACGATATTCACACCGGCGCGCGGCAAGGTGATGGTGACAGATGTTTCCTGCCCCACCTGTGCTTGTTCCTGCGAAACCGCTTCGCCATTGACGCGAATTTCCACCGGCGCAGGGCTTCCTAGGCTTTTGCCTTCATCGATGACCGTGAATGACATTTCCAGCGGCTTGCCGCTGATGCCATAGCGCGGGGCCTTGTTGAAGCGGATGCGACGGTCGAATTCGTCCGGCTTGCCTGTCACCAGCCCATGCAAGGGCGCGTCGAAGCCCAGCGCATTCTTGTTGGCGGGCGTATCGTGCACCTGCCCGTCGGTGATCATGATCGCGCCTGCAACACGGGTTGGCGGCACGTCGAGCAGTGCCCGCGCCAGCGGTCCGAAAAGCCGCGTCGCATAGCCATCCTCGTTTTCGTCCGGCTTGCCGGTTTCTACCACGCGTGTTTCAAATTGCGGCATGGTGGCAAGCTGATCCTGCACGGCTTTCAGCGCGGCATCGGTGTCGGCGCGGCGCTGCCCCAGTTCCTGGCTCTGGCTGCGGTCGACCACGACGGCGACGACACTTTTCAGCGGCTCGCGTTCTTCGTTGATCACCACGGGGTTGAAGAGCGCCAAGGCAAGGGCTGCGGCGGCCAGAAGACGGATCAACCCGCCGCGCATGCGCAAGGCGACAGTCGCCAGAACCAGCAATGCCAGCGGCGCGAGAATGCCGATGAGCCACGGCGTTGAGAGGAACGGTTCGAATTCGATATTCATGCTCGCCTCCTAACGCCATAGGTTTGTTCTTCGTAAGCTACTGCGCTTCCACCCTCATCCTGAGGTGCGGAGCGAAGCGAAGCCTCGAAGGGCGAGGGCAGGCACTGTGCATTTCTCTTCGCCCTTCGATCCTTCGACAAGCTCAGGATGAGGGGGAAAGACAAACGTAACTGGGCGACATCGGGGCTGCAAAACATCATGCGCTAATTCCCCAGCCGCTCGAGCAGGGCCGGAACATGGACCTGATCGGACTTGTAATTGCCGGTGAGCATGTACATCACGATATTGACGCCGCCGCGAATGGCATAGATGCGCTGCATCGGGTCGTTCGGCACGGTGGGGAGCAGCGGGTTGCCCTGATCGTCCACAGCCCATGCGCCCGCCAGATCATTGGCGGTGATCATGATCGGCGTCACGCCGTCGCCGGTTCTAACCGGGCGGTCATGCGGCGAGGCATTGGGTGCCGTTGCCTCCACCCAGAGCGGGCTTCCTTCATAACGACCCGGAAAATCCGGCATGATGAAGAAGGATTTCGTCAGGACGTGATCGTCCGGCACGGGTTCGAGCGGCGGCACATTCATGTCGTCGAGAATGGCGCGCAGGCGCTGATTGGCTGGGGAGACCGATGGATCAAGGCTGGCACCCGACTGCAACTGGTCGCGCGTGTCGAACAGTACCGTGCCGCCCTGCTGCATATAGGCGTCCACCCTGGCAATGGCTTCGGGGCTTGGCATCGGCGCATTCGGGTCTATCGGCCAATAGATAAGCGGATAGAAGGCCAGCTCATCCTTGGACGGGTCGACGCCGATCGGGTCGCCCGGTTCCAGCGCAGTCTTGTCGGTCAGCGCGAAGGTCAGACCTTTCAGACCGGCCTTGCTGATATTGTCGGTCTCGGCACTGCCGGTGATGATATAGGCAAGATGGGTCTGCGAAACCGAACCGATGATCGCTTCATCGCCGGGTTTGCTGTCGTCATGGATTTGTGGCGGCTGGGGCGATGGTGCTTGTGCAAAGGCGCGGTCATGACCCACAGACAACGCGGCAAGACTTCCCGCGAGCAGCAGAGCAACCCCCGCCGTCTTGGCGCGCACTTTCATGCGGCGACGGAACGCGCCGCGCAGCCACAGCATCAGTAGGGAATCGAGCGCCAGAAGCATGGCGGCGGCGGCGAAGAATGGCCCAGCCAGCGATATGGACTGGTCTGCCGTATAGGAGACCGGCGTGACGCCCACCGACAGGGTCGGCTGGCGGATCGGCTCCAGCTTGACGTTACTGTTGGCGAAAATGTTGAGTGCTTTCAAACCGTCCTCATTGCCGTAGAAACCGGGCGGCGTGTTGATGCTGACACTGGCCTCTCTGTTGCGCTCAACGATCAGCGGCTTGGCCTCCGAAGTGGGCGGCGTCAACGCACCGGCGGCTGAAAGCAGCTGGAACGGCGGCAGCGAAACGGCATCCGGATTGTCCTGCGCGCCGGTGCGCTGCGACAGCGAAACAATGCGGCGCAACATTTCCACGAAGGAGCCTGAAATCGGCAGGCTCGACCATGTGGCGTCCGGCGAAATATGGAAGAGCACGATATTGCCGCGACCGCGCTGCTGGCCTGTGACCAATGGAGTGCCGTCCTGAAGGATGGCATAGGCCTTGTCGTTGAGATCGAAAGACGGTTCGGCCAGCACCTGACGATTGACGTTGACATCATCAGGGATAGGCAATCCGGCAAAGGGACCCCTTTCCGGAAAAGCGTGCAGCTTTTGCGGCTCGGACCAGGACAGGGTGCCGCCAAGCGCACGTTCGCCCTTGCGCAACCGCACCGGAAGCAGCGGATCATTGTCGCTCGCGCCCGCCAGACGTGGCCCGGCAAAGCGCACCAGCGTGCCGCCTTCTTCCACCCACGTGGAAATCCGCTCTGCGACAGGCGGCGTCAAGTTGCCGATATCGGCCATGATGAGAATGGACGGCTTGGCATCCAGCAGTTCCGGCACCGATTGAAGCAGATCGGCGGAACGCGGCTCAATCAGATTGGCGTAGGGCGACAGAGCGCGCGTGATATAATGCAACGGTGACAAAAGCGGCTGCGCAAGATCGCCGTCACCGCTGGCAATCAGGCCGATGGTGCGCCGCTCGGACCCGGCATCGATCAGATGCGTTGCACCTGCCTGTTCGACACCGTCGATGCGGATCAGGCGGAAATCGTTGCGCAGCTCGACCGGCAGATTGAAATGCGCTGTGCCTTCGGGGCTACCCAGCGCAAAGGACAGTGGCGCTTCGGCGATGCGGCGTCCCTTGTCGTCATAGGCCGCCGCCGTCAGGCTGCGCGGCATGGTCACGCCTTCCGGGCGGATCGCGGTGGCTTCGAGGCTGTCAGCCTTGTTATCCACCCCGGTCAGCGCAAGAGTGCGGTCAAGATTGGCACCATACCAGAGCACATTTGCCAGATGGCCGGTCTTGTCCAGTGCGGCAAAGGTTTCTTCGTCGGCAGCTGTCGCCAACCCGTCATTCATGAAGGCGAGGCGAACTTTGACACCATCCGACAGGGCGGATGCCAGCCGTTCCATCGTCGCCTTGCGGTCGACAGGGATCGGGCGTGGCTGCATAGCCTGTAGCCGTTCCGTGGCACGGGTGCCGTCATAGGGACCGATCTCCGCATTGGCGGGTTCGGCGGTGCCAAGAATGTAAATCTGCGCGTTGGAACCTTCTGCGTCGTCGATCAGCTTTTCAGCGGCGTTGACGCGCTGCTGCCAGTCTTCGGCGGCGGCCCAGCCATTATCCACCACAATGGCCAGCGGGTCCTGACCGGTCAGCGCAACAGGACGCGGGTTCCAGATCGGCGCTGCCAGCGCCATGATCACGAGTGCGGCGATCAGCAGACGCAAAAGCGTCATCCACCACGGGCTCTTCGAGGGGACTTCTTCGCGCTTGAAAACCTGCGCCAGAATGCGCAGCGGCGGAAAGGTTTCTTCCTGCGGGCGCGGCGGCGTCATGCGCAGCAGCCACCAGATCACCGGCAAGGCAACCAGACCGGCGAGGATCAGCGGCGAACCGAAGGCAAGCGGCAGAAAATTCATGCGCCAGCCCCCATTGCGCTCAATGCACTATGC
This sequence comes from Ochrobactrum sp. RH2CCR150, assembly GCA_014138095.1. Taxonomy (GTDB): domain Bacteria; phylum Pseudomonadota; class Alphaproteobacteria; order Rhizobiales; family Rhizobiaceae; genus Brucella; species Brucella gambitense. Next base: position 127,012 of record JACGXE010000005.1, read on the forward strand.
AGACGCGCCAGCGCTTCCGCCGCCGGACGGTCGGTGCGATGCACGGAATAGCTCCAGCCGAGCCGTTTGCAGAAGTCCGACAGGGTTTCGCGCCGGGCAGTGTAAAGACGGCGATAATCCTCGGCATAGGTTTCAGCGCGACCGGCAACCAGCGTTGCACCCGTCTCGGGATCGCGAAATTCGGTGCGGCCGGAATAGGGGAAGGTTTCTTCTGCGGGGTCGGCAACTTCGACCAGATGCGCACGCACGCCGCGTTTCGCAAGCCGGTCGAGAAGTTCTGTCAGCTCATCGAACGGGTGCAGGAAATCGGAGACAAGCACGACTTCCGAAAAACGGCGGATCTGCGCGATATCCGGCAATGCGCTTTCAGGCGCTTCATGCATGAGCGCGCCGGCAAGACGCTCCGCGCCGTTGCGTGCCGCAAAAGGCGGGATCAGTGCCGGAAAAGCGATGCGCTCGCCGGAGCGCGACAGAATTTCCGCCAGCGCCAGCGTCAGCACCAGCGCGCGGGCTTCCTTGGAAACAGGCGACATTTGCGAGCGGTAGAGCATGGAGGGCGAGAAATCGCACCACAGCCACACGGTATGGGCCGATTCCCATTCGCGGTCGCGCACATAGGTATGGTCGTCGCGGGCGGAGCGCCGCCAGTCGATGCGTGAAAGCTGCTCGCCCTGCACATAGGGGCGGAACTGCCAGAAATTCTCGCCGGGACCACGCTTGCGCCGTCCGTGCCAGCCATTCATGACAGTATTGACGACACGCTGTGCTTCAACCAGCAGATCGGGGATAGCCGCGGCCCGTGCACGTGCGCGGGCCAGCGTATCCTTGCGATCTGCGGTGGAAACTTGCGTGCCGATGACCATCAGACAGCAGCCTTTACCAGATTGGCGATGACATCGCGGATGTGCATGCCATCGGCGCGGGCGGCGAAATTGAGCGCCATGCGATGTTGCAGCACCGGTTCGGCCAGCGCCTTCACATCGTCCACCGAAGGGGCGAGGCGGCCATCATAAAGCGCACGGGCGCGGACGCAGAGCATCAGCGCCTGGCTTGCGCGCGGACCGGGGCCCCATGCGATATGCTGCCTGGCATGATCATTGTCGGCATCGGGGCGCGCAGAGCGTACCAGCTTCAGGATCGCTTCGACGACGCTTTCGGAAACCGGCATACGGCGCACCAGTGTCTGCATCTGCTTCAGACGTTCTGCATCGAGAATCTCATAAGGCTTCGCTTCGGCTACACCAGTGGTCTCGAGAAGAATGCGGCGCTCGGCGTCGAGTTCCGGATAGAGAATATCGATCTGCATCAGGAAGCGGTCGAGCTGGGCTTCCGGCAGCGGATAGGTGCCTTCCTGCTCCAGCGGGTTCTGTGTTGCAAGAACGTGGAATGGCGCGGGCAGGTCATAGCGTTGGCCAGCGACCGTGACGTGATATTCCTGCATGGCCTGCAACAGCGCGGACTGGGTGCGTGGGCTGGCGCGGTTGATTTCGTCGGCCATCAGAAGCTGTGCGAAAATCGGTCCCTTGAGATAGCGGAACGAGCGGCGACCATCAGCATCCTGTTCCATGACTTCCGAACCGATGATGTCGGAAGGCATCAGGTCGGGCGTGAACTGGATGCGCTGGCCGGAGAGGCCGAGCACCACACCCAGCGTTTCCACCAGCTTGGTCTTGGCAAGGCCGGGCACGCCGACCAGCAGCGCATGGCCGCCTGCCAGAATGGCGACGAGCGTGCGCTCGATCACACTTTCTTGTCCGAAGATAACCGTGCCGACGCCTTCCTTGATGCGGGCAATATCTGCGAGCGCCCGTTCGGCTTCCGCAACAATCTGCTCGGAGTTGGCGGTTTCAGGCGTGATGACGACGCTCATGGTGACCTCGCAATATGTGACCGCTCTGGCGGACGTGCCTTATAAATCGCATATAATGCTGACAAGCCGCGAAACGGTGACTATTTCATGACTTCCATCATATTAAACACATTCGAACAGGAATAACCGAGTCGGATGACAAAGAGCACCCCTATAGGCAAAGTTGCGCCGCAAAACGCGATGCAAAGCGCCGGGACGACCAGCGGTCTGGAAGCCCTGATCGCGCGCGCCCATGCCGATGCGCAAAGCGGTCCGTCAACGAAAGAGCGCGGCATTCCGCCTGTCGAGCGGTGGAACCCTGATTTCTGCGGTGACCTCGACATGGAGATCAAGGCCGACGGTACCTGGTTCTATATGGGAACGCCGATTGGCCGCAAACAGCTGGTGCGCCTGTTCTCAACCGTGCTGCGCAAGGACGAGGACGGCAAGACCTATCTCGTCACGCCGGTCGAAAAGGTCGGCATCCGTGTCGAAGATGCGCCGTTCATTGCCGTTGAAATGCAGGTTTCCGGTGAGGGCTTGGAACAGTCGCTGACATTCCGCACCAATGTCGGTGATGTGGTGCAAGTTGATGCTGAGCATCCGTTGCGGTTTGTCGTTGAAGAAGAAAGCGACGGATTAAAGCCCTATGTGCTTGTTCGCGGACGTCTGGAAGCGCTGGTGACGCGCTCCGTGATGTATGATCTGGTCGGGCTTGGCGACGAAATCGAGATCGACGGCGTGACGATGTTTGCCGTGCGGTCCGGCGGCGCCGTCTTCCCGATCATGCCAGCGGATGCGCTGGAGGCAGCCCAGAAATGATGGTGTACTGATGGAACGTGGCCTGAAATCCCTTTCGGCGTTTTCCGCTGGTGATTTTGCCGAGCGCGTTCGCAGCTGGCAGCCGGATTACAGCGAGATTACCGGCGATCATTCGCTCAATCCTGACTTCACGCAAGCCATGGTTACGTCCCAGATGCGCGATGCGGCTGTGCTGGTGCCTGTGGTGGATCGCGGTCCCGATGCAACGGTGCTTCTCACCCAGCGCACCGATACGTTGCGAAAACATTCGGGCCAGATCGCGTTTCCGGGCGGAGCCATCGATCCGGGCGACGGAACGGCGGAACATGCAGCGCTTCGCGAGGCCAATGAGGAAATCGGCCTTGCAGCCGAGCGCGCCGAAATCATCGGCAATCTGCCGCGCTATCTGACCGGCAGCGGCTTTTCGATCACGCCGGTTCTGGCTGTGGTCAAGACACCGTTCGACCTGCATCCGAACCCGGATGAGGTAGCCGATATTTTCGAGGTGCCATTGTCTTTCCTGATGAATCCGGCCAATCACCGGCGCGAAAGCAGGGTACTCAATGGCAAGGAACGCTTTTACTACGCCATGCCCTATCACGAGCGATTCATCTGGGGGATTACCGCCGGGATCATTCGCGGACTTTATGAAAGGCTCTACGTTTGAGCGACAATGTGAACATTTCCGACACGGCGAGCTGGTTGAAGTCTAAGTCTCTGCAGGCGCTGTTCAAGGCCTTGAACCGCGACGGCGGGGAGGCGCGCGTGGTCGGCGGTGCGGTGCGCAACACCTTGTTGGGCACATCCGTCAGCGATGTCGATCTTGCCACCACGCATGTGCCGCAGGAAACGGTTCGCTTGGTCGAGGAAGCAGGGTTCAAACCTGTCCCGACAGGCATCGAACACGGCACGATCACCGTTGTCGTGCAGGGGCATGCCTATGAAGTGACGACATTGCGCAAGGATGTCGAGACCGATGGCCGCCATGCCAAGGTTGCCTTCGGGACCGACTGGAAAACCGATGCCGAGCGGCGCGATTTCACCATCAATGCGCTCTATGCGACGGCGGACGGCAAAATCATCGATCATGTCGGCGGGCTGGCCGACATTGAAACCCGGACTCTGCGTTTCATTGGCGATGCCGAACAGCGCATTCGCGAAGATTACCTGCGTATCCTGCGCTTTTTCCGCTTCTTCGCCTGGTATGGTTCCGGGCGTCCGGAAGCCGAAGGCCTGCGCGCCAGTGCTAGGCTGAAGGACGGCATCGAGCAGCTTTCAGCCGAACGCGTGTGGTCGGAACTGAAGAAACTGCTGTCCGCTCCCGATCCGTCGCGCGCGCTTTTGTGGATGCGACAGGGCGGTGTACTGAATCTCGTTTTGCCTGAAAGCGAGAAGTGGGGCATCGACGCCATTCATGGCCTCGTGCGATCGGAAGGCGATCTCGGCTGGTCGCCTGATCCGCTGTTGCGGCTTGAAAGTATCGTGCCGCCGGATGCCGTGCGCATGGAAGAAATGGGCAAGCGTCTGAAAATGTCTAATGCCGAGCGGGCGCGACTGGAAGCCTGGGCACGGGCAGATGCAGTGAAGCCGGAGCTGTCCGAACAGGCCTTGAAGAAGGTCATTTATCGCGGCAGCAAACAGGCAGTGGTGGATCGGATCAAGCTTGCTTATGCAGCGGCGCGTGCCGATGCGGCTGGCAGCGATGATGCGATGATCCGCGCCGGCGGCTTTTCGCGTTTGCTCGAAACGGCGGAACATTATGAAGCCCCCGTCTTTCCTGTGACGGGCGGTGATCTTCTGGCGCTCGGCGTGGAAAAAGGTCCGGGTCTGGGTGTGGCGCTGCGGTCGCTTGAAACTTTCTGGATCGACTCCGGTTTTAGCCTTGACCGTGCCACGCTTCTGGAGAAACTTGATCGCGATAAAATGAACAGCTGACCGCTTGTGTGCAAAATTCAGCCGTAGTTTCATCAGTTTATGGCTGGGAATCTTTTCAGCGCCGATTTGAAAGAGCATGAAATGTCCAATCCCGATACATCGATCCAAGATAAGGCAGTCTCTGATCCGAAACAGAAATTCGGCACTGAAGGTCTTGCCGCAATGGACCGCCCGAGCAAAATCACCCGGTTTTTCATGGGGATCGTCTCCTGGGCGGAAAGCCTCAATCTGAAATATGCAAAGCTCGGCAATCCGCCTGTTTATGACAATGCGACCTTCCCATGGGCGGCGGAGATCGAAAAGGAATGGCCCGCCATTCGCAAGGAGCTGGACACGATCCTGCTGCGCCAGAGCGAGCTGCCATCCTTTCAGGATATTTCGACCGACGTGAAGACGATTTCCACCGATAATCGCTGGAAGACATTCTTCCTGCTCGGCTTCGGTGTGAAGTCGGAGCAGAACATCAAGACCTGCCCGGAAACCTGGCGCATCGTGAACAAAATCCCCGGCCTGACCACGGCCATGTTCTCGATCTTCGAGCCGGGCAAGCATTTGCCGCCGCATCGCGGGCCTTACAATGGCGTGCTGCGCCTGCATCTCGGCCTCATCGTGCCGGAGCCGAATGAAAAGCTGGCCATTCGCGTGGACAAGCAGGTTTGCCACTGGCACGAAGGCAAGGTTCTGATCTTCGACGATGCCTATGAGCATGAGGCGTGGAACCACAGCGACAAGACGCGCGTGGTTCTGTTTGTCGACTTTGTGAAGCCGCTGAAATTCCCGGCCCGTTTCGTCAACTGGTGCCTGATGAACCTCGCGATCTTCACGCCCTTCATCAAGGAAGGGCTGGATAACCACAATGAGTGGGAAAAGAAGTTCTACGCAGAAGCCGAGAAGCTGCGTAACCAGCCGAAGGCCTGATATGGGGTTGATGCCGGTTTGACTTTAGATCGGTGCGATCTTAGATAACGGATGGAGGGCCATGTGGCCCTTTATCCTTTTGACCTCTGAAAGAGGAATTGTTGATGCTGGAGATTGTTGGAAGCCTTTAATCGTTCCGAACAAGAACTGCGATGACGGACGCTGAAAGCGTCTGATCGGGCAGTTGTTCAGGGACGGGGACGGCATTGGCCGTGGATAGCTGTGCGCTGTCCGCGCGTGCTGATGCTTGTTATGGTTTCCATCCAGGCATGAACAACAATGAATATCTCACGTATCGAACAGCGCGTGTTGCACGTGCTGGCACAAGGCGGCCTTATCCGCCATTTGCGCGAAGACGGACGCGTCTGCGACATCGAATGCTATACCCGTGAGGGTTACCTACTCGCCGATTGTACGATGGCTGTGTTCCAGCAATTGCGGCGCAAACGACTGATCGAATCCCGATCAGGCAGTCCGTATCGCATTTCGCTTAAAGGGCGCGAAAATGTTCGCGCTCAGCTCAATAACCGTTGAGGGAGGGCGTCATGTATCTTCGCATGGAAAAGCCCGATGATATCGCTGCAATCCGTCATCTGACGGATGAAGCGTTCAGCACGGTTCCTTATAGCAACCAGAGGGAAGGGGAGATCGTCGATGCACTTCGTGTGGCTTCGGCGCTCACTTTGTCGCTGGTTGCAGTGGAGGCGGACGAGATTCTCGGCCATGTCGCCTTCTCGCCGGTTCAGATCGGCGGGGAGGACAAGGGCTGGTATGCGCTTGGTCCCATCTCGGTCCGACCCGAAAGGCAAGGCGAGGGGATCGGCGGGGAACTCGTCCGTGAAGGTCTTGCCCTATTGCAGGCCGACGGCGCGAAAGGCTGCGTTCTGGTGGGCGACCCCGGCTATTACAGGCGGTTCGGTTTCAAAGCCGATCCGCAGCTGAAAATGCCGGGCATAGCTGCGGAATATGTCCAGTGTCTGGCCTTTGGGCCAGACACGCCGCAAGGTGACATCATGCATCATCCCGCTTTTGGCATATAAAAAAGGGCCGGTTATCCGGCCCTTTCTATTTAAAAAATTACGGCCATTTCACCACGGGTGGCATGGACGACAGAATGGAGTTCACATTGCCGCCGGTCTTCAGGCCGAAGATTGTGCCGCGATCATAGAGCAGGTTGAACTCGACATAGCGGCCACGGCGCACGAGCTGCTCGTCGCGGTCGGCCTGCGTCCAGTCCTGATTGAAGTTCTGTCGCACCAGATGCGGATAGACGACGGAAAAGCCGCGTCCCACATCGCGCGTATAGGCGAAATCGGCGTCCCAGCCGCCATTTTCATCCGACGAATGCAGCCAGTCATAGAAGATGCCGCCCGTGCCGCGCGGTTCATTGCGATGCGGCAGGAAGAAATACTCGTCGCACCAGTCCTTCACGCGCTGGTAGTCGACGACATTCTTGTGTTTTTCGCAGATGAAGCGGAATGCCTTATGGAAAGCGAGCGTGTCCGCATCTTCCTGTGTGCGTCGGCGATCCAGAACCGGAGTTAGGTCAGCGCCGCCACCGAACCACTGGCGGCTGGTCACGACCATACGCGTGTTCATATGCACGGCTGGCACATTGGGGTTTTGCGGATGCGCGATCAGCGAAATACCGCTTGCCCAATAGCGCGGATCTTCTTCCGCGCCGGGGATTTGCTTGCGGAATTCTGGCGAGAATTCGCCATAGACGGTGGACACGTGTACGCCGACTTTTTCGAAAACGCGCCCGTGCATGATCGACATGACACCGCCGCCGCCTTTGCCTTCTTCCTTCAGCCAGGGCGTGCGCACGAAGCGGCCCGGCTCGCGGTCGGACAGGGGGCCTTGCAGCTCGTCTTCAAGCTGCTCGAAGCTTGAGCAGATGCGGTCGCGCAGTTCCTCGAACCAGCGTTGCGCCGCCTGTTTCTTTTCCTCGATATCGTGGGGGATGATAGCGGGAATTTCGTCGCGTTGCATTGGTTGTTTCCTCTCGGCGCAATCTGCCGGATAAAAGCGTGCAGCCAAGGTTAAATGGCAAGGTGAAATAGGCTTTGCTATATCTGCTGGCTTAGCAAGTTCCGCCCCGCGCGCATAGGGCGAAGACCGGCTTCGGCAGTTTGGCGAAATCGCTCTCCCCAAGAAAAGACTCGTCTTTGCAAAACCGCTACCCTATCTTTTGTGATCAAGGGGCTGGATGCGTGTGTTTCCAGCCAGCAGGGAGGCAATCGCATGACAGCAGCACCGCCCCGTCCTCCGCTTGAAGGCCTGCGTAAGCAGCTGGCGAAGAGTCGCGCTCAAAACAGCGCCAAGAAAAGCCGGTTGCCGCGCGACGGTTTCATCCGCGAAACCTTCACTCTGCCGCGTCAGGCAGCGCGCGAAAAAGCGCGGGAATGGTTCGACACATTTCCCAAATCCGCCTACTGGACCGAGATCGAAAGCTGGTGCGAGCGCCCGGACGACGTGATCGAATTCACCATGCGTCGCCTGCCAACTGCAGATTGAAGATTTGATTCAAGATCTGCCGCCAAGTGCTTGAAACAGGATTCAAATCGGCTCGCAATAAAAGGCACCCAATATCAGCCGTGTTGGGTGCCTTTCATCTTGAGTCGTTATAGCGTTACGGGCTTATTCGGCAGCAGTTTGCGGTGCTTTTTCCCACGCGTCCCACTTGCCGATGATGCTGTCCGCATAGGCCTTGCCGACGCGGTAAGCATTGGTGGTGGCCAGCGGGAAACCGCCCGACTTTGCGCCGAGGGAATCAATGGCAGTCTGGTCCTTGCCCTGCCGGTCGAAATTGGAAGACGTACGCAGGACAGCGATACGGCTGAAATCCAGCTTGCCCGCATCGGCGGCGCGCTTGAGCGCCGTCAGCGTGGCATTGTCTTCCATCTGTGAGTTGCAATAATCGGCCTTGCCGTCGGTCAGAAGCTTGGCCCAATCGCTCATCGCTTCACCGAGCTTTGCGCCATGCCAGTAGGTGTCACCCGACGCCGTATCGCAAATGGTGACTTTCGGCGCGCCGGTGGCGGCTTCCTGCGTGTAGCGCTTGCGATATTCCTTCGCATCGTCGCCATCGAGAAGGGCGACATCTTTCGTCGTGGTCAAGGCGTAATCGGCCAGCTTGCCGTTCAATTCGAAGACTTCGGTGCCAGCAGCCCATTTGGGTTTTTCGCCGGGCTTGGCTGCGCCGAGACCGAAGAAATCGGTGCTCCAGCCTTCCGGTGCTTCGCGGATATCGATGCGGTGGTTGAGATTGGCGTCGATGACATATTTTGCCCAATGGGCAGAGCCGAGCGTGCCGTGCTGCGGATCAACGCCAGCAATACCTGCAATCAGAAAATAGGTGTGGCTGAGGTCCAGCTTGTCGCTGAGTGCCATGGCCGCCGTGGAGCTTGCGGCATTGGCAAAACCCATGGCCGTCGTCATGTGGCAAAGGCCCTCGACTGTGCAGTCGATCTCCGGATATTCAGGGCTCAATCCCGGCAGCTTGATCTTCTGCGTGAACTTTTCACCTTCCAGCCAAGGCTTGGCTTCCTCACCGAACATGGTGATGACCATCACCTTGGGCGCGACGCGCTCGACGTCCTTGGCTGCTTCCTGGGCGAAGGCCGGAGCGACAGCAAGCAGTGAGAGGGTGGAGGCCGTGAGAACGGCAGTGCGAGCAGACAGTTTCATGGAATGAAGCGCGCCTTTCGAACCGGAAATGGGGGGCGATGCGTTACGGTCCGGTCAATCCGCGACGCATGCTGTGGGTAATTCGAGTACTGATTCCGCCAAGACGCCTATGGTCTTGTTCGTTCACGCATTATCCGACGCAAAACCGCTTCGCACTTTTGCTGGAAATGCTTTTGAATAAGAATCACTTTCGCTTCTCATCTGGCGCAAAGCTTCCCCCGCCGTCATGGCGACCGAAACTGCAAGATTGAGGGAGCGGGTGCCGGGAACCATCGGGATCAGCAGGCGCGCATCGGCGCTGTCGTGGACCGCATCTGGCACGCCGGACGATTCACGCCCGAACAGGAGAATGTCATTCCCCTGAAACCGGTAGTCGGTATAGGGGATTGCAGCCTTGGTGGAGAGCAGTACGATGCGGCGTCCAGCTTGTTTGCGCCAGTCTTCGAAATGGTTCCAGTCGGCGTGTCGCGTCAGTGCGGCCTGTGCCAGATAATCCATGCCCGCGCGCTTCAGGGAGCGGTCGGAAATGTCGAAACCGGCAGGCTCGATCAGGTCTACGGCAAAGCCGAGACATGCGGCCATGCGCAGAATTGTTCCCGTGTTGCCGGGAATGTCGGGCTGGTAAAGGGCGACGCGCAGATCCATATGAAGCGGGTAACCCGAAATTCCCGTCGTCGCAAGGCTGCATATCGGGCGCGGTTCATGCGTCAACATCCCGTTGCGGATAGTTCTAACTAATCCCGTAGGATTGCAAAAAGTTTCCTGTTTTGTTCCGGCCATGGCTTGGCAATTGCACAAGGCCCGCCTAAAAGGAGCGCCATGTTTAAGTGGTTCGAACACCGACTCAATGCCTATCCCGAAGAGCCGCCGCAGGAACCTCCGCGCGGTCTGGTTGCGTTTTGCCTTTATTATACCCGCGGCGCCTGGCCGTGGATTATCGGCATGGCAATTTTCACCACCCTGATTGCAATCATCGAAGTGTCGCTATTTGCCTTCATGGGCAATATTGTGGACTGGCTTTCTCACCAGTCACGCGAGACCTTTCTGAGCAATGAAGGCTGGCGGCTGGCATTGATTGCCGGTGTCGTGCTGGTCGGCCTGCCGGGTGTCGTGCTGGTGCATTCACTGGTGATCCATCAGACGCTGCTCGGCAATTATCCGATGCGCGTGCGCTGGCTGATGCATCGTTACCTGATCCGCCAGTCGATGGCGTTTTTCCAGGACGAGTTTGCCGGGCGCATTTCAACCAAGCTAATGCAGACCGCTCTTGCCGTACGCGAAACGGTGATGAAGCTGCTCGACGTTCTGAACTATGTCATCGTCTATTTTGCGGGCACGCTTTTTATCGCGGCCGCCGCCGATTTGCGGCTGATGATCCCGTTCCTCGTCTGGCTCGTGGTCTATATGTTCCTGCTGCGCTTCTTCATTCCGCGCCTGCGGGTGATCTCGGAACAGCAGGCCGATGCGCGCTCGACCATGACGGGCCGCATCGTTGACAGCTATACCAATATCGCGACCGTCAAGCTGTTCTCGCATTCGAGCCGCGAGGAATCTTACGTGCGCGAAAGCCTCGATGGTTTCCTCGGCACCGTGCATCGCCAGATGCGTCTCGTGACCATGTTCCACTTCACGCTCTATGTGTCCAACTGCCTGCTGCTGTTTGCAGTCGGTGTGATCGGTATCGGCCTCTGGATGCAGGAAGCTGTTACGGTGGGCGCGGTTGCCGTCGGCATCGGTCTGGTGCTGCGTCTCAACGGCATGTCGCAGTGGATCATGTGGGAAATGTCGGCGCTGTTTGAAAATATCGGCACGGTGGAAGACGGCATAACCACAATTGCGCGTGCGCATGAAGTGGTGGACGTGCCCAATGCACCGGCCTTGCAGGTGACCAGAGGCGAACTGGATTTCGACAAGGTCGGTTTCCATTACGGCAAAGGCAAGGGCGTTCTGGAAAACCTGACGCTGAAGATCCCGCCGGGCCAAAAGGTCGGTCTTGTCGGTCGTTCCGGCGCGGGCAAGTCCACGCTGGTCAATCTGCTGCTGCGCTTCTACGATCTGGAGAAGGGCCGCATCCTGATTGACGGGCAGGACATTTCGAAAGTGTCGCAGGATTCGCTGCGCGCCAATATCGGCATGGTCACGCAGGACACGTCGCTTCTGCACCGCACCGTGCGCGAAAACATCATGTATGGCAGGCCCGACGCGACCGAGGAAATGGTGCAACAGGCGATCCGTCTTGCGCAGGCAGACCAGTTCGTTCCGCTCCTCACCGATCCGAAAGGACGGCGCGGACTGGAAGCGCATGTTGGCGAGCGTGGTGTCAAACTGTCCGGCGGCCAGCGCCAGCGTATCGCGATTGCGCGTGTGATGCTGAAGGACGCACCGATCCTCATTCTCGACGAGGCAACGTCTGCGCTCGATTCGGAAGTGGAAGCGGCCATTCAGGACAGCCTCAATACGCTGATGGAGGGTAAGACGGTTATTGCGATTGCACATCGTCTGTCCACCATTGCCGCGCTTGATCGCCTGATCGTCATGGACAAGGGGCGGATCGTCGAAGACGGCACGCATGAGGAACTTGTGGCGCTCGGCGGCATTTATGCAAGTCTATGGGCGCGTCAATCCGGCGGGTTCCTCGGCTTCGAAGACAATTCCGAGGATGCGCTGGTCAAGTAAGGAAAACGCCATTGATGAAAGCGGTCTACAGCCTGTTCGAACGTTGGGTCGATCCCTTCCGTGAACCGGACAATCTGAGACCGCCGTCAACCACAATGGCTTTCCTCTGGCATTATGCGCGGCAGGCCAAATGGCCGCTTGCCGCCGCGCTTGCAGCAGGCGGACTTCTGCCGCTGGTGGAAGCCGCGCTGTTCTATTTCACCGGGCGTCTGGTCGATATTCTGGATCAGGCTGGCAGAGGCACCATAGAGCGCAGCTGGTCGGCGCTTATCGAGGCTGCCGGGCCTGAGCTTCTGTTTATGGGGTTCACAGTTCTGGTGATCCGGCTGGTCGTCACCGCGGCAACGACCTTGCTGGAAGACCAGACCATGTCGCCCGGCTTCTACAATATGATCCGCTGGCAGGCGAATTCCTATGTGCTGCGCCAGTCCTATGCCTTCTTCCAGAATGATTTCGCGGGGCGTATCGCCACAAAGGTCTGGCAGGCCGGGCAGGCGGCGGGCGACCTGATCGAAAGTCTCATTCAGTCCGTCTGGTTCATGACGATCTACAGCGTCACCACGCTGTTTCTGGTCGGTCGGCTCGACTGGCGGTTAGCCGCTGCGGTCATCGTCTGGATCATTGCTTTCGGCTTCATCGCTTGGCGTTTTCTGCCGCGTATCCGCAAGAATGCAGAAGCATCCGCCGAAGCAGGTTCCATGATTAACGGGCGGATCGTCGACAGCTATTCCAACATTCAGACCATCAAGCTCAACACTGCGGATGATGACGAGCGCTATCTGCGCGATGGTTTCGAACGCTATCTTGCTGCGATCCTGCCTTTCATGCGGTCGCTGACCGGCGTGCGCGTGTCGCTGACGGCGTTGTCCGGCCTGATGATCGTTAGCGTTGCGGCGATTGCCATCGATTTGTGGACAAAGGATGCCATCACGGTCGGTCAGGTGTCGTTCACGCTTGGTCTCGTGCTGCGTCTCAACATGCTGCTTGGACGGCTCATGATGCAGCTCAACGGCATGTTGCGCCAACTGGGGCTGATCGAAAATTCCATGCGCCTCGTCTCTGCGCCGCTCGGCCTTGAAGACCGGCCGGGTGCAAAGCCGCTGGTGGTTAGCGATGCGCGTATCGATGTGCGCGACGTGACGTTCCATTACGGCAAGGGCGCAGGCGTTCTCCAGAACATCAATCTGACAGTACGAGGCGGTGAGCGCGTTGGGCTGGTCGGCCATTCCGGCGCGGGCAAGACCACGCTCGTCAATCTGATCCTGCGCCTCTACGACGTCGAAAAGGGCACCATTGAGGTGGATGGGCAGGATATACGCGACGTCACGCAGACCTCGCTACGTCGCGCCTTTGCGGTGGTCAGTCAGGAAACCGCGCTTTTGCACCGCTCGCTGCGCGATAACATCATGCTGGCCCGTGACGATGCCACTGACGAGGAATTGCAGAAGGCCACCCGGCAGGCGGAAGCTGACGGTTTCATCGCCAATCTTGAAGATTTTCAGGGCCGCAAGTCGTTCGATGCTTTCGTGGGCGAGCGCGGTGTGAAACTTTCGGGCGGCCAGCGCCAGCGCATCGCCATTGCACGTGCCGTGCTGAAAGATGCGCCCATTCTGATTCTCGACGAGGCGACGTCGGCGCTCGATTCGGAAGTCGAAGCCTCGATACAGGAAAATCTGAAGCGACTCATGGAAGGCAAAACGGTGATTGCCATTGCGCATCGTCTGTCGACCATTGCCGCACTCGACCGTCTGGTGGTCATGGACCAGGGCCGGATCGTCGAGGAAGGCACACATGAGGAACTGATTGCCAAAGGCGGTATCTATGCCGGCCTCTGGGCGCGTCAGTCTGGCGGGTTTCTCGCAGAGAACGGCGAAAACTGAAAACTTCCCGTCATCCGGGCCGGTCTTTAGCCTTGGCCGCAGCTTTGCTGTGTATCCATCAAATTAATCAAGCAAATCCGCCTGCGACATCGTGCCGTCCTAAGGGCTTGGTGTCTGGACAAGCGTTTTTTACACGCATAAACCGGATAGTGAGATGGAGGGAATTTCGTCCTGCGAGCACTTGCGGGATAACTTTTGCGCAGGTGCAAAAGCGGACGAGGGGAGAGTTCAATTGAACATGCAGATTAAAAGGGAGTTGGCACGTGAGCGCACACGACACGGCTGAGCCGACACGGCGTGATTTTCTCTATATTGCGACGGGAATGGCCGGTGTGGTCGGTGTTGGCGGACTGGCATGGCCGTTTATCGACCAGATGCGTCCAGACGCTTCGACACTCGCAGCCGCTTCCATCGAAGTTGACGTTTCTTCTCTGGCAGAAGGCGCGTCCCTGACCGTCAAATGGCGCGGCAAGCCGGTATTCATCCGCAACCGTTCCGCCAAGGAAGTGGAAGAAGGCAAGAGCGCGGCTCTCGGTGATCTCAAGGATCCGGTCGCCCGCAATGCTAACCTTCCATCCGACGCACAGGCGACTGACGTTGCCCGCTCGGCAGGTGAAGGCAAGGAAAACTGGCTCATCATGATCGGCGTTTGCACCCATCTGGGTTGCGTGCCGCTTGGTGAATCCGGCGCATTCGGCGGCTGGTTCTGCCCATGCCATGGCTCGACCTATGACACTGCGGGTCGTATCCGCAGCGGCCCGGCACCGGAAAACATGCACATTCCGCAATATGCGTTCACTTCCGATACGGTCATCAGGATCGGCTAAAACAGGTCTTGGGGAGAGAAGACATGAGTGGTGGACACTCCACATATACGCCGAAGACCGGCATCGAAAAATGGGTGGACGAACGGCTTCCCTTGCCGCGTCTGGTCTATGATTCCTTCGTGGCTTATCCAACGCCGCGTAACCTGAACTACATGTACACCTTCGGTGGCATTTTGAGCTTCATGCTCATCGCGCAGATTCTGACCGGCATCGTTCTGGCGATGCACTATGCTGCGGATACGGGCATTGCGTTCAATTCCGTCGAAAAGATCATGCGCGACGTCAACTCCGGCTGGCTTCTGCGCTACATGCACTCCAACGGTGCATCCTTCTTCTTCATCGCCGTTTATCTGCACATTGCACGCGGTCTCTACTACGGCTCCTACAAGGCGCCGCGCGAGCTTCTGTGGATCCTCGGCGTGGTGATCTTCCTTCTCATGATGGCGACCGCCTTCATGGGCTATGTGCTGCCATGGGGCCAGATGTCCTTCTGGGGTGCAACGGTTATCACCGGCTTCTTCACGGCCTTCCCGGTCATAGGCGAGCCGATACAGCAGCTTCTCCTTGGCGGCTTCGCAGTCGACAACCCGACGCTGAACCGCTTCTTCTCGCTGCACTATTTGCTGCCGTTCATGATTGCTGGCGTCGTCATCCTGCACGTCTGGGCGCTGCATGTGACCGGCCAGACCAATCCGACCGGTATTGAAGTGAAGTCGAAGACCGACACGGTTTCGTTCACGCCTTATGCGACCATCAAGGACGCTTTCGGCGCGCTCGTCTTCTTCGTGTTCTTCGCCTATTTCGTCTTCTACATGCCGAACTTCCTCGGCCACCCGGACAACTATATCCCGGCCGACTCGCTCAAGACACCTGCTCACATCGTTCCTGAATGGTACTTCCTGCCGTTCTACGCGATGCTGCGCGCCATCACCTTCAACATCGGCCCGATCGACTCGAAGCTCGGCGGCGTTCTGACCATGTTCGGTTCGATCGCTATCCTCTTCGTGGTTCCCTGGCTTGATACGTCGAAGGTTCGTTCGGCTGTCTATCGCCCGTGGTTCAAGCTGTTCTTCTGGCTCTTCGTGATCAACGCCATCTTCCTTGGATGGCTGGGTTCGCGTCCTGCCGAAGGCTCCTATGTCTTCATGGCGCAGCTCGGTACGCTTTACTATTTCGCTTTCTTCATCGTCATCATGCCGGTTCTCGGCCTGATCGAGACGCCGAAGCGTTTGCCCAACTCGATCACCGAGGCTGTGCTGGCGAAGAGCGAAGGCAAGGCCGAGATTGCCCCCGTGGAAATCAAGGGCTGAACCAGCGAGAGATATGAAGGACGTAACGATGAAAAACATCCTCAAGAGCTTCGCTGCCTTTGGTATCGCTCCGCTGGTCGCACTTGGTCTTTCCATGAGCGGTGCCTTTGCTGAGGAGGGCGGCAATGCGGCGGAACCGACGCATTTCCCGATCCACCATCCAAAGCAGGAAAAGTGGAGCTTTGCCGGCCCGTTCGGCACCTATGACAAGGGACAGCTGCAGCGCGGTCTGAAGGTCTACAAGGAAGTATGCTCGGCCTGCCATTCCATGAACCTGGTCGCCTTCCGCACGCTGGAAGACCTCGGCTATTCGCCGGAACAGGTGAAGGCGCTGGCTGCGGAATATGAAGTGCAGGACGGCCCGAATGGCGAAGGTGAAATGTTCACCCGCAAGGCGTTGCCGACCGACCATTTCCCGGCTCCGTTCCCGAATGCTGCCGCTGCTGCGGCTGCAAACAATGGCGCGGCTCCGCCTGACTTTTCGCTGATCGCGAAGGCGCGCGCAGTTGAACGCGGCTTCCCGACCTTCATCTTCGACATTTTCACGCAATATGCCGAAGGTGGACCTGATTATATTCACGCGCTTCTGACCGGCTTCGACGAGCAGCCGCCAGCGGGCATGCAGATTGCCGAAGGTACGCATTACAATCCGTACTTCATCTCGGCAAAGGCGCTCGCCATGGCCAAGCCGCTGAATGACGGTCAGGTGACCTATGACGACGGTTCGCCGCAAACGGTGGACCAGTATTCGCGCGACGTCGCTGCGTTTCTGATGTGGGCCGCAGAACCACATCTGGAACAGCGCAAGCGCACCGGCTTCCGCGTGATTGTGTTCCTGATTCTGTTTGCGGGTCTGGCCTATATCGCCAAGCGGTCGATCTGGTCTGACGTTAAGCACTGAGCAATCAGCTGATCTTTGAAAAGAGGGCGCCCGAAAAGGCGCCCTTTTTGTTTGTTGGGGGCTGATTTACAATCGGCATCAGCCAAACCCACTGCCAGAACAGGCGTTTTGCTCACTCCAGCGCGAATAAGCTTGGCGTGGCTGCGATATCGTGATTGAAAAGAGCGTAACAGCCAGAGGCGTCTTGATCGCCTTGTCGGGCGCGTTGACGAGGAAGGGATGCAGGTCACGGGACCGCTCTCCAGTCGAGGTGTTCCGGCGTTGCTGAAAAGTTCAAATTGAAAGGACCGACAATGGAATCCGGGCTCAAAGCCACCTTGAAGGATGCCATCAGAACCATTCCGGATTATCCCAAACCCGGTGTGCAGTTCCGCGACGTAACGACCCTGATGGGCGACGCGCAGGCGTTCCGCCGCTCGGTCGACGAACTGGTCTATCCTTTTGCCGGTAACAAGGTGGATAAGGTCGCGGGCATCGAAGCGCGCGGCTTCATTCTGGGTGGCGCGATTGCGCACCAGATTTCCGCCGGTTTCGTGCCGATCCGCAAGAAGGGCAAACTGCCGCGCGATACGGTGCGCATCGCCTATAGCCTTGAATATGGCATCGACGAGATGGAGATGCACCGCGACGCCATCGAGAAGGGCGAACGCATCATTCTCGTCGACGATCTGATCGCCACCGGCGGCACGGCGGAAGCCGCTGCCAAGCTGTTGTTGCAGATGGGGGCAAATATCGTCGCGGCATGCTTCATCATCGATCTGCCTGACCTCGGCGGACGCAAGAAGCTGGAAGCGCTTGGCGTGCCGGTGCGCACGCTGGTTTCATTCGAAGGCGACTGAGAACCAACAATTGTTTAGTAAAAAGCCCGCCGGATTGGCGGGCTTTTCGTTTGTCAGCCATCGGCCTTTGGCGGTAGCTTGACCATGGCCGCGTTGTCGAAGGACAGCACGTCCTCACCATTTTGATTATGCGCTCTCAAGGACATGGTCAGCATCGACCAGCCCGGGCGCGAGGCAAGCGGGCGCATTGCATGAACGGTGCGCTTGAAAGTGATCGTATCACCCGCATAGACCGGCTTTGACCATTTCAGATTTTCGAAGCCGGGAGAGGGGCCGAAAGTCGGCGGCGTCTCACCGCGCTTGAGCGCGTCCTTGGTTGCCTGCACGATAGAGGCGACATTCAGCTTCATGAATACCGCTGTCGTGTGCCAGCCAGAGGCGCACAGGCCGCCGAACAGGCTGTTCTTTGCAGCTTCGGCGTCGAGATGGAACGGTTGCGGATCATATTTCGTGGCGAAGTCGATGATCTCTTCGGCGGTGAAAGTGTAGCTGCCGATGTCCAGTTCCCGACCGAGATTGTCTTCAAGATAGCTCATCATGCATCCGCCCTGGTTTCGGCTTCCTGCGCCGCGTCGTAGTCGCGACAGCCCATCATGCAGGGATGCTGCATTTCGCACACGGTTTCACCGCGCTGATTGAACAGCGCATGATGCAGCGTGACGAGACCGATTCCCGGGCGGCTTTTGGAAAGGCGGCGGTCGATGACCGTGGAAACACCGCTCAGCGTATCGCCGGCCAGAACCGGGCGCTTCCAGCGGGTAAATTCGACGCCGGGCCCGCCTTGTGACGTGGAGTTGGTGAGAAAGGCGTCGCAGACGAGACGCATGATCAGCGATACAGTCTGCCAGCCAGAAGCCGCCAGACCGCCAAGCACGCTGGCCTTGCCTGCTTCTTCATCAAGGTGGAAGGGCTGCGGATCGAATGCGCTCGCGAATTCGATGATCTCTTCCTTGTTGATCGTGCGCGGACCGAATGGAATTTTCAGTCCCGGCACCATATCCTCATAGGCGTATTTCTGCTGGGGCTTGCTCACCCTCTATCTCCTCCAAACCAGTTTCCGGAAATGCTCTAAATATGCAAAGGCCGCCGGGAAACGGCGGCCTGATCGTATCAGGTGTTGAAGCGGAACAGCATCACATCGCCGTCATGGACGATGTATTCCTTGCCTTCGTCTCTGGCCTTGCCCGCTTCCTTGGCGCCGACTTCGCCATTGTATTTGACGTAGTCTTCATGGGCGATGGTCTGCGCGCGAATGAAGCCACGCTCGAAGTCGGTGTGGATCACACCGGCAGCGCCGGGAGCCTTGGTGCCGCGACGGATGGTCCAGGCGCGGGTTTCCTTCGGTCCAGCGGTGAAATAGGTGATGAGGTCGAGAAGCTTGTAACCGGCGCGGATCAGGCGATCGAGGCCCGGTTCCTCAAGGTCCATGCTCTCCAGATATTCCCTTGCTTCCTCGTCAGGCAGCTGGGCAACTTCCGCTTCAATGGCGGCGGAGATGATGACCGTCTGTGCGCCCTGTTCCTCGGCCATCTTTTCGACGGCTGCGCTGTAGGCGTTGCCCTTGGCGGCATCGCCTTCGGCGACGTTGCAGACATAGAGCACAGGCTTGGAGGTGAGAAGGTTCAGACCCTTCAGCGTCAGCAGGTCTTCTGCCGCGATATCCTTCAGCATCAGGCGAACTGGCTGGCCATTCTGGAGCAGTTCAAGCGCTGTTTCCATCACCGGCAGGATGGTGAGGGCTTCCTTGTCTTTGCCGGTGGCGCGCTTACGGATCTGCACGATACGACGCTCGATGCTTTCGAGGTCGGACAGCATCAGTTCGGTTTCAACCGTCTGCGCGTCCGATACCGGATCGATACGACCTTCGACATGGGTGATGTCGTCATCTTCGAAGCAGCGCAGCACATGCACGATGGCGTCGACTTCGCGAATGTTGGCGAGGAACTGGTTGCCGAGACCTTCGCCCTTCGATGCACCGCGGACGAGGCCCGCAATGTCAACGAAGTTGATGCGGGTCGGGATGATTTCCTTCGATCCGGCGATCTTGGCAATCTCGTTCTGGCGCGGATCCGGAACCGCCACTTCGCCCGTGTTTGGCTCGATGGTGCAGAACGGATAGTTTGCGGCCTGTGCGGCGGCCGTTTTAGTCAGCGCGTTGAAAAGCGTCGACTTGCCAACATTTGGCAGACCGACGATGCCGCATTTGAAACCCATGATCGTACCTGTCAGACTAGAATAGAATTACCGTCGCTATGCGACATTGAGGTGTGAAGCGTCAAGAGGCGGAGCTGTCGCGGCCTTTGGAACGGCTTATTTTTACGCATTCTCCTACGCAAAACCGCTTCGCACTTTTGCTGGAAGTGCTTTAGTCCTTTTTGCCCAGCAGCCTTTTCAGCATTTCAGCCATCGGGCCGCTTTCTGGAATGGCCGGTTTCTTCTGGTTCTGCCGCGCCTGACGAATATGGCTCTGCGCCTTTGGCGGAGCCTTCTCCAGTTGCGCGGGATCGGCCTTGAAACCGCTTGGTCGCTGATTGCCGTCGCCCATGGCGAGCGCAATGCGGTTCATGAAACTGTTATCGTCGCCCGGTTTGGCGAGCAGACCCACATTGTCGGCGATCGCGCCCAGAAGCGTGTCCAGCCATTCGTTGTCGGCCTTGGCGAAGTCGCCGAGGACATAATTATGCACGAGTTCCTTCGCGCCGGGATGGCCGATGCCAAGCCGCATGCGGCGATAGTTCTGGCCGCCGGGGAAGGACTGCACATGTGCGTCGATGGATTTGATGCCGTTATGGCCGCCGGAGCCGCCGCCGGTCTTGATGCGCAGCTTACCCGGAATAAGGTCGAGTTCGTCATAGATGACGACGAGATCGGCGGAGGTGAGCTTGTAAAAGCGCATGGCCTCGCCGATGGACTGGCCGGAGAGGTTCATGAAAGTCTGCGGCTTGATAAGCAGCACTTTTTCGCCGTCAATCACGCCATCGGCGATCTCGGCCTGAAACTTCTTCTGCCAGTTGGAAAAGCGATGGCGGCGGAATATTTCATCCGCCGCCATGAAACCGATATTATGCCGGTTATGCGCATATTTGGGGCCCGGATTGCCAAGACCTGCGATGAGCAGCATGGTTCAGAGCCCCTTTAACAGCGCTTCCAGGAAGCGATTATTCGCCGTCCTTGGCTTCTTCTTCAGCGCCTTCAGCAGCAGCTTCGTCCGACTTCAGGCCGGCAGGAGCAGCAATGGTGGCGATGGTGAAGTCGCGGTCCTGAATGGCAGCAGACACGCCCTTCGGCAGCTTGATTGCCGAAATGTGGACGGAGTCGCCGATTTCAAGGCCGGTCAGGTCGAATTCGAGCGCTTCCGGAATTGCATTGGCCGGAACGATCAGTTCAACGTCGTGACGAACGATGTTGAGAACGCCGCCGCGCTTGATGCCCGGTGCAGCTTCTTCGTTCTTGAAGTGAACAGGAACGTTCACGTGAACGACCGACTTTGCGGAAACGCGCAGGAAGTCGACATGCTGCGGGAAGTCGCGGACCGGGTCCATCTGGTAGTCCTTCGGGAGGACCTGAATCTTCTTGCCGTCTACTTCGACCGTGGCAACCGTGGTCTTGAAACCACCACCATGGATCTTGTAGTAAATCTCCTTGTAGGAGACGGCGATTGCAAGGGGCTCCTGCTTGTCGCCATAGATGACTGCAGGAATCTGGCCGTTGCGACGCAGTTCGCGGGAGGACCCCTTACCAACCCGGGTACGCAGATCGGCCTTGAGCACGTAAGTCTCGCTCATGGCATTTCCTTTCAAAGTTATTGGAGTGTCGCCCGCTGTATTATCTGCGCATGATCTTGACCGAAAACCGGTTTCCACTTTTCGGGATCATGCTTCAACAAACGACATGAAACAGCCCGTATCGTCTGTCACAAGGTGAAAGACCGGACCGCTCCATTCCGCGTTGCCTCCAAGGGTGTCTACGCGGATGGCGGTGGCTATAGACCATAGCGTGCGGCAGCGCAAGTTTTTTGGGCTGCCAGCGGTTGCCGCGCCCGGCATCTGTGGGCATTTCTCATAACCGGTGGCATTGCCGACGTCAAAGATGTTAAGCGAATGCCTGATCGACCGCTGGCCTGGCTGTGCGAGTCGTCTGTTCCTGTCATTTTCAATCAAGGAGGCGAGATGCAGGTCGGTATCGACATGGGTGCTGTTGCTGGAAGCGGTTCTGCCTCGGCAGCGGCGCTTGGCGGTGGCAAGCAGGCCATGCTTGATCTTGAGGAGCTTCTCGCCACGCGTCTGCTCGTGCAGGGCAATTCCGGCTCCGGCAAGTCGCATCTTTTGCGCCGCCTGCTGGAGCAGAGCGCGCAATGGGTGCAGCAATGCATCGTCGACCCGGAAGGGGACTTTGTCACGCTGGCTGATCTTTACGGCCATGTCGTCGTTGATGCTGCCCGCACCGAAGCCGAACTGACCCGCATTGCCGGACGTATCCGCCAGCACCGTGTTTCGGTGGTGCTCAATCTGGAAGGTCTCGATGTCGAGCAGCAGATGCGCTCGGCAGCGGCTTTTCTTGGCGGTCTTTTCGATGCCGAACGCGACTACTGGTATCCGATGCTCGTGGTCGTAGACGAAGCACAGCTTTTTGCGCCTGCCGCCGCTGGTGAAGTGTCCGACGAGGCGCGCAAGCTTTCGCTCGGCGCGATGACCAACCTTATGTGTCGCGGGCGCAAACGCGGACTGGCCGGTGTCATTGCCACGCAGCGTCTGGCCAAGCTTGCCAAGAACGTGGCTGCTGAAGCCTCCAATTTTCTCATGGGCCGCACCTTCCTCGATATCGACATGGCCCGCGCCGCCGATCTGCTCGGCATGGAGCGCAAGCAGGCGGAAATGTTCCGCGATCTGGAGCGCGGGCATTTTGTGGCGCTTGGACCGGCACTCTCGCGACGCCCGCTGCCGATCCGTATCGGCAAGGTGGAAACCTCCGCGCGTTCGTCATCGCCGAAGCTCATGCCGCTGCCCGATGCGCCGGAAGATGCGCTCGATTTGATCTTTACGCCCGCGCCGCAGGAAATCCGCACCGTCGTGCGCCGCACGCCTCCACCACCGCCACCGCCATCCACGGCGGAAATTCTGGCGCAGGTGGCCAAGCCGAAGCCCGAAGCAGAGCCGGTCGAGGCACCGCTGTTTCCCGGTATTGTTGAAGCGGAACGCGACGAGCTTCTCGATAAGGTCATGCGTGAGATCGTGGATGACCCGGAAGCTTCGTTCCGGTCTGTGGCCGTTCTCTATCAGGATTTTCTGGTACGTTGTCGCATTCACCGTGTTCCGGGCGAACCGTTGGCGCTGCCCGCCTTCCGCCGCAGGCTGGCGGTGGCGCAGGCCAGCATTGAAAGCGATGTGGCCAGTGGTGAAACATGGCAGCAGGCGCTGTCGCTATCAGAAAGCCTCACCGATGATGTACAGGGTGTGTTCCTGATCGTCGCGCAGGCGGCGGTGACCGGCGCGCCTTGCCCGTCCGACGCGGCGCTGGCGCGCGCCTATGGCACGCATTCGTTCAGCCGCGCCCGGCGTTTGCTGACCTACTTCGAGGAGCGTGGGCTGCTCGTTGTTCGCAATGATTTCAAGGGAATGCGCATCGTCAATTTCCCCGATCTCGCCTGCGAAACGGCACCGGGCGATCCCAATGCCCCGGACGATCTGGCGGAAGAGGGCGCTGCCGCCGAGTAGACTGTGAAAACTGTCATGAACCTGTAATGATCCTCGCCGACTTCTTGCGAAACGGATCATTCAGGGCAGTAGCGTGACAGAGCCAGTAAAGCAGCCAGGTTTCCAAGAACTATTCACGACTTTCGGCAAAGTGGGCCTGCTGTCTTTCGGCGGGCCAGCCGCCCAGATCGCCATGCTGCAACGCATTATCGTGGATGAGAAAAAATGGATGGATCAGGAACGGCTGATCCATGCGCTGAACTTCTGCATGTTGTTGCCGGGGCCGGAAGCCATGCAGCTTGCGACCTATTCGGGCTGGGCTGTCAAAGGCTGGCGCGGCGGCCTGCTGGCGGGGCTTCTATTCGTGCTGCCCGGCGCTGCCGTGATGCTTGCGCTCTCCGCGCTTTATATTGCATTCGGGCATGTGGAGATGGTGGCAGGCTTGCTGTTCGGCCTCAAGGCAGCGGTGCTGGCTGTGGTGTTCGAAGCGCTTTACCGCATGGCGAAACGTACATTGGCTTCGGGCTTTTCTTATGCCGTGGCGATTGCGGCGTTTATTGCCATAGCCCTTTTGAAACTGCCGTTTCCGCTTGTCGTCCTGCTTGCAGCTTTGGCAGGGGGCTTGCGCCATATCGTTCAGGGCAGCGGGGCGGGCACTGGTTTGGGCGAGGCGACGCCCGGCGCTTTGCGCGAGTTCACGCAGCAAACACTGGTCTGGGGCGGGCTTTGGCTCACGCCGCTCGTTCTTCTCTATCTGGCTTTCGGCAGCGCGCATGTCTTCGTGCAGGAAGCGGCGTTCTTCTCAAAACTGGCGGCTGTGACCTTCGGTGGCGCCTATGCAGCACTTTCCTATACGGCGCAGCAGGCGGTCGAACATTTTGGCTGGATGAAGCCGGGCGAAATGCTGACCGGGCTGGGGTTGGCTGAAACCACGCCGGGACCGTTGATTCTCGTGCTGGTTTTCGTCGGCTTCGTAGGGGCTGCAAACCTGTCAGGTCTGCCGCCAATTCTGGGCGGCCTCGTCGGCGGCATCATTGCGCTGTGGTTTACCTTCGTGCCGTGTTTTCTATGGATTTTGGCGGGCGCGCCGTTCGTGGAGCGGCTGCGTCAGGTGCGCTGGCTTTCGGCCATGCTGAGCGGCATCACGGCTGCGGTCGTGGGCGTGATCGCCAATCTGGCGCTGTGGTTCTCGCTGCATGTGCTGTTTGCGCAGGTGCAGGATAAGGCAGTCGGGCCGTTCAGCGTGCCCTTGCCGGTCTGGAGCACAATAGACAATGCCGCCGTCCTGATCGCAGGCGCGGCGGCATTGTTGCTTGTCGTTCTGAGGCTCAACATGCCGCTTGTGCTGTTGCTGGCGGCATGTCTCGGAATTGTGATCCGCTTGCTGTTTTGATTAGTCGAACAGGCTCGAAACGGATTCTTCCGCTGCCGTACGCGCAATGGCTTCGCCGATCAGATCGGAGATCGAGAGCACGCGGATGTTCGGAGCATCGTTGATCGCGGTGGTCGGCTGGATGGAATCGGTGATCACCAGTTCCTTCAACTTCGATGCAGCGATACGGGCAACCGCGCCGCCGGACAGAACACCATGCGTAATGTAAGCGGTGACGCTGTTCGCGCCCTTGGCCAGCAGGGCCTCGGCTGCGTTGCAGAGCGTGCCGCCGGAATCGACGATATCGTCGAACAGCAGGCAATCTTTGCCAGCCACTTCACCGATGACGTTCATGACTTCCGATTCACCCGGACGTTCGCGGCGCTTGTCCACGATGGCGAGCTGCGCATCGATGCGCTTGGCCAATGAGCGGGCGCGAACCACGCCGCCGACGTCCGGCGATACGACCATGCAGTTGCCGGTTGCGTAATTGGCCTTCACGTCACGCGCAATAACCGGAACGGCATAGAGATTGTCGGTCGGGATATCGAAGAAGCCCTGAATCTGACCAGCATGAAGATCAAGGGTCAGCACGCGGTTTGCACCGGCTTCGGTGATGAGGTTGGAAACCAGCTTTGCCGAGATCGGCGTGCGCGGGCCGGGCTTGCGGTCCTGACGGGCATAGCCGAAATAGGGCAGGACGGCGGTGATGCGGCGCGCCGACGAACGGCGGAAGGCGTCGATCATGATGAGCAGTTCCATCAGGTGATCGTTTGCCGGATAGGAAGTCGATTGCAGAACGAACACGTCTTCGCCGCGCACGTTTTCCTGGATCTCTACGAAAATCTCCTGATCGGCGAAGCGGCGAACGCTAGCCTTGCCGAGCGGGATGTTGAGATATTTAGCAACGGATTCGGCAAGTGCCCGGTTGGAGTTGCCTGCGAAAAGTTTCATTCTTTTTGCCTCTGAGCCGATGCGATAGGTTTGCGGTTTCGTTCTGTCGCAAAAAGTCCGTGGAACGGACATAATCTTGTTTCGCGCATGGACCGCAACGATGCGGGGCCCAGCAACGTCATCCTTTAAAAACTTTAAAGCCGCGTACTTTTGGCCGGTCAGGTTAAGTACAGCAGCTTACAAGGTTTTCTCGAATGTGGGGCCTATTGCAAAGAGTCACCGTCATTGCAAGGCCCGACTGTTCACAATTGTTGAAAAAGGCCGGATTTCCGGCCTTTCCGCATGGCAAAAAGCGGGGATTCAGTAAGGGATTTCAGTTCCTTGCTGAAAATGCTCATAGTTTATGCGCGATTTGCCGCAAGCCAGGTCGAATATTCCTGCATCGTGCGGTCGGCGATGGCCTGCATCGTGGCGGGCTGCACCACGCTCCATGAGTCTGCCGCAGCACCTTGCACTTTCTCCTGCCCCTGAATGCGGTGCAGCCGGTTGCCGGAAGCATCGAGCACATCCCAGACATAGAGCACGGTCGTCTGGTTATCCTCGGAGAGAACCGAGAAGTACCCCTTCATGACATAGGCCGCGCTGGCGTCATTGGCGCCTGCGAGCTCGACGCCCTTGGCCTTGGCATCGTCATTCATGCGATGGGTCAGCGGTGTCACGACATTGACGGGTGCGCCGACAATGGGCGCTATGTGCAGCTTGCCCGGTTTCAGCGTGGCCGTGCGGGCCGGTGTGGTCGCAGGTGTTGTCGTTGCGGGCGTCGTCACAGCGCCCGGCGTCGTTGCCTGGCCGTTAGCCGGTTGTCCGGTGGTCTGGCCCGCAGTCTGGCCTGAGCCCTGCACGTTCAGTGCGGATTCGGTGCTGTTGCAGGCAGCGAGCGCTCCGGCAAGCAACAGCATCATCGAAATATGTGCCTTGTTCATGTTCGGCTTCATGCTCCTGAAAACGCATAGTCCTGAAAATACAGGCGGTTCTCACGTCAGGCCGATTTATCGCCGATCGTGGGCCGTTTGACAATGATGTCAGGCGATAAGCATATCAAGAGAATGGCGGGATAATGGCTGAGCCGCACCATTTGTCGTGAGGTATGTCTGTCCGAGCGTCATCGCAGCGCCGCTGTCGGAATCCATGATGATCATGTGTGCGAACAGCGTCATATCCGGCTGGATGCTTTCCGGATTACCCGCATAGAACATTTGCGGGTCCATCCACGACGGTGTGAAGCGCGCCCCGACCGAGTAGCCGCAGGCATTCAGGCGATGGCGGGTCAACCCGTGGGCTTCCATGGTGCGGGCATGGGCGTCGAACACATCACCGAATGTTGAAGCCGGTGTCATCGCCGCCTCGACGGCTTCCAGCGCCTCGCGGGCTGCATCGTAGAGCTTGACGTGGTGCTCTGTCGGCTGGCCGATCAGGATCGTGCGCATCATCGGCGCGTGATAATGGCGGAACACACCCGACCATTCGAGCGTGAGCTGGTCATTGGCGTCGAGCGTGCGGCGACCGGATTTATAACGGCAGAGCAGGGCGTCTTCGCCGGAGCCGATGATATATTCATTGGCCGGATAGTCGCCGTCGCCGGCGAAATTGGCGCTCATCATCGCGGCCAGAATATCGGCTTCACTTGCACCCGCGCGTGTGGTTTTCAGCGCCGCGTCGAGCGCGTCGTCACCCAGCTGCGCCGCGCGCTTGGCATAGGTGATTTCCGCCGGGCTTTTCAACAGGCGCAGGCGGTCCACCATGCCGGATGCATCGAACAATTTGGCAAAGCTCTGCAATTGCTCGTCGAGCCTGCGGGCATTTGCGCCGGTGAGACCATGGGTCTGGTATTCGATGCCGATACGAGTGCCGAGCAGATCAAGTTCTGTCAGGATATTGCGCAGATCCGCTGCCGGATTGGCATTGTCGCGGTCGGTCCAGACGACAATGTTCTCGATATTGGAGGTCTGGCGTGCCTGGCGCAAATCCGCCGAGCGCGTCATCAGCACCATCGAACCGTCGGCCTTCACCACAAGGCACTGGAAGAAACAGAAGCCGAACGTGTCATAGCCCGTCAGCCAGTACATGCTTTCCTGTGCAAACAGCAGGAGAGCATCGAGCTTTTCCTCCTCCATCTTCAAGATCAGACGGTCGCGGCGTGCGGCAAATTCTTCCGGCTCGAAGTGAAGGGCCATGCGGTTCTCCTCAAATGGAATCTTTGGCAGCGACGATAGCAATGGCTGCAATCTGGCGTCCGTAATCCGGTTCTTTGCGGTGGGTGGTACGCCGGTAGGAAAAGAACTGGTCTTCATCGGCATAAGTGCACTGACGAAGGGATTCTGCCTGTACGCCCGCCTTGGTCAGACGGTCGGTGATGAAGGTCCACAGATCGAAAAGCTTGTGGTCGGGCTTGTCCGAGGCGCGGAAATAGCGCGCATAGGCAGGGTCCTTGCTCAAAAACTCTGCATAGAATTCCGGTCCGACTTCATAATTGTCGGGGCCGATTGTCGGCCCGAGGACCGCGACAATGTTCTCGCGCTTTGCGCCAAGGCCGATCATGGCGTCGATGGTGTTTTCCAGCACGCCGCTAAATGCACCCCGCCAGCCTGCATGGGCGGAGCCGATCACACCGGCCTCATGATCTGCAAACAGGACGGGACCACAATCGGCAGACAGTGCGCCGAGCGCAATGCCGGGAACATTGGTCACCATGGCATCGGCCTTGGGACGCGGCGAATCGAAAGGTGCGGTCACATGCAGCACATCGGGCGAATGAACCTGATGCACGGTCAAAAGATGATCCGGCGCAACGCCAAGCGATTCTGCGACCCGGCGGCGGTTTTCGGCGACATGCTCGGCCACATCATCCGATCCGGCGCCGACATTCAGTCCGGCGTAAATACCGTCCGAAACGCCGCCCTTGCGCGTGAAAAAGCCGTGCGCAATGCGCTTCCCGGCCTGACCGGCGGGCTTGTCGAGCAGAGGCGAGCGGAGCGGTTGCGGCATGTCGGTCATCGTATGTTGGCTTTCACTGGAGCATAATTCCAAAACAGTGGGGACTGTTTTTCTACGAAGATCATGCTCGAATAATTGGAGCGAGATGGTGGGGGAGGCAGGTTGTCTTGTCAATTGCAGCTTTTTGAAGAGCAAATGACAGTCAGGCCGTCTCGAAAGGAATAAGGCGGGTGTCGCAGTCGCCGAATGCTAGCACCTTGAACAGGGTGCCCATCTGATCGGGCGCTGCCAAACGCTCCACATCCTGACGGATCTTTTCCTGAAAGGCGGCGTCGCGCCCCGTGCCCAGACGCCCTGCGCGGTCGAGCAGCCCCATGGCCAGCAGGAACTCGCCTTGCGTCATGGTACCGGTCTTGCAGCCAGAGGCACGTGCAGCCTGCTCCAAACTATCGAAATCGATATGGCTGGTCAGGTCGGCTTCACCTGGATGGGCAAAAACATCGTCATAGCCATGTTTGAGCATGGCTTGCAGCGTGTCGCCAAAGCCGGATTGCAGGTGGCCATAATCGATGTTGAGCGCTGCGCCGCGTGTCGTCGCGATACGCTGCGCGATTTCCTGCAACAGTGCGGTCCGCGCCGGGGCTGCCTCGAAGATCGTGCCTTCGGGCGTCTGTGCATGGTCTTCCGGCAAAAGCGCCGGGTCGATTCCGCCCGCACCGCTGACGAAATGGAACTCATCCTGATCATCAAGCGCAATCAGCCGTTCCACGAAGCGCCCGTTGGACTTGACGAACTGGCGGAACGGGATCGCGTCGAACAGCTCGTTCGATACGAGGATCAGCGGGCCGGTGGGGACATCGGCAAAACGTTCGAACCACGTGATGGAAACGCCCAAATCCGCGAGCTTTTGTTTCTGCTTTTCGACAAGGCGCGGACTGGTCTCAACCATGGCGACCCGCAGACCCGGCAGCATTTGTGGCGCGAGCTTGCTGATCGTGCGCAGCATATCGCTCATCAGCGTGCCGCGTCCGGGGCCGATTTCGCACAGCACGGTGTTGGCAGGGCGACCAAGCGCGTCCCATTCCGCGACGCACCAGATGCCGACCAACTCGCCGAACATCTGGCTGACTTCGGGTGCGGTGATGAAATCGCCCTCGCGACCAAAGGGTTCGCGGGTCGTGTAATAGCCGGATTCCCGGTCACCGAGGCATGCGGCCATGTAATCGGCGACGCTGATCGGCCCCGTGGTGGCGATCAGCCGTTTCAGCCGGTCTTTCAGCGTTGCTTCAGGCATCTTTGGCAGCTGCGCGGTTGGCGCGCCACATGGCCCACAGGCCGATCAGCACCATCGGCACCGAAAGCACCATGCCCATGGTCAGCCAGCTGCCGACCAGATAGCCGAGCTGTGCATCCGGTTCGCGGAAGAACTCGACCGCGATGCGGCTGAGGCCATAGCCGGTCACGAATGCGCCTGCGATGAAGCCCGGCTTCTTCAGCTTGCGACCGACCCAGACCAGCAGGAACAAGACGAAGAACAAGACGAAACCTTCGAGGAAGGCTTCGTAAAGCTGGCTTGGATGGCGCGGCAGCGGCCCGCCATTGGGGAAATAGACGGCCCATGGCGCATCGCTGACACGGCCCCAGAGTTCGGAATTGATGAAGTTTGCAACGCGCACCACGCCGAGGCCGACCGGCACACCGGCAGCGACCACATCGAACATGCTCCAGACCCTGATGCCGCGCGAGCGGGCAAACAGGATCATGGCGATGGTGGTGCCGAGAATACCGCCATGGAACGACATGCCGCCGTCCCAGACCGCGGGAATGGCGATCGGATTGGAGATATAATAGGAGAAATTATAGAAGAGCACATAGCCGATACGACCGCCCAGCACGACGCCGAGCGCTGCCCAGATGACGAAGTCGTCGAGCGCTTCGGGCGCCATGGGTGGCTGGTTATGCGTCCAGAGGCGATGGCTGCGCAGAAGCTTCTTGCCATACCACCACGCGAACATGATGCCGACGACATAGCCGAGCCCGTACCAGTGCACGGCCAGTGGTCCGATGGAAAAGATCACCGGGTCAATGTTCGGAAAGGCGAGGGCCGAAGCGGGCAGCAACGTCTCTATCATGAAATCACTCCATTTTGTGACGGAACATGCTGGACGAACCGGCCACGGTCAAGCTGTCCTGCTCCATGTCTGTAATTGCTTTCCAACATGATCACTTTCTATAGCTGCGCTTGCATCGGAACTGAGACGGCCCTATTTCCATTTTATGTTTTCAACAGGTCTCTCCTGGAAATAAGGAACGATTGCCATGACCAGCGGACAAAACCGGGTTCTCGATGAACTCGCCAAGCTTGTGACGGATGCGGCTGGCGCTGCGCAAGGCGTGCGCCGTGAAGTGGAAACGGCCCTGCGTTCGCAAAGCGAGCGCGTGCTCAACACGCTTGACGTGGTGCAGCGCGAAGACTTCGAAGCGGTGCGCGAAATGGCCATCAAGGCGCGCGCCGAAAACAGTGCGTTGCTGGCAAGAATCGAAGCACTTGAAGCACGTCTTGCCAGATTCGAAGGTGATTCCGATGCCAAACCGGCAAAATCGGCCTCCTCATCGGCAAAATCCAAAAATAATTCCTGATTATTTATTAACAGGCCGCGGGCGGTAAAAACCCTTGTCTTAGAGTCGCTTAAGGCAATGCTCGCGGCCAGCCCCTTTCATGTTTCCACATGCTTTCATGTCTCTTTTCTGAAAAGGGACTGGCGTTCAGATTCAGCATCAATAGACTGAAAACACTACATGATTCGAAGTGTGGTCATGTAGGCGGCGGCGAGGGGCTGTAGTTCTAGTTTTCGCGTCTTCAGGCTGCTTTCCAGTATCAGTTGCGTATGTGCGTGTGCCATTGAGGCGCTTGCATGCTGTTTGGCATGCCGGTTCCTCGACCGATCAATTCGTGCCTGTTTTTCTGCGCTTGGTTTTTGCGCGGCGGCGGGTGCGGGCGAGCAATTCTTGCGCGCCGGGAATTTGAGACATCCGGCTTGAGGGTGTCTCACAGAACAGGAAACGGACATGAGCCTTCTTGAGCTTGAATTCGCACGCGAGGCGCATCCGGTGGATGTGATCGAGCAGGTTGCGCATTCAAACGACTGGACATTCGAGCGGACTGGCGACGATGAAATCGCAATTTCGGTTGCGGGCAACTGGACTGACTATCACATCTCATTTTCCTGGATGGAAGATTTCGAGGCGCTGCATCTGGCTTGCGCATTCGACATCAAGGTTGCAGAGCCGCGTGTAAACGAGGTGATGCGCCTGCTTTCGCTGATCAACGAAAAGCTTCTCATGGGGCATTTCGATCTCTGGCAGCAGGAAGGCGCCATCATGTACCGCCAGTCGCTTTTGCTGGCCGGCGGTGCGGAACCGACGAGCCGTCAGGTGGAAGTGTTGCTGGGCGCAGCGCTTGAAGCTTGCGAAACCTATTTCCAGGCCTTCCAGTTCGTGGTCTGGTCGGGTGTCAGTGCGCGCGAGTCGCTGGAAAGCGTCGTGTTCGAAACAGTCGGACGCGCCTGATCAGGATCAACAGATAACCCGGCGGGACAAGCGCCGGGTTATGCTTGGAAAGACGAAAGCGGACGGATATGAGCGAAGACGCGACAATCACCTGGGCTGATTTCGAAAAGGTCGATATCCGTACGGGTACGATTGTGGAAGCGGTGCCCTTTCCGGAAGCGCGCAAGCCCGCCTACAAACTGAAGATCGATTTCGGCGAGAAGATCGGCGTCAAGAAATCTTCGGCACAGATCACCAAACATTATCAGGCGAAAGAACTGATCGGCCGTCAGGTGCTGGCCGTGGTGAATTTTCCACCGCGCCAGATCGGTCCGTTCATGTCGGAAGTGCTGACGCTGGGCCTGCCGGACGAAGCCGGTGAAGTCGTCCTCGCGGCCATCGACAAGAAAGTGCCAAACGGCGGCAAGCTCTACTGAGCGCAATAATTTCACAATTAAAAACACGCGCCGTCGCGCCCTCATCCTGAGGAGGTTCCTGAGCTTGCGAAGGAGCCGTCTCGAAGGACGAGGGGCTCGGTGCGTTTTCCCTCGTCCTTCGATCCTTCGACAAGCTCAGGATGAGGGGCCTTCGACAAGTTCAGTGTGAAGGAACGGCTTCAACCTCTTTTACGCCGGAATGTGGATGATGGCGCGCAGGCCGCCGGTCGGGGCGTCTGCGAGTGTAATGTCGCCGCCATGGCTGCGGGCAATGTCGAGCGCGATGGCAAGGCCAAGGCCGCCTGTGCCGCCCGAATCCTGCGTTCTGGCTTCATCCAGTCGCACAAAGGGTTTGAACACATCTTCGCGGCGGTCCTCGGGAATGCCGGGTCCGTCATCGTCCACCACGACCTTCAGCCATCCATCCTCATGCGAAAGCGAAAGCTCGACGTTTTGCGCATGGCGGAAGGCGTTAGACACCAGATTGCTGACGAGGCGCGAGAAGGCATTGGGGCGAACATGGATTTCGCTGTCGCCGTCGATGGAATATTTGAACCCGCGTTCGCGCAGGCGCGCTTCGTTTTCAAGTTTCTCGCACAGGCGCTTCACATCATAGCTTGCGGTTTCTTCTGCACCTTCGCCGCGCGCAAATGCCAGATAGCCTTCCAGCATGGTCTGCATATCGGCGATATCCTGATTGAGCGGCTCGACGTCGATCGAGTGCCCGGCCAGCGCCAATTGCAGTTTGAAGCGGGTGAGAATGGTGCGCAAATCATGGCTGACGCCCGACAACATCGCCGTGCGCTGCTCGATCTGGCGCTCGATGCGTGAGCGCATCTGGATGAAGGCGATACCGGCCTTGCGCACTTCTTCTGCGCCGTGCGGCTTGAAACCTTCCGGCATGGAACGGCCCTTGCCGAAACTCTCGGCAGCGTCTGCCAGCTGCTGGATCGGCTTGATCTGGTTGCGCAGGAAGGCGATGGCGATGATGAGAAGCACAAGCGCGGTGCCCACCATCCAGGTCAGGAAGATGCCGGTGTTGGACGCATAAGCCTGACTGCGTCGGGCGAAGACGCGCAGCACCTTGTCGTCGAGCTTGATGCGGATTTCGATCAGGTCGGAATCGCCCACCGTATCGACCCAGAAGGGCCGATTGATCTGGCGCGTGATCTCTTCGCTCAAGAAGTAATCCAGGATGGCGAAGAACGGCTTCGGTCCCGGCGCGGGCAGGGGATCGGGCGGCAGGATCGAAATATTGAGCGCGAGACGCTGTTGCGCAAGGCGGATCAGATTGTCGTAACCCGGTTCCTGCGGATAGGTTTCGAGAATGTCGATGATCGCCGAAATATCGCGCACGACAGCAGTCGAAAGCCGCTCGGTCACCATCTGCCAGTGACGTTCCATGAACACATAGGCGATCACGGATTGCAGCAGGACCATCGGGGCGATGATGATGATGAGCGACCGCGCATAGAGGCCTTTCGGCATCCGGCGCGCCAGCCAGCGCGAGAGATTTTTCCAGAGCGTCATCGTCTCAGAACGTCCCAAACAGCGGCCGGTTGCGTCAAATCACAACTATTCGATGCTGAGCTTGTAGCCGATGCCACGCACAGTCTGGAGCCAGACCGGGTTGGCTGGGTCCTGCTCGATCTTGCGGCGGAGACGGTTGATCTGAACATCGATAGTGCGCTCGCCGACATCGCCGTCCTGTCCGGTCAATTCATGACGTGGAATGGTTTCTCCCGCGCGTTCCGCGAAGATTGCCATAATGTCCTGCTCGCGGTCCGTGAGCTTGATGGTTTCGGTGCCCTTCTTCAATTCACGGCGCGGAATGAAGAATGTGTAAGGCCCGAACACGATCTGTTCGATCTTGGGCTGGGCAGGGGGGGCGCCGCGGCGCAGAATATTGTTGATGCGCAGCGTCAACTCGCGCGGATCGAATGGCTTTGGCAGATAATCATCTGCGCCAGCCGACAGGCCGTCGATGCGGTTGTCGGTTTCCGACAGCGCGGTCAGCATCAGGATCGGTACATTCTTTTGTTCGCGCAGCGAGCGGGTCAGCGACACGCCGGTCTCGCCGGGCATCATCACGTCGAGAATCAGAAGGTCGAAGTCGATACCTTCCAGCTTGCGGCGCGCTTCGGCAGCGCTTCCGGCAATGGTAACGCGGAAGCCGCTATTGGTTAGATACTGCGAAAGCAGGCTGCGGATTCGCGTGTCGTCATCGACAACGAGCAGATGCGGGGCGTCATCCGAGAGTGTTTTTTGTTCTTCTGCGGTCATGGCGTCTTTCGATCCCATTCAGTTTCTGTTCGCTGACGACACAGGGCCGTCGGACGCGCATATTATCGACTGGAATGTGGCACGTCTATTCGCCGTGTTTGCTTATATGTTTTTACACAAGCACTTAGTGCTACCTACCGTAACACTTAATTCCGATCCGGGTTCAAGACGGCTCTGCGCTGGAAAAAGCGTCGATCTGGGCACGGCGTTCCGGATTGACCATATTATACAGGAAGCGCTCGATGACGGCGCGGTCCTGCGGGGCGCATCCCTCAAGGGCGCGGGCAATGCGATGCGACTGCGGCAAGGCGAGGGCGAGCGTCAGCTGGCGTCCGCTTTTCGTGGGGTATAGCTTGCGGTGGCGGCGGTCGTGCAGGCCGGTTGCCTGAACCACATGGCCGGTATCGATCAGCTGCTTGAGAACGCGCGACAGGCTCTGCTTGGTGATGCGCAGAACTTCCAGAAGTTCGGCAACCGTCATGCCCGGCTTGCGATTGATGAAGTAAAGCACGCGGTGATGCGCGCGGCCAAAGCTGATCTTCTCGAGAATGAGATCGGGGTCGGCGGTGAAGTCGCGATAAGAAAAGAACAAGAGTTCGATGACGTTGAGATCGGCCGCCTCCTCGGCTGTCAACGGATTGCTTATATAATTCATGTCGTTGGTCGAATTCACATCGATGCTCCGTACTGCTGCGATAAATATGTCAGCATTATTGACATAATTCAACCGCCCAGATAATTTTCGGTAAGCGTGAGCTGGCTTTTTGGAACAATGTTTACGCTGGCGCATGCTGGAGGAGAGATAATTACGCGACCGGGTTTTCGATCACTGCTGTGGAGGCGGTGAAAGAAACGCTGCGACCGCGAAGTCCCGCGGATTGGGAGGATTATTTTTTGTCCATGCGTGCTCCAATAGAGTTTTGCGCAAAATCTTTGCCCAAGCTCTAAGCATTTCGCACCAAAAGGCCAGTATTCGCGCGGAAAAAGGCGCCCGTTTTGCCGGTAATATCGATTTAACTGGTGAAATGGGAATGCGGAAACGTTTGCCCGAGCAGAATCTGCCCTGAGACAGCGCCGCAATCAAAATAGTTAGGAGCAAGAAAATGGCTGCGATTCCATTCGATCAAAGGGACGGATACATCTGGTTGGACGGTGCATTCGTCGACTGGAAAGATGCGAAAATTCATGTCCTCACCCATGGCCTGCATTATGCGAGCACGGTTTTTGAGGGCGAACGCGCCTATGGCGGCGAAATCTTCAAGCTGAACGAACATACCGAGCGCCTGCATGAATCTGCGCGACTTCTCGGTTTTGCGC
This sequence comes from Ochrobactrum sp. RH2CCR150, assembly GCA_014138095.1. Taxonomy (GTDB): domain Bacteria; phylum Pseudomonadota; class Alphaproteobacteria; order Rhizobiales; family Rhizobiaceae; genus Brucella; species Brucella gambitense. The sequence goes on from JACGXE010000005.1 coordinate 163,177, forward strand.
TGCCTTACAGTGTTGAAGAAATCGATGATGCCTGCCGGGCGCTGATCAAGAAGATGGGCTATGTCGATGCCTATGTGCGCCCGTTCGCATGGCGCGGATCGGAATCGCTCGGCGTTTCAGCGCAGAACAACCGTATTCACGTGGCAATCGCCTGCTGGGAATGGCCAAGCTATTTCTCGCCGGAAGAAAAGATGAAGGGCATTCGCCTCGACATCGCTGAATATTGCCGCCCGGACCCGCGCACGGCTCCGTCGAAGTCCAAGGCATCCGGCCTGTACATGATCTGCACGATCTCCAAGCATGCGGCGGAAGCCAAGGGCTATGCCGATGCGTTGATGCTCGACTGGCGCGGGCAGGTGGCGGAAGCGACCGGCGCGAATGTGTTCTTCGTCAAGGATGGTGCGCTGCATACGCCGAAGCCCGATTGCTTCCTCGACGGCATCACGCGCCGCACCATTATCGATCTGGCCAAGCGTCGCGGCATCGAGGTCATCGAGCGCGCGATCATGCCGGAAGAAATGGCAGATTTCTCCGAATGCTTCCTGTGCGGTACGGCTGCCGAAGTTACGCCTGTTTCGGAGATAGGTCAGTACCGGTTCAAGCCGGCCGAAATCACCAGCACTTTGATGGATGCTTATACAGCGGAAGTGCAGCCAAAGCGCCAGGCGGCCGAGTGACTGGGTTTTAAACAGAAAAAGAGCGGCTTTCGGGCCGCTTTTTAGTTTCTTTACTGCTTATTGTTTGACATTACGAAGTTTCGGCTCAAGATTTTCATGCCGGAGTCGCGTTATTCCGGTATTGGAGCGGCTTCCGATCTGATCCTTTCAAATCGACGCTCTAATATTTGATCAGGCGCGCAAACTATTCCGAAATCGTTCATTCTTTTCGGGATGCGCTCTAACAGAGATGGGGTGACGATTATGGAATCTCTATTGCCTATCATTCTCCAGCTGGTCGCCGGTGCTGTCGGTGGCAATATTGCTGGCGCTGTCAAGAATATCAGCCTTGGGACAACGGGTAACACCGTGGCTGGCGGTATTGGCGGTGTCATCCTCGGCCAGCTTCTTCCGATGCTCTCCGGCGGTGGTGTGGATTCGATGCTAAATGGCGCAATCGGCCAGCTCGCTGGCGGCGGCGTGGGCGGTATCGTTCTGACTGCAATCGTAGGGCTGATCAAAAACTCGATGGCCAGCAAGGCCTGAGGAATGCATTTCGTGGCCGGATGGAAACATCGGGTCGAGCAAGGATGTTACTAAAATAGCAACTTGGAGCGCCCTCCAGTTTTTGGAAACGCTCCGGGTAGATGGCACAGTTTTCATGGCCAACCGGCAAGACGAACTGTTTGAGAGGGATAAAACGGACGGCCATGCGCCGTCCGTTTTTTATGGCTCGATCCGATCGCCAAGAAACGCGGCTTGAGGGATTCTTAAACCCTTTCCGTATCGGGCCAAGGCCACTATGTGTGAAACAGCACAGGCGGCGGTGACGCGATCTTCGCCAATCCACATATGCAATGGAGTATCCAGTATGGGCCAGCTACAGGCGATTATCGTCCCCGTTACCCCGTTCCAGCAAAACTGCACCATTCTATTCGACGGCGAGACCAAGAAGGGCGTTGTCATCGATCCGGGCGGCGATCTGCCCAAGATCGAGGAAGCGATCCAATCGCAGGGCATCGATGTCGAAGCCATCTGGATCACCCATGGCCATATTGATCATGCGGGTGCTGCGGCTGATTTGAAGGACAAGCTCGGCGTCGAGATTATTGGACCGCATGTCGACGACCAGTTCCTGCTCGATAATCTTGTGATGACAGGCCTCAAATATGGAATTGTCGACGGCGTGCGCAATGTGACGCCGGATCGCTGGCTGGAAGAGGGCGACAAGGTCACTGTCGCCGGACATAGCTTTGACGTGTTCCACTGCCCCGGTCATTCGCCCGGCCATGTGGTTTTCTACAGCCCCGAAGCCCGTTTCGCGATTGTCGGCGATGTGCTGTTCAACGGTTCCGTCGGCCGCACCGACTTGCCGGGTGGAGACCATGACGCGCTGCTCCGTTCGATCCGCGAGAAGCTTTTGCCGCTCGGTGACGATATCGGCTTTATCTGCGGGCACGGCCCGGGCGGACGGTTCGGCGAGGAGCGCCGCAACAACCCATTCCTGATCGGAATGGCGTGACGGATACAAAAAAAAGCCGCCCATTGGGCGGCTTTTCCTTATCGACTTTGCACTTAATTCGCCGTGCAGAAATGGTCGCGACCGTCATAACCGCGATAGGTGCCGGTATTCGCATTGAACGACCGGTAGCGGTCCGAACAATAATCGTACCAGCTGCGGCTCCACGGCTCGAAGCCTCCCTGACGGTAATAGGTTACCTGACGCGGTGGCGGAGGAGCCGGGTAATATGCAGGCGGCGGGGGTGGCGCATCGTAGATCGGCGCTGGTTGCACATAGGTCGGCTGCGGCTGGCTCAGCGCGCTTCCGATGAGCGCGCCCGCTGCAAGGCCGATCACACCGGCTGCAACAGCGTCGCCATTGCCACGGTGATGGTGACGGCCCCAGTCACCGCCGCGATCCCAGCCCGGACGGCCCCATGAATCTGCCGAAGCTGAAGCAAGAGGAGCAGCAATCGCTGCCAATGATGCAACGGCCAGAATGGTTGTCTTCGCAAATCGGTTCATTGTTCGCTCCTTCAGAAGCTCGACTGCAATTCCTCTGGTGCGGCCCCTCAAACGAGGGGGCACCATTCATGAATAATGGATTAACTCTCTCGACATGAATGGAGGCTGAACAATGGTGAAATAGGGAGCTAAGTCGTCAATCCCCGGTAAAATACACGCAGTGTCTGTAACAATTCGCGGGCAGGATTTGAGGCGCGCTTACCGCTGCGCGCGGCGGGGAAATGTCGCTCTCGCAATGCTTTCAAGCAGTTGCGCGCCAGAACGGTTTCGCTGGCCGTTCCGATCCTTTGGTGGCAGTTTCAGGATAAGCGCTGGCCCGGTCACTGTCCGACGGGCGCGTCATATTCGTGGAATCCCGGGCAATAAAAAACCCCGGTGTGAACCGGGGTCATAATTGGTATTCAGAACAATCAGCCGGTAACGGTGATGTTCACGGCCTTCGGGCCCTTCCCGCGACGATCTGGTTCGGTTTCGTAGGAAACCTTCTGATTGTCTGCGAGGCCCGTCAGGCCCGAAGCCTGTACAGCAGAGATGTGCACGAAGATATCCGCGCCACCATCATCAGGCTTGATGAAACCAAAGCCCTTTTCATTGTTGAAGAATTTGACCAGTCCGGTCTGTGCCATTGGATCCGTTCCTTTTCCTTGGCGCCACCGCTTTTTTTCAAAAAACGATGGAATTATATCTTCTGCCGAGCGCACCACACACCCGACAGAGGGTCATGCAGGCAGTTCTCGACTTAGGGAAGGAACCGATCATTGTCTGGGTATCCCCAGACCCGGAACTTATAGCGGCCCCGGCACGCCGTTCTTCCAGTCTTCCATTTGTTCGCTAAATGCCCGAACGAGTGGAGACTGATCTAAGACGCGAATTTTGGCAAGCAAATTCTTTGCGCCCACGATCTTTTGTTATCTTTGAACCGGATTGGTCGGCAATTTTTCCGATTATTTCTAGAATTTCTATGCTGTATACCGAAATAGAACAGGCTATCCTTGATATATAAGAGATCTTATAGACAAGTGGCCTGATTAAATGCCCGGATTTAATTGGGTGGCTTAATAGAGTGCGCCATCAATTGCGGGCGCAAAGATCTTTACCCGGCTTCCCTCGCGGTTAGCGATTGCGTGAGACAATGCATGCGCCGCCAGCTGCGCGCAACTTGCTACAAATACCATCTGCTTCAGCCCTGCTGTCGGCTCCAATCCGCACCGCATAGATGCCGCGCCGCCCCATCGGCGTGCGAATACGGCTGATGACCGGGTCATGGCCTTTCAAAACAGACGCGAATTGTCTGCTCAGGCGGCTCCACTGATTCACTGCCGCGCTGCGACGGAAGTTACCCGCCACCTGTATGCCCCACGGCTTCGGTTTGACACGCGACATGGGAATCGTCGCCGAGCGGATGACCGGCAGGCGGCGGCAGGCTTCCGCAAAGGAGCGCCCCGAATCAAGCGGTCGGTTCTGCACCTCCTTGCCGGAAGCAAAGTCGTCCGCCGGAGCGCCAGTGATATCCAGCACATAGTCTTCTGTTTCGAGCGGCAGGAAACCGCCGGAACGCATCCAGCTTGAGACGCGTCCCGCACCAGCATTATAGGCGGCCGCCGCCAGACCCCAATTGCCGAAAGCCTGTTTGAGATCGAACAGGAAGCTTGCGGAAGCGGGGATCGCCTGCTCGATGTCGAACGGGTCGGCCAGACCGCGCTCCTTGGCCGTATAGGGCATGAACTGTGCAATGCCTTGCGCGCCGACTGGGCTGACGGCCTGATGGTCGAACCGGCTTTCCTTCCAGATCAGGCGGGCGAAGAAATCCTTCGGTATGCCATGTCTGGTAGCGCTGGTTTCGATCAGCTGACAGATGCGGTTGACGCCCGGCACCTTCTTCTCCGGCGGCAAGGATGGTGCCGATATGCGCGGATTGGGTTCGCTATAGCTTGCCGGTGCCGGTTCTGCGTCGGCGGGCGTGATTGAAAGCGGGACGATCAGGAGCGCTGCCGTCAGAAAAGTTCCGAAACGCCGCATATCGTCTTTCTGTTCGCTTTTGCCCATGCTGTGACCCGGATTGTTTGGGTCGAAAGCCTGAATGCAGAGTAACGCAAGTTGGCGGCTTGTCGAGAGTCGGGCCGTGTAATCTTCCTATTTAAATCTTGCCGTTCGGTACGACTGCTCCATTCTAGATGAGGACAAAAGACGGATACCGGTTTCTGGAGAGGAGGAAACATGTTGAGGGGATTGTCGTGGACCAGCTTGATTGCTGGTGTGATGGTGTTGAGCGGCTGTGTTGCGGAGGGTGGCCCCGATCACAGACCACCACCGATTCGGCCCGGTAATCCGGGCCATGTGCAGGCTTGCCCGATGATTTATTCGCCCGTCTGCGGCGAGCGTCGGGGTGTTCGCCAGACCTTCGGCAACGCATGTTCCGCACGGGCTGAGGGGTTCCGCGTGGTATCGAACGGTCAGTGTAGCGGCCGTCCGGGTAGTGGCTGGAATGGCCCCGGCGTTGGTCCGGCCCGTCCGCCGCAGCATGGGACGCGGCCCGGCATGGGCGCATGCACGCGGGAATATGCGCCTGTCTGCGCGAGACGCGGCAGCGAACGGCGCACATTCTCCAATCGCTGCGAGGCGGAACGCGCAGGCTTCCGCGTTTCGGGCAGTGGCCGGTGTTGAGTTGAACGGGGAGGCGGATCAGCGTTTCAGCGATTCCGCCTCTCGATACCGCAGGGCGTCAACGAGCAGCGCGAAAGCCGGGGAAGATTGTCTCCGGCTTGGATAATAGAGATGAAAACCCGGAAAGGGCGGGCACCAGTCTTCCAGCACGCGCACAAGCGAGCCATCGGCAAGACCGTCCCGCATGTAGTCTTCCGGCAAACTGGCGAGGCCGAAACCGGCCCTGGCGGCTTCGACGATCATATTTGGCGAAGTGAGAATGAGCTGGCCTTCGACGCGCACCTTGAGCTCGCGCCCGTTCTTCTCGAATTCCCAGGCGTAAAGCCCGCCATAGGTGAGCAGTCGCAGATTGATGCAACGATGCGCGGTCAGTTCCTGCGGGGTGCGGGGGACCGGGTGGCTTTTGAAATAGGACGGCGCGCCGACAACGGCCATGCGCATGTCAGGTCCGACGGGCACGGCGATCATGTCCTGAGCGATCTGTTCGCCAAGGCGAATACCGGCGTCATAACGGTCGGCTACGATATCGCGCAGTCCGGAATCGACGGCCACTTCGACGTGAATGTCGGGATAGTCCGGCAGAAGACGCGCCAGCACTGGCCACAGAATCGACTGTGCAGCATGTTCGGAGGTGGTGATGCGAATGGTTCCGGCAGGCTTGTCGCGCAATTCGCTCAAGGCGTCGAGTTCGGTTTCGATCTCCTCGAAACGAGGACCGATGGTGCGGAGCAGTCTTTCACCTGCCTCGGTCGGGGAGACGCTACGGGTGGTGCGGGTCAGAAGGCGAAGCCCAAGCCGCTCCTCCAGTCCGCGCATTGTGTGGCTCAGCGCTGATTGGGAAACGCCAAGCTTTGCCGCCGCGCGGGTGAAACTGCCCTCGCGGGCAATGGCCAGAAAAGCCAGAAGATCGTGAATATTGTCGCGCCGCATTGATGAATCCATCTCATGAGTTCATGCCGATTATAGTGGCTAATCATCGGGGACAGAAGTTTTTAAGTTTGCCGCGATTTCAGGCGGGCAAAGAAAGGAAACATATCATGCAGATCAAGCGCATCGGGTCTCAACCTTCGACCAAGGGCTCCGCCGATTATTTCACCGGTACGGTTCGTCTCGACATGCCGTTCAGCACCACGGCACCGGCGCGTGTCGGCGGCGCTACCGTGTCGTTTGAGCCGGGCGCGCGCACGGCCTGGCACACGCATCCGCTGGGCCAGACGGTGATTGTTACGGCTGGCCTTGGCTGGGCGCAACGCGAGGGTGGCCCTGTCGAGGAAATCCGTCCCGGAGATATCGTCTGGTTCGAACCGGGCGAACGGCATTGGCACGGCGCGACGGCCACCACGGCCATGACCCATATCGCCATAGCGGAAGCGCTCGATGGCAAGGTCGTGGACTGGCTGGAACATGTCAGCGACGAAGATTATCACGCTTAAGGATATTGACCATGAAAAAGAGAATATTGGGCCGCAGCGGCCTTGAGGTTTCGGCTATCGGTCTTGGCTGCATGGGCCTTAGTTTCGCCTATGGCCCGGCCATGGAAAAGGCGCAGGCGGTCGGGCTGCTGAGAGCTGCATTCGACAAGGGTGTTACCTTCTTCGATACGGCGGAAGCCTATGGCCCCTATGTGAATGAGGAAGTTCTGGGTGAGGCGCTGGCGCCGATTCGCGACCGCGTGGTGATTGCAACGAAGTTCGGTTTCGAATTTGACGACAAGGGTGGCCAGAATGGCGTGAACAGCCGCCCCGAGCATCTTCGGGCGGTTGCTGAAGCATCGCTGAAGCGCCTCAAGACGGATGTGATCGACCTTTTCTATCAGCATCGCGTCGACCCGGCGACGCCCATCGAAGATGTGGCCGGAACGGTTCGCGATCTGATCCAGGAAGGCAAGGTCAAGCATTTCGGTCTTTCCGAAGCCGGCCCGCAAACCATTCGGCGCGCCCATGCTGTTCAGCCGGTAACGGCGTTGCAAAGCGAATATTCGTTGTGGTGGCGTGAGCCGGAAGGGGAAATCCTGCCTGTTCTGGAAGAGCTGGGCATCGGCTTCGTTCCGTTCAGCCCGCTGGGCAGAGGTTTTCTAACCGGGACCATCGACAGCAAGACGAGCTTTGCGGCAAATGATTTCCGCAATGTTGTGCCGCGTTTTTCGACGGAAGCCCGCGATGCCAATCAGGCGCTGGTCGATATGCTTGGCCAGATAGCGGAAGCCAAGGGTGTCACGCGAGCCCAGATCGCGATTGCGTGGTTGCTGGCGCAGAAGCCGTGGATCGTTCCCATTCCGGGCACGACGAAGCTGCATCGTCTGGAAGAAAACATCGGTGCCACCAATGTGGAACTGAATGCCGATGATCTGAACCGCATCGAAGCAGCGCTTTCCGAAATCACTGTGCAGGGCGACCGCTATCCGGCGCATCTGCAGCAACGCGTTGATCGGTAACCCCGTTCAAGAGGAGCGAAGACCATGCAGGGAATTCAGGACAAGGTTGTCGTCATCACTGGTGCAAGCAGTGGTCTGGGGGAAGCTTCGGCACGGCGGTTGGCCGGAGGCGGGGCCAAGCTTGTGCTCGGCGCACGGCGTCTCGACCGGCTACAGGCGCTGGCCAACGAGCTGGAACTGGGCGAGGGCGCGGTTCTGCATACGGATGTCACAGATCGCATTCAGGTGCAGCGTCTGGTCGATCAGGCCGTGAAACTGCATGGTCGTGTCGATGTGCTCATCAACAATGCCGGGCTGATGCCGCATTCGATGCTCGAACTCGGCAAGGTGGACGACTGGGATCGCATGATCGACGTCAATATCAAGGGCGTACTCTACGGTATCGCTGCCGCACTGCCGCATATGCGCAAGCAGATGAGCGGCCACATCATCAATGTCTCGTCAGTGGCGGGGCACAAGGTGGGGCCGGGCGGCGCTGTCTATTCGGCAACCAAACATGCGGTGCGGGTCATTTCCGAAGGACTGCGTCAGGAAGTAAAGCCGTACAATATTCGCACGACGATCATATCGCCGGGTGCGGTGGCGACGGAGCTTCCCAACAGCGTCACCGATCCGCAGCAGGCCGAACGCGTGAAAGCACTTTACAAAAATGTGGCTATTCCTGCGGATTCCTTCGCGTCTACTGTGATTTTCGCGATGAGCCAGCCGGACAATGTGGACATCAACGAAATCCTGTTCCGTCCAACCGCGCAGGAATACTGATCAGAAACAAAAGCGGGTCCTGCATTTTTGGTGCAGGACCCGTTTTCCTATCTTCCCGGACGACCGGTCTTGCCGGGCCGCCGTTTCTTGCGGGATACTTCCGCCGGGTCTTCGTAAGAACCGATACCGGCGCGCTCGCGGCGAACTGGGGCCTCTCCACCGGCTGGAATTTCCGTCCGCTTCACTGTCATTTCATCCAGCGTATTCTTGCGGAATTTCGTCTCCGGCGCGGTAGGCAGAGGGCCTTCGTGGCGCGGCTTCGCCATATCGGTGCCCGGCCCCATATTGTCGAGCGACGGTTTCTGGAACAGCGACTTGCCGCCGGTGTCATCTACCGTACGATGCGCCTTGCGCCCGGCATTATGGCGGCCCTTGGTGCGTCCCGTAACCGGGCTTTCCAGTTCCACCTCGCGCGCCAGCGGATCGTCGGCAATGGCCAGTTCGGTCTCGCGCAGGCGCTTGATCTCGTCGCGCAGGCGCGCAGCCTTTTCGAAGTCGAGATCGGCAGCGGCATCGCGCATCTGCTTTTCCAGATATTCCAGATGGGCCTGAAGATTGTTGCCCATCATTCCGCCTTCTTCGGCAAAGCCCGAAATGTCGGCGCGGACATGGTCGCGTTCGTAGACCGAGTTCAGAATGTCCGAAATATTCTTCTTCACCGAAGCCGGTGTGATGCCATGCTCTTCATTATAGGCCACCTGCTTTTCGCGGCGGCGGCTGGTTTCATCCATGGCGCGCTGCATCGAGCCGGTGATGTTGTCGGCGTAGAGAATAACCTTGCCGTCAACGTTACGTGCCGCACGACCGATGGTCTGGACCAGTGAGGTTTCAGACCGCAGGAAGCCTTCCTTGTCGGCGTCGAGAATGGCGACGAAACCGCATTCGGGAATGTCGAGACCTTCACGCAGAAGATTGATGCCAATGAGCACGTCAAACGCGCCAAGGCGCAGATCGCGGATAATCTCGATACGCTCCAGCGTGTCGATATCCGAGTGCATATAGCGCACGCGCACGCCCTGTTCGTGCAGATATTCGGTCAGGTCTTCCGCCATGCGCTTCGTCAGCACCGTGACCAGCGTGCGGTAACCCTTCTTCGCCGTGTCGCGTATTTCGCCAAGCACGTCGTCCACCTGCGTCTTGGCGGGGCGGATTTCCACTGGCGGATCGATAAGGCCGGTCGGGCGAATGACCTGTTCGGCAAAGACGCCGCCCGCTTCTTCCATTTCCCAGCCGCCCGGCGTTGCCGAAACGGCAATGGTCTGCGGACGCATGGCGTCCCATTCCTCGAATCGGAGCGGACGATTGTCCATGCAGGATGGCAGACGGAAGCCATATTCGGCCAGCGTCGCCTTGCGCCTGAAGTCGCCGCGATACATGCCGCCGATCTGCGGGACGGTGACGTGGCTTTCGTCGATGAAAACCAGTGCATTGTCCGGGATATATTCGAACAAGGTCGGCGGCGGTTCGCCGGGATTGCGGCCGGTCAGATAGCGCGAATAGTTTTCGATGCCCGCGCAGGAGCCGGTGGCCTCCAGCATTTCAAGATCGAAAGTCGTGCGCTGTTCCAGCCGCTGCGCTTCCAGCAGACGCCCGGCATTATTCAATTCGATGAGGCGATGCTTCAGCTCTTCCTTGATCGACTTCATCGCCTGATTAAGCGTGGGTCGCGGCGTGACATAGTGCGAATTTGCGTAGATCTTGACCGACTTCAGATCGCCGGTCTTCTGGCCGGTGAGCGGGTCGAACTCAGTGATGGTCTCGATTTCGTCGCCGAACAGCGAAATGCGCCATGCCCGGTCTTCCAAGTGGGCCGGGAAGATTTCAATCGTATCGCCACGGACGCGGAACGAGCCGCGCACGAAATTGATGTCCTGACGCTTATATTGCTGGGCCACGAGGTCGGCGAGCAATTGCCGCTGGTCGAGCCGGTCGCCGATCTTCATTTCGAAGGTCATGGCCGTATAGGTTTCGACCGAACCGATACCGTAGATGCACGAGACCGAAGCGACGATGATTACGTCGTCGCGCTCGAGCAGCGAGCGCGTCGCGGAGTGTCGCATACGGTCGATCTGTTCGTTGATCGAGGATTCCTTCTCGATATAGGTGTCCGAGCGCGGCACATAGGCTTCCGGCTGGTAGTAGTCGTAATAGGAGACGAAATACTCAACCGCATTGTTCGGGAAGAAGTTCTTGAACTCACCGTAAAGCTGCGCGGCCAATGTCTTGTTGGGCGCGAGAATCAGGGCCGGGCGTTGGGTCTCCTGGATGACCTTGGCCATAGTGAAGGTCTTGCCGGAACCGGTGACGCCGAGCAGCACCTGTGTCCGGTCGTCATTGGTCAGCCCTTCGACCAGATCATGGATCGCCGTCGGCTGGTCGCCGGACGGTTCGAACGGCGTTTCCATCTCGATAGAAATGCCGCCTTCGGATTTGTCCGGGCGGGAAGGGCGGTGCGGCGTCCAGAGCTGTCCGTTCTTGAACAGTGGATTGCCGGATTCGATCAGGTCGGACAGCGCCTTGACGGTTGCTGTCGCACCCGACGCGTTTAGTCCTGCAGCATCTTCTAGACTGATATCCAGCCCGGCGACCGGATTGAGGCCTGCGGCTGCGCGCTCCTTGGCGGAAGCCGCGCCGCCCATCGACGTGCCGCGACCGCTGCGCGTTGCTTCCTTGCTGCGCTCGGGGATCTTCTTCGGTGTCTTGGCAGGTTTCGAGGCCTTGGCGGTAGGCTTTGTCGCCTCGTCGCCAATTTCCTTCGCCCAGTCGGCGATGGAGCCACTGAGCGGCGTGCCTGAGTATTCGGCCTGAGGCATTTCGCCGAAACCGCTTGAATGCGGCTTTTCGCCAAAGCCGTCAGCTGCGTCGTGCGAATCCGGAGTGTATTTGTTCTTGGAGGAAGCCATGTCGCTAATATGGAATTTCGCCATGCAAATGAAAAGAGCACGGCGGTAAAATCCAACTTGTTGTGGGTTCCTGCCGGCCGGCTCCTGACAGAAGGTTGTCAGGAAGTCGCGGCAATCGCGAACTGTTGATGGGAGGGCGCAAGCCTCTTATCGGAACCGCGAGACGAGCAGGGTGCGATGCCGCATGTTTTTCATAATGAGTTTGTCTCATAATCCGGCAGAATCATTTTTGTTTAAAGGATTGATTGATGAGCGTTGCAGATAAGCCCAAAGGCGAACTGACCTTGCGCGTTCCGGCCATGCCGAAGGACGCCAATTCGGCATTCGATATTTTTGGTGGCTGGGTCATGTCGCAGATGGACTCGGCCTCCGGTATTCGTGCGGAAGAGCGCGCGCGTAGCCGCGTCGTCACCGCAGCCGTGCGCGAGATGTCCTTTGCCAAACCGGTGAAGATCGGCGACGTATTGTGTGTCTATACGGAAATTACCAAAGTCGGTCGTACCTCGATCACCTTGCGCGTCGAAGCCTGGGCGCAGCGCGCTTCCCAGCAGCGCATGGAACTGGTGACGCATGGGGAATTCGTCATGGTGGCGCTGGACAAGGAAGGCAAGCCGTCTCCGGTCCCGGAAGAATAGGCCGGAAGCCCTTTTCGCTTGATATCAACCCGGCGTTTTCGCCGGGTTTTTATTTACAGGCGCGATAGCCGCTACGACGCTGCATCAGATCGAAGTGAAAATGGTCTGCATGTTCCGGGTTGTAGCCCGGTCCGAGCACCGTGGTGAAATAATCGCAGGCATCTGAACGAACGCTGTTAAGCAGGCCTTTTTCGCGGAAAGCGAAGAAGCCGGGTCTGCGCACCGAAATGTCCTTGCCGTTGTTCAGCTTGATCCGGGTTACGTCGATGGCGTTCCCGCGCGAATGTTCGGACATTTTCGCGCCGCGGCGATGGTTCATCGTGCGGCAGGAATAGCCGCCCGCATTATAGATCGTGTTGACACTCGACAGATAGCGCAGGCGCGCGGCGGGTTGCAGATCGCCCTTGATCCAGCGCGCAAAGGTTTCCGTCACCTGACAGTTCAGCGTTGCAGCCGGTTTGAAGGCGATGGAGCCGCTGTTGAAGCCCGACACTTCAATCGGATTGTCGATATTGCAGGATGCGCTGCGATGGATCGGCGGCTTTTCCTTGAAGACAACGCCCAATCGCTTCAGCCGCGTACGGCACGCCGCTTCCGAATTCGACATGGTGTAGATGTTTTCAGCCGCCGTGACCGGGTTTTGGACCGGCGCTGTGAAGCCGTAATCGCCCGCATATTGCGGCTCGTTTTGCGGTGCGGGCTGGGCAGTATGGGTTTCTTCTTCCTCCGCCAGTCCGACGACGCGGTCCTGCTGGGGCGCTGGTGTCATGGCGGCGTCGGGCAAGGGCGAGCCAGCCACAGGCGCGGGTTCCATCGGCACATCGGCGACCGGAGCGGATGGCATCGGGGCGCTGGCCACATCCGTGCTGGGCACCATGATATCCGAATTTCCGACATCGGCTTGCGGGCGCGGCGGGCGCTCGCCTGAACAGCCAGCGGCCAGTATCAGCAGGAGCACGGAAGCCGCCGGACCAAGACGGCGCAGTCGCGGACGCGCATGATCGCGATCTGTGATGGCGGACAACGCAAAACTCATGTCCTTGCCTTCTGCTCGTGGGGCTTTTCCGGTGGGAATCCGGCGTTTCCTGTATCCTATGAGAGAAGCGTAAAGGAAGAGTCAGTGCCCGCGTTAAGCGCTGTGGCGCAATCTGGGCAATGAGGGGGCGAGCCTGTGATGCTCGCTATTTTTTGACTGTCCGCTCGGCTGTTTTTTGCATGGTGGCATGCAAAACCATTTCGCACTTTTGCCGGAAATGCTCTATCGCTTACCCTGTGGTTCAGGGCCAGACCGCAGACAAGACCATCCTCCCGGTCCCAAAAGTTTCACCCATGTCAGCACTGATTTCGCCAAGCATCCTGCCGATCCTGCTTCTGATCGGCTCGAATATTTTCATGACCTTTGCGTGGTACGGCCATTTGAAATTCACCAATACGCCGCTGGCTATCGTGATTTTCATCAGCTGGGGTATCGCGCTGATCGAATATTGTCTCGCAGTACCGGCCAATCGTATCGGGCACGAAGTCTATTCGGCGGCTCAGCTCAAGACGATACAGGAAGTGATCACGCTGGTGATCTTCAGCCTGTTCTCGGTCTTCTATCTGAAGGAAGCCTTCACCTGGCACCACCTGCTGGGCTTTGCCTTCATTGCAGGCGGCGCAGCGCTGATCTTCAAGGCGTAGAGCTTAATTAGCCGGTTCCGTCGCTGGAACCGGTTCGTCCTTGCGGTTCCAGAACATCGGGACAAGCTCGACGGCCAGCATGGCCGCAAACAGCATGCCGCAGCCGATGAAACCGATGAAGCTTAGCCGCTCGCCGAGGAAGATCGCGCCGAACATGGCCGCGAACAGCGCTTCCGAAGACAGGAAGATCGCAGCCTGTGCGGAGGTCGTATAACGCTGACCGATGGCTTGCAGCGTAAAGGCGATGCCCGACGAGAACACGCCGGTGAACAGGATTTCTTTCCATGTCAGGGCGATGGCGTTCCAGTTGAAGTCCTCAACAACCGATGCAATGGCCAGTCCGATAACGGCGGCGGTGGCAAACTGAACGCAGCTCAGCATGACTGGACGTCCGGCGCGGTTGGCGCGGCTGATCAGCAGCACCTGCATGGCCCAGAATGTTGCGCCGCAGATCACCAGCCAGTCGCCGGTCTTGAGCGCGGTCAGCTCCCCGCCCGACAGCAGGAAAATCCCGGCCAGACAGAAGGCGGCGCTTGGCCAGACGATCGGATGTGGCCATGTGCGGAACAATAGCACGCCCAGAACAGGCACCATCACGACATAAAGCCCGGTCAGGAAACCGGCATTGGTGACCGACGTGGTGATGAGGCCGATCTGTTGCAGCAGCAGGCCGGTGAAAAGCACAGCGCCCACGACAATGAAATAGCTATAGTCGGAAGCCTTCAAACGGGCAGGCGCACGACGGCCTTCGGCAAGTGCCCATGGCAGCACAGTCAGTGCGGCAATAGCAGAGCGAACGCCGATAAACAGGAACGGTCCAATGCTGGCCATCGCGGTCGACTGGGCGACAAAACCCATGCCCCAGATCACGCCAGCCAGAAGCAGGACAAAATTGGCTTGCGTGCGCGTCATCATGGCCTCGGATTGCAAAAGAAGAAGGTCCGGGCCTATTTGGCCGCCGGAATTGCCTAACCTATAGGCAAAAGCCGGGTGGCGCGGCAAGGGGCGTCTGCTTTCTGCGACAACACTGCAGATGTGTCTCTAAAATAAGCTCTTTGTCTGGAGATTTGACAGGGGTGGTTTTTTCCGCGTGAAAAGATCGCCAGAAATGCTATAGTTCCGCGAATTAGTCGTTTGAACGGTTCCGAAACGGGTGTTTCGGTGACCGTTTTCTTTTTGTGTATCGGGGGGTGTTGCAGCTCCCGGAGGGCACCTCGCAGCGTGGTTTCGCTGGCGGGGTGAGGCGGGCAACCAAACTGCCGGCGCGTTGAGTTCTTGGAAAGAGACGGGCGCCGGGCGAAGGAAAGGACTGGGTATGGAAAAGTTCCCTATGACCCCTCGCGGTTTCGAAAAGCTCAAGGAAGAGCTCCGCTGGCGTCAGCAAAACGAGCGTCCTCGGATCATCGAGGCTATCGCTGAAGCGCGTGCCCATGGCGATCTGTCGGAAAACGCCGAATATCACGCTGCCAAGGAAGCCCAGAGCCTCAATGAAGGCCGCATCAACGAGCTGGAAGATGTCGTTGCGCGCGCCGAAGTGATCGACGTTACCAAGCTGAGCGGCGACCGAATCAAGTTCGGTGCGACGGTCACGCTGATCGACGAAGACACCGAAGAAGAGAAGGTCTATCAGATCGTCGGCGATCAGGAAGCCGATGTGAAGGAAGGCCGTATTTCGATCTCGTCGCCAATTGCGCGCGCCATGATCGGCAAAACCGAAGGTGATACGATCGAGGTCAATGCACCGGGCGGCTCGCGTTCCTATGAGATCGTTACGCTGAAATTCGTCTGATCGCTGTGCTCCATTCAAACCAGGTTCCCGTTCAAAGTGTCGAGGTTGTAGCTCCCAACTTCAAGCAGCGCCTTTCCGGCGTGACCTCGACAATTGTCCAGCTCATTCCTTTGCAGCGTGCGAAGGGGCTGAACATTGCCACAATGGGACCGGGTTTGCCGGACAGCCTGCCGCATCTGGGGTGGGGCGCTCTTTTGTCCTTCTGGTCAGCGCCCAAAAAGCGGCGCTTCCGGATCTGGCACGCGCGGCGCAATATCGAAATGCTCGCCGGTATTTTCATGCGCCATGTTCTGCGTATGAAACTCCGGCTGGTGTTCACTTCAGCAGCACAGCGCAATCACAAGCCTTTCACCAAATGGCTCATCCGCCGCATGAATGCGGTCATCGCCACCAGCGGGCGCTCGGGCAGTTTTCTGGAAGTGCCGCATGACGTGATCATGCATGGCATCGATCTGGAGCGTTTTCACCCGCCAGTCGGCGAGGAAGATACGTTTGCTGCGTCCGGTCTGCCGGGCAAATATGCAATCGGTTGTTTCGGCCGCGTGCGGCATTCCAAGGGCACCGATCTTTTTGTCGATGCGATGATTGCGCTTCTGCCGGATTATCCGGAATGGACAGCGATCATCACCGGGCGAACCACGGCGGAACACCAATCCTTCGAGGATGGCCTCAAGGCAAGGATTGCCGCCGCCGGTTTGCAGGACCGTATTCTCATTCTCGGTGAAGTTCCGGATATTCGGGTCTGGTATCGCCGCCTGACCCTTTATGTTGCGCCATCGCGCAATGAGGGTTTCGGTCTCACGCCGCTTGAAGCCATGGCATCGAAGACCGCCGTGGTGGCAAGTGATGCTGGTGCTTATTCCGAAATGATCGTGGACGGAACCGGCAGTTTCGTGCCCGCCGGAGATGGCGAAGCCTTGCGCAAAGCCATAGAGCCTTATCTCGCAGACCCGGCAATGGCCGAGCGCGACGGCGAAACGGCGCTCGCCCATGTGCGTGCCAATTTCCCGCTCGAAAAGGAAGCCGCTGCAATCAGTGGTGTTTACGAGAAAGTCTTTGCCGGGAGCTAACTGTTCCCGGCTTTAAGCGCTTCCGTCTCGATGTATTGATTTAGAGAATCATCAACGGTTCGTCCTTGACCGGACGAATGGTCAGCGCGGTGCGGACGGAGTCCACATTTGGCGCGGCGGTCAGTTCCTCGATAACGAAGGTCTGGAACGTATTCAGATCGCGCGCAACGCAATGAAGCAGGAAGTCGGATTCGCCCGAAACCATCCATGCACGGCGTACCAGCGGCCACTGTTTGGTTTTCTCAGCAAAAGCCTTCAGATCGGCATCAGCCTGACGGTGCAGACCGACCGAGCAGAACGCGACCAGATCCTGTCCAAGCGCATTGCCGTTGAGAATGGCGCGATAGCCCCGAATGACGCCGCTTTCCTCGAGTTTACGGACCCGGCGAAGGCAGGGAGGGGCCGAAATGCCAACCCGTTCGGCCAGCTCGACATTGGTGATGCGCCCGTTGTTCTGGAGCTCCCGCAGGATTTTCCAATCGATTTCGTCCAGATCGGCCTTGATCGGCATGCATGACTCCGCGCGCAAGGAAATTTCATTCGAGCGTAATTATAGAATATCCAGCGCCGTCGTGGCGCAATCTAATCATGCTAATATCAAATGAATCCGTGGCGTGTAAACCGTCTAAAGCTCTGTCAACGCACCCAAAAAGCGCGTGTGAACAGGATATATACGGTCACAAGCTCCAGTCGTCCTGCCAGCATGAGGAAGGACAGGACCCAGAGAGCCGGGTCGTGGATGGTGGAAAAATTGCCAACCGGACCGATTGTTTCGCCGAGGCCGGGGCCGACATTGGAGAGCGCAGTCAGCGCGCCGGTGAAGGCCGACACGAAGTCGAGACCGAGTGACGCGAGAAGCACTGCGCCGATGACCAGCGATGAACAATAGAGGAAGAGATACAGGAGCACGTTCTGGGCGATTTCGCCTGAAATCTCCGATGAGCCATAGCGCATCTTGGTGACGGCATGCGGCACGATAAGGCGGGAAAGGCTTGCTTGTGTCAGGCTCCACAGGATGATGAGGCGGTTCATCTTGATACCGCCCGAGGTGGAGCCCGCGCAGCTTCCGAGAAACGAGGCGAGGAAGAAAATACCCAGGGCAGGCGGGCCCCAGAGCGAATAATCTTCCGTCGCATAGCCTGTGGTCGTGATGACAGACACGAAGTGGAACGAGGCCGAAATCAGCGCATCGCCAAAGGGTACATCCAGGCCAAGCCGCAAGACGACGGCAAGGATGAAGCTGAAGCCGATGACGATGGTGAAGAACAGTTTGACCTGCGGATCGGCCAGCGATTCCAGCCGCTTGGGCATGAAAGCCTTGATATAGAGCACGAAGGGCAGGGCCGAGAGAATCATGAACACGGTCGCGACGACCAGCAGCAGGCGGTTGCCGTGGTAGAAACCGAGCGAGTTGTCATGCGTGGAGAAGCCAGCAGTGGCCACGGTCGTCAGCCCGTGATTGATGGCGTCGAAAACGCTCATTCCAACCATGAAATAGCTGATGATGCAGGCAGCCGTCAGGCTCAGATAGGCCAGAATGATGCCAAGCGCGATCTGGTTCATGCGGGGCAGGATCTTTTCCGACTTGTCGGAATTTTCCATGTGAAAAAGTGCAAGACCGCCAGCGCGCAGCGACGGCAGCATCAGAAGCGCCAAGCCGATGAAGCCGATGCCCCCGATCCAGCAGAGAAGGGAGCGCCAGAGCAGAATGCCGCGCTGCATATTGTCGAGGCCGGTCAGCGCGGTCGCGCCGGTGGATGTCACGCCGGACATCGCTTCGAAAAAGGCGGTGGCGTAGCTGATCGGCAGATGAGAGAAATAAAGCGGTATCGAGCCGAGGAAGCTCGCGGTCAGCCAGATGCAGACCGTGAGCAGAAAACCGAGGCGCGGCGTGAAGCGCGTTGACGGGCTTTGTGTCGCGAAAAGGATCAGCGCGGAAAGCGCGCCGGTGGCTGCGGCCGAACGCACGAAGATCAGCCAGTCGTCACTGCCGTCGCGCAGGTCGATTGCGGCAGGCAGGAGCATGGCGGCCGCCATGATGAGGCCGAAGCGCGCGCAGATATTGGCGACTGTCTTATAGATGGCGGTCGTCTCCGGCCGTTTGTGGGTCGATTTGCGGACAGTTGGGCGTTGTTTTTCCTGTCTGTTTAACGTGAGATCGACCCGGTCGCAATGCGGGGAGGCGCTTCCTATTACCTAAGTGTCACAAGCTGTGGCTAAAGCGCAGCAAATGCCCGTCAAACCTTGCAAACAGAAGAGGGCAGACCTACCTTGGCCATAATATCAGGGCACAGATATGCCGGGTGCGAAAGCGATTCCGGTCAGTCATGCGCCCCTCGCTTTAAATCGATTTTAAGACCGGAGAGGAACCTCATGTCTCAGCGTCATGCGCCCGTCATTGTCATTGGCTCAGGTCCTGCTGGTTATACCGCCGCGATTTACGCAGCGCGCGCCATGTTGAAGCCCATTGTCATTGCCGGTCTGCAGCAGGGTGGTCAGTTGATGATCACCACCGACGTGGAAAATTATCCGGGCTATGCCGAACCTGTGCAAGGCCCATGGATGATGGAACAGATGGCCAAGCAGGCAGAACATGTCGGCGCGGAAATCGTTCATGACATCATCACCGAGGTTGACACCAAGGTGCGCCCGTTCCGCCTGACGGCAGATTCCGGCACGGTCTATACCTGTGACGCGCTGATCATCGCGACTGGCGCGCAGGCAAAATGGCTTGGCCTCGACAGCGAACAGACCTTCATGGGCGGCGGCGTTTCGGCTTGCGCTACCTGTGACGGCTTCTTCTATCGCGGCAAGGATGTGGTTGTGGTCGGCGGTGGCAACACGGCTGTCGAAGAAGCGCTTTACCTGTCGCACATCGCCAAGAGCGTGACCGTGGTCCATCGCCGCGAGGGTTTCCGCGCGGAAAAGATCATGCAGGATCGTCTCCTGTCGCGGGCCAATGTCAGCGTGGTCTGGAACAGCGTGATCGATGAAATTCTCGGCACTGAGGCCAAGCCGCCGATGGGCGCGACCGTTACCGGTGTGCGCCTGAAGAATGTCGTGACGGGTCAGACCACGGAAGTCGATACGCATGGCGTCTTTGTCGCCATCGGTCATGCGCCTGCCGTGTCGCTGTTCGAAGGCAAACTGAAGCAGAAGCCGAACGGTTATCTGTGGACCGCGCCCGATTCCACCGCCACTGATGTTCCGGGCATTTATGCCGCTGGCGACGTCACCGACGATATCTACCGGCAGGCCGTGACCGCCGCCGGTATGGGCTGCATGGCAGCGCTCGAAGCCGAGCGCTGGCTGGCCGCACAGGAACCGCTGCACGAAGCAGCGGAGTAACGAGGGGGAAATCGTGGTCGCACCGCTCGACTGGGATAAACTGCGCATTTTTCATGCTGCGGCGGAAGCAGGGTCGTTCACCCATGCCGCGCAGACATTGCATTTGTCGCAATCGGCTATTTCGCGTCAGGTCAGTGCGCTGGAACAGGATGTCGGCGTGCCGCTGTTCCACCGCCACGCGCGCGGGCTGATTTTGACCGAACAGGGCGAAACACTTTATCGCACGGCGCATGACGTGTTGATGAAGCTGGAAAATGTTCGCTCCAAACTGGCCGAGAGCAAGGAAAAGCCGACGGGACGCCTGCGCGTTACCACGACGGTGGGCCTTGGCTCCGGCTGGCTGATCGAACGCATTCAGGAATTCGTCGAGCTTTATCCGGATATCCACCTTCAGTTGATCCTCGATAATGAGGAGCTGGATCTGACTATGCGTCACGCGGACTGCGCCTTGCGTCTGCGCCAGCCGCAGCAGCCGGACCTGATCCAGCGCCGCCTGTTCACGGTGCATATGCATCTTTACGCATCGGCGGGCTATGTCTCGAAATATGGCAAGCTGAATTCGATCGACGAACTCGACCAGCACCGCATCGTGACGTTCGGCGAGCCGGCACCAAGCTATCTGACCGGCTTGAACTGGCTGGAAGTTGCAGGCCGTGCCGATGGCAGTACGCGCATCCCGGCCTTGCAGGTCAACAATCTTCTGTCGGTGCGCCGCGCCGTGCAGCGGGGTGTCGGCATCGCCGTGCTCCCGGATTATATGGCCGACAAGGAATCCGGTCTGGTACAGCTTGTGCCGGAGCTGGAGGAAATCCCGTCCTTCGATACTTTCTTCTGCTATCCCGAAGCATTGAAGAATTCCGCCAAGCTGCATGCATTCCGAGACTTCCTGTTCTCCAAGGCGCGCAACTGGACCTATTGATTCCATCTATGTGAATGTAAAAGGCCGCGTTGGAAAACCCAACGCGGCCTTTTGTTTTTGGTGTGTCTGGGCGAGGTGCTTGCCAGACATTAAGGCAGGGCTGTCGCCTGCGCCCCCTCATCCTGAGGAGCCGCCGAAGGCGGCGTCTCGAAGGGCGAGGGAGCCTATTTGAACCCTCGCCCTTCGATCCTTCGACGCGCTCAGGATGATGCTTCGCTGCGCTCCGCACCTCAGGGTGAGGGCGTAGCAGACCGGTTCATGGGATAACCCCGCTGTCGCTGTTACTTGCGCGGCAGGAGACGCTGCACGTCCTTGGCGGTGTCGGCGAGGACGTCTTCGGGGGTGGCGGACTGTTCGACCAGACGGGAGAGACCGTCGACGATGGTCTGCGTAACCTTCACGCCGTTGGAGCCGGGGAAGGCATACCAAGGCACCATGATCGACATCTGGCTGAGACCGGCCTTGAAGAGCGGGTTTTCTTCGTAGAACTTGCCGAGATATTCATCCGACTTGGCGGCCAGATCGTTGTTCGGCACGTAGCCGGTGCCCGGAACCACAACCGAAGCGCCGTAAGGGCCAGCGGCGAACTTGGCGAATTTCCAGGCGGCATCGACCTTCGACTGGTCTTCGGTGAGGATCACGACCGCATTGCCGCCGGTTGGCAGACGACCCTTTTCCGGGTTGATGAGCGGGATCTTTGCGGTGCGCATATCAAACTTGTCGCCGACATTCTTGATCGTGTTGCGCAATGCGCCCGTGGTCTGGAAGGCAAAGCCTACCTTGCCAGCTGCAAAGGCCTGTTCGCCCGCAGCCTTGGTCAGAACCGGCAAGCCGCCTTCCTTGACCATGCGGTCAACGAGCTTCAGCGCGGCAAGGCCTTCCGGTCCGTCGAAGGCGACCTTCTTTTCATCTTCAGTCAGCATGGTGCCGCCCGCGCCGAACAGAAGTGCGGAGAACATCCAGTCGTCGCCCTGCCAGCGGAAGTCGATGCCTTCATTGCCGTTGCCGAGCGCCTTGATCTTGCCGCCGAGCGCGATCACTTCGTCCCAGGTCGTGGGCGGCGTGTCGGGGTTGCCACCGGCTGCGCGCACGAGGTCGGCATTATAGTACATGATCGGGTTGGAGGTTGCGAAAGCAAGACCAACCTGACGGTCGCCGACGCGGGCAAGACTGAGGATATGATCGGAGAAGCCCTGCGCTTCCATATCCTTTTCTTTTTCGACGAGCGGCCTCATGTCGACGCCGATATTGCGTTCGGCAAGAACGCGCAGACGGTTGAGGCCGGTGAAGGTGATATCCGGCATTTCCGACGTGCCAGCCTGACGCATGATCGTCTGGATGCCTTCCTCATAGGTGGCGGAAGGGCTGACGAAGTTGATCTTGATGTCTGGATTTTCTTCCATGAACTTCTTGGAGATGTCGGCCATGACATCTTTGAAGAAGCCGGGCATTGGATAATGCACGTTGAGCGTGGTGTCGGCAAAGGCTGGCGAGCCGAGGCCGATGGTCAGGGTAGCGAGGGCACCAAGTGCACTTGCAAGGCGTTTCATGATCAACTCCTGTGAGTGGGATAGGCGAAAGAGGTCAGCCTTTGAGGCCGGTAAGGGTGATGCCCTCGATGAAGCGGCGCTGGGCGGCAAGGAATGCCAGCAGCAGGGGCAAGGTGATGATGAGCGTCGCGGCCATCAGTGCGCCGTAGTCGTCACCGGCTTCGGCAGCGCGGAAATAGAGCAGACCGAGCGGCGGCGTGGCGCGTTCCATCCCGTTGACGACGATCAGCGGCCAGAACAGGTCGTTCCAGTGTGCAACGACGGAAAAGATGGAAAAGGCGGTGATAGCGGGCCAGGCATTCGGCACGATCACACGCATGACGATGCCTGCTTCCGACATGCCGTCGAGGCGGGCGGCGCTGATAAGATCGTCGGGCATGGCGCGGAAGAATTGCAGGAACAGGAATATGCCGAACACCGAGATGAAGAACGGTGCGCTCAGTGCAAAATAGCTGTTCAGCACGCCCATCTGATTGAAGCCGACATAGAAGGGCAGCGCGGTGGCGTGGATCGGAACCAGCAGCCCCAGCATGACGAGAACCATCATGGCGCGCTGGCCGCGAAAGTTGAGTTTCGCCATGGCATAGGCGCATGGAATGGCGATCACCACCTGCACCACCAGCACCAGCCCACAGACGATGACACCGTTGAACAGCAGCAGCCCCATAGGCACGCGGGTGAGGGCTTTTGTGACATTGTCCCAGAGCGCCCAGTTATGCGGGATCAGCGACAGCGACGACGAGAAAATGTCCTGCTGCGACTTGGCTGCGGTGGACAGCATGAAGATGTAGGGCGCCAGAAAAAGCAGCGCGCCAAACGAGAGAAGACCGAGGCGAAACGAACGGGCAAGTGACATGGAAGGTCCCCTCAATAATGCGTGCGGCGGTCCAGCACACGGAACTGGAGCAGCATCAGAACGATCAGCACAGCGAGGAAAATCACGGTCATGGCCGAGGCGTAACCGACGCGGAGGAAGACAAAACCTTCCTGATAGATGCTCCAGAGCAGAACTTCAGTGGCCTTGTTCGGGCCGCCTTCGGTGAGCGTCTTCACGGTTTCGAAAACCTTGACCGCATTGATGATGCTGATGGTCGTGACAAACAGCGTCGTCGGTCCGAGCAAGGGCCAGGTGACAAGACGAAAGCGCTCCCAGCTGCTTTTCACGCCATCCACTTCGGCGGCGGAATAAAGCTCGCGCGGAATGGCGGTGAGGCCCGCCAGAAACAGCACCATGTTGAAGCCGACGCTTTGCCAGACGCCGATCAGCGCAAGGCTGATCAAAGCCGTGTCGCTGGAGCCAAGCCAGTTGGGGCCAGTAATACCGATCATGCCGAGCAGCGCATTGACGGGGCCAAGCGTGGGATGAAGCAGATATTGCCAGACAGTCGCCATGGCAACGAGCAGCGAGGCAACCGGCAGAAAATAGACGGTGCGGAAGAATGACTTTCCGCGTACTTCGCCTTCAATGAGGATCGCAACGCCAAGGCCGAGAAACACCGAAGCCGGTGCGACAATGGCCGTATAGATCGCCGTGTTCTTCAAGGAGATGAGAAAGGTGCGGTCGCTGAACAGCTCGACATAATTGTCGAGGCCGATGAATTCGAAACCGGCATAGCCAAGCTCGAAATTGGTAAAGCTCCAGAAGACAACAGCCGCGGTCGGCAACAGGATCAGGAGCACTGTCAGGAGAATGGCTGGCGAGGCGAGTTTCCAGGCCAGTCGCTCCTCGCGCCGCCGCGCGTTTTCGGCGGCAGTGCGGGCGCTGACTGCGCCGGGCCGGGCAAGGGCGATGTCAGACATGGGCCACTGCCTTTTCCGCCGGAGCGATAGTCACCACATTCCCGGCGGGCTGGCGCAGGCGCGCGCCGTCATCGCCGAATAGATAGGCGTTATCTGCATCGAAATGCAGGCCAACCGGCAATCCGGGCGCGATATGGTCGGCTTTGACGGGGTCCAGCTTGACAATCAGTTCCTGCGCCGAGCCCGGTGCTTTTACATAGACCAGCACCTCGGAGCCGAGAAATTCGATGCGCGACACTGTCCCGGTGATGCCGGTCTTGTCATGCGGCAGAAGGCGGAAATGTTCCGGACGGATGCCGACGCGGATCGTCGTGCCCGCATAGGCGGCAACATTCTGCAGGATCGGACGGCCCGCGAAATGGACGCTGCCCTGATCGCTGACCAAAGCGTCCAGAATGTTGATGCGCGGGGTGCCGATGAACTGGGCCACTTCGATATGGCGCGGATCGTTATAGATCGCGGTCGGCGTATCGATTTGCAGCAGCTTGCCGCCCATCATGACGGCCACGCGGTCGGCCATGCTGAGCGCTTCAGCCTGATCGTGCGTTACATAGATCGTCGGAACACCGGCGCGGCGATGCAGATCGACAATCTCGGCGCGGGTATGAACGCGCAGATTGGCATCGAGGTTGGACAGCGGTTCGTCCATGAGGAAAACGCCGGGCTGGCGCACGAGCGCACGGGCAAGCGCAACGCGCTGGCGCTGACCGCCCGACATCTGGCCGGGCTTGCGGTCGAGAAGATGATCGATTTTCAGGCTGGCGGCGGTGGTTTTCACCTGCTTCTGGATCGCGGCGCGCTTGGCGCGCTGGCCGGGAACCAGCGGTCCAACGAAGGGCAGGCGCTCGGCTGTGGTCATATCGCGCATGGCCAGTGGCACGGCGATGTTTTGGGCCGCGGTCAGATGCGGGTACAAGGCATAAGACTGGAAGACCATCGCGATATTGCGGTCAGCCGGATGCGCGCCAGTGATGTCGCGGCCAGCCAGTGCAACATAGCCTTCGTCGGCATGATCGAGACCGGCGAGAATACGCAAAAGCGTGCTCTTTCCGCAGCCCGACGGGCCGACGAGGGCGATGAATTCGCCCTCCGCTACGTCGATGCTGATGCCGTCCAGAATGCGGTTGCTGCCATAGGACTTCCCGATATCGCGGATGGCCAGCGTGCTCATTGGCTTGCCTCTTCGCTGACCTTTTTGCCGTCGCCGCTATGATGCGGATAGACTTCATGCACCACGTCGTCGATCACATAAGGCGTCAGTTCTTCGATGCGGACGATGGTGCTTGTCGCCGTTTCGCCAAGCTCGTGCACGACAGCGCCGAGAATACGCTCGCCGGGCAGATCGCGCTCCATTGCACCGACGATGAAGGCCGCCGCCGGTCCCCAGATATAGCTGGTGCCGAAAGCTTCACCCGCCCATGCGCGGTGCAGGTGGCCACTGGCATGTAGCTGCACGTTATATTGTGCGAAGAGGTCATAGAGACGCTGGCGCGCAACCGGGCGGATGCCCCAATAGCCGCTGTCGCCTTCTTCCGGATCATCGACAAAGAGCGGCTTATGCGCGAAGACGGCGACGGGCTTGCCGTCAGCGTTTTCCAGCACGTTTTCCAGCCACTGGAATTGTTCTTCCTCTTCCTCACTGCCGGTTCCGATGATCAGGCTGTTGAGGCCGATGACCAGCCATTCACCGAGGTCCTTTGCCCAGCGGTCGGGACCAATATGGCGCTGCCAGCGCGCTAGGCGCTCGGCATTGACCGGCTGGTGGCTCTCCGGCAGATGGCCGATGTCGTGGTTGCCCGGCACGCTGAGAACAGGGGCGGAGAGCTGTTCGAAACAGCTGCGGCAGAATTCGAGATCGGCTTCGACATCTGCGCCGTCAACGGCAAGATCGCCCGTATGAATGATCAGGTCGGGCTTCTGCTGCTCGACCCACGCTACGAGCGGTTCCCAATTCGGGTTGAAATGCGTCTTGATCGGGCTGAGATGGGTGTCGGTGATTTGAACGATCCGCATGGGTGCGCTCCCTCGTGGCTTGTGGGACGATCGCAGCGGTGCCGTTCAGAGCATTCCTTAGACAAATAAGTATATTTGGCGTCGAGATGTGGCTCTTAACAGCACCTTAGAGCACGGTTTGATGTCATCGAACCAAAATGCACTCTAAAGGCCGCGTTTGCCGCTGCTGACTTGCTTATGCAGCGGCTTCTGCGGGGGCTTGTATGCCTCTTGTGTGACAGTCCTGATGCGCCCCGATGACAGTTGGGTGACATCTTCTGTGAGGAATCAGCCATGGGTGATTTGCTGATTTTGCAGGCAGTCCGGTTGTATTGATGCCTGTTCCATAGGCGCTCTTATTTGAGCTTGCGGCATATCTTGATGTGCAATTTATCGCTAACTTTTTGATTTTACGGTACATAATTGCGCGTCTGAGCTATGCAGTAAATGCATGGCTGCATTGCGCTAAAGTTGCATTGCAAAAATCATGAGCAGGGAGCATATAACAATCATCTCAGCGCCGCGTTTCCTCCTCCCATTTGCGCGGGCTGAGTGTTCCCCTCTGGAGGTTTGCCTCAAAGGCACCTTCAAAACTCAAAGCCAGACATTTGTCTGGCTTTTTTTTTGGCTTTTCGCCTGTTATTGGCCGCGACGGCTGACCAGAACAAACTACAAATAGCGGTTACGTGCCAGCTGTCTGTTCTGACAGGGGCCTCCGCGATTTGCATTCAAAGCGCAGATACGAAAAAGGGGCCGTGAGGCCCCTTTGTCATTCGTTAATCAGAAGAAGCTTAGCGCAGGCTGGCGCAGAAGCGCTGGATGCGGTTGCAGGCTTCTTCGAGCAGCTCATCGGATGTCGCATAGGAAATGCGGAAGTTCGGTCCGAGGCCGAAGGCCGAACCGTGAACCACGGCAACGCCCTCTGCTTCAAGCAACTCGGTGACGAAATCTTCGTCGGTTTCGATAACCTTGCCAGCTTCAGTCTTCTTGCCGATCAGGCCAGCGCAGGACGGATAGACGTAGAATGCGCCTTCTGGCGTTGGGCACTGGATGCCCTTGGCCTGATTGAGCATCGATACGACCAGATCGCGACGAGCCTGGAAGATTTCCTTGTTCTTCGGGATGAAGTCCTGCGTGCCGTTGAGTGCTTCAACTGCTGCCCACTGGGCAATCGAGCATGCGCCGGAGGTCTGCTGACCCTGCACCATGTCCATGGCCTTGATAAGCTGCAGCGGGCCAGCGGCGTAACCGATGCGCCAGCCGGTCATTGCATAGGCCTTGGAAACGCCGTTCATGGTCAGCGTGCGCTCATAGAGCGACGGCTCGACCTGGGCGGGCGTCGTGAAGACGAAATCGCCATAGACCAGATGCTCATACATGTCGTCGGTCAGGATCCAGACCTGCGGGTGACGCACGAGAACGTCCGTCAGCGCCTTCAGCTCGGCTTCCGTATAGGCAGCGCCCGTCGGGTTCGACGGCGAGTTGAAGATCAGCCACTTGGTCTTCGGCGTGATGGCCTTTTCCAGATCGGCAGCGGTCAGCTTGAAATTGTCTTCGATCTTGGTGTTGATGAACACCGGCGTGCCGCCGTTGATCGCGACCATTTCCGGATAGCTGACCCAGTAAGGCGCAGGCACGATGACTTCATCACCGGGGTTCAGCGTGGCCATGAAGGCGTTGAACAGGATCTGCTTGCCGCCCGTGCCGACGATCACCTGATCCGGCGTGTAGTCGAGACCGTTTTCACGCTTGAACTTGGCGACGATGGCCTTGCGCAGCTCAGGGATACCGGCAACAGGCGTGTACTTCGTTTCGCCGCGATTGATCGCGTCGATTGCGGCCTGCTTGATGTTGTCCGGCGTGTCGAAATCGGGTTCGCCCGCACCGAGACCGATCACGTCCTTGCCTTTGGCTTTCAGTTCGCGTGCTTTCTGGCTGACCGCGATGGTCGCAGATGGCTTTACGCGGGAAAGGGCGTCGGCGAGAAATGCCATGATAGATCTCCATAGATGGCAGGCTCTGTTAACCGCACTGGGAACGGCGCGGTTTTGCGAATTTTCTATGTCGCATCGGCAGAGGAATCGCAACAGATGGATTGGCATTTCGCCCGTATTTCGGGGTTTTCTCAAAAATGTGTTGCGAAAAGTGCCGGATAGATCAGCGTTGCTGACATAATATCTCAACGAAACTGATTGGACAGGCCGTGACGCAGGCAGAGATAGTGCTGCGAAACAGGAGCCATCGATGCTGACCATTTACGGACAACCCGATTCAGGAAATTGCTACAAGCCCCGCCTGCTGCTTGCCCTGCTTGGTAAGGCTTTTCGCCATGTGACCGTTTCGTCGCGGGACGGTTCCACACGCAAGCCGGACTATCTCGCCAAGAACCCCAATGGCAAGGTGCCTTTGCTTGAGCTCGATGATGGACGGATGCTGGCGGAATCGAACGCCATGCTTCTCTATCTGGCTGAGGGCACAGCGTTTCTGCCCACTGACGCCTATGAGCGCGGGCTGGTCTATCAGTGGTTGTTTTTCGAACAATATAGCCACGAGCCCTTCGTGGCGGTGAGCCGCGCGTTGCGGCTTTATCCGGAACGGGCGCAGCTGGCGACGCCGGAACGTCTGGCCTCATTGCTGGAGGGCGGTAACAAGGCGCTTGGCGTCATGGAAACGCAACTTGAAAAGACGCCCTATCTGGCGGGCGATGCTTATACGGTCGCCGATATCGCGCTCTATGCCTATACGCATGAGGCGCATCTGGGCGGCTTTGACATGCAGCAATATCCGGCGATTCGGGCCTGGCTCAAGCGCATTGCGGCGCATCCGGGCCATGTGTCACTTGACTGGCTGCCTTGAGAGTTTTCAAACGGTACAAACAATTAGAGCGCCGATCAGATCGGCGCTCCAATATTTCTAGCCACATTCAGGCAAAGCCGGATGGAACATCCAGCCGCTAAATGTATTAGGCTGCGACGAGGTTGTCTGCAGACGAACGGCCCGAACGGCGATCCTGCACGATCTCGTAAGAGACCTTCTGACCTTCGTTGAGCGTGGCAAGGCCAGCGCGCTGAACGGCAGAGATGTGAACGAAAATGTCCGTGCCGCCCTGGTCAGGCTGAATGAAGCCGAAACCCTTGGTCGTGTTGAACCACTTAACTGTTCCCGTAGCCATGGGAATGTCCTTTGTAACGATAGTAATTTTTAGTCCGCATGCTCCGCACACGTCCCTGTGGATCGAATTTATGGACAGGAGATCGTCAGGAAGCACGGCAGGCCGCACGGGTCTCAAAGTCACTCGACCGAAAAATCGATTGCCGGACTATATGCGACAAATTTGACCAGCACAAGAGAGCTAGAATGCGTGAAGGGCGGTTGATTTGCTAAAAAAATCGCGGCTTTAACGATAATGGAAGG
The DNA here is from genome assembly GCA_014138095.1 of Ochrobactrum sp. RH2CCR150. Taxonomy (GTDB): domain Bacteria; phylum Pseudomonadota; class Alphaproteobacteria; order Rhizobiales; family Rhizobiaceae; genus Brucella; species Brucella gambitense. The sequence goes on from JACGXE010000005.1 coordinate 192,818, forward strand.
TAATTTTTATCTGAAGCGCAGTCTTTTGGGCGATTGCACGCCCCGACCGCACTTAGCAGAAAGGTTCTCGACATAATATTGCGGGCTAATATTAAGACGTAAACGGATCGACCATGTCGGAAAAGTCAGGCATCGCGTTTCTTTGACTTTTGCGTGATATGCATAACGCGCATGTTGTGAATTGCCCGCGAGTTCGTCACAGGGATTAGCGATTGGGCACGTGGTGAGGCAAAATATGACGTCTGAACCGGAACAGAAGCAGCCGAAGCGCAGTGCGCCGAAGAAAAGCCGCAGGCGCGGGAAGTCCCAGCGTACGGGCATCAAAGGCTTGCTTACGCGTCAGCCGGTCCGCGACGGCAACGATCTGTTCTCGCAGCTCTCCATGATGACCGGCGCTTTCTGGAGTTCGCCGGTGCGTACTGCGCTGATAGCGCTTGGAACCGGCATTTTTGTGCTGATCGTGCTGATTGCGATCGGACAGGTTGCAATCAATCGCTGGAACGAGCCCTTTTATGATGCGCTGGCGCGCAAGGATTTGCAGGCTTTCTTTCACCAACTGATGGTCTTTTTCGGGATTGCCGGTACTTTGCTGGTGCTCAATGTCGCGCAGACATGGCTGAACCAGATGTTCAAGCTGAAGATGCGCGAAGGTCTCGCGGGCGATCTGGTCGGTCAATGGCTGGCGCCGGGGCGAGCGTTCCGGCTGGCCAATGCGGGCGAGATTGGCATCAATCCAGATCAGCGTCTGCATGAAGACGCCCGGCATCTGGCCGAAACCTCCTGCGATCTCGGTATCAACCTGCTGCAATCGACAGTCATTCTGGTGAGCTTCGTCGGCGTGCTCTGGTCGCTGTCGAGCGGCTTCATTTTCCATGTTGGCGGCTACAGCTTCCCGATACCCGGCTATATGGTCTGGGCGGTGGTCATCTATGCCGCCTCCGCATCGTGGCTGACATGGATCGTCGGGCGCAACCTCGTCAATATCAACGCCAACCGCTATGCCCGTGAGGCGGATTTCCGCGCCTCGCTGATGCGGGTCAACGAACATCTGGATGCTGTTACCCTTTCACGCGGTGAGGCGGACGAGCGGCGTCGTCTCGATCTGGATATCGACGCCGTACTGGCCGCGATTCGCAAGATCGTTTATGCGACCACGCGATTGACCTGGGTGACCGCAGGTTATGGCTGGCTCACCATCGTCGCGCCGATTCTCGTTGCCGCGCCGGTCTATTTTTCCGGCGGACTGACCTTCGGCGGGCTGATGATGGCGGTCGGCGCTTTTACGCAGGTGCATAATTCGCTGCGCTGGTTCGTGGATAATTTTGGCGCCATCGCCGACTGGCGCGCGACGCTGCTTCGTGTCGCCACGTTTCGGCAGGCGATTCTGCGCATGGACGAGTTGGGTCGTCTCGACCGTCAGGTCGATCTGGCCGTCAACGAGGACGACAGAATCAGTCTCGACGATGTGTCGATTGCAGCACCCGATATCTGTCTGCGACTGTCGAAGAGCGCCTTTGCGGTCAAGCCTGGTGAGCGGGTGCTCGTAACCGGCGGCACCGAAACGCAACGCACTTTGCTGTTCCGGGCGCTGGGCGGCCTGTGGCCATGGGGTGAGGGGCGTATCGGCATGCCGGCCAATGACGGCGTCGCCTTCATGCCGCGCGCACCCTATTTGCCGCCGGGCACGCTGAAGAGCGTGATCGTCTATCCGTTTGATCTGAAGAAGTTCTCGCCCGAAGCACTGGAAGGTGTGTTGCAGCGCGCCGGGCTTGCGCGGCTTATCGGCAGTCTCGATCACGTCACGCGCTGGGAGCGGGTGCTGACCGATGACGAGCGGCAATGTCTCGCCTTCGCCCGACTCATTTTGCAGGAGCCGCAATGGATCATCATCGACGGCGCGCTGGATGGGCTCGACGCCGAGGCTTATGATCGCATTCGGGACATCTTGAACAATGAACTGAAGCAAGCCGCGGTGATCCATCTGGGCAAACCGCACCTGCATAACGGGCTTTTCTCGCGGCAGGTCAATCTGGAAGAAGATCCTGATGGAAAGCCGCTCGAAATTCCTGCTTTGAAGAGCGCATAAAAAAGCCGCCGGATCACTCCGGCGGCTTTTTTGTTTATCTATAGAGCGGGTTATGCCCGGAAGTAATCCTGCAGCGGGCGGACTTCCAGCGAACCGGCCTTCAGCGCCGCGATGGCTTCTGCGGCCGATTCGGCACCTGCCATGGTGGTGTAGTAAGGCAGCTTCTGCATCAGCGTTGCGCGACGGATCGACTTGGAGTCGGACACGGCGCTGGCGCTGTCGGTCGTGTTGAAGACCAGATGGATCTGACGATTGCGGATCGCATCTTCCACATGCGGACGGCCTTCGATGACCTTGTTGATCTTGATCGCTTCGACGCCATTGTCAGCGAGGAAACGCTGTGTGCCGCCAGTTGCCATAACACGGAAGCCTAGGCTTGCGAGCTTGCGCACCGGCGCCAGAACGCGTTCCTTGTCTTCGTCGCGTACCGACACGAACACAGTGCCTTCACGCGGCAGTTCCACGCCTGCGCCAAGCTGCGCCTTGGCGAAAGCCAGTGCGTAGTCGTAGTCGAGGCCCATGACTTCGCCGGTCGAGCGCATTTCCGGTCCGAGCAGCGTATCGACGCCCGGGAAGCGGGCGAACGGGAACACGGCTTCCTTGACCGCTATATGCGGGCGCGACGGTGCCTGCGGCTTGCCGCCGTAAGCGCCGAGCGCGTCTTCAAGGCTTTCGCCAGCCATGATGCGGGCAGCGACCTTGGCAATCGGGGTGCCGATGGTCTTGGCAACGAACGGAACCGTACGCGAAGCGCGCGGGTTGACTTCGAGGATGAAGATTTCGCCATCCTTGATCGCGAACTGGACGTTCATCAGGCCGCCGACATTGAGCGCCTTGGCCAACGCTTCGGTCTGACGTTCGAGTTCGGCAACGGTTTCAGCCGAGAGCGAGTGAACCGGCAGCGAGCAGGCGCTGTCGCCCGAGTGAATACCGGCTTCTTCGATATGCTCCATGATGCCCGAGACAAAGCTGTCCTTGCCATCGCAAAGGCAGTCGACGTCCACTTCGATAGCCTGGGTCAGGTAGGTATCGAACAAAAGCGGGTTCTTGCCGAGCAGCGTGTTGATCTGGCCGGTCTTGTCGTTCGGATACTTCGCCTTGATGTCTTCCGGCACCAGTTCCGGCACGGTGTCGAGCAGATAGGCTTGCAGCGTGCGCTCGTCATGGATGATCTGCATGGCGCGGCCACCCAGAACATAAGACGGGCGGACGACCAGCGGGAAACCGAGGTCAGCAGCGACGAGGCGGGCCTGTTCGACCGAATAGGCAATGCCGTTCTTCGGCTGGTTCAGGTCGAGTTTGACCAGAAGCTTCTGGAAGCGGTCGCGGTCTTCCGCAAGGTCGATGGCGTCCGGCGAGGTGCCGAGGATCGGAATGCCAGCCTTTTCAAGCGCGTTGGCGAGCTTGAGCGGGGTCTGGCCGCCGAACTGGACGATAACGCCGTGCAGCGTGCCCTTTTCCTTTTCAACGCGCAGGATTTCCATCACGTCTTCCGCCGTCAGCGGTTCGAAATAAAGACGATCCGAAGTGTCATAATCGGTCGAAACCGTTTCCGGGTTGCAGTTGATCATGATGGCTTCGTAATCGGCATCGCCGAGCGCGAAAGCCGCATGGCAGCAGCAATAATCGAACTCGATGCCCTGACCGATACGGTTCGGGCCGCCGCCGAGAATGACGACCTTCTTGCGATCCGAAACTTCGGCTTCCGAACGTGGCTGGCCGACGAAGGGCGTTTCATAGGTCGAGTACATGTAAGCGGTCGGCGAAGCGAATTCGGCAGCGCAGGTGTCGATGCGCTTGTAGACCGGATGCACGTCGAGATCGGCGCGCAGCTTGGCGACGTCCGTCGCTTCCTTGTTCGTCAGGCTGGCAAGGCGGGCGTCGGAGAAGCCCATTGCCTTCAGCATGCGCAGGTTTTCTGCGTCCTGCGGCAGGCCATGTTCGCGAATGCGCGCTTCGGTCGAAACGATGGCTTCGATCTGTTCGAGGAACCAAGGGTCGATCTTGGAGGCGTCATGCACCTGCTCGACGGTCAGGCCGAGGCGCATGGCCTGCGCCACCATGCGCAGACGATCCGGCGTTGGCGTGCCGATGGCGGCGCGGATAGCGTTCTTCTCGTCGCCTTCTTCAATGTTCGGAATGGCGATTTCGTCGAGGCCGGTCAGGCCGGTTTCAAGACCGCGCAGCGCCTTCTGCAAGCTTTCCTGGAAGGTACGGCCAATGGCCATCACTTCACCAACCGACTTCATGGCGGTGGTCAGAATCGGCGACGAGCCGGGGAACTTTTCGAATGCAAAACGCGGGATCTTGGTGACGACATAGTCGATCGACGGTTCGAACGAGGCTGGCGTTGCGCCGCCGGTGATGTCGTTGTCGAGTTCATCCAGCGTGTAGCCGACGGCGAGCTTGGCCGCGACCTTGGCAATCGGGAAACCGGTTGCCTTGGAAGCCAGAGCCGAAGAGCGCGAGACGCGCGGGTTCATTTCGATGACGATCATGCGGCCATTGGCCGGGTTGATCGCGAATTGCACGTTGGAGCCGCCGGTTTCAACGCCGATCTCGCGCAGCACCGCAATCGAGGCGTTACGCATGATCTGGTATTCTTTGTCGGTCAGCGTCAGCGCGGGCGCGACGGTGATCGAGTCGCCGGTGTGCACGCCCATCGGATCGAGGTTTTCGATCGAGCAGATGATGATGCAGTTGTCCGCCTTGTCGCGGACGACTTCCATTTCATATTCTTTCCAGCCCAGAACCGACTCTTCGATCAGAACTTCGGTCGTCGGCGATGCGTCCAGACCGCGCTCGATGATTTCGAAGAATTCCTGACGGTTGTAGGCAATGCCGCCGCCGGTGCCGCCGAGCGTGAAGCTCGGGCGGATGATGGCCGGAAGGCCGACAAAGTCGAGCGCCTGCGCTGCCTTGGCAAGGGCATGCGTCATGTAGCGCTGCTTGCGGTCAACTTCGCCGAGCTGCCATTCGGTTTCGAGCTTGTCGAGCGCCTTGTCGAGGTCGCTGCCGGTGTACTGGGTCTTGACTTCCGCACGCTTGGCTTCGTGACGCTTGCGATCCTCGTCCTTGATTTCCGTCGCATTGGCGAGCATGGAATCAGGCGTATCGAGGCCGATCTTTTCCATGGCTTCACGGAACAGCGCGCGATCTTCCGCCTTGTCGATGGCTTCGGCATTGGCGCCGATCATCTCTACATTGTAGCGCTCCAGCACGCCCATGCGGCGCAGCGACAATGCGGTGTTCAGCGCGGTCTGGCCGCCCATGGTCGGCAAAAGCGCGTCCGGGCGCTCCTTGGCGATGATCTTGGCGACGACTTCCGGCGTGATCGGCTCGATATAGGTCGCGTCGGCCAGATCGGGATCGGTCATGATCGTGGCCGGGTTGGAGTTGACGAGGATGATGCGGTAGCCTTCCTCTTTCAACGCCTTACAGGCCTGAGTGCCCGAATAGTCGAACTCGCAAGCCTGGCCGATGACAATGGGGCCCGCGCCGATAATCAGGATCGATTTGATATCTGTACGTTTCGGCATGGGCGCTCATCCTATCTTCTTCGCGTGCATGATCTTATCCGAAAACCGGTTCCCATTTTCGGGATCATGCTCTTGTTTTACGCATGCCTTTGTCTCGAAACCGGTTCCCACTTTCGAGTGACATGCTGCTTAGCCTGCCAGAAAAGCCCGCACGGTTTTCCGGCGGGTTGGCAGCGTATGAATTCTGTGGGCTAAGCGGGCCTTATAGGCAATGATGACCCAAAGCGGAACCCCACAAATGCGCTTATTTCAAAGAAAATGCGGGCATTCACGAAAAATCGTGGCCGAGCGCTGTTTTCTTGCGCGGTGATGCACCAATGCGGTAACGCTCCAGCGCTGCTTTCTGGCTTGATCGGCTGACGGGAAGCAGCGTCCCGTCGCGTGTTTTGAGGCCGAGCGTACCGTTGATCCGCTGCAATTCTGCGACATGGCTGTTAGCCACCCAATGCGAGCGGTGGATCTGCAAACCCGGCGTTTCGCCGATTTCTTTCACGGCATCGGAAAAGCGGATCAGGATGAGTTCCTTGCCCCGGCTGGTGACGACCTGCGTGTAATGGTCGTCCGCCGACAGACGCAGCAACGGGCCGCGATTGCCCGGTTGCAGGCGATTGAGCAGGGCAGGGGCTTCGGGGATCGTGTTTGAAACGGTTTCGATGTCTTTGCGAACTGTCAGATAGGCGAGGACGCAGAAGAGCGCGCTGAGTGGCAGCGAGACCGCCATGTTGCCGAGGAGCGTTTTGAAGGACGGGGTTCTGATCAAGAAACCGTAGTCGACGAGGCCGACCCAAAGGCCAATGGGAATCGCCGCCAGAAGCGCGCCTGTCATCATGCGCGCAAAGGTGCTGGCAACCCACGGTTTCAGCAGGGAATCCGCCAGAACAGCGAACAAAATGGCGATGGACCAGCCGCCAAACTGGATCAGCAGCCAATAGAAGAAGCGGATGGCGACGGGCATCGAACCCGTGCCCAGTGCAGCCGTTATCGTGAAGATCAGCACCACGACAAGAAACGTCATCCAGAGGCGAAGCGCGCGCAAAATGACCGTCATTTCACGAAGCGCGAATTGCATAATGCCGCCAGCCACGAAGTTTTCCTGCATTCCACGTCATTCCAATTGAGCCGAGCGCAGTGTTGTCGAAGGAAGGTCGAAATTCAACCGGAGCATTGCCATGAATTTCGAGCCGCTTCTCCACGCACCGCTTGCTGTCCAGCTGCACGTCGCCACCGTCATACCCGCAGCCTTGCTGGGCGCATTCATTCTTCTGCGCCGCAAGGGCACGCGACTGCACAAATATCTCGGGCGCATATGGATGGTGCTGATGGTCGTCACAGCGATAACGAGCTTTTTCATACACCAGATCAACCTGCTCTGGGGTTTCAGCCCGATACATATCCTGTCTGTGCTGGTCATCGCCGGATGCATCCGATCGGTTATCGCCGCGCGTCAGGGCGCGATTGGCCTTCATCGCAAAATCGTGCGGCAGGTCTACTTTCTGGGCATTGTTGGGGCTGGGCTCTTTGCCTTCCTGCCGGGACGCATCATGCATGCCGTGGCGTTTCCGGATGCTGGCGTCTCGCAGCTTGCGACGGGTGCGGCGGTGGTCGTGGCTGTCTTGCTTGGAAGCTCATTTCTAAGGCACAAGTTTCGCGCCATTCGGTAAGAAAATCCCCGGAAGAAAATATTGCGGGCGAGTCTCCGTTTGTGATGAGGCTTGCCATTTACTTTTTATATTGCGGTGGCAACTCTTTATGCGACAATTATACGAGATTGATTGATGCGCCGCGCAGGGTTGCTGCGGCCGGTGTTGAGGGAGTGGGCGTATGCGCTGGCAAGGTCGTAGGCAGAGTGACAATGTGGAAGACCAGCGTGGCGGCGGTGGCGATTCAGGCGGACAAGGCGGCGGTTTTGGCGGCGGCGGGCCGGGCTTCAAGGTCGTGCGTGGCGGCGGGCTTTCCGGCATTCTCATTCTTGTTGTGATGTTCTTCGTGCTGCGCGCCTTTGGTATTGATCCTATACCGATTCTGTTTGGCGATGGCGGCATGGGTTCGTCGGTGCAGACGCAGCAGCAGTCCAGCGGTCGCACGGCTGCCGAGGGCGGGACAGTCGCCAATGACGAGATGACCCAGTTTGCCCGCACTGTGCTGGCCGAGACGGAAGACGTCTGGAGCGGTATTTTCCAGTCGCGCGGCCAGACATATACGAAGCCGACCATGGTTCTTTTCACCGGTCAGGTCCGCTCGGCCTGTGGTTTTGCATCGGCTGCCTCCGGGCCGTTCTACTGCCCCGGCGATCGCAAGCTTTACATCGATCTGAGCTTCTATGACGAACTGGCGAACCGCTTTGGCGCGTCGGGCAATTTCGCGCAGGCTTATGTGCTGGCGCATGAAGTCGGGCATCATGTCCAGAATCTGCTCGGCATTCTTCCGAAGTTCAACCAGATGCGCCAGCAGATGAATGAGGCGCAGGCCAACCAGATGTCGGTTCGTGTGGAGCTTCAGGCTGACTGCTTTGCGGGCATCTGGGGTTATTACACCCAGCAGAAGGGTATTCTGGAAGCGGGCGATCTTGAAGATGCGCTCAATGCTGCCCACCAGATCGGTGACGATACGTTGCAGCGTCGCAGTCAGGGTTATGTCGTGCCGGAAAGCTTCAACCATGGCACATCGGCGCAGCGCGCCAAGTGGTTCAAGCGCGGCTTCGATACGGGCAAGCTCGAATCCTGCGATACGTTCAGCGGCGATATCTAAGCCGCTCTGATCACTTCATAAAAGGCGGCTTCGGCCGCCTTTTTCTATGCAAGTCATGCGATGGTTCGAATCATTTTCTTCGACCCGTATCAAGCAGGCTTGTCGTAGAATAATTTTCCCTATAAAGGTTTCGCGTCGGCGCGGCCCTTATCCAAATCATGCGTGACGCTCAACTTTGAGCGGCGATGACGCGCGATCCTTTCCAACATTCAAATCATGATGCTTCCTGCGGCAGATCCGCGTGAGCATATTCAGGTGTTCCAATGCTTGACCCCAAATTCGTAAAGCGGGGCCTTTGGCTGGTCTTCATGACGCTGTTTCTCGATATTATCGGGATCGCGATCATCATGCCGGTTCTGCCAGCCTATCTCGAAGAACTGACCGGCGCAGATGTCAGCACGGCTGCCGTCGATGGCGGCTGGCTGCTTCTGGTCTATGCGGCGATGCAGTTTCTGTTTGCGCCGCTGATCGGCAATCTCAGCGATCGTTTCGGACGACGACCCGTTCTGCTGGCCTCCATTCTGACATTTGCAATCGACAATCTCATCTGCGCACTCGCAACCTCATTCTGGATGCTGTTTGTTGGCCGCGTGCTGGCGGGCATCAGCGGTGCAAGTTTTGCGACGGCATCCGCTTATATTGCGGATGTCAGCGATGACAGCAATCGCGCGCGTAATTTCGGCCTGATTGGCATTGCCTTTGGCGTGGGCTTTGCGCTTGGCCCGGTTTTGGGCGGACTTCTGGGTGAATTCGGCCCGCGCGTTCCATTCTACGGGGCGGCGCTCTTGTCCTTCATCAACTTCGTGCTGGCATACTTCCTGCTGCCGGAAACGCTGTCCCTGCAAAACCGGCGCAGCTTCCAGATCGGACGTGCCAATCCGCTCGGTGCGTTGAAGCAGATGCGTAGCTATCCCGGCGTTGGCTGGGTGATGGTCGTCTTCTTCCTGTACTGGCTGGCCCATGCGGTCTATCCGTCGGTCTGGGCCTTTGTCGGGGCCTATCGTTACAATTGGAGCGAGGCGGAGATTGGTCTGTCGCTCGGCATGTTCGGCATTGGCACTGCGGTGGTGATGGCGCTGGTGCTGCCGCGTGCACTGCCGCTTCTGGGTGAACGGCGTACGGCTATCACCGGCGTGCTCTTCGCCGGCTTCGGCCTGACAGGCTATGCCATCGCGTGGGAAGGCTGGATGGTCTATGCGGTCATCTTTCTGACGGCACTGGAAGGGCTCGCCGATCCGCCGCTGCGCAGTATCGCTGCGGGCAAGGTGCCGCCTTCCGCGCAAGGCGAGTTGCAGGGCGCATTGACCAGCGTTTCGAGTATCACGACGATTATCGGACCGCTCCTCTTCACGCAGCTCTTCAGCCATTTTACCGGAGCGAACGCACCGTTTGATTTCGCCGGCATGCCCTATGCAGTCGCGGCGGGGCTGATCTTCATCGCGCTGATCGTGGTCGTGGCGCGGGTTTATCCCAAGCCAAAGCCGAAGATAGCGGATGTCTAAAGGCTATAAATGCACATCAAAAAAGCCGGGGTGTTTGCCCCGGCTTTTTATTTGCTAACAATGTGTTAACCGCAAAATCTCAGATTTAGATTCACGCAGCCTGTTCGCGTTCCGGCAAAAGGGCTTCGCCCTTCTTCTCGCGGATAAGATTGATGAACCGGCGGAAGAGGTAGTGCGAATCCTGCGGTCCGGGCGAAGCTTCCGGATGGTGCTGCACGGAGAAGACCGGCTTGCCGATGACGCGCAAACCGCAATTGGTGCCGTCGAAAAGCGAGACGTGGGTTTCTTCAACATTGTCCGGCAGCGATTCAGAATCGACCGCAAAGCCGTGGTTCATGGAAACGATTTCCACCTTGCCGGTCGTGTAGTCCTTGACCGGATGGTTGGCGCCATGATGGCCCTGATGCATCTTCTCGGTACGGCCGCCAAGCGCCAGCGCCAGCATCTGATGACCGAGGCAGATGCCGAAAACCGGCAGGCCGCTGTCAACCAGCTTGGCAATGGTTGGTACGGCATATTCGCCGGTGGCTGCCGGATCGCCCGGGCCGTTCGACAGGAATACGCCGTCAGGATTGTAGGCCAGCACGTCATCGGCGGTTGCCGTTGCGGGCAGAACCGTAACCTTCGCGCCGAGGCCTGCGAGCAGACGCAGAATGTTGCGCTTCACGCCGAAATCGAGCGCGACCACATGATACTGCGGGTTGTCCAGTTCGCCGAAGCTTTCGCCCTTGATCCAGGGTGTTTCGTTCCAGACCTGGCTTTGGCCGATGGTGACATCCTTGGCGAGGTCGAGATTTTCCAGACCGCTCCAGCCCGCAGCGCGTGCCTTCAAGGCGTCGATGTCGAACTTGCCGTTCGGGTCATGCGCGATGACGGCATTCTGCGCACCGCGCTCACGGATCAGTGCGGTGAGGGCGCGGGTGTCGATGCCTGCAAGCGCGATGACGCCGCGTGCCTTCAGCCATGCGTCAAGGTCTTCGCTGGAGCGATAGTTGGACGGTGCGGTGATATCGGCCTTGAAGATCGCGCCGACTGCGCCGTGGCGGTTGGCTGGTGTCAGGTCTTCGATATCTTCGACATTGGTGCCGACATTGCCGATATGCGGGAAGGTGAAGGTGACGATCTGTCCGGCATAGGAAGGATCGGTCAGGATTTCTTCGTAACCGGTAAGCGCCGTGTTGAAGACAACTTCCGCTTCGATTGCGCCGGTCGCGCCGAGGCCCTTGCCTTCGATCACGGTGCCGTCTGCAAGAACCAGAATGGCGGTTCGCTTTTCGGTCGTCCAGGGTGCGGTTTTCGGGGTCGTTTCGGTCATATCTGCACTCCTGTTTAACTTGCGACACGTAATCCGCGCCACGTTTAATGTTTTAGCTTTTCAGCATACGCTCATGTTCCATCCCTCCAGCTTCACCCCTGTAACCGGGCGAATGGCTTGAAAGACGGAGCGTCAATGGTCATATACGCGCCAACAGGCGACGGGGTCATATATGCGCCAAAAGGCAGCGGGGATTTCAAATCTCCCACTGCGAGCATGTACCGATGTCCTGCTAAGCCTCGATCAATAGAGAAACTTGAGCGTTGGGTCAATCGTCCGTGCGCACTCATTCGGGAAATAATCGCGATAATTATCGCATTATTGTTCTCCGGGCGGGTAGTTCGGACAGCTCATGACTGCGCGCGATTGCTTTATGGGTCACGTTGCGAGTAAGAAGAAACAAACACTGTCAGGAGACAATTCGATGCTTCGCCAGGAGATTTCCCAGGCCCTCACAACCGCGCTCAAGGCGCAGGAAAAGCGCCGCACGTCGACGCTGCGCCTTATTCTGGCTGCCGTGAAGGACCGCGATATCGCCAACCGCACCGCTGGTAAGGACCCGGTCGGAGACGAGGAATTGCTGGGTATTCTCGGCAAGATGGTCAAGCAGCGCGAAGAATCGGCGCGCATCTATGAAGAAGGCAGCCGCATCGAGCTGGCCGACGCCGAGCGCGAGGAAATCGTCATCATCTCCGAGTTTCTGCCACAGCAGATGACTGAGGAAGAAGTCAAGAAGGCTTGCGAGGACGTCATCGCCGAAATCGGCGCGCAGGGTCTGCGCGACATGGGCAAGTGCATGGCCATCCTGAAGGAGCGCTATGCAGGCAAGATGGATTTCACCAAGGCAAGCGCGCTGGTGAAGTCGCTTCTGCAGTAAAATCCTGCTCTGATACGAAATCAAAAGGCCCCGTCAAATGCGGGGCCTTCTTGTTATGTAATCCACGCAGATGTTATGCCGGGCAATCGAAATCAGTTCGCGAGATCGTTTGTCATGGCTACTGCTCTGCTCATCATTGATGTTCAAAACGATATTGTGGCCGGGATGGGTACGCCTGAGCGTCAGCCTGTGATTGATCGGGCTCTGGATGATGTTGTTGCCCGATTGAGTGACGTAAAGGTGCGGGCGCATGCTGCCGGAATTCCGGTTATCCTCGTACAGCATGACGGCGGGCCGGGCGATGCGCTCGAAAAGGGCACGCAGGGTTGGGCGATCCGGGACGAGCTTTCACCTCAGGCAAACGATATCGTGATTGAAAAGACGAGTTGCGATTCATTCCATGAAACCGAGCTTCGGGACCGGTTGAATGAACTGGCGATCACCCATCTGGTTATCGGTGGTTGCCAGACGGAATACTGCGTCGACACGGCGGTGCGCCACGCAATATCGCTCGGCTATGATGTGACATTAATTGCCGATGGGCACACGACAGGCGATACGGCGAGCTTGCAGTTCGCCGATATCGTCGCCCATCACAATGAGACGCTTAACGGGTTCCGGGCAGGAAGCACCCGTGGCCGAACCGCCAACGCCGCCGATATTGTGTTCTAACGGCTTTAGCTCTGCTTGACGGTCTTGAGGCGCGTTTCGCTCAGGAGGCCCTGTTCTTCCAAAACCGGATAGGCCATGGAAGCCAGAAGCGAATTGATCTGCTTCAGATCGCGGATGGTATCGAGATGGATGGTGCTGGTCTCGATACTGCGGGTTGATCCTTCGCGCAGACGCGAGAAGTGGCGCAGGCTTGTCTGCTTCTCCAGTTCGCGCAGGCGGTCTTTTTCCTGAACGAGCTGGCGCGCGGTGCGCCCATCACGCGAGACGACCACGTTGAACGCCAGATGCGCATTGGCCAGAACCATCGCGTGGAAGTGGCTCAGTTCCTCCCAACCTTCTTCTGTGAATTCCAGCTTGTGGTCCATCTTCTTCTGCACCTGCGCCAGCATGTTGCGCACGATGATGTCGCCAACCTGTTCAAGCTTTACGCAAGCGCCGAGCAGTTCCTGCATCCGCAGGGCTTCGAACTCGCTCAGATCCTGTGAGGCAAGCCGGGTGAGGTATAGCTTGATCGCGGCATGCTTCTTGTCCACACGGTCATCGAGAGCAGCCAACTCGTTGATACGGGCCTGATCCGGCTTTTCATAAAGATCAATAATGCGGCGCAGCATGACTTCAACGGTGTCGCAAACGCCCACCACTTCACGGGTGGCATTGGCCAGCGCTTGCGACGGGCGGTTAAGTACGCCTGCGTCGAGTGCGCTATATTCTTCCATTTCCAACGGCTGTGTGGGTGCCGGGGTCTTGTCGGCATTGATCTTGACGAGCGCTTCGGTGGTGCGCAGCACCAGCCCGGACAGCGGAATACCTGCTAACATGACGATCACGTTGAACAGAATATGCGCGTTGACCACCTGCGATACAGGATCGGCGCCGAGGAAAGCTATCGACGGCTTGAAGGCCTCATAGAGCACGAGCATGACCAGCGAGCCTGCGCCGCGCATCAGGAGGTTGCCGAGCGGCACGACGCGGGTTTCAGGTGGGGCATTGCGGGTGAGGATTGGCGCGATGATCGAGGAGCCTAGATTGACGCCCAGCACCATCACCACGGCCAGTTCCGGATGGATGAGGCCGCGCGATGCGAATGTGGTCAGCAAAATGACGGCTGCAACGCTGGAATGGAACAGCCATGTCATCAGCGCGGCCAGCAGATAGGTGGTTATCGGATCGCTCGACAGATAGTCGACGATCACCGGCAGAAGTTCGCTCTGGCGCAACGGCTCGGTGGCCTGTCCGGTCATTTCCAGTGACATGATCAAGAGGCCTATGCCCACGAGAATGCGCCCGATCTGCCGCCAGTCGCGGCGCTCGGTGGTCATGAAAATGCCGGTGCCGATCACAAGGCAGAGCGGAACGAGAATGGTCAGGTCGTAGCTCAGGATTTTGACGACCAGAGCGGAGCCGAGTTCGCCGCCGCGCACGGCCATCAGACCTGCGACACCGCTGACGAAGCCCGACCCCACGAAGGAGCCGACCAGCAGCGTCACAGCGGTAGAACTTTGCAGGGCGACGGCAAGCACGAGACCGAAGGCGACCGATAGAAGCGGGTTCTGCAACTGGTTGCGCAAACGTCTGCGCAGGCGGTCGCCATAGGCGCGCTCTACCCCGGTTCGCACCATGCGGGTGGCCCATAGGAGGAGGGCGACAGCGCCAGCAAGGTGCAAAAGGACCAATGAACCATTCACGGCGAAATCCCTTCGGGTTGGTGGTTGGTGTTGGAAGCTAGAATTATCTCCACAAAACGAAGAAAATATGTTCCGGCTAACGAAATATCCAAGAGATATGGGCTTATTCGCGTCTAAAATCAACAGCTCATAATTGAATGTGAATGTTATATGACAGTTTTATGACAGATGTATGGTTGTGAAACGACCACACAGAAGACTGTGATTAGCGGGGAGGGATATACGCGTGCGATGGACTGTCCGAACCAGCGCGCCTATATACTCTGTAGAATACACACGCCCGCTATCCGGCCGACTTGAAAGTGACACCCGCAATGCGTTTCCCACCCTCCTTTCTCGATGAGATCAGAGATCGCGTGCCGATCTCGACGCTGATCGGAGCGCGGGTTTCGTTCGACCGCAAAAAGAGCAATCCGCCGAAGGGCGATTTCTGGGCCTGCTGTCCCTTCCACGGCGAAAACACGCCGAGTTTCCACTGCGAAGACCGCAAGGGACGTTACCACTGTTTCGGCTGCGGCGTGACTGGCGATCACTTCAAGTTTCTGACCGAACTGGAAGGCTTGAGCTTTCCCGAAGCCGTGGAGCGCGTGGCCGACATGGCGGGCGTGCCGATGCCCGCGCGCGATCCTGAAATGGAAAAGCGTGAGGCACAACGCGCAACGCTTTACGATGTCATGGAACTGGCGACGCAGTTCTTCGAGGCGCAGCTGCAGAGCGCAGCTGGCGCGAAGGCGCGCGCATATCTGCGTGACCGCGGGCTTTCAAGCGCGACGCAACAGGCATTCCGCATGGGTTATGCGCCGGAATCGCGCAATGCCCTGAAAGAGTTTCTGGCAGGCAAAGGTGTCACGCGCGAGCAATTCGAAGCTTGCGGTCTTGTGGTGCATGAAGGTGTTCCCGTTTCCTATGACCGCTTCCGCGACCGCGTCATGTTCCCGATCGAGGACTTGCGTGGGCGTATCATCGCATTCGGTGGCCGCGCACTTTCTGCCGATGCGCCTGCCAAATATCTGAACTCGCCGGAAACCGAACTCTTCCACAAGGGGCGGGTGCTTTATAACGGCCTGCGTGCACGCAAAGCCTCTCAGCCGCAGAATGGCGAACTAGCCAAGCCGATCATCGCCGTCGAAGGCTATATGGATGTGATCGCGCTGGCGCAGGCAGGCATTCATCATGTCGTGGCGCCGCTCGGCACCGCGCTGACCGAAGAGCAGCTCGAACTTCTCTGGCGCATCAGCCCCGAGCCAGTCCTGTGCTTCGATGGTGACGGCGCGGGACTGCGCGCCGCCTATCGTGCTGCCGATCTTGGTCTGCCGACCTTGCAGCCGGGCAAGTCGCTGCGCTTTGCGCTGTTGCCGGAAGGGCAGGACCCGGACGATCTGGTCAAAGCGGAAGGTCCGGCGGCATTCCATGCCGTGCTGCGTGACGCCAGACCGCTTGTCGATATGATCTGGACGCGCGAAACCATTGGCGGTGTGTTCGACACGCCGGAACGGCGCGCCGAACTGGAAGCGCGTCTGCGCGAAATCACCAGCCGCATCGCCAATGAAGATATTCGCCGCCATTACGGTCAGGATATGCGCGAACGCGCCCAGGCATTCTTCGGGCAGGGGCGGCAGCAGGGCGGTCAGCGCAATTCGTCCTTCAACCGGCGCAACGACAACGGGCGTGGACGCGGTGGTCCCGGCATGGGCGGCAGCGGACGTCTTGCAATCTCCGACAGTCTGGTGCGCTCCACGCTGGTCAAGGGCGGACGTCCGGGTGCAGGCACCCATGCACCCTTGCGGGAAACTGCAATTGTGCTGACGCTGCTCAACCATCCGCGTTTGATCGAGGAAGATTTTGAAACGATTGCCGGGCTGGATCTGGCGCATGACGCGTTGAAGACACTGCATCTGGCGATGCTCGATGTTCTGGCCTCCGACCATGTGGACAATGGTGAGGCCATGCGTCACGCGCTGGTCGGCGCCGGGCATCGCGATCTGATCGAAACGCTGGAACAGACGGTGAAGGGGGCAAGGCTCTGGACCGCAACTGCACTGGCAGCGGAAGATGACGCACGCGAAGCTTTGCGGCAGGCGCTTCACTTGCATCAGCGCGCCCGCACACTACATAAGGAGCTGCGAGCCGTTGAGGCCGCGCTTGAAACCGATGAGACGGGCGAACTTTATGCGCGCCTCATCGACATACAAAATCAGATTTTAAAGGCAGATGCGACTGAAGCCCTGATTGATGGGTTTGGTCTGTCGTCTGGACGCTCACCCGGCGGTTTCTGATTCGGCAGGCCGAATCACTTTATTGAAAAGCACCGGGATTACGGGGTTGCAGACGGCCAATAGCGCTCTAATTAGCCCGCGGATGGGTCGCGACAACAAATGATTCGCTTTTTAAGGGCGAATCAGGTGAGTCGCTCTTGACGTATGGCGTAAATGACGGAATCACGACAGTTCGAACAAGGATAGAACGGATAGCGATGATGTTCCGATACCTCTGCTCCGTGTGAAGCGAGATGCGGAACAAGGGCAAAAAACCGTTGCGATGACGTGAGGTCACCGGATCTGCCCACAGAAAATCGATCACGATGGAGACTGATACCGAGGGCAGGGTTAATCCGCCATTAACGGCAAATCAGCTACTCGCAGAATCAACCGGCGGCTTGCGGTCTCGCAAAACCGTTCGGACACTCTATATATCTTAAAAGCGACCGGGGTCGCCTGGAGAAGAACATATGGCAACGAAGGTTAAGGAAAACGAAGAAGCCGAAGTCGAGCGCGAAGGTGCTGCCGACGGTCCGCTTCTCGACCTTTCTGACGATGCTGTCAAGAAGATGATCAAGGTCGCGAAGAAGCGTGGCTATGTGACCATGGACGAGCTGAACGCCGTTCTTCCTTCCGAGGAAGTGACGTCGGAACAGATCGAAGACACCATGGCCATGCTTTCCGACATGGGCATCAACGTCGTTGAAGACGACGAGCAAGACAACGATCGCGAAGAAAACAACAACGACGACGACGCGGAAGAAGGCGGCGATCTGGTCGAGACCAGTGGCACTGCCGTAGCCACCACGACGACCAAGAAAGAGCCGACCGACCGTACCGACGATCCCGTGCGCATGTATCTGCGCGAAATGGGTTCGGTGGAGCTTCTGTCGCGCGAAGGCGAAATCGCCATCGCAAAGCGCATCGAAGCCGGTCGCGAAACGATGATTGCCGGGCTGTGCGAAAGCCCGCTGACCTTCCAGGCCATCATCATCTGGCGCGATCAGCTGAATGAATCCAACATTCTTCTGCGCGAAATCATCGACCTCGAAACCACCTATGCCGGTCCGGAAGCCAAGCAGGCGCCGGTAATCGAGCGCGTGGAAGAAGAACGCCCGCGCGACGACAAGCCTGTGCGCCGTTCGCGTGACGACGACGACATCACCAATGTCGGCGGCGACATGCCGGTGGAAGAGGAAGAAGAGGACGAAGACGAAGCCAACCTGTCGCTGGCGGCTATGGAAGCCGAACTGCGCCCGCAGGTCATGGAAACGCTCGACCTCATCGCCGATACCTACAAGAAGCTGCGCAAGCTGCAGGACCAGCAGGTTGAAGGCCGTCTGGCCGCGACCGGCGAACTCTCCTCCAGCCAGGAGCGCCGCTATAAGGAACTGAAAGACGAGCTGATCACTGCCGTGAAGTCGCTCTCTCTCAATCAGAACCGTATCGAACAGCTGGTCGAACAGCTTTACGATATCAACAAGCGTCTGGTTCAGAACGAAGGCAAGCTTCTGCGTCTGGCTGAATCCTTCGGCGTGCGTCGCGATGAATTCCTCAAGGAATATCAGGGCCACGAACTTGATCCGAACTGGGTTGAGCGCGTCGGTCTGCTGTCGGCTCGCGGCTGGAAGGACTTCGCAACCAAGGAAGTGGGCACGATTGCCCGCCTGCGCAGCGAAATTCAGAACCTCGCCACTGAAACCGCGATTTCGATCGGCGAATTCCGCCGCATCGTCAATCAGGTGCAGAAGGGTGAGCGCGAAGCCAGCATCGCCAAGAAGGAAATGGTCGAGGCCAATCTGCGTCTCGTGATTTCCATCGCCAAGAAATATACGAACCGTGGTCTTCAGTTCCTTGATCTCATTCAGGAAGGCAATATCGGCCTGATGAAGGCGGTGGACAAGTTCGAATACCGTCGCGGTTACAAGTTCTCGACCTATGCAACCTGGTGGATTCGTCAGGCGATCACCCGTTCGATTGCCGATCAGGCGCGCACTATCCGTATTCCGGTGCATATGATTGAAACGATCAACAAGATCGTTCGCACGTCGCGCCAGATGCTGCACGAAATCGGTCGTGAGCCGACGCCGGAAGAACTGGCCGAAAAGCTCGCAATGCCGCTCGAAAAAGTGCGCAAGGTGTTGAAGATCGCCAAGGAGCCGATCTCTCTCGAAACGCCTGTCGGCGATGAGGAAGATTCACATCTGGGCGATTTCATCGAGGACAAGAACGCGCTTCTGCCAATCGACGCCGCCATTCAGGCGAACCTGCGCGATACGACGACCCGTGTTCTGGCGTCGCTGACGCCGCGTGAAGAACGCGTTCTGCGTATGCGCTTCGGTATCGGTATGAACACCGACCACACGCTCGAAGAAGTCGGCCAGCAGTTCTCGGTTACCCGCGAACGTATCCGTCAGATCGAAGCGAAGGCACTGCGCAAGCTCAAGCATCCGAGCCGTTCGCGCAAGCTGCGTTCGTTCCTCGATTCTTAAAAAAAGGGAGCACCATGTCGTTTTTGAAGCGCCTGTTCGGCGGCGGTGGCGAAGCTGCTGAGACATCAGCGGAGCCGAAAGAGGCCGGTCGTACCGAGCACAAGGATTTTCTGATCGTGGCCACGCCTTACAGCGAGGGCGGTCAGTATCAGGTGTGCGGTGTGATCTCCAAAACGATCAATGGTGAGCTGAAGGAATATCGCTTCGTTCGCGCTGACCGTTGCCCCGGCATCGAAGATGCCGCCAGCATTGCGCTGAACAAGGGTCGTCAGATCGTTGACGAACAGGGCGAGCATATCTTCCGTTGATCGTCTGCATTTCAAATGAAAGCGCCGCGCATGAACCCATGCGCGGCGTTTTTTATTGGTTTGTTCGGCTGACCGATCAGTGCGGATGGCACACAAAGGCAACCATTCTGCGCACAATCGGCAAAAGCATCAGCAGAACCGGGAAAGCCACGATCCACGAAACCACCCATGAACTCATCCAGTTGGATGCGAGTTCGGGATGGGCGAAACCGAGACTTTTTGCTGTGGCGATCAGGGAAACCACAAGCGTCATCAGCATTGAAAGAATGAGCGGCATGACGATAGAAGCGTAACGCGCTGGCAGCTTTCTGCGACGCGGTGTGTCAGAATTTGACATGATAGTACCTGAAATTCAGAGCGGAAAGCGGAGCAGAACGATCAGTGCATCGGCGGCCGTTTCCGGTCGGTTGATGCGTTGCCTGACGTTAGACGCTTACGATCATTGGGATGACCCTTGGGACTTAGCCCACGCAGGCGGGGCGTTCAATAGTCAATTAGCAGTACACAATCAGCGGCAGTCAGGGCGGCGATTTGTCCACGCCATTCCCGACATAATTCCGTTATAGGCTCAATCATGACCGATAAACCCTTCTGGAAAGCCAAAAAGCTCAATCAGCTGACCCGCAGCGAGTGGGAAAGCCTGTGCGATGGTTGTGGCCAGTGCTGCCTGCACAAATTGCAGGACGACGACACCAATGAGATTTACTGGACGAGCGTGGCCTGCACATTGCTCAACCCGGAAAGCTGCCAGTGTCGCGATTATCCGAACCGTAAAGCGACGGTGCCGGATTGTGTGTTTCTGACGCCGGAAATCGTCGATGAAGTGGATTGGCTGCCGGTGACCTGCGCCTATCGCCTCGTTGCCGAAGGCTCCGACCTTTACTGGTGGCATCCGCTGGTTTCCGGTTCGCGGGACACTGTGCATGAAGCGGGGATCTCCGTGCGCGGCAAGGTAACTGCCTTCGATCATGACATGGAAGACGAAGAAGATTATCTCGATCACATGGTCATGCCTGAGTGAGCTTAGCTCGATTTATAACATTGCTTAAATTTAATTATTCGGTTCAGAGTGAAAGAAGATCTTTCTATTTCTCTTAATTGTTTGAATTTCATGTCTTTTTTAGAGTGTCTTTCGTGAGCGTCGTCTTTGCTGAATGGCAGATGAACGGCAGCTTTCTTTTTCGTTCATCTTCCAGGGTCTAATGATCGGGTGTCTCAGGCGGAGGGCCTGACACTCAATTGGAAGAGGTTCAACATGTCCGCTATTTCGCTCAAGTCGTTTGCCGTTACCGCTGCACTCGGTCTTGCCGCCGTCTTTACGGTCGGCGCATCGGCGAATGCCGCGTCCCCAATGACGGTACCGGCTGTCAGCACTGCTGCACATGGAGCTGTAGTTAATGTCGACTATCGCGGTCGTCCGCATCATGGACGCCCGGCCTATCGCGGTCCTGCTTGCTCGGTTGAAGCTGCCAAGATGAAGGCAAATCGCATGGGCATTCGCAATGCGCGTGTCGTGTATCGCGGCAAATCCGTTCAGGTGCGCGGCTATCGTCATGGCCGTCCTGGCGGTGTCGTATTCGCCAATGCACGCGGCTGCCCGATCATCCGCTGATCGAACACAATGAACAAAAGCCGGGCTGATCCACTCAGCCCGGCTTTTTCGTGTCTGAAGCAGTGAATAAAAAGGGGCGCAATGCGCCCCTTTTCGCTGGACCGAACCTGCCGTTATTCCTTGATTTCGAATACGACATTGACCGAAACGTTGAAGCTGTTTTCACCAGCTGCGACAGGAACCGAATCCTCCGGAGCCGCGGCAGCCATCGTCTTGAACTGGCCGCGTGCGATTGGCATCGGCATGGGCGGACGGCCCTGTTCGGAGATTTCAATGACACGACCGAGACCGACGCCAGCAGCATCGGCAAGCGTCTTGGCCTTGGCGACAGCGTCGGCCACAGCGCGTTTGCGGGCTTCATTGATGGTCGCGGACGGGTTGTCGTTGACGAAGTTCAGATCGCCACCCTGATTGACGCCCAGCGTGATCGACTGGTCGAGGATTTCGCCAACCTTGGTGAGATCGCGAACGCGCACGGTCAGGCTGTTGGTGACCGCATAGCTCGTGATGTTTGGCTCCTTGAGACCGTTCTTGTCATCAGGGAAGACATAACGCGGCTGAATATTGATGCCGCCGGTCTGGAGATCACGTTCCTCGATGCCCGCCTTTTTCATGGCGTCCAGAACCTTGGTCATGGCTTCGTTATTGGCAGTCATAGCTTCGCGGGCGGTCTGGGCTTCGCGCAGCACGGTGAGATTGAGAATCGCCATGTCGGGTGCGGCGGTGGTGGTGCCTTCACCGGTCACGGCAATGCGCGCAGGCTGTCTCGACATCTGGTTCTCCTGGGCTGCGGCGGGCAGGGCCAGAGCGCCTGCAAGCATGATTGCCGAAAAAGAGGCTGCGATAAGAGTGGTAGCGCGGTTTTTCATGAAATCTCCTGTAGAGAAAGTTGAGGCAGCTTATTGTGAGCGCTCCGGATTTACCGGTTCGCTTTATCGTTGAAATCGTTTGTTTCTTAAGTTCCCTCTCATGCGCGTCGCCATGATATAAGAATAGAAATGCCGGTTTAATGCAACCGAGAGCTTCGATTCCTGACTGTCGTGGCTTCCGACGGCATGCATCGCAATCGAATATGTGCGCATTAGGGCGACTGGCAGATTTGACAGTTGTATCTTCCGTTTCTTTAGGGTAGGTCCAGTGTTGCGTGGGGCCTGTAGCTCAATTGGTTAGAGCCGGCGGCTCATAACCGCTTGGTTGGGGGTTCGAGTCCCTCCGGGCCCACCATTTCCTTTAAAAGCAAAGACTTGCAAAACAGCCTTCGTGTTCCGAAGGCTGGGCATTTTGCCGTCTGCGCAGGCCTCACCTCAACGCAGTCATCTTTCGCGGATCATATTTATGGCGCGCGCTATAGGGTTGCTCGTGCATCGCCTTGCCGCGCGGGCAATGCAGATTCAGCCTCTCAAATTTTCAACAAATTTTTAGGCGTTTGTTAAGAAAATAGTAACGCAATGTTATAATTTTTAAATATGCGTGATTTTGTAATATTATGGAGGTTTTGGGCGATGAGGAAAAATGCAACCACCGTTGCGTTAGCGCTGGCAGGGTTGGTGGCGAGTTCTCTCGTGGCTACGGCAAAGACGAATTATATCGGAGAATTCAGGGATTGGGGTGTTTATCAAAACACGGATCTTCCCGGTAACAAATGCTATGCTTTGACGGTTCCGATTAAATTTCACCCCGTAGATGTCAGGCACGGCGATAATTTCATTATTATTTCCAAGGCAAGCGGACAGTACAGTCCACAGCTTGTCATGGGCTATGATCTCAAGTCGGACAAGGCCGTGAATGTCATGGTGGATGGCACTGCGTTTCCATTCTTCAGCGAAGGCAATCGCGCCTGGGCGGAGAATGTCGCCGATGAAACACGGATCATGCGGGCAATGCGTGCGGGCAAGACGCTCAATGTGCAGGCGGTTTCAGCGCGTGGGACACAGACGCGCTATACATTCTCGCTGATCGGGCTGTCAGCATCGCTCCAGCGCGTGGATGGCTGCTGATACAGCCACCAGAAAGAAAGACCCCGCCATTGGGCGGGGCCTTGGGACTGTGGCATTAGAGGCCGAGGAACTTGAACGGCTCGGTTTCCTTGAACTGATCATTGGCCATGCCGGAGAATGTATGGGTCTGGTCGGGGCCGAGATCGAGCTTCTTCACCTTGCCGGTTTCGGGTGAAAAATCGATCTTGTTCAGGTCCATCCAGAATGTGTTCGGCGTCAGTGCGGATTCGAAGAAATAGAGTTTGCGCTTGTGGTCGGCCACCGTGCGCCAGCGCGTCGATGAAATATTGGGCTGATCCGGCGTGCTGATGCCGAACGGCACCGAGACATTTCGAATCACGCTGAAGACGCTGGCGATGGTCTTGACCGGATCTTCTGTTTTTGGAATGGCATCGACGTAGAATGAAGCGCGGGCAAAGCGGTCAGCGGCGCGATTGGTGCCGGGCAGCATGACCGTGCCGCCGATGTCCTTCCAATAGGCGTTCAGCGCAAGCTGCTGGTCGAAGGTCGGCGAATTGGTCATCACCGGATATTGCTTGCCGTGATGGATAACCTGCTTGCCATCGATATATTCGATGATGGCGCTGTCGCCGCTGGAATCAGACATTGCGAGATGCAGCGTGGCGAGGCGATCTTCGCCCGGCACCTTATCCGTCACCACATTGAAGGGGTTGTCGCTCAGCGCTTTGACGGCTTCATCGACGGTCGCGAAATTGTCGAGGACATATTGCGCCCAGGCGGCGATGCTCAGGCTTGGGTGCTTTTCATCGAAGGGCGGATATTCCGATTCCACCAACCAGAGCACGCTTGCCGAAAGCCCGGCTTCATTGAGGCCATCGGTGGTCGAAATATCGTAGCCAGAGGCGATAACGCTGCCATATTTGGATTGCCACTGGGCGGAGTTTGGTCCCGCTTCGCCGGAACGCTTCATGCCACGTGGAAAAATCCACAGATTGGTCGCTACGTCGACTTTCCAGTCCATCGAACGGGCCGTGATGATCTGGTCACTGGCGCCGTGATAGACGAGGCGCGTGCAGGCCTCGGCGACAGGAGCAGCAATCATGCTGCCTGCTACAAGCATTGCCGTGCAAGTAGCAGCAAAAGAACGTTTCAATATCGTCATGGATGGCCCCTGTTGTGACTTCGTTTCAATGCAGGATCGGAACGGATCGGCGTGCAACGCCCCGTAGCGCGATATAGGGCATGGGGTGGAGAAGAAAAGCGGATGCGTGACGCGTTCCGCGTGTTTGAACTAGTGATGGCCCGTATTATCGCCGGGCTTGCGATTGACGCCCTGAAGGATGACCTCCAGAAGCCAAGGCTTTTTTTCAATGACCTCGGTCAGGTCGTTGGCGCCAATGCAAAAACCAGCTTCCCTGAGCATGGTGTCCGCGGCTGCGCCTGAACCGTTCGTCTTTTCGAGGGACAGATGGTGTGCGCGACGCAGCAGCATTTCCGCCGGTGTAAAGCCGCCTTCCGCGAGGCTTTTTTCTATCCGGCGCTGAAGCTCTTCTGGAAGAAGCATAGTGCGATGGTCCTCATTGATATTCGGTGTGGTTCGAAGCGGCTTGCTTCAAAGAGATCTAAGTCCGACGCCCCACCCGTCACTATAGATAGGCCTATTGAACAATTTGAGAATATGAAAAGCGAAATTGCCGGGTCTCTCCTCGCAGAATGCATTTCCACGCACATGAACAAAATTTTGCCTTTGTTTCCCTTGTTTGGGGATTTGTCGGCTCTTACATAGGGTTAAAGCCTGAACGGGGAA
The DNA here is from genome assembly GCA_014138095.1 of Ochrobactrum sp. RH2CCR150. Classification (GTDB taxonomy): domain Bacteria; phylum Pseudomonadota; class Alphaproteobacteria; order Rhizobiales; family Rhizobiaceae; genus Brucella; species Brucella gambitense. Next base: position 217,677 of record JACGXE010000005.1, read on the forward strand.
CGGCGTCGCTTTTTGTCGATGTCGGGAGAGGGCTTCGTTGAGAGATGAACAATTTAACGGTTTGCAATGGCCACCCTACGTTATTTTATATGGCCCATGATTTTTACAGTCGTGGGTCTCGCGGCTGCCGTCTGGCTCGGATACGAGATGACCGGCACCTTTGGGGGAATGGTCTCCGTCTTCATCATCTGCGCTGTCTTGAGCGTTCTTGAGATATCGCTCTCATTCGACAATGCGATTGTGAATGCGCGCATTCTGCGTGACATGACACCCGAATGGCAGCATCGCTTCCTGACATGGGGCATCATCATCGCCGTTTTCGGCATGCGTATCATTTTCCCGTTGGCTATCGTCGCGGTCGCCATGTGGACCGATCCGATTTCAGCGCTCAAACTCGCCATCTGGCACCCGAATGAATATGCTCAGGTCATTGCCGAATCCCATACGGGTATCGCGGCTTTCGGCGGTACATTCCTGCTGATGGTCGGCATGAAATATTTCTTCGACGTCGAGAAGGATGTGCACTGGATCAAGGCAATCGAAAGCCGCATGTCCAAATTCGCGTCCGTGCAGGGTGTGGAAATCGGCGTGGCCATCGCGCTTATCCTGTTCTTCTCCTACCAGCTCGATGCGGTTCACGCGCATACATTCCTGGTTGCTGGCCTGTTCGGTCTTCTGACCTTTCTGGCGGTTGAAGGTCTGGGCGAAGTGCTGGATGCCACACAGGAGCAGATGGACATGGTCCATCGCGGCGGTCTGGGCGCTTTCATCTATCTCGAAGTGCTTGATGCAAGCTTCTCGTTCGACGGCGTTATCGGCGCTTTCGCGCTGACGACGAACCTCTTCATCATCGCGATTGGCCTTGGCATCGGCGCCTTTTATGTGCGCTCGCTTACAATCATGCTGGTTGAACGCAAGACACTTGGCCAATACCGCTATCTGGAACATGGCGCGTTTTACGCCATCATGGTTCTGGCGGTGGTCATGTATGTGCAGACGCTGGTTCACATACCGGAAGTCATTACCGGCCTGATCGGCGCGGTTCTGATCGGTCTCTCCTTCATGTCGTCGCTGCGCTATAACCGGCTTAATCCGGACTGGCAGGATGAAAGCGAAGAGGCCACTGGCCATTGAGCTTCGATACCAATGATTAGAATGGGCGGCTTCAAGCCGCCCTTTTTGTTTGCGTTCCGGATCGGGCCGGGCAAGCCATAATCGTCGACCCGCTTGACCGAATCGCCAGAATTGATGAGCCTGAGCACTGCGCTCACTATGCGCTTAACGTGCTGTGGTCAGTCCGGGGGAACTGTGAGGTCGGTCGGCTGCGGTCAAACTGAAGGGGACAATCATGGTCGTTACCCGTTTGAGTAAGACCGCTTTTGTAGCGGCAATCGCTTTCTTTGCAACGCTGGTGGCCTTCGGCAACATCACCGATTACGGCACCAATTTCGCGTTCGTCCAGCATGTGCTGATGATGGACACGATCTTTCCCGATGCATCTATCAAATATCGCGCCATCGATAATCCAACCCTGCATCATGCGGGTTACATTCTGATCATTGCCGCTGAAACGCTGACTGCCATCCTGTGCTGGATCGGCACCTTCGCGATGCTGGGGCGGCTGACGGATCGCGCTGCCAGCTTCAACCGTTCCAAGAAATGGGCCATTGCCGGGCTTTCACTTGGCTTTCTGGTCTGGCAGGTCGGCTTTATCTCGATGGGCGGCGAGTGGTTCGGCATGTGGATGTCACAGACGTGGAATGGCATCGAATCGGCCTTCCGCTTCTTCATCACCATCATTGCCGTGCTGATCTACGTGGTCATGCCCGATGGAGAGTTAGAGTAAATGTGCGGCTAAAGCAGGCTCGTCGATCAGTTCGACGCCAGCCTGCTTCATCTTTTCCAGCATTTGGCTCATGGAGCCGTTGAGGTCGATGCCGCGGCAGGCATCGAGCCGCACGCGCACCTGAAAACCTTGCGCAACCGCGTCGAGCGCGGAATAAGCGACGCAGAAATCGGTTGCGAGACCAGCCAGCGTCAGCGACCCAATGCTGCGTTCGCGTAAATATCCGCCAAGGCCGGTCGGCGTTTCACGGTCGTTTTCGAAAAAGGCGGAATAGCTGTCGATACCGAAACGGAAGCCTTTGCGGATCACCAGTTGCGCCCGTGTCCATTGCAGGGCGGGGTGAAAATCCGCGCCGTGGCTGCCTTGCACGCAATGATCCGGCCAGAGCGTTTGCGGCCCGTAGGGCATCTCGACCATCTCAAAAGGGGCCTTGCCCGGATGCGTGCTGGCGAAGCTTGAATGACCCGCCGGATGCCAATCCTGTGTCAGAATGACGTGTTCGCTTTCGTCGATCAGACGATTGACGGCAGGCAGGATTTCGTCGCCGTGCGCGACGGCCAGTGCTCCGCCGGGGCAAAAGTCGTTCTGGACATCGACGACAATAAGGGCATGACCGATCATGAGCGCTCCTGCTTCATTTCCAGCTTTTTCACAGCGACTATAATCAGCCCGTTTTCTCGAAACCAGCGAATATGCACGTTCTGGTATAACATGGATAAGGGTGCTAGGGACCGCGCTTGGCAGTGACAATAAAGGCAGGGATCACCATGACAGACGAAATCACGCGCGACAGCAACGGCACGCAATTGAATGACGGCGATTCCGTCACGCTGATCAAGGATCTGAAGGTCAAGGGAACCTCGACCACGCTGAAGCGCGGCACGATGGTCAAGGGCATCCGCCTGACGGGAAACCCCGCCGAAGTCGATTGCAGCACCAAACAGGTCAAGGGCCTCGTACTGAGGACCGAGTTCCTGAAGAAAGCTTGATTTAGGCGTCGATCTCCACACGACCGCGCGGACGGCTGCAACAGGCGAGAATGTAGCCTTCCGCGATTTCGTCATCGCGTATGCCGCCATTGTGGTTCATTTCGGTCTCACCGCCGAGGCACTTCACCTTGCATGTGCCGCAAATGCCGAACTCGCAGGCGCTCGGTATTTTCAGGCCGCCATTGCGGGCTGCAAGCAGGATCGTATCGTTCTCGGTGCATTCGACTTCGATGCCCGACAGGCTGAAGACGACACTGGCTGCGGCCACCGCAGGCGCTGCCGGTGCGACAGCAGCAGCGGCAGGCGAGGCGGGCGCCAATGCACTTGGCACAGGCACCGACGAAATCTCGCTCGCGGGCTGGAAGCTTTCCTGATGATAATTGGCCATGTCGAAGCCGGATTGTTCCAGCAATCCGCGCACGCCGTTCATGAACGGCTCTGGGCCGCAGCAGAACACCTTGCGATGCTGGAAATCCGGCGCCAGCAATTCAAGCCGCGCCCGGTCTATGCGCCCGTGCAGGCCCGGCCAGACGTGGCGGGCCGAGGATTGCTCGACGACGAAGGCCAGCCGCATTGCGTCCATACGGCCGGATAGCAGTTCCAGTTCCTTGCGGAAGATGATGTCGTCCGGTGTGCGGGCACAATTGATGAAGGCAATGTCGGTTCCCGGTGCGCAGTCAAACAGCCAGCGGGTCATGGAAACCATCGGCGTAATACCGGAACCAGCCGAGATGAACAGGTATTTTTCACTCGGATGATTGGCGAGCGAAAAGTCGCCATTCGGGCCGTAGGCCTTGATCTTCATCGGCGGGCGCAGATTGTCGAGCATCCAGCGCGTGCCGATGCTGTCCTTCTGTGCCTTCACGGTCACCGAAATATGGTAGGGCCGCGACGGCGTGGACGACAGCGTATAGGTTCTGAGCACAGGGCCGAGACCGTCCGCTCGCTCCAGCGGCAGTTCCAGCGTGACGAACTGGCCCGGCGTATAGCGGAACCAGTTGCCTTCCTCGGTCTTGAACGAGAAGGTCATGACATCTGGCGCTTCTTCGATGGCCGAAATGCATTCCAGCATTTGCAGCCTGTCGTTCCACGGCAGCATCTCATCCAGATATTTCAGAGGCTGCATGGCCTTCTCGCTTGTCTATTCATATCAAAACGGGACAGGCCGGACTTGATCCCGGCCTGCGGCTTGGTTCGTTCAGCGGGCCTTGATCAGGCCACGCGGCTCAGCTTGGCCGCTTCACCACGCAGGCGCGGCGTGATCGTATTGGTGTACCATTCGAGGAACTGCATCACGCCGCCTTCATGCTCGACCGAATAAGGGCCGGGCTGATAGGCGGGCGAGCGGATGCCAACTGCATTTTCCTCGACAATCTGTCGATCCTGATCGTTTGTCTGTATCCACACATGGGTCAGTTCGTCCAGATCGTAATCGACGCCTTCGACCGCATCCTTGTGCACCAGCCATTTGGTGGTGACGAGGGTTTCTTCAGCACTGATCGGCATGACGCGGAAGGAAATGGCGTGATCGGCCATCAGGTGGTTCCACGTGACCGGATAGTTGAAAAGCAGCATCGCGCCAATATTGGTATCGCCTGCAACCTGTTCGCTGAGCGGCTTCTTGACTGCGGCCTTGCCCGACATGGTGTAGCTCACCGCATCGCGCAGAAGCGGAATGCGGGTGATGCGATAGCGACCATCTTCGGACATTTTAAATTCCGCCGGCAGACCGGCGCTGGCGCAATTCTTCCAGAGCTGGTTGATTTCCGGGTCTTCCATGACACCCTGCACGCCGGTTGCCGATGGCGCTTCGGGGTAGGTGCGGCAGAGTTCCGGATGGTTGGCGGCGCAGTGATAGCACTCGCGATTGTTTTCCCAGACCAGCTTCCAGTTGCCCTTTTCGATGATCGAGCTTTCGAAAGCGACCTTGGCGTCCTTGATATTATGCGGCGCGAGATAGGGCTCGACCAGATTGCGGAAGGCGGCGAAATCCGGCGCTTCGTCGGCGACGCAGATATAGATATAGCCTGCAACCGTCTCGCAATGCACCTGCTTCAGGCCGTACTCGGCAGGCTTGAAATCCGGGCCGACCTGACGCGCGAACAGCAGGCGACCATCAAGCTCATAGGTCCACTGGTGATAGGGGCAGACGAGCTTGGCTGCCGTGCCTTTTTCGGCGGAACAGATGCGCGAGCCGCGATGGCGGCAGGAATTGTGGAAGGCGCGAATACCGCCCTGCGCGTCGCGCACGATGACGACCGGATAAGCGCCGACCTGCACGGTCATGTAGGAGCCGGTCTTCGGCAGTTCGCAATCATGGCCGACAAACAGCCAGTCGCGATAGAAGATGTTTTCCAGATCCAGCTTGTAGTAATCGGGATCGGTGTAAAACTTCTGCTCCAGGCTGAAATTGGGGTCGCGCCCGGTCAAAAGCCCCAGCATTTCGTTGCGAACGTCCATCATCACGACCCTTGCTTCATCTTCGTTAGGATCGGCATTTGCTGTTCTCCCAGCGACCTTGGCCTGATCCGGTGTTCCCTTTGTCTTCCAGAAGCACGGCTTTTGCCGTTACATCAATGGCTTGTCTGTTCCCGCTTCGGGGGCCGGACTGGCTTCTGTTGTCATGATTCAATCACTGAAATGTTCTAAACGCGCATTGGGATGCGACATGGATTTCGCGTAAAGACGACACGCCAAAATGTCGCTTTTGCGGCAAAGCGTGTGACAGCAAATATGCGTGACAGCTGGCTGCAAAGCATTTCCGGGATTGCCAACTGGTGGGAAAGATAGTTACCACACCAACCAGACAGAATTTGTTTCATTCCGTGGGAGGTCCAGAGGCCATGAAGCGTTCAGAAATCAACGAGATTATCCGCGAAAGCGATGCGTTTATTCGCTCATTTGGCTATATCATGCCGCCCTTCGCTTACTGGACCCCGGAAGAACTCAAGCAGCGGACTGGCAGCGACGCCGCAGCCATCCGCGATGCGCGTCTGGGCTGGGACATTACGGATTACGGTCAGGGCAAGTTTAAGGACCTCGGCCTTTTCCTGTTTACGACACGCAACGGCAATGCTGATGACCTCAAGCGCGGCGGCGGCATGCTTTATGCCGAAAAGATCATGATCTCGCGCGAGAACCAGTTGTCGCCAATGCATCGCCATGTGGTGAAGGCCGAAGACATCATCAATCGCGGTGGCGGCACGCTGGTGCTGGAACTGTTCAACTCGCGCCCCGATGGCAGCGTCTGTGAACAGTCCGATGTCACTGTCGCAACCGATGGCCGTCTCGTGACGCAAAAGGCCGGTGCTCATCTGAAACTGAGCCCAGGTGAAAGCGTGACACTTCTGCCCGGCAACTGGCATGCCTTCTGGGGCGAGGGCGGAGACGTGCTGATCGGCGAAGTCTCGACCGTTAATGACGATCTCACCGACAATATTTTCCGCGAGCCGATTGGCCGCTTTTCGAACATTGAAGAAAACGAGAAGCCGCTGCATTTGCTCGTATCTGATTATGACAAGTGGCTCTAAGCCAAACTGAAGGACTGAACATATGAAGCTGGCGATGATCGGTACGGGCTATGTGGGTCTGGTTTCGGGCGTGTGTTTTGCCGAATTTGGCTTTCACGTCACCTGTGTCGACAAGAACCCGTCGATCATCGAACGGCTTGAGGCGGGCAAGGTCACGATTTTCGAGCCGGGTCTCGATGAACTGCTGACCCGCAATATTCGTGACGGACGGCTGGACTTCAGCACTGATCTTGCATCAAGTGTTGCCGATGCGGATGTGATTTTCATTGCTGTCGGCACGCCGTCCCGGCGCGGCGATGGCGAGGCCGACCTTCAATATATCGAAGCGGCAGCCGATGAAATTGCTGCGGCGATGAAGCCGGGCGCTGTGGTTGTCATCAAGTCCACGGTCGTCGTCGGCACAAATGCGCGCATCCGCGACCGCATTGCCGCAGCGCGCCCGGGGGTCGCCTTCTCCATGGTTTCCAACCCTGAATTCCTGCGCGAAGGCTCGGCCATCGAGGATTTCATGCGGCCGGACCGCGTTGTGGTCGGCGTAGAGGACGAGAGCGGCAAAGCTGCGATGCAACGTCTCTATCGTCCGCTCTATCTGCGTGAAACGCCGATGGTCGTGACATCGCTTGAAAATGCCGAGATCATCAAATACGCAGCCAATGCCTTTCTTGCCATGAAGGTAACCTTCATCAATCAGGTCGCGGATCTGTGCGAGAAGACTGGCGGCAACGTGCAGGAAGTCGCGCGCGCCATCGGTATGGATAACCGCATTGGTTCGAAATTCCTGCATGCTGGCCCGGGCTTTGGCGGCTCTTGCTTCCCGAAGGATACACGCGCCTTTGCCGCGACCGGCAAGCGTTACGACGCCCCGCAGTCGCTGATCGAGGAAGTGATTTCCATCAACGAAATGCGCAAGCAGTCGATGGCGGAACGCATCGTTTCTGCTGCGAAGGAAAGCGGCGCAAAGACAGTCGCGGTGCTTGGTATCGCGTTCAAGCCGAATACCGATGATATTCGCGAGTCTCCGGCACTGGACATCGTGACCGCGATCCAGAAGGCCGGGATTTCAGTGCGCGCACACGATCCGGAAGCCATGGATGCAGCCAAGGCTGTTCTGCCGGGTGTGATCTGGTGCAGTTCGGCCTATGAGGCGGCGGAGGGTGCCGGCGTGGTCGCGCTTCTGACCGAATGGAACGCCTATCGGGCGCTTGATCTCAAACGCGTTGCAAAAGCGATGGCTGGAAAAGTTCTGATCGACCTGCGCAATGTCTACAAGGCCGAAGATATCGCAGGCACAGGCCTCGATTATCGTTCAGTGGGCCGTACAGTAAAGGTCTGATTGTCGGATAGGTTTTTAGAAAATGAGTGCGTCAGGACGGAACAGTTCTGACGCACTTTTTTGATCTGCTACTGGCAGCGCTTTATTCGCTCGCCGTGATCTGCTTCTTCTCATTGGCGATAAGCCAGAGATTGCGGACATAAACAACGAGACCAAGACCCTGTCCTGCGATGAAGACCGGGTCCTTGCGCTGTATTGCATAGATCAGCAGCAATGCGCCGCCAAACAGCGAGAAGAACCAGAATGCCACCGGCATGACGCTTTTCTTGGCCTTCTCAGATGCCAGCCACTGCACGACAAAACGCATGGTGAAGCAGGCCTGTGCGATGAAGCCAAGCACGATCCAGCCATCCCACTGAGCGACGAAGACTTCGTGCAGCCAATGCGACAGGCTGTTGAAAATATCAGTCATGGGTAATCTCCGTCACGCGCGGCACCACCTTGCGGCGCTTGCGCAGCCACCAGACGCCGTAAAGATCGAGAATGCCGCGCAGTCCGCGATCGAGAATGCCGTAATTGGATTTGCCGTGGCGGCGTTCGCGGTCGACCACATCCACATGCACGACATCGAAACCTTCGCGCAGCGCCAGCGATGGCAAATAGCGGTGCCAGCCGTCGAAGAAGGGCAGCTGACGGAACAGATCCGTGTGCAACGCCTTGAGGCCGCAACCGGAATCGCGCGTCTTGTCCTTCAGGATAGCGCCACGCAGATTATTGGCGAAGCGCGACGACAATTGCTTCAGCTTGGTATCCGTGCGCTTCAGGCGCTGGCCGGCGGCAATGCCATAACCTTCGCCAGCTTCGACGAGCGCGTCGACCAGCATTGGCAGATAGGCTGGATCGTTCTGGCCGTCGCCATCCATCGTCACTACAATATTGCCGTGCGCGGCAAAAACACCGGAACGCACCGCCGCGCTCTGGCCGGATGAGCGGTCATGGCGCAAATGGCGCAGCGGCTTGCCTGCATGGATGCGTCGGGCAATCACGTCGCTTGTCGAGTCCGTCGAGCCGTCATCGACGACAATCACTTCATAGGCGCGACCCTGCATCGCGGAATCCACTTCATCCAGCAAAAAGGCCAGATTGTCCGCCTCGTTACGGCAGGGGATGACAACAGAGATTGTCGGTGTTTCCACGCAGAGTGTTCCTTCGTTCCTTGCGCTATTCTTCAAGCGCAGGCTCCATTTTCGATGTCTGGGGGCCCGATATCGCGCAAGCCGCGGCTAGTTTTTTCAGCATCGGCTTTTCCCGAAACCGATAATCACTTTCGGGGCCGATGCTCTAGCACTGAATACCCGACGAAGCCAAGATGCTTCAAGAAATCGTGAGCCAAGCCAAATAGAAGAGAATACCGGCGTTTCTTAGCCGGACTTCGACGGAGACGGAAGGGTCTCCGCCAGCCAATCCAGAAATTTCTGCGTCACTTCGTTTCGATTTATGTCGTTGAGGCTTTCATGACGTGTTTCAGCCAGGATGAGGCAGGTCACTCGCGTGAACCCCATGCGCCGCATGCGTTCTGCCAGCCGGGAGACGGCAGCACCTTTGGCAGTAGCTGGATCTTCGCTGCCGCCGACCAGATGAAAGGGCAGGCTGCGCGGGATATTGCTGAAGTTGCGATCATCCGCACCGCGCGCAGTCATGTGCACGAGATCGAGCCATAGCGATACGGTGGCGTCGAAGCCGCAGAGTGGATCGGCGACATAGGCATCGACCTCCGCCGGGTCGCGCGACAGCCAGTCGAAGGGCGTGCGATGACCGGGTATGGCGCGGCCCCAGGCGCGGAAGGTTAGTTTCGGCAGAAGGCTGCTTGGAACATCTGAGCCTTTCAACATGCGCTCTATATAAAGAAGTGCTGCAGCGGCTTTGGCTTCAAGCCCGCCGTCGAAATTGGCATTCCAGATTGCAGCGGCGTCCACCGTGTCGGCATGGTCCAGCACATAGTTCAGGGTAATCAGTCCACCCATCGAATGCCCGAACACGACCACCGGCAAGCCGGGATGCTCAAGGTGAATGTGGCGGTTCAGTGCTAGAACATCGTTGATGGCCACATCATGGCCTTGCTTTTGTGAAAACATTCCTCTCGGCGCATGAGCGCCAATATTCACGCCATGGCCACGGTGGTCATGCGCATAGACGTGATAGCCAGCGTCTGCGAGCGCTTTGGCAAACCGGCCATAGCGCGCGGAATGTTCCGCAAGGCCGTGGCAGATTTGAACGACCGCCCGTGGCGCATCGGCAAGCGCGCTTCGAAACGGCAGTTGCGTCGCGTCGGACAGGGAGATGTGATGAACGGTTTCAAACGACATTTCGCCATCTGATTTTATGCCGCGCAAATAGTCAATTCCCCCGTTGAGCGCGGCATTAAAAGAGGCATGACAACGTTGTATGAGCGAATTTTAGGCAAAAGCGTTTTTTGTGCAAATTCTGCTTGAAATGCGTGAAAAGCTGGGCAAATCTACGCTCAACGGGGAAATACAGGGGCTTTGACGGACATAAAGGGCGTCATTTAGAGAAATCCAAGCCATCATTTGCAGGCCGTCCGATGAAAGGGAGGAAACTTTCGCGGACGGTGGCCAGAGGGGAAACCGGGTGACGGAAATATCCGCGCCCGGTTTCATTCTTTTAAGCCCCATTTTTCAAGCGCGTGCTTCTTCGAACAATGTCTTGCCCGTCATTTTTGTTTTACGCGATGGCGTTTGCGTCTGCTCTTTATTTGGCCTACATACGCCTCAGCAATTTCCGCGCGGTTCGGCTTCGTATGAACCCGCCGCGCTTTCCAACCCGTGGAGACGACGCGCTTTATGGCACGCCAATTCATTTATCATATGTCCGGCCTGAACAAGGCTTACGGAGCCAAGAAGGTTATCGAAAACCTTCACCTGTCATTCTATCCAGATGCGAAGATCGGTATTCTCGGCCCCAACGGTGCCGGTAAGTCGACGATCCTCAAGATCATGGCCGGTCTCGACAAGGAATATACCGGCGAAGCCTGGCTTGCAGACGGCGCTACGTGCGGTTATCTCGCACAGGAACCGCATCTCGATCCAGACAAGACTGTGCTCGGCAACGTGATGGAAGGTGTGGCAGCAAAGACCGCCATTCTCGACCGTTACAACGAACTGATGATGAACTATTCTGATGAAACCGCCGACGAAGGCGCGGCGCTTCAGGATGTCATCGACAGCCAGAACCTCTGGGATCTGGAAAGCCAGGTTGAAATGGCGATGGAAGCGTTGCGCTGCCCGCCAGCCGATGCCGATGTCACCAAGCTTTCGGGCGGTGAGCGTCGTCGCGTTGCACTTTGCAAGCTGCTGCTGTCGAAGCCTGACCTGCTGCTGCTCGACGAACCGACCAACCACCTTGACGCTGAAACCACGGCATGGCTGGAAAAGCATCTGCGCGAATATCAGGGCGCTGTCCTGCTTATCACGCACGATCGCTACTTCCTCGACAATGTGACCGGCTGGATTCTCGAACTCGACCGTGGTCGTGGCATTCCTTACGAAGGCAACTACTCGGCTTATCTTGAAGCCAAGGCCAAGCGCATGATTCAGGAAGGACGTGAAGAAGATTCGCGTCAGAAAGCTCTTGAGCGTGAGCGCCAGTGGATTGCCGCAAGCCCGAAGGCACGTCAGGCCAAGTCGAAAGCCCGTATCAAGGCTTACGATCAGCTGGTCGAAGCTGCGGAAAATCAGCGTCCTGGCGATGCCCAGATTCTGATCCCGGCAGGTGAGCGTCTCGGCCAGGTGGTTATTGAAGCTGAAGGTCTGACCAAGTCGTTTGGCGACCGCATGCTGATCGAAAACCTGACCTTCAAGCTGCCTCCGGGCGGTATCGTTGGTGTTATCGGCCCGAACGGCGCCGGTAAGTCGACGCTGTTCAAGATGATCACTGGTCAGGAAAAGCCGGATTCCGGTTCGATCCGCATCGGTGATACTGTGCATCTTGGCTACGTCGATCAGAGCCGCGATCACCTTGATCCGAACAAGAATGTCTGGGAAGAAATTTCCGGTGGCAACGACATCATCAAGCTCGGCAAGTTTGAAATGAACTCGCGCGCTTATTGCGGTGCGTTCAACTTCAAGGGCGGCGATCAGCAGGCCAAGGTTGGTAACCTTTCCGGTGGTCAGCGCAACCGCGTGCATCTTGCCAAAATGTTGCAGGCAGGCGGCAACGTTCTGCTCCTCGACGAACCGACCAACGATCTTGATACGGAAACGCTGGCAGCGCTTGAAGATGCGCTCGAAAAATATGCTGGCTGCGCTGTTATCATCTCCCACGATCGTATGTTCCTCGATCGTCTGGCGACGCATATCCTCGCTTTCGAAGGCGACAGCCATGTTGAATGGTTCGAAGGCAACTTCGAAGATTATGAGGCTGACAAGGTCCGTCGTCTCGGACCGGAAAGCGTCAACCCGAAGCGGGTGACCTACAAGCCGCTTACCCGATAATGACTTCCAAGGCCGGTGCATCGCACCGGCCTTTTCATTTGATGAAAGGAAAGACGATGAAAGACTGGTCCGCAAAACAGTATCTGAAGTTTGAAGATGAACGCAGCCGCCCGGCGCGCGATCTTCTGGCGCAGATACCCCTGACAGCGCCGCGCAAGGTGGTTGATATTGGCTGTGGACCCGGCAATTCAACCGAGCTTCTTGTGGAACGCTGGCCGGATGCTCAGATCTCGGGCTTCGATACATCGCCAGATATGATCGACAAGGCGAAGACCCGATTGCCGGATGTGGAGTTCTTCATCAGCGATGCCGCCAGTTTCGAGCCGGATACCGAAACCGACGTGTTGTTCTCCAACGCCGTCTTCCAGTGGTTGCCTGATCATATCGAGCAATTGCAGCGGCTTTTGTCCTTGATGCAGTCGGGTGCATTTTTGGCGATCCAGATGCCGGATAATATGGGCGAGCAAACCCATGTCGGGATGCGTGATGTTGCCAAGACCGCGCCTTTTGCCGCCAAGATCGGCAAGACGGGCAGGGGCGTGTTGCCGCCGGTCGCCACCTATTACAACGCGTTTGCGGCCGATGCGGCACGGATCGATATCTGGCACACGATCTACAATCACCCGCTCGCAGGCGTCGATGCCATTGTGGAATGGGTCAAGGGCACGGGCCTTCGGCCGTTCCTCGACCCGCTGGACGCGGATGAGCAGGTGGCCTATCTCGCAGCCTACAAAGAGCGCATCGCGCCCCATTATCCGACGACTCGCGACGGCAAGGTGCTGCTTCGATTCCCGCGCATCTTCATGGTTGTTCAGAAGCGATAATCATGCCGAAACCGGTCACTACACGGGGATGTGATTAATGCTCTCCGTGTCGATGGCTGCGTTGATCCAGGATTTTTGCAATTATTTCAAAGAACTGCGATGGGCGGTGGCAGATGAATTGTCATCGCCCGCTTTGCCATGCGCCACGGGTCAATAGATTGCATGCAAACGATTTTGCACCTATGGTCTGGTCGCATTCTGGACCTGCGCTAATTTAGCGAGCATCCTTATAACGTTGCGTCATCCAACATTATCGCTGTCGTTCGATGTGGGTAGCAGAATCCGCTTTTGGGAGTTTTTAACATGAGCAATGCAGGAACGCATGAGGATGCCAATGGCGAGATCGAAGCGGTGCATGACGCCCACGATACGCGCCGTCGTGTCTATGCGATTGTGGCCAGCGCCTCGGGCAATCTGGTCGAATGGTATGATTTCTACGTTTATTCGTTTGGTGCGCTTTACTTCGCATCGCAGTTTTTCCCGGCCGAGGATCAGACCAGCCAGCTTTTGAATGCAGCTGCGATTTTCGCGGCTGGCTTTTTGATGCGTCCGATCGGCGGCTGGTTGTTCGGCCGTATCGCCGACAAGCTGGGCCGTCGCACATCGATGCTGATTTCCGTCACCATGATGTGTTTTGGCTCGTTTGCCATCGCTATTCTGCCGACCTACGCATCGATTGGCGTGCTGGCTCCTGTGCTGCTGCTGATCGTGCGTCTGTTGCAGGGCCTTTCGGTGGGCGGCGAATATGGCACGACAGCGACCTATATGAGTGAAGTGGCGCTCGCTGGGCGTCGCGGCTTCTTCTCGTCGTTTCAGTATGTCACGCTGATCGGCGGCCAGCTTCTGGCCGTTCTGGTGATCGTGGTTCTCCAGTTCCTGCTCACATCCGAGCAGCTTCACGCCTGGGGCTGGCGCATCCCGTTTGCAATCGGCGGTCTTGCGGCCATCGTAGCGCTCTTTCTGCGCCGCACGCTGCATGAAACCACCACGGAAGAAACCCGTAACAGCAAGGCTGCAGGCAGCTTTGCCACCATCTGGAAGCATCACCGCAAGGCGTTTCTGGTGGTTGTCGGCTTCACGGCAGGCGGTTCGCTCGCCTTCTATACCTTCACCACCTATATGCAGAAATATCTGGTCAATACCGCCGGTATGAGCAAGGAAACCGCCAGCGAAACGATGACCTTCGTGCTGCTGGCCTATATGCTCATGCAGCCTCTATTTGGCGCGCTGTCCGACAAGATCGGTCGCAAGACCATGATGATCGGCTTTGGCGGTATTTCGATCCTCACGACCATCCCGCTGATGACGCTGATCGGCTCGGTGCAAAGCTCGACCATGGCCTTCATCTATATCGTGATCGCGCTGGCCGTGGTGAGCATGTACACCTCCATCAGCGGCATCGTGAAGGCCGAGCTTTTCCCGGCGGAAGTGCGTGCACTGGGCGTCGGTTTCTCCTACGCTATCGCCAATGCGATCTTTGGTGGCACGGCGGAATATGTCGCGCTGTGGTTCAAGCAGCAGGGCATGGAAAGCGGCTTCTTCTGGTACGTGACCATCATGATGGTCATCGTGTTTGCGGTCAGCATCTTTATGCCGAACCCGCGCAAGCACGGCTATCTCCAGGGGCATGGGTCTGTCGATTAAACGGCCCTAAGCCTCTACGATCAAACGCCGCCTCCGGGCGGCGTTTTCACATCTCCACCGCTTCGTCGTCTTCCGGCGACAAAAGCCGCGTTGCACGCCATTCCGTCAGCTTTGAATTGATAGCATCTAGCACGAAGAAGCGGGCGGATTCCTTGTCGTATCCGTCATCGCGCAACGTATCGTAATCCGTATGGGCATGGCGCACATGCGCCACCGTGGCAAGCCACACCGCTGTGGATGGCGGCAGTGTCTTCATATGCGGGGCGAGAGCCGCCGCTCTGATTGGCTCGGAATCTGAATAGGGAACCGCCGGAAGCAGCAATGTGAGCGATTTGGCGATTGCCTTCTGACGCATAGTGCTCGCACGCATGGCGCTTTCCTTTCCTGCATTCACTGTGAACGAATCCCCAGCTCGATTCATTCTGCCATGAAAAGCGCTTGCATAGGAATGCCTTTCCATATAAACATATCTTTATATGTTTTTAGGCGCAATGTGGGTTGCGCGTCCAACGGAAGAGCTGAAGATATGGCCGGTTTGCAGTTGCAACTCGATCAGATGGTGGATGTGCTGAAGGCAGTGGCAGAGCCAAGCCGTCTGCGCATTCTGGCGCTTCTGGCGCGGGGCGACCTGACGGTTTCCGATCTGACGACCATTCTCGGCCAGTCGCAGCCGCGCGTGTCACGCCATCTCAAGCTATTGGGCGAAGCCGATCTCATCGACCGCTATCAGGAAGGGGCATGGGCCTATTTCCGGTTGGCGGATAATGCGATCTGCGGCGATCTTGCGCGTGGCTTGCTGGCGCGTCTCGACCGTTCCGATGCGCTGGTCGAGCGCGATCTGGAGCGGCTTTCACAGGTCAAATCCAGCCGTCAGGAAAAGGCTGCGGCCTATTTCAGCGCCAATGCAGGCAGCTGGGGTGAAATCCGCAAGCTGCATGTGTCCGAAAATGCGGTTGAAACCGCACTCAAGAAGATCGTCGGCGAGAAGCCGTTTCAGGCCATGCTCGATGTCGGAACCGGTACCGGGCGCTTGCTGGAGCTTTTCGCGCCGCTTTATGCGCGTGGTCTCGGCATCGACATCAATCGCGACATGCTGGCGGTAGCCCGCGCCAATCTCGATCTTGCAGCCATCGGCAATGCGCAGGTGCGTCAGGGCGATGTTTATGCCCTGCCGGTCGAACGTGAGAGCTTCGATCTGGTGACGATCCATCAGGTGCTTCACTTTCTGGACGATCCGCTTTCGGCGATCCGCGAAGGCGCACGTGCGCTACGCCCGAATGGTCGTTTGCTGATTGTCGATTTTGCGCCGCACACGCTCGAATTCCTACGCGAAGACCATGCGCATTTGCGCCTCGGCTTCAGCGACGAGCAGATGCTGGGCTGGATGAAGGAAGCAGGCCTTGAGCCTGAAAAGACGCTGGAGCTTACCCCGAAGGGCGCAAACGGCGATGAGGGACTGACCGTCAAGCTTTGGCTTGCACGCGATCCGCGTCTGCTCATTGCTGATCCGGCAAAGAATGAATCAAGCATGACGGAGACAGTGTGATGGGTTTTTATGGTCTTTCCCGCCGACCGGATGTCGGCCAGACCACCCGGGTATCGTTCGAATTCTTTCCGCCCAAGTCGGAAGAAATGGAACAGCGGCTCTGGGAAACGGTCACACGGCTGGCGCCTTTGCAACCGGAATTCGTCTCGGTCACGTATGGTGCGGGCGGCTCCACGCGTGAGCGTACGATCCGCACCGTCGCGCGTATCCTGAAGGAAACCGATATCCAGCCTGCGGCGCATCTGACCTGTGTGGATGCGACGCGCGAGGAAGTTGACCGCGTAGTCCGCGAGTTCGCCGATCTCGGCGTCAACCGTTTCGTGGCCCTGCGCGGGGATCCGGCTGCGGGTATTGGCGAAAAATATGTGCCGACAACCGGCGGCTATCTGAATGGCGCTGATCTGGTCGGCGGCCTGCGCCAGATTGCGGATTTTGATATTTCGGTTTCGGCCTATCCGGAAAAGCATCCGGAAAGCCCCGATTTCGCAACCGATATCGACATGCTGAAGCGCAAGGTGGACGCTGGTGCAACGCGCGCGATCACGCAGTTCTTCTTCGAGAACGATCTTTATGAGCGTTATGTCGAGCGCGTGCGCCGGGCTGGGATTTATATCCCGATCGTTCCGGGTGTCTTGCCGGTGCATAATTTCAAGCAGGTCAAGAATTTCTGCGCCCGTTCCGCGACGCATATCCCAGCCTGGCTGGCAGAGCGTTTCGACGGGCTGGAAAACGACCCGCAGACGCATCAGCTGGTGGCTGCGGCCATCGCCGCCGAACAGGTTATGGATCTGATCGAACGCGGCGTGCAGGACTTCCATTTCTATACGATGAACCGCGCCGATCTGCCCTATGCGATCTGCCATATGATTGGCATTCGCCCGAAGACCGAAGCGGCTCTGGAGCCTGCCTGAGAACAAAAGAAAGCCCGCCGTTTCGGCGGGCTTTCTGTTTCTTGCGAGACCGGTCTATCCTCGAAACCTGTGTCGCCGTAATGGTCTAATGCGTCTGCTTTACGGTATGACGCCTGCTATCAACGCTGCAACAAATGCAAATGCTGCACAGATCATGAGGACATTCAAAGATCGTGTCAGTCCCATCGGTCTGTCTCCTTCATATGCGCCAGACAAGCGTCCGGCGCGCGCTGGTAGAGACTGGAATCTAAGCGCAAAAAGCCGCGAACAAAAGAAGATTTCGTACTGCAACCTGGCGTGATTGCGAAAAAAACCTTCTGTTTACCACCTAAGTTATTGAAATTTCTGACCTGAAAAATCTGTTCACATTTCATGAAAAAGACACAGAACTGACAGGATTTACGGGGCAATTGCCACAATTTCCACAGGCTGTTTGCGGCGATCCCCCGCTTTTCGTCAGCGGATCAGGGCGAGAAACGCCGACAGGGTCACCACGGAAATGACTGTCGAATAGAGAATGACATTGGAGGTGATGGCCGCCTCGCGCCGGTAATGTTCGGCGAGCATGAAAGGGCCGGTGCCCGTCGGCAATGCCGCGAGAAGAGCGGCACTTTCCGCCATCAGCGGCGGCAATCCGAACACATAGACTGCAAGCAGCCATGTGGCGAGCGGCTGGACGATCAGCTTGACCGAAACGAGGAAGGCAATGGCGTTGACGCTTTCGCGCTCGACCTTGCGCGATTGTGCGAGGAACAGGCCAAGCGCTACAAGCGCGCAAGGCGATGCGGCGCCACCGAGCATTTTCAGAAAAGTTTCGGCAGGGGCGGGGATCGTCAACCCGAGGAAAGAGAAGATCGCTCCAAGTGCTGGTGCAAACAGCAGTGGATTGCGAATGAGCGAGCGGACGACTTTCCAGACGAGATGAAACGGCTTCTTTTCGGTTTGCAGGCCGATTTCGATCAGCACGATCGCAAAGGCGAAAGTGACGCAAACGGTGATGATGATGGAGATGGTGGTTGCGGCCAGAACGCCAGAGCCGAAAGCGATCATCGACAGCGGAATGCCCATATAGCCGGTATTGGGATAGGCGGCATTGAGTCCGTCGAGCGCGGTGTCGGCAAGGGGCAGCTTTCCGCGCAGCCGCACCAGAAAGGGCAGGACGAAGGCGATGGCGCTGCTCAGCAGGAAGACGGCGATGAAGCCCGGCTGCCAGAGTTCGCTGCCATGCGTATTGGCCATGATGTCGAACAAAAGCGCAGGCAGCGCGAGATAGACCACGAAGCGGTTCAGCTCTGCAATGGCATGTGGTCCCAGTATTTTCAGCTTGAAGGCGCCCCATCCGGAGAAAATGAGCGCAAATACAGGCAGGACGACGAGCAGGGTAGTGAGCATGAAACAGGCATTCGTGATGAGAGCAGAATAGGAAAAGGCGCGGGGATGATCCCGCGCCTTATGATGTGCTTAGAGCTTGTCCAGAAGCTCCTGGGTTGGCCAGGAATCGGCAGGCATGCCAAGCCGCATCTGTTCGGCGCGCACGGCATCGCGGGTCAGGAGACCGTAAACGCCGTCGATCTTCGCGCCCATATCATAGCCGCGTGCCTGAAGCTTCGTTTGCAGCTCCTTCATCTGCTCCTGTGTCAAACCCGGAATCGGATTGCCGGGATCGAATGCAGGCGCACCGGCAAGGCGCGTTGCAAAATAGGCGGCGGTCGTCGCGTAGACGATGGACTTGTTCCATTCGACGAAGACGTCGAAATTCGAATAGGACAGGAAAGCCGGGCCCTTGCGGCCAAGCGGCAGCAGCAGAGAGGCATCGCCGTCATCGGGTCCGAGTGGACCATTCAGGCCGGTCACGCCCTGCTCAGCCCACCAGGAATGCGGCTTGCGATTGGTGCGGATGGCTTCTTCCCAAGGCAGATCCTTGGTGATGCGCACTTCTTCCAGCCACGGCTGGCCGCGCTTCCAGCCCAGTTCGGAAATCATGCGACCAGCGGTCATCATGGCGTCAGGAACGCTGTTCTTCAGATCGACCTTGCCGTCGCCGTCACCATCGACGCCGCGCTCCAGATAATCCTTGGGCAGAAGCTGCATCATACCGATTTCGCCAGCCCATGCGCCGGTCGTGCTCGCATCAACAACGCCCGTGTCGAACAGCTTGAGCAGTGCGATCAGCTGCGGACGGAAGAGATCCGGACGGCGGCAGTCATAGGAAAGGGTGACGAGCGCGTTCAGCGTGTCGAAATCACCCTGAATTGCGCCGTAATCGGTTTCAAGGCCCCAGAAAGAGGCAAGAACCGGACCCGGCACGCCGTAGGTTTCTTCAACTTTCTTGAAGACATCGGCATGTTTGACCAGATTTTCCTGGCCTTTTTTCAGGCGCGCTTCGGAGATGAGGCGCTTGGAAAATTCGGTAAAGGTCAGATTGAAAACAGTCTGCTTGCGATCCCGGTCGAGCACTTTCTGCTCAAGCGAAGCCTTGTGCAGCTCGCTGATGCCCTTTTCGCCGACGCCCGCTTCGCGCGCTTCCTTGGCCAGATTTTCGATCCACTGGCCAAGATCGGTTTCGCATTCTGGCTTGGGTGCATTGATGGCAGTTTCAGCCGGAGCCGCGGGTGCCGGAGAGGTATTGGCAGTCTGCGCATTCGACACCGCGGTCGAAGCGAGCAGGGCGGCTGTCATGATGGAAGCAACAAACTTCATCGGTAACTCACACTCGTTTTGCAGGGAGCAACAGGTCCCTTCCAAGGATTGCTAAAGCTATTGCCCCAACAAGCCATGGAAATGAAGCAAAACTTGATGTGTGAGGTCAAACAGGCCCGTCTTAACGGGCCTTGTTGCTTTCCAGCCACTTTTTCCACGTGGCGGCGTCGCCCGCGAAGACATTGATGTCTGCGTCGCCCTTGATGCCCGGAATAACGCCCGTGCCGGTATATTGCCAGAACGTCCACGGATGCGGGCCGTATTTCTCATCCGGATGACCGGCGACCGAGCGCAGCCAGAACGGATAGTCGGGAATCTGGCGCAGATCATTGTCGTCGAAGAAATCGACGGTCGTGTAGATGATCGGGCGCTTGCCATAATGCTTTTCAAGCGCGGCAAGGAAGATGCGCATTTCCTTGCGCACAACCGCCGCATTGGGCCGCAATTTGCAGGTTGGCGATTGCGGGTTCCATTCCATATCCAGAACAGGCGGCAGCGCGGACGGATCGCGCGGCACATTCTGGATATACCAGCGCGCCTGTTCGATGGCCGGACGGCAGAAATAATAGAAATGATAGGCGCTGCGGGGAATGCCCGCCTCGCGTGTGCCATTCCAATGCTCGGTAAAACGGTCATCCACACGGTCACCGCCCTCGGTCGCCTTGATGAAGGCAAAGGAGATGCCGCTGGCGCGCACGGCGCTCCAGTCGGTATTGACCTGATATTTCGAAACGTCGGTGCCGTGGATCGGATAGTGCCACGGCGTCTTGCCGGTCCAGTCATGCGGATCGCGGTCGCCAAAGCGTGGCGCCTTCACAGATCCCGATGGCGGCGGAATGCGGGCGACCGTGCCGTGCTTTTTCACATCAGAAA
The DNA here is from genome assembly GCA_014138095.1 of Ochrobactrum sp. RH2CCR150. Classification (GTDB taxonomy): domain Bacteria; phylum Pseudomonadota; class Alphaproteobacteria; order Rhizobiales; family Rhizobiaceae; genus Brucella; species Brucella gambitense. The sequence continues at coordinate 238,324 of JACGXE010000005.1, forward strand.
AATCGTAATCCACCGTCGTACAGGCCGAAAGCAGAACGACGCCCATGCAGGAGGCAAAGCAGGAGCCAAGAAAGTTGCGGCTGGCCAGACGGCTCATGAGACGTTTCATGCAGGGTTTCCGGTGTCGCGAATCAGTCCCTACAACGGTTACGCGATCCGCGACCGGTCGTCATTAGCCCAGTGCTGTTCTTGCTCCTAATTTTAAGCTGAAGCGCGAATAACGGCGATCCACGCAAAGCCGCGATAAAGCACGCGGCGTTCCACCGACAGGCCGCGCTCGGCTGCAAGCCGTTCACACACGGCGAACATGTCCTGACGCGGCGTCACATGGAACCAGTCGAGCCACGTGTAGAGACCACGCTTGAACCATCCGGGCAGGCGGGACTGATCGCCGAAATCGACAATATGTAATTCACCCGCCGGTCCGAGATGCCGGATGCTTTCGCGAATGACCGATTGCCACTGCGGGATCATTGATATGGCGTAAGAAATGAAGATGCGGTCGAAGCCGGTTTGACGGAAAAGTTGTTCGGGGTCGAACTGCGCTGCATCTGCGAGTTCAAGCTCAGTACGGCTTTCGATTCCAGCACGTTTGGCGGCGCTACGGGCGGTATCCAGCATCTCTGCTGAAATATCGATGCCATAGAGTTTCGCATCGGGGTAGTGCTGCGCCGTTTTGACGAGGTTGCGGCCGGTGCCGCAACCGATTTCCAGAACGTTGCCGCCGTCTGGCACATGGAGTGTCGCGATCATCTGGTCGCGACCCAGAAGGTAATATTTGCGGGTCGCATCATAAAAGTGGCGTTGATGGCGGTAAACCTTGTCCATCAAACGCGCATGGCTTGCACCCTGACCATTGCCCTGTGCGCTCGCACGGCTTCCTTCCGGGCTTTGCAGCATGTCAGGCGTCCTTCAGGACATAGAGGTGAAAGCCGCCATAGATCGACGAGCGGTCGCGGTCGTGCAAAGCGCGGGATTCTTCGGCGCGATATTCCCAGCGGTCGAGGACTTCCGGTGCAACACGGCCGGGCAGCAGGCTCGGTTCTGCGGCGGTGCGGAAAATAACGCGAGCACCCGGCGCGGCAGTGCGTGTGATCTCGGTCCAGACGGCATTGAGCTGACTGTCATTCATCCAGTCCTGCGCGTCGAGAAGGATGTAGCGATCCACCGATGCAGCAGGCTTGGCAGCCAGAAAGTCGGTGTAATTGGCGTTCTGGACGGTCATGCGGTCGGCGCGGGCGCGCACCGTTTCGAAATTGGCACGTGACAGATAAGGCGGCAGCGGGCCGGTTTCCTCGTCGCCGCTATAGCCGCGCCCGAAAGCCTGCCAGGCGAAGTAGTTTTCCGTCAGCGGAAAGCCGCAGGCGAGTTTCTCGAGGCGGCTGCGCAGCACCTCGGCCATGTTGCCGTTTCCGGCGGTGGCAAGCGCGTCATATTGCTGGGGCGGGATGCCGAGGCCGAACAGCGAGGACTTACGCGCTGTTGCCCAGCGCACCATGCGCTTTTCGAACAGAGGCGCCAGCGCCGTATCGAAGAAGCTGCGTTGCTCTTCGATGGTGCGCGACTTCAGGATGTCGCGCGGGTCGATGCCGTAGAGGCGCGCCACGCGATGCCCCATGCCAATGAACACACCCAGCAGGCCGTGGCGATAGAGATCGCGCCAGAAGATCGAAATGCGCTGGCGACCGTTCCATTTGCGCTTTTCCCAATAAGCGCGGCTTTCGGCATCGAGATGCGGACGCACGAAGCGCTTGTAGGCGGCAAGATTGGTCTTGTCGTCTGCCTTGCCGTAGAAACGGTAGAAGGCGCTGTAATCGGGCAGGTTCTTGAGCGCTGCGAGTTTCAGCCGGTTGAAGGCGACGTGGGCCTCGTTGAGGTCCACGGCTTCGACGTGGGCCGGATCGGCGGTGAGATAGGACAAGGCGTTACAGCCGCCGGACGCAATGGTGACAATGCGATGACCGGGCTGAATTGCGAGCGCTGTCATATCCACATCGGGGTCTTCCCAGATCTGCGGATAGACCAGCCCCTTGAAGAGCCAGGCGAACAATCTTTCCGAAAAACCTGCGCGGGAAAGCACATGGTTCTGGGTTACTGCACGTTTCAGAATGGTACCGTCAGCTGATTGGTCGGCCATAAAATTCCCCTTTGGGACGAATCCCGCGCTTGGTTTCAAAAAGTTAAACATCGCGCCATGACAGGGGATTGACGGATTAATGACCGCTTTCTGACAGCGAAATGCACGAGTAAGTGCCTGCAATCTTGGCGTTTTATTACGGACGGTAAGACTATTTGAGAGAACCTTTCCTCTTCGCTGCCGTTTTCATCTGTGACGGTGGGTATCGACAGGACTTCTGTGCCTGATCCAACCGCAAAAGTGATCGACCGGTAAGGAGCCGGCCGGACACGAAGAAAGCTACGAAGAGAGCAGAGGGGTGTTCTGCGCAAATTGCGCCATGCTCAACAGGGATAAGCTCGCAACGAGCAAACCCACGCTAGGAAGGAGAGACAATATGAAGAAGTTTCTGATTACGTCTGTTGCCGCCGTGTCGCTTCTGGGCCTTGCCGCCTGCAATGAGAAGAAGGATGACGGCGCCAGCAACGCTCCCGCACCGGCACCGGCTGCGCCTGCCGCACCTTCGAACAATGATACGACGACCACGCCTGCAACGCCGGCTCCGGCTACTCCGGGCACGGGTACAGGCGGTACGGGTAGCGCACCTGCTAATTAAGCGGGATTGTTATTTAGCACCAAGCAAGTGCGGGCAAGTTGCAGCCGGTGAGCTGTCATAGTCCCGTGTGGTAAATGTCATACAGATGGCGGTCCGGGAAACTGGATCGCCATTTGTCCCAGAAGGATTTGCATTGAATGAATGAACCCGCGGCATTTTACGGGAAAGACGGCGCGCAAGCGATTTCCGTGTTTAAACGCAGGCTGTCTTCGGTTATGGCTTTGATCATGAACCGTAACACCTTGTTTTTCGTTGCCGCCATTGTTCTGGTTGCGCTTGCTGCTTGCGGCAAGGGCAATGACGAGAAGGCCGCTGCTCCGGCGCAGGATGGCACCGCTGTTTCGCAGCCTGCCGCACCGGCGGAAGGCGCATCGGACAAAAAGGGTCCGGATCTCGTCAAGGCCTTGCGTGACAATGCCGGTGTAAACACGCCTGAGGAACAGGCTGCTGCCATCGAACGGGCGCGCACCAATGCCGTTTCCGCCGCAAAATCGGTTGGACAGAATGAAGAACAGGCTCAGGCAGCCGGGGAAGCGGCTGCCGCGACAGCGCAACGCTCTTTTACTGAACGCCAGAACGCGGTGCAATCCAACTGAGTTGGGCCAGTGTTCCGGTTGTATGTTTGAAGCGCATTCAGCGCAATAATCTTTCGATGCGGCGCATTTCTCATCACAGACCGGTGATAAGAGCATATAAATAATTGTTTTTTCGACCGCACTTCATGCGGGCGGTTTTCAGCAGCGACGGAATTTTGTAGAACAGAACCATGTCGATTTGGGTTCGCATCGGTGAGTTTGTGGCGTCTGTGACGTCGAACGCTATTACAGGCGTTATCGAGGCTGTGCGCACCGTTTTTGAAGGCGATGCCGATACACGCAGGCGGGTTGCCTTCTCCATTGCCATGATCGCCCTGTCCGCCAAAATGGCGAAAGCCGACGGGGTCGTGACGCAGGACGAGATACGGGCCTTTCAGGATATTTTCGCGGTACCGCAGGAAGAAACTGCCCATGTGGCGCGGCTTTATGATCTGGCCAAGCAGGATGTGGCAGGCTTTGAAAGCTATGCCCGCCAACTGGCCGGTCTCTGTCAGGAAGGGCAGACCGAGTGCCATCTTCTGGAAGATATTCTTGACGGGCTGTTTCATATCGCCAAGGCCGATGGCTATGTCCATGAGAAGGAAATGGCGTTTCTGACCGAGGTTGCAGGCATCTTCGGTTTTGACGAGGTTGCCTTCGACCGCATCGCGATACGGCATGTGCAGCGCGGCGAGGGCGATCCTTACGCCATTCTCGGCCTTGAGCGCGGTGTGTCGTTCGATGATGCGCGCAGCCGCTATCGGACGCTGGTCAAGCAGCATCATCCCGACCGGCTGGTCGCGGAAGGTCTGCCGCTGGAATTCATTACTATTGCCAATGCGCGTCTTGCTGCCATAAACGCTGCCTGGGCAAGCATAGAAAAGCATTTGGAGGCTGCGTAATGCAGGAAACGAGCGGCGCAACCGAATTTCGGGACGAGGATCAGGATCTGGCAGAACTGGCGCTGGAACAGGCCGACTTTGCGGGCGCTGCGCTCGATCCTTCGCCTAATTTCGGTCCGCGTCGTGACGGCAAAATGCCTGTCTATCTGATCCTGCATTATACGGGTCTGGCGACCGCTCAGGAGGCCGTCGACATTCTCAAATCGCCAGAGATGCAGGTCTCGGCCCATTATCTCGTTCATGAGGACGGGCAAGTGGCGCAGATGGTGTCGGAAAAGGCCCGTGCCTGGCATGCAGGCAAAAGCTTCTGGAAGGGCGAGACCGACATCAATTCAGCCTCCATCGGCATTGAAATCGTCAATCCGGGGAATCTGGAAGACTATCCGCCTTTCAAGGATGCGCAGATCGAGGCAGTCATTGGCCTTTGCCGTGATATTTGCGAGCGTTATGCCATTGCGCCGGAAAACGTGCTTGCGCATTCGGACATCGCACCGGCGCGCAAGACCGATCCGGGCCACAACTTTCCGTGGAAGCGTCTGCATGAGGCGGGCATTGGCCACTTCATTGAGCCGACCTCGATCCGTGGCGGACGGTTTCTGGCGCGGGGCGAGCAGGGGCAGCCTGTGGAGGCCTTGCAGTCCATGTTGGCGCTCTACGGCTATGGGATCGAGATCACTGGTGTCTTCGATGAGGACACGGAAACGGTGGTTAAGGCATTTCAGCGTCACTTTCGGCCACAAAATGTAGACGGTGTGGCCGATGTTTCTACCATAGATACCCTCTACAGACTGATTTTTTCCCGGCAAAATGTTACCGCCTGATTGAGCGGCGGTAGCGGGATGACTTTCGCAATTTAATTCGAATTTCGTTCAAATTTTCAAAAATTTAGCCGAATCACTTTTCCGGCTCCGCCTGTGCGGAGGGGTGCCGAATTGCGCCCGTTTGAATCAGTTTTGTTACAACCTGTAAGACGATTTTACTTTTGCAACCAATCTTCGGCTGCATTTCCCCGTCAGATCATCGATTAATCCCGGCGGAAATGGGCCTTGAGAGCCTATACCAACCGGGACCTGAATAAACGGGATCGTCTCCCCCCAAGACGGGCGCTCCCCCATAAGAAACGTTCCAAGACGGTAGGTTATGAAAGTAAAATTTGTTATTGTTAGCGCCCTTGTTGGCGCGATGAGTTCGTTTGGCCTGAATCCGGCGCTTAGCGCCCCTGCAAGTGAACCAACCAACCTCGCAGCTCTTCTCAAGGCGCGTCAGCAGAACAAAGTTGCTGAGGCCGATAAGGCAAAGACTTCGGTTAAAAAGGTGTCGGTCATCACCAACCGTGCTGCGCCTGTGGGCAAGGGTTCCAAGTCCGGTGGCTCCAGCCGTTCGACCAAGAGCGGCGGAAGCTATTCGCAGATCATCAACCGCTACGCTTCGACCTATGGCGTGCCGTCCTCGCTCGCTCATGCTGTCGTGCGCCACGAAAGCAATTTCCAGCCGAATGTGCGCGGTGCTGCAGGCGAAATCGGCCTGATGCAGATCAAGCTCTCGACGGCGCGCGCCATGGGCTATTCCGGCTCGGCCAAGGGGCTTTATGAGCCTGCGACCAACATCCAGTACGGCATGAAGTATCTCGCCATGGCGCAGAAGCTCGGCGGCGGCAGCACCTGCGGCACGATCCTGAAATACAATGCCGGTCATGGCGCAACGCGCATGAACCCGATCTCTGCAAAATATTGCAGCTCGGTGAAGGCATATATGGCCGGGCTTTAAATACAGCTTTTGGAGTTCGCTCCAGAATTTACGTCGGCGGTTGCGTAGAGTTTCAAGCCGTTTGATGTGAACGAAAAGCCGGTAGCGGTTTTGCTACCGGCTTTTCTGTTGCTTTTTCGGACAGAAGCGAATTTATACGCGGTGTCAGTCGGTCGGGCAGCCGCGCTTGTCATATGCCGAAAGGCGGCAGGTGAGGAAAGTCCGGGCTCCATGGAAATACGGTGCCGGGTAACGCCCGGCGGGGGCGACCCCAGGGATAGTGCCACAGAAAGTAAACCGCCTCGTCTTCCGTATCGTTGTGCAAAAGCTGCAACGACAGGGATGACGAGGTAAGGGTGAAAGGGTGGGGTAAGAGCCCACCGCGTCTGCAGCAATGGAGACGGCACGGTAAACCCCACCGGGAGCAAAACCGAATAGGGACGGCGCGCCGGTTCGCAAGGACCGGCAATCGGTTTCCGGATCAGTCGTCCGGGTGGGTTGCAAGAGGCGGGTGGCGACATCCGTCCCAGATGAATGGCTGCCACGTCGGGCGAAAGCCCGGCCATACAGAACCCGGCTTACAGACCGGCTGACACTACTTTACGATCAGAAAAAGCCCGGCTTTGAGCCGGGCTTTTTCTTTCTGCGGCGCGGTTGCTTGGGAGGCGCTGCGGTAGTCCTTTAATTTAACGCGCATCTTTTCCGAAAACCGTTTCACACTTTTCGGGATGCGCTCCAGATGGATCAGATCGGCACGCCGCTGAAGAAATCGTAGATGAGCTTCAGGTTCAGCACGACAATGATGATGGCAGTGATGGCCGCGAGGAAGGTGACCCAGCGCGGCGCGACCAGCGATCCCATCTTCTTCTTTTCTGCGGTGAACATGACCAGCGGTATCACCGCGAAAGGCAATTGCAGGCTTAGTACGACCTGCGACAGGATCAGGAGTTCCGTCGTGCCCTGCGACCCGTACATGATCGTGACAACAGCTGCGGGAACAATGGCCACGAAGCGTGTGATGGCGCGGCGCAGCCACGGTTTCAACCGGATGCGGATAAAGCCTTCCATGACGATCTGCCCGGCCATGGTGGCGGTGATGGTCGAGTTCAGACCGCAGCAGAGAAGCGCGATGGCAAAAAGCGTTGGCGCAAGCGATGATCCGAGCAGCGGGTTGAGCAGGGCATGGGCCTTGTCGAGATCTTCCACGCCGGTATTCCCGGTCGCGTTGAAGCTGGCTGCCGCGAGGATCAGGATCGATGCATTGACCAGCAGCGCAAAAGTCAGTGCGATGGTGGAATCGAGCGTCGAATAGCGAATGGCCTCGCGCTTTTCAGCGGTGGTGTGCCCATAGTCGCGGGTCTGCACGATGCCGGAATGCAGATAGAGATTATGCGGCATGACCGTCGCACCGATAATGCCGAGCGCTATATAAAGCATGTCCGGATTGCGGATGATCTCGACCGTTGGCGCAAATCCGAGAATGACCTCATTCCATTTTGGCTGCGCCATCAGGATCTGGACCAGGAAGCAGATCGCGATGACGGCCAGAAGCGTCATGATGAGCGCTTCAACGCGGCGGAAGCCCTTGTTTTGCAGATAGAGCACAAGAAGCACGTCGGCGGCGGTGATGATGACGCCGATTTCGAGCGGAATGCCGAACAGAAGATTGAGGCCGATGGCCGTGCCGATGACTTCCGCAAGATCGGTGGCGCAGATTGCGAGTTCCGCCAGAAGCCATAGCGGCCAGGCGAGAATGCGCGGATAGGCGTCGCGGCAGGCTTGCGCCAGATCGCGCCCGGTGGCGATTGCAAGTCGCGTGCACAGCGCCTGCAGCAGAACGGCCATCAGATTGGACAGAAGTACGACCGAAAGCAGCGCATAGCCGAAGCGGGAGCCGCCGGCGAGCGAGGTCGCCCAGTTGCCGGGATCCATATAGCCGACGGCGACAAGATAGCCGGGACCAACAAAGGCCATGGCCCTGCGAAAGCGTGACCCGGAACGGTTGACCGCCACGGAACGATGAACATCGGACATAGAGGCTTCGCCTCGATCCCGCCGCCAGCCTTCAAAGGTGACGTCGTGACCTTCGGATGGGCCCGCACCATGGGGTGTCATTATAAAGACCTTTATTACCAATATGCACTTGCAAACTATTTGCATTTAATAATGGCAGACGGGTGATGCGTCAATAGTGTGGAGGGGAATAGGGGAATAGGGGAATAGGGGAATAGGGGAATAGGGGAATAGGGGAATAGGGTAGGAACTCGGAGCCTCTAAAAAAATCGCTTGCGCCGAACGAGCGCCCGCGATCCTCTTCCCTTACTCCCTTACTCCCTTACTCCCTTACTCCCTTACTCCCTTACTCCCTTACTCCCTTACTCCCTTACTCCCTTACTCCCTTACTCCCTTACTCCCTTCAATATTCCTGTGCGCTGATGCAAAGGATAACGCTTCATTAAGCTTAATATCCGATAACTGACGAACGAATCCGCCTGATCGTCTCCATGACGGCAAAAGGCCGGAATCCACAGACAGAACACAGGATAGCGGGGGCAACTCCCGGGAAAGGAACGGAATGATGGCGAGCCTCGGCGGAGACAAATCTCAAGCCGAAGGGGCTGAAGTCCGTCACGTTCCGGTGTTGATTTCCGAGGTGATTGACGCTCTCAAGCCCCAGCCCGGCGAAGTTATCGTCGATGGCACCTTCGGGGCAGGCGGCTACACCCGTCGCATATTGGATGAGGGGGCCGAAGTGATCGCGATAGACCGCGATCCGACGGCCATCGAAGCCGGACGCGCCATGGAAAAGCAGTTTCCGGGGCGTCTGCATCTGGTGGAAAGCCGGTTTTCGGCGCTGGATTCAGCGGTCGCGCAAGTGAAGGGAGCAGGCAGCAAGGTGGATGGCGTTGTGCTCGATATCGGTGTTTCGTCGATGCAGATCGATGAAGCCGAGCGCGGTTTCTCCTTCCAGAAGGACGGACCGCTCGACATGCGCATGTCAAGCAAAGGGCCCAGTGCTGCCGATGTCGTCAATCGTCTGAAAATGGGTGATCTGGCGCGTATATTCAATTTCCTCGGCGAAGAACGTCATGCCGGGCGCATCGCACGGATGATCGAGAAGCGCCGCGAAGCGCAGGCTTTCAGCCGCACGCTTGATCTCGCCAATGCCATCGAATCGCTGGTCGGTCGTAATCCTAAGGTACCTATTCATCCCGCAACGCGGGTGTTTCAGGCGCTGCGCATCTATGTGAATGACGAGTTGGGCGAACTGGCCCGTGCACTTTTGGCTGCCGAACAGGTTTTGAAACCCGGCGGACGGCTGGTGGTGGTGACATTCCACTCACTCGAAGACCGCATGGTGAAGCGTTACTTCGCGGATCGCGCAGGCGGTAGCGCGGGTTCGCGCCACATGCCGGAAACGCATGTGCGTCATCCGAGTTTTACGCCCGCCGTCAAAGGCGCTGTCGGGCCGACGCCGGAGGAAGAAGCCAGCAATCCACGTGCGCGCTCGGCGAAGCTGCGCGCCGGACTGCGGACTGTAAATCCGCCGCTTGAAGATGATCTTTCGCTGTTCGGGCTCCCCAAATTGCCTGAAACGCATGAACTGGGCCGGAGTTGAACGAGTGCTGCGTACTTTTGATCTCATCATGATTGCGGCGATGTTGGTGGCAGCAGCTGTCACCTACACCATCAAGTATGACGCCGAAAAACAGGTCGCGGTCATCGCCAAGCTGACGCGCCAGATCAATTCCGAGCGCGATACGATTACGCTGTTGCGTGCTGACTGGGCACTGATGACGCAGCCGGGTCGCCTGCAAAGCCTGACCGGCGTCTATGAAAAAGAACTGAACCTGCAGCCGATCGTGGCCGAGCAGCTTATCCTGAGCGCTGCCGATATTCCAGAGCGTCCGCTGGACGACATCCAGAAAATCATCTCCGGCACCGATGAACTGGTCGCAAGCGGCGTGCTCGAACAGGACAAGATCACAACCGGTAGCATCAAGAAGAAGAGCGGGGCAAAGCACTGATCATGCGGCTGAAACTCGGTCTCTCCAAGAAGAAGAATAAAAATGCGATGGACGGTCTGGAGCCGGTCGGCGATGAAAAGCTGGCTGGCAACATGGCTTTTGTCGGTTCGCGTAAAAAGCACGGCAATCGTGCTCGTAATCGTTTGTGGATGGCGATTGCCTGCTTCGTCGGTATCTATGGCGTGATTGGCGGCAAGCTCGTCTATTTCGGCATGATCGGCGGTGAGGACGAAGACGCTTCCGGCCCGGCGGTGCATCAGCTCGCCTCGCGTCCGGATATTCTGGACCGTAACGGCGAAATTCTCGCGACCGACATCAACACCGCTTCGCTTTATGCCGAACCGCGCAAGATCGTCGATCCGGATGAAACCATCGAGATGCTGTCCACGGTGCTGCCCGATCTGGATTGGGAAGCGACCTATAAGCGCCTCAAGAGCGGCGCAGGCTTCGTCTGGGTCAAGCGCGGCCTGACACCGAAGCAACAGAGCCAGATCATGGCGCTCGGCGTGCCAGGCATCGGCTTCCGTACCGAAAAGCGCCGCTTCTATCCGGGCGGTCCGACCGCATCGCATATTCTCGGTCTGGTCAATGTCGATAACCAGGGCATTGCCGGTATGGAGAAATATATCGACAGCCAGGGCCTGACCGATCTTCGTCTTGCTGGTCTTGCAACCGGCCAATCGCTTGAGCCGGTGCGCCTGTCCATCGATATTCGCGTGCAGCACATCATGCGCGACGTTCTGGTCAAGGCTATGGAGCGCTATCGCGCTATTGCTGCCGGTGCCGTCGTTCTCAACATCAAGACCGGCGAAGTGATCGCCATGGCCTCGGTGCCGGATTTCGATCCGAACAACCCGGTCAATGCGCTCGACAAGGATCGTTTGAACCGCATGTCGGCGGGCACCTATGAAATGGGCTCGACCATCAAGACCTTCACGACGGCCATGGCGCTCGATTCCGGCAAGTTCACCTTGCAGTCGAAGCTCGATGCAACGCGTCCATTGGTGTTCGGTCGCCAGACCATCCGCGACTTCCACGGCAAGGGCCGCTGGCTGACACTGCCGGAAGTCTTCATCTTCTCGTCGAATATCGGTTCGGGTCGCGAAGCCGATGCCGTCGGCATCGAAGGCCACCGCGCCTTCCTCAAGAAGATGGGTCTTCTTGACCGCATGCAGACGGAATTGCCGGAAGTGGCGCGTCCGGTCGAGCCGCGCGTCTGGAAGAAGGTTCATTCGATGACCATCTCGTTTGGTCACGGCATGATGACGACTCCGCTTCAGACGGCAGTGGGTGCGGCAGCACTTATGAATGGCGGAAAGCTGTTCAACCCGACCTTCCTGATGCGGTCTCAGGCTGAAACGGTTGCGCTCGGAGAGAAGCAGGTCGTTCATCCACAAGTTTCTGCTGATATGCGTTATCTCTACCGCCTCAATGCCACGGCGCCGGGCGGTTCGGGTAAGCGCGCAGCCGTTCCGGGCTATCGCGTCGGCGGAAAGACGGGTACGGCTGAAAAGGTGGTTCACGGTCGCTATTCGAAGGATTCGCGCTTTAACGCCTTCCTTGCTTCGTTCCCGATCGAAGATCCGGCCTATGTCGTGCTGACCATCATCGATGAGCCGAAGCCGGAACAGGGCAAATTCGGTGCGACCGCGGGCTTCAATGCTGCGCCGATGGTCTATGAAATCATCAGCCGCTCGGCATCCTTCCTGGGCGTCAAACCTGACTTCGAACTGGATGCGCAACCGGCAACTGTTAGCAATATGAGCGGCGGGCCTGATTTAAAACAGGAATTGCCGCCAGCAATGGTTTCCAACGAATACGACTGATTCGCGCAGCATAGCTTGGGTACGCAACGAAATTTGGATTTGATTGCCATGAAACTGAAGGAAATCGCTCTTTTTACGGAACTGGCCTCCGGCACCGACGGTGAGGTGGAAATCACGGGCGTGACCTCGGATTCCCGCAAGGTCGAACGCGGTTTTCTCTTCGCCGCGCTGAAAGGCGTGAAGGCGGATGGAGCAGCATTTGCTGCGGATGCAATCAAGCGCGGCGCAGCCGCCGTGATCGCGGCCAAGGATGCAACCATCGACAATGCGAGCGTTCCGGTTCTGCATGTGGACGATCCGCGTCACGCGCTGGCCACCGCTGCGGCACAGTTCTATGGCAAGCAGCCCGAGATGATGGTTGCCGTCACTGGCACCAGCGGCAAAACTTCCGTTGCTTCCTTCACGCGTCAGATCTGGGCCTATGCAGGTTTTCCTGCTGCCAATATCGGCACCACGGGCGTGTTTTCGCCGACCCGCAGCGACTATAATTCATTGACGACACCCGATCCGGTGGAGCTTCAGCGCGTTCTGGCCGAACTGGCCGACGAGGGCGTGACCCATGCCGCAATGGAAGCCTCGTCGCACGGGCTTGATCAGCGTCGTCTCGACGGCGTGAAACTGTCTGCTGGCGCCTTCACCAATCTCGGTCGTGATCACATGGATTATCACGCGACCATTGAAGAATATCTTGGCGCGAAGATGCGCCTGTTTGATACGCTGCTGCCGAAGGGCGCGCCTGCGATCATCTTTTCCGATGATCATTTCTCGCAACAGGCTATCGATGCGGCGACCGCTGCCGGTTGTGATGTGAAGACCGTTGGCCGCAAGGGCAATTTCATCAATCTGAAGCGCGTTGAGCATGAGCGTTTCCGCCAGCATGTCGAAGTGCGCATCGGCGACGAAATCTTCGAAATCGAGCTGCCGCTGGCCGGTGATTTTCAGGTGGCGAATGCGCTGGTTGCCGCTGGTCTCGCCATGGTTACGGGCGTGCCTGCCGCCGCCGCCATGCGCGCGCTGGAACGCCTGAAGGGCGCGCCGGGTCGTCTCGATCTGGTGGGCGCGACTGAAGATGGCGCCCCTGCCTATGTCGATTATGCACATAAGCCGGAAGCGCTTGAAAATGTTCTGACTTCTGTTCGTCCGTTCACCACCGGTCGCGTGATCGTCGTGTTCGGCTGTGGCGGTGATCGCGACAAGGGCAAGCGCCCGATCATGGGCGAAATCGCCTCGCGTCTTGCCGATGTGGTGATCGTCACCGACGACAATCCACGTTCGGAAGTTCCGGCGCAAATCCGCTCGGAAATCATGGCTGCGGCGACTGGCGCGACTGAAATTGGTGATCGTCGCGAAGCGATCTTCACTGCTGTGTCCATGATGATGCCGGGCGACACGCTGGTGGTTGCGGGCAAGGGACATGAGGAAGGCCAGATTGTCGGCAGCATTACCCTGCCATTCTCCGATCATGCGGAAGTTGCAGCCGCACTGGCCGCCCGTCTTGAGGAGCGTCAGGGATGAAAGACTGGCTGTGGTCATCGGCTGATATGGTTGACGCCATGGGAGGCAGGCCTTTCGGCAAGCTCCCTAAAGGCATCACCGGCATTTCCATCGACAGCCGCACGCTGAAACCCGGCGAGGCGTTCTTCGCGATCAAGGGCGACCTGTTCGACGGCCACGACTTTGCCACCGCTGCAATGGCGGCGGGTGCCGGGCTTCTGGTGGTGGCCGAGCATCGCCTGCCTGCTTTCGGTAATCTCAAAGTGCCGATGATCGTCGTGGAAGATGTGCTTGAAGCGCTGACCAAGCTGGGCATCGCATCGCGTGCGCGCTCGAAGGCGCAGATCATTGCGGTGACAGGTTCAGTCGGCAAGACGACGACCAAGGAAGCGCTGCGCCATGTTCTGTCCGGCGTCGGCAAGGTCCACGCCTCGGTCGCATCCTTCAACAACCATTGGGGCGTGCCGCTGACGCTTGCGCGCATGCCAGCGGATACCGATTACGGCGTGTTCGAAATCGGCATGAACCATCATGACGAAATTCGTCCGCTGGTGAAGATGGTGCGTCCGCATGTGGCTCTGATCACGCTGATCGCGCCTGCGCATCTTGGCCATTTCGCCAATCTGGAGGAAATCGCGGTCGCCAAGGCCGAGATTTTCGAAGGCATTGTTCCGGGCGGCTATGCGCTTTTGAACCGTGACGACAAGCGTTTCAAGCAACTGGAAGAACTGGCGGAAAAAGCTGGCGTCGAGCACATTCCGACATTCGGCGAAAATCCGCGCTCCGAGTATCGCCTGCGCGAAGTCAAGCTGCACCCGACATGCTCCTGCATGACGGTCAAGATCGGCAATCACGAAGCCGTCGTAAAGGTCAGCATACCGGGCCGTCACATTGTGCAGAACATGCTGGCGGTTCTTGGCGCTTGCGACCTCGTCGGTGCTGATCTCGCCAAGGTGACCATGGCCATGGCGACCCTTTCGGCAGAAGGCGGGCGCGGCGCGCAGCATGTGCTGCAACATCCCGATGGTGGCACGTTCACGCTGATCGACGAAAGCTACAATGCCAATCCGACTTCCATGCGTGCGGCGCTGGCATTGCTCCAGTCGTCCAAGCCGGAAGGTCCGAAAGGACGACGCATTGCCGTTCTTGGCGACATGCTGGAACTCGGTCGCCAGTCCGGAAAGCTGCATGCCGACCTCGCACGTCCGATCGTGGATGCCGAAGTGAGTTCACTTTTTATCGGCGGCCCTGAAATGTCGGTGCTTAAAAACGCCTTGCCGGTTGAAATTCACACCGAATACAGGCAGAGCACCGAAGAATTACTGCCGCTGGTGATAAAGGCGGTCCGTCCTGGCGATGTCGTTATGGTGAAATCGTCCAAGGGAATCGGCTTCTCCAAAATCGTCAAGGCTTTCACTAACCAGTTTCCGCCGGTTGAACCGGCGGAATAGGCGATGGTCGAGGGAATTTTCTCCACATGCTGATGCTTCTCACCTTCTTCGCTGAACACATGACACCGCTCAACGTGTTCCGCTACATCACCTTCCGCACCGGCGGCGCAATGATTACGTCGGCGCTGATCGTGTTCCTGTTCGGCCCGACGATCATCAATTCGTTGCGCGTCCGTCAGGGGAAGGGGCAGCCGATCCGCGCGGACGGCCCGCAGACCCATTTCAAGAAAGCCGGTACGCCCACCATGGGCGGTCTGATGATTATGACCGGCATTCTCATTTCGTGCATGCTGTGGGCCAATCTCGCCAGCGTCTATGTGTGGGTTGTGCTGCTGGTCACGGTGGGCTTCGGCGCTATCGGCTTCTATGACGATTATCTCAAGGTGACGAAGCAGTCCGACAAGGGCTTTTCCGGCAAGGCGCGCCTGGGCATTGAATTCCTGATCGCAGCGATTGCCGCCTTCGTCATCATGCGCGCAGGGCAGGAGCCTTTCTCCTCCTCGCTGACGTTTCCATTCGCCAAGCAGTTTGTCATCAATCTGAGCTGGTTCTTCATCCCGTTCGCTGCCTTCGTGATGGTTGGCGCGGGCAATGCCGTGAACTTGACGGACGGTCTCGACGGTCTGGCCATCGTGCCGGTCATGGTTGCCGCAGCTTCCTTCGGCTTCATCGCCTATCTTTCCGGTAATGCGATCTTCGCAGATTATCTGCAAATTCATTTCGTGCCGGGCACAGGTGAACTCGCCGTGGTGCTGGGCGCAGTGATCGGTGCAGGCCTTGGCTTCCTGTGGTTCAATGCGCCGCCTGCCGCTATCTTCATGGGCGACACCGGTTCGCTGGCACTGGGCGGCATGCTCGGCACCGTGGCCGTTGCGACCAAGCATGAAATCGTGCTCGCCATCATCGGCGGTCTGTTCGTGATGGAGGCGCTTTCGGTGATCATTCAGGTTGGCTCGTTCAAGCTGACCGGCAAGCGCGTCTTCCTGATGGCGCCAATCCACCACCATTTTGAAAAGAAGGGCTGGACCGAGAGTCAGGTTGTGATCCGTTTCTGGATCATCGCCATCATTCTCGCGATGATCGGCCTTTCCACCCTCAAGCTCAGATAACAACAAGACCAGTATCGACAGGCAAGAAGAATGATCCCGATCACCGCCCTTAAAGACAAGACTGTCGCCCTCTTCGGATTGGGCGGGTCGGGCATCGCCACGGCCAAGGCCATTGTGGCCGGGGGGGCGAAGATCATTGCCTGGGACGATAATCCCGACAGTGTGGCCCGCGCACAAGGCGCAGGCATTGCAACAGGCGATCTGAGGCAGGCGGACTGGTCACAGTTCGCTGCCTTTGTGCTTTCGCCCGGTGTTCCGCTGACCCATCCGAAGCCCCATTGGACGGTCGATCTTGCTCATGCCGCAGGCGTCGAGATTATCGGCGACGTGGAACTGTTCGTGCGCGAGCGCAATCATATCGCACCCGATTGCCCGTTCATCGCCATTACCGGCACTAACGGCAAATCGACCACCACGGCGCTGATCGCCCATATCATCAAGGCGTCTGGTCGTGACATGCAGCTTGGCGGCAATATCGGCACGGCAATCCTGACGCTGGACCCGCCTGCGGCCAACCGCTTCTATGTGGTTGAATGCTCGTCCTATCAGATCGATCTGGCGCCATCGCTGAACCCGACTGCCGGAATTCTGCTGAACCTGACGCCGGATCACCTCGACCGTCACGGCACGATGGAAAACTATGCGGCCATCAAGGCGCGGCTGGTTGCGGCCAGCGGCACGGCGATTATCGGCGTTGACGATCTTTATTGCACGGCGATTGCCGAAAATCTGGCGGCGAACGGCGTCAATGTCGCGCGGATTTCCAAGGAAAAGCACCTCGACAGCGGTTATTTTGCCGACAGGTCGACCCTGATGCATGCTGAGGCAGGCAAGGTTGAGGAACTGGCCTCGCTGGCCGGGATCGGTTCGCTGCGCGGCGCGCATAATGCGCAGAACGCACTTGCAGCTGTGGCGGCCTGTCTTGCGGTTGGCCTGTCGCTCGATGAAATTCGCGCTGGACTGAAAAGCTTTCCGGGGCTGGCGCACCGCATGGAGCAGGTGGCGCGGCGCGGCAAGGTGCTGTTCGTCAACGATTCCAAGGCGACCAATGCCGAAGCGACCGCTCCGGCGCTCTCGTCCTTTTCGAATAACATCTACTGGATCGCTGGCGGCGTGCCGAAAGCGGGCGGTATCGAGTCTCTCGGCGGGTTTTTCCCGCGCATTGCGAAAGCCTATCTGATCGGCGAGGCCGCAGCGCAGTTTGCCGCGACGCTCGGTGACAGCGTGCCGTTCGAGATTTCGGATACGCTGGCCGTGGCCGTGGACCATGCCGCGCGCGATGCGGGCAATGATGCAGCGCCGGAACCGGTTGTGCTGCTCTCGCCAGCCTGCGCCAGCTTCGATCAATTTCAGAATTTTGAAAAACGCGGCGATGCCTTCCGCAGCGCCGTATTGGCACTTCCCGGTATAATGCCAATTGGAGGAGAAAGCTGATGGTAAGCCGTGTCGATCGCGGTCCTGTTGCCAACTGGTGGTGGACAATAGACCGCTTCTTTCTCGTAGCCTGTCTGGCCCTGATGGGGCTTGGCATTCTCTTGTCCTTTGCGGCAAGCCCGGCTGTGGCTTCGCGTATCGGTCTCGACAGCTTCCATTTTGTGGAGCGCCAGACCGTCTTCATGATACCGGCCGTCATCGTCATGATCGGTGTGTCGTTCTTTTCGCCTCGGCAGATCAGGCGTTTCGCGCTGATCCTGCTTGCCGTTTCCATGGTGCTGATGGTTGCGGCTCTCTTCTTCGGTATTGAAGTGAAGGGCGCGCGCCGCTGGGTCAATCTGGCCGGTATCTCCATCCAGCCGTCCGAGTTCATGAAGCCCGCCTTTGTGGTCGTCTGCGCATGGCTTTTCTCCGAGCGCGAACGCGGCGGCGACATGCCAGGTTATTTCCTTGCCATGATGCTGTTTTGTGCCGTTGCGGGTCTCTTGGTACTGCAGCCCGATCTTGGCCAGACCATGCTGACCACCGGTACATGGGGTGCGATGTTCTTCCTCGCTGGCCTGCCGATGTTCTGGATTCTGGTTCTCGGCGGGCTCGCCGTCTGCGGTGGTTTCGGCGCTTATTTCGTGTTCGACCACGTGGCCGGTCGTATCAACCGCTTCATGACGGGCGAGGGCGATACGTTCCAGGTCGATGCCGGGCGCGAAGCCATTCTGCGTGGCGGCTGGTTCGGGCAGGGGCCCGGCGAAGGCACTGTCAAGCGCATCATTCCCGATAGCCACACCGACTTCATCTTCTCCGTGGCTGCGGAAGAATATGGCATCATCCTGTGCATGATCATCATGTTCCTGTTTGCCTTCATCGTGGTGCGCGGACTTTCGATCGCGCTCAAGGAACGCGATGCGTTTACGCGTCTCGCTGTGTCGGGCATCGTGATCCTGTTCGGCTTCCAGTCGATCATCAACATGGCGGTGAACCTGCACCTGATGCCCGCAAAGGGCATGACGCTGCCGTTCATTTCCTATGGCGGTTCGTCGCTGGTGGCGATTGCCATCACCATGGGCATCCTGCTGGCGCTCACCCGTCGCCGTCCGGAAGCGCGCATGACGCATACGGTCGGGCACATTGGTTCAAGTCGAGGCGAGCGCATTCCTGCGCTGTGAGGGGCTGATGGGTAAAGGTGTTATCGTATTGGCCGCCGGGGGAACGGGCGGCCATCTTTTTCCGGCGGAAGCGCTGGCGCATGAATTGAAGTCACGCGGCTGGGACGTGCATCTGGCGACCGACGCCCGTGCGCAGCGTTTTGCCGGCGCTTTCGATGAAAGCCATGTGCATGTGATCCGTTCCGCGACCATTGCGGGCCGCAATCCGATTGCGCTTCTCAAGACGTTCTGGTCGCTGTGGCAGGGTAATCTCGACTCGCGCAAATTGTTCCGCCGCCTGAAGCCGCAGCTTGTCGCCGGTTTCGGAGGCTATCCGACCTTGCCGCCGCTTTATGCGGCCAGCAACATGCATATCCCGACGCTGGTGCATGAACAGAACGCCGTGATGGGCCGCGCCAACAAAGGCCTTGCCGGGCGCGTCAAGGCGATTGCAGGCGGCTTTCTGCCGGAAACAGGCGGTGCCTTTGCCGACAAGACAGTGACGACCGGCAATCCGGTGCGCCCGCCTGTGCTGGCGGCAGCCGCCACTCCTTACAAGCCCGCAAAGCCGGATGAGCGTTTCCGTCTTTTGGTTTTCGGCGGCAGTCAGGGTGCGCAGTTCTTCTCGAATGCGATACCGGCTGCTGTTGCTCTGTTGCCCGCAAAGGAACGTGCGCGACTTCTGATCACCCAGCAGGCGCGCAAGGAAGACGAAGCTTCCGTGCGCGAGGCCTACAAGAAGCTTGGCATTCCAGCCGATGTGGCCCCGTTCTTCAACGATATGCCCGCACGCATGGCGGATGCGCATTTCGTGATTTCGCGCTCCGGCGCATCGACCGTTTCGGAAATCACCGTGATTGGTCGTCCGGCCATTCTGGTGCCGTTCCCCCATGCGCTCGATCACGATCAGGCGGCCAATGCTGCTGCACTCGCCAGCGCTGGCGGCGGCGAGGTTGTGCGACAGGCGGACCTTTCCCCCGAACGCCTTGCGCAAATCCTGCAATCGGCGATGAATGAGCCCGAAAGGCTCGAAAATCAGGCAAAAGCTGCAAAAAGCGTCGGTAAGCCGAATGCTGCGCGGTTGCTTGCCGATCTGGCAGAGGCTATTGCAGCAGGAAAATCTGTCCAGGAATTCAAAGAAGGAACTCGGCCATGAAAATGCCGCTGAACATCGGGCTCGTCCATTTCATCGGAATTGGCGGCATCGGCATGAGTGGTATCGCCGAGGTGCTGCATAATCTCGGTTACAAGGTTCAGGGCTCGGATCAGTCGGACAGCGCCAATGTGCAGCGTCTGCGCGAGAAGGGCATTGAGGTCTTCGTTGGTCACAAGGCTGAAAATCTCGGCGACGCGGAAGTCATCGTTGTTTCGACCGCAATCAAGAAGACCAACCCGGAATTGGCTGCTGCACGTGAAAAGCTTCTGCCCATCGTGCGCCGCGCTGAAATGCTGGCCGAGCTGATGCGCTTCCGTCGTGCGGTCGCCATTGGCGGCACGCATGGCAAGACGACCACCACGTCGATGGTGGCGGCGCTGCTTGATGCAGGCCATCTCGATCCAACCGTCATCAATGGCGGCATCATCAACGCCTATGGCACCAATGCCCGCATGGGTGACGGCGACTGGATGGTGGTGGAGGCCGACGAAAGCGACGGCACCTTCCTCAAGCTGCCCGCCGATATTGCGGTTGTAACCAATATCGATCCGGAACATCTCGACCATTACGGCAATTTCGACAATGTGCGTGCCGCTTTCGCGCAGTTCGTGGAGAATGTGCCGTTCTACGGTTTTGGCGTCATGTGCCTCGATCATCCGGAAGTGCAGGCGCTCGTCAGCCGTATCGAAGACCGCCGCATCATCACTTATGGTCAGAACCCGCAGGCCGAAGTGCGCTTCGTCAATCAGCGCATGGAAGGTGCGGCGAACCTGTTCGACGTGGTCATCCGTTCGCGTAAGGGCGAGACAGTTGAAATCAAGGATCTGCGCCTGCCGATGCCTGGCCAGCACAACGTTTCCAACGCAACGGCTGCCATCGCGGTCGCGCATGAACTGGGCATATCCGCCGACGATATCCGTCGCGGCCTCGGCTCATTCGGTGGCGTGAAGCGCCGCTTCACCCATACGGGTACGTGGAACGGCGTCGAGATTTTCGACGATTACGGACATCACCCGGTGGAAATCCGCGCAGTGCTGAAAGCCGCACGCGAAGCCACAAGCCAGGCGGGCGGTCGTGTGATCGCCATCGTGCAGCCGCATCGCTATACGCGCCTGCACAGCCTGTTCGACGAATTTGCTGCATGCTTCAACGATGCCGACACCGTCATCGTCACGCCGGTCTATACGGCCGGTGAAGACCCCATCGAAGGCGTGAACTCCGAAACGCTGGTCAGCCGCATCAAGACTGCGGGCCATCGCGATGCGCGTTATGCCAGCGGACCGGAAGCTTTGGCCCCGCTCGTTGCTTCTATCGCGCAGCCGGGCGACTTCGTGGTCTGTCTCGGTGCGGGCAACATCACGCAATGGGCCTATGCGCTGCCCAAAGAACTCGCCGAACAGGGTAAGAAGTAATGGACTATCACCCGATGGAAAGCGGCGAGACGCTTCTCAAGAAGCTCGACGGCAAGCTGTCGGGCCTGCGCGGGCGTCTGACGCCCGATACGGGCATGGACAAGATCACCTGGTTCCGTGCCGGTGGCCCGGCACAGGTTCTTTTCCAGCCTGCCGATGAGGAAGACCTGTCGAATTTCCTGAAGGCTGTGCCGGAAGAAATACCGATCCTCGTGGTCGGTATCGGTTCCAATCTGCTCGTCCGCGATGGCGGCGTGCCTGGCTTTGTTGTCAGGCTCTCCGCAAAGGGCTTTGGCGAGGTGGAGCGCGTCTCCGAGACGCAGCTCAGAGCAGGCACAGCGACGCCAGACAAGCGCGTGGCTGCGGCGGCGCTCGAAGCAGGCCTTTCGGGCTTCCATTTCTACCACGGCATTCCTGGTGGCATTGGCGGGGCGTTGCGCATGAATGCGGGCGCAAATGGCGTGGAAACACGCGAGCGCGTTATGGAAGTGCGGGCGCTTGACCGCAAGGGCGAGCTGCATGTGCTTTCCAACGCTGATATGGGCTATGCCTATCGCCATTCTTCGGCATCGCCGGAGCTGATATTCACCTCGGCGCTGTTCGAGGGCGTTCCGGGTGACCGCGAGGATATTCAGCGCGCCATGGACGAAGTGCAGCATCACCGTGAGACGGTGCAGCCTGTGCGCGAAAAGACCGGCGGCTCAACTTTCAAGAACCCCGAGGGCACATCTGCCTGGAAGGAAATCGACAAGGCTGGCTGTCGTGGATTGCGCGTCGGCGGTGCCCAGATGTCGGAGATGCACTGCAATTTTATGATCAATACTGGCACCGCGACCGGGCATGATCTGGAGACTTTGGGCGAGACAGTTCGCGCAAAAGTTTTCGAGAACTCGGGGATTCGCCTCCATTGGGAGATCAAGCGTCTCGGTTTGTTCCGCGACGGCGAGCGCGTAGAAGAGTTTCTCGGCAAAGTTTAATAAAAAAATTGCCCGGATTTTCTGCCTGAAATTCCGGGCTTTTTTGCCTTCGCAAGCGACGCGTAAGGTTCGTCCCTTTTGATAGGGTCTTGTCACGGAATCAATCCTCTGATTCTTTATGGTTAACCACACAGTGATTTGATTCGGCAGGATTTTCCTGCCGTGGACGTCTGCGGCCCGCGCCGCTGGGCTACTCGGACTCTGTTCTTGATTCACCGCGCAGGGGATTGCGCAGAGGGGATGCTTAACATGACGGGAAAACACGTCGCCGTTTTGATGGGTGGATTCTCCTCCGAGCGTCCTGTCAGCCTGTCGTCTGGCGCGGCCTGTTCAAAGACCCTCGAAGAGTGCGGTTACCGCGTGACCCGCATCGATGTGGATCGCAATGTCGCGAGTGTTCTTGCCGAGCTGAATCCTGATGTCGCCTTCAATGCGCTGCACGGTCCGTTCGGTGAGGATGGCGCCATTCAGGGCATCCTCGAATATCTCCAGATTCCCTACACGCATTCAGGCGTTCTGGCTTCAGCGCTCGCCATGGACAAGGATCGCGCCAAGAAGGTTGCTGCGGCTGCTGGTGTGGCTGTGGCCCCGTCGCGTCTGATGAACCGTTTCGACATTGGTTCCGAGCATCCGATGGAGCCGCCTTATGTTGTCAAGCCGGTGCGTGAAGGCTCCAGCTTCGGCGTCGTGATCGTCAAGGAAGACCAGACCCATCCGCCGCAAATCATCGGCTCCGCCGACTGGAAATATGGCGACGAAGTTCTGGTCGAAAGCTACATCGCCGGGCGCGAATTGACCTGCGCCGTGATGGGTGATCGCGCCATGGATGTCTGCGAGATCGTTCCGGTCGGTCATCAGTTCTACGATTATGATTCAAAATATGTTGCAGGCGCATCAACTCACGTGTGTCCGGCAAAAATTTTACCAAATATTTACCAAAAAATACAAACAATGGCCCTTACGGCGCATCGGGCAATCGGGTGTCGGGGCGTAAGCCGGTCGGACTTCCGTTTCGATGATCGTTTTTCAGAAGAAGGCGAAGTTATCTGGTTGGAAGTTAACACCCAACCGGGAATGACCCCCACATCGCTCGTGCCTGATATCGCCAAAGCGGCTGGTATCTCTTTCGGTGAATTGTTGAGTTGGATGGTGGAGGACGCGTCTTGTTTGCGTTGAACGGCAAAAATGATGGATATAGGCGCTCGGGCGCGATGCGAGACGCATCGGCGATGAATGTCACATTCGTCCTGCCGCGCTTTCTGCGCAAGCCGTTTCGCTTCGCCGTACGTCTGTTTCAGGGCAATGTCAGCATTCCTCGTCACGCTGGCACCATTGGCATGCTGGGTTTCCTCGGTGCTACCGGCCTTTACGGCATGGTCGTCGGTAATCACTCCCAGGACGTGGTGAAGGCTACGGCCTCGACGCTCGGCTTTGCTATCGAGGACGTCAAGGTCGTCGGCAATCACGAAACCTCCGATATCGATATTCTGGGTCAGCTTAACCTTGATGGCGAAACATCGCTGGTTGGCTTGAGCGCTGAAGAAGCGCGCGCCTCCATCGCACAGCTGCCATGGGTTCAGAGCGCCGAAGTACGCAAGGTTTATCCGGGTACGGTTCAGGTTGCGCTGCATGAGCGTCAGGCTTTCGCCATCTGGCAGAACGACAAGGAACTGTCGCTTATCGATGCCGAAGGCGACACCATCGTTCCTTTCCGTGCAGGCCGCTACAACACACTGCCACTCGTTGTCGGTGACGGTGCAGAAAAGGTTGTTAAGGGCTTCGTTGACGAGGTCGCAAACTATCCGGCGCTGGCTGGCAAGGTTCGCGCCTATATCCGCGTCGCAGACCGTCGCTGGGACCTGCTGTTGGACAATGGCGTGCGCGTCATGCTCCCGGCAGATGATCCGCTGAAGGCTCTCGCGCAGATCCAGAAGCTCGATGAGGAAAAACATCTTCTGACCCGCGATATTATGGCGGTCGATCTCCGTCTGGATGATCGCGTCACCGTTCAGCTGACGGCAAGCGGTATGGAACAGCGCCAGAAGTTCCTGGCGGAGCGTAAGAAAGAATTGGCCCGCACGGGGAAGCGCGTATGAGTATTCTGGGCGGTAAGGGATCATCTCAAGGCGGAACTGCAGGGCGCAAGGTGCGCCTGCTCACGGTTCTGGATGTTGGCTCAAGCAAGGTGTCCTGCGTGATCGCAAGGCTGCGTCCGCATGAAGGCGGCGCGCTTCTGCCGGGCCGCACGCACCGCATGGAAGTGCTCGGCATCGGCCATCAGCGTTCGCGTGGCGTGAAGTCCGGCGTGATCATCGATCTCGATGCTGCCGAACAGTCCATCCGTCTCGCGGTCGATGCTGCAGAGCGCATGGCCGGTCTGACCGTCGACAGCCTGATCGTGAATATTTCCGCTGGTCGCCTCAAGAGCGAAACATTCACTGCGAGCGTCAATCTCGGCGGCCATGAAGTCGAGCAGACCGATATTCGCCGTGTTCTCGCTGCGGGCGCAAAGCAGGCTCTGGCCGCAGAACGTCACCTCGTTCATTCGCTGCCGATCGGCTATACGCTGGATGGCGAGCGCGGTGTTCGCGACCCGCAGGGCATGCTGGGCGACAGCCTCGGCGTCGATATGCATGTGCTGACGGCTGATGCCGCTCCGCTGCGCAATCTCGAGCTTTGCATCAATCGTTGCCACCTCTCGGTGGAAGCTATTGTTGCTACGCCTTATGCAAGCGGTCTGTCGGCTCTGGTCGGTGATGAAGCCGAAATGGGCGCAGCCTGCATCGATATGGGCGGCGGCACCACCACGATTTCCGTCTTTTCTGAAGGCAAATTCATTCACGCCGATGCAGTTGCCATCGGCGGCAATCACGTCACGATGGACGTGGCGCGCGGCTTCTCCACTCGCATGGACGACGCCGAACGCCTGAAGGTCATGTATGGCTCGGCGCTGCCAAGCGCTGCCGATGACCGCGATCTCATCTCCGTCTCGCCCATTGGCGACGATGAGCGTGATGTACCCAATCAATATCCGCGGTCAGTTTTGACGCGGATTATCCGTGCAAGAGTGGAAGAAACGCTGGAACTGGTTCGCGACAGGCTGAACCAGTCAGGCCTCGGACACATTGTCGGCAAGCGTGTGGTTTTGACCGGCGGCGCAAGCCAATTGCCGGGAATGCCGGAGGCAGCCAGACGAATCCTTGCAAGAAATGTACGAATCGGGCGTCCTCTAGGAATAGCGGGATTGCCTGAGGCGGCTAAGGGGGCAGCTTTTGCCGCGACCGTCGGACTTCTGATCTACCCGCAGGTGGCCGGGATAGAAGAGCGGTCGGTAAAAGCAGCTTCCTCCGGTCTAATGACCGGTACGGGTGGGCGCATTCAACGTGTCAGCCAATGGCTGAGGGAGAGTTTCTGAGTAACCGATCTTTGAGTGAACAGTCGAATTTTCCGGGACGTGACCATCTGGGTAACAACCAATCAGCACCGCAGCGGCGAAACGCGGTGACGGGCTTTAAGAGGAACAAGGACCAATGACTATCAATCTGCAAAAGCCGGACATCACCGAGCTGAAGCCCCGCATCACCGTATTCGGTGTCGGCGGTGGCGGCGGCAATGCAGTCAACAACATGATCAATGCCGGTCTTCGCGGCGTGGATTTCGTTGTGGCCAACACCGACGCGCAGGCTTTGACCATGTCGAAGTCCGATCGGATCATCCAGCTCGGCGCTGCCGTGACGGAAGGTCTGGGCGCAGGTTCCCAGCCCGAAGTCGGTCGTGCTGCTGCTGAAGAATGCATCGACGAAATCGTCGATCACCTCAATGGCACGCATATGTGCTTCGTCACCGCAGGTATGGGCGGCGGCACCGGCACCGGTGCAGCTCCGGTTGTAGCCCGCGCAGCACGTGAACGCGGTATACTGACTGTCGGCGTCGTGACCAAGCCTTTCCATTTCGAAGGCGCTCGTCGCATGAAGACGGCCGACCTCGGCATCGAAGAACTGCAGAAGAACGTCGATACGCTTATCGTCATTCCGAACCAGAACCTCTTCCGCATCGCCAACGACAAGACCACCTTCGCCGACGCTTTCGCAATGGCTGATCAGGTGCTCTATTCGGGTGTTGCCTGCATCACCGACCTGATGGTCAAGGAAGGCCTCATCAACCTCGACTTTGCTGACGTTCGCTCGGTTATGCGCGAAATGGGCAAGGCGATGATGGGCACCGGCGAAGCTTCCGGCGAAGGCCGTGCAATGGCTGCTGCCGAAGCTGCGATTGCCAACCCGCTGCTCGACGAAACGTCGATGCGTGGTGCAAAGGGCCTGCTGATCTCGATCACCGGTGGTCGCGACATGACCCTGTTCGAAGTCGACGAAGCTGCAACGCGTATCCGTGAAGAAGTCGATCCGGAAGCAAACATCATCCTCGGCGCAACCTTCGACGAAGGTCTCGAAGGCGTTATCCGCGTATCCGTGGTTGCTACCGGCATCGACAAGCAGATCGGAGATGCGGCGCCTGCGCCGCTGGAATTTCGCCAGCCAGTAAAGCAGCCGACTTCGCAGGCCAAGCCTATGGCACCGCATGGCGCTCTGCGTCCTCCGGTCGTTGAGCAGCCGCGTCAGGTCGACCCGATTGCTCAGGCAATCCAGTCTGCCGAAGTCGACATGCCGATTGCACCTGCGCCAGCCGCACCGGCTGCTTCCGCAGAGCCCGATTTCCGTCCGCAGAGCCGCATTTTCCAGGCTCCTGCACCGGAAGCCTTCGAACGTGCACCGGTCGCTCGTGCACCGATGCCCCAGGCTCAGGCAGCTCAGCCGCAGGCTTACCAGCAGCCGCAGCAGATGCATGCAGAACCGGCACCGCGCCCGGCTCCACGTATGCCCGCTGTTTCGGACTTCCCGCCGGTTGCACAGGCTGAAATCGCCGCCCGTCGCGCTCCGCAGCAGCCACAGCCTGCTCAGGAAGAGCCACGCGGCCCGATGAGCCTTCTCAAGCGCCTGACCCATGGTCTGTCGCGTCGTGAAGAAGAGCAGCCTGCAGCGCGTCTGGAGCCAGCTCAGCATCGTGAACCTGGCATGCGTCCGGCTGAACGCCGCCCGATGCAGCAGGATGGCTCGATCTACGCGCCGCGCCGTGGCCAGCTCGACGATCAGGGCCGCCCGCAGCCGCGCGCAGCTTCGGAAGACGACCAGCTCGAAATTCCGGCCTTCCTGCGCCGCCAGTCGAACTGATCGAACGCTGATGTAGAACTTCAAAAAGCCCGCCTGTTTCAGGCGGGCTTTTTGCTTTTCACGGCAAATTCTAGAGCATTTCCAGCAAAAGTGCGTAGCGGTTTTGCGTAGGATAATGCGTAGAAACAAATAGATAGAGCGGTTCCAAGATTCCGTTTTCAACGGAACCGCTCTGGAATAAAACGCGGTTTATGGTAATAGAGCGTAAGAAAGCGTGATTTTGTCACGACGAGCCGGCTCACTATTTTAAGCGTGGTCGGTTGTATCGGGGCTCACACGGGGTTGTGATTCTTTTTGTCTTCCCTGCCGCTAATTTTGCCATATCTAACGGATTAATCGCGTTTGCGAATTAGATTGTGCGATTGCGGGAGCAGGGTACGCCAGCGAGCAAGTGCGGCCTGTTTACGCTTTGAGCGTATATTCTGGATTTTGAATAGATTGGAACAGCCTTGAGCGCTTATCAGAAGACAATTGGTCGTGCGGTGACCCTCTCCGGCGTGGGCGTACATGGTGGCGCTCCGGCGTCGGCCACGTTTATTCCAGCCGATGCCGATACAGGTATTGTCTTTCAGCGCTCGGACCTGAAATCCAGCGCGCGCGAAATCCGCGCGCATGTTTCGGAGATTGGCGCGACAGACCTCTGCACGTCGCTTGGACCGAAAGAAGCGAAGATCGATACGGTCGAGCATCTGATGGCCGCTATTGCTGCACTCGGTATCGACAATCTGATTGTCGAGGTTGATGGCCCGGAAGTGCCTATTCTTGACGGCACCTCGGCGCGCTTCATCGAAGCGTTTGACGAGGCAGGCATTGTCACGCAGCAGGCCAAGCGTCGTTTCATCCGTATTCTTAAGACGGTTCGTGTGGAAGCCGGCGGCTCGTGGGGTGAGTTCCGCCCGTTCTCCGGTACACGTTTTGAAGTTGAGATCGATTTCGAATGCCCGTTGATCGGTCGTCAGAAATTTGCGGAAGACATGGACGAGGCGGTTTTCCGCAAGGAAATTTCCACTGCGCGCACCTTCGGCTTCATGAAGGACGTGGAACGTCTTTGGGCCTCCGGCCATGCGCTGGGGTCCTCGCTCGACAACTCTCTGGTCATCGGCGATGATAATTCGGTCATCAATCCGGGTGGTCTGCGCTTCAAGGATGAGTTCGTGCGTCATAAGACGCTGGATGCCGTGGGCGATCTGGCACTGGCCGGTTTGCCGTTCATTGGCTGCTTCCGCTCCTACCGCAGCGGTCATCGTCTGAATGCTGAAACGGTCAAGGCGCTTCTTGCCGACAAGAGCGCTTTCGACATCGTCGAGGCATCCGGTGTGCGTCGCAATGCAAAGAGCTCGGATTTCGTTGCGGTGAAGCCAAATATTGCTGCACCCTGGGCGCTTTAAGTAACACTTTAAGCCTTCGTCCCTTAGTCCACAATAATTTGGATGATCCCGGAGCACGGCCTTAATTGAGCCGTGTTCGGCGGGTCACCATCACGATACGAGTCGGTTGTCGTTTTGCGGCGGGCCGATGAGGGGACCAATCTTCACGGTTCACACGTTGCGAAGGAGCCGTCCGGACAGTGTTTCGGCCAAAATCTGGCGATTGAAGAGCTAGACGATTGCGCCTGCATGTGGTTTATGGACGGCCAAAACAGCCTTGGCACTGTTTAATCTTTGCCAATGTTGAATGATTTGGATGGATGAAGCACAGTTGCAATGCTACAAGCGCGCACGTTGCTTCAAACAGGAATGACGCTGCCAGAAGGCCGGAGACCGCATGACGAGTTTCAAATTCACGGGTGTGACGAAAACCGCGCTGCTGACTGGCGCTATCGCCGTTCTTATCCCGCTCGCCGGTTGTGCAAGCAAGAACGACGATATCGATCTCACCAAGTATGTTGAGACGATCGATCCTGCTGACAAGCTCTATAATGAAGGTCTGGCCAATCTGGATGCGGGTCGTCTCGATGAAGCCTCCAAGAAGTTCGCTGCCATCGACCGCCAGCATCCCTATACGGAATGGGCCCGCAAGGCGCTCGTAATGGCTGCCTTCACCAATTACCGCAAGGGTAACTACGAAGAAGCGATCAGCATGGCGAAGCGTTACAACACGCTTTACCCGACATCGCCCGAATCGGCTTACGCCTATTACATCATCGGTCTTTCCTATTTCCGTCAGATTCCGGACGTGACGCGCGATCAGGCTGCGAGCCGTCGCGCCATTGCCGCGATGCAGGAAGTGGTCGATCGCTTCCCGGATTCGGAATATACCGACGACGCGAAAGCCAAGATCCGCTTTGCCCGCGACCAGCTCGCCGGCAAGGAAATGCAGGTCGGCCGTTATTATCTGGAACGCAAGGAATATCTGGCCGCCATCAAGCGCTTCCGCGGTGTGGTCGAGGAATATTCCAACACCCGTCAGGTCGAAGAAGCTCTGGCGCGTCTGGTCGAAGCCTATTATGCGCTTGGCCTGACCTCGGAAGCCCAGATGGCCGCTTCGGTTCTCGGCAAGAACTTCCCGGATAGCCAGTGGTACAAGGACAGCTACAAGCTGCTGCAGAGCGGTGGTCTTGAGCCACGCGAAAACGGCGGTTCATGGCTGGCCAAGGCTTCGTCGCTCATCACGGGCGGCGGTTCATAAACAGTTTGAGCCCGACATGCTGTCGCACCTCTCGATCCGCGATATTGTCCTGATTGAAAGGCTCGACATCGAGTTCAAGACCGGCTTGTCCGTGCTGACGGGCGAGACCGGGGCCGGTAAATCCATTCTGCTTGATTCGCTGTCGCTGGCGCTTGGTGCGCGCGGCGACGCTTCGCTGGTTCGCCTTGGGGCGGATCAGGGGCAGGTGACGGCAGTAT
Source organism: Ochrobactrum sp. RH2CCR150 (assembly GCA_014138095.1). GTDB lineage: Bacteria > Pseudomonadota > Alphaproteobacteria > Rhizobiales > Rhizobiaceae > Brucella > Brucella gambitense. The sequence goes on from JACGXE010000005.1 coordinate 268,382, forward strand.
TCGATGTACCGGGCGGACATCCGGCCCGGCTTTTCCTTCGCGAAAATGGTTTTGATGATGACGGCGACGTCATCCTGCGTCGTCTTCAGATGGGCGATGGGCGCACGCGCGTTTTCATCAACGATCAGGCGGCAAGCGTTGCACTGTTGCGCGATCTGGGCCGCAGGCTGGTGGAAATTCACGGCCAGCACGATGACCGCGCGCTGATCGATACCGACCTTCACCGCACATTGCTGGATGCTTTTGGCGGTCTCGACGCCGAGACGGTCGTGGTGCGCGAACGGCACAAGGCGTGGCGCGATGCGGAAACCGCATTGTCGCGTCACCGCGCCCGTGTGGAGGCGGCTGAGCGCGAAGGCGATTATCTGCGCTCGTCCGTTGAAGAACTGACGAAGCTCGATCCGCAGCCCGGCGAGGAAGACGAACTCGCCGAACGCCGTGCGGTGATGATGAAATCTGAAAAGATCGCCGGTGACGTCAACGAAGCGGGCGAACTTCTTTCGGGCAATGGTTCGCCGGTGCCGACGCTTGCAAGCCTCGTGCGCCGTCTGGAGCGTAAAATCCCGGAAGCGCCACATCTGCTTGAGCCAGTCTGCAAAGCCATTGATGAAGCACTGAACAGTCTGGCTATTGCGCAGGATGGCATCGACCACGCCATGCGGGAGATCGATTTCGATCCGCGTGTGCTTGAGCAGGTGGAAGAGCGCTTGTTCGCGCTGCGTGCAGCTGCGCGCAAATATTCGGTCGCGGTGGAAGGCTTGCCCGCTCTGCGCGACAAGATGGATGCCGACCTTGCAGAGCTCGATGCAGGCGCGGAAAAGCTGGTGCAGCTTGAAGCGCAGGCAACCGAGACAAGGGCGTCCTATGACGCAGCTGCTTCGGAGCTTTCTGCCCGGCGCAAGGATACGGCGGAGCATCTGAAAGCGGCCGTAATGGCGGAACTTCCGGCGCTCAAGCTGGAACGTGCCGAATTCCTGGTCGAGATGATCACCGACCCGCAAGCGCGTGCTGCCGAAGGCATCGACACGGTGGAATACTGGGTCCGCACCAATCCGGGCACGCGAGCCGGTCCGATGATGAAAGTCGCTTCCGGTGGCGAGCTGTCGCGTTTTCTTCTGGCGCTGAAAGTTGCACTGGCGGATCGCGGTTCTGCGCCGACGCTGGTTTTCGACGAAATCGATACGGGTGTGGGCGGTGCTGTGGCGGATGCCATCGGCCAGCGTCTGGCGCGTTTGTCGTCGCGGGTGCAGGTGCTGTCCGTAACCCATGCGCCGCAGGTGGCGGCCCGGGCATCGACGCATTTCCTCATCGCCAAGTCCGCGACCAACGAAGATCGCATGTCGACATCGATCCGGTCTATCGGCGTGGGTGAGCGGCAGGAAGAAATCGCCCGTATGCTCGCCGGTGCCAGCATCACCGATGAAGCGCGTGCGGCTGCAGAACGTTTGCTGGCGGAAAACAGCGCTCTGGCCTCCTGACAGCATCCTCTGTTCGTAAAGTCAGGCGGCTGTAGGCTAAATGACATTTCTTGGATATGTTTCTGCTCGATTCAGATAGCCAGGATGCTTGTTGCATATGTCCGAAATTCTCGTTGAAAAACTGACCGACCTTGAAGCCGCTGCCGAACTGGAGCGACTGGCGCGTGAGATTGCTCATCATGATGAGCTTTATCATGCCAATGACAGGCCGGAGATTTCGGATGCTGATTATGACGCGCTGAAGCGGCGTAACGAGGCCATAGAGGCGCGTTTCCCGAAACTGGTGCGCGATGACAGTCCTTCGCGCCGCGTGGGCGCTGCACCTCTGCTGGCGACGTTTGCACCTATCGTTCATTCGCGGCCCATGCTGTCGCTGGACAATGCCTTTTCCGATGAGGACGTGCGCGATTTCGTCGGCAGCGTCTATCGCTTTCTGGGGCAATTGCCGGACAATTCCATTGCCTTTACTGCCGAGCCGAAGATCGACGGTCTGTCCATGTCGATCCGCTATGAAAATGGTGTGCTTGTCAGCGGTGCAACGCGCGGTGACGGCACGACGGGCGAGAATGTAACCGCCAATATCCGCACCATCGGCGAGATTCCGCACAGGCTCCCGGCTGGAGCGCCATTGGTGGTGGAAGTGCGTGGCGAGGTCTATATGGCCAAGAGCGACTTTCTGGCGCTCAACGCCCAAATGGAAGCGGATGGCAAGCAGACCTATGTGAACCCGCGCAACACGGCTGCTGGTTCCTTGCGCCAGCTCGACGCCAAAGTGACGGCAAGCCGCAAACTTCGTTTCTTCGCTTATGCCTGGGGCGAAATGTCGGACATGCCTGCCGACACCCAGCTTGGCATGGTCGAGACGTTCCGCAACTGGGGCTTCCCCGTCAATCCGCTGATGAAGCGCCTCTCGAGCGTCGATGAACTGATTGCCCATTACCGGGCCATCGGTCTGGAGCGCCCCAATCTCGACTACGACATTGACGGCGTGGTCTATAAGGTTGACCGGCTCGATCTTCAGACACGGCTCGGTTTCCGTTCGCGCAGCCCGCGCTGGGCGATTGCGCACAAGTTCCCGGCGGAACAGGCAACCACTATTCTGCGCGGTATTGATATTCAGGTCGGACGCACTGGCGCAATGACGCCCGTGGCGCGTCTGGAGCCAATCACCGTCGGTGGCGTGGTGGTGACCAATGCCACGCTGCACAATGAGGATTACATCAAGGGCATCGGCCAGAAGGGCGAGCCTATCCGTGAAGGACGCGACATTCGCATTGGCGATACGGTGATCGTGCAGCGCGCTGGCGATGTCATCCCGCAGATCGTCGATGTCGTGCTGGAAAAACGCCCGGCGGATGCGGTGCCGTTTATTTTTCCGCACCAGTGCCCGGTCTGCGGCAGCCATGCAGTGCGGGAGGAAGGTGAAGCTGTCTATCGTTGCACGGGCGGGCTGACCTGCGCAGCACAGGCTGTTGAGCGTATTCGCCATTTTGTGTCGCGCAATGCTTTCGACATTGAAGGTCTGGGCGAAAAGCAGGTCGAGTTCTTCTTCCATGCCGAAGATGAAAACCTGCAAATCAAATCGCCAGCCGATATTTTCACGCTGCAAAAGCGACAGGCCGCATCGCCCCTGAAGAAGCTCGAAAATATCGAGGGTTTTGGCGCGACGTCGGTCAAGAAGCTCTATGACGCGATCAATGACCGGCGCGAAATTGCGTTGAGCCGCTTCCTGTTCGGTCTCGGCATCCGTCATGTCGGCGAAGTCAACGCCAAGCGCTTTGCACGGGCTTATTTGTCCTACGCCGCCTTCGAAAAGGCGGCACTGGAAGCCAATCCGCCGAAAGGCGGAGACCGCACCGACAAGGGCAATGAAGCCTGGCAGGATATGCTTGCCGTTGAAGGGATCGGCTCTATCGTTGCCGAAGCGGTAGTCGATTTCTACGGCGAGCCGCATAACCGCGAGGTGCTGGCAGCGCTTCTGGCGGAAGTGACCCCTCTGGATGAAGCGGCCCGTGTCGCCACCGGCTCGCCGGTGGAAGGCAAGACGGTGGTGTTTACCGGCAGTCTCGAACGCATGTCGCGCGACGAGGCCAAGGCCATGGCGGAGCGCTACGGTGCGAAGACGGCGGGTTCGGTCTCCAAGAAAACCGATCTGGTGGTGGCTGGTCCGGGTGCGGGCTCAAAGCTCGCAAAAGCTGCCGAACTTGGTATCGAAGTCATTGATGAAGACGCTTGGTTCACGCTCGTCGGGGAGGAATGATCGAATGGCGCCATTCAAGGGTTTTGGTGACAAGGCTATTCCTTTTCTGAAGGCGCTCGATTTCCACCAGAACCGGGAATGGTTTGTGGAGAACAAGGATCTTTTTGAAGAGCACCTGAAAGAGCCGCTCGGTGATTTGATTGAAGAACTAAGCACGCGCTTTGAAAAGGCGGGGCTGGGCTTCAAGGGCGACCGCGTGAAGTCGCAGTTTCGCATCAAGCGCGATACACGCTTCTCGAAAGACAAGGCGCCCTATAACCGGCACCTGTCGGCTTTGCTTTCACGCTCTGGCACCAAATGGGACGAAAGCGGCTGTTTCTATGTCTGTATCGGTCTGCCCGGCGTGCGCGATTGCTATGCCGGTGTTGCCTGGTGGGGACCAAAACCGAAGCTCCTGCTGGCCATCCGCAAGGCGATTGCGGAGAAGCCGGACGAATATCGCGCCGTCGTGGCAAAGCTGAAGAAGAACGGTTTGCAGATCAGCGATAGCGACCGCCTGAAGCGCACGCCGCGCGGCTTTGAGGGCGTCACCGAATCGGATCTCGTTGAAGCCATTCGCAACCGGCATTTTGCGGTGCGGATGGAAATCGATCCGGAGAGTATTACGCAGGCCGCGCTTGCGGACCGGCTGGTTGACTTTGTCGAGCGCTCGCGTCCTCTGGTTGACTGGATCAGAAAGATTGAAGGTACGTTGCCTCCAGATCAACCGGATTGATCGTCTTATCAATTGCCTGCATGAGTGATGCCTAAATGTTGCGTGCGTCAGATAAACTGACCGCAGCGTCTCTATTTGTATGATTTTTGCCGGACACCTATTCCAACGCGTCATGGAATTGCCTAATGACTCCTCGTCTGGAGGAGGGGATTCCGTGGACCAGGGTTTCAGGCCGGCAAAGGCCTCTGCGAGCAGCGAGTTTCTGCACGGCGCGAAACGTGGCGTGCCCATTGTGCTGGCGGGCACACCTTTCGGGGTGCTGTTCGGCGCTGTTGCTCTCGATCACGGGCTTTCGGTGGGTGAAGCGGTGTTCATGAGCGCAACGCTCTATGCCGGTGCCAGCCAGATGGTCGGCCTTGACATGTTCGGGCAGAATATCGCGCCATGGATGATCGTTCTCTCCATTTTTGCGGTCAATTTCCGCAATGTGCTCTATTCGGCAACGGTTGGGCGGCGTATTCGCCACTTCTCATTCCTGCAAAAGGCAGTCGCCTTTTTCGTGCTGGTTGATCCGCAATATGCAGAGGTCGAGATTCGCAGCGAGGCAGGCAAGAAGATCACCTTCTCCTGGTATATGGGGCTGGGTCTGATGACCTATATCTGCTGGATACTGGAAACCTGGGTTGGCGCCATGTTTGGCGACCTGATTTCCAACCCTTATGCGATTGGCGTCGATTTCCTGCTGCCGATCTACTTCCTCGGCATGGTGATGAGTTTTCGTCATCGCAAGCACTGGTGGCCGGTGGTTGTCGTCAGCGCGATCTCGGCCATTGCCGCCTATAAATTCGTTGGTTCACCCTGGCATGTGACGCTTGGCGCGGCTGGCGGCGTTGTGCTTGCAGCCATTCTTGCCAAGCCACAGAATGTGAAGGTGTGACGGCCATGGACACTACGACCTGGATCATCATTGTCGCCGCGTTCTTCACCTATCTGACCCGAATTGGCGGGCATCTGGTTCTGTCGCGGTTCGAGCGTCTGCATTTTCGTGTGGAAGCGGCACTGAATGCCGTGCCGGCGGCAGTGCTGACGGCGATTGTCGCCGCACCTGCATCGGATCATGGCTGGCGGGAGCTGCTTGTGCTCGTCGTTTGTGTCATCCTGTCCTTGCGGGTCAGCATGCTAACGATGTTTTTTGCAGGCGCAGCGCTGTTGATCGCGCTGCGCCATTTTTTTCCAATTTAAACTTATAGCGGCGCAGTTGCTGTTTCGAGCCACTTGCGTTCGGCGTCCTTCAGATGGCCGGACAGCTTTGCGCGCACGCTGGCGTGGTAATTGTTGAGCCAGTCCAGTTCTTCCTGCGTCAGCAGCGACTTGTCGATCAGACGACGGTCGATGGGGCAGAAGGTCAGTGTTTCGAAGCCCATCATCGGAATGTCGCCGCCTTCCGGCAGTTCCGGCTCGGTGACGATGATGAGATTTTCGATGCGGATGCCGAACGAGCCCGGTTTGTAATAGCCCGGTTCGTTGGACAGGATCATGCCCGGCAGCAGTTCCTGCGAACCCGTCTTGGCAATCCGCTGCGGTCCTTCATGTACCGAGAGATAAGCGCCGACGCCGTGGCCGGTGCCATGAGCGTAATCGAAACCGTGCTTCCAGAGCGCGATACGCGCGAGAACATCGATATCCTGCCCGCGCGTACCCGCCGGGAAGCGCGCAGTGCTGATCCCGATCACACCTTTCAGAACGAGCGTGAAAGCCTTGATGGTTTCAGGCGTAATCTTGCCGACCGGAACCGTGCGGGTAATATCGGTGGTGCCGTCGCGATATTGTGCGCCGGAATCGACCAGATAAAGCTCGCCATCCTGTAGCGTGCGGTTGGTGTCGGTGTTGACGCGGTAATGGATGACAGCGCCGTTCGGACCGGCACCCGAAATCGTGTCGAAGGACACGTCTTCCAGCGGCATCTGGAAATCGCGTCCGGCATTGGCGCGTGATTCCTCCAGCTTTTGGGCCGCGCCGATTTCATCCAGCGTACCCGGCTTTTGCCCATCGACCCAGGACAGGAAATTGACCATAGCCACGCCGTCGCGTTCATGCGCGGCACGCGAACCGTCAAGCTCGGCCTTGTTCTTTACAGCACGTGGAATGCGGGCCGGGTCCTTGCCGTCAATCACGGAGCCGCCTGCGCCGGTGACGATCAGGCGCAGTTTTTCTGCTGCAAGCGCAGGGTCGAGCAGAATGGTTTCACCCTTTGCGGCGCGGGCGCTGAGATGGCCTTCCAGATTGCTGGGGGCCGACAGCTTGGCGAGCTGGGTCAGATAGGCGCGGGGTTCGATAGCGAGCTTGGCTTCGTCGATGAAGATTTCCGGTTCGCCCTTGGCGGGGATGATAGCGAAGCTCAAGGGCAGCGGCGTGTTGGAAACATCCTTGCCGCGAATGTTGAACACCCATGCGACAGATGACGGATCGGTCAGCACAGTGGCCGTAGCACCGCTTGTTGCAACGGCCTTCTGCATTTCCTTGATCTTGTCCTTGGCCTCATGACCGGCAAAACGTGCGGGCTGGATGGTCACGGCAGCGGTCGGCGCTGCTGGCTGATCATCCCACACAGCATCGACCAGATTGGTCTCGACCGGCACCAGTTTGCCACCCTGCTTTTCCAGAGCTTCGCGAAGCGCATGGGCCTCGGAAATGGTGTGCAGCCATGGATCGAAGCCGATGGTCAGGCCCTTGCCATTCTCGGCCAGCCAGACGGAAGGCGGCGTGCTGACAAGACTTTCATAGGAAAAGACCTTCGGGTCGGTTTGCGCGCGTACCTGCAATTCGTAACGACCGTCGACGAACATATAGGCCGACTTCTTCAGGATGAGGGCCGCACCTGCCGAGCCGGTAAAGCCGGTCAGCCATGCAAGGCGCTGCGCGTGCGGCGGCACATATTCGCCCTGATGCTCGTCGGCGCGAGGCACCAGAAAACCATCGAGGCTGAGCGCCGCCATCTTCTCACGCAGCTTCGCCACGCGGGGCGCGCCATTGGCCGGGTTGGTGGTGACGTCAAAGGTCTGAAAAGCCATGGGTCTAACTCACAACAGATGAAAGATAACCGTTTCTGGGTTCTGGTTCGGGAATCCATCACTTCAGATGGATCGCCACCCAGCCTTCGCGATGAAGCGTCTTTTGATGCGTCAAGCCCTGTGCCTGATAGGCAGCGAGCACTGCATCGTGCTGGCTTTCCAGAATGCCGGACAGAACAATCGAGCCGCTCGGAGCCAGATGCTGCTTCAACGAAGGCGCAAGTTCAATCAGCGGATTGGCAAGGATATTCGCGACGATCAGATCGAAAGGCGTATAGGACCGGAAGATTGAATGGTCGAAACCTTCGGCCGTCGCCGTGATGACGTGCTCGGCAACGCCATTCTTGGCGGCGTTTTCTGCCGCGACGGTAACCGCAATGGGGTCGATGTCGGTGGCGAGAACCGGGATCGGCGCGAGCTTTGCGATGGCGATGGCCAATACGGCGCTGCCGGTTCCAAGATCGAGTGCGTTGGTCGGATGTTCGTTCTCAACCACTTCCTCGATCAGTTCGAGGCAGCCCGCTGTCGTGCCGTGATGGCCTGTGCCGAAGGCCAGACCTGCATCGATTTCAATCGGAATGTCGTTCGGTTCGATCTTGTCGCGGTCATGCGAGCCATGGACGAAGAATCGTCCGGCGCGAACCGGCTTCAGGCCCTCGAGCGAATGGGTGACCCAATCGATATCCGGCAGTTCCTCGGTTTCGAATTTGTCGGCCCCAACCAGTTCGTCCACACGGGTCGCGACCTCTTCAGCACCGTCTTCGACATAGACCGAGACTTCGAAAATCTGCCGGTCTTCATCGATTTCGGTGATGGCGATTGGAAAGCCGTCATCCTCGAAAGCCTGTTCGAGAATATTATAAACGCGCTCGGCTTCCGTCTTGTTCGCCGAAAAGAAAAGTCGTGATTGGGCCATGAGGTAAAAAGCTCTCTAAAAGTTCAAGAGCTTCTGTTTAGCTGTCGGAGCGCCGCGCGTCCATCCGAACACATAAATGGCGCTCCGAATCTTTGGGATTTACATGCCCGCCAAAGGGCGGTTGCCATAGAAAGCAGATATCAGTTCAGGATTAGCCGGCAGAAGCGCCCTTGGCGAGGTTCTTCAGCTTTTCCAGAGCGGTATCCGGGTTTTCCTGATAGGCGATGGTGCTGCGGAACCGTCCGCCCTTGTCGAGCAGGAAGACCGATGCCGTGTGATCCATGCTGTATTCGCCGTCTTCACCCGGAACCTTCTTGGCATAGATGTGGTAGGACTTGACCATGTCGGCGATGTTTTCCGGCGTGCCGGTGATGCCGACAATACGCTTCGAGACATTGCCCACATAGGTCTTCATGATGTCCTGCGTGTCGCGTTCCGGATCAACGGTGATGAAATAGGCCTTGAGGTCCTGTCCGTCGTTGCCAAGCTGGTTCAGCCAGCCGTCAAGTTCGTAAAGCGTGGTGGGGCAGACATCCGGGCAATGGGTGAAGCCGAAAAAGACGACAGCCGGCGTGGCGCGCAGATCTTTTTCGGTAAATGGCTGTCCATCCATCGTGACGAGATTGAGCGGTCCGCCGAAGGGTTCCTTCGCGGCCTCGCGATCCCGAAACATGTTGAGACCAGCAGCGCCGACAATCACGACGATGAAGGCTACGATGAAGATGGGCAGGAATTTTTTCATGTCCAGTCGACCTTGCATATTCGAACGGCATTCGCGCGCCGCTTTACAACCTATTTTTCTGGTGCGGGCAGAACCGTCATCATAGCCGTATTCCGCGATCACGAAGAGCAACATTTTCGAGATTGGTTCAATCCCGAAGCAGCTCGAACTTGCCGAACCGACAGGCTGCACTTCAGACTACGCCTAATCTACGGTTCTTTTTCTAATTTTCAATAATTTCTGAAACTTTTGTCGGTTCGTTTGTTTGCCGGACAACCAAAGTTGAATAAGAAAGTCGGCTAATTCGTTTGGAGTTGCCCGGAGGATTGTTATATTTCCATTATAAAACTGCAATATTGTAAGAGAAGCGTGTTGGAAATCGATTACGTAATCGCGTGGGTGGACGGTCAGGATCCTGCGCATAAGTCTTCCCGGCAGCAATTTGCGCCAGAATCCGAAAAGACCCATTTCGAAGCGGTGACCAGTGAGCGCTACTTCGATAATGGCGAGATTTATTACAATATCGCGTCGGTTATTAAGTTCGCGCCGTTCATACGGCGTATTTTCATCATCACCGACAATCAGAAGCCGCGGCTGCTTGATGCTTTTGCCGCCGAGGGCAAATGCGATCCGTCCTTCATCCAGATTGTCTCGCATGACGATATTTTCCAAGATCTTCCGGCGGCGCGCCCGTCCTTCAATGCGAGAGCGATTGAGGGGGCTGTGTGGCGCATTCCCGGCCTGTCGGAACACTTCATCTATTCGAACGATGATTTCTTCCTGAATGCTCCGTTGGACGTGTCCGATTTTTACGAGAACGGACTGCCCAGACTGCATGGTGACTGGGTGCGACCGGAAAATACCCGTTTGAAATACAAGCTGCGGCGCTTTCTGGGAAAAATTTCCAGATACGAATACACCTTCCCGAAATTCCGCCTTGCGCAGTGGAAAGGGGCTGTCACGGCTGGAGTGAAGGACAGGTTTCTGAGCATTCATCACCACCCGCATCCGCTGAGACGCAGCACGCTGGCATCGTTCTTCTCGGCACAACCGGATGTGTTGAACCGTCAGGTCGGCTTCCGCTATCGCAATATCGAGCAGTTCAACACGGTTTCCCTCGCCAACCATCTGGAAATCGCGCAGCATCACACGCCGGTCCATGCCGTGCGGGAGCTGGCTTATCTCGATTTTGTGCAGGCCAAGCACTGGGGCGAAGAACTGGACAAGATCAGAGACGGTTCAGCACCCTTCGGTTGCGTGCAAGGGTTTGAACGATTTGAGCCAGAGTTCCGGGCAGAAATCCATGGGATGTTGATCGCGAAGTTTGACGACGTCCTGCCGAATGCTATCAAGGCGTACTTATCGAGCGAACAGAGTTCGCAGCAGGCGGCCTAGGCTGTCTTTGGGCAATTTTGAGACTTTTGATGGCCAATTCCGACGACCTTCGTTTCCAGAACAGCGAGCCGCGCATTCATTCGACGGCGCAGCTCAAATCGTCCAAGCTGGGGCGCTATGCCGATATTGGCGAGCGGGTCATCCTGCGCGAAGTGACGGTCGGTGATTTCACCTATTTCGAACGCAATGGCGAAGGCATTTATGCCGAGATCGGCAAGTTCTGCTCCATCGCCGCCAATGTGCGGATCAATGCGCTGGAACACCCGATGGAACGGCTCACCACGCATAAGCTGAGCTATCGTCCCAACGAATATTTTCGCTATCTGGGTGTTGATGGCGAGTTTCGCGCGCGCCGTCAGGCAAAACGGGTGGTTATCGGCAATGATGTCTGGATCGGCCATGGCGCAGTTATCACGCCGGGTGTGACGGTCGGTCATGGTGCGGTGATCGGCGCGAATGCTGTCGTGACGAAGGATGTCGCGCCTTATACGGTGGTTGGCGGCGTTCCGGCTAAGCTCATTCGCAAGCGCTTCGACGACGCCATTAGCGAACGGCTGCTGAAGCTTAACTGGTGGGACTGGCCGGTCGAGAAGCTGTTCGAGGCCGTGCCCGACATGCAAACCATGGCGATAGGCGACTTCCTCAATAAGTGGGAATAGGCGGTTCGGCGGCGGGTGTTTTTCAGTAAGCACTTGCAAAGACAGGCTGGTCGCGCCACTTCTCCTCACAGGTTTTCAGGGAGAACATGATGAAGCAGACTTTCGCCGCTTTCGCTCTTCTTGCCGTTTCGGTCCTGCCGGCTAGCGCCGAACAGGTTGGCAAGGTTGGCGTGGACTGGGTCGGGAATGATATCGTCATTGATGCGGTGCCCGATCCGAAGGTCAAGGGTGTGACCTGTCATCTCGCATCCTTCTCGCGCAGCATGATCGACCGGTTGCAAAAGGGGAAGTGGTTTGAAGACCCTTCCAATGCATCCATTTCCTGTGAGCAGACCGGACCGGTTTCAATCGGCGATATTGAGCTGAGCCAGAAGGGTGAACGGGTCTTTTCGGAGCGCACCAGCCTGATCTGGAAGAAGCTGGTCATCACCCGCATTTTCGACAAGCAGAATAACACACTGCTCTATCTCGCCCATGCCAGTCAGGTACAGGACGGCTCGGCCAAGACGTCGCTCTCAACCGTGCCGCTGTTCAGGGGTGATGTGACTTGGGAGAAGGGCAAGCCGGAATAACCCGGCTCGCTTTTGTCTCGTGTCAGGCAGGCTGGACGAAGCCGTCGAGAACGCGCTTTTGTCCTGCCTTGTCGAAGTCGATGGTCAGCTTGTTGCCGTCGATAGCGGCGACTTTGCCATTGCCGAATTTCAGGTGGAACACGCGGTCGCCAACCTTGAAAGCCGAAGGCTTGTCGGCAACCGACTTCGCGACCAGTTCGCCTTCGATCGTGCGGCCCTTGACCGAACCGCGCCCGGCGCCGAAGCCGGAATCCGTTTCGCCATAACCGACGCGTTCCACACGACTGCCGGAGCGTGAGCCCCAATTGTTGCGCGTGGCTTCCGAACGGTTCTGCTGCGCACGCTGCCAGCCCGGCGTCGAATAGCTATTCTGGAAAGGATCGGCCCGGTCGAAACGGGACTGGCCGTAACCACCGCCATAGCCGCCGTAATTGCCTTCCAGCTCGGCGACCTCAACATGTGCTTCCGGGAGTTCTTCCAGAAAACGTGACGGAATGGTCGATTGCCACATGCCGTGGATGCGCCGGTTGGACACGAACCAGATATGCAGGTTTTTCTTGGCGCGAGTGACGCCGACATAGGCGAGGCGGCGTTCTTCCTCCAGCCCGGAGCGTCCGCCCTCATCAAGCGCGCGCTGGTGAGGGAACAGACCTTCTTCCCAGCCGGGCAGGAACACGGTTTCGAATTCCAACCCCTTGGCCGAATGCAGCGTCATGATGTTGACGGCATCCATGTTTTCATTCTGCTCGGCATCCATCACCAGAGCGATATGCTCCAGGAAACCACGCAGGCTTTCATAATCCTCCATGGAACGGATCAGTTCCTTGAGGTTTTCCAATCGTCCCGGCGCTTCCGCCGTCTTGTCGTTCTGCCACATCGCGGTGTAGCCGGATTCGTCCAGAATGGTCTCGGCGAGTTCCGTATGCGGTGTGTTGTCGAGCAGCGACTGCCAGCGGAGGAAGTTCTCCACGACTTCGCGCAGGGCTGAGCGTGGCTTTGGCTTCAGCTCTTCCGTTTCGATCAGATCGCAGGCAGCAGAGAACATCGAAATGTCGCGGGCGCGGGCATAATCATGCACCTGACGAATGGCAGCTTCGCCCAGACCGCGCTTCGGCGTGTTGATAATCCGCTCCAGCGCCAAATCATCGGCTGGCTGTGCGACGACGCGCATATAGGCGAGCGCATCGCGGATTTCGAGCCGTTCATAGAAGCGCGGGCCGCCGATAACGCGGTAGTTGAGACCAAGCGTCACGAAGCGATCTTCGAACTCGCGCATCTGGAAAGAAGCGCGCACGAGGATCGCCATATTGTTCAGCAGATGACCCTGACGCTGTGCCTGTTCAATCGCTTCGCCGACTGCACGGGCTTCTTCTTCCGAATCCCAAGCCGCATGCACCTTCACGCGCGGGTCGTCGGGGTTTGGCGCTTCGGTGAAAAGCGTTTTGCCGAGACGGCCCTCATTATGGGCGATCAGATGCGCGGCAGTGCCGAGAATATGCGCGGTCGAGCGGTAGTTGCGCTCAAGCTTGATTACAACTGCGCCCGGAAAATCCTTGTCGAAGCGCAGAATGTTGTCCACTTCCGCTCCACGCCAGCCGTAGATCGACTGGTCGTCATCGCCGACGCAGCACAGGTTCACTTTGTTTTCGCTCGCGCCGGTTCGTGCCTGCTGGCCGTCTGCCGAAATTGGGGCAGGAGCGGTGCCTTTGGCTTGCGGTCTTTGTGCGAGCAAGCGCAGCCAGAGATATTGGGCGGTGTTGGTGTCCTGATACTCGTCCACCAGAATATAGCGGAACTTGGCGTGATATTCGCGCAGGATATCGGGGTGGTTGCGGAAGATGCGGATCGGGTGCAGCAGAAGATCGCCGAAATCGCAGGCGTTCAGCGTGCGCAGGCGGTCCTGATAGGCCTGATACAATTCGCGGCCCTTGCCATTGCCGAACGACCGCGCATCGCCTTCCGGAATGTCGGATGGGCCAAAACCTTTGTTCTTCCAGCCGTCGATCATATTGGCGAAGGTGCGGGCAGGCCAGCGCTTGTCATCCAGACCTTCTGCCTGAATGAGCTGCTTGATCAGCCGGATCACATCGTCGGTATCGAGAATGGTGAAATCGGATGTGAGATTGACCAGTTCCGCATGCCGGCGCAGCAATTTCACACCGATGGAGTGGAACGTGCCGAGCCACGGCATGCCTTCCACCGCGCCCCCGACCAGATGGCCGATACGCTCCTTCATTTCGCGCGCGGCCTTGTTGGTGAAGGTCACGGCGAGAATCTGGCTGGGATAGGCAAGGCCGGTGGTGATGATGTGGGCGATGCGGGTGGTCAGAACGCGGGTCTTGCCGGTGCCAGCACCCGCAAGCACCAGAACCGGGCCCTCCGTTGTCAGCACGGCCTGCCGCTGTTCCGGGTTAAGCCCTTTCAGGTAGTCGGGCTCGCCGCGCTGCTGGTTGCGTGCGGCCATGGCGCGCGCAGCAATACCGCCGGTAGCTGGCGCGCGGCCAGCCGGTGCATCATCGCCGAAAAAAGGCATATCGTCGGGAAAATCGGACATCTGACCCCGAATGTAATGATTCGCTCACGAAAAACAAAGACCCGGACGGGCTTGTCTATTCGACTACTCTAATTGAGTAACGCGCCGATCCGTAAAGTTCAGGCGATGGGCGGCCAGCGCTTCAACAAGACCGCGCAGTTCCGGCTCACGCTGCAGCAGATCGTCCAGCTCCGTCATCTGGTTCATGGCGATCAGGCGCAGAATGTCATCGCGGACGGTGCCGTCTTCACGGCGCGGCAGATGCGCGACCGGCTGGATAAGCTCCAGCTTCTGGCTTTTCAGGCGCGCCCGCAGGCTTTTCTCGTCTGCATCCAGCGTTTCCACGAAGGCATAAAGACCAACACCCTTGGCTGGCAGTGAATAAAGCGCCAGTGCCACGTCCTTGACGCGTGGATCGGACTTGAGGGCGGCCAGAATTGCCGGACCTTCATTGTCGATACGGTCGCCCGTACCTTCGCCATCCGACCAGCTGAAAATGCCGCGTGTGATGAAGTTGTAGACCTTCTTGCCGGTGGCTAGCCAGATGCGCGACGGCAGCGAACGGCGCGCCAGAATGCGCTTTTCCGTTGGCGTCATCAGATCTTTGGCAAAAGCCCGCTTCTGCTTGATGAGGTGGCGGAAGTCTTCATAGGCCATCATGCGATAAAGCGCGCCGCGACGGCGATGGACGCTGGCAAGCTGGAAGTCGATGACGGCTGCTTCGCCTTCCGGCGTCATCAGCCAGTTCTGCGGCTTGGCAAGATCGTTATGCGTGACGCCAAGACGGCGCATATCACGCAGAATGCGATGCGCGGTGAGATACCATTTCGGATCGGAAGGGCGCGCAAGATGCAGCGGCGTGCCTTCTGTCCAGGAGCGATAAAGGCCGTCGCGGTCAGTTGCGATCAGCTGCGGCACGCCTTCGATGCCGCGCACGGTCTTCAGGCCGCGTATTTCGCGCCGGGCAAGAATCCATGCCAGCGGCTTTGACCACCAGGGCGCGGCACTCACCACACGGCGGATAATGCGCGTGTCGGGATCGTTCGCAAAATAGCCCGCGCGCGTTTCGGAAAACACGTCGCGCTTGAACACGGCTGTTTCCACAAACGGGGGAATTTGGTCGCCCTGCAAAGGCACATCGATATTGGGGTTCTGAGCCATAAGGTTCCACTAGCGCCTTGTGTACCATCAATCAAGTTTGCCGATGAACATCGGTGGATATCCGTTGTTGCAAACATGCGAATGACGGGGCACAAGAAACGCATATGAGTTTCCAAGGAGCGATAGACGTGGCGCAAAGCGACGACATTAAGCAGATCATCCGTCAGGAACATGCACTGATTTTTTCATCATTCGACGAGAACGAGGCTTTTGCGCTGGGCCAGAGAATTCGCGATATTGCCGTGAAGGAAAAGCTCGGCATCGGCATCGATATTTCTCTGTGGGACCGTCGCCTGTTCTTCGCGGCGACTGCTGGCACCACGGCGGATAATACGGAATGGCTGCGCCGTAAGTTCAATGTCGTGCGCCGTTTCCATGCTTCGACCTATCGTCTCGTTCTGGAACAAAATCGTGAAGACCGGATGTTTGCGCCGCACAAGGCGCTGGATGTAAATGATTATGTGCTGGCGGGTGGCGGATTTCCGATCCGTGTTGCGGGCGCTGGTGTCATCGGGGCAGCCATCGTTTCCGGCTTGCCGCAGCGCGAGGATCACAATCTCGTCGTGCGCGCAATCGCCTTGCAGCTGGGGCAGGACCCGGCGGCGCTCGCTCTTCCTGCTGTTTAAATATTCCGGAGAATGAACAATGTCGCTTGAACATGTGATCGCGCTTCCACGCAATGAAGAGGGTATTGCCGCTGCTGTCGGTATCCTCAAGCAGCGGTTTGGCGAGCGGGCGCAGACCGGGCAGGCCATTCGCGAGCAGCACGGCCACACCACCAGCTATGTGCCGACGCAAGCGCCAGATATCGTGGTATTCGCCGAAAATACGCAGGACGTGCAGGATGTGGTGCGCATTTGCGCCGAACATCGCGTGCCGCTGGTGGCGTTCGGTGCAGGTTCGTCGCTCGAAGGTCAGGTCAATGCGGCGGCAGGCGGCGTATCGCTTGATCTGACGCATATGAACCGCATTCTGGCCGTTCATGCCGAAGATCTCGACTGTGTTATCGAACCGGGCGTGACGCGCCGCGAGCTGAACGAATATCTGCGCGATACCGGCCTGTTCTTCCCCATCGATCCGGGCGCCAATGCGACGCTCGGCGGCATGGCCTCGACGCGAGCTTCCGGCACCAATGCTGTTCGTTACGGCACCATGCGCGAGAATGTTCTGGCGCTGAAGGCCGTCATGCCGGATGGTCGCCTGATCGAAACCTCCAAGCGCGTGAAGAAGACCGCCGCCGGTTACGATCTCACCCGTTTGCTGATAGGCGCGGAAGGTACGCTTGGCATCATCACGGAACTGACCTTGAAGCTTCAGGGCATTCCGCAGGCGATTTCGGGCGGCATCTGCCCGTTCCCGGATGTGGAATCGGCCTGTCGCGCGGTGATCGATACGATCCAGATGGGCGTTCCGGTGGCGCGTATCGAGCTGGTCAACAAGCTCCAGATGGAAGCGCTGATCCTCTATTCGAAGCTCCCTTACGAAGCGCAGCCCTATCTGTTCGTGGAGTTCCACGGCACCGAAACCGGCGTTGCGGAACAGGCCGAGATTTTCGGCGAAATCGCTGCCGGACATGGCGGCGGACCGTTCCGCTGGACGCAGGATGCCGAGGAGCGCGATCGTCTGTGGCGCGCGCGCCATGACGCCTATTTCGCCTCGTCTTTGCTGCGTCCCGGCTGCAAGGGCATTTCGACCGATCTCTGTGTGCCGATTTCGCGTCTGGCCGATTGCATTACCGAGACGGAACGCGATCTGGCAGAGAGCAACATCATCGCGCCGATTGTCGGTCACGTCGGCGACGGCAATTTCCATCTTCTCCTGCTGCTCAACACGGAAGACCCGGAAGAGATGGAACGGGCGGAAGCTTTCATGGACAGGCTCGTGATGCGGGCGCTTGCCATGGAGGGGACCTGCACAGGTGAGCATGGCATCGGTCAGGGCAAGATGAAATATCTCGCCATGGAGCTTGGTGAAGCGACCGATTATATGCGCATGATCAAAAAGGCGCTCGATCCGCTCAATATCATGAACCCCGGTAAAATCCTGATTTCGTGAGTCAAATCAGCTATCTGCGCCGCTTGGTTCAGATGGCGATTCAATGAGCGGGCATGTTTAAATCAGTTGGGCGGCAGCTTGCCTTGTTGTCGCCGAACCGATGCTGTTTTTTGTTGCCGCGCAATCCTGAAAACCACTTCGCACTTTGTGTGTTGATGCACTATGTTGCGTTGGTAAATATGGCGTGATTCACCCGTTGTCTCGCGCCTGACCGAATTCACCTGACTGACCGGAGCTGCTTCTTGGGCCGCATATTCGTCATTGTCGGCGGGCTTCTGGTGCTGCTTTTGACAGCTGCGCTGGTGGTGCCGCCATTTGTCGACTGGAGCGGCTATCGGGCCGATTTCGAGCGCGAGGCAAGCCGTATTCTGGGACGCCCGGTCAAGGTGGCGGGCGATGTGAATGCGCGACTGCTGCCGTTTCCATCCGTGACCTTTTCCGATGTTCGCGTCGGGGCTGATGCAACGCATCCTGTCATGACCCTCGACCGGTTCTCGATGGATGCGGAACTGATGCCCTTCCTGCGTGGTCAGGTGCTGATTTTCGACATGCGTGTCGAGCGTCCACGGGTTTCGATTTCGCTGGACAAGGATGGCAAGGTTGATTGGGCAATTCGCCCATCCACGCCGCTCAATCCATCGCAGATCAAGGTCGAGCGGCTTTCGATCAGCGACGGCGCGGTGACGCTGCATGACTTGGCGAGCGGACGTATTCACGAGGCGACCGGATTGAATGCCGTCCTGTCCGCTAACAGCCTTGCCGGGCCATGGCAGGCCCAAAGCAGCTTCAGCCTCGGAGGCCGCAAGCTTGCGGTCGATCTGACGAGCGGCGAGGCCAAGCCCGACGGTTCGCTCAGATTGCGGGCACGTATTTCGCCGGAAGCCATTCCCGCCGCATTCGAAACGGATGGCGATATCGTCCTCAAGGACGGCCGCTTGAATTATGCGGGTGATTTTTCGCTCCGCTCTTCCGATATGGTCACTCAGAACGGTCCAAACCAGAACAAAGCGTCGGCGGACAAGCCGTTTTTCAGCGGCCTGCGGCTGACAGGCAAATTCACCGCCGATACCGATCGTTTCGATGCGAGCGAGTTCCGCATGGAGCAGGGGCCAGCCGACAATCCTTATGTCGTCAATGGCAAGGCTCTGATCGATTACGGCAATGTACCGCGTTTTGAAATCAGTGCCGATGGGCAGCAGATTTTCTGGGGTCCGAGCGAGACGGCGGAAGACCAGCAGGTCACGACTGTCATGCCGCTTTCGGATCGAATCGCCATTGCGCGCCGGGTTCTGGAGCAATTGCCGATCCCGACCATACCGGGTCGGATCGACCTTCGCCTGCCAGCAGTCGTTGCGGGCGGGACTACCATTCGTTCGGTGACAATCAATGCCGAACCCGATGGTGGCGACTGGAATATTCGCCAGTTCGCTGCCGATTTGCCGGGCCGCACGAAAGTTGAGGCCAAGGGCAAGCTGTCCGTTGGCGATGATTTCGGCTTTCAGGGCGAAATGCTTGTTGCATCCCGCCAGCCGTCCGGTTTGGCCACCTGGCTCAATGAGACAGTGGACGAGTCGATCCGCACGCTGGACGGGGCAGGTTTTTCCGGCAAGGTCGATTTGCGCGACGGCATGCAGCGCATCGACGATCTTGAGATCGGACTGGGCAAGACTTCGTTGAAAGGCTCGATGTTGCGGCAGGTCAATGGCGCGGCGCAGCCGACCATCGACGTCAATCTCCAAGGCGGCGCTGTGGAAAGCGACGCCTTGCAGGCTTTCGTTTCGTTCTTCTCTGGCGGCGAGGGGCTGGCGCTTCTGGATGCACAGACGCTCAATGTCGGCTTCAAGGCCGGGCCTGTTCGATTCAAGGATATGGAAGCGGCCAGTGTTGATGTTGCGATGCGCCTTCACGACGGACGTTTCGATTTCGACCGGTTGATGATCAACGATGTCGCAGACGCGACGCTGACGGCAACCGGCGCTTATGAGCCATTCGCCAATTCACCATCGGGGAAACTTGATGCGACGATCCTCTCTGGGGATCTGTCACGCTTCATCTCCCTGATGGCCAATCGTTATCCGCAATTGCCGCTGTTCCGCGCCTTGTCGGCGCGTGCGGCGAATTTCCCCGGACTGTTCGAGGACAGCGAGATCAACGTGATCGCCAATGCGGTTGCGCCGGTCAGGCCGGAAACGCAAGCCAATTCCCCGAAGAATGGTGCAGCGAAGGGCAAGAGCGCCCGACCGGCCGATACGAAGGCCAAGACTTCCCCCGGCAGCGGCGAGTTTTCCTTCAGCGTCACCGGCAAGACCGGTGGAATGAAACTCGACCTGTCAGGAACGGCCAGCGGCGGCGAGACGGATGCTGATCCCTTGCAGATGCAGCTCAACGGGACCGCCACCTCCGATCAGGGGGAGACGGTGCTGGCCTTGATCGGCCTGCCGTCGCTGCCATTGGGGCTTGCCGGTGAACTGACCGCCGATCTGACCATGCAGGGCGCGCCGAGCGCCGGGATGCGGACGCTTCTCAAGCTGACTGCGCCTGACGGCACGGCTTCGGCTGACGGGGTGATTTCGCTGATCGGCAGTGATATTGCCGCAAGCGGCAAAGCGCATATCAAATCCGCCGACTTGCAGCCGTTCATTGCCACGGCAGGCTATGCATTGCCCGGTTACGGTGAAGGCCTATCCGCCGATCTTTCCAGCGATTTCCAGTTTGCCAAAGGCATTCTGCGTTTTCCGAACCTTGCCGGTCAGTTGGGCGGGGAAGATGTTTCGGCGCGGCTGGAGGCTAATTTTGCCGATAGCGGGCTGCCGCAGCTGAAAGGCGAAGCGAAGCTCGCTTCGCTTGAAGTCGACAGTCTGGCGGCCATCATGCTTGGACAGGATGCGTTTGAACCGGCCAAGCCGACAGAAAAGTCCATCTGGCCGCGCGGCGCCTTTGCTGTTCGTCCGTCTTTGCCGCTGCTGATTGATGTGAAGCTGAACGTCGCGCAGGCGCATATGCAGGGCTTTGGCACTGCAACGGAATTTTCGACACGCCTGCAAAAGACAATTGATAGTCTGAGCCTGTCGGAACTGAGTGGAAATTGGGCAGGTGGCTATCTCGTTGGCACTCTGTCACTGCGCAACAGCGACAAGAATGCATTGCTTTCGACCGATCTCAAATGGAGCGGTGCCGATCTCGCCAATTTCTACCATCTGGAAGAGGGCTCGGCTCCATTGGGTGGTGTCGTCAAGGCAGCGGTAACGCTGAATGGCAGTGGCGAGAATGCCGCCGCGCTGGTCAGCTCGCTGGCGGGCACGGCGACCGTGGACGTTGAAAAATTCGCGGTGGCTGGTCTGGATGGTGCGGCGCTGCCCGCTATGGTCGCAGCCGCTGATGGCATTGGGGATCAGCCTGCCGGTGATGAGAAACTGGATGCGAAGCGGTTTGCCGCCATCGCAGCCAAAGCAGTCGCGCCGGATGCGCGCTTCACGCCGGGCGATGCGCGCTTCGAATTCACGGTAGCGGGCGGTACTGCGCGCATGACTGCGGCCAACCTGTCGGACGGCAATGCAGCTTTGTTAAGCGACCTGCAATTCGATCTGTCGACGCTTGGCGTTGGCGGCAGTGGAACATTTACATTCCAAGGGGACGATGCCGCTCAGACTGGCCTTTCGCCGCAGGTGGCCTTCACCATCGGCGGAACCTATGACCGGCCAGAAGTGCATTTCGACAGGCAGCCGCTTGTACAGTTCCTGACGCAGCGCGCGCTCGAGCGTGAGCAGGAACGCGTCGAGGCCATGCAGGCCAGTCTGATGGAAAAGCAGCGTCTGCGCCGTCAGCTTGGCGTTCTGGAAGCCGATGCGGCAGAACGCGCGCGCGCCCAGCAGGAAGACGAGACGCGCCGCCGTACCGAGGCGGCAGCACGCGTCGCGGCCGAAAAACAGGCCGAGGAAAAGAAGCGCCTGGAGTCGAAGCAGCCGCAGCCAGCCAATCCCGAAGGCGGGGCGACAAATGGCGCAACGACGCCTTTGGCGAGCCCGGAAGGCGGTCAATCGCTCAATGAATTTCTGAAAACTCTGGAGCCTGCGCCGACCGCACCTGTTCCACAACCCTGATCGGGGCTGTGCTCAGCAAGCTGATGGTATCTGCGATTTGAGCCAGTTCAAGACGTGAAGTCGCAACGCCGAGGAGAGATTGGCAGTGCGCTCACGCTTGCTGTCCACCTCTGCGACAAGGGCGGCAATCGACTGGCCGCGTGTCTCGGCGATCTGGTTGAGAATGACGAAGAATTCGTCTTCCAGCGTATAGCTGGTGGCATGGCCGCGAATGCTGACAGAATGCTTGCGCAGGCCGCCGGTGCTCAACGGTCGCCGTCCGTGTCGTCTTTGTGCTCAAGACGGTTCATATCCAGAAAGCGTTCGTTCTTGCGCGTCACTTCGCGTGCGAAGTCTTTTTCCGTTTTGGTCCGCCCGAAAAGAATGCGGTTTTGATCCGCCTGCTTTTCCTTGGCGTCACGCGCTTTCTTTTTCTTGAACTGCCGCAGATTGACGATGTCGCTCATTTTGATGTCTCGGATGCCTTGCTGCGTCGATATACGCTTTTATAACGCGGCGCTCCGATGACCTGCAAGCTGTCGATACGGCTTACTGTCTTGGTTCCTTGGGATTGGTGAACCACCAGATCGCGACCGAAACCGCGACGAGCAGCAGTAGGCCGATCGTCAACTGCCAAAGGGGAAAGTTTGGCGCATCACTCGCCATGAAGAACGCAGCGATAACACCGCTTATCCAGAGAACTGCCTGCGCTAACAAACGGACCATGAGATTCCCGCCTTGATTTCAACTACCGTAATGGCTGCCATCATATCATTTTAAACTTCGGTTGCCTTGATCGAAGTCAAAAAGCACGACTTAGCCATCGATATACTATGAAACAGCATCCCGTTTGACCATGGCTTTATACAAACGGCTTCTGCGCCGCAGCATTATGCTTGCAGCGCAGCCAGTGGTTTCAAGGCTCCAAGCAAAGTTGGGAGAGAAAATTTACTTCTTGCGGAAAGAGTCGAGGGAGACGACGTCGGCAGATGGCTTGGGCGTATCTTCGCCTTCAGCATTATCCTTCGCTGCGGCAGCCTGCTTTTCAGCTGAAGACTTGCGCGACTTTGCCTTGGGCTTTTCCGGCTTTTCGGGCACGGATTCGACCGGCATCATCTCGATTGGCGCGATGTTGTTCTCTTCGTCATTGTCGCTGGTCGGCTGAACTGCCGCAACATCGAACTCAAGCTCGAAATTGACGGACGGATCGTAGAAACCGCGCACCGCAGAGAACGGAATGACCAGCTTTTCAGGAATATCGCCGAAAGACAGGCCGACTTCGAAGAGCTGATCCGTAACGTTCATGTCCCAGAACTGGTGCTGCAACACGATTGTCATCTGCTCGGGATATTTCTCTTTCAGGCGCGAAGAAATACGCACGCCCGGCGCTCCGGTGAGGAACGTGATAAAGAAATGATGATTGCCCGGCAGGCCAGCCTTGGCCACCTCCGCAAGAACCTTGCGAATGACGCCACGAAGGGCTTCCTGAGCGAGAATGTCGTAACGGATCAAATCCTGTACCATGGGTTTCTTATCCCACGGATTCGCAGGCAGATGTCAAGTTCGTTCTCGCAGGAAACGATGATATATATCGCGAAAGTGAGGCGGCGCTGCTCGATCTGTCAGGGGCGAGGGGCCGCTTCCAAGGGCGATTCAGTTGCACCGAATGCTAGCAGGAATGTCCGGACACCATTGATGGCGCTGCGTTCGATGGTATCGTCGTCGATGGCGCATCCGTGCAAGGCGTGTAGCTGCGTGTCGGCGCTGATCAGCGCCATGAAATGCAGTGCCGCCAGATCGGGATCGTCAAGACGCAGATGTCCGGCAAGCGCCAGGCGGGACAGGCAGGCGGCAACGGCGGGTATAGCCTGCGCTGGCCCCTTGTTTTTGCAGGCATATCCCGCAAACGACAGGTCGGGCGAACTGGATTGCACAAGTTTGCGCAAAAACGCGCCCGATGGATCATAAACGCAGTTTCGGCTCATGCGGATCGCAAAAGCCGTCAGGTCTTGCTCAAGGTTGTCGCCGGTCTGTGGAAAAGTGGAAAGCACGGCGAACAGGCTCGCATTCATGCGGTCCAGCGCATCTTCCACCACGGCGGCCAGCAAGGCTTCCTTGTCACGGTAGTGGTTATAGATGGTCTGGCGCGAGACGCCTGCCTCGTTTGCAATAAGATCGATGCTGGCGCCCTGAAACCCGTCGCGCGAGAAAACGCGCGCCGCAGAACACAGGATGAAATCGCGTTTCATGCACTGTCCCGGCTTCATTGCGGCTGTGTTCGCCGCGGCATTCAGCCCTTTTCCGGTGGTGCTGCGCTTCACCGGCGGGGCGGCCATTTCGATTATGTCAGTAGGTTTCATAAGCCCAACATAAGATGACTTGACGTTTTGGACAATGGTGTCTAATTTGACATCAATGTCAAATTCCTTTTGGCGTTTCGTCTAGACAATAAACTGTGACAGTTATTTCAGCGGTTCGGTTTGCCCGAAGATGGGCATATATCCCGGATTAAATCTGAAAAGCCATAGCAGTTCCATGTAGTTATCAGTCCAGTACCGGTTTTGCGAGCCCGACGATCCATCCTCCCAAGCGAAGTTGGCGATCCGAAACCGGTGCGGACACCTCACGAAACATTGATGAAAGCGCGTCTCCCATGGCTTCGAGTCTTGTGCGCAATGCGATTGTTCTTGGTCTTCTTTCCGCAGTCGGTCCCTTCGCGATCGACATGTATCTGCCTGCCTTGCCGACGATTGCCGCCGATCTCCATGCGGAGACCGGCGCGGTACAGATGAGTCTGCTTGCCTTTTTTATTGCTTTGGCGATTGCCCAGCTTTTCTGCGGTCCTTTGTCGGACATGGTTGGTCGCAAAATCCCGCTTTACGGCGGACTGATTCTCTTCGCCATCGGTAGCGTTGGCTCTGCGCTGGCGACCAATATCGATGTGCTGGTGCTGTTCCGCTTCCTGCAAGGTCTTGGCGCGGCCGCAGGCATGGTGATTCCGCGCGCCGTGGTGCGCGATCTGCATACCGGCGTCGAAGCAGCGCGACTCATGTCGCTTTTGATGCTGGTCTTCTCGATTTCGCCGATTCTGGCGCCTCTCACAGGGTCGATCATCATCAGCTTCTTCGGATGGCGCGGTGTGTTCTGGGCTGTTCTGGTGGCGGCGATCATCGGCCTCGTGCTGGTTGCCACCGCCCAGCAGGAAACGCGAACGCGTGAAGCGCGCCTTGAGAGCAGTTTAGGCAGCGCTCTGCGTGGCTATGGCCGGCTGCTCAAGGACCGCTATTTCCTTGGACTGGTTTTCGTCGGCGGCTTCGGCATTGCATCGTTCTTCGTCTATCTGGCGAATTCTTCCTTCGTGCTCATCGACCATTACGGCCTGACCCCGAACCAGTATGCGCTTGCTTTCTCGGCCAATGCGGTGTCGTTCTTCGGCGTTTCGCAGCTGAATGGGGTGCTCGGCGCGCGCTTCGGCCTGCGCCGTGTGATGCGCGTCGCCGTTTCCGGTTTTGCCGCTGCCATGCTCGCTATGCTCGCAGCTGTGCTGATGGGGCACCAGTCGCTCTGGCTGATCGCGGCCTTCCTGTTTGTCGGTTATGGCTTCCTTGGGCTGGTAATTCCAACCACCGCAGTTCTGGCGCTGGAAGATTACGGCGCAATTGCAGGTACGGCTTCGGCGCTGATGGGCACGCTGCATTTCGTGATCGGCGGTCTGGCAATCGGAATCACGGGTTCGTTCTTCGACGGAACGGCTGTGCCTATGGTCGGTGGCATCGCTGGCTGTGCACTGGCAGCATTCGTGCTGACGCAGATCGTCCTCTCCCGCAAGGCGAGCGATGTCGAAACGGAAGCGGCGGCAGCCTGATTTGAAGAGGGTCTAGCTTGTAAGGGAAAGTGGAGGCTTCTGTTGCCAGGTGCCTCCGAACCCCGCCTTAAGGTGCTAACCCTAAGGGCTTTAGAGCGGGTTTCCCGCACCGCCATTAGGCAGCGAGAGCGTAACCCTGAGCATTGTTGTCATTTGCAACTACTCAATTGACCCGATAACGGTGGTATCATGCCGAGTAAAAGAGCGATCTTTACACCCTTGTCGATCCTATTTCGCCCCCGCCACAGTACAGACCAACGATAAAGCCTGTGTTCTGGTGGAGGCGCCGGGTACCGCCCCCGGGTCCAATGGGTTTATTACACCGTCCATTTATCACCATAGCTGGCTTGCGCCAGCGAGACGTATATAGGCGCGGTCGATCCATATTGGAAGAGGGGCCGTTACATTTGTCAGGGGCAAACCTACTCCTGAATTTTCTGAAGTATGAACAGAGCAGCCCGCTTGGTTGCGGTCGGAAGAGATGAGAGATC
The DNA here is from genome assembly GCA_014138095.1 of Ochrobactrum sp. RH2CCR150. Classification (GTDB taxonomy): domain Bacteria; phylum Pseudomonadota; class Alphaproteobacteria; order Rhizobiales; family Rhizobiaceae; genus Brucella; species Brucella gambitense. The sequence continues at coordinate 294,293 of JACGXE010000005.1, forward strand.
GATGGTCTCATTTTCCGTATGCGCGCCTGCACCCCATGGCCCCAGTCCATCGATGCCCGCTTTAACATAAGGCGCTATATAGGAAATATCAGCGCCGCCACGGTCCTTTGGGGCTGCGGCCTTGAGTATAGCCCACAATATTTTCTGCAAGACATCAACCGGTGCCGAAAATGCACGGGTAGAGTGAGGGAAAATTGCAATGCCGAGAGAATATACAAAGGTCTAAATATAATAAAATGAGTTGTGAAGCTATAAGTAAACTTAAAAAATTAATCAGAATGACGCTATTCATTATGAATGAATGTTGAGTGGAGAATATGTGAGATCGTATTTTGTTCTTTGTAGGACAGAAGATCATTGTTGTGCGTTGCTTCCCTAAAATGTCGTTGACAGCTTGCTCGCACTGGTCAATCTTGGTCACATATATATTGGAAGGGCTGGAGTTTTCTTCCGGTCAATCGGGATGTGCAGTTGAGATTGGGCGGTGTGCCCATACTGAAGGAGAGCCGATATATGAGTGAATACCTCGCAGATGTCCGTCGCTATGATGCTGCTGCCGATGAAGCGGTTGTCGAGAAGATCGTCAAGCATCTGGGCATTGCGCTTCGCAATCGCGACTCCTCGCTCGTTTCGGCGACCGATCCGGAAGAACTGAAGCGTGTGCGCGACAGCTGGGTTGGCAAGAAGCTCGGCGTGACCGATGCCGCCAAGGCGGAAGAAGTGGTGAATCACGTCGCGGAAGTCATGAAAGGCGATCGCAACAAACACCGCGTGACCTTCTACTATCTGGTGGCCAAGCAGCTCGGCAAACTCGGCGATCTCTGATCGGTGCATATTGCCTGTGGAATTCGAACCCCGGTGCCCCGCGCCGGGGTTTTTCCTTATAGTAGGGGTGAAACGAATCGATCCCGAAAACCCCATCTGGGAACATCCCATGCGCACCTATCTCGATCTTCTCCAGCATGTGCTCGATAACGGCACCGATCGCGGCGACCGCACGGGAACGGGCACGCGCTCGGTTTTCGGCTATCAGATGCGCTTCAATCTGGAGGAGGGCTTTCCGGTCCTGACCACCAAGAAGCTGCATCTGCGCTCGATTATCTATGAACTGTTGTGGTTTCTGAAGGGCGACACCAATATCGCCTATCTCAAGGAAAACGGCGTTTCGATCTGGGATGAATGGGCAGACGAGAAGGGCGATCTCGGCCCGGTCTACGGCTATCAGTGGCGCTCCTGGCCAGCGCCTGACGGTCGACATATCGACCAGATCGCCAATCTCATGAAGATGCTGCATGGTAATCCGAATTCTCGCCGCCTGATCGTATCGGCCTGGAACCCGGCGCTGGTCGATGAAATGGCTCTGCCGCCATGCCATTGCCTGTTCCAGTTCTATGTCGCGGATGGCAAGCTGTCCTGCCAGCTTTATCAGCGTTCGGCGGATATTTTTCTCGGCGTGCCGTTCAACATCGCCTCCTATGCGCTTTTGACCATGATGATCGCACAGGTCGCGGGCCTTAAGCCTGGCGAATTCATCCACACGCTGGGCGATGCGCATATTTATTCCAACCATTTCGAGCAGGCGCGGCTGCAACTGACGCGTACGCCGAAAAAGCTGCCGGTCATGCGCATCAACCCGGATGTGAAGGACCTGTTTTCCTTCCGCTTCGAGGATTTTGTGCTGGAAGGCTATGAAGCCGATCCGACGATCAAGGCGCCGATTGCCGTATGAGTAACAGCGTGAGCAGGGATAAGCCCGTCGTTTCGATTATCGTAGCTGCAGCCGAGAATGGCGTGATCGGGCGCGATAATGATATGCCATGGCGGCTTTCGACCGACCTGAAGCGCTTCAAAGCGCTGACGCTTGGCAAGCCGGTCATCATGGGACGCCGCACCTGGGAATCGATTGGGCGGCCTTTGCCGGGACGACCGAATATAGTCGTGACCCGCGATGCGAATTTTCAGGCCGATGGCGCACACATCGTCGGCTCGCTGGAAGAGGGCATTGCGTTTGGGCGCAAGCTTGCGGAAGAGCTTGGCGTTGGCGAAGTCTGCATCATTGGCGGCGGCAAGATTTATGCGCAGGCCTTGCCGCTGGCGGGCAGGGTGCATCTGACGCGCGTTCTGGCGGAAATCGACGGGGACACCCATTTCCCGGAGATTAGGCCAGCTGCATGGCGTCTGGTGTCGTCGGAAGACGTGCCAGCCGGGGAAAAAGACAGCCATCCGACCCGTTATATGGTTTACGAAAAGCGTGATACGTAAAGCATAACATAGGAATTTTATTGCGCTTCCGTTGAAAGCGCGCCTCCCGATGCCTATAAAACGGTAACATTAGTTGATGACGGGGGTTTGCGCCTTGCTTTCCCGTCTTCCGGGAGCATCTCCGTTAGAAACGCTGACGCGTTTTTTGCCGGAGATGCGGGAAACAGAAGCTTAGAGGTGAGGATGCCCTGGAGCAATCAGAATGGCGGCGGCGGCCCATGGGGTGGCGGCGGCGGTGATAACAATAATAATAACAACAATAATAATAATGGCCCCTGGGGACAGGGCCCGAAGGGCCCGCGCGGCGGCGGACAGAACACGCCACCTGATCTCGAAGATATTTTGCGTAAAGGCCAGGACCGCCTGAAGCAGGTATTCCCCGGTGGCGGTGGTCGCAGCGGTGGCAATCGTCCGATCTATCTATTGATCGGCGCGGCCTTGCTCGGTTTCTGGGTTTTCCAGTCCGTCTATACGGTGCAGCCTGATGAACTGGCGGTTGAACTTCGTTTCGGCAAGCCGAAGGATGAAGTTTCCGAGCCGGGCCTGCATTTCCATTGGTGGCCGATTGAAACCTATGAAAAGGCGCAGATCGTCGAAAAGCAGATCAATATCGGCGCTCAGGGTTCCCGTACGGCGACGCAGGGTCTGATGCTGACTGGCGACCAGAACATCGTGAACGTCCAGTTCTCGGTTCTCTACCGCGTCTCCGATCCGCGCGCCTATCTGTTCAATGTCGACAGCCCCGATGCGATGGTGCAGCAGGTGTCCGAAAGCGCGATGCGTGAAATCGTCGGTCGCCGTCCGGCGCAGGACGTTTTCCGTGATAATCGTGCCGAGATTGCACAGAGCGTTCGCAATATCGTGCAGCAGACGCTCGACAGCTATCAGGCCGGTATCCAGATCAACGCCGTGTCGATCGAAGATGCGTCGCCGCCGCGTGAAGTGGCTGATGCCTTTGATGAAGTGCAGCGCGCCGAACAGGACGAAGACCGTTTCATCGAGGAATCGAACCAGTATTCCAACCAGAAGCTCGGTCAGGCCCGAGGTGAAGCGGCTCAGGTTCGCGAAGAGGCAGCAGCCTATAAGAACCGCGTTGTTCAGGACGCCGAAGGTGAAGCCCAGCGTTTCAGTTCGGTTCTCGGCCAGTATGAAAAGGCGCCGGAAGTGACGCGCAACCGTCTCTTCCTCGAAACCATGGAACAGGTGCTGAAGAGCACCAAGAAAGTCATTGTGGAACCCGGAAAGGACGTCGTGCCCTATCTGCCGCTGAACGAACTGATGCGCCAGCAACCGCGCGCAGGCGCAACGGGTGCTACTCCGGGCGCTAATGTGACCACGACTCCCTCGACCGGCGGAGGTGCCCAGTAATGGCTCAGAACAGACTTCCGATCATTGCGGGTATCATCGCTGTCCTCGCCTTCCTGCTCTATTCCGCTACGTTCATCGTTTCGGAGCGTCAGCAGGCAATCGTTCTTCGTTTCGGTCAGATCGTCGCTGTGAAGACTGAGCCGGGCATCTATTTCAAGCTACCATTCGGCTTCCTTGATGCTGATACGGTGCAGATGATCGATGACCGTCTGCTGCGTTTCGATCTGGACGATATCCGCGTTCAGGTTTCGGGCGGCAAGTTCTATGACGTCGACGCGTTCCTCGTCTACCGCATCACCGATGCCCGCAAGTTCCGTGAAACGGTTTCGGGCAGCACGCTCCTTGCCGAACAGCGTCTGCGCACCCGTCTGGATGCAGCGTTGCGTGGTGTCTACGGTCAGCGCGGCTTTGAAGCCGCTCTTTCGGAAGAGCGTGGCGACATGATGCGCGAAGTGCGCGATCAACTGCGTCCCGATGCGACATCGCTTGGTCTGACCATTCAGGACGTTCGTATCCGCCGTACGGATCTGACGGCCGAAGTCTCGCAGCAGACCTATGAGCGCATGAAGGCTGAACGTCTGGCGGAAGCCGAGCGTCTGCGTGCCCGTGGCCGTGAAGCCGCCCAGCGTATTCGTGCGGTGGCCGATCGTCAGGTGGTGGAAACCATTGCCGAAGCGCGCAAGGAATCGGAAATCCTTCGCGGTGAGGGCGATGCGCAGCGCAGTGAAATCTACGCAGCCTCTGCATCGAAGGATCCGGGCTTCTTCGCCTTCTATCGTTCGATGGCCGCTTATCGCGAAGCGCTCGAAACTCCGGATACAACGTTGGTTCTCTCGCCGGATTCGGAGTTCTTCAAGTTCTTCCGTGATGCTGGCGGCAAGCTGGCAACGCCTTCCCAGTAAAGCTCAGGACCAGCTCTGATGAGCGATTTTTTAGCCGCCGTAGGACTTCTCTTCGTTATCGAGGGGCTGCTCTACGGCGGCTTTCCTTTTTTCGCCAAGAAACTCGCACGCGAAGCGAGTGAAGCGCCGGAAAGCGCATTGCGCATTGCCGGTATCGCGGCGCTGGCCATCGGCGTCGGCATCGTCTGGCTTGTCAGGGGATAAGCCCCCTCCGTTCCGTTATTTATGGCCCTTCGTCTATACGGGGCCGCAAACAGGCCTTAATTTACGGCGATCTAACCTTTAGGTTATTTGCGTAGATATTCAGGATCGGAGCAGAGCTTTATGGCAATCGTACCGAAGGCGGGATTCGCTCGCACCCTATTCGCAACCGTGGCAATGGGCGCGCTGGCTGTCACCGGAACGCTAACGGTCGCAACCCCGCCCGCCTTTGCTCAGGACGCACCTGTGAAAGGCATTCAGGGTCCGGGTTCTGTTGCCGATCTTGCGGAAGGGCTTCTGGATGCGGTGGTGAATATCTCCACCTCGCAGACCGTAAAGGACGACGGCGGCGAGGGCGATGGTCCTGTGCCCATGCCGAAAGTGCCGGAAGGCTCTCCGTTTCAGGAATATTTCAAGGATTTCTTCAACAACAAGGACGGTGAGCAGGGTGACGAGTCCCGCAAGGTGCAGTCGCTTGGATCGGGCTTCGTCATTGATGCCGAAAAGGGCTTCATCGTCACCAACAATCACGTCATTGCGGATGCTGACGAGATTGAAGTCAATTTCAACGACGGCACCAAGCTGAAGGCCGAGCTGGTTGGCAAGGATATCAAGACCGATCTGGCTGTCCTGAAAGTCGACCCAACCAAGCACAAGCTGAAGGCCGTGCAGTTCGGCAATTCCGAAAAGGCGCGCATTGGCGATTGGGTTCTGGCGATCGGCAACCCCTTCGGATTGGGCGGAACGGTAACGGCTGGCATCATTTCTGCGCGCAAGCGCGATATCAATTCCGGCCCCTATGATGACTTCATCCAGACGGATGCCGCCATCAATCGCGGCAATTCGGGTGGTCCGCTGTTCGATATGAACGGTCAGGTAATCGGGATCAACACGGCGATCATCTCGCCTTCGGGCGGCTCTATCGGCATCGGCTTTGCCATTCCGGCTGAAATGGCCGTTGGCGTGATCGATCAGCTGAAGGAATTCGGTGAGGTCAAGCGCGGCTGGCTTGGTGTCCGCATTCAGCCGGTGACGCAGGATATTGCGGATAGTCTCGGCCTGAAGGACCCGAAGGGCGCACTGATTGCCGGACTGATCGAGAATTCCGGGGTAGACAACACGGCGCTGAAGGCTGGTGATGTTGTCATCGGCTATGAAGGCAAGCCGGTCGATACCGCGCGCGATCTGCCGCGCCTTGTTGCCGAAAGCCCGGTTGGCAAGGAAGTGGAAATCAAGGTTGTTCGCGATGGCGCAGAGCAAACCGTTAAAGTGAAGCTTGGCCGCCTTGTCGAAGATGACAAGAGCACGGATGCTGCAACCGAAGATCAGGCGCCGGTTCCGGATGGAACAGAGGGCGAAGACGGACAGGAAGCGCCAGCAAAGCCGAAGAAAGAGCAGAAGAGCGAAGCCACGGGTCCGACCGTGCTTGGCATGAAGCTTTCCGAACTCAATGACGATGTGCGCGGCGAATTCGGCATTGCTGAAGATGTGAACGGCGTAGCCATCCTCTACGTTGCTCCGGGTTCGGCTGCGGGCGACAAGCGGGTTGAGACGGGCGATGTCATCGTCGATATCAATCAGGTCACCGTCAAGGCGCCCGATGACGTGAAGAAGCGCATCGACGCGCTGCGGCGGGAAGGGCGCAAGAACGCGCTGCTCATGCTGGCGTCGCGTTCCGGCGAGTTGCGTTTCGTGACCGTTCGGATCGACTGAGACTTTTGTAAGATAGAGTTCGAGCGGCGCTGCGGATCATCCGCAGCGCCGTTTTCATTTGCGATTTGAATCAAATAGCGGCAAGTGCTGAGAATGAGATTCAGGATTGAAGCGCCAAAACGCTTCATGGAGTGGTGTGCGAGTTGGAAACTGTCGATATTGTTGTGATAGGTGCGGGCGCAGCCGGGATGATGTGCGCCATCGAAGCGGCCAAGCGCGGGCGTTCCGTGCTGGTTGTCGATCATGCCAGGTCGGCGGGTGATAAAATCCGTATCTCTGGCGGCGGCCGGTGCAACTTCACCAATATCCATGCCAGTCCGAAGAACTATCTGTCGCGCAATCCGCATTTCTGCATCTCGGCGCTAAGCCGCTATACGCAGCGCGATTTCATCGCATTGGTCGAGCGGCATCGCATTGCCTATCATGAAAAGACCCTCGGGCAGCTTTTCTGTGACGGCTCGGCAACGCAAATCATCGATATGCTGCTGGGCGAGATGAAGCGTTACGGCGCGCGGCTGAAACTCTCCTGCGGTGTCGAGAGTATAGCCAGAATATTAGGAGAAGGGTTTGAGCTGCGGCTGACGGAAGGCGGCATCCGCACGACGGTCAGATGCCGTTCTGTGGTCGTTGCCTGCGGTGGCAAATCTATCCCGAAGATGGGTGCAACCGGCTTCGGCTACGACATTGCCGAGCAGTTCGGCTTACGGCTGGTCGAGACACGCCCGGCGCTGGTCCCGCTCACCTTTGAACCGAATACGCTGGAACGCCTGAAGCCGCTGGCCGGGATTGCTGTGGATGCGGTGGTGGCCTGCGGCAAGACGAGTTTTGCCGAGGCCATGCTGTTCACGCATCGCGGCATCAGCGGGCCGTCCATCTTGCAGATATCATCCTACTGGAAAGAGGGCGATGAAATCCGCATCAGCATGTTGCCCGGTACGGACCTGTTCGAAGTCTTGCGCACACAGCGCACGCAGAATGGCAAGCAGGCCTTGCAGACCGCGCTCGGCCTGCATCTGCCGAAGAAGCTTGCGCAGACCATCGCCGAGGAAAACGGTGCCAGCGGGCATCTCGCCGATATGTCCGACAAGCTGTTCCGGCGTGTGGAAGCCGCTGTCAATGACTGGCGCATCAAGCCCGCCGGTTCGGAAGGCTATCGCACGGCAGAAGTAACGCTGGGTGGTGTCGATACGCGTGATCTCGATTCGCGCACCATGGAAGCCAAGTCCGTGCCGGGTCTTTATTTCATCGGCGAAGTGGTCGATGTCACTGGCTGGCTCGGCGGATATAATTTCCAGTGGGCGTGGTCGTCGGGTTGGTCTGCGGGGCAAGCGGTATAGTGCTCAGCATTGAGACAAACCTCTATTCGACGAAATCCGTTTTCCTGTATCCCTGAATGTAGAGAAGCGCGGTCAGGTCGCCATGGTCGATGCGCACCTTGGCTTCTGCCGCCACTGCCGGTTTGGCATGCAGCGCCACGCCCGTGCCTGCGAGCTGGATCATGCCGAGATCGTTGGCGCCATCGCCCACTGCGATTGCGTCTTCGGGCGTCAGCCCTAGACGATCAGCGATTTCTTCCAGCCGTTCCACCTTGGCTTCGCGACCGAGAATCGGCTCCGCGACAACGCCTGTCAGCTTGGCTCCATCGTCCAGAAGAAGGTTGGCGCGGTCTTCGTTGAAGCCGATCATTTCAGCAATACGGTGGGTGAAGGATGTGAATCCGCCGGAGACGAGCGCGGTATAAGCACCGTGCTTGCGCATGGTGCGGACCAGTTCCGGCCCGCCGGGCGTCAGCGTGATGCGGGTGGCGATTACCTTGTCGATAACCTGAAGGGGCAAGCCTTTCAGAAGTGCAACGCGTTCGCGCAGCGCCGGTTCAAAGGCGATCTCGCCATTCATGGCGCGGGCGGTGATTGCGGCCACATGCTCGCGCAAGCCTGCTTCTTCCGCCAGTTCATCAATGCATTCCTGCTGGATCATGGTCGAATCCATGTCAGCAATCAGGATTTTCTTGCGGCGGCGATCCTGCTCCTGCACAACAACATCAACTGGCGCGCCGTCCAGTGCCGCGCGCAGCGCAGCGTCGGCGTCATCGGCGCTCAGGCCGCTTGGCAAGGGGATATCGCAGGCAATACCGTCTGCAAGCCAGTAAAGTCCTGTTGCATTCACTGCCGCTGACGCTTTAATCCCGAGCGACGGAACAAGAGCGGCCTTGGCCGGGTTGGCGATCAAAGTGGCAATGAGCGAAGCGGATGCAGACATGAGGGAGCGATTCCTGCGATGAGTGAGGAGGCGATCAAGAATGCCATCCTGATAGCTGGCCCAACGGCCAGCGGCAAGTCGGCACTTGCTGTTCATATGGCAAGGGAGGCCGGCGGTTTCATCGTAAACACCGATTCCATGCAGGTTTATGACGTGCTTGATCTGCTGACGGCGCGTCCGGGCGCAGACGATCTGGCTTCAGCCGAGCATCATCTCTACGGCCATGTTGCACCGTCCGTATCCTATTCCACCGGCAAATGGTTCGCCGATGTGGCGGCGCTACTGGCGCAGCCGGATCTGGCAGGACGGACACCGATTTTCGTCGGCGGCACGGGCCTTTATTTTCGCGCGCTGCTGGGTGGTTTGTCGCAAATGCCGGAAGTATCGCCAGATGTGCGCAATCATTGGCGTACCCGCATGGAGGCGGAAGGCGCCGAAGCGCTGCATCGGGCGCTGTCCGAACGCGACCCGCAAATGGCTGCTACGCTTCAGCCGACCGACAGCCAGCGCATCGTGCGGGCGCTGGAGGTGATCGAGAGCACCGGAAAATCCTTGAGCACATGGCAGCAGACCAAGGGGCGCGTGCTGGTGGACGACCAATCGGCGCGCAAGGTTGTGCTTTTGCCAGAACGGGGCTGGCTCTCGGAGCGCATTGCGCGGCGCTTTGCCCTGATGTGGGACAATGGCGCTATCGATGAAGTGAAGGCGTTGCTGTCCTTGGATCTCGATCCGGCGTTGCCCGCCATGAAGGCCATTGGCGTTCGGGAGATCAGCGCTTTCCTTGAAGGTATGATGAGTGAAGACGAAGCCATCGAACGATCAGTGATTGCAACACGGCAATATGCAAAGCGCCAGTCGACCTGGTTTCGAAACCAGCTTGATAAAAGCTGGAATTTTTTAAGTAATTCTGATGAAGCACTACTTCAATTAACGACACTGAAATAACTCGCTGGCAATCTCCGGAAAGGAGAGGCGGGCGCGAAATATGCGGTTTCATAAATCGGAGCGGGCATTTTTCATTCTGATTATTTTGATGTGCGGGATAGGCATTTTGCTTTATCGCGTGCACGTCGACTTGGGTTTGCTTGCAGCGACCCCTCTTGATGCGTCCGCTTCCGAACTGGTGGCCGTTCTTGCACGGCTCAATCACGCGGCAATATGGGTTCTCATCGCCTCCATCGTTTGCGGGCTTTTGCTGATCTATCCGCAGATACGCACCGAGGCGCTGGATCGCGGCAAGTTGCAGATCATCACGCAGGATTTGTCCGAACGGTCGCAGACACTCGAACATGCCGCTCTGACCGACAGTCTGACCGGCATGCAGAACCGGCGTTATTTCGACGAAGCGTTGAAGGAATATCTGGTTCAGTTCGACCGTATCCAACGACCGGTCGGCCTGATGATCATCGACCTCGATCACTTCAAAGCCGTCAACGACACCCATGGACACGATATTGGCGACGTGGTCTTGCAGGAAGTCGCGCGCTGCCTGCGCGATTATACGCGGTATCACGATGTGGTTGCGCGTCTTGGTGGCGAGGAATTTGCGGTGCTCGCCCCCAATATGGACGCGGAGCTGATGATCAAGCTTGCCAATCGTATCCGCAAGGCCATTGCAACGCTGGAAATCGATCTTGGCGATGTGAAGCTGACGGTTACCGTCAGTATCGGTCTTGCGATATGGGACCGGCGCGAAACGTCGAAGGACCTTTATCGCCGCGCCGACAAGATGCTCTATGCCGCCAAGAATATGGGACGCAATCGCGTCTGCGCCTGATATCGGGCCGCTAAAGGCTTTCTGTCAGCTCTCATAATCCTTGCGGAAATTGCGCACCAGATCGCCGAGTTTCTTCATGCTTTGGGCTGTTTCGCTGTTATGGGAGACAACGGCCACCGGTCGCTCCGAAGCAATTGGCGCAGCCGTAACGGTTTCCAGCCTGTTGATTGTTGAAGGCCTTTCCAACAGATCGCTATCCTCGGATGGTTTTTCGGGCGCGCCGGTTTGCGCATTGTTTTCGAAGGAGCGAAGCCGATCCACAATACGATCCAGTGCGATTTTGTCATCGACCTGCCAGGATGCGGTGAGGCTTTCGGCCTTGCGGCGTCCGGGCAGCTGATGTGGCGGGACCGTTTCAAATGTCAGCCGCATCGGCGTTGAAAACGCTTCACCAAAGGCGATGGCTTCACGATTGGCAATTGACGAGAGAAACCCGGCCATGCTGCGGGCGCCGCCGCGCAATGCGCCTTTGATGATTTCCTGATCGCGCTCATTGCCGAGACGCATTGCGAAGATGGAGTTGCACTGCGAGAGAATGGTGGCGTCCAGTTCGCCGGGGCGCTGGCTGATCACGCCGAGATACGAGCCGTATTTGCGCCCTTCCTTGGCAATGCGGGCGATGGCCTGTCGCGTCGGCCAGAACCCGGCATCCTTGTCGGCTGGAATATAGCGGTGTGCTTCCTCGCAGATGACGAGGGTTTGCAGGCTGCCTTCACTCGACATGGCAATGTCGAAGGAGAGGCGGCACAGGACCGAAGCGACCGCGTTGACCACCTCGGATGGCAGGCCCGCGAGCTGGAAGGTGCAAATCGGCTTGCCATTGTGCGGAATGCGAAAAATGCGGGCGATGGCCTGACGCATGGTTTCCGGGCCGCCGGTGACGGCGAACATGAAGCGGAAGCGCGGATCGCTGGCAATGGATTCCAACCGAGCTTTCAGGTTGCGCAGATAGGGGCGCTCGGCCTTGCTGTCGAGAAGGCCGATCCGGTCTTCAATCAGGGTCAGGAGATCGCGCAGACGATAGGCAATTGGCGTATCGACACTGACCGTTCTGTCCGACAATTTGCGCCGCAAGGTCTGGCGGCCGCCGGTTTCGCTGTCACTCGTCTTTTCACGGGCAAGCTGCACGAGGTCCCGCAATATGTCGTATTCCATAGGCTCTGGCGTGCGGCCACGAAAGATGACATCCGCAAACTCGTCCAGCCGCAGCATCCAGAACGGCAATTCGATATTGGTCTGGTCAACGGCAATGGCAAGATCGGGAAACGCCCCCGCAAATTCATTGTGCGGATCGAGGATCAGGATGCGCAGATCGGGCCGCTGCAAGACGATGCGGCGCAATAGCAGCATGACGGCGCTGGACTTGCCGACGCCCGTGGTGCCGACAACGGCAAAGTGGCGTGAGATGAGATCTTCGACCGAAACATAGGCGGGGACGGAAGCGTCCTGTGTCAGCGCGCCGATGGGAACGCTTGTCTGGCCCATCTGGGCATAGACTGCGGACAGGTCGGTGGCGCGAATGCGGTGGGCGATGGCGCCGGGATAAGGATATCTGGAAATGCCGCCGCTGAACGTCATAAGGCCATCCGGTTCGCCGCGAACTTCTCCGAGAAATTCGACATGGACGTGGACGATGTTGTCGCCGCCGCGTGCCCAGGCATTGTCGGGCACGGTGACATTATGGACGAGGCCGACCAGACGGTTGCCGCCAGACTGTATCGAGATGAGCTGACCCACGGTCCAGTAGTCGTCCGATGCCGTGGAGGAGGGCCCCGAAAGAGCTGCAATAATCGCGCGCTCGCCGTCGCATTGGATGACGTGACCTTCCGTGCGGTTGCGCTGTACGAAGCCACGGTCTTTCATCTCGGCATTGCCGTCAATATCCCCGCCCGTGTTCATTCCGCCAACTTTCAAAAGAGTGTCGAGGGAAACTATCAAATCCGGGTTGAAATAAAGTTATCGAAAGGGTGGGGTGAATCTTAAGAAAATATCGCAGGGCCCGTATTTATGCGTTGACGGCTTCTTTTCAGGCGATTAGTGTCCCGCCCCATGAACACGTTTATTATTCTTGTGGTACGGGCGCGCATGGGCAGGATGGTGTAACCATCCGGCGAAAGCTCCCATGCGCGAAAGACAGGCTCCCTCGGGGGCCTTTTTTATTATCCAAAAAAGCCCGATGCGGCTAAATCCAACACCGAAATATAGACTAGACGGGAAGAGAACGATGACTGCAGGTAAACAAGAGGCGGAAGCAACCGCCGCAGGATCACAGGAAACAAGCCATCCACGCGAGATGACCGGCGCGGAAATGGTCATCCAGGCCATGATCGATCAGGGCGTGGAGAGCATTTTCGGCTATCCTGGCGGCGCGGTGCTTCCGATCTATGACGAACTGTTCCAGCAGGACAAGGTTCAGCACATTCTCGTGCGTCACGAGCAGGGCGCTGGCCATGCTGCCGAAGGCTATGCCCGCTCCACCGGCAAGGTTGGCGTGTTGCTGGTGACGTCCGGTCCGGGCGCAACCAATGCGGTTACGCCGCTTCAGGATGCGCTGATGGATTCCATCCCGCTTGTCTGCATTTCCGGCCAGGTCCCAACCTCGTTGATTGGCTCCGACGCTTTTCAGGAAGCGGATACCGTTGGCATCACGCGCCCCTGCACCAAGCACAACTGGCTGGTTAAGGACGTCAACGACCTGTCGCGCGTTCTGCACGAAGCTTTCCATGTCGCATCCACGGGTCGTCCCGGTCCGGTTCTGGTCGATATTCCGAAGGACATCCAGTTTGCCAAGGGCATCTATACGCCGCCGCAGACCACGCCGCGCACCACGTACCGTCCGGTTCTCGACGGCAATGCGCAGGCGATTGCCGACGCTGTTCGTCTGCTCGCCACGGCGAAGAAGCCTGTCATCTATTCCGGCGGTGGTGTGATCAATTCCGGCCCGGCAGCTTCCCGTCTGCTGCGCGAGCTGGTTGAACTCGGCAACTTCCCGATTACCTCTACGCTGATGGGCCTTGGCGCTTATCCGGCTTCCGGCAAGAACTGGCTCGGCATGCTGGGCATGCATGGCACCTTTGAGGCCAATATGACCATGCATGATTGCGACGTCATGCTGTGCGTCGGCGCGCGTTTCGACGACCGTATCACTGGTCGCCTCAATGCCTTCTCACCGAATTCGAAGAAGATTCACATCGATATTGATCCGTCTTCGATAAACAAGAATGTCCGCGTGGATGTGCCGATCATCGGCGATGTTGCGCATGTTCTGGAGGATATCGTTCGCCAGTTCCGCGCTTCCGACAAGAAGCCGGAAAAGAAGACCATCGCGGCCTGGTGGGAGCAGATCGACCGTTGGCGCGCCCGCAATTCGCTGGCCTATACGCCGAACAAAGACGTCATCATGCCGCAATATGCCATTGAGCGGCTGTATGAACTGACCAAGGACCGCAAGACCTACATCACCACGGAAGTTGGCCAGCACCAGATGTGGGCTGCACAGTTCTATGGTTTTGAAGAACCGAACCGCTGGCTGACCTCGGGCGGTCTCGGCACCATGGGTTACGGTCTGCCTGCCGCGCTCGGCGTGCAGATCGCGCACCCGGATGCGCTGGTTATCGACATTGCGGGTGACGCATCGATCCAGATGTGCATTCAGGAAATGTCGGCGGCCATCCAGCACAATGCGCCGATCAAGATATTCATTCTGAATAACCAGTATATGGGCATGGTCCGCCAGTGGCAGCAATTGCTGCATGGCAATCGTTTGTCGCATTCCTATACGGAAGCGATGCCGGATTTCGTCAAGCTGGCGGAAGCCTATGGTGCGCATGGCATTCGTTGCGAAAAGCCGGGCGATCTCGACGCCGCCATTCAGGAAATGATCGACATCGACAAGCCGGTCATCTTCGACTGCCGCGTTGCCAATCTGGCGAACTGCTTCCCGATGATCCCGTCCGGCAAGGCGCATAACGAAATGCTGTTACCCGATGAAGCCACGGACGAAGCCGTTGCCAATGCCATCGACGCCAAGGGCCGCGCGCTCGTCTGATCCGGAGGATTTAATTATGAATGCACAGAACCTAGCTTCCGGATCGGCCTACTTCATCGCAGCCGAAACCCAGACCCCGGAAACCCATACGCTTGCCGTCCTCGTCGACAACGAGCCGGGTGTCCTTGCCCGCGTTATCGGACTTTTCTCCGGCCGCGGCTACAACATCGAAAGCCTGACGGTTTCGGAAACCGAGCACGAGAAGCATCTTTCGCGCATCACCATCGTGACGCGTGGTACGCCGCACGTTCTTGACCAGATCCGCCATCAGCTGGCACGCATTGTTCCGGTTCATCGCGTGGTGGACTTGAGCCACCGCGCCACCGAACTTGGCTACGATCATCCGATCGAGCGCGAACTGGCACTGGTCAAGGTGGCAGGCAAGGGTGAAGCCCGCGCTGAAACTCTGCGTCTTGCCGATGCGTTCAAGGCCAAGGTGGTCGACGCGACGACAGATCACTTCATTCTGGAGATCACCGGCAAAACCGCCAAGATCGACCAGTTTATCTCGATCATGAAGCCGCTCGGCCTCGTCGAAATCTGCCGCACTGGCGTGGCGGCGATGAACCGCGGCCCAGAAGGCATGTAAGTATAGTTTCTCTGCCAAGGGCAGAGGATTGATACAATAAGACTTAAAACCGGCACAATGTTTCGATTGTGCCGGTTTTTTATTGAGCTAATTTGTGCGGGTAAATCGGGTTCATCACATGTCTGTCGAAATATTTTTGGCGCTGATCGCCTTCGCTTTCGTTTCTTCCATAACACCGGGTCCGAATAATCTGATGCTTCTGGCTTCGGGTGTGAACTTCGGTTTTCGCCGCACGATCCCGCATATGCTGGGTATTGGCGTCGGCTTTTTCGGCCTGCTTCTGGCGGTCGGGTTCGGACTGGGCGTGTTGCTTGAAACGGTACCGGCTTTCTATACCAGCCTGAAATTCGCTGGCGGCGCATACATGCTCTATCTCGCATGGAAAATCGCGACGTCGCGTTCCATCGGCGAAGCCAAAAGCAATGGTGATGGCAAGCCGATGACTTTCATGCAGGCGGCAGCCTTTCAGTGGGTCAATCCCAAGGCGTGGGTGATGGCTGTCACCGGCATTGCCACCTATGCCACGCATGACAACTACTATCTGGCGGTATCGCTCGTGAGCGTCGCTTTCGCGCTGGTCAATCTGCCGAGCGTGTCGGTCTGGGCAGGTTTTGGCATGTTGCTGCGCAACTGGCTGGACGATCCGGTGCGTCTCAAATGGTTCAACATCGCTATGGCCTTGCTGCTTATCGCAAGCCTTTGGCCGATGTTAAGGTAATACAATCAGGAGCATGAGCATGTCGGCACTTCCAACTTATGACGATGTTGCATCCGCAGCGAGCCAGATCGAAGGTCACGCGTTTCATACGCCGGTTCTGACCTCGACGGCGCTGAATGACGAGACCGGCGCAGAGTTCTTTTTCAAGGTGGAAAGTCTGCAGCGCATCGGCGCGTTCAAGTTTCGTGGCGCATTCAATGCCCTGTCGCGCTTCAGTGACGAGCAGAAGAAGCGCGGCGTGATCGCGTTTTCGTCGGGCAACCATGCGCAGGCCGTAGCCTTGTCGGCAAAGCTGCTTGGCATTTCCGCCACCATATTGATGCCGGAAGATGCGCCCCAGTCGAAGCTCGAGGCAACGCGCGGCTATGGCGCCAATGTGATCACGTTCAATCGCTATAAGGATGACCGCGACGCCCTTACGAACCGTCTGGCGGAGGAGGGCGGTCTGACCCTGATCCCGCCCTATAATCACCCGCATATCATTGCAGGACAAGGCACGGCGACCAAGGAATTGATCGAGGAAGTGGGTCCGCTCGACGCGCTTTTCGTCTGTGTCGGCGGCGGCGGGTTGATTGCCGGATCGGCGCTGGCTGCCAAGGCGCTTTCGCCCGATTGCGCCGTCTACGGCGTCGAGCCGGAAGCGGGGAATGACGTCCAACAGTCGCTGCGTGCGGGTAAGATTGTGCGCATCGACACGCCGCAGACGCTGGCCGATGGCGCGCAGACGCAAGCGCCGGGCGATCTGACCTTTGCGATCATTCGCGAGAAGGTGACGGATGTGCTGACAGTCAGCGATCAGGCGCTTGTCGACGGCATGAAGTTCTTTGCCCGGCAGATGAAGCTGGTGGTCGAACCGACCGGCTGTCTGGCCTTCGCCGGTGCCCGCCAGATTGCGGATCAATTGCGCGGAAAGCGGGTGGGCGTGATCGTCAGCGGCGGCAATGTCGACCTCTCCCGCTATACCGCTCTCCTGAATACAGCTGTTTGATCACGGTTTGATCTTGTTTTCAGGTCGCGAATCCTGTCTGAAAGAGCCATGCAGTTTTCACCGGAACAGGATCAGGCGCTCAAGGCCGTGGGACAATGGCTGAAAGACGGCCGTAGTCCCATTTTCAGGCTGTTCGGCTATGCCGGAACGGGCAAGACGACACTTGCGCGCTATTTCGCGGAACATGTCGATGGCGATGTGCAGTTTGCTGCCTTTACCGGCAAGGCGGCGCAGGTCCTGCGTTCCAAGGGCGCGAGCAATGCGCGCACGCTGCATTCGCTGATCTATCGGCCGCGCGGCGAGGAAGCTATCGAGGACGAGACGACGGGCAAGACGTCCATCGCGCCGACATTCTCGCTCAACCGGCAAAGCCCTGTTGCCAAGGCGGCAATGATCGTGGTCGACGAATGCTCGATGGTGGACGAGGCGCTCGGGCGCGATCTCATGAGCTTCGGAACGCCGATTCTTGTGCTCGGCGATCCCGGCCAGTTGCCACCGATCTCGGGCGGCGGTTTTTTCACCGAACATGAGCCGAACTATCTGCTCACCGAAATTCATCGTCAGGCGCAGGACAATCCGATTATCCGCATGGCGCTTGATGTCCGGGAAGGGCGCGAATTGCCTTATGGCGATCACGGCGCGGCGAAGGTCATCAGCAAGAACGAAGTCAATCAGGAGATGGTGCTGAAGGCGGATCAGGTGCTTGTCGGCACCAATCGCACGCGCCGTCGCTACAATCAGCGCCTGCGTGAGTTGAAGGGCTTTACGGCGGATTATCCACAAGCGGGCGACAAGCTGGTCTGTCTGCGCAACGATCCGGCCAAGGGCCTGCTCAACGGGTCGCTCTGGAAGGTCATGACCTCATCCAAGGAAACCGTGAAGCCGGGGATCAATCTTCTGGTTGCGCCGGAAGACGATGATCGCGGCGTCGCCAAGATCAAGCTGTTGAAAGCGCAGTTCGAAGACCCGGATAGCGAAATTCCCTGGCAGACCAAGAAGCGCTACGACGATTTCGACTATGGCTATGCGCTGACGGTGCACAAGGCGCAGGGTTCGCAGTGGGACGATGTCGTGCTGTTCGATGAAAGCTTTGCTTTTCGCGATACGCGTGAGCGCTGGCTTTATACAGCCATTACGCGTGCGGCTGAACGGCTGACGATTGTAAAATAATCAGCTTTCGACCGGTTTCGCGCTCAGCCACTCCCATGCGTCCTGTTCTTCATCGGTTTCGAAAGAACGCATTTCTATGGAGAGGAAGGGCTGCATCAGGGTGATGCTGGCCTGAATCCATAATGGCCCGCCGACAATCGCATAGCGCCGCAGATGCTTGAGCGATTTTGAACGCATCGACAGCATGCTTTCGGAAAAGGCCGCAGTCCAGTCCACACCTTCATAGCCGGCGAGGCGGATCAGGAGATCAATCTCGTCAAACTGCTCATAGGCCGCGTCGAGCAGACCGTAGAGATTCTCCAGCGATGAATCGTCCAGATGCCCTTCAATGGCAAAGGCGAATACATCATTCCGGTCTGTGGGAATGCGGCGGACGACGGGGATGTCCTCATTGCGCATCATCGGTCTCCAGGTGTCGTTCTATCATCAATCCTTCAATCGAGCCCTTGGTGGGACAGGATTCAAACGCCTGGACCGGGTGAAAGGTTGCGGATTGTTGTTCCAATTTCAGCGCGGAACAGCTTGCCTCATGCTCGAAAGGCGGGAAACGGCAACATTTGGGGATGGGGGATCGGGTGCGACGGGAAAACACTCACACTTTCCTGCGGCGGGCGATATAAAGCGAAAACCGATAACGGGAGAAGCGCCTCCATGCCTGCGAAATTATCTGTCAATCTCAATGCCATTGCCATGCTGCGCAACCGCCGCGATCTGCCCTGGCCGAGTGTCACCGGTCTTGGACGGATAGCCCTCGCAGCCGGGGCTGCGGGCTTGACGGTGCATCCGCGACCGGACCAGCGCCACATCCGTTTTTCCGATCTCGGCGATATTCGTGCATTGATCGACGATGAATTTCCGCAGGCTGAATTCAACATCGAGGGTTTTCCGAGCGAAGCTTTCTTGGAACTGGTTGAAAAGCATCAGCCGGAACAGGTGACACTGGTGCCGGATGATCCGACGCAGGCCACTTCGGACCACGGCTGGGATTTTCTATCCAAGGCTGACTATCTTGCACCCATCGTGGCGCGGCTGAAGAAGGGCGGCATGCGCGTTTCGCTGTTCGCCGATCCCGATCCGCTGGGCTATGACAAGGCCAAGGCTCTTGGCGCTGACCGGCTGGAATTCTACACGGGCCCTTACGGCGCGACCTATGACGACCCGGCAGCGGCAGCGCGTGAGCTGGACCGGATAGGCAAAGCCGCTGAAGCCGCGACGGCACTCGGTCTTGAAGTCAATGCCGGTCATGATTTGACGGTTGAAAATCTTCCCGCACTGGTCAAGCGCATACCACAATTGAAAGAAGTTTCCATCGGACATGGATTGACGGCGGACGCTTTGACGTATGGTATGGCGACGACAGTGGCACGTTTCATCGCTGCTTTGGCTGGGTAATTGGTGCATTCAATGCGCTCTGTGCATGGCTTGCATGCAAGCTTTGCAAAAAGCGCATTTGTGCCAAAGCTCAACAAGCTATAGGCGTCCGCGGCTGGTTCTATCCGCGTCGGGGGCGCGCAGGAACGTATGAGGGAAGCATTGATACAGTTTTCCGAAGTCCGCATTCCACATCGATGCGCCATGGCGAGTTTCGCCTTGCGGTTTTCATCGAAGCGATTCGTTTCTGTCGTTCGGTCCGGTGATTATGATTGAACCTGATTGGGGCAAGGTGCGGCACGGTTGTTGCAATCCGCAATCTTTTGCGGGCGTTCCTGTGAGTGGACTCCACATAATATGATTTCCAGCCAGAATGACTTCAGGACGTTGCGAGGTGTCTGCAAATGAGCGATGAGCTGAACGGCCAGAACGCGCAATCGCAACCCACCCCGCAGGACGCAGCCACAGCGCCGCTTGTTGGCGGTGCGGCAGGCTCTGAAACCGGCTTTGCCACCGAAGAGAACGACCATCATAATGACAGCATGAAGACGCTGGTGTTGGGCGCTCTCGGTGTCGTCTATGGCGATATCGGCACCAGCCCGATCTACGCCTTCCGTGAGGCGCTGCACGCTGCGGCTTCCGACGGAGTTCTGTCCCGACCGGATATTCTTGGCGTCGTGTCGCTGATCTTCTGGGCGCTGACGCTGGTCGTCACGATCAAATATGTCCTGTTCGTGCTGCGCGCCGACAATAACGGCGAAGGCGGTATCCTCTCGCTGATGGCGCTGGTGCGTGGCGCGTTGAAGGGACGTCCCAATCTCATTCTCGGTGTCGGCATTGTCGGCGCGGCATTGTTCTTCGGCGATGCAGTCATTACGCCCGCCATTTCCGTGCTTTCCGCCATGGAAGGTCTGGAAATCGTTGCACCCAGCCTCACACCGTTTGTGGTTCCCATCACCGTTGTCATCCTTGTGACGCTGTTTTCGGTGCAAAAGCTTGGCACGGGCAGGGTGGCTATCGTGTTCGGGCCAATCATGGCGATCTGGTTTCTGGCGCTTGGCGCTTCGGGCCTCTGGCATATTTTCGACGACCCGACCGTGATCGCCGCGCTTAATCCCTATTATGCACTGCATTTTCTTATCATCAGCCCGGGTATCGCCTTCATTACGGTCGGCGCGGTTTTCCTCGCCATGACGGGTGCGGAAGCGCTTTATGCCGATCTCGGCCATTTCGGGCGCAAGCCCATTGTGCGTGCCTGGCTGTGGATCGTGTTTCCGTGCTTGGTGCTCAATTATTTCGGACAAGCTGCCTTCATCCTGTCGCATGGTGAGGCGGCTGCATTGCCGTTCTTCCAGATGTTACCGGATTTCGCCTTGTTACCGATGGTGCTACTCGCCACGGCAGCAACGGTGATCGCCAGTCAGGCCGTCATCACCGGAGCCTATTCGGTGGCGCGACAGGCGGTGCAGCTCAATATTCTGCCGCGTCTTGAAATTCAGCATACGTCTGAAAAGCTGCACGGACAGATCTATATTCCGCGCGTCAATCTGCTGCTCGGCCTTGCCGTGGTCATTCTGGTGCTGGGCTTCGAGAAGTCGACCAATCTGGCCGCTGCCTATGGCATCGCGGTTACCGGCAATATGCTGGTGACGACCGTACTGCTCTATATCGTCATGACACGGATCTGGAAGTGGCCGGTGGGTCGCGCCCTGCCTTTGATGCTGGGCTTCCTGCTGATCGACATCATGTTCTTCAGCGCCAACATCATCAAGGTGCATGAAGGCGGCTGGGCTTCGATCGGCATTGCAGCTGTGCTCGTCATCATCATGTGGACCTGGGTGAGGGGCACGCGGCATCTCTTCCTCAAGACGCGCAAGGGCGAAGTGCCGCTTGACCTCATCGTCGAGCAGATGGCAAAGCGTCCGCCAACGATTGTACCGGGAACAGCCGTCTTTCTGACGGGCGATCCGAAAAGTGCGCCAACCGCGCTGATGCACAGTCTGAAGCATTACAAGGTCCTGCATCAGAACAATGTCATCCTGACCGTCGTCACGGCTTCGAAGCCGTGGGTCTCGAGCGCGGATCGCGCCCGCGTCTCGCAATATAACGAGCGATTCATGCAGGTGACGCTTAAATTCGGCTATATGCAGCAGCCGAATATTCCGCGCGCTCTTGGCCTTTGCCGCAAGCTTGGCTGGAAGTTCGACATTATGACGACGTCTTTCTTCCTGTCGCGTCGCTCGCTCAAGGCGTCGGTGCATTCCGGCATGCCTTTATGGCAGGATAAGCTATTTATTCTGTTGGCACGCACCGCATCCGACGCGACCGAATATTTCCAGATTCCAACCGGCCGCGTGGTGGAAATCGGCACGCAGGTGAATATCTGATCGGGAATTCGCTTTAACAGGCTGTGGTTTATCAGGGCGTTATCTGAGAATTTGATTCCGGATGACGCCCTAATTTTTTGTTTTCTCTGCTATTTTTACGCAGCCGCTTAGTTCAAGCGCGCTATTGGCAGCGACATCTTTAGTATGCGCCTTCGCCCTCCGAATTTCTCAAAAATCTCGCTTGACCGCCTATGCGGCAAGGTCTAATAGAATGGGAACCGTACCGTACGGTACAAGAGGAGGAAGTAACCCGTGACTGATGGTAGCGACGAATTGCAGGCTCAAAAGCAGCAGGCTCTTTCGCCGCGTCAGAACGATGTTCTGGAGCAGGCGTTGCGCCTTCTTGTTGAAGGCGGAGACCGCGCTTTGACGACGGCGAGCATTGCGCGTGCCGCCAACTGTTCCAAGGAAAGCCTCTATAAATGGTTTGGCGACCGCGACGGTCTTTTGACGGCGATGGTTCGCTGGCAGGCCTCCAAGGTTCGCGTTGTGCCGCTGGCGCGCGAGAAGCTTGATGCGGAATCGCTTTTCTCAAGTCTGGAGCACTTTGCCCGCGACTGGTTGCTGGTGCTTTCGGGGCGCACGTCGATTGCGCTTAACCGTCTGGCGGTCAGCCATGCGGCATCGGGCAAGTCGGCGCTGGGCGATATCGTTCTCTCCAACGGACCGGTGGCCATGGCCAAGCGCCTGATGCCGATCCTTGAAATGGGGATGGAAGCCAAGCTGCTTGCTTTCGACGATATCGACGAAGCATTTCGCACGTTCTTCGGGCTTGTGGTCCGGGACATGCAAATCCGGTTGCTGTTGGGCGACCGGCTGGAACTGACTGACGACGTGGTCATCCGGGACGCCCGGCGCGCCACAAAGCAGTTTTTCGCTCTGTATGGAGCCTAATCAGATCGGCTGACGCAAGAAGGCCAGAGAATAAACTGGAAACGAAGGGAATAGGAAATGCGCGTTTATTACGACCGGGATGCAGACGTTAACCTGATCAAGTCGAAGAATGTGGTTATCGTCGGCTACGGCAGCCAGGGCCGCGCCCATGCGCTGAACCTGAAGGATTCCGGTGCTGCCAACGTGCGCGTCGCCCTTCGCGAAGGTTCCGCAACCATCAAGAAGGCCGAAGCTGACGGCTTTCAGGTGATGAGCGTTGCCGATGCCGCCAAGTGGGCCGACCTCATGATGATGGCGACCCCGGATGAGCTGCAGGCTGACATCTACCGCGACCACATCCACAGCAACCTGCGCGACGGCGCTGCGATTGCTTTCGCACACGGCCTCAATGTTCATTTCGGCCTCATCGAGCCGAAGAAGTCGGTCGACGTTGTCATGATCGCACCGAAAGGCCCAGGCCACACGGTTCGCGGCGAATACCAGAAGGGCGGCGGCGTGCCTTGCCTGATCGCTATCCATCAGGATGCTTCCGGCAATGCGCATGACCTCGCTCTGTCCTACGCTTCGGGCGTTGGCGGCGGTCGTTCGGGCGTCATCGAAACCACCTTCAAGGAAGAGTGCGAAACCGATCTGTTCGGTGAGCAGGCCGTTCTCTGCGGCGGCGTGGTTGAGCTGATCCGCACCGGTTTCGAAGTTCTGGTTGAAGCCGGTTATGCACCGGAAATGGCCTACTTCGAGTGCCTGCACGAAATGAAGCTGATCGTGGACCTGATCTACGAAGGCGGCATCGCCAACATGAACTACTCGATCTCGAACACCGCTGAATGGGGCGAATACGTCACCGGCCCGCGCATCATCACTGCCGAAACCAAGGAAGAAATGAAGCGCGTTCTGAAAGACATTCAGACCGGCAAGTTCACCTCCGATTGGATGCAGGAATATCGTGCAGGTGCTGCTCGCTTCAAGGGCATCCGCCGCAACAACGATGCGCACCAGATCGAAGAAGTTGGCGAAAAGCTCCGCGCCATGATGCCGTGGATTGCAGCAAACAAGCTGGTGGATAAGGCTCGCAACTAATCCTTCGAGCTTCCATGACGAGTAAAAAGAGGGGGCGTTTCAAACGCCCCTTCATTACTTGACGCTGAATGGTTGGATTGATCGCGATTAAGCCGCGAACGAAAAGAACCAAAACACAGCGCCAGCTTTCCGTTTCATGCACGTCGAAGGCCAAAAGAATTTCGAATAGCTTTATTCCATAGAAGCATGGGAAAAGCTGTTCTCGTTGGATAAAAATTGCGCTAGAGCTTCCCCCTATTAGCTAGGGTTTGAGGAGATCTGGCTAGTACGAATTCCATCAGATGGATGGTTAAGTCTAATTGAGGAGATTTCCCGTGTTGGACTGGGAAAATGTTTTTGCAACGCGCTCCAAACGCATGCGCGCATCGGAAATCCGTGAACTTCTGAAGCTTCTGGAACGCCCGGACATTATTTCGTTTGCCGGTGGCATTCCCGACCCGGCGCTGTTCCCGCATGAAGCTTTCCAGGCTGCCTATAAGGAAACGCTGACGGGCGCGGAAGCAAATGCCGCGCTGCAATATTCGGTATCCGAAGGTTACAAGCCGCTGCGCACATGGCTCGTCGGCGAGTTGGCCAAGATCGGCATTCCCTGCACCGAGGACAATGTTTTCATCACCTCGGGTTCGCAGCAGGCGCTCGACTATCTCGGCAAGCTGTTCATTTCGCCCAATGATACCGCGTTGGTGACTGCGCCGACCTATCTCGGCGCTTTGCAGGCATTCAATGCCTATGAGCCGACCTACGATACGCTGTCGATCACGGGCAACCGCACGCCTGAATCCTATGCGCAGGCCGCTGAAAAGGCGGGCGGCAAGGTGAAGTTTAGCTATCTGTCGGCTGATTTCTCGAATCCGACCGGCGAAACCGTCGATCTGGCTGGCCGTGAAAAGCTTCTGGCGCAGGCCGACGAGCTGAATATCCCGATCATTGAAGACGCAGCCTATCAATATCTGCGCTACAATGGTGAAGCCATCCCGCCGATCCTTTCGCTCGACATCGCCCGCAATGGCGGCGACATCGAAAAGACCCGCACCATCTATTGCGGCTCGTTCTCGAAGACCCTCGCACCGGGTCTGCGCGTCGGTTATGTGGTTGCCTCGAAGAACGTTATCCGCAAGCTCGTGCTCATGAAGCAGGCGGCTGATCTTCATTCTTCGACCATCAACCAGATCGCGATCCATCATGTCGCGACGCATGGCTTCGATGCGCAGGTTGCCAAGGTGGCCAAGGTCTACAAGCATCGCCGCGACCGCATGCTGGACGCCCTTGCCAAATATATGCCGGAAGGCACCAGCTGGACCAAGCCTGAAGGCGGCATGTTTATCTGGGTCACGGTGCCGGAAGGCATGGATGGCGCACAGCTGCTGGCATCGTCCATTGAGACCGAGAAGGTCGCTTTCGTTCCGGGTAAGGCATTCTTCGCTGATGCCAGCGGCGCAAATACGCTGCGTCTCAGCTATTCGTGCGCCAATGACGAAATGATCGACGAAGGCATCATGCGGCTTGGCCGCCTGATCCGCACGCACAGCAAGGCTGCTGCTGCCTGATCATCGGAAGAGAATTAAAAAGGCCGGGTTTATCCCGGCCTTTTTCATTGGTTCGTCTTTTATTGAAATGGTGAGTTGCAGCTGGTGCGCGGGCCGGCGAGCGGCTGATACGTGTCATCGGAGCTGCGGTAGCTTTGATAGCGATTTGAGCACCACTGCATGTGATTGACGCTCGGCCCCAAGCGCTGAACCTGCGGACGGGTCGATGGGCGCACATCCAGCGGTTCGCCGTTCTTGTAACGCAACACACCTTCGCCGGAGATATAGCTTTCACTGTTACGGCAGGTGACCGAGCCGTAGCATCCCGGCGAATTCGGGCCAGGGCGATTGGTATTCGAATTCGGATTGACGATCGGCGGTCTGGCTGGCTGCAAGGATGGCAGATAGGGCGTCTTGCGCAATTCGACAGCCATAGTCGGCACGGCAAATCCGACCGCAAACAGGCTCGAAATCATGGCTGCGCACAGGGCTTTCTTGAGCATTACGACCTTTGCCTTTCGTGCATGGCGTGCGGGCATTCGCTATCGCCATACACCCAATATGGGTGTTTTATCTTCCAAAATCATCCGCTCGGGGGAAAAATACCGGCGCGGCCAAGAAGTCCTTGCCAATCGCGATGCAAGTGGCGAGATTGCTGGCACATGTTTACGATAGCCACATTCAATGTCGAGAATCTGATGCGCCGGTTCGATTTTTCCGGCTTCCGCAATGAATTGCATCAGGACCGCAGCCTGCAATTGTTCGAAATCGGTGATGAGGCGCAATACCGTCTGCTGGAGCAGGCGCGTGCTGTCGCTCATGCTGACGATACAAGGCAGATGACGGCGCTGGCAATCGCTGAAACCCGCGCTGACATCTTGTGTTTGCAGGAAGTCGATAATCTGGCCGCGCTCAATGCCTTCGAATATGGCTATCTTTTCAAGATGATCGGCCATGGCTACAGGCACAAATATCTGATCGACGGCAATGACAGCCGGGGCATCGACGTGGCCGTCATGATCCGGGATACGACCCGCGACGGCCAACCTATCGAGGTGGGCGAGGTCACCAGCCACGCGCATCTGACCTACACTGATTTCGGACTTTACGAGCCTGTTCTGGCAGAGCTTGGCATTGAGCCGCACGACCGCATTTTCAAGCGGGATTGCCTGAATGTGGATTTGCGCATTGCGGGCAAGCCGGTGTCGCTTTTTGTGACACATCTCAAATCCATGACTGGTGCGCGCAACGGCTTTGACGGTCGTACAGCATCCCTGCCAGTACGCCGCGCCGAGGCACGGGCAATCCGCCGGATCATCGAAGACAAGTTCGGACCGGCCAAGGCAGCCGATCGGCGCTGGCTGATCTGCGGCGATTTCAACGACTATCGCGAGCGTATCCTCATCGGTGGTGACGAATGGAACGGCTATGACTTCACGCCGGTTCAGGAAGAGGAAAGCGCGCTCGATGTGCTGCTCGGCGACGGCTTTGCCGTCAACTTCGTGGAGCGCCGCCCGGTCATGGATCGCTGGACGCTCTATCACACACGCGGACCACAGGAGCGACATCTTTGTCAGCTTGATTACATCCTGGCGTCACCATCCTTTGCTTTGAAGAATGAAAGTGCGGTGCCGCAGATCGTCCGTCGCGGCCAGCCCTGGCGCACGGTCTTTCCGCCCGATCAGCAGGTGGAGCGCTATCCGCGCACGGGTTGGGACCGGCCCAAGGCCAGCGATCATTGCCCGGTTGCCGTGACGTTGAATATTGTCTGAGAAGCAGGACCAAATTCTTATGGAACACGTGCGGGAAAATACAGTTCATGTCATCGACGACGTCGATGTACGCGTCGTTCCGGGGCCGCTTGAATATACGCAGCAGCACGAACAGACGATTGCGCTCAACTGGAAGCGTGAGCAGGCTGCAAAGCCCGCCTTGTTCGACGGCGAAATCTATCTGGCGCCGGAGGCGATACTGGCCGATAGTGTCTTGCAGGCGGGGTTCAAGCGCAGCAGTTTTGCAACGCTGATGCATTGGCGCAACGACCCGGAGCCTGTCCGTCCGTGGCACATTTTTGGCGTGGGTGTCATTGTTTCCAGCGAAGGCCATCTGATCGCGGCTCGCATGGGCCTACAGAACGCAGGCGGAGGTCGCATCTATTTCCCGGCGGGATCCATTGACGATAATGACATTGTCGAGGGGCGTGTGGATTATGTCGCCAATATGCGGCGTGAGGTGCATGAAGAAACCGGTCTCGATCTGGCCGACGCTGAAGGCGAGGCGCAGCTCAATCTGGTGACTGGCAATCGCAGCATCGCGCTGTTCCGCCGTTATCGGTTCGATGCGCCGTCGCGGGAGCTGGTTTCCGGGATCGAAAATTTCGTGTCTTCGCAGGTGGAACCAGAGCTGGCCGAGATCATTCCGATAACGGGAGCGGGCAAGATGGGCGATGCAACGCCGTCTTATGTTCGCGCTTTTGCCGATTGGCATTTCAGCCATTGAACAAATAAGCCAGACTTGCTGATGACAGAGCCGATAAATTGGCTATGCTCGCACTGAATTCGATAAATGTGATGCTTGAATATAATTGTTGAAGACACTGGTTCTGGTTTATTTCCGGAAAAGTGTCGAGGGGAGAATGAGGGATGAGTGAAGCCGCTGTTTCCGGCCGTTTTTATGAGGTTTTCGACGTTTTCGCCGAGAAAGCTCTGGCTGGAAATCCGTTGGCCGTCGTTCATGACTGCGAAGGGCTGAATGACGCCCGCATGCAGGCCATCGCCCGCGAGTTCAATCTGTCCGAGACGGTCTTCATCTTTCCGCCTGCCAATCCCGCCCATGAAGCCGCCGTGCGGATTTTTACCCCCGATTACGAACTGCCTTTCGCCGGTCATCCGACGGTGGGTGCGGCCGTTTCACTGGCGCGTCGCCGCAAGACAGGCGACGAGGCCGACCGGCTTGTCGCGCTGGAAGAAAAAGTTGGCATTGTACGCTGCGGCGTCATTCTGGGCGACAACAGCGCATTCGCTGAATTCGATCTGCCGCGCTTGCCGGAGAAGGTCGATGTGCGGGTTGAAAAAGAAGAAGCCGCCGCGGCCATCGGGCTTGGAACCCACGAGATCGGTTTTGAGAACCATGTGCCGGGGGTCTGGAGCGCGGGGACGCCTTATCTGCTCGTGCCGGTTAGCAATCTCATTGCCGCGGCCAAGGTGTCGATCGATCCGGTCTTTGTCACCGAGAGTCTGCCGCATGTCGATGGTCGCCCGCTGCCGATCTATGTCTATTGCCGCGAGACGATCCTCTTCAACAGCCATTATCATGCGCGCATGTTTGTGACCGGTGCGAATGTCTATGAAGATCCGGCGACGGGTTCGGCAGCCGCGGCCTTCGCCGGAATGATCCAGCAGAACGACAAGCCGGTGGATGGCAGCTCGCAATGTTGGGTTGAGCAGGGCATGGAAATGGGGCGTCCATCGCTCATCCGTCTTGAACTCGACGTCAATGGGCAGAAGCTCACGGGCGCGCGCATCGGCGGCACGGCGGTCAAGATTGCCGAGGGCCGACTGTTCATCTGACGCAATTTGCTTTCGCGCCATTGATCGCTGTCAAGGCAATCTTGCTGCCCTATGTATTAGGAGTATTGAGAGAGCTTTTTCAGGAGACGACGCGCCATGATGATCAAGGAAATGTCGGACTACGATCTTCGGGAGATGATTCAGAATTCGCATGTGGGGCGGCTGGCTTATATTCTGGACGACCGCCCTGTTATCGTGCCGATGAGTTTCCGGTTTAATGGCGGGTCGCTCTATTCCTTCACAACCGATGGACAAAAGACCGCAGCCATGCGCAAGAACGATGCTGTCTGCATCCTTTTTGATCACATCATATCGCGTACCGAATGGAAAACCGTCGTGCTGCACGGTCGGTATCGCGAGATCGCCCGGGAGGACGAAAAGGCGGCCATCGTCAACATCATGTCCGCAGAGCCGACATGGTGGGAACCGGCCTATACGAAGACCGTTACGAAGGACGGCGGTACGCGCAAGCTGGAACCTGTGTTCTTCCGGGTCGATGTCGAGAGCGCCAGCGGTCACCAGACAAGCTGACCGCCGCGATTTTCTATCAGATCGAGCCTATCGAACGACGAGCACCGGAACGGTGCTGCGCGTGACGACTTCATAGGTCTGGCTGCCAAGCAGCAGGCCTTTGAAACCGCGTCGTCCGTTTGAAGCCATGACGATGAGATCGCTGCCCAGTTCCGTCGCGGAATCGATGATGGCCGTCGCCGGGTGCTGGGCAATTACATGCAACGTGTGGATTTCTGCACCGTTTTCTGCTGCGAGTTCCTTGGCGCGTGCCAGTGCCGTCTCGGCGAAGTCTTTCCATTCCTGTTCGAAACGTTCGATGAAAGCAGGACTGTCGGTCCAGCCGCCCGGCAGGCCGGAAACGGAATAGGGCGCGGTGACCGTCACGACCGTGACCTTGGCCCCAACGGCTTTGGCCAGCTGAAATGCATGCACGAGACCGCGCTCTGCAAATTCCGATCCATCGGTCGTGGCGACTATATTCTTGTACATGAGCCCTCGCTTTTGAAAATTCTGCTTTAAGCTAGTGCCTAAAATGACCATATCCAAGCCTTGGCCGTATTGTTTGCGGATGGAAATGCAAAATCAAAAGCGGAATGCCCATGCCTCTCGACATATCGCCGTCCACGCCCTCTCATTGTGATACGTTTCAGGCAAGCTGGATCGCGACGGTTCTCAATCTCGACTGGCCGTCGCGCGCGTCAACGAAAATCGAGAATGATGAGGAACGTATCCGCCGGCAAAAGCAGGAACTGGTCAAGCTGTTCGACGAAGCGTCGGAACACGGAATCAATGCCGTGGTGTTTCAGGTGTCCCCAGCGGCGGATGCATTTTATGCGTCATCCTACCTGCCGTGGTCGTCCTATCTCACAGGGACACTCGGCAAGGATCCGGGATTTGACCCGTTGCAGTTTGCCATCGAGCAGGCGCACAAGCGCGGTATCGAACTTCATGCGTGGCTCAACCCCTATCGGGTTTCGATGGACGTCAAGGCATCGACGCGCAAGGAGTTGAAGAACTCATCCAGGGATTCGCCGTCGAGTGTCTACAAGACCCACCCGTCATGGGTGGGTGTGTCGGCGGATCGCTATGTTCTTGATCCCGGCATTCCAGCCGTGCGTCAGTGGGTAACGAATATTACCGCCGAGGTCGTGCAGAAATACAATGTCGACGGCATCCAGTTCGACGATTATTTCTATTACGAAACCGCGTCTTCGCCTCTCGATGACGACAAGACCTACGCCCGTTTCGGCACGCGCTTTGCCAGCAAGTATGACTGGCGGCGCTACAATACCTATACGCTGGTTCAGGAGATTTCCGACAAGATCAAGTCGATCAAGCCGAATGTGCGTTTCGGCATCAGCCCCGGCGGTGTTTGGCGTAACAAGGCTGATGATCCGTTGGGTTCGGCCACACGCGCGGGCAAGACGAACTACGACGGCGACTTTGCCGATACGAGACGCTGGGTCAAGGACGGCCTGATCGATTATATCGCGCCGCAGGTCTACTGGTCGTTCGACCGAAAGGCTGTGCCATACGACACGATTGTCAAATGGTGGGCGGATACGGTGCGCGGCACCAAGACTGACCTTTACATCGGCATGGCGCTTTATCGCGCTGGAACCGCAACCACATCAGAGCCGGGCTGGCAGGCAGGCGGCGGCTTAAGCGAGGTCAAGCGTCAGCTGGAACTCAACCAGTCATTGCCAGAAGTGAAGGGCAGCATCCTGTTTCGACAAGGGTTTCTGTCAGAACCGAAGCTCAAGAATGTGTCCAGTTATTTGAAGAAGAGCTGGGGCAAGTGCGTTCAGAAATGATGCATCTCTGCGGTCAACTTTGATCTTAATCAAAGTGCGGTTCGTGCAAAGTTGCTAATGCTCCAGCCGTTGCCGGTTTCCACCAGAATCGGCGACCCGGGATGCCCAGGCCCTAAAAGGCATCCCGGCATTCATCCATCTGTCGAGCGCATATCAGCGCGATCTTCCGTACCGCCGTCTTCGGCAGCCAGCGGGTGCTGTCGGCGTTGCCCCTCTATTTCACCAAATCGGCACCCGCGCTTCTCATTCGCTCTGAATTCAGCAGAAATTCCCAAAGAAGTTGCGAGTATTTCAGCACTTGTTGATTCAGGTCAAAGCAATAGAAAATCGGGGCCTGTATGCAGGACCGCGACGGCATTTACTTTATCACGCGTTAATTAGCATTTGCTGGTTGTCAACTTGCGCAGTTGTTCCATATCCTCAACCGAGTGGTTCTCCGGTTATTATCGAGCGGGGCGGTGGGAATGCGAACAGCCCGACAGGTGAGAACCATCTGCCAATGCTTTGAATTAATTCGAGAATAATGCCTGCGTTTTAGAGATTGCAAAGAGGGTGTTTCGCATGAGTTCCAACCGCAAGCAATGGATTGTGGCTGCAGTGGTGGTGGCGCTGGCCGTCGGTGGTTACTATGCCTGGAAAGCCATGAACGGCAGCGGATTGCCCGACGGAATTGCCTCGGGCAATGGCCGTATCGAAGCGACCGAAATCGATATTTCAACCAAGAGCCCCGGGCGAATCCGTGAAATACTTGCGAATGAAGGTTCTTTCGTCAAACAGGGCGAGATCCTTGCGCGTATGGATACTGACCAGCTTGAAAGCCAGCGTGCGCAGGCGGAGGCACAATTGCGCCGGGCGCAGATCGGCATCGAGACGGCGCAAGCCCTTGTCACGCAACGCGAAGCGGAATTCGCGGCCAATCAGGCGACGGTTGCCCAGCGCAATGCACAGCTGGATGCAGCTCAGCGGCGCTTGGCCCGTTCGCAGGCGCTGACCCAGTCTCGAACCGTCTCCGAACAGGTTCTCGATGATGATCGCGCCAGCGCGCAGGGTGCGCAGGCAGCGGTCGAGGCTGCGAAGGCGCAGCTTGCGGCCAGCGAGGCAGCCATCAGTGCGGCCAAGGCGCAGGTTGTCGATGCCGAGGCGTCGGTAGAAGCGGCCAAGGCGGCGATTGCCAGCATCGTCGCGGATATCAACGACGCCACCTTGGTTGCGCCAACCGCGGGGCGTGTGCAGTATCGCGTTGCCCAGCCCGGTGAAGTGCTTTCGGCAGGCGGTCGCGTGCTCAACCTCGTCGATCTGGGCGATGTCTATATGACGTTCTTCCTGCCGACCGCGCAGGCTGGCCGCGTCGCAATCGGTGCCGAGGCCCGCATTGTGCTGGATGCCGCACCGCAATACGTCATTCCGGCCACGATTTCCTTCGTCGCCGATGTTGCCCAGTTCACGCCGAAAACGGTTGAAACCGAAGAGGAACGTCAGAAGCTGATGTTCCGCGTCAAGGCAAAGATTCCGCCGGAGTTGCTTCAGAAATATATCCAGCAAGTGAAAACCGGGCTGCCAGGCATGGCCTATGTCAAGCTCGATTCCGCTGCTGAATGGCCGAAGAACCTCGCGGAAACCGTAAAATGAGTGAAGCTTCGGTCCAGTCTGAGGCGGGAGGCGACAGTTTTGTCGTTCGCGCGAAGGGCGTAAAATTGTCCTACGGCGCTACGCAGGCGCTGCGCGACGTCAATCTCGATATTCCCGCAGGGCGTATGATCGGCCTGATCGGTCCCGATGGCGTCGGCAAGTCGAGCTTGCTTTCGCTCGTTTCCGGTGCGCGCAGCATGCAGGAAGGACATATCGAGGTGCTGGGCGGCGATATTGCCGACCGGAAGCATCGCGAATCTGCCTATCCGCGCATCGCCTATATGCCGCAAGGACTAGGCAAGAATCTGTATCCGACGCTTTCGGTTTTCGAGAATATCGACTTTTTCGGACGGCTGTTCGGTCATGACCGGCAGGAGCGGGAACGGCGCATTGCCGATCTTCTTGCGCGCACGGGCATGTCGCCCTTTGCGGATCGCCCGGCAGGCAAGCTCTCCGGCGGCATGAAGCAGAAGACAAGCCTCTGCTGTTCTCTCATTCACGATCCGGACCTTCTGATCCTCGACGAACCGACCACCGGTGTTGATCCCTTGTCGCGTCGCCAGTTCTGGGAGCTGATCGACGATATCCGCAAGGACCGGCCGGGGATGAGTGTCATCGTTGCGACGGCCTATATGGAGGAAGCGGAGCGCTTCGACTGGCTTGTCGCGATGAATGACGGGCAGATATTGGCGACAGGTACGCCGAAGGAACTGCTGGAACGCACGGGCACCCCCAATCTGGATGCTGCCTTCATTGCCTTGCTGCCGGAGGAATTGCGGCAGGGGCACAAGGAAATCGTCATTCCGCCACGTGCGCCGGGTGCCGATGCGGAGATCGCCATTGAAGCCGAACATGTCACGGTTCGGTTCGGCAATTTCACGGCGGTTGATAATGTGAGCTTCCGCATTCCACGCGGGGAAATCTTCGGGTTTCTGGGTTCCAATGGCTGCGGCAAATCCACGACCATGAAGGTGCTGACCGGGCTTCTACCTGCCAGCGATGGCATTGCGCGGTTGTTCGGGCGCGAGGTCGATCCGAAGGATATCGATATCAGGCGTCGCGTCGGCTACATGTCGCAGGCCTTTTCGCTTTATTCAGAGTTGACCGTTCTTCAAAATCTGGAGCTTCACGCCAAGCTGTTCGGCATGGAGCCGGAACTGACGGCGCGACGTATCAAGGAACTTTCCGAGCGTTTCGATCTGGCCGGTGTGATGGATGAACTGCCGGATTCCATGCCGCTCGGTATCCGCCAACGCCTGTCTCTGGCGGTGGCGCTGATCCATTCGCCGGATATCCTCATTCTCGATGAGCCGACTTCCGGCGTGGATCCGGTGGCGCGTGATGCTTTCTGGGAAATTCTTGCCGATCTGTCACGCAACGACAATGTGACCATCTTCGTATCCACCCACTTCATGAACGAGGCGGAGCTGTGCGACCGCATTTCATTGATGCATGCGGGCAAGGTGCTGATCAGCGACACGCCAAAGGCGATCACGGCAAGCCGCAATTCGGCTACGCTTGAAGAAGCCTTTATCGCCTACCTGACTGAAGCCATCGGCGAGACGGCCCAACCGGCTGCACCCGTTGCAGAAGAGACGCCAGCGCCGGTTCAGGCCGCGACGGGCCACGCCAATCCTTCTTCAAGCTGGCTTCCCAATCCGCGCCGCATGCTCGCTTATACACGGCGCGAGGCGCTGGAGCTGAAACGCGACCCGATCCGCGCGACGCTTGCCATTCTGGGCACGGTGATTTTGATGTTCGTGATTGGTTACGGCATCAATCTCAACGTTGAAAACCTGACATTCGCCGTGCTTGACCGCGACGATACAACGGTCAGCCGCGACTACACACAGCAGATTGCCGGTTCGCGCTATTTTACCGAAATGCCGCCGATCACCGATTATGACGATCTCGACCGGCGGATGCGCAATGGTGAGATCAGTCTCGCCATTGAGATACCGCCGCGCTTTGGCGCAGATATTGCGCATGGGCGGCCTGTCGAGGTGGCGGCGTGGATTGACGGCGCCATGCCAACCCGCGCTGAAACGGTGCGCGGTTATGTGCAGGGCATGCATGCCAACTGGCTGACGCAAAAAGCGCGCGAGCTTTATGGCAATGCGGCGACGGTGGGCAATTTCAATCTGGAAATTCGCTATCGCTACAATCCCGACGTTCAGAGTCTGGTCGCGATGGTTCCAGCCGTCATTCCAATGCTGCTTTTGATGATCCCGGCCATGCTCGCGGTTTTGAGCGTGGTGCGCGAAAAGGAACTTGGCTCCATCATCAATTTCTATGTGACGCCGGTGACCAAGTTCGAGTTCCTGTTCGGCAAGCAATTGCCCTATATCGCGCTGGCGTTCCTGAATTTCCTGATGCTGACGGCCTTTGCGGTCTTCATCTTCCGGGTGCCGTTTACGGGCAGTTTTCTCACCTATGCAGCGGCGGCGCTGCTCTATGTCATCATCGCGACAGGTATGGGGCTGGTGCTTTCCACCTTCATGAGCAGCCAGATTGCCGCCATCTTCGGTACCGCCCTGCTGACGCTCATTCCCGCGGTGCAATATTCCGGCATCATCGATCCGGTTTCGTCATTGCAGGGTGCGGGCGCGTTTATCGGCAAGATTTATCCGACGACCTATTTCGTGACCATCTCGCGCGGGGTGTTCTCCAAGGCGCTGGATTTCGGCGATCTTGCCGGGTCGTTCATCCCGTTGCTGATCGCCATTCCGGTGCTGATGGTACTGGCCATTCTCCTTCTCAAGAAACAGGCGGGCTGAGATGCGGATAGCTAACATACTTCAGCTCGGCATCAAGGAACTGCGCGGTCTCGCCCGCGATCCGATGCTTCTGCTCCTGATCGTCTATGCGTTCACGCTGGCGGTCTATACATCCGCGCGAGCGCAGCCTGAAAACCTCAGCAATGCGGCCATCGCCATTGTCGATGAGGACCAGTCGCCGGTCTCCAGCCGTATCACTGCCGCTTTCTACCCGCCTTATTTCGTGCCGCCCAAGCTCATTTCGTCCTACGAGATGGACAGTCGCATGGATGAGGGGCTTGATACGTTTGCGCTGAACATTCCGCCGAATTTCCAGCGCGATCTGTTGGCTGGACGGTCGCCGACGATTCAGCTCAATGTGGATGCAACGCGCATGAGTCAGGCCTTTACGGGCGGCGGTTATGTCCAGTCTATCGTTTCCGGTGAGGTGAACGAGTTTCTAAACCGTTATCGTGGCACGGCGGATACGAAGGTCGATCTCAATTTGCGATCTCGCTTCAATCAGGATCTGAACAAGAGTTGGTTTGGCGCGATCAACAATGTCATTTCGTCGGTCACCATGCTGTCGATCATCCTGACCGGCGCGGCGCTCATCCGCGAGCGCGAACACGGAACCATCGAGCATCTGCTCGTCATGCCGGTGACGCCGGTTGAAATCATGGTCAGCAAGGTCTGGTCCATGGGGCTGGTCGTGCTGGTGGCTTCGGCTTTTGCGCTGGTCTTTGTGGTGCAAGGCCTGCTGGCCGTGCCGGTTTACGGGTCTGTCCTCCTGTTCCTTGCCGGTGCCGCATTGCAGCTTTTCGCAACGACAAGCCTCGGCATTTTCCTGGCGACGGTTGCAGGCTCCATGCCACAGTTCGGCATGTTGTTGATGCTGGTTCTGATGCCGTTGCAGGTGCTTTCAGGCGGCATGACCCCGCGGGAAAGCATGCCGGATATCATCCAGAACATAATGCTGGTAGCGCCCAATACGCATTTCGTCATCTTGGCGCAGGCAATCCTGTTCCGGGGGGCGGGGATCGGCGTGGTCTGGCCGCAGTTTCTGGCCCTGATCGTGATCGGCTCGGTGCTGTTTTACTTCGCCCTGCAACGTTTCCGGGCGTTCTTGAGATAGTCAAAGACGTTTGAAAACAACGCCCTGAATCGCTTCGTTGAGAATGCGATTCAGGGTGAAGCCTTTTTGGCGCATTGCTAATCCGCATCAGCCTTGCTAACGCTCAAAACAGGAAACGGTTTCGCTGTAAAAGGCGGATGAAAAGGGAACGCGGTGAGGCCATCTGGCCAATTCTGCGACTGCCCCCGCAACTGTAACCGGAGAGCAATCTTCCAAAATCGCCAAGGCGATTAAGCCACTGAATGCACGTGCACTCGGGAAGGCGGAAGAACAGCGGCGACCCGGAAGTCAGGAGACCTGCCGTATCCGGTCACCTAGTTTCGACGCGGGGCGTGTCGGGGCGCGGCTTTCCGTAGCGGTGACATTGAACAAATGTTGCCGCCGGAACGAGAAACGGGTTTTCCCTCATTTCTTCGACCTGCGGTCAGGCGGTGTTGCCTTGCAGGAGAAGATACAGGTGCATATTTCAAGATTATCGATTTTACTTGCTGCGGCTTTTGCGGCTGTAAATCCGCTCGACGCTTCGGCCCAAACTGTCAGCGCCACGGATGATGCCAGCGCAGGCGTGGTTCTCGACACGATCGTCGTCACTCCGCTTCGCCGCGCGACTTCGCTGCAACGATCCACATCGTCGGTCACGGTCATCGATGCGGCTGAAATCGAGCGCTCGGCAGCCCCCGACCTGCAATCTTTGCTGAAAACCTATAGCGGTGTTTCGATCAGGACGAATGGCGGGCAGGGCTCCAAATCGGACATTTATCTGCGCGGCATGTCGTCCACGCAAACGGTCGTGCTGGTCAACGGCGTGCGTTCCGCCTCGGCAACCGACGGAACAACAGCGCTGGCCAATATTCCGCTGACCTCCATCGAGCGTATCGAGATCGCCAAGGGCGGTCATTCGGCCCAATATGGCGCTGATGCGATGGGTGGTGTCATCAACATCATTACCAAGCAGGGTAGGGCCTGCGGCGAGCGCTCATGGTGCGGCAGCCTGACCACGGGCGTCACTCATCCCTGGGGCGGCTATGCATCCGGCTCGATACAGGGACAAAGCGCTGCTGGTGTCGATTATGCCTTTGGCGCGGCGATAACCGGCACGCAAGGCTATGATTTCACCAGCCCTGATGCGTTTGGGCACGAGCCGGATCGGGACGGCTTTCTGCAAGGCTCGTTCAATTTCTCGCTTGGAAAAGACTTCGACTGGGGCAGGCTCTATGCGGACGGACTTTTGAGCCGGGGCCGCAATCAGTATGACGCCACTGCTCCCTACGCGAATGAGGCTTACAGCACTGCGTTCACGGGAAAAGTCGGTACGCGGATCGATCACACGGATGACTGGTCTTCGACAATTGAATTGAGCAGCGGCATCGACAGCAGCCGCAATTTCCGTAAGGGCATGCCCGGTTCGGACCGCTATGAAACCAAGCGCTACGGCCTCTTCGCTTCCACCGAAAAGAGTTTCGAGACGGGTAAGGCAAAGCACGTTGTCACCGGCGGTGTCGAAGCCTATCGCGAGACCATCGATTCCACCGTCGAATATGATGAGACGGGACGCAATCTCGCGGCGGTGTTCGGCCAATATTCTCTGGAATATGAAGCACTGCGCGTGGATGGCGGCGTGCGTTACGACCACAACCAGCAGTTCGGCGATGTCACGACTTATAATATCGGCGCGAGCTATGAGATTATTCCCGATCTCGTCGTACGGTCCTCTTATGCGACCGGCTTTCGTGCGCCGACATTCAACGAGCTTTATTATCCGGGCTTCGCCAATCCCGACCTAGAGCCGGAAAAGTCGCGCTCCTATGAAGTGGGGCTGAACTGGCAGATCTCGGCGGCGACCAGCCTCGATCTTGCGCTCTATCGCAACGAATTGCGCGATGCGATCATGAGCACAGCGCCTTCCTATCTTCCCTATAATGTAGCGCGTGCGCAGATTACGGGCTTCGAGGCGACGCTGGGTCATCGCTTCAATGACCAGTGGGGTGTGAAGGGGGGGCTCGACTTCAAGCGCCCCATCGATGAAGAAAACGACACCGATCTTGCCTATCGCGAACGCTTCAAGGCGACCGCCGAGGTGAACTATACGCCGTTTGAGGGGCTCGACCTGACGGGCCGTGTCTTTTATGGCGGCTCGCGCTATGCCGATGCGGCAAATACGCAGAAGCTCGGCAGCTATGTGACCGCCGATTTCATAGCGCTCTATGCCATCGACAAGCAGTCCAAGCTCAAGTTTTCGGTCGAAAACATCTTTGACAAGGACTACCAGACGACCTCCGGCTATATTGCGCCGGGCCGTACCTTCAATATCGGCCTGACGCGTAATTTCTGAGGTTTTTCGGCAGATGATGAGAGCGATGATCCTTGGCAGAAACTGGCTTCTGGCGCTCACCGCCACGGTTTCGGTCGCTCTTTCATCTGCCGAGGCTGCACCACCGCAGCGCGTGGTGTCGATCAATGTTTGCACCGATCAGTTGGCGATGCTTCTGGCCGCTCCGGGCCAATTGCAGTCGGTTTCTCATCTGTCGCGTGATCCGCAGCTTTCCGTGCTGGCCGCGCAGGCGGCGAAACTGCCGATCAATCATGCGCAGGCGGAAGAGATTTTCCTCATGAAACCGGATCTGGTGCTGGCGGGCACGTTTTCATCGCAGGTGACAGTCGATCTCCTGCGCAGGCTTGGCCTGCGCGTGGAACAGTTCGCGCCCGCCCGCTCTTTTGATGATATCGAAGCACATCTGCAGCGCATGGGCACATTGCTGGGGCGCGAAGAGCAGGCGGAAGCACAAGTCGCTTCCATGCGGGCAAGGCTTGCGGCGATAGAAAAGCCGCAACATCGCAAGACTGTCGCGCTTTATTTCGCCAATAGTTACACATCCGGACGCGGCACGTTGATTGATGAGGCGGTCAAGCTTGCCGGGCTGGACAATATCGCCGACCGGGCTGGCATCAACGGTCCTGCGGCGCTGCCTCTGGAAATGCTGGTGATGGAAAAGCCGGATATGCTGATCCTCAGTGCGAACGAGCGAACACCGGCGCTCGCTTTCCAGAATTTCCAACACCCGGCCCTGCGCGCAATAGAACGCGAGGCAAAAGCAATGACGCTTCCCGATAATCTGACCGTTTGCGGCGGGCCATTCAGCGTTGAAGCGGTGGCAAAACTTGGCGAGGCCGCGCGTGACTGAAAACGTTCGTTTCGTGCTTTTGCTTGTCGGCCTTGCCTTGCTCGTTGCGGTTCTCTTCGCGTGGTCGCTGCTGATCGGGCCAGCCAATATCGGCGTGAGCGACAGTCTTCGGGCGCTGTTCAGCGGCGAGGGCGATGCCATCGTGCTGGTCATGCGCGAGATCCGTCTGCCGCGCGCCTTGCTGGCACTGCTGATTGGTACGTCGCTGGGCCTGTCAGGGGCGGCACTTCAGGGCTATCTGCGAAACCCGCTGGCAGAGCCGGGATTGCTCGGCGTCAGCGCGTCGGCTTCGTTTGGCGCAGTCGTCGCCATTTATACGGGGTTGTCTTTGCTGTTTCCTTTGGCTTTGCCGTTGCTTGCGCTGGCCGGTGCATTCGCGTCAGTGTTTCTCGTCAAGGTTCTGGCCGGGCGCAATGCCGGAACGCTGGCTGTCATTCTGGCCGGTGTCGCAGTGACCAGCCTTGCCGGAGCGCTGACCGCTCTGGCGCTGAACTTGTCGCCTAATCCCTTCGCAGCCATGGAAATCGTGTTCTGGATGCTAGGCTCGCTGGCGGACCGGTCGATGACCCATGTGATGCTCGTGGTTCCGTTCATTCTCGTTGGCTGGATTATGCTGCTGTCGCTTGGGCGCTCGCTCGATAGCCTGACGCTCGGAGCGGACGCCGCGGCAAGCATGGGCGTCAGTCTGGCGCGTGTGCAGCTTTTGGCCGTTCTCGGCACGGCACTTTGTGTCGGCGCTTCGACGGCGGTGGCAGGGTCTATCGGGTTCGTTGGCCTTGTCGTGCCGCATCTGCTGCGACCGCTGGTTGGCGCGAGACCGTCGCGGCTGCTAGTCGCAAGTAGCTTGGGCGGTGCTGCTTTGCTGCTTGCTGCCGATGTGTTGGTGCGGGTCGCCATGCCGGGGCGGGAACTGAAGCTTGGTGTCGTGACGGCTTTGATCGGCGCACCATTCTTCCTGTGGCTGGTGTTCAAATATCGCAGGCAACTCGTATGACGGCGCTCACGGTTCAAAATATCAGCGTGTCGCTGGGCGGGAAAACCGTTCTGGATCAGGTCGACTTCGATGCGGGGGCGGGCGAGTTCATCGGTCTCATCGGTCCGAATGGCGCGGGCAAAACCACACTTTTGAAAGCAATGCTCGGTCTTGTCCGGGCGGATGGCGCAGTTTTGCTGGATGGTCAGGCGATAGGTAATCTCAATGCGCGCGACAAAGCCCGCGCGGTTGCCTATCTGCCGCAGGAGCGCGATGTCGCCTGGCCTGTTTCCGCCCATATGCTGGTTTCATTGGGACGTTCTGCGCTGAAACCAAGCTTTGCTTCACTGGACGCTGGCGATGAGGCGCTGATCCGCTCGGCAATGCAACGCATGGATGTTGAAGCTTTCGGCGAGCGTCCAGCCAATGCGCTTTCCGGCGGTGAGCTGGCGCGAGTGCTGATAGCACGTGTTCTGGCGCAGGATACGCCGCTCATTCTTGCCGATGAGCCTGTGGCCGGGCTCGACCCGTCGCATCAACTGGCCTTAATGGAAAATTTTGCAGCCCTTGCGCAAGAAGGTCAGACGGTGATTGCGTCTCTGCATGAGCTGAGCCTCGCGGCACAATATTGCACGCGGCTGATTATTCTCGATAACGGGCGTCTTGCGGCGGATGGCCCGCCGCAGGATGTGCTGACGTCAGAGCGGCTACGACAGATTTATGGCATTGAAGCACATATCCTGCATCTCGACGGCCAGTTCATCGTGCAGCCGAAATCCCGCGCTTAAACATTGCGCCACTGCCTTTCGCGCGCTGAGGCGTAGATCGTTTCCAGCGTCTTTTGCACCTCATAGCCTTCGCGGAAATCGGCATGGCCGGTTTTATGGCCCGCAATGGCCAGCAGGAAGTCACGCACTTCAATGGTCTTGAGATCGTTGAAGCCGATCTGGTGTCCCGCCGCTACGCAGAACGAACGATAGGGTTCGTGGTCAGGACCGGCAAAAATCTTGCGGAAGCCCTGCTGTCCCTTTTTGTCGGCATAGAGAAACAGGTCCAGCTCGTTGAAATGCTCCTGCGAGAAGAAGATCGCGCCCATGGAGCCGGAGATTTCAAAGTCGTGCTGCATTTTGCGCCCGCTGGCGATCCAGCTCGCTTCCAGCGTCCCGGTTGCTCCATTGGCAAAGCTGACCATGGCGTGGCAGACATCATCCACTTCAACTGGCTTGTTCTGTGAAGGATTGGCACTATCCGGGCGCTCGCGGATGGCGGTGACGGTTTTGCCCATGACTTCGGCAATCGGCCCGACCAGATAGCGCGCAGCGGCGATGATGTGGCTGCCAATATCGGCAAGAGCGCCGCCACCGCCTGCCGGGTCCAGCCGCCAAGTCCAGGGAATGCGCGCATCGGCCATGAAATCTTCCGCGTGGATGCCGCGAAAGTTTCGGACCTCTCCAATTTCACCGCTGTCTATAATGTCTTTCGCCAGTCGGATCATCGGGTTCTTGAGATAATTGAATCCAACGGCTGTCTGGATGCCCTTTTTTTCTGCTGCCAGCGTCATTTCCAGACAGTCGGCTGCGCTGGGGGCGAGAGGCTTTTCGCAATAGACATGCTTGCCCGCATCGATCGCTGCCAGAGCCATTTCCTTGTGAAAGCGATTGGGTGTGGTGATATCGATGAGATTGATTGCCGGATCGGCTATCAGGTCGCGCCAGTTTCCGGTCGCGCGGGTAAAGCCCAGCTGTTTTGCCGCTTTCTGCGCCGTTGTTTCATCAATGTCGGCCAGCGTGTGCAACTCGACCTGCACGGGCAGATCGAAGATGCGATTGACGTTGGCCAGCGCCAGCGCATGGGTCTTGCCCATAAAGCCGGACCCGATCAGACCTGTAACGACTGCCATGCCTTCCTCCCAAGCGCTGACACCATACATGCTGGCAAAGCTGCGCCCGCAAAACACATAATCCAGCCGGAAAATATGCCGTTCGGGGAGAGCTTATGCGATTGACATGAGCTAGCAGAAATGGAATTATAATTCCACGAGAATTTTCTAATGATTGTTTCATTCTATTGAATAGCTGAAGTTGGTGTATGTTGCGGGTCATGGCTTGGAGGAAGTCACCGTAACGCTACCGGTAAGGCTGAAGATCGAGAAAACCGGCGGGGAGCGTCGGGCAATGGGAGGAGTGAACATGAAATCTCTTTTGAAATCGGCAGTCGCTGGCGTAGCCCTCATGGCTGCATCATTCGCTGCGCATGCGGCTGACATCAATATTGTTGTCGTCAGTCATGGTCAGGCATCGGACCCGTTCTGGTCCGTTGTGAAGAATGGTGTGGCAGAAGCTGCCAAGGATACAGGCGCAAAGGTTGACTATCGTGCGCCGGAAACCTTCGACATGGTGCAGATGGCGCAGCTTATCGATGCGGCCATCAACCAGAAGCCGCAGGGCATTGTCGTATCGATCCCGGATGCTGATGCGCTCGGACCGTCGATCCAGCGTGCTGTCGCGGCGGGTATTCCGGTCATTTCTATGAACTCCGGCTCCGACGCTTCCAAGAAGCTCGGCGCGCTGCTGCATGTCGGTCAGGATGAGGCGGATGCCGGTAAAGCTGCCGGTGAAGCCTTGAAAAAGGCTGGCGGCAAGAAGGGCATCTGCGTCAATCAGGAAGTGGGCAATGTCTCGCTTGATCAGCGTTGCGCCGGTTTCAAGGAAGGCTTCGGTGACGTGACCGTTCTGCCGACCTCGACCGATCCGGCTGAAAACGAAGCCAAGGTGCGTGCAGCGCTCGCTTCGGATACGACGATTGATACGATCCTGACGCTCAATGCCACGCTTGCCGGTGAACCGGCGGTGAAGGCGGCTGCTGAAAGCGGTCGCAGCGGCATCCATGTCGCAACCTTCGATATGTCTCCGGGTTTCCTTGAGGCA
The DNA here is from genome assembly GCA_014138095.1 of Ochrobactrum sp. RH2CCR150. Taxonomy (GTDB): domain Bacteria; phylum Pseudomonadota; class Alphaproteobacteria; order Rhizobiales; family Rhizobiaceae; genus Brucella; species Brucella gambitense. Next base: position 338,041 of record JACGXE010000005.1, read on the forward strand.
GTCGAGAACGGCAAGGCAGTCTTCGCCATCGACCAGCAGCAGTTCCTGCAGGGCTATCTGCCGGTCTCGTTCCTTGCCCTCAATGCCAAATACGGCCTGATGCCCGGCGGCAATGTGCCTTCCGGTCCGAACCTGATTACCAAGGACAAGGCCAAGCAGGTTGTGGAGTTGTCCGCCAAGGGCATCAGGTAAAACTACTTTCAGAACTGACATTTGACCCGCCCATTGCGATGGGCGGGAACGGGTGGTCGCACCCGAAGCTCGACGGCTGCGCATGGAGCATCTGCGAGACGATTTCAGGAGAAAATCATGAGTGAACCAATGTCCGAACCGAAGCCCGCGACGATTGCGGAGCAACGAGACGAACGGCTGAAAACGGCAAGTCCGATCCAGCGGCTCCTGAGCCGACCTGAACTTGGTGCCGTTTCCGGGCTTATTCTCATCACGGCTTTCTTCCTGACCACGGCCAATCCGGCAATGTTCACGGCTGCGGGCATCATGAACTTCATGGCGCCTGCGTCGCAGCTGGGCATTCTGGCGGTTGCCGCCGCACTTCTGATGATCGGCGGCGAGTTTGATCTTTCCATCGGCTCGATGGTGGCTTTTGCAGGTCTGATTTTTGCCGCAGCACTTGTCGTCTGGCAGGTGCCCCTGATCGTGGCGATTATTCTTACACTTGTCTTTGCGGCGCTGGTCGGCGTGATCAATGCCCAGATCGTCATCAGGACGGGGTTGCCGTCCTTCATCGTGACGCTGGCTTTTCTGTTTATCCTGCGCGGCCTGTCGCTGGTTGGTCTCAAATGGGCAACCGGCGGTGCAACGCAGCTTCGCGGCGTCAAGGAAGCCGTCGGCAACAGCATGATTGCCGGTTTGTTTTCGGGCGATGCTTTTCAGGGATTGTTCGCCTGGATGGCTGAGCATGACCTGATTGCCAAATTTCCGAATGGCGAACCAACCGTAAAAGGCGTTCCGGTCGAGGTATTATGGTTCGCCGGTGTGGCGCTGATCGCCACCTATGTTCTGGTGCGCACCCGCTTCGGTAACTGGATTTTTGCGGCTGGCGGTGATGCTTTGGCGGCGCGCAACTCCGGCGTTCCAGTACGGCGCGTCAAGACCACGCTCTTCATGTGCACGGCCATGGCCGCAGCACTGGTCGCTATCCTCACCGTGCTTGATGCCGGATCGACCGATGCGCGGCGCGGCTTCCAGAAAGAGTTTGAAGCCATCATCGCAGCGGTCATCGGCGGGTGTCTTTTGACGGGTGGTTACGGCTCGGCCATCGGTGCTTTCTTCGGCGCAATCATTTTCGGCATGGTGCTGATCGGCCTGACCTACACGCAGATCGATCAGGACTGGTATCTCGTCTTCCTCGGCGGAATGCTGCTGATCGCCGTTCTCTTCAATAATTTCATTCGCAAGCGCGCCACGGGCGAGCGCTGAGCCGGGAGGTTGCCATGACAATGACAACGACGACGCCAACGATTGAAATCCGTAATCTTGTCAAACATTTCGGGCCGGTTATTGCGCTCAATGGCGTCTCGCTGAGCGTCGAACCCGGACAGGTCCATTGCCTGCTCGGCGATAATGGCGCGGGTAAATCGACGCTCATCAAGACCCTGTCCGGTGTGCATAAGGCGACGAGCGGTGACTTCTTTGTTGAAGGCAAACAGGTCGTGTTCAACAGCCCGCGCGATGCGCTCGACCATGGTATCGCGACCGTCTATCAGGATCTGGCGATGATCCCGCTCATGTCGGTGATGCGGAACTTCTTTCTGGGGCGCGAACCGACCAAGGGGATCGGGCCGCTGCGCTGGTTCGATACGCAGTTTGCCGAAGACGTAACCCGTGAGGAAATGCGCCGGATCGGCATCGATGTGCGCGATCCGCAGCAGGCCGTGGGCACGCTGTCCGGCGGCGAGCGGCAATGCGTGGCCATTGCCCGCGCGGTCTATTTCGGGGCGAAGATATTGATCCTCGACGAGCCGACCTCCGCGCTTGGCGTCCGCCAGACCGCGATGGTGCTTAAATACATCAATCAGGTGCGCGCGCGGGGTCTGGGCGTGATTTTCATCACCCACAACGTCCGCCATGCTCATGCGGTGGGCGACAAGTTCACTGTGCTCAATCGCGGTGTGACGCTGGGCACCCGCACCAAGAGTGAAGTCGATATGGATGAATTACAGAGCCTGATGGCTGGCGGTCAGGAATTGTCCGATCTGTCAGCCGAATTGGGCGGCAGAGTTTGATCAGGTCTCGGAGTTTGCGATGAGCGAGCAGTTGAAAGGCAAGGTTGCTGTCATCACCGGCAGCACGCAAGGATTGGGTGCGGCCACGGCAAAGCTGTTTGCCGAGCGAGGAGCAGCCGGTCTGGTTATTTGTGGACGTTCCGCGGAAAAGGGACGGGCGCAGGTTGATCTGCTTGAGAAAATCGGCACACGCGCGGTTTTTGTTCAGGCCGATCTGGAGAAAGTCGAGGATTGCAGAAAAATCGTCGCTGAAGCTGATCGTGCATTCGGGCGTCTCGATATTCTGGTCAATGCTGCCGGGCTGACCGACCGCGGGACCATTCTGGATACCTCGCCAGAACTTTTCGACCGGCTGTTTGCTGTGAACACCAGAGCGCCTTTCTTTCTCATTCAGGAAGCCATCAAGCTTTTCCGGCGTGACACCGTAGAGGGAGCTATCGTCAACATATCCTCCATGTCGTCGATGGGCGGTCAACCTTTCATCGCGGCTTATTGTGCGTCCAAGGGCGCAGTCGACACGCTGACCCGCAACGTTGCCTATTCGGTCCTGCGCAATCGCATCCGCGTCAACTGCCTGAATATCGGCTGGATGGCGTCGGACGGAGAAGACCGTATCCAGCGCGAATTTCATGGCGCGCCCACCAACTGGCTTGATGACGCCGCCAAGGCACAACCGTTCGGGCGCTTGATCGACCCTGCGGAAGTTGCGCGTGCAATCGCGTTTCTTGCTTCGGAAGAATCGGGACTGATGACCGGAGCCATCGTCAATTTCGACCAGTCGATCTGGGGTGCTTATGATGGTTCGCCGCACCCGCAAGCGCCGCTTTGATGTGAATTACTGTGGCGTTTCTAGCGCGATCTACTAAAAAACTACGCATTTAATTGGGGGTATGCCGAAAAATCAGGCAACAACTGCCGTTCCTGCTTGCGCACACAATTACAGGTAGTTAGACGATGCTCTAAACCGTTGTTTTAGCCGTGTTTCTGCAAACCACGACTGTTCGTCTGGTTGTACGATCCCAAGGCGATGACGGCTGACACAACTACCGTTTCAATTGCGCTGAAAGGACGAATATCGTGGAGCAGGCAAAGAACGGGACCGGCAAGGGTGGACGCAAGGCGCTTTGGGCAGCCGTTGCGGTCATCGCGATAGCTGCCGCTGGTCTGACCGGATACAAGATCACGCTTCAGAACACCATCACGTCACAACTGGAAAAGCGCGGCGGCAAGGCCGGTTCAGTAGAGGCCGATTTCTTCGGGCGCATTCATCTGCGCGATGTGACGATGCCGCTCAAGAACGGCTCTGAAGTGCGCATCGGCTCGATTGAAGGTCGTCCGAAGTTCCTGTTTCTGACAGGTATGCTTGATGCGTCCGACATCAACACGCAAGTCGCCAACTACAAGATCTCCATTCCCCATGTGAAGATCGACGATGCGAATTTCGATATTTCGACATTGCGCGAGACCTTTGGCAACAGCCAGCTGACCGTGCCCGAGCGCGTTGGCCGCTTCTCGGCCAAGAGCGTCGTTGCACCGGAAATCAATCTGGTTCAGACCATTGCGGGCAACGAGCAGAAAGTCTCCTACAAGGACGTGAAGCTTGAGGACATCAAGCAAGGTCACGTCGCCCGTTTTTCCGCTGCAGGCACGACGTTTGAATTTGCGTTTGAAGTGCCCAAGGAAGAGGGCGAACCAGTCCGCGACCAGATGCAAGGCTCGATGGGCCTGACCGAAGGCAAAGACATCGACGCAGTTTATCTGGCCCGTCTCTATACGGATAAAGCCGGACCGGACGATAAGGACGCTAAGCCGGTCTATGGTCCGTTCTCGGCCAAGAATATCGTCATGAAGAGCCGTGAAGTGAACTTCAGCTATGACGAGCTTCGCAGCAACGGCTTCAGCATGCGCATGCCTGCCGAGCCGCTGCTGGACACGGTTCAACAGATTGAGGCGGTCAAGAACCCGGAAGATCTGACGCCAGCCGAACAGCGTGAATTCTTCCTGCGCCTGCTGTCGATTGTCGATACGATCGGCAAGGGCGACATGGAGTTGCTCGGCCTCAAGATCGAGCCGTCCGATACCACCAAGGGCAAGGGCGATATCGCGCAGATTTCGATTGCTTTCGATAACAGCAAGATTGACGCTACCGTCAAAGGCATCAACATCGGCGATGGCACGGATCACGTGAAGGTCGATGAAGCTTCGATGCAGGGCTTCTCCTGGGCCCCGACCGCCGAAGCGTTGAAGAAGCTCGCTGCGCTTAGCGATGAAGAAGCAGTGAATTTCCCCTTCACAACGCTGCTGCCTGAATTTGGCACCATGCGTATTGCGGGTGTCGACGCCGATCTGCCTTACGAGCCGGAAGTCGTTAATGAAGTGACCGGCAACGACGAAACCACAGATGATGCCGGCGATCAGGAAACGGTCGATGCGGCTGGCGATGATGCCGCAGTCGCTACGGATGATCAGGGCGTCGATATTGCAGGTGCCCCGCAGGATTCGACCGAAGAGCCTGCGACCGAAGGTGAAGATGCTCAGCCGGAAGCGACTGAAGAGGCACAGCCAGAGCCTGCTGAAGAAGCCAAGGCTCCGACGGTTCCAGAGCGCATCAAGTTTTCTCTGAAGAACTACGAAGTCGCGCTCAACAAGCCGCAGAACGGTATTCCGACCGATATTCGCGTGACTTATGAGGACATGACGCTTCCGGTGCCGCAATCCGGCAATGACGAGATTTACGACCAGTTGCGCAAGCTTGGCTATGACAAGGTGACGATCTCGTCCAACATGGCCATGAACTGGGATGAACCGAACCAGAACCTCGTCATTTCGGATATTTCCGTCAGCGGCAAGGATATGGGCAGTGTCTCGGTCAACGGCCTGATGGGCGGTTTCACCAAGGAGTTCTTCTCGGGCGACAAGGTGATGACACAGGTTGCCGCTCTTGGCCTCAAGGCCCGCGAAGTGAAGGTAAAGGTTGAGGAAAAGGGCCTGATCGCCAAGGCGCTCAAGCTCTATGCGGAAGAAAACGACATGACGGAAGACGAGGTGCGCAGCACCTTCTCCATGATCGCCGCCGCATTCCTGCAGGAACTGGCAACGGATCAGCCAAAGCTTCAGGACGCGGTAACCGCATTCTCTACCTTCCTCGCCAAGCCGAATATCTTCGAGCTGACGGTTACGTCGAAGGCAGAGAAGGGCATTGGTGCACTGGAGATGATCTCGGCGTCTCAGGATCCTCTGTCGCTGCTCGACAAGGTGAATATCGAAGCCAAGGCCGAGTAAGCCCTCTTTCGATCATGATTGAAACAAACGCCGGCTGCATCGCAGCCGGCGTTTGCATATGGGCAGCCGTTTGAATAGGTTTTCGCATCGAAGATGCCTCAAATCTGGAATCAGACACTATGCTGAAAAACATCAACCCTTTGCTGACCGGCTCGCTCCTCTCGCTCCTCGCAGATATGGGGCATGGCGACGATCTCGTGATCGTGGATGCAAACTATCCGGCGCAAGCCTCGGGCGTGCCAGCGCTGGATTTTCCGGGCATCAGTGCGACTGCCATGGCCGAAGCGGTCTTGTCGGTTCTGCCGCTCGATGATTTTGTCGACAAGCCCGCTGCTGTAATGAAGGCGCCGAACGATACGCCAGCCATTTATGGCGAGTTCGAAGCGGTGATTGAAGTGGCCGAGGGACGCAAGATTGCCGTCGATCCGTTGGAGCGCTTTGCGTTCTACGATCGTGCCACGGAGGCATTCGCTGTGATCCGCACGGGCGAGCGTCGGCTTTACGGCAATATCATTTTCAAGAAGGGCGTGATCCGCTCCTGATCGTCCAAGGCGAGTCATTAAAAAAGCCCGGGCCATTGCGCCCGGGCTTTTTTGTTTCAGGTATTATTCCTGAGGCTTTTCTTTTTGGTCCTTCATGGGACCCTTATGGTCGCCACCCTTGTGGTGCTGTCCCATGCCGTGACGGCCATGGTGTGGGCCCATGCCGTGACGACCCATATGGGCGGCGCGCATTTCCTTGCGGTCGATGACACCGTCATCGTTCCGGTCCAGTGCGGCGAATTCCTTCTTGCGCTGATTTTCGATGTTCGAGAGGGTGATCTTGCCGTCACCCTTGACGTCGAGACGACGTTCCAGGCGGTCGGCCTCACGCTTTACAAACCGCTTGAGCGCCAGAGCTTCAATTTCGTCACGGGACAGGATGCCGTCACCATTGGTGTCGGCAGCTTTAAGCTCTTCCATGCGGGAGAACTTCTCCAGATCGATTGGCCCACGCCTGGTCTTGACGTCCTTATCCTGTGTAGCAGCCGCTTCCGTTGCCGGCTTTGTTGTATTCGCATTGCTGTTGTCCTGTGCCAATACAGGCCCGGCAAGCATTGTAGATGCGATTACAGCGAGAATTGCGGTTCTATATTTCATGGTTGTTCAACTCCATTACTCTTTACAGGGGCGCCGTCAATTGGCGTGCCAGTAATGTGTTTCTTTTTAGATGAACCGCATATGAATATGCCAATTAATTATATGTAATGAATTTGTAATGTGCCCATAGCTTTGGCGTGGCTGAGCTCGGCGATCTGCCGGGGGCAGGGCAATTTCAGCGATATGAGAATCGTGAAAGTCCGACGCTACGACGCGCGTTTTTAAGCGTGCAGACTGTAGGCAAGGCCATGTTCAGACGGGAGGGGAAATGGGAGTTTTCGGTGCGATCTTGAGATCACTTCGGCCCCGTATTTTACGGGGTCAATCAGCGGAAGCGTTTGTTTTCAGAAGAGAAAATGGTGGGTGATGTAGGGATCGAACCTACGACCCGCTGATTAAGAGTCAGCTGCTCTACCAACTGAGCTAATCACCCACTCGCTTTGCCGAGGCAGCGGCCCCGGTGAAGTGAGCGGGTGTATACCGGTCGATTTTCCAGCTGTCTAGCCTCCAATCGAAATTTTTCGAAAAAAACTTACATCTTTGTTCAAAAGCCCGGAAACGCTGGGTTTTGAGAAATCCGGCTTTGCATCTTTGTCGGGAATTTCGTTCCTGTGTTCGCAAAAGTTGTGATTGTGTCGGCGAATCCCGAAGAATCGAAAGCAAAAGATTCTTGATTTGATTCATTTTTTTGCGCTTCCAGCGTTGTAAGCGCGCATGGCCGACTCCATATTCGCGAAATACTGGATTCGTGCTTGCGGATACGTCCGTGCGGTAGGCGAAGCAGGTTACGGCTTCGGGGGCGTAGGTTCACGCTTCAAATGTCGCAGCCACGTCATCATTTTTTGATGCTTGTCTGAGAAGTTAGAGCATATAAATGTCTTGATCACCGGGTAATCAAATCTTGATCACAAACCCGTGCTGATCGAACAGCATTATAATCCGAGCAAGGCGCGTCATGCACCGGATAGCCTTTGCAGAGAAAACCGAGGCGGGTAAATCGCTTCAAGATCCGGTTCGCGGCATTTGAGGAAAGCATGGAAAGCATTATCAGCAATCTCGGGCATTTCATTTCCGATCATCGGGTATGGGCCGGTCCTATTGTTGGTGTCATTGCCTTCGGCGAATCTCTCGCGATCATCGGAATGTTCATTCCAGCCACCCCGATCATGATTGCCATTGGCGGCCTTGTTGGCGCTGGCATCATCGAGCCGCTTCCAGTCATCATCGGCGCGATTATCGGCGCGGTGATTGGCGATATCATCTCCTATTTCCTCGGCTGGTGGCTGGGCCGCAACATCATTCACAAATGGCCGCTGAACAAGCATCGCAGCGGTGTGGCGCGTGCGCGCCTGCTGTTCCGCCGCTATGGCTTTTCCGCCGTCTTCCTCGGTCGCTTTTTCGGGCCTGTGCGCTGCACGGTGCCGATGGTTGCCGGCATGATGTCGATGGACCAGACACGCTTCCAGACCGCAAATGTGCTGTCCGCGCTGGTTTGGGCCCCCCTGATGTTCCTTCCAGGCTGGTTGGCCGGGCGTGGCGCAGGTATCTTTGCCAAGATGGATAGCGATCACATGTTCTGGTTCGCCATCGGCATTACAGTGCTGACGCTGATCTTCACCGTTATCGGTGTTCGTTTCTTCAAGGCGCGTCCGCCGCGTCGTGAGCGCAAATCGCGGCGGGTACAGGTTTCGCCTGCTGAATAAGGAATAAGGTGGACGCTCTTGCCTGATGGGCGATCGTCTGCATAATAAGGCAACGCTGGCAGCTGGTCGTATGGTTGTGCCTGCCAGCCTGCTGAATATATTGCGAATAACAATCGTATGTTTCGTATAGCAATTGGTGCCCGAGGTCGGCGATAAAGCCGATACAGCGCCCTACAAAAGGTTCATCGCGCTTAATGCCCGACGACAGTTCTGACGATTCGTCTTACCGAAGTACCGGTTCCCTCGCGGGAACCTGTCGCTTCATAGGCTTAAAGCCTGTCTCCGCCGCCTGTGGATTTTTTCGGCTGGATCGCAATTTCGCGTTCCGGCCTGAAAGCGTTTGCGGTGGTTTCTCTGAATTCCGTTCTTTCTGACCCGTTTGGGGTGCTGTCTTTTTGATTCAAGACGGCGCTCTAAGCATCTGTTTATTCTCACATCTCTCCCGAAAATAGTCTTCCGGGATGTGCTTTAAAGGAGCCGACATATCATGGACTGGTCCATGGACTGGATTGCCGACCCCAATGCCTGGATAGGTTTGGTGACATTGGTGGTGCTTGAGATCGTTCTCGGCATCGACAATCTCGTCTTTATCGCCATTCTGGCCGATAAGCTGCCGCCGCATCAGCGTAACCGCGCACGCGTCATCGGTCTTGCCCTTGCGCTTCTCATGCGCCTTGTCCTGCTTGCCTCGATCTCGTGGATCGTGACGCTGCGCGAACCTTTGATCGAAGTCATGGATATGTCGTTCTCCGGACGCGATATCATTATGCTGATCGGTGGTCTGTTCCTGCTGGCCAAGGGCACGATGGAGCTGCATGAACGCCTGGAAGGCGCGCATGGCGCGAAAAGCTCGCGCGTGGTCCATGCGGTATTCTGGCAGGTCATTGTCCAGATTGTCGTCCTTGATGCGGTTTTCTCGCTCGATAGCGTGATCACGGCTGTCGGTATGGTACAGCATCTGCCGGTGATGATGATCGCCGTCATTATCGCAATCGGTGTCATGATGCTGGCTTCCAAGCCGCTGATGGACTTCGTCAACAAGCATCCGACGGTGGTTATCCTCTGCCTTGGCTTCCTGATGATGATCGGTTTCAGCCTCGTGGTGGAAGGCTTTGGCTTCCATATTCCGAAGGGCTATCTCTACGCTGCTATCGGCTTCTCGGTGCTTATCGAAGCGGCCAATCAGATGTCGCGCCGCAATCGTGAAAAACTGGTGACGACCAACGATCTGCGCGAGCGGACGGCAGGCGCGGTTTTGCGTCTGCTTGGCGGCGGGCGTGGCGAGAACCCGCTTTCGGACACCGTCGACGTGATTGCGCAGCAGACCGCCGCCAATGACGTCTTCCTCCCGGAAGAAAAGGAAATGATCCGCGGCGTTCTGGATCTGGCGGATCGCCCGGTACGTTCGATCATGTCACCGCGTAATGAAGTCGAATGGCTCGACATCGATGGAAGTGAAGATGAATTGCACGAAGCGATTCGCAAGCTTTCGCATTCGCGTGTCGTGGTTGCTCGCCGTCAGGTCGACGAATTCGTCGGCGTGGCTTCTGTCCGCGATCTGCTGCTCGATATGACCGACAAAAAGTCCATCAACTGGGATCAGGTCGTCAAGCAGCCGCTTGTTGTGCATGAAAGCGCCAATGTGCTGCGTGTGATGGAACAGCTGCGTGTTTCGCCGGTGCAGCTTGCGGTCGTCGTTGATGAACACGGCTCATTCGAAGGCGTCGTCACGCCAACGGACGTGCTTGAGGCTATCGCTGGCGAGTTTCCCGATGAGGACGAAGAAGCATCCGTCGCCGAATCGGACGGGCAGGGCGGTTATATCGTCGATGGCTTCGCGGATATTCGTCGCCTGAGCGGTCTGTTGGAACGTGATCTGGTGGATGATAGCGACCGTTATACGACGCTGGCCGGTTATGTGCTCTGGCATCTTGGCCATCTGCCGCTGGGAGGCGAAAGCTTCGTCAAAGACGGCTTCGAGTTCAGGATCGACGCCATGAAGGGGCGCAATGTGGACAAGGTCCATATCAAGCCCGTCAACGACTACGAAGTGTAAAGCGGTATGATTTTGCGGGCGGCGGCCTGTCGCTCGCAAAATATTTCACCCTGTTAACTCCGATAAAATGAGTAGGTTATTGACTTCTGCGTAGAAGCCTTCAAAATTAACACATCGTTCATTGTTGCGGCGAAAGCGTGTCTGGAAACAGGGCGTGCCTAGCGGGCGACAATGCTGAGATGGGGACGCGATAACGCGGACAGGAGGCCTGGTTTGATGCGAAACGTGCAGGTGCTGACCACCGGACTGAAAAACGCCTTCTTGGGCATTCCCGCGTTTCTGGCGCAGCCGTGGCGGGAAATGAAGCTGAGCGCTGAGGAAATCGCAGCGCGTCGACGCAGCCGGCTCGAGCGCAGTGAGCATAATTTTCTGTGGTGCTGGCAGCATCGCGGTTTCTGGTAAGGTTTTACGCAGAAAAAAATCGGGGCCGGAGACGAAAGTCTCCGGCCTTTTTGTTTTCTCATTTCTGATTACAGATATTTTGAGGAATAATTTTCTACCTCACAGATGACGCTTGGGCACATGTTCCAAGGAGCTGCTAGAAAGTAGTTTATTCATTTAAATCAATGATTTAAGTTGATTTTGAACCATCATTCGATAGGTTTTCTTTCCAAGTTCAATCGTCTGTATGAACGCTTTGCAGGTGCAGGGCGGTGGGGATGTGTCTAATGCGGAAAATTTTTCTCTATGCGGCTGTGGCGCTCGGACTGGGTGCAGCACCAGTCAAGGCTGAAGAGCCGAAGGAAATCCTGAACGTTTCCTATGATATCGCTCGCGAACTTTACGAGCAGGTCAACAAGGCGTTCATCGCCGACTGGAAGGCGAAGACCGGCGAAGAGCTGACCGTCAACCAGTCGCATGCCGGTTCTTCCAAACAGGCCCGCTCTATTCTCGAAGGTCTTGAAGCCGATGTGGTGACCTTCAATCAGGTGACCGACGTGCAGGTTCTGCACGACAAGGGCAATCTGATCCCGGCTGACTGGCAGAAGCGTCTGCCGAACAATTCGTCACCCTATTATTCCTTCCCGGCATTTCTGGTGCGCGCTGGCAACCCGAAGAACATCAAGAACTGGGACGATCTCGCCCGCGACGACGTGAAGGTTGTCTTCCCGAATCCGAAGACCTCGGGCAATGCGCGCTATACCTATCTGGCGGCAACTGCCTATGCGAAGGAAGCTTTCAACAACGACGACGCCAAGGTGCGTGAATTTGTCGGCAAGATCTTCAAGAATGTGCCGGTCTTCGACACCGGCGGTCGTGGTGCAACCACGACCTTTGCAGAACGCGGTATCGGCGATGTGCTGGTCACTTTCGAGGCCGAAACCCTTGGCACGCAAAAGCAGCTGGGCGCAGACAAATATGACGTTGTCGTTCCGCAGGTCAGCCTGTTGGCCGAATTCCCGGTCACAGTCGTCGACAAGGTCGTGGACAAGCGCGGCTCGCGCAAGATCGCCGAAGCCTATCTGAACTATCTCTATGCGCCGGAAGGTCAGGAGATTCTCGCTCAGAATTTCAACCGCGTGCACGACAAGGCGGTCATCGAAAAACACAAGGATATCTATCCGGATGTGCGTCTCGTGACGGTCGAGGATGTGTTCGGCGGCTGGGACAAGTTGCAGAAAGAGCATTTTGCCGAAGGCGGCGTGCTTGATCAGCTCTTCACCAAGAAGTAAGCGATCATTTAGCCAGTCCGAAGGAGCGTGCGGCGACGTGCGCTCCTGCCGTTATATGGAATAATTCAGTGTCGCTTCTCAGCATGAAACGCAATTCGGTACTGCCGGGGTTCGGTCTGACCCTCGGCTGCACCTTGTTTTATCTGACGGTCATTGTGGCTTTGCCATTGCTCGCCATGATCATGAAAACCGCAAGCCTTGGCTGGAGCGACTTCTGGTCCATCGTCACCTCTGACCGCGCACTGGCCACCTATCGCGTTACGCTCAGCACGGCAGCGCTTGCGACCGTATTCAACGGTCTGTTCGGCCTGCTGCTGGCTTGGGTGCTGGCGCGGTATGAGTTTCCCGGCAAGCGTCTGATGGATGCTGCCGTCGACCTGCCTTTCGCCCTGCCGACGGCCATTGCGGGTCTCGCACTGGTGACTGTCTTTGCGCAGAACGGCTGGTTTGGTCAGTTTCTGGAACCGCTCGGCATCAAGGTCGCCTATGCGCCGCTGGGCATTTCCATCGCCATGGCTTTCACGAGCATTCCCTTCGTCATCCGCACGGTGCAGCCGGTGCTGGAAGATATGAATGCCGATGTGGAAGAAGCCGCGCGCAGTCTTGGCGCGAAGCCCTGGCAGATTTTCGCCTATATCGTCTGGCCGACGATCTTCCCGGCCTTTCTTGCGGGCGCGTCGCTGTCCTTTGCGCGCAGCCTTGGCGAGTTCGGCTCCATTGTTTTCATTTCCGGCAATCTGCCATTCGAGACAGAAGTGACATCACTTCTGATCTTCATTCGGCTCGACGAATATGATTATCCGGCGGCGGCAGCGCTGGCTTTTGTCATGCTGGTTGCAGCATTTCTGATGCTTCTCATCACCAACCTCATTCAGGCAAGGCAGCTTCGTTATGCAGAGCGCTAATCTGGCACGCAACGCGCCGGGGCCGGTTCGCAGCCTGTTGATCTGGCTTGCCGCCCTGCTGTCGGTATTGTGCATCGGCGTACCGCTGGCGATCATCTTCACCTATGCATTCAGCAAGGGCGCGGGCGCGTTCTTTGGCGAAATCCTCAAACCCGATACGTTGCATGCGATCTGGTTGACGGTGCTGGTCGCAATCGTGGTCGTGCCGATCAATATGGCGTTCGGCGTCTGCGTCGCGTGGCTGGTGACAAAGTTTCGTTTTCCGGGGCGCAGGCTGCTGATTACCTTTGTCGAGATTCCCTTCTCGATCTCGCCGATTGTCGCGGGCGTAACCTATCTCTTCCTCTATGGCTCGCAGGGGCTGCTTGGACCGCTGCTCGAAAGCTATGATCTCAAGATCATGTTCACGGTCCCGGCGATCTTCTTGGTCAGCCTGTTCGTCACGTCGCCTTTTGTGGCGCGTGAATTGATCCCGCTGATGGAAGTGCAAGGCAGCGATGAAGAAGAAGCGGCGATGACGCTCGGCGCCAATGGCTGGCAGACCTTCTTCTATGTCACGCTGCCGAATATCAAATGGGCACTACTCTATGGCGCGGTGCTGTGCAATGCACGCGTGATGGGCGAATTTGGCGCGACGTCTGTCGTGTCCGGGGCCATTCGTGGCAAGACGAACACCTTGCCGTTGCAGGTGGAGCTTCTGTTCAATGACTATAATGTTGCCGGAGCCTTCGCCGCGGCTTCTACACTCGCATTGATTGCCGTTTTGACGCTGGTGCTGAAATTCCTGCTGGAGCGCAAGCAACACGCTTAACGCCGTGCGCCTAGAAGGTCACACGGCGTTAAAATGATCAGGCGGCCAGTTGGGCAGCTTGGGAGGGGAGGATTGCCTTTTGCGGCTCCCTTTGCAGGGAAGAGGCGAGAATGACGCCTTCTGGCCAACGGCTGAAACCGCTTGCAACATTGATGTGACCGGCATGACCGATATCGACAAAGCCTGAACCCCAGATATTCGCCAGAGCCTCTGCCTTGGCAAAGCGCATATAATCGTCATTGCGGCTGGCGACGACGATGGATGGGAAACCCAGCTCATGGCGCGGCAGCGGTGCAAAGCTTTGGAAACGGCTGTCTCTGGAGGCCATCGTTTCCGCATCGGCAGGGGCAACGAGAAGCGCGCCCGCAACATGTGCGGCAGCCGGACGGCTTGCCAGATGAGCAACGAGCACACAGCCGAGGCTATGGGCGACCAGAACTGCGCCGGGATTTTCGGCCAGTTTTGCTTCGAGCGCATGCATCCAGTCAGATAGCACTGGATAATGCCAGTCGTCCTGTTCAACCAGTAATGCTGACGGATCGTCATGCAACCATTGGCGCTGCCAGTGGCCTGCTTCCGATCCCTTGTAACCGGGGATGATAAGTGTCGCAGGCATGCGTTGTTTCCTTTTCCGGCAATTGCAGCCAAAGCGCCAGAGGGCTTTGCTGCAATTGCGACATCACAGAGATCAGAGCCTTGGGAGGGCTTTTACTGTTCCGCTTTTCGTCCCGATCTGGATACGTCTTGCGAAGCAGTTTCCAAAATAGGCGCTGAAACCTGCTATTTTAAGGAAAAGGAATTCAAATTCAGGCGGATAAGTGAAAATTATTCTCCGCCTGAATGGGGTCTCACTTGTTGTGCTTTTCATTCCAGCGCAGCAGGAACTGCGATTTCTCGAAAACCAGCACCACCACCAGCGACATGGCGAAAGGGATCAGGAGATAGAGCAGGCGGAACACGATCAGTGCCGCCAGCACATCGGCCTGGTTCATGTCCGGAAGGCCGGTCAAGAAAACCAGTTCAAGCACGCCAAGGCCGCCCGGCGCATGCGAAATGAGCGCGGCCGAGAAGGAGACGAGGAAAATGCCGAGCACAATCAGGAAACCGGGATTGCCCGCTTCGGGCAGGGCGAAATAGATGATGCCCGCAGCGCCGATCAGTTCGAGAGGTGCGACGACCAACTGCTGCACGACGACCGACATACGCGGATATTCGAGCCGGAACTTGCCGATCTGAAGCGGGCGCAGCTGCATCCAGCTGCCCAGAACATAGAGGAGGACGAAGGCCAGCATGATCAGGGCGATGACCATGGCGACAGTGGGCGTCAGGTCTTCGTTGAAGCGCATGAGAACATGCGGCTCCAGCAACAGGACCACGCTGGAGGTGATGATGACACCGAGAATGAACGTAAACGAACAGAAGGCGATGAGGACGGCGATCTCGCTGCCCGGCATGCCTTGCGAGGAATAGGCTCGGTAGCGAACGACAGCGCCGGAGACGACGGATGCCCCGATATTGTGCGACAGGGCATAGGTGGTGAAGGAACAAAGCGCGATGAAAAGCCAGGAAATCTTGCGCCGGAGATGGAGCAGCGCGATCCGGTCGTAACCGGCGAGCGAGCTATAGGCGAGAAGGGCCGCCGCCGCTGCCAGTACCCAGTGATGTGTGCGAATGGCGTAGAGGCTGTCCAGAACATCATCGAGCGAAATGCTGCGAAGTTCACGATAGAGAAGCCAGGCTGAAACGCCGACAGCGCAGACACCGATGACTGGCCAGATATAATCCTTTGCTTTCATTAACCGATTACCGCCCCTTCAGCTCTCATCATGTTCCCCTTATATGGCCTGTGCTTCGCCATCAGCCGCAACCACCGAACTGTCGTCCTGTGCCTGAGCGTGCTGCTGTGGCGACCGGGCGGAAGCATTGCCGCCCGTATTTGAAACTTCTGCACCGATGGCCTTGGCGATTGCTTTTGCAATCTCTTCTTCGCCAAGAATGACGGAGGTTGCACCGAGATCGGTCAGATATTGTGCTTCGGCCTGCGAACTGGCCTGCGCAACGATGTGAATATCCGGGTTGGCCGCATGGGCCAGAGCAGTTGCGCGTCCGGCCTCGAAGGCATTCGGAATCGCAATGACCAGATTTTTGGCAAGCCCCGGATTCGCTGCGTTTAATATTTCGGTATCAGAGGCATTGCCTGCAATAGCTTCGATGCCTTTTTCCCGCAATGCGGCGCAGATTTTCGTCGAATCGTCGATGACGAGGAACGGCATGGCGCGTTCCTGCAAACTGCTGACAAGCCTGCTGCCGATATGTCCGTAGCCGGCAATGATTGTGTGGCCAGTCAGGCGTGTGTGCGGCAATGGTTCCGGTTCGGAAACGTCGATGGCGGTATCGCTCGCGCTGTCGTTGCCGCTTTCGGATGTGCTGCGCTTTTCGATCCAGGGCCGCATCCGCTCCGCAACGATGAACATCACTGGATTGAGGAAGATCGACAGGATCGCGCCTGCGAGAATGAGGTCGCGTCCGGCGGGCGGCAGCAGATTGAGGCTGACGCCAAGCCCAGCGAGGATGAATGAGAACTCGCCGATCTGCGCCAGACTTGCGGAAATCGTCAGCGCGGTGCTGACCGGGCGGCGGAACGCCCGCACGATAAAGAAAGCCGCGACAGACTTGCCGATCAGAATGATCGCCAGCGTGCCCAGCAGGGGCAGGGGGTCTTTCAGCAGGCTCATCGGGTCGAACAACATGCCGACCGAGATGAAGAACAAAACCGCGAAAGCATCGCGCAATGGCAGGGACTCTTCAGCGGCGCGGTGACTGAGTTCGGATTCGCTCATCACCATTCCGGCGAAGAATGCGCCAAGCGCGAAGGATACGCCGAAGAGATGCGCTGCGCCGAAGGCAACGCCAAGCGCGATGGCCAGAACGCCAAGGCGAAACAATTCGCGGGAACCGGTTTGTGCGACGACGTTGAGAAGCCATGGGATCACCTTGCGCCCGACAACCAGCATCAGGGCGACGAACAGAACCACTTTGGCGATGGTCAGGAGGATGATGCCGCCAATGCCGAGACCAAGCCATGCGGCAAGCGGGTCGCTGGCTGCGGCACTGGTCGCGCGGCCGGTAACGCTGGCAACGGCTGGCAGCAGAACCAGCGCCATGACCATGGCAAGATCTTCAACGATCAGCCAACCCACCGCGATGCGACCGCGTTCGGTATCGATGAGGCGGCGCTCCTGCATGGCGCGCAAAAGTACAACCGTACTGGCCGTGGAAAGGGCGAGGCCGAAGACCAGTCCTGCTTCAACGTCCCAGCCGAGCGTTAGTCCAAGCCCGGTGCCCAGGGCAGCGGCGGCGGCGATCTGCGCCAATGCGCCCGGAACGGCGATGGCTTTGACGGATAGCAGGTCTTTCAGAGAAAAATGCAGGCCGACACCGAACATCAGCAGGATGACGCCGATTTCGGCGAGCTGCAGAATGAGGCCCTGATCGGCAACAAAACCCGGCGTGTGCGGACCGGCAATAACGCCAGCCAGAAGGTAGCCGACCAATGGGGAAATCTTGAGGCGGGTGGCTATCGCACCGAAGATGAAGGCAAGGCATAACCCGATGACGATTGTCGCAATCAAAGGCGTGTCATGGGGCATAGGGTGCCGTTTCCCTCTATTGAATTCAGTTCATTATGGGAGCCGGGCAGGACGGAAATCCTGCCCGGCAATTGGATTACTTCTGCGCGATGGCCTTTTCCTCAGCAGGCTTGTGAGCCTCCTTATGGTGCTGCCACCAGTCACCCAGCAGAAGCAGAATCGGCGCTGCGATGAAGATCGACGACGACGTCGCAATGACGATACCGAACAGCATCGGCACGGCGAAATTATGGACGGCGCTGCCGCCCCAAACTGCCATCGGGAACATACACAGGAAAGTCACGACCGAAGTGTAGATACAACGCACGAGCACCTGATTGATACTCATGTCGATGATCTCGCGCAGCGGCTTCGACTTATAGAGGCGCATGTTTTCACGCATACGGTCATAGACCACGACCTTGTCGTTCACCGAGTAACCGATGATCGTCAGAAGGGCCGCGATAGCCGTCAGGTTGAAATCGAGCTGCATCAGCGCGAAGAAACCGACGATCTTCGTGGTGTCGAGGATGAGCGTGATAATCGCACCGAGCGCGAAGAACCACTCGAACCGCCACCAGAGATAGACCAGCATACCGAGTGCCGAGAGCACGACAGCGATGAAGCCTGAACGGGCCAGCTCGCCGGAGACCTTCGGTCCAACGACTTCCGTCCGTTCGATCTTCACACCCGGATCGAGTTCGGTAACGGCTTCGCGCATCTTGTTGACGGCTACCGTCTGTGCTTCTTCGCCGCCATCCTGACGCTGGATGCGGATGAGCACTTCATTGGCGCTGCCTGCACTCTGAAGCGCAACTTCACCCAGTTCCAGCGCACCGAGCTTGGCGCGAAGCTGCGCGAGATCGGCTGGCTGTGACGTGGTGATTTCGGCCTGAATACCGCCCTTGAAGTCGATGCCGTAATTCAGGCCCGGCTTGAAGAACAGTACGATCGAGGCAATCGACAACACGATGGACACGCCGATGCCGACAAAACGCGCATTCATGAAGCGATAGTTGGTGCCTTCCGGCGCGAATCTCAGGATCGGCTCGATGTGCAGAACCTTCAGCTTGCGCCTGCGCACGAACCAGCCCATTGCCATGCGCACGAGCGTCACGTCGGTGAACATCGAGATCGCGATGCCGAGCATCATGGTGATGGCGAAGCCGCGAACCGGGCCCGTACCGAACATGAACAGGAGCAGCGTCGAAATCAGCGAAGTGACGTTGGAGTCGACGATGGTTGCAAAGGCGCTGTGGAAGCCTTTGTCCAGCGCGGCCATGGCGCCGAGACCCTTGCGCGTTTCTTCGCGGATACGTTCGTTGATAAGAATATTCGCGTCGACCGCGATACCGATACCCAGAATGATACCGGCGATACCGGGCAAGGTCAGTGTTGCACCGATGAGGCTCAGCGCGGAGAAGGTCAGCAATGTGTGCAGAAGAAGCGCCACATTGGCGATCATGCCCCAGAGGCCGTAGAGCAAAACGATGAACACGGCCACGAGCGCGAAGCCGATGATGCCGGTGATCAGACCCATCTTGATGGCGTCGCCGCCAAGGTCAGGACCAACGGTGCGTTCTTCGATGACGGTCAGCGGTGCAGGCAAGGCGCCAGCGCGCAGAAGCGCGGAGAGAACCACGGTGTCCTGAACCGTGAAGCTGCCGCTGATCTGGCCCGAACCGCCCGTGATCGGCTCACGAATGACCGGGGCGCTCAAGACCTTTCCGTCGAGAACGATGGCGAAAGGACGGTTCACGTTCTTGGTGGTGATATCGGCGAACTGACGCGCGCCAAGGCTGTCGAAACGGAAGGAAACGATTGGCTCATTGGTGCGCTGGTCGAAACCGGCGCGCGCATCGGTCAGGCGCTCGCCCGACAGAGCGACCTGATCCTCAATCGGATACTTGACATTCGGGTCCTTGGAATCCGGCATGATCGTCACGCCCGGAGGCGGTGTGTCATTCGGATTGGCGTCGGCAACCATGTGGAAGCTCATCTTCGCCGTGCTTCCGAGAAGCTGGCGGAGCTGGGCTGGATCCTGCAGACCCGGCAGCTGAACCACGATACGATCGGAACCGACGCGCTGGATCGACGGTTCGGCAACGCCGACCTGGTCAACGCGCTGGCGGATGATTTCAAGGCTCTGCTGCAGCGCTGCATCGAGGCGGTAGTTGAAGCCCGCCTCGGTCAGCGTCAGGCGGATCTGATTATCGGTCGAATTGACGTCGATATCATTGATCGCTGTGCCGAAGCCGCTGGTGTTGACCTGTGAGATGAGCGTGCGAAGCGCCGTTTCCGCCTTTGCGCGCTGATCAGCATCGGGGATTGCCACGATGACGGCATCGCCCACGGCGCGGATCGACTGCGGCTGGATGCGCTCTGTGCGCAATTTGCTGCGGGCATCGTCCAGCAGCGCACGCAGGCGGTCCTTTTTGAGGCCGGCTGCGTCCACTTCCAGCACGAGATATGAACCGCCGCGCAGGTCGAGACCGAGCGTCACCTGACGCTTCGGGAACCATGACGGCATCGCATCAAGTTGTTTTTGTGTGAAGAAGTTGGGCAAGGCGATGATAAGCCCGATCACGACGATCAGGCTGTACAGCGCTACGACCCATTTCGAAGTACGCATGGATTGTGGTTCCGGGTCTGCGCGTCATCTCAAATCCCGAATGACTGACCGACATGGAGAGCCAAAATCTGTGCGGGGGTGGATGACGCTGTTTTACGTAAAAGGGTTCGGGACTGGAAAAGCCAGTCCGCTTGTGGTGCCTATTATGCGCCTACAGGAGGCGCGCGGGCAAAACCAAAATATTGCTGGGCAGCCGTGAAACGCTGAAAGCCAAGCTCTGCCTCTGCGGATTTCGCATTGGCAAAGGAAAGGCTAGTTCCGGTAACGGCCAGGACCGTGTCGCCACCCAGCGGGTAAGCTGCCTTGATTTTCGCGGCAATAGCTTCGATGAGAATGGCGCGCATTGGCTGCGACGCCGGTGCCGATTGCTGCCGGACCGGGGCCGCGGGGACGCTTTCAGCCTGTCTGGCTGCAAGCATCTTGGGCAGGCTGCGCGAAGTATCGTCGCTCGCCTTTTCGTTGAGTGCGGAAAAGTCTACGGCGAACAACAGAGCTGCAAAAGACAGCACGCATGCCATCAACAGCATGAAGCCATGCTGTCTATGATGCCCTGTGCTGTTCATGCCTATCATAAAACCGCCCAGACTTTCGTTAGAGTCTCGCTCAGGATTTGAGCCAGCTACCGCACTGTCCACGAATCCTCATTAGCCATTTGTGCCGGTGTGAACAAGGAAATACTGGCGATTTGCCGTGGTTTCGTTGTCGTTCGGCAGCGAGGGCTGACGAAATGCACGATTGGAGACTTTGGGGAGCAAATGGGATTCTCTCTTGCAACCCGCCTTGTTTCCGTTCTACGGCGCTTTATGTTGAAACAGTGATCTTCTTAACGGCAGATTTGAAATTGGCTTATTTATCGACGTTTCGGATTCTTGCATTTTCTCTATTGATCGGTGCGCTTTCGTCGGGCGGCATGGCGTCCGCCATTGCGCCCGCCAGCGCGCAGGATAACAAGCCGCAAGCGCAGCAGACTGCGCAACCGGCCCCAGCCAATCAAGCGCCTGCCAGTCCTTCAAATGACGGCGCTCAGGCTGCGCCGGCAAACGATGGCGATCAGGAGCCTCATCCGCCGATACCGGCCATTGTACAGCAGCAAAAGCCGATCATTGACGATCTGAAGCAACAGGCGCAGAAGATCAGTGAACAGCTGCAAAAATCTGGAACCAGCGACGAAACTCTGGCCAATCTGAAGCTTCAGCTGGACGGGCTTTCCAAAAAGCTTCTCGATGCGGGTGTCGCCTTCCGTCCGCGCCTGACCGAAATCAATACACGTCTGGAGCAGCTCGGCCCTGCGCCGACCGGCGAGGCGACGGAACCGGGCATCGTCACCGATGAGCGCAAGAAGCTCACCGCCGAAAAAGCGGCGATCAATGCGATGATCGGGGACACGGAAGATACATCGCTGAACGTCAATCAGATGTCGGCAAAGATCGGCGATCTGCGTCGCGACCTTTTTGCGAGAACGCTGTCGCAGCGCGTCAATCTTGACTCTGCACTCGGCACCGAGGTTGCAGCAGCGGCGAGCAATCAGGTGGTGTCGCTGTGGCGCATCATCCAGTCATGGTGGCGCTTCGTCGTCACTTTCAAGCTGAATTCGTTCCTGGCCGCTGCATTTTTCGCATTCGTCGGCGCACTGGTGATCCAGCTTGGTGCGCGGCGTGTTCTGGGTACGCTTTATCAGCGAGATCCAACCATCGAGTCGCCATCCTATCTCAGCCGTCTTCTGGTTGCTTTCTGGTCCACGGTCATTCCGTCGGCGGCAATTGGCGTCTTTCTGGCGACCACCTATTTCTTCCTGAATTATTTCAATGTTCTAAGGACGGACGTTGCGTCGATACTGGAATCGCTGTTCATCGTCCTCGGCCTCGTTTTCTTCATCCATCGGCTTGCAGCAGCCTGTATCAGCCCCGACATGCCGCAATGGCGGCTCGTGCCGGTTGCCCCGCGCCCCGGACGGGTTCTTGGCCTGCTGATAACAGCGACGGCACTGACAACGGGCATCGATTCCTTTGTCGGAACGGTCAACAAGCTTCTGTCGTCGCCCTTGTCGCTCACCATGGCACAAAGCCTTTTGGCGACTGTGATGGTGGGTATTCTCATTCTGGCCATCGCCTTCCTGAAACCGGTGGTGCGGCGTGATGATGAGGGTGTGCGCTCATGGCCGCGTGGGTTCAAGGCATTCCTGATCATTCTGGGACTACTGCCCATTTTAGCCGCCGTTTTTGGCTATATCGGCTTGGCGCGCTTCCTGTCGCAGCAGATCGTCGTCACGGGTGCGTTTCTGGTGACGATGTATCTCGGCTTTCTGACGGGCCGTGCCATTTCCGAAGAACAGGCATTTGCATCCAGCAAGGTCGGCGCAGGTCTGCGCGAGCGTTTTCACTTCGATGATGCGACATTGGACCAGCTGGGTCTCGTCGCAGGCATTCTCATCAATCTGGTCGTCGCGCTGATCGGTATCCCGCTGGTGCTGATGCAGCTCGGCTTCCAGTGGGCCGAACTGAAGAATGCATTCTTCAAACTGATGACCGGTTTTGAGATCGGCAATATGTCGGTTTCGCTGATGGGGCTGCTCACCGGCGTTCTGCTGTTTATCATCGGATATTTGCTGACGCGCTGGTTTCAGAATTGGCTCGACAACAGCGTCATGGCGAGAGGCCGCGTCGATTCCGGCGTGCGCAACTCGATCCGCACGGTGGTCGGTTATGTCGGGCTCTGTCTTGCTGCCCTGATGGGCGTCTCCGCGGCCGGGTTCAATATGTCCAATCTGGCGCTGATCGCCGGTGGTCTTTCCCTCGGTATCGGTTTTGGTCTTCAGAATATCGTCCAGAATTTCGTTTCGGGTCTCATTCTTCTCGCCGAACGCCCGTTCAAGGTTGGCGACTGGGTGGAAGCGGGCACGGTCAGCGGCATCGTGAAAAAGATCAGTGTGCGCGCAACGGAAGTGGAAACCTTCCAGAAGCAATCGATCATTGTGCCGAACTCGACGCTCATCAACGGCAATGTCGGCAACTGGACGCATCGCAACAAGCTTGGCCGCATCGATATCAATGTGCAGGCCTCCTATACGGAAGATCCAAGACGTGTGCATACGCTGTTGCTGGAGATCGTGCACGGCCACCATTCCATTCTCAGAAATCCTGAGCCGTTCGTTGCTTTCCAAAGCATGACCGACTCGCTGATGGTGTTCGATATTTATGCGTTTGTTGCGGACATCACCTCGACCGGTGGCATCAAGAACGAATTGCGGTTTCAGATTGTGGAACGGTTCCGCGAAGAGGGCCTACATCTGTCCTCGTCTTCAACCGATCTGGTGTTGAGCCTGCCGGAAATCGAGAAGCTTTCAGAGATCGTGCAGAAGGCGCCTACAGCTGCGCCGAAGAAGAAAGCGCGCGAAGAGAAAGCCAAGGCAACGGATGACAATGACGATAAAGCCTAATGAACGTGTCGTTCAGTTGCAGTTCAGTTTTGTCCAACTATAAATGAACAACAGAACGCCGGGTCGTTCTTTGAGGATGAAAGCGGGGCACTTGCTTTCATCGGGGTTGTAGAAGCGGGAGCGGTGGAAACGCCGAAACGATATGAACGTAATTCAGATCAACAAATTTGGTACGATCGGTCTTGGCGCAGTCATTATGCTTGCAGCTTCCATGGGCGGTTCCTACGCTGCCAAGATTTCCAACAAGGACAGCGCCGCGCAGACCATCGTGGTCACGGAAGGTGCGTCCAAGCGTGAAATGGTCGTCGCACCGGGCGACACTGTCGACTTCTGTTCCTCCGGCTGTTTCGTGACCTTTCCGAACGGCGATCGTGAAGCATTGACGGGTGATGAGACCATCACTCTTACCGGCGGCAAGGCGACGCTGAAATAAGATCGCCAAACTGTAGAATTGAAAAAGCCGGGCGAAATGCCCGGCTTTTTGTTTGTCGCTCGGTTGGATCAGCTGCGCGGCTTGAGGTTTTCCGGGTCGTAAAGCGGCTTGTAGCCAACGGACGCCACTTCCACCGGATAGGTTTCGCCGAAATATTCGACGGTCAGCTTGCGACCTTCCTGACAATGGCTCCATGGCAGATAGGCAAGCGCGATATTCTTGCCGATGGTCGGGCCGAATGCCACCGACGAGGTGAATGAGCGGCGGCCCAGCTCATCGACCAGCGTTTTTCCTGTTTCCGGCTCCATGACAGGCATGATGCCGACGGGATAACGCGCCACGCCTTTCGAATCGATATTGTCAGTCATAATCAGCGTGCAGAGCATGGCAGGCTGATTTTCGCGGGTGCGATACTCGACATGCTTGGCCTTACCGCGGAAATCGGCTTCCTTGACCTTTGGGCGCGCCAGATCGGCTTCAAGGAGATTATACTCCGTCAGCAGGTCGGCATTCTGAAGGCGCAGGCTTTTCTCCATGCGGCGGGTATTGGCATAGGTTTCTACGCCCACGGCAATTGTGCCGGTGGAGCGCAGCGCATCCCAGACGGCGAGGCCATCTTCATAGCGCATGTGCAATTCCCAGCCCTGTTCGCCGACATAGGAAATGCGGAAGGCAGTGACGTCCTTGCCCGCAATCCTGATGGGCTTGATCGCCGCAAAGGGGAAGTTCTCGGCATCCAGACCTTCCGGATTTTCGACAACCTTCTTGAGGTTCTCGCGAGCATTCGGGCCCCATATGCCGACAGTGACATATTTTTCCGTCACATCGGTGATGGTGACGTCAAAGCCCTTATCCTCGGCCACGCGACGCATGTAATGGAAATCGCGGGGGCCTGCATCGGCGCCGTTGATCATGCGGATGCGGTCAGCCATGCGGATTGCCGTGAAGTCGGCGCGCACCATGCCTTCATCGTCGAGGAAGTGGGTATAGATGCCCTTGCCGATATTGGCATCGCCGCCAATCTTGGCCGCGCATAGCCATTCCATCAGCTCGACATGATCCGGGCCTTCAATATCGTACATCGCGAAATGCGAGAGATTGATGATGCCGCAATTTTCGGTCAGTTCGAGATGTTCGGCATTGGAAACGCGCCAGAAATGGCGGTTGTCCCATTCGTTTTCACGCACGGGAACGCGGTTGCCATATTTTTCCAGCAGATGCTCATTGGCGGCATAGCCATGCGCACGCTCCCAGCCGCCGAGTTCCATGAAATGACCGCCCAGCTCAACTTCCCGTTCATAGAACGGCGAACGGCGGATATTGCGACCCTTGGAAAATGGCTCACGGGGATGCACAGCCGGATTATAGACCTTCATCGCCGTTTCGGTGCAGCGATCCCAGATGAACTGCTCGGTCATCTGGTGCGGATAGAAACGGGAATAGTCGACGGCGTGATGGTCGATGGATGTGCGACCGTCCGTCATCCAATCGGCAATCAGCTTGCCCATGCCGGGGCCGTCCTTGACCCAGATGGCGACTGCATACCAGAGGCCGCGTACCTTCTGGCTTTCGCCCATCGAAGGGCCGCCATCGGTTGTGACTTGCAGGAAGCCATTGAAGGAATGACTTTCATTGTACCCAAGCTCACCGAGGATCGGGGTCAGTTCAATAGCGCGCTCGAGCGGCTCCAGAACCTGTTCCATATCGAGGTCGCGCTGCGATGGTGAAAGGCGCGCTTCGTGCTTTTCCAGCAGGTCACGGGGGTGGCAGAGGCGCGGATTGGTCTCTTCGTAATAGCCCCATTCGATCTGGCCGCCTTCGGCAGTCTTCGGGTCGCCCGTATCGCGCATATAGGCCGAATTGCCCTGATCGCGCATGAGCGGCCAGCCGATTTCCTTGCCGGTGCCTTCGAATTCATTATACGGGCCGAAGAATGTCAGCGGATGGTCGATTGGCATGACGGGCAGGTCTTCGCCGACCATTTCGGCAATCAGACGTCCCCAGAGACCAGCACAGATCACGACATAATCGGCTTCGATGGTGCCGCGATGCGTGACCACACCCTTGATGCGACCGTTTTCGACCAGCAGCGACTGGGCAGGCGTGTTGGCAAAGCTCTGCAACTTGCCAGCAGCTTCGGCCTGATCGATCAGCTTGCCGGCAACCGTCTGCGAACGCGGGATGACCAGACCGGCATCCGGGTCCCACAGACCGCCCTGAACCATGCTTTCTTCGATCAGCGGGAATTTTTCCTTGATCTCCGCCGGTTCAATCAAGCGTGCGCGCGTGCCGAAGGCCTTGCCGGAAGCGACCTTGCGCTTGATTTCATCCATGCGGCCATCGTCGCCGACACGGGCAACTTCAAGGCCACCGACGCGGGCGTAATGCCCCATCTTTTCATAGAAATCGATGGAATAAAGCGTGGTCCAGCAGGACAGAAAATCGTGGCTGGTCGCATAGCAGAAATCCGACGCGTGGGCTGTCGAACCGATATCGGTCGGAATGCCCGACTTGTCGATGCCGACGATGTCGTCCCAGCCCCGTTCGATCAGGTGGTGCACGACGGATGCGCCGACGATGCCACCGAGCCCGACGATTACGACTTTCGCCTTTTTAGGAAACTCTGCCATTTTATGTGACCCTGGTTGGTATTTGACAGAACCATAATCGCTGATGGGGCAGGATATTTGCCTTTATACGACATATTCGCTGCGTGACACGACTGCGTCGATTACCGGTCATAGCCGGGGTTTTGCGCGATAAGCCTGTTCTGCAAGCGACATGCCGGAATGGGCTTCCCCCGGTCTTGCGAGATTGATTCCGAAAGACCCTTTACGGTTCTGATTTTCTTATCTTTTACACGAACGCCCGATTGGCGGCGTTCTCATTCGCAGCACAGATTTCCACTATGCCGCGATGAGCATTTTGCGATCTGCGCGTTCCTGTTGCGGAGAGCGCCCGTAGAGTTCGCGATAGCATTTGGAAAAATGCGACGCCGAAACGAAGCCGCATGCCACCGCTACTTCCACGACCGGCATGGATGACTGCAAAAGCAGGTGCCGCGCCCGGTCAAGGCGGATTTCCAGATAATAGCGGGCGGGAGAACGCCCCATCTCTTGCCGGAACAGGCGCTCGACCTGACGGCGCGACAGACCGATCGTATGAGCGACATTGATCAGCGCCTGCGGCTCGGACAGGTTGGCTTCCATCATCTCGATAATGGTCAAGACCTTGGAGTTCTGGATGCCGAGGCGTGCGCGCAGCGGCAGGCGCTGCCTGTCCTGCGGGCTGCGGACGCGATCGGTCAGCGCCTGTTCGCAGATCTTGTTGACCAGATTGGCGTCGAAATCATCGCCGATCAGCTTCAGCATCATGTCAAGCGATGCAGTGCCGCCAGCGCAGGTGTAGATATTGCTGTCGAATTCGAACAGGTCCGCATAGACCTCTGCCTTTGGGAATGCTTCGGCAAAGCCGGGCAGATTTTCCCAATGGATGGCGCAGCGCTTTCCGGAAAGAAGTCCGGCTGCGGCGAGAATATGCGCGCCGGTGCAAAGACCGCCGACCGCCACGCCACGATTATATTCTTCGCGCAGCCAGGCGAAGACCGATTTGTTGCGGAAGTCCTCGACATAGACACCGGAGCAGACAAACACCATGGACGGGCGCTGTTCGCGTTGCAGATAGCGTCGTTCGTCTTCCAGCGACGCATTGACGGCGCAAACCACGCCGTTCGATGCCGTGACCGGCTGGCCATCCACCGACGTCAGGCGCCAGTGATAGGCCTCGTAGCCGAGCATACGATTGGCGATGCGCAGCGGCTCGATGGCCGTCGCAAACGCGATCATCGAAAAGTTCGGAACCAGAAAAAAGACAATAGACCGCTTAATCGATGAAGCCTGGTTCATAACCGGACCGTTCCCATTTTTTGAAGCAGGCGCCGCGGTTCCCGACGCGGTGCTGCTTATGTCTCCGTCACGACTGCGGGGTCGATTTCTGCCCCGCTTTTGCCGGTCGCTATCAGACCGGCGCCCCCTGGATCATTGCCCGCAAATGCTAGGGGAGGACAATGACGCAAACGGGATAGTGCTTTATTGAGACACAGAACGGTTAGGTTGCAAAGTGCGGCTAAATGCCTGCCGCGAGAAGGTATTTTTATGTCGTGAAAATGAGGGCGAAACAGGCTCGCCCTCATTCGAAAAGTAATAATTGTCGCAAATCAGCCCTTACGCGGAGTGTTCGGGCGCGTGGAGCGAACCTGACGGACGATTGGCAGACGGTCGTCGATTGCCGGCCAGCCAACGTCCTGCCGGATATGTTCCGGCAGATTTTGGATCGAGAGGCGGGTGCGGGCAATCTTGCGGTCCAGCCGCCACTGATCAATCCGGCTCCGCAGTTCGAAATAAGCCTGACGCAACCAGACAAGTGAAGAAGCGGATGTCGACGGCGTTGGGCGGCGATTGTGACGTGCGGGTTGGCCAATAGTTTGGCCCACGGTTTGGCCCACGGTTTGGCATTGTACGGTCATTTTCGGTCTCCTCGGGCGAGAATGGATTGGTTTGAATGCCTGCTGCAGCGGGTTGTGTGTTTTCGATGGAGTTAATGTGCGCTGTGCTTGACGTTCAATCAAACGAAATATAAAAAGGCTTAAGATCAGAAAATTTGATTTATCATCATCGGAGTCCCGTCATGACAGCGCCCGTCCAGCATCCTTTGCCAATGCTTGATATCGATGTCCTTCGCACGTTTGTGGCGATTGCAGACACGGGTAGTTTCTCATCGGCCGCCAATGCGGTTTTTCGCACGCCATCGGCTGTATCGATGCAGATCAAGAAACTTGAGGAGCAGATCGGCGTCGCCGTGTTTGACCGCGATGCCCGTTCGGTGACGCTCACCAGTGATGGCGAAGTTCTGCTCGGTTTTGCGCGCCGCCTTCTGGCGCTCAATCGTGAAGCGGTTTCCAAATTTGTCGCACCGACCGTCACTGGCGTGGTGCGGCTTGGTTCGCCCGACGATATCGGCGAATGCGTTCTGCCGCTTGTTCTTAAGCGCTTTGCGGAAACGCATCCGGGCGTGACGGTAGACGTGGTGATCGATCAGAGCAGTAATCTGCGCAAGCGTCTCGATGAGCGGCGTCTCGATGTTACGCTGGTCAATATTTCGCATACGGTGCCCGGCAAGGGTGACACGGAAGTTTTGCTCGATGAGGAACTCGTCTGGGCTGGCGCGAAATGCGGAACGGCTTATCGCCGCGATCCGTTGCCGCTTTCCATCTGGGAAGAAGGATGCGCCTGGCGCGGCAATGCGCTGGAAGCGCTCGAAAGCTCGGGCCGTCCTTATCGCATCGCCTATATGAGTTCACATTCCACTGGGCAGCGCGCGGCCATCATGGCCGATCTTGCCATCGCGCCTTTCGCGAAAACCTTGCTCGGCGAGGGGATTGTTGCGTTGGGGTCGGAGCATGACTTGCCTGAGCTAGGGCGCTATCAGCTCGGCATGATTATCAGGCCTGAAGCCGGACCGCATATTCATGCAGTGGCGGAGAATTTGCGCAATGTTTTCGAAGCTTATCGCCGCACGGGACGCTTCGAGACTTTTCGCGCTTGCTGATACAACTCACAAGAACTTGTGGGTGTAAGTAATGCTTTCTCTTGTCAGGACAAAAGGTTGCGCTAGGTTTCCTGTATGACAGCCGGATGAAACGGCTTCATGGCCAGCAAACAGAGGCGGGGTCCGGGGTGGGCCGATGGATGCTGGCACAATACTGGCATGTGCGCCCATTCATCTGGGCTTTAACGACACCTATCGGAGAGACCGCTATGAAACTGACCCGCCTTGTCCCGGTTGCTATTGTTCTCTGTG
Source organism: Ochrobactrum sp. RH2CCR150 (assembly GCA_014138095.1). GTDB lineage: Bacteria > Pseudomonadota > Alphaproteobacteria > Rhizobiales > Rhizobiaceae > Brucella > Brucella gambitense. Next base: position 367,845 of record JACGXE010000005.1, read on the forward strand.
CCTTCACTCTGGCTTCTTGTGCCAATACGGTTCGCGGCGTAGGGCGCGATGTCAAAGGCACAGCGCACGCCGTTCAACAGACGGTGGATTAAGAAAAAGGCCCGGGATCTGATCCCGGGCCTTTTCATTCATAGCTCAGTCCTCGTGAACGAGCGCTGTATAATGCTTTACTGCGCCTTGACGAGGAAATACCCCACCGGCATCTGCATATCGGGGCGCGTTTTATAAGCGATGCTTGTCGTCATGATACCAGTCGTCGGCACCTGAATATTGGCGCTCTCCAGAAGGCCTGCAATGTGGGCGTTCGGCGTGGCATCACCAAACCACATGACCAGAATCGGCGCTGTGATCTGCTTGGCCCCATTGGGCGTTTCTGGGTGAACCACCTTCAGCGACGGATCGAACAGTCGGAAATTGCCCGGTATCTGTGCATTATCCGCCACGATGGTCTTGAAAGATCCGTGGCTGCTGATTTCCGTATAAAGCTGGCGATAATCAAGCTGCCCATAGGGCGGGGTGCTCGACCCATAGATGAGATAATAGGACAAAACCGGCGGAACCAGTAGGGCGACTACCGCGCCCATGACCGCATACTCCGTAACAGGGCGGCTGCCGATGCGGAAGCGCTCCAGACGGAAAGCCAGCACAGCGGGCAAAAGAAACAGCACAGGCTGAAGCCAGCGGTCTTTGACGTCATTGGCGCCTGTCACAACAACGCCGACGAAAACAATCAGCAGACCGACAACCACCAGACGGCGCATGAATGTCTGGCCGGGCGTATAAGGCGTGGTGGGCACTGTGCGTTTCTTGAAATGGATGAGCGCGATGACCGCCGCGATTGCAAGCGCCAGAACCGAAAACAGGAAGGCAGCTTCAACGAAGCTCTCAATACCGTTCAGCCGATCGAAGAACAGGTTTCCGGATGCGCCCATCTGCAATTTGCCTGAACGGGCAATGACACTCGATTTGTGAGCGAACATCCATGTGGCCGTCGGTCCGACGCAGATTGCGAAGGCGAGCAAGGTGACGACCGATAGTTTCGACAGAAGCACGGCCCGATATTCCGGGACTGAAAGCCCGGTTACGATCACCATGATCAGGAAGAATGATGCGTTGAACTTGCCGAGAAGCGCTGCGGTCATGGCCACGCCAAGAAGAGCAGCCGAGATCACGCTGCGCTTGCGCATATGCCAGGCAAAGGCCAGGAAGGTCCATCCGCATCCCGCCGTGCCCGCGACCGAATGGGTCAGGGCGCGCTGCGATTCCCAGCCGATTTGTGGAATGAGAAACAGGCCGAGCATGCTGGCCGAGGCGACAACACGCGAGAAGCCGAGGAGCCGCATAGCGCCAAAAACGCTGAGGAAAAGGCTTGCCAGCATGCCGAACTTCACGATCTGAAGCGTCAACATGGACGTGCCTAGCACGGAGGCGGCAAGATTGGTCGTCCACGTATAGAGCGGCGGTTGCGAGCCGCCATAGCCCCAGTCGAGATAACCTATATTGGCGAGCTGTTCCGCATCATCGAGTCCAGCGCCGTTGGAGATATAAGTCACCAGAACGGCCTGAAACACGAAATAGCACACGACGAATAGGACCGCCCAAGGCAATCCCAATATTTCTTTGTCTGCGGTAGACGCGGTTTGTCTTAATGCGGTCAAGCTTGAAGTCCCGATGCTGAACGATGTGCCCCAGATGGGCGCAAACAGGCTGCTACATGTCACAGGAATATGGTCGGATTTCAATCCGCGTAGCGCCAAACAATCGAAATATGCGGACAATATTTGATAAAATTTTCGTTTACGGCAAAAACCGCGCTGCCTTACGGCGCACGGTTTTGCCAACTACGCATGGCAATCTCACCGGAAAAAACGCTGGTGAGAGATACATAAAGCTCCGGTACGCAATACCAGATCCGGAGCAGCGAGAGAGGTTTAGCCTGTCTCGTGCTCCTTTTTATCCGAACATCGTTACCGTACGGTTAGCAGACGATTAAGCAAATCTAAACATTGCCTTTTTGAGGCAAGTTTTTTCATGCATGTGATCTTTTTTTACTTTGCTCCGGATTTTTCGCGCAGATGATTGATGATGCCGGAAAAATCATCACTGCCATGACCTTCACCGTCAAACAGCGAGTAAATCGCTTCGGCATGGGCGCCAAGCGGCGTTTCCGCGCCCGCGCTCTTCGCCGCTTCCTGCGAAAGCTTCAGATCCTTCAGCATCAGTGCTGCGGCGAAGCCCGGCTTGTAGTCGCGGTTGGCGGGTGAGGTCGGAACCGGACCTGGTACGGGGCAATAGGTGGTGAGTGACCAGCATTGACCCGACGAAGTGGAAGCGACGTCGAAAAGCGCCTGATGCGAAAGGCCGAGCTTTTCAGCCAGAACGAAAGCTTCGCTGACGCCAATCATCGAGATGCCGAGAATCATATTGTTGCAGATCTTGGCGGCCTGTCCGGCTCCATCGCCGCCGCAATGCACGATCTTGCCAGCCATTGGCTTGAGGATAGGCTCGCCGCGTTCGAATGCCTTGTCGCTGCCGCCCGCCATGAAAGTCAGTGTACCTGCGGCTGCACCACCGGTGCCGCCCGAAACTGGCGCATCGATGGAGAGATGCCCATGGTCTGCCGCGATTGCGTGCGCCTTGCGGGCGGAATCGACGTCGATTGTGGAGCAATCGATAAAAGCTGAATCTTTTCGCGCCTTAGGGGCAATTTCCTCATAAACGGCGAGAACATGCTTGCCTGCGGGCAGCATGGTGATGACCGCGTCGACATCTGCAACGGCATCCACCGCGCTGGTCGCGATCTGCAAACCATTGGCGCGCGCTTCTTCAAGATGCTGCGGCAACAGGTCAAAGCCGCGCACTGTGTGTCCGGCCTTGACCAGATTTGCCGCCATTGGGCCGCCCATATTGCCGAGGCCGATGAATGCGATAGTGGCCATGGTGAATTCCTCCATACTAAATAGCTATTCAGCGACCGATCATATGCCTTGCAATGATCACGCGCATGATTTCGTTGGTCCCCTCCAGAATCTGGTGCACGCGCAGGTCGCGGACCAGCTTTTCGATCCCGTAATCGTGGAGGTAACCGTAGCCGCCAAAGAGTTGCAGCGCTTCATTGGCGACACTGAACCCGGTGTCGGTCACAAACCGCTTTGCCATGGCCGACCATTTGCCAGCGTCGTGGGTCTTGCGGTCGAGCTTGCTGGCGGCTGCGTAAAGCAGCAGGCGCGCTGCCGAAAGTTCGGTCTCCATGTCCGCAAGGCGAAACTGCAGGGCCTGAAAACGGTCTATCGTTTGTCCGAAAGCCTTGCGCTCGCCGCAATATTCCAGCGCCTTGTCGAGCGCGGATTGCGCGCCGCCGAGCGAGCAGGCTCCGATATTCAGCCGTCCACCATCGAGACCGGCCATGGCGATCTTGAAGCCTGTGCCTTCTTCGCCAAGCCGATTTTCCACTGGTACACGGCAGTTGTCGAAAATGACTGTTCGCGTCGGCTGGCAGTTCCAGCCCATCTTGTATTCGTTAGCGCCGAATGACAGGCCGGGTGCATCTTTCGGCACAACGAGGGTGGAAATACCTTTCGGACCGTCCTCACCGGTACGCACCATGGTGACATAGATATCAGTCTCTCCGGCGCCGGAAATAAACTGTTTTGCACCGTTGATGACATAGTGATCACCATCCCGCGTGGCGCGGGTGCGAAGGGCGGCTGCGTCCGAACCGGAGCCCGGTTCCGTCAGGCAGTAACTGGCCAGCCAGTCCATGGTTGTGAGACTGGGCAGGAACTGCTGGCGTTGCGCCTCATTGCCGAATGTGTCGATCATCCACGCAGCCATGTTGTGTATGGAGACAAAGGCCGAGAATGACGGACACGCCGCGGCAAGCGCCTCGAAAATAAGCACGGCATCCATACGTTTCAGTGCCGATCCACCCACATCCTCGCGGACATAGATGCCGCCCATGCCGAGCGATCCCACCTCGCGAAGCGCATCGACAGGGAAATGCTTGTCACGGTCCCATTGCAGCGCGTGGGGTGCAATCCGGTCGCTGGCGAAGCCGCGCGCCATCTCCTGAATGGCGAGCTGTTCTTCGTTCAGCTCGAACTGGTTCTGTTCGGCAGCATCCATGGTTTCCTCCCTATGAGCACCGCTCCTCTGAGGTGGACTAGAGCATAAGACCGGGGCACTGCCAACGCTCCATTGGAATAATCTTGCTCACATTTGTAATAAACTGATGCGCATTTTTGCATAGAAGGTGCATCAGTCAGCGCGTTGGATGTGCCGTAACGCGCAGCGCCTGGACCCAGATTGCCATGGCTTGCCGTTTCGGCTACGCAGGTCAAATGGTACGGGCAATTATGTTTCAGGGAACGGGGTCTGATGTCGGCAAGAGCGTGCTTGTCGCGGGGCTCTGCCGCGTGGCGCGCAATCGTGGGCTGAAAGTCCGTCCGTTCAAGCCTCAGAACATGTCCAACAATGCTGCGGTCAGTGATGACGGTGGGGAAATCGGTCGTGCCCAGTGGCTACAGGCGCTGGCGTCGGGCATTTCGTCATCTGTGCATATGAACCCGGTTTTGCTGAAACCCCAGACGGATATGGGCAGCCAGATCGTAGTGCAGGGCCAGGTGCGCGGCGAAGCGCGCGGACGCTATTATCAGGAACTAAAGCCGCAACTGATGGCGTCGGTGATGCAATCCTTTTCCATCGTCAGCGAAGGTGCAGATCTCGTTTTAATTGAAGGGGCTGGTTCGCCAGCGGAGATCAATCTTCGGGCCGGAGATATCGCCAATATGGGCTTCGCAACACGGGCAAATGTGCCGGTGGTGCTGGTCGGTGATATTGATCGGGGCGGGGTGATTGCCTCGCTGGTAGGGACACACACAATCCTGCCGGAAGAAGATCGCGCCATGGTGCGCGGTTTCATTATCAACAAGTTTCGCGGCGATATTTCGCTGTTCGACGACGGGCTGGAAGCAATCGGGCGCTTCACCGGCTGGCCTTCTTTCGGTGTTGTTCCCTGGCTCAAGGCTGTTTCCAGATTGCCGGCCGAAGATTCGGTGGTTCTGGAGCGTGCCGTCCGCAGCGCAGACAAGGCGCTGAAAGTTGCGGTTCCGATGTTGCCGCGCATCGCCAATTTTGACGATCTGGACCCGCTGAAGGTCGAACCTGCCGTGGAGGTGATCATGGTGCCGCCCGGCACGCCGCTTCCGGCTGATGCCGGTCTGGTCGTGCTGCCCGGAACAAAGTCCACCATTGCCGATCTGCTGGCGTTCCGTGAAAACGGTTGGGATCGCGATCTGATTGCGCACGTGAAGCGCGGCGGACATGTGCTCGGTATCTGCGGCGGTTTTCAGATGCTGGGGCACAGCATCCATGATCCGCATGGGATCGAAGGACAGGTGCGCGAAGCGGAAGGTCTGGGGCTACTGGATATTGAAACCGTCATGGAGCCGGAAAAAGTCGTCCGCAATGTTGAAGCGAGTTCATTGCTCTATGATGCGCCGCTCGAAGGCTATGAAATCCATATCGGTCGCACGACAGGGGCCGATATGTTCAGGCCTTTTGCGCGCATCGGGGATCATGATGATGGTGCGGTCTCTTCGAATGGCCGGATTATGGGGACCTATCTGCACGGCGTTTTCGGCGCAGATCGCTTCCGGCAGCAATTTCTTGCCACGCTAGGTGTCGAAGGTGGCGCAGGGAATTACCGCATAAGTGTTGAAACGGCGCTAGATGAGCTGGCGGAGGGGCTGGAAGCCTGTCTCGATATCGATGCGATCTTCTCCTTAATTTGATGTCAGGCTGCCTTCGTGGTGTTAGGATGATTTCAGTTATGCACGCTTACTCTTGATATCATCAATAACCGAATAATACTTATTTATAAAATACTTAGAATTATGTAATTGCTCATAAAATTAACAATTTTAGATCTATTTTCGAACAAAATATTCATATTAATTCTATAAAGAATATTTTAGTGAGATTAATTTGCATAATATATTTTTATTTACAAGTATTAATCGTGTCTTTCAAAAAGGTAGCTATGTATATTTAGTCATAGCTATCAACGCATTATTTATTGTTTCGCCCCAAATTGATCTGGCTTTTAGTCGGCATTTTTATCACTCGGGGGCCTTTTTCGCGGCAGATTCAGTTGGTTGGATTATTCTAAGGGATTTTCATCGCGCCAGTCAGTTATATTTGCTGGTGATATTGCTGATTTTACTTACTGTGTATGCGTTGTGGAGGCATCCGCTGCCATCAATCGCACCACACAAGGTAGTGTACGTTTTCTTGACCTTCATTCTAGGTCCAGGTGCTTTGGTACATAGCTTGAAGTTGCTTATTGGACGGGCGCGACCGAGACATTTGCTGGAATTTGGTGGTGCAATGGATTTTACACCAGCATGGCAAATGGCGGCGACATGCAGCAAAAACTGTTCCTTTCCATCAGGTGAGGGGGCTGCTGCGGCTGCTATGCTGTCGCTTTTAATATTCGTCCCTGAACGTTGGCGCGTCGTGTCCGCCGCGATTTTCATTCCAATCCTTGTGCTGGTGTCCATGAATCGCGTTTTCATGGGCGCGCATTTTTTATCGGATGTGGTGATTGCATGGAGTTTGGTGGTGGGCGTTATGCTGTGGCTCTGGCCCAGGATCAATGCCAAGGCGGAGACCATCGATAGCTGGGTTCGGTGCAAGGGGCAAAGCTTACGCACCCGCGCCTGATTGACGGCCTATCAGCAAAGGCCTAATGTCCAAACATGTGACAGGTTCTTGCTGGACGAATCCGGTGGGACCAAGAGGGAATGCGAAGGACGGACCCATTCCGGGCGTCTTTATCGTAGCCGACCCCGCGACTGTAGAGCGGAGAGGAATGAAGCCATGCCGGGCAACCGGCAGCCACTGAAGCATCATGTTTCGGGAAGGTGGTGACATTTCCGACGACCCGTGAGCCAGGAGACCTGCCTGTTACAGAAGGGTATTTTACCCGCGCCCCCTGGGAGGTCTTTCCCTGCTGCCTGCACGGAGGTTGTCATGGCTGCACGTATAAATAATTCTGTCTCTACCACTGTATCTCTGCCTTTGGCTGCGCGTCTTGGTACGGCTGTGGTTTCCCTGCTCCTCGGCGCCTTCCTCGTCTATGGCGTTGGACTTGCGCATTCGGACACGCTGCACGATTCAGCGCACGATACCCGCCATTCTTACGGTTTTCCTTGCCATTGATGCTTTAGCGTCGACATTGCGAACGGCGTTTACGTGCCGGTTTGCGTGGGGAATGAACGTAGACGTGTTTTTCAAGGAAGCTGACACTGCTTTGCGTCCGATGGCTGTGGCTATCGGCGATTTTTTGCAGTTGGGGGACTAAAATGTTGATCCGTTATCTTTTGGCTACGCTTGCTGCGGGCCTTCTGGCAGGGCTTCTGGTGACGCCTGCCATGTATCTCAAGACCGTGCCACTTATTCTGCAGGCGGAAGTTTATGAAGAGGCTGGCGGCGGCCATAGTCATGGACCGGCTGAAGCCGCGCCGCATGAACAGGCCGGTGCCGAAGCTCCTGTCCATGATCATGCGGCAGCTGCCGCACCAGCCGAAGAAGAAGCCGGGGCAGAACTACCGTTCGGCCGTCTTGGCAATACGATCCTGGCCAACCTGGTTGCCGGTTCTGGTTTTGCTTTTCTGCTTGGCGGTATTGCGTTGCTGCTCGGTCGTCCAATCACAGTGCGGAACGGCCTTTACTGGGGCATGGCCGGTTTCTTCGCGGTGGCGTTCATGCCTGCGCTCGGTCTGTCGCCGGAACTGCCGGCAATGCCTGCGGCTGATCTCGCCCAGCGCCAGCTCTGGTGGATTTCGACAGTCGTACTCAGCGGTGTCGGCCTCTACTTGATCGTGCTGCGCGACGAAATCTGGGCAAAATTGCTCGGCCTCGTCGCAATCATTGCCCCGCAGGTCTATGGTGCGCCGCATCCTGAGGATATTGCGTCGCCAATTCCGTCGCTGCTCGCATCGCAATATGCGGTCGCTTCGCTGGCGACGAACCTGTTCATGTGGGCGGTGATCGGTCTGGCGCTTGGCTGGTTCATCCAGCATTACGCCGCATCCGAACTGGAAGGCTGATAGCGTGGTTCTGCCCGGAAAAATAACCTTTGTTCTTGGCGGAGCCCGTTCGGGTAAGTCGTCCTATGCCGAAAAGCTGGTTGAAGCCTCCGGGCTTCAACCGGTCTATCTGGCGACGGGGCGCGCCTTCGACGGAGAAATGGAAAGCCGTATTGCGGTGCATCGCGACCGGCGCGGTACGCAATGGCAGACCGTAGAAGAGCCGCTCGATCTGAAGAGCGCACTTCTACAACAGACGCAATCGACCAGATTCGTGCTGGTTGACTGCCTGACCCTTTGGGTCACGAATCTCATGATGGCCGAGCGCGACATCGCCGCGGAATCACACGATCTGGTTGCCGTGCTTTCGGCCCTCGGCGGGCCGGTGGTTTTTGTGTCCAACGAAGTTGGGCTCGGCATTGTGCCGGAAAACCGCATGGCGCGGGAATTTCGCGATCATGCAGGCTTTTTGCATCAGGCCATCGCTGCTGCGGCAGACGAAGTTTATTTCATGGCGGCAGGTTTGCCGCTCAAGATGAAGGGATAATTTTATGCAGGGTCAAAAGATACCGGCTACCGTGATCACCGGGTTTCTCGGATCGGGCAAGACCACGATGATCCGCAATCTGCTTGAAAACGCCAATGGCAAGCGCATTGCGCTGATCATCAACGAATTTGGTGATCTTGGTGTTGATGGCGGCATTCTGAAAGGTTGCGGCATCGAAACCTGCCGCGAGGAAGATGTGATCGAACTCAACAATGGCTGCATTTGCTGCACCGTTGCCGATGATTTCATTCCGACCATGACCAAGCTGCTCGACCGTCCGGACCGTCCGGATCACATCGTCATCGAGACGTCCGGTCTTGCATTGCCGCAGCCGCTGGTTGCCGCATTCAACTGGCCTGAAATCAAGACGCAGGTCACGGTCGATGGCGTGGTGACGGTTATCGATGCCGCAGCCGTTGCCGAAGGCCGGTTCGCTGACGATCATGACAAGGTGGATGCGCAGCGCGTAGCCGATGAATCGCTTGATCATGAGAGCCCGCTTGAAGAACTGTTTGAAGACCAGATTCATGCTGCCGACCTGATCGTGCTCAACAAGGCTGATCTGATCGACGCCTCGAGCCTCGACAGCGTGAAGGCTGATGTTGCCGAGCGCTCGTCGCGCCGCGTCAACATGGTGCCTGCAAGCTTCGGCAAGCTTGGCGCTGATGTGCTGCTTGGCCTTGGCGTTGGTACGGAAGACGATATCGCCAACCGCAAGTCGCATCATGAAATCCATCATGCCGATGGTCATGAGCATGATCACGATGAATTCGAGAGCTTTGTTGTTGAGGCCGGTTCCGTTTCGGACCCGAAGGCCTTTGCCGAGAAGCTGAAGACCATTATCGCTGACCATGATGTTCTGCGTCTCAAGGGTTTTGTCGATGTGCCGGGTAAGCCGATGCGTCTGGTGGTGCAGGCTGTCGGCCCGCGTATCGAGCATTACTTCGACCGCCCGTGGGGCAAGGATGAAGCCCGCTCGACGCGTCTCGTTGTCATCGGCCTGCATGAGATCGATGAAGGCGCCATCACCAAGGCCGTGAAAGACGCAGTTTTGTAATGCATCTTCTGCTTGCCCAGAAAGGAACGATCAGCGACGGCAATGAGGCCATCGATCTCGGCCAGACGCCGGGTGATATTCTGTTCCTTTCCGCCGCCGACACGGAACTGGCCAGTCTTGCACAGGCGCATCGCGCTGAGCCAGACGGGCCAAGCCTGCGGCTCGCCAGTTTTCTCAGCCTCACGCATCCCATGTCCGTCGACGCTTATGTCGAGCGGACGGCGCGTCATGCAAAGCTGATTATCGTGCGCATTATCGGTGGCGAGACGTACTGGCCCTATGGGCTGGAAGCGCTTCACGCCTGCGCCGTGAATCACGGCGTCAAGATTGCGGTGCTTCCGGGTGATGACAAGCCGGATCATGGGCTGGATCGCTTTTCGACGGTTGCAAGCGCCGACCGCGAAGCGCTGTGGCATTATCTGATCGAGGGCGGCGCTTCCAATATGCGCGCCTTCCTCGATTATTGCACGGCGCTGGTTGACGGCGGCGAAAAGCCAGCCGAAGCAGCACCGCTGCTCAAAGCTGGTCTTTGGTGGCCCGGTGAGGCGGTGGTTTCGCTCGATCTCATCCGCAGCCGCTGGACCAAGGATGCGCCTGTTGCGGCGATCGTCCTCTATCGCGCGCTGGTGCAAAGCGGCCAGACCCAGCCTGTCGAAGCGTTGATTGCGGGTTTGCAGGCGGAAGGCATCAATCCGCTGCCTCTGTTCGTCTCCAGCCTCAAGGACCGGCTGTCCGCTGCCGTGGTTGACGGCGTTTTCGAGGATTGCACGCCGGATATTGTGTTGAACGCGACCGGGTTTGCCATCTCCTCGCCGGGCGCAGAACGCAAGCCAACCGTGCTCGACAAGCGCGGCAACATGGTTTTGCAGGTGATTTTTTCAGGCACGCCGAAGGCGGTCTGGCAAGCTTCCCAGCAGGGCTTGCTGGCGCGCGATCTGGCCATGAATGTTGCCTTGCCGGAGGTGGACGGGCGCGTTCTGTCACGCGCGGTTTCGTTCAAATCGGCACGGCAATTCGATGCGACGGTGGAGGCAAATATCGTCACCCACGAGCCGGATGAAAACCGTGTGGCTTTTGTGGCGAAGCTTGCAGCGAACTGGGTGCGACTGAAGCGGAAGAAAGCCGCAGAACGGTGTGTAGCGTTGATCCTTGCCAACTATCCCAACCGTGATGGGCGGCTTGGTAATGGCGTCGGGCTGGATACGCCTGCCGGAACGGTCGAAACGCTAAGAGCCATGGCTGGTGCAGGCTATCAGACTGGCGAAGTGCCTGCGGATGGCGATGCGCTTATGCAGCTTTTGATGGCGGGGCCGACCAATGCCGCGCGCGATGGCCGAGAGATTCGCGAAACCATTTCGCTCAATCAATACAAAGCTTTCTTCGAAAAGCTTCCCGATGCGATTCAGGCGGAAATCACCGCCCGCTGGGGCAAGCCGGAGGCTGATCCATTTTTCGACGAGGAGCGCAACGCTTTTGCGCTGCCGCTGATGCGGCTTGGCGAAACACTGACCGGCATTCAGCCCGCACGCGGCTACAATATTGATCCGAAGGAAAGTTATCATTCGCCGGATCTGGTGCCGCCGCATGGCTATATCGCTTTCTATGCCTATCTACGTGAGATAGCGGATGTTGATGCCATTGTTCACATGGGCAAGCACGGTAATCTTGAATGGCTTCCAGGCAAGGCGCTGGCGCTGTCTGAAAATTGCTATCCGGAAGCTGTGTTCGGGCCGACACCGCATATCTATCCGTTTATCGTCAATGATCCGGGCGAGGGCACCCAAGCCAAGCGCCGTGCGGGCGCGGTGATCATTGATCATCTGACGCCGCCTTTGACCCGTGCCGAAAGCTATGGTCCGCTGAAGGACCTCGAAGCGCTCGTCGATGAATATTATGAAGCGTCGGGCGTTGATCCGCGCCGTCTGTTACGCCTCAAGGGCCAGATTCTCGAACTGGTGCGCGATATTGGTCTCGACCGTGACGCAGGCATTCATGACCATGACGATGAAGACATGGCGCTGCAAAAGCTCGACGCCTATCTCTGCGATTTGAAGGAAATGCAGATCCGAGACGGGTTGCATATTTTCGGACAAGCGCCGCAGGCACGGCTTTTGACCGATCTTTTGGTCGCGCTGGCCCGCGTTCCGCGTGGCGTGCCGGTTTCGCTGGGCGGAAGTGTCGGTGACCAAAGCCTGCAACGCGCCATTGCCGCTGATGCAGGGCTGGATAAAGGTTTCGATCCGCTCGATTGCAACATGGCCGATCCGTGGACAGGGCCGAAGCCGGCATTGCTGGCTGAAGTTAGCCCGGCGACCTGGCGCATAACGGGCGACACGGTGGAGCGCATCGAACTTCTGGCGGCCAGGCTCGTCTCGGGCGAACAGGCCTGTCCGCAAGGCTGGCAACAGACCGGCGCCGTGCTACAAGCCATAACCGATCATCTGCGCCCCAGCGTAATCGCTTGTGGCCCCGCAGAAATTGAAGGCCTGCTGACTGCGCTCGAAGGGCGCTTCGTGCCGCCGGGACCATCCGGCGCTCCAACGCGCGGACGGCCCGATGTCTTGCCGACCGGGCGCAATTTCTTCTCGACCGACAGCCGTGCTGTGCCGACGCCAGCCGCGTGGGAACTGGGACGCAAATCGGCGGAATTGCTGGTTACGCGCTATACGCAGGACCATGGCGAATGGCCGACCTCTTTCGGCCTCACGGCTTGGGGCACGTCCAATATGCGCACCGGCGGTGATGACATTGCGCAGGCGCTGGCGCTGATCGGCGTAAAGCCCGTCTGGGACATGGCCTCGCGCCGCGTCACTGGATACGAAATCGTACCGCTTGCCATGCTCGGGCGTCCGCGTGTTGACGTGACCTTGCGCATATCTGGCTTTTTCCGTGATGCGTTTCCCGAACAGATCGCCTTGTTCGACAAGGCGGTGCGTGCGGTGGGAGCACTCGGCGAAGACGCGGAAGACAATCCGATTGCGGCGCGCATGGCGGCAGAGCAGGCGCGTCTGCTAGCCAGTGGAGCCGACGAAAAGACAGCGCAACGCCGTGCAGGTTATCGCGTGTTCGGCTCGAAACCGGGCGCTTATGGCGCTGGATTACAGGCGCTGATCGACGAAAACGGCTGGGCCGGGCGCAATGATCTGGCGGAAGCCTGGCTTGTCTGGGGCGGCTATGCCTATGGCGCAGGCGAGGAGGGGCAGGCAGAGCGCGGCCTTCTCGAAGAGCGCCTGCGTTCAGTGCAGGCCGTCGTGCAGAATCAGGACAATCGGGAACACGATCTTCTGGACAGTGACGACTATTATCAGTTCGAGGGCGGCATGGCTGCGACGGTTGAAAACCTGACCGGTGCTATGCCAACGGTTTATCACAACGACCATTCACGGCCGGAAAAACCGGTGATCCGCACGCTTGAAGAAGAGCTTTCGCGGGTTGTACGCGGGCGCGCCGCCAACCCGAAATGGATCGCAGGGGTGATGCGCCACGGCTATAAGGGTGCGGCGGAAATCGCAGCGACGGTCGATTATCTGTTCGCCTTTGCAGCGACGACCGGCAAGGTTGGCAACCATCATTTCGAGGCGGTCTATCAGGCCTATATCGCCGACAAGGCGGTCCATGATTTCATGGCTGAAAAGAACCCGGCAGCGCTGGCGGAAACCGCCGCAAAGCTGAACGATGCTGTCGAGCGTGGTTTCTGGACGCCGCGTTCGAATTCGGCACGGTTCATATTGGAAAGTCTTCAGAAGTTGAATCCGGAAAGGGCGATAAATGGCTGAGAAATCTGAAAAACTTCTGTCGATGACCGAAGATGAGCTGAATGCGCGCCATGCGGACAAGATGCGCAAGAAGAAGGCCGCGCGCGACAAGATTCAGGCCACCAAGACCGAGGAAAAAGGTCTGGTGATCGTCCATACGGGCAAGGGCAAGGGTAAATCCACTGCCGGTTTCGGCATGGTGTTCCGTGCGCTTGGTCACGGCATGAAGATCGGTGTTGTGCAGTTCGTCAAGGGATCGTGGGACACGGGCGAACGCTGGGTTCTGGAAAAATTCCCCGATCAGGTGACCATTTCGGCATTGGGCGAAGGCTTTACCTGGGAAACGCAGGATCGCAGCCGCGATATCGCCATGGCGCGTGGCGCATGGGAACAGGCCAAGGCCATGATCATGGATGAAGATATCGACATGGTGCTTTGCGACGAACTGAATATCGTTCTGCGCTATGATTATCTGCCCGTGGAAGAAATCGTCGAAGTGCTGAAAGCCAAGCCCGAGATGAAGCACGTTATCGTGACCGGTCGGAACGCGAAAGATGAGCTGATTGAGGTGGCTGATCTTGTCACCGAGATGGAAATGATCAAGCATCCGTTCCGTTCGGGCGTGAAAGCCCAGAAGGGGATAGAGTTCTGATTATGGTAGCAAGCTGGCAGTTCTGGGCCCTGATGTCGGCGGTATTCGCCGCGCTGACCGCGATTTTCGCAAAGGTGGGCATTCAGGGCATCAATTCGGACTTTGCAACACTGGTCCGCACCTTTGTCATTATCGGCGCGCTGTGCCTGTTTCTGACGATCACCGGCCAATGGCAAAGGCCGGGCGAGATTTCTGCCAAGTCGTGGCTGTTTCTCATCCTGTCCGGTCTGGCGACCGGGGCGTCCTGGCTTGCCTATTTTCGTGCTTTGCAAATTGGCGATGCGGCGCGCGTTGCACCCGTCGACAAGCTTTCGGTGGTGCTTGTGGCGCTGTTCGGTGCTGTGTTTCTCGGCGAGCGCATGTCGACCATCAACTGGTTCGGTATTGTGCTGATCGGCTGCGGCGTCGTTCTGGTGGCGCTGAGGGTTTAAAAGCTTAAAAACCGACCCATTGCCGGAGCGGATTGGTCGGGTCCATCAAAAGGCGCACGGCCAGCGCGAGGCTGACCACGATCAGCAATGGCTTGATCATGCGCGAACCGACCTTCATCGCAAGGCTCGCGCCGATTTGCGCGCCGATGAACTGCGCAATGCCCATGCAGATGCCGATTTTCCAGTTGATGACGCCGACTGCTGCAAAAGTCGCAAAGCCACCGACATTGGAGGCGCAGTTCAACAGCTTCGTATGGGCTGTTGCTTTCAGCACGCCATAGCCTGCCAGCGCCACAAAGGCGAGCATGAAGAACGATCCGGTGCCCGGGCCGAATACGCCATCGTAAAAGCCGATCAGCGGCACGATGGTTATGCCAAACAGGAACGGGCCAATGCGGCGGGAACGGTCGATATCGCCGATATTCGGTTTCAGGGCGAAATAGAGTGCGATTGCCATCAACAGCAGCGGCAGCGCCGTGCGCATGATTGCAACGGGCAAGACCGTTGCGAGCAGCGCGCCGAAAACAGAACCGACCAGCGAAGCAAGCGCTTCCTGCCATTGCTCGCGAATATTCACGTGTCCCTTGCGGGCATAGGCGATTGTCGCCGATGACGAGCCGAACAGACCTTGCAGCTTGTTGGTGCCCAGCGCCTCAACCGGGGGAATGCCCGCGAGCAGCAAAGCCGGAATGGTGATCATACCGCCGCCGCCGGCAATGGAATCGATGATGCCAGCGATGAACGCAGCAGCCGTCAGGAGCAGGGTGAGTGAGTCGAGAAATTCTGGCATGGGGAGGGTCCGGGAACTGTTATCGCAACATAACGTTGTTTTCCCGATGCGCCAGCATTAATGATGTGCTTCTAACCACGAACCCGGAGGGGCGCCTATGAGCGAAAGCATCTTCGACCGCATTAGCGCATTTTTGAACAAGAAGAGCGCCGTGCAGCGTGTTGCCGATGATCCGGCGCTGGCTTCGGAACTACTGCTGCTTTTGCACGTCGTGTTCGCCGATGGTGACCAGCATCCGGCGGAAATCGCGGCCTTCAAGGAAATCGCCTTCAAGAATTTCGGTATCGCTGCGGAAGATATTCCGGAAGTGGCCGAATATCTGAAGGATTTCGCTTATGAAACCACGACCAAGCAGGCGGCAAACATGCTGGCCGAAATGGCCCCCGAACGTCGCCTCTCGCTGTTGCGCGATCTGATGACGATTGCCTGTGCCGATAACCGCATCGACAAATCGGAAACGGTGCTGATCCAGCGCGTCGCGGATGTGCTGGGCATCAAGCATGAAGAATTGCAGCAGGCACAACGGGGCTCGCCCTGTGGGGCGTAAGGCACGGCTTTCCGTTCTGGGAATGGGCAGCTCTTCAGGCGCGACGCTTGCTGAGCTGATGGCGCTTGCGGGTAGTGTTTTATCGCAATGCGGACTGCCCAAGCCCGACATGATCGCCACACTGGCATCGAAAGCCAGTGAGTCCGTCTGGACGGAACTGGCGGCTCATTACGGGTGCGCCTTGCGCTTCTATGAGGCCGGGCGTCTGGAAGAAGAAACGCCGCGTCTCGCCAATCCGTCCGAAGCAGTATTCAGGCGCATCGGTTGCCATGGAGTAGCGGAAGCTGCCGCCCTTGCCGGGGCGGGACCGTCAGCCCAACTGATTGTTCACAAGACTGGTGTGCTTCACGCCACCGCCGCAATTGCGATAGCGTGAAGCCGGACCACCGTGTAGTCGTTCAGACTGTGACCGCCTTGCGACGACGCTGAACAAGACAGGTCGCAATCGTTGCGAAAAGCAGCAAGGCCGCGGTCGCAACAATCACCGCCACATAAGCGTTCTCAAAGGCGCTTGAGGCCAGAGCAACGAGAGTTTCTGCCTCCAGCTTTGGCAAATTCTGGGCGACCAGAAGCGCTTCATCCAGACTGTCGCGAACGACAGGCGCAATGGTGCTGCCTTTAGGTAGCACGATGCTTGCCGTATACGAGGCCGACAGGATGCCGCCGAAGATCGTGACGCCCAGCGCATTGCCAAGCTCATACGACACTTCCTCGATGGATGCCGCCATGCCGACCTTGTCGGCTGGGGCATTACCCATGATAGCGGAGGACGCGGCGGTCATTGCAGCGCCAACGCCGAAGCCCAGCAAGGCAAGCCCGATGAGATAGCCGTAGCCGGACGCTTTGAAGGTCAGGATATAGACGATCACGCCGAGCGCTGCGGTGCCAAGTGCGCCGGTCAGCAATCGGCCCGCGCCGATGCGAGGGAGCTGCATGCCTGCCAGTGGACCCGCCACGAAGGCGGCAAGCGGAATTGGCAGAATCGCGAGACCCGCCTGCAAGGGCGAGAAGCCTTCGATCAGTTGCAAGCGCTGGCTGAAGACCAGCTCCATGCCGGTGATTGCTCCCGAGGCGACCAGCGCCGCGAACACGCCCATTGAAAACAGCCGGTTCTGAAAGAGCGAGAAATCGATCAGCGGTTCTCTGCCAGAAAACTGTCTGCGCACGAATATAAAGGCGGCGATGGCTCCGACGGCGAAAACGACTGCGAAGACAGTCATTGATGCATCGCGCTTCGCCAGTTCCTTGACCGCATAAGTCAGCGCAATCAGCGCGATCATGATCTGGATCGAGCCGACAAGATCCCACTTGCGCGCGGAGCCGAGGGGGCGATTTTCCAGATTGTAGGCCGACAGCAGAAACGCAATCGCAACAACCGGCACGTTAATGAGGAACACCGATCCCCACCAGAAATATTCGAGCAGTACGCCGCCCGCGACCGGGCCGAGAGCCGCGCCGCCGGACGCAATAGCCGACCAGATGCCGATGGCAAGCGAGCGTTCACGCTCGTCGGTGAAGGTCAGGCGGATGATTGAAAGCGTCGCAGGCATCATCATGGCTGCGCCACAGGCCAGAAATGCGCGCGCGGCGATGAGCGCTTCGGGGGTGGGCGAATAGGCTGCGCAAAGCGATGCCACACCGAATACGACGAGGCCGGTCATGAACATGCGCTTGTGCCCAAGCTTGTCGCCCAGCGTACCGAGACCGGGCAGCAGGCCCGCCACCACCAGCGGGTAGATATTCATGATCCAGAGCTTTTCCGAAGCACTGGCTGCCAGATCGTGCGTCAGGTGCGGCAGGGCTGTGTAGAGCACAGTCATGTCCACGACGATCAGGAACAGCGCGCTGGAAACGATTGCAAGAACCAGCCAGCGATTTTGCGGCAACATCGGAGTTCACCTTTTCAATACGGTTGTATTTAAACTTGTCGAGCCGGGTGACATAATATAAATCCATCCGTATGGAAAGTAATAAGTTGCACAAGATGGGACGTCCCCGCACGATTGATCGCGATCACGTGCTGGACATGGCTGAAAAACTCGTCACGGAAGGTGGCGTCGCGGCTCTGACGATGGACGCGGTGGCTCAGGCTTCAGGCGTGACCAAGGGCGGCGTGCAATATTGCTTCAAGAACAAGGACGGGCTGTTGAAGGCCATGATCGCGCGATGGGGCGACCGCTTCGATGCGGAAGTCGATGCCGTTAAAGGGAGTGGGGCCGATCCGCTGGCGCATATCGCGGCGCATATCAAGGTGACGCGCGATAGCGATGCGGAAGATGATTCCCGTTTCGCGGCAATGATGACGAGCCTCACCCCCAATACCGAGCATCTGGACGATACCCGCGACTGGTACCGCAAGCAGTGGAACGGGCTTGATGTTTCGACGCCCGAAGGCCGCCGGGCGCGTCTCGCTTTCATCGCGAATGAGGGTGCGTTTTTGCTGCGTAGCTTCAATTTCTTCGAGCTGTCGCCAGAAGAATGGCAATCGATCTTTGACGATATCGAGGATCTGATGCCGAAAGGCGCTGAAAAGTAATTGACTTTGTTCTCTCGCCGAATGCATTCGAAGGGCAGGAGAACAAGGAAAAAGACGTGACCGTTCATTTCATTGGCGCCGGTCCGGGTGCGGCAGACCTCATCACTGTGCGCGGCCTGCGGCTGATCGAAAAATGCCCCGTCTGCATTTATGCGGGATCGCTGGTGCCAAAGGATGTGGTTGCGTCGGCTCCGGCGGATGGGCGGCTTGTCGACAGTTCATCCATGACGCTCGATGAAATCATCGCTGAAATGGCCGCAGCGCACGCGAACGGGCAGGATGTCGCCCGCGTTCATTCCGGTGATCCGTCGATCTATGGCGCTGTCGCCGAGCAGATGCGCAGGCTCGATGCGCTGGACATTCCATATGATGTGACACCGGGCGTTCCCGCTTTCGCAGCAGCAGCGGCGGCGATGAAGCAGGAACTGACGATCCCGGAAGTTAACCAGACGATCATCCTCACGCGCACGTCAATGAAATCCTCGGCTATGCCGGAAGGTGAAGACCTTGCCACACTCGGTCGTTCGGGTGCCACCTTGGTTATCCACCTGTCGATCCGCAATCTTGGCAAGATCGAACGTGAGCTGACGCCGCTTTATGGTGCGGACTGCCCTGTTGTCGTGGCCTATCGTGTCGGCTGGCCGGATGAACTCATCCTGCGCGGCACTCTGTCGGACATTGCGGGAAAGGCCGAAGCCGCTGATCTGAAAAGGACTGCGATGATTTTTGTCGGACGCGGGCTTGATCCGAAGAATTTTCGGGACTCGGCGCTTTATCATGAGGCGCATAGCCATGCGGCCCGGTCAAAGTCCGAATCGTAAGCGGATTAGCCGGATCGTTTCTTCCACGCTCTCCGTGACGTGTTCAGCCACGACCGGTGGGCGAGCAATCATCATGACGGGCAAGGCGAGATCGCGCGCGGCTCTGATCTTGGCATAGGACGTGTCGCCGCCTGAATTGCGACAGACGATCAGCCCGATACGCTTTTCCATCAGAAATTGTTTTTCCTGCACATAGTCACCGGGTCTGGCGAGCAGGACTTCGCAATCCGCAGGCAAAGGGGCGTCGGTCGGGTCGATCATGCGCATGATGAAATGCGCGTCGGCTCGGGTTGCGAAAGGCGCAATATGCTGACGCCCGAGCGCGAGGAAGACGCGTTTCCCCGCCGGGATAAGTTTTGCTGCCTCTTCTTCATTGGCCACGATGATCCACTGGTCGCCATTCTGTTGCACCCATTGCGAGCGTTCAAGCCGGAGCAGGGACGTTTCAGTCAAGGCGGTTGCCGTCACTGCATTTTGAGAAATGCGCGTGGCATAGGGGTGTGTGGCATCGATGACGTAGTCGATTTTCTCAGCCGCGATATAGGCGGCGAGGCCGTCTGCGCCGCCGAAACCGCCGCTGCGCACCGGGCCGGGCAAGGGTGCCGGATTGGCGGTGCGTCCCGCAAGGGAGGTCACGACTTCGACTGGCAGGGCGGATAGCTCCTGCGCAAGCTGTGCTGCTTCGGTCGTGCCGCCCAGAATGAGGACTTTGGGTCTAGACGCGGGCAAGGACGGTTCCCACCCGGTCAGTCATGATGATTTCTACTTCGACAGGCGCACCGCGCAAGGTTGCGATCGCTGTTTCCTTCGCTTTGACGGCAATCGGCGTGGCGATATCGATGCCGATTGTTTGAGTCATATCAAGGACTTCCTTGGCGGTATTCGCAAAGAGAATCCGGTCCTTGAGGTTCCCCGGCGCGCCTGCCTGCTCGGCAACCTCTGCCAGAAAGCCCATATCGACCTGACTGCGGGCCGAATGCAGGTCGAGCGCGCCTTGGGCGAGCTTGGTAAGTTTGGCAAAGCCGCCTGCGATGGTCAGTTTGTCGATCGGGTGGTCGCGCAGATATTTGAGCACGCCGCCTGCGAAATCGCCCATGTCGAGAATGGCGAAATCGGGCAGATCGTAGATCGCCTGCGCGGCATCTTCCGATGTCGAGCCTGTCGCGCCTAGCACATGCTTCTGGCCTGCTGCGCGCGCCACATCGATGCCGCGATGAATGGAGTGAATCCAGGCAGAACACGAAAAGGGATGTACGACGCCAGTGGTGCCGAGGATGGAAATGCCGCCGACAATGCCAAGGCGCGGGTTCCATGTTTTCTTGGCGATTTCTTCGCCATCGGGCACGGAAATGGTGATGACGAGATCAGCAGGCAGTCCATACTCGGCGCAGATTTCCTCACAGATTTCAGTCATCATGCGGCGCGGAACCGGGTTGATCGCAGCTTCACCGGGCGGAATTGGCAATCCGGCCCGCGTGACGGTGCCAACACCTTCGCCAGCGCGAAAGACCACACCGGTTCCGGGCGGTGCCGGGAAGACGGTGGAAATGATCGTCGCGCCATGCGTGACATCCGGGTCGTCGCCCGCATCCTTGACGATACCCGCCATTGCATAGCCGTCGCCGAGCCCTTCATAGGCCAGCTGGAAATAGGGCACTTCGCCCTTTGGCAGGATGATTCCGACCGGGTCGGGGAATTCACCGGTGATAAGCGCTGTCAGCGCCGCTTTGGTCGCAGCGGTTGCGCATGCGCCGGTGGTCCAGCCACGCCTAAGCTCGCTTTTTCCAAGCTTTTTATTGGGATCTGCGGTTTCGTCGGTCATGGATGCCTTATAAGGTATCTGATAGCAGTGCCGCCAGATTTATTAATGGTTGAAGAGAATGAGCGGAATCGGATCGACGACAGAACGGGGCATTGCCCTGCCAGCGATGGAGCCGGGCCATGTATGGCTTGTCGGTGCCGGGCCGGGCGATCCGGGTTTGCTAACGCTTCATGCCGTCAATGCGCTGCAACAGGCAGATGTCATCGTTTACGACGCGCTGGTGGACGAAGCCTGTCTTTCGCTGAAAAACGAACAGGCGGTGCTGGAATATGCGGGCAAGCGGGGCGGCAAGCCGTCACCAAAACAGCGTGATATTTCGCTGCGGCTTGTGGAACTGGCGCGGCAGGGCAAAAAGGTTCTGCGCCTCAAGGGTGGTGATCCGTTTGTTTTCGGTCGGGGGGCTGAAGAAGCACTGACGCTGGTGGAGCATAGCGTGCCATTCCGCATCGTCCCCGGTATTACGGCGGGGATCGGCGGATTGGCCTATGCGGGCATTGCCGCGACGCATCGCGATATCAACCAGTCGGTGACTTTCCTGACCGGGCATGATGCAACGGGATTGCTGCCCGACCGCATTGATTGGGATGGCATCGCAAAATCGTCACCGGTTATTGTCATGTATATGGCAATGAAACACATCGATCTCATCACGGCGCGGCTGATCGCTGCCGGACGTTCGCCTGACGAAACGGTCGCTTTTGTCTGCAATGCCAGCCTGCCGGAACAGACCGTTCTCGAAACGACGCTGGCGCATGCTGCCGCTGACGTGGAAGCTTCAGGGCTCAAACCACCAGCCATCGTGGTGGTCGGGGAGGTGGTCCGGTTGCGCAATGGTCTGGACTGGATAGGTGCTGCGCAAGGCCGCCAGCTTGTCAGCGATCCGCTGGATATCAGACGCGGAGGCCAGAGCGCATGAAGGGTTTTATGATCGCCGCCCCCGCATCAGGTTCGGGCAAAACGACGGTAACGCTTGGTTTGTTACGCGCCTTGAAGCGGGCCGGTGTGGCTCTGGCGCCAGTGAAAGCCGGGCCAGATTATATCGATCCCGCCTATCACAAGGCTGCAAGCGGTGCGGATTGCTTCAATCTCGATCCATGGGCGATGCGCGTGGAATTGATCAGCGCCCTGTCGGCCCGGATGACCGAAGGCGGCAAGGTTTTGATCGCAGAAGGCATGATGGGCCTTTTCGACGGCGCTCTGGACGGGCAGGGTTCTTCCGCCGATCTGGCAAGGCTGCTCGATCTGCCGGTGGTGCTGGTGGTTGATTGCGCGAAACAGTCCCATTCCATTGCGGCGCTGGTCTCCGGTTTCAGCGGGTTCCGCAAGGATGTGTTCGTTGCAGGCCTCGTGCTTAATCGTGTTGGTAGCGCTCGTCATGAAACCATGTTGCGCGATGCGCTCAAGCCGCTTGGCATTCCGGTTCTAGGCGCATTGCCGCGCGATGCGGCACTGGTTTTGCCGGAACGCCATCTGGGCCTCGTGCAGGCGGGCGAACACGCCGATCTGGAACGCTTTCTCGACCATGCCGCAGATGTGGTTGAAGCGCATATCGATCTTGCCGCACTAAAACATATCTGGTCGGCACCAAAGCGTTTCGATCAGATGGCCAATGTGCCGCGTCTTCCGCCGCTTGGAAGCCGCATTGCTATCGCACGGGACGACGCGTTTGCCTTTGCCTATACGCATCTTTTCGAGGGATGGCGCAGGCGCGGTGCAGAGATTTCCTTCTTCTCACCTCTGGCCGATGAAGCGCCGTCGCCAGACGCCGATGCGATCTATCTGCCGGGTGGCTATCCCGAACTCCATGCGGAACGTCTTGCCGCCGCGCAGAATTTCCAGAACAGTATCAAGGCTGCGGCGGCGCGCGGCGTGACCGTCTATGGCGAGTGCGGCGGCTATATGGTGCTGGGCGAAACGCTGGAAGATGCCAGCGGCAAACAGCACCCGATGCTGGGTCTTTTGCCGCTGCAAACCAGTTTTACCAAACGCAAGCTGCATCTTGGTTATCGCGTTCTGGAACCGTTGAATGGCTCGCCCTGGCAGGTACCGTTGAAGAGTCACGAGTTTCATTATGCCAGCATCACGCGCGAAGGCGCAGCGGACAGGCTTTTCAAAGTCCGAGATGCGGTGGGGGACGATCTGGGCGAAGCCGGTCTACGGGTCGGACCGGTCGCCGGTTCCTTCATGCATGTCATCGATTTTTCCGGAGAGCATGCGTGATATCCAACATTGAACATGGCGGCGCGCTGGACAAGGCGATTGCACGTTTCGGCGGTATGACGGGCGACTGGCTCGACCTTTCCACCGGGATCAATCCTGAGCATTATCCATTGCCGGACATTCCAGCCGAGGTCTGGAACCGCTTGCCGGATGATCGGCTGTTGCAGGGAACCTGTAAGCTTGCGCGCGACTATTACGGGCTGCCGGAAGACGCACCTATCGTTGCCGCACCCGGCACGCAAGCGCTGATCCAGATCATGCCGACGCTGACGAAGCCTGCGACAGTTGCTATTTTGACGCCGACTTATCAGGAACATGCGGCTTCTTTCGCGGCGTCGGGTTGGCAGGTCGTAGAGTGCGCTGGCATTGCCGATATTCCGGTCAATGCGACGGTCGCGGTGATCGTCAATCCGAACAATCCCGATGGAAGAGTGATTGCTGCGGGTGAATTGCTCGCTCTGGCCCGAACTTTGGGTGCGAGAGGTGGTTTTCTGGTGGTGGATGAGGCTTTTGCCGATCCCCATCCCGAAGTGAGCGTCGCAGCGATGGCGTCGAAAGAGC
The DNA here is from genome assembly GCA_014138095.1 of Ochrobactrum sp. RH2CCR150. Classification (GTDB taxonomy): domain Bacteria; phylum Pseudomonadota; class Alphaproteobacteria; order Rhizobiales; family Rhizobiaceae; genus Brucella; species Brucella gambitense. Next base: position 391,674 of record JACGXE010000005.1, read on the forward strand.
AGCTGATCGTGCTGAAATCCTTCGGCAAGTTTTTCGGTCTCGCTGGTGTGCGTCTGGGGTTTGCCGTCGCGCAAGCTGGAATTGTCGCGACAATAGCGCGGCGATTGGGTCCATGGGCGGTGCCGGGACCGGCGCTAGTCATTGCTTCCGACGCCTTTGCAGGTGGCGAGACATTGCAGGCTTTTCGCATGCGGATAGACATTCGGCGCAGAAGACTGTCGGATGTGCTTGCGCGGTGCGGATTGTGGGAAGTCGGCGGCACGGCGCTGTTCTCACTGGTTGCCCACGACAACGCACACGCATTGTACAACGCACTGTGTGCGGAGCATATTCTTGTCCGCAAGTTTACTTATGCTCCACATTGGTTGCGTATTGGCCTTGCCAATAACGATGCCGATCTCGCACGTCTGGAAACTGCGCTCAATCATTGTCTGGGAAGAGCAGCTTGAAAAAGTGATTCATGAATATCGGTTAAACCCATGGAAATAAAGCTGATTATCCTTTCGCTGGCGCTCATTCTTGATCGCGTTGTCGGCGACCCGCCACAGCTCTGGCACAGACTGCCACATCCGGTGGTGCTTTTTGGCAAGGCCATTTCCTGGGGCGAGAAGCGTTTCAACGACCGCACGCTGCCAGAAGCGGTTTTGCGCCGGAGTGGCATGTGGCTGACCATAGCGCTGGTCGCGGCCTGTATTCTGGCGGGGCTGCTGATTGAAAACCTGCTGCCCTTTGCTGGCTCTGCCGGGGCAGTGGCGGAAATCCTCATTGTTGCCGTGCTACTGGCACAGAAGAGCCTCGCCGATCACGTCGGCGAGGTTGCACGCGGGCTGCGTGACAAAGGCATCGAGGGCGGGCGCAAGGCAGTTTCGATGATCGTTGGACGCAATCCTGATCAGTTGAGCGAAGGTGGCGTCAGCCGCGCTGCCATTGAAAGTCTGGCGGAAAATGCCTCGGATGGCATTGTTGCTCCGGCTTTCTGGTTTCTTGTCGGCGGTCTGCCGGGGCTGTTCGCCTACAAGATGATCAATACCGCCGATTCGATGATCGGACATCTCAATGATCGTTACCGCCACTTCGGGCGTTTTGCTGCAAAGCTGGATGATGTTGCCAATTACATTCCCGCGCGCCTGACCGGCCTTTTGGCTGCGCTGGCGACCGCGCTCACCCGCAGCAAGGGGGCAGCGAAGGCCGCCTTATCGGTCATGCGCAGCGATGCGCGCCTGCATCGCTCACCCAATGCGGGCTGGCCGGAATCTGCCTTTGCCGGTGCGCTCAATCTGGCATTGGCCGGTCCGCGTCAATATGGCGAAGAAAAAGTGGAAGGGCCGATGCTCAATGCGTCGGGCAAGCGCGAAGCCGAAGCGACCGATATTGACGCCGCGCTGGACCTGTTCTGGGCGACCATGAGCCTCATGACAGGGTTGCTGATCGCCGCCAGCATCGTAGGACTTATCTATCGGCTGGTATGAAGCGCGAGCCTTCGTAGCGCTGCAGGCGGTTCGGGTTGTCCGTCCGCATGCCGGTACCATCAAATTTGATCGTGCCGAGCACTGTTTCAAACGATGCACTGCGCAGCGTGTCGAGTAATGGCTGCTTTTGTTCGTCGGCTTTGCTGACGGCATCGGCGGCGATCTGCACAGTTGCATAGCCGGTAATCGCATAGGATTCCACAAGGCGGCCCGCCTGATGCAGCGCGTCGATCGCCGGTTTCGCGGTCGGCAGATCCTGCGGCTTTAGCGGCGCTGTCATCAATGTGCCGTCGCTCAATCGCTGTGCGCCGGGCGCGGCGTCAAGCAGGCTGCCGCCAGCGATGACCAGCGGATAATTGAGTGAAGCAGCACTTGCGCCAATAGCGGCAACATCATCGCGCTCGCCGCCGACATAGACATGCGTCGCGCCAGCGCGTTTCAGTCGGGCAACAAGCGCATTCTGGTTTTCGAGACCGGGACGATAGGTGTCCGTGAAAACCGGCTGTAATTGCTGTTCTTTCAAGTTGGCCAGAACCCGGCTTGCGCGCTCGCGCCCTTCAATAGTGCCATCGTCAATCACCGCGAAAGGCTGCGCACGCCAGAGACTACCGAGAAAACTCGACGTCGCCTGCGTTTCTTTCTCCAGTCCCGTGCTCAGGCGGAACACCGGCAAGGGCGAAGCGGCGCGACGCTCGACCAGTGTTTGCTCGCTGACGCCCGACACGATAACCGGAATATTGCGCTCGGCCAGAATGGGCACTGCCGCCTCCAGCGCCTCGGCGCAGAGAAAGCCGGATGCAATACGAACATTTTGCGCGATGAAGCGTTCTGCGGCCTGTTTGCCGCCTTCGGCATCGCAACGATCATCGAAGATGATGAGATCTGCACCCTTTGCGTCAGCGGCTGCGCGTGCGCCTTGTGCAAGCTGATTGCCCAAAGGAGCAAAGGTGCCGGTCAACGGTGCGGCCAGACCAATCTGGATATTATCCGCATAAGCAAATCCCGATCCCGCCAGCAACAGCATGGCAAGGCTTGTCAGAGTGGCAACGGGAAGCTTCCCAGACTCAATCACGTTATTGGTCTTCTTTATACAATTCGTGGCAATGTGATCGAAAAGTGGGTAGCGGTTTCCGCGCCTTTGTGCAATGCCCGTAATCTATGCCAGTATTTTGGCTAAATATTACGGTCGGCAATGGATCGATTCTGACGTGCAAACGATAAACAACATCATCTCCAGTGCGGCATCTGTGGAGCCGAAGGCTTACCGCGATGCCATGAGCCATTATGCTGGCGCGGTGCAGATTGTGGCGACCGATGGTCCGGCAGGGCGGCGGGGCCTGACATTGACGGCGGCTTGTTCCGTATCCGACGCTCCGGCAACCGTGCTGATCTGCCTTCAGAAGGTCCACGAGGACAATCGCCTGTTCATCGAAAATGGCGTTTTCTCCATCAACACGCTGGCCGGAACGCATCAGCAGCTGGCCGACGCCTTCTCAGGGCGCATCGGCCTGACGCAGAATGAGCGTTTCGAACTGGCGACGTGGGACACGCTTGCCACCGGCGCACCGGTACTGACCGATGCGCTGGCGGCTTTTGACTGCCGGGTTGTCAGCATTCAGGATCATTCGACGCATCATGTGCTTTTCGGCGAAGTGATTGCCCTGCGCTCAAACCCCGATGCAACCGCGCTCATCTATCTGAACCGGCGCTATCACACGCTCGACTTGTGATCGGCTGACCGGAGGGGAGGAGGCAGAATGAAGAAGCGATTGAACGCAACAGCGCGGGCCGGGCTTGGAGGCATTGCTGCGCTGTTGTTGTCGGTGTCCCTTGCTTGCGCGCAAGGGCCATTGCCGCCCTTCAAGGACGATGCCTTCGCTTATCCCGGCGTGTTGAGCAGCGCGGATAACGGCGATTATAAAGTCATTGATTACAATGAGATGCGCGATATCAACGGTCGAGACAGCGTGCCGGAAAAGCGCGTCAAGGACAGCTATATCTCGCTGAAGGCGCGCGCCTATCAAAAGGATGTCACTTTTCAGACTGCGGCTGGACCGGTGAAGGCGATGGCCGCTGGTAAGCAGCAAGGTGCGTCCTTCATCGTGATTTATCTGCACGGGCGCGGCGGCAACCGCTTGCAGGGAATGAATGATTTCACCTTTGGCGGCAATTTCAATCGCGTCAAGAATCTGGCTGCGTTGAATGGCGGTCTCTATGTCACACCGGATTTCAAGGATTTCGCCGATACGGGCGAAGCGCAGATCGCCGGACTGATCGACGCCTTGAAAGCAACATCGCCTTCCGCACCGCTGATCCTGTCCTGCGGCTCGCAGGGTGGTTCGCTGTGCTGGCGCATCGCGTCCGATGAAAAAGCTGGTGCTCGGCTTGCCGGGCTCATTCTGCTCGGTTCGCTGTGGGATGACGGGTTCTTTACATCGGCGACGTTCAAGCGGCGAGTGCCGGTCTTCTTTGGGCATGGCAGCCGCGATCCGGTTTTCGCAATTGATCGGCAAGAAGCTTTCTATCGAGATATCCGCAAGCGCGCGCCGGGCTATCCGGTGCAGTTCCGGCGGTTTGAGTCCGGCAACCACGGCACACCGATCCGTATGAGCGACTGGAGGGAGATGCTGAACTGGATTCTCGCAAAACAGTGACGACAGTTTTGTGGATGCGAATCGAAATTCCGGCTCTGTGGCGTTCCTGCCACTCGACAATCGGCTAAAAGCGAATAGTTATCGAAATTAAAATTTTACCTATCCAGCAGACCTTATGAGGTAGACCATTATGTACGGACGAGTCCGCACCGGAGCCCGTTTCTTTGCAATCGCCATGTTGGCGCCGCTTGCTGCCGCCTGTACGACGACTGCACCGGTTGCCATCACCCCCGGCAAGACTGACTCGCCGGTGCCTGCAGCCAGCTCTTCGCTGCCGAGCTTCATCCCGACCCCGGTAAAGACGGTCGACTATTCTCTGGCGCAGCCTTGCATCACGGCTGCTGCCAACAAGTACTTCCTGCCGGAGCACGCTATCAGCGCTGTCGATTCCCGCCCGGGCGCCAATGGCGGCACGGATGTGGACCTGAAGGTGGATCTGCGCACCGCAGTTTGCCAGCTCACTGCCAAGGGTGGCGTGCGTGCCGTTATCGACACCTCGCCGAAGAGTGCTGATCAGGTTGCCGCTGAAGCCGCAGCCGCCAAGGCGGACGCTGCCGCAGCAGCCGCGCCGAAGAAGACCAAGGCGAAGAAGAACTGATTCAATAAACTTGGATAAGTTACGAAAAAGGCAGGGATTTCCCTGCCTTTTTGTTTGATCATTTATCCGGCTTTTCGCCATACCAGCGCGGCGTATAGACCCATTCGCCGCCTGTTGCCCGCTCAAACCGCTGCGTGTGGGATGACCCGACGATCACCACCGTGCGCATATCCACATCATCAGGCGTCAACTGCCCAAGTGTTGTGACGCGGGTGGTCTCTGCTGGTCTGCCGATGTCGCGACCGAGCACGACCGGGGTTTGCGGCGCGCGATGCTGGCGTAGGATTTCCAGTGCGCGGCCAAGCTGATGCGGGCGGGCCTTGGAAATCGGATTGTAAAAGGCCATTGCGAGATCGGCTTCAGCCGCCAGCGCCAGACGCTTTTCGATCACGTCCCATGGCTTCAGATTATCAGACAGCGAGAGAATGCAGAAATCATGGCCGAGCGGTGCACCAATGCGTGACGCTGCGGCCATCGCAGCCGAAATGCCCGGCTGAATGACCAGTTCGACCCCATGCCATGCAGGATTTTCGGCTTCATGTAGCGCCTCGACCACAGCCGCCGCCATGGCGAAAACGCCGGGATCGCCGGACGATACCATCGCCACAGTGCGGCCAGATGCCGCCAGTTCGAAGGCATGGCGCGCGCGCTGCATCTCCTCGCGGTTATCCGTCATGTGGACGGTTTGACCGGCATGAAACGGCCCAGCCATGCGCACATAGGTCTCGTAGCCGAGAATATCTTCCGCCTGCTCGATGTCGCGCTGCACGGCAGGTGTCATCAGATCGCGCGTACCGGGGCCAAGCCCGACCACGACCAGCTTCCCGCGTTTACGCCCGACCCGCAGCACGTCGGCTGGGGTAGGGGCGACGGCCAGCACAACGCCGTTCGTTTCTGCCACGCGCAGCGGTTGCTCGACCGAAAGATGGGCGAGAGCAAGCGCATTTTCAGCGGCTGGTACAAAGCGCAGTTCTGCACCGAGCGCGCTTGCCGCGTCATGGATTTGCGGCGCAGCGCAATGGCGTTCATGGGCAAGCAGCAGCGCGAGCGATGACGGAGCGAGCCCCGCTTCGTCGAAGGCTCTCATGATTGCTTCCGCGATATTGTCAGTCGGCTGGTCGATTGCGACGGCAACGACCTGCGGATGATAAATAAGCTCACCTGGCAGCGGTGCACGGTTTTCCGGCGTGATGCTGATGGCAAGCCTGCCATCGTCGGAGAACGGCAGTTTTGACGTTTGCAGCCAGCGGGAGCGCCCATCGAGATGCAGTTTCGCGCCTGCCAGCAGGTCGGAGGTAAAGGCTTTTGCCGCATCTGGATTGGCAAGCGTCAGTTCCGCTGGCGGGTGCAACAGATTGATCCCGAACCGCAATTCACCGGATGTGGTGATTGCCGGGGCGACCTCAAGTGCAGCGGCGATGGTTCGCGCCATGTCGTTGACGCCCGACAATCCGCCGAGAAGCGGCACGACAGCGCTGCCGTCTTCGGCAATCGCTAGAACGGGCGGCTCAATGCGCTTGTTCTGCAAAAGCGGCGCGAGGGCGCGAATGACAATACCGGCGGCGCAGAGCGCGATGACCGGGCGGCCTTCTTCATAGAAGGCGCGTATGGTGTCACCGAAATGGGCGAATGTTCTGTCCGCACCCGTGACGCGTTCCTGAAGTCCAAGCACTTCGGCCTGATCGAGCGCATCGGCAATACGGCGCGCTGTCGGGATCGCCGCTTCCGCCAGCGCAACGATAGCCGGCTTCATGCGCCGTTCCATTTCTGGCCGGGAACGAGAATGATCGAGAAATAAGGACAATCGCTGCCGCTGACATCCGATAGCGGTACAATGCGCTGATTGGCCATGGTGGCGCGCTCGACATAAAGCGCGCGGTCCATCAGCCCCAGATCGGTCAGCACGTCACGCACCTTGTCGAGATTTTTGCCGAGTTTCATGATTGCCGCAGCACCCGTATCGGCAAGCCTGCGCTTCAATTCGTCGGCTTCCATGACGCCGGAGAGGATCGACAGGGTCTGGTTGCGATAAACAAGCGGCGCGCCAAGCACAGCCGAAGCACCGAGAACCGAACAGACACCGGGAACCACTGTGGTTTCATAGTTTTCCGCCAACCGGTCATGGATATACATGAAGGAGCCATAGAAGAACGGGTCGCCTTCCGCAATCACGGCCACATCCTGTCCCTGATCGAGATAACCGGCAATTGTTGTCGTGATCTCACCATAAAAATCGCTGACGATCTGCTCATAGTCCATGTGCGCGGGCAGCTTTTCCGTGGTCACCGGATAGATAAGCGGCACCAGAACCTGTTCCGGCGAAAGATAGTCCTCAACGATAGTGAGTGCGTTGCCCTTTTTGCCCTTGGCGGCGTGATAGGCCACCACGGGGGCGGCTTTGAGCAACCGAAGCGCTTTCAGTGTGATGAGTTCAGGATCGCCAGGGCCGACACCCAGACCGAATAGCTTGCCCTTTGTCGTCATTATTCGCGCTCCGAAGCGAGAGCATTGACCGCTGCGGCAGTCATGGCGCTGCCGCCGCGACGTCCGCGCACGATGACATAGGGCACGCCGCGACTATTGGCGGCGAGTTCGTCTTTCGATTCCGCCGCTCCGACAAAGCCCACCGGCATACCGATGATAAGCGCGGGCTTGGGCGCACCAGCATCCAGCATTTCGAAAAGCCGGAAGAGCGCGGTTGGCGCATTGCCGATGGCGACGACACTGCCTTCGAGGTGCGGCAACCACAAATCGAGTGCTGCGGCAGAACGGGTATTGCCGATTTTCTTTGCCAGTTCAGGCACGGAAGGGTCGTTCAGCGTGCAGATGACCGGATTGTCGGCAGGCAGACGCGATCGGGTGATCCCTTCGGCAACCATGCGTGCATCGCAAAGGATCGGCGCACCCCTGGCCAGTGCCTGCTTGCCTGCCAGACCAGCGCCGTCCGAAAAGGCGATGTCGCTCACCACATCCACCATGCCGGAAGCATGGATGACGCGCACAGCGAGTTTTTCAAGATCGGCTGGGATATGGCTCAGATCCGCCTCAGTGCGGATAATGGCGAAGGAGCGGTCATAGATGGCCTGTCCGTCGCGAATGTAATCTGTCATGGTTTCCGCTCTGGTGAATTGAGAAGGCGCGCGGCAGCGTCGATGGTCACATCTGTCGCCAATAGCCGTCCGAAACGGGATGGTCCAGCCTTGCCTGCAAAAAAGACATCGTAGCGGCCCGGAGTGCGGGCCAGTAGCGTGTAAGGTAGTGTCGCAAGCGCTGCGCAAGACTTGGCGCAGCCGGTGAGATGGACCGCTTCTGCGCTGTCGCCGTCAAGGAGCAACGCCAGTTCTTTTGCATCGGTCTGCGTGTCGGAAAGGGCCGAGACGCAGCCCTTCGACCCGGCGCAGCTACGCAGTCGCGATTGTGGTGCCTTGGCGTCGGTCGAAAGGCCCAGCGCTTGCAGTTGCCGGATGGCATCGTCGCAACGTGCTGCATCGACATTTGGCAGGATCACGCCTTGCCACGGTGTCAGCCGAATTTCTTCGCCGCTGACTTTTTGCGAAAGAGCGCGAAGCGCCCGCAGTTGCGTCGTATCGAGCCGCCCCAGAAGCGGCATCGCTCCAATGTAAAACCGCCCGTCCGCTTGAATGTGGGCTCCAAGATCGGCGCTTGCGTGCGGTTGCTGTCGCTGCCACCCGACGGGTGGCTCGACCGGAAAAGAAAGGCTCGCAATCAGTTCGCTCAAAAACTCTTTGACAGCAAGGGCTTCGAAGAGCTGCTTCATCCGCGCTACGCCTTTGGAACAGGCAAGAAACATGCGCAGCGCTGCTTCTATAAAGGGCAGGGCATGATCAGCCTCGATACGTCCCAATGCCATGCCATTGGGTGACGAAGCGAAACCGAAAGCAAAGTGACGACCGCCATCCGTTGCCGATAGCCAAATGTCCCCCGGATGTGAGACCATTGCGCAGGCCTCGCCGCCATCGATCTGGAACGAGAATTTCGGCGAAAGCGCGTGGTAGTCGGTATTGTTCTCAAGCGTTGCCAGCAATTGCTGCGCCAGCGGCGTGACATTACAAGTTTGATCGCGGTCGATACCGGCTGTTGGGCTGACCATCACGTTACGGATATCATCCGCCGCAGGATTATCCGCACCAAACCCGGCTTGATATAGTGCTGTGATCGCTTGCCCCCAGTTTTCTGGCGCTATGGCGCGCAGTTGAAAATTGGAGCGAATCGAAAGCTCTACGGCATTCGGGCCAAATTTTTCGGCAATTTCGGCCAGCGCAAAGATTTGATCGGCGTTCACCCGTCCGAGCGGCAGTTTTATGCGCGCAATGCCACCGTCACGCGCCATAACCATGCGCGACAGTCCGGGACAGGCATTTCGCCTGTCAGACAGTTCGATCTTCGTCGCTATGGTCTTTTGGTTCAACATAATCGCCTTATACGCCCCCTGCGACAGGCCGGAAAGTGGGAACCGCTTTGGGACTTGCACTTGCCATCGCCGCATCCTACGAACGAAGAAAACGGAGCGAAGAGCATGGCTTGCTGGCTAACGGTCATCGGCATCGGCGAAGACGGGTTGAATGGGCTTGGCGAGACTGCGCGGCAGGCTCTTGTTTCGGCTGATGTGATCTTCGGCGGCAAGCGGCATCTCGGGCTGGTCGGTGAAACATCCAGTGCCCGGCAGATTGCATGGCCTTCGCCGTTTGACGACGCTTTTCCGATGATTGCTGCCGAGCGAGGCAAGTCAGTGGTGGTTCTCGCCAGCGGCGATCCGATGCATTACGGCATGGGTGCTTCTCTGACCCGGCACTTTTCACCCGAAGAAATGCTGATCCTACCTTATCCGTCTTCGTTCTCGCTCGCCGCGGCACGGATGGGCTGGTCGTTGCAGGATGTGCGCTGCCTCAGCGTGCACGGACGGCCGCTGGAATTACTGGCCAAGCATATTCTGCCCGGCGTCAGGTTGCTGATCCTCAGCAATGACGGTTCTACGCCGGGTAAAGTGGCAGGGATGCTAAGCGCACGTGGCTTTGGACCAAGCCGTATCGATGTGCTGGAGCACATGGGCGGACCTAAAGAAAAGCACAGTTGTGGTGTTGCCGGAACATGGACGGTTCCAGCCGGTGCTGATCTGAATGTCGTCGCCGTGGAGTGCCTCGCCGAGCCGGATGCGAACATTCTTCCCATGGGGATCGGCTTGCCGGATGAAGCCTTCGAAAATGACGGGCAACTGACGAAGCGCGACATCCGCGCTGTGACGCTATCACGGCTGGCGCCGCTGCCTGGCGAGTTGTTGTGGGATGTTGGCGCGGGGTGCGGTTCTATCGGCATCGAGTGGATGCGCACGCATGCATCCTGTCGCGCCATCGCCATTGAGGCGAATGAGGGGCGGCAGGGTATGATCGCGCGTAATCGCGACGCTCTCGGCGTGCCGGGTTTGCAACTCGTACCCGGGGAAGCGCCGGGCGCTCTTGCAGGGCTGGAGAAGCCGGATGCGATTTTCATCGGCGGCGGCGTGACAGATGAGGGCGTGCTGCAAGCTTGCTGGGATGCGCTGAAGCCCGGCGGAAGGCTGGTTGCCAATGCCGTCACGCTGCAAAGCGAGATGCAGCTTTTTGCCTGGCGGCAACGTTTTGGCGGCAAGCTGATACGGCTTTCCGTGGCGCAGGCGGCAGGGCTTGGCTCGTTCGATGTATGGCGCCAATCGCTGCCCGTTACGCTTTATTCCGCACGCAAAGATAAATGATGACTTGAATTGTCATCTTATATTCGGGTAAGGCTGACGCATCAGATCATCCCAGAGGAGGACGGGTCGTGTCCGAACTCAACGCCAATACCCGCTTTGCGCTCACTAATGCCGGTCATATCGTCAATCAGCTGCTCGATCATTTTGTTGAACATGCCGATGTGCAACGCGACGGAACGCGCGCGAAGCTTGTTCTAAGCTTCGGTCAGGCCGATGTTCAGTGGGATGATGAGACGGTCAGCGTCGATGTGAAAAGCGACGACGAGACCGGCCTTGCCTATATGAAATATTCCATTGCCGAGCATGTGCTCGAGTTTCTGGAAAAGGGCAGCCCAACGCCGAAAATCATCTGGCAGGGCGATGGCGCAGCGGGTCTGCCGCTGCCTTATTTCCGTGAAATGCGCGTGATGGCCGTGTCCAATGTCACGCCGCATATGCGGCGTGTGCGCCTGAAGGGCGACGACCTTCAACGGTTCTCGCATACCGGATTGCATATCCGCCTTCTTTTCCCACCCAAAGCTTTGGCGCAGCCGCAATGGCCGGTGACGGGTGAAGACGGCCGTCCGGCCTGGCCGGAAGGCGATGCGAAGCTCGCCACGCGTGTTTATACGATCCGCAACATCGATGCGGATGCGGGCTGGGTCGATATCGACATGGTGGTGCATGGTGATGACTGCGACGCGCCGGGTTCTGGTTGGGCGCTTAACGCCAAGCCTGGCGATATTGTTGGTATGACTGGTCCGGGCGGCGGTGATGCAGGCGATGCCAAATGGTATCTGCTCGCAGGAGACGAAACCGCACTGCCAGCCATCGGCCGTATTCTTGAGCGGCTCCCGGAAGATGCAAAGGCCGTTGTGCGCATTGAAATTGGCGACAAGACCGAGGAACAGAACCTCGTCTCACGGGCCAATGTCGATGTGCAATGGCTGAATCGTGATGGTGCTGAAGCTGGCACTACGACGCTTTTGCAGGATGCCGTGCGCGCGGTCGAGCTGCCGGAAGGAGAGGAAGAAATTTTCGTCTGGGCGGCGTGCGAATTTAATGCCTTCCGCAATATTCGCAGCTACATGCGCAAGGAACGCAATGTTCCGAAAAATCGCCAGCTGATCGTGGCCTATTGGCGACGCGGTCTGGATGGCGATAATGCTCGAAAAGCTTCGGAGGAATAAAAAAGGGGACCGAAAGGTCCCCTTTTTTGTTACGTAGTGGTCTGGTTTCAGCGTCTGAAACCTTCGCTCGCCCGCATCAGGTTCTTCGTATAGTCGGCGTGAATATTGCCGGTAACGAGATCGCTAGCCTGCAATTGTTCAACCACTTCACCATTGCGCATCACCGCAAGGCGGTCGCACATATGGGTGACGACACCGAGATCGTGACTCACCATGACGAAGGTCAGGTTACGGTCGCGGCGAACCTGTTCCAGCAGGTTGAGCACTTCCGCCTGGACCGACGCATCGAGCGCCGATGTTGGTTCGTCGAGAAGCAGAATGCTCGGTTCCACGATCAATGCGCGGGCGATGGCGATGCGCTGGCGCTGGCCACCCGAAAGCTGGTGCGGATAGCGGAAACGGAAGCCCGAACCGAGACCCACTTCATCCAGAGCACGCACGATGCGTTGTTCGGCATCGCTGACGCCATGAATGGCGAGCGGTTCCAGCAAAAGCCGGTCCACCGTCTGGCGCGGGTGCAAGGAGCCGTAGGGATCCTGAAACACCATCTGCACATTGCGATAGAAAGCCTTGTCACGGGGCGTCTTGAGGGGCTTGCCGTCGATGCGGATTTCTCCGTTCTCAACTGGCGCAAGCCCGGCGACTGCGCGCAGAAGCGTGGACTTGCCAGAACCAGATTCGCCGACGAGCCCGTAGGATTCGCCGCGCGCCACATTGATGGTGACGGATTTCAATGCATGAAAATGGTCGAAATAGACGTCAACATCATCGACGCTGAGTGCAGGCGCGGACGCCTGTGCCTGAACTTGAGCTTGCGTCATGCCTTCCAAGCCTCCTCACGCTGCAAGGTTGGCAGAGGATGGCGGTCGGCTCCGATTTTCGGCATGCAGTTCAGCAATCCTTGCGTATAGGGATGTTTCGCGTTGGCGAGATCCTTGGCCGCGATTTCTTCGACGATACGGCCCGCATACATCACGATGACGCGGTCGCAGAAGGAGGAAACGAGGCGCAGGTCGTGGCTGACGAAGATCAGCCCCATGCCGCGCTCGGCCACCAGCTTGTCGAGAATGCCGAGCACTTCAAGCTGCACCGTCACGTCGAGCGCCGAGGTCGGTTCGTCGGCGATCAGCAATTCCGGTTCGGCCACCAGCATCATGGCGATCATCACGCGCTGGCCCATGCCGCCCGAAACCTCGTGCGGATAGAGTTTCATGACGCGTTCAGGATCACGAATCTGCACCGCTTCCAGCATGGCTGCCGAGCGGGTGCGAATTTCCGCGCTGCTATATTTGCCATGCGCTTTCAGTGTTTCGGCTATCTGCTTGCCGATGGTCATTACAGGATTGAGCGAATATTTCGGGTCCTGCAACACCATGGCAATGCGACCGCCACGCAAAGCGCGACGTTCGCGGGCCGAAATGTTGAGAAGATCGATACCGTCGAAATTAAGCGTCTTGGCCGTGATCTGTGCGTGGAGTGGTGTCAGCCCCATGATCGCGCGACCGGTCTGGGACTTGCCTGAACCGGATTCGCCGACGATGCCGAGGCGTTCGCGGCCCAGCTCGAAGCTGACACCGCGCACCGCTTCAATCGCGCCCGTGCGAGTTGGGAAAGTGACGCGCAGGTCTTCTACAGTCAGAAGCGGATTCATTGGTTGTTACCCCGCGGATCGAGCGCATCGCGCAGGCCGTCGCCCAGCAGATTGAAGCCGAGGCTGACGATCAGGATCGCAATGCCGGGCATGGCTGCAACCCACCATTGGTCGAGAATGAAACGGCGACCTGATGCAATCATCGCGCCCCATTCCGGCAATGGCGGCTGTGCGCCGAGGCCAAGGAAGCCGAGGCCCGCTGCCGTCAGAATGATACCCGCCATGTCGAGCGTCACGCGGACAATCAGCGACGAGGTGCAGAGCGGCATGATGTGACGCACGACGATACGGATCGGCGATGCACCCATCAAGCGGACTGCCGAAATATAGTCGGAGTTACGCACGGTCAGCGTTTCTGCACGTGCAATACGGGCATAAGGCGGCCATGAGGTGATCGCGATGGCGATGATGGCGTTCTCGATGCCTGGTCCCAGAGCCGCCACGAAGGCGAGCGCCAGAATGAGCTTCGGGAAAGCGAGGAAGATGTCGGTGATGCGCATCAAAACGGCATCGACCCAGCCGCCTGCATAACCAGCGACCGTGCCGACCAGAAGGCCGATCGGAGCTGCGATGATGGCAACCAGCAACACGACATAGAGCGTGAGGCGGGAGCCATAGATCAGGCGCGAGAGAATATCGCGGCCCTGATCATCGGTGCCAAGCAGATAGCCGGGCGTACCGGGTGGCAGCAGGCGTGCATTGGCCAGATCGCCGATAACTGGCGAATGTGGTGCCAACACATCGGCCAGAGCTGCAACAACCAGCAGTCCGATAATGATCAATAGGCCAAGAACAGCCAGTTTGTTGGCGGTGAACCGCCGCCAGACCATATAGGCGCGACCGAGGCGGGCCTGCGTGCGCGATTGCGGCCGCTCGGTGAGCAACCATTCGCGCCATGAGAGGTTGGAAGTATCTGTCATTTGGCTCATCGTGCGCGCGTCCTTGGATCGAGAAGCCGATAGAGAAGATCGGACACGAGGTTGAGCGCGATAAAGACCGACCCGATAACGATGGTGCCACCGAGAACGGCGTTCATATCAGCGTTTTGTAGTGAATTCGTGATGTAGAGTCCAAGACCGGGCCACGAGAAGATGGTTTCGGTCAGAACCGAGCCTTCCAGAAGTCCGGCATAGGAAAGGGCAATCACGGTTACGAGTGGGACGGCGGCGTTGCGCAGCGCGTGACCCCAGATAATGCGGGTTTCCGAAATGCCTTTGGCGCGCGCCGCGACGATATATTCCTGATCAAGCTCGTTGAGCATGAAGGAACGCGTCATGCGGCTGATATAGGCCAGCGAGAAATATCCAAGCAGTGCCGATGGCAGGATAAGGTGGGAAACAATATCCTTGAGCGCTGGCCAGTCACGCTGGAGGATCGCGTCGATCAGGTAGAACCCGGTGATCGGGGTAAACGTATATTCGAATGTGATGTCGATGCGACCAGGACCAGAGGTCCAGCCGAGACGGGCGTAGAAGACCAACAGCGCCAACATGCCGAGCCAGAAGATCGGAACAGAATAGCCGACAAGGCCGACCACGCGTACGATCTGGTCGATGATGCTGCCACGTTTAACGGCTGCAAGTACGCCGAGCGGAATACCGAACAGAGCCCCGATGATCGTGCCGATGGTTGCCAGTTCCATTGTGGCCGGAAAAACGCGGCGGATATCGGTCATGACCGGATTGGTGGTGAGAACAGATGTTCCAAAGTCGCCGTGCAACACGCCTTTCACGTAAAGATAGAACTGCTGGTAATAGGGCAGATTGAAACCCATCTCTTCGCGCACACGGGCGACGACATGCGCGGGAGCGCGGTCACCGACGATGGCCAGCACAGGGTCAATCGGCACGACACGGCCGATAAAGAATGTTACGGCCAGAAGGCCCAGATAGGTTGTGACGACGATAACCAGAAAACTGGCTATCGACGCGGCAAGGGCCGTTGAACGCCGCGGCGCTCGCCTTACCTTTTTGGTGGTTCCAGTGTTACTCAATGTTTTGACCGCTTCCGATAATGAGGCGTTCAGAACAGTTTCGATCTGAAGCCTCAGTCATCTTTGCTTGAAAAGCTCTGGAGCGGCTTTCCTTTTTGATTCAGAAAACCGCTCCATCTCCTTGTTTTAAAGCCGCTTAGGCACATTCATGCGCCAAGGCGTAGCTGACTATTCCTTGGTGATCGGAGCAAGGAAATTGGAGTCGAATGTCGGGCCGAGCTTATAACCCTTCACATTTCCGCCGATACCGGCAACTTCAACTTGCTGGAACAGCATGACGAAGGGGCTCTGGTCGAGCGCTTCCTGCTGGAGCTTCTTGTACTGTTCAGCACGCTTGTCGTTGTCGCGCTCAAGAAGGGCGGCCTGCGTCTGCTTGGTCAGTTCAGGAATGTCCCAGGCGTTGCGCCAAGCAAGCGTCTTGGTGGACGCATCGTCGGCGTTGTTCGGATTGCTGGTGAAGGCTTCCGCGTTGGAATTCGGATCCCAATAGTCCATGCCCCACTGGCCGATATACATGTCGTGGTTACGCGCACGATACTTGGTCAGTGTCTGCTTGCCGTCGCCGGGGATGATCTCGATCTTCACACCAGCCTGTGCGGCTGTCTGCTGGAAGGATTCCGCAATGCCGGTGACTGGCTGGCCATTACGGACGTCGAATGTGACCGAGAGGCCGTCCTTCAGGCCTGCCTTGGCGAGGAGTTCCTTCGCCTTCGCAACGTCGAGCTTGTACGGCGCGGCATCGAGAGAACCAAGAACGCCCTTGGCCTGATAGGTCTGACGGATTTCGCCGATGCCCTTGATGAGGGTCGAGCCGATTGCGTCGTAATCGACCAGATACTTGAACGCTTCACGAACTTCCGGCTTGGCCAGATTCGCGTTCTTCTGGTTAAGGCTGATGTAATAGACCGTGCCCTTGGGCGCGCTGGCTGTGGTCAGCTTATCATTCTTCTGAACGGCTTCGTAGTCACCCGGTTCCAGATTACGCGCAACGTCGACGTCGCCGGATTCAAGCATCAGGCGCTGCGTAGCGCTTTCCTTGACGTGACGATAGAAGACGCGCTTGAGCTTGGCCTTTTCGCCGTAATAATTGTCGTTACGTTCCAAAATGACGACTTCATTGGCGCGCCATTCGCGAATTGCGAACGGGCCGGAACCTGCCGACTTGGTCTTCAGCCATGCATTGGCATAGTCGGTTTCGTATTTGTAATCGTCGGTTGGCGTGACCTTTACGGCATGCTCTTCGAGAAGCTTCTTGTCGACGATCGCAGCGACCGTAGCGGTCAGGCAGTTCAGCACGAAGCTTGGTGCGTATGGCTTGTCGACAGTGAAGACGAAAGTGTTGTCGTCTACCGCTTTCGCCTTTTCGTTGACGTTGTCCTTGGTCAGGCCAAACTGGGTCAGAATGAAAGCCGGGCTCTTGTCGAGGCGCACAGCGCGCTCAAACGAGTAGGCGACGTCAGCCGAGCTGATCGGGTTGCCCGAAGCGAACTTGATGTCCTTCTTCAGCTTGAACGTATAGGTGAGGCCGTCGTCTGAAACGGTCCAGCTTTCCGCCACACCGGGCACGACTTTCGACGTGTCATTGATGTCGAGGCGAACGAGCATGTCGTAGGCGTTACCGATGAATTCAGCGGGGCTGAGTTCGAAGGATTCTGCCGGGTCGAGCGTGATGGTGTCATCAATTGCCCATGCCTGAACCAGCGTATCAGCTGGTGTGGCCGACAAGGCCGGATTTGCGGCCAGCACGGCGGCAAGTGCTGCGCCGGCGGCCAAAATACGAAAACGTCCAAAATGCATCATGTTGTGTGTTCCCTTCCTGTATTTTTGTTGGGATTTTGTTGGATTGTATTTGTATCTCAGGCTTCGTGCCAGGCCTGCTTCAAGACTCTGATCCAGTTGCCCCGGCAAAGCTTTGCCAGTTCCTCGTCATTGTATCCCGCCTCTCGCAAGGCCGTGACAAGGTTCTGGGTTCCGGCGGCATCGGAAATCTCTGCTGGAATGGTCGCGCCGTCATAATCGGAACCGAGCGCCACGCAGTCGATCCCCATGCGCTCAACCATGTAATCGATATGGCGCACCATATCGGACATCGGCGTGTTGGCGTCTTCCTTGCCATCGGCGCGCAACATGGTGGTCGCGTAGTTCAAACCAGCGAGCCCCTTGCTTTCGCGAATGGCGTCCATCTGCTTGTCCGTCAGATTGCGGGCCACAGGCGTCAAGGCATGGGCATTGGAGTGGCTGGCGATCAGAGGCTGATCACTGAGTTCAGCAACATCCCAGAACCCCTTCTCAGTGATATGCGCAAGATCAATGAGGATGCCCTTGCGGTTGCACGCCTTGACGAGGCGCTTGCCCGCTTCCGTCAGACCTGGGCCGGTATCGGGGCTCATCGGGTAAGAGAAGGGCACGCCGTGACCGAAAATATTATTGCGGCTCCAGACGGGGCCAAGTGATCGCAGGCCAAGGCCGTAGAAGACATCGAGCGCTGCGAAATCAGCGTCTATTGCTTCGCAACCTTCCATGTGGAGGACGGCGGCAAAGGTGTCGCTATTCAGCGTTTCGTCGAGCTCGCGGCCATTGCGGCACAGTTTCCAAGCGCCAGCCTCCTCAAGGCGGAGCGCGATGGCTGCGATTTCCACTGCAATGTCGAGGGAAGGGGTGCGCTGAAGCGGTGGCGAAAGCGGCGTGTCGTAGTGGCCATTGGCGTCCGGCTTGCCAAGCTCGATATGGTGGCCGGACGGCACATAAATGGCGCAAATGCCGCCGGCGAGAGCGCCTTTGCGGGAGCGCGGCGCATCAATATGGCCGGTTTGCGTTCCGTCGATGAATTCCCGGATGGGATCGTCGCCGTTTCTGGAATTCTCCCAGAGCCTCAGAAGGACATCATTATGCCCATCGAAAACGCGCTGCATGCTTTCTTCCTGGCTGAGTGACAAAGCTTTGCTTTAGCACTCTATAAAATAAACTCATGTGACGGGAAGAATTTGTATCGGCATTATTGCATAAAATTTAAACACAATTGCCGCGCGCCTAATCCCCAATCGTACTTCCCTATAAGATAGGAGACGTAGTGGGAGTCAATAGACGAGGGTGTGCTCAGACCTATCTGAAAGCAAAGAAACTGGTGCAAAAAGAAAGGGCTACGGTTGAACCGCAGCCCTTGTGCAAAATTGGAATTGCCTTATGCAAAAACGGTATAAGGCCCGTTACGCTTAGAGCGGTTCCGGTTAAAACGGAATCTTGGAACCGCTCTATCTATATGCTTTACGCATTATCCGACGCATCGAAGCGGGATCAGAAATCAGTCCGGTGAACTGATTTCCCCGCGTAGGCGCTGCGCAGTTTTGCTGGAAATGCTCTAGAAACGGTAGTTCAGACCGGCCTTGATGGCATGGTTCTTGAGGTTGTTGCGCTGCGAAACGCCGTTGACTTCCGACTTCACGTCGCCAAAGCGCTGGAAGTCATATTCAGCCTTTACGGACAGCGGGCCGGTCAGGGCCTGCTCAACACCAGCGCCAACCAGCGCGCCGCCTTCCCAACCCGGGCCCGACGTCGTGTTGTCCTTCGCCTTGAAGCGGGTCACACCGTAACCGGCGGTGCCGTAAACGAGGGTCTTGTCGAAAGCGTAACCGGCCTTGATCTTGGCATTGGTATTCCAGGACTGCTGGAGGCTGCCGCCATGACCGATACGATGTTCGGCTTCTGCGAAATTGGCTTCAACTTCACCACCGACAACGAAATTGCCGCTCTGGATGTTCTTACCAGCTACAACGCCACCGAGCACGCCAGCGCGGTTCGTGAACGGGCCCGGGATCTTCGACGAAGATGCACCGACCTGTGCGCCGACATAATTGCCGGACCAGTCGTGCGGGCCTGCGGCAACCGGTTCGTTGTAGGAATAGTCGTTCGAGCCCATCATATCGGCAGCGAATGCCGGGGCTGCGATGGCGAAGATGCCGGCGCTGAGCGCCACTGCGGTAAAGGTACGCTTCAACATTTTGTACTCCGTTTTTCCATCCGGAACGCTGATGGAAAATATGCAAGATCTGTTCGACAAAAGACGGCGACTGCCGCCCTCGGTTGGTTCCCGTGTGACGGTGGTCTTTTGTTGGGTGATTGTGACTAAATTTAAGAAAATTCGAGCGAATTCCACCCCTCACACAGCCATTCTTCGCGCTATGCTTAACAAGTGGTAACCATCAGCGGCTGGCCCGTTTCAGGCGAGCGCTACATCAGGTTCAGTCTGCGGAAGCTGATGCATTTTTGTTTGCCGACGATGATGTGGTCATGCACGATGATTTTCAAAGGCTTGGCCGCCGCTATCAGCGCGTGCGTCATGTCGATATCGGGTCGCGACGGCGACGGATCGCCCGAAGGGTGATTGTGCACGAGAATGATTCCCGTCGCAGCAAGCTCCAGCGCGCGGTGAAACACCTCTCTTATATAGACGGGCGTATGGTCGACCGTGCCTTTTTGCTGGACCTCGTCGGCAATGAGTCGGTTCTTCTTGTCCAGAAACAGAATGCGGAACTGCTCGCGCGTCTCATGGGCCATGGCCGCCATGCAATAGTCCATCACCTTTTCCCAGATGCTGAAAACTTCGCGCTTCATGACCTTGCTGCGTGCACTGCGTTTGTGAACGGCTTCGATGATCTTCAGGTCACGTGCCACGGAGGGGCCTGCGCCGGGCACTTCGGCGATGAGTGTTTCGGAGGCGCCCAGCACTTCGGCAAGCGTGCCAAAGCGGGTCAGCAGCGCTTTTGCGATGGGTTTGGTATCTGCACGCGGGATAACGCGAAAGAGCAGCAGCTCAAGCAGCTCATAATCGGCCAGCGCATCGGGCGCCGTCTGGAAGCGCTGCTTCAGACGATCCCGGTGGCCGACATGGTGCGGCTGTTTCGCGATTTTCGGCGTCAGCTGAAGCGTGTCGCTGAAACCGGGGATGTCGTAGCTCCCCGGCTTGTCTTTCTTCTTTGTCATTCTGTTTAAACCCCCGCAAAAACAGATGAGACTATATTTCCGGTTTTACCGCATTGATGCCGGACCAAAAACATTGGCCGGCGACAATGTGAATATTTCGCAGCCGTCTTTGGTTACGCCGACCGTATGTTCGTACTGGGCGGTCAAGGAGCGATCGCGCGTCACGGCAGTCCAGCCATCGGCGAGCACTTTCACATGCGGCTTGCCGAGATTGATCATCGGCTCGATCGTGAAGATCATGCCTTCCTTGATTTCCACGCCTTCGTTTGGCGTGCCGTAATGGAGAATATTCGGCGCATCATGGAAAAGCTGGCCGACGCCATGACCGCAGAAATCGCGCACCACGGAGCAGCGCTCAGCTTCGGCGAAGGTCTGGATTGCTGCGCCGATAGCGCCCGTCTTCACGCCCGGCTTGACGACGGCAATACCGCGTAGCAGGCTTTCATAGGTCACTTCCAGCAGGCGTTCGGCTGCGCGCTTGATCTCGCCCACGGCATACATGCGGCTGGAATCACCGTGCCAACCGTCGAGCAGATAAGTCACGTCGATATTGACGATATCGCCTTCGCGTAGTGGCTTGTCGTTCGGGATGCCGTGGCAGACGACATGGTTGATTGATGTGCAGGTCGACTTGGTATAGCCGCGATAGTTGAGCGTTGCCGGAAAGGCGCCATGGTCCATACCGAATTCGAAAACGAAGCGGTCGATTTCATTGGTGGTCACGCCGGGCTTCACGATGTCGTTCAGCGCGTCCAGACAGCGCGCGGTCAGATTGCAGACCTTGCGCATCGCCTCGAAGGCATCCGGGCCATAGAGCCTGATCTGGCCGGTATATTTCATGGGGGCGCTTGTCGCTTCGATATAAGTAACCATCACTCGATCCGTCTTTGTCTATTCAATTGGCACCAGCTCGGTGGCGACAATGCTTTTATCCGTTATGTGGCATCGAACGGCCCATGCCTCAACCCCGGATGCAACGGCGCGCTCAAAAGCGCGTGCATAGACAGGGTCGAGATCGCCGGAAATGCTGAATTTGCTGCAATCACTTCGCTGGATAATAAACAACATCACACCACGATGACCAGCGGCAACACTGTCGGTCAGTTCATTGAGATGTTTTGTCCCGCGCGCGGTCACCGTATCGGGAAATTCCGCGAGGCCGGGTGTGCGGATGAAGTGCACATTTTTCACTTCCACATAGGCGCGGGGCAGGGCGCCTTCATCGAGCAGAATGTCAACGCGGGAATTTTGCCCGTATTTCTGTTCGCGCTTGAGACTGGCATAGCCGCTGAGGCTGGGAATGAGGCCAGCGAGGATAGCTTCCTCGGCAATCTTGTTTGGCAGGCCGGTATTGACGCCGACCAGCGTGCCGTCAGCCTCGACGATCTGCAATGTATGGGCATATTTACGGTGCGGTGCATCAGAAACGCTAAGCCATGCGCGGGAGCCGGGCGTCGTCAGGCCCAGCATGGAGCCGGTATTGGGCACGGCCGCCGTAATGAAGCGGCCATCGTCAAGCGTTACGTCTGCGAGAAATCTCTTGTAGCGGCGTTCGAGCCTGCCGGAGACGAGGGGTGTTTGGAATAACATAAAGCTTCTGAACAGTTTGGACGGAATGGCGAGATGTTTGTCCGCCTAAAGCCGCAAAAAGTCAAAAGCGATATCGGGTGGTCATGATGCGGGTTCTAGAAAAGCGCCTTGATGACGTCTGCCCAGCTCAAATCCGCACCAAGCGCCATCGCTGCGGCGACAAAGCCTGCACCGAGAAAGGTGAGAGTGGTTCTGGTTTCGCTGGTCATCATATCTTTCCCCATCAAATCGGTCGTTTGAAGTTGTGAGGAATGTCGCGGGGGAATGAGCCCGGAATGTGATGCGATGATGGCTATTCCGGGCATTTTGCGGGCAATTTGCAGATAAGGTAAACGACGGCGCTTACGCTTGTGCCTGCTCCCAGTTGAACACCAGTTCCTCGCGGAAGGCGAAGCGGACGATGTGATTCACAACCACATCCTGCAACCGGTCGAGATTTTCGGCTGAGGTCTTCACCGTAACAGTGAGTTTTTCCGAATCGGCATCCAGAATCACCAGCCGGTCTTCACCGAGATCGATCTGGCCGTGTTCAGGCGTGAACTCGACGGCAAATTTATGCGCCCAGTGTTTGCAGAGCTGCTGGAGGTAGCGGCTGGCGTGGGTGGTGGGAACGATGGCTGTGGCTTGCGACATGAGCAGTATTTCCCTTTGAATTGCGAAATGGGTGCAGATGCGCGTAGCAATATACCGGCAGAACGACCAGTATTGTTCTCATCAATTTTTTGGGAAAAGAAAAACCAGCAAGTGGTACGCCCAAGGGGAATCGAACCCCTGTCTGCGCCGTGAAAGGGCGCTGTCCTAACCGCTAGACGATGGGCGCCTGCTGGTGTGGGGCGCTTATAGTCAGGAAAATTCAGACATGCAAGCCCCTTTTTCAGCATCTGTGAAATAAATTCAGATGGTGCAAAACGACGCGCGAAATTGCAGGCTCAAAGAGCTAACGACTTGATATGTCTGGAAAAAGAAAAACCAGCAAGTGGTACGCCCAAGGGGAATCGAACCCCTGTCTGCGCCGTGAAAGGGCGCTGTCCTAACCGCTAGACGATGGGCGCCTG
>JACGXE010000005.1:414680-437771 GCA_014138095.1 Ochrobactrum sp. RH2CCR150
GTTGCTGGTGTGAGTGGGCTTATATTCAGGAAGGTACTGACTCGCAAGCCCTTAAAATCAGTTTTCTGAAAAAAGTCGCAGAAGCGCTCATTTAGTGGAACGGAACCTGTGGATTTCTAGGCTATGGCCTTGAAATAGATGACAAAAAGAAAGGCTGGCTCCAACGGGGCCAGCCTGCATTCTGTCGAAAATGGTGTCGCGGATGGTCAGATCAGCCTTTGCATTTCCAGTTCCAGTCGCGTTCCGGCCCGATATCCACATGGATCGATGTCGTATGGCAATAGGTGCCGACGCCACCACGTCCCGGCATCGATCGGGCGAAGCGCGCCATTTCCCACTTGGAAACGCCATCAATCTGAATATCGGCTGCGGCGCAGATCATATGCAGCGATTTGCGCGCGCCATTGACCTTGCGGTTATAGGAAGGACTGCGATAGCCGGACGTCACCATGACCGGACGTCGGAAATGCCGCTCCATGGTCTTCAGCATGGAAACGAGCTGCGGCTTGAGGCAGGCAACATCCACAGTCTGGCGCTGCACCTTCAGGCCGTTCGGTGCGAGGCGGGCGAGGCCGGGGGCCGAAGCAAGCGTGACATTGGGCGAATCGTCATACTCGTTCGCATCAATGTCGGTGTCGTCATAAAGGCTGTTGCGATGCTTGATTTCGATGCCGCCATTCGCACGCACGCCCGGCAATGTGTAATTGTAATCGTGCTTTGCAGCAGGTGATACAGGCGTTGCCATTGCCAGCTTCTTGTTTTCCGTACGGTCAGAACGTGAACCAGCCGATTCGTCGGAGAAGAGGCGCGAGATGCTGCCCTGAGAAGCTGTCGGGCGCTGCGGGGTTGCATAAGCACTGGCATTTTTCGGCGTACCGAAAAGCGAAGCAACCTGCACCGGCTTTTCTGGCTGGGCTGGTTTGGCGGCTTCCTGTGGCTGCGCCTTCGCGTCTGTAGCGGCTGCCGATTCCGTTTCGGCTTCTTGCTGTTTTGCTTCGGCGCTTTCGCTCTTTGGCTTTTCGGCGCTGGCGGTTGTCGTAGTTGCTGCCGGCTCGGTTGCCTCGGCAGGCTTCGATTCGGCGCTATCTTTTCCGCCAAACAAACCGAAGAGCGAATTGCTTTTCTTTTCTGGTGCAGCCGCGGCCACTTGTGTGGGGTGCGCTTCGCTTGCCGCATTTTCCGCATTCGCGGTCACGGCGGCTTTTTTCGCGTTTTCTTTGGCGGGCGTGGTGGCAGGGTTCTGTGCCGCCGCTGCGGCTGTGACCTGCTTTGCGTCGCCGGGCTTTTCTTCGGCCTTTGTTTCTGCGGTCTTGGCTTCAGCGCCAGCTTCGGCGGCGGCCGTCTGGTCGGCTGCGCTTTGCAGCGTCTCTGTCAGCATTGAGCCATTGGTATTGGCAGTCATTTGCAGCGGCTTGCCGTCAGGACCGGTTCCCGTAGACGTGCAGGACGACAATAGCAGCGCGAGCAGAGCTACGCTGCCTGAAAGTCGTCGGCCGGTTGTCCGGTGCGCAGAAGGTACAAATTTCAATAGTCCGCTCCAGCTCGATTTCCCTGACCAGCTTGGCGAACCGGACAAGTCCGAGCCCACCTGGTTTCGGGAGATCGGCTCTCCCGTGCGGGTTGAACCAATCACGGAATGTGATTTCTCCCGCAGTCCCCTAATAAAAGCCTTACATAAGCCTTGGGAAACAAACTCCATTATATCAATGCGTTGAAGTGGCCTCTGCAGTTTTGCGGTGAACCAATTTTAGCATTGTGCAAATCACCCGATCTACAATTGTTGCCAATTTTTAAGTTTTTTATGCTGTGAAGGCAACTATCGAAGTGCATTTTGTACGACTGGGAGCCTGCATTATTCCAGAAGATTGAGGATTAATCCTTTGGTAACGAAATATTACTTTATGTAATCTTTCGAAGGTGTGATGCTGCGCAGACGGAAATAAACGGTGTTGGCAAACCAAATGTCGGAATTGGACCAATCGCTTGTTGACATGGTGCGTCGACTTGGTGCTATCCCTTCGGAAGTATATTCTGTCGTGACTTATGCGGCAGCCTCAACGGCAAAACCGGGATCAGACATATGACCAAGAGCACGCGGCAGATCGCCCATCTCATGCTGGCAGTAACGGCCGCAGCGATGCTCACTGCCTGTGCCGGTGGCAAGGAATTTCAGGGTGTCCCGCAGGAAGGCGCATTGCGCACCGGCGTATACCCGACATTTGGCCACATGCCGAAGGCTGCGACCGACCAGATCACGCCGGAAGAAAAGCAGCAGATGACTGCGAAACTCGATTCCGATCGCACGCGTCTCGCGGCGTCGAAAACCACTGGCGGCGGCTTTACCCCCGCACAGGCTGCGGCCATGCGCAAGCAGGCGCAGGATGAATCGGATGCTACCCTGAAGCAGATCGAATCCGGCGAAGAATAATCCCTTCATAGACACGGAAGGCCACGTCTCAAACGGCGCGGCAAGAAGTCTCGACCCGATTCGATATCAGGTGTATAGCTCCTCCTACGGCGCAATGACGCGCCCTATTGTTAACTCTCCTTTTGGAACAGGATCATGTCGGAAGAATTCCATAAAGTCCGTCGCTTGCCCCCTTATGTCTTTGAACAGGTCAATCGCCTGAAGGCATCGGCGCGAGCGGGCGGGGCCGACATTATCGATCTTGGCATGGGCAATCCCGATCTACCGACGCCGCAGAATATCGTCGACAAGCTGTGCGAGGCCGTTCAGGACCCGCGCGCGCATCGCTATTCGTCGTCAAAGGGTATTCCGGGGCTGCGTCGCGCGCAGGCTCAGTATTATGCGCGTCGTTTCGGCGTGAAGCTCAACCCGGACACGCAGGTCGTGGCCACGCTTGGTTCAAAGGAAGGTTTCGCCAATATGGCGCAGGCCATCACTGCGCCGGGCGACGTGGTGCTTTGCCCGGACCCGACCTATCCGATCCACTCGTTCGGCTTCATCATGTCGGGCGGTGTCATCCGTTCGATTCAGGCCAAGCCGGATGACAGCTTCATCCCGGCTCTGGAGCGCGGCGTAAAGCACTCGATCCCGAAGCCGATTGCGCTGATCCTCAACTTCCCGTCCAATCCGACGGCTTATGTGGCAACGCTCGACTTCTACAAGGATGTCGTGGCCTTTGCGCGCAAGCATGACATCGTCATTCTGTCGGATCTGGCCTATTCGGAAATCTATTTCGACGGCAATCCACCGCCGTCGGTGCTGGAAGTACCGGGCGCCATGGATGTGGCAGTCGAGTTCACGTCCATGTCCAAGACGTTCTCGATGCCGGGCTGGCGCATGGGCTTTGCGGTTGGCAATGAGCGCCTGATCGCGGCGCTGACGCGCGTTAAGTCCTACCTCGATTACGGTGCATTCACGCCGATCCAGGTGGCGGCAACCGCAGCGCTCAACGGCGACGGTTCCGACATTGCATATGTTCGCGATGTGTACAAGCAGCGCCGCGATGTGCTGGTCGAAAGCTTCGGCCGCGCAGGCTGGGATGTTCCGCCGCCGGCAGCGACGATGTTTGCCTGGGTCCCGATTCCGGAACGCTTCCGCGCCATGGGCTCGCTCGAATTCTCCAAGCTTATGGTGGAAATGGCCGATGTGGCCGTTGCTCCGGGCATCGGCTTTGGCGAACATGGCGATGATTATGTGCGTATCGCACTGGTCGAAAACGAACATCGCATTCGTCAGGCTGCACGCAACATCAAGCGTTTCCTCTCCACCAAGGATGAGAACCTGCACAACGTAATCCCGCTGGAAGGTCGCCGCTAAGCGCCATTCCGGGTTCTTCCTTTCTGGCCGCGCCGAGCGTGCGGCCAGAATTTCCCATCTACCGAAAATCCACTACATCCAGACAATCAGAGTCAGAAGGTCGATATAATGAGTGATGCATTGCGGATCGGCGTTGCGGGCCTTGGCACCGTTGGCGCTTCAGTGTTGCGTATCCTGCGTGACAAGTCCGAAATGCTCACTCGCCAATGCGGTAAGCCGGTGACTATTACCGCCGTCAGCGCCCGTGATCGCTCGCGCGACCGTGGCGTTGACCTCAGTGGCATCGACTGGTTCGACGATCCAATCGAACTGGCCAAGTCAGCTGATATCGATGTTTATGTCGAGCTTATCGGCGGTGACGAAGGCCCTGCGAAAGCTTCCGTTGAGGCGGCTTTGCGCGCTGGTCGTCATGTCGTGACCGCCAACAAGGCGCTTCTTGCGCGCCACGGCGTTGCCTTGGCGAAAATCGCCGAAGACAAGGGCGTTCTGCTCAACTTCGAGGCGGCGGTTGCCGGTGGCATTCCGGTCATCAAGGCGATGCGCGAGTCACTGACCGGCAATACGGTTTCGCGCGTCTATGGCATCATGAACGGCACCTGCAACTATATCCTGACCCGGATGTGGGAAGAGGGCATTTCGTTCGAAGCCTGCCTGAAGGATGCGCAGCGCCTCGGCTATGCCGAAGCCGATCCGACTTTTGATATTGAAGGCAACGATACGGCGCACAAGCTTGCGCTTCTGACCAGCCTTGCCTTCGGTACGCAGATTGCCGCCGACGATATCTATCTTGAAGGCATCAGCAATATTTCGCTGGCCGATATTCGTGCCGCCGATGAGCTGGGCTACCGTATCAAGCTTCTGGGCGTAGCGCAGAAGACCGATACCGGCATTGAACAGCGCGTGCACCCGACCATGGTTCCAACCTCGTCGGTCATCGCGCAGGTGCATGGCGTCACCAATGCCGTGGCCATCGAGACCGATCTTCTGGGCGAGCTGCTGCTGTCGGGACCGGGTGCCGGTGGGAATGCGACGGCGTCTGCCGTCATCGGCGATATTGCCGATATTGCCAAGAGCCGTCCGGGCTTCCAGCACGGTCCGGTGTTCGGCACGCCTGCAAAGGCGCTCCAGCCTTACAAGCGCGCCAAGATGCGTAAACATGCGGGTGGCTATTTCATTCGTCTGACGGTTCTCGACCGCATCGGCGCTTTCGCCGGGATAGCCAAGCGCATGGCCGAGAACGACATCTCGCTCGAGTCGATCGTGCAGCGCCCGCCCATGGGCGATACGCAGCAGGAAGGCATCAAGACCGTCATCCTCGTCACGCATGAGACGACGGAAGCAGCCGTCAAGAAAGCGCTGGAAGCTATCCTCAAGGACGATCATCTGGTGGATAAGCCGCAGATGATCCGCATCGAGCGCGCGGGTTAAATCGCACGGCGCGCTGCACGACCCGTCACGGTTGTTTCGAGGCGGGTTGTATCATGATGCCGGGCATGTCAGTTCACGCCCGGCCATGGCATGAAACGAAGCGTGTTGCCCTTAAATCGATTAAGCATTTGAGCGCACATAGTTTTTAGCTTTCGGGCTCTTGCAGGGCACCGGGGACTTTGACAAAAGGTTCGCATAGTGTCGCTATAAACGCGGCATGGCGCCCTTTGTGGTGCATCAACGCAATTCGAATTCAGGACTTTGTTCAAATGGCCAAAACCGCAGAGCAGCACCCCCACGGACTGGATCGCATTCTTACACTGGAACTGGTCCGTGTAGCCGAACGCGCAGCAGTGGCAGCAGCGCGGCTGCGGGGCCGCGGCGATGAAATGGCTGCCGATCAGGCCGCCGTTGACGCCATGCGTCAGGAACTGAACCGCCTGCCGATTTCCGGCACGGTTGTGATCGGCGAAGGTGAACGCGATGAAGCGCCGATGCTCTACATCGGTGAAGAAGTCGGCACCAAGCAGGGACCGGATGTCGATATCGCGCTCGACCCGCTGGAAGGCACGACGATCTGCGCAAAGAACCTGCCGAATTCGCTGGCTGTCATCGCCATCGCCGAGAAGGGCAACCTGCTTTATGCGCCTGACGTCTACATGGAAAAGATCGCCGTTGGTCCAGGCTATCCGAAGGGCGTTGTGGATCTCGACGCCACCGCTACCGACAACATCAACTCCATCGCCAAGGCGAAGGGTGTAAAGCCGAACGAAATCACGGCTTGCATCATGGACCGTCCGCGTCATGCGCGCCTGATCGAAGAAGTGCGCGCAACCGGCGCTGCGATCCGTCTGATCGGCGATGGCGACGTTGCTGGCGTGATGCATACGACCAGCCCGGAGGAAACCGGCATCGACATCTACATCGGTATCGGTGGCGCACCGGAAGGTGTTCTGGCTGCAGCAGCTCTGCGCTGCATCGGTGGTCAGATGCAGGGACGTCTCCAGCTGAATACGGATGAGAAGATCGCCCGCGCGCTCAAAATGGGCATTACGGACCCGAAGAAGGTCTACACGATGGAAGAAATGGCCAAGGGCGACGTGCTCTTTGCCGCTACCGGTGTGACCGACGGCAACATGCTTTCCGGCGTGAAGTTTGCCCGCGATTACATCCAGACGCATACCATTGTGATGCGTTCCAGCTCGCAGACCGTGCGCGAGATCAAGGCTCGCCACCAGGATCTGTCGAAGTTCTAGTTTTTCGCGTCATAAGTGACGATGAAGCAAACAAATCCCGGAAAGCCCCGCGCTGTCCGGGATTTCTGTTTATGGAGCCTTGCTCAGCCGCTTTGGCCAAAGATTTGTCATTTTGATCGCGACTGTATTCAATCACCTTTAGATGAAGAGATGGAGCGGGAATGACTGAAACGCCGAACAAGCTACGGATCGCGATACTCTTTGGCGGACGTTCCGCGGAGCATGATGTGTCGGTTCTTTCCGCAACGAATGTCATGAACGCACTGGACCCGGCCAAATACGAAGCCATTCCGATCTATGTTACCCATGAGGGGCAATGGCTGCTGACGAGCTTTGCTGGCGGCAAGCTGGAACGGCCCGAACACGGTACTGGAGTTTCATTGTTGCCGGGCGGCAAGGGGCGCGCTGTTGCGCTGCCCGAAAACGGCTTGCCTTATGAACTGGCGCGGATCGACATCGTCTTTCCGGTCTTGCACGGACTTCACGGCGAGGATGGCAGCGTACAGGGACTGACCGAAGTGGCGCGTGTGCCGATGGCGGGTTGCGGCATCTGCGGCTCGGCGAATGCGCTCGACAAAGACATTGCCAAGCGCCTGCTGACCGAGGCAGGTATTCCCGTGGCGCGCGCCATGACGATCACGCGCGAGACGGTTCCAACCTTCGATACGCTGACGGAGGCGCTTGGCCTGCCGGTCTTCATCAAGCCCGCGCGTCAGGGTTCGTCGGTCGGTGTCAGCAAGGTTCAGACGGAAGCTGATTATCTGAAAGCGCTTGCGGAAGGTTTTAAGCACGACGCCAAGCTTCTGGCGGAAGAGTTCATCCAAGGTCGCGAGATCGAATGCGCAGTGCTGGAGGATGAGAATAACGGCCTGTTCGTTTCGCGAACCGGCGAAATCGTGCCCGCACAAAGCCATGGCTTCTACAACTATGACGCCAAATATATCGATGAAGATGGCGCGGCGCTGAAAGTTCCGGCGGACTTGCCAGTACAGATCGAGACTGAAATTCAGGCGGTTGCAGCGCGGGCGTTTCGGGCGCTTGGTTGTGACAGCATGGCGCGTGTCGATTTCTTCGTGACGCCGGATATGCGGTTTCTGATCAACGAGCTGAATACCATTCCGGGTTTCACCAATATCAGCATGTATTCGAAAGTCATGGCGGTGAGCGGCGTCAGCTATCCAGAAGTTATTGACCGGCTGGTGGCGCACGGACTGGCCCGTGCAGCGCGTGACAATTAAGGTCAAGCGCCACTGATAAATTGCGGGCGGCATTGCAAAGATGCCGCCTTTTGTGTCTTTAAGAGCTTATGACGACAGATCGCCTTTTCCTTGGAATAAAACAATCTGCAACCGGCCAGAAATGGGTGGATCGGCTCGGCCTGCGCGAAGCAAACACCGCGCTTGCCATCGCCCAGCATCATGGCATTTCCGATCTGGTGGCGCGCGTTCTGGCGGGGCGTGGTGTAACGGTCGAAGGCGCGCCGGAATTTGTTGATCCGACGCTGCGCAATCTCATGCCCGATCCGTCGACGCTGACCGATATGGAGAAGGCGGCAAGCCGTATTGCTGACGCCATCGAGCGCCGCGAGACGGTGGCGATCTTCGGCGATTATGACGTGGACGGCGCATGTTCTTCCGCCCTGATGGCGCGTTTTCTCAAACACTATGGCATTCAGCATTCGATCTATATTCCGGACCGGATTTTCGAGGGTTACGGCCCCAATCCCGATGCCATGCGCGAGCTGGTTTCCAAGGGCGCCAGCCTGATCGTCACCGTTGACTGCGGCACGAATAGCGCTCCGTCGATCACTGCGGCCAAACAGGCCGGAGCGGATGTTGTGGTGCTTGACCACCATCAGGTCGGCGGCGATCTGCCGGAAGATGCGGTGGCTATCGTCAACCCGAACCGCGAAGACGATATTTCGCAACAGGGCCATCTTTGCGCTGCAGGGGTCGTGTTTCTGACACTGGTGCAGGTCACCAAGATATTGCGCGAGCGGGGCAAGGGGACTGCACCCGATTTGCTGTCGCTGCTCGATCTGGTCGCGCTGGCAACAGTTTGCGATGTGGTGCCGCTGCAGGGCGTCAATCGTGCCTTCATCGTCAAGGGTCTGCTGGTTGCGCGTGCGCAAAGCAATGCCGGTCTGGCGGCGTTAGCGCGCGTGTCGCGTATCGGCGAACCGATCAATGTTTTTCATCTTGGTTATCTCATCGGCCCGCGCATCAATGCAGGCGGTCGTATCGGCGATGCCGGATTGGGTGCGCGGCTGTTGACGCTCGATGATCCATCGATGGCAGACCGTATCGCGGTCGAACTTGACCGGCTCAATCAGGAACGACAGGCGATGGAAGCGGAAATGCTTCTGGAAGCGGAAGCGGAAGCATCGCTCGAGATTTCAGGCGGTGAGGGTGCTTCGGTGATCGTGACGGCCAGCGAGCGCTGGCATCCGGGCATCGTCGGCTTGCTGGCTTCCCGCCTGAAGGAAAAGGCGCGACGACCCGCTTTCGCCATCGCCTTCAATGCCAATGGCGTCGGCTCCGGTTCGGGACGTTCGATCAGCGGTCTTGACCTCGGCAAGCTGGTGCGCGGCGCGGTGGAACGAGGGCTGCTCGTCAAGGGCGGTGGTCATGCCATGGCGGCGGGTATCACCATCGAACGCGCCAAGCTGGGCGCTCTGAGAGCCTATCTTGAAGACGAATCGGCGCATGTCGTTGCGCGTCTGCGCGAGAACCAGAGCCTTTCGATCGACGGTGCGCTGGCTGCTTCAGGCGCGACGGTTTCGCTTTATGAAGCCTTGCAGAAGGCCGGACCGTACGGTTCCGCCCATCCGCAACCGACCTTGGCTCTGCCGCATCATGTGCTGGCCGATGTGCGAGGCGTCGGTCGTGACCATGTGCGTGTTACTCTGCGCGGCGCGGATGGCAAACGGGTCAATGGCATTGCGTTTCGCGTGGCAGAGGGCGATCTCGGGCGCTTCCTGTTCAACAATATCGGGCAGAGCGTCCATGTGGTCGGCAACCTGTCGCTCAATCACTGGAACGGCTCGGTTTCGCCCCAGATCCAGATTCTGGACGCCGCAAAGCCAGTTTGAACCGCTTTTGAAATTTCTCGATTTTTTTGCGTTCACGCCCTTGTGAAGAACAGGGGGCAATTCCCATATGAGCAATGATTTAAACATTCAGTCATGTCTCTAAATGGGAGTAAACAATGCCGGGTTTCGGAAACCGCCTGACAAAACTGACCGCTGCGATGGTCCTGGGCCTGATCGCCTCATTCGCTGCTGTCGATTTCGCCGAGGCTCGCCGTGCAGGCGGAGGCGGTTTTGGCAGCCGTGGCGCGCGTACCTATCAGGCGCCAGCGCCGACGCGTACCGCACCGAATAATGCAGCTCCGATTGAACGTTCGATGACGCCGAATACGGGCACAACGCAGACGACCCGTCCTGCCGCCGCTGGCGCGCAGAATGCGGCTCCGGCGCGCGCTGGAGGCATGTTCGGCAATTTCGGCCGTTCCATGCTTGGCGGCCTGCTGGTCGGCGGTCTGATCGGCATGATGCTCGGTAACGGCCTTGGCGGTCTGGCTGGCATGTTCGGCCTTCTCTTGCAGGTGGGCGTGATTGCTTTGATCGCGATGTTCGTCATGCGCATGTTTGCAAATCGCCGTCAGGGCGCAACGGCAACGGCAGGCGCTGGCAATGCGAATGCGCAGCCATTCGGTTCCGCACAGCCTTTTGGCGCGGCAAAGGATGCCGCACCACAGCAGGCTGGCAGCTTTGGCGGCCGCACACCTTCGGTCAATCCATTCGGCGCAAGCGCCAAGCAGGCTGAAGAGCCAGTTACCTTGGCAGTTGAAGAAGAGCCGATGGACGTTGGACAGGAAGAGCTTGATCGTTTCGAGCAGATGCTTTCGGAAGTCCAGAGCGCCTATGGCCGCGAGGATTATGCTGCGCTGCGCAAGCTGACCACGCCGGAAGCCATGTCCTACCTCGCCGAAGAACTGGGCGAAATCGCTTCCAGCGGTATGCGCAACGAAGTGAAGGACGTAAAGCTGCTTCAGGGCGATGTTTCGGAAGCCTGGCGTGAAGGCAATGTCGATTATGCGACCGTGGCGATCCGTTACTCCGCAATCGACGTCATGCTTGATCGCAACACGGGCGCGGTTGTCGAAGGCAACCCGAACGAGCCGGTCGAAAGCACGGAAATCTGGACCTTTACCCGTGTCGATGGCGGCGAGTGGCTGCTCGCAGCAATTCAGGGAACGGAATAAGCATTCCAATCAACAAAAAAGCCCGGTCGCGAGACCGGGCTTTTTTCGTTTGAGCATTTCCAGCGAAAGTGCGAAGCGGTTTCACGCAGGATAATGCGTGAAAGCAGAATTCTTACCAGTTGCCGACATTTTCGGCAGAAGCCCAGGGCTCCTGCGAGGCAAGGCTTTCGCCCTTCTGGATCAGTTCGATGGAAATGCCATCCGGTGTCTTGATGAAAGCCATGTGGCCATCGCGCGGTGGACGGTTGATGACGATGCCGGCATCCTGAAGCTTCTGGCAGGTGGCGTAAATGTCGTCCACTTCATAGGCGAGATGGCCGAAATTGCGTCCGCCCGTATAGGCTTCCGTGTCCCAGTTATAGGTCAGTTCGAGCGTCGGTGCGCGCTCCGCCTTGGCGCGCTCTGCATCGCCGGGAGCGGCAAGAAAGATCAGCGTGAAACGCCCCTTTTCGTTTTCGATACGACGGGTTTCTTCAAGACCGAATTTATTCACGTAGAAATCGAGTGATTCATCGATGTCGCGGATTCGAACCATCGTGTGCAAATAGCGCATATTATTCTCCTGAAGCATTTCCAGCATGTGCCGAAGCGTTTGGGGCTCGAGAAGGGATATAGCAAATAGCGGACGCTTTTCCACTTTGCACTTTTGTTTTGTGACTTTCGGACAAGCGCGGACACCCGTTAGGCGTCAAAAAACATCAAATGGGGAATTGCCCTCGGGCAGCATTGCCATATGTCCCGAAATGAAGTCGGTTTCGGGACTTTGCGGCAGGTGCGGTAACCATGGAAACACAAAGTCTGTGATGATCGTGGGGGAGAACAAAAGTTTAGGCTTGCCGCCTCGGGTTAATGAAGTGTTATTCTTTGATTAAGAATCAGCTTTGAATCGCAACGGAAGAATAGAGGAGGGGCGAACGCATGGCGGACAAGTCTGTGTCGAATGACCAGTTTCACAGCCAGCACGCCTCGGAAGAGCTGGGCGATATCATTGAAATTTCGGGTCACATCAAGTGGTTCGACGTAGCCAAGGGCTACGGTTTCATTGTGCCGGATCAGCCGGGCCTGAACGATATCCTGCTTCATGTGACGTCGCTTCGCCGCGATGGCTTCCAGACGGCGCTGGAAGGCGCACGAATTGTCTGCGAAGTTCGCAACGGTGAGCGCGGCATGCAATGTTTCCGCGTTCTTTCGATGGACACATCCACTGCCGTTCATCCGGCGCAGATGCCGCCGCAGCGCACGCATGTGACGGTCACGCCATCGAGCGGTCTAGAGCGCGTTATCGTCAAGTGGTTCAACCGTACCAAGGGTTTCGGCTTTCTCACCCGCGGTGAGGGCACTGAGGATATCTTCATTCATATGGAAACGCTTCGCCGTTTCGGCATGATGGAACTGCGCCCCGGTCAGGTCGTGCTTATTCGCTTCGGCACGGGCGACAAGGGCCTGATGGCTGCAGAAATTCACCCGGATATCGGAACGGCTATCCCGGTTTCGCACTGATTTCCAATCAAGTTGAGCCGCCTGTCTTCCCAAAGTGAAATCGCTTTGGGAGACACACACGCATGAAAACGGGCCTTACGGTGCCCCGCGCTTTGAACTGTCTGTGACGATAGTAGTCAAAAGGCGGTGAGGGGTGGCCGTTCCTCTCTTGTCCCCATTCTGCCGCGTTGATAATCTCCCCGCCCGAATTGCAGGTTTTTGGCGTGGGTTGAGTATGGCTCGGTTCTTTTTCGTTTTTGCATTTTTATTCGCAGCTTTCGGCGCGCAAGCGCAGGAAAAGCAGCCGATGCGCTTGCCAGTGGATGCTGCGCCGCTGACCTTTATCACGGCCAAGGGCAATAAACTCCCCTTTGCACTGGAAGTGGCTGATTCCGACGATGCGCGTGTGCGCGGGCTGATGTGGCGCACCGATTTTCCCAAAGACCGCGCAATGATCTTCGTTTTCGGCGAGATGCGCCGCGTGATGATGTGGATGCAAAACACGCCCCTGCCGCTGGACATGGTTTTCCTTGATGACAAGGGCCGCGTCACGGCAATTCACGAAAATGCGGTGCCTTATTCGGAAGATATCATTTCATCCGAAGTGCCGGCAGCTTTTGTGGTCGAGCTTCTCGCCGGTACGGTAAAACGCACCGGTATCAAGAAGGGCGACAGAGCTGTCCATCGCGTGATATGCGGCGAGTGTCGATCCTAATCGCGCCAAGCACCGCCGACGGAACAATCAAAAGGAATGAACAGTTGAGTGCCCTCGATATCGAATATTTCGAAAATGACGGCCTGCGTCTTGCATATCGTCAGGATGGAGAAGGCGATCCGATCCTGCTGATCCACGGCTTTGCGTCTTCAAGTCTCGTCAATTGGGTTTCGCCGGGCTGGTTCCGGACGCTGACCGAGGCGGGTTATCGCGTCATCGCCATCGATGATCGCGGACATGGTTTCTCAGCCAAGAGCCACAAGGAAGAAGATTACACGCCGACCAAGATGGCGGGCGATGCGGCAGCGCTGCTCGATCATCTGGGCATCGAGAAGGCGCATGTGATGGGCTACTCGATGGGCGCGCGGATCACCGCGTTTCTGGCCATCGAGCATCCGGAACGTGTTCATAGCGCAATCTTCGGCGGATTGGGCATCGGTATGGTCACCGGCGCTGGCGACTGGGAACCGATTGGCGAGGCGCTTTTGGCGGAAGATCCGACGACGATCACCCATCCGCGCGGCCAGATGTTCCGCAAATTTGCAGACCAGACCAAGAGCGACCGTATTGCACTTGCAGCCTGTGTGATCACCTCGAAGGAGCTGGTACCAGCCGCAGCTATCGCACGGATCATGCAGCCGGTATTGGTTGCCGTTGGCACGACCGACGACATTGCCGGTAATCCGCAGGATCTGGCCGATTTACTGCCGAACGGTCAGGCGCTCGATATTCCGGGACGCGACCATATGCTGGCCGTTGGCGACAAGGTTTACAAGAAGGCCGTGCTGGAGTTTCTGAAGGAAAATCCGCTCTGATTGCCCTATAGGGCCTGTGTCAATTTCTGCGGTGTCAAGGCAAAGTGTTTTCAGTTATGCTTTGCGCCGAACTCGTATTGCGGTGCGGAGCCATGCCGGAAAGTTCGGCTTTCGTCTGGCCCGCGCGGTGCAAAACCGGAGTATATCCATGTCTGTTCGCTCAACTGCGAAAGTGAATGTCAGCCTCGGGCAAGTTGATCCTATCTGGCACTCGATCCGTGCCGAAGCGGAGGAAGCCGCCAAGCGCGATCCGGTGCTCGGAACGTTTCTTTATGCGACGATCCTCAATCAGCCGAGCCTTGAAGATGCCGTTATGCACCGCATCTCGGAACGTCTTGGTCATGCGGACTTGAGCGCCGATATTCTGCGCCAGACATTCGACGCGATGCTGGATGCCAATCCGGAATGGTCGCAGACCGTTCGCGTGGATATTCAGGCCGTTTACGACCGTGATCCGGCCTATAGCCGTTTCATGGACCCGATCCTTTATCTGAAGGGCTTTCATGCTATCCAGACCCACCGTCTGGCGCATTGGCTCTATCACGAAGGCCGCCGGGACTTTGCCTATTATCTGCAGAGCCGTTCGTCGTCGATCTTCCAGACCGACATTCATCCGGCAGCGCAGTTGGGCAGCGGGCTTTTTCTCGATCACGCCACGGGGCTTGTCGTCGGCGAGACTGCACTGATCGAAGATAATGTTTCGATCCTGCACGGCGTCACGCTGGGCGGCACGGGCAAGTCGAGCGGGGACCGCCATCCCAAGATTCGCCATGGCGTGCTGATCGGTGCGGGCGCGAAGATTCTCGGCAATATCGAAGTGGGCCATTGCTCAAAGATCGCGGCAGGTTCTGTCGTGCTCAAGCCTGTTCCGCACAATGTCACGGTTGCTGGGGTGCCTGCCAAGATCATTGGCGATACGGGCTGCGCAGAACCGTCCCGCGTCATGGACCAGTTGCTGGGCGATGGCGTGCTGGGTGAAGGCATTTAATCGCGCAGAAGCAGAACGCACAGAAACCGGGCCGCTTGCTGGTTTTTTTCCGCAGGCGGCCTATATTTTGTCGAAAGCGGTGGTTAGGCGCTAAAACCCCGAAGGACTGGCTCCCCAGGGGTTTACATCACAAAAGACCGGGTGCAATAAACCGGCCTCATTCAAATTCAGGAGAAGCCGGTTGAAACCCGAAGAACTCAAAAAACTGGACGCCTATTTCAAACGGACCTTCAACAATCAGGGCCTTCAGGTGAAGGCGCGCCCGCGCAAAAACGACTCGGCCGAGCTTTATATTGACGACGAGTTTCTGGGCCTGATCTACAAGGATGAGGACGAAGGCGAACTGTCCTACAATTTCTCGATGGCTATTCTCGACGTCGATCTCTAAGCCGCGACTGCGAAAAATCGCCTGATATTTCGCGCGTGATCCATGATGATCCGTCATAGCCTGACGATCTGACGCCCTTTCCGCATTGCGGCGAGGGCGTTTTGTTTTCAAACTCGGGTTGATGCGGCTTTAACGCTTCACTGCGATTGCTGGAAAGATTCGAGTACGCGCTGAACGAGTTGTTCGGTGGTATTGTGCGCTGTATCGAGCGTGATGCGGTCATGCGACCAAGGCTCATATTCGTTGCGCCGTTGCTCGACCCGCTCCCAGCTGATCTCCGCCATTCCTGGAATATTGCGCCTGCGGTTTTCGATCCGCTGCCGGTGGATCGCGAGATCGGAGCAATGACACTCCACGAAATTCAGAGTCGCATCGGTGCGCTCCGCGAGTTGCACCCACATGTTTCGGGCCGCCTCCACCGGATTAACCGCATCCACAATCACCGATAGGCCGAGTTTCAGATTTTCTTCCGCTATCGCTTCAGCGACCTGATAGGCGGCGATGCCCGTCATCTTCTTCGGAATGTCGGCACGCCACATGGCTGCTTCAATCGGGTCGATGGGCAGAACCGCGATCTGAAGTGCTTGGGCCAATCCCTCGGCAACCGAACTCTTACCGGAGCCGGGAAGCCCGGCAGTCACAATCAGTCGCGGATGCGCCATCGTCGGGAATCACTTTCTGTCATACAGGCTCGTCTGCTTCGTCGCTGGGTTTGGCGGACTGAACCCATCCTAGCCGGATGATCCAACGCCTGTTACGACAGTTTTCAGTTATTCCCCAACAGATGCCCGGTTGCGAACTGGCGCACGGCTTCATCGAGTGTCTTCCACTCGGGCAGCATATCGCGGGGGAAGCGATAGAGAATCTGCAGCCCTTTGCCGAACTGGATATCGCGCTCGCAGGCATTGAAGTTTTCTGCCGATGCATCGCTCATGCACCGTGCCACGAACGCGGGATTGCCACTTGTCGTATCGGAGAGCACGAGTTCTTCACCGGTGTAACCGCTGCCTTCCGTAAACCGGTGGATGGTCAGTCCTCCCGGTAAAGGTTCCCCCTCCGGCTCTATCAACGCAGCATAAATCGGCAGATAGCGCCCGGTCATGTCGCGGGACATCGTGCGTTCCTCAATTGACATGAACAGCAATTGCCGTTTTGGCGTCAGCAGATTGAAGATTGCGCGGTCCGCTTCGGTATAGCCAGTTAGTCCGGGCCAGCGTGCGTAAAGATCAAGCCGGGCGGTCAGCCCGTCGCGCCGCTGATTGGAAAAGCGGATCATATTGGCTGGCATCGACAGGACATTATTGCCGATCAGCACTTTATAGAGATGTGTGCTGTCGGAATGGCCGCCGCGCGCAATCATCGGACCGAGCATGCGCCCGCCAATATTGATCGCGACGGAAAGCACAACAAGCACGGCAACCGCCAGCAAAACGCGGACGAACAGCCGGTTGCCATCTTTTGTCGTGGTGGTATCGATTGCGCTTTCCATTCGGCGGGAATGCCATGCTGATGATATTGCAGCGATTATCGGCCTTTTATGGTTAACGGAGCATGAAGCCGCGCTTGTCCCGCATCCAAAAAAAGCTTAGCTCTTTTCATGAAGACATTCTGATGGAGGAGCCCACATGCCGATTTATGCTTATAACGGACACAAGCCACATTTCGCAGATCGCGCCAGCAACTGGATTGCGCCGGATGCGACACTGATCGGCAAGGTGGTCGTGGGCGAAAATGTGGGTTTTTGGTTCGGCGCCGTGCTGCGCGGCGACAATGAAGTGATTTCCGTCGGGGATGACACCAATGTGCAGGAACATTGCATCATGCATACCGATATCGGCTTTCCGCTGACCATTGGCGCAGGCTGCACCATCGGCCATCGGGCGATCCTGCACGGCTGCACCATCGGCGAGAATACACTGATCGGCATGGGCGCTATCGTGCTCAACGGTGCGAAGATCGGCAAGAACTGCCTTATCGGGGCTGGTGCTCTGGTGACGGAAGGCAAGGAAATCCCGGACAACTCGCTGGTTGTCGGTTCGCCCGCGCGCGTTTTGCGTGAGCTGGATGAGGCGGCGGTGGAGAAGCTGAAGCTATCCGCCAAGCATTATGTCGAGAAGGGACATTCCTTCATGCGCGGCATGGAACCGGCCTGACTTCTCGACAATAAAAAAGGACGGGGCCAGAGGGAGACTGGCGGCCCGCCCTTTGATCGAAATCGGCGTTTGATCAGTTCTTGATGCTGCCGACGAGAATGTCGCGGTCATCCTTGATTGATACCCAGCTGCCGCTGTTCGCCGTCGACTGACGCTTCAGGTAGGTATAGTCGGTCTTGTTCCAGGCCAGAACGCGCTCATCGAGATTGTCGAGAATGAAATCGCCGCGGTCGGTGCGAACCGTCAGGACGGCATGGCCATCGCCATTCGGCTGGCGAACCACGGTAAACAGCAGCGTATTGGCCGGAATGCCAAGCGCCATCAACTCGCGCTGCTTTTCCAGCATGTAGTCGTCGCAGTCACCAGCGGTTACCGGATATTCCCAATATTCCTCGCGACCCCAGACTTCCATGTCGGTGGCTGGCTTGATTCGCGTGTTCACGCTGTCATTGACGGCAATGATCTGCTGCCACAGCTTCGGCGTCAGTTTGAGAGCACTGGTGTTGCGGCTGACGATTTTGCATTCAGCCGGATAGCGTTCGCAAAATTCGTAATGTCCGATCGGCTGCGAGGTACGCTCACCGGTGCTCATCCATGGCGAGTTGGAGGCTGGGTTCGCTGCCTGGGCCAGTCCGACGCCAATCAGCAGAAGAAATGCTGCGATGATGGTTTGCTTGGTCATTCTTTTGTCTCCCTGTTGGAGATCAAAATGACCGGGACAATTTGAAGGCGCGCAAATTTGCGCGCGAAAATGCGATTCAAATTCGATTAAAACTGCGCGGAATACTGAAACTTTTTGTAAAGAAAGCGGCTATTTCAGCCTGAAAACGCGGGTTTTCGCGTGATTTCGATGTTTACACCCACAAAGGCGGTTTGCCAATCCGTAACCTTGACGCGCGTTCATCTTTTCGGTGCTGTAAGAATTAGCTGAAAAGCCCGTCGAGCGTGGTGCTGGTCTGGATGGTGGCAAACTCGATGGCGAAACCGTCTGCGAAATGGCGCACGACCCGTCCGCGGATCGGCCCCAGCAGGACACCGCTCTTGATCGCCGGTTTGACGTCGCATTCGATAGCCGCGCCTGAAAGCGACAAGTCGGCAATACGGCAGAGCAACTGGGTGCCATCGGGGAAAGTGACATTCTGATGCGACTTGCGCGGTACGACACGCTCGTGGCGGCGATCTTCCGGCAGAGAAAGTTCATGCCGGTTGGCAAGCCATGTCAGCTGCGCCGAGAGCTTGTCCTTCTTGGTCGCGGTATTGGTGAGAAGAAGGTGAAAGCCCTCTGCTGAAATCTGGTAGGCGGTGCCTTCGATTCGTCCGACATGGTCGATATAGGCAATGATGCGTTCGCCATTGCGCGGCGTTGCGATACCGCTCATCAGGGCGGTGCCGGGCGACATGCGCTTCAGGACGCAAGGATATTCACTGCGGTTTTCGAGCATATAGCGACCGTTGAGATCAACGTTCACGGCATTGAAATTATCCTGCCGCCCGCTGTTCGCAGGTGATGTCGCCGCAAATCCCCTCATTGAAGCTGGCCCATCTCCGTCTATCGCCAATAACCTGTTATTTATATTATACTTAGAGCATTTCCAGCAAAAGTGCGAAGCGGTTTTGCGTTGGAAAATGCGAAAGGCAAAAATTTATATTTCCAGCAAAAGTGCGAAGCGGTTTTGCGCATGCGCAAAAGACAAACTGCGATTTCAGGCTTTGCCGCCATTGATGACGCGCAGATGTGGTGCCTTGCGCATGGGCGGCGTGGCCATGCGAGTTTCTGTCCACTGACGGGTGTGATTCGAAGCATTGACCGTGAAGATGGCTGCCTTCACCGCTTCGTCGGCAAGCGCCACATCGGGCGCAATGGGCTCAATATGGTTGAGATGGCCAAGAACCAGAGGGTCGGCGCCTGCCCATGTCACATTGTCCAGAACGGCCATGCTGCCCATAAGGCCGACGCGCCCGTTGCTCGCTTCCAATGGGGCGAGCAGCATTTCAAAGCTGAGGCTGCGGCCCGACAGACTGATTCCATCATGAAGGCTAAGCGCCGGGATCTGCATCGCGCTGACATTCTGCGCCAATTCGCTGAGGGCAGGGCGGTCACGCTCGGGCCATAAGGATAACAGGCGCACGCCTTTCAGTTCGCGACCGAACAGGGTGCAGATTCGCGTGCCGCCAAGACGAAAGACCAGTTCGCCATTTTCGTCGCCTTCCACGAAAAAGAGATCGGACAAATGCCGTCCGAGCCGACGCGGTTCGACATCGGTGCGCTGCGGCGCCTGGAAACCGTGCTCAAGATCGTCATTGCGATCAAAGGCCAGTCGCTGCCATTCGCTAAAAATCGCGATCGTGCTGCGGTGTTTCATCGTGCGCCGTTCGTTTGATTCAGGGTGGATTTGGATGCTGATCGATTGCGAAGCGCCTTGGCTCCGGCTCGCGACCATTAAAATAGTATTAACGACACAGATACCAGCTTAACCCTTTCTTCATCCACGACGCTCGGCTGTTAAGGTTAACAACAAGTAATTCTTGCAATGCGGATAGGGCTGGCGTTTGATGAGGACATCAGACGAAGCCGTTGTCTTGGTTGGTGTTTTTCTGAGATCCAGTCGTTATTTTTGCGAATCTCGTTGGTTCGCATCAGGGCCGGTGGTTGACCTCCACTGGCCTTTATTTTTAACGATTTCTATCCTATCAAGTGCTGGTTTCGCCATGCGACTGGTCCGATTGGGCCGATTGTCGTTTCTGGGCCTGACTGGCCCCACCACGGTTTCGCAAT
The DNA here is from genome assembly GCA_014138095.1 of Ochrobactrum sp. RH2CCR150. Classification (GTDB taxonomy): domain Bacteria; phylum Pseudomonadota; class Alphaproteobacteria; order Rhizobiales; family Rhizobiaceae; genus Brucella; species Brucella gambitense. Next base: position 434,729 of record JACGXE010000005.1, read on the forward strand.
CTGGAAAGCAGTGTTCATGGTCCTTCCGCAACCGGAAATGCAGAATAATCGTGGTCGTTCGGGTGGAAGTGAGCCGATCTTCAATATTCCGGGCGTGGTGATCGCGCTGATCGGCATCTGCGTCGCGGTCTATGTTTATCAGAACTACCTGATCAGCGAGCAGCAGAACTATGAGTTCATGCTGAACTTCTCACTGATTCCGGCGCGATTCTCGACGGCAGGCGGTTTCTCAGATCCGGCGGGCCTGTTCACGCTGATCAGCTATTCCTTCATGCACGGCGGTATCGAGCATATCGTGGTCAATATGATCTGGCTTGCCGCCTTCGGTTCACCGCTGGCCGGGCGAATCGGAACCGCTCGCATGATCATTTTCTGGATATTCACGGCGATCATCGCCGGACTGACGCACTATGCGGTTTATCCGGACAGCGTGACGCCGCTGGTTGGTGCTTCGGGCGCGATTTCCGGCATGATGGGCGCTTCGGCGCGCTACGGCTTCCGCCGTGTGAATTCCGGACGTCGTGCGGAGTTTGCCGGTCCGGTGCTGTCGGTTGGTTTTACGCTGACGTTGAAACCCGTCCTGACCTTTGTTGGCGTCTGGTTTGTGATCAATATCATCACCGGTCTTTACACGACCGGCGGCGCTGATCTGTCCGGCATCGCCTGGGAAGCGCATATTGGCGGTTTTATCGCTGGTTTCTTCGGGATTTCGCTGCTGGATCGTCCGCGCAGCTATGACGCAGTTCTAAGGCGTTAGAACAGTTCCCTCCCAGTTTTATGGTACTTGCTAAACCTGCAATCAAAGCGCACCATCATGGAACGCGGCGGGAGGAGCTGCGTTCTGCTTTCAGGCGTTTGAGCGTCTGAAACAGCGAATGCTAAATCTTGGAGGGACTTGGCATGACAGTAAGATCGATTCTCGAGAAAAAGGGCAGGGATGTCGTCGTAATTGCACCTGCCGACACGCTTTCCCATGCAGTGGCCATGTTGAACAAACATAAGATCGGCGCGCTGGTGGTTTGCGACGAGGCCGGTCATATCCAAGGCATTCTTTCGGAACGCGATGTGGTCCGGGCGCTGTCCGTCAGGGAAAGCGGCGCGATGGCCATGCCGGTTGCAGAGGTCATGACTGCAAAAGTGCAGGTCTGCCGGGAGCATCACACGATCAACCAGGTCATGGAAATCATGACGCGCAGCCGTTTCAGACATATGCCGGTTGAAGAACACGGCAAACTTGTCGGAATCATCTCCATCGGTGACGTCGTGAAGCGGCGAATCGAAGATGTGGAGCGCGAGGCCGACGAGATTCGCACCTATATTGCGACCGCCTGAACCTATTCGGTCAACAATGCCATGCGCCGGTAAGAAATTTCACGCGGCGCATGGGGGGTGAATCAACGATTGCGCAAATAGCGCTCTGCCGCATAGAGCGAAATCGCCGCGGCGTTTGAGACATTGAGCGATTTAATCTCGCCGGGCATGTCGAGGCGTGCAAGCGCCGTCACGGTTTCCCGTGTCTTCTGGCGCAAGCCTTTTCCTTCCGCGCCGAGAACCAGAGCGATTCGTCCGCCGGCAAGCGTTGCTTCCATTTCCTGTGGGCCTTCCGAATCAAGGCCGATGGTCTGGAAACCCAGACCATGCAGTTCTTCAATCGCTTCGGCGAGGTTCCTGACCTCTATATGCGGGATAAGTTCGAGCGCACCGGATGCAGCCTTGGCCAGAACACCGGTTTCCTGCGGGCTGTGGCGGCTGGTGGTAATCAGCGCCCCTGCACCAAAGGCCACAGCCGACCGCATGATGGCGCCGACATTGTGCGGATCGGTCACCTGATCAAGAACCAGCAGAAGCGGGCTTTCCTGAAGTTCGGAGAGTTTTTTCGCACGCAGCGGTTCTGCTTCGATCATCACGCCCTGATGCACGGCGTCGGAGCCTGTCTCCTTGTCGATATCCTTCGGATCGACAATTTCGACGGGGAAGGGCAGCGAATCGGCTTCACCGATTTCAAGCCGCGCAAAACCATTGCGCGTCGCTCGCATACGCAGAATTTTGCGGGCCGGATTTTCAACGGCTGCACGAACCGTGTGCAGCCCATAAAGGCGCACGGTGCCATCCGTTATCGCGCTGGCCGATATGGCGGCGCGCTGCGGCCTGTGTGGCGCCTTGCCTTCAGCCGCGGCTTTCTGGTCGCGGTGCTGGCGGCGCAGGCGCGCATAATGAGTATCTTTAGGGGTGCGGGGCGTGTTCTGATCGGTCATGGCGCGCTTATAACTCTTATAAGTGAGGGAAGATAGCTGCTTGCCCTGTAAATGCTATCAGGCTGTTCTGGTTGTCTATTACGAGGCGAAAGCCCGCATATCCTGATTTTTCCGCATATCAGAATGCATGGCCGAGCCCGGTCTTCTGGAACGCTTTGGCCAAACTGTGGATAGCCATGCATTCTTTTCGCTTTTACCCTGTTGACAGGGGAAGCGCTTATCGTCATAAGGCCCCCCGTGGAGCGACGGTGAGCCCAACAGCCAACTGACCGCTTCGCAAAAATGCCTAGTTACTCGACTCTGCTGATAGTGATATTAGGAGGAATGCCCGAGCGGTTAAAGGGGACGGACTGTAAATCCGTTGGCTAAGCCTACGTTGGTTCAAATCCAACTTCCTCCACCACTGTCGGATTAGAGTTTAGAGTATGCGGGTATAGCTCAATGGTAGAGCAGCAGCCTTCCAAGCTGAATACACGGGTTCGATTCCCGTTACCCGCTCCAGTTTTCAAGAGCGGATAGGCGTGTAAGGAATCATCGACGGGCGGTTCGCCGTTCCGTTTTGGCATAAATGCTGGCCCCGAAGCCAATAGGCTTTTGCGCTGGCGCTTGAGCGGTTCTAGAACAAAGAGAACAACGGCGATGGCTAAGAGCAAATTCGAACGTACGAAGCCCCACGTTAACATCGGCACCATCGGTCACGTTGACCATGGCAAGACCTCGCTGACTGCGGCAATCACGAAGTTTTTCGGTGAATTCAAGGCGTATGACCAGATCGACGCTGCACCGGA
>JACGXE010000006.1 GCA_014138095.1 Ochrobactrum sp. RH2CCR150
ATCTCGCGTTCGCGTGCGCCGGTGGCTGGCGTGATGCGATCCACCATGGAATTCGGGAAAGCGACATTGGCGGAAATCCAGTCGGCAAAGGTCGGGTCGCTCAGCTTGGCGAGACCTGTCACGGCGTCTTCCGTAACATGCCCGTTGCCCGGAATGTTATCACAGGACATGACCGTGAAAGGCTGGACACCCGCCGCCTTTCGCAGTTTCAGCGCCTGAACGATCAGGCCGAATACGGTTTTCGGATGGTCTGGATGCGCGGCATCCGCAACGATATCCGGATGAGCGGGATCGAAAGTCTGGCTCGCCGGATCGATATAGTAACCGCCCTCGGTGATGGTCATCGCAACAATACGTGTGTCCGCTGACGTCAGATAGGCCATCAAGGGCTTGCGCCCTTCCTCGGTTGAAATGGTGACATAGTCGACCATCGACGCAGTGATGCGCGCACCCGCATGATCGGCCTCCTGCTCAACAACGGTGGTCAGCCAGTCCTGCGCCTTGAGCGTATCGCGCATGGCATCGTCGCTTGGCCGCACTCCAGCGCCCACCAGCGCCCAGTCATGCCCCTCGCCGGTGGCAAACAGATCGTCCAGATAGACAGCCTGATGCGCGCGGTGAAAATTGCCGATGCCAAAATGCACGATACCCGGCTTCAATGTGGCTGGGTCGTAGCCGGGCTTGTGCACTTTATCGAAGCTTTGAAGCGTTGCGCGCGATAGCTTGGTCATGAGGGTATCCTTTATTCAAGCGGGTACAAACTGGACTTTCATAGTCGCGGGGTCGCCACCATCCTTGGTGAAGAACGGCAGCATTTCCTCCAGCGGCAGCCGGTGGGAAACGAGCCGCGCCATTGAACCGCCATTTGCGCCGGAAAAGTCCTGTTTCAATATATCCAATGCCTGCGGAATATTACGGTTCAGCGAATGCGAACCGGCAATCCTGATCTGGCGACGGAAAATTTCGAACGGCGCGACCGAAATCCGCGCTTCGGGTGCGCAGACGCCGAACACGAGAACCGTCCCACCGTCGGCGGTGAAACCGACCATGCTTTCCGCCACCTTGGCTATACCGGTGGCGTCGGCGACGAAATCGAAGCTACGCTGACGCTTGTCCAGCGCTTGAGAACCAGACACGACCGGCTCAAGCCCGAGGCTTTCAACGAAGGCCAGTCGGTGCTCGTTGATATCGGCGACAGCGACCTGCGGCACGCCCTGTGCCTTCAGCGACAAGGCCAGCAACAAACCGATGGGGCCTGCCCCGAACACCAGCGCGTTCTCAGTGCCGTGCGAGCCCGTTTTCAATTCCGCCGCGCCGAGCCCGTTCAGCACGCAGGCCAACGGTTCTGCAAGGGCTGCAACATCATAAGGCAGATCGCCAATGGAATGGAGATGGCTGGCATTGACGAGGCTCATGCCTGCAAAGCCGCCATTATGGGTCACGCCATAGGCTTTCAGATCGGAGCAAAGATTGGTCAGCCCCTTGAGGCAGGCGCGGCAATGACCGCATGGAATATTCGGATCAACCGCAACGCGGTCGCCCACTTTCACATTGGTCACGTCTTCGGCCACCGCAACGACAGTGCCCGCATATTCATGCCCCGGCACCAGCGGAAAAGCACTGGACCCGTAGCGGCCATGCAGCACGTCGATGTCGGTGTGACAAAGACCCGATGCCTTGACGTCGATCAGCGCGTGTCCCGGCTGCAATGCCGGTTCCGGCAAATCGGCCAGACCTGCTTCACCATGGCCGGTAAAATAAATCGCTTGCATTGTCTGTCCCGGCCTCGTCTCACGCCATCCAATTGCCGCCGTCGACACCAAAGGTCTGGGCAAGGATATAGTCGCTGTCCGAAGAAGCGAGGAATACCGCCATGCCGGTAATATCTTCCGGCGTCGCGAAACGACCGATCGGCACGGACTTTGCAACCGCAGCTTTTTTCTCGCCCGGCTTCAAGCCTTCCCATTTGGCGAAATTCGCATCCACCACATCCCAATGCTCGCCATCAACCACCCCCGGCGCAATCGCATTGACGTTGATGCCATGCTTGACCAGAGCGAGAGCCGCCGACTGCGTGGCGGAAATCATCGCCGCCTTGGATGCACAATAGAGCGTCACCAGCGCCTCGCCGCGACGACCGGCCTGGCTCGCCATATTGATGATCTTGCCGCCGCGCCCGCGCTTGATCATCACATTCGACACCGCCTTCATCATGAAAAGCGGCCCCTTGAGATTGATGCCGAGCACGCGCTCGTAGCTCTCTTCGGTCAGTTCGTTGATCGGCGCCATGTCGAAGATCGCGGCATTATTGACCAGAATATCGATACCGCCATATTCGGCATCGATGGCGGCCACCACTTTGTCAATTGCGCCCAGATCCGTCACGTCCAGCTTCACTGCCTTAACCGACGGGCCGATACCGCGTGCTGCTTCTTCCGCCCGCTCGATATTGATATCGGCGATAATGACCTTTGCACCCTCTTGCGCATAGGCCGCCGCAAAGCCAAGCCCAATGCCGCGCGCAGCGCCGGTAATAAGGGCAACCTTGTCTTTCAGTCTCATAGACTTTCTCCGGTAATGTAATTAACTTTTTTACGCATTATCCGACGCAAAACCGCTTCGCACTTTTGCTGGAAATGCTTCTTTAACGGTGCGTTTTCTTTTCAGACAGGATCATCGGGTGGCGGTCACGGCGCTGGAGCGACAGGCCATCGGGCGTGAAGAGATGCGCATCGGCGGCATCGAAGCCGAGCCGCGCCGTCTCATGCGCACGGGCCGTGCTATTGCCGCCAGCTTCCGCCACGATCAGGCCGGAAGCCGCATCGTTTTGCACATAGAGATAGGTCTCACCGCCAAGACGCTCGACCACCATGATCTCACCTTCGAGAATGCCGTCATCCACCGGATGCAGATGTTCCGGTCGAACACCGAGCACCAGCGGCGCGCCGGCACTGACACCTTCTGCTGCGACCGGCACCTTGACCGAACGACCATTGGCAAGCTGCACCGTCACGCCGTCGCTATCAACCGCGCTCGCCTTGACCTCGATGAAGTTCATGGTCGGCGATCCGATGAAGCCCGCCACGAAACGATTGACCGGGTGGTGATAAAGCTCAAGCGGCGAACCGACCTGTTCCAGCTTGCCATCACGCAACACGACAATCTTGTCGGCCAGCGTCATGGCCTCAACCTGATCATGCGTGACATAAATCATCGTCGCATTGAGCCGGTCATGCAGGCGCGCCAGCTCGATACGCATCTGCACGCGCAGCGCTGCATCGAGATTGGAAAGCGGCTCGTCGAACAGGAAAATCTTCGGCTCGCGAACCATGGCGCGCCCGATGGCGACACGCTGGCGCTGACCACCCGAAAGCTGTTTCGGTTTGCGATCGAGCAATTTGTCGAGCTGCAATGTCTTCGCTACGTCTTCCACCTTGCGGTCGCGCTCGGCTTTGGCAATCCCTGCAAGCTTGAGCGCGAAACCCATATTGTCGCGCACATTCATATGCGGATAGAGCGCATAGGTCTGGAACACCATCGCAAGCCCGCGCTCATCCGGCGGCGTATCATTGCACTGCTGCCCGTCAATCAGCAGATCACCGCTGGTGATTTCTTCCAGCCCCGCAATCATACGCAAAAGCGTGGACTTTCCCGAACCGGACGGCCCGACGAAGACCACGAATTCGCGGTCTTCGATGTTGAGGTCCACCCCCTTGATGACATCGATATTGCCGAAGGACTTGGTGGCGTTATGAAAAGAAAGCGTAGCCATGGGGTTCCCTTTATTTCACGGCGCCGAAGGTGAGACCGCGCACCAGCTGGCGCTGCGTAACCCAACCGAAGACGAGGATCGGCGCGATGGCGAGCGTGGACGCTGCCGAGAGTTTTGCCCAGAAAAGCCCTTCCGGTGACGAGAAGGACGCGATGAATGCGGTGAGAGGCCCGGCCTGCGAGGCCGTGAGATTGAGGCTCCAGAAGGCTTCGTTCCAGCACAGGATGATGGAAAGAAGCGCCGTCGATGCAATACCGGGCAGGCTCAGCGGCAGGAGCAGATAGCGTATCTGCTGGCCGACCTTCGCCCCGTCCATACGGCTCGCCTCAAGGATTTCATGCGGCACTTCCTTGAAAAAGGAATAGAGCATCCAGACCACAATCGGCAGATTGGAAAGGGTGAAGATAATAATCAGCCCGGTGCGCGTATCGAGAAGCCCGCTGTCGCGCGCCAGAAGATAGATCGGCACCAGAACACCCACCGCAGGCAGCATCTTGGTGGAGAGCATCCACAACAGCAGATCCTTGGTGCGTTTTCCCGGAAAGAAAGCCGCCGCATATGCCGCCGGAACGGCGATCAGCAGAGACAGGATCGTCGCGCCAAGGCTCTCGATCACGCTGTTCATGGCGTAGCGGAAATAGTCGGCGCGCTGATTGACCGCCGCGAAGTTTTCCAGCGTCGGCTCGAAGAACAGCTTTGGCGGAGCGACCGCGTCAATCTCCGTTTTGAATGCCGCAAGCAGCATCCAGAGGATCGGAAAGAACATCAAGAGCGCCACGATCCAGCCAATAATCCCGGCGGAGAGTGCGGCTTTGTTGAACTTGCGTTTTGCAGCCATCGTTCGTCTCCCCTAATTGTCCAGATTGCGCGCCACGGTTCGGATGAGGAACGCGGCAACGATATTGGCGAGGATGATGGCGATGACACCGGCGGCCGAAGCGCCGCCGATATCCCACTGAAGGAGCGCCTTCAGATAGATGAAATAGGTCAGCGTCGTGGTGGCGATACCCGGCCCACCGGATGTGGTGACCAGAATTTCCGCGAAGACCGACAGAAGGAAAATCGTCTCGATCATGATGACGACCGAGATCGGGCGCAACAGATGCGGCAGGACGATATAAAAGAACATCACCGGCCCTTTGGCGCCATCAAGCCGCGCCGCTTCCATCTGCTCGCGGTCGAGCGACTGCATGGCCGTCATCAGGATCAGCGTCGCGAAAGGCACCCACTGCCAGGACACGATCATGATGATCGACGCCATCGGAAACTGCCCGAACCAGTCTATGACGGGCAGCCCGAGACTGCGCGAGATAAAGGCGAACAGCCCGTTGACCGGGTGCATCAGAAGGTTTTTCCAGATCAGCGCCGACACAGTCGGCATGACGAAGAACGGCGCAATGACCAGAAGCCGCGCAATGTTCTTGCCCCAGAAATCCTGATCGAAAATCACAGCGAACAAAACGCCGAACACCACCGAAATGGCAAGAACCGAGCCCAGCAGAATGAGCGTTTTCATGATGGCCGACCAGAGCCCCGGATCGGACAGCAGGAATTTGTAGTTCGAGAAACCGGCAAAACCGGTCACGAAGGGATTGATGAGATTGTAATACTGAAACGAGAACCAGAGCGTCATCGCCAGTGGGACGATCATCCATAGCAAGAGCAGGATGACGGCGGGTGCAAGCAGAGGTCCGGTGCGGACGCTGCGGCGCGATTTAGCGGCAAAGCGCGATTTGGTGCCTGTGGCCAAGGCCGGGTTTGCTGACATGTCTGACGTTCCTCCCCTTCCCGCTTTGATATCGGCTGCGCCTTTTAAGGGTGCAGCGGATCGCGCGAAAATCGAGCCTGCCGCCCTGCTCCTTCAGGCATTTCCAGTAAGGGGCCAAGTGGCTTTGCTGGAAATGCGCAGAAGCGAACGTGCGGCGGCAGGCTGATGGTAACCGGATTACTTGATGTAACCGGCCTGCGTCATGATCTGTTCGGCTTGCTTCTGTGCGCCATCGAGCGCCGCATCGACGCTTTGCTGACCGGCGACAGCCGAAGAGATTGCCTGACCGACAATCGTACCAATCGCCTGGAATTCAGGGATCGCCACGAACTGGATGCCGGTATAGGGGACCGGGTCCTTGGTCGGCTTGGTTGGGTCGGCCGATTCAATAGCCTTGAGAACAGTCTCGGCGAAAGGTGCGGCCTTTTTGTACTCTTCATTGGCATAGGTGGACTGACGCGTGCCCGGCGGAACGGCAACCCAGCCTTCCGATTTGCCCACCAGTTCGACATAGCCCTTCGAGGTCGCCCATTTCAGGAACGACTTTGCGGCTTCCGCCTTCTTGGTCGATGCCGGGATGGCGAGGTTCCAAGACCATGCCCAAGACGACCCGTTCGGCGTCACTTCGACAGGTGCTTTGGTGAAGGCGACCTTGTCGGCAACCTGGCTCTGCTTCGGATCATAGATGCGGCCCGCAGCCGAGGTGGCGTCGATCCACATGGCGCAATGGCCGGTGGAGAACAGCGCCTGATTTTCATTGAAGCCGTTCGAGGTGATTCCGGGAGGGCCTGCTTCCTTCATCAGATCGACGTAGTAATTGATGGCTTTTTTCCAGGTATCGGAGCTCATCTGCGGCTTCCAGCTCTCATCGAACCAGCTGCCGCCAAACGTGTTCACCAGCGTCGAAAGATAGGCCATGTTTTCGCCCCAGCCCGGCTTGCCGCGCAGGCAGAGACCGTACTGTTCTTTCGATTTATCGGTGAGCTTGGTCGCAAATTCCTTGATCTCGGTATAAGTCGGCGCATCCGGCATTTTCAGGCCGGCAGCTTCGAACAGATCCTTGCGATAAAGGGTGAACGAGCTTTCCGCATAGAATGGCACCGCATAAAGCTTGCCATCGACGGTCAGACCAGCGCGCACCGGCTTGATAAGATCGTCATAGTCGTAATCGTCGCCGAGATCATCGACCGCAAGAAGCCATCCGGCCTTACCCCAGATCGGGGTTTCGTAACCGCCGATGGTCATGATGTCGAACTGGCCGCTCTTGGTTGCGATGTCGGTGGTGACACGCTGGCGCAGCACATTTTCTTCAAGCACCACCCAGTTGAGCTTGTTGCCGGTGGCCTTTTCCCATTCCGGCGAAAGCTTCTGCATGATGATCATGTCGGCATTGTTGACCGTTGCGATCGTGAGCTCCTCCGCCCACGCCGAACCGGCAAACATTGCGACGCCAGCGGCAGACGCAATAAGCCCTGTCACATAAGTTTTGGTCCGCATTTCGTCTCCTCCTTTACGAATGCATAGCAAAATTCTTACATATGTAAAATTTATGGCGCGGCTATCCGTAGCTTGTCAAGCACGGTTTTTGATTTTGATTTACGCGACACAAAGACTGCCAATTCGATTGCTTTCGCGGCGGAAATAACGGATTTTCCTCCACGCGACTTGACCCCGAAATTATCTTAGCACATTCAGATATGCACTGCATCGGTGCAAGTGTTTGATATTGTCCGCTTGACCTTTGCTTCAGCCTTTGACAGTTTGACTTGGCCTTGCCTTGAAAAACTTCGGGGCGGGTCTGGTTGGAGGAACATCCTGAAATTATTGGGAAACAAGCTGCAGACCACGTGTCATGCATCTCTGGGTCAGCTCATCTTGACCCGACCGATAGCAGGAGAATGTGAGCTACCACCGCAAGAAATTGCAGCGGGTAGCTGACGGACAGGACAGAGAACCGTGCGCAAAACCATACGCACCATGGAAGACTTTTCGGAATTCGTCGGGCTGTCTCGCCCTACGGTTTCCAAATATTTCAACGATCCAACATCCGTCCGCCCGAAGACCCGCGAGATCATAGAAGCGGCCGTCAAGCAGTCCGGCTTTCGTCCAAATCTTTTCGCGGTGAACCTTAATCGTCGTCGCACGACAATTTTGGGAATCATTATTCCCAACCAGCTCGATCATTTCTACATGGCCATGACGCGTAGGCTCCAAACGCTGGCCGAGCAGCGTGGATATCTGACCGTTGTCCTGTCGTCGGACGGCAAGCCGGAGCTGGAAAAGCGCGCGATTGAAACGCTGCGCTCGCTCAATGTCGCAGGGGCCATTATCGCACCGCTTGGTGAACAATCGCAGCATTCCGCGCTGGCGCGTCTCGCCGATGACGTCCCCATCGTCTATGTCGACTCGCCGCTCGACAGCACGTCGCCCTTTGTCGGCACCGACAACCAAAAATCCTTCCACCTGATCGTGGATTATCTCTGCCGTTCCGGCAGCGAACCTTGCTATTTCTCGATGCCGATTGTGAACAACAACGCCATCAAGCGGCGCGAAGCCTATACGACCGCGATGGAAAAGCTCGGTCACGAGCCACGCATCATCGAGCTGGAACCGAGCCGCAGCTGGGATTTCGAACAATATGCCTTCGAGCAAACGGCCCGCATCATGCGCGAGAAGGCTAGTTTTCCGACCTCGACGGTGCTCTGCTCCAACGACCGTATCGCCTTTGGTGTTACGGGGGCTCTCTGGCAGGCAGGGCTGAAAATTGGCAGGCTCAAGGATTGCGATATTCGCGTTGCCGGTCACGACAACAATCCGCTGTCGGAATATACCTGTCCGCCGCTCACCACAGTTGCACAGGATTATAACGAAATCGGCAGGCTGGCGATTGAGCTTCTTTTCCGCACATTGGGCGAAGATTCCGAAGACCGGCTCGAACTGCCTGAAAGTAACCGCATCCTGCTGAATGCCGAGATCAAGCTGAGAATGTCGGCTTAAAGCATTTCCAGCAAAAGTGTGATGCGGTTCTTCATAGGATAACGCGACGGGAAAGAATCTGTCAGGCCGAACTGCGCATGATCAGATGGCTGTCGAGATAGCGGATATCCTCGCCGGTTGCCGCGCTGCTGTCCTGTTCATTGATGCGAGAGAACAGCATATCCAGACCGAGCTGCGCGATCTGACGGTAATCCTGTGCTACCGTCGTCAAGGGCGGGCAGGTGAAGCGGCTGAGCGGATGATCGTCGTGTCCGGCAACCCGCAGATCGCTGCCTTCTTCGCGCCCGACGTGACGCCTGCGCTCAAAAGCGGCTGAAATCACACCGAAAGCCAGGCGATCATTGGCGCAGAGAACCGTGCGCGTCGGAAAACCGCCCCGGTCGAGAATACGCCCGGCCTCCTGATAGCCAAGCTCTTCAAAACTCCAGTTTTTTGGCGTCATCGGCAAAACGATGGGCTCGATGCCCAGCCGTTCCATCGTGGCGATATAGGCCGCGCGGCGCTCAAGCGCGTTCTGGTTGACGGCAGGCATTTCCAGAAAACACGGATGCTCGCCGGTCCGGCACAGATATTCTGTGATATTGCCGATGCTGACCCGGTTGTCGGTGCCGACAAAGGGCTGGTCCTCGCCGATACGGCTGTCCAGAAACACCACAGGCATCGAATCGGAAAGGCTGGTCAGAAGCTTGGTGTCGGTTTCAAAACCGAGCGGCGCCATCAGAACACCGGCAATCTTGAGCGACATCAGCGAACGCATGGCGCGTGCTTCAAGCTTGCGCTCGCCATGCGACGACAGAACGATGGTCCAGTAACCTTCGGCGAGGCATCGCAATTCGATCTGGCGAATGATTTCGGCGTAGAACGGGTCTGAAATATGCGGAACGATGACGCCGATATTTTTCGGCTTCTTGCGGTTGAGACTGACGGCAAAAATATTGGGCTGATAGTTGTGGTCCTTCAACGCCTTTTCGATGCGGGCGCGCGTCGAAGGCTTTACGCTTTCAGGATTATCGAAATATTTCGAGACCGTAGGACGCGACAAACCGCTCGCCACGGCGAACTCCTCCATCGTCCTGATCTTGTTTTCAGCCATGCTCCGCTTTCCTCGGGCTCTTCCCGACCGGGTGCCGAGACGCTCTCTCCACGCCTCAAGATTTTTCCATGCGTAAATTTTTTTCTTCGCAGAAGCAACTTGAATTTCGCCCACATAGGTGCCCAATCCAGTGGCACGAGCTTATAAGTTCCGTCAGACAGTCGAGAACTGACACTTCAAAGGCAAATTTAAATCGTTATAAATTTTACACGTGGAAAATAATATATTGACACGTTGAACAAGCTCCATCATGTCTAGAGAAGCTCGATAATGAGCTGAAGGCACCTGCCCTTCCGGGAGGTTTGAAGACTGACGCAAAGTGCTGCGGTCCGATGAACCAGCAGGTAAGTCATCATTCATGTCCCTGTTAGAAGGACAGCCCGGCAGACGCCGGTTCATTCGGAGGAAATCATGTTTCGCAATTCTCTCGGCCGCATTCTCTTTTCCGGCGTCGCTTTGGCCATGATGGCAGGCGCTGCCTCTGCCGAAGGTGTTGGCGCATCGCTTCTCACCCAGCAGCATCCTTTCTACATCTCGCTCGCAGAAGCGATGAAGAAGGAAGCGCAGGCAGAAAACGTGCCGCTCGAAATCTCCATCGCCAATCAGGATCTGAGCAAGCAGCTCGCCGATGTGGAAGATTTCATCACCAAGGGCGTTGATGTCATCATCATATCGCCGGTTGACAGCAAGGGCGTTCGCTCGGCCATCAACAAGGCTGAAAAAGCTGGCATCAAGGTCATCACCGTCGACGTGCCTGCAAACAATGTGGACGTGACATCCTTCGTCGGCACTGACAACTTTGCCGGTGGCGAACGCGCTGCCGAGCTGATGGCCAAGACCATCGGCGAGAAGGGCAATGTCGCCGTCATCGACTACCCGACGGTTCAGTCGGTTGTTGACCGCATCGAAGGCTTCAAGAAGGGTATCGCCAAGTATCTGGACATCAAGATCGTGGCGATCCAGCCGGGCATCACCCGTCCGGAAGCTCTGGCCACCGCGCAGAACATCCTGCAGGCCAATCCGGATATCGTTGGCATCTTCGGCTTCGGCGACGATGCTGCACTGGCTGCCGCATCGGCTGTGAAAGCCGCCAAGCTTGAAAACCAAGTCAAGGTAATCGGCTTTGACGGCATGGAAGAAGCCCGCAACGCCGTGAAGAACGACCCGATCATGGTTGGCGTTATCGCGCAGTATCCGAACCAGATGGGCAAGGTTGCGGTTGAAACCGCCGTCAAGGTCATCAAGGGCGAGAGCGTTCCGGCCAAGCAGCCAATCGTTCCGGGCGTCGTCACCAAGGACGGCGAAACCAAGTAAGACCGCGTGAAGCAGCGACACTCCTCCCAGTCGCTGTTTCCTTTCAGCGTGTGGCGGCCAGGAAAGCCTCCCCTTTCCGAGCCGCCACCGCATCCCTTTAGACAGCAGCACTGCGCGACCCCGGTAACATCCGGTTCGTGACAGACTGCAGCAAACGGAGCGCGGAGGCCTTAAAAGTGACAGATCCTGTGACAGCCACCAAATCCGAACAGAAGACGGCAGCAGATACGGTTCTGGAAATTCGCGATGTCGCGAAGTCTTTCGGCCCGGTCATCGCGCTGAAGCGCATGAACCTGACGGTGCGTCGTGGTCGCGTGCACACGCTGCTCGGCGAAAACGGCGCCGGCAAATCCACGCTGATGAAGATTTTGGCCGGCGTGTTCAAGCCAACATCCGGCACTATTTTGCTCAAAGGCGCGGCCTATGCGCCAAAGAATCCGCGCGACGCGCGCGCCAGCGGCATTGCTATCGTCTTTCAGGAATTGAGCCTCTCCCGCAACCTGACTGTTGCTGAGAATATTTTCGCGAACCACGAGCCAAGCCGTTTCGGCTTCATCCGCGAGCGCGAGCTGAACGCGGAAGCGACCAGGCTTGTTGCGGATCTCGGACTTCCGGTCGATCCGCGCGCCAAGGTCGCCGATCTTTCGATTGCCCAGCGCCAGCTCGTCGAAATCGCCAAGGGATTGAGCCAGCCTGCTGACGTCGTCATTCTGGATGAGCCGACTTCGTCGCTGTCCGACAGCGAAGCGGAAATTCTGTTTTCGATCATTGAGCGCCTGAAGACACAAGGCACTGCCGTCATCTATATTTCGCACCGCATGGAAGAAATCATGCGGCTTTCCGACGACATTACAGTTGTTCGCGATGGCGAATATGTCACGACCGCCGAAAAGAGCGAGACCAGCATCGACCGTCTGATCGCGCTGATGGTCGGCCGCGAGATGAACGACATCTACCCGCCGCGCGAAGCGCCGCGTCCCTCGGAAAATGTTCCGCCGATTCTGGCGACGAAGAACCTCTCCGTGCCGGGCAAATTTCACGATGTCACCATCGATGTGAAGCCCGGCGAAGTTCTCGGGCTGTTCGGGTTGGTCGGTTCTGGCCGTTCCGATGTGATGAAGGCGCTGTTCGGCATGCTGCGGCCCACGGGCGAAATCAGGCTCGACGGTAAGGTCATCACGCTTTCCTCGCCGACCGATGCTATTCGCAACGGCATTGCTTTCGTGACCGAGAACCGCAAGGAAGAAGGTCTTGTTCTTCCGCATAGCGTCGAGCGCAACATTAACATGGTTGGGCTCGGACAGCTGGCCGGGCCTTTCGGCCTGATGCGCTCCAGAGCAGAGCGCTCCGCTGCCAAGGCGGAAGTGCTGCGTCTGGCCATCAAGACAGCATCCATCGACACGGTTGCCGGATCGCTCAGCGGCGGCAACCAGCAGAAGATCGTGCTGGCAAAGTGGCTGCAGACAAAGCCGCGCATCCTCATTCTCGACGAGCCGACGCGCGGTGTCGATGTCGGCGCGAAATTCGAAATCTATCGCATCATCCGTGAACTTGCCGCCAATGGCGCGGCGATCCTGATGGTTTCCTCCGAACTGCCGGAAGTGCTGGGTCTCAGCGACCGTGTGGCCGTCATGCATAACAAGCATGTCGCCGCCATTGTCGATGCCGATGGCCTCACCCCCGAAACCGTCATGAGCTACGCAGCAGGAATGCACATATGAGCAACGTACCAAATCTCCAGAAGAAAGCAGTGGACGCGGAAGTCCGCCGTTCGCTTTTCAGCTCCCCGCTGATCCGTCAATATGGCGGCATCATCATCTCGCTGGCCGTGCTCTGCGTGGTCTTCGCAGTGTTGAACCCGCGCTTTCTCGCCTTCAACAACTTCATGAACATCATGCAGCAGGTGGCGGTGATTGCCGTTGCCGCCTATGGCATGACCTATGTGATCCTGCTCGGCGAAATCGACCTGTCCATCGGTTCGATCATCGCGGTTTCCGGCATGGTGGCGGCGCAAGCCTTTGCCATGGGTTTCGGTTTTGTGCCAACAGTCGTTTTCACCCTTGCAGCGGGCGCCATCATGGGCGGGCTGAACGGTGTGCTGTCGGCAAAGCTCATGCTGCCATCCTTCATCGTGACCGTTGCAACAATGGGCATCTATCGCGGCATGGTCAGTCTGCCGACCAATGGCGCGCCTGAAATCATCGAAAACGACACATGGCTCGCCATCGGTTCGGAGAATTGGCTCGGACTGCCGATCATCATCTGGATTGTCGGCGTCCTGTTCATCTTGAACTATATCCTGCTGTCGAAGACCGTTTTTGGCCGCCGCATCTATCTGTCAGGCGGCAACAAGGAAGCGGCGATCTATTCGGGTATCCGCGTCGACCGCATCAAGATCATCGTCTTCATGCTTTCGGGCGTCATGGCGGCGATCAGCGGCATTCTCCTGTCGTCGCGCCTGTCCTCGGCGCAGACCAATGCGGGCATGGGCTACGAACTCGACGCCATTGCGGCGGTCGTGCTGGGCGGCACCTCGCTTGCTGGCAGCGTCGGCACCATGGTTGGCACCATCCTCGGCGCGCTCATTATAGGCGTCATCAATAACGGCATGAACATGCTGTCGGTGCCTTACTTCTATCAGCTCATCGTCAAGGGCGTGGTCATTCTGGTCGCGGTCTGGCTCGATGTGCGCTCGAAATCCGTTCGTACGTAATCGCGGTGCAGCTTATGAAAAAGATCATCACCATCGGCGAAATCGTCGTCGAGATCATGGCCGTGGAAACCGGCAACGGTTTCAAGTCTGCCATCCCGTTGATCGGCCCGTTCGCTTCCGGCGCGCCTGCGATCTTTATCGATCAGGCGGCCAAGATGGGCCAGCCTTGCGGCATGGTCAGCGCGGTGGGCAATGACGATTTCGGTGCGCTCAATGTCGAGCGCCTGCAAAGAGATGGCGTTGATGTTTCGGCCATCGGCGTACATCCGACAGCCGCCACCGGCAGCGCCTTCGTGCGGTATCGCCCGGATGGCAATCGCGATTTCATCTTCAACATCAAGCACAGCGCATGCAGTGCAATCGGCCTGACGCCGGAAGCTGAAAGGCTGATCGAGACCGCCGATCACCTGCATATCATGGGTTCGGCCCTGTTCTCCGATGGCATTGTTTCGGCGATCCACGAGGCGACAATCCGCATCAAGGCGAAGGGCGGCACAGTGTCCTTCGACCCGAATATCCGCAAGGAAATGCTGGAATTGCCAGGCATGCGCCAGGCACTGGCCCATGCGCTGGAAAACACCGACCTGTTCATGCCAAGCGGCCCGGAAATCTTCCTCTTCACCAAGGCGACCGAGGAAAAGGCCGCCGTAGAAGAACTGCTGACGCGCGGTATCAAAGCCGTAGTGGTCAAGCGCGGTGCTGAAGGCGCAAGCTATTTCGACCAGTCCGGCGAAGTCTTCGCACCTGCTTTCAAGGTCGAGGAAATCGACCCAACCGGAGCAGGCGACAGTTTTGGCGCAGCATTCGTTACCTGCTGGCTGCGCGACATGGCTCCGAAGGAAGCTCTGATCATCGCCAACGCCACCGGCGCGCGCGCCGTTGGTGTCAAAGGTCCGATGGAGGGCACCTCGACCATGGCCGAAATTGAAGCCTTCCTTCAGAAAAACGGAGTTCCAGCATGAGCAGCACGAACGTTCTGAGCGCACTTCCCGCACGTTACGCCCGCGGCGTTCGCGGCGGCATCACGTCGATCTGCTCTGCGCATCCGCTGGTGATCGAGGCAGCCCTTCTCGAAGGCATCGCGACCAACACGGACGTGCTGATCGAAGCCACCTGCAATCAGGTCAATCAGGATGGCGGCTATACGGGCATGACGCCTGCCGATTTCCGTCGCTTTGTGGAAGATATCGCGGCTCGCGTCGGCTTCGACACCAAGCGGCTTATTCTGGGCGGCGACCATCTCGGTCCGAACCCGTGGAAGCATCTGCCTGCTGAAGAAGCCCTGCTGAAATCGGATGTCATGATCGATGCCTTCGTGCGCGCAGGCTTCACCAAGATCCATCTCGACACGTCGATGGGTTGCGCTGGCGAACCGGTCGCGCTGCCTGATGCCGTGACCGCCGAGCGCGCCGCGCGTCTGGCCAAGGTTTCTGAAGCAGCGGCCCGTGAAGCCGGATACGACCTGCCGGTCTATATCATCGGAACGGAAGTCCCGATCCCCGGCGGCGCTATGGAAGAAATCGAAGAGCTGGAACTGACCAAGCCGGGTGCTGCGGTCGAAACTGTCGCCATTCACCGCAAGGCTTTCGCCGCACTTGGACTGGAAGACGCCTTTGCCCGCGCCATCGGCGTGGTGGTGCAACCGGGTGTCGAATTCGGCAACGAAAATGTTGTCTTCTACAACAGCGAGAAGGCGACGGCGCTGAGCGGCGTTATCAGCGAAATGCCGCAATTCGTTTTTGAAGCGCATTCGACCGACTATCAGCCGGTGGAAGCGCTTTCCGATCTGGTGCACGATGGTTTCGCCATTTTGAAAGTCGGCCCCGGCCTCACTTTCGCACTGCGCGAGGCGCTTTACGGCCTCGACCAGATTGCGGCTTTCCTCGACAAGCTGCCGGAAGAAGAAACCCTGCGCGGCAAAATGGAAGCCCTGCTTCTGGCCGAGCCGAAGAACTGGGAAAAGTATTATCACGGCGATGCGGAAGAACTGCGTCTGCAACGCCATTTCTCCTATAGCGACCGCATCCGCTATTACTGGCCACACCCGGTGGCAACCACTGCCGTTGATGCGCTCTTGAAGCGTCTGGAAGGTCGCAAGATACCGGAAACGCTGATCAGCCAGTATTTGGGCACACTTTATCCGGCTGTCGCCTCCGGTGACGTCGAGCCGACACCGCACGCCCTGATGGTGGAAGCCGTCCGCAATGTCGTGCGCACTTATGGCAAGGCTGTAGCCTAAATTTCAAGAACAGCTTGCGCCCGAAACGGGCGCAAGCCTTTGCCTATTTCTCTGGCGCAAGCCGTGCCAGAAAATCGTCGCACCATCGTGTGACGTCGTGGGTTTTCAGAAAATCCATCATGCCGTTAAAGCGCTCCTGCCGTTCTTCCAGCTGCATGGAAAGTGCCCGCGCTATCGCATAGGCCACCGCTTCCGTGTCATAGGGATTGACCAGTACCGCGCCGTCCAGTTCCTGCGCAGCACCAGCAAAGCGTGAGAGCACAAGCACACCCGGATCATCGGGGTCTTGCGCCGCAACATATTCCTTTGCAACGAGATTCATGCCATCACGCAGCGGCGTGACCAGCCCCACTTTCGACAAGCGATAAAGCCCGGCCAGCACATCACGGTTGAGAGACCGGTTGATATAGCGGATCGGCGTCCAGTCGAAGGTCGCATTGGCGCCATTGATGCGCCCGGCCATTTCCGCTACCTCCCGCTGCATCGCCTTATATTCCGGCACCTCGGTGCGAGACTTCGGCGTGACCTGCAAGAAGGTGACATTGCCGCGATTGACCGGATCGATTTTCATGAAATGCTCGAAAGCTTCGAGCCGATTGGTAATCCCCTTGGAATAATCCAGCCTGTCGACGCCGATGATCAGATCGCGCCCGCTCATGCTGGCGCGCATGCGCTTTACAGAGGCACTGTTCTGCGTCTTCTGAGCAATCTCGGCAAAGATCTCCGTTTCGATACCAATGCCAAAACTGTCCACGCTGAAACTGCGCCCGAATGCTTCGAAGCGGCGGGGTTCTATCTGTTTGCCGATCTTTTCACGCCGCAAACCACCAATGAAATTCTCGACATCGTTTTCAGTCTGGAACCCGACGAGATCATAGGCCGTCAAGCCGCGAATGATCGCCTCATGCACCGGTAGCGTCAAAAGCAGATCAGCCGGTGGCCAGGGAATATGCATGAAAAAGCCGATGCGATTTTCCACACCGCAGCGCCGCAACTCTTCGGCCAGCGGGATCAGATGATAATCATGCACCCAGATGATGTCGTCCGGCTCAAGCAGCGGCAGCAATTGCTGTGCGAACAACCGGTTCACGCGGAAATATCCCGCCATGTCCTTACGGGTATAATCGATCAGGTCGAGCCGGTAATGACAAAGCGGCCACAACATTCGGTTGGCGAAGCCAGCGTAATATTCGTCGATATCTTTCTTTTGCAGGCTCAACAGCGCGTAGCTGATCGGCCCCACCTGCTTTGTTTCAAGCTGGTGTGTCTGCCTGCCGGACAATGTTTCACCCGACCAGCCAAACCAGACCCCGCCGCGCACATTCAAAGCCGCCTGCAAGGCGACGGCCAATCCTCCCGCCGGCGCTTTCCCTTGCTTGTCCGGCAAGGGCACCCGGTTGGAAACCACGACAAGGCGTCCCACTCGTCTCTCCTTTCATCGTATTATTGCTCACCCGCCATTTCGATCACCCATGCCCGCAAGGCTTCCGGCGAGGCAACCCTGTCAGTGGACAGATCGCCGATCGCATCGCCCACCGCAACGCCCAACCCGCCCATATCCATCGCTGCCTGCAGCATCGGCACATCCGTCAGATCGTCGCCGAAGGCGATCGGAAGACGCCCGGCAAAGGCCGCGCTCCGCATCAAACGGCGCAAGGCATCTCCTTTATCGCCATGACGCGAACGCAGTTCGAAGACATATTTACCAGCCTGCACACACCAGTCAGGACCAGCCAGCTTTTCCGCCGCATCGATCAGCTCGCGGGCGATGTCTTCCTTGCCGGGCGCAGCCCTGAAATGGACAGCGATGGCATTGCCCTTATCCTCGACGAGAAGACCGGTAATCCCCGCCTGCGTCTGACGAATGAAATCCTTGGCACGCTCGAACTGTTCGCCGGGTTCCAGCATCTCGACATGCCCCGATGGCAGGCGAAACTCGGTGCCATGCAATGCCGCAACAGCGCCGGAATAAGACGGAAAACGCTCCGCCACAAATTCCAGCGGGCGTCCGGTCACAAGCGCCACAGCACCGGACAGACGCTGGCGCAGTTTTTCCAGTGCGGTCACCAGTGCTGGATCGACCACGACGCTGTCCGGCGTCGGTGCCAGATCCAGCAAGGTTCCGTCTATGTCGAAGAAAAGCGCATATCCGGCATTATCCGTCGATAGCGCCGCAAGCGAGGTGCTTTCTGAATTCGCTTTTGAAACGTGCATGAATTTCAAACCCCTCACAGCGTGAATGGTTCCCTATTTCATGCAGGCGCCTGAGCACGGCTAGAAAGTTTCATTCAAGCCGTGCGCGGTGTTTTCCTTTTGAACAGCACTGCCGCCAGACCAAGGATCAGGGTTCCCGCGATAAACAGGAAGGCTGCAGCGGCAATCGCCGGGCTGATGTTTTCGCGGATCGTGGAAAACATCTGTCGGGCCAGCGTTCGCTGGTTTGGCCCGGCGACGAACAGCGTCAGCACCACCTCGTCCAGCGACGTGGCGAAGGCCAGCACGGCACCTGAAACCACGCCAGGCATGGCAAGCGGCAAAGTCACCCGGCGAAACACAGTCAGCGGCGATGCGCCAAGGCTTTCCGCGGCAAGTTCCACCCGCCGATCGATGCCTGCCAGCGCGCCGGTGACGCTCACCATCACGAACGGGATCGACACCACCGTATGCGCGACGATGACCCCGAAATAGGAATTCGCGATCCCCAGCCGGACAAACAGCAATTGCATGCCGACGCCCATCACCACCGCAGGCACGACCATCGGTAGCAGAAACAGCGTACGGATCGGGCCCGACAGGAACAGCGCCCGATTGCGCAGGCCAAGTGCTGCCATTGTGCCAAGCACCGTCGCCAGCGCCATCGTGCCAGTGCCGATGATCAGGCTGTTGACGATGGCGCGTCGCCAGGCATCGGCCGTTGCCAGTTCTTCGAACCAGCGCATCGACCAGCTCGGCACCGGATAGGTGAGAAACACGCTTGAGGTGAACGCCAGTGGCAGAATGGCAAACAACGGCGCGACAAGAAAAATGACCGCGGCAACGCCGAAAATGATTTTGACGGGACGGCCCATGGTCACGCCCTCCCCGGCTTTTCGTTGGTCAGGCGGCCATAGACCGCATAGAGCACCAGACAAACGACCAGCAGCACCATGCCCAGCGCACCCGCCATGCCCCAATTGGCCGAGCCGGTTGCATAATAAGCGATGATTGAGCTGATCATCTGGTCGCTCGGACCGCCGATCAGCGCCGGTGTGATGTAATAACCGATGGCGCTCATGAAGACGAGCAACATACCGGACAGGATACCGCGCATACTGAGCGGCAGCAGAACCCGCAGGAATGCGCGCCATGGCGGCGCGCCCAGCGAAGCGGCGGCAGGCATCAGATTGTTCGGGATCGACACCAGCACGCTGTAGATGGGCAAAACCATGAACGGCAACAGCACATGCGTCATGGCGATGATCACGCCCGTCCGGTTGAAAATCAGCGGCAGCGGCCCGTTCGTCAACCCGAGCCAGGTCAGCGTGTCATTGATCAACCCCTTGTCCTGCAATAGGATGAACCAAGCCGCCGTGCGCACCAGAAGCGACGTCCAGAGCGGAAGCAGCACCGCTGCAAACAAGGCGCTCTTCACCCAGCCTGTGGCAGAAGCCAGCAACACCGCATAGGGATAACCGATAGCGGCGCAGGCCAGCGTGACCAGCGCGGCAATCCAGAAGGTGCGCAGCATAATGGCGCGATTGGCCGATGTGCCCGGTGCCATGGAAACAATCTCGCCAGAACTGTCGCGTTCCATATCCACAGCGGCCAATAGATTGCGATCCGTGGTGGGGGACAGAGCATTGGCAATTGCGCGCCAATATTGAGGTTGGCTCCAGCGTTTATCAACGGCCTCAAGATCGAGCGCGGGGTCGCCCTTCTCAATGGCCGAGATCGTCTTGCTCATCAGCGTACGAAAGCCCGACTGGGCGCTGTTCAAGCGCCGCACCATATCGCCGACGGCCTGCTGGTCGGTAGAGGTCTTGAGATCGGCAACAAGCGCCTGTTTCATCTCCGGTGTCGGGCCGGACTGACCGTCCCATGCGCCCACCGCTTCTGCCGTTTGCGGCAAAACACGCAGCACCGCCGTGTCGGAAATTGCCTGTTTCATCATTACGCCGAGCGGCCACAGGAAGAACAGCGCAATGAAGATCAAAAGCGGGGCGATGAGCAAAACGGAGCGCGTGCTCTTGGCGGAAAGTACCGTCATGCGACAATGGTCCAGCAATCAGCGGCATTGAAATGCGCCACCACATCGACCCCCGGCTTCCATTCGCGCGCCTTGCGATCAAGACGGACAATGAAATTATGCGCCTTGTCATCCAGCTGGATGCGCAGGTGGTCGCCCTGATAGACACTGTCGGTGACGCGCGTACTGAGACTGTTGTCCGCCTTGCCCTCGCCGCCCAGTTCTATCCGCTCCGGGCGGATTGAAAGCAACACGTTCTGTCCCGGCGTCAACGCGCCCGATGAAGAGGCATTCAGCTCGGCGCCATTGTTGAGGCGGATCAACGTATTGGTTCCGTCGATACGCTCCACCTTGCCTTCGGCAAGGTTGGTTTCGCCAATAAATTCGGCCACGAAACGGGTCTTGGGTTCGTCATAGATTTCGCGCGGTGAGCCGATCTGTTCGATCTGGCCCTTGTTGAACACGGCGATGCGGTCCGACATGGTCAGAGCCTCGCTCTGGTCGTGCGTCACGAAAACAATCGTCAAACCGAGGCGGCTATGCAGAGCGCGGATATCGAGCTGCATCTGTTCGCGCAACTGCTTGTCGAGCGCACCGAGGGGTTCGTCCATCAGCACCACACCCGGTTCGAAAACCAGCGCGCGGGCCAAAGCCACACGCTGCTGCTGCCCGCCGGAGAGCTGCGACGGCTTGCGCTCGCGCATAGTGGAAAGCTGCACCATATCCAGCACTTTTCCGACCTTGTCGGAAATTTCCGCCTTGCCAAGCCCACGCATCTGCAATGGAAACGCGACATTCTCGCCGACACTCATATGCGGAAACAGCGCATAGTTCTGGAAGACAACGCCCATATTGCGCTTATAGGAAGGCACATCGTTGATAGACTTGCCATCGACGATGAGCTTGCCGCCGCTCGGGTTTTCAAAACCTGCGAGCATCATCAGAAGCGTGGTCTTGCCCGAGCCCGACGGCCCCAGCAGACTGACAAACTCACCGCGTGCGATATCGAGGTTGAGCCCGTCTATAACTTTGAAATCGGCGTAGGATTTACTGATATTCTCAAATCGGATTCGATAGTCCGTCAATGAATCACTCCATTTGCCGGCAATCGGAATATCCCGTCCACCCGCCAGAGCCGTTCCGGTATTAACGAAACCGCTCCAGCTATTTGTTTTCACGGCAGACGGGACGGCGATGAACTTTGGCAGGCTGCCTCTGTTACTGAGCCAGCCAGGCGTTGAAACGCTTCGTCAGCTCTTCCGAATTGTCGATCCAGAAATCGACATTGAGCGGAATGGCATCTGTCATGTTGGCTTCCGCCGTTGGCAGATCGCCTGCGAATTCCGCCGGAACCTTGCTTGCGGCTTCCTTGTTCGGAAGACCGTAGGCAACAAATTTCGGTAGCTTGACCTGATTTTCCGGCTCGCTTGTGAAAGCGATAAAATCCATGCCCGCGTCCTTGTTCTCGGCGTCCTTCAGAACAACCCAGCTATCGACGGCATAGATGCTGCCCGGCCAAACGACCTTGAAATTCTTGCCCTCAGCGCGATTGATGCCGGTGATACGACCATTATAGGCCGAGGCCATCACGACTTCGTCGGATGCCAGCAGTTGAAGCGGCTGCGCGCCAGCTTCCCACCACACAATATTCGGCTTCAGCTCATCGAGCTTCTTGAAGGCGCGGTCGACGCCTTCCGGCGTGCCCAGCACGTCATAGACTTCGTCCTTCTTGACGCCGTCTGCGAGCAGCGCGAATTCCAGCGTGTATTTTGCGCCCTTACGCAACGAACGCTTCCCGGGAAACTTCTTCACATCCCAGAAATCCGCCCAGGACTTGGGGCCGTCTTTCAGCTTGTCGCCATTATAGGCGATAGCCGTGGACCAGACGATGGCGCCGACGCCGCAATCATTGACCGCGCTGTCGAGAAACTTGTCCTTGCCGCCGAGCTTGGACCAGTCGATCTTTTCATAAAGACCATCGGCACAGCCGAGCGCCAGCTCTTCAGCTTCCACCTGCACCACATCCCAATTGGGCTTGCCAGCCTTCACCTTGGCCTGAACGACACCGTAACCGCCGTCCCAGGATTCATCTAGAAGCGGCTTTCCGGTCTTTTCCGAAAACGGTTTGAAATAGATTTCGCGTTGCGCATCCTGATAGTTGCCGCCCCAGGAGACAACTGTCAGATCGCGCGCCGCAGCAGGCGCAACGTGAAAACCGGTGACAGTTGCGAGAAGTGCACCGGCGAAGGCAAGGCGTGCCATTTTCATAATCTTATTTCCCCATTTGTCTCGACAGGTTTTTCCTGCCGTTGTTGTAATGGGGACATGCTAGCCCGATCATTTGCTGCGGGCAATAAAGTATTCTCAGTATATTGCGAAAGGCTAATATTTGCCGCCTGCCGCGAAACCACAGCTGAGGAATATGCCGTTCATTCCATGCTTTGCTGGGGTTTCCTACGCTGCTGCAAGCAATTGTCGGGAGCGAAGCACCGACAAAGCGCCTTCGGCGAAATAATAGGCTTCCTCGATATGCGGCTGGCCGGACAGGATGAAGTGATCGAACCCGACCTCGTGATATTGCGCAATCAGCTCTGCCACCTGCTCGTGACTACCGACGATGGCCGTTCCCGCACCACCGCGAACCAACCCATACCCCGCCCAAAGGTGCGGATAGATTTCGAGGTCGCGCGCGCTGCGAAGCGTAAAAGCCT
Source organism: Ochrobactrum sp. RH2CCR150 (assembly GCA_014138095.1). Classification (GTDB taxonomy): domain Bacteria; phylum Pseudomonadota; class Alphaproteobacteria; order Rhizobiales; family Rhizobiaceae; genus Brucella; species Brucella gambitense. The sequence goes on from JACGXE010000006.1 coordinate 22,833, forward strand.
GTTCGCTTTTGTCCTTATGGAGCGCGTTCATCCGCGTCTGTCCGACCGACTGGGTGCGCGCCAGAATTGCCTGCGCGCGCTGGATGCGTTCCGGTGAAAGCTTCGCCAGCAAGGCATCGGCTTCCGCCCAGGCCTGCGCCTCCGTATCGCGACTGATCACATGCAGGCGAATACCGAAGGACAATTTGCGCCCAAGCGCCGCCGCCTGCGCCTTGAGGGTTCGGATGCGTTCCGCCTCGAACTCTGGATTCTCGCCCCAGACCAGATAGGTATCCACATGCTGCGCAGCGACATCACGCGCAGCCTCGCTTGCCCCGCCGAAAAAGATATTCGGCAGGCCATATACACCGAAGTCGATCTGCGCACCCTCGATGCGATAATGCTTTCCCTCGAAATCGAAGCGCTTGTCTTCACCTGCCGGTAAGGCGACACCGCGCAGCACTTCCAGAAACTCTCCCGTTCGTTCGTAACGGGCATCGTGATCGAGATAATCGCCGAACCGTCTCTGTTCGACCGGATCCCCGCCCGTCACCACGTTTAGCAACAGCCGTCCGCCGGAAATGCGTTGGAATGTCGCCGCCTGATGAGCGGCAAGCGTTGGCGAAATGAAGCCCGGACGAAAAGCGACGAGAAACTTCAAGCGGCTGGTCACGCGTGACAGCGCGGCTGTGGTTATCCATGCGTCTTCGCACCATGTGCCGGTCGGCGTCAGCACGGCTTCGAAGCCGAGAAGTTCCGCTGTTCTGGCAATCTGCTCCAGATAATCGATAGTCGGTTTGCGCCAGCTCAGACCTAATGGGCCATTGCCGAGATGTGAGTCGTCACCGGAGCCGACAATCTCACGGCTGTCGCCATTGGTCGGCAGATACCAGTGGACATGAATGCCGCTCACTGCGCCGCCTCCGTAACAGGAGACGCCCATTGCGAGCGATCACGCGCCGCTGCACCCGGATGATCGTCACGCAGCAGACGGTGACCTTCGCCCTGAAAGCGCTCGCGGATTGTCAGCGGCTCATCAGTGCGCGCGCGGATACGCCCGCGCTTGCGCAATTCCGGCACGACATGTTCGACAAAATCTTCAAAGGTGCCGGGGCTGATCACATAGGCCAGATTGAAACCGTCGATACCGCCCTCATCGGCAATACGTTCCAGCTCGTCGGCAACGGTCTGCGGCGAGCCGACCAGCTTGGGATGAATGCCGCCCACACCGATATATTCGGCAATGCCTTCCACCGTCCAGCGACGATCGGCATCGATGCTGGTGAGGCCCGCAAGCGCCGAGCGACCGGCATTGGTTTCGATATACTCCAGCGGATGATCGAGCGGATACTGGCTCCAATCCACACCGGTCCAGGCGGAGAACAGCGCCAGCGCCGCTTCCACATTGGTATAGGACAGATAGTCCTTGTACTTTGCCTGCGCTTCTTCGTCGGTCGGCGCGGTGATCACCGTCACAGCCGTGATGAATTTGATGGCATCGGGCGAACGGCCAAGCGCGACGGCCTGCGCACGGATCGCATCGGTCGAGCGGCGGATCGCCGCCGTATTGGTACCGCCAAGGAACACCACTTCCGCATTGCTTGCCGCGAATTCACGACCGCGTGGCGAGGTTCCCGCCTGAAACAGCAAGGGCGTCCGCTGCGGGCTTGGCTGTGAGAGATGCGCACCCGGCACATTGAAGTAGCGACCGTGGAAATTGATCGGGTGGACCTTGGAAGGGTCGGTATAAATCCCCTTTTCCCGATCGCGCACCACGGCATCATCCTCCCACGAACCTTCCCAGAGACGGTAGGTCACGTCGAGAAATTCCTGCGCGCGATTGTAGCGCTCGTCATGATCGATCTGGCGATCAAGCCCAAGGTTTTTGGCTGCGGACTCCAGAACCGACGTCACGATGTTCCACGCAATACGCCCTTTGGTCAGATGGTCGAGCGTCGTGAATTTACGCGCCAGCAGATAGGGCTGCTCATAAGTCGTCGAAACAGTAATGCCGAAGCCCAGATGACGGGTGGCCGCAGCCATAGCGGAAACGAGCAGAAGCGGGTCGTTCACCGGCGACTGCGCGGCTGTGCGCAGCGATGAATCCGGCGTTCCGTTGAAAACATCCAGATGGCCAAGCGCATCGGCCAGAAAAAGGGCGTCGAAGCCACCTTCGTCCAGCGTTTTGGCAAGGTTCACCCAGTAGTCGATGCTGGTGTAATTATGCGCCTTGTCCTGCGGATGCCGCCACAGGCCAGCCGAGACATGGCCAACGACATTCATGCCGAACCCGTTGAGGATGAATTGCTTTTTTGTACTCACGGCAGTGTTCCATTACGAATTATTCTATAATTTCCATATATTTAATTCGATGAATGGATACTGTCGTGCGCATTCCTGCCAAAAAAGAGACCCGCAGGAACATATTTTTCCTGCGGGTCTATACTTGATCCCAATACTTAAAAGCTGTCGGCTAGTGGATTGAAAAAGGTGCCGCTTCTTATACGGCCAGATGTCTGGTGGCTCTCAGCATCAGCGTCCAACCCCAGTCATTGGCTTCGAGCAGATCGCGAAGACGATGTCCCATCACCGGCGCGAGCGCATTGTTGAGTTTCTGCGATGTCAGGAAACGCCGGTAGCCGCGTTGCGCCATGGGCGTGATGGAGCGCAGCTGTTCTATCTTGAAAAAAGGCGACGCCAGCCCGGCCAGTTCCGTCCGGTCGACCCAACGGCGAACCTGTCCCGGACCGGGCGGCGCGACGCTGCAATGCTTTTGCAGGACGGGCCGGTTTTGCGTTGCGAGCAGCAACATGCCACCTGGCACCAGCAGATCGGCTAGCCGCTCCATGAATTGGGGCTGGTTCTCGACATGCGACAGCACTTCCAGACTGACAATCACGTCGAAGGATTGCGGCTCGAAGGACAGCGAGAAGAAATCACCCGACACGAATTTGATTTCGGGCCAGCGCGTCTGCGCCCGCTGCAAAACCTCGTCGGAAAGGTCGGTTCCCACCACATCGCCAAACCGGGCAAGCTCCGGACAGAGCCACCCCGCGCCGCAACCGACTTCGAGGATTTTCAGCCCGCTTCTGCCGGTGCGTGCCAGACTGTCGAGGACCATCTCGGCCTGCCGACGCGAGATTTCGTGCAGCTCCTTTTCGCGGGTCTGCGCGTTCCAGTCGTTCCAGAATTGGCGTTGCTGTTCAGCTTCTATCTTCATACATACAGAATGCACAAACAGAGCTGCCGGGCATATAACCGTATAAGGCGGAGCCGCTACGCCTTTCGGCGGAGCGGCGACCCCAACGTTACCTATAATTTCTTCGCGAGAATCTTGTCGATGCGCCGGCCGTCCATATCGACGATTTCAAAGCGCCAATCGTCATACTCGAAACTGTCACCAACGGAAGGCAGATCGCCCAGCTGCAACAGCGCAAAACCGGCAATCGTATGATAGCCGCGATCTTCCGGGACTTCGGTGAAACCCAGACGATGGAAGGCCTCATGGGCCGACATCAAGCCGTCAATCAGAAGCGACCCATCCGTGCGCGTCACGATATCCGGCTCTTCGTCGTCAATATCCGGTATATCACCCGCGATGGCTTCAAGCAGGTCCGACTGGGTGACGATGCCTTCGAGGATGCCATATTCATCCACGACGACGACCAGCCGCACCGGACTTTTCTTGAAGATTTCAAGCACACGGAAAATCGGTGTCGCCTCATGCACCACGACAAGTTCCCGGATTGCCTTCAGCGGATTGACCGCATGACCGTCGAGCACCTGATCAAGCAGATCTTTCTTGAGAACCATGCCGATGGGTTCGTCGATGCTCTGATGCGCGACCAGCAATTGTTCGTGGCGACATTCGCGGACAGTCTTGAGCATCTGCTCCTGCGTGTCGTCGGCGTCCACCCAGTCGATCTCACGCCGGGGCGTCATGATATCGCCCACGCGGCGGTCACCAATGGTCAGCGCACGCGCCACCACCTCGCGTTGCGTCATTTCAATCAGACCAGCCTGCTGGCTGGCCGCGACGAGCAGCTTGATCTCTTCCGGAGAATGGGTCGATCCCTCCCCGTTGCCCGGCTGCAAACCGCACACCCGCAGCACCAGATTTCCCAGTGCGTTGAGCGTGGAAATGGCGGGCCAGAAGATAAAGGTAAAAGCACCGAGCGCACGGACGACAAACAACGCCGTGCCTTCGCTGCGCTGCAAGGCGAGGCTTTTGGGCGCAAGTTCGCCCAGCACAATATGCAGCGCCGTGATGATGATGAAGGCAATCGCAACCGCGATGGCATGCGACCCAAAGCTCACCCATTCGGTCGGCAGCGCGCCCAAAGCGGGTTCGATGAGATGGGCAAGGGCCGGTTCACCGATCCAGCCGAGCGCCAGCGAGGAAATCGTTATGCCGAGCTGCGTGGCCGCAAGATTGGCATCAAGATGATCCACTGCGCGCTGAAGAGCCGTAGCATTGGTCCGCTTGGCGGCGACGAGTTCGGCCACCCGGCTTTTGCGGACAGCCACCAGTGAGAATTCAGCAGCAACGAAGAAGCCGTTAGCGGCCACCAAAAGAAGGACCGCCAGAATGCCAATAATATCCGCCCAATACATGCTCAATCCTTATCGCGGCGCCCTATCGCGGGTTGCGACTCTGTCTTAATCGAAAACACTATGCCTTAGGCTTGGGCGACGCTCAAGAAATGCTCGAATTTTGCTGGCAAATCAATCAGGGCTTTAGTCGACCACCGTTACCACTGACGGTGCTTCACCAACCGTTCCGACGATACGCGCCGCCGGATAACCGGCGGAACGGATCGTTGCGACAATGCGCTCTGCCGCATCTGGCGCACAGGAAACAAGCAGACCGCCGGAGGTTTGCGGGTCAGTCAGCAATTGTTGCTTCCAGATCGGCGTGTCATCAGCAAGGTGCACTTCGTCGCCATAGCTCGCCCAGTTGCGGGTCGAAGCGCCGGTGATAAAGCCCTCCTTGGCAAGGCGTTCAGCCTGGTCCAAAAACGGCAGATCACTGTATCGAAGTGTGATGCCGACCTTCGATCCTCGCGCCATTTCAAGCGCATGACCGAGGATACCAAAGCCTGTCACATCGGTGACTGCATGGACGGCATCATCCTTGCCGAGTTCAGCGCCGACCCGGTTTAACAGAGTGACGGAGGCCATCATTTCATCGTAACCGGCGCTGTCGAGCACCTGCTTCTTGAAGGCGGCGGAATAAATGCCAACGCCCAGCCCCTTGGTCAAAATGAGCACGTCGCCCGGTTTGGCTCCGCTGTTCTTGCGCAGATTGGAAAGCTTGCAGGTGCCGATCACCGCCAGTCCATAGATCGGCTCCGGCGCATCGATGGAATGCCCGCCTGCCACAGGAATACCGGCTTCGGTACAGATGCTGGAACCGCCTTTCAGAATATCGCGGATCATTTCCGCAGGCATCTGGTTCACCGGCATGCCGAGGATCGCCAGCGCCATGATCGGCGTGCCGCCCATGGCGTAAACATCGGATATAGCGTTGGTTGCGGCAATGCGCCCGAAATCGACGGGATCATCCACCATCGGCATGAAGAAATCGGTCGTGGCGATCACGCAGGTTTCATCATCCAGCTGCCAGACCGCTGCATCGTCGCCGGTCTCGGTACCGACAAGCAACTGCTTGAACGGCTGAATGGCGGGCTGATCGGCAAGCAGATTTTGCAACACGGCGGGCGCCAACTTGCAGCCACAGCCGCCGCCATGCGCCAGAGTGCTGAGACGGATGGGCGATGCGATATCCATGTTTCCTCCTCAGCCGAAAGCGGTTCGTTCGCGAGTGCAAACAGGAACCGCCCCAGCATGTTATTTCGTATCAGATCGAGATTTCGCGTGCCGTCATGCTATAACGGAAAGCATCCGCGTCGAGGCAATCGAGACGTGTGCTGGCCACTTCGGCTTGCGGATACATCAGGAAGCCAAGCTCCCCGCCCTGCGCGGAGGGCAGATCGATATCGCTGCCGTCATTGAAGGCAATCCAGTTGCCTTCCCATGCGCCGAAGAGCTTCTGACGAACAGCAACGACACGCGGATCGTCTGCGGTCAGACCGTCCTTCTCTTCTTCAAGCATGACCTTTCGCACATCGGCCGGATCAGTCGCGACCCAACCGACGCCGTCGAGATAGATTTCAGCACGGCAATGCTGCGACTTGGTGATGACCTCGTTCTTTGCGCCAAGGCTCTTGTAGCCGAAAGCGGAGGGCGCCACCCGCACCCCATAAAGATCACGTGCGGGAATGCCAGCGGAGCGCACCAGCGCCACGAAAAGCGGATTGAGATCGGCGCATTTGCCGCCCAGATCGCCGCTCTTCAACATAGCCACGATATCGCCATCGCCGCAACCGCGCGTGGAGGCGCGTCGATAGGTGTTGGCGACAACCCAATCATAAATGCGGCGCGCCTTGTCCTGATCGCTTGTGGCATCGCCGACGATCTTGTCGGCGGTTTCCCGAACGATGCCATCCACCGGAGCCAACCGTGTTCCGGCCAGATACTTGGCGCGCTCTGTTTGCGTCAGCGGCGCTACCGCCGACGATGCTTCAAGCTTGCTTGCGCGGTCACGGGTCGAAATGAGGCTCGTGATTTCCGCAGACGGCGCTTCCTCGCCCGGCGCCCATTCGAGATAGAGCAGGCCTACCCCGCTGTGCGGATCGCGATCGAGTTGCGCTACCTTTGCATTGGTCGTCCAGCGGTTGCCCTCTGGACGGTTCCAGCCATCCGCCTGAAACCCGACCAGTGGCACCCATGCCCGGATGACATCCTTGGACGCGGTAGGATTGACGACGGTCTTGATCTCGAAACTGCGCCAGTTCGACGGCTGCGGCGCGAAAGTGACGTCAGCAGCGAAGGCAGGCGCGAGACTGAAGCCCGGCATGACACTTATGGCGGCGCAGACGGCACCGGATTTGAGAAGTTCCCGACGATTCATGACGATCCCCTTAAATAGCTCCTTCTGGAGCCATAAGCTTTGTTTCTTGCCTTTGTGAGGAGAAAGCGCTGCTGTTGCGCCTGACCGAAACGGTCAGCGCAGGCCAATATTGATCTGTGATCAAGGCCCCGAAACTCGGGAGCAGCGAAAGAAGTCACACGGGCAGTCTGCCGTGTTTGTAGAGGCCCGTCAATCAATGAACAAACAAGACAAGTGTTCGTGAAGATTACATTCATGTATTAATACCTGACAATCACAGTCATGTTATTTATAAATGCACTTTGTTGTTACATTTTTCGGCCTTCACTTCGGTTGACAACTGCAGTTTATTGCGTTGAACTAGTGAAATGAAAGTCAAGCCAGCCCGACAACGCGCCTGCGACTGTATCCCGGCACGTCGGTTCTGATCATCAGGGAGGTATCGCGCTATGAATGTGGAGCTCTCACGCCGCCAGTTTCTGGGCGGAACGGGAGCGGTGGTAGCGGCTTCGGCGCTCGGTTCTTTCGGCTTTGGTGCGGTGGAAACCGCCTATGCTGAGTCCATTCGCCCCTTCAAGCTGGCCAATACGACCGAAACCCGGAATACCTGCCCCTATTGTTCGGTGGCCTGTGGCATTATCCTTTATTCCAAGGGCGATGTGCGCAAGGGCGAGAAAGCCGACCTGATCCATATCGAAGGCGATACGGACCACCCGACCAATCGCGGCACATTGTGCCCGAAGGGTGCGGCTCTCAAGGATTTCGTCAAGGCGGAAACCCGCCTGCAATATCCGATGGTCCGTGAACCCGGCTCCGGCGCATTCAAGCGCATTTCATGGGACGACGCGCTGGATCGGATCGCACGTCACCTCAAGGATGACCGCGACGCAAACTTCATCGCGAAGAACGACGCCGGCATTACCGTCAACCGCTGGACGTCGACAGGGTTCCTCGCCGCGTCCGCAACGACCAACGAAACAGCGTTTCTCACCTACAAGGTGGTGCGCAGTGCAGGCATAGTCGCATTCGATAATCAGGCTCGCGTCTGACACGGCCCGACGGTGGCGAGTCTCGCCCCATCATTTGGCCGTGGCGCAATGACCAACGCCTGGACAGACATCAAGAACACTGACCTCATCGTCGTCATGGGCGGCAATGCGGCGGAAGCGCATCCGTGCGGCTTCAAATGGGTGACGGAGGCAAAGGCCAACCGTGGTGCCAGGCTGATCGTCGTCGATCCGCGTTTCACGCGCACGGCATCGGTAGCGGATTATTATTCGCCGATCCGTCAGGGTTCGGATATCGCCTTCCTGCTCGGCGTCATCAACTACTGCATCCAGAACGATCACGTGCAGTGGGAATATGTGAAGCACTTCACCAATGCCAGCTACATCGTCAAGGATGGCTTTGAATATAAGGACGGGCTGTTTACCGGTTATGACGAGGAAAAGCGCGATTATGATCGCTCGAGCTGGGAATATGTAATCGGCGACGATGGCTATGCCGTCGTGGACGACACTTTGCAGCATCCGCGTTGCGTGTGGAACCTGTTGAAACAGCATGCCTCCATCTACACGCCGGAAATGGTCGAGCGCATCTGCGGCACACCGAAGGAGAAATTCCTGAAAGTGGCCGAGATGATCGGGGAATGCTCGTCACCCACCAAGACCATGACATCCATGTATGCGCTTGGCTGGACGCAACATTCCAAGGGCGCGCAGAACATTCGCGGTATGGCGATGCTTCAGTTGATCCTTGGCAATATCGGGGTGCGGGGCGGCGGCATGAATGCGCTGCGCGGCCACTCCAATATTCAGGGGCTGACCGATATCGGCCTGATGTCCAATCTTCTGCCGGGCTATATGAATATCCCGGTGGAGAAGGAGATTGACCTCGACACCTATATGTCGACGCGCAGCTTCAAGCCTTTGCGTCCGAACCAGACGAGTTATTGGCAGAACTACAAGAAGTTCTTCGTAAGCTTCCAGAAGTCCATGTGGGGCAACGCCGCCACCGTTGAAAACGACTTCGCCTATGATTGGCTGCCGAAGCTCGACGTGCCGAACTATGACGTATTGCGCATTTTCGACATGATGAACGATGGCAAGGTCAACGGCTATGTCTGCCAGGGCTTCAACCCGCTGATGGCGGTGCCAAACCGCAACAAGCTGACCGCAGCCCTGTCGAAGCTGAAATTCCTCGTCACGATGGACCCGCTCGAAACGGAAACATCGCGCTTCTGGGAAAATCACGGCGAATATAATGACGTCGACACGGCGTCGATCCAGACGGAAGTGTTTCAGCTTCCATCCACCTGCTTTGCAGAGGATGAAGGCTCGCTAACCAATTCCGGCCGCTGGCTGCAATGGCACTGGCCGGGAGCAACACCGCCCGGCGAGGCGAAGACCGACAACTGGATCATGGCGCAGATTTATATGCGGCTGAAGGCGCTTTACAGCAAGGAAGGCGGCCCGTTCCCGGATCCAATTCTCAATCTGGTCTGGGATTACAAGGACCCGGACGAACCGACCGCCGAAGAACTGGCGCAAGAACTGAACGGTCGTGCGCTGACCACGCTGATGGACCCGACAGACCCGAGCAAATTGGTTCTGGAGGCTGGGAAACTGCTGCCCGGTTTTGCCGCGCTGCGCGATGACGGTTCCACATCGTCGGGCTGCTGGGTTTATTCCGGCTGCTTCACCGAGGCGGGCAACAACATGGCCCGTCGCGACAATCACGATCCCGACGAGACCGGAGCCTATCTCAACTGGTCCTGGGCATGGCCCGCCAACCGGCGCATCCTCTATAACCGCGCTTCCGCCGATCTTGACGGCAAGGCGTGGGATCCGAGCCGCAAGCTCATCGAATGGGATGGAACCAAGTGGACAGGCTATGACGTGCCGGACATCGCGCCGACCGCCAAGCCGCATGAAGTCGGACCGTTCATCATGAATGCGGAAGGCACATCGCGCCTGTTCTGCCGTGGCATGATGCGCGATGGTCCGTTCCCCGCCCATTACGAGCCGTTTGAGTCACCGCTGGCCAATGTGGTTGCGCCGAATATCCGGGGCAATCCGGTGGCCCGCGTCTTCAACAACGACTTCAAACAGTTCGCTGATACGGCATCCGAGGAGTTCCCTTATGCGGCAACCTCCTATCGCCTGACCGAACACTTCCACTATTGGACCAAGCACGTGCATGTGAATGCCGTGCTGCAGCCCGAATTTTTCGTGGAGATTTCGGAAGAGCTGGCAAAGGAAAAGGGCATCGCCAAGGGCGACTGGGTGCGCGTCTGGTCGAAGCGCGGCTCGGTCAAGGCCAAGGCAGTGGTGACCAAACGCATCAAGCCGCTGATCTGTGACGGCAAGACGGTGCATGTGGTCGGCATTCCGCTGCATTGGGGCTTCATGGGCGCTGCCCGCAAGGGCTTCGGTCCGAATTCGCTGACCCCGTTTGTCGGCGACGCAAACATCGAGACGCCGGAATTCAAGGCGTTTCTGGTCAATATCGAACGCAGCAGCGCGCCTGTTGCTTAGAAGGGATTGAAGAATGTTTCCACCCGTTCCCAATCCCAGTGTTCAGCCACAGGCTCCGCGCTTCGGTGAAAGTGACCTGATGCGGCGGTCGGCGTCATCCGTGACACCACCCGCCGAACGCCAGACCGAAGTGGCCAAGCTGATCGACGTGTCGAAATGCATTGGCTGCAAGGCTTGCCAATCGGCCTGTGCCGAGTGGAACGATACGCATGAGGAAGTCGGCATCAATGTGGGTGTCTATGACAACCCGCATGATCTGACGCCCAATACCTTCACGCTGATGCGCTATACCGAGTGGGATAATCCCGATACCGGCAATCTGGAATGGCTGATCCGCAAGGATGGCTGCATGCATTGCGAGGACCCCGGCTGCCTCAAGGCCTGCCCAGCCCCCGGCGCAATCGTGCAATATTCCAACGGCATCGTCGATTTCATCCACGATAACTGCATCGGCTGCGGCTATTGCATCAAGGGCTGTCCGTTCAACATCCCGCGCGTCTCGGAAGTGACCCACAAGGCCTATAAATGCACGCTGTGCTCCGACCGCATTGCGGTTGGACAAGGCCCGGCCTGTGCAAAAGCATGCCCAACCCAGGCCATCGTCTATGGCACCAAGGACGAAATGAAGGAATGGGCCGACGGGCGCATCAAGGATCTGAAGTCCCGCGGGTTTGAAAATGCCGGGCTTTACGATCCGCCGGGAGTCGGCGGCACACACGTCATGTATGTGCTGCACCACGCCGACAAACCGGAAATTTACGCCAACCTGCCGAATAACCCGCGCATCAGCCCGGTTGTCGAAGTCTGGAAAGGCGTCTCCAAATATGCGGGCATGGCGGTCATGGGACTGGCCGCAGCCGCTGGCTTCCTGCACTATATCATCAAAGGTCCAAACGTCGTGACCGAGCATGACGAGGAAGAGGCCGAGAAGCTCACGGGAGAAAAAAGCTCATGAGCAAGACCGACTTTGACGATGTATCCGCCAGCGATGACATAGAACCGGGCAAGCCTGTTCGCGTGCACCGCTATTCAGGCAGCGCGCGCATCAATCACTGGATTACCGCCATCAGCCTCGTGTTGCTGGCGCTGTCTGGACTTGCCATGTTCCACCCCTGGCTGTTTTTCCTGTCCGGTCTTTTTGGCGGCGGCCAGTGGACACGCACTATCCATCCGTGGATCGGCGTGGTGCTGTTCTTCAGCTTCTTTGGCCTCTTCGTGCGTTTCTGGAGCGCCAATCTTTGGAAGCGCGAAGACACGCGCTGGCTCGGCCAGGTTAATGACGTGATCGCGGGCGATGAGGAAAAGCTGCCCGAAGTCGGCAAATATAATGCCGGGCAGAAGCTGGTTTTCTGGTCGATGTCACTGCTGATCATCATCCTGATCGTTTCGGGTCTCGCCATCTGGAACGAATATTTCGGCTCCATCGTCAGCATCAACCAGCAGCGCTGGGCGCTGCTCGTCCACTCGATGGCCGCTGTCGTCGCCATTTGCGTGTGGATCGTGCATGTCTACGCTGCAATCTGGATCAGAGGCACATTCAGCGCCATGACACGCGGCACAGTGACCGGTGGCTGGGCATGGCGGCATCATCGCAAATGGCTGCGCGAGCTGAACGCCAAGCGAAAGGCCAAGCCGACAAGTGGCAAACCGGCTGCATAATTTTACGGATCGCCGGGTTGAAAAATCCGGAGACCGACCAAGAATAAATATGGTTGCACTGGTCCACGTGGCCCGGCGGGTTCGTGAGGGAGTAGAATGGTAGGTAAGACAGATCTGGCGCCGGATCCAACGGCGATTGGCGAGGTATCGTCTCCACCCTTTGTGCGATTGCCCGATCCCGACGACCTGTTTGCCCGGAGAGCCGCGCGCCTGCGGCTGCTGGGGTCGGTGAGCCCGCTCAAACCCTATCTCGAATTTGTCGCCGATCTAAGCGATGCGCAATCGGCAGTTCAAAAAGAGCTTGGTCCGGTCTCTCCCTCGGACATCACCCAGAAACCCGAAATGCCCTGCATTGACCGCGATGTGGCTGCGTCGGACAGTGCCCTGAATTCAACCTTTGACAAGCTGTTCGACCGCGCGCGCAATATCGCCAAACCGCAGGATGCTGCCGACGCTTTGGAGCGCGTGATCGCCGCCAGCGCTGCGGAGCGCCGCCGCATGATCGATGCGGTCTTCACTGGCATGCTGCCGCCGGATGCGATTGCCGAACATATCTATATCTGGGCCGGTCTCCAGCTGCATTTCACGCGGCTGGCATCCGCGCTTAATCCAAAAGCCGTGAACCCTGTTGCAGACGGCGTCTGCCCCGCTTGCGGCAGCATGCCGTCGAGTTCAATCGTCGTCGGCTGGAAAGGTGCGCACGGCGCACGCTTTTGTTCCTGCTCGGTCTGCAACACGCTCTGGCACTATGTCCGTATCAAGTGCACCTGCTGCGGCTCAACCAAGGGAGTCGGCTATAAGGAAGTCGAAGACGGCGGCGGCGTCATCAAGGCGGAAACCTGCGACGAATGCGGAAGCTGGACCAAGATCATCTACCAGCAGCAGTCCACCGACGCTGACCCGATGACCGACGATGTGGCAAGCCTTGGCCTTGATATGCTGATGCGCGAAACGCCCTATCGGCGCGGCGGCTTTGCTGCCCTGCTTGCAGGATTGTGAGGCACCATGGATCAGACCCGGTCTAACCTGCGGCAATTGCCTTCCGTCGATACGCTTTTGCAAATGCCGGAACTTGATTCCGCGCTCGAACGGTTCGGTCGCCCGGCATTGACAGAAGCCATTCGCACGATCCTGACCGACATGCGTGAAGCCGTGAAATCCGGCGCTGCACCGTCCAACAGCGCAGAGATTACAGGGCGGGCCATCGATCTGCTTGAAGCTTCCGGGCAATCGAGCCTGCGCCCGCTATTCAATCTGACGGGAACGGTTCTGCACACCAATCTCGGACGTGCCATTCTGGCTGAAGCGGCAATCGAGGCTGCGACGGCAGCCATGCGCGAAGCCGTTTCGCTGGAGTTTGATCTTTCAACCGGCGCGCGCGGCGAACGCGACGATCATCTGCGCGCACTCGTCTGCGAACTGACCGGCGCGGAAGATGCAACCGTGGTCAACAACAATGCTGCCGCCGTGCTGCTGGTGCTGAATAGCCTTGCGGCGGGCAAAGAGGCAGTGGTCTCACGAGGTGAACTGATTGAAATCGGCGGCGCGTTCCGCATGCCGGATATCATGACCCGCGCAGGCACCAGACTGGTGGAGATTGGCACCACCAATCGCACCCATCCGGGTGATTATGAAGGTGCTATCGGGCCGGATACCGGGCTTATATTGAAGGTCCACACTTCCAATTATCGCATTGAAGGGTTTACGCGTGAGGTATCGGCAACGGAGCTTGCTGCAATCGCCAAGGCGCGCGGTGTACCGCTGGTCAATGACCTTGGGTCCGGCACGCTCGCCGATCTGACCACATTCGGTCTGGCGCATGAGCCAACCGTGCGCGAAGCCGTTGCCGAAGGGGCCGATGTCATCACCTTCTCCGGCGACAAGCTGCTCGGCGGGCCGCAAGCCGGGTTCATCGTCGGGCGGCGCGATCTGATCGCCCGCATCAACAAAAACCCGATGAAACGCGCCCTTCGCGTGGACAAGATCAGGCTCGCCGCGCTGGAAGCAACGCTGAAGCTCTATCGCAACCCCGAAAGACTGGCCGAAAAACTACCGACGCTCCGCTATCTGGCGCGACCGAAAAGCGACATCGCTATTCAAGCCACCCGATTGCAGCCGGAACTGCAAACAATGCTCGGCGCCGCCTTTGATGTGACAGTCACCGATTGCGCCAGCCAGATCGGCTCCGGTGCCTTGCCATTATCGACCGTTCCAAGCGCCGGATTGTCCATCGTGCCGAAAGACGGCAGCGGCTCCGCGCTCGCCGCTTTGGCCACCGCGCTACGGCAATTGCCGCTGCCGGTGATCGGGCGCATCGAAAAAGGCGCGTTCATTCTCGATCTGCGTTGCCTCGAAGATGAGGCGCGCTTTGTCAGGAATCTGGCTTCCTATGCGGCTCGCTGATCTTTTCTCCCGCAAGCCGAAACAGGACAGTGATGCGCAGTCACTGGAAAAGGCCCTCGTCGCAGCAAAATCGGGCGACTACGGCACGGCGCTCTCTATATGGGAGCCGCTTGCACGTAAGGGCAATGCCCGCGCCCAGAACAATATCGGCGCCTGTTTTGCGGGTGGCATGGGGGTCGACAGAAACATCGATCTCGCGCATCAATGGTTGGCCTTGTCGGCTAAAGCTGGCGACGCCTCCGGCCAGCGCAACCTTGCCTCGCTTCTGTTCAAGGGCGAGGCCATTGACCCCGACTATCCGGAAGCGGCAAGGCTTTATCGGTTGGCTGCCGAACAGGGCGACGCGCAAGCACAGGACATGCTGAGCTGGATGCTGCTGGAAGACGACGCCGTTGCCGCCAACGCGGTCGAAGCACGTGAATGGGCGCAAAAAGCCGCCGAGAACGGCGTTGCCACCGCCATGACACGGCTTGGTATGATCTATCATAACGCGGTCGGTGTACCGCGCGATCCAGCACAAGCCGTGTTCTGGTGGCGGAAGGCAGCGGAAGCAGGTGATGCCGACGGTGAAGCTATGCTTGGCGCAGCACTGCATCTCGGTATGGGCGTGAAGCAAGATGCTTTGTCGGCTTATGAACATCTGCTGCACGCGCAATCAGAAGGCAGTTCGCTTGCCGATTCCTTCGTGCAAGTAGCCCGCGATCAACTCGATGACAACGAACGCCGGATAGCCGAGGCACGCGCCACAGAGAGACACCGCCCATGATTATCGGCACGGCGGGACATATCGATCACGGCAAGACGTCCCTCGTGCGTGCGCTGACGAAAGTCGACACTGACCGGCTCAAGGAGGAAAAAGCGCGCGGCATATCCATTGATCTTGGCTTTGCCTATCTCCCCCTGACGGACAACGAACAGGAAATTCTCGGCTTCGTCGACGTGCCGGGGCACGAAAAATTCGTGCATACGATGCTGGCAGGTTCGGCCAGCATCGACTTCGTTCTGCTGGTGGTCGCAGCAGACGATGGCATCATGCCGCAAACACGCGAGCATCTGGCTATCGTCAATCTGCTCGGGATCAATCGCGGCATCGTTGTGATCACCAAAAGCGATCTCGTTGACGCTGCTCGTCTGGCCGAGGTGGAAACGGATATCCGCAATGTACTGGCCGCCACGCCGCTTGTCGATGTGGCGATATTGCCGGTGTCCACCATCACGGGTGAGGGGCTGGACCAGCTTAAAGCAGCCCTCGAAAGTGAGACTCACAACTTCCCGCACCGCCGCGCTGATGGACGCTTTCGTCTCGCCGTGGACCGTTCCTTCACCATTCAGGGTGCGGGAACTGTCGTGACGGGAACCGTCCTGTCCGGTACTGTCAGGATTGGCGATCAGCTGACTATCAGCCCTTCAGGCAAGCAGGTTCGGGTGCGCACAATCCATGCGCAGAACCGGCCAAGCGAAACCGCACAGGCAGGCGACCGTTGTGCACTCAATCTGGCAGGCGAAGGCATTTCCAAGGAAGCGGTCAGCCGTGGCGACATGGTGTTGTCGCCCGAGTTGCACATGCCGACAGACCGTATCGACGCTTCGCTTTCCATCTTGCCATCGGAACGCAAGCCGATAGACCAGTGGTTTCCGGTGCGGCTGCACCATGCATCTGCTGAAGTGGGTGCGCGCATCGTGCTGTTGCAGGACAATGATCTCGCGCCGGGCACTCAAGCACGCGTGCAACTGGTGCTGGATCGCCCGATTGCAGCTGCGTCGGGTGATCGTTTTGTCATTCGCGATGTTTCCGCACAGCGAACAATCGGAGGCGGTCGCTTTCTTGATCTACGCCCGCCGCAGCGCAAGCGCCGCAGCCCCGAGCGGGTGGCACAACTCGACGCTCATGCCATTGATGATCCGTTAGAAGCGGCACGGGCACTGCTGTCCGTCGACCCGTTTTATCTGGATGCAACCACATTCCTGCGTGACCGCGCTTTGGCCGATGAGCCACACGCTCTGGCACTGGCACTCAATGCGACGGTTCTACCGCAGGGCCAGTCGCAATTGCTGCTTTTACCGGAACGATGGGATGCGTTGCAGAGTGCCATTCTTGAGCGGCTTGGCAATTTCCATGACGAAAACCCGGACCTGATCGGCATGGGGGTGGAAAGGCTGCGCCTGCTTGTAAAGCCGCGCCTGCCAGCAAGCGCTTTCCGGGCTGCGATAACCGCACTGACGGATGCGCAACTGGTAAAGCTGGACGGCGCATGGCTTCGTCTCAGCGATCATGAAGTGTCGATGAGCGAGACCGACGCGACGCTATGGGAGCGGATCGCGCCGATGCTTGGTGGCGAAGCGCGCTTTCGCCCGCCCCGCGTGCGCGACATTGCCGGTTTGCTTGACGAAAAGGAGGACGAAATCCGGCGTGTTCTCAAGCTTGGCGGCCGGATGGGACGTGTACATGAAGTTGCAAACGATCATTTTTTTCAGCGCAGCACGATTGCCGAGATGATCGCGATACTTTCGGTGATGGATGCGGAGTTCGACAGCGGCTGGTTCATCGCAGCGCGCTTTCGTGACCGTGTGGATAGTGGCCGCAAGGTGGCCATCCAGATTCTTGAATTTTTTGATCGAAACAGCGTCACGATCCGGCGCGGAGATTTGCGTCGGCTAAACCGTCGCAAGCTGGACTTGTTCGGCGATTTCGCGCAAAGTGAACCAGCCGCAAGTACCGGCTAAAATCTGGAAGAGACGCGTCCCTGGTGGGGCGTCCGGACTTCAAATCCGGGAGGGGCCGATAGACGGTCTTTGGTGGGTTCGACTCCCATTCTCTTCCGCCAAAACTCCATTCGGTCTACCAATCCGCAAACATCTCCAGCAAAGCTGCTTCACGACCTCGCTGGAGATGCAGAAGATGGGTCAGACGCGCTCAAGCGCGATGGCAATGCCCTGACCGACGCCAATGCACATGGTGGCAAGCGCATATTTTCCACCGTTCAGCGACAGTTCCAGCGCCGCGGTGCCAGCAATGCGCGCACCCGACATGCCGAGCGGATGACCGAGCGCAATCGCGCCGCCATTCGGATTGACGCGGCTATCGTCATCGGCAATGCCCAGCTCTCGCAGCACGGCAAGACCCTGCGAGGCGAAAGCTTCGTTCAACTCGATCACGTCGAAAGCATCAGGCGCAAGGCCGATGCGGGCGCTGAGCTTTTTCGTTGCCGGTGCCGGGCCAATACCCATGATACGCGGCGGCACGCCAGCCGTCGCACCGCCCACAACGCGGGCGATCGGCGTAAGGCCATATTTCTTCACCGCCGCTTCCGAAGCAACGATCAGCGCGGCAGCGCCGTCATTGACGCCCGACGCATTGCCCGCCGTGACCGTGCCGCCTTCGCGGAAAGGGGTCGGCAGCTTTGCCAGCGCTTCGATGCTGGTGGCACGCGGATGCTCGTCCTTGTCCACGACGATCGGATCGCCCTTGCGTTGCGGAATGGTGACCGCCACGATTTCCTTGGCCAGACGTCCGTTGGCCTGCGCCTCAGCGGCCTTGTTCTGGCTGCGAACGGCAAACGCATCCTGATCGGCGCGCGAGACCTTATAGTCTTCGGCAACGTTCTCGCCGGTTTCCGGCATGGAATCGACACCATACTGCTTCTTCATCAGCGGATTGACGAAGCGCCAGCCGATGGTGGTATCGAAGATTTCGGCCTTGCGCGAAAAGGCGCTGTCAGCCTTCGGCATGACGAAAGGCGCGCGGCTCATGCTTTCCACGCCACCCGCAATCATCAGTTCCGCTTCGCCTGCCTTGATCGCGCGTGCAGCGGCGATAACCGCATCCATGCCCGAACCACAGAGACGGTTGATGGTGGTGCCAGAAACGCTGACCGGCAGACCAGCCAGCAGCAGCGACATGCGCGCGACATTGCGGTTGTCTTCGCCTGCCTGATTGGCCGAACCGAAGATGACGTCATCGACGGCTTCCCAATCGACGGAAGCGTTGCGCTCCATCAGAGCCTTGAGTGGCACAGCGCCAAGATCATCGGCGCGGACTGCGGAAAGCGCGCCGCCATAACGACCGATGGGTGTACGGACATAATCGCAAATATAGGCTTCGGTCATGACAGGCCTCACAATTCTGGAACAACGAGATCGGCGACAGGGCCATCGATATGCAGCTTAGCGCCGGTCATAGCCTGTAGCTCTTCCAGCGTCATCGCCGCAAGCTTTTCGCGCAGTACAAAGCGGCCCTTGTCGATGTCAATCACCGCATGGCTGGTATAGATGCGCGTGATGCAGCCGACGCCGGTCAGTGGAAAAGCGCATTTTTCGACGAGCTTCGGTTCGCCCTTCTTGGTGACATGTTCGGTGATGACCACCACCTGCTTGGCGCCATGGACAAGATCCATCGCGCCGCCGACGGCAGGCACACCCTTGGCGCCGACGCGCCAATTGGCCAGATCGCCATTCTGCGCCACCTGATAGGCGCCGAGGATTGCCACATCGAGATGGCCGCCGCGCACCATGGAAAAGCTGTCGGCGTGATGGAAGAAAGCCGCACCCGGCTTGAGCGTCACAGCCTTTTTGCCTGCATTGATGAGATCCCAGTCTTCTTCACCTTCCGGCGGTGCTTCGCCGAAATCGAGAATGCCGTTCTCGGTGTGAAAGATCGCTTCGCGGCCTTCCGGCTGATAACGGGCAACCATTTCTGGAAAACCAATACCAAGGTTCACATAAGCGCCGTCGGCAATATCCTGCGCCGCGCGCCAGGCAATCTGGGCGTTGGAAAGCTTGATGTCCTCACGTGTATCGACGGTCATACGTAGGCCACTCCTGCCCGAATGAGTTCTTCTTCCTGCTGCGGGTTAGCCACTTCGACAATGCTGTCGACGAAGATGCCCGGCGTGATGACATTTTCCGGCTCGATGCCGCCCAGCGGCACGATCTGGGATGCCTGCACGATTGTCTTGGCGGCCGCCATGCACATCAGCGGGTTAAAGTTTCGCGCTGCCATACGGTAGTTGAGATTGCCATGAATATCGGCCACATGCGCCTTGATCAGCGCAAAATCCGCCTTGAGCCAGCGCTCCTGCACATAAGGGCGGCCGTCGAATTCTGCAATCACCTTACCATCGGCAAGCTCGGTGCCATAAGCGGTCGGCGTATAGAAAGCCGGGATGCCAGCACCACCCGCACGGATACGTTCGGCGAGCGTTCCCTGCGGAACCAGCTCAAGCTCGATTTCTCCGGCCAGATATTTGTCGGTGAAGGCGCGCGGATCGGACGAGCGCGGAAACGAACAGATCATCTTCCTGACCAGTCCCGCGTCGATCATGGCAGCAATGCCGATGCGACCGTTACCGGCATTGTTGTTGATGACCGTCAGATTTTTCGACCCCTTGTCGATGAGCGCGTGAATGAGTTCAATCGGCGCACCCGATCCACCAAACCCGCCGATCATCACGGTCGCACCATCGCCGATACCGGCAACCGCTTCCGCAAGGCTTCCTATTGTCTTGTCCATATTCTTCTCCTCAGACGACCGCAGCGCCAAAGTCGGGCCGGGCAGTACGCATGTCGAAAACTGGGAACGTCTTTCAAAAATGCGCTCCAGATTGAATAAAACGACGCCCCCTCGACCACAATGATTTTGTGCGTTATGCTTACTTTGTTCGATAATCGCACAAAATGGAGGTTGCCCGCGTGCAGATCAAGGATCGCGACATGATGGGCGGACTGGCCAAGGGCCTGAAAGTGATCGAGGCTTTCACCTTCGATCACCCACGCCTCAGCATTTCCGATGCAGCGGAACTTTCCGGCTATGACCGCGCCACGACGCGCCGCTGCCTGTTGACATTAGCCGAGCTTGGTTATTGTGCTTATGACGGCAAATATTTCACGGTGACGCCGCGCATTCTGCGGCTTGGCACCGGATGCCTCGCCTCCATGCCGCTTCCGCGTATTGTGCAGCCTTTTCTCGACCGTCTGTCGGATGAAATCCGCCAGAGCACTTCCGTCTCCATTCTTGATGAGACCGAAATCGTCTATGTCGCCCGCGCGGCGCAACAGCGCGTCATGTCTGTCATGCTAATGCCAGGATCGCGACTGCCCGCCTATTGCACCTCGATGGGGCGAGTGCTGCTGGCAGCCCTGCCGGACGAAGCTGCGATTGCAACGCTGAATGCAAGCCAGCGCATCGCCCGCACTCCGCGAACGGAAACCGATCTGACGCGCATCATGGAAGAGCTGGCCCGCATCCGCGAGCAAGGCTATGCAGGCATCGATCAGGAAGTGGAAATCGGCCTGCGTTCCATGGCCGTCCCGCTCACCAATTTTCATGGAAAAGTGGTTGCCGCGCTTAATGTCGGTCTGGCTTTGACCGATGAACCGATGGCCGACGTCATCGCGCGCTATCTGCCAGCGCTGAATGAAACGCAGGGGGAAATATCCCGCACTTTGCGGTAGAATATTCCAGCAAAGACGAACGCCGATCTGTTGCTGCAGACCGGCGCTCGTTTGGTCAGCTTGCGACCACTTCCGGCAGGGGCTTGTCAACGACCATGGCATGATCGAGCACGCGTTGCAGGTTAGCGGCATGGCGGAAACTGGGTTCGAGCCCAATGCCATCAGCCACAGCGCGGGCAAAGCGCTGGTAGTTGGTCTCGACGATATCGGCATCGATGTCGCGCCAGACCGGCGTTTCGATATCCTCGCCGATAGAGCCGCGCAGGCTCGATCCGGCCGGCGTGTGAAGCACTTCCAGCGCTCCCTTGTCGCCATGAATGCGCAGGCGCAACTCGTTCAGATGCCCGGTCGCCCAGCGGCTGGCATGAATGACCCCCAGCGCACCATTGGCATATTCGGCCATCATGACGAAGCTGTCATTCGCATCGAGCACATATTCGCCTATATGGTCGTTATCCGCCTTGTCGAAGGTTTTCAGCCGCGCAGACGCCCGCTCCACATCGCTGCCAATGGCATAGGATGCGAAGTCGAGAATATGGATGCCGACATCGCCAAGAACGCCATTTGACCCGTGGCGGGTTGAAAGACGCCAGAGCCATTTGCTCTCGGTCTTCCAATCACCCCACGCCTTCGACACCAGCCAGCTTTGCAGATAGGACGCCTCGAAATGGCGAACCTGCCCGATTTCTCCGGCGAGTACCATCTCGCGCGCCTTCTGCAAGGGCGCAACGTTGCGATAGGTCAGATTGACCATATTGACGACATTGGCCTGCTCGGCAGCATCGGCCATTTCAGCGGCTTTTTCATAGCTTTCAGCCAGCGGCTTTTCGCAAAAGACATGCTTGCCCGCGCCGACCAGCGCCAGCGTGGTCGGGTGGTGGATGGCGTCCGGTGTGACATTGGCGACCGCATCGAAACGGTCCCATTCCAGCGCATCTTCAAGCCGCGTGAAGCGGTTGTGAATGTCGTGGTTTTCCGAAAACGCATCGACACGTTCTGCCGACACGTCGCAGGCCGCGACAACCTCGACGCCTTCAATCGCCTTGAAGGCTTCGGCATGGTTTTTCGCCATGCCGCCAGTACCCAGAATAAGAAGACGCATCATGCACCTCAGCGATAACCGGCTTCACCGGCCTTGTGCAGCTTGGGCCCGCGCTCGACAATTGGTTCCAGCGCCTTTTCCACCGGAACATTCGGCGCGGTGTGGATGCCTGTCCATGCCGGCTGCGGATTATAAGCCCATTTGACCGAATTGCGCAGAACGGTCTGCACATTGGCATCGTGATAGGTCGGGTAGGTTTCATGGCCGGGGCGGAAATAGAACACATTGCCCGCGCCGCGACGCCAGGTCATGCCGGAGCGGAACACTTCACCGCCCGCGAACCACGAAATGAACACGGTTTCCAGTGGTTCCGGCACGGAGAACTGTTCGCCATACATTTCCTCATTTTCAAGCACAAAATTCTCGTCCAGCCCTTGGGCAATGGGGTGGCCGCGATTGACGACCCATACGCGCTCACGCTCGCCCGCCTCACGCCACTTAAGTGCGCAGGGCGTGCCCATGACACGCTTGAAGATTTTGGAGAAATGGCCGGAATGGAGCACGATCAGCCCCATGCCCTCGAAGACGCGTTTTGCCACACGCTCCACCACTTCATCGCTGACGGCGCCATGATCCTTGTGCCCCCACCAGACCAGAACGTCGGTCTCGGCGAGGCGCGCTTCCGGCAAGCCATGGTCCGGCTCCTGCAAGGTGGCGGTCGTGGCACTAATGCCGCTATCTGCGTTCAACGCATCGGCAATCGTGTTGTGCATGCCATTCGGATAGACCGAACGCACCGTTTCATTGATCTGCTCGTGGATGTTCTCACCCCAGACGATTGTGCGAATAGGCACGGATATTCTCCTTGCTGCGGGCATCACGGCCCGGTTGTCTCGTGTGTCATTGAGCTTGGGAGGTCGACGTCAAACGGCGCGGCCCTTTTCATCGAAACGATGAACATTGTCCCCTGCCGGGGAAACCGAGAGTGTCTCGCCTGATTTGCGCACCGCGACGCCGCTTTCGCGGACCACCAGCGGTTCCTCCAGGCCGAGATCGATATAGACATAGGTATCGGAACCGAGGATTTCGGTGTGGATCACCTGACCGGTCCAGTGACCGCCTTCGGGCACAACAGCAAGATGCTCGGAACGCAGGCCCACCGTGTGAGCGCCGAAAGGCTCGGCATGTTTGCCGGTCAGGAAATTCATCTTCGGTGATCCGATGAACCCGGCGACGAAAAGCGAGTTGGGCTTTTCGTAAAGCTCAAGCGGCGTACCGACCTGCTCCACGCGTCCGTCGCGCAACACGCAGATACGATCCGCCAGCGTCATCGCCTCCACCTGATCATGTGTCACATAGATCATGGTGGTGTCTTCCATGCTCTGGTGGAGCTTGGCGATCTCAAGCCTTGTAGCCACACGTAGCGCCGCATCGAGGTTGGACAAGGGTTCGTCGAACAGGAAAACCTTCGGGTCGCGCACAATAGCCCGACCGATGGCCACGCGCTGGCGCTGCCCACCGGAAAGCTGGCGCGGCAGGCGCTCCAGATAGGGCGAAAGCTGCAGCATCTCCGCAGCTTTATGGATGCGGCTTTTGCATTCGTCCTTGGTCTTGCCCGCAAGCTGCATGCCAAAGGCCATATTCTCATAGACCGTCATATGCGGATAAAGCGCATAGGACTGGAATACCATGGCGATGCCGCGCTTCGACGGGGTGAAGCTGTTGACCACCGTTCCATCGATGGCGAGGCTTCCCGATGAAATCTCCTCCAGTCCCGCGATCAGGCGCAACAAGGTGGATTTGCCGCAACCGGACGGGCCGACAAAGACCATGAACTCGCCGGGGCGGATGTCCATATCGACGCCCTTGATGACATCGAAGTTGCCGAAAGACTTGCGCACATCGCGCAATTGAAGTTCTGCCATGACCTTACTCCTAGCCCTTTACGCCACCCGCCGTCAGACCGGAGACGATCCGCCGCTGGAAGATGAGCACGAGGATGACGAGGGGAACCGTGACGATGACCGAAGCCGCCATGATGTTACCCCAGGGGATTTCGAACTGACTGCTGCCGGACAGAAGCGCGATAGCCACCGGCACGGTGCGCTGTCCGCCAGACGAGGTGAAGGTGAGCGCGAACAGAAACTCGTTCCATGCAGAGATGAAGGCGAGCAGACCTGTCGTCACCAGCGCTGGCCACATGAGCGGCATGAACACCCGCGTTATGATGACCCAAGGCGATGCACCGTCCACAATGGCGGCTTCTTCGATCTCCATCGGCAGATCGCGCATAAAGGTGGTAAGCACCCACACGGTGAAAGGCAGTGTGAAGATCATGTAGGAGAAGATAAGCGCCAGCGGCGTATTGAAAATGCCGAGGAAGCGGATCAGCTCGAACAGACCGGCCAGCACCGCAATCTGCGGAAACATCGACACCGAAAGAATGGTGAGCAGCAACAGCCCCCTGCCCCGGAAACGTACCCGTGCAAGCGCATAGGCTGCGGTTATTGCAAGCAGAAGCGAGATCGCCACCACGACTGTGGCCACCAGTAGCGAATTGCCAAGACTGCGCAGGAAACTGCCCTGTGTCAGCACGCTGGTATAGTTTTCAATCGAGAAATTGGTCGGCCAATAATCGACCTGAAACAGCGCCGTTCCCGATTTCACACTGGTGATAATCGCATAATAGAACGGGAATACTGCCACCAGAATGATGATCGCCACGAGCAGATAGAAGCCAGCTAACTTTATATACTGCATGGCTACTCTCCCCTGCTGGTGATGTTCACACGTCCGAAGAACATGTAGAGCAAGGTGATGCCTGCGATGATGAGGAACAGCATTGTCGACGCCGCCGCACCATAGGCAAACTTGTCGAAATCGAACAGATTTTCACGCGCAAAGACCGACATGGTTTTGGTTTGCGCATTGTTGGGCGTCAGCACATATATCAGATCGAAAATGCGCAGCGCATCCAGCATGCGGAAGATGATCGCC
This sequence comes from Ochrobactrum sp. RH2CCR150, assembly GCA_014138095.1. Lineage (GTDB taxonomy): Bacteria > Pseudomonadota > Alphaproteobacteria > Rhizobiales > Rhizobiaceae > Brucella > Brucella gambitense. The sequence continues at coordinate 47,851 of JACGXE010000006.1, forward strand.
ACCATCAGCGCCGGGCGTATCAGCGGCAGCGTTACCCGCCAGAACACTTTCAGCGGATGCACGCCATCGATCTTCGCCGCCTCGTAAATATCCGTCGGCACCATTTGCAGACCGGCTAGAATAAGCAGCGCCATGAAGGGCGTCGTTTTCCAGACATCGACAATCAGCACCGCAATCATCGCCGTGTCCGGATTGGCGGTCCAGGCGATCTTCTGACTGATAAGTCCGAGATTAAGCAGGATGTGATTGAGAATACCGAACTGGTCGTTGAGCATCCAGTGCCAGATCTTGGCCGAAACGATGGTGGGGATCGCCCATGGGATGAGGATTGCGGCACGCACCAGCCCGCGCCCGGGGAAGTTGGCGTTGAGCACCAGCGCCACGATCAAGCCGAACACCGTTTCCAGACTGACCGAAAGCAGCGTGAATTTTATCGTGTTCCAGACAGCGCCCCACCATGCGGGGTCTGCGAGAAGGCCACGATAGATCGTGCGTCCGCTCTTCAGTGTGATCCAGTTGAAATAATTACTGAAGCCGACGAACTCTGCCGTGCCGAGACTGGTCAGCGAAGCATTGGTGAAACTGAAATAGATGGTTCTGAGCAATGGCCATCCGGCCACCAGCGCCAGCACAAACAGCGTCGGGGCGAGAAAAATCCATGCAGACCGGATGCGCTGACTGCGCAAATCGGAATGAACACGCACCCTTGGAGGCACGGCCTCCGCACTATCGAGAGAAGTCTCTGTCATGATCCAGCTCTGGTCCTGCTCAGAGGAATATAAGCGTTCGGGTTGCCCACTTTGGGGGATGGGCGGGGCTTGGGAGGACAACCCGAACGCGGCTTGATCGGTCCTTACCAGCCAGAACCTTCCAGCTCAGTCAGTTCGACCTCAAGCATTTCGAGATTCTCCGCAGCAGTTCCGTTGCCAGAGAGTGTCTTGTGAACCGCCGTCCAGAATTTTGACGACACTTCATTATATTTCACCTTCGTCGCAGCCGACGGCCGTGGCACGGCGTTCTGGAAGATCGGTTTCCAGTTGGCCATGAAAGGCTGCGCAGCGATGACATCCTTGTCATCGTAAAGCGCCTCAATGGTCGGCAGGCGCGAAATCTCGACGGCCTGCACCTTCTGCACTTCCGGCGACGCCAGATATTTGACCAATGCGATGGCTGCATCCTGCTTGGTCGAATATTTGGACACGGCAAGGTTCCAGCCGCCCAGTGTTGAGGATGGCGCATCTCCATCAGCGCCAGCAGGCAATGGTGCTACGTCGAACTTGCCCTTCACGCCGCTATCTGCGCTGTTGCCCAGCGCATAGGCATAGGGCCAGTTGCGCATGAAGACGGCATTGCCGGTCTGCCACACGCCGCGCGATTCCTCTTCCTGATAGGCAAGCGCGCCCTGCGGCGAAATCGAGCCGATCCAGCCCTTTGCGCGATCAATGGCTGCCGCCGCCTTTTCATTATTGATCGAAATCGTGCCGTCTGCCTCCACAATCTGGCCACCGCCTGAGGACTTGATCCATTCAAGCGCGTTGCAGGTCAGCCCTTCATAGGCGTTACCCTGAAAGACAAAACCCCAAAGATCGGACCTACCGTCAGCCCGCTCCTTGTCCATAATTTCCTTGGCGGTCGCCGTCATTTCATCCCAGGTCTTGGGGACCGGCTTGCTATATTTTTCGAGAAGATCCTTGCGGTAGAACAATGCCGGCGCATCCGTGTAGAACGGCAGGGCGACGAGTTTCCCGTTGACGGTCTGCGATGCGATGATCGACGCAAAATGCGTGCCCGTCACATCCTTGGTGGCCTCGGTCAGGTCGACAAACTGGTCCGACAATTGCGGGGCCCAGACCACGTCGGTCTGATAGACATCGATATCCGCATTGCCCGCTGCCAGCCACAGACGATACTGGCTGAACTGCTCGCTCGAGGACGACGGCATGGACACGATATTGACCTTATTGCCGGTGTCTTTCTCGAACTTGACGATCTGATCCTGCAAGAACTTGATATTGTTACCGGTCGAATTGGCGGCAATCGAAATCTCGACAGCCTGCGCGCTGACCGTTGCAAAGCCCAATGCCAAACAGGCAGCGAGCACACCCTTTAATGGTTTCATTGTTCCCTCCTCCCATCCATTCTGTAAGCGGATTATTAAAATCGAAAACGGTTTGGATGACAAAAAGTTGCAGAGGACCGCATTTCTGTCAAGCGACAGATTCTTACAGATCGAGCGCTTCGATAAGTTTCTTTAAAATATATAGATATTTCAATGGTATATATGGATAAGTGCATTTTCGACAAGTCGAGCATCCACCATCTGAAACTTGATTCCATGCTTCATTTTGAAACAAACTTGAAAGCGGTTTGGATTTGTTGCACAATGATAATTAGTCACGCCGTCTTCGGGCTGCGAGCTGATTGTTAAACGCAAGGAAGCGGCTATAATCCGCCACCTTGCCTGCATTTGAATTCGACATACCAAATGAAACTTCGCGAATTTGCCAAACAACTGGGGCTTTCAGCCACGACCGTCAGTCGTGCCCTGAGCGGCTATCCTGAAGTCGCCGAGAGCACGCGCAAGCGGGTGATGGACGAAGCCGTGCGCCTTGGTTACCGCCCCAATGAAAATGCGGTGCGGCTCGCTACAGGGCGCGCCGGCGCCATCGGTGTTGTCATGGGCCGTAATAGCGAATTTCATTTCGCCGAATTCATGCGCGGTATGGCCGAAAGGCTCAGCCAGGACGAAGTCGACATTCTCGTCAGCCCCATTTCCCACAATGGCACGGAGGACGAGGTTCAGATCTGCCGTCGCCTGGCAACAAGCCGCCGGGTTGATGCAATCATCGTGACCTCGCCAAAGCCGAATGACGAGCGCATCCGCCTGCTGAATGAACTGGGCATGCCGTTTCTGGTGCATGGGCGTTCGGATACCGACATCCCGCACGCATGGCTCGACATCGACAATGAAGGCGCGGTTTACCGCTCGACGACGCATCTGCTGGATCTCGGCCACCGTCGCATCGCGATGATCAATGGACGCTACGGCTTCACATTTTCGCTCCATCGCGACGAAGGTTATCGCAAGGCGCTGGAAAGCAGGAGCATCCCCTTCGATTCGGAACTGGTGGAACATGGCGATTTCACTGACGAAATCGGCTACCGCCTTGCAGTCAAGCTTCTGGAACGCACTCCGCGCCCGACAGCTTTTGTCGCAGGATCGATGATGACGGCGCTTGGCATCTATCGGGCAGCGCGCTCCTTCGGGCTGACCATCGGCAAAGACATTTCGGTCATTGCCCATGACGACGTGATCTCTTTCCTGAGCGCCGAGAACATGGTGCCGTCGCTGACGGCCACACGCTCTTCCATGCGAGCGGCAGGCAAGCGCTGCGCCGACCTTCTGATGGACATGCTCGACGGACATGCGGCAAGCGATATTCACGAGCTCTGGCCGGTGGAACTAATCCTCCGAGATTCTGCCACACGCGCACCTGAAAACAGCTGAATGACGGATGTGGGGAAAGCCCCAAAGACTTTCCACCAATCACCCGGCATCAGATAGCGATTACTCGGCAGCCAGCGCCGCGTTGTCTTCCGCCTCTTCCAGTTCACGCACCAGCGGAATGACGTGCTTGCCGAAATATTCGACCTCTTCCTGGAAATGCAGGAAGCCAAGCAGAATAAGGTCAGCACCCGCGCGCTTCAGCTTGACGACGCGTTCCGCCACCTGCTGCGGCGTGCCGATGAGATTGGAGCGGAAGCCATCATTATATTGCACAAGGTCATCAAAACTGGACTTCGCCCAGTTGCCTTCGCCTTCCGGTGAAGATTTGCCCGCGTTCTTCACTTCGTGACCGAAGGCCTTGACCGCTTCGGGATTGGCCTTTTCGACAATCTCGGCCAAGACGGCCTTGGCCTCTTCTTCCGTGTCGCGCACGATGGCGAAGGCATTGACGCCCACACGAACTGAATGGTTGTTTTCCTTTGCCTTGGTCTGGATATCGTCAACCTGTTTGGCGATTTCCTCTGGCGTATTGCCATTGGTGAAATACCAGTCAGATACGCGCGATGCCATGTCGCGGGCTGCACGCGACGAACCGCCCTGGAAAATCTCCGGCTGCGGATCGATGGGCTTGGGCTTCAGGGAATAATTGTTGAAACGATAGAAATCTCCGTGGAACGAATAGCTGTCCTCGGTCCAGATGCCACGCAGCGCGCGAATGAATTCCTCCGAACGGCGGTAACGCTCGTCGTGGTCATACCACGGCTCGCCGATGGCATGGAACTCGCCACGGAACCAGCCGCTGACGATATTGACCGCAACACGGCCATTGGTCAGATGATTGATCGTGGCAATCTGTTTGGCGGCAAGCGCCGGGTTCCACGGTCCGGGCAGAAGGGCGGCAATCACCTTCAGCGTCTTGGTGGATTCAAGAAGTGCGTGGCTGAAGGAAACCGATTCATGCTGGAACTCCGCACCGTAACCCGCAGTGAAACGAATCTGGCTCAGCGCATATTCAAAACCGCTCGCCTCGGCGATCTGCGCGAGCTTGCGGTTATAATCGATCGTCCAGCTGGTGCGCTGTTCAATATTCGAGATGACGAGGCCGCCAGAGACATTTGGCACCCAATAGGCAAATTTCACGGGATTTTTGCTGCGTTCTGTCATGGCTCAACTCCTTAGGTCATCATCAATTGGTGGTGCCCCCACGGGCAAAATGCGCAAAATCACGTCTTGCAGAACATATTGTCTATGGTTTTAGTGAAGTATCAAACACGACTATTCCAAAGTACGAACCATCTTTGAAATGACAATCCTGCCAGAGGATGCGCGAACAAACATAGTGGCTGGCCAAGCGGAAGATGTTGAAAACGACAATATAAAAACGGCCTGTAAGGACTACGCATTGCGCAACGAGGCCTTTGTTGTGCTATCCCCATACGGTAAAATACGCGAGACTTGAGTAGATTTGCTGTATTCTCCGTCATGAGACTGACAGAAGATTCGATTACTTAGTCGGGAAGGCGTTGTCGGGGCCGCAATAAGGAGTACGCCATTGGCTGAAATCGAACTGAAGCTCGAAATTTCCCCTGTCGATCTTGAAAAGATCGCTCTGTCCAGTCTTTTGGGAGAACCGGCTGCGACACTGGAATTGCATTCAGTTTATTTCGACACTGGCGATTGCCGGCTTTTCGATAGTGGCTTCACGTTGCGCATCCGCCGCTCTGGCGACAAAAACATTCAGACCGTGAAGGCGACCGGCTCCAACGCATCGCTTTTCGCCAGATCCGAGTGGGAAACCCCGGCCAAGACGAACATACCCGTCTTTGACTATAACAGCCCGCTTCTCAACCGCTTTGGCCCGATCGAGCGTGACCTCGTCGTACAGTTTGAAGTTGTCACCAATCGCCGCATCTGGAACCTGACCGAGAGCACGACGAGCATCGAAGTGGCAGCCGATTCCGGCACTGTTATCGCAGGCGACAGACAGGCGCCATTTCATGAAATCGAGCTTGAACTGAAAGGCGGAGAGCCAAGACAACTGTTCGCGCTAGCCCGCAAGGTCAATGCCGTTGTTCCCGTCAAGATCGGCGTTCAATCCAAATCGGAGCGCGGCTACCGCCTGTTATCGGCGATGCGCAGCGCAGCGAAGGCGGAAGCCATCGATCTGGAGCAACGGCTGAATGCTGGCGAGAGCTTCCGGATGATCGCGCTGTCCTGCTTCCGCCAGTTCCGCCTGAACGAGACCCTGCTGCTGCAAAGGGGCAATGCAGGCAGCCTGCATCAGGCCCGCGTTGCCATGAGACGCTTGCGTTCCGCACTATCGCTATTCAAGCCTCTGCTCGATGAGAACGCCAAGCGATTTTCGGACGAGTTTGGTTGGCTTGCCAATGCACTTGGCGAAGCCCGCAATCTGGATGTGCTCTTGTTGAAGGCCACCGATGGCGAACTGCGGGAAAAACTCGAAGCCGCACGCAAAAGCACTTACGATGAGATTGTCGACGTGCTGGGGTCGGCGCGCAGCCGCACACTGATGCTCGACTTCAACGAATGGGTGCTCTGCGGTGACTATGCCAAACATCCGGACTGCGATAAGCCCATCGAAGACTTCGCCGCGAAAGCGCTCGACCGGATGCGCAAGAAGCTCAAGCAACACGGTCGCGATCTTTCCGGGATTGATGACGAGCACAGACATGAGGCGCGCAAAGACGCCAAGAAACTGCGCTATGCTGCGGAATTCTTCGCACCGCTCTTCGCTGACAAGCGCGGACTGCGCCGCTACAGGAATTTCAACAAGGCCATGGAGGCCTTGCAAGACCGGTTGGGCGCCCTGAACGATCTGGCCATAGGCCACGACGTGCTGAAAAAATATGGCATCGAAGAAACGCCCGAGACTCAGAAGCTGATTTTTTATGCCGATAAGAGCCAGCTGATTGATAAAGCCCAAGCAGCGCTTGATGACGTTCTCGATGCCAAGAAATTCTGGCGGTAAGCCGGGATTAGAAAACCGCTGTCGAAGCGTCGATCACGCCCGATGATTGAAGATATTCAACAGCTTCAAAAGCCGGTTTGGCGGCGAAGAACACCAGTCCGTCCATCAGTGTGACATAGACCCTGCGCGGTACGACATCCAGGGTCGTCAAGTCACGATAGATGGAGAAATTTGGCCAGAAACGCGGCACTTCCCGAAGATAGGCTGCATAGGGCTCACCGAACATGCCCGCCAGATGCTTTTCTTCCCTCCGGATGACGAACTGAAACAGCACGACACATCCGAGAGCGAAGATTAATCCGATGGCAACACTACCGGATTGCAGCCCTACCCCACCGGCGGCAATGGCCGAGAAGACATAAAGCGGATTGCGACTGATGGAATAGGGGCCCTGACGGACCAGTTCCGACGATTTCTTGCCGCCGATATAAAGCGTGCACCACAGTCTCCCGACAATGCCCGCGACGATGAGGAAGAGCCCCACCACCTCAATCGTCTCATGAGTTTCACCGGCCCAGGCCGACCTCACCTGCGTCAGAGCAAGAAATGCGAGAAGCACGGCTGCACCAACCCAAAGGCGCCGGAAATACTGAAACTTGCTCAAGGTCATGTTTTGCAAACCTATGCTGACAGATGTTCAACGAGAATGGACGTGCCAAGCGCACAAAGCACAACAGCGGCCGCCACTTCGGCAAACTTGCCGAATTTGTCGCCGATTGCCTTGCCGATCATCAGGCCCATTGTGGACATGATGAATGTCGCAAAGCCGATGGCGAGCGAAATCGCGATGATACCCTGCAAGCCAATACCGAGAAAGGCGAGCGACAGGCCTACAGCCATGGCATCAATGCTGGTGCCAAGCGCCGTCGCAAGCAGGACGAGGAACGCCCCCCCCTGCGGCGCCTCATCTGCGTCGCCACCCTTGGACCAGAAGACCGCATAAAGCATATGCAGCCCGACCGCCGACAATAGACCGAATGCCAGCCAGTGATCGACATGAGAAACCCAGTCGCTCGCAAGAACACCGGCTACCCAGCCGAGAAACGGGGTGATGGCTTCAACAACACCAAAAACTATGCCGGTGCGCAATGCCTCGGAAAGCCTTGGCCGGTTCAAAGCCGTGCCACGTCCGACAGAAACCGCGAATGCATCGACCGACATGCTGACGGACAGAAAAAATACAGTGATGGGGGACATCATGTCTGCTCAGACGGAGGATTGGCCGGGCAACAAGGGCCATCCGTCCGTCGGCGGATGGCTGATACCACGGTCTTGCCGGGCCGTTAAACGGCTGATCACGCCACGCTTTTCAGCGATTGTGTTGACGTGATCCCACTTGATCTCAGCGCTGCCCGAATTGGGCTCCGCTTGGGTGGTGGCTACTCCCCGATGCGGCTTCTCTATTTGCAACTGGAAAAATTGTCAAGCAATATCAATAAGTTGAATGATTATGGTAAGCATTTGCAACTGGAAAAATTATGAAAGCACGCCAAGACATTGATGCGTTTTTAATGTTTTGAAGGGGGCGCTCGTCTCGAATTTATATGCGCCCGGTCATAGATTTTGTGCATCGCCACCGGTTCCGTTGAGCCGGAGCGAGGGTGGGAAACCACCCGAAACGCGGAGACCAATGATTATGGCTTATGATGCACTCAAAACGAGACTTTGCGGTGTAACGACCGCGCTTGTCACACCGTTTCGCAATGGCGAAGTCGATTATCGGGCCTTTGCCGATCTCATAAACTGGCAGATCGAAGAAGGCATCCAGGCGCTTTCCCCCTGCGGAACGACTGGCGAAGCGCCGACATTGAACACAGCTGAAAAAATCCGCCTCATCAAAAGTTGCGTCGAGGTTTCGGCCCGGCGTGTGCCGGTCATCGCCGGGACCGGAACGAATGACACGCTCTCGACCATCGCCCTGACCAGTGCCGCCGCTGCATGCGGAGCCGATGCCGCGCTTATCGTGACGCCCTATTATAATCGTCCCTCGCAGGAAGGGCTCTATCGTCACTTCGAAGCCGTCGCCAACAACACCCAGATTCCAATCATTCTCTATAATGTGCCCACGCGAACCGGTGTGGACCTGTCGCTGGACACAATCGAACGGCTTTGCAAACATCCGGCGATTATCGGTATCAAGGACGCCACCGGCGATCTGGATCGTCCCAAGCGTCTCATTCGTCGTCTGGGAAGTCGGCTCATCCAGCTATCAGGCCATGACACCACCTCCACAGCTTTCAATCTGGAGGGCGGTGACGGCACGATATCGGTGATCTCGAACGTGGTTCCAGCCGCGATGGTCGCAATCCACAATGCCTGCCAGCGTAATGATGGCTGCAGTGCGCGCTCACTCGCCTTTGCACTCAAGCCGCTTTTGATGGCGCTGGAACAGGACACCAACCCGGTTCCCATCAAATATGCGCTGCATCACACGCGCGGCCTTTCGCCGGATGTGCGGTTGCCGCTTGTCAGGGCAAATGAAGAGACCATGGCCGCTATCCGCCGCGCGCTTGCGGCGCTCGATCCCGATGCGCATCCAATTGCGGCTCTGCGCGACATCGATGGCAACAACCGCACGCAACTGGCGGTCGTTCCGCGCTGACACGTTCCTTGAAACGATACTTAAGGTATAGCCATCATGAGCCACATCCGGAAAACTGTATTCCCTGCACAACGGGCCAGATTTACTGTCAGCCAGGACCAGCGAGGCCAATGGGTCGTGTGTGACCAGCTAGGCCTGACCGGCGGATTGTTTGCCGACCGCGACACTGCACTTCGTTTTGCGAAGAGAGCTTGCCGCGCCGCATCAGACACGGTCTGCTTCTTGTCCGGTTCCATCGCCTCCGATGCGATCTTCGGCAAAAGGTCCACATTCCTGCGGTTAGTCCGGTAGGCAGCGGCTTGTCTCGCAAATTTCAACAAATGCGCGCCCGGGTTTACCCGCGCGCGCGATGCTTTCAAAACCAACGCAAACCGGCCGGCCCACGCATCTCGCACTGCTTCTGCGCCCTATCGCCTCTCGTTGTCGCTGGCGTGCTGGCATGGGTGTTGACCAGGGTTTTCTCACCATCCTGAGACGGCACAAAACGCGCTGCTCCGGTCAAGCAATCCCGGTTTTTGTCCGGCATAGGCTTCGTAAAACGCCAATAATGATGCGTGAATCGTAAAGTGACTTTGCCAGTTTCCCCTATCATATTGTTCCCAACAAAAACAAAGGGGAGAGATGATGAAGAAGCTCAATCACTTGCTGGTGACTGGTATCGCAATCCTGTCCGCTGCTCCGGCTGTCGCAGCCGAAGCAGAATCCTGTAAAGCACCAAAATTCTCGGATGTTGGCTGGACCGATATCACCGCAACCACCGCGCTCGCATCGCTTTTGCTTGAAAAGGCTGGATACCAGCCGCAGACGACAATTCTCTCAGTACCGGTGACCTTCCAGTCACTGGAAAATGGCCAGATCGATATTTTCCTCGGAAACTGGATGCCGCTTCAGGAGGAAGCACGCAAGCCCTATCTCGAAGGAAAGAAGATCGAGCAGGCTGGTATCAATCTCGAAAACGCAAAGATCGGTCTTGCCGCAACGGGCAAGGATCTCGGCATCAAGACCTATGCCGACATAGCCAAGTTCAAGGACCAGCTCGGCGGAAAAATCTACGGTATCGAAGCAGGCAGCAGCGCCAATGCGACGATCCAGTCGATGATCGAGAAGAACAATTTCGACCTCAAGGACTTCCAGCTGGCGGAATCCAGCGAGCAGGCCATGCTGTCACAGGTGCAGAACGCCGTGCGCAAGGATGAGCCGGTTGTGTTCTTCGCATGGACCCCACATCCGATGAATATTCGCTACAAGCTGACCTATCTTGAAAACGGCGATAATCTCTTTGGCCCCAATGATGGTGCTGCCACCGTCGAGACGCTGACCCGCAAGGGCTATGCAGCGGACTGCCCGAATGTGTCGCATTTTCTGTCAAAGTTGAAGTTCACGACCGAGATGGAAAGCACCATGATGAACATGATCCTCAATGACGGGATGGAAGCCAAGGATGCCGTCACGAAATGGATCAAGGAGAATCCGGCGCAGCTCGACACATGGCTCGACGGTTTCAACACGTTCGACGGCAAGCCAGCGCTCGCTGAAGTGAAATCCGGCCTCGGCTTGTAATACTTATTAAGCCGCGAAACTATTTTTGCCGCAACTTGCTCGGCGCCTGTCCAAAATGCCGCTTGAAAGCGCGGGAAAGCGAACTGATCGACGAAAAGCCGGTCTGTTCCGCCGTATCCGCCATTGAAAGATGCGTATCAAGGATGAGGCGTCGAGCAGCCTTGAGCCGCAGCGACAGATAATAATTGCCCGGCGACTGCCCGATCACATTGGCAAACAGCATTTCAAGACTGCGCGTTGAAAGCCCGAGCCGTCTGGCGATCCGCGTCACCGGAATCGGCCGGTCTATATGGTTCTCCATGATCTTGATGGCATCAGCCAGCCGCGGCTCGCGGTTCAAAAGCCGCCCCAGCGACACCAGCGGCTGCGCATCCGAAGCCTGCCGCACCTCGTCATAGACATAAAGGCTCGCAACATCGAGCGCTATGGAATAACCGTGCCGCGCGCGGATCAGCGCCAGCATCATGTCGAGCGCAGGAGCCGCCCCGCCTGTGGTCAGGAAAGTACCGTCGCGCACCCATCGGTCCGACTGCATCTCCACATCCGGGAACCGTTGCGAGAAGGCTTCAAGATCCTCCCAATGGGTGGTGGCTTTTCTGCCATTGAGCAGCCCGGCCTTTGCCAGAACCCATGAACCCGCCTCAATGCCGATCACCAGTTGAGACTGTTTGGCAGCCTGGGCCAGCTGCGCAAGCAGCTTTGGGGTCGCGTGTTCCAGCGCATGAAATGCGCTGACGATAATCAGGATATCCTGCGGCGTTGCCTCGAATTTTCCATTCACGCCGATCTTCAGGCCGCTTGATGTGATGGGGTCACTCCCATCCGGAGATACCACCCGCCACGAATAGAGCGAACGACCCGTCACGCGGTTGGCGCCGCGCATCGGATCGAGCGTCGCTGCGAGCGACATGAGCGAGCAATCCGGCAAAACCAGCAGGGTGACAGACAGTTGTTCATCGGATGGTTCAAAGATCACGTGCTTCGCTCTTCGCCAAACTAATTTCGTAAAATGATAATCTCAGCATTCTGCGACCTGTCAAGCTCGACAAAAATCGAGGGAAATCATCATGCCTTTGCAGCCCGCTCGCGAAACCTTCATCACAGCCGCCGTTACCGGCGCTGGCGCTACCACCCACCGCTCCAACAAGGTGCCCATCACGCCGCGACAGATTGCGGACGCGGCGATTGAAAGCGCTAGAGCAGGCGCGGCAATCGCTCATATTCATGTGCGCGATCCAGAAACGGGCGAACCATCGCGCAAGGTCGAACTGTTCCGCGAAGTCGTCGACCATATCCGGGCGTCGGGCGTGGATATCGTGCTTAACCTGACCGCAGGCGTCGGCGGCGATCTGGTCTTCGGTTCTGCCGAAGCACCGCTGCCGCCGGATGCGTCGAAGACCGACATGGCGGGCGCGACCGAGCGCCTGGCGCATATCGCAGCACTTCTGCCGGAAATCTGCACGCTTGATTGCGGCACCATGAATTTCGGTGAAGGCGACTATGTGATGACCAACACCCCTGCCATGCTGAAAGAGATGGCAGGGCAGATCCAGCGCTTGGGCGTGCGCCCGGAAATCGAGATTTTCGATACGGGTCACCTGCCATTGGCCCAATGGCTGCAACAGCAAGGCCTGCTTGACGATCCGGTGATGGTGCAATTGTGCATGGGCATACCATGGGGCGCACCGGACGATCTTGCGACACTTGTATCCATCCTCCACAACCTGCCGGATAACTGGGTCTTCTCGGCATTTTCCATCGGTCGCAACCAGTTGCCTTATGCCGCGCTTGCGGTGCTCGCTGGCGGCAATATCCGCGTCGGCCTTGAAGACAATATCTGGCTCGCAAAGGGTGTCCTCGCCTCCAATGGCGATCTGGTGGAACGCGCAAGAAACATCGCGGTCAATATGGGGTCCAAGATACTCACGCCTGCTGAAGTTCGCGAAAAGCTCAAGCTCAAGAAGCGTTGGTGATGCCCATGAACAACCATCCTCCCAAGATCGCCTGCATCGGCAGTGGCGTCATTGGCAGCGGCTGGGCCGCGCGCTTTCTTCTTAACGGCTATGATGTTGCCGTCTATGACCCGTCGCCCGATGCACAGGCCACAACCGAGCACATTCTCGACAATGCCCGGCGCTCCCTGTCCGCCCTCACCCCGAAGCGTCTGCCGAATGAAGGCAGGCTTTCCTTTGCGCCTTCGCTGGCCGATGCTGTGCGCGATGCCATACTGATTCAGGAAAGCGTGCCCGAAAGGCTCGAGCTGAAACTCGCGGTTCTCAAGGAGATCGAGGCATCCTGTTCAAGCGATGCTCTGATCGCATCTTCCACCTCCGGCTTCCTGCCAAGCAAGCTGCAGGCCCCCTTGCAGCACCCGGAAAGGCTGATCATCGCGCATCCCTATAATCCGGTCTATCTGCTTCCCTTGGTGGAACTCGTTCCCGGCGAAAAAACCGCCCGGCACGCCATTGAGAAAGCCGCCGATCTTTACCGCCATACGGGTATGGAAGCCGTCATTCTCGAAAAGGAAATCGATGCTTTTGTCGGCGACCGCTTGCTGGAAGCCTTGTGGCGCGAAGCGCTCTGGCTCGTCAAAGACGGCATTGCCACGGTTGAACAGATCGATAATATCATCCGCTATTCGTTCGGTTTGCGCTGGGCGCAGATGGGCTTGTTCCAGACCTATCGCATCGCAGGCGGTCCGGCGGGGATGAAGCACTTTCTGGCGCAGTTTGGTCCCGCCTTGCAATGGCCATGGACGAAGCTGACAGATGTTCCGGAGCTGGATGACACGCTGATCGGTCGCATTGCCAGCCAGTCGGACGAGCAGAACGAGAACCTGTCGATCCGCGATCTTGAATCCATTCGCGACGCCAATCTGGTAGCCATCATTCGCGCCCTTTCCCAGCAACAGCAAGGCAGAGGCTGGGGTGCAGGTGCACTTCTGAACGACTATACCGCGCGGCTCGATACATCCCACGACGAGGCCAAGCCCCGCTCTGGTCCATTGCGGTTGCTCGACGCCCGCGTGATCCCGGAGTGGATCGACTATAATGGCCATATGACCGAGCATCGATATCTGGACCTTTTCGGACAGACCACCGATCAGTTTCTTGCGCATATCGGTGTCGATGCCGCTTATCTGAACGGTGGCCACAGTTACTACACTGTCGAAACCCACATCATGCATCGCGATGAAGCCAAGGTCGGCGACACATTGCATGTCGACACACAGCTTCTGTCGTTCGATGCAAAGCGCATCCACCTCATCCATTCGCTAAAGCGTGGGGAGACCGAACTGGCGAGCGCGGAACAGATGCTGCTCCATGTCGATACGAAAGCGGGCAAAGCGGTTGCCGCTGATCCTGTGATTCTGCAAACGCTGGAAGACCTCACGCTTTCCCAGAAGGGCTTGACCGTTCCGGCTGCTGTCGGACGATATGTCGGGCAGCGCGCCTGAGCGCTGCCCGAACTGGCCACAGAGCGACCCATCACGCAAATCCGTTTCACATTTTCGCGAAAAATGCTCTAAGTTTCCTCCCAGATGGTACGGAGGAGGAAATAAAATGGCCGAAAAGGCACCATCCAAGCCGGTGCTTCTATCCGGCGGCAACCCGCAAATTCCAAAAGGGGAAGGCGACGCGCCGGTCAATGCCTATATCGTCGCCATGCCCGGTTGGAAAAGCGATGTGGGACGCCGGTTGAATACGCTCATCGAACAAGCTGTTCCAAACGTCCACAAGGCGGTCAAGTGGAACTCGCCTTTCTACGGGCTTGAAGGACAAGGCTGGTTTCTGAGCTTTCATTGCTTCGCCAAATATATAAAGGTCGCCTTCTTTCGCGGTCTCTCCCTGACGCCGCAGCCGCCCGTGGAGTCCAAGAGCCAGGATACACGTTACTTCCATATCCATGAAAACGACGTGCTGGACGAAGCGCAATTTACCGACTGGGTGAGGCAAGCAAGCCAGTTGCCCGGTGAAAAGATGTGAGCCAAATGATGACCACCAACGAAAGCAAATCCGCTTCACAGCTGATCGATGAACGCATTGCCACGCTTGACGACTGGCGAGGCAAGACGCTGGCCAATGTTCGTGCGATCATCACGAAGGCCGATCCCGCAATCATAGAAGAATGGAAATGGCGCGGCGTACCCGTATGGGAGCGCGATGGCATTATCTGCACCGGCGAGACCTATAAGCAGGTTGTCAAACTGACTTTTGCCAAGGGCGCATCGCTGGACGACCCGACTGGTTTGTTCAACTCAAGTCTGGACGGCAATATGCGCCGGGCCATCGATATTCGCGAAGGCGAAGAGATCGACGCGGATGCTCTGACGACTCTTGTTCGCGCAGCCATAACACTCAATAGCGCGAAACCGTCGCGCAAGAAAAAGACCCCGTGAACCCTCAATAGCTGACGGTCACCACCACCGTATCCGAATAGGTTCCCGGTGGTGGTGTAGTCTGCGGTGCAACCCGCCCATAGACGGTCAGGCTTTGCGCAGTGCCGGTTCCCGTACCGGTCACGATCTGCCCGGTTGTGTTGCCCCAGGGAGTTGTGCGCGCGGTATTGGTGTAGAGCCCATAGACAACGGCATTGGCGCCGAGGGTCATCCGTCTTTGTGTCGGTGTGGCATTACTCAAACCACCGTTGAGCGAAACACTATAAGGCAAGTTGGTGGTACAGCTTACTGACAGAGTGCCGGTCGCGTCCACATTGGTAGTCAGGACGCCGCGATTGCCAAAATTGATCGTCGTGGCGGAGACCGTACAGGTTCGATCGACATTGGCCGTGACATTGAAGCCCGGCTGTGTCGGATTCTCCGTCACGGCGGTACAGGCGGGCGCTACAAGCAGATAGCTGACATAGTTGAAGCGGGTTTGAGCGCCCGAAAAGGTAGAGAGATAAGCACCGCCGGGCGTCGCCGCCTGACCAGACAAGATACGCCCATAGATCGTGCGTGTTGCAGTCGTGTTGGTAAGCGGCAGCAATGTCATATCAATGGGTGGTGGGGAACCCAAAGCCGTATTGGTAACAGAACCCCATGGAACAGTGCGTGCCGTATCGGAATAAAGCTGATAGGTCAGCGAATTGGTACCACTCAACATGGTGCGGAGACCGCCGCTTGAGCCGCCACTTCCCGCATTGATATTGGGACATACGCGAAGAAAAAGGCTGAGGTTGAGGGTATTGGCACAATTGACGTTCAACGTCGCTGTCGTATCAACCGCACCTCCCCCCAAAAGATTGACGGTGCCAAAGTTGACATTGGTGACACTGAAGGAACAAGTCTGGGCATAAGCCAAACCAGGTAGAAAGATCAGTATATTGAACAGTGCCAAAGCGACAATGCGATAACGTCTCATTGTGTGCTCCTGCATACAGCGTCCGGGATGGTAACCCGTTCGGTCGTGTTACGTGGCGCGTTGAATGATATCTGACAGCTGCCTTTCTCGGACTGCACCACAATCAGCGTATTGGAGTTCTCAATACCTTCCAGATAGACCTGTCCGTCATACCCAACGATAAATTCCTGAGAGCCATTGAGGCGGGCAGTCGACCCTGTCTCGATATAGGCTCCGCTTTCATCGCGAAGGGTGACAAGGGCTGCGCGCGTATCGGCCTTGACGTTGAAGTCCACCACGGCTCCACCCCGATCGCTGGGGCTCACGACTTGGCGGGTTTCTCCTACAGTTGCATCAATCGGTAGATTGCTGGGGTCAATGGAAATGGCGTTTTTGTCATAGGAACGCAGATTGGGCAGCAACATCTTGCCGCTCTTATTGGTCTTGCCCATGGGGCGATTTTCGAACTCGACCTCGACGTCCGGCGCGCCCACATCCACCACACCAAAGGCATCGTCGATGCGGTTGGAGAGGAACACACCGCCGCCTGCCAGAACGACGGCGCCGTCAATCTGCGCGCTGGCACGAACATTCTCGTCGAACTTCTCAACGCTACCTTCAATGCGACCGATCTGGCCGCGATAACTTCCGCTGGCGGCAACGATATCGCTCTGGCCATAAGAGCCGCGCAACCGCCAGCCGGTGCTTCCAACTTCAGCCTGTTCAGATTTCATCAAATCGACGGAGCCGGTCGTCCCATTCTCATCAGCCGATATGCTTGTCGATGCCGTGATATTGTGATCGAACGACCACGACAGCCCGGCAAACAGGCCGAACGAGCCTTTCTGCTCGAAGTCTGTATAGGCGGACACGAACATGTTGCCCTTCTCACCGAAGGGCCGTGTGGCGGTGACGCCGAGAATCCGCGATTTGTCGGAATCGGCGGTTTCAATCTGCGCGTAGGAGAAATTCAGGTTTGTGTCATCGAAAATCGGAGGCAGTGAAACGGAAACCTGATCGAGGGCTTTGGCAGGCTTGGCGCTATTGGACGGCAGCCCCGTCTCCACGATATCGGCTGTGACCGAGGCAATATCGTTATAGTCACCAAAGGTGCGCTGCGTGCGCACGTAGAATTTGATATCCCAGAGTTCGGCTTCGACGCTTGCGGCAATCTGGTATCCGGTTTCTCCACCAAATTTGCTGGTCGCGCCAGACAAGGTTCCAACGCCGAAAGGCCCGATATTGAAGACGCCACCGACGCCAGCATTGTAGAAATTCTCGGCGCCTTCCACATGACCTTCGAAAGTCATATTATTGGTAAGGCCGTAGCGCAGCGTGCTGCTGCCGACAATACGGTCATCATAGTCATTCGACTCCGTGCCGTAATATCGGCGCGCAAATCCGGTTTCAGCGGAGAAATCCGCAAGACCTTTAGCCAGCAAATCAGCCGAGGCATAAAAGGGTGTCTCTGTCACCGTCTCACGGCCCAGAACGTCGCGAACCACCATGCGCGCCGTACCTGCGCCGGTAACCACCGGGAGGTTGGTGATCGAAAACGGGCCGGATGCAACAGAGCTGGTCGCGCGACGCGCATTGTCGATATAGACATCGACTGTTGACGGCACCGCCGCCGATCCGGACAGCTCAGGCATCGGCATAGTGACCAGATCAGGCCGCAGCGAAAAATTGCGTCGGATCTGCACACCGCCCAGACGGGTCGGCCGCGTCCAGGAAAGTCCGCCTGTAATGAAGTCGCCAACATTATAGGTCATCAATGTTTCCGGGTCCGAATAGGACCATCTCGTATCGAGACGCGTCGACCCGAACCTGTCGGCGTCGGACGAGCTGATCACCTGCGACGAAGACAACACGCCATAGGGACCAAACAGGCGTCCCTCCATAAGGCCCGAAACACCTTCGAACTCCGTCAAGTCATACCAATCCTGGCCGCCGCTGGCGCCATAGATCGTGTAATTTACCAGCCCGCCGAAATTGCTCTTGGTCTTGGGCTTATCTTCCTCATCCTCTGACGCGACTTCTTGGCCAGACTGCGCATCGATCACACGCGCGGCACGCTTATTCTCCTCGGCATCAAAACGGACAATCTGGTTCTCCTCATCATAGGTGACGTTGACCCCGGAGAGCCGGTTCACGTCGATCCATCCGTCGTCCCGCGTGGCTTCCTTGGCGGGCTTTATCCCGACATTCTTGAGCTGGCTCGGCTCAATCAGAAGCGACTCGTCCGGTGTTTGACGAAACGTAGCGATCAGCGCCGATGATGCGCCATTCACATAGACCTCAAGCTGCAGTTCCAGAGGGGCATCGTCGGAAACAAGCGCTCCCGACGACGTAGGTGGCAATTCCTGCGCCGCAGCTTTCAGACATCCTGTGCAGACCGTTAGAAACGCAATCGTCAAAACCGCAAGATCAACCGCCCCTGACGCTCGCTTGCGCATTTATCGGGCCAGCTTCGCTTTGAGCTGAGATCGTCAGCGAGCCACCACCCCGACTACCACCTGTTCCGGGAATGAACCAAGTTGCACTTGATTGCCCCAGAACATATCCAACAAGGCCTTTCTGCTGTGCTACGGCACGACCGCCCGAACCCTGCAGTGCAAGATCGGAAACGCGCAGTCGCTTGTTCCCCTTGTTGCTGACGGTTACCTGATAACCGCCCGACTTACGTTGGACACTCCATGACGGGTTCGCATCCGGCGTGCCGGGTTGCGAAAAGAAAACCGGAATGGAATGGCGGATCACCAGATTGACCGTGCCGGATCGCCGCTGCGCACTATCAGGAAGTTCATCGACAATCAGCCGGTAGCTTTCTTCCGCCTTGACCGGGCTTTTCGAGGTGCGAACAATACGCACGATGTTTTCACCGCCGGGTTTCAGCTGCGATATAGGGGGACTGACGACGACATCGGTTGCTGCCGTGTAAGTATCCACGCCATTGCTCTGGCTCCAGCGGAAGATTCTGGCCTGAACATTGATGGGCCGCTTGGCATCGTTCCAGATTCGGATGTTGGAAGCCGCCGTTGGCGCGCTCAGGTCGATGATAACCGGCGATACGCGCAACGAAGCCGCATTTGCCGGAATGAGGTACAAGCTCGCAATTAACGCCGCGGCAAAAGTCAGAACACGCATTCTACCCTCCGTGACATTAATAGCTGATCGTTGCTGTTATCGTATCCGTATAGACACCTGCTGCCGGCGTCGTCTGGCCCGGCACACGCCCGTAAACCGTATAGGCCTGTGCGTTGCCATTGCCTGTGCCGGCAACCGTGTTGGTGCCAACAGTATTACCCCAGACAGCCGTGCGATCTGCTGTGGTGTAAAGTGAGTATCCGACAGTGGCGCTTGCCGGTCCCGTCATCAAACGGTTCGTAACCGTTGCGCCCGTGCCGTTACCTGCACTCAGGCCGATTGTGTAAGGCGTCGATGTTGTGCATTGCACAGTGATTGTACTGGTGGCATCGACATTTGCCGCCAAAACACCATTGGAACCAAAGTCCAAGTTGGTTGCAGAATTAAAAACACAAGCTGCAGTAATCGTAATCTGCACATTGAACTGCGTTGTGGCCGTCTGAGCCATAACGTATGTTGATGAAAGAAAAAAACTCGCTACAAGCGCGGGAAACGCGTACTTTCTGTATACCATATTCCCTCCTATATGTCGGGACGGCAATAATTGCCGACCTTTCACCCAGGTTCACTTGCCCCCCATTCCCTTCTAGTCAAATCATTCCACTACTTAATGATTCTCTATCATAAGCGGGTTAATATTTTTTTCAAGAATCCCAAAGAAGCTTGCCGTCGTTAGAAATTTATTATTGAACCAATTAGAATTATCTATATTTTACAACATGCTAATTCATGATTTTTATTTTTACAGCGGGATGCTTCCCAACGAAATTTCTTTCGGAAATAATTGATAAATATACTTGAACGGAAAAAATTCTATCTAAAATTATAAAATACCTTTCAGATTGCATAAACTCAAAAATATTTCCCATTTACATAATTTAGATTGATGTTGTTCTTGGAAGGAATCTTGGACCGCTCGGCATTGACTCATCAAGCGCCTGCCCTTTGTCATCGGACAAGCGCTTGATATGCGTTTTTAAACACACCTTTATCGGCGGTAGAGAATCATTCCGCCATGGTGAAGAACGTCATTGATGAAATGCCCGTCAGCAGTGAATCCGGTATCGTCCCAATAATAGATATAGTCACCGCGAACTTCATAACGTCCCTGATAGGCGCTCTCACGACTACCGCGTGCCTCGTCATAGCGCCCGTTGCGGAGAAGATGATGGCGGACATGACCATCACCGGTGATCCACATACCTGAATAAGGATGGCTCTTGTCAGCGGGAGCTGACAAATCAGACTGATTGTTCATTGTGAAGCCTTTGGGGGTCAGAAGAAGCAAATTCACGACCAATGCAAACGCGGCGATCATGGGCAGAGAGTATGTGGGCATCACCTCGTCCTTCTCAGGTGGTGGCTGTTGGACGAATGACGATCTCATTGACGTCCACATCATCCGGTTGCTCAATCGCGAAGCGAACAGCCCGCGAGATTGCATCGGGTTTCAGAGCGATAGCCCGATAGGTCTTCATCGCCTCAATTGCGATGGGGTCAGTGATCGTGTGCGCAAGATCGCTTTCCACGACACCGGGGTGAATGCAGGTGACGCGCAGCGCACTGTTTTCCTGGCGGAGCCCTTCGGATATTGCCCGAACCGCATATTTCGTTGCGCAATAAACCGCGGCTGTCGGGGCGACACTCAATGCGCCAATCGAGGCAATATTGATGATGTGGCCGGAACCGCGGGCCGTCATTTCTGGCAGTACCGCAGCGATGCCATAAAGAACGCCTTTGATGTTCACATCGACCATACGGTCCCATTCTTCGACCTTTAGCGAAGCCATCAGTGACAGCGGCATAATACCGGCATTGTTGACGATGACATCGACCCGCCCCCACAAGTCGCGTGCCGCATCGGCAAAGGCATTCATGCTGTCACGGTCGGTGACATCAAGCGGATGGGCGAAGGCCGTTCCGCCTGCTTCATTCAGTTCGGCGGTCAGCGCTTCGAGACGCTCGATGCGACGCGCACCAAGCGCGACCTTCGCGCCAGCTGCTGCAAGTTCCCGAGCAATGTCTGCTCCAATGCCGCTGGATGCGCCGGTGACGAGAACAACTTTATCGACAGCCATGGCTGTTCCTTTCATTGAGAATTGAGGATGCCTTGACTGTAAGCGCCAATCATTGTTTCGATAACTACGCTTGTTTTAAACAGACTGGAAAGGAAAACTAACCAATGGCTCCAGATCTGAATGCGCTCGCCATTTTTGCACTTGTCGCGGAAGAGCGCAGTTTTCGGGCTGCTGCCGAGCGGCAAGGGGTGACGCGTTCTGCAATCAGCCAGACGATCCGCAAGCTAGAAGAGGGTCTTGGCATTGCGCTGATCCTGCGCACGACACGCAGCGTCAGCCTGACGGAAGCCGGCGAAAGGCTCTATGGCCAGATCGCGCCAGCCGTGGCGGAAATGACCGCAGCGCTGGAGGGAACGGAGGCGCTCAAGGAGCGCCCGCGCGGACGCTTGCGCCTCGCTGTATCGTCTATCGCAGAGCGCTTCCTATCCGGTCCGCTTCTGGCAACATTCCTGAAGCAGTATCCTGAAATCGGACTGGATATCATGGTGACGGACGACGAGTTCGATATCGTCGCGGAAGGCTATGACGCCGGTGTGCGTCTGGGCGAAGTGATTGCGCAAGATATGATCGCTGTCCCGATTGCCGGAGAAGAACGGCAACTTGCCGTCTGTGCGCCGTCTTATCCCGAGCGCTGCGGGATCCCCGGACACCCGGCGGAGCTGACATCGCATTTCTGTGTTGGCTGGCGTCCCTTCCCGAAATCGTCACCCTATCGCTGGGAATTTGCCGAAAACGGTAAAGAGTTCAGCGTCGCGGTGCCGCCAACTGTCACCACCAACGATATGGAGCTGATGATCAAGCTGGCCGTTTCAGGCGCTGGCATTGCATTCGGCATGGAAGAAAGCTTCCGGCCGTGGATCGAGCGCGGCGAACTGATCCCCATTCTCGAAGATTACTGCCCGTATTTCGCTGGTTTTTATCTCTACTATCCGACACGCAAAAACATCGCGCCCAAGCTTCGTGTGCTGATCGAACATGTTCACCGCAGCCGGGCGGCTCAGGCTTAAATAGAAAGCGGCGGAGCTTTCACTCCGCCGCTTTTGTTTTTCAAACGTCGAAACCGATCAGTGCGCAGCCTGGCTCTTGCGAACCGCAGCAACATCACCAGCCGAGACCGCGCCTGCCTTGTTGCCCCATGCGGAGCGAACGAACGAGGCGAGGTCTGCCACTTCCTGATCCGACAGGCGATCGGCATAGCCCTGCATCACAAGACGCATCGGACGCTTTGCCGTCGACGGCACTTCCGCGCCATGCAGAATGATCGAGACCAGCGGCTTCACTTCCGAACCTGTCACCAGATCGTTGTCAGCCAGTTCCGGGAAGATTCCCGGCGCACCCTTGCCGGTCACGAAGTGACAGGCGGCGCAATTGTCGAGATAAAGACGGGCACCCACCGGCATATCCGGTGACACATCCGTCAGCATCTTCGCTGTTGCTTCGCCAGCGGCATCCGCAGGGGCTGCAGGCAGGACTGTGGGCGCCTTGGCCGCAAAGCTCTGCGGAACTTCGACAGCTGCACCATCAATGCCCTTGAGGAAGGCCGCAATCGCCAGCGTATCGGCATCCGTCAGATGCTGAAACGATTGCTCGACCGCCAAACCCATTTCGCCGTTTGCGGTCGAATGGGCATTGCGACCCGTTGCGAGATAGGCAGCCATTTCCTCGACCGACCACTTCTGGGGAGCCGATTGCGGGCCTCGCAGCGAAGGCGCGTTCCAGCCGTCGACAACACCGCCAGTCAGGAAATTCTTGTCGCCAACGCTAACGCCGTCCTGCGCCATGAAGCTGGTGCGCGGGCTGTGACAGGCTGCACAATGCGCCGGACCTTCGACCAGATACTGGCCGCGTTCCTGAACCTCGTTCTTGCCAGCTGGCGTGAAGCCTGCCTTATGGGTCAGCGCGAGCCAGTTCCAGGCACGAATGCCAAAGCGTAGATTGAACGGGAAGCCGAGTTCGGTCTGCTGAACCTCGTTCTTCACCGGCTGCACATCGTGCATGAAGTAGTCGTAGAGCGCACGCACATCTTCTTCGGTCAGCTTACGATAGTTTTCGTAAGGCATGGCCGGATAAAGATGCGCGCCATCGGCGCGGATACCGTCATAGAGCGCAGCGCGGAACTGATCGAGCGACCAGTTTCCGATACCGGTTTCCTTGTCCGGGGTAATATTGGTTGTCCAGATTTGGCCCATAGGGCTCGCAATGGCGCGACCGCCCGCAAATGGCTTGCCGCCATCCGCCGTGTGACAGGCCATGCAGTCGGACGCATACATGACGTATTCGCCCTGACCCTTGGCCGGTTTCCAGTCGGCAGCCAGTTCCTTCGTCGGCTTCGTAAGCTGCACCGGAACGAACAGGAAAGCCAGCAGGGCCACGATACCGAGAACGATGAGAACACCGATTATGCGAAGAAAAGTTTTCATCACCGTTCTCCTCAAACCAGCGGACGCGGATTGGAAAGATACTGCGAGCGGATCGCATGTGCGGTCCAGTAGGCAAGGCCGCCGAGCAAGCCGGTCGGATTGTACTGGGTGTTCTGCACGAAGTTACCCGCGCCAAGCATGAACACATTGTGCTTGTCCCATGCCTGCGAGAAGCGATTGACCACGCCCTCACGCGCATTTTCCGACATGATGTGTCCGCCGGTCGTGTGGGTCGTCTGGTAAGGACGAACGTCGAACTGAGCGCCTTCCTTTTTGAAGGACGACTGGATCAGGTCCGGGTTCATCGTCTTGGCCAGCGCTTCCGCCTTGGTCTTCATGAACTGAGTCATCCGGATATCATTCGGATTCCAGTTGAAGGTCATGCGCATCAGCGGACGACCGTGCGGATCCTTGTAGGTCGGGTCGAGATCGAGATGGTTGGTCTTGTAGGACATGACGGAACCATGGGTTCCGATGTTCATCGAGTGGCCATACCATTCGGCAATCGACTTTTTCCAGCCAGCACCCCAGCTCGGCGTGCCCGACGGCAATGTCATGCTGCGGATCGGCTGGCCGTTGGTCTGCCCGGTGCGCCAGTAAGCGCCGCCGATGAAGCCCTCGCGACCGAAATCGATCTGGTTGACGCCGAAATCGTCGATACACATGCCATTGGCGCCAGTGCCGATGAACGGATTGAACTCTTCATCCTTGAAGAAGAGCGTCACGCCGCCGGTCAGCTGATACGCAAAGTTGCGTCCGGTGACGCCTTCGCCCGTTGCCTGATCATATGGCTGTCCAATGCCCGAAAGCAGCGCCAGATGCACGTTGTTCAGCTGGAACGACGACAGGATAACGATATCGGCAGGCTGGAAGACTTCTTCCTGCGTCTTGTCGTCGAAATAGGTCACGCCGGTCGCAGTCTTGCCGTCCGGAGCCATTTCAACACGCAGCACTTCCGATTCCGTGCGATAGGAGAAGTTCGGCATCCGCTTCAGCGCATCGAGGATGGTCGTTTGCGGCGACGACTTCGAATACTGGTAGCAGCCAAAGCGCTCGCAGAAGCCGCAGTGATTGCACGGTCCCATCTGCATGCCATATTCATTGACATAGGCGGTCGAGGCTATGCCGCCCGGCGACGGGAACGGGTGGTAACCCGCGGCCTGTGCTGCATCGGCGAATTTGCGTCCGTCCCAGGTCGTCTTCATCGGCGGCATTGGATAATCGTTCGCACGCCAGCCCTCAAACGGGTTGCCGCCTTCAACGATCTTGCCCTTGAGATTGCCCGCCTTGCCGGAAATACCGGCGACGCGCTCGAAGCGGTCGAAGAACGGTTCCATCTCGTCATAGGTGACGGGATAATCGCCCAGAAGCATGTCTTCCGGGATGATCTGCTCGCCCCAATGTTCGCGCACGTGGGAACGCAGGCGCAGTTCTTCGGCCTGCGGACGCCAGTTGAGGCCGTTCCAGTGCGTACCCGCACCACCCACGCCGTTGCCCGGCAGGAAAGAACCGAAGCTGCGGTAGGGCAGCGCGTTTTCTTCCGCACTGCGGCGTACGGTAACCGTTTGCTGGCTGGCGCGCTGCATCATCTTGAGACGCACGCCATATTTCAGCTCGTCGATCATGTTCGGATATTTGAAATCCGGCACGGTATTCTGATCGTGGCCGCGTTCAAGCGCGACGATGTCGAGACCTTCCTGCGCCAGTTCCATTGCGAGAATAGATCCAGTCCAGCCGAGGCCGACAATGACCACGTCTTTCTTCTTTTCCTGACGTGCCATGGTTAAGCCCTTTCGCCCTTGATCGAAACTGGACCCAGCGGGTAGGCAACATTGTAGCGCTCAACCCACTCCTTGTAGCTGCCGCGCGCGCCGGGGAAGCCAATATAGGTCCAGGCCTGCATGCCGTGATTGCCGCCATACATCGGGTCGGCGAAATAGCCTTCCTTGGTGTTCTGGAGCAGAATGCCGAAGAACTCGCGCAATTCCGGCTGCAAACCGACTTCGCCCTTTTGAAGCGCAGTCAGTGCTTCGTCCTGCTGTTCAGGCGTGAGAGCGGCAAATGCGGCGCTGTATTTCTGTTCGCACCAGCCGTTGAAGGCCGGGATAGCCTGGCGATAAATCTGCGCCGGGTTGAGCGGGGTCTGCCAGCCGCGTGTCGGATCAGCCGACGCATCGTGCGGCCCAACCATGTACCAGTCATCAGCGCGGCCATAATCGCCGGCAAGCTGGAGATCGATAAACACAGGGACGCGGGTTTCGATGGCACCGGGGCCATCACCATCCGAGGGGATCAGCCTTGCCGTCGCGGCGAGGATAAATGTCCATTCAAGATCGGTAAAATATTGGCGTTCATAGTCTTCGAGCGAAACCGGTGGCGTCTTCGGTTCGGCCTGCGCTGAGACAGCCAGTCCTGAAAGCATGACGCTTGCTGCGGAGGCTTTCAGAAAACTGCGACGACTCGGATATCCGGGGAGGTCAGTCATTGTCGTTTCCTGCCTGTTAGGTGGGTAAGACGGAGGGATGCTTTTCTGAAATGAAACCGCATTGCACGATTGAGAAAAACATAGCGCTCGATACACACCAGACTAGAACAGTTCAAATAACTTGTACCCTAGCTGTGCAAAACATGAGGGAATCCGGCGCCCTGAAGCAGCCGTTTCGGCGAAAAAATTGCCCCTAAAATACCAGAAACAGGCGACATTACGCCCGCCACGCGCAGGACAATCACATTTGTGTGATTGCATGATCATGTACTTAAATAATGGCTCTAAACTGCAAATTTGACCGGTCGGACAAATTTCAAAAAGCTGAGAAAGACTCAGTCGGCCAGCGCTGAAACGCTGGCCGAACGCCACTCATCAAGCGGCAATTTCACCCACGAGAGCGAGGTCGAAAACGTGGTGATGAATGTGGCCGTCGAACATTGCGAGGAGGCCTTTCGTGGCCTCCCGGCTTTCGTAGCGGATGGGTGACTCCAGCGCCTCAGCCAGCGCTTGTCGGCCGTCATAAACCGTCCACAACACCATCGGATAGGATGGCGCGCCTTCGTCCCGCTCCACGGCATAAAGCACGCGCACATCCCGGATGCCTGGAAACTGAAGCCACATCGGCATCAGGGTTTCCGCAACATAAGCCTTGAACGCATCCTCGCGCCCGGCATGAATTTCACCTTCGAAGAAAGCCTGTCTGACAATCATCGCAAAACTCAATTTACCTTGGTGGGCGGAACATCGCCTGCGAAATAGGCCTGCAGATTGGCAAGCACCAATTCACCCATGCCGATGCGCGTTTCGACAGTTGCACTGCCCTGATGTGGCATCAGAACGGTGTTGGGAGCTGTGAAGAATTCTTCACGGATCGTCGGCTCGTTGACGAATACATCAAGACCGGCACCGGCAATGACACTATCATTGAGTGCAGCCAGAAGCGCGTCTTCATCGACCACCGTGCCGCGCGCGACATTGACGAGATAGCCCTTGTTGCCAAGCGCCGCCAGCACATCTGCATTGACGATATTCGCCGTGGAGGCATTGGCTGCCACGCAAACCGCCAGAACATCGCAGTTCTCAGCCAATTCCACCGGCGATGCATGGGCCACCCAGTTCGTGCCTGCCACTGGCGAGCGGTTCCAGTAATGCACTTCCATGCCGAAAGCCTCGGCGCGCTTTGCCAGCGACTTGCCGATCTGGCCAAGACCGAGAACGCCGATGCGCTTGCCCTTGGGGCTGATGCCCAGCGGGAAAGCCTGCCGCTCGGCCCATTTTCCTTCGCGAACAAAGCTGTCGCCAAGCGCCACATGACGCAGCAGCGCCAGCATCAGAGCAATACCGGTATCGGCAACATCATCAGTCAGAACACCGGGTGTCGTGCTCACATGCACATTGCGGCTGCGGGCAAACGGTAGATCAACCTTGTCCGTCCCGACGCCGTTGATGGCGATCAGGCCAAGCGACGGCAGACGCTCGATCCATTCATTGGAAAGGCCCGAACCACCACCGGTCACGACTGCGCGGATCGAACCCAAAGCCGCATCGATGGCCGCTTTTTCTTCGGTCTTGTAAAGCCGGTGCACCTTGTAGCCCGCATCGAGACGCTCCTCGATAGCGGACATCATCGGCTCCACGAGCAGAATTTCCTTCGTCACGTCAAACTCCAGTTCCAGATTGGGGGAAACACATCGCGAAAGGTGGGATTTAGCCTTCGCGATATGCGTCAGAACAAACGATGCGAGCGGTCAGGAAATCTGACCGATAAAGGCCCTTGTCCGCTCATGCTTCGGATTGCCGAAGAACTCTTCCGGCTCCGCCATTTCGAGGATCTGCCCTTGATCCATGAAGATCACGCGGTCGGCGACCTGTCGCGCAAAGCCCATTTCATGGGTGACGCAGAGCATGGTCATGCCCTCCTTGGCGAGATCGATCATGGTGTCCAGAACTTCCTTGACCATTTCCGGATCAAGCGCCGAAGTCGGCTCATCGAAAAGCATGATCTTGGGGTTCATGCACAATGCGCGCGCAATCGCCACGCGCTGCTGCTGGCCGCCTGAAAGCTGCGCCGGATATTTGTCCGCCTGCTCCGGAATGCGCACGCGCTCAAGAAACTTGCGCGCGGTCTTTTCGGCTTCCGCTTTGGCAACGCCGCGCACTTTCATTGGTGCAAGCGTGCAGTTTTCCAGAACGGTCATATGCGGAAAAAGATTGAACTGCTGGAACACCATCCCGGTTTCCTGCCGGATGATGTCCACATTCTTGCCGCCTGCCGTCAGGTCGAGACCATCGACCACGATGCGCCCTTCCTGAATGGTTTCAAGCTGGTTGATGCAACGGATCAGAGTGGATTTTCCGGAACCGGACGGGCCGCAAATGACGATACGCTCGCCGCGCGCCACAGTCAGTTCGATATTTCTGAGCGCATGATAGGTGCCATACCACTTGTTGACGCCTTCCATCAGTACCGCAGTACCGGAGTCCTGCGATGCCCCGTGAGCCGTGTTCTGAGCCGTCTTATTCATGTCGAGAACTCGCTTTGCTGAACGTGATCGCCGGATGCGGCGTTTGCCGCCATGCCCGGCCAATACCGGGCATGGCGCCTGTCAAAGACTTACTTCGCCTTGGAAACGAAATCCGGCAGCGGAGAACCGAGCCACTTTTCGTGGATCTTGTTCAGCTCGCCGTCGCCCTTCACCTTTTCGATAAACTTGTTGACGAATTCGAGCATTTCGGTCGAACCCTTACGCACCGCGATGCCCTGCACCTGCTGGCTGAGCTGGATTTTCTGCTCGTAACGTCCCGGTGCTGCCTTTTCGATTTCAGCGGCAACGACATTGGAAAGACCGATCAAATCAACCTGACCCGACAGGAGAGCCTGCACGGCGCTGGCATCGTCATCGAAGCGGCGGATATTCGCATCCTTTGGCGCAACCTTGGTCACCGCCGTATCCTGCGTCGAAGCGCGCGCCACGCCGATGGTCTTGCCTGACAGGTCTTCCGGCTTGGCGACCGCCGCGTCCTTCGGTCCGAAAACCCCGATGGAAATGCCGGCATAAGGCTGGGAGAAATCGACGCTCTTGGCGCGTTCTTCGGTGATGCCCAGCGAAGCCACAAGCAGGTCGACCTGCCCGCTCTGCAGGTAAGGAATGCGGTTCGGGCCGGTGACCGGCACGATCTGCGCCTTCACACCCAGCTCGGCGGCAAGCAGCTTTGCCACATCGGCATCGTAGCCGTCCGGCTCGTTATTGGTGTTCATGATGCCGAATGGCGGAAAGTCGACCAGCATGCCGATCTTGACGGTTCCGGCCGACTTGATGCCTTCGACGGTCTGCGCAAATGCAGCAGGTGCAAAAGCCGCAGCAAGAGCGCCTGCGCCGATCAGCGTCATCGCTATGCGTCTGGTGATATTCATGTTTTTCCCTTCCCTATTGTTAAACCGGGCTCCTCGCCGGCATATTAATCTCGACAAAAGCCCCCGATTACCGAGCGGTCGCGCGAGAAAATTTGTTTTCCATATTGCGGGCCAGTATCGAAAGCGGCCAGCACAGAATGAAATAGACAACCGCCACGGTGCCGAAGACCATAAATGGGCTGAAGGTTGCGTTGTTGATGATCTGGCCCTGACGGGTCAGCTCGGTAAAGCCGATGATGGCGGCAAGCGATGTGCCCTTGATAAGCTGCACAAGGAAGCCGACCGTCGGCGCAACAGAAATGCGCGCAGCCTGCGGCAGAATGATATAGCGCATGCGGTTGTAGTAACGCAGGCCCAGCGCCGTTGCCGCTTCACGCTGGCCCGGCGGCACAGCATCGATACAGCCGCGCCAGATTTCGCCAAGGAAAGCGCTGGCGTGCAGGGTCAAGGCGATAGCCGCTGCAATCCAGGGATTGATGCCCAGGCCGAAAATATTGAGCCCGAAGAACACCAGAAACAACTGCATCAGGAGCGGTGTGCCCTGAAACAGGCGAATGAAGCCAAGCGCAATATAGCGCAGCACACGATTATCCGAGACGCGCATCAGCGCCACGATCATGCCGCCAATGCCGCCGCCCACAAAGGCGATGGCCGAGAGCGCAATGGTCCACTGCGCCGCATAGACGATAATGAGAAATTCGTTCCAGCCGAAAGGTCTGATCATGGCCTTGCTCCTATCGGCTCAGTGGATATTTGAACGCCAGTTTCTCGATCAGCGAAAACACTGCCGAAAACCCGATGGACATGATGAGATACATCACCGTGATGACGATATAGACCTCGAAGCTGGCGAAGGTCGCAGACTGGAGATCATTACCGGCAGCGGCCAGTTCATTGGCCGAAATCACCGACACGACGCTCGATGTCAGCATCAGATAGATGAACTGGCTGGTCAGCGACGGATAGACCGTGCGCAGCGCGGGCTTCATGATGATGTAGCGGAAGACCTGCAGGCGCGAGAGGCCAAGCGCAGTGCCTGCTTCCACCTGCCCCTTATGGATGGACTCGATGCCTGCGCGGATGATTTCAGTGCCGTAAGCGCCGAAATTCACAACCAGCGCCAAAAGTGCCGCGCTATTGGGCGACAGACGCAGACCTGCCGAGGGCAGGCCGAAGAAGATGAAGAATATCTGCACCAGAAACGGTGTGTTGCGGATGATCTCCACATAGGCGTCGATGACAAAGCGCACCGGCTTGGAGCCGGATGTCTTGCCCAAGGCGCACACAATGGAAACGACCAGCCCGAGCACCATCGCGGCGACAGAAAGCTCGATCGTTTGCCAGGCGCCGAGAAGCAGCTTGTCCATAGACGCGAACACTGGCGCGAAATTGAAATTGTACAATGCTGGAACCTCCCGGTCGGCGAATTGGCCGTCTTCCTCCAAGATCAGCCCAATTTAGATCGATCTAAATTCGTTTAGCCCCTCTCGTCAATCATTAATTCCGATTAGATGATCAAATCTCTCGTCAGCCCACAGGGCGTCCACAGGACTGGCGAACCTGCAAATAGGTCTCGCTGACGATCCGCTGCGCAGCCATTTCCGGTTCTGCAAGGCGCGAAAGCAGCAATCTGGCCGCATTTTCGCCCACCGTCACCGGGCGTGTCGCGACGGAACTCAGGCGCGGACGTGTCGCCTCGGCATCGCTGACATCGTCAAAGCCGATCAACGAAAAATCCTCCCCGATTTTTCGCCCACAATCATAAAGCCCAGCTGACAGACCGAGCGCTATCACATCGTTAAAGCAGATTGCCGCCGTTGGTTCCGGCCCTTGCTGAAACAGAAGCGGTGCGGCCTTGGCGATTTCCGGCATGGTGCTTGGCAGATGGACGATCAGCTCCGGGTCCAAGCCCTTCTGCTGCATCGCCTCGCGAAAGCCCTCGACACGCTCGCGATAGGCAGAATGCACCGGCCCATGCACCGCAAAAGCGATAGTCTTGTGACCCAGACCGGACAGGTGATTGACCGCCTGCCGCATACCGCCCGCATAATCGACACCGGCATAGTCGATCCTGTCAGTTACATGGCGCAGCACCTGCACGACGGGCAGGCCCCAATCGGCAATCTGCTCGATAAATTCCGGCTCGGTTCCCGCCGTCAGCGATACGATCACGCCATCGACGCCATGCTCGCGCATGCGCTGCATCAACGTGTTCTGATTGGCAAAATTCTCATGACTATTGGCCAGCAGAACAACCATGCCAGCCTCGCCGACAATACTGTCGATGCCGGCCAGAAGCTCGCCATAAAACGGATTTCCGAGCGTCGGGACAATCACACCGACCGTATTCGAGCGGTCGGCCCGCAAGCTCGCCGCGCCCATATTATAGACGTAGCCAAGTTCCTGCAGCGCCTTCTCGACCTTCTCCCGCGTCGCGGCTCCGACAAGCGGACTCTTGCGGATGACAAGCGACGCCGTAGCGCGCGAAACATTCGCATGGCGCGCCACATCAAGAAGCGTAACCCGGCTTTTCTTACGGTCGTCAGTCGGCATAAAACTCACCTGTCAGTATGAATCCATGTCCCGAAACAGCATCCGAGGATACCGCCTGCGGGTCAGATTCGATGCCGGTATATTCAGTACAGACAGATGAGATGGTCAATCCGCAGCGTGAAACACCTGCGGATTGACCATGAATCAGACACTTAAAATTCCCAGTCTTCATCCTCGGTCGCCACAGCCTTGCCGATGACATAGGAAGAGCCCGAACCGGAGAAGAAGTCGTGGTTTTCGTCAGCATTCGGCGAAAGCGCCGACAGGATAGCCGGATTGACCTTGCAGGCTTCAGCTGGGAAAAGCGCTTCGTAACCGAGATTCATCAGCGCCTTGTTGGCATTGTAATGCAGGAACTTCTTGACGTCTTCGGTCAGGCCGACGCCGTCATAAAGCGCTTCCGTATAGCGGATTTCATTGTCGTATAGTTCAAGCAAAAGCTCGAAAGCAAAGTCCTTGATTTCCTGTTTCCGGTCTTCGCCCAGCACCTCAAGCGCACGCTGGAACTTATAGCCGATATAATAGCCATGTACGGCTTCATCACGGATAATTAGCCGGATAAGGTCTGCCGTATTGGTCAACTTGGCGCGACTAGACCAGAACATCGGCAGATAGAAACCCGAATAGAACAGGAAGCTCTCCAGAAACACGCTGGCGATCTTTTTCTTGAAAGGATCATCCGCACGGTACTGTTCGAGGATCAGTTCGGACTTGCGTTGCAGGAACTCGTTTTCCTCCGACCAGCGATAGGCGTCATCGACATCCGGTGTGAGACAGAGCGTGGAGAAGATCGAGGAATAGGAGCGCGCATGCACCGCTTCCATGAAGGCGATGTTGGAAAGCACCGCCTCCTCATGGGGCGTCGCCGCATCGTCCATCAGCTCGACCGCGCCGACCGCGTTCTGGATCGTATCAAGCAGAGTCAGGCCCGTGAATACGCGGATCGTCAGCTGCTTTTCCTGCGGCTTCAGCGTTTCCCAGGACTGGATATCGTTGGAGAGCGGCACTTTTTCCGGCAGCCAGAAATTGCCCGTAAGGCGGTTCCAGACTTCCAGATCCTTTTCATCTTCGATGCGGTTCCAGTTGATGGCGCGCACGAGACCGGGAGTCTTTCCCTTGCCGGTTTTGAATTGCATGTTCATTGGATTTCCTCTGATCTCATCTTGGGCTTACAGGGCGCAGGAAACGCAGCCTTGCACCTGCGTCCCTTCAAGCGCCATCTGGCGCAGCCGGATGTAGTAGATCGTCTTGATGCCCTTCTTCCAGGCATAGATCTGGGCGCGGTTGATGTCGCGGGTTGTGGCCGTATCGCGGAAGAACAAGGTCAAGGACAGGCCCTGATCGACATGCTGGGTAGCAGCCGCATAGGTGTCGATGATCTTTTCCGGCCCGATCTCATAGGCGTCCTGATAATAATCGAGATTATCATTGGTCATGAACGCAGCCGGATAATAGACGCGACCAATCTTGCCTTCCTTGCGGATTTCGATCTTGGACACAATCGGATGGATCGAAGAGGTGGAATGGTTGATGTAGGAGATCGACCCGGTCGGCGGCACAGCCTGAAGGTTCTGATTGTAGAGGCCACCCTCCATCACCGCCTTTTTCAGGTCGCGCCAGTCGTCCTGCGTCGGAATCGCGATGCCCGCTTTCTCGAAAATCTCACGGACTTTCTCGGTCGCTGGCTCCCAAAGCTGATCGGTATATTTGTCGAAATATTCACCCGATGCATATTTGGACTTCTCAAAACCGCTAAACGACTTACCCGCTTCGACGGCGATACGGTTCGACGCACGCAATGCGTGATAAGTCACAGTATAGAAATAGATATTCGTGAAATCTACGCCTTCTTCCGAGCCGTAGAAAATCCGCTCGCGGGCCAGATAGCCATGCAGGTTCATCTGGCCGAGACCGATGGCGTGGCTCTCATCATTGCCGCGCGCGACTGACGGCACCGAGCCGATATGGCTCATGTCTGACACCGCCGTCAGTGCACGAATGGAGGTGTCAATGGTCTTTCCGAAATCCGCTGAATCCATCGCGGCTGCGATGTTGAGCGAACCCAGATTGCACGAAATATCCTTGCCCAGATGCGAATAGGACAGGTCTTCATCAAAGATGCTGGCCTCGCTGACCTGCAGGATTTCCGAGCACAGATTGCTCATGGTGATGCGCCCGTCGATTGGGTTGGCGCGGTTCACCGTGTCCTCGAACATGATATAGGGATAGCCGGACTCAAACTGGATTTCCGCCAATACCTGGAAGAACTCACGCGCATTGATCTTCCGTTTGCGGATGCGTGCATCGTCGACCATTTCGCGATACTTTTCCGTGACGGAAATCTCGGTCAGCGGCAGGCCATAGACCCGCTCCACGTCATAAGGCGAGAAGAGATACATATCCTCATTGTTGCGGGCGAGTTCAAAGGTGATATCCGGGATCACCACACCCAGCGACAAGGTTTTGATGCGGATTTTTTCGTCGGCATTCTCGCGCTTGGTGTCGAGGAAGCGCATGATATCGGGATGATGCGCATGCAGATAAACCGCGCCGGCTCCCTGTCGCGCACCAAGCTGATTGGCGTAGGAGAACGAATCCTCAAGAAGCTTCATCACCGGAATGATGCCCGATGACTGGTTCTGGATCTGCTTGATCGGCGCGCCGGATTCGCGAATATTCGTCAGGCTCAATGCCACGCCACCACCGCGCTTGGAAAGCTGCAATGCGGAATTGATGGAGCGTCCGATGGACTCCATATTGTCTTCCACCCGCAGCAGGAAGCAGGACACAAGCTCGCCGCGCTGTTTCTTGCCCGCATTGAGGAATGTTGGCGTTGCGGGCTGATAGCGACCGGAAATAATCTCATCGACAAGGTCGCGGGCAAGCTGCTCACTGCCGCGCGCCAATGCCAGCGCCACCATGCAGACACGGTCTTCATAGCGCTCCAGATAGCGCTTTCCGTCAAAGGTTTTCAGCGTGTAGCTGGTGTAATATTTGAAAGCGCCGAGGAAGGTCGGGAACCGGAATTTCTTGGCATAGGCCTCATCGAAAAGGTCGCGTACGAAATTGAAGGAGTACTGGTCCAGCACCGCCTGTTCGTAATAGTTTTCGGTCACCAGATAATCGAGTTTCTCCCGCAGATTATGGAAGAAGACCGTGTTCTGGTTGACGTGCTGAAGGAAATATTGCTGCGCAGCCTGCCGGTCACGATCAAGCTGGATCTTGCCTTCATCATCATAGAGATTGAGCATCGCGTTCAGCGCATGATAGTCCAACCCATCGGTAGATTTGACGGGCTTGGGGCTGTTCGACGCCGCCGCTTGCGGCGCGTCCTGCGTGACCGACTCTGCGTCGCGCTCGCGGATCAGGGTTGTGTCTGCCGTGTCCAAAATCGTTCCATCCCGTTCCTGACATTGCCAATGTCTTCATCTGTTCCCAAAAGCTCGAAGCGATAGAGATAGGGAACCTGACATTTGGCAGAGATTATTTTGCCGGCTATGCCGAAAGCTTCGCCGAAATTGCTGTTGCCCGCGGCAATCACGCCGCGGATGAGCGAGCGATTGCCCGCATTGTTGAGAAAGCGGATGACAGGCTTTGGCACAGCCCCCTTGGTTCCGCCGCCGCCATAGCTTGGCGTCATGAGCACGAATGGTTCGTCTATCTGCAACGGGCTCGATTCTTCCTCATCCCGTTGCAGGACGGGAATGCGCCTTGCGCGCATTCCAAGCCGCTCGACGAAACGATGCGTGTTTTCGGAGCGACTGGAGAAATAGACAAGGAGACCCATGGCGGAGCTCATGACAGTGCCACGGTCACGAAAGACCGTTGATCATATCCGGACGGAAGCCGGCCCAGTGGGTTTCTCCGGCGACAACGACCGGCACCTGACGGTAGCCCAGCCCCGTGACGAGATCGTAAGCGGCCATATCTGCAGAAATGTCGATGACCTGATAATCGATCCCCTGACGGTCGAGGGCACGGGTGGTTGCAGTGCACTGGACGCAAGCTGGTTTGCTATAGACGGTGACGTTCATTTCTTCCTCACTGGATTGGGCACAGATTGCCTGAAACGCAATTGCCGTATCGGGACAGATGCGCATGAGAGATCGTTCGCGCATGGAACATGCGCGTTAAGGCGAACAAAATCGGGGAACAGTCAGCGATGCCTGGACACCACTGAACCGCGCAAAATCACCTCTGGAAGGGTGGGCCTGAACTGAGAGAACAATACAAACTAGACAATGTGTCAGACATGGACTTCACCCCGAAGCTTGTGAGCGGGCATTCGGAGTAGCAATCGGCAAGAAGCACATCTCGCCTCAATGATTGCACACCAACCGGACACCCCGCCCGTGGACGTTCATTGCTCAAGGCAGGTCTCCTGGCTCACGGGTCAGCGCTCTTGTCGGTCTTCCCAGCTTACGCCAGTGACGTGATCAACAAGAACTCACCGCTTACAGTTGCGGGGGCAGCTTCGGCTTCGTCTCAACCTTCATGGCGGCGACTCACCGAATTCCCTCTTAGCTTTCGACTCATCGAATCGAAAGAACCTAGAACACTATATATAGTAGCCGAAGTTAAAAGACCGTCAACGGATAGTTGGTGAAAAGCGAAAAATCAGCGATCCATTTTGTAATGGCTGTGAAGAACGTGGATAACCGGACTTCATCGCGCCGGTTTGATCGGCTTCGGGCGAAATTCCGGCTTCAGGGCCTTGAGCGCCATACGATCCACGATTCGCGGCGCGATCAGCTTGAGCCAGCGCCCCAATCGCATTTGCCGCGTCATCAATACCTCGCGTTTGCGCCTCTGCAAACCATCGAGCATGAGACGCACCGCTTCTTCCACCGACATCATGTCGTCTTCGCGCACGCCACTGGTTCCCAGCGCTTCACCGCTGGCGCCATAACCGACCTTGCGAATATCTGTCTTCACGACCCCCGGATAAACAATCGTCACGGAAATACCGCTGGGCTCCAGTTCCGAACGAAGTGCTTCGCAAAATCCGGAAAGCGCGAACTTTGTCCCGCTATAGGCCGAGCGTCCCGGCACGCCGATCAAGCCCGCGACAGACGAGACCACCCCAATCCGCCCTTTGGTCCTTGCAAGGTGCGGAAGTGCGGCATGGATCGGCCAGATGCTGCCAAAATAGTTCAGCTCCATCAGATCGTGCATCCAGTGCAGATCTTCCGGTTTGATCTCCGCAAAATTGGCGTGGGCCGACATACCCGCGTTAACGATCAGCGTGTCGATCCGACCGAAGGCCGATCCCGCTTTGTCGATCAAAGCAATGCAGGCATTGCGATCTGTAACATCGGTCGGCACAACCAGCACTGTGCTGCCCTCAAGCCGCAATTCTGTTGCCAGTTTTTCAAGCTTTTCGACATTACGCGCCGCCAGCACAAGGGCAGCCTCTGCGTGATCGCGATGCGCTATCTGACGTGCCGTTTCTGCTCCGATACCGTCTGACGCGCCCGTTATAATCGTTACATCCATGTCGGTCTCCCTACCGATAAGATGTACGATTATGCCGCCGAAAGCGGCCAGCTGAAACAAGCCATTTTGACACAATCACAGTTTTGAGAATCTGGCACCAGATTGTTTGCCGCCTAACGGTCAGTTAACTTGTGCCGCGTGCAATTGCTGATAGCGGCCGCCCGAACGAGCCACCAGTTCATCGTGAACGCCCTGTTCGATAATCCGGCCTTCTTCCACCACGACAATCCGGTCTGCATTGACGATAGTTGCGAGCCGGTGTGCGATGACCAGAGTGGTGCGCCCCTGCGAAAGATCGGCGAGGGATTGCTGGATTGCGCGTTCAGTTTCGGTATCCAGCGCCGAGGTCGCTTCATCGAGAATCAGGATCGGCGGGTTTTTCAGGAAAATACGCGCGATCGCCAGACGCTGCTTCTGGCCACCCGAAAGCTTGACGCCGCGTTCACCCACAACCGTATCCAAACCGGCAGGCAAGGCGGCAATCACATCATCAAGACGGGCACGCCGCGCTGCTTCGAGGATTTCCTGCTCCGATGCCTCCAGCCTGCCATAAGCGATATTGTCGCGGATCGTTCCCGCAAACAGGAAGACATCCTGGCTGACAATACCGATATTGGACCGCAGGGACTTGAGCGTCATATCGCGAATATCGATGCCATCGATGCTGATCGCGCCCTCCGTCACTTCATAAAAGCGCGGCAGCAGCGAACAGATCGTCGTCTTGCCCGCGCCAGACGAGCCGACAAAGGCGACCGTTTCACCAGCGCGAATGGACAGGGTCAGATGGGCGAGCAGCGGCTTTTCCGAACGGTAACCGAAGCTGACGTCTTTATATTCTATATCGCCATGCAAACGCTGCACCGCAACGGCCTGCGGCCTGTCGGCAATATCCGGCTCCGTATCGAGAAAGGCCGAATAGCGTTGGAAACCGGCAATGCCCTTCGGATAGCTTTCGATAATCGAATTGATCTTCTCGATGGGACGGAAGAAGACGCCGATGAGCAGCAGGAAACCGACGAAGCCACCTTCCGTCAGCTGGCCGCGCACGACGAACCAGGCGCCTGCCAGCATGACGATAATCTGGACAAAGCGCATCGAGAGATAAGACAGCGACATCGAAGCCGCCATGATCTTGTAGGCCCGCAATTTGGTGGTCAGATAGTTACGATTGCTTTCGGCAAACAGCTTGCGCTCGTGGTCCTCATTGGTGAAGGCCTGTACCACGCGAATGCCGCCAACATTTTCCTCGATACGCGCATTGAACTCGCCGACACGGCCATAAAGTGCATGCCAGTTCGAGGTCATCCGGCTGCCATAGCGGATGCTCACAATCGCCGTCAGCGGGACGACCAGCGCCGTGATCAGCGCCAGCGGCACGTGAATCCAGAGCATCAAAGCGAAAGCGCCAATCAGGGTCATGACGGCGATGAACAGATCTTCGGGGCCGTGATGTGCCACTTCGCCGATCTCTTCCAGATCCTTGGTCAGCTTGGCGACCAGATGCCCGGTCTTCTGATCATCGAAGAAGCGGAACGACAGTTTTTGCAGATGGTCGAATGCCTTGCGCCGCATCTCGGTTTCGATCTTGATCCCGAGCATATGGCCCCAATAGGTCACGATGACCTGCAAACCGGCATTGAGGAGATAGATCAGAAACAGCCCTGCAACCGCAAGCGCAATCAGCCCCAGCTGATTGGTCGGCAGCAGTCGGTCGATGAACAGCGTCACCGCAACCGGAAAGGCAAGCTCCAGCAGGCCGGCAACGACGGCACTTGAGAAATCAAGCGCAAACAAGCTCTTGTGCGGTTCATAATAGGCAGCAAAGCGCTTCAGCAAACTATTCATCGAAATCCCGGCTTACACTTTTGGGGCGGCGTTCAAAGAGGTCTGAACACGCACCCATCCCTAACGCCTGTTAGCAAGTTTTTGAACTATGTGGCGTTTATTTTCTCATTATTCGGCCGGATCAACCGATTTGTGATCATTTAACTCAACTTTAAGACCGCCGACCGCTAAAGATTCGGCAAAAGGCTCATCAGATTCTCGATCAGCGGCGAGTGATTGCTCTTCATGGAGGCGAGCGCCAGGCGTGCTGAAAGCGGTTCACCTTCAATTGGTCGGTAGGCCACACCGGCGAGCCTGATCTGGGCAATCGCGGCTGGCACGATCGAAACACCAAGGTCGGCAGCGACCAGATTCACGACCGATGGCATTTGCGGCGCTTCCTGCGCTACGATCATTTCAAAACCGGCGTCACGGCAGGCCGCAACCACATCGTCATAAAGGCTGAGGCCAACAATACGCGGAAACATCACAAAGGCCTCGTTGGCAAGCGCTGAAACCGGCAAAGTCTCATGGGCTGCCAGCGGATGATGGCTCGGCAAGGCGATCAGCATCGGCTCATCGGCCAAGCGCTTCATCCGCACATCCTTGGGATTTTCCAGACCGGGGCGGATGAAAGCTGCATCCACTTCGCCGCGCACAAGCTTGTCCATCAGGAGACTGGTGTTCATTTCGGTCAGTGTCAGTCGCACCTCCGGCCAACGGGCACGAAACTGCCGGATCGTGCCGCTGACCACCGGATTGAAAGCCGAGGACGCCGTGAAGCCCAAGGCCAGACGTCCTGTCTCGCCGCGCGCCGCACTTTGCGCGGCAAGCCTGGCTTTTTCCGCCGCAGCGACCGCCGCTTTTGCTTCCTCACGAAAGGCCGTACCTGCTGCCGTCAACTCCGCACCGTGGGGAACACGATGGAAGAGAGCGACGCCGATCTCATTCTCCAGATCGCGGATCTGCTGGCTCAATGGCGGCTGACCGATCCCGAGATTTGCCGCTGCGCGCGTAAAGTTGCCCTCATCGGCGACAGCGAGGAAATATCTAAGGTGGCGCAGTTCCATCGGTATATCCAAAACCTATCACAATCGTCTGTTCCATATATTAGACAAATGATGTGCTTTTGACTAGATCAAGGCTCGGGAGGATTTGAAAAGGCAAAGTCATGTCCCGCGTCCAAGAACGCAGTCTCGATAGCGTTAGAACACCAGACAGCACCCTCCGGCTGGTCACCGCTCCAACACCGTCTGGAGCGGCACGTGAAGAAAAGCACTATCTGGTCAAGGGCACGCCCGCATTTCGCAATGCCAGCGTCGCGCTCTTTCTGTCGGGCTTTGCAACCTTTTCGCTTCTCTATTGCGTGCAGCCTTTGATGCCGCTCTTCGCGCATGATTTTAACATCACGCCTGCAGCAAGCTCCCTGTCACTTTCCGTGTCCACCGGCTTTCTGGCCTTCGCTATTTTCTTTGCGGCCATCGTTTCCGAACGCTTCGGTCGCCGCTCGCTGATGTTTGCCTCCCTGCTCGGCTCTGCGCTTTGCACCATTGCCGCCGCACTCGTGCCGGACTGGCATATGCTGCTGGCGCTGCGTGCATTGCAGGGCCTTCTGCTCGGCGGGGTTCCTGCGGTCGCGATGACCTATCTTGCTGAAGAAATCGACCCGCGCGGTCTTGGCGCGTCGATGGGCCTCTATATCGCTGGCAACGCCTTTGGCGGCATGGCGGGACGTGTCATCACCGGAACGCTGGCTGAGTTTTTCTCCTGGCGCGTCGGCCTTGCAGGCATGGGGGTTCTGGGCCTCGCTGCCGCAATCGGCTTTCTGATGCTCCTGCCCGCCTCACAGAATTTCACCCCCCGTCCGGGACTGAATGCGCGGTTTCACCTCGGCGCATGGATCGGCCATATCCGCAATCCGGCCCTGCCACTGCTTTTTGCCATTGGCTTCCTCGTCATGGGTTCATTCGTGACGATCTATAACTATATCGGCTTTCGGCTTGTCGCAGCGCCCTACAGCCTGAGCCAGACGGCGCTCGGCGCCATTTTCTCGGTCTATCTGTTCGGCATCGCCGCATCATGGATTGCGGGACGCATGGGCGACAGGCTTGGCCACTTCATTGTCCTTCCCATTGGTTTGGGCATTGAAGCAGCGGGCGTGTTACTGACACTCTTTGCGCCATTGCCGCTGGTCATCGTTGGCATCGTGTTTCTGACTGTCGGCTTCTTCGTCAGCCACTCGGTCGCCAGCGCTCTGGTCGGCAGACTGGCGCTCCACACCAAGGGTCATGCGTCTTCGCTTTACCTCCTGGCCTATTATCTCGGTTCCAGTATTGCGGGATCAGCAGGCGGCATTTTCTGGATCGCCGGCGGCTGGAGCGCTGTGACGGAGTTTACCTTCGCCATGCTGGCCATCGCCTTTATCGCATCACTCGCGGCAGCGCGTTTTGCCCACCGGGATTGAAAATGCCCCCCAAATTGCCTAGCAGATGATTTGCCATGCAGCTGTCAGCACCTTGACAGCTGCATGGCAACGAATGGAGGCTGGGGCATGAGCGAATTGGCTGAATGGCTATCGGAAGGGCATCCGATCAACCGGAAAAACGCCGCCGAAGTCGTGTTCGACGACATACGGTCGGCGATCATATCCGGCCGCCTTCAGGTCGGCACCCGCCTGCCCTCGGAGGCCAGGCTGGCCGACCGGTTCGGCGTGAGCCGCCCCATTGTGCGCGAGGCGCTGCGCTCGCTGCAAACCCTCGGCCTCACCCAGACCCGCACCGGTAGCGGCACCTATATATTGAACGCAACGCCCTCGGCCGAACTCAGCTATGACGGCTACTCCGCGCGCGATCTGATTGAAGCGCGCCCGTTTATCGAAGTTCCGGCGGCAGGTTGGGCAGCGCTTCGCCGAAGCGACGAACAACTCGCGCATCTGCTCAGTCTTTGCGACAAGATGGACCGGCAGACCGATCCGCATAAATGGGAGTTGCTCGATTCCGAATTTCACAGCGCCATAGCTGTCGCGTCCGGCAATACGCTTTTTGCCAAGATCGTCGCCGATGCCCGCGATGCGCTTATCCAGCAATCCGAGCTCATCAATCTCATGGCAGGTCGCCGTGAGGCGTCCAATATCGAACATCGTCGGATTGTCGAAGCCATCGAGGCCGGTTCCGAAACTGACGCCCGCGCCGCCATGGAGTTGCATCTGAGCAAGGTTAAAACCGCTGTAAACGCCATCACGGGAAACAGTGCTGCTTAAGCGCCTCTCATAGAGAAGCCCCGAATTCGCTCTCACTTTTGGCCTCACGGGCGCCTGTGGGCAATTGTCACCGGGACAATCTTGTGAGCCGAGCAAAATTGCGGCGAGCGAAAGCTGAAAGCTAACATCTTATTTTCAAAACAATAAATGCTTCCGCGAGCAAATGCAGCGCCCTGAAGTGGCCCATTCCGGTCTCGTCGGTAACTTGACGCATCAATTTCAATATGCGTTAACGCATCTTCTAATCTGTCATACAGCTTTACAGATTATCCTCATAATTGGGTGGCGTACCCCCCATTGAACGGCCAACGGCGCGCTCTAATTGGCGATTCATGCCGCGAATGGTCCCCGTCGAAACGCGCTCACAGGGAG
The DNA here is from genome assembly GCA_014138095.1 of Ochrobactrum sp. RH2CCR150. Classification (GTDB taxonomy): domain Bacteria; phylum Pseudomonadota; class Alphaproteobacteria; order Rhizobiales; family Rhizobiaceae; genus Brucella; species Brucella gambitense. Next base: position 90,904 of record JACGXE010000006.1, read on the forward strand.
GAGCAATGTCGATTGAATCCGTAAAAGCCGGTCCGGCTGAACGAGAAATCTTCATCGAAGAGGATAGCGGCTATCACAAGGCCCTGAAGCCTCGGCAAATCCAGATGATCGCGATTGGGGGAGCGATCGGAACCGGGCTTTTCCTCGGTGCTGGCGGGCGACTTGCGCAGGCGGGGCCTGCCCTCGTTTTCGTCTATGCGCTTTGCGGCTTCTTCGCCTTTCTGGTTTTGCGCGCGCTGGGTGAGCTGATCATGCATCGGCCAAGTTCGGGATCGTTCGTCTCCTATGCCCGTGAGTTCTACGGCGAGAAACTGGCCTTTGCGGCGGGCTGGATGTACTGGCTGAACTGGGCGATGACTTCGGTGGCCGACGTGACCGCCGTCGCGCTCTACATGAATTTCTTCAAGCACTATGTTCCCTGGCTGCAGGGGATCGACCAGTGGATGTTTGCGCTCACCGCTTTGCTCATCGTGCTTGCGATGAACCTGATGTCGGTGAAAGTCTTCGGCGAACTGGAATTCTGGTTTAGCCTCGTCAAAGTTCTGTCTCTCGTCACCTTTCTGGTGGTCGGCATTTATTTCGTCGTCTCCGGCACGCCAATTGACGGTCACGCCGCCGGTTTCAGCATCATCACCGATAGCGGTGGCTTGTTCCCGAACGGCATATTACCGGCCTTTGTGATCATACAGGGCGTTGTATTCGCCTATGCCTCCATCGAACTGATCGGTACCACGGCTGGTGAAACCGAAGACCCGCGCAAGGTAATGCCCGGCGCAATCCGCACTGTCGTCTTCCGCCTGCTCGTCTTCTATGTCGGCTCGGTGCTGCTGTTGTCGCTGCTTCTGCCCTACACGGCCTATTCCGCCGGTGAGAGCCCGTTCGTGACCTTCTTCGGCAAGATCGGCGTCGAGGGTGCGGATATCATCATGAACCTTGTGGTGCTGACCGCAGTTCTCTCGTCGCTCAATGCGGGTCTCTATTCGACAGGCCGTATTCTGCACTCGATGGCTATTTCCGGTTCCGCGCCTTCAGCTCTGGCCAAGATGAACAAGAACGGCGTTCCCTTTGTCGGCATTGCGGTTACCGCCGTCGTGACGGTGATCGGCGTCGTCCTCAATGCCTTCGTGCCTTCGGCGGCCTTCGAGATTGCGCTCAATCTCTCCGCGCTTGGCATTATCACTGCATGGGGCGTCATCGTTCTCTGCCAGCTGAAGCTCTGGTATCTGGCGCGGCGCGGTGAAATCGTGCGGCCCGATTTCCGGATGTTCGGCGCGCCCTATACGGGCATCCTGACGCTGGCTTTCCTGCTTGGCGTGCTGGTTCTGATGGCGTTCGATTATCCGGTCGGTACCATGACCATCGCCTCGCTGCTGATCATCATCCCCGTGCTCATCATCGGATGGTATCTGATGCGTGACCGTATCCATCGACTTGCCGCAGAACGTGCTATAGACGCACGCACTCTGAGCAAGTGAGGGGACAAGTGAATACAGCGCCGAACAAGCCCGTGGTGGCCATCATCGCCACCGGGGGCACCATTGCAAGCAAACGCGGTGAAGATGGTGCGAGCACGCCAACATTATCCGGCGAAGATCTGCTCGCGCTCGTGCCGAATATCGATGCCGATCTGCGCCCCATCGACCTTATGGCGAAGGATTCGTCGCTGCTCACGCTGGCCGACATGCAGCTTATCAGCAATGCGGTCGGCGAAGCGCTGAACAATGCCGACATCCATGGCGTGGTCGTCCTGCATGGCACCGACGCCATGGAAGAGACCTCGCTTCTGGTGCAGTTACAGCACCGGCTTGCAAAGCCGGTCATCTTCACTGGCGCGCAATTTACAGCGGATCATCCGCATGCCGATGGTCCTGCCAATCTTGCCGATGCGGTGGGGCTTGCCATTGATCCGGACAACGCCGCACGCGGCGTATTGATCGCTTTTGGCGGGCGGGTTCTGCCTGCATGGGGCGCCTATAAGGCCAGCAGCGACAGCGCCGATGCGTTTCGTTCGGCACGTGCGCTGGATGGACTGCCGGAAGTGCTGCTGCCGCCAAAGGTTGGCGATAGCCGTATCGATACGGTTGCCGTTTATCCCGGCTGCGATGCCATCCATGTTGCAGCAAGCGTTGCAGCAGGCGCGCGCGGCATTGTCCTGGCCGGGCTTGGTTCCGGCAATGCGACGCCGGCAATTGTCGAAGCCGTCAAGCTTTGTACCGAACGGGGCATCCCGGTCGTGGTGTCGAGCCGTGTCCCGGAAGGTTTGCTGACACCCGGCTATGGCGGCGGTGGCGGTGGGCACGATCTTGCGGCGGCAGGCGCGATCCACGCCCGCACACTTCGTCCCGGTCAGGCGCGTATTTTGCTGGCGGCACTGATCGCCAATGGCAGTTCGAAAGATGCAATCATCCGCGCCTTCAGCGACAACCAATAACCCATATGAAAAGGGCCGGATTGCTCCGGCCCTTTTGTCTTGTTGCAAGATAGATCACTCGCCCGGCACAAGATGCGGTGCTTCGATCTTTGCGCCCGAGTGCTTGAGCGGACGCTCGCCGCTGAGCTTGCGGATCAGCACATAGAACACCGGCGTCATGAAGATGCCGAAGGCCGTCACGCCGATCATGCCTGCGAAGACCGCGATACCCATTGCCGAGCGCATTTCTGCACCGGCACCGGTGGATGTGACCAGCGGCACCACGCCCATGATGAAGGCCATGGAAGTCATCAGGATCGGGCGCAGACGCAACCGGCTTGCCTCGACGGCGGCCTGCACCACGCTTCGACCGGAAAGCTCCAGCTCGCGGGCAAATTCCACGATCAGGATCGCGTTCTTCGCTGATAGTCCCACAAGAACTATCAAACCAATCTGGGTGAAAACATTGTTGTCACCCCCCGTCAGCCAGACGCCGGTGAGCGCAGCCATGATACCCATCGGAACAATCATGATGATCGACAGGGGTAGAGCAAGGCTTTCATACTGCGCGGCCAGCACCAGATAGACGAGCAGCAACGCCAGCGGGAAGACGAGGAAGCCTGAATTGCCAGCCAGAATCTGCTGGTAGGTCAGATCGGTCCATTCGAAGGCGATGCCCGGAGGCAAGGTTTCCTGAGCGATCCGCTCGACAGCCGCCTGCGCCTGACCGGACGAGAAGCCGGGGGCCGGATTGCCGTTGATATCGGCAGACAGGAAGCCATTGTACCGGATGGCGCGTTCCGCACCCACGGTCTGCTCCACCTTCATCAGCGCCGACAGCGGGATCATCTCGCCCGATTGCGAACGAACCTTCAGCTTGCCGATATCTTCGGCATGGCTGCGATAATTCGCATCGGCCTGAATGCGCACGCTGTATGTGCGTCCGAATGCATTGAAGTCGTTGACATAGAGCGACCCCAGATAAATCTGCAAAGTCTCGAACACATCGGTCACGGCCACCCCCAGCTGACGTGCCTTCACACGATCCAGATCGGCATAAAGCTGCGGCACATTGATCTGGTAACTCGAATAGAGACCGGCCAGTTCGGGTGTCTGATAGGCCTTGGCGAGAAACGCCTTGGTGGCATCGTCCAGCGCGCGGAAGCCAAGCCCGTTGCGATCTTCAAGCTGAAGCTTGAAGCCGCCCGTTGTACCCAGACCCTGTACAGGCGGTGGCGGGAACATGGCAATGAACGCATCCTGAATGGAGCCGAACTTCTGGTTCAGCTGCATGGTGATAGCGCCTGCCGACAGGTCGGGCGTCTTGCGTTCTTCAAACGGCTTCAGCGTGACGAAAACAATGCCTGAATTCGACGAGTTGGTGAAACCGTTGATCGAAAGGCCTGGGAAGGCAATGGCATTGGCGACACCCGGCTGGTCGAGTGCGATATCCGTCATGCGGCGGATGACATCTTCCGAGCGGTCGAGCGTGGCCGCATCGGGCAATTGCGCGAAGCCGATCAGATATTGCTTGTCCTGCGCCGGAACGAAGCCACCGGGCACCGCACGAAACAGAACAAAGGTGACGCCGAGCAGCACGACATAGAGGCCCATCACCAGTGACTTGCGCGAGAGAATTGCACCCACGCCGCGGCCATAGGCATTCGAGCTTGCACCAAAGAAGCGGTTGAAGCCACGGAAGAACCAGCCGAACGCCTTGTCCATGACGCGGGTCAGACGATCCTTCGGCGCATCATGACCACGCAGCAACAGGGCTGCGAGAGCGGGCGACAGGGTCAGCGAGTTGAAGGCCGAAATCACCGTCGAGATGGCGATGGTCAGCGCGAACTGGCGATAGAACTGGCCGGTAAGGCCGGTAATGAAAGCCAGCGGCACAAAGACCGCAACCAGCACCAGCGCAATCGCGATGATCGGGCCAGACACTTCCTGCATGGCGCGATAGGTTGCTTCAACCGGCGACAGTCCCTGTTCGATATTACGCTCGACATTTTCCACCACCACAATGGCGTCGTCAACGACGATACCGATGGCCAGCACCAGACCGAACAGGCTGAGCGCATTGATGGAGAAGCCGAACATATACATGACCGCAAACGTACCCACGATGGACACGGGGACCGCGACCAGCGGAATGATCGATGCGCGCCATGTCTGCAAAAACAGGATGACCACGATCACCACCAGAACGATGGCTTCGAGCAAGGTGTGTATGACCGACTCGATAGAGGCTTTCACAAATGCTGTCGTGTCATAGACGATATCGAAATCCACGCCTTCCGGCATGGTCTTCTTCAGATCGGCCATGGCCGCGTGCACATTTTCCGAAATCTGCAAAGCGTTGGAACCCGGCGCCTGAAACACACCCATGCCAACGGCCTGCTTATTGTCGAGCAACGAGCGCAGCGAGTAATCGGCAGCACCCATCTCGACGCGCGCAACGTCGCCAAGGCGGGTGATTTCGCCTTCGCTGCCCGATTTCACGACGATATTGGCGAATTCTTCCGGTGTCTGAAGGCGGCCTTGCGCATTGACGGAAAGCTGAAGATCAAGACCGGACACATTCGGTGAAGCACCGATCACGCCAGCGGCCGCCTGAACATTCTGCTGCCGGATTGCGTTTGCGATGTCGCTTGCTGAAAGTCCGCGCTCGGCAGCCTTTTGCGGGTCGATCCAGACACGCATGGAGTAATCGCCGCCGCCGAATATCTGCACCTGACCGACGCCCGGAATACGCGCGATGCGGTCCTTGACGTTCAAAACGGCATAGTTGCGCAGATAGTTCACGTCATATCGGCCATCGGGCGAGATGAGGTGAACGACGAGCGTCAGGTCGGGCGAACTCTTGGCGGTGGTAACGCCAAGCGTGCGTACCTCTTCCGGCAGGCGCGGTTCGGCCTGCGAAATACGGTTCTGCACGAGCTGCTGTGCCTGATCGGGATCAGTGCCGAGTGCGAAAGTGACAGTCAATGTCATGACGCCATCGGCTGTCGCCTGGCTCTGCATATAGAGCATGCCTTCAACACCGTTGATCTGTTCTTCAAGCGGTGTGGCGACGGTCTCGGAAATCACGGCAGGGTTTGCGCCCGGATATTGCGCGCGCACCACGATCTGCGGCGGCACGACTTCCGGATATTCCGAAATCGGCAGACCTGTCATGCCGATCAGACCGGCCACGAAGATCAGAACCGAAAGAACGCCAGCGAAGACCGGCCGGTCTACGAAAAAGCGTGAGAAGTTCATCGTTTTATCCCCCTTAAGCGGGAAGGCAAAGACTCTCCCGGCCCGCGAAGGCAAGCGTTCTCGCGGGTTGAGTAGGCTGAGCTTTTGCGTTTACTGCGCGCCGTTCGACGCGCCGTTTCAGTTAATTCTTGGCAAGTGTTTCGGTTACGGGCTGCGGTGCAACGACCACGCCCGGACGAATGCGTTGCAGGCCGTTGACGACGATGTTCTCGCCAGCCTTCAGGCCGCTTTCGACAATACGCAAGCCGTCATAATTGCGACCGAGCACCACCTGCCGGTATTCGACCTTGTTGTCTGCTCCCACGACGAAGACAAATTTCTTGTCCTGATCGGAGGCAATGGCGCGGTCGCTCACCACCAGCTTTTCGTCCGGTTCCGGCTCGCCGAAGCGAATGCGCACGAACTGGCCCGGAATGAGCTTACCATCGGGATTGTCGATGGAAGCCCGCACGCGGATCGTGCCCGTGGTGGCATCCACCTCATTGTTGATCAGCTGGATATGTCCGGAAATCGGCGTGCCATCATCGGAGGCTGTGCCAATTTGAACCGGGATGCGTTCGATGGCGCTGCCACCCGGCGATGCGGCAAGCTTGGCGAGCGCCTTGGTGACGACTTCTTCATTGGCGCTGAAGCTTGCATAGATCGGATCGACCGAAACAAGCGTGGTGAGCACCGGCGAAGCAGAGCTGGCGGCAACAAGATTGCCAGCGGTGACTTCCAAACGACCGACGCGACCGGAGATCGGCGCGCGCACTTCGGTATATTGGAGATCGAGTTCAGCGGAGCGAAGCGCTGCCTTGGCAGAACGCAGGCTTGCCTGCGCTTCGTCAAAAGCGCTCGACCGCTGGTCCAGCCCACTCTGGGCGAGCGTACGGGTGGTTACAAGCTGACGTCCGCGATCCAGTTCCGTCTTGGCCAGCGCCACGCGCGCTTCCTCGGCGGAAACCTGCGCCTTGGCTTTTTCAACCGCTGCCGCATAGGGTTCTGGATCGATGGTCACAAGCAGATCGCCCTGCTTGACCAGCGCACCTTCACGGAAATGCGCTTTCAGGATAGCGCCGCCGACACGCGGGCGAATTTCCACGCGCTCGATTGCCTCAAGGCGACCCGAAAACTCTTCCCAGGTCGAAATGCGGCGCGACTCCGCCTTGGCAACCGAAACCGGCACTGCAGGCGGCGGCGCAGACATATCCGTCGCTGCGTCCGCCTTCAGGTGGGGAGCGCCGAAGAGAATGGCGCCACCGCCAGCTGCAGACAATAGGATACTCAGGCCGGCGCCCCACAGGGCCCGGCGTGCAATGATCGACGTCATGTTGTATCTCCTTGCCGGTCGGAGCCGGCTACATTCTGATCGTCAGAACAAAGCTTGGGAGGACTTTCGAACTGACGTTATGCTGGTATTGCTTTTGCACCAGCCCGCCGGAAGAAATCCGAGAACAGGCCGGTAAGAGCTTCTTTCTGTGGCGACCACTCACGGTCGGCCACGTTGCTTTCCGGTATCCAGCCAGCCTGACCCGGCAGGACATGGGACTGAACCTTGACGCCTGCCTGACGCAGCCGCTCGGCATAAGCCTGGGTTTCGTCACGCATCGGGCATTCAGCCCCTGTGACGAGCAGTGTCGGCACCAGACCGGCAAGACGCGTACACAGCGCAGGCGCGGCATAGGGATGGGTAAACCCACCGCACTGCCCCAGATAATGCTGCCAGCCATCCGACATTGTCTGCACCGCACTTTCCGGGCAGTATTTGCGGAAAGATGCCGTCGCAAGGCAAGGATCGAGCATGGGCGAAAGCAATATCTGACCTTTGAGATCCGTCAGATTCTGATCTCGCGCCATAAGCGCCAAACCGGCTGCAATATTGCCGCCCGCCTCTTCACCGGCGACGAACAGCATGGACTTCTTGTGTGCAAACTCCGGGCAACGCGCACGCATCGAAGTCAGAATGGCATAGGCCACCTCAAGCGCCGCCGGGAACGGGTTGAGACAGGCCGACGAATATTCCGGCGAGACGACCACCGCTCCCGCTTCAGCAAGGGCTTCGGCGACACCCTCGCAGGCATCTGGACAATCAGCCGAGAAAGCCCCACCATGGAGATGCAGCACCACAGGTGGCGGTGAAAGCAATTTGGCGCCGCGGTAAATGCGTGCCGTGCAGGCGCAATCGCCAGCCTGCATTGTTTCAACCGTAAACTTCTCACACATCTTTCTTAACTCTCATGTATAGCGGCAAACCGCCATGTTCTGATATTAGCATTGTCTATTATCTGGAATAGTCCCATCATATTGGTTACACTATCCCAAATCTCGAACAATGACGGTTATTGATCAATGGACCAACTCTCGGCCATGCGCGCCTTTCTCCGGGTTGTCGAAACCGGAAACTTCACGCGCGCCTCCGCTTCACTCAGCATGCCCAAGGCAACCATCAGCAATCTTATTCAGGGATTGGAAGCCCATCTTGGCGCAAAACTCCTCAATCGCACCACCCGTCGTGTTCTCGTAACACCGGATGGCGCGCTTTACTATGAGCGTGCAGCTCGCCTGCTCGCCGATCTGCAGGAACTCGACGGAAGTCTCTCCAGCGCACAGACCTTGCCCAAAGGTCGCCTGCGCGTGGAAATGGCGAGCGCCGTCGCCAATCTTATCGTCATCCCCGCCTTGATCGAATTTCACCAACGCTATCCCGATATCCAGATCGACCTTGGCGTTTCGGATCGCCCGGTTGATTATGTGGCGGAGAATGTAGATTGCGCCATTCGCATCGGAGAGCTGACCGATCAATCGCTGATCGCCCGGCGCATCGGCGACATGCATTTTATCGCCTGCGCCTCCGCTGAATATCTGGATCGATGTTCTACGCCACACCACCCGTCGGACCTTGCCAACAACACTTATGCGGTCGGCTATTTCCGCCCGTCGACCGGCCAGCAAATGCCGTTTCATTTCAAGCGCGGCACGGAGGAAGTCGAGATCAACGGGCGCTATGTCGTGGCCGCCAACGAGTCGACCACTTATCTTGCGGCAGTCCGCGCCGGTCTGGGTGTCGCGCAAGCGCCCTTGTTCATGGTTCAGGAGGATCTGGAAAAGGGTACGTTGCGGCCCGTTCTCGAAGACTGGCAGATCGAACCGATGCCGATTTATCTGGTCTATCCGCCCAACCGACACCTCAGCAACCGCCTGCGCGTTTTTGCCGACTGGGTGGTCAAGGTCATCGCCAAGTCGCAGATGGTGGAGCGCCGTTAACCGGCGTCCATCAAACGCATGAACTGGTACAGTTAAAGCCTTAGAATCGCTGGTCAGAGCACGTCACGAAACTGCGCGAATTTATAGTCGATTTATTTCCCGATACTGGTCTTGACGAACGCTATTCCGCGCCTATTGATAATTAAATGCGTCTGTACCGGATTGAAACATATGCCTTATTGACGTCTGCTATCGACGTCTTGGCAGTTTACTTATCATCTGACATGCAGTAGCTTCTCGTTAGCTAATATACAGGGGACTTCTTAGCTAACTCCCGTCCGTATCAGACTGCTCGATCATCTGCCCAGAACTGCTTTCGTATCTTGTTCTTATTCGTTTTGTAATGAGAGGGGACTATGGCGTCAGGCGACAATCAAAAACTTCCGCTTCTCGCGCTCACTGCCATGGTTGTGGGATCGATGGTCGGCGCGGGTATCTTCAACCTGCCCGGCCGTTTTGGCGCGGCGACCGGTCCGTTCGGGGCCATTATTGCCTGGCTGATTGCCGGTACCGGCATGTATATGCTGGCGCGCGTCTTCCAGTTATTAGCCGAGAAAAAACCCGATATCGACTCCGGTGTCTTTGCCTATGCCAAAGCCGGTTTCGGCAACTATATGGGTTTCCTGTCGGCCTTCGGCTACTGGCTCGGCAGTTGTCTCGGCAACGTGTTCTACTGGGTGCTGATCGGCTCCACGCTCGGACGTTTCTTTCCCGATCTCTTCGGCGATGGCAGCAGCATTCCAGCGATTGTCGTGTCGCTCATCGGCATCTGGGCATTTCACCTGATGATCCTGCGCGGTGTCGAACAGGCGACGTTCATCAATACGATCGTCACCGTGGCGAAGATCGTGCCGATCATCGTCTTCATTCTCGTGCTGATCTTTGCATTCAACTACGATCAGTTTGCCGAGAATTTCTTCGGTGGCCCGGATATGCCCGCCAAGCCGCTGATCGCGCAGGTGCGCGACACGATGCTGATCACCGTATTCGTGTTCATCGGTATCGAAGGCGCCAGCGTTTATTCCCGCTTCGCCAAGAAGCGCTCGGATGTCGGTACGGCCACCATTCTCGGCTTTGTCGGTGTGCTGGGCCTCATGGTGGCAGTCACCTTGCTGCCCTATGCCGTCATGCCGCAATCCGCCATTGCCGCCGTCCAGCAACCTTCGCTCGCCAGCGTTCTTGAAACAGTGGCGGGCCATTGGGGTGCTGTGTTCATTTCCATCGGCGTGCTGGTTTCCGTTCTCGGCGCTTATCTCGCATGGTCGCTGATCTGCGCGGAAGTTCTGTTTGCTGCGGCAAAATCGGATGACATGCCGAAAATGTTCTCCGTGCAAAACAACAACCGCGTTCCGGCCAATGCCCTGTGGCTGACCAATATCGTCGTCTCGCTATTCGTCATCTCCACCTACTGGTCGCGGGATGCCTTCAACTTCATGCTCGACATGACCAGCGTGACCTCTCTTCTGCCTTATCTGCTCGTGGCAGGTTACGGCATTCTGGTTGCCCGTCGTGGTGAAGGTTACGCACCCGGCGAGGGCGGACGTGGACGCGATCAGGCCTTTGCCTGGATTGCGGCCATCTACACGATCTTCATGTTCGTCGCTGCCGGGCTCAAATATGTGCTGCTGGTAGCGGTTCTCTTCGTACCGGGCACGATCCTCTATTTCTGGGCAAGGCGCGAACAGAAAGTACAGCTCTTCACCAAGGTTGAACTCGTCATCTTCGGCATAACCGTGCTTGCGGGCTTGATCGGGTTCTACGGTCTGGTGACAGGCCTCATCACACATTGACTCAATCGGCGAATAATCACGCGTAGGGAGGTTCAAGCACCATGACAAACGACACTCCGCTTGGTGTACATTCTGAAGTCGGTCAACTGCGCAAGGTGCTTGTCTGTGCGCCGGGGCGTGCGCACCAGCGCCTGACGCCCAGCAATTGCGACGACCTGCTGTTCGATGATGTCATGTGGGTCGACAATGCCAAGCGCGACCATTTCGACTTCATGACCAAAATGCGTGATCGCGGCATCGAAGTGCTGGAAATGCACAATCTGCTCGCCGAAACGCTGGCCGTGCCCGAAGCCAAGAAATGGATTCTCGACCATCAGATCGTACCGAACCAGATCGGGCTTGGCCTGATTGATGAAGTGCGCTCCTATCTCGAAGGTCTGTCCAATCGCGAACTGGCGGAAACACTGATCGGCGGCCTGTCGACGACCGAGTTTCCCGAGGCGATTGGCGGCGAGCAGCTTGCGCTGATCCGGGATGCCGCCGGGGCCAATGAATATCTGCTGCCGCCGCTGCCTAACACGCTCTACACACGCGACACCACCTGCTGGATTTATGGCGGCGTGACGCTCAATTCGCTCTACTGGCCAGCCCGCCATGAAGAGACAATCCTGACATCCTCGATCTACAAGTTCCATCCCGACTTCGTAGGCAAGGTCAATGTCTGGTGGGGCGACCCGACCAAGGATTGGGGCCTGGCCACGCTGGAAGGCGGCGATGTCATGCCCATCGGCAAGGGCAATGTGCTGATCGGCATGAGCGAGCGCACCTCCCGGCAGGCGATCAGCCAGGTCGCACAAGCCCTGTTTGCCAAGGGCGGAGCGGAACGTGTCATCGTCGCGGCTATGCCGAAACTGCGCGCCGCAATGCATCTCGATACGGTCTTCACCTTCGCCGATCGCGATTGCGTGCTGATCTATCCGGATATTGTCGACGGGATCGACGCCTTTTCCTATCGCCCGGATGGCAATGGCGGTGTCGAACTGCACAAGGACAAGGGCAGTTTTGTCGACACCGTTCGCGATGCATTGGGCCTGAAGAAAATGCGCATCGTTGAAACCGGCGGCAATGATTACATGCGGGAGCGCACCCAATGGGATAGCGGCGCAAATCTGGTCTGCGCTTCCCCCGGCGTCGTCTTCGCCTATGATCGCAACACCTATGCCAACACGCTGCTGCGCAAGGAAGGCATTGAGGTCATCACCATCACCGGCGCAGAACTTGGACGCGGACGCGGCGGCGGCCATTGCATGACCTGCCCGATCATTCGCGACGCCGTCGACTACTGAGTTCCAGTCATGGCAGGTCTCCGTCTAACTGACCGGATTTGCGTCAGCACCGCGCCAACCCTTGGCGAGGTGCTTGTCGCATGACGGAAAGCACACGGACATTCGGTGTCGTCGTACCGGCCATACTTGTGCTTGCCTTGATGTATGTGGCGCAGTCGGTGTTCGCGCCGCTCGTCTTTGCGCTGTTCATCATCGCCATGGTCTGGCCATGCCAGTCCATCCTGCAACGCTATATGCCGCGCGGCCTCGCTTTGCTGATAACCCTCGTGGTGTCCATGGCCGTGATGATCGCCGTTGGATCGTCGCTGGTTTGGGGCGTCAGCAAACTCGGACAGTGGTTCTTCGTCAATGCTGACCGTTTGCAGAGCATTTATCTCGGCTGGACTGACTGGCTGGAGGAACATGGCATTGCGCTCGTCGGGCCGCTAGCCGACCGCTTCGACGTTCTTTGGGCAGTCCGCTTCATGCAGGGCATGGCGGGACGGCTGAACAGTTTTGCCGGCTTCCTGCTTCTCGTCTTCATCTTCCTGATGCTGGGTCTGCTGGAAGTGGACGACTTCAACAAGCGCCTCACTTCGCCCCATGCCCAGCCCTATGGCAAGACCATCCTGCTTTGCGACCGCATCATTGGCGCGAAACTGCGGCGCTATATGCTGGTGCGCACGTTTGCCAGCGTGCTTACCGGCCTGATTGTCTGGCTTTTTGCGCTTGGCGCCGGGCTGGAACTGGCGACCGCTTGGGGCGCAATCGCCTTTTCCTTCAACTATATCCCCGTGCTCGGTCCGCTCTTTGCGACGACATTGCCGACACTGTTCGCCATTGTGCAGTTCGACTCCTGGCAATTTGCCATCGTGGTGTTTCTCAGCCTCAATGTCATCCAGTTTGTGATCGGCAGCTATCTCGAACCGAGGCTGGCCGGAGCAACGCTCTCGATCTCGCCATTCGCGGTTATATTTGCGGTCTTTTTCTGGAGCTTCATGTGGGGCATTGCGGGCGCCTTCATCGGCGTCCCGATCCTGATCGCCGTGATCGTCTTTTGCGCTGCCACGCCATCAATGGCGTGGATCGCCACGCTGATGTCAAACGACAAACCGCTTCTCTCGGACGAACCGCCCGGCGATCTATCCGAAAATCCGAAAGCATCACCTGGAACAAAGCCAAGTTGAACGCACCTGAATAGTATTCAATGCTATCTTAAATTACCAACCCGGTAACAAGGGAGGAACTGTTATGTTTCGGCTGGGACAAAAATATCAATCCTTCGTCCATGGCTCCGGTTGCTCTTGTTTCAGCCCCGCTTTGCAACAAGCTTCCCGCCGACTGGACAGCTTTTCACGCCGATCGTTCCTGGCAGGCCTTGGAGCCACCGCAATCGCCGCCGCCACCCCGAAGACGCTCTATGCCCAGACGACAGGCGCGACAACCAAGACCTTGTTCCGACAGGTCAAACTGTTTGACGGCAAGTCTGACAGCCTGCGCGACGACGTTCAGATTCTGGTCGAGGGCAACAAGATCATCGCCGTGGATACGACAAACAGCGCACCGCCCGCCGACGCGAAGGTGGTGGATTGCGGCGGTCGCGTTCTCATGCCCGGCCTGATCGATGCGCACTGGCATACTCTTTATGCAGCCGTTCCCTTGAATGTCCTGCTGACCGGCGATCCGGCAGGCATATTCGCCTCATCAACGGCGGAGGCCGCTCGCACGCTTGAACGCGGCTTTACCACCGTTCGCGACATGGGCGGGCCGGTGTTCACATTCAAACAGGCTATCGATAACGGCATTATTCCGGGGCCGCGTATTTATCCATCCGGCGCGATGATCACCACGACGGGCGGACATGGCGATCTGAGAATGCCTTTTGAAGTTCCACGCAGCGGAAATGAACTCAGCCTCGGCGAGAAAATCGGCGGCGCGGCTATCGTGGACGATGCGGGCAGCCTCAAGATGCGCGTGCGCGAGCAATTGATGCAGGGCGCGTCTCAGGTCAAGCTGGTCGGCGGTGGCGGTGTTTCATCACCGCGCAGCCCGCTCGATATGTCCACTTTCGACGAAAACGAGATACGCGCCGCCAATGACGTGGCGCGCGACTGGAATACCTATATGACCGTGCATGCCTATGCGCCGCACACGGTGCAACGCTCGCTGAATGTTGGCGTGGGCTGCATCGAACATGCGCATTTGATGGACGATGAAACCGCAAAGATGTTCGTCGACAAGAATGTCTGGCTGAGCACACAGCCATTCATGAGCGCGGCGGATACCGGGACGTTGAGCGGCCCCTCGGCCGAAAGAGCAGAGCAGCTGTTTGCCGCGACGCCGCATATGTATGAGCTCATTCGCAAACACGGGGTCAAAACCGCCTGGGGATCGGACATCTTGTTTTCACCCCAGCTGGCGCCACGGCAGAGTTTCATGCTTACACATCTCAGCCAGTGGTATTCGAATGCCGAGGCGCTGCGCATGGCCACCTCCGGCAATGCGGAACTCCTCACCCTTTCTAACCTGCGCAACCCCTATCCGGGCAAGCTCGGCGTCATCGAGAAGGACGCACTCGCCGATATTCTGGTTTTGAACACCAACCCGCTTGAAGACATTCACGCATTGGAAAAGCCAGCCGAAACCATGGCGGTCATCATGAAGGACGGGCGCATTCACAAGAATACGCTCTGACACGTCTCGTCCTGCGCGGATTGGTTCAACCTCTTTTTCCGATCTGGATTGTCAATCCAGATCGGATTTTTTATCGGCATCAGAACGAAGAACGGCATAATTCCCCCTATTGTTCACCATATTGAATACAATATGTGAACCATATGCGGGCTTTGCGCGGCTCATCATTAGGCCTATCTCATAAGCAACGGAACGACGAAACAAACGCCGCTCCTGAGTTTAAAACAGCATTCCATGAGGCGAGTTACTCCCAACCATTGCCGGGAATGCACCTGAAGGAGATAGGAAAATGAATAAGATTGTTCTTGCTGTTGCCGCCCTTGCCCTGAGCGCCGGTGCTGCCTTTGCTGAAAACCCAACCGTTGGCGAACCTGCCGATCTTTATGCAAATGATCGCACCCCGGTTGCCACGCAGAGCGTCGATTACACCGCACCTGCTGCCATCCAGCAGTCTGGCAAGGTTTTCCATGACGGCTCGGCTCACCGCTTCGGCGACGCTTCCCCGTCGTCTTATCAGAACTAATAAGCATAACGGCGAAAGCCGCACTCAATAGATGCAACAAAGGGCGGAGCTTCGGCTTCGCCCTTTGTTGCGTTTAAAGCACTAGCACGACATGGCGATTATTTAGCCGAATGCCTATTTTATGAGCACCACCACCTCTTGAGCATTAAAGCCTTATGCATTTTCCTGCCAGTTTTTTGCCCGCAACTGATAAGTCGAGAAACTCTGGAAAATATAAATTGTTACTTTTCAGTAGGTTATAAAACTTCAGCCGCCGAAAAACACATGTTTTGTGAAACTGGCATGACACTTGCTTTTAAATAGGCAGAAGCAGGGAAGAGCATATTGATGGTGGCTGCCCCTACTGTGTTGGTTCAATACCCATCATAAAAGAGACTAGGCGATGACAAAGTATAAGCTCGAGTACATTTGGCTAGACGGTTACACTCCGACACCGAACCTGCGTGGCAAGACACAGGTCAAGGAATTCGATGCGTTCCCGACGCTCGAGCAACTGCCGCTTTGGGGCTTCGACGGTTCGTCGACGATGCAGGCCGAAGGCCGCAGCTCCGATTGCGTGCTGAAGCCAGTCGCCATCTATCCTGATCCGGCCCGCACGAATGGCGTTCTTGTAATGTGCGAAGTCATGATGCCGGATGGCGTCACGCCGCATGCATCGAACAGCCGCGCAACCGTTCTCGAAGACGACGATGCATGGTTTGGCTTCGAACAGGAATATTTCCTCTACCAGAATGGCCGCCCGCTCGGCTTTCCTGAGCACGGTTTCCCTGCCCCGCAGGGTCCATATTACTGTGGCGTCGGCTCCAGCAATATCGGCCCGGTTGCCCGCAAGATTGTTGAAGAACATCTCGACCTGTGCCTCGCCGCTGGCATCAACCACGAAGGCATCAATGCCGAAGTGGCCAAGGGCCAGTGGGAATTCCAGATTTTCGGCAAGGGTTCGAAGAACGCTGCCGATCAGATCTGGATGGCGCGCTACCTTCTGCTTCGCCTTTGCGAACAGTATGAAATCGACATCGAATTCCATTGCAAGCCGCTGGGCGACACCGACTGGAACGGCTCGGGCATGCATTGCAACTTCTCGACCAAGTTCATGCGTGAAGTTGGCGGCAAGGACTATTTCGAAGCGCTGATGGCGCAGTTCGACAAGAACCTGCAGGACCACATCGACGTCTACGGCCCGGACAACCATCTGCGCCTGACCGGCAAGCACGAAACGGCTCCGCTGAACAAGTTCTCCTACGGCGTTGCGGATCGTGGCGCTTCGATCCGCGTTCCGCATTCCTTCGTCAAGAACGGCTATAAGGGCTATCTTGAAGATCGCCGCCCGAACTCGCAGGGCTGCCCATACCAGATCGCCTCTCAGGTGCTGAAGACCATTTCCGAAGTTCCGACCTCGGAAGATGAAGCTCTTGCCGCTTAATTAGGCAGACAGAGAGACCACACGAAAATGGCCGGGGCGCAAGCTCCGGCCATTTTTTGTGCATGTAAGCGGCTTCTGGTTCGGATCACACAGGCATCAAGGCTGTGCCTATAGGAACGAGCGCCAAGGCCAAGGCCAGCACCAGAAGGGCGGTCGCAAGAATGGCCGCGCAATGGGCGAGCAATATCTGCGTTACGGACAGTCCATCCGCATCACCGTTCTGCCTCTTCATCACAGGTCAGCTCCCGGCAGTGTCTCCAGAAGCGGATGGGCAAAATGCAGAATTTCGAAGGCAGTGCCTTGCCCGGTCGGTTCTGGCCGTTCCGACGAGACCAGCACACGCGTCAGTTTCCAGTTGAGCGGGTCCAGCCCCACGGCTGAGGCCACAGTTGCCGCCTGCCCGGCCAACAGACGATTGCGCTCAATCTCCGCGGCGATCACCTCGGTAAGCTCGCTGTCGACCGGCACTGCAATCTCTTCTTTTTGAAGGAAGCGCGCTTCCCGTGCCGCGCCTTTGCGGGCATCAAGTGCGAAGGCTGTCGCAATATCCGCGCGGCCAAAGCTGTCCGTTACGGTCTTGTAAGCGCCCGATATGAGAAAATCGCGAAAGCCTGCATCGTCCTGCCAAAGATAGAGCGAGGAATAGTGATTGGCCGTCGCACCCAGCACCCCGCTTTCACGCAAGAGAAAAGCCTTGAAAAGCAGCCTCGGCGTGGAATCCCATAGTTTCCCGCGCTCGCGCGCCCGCTCCCGGATCAAATTGATATCGTAGTTTGATGGCAGCCGGTGGCCGTAATTGGCAATAATCATGACCCTTGTCCTTGCATGTCGTGCATCCTGCAAAGAAAGGTAGCCATCGATCAAACATTTTAATAGAATATCATTGGATGTTTCAATGATAACAGATTGAAATGGTATGCCCATGAAGGGACTCGACATCGAGGCCGCTCGCGCCTTCGTTCTAACCGCCGAGCTTCGCAGCTTCACCCGCGCGGCGGAGGCGCTCAACACAACGCAAGCCGCGGTGAGCCTCAAAATCAAGCGTCTGGAAGACGGCATCGGGCGCAAGCTTCTGGAGCGCACGCCAAGGCTGGTTCGCCTGTCCGCCGATGGTGACGCGTTCTTGCCGCGTGCCCGCGCACTGGTGGCAGCGCATGAAGAGGCCATCGCCTGTTTCGACCTCGATCCTCGCCGTTTGGTCGTCGGCATCAGTCATCATATCGTCGGTGCAGAGCTGCCCTTGCTGCTGAAGCGTCTAGGCAGCGCCGAGCCCGGCCTTGTGCTGGAAATGCGAATAGCGACCTCAAGGGATACGCTCGCAGATTTCGAACGCGGTCTTCTCGACGCGGCCATTGTCCTGCACCACGACAACATCCGGCGCGATGGCGAGAAAATACTGGAAGAAACCTTCGGGTGGATGGCCACGCCCGATTTTGAATATCGCAAAGGTGAGCCCTTGCGTCTGGCGACACAGGCTGCGCCCTGCAATGTGCGTAGCATGGCGACAGATGCGCTGGACGCAGCGCATATTCCGTGGACGGAAGCCTTCGTTGGCGGCGGCGTCATGACGGTCGGCGCAGCCGCTTCAGCCGGTCTGGCCGTCGCGGCGTTGGGCCGTCGGGTTGCGCCAGCAGGAACCATCGATATCGGGCCGCAGGCGGGTCTGCCCCCACTGCCATCGCGTGATGTGCTGCTCTACACCAGTGTTCACGACCAGCAGGCAAAAACTGCGCTGCGCGCGCTGAGCGCAGCAATCCGCGCAACCGCAAACAGGACCATCAGTGTTTGAACAAAACCCCGCCCGATCAACCGACCGGGCAGGTAATTTGCGATGTGCTTCAACGCAGGTGATGCACTGCTTGCAATTCATAGACCGGCGTATCAATGCCCTCCATGCGGGCTTTCAGTTGCAGCGACAGATATTGCGAATAGTGCCGCGACTGGTGCAGGTTGCCGCCATGGAACCACAGCGCCTCCTGCTGCGTCGGCTTCCACATATTGCGCTGTTCGCCTTCCCAAGGACCCGGGTCCTTGGGCGTTTCTGATCCGAGACCCCAGACCTTACCAACCTTGTCCGCTGTCTCCTGATCGATGATATCCGCAACCCAGCCATTCATCGAACCATAGCCCGTCGCATAGACGATCAGATCGGCAGGCAGCTCGGTCCCATTGGCAAGCCGAACCGAATTTTCGGTGATCTCATCGATCTGACCTGAAGCAAGCTTGATCTTACCGTCGATGATGAGCTGCGAAGCGCCGATATCGATATAATAGCCGGAGCCGCGCCGCAGATATTTGAGGAACAGGCCCGAACCGTCAGAGCCGAAATCCAGCTGGAAGCCGGCCTTTTCAAGCGCGGCATAGAAGTCGGCATCGATCTCGCGGATTTTGTCATAGATGGGCTTCTGGAACTCATGCATGATGCGATAGGGCAGCGACGCGAAAATCAGATCGGCCTTGGCGGTGGTAACACCGTTTTGCAAAGCCTCTTCCGAATAAAGCGCGCCAAGCCCGTGCTTCATCAGCGGTTCCGAGCGGACAATATGGGTCGATGAGCGCTGTACCATCGTCACATCAACCCCCGCTTCGCAAAGCGCTGCGCAAATATCATGCGCCGAATTGTTCGACCCGATGACAACGACCTTCTTGCCCTTGTAACCGTCCGGCCCCGGATGACGGGACGAATGCTGCTGTTCGCCCTTGAAGCGATCCTGTCCCTTGACGTTCGGAATATTCGCCTTGCCCGACATGCCGGTTGCGAAAACAAGCTGCTTTGGACGCAGGATGACTTCCTCGCCGTCGCGGTCCACGACGACTGACCATTCCTTCTTGTCCTCGTTCCACTGCGCAGATTTGACCGTGGAGCGTGTCCAATAATTCAGCTCCATCACCTTGGTATAGAATTCCAGCCAGTCGCCAATCTTGTCCTTCGGCGCAAAGACCGGCCAGTTTTTCGGGAAGTCGATATAGGGCAGATGATCATACCAGACCGGATCGTGCAGGCAGAGCGACTTGTAGCGCTTGCGCCATGAATCACCCGGACGTTCATTGCGCTCGACGATGATCGTTGGCACGCCAAGCTGACGCAGGCGTGCGCCGAGCGCAATACCGCCCTGCCCGCCGCCGATCACCAGCACATAGGGCTGCTTGTCATAGCCAAGCGTGCGGGCTTCCTCTTCGCGCTCTTCTTTCCATGTCTTGGCGCCAAGATCCTGACCGTGCTTTGCGCCTAGCGGGCGGGTAAAGCCGGACTTTTCCTCGTGACCCTTCAGCTCCGACATGACGGTGAGAAGGGTCCATATCTTGCCGCCCTTCAGCCGAATGAGACCGTAACCACGTGCGACTTCGGTTTCAAAAGAGATCCAGCTTTCGGTGACGCCATCGGCTTCTGTCGCCGTTTCCCCCGCTGCGACGAGCCATTTGGTCGGCTTCACAAGTTGCAATTGCGATTGCAGCATGTCGCGCACCTGATCATGACCCTCCACAGTCTTGATGTTCCAGGTGAAGGCGACCAGATCGCGCCAGTAACAATCATCGGCAAACATCGAAACCGCTTCGTCGATCCGGCCCGCTTCGAGTGCTGCGCCGAACTTGTCGAGAAAGGCCTGCACACGGACGTTTGGTGTTTTCTCAAGCATTGCAATTTCCTCCCATAGATGTTGACGCCGGGCTCTCCCAAGCCCGGCAGTGAAATGCGTTATCTGTTCAGATCGATCAGAATTTTGAGCTGAGTACCCGCCGGGTCGAGCAGGCGGTCGAAACCTTCGGCAACAGCGTCCTCCAACGCGATTGTCTTGGTAACGATCTTTTTCGCCGGGATTTGGCCGCTCGCAATCAGCCTTGCGACGCGCGGCCAGTAATGGGTGGGGTAGGCCCAGGAGCCGCGAATATCGATATCCTTGAACGTGACATCGAACCAGTTGAGCGGGTTTTCATGTGGGTGAAGGCCCGTCTGCACCACAACGCCCTGTTTGCGAACAGCATCAGTACAGTTCTTCAAGGCATGTTCATTGCCGACGCATTCGATGGCCACATCACAGCCGACATTGCCTTCCGTTTCAGTCCGGACCACATCGCCGACATTTTCCGACTTCGGATTGATGGTGCGAATGTCGCCCAGTTTTTCGCGTGCGAGTTGCAGCCGTGTCTCGTTGAGATCCGACAGGAATATCTGCGACGCGCCCGCAGCCCGCGCTGCCATCGCCACCAGAATGCCGATGGGACCAGCGCCAGTGACAAGCACGCTGTTGCCAGCCGTCACGCCGCCACGGTCACAGGCATAGACCGCAACTGCTGTCGGTTCGATCAGCGCCGCTTCTTCATCGCTGAGGTCGTCGGGGATTGGCTGTACATTATAGCTGTTGAGCAAGGCCTGTTGAGCCGTGCCGCCCGAATGCCATGAAAGGCCAGCAAGCGCCAAACTGGAGCTCAAGTGATAAAGCCCGCGATCAGCAAAATAGTCGCCTGCCCTCGGCATGATCAATGGCTGCACCGACACGCGGTCGCCAACTTTCACGTGACGAACATCAGCCCCCACCGCTTTGACCACGCCGCCAAATTCATGGCCCAGAATCTGAGGACCACTCGCCTTGGTGAAGGGATGCGGTTCAGTCGGAATGAAAATCGGACCATAGGCATATTCGTGCAGATCGGTCCCGCAGATGCCGCAAAAGCGGTTTTCAATCAGAACCTGATCCGTGCCAAGATCGACCGGCGCCGGCACGTCTTCAACGCGCAGATCCTTGGCAGCATAAAAGCGCAACGCACGCATATATTTCTCCTCCAGTTGCGTCAAAGGAGGAAATAGCAAGCCGCGTGCCAGTTGCGGCTTATGTCCTAAGCCATTGTTTCGTCGTTATTTTATTTAGAGATAAATTTGTGAAAGGAACCGATGCAACAGGGTTTATGCAACAGCTGTTGCAACTGTTGCACCGTCAATGTGTCTGCTTCAAACGGCGATGGATCGTCGACCGATTAACGCCGAGTTTTCGCGCCAGCGCGGAAATATTGTTGCCGCATGCGTCAAGCTCGCGGCGCAAGGTTTGTTGGTCCGTGCGGCCATTTCCCGCCGCCGCTTCGGCCTGGAAATGTTCAGGCAAACAGTCAATGGTGACTGTTGCATCTGTTGCAATTGCGGCTGCAACACGCAACGTATTGTCGAGTTCGCGCAAATTTCCCGGCCAACCATAGCCCGCCAGCGCTTTTCTCGCGGCGCGATCAAGCGTGATCGTCTCCCCTTCTTCTTCCCCGATACGGTGCAGAAGATGATCGACCAGATTGTCGAAATCCTGCCTCTGTCGCAGCGACGGCAGGGACAGCGTCGCGGCATTGAGCCTATAGAGCAAATCTTCGCGAAAACGCCCTTCGGCAGCGAGCGCGGCCAGATCGCGATGCGATGCCGACAAAAGCCGGAACTTGACCGGCTTCGGTTTCAAAGCGCCAACAGGCTGGATTTCGCTCTCGGACAGAACCCGAAGCAACCGGCTTTGGAGCGCAAGCGGCATGTCGCCGATTTCATCCAGAAACAGTGTACCGCCATTGGCCGCCTCGATAAGCCCCGTTTTTCCCTTCTGCATGGCACCGGTAAAAGCGCCGGGCACATAACCGAACAATTCGGATTCGATCAACTGTTCCGGTATTGCCGCGCAATTGACAGCGATGAAGGGGCCGGGTTTGGCGTTGCTGTCGTGAATAGCGCGCGCCAGATATTCCTTGCCGCTGCCGGTTTCACCCTTGATAAGAATGGGGATATGCCGGTCCGCCAGTTTGGCCGCACGGGCCTGTAGTGCTTCCATGGCCGGGTCGCCAAAACTCAACTGGCGCAAGGCCGCAGGCAATCGCACGGAGATGCTGGCCGCTGGCGCGCGGAAACTGCTAATAGGCGCAATGGCGCTTGCAAACAGCGCCAGACCGTTGCGCGCGCGGAGCAGACGCTCACCATTGGGGCGTCCGCGCATCAGGGCCGGAAGCTGATCAATATCGATATCGAAGACGCTGGAAATGGGTTTCCCGATGAAGTCCCTCGTTGAGACCGTACTGAGATTCATGCCACGTGCGACTGCACCGAAACCGCCATGCGTCATACCGGTGATCATGCCGTTGCCATCAATCGTCATTGCGGCATCGGGATCGACATCGAGAAAATCCGGCAGTCGCGCCAGACGAAGAACCCAATCCTCGCGGGCCCTCGTCATCAGATTGGCAAGCTCGATCCGCCGCGCAGTCGAAGCCACCAGATGCAGCGCTAGCTGCTGGCTGGCTTTCGCGGTCGGTGAGCGCAGTTGCGAAATATCGAGCACCGCCGACAGATCGCCGAACGTATCGAAGATGGGCGCTGCCGTGCAGGTCAAACCGATATGACAGGCGTCGAAGTGATCGTCCTGATGGATGATGACAGGCTTGCCGGAAACCATGCAGGCCCCGACGGCGCAGGTTCCCGCGCGATCTTCCGACCATTCCGATCCGAGATAGAGGCCCGCCTTGCGCAGCTGATTGTCGAATGTGGGGTCGCCCATGAATTCCACGGTGACACCGCGCGCATCCGACAGCAGCAGGACATAGCTTTGATCGGCGACTTGCCTGAAAAGCGCTTCAAGACCGGTGCGCCCGATGCGGATGAGTTCTTCCGACTGCTCGCGATGCTCCCGCAGTAATGTGTCGGGCACAATATAGGCTTCCTGCGTCTGGGCAGGATTAAGCCGATAATCATTGAGGCAGCGCAGCCAGGATTGAATAACAGGGCGATCGCGATCCGAGGCCCCGCCCATGGCGACGCGCTCAATCTCCTTGATGTGCGACAGTGTCGACACCATGACCATCCTCCTCCGACTGAATGCTGGCACAAGACGGGGAGGCGTTCAAGCGAATAGAGTGTTGTCAGCTTTGGCTGACAAAGGCAGCGTAATTATCACCCAGCACTTTGCCCAATATGGCCGAATAAGCACTGTAATGATCGCCACCTCTGACGACACGTCCGAAAGTCGGCTCCGTAAAGGTCGATAGCGGCAAAAGCACCAGCGGCGTCGAAACCGGCGTCAGCTGCGCGCCCTGCCCTGCGCGTAACGTGGTCAGCAGGCCGAACATCTCGCCCGTAATACTGGGTCGCGACAATACCACCATCCGATATTGCCCGGATGTATTGGTGACGAGATAGATGTGTCCTGACAAATGCGGAACGGATATTGAGCCGTGCTGCGAGAAAGACGCGTCGGTGCGTTCGCGCTCGCGAAACCGCAGTCGCGTGCCCTCATCGTCCCAGACGATTTCCGTGCAATAGGCGAAGATCGCATCGGGATCGCCGAAGGATGGACGCAGGGTCAGATAGGTTCCCTCCAGCCACGAGACAGCAGGTCGCGAATAGGCCCCCAGTTCCTCGGGCGCGTGGCCACTTCCGTAGCCGCTTGCGACCGCGCGCTCGATGGTGTCGCCAGCCTTCTGTGCCTGTGCTGTGCCCGCCTCACGCAGAGCTACGCCCATTGCCTGTTCAAGCCGGATGATGGTGGCAAGCGTGAAAGGACGATGCCCCGACAGCGCTTTTTCCAGCGTTGAAAGGCTGATCCGCGCATCATCCGCGAGTCGCTGGCGCGAAATACGCCGCCGTGCGATTTCCTCGCGAACCCGCGCCGCAACGCTACTGCTTTGATTTTCCGACAGATAGGGGTCCCCGTGGACCATGCGCTGTTTTCCTGATTGCGTACTTTCTTTCACAATTCCACACATGTCCGCCAGCGGCAAGACGGTTTGCGGCAAGATGCGGACGAAAGAGGTCAAAGCTGACGCTGGCGAGGAAACAGCGCCTTGCAGACAATCGCTCCAGTTACTCCACAGAGGAAGGGAGCTTGTCATGCACACCGCAATCACTGTTTCACATCAAAGGGATCGGCGAAATTTTCTCGTCCGCTTCTGCCAGCTTCTATGGTTCGGGAACGCGATCCTGCTCCCCGTGCTGGCCGTGATCTTCGCCTTGTTTCACCCCTTGCAGGCCCGCGCGGAAACAACCGCTTTCGTGACGCCCAACGAGATGGAATCGGGCAGCCTGCTGATGCAGACTGAACAGGCCGGGCAATATGTCGAGGCCCCCCGGCTTGCCACCGATGTGGACATCACTGTCAGCGGCCCAACAGCACGGGCGCGTCTTACCCAGGCCTTTGAAAATCCAACCGACGGTTGGGTTGAGGCGCTCTATGTGTTTCCACTGCCTGAAGATAGCGCGGTTTATTCGTTGAAAATGATCATTGGCAATCGCGTTGTCGTGGCCGACATCAAGGAAAAACAGGCCGCACGCGCCATTTACGAGCAGGCCCGCAGCGAAGGCAAAAAGGCCGCATTGGTTGAGCAGCAGCGGCCCAACGTCTTCACAAATGCGGTTGCCAATATCGGCCCGCATGAAAAGGTCGTCGTGCAGATCGAATATCAGCAGGCCGTTCGTCTGGCCGATAACCGCTTTTCGCTGCGCGTGCCACTGGTCGTTGCGCCGCGCTACAATCCGCAGGACAAGGCCGCCATCGACCAGCGCGCAGAACTGAATGGTGGCTGGGGACAGTCCACCACCAGCACGGCGCAGACCACCGATAACGCGCCGATCCATACATCACTGACTGGCCCGGACAGCACACGAACCAATCCGGTTACGCTTGCAATCAAGCTGGATGCCGGTTTCCCGGTCGATGATCTGAAGAGCCTCTATCACCCCGTCAAGATCGATAGGCTGAATGGCGAGGCGCGCCAGATCACCTTGCAGGGCGATGCCATTGCCGACCGCGACTTCGTGCTCGAATGGGGCGCTGCGGCAAGCAATACGCCAACCGTCGGTCTGTTTCGTGAGCAGGTCGGCAAGGATGACTATGTGCTTGCCTATGTCACACCGCCGGTTCTGGCTTCGTCCAAAAAGACCGGTCGCGAGATTGTCTTCGTGATCGACAATTCGGGTTCGATGGGCGGCACCTCCATGGCGCAGGCCAAAGCCAGCCTCGACTATGCCCTGTCGCGACTGGAACCGAACGACCATTTCAATGTCATCCGCTTCGATGACACTTTGACCAAGTTCTTCCCGGACAGCGTTGCCGCAACCGGCGAGAACGTCACCGCCGCGCGCAGCTTTGTCGGCCAGCTGGAAGCCTCCGGCGGCACGGAAATGCTGCCGCCGCTGCACGCCGCCCTCGATGACAGCCACCAGAGCAAGGGCTTACGCCAGATCGTGTTTCTGACCGATGGCGAAGTGAGCAACGAACAACAGCTTCTCGATACAATTGCCGCCCGGCGTGGACGCTCGCGCATCTTCATGGTTGGCATCGGTTCAGCCCCGAACAGCTATCTGATGAACCGCGCCGCCGAACTTGGTCGCGGCAGCTTCACCCATATCGGTTCGACAGCGGAAGTCGACGAACGCATGCGCGCCCTGTTCGACAAGCTGGAAAATCCCGCCGTCACCGATATCCGGGCCACTTTCTCCGAAAAGAATGTCAGTCTCACGCCGACATTGCTGCCCGACCTTTATCGCGGCGAACCGCTTGTCATTGCTGCCCGCATGGGCAAGGCAACCGGCGAAGTGACCATCAACGGCATGATCGGCGACCATCCTTGGACCGTGACACTGCCGCTCGATCAGGCCAGCAACGCGGAAGGCATTTCCAAGATCTGGGCGCGCCGCAAGATTGACGATGCAGAGGTTGAAGCTACGCTCGGTTCGATCAGCCAGGACGCTGCTGACGCCCGCATCCTGCGGCTGGCGCTCGATCATCATCTGGTGACGCGCCTGACCAGTCTCGTTGCTGTGGATGTAACCCCTTCTCGCGCTGCCAATATACCGCTGACCCAGGCCGATATTCCGCTGCATCTGCCTGCTGGCTGGGACTACCGCACCTTGCTCGGTATCGGCGCAACCCGTGATGCGAATGCCGGACAGTCAACCGAAAGCGAAACCGCCGAGTGGAGCAGCGTCAACCGTCAGGCCGAGCCGCAGGCTGCTCCGTCGCCGGTTTCTCCGAACCTTCCGCTGCCGCAAACGGCGACACCTGCAACCCTTCTGATGCTTCAGGGATTGCTGGCTGTGCTGGTCGGTGCACTTCTCTTCTGGTTCACGCGTCGTGAAAAGGCAGGCAGCCATGAGTAATCATCAGTCCATCCTCAAAGGGGGCGCGCTTGCGCGCTCCCTCTCCACACTCCTCGCCTGCCTTCTGATTGCAGGCGGTCTGGTCCTCGCCGGTCAGGGCATATGGATCCACGCCAAGGCCTTTGCCGCGCAGATCTTGCTGGAACGCGCCTTTACACAGAGTGTCGCGACCGGCGTTCCGGTCAAGCCATGGAGCTGGGCTGATACATGGCCGGTGGCGCGGATCGAAGTTCCGCGACTGGAAACTGCAACAATTGCGCTCAAGGGCGCGAGCGGTCAGGCGCTTGCTTTCGGCCCGGGACATCTCGACAATACGCCCGAGGCTGGAAATCAGGGCACCGCAGTCTATGCCGCGCATCGCGACACCCATTTCGCCTTCCTGAAAAATGTCGAGCCGAACGACCTGATCCGCATCACGCGCCGCGACGGAAAGGTTGTCACCTATCATACGACCCATATGGCCGTAGCCCGCTGGGACGAAGCGCCGATCGACCCGCAGGCGACGGGAAAGCATCTCGTACTGGCGACCTGCTACCCGTTCGACGCAGTCACACCCGGACCGCTTCGCTATTTGGTCTATGCCGATCAGGTCGCCGATCTGGCAGAAAGCGAATGAGCGGGCAGGTTCAGGCGGGGCCAAGCATGATGTTGGTCTCGCTTTTGCTGACGCCCTGAAGCGAACGTATCGTCGAGATCACCTCGTTGAGTTCCGACATCGTCGCCACTTCCAGTTCGGCAATCACATCCCACATGCCATTGGTGTTGAACACACCTGTCAGACCCGGCACACGCTTGATCGCACTGATCGTCGATTTGAGCGATGAGCCTGACATCTCGATCAGCATGAAAGCCCTGATCTGGTCCTTGCCGATATCGTCGCGCACGCGGACCGTGAAACCCTTGATGTCGCCATTGGCCACCATGCGGTCGAGACGCTTCTGGGCCGTTGCACGCGCCACCCCAAGAAGCTCCGCCAGCTGAGGCACCGATGCGCGGCCATTGATACGCAATTCCGTGATCAATCTCTTGTCGAGTTCGTCCATGTTCCCTCTTTCTTTTTAGTAAGTACGACTACCTATATCGGCAGTAATTTATAAAAATAATCACTTTATGTTCTTTTTTGTCAATCTGATTGCAGATATTGATTTTCGCCGAGGGGATTGCCCAGGTGGTTTCCAGACGTCGAACGCGATGGAAACACACGGACAATCCCGGGCCAAATTTTGCTTGGACCGGTCACAAGGTCACGAAAACAAGCGCATGCAAACGGCGATTTCACGGCCCCGATATCCGGGGCTATCACTGGGGAACTGACCTACATGAATACCGCGAAATTTCTCTCGACAGCGCTTCTGGCGCTCGGCCTCAGCTTTTCCATGACCGCGGCGAAGGCCGACGATCTGGATAAGATCCAGAAGGCCGGCAAGATGACCATTGCCCTGTCCGGCGTTTTCCCTCCCTTCAGCTTTGTGGATGAATCCAACAAGGTCGTCGGCTTCGA
Organism: Ochrobactrum sp. RH2CCR150; assembly: GCA_014138095.1. Lineage (GTDB taxonomy): Bacteria > Pseudomonadota > Alphaproteobacteria > Rhizobiales > Rhizobiaceae > Brucella > Brucella gambitense. The sequence goes on from JACGXE010000006.1 coordinate 119,128, forward strand.
CGTCGATGTCGGCTCTGAAATCGCGCACCGCCTGAAGGTCGAGCCGGAAATCGTCACCACCGCATGGGATGGCATCATCGCCGGTCTGGTCACCGGCCGCTACGACACCATCGTCGGCTCGATGGGCATCACCGAAGAACGCAAGAAGGCCATTGCCTTTGTCGGCCCTTACTACCGTTCGGGTCTGGCGCTGTTCGTCCGCAAGGACGACGCTGCCACCTCGCTCAAGGAATTTGAAGGCAAGACCATCGGCGTGACGCTTGGCGAAACGTCTGAAAAGTGGGTCCGCGAGCAAGGCAAATACGACGTGCGCACCTATAAGGGCCTGCCGGAAATGCTGCTTGACCTCGGTTCGGGCCGTATCGATGCAGTTGTCGCCGACGACGTGCCGGTTCTGGTTGCCATTTCCAAGAGCAACGCGCCGATCAAGCAGGTCAAGGATGACCAGCTGCCGCGCTACGACATCGGCATTGCGGTGCGCAAGAACAATCCGGAACTTGCCGCTGCCATGCAGAAGGCTCTGGACGACATGATGGCAGACGGCACCTACAAGACTATCTCCGAAAAGTGGATCGGCGCGGATATCCGCTAATCTCCCTCTCTAGAAGATGGGTTGTTACACACAACCCATCTTCGAATTTGATCCCCGATAACGCCTTGGTACTGCCCGCTTCTTGACCGCCGACAGACGGCTCGATCAAGCGTCACGGCTCCTCTGGCCATTCCGTGGACCACGTCCATGAGCACCGATGGGGAAGAAAGGTTGAAGGATGGATATCGCACTTATCGAGCGGATTTTTCCCTTCATTGTTCAGTCTGCCTGGGTCACCGTCCAGCTGACCGTCGTATCGCTTTTGATCGGTCTGGTCGTCGCAACCGTTCTGGTCATTGCCCGCTTTTCGCGCTTCAAGCCGTTCCGCTGGTTCGCCACGGGCTATGTCAGCATCATGCGTGGCACGCCGCTTTTGGTGCAGCTTTTTCTGGTCTTCTTCGGCGGCCCGCAATTCGGTCTGGAATTCAGCCCGTTCATGGCCGGTGTGATCACCATGGGCTTCAACATCGGAGCCTATATGTCGGAAGGCATACGCGGTGCCATTCTGGCCGTGGACAAGGGCCAGAACGAAGCTGCCCGCAGCATTGGCTTCGGACGTTTCAACACGATGCGGCTTTTCATTCTGCCGCAGGCAGCACCCTTGATGATCCGTTCGCTCGGCGTCAACACGATCATCCTGACCAAGAGCACCGCGCTTGTCTCGACAATCGGGGTGGTTGAACTGACCTATTCCGCACAGCGTTTCGTAACGTCGACATACAAGCCCTTTGAAGTCTTCACGATCGCCGGCATCGCCTACATCGTCATCATAGCGATCATTTCGATGATGGTTCGCGGCATTGAAACCTTCTTCAACGCTGACAGGAGGGCCGAAGCATGAGCCTCGATTTCACGGTCGTTCCTTCCTATCTGGAGCTGCTCTTCATCGGTCTGCTCTGGACGGTGCTGATCACGATCCTCGCCGGTGTCATCAGCGTGGTGCTGGGCGTCGTCATCGCTCTGGTGACGCTGCATGCGCCCAAGATCGTCAGCTTGCCGGTGCGCGGCATCGTGTTCCTGTTCATGGGAACGCCGCTGCTGCTCCAGCTCTATCTTCTCTATTACGGCCTATCGCAGATCGGCATCATGGTTCCGGCCTTCTGGACCGGCGTCTTCGGCCTTGGCATGCATTATGCCGCCTATAATGCCGATATTTTTCGCGCTTCCCTTCAGGCCGTGGACAATGGCCAGATGGAAGCAGCCCGTTCGCTGGGTTTCAGCCGGGGCATGTCGCTGCGCTATTTCATCATTCCGCAGGCGATCCTGACCGCGCTGCCGCAGGTGGGCAATAACAGCATCATCCTGCTCAAGGATACTGCTGTGCTCTCCGTCCTCGGCATCACGGAACTGGTTTTGAATGCGCAGCGCGCCATCAGCGAAACCTACCGTCCATTCGAATTCTATTTCGTCGCCGCCGTGCTCTATTACGCCGTCAATCTTCTGATGGAGTGGGCATTGAGCAAAGCGGCCAAGAAAGCGGAAGCTATCCGATGAACACACAGACACCCATGATCGAATTGCGCCAGATCAGGAAATCCTATGGCGACCATGAAGTTCTCAAGGGCATCGACCTGACCGTTGCGCGCGGCAAGATCGTATCCATCATCGGCCCCAGCGGGTCGGGAAAAAGCACGCTTCTGCGCTCGATCAACATGCTGGAAGAAACCTCGGGCGGAGAAATCTGGCTCGATGGCAATCAGGTCAACAAGCCGCTCAAGGGCCATGCCTTCGAAAAGCATATCAACCATATCCGTCAGGAAATGGGGATGGTTTTCCAGCAGTTTAACCTGTTTCCGCATCTGACCGTGCTGCAAAATATCATGATCGGACCAATGCGGCTCAAGCATCTGCCGCGCGCCGAAGCGCTGGACCGCGCCAACGCGCTGCTGGCAAAGGTCGGGCTTGTTGACAAGGGCGACGCCTATCCGGCCCGCCTGTCGGGCGGCCAGAAACAGCGCGTGGCGATTGCGCGCGCCCTCGCCATGCAGCCGAAAGTCATGCTCTTCGATGAGGCCACATCGGCGCTCGATCCGGAGCTGGTTGAAGAAGTCAATCAGGTGATGAAGCAGCTCGCCAGCGAGCACATGACCATGCTGATCGTGACCCATGAAATGCGCTTTGCCGCTGAAGTATCCGACCATGTGATGTTCATGGATGGCGGCGTGGTAGTCGAACAGGGATCGCCCGACCAGATGCTGTCCAATCCGAAAGAGGAACGGACCCGCGCTTTCCTGCGAAAGCATCTTTCGCACTAGAGCGCACAGCGCTCCTGAATTTTGTTTTGAAGCGCATTCTTTTCCGAAAACAGTTTAGACTTTTCGGGATGCGCTCTAGTCCACGGAGACGAGATCAATGACTGCGAATGGTTCAAACGGCCTGCAAGGCGCCGTAACGACGGCGCATAACCAAATCGATGCGAAACATGTCGAAGAGCTGGCTCTTCGCATGGTCAGCTGGCGCAGCGAAACCGGCACGCCCGGCGAAGCGGAATTCTCCGGCCGTTTTGTCGAACTGCTGAAGGAAATACCCTATTTCCAGCAGAACCCGGCAAATATCCGCACGGTTGCCAGCCATGGCGATCCGCTGACCCACAATGTGGTGGCGCTCGTTCGCGGCAAGGGTCGTGAGACGGTGGTGCTTGCCGGTCACTTCGACACGGTCGCGACCGACAATTATCACGAGTTGAAATCGCTCTCCTGCGATAGCGTTAATCTGAAAGAGGCGCTGATCAAGGACCTTGGCAAGCGCTCACGCTCGCAGCAGGAAGAGCGCGCGCTGGAAGACCTCCTCAGCGGTGACTTCCTCCCGGGTCGTGGCCTGCTCGATATGAAGAGCGGCATCGCCGCCGGCATTGCCTGCCTTGAACGATTTGCAGCTGATCCCGACCGCAGCGGCAATCTGGTCCTGATCGTCACACCGGACGAAGAGCGCGAAAGCCGCGGCATGCGGTCCATGCGCAATGCGCTGCCGGACATTGCCCACGACTTCGATCTCGATATTTCGGCTGCCATCAATCTCGACGTGACCTCCGATCAGGGCGACGGCAGCGAAGGCCGCGCCGTCTATGCTGGCACCATCGGCAAGCTTCTGCCTTTTGCACTCGTCATCGGTTGCAGCTCCCATGCCAGCTACCCTTATGAAGGCGTCAGTGCACAGGCGATGGCCGCAGGCATTCTCACCCGCTTTGAAGGCAACGCCGATCTTGCCGACCGCGACGAAAAGGACATTTCTCCACCGCCCATCTGCCTTGAGGCAAAGGACCTGCGCGACGGCTATGAAGTGACGACGCCGGAACGCTTCTGGATCGCGCTCAACTGGCTCTATCACGGCATGACTGCCGAAGAACTGTTCAAGCGCTTTCAGGACGAAGTGCGCACCGGCGCGGTCGATGCAGTTGCACGCTTCGCCGCACAGGCCGAAGCCTATGGCAAGCTGGTCGGCAAGCGCGCCGGAGCGACCCCGCCTGAACCGAAGCTGGTCACCTTCACGCAGCTGCGCGCCATGGCGGCAGACATTGCAGGCGACGACTTCGAACGCCTCTATGATGAGCAGGAACAAGGCCTTTCCGGCATCGACAATCCGCTGGCCGTCAGCCGCCAGCTGACCGAATGGCTGGTGGGCGTGGCCCACCTCGCCGGACCGGCGATTGTTGTCGGCTTTGCCGGACTGCACTATCCTGCAAGCCATCTCGACGATACGAAAACCAACGACCGCCTGTTTCAGCAAGCCATTGACGAGACCATCAAGGTCTTTGCCGCTTTCCCCGATCAGAGCCTTGTCTGGAAGCCGCATTTCCAGGGCATTTCCGATATGAGCTTTCTCGGTCAGGCAACGCTTGGACAGGATATCGTATCGCAGAACACGCCCGTGTCGCGCCTCGTCGATCATCCAGCCGCCAATGCGCTGCGGTTCCCTGTGGTCAATATCGGCCCATGGGGTCGCGAGTTCCACCAGAAGCTTGAGCGTGTCCACGCGCCCTACGCCTTCGAGGTTCTGCCGCAGATCGTTTCGATGATCGCTGAAAAATTCCTCGCGGCGAAGACCGGAAACGGCGCCCGCTGATCGGGCGCTCGCGCCCTGTGCAAAAAGGTTCATTCAAATGACCAATGATAAACTGAATATCGTCCCCTTCGTCAGCGTCGATCACATGATGAAGCTGGTTCTGACGGTGGGGGTCGAAACCTTCCTCAAGGAACTGGCCGTAGTTGTCGAAGAAGACTTTCGCCGCTGGGAACAGTTCGACAAGACGCCGCGCGTCGCCTCCCATTCCAAGGAGGGCGTTATCGAACTGATGCCGACCAGCGACGGCACGCTCTATGGCTTCAAATATGTGAATGGGCATCCGAAGAACACCCGCGCGGGGCGTCAGACCGTGACCGCCTTTGGCGTTCTCTCCGATGTGGACAGCGGCTATCCGCTGCTCCTGACCGAGATGACCATTCTCACCGCCTTGCGCACCGCCGCCACCTCGGCGGTAGCCGCAAAGCATCTGGCGCGCCCGGATTCCAAAACGCTGACGATCATCGGCAATGGCGCGCAGAGCGAGTTTCAGGCGCTGGCCTTCAAGGCGCTGCTTGGCATCGACAATCTCCGCCTGTTCGACATCGACCGCTCGGCAAGCGAACGTTGCGCCGCCAATCTGGCCGACAAGGGCTTTGCGGTCACGATCTGCGGTTCGTCGCAGGAAGCCGTCGAGGGTGCGGATATCATCACGACCGTCACCGCCGACAAGCAATATGCCACCATTTTGAGCGACAACATGGTTGGCCCCGGCGTTCACATCAATGCCGTTGGCGGCGATTGCCCCGGCAAGACCGAGCTGAACAAGGAAATTCTCCTGCGCTCGGATATTTTTGTCGAATACCCGCCGCAGACCCGCATCGAAGGCGAAATCCAGCAATTGCCGGAAGATTATCCGGTCCAGGAATTGTGGGAAGTGATCACCGGTAAACTGCCGGGTAGAACATCGGATCGCGCGATCACGCTGTTTGACAGCGTGGGTTTTGCCACTGAAGACTTTTCCGCCCTGCGCTATGTCCGCAGCAAGCTGGAAGAAACCGGTCTCTATGCTGAACTGGACATGCTTGCGGACCCCGATGAACCGCGCGATCTCTATGGCATGCTGCTGCGATGCGAGCAGGCATTGGAAGCCGCATAAGATTTCGCCGGGATGCCTGGCATCCCGGCTCAGAAGATAGTTCGGCCCAACACATGCTGTTGGGCCTGTTGTTGACGCTGCAATGTGATATCACCAACGGCATGTAACAGTGCGCGTGTAGTTGGATATCCATGATCGTCTGAACGATGCAGCAATTGGCCAGAAAAATATCTGCAGAAATCGGCTGGGGTATTCCAAGCTCGATCGTCCTGCATCTGTTGCTGGCCTTTGTTCTGCTCGTCCGCTTGCCGGAATTGCCGACAGCGCAGGAACAGAGCGTCAATGTAGAGCTTGTTCCGCCACCACCGCCCGCCGAAGAAAAACCCAAACAGGACCAGGACAAGCCCGCTCCTGCGCCGCCGCAGGCGCAAGCCCAGAAGCTCGCCTTTGAATCCGCTTCCAACGACCCCAAGGATGAAGCGCCAGAGCAACCGGATGTCCCGCCAGCTGCGCCGGAAGCTAGCGAAAAGCCCGACGAAGTTCCGCCTGCAACTGCCGAGGCCAAGAACGAACAGCCGCAGGAAGAGAAGCAGGAAGCGGCAGAGCTGAGCGCTCAATCTTCAAATGTCGATGACACCAACGGAGCCGCGGCCCCAGCTGTCGAGAACCCGCCTATTCCACAGCCAAAGCCAGAACAGGAAAAGCCAGCAGCCAAGGCCGTTTCAGAGCAAAAGGCTGAAAACTTCAAACAGGCGCGCAGGCTTTACTCGAAGGATGCCCTGTCCGATCCGCGTGTAAAACAAGCGCTCGGCAAGCTCTCGCCAACAGATCGCGTCATCCAGATTTGCAGTATCGAAGCGCTTGAACAGATCCGCCGTCAGCAACCGGGCGCTTTCCCCGACATGCTGGCGCGCGCCGGAGGTTCCGTTTCCAACACCGGTCTGACGGTCAGCAATGGCGCGTTTCGCAGCCGCGCCCAGTGGTATGGTGTGGACTTCAAATGTCAGGTCGATGCCGAGGCGATGTCGATCCAGTCCTTCAGCTATGCCATTGGTCACGCCATTCCCGAAAGCGAATGGGGCGCACGACAACTTCCCAGAGACTAGAATATGAAGTGATGAGACAAGGCTTGCAGCATTTGCTACAGTCCTCCATGTAATGCCCCACGAAACTAACATTGAATGGAGACAGGCATGAAAGTCGTATTTGTGACGACCGCTGTACTCGCTTTGTCGGTTACGGCTGCGATGGCAGACTGCACTTACCATAGTGCGCAATCTTCTACCAAAATGGAAAAGCCGCAAACAACGGCGAGCGCAGAAACTACTGCACCCACCCAGAAATAACTATACTCCCAATGGGAGGTATCGTGTGAAACGGTGCCTCCTGTTTGGGACACGGGGAACCCCAGACGCTAGTCAAAACCGCAGGCTGATTCCCGCCTTGCGGAGAAGCCAATAGAACAGCGCTGTCGCGCCTACCCCCAGCAGCATCGCCCAGCCAAAGCCGGACCCATCGCCGGTGAAGGGCAGTCCGGCGGTGTTCATCCCGAAAATCCCGGCGATCAGCGTGCCCGGCAGCAGCAGGGCGCTCATCACCGCCATTACTTTGAGGCTGCGGTTTGAATCATCCGCGAGTTCCGCCGCGATCTCTTCCTGAAGCAGCCGAGCACGATCATTGACCATGACGATCTCGCGGTCGAGCCGCTCCAGCCGCAAGGAAAGCCGCTTCAAGACCGCATGTCCCATCTCTGGCAAGGTCCAGTCCACACGGTCTTCTTCTTCGAACAGAGCCACCATACCGGCCACCGGACGGTGCAGCGAGACCGCCAGACGGCGCACTTCCTTGAGGTCCCGGCGCTCGTCGTTCAACCGCTCTGTCACCAGCCGGTCTTCCACGGAATCAAGCATCTTGCTTGCTTCGTTGAGCCTTTTCGCCGTGTTCTTGCAGAAACCTGTGACCACAGCCTCGAACAGTTCATAGGCCGTTGTCGGGCAAAAGCCGCTCGCGAATGAATGACGCACCCGGTCTATGGCTTCCAGCGGATGCCGCCTGCCGGTGACAAGAAGTCCGCTCGTCACCGCAAAATGCAGGCGACCGATAGTCGTGGACATGCGCTCCATATCCTGATGCATATCGGCTATGACACCGTGGATCGTCCCGGCTTCGTGGCTGAGCACCAGACTGTCGTCGTGCCCCTCCAGTATCGCCCGCGCCGAGGCTGGCAAGGCGCAACGTTCCGAAAGCCATCCTTGTGCACGCTGATCGACCAGATCCACATGCAGCCAGACCCAGCCGTCCTGCGCGGCCAGTGCAGCACCCACCTCATCAGCTTTCAGTTCAACCACCGGCTGGTTGGGGCGCTTGTGAAAAGCGCCCACCAGACCAGGACAATGTTCCGTGTTGGAACCGTGAATAATGTTCAATGGCGTATACCGATGCTCGGCGCTAAGCGGCCTTGCACGTGACTTTCAATAGACTTCCGGCACATACATTTCGGACGGAGTCTGGTGACGCACATAATCGTCATGACGCACGCGTTCCGGCAGATGAATGGCAGATTTCGGCACATCCTCATACGGTATCTGCGTCAGAAGATGCGCAATGCAGTTGAGGCGCGCCTTCTTCTTGTCGACAGCCTCGACAACCCACCAGGGCGCTTCCTCAATATGGGTGCGATGCAGCATCTCTTCCTTGGCCTTGGTGTAGTCTTCCCAATGCACGCGGCTTTCGAGATCCATCGGAGAAAGCTTCCACTGCTTCAGCGGATCGTGGATACGCATGTTGAAGCGGAATTCCTGCTCCTCATCGGTGATCGAGAACCAGTATTTGATAAGAATGATCCCGGAGCGCACGAGCATGCGTTCGAACTCGGGAACGGAGCGGAAAAACTCTTCCAATTCGTCCTTGGTGCAAAAGCCCATCACCCGCTCGACCCCCGCGCGATTATACCAGGAGCGGTCGAACAGAACCATTTCGCCAGCGGTCGGCAGATGCGGCACATAACGCTGGAAATACCACTGATTGCGCTCGCGTTCGGTCGGTGCAGGCAGTGCGACAACGCGGCAGACGCGTGGATTGAGGCGCTGGGTCACGCGCTTGATCGCGCCGCCCTTGCCGGCGGAATCGCGGCCTTCGAACAGCACGACAACCTTGAGCTTCTTGTGCTGCACCCAGTCCTGAAGCTTGACCAGCTCATGCTGGAGGCGAAACAGTTCGCGGAAATACAGGCGGCGTTCCAGCGTCTGTTCGGCAGGGCCGGACATGCCCTCAGCGACCATCGCGTCCAGACGCTCTTCCTCGATCTGCATTTCCAGCTCTTCATCAAAACTGTCGGCGATTTCCGCCTTGATACGGTCCAGATGGCTGTTCTCGAACATGTTCACACCATAAGCTGAAGATTATCTCCGAAACCTTAGCGGCTCCGCGCAATTGCACGAATATTAGAAGTCCGTCGTGACGGTTTCGTGACGTAATTTCGTCAGTCGCACCCCTTCTTGCTTTCCCCCAAGACTTTCTATCGGCCCCCGCATCACATGCCGACCGTCATCAAACTGAAATATCTATCAGCCATGGCAGGATATGTGTTTCGGTGAGGACAGAACCCAGATGAAGAATACATACGATCTTTTGGTTGTCGGCGCGGGCATTGTCGGCCTTTCCACCGCGCTTGCCGCAGCCCGCAAAGGCAAGAAGGTCGTCGTCGTCGAGCGCAACGCCAAGGCCGTAGGCGCATCGATCCGCAATTTCGGCTTCGTCACCATATCCGGCCAGAAGGCAGGCGATCACTGGGCACGGGCGCGCCGCGCCCGCGATATCTGGGCCGAAATCGCCGACGATGCGGGTATTGAGATCATCCATCGCGGACTGGTCATGCCTGCTTACCGCGAGGAAGCGGAAACCGTGCTGGATGCTTTTCTGAAAACGCCGATGGGTGAAGGCTGCCGCAGGCTGACATCTGGCGAAGCGCTGGAACATGTCCCGTCGATCCGAGCTGATGGAATGCGCAGTGCGCTCTTCAGCCCTCATGAACTGCGTGTCGAATCGCGTGACGCTATCCCGAAAATTGCCGCGTGGCTGGAACGCCGCCACGGTGCCACCTTCCACTGGAACACCGCCGTCAATGCCATTGAAGGCAACAAAATTACCACCAGTCGTGGCGTTATCGAAGCGGAAGCCACGGTCGTGTGCCCCGGCGACGACTTTTCGACTTTGTTTCCGGAACGCATCGCCGCCTATGATCTGCGCATCTGCACGTTGCAGATGCTGCGCGTCATGCCAGCCCAAGCAGCGCGTTTCGATGCCGCCGTCATGTCTGACTTGAGCTTTGGCCGCTATGAAGGCTTTGCCGATCTGCCGGAAGCCAAGGCGCTCTGCGACCGGCTTGATGCCGAACTTGGCGAAATGCGCCGCGGTGGCATTCATTTGATCGCCGTGCAATCCGCCGATGGTTCGCTGGTGGTGGGCAACAGTCATGTCTATGGCAATGCCCCCGAACCCTTTGCGCAGGAGCGCTTCGACACGCTGATCATGGAAGCCTTCGACCAGATATTCGATCTGCCGGGCCGCGAGGTCATCGGGCGCTGGTGCGGAACCTATGCCTCGGCCAGCGACCGCGTGGCCATGATCGATGAACCCGCCGACAATATCCGCCTCGTCATGGTTACAGGCGGAACCGGCGCTTCGACAGGGTTCGCGCTCGGTGAGCAGGTCGTCAATTCACTCTACGCATAACAACGGAGCAGTTATGGGACATCTCAAAGCAGTCGTGTTCGATTGGGCGGGCACGGTCATCGACTTCGGTTCCTTCGCGCCAATGGGTGTGTTCGTCGAAGCATTCGCACAATTCGGCATTGAGGTTTCGATTGCCGAGGCGCGTGAACCCATGGGCCGCCCGAAATGGGATCACATTGAAGCGATGCTGGCGCAGCCGCGTATCCATGCCGCATGGGAAGCGCACCACGGCCACGCACCGACGCAGGCCAACATTCAGGCGGTCTATGATGTGTTCGTTCCGCTGAACGAAAAGGTCGTCGATCAATATGCCGATCTGGTGCCGGGTGCTGCGGAAACGGCCCGCGCGTTGCGGGAACGCGGCCTCCAGATCGGCTCCACGACCGGCTACACCCGCTCGATCATGGAGCGCGTCCTGCCGCTTGCCAAGGCGCAAGGGTATGAGACCGACAATCTGGTCTGCGCCGGAGATTTGCCGCACGGTCGCCCGACCCCGATGAACATGTATCAATGCTTTCTCGATCTCGATGTCTGGCCAGCGCATGCTGTGGTCAAGGTTGATGATACCGGCGTCGGGATAGACGAAGGACGGGAAGCCGGATGCTGGACAGTGGGCGTATCGCTGAGCGGCAACGAAGCGGGCGTCACGCCGGACGAACTGGACCAGATGAGCGAGGCCGACAAAAATGCGCTTCGCGAAAAGGCATCTGCCGTTCTCGCCCGGCACCAGCCCGACTACATCATCGATACGGTTGCCGATCTCCTTCCGGTTATCGAGGCAATTGAACAGCGGCTCGTCAATGGGGAGCGCCCCCTTGCCCATAGCCCTGCCTGAGCGAAGCGCGTCACCGAACTAATTTGACGCAAACGTAAAAAAATATGCTTTCGTTGAAACCCGTTTGATTGCATTCTCCCGGTGATGCGAACCACCGGGATCGTTCAATGATTGCAAAACCTTCCTTCCGTTTCCTCCGCTCCGGACGAAGCGTCATATTCGGAGCCACGGCTGCTTTTGCATTCAGCATGTCGGTAATGACATTTGTCGTTCCCGGCCATGCCGATTCCCGCAATGTGGTTGCGGTCTCGGTGATGAAAGTCGCGGCAAGCGATTATCAGCCTAAATTGACGCTGTCCGGGGCGATAGAAGCCCGTTCGCTGGTCAACACATCGTTCCGGCTTGGCGGACAGGTTGTGGAGCGCAAAACGGAGATTGGCCAGCATGTCGACAAGGGCGAGCTGATCGCCCGCATCGACGATGCCGAACAGCAGGCCAATCTGAGGGTCGCTCAGGCATCGAAGGATGCGGCGCAAGCGCAACTCGTTCAGGCGGATGCCAATTTCAAACGCCAGAAGGCGCTGCTGGCTCAAGGTTTCACAACCCGCAGCACCTATGATCAGGCAAACCAGACCCTGCAAACCGCGCAAAGCACGCTGGCAAGCGCCGAAAGCCAGCTGAGCGACGCACGCGATCAGCTGTCCTACACCGAGCTGCGCGCGCCGGTTTCAGGTGTTGTCACGGCGCGCAACATCGAGGCGGGTCAGGTGATACAGGCCGCGCAGACGGCATTTTCCATTGCAGAAGACGGCCCCCGCGATGCCGTCTTCGACGTACAGGAAACGCTGGTCAACCACGCCAAGAATGGCATGGGCGTGACGATCGCGCTCCTGTCGGACGCCTCAGTGGTTGCCGAAGGCCAAATCCGTGAAATCTCCCCTGTCGTCGACGCACAGACCGGCACTGTCAGGGTCAAGGTCGGCATCGCTCACACCCCACCGCAGATGGCGCTGGGCGCGACCGTAACCGGCACCGTGCATATGGAGAACCGTCAGGTCATCGTCCTGCCATGGAGCGCCATGACCTCCGACGCCGGGCGCGCCGCGGTGTGGCGTGTGGCTGGCGATACGAATGTTGCAACGCTGGTGCCGATCACCGTGCTTTCCTATGAAAAGGAACGGGTGATCGTTGATAGCGGCCTGAACGACGGTGAACTGATCGTCACGAAGGGCGCACAGATGCTGCGCTCGGGCGAGCCGACCGAAATCATGCAGACGCAGGAAGGGGCGGTTGCGCAATGACGCCAGAAATCCGAAAGCCCGTTGCCCTGCCCTTCATGCGCGTTGCCGTCCTGATGGCCACCATAGCGCTTGCAGCTTGCGGGAAGAGCGATGAAAGTGACGCCAAGGCCGAACCCGTCCGCCCGGTTCTCTACATGGTTGTTGAACCAAGGCCCGCCACACAGGCCGGTTTTGCCGGTACGATCGAGCCGCGCTATTCGACCGACCTCGCCTTCCGGGTGCTCGGGCGCATCATCAGCCGCCCTGTACAGGTGGGCGATCTGGTGCAGAAGGGTGAAACCGTCGCAACACTCGATCCATCGACGCTCGATCTGGCGATCCAGTCCGCAAAGGCCGATCTCGCAAGCGCCGAGGCGCAATTTGCCAATGCCTCGGCCAGTGAGGAACGGCAGCGTATTTTGCTGCAAGGCAACAATGTTTCCCAAGCCGATTATGATGCCGCCAGACAGGCGCGCGACAGCGCCAGCGCCAATCTGGAAAAGGCCCGCGCCGGACTGAAAAAAGCGCAGGACCAGCGCAGCTATGCCGTGTTGCGCCCCGACTATGACGGGGTGATTTCGGCAACCAATGCCGAGGTTGGGCAAGTGGTCTCTGCCGGTCAGGCCGTGATGACAGTGGCGCGCCCGGACATTCGCGAAGCCGTGGTCGATATTCCCGACAGCATGACCCAGTATTTTACGCCCGACGCTGCCTTCAATGTGCAACTTCAGGCTGACCCATCGGTGACCGGTGCCGGCACCGTGCGGGAAGTTGCGCCACAGGCGGACGCGCAGACGCGCAGTCGCCGGGTGAGAATTGCGCTCGATAACCCTCCTGACGGTTTCCGTCTTGGCGCGACCATTCGAGCCGCTCTGGCAACCCCGGAGAAAAGTCTGGTGCGGCTGCCGATCCAGTCCTTGCGCGAGGATAGTGGCAAGACAAGCATCTGGATTATCGATCCCGACAAGCAGACCGTCTCGCTGCACGATGTTCAGGTCATCGAACGGCAGGGCAGCAACTTCGTCGCCGGTGGCGTCGATGTCGGAAGCTATGTGGCGATTGCTGGCGTACATGAGTTGAAAGAAGGACAGAAAGTCCGTCTGGACCAGAAAGGAACTGGCCTGTGAAAAAGGGATTCAATCTGTCCGACTGGGCTTTGAACCACAGATCGCTGGTCTGGTATTTCATGCTCGTGTTTCTGGTCGCTGGTTTCGTGTCCTATATCGATCTCGGTCGCGAGGAAGACCCGGAGTTTACTGTCAAGACGATGGTGGTGCAGGCCAACTGGCCGGGCGCTTCTGTTGAAGAGACGCTCAATCAGGTGACTGACCGCATCGAGAAGAAGCTAGAAGAACTCGATACGCTGGACTACACGCGCAGCGTCACCACTGCGGGCCAGTCGGTCGTCTTCGTCTTCCTCAAGGACACGGTGCGCAAACGACAGGTCACCGACGCCTGGAACGAAGTCCGCCATATGCTGGACGACATCAAGCCGGACCTGCCGAGCGGCGTCTACGGGCCTTATTACAATGACAAATTCGGCGATGTTTTCGGCAATATCTTCGCCTTTACCGCCGACGGTCTGTCGATGCGACAGCTGCGCGACTATGCCGAAGATGTGCGCGCCAAGATTTTGACGCTGCCCAATGCCGGCAAGGTCGAGCTGATCGGCGCGCAGGACGAAGCGATCTATCTCGAATTCTCGACGCGGCAGGTGGCGGCGCTCGGTCTCGATCAGCAAGCCGTGCTTCAGGCCTTGCAGGACCAAAACGCGATCACGCCATCGGGCGTCGTTCAGGCCGGGCCGGAACGGATCAGTGTCCGCGTCAGCGGCCAGTTCAATTCCGAAGCCGATCTGCGTGCAGTCAATCTGCGTGTCAATGACCGGTTCTTCCGTCTTTCCGATGTCGCCACCATCACGCGCGGCTATGTCGATCCGCCGACATCCATCTTCCGCGTCAATGGCGCGGATTCCATCGGGCTTGGCATCGGCATGAAGCCGAACGGCAATCTGCTCGAATTTGGTGCAGCACTCGACAAGATGATGCAGCAGGTGACGGCGGAACTCCCCGTCGGCGTCAAGGTGTTCAAGGTGGCCGACCAGCCGCATGTCGTGAAGGAAGCCGTTTCCGGCTTCACCAGCGCACTGTTCGAAGCCGTGGTCATCGTGCTTGCGGTCAGCTTTGTAAGCCTTGGCTTGCGCGCCGGTTTCGTGGTGTCGCTATCGATCCCGCTCGTGCTTGCGATCACCTTCCTGTCGATGTCGCTTCTGGATATTTCGCTCCAGCGTGTGTCGCTCGGCGCGCTCATTATCGCACTCGGCCTTCTGGTCGACGACGCCATGATTGCCGTCGAAATGATGGTGGCGCGACTGGAATTCGGCGATCCGATCAACAAGGCTGCAACTTACGTCTATTCGCATACGGCATTTCCGATGCTGACGGGCACGCTTGTGACCATTGCGGGCTTCATTCCAATCGGCCTCAATTCCAGTCAGGCTGGCGAATATACGTTCACGCTCTTCGTGGTGATCGCGGTCTCATTGGTGGTTTCATGGATTGTCGCGGTGCTGTTTGCGCCACTGCTCGGCGTCACCTTCCTGCCCAAGAAAATGAAACCCCATGCAGAAAAGCGCAGTCGTTTCTTTGAGGCCTTTTCCAAGGCGCTGTTGATGGCGATGCGCTATCGCTGGGTGACCATCGTCACCACGATCCTCCTGTTTGCGCTTTCAGTTTTCGGGATGCGCTTCATCGAACAGCAGTTCTTCCCGCAATCGGATCGCCCCGAACTCGTTCTCGACTGGACCTTACCGCAAAACAGTTCCATCGCCGAAACCCGGGCGCAGATGGAGCGTTTCGAACAAACGATGCTGAAGGATAATCCCGACATTGAGCATTGGAGCACATATGTCGGGCAAAGCGCGATCCGCTTCATCCTCTCCTTCGACGTGCAGCCTAATAATCCTTATTTCGGCCAGATGGTCGTCGTCGCCAAAGATGTCGAAGCGCGTGATCGTCTGAAGGCGAAGTTCGATGAGGTCTTCCGCAAGGATTATGTCGGCACCGATGTCTATGTGAAATTTCTGGAACTTGGACCGCCGGTCGGACGCCCCGTGCAATACCGCATTTCCGGTCCCGATATTCAGAAACTGCGCGGCATAGCGCAGGATTTTGCCGGTATTCTCAGTGCCGACCAACGGCTGGGCGTGGTGAATTATAACTGGAACGAGCCCGGCCGCGTTATCCGTGTCGATGTCATGCAGGACAAGGCGCGCAAGCTTGGCATTTCGTCCAAGGATATTGCAACAACGCTCAACGGCGTCGTCGGCGGCATTACGATTACGCAGGTGCGGGATTCGATCTATCTGATCGACGTCATCGTGCGCGCGCAAAAGCATGAACGCGATTCCATCGACACTTTGCAGAGCCTGCAAATTGCGACGGGCAACGGCACCTCGGTGCCGCTCGCATCTATCGCCAATTTCCGTTACGAGCTTGAGCAACCCGTCATCTACCGGCGGTCGCGCATCCCGACCATCACGGTGGCGGCAGGCATCATCGACAAGACGATGCCAGATACGATCGTGAAGGATCTGGGGCCTGCCATCAAGGCTTTCGCCGACAAACTACCGGCTGGCTACTATATCCAGACCGCAGGCACGGTTGAGGAAAGCGGCAAGAGCCAGGGACCGATTGCAGCCGTTGTTCCGCTGATGTTGTTCGTGATGGCGACTGTGCTGATGCTGCAATTGCAGAGTTTCCAGCGTCTGTTCCTCGTCGTGGCGGTTGCGCCACTTGGATTGATCGGCGTGGTCGCAGCACTTCTGCCGAGCGGCAAGCCGCTTGGCTTCGTTGCTATTCTGGGTGTGTTGGCGCTAATCGGCATCCTGATCCGAAACTCGGTCATCCTGATCGTGCAGATCGAGGAACACATCACCGAAGGCATGAAGCCATGGGATGCGGTGATGATCGCCAGCCAGCATCGTATGCGCCCCATCGCGCTGACGGCGGCAGCGGCAAGCCTTGCGCTTATCCCCATCGCGCGTGAAGTGTTCTGGGGGCCGATGGCCTATGCCATGATGGGCGGCATCATCGCCGGCACGGCGATCACCCTCCTGTTTCTGCCAGCGCTTTACGTGGCCTGGTTCCGGATCAAGGAACCGGATGCGGAAGAGACCCCCGCACCGCAGCATTGATCTGTCAACAAAATCAGTCTGGAGCGGGCTTCGCTCCAGACTAGGATAGCCCATCACAAAAATTTTATACCCGGGTCTTGAACGGGACAAAAACATACACATTTGAAGAAGGCAGCGCCGGGCCCCTCTGGTCATGGTTTTCCGCTATGGCGATGTCGGGGCTGCTCCACTTGTTCAAATGGAGATGGTCCGGCGATGGATTCGCTTATTGCAGCCCTTTCGGGCGATTTTCTCGGCACACCTGTATATTTCTGGGCGGCATTCATCACGATCGTCGTGGGTTTGCTGGTTTTCGATCTTGGTATTCTGCATCGTGACGAACATGAAATCGGAGCCAAGGAAAGCCTGCTCCTCTATGGTTTCTATGTTCTGATCGCGCTGGCCTTCGGCGGCTGGGTCTGGTGGGAACGCGGCTCGCAGGCGGGTCTGGAATTCTACACCGGCTATCTGATCGAGCAGAGCCTTGCGATGGACAATATGTTCGTCATCGCAACCATCTTCGGCTTTCTCGCCATCCCCCGCCTTTACCAGCACCGCGTGCTTTTCTGGGGTATTCTGGGCGTCATCGCCTTCCGCGCGGTTCTCATCGGACTGGGCGCAGCACTGGTGCATGAGTTCAACTGGATCCTGTTCCTGTTCGGCGCCTTCCTCGTCTTCACCGGCTTCAAGATGTTCCGCCATCAGGATGAGACACCCGATATCGAGCAGAATGCGGTCTTCAAATTCCTGCGCAAGCGCTTCAATATTACGAGCGAAGTGCATGGCCGCAATTTCACCGTCAAGAAGCCGCATCCGAAAACCGGCAAGATGGTCACGTGGCTGACGCCGCTTGCCGTCGCCCTGATCATGGTTGAAACCGTCGATCTGATCTTTGCCGTCGACTCTGTGCCCGCCGTCTTTGCCGTCACGCAGGATACGTTTATTGTCTACACCTCGAACATCTTCGCCGTTCTCGGTCTGCGTGCGCTCTACTTCGCACTCGCCGCCGCGATGAACCGCTTCCGTTATCTTCAGGTATCGCTGGCGATCATTCTGGTGCTGATCGGTATCAAGATTTTCCTCGTGCCGCTGGGCGTCCACATCAACACGTTGCTGTCGCTGGTGGTAACGCTCGGTATTCTCGCAAGCGGTGTTCTCTACTCGCTGTACAAGACCCGTAACGAGCCGGATATGAGCGTCGAAGAGCTGGCCGCGCAACAGCATAAGGAAGGCTGATCGAAAGCTCTCTTTCCTCAAGACAAAGCCCCCGGACTTCTCCAAGTCCGGGGGCTTTCCATTTCGGGCAGAAGATCAGGCTGCGATATAGTTTTTCAGGAAGGCGCGTGTCCGGTCCTGCTGCGGGTTGCGCAGTACGTCTGCGGGCGCGCCTTCTTCAACCACAACGCCGCCATCCATGAAGACGATCCTGTCGGCAACCTCACCGGCAAAGCGCATTTCATGCGTCACGATCAGCATCGTCATATGCTCGGCCGCGAGCTGCTTCATGACCGCATTCACTTCATCGACCAGTTCCGGATCGAGCGCCGAGGTCGCCTCGTCGAACAGCATCACCTTCGGCTGCATGGCCAAGGCGCGGGCAATGGCGACCCGCTGCTTCTGGCCGCCGGACAGGCGCGACGGATAGGTATCGACCTTGCTGGCGAGACCCACCTTGTTGAGCAGTTCCAGCGCGAGTTCACGGGCTGCGGATTTCGACAAGCCCTTCAGCTTTGTCGGTCCCAGCGTGATGTTTTCGAGCACAGTGAGATGCGGGAACAGATTGAAGTGCTGAAACACCATGCCCATCTGCTGACGCACGGAGTTGATGTGTTTTTCAAAAGCCTGCCCGCTGAGCGGCTGGTTGACCTGCAGCCCATCCAGCCAGACCTCGCCACCATTCAGCGTCTCCAGATGATTGATGGAGCGCAGCAATGTGCTCTTGCCCGAACCGCTCGGGCCGATGATCGCAATGATCTGGCCGCGCGATACCGAAAGATCGATCCCTTTCAGAACCTCCAGCGCACCATAGGCTTTGCGGGCGCCCTTAACTTCAACCATAGGCTTCAAGGCGCTCATCGCGTAACCTCCACTTTTCTTTCGATATGTCGCAGGCCCGCTTCCATGATGAGATTGACCACGTAATAGAGCGCGGCTGCAGTCAGATAGAACTCAAAAGGACTATAGGTTTCACTGATGGCGATCTGTGCGCTGTGAACCAGTTCGGCAATGCCGATGATCGACACGAGCGACGTATCCTTCAGCAGCACGATCATGTTGTTGCCGATGGGCGGGATGGTGTTGCGAATGGCCTGCGGGATGATGATATAGCGCAGCGCCTGTCCGCGGCTGAGCCCGATGGATCGCGCACCTTCCATCTGGCCGGGATCGACCGAAACGATACCCGCCCGGAACACATCCGCATTATAGACAGCGAAATGCAGGCTGAGGCCAAGAATGCCGGCAAACAAGGCCGGAATATCAATGCCGATCTGCACCAGACCGTAA
Source organism: Ochrobactrum sp. RH2CCR150 (assembly GCA_014138095.1). Classification (GTDB taxonomy): domain Bacteria; phylum Pseudomonadota; class Alphaproteobacteria; order Rhizobiales; family Rhizobiaceae; genus Brucella; species Brucella gambitense. Next base: position 138,286 of record JACGXE010000006.1, read on the forward strand.
TAGATGAGATAGAGCTGCAAAAGCAGTGGCGTGCCCATGAAGAGCCACATGAAGAAGCGGACCGGATAGGCGAGCAGGGCCGGTGCGTAAAGCACGACCAGCGCAAATGCAATGCCGAGGATAAAGCTCAGCGCACTAGAAGCGACCGCAAGAATGAAAGTCCACCACAATCCGGTCAGAAGCAGATCGGTATAGGGAGCGACGATACTGAAATCGAGAGCTGGCATAGCGTCCTCCCTCAGCGTGCAGCGAAGCGCTTGTCGAGCAGATCGACAATCGACGCCACCACATAGACGATGACCATGTAAATGACCGCAGCAACCGCGAAAATCTCGAACGGCTTGTAGGTAGAGCTGATGAAACGTTGCGCCGTATAGGTAAGTTCAACCACGGAAATGGTCGACACCAGCGCCGAACCCTTGACCAGAGCAACGGCATTCACACCGAGCGGGCGGATCATCAGGCGCGCGGCCTGCGGCAGAATGATGAGGCGCAGGGTCTGTCCGCGTCCAAAGCCGATCGAACGGGCCGCTTCGTCCTGCCCCCGGTCAACACTCGCAATCGCACCGCGAATGGACTCGGCCATGTAAGCGCCGATATTGAGCCCCAGACCGATCACACCCGCCGCATAGGGCTCCAGTTCCAGACCGATCTGCGGGCCGCCGAAGTAGAGGACGAAAAGCTGCACGAGGCAGGGGGTTCCCCGAAAGATGCTGACATAAGCGCCGGATAGAAAACGCAGAATAGTACTGTTTGAAAGGCGTCCGGCGACCAGAATGCCCGCAATGACGAATCCCAACACGAGAGCAAGCACGGAAATCTGCACAGTTACCCATGCCGCCTCCAGAAAAAACGGGAGGACGTGCCGCATTAACGCAAGATCCATAGAATTACTCCGGAAGATCGCATGTGCCGGCCCGGACAAACCGGGCCGGATTGAAAGCTGGCTTAGCGAATATCGCTACCGATCCATTGCATCGAGATTTTCTCGTAGCCGCCATCGGCGAGCATATCGTCAAGCGCCTTCTGCATAGCTGCCTTGAGTTCCGGATTGTTCTTGCGAATGGCAATGCCGAGCGCCTCACGACCGCCTTCAATATTCGGCGTATCGAGAATGCGTACCTTCTGGCCGGTTTCCTTGACGGCGATCTTCACCGGAATGCTATCCATGATAAGCGCGTCGATGCGGCCTGCATCGAGATCGATCAGCATTTCCGGCAGGCCCTTATAGGTACGTACATTGAGGTCGCCCTGCGCCTTGGCCCACTTCTCATGGGCATCGCCCATGGTCACGCCAACGGTCTTGCCGTTGAGGTCTTCAAGTTTCTGGATGGGGGCGTCTTCCTTGACCACAACCGTGCGGCCCGCATGGTAGTAGGGTCCCACAAAGTCGACGGCCTTTTCGCGCTCTGGCGTGATGGTCATGGAGGCGACAACAGCGTCATATTTCTTCGCCAGAAGACCTGCAATGATACCGTCAAACGGCGTGGTCACGAGTTTGACCTTCACACCCAGACGATTGGCGATTTCCGTTCCGATGGAGGCATCGAAGCCGACCACCTGGTTATCAGCATTCGTGAAGCTGAATGGAGGATAGGCGCCGCTCATGGCAACGCGTAACTCACCGCTTTCCTTCAGCTTTTCCAGCTCGTCAGCATGCGCAGGCATGGCTGAAAAAGCGGCTGCAATCGCAACGGCGCCCGCCGCAAACAGGGTCTTGAGTTTCATATTCATGGCTTTGTGTTTTCCTCTGGAATGGTCTTATTGTTAGGCTTATGGTTTGCCATCAACCTTCATCGGCAGAGCTTCGCACAGGCGTTGTTTTCAAGCATCCTGCAATATGACTGCGGACCCGACACATTGCCGGAATTGACCGGCATATTGTCGGCGGAAGAGATGCTTTTTCCGACAAAACGCCATTACTACGTGCCGAAGTTTTGTCCTGCCCCTCACCGACAGAACAAGCGTCACACTTTGAACCCCCAGCGCGAAAAAGGCCGCACTCCCATCCGATGATCCGAATGGGAATGCGACCTCAATAATCAGCCCTGATGTCGAAGGCTTACTTCAATGCAGCCTCAAAGCTGTCGGCGAGAACGCTGAGCAGATGATCCGCATTTGCGCGGTTGAACACCATGGACGGGCGCATCTTCAACACGTTGTCGTGCGGACCCTCGGTCCCCATCAGGATACCGCGTTCGCGCGCGCCGTCGTTGATCTTGCGAGCCAGTGCCGTTGCGGGAGCCTTGGTCTTGCGATCCGTGACAAGTTCGATGCCAAGGAATAGTCCCTGACCGCGAACATCGCCGATAATATCGAAGCGCTGCTGCATCTTGCGGAAACCGTCGATGAGATAGTTGCCGACATTCAGCGCATTCTCGCGCAGCTTGTCGCGTTCGATCACATCAATGACTGCAAGACCAGCGGCACAGGACACCGGATTGCCGCCAAAGGTGTTGAAATATTCCATACCGTTATTGAAGCTGTCTGCGACTTCGCGAGTGGTCACAACAGCGGACATGGGGTGGCCATTGCCAATCGGCTTGCCCATGGTGACGATATCCGGCACCACGTCCTGCATTTCAAACGCCCACCAATGGCTGCCGACGCGGCCGAAACCGACCTGTACTTCGTCGGCAACGCACAGTCCGCCTTCCGCGCGAACCATGGCGTAAACTTGCCTGAGGTAACCTTCCGGCAGGAACACCTGACCGGCCACACTTGGAATGGACTCCGCAAAGAAGAAAGCCGGCGCACGACCCTGCTTGCGCATGGTGTCGATCTGTTCCGCAATACTCTCAGCAAAGCGCTTGCCATGCTCTTCCAGCGGCCAGTCTTCCGGCGCGTGATAGCTGTCAGGAATGACTGCCTCATAGACGTGATCCGGTCGTCCTTTGCCGCCCTTCCGCTTGTATTTGTAGGGGCTGAGATCGATCAGTTCCTGCGTGGTGCCATGATAGGCCCAGTCGAGAACGATGGCTTCCTTGCGTCCCGTATGATTGCGCGCCATGCGCAGCATCAGGCTGTTCGCTTCGCTGCCGGAGCAGGCAAAGGACGCGACAGTCAGCCCTTCCGGCAAGGTTGCCGTCAACCGTTCGGCATAGGCGACGATATTGTCGTGCAGATAGCGCGTATTGGTATTGAGCAGCGCCGCCTGACGGGCGATGGCTTCCACCACTTCCGGATGGGCATGGCCCAGATGGCAGACATTGTTGAAGCAATCGAGATAGGCGCGACCATAATTGTCGATCAGCCACGTACCATCGCCGCGCACGAACTTGATCGGTTCCGAATAGGAAATCGACAGGTTCGGCAGCAAGATTTCCTTGCGCTTCGCGATGATCTCGGCACGGGTGCGTCCATCCTGATGGAAAGTTTCCGGCGGAATGCCGGCCAGCGCCGCCACATCCGGGAAGACATCGGCCCATACGTCGAGATAGGCGGCTTCGCCAACGCCCAGAATTTCGGTTGCCGTCAGATTGATATCCGTCGTCATTTCGAAATGCAGATGCGGGGTCCATCCGCCATTCTCGTGAATGTCGCCCATATGGCCGACGAGGTCGCCAGCCTGCAACTTCTGACCCGGCTTGAGACGACCGAGCGCCTCATGTGCCATGTGTCCCCACAGGGTCACGAAAGGCGGGCAGCCTTCCGGGCGATGCTCAAGCTTGACCAGCCCGCCATAGCCGAGCGGTTCGCGTTCGATTTCAACGCTGACGACTGTTGCGGCCAACGGCGTGTAAAGCGGCGTCCCGGCAGGCATGAACAGATCAACGCCCAGATGATGGATGCGGCGCTGCCCTTCGATGAAGCGCGATTCAAACGCTGTGTCGGTATAGACGGTGCGCTTTTCGCCCCAAGGTCCGATACCAAGCTGGACGTTGTTCTCGGCGCAGAAACTATCCCACCATTCCGTCGCTTCCTTCGCGCGCTGTTCAGCGGAAGCAACCGTCATGAAATGCGTTGCATCGCCATAAGGCACCAGAGCCTTGGTCATGGTTGCCGGAGCCGGATGCACGATCGGCGCGAATGTTTTGCTGTTATCGGCAATCCATTTGCGGACAGCACCCGCGCCCTCAATGGCGTCGAAGCCGCAGGCCTTGCGCAGAATAGCGGTGGCAAAGCGCGGGTTCATCGCGTCCATCTTTTCAAGAAGACGCCAGGCCGGTGCCTCGCTGATCGCGAGATATGGATTGTCATCCGTCTTGTCGTGGCGCGAAGCCGAGAAAGTGACGCTGGTGACGAGACGCATGGCGATGAGATCGAACAGCAAGTCGATTTCTTCGGCCTTGAGCGGGTATTTTTCATGGAAACCGGCGGCCAGCGCTGCCGCCGCGCCGATTGGGTCTTCCATGTCGAGGATGGAATAGGCGCAGGCAATGGCAACTTCAGCAATCAGAACGGTGTGCACCGCATCGCCAAAATCGATCAGTCCTGCAATCTGTTCATGGTCGCTCTTGCTGACGAGCACATTCCAGTCATTGGCGTCATTATGGATGACTTGCGCACGCAAACGGGACAATTTCGGCGCAACATGGTTTTCAAAACGTACGATGAAGCGCTCAAGCAGCGCACGCCTGTCGGCATCGCCGACGAAATGCAGGCGCATCCGCGCCCGCCCGGCGTGGCGCAAATCCCAATCGAGTTCGCGCACGGCGCCCGGATGGATGAAGCCCTGCAATGCATGATCCAGTTCGCCAAGCGCGCGACCCAGATTGCGCATCAGTTCGAATGTGCGTTTGACTTCGGCAAGCGGAACGCCCGGAAGCCAGCCCACCAGTCGCATGGCATGGCGCTCGCCGCCGCTAGCAACAGCCGAAGCAAGCACATCGCCCGAAAGGCTTGGTTTCAGATGCGGAACGGCAAGTTTCGCATCCGCATTGGCAAGATGGTGCAGAAGTGCGGTCTGGAACTCACTTTCAACCTGCGGCTCGCTGGCATTGACGATCTTCAAAATCCAGTCGGCATCCGTTCCGGTCTCCAGACGAAAATTGCGATCTCGTTCGCTGTCGAGCGGCGATGCCGTCGCTGTGACGCCAAAGACTTCAATGGCTAGTTTCTCGGCATCGGCTGCGGAAAACTGCGGGTTCGGATGGGAGAGATCGGTCATAGACGGTGCGTTTCCAGTTTACATTTCTTATCAGAAGCTTGGCACGCAATGCGTTTTCGGGCATCAAGTATCCTGTCGGAAGAACCGGCACTTTGTCGGAATAGACCGGCATATGTCCGGTCACGCGTATAGGGTAACGATGCGGGAACTTGATGCGAAAGATCGCGAAATACTGGCAATTCTGTCCAAGGAAGCGCGCATCGCGCTGAAGACACTGGCCGGTCGTATCGGCTTGTCCCGCAGCGCGACCAGCGAACGTGTCACGAATCTGGAACGCAGCGGCGTTATTCGCGGCTATCGCGCGGATATCGGCGAGATCGATACCAATTTCATCCGCGCCATTCTGCTCGTAAGCCTGAAACGCACGCCCGCGCTGGCGCTTCTCGACATTTTGGCGCAGCACGCGGAAGTCCGCCGCGTCTCGTCGGTCAGCGGACAGCTTGATCTGGTTGTCGAACTGGAAGCGGCAACAATCGACGATCTGAACCGCGTGCGCGACCTCGTTGCCGCCCATGATATCGTCGACGACATCACCACCGCTTTCGTGCTGCGGCGCGATATCGACCGCGAAGTCAGATAGGCATCATACAAACGGCAGGCTGAAGCTCGCGCTTCGCCTGCCCATCATATTGCTTTAAGCTTTTGTTTTCACGTATGTCTTTATCCCGAAACGGTTTCCGCTTTCGGGAGACATGCTCTAGCTCTGATAAATATCAGCGCGTGTTTGCGGCACAGCCGAAATGCCACGTTTGCGCTTCGAGGCGAGCGTCTGGTTGATCTGAACCGTTCCGCGTTCAAATGCCAATGCACATCCTGCGAGATACAATATCCAGAGGCGCGCCCGCGGATAACCGACCTCGGCAACGGCCTTGTCAAAATTGGCATGAAGCCGTTCCGCCCACATGCGGCAGGTGCGGCCGTAATGCTCGCGGAGATTTTCCACGTCATGCACCTCGAAGCCATGGCCTTCGAGATTCTCGACGGTCATGCCCAGATGGTCCAGTTCACCGCCCGGGAAAATATATTTCACCAGCGCCAGATGCTCGGCGCTTTTGCGGTTGAAACTCTTCTTGTTCTTCTTCATGCGCCGGGTAATGGCGTGATGCATATAGAGGCCACCGGGCCGCAGCAAACGCCGCACCGATTTGAAATAGGTGTCGTAATTGGCAATGCCGACATGTTCGAACATGCCGATGGAAGAGATCTTGTCGAACTCCTGATCAAGCTCGGTATAGGACTTGATGTGGATGGTGATCTTGTCTTCCAGCCCGGCAGCCTTGATCCGTTGTCGGGCCAGCGCCGTCTGCGCTTCCGACAGCGAAACGCCGGTTCCAATCACGCCATAATTTTGCACAGCGTGGATCAAAAGCGCGCCCCAGCCGCAGCCGATATCCAGAAAACGGTCGCCCGGCTTCAGACGCAGCTTGCGGCAGATCAGATCCAGCTTGTCGTGCTGCGCCTGATCCAGACTGTTCTGCCAATCGGTGAAATAGGCGCAGGTGTAGACCATGCGTTCATCGAGAAACAGCTGATAGAACTCGTTCGACACATCGTAGTGATGGGTGATCGCTTCCTTGTTCGAACCGCTGACGAAGGGCGACTTTCCGTCGATATTCGCCTGCTCCTTCGCCTTTCCGGCAAAGAGCAGTGATGGAATGCCTTTCATCAACTGCCATTTCGGCAGCGCCTTGATCCGTTCCTTGAGATGACCGTCGAGCTTCGTTTCGGCGACATCGAAGATGGTTCCATTTTCGATGTCGACCGCGCCGGACGTCCAGAGACTGATAAGCGTATCGTAATTCGGCTTCAGCACCACCTGACGCACGACCGACGGGTCCTTGATCGCGAGCGTTGGCCCGTCAAAAGCGCCAATCTGGGTGCCGTCCCACAGTTTGACATTCAACTGCGGTCGAATGGTTTCGACAATGGTCCGAATGGTACGCGCCGCACCGGTCTCTGCTGCCATGCAATGTCTCCCAATCTGGACATCGATTCGCTATGAAGAATTACCGTAATCTCTCCGATTGGAGAAAGCATCAGGAATACCGATCTGCTGCTCGGCGCGATACAAGTTACCGTGAACGCACAGCTTTTCAGCCTATGCTTTGACCGCGATGAATGTCCTGCGGTCGGATTTTGGCAAGTGCGGACACCAGAACGCCGGTGATAACAGCCTTCACCACATCGCCCGGAATGAAGATGGCCAGCAGCTTGACCGCTTCAAGGAAAGGCTTTGCGAGGATCAGCGACATGCCGATTGCGCCGAACAGATAAAGCACAACAATGCAGCCCAGAACCGCACCGATAAAGGTCGATACACCGAGATTGGCGATGGGTGCACGCTCGATGAAAAGGCCCGTGACGTAAACTGCCGGTATCCAGCCGAGCAGAAAGCCAACCGTCGGGCCGGAGAAAACACCAAGTCCGCCGCGTCCGACCGCCAGAACAGGCAATCCGATTGCGACCAGAAGAATGACCAGCGCCACAGCGGCGACACCGCGTTTCGGCCCCAGAACAGCTCCGGCAAGCATGACGCCAAGATTTTGCGCAGTAATCGGCACGCCGAAGCCGAGCGTGACAGCCGGCAAAAAGCCCAATGCGCAGATCAGCGCTGCAAACAGGGCCACATGGGCGACATTTCTTTCCATAGGGTGAGCCTTTACTTGAGAGTTCCACCGCGAGCACGCAATGCTTCGGCAACATGATCGGCATCGTCGAGTGCCGCCAGCGAAAGCGGCAATACCAGTTGCCAGCCCGGACGCCTGCGCGACCGGGCGCACCATGCTTCAACGAGCTGTCCGGCCTTGGCAATCAGCACTGGTGAAAAGCGTATCACCAGCGGGATGGCCGTTTCGAGAATTTTTGTCGGCAGGCCGAGGCGACGGAGAGGCGCGTTCAGAAACCGCAGCAGATGCACGAAATCTTCAAGCGGCGTGGTCATCGTTACCAGATTGGCCAAGGCAATCATCGTGACCACCCGTACCGTGATCTCCACCCCTTCAAGGGCTGTGTAGAAAGCCAGATGCCAGAGAAAAATCACCGCAGCAAACGGCAGAACCGGACGCATGGCCTGCAAGCCCGCGCGAAAGAAAACGCGCCCCGGAAGGGCATAAAGCACGAGGCAAAACACAAAAGCGCCGAGCTGGAACCAGACCGACTTGACCATGAAGAGCGTCGTGGTCGCAATGCAAAGCGCTGCCACCTTGGCCGCCACCGGCCATTGATGGGCGCGTGTTTTAACGGGAGAGGTGAGAGAGATCATCGCTCTTGCCCTGAAGGATCATTTCTTCAACATAGCGGGTCAGAACAGTTTGCGCATCCCCGGTTTCCCTGATCTGGCCCTGATCGATCCAGAACACTTCGTCGTAGCCGTTCAAATCTTCCGGATGGTGGGAAATGTGGAGAAGACGCGCCTCACCGGCATTCAGATAGCGCGACAGCTGATGCCGCGTGGGAATATCGAGACCGGCAAAAGGCTCGTCGAGGATGATCAGCGCCGGGCGCATCGCAACCACGGACATCATGCAGACGAGATGCTTCTGCCCCTGCGACAAAGACTGGATGGCGGCATCGGCCCAATGTTCCTTGCCAAAATCGCCCAGCACCTTTGTCGCCATCGTCCGCGCATCGGCTTTGGTTGCGCCCTGCTGGCGCAGGCCGAAAGCAATTTCCTCAATGACAGTTGGAAAGATGATCTGGTGTTCGGGGTTTTGAAACAGGATACCGACCGTTGAAAGCGCCGCCTCGCGGTCTTCGTAAAGGTCCTGACCTGCAATGCGGATCGCTCCTTCCGAGGGTTTCAGCAGACCCGCCAGAAGCCGCGCCAGCGTGCTCTTGCCGGAACCGTTTCTGCCGACAATGCCCATTCTGCGCGCTGTGGAATGGAGCGAGACACCATGCAGGATCGGTCGCCCGGCGATCGCGTAACCGACGCCGTCGACAGCAATGAATGGTGCAGATGCGCCATTATCGGGCATGGTTCAACAATCCTGTATCTGGTCCGTCTCGGGCCTGCTTCTCACATCTCTGTAAAGCCTTGCAGGCTTTGACCAGAACCCGTCTAGGATTGCAACCATGCAGGCAGACCCGTCGCGCATGCGGATCAAGATGTTCATTCGTCAAACCGGCTTGTCGGTTCGTCCGTTTTTACTGTTTCCCAACACCTAAAGATTGGTTAATGTTCAGTTAATTGCGCCGATCTCGCGGCGACCCAACGCAGTTAGCGTTGGATGGGGGAGAAAATGAAAAATGCGCAGCAGTTCAATGAAGAGGGATAGCGGGGCAAAAGCGGAATCGCCCGCCCACACATCGACAAGAACGAACGGACAATTGAAGCGACCAATCTGGATCGACCGGCTTACGGCATCGGAACTGGCGCTCTTTGCCTGCTCATGTGCGGTCGGCACCATTATTGTGCTCAGCCAGGTGCTCCAGTTCTGAAGCTGCGGCCTTATGAAAAAGGCGGGACTGTTCAGTCCCGCCTTTTGTTTTATCAGGCTGCCAGCGAGGCGATATCGATCACGAAGCGATAGCGCACGTCGCTTTTCAGAACGCGCTCGTAGGCTTCGTTGATATCCTGAATATTGATCATCTCGATTTCGGAGACGATGTTGTGCTCACCGCAGAAATCCAGCATTTCCTGGGTTTCCTTGATCGAGCCGATCATCGAACCGGAAAGGCTCTTGCGGCCGGGGATGAGCGAGAAGGCATGGAGCGGCACCATATCTTCCGGCACGCCGACAACGACCATGGTTCCATTGACCTTGAGCAGGCCAAGATAGGCGTTCCAGTCAATGGCGACGCCAACGGTGCAGATGATCAGATCAAAGCTGCCTGCAAGCTTCTCGAAGGTCGCGGCATCGCTGGTGGCGTAGTATTCCTTCGCACCAAGCTTGAGGCCGTCATCCTTCTTCGACAGCGACTGGCTGAGCACTGTGACATGCGCGCCCATCGCATTGGCAAGCTTCACGCCCATATGGCCAAGCCCGCCCATGCCGACAATGGCAACACGCTTGCCGGGACCGGCATTCCAATGGCGGAGCGGCGAATAAAGCGTGATGCCGGCGCAAAGCAGCGGTGCCGAAGCATTGAGCGGCAGATTGTCCGGCATGGACAGGACATAGCCTTCCTTGACGACGATCTGATCGGAATAGCCGCCCTGCGTGCGCGCCTTGCCGTCGGCTTCGTCGCTATTATAGGTCTGGACCAGACCCGGCATGTAATGCTCATTGTCGACGTCGCGCGTCGCACAGCCGACACAGGAATCCACGAAGCAGCCAACGCCGACCTTGTCGCCAACCTTGAACTTCGTCACCTTGTCGCCAACGGCAGTGACAACACCGACGATCTCATGTCCGGGGACAATCGGATAAACGGCGTTCTTCCATTCATTGCGAACGGTATGAATGTCGGAATGGCAAACACCGCAATACTGGATCGAGATGACCACATCGTCGGCATTGGGCTCGCGGCGTTCAAACGTGAACGGTACCAGCGGCTGATCCGCATCAGTTGCGGCATAACCTCTTGCAATAGCCATAATAAACTCCGTTTTTCAGGGAAAAATTGGGGGAGGATGAGATGATCGACTATGCTCCGAACCGGGAAAACAGGGTAGACCGATCCTGCAAGCTTCTTGCACAATCCTGCAAATCTGATGTGCCCGACCAACCCTGTCCCTTGGTTTCGATTTCCGAAGAGGATAAATAAGGACCATGTCGGATCGTTGACAAAGCAAGGTGCCCATGAATTTACCCGTCGATGCATATAGGGAGCTGGCGTCGCTTGCCGAGCGCTTCATCGAGACTGATGGCGAGCGCAAAACTGCGATCGACGGCCTGTCGATAAGCAGACGTTCGACGCCAAGTGTGCCCTGCCATGGCAGCTATCGCCCATGTCTCGCGATGGTTCTTCAAGGTTCGAAGTCGCTGCGTCTTGGGTCGGCCACGATCAACTATGCAACGGGAGAATATCTGGTCACCTCGCTCGATCTGCCGGTAACCTGGCGCGTGGTCGAAGCCAGCGCGGAAGCGCCGCATCTTTGCCTGTCGCTCGCAATCGACAGCGAAAAACTGGTCGATCTGCTTGGTCGCAGCGATATTCGTCGCGGCATTATCCCTTCCGAAAACCAGTGGGGCATCAGCGTCAATGCGGCACCTGCCGGGCTGGTCGATGCGGTGATCAGGCTTTTGCGCCTCCTCGATAGCCCGGAAGATATTCCCGTCATGGCGCCGCTGATCGAACAGGAAATTCTTTATCGTCTGCTGACAGGCCCAAGCGGCGACCGTCTGATCAATATCGCCACAGTGGACAGTCAGGCCAACCGGATCGCGCGCGCCATCGGATGGCTGCGCCAGCATTTTGCGCTGCCTTTGCGCATCGAGCAACTGGCTGAACATGTGAATATGAGCCCGTCGTCATTTCACCACCATTTCAAGTCGATCACGGCCATGACGCCGATCCAGTATCAAAAGCAGCTGCGCCTGAGCGAAGCGCGCCGCCTGATGCTAGTCGAGAGACTGGATGCCGGCACGGCTGGCCACCGCGTGGGCTATCAAAGTCCTTCGCAATTCAGCCGTGAATATAGCCGCCTCTATGGCAATCCTCCGGTTCGCGATATCGAGGCCGCATAAGAACATCACAAAATTTGTTCAAACTTCTTCACTATAGGCAGGCTTTGCTTGCTGTCGCTGTCGTATTCCCTATCTATAAACGAGGCGGATCGATGCATGCATGATGGTGAAGATGATGAATACAAACGTCCAGGGATTCTCAAATCCGGAGCGTAGTTTTTCCGTTCCGGCCAATGAAGTCGAACGGCTGGAAAGCGTTCGAAGCCTTGTCTCCCTTTCGAGCATCGGCTTGCCTGAACTCGATACGCTTGTCGGTCTCGTCAAGGATGCATTTGGCGCGAGCACATCCGCTCTCAACATTGTCGATCAGGACTGGCAGCGCGTCGCCGCCAATGCCGGGCAGCAAGTCGGCAGTTGTCCGCGCGAGATGACCGCCTGCACATTCGTCGTTGAAAGCGGCAAAAGCTTTGTGATCGAGGACATGGTTGAAGACCGTTTCTTCTGCACCATGCCCTATGTCACCGGAGAACCGCTTTTCCGGTTCTATGCCGGCGCGCCGGTTTCGGTCGATGCAGGCCTGACGGTCGGTTCGCTTTGCATTCTCGACAACAAGCCCCGGCATATTTCCCAAAGCGACATGGCCAAGCTTGAAGACTTTGCACGCGTTGCGAGCGGCCTTCTGCGCCTGCAAAAGACCAACAAGTTCCTCAATGACGATTCCATTGCCCTCAAGCGTCTGGCCCTGACCGACCGGCTGACCAAACTCTACAATCGCGGCGCGCTTTACGAGCTGGCAATCCCGATGATCGAGGATGCGCTGAAGAACGGCAGATCGGTTGGGGCGCTGTTGATCGATCTCGACCGCTTCAAAGCCGTGAACGACACGCATGGACATATTATGGGCGACGGCCTGCTGATTGAGGCCGCGCGGCGTCTGCGTTCAACCCTTGGGGCCGACGACCTGCCGGTGCGGGTCGGCGGCGATGAATTCGCTGTTATTCTGCCCAATCCGAGCGGAGAGAACGAAATCGAAGCCGTTGCCGGAAAGATCGTGGACGCCTTCCGCGAGCCCTTCATCATTAATGGCATTGTTCTGGATGTCTCCGCCAGCATCGGCGCTGTTGTGGCGCCACGCGACGGCCTCACACCGCAGGATCTGGCGCGCAATGCCGACATCGCGCTCTATGAAGCCAAAGGCAAGGGACGCAATTGCTACAGCATCTTCAGCGCAACAAACTAATCTGAGCCCTCTATCCAAAACACTGCAACCGATCAGAACTGACCGGTTGCAGTGTTTTCATTTCAGGTTTTTTCAGTCGAAAAACTGGTTCCGCGGCCGCGGCAGTCCGAGATGATCGCGCAGGGTAGAACCCTCATAGTCGCTGCGGAAAATATCGCGCCGCTGCAATTCCGGCACCAGCTTTTCCACCACATCGTCCAACCCTTGCGGCACGAATGGAAACACAACCGTAAAGCCGTCACAACCGGCCTCGTCCAGCCATTGCTGCATTTCGTCGGCGACACTTTCCGGCGTTCCCACGAAAGCCAGACCCGAATAGCCGCCATAGCGTTGGGCAAGCTGGCGAACCGTCAGGTTTTCTTCGCGCGCCAGCTTCAACACCTGTTCCTGGCTCGACTTGCTGGCATTGGTGTCAGGAAGTTCCGGCAGATAGGAATCCGGATCGAGGCCGGATACATCGTGCCCGATGGCAATCGACAAGGAAGCGATAGCGCTGTCGTAATGCACCAGACTGTCGAGCTTTGCCCGCTTTTCCTTTGCGTCGGCAATCGTCTCACCAATGACGATAAAGGCGGCGGGCAATATTTTGAGGTGATCGGGATTTCGCCCGGCGGCTGCAACGCGGCTCTTCAAATCGGCATAGAGTTTCTTTGCATCCGACAATCCGCGCGGCGCGCAGAAGACAACCTCGGCTGTCTCGGCGGCCAGTTGGCGTCCCGGTTCCGACTGACCCGCCTGCACGATCACCGGCCAGCCTTGCACCGGGCGCGCGATATTGAGCGGCCCGCGCACGTTGAAGTCGTCGCCCTTGTGGTCAAGGACATGCATCCGCGACGGGTCGAAATAAATGCCGGATTGCTGATCGCGCAGGAATGCGTCATCGGCAAAGCTGTCCCACAATCCCGTCACGACATCGAAGAATTCACGCGCCCGCTTGTAGCGCTCATCGTGAACAAGATGTTCTTGCTCGCCGAAATTGAGCGCCGCATCCGGATTGGCGGTCGTGACGATGTTCCAAGCCGCCCGCCCCTGGCTGATATGATCGAGCGAGGCGAAGCGCCGGGCGATGTGGTAGGGCTCGTCAAACGTCGTGGACGCCGTTGCGGCCAGACCGATCTTATCCGTCACCGCCGCCAGCGCCGATAGCAGGGTAAACGGTTCAAACGACGTGACTGTGTGGCTGCGCTTCAGCGCCTCTTCCGGCATGTTGAGCACGGCCAGATGATCGGCCATGAAGAAGGCGTCGAACTTGGCGGCTTCAAGCTTCTGCGCAAAAGACTTCAGATGGTGGAAATTGAAATTGGCATCGGGATAGGCTCCCGGATATCGCCACGCGCCGGTGTGCAGACTGACTGGGCGCATGAAGGCGGTGAGGTGTAACTGTCGTGTCATTCGTTCATTCCCGAAGCAGTTTCGAACCCCAATTTTAAGGGGCTTGATCCCACAACGGCAAGCACGAGCTGTTTCCACCGACCGGCGCAATTGCGCAACATTTTGTTATCGGTAGGGGGTCTTGTAGCAATCGCGACCCGATCGCCCCCCGTCTGGAAACAAGACGAAAAAAAGCCCGCCCCGGGAAATCGGGGCGGGCTTACGATCAAACACCTGAACTTATTTTTCGATGGTGCGGTTCCAGCGGCTGTTAAGCTGCTGGCGGCCTTCATTGACAGCATCCCAATCGAGCGTGTTTGCGGTTTGCATGTAACCGCGGAACGCATCAAGCTTGGCCTGTGCTTCCGGCGTACCGGCCTTGGCCTTCTGGTTCGACGGAATGACATTGCCATGATCGAGCGCCTTGCTCTGCGCATCGGCGGACAGCAAATAATGCGCCAGCTTCTGGCTCAGTTCCGGCTCGCTATTGCCTGCCAGCACGCATTCGGTCACGGCGAGAACGACCGAACCTTCCTTCGGCTGCGCATATTCAACCGGAATGCCCTTGTCCTTCAGGTTGTTCACGCCGGTTGGCGTCAGCGGGAAGATTGCAGCTTCACCGGTCTGAACCATTTCCGAAATCTTGGCCGAAGACGGGATATATTCCAGAACATTCTTGCCGATCATGTCGGGGAACTTCTCGAAGCCCGGCTCGAGGTTCTTGTCGTCGCCGCCCTGAATGCGGTTGAACATCAGGAATGCATGCAGACCGAATGTCGAGGCGGAAGCCGACTGGAATACGACGGCATTGGCGTATTTTTCATCAGCGAAGTCCATCCAGGAGGTCGGCGCAGCCCAACCCTTTTCGTCGAAAAGCTTCTTGTTATAAGCGATGCCGGTCATGCCCATATCGACGCCGATGGCCATGTCGTCCTTGATGCGGGCGGCTGGCTGAATATCGGCCAGAACCGGATCGTCAGAGATTTTCTGGCACAGGCCGCCATTGATCGCGCGAACCATCACGCCATCATCGAGCAGCATGACGTGCATCTGCGGATTGTCCTTCTGGGCGGTCGCCTTGGCGAGAATATCTGCCGACGTGCCCGGCACGACCACGACTTTCACATCATTGGCTTTTTCGAATTCCGGCAGGACGTGCTCGGTATAAGCCTTTTCCATATTGCCGCCATTCATGCCGATATAGAGCGTCTTCGTTTCTGCCGATGCGGCTGAAGCGAAAGCGACCGACAGGCCAAGCGTGGCTGCAACAGTTTTCGTAATCCGGTTGGTGTTCATGCTACTCCCCTTTGTGGTTTCAGGTTGGATTGTTTTCGGGCGCAAAACGGTCGATGGCGAAAGCGCCGATCGGCGTTTTCGTTTCTCCGTTAACGGCGAAATCGGCGAGCACGGCTCCAACTCCCGGCCCGGTCTGAAAACCGGCGCCGCAGAAACCGAAGGCGTGATAGAGATTTTTGACCCGGCTGCTTGGCCCGATCACCGGATTTCCATCCGGCATTTCAGCCTCGGTGCCAGACCAGAAGCGGATAACCTGGGCATTTTTCAGGTGTGGAAAGAGTTCGATGGCGCGTAACATCACCGATGACGCCGCATTGACTGACGGACGCGAAAAATCCGGGTTTTCAAGCGCTGTGCCGCGTCCGCCACCCATCACATAATTTCCGCGCGTCACCTGACGTCCATAGAAACCGCCGCCTTCTTCGCCGAGACTCATCGGCAGGCGAAGCGGCATGGGTTCGGTCACGACCATGGATGGATAGACACGCTTCAGCGGGACGGGCTCGCCGAAAGACGCCGCAAAGCGATCAGACCACGCACCGGCGCAGTTGAAGAGCAGGCGCGAGCGGATTTCGATCTTCTCACCCGCCAGAATGGCAAAGCCGTCGCCGGTCGCCTGCACGTCATGCACTGGCGTATTTTCCAGAACCGTCGCGCCCGCCGCCTTGGCAGCGCGTGCAAAAGCAGGCGACACAAGACGCGGATTGGCGTGACCATCATCAGCGCAAAGCGAAGCGCCAGCCACATTGCCGGGCAGCCAGGGAAACCGCTCCTTGACGGCATTGCCGCCAATCAGTTCCACCGCAAGACCCAATGGGCGAACCGTCGCCGCATAGGCTTCCAGACTTGCAAAATGCTCCTCAGTGCGCGCCAGTTTCAAATGGCCGCTGCGGATATATTCGCCGTCAATGCCGATCAGTTCCGGCAGCCGCGCCCATATCTCATGCGCGCGCTGCGATAGGGCGATCTGCTCGGGCGGGCGGCCTTGCCTGCGCACACCGCCATAATTGACGCCACTTGCCTGCGCGCCGCAAAAGCCCTTGTCGAGCAGGATAACCGACAGGCCAGCCTGACGCATGAACAGCGCTGCCGAACCGCCAACAATTCCGCCGCCAATAATGACCGCATCGGCCTGAAGACGCTGGTTCATGACGAAACGTCCTCTCTGGCCGCAGCGCCAAAACCGAGCGGGATCGGCTTGACGGGTGCCTGGGCGCGGATACGTCCGCCATCAGCGGGTGACTTGTCGCGCATGGAAGCCAGAAGTTCCGCTGCCGCTGCCGAACACATTCGGCCCTGACAGCGCCCCATGCCAACCCGGCTCAAGGCCTTGAGGCGATTGATTTCCTGCGTGTTGCCTGCGCCGATCACATCCCGCGCTTCGCCAAGGCTGATCTCTTCGCAACGGCAAAGCGTGACATCGCCTACCACCGTCTGGAACCAGTCGAGCGGAAACGGAAATGCCTTTTCGACGATAAGCCGTTCGCGATAAATACCATCAAGCTTGCGGATGAGACGTTGCTCGGTCCCGCCATCGAACGGCAATCCAAGATCGCGGAGAAGCGCGATAGCGGCAAGCTGACCGCGAATTTCGGCGGCATCGGCACCGGCAATACCGGCACCATCACCGGCGACATAGACCCCGATCCGGCTGGTGCGACCAAGCTTGTCCGTCATCGGTAACCAGGCGCGGTCGCGGTCCTCGAAGCGGAAATCACAACCGGCAAGATCGGCAAGCTGCGTTTCAGGGCGGAGCGCAAAGCCATAGGCCAACGCATCGCACGCCACTTCGCGCTCACTCTTGCCCGTGCGATAACGCAGACCTTCCACATGGCCGTCACCAGTTACCGCCTCGGGCCGAACATCATAATGGATCGGAACGCCCGCCAGTTTCAGACGCAGGCCGTAATAGGCCCCCAGCGCCACAATGCGCGGCGCGTGCAGCGCCAGATGCGCGAGATGAAACTTCGCAGTAAAAGGCGCCGTATCCAGAACAGCCGCCACCTTGGCGCCTGCATGGTGATACTGCCAAGCCACCAGATAAAGCAGCGGACCGGAACCCATGAACACGACGCGTTCGCCAACGGTGCAGCCCTGCGCCTTGAGCGCGGTCTGCGATGCGCCAAGCGTATAGACGCCGGGCTTCGTCCAGCCCTTGAAGGGAAGGACACGATCCGTTGCGCCGGTTGCAAGAATAAGATGGCTATAGGGCAGCTGATCATGAACGCCATCGGTCAGCAGATCGAGATGATCGCCATCGTTGCGTGAAATATTCCAGACCAGCGTTTCCGGGCGATAATCGATAGAGCCGCGCAATGTATCGAATGTCGTGTGCAGCGCTTCGGCCTTGTGGGCCTCGGAACCATAACGGCTGCGATAACTGCGCCCGTCATCGATCGGCGGACGGCGATAAATTTGCCCGCCGGAGCGCATGCCTTCGTCCAGCACGACAGGCCGGAGACCAGACTCGACGAGAATTTCGGCGGCGCGAATGCCCGCAGGTCCAGCGCCGACAATGATAGGTGCCGAAGCCGTGCTCATGTCGCAGGCTCCGTCACAAACGCCATGCCGTCTTCCAGCAATGTCGTGCAGGCGCGCAACTGGCTCCCTTCCGCCGTCATGACATGGCAATCCTGACAAGCGCCAATCAGGCAGAAACCTGCGCGCGGTTCGCCGGTGAATTCGGTATGACGCAGCTTTCCCTGCACCGACAGAATGGCAGTCAGCACAGTGTCGCCACGGCGTCCCTCGCAAGGCACGCCGTCGAGCGAGAAGCTGAGCGGCTGTTCGGCCAGCCGATACCGTCTGCGGAACTGGGCCGCGGAAGGTGAAACCGGGATCGTCATGATCGGATCAGCCCTTGCCTACCAGAAGACGGTCGAGGCCGAACATGCGGTCGATGATGATCATGGTGACGGTCGCGACAAGGATCATCAAGGCGGAGACCGCAGCCATCATCGGATCGATGGATTCGCTTGCATACATATACATGCGGACCGGCAGCGTGACCGTCGAGGGCGACGTGACGAAGATCGACATGGTCAGCTCATCAAAGGAATTGATGAAGGCAAGCAGCCAGCCGCCCGACAGACCCGGCAGCAACAGCGGCAAGGTGATGCGACTGAACACTGTCCACTCTCCGGCACCCAGCGTCCGCGCCGCATTTTCAGCATTGCGGTCCATACTGCCGAGCGAAGCGAGAATGAGGCGCAGCGCATAAGGCGTAATCACGATGGAATGCGCAGCAACCAGCCAGACGAATGAACCCGTGAAGCCCATCAGGGAGAACAGGCGCAGGAATGCGACACCCAGCACCAGATGCGGAATGATCAGCGGCGACAGAAACAGCGCATTGAGCGCATCGCGGCCACGGAAATTATATTGCGCAATGGCAAGCCCGGACGGCACCGCCAGCAATGTGGAAATCGTGGCCGAGAAGAAGGCGAGCTTCACGCTGTTATAGAACGACGTCATAAAGTCGTTATGCTCGAACACAGCCTTGAACCAGCGAAGCGAAAGGCCGTTCCAAGGCATGGTCAGCGTGTTTTCCGGGGTGAATGCCACCAGACACACCACCAGCATCGGCGCCAGCATGAAGATGACGACCAGCGTGTGGAAGAAAAGGGCGAAAGGACCGTTCTTGACCATGGTGCTTACCCCAGTTTCTTCTTGGCCTGCCCTTCGAGCAGGCGGTTATAGGCGATCATGATGATGAGATTGGCCACCAGAACGATGATGGCGATCGCAGCTCCCAGCGGCCAGTTCAGCTCGATCAGGAATTCGTCATAGACGACGGTAGCCGCCATCTTGAGACGGCGTCCGCCAAGCAGGCCCGGAATGGCAAAGGAACTGGCCGACAAAGCGAATACGATGAGGCTGCCCGAAAGAATGCCAAGCACGGCCTGCGGAAACACCACGCGGCGCAATGCCGTCAGGCGCGATGCGCCAAGCGTAAGCGCGGCTGCTTCCACTGACGGGTCGAGTTTCTGCAGCACGGTCCACACCGGGATCACCATGAAGGGCAGCATGATATGCACCAGACCGATCACGATGGCGGTCTCGCTATAAAGGATCTGCGTCGTCGGCAGGCCGACCAGCTGCAGCAGGCTGTTCACCAGACCATTGCGTCCGAGAAGCATGCTCCAGCCGAAGGTGCGCACCACGACCGAAACCAGAAGCGGTCCGATGATCACCAGCAGGAAGATGGAGCGCCACGGCTTGCGCATATTCGAAAGAATATAGGCTTCCGGCACGCCGATCAGCACCGTGATGACAGTCGTGATAAGAGCGAGCTTGAGCGTCCGCCAGAAGATCGACAGATAATAGGGGTCTTTGAGAACCTGCGCGTAATTGGCGAGCGAGTAGACGTTCTCGATGCCCTTGTCATAGCTGTAGCTGTTGAAAGACAGCAGGATCGTCAGCCCCAGCGGCAACAGCACCAGCGCGAAGAAAAGCAGGGTCGACGGCCCGGCCAGGAAAAGCGGCATCAGATTGCGCGGTTCCTTCGGGGCTGCGGATGTACCTTCTGAGATCACCGAAGCCATGTTCAGTTCACCCCTGCGGTGAGGATACGGCAGTCTTCATGGTTCCAGTTGAGGCCGACTTGCGTGCCCTCAGCGGGCGGCGGATTGCCGAGATTGGGCAATGACACCGAAAGCTGGCCCGCCGCCGTATTGACGCCGAGCAACCACTGGCTGCCCATGAAATAGCGCGTTGCGACTTCACCGGCGATATGACCCTCGCCGTCATTCACCAGCTGCACTTTTTCCGGGCGGATAAACACCGAGAGATCGCCGGAAAGCTTGGCTTCGCCCGCCGGGAAGCGGATCGCTGTGCCCGCAAGCGCGATCATCTCGCCTGCGGCGCGTGCCTTGAGGAAGTTGGACTTGCCGACAAAATTGGAAATGAAATGGTTGTGCGGATGCTCATAGAGCTTGTAGGGCGCATCGACCTGCGTGATGAGGCCGTTTTCCATGACCACGATGCGGTCGCTGATCGACAGCGCTTCGGCCTGGTCGTGGGTCACCATGATGGTGGTGATCCCGACAGTGCGCTGAATGCGGCGCAGTTCGAACTGCATTTCCTCGCGCAACTGCGCATCGAGATTGGAGAGCGGCTCGTCCAAAAGCAACACTGGCGGATTAATGACCAGCGCGCGGGCAATCGCAACACGCTGGCGCTGACCGCCCGACATCTCGCGCGGATAGCGATCCGCCAAAGCGCCGAGATGCACCAGTTCCAGCACTTCGCGCACACGCTTTTCACGCTCGGCCTTGGCCACATTGCGCATTTCGAGGCCGAAGCTGACATTCTGCGCCACCGTCATATGCGGAAACAGCGCATAGCTCTGAAAGACGACGCCGAGTTCGCGCTTGGCCGGGGCCAGCCGGGTAATATCACGACCGTCAAGCGTGATCGAACCGGCGGTCGGGGGCACCAGTCCGGCGATCATCTGCAAGGTTGTGGTCTTGCCGCAGCCGGAAGGACCGAGCAGCGAAATGAACTCGCCCTTTTCAATCGTCAGATTAAATTTATCGACAGCCGCGAACTTGCCGTAGTGGCGGGAAATTCCGGAAAGGGTCAAAAAGCTCATTGCGTCTCCCTCTCGGCCTGACTTCCGCAGAATTGTGCGGGGGAGCGGAAGCGCCGTGATGTTGTCTCACGTCGCCTCTTTACAGGGCTGGCTGGCGGGGCGGTCATTCATGCTCGGTTGCGCAGCAACACTTTATTGGCCAGCCGCTTTCGCGGCTGCATCGTTCCCTGAACAACGCCTGAAGCAAAACCGCCGATCCGTTTGCAGCACCTTTTCGGTGCCTTGCCGGACCTTCCCATTGGCGACGCTTTCAGATGGCAGAAAAAATTCCGCGATTACAAATTATAATTTTTAAATCCGGAAGAAATTATATATATCTTTTAAAATACAGAATTTGGAAGCAATTTTATGGATGATATATCAGAGAATTCGAAATCTGGCGCTGCTCTCAACTCAAGTCTGGTGAAGGCAATCCATATTTTGAAAGGTCTGGCCGCCAGCGCCGAGGACGGCGTGCGGCTGATCGATCTGGCCCGCGATCTCGAATTGAGCCAGCCATCCACCCATCGTCTGCTGAAGACGTTGATTGCCGAAAACCTTGTCGAGCAAATCGCTGACAAGAAAGCCTATCGCCTGTCACTGGAGTTTTTCGCCATGGCGGCGCAGGCCCGGCAACGCGACGGAATACTGAATATTGCGCGCCCGTCGCTCCTGCGGCTGTCGACCACGTTCAACGATACGGTTTTCCTGCTGGTGCGCAGCAATTTCGATGCTGTGTGTCTTGATCGCGTCGAGGGACCGTTTCCGATCCGCTCCTATACCGGCGATATTGGCGGCAAGGTTCCGCTTGGTATCGGCCAGGGCAGTCTCGCCATTCTCGCCTTCCTGCCGGAAGAAGAGCGCGAGGCGATCATCCGCTTCAACATGCCCCGCATTCTGGATAAGTCCACCATCGACGAAGTTGATCTGCGTATCCTGATCGATGACGTGCGAAAGACAGGTGCTGCAACCTTCAACTTCAATATGATCGACGGCATGGCCGGTGTCGGCGTGCCCATTCTCGACCATAGCGGTGAAGCCGTGGCGGCCTTTAGCGTTGGCACGCTGGCCTCACGCCTGACCGAACAGCGGCTGCAAACAGTTGTCGAACTGCTGAGCCGGGAAGCGGCAATCATTTCCCACAAGATCAGCCCGTTCGATCCCAGCCTGCGCCAGCCTAATCAGGCGCTGGCAAATCGCAGATAGCGGTTACAAGCCTTACTGGGCGCGGCGCACGGTTTCAGACGGAAGATAACCGAAACGTTGGCGGTAATCGGCCGAGAACAGGCCCATATGGTTGAACGCCCAGGCCATGGCGATGCGCGTAATATCGCCGGGTCCGGCATATCCGCGGGCAAGCTCTGCATGCACCTTGTCCAGCCGCATATTCTTGAACACGCCGAGCGGCGTGTTGCCCCGGACACTGCGGAAGGTGCGGTGCAACGTGCGGGCGCTGGTGCCCGTTGCGTCGACCAGCTCCTGCAAGGTCAGTTGCTTGTCGAGATTGTCGAGCATGAATTTTTCGGCGCGCTGGACATAGCTCGGCACCGCACTCATCAGCGGTCTTGCGCGCGGCTGCGTATCGAGCGCCGCCGCAAGCGACGCCATCAGGCTGTCTTCCAGCCGCTCCGACAGACCGCCATGGAAGAAGGCTTCCTTGTCCTTCTCGATCTCGTTCATGACGAAATGCGCCAGCTGATAGAAGGCATGGCCAACCGGCGTATCAAACGAGACGACGCGCTTGTTGTGGGTGAACTGCTCGATGAATTCCTTGCCGCCCAGAATATCAATCTGGGTATCGTTCAGGCTGAAAATCAGCATGCGCGTGGACGGGTGAAACTCAAGATCGATTGCCGAATGCGCATCAACCAGCTGGGCATTCATGCCCGACTGATACAACAGCTCGTCACCGCGCCGGTCGCGTGAAACGAAGATGCCCTGCAACGGAACCTGCAACAAAGTCATATCGTTATGCGCTTCGACTTCGATGCGGGCGTGGCCGCCAATGCGGATTGCCGTCAGGCCGAAGGGCCGCATGCGCCCATGGGCAACTTCCGTGCGATAGGTCCGGCTGGATTTCTTCGAGATGCGGCAAGGCCGGAGCAACCCGGACATGGTGTCCTGAAACGAATCGATGGACGGCGAAAGCCGGTGCATATAGCTCGTAGTCGGCATCACGATATTCCCCGTATCTCGTTTAGAGAGCATTTTATTTTAAGATTAAAGTATCATGCCGTGGCGAGAGCGCAAGCACCGTGAAAATTTTGCCCAAAAGCGCGTTTCTGGCGGTTTCCTGTTAGGAATGGCGATTTGGTGATAGACAGCACCGTTCCCGCTTTTATCGTTGGTCCCAGGCGCCAGAGAGCAGCCACGAAAAAGGGAACCGCGAATGAAAGCGATTATCGTCGGAGGGGGCATTGGCGGCCTCACCATGGCACTGATGCTGCATGCACGAGGCATTGCCTGCCAGATTTTCGAAGCAGCACCGGAAGTCCGCGAACTGGGCGTTGGTATCAACGTCCTTCCGCACGCCATCCGCGAACTGGCTGAGATCGGTCTTCTGCCAGCACTCGACGCCACCGGCATCCGCACCCGCGAGCTGATTTACGCCACACGGCAGGGCCAGGAAATCTGGCGCGAACCCCGCGGCGTGGATGCAGGCTATGATGTGCCGCAGTTTTCCATCCATCGCGGCTATCTGCAGAAACTGCTTTATGATGCCGTGATCGAACGTCTCGGCCCAGACGCTATCGTCGCCAACCAGCGCTGCGTCGGCTATGAGCAGAACGAAGGTTCGGCGACAGTGCATTTCGCTGAAGGGTCGAAGATCGCCTCGGCAACCGGCGACATTGTCATCGGCGCGGATGGTATTCACTCCGTCATCCGGCATCAGATGTTCCCGAACGAAGCCGGGCTTAAATGGAATGGCGTCATGATGTGGCGCGGCGCAGTTGAAAGCGATCCGTTCCTTGACGGCCGCACCATGATCGTTGCAGGCGGCTTCACCTATAAGCTGGTGCTTTACCCCATCGCCAAGGGCACCACGCCCGGCAAAATTCTCAACAACTGGGTCGTCACCTATCGTCCCGGCGCCGACGGTTCGCCTGCGCCGAAGCGCGAGGATTGGAGCCGTCGCGGCACGCATGAAGAGCTGATGCCGCATGTCGAAAAGTTCGGCATCAATGTCGTGGATCTTGCCGCGCTGGTGCGGGCAACCGATACGTTCTTCGAATATCCCATGTGCGACCGCGATCCCGCGCGCTGGTGGACCGATGGCCGCGTGGCGCTGATCGGCGATGCCGCCCATCCGATGTATCCGGTCGGGTCCAACGGCGCGAGCCAGGCCATCATCGACGCCCGCACGCTGGCCGATCATCTGGCCGTCGCCGAACACGGTCGCGCGGCACTTGCCGCCTATCAGGCCATCCGGCTGCCCGCGACAGCGGAAATTGTTCGGCTCAACCGGCTGGGCGGCCCGGAAGGCGTCATCGATGAGGTCGAACGTCGCGCACCGTCCGGTGTTGCCGATCTGGACGGCGTCATCAGCTTTGCCGAACGCGAGGCGATTGTTCGCGGCTATGCCGCAAAGGCGGGCTTTTCAACACAGCAGGTCAACCGGGAAGTGGCTCGAGCCTCGGCCTGAAACCTGCACCTGAATAGTTTCTAAACGCGCATCTTTTCCGAAAACCGTTTCACACTTTTCGGGATGCGCTCACATGAAAGGGAATCCAAGTGACTGATCTTCCAGCTGGCGTTACCAAATCCGGCTCCTCCGTCGACGGTGTTGTCTGGCACATTCTGGGCCAGACCTATGTGCCCAAGCATGTCTGCGAAAGCTCCATGTCGTGGCATGCAACCTTCCCTCCCGGCACCTTCGTTCCGCCGCATATCCACACCACGCAGGAAGAATTCATCTATGTGCTGGAAGGCCGCCTCGACCTGCTGCTCGACGGCAAGGATGCCGTTGCCGAAGCGGGTGATCTCGTCTGCCTGCCGCGCAACGTGTCGCACGGCATTTTCAACAAGTCCGAACAGCCGGTGAAGTGCGTTTTCTGGGTTTCGCCGACCGCAAAACTCTGGGACCTGTTCGTTCGCATCAATAATGTCGGTGATCCGGCTGAAATAGTTCGCGTTGCACCGGCTCACGAGGTTGAATTTTTGCCCGCGCCAGCAGAATAATGCATCCGCCCGGCAGATGTATGGGAGTACATCTGCCGGGTATTAAGCATTTCCAGCAAAAGCGTTTCGCGGTTTTGTGTCGGGCAATGCGAAAGAAAAAGAAAACAGAGCAAAAATCTGCAATCGAGGTGGAACAATGAAAATTTCGACGAAAGCAGCACTGGCGCTGCTCGCCGCAACCATGTTGAACGGAACCGCGCAGGCCGAAGACGGCAAGATCAAGATCGGTTTGATCTATACGCTAAGCGGGCCATCGGCCTTGCTGGGCGAACAGTCCCGCGACGGTTTTTTGCTCGCCATGGACAAGCTGGGCAACAAGCTCGGCGGCCTCGATGCTGAAATCATCGTTCAGGACGATGAGCAGAAGCCGGATATCGGCGTCAACAAGGTCCAGCAGATGATCCAGCGCGACAAGGTGGATTTCGTCATCGGGCCGATCTTCTCCAATGTCCTGAACGCCATCGTCAAACCGGCAACCGAATCCGGCGCATTCCTGATCTCGACCAATGCAGGCACGTCCAATCTGGCCGGCAAGGACTGCAACCCCAATCTGTTCGTGACGTCCTATCAGAACGACCAGATGCATGAAGTTTCCGGCAAATATGCCGAAAAGCAGAACTACCAGCGCGTGTTCCTGATCGCCCCGAACTATCAGGCAGGCAAGGACGCGCTCGCCGGATTCAAGCACTCCTATAAGAACCAGGTCGCACAGGAAATCTATGTACCGCTCGGCCAGCTGGATTATTCGGCGGAACTGGCGCAGATCGCCGCTGAACAGCCGGATGCGGTCTATGCCTTCCTGCCCGGCGGCATGGGTGTGAATTTCGTCAAGCAGTATCGTCAGGCCGGCCTTGAAGGCACGCCATTCCTCTCGGCATTCACCGTGGATGAGACGACCTTGCCTGCGCAACAGGATGCAGCGGTTGGCTTCTTCGCCGGTTCGAACTGGGCGCCCGATCTCGATTCCGCACCGGCCAAGGAATTTGCCGCCGCCTATGAAGCCAAGTTCAAGCGCATTCCGGCAACCTTTGCCGTGCAGGCCTATGATGCTGCCATGCTGATCGACGCGGCGGTCAAGCAGGTCAATGGCAATCTGGCCGACAAGGACGCCTTGCGGGCCGCCATGAAGGACGCGAAATTCACCTCGCCGCGCGGTGAATTCAGCTTTGGCGACAACCACTTTCCGATCCAGAATTTCTACCTGACCAAAGTCGTCAAGCGCGATGACGGCCAGTTCGCCACGTCCTACGTTGAAACGGTCTTCAACGACTACAAGGACAACTACGCAGCTGAATGCAAGATGTAACCCGGTGGAAGAAGGGCGCTCCGATGAGCCCAGTCTTCTCAATTTCCAAGTCTGAAACAGTTCACGCCAGCCCGTCTGGCGTGAACCGGGCTTCAGTACAACGAGTTCCGGACATCCCCCATGCTCAATCTTTTTCTGCTGCAGTCCCTTAACGGGATTCAGTTTGGCATTTTGCTCTTTCTCGTCGCCGCCGGGCTGACGCTGATCTTCGGCGTCATGGACCTCATCAATCTGGCGCATGGCGTTCTTTATATGGTCGGGGCCTATCTGACTGCGAGTTTCACTGCCATGACCGGCAGTTTCTTCTATGGCATCCTGATTGCCCTTCCCGTCACGCTTGTCATCGGCATCGTGCTGGAAGTGCTGGTCTTTCGACGATTATACGAACGAAGCCATCTCGATCAGGTTCTGGCGACATTCGGACTGATCCTGATTGTGAATGAACTGGTGAAGATCATCTGGGGTGCAGCACCGCTCAGCGTGCCGATGCCCGAATCCCTGTCCGGCTCCATCCAGCTGTTTGGAAACCTGCGCTATCCCGTATATCGCCTGCTGATCATCGCGGCTGGCCTTCTCACAGCGGCAGGCCTCTATGTCCTCGTCAATCACACGCGCATCGGCATGCTGTTGCGTGCCGGAGCAACCAATGGCGACATGGTCTCGGCTCTCGGCATCAATATTCGCCGCCTGTTCATGGTGGTGTTCGGATTGGGCGCGATGCTTGCAGGCTTTGCTGGCGGCATGGTCTCCCCCATCCTCTCGGTCGATCCGGGCATGGGCGATTCCATCCTGATCCTCACCTTCGTTGTCATCGTGATCGGCGGCGTCGGTTCGGTGCGCGGCGCTTTTGTTGCGGCCATCGCTGTCGGCCTCGTCGATACGCTCGGCCGCACCTTCGGGCCGATGCTGCTCCGCAATCTGCTTGATCCTGCCGCCGCTTCCCAGATGGGCCGCACGCTGGTGCCGATGCTCACCTATATTCTGATGGCAGCCGTGCTCTATTTCCGCCCGACCGGCCTCTTCCCGGCACAGGGAGGAACGCGATGAGCGAGATTACCCATAACAGCGCCCGCGATACCGCTATGCCGGAAAAGGCCAAAAACCGACCGTCGCCTTTGCTGGATGCGGGGCCGTGGCTGGTCTTCGCCGCCTTTGCAATCGTTCCGCTTCTTGCGTCCGCTCTCGGCGACAGCTTTCTTCTGGTGATCGTCACCCGCATCATGATCTTTGCGCTGGCAGCGCTTTCGCTCAACTTCATCATGGGTTACGGCGCGCTCGTCTCGTTTGGTCATGCGGCCTATATCGGGATCGGCGCTTATGCGGTCGGCATCCTGTCCAGCTATGGCATTGATGATCTGATCCTTCAGCTGGTCGCGGCTATTGTCGCCGCGGCGATCTTCGCCTTCGTCACCGGCTATATTTCGCTGAGAACCAGCGGCGTCTATTTCATCATGATCACGCTGGCCTTCGGACAAATGGCCTTCTTCTTCATGGTGTCCCTTTCCGCCTTTGGCGGCGATGATGGAATGACGCTGTCGTCGCGTTCCACGCTGTTCGGCAATACGCTGCTTTCCGGCAATCTGGTGCTGTTCTATTTCGTGCTGGCGCTGCTTGTCGGGGCGTTTCTCGTCTTTCGCATGCTGGTGCATTCAAGGTTCGGTCGCGTGCTGCGCGGAACGCGGGATAATCCGGTGCGTATGCGCGCCATCGGCTTCTCGCCGTTCTCGTTTCAGCTCACCGCCTATGTCATCGCCGGTGTGGCGGCGGCCATTGCAGGTGTTCTGCTGGCCAACCAGATCCAGTTCGTTTCGCCTGCCTTCATGAGCTGGCAGCGCTCCGGTGAGTTGATCGTCATGGTGGTGCTGGGCGGCATGGGCACGCTGATCGGCCCTGTCCTCGGCGCAACCGCCTTCATCGTGCTGGAAGAAGTACTCGCTCACTTCTCCGAGCACTGGAAACTCGGCCTCGGCCTTTGCCTCGTTCTCGTCGTGCTGTTCAGCCGCGACGGTATCGGCGGGCTGATCCGCAAGCTGCGTGGAGGTTCCGATGTCGGATGAACTTCTTCAGGTCAATGACCTGCACAAAAGCTTTGGCGCGCTTAAGGTCACGGATGGGGTCAACCTGACCGTCAAACGCGGCGAGATTCACGCGCTGATCGGCCCGAACGGTGCTGGAAAGACGACGCTGATCCACCAGCTTTCGGGCAATCTGAAAAGCGACCGTGGCTCGGTGATTTTCGATGGCCGCGACATTTCCAGTCTCGCCATGCCCAGTCGCGTTCACTTAGGCCTTGCACGCTCGTTTCAGATCACCTCGGTTCTGGAAGGCTTCAGCGTGCTTGAAAATGTTGCGCTGGCCGTTCAGGCGCGATCAGGCTCAAGCTTCCGCTTCTTTCAGGCGGCGAGTAAGGAAGCCGGGATCAACAAGCAAGCCATGGCAGCACTCGCCCGCGTGCGGCTGGACGACCGTGCCCATCGCCGGGCCGGAGCGCTTTCTCATGGCGAAAAGCGCCAGCTTGAGATTGCCATCGCGCTTGCCACCGAAGCACAGATGCTGTTGCTCGATGAGCCACTGGCTGGCACCAGCCACGAGGAATCCGTAGTGCTGGTCGAGTTGATGCGCTCACTGCGCCAGACCCATACGCTGGTTCTGATCGAACATGACATGGACGCCGTTTTCTCACTGGCTGATCAGGTGAGTGTGCTTGTCTACGGGCGCGTCATCGCATCGGGAACACCCGCCGCCGTGCGCTCCGATCCGGATGTGCGCGCCGCCTATCTCGGTGAAGAGGAGGCCGCATAATGCTGAAAGTCGAAGGGCTCCAGAACGCCTATGGCCAGTCCCGCATTCTCTTCGGCATCGACTTTGAAGTCGGTGCGGGAGAGGTCGTTACGATCCTCGGCAGAAACGGCATGGGCAAAACCACAACCATCAAGTCGATCTTCGGCTTGCTGCCGCCCAAGGGCGGCAAGGTTTTCGTCAATGGCCAGGATGTTACCGGCAAACCGCCCCATGCGATTGCACGCGAGGGGCTAGGGCTGGTGCCGGAAGGGCGGCAGATATTTCCAACGCTCAGCGTTGAGGAAAACCTCTTGGCCACCCGGCGCTCGGATGCCCGCTCGTCCAAATGGACGCTGGAGAGCATCTATCGGATGTTCCCGCGCCTGAAAGAGCGGCGGCGCAATATGGGCAACCAGCTTTCCGGCGGTGAGCAGCAGATGCTGGCGGTTGGGCGCGCGCTGATGACCAATCCGAAAATGGTCGTGCTGGATGAGGCGACCGAAGGATTGTCGCCGCTGATGCGCGAAGAGATCTGGTCCTGCCTGCGCAACATCAAGGATGAGGGTGAAGCGATCCTCGTCATCGACAAGAATGTCGATGCGCTGGCGCGCTTTGCAGACCGTCACGTGGTTATCGAAAAAGGTCGTGTGGTGTGGAGCGGCGACAACGCTGCGCTGTTGAACACCCCGGAGATCAAGGAACGTTACTTGCACGTTTAATCGAGAGCACATCACATCCCCGAGAAGATGTGCGTGAAAACAAATAGTTAGGACGACCTCGACGGTTCAGCTCTCACTGAAACGCTTGGGCAGTCGAACGCAAATGACTGGCATTGACAGGAGAAGAGCATGCACCCCAGCGCTCATGTGGACACATTCGTTCTGGATAATCTCCCGGCTGCGGAACTTCTACCGGACATCATCAATCTTGACGAACTCGGCTACCCGGAACAGCTGAACGCGACCTATGAACTGGTGGATGCGCATCTGGCAAACGGCAAGGGCGACCGCATCGCCTTGCAGGCGCCGGGCGTGCGCTGGACCTATAGCGATCTTGCCGCCATGATCAACAAGATCGCCAATGTGCTGACCGACAAGCTCGGCATGAAAACCGGCAACCGCGTGATGATCCGCTCGGGCAATAACCCGACCAAGATTGCGCTTTATCTGGCGATCATCAAGGCAGGCGGTGTCGTCGTGGCAACCATGCCGCTTTTGCGCGCCCGGGAGCTGGTCCAGATCATCGACAAGGCCGAGATCAGCATTGCCTTTTGCGATCAAACGCTGATCGGTGAAATGCAAAATGCCGTGGCGCAGACCAGCTTCATCAAGACACTGGTGACCTGGGAGGACAATGCGGGCGGAGAGCTTGGCGCATTGCTGGCCGATGCATCCAGCGATTTCGATGCAGTGGCAACGCGGGCGGATGACCCCTGCCTGCTCGGCTTTACATCAGGCACCACGGGCTTGCCGAAAGCCACGATCCATTTTCATCGCGACCTGCTGATCGTCTGCGACTGCTATGCGCATCACATTTTGGACGCGACGGAAGATGACATCTTCATCGGCTCGCCGCCGCTGGCCTTCACATTCGGTCTTGGCGGACTGGTTCTCTTTCCTTTCAGGATCGGCGCTTCGACAGTGCTTCCGGCAAAGACCGCGCCCCATGATCTGGCGCTCGCCATTGGAGATTATAAGCCGACTGTCTGTTTCACCGCACCAACGGCCTATCGCGCCATACTTTCGAAAATTGATCAATATGATCTGTCTTCACTGCGCAAATGCGTTTCAGCCGGTGAGGCTCTGCCGCTCCCCACTTTCGAAGCGTGGAAGCGCGCAACCGGGCTTTCGCTTGCAGATGGCATCGGTGCTACGGAAATGCTGCATATCTTCATCTCCGCGCCGGAAAACGACATTCGTCCCGGTGCGACCGGCAAACCGATCCCCGGCTATGAAGCACGCGTCATTGATGACAAGGGGCAGGAATGCGCGCCCGGGACCCCTGGACGTCTTGCCGTTCGTGGACCACTCGGCTGCAAATATCTGGCCGACCCGCGCCAGACCAAATATGTCGAGAACGGCTGGAACATCACCGGCGATACCTATGTCATGGATGACGACGGCTACTTCTGGTATCAGGCCCGCAACGACGACATGATCGTTTCCGCCGGATACAATATTGCCGGGCCGGAGGTCGAGGCCAGCCTGCTCGCGCATCCGGCTGTGGCGGAATGCGGCGTGGTGGCAGCGCCGGATGAGGAACGGGGCTGCATCGTAAAAGCCTATGTGGTACTCAACGAGGGTTATAATGGCGATGCGAGCTTGCAGGAAACACTGCAACGCCACGTCAAAAGCGAACTCGCGCCCTATAAATATCCGCGCCTGATATGCTGGGTTTCCAGCCTGCCCAAGACAGAATCCGGAAAATTGCAGCGATCCGCCCTGCGCGCGCAGGCGGCAACCGAAGCCCGCGCCTGACGCGGCTTCACGCATGAAACATGCAGGAGACTTCAGTGCTTCAAGACTTCGATACCGCCTATGACAATATGAAAGCCATCAGCGATTCCGCCACGTACCCGCCACGCTGGACGGAACTGGCCTCGGGCTTTCGCGCAAAAATGCGCGATCAGGGCCGCTTGATCCCTGACATCGCTTATGCCGAGGGTGCGCGCAACCATTACGATCTCTTCCTGCCGGAAGGCACGGCCAAGGGTACGCTCGTCTATGTCCATGGCGGCTATTGGAAGGGGCTGGACAAAAGCTTCTGGTCGCATCTGGCACAAGGCGCGCTTGCGCGCGGTTATCGCGTGGCCATGCCGAGCTATACGCTGTGCCCCGAAACGCGGATTTCCGGCATCACGCAGGAAATCGGTCGTTTCATTGACCATCTGGCGCAGGAAGTGGATGGCGAGATCGCCTTGACCGGCCATTCCGCAGGCGGCCACCTCGTCAGCCGCATGGCTTGCGAAAACGCACCCATTGCCGCCGCAACGGCAGACCGGATCAGCCGTGTTCTTTCCATCAGCGGGCTGCATGATCTGCGCCCGCTGCTCAAAACCGCGATGAACGACATTTTCCACATGGATGCGGAAGAAGCCGTCGCAGAAAGCGCCGCTCTACAGCGCCCGCGCGCGGAAATTGCCGTGCATTGCTGTGTCGGCGGCGGCGAACTGATGGAATTCCGGCGGCAAAATGCGCTGCTGGCAAACATCTGGTACGGATTGGGGATCGAGACCAGCGCCTGGGAAATCGACGGAACGCATCATTGCAATGTGATCGACACGCTCTGCGATCCCGAAAGCCGCGCCGTTAAATTCCTCTGCCCGTAAAGCCGAGAACGCGAAACGCTTTTCGCTTATAGCGGAAAGCGTTTTCAGAAATGCTCTATCGGAAGGCCGCGCCGCTCATGTCCTGACAGGGCGAACCCCGTCGGCTCGGCTTTTGTCCCGCCGCTCATGCGGTTGATCATCACGGCCACTTCGGTTCTGTTATGCACACCGAAACGCTTGATCAGATCATCGACATAATCCTTCACCGTATGGGGCGAAAGTTCCAGATGCCGCGCAATCTGCTTGTTGGTGTTGCCCGCAGCCAGCAACCGGGCGACTGTCGAAAGACGCGGCGGCAGGCTGGTCAGATTGGCGCCGGGCGTCTTCGCCGGACGGCCTTCCTGGATATTACGCAAGGCTAGCGCCGACGAGCGGCACAGCAATGACACCTGCTCTTCGAGCTGCGTTGCGTGCATCTCGAAACCGGCGGCATAAATCAGCGCCTGAATATTGCCGCCGACATAAATCGGGCAGCACAAGTTATCGTTGTAGTTCCATCGGTAGAGCAGCGTTCGCATCAGCGGCACATTGCCCGCTGCATTCTGGGGCAATCGCGAGCCAGCAACCGCGCTGGCATTCTGCACCACTGCCGCAATCATCGGATCTGAATCCGCCAGCCCGTTCTGATATTCGAGAAGAAAGCCGGTGGGCGTGTTGATGCTGTGAAAAAGGCGCGGCCGATTATTCTCCAGCAAATAAATTCCAAGCGAACGCACGCGCAGAACATGCGCGGCAAAATAATCGCAAGCTATTGTAAAATCGTCATAATTACGGCTCTCCGCAACAGAAAGTGCTGCAGAGACCCGCTCGTCTATCGATAGTATTTCCCTGGGCATTCTCTCTCCCGAATTCCCAAGCCCCCCATTCGGGGGGAATGTTTGTTCCCGCTCTTGTTCGTATCATTCCCGCTTACAACGACTAAATCAAGGGGAACCGTTTTGGATACCAGCGTGCACCGGGCTCACACCGCCGACAACTATTCCGCAGTCATTCAGGGCTTCAACGACCGCCTGCAAGCCATTCTACCTTTGATTGAAGAAAAGGCGGAAAAAGCGGAACAACTCGGGCGGATGCATGATGACGTCGTGGATGCGATGCGCAAGGGCGGCTTCTACACGATGCTGTTTCCCAAGGAAGTTGGTGGCGCAGAATTGCGCCCGATCGATGCAATGAAAATCATGTCGGCGCTTTCTTATGCCCATGCCTCATCCGGCTGGTGCACGATGGTCAACAATATGGAAGGCACGACCATGGCGATCTACCTCGACGACGAGGGGATTGCCAATGTGTTCAAGGATGGCGTCGATGTCACCATTGCAGGCAACGGCGTGCCGCGCGGCTTTGCCCGCAAGGTCGATGGCGGCTACATGATCCGCGGCAACTGGGCCTATGGAAGCTCCATCTTTCATGCGGAATGGATTCATTCCGGCTGCTTCCTGCTTGATCCCAAAGACCCGAGTGGCAAGGCGCTGCTGAAAGACGAAACCGGCGCGCCACAAATCATCGTCGCGCATCACCCGCGCTCGACAATCCAGCTGCTCGGCAATTGGGATGTGCTCGGCCTGCGCGCAACCGGCAGCTTCGACTATACGCTGGCAACCGATGAAGACCTCTTCGTGCCGGATTCCATGGTCTATAGTTTCACGCAATCCGCACCGAAACGCGGTCAGTCGCAGGGGCATCTCGGACTGGCGGGCTACAGCGCCCTCACCCATACGAGCTGGGCTATTGGTGTCGGTCGCCGGATACTCGACGAACTCGCCAAGGTGATACGCCAGCGGCAGGACCCGTTCGGCAAGAGTGCGGATAGCGCCAGCCTGCGGTTCCAGTTTGCCAATGCGGAAGCCCGCTATCGGGCGGCGCGGGCGCTTGCCATGGAAACATGGGAAGATGTCTCGCAGACCACCGCATCTGGCGGTGTTCCAACCCTCGACCAGATGACGATGGTAAAGCTCTCGCTGCGCTATATGCACGACATCGTTTCCGATGTGGCGACATTTGCGCATCGTGCGGCGCGCGGCGCATCGCTGCACAACACGGCCATGCAGCGTTTCTATCGCGACATTCATTCCGGCACCCAGCATATTCTGCTTGCCGACCAGATCGTCGAGGAATGCGGCAAGGGTCTGCTCGGCCTGCCCGGCCCCGATGCACGGTGGACCGTTTTCGGCATCAGCGAAAACTGAGACCGGCCATGACGAGAAATATTGTCAGCTTCGTCGGGTGTGATCGCCCGACGAAAGTTCACCGGCTAACCCAAGCGATTGCCGCAAGGCTGGAAGCGGAAGACGATGTGTCGGTCACGCATCTGGACCTGTCGCATGCCGGGCCGAACCTGTTTACCGTCAATCGCAAGGCGCTCGACCGGCAATCCGAAAGCCTCATTTCGGAGATCGAGCATTGCGATGCCTTGATCGTCGGCTGTCCGGTCTATCAGGGAAGCTATCCCGGCCTTTTCAAGCATGTGTTCGATCTCGTCCATCCACTAGCGCTGCGCGGTCGCCCGACCGTGATGTGCGCTGTGGGCGGCGGGAATCGTCACGCGCTGGTCGTCGAGCATCATCTGCGTCCGCTCTTCGGCTTTTTCGAAGCGGGAACCGTCGCAACCGGCATCTATGCCTGTTCGGCGGAACTGGAACCGGACGGGCTGTTGCCTCCGGCCCTCGAAGCGCGGATCGACAGCGCCGTCGACCAGATGAGAAAGCAATTGGTCCAGTCACACCAAGCCAGCGGCATAAGGTGGAAAGATGTTGAATTACTCGAGCAGTTTTGAAAAACACACGGTCGAAATCCGAGGCAAAACCGTCACCTATCTCATAAAGGGTGAAGGCAAGGATGTCGTCTTTCTGCACGGAACCGGAACATTTCCCGGCTTCGACAGTCTCGCCGACATTGCTTCGCGAAACCGGCTCATCATTCCGTTTCATCCGAATTTCGGTGAAAGTGACGATGATGCCGATATCGTGCAGATGGGCGACTATGTGCTCCATTACATGGATTTCTTCGATGCGCTGGGGCTGGACCAGTTCAGCCTCGGCGGTTTTTCGCTGGGCGGCTGGATCGCCGCCGAATATGCGATCAGACAGCCCGACAGGCTCTCGGCGCTGTTTCTGGCAGCACCCGCCGGTCTTGACCTTCCGGCCATCCCTCTCCCCGATCTGTTTCAGGTCGCGCCTGCCGATATTCCCGCCCATCTGGCGCACGATCCGGCGGTCGCGCTCCGCTATTTCCCATCTGCGCCCGACAGCCGGTTCGATGCAGCACTGGGACGCGAAATGGGCGCGCTGGCGCGGGTCCATGCAACCGACGGCCGCGGCAATCAAAAGCTTGGCCATTGGCTGCACCGGCTGAACATGCCGACCCTGATCCTCTGGGGCGAGGAAGACCGGGTTATCCCCGCGCAATATGCCGAAGAGTGGCAGCGCGGAATCGCTGGCGCACGGCTGGAGAAGCTCGGCGCAACCGGCCATCTGCTGTTTGAAGAGACGCCGGCGGCGGCGACACTTGTGCGCGATTTCCTGTCGACGGTCTGAGGTCCGTTTTCAAGCATTGGGCACCGCACGCTCCCGCTTGGGAGCATCATGAAGTTGCAGGTAAAAATAAGGGGAACCAGACCATGCAATGGGAAAGCCTATCGGACTTCGATCAATCCAGAATAAAGCGCTGGCAATGGGGCATGCTGGCGCTGGCGCTGTTATGCGAGATGTTTCTCGCCGCCGACTGGTACGCCTTTGCGGCGGTGATACCGTTCATTTCGGAAACACTTCAGCTCGATTCCGCGCAGGCCGGTCTGGCGCAAGGGATCTTTGCGCTGACCTATGGTCTCGGGATGATTGTCTGGTCGCAACTCAGCCGTCGCATGAATGCGCGATCGCTGCTGCTGATCGGCCTGTTCTGCACCGCCATCGGCATGGTGGCGCAAGTCTATGTCCAGACCTATGCCCAGCTGATTGCGCTGCGCCTGTTCATCGGCTTCTTCGATGCCGCTATCTTCCTCGGCAATATGAAACTCATCATCGGCTGGTTCCCGCAGAAGCGGCGCGGCAGCATGATCGGCTTGATCCTCGCGGCCTATAGTCTTGCAATCACGCTGGACTTCGCGATTGGCATTCCGCTTTCCATCACCTATGGCTGGCGCACCTTCTTCGCCATTCTTGCCATCGGTACGCTGGTGACAGCGGCTAGCGTGCTGCTCTTCACCCGCAACAATCCGGCCCATATCGGCTTCAAGGATTTCCGCTGGGAACCCGAAAAACCGCAGACCTCCACGGCGTCACTGTCCAGCATCTTCCGCTCGAAATGGATCATCGTCGGCAGCCTCGGCATTTCAGCCTGCACAATGGCCATTGCCGGAACCGCGACATGGGTCATTCCCGGATATATTGCCGTGCATCAGATGCCGGTGGAAGACGCGGCCCTGATTGGCACCTTGATGGGGCTGTCGCAGGTCGTGTTTCTCGTCATCGGCGGTTACGCCGCCGACCGCCTGAACAAAACGGGGATGATCAAGTTCGGAACCGTGCTTGCCGTTCTGGTCGCGGCAATGTTCACCCTCGGCATGGCGGTACCGCTGGGCTTTGGCTGGCTCATCCTGATGGCGCTTTTGAGCGGCGTGGCGCTTTTCGGCGGTGGTGCGATCTTCGCCTTTCTCAGCGAAAAGTATCCGGAAGAACTGGCGACGGCAGCCGTTGGCTATGCCGAGATTTTCGCCATCCTTGCGACCTTCATTTCACCCTGGGTCATGGGCGTGGTCATCAAGGTTTCGGGCGGGTCTTTTGTCAGCGCCTTCCTGACCTTCGCCATCATGGAAGCGATCATTCTGGCCATCATTCTGGTGGTCACGCGCGAGAGCTTCAGCCTGAACGACGACAAGGTCGCCATTGCCGCCAGCGGTAACGGCATTTCGGGCGAGGCCTCCCGTTCCTGATCCAGGAACTTTGCGGATGCGGCGGATGCGAATGACAGGTCGCATCCGCCTTTTTCTCTGGCTTCTTTCCGCAACCGATATTAACACCGATGAGAGCGCCTTGTTGCGTCTGATGCCGAACCGCATCGGGCGTATGACTGTTGCAACCATGATCTAAAGCGAGGGAATTCATGGAGGAACGCTTCTCAGGTACGGTTCTGGCTTCCGAGCATCTGGAAGAGAATCCCGCGCGTTCGCTGGGCGAGATCGGCCTGAACAGTTTTGCGCCCTACCTGATGAACCGCCTGATGGCGCGCTATAATGCAAACCTCGCGGATGGGCTGAAGGGCCGCCAGATCACAACGGTCAAGCTGCGCACGCTCGCCGTTTTGAGTGTGACCCCTTCGGCCACCATCAACGAGCTGGCGGTCTTCACCGTGACCGAACAATCGACGATGAGCCGCACGCTCGATTCGCTTGAAGAACAGGGTTACATTCGCCGTCAGGCGCGCGCCGAAGACATGCGCATCCGCGATATTTCGATGACCGAAGAAGGACGCAACATCTTCAACGAAGCATGGCCGACCATGTATGATCTGCTGTTGCAATTGTTTGAAGGCATTGATGAAGACGAGCACCGCGCCTTTGTCGGCACCTTGCAGAAAATGCTGCGCAATATCCGTAAAAACGAACTTTGAAATTATGCTGAATAATAGGCCGATCCGCTTTTGAAAGCGGATCGGCTTTTTTGTTGCTTAGAGCATTTCCAGCAAAAATGCGTAGCGGTTTTGCGTAGAATAATGCGTAGAAACAAATAGATAGAGCGGTTCCACGATTCCGTTTTAACCGGAACCGCTCTAGTCCGTCGAGCGAGACGGGATCAGCGCGGTCGCTACAGCGGCCAGAGCGGCGACGATAGCAAAGATGTAGAAGTTCCATTGCGGGCCGACATTGAGGCTTGCGATCAAGCCGCCCAGAAGCGGACCCGACAATGCGCCAATGCGGGAGAAGCTCAGCGCCCATCCGGTTCCGGCAGAACGGATTGAGGAATCGAGCCGCTGCGCCAGAAAGCCTGTCAGCACCAGCGACGCCGACACAGTGCCGAAACCGGCAATTGCAACGAACACATAATTCATCAGCAGCGAGCCTTTGAAGGCGAGCGCCACAATGCCGAGCGCGCCCAGCGCATAGGAACAGGCCACCGTGCGGCGCACGCCGAAACGATCTGCCCATGTGCCCAATACAATACCGCCGATTGCCGAGCTGAGGCTGAAAACGGCAAGGAACAGCAGGCTGTTGCCGAGATCATAGCCGTTCTTGCGCATGATCTGCGGCAGCCATTGCGCAAGACCATAGACCAGCAGCAGCCCCATGAAGAGCGCGATCCAGAAGCAGGCGGTTTCGAACGCCTTTTTCGGGGAGAAGATTTCATTGAAAACGGTGCGCCAGCCAACCTTGCCATGCTTGCGGACAATCGCCGCCGGAACACCGACGCCCATGCGCTGCGCGGTCTTGCGCGCCGCATCGTGCTTGCCGCGCTGGACCAGCGATTCCACGCTTTCCGGCAGGAATGCGAGGAAGATAGGCACAAACAGCAGCGGCACCGCGCCGATCAAAACGATGGTGCGCCAGCCATGGGCTTCGAGAAAGCCACGACCGCAGAGCGCGGCAGCGAGCAATCCCATGGAATAGCCCGAATACATGAGCCCGTAATTGAAGCTCTTCTTCTTGACCGGGGAATATTCAACCGTCAGCGCTGCCGCGACCGGAATAATTCCGCCAAGACCGATGCCCGAAATGAATCGGCTCAATCCGAAGATGAAGGGTGTCGGCGCCATGGCGCTGACAATCATGCAAAGTGAAAATATGGTGATACAGGCGACGAACAGCGGCTTGCGTCCATGAAGCTCGCTCAGCGTGCCTGCCAGAATGCCGCCGATCAGCATGCCGATCACCGTATAGCTGCCGATGGCGCCAAGCTCTATCGGCGTCAGCTGCCAGACCGGATCGACGGACAAGGCAGGCAGAATGGCCCCGATGACGCCGACGTCATAGCCTTCCGCGAAAATCGCGAGCCAGCACAGGCCCACGACCAGCAGGCTTTTGCCCACCGATATCTCCCTGCCGGCCACAGCCGGCGCATCTATGCTCTGCGCTTGAGACATAGTCTTCCCCTTTTCTTTGAAAGTGCGGCGCGCGTCCTCGTGCACGCCGACGTTTCATGTCGAACATGACTGTTCCGGCATCTTTGCGATGCCCTGCGCTCTTTGATCAGAGCGTCGCGATTGTTTTCAGTGCGCCATCGAGCGCAATGCCCTGTTCATCCAGCAGGGCCGCCTGCCGCAAACGCCGCAGCCACGCTGCGCCGTCGTCCCGCTCACTCAGAGCGGGCAAGGCGGACATGACGCGGTCAAATTTCGACAGGCCACGCGAATGCGTGTCGGAATAGCCCTTGACCAGACGGCGGCAACCCAGAACCTCGACCGCGAGATCATAGTTCTTGGGCAAGGCGGCCAGCGCCTGTGCCAGCCAGGCTTCACAATGCTCAGTCTCTCGCTGATGGCGCAGGCTGCCGCGCCGGAAACGACGCAGGCCCGAGACGACATAAAGCCCGGTGAACCAGAACAGCGTTCCCGTATTCACCCGACGACCCTTGCTGACACGCTTGTCAAGCCATGCAAAGAGTTTCGGGCGATTTTCGATCCAGGCGCCGATACCTCTCGGCAATGTGCCGCACACTTCTTCCATGCGCGGATGCATATATTCGGTCGTATAGGCGATCTGGTCTTTCTTGAGGCCAATTTCCTTGCGCACCCGCTCGAACCGCGAGCCGCGCACCTTGATATCGGCCACCCGGACCACATCGTCATACGCCATGGCGACAGCGACATATTTTGCCGCCTGTACGGTGAAGGCAAAGCCGTGCGCCGTACCGCCATTGGCAAGATCGGCCTTGAGCATGCCGGCGCAACGGTTCAAATATTCATCTGCATAGGCCGGGTCCTGAAACTCGGTCAGCTTCTTGATGCCCGCGAAAAGCATCGGATGGCACTCACCCGGAAACTCATTGCGGATGCGCTTGATAAGCCCCTCCAGTGCTGGATGCTCAGCCCGCTCTGGCAGAGGGTCCAGCCGCTTTGCAGGCGTTGCCGCCAGCTTGTCATTCGCGCCGCCAAGTGCTCGCTGATAGGCAGCATCAAAAGCTCTCAGACTTGCCTCGATGCCTTTACCGCCAGACTTGATGGTTGCTTCAAAGGCGGCCTTGTCGAAAGGCAAAGCGCCCGAAGCCGCAAGCGCGCCGAACAGAGCCGAAGATACCACGCTGCCGCTTTTGGTTGCCAGTGCTTCCATGTCGAAAGCGATGGTTTTGCGCGCAGCAAAGGCTGTCGCGTCCTCCACGACCACCGGATTGCCGATGCCGTCACCCGGCTTTTCCTTTTCACCCACCGCAAAGGAGCGATGAGTGGAGGTGATGAGCAAGGTCTTGTCCGGCGTCAC
Organism: Ochrobactrum sp. RH2CCR150; assembly: GCA_014138095.1. Classification (GTDB taxonomy): domain Bacteria; phylum Pseudomonadota; class Alphaproteobacteria; order Rhizobiales; family Rhizobiaceae; genus Brucella; species Brucella gambitense. Next base: position 179,445 of record JACGXE010000006.1, read on the forward strand.
AAGGCCGCGCAGCACCGAGCGCCCCGCTTCCATCAATTCAGCCGCAATGACGATATCAACGTCGCCGGGCGTGGGCATCAGCGACAGGATCGGATGTGCCCCATCACGGGCCCGCAACAGCTCAAGATAATAAATCGTCGCGCCGGTTCTCTGCGCCACGCCGGGCACGGAGGTGGTCTGCGCGACCCAGCCATTGTTTTCCGCCAGCGCCACAACCCAATCGGCGAGAACGCCGCCGCCCTGCCCGCCCATGGCGAGGATGGCAATCGATAGCGGTTTGTCCTGCGAAAGAAGAGCGGACGGCGATGCATTCAGTGTAGACATGGCCTGTTCCTCAATCCGCAAAGACAATGCGCGACGCGCGGCGGCGCTTTTGCAGCCAGCCAATGACACCGGAGCGCAGACGATGCACGAACTTGTCCCAACCCGTCGGATTGTGGATGACATCGGCGCGATAGAAGGACGGGCACAGAACCGCCGCTTCCGAAACCTCACCGCAATTGCCGCAACCAACGCAGGAATTGTCGATGGCCGCGACCGGATCGTCCTTCAGCGGATCGTCAGTGTGCCTCACCGAAAGCGAAGGACAGCCCGAGAGGCGAATACAGGCGTGATCGCCGGTGCACACATCCTCATCGACACCGAAACGCTGCTTGACCATTCGCTTGCCGTCCTTGACAGCCTTGGCGAATTGCGGCTTCACGCGGCGCTGCTTGTTGAGCATGCATTCCGACGACGCCACGATGATCTTCGGGCCTTTTTCTTCCGTCGTCAGCGCTTCCTTCAACGTGTCGCGCATCTTTGCGACGTCATAGGTGTGGTCGATCTGGCGAACCCAGCCCGCACCGATTCCCTTGACCGCATCGACGATGGAATTGTTGGTCTTGCGGCGCGGATTGATTGCTCTGGAGGACATTACGTCCTGACCGCCCGTCGCCGACGAATAGTAATTGTCGACCACGAGGATGACACCATCCTGCTTGTTGAAGACGGCATTGCCGACCGAAGTGGCAAGACCATTGTGCCAGAAGCCGCCGTCGCCCATCACCGAAATAGAGCGCTTGCCCGCAGGCACGTTGAAAGCGGAAGCCGAGGCCGGACCAAGGCCATAGCCCATGGTCGTGCCGCCGAGATTGAACGGCGGCAGAATGGAAAACAGGTGGCAGCCGATATCGGCAGAAACGTGATGCTCGCCCAGTTCCTTTTCCACCAGCTTCATGGCAGCGAAGATCGGGCGTTCCGGGCAGCCGGTGCAGAAACCGGCGGGGCGCGGCGGAACCACTTCGGCCAGCGCCTTGACGCGCTCATCGGCCAGAACCGGTGATGGATCCGGCAGCGGCGGACGGTTGCCGAGCAATTGCGGTGCATGCGCATCGAAGAATGCCGTCAGGCCTTTCAGAAGCACGGGCGTGGTGTATTCGCCGCCCAGCGGCAGCACATCCTTGCCGGACAGTTTTGTCTGGATATCCCGGCGGCGCAGCAGCGTATGCAGCGCCTGCTCGATATATTCAGGTGCGCCCTCCTCCAGCATCACCACGGCTTTCTTGCCGGCAACGAAGTCGATGACTTCATCGTCTATCATCGGATAGGCGACATTCATCACATAGATTGGAACGCGGCTTTCGCCGTAAACATCGGCCAGCCCCATTTGCTGCAAGGCACGCATGGCGCTGTTGTACAGCCCGCCCTGGAGGATGATGCCGACATCGCCCTCTTGCGGGCCGAAATATTCATTGAGACGATTGGCTTTGACAAACTCGACGGCAGCGGGCCAACGCTTCTCGAGCTTTTCCTTCTCGTGCAGGAAGGATGCGGGCGGCAGGACGATGCGGTTCACGTCGCGCCTCGGATTTTCCAGCGCATCGGCCAGCGTGTGGGCAGGCCGCTTGTTATCCTTCGCTACAAACTGACCATGCACATGGCAGCTGCGAATACCAACCTGTAGCATGACCGGCGTGTTGGAGGCTTCCGACAGTTCAAAGCCTTTTTCAACGGCTTCCACGATCGAAGGCAGATTGGGCCGCGGCGTCAAAAGCCACATTTGCGATTTCATCGCATAGGCGTGGCTGCGCTCCTGCATGATGGAGGAGCCTTCGCCGTAATCCTCACCAATGATGACCAGCGCGCCGCCGGTCACACCGCCCGAGGCGAGATTGGACAGGGCGTCGGAGGCGACATTGGTGCCAGCCGTCGATTTCCAGGTGACCGCGCCGCGTACCGGATACATTACGGAAGCGGAAAGCATGGCCGCAGCCGCAGCTTCCGATGCGGACGATTCGAAATGAACGCCCAGATCTTCCATCACGTCCTTCGCATCGGCGAGAACGTCCATGAGGTGGGAAATCGGCGAACCCTGATAGCCGCCGACATAGGAAACGCCTGACTGCAGCAGCGCCTTGGTGATGGCGAGAATGCCTTCACCGCTGAAAATATCGCCTTCGCCGAGCTTCAGATCCTCGACTTCACGGGCGAATGAGCGCTCCGCCATGACAATTCCCCTTTTCCGTTCGCCGGAATATCAATTCATTTGCATCAGCATATTTTCTAATTCTAAACTGTGTCAATAGCGCTTTTCAGAACGATTATAATTATTGCATTTGCATATTTCTATTTGGAGGCGTTTTCCATGCTCCTTAACGGAATGTGAGAAAGGCCGCGATTTTTTCGCTTGACGTGCCAGAGCACCCAATTATATTTTAAGCTTAAAATAATTAACCGGCTCCGTTCGGCAAATATCGCTCGGCAGCATATCGGAAAGGGAACTCAACATGCGTATCGTGTGTATTGGAGGAGGTCCGGCCGGCCTTTATTTCGGCCTTCTGATGAAGAAGCTTCATCCGGAACATGACATTACGGTCGTGGAGCGCAATCGCCCCTATGACACGTTCGGCTGGGGCGTGGTGTTTTCCGACGCGACCATGGAATCGATGAAAGTCTGGGACCCGGAAAGTGCAGCCGAAATTCAGGACGCCTTCAATCACTGGGACGATATCGAGGTGTTGTTCAAGGGCACGCGCCAGCGCACGAGCGGTCATGGCTTTGTCGGCATCGGCCGCAAGCGCCTGCTCAACATTCTTCAGCTGCGCTGCGAAGCGCTGGGCGTGAAGCTTCAGTTTGAAACCGACGTGGAAAGCGATCTCGATTTCCCGGACGCCGATCTCATCATCGCTTCGGACGGCCTGAACTCCCGCATCCGCAATCGCTACGAGGATGTGTTCGAGCCCGATCTGATCGTGCGGCCCAATCGCTATATCTGGCTCGGCACAGAAAAACTGTTCGACGCCTTTACCTTCGATTTCCGCAAGACCGACCACGGCTGGTTCCAGGCGCATATCTACAAGTTCGACGACAAGACCTCGACCTTCATCATCGAAACCACCGAGGAAGCCTATCAGGCACATGGTTTGGACCAGATGGACCAGACAGCCTCCATCGATTTCTGCGAGAAGCTTTTTGCTGAGACGCTGGAAGGTGTGCCGCTGATGACCAATGCGCGCCATATGCGCGGCTCGGCCTGGCTGAACTTCAACCGTCTCATTTGCGGAAAATGGAGCCATTTCAACGGCAATTCCCATGTGGTTTTGATGGGCGACGCAGCCCATACCGCGCATTTCGCCATCGGATCGGGCACCAAACTTGCCATCGATGACGCGATTGAACTGGCCAACCAGTTCCAGAAGCTCGGTCACGGCAAGGAAGGCATTCCTGAAGTCCTGCATGCCTATGAGGAGATCCGCCGGGTCGATGTTGCACGCATTCAGAACGCTGCACGCAACGCCATGGAATGGTTCGAGGTCGTCGGCCAACGTTATGCCGACACGCTGGAGCCGGAACAGTTCATGTATTCCATGCTCACGCGTTCGCAGCGCATCAGCCACGAAAATCTGCGCCTGCGCGACAAGAATTGGCTGGAAGGCTATGAGCGCTGGTTTGCCCGCAAGCAGGGGCTGAACGTGACGGAAGACGAGCGTTGCCTGCCGCCAATGTTCACCCCCTATACGCTGCGCGGCGTGACGCTGCCAAACCGCATCGTCGTGTCGCCAATGGCAATGTATTCCGCAACCGACGGCCTGATCGACGATTTCCATATGGTGCATCTGGGCAGCCGCGCCATGGGCGGTGCGGGACTGGTCTTCGCCGAAATGACCTGCGTGTCACCCGATGCACGGATTACCCCCGGCTGTCTCGGCATCTGGAACGATGCACAGGCCGAAGGCTGGAAGCGCGTTGTCGATTTCGTGCACGGCAACAGCAATGCCAAGGTTGCCATGCAGATCGGCCACGCCGGACGTAAAGGCGCGACCAAGCTTGCATGGGAAGGCATTGACCAGCCGCTGGACGACGGTGCATGGCCGCTGCTGTCTGCCTCGGCCCTCCCCTATCTCAAGCACAGCCAGACGCCAAAGGCGATGGACCACGCCGACATGGATCGGGTGAAAGCGGATTTCGTTGCCGCCACCAAACGCGCGGCGGAAGCCGGCGTCGATTGGCTCGAACTGCACTGTGCCCACGGCTATCTTCTATCGAGCTTCCTGTCGCCGCTCACCAACCGGCGCGAGGACGAATATGGCGGCAGCTATGAAAACCGCGCACGTTATCCGCTGGAAGTCTTCCACGCGGTCCGCGAAGTCTGGCCGCAGGACAAGCCGATCTCGGTTCGTCTTTCCTGCCACGACTGGTTTGAAGGCGGCAACACGCCGGAAGATGCGGCGATCTTTGCCGAGATGTTCAAGGCCGCAGGGGCCGATCTGATCGACTGTTCATCTGGTCAGGTCTGGAAGGAAGAAAAGCCGGTTTATGGCCGTCTGTTCCAGACCCCGTTCTCCGACAAGATCCGCAACGAAATCCACATTCCGACGATCGCCGTCGGTGCGATTTCAGAAGCTGATCACGCCAATTCGATCATCGCCGCCGGGCGCGCCGATCTCTGTGCTGTGGCACGCCCGCATCTTGCCGATCCGGCATGGGCGCTTCATGAGGCGGCGAAAATCGGCATCAACTCCATCGCCTGGCCGAAGCAATATCGCTCAAGCAAATATCAATATGAAGCCAATCTCGCCCGCGCAGCCGCTGCACCGCAAGGCGCGAAATAGAGCGGTTGAGATAACAGGAGATTGCGATGAACGATCCGGCTATTGGCCTTGCCCTTTCCGGCAAACATGCGCTGGTCACCGGTGCCGGTAGCGGCATTGGCGCCGCTATCGCGGTCGGTCTTGCGCGCGCCGGGGCCAATGTGACCCTGGCTGGCCGCCGCCGCGAGCCGCTGGAAGCAACTGCCGCCCTGTTGGACTGGCAGCGATGCTTCATTGCCGATGGTTTCGACGTGACGAACCGCGAAGCCATTGAGACCGGCCTGAACGGCGCGCGCGCCGCATTCGGGCCAGTCAGCATTCTTATTAATAATGCCGGGGAAGCGCCGAGCGCACCTTTCGAGAAAACCAGTCTCGATATGTGGAGCCGCGTTCTCGACGTCGATCTCACCGGCGTCTTCAATGTGACGCAGGCGACCCTTGATGACATCAAGGCGGGTGGCAAAGGCGGGCGCATCATCAATATCGCGTCGACGGCGGGCCTGAGCGGTTATTCCTATGTCTCGGCCTATTGCGCTGCAAAGCACGGGGTCGTCGGGTTGACCAGAGCGCTGGCGCTGGAACTGGCCCGCAAGGGCGTGACGGTCAATGCCGTTTGCCCGGGCTTTACCGATACGCCGATCATTGCCCGCTCGATCCAGGCCATTGTCGCCAAGACCGGACGGTCGGAGGACGATGTTCTGGCAGAATTCGTCAAGGCGAACCCGCAGGGACGCCTGATACAGCCGGAGGAAGTGGCTGAAACCGTGCTGTGGCTCACATCGCCCGGCGCGCAATCGATAACTGGACAGGCGATAGCAATCGCCGGTGGGGAGGTAATGGCAGGATGACCGACGGCACAATTTCGATGGCGAGCAATCTGAAGCCTTTCAAGGATTATCAGGCCGAGCATTTTCTGTGGCAGACGAGCGAAGACGGTCGCGTTGCAACGCTGACCCTGAACCGCCCGGACCGGAAAAATCCGCTGACATTCGAAAGCTATGCCGAGCTGCGTGACCTGTTTCGCAATCTCGTTTATGCCTCCGACGTGCGCACCATCGTGCTGACCGGCGCTGGCGGAAACTTCTCGTCGGGCGGTGATGTGTTCGAGATCATCGAACCGCTGACCAAAATGGCGATGCCCGACCTTCTGGCTTTCACGCGCATGACGGGCGATGTCGTCAAGGCCATGCGCAAATGTCCGCAGCAAATTATTGCCGCCGTTGACGGCATTTGCGCTGGTGCTGGCGCAATTCTCGCCATGGCATCGGATTTGCGCATCGCGACGCCGGAAGCCAAGACAGCCTTCCTTTTCACCCGCGTCGGTCTCGCAGGCGCAGATATGGGCGCATGCGGCATTCTCCCGCGACTGATCGGTCAGGGCCGCGCATCGGAACTGCTTTATACCGGCCGTTTCATGAGCGCTGACGAAGGCGAGCGCTGGGGCTTCTTCAACGCGCTGCATCCGCAGGGCGACCTTATCGGCAAGGCCGAAGCGCTGGCACGCAACATCGCCGACGGCCCATGGTTCGCGCATGGCATGACCAAAACCATGCTCAATCAGGAATGGGCGATGGGCATTGAAGAGCTGGTGGAATCGGAAGCGCAGGCGCAGGCCATCTGCATGGCGACGCAGGATTTCCGCCGCGCCTTCGAGGCTTTCGCAGCCAAGCAGAAGCCCGTTTTCGAGGGGAACTGACCATGGATAGTTCCGCAGCAAAACCGCTGACGCGGGAGCATCTCGACTGGCCGTTTTTTGACAAAAACCACACCGACTGGGCCGCGAAGCTCGATGCCTTTGCAGCGAGCCCGGCGCTGGCAAATGTCGATCACAGCGACACGGACAATGCCTGCCGTGCTTTGGTGAAAGCGCTGGGCCAAGCCGGGCTGCTGGAAGCGGCTGTCAGCCTGACAGGCGGCGAAGGCATCGATTCCCGCAAGCTTTGCATCGCCCGCGAGACATTGGCTTATCACGATGGTCTCGCCGATTTCGCTTTTGCCATGCAGGGCCTCGGCACCGGCGCGATCAGCCTGACCGCATCGGACGAACTCAAGCAGGCTGTGTTACCGAAAGTGGCAAGCGGCGAATGGATTTCGGCCTTCGCTCTTTCGGAAAAACTGGCCGGGTCCGATGTGGCGGCGATGAGCTGTGCCGCCAGAGCTGACGGCGACCATTATGTGCTCGACGGTGAAAAGACCTGGATTTCCAATGGCGGCATCGCCGATGTCTACACCGTCTTTGCCCGCACCGGCGAAGCGCCGGGCACGCGCGGCATTTCGGCCTTTGTTGTTTTCGCCACCGATCCCGGCTTTTCCATTGCGGAGCGCATAGATGTGATCGCGCCGCATCCGCTCGCCACGATCCGCTTCGACAATTGCCGTATCCCGGCCTCGCGTCGCCTCGGCGCGCCGGGCGAAGGCTTCAAGATCGCCATGCGCACGCTCGACATTTTCCGCGCATCGGTTGCGGCAGCGGCACTAGGTTTCGCACGCCGTGCGGTCAGCGAAGCGCTGTCCCATGCACGGTCGCGCCCGATGTTTGGCGGCGCATTGGCCGACTTGCAGCTGACGCAGGCCACGCTTGGAGACATGGCGACCGATATCGACGCCGCAGCACTTCTGACCTATCGCGCAGCATGGCGGCGCGACGTTCAGAAGCTGAACACAACCAAGGAAGCCGCAATGGCCAAGATGGTTGCGACGGAAAACGCCCAGCAAACCATCGACAAGGCCGTGCAAATGTTTGGTGGTCGCGGTGTGAAAAGCGGCGAAATCGTCGAGCGGCTTTATCGCGAGATCCGCGCACTTCGCATCTATGAGGGCGCAACAGAAGTGCAGAAACTCATTATCGCGCGCGAACTGCTGAAAGCGAATTAAAGCCTTTTACCGCGCGCATTTTCTGGAGACACAACATGCATAAGACACTTCAGCCGCAAGGCTGGGCCCGCCCCATCGGATATGCCAATGGCGTTGAAGCCCGCGGGCGCACCGTCTACATCGGCGGCCAGATCGGCTGGAACGAACAGCAACAGTTCGAGACCGACGATTTCGTCGAGCAGACCGAGCAGACATTGAAGAATATTGTCGCCATTCTGGCGGAAGCTGGCGGCAGGCCGGAACATATCGCCTCCATGACCTGGTATTTCACCGACAAGGTTGAATATACCGCCAATCTGAAAGGCATCGGTCGCGCCTATCGCGATGTGATCGGCAAGCACTTCCCCGCAATGGCGGCAGTGCAGGTTGTCGCGCTGGTTGAAGACCGGGCCAAGATCGAAATACAGGCTTTTGCCGTTATACCGGACTGAGGCAACCATGGCCGATAGACGCGAATTCTCCCCCGCTGTGACAGGCACGGTTGTCGACGGCATTCTTGTCGTCACGGTCGAAAACCCGCCGGTCAACGCCACATCCGCTGATGTGCGCAAAGGTTTTGCCGCAGCCATTCGCCATGCTTCTGGAGAAGCGGCGATCCGTGCGACCGTGCTGAGCGGTGCAGGCAAGATCTTCATCGGCGGGGCGGACATTCGCGAATTCGGCAAACCGCCGGTTGAACCGACATTGCCGGATGTTATCACGATTATCGAAAGCGCCGACAAGCCCGTGGTGGCCGCGATCAACGGCCCCGCTTTGGGCGGCGGGCTTGAGGTTGCACTTGCGGCGCATGCCCGTATCGCATCGACCAGCGCCTCATTTGCCTTGCCGGAAGTCAAGCTCGGGATCGTGCCCGGCGCTGGCGGCACGCAGCGCCTGCCCCGACTGATCGGGCCGCTCGCAGCACTCGACATGATCGCGACGGGACGCCAGATTGCACCGGATGAAGCGCTGCAACTGGGCCTGATCGACCAGATATCGAACGGCGACCTTGTGGCCGACGCTATCGAGTTAGCCAATGCGCTGATCGACAAGCCGTTGCTTCGGACCGGCGATCTGCCCGTTACCGCACCCGATGCTGCCGCCTTTGAACAGGCTAAAGCCAAGATTCTGAAAAAGGCGCGCGGCGCGACGGCTCCCGGCGAAGCGGCGCGGCTGGTCCAACTCTCGACAACGACCGCGATTGCCGAAGGTCAGGCCGAAGAGCGGACAACCTTCATTCGCCTGCGCGACAGCGCGGAAGCAGCCGCCTTGCGGCATCTGTTTTTCGCCGAACGCGCCGCTGGAAAAGTAGAAGGCATTGAGGCGAAGCCTCGGGCGCTTTCCACCATCGGCATTGCCGGGACCGGCCTGATGGGGTCGGGCATCGCCGTCGCCTGTCTCGCCGCTGGCTATAAGGTCATTGGCTATGAAACGACTGCAGATGCAGCCGCCAAGGGCCATACGCGGATCAGCGACATGATCCAGAAGTCTGTCGATACCGGCAGGCTTTCCACCGAAGCCGCAGACGCGCAACGTGCGAAGCTCACTGTCAGCGCCGACATGGCTGCGCTTACCGATGCGGATCTTGTCATCGAAGCTGTGTTCGATGATTACACCGTGAAGGCATCGCTGTTCCGCGAGCTTGATGCGTTGCTGCCTGCGGCAACCATTCTCGCGACCAATACAAGCTATCTCAACCCGGATGAGCTGGCCGCCGTCACGAACCGCGCCGACCGTGTGCTGGGCCTGCACTTCTTCTCGCCGGCCAATATCATGCGGCTCCTGGAAGTGGTGCGCTGTGCGGAGACCTCCGATGAGACGCTGGCAACCGGCATCGCCTTCGCCCGCAAGATCAAGAAGCTGCCCATCGTCACCGGTGTCTGCGAAGGCTTTATCGGCAACCGGATGTTTTCGGCCTATCGCACTGAAGCCGAGAGAATACTGGCCGAGGGGGCTTATCCCGAAGATATCGATCGCGCCATGGAAGCCTATGGCTTTCCGATGGGACTTTTCACTGTTTACGACATGGCCGGGCTGGAAATAGCCTGGGGGCGGCGCAAGAGAGCGGCGGCAAGCCGCGATCCCAACCTGCCCTATTTCGATGTTGCCGACAAATTGTGCGAAGCCGGGCGCTTTGGGCGCAAGGCCGGTCTCGGCTGGTATCGTTATGCGGATGGTGTTCGCGCCAGCGACCCGGACGTTCACGCGTTGATCGACGATTACCGCGCACGCAACGCCATTGTCCCTTGCAGTTTCAGCGATGAAGCGATCATGCAGCGCCTGCTCGCCGCCATGGCGAATGAAGGAAAAGCGCTGCTTGAAGAAGGCATCGCGCGCCATTCCGACGACATCGACCTTGTTCTGGTCAACGGCTACGGCTTCCCCTCGATCAAGGGCGGCCCCCTGTTCGCAACAGGCGATCAGGCGAAGTAAAAAACCGGCAGGCGGAAGGCGGCTTACTCGTCTTCCGCTCCGGAAAGATGGTTTCGCACCGACTTCTTCAGCGGATCGAGATCGGCCAGCAATATCTGGATGACGTCGTGATCGACGTCGGCCATCATTTCCCGCAACCAGCCTTCATGGGCGCTGGCCATCTGGCTGAAAACCGAAATGCCCTGATCCGTCAGGCGGGCAACCGTGACACGGCGATCAGCACCCGGCGTTTCGCGCTTGACCAGACCTTCGGTCTCCAGTCGCTCCACCAGCCCGGTCACATTGCCATTGGTCACCATCGTGCGGCGTGACAATTCCCCCAGCCGCAAACCCTCCGGCTCCCGATAGAGCTGCGCCAGCAAATCGAATTGCGGTAGCGTCGCACCGAATTCGTTGCGCAGACGCCGCCTGATTTCCTGCGAGATCAGCTTGGTCGTGGACAACATGCGCAGCCAGAGACGCAGTTCCGGCTTTTCGCTTTCATGATCCTCGCTGACTATGATCTCGAAATCCACCGACACGCCAATTTCCTTTGTTCAACCGCACGCTGGTCAGGCTCAGGAATCGAGCCATACCGTGCTTTAAGATTCGCGTTTGCCGGAAAATATTTCAAGCCTTAAATAATTGATCGGACAGCCGATGTGAGGACGGTGAAACGCCCTTCATCCGCACGAAATGCAGCCCGAGCGGCATTTTATTTCTAAATGCATATATTTTTCACTGCAAACGCGATTTTTGCATTCAAGAAAATGTCCGACGAAGCAAGATTTCAAGCTCGATAAGCCTGTATGGAAAGTCGCTCCGGGCCGCTTAATTACTTGCAAAGTCATATGATATTGCATAGCTTTCCTCTCAAGGCTCACAGAAGCCATTACACAAATCCGCAGCTCCACCCACACTGGGTTGAGAGCGGCAAAGACGAGGGAAACTATGAAAGAGACATCCGTTCTCACCGGTCTCGCATCCGCATTGGTGTCACAATCGATCAAGGTCGTGGATATTACCGCGCCGCTCGGACCCGACACGCCGGTGCTTTATCTTCCGCCGCAATTCGGCAAGAACACTCCGAATGTGAAGATCCACGAGATCAGCAAATATAATCAGGACGGTCCGTTCTGGGCATGGAACTGGATCGAACTGGGTGAACACACGGGAACCCATTTCGACGCGCCAAGCCATTGGGTCACGGGCAAGGATCATTCCAACAACACGACCGACACCATCCCGCCGCAGAATTTCGTTGCGCCGGTCAATGTGATCGACCGTTCTTCGGAAGCAGCCGCCAATCCGGATTATCTCCTCACGGTGGAAAGCATCCAGGAGTGGGAAGCCGAGCACGGCGAGATTGAAGCTGGCTCGTGGGTGATCCTGCGCACCGACTGGTACAAGCGCAATGGCTCGACCGAGACATTCCTGAATGCCGACGAGAATGGACCGCATTCGCCCGGACCGACGGCGGAAGCAATCCGCTATCTTCTGTCCAAGGGGATTATCGGTTGGGGTCAGGAAACCATTGGCACCGATGCCGGTTCGGCAGGCGGCATGACTCCGCCCTTCCCGGCGCATCATCTGCTGCATGAAGCCAATCGCTATGGCCTCGCAAGCCTCAGCAATCTCGACCAGCTTCCGGCAAAAGGCGCGATCCTGATCGCCGCACCATTGAAGTTCGTCGCTGGTACGGGCTCGCCTGTGCGCGCACTGGCGCTGGTTCAGGGCTAAAACATTTTCAAAGCGGTTCCTGTTTCATCGAAACAGGAACCGCTTTGAAACTTATGACTGCCGCTCGAGATAAGGCAGTTCACGCGGCCGGATCGTGCTGGCCAGCGTATTGATGCGCAGCATAGCGCGTTCATGCGAGATTTGCAGATGATGCACGAGCGCGCGCTGTGCCCCGGCCAGATTGTCGGCCTGAAGACATGTCACGATCTCAACATGCTCCGGCAGAAATGGTTCTGACGCGAAAAGTCCCGACGTCCACTGATACAGGAAATGGTGCGCGACGAGCAGGGTCTGCGGCAGACGCACCGCCTCCAGCAGGGAGGCGCTGTCGCAATGGCCAAGCAGCTCGACATGCAGTTCCTGTTCCAGCCGGTCCAGCGTTTCGCCCGCGACCAGCGGGGAGGCGACCGCTTCGTCCAGATTCCGACGAACCCGCTCCAGAAGTCCTTCGGGCAGACGCGGCAGCGCCTTTTCAAGCGCGAGCGGCTCAAGCACCCATCGCAATTCGAACAGGTCGTGGATGTGCTTGTCGGTCAGCGCCGGGGCTAGCCAGCGACCACGCGCATCCTTCTGGATAACGCCGCGCTGCTGCAACCGGGCCATGACGTCATGCGCGACCGTGCGGCTGACACCATAGTGCTTTGCCAAGGCCAGCTCGTTGACGCGCCAACCATCCAGTGATGTGCGGGCAAAAATCTCGCTTTCGATTTCAGTATAGATGAGCTGCCAGCTGGGCATGAACTGCATGCGGCTGTTCTTGCTCTGCCTGACAAGGTGGTCGTCGCTTGAACGCCCAGACCCGTTCGTCGCCGCGTCCTCAACGATCGCATAACCGCGCCCGTCCGCCTTGCGAATGAGGCCGCGCTGTTCCAGTTCCGCCAGCGCCTGCCGCGCCGGTGCCCGGCTGATGCCGAACAGTTCTGCGACCCAGCTTTCCGTCAGCCGCCTGTCCGTCGGGATAGCGCCATTGGCAATATCCGCCGCCAGACTGTCACGCGCGCGCTGATAAAGTTTGGGTGCGATGTTCCGCATGATGTCAATTTCCTCCCCTGAATGCGTCCGGCTTTTTGTTATTTTGTCCGGCTAGCCCCGCGATATCCCCCAGATACTCGCAGGCATGCTCCCACTTATGTCGGAGCGGATAAGCTCACATACAACCCATTGAGTCCAGTATGGTTTATGGATTGATTGTTCATCTCCGTGAACGATTGCAGGACCCTCCAAATGGCCCCGATCTTGCCAATCCTCCCCCTAGCGCTGCCCGCTAATATATCCCGGATTGCGCCTCCCCATAAATTCGTATAGTGCATGCACAATACATTATGGCTGGAGGAGTTTCATAGTGCAACAGGCAGTTGACCAGGCCACGTTCTCGCTCGTATCGCTAGAACGGTTCTGCCGTGAGGTTTTTTCCGCATGTGGAGCAGATGCCGCGACCGCCGATGCGGCAACGCGCGCCATGATGCACGGCACACGCTACGGCGTAGACAGCCACGGCGTTCGACTTCTCGCGCATTATGTGACGGCACTCGTTGGCGGTCGCGTCAACAAGACCCCCAATCTCAAGGCCGTGCGCAGCTTCGGTGCTATCGAAACGCTCGACGCTGACGATGCCCATGGCGCTCTGGCGGCCTATACCGCCATGGATCGTGCCATCGCCCTGTCCGATCAGTTCGGCATCGGCGCGGTCGCCATTCGCAACAGCTCGCATTTTGCCGCCGCCGGTGCCTATGCGCTGGAAGCAGCGCGGCAGGGCCGGATCGGTGTGGCGGTCTGCAATTCCGACAGTTTCGTACGCCTTCACGATGGCGCAATGCGGTTTCACGGCACTAATCCGATTTCGGTCGGCGTGCCGACCACCGACGAAAATCCATGGCTGCTCGATATGGCCACAAGCTCGATCCCCTATAACCGCGTCATGCTCTATCGCAGCCTCGGCGTCGAGCTGCCGCAGGGCGTTGCATCCGACCTCAACGGTGTGGACACGCGCGACGCAGAAGCGGTCGAAATGCTTGCGCCGCTGGGCGGCGAATTCGGCTTCAAGGGCGCAGCGCTTGCCGGTGTTGCGGAAATTCTCAGTGCCGTTCTGACCGGCATGAAGCTCAGCTTCGATATCGCCCCGATGGGCGGCCCGGATTTTGCGACGCCGCGCGGCATGGGCGCTTTCGTTCTGGCGATCAAGCCGGAAGCCTTTATCGAACGCGATGTCTTCGACGCCGGCATGACCCGTTATCTCGAAACGTTGCGCAACTCACCAGCGCGCGAAGGCTGCACCGTTATGGCTCCGGGCGACCGCGAATGGCGCGTTGCCGAAGAGCGCGAACAGACCGGTGTCACCATCGACCCGGTGACGTGGCAGTCATTCGGTGAAATGGCAGAAAAATACGGCGTGGCCCTGCCCGCCTGACCTTGCAGGTCACATACGCATAAACACCCCGTCAGAGCGGTTACAGCAATGCAGCCGCTCTGATTATCATTCGAACTACGAAGACATATCCCGGGAGGATATTGGGAATGAACACTTCAAACAAGGCGCCTTTCGGCGCCAGCCGCTTCCGGTATTTCATACTTTTCATGTGTTTTATCGGCATCGCGATCAACTATCTCGATCGCGCCAATATGAGCGTGGCGCTGCCCTTCATTGATTCCGAACTGGGCCTGAACCTGACGAACACGCAGAAGGGTCTCATCCTTGGCGCGTTTTTCTGGGCCTATGACGGCATGATGCTGTTTGCGGGCTGGATCACCGACAAGCTGGGTGCGCGCAAGAGCTTCTCGCTCGCCGCCATCTGGTGGTCGATATTCACCGCCGTCACCCCGCTCGCCAACAGCTTCTGGTCTTTCTTCACCGTCCGTTTCTTCCTCGGTGCTGGTGAAGCACCTGCCTATCCGGCAGCAACCAAGGCGGCTTCGCGCTGGTTCCCGAGAAGCGAACGCGCCTTCGCAACGGCTGTGATCGATTCCGGCTCGCGCGTCGGCACGGTTCTGGCGCTGCCAATCGTGACCTCGATCATCGCTTTCGCGACCTGGCACTACTCTTTCGTCATTCTGGGTGCTGTCGGCCTCGTCTGGGCATTCTTCTGGTACGTCACCTATCGCGATCCGTCGGAACATCCGCGCGCCAACGATCTGGAGCGTCAGTACATCATCCAGAACGGTGCTCGCACCGACGACAATGACAGCGAAGAAGCACAGAAGATCCGTTGGGCAGACCTGTTCCGCTACCGCACGGTCTGGGGCATGATGCTCGGCTTCTTCTGCCTGAACTTCGTCATCTACTTCTTCCTGACCTGGTTCCCAACCTATCTGAAGACCGCACGCGGCCTGAACCTCGCAGAACTCGGCCTTTATGGCATGCTGCCGGGCATCGCTGCTGTCGTCACCGCCTGGATCGCCGGCCTCCTGGCCGACCGCGCCATCCGCGGCGGCGCGAATGTTACCACCGTGCGTAAGATCGTCATGGTCGGCGGCATGCTGGGCGGCGCAGCTATCCTTCCGGCAGCGCTGGTTGAATCGCTCTATGCAGCTTTGTTCTTCCTGGCGATTTCCTATAGCAGCCTTGCCATCGCAGCGACCGCGATCTGGTCCCTGCCAGCCGACGTTGCACCAAGCTCGCGCCATGTGGCTTCGATTGGCGGCATCCAGAACTTCGCTTCGAACATTGCAGGCATCATCAGCCCGTTCCTGTTCGGCTTCCTGCTGGATCAGTTCAACGGCAGCTATACGCCGTCCTTCCTGATGGCCGCCATCATGGCTGTCGTCGGCGCATTCTCCTACGCGTTCATTGTTGGACGTGCAGAGCCTCTGCCGATCCTGCCTCCCCGCTCGTAAGATCATCCACGAGCGCTGACGAAAAAAGCCCCCATCCGGGTGATCCGGATGGGGGCTTTTCTTTTAGTCAAACGTTAGGAACGCAGCGCCGTTGCCGGACTCATACGCAATGTGAGCAGTGCTGGCACCAGAGACACAATGGCCGCGACAAGGATAAAGCCACCAGCGCCGTAAAGATCATCCATCGAAAACTCGACGGGCATTCTCACCGCCGTTGTCGCCGTCAACCATGCCGTGATGACATGGGCGGCTGCGTAGCCGATGGCGAGACCCAGCAGGATGCCAAGCACCAGCAGGAAGAACAACTCGCCCCAGACAATTGTCATCACCGCACTGACCGGCGCGCCAAAGGCCCGCAAAGCACCGATCTGTCGCTTACGCGCGCCAATATGCATGACGGCAACCAGCAGCAAAGCGAAAACGACGATCACCTGCGTGCCGACAGCGATACCGAGCAAAAGTTTGCGGGCATCGCCCAGCGTGGAATAGAGCCGTGTCAGCACTTCCGCTGGGAAAACCGACAATGTCGTTTCAGAGCGATATTCCTGTCGCAGCCGATAGGCATCAGCGATGGTTTTCGGCTTGACCAGAACAGCCGGAATTCCGGGACTACTAGCATCGAAATGCTCGTCAAGCGGCGCATCGACATCGATCCGAGCATTGTGATCGTGTGTATCGTTCGGCCCGATTACCGCAAGCGAGCCTTGCGTCTTCGGCGCTTCCTCATGGGCATCCGCATCATCGTGGTCATGACCCTTCATGCCATGCAATTGCCAGACCGCACGAATGGGCACAAGGATCGAGCGATCCCACGCTGTTCCCGTCGGGGCCATCTTGCCGCTGACATGATAGCTCAATTCCGTATGCGCATGACCGCCGGTTTCAACGGTGCCATGCATCGGATTGACCCGGCCGCCAATCGGGAGATCCACCGCTGATCCGATAACCGCCTCGCCCAACCGGGCAAAAACTTTGCCTTCCGCCAGTTCGGGCGACAAGGCCGCGATCAACTGGGTCGTTGTCCCAACGATGGGAAAGCCCATCGCGCTATCGCCAAAGCCAATGGGCGCGGCGAAGGCCACGCGCGGGTCGGCGGTGAGCTTGCCCAGCATCGCGCCCGACATCAACGGCAGAGGCGACGGCTGCAGAAACACGGAAGACAGCGTGAGTTGCGTATCGCTTCCGGCTGCACCCACCACAAGATCGAATTTCTCCGACGCACGCGCGGTGCCCAGACGCACCGCCCGCTCCTGCAATGTCACCACCGTGCTCAAGGCCACGGACAGCGCCAGCAGGATAATCACCGCGACGGCTCCACTCCAGAACCGGCGAAGATCGGCAAGAATGAAAGTGATCATGTCGCGCCGTGTCCCGTGGTGTCTTTCGTTATGCGTCCGCCTTCCAGAAAAATCTGCCGCCGCAGGCGCTTCATCAATTGCGGATCATGCGTGACGGCAATCAGCGTGGCTCCCTGCGCGCTAGCAAGCTGCACCAGAAGTTCGGCGATTTCCGCGCCGGTTTTCTGATCGAGGCTGGCGGTCGGCTCGTCGGCAATGATGACCCGTGGCGCAGGGAACAGCGCACGCGCAATGGCCACGCGCTGCATCTCTCCACGGGACAGCGTTTCGATATGCTGGTCGGGTCTCGCAATACCCACTGTTTCCAAAAGTTCGAGTGCCCGATCGCGCCGCACCGGCTTCACCACCCGGCTCAGTTTCGCGGGCAGCAGAACATTGGCAATGGCCGAAAGGCCCGGAAAGAGATGAAAGTCCTGCATCACCAGCCCGATATTACGGGCTCGAAACGCATCGCGCCGAAACGCCGACAGGCTGCTGAAGGCCTCGCCATTCCAGGAGACCTGTCCTGTTTTGACACCTTCAAGGCCGGTGATTGCATTGATCAGCGTGCTTTTTCCAGACCCCGACGCACCGGCGACAGCCAGATGTTCGCCCTGCGGCAGATGAAATGTCTCAATGGCGAGTGCAGGCTCTGGAAGGCCAGGAAAGCGAACTTCCAGCGCAGAAATGTCCAGCGACAGGCCGGACCTGTGTTCAGTCAGCATGTCAGGCCGTTGTGAATGAAGCATCGCGCATGCGTAGCTGGCTAACAAATCCAGTTTCAGGATCGGTCCACGAACCATATTCAAGTGTGCCGCGCGTGAGGATTGGCGCGTTGAACTGCACGAAAGTCTGCTTCGCGGCGAGATAAACCACAACAATATTATCCGGCCAGTCGGAATCCGACGAGCAGAACGGGCAGATCGACATTG
The DNA here is from genome assembly GCA_014138095.1 of Ochrobactrum sp. RH2CCR150. Lineage (GTDB taxonomy): Bacteria > Pseudomonadota > Alphaproteobacteria > Rhizobiales > Rhizobiaceae > Brucella > Brucella gambitense. The sequence goes on from JACGXE010000006.1 coordinate 197,622, forward strand.
GTATTTCGGTCAGCACGAAGAAATTGGCTTCCGCCTTCAAGGGCGGCGCCATGAAACCGCTGATGGCAACTTGCTTGCCAGCCGACTGCTTGACCTGATCGGAAAACTCAAGGCCCAGCACGCCGAAGCTTTTATAGAGATTGTTGAAGCCGAGTTGCTCGGCAGCCTGCGCTTGTGGGATACCTGTCGCCAGCGGCAGGGCCAGTGCGCCAAGCATCACCTGTCGGCGGCTAAGATCGTTCCGGTTAGACATCGGACGCTCCATCAATTGCGGGCAAGCGGCGCAAGCCGCCTGCCCTGTTTCAGGATAGACCTTGATTACTCGGACTTCGGCTTACCGAGAGCAAAGGCATCGGCAAGGGCGCGATACACGTCGCTCTGTTCCATATAGCCGCGCAGCCCTTCCGAACCCGGACCGGTTGCCTGAAGCACGATATCGTCTACCGCGTGAACGCCGGTATCCTCGTCCTTCGGGATGTTGCCCTGCACGAATACCGCGCCCGGCACATCCTTATAAGCTTCATTGGCAACATACTCGCCCTTTTCGTTCTTGATAGCCGGAACGAACGGATCATCCAGCTTCGGGCGGAAGGTTTCATAATGATCCGGGCCGTTATTGGCAGCCATGAACAGGCGGCGCGAAACGTCCACGCGATCCGGATAGCCGTCGCCGTCCTTGTCTTCGTAGTTCGGGAAGCCAGCCGCATCGTAAGTGCCAACCTTGGCGCGCATTTCATCGCCCGGCTTCTCGTCATCGACCGTGCCGATAATCGCCACGCCATGGGTGTGGTCACCGGTCACAACGATCAGGGTATCTGGATTGTTCTTGGCGAATTCCTGCGCAACGCCGATGGCCTTGTCGAACTCGATCGTGTCGACCAGCGCGCGTTCCCAGTCGAGCGGGTGGCTCATCTTGTCGATCGACGCGCCTTCCACCATCAGGAAGAAGCCTTCCGGGTTCTTGGACAGCTTGTCGAGCGCGGCCTTGGTCATGTCGACCAGACCGGGCTGGTTCGGGAACTTGTCGACAGTGCCCTTCTTCAGAAACTCGCGATCCAGCGTCACATCCATATTGCCGGTGTGGAACAGGCCGAGCAGGTTCTGCTGATTGGACTGACCGGAAGCGGCCAGTTCATTCTTATCGGTGACGATGGCATAACCCGCATCACGGAACAGCTGGATATAATCCTTGTCGTCCTTGCGCTTGGAGCCCGGAATATCCTTGCTCAGGAAATAGGCCGAGCCACCGCCCAGAAGCACATCAGGCTTAACCTCGTAGAACATGCCGACAATGTCCGCCTTGTCGGAACGCTTGCGCGTGTGTGAAACCAGCGCGGCAGGCGTTGCGTCTTCCACTTCCGCCGTGGAAACGATGCCTATAGACTTCTTCGTCTGGCGACGCAGCGCTTCGGCAATGGTTTCGACCTTCGGGTCGTCCTGGCTCGCAGGGGTGCGGTCTGCATAAACGCCAAGCGCATTCACGCGCGCTTTATGGCCCGTCATGTAGGCCGACATGGTGTTGGCGCTGTCGGTCGCGATGGAATGGGTCGACGACGTGCCGATAAAGGCAACCGGCGGTACATCATCCATATTGAGGCGACCATTGGCCTTGCCCCCCGTCATGCCCTTGGACATGATGCGTGCACCGGTGCGGTGCGCGACCGAAAGGCCATCAGCCACGAGGAAAATGATATTCTTGGCTTTCGCTTCGGTTGCAGTCGGATAGACATCCCAGGTGACGGTCTTCGTCTCATCGCCTGCCGAAACTTCGACTTTGTAAGCGCCCGGCTCTGCGAGCTTCAGATCGCGCAGGATGAGGGCTGAGCCCAGAACCTTGTCCTCGCTCCCCTTCTCTTCCGCGACGAACTCGGCTTTGGAGCCAAACAAGGCTTCATAGTCCTGGCCGTTCACGGTCACCTTGACCTCTTCCGGCTTCACGACCTTGTCGAGTTCCACTTTGAAATCGAAAGGCGAGCCGACGAGAATAGTCGCCCGGTCGAGCGGATAAATGTCGGCAGCATGGGCAGCGCCGCTCAGAAATGTTGCGGATGCCAGAGTGAGCAAGAGCTTATGCATGGTAGAAACCCCTTCCTAAGAGTATCAGGCCTCCATAAGCAAGCTAGATGACGTGCATATAACGGTTTTGCATTTGTTGATCGCTGCGACCACTTCAGGACCGTTTTGCCCGCTCTCGGCAGTGACGTCGTGTCGATAGTTTATACGCAAGAAGGGCAGATTCGCCTTCAGGCAAAGAGCTGAATCTGAAAGACACGAAGGCATTTCGCAGAACGTCAAACTGAATGAAAAGCGGGTCGTTTCGACTACGGAATGGAAAAATTCAACATCATGAGATCAAACGGTATTTTCGCGCAAACGAAAGCTAAGTCGACGTTAGGTTTCCCTAGCGCGACTGGTCGAAAACGAACATTTTAGAGAAGATTTTACCGTTGAGACGAGGCCAAAGCTCTAAAAAGGAATCTCTGTAACGATAGATTGGATGGTAACGTGAAGAAGTTAAAAAATCTACAGCATCGACCCATAAAAGCACAAAAAACATCGTTCCTTGCCAATCCCTACACGAACCCAATCTAAGGACCAGATCGTGCTCAGCAAGAGTTGAGCAGGTTTTCCGACATAGATCCAGCTCCCTCTATACGAAGCAATTAGCCCTGGGGAACACCGCCTGGTTGACGCTGGTCAATTCACGTCTGCACCAGTGCACTGCACCTGACCGCCTGACATCAGCACGACCCGGTCAAGCCGTTATCATCCGCGCCACAACCAACACCGGAAGCTTCATCGGCTTGAATAGGCATCTTTCGTTCAACCCGGTAATCAGAAGCATGATGGACGATTCGGGCGGCCCATCCATCGACTAAAAGCGTGGACGATGACAATAAATGACTCCACCTGCAGTCGTCAGCATGCCGCATGCGATGGTAGACTGCGGTCTAATTTCGATAAAAGCTTTTAAAAACAATTCGATAAAAGAATTCGATTCGGAAAGATAAAATTCTTTGTAATTTTTAATTGCCTGCTAACCCTTTGTTAATCCGGGCAGCACTTGCGATACAAGAAGAATCGGACATAATGACGGTATTTAGGCGGTATTAGTTCCGATGCCGTCACTAGGGATCCCAAGTCAATGAATATCGCAAATTCAACAGCAGGCTTGTCGTTTGACGACATGATATTGACGCAAGGGAGAGAAATCTCTCGCAAGCTCAATCTGCTGCGCCATGAAAACTTCCCTCCGGATGCGCGGAAAAATCTGCGCCAGTTTTCCATGGCTGAAGCTGCATATTTCCTTGGCGTCTCCCCCAGCAATCTGAAGAAGCTACATCTCGAAGGCAAAGGCGTCGAGCCGACCATTCTGACAGGTGGACGCCGCGCTTATAGCGTGGACCAGCTGCATGAACTGCGTTTGTGGCTCGACCAGAACGGCCGTGCCGAAGTGAAGCGCTATGTTCCGCATCGCCGTGTCCATGAAAAGCTTCAGGTTATCGGCGTTGTGAATTTCAAGGGCGGCTCGGGCAAGACCACGACAGCCGCGCATCTTGCGCAGCATCTCGCCTTGACCGGTCATCGCGTGCTTGCCATCGACCTTGATCCGCAGGCTTCCTTGTCTGCTCTGCATGGTATTCAGCCTGAGCTGGATGAATTTCCATCGCTCTACGAAGCTATTCGTTACGATTCCGAAAAGAAGCCCATCCGCGACGTCATTCGCCGGACAAACTTCCCCGGCCTCGACATTATTCCGGCCATGCTGGAGCTTCAGGAGTACGAATACGATACGCCTTTGGCCATGCAGAATGGCGGCGAGGGCAAGATGTTCTGGAATCGCATCGCGTCGGTCCTGGCCGACGTTGATGATTCCTACGATGTCGTCGTCATCGACTGCCCTCCCCAGCTTGGCTATCTGACGCTGACGGCGCTGTCCGCAGCCACGTCCGTGCTGATCACTGTGCATCCTCAGATGCTCGATCTCATGTCGATGTCGCAGTTTCTACTGATGCTGGGCGACATTCTGAAAACCGTTCGTCAGGCTGGCGGCGCGGTACAGCTCGACTGGTTCCGCTATCTGATTACCCGTTATGAGCCGACCGACGTGCCACAGGCACAGATGGTAGGCTTCATGCAGAGCATGCTGGCGTCGCATATGCTCAAGCATCAGATGCTGAAATCGACCGCCATTTCGGATGCTGGTCTGACCAAACAAACACTTTATGAAGTCGAACGTTCATCCATGAATCGCGGCACCTATGATCGCGCGATGGAAGCCATGGAAGCGGTCAATTCAGAGATACGCGGCCTTATCCACGAAGCATGGGGACGTTAGACCGCCGTCTAAAGCGGTAAATACGCAATAAAATCAGGTCTATGACCGGTTTAAGGAATAGAGAATGGCACGGAAGAACATTTTTGACAGCGTGATGCGGAACGAATCGGCGGCGGAACAGCCTTCCCAGCCGGTCGATGCCACGTCGCGCCGGTTCGGCGCTGCCAAGTCGCTTTCCGCTTCGATTGACGAACTCGCCAAGCAGGCTTCGCAAAGGCTGGATGGCGAAACTGTCGTTGAGCTTGATCCAAACAGTCTCGATGCGTCTTTCGTGGCCGACCGTCTGCCGGAAGCCGACGACCTGGAATATCAGGAGCTTCTCGAAGCGATCCGTGATCGCGGGCAGGACAGCCCTATCCTCGTGCGTCCGCATCCTGAGACCAGCGGTCGCTATATGATCGTCTTTGGCCATCGGCGCGCACGCGTTGCCCGTGAACTGGGGCACAAGGTCAAAGCCGTTATCAAGCCGCTTGCCGACCTTGAGCATATTCTGAGCCAGGGTCAGGAAAACTCTGCGCGCGCCAATCTCAGCTTCATTGAGCGCGTTCTGTTCGCAGCACGTCTGGAAGCGCTTGGTTTCGAGCGTGAAGCCATTCAGGCGGCTCTGACCATCGATTATCAGACCCTGTCGAAGATGCTGACCATTCCCAAGGCTATACCGGAAACCATTCTTCTGGCCATCGGTCCAGCCAAGGGAATCGGACGTGATCGCTGGCTTGAATTGCGCAAGCTTATCGAGATTCCGGGCAAGCAAGACGCTGCGGAAGAACTGATGGCGACAGACGCGTTCAATGCAGCTGCGTCGGCTGAGCGCTTTGAACAGCTTTATGGTTATCTGAAAGGCGCTCGTCAGAAGAAGTCTGTCACCAAGGCGGCTCTTCGCCCGGGTTCGACCTGGACAGCTTCGGACAAGTCCGTCAGTGCCACGATCAAGCAGAACGGCAAATCGGCAACGCTGGCTCTCGGTGCAGCCAATGGGCCTCGTTTTGCCGAATGGCTCTCTCGCAATCTGGATACGCTTTATGCGTCATTCCAGAGCGACGAGAAGTAACAAGCATTCGGATTGGAAAGCGGTTTCCGCGGCCTGGTCCAGTATCTGAGTACGATTATCTGCGTATCTGTATCGCGTGATTAAAAGCTATTTCAGCAGAAGTCTGAAACGGCTTGGCGTTGGAAAATATGTGACACAAAGAGATGACCAGTTTTAACGATCCCGTTGATCGTGGTTCGCTCTAGGGAAAAGGAACGAGATAGCAAAAGAAAAAGGCCCCCAAACGTCGCCGCGTGGAAGCCCTTCTCATTGGTTTAGCAGCTAGAGAATCGCAAATCCACGAATCACTGTCAAGTGTAATTAGCGTCATTTCGGCGGGTGGATTTCTTTTGCCTTGTGGAAGGTGAAAGAAAATGGAGATGCATTTGGCTTCGACGCCGTTTGGCAGTCGACCGATGACGGCTGCCTTGTTGGCGGCGCAACGCAATGCCCGGCAAATGCCACAAGACCTGACGGTCGATAAGTGGCAGCTGCACCGCTGGCTGTGTGAAGCAAAGACAATCTATGGTCTGAATGATCGCTCGCTGGCAGTCCTGTCAGCATTGCTGTCCTTTCATCCGGACAATCAGCTCAAGGCCAATGAAGGCCTGATCGTCTTCCCGTCCAATAAGCAGTTGGCGCTGCGTGCCCACGGCATGGCGGACGCGACCTTGCGTCGTCATCTTGGCACGCTGGTCGATGCCGGTTTCATCACCCGTCAGGACAGTCCAAACGGCAAGCGTTATGCCCGTCGGGCCAAAGGCGGCGAGTTGCAGATCGCATTTGGCTTTTCGCTTGCTCCCTTGCTGTTGCGCGCAGATGAACTTGAAGCATCTGCCGAACAGGTGAGGGCGGAAAAGACTGCATTGCGCGAGCAACGTGAACGCTTGACCTTGCTGCGTCGTGATATCGCCAAGCTGATTGAATTTGCCACGGTCGAGAAACTGTCCGGTGATTGGTCAGCAATCAACCAGCGCTTTCGGGCCATTGTCGATACGATTCCACGCCGTGCGGAACGCGATGAACTCGCTCTGTTGGTTACCGCAATGGAAGAGCTTTCGGCGGAAATCGATAAGCTGTTGAATATAAATCAGAATACAGAAATTTTGAGCGGCAATGAGTCTCAAAATGAGCGGCAGCAAATTGAATCGAATCCAGATTCCTATTTTGAAAAGGACAGCGTTTCGCAAATCGACCAGTGCCAGATGATTATCGACAAGACACAGGCAGAACCGACTGTATCGCTCGATATGGTTCTACGAGCTTGCCCTGAGATTGAAGCCTATTCGCCGAGCCCTATTCGGCAATGGCATGGATTGGTAGATGCAGCCGAGACCGTTCGCAGTTTCGTCGGGATTGATGCCAAGCTCTATGATTTGGCCAAAAAGACGCTAGGAAATTATAATACGGCTATCGCAATTGCCTATATTCTCCAGCGTTACGATCACATTCGATCCGCAGGCGGTTATCTGCGCATATTGACGGAGAAGGCTGCAGAAAGTGGTTTCTCGATCAAACCAATGATGATGGCCGCGCTGAATGCCCAGCGCCGCGCCAACTAAATCAGATGTTTGAACTGACTTTCGAGCATACAATAAATCGGTTCTGGTGAAATTCATGGTTAATGAAATGTAAGGATCAGTAAATCAATGAACGCTAATTGATTGCTGGCGAAACCAAAGAAAGATATCTGGCCGTGTATTTACAGCGAAGCGTGTTGTATATATGCAGCCAGCCCGTTGAGAGGAATAAGTTCACTTCAATCTTAAGGCTGGAGCACCAAGGCTGTGAGTCTGGTTATCGATTTCATCAAGTATGTTTCTATCGTCTTCATCGGCCTGCTGCCGATCATGAACCCGCTCACCACCATTCCGCTCTACATGGCTTTGACCAAGCGGATGAGCAAGGAGAACAAGCAAAAGCAAGCCATAAAGGCCTGTATCTACGCATTCTCCATTCTGACCGCTTTTCTGCTGCTGGGACAGGGGATCATCGCGCTGTTTAATATCTCGCTTCCCGGCATCCGGGTGGCCGGCGGTATCATCATCATGATCCTGGCGCTGCGAATGATCTTTTCCGGCGAGGACACGTCTTCGGAGGTCAATGTCGAGCCTTCCGAGATCAAGAAGGCCGAGATTGATTATTCCTTCTCGCCGCTCGCCATGCCCAGCCTTGCAGGCCCGGGATCGATCGCCGTGGTGATGAGTTTTGGTTCGCAAATCCCTGCCGAACACACGATCATCGGCCACATCATCGTGATCGTAGCCATTCTGTTGACGGTCAGCATTGCTTATGCGGCGCTATCGTCGGCGACTTTCATAGAGAAGATGCTTGGCGAACACGGCATGCAGGCGATTACCAAGATCATGGGCTTTCTCCTGACCTGCATTGCCGTGCAGTTTCTGGCCTCCGGCGTTCACGATTTCTATATTGAGTTCGCCAAGCTGTAAGCTTTGCTTTTCTTTACGCATTATCCAACGCAAAACCGCTTCACACTTTTGCTGGAAATGCTCTATTCCATGGCGATGGTGTGATCGACTTCCTGCGCAACCTTTGGCTTGCGGAGCAAGAGAACAAGCGGCATCGCCATAAGCGACATCAGCATCAACAGCTTGAAATCATCGATATAGGATATGACGGTCGCCTGTTGCGTGATGATGTTATCGAGAAGCGCGCGTCCGGCAGCCGTGGTCGGGTTGAGATATTGCGAAACAATCGCGCTATCGAAATTATGATTGAACGGCGTGACATAGGCGCTGATATCCGCGTGATTGGCCTGAACATTCTCTGTCAGAAGCGCTGAAACCACCGAAATACCGACGCTCGACCCGATATTGCGCGAGAGATTGTACAGACCCGTACCGTCGCCGCGCAGATGGGCGGGGAGGGTGGAAAAGGCAATCGTGGTCAAGGGCACGAATAGGAAACCCAAGCCTGCACCCTGAATGAAGCCAACCCGCACAATGGTCCATTGCGAAACATCGGGCGTCCAGCCGGTCATCTCATACATGGCCCAGGCCGTCAGTCCGAGACCGGTCAAAAGCAGATAGCGTGAATCGACACGCCCAATCAGCTTGCCGACCAGAAACATGCAGGCCATGGTTCCCATGCCACGCGGCCCCATCACGATACCGGCTGTGGTCACCGGATAACCCATCAGGGTCTGGAGATAAGGCGTCATCAGCGCCAGCGACGCCAGATAGGTCACGCCGATAATGAAGATGAAGAGCATACTCACCGCAAAATTGCGGTCGAGAAACAGCTGCGGTTTGACGAAAGAATTCTCTGCCGTGAATGTGTGCACCACAAGAAGATAAACTGCTGCCGCGCAAACCAGCGACTCGATGACGATTTCGCTCGAAGAAAACCAGTCCATCTGCTCGCCGCGATCGAGAAACAATTGCAGCGAGGCAATCGCAAGACTGAGCAAACCGAACCCCGTCCAGTCGAGACGCGCCGTTCGATCGATCTTGGTTTCGGACACGAAGATCATGATTCCGGCAAAAGCCAGCGCACCAATCGGCACATTGATATAGAAAACCCAGCGCCAGCTCATATTGTCGGTGAGCCAGCCGCCGATGACGGGTCCGAGAACTGGCCCAACCATCACCGAAACGCCGAAAAGTGCCATGGCGGAGCCACGTTCTTCCAGCGTGTAGATATCGAGCAGAATACCTTGCGACAGCGGCACCAGCGAAGCGCCGAACAGGCCCTGCAAAAGACGGAAACCGACAATCTGCGGCAGGGATTGCGCAAGACCACAAAGGACGGAGGCCACAACGAAGCCCGCAATGGCCGCCAGCAGAACACGCTTGCGGCCGAATTTGGCGGCAAGAAAGCCTGACGGCGGCGTCATGATCGCAGCCGCCACGATATAGGAGGTCAGCACCCAGTTGATCTGGTCGGCGCTTGCCGAAACGCTGCCCTGAATATAGGGCAGGGCGACATTGGCAATCGTCGTATCCAGCGCCTGCATGATGACCGCGAGAATGACGCAAGCGGTGATCGCGCCGCGATGTGCGACGATAGACGCGCCGGAAATGGCGACGTTAGACATGGTTTCCACCACCGAAAAGATTGGTAATGAAGCTCGGCAGGCCGCGCGGGTGGCCTGTATCGACTTCAACATTGACGCTCATGCCGACACGCAGCGGCGGCTGGCCACTCTTGTTGTCGATGCTGACGCGCATGGGGATGCGCTGCACGACCTTGACCCAGTTGCCAGACGTATTCTGGGCTGGCAGCAGCGAGAAGCTGGAACCTGAAGCCGGGCTGATGCTGGCGACTTTGCCTTCCCAGCGCGCATCGGGATAAGTATCGACCGAAATCGTCACCGGTTGGCCGGGTTCAATCCCGGTCAATTCGGTTTCCTTCGGATTGGCGGTGATCCAGAGATGATCGGATGAAACCAGCGAGAATGCCTGTTGTGCGGCTTGCAGATAGGAGCCGACCTGCAGGCTGTTCACATTGGTGACGATGCCGTCAAACGGCGCGCGAATGGTGGCGTCATCAAGCTGACGCTGGGCCTCATCCACCTTGGCCTTGGCTTGCAGATAAAGCGGGTTCTGTTCCACAGGCTGGTCAGCATTGCCGCCGAGCTGGGCCAGCGCCGACTGGGCCTGCGCCTTGGCCACGGCAACCTTCTGCTGGGCGGCATCGAGATCGTGCTTTGCCTGATCGAATGTCGCGCGCGATGACGCGCTGGTCGCCACGAGATCCTGTTGCCGCTTGAATGTGGCCTGATAGAAAGGCAGATCGGCTTCGGCCTGCGTGATTTCGGCAAGCGATTGCTGATAGCTGGCCTGAAGGCCCAATATCTGGTTACGCACCTGACCGAGTTCAGCCTGAGCACCTTCAAGCGCAATGGCAAAGGAATCCGGCTTCAGACGGAACAGCACCTGACCGGCTTTGACCAGCTCGTTTTCATGCACATCAATGCCCGCGACAAGCCCCGAAACATCGGTCGAGATGCCCACCATATCGGCCTGCACATAGGCGTTGTCGGTTGAAACATAGCGTCCGCCGGTGACGTAGAAATAGCCGCCGACCACAAGCGCCAGAGGCAGAAGCGAAAACATCATGCGGCGGCGCTTCAACCGGCGGCGTGCAGCAATCTCGCTTGCGCTCGGTTTCAGGGTCGCGTCGATGGCGCTTTGCGGCTGCGCGGCCGGACCAGTGCTTTCGGCGTGGGTTTCCTGACGTGCTTCAGGTTCATCCCGTTCGATAGCGGCGGGATGCTTTACGATATTGGACGTGTCAGTCATGATCTGTATCTTCGTTGACGATTTCGGGACTTGCGGGAGACCGGCAAGCCCGGGAGAGATTGTCTTTCATCGACAGGAGGGTCTGGATCAGCTGTTCCTGTTCCGCCTGCGAAACACCTTCAAGCGCTTCGGCCCGCGTCTGGCCGCCGAGCACGCGCATATCTTCCAGAAGCGGCATCGCCGCCTCGCATATGTAAATCAGATGCGCACGCCGATCGGTCGGATGGGGCCGTCTTTCGACAAATCCCTGTTCGACGAGCCGGTCGAGAATGCGCGTAAGGGTTATAGCCTCCACGTCCAGCAGATCAGCCAGACTGCGTTGCATGATCCCGTCATTCTTCGAGAGGAATGCCAGCGTTTGCCACTGGGCCCGTGTCAGGCCAGTTCCGCGTGCGCGCTGCTCAAAACGTTTGCGAAGAAGGCGGGCAACATCATGCAACAGAAAACCGAGAACGCGGGTGTCCGCCACTTGTATGCTCACTTATTTATAAGCTACCTTATTATTTGTAGCTTATGACAAGTGCCTTGAATATGGCAAGTGAATTGGATCGCAGGTGGAAGCCTGCGATGTCACAATCACGTGACAACTTGTTGGGATAGAGAGGTTGCCGGTCAGTGCGCTGGTTGCGGCGTGACGGCTTCCAGCCATTGTGCGCGATAGGCGGCATAAGCGTCGCCGGATGCACCATCGTCGGGATGATAGGTTCTGCCGTGCTTTTCCTGGGGCGCAGCGCCTGCCAGCAAGCCTGCGCCGGTGGCCGTCCCGGTTGATCCGGCAATTGCCTCGACCGCGCGTCCGGAAAAATTCGCCAATGCTTTCAGATAAATAGCATTATCGGAAAATGGACCTTCGACGACAATCGGTCCTTTGGCACCCAGCAGGCCAAGGCAGCTCTCCGTCATCAGCGCAGCATAAATACAAGCGGCTGCATAGCGTTCGGCATCGCTTGCCTGATCCGCGTTGCGCCAACGCAGGTGTGTGTCGGGGAAAGGGCCGCAGCCCGGAACGGCGGAAGGCAAAGCCATGATCCTGCGATGTAGAACCTGCGCGGCAAGGGCACCGTACTCGGCGGGCGAGGGCTTTTGCAGACCCTCCGTCATCAGGTCGAATTCTCGCCCGCCCATATAGCGCGCCGAAGGCACGGCCCGCCCATAGGCATCGACATTGGCGAGCGTATCGCGTTTCGGGTCCAGCTGGTCGAGATTGCCGCCAACGGCGAAGCTTACCACCCATGTGCCGGTCGAAACCACCGAAAATGGGCCTTTGCGATTCATCAGATGTGCAAGCAGCGATGCGTTGGAATCGTGAATGCCGCAATGCACCGGAACAGACGAGGGCAGTCCGATATCGGTCGCGATCTCCGGCAGTAGCGGCCCAAGCGCATCGAAGGCGGAGCGCAGCGGCGGGAATTTCTCGCGAATGTCCAGTCGGTCGACAAGAGCAGAAAAGGCGGATTGTTTCGGCAGCCACAAATCGGTGTGGCAGCCAAGCGAGGTCACTTCCGATGCAGCAATGCCGGTCAGACGCCAGGCCCAATATTGCGGATAGGTGAATATGAAATGGGTGTGCGCGAAATCGGCAGGAAAGACCGTTTTCAGATAGTGAAGCTGCGCACCGAGATTGAGGCCGAGCGACAGGGTCGGCGAAAACGTATCGCGAAAATCCGGCTTTATGGCCGCATAGGCGGCGCGGATTTCGGCTGGATATTCGAGTTCATAGTCGAGAACCGGCATTGCCAGCGTGCCGTCTTCAGCAACGAGAGCCGCCGACGCGCCATGCGTGGTGATGGAAATGGCATCGAAGCCCGGCTCTTGCGCAAATTCCGCCAGGCTTGCCAGAAAGAAGCGCCAAAGCGCCTCGATATCATAATGCGGGTAGGGGCCGTCGCGCAGAACGGTGTTCGGCATGCGGCGTGCAGCAATTTCCTCGCCGCCTGCCGCATCGATCACGACGACTTTGGCATTGGTCTTGCCGATATCGAGAATGGCGATGCGCTTCATGACATGTGAAACACTGGCTTGAGATCGACAGAAACCGGCGAATTGTCGGGGTTCGTCGCCATGATGTCGGCCATATGCGCCCACCATTTCTTCATGACGGGATGGTCGGGCAGGGCCGCCATACCGTGGCTGGCGCTGCGCGTCAGCACGCCAAACAGGCTATTGGTTTCTTCATCGAGATAGATGGCATAGTCCGACACGCCAGCCGCGTGCAGAAGTTTGACCAGTTCGGGCCAGATTTCGTCATGGCGGCGGCGATATTCCGCTTCCATGCCCGGATTGAGCTTCATGCGAAATGCATAGCGTTCGGTGATCATGTCGCGCGCCTCCCTTTGAACTGCCGGATGAGGATCGGCAGCGAAATGGTGACGATGAGCAGGAGGCCGATAAAGATCGACATGACGATGCCCGGCACATTGAGAAGGCCAAGCCCGAAGGTCACAAGGCCCATCACGAAAGCCGCAATCACGACGCCGACAATGGTGCCCGATCCGCCGAGGATCGATACGCCGCCCAGCACGACCATGGTGACGATTTCCAGTTCCCAGCCTTGCGCGATAGACGGGCGCGTGGAGCCGAGGCGTGACGTCAGGCAGACGGCAGCGATGCCGCTCATCACGCCGGTCATCAGGAAAAGCACGAATTTGGTTTTCTCGACCGGAATGCCGGAAAAGCGCGCCGCGAACTCATTATTGCCGATGGCATAGATGCGGCGTCCAAAGCTGGTGGCATGCAAGAGCACGCCAAACAGCACGGCAAACAGAATGAACAGCACGAATTCGAACGAGAAGACCCAGAACACATAGCCCTGTCCGAAATAGGCAAAGCTTTCCGGATAGCCGCCAAAGGCCTGATCGCCGAGCACGATATAGGAAATGCCGCGGAAAAGGCTCATCGTGCCGATGGTCACGACGATGGATGGCAGTTTCAACCCGGCCACCAGCCCGCCATTGATTGCGCCGCAGACAAGGCCAGTGCCAATGCCGATGCAGACCAGACCCGGCGTGCCGACGCCAGCCTGCGCAGCTGCGCCCATCGCAGTCGAGGAAAGCGCAATGATGGCGGCGACCGAGAGGTCGATTTCACCGGAAATGATCAGAAGCGTCATCGCAAAGGCGATCAGCGCCTTTTCGGTGAAGTTGAATGTGGCGTCTGAGAGGTTCCACGCATCGAGGAAATAGGGCGAGGCGAAGGAATTCGCGATGAAGATCGCAATCGCCACGCCAAGCAGCAGCATTTCCCAGCTTGCAAAGATGCGCGAGAAGGGCGTTCCGAGGCGGTCGGGAATATGACGGCGCTGGTCGTTCATGTCCGTCTGGCTCATGCAGCAACCTCCTCATAAGTCTTCGCGGCCTTGTCGCGCAGGATGATGCGTCCACGCCGCTTTTCCTGCCGCGCATTGAAAATCACCGCCAGAATGATCACGGAACCGGAGATCGCCATTTGCCAGAAGGGCGATATGTCGATGACCGGCAAAGCGTTCTTGATGACGCCGAGAAACAGCGCGCCCAAAACCGCACCGGCAACTGTGCCGATGCCACCGAGCGTCGAGATGCCGCCGATGACGCAGGCCGCAACACTGTCGAGTTCGAAACCGGCGGCCACATCCACATAGGCGACGGCATAGCGCGACACCCAAAGATAACCGCACAGCCCGGCGAGCGCGCCCGAAAGCACAAAGGCGAAAAAGCGTGTGCGACCGACTTCGATGCCGGTATAGACGGCGGCGGTCGGATTGCCGCCGGAAGCATAAAGGGCGCGGCCAAAGAATGTCCGCGTCAGCAGCACATAAACGAGCGCCACGATTAAAATCGCCGTCCAGCCCAGGAGCGGCAGGCCGAGGAAAGGCGTGCGTGGCGTGTTGAGAAAGGGCGCTGTCATCTGGTGCGCATTCACCCATGCGCCGCCGGACAGCACAAAGGCCATGCCGCGATAGATGGTGAGCGTGCCAAGCGTGACGACAATGGCCGGAATGTTGAGCTTCCAGACAAGAATGCCGTTGATCGCGCCCAAAACTGCACCGATGCCAACGGCAAGCACGATCAGCAGCACCAGCGGCAGGCCCGGATAGGTGGCGTTGAGCATTGCCACGGCCATGCCGGTAAAGGCGAGATTGGCAGCAACCGACAGATCGATCGACTTAGTCAGGATCACCGCCATCTGTCCAAGCGCGATGATGATCAGGATCGATGTGTCGTTGAAGATACCCGCCAGATTGCCAATGCTGGCAAAGCCCGGCGCGCGGCTTGCAAACAGGCCCACCAGAAGCGCGATGATGACGAGGAGCAGGAGTTCCCGCTGTTTCAGCAATTGTTTCATGATTTACTCCGCAGCCTGCTCGGCATTGCCTGTGGCGGCGCGCACCAGCACTTCCGCGTCGAGGCTTGCGCGTTCGAAGACGCCTTCCATAAGGCCTTCGCGCATGACCATCACGCGGTCCGACATGCCGATGATTTCCGGCAGTTCCGACGAGATCATGATGATGCTGAGGCCCTCGGCGGCGAGTTCGCTGATAAAGGCGTGAACCGCAGCCTTGGAGCCGATATCGATGCCCTTGGTCGGCTCGTCGAGAATGATGACCTTCGGATTGGTGGCGAGCCACTTGCCGATGACGACCTTCTGCTGATTGCCGCCCGATAGCGTTCCGACCGGTACGGAAAGGGCGGCAGCGCGCAGATCGAAGCGCTCGGCATATTTGCGCGCCAACGCGAGTTCTTCCGCCATGCGCAGAAAGCCATTGCGCGAGGTGCGGGCAAGCGATGGCAGCGAAACATTCTGAAAGATCGGCAGTTGCAGCACCGCGCCGTGACGTCCACGCTCTTCCGGCACATAGACGATGCCATGGGCCACCGCGTCGCCGGGGCGGCGAATGCTGATCTCGCGATCTTCAAGCGTCACACGGCCACGGGATGGCTTGGTGATGCCGAACAGCGATTGTGCGAATTCCGAGCGCCCGGCGCCGACAAGGCCGTAAACGCCGAGGATTTCACCCTTGCGCAGTTCAAAGGAAATGTCGCGAAACTCGGTCGGGTGCGAATAGTTTTCAACCTTCAGCACCGGCTTGCCGATGGCGACATCCTGCTTGGGAAAGGCCTGATCGACAGACCGTCCGACCATCATCCGCACGATATCGTTCTGCCGCGTATCGGCAAGTGTGCCGTGCCCAACGGCGTGCCCGTCGCGGAAAACTGCATAATTATCGGCGATTTCATAGACTTCATCGAATTTGTGGCTGATGAAGAGGATGGCTTTACCCTGCGCTTTCAGCCGCGCCACGATGCGAAACAGGTCGTCCACTTCCTTGCGCGACAGGGCTGCGGTCGGCTCGTCCATGATGACGATGCGCGAATCCACCGACAGCGCGCGGGCGATGGCGACCAGATGCCGCTGGGCGATGGACAGTTCCTTCAGCTTGATGCGCGCGTCGACCGTCGTTTCCAGCGAGGACAGCAAGGCCTGCGAACGGGCATATACAGCCTTCCAGTTGACGAAGCCGAATTTCGTGCGCGGCGCATGGCCGAGATAGATGTTTTCGCCCACCGACAATTCGTCAAAGAGCACGGTTTCCTGATGAATGGCCGTTACGCCGTGATCGGTCGCATCCTGTGCGGTCGCCAGATGCACCGGCTTGCCGTCGATGAGGATTTCACCTTCATCGGGCTGATAGATGCCGGTGAGGATTTTCACGAGCGTGGACTTGCCCGCGCCGTTCTCGCCGATCAGCGCTGTCACTTTGCCGGGATAGAGCGCGATATTGACGTCATCGAGCGCACGCACACCGGGAAATGTCTTGGCAATGCCGCGCATTTCCAGAATGGGCTGGTCCGTCATGGCAAGCACCGTCTGCTCACCGCTGGAATCGCCGCTTGAGAGAAAAGCTGCATTCATTGCAGACACCTGAAATCGATTCTGGGGAACGGGAGGCGGCACCCGTTCAGCGAATGCCGCCTCTTTTTAAAATGCGCATCGTGTCCGAAAACCGTTTCACACTTTTCGGGATGCGCTTTCCGATCAGAAGACCTTGGAAAACTGGTCGATGTTCTTCTCGTCATAGACGAAAGGATCGCTCATCGCGGCTTCGCCGTTTTCGCCGATCTTGATCTTGCCCATGCGTCCGGCATCGATTTCGGAACCCGGCTTGCCATCGGTATCACCCTTCACGAGGTGATAGGCGATCTGGGTTGCGGAATAGCCGAGATCGATCGGGTTCCAGATGGCGAATTCCTTGGTCGCGCCCGACTTGATTGCGCCAGCCATTTCAGACGGCAGGCCGAGGCCCGTCACATAGACATCGCCGATCTTGCCGGCATCCTTCACCGCCTGCGAAGCGGCCAGAACGCCCACGGTGGTCGGCGCCACGATGACCTTGACGTTCGGGTTCGACTTCAGGAGGCCCTGTGCTTCACGATAGCTCTTGTCGGCAAGGTCGTCGCCATAGACAGTCGTAACCAGATTGAGGCCCGGGAAGTCCTTAAGCTGCTTCTTCATCTCGGCAATCCAGATATTCTGGTTGGTCGAGGTCGTGGTGGCGGACAGGATCGCGAAATCGCCCTTACCGTCCGGCAGGTGGTCGGCTGCAAGCTTCAGGCACATCTTGCCGATCAGCTCGTTGGACGATGGGTTGAGGTGCACGATACGGCCAGCCGGAGCCACGCCCGAATCCCACGAGATCACCTTGATGCCGCGCTGGGCAGCCTTTTTCAGCGCTGGTACGACCGCATCCGGATCGTTGGCGGAAATGGCGATGGCGTTGACGCCCTGCGCAATCAGCGAATTGATGACTTCAATCTGGCCTTCGGCAGTCGTGGTGGTCGGGCCGGTATAGATGACCTCGACGCCGCCAAGTTCCTTGGCAGCTTCCTGCGCACCCTTGTTGGCGGCTTCAAAGAAGCCATTGCCGAGCGACTTCGCGACGAGCGCGATCTTCATGTCGGCAGCCTGTGCCTGACTTGCCATGAAGGCGACAGCCAGTGCAGTGCCGAGTGCGAGTTTCTTGAAAAGCTTCATGTCTCATTCCTCCCAGTATAAAGACATATGTTTCACGATGATCCCGGCATTGGCCGGGATGATAATAGAGTTGGCTCAGGCAACTTCGGCGGAATCCCCCTGTTCGCCGCCCTTGCCGGCATTTGCGGAAACCTGCGCTACAATCAGCCGGATACCCGCATTTTCGACCATCCGCCGCGCCTCATCGGAAATGCCGTCATCGGTGATCAGCGTGCTGACACGGTCGAGCGGGCAAAGGATGAGGCTGGAACGGCGGGTGAATTTCGATGAATCGACCATCAGGACAAGTTCGTCCGCCTGGCCCATCAGTTTCTGTTCGCTCTGGATGATCAGCGCGTCGGATTCCATCACGCCGAGCGGGCTGACACCCTGACAGCCCATGAACATCCGCCGACCGTAAAAATTACGGATGACGTCATTGTCGAAAGGCGAAAGGATCAGGCTCTGGTCGCGATAGATCGCGCCGCCGGGCACGATCACCGTGCTTTTCGACTGCCGCAACAGATGTTCGGCAATGGCGAAGGAGTTGGTCAGAACCTGAAGGCGGCGCGCCGTCAGATAGTGTACCATCTGGAATGTCGTGGAGCCGCCATTGATGATGATGCTGTCGCCTTCATCGCAGAGCGCCACGGCTTCGCGGGCGATGGCGCGCTTGCGATCACCATTTTCGGATTCGGAAACCTTGAACGGACGCCCCGCCAGACTGCCAAACTGTGGCGGGTGGATGGCTTCAGCACCGCCGCGCACGCGCTTTATGCGGCCCTGCATATGCAACGATGCGATATCGCGCCGAAGGGTCGCTTCCGACGCCTCCGTCAGTTCCACCAGATCCTGAATGGTGATCACCGGTTTCTCCTGAACAGCGCTCAGGATGATGCGGTGGCGCTCTCTTTCGTGCATGACTCCTCCTGCGTCCATCTATTCTCATATTGCTGGCGCATGTCAATCACAAACAATCAATAATTCGCATATGTGTGAAATATTTGATCGGTTATGATTGTTTATGATTGACAGTATTTCGTTTCATGCGTCATATCTGCCGCCAACATGATCGCTCGCGCATGGGAAGGATATGCGCGCTGCGATTGGCCATAACCTGGCATAACTGACTTGGGAGGATGATATGGTGGTCAGCAATCGGCTGCTCGATAATCGCTGGGACGACGCCAAGGCGGCAACGCTGGATGAGCCGGGAAAGCTGCTTTACCGCTCCAATCTGCTCGGGTCAGACAAGCGCATCACCAATTACGGCGGCGGCAACACCTCTGCCAAGGTCGAGGAAATCGATCCGCTGACTGGCGAAAAGGTTCAGGTTCTCTGGGTCAAGGGTTCGGGCGGCGATGTCGGCACCATCAAGCTCGACGGTTTTGCCACGCTTTATCAGGACAAGCTCGATGCGCTGAAGGGCATCTATAAGGGCGTTGAGGATGAAGACCGCATGGTCGGCTTCCTGCCGCACTGCACCTTCAACCTCAATCCGCGTGCCGCATCCATCGATACGCCGCTGCATGGTTTCGTCGCTTTCAGCCATGTCGATCACATGCATCCCGATGCGATCATTGCGATTGCGGCCTCCAGGAATTCCCGCGAGCTGACGGCTGAAATTTTCGGTGACGATATTGGCTGGCTGCCATGGCGTCGCCCGGGTTTCCAGCTCGGTCTCGATCTCGAAGCTTTCGTCAAGGCGCATCCACAGGCCAAGGGCGTTGTCCTTGAAAGTCATGGGCTTTTCACCTGGGCGAATGATGCGAAGACCTGCTACGAAACCACGCTCGCTATCATCAACAAGGCCATTGAATGGCTGGACCGGAAGACGGCGGGCAAGGCCGCTTTCGGCGGTGCTGTCACACAAAGCCTCGCGGCTTCCAAGCGTCGCGCTATCGCAGCGCGGCTGATGCCGGAAATTCGCGGGCTCATCGGCAAGGAAGAGCGCAAGCTCGGCCATTTCGACGATCAGGATGCGGTGCTGGAATTCGTGAATGCAAAGGAACTGCGCCCGCTGGCCGCTCTGGGCACATCCTGCCCGGATCATTTCCTGCGCACCAAAATTCGCCCGCTGGTCGTCAATTTTGATCCGGCCAGCCCGGATGTCGATGCTATCGTCGCTGGGCTTGAAGATGCGCTGGAAGCCTATCGCGCCGATTACAAGCGCTATTATGAGGCCTGCAAGCACGACAATTCGCCGAAGATGCGCGATCCCAATCCGGTAATTTTCCTGATCCCCGGCGTCGGCATGCTGTCCTTTGCCCGCGACAAGGCGACGGCGCGTATTGCTGGCGAGTTCTATGTCAATGCGATCAATGTCATGCGCGGTGCGTCGGCAGTGTCCGAATATCAGGGACTGCCGGAACAGGAAGCCTTCGATATTGAATATTGGCTGCTTGAGGAAGCCAAGCTGCAACGCATGCCGAAGCCGAAAAGCCTTGCCGGGCGCATTGCCCTTATCACTGGCGGCGCTGGTGGCATCGGCTATGCCACCGCCGAGCGGCTGGCGGGTGAGGGCGCTTGCGTGGTTCTGGCGGATATTGACGCAGAATCGCTCAAATCCGCTCACGCCAATCTGTCAAAGCGTTATGGCGCCGATCAGGTTCGCAGCGTCGAGTTGAACGTGACCGACGAAAAGGGCGTCGCAAACGCCTTTGTCGAAGCCAGTGTCGAGCTGGGCGGCATCGACATTCTGGTTTCCAATGCGGGTATTGCGTCATCCGCTCCTGTCGAAGCGACCGAACTGTCGATGTGGAACCGCAATATCGACATTCTGGCGACCGGCTATTTCCTCGTGTCGCGGGAGGCCTTCCGTCTGTTCCGCCGCCAGAAGATCGGCGGCAATGTGGTGTTCGTCGCTTCCAAGAACGGTCTTGCCGCATCGCCCAATGCGTCCGCCTATTGCACGGCCAAGGCTGCTGAAATCCATCTGGCCCGTTGTCTGGCGCTGGAAGGTGCTGATGCCGGCATCCGCGTCAATGTCGTCAACCCGGATGCGGTTCTGCGGGGCTCCAAGATCTGGGACGGCGAGTGGCGCGAACAGCGCGCGGCGTCGTCCAAGATCGACGTTTCGGAGCTGGAGGAGCATTATCGCAAGCGGTCGTTGTTGAAGCTCAATGTTTTGCCGGAAGATATCGCCGAGGCCATCTATTTCCTCGCCAGCGATGCTTCGGCAAAATCCACCGGCAACATCATCAATGTCGATGCCGGGAACCAGCAGAGTTTCCCACGTTGACCCTATAATCTGGAATGTTCTGGGAGGAACCATGTCCGATCAACGTATTTCGGCCGATTTCATCGCCGAGCATAATTCCGGTTTCGAAAATGCGCTGAAAAGCGATTATCAGGCGCTGGGCGCGCAGCTTGCGCGTCGAGGCATCGAGATCGATACCATTACCGACAAGGTGGCAAGCTATTTCGTCGCCGTGCCTTCGTGGGGCACCGGCACGGGCGGCACCCGTTTCGGTCGCTTTCCGGGCGGCGGCGAGCCGCGTGGCATTTTCGACAAGCTGGACGATTGCGCCGTTATCAACGAGCTTTCGCGCGCAACGCCGAATGTCTCACTGCATATTCCGTGGGACAAGGCGGACCCGAAAAAGCTGAAAGCCCATGCCGCAGCGCTGGGCCTCGGCTTCGACGCCATGAATTCCAACACGTTTTCGGACGCTGCCGATCAGAAACTGTCCTACAAATACGGATCGCTCACCCATGTCGATGCGGCGGTGCGGGCGCAGGCTGTTGAGCACAATCTCGAATGTATCGAAATCGGCAATGCCATCGGCTCCAAGGCCCTGACGGTGTGGCTCGGCGACGGGTCCAATTTCCCCGGCCAGCAGAATTTCACGCGTGCATTCGAGCGCTATCTCGCTTCAATGGGCGAAATCTATAAAGCGCTCCCCGACGACTGGCGCTTGTTCTCCGAGCACAAAATGTATGAACCGGCCTTCTATTCGACGGTGGTTCAGGATTGGGGCACAAATTATCTCATCGCCTCGACGCTTGGTCCCAAGGCACAATGTCTGGTCGATCTCGGCCACCATGCGCCCAACACCAATATCGAAATGATCGTGGCGCGGCTGATGCAGTTCGGCAAGCTCGGCGGTTTCCATTTCAACGACAGCAAATATGGCGATGACGATCTCGACGCCGGTTCCATCGATCCTTATCGACTGTTTCTGGTGTTCAACGAGCTTGTGGATGCCGAATATCGCGGCGTGAAGGAATTTAATCCGGCGCATATGATCGACCAGTCGCATAATGTAACTGATCCGCTGGAGAGCCTCATTTCGTCGGCAAATGAAATCCGCCGCGCTTATGCGCAGGCGCTGCTGGTGGACCGCGAGGCGCTGGAAACCTATCAGCAGGAAAACGATGCGCTGATGGCGTCGGACACGCTGAAACGTGCTTATCGCACCGATGTCGAGCCGATACTTGCCGAAGCCCGCCGCCGCACCGGCGGGGCGATCGAGCCGATTGCCGCCTATCGCGCCAGCGGCTATCGCCAGAAAGTCGCGGCGGAACGACCGGAAAGCAAAAGCGACGGCGGCGCTTTCAACTAAGTTACTTCAAATAAGCGCCGACGGAGAAACTTCGTCGGCGCTGGTCTTTTATACCCGGCCGTAAATATCGTCGAAACGCACGATATCGTCTTCGCCGAGATATTCGCCGCTCTGCACCTCGATCAGAACTAGTGGCAAAATGCCCGGATTTTCCAGACGGTGCTTGAAGCCGCAGGGAATATAGGTCGACTGGTTGTTGGTCAGCAGAATTTCCCGGTCGCCATTGGTCACCTTGGCGGTGCCGGACACGACGATCCAGTGTTCAGAACGGTGATGATGCGCCTGAAGGCTCAGGCGGCGTCCGGGTTTGACCTCAATGCGCTTGATCTTGAAGCCGTCGCCTTCTTCCAGCACGGTATAGGTGCCCCATGGACGATGAGCGGTGCGGTGCAGTTTCGCGGCTTCGTGGCCGTCAGCGCGCAGACGGTTGAAAACCTTGCGTACATCCTGCGCCTTGTCGCGATGGGCGACGAGCAACGCGTCCGGCGTATCGACAACCAGAAGGTCGTGCACGCCGACGAGGCTGACCAGCCGGGTTTCCGACAGAACAAAACTGTTGGTCGTGTCTTCCAAAACGGTTTCCCCGCGCAGACGGTTGCCATCGGCATCGGGATTGATCAGGTCGGCCATGGCAGCCCAGGAACCGATATCCGACCAGCCGCAGGAAACCGGAATGCAGGCAATATTGTCGGCCTTTTCCATGATGGCATAATCGATGGAAATGGCCGGTGTCGCGGCAAACTCGTCCTTTGGAATCTCAATGGTCTTGGTGTCGCCATTGACGCCGCGTCGCGCATTTTCAAGTGACGCCTGCACGCCGTTGAAAATCTCCGGCGCGTGGGCGCGCATCGCTTCCAGCATGGTTCTCGCGGTAAAGCAGAACATACCCGAATTCCAGAAATAGCGTCCGCTCTCGACATAGGCCTTCGCGGTTTCCGCATCGGGCTTTTCGACAAAGCGCAGAACATCCACGCCATCCGCCTCGATATAGCCGAAGCCCGTTTCCGGGTGATCGGGCACAATGCCGAATGTCACGATGCGACCGGCTTCAGCCAGCTGCCGCGCCTTTTGAACCGCTTCCGCAAAGGCGGGTTCGTCTTCGATCAGGTGGTCGGCCGGCATCACCAGAAGCGTGGCGTCCGGGCCGTAGGTTGCGGCGGCATGCATGGCTGCGAGTGCTACCGCAGGCGCGGTATCGCGACCCAGCGGCTCAAGTAGAAACGCATTGTCAGTCTTGGCCGCCTTGGCGTCCGCATAGGCATCGAGCGTCAGAAACAGAAAATCGCGGTTGGTGACGGTCAGGATGTGGTCGACGCCTTCAAGCCGTGCCGCCCGGTTATAGGTCTTGCCGATCAACGTGCTGCCGTCTGGCAGTTCGATGAAGGGCTTCGGGTGGGCATCGCGCGAAAGCGGCCAGAGCCTTGAACCGGAACCGCCGCTGATGATGACAGGAATAAAGCTCATTGCTCAGGCATCCTTTGTTGCGTTGCGGGCGATATCGAGGCCCATGGCCAGAAGTTCAATGGCCTGGTTTTCATTGGCCGCTTCCACATAACAGCGCAGCTCCGGCGCATTGCCGGAAGCGCGATAATGGACGGCATTGCCGGAATGGAAGAACAGTTTGACGCCATCAATGGCTTCAGACCGGATGATCGCATCCGTTGCCGGAAACAGCGTCTTGCGCCCGGCTTCATCCTTGAGGATGGCGAGAAACGCGCCGCTCTTTTCCTGCGGCACATTCTGCAAACGGTCGCTGAGCGCGATGCGAAAGTTGAAAGCCGCGCCGATTTCCGCAAGCGGCTTGCCCTGTTCTTGAATAGCGCTCAGGCAGGCGAGGATTGGCAGAAGCGCGTCGCGGGTCGGCAGTGCGGAAAGCGTGTGGCCATTGCGGGTGCTGTCGCTGCCCAAAAGCACGCCGCCATTGGCTTCGAAGCCGACGATAGTCGTTGACCCCTCCGCTTTGGCGCGCTCCATGCCTTCGATGACATAGGGGGAGCCGACGCGGGTTCTGACAACACGGTCAAAACGCCCGCATTCTTCCAGCGCAGCATTGGAGGTCACCGGCGTGACGATAGTATCCGCGCCGATCCAGCTTGCGGTGATCGCGCCGACGAGATCGCCACGCACGAACTGGCCGCCTGCATCCGCAATCAGTGGCCTGTCCGCATCGCCATCCGTGGAAACGATGGCATCAAGGCGGTTTTCCCCGGCCCACTGGTCGAGAAGCCGGATATCTTCCGGGCGCAACGCTTCGGTATCGACCGGCACAAAAATGTCGGAGCGCCCGAGTGCGAGGGTTTCCGCGCCAAGCTCGGTCAGAATATCCGTTAAAACATCGCGGGCAACAGACGAGTGCTGGTAGACGCCGACGCGCAGGCCCTTGAGGGCGCTGCGCCCCAGATAATCGATATAACGTTTCTCATAGGCGCTGGTCGCTGTGGCGCTTTCCGCGATGTTGCCGGAGTGCCTTGCGGTGAGGTCGGCGGGGAGGGCGGCATAGATCGTGCCAATTGCCTGCTCGTCGGTCTTGTCGATTTCGCCATCGGCCCGATAGAACTTCAAACCATTGCGATCATCTGGGATATGGCTTCCCGTCACCATGATGGAAGGCGCTTGTTTCGCCATGGCGTAGAAGCTGAGCGCAGGGGTGGGCAGCACACCGCAATTCACCGGCGTAAAGCCAGCGTCTTCAATGGCTGCCATGCAAAGGGCGGCAATGTCGGGGCTGGATGGGCGGAGGTCGCGTCCGACGAAAACCTCCGCGCCTTTGTTCAGCTTGCCGCTTTCGGCGAGCATGCGCACGAAGGCGAGCGAATAAGCATAGGCGGGCAAGCCGTTCAGCTCGTTCGCCAATCCCCTGAGACCGCTGGTGCCGAATTTAAGGGAACTGCCACTCATGCCTTCACTCTACCTTCTTGCGAAACTGCACCATCAAGGATGATCAGATATCTTATAACCTTATTTTGATACAGGACCGATCCCTTCAATGGTGCAAGATGTGCATCCTATTGCGGGTGATAATCCTTATAGGCGGGCAAATTCAAGTCGTTAAGGCTATCTGCGTTAACGACCGCCCGCGCGACTGCATCCGCCATGACCGTTGCAGCGATTGCGCCGATGGCGGTCACGTCCGCTTCCACATCCTTGGCCTTGCCGGTCGAGAGTGCGAAAATCGTATCGCCGTCCCACATGGTGTGGATCGGATTGATCGTGCGCGCAAAACCATCATGAGCCATGCCTGCGATCTTCTTCAGTTCCGCCTTGTTGAACGGTACGTTGGTGGCAATCGCGCCGATGGTCGTGTTGGCTCCACCGGATTTGACCACGCCATGGCCTTGCATGATGGCCTGCATCGTATTGCGGAAGCCCTTGCCGTCTTCGCTGCGCGCACCGGCTAGGATCTGGCGCGAGTTTGGCGCGTAAACATCGCCAACCGCATTGACGGCGACGATTGCGCCTACCACGATTTCCGTGCCGGGCACCTTGTAGCTTGCCGTGCCGAGGCCACCCTTCATGGCGAAATCCTTGCCGAACATCTTGCCGACCGTCGCGCCAGCGCCAGCGCCGATATTGCCTTCGCCGGAAGCTTCCGCCTTGGCCGCCTTGCAGGCGAGATAACCGGCTTCCTCATCGGGGCGGATCGAAAAATCGCCGACGCCGAGATCCATCAGGATCGCCGCAGGCACAATAGGCACCACGCCGTTGCCGATCTTGAAGCCCAGCTTGTTTTCTTCCAGATAGCGCATCACGCCGGTTGCGGCGCTAAGCCCGTAGGCGCTGCCGCCGGACAGGAGGATGGCCTGCACCTGCTGCACATAATTGATGGGATCGAGAAGGTCGGTCTCGCGGGTGCCGGGCGCGGAGCCGCGCACATCGACGCCAGCCGAAGCGCCTTCTTCACACAAAAGGACGGTGCAGCCGGTGGGGCGCTTGGTCAGCGTGTGATGGCCAAGCTTGATCCCCGGTACATCCGAAATGCTTCCGCCCATAAGTTCCAGCATGCTCTTTCCTCCCGTGCTCGCTGCCGCTGCCGCGCTAACGACAAAGGGCATTGCTCCCAGCCCCGCAAGCGATTTGCCGAATGTTCTGCGATCCATAAACAGTTTTCTCCTCCATCTGACGCTTCATTCCGAAAGCGCATTCTTTTCGCGCGCGCGCCGCTGGCGCAGCACATCCGCCACGAAGTTGCGCGACAGGGCGTGGTAGAGCGGCTCATTGGAAATAAGCCGCGCCGTACCGTAACCGAGCATTGAGGCGCACATCAGCGGAATGACATTGTTATGATTGCCGGTCATTTCGAGAATGATGACGAAGGCCGTCATTGGCGCCTGAACGACGCCGGCAAAATAACCGGCCATGCCCAGCACGGCAGCCAGGCTTGCGCTGGTGCCGAGCACGAGGCCGATGGTGCTGCCGAGGCCTGCGCCGACCGAGAGCGATGGCGCGAAAATACCGCCCGGAATGCCCGATATCATCGAGAGCAGACCGGCGACGAATTTTTCGACGAAATAGAATGGCGGAAGTGCCGCGCCTTCGACCGCGCCTCGCGCCTGAACATAGCCGGTGCCGAAAGTCGCACCGCCCGAAGCGATGCCGATGATCGCAACCAGTAGCCCGCAAATGCCGGCAAACAACACCGCGTTGCGCAGCGGAACCTTCTGCACATGGCGGCGCACGCGACGTCCGAGATCGAGCGCCAGCGCACTGAAAGCGGCGCCGAACGCCCCGCCGATCACGCCGCAGGCGACGACCAGAATCCAGTCCCTGCCAGTCGTGGCCGTAATCGTCGTCATGCCGAAATAATTATAGTTGCCCACCAGACCGAGCGAGGCGAGACCGGCCAGAATGACCGCCGAAAGCACCAGCCCGTTGGTGCGCGCGGCATAGGCACGCCCCATTTCCTCGATCGCGAAAACAATCCCGGCAAGCGGCGTGTTGAAGGCCGCGGCGATACCCGCAGCCGATCCGGCGAGGATCAATCCGCGCGCCTGTTCCATGCCGCCGATCCGCGCCGATTGCAGCATGATCGATGCGCCGATCTGCACGGTGGGGCCTTCGCGCCCGATGGATGCGCCGCAGAAAAGGCCCACGACGGTGAGCACAATCTTGCCGATGGCAATCCGGATCGAGAGAAGCATCGAGCGATCCTGATGATCGTCGAGATGCCGCGCAGCGATGGCTTGCGGGATACCGCTGCCGCCGGAATTCGGGAACCAGACGATGGAAATCCATGAACAGGCCATGAAGCCTGCCGGGGTGATGACGAGCGGCAGCCAGGCGCGCCAGAAACCGCCTCCAGAACCATCTGTCAGCGCCTTGAACCAGTTCTGCGCAATGTCGGCCGCCTCTGCAAAGCCGACGCTGATAATCCCGATGGCAAGCGCGCCGCACCAGAAAACAAGCCGAGGTCTCCAGAGCCGCGGCGACATCCACATCACTCTGGAACGGCGGATCAACGGGACGCGCTTATACGACTTTCGCATTATCTCCCCCCGGGATGGGTATTATGTCCTATGCGGTCTATCACGCAAATTCTTAGCGGTAACTGAAACTTGTAACCTAAAGGCTTCCCATTTGGTCATAACCGTGTTACCAGCCGGTGCCAATTCAACCAAGTAAACCCTGATTGTCGCTGCTCCCGGACGTATCCCGGAGAGGCGGCTTTTCTTATTCAAAGGAATTGGCAATGGCAAAAATCGTGGAATCGCCCACCGGCGCTCTCGCTCTCACATTTGACGATGTGCTCCTGCAGCCGGGCCATTCCGAAGTCATGCCGGGTCAGGTCGATCTGCGCACCCGGATCGCCAAGGATATCGAACTCAACCTGCCGCTTCTCTCCGCCGCCATGGACACGGTGACGGAATCCCGTCTCGCCATCGCGATGGCGCAGGCAGGCGGCATCGGCGTCATCCACCGCAATCTCACGCCTGAACGTCAGGCCGAAGAAGTTCGTCAGGTCAAGAAGTTCGAATCCGGCATGGTCGTCAACCCGGTCACCATCGGCCCGGATGCAACGCTGGCCGATGCGCAGGCGCTGATGAAGGCGCATGGCATTTCCGGCATTCCGGTCGTTGAAAACGCCACCAAGGGTCCGGGCCGCCTCGTCGGCATCCTGACCAACCGCGACGTGCGTTTCGCTTCCGATCCAGCCCAGAAGATCTACGAACTGATGACCCGCGAAAACCTCATCACGGTTCGCGAAAACGTCAATCAGGAAGAAGCCAAGCGTCTTCTCCACGCCCACCGCATCGAAAAGCTGCTCGTCGTTGACGACAAGGGCCGTTGCGTAGGCTTGATCACCGTCAAGGATATCGAAAAGTCGCAGCTCAACCCGAATGCCGCCAAGGATGCGCAGGGCCGTCTGCGTGCCGCTGCCGCCACGAGCGTTGGCGAAGACGGTTATGAACGCGCCGAACGCCTGATCGAAGCAGGCGTCGATCTTCTGGTTGTCGATACGGCGCATGGTCATTCGCAGCGCGTTCTCGATGCCGTCGCACGCATCAAGAAGGCCTATCCGAATGTCGCCATTCTGGCTGGCAATGTCGCCACCGCAGGCGGTACGCAGGCATTGATCGATTCCGGTGCGGATGCCGTCAAGGTCGGTATCGGACCGGGCTCGATCTGCACCACGCGTATCGTTGCAGGTGTTGGCGTGCCGCAGCTTTCGGCCATCATGTCGGCGGTGGAAGCAGCCCACAAGCAGAACATTCCGGTCATCGCCGATGGCGGCATCAAGTTCTCGGGCGATTTCGCCAAGGCGCTTGCTGCCGGTGCTGTCGCTGCCATGGCTGGTTCGCTTCTGGCCGGTACGGAAGAAAGCCCGGGCGAGGTCTATCTGCATCAGGGTCGTTCGTTCAAATCCTATCGCGGTATGGGTTCGGTTGGCGCTATGGCGCGCGGTTCGGCAGACCGTTACTTCCAGGCGGAAGTGCGTGACGAGCTGAAGCTCGTGCCGGAAGGCATCG
This sequence comes from Ochrobactrum sp. RH2CCR150, assembly GCA_014138095.1. Taxonomy (GTDB): domain Bacteria; phylum Pseudomonadota; class Alphaproteobacteria; order Rhizobiales; family Rhizobiaceae; genus Brucella; species Brucella gambitense. The sequence continues at coordinate 226,772 of JACGXE010000006.1, forward strand.
AAGGTCAGGTCGCTTACAAGGGGCCGATCTCGGCAGTGCTGCATCAGCTTGCTGGCGGCTTGCGCGCCTCGATGGGCTATGTCGGCGCCAAGACGCTGGAAGAGTTCCGCGAAAAGGCAACCTTCGTGCGCATTTCCAATGCGGGCCTGCGTGAAAGCCATTCGCATGGCGTCGCCATCACCCGTGAAAGCCCGAACTATCCGGGCGGCATGTAAGGCAAACTCGCTTCAATTGAAGCGCATGAAAGCCGGAGCCTCGCGCTCCGGCTTTTGTTTTGATTTGGCGATTGCCTTTTGCCTGTAAGGAAGGCTATGCCGTGACAGTTAGTTAGTAAGGAGAAGCAATGCGGCTTGGTGGACGCCTGCAGGCGGCAATCGAGGTTCTGGGCGATATCGAAGCGGGCAAACGTCCGGCTTCCGATGTGCTGAAGGACTGGGGTTCCGCTCATCGTTTCGCAGGCGCGGGCGACCGCGCGGTGATCGGCAACATCGTCTATGACGCATTGCGCCGTAAGCTCTCTATCGCATGGCGCATGGACGCCGACGATGCGCGCGCGCTGGCCTTTGGCGCTTTGCTTGCCGATGGCGGCATGGATATTGCAGCCATCGACGCGGCACTCGATGGCGACAAGTTTGCGCCCGAAACGCTGGAACAGGCACGCCGTATCGCATGGGAAAGCCGTGATAGCACTGCCGCACCGGATTATGTTCAGGCCGACGTGCCGGAATGGTGCGCCGCTTCGCTTCGCGAGCTTTTCGGTGAACGCTGGGTCGAGGAAGGCAAGGCGCTTGCCACGCGTCCGCCGGTCGATCTGCGCGTCAACAGCCTGAAAGCGAAGCCTGAGCAGACGCTCGCAGCCCTAGAAAAGGCTGGCGCGGCTCCCGCACCATTTCTGGCGCAGGCATTGCGCATTCCGCCGATCAAAGCACTGGGTCGTCATCCGAATGTGCAGGGCGAACAGGCCTTTCTCGATGGCTGGTTCGAAGTGCAGGATCTGGGCTCGCAGCTCGCCGCACTTTTTGCCGGAGCCAAACCCGGCGAGCAGGTTCTCGATTATTGCGCCGGTGCGGGCGGCAAGACGCTGGCCTTGGCAGCAGCCATGCAGAACAAGGGTCAGGTGCACGCCTATGATGCGGAGCGTGCGCGCCTATCGCCCATGCATGAGCGCTTGCAGCGCGCTGGCGTGCGGAACACGCAGGTGCATGGCAATCTGGATGCGCTCGACCCGCTCACGGGCCATATGGACCTCGTGCTGACCGATGCGCCTTGCACCGGCTCCGGCACATGGCGGCGCAGGCCGGACGCGAAATGGCGTCTCAACGACCAGCAGCTCGAACGCCGGGTTCAGGACCAGCAAGAAGTGCTCGAATCGGCCAAGCATTATGTGAAGCCGGGCGGGCGTCTGGCCTATGTCACCTGTTCACTGTTTGCAGAAGAAAACACGCGGCAGGTCGCGCGCTTTCTGGCCGACAATCCCGATTTCACGGAAATGTCTGCGCAAGCGCTGTGGCAGTCTGTCGTGACGGATGCCGATGGCGCGGAACCGGTGTTTCCATCGCATGGCAGTGTGTTTTCCCCATTGTCCACCGGCACGGACGGGTTTTATGTAAGTGTCATGAAGAAAGCGAATTAAGACAACGGGGAATAAATGTCAGCGCATCGCATAGCCGAACCGGATTTCAAGGAACGCGTCGAGGAAAGTTTCGGGCGGCAGGCCGCCATGAAACTGATCGGCGCAGAGCTGACGCGATGCGAACCCGGTATTGTCGAAGTGGAAATGCCGTTCCGCGAGGAACTCACGCAGCAGCATGGCATTCTGCATGCGGGCATGATTTCTGCGGCGCTCGATTCTGCCTGCGGCTATGCAGCACTGACGCTGATGCCCGCCGAGGCTGCGGTGCTGACCATCGAATTCAAGGTCAATCTGCTTGCGCCCGGCAAGGGCGAACGCTTCTTGTTTCGCGGCGAGGTTACCAAGCCCGGCCGCACGATCATGGTCAGCGACGGGCAGGCTTTTGCCGTAACCGATACGGAAGTTCGTCTCATCGCCACAATGACCGGCACGATGATGGTCGTGCAGGATCGCAAAGGTTTGCAAGGATAGGGCTACAGGGATGTTGAAGACCGTTGCCGGACAACGCCTGCTTTATGTCATGGCTGCCGACGCCGAATATGGGCGTCATCTGGCCAAGCTCTTCGATCCGCTGATGATCGGCGTCGGCCCGGTTGAGGCGGCGATCAACCTCTCCCGCGCATTGTTCCGCATGGAACGCGATTGCGAGCAGCCCGATCTGGTGGTCTCGCTCGGCTCGGCCGGTTCCGCGAAACTGCCGCAGGCCGAAGTTTTTCAGGTTTCCTCGGTTTCCTATCGCGACATGGATGCTTCGCCGCTCGGTTTCGAGAAGGGACTGACGCCGTTTCTCGATCTGCCGAAGATGATCAAGCTGCCATATCAGGTGGAAGGCCTTGCCAGCGCCACGCTATCAACTGGCGCCAATGTGGTGTCCGGCAAGGTCTATGAGACGATCGATGCGGATATGGTGGACATGGAAACATTCGCCTGCTTGCGCGCCTGCCAGATTCATGGCGTGCCCTTATACGGTTTGCGCGGCATTTCCGACGGTGCGGACGAGCTGCATCATGTCGGCGACTGGACGCAATATCTGCATGTCATCGACGAGAAAATGGCAGTTGCGGTGGAACAACTGGAAGCGGCTGTTGCCGGTGGACTTTTGCCACCTCCTGACAATGGTGTGTCAGGATAGGCCTCATTCCTGTCACTGCGCTGTTGAGGGAGGCGCATATAATCCGTATATGCCCACCACATAAACATTGCATCCTCACCACTTTTTAAATAGATGCTGCACATGAGCACCACGGCACATCCTGACACAATCCTGATCATCGACTTTGGCAGCCAGGTCACGCAGCTGATTGCGCGACGTGTACGCGAAGCCAATGTCTATTGCGAAATCGTCCCGTTCCAGTCTGCGGAAGAGGCATTCCAGCGGTTGAAGCCGAAAGGCGTCATCCTCTCGGGCAGCCCCCATTCGACGACCGACATCGGCTCGCCGCGCGCGCCGCAGGCGGTCTTCGACCAGGGCATTCCGGTTCTTGGCATCTGCTACGGCGAACAGACCATGTGCGCCCAGCTGGGCGGCAAGGTTGAAAGCGGCCATGACCGCGAATTCGGTCGCGCCTTCCTCGACGTGCAGGAAGACAGCCCGCTTTTCGCCGGCATCTGGGCCAAGGGCACCCGCCATCAGGTCTGGATGAGCCATGGTGACCGCGTCACCTCGCTTCCTGATGGTTTCACCATCATCGGCACCTCGCCGAATGCACCTTTCGCGGCCATCGCCGACGAAAAGCGCAAATATTACGGCGTGCAGTTCCATCCGGAAGTCGTGCATACGCCGGATGGCGCGAAGCTGTTGCAGAATTTCGTTCATCGGATCGTCGGCGTAAAGCCGGGCTGGACGATGGGCGCCTATCGCGAACAGGCCGTCGAGGCAATCCGCAAGCAGGTTGGCAGCGGCAAGGTTATCTGCGCGCTTTCCGGCGGTGTGGATTCGTCTGTTGCAGCGCTTCTGGCGCATGAAGCCATCGGCGACCAGCTGACCTGCATTCTCGTCGATCATGGTCTGATGCGCAAAAACGAAGCGCAACAGGTCGTGGAAATGTTCCGCGAACATTATAACCTGCCGCTGATCCTCGTGGACGCAGCCGACCGTTTCATCGGTGAGCTGGAAGGCGAAAGCGATCCGGAAAAGAAGCGCAAGACGATTGGCCGTCTCTTCATTGAAGTGTTCGAAGAAGAAGCCAAGAAGCTCGGCGGCGCGGATTTCCTCGTGCAGGGCACGCTTTATCCGGACGTCATCGAAAGCGTTTCCTTTACCGGCGGTCCTTCGGTCACGATCAAGTCGCACCACAATGTGGGTGGCCTGCCCGAGCGCATGAAGATGCAGCTCGTCGAGCCGCTGCGCGAATTGTTCAAGGACGAAGTGCGTATGCTCGGCAAGGAACTCGGCCTGCCGGACAGCTTCATCGGCCGTCACCCGTTCCCGGGTCCGGGCCTTGCCATCCGCTGCCCGGGCGGCATTACCCGCGACAAGCTGGAAATCCTGCGCGAAGCCGATGCGATCTATCTCGACGAAATCCGCAAGGCTGGCCTCTACGATGCCATCTGGCAGGCTTTCGCCGTTCTGCTGCCGGTTCAGACCGTTGGCGTGATGGGCGATGGCCGCACCTACGAATTCGTCTGCGCACTGCGCGCGGTGACCTCGGTCGACGGCATGACGGCTGATTTCTACCACTACGACATGAACTTCCTTGGCAATGCGGCCACCCGCATCATCAATGAAGTCCGCGGCATCAACCGCGTCGTCTACGACGTGACCTCGAAGCCGCCCGGCACCATTGAGTGGGAATAATTTGGCGTCTGGTAAAGACCAGCACCAAAGAGCATGAAATAGCAGCTAAGCCCGCGTAATTGCGGGCTTTTTTGTTTTTTGGTGCTGCATTGTCTGGCACTGTTTAGCACGTCCAAGAAGAAATTTTTCATGGCATGAAAAATGGTATTTCGCAGCCCGATGCCATGCTATCAGCAAAATACCATGACGACCAAATCCCTGGCATCATGGTATTGAAATTGACTAACACGCTGATATTAAACGAGATAAACGCTCTAATTTGCCGGTTTTCAATCATGGTATTTTCAGAGCGTTGAAAGGCCGTGTCGTGCTGACCGATACCAAGTTGCGCAACCTGAAACCGCAAGCCTCGCTCTACAAAGTGAATGACCGTGACGGGCTCTATGTTGCTGTAACTCCTGCGGGTTCAATCTCTTTTCGCTACAACTACGCTATCCACGGACGGCAGGAGACGGTCACTTTCGGGCGCTATGGCGCGAGCGGTATCACGCTGGCCGAGGCCAGAGAGCGGCTGAACGAAGCGAAGAAACTCATCGCGGCCGGGAAATCTCCGGCCAAAGAGAAAGCGCGAGATAAAGCACGTTTGCGCGGATCTGAGAGCTTTGCGGAATGGGCCGAGAAATGGCTACGCGGCTATCAGATGGCAGAATCGACGCGTGATATGCGCCGTTCGGTCTTTGAGCGCGATCTTAAGTCCAAATTCGGGAGCTGGAAGCTCGCAGAAATTACCCATGAAGACCTACGCAACCATCTCGATGCGATTGTAGAACGGGGAGCACCGGCGACAGCAGTCCACGCCCGCGAGGTTGTATCTCAGGTGTTCCGGTGGGCTATCGAGCGCGGCCAGAAAGTCGAGAACCCGGCCGATTTGGTTCGCCCAAATAGCATCGCCAAATTTGAGCCGAGGGACCGCGCACTAACACCGGAAGAGATCGGGCTGATGTACCAGTATCTTGAGCGGGTTGCGACGGGACCATCGTTCCGCGCTGCCGCCAAGCTTCTGCTGCTGACGATGGTGCGCAAAAGCGAGCTGACCAATGCCAACTGGAGCGAAATCAGCTTCAGTGATGCGCTTTGGACCATTCCCAAAGAACGCATGAAGCGCCGCAATCCGCATCTGGTTTTCCTTTCGCGGCAAGCGCTGGACATTTTCATTGCGCTTAAGACGTTCGCAGGTGGCTCCGATTACGTCTTGCCATCTCGATATGACACTGACGCCCCCATGAGCAGCGCCACGCTAAACCAAGTGCTTACGCTTACCTATAAGGCCGCACAGAAGGACGGAAAGCGGCTAGCAAAGTTTGGCCCTCACGACCTGCGCCGCACCGCCAGCACGTTGCTGCATGAGGCGGGTTACAACACGGATTGGATTGAAAAGTGTCTTGCTCACGAGCAGCGCGGCGTTCGTGCCGTTTACAACAAGGCTGAGTATCGGGAGCAGCGCACCGAAATGATGCAGGATTGGGCCGACATGATTGATGAATGGACAAGTAAAAATCGGAGCTGATCAGCAGCCGTGATTTGCTCATTCTGACAAATAACCCGCAATTTTCTCGCCGCATGGCTGACTCTAGGCGGCATTTTCGTGTCCGTAAAACCCCCGTTTTCCGGACAGTGGATAACTTTTGCACGCCTAAAATTAATCACCAATCAAAACAAATGCATGCATCGTTTTTTCTGTCCGGAAACTGACGTTTTACGGACAGAAGACATTGAAATAATTAGATAATTTTTGATGAAATGCCTGGCTTGTCCGGGCAGATGCGAGCAATAATCGAACCTCAAATATACGCATACGAGGTATTCGAAATGAAAAAGGTAAACAGAAACGGAGAAAAGACGCTTATTAATCGCAAGACCCTCCTCGATATAGTACCGCTATCCGACAGAACTATTTACAACATGGAGAAGCGCGGAGATTTTCCGCGTAGAATTGCTCTCACAAGCCGTAATGTTGTTTGGGTTTTAAGCGAGGTCGAGCAGTGGATCGAAGCTCGTAGAAATTCTGGTGCGCAAGCTCCCCGTCCGGGAATGGGAGTGTGATGCATGGCAATCAAGCCCGAAGGGCTTCGCCAGATTGATGCCTCGACTCTAATAGGCCGAATTGAGAGCGCTCGCCGTGCCAACGCGGCGCGCGGGCAATCCATTTCGCAGGGCGCTGAGGGAGCAGGCCAGCATGAGTTTGATAGTCACGCGACTATAAATTCTTCCAACATATCGACCGTTCATGAGCAGATGGCGCGGCTTAAAGAGCGTGACAAGGCGCTCTCTCTTGTTCGAAACGCACCAAAAGGTGACGATCAGGCTGACTTTTTTGTGCCTGGCTTATTTGATGTTGGCGGACGCGATAATCGTTCAATTATGGACGTAGCGCCATTTCGCCTTTCAAAGCGCGATAAGCGTGCAGGGGAGGTTATCCGCCATGAATTGCCAGACGGCTATGTTGAAGTAAAATCTGGTCCCGACGGAATGGCGTCCGTATGGGATTACGACATCGTTTTGATGACAATTTCTCATCTCACCGAAGCCGTGAACCGCTGGCGCGACTGTAAGGGTGAAAAGCCTTCCCGCACCTTCACGCCGCACGTTTCCGACATTCTGAAATTTGCCAGAAGGGGCGACGGAAGCCGTCAGGTTGAGGAACTGGAGGCCGCGTTAGACAGGCTTAAAGGGACTACCATCAAAACCGTTCGTGACCGTCAAACCAGTGACGGAAAAACTATGCGGGAGGTTGAAGCCGAAGGACTTATCAGCAGCTATCGGGTTGTGTCCCGGACGGACACTAAGAAGCTTAGTATCGTTGAGATCGAAGCTCCTAAGTGGATCTATCGCGAGATTGTAGAGGGTAAAAGCCCAGACGTGCTAACCGTTCACCCCGATTATTTTCTGATAGATCCGGGCATAGGCCGGTTCTTGTACAGGTTGGCTCGGCGGGCCGCAGGAAGGCGAAATGCTAAGTGGTCGTTCCGCACGCTATATGCGCGCAGTGGCAGCACCGGTAAGTTTAAGGATTTTTCTCGTCATCTCCGAAAAGTGATAGCTGCCAATGATTTACCTGAGTATCTCCTTCGTGAGGAGCCGGGGAAAAGCGGACCACAGGTCGTAATGATTTATCGTGAAATGCCCGACACCCAGCCGCCAAGCAGGAACGAGGGTGGTTAATAGACGGAAGATAACTGCGATTGATGTTCAGGTAGAGTTGATGACGGTCCTTCGGGGCCGTTTTGCATTTGGAAAAGATTATCAGTTTAAGTGGAGAGCGGTCTGTGGATAGTCCGTCTATTAACCACCCTGCCTCCGTCTATTAACCACCGAAACCCGTCTATTAGCCACCCGATGCCGTCTATTAACCACCGGCCTCTCTCGTAACCAATTGTATATAAATGGTAATTAGGCGATTATTTCGCCTAAATCTTTTAAAACTAATTAAAACTTATATTCTTAAAACCCGCTTGCATGTGGATAAGTCGTAGGCGCTAGACGCCGCATGGTTACTGGTTTATTCGGCCGCAACCTTTTTATGCGGTCTTATGTGACCGTGATATTGTCGAGAGATCCATCGTGGCACGGCCTCTTCAAGAGAGTACAAATGTTCGAAAAAAAGCATAACCGCCAGCGCCAACATCTTCTTTGCATGATTGCGGGCGCGCTCTGTGCTACATCTATGAATATCAAATCGGTCATAGCCGAGCCGATAGACATGACGGCGGAAAAGCTTTTGGATATCTGTTCTTCATCCACGGTGCAGATGGCAGGGACAAAGGGTGACGTTCTTGGCTGGCAGAAGATGACAGATGCCGAAAGAGACGAACTACGTAGTACTTTAGGGAATCCAAGCTCGACTGAAATTGTGGGCTGGCGCCGCAGCGGAACCGGCCGCCCTGAGTTCCTGTGGTTTGCCACCCATGCAGCTCATGTCATGACTTGCTGGTATACAAAGCCGGACGCTACAGGCTTACTCGACAGTTTATCTGAACACTTGGGTTCCCCTGATGAACTCGATAGAAACGATGCCGCAAATAGCATCACAGCATTATGGTTGCGAAACGAGCTCGAATATTCATTCGTCCAGTTCCGATCCTCGGCAATTGTCACGATAGGCTCACAACGCTAAAGCGATAAGCCGCAAGCCTAGGAGAAGGCCTTACGTGAAGAAATCAGCTATGTTGGCAGGAGAATGGCAAGCTCCACGTTTAGGCGGTGACGTCGTGGAGATGATCATATTCCTTAGTTGACGCAAATAAGTTGGCACCAAAGGAAAAGCAGGTGAAGCAGATCAGGACGATGACAGCGCTTGAGCAGGCTTTCGAGCGGAACGACAACAGCGAAGCATTAAGGCTTCTCAGTGAAGGATATCCAATCGTCTACAGGGAGCCAGAAACGCCCGCAGGTCATGTTATTCAGCGCTACCCAGACGGGAGACGCGAACTGGTGAGCTACGAAAGCGGCAAGCCGGTTGTAGTGGCCGAACTATCGCCCGATTCCCCGGAGCTTAAACCCGCGAAATACGATCCCAGAGACCTGATAAGCTGCGATGACGATTAAAGCGCCTGAGAGCTACGGAGAGCCGTTTTCAGGTCTAAGGCATGCGTTGGGTCGGGTGAGGACAGAAAAACCGCTTTGGAGCCGTACAGGCGCGAATTTGGCCCGTCTATTACCCACCGACACATTCAGGGATGACGCAGAGGCTTAACCGGAAACCCAAAAAACGCGTTTTTTCGCTTAAACGCAATGTGTTATCCGGGGACGGCCAAAACCCCGCGAGACCGCGCCACAGGCGGCGTGAGGCGGTGGGTAATAGACGGTATCGCTAATTTCAGGCACAAAAAACCCCGCGTGTGGCGGGGTAGGTTCACGGAATACGTTATTCTGCACCATTACCGCGACGATAAGCGGCCTGCATTTTCTCCGCCATTTTCGTATGAGCTGCGGTAGCGCTTTTGCTTCCGATAAGTGGAGCGCGGGTTAGAGTTGACGCACCACCGAGAAGTGACATTCCTATCCCAAAGCGAACAGCGTTGATCTTGTGTTCATTGGCTTCGAGATAGGCGTTTACCCTGTCCAGTTGGGGACCATATCCTGCTTTTAGCAAGACCAAACGCAAGCCCACCATACCGAAAACGAAAGCGATGCTGACTGCGGTAAAGATTGAAAATTTGATAATTGGGTCCATGGTCTGTCTCCTAGGTCGTTAGATGCACGGCTCGATGGCCGTATTGCTTATTTCTCTGGTTCCGGTTTTTCAGGATGAATAATGTTGCTGTTCTCACTTGCTGGGTCATTGCCGGTTTCTTCCTGCTCAGACGTGTCCTCAAAGCCGTTAGACGGCGCGGATGAAATGTTTCCAACCGAAGACGCGCTTTCCATGCCCGGGACGCTTAGAGCGACCATAGAACCAGCGGTTTTCATTGCAGCTCCAGCCAGCTTCCGTCCTTTCTCGCCGGATTGGCCGGATGTATTCGGAGCATTGGAAGGCGAGCCGCTTGAACGTGCCGGACTGCCACCGCCTCCGGTCATAGTCGAGGCTGGACTTGTGTCGGCATCGCTCTGAGGGGGGTGCGGAGCATTACCAGCAAGACTGGAGCCAAGACTTTTGGCTAGACTGCTAATACCGCCACCGGCCGAACTTGCGGCACCGCCTGCGAGCGCGCCTGCCCCTACGGCGAGGCCAGCAGCACCGGCTGCACCCGCCATTGCAAGCCCGCCGATTGCAGAGCCGCCGCCTAGTGATGTTCCGTTTATCATTCCAGCGATCAATTCCGGTATCGTCTTGGTCAGATAAGCGCAGATGATCGCCAGTCCCGCAATTGTCAGGGAGGATGCAGAATCCTGCGTGTAGGCCTCGACCCAAGCGTCGGCGCTGGCCGAGATCACAGAAACTATCAGCGTCAGAACAAACAGCTTTGCACCAACAGAGACGATGTATTTAAGCGGTGAAGTAGCAAACTCACGTGTCCAGGATGAGCCGCCGAAACCCATCAGAAAAACGCCTGCACAGATGATGATGTAGGATTCAACGAGCGTTACAAACATGAATGCCGCTATGAACGTGAAGCACAGGAGCACGATAACGGACATGAAGGAGTTGAAAACGGCCGTACCCGGAGACAGGGTGAAAATGCCATCAGCCACGGTATTAGACAGCGTTACGGCGATTGCCAACACGTCGCCGGGATAGAGCATTTTGCCCATCCCTCCCGCACGCCCTGCCGCTTCTCGGAAGCTATCGACCATCAGTCCGCCCCAACTTGGAAGGTACGTTATCATCATGGAGAAAAACGATGTGACCATGATTAAACGTAGAAGGTCGGCGATAACGCTGCCAAGCTCCAGATTGCTATCAAGCGCCTTTAATCCAAAGGTCCAGACCAGCTGGATGAGAGCGAGACTGAAAAGCAAATAGGTGGCATACTTGCCAAGTTCTCCAGTCCAGCTATTCGCCGTTTCGTGTAAGAGGTTGAGGAGCGAACTCGCTTCGGCGCTAGGGTCAGCCAATCCACTACCTTCTGCTGCAAAAGTGACCGTGCTCAACAGAAGTAAAGGCAGGATGAGAACAATCCAAAATGCGTTCTTCGTCATAATTAAAACCCTCGTTTAGGGCTGCGAATAGGTTCGCGAGAGAAGAATTCTTGGTCTGCTTTGGTGTCATTCATCGAAGCATCACAGGTTGCGACGCTCGCGCCTGAAATGACCGCTATCGCTCCACCCAAAAGGGCCGACGAGAGACACAGCAGTAAAAGAAATACCTTTGGAATAGTCATAGTCAGAACCCTACTTTTTCACTTCGTACAGGCTTCCGATCAAAATACTGCTCATCGGCTGCCGCCTTGGCAGTTTCCTTTTCCGTTGTCGCTGCGAGGTAGTTGCTTTGCAGCGTGATTTGCGTTGCGGTCAGATCTCGCAGCTTCTGGAGCTGTTGGACGTTCTGCGCTGCAATCTCGTTCCCCGCTTGAATGGCTTGCAGCCGTCCGGTGGCGTTCTGCGATTGCTGCACAACGCGATTGAGTGCACGATCTTCCTGCTCAAACGCGCCCACGTTCATTCCTGCTGCCCGCATGGCAGAAGTCGCATTTTCGAAGCCCTGCTCAGACCATTTGCGCTGGCGTTCGCTGATGTTGCCGCCGTCAAACTCACCGGCCGATTTCAGATAGGCGTCGTAATCCTTGAATTGTTCACGGAAGCGCTTGTCCAAATCGCTGATGTCGCGACCCAAGGTTTTCGTATTGGTGTAAACATCTGCTACGCGTCGAAGGTCGCCAGTGATGGACTGATAAAGGCTTTCAGGCAGCGCAATGCCCTGCTTAATCATGTCGTCGTACTGGCGCATTTGAGTTTGCAGTTGCTGCGCGGTGTTCAGCGCCGTCTCAACATCTTTCGCGTATTGCAGCGCCTGCTGCATGGTAGTTGAGCAGTTGGTGCAATAGACCGTGAATGCTTCTGCTTCCGGGGCGTAAAAAGCAGTAACTGGAATAAGAGTGGCAGTCAGCGAAACAGAGAATGCAGCGCCTGCTAAAAATCGAAGTGATGTTTTCATTTTGTTCTCCTGAGTATTGGGCCTGTCACTTGAGGCCGGGTCATAATGTTTTGGATTTTTCCTGACGCACGCGGCTCAGGTAAGTGCTCAGCTTGGCGGGCGTCATCTGGACGCCCCGTTTTGCGAGAATCTCGGTGATGGCTTTCAGGGGAAATCCCTTCGCCTGCAAGGATGATATTTCATCCTGCAACTCACGAATGACGTCCATCTGGCTCATCCATTGCGGGCCGGGTGTTGCATCCGCCGCTTCCCTGAGTTGGACTCTCAAACCCTCGATCACTTTGTTAGTGATACGCGGGGATATGCTCATATAAACTCACTCCTCGTAGATATGAATGTTATCAAAAATCATGAAATAATCTTACAGAATTGAATATAAAAATCGACTTGTGTGGCGTAAAGTTATGTAAATCCAAATATTGGATTGTGCAATCCAATATAATTTTCTTTTTTCAAAATATTAATTACGCGATTATTTGCGATTAAATGCAATTATCCGCGATGATGCGCGATTTGATGCGATCATATGCAACGATGCGCGAATAAATGCGATTTAACGGTTTTTCGGTACTAAAAATGGAAAGTCGGTTGCGCATCGCGTAAAATCGCACGCAGAATGATGGCAAGATGTGTATTGTACCGGTACAAGCTGCGCCTTTCCCTGTCCAATACCGTGCCTTACTCGCCTGCGGCTCGACGGAATCTTGCTCTGCGAGGCTGGCAGTCGCTACCGCACAATGACAAATCTGACAATTTGGAGGCTCTATGAAGAATGTGGCTGACCCTGAACAGGCACCGGTCGGAGCTAGAGGTGGCCGCCCGCGTAACCGGCGCATTGAGGTTTGGTTGACACCAAACGAGGAAGCGAAATTGGCGGAAAGAGCCAATGTAACCGGACATTCGCGCTCGGCATACCTTCGCAATGTTGGCCTTAACCACCCGATACGATCCGTAGTCGATTTGAAGGCTGTCGCAGACCTAGCCAAAGTGAATGGAGACTTGGGCCGCGTCGCGGGCCTGCTCAAGCTCTGGTTGGCCGAGAAGCGCGGACAGGGAGCGAGGTCAATAGAAGTCGAAACGATGATGCAAGATTTTCGGAAGCTCCAAGAACAAGTTCATCAGATTATGGGGCAAATCGTTCGCGAAAAATAAAATGCGATGAACGCATTCACTATACAAGCTGAGCATAGAACTTGGGGACGGTACCGCGATCTGGGGCAGGATCACGACGAAGGTCTTACTATACGGTTAGCAAACTCAAAAAGCGCGAAAGCGGCGGAAGATGTGAGTTGGAAAACTTGTGAGTGCACGACGATTGCCAATGAAGTGTCTGCGGTTTACAAGTACCATTGGGCCAGCAGGCGTTTGCTTGAGTTCAACCGCGCGCAGCCTCTGTGTGTCGTGCTAGGAGAATGCGGCGTTGATGTTTGGTTAACCAGGCGTTGATAATTTCAAGCTGAGCGAGGCTAAAGCAAATGGCGCGTAGTGATCTCTTGTTGTCTATTGTCCGTGCGGGAGCGGAAGGCGACCAGACCACGTTGCGTGCGTCCGTTGAAGCGCTTGTTGCCGACGAGAAAGCCAAAAATCATAATGTACTTGCAGACCGTCTAGAGCGCGTGCTGAATTCGGTTGCGGTATCAAGCCGCCTTGAGCAGAAGCAGCTATCCGCTCCCGGTCGAGAAATCGTCATCGAAACTAACCCGCAGCGTCAGTTGTCAGAGCTAATCCTTCCCCTGCCGGTGACAGCGCAAGTTCGTAATCTTATTGAAGAGCAGTCACGGGCTGACTTGTTAAGAGCCCATGGCGTTCAGCCGCGTCACAAGCTTCTTCTCTCTGGGCCTCCAGGTAACGGTAAGACATCTGTGGCGGAAGCAATAGCTGAGGCGCTAGCGCTGCCTTTGTTTACTGTTCGTTATGATGCCCTGGTGGGTTCTTTTCTAGGTGAAACGAATACGCGGCTTCGTAAGCTATTCGATTACGTTAGAACCAACGCCTGTGTGCTCTTTTTTGATGAGTTTGATGCTATTGGTAAGGAGAGGGGAGACACCCACGAGACAGGAGAGATCAAGCGTGTTGTATCTTTTCTGCTCATGCAGATAGATCAGCTTCCTAGCTACGTAGTCGCTGTCGCAGCAACCAATCACCATGAGCTATTGGACCGTGCTGTATGGCGTAGATTTCAGATGCGGCTAAATGTGCCGCAACCTGATTGGCGGCAGGTGGCCGTTTTGTTATCGCGATACTTCGATGCATGGGACGAAAATATAGCGTTATCGCCAGAGAGCCTAGCCAAGCAACTAGAGCCCGTGAGTTTCGCGGAGGCGGTTGAGTTTTGTCAAACCATTAGGCGCAGGCAGATACTTTCTTTGGGGGCGCTGTCCATGGAGCAAATAATTAGGGAGGAGCTTCGGCATTGGTCGGAGCAAGTGGGGGACGTTAGTGCAAGCCGATCTGACAAAGCCGATATTGAAACTCGACGAGGCGCAGCCAAGCGCAAGGCAACCGGGGCACGGTAACGCCACGCCGTCGCGTGTGATTGAACGAGACGTTCAAGGTCAAAGACTCGGACCGAAGCTCCAGCGTCTTCAAGATTTCTTGGCGGCTGGACCTCAAGCAGTGCAAAATCAAGCCGACGGGTTGGCGCCAGAGCGTCTCCTCGTGTTCGAGGTTACGGGATCAGTAACGGACTTCGCGAAAGCCGTAAGCAAGGTAGAAGGCTTAGCTTTTGCGGGCGAGGATTTGCTCGATCCTGATGAGTTGGACGACGATCCACAAGTCTACCTGCTGGTGCCTAACCTCGCTGCGTTGAGACAAATAGTAAATCTTTGGCAAAACTGGCAGAGGGGTGTTGATTTACCCCATGGTTTTGCCCCGTGGAAACATCTCTTTTCTCGCCTGCGCGACATTCGTCCGTGGGGACCGCGTGACCGTGTGCGCCCCATGGATCAATCTCTTTTGCTGGATGCTGTAGGAGCTATCGAGCCCGGAGCGATGCTTCGTCTAGAATGTGAATTGGTTTACCGTGCTTCGGCCGGTACGGCTCAGGCTGCTCGTAATGCCGTCGCAATTGCGGTGGAGAGTGCAGGCGGACAGGTTGTCAGTTCTGCGAGGCATGAGGCGTTTTCATACGACGCTCTATTGATAGACATGCCTCGTGAAGAGGTTGTCAAGATCGCAGAGCTGCGCGACGACACCTTAGCCGGACTAGATCCGATAATGTCGATCATGCCGCAGAGCATGAGCACGACTGTCGAAGAAGGGGAGACGGAAACAATTGGAGTGCCGGATGCCCACACTCCGTTTGAAGAGCCGATAGCTGCGATTTTCGACGCGGTGCCTCTGTCATCGCATCCTTGGCTAGCTGATTGGCTCACCGTATCAGATCCTCACAATCTTGAGGTACTTTCGGTTGGCCCTCGTGTTCATGGTACAGCCATGGCTTCGATAGTTGTGCATGGGGATAAGAATGATGCCTCGACGCCTATTGGTCACAAGCTATATTTTAGGAATGTCATGTATGCGCCTCCTCCGGGTCCGTTCGGACCAATGCAGGAGCGATTTCAGGATAACCGCCTAATTATCGACTTAATGGTAGAGGCCGTTTTGACAATGCGGCAGGAGGGGTTTGCGAACGTCGTTATCGTAAATCTATCACTGGGTGATGCAAATAAGCAGTATAGCGATCGGATGTCGGCTTGGGCGCGAGCGATAGACTATCTCTCATATCAGTATGGAGTGCTGTTTATAGTATCCGGCGGAAATGTTGCTTCTCCATTGATGCTTAGTGCTTACGTCCATCCGGATGATTTTCATGCTGCGGATGATATTGGAAAAAAATCTGCAATCTTGAATGCGATTGATGCGGTGAAGGCCGATAGACGCATCCTCGCTCCGGCTGAAAGCATTAATGCACTAACCGTAGGGGCTTGGCACGAAGATGGTCTCGCTGCGCTGCCGCTACCCCATGGGAGATACCATGCCTTTCCTAATTGTAGCATGCCGAACGTCTCATCGGCATTAGGGCATGGCCATAAGGGTGCGATTAAGCCTGACATCCTTCTGCCGGGAGGACGAGAGCATCTTATTCTCTCCCCCGGGTCTCCTCCAGCCTCTGTTCGCCCACAAGGACAGGGAACTCGTTTCGGAGGCATCCGCGTAGCAGCACCTCCCGTACCGGGCCAGCCGCAGGACCTGTCTGCCTGGATTTTGGGCTCTAGTCCAGCAGCTGCCTACGCAAGCCATACCGCGCACCACGTTTATGAGACGCTTGAGCGAGAGTACGGCGTTCTGTTTACTGGTCTTCCAAACCAGCAAAAAGCCACGCTCTTGAAGGCTCTTGTAGCTCATCCCGCATCCTGGCAAGGCGCAGACGAGTTCATCACTGCAACTAAGTTCCCTCTTCCCGCAAGTTGGGACCAGATGCGTCGAGAAGTCGCTCGTCATGTCGGATACGGTTTCGTATCCCCTGCAGATGCTATGAGCTGCGCTTCAGATCGGGCGACGCTTTGGGCTGCTGGCCGTTTGCTGCCTAAGCAGGCAATTTTGTTTAGCGTGCCGGTGCCAGACGATTTTAGTAGGACTGCTGATGTTAGAGCCGTAAAGGCCACCCTAGCTTGGCTGTCACCAACTCGGCCGGGGCATCAGGCTTATAGGGCATCCAAGCTGCGCATTATACCTTTATCAGACAATACT
Source organism: Ochrobactrum sp. RH2CCR150 (assembly GCA_014138095.1). Taxonomy (GTDB): domain Bacteria; phylum Pseudomonadota; class Alphaproteobacteria; order Rhizobiales; family Rhizobiaceae; genus Brucella; species Brucella gambitense. The sequence continues at coordinate 243,428 of JACGXE010000006.1, forward strand.
AAAAACGCACTCGGTGTGGCGCCCATAGTTGAACCCCCTTGGACGCAGACCGAAGCGGGAACGCTAATTCACCGCCAGTGGTCAGGGCAGGCATTCGGTCATTTGGCAGCGGGTGGCACGCTATCCATTCAAGTCCAGAGGGAAAAGGATCAGGGGCCGCCTCTTGATGACGCCATTCCATTTGGGCTCGTGATCTCTGTCGTGATGAACAACAATGCTAGCATCTATGATGAGGTCTTGGCTCGGGTCGCTGTGAAACCTCGGAGCCGTATTGCGGTTTCTTAAGGCGCTCTTCGCTGTGGCGCCTTGTTCATCTCTCCCACTTAGTTTCGCGCCACTCTCAGTTCGGGTCCCTTACGCGGTGCGATTTGCCTGTTCTGGTATTTTGAATGGAATTCATCGACAACATTGTGTCTAACTAAATGAAATAAAGAGGAAATTTATATCAATCGATAATTGAGTGGGAATGATCCTGCAATAGTCCAAAACAAAACCGCCGGAGTTCAAAACTCCGGCGGTTTTGTTTTGTGGGGTTCACAACAACTGATCAGGGGTATTGCGCGCCGGTTACGGTGAGATACACCGCGTAAAGCGACTTCGTGGCGGCGATGAACAGGCGGTTGCGACGCGGACCGCCGAAGGTCAGATTAGCGACCGTCTGCGGCGTCTTGATCTTGCCGAGAAGCGTGCCTTCCGGCGAGAAGCAATGCACGCCATCGCCCGCGCTGGTCCACAGATTGCCATCCGTATCGAAGCGGAAGCCGTCCGGCAGGCCCTTGTCGATGGTGCAGAACACACTGCCGCCCGACAGGCGCTTGCCACCATCCACAACGTCGAAGACGCGGATATGGCGCGGCGCATTCTCGTCGTGGCTATAGGCACTGTCGGCAACATAGAGCTTGGTTTCGTCCGGCGAAAAGGCCAGTCCGTTCGGCTGGTGGAAGTCGGTGACGACGGCATCGATTTCACCGGTCTTCGGGTCGAGACGATAGACATTCCGCGATGGCTGTTCCGGGTCTGCCTTGTAGCCTTCATAATCCGCCAGGATGCCGTAGGTAGGGTCGGTGAACCACACGGTTCCATCCGAGCGCACGATGACATCGTTTGGCGCATTCAGCTTTTTGCCCTGATAGCTGTCGACCAACACGGTGATGCTGCCATCATGCTCCGTGCGGGTGACGCGACGGCCGCCATGCTCGCAGGTGACGAGACGCCCTTCGCGGTCACGCGTATTGCCATTGGAGAAATTGGACGGGTTGCGGAAAACGGAAACACCGCCGCCAACTTCGCCTTCAATTTCGCTTCCCGGCACCCAGCGCAGGATGCGCTGGTTCGGGATATCGCTCCACAGAAGGCAGTTCAGGTCGTTGAACCAGACCGGACCTTCCGCCCAGCGGCAGCCGTTGTAAAGTTCGTCCAGATCGGCGCTCGGCACGATCATCTGCTTGAAACGTTCGTCGTGGATTTCGTAGATCGAAACAGTCTGAGACAAGGAAAATCACTCCAGAAAAACTATCGTTCGGCCCGTCGGCTGCTGGCGAGGAAGATCACCGCGATGATGGTGACGCCAGTCAGCACGAGACGAACACCGGCGCCGAAGCCGTAGGTGTTGAGCATCGAGACTATGAGGAACATGAAGAGTGCGGCACCCCAAATACCGGGGATGTTGGAATCGCCGCCTGCAACCGCCGTGCCGCCAATGATGACGACCGCAATCGACATCAGGAGATATTCCGCGCCCATGTTCAGCGCTGCGCCGCCAGAGAAACAGGCCAGCAGGAAGCCACAGAGCGAGGCCAGTACCGCGCAGAGCAGATAGGTGACGAAGCGGGTGCCATCGACCGGAACGCCTGCCATGCGGGCTGCGAAGGGGTTCTGGCCGATTGCCGAGATCCAGCGTCCATAGATGCTCTTTTTCAAAAGCACCCAGCCGATCAGCGACAGGATCAGCGCCACGATGGCGACATTGGGAATGCCGAGCGTGGAGGCGGTGGTGAATTGCGAAAGGCTTTCCGGCGGTTTCACGCGCAGGCCGCGATTGCTCCAGATGGCGGTCGACTGGATCAGGAAGCTCATCGACAGGGTGGCGATGATGGGCGGAATGCGCAGGAGCTTGATCAGCGCGTAATTGCAGATGCCGATGGCAAGGCCGATCAGTATGGCGACGGCAAGCCCTGCCAGCACCATGCCGTCCTGCGTATCCATGAGCTTCAGCGCCAGTGTGGCGGCGAGCGTCATGTTGGCCGGGACCGACAGGTCGATATTGCCGGGGCCGAGCGTGATGACGAACATCTGGCCCAGCCCGACGATCACCGAAAAGGATGCGAAAGTGAAGGCTGCATGGGAAAGCCCGTGCGCGCCGGCACCTCCGGTGAACAGGATGGTGATGATCCACACTGCGGCGGTCGCGATAAACGACCATATCCACGGACGGCTGGTGAGTACAGACATGGCGTTCATTGCTTTTTCTCCCTCTTTTCGAGGCGGTTGAGGAAGAGGCGCAATGCCAGCACCACGATGAGAATGCCGCCCTGCGCGCCGATCTGCCAGTCCGGCGAAATGCGCATGAAGGAGAGGAACGAACCTGCAAGCGTCAGCGTCAGCGCGCCGATGACGGCACCGATGGGGGAAACGCGTCCGCCGACGAATTCACCGCCGCCCAGAATGACGCCCGCGATGGACAGAAGCGTATAACGCAATGCGATATTGGCATCCGCCGAGGTGGTGAGGCCAACCAGTGCGATCCCGGCCAGCACGGCGAAGAAGGCGGCCAGCGCATAGGTTGCGGCGCGGATGGCGGTGACGGACCAGCCTGCGCGCTCGATGGAGCGGGTATTGCCGCCCGCGCCGCGCATCAGCACGCCGAATGTCGAGCGCATGACGATGAAATGCGTGACGATGGCAATCACGATGCTGGCAACGATCGCCATCGGGATGAAAGGTGGCTTGGCCGTCATGATCCAGCGCGCCCAGTCCGGCGCCTGTCCACCCGGCGAGGGCAACAGCAACACGGCCAGGCCGCCCCAGACGAAGCTCATGCCCAGTGTGACGACGATGGAAGGCAGATTGCGCAGATGGATGATTGCGCCGAGCGCTGCATAAGCGGCGATTGCGGCTGCGAGGATCAGCACACCGATAAGGGGAGCCGTGTTGAGCCAGGTCGCTGCAACGCAGACGACAAAGCTCACAAAGGTTCCCATCGAAAGGTCGAGATCGTTGACGGCCATGATGAGCATCTGGGAGATGGTCGCCAGAGCGATAGGCACGGCCAGATTGAACAGCAGGTTCAGCCCCGTATAGCTCATGGCGCGCGGCTGCATGTAGAAGACGGCGGCAAGCAGCAGGACCAGCGAGAATACCGGCGTCAGCAGGCGGATGGAGGAAGAGGAAAGGCGCATTATTCGTGACCTCCCTCGAAAGATGCTGCAAGCACGTTCTTTTCCGTAATGTCTTCGCCGGTCAGTTCCGCAACGATAGCGCCGTCGCGGAAAACATAGACGCGGTCACAAAGTTCTATTTCGTCCATTTCGGTGGAGTACCAGACGAAGGTGCGTCCGTTTTCGGCTTCATGGCGCAGGATTTCATAGACTTCCTGCTTGGTGCCGACATCGACGCCGCGCATCGGATCGTCCATCAAAATGGCGTTGGCGCTGGTCGCCAGCGCGCGGGCAAAAAGCACCTTCTGCTGGTTGCCGCCTGAAAGCGACAGGATGCGGTTGCCCATATCCGGTGTGCGGATCTGGATGCGGTCTTTCCACTGGCTGCCGAGCGCGTCTTCGCGCTTCTGGTCGACGAGCTTTGCCGACGACAGCCGGTCCAGCGAGCCGATGGTGAGATTGTGCAGAATGCTCCACAGCGGGAAAGTACCGTTGAGGCTGCGGTCGCCTGCCACGAATGCGATTTCGCATGTGCGGGCCGGAACCCAGTTGGGTCGCCGTGCATAGTAAAGATCGAGCAGCATCTTGGTCTGCCCGTGTCCGGCAAGACCGGCGAGGCCGATGACTTCGCCTTTGAATGCCTGAAACGGCTTGACGTCGCTGGTGCGCTTGGCAAAGGACAGAACGGGCGTGCCGCTCGCATCGGTCTTTGCAACCCGGCGCGCAGCCTTTTCACGTTCGACGCTGCCCATGGCTTCAACGAGGCTGCGATTGGTGAAGTCGCTGGCCGCGCGATTGGCGACGACCTTGCCGTCCTTCATCACGACGATGCGGTCGGAGGTCGTGAGAATTTCGCCCAGCATATGCGAAATCAGGATAACGGAGCCGCCAGTGCCGACGAAACGGCGCACATAGGCCATCAGCTGCGCAGCAATGCCAGCGTCGAGCGAGGAGGTCGGCTCATCGAGAATGACGAGCTTTGGCGCAGTGCCGGGCGCGGTGAAGTTGATGGCGATTTCGACCATCTGGCGCTCGGCGATGGAAAGCTCATCGATGGTGGAAGTGCAGTCGATCTTGTGGCCGGGGAAAATCTCGTCGAGCTTTTTTGCAATCAGTTCTATGGCCTTGCCGCGCCAGCTCGCGCCGGTCAGGTCGCGCTGCATGATGCGGACATTCTCGGCAATGGTGAGGTTTGGAAACAGCGACAATTCCTGAAACACGCAGCGCACGCCGTGCTTGCGTGCCATCGTCACGCCATGTCCCGCTTCGCCATGATAGGAAATGCTGCCCTCATGCGGGGAAAGCCCGCCATTGATGACATTGACGATGGTGGATTTGCCAGCGCCATTATGGCCGACCAGTCCCACACATTCGCCTTCGCGGATCACGAGTTCGGCGCCATCCAGTGCTTTCACCGCACCGAACTGCACGCGAATATTGCGCGCGGCGACGACCTCCTGTTTCTCTGCTGTTTCTGTCATACACTCAACTAACGATTGGACGTTTCCGGCGAAGCCAGCAAAGGGCCAGGCCGTCGGAAAGGCGTCAAAGTAAAGGGATAAAGAAGGGGCGAGGATCAGCTCGCCCCTCATGTTTTGGGTCGATCCGCTTATTTCGCGGCGTCGATAACCTTCTGCGCATCTTCAAGCGCATATTCGACATTGGCAACGCCACCCTTCTGGGTGTTGGCCAGATCCTTGTCGAGCGATTCCTGGCTGACGCTGAGGAACGGAACGACGAGGTCCTTCTTCACTTCCTTGCCGTCGAGAATCTGCTGTGCGACCCAGAAAGCCAGCGTGGACACGCCCGGTGCAATCGAAACCGACATGGTTTCGTAGCCGTTGGCGTCTTTCTGCTGCTTCCACCACTGCAGTTCGTCTTCACGGTTGCCCATGATGATGGTTGGCGTTTCGCGCTTGGCGGCAGCAAAGGCTTGTGCAGCGCCATAGCCGTCGCCGCCCTGCGTTACCACAGCATCGACTTTCGGCAGGCTCGGCAGGATACCGGCAACGGCGCGCTGCGCAACGTCGGCAGCCCAGTCACCGTTGACCGAACCGACGACCTTGAACTTCGGATGCTTCTTCACGCCTTCTTCGATACCGGCATGAATATTGTCATCGACCGAAACACCGGCGAGACCGCGGATTTCAAGCAGGTTGCCACCATCGGGGTAACGCTTTGCAAGATAGTCGATCTGGCCTTCGCCCATGGCCTTGAAATCGACTGCGATGCGCCATGCGCAAGGCTCGGTGACAATACCGTCGAAGGAAACGACGGTGATGCCGGCATCGCAGGCTTCCTTGACTGCGCCGTTCAGCGCGGTCGGCGAAGCGGCGTTGATGACGATGGCGTCATAGCCCTGCAGGATCATGTTCTGGATCTGGGCGGCCTGTTCGGTCGCCTGATTTTCGGCGGTCGTGAACGGGTCGGCGGCAGCCACCACGCCAGCCTTTACGGCTTCCTTGGTGATCTTGTCCCAGCTTTCCAGCATGGCCTGACGCCAGGAATTACCTGCGTAATTGTTCGAGAATGCAATCTTCTTCGATGAAGTGTCGGCGAGCGCGCTGCCTGCCGCAAAAACGCCTGCCAGTGCTACAGACGCAAAAAGGATTTTCCCAAGCTTCATTCTTTCCTCCCGGTTGCAAATATTCCGCCCCGCAGCGCCCCGGCGCTTCGGTTCGTTGAAATTGAGTATGGTGCGAAGCCTCCCGCACCGCCGCTCCTCAACGGCACCAACCGCAATTGACGTGATTTCACTCTTGTCTTGCGGGCAATTTTCTGGTGAAGCGAAGATGGAAGAAGCGGCGCGGTCTGTGAAGGCCGAATGCAGCAACAGAGCTGCGGGTTCCCGCAGCAAAATTGCGGGTTCCCGCAAGACGCGCCGAGGAGGGCGCGGCGTATTATAAGTCTCATGACGATATGAGTGTAACTTGCGTTTGGAGGAGAAACGCTTGGCCGAACGCGCGCCCAGACAGCAGGATAGCAAGCACGATCACGGGCAGGCTGAAAACCTCCTTGATCACTATTTGAACATTTCCCGGCTTCTGGCGGGGCAGCTCGATTTCGATTCCATCATTCAGGCGGTGGCGGCCGAGATTGCCTGCATCCTGCCTTATGACCATCTCGACGTCTGCATCAAGATGCTCGATGGCAAGTTCCACATTGCCTATGAGTCCGGTATTGCGACCGCCTGGAGTCGCAATCCGCCAGCGCTTCTGTCCGGCAGCCCGATCCGCACGCTGTTGTCGGGCGAGGCGGGGTATCTCCTGACTGACGATGCGCGCACCGATCCGCGCTTTCATTTCGAAGGGTCTTTTTCCAGCCCGATCATCGAGCATGATCTCAAGGGCCGCGTCCATGTTCCGCTCAAGGCGCAGGGCGATATCATCGGCGCACTGAGCTGTTCCAGCCTGACACCTGCCTGCTATTCCATGCGCGACGTGGAGAATGGGCAGTCGATCGCTGATCTTCTGGCGCCTTACTTTTTTGCCATTCGCGCTGCCGAGCAGGCCAAGCGTTCGGCCATCGTTGAAACGGAAGCCCGCGCCCGCGAGGAGGGCTTGCGGTCCGGCGCACTGAAACTAACCGAGGCATTGGAGACAGAACGGCACCGCATCGGCATGGATTTGCATGACCAGACGCTGGCCGATCTCACCCGGCTTGCTCGCCACGTCGAGCGGCTCACCCGCGCGCCGGATCTTTCCGGCGAACAGCTGGAGCCGCTGTTTCGCGGGCTCCAGCATTGCATGCGCGATTTGCGGCAGATCATTGAGGAGGCGAAGCCTTCGATTCTCCAGCTGTTCGGTTTCGTGCAGGCTACGGAAAACCATCTGGACCGTTCGGTGCGCGACAGCGATGCCGCGATTGAATGGACGCTGGATGACCAGAGCGACGGCATGGCCGACCGACTGGAAGAAACGGTGGCGACATCGCTGTTTCGCATCGTTCAGGAAGCGATCAACAATGTCATCCGCCATGCCCATGCCAGCGAATTGCTGGTGAAGCTCAGCGACCGCGGCGGGCGGCTTCTGGTGGAAGTGATCGATAACGGCATCGGGGCTGACCGGCCGGTCCAGCGTCCCGGAGCGACTTCGGAACTGAACCCCGAACTTACATTGGGTCACGGCACCGACAATATGCGCACGCGCGCGCGGCTGATTTCGGCGGGCTTCGCCATCCGGAAAAATGCGACAGGCCCGGGAACCAGTGTAACGGTGCTTTTGCCGCCGGAAATGTGCAAACCGATGAATGGAGAGAGCGATGCAGGTTCTGATCGTTGAGGATGACCCGCTGCATCGCACTTATCTGGGCGAGGCGGTACGGGCGGCGCTGCCGGAATGCAGCGACATTTTCGAAGCGGGAAACGGGTCGGCGGGCGAAAAACTGGCGCGCCAGCATCGCGACGCGCATATCGTGATGGACTTGCAGATGAACGGTCGCAACGGCATCGAGGCGGCACGCACCATCTGGAAGGAAAATCCCGAAACCCGCATCCTGTTCTGGTCGAACTATGCCGATGAGGCCTATGTGCGCGGTGTATCGCGCATCGTGCCGGAAGGTGCGGCCTATGGATATGTGCTGAAATCGGCCTCCGACGACAAGCTACGGCTGGCGCTGCGCAGCATTTTCGTCGAGGCGCAATGTGTCGTCGACCGGGAAGTTCGTGGCCTGCAGCAGAAGAGCCTCAGCCATGCCAGCGGATTTACCGAGAGCGAATATGAAATCCTGATCGATATCGCGCTGGGCCTGACGGACAAGATGATTGCGCGCCGTCGCAATCTGTCGTTGCGTAGTGTTCAAAACCGCCTGCAGCAGCTTTATGAAAAGCTCGGCGTCTATCAGGAAAAGAGCGATACCGACGAGGGGCGGTTCAATTTTCGCGCCCGCGCCGTGACCGTGGCGCTGTTGCGCAAACTGTTGAATTACAGCGCGCTGGAGCGCGCGGAAGCCGAGCTCAACGATTGGCTGAGCCGGCAAGTTTCCTAGCTTGGATCACGTCCAGAAATAACGCACGAAGTGAAAGAACACCGGCGCTGAAAAGACAAGGCTGTCGGCGCGGTCGAGCATGCCGCCATGGCCTTCGATCATGTGGCCCCAATCCTTGACGCCCCGGTCGCGCTTGATGGCCGAAGCCACCAGCCCGCCAAAAAAGCCCATGACGCAAGAGACCGCCGCCAGCGCGCCCGCCTGAAGCGGTGAGAAAGGCGTAAGCCAGGCAAGCCCTGCGCCCAGCAGCGATGCGCTGGCCACGCCGCCGACAAAGCCTTCCCAGGTCTTGGATGGCGAGATATTTGGCGCGATGCGATGCTTGCCGAACAGTTTGCCGAACACATATTGCAGCACGTCGCTGCCCTGCACAGTTGCGACCAGAAAGGCGATCAGCAGCAGCTTTTCGCTGTCATAGCCGGGAATATCCAGCGTCATCAGCGCCGGAACATGGCTGATGCAATAGACCGACAGCATGATGCCCCATTGCTGTTCGCTGATGCGTTCGAGAAAGCGCGATGTATCGCCGGAAAGCGCGGTCAGCACGGGCATTGCAAGGAAGCAATAGACCGGAATGAAGATCGAATAGAGGCCGTACCATTCGATCCAGATCAGATAATATTGCACCGGAATGACCAGCAGGAACATGCCGAGCAGGATGCGGTGGTCGCTGCGGCGGGTCTGGGTCAGCGTCACATATTCGCGCAGCGATGCGAAGGATACGAGCGCGAACAGAATGATCACGCCGCCTTTGCCAAACAGGAAGGCAATGCACATGGCCGCGACCATGATCCACCATGCCTTGATACGGGCATTGAGGTTGACCAGTGTGGATGAAAGCGGCTTCGGCGCGCGCCAGGACAGAACGGCGGCGACGAGGCTTGCTGTTCCCAGAACGCCCATAAGGCCGATGAATAATTGGGTTGTTTCGCTCATGGGCGGTTCCCGTTTCTGGGCTGTATATCGAGAAGTTGCTGGCGGGCTCGCGTCAGAAATTCTTTGCGGTCTTCGCCGTCACCAAGCTGCACCGGCGCACCGAACACGACGCGGCACAGCAAAGGCACCGGCAGGGCGGCGCCTTTCGGCAACACGCGCGACATGTTCTCGATCCAGCAGGGGACGAGTTCGACATCGGGCCGCGCCAGCGCGAGATTGTAGAGACCGGAGCGAAAACGCAGCAGCGGTTCGTCCGTCATGTTGCGTGTGCCTTCCGGGAAGATGATCAGCGAATGCCCATCGGCCAGCGCGGTCAGCATCACTTCCATCGGGTCTTGCGTGCGTTCCACCCAGTTCCGTTCAACCAGAACCGTGCGCAGCAGCACTTCGGCCATGAATTGCCGCACGCGATTGGCGCGCCAATAGTCTGCGCCCGCCACGGCGCGGGTGCGCGCCCGTTCTTCCTGATTGAGACAGGAGGCGAGCAGGATGAAATCGCCATGGCTGGTGTGGTTGGCATAATAGATGCGCTGGTTACGCGAGGGGCCCGTGCCGCTCCAGATCGGTCGCACACCGGTGATGCCGCGTGACAGGATGGCGAGCAACGAGCCGAACAAAGATTGCACCTGATGACGAATGATGGTGCGCATGTCAGAACTCCGCGCCCGGCGGCAAAAGCGCCAGCAGGCTGAACAGGACGATAGCCAGTCCGAGAAAAAGATTGAGACGCCGGGCAATGCGGCGCGATCCCGCAATGCGGTTCGACAGCGGGCGCAGGGTCGGTTGTTTTGCGCGCAGGCCCATTCGTTCCAGAATGGAATCGACCTCCGCAAGGGCCGCCTTTTCATCCTCACCAGCGGCGATCATCCGAAACAAGGCGGCGTCGAACAGAAGATGCGCGGCAAGGCCCAGCGCAATCAGGGTGCTTGCCAGTAGCACAGGCCAGATCAGCCAGAAGGCAAGGTCGTGCTGCGCGCGCAGGAACGGCGCGATACCGATCAGAACAATCGCGACGCCAAGCCCGATAAAGGCGTGGCTGCGCAAGGCTTTGGCACTATGTGCGGCTGGAGAGATCATTCCCGCACCTCATGAGTGTGCGGGCGGAGCGGCCAGCCCTTGGCGCGGATGAGGTTTTCGGCCTCACGGGCGCTCGTCGCATGCCCGGCTTGCACCAGCCAGTCGACGGCGACGGTTGCGCTTCGCTGGAAACCAAGCGCGCAGCAAATCAGGACCGGGCCTGTATGACGGGCGGCTTCGACAGCATCGGCGGCGAGCCGAAGCTTTTCCGGCGACGGCGGCAGCAGGTCCATGGAGCAGAAGCTCTTCCAGTTTTCCACACCGGACGGCGCGACCATTTCGGCGGTGAGATCGATGACGGTCGTGAAGGCGCGGGCTTCGCTTTTCGAGGGGAAGCGACCGAGGAATACAGTGTCGGTCAAAGCAACATTGGGCGGCAGTTTCCGCGTCCAGAAACCGATATTGAGGCGTGCAAACAGCCGGTAGGGCGCGAGCAGCCAGCGGCTTGCGAGGCTGACAGTGCCGTCTGTCCGCTTCTGGAAAACGTTCGGACCTGCCCCAAAATAGCCTGCCGCGACGATGGCGAGAGCAAGGGCTGGCCAGAACCAGAAAATCGCATAGCCGGTCAGGCTCAGGCCATGAATGCCAAGCGCGAGTAACAAAAGCGCGCCCGCCAGATAATAACTGCCGAGACGCCGCGCTTTTGCATTGTCAGTCGGATGAAACCCGGCGAGCGGCGATGGGCCGGTACGCGGAAACAGCCAGAGCACGAAAAAACCAAGCAGTGCCCCCGCCGGAATATCGATCGCATGGTGCTGATAGGTTGTCAGCACTGACAGGCCGATCAGCACGCACCAGATATGCCAGACGATACGGACACCGCTGCTCATGACGCGGCGCATCTGGTCCCAGATGACAATCAACAGTGCAATATGCAGCGAAGGCGCCTGATTGAACGGCTTGTCGAAACCGCCCAGCACATCAAACATGAAGCCCGGCAGCCCTGACGTCTCAGGCTTCACAAAAGTCGCGGTCAGCGGAAAGGCGACGAAGCAGATGACGGCAATGATCTGCGCTGTCAGATAGCGTTTTGCCAGACGGTCCACCTGATCCGGGCTTTCATTGACGAAAAGCGCAATGGCGTAGAACAGGTTGACCGACCAGTAGGGCACGATGCTCCAGGCGATGAACGGCACGCGGCTTTCCCAGCCAAGCACCAGATTGGGAACGTCGCCACGCAGCGAAGCGAGCCAGTTGGCTGTGCCATAGGTCAGGTAGAAAAAGGGACCGAGAAACAACAGCCATAGAACGGCGCGCCGGATGACCGGCCGCCGCGATGAACCGTCGATTCCCCCCAATGCTGCTGTCACGCGTCCGGCTCTCCAATGCGCTCGGCAATTGAAACAGAGAAAATGCCCCATTGGTCGATGCGCTGTTCCAGCTTGCGATAACCGGCCTTTTCCACCAGCTGATCCATTTCGCCCTGCGTGCGGCGGCGCATGATCCATGCCTCGCCGCCGCGATGCGACGTCAGGGCGCGGGCGATCATTTCAAGCTGCGGATGCCATGGCTGGTTGGTGTAAATCAGCAGCGAGCCGGGCTTTTGCGCACACGCCAGTCCCGATAGCGAACGATTAATCAGCGCATTGTCGGCAAAAAGCTCATAGAGGCCCGACACGATTGCCAGATTTGGCCGGGGGTCGACGGTGGCGAGGCTTTCCGCATCGAAGGCGTCGCCTTCTTCCATATGGGCAATGGCTTCCAGCCCGCGATCTGCAATCAGCTTGCGTCCGGCAACCACATTGATCGGCGAATAATCGCGCAGATGAATGCTGTCGGGCATGATGCCCGCACGTGCCACCGCATCGATGACATAGCGGCCATGGCCACAGGCAATATCCAGGATATTGGTGGGGCGGCCTTCGCTTTTCAGGCGGGTCAGCGCCTTGCCGATCAGCTCTTCCAGATGCACCTTGCGCTGGCGGATGCCGCGCCAGCCAATGGCGTCGAGGAACTGCCTGTCGATCAGTTTGCCGCCGGGGCCGAACCCGCGTGTCTCGTTTTCATAGACATAATCGAGTGTGGAACCGGAATCGAAACCGGTGCGTTGCCCCACTTTCAGCCCTTCGGAGAAAAGCGCGCCAAAGGCGATGGAGGAGCGGGTGGAAGCCCAGTAAAGCCCGCGCGGCGACAGCAGCGGCAACGGGCTGGAAAGCCGGTCGGCTTCATCGCGCGTATAGCCAGCAATATGCGCTTCGGTCTGGTCGGCGCGCTGCGGCTCTTCGGCAAAGCGCTGTTCGATGAAGGTCCTGATCTTGTCGATGGCCTGCTTGCGATGTTTCTCGCCCAGCGTATCGTGATAGAAGCCTTTCAGCACATGCCGCTCCTTGATGCGGCTGCCGAGATTTTCAAAAAAGCGATGCTGGGGCGTGGGGCGCACCACGAAATCGCTGCCGGAAATCAGAAGCTGCGTCGGCACGGTGATGGCGCGTGCGTCGTCCACCACGCGCTTTGCCGCTTCATAAAGTTGCAGCAGAATATGCGAGGCGATGGGGCGGGTGATCAGCGGGTCGGTGCGATAGGATTCGATCCGCTCGGGATCATGGGTCAAAAACTGCGGCTTGACGTAGGAGTTGACGTAGAACGTGCCCCTCAGCTTCTGCCAGAGCGCAATGCCTTCCTTGGCGAACGGCACATAAAGCTTGATATCGAAGGCGGGCGAGGCCAGCACCAGCGCGCGGATATTCGGCGCATAGTCATGCACCCATGCGGCGGCAAGCACCGCGCCCACGCTCTGCGCGACAATCGCGACATCTTCAATGGCAGCGCCGGTTTCTTCGCGTATATGCGCGACAAAGCTCTCGAGATCGCGGATTGAAGCGCCGAATGACGGCGAGAAGCCGCGTTCGCCGGGCGAACGTCCGTGGCCGCGCGCATCCCATGCATAGAAGGCGAAATCATCGAGGCCGAGTTCATCGACCAGATGCGCGACGCGCCCGCTATGTTCGTGGCCGCGATGCAGCAGGACGATCACGCCTTTCGGGCTGGCCGAGGCGGCTGGCCAGACGCGATAAAACAGCGATGTACCGTCATGGGTTGTAAACTGGGTTTCTGTCGCTTCGCGATGTGCCGTCTTGTGCGTCGGCATTTCAGCGTGCTGGCTCATCCGGTTCCTCCCCAATTGCCTAGAGCACTTTTTTGATCTGATTAGATCAGATCGGCGCTCTAGTTCCTTATTTTAACGCGCATCTTTTCCGAAAACCGTTTCACACTTTTCGGGATGCGCTCTAAGCTGCCCGCACTTAATTAACCCCAATTAGTATTGAGTGCAGTAGAATGTTTGAATAAACGAGCAAATGCGAACCGCAAATAGCTGTTTGTCCGATATTGTCCATTTCCCAAGAGATTCTCGATGTCCGTCTATCAGCTTAAGTCACAATTCCAGAATTTACTGAGGCCTGTTGTGGTGCGACTTGCTCGTGCCGGAGTAACGGCCAATCAAGTCACGATAGGCGCGGCGTTGGGGTCGGTCATACTTGGCGCACTGCTTTTCTGGGGCGGCAGCGTGGTCTGGTTCGCGCTGGTGCCGGTCTGGCTTTTCCTGCGCATGGCGCTCAATGCGGTGGACGGAATGCTGGCGCGGGAGCACAACCAGAAGAGTACACTCGGCGCTTATCTGAACGAGGTTGGCGATGTCGTTTCCGATGCGGCACTCTATGCGCCATTCGCCATTATTGCGCCTTTCTCCGGCGCATGGATGTTCGCTATCGTCATGCTAGCAGTTCTGACAGAATTCGTCGGCGTCACAGGCGCTTCACTGGGCGCGAGCAGACGCTATGACGGGCCGATGGGCAAGAGTGACCGTGCGGTGGTCTTCGGCGTTCTTGGCGCATGGATCGCCATTGACGGCGGATTGCCCGGCTGGGCCTTCTGGGTTCAGCCGCTGCTGTGCCTGCTTCTGGCGGTGACAGTCATAAAGCGCGTTCGCGGCGGTCTTGGCGAAGTGGCTTCCAAGGTCTAAGCGCCCGTGCGCTCAAAGCGTTTGAGCACACCCAGCAGCACCAGCGGCACAAATGTCGTAATCACGATGGCGATGAAGGCCATTGCCATGCCCAGCCCAACCGAACCCTGTTCGAACTGACGCCAGATGAAGATGGATATGGTCTGCATGCCGACAGGCGCGACCAGAACCGAGGCGACCAGTTCACGGGTTGCAACGGCAAATACCAGCAGCATGGCGGTGATCAGGCTTGGCGCGATCAGCGGCAGCATGATGCGGCGGAAAGCCGTGAAGCTGTTTGCGCCGCAAACACGGGCGGCGGCTTCCAGATTATCGCCGATCTGGTGAAAGGCAGCGGTTGCATAGCGGATCGGCTGCGGCAGCAGAATGCAGCAATAGGCGAGCAGCAGGATGAGCGGCGTATTATAGGGCGAGATCGGCAGAGACGGCTGGTTCCACGCCAGAATGAGGCCGACCGCCACGACAACGCCGGGCAGGGCGTTGGGCAAAACCGTCAGCACATCGAGCCAGAAGCGGCCACGAAACCGCATCTTCACCACAGTATAGGCGGCGACAGCACCGAGGAACCCGGTCAAAAGCGCGCTGCCAAGACCAAGCGACAGACTGTTGAACAAGGCGCGCATGCCGCCAGCACTGTTTTCGGCTATGGCTGCGAAATTGTCGAAGCCGAGATTTGTGGGCGTCAGTCCGCCGGATACGGTTTTGGACAGCGCCGTTGCGAGGATCGCCAGCAGCGGAACACCGGTGGCCGCAAAAGCGACCAGCGCAAACAGTGCTACCACTGGCGCGGTCATTGCGCCAAGCGCGCGCTTGTCCTTCGATTGCGGCTTGCCGCCCGTCGTCACATAGGAACGGCGGGTCAAAATCCAGCGCTGGATCAGAAAGGCCGCCAGCGATAGGCAGACTAGTGTCAGCGAAAAGACCGAAGCCCCGGCCAGATCAATCGGCCAGTCGGAAATGCGCAGATCGATTTCCGTCACCAGCACTTCAAAGCCCGAGCGGCGTCCAAGCGCTGCGGGCGTGCCATATTCCTCGATTGCTGCGGCGAAAACGAGAAGCAGGCTTGCCGCCAGTCCCGGCGTGGCGAGTGGCAGGGTGATGCGGAAGAAGGACCGCCATGGCGATGCGCCGAAGACGCGGCCCACATCGGAATAGCGTGCCCCGACCGCTTCGATGGTGCGCGATACGGCGAAATAGACCAGCGGGAAGGTGTTGAGCGCCATCACGAAGGTCATGCCTGCGAGCGAGAACAGAAATGGTGCGAGATGAAATCCGGTCAGCTGTTCGAGATAGCCGCGCGGCTGCAAGGTCATGATCCAGCCAAGCGTCGCGATATAGGGTGGGATCATGAAGGGAACGAGCATCAGCACGTCCCAGACGACCGCAAAGGGAACCTTGTAAAGCGCACGAAACACTGCGAGCGGCACGGCGATCAATGCTGACAGCACGACCACGCAAAGGCCGAGCAGCACCGTATTGGCGCTCATGCGCAAAAGCTTCGGATCACCGAACAAGGCCGGAAGATGCAGGAAGGGCTCGGCCAGCGAGCCCTGTCCCAGTTTTGGAAAGACAGCCTGAAGCACGATGAAGACAAAAGGAACGGCCACGACCAGCGCCAGTCCGGCGGTGGCGACAAGTCCGAGCGGGTTTGCGCCAGCGCTGCTATTTGTCTTCATGACGATGCTTCTTAATTGCCGGCTGCGAAAATCGCGCCGAATTCCTTCAGCGTTTCAGTGCGCTTGCCATAGACTTCCTTGGCGTCGATGGTCAGGACCTTGAGGTCATTGATCAGCGGACGATTGGCAGGGATGTCGGTGCGCGATGGCATCAGATAGGTTGCAGCAACCAGTTTCTGGCCTTCGTCGGACAGCATGTAATCGATGAACTGCTTGGCTTCGTCCTGGTTCTTCGACCATTTCAGGATCATGGCCGGGCGCGGCGCAACAACCGTGCCGGAAGCCGGGAAGATCACATCGATCGATTCACCCTTGGCCTTGCCCGCAAGCGAGATGTAATCGACCGCGCCGAATACGGCAGCCTTGGCGCCCTGAAGCACCGGGTTCAGCGCTTCGGCATTGGCGCCAGCAACGGTTGCACCATTGGCGCGCAGGTTCTTGAACAGATCCCAGCCCTGCGTTGACTGAAGCGCGGCGACCAGCTCAAAGCTTGCGCCCGACTGTGCCGGATCGGGCAGGTTCACCAGATCCTTATATTCAGGCTTGGCAAGATCGGCCCATTCGGTCGGCTTCGGGGTCTTGCTGGCCGGGTTCCATGCGATACCAAGCGCCGAAACGCCCTGTGCGACGGCGGTTTCGTTCTTGAGGAAATCCGGCACTTTTTCGGCATTGGGGCTGGTATAGGCCACCAGCCAGTCGCGCTTGGCGAAATCCGTCGCCGTGTCCCAGGAAGCGGAGATCAGCACGTCCACCACCGGATTGGCGGCTTCGGCCTCGATGCGGGCCATGATCTTGCCGGTCGTTGCCTGGAAGACATTGACCTTCGCACCGGTCTTGGCGGTAAAGCCCGTGGCGAGCTTTTCAATCAGGCTGCCGGGACCGGCGGAATAAACGGTGATATCGGCATAAGCCGCCGTGCTCGCGAAGAGTGCGGTCATGAGCGCAAAGCCTGCCGCGACTTTGGCACCGAGGATCGATTTCTTCATCTGTAGCTCCTGAGATGTTGCCTGTAGTGGTCTTACTTCGAGAACCAGCGCAGCTGGCCCGGATCAATGGCGATGCCGACGGGAACACCCGGCGACAGGCGAATACCGTCGAGATAGGTCAGTTCATGTCCGGCATCTTCCACGCCGATCCGAACCGTCGTCAGATGTCCGTCGCCGCGAAACTGGCTGCGCAAGACGGTGGCGGGGATCGCCTGGTCATTGAGCGGCACGCTGCGCACCGACCGCGATGGCAAAAGCACATGTGTGGCCGCATTCTGGGCTGCATCCGCTCCCGTATTGTGCGCGATGCGGATATCGGTGCGGGTGATGCGATAGGCGTCGTTATGATGTTCGACCGGCACGACACATCCCAAACGCAGAAAGTCTGCGACCTCAGGCGTCTTCGGCTGGGCAACCAGCTGCTCGGGCGCAGCCAACTGCTCGATCACACCGCCGCGCATGACGGCAACCTGATCGGCCAGCGAAAAAGCCTCGCTCTGGTCGTGAGTGACATAGATGGCCGTCAGGCCGAGATTGGAAACCAGCTGGCCAATTTCCGTGACCATGTTTTCGCGCAATTCGCGGTCGAGATTGGACAGAGGTTCGTCGAACAGAACCAGTCCCGGCTCCGCGACGATGGCGCGGGCAATCGCTACACGCTGCTGCTGCCCGCCGGACATGTCACTGATGGAGCGATTGCCAAAGCCCGAAAGGCCCACACGATCCAGCGCGGCGGCGACGCGTTTTTCACGGTCGGCGCGATTAATGCCGCGCATTTCAAGCGGAAAGGAGACATTACCGAAGACCGTCATATGAGGCCAGAGCGCATAATCCTGAAACACCATGCCGAGATGGCGCTTTTCCGGCGGAATGAAGCTGCGGCTGTCGGCATCCGCAACGGTGACGCCATTGATGGTGACAGAGCCCTTGGTCGGTTCGAGCAGACCTGCAACGAGACGCAGAAGCGTCGTCTTTCCGCAACCGGACGGCCCGAGCAACGCAAGGGTCTGGCCCTTGGGAAGCGAGAGGCTGATGTCGTTCAGAATGGTCGCCGGACCATAGGCGAGGCTGAGGCCAGCTGTCTGAACGGCGATATCTGCGGATACTGGATGGCTGTTTAACATCTGCCTGCAATCTGAACGGTTTCGCCGCTTCTATTCGGATTGCATGACGTGTGTATGACAGGAAGTTGACAGAAAATCGGGCCTGTGGCCGACCGGAATTGCCAGAATTATTCGCCGGGTAAAAGCCTGAAATGGCCCATCGAAGTTAGCCGGATCAGGAGACCTTACCGGGGCGCGACGTGGCGCGCGAGAAAGCGATCCATCTCTTTTTGCAACGGGGCTTTGCCGGTGAAGGCCGCCACATAATGCGGAATGCGCGCCAGTCTCAACGCGGTGTCTTCCTGCGTGCGCATCGAGATATAGCCGATCTGCACCAGATAAAGCGTGCGGGCGCGAACATCGGCAACCACCGGCTCAAAACCAAACCGCTCGAACAGATGTGCCAGACCGGTCAGACGGCTCGCATCGGCGGCGCGCACTTCCTCTTCCACCTGCACCGATTGCAGCGCCCAGCTGCGCACTGCAAATTCGAAAGCTGGATCAAAGATATCCCGGTCGAGCCAGCAGTCGAAAACATTGAGAACCGCTTCCTCAAGCGTCTCTGCATAGGCTTCCGTCTGCTTGAGAAGCGCGCCGGTGTTCTTGTCGCGCCAGCGGCTGACCAGCGCATCGAGCAGCTCTTCGCGGTCCTTGAAGAACCAGTAGAAACTGGTGCGTGACAGATCGAGCCGCTTGGCCAGCGGCAAAATGCGCACGGCCTCCACGCCGCTTTCGATCAGCGCATCATAAGCCGCTTCAAGCCAAAGGTCGGGCGATCCGCGCCATCCTGTTTCGTTTGTCACCGGTTGTTCCATGGTGTCAGTTCTACCAGACAGTCGGCATTTGGCAAGAAGACTAAACAGCTTTGTACGGCAAGATGGCACTTATGATTATTAAATTGACAGTCATGTACATTTCTAGCTAGCCTTGCCGAAAACAACAAATGGGAACGATCGAAATGTCAGCCGATCCGCTGTTGCAGCCGCTTACCATCAAGCATCTGACGCTTCGTAACCGCATCATGCTCACCTCGCATGAGCCAGCCTATGCCGATGACGGCATGCCGAAGGAGCGCTATCGCGCCTATCACGTCGAGCGGGCCAAGGCCGGTATCGCACTGACGATGACCGCGGGCTCCGCCTCGGTGTCGAAGGACAGTCCACCTGCTTTCAACAATGTGCTGGCATACAAGGACGAGGTTGTGCCCTGGTTGCGAATGTTGGCCGACGAATGCCATGAGCACGGCGCGGCGGTGATGATCCAGCTTACCCATCTCGGTCGCCGCACCCGTTGGGACAAGGGCGACTGGCTGCCCTCCGTCTCGTCAACGGCAAAGCACGAACCGGCCCATCGCGCTTACCCCAAGCGGGCCGAGGAGTGGGATATCGAGCGTATCATCCGCGATTATGCCGATGCGGCGGAGCGAATGAAAGCTGCCGGTCTCGACGGTCTGGAACTGGAGGCCTATGGCCACCTGCTCGACCAGTTCTGGTCGCCGCTGACCAATGAGCTTGATGGAGATTACGGCGGTTCGCTCGACAACCGGCTGCGGTTTTCCTTTCAGGTTTTGAGCGCCATTCGCGAGCGGGTCGGCCCGGATTTTCTGGTCGGCATCCGTTATGTCGCCGATGAGACGTTGGAAGGCGGCCTGACGCGCGCGGATGGGCTGGAGATTTCCCGCAGGCTGAAGGACAGCGGTCTGGTCGATTTTCTCAATGTCATTCGCGGCCATATTGAAACCGATGCCGGTCTGACCGACGTCATTCCCATTCAGGGCATGCCGAGTGCGCCGCATCTGGATTTCGCGGGCGAAATCCGGTCCAGCACCGGAATGGCGACGTTCCATGCCTCCAAGATTCAGGATGTGGCAACAGCGCGTCATGCCATCGCATCCGGCAAGCTCGACATGGTCGGTATGACGCGGGCCCATATGACTGATCCGCATATCGTGCGCAAAATCCTTGAAAGGCGGGAAGAGGAAATCCGCCCCTGTGTCGGCGCGAATTACTGCCTCGACCGGATTTATCAGGGCGGTGCAGCCTATTGCATCCATAATCCCGCCACGGGTCGCGAGATTTCCATGCCGCATGTGGTCACCAAGGCTGAACAAAGCCGTCGCATCGTGGTGGTCGGTGCTGGTCCTGCCGGGCTGGAAGTCGCGCGCGTCAGCGCCGAGCGCGGCCATAAGGTTGTGGTCTTCGAGGCGGCGAGCCAGCCGGGCGGTCAGGTGCGGCTGACAGCGCAAAGCCCGCGCCGTCGCGAGATGATGGGTGTCATCGACTGGCGCATGGCGCAGTGCGAAAAACTTGGCGTCGATTTTCGCTTCAATGCCTGGGCCGAGGCCGACACGGTAACGGCGGAAGCGCCGGATGTGGCGATCATCGCGACCGGCGGCATGCCGGAAATGAGCCTGCTTGGTGCGGGCAACGAGCTTGCCGTTTCCGCCTGGGATATCATTTCCGGCGATGTGCGCCCGGGAACCAATGCGCTGGTCTTTGACGAGGCTGGGGATCATGCCGGGCTACAGGCGGCGGAATTTATCGCCAATGCGGGCGGCAAGGTCGAGATCATGACCGCCGACCGCACATTCGCACCGGAAGTTATGGGGATGAATCTCGTGCCCTATATGCGCAGCCTGCAAAAGAAGGACGTCACCTTCACTGTCGGCTATCGTCTGGAAGGCATTCACCGCGACGGCAACCGGCTAATTGCGCGGATTGGCAGCGATTATGGCGTGCCCGTCAGCGAGCGCGAGTTTGACCAGATCGTCATCAATGACGGTACAAGGCCGATGGATGCGCTGTATTTCGAGCTGAAGCCCCAGTCCCGCAACCTCGGCGCGGTGGATTATGACGCCCTGATCGAGGGGCGCAGGCAGGCCGTTGTCAGAAATGAGCAAGGCGCTTTCGAGCTTTACCGGATTGGCGATGCCGTTGCGGCCCGTAACACCCATGCGGCCATTTATGACGGGTTGCGGCTGGGCAAGGATCTGTAGTCAGAGGCATGACCTCATAACTAAGAGTTATGAAGTCGTAGACATTTTTTGCCTTTGTAATCTTTCCAGCGGTCACTATCGTGATGAAGATAAAGGGAACGTCGGCGGCATAATAAATAATCAAGGTTCCGCCAGAACGAGCATAGATCCAGCGTGTCTTGCAGGCATTTCCGGCCCGCATCCGCGTAAAGATGGGACTGTCGCGATGAATGATAAAAAAGGGGAGTGCGGTTATTGAACGCAATGCGACCGACTTTGGTGTCAGGGTCTGCTGGCGTGGAAAATGCGCCTGCCTCCGTATCGAAACTCATACGCCTTGAGGGGTTGAGCAAGCATTTCGGGGCGCATCTCGTCCTTGAGAATATCGATCTGGAAGTTGCGCAAGGCGAAGTGCTGGCAATCATCGGTCCCAGCGGCTCGGGCAAGAGCACGCTTCTGCGCTGCATCAATTATCTGGAAAGGCCGGATGGCGGTCTCCTGACGGTCGGCAAGGTGAAGCTCGACGCCACTCAGGCGCCGCGTACTGCGCAGCTGAAGGAATTGCGCAATACGGTTGGCATGGTGTTCCAGTCGTTCAATCTGTTCCCGCATATGAGCGTTTTGCGCAATGTCAGCCTGCCGCAGGAACGTGTTCTGGGCCGCAGCCGGGCGGAAGCGGAGGAGCGTGCGATCCAGCTCCTCGAACGCGTCGGTCTTGCTGACAAGGCGACACAATATCCAGGCCGCTGCTCCGGCGGTCAGCAGCAGCGCATCGCCATCGCGCGCTCGCTGGCGCTCAATCCGCAGGTGATGCTGTTCGACGAGCCGACCTCGGCGCTTGATCCTGAACTGGGGCTCGAAGTGCTTGCCGTCATGCGCGAGCTTGCCGAAAGCGGCATGACCATGCTCGTGGTCACCCATGAAATGGGCTTCGCGGAAAATGTCTCCGATACGGTCATGATCATGGCCGATGGGCGCATCATCGAGAAGGGCGCATCGAAGGATGTCATGCGCAATCCGCAAGAGGAACGCACGAAGCGGTTTCTTCGTGCGGTGCATGACCGATGACAGCGGACAATGTTCTCCTCATCCTGAGCGGCCTGCCATGGACCATAGCGCTGACGCTGGGTTCCTTCGCAATTGGCTGCATTCTTGGCGTCCCGCTTCTCGCCGCACGTCAGGCGCGTCTCGCGCCGGTACGGTGGATCGCTGCTGTGCTGATCCAGATCGTGCGCGCCCTGCCGCCGATCCTCTGGCTGTTCATCATCTTCTTCGGCATTGGCATGGGCATTATGCCGATCAATCCTTTCATTGCTGCGCTGATCGGTCTGGGGCTGATCGCATCGGCCAATATGGCTGAAATCTATCGCGGCGCGCTGGCCTCCCTTCACCATGGCCAGTGGGAAGCCGCGACGGCGCTGAATTTCGGCACGCGCCACACGCTGGTCGATGTGGTCGCGCCGCAAGCCTTTCGCGTCGCGCTGCCATCGGCGGCGAGCTATCTGATCGGGCTGATGAAGGAAACCGCCGTTGCCTCGACCATCGGTGTCGCGGATCTCGCCTTCAGGGGCAATCAGGTGTCGCAGCTTACCTTCAAGGGCATCGAGGTCTTCGCGCTGGTCGGCCTCTTCTACATCTTCCTGAGCCTCCCCGTCGCGTGGCTGTCGCGCTCTGCCGACAGCTATCTGAGAGCAAAGGTGGCGCGCTGATGTTCCCGACCTCTGAAGAATTCTACGAATGGATGCCCGCGCTGCTCGGCGGGTTGCAAGTCAGCTTGCAGGTGGCGGCGCTGAGCCTCGCCATCGGCATTCCGCTCGGGCTGTTGCTGGCGCTGGGCGTCGGTGCAAAATCGCGCTTCAATCGCTATCTGAGCCTGTTTCTGGTTGAAATCGGGCGCGGGGCTCCGGCGCTGGTGCTGTTGCAGTTCATGTATTTCGGCCTGCCTGCGACCGGTCTGACGATGACCTCGTTTTCGGCTGCCGTGGTGGCACTGGCCTGGAATACGGGGGCTTACACGAGCGAGATCATCCGCGCGAGCTTGCAATCGATCCATCACGGCCAGCGCGAGGCGGCGCAGGCGATGGGCTTCAATGCGCTTGACGAACTGCGCTTCGTCCTGCTGCCGCAGGCTCTGCGCGTGGCGCTTCCAGCGCTACTGGGCTTCGCGATCCTGATTTTTCAGGGTACGTCGCTCTGCTTCACGATCGCCCTGCCGGAACTCGTCAGCAATGCCTACGAAATCGGGTCCAACACATTCCGCTATATGCCTGCCTTGCTGCTGGCCGGATTGCTCTATGCCACGATCTGCATTCCGGCGGCATGGATCGTTTCCTATGTGGAGAAGCGCTCATCCGCTTACGCCACCCGATAAAACCCAACGCAACAATAAATGCCCACAACAATAAAGGGGAGTAGCAGATGAAAAATGGGATGATACGTAAAGGTGTTCTCGGCGCCGCATTGCTTATGGGCCTGTCTTCGGCAGCGTTCGCAGAGGATTGCAAGCCGAAGCATGAGTTCAAGACCATCACGCCGGGCACGCTGACGATTGCCGTCACCACCTATGCACCGCATTCCTTCATGGATGAAAGCGGCAAGCTGAAGGGTCTGGATGGCGATATCGCAACCGAATTCGCCAAGCGTGAATGCCTGACCGTCAAGCCGGTCGCCGTCGATCCGGCTGCGGCCATCCAGTATGTGCTGGCGGGGCAGGCCGATATCACCACCGGCGACTGGTATCGCACCGCCGAGCGCGCCAAGGTGATGAACCTTTCCTATCCGCTCTATAAGGACCAGATGGGGCTTTATTCCAAGGATGGCGCCAAGACTGTCGAGGAACTGGTCGGCAAGAATGTCGGCACCGTTCAGGGCTATCTCTGGGTCACCGATGCCAAGAAGCTGCTGGGTGCGAAACTGCGCCTGTATCCGAACTCCGTGAACATGCATCAGGATCTTGCATCCGGGCGCATCGACATCGGCATCGATGGCTATTCAACCGGCGCTTATGCGGCCAAGAATGGTACGCTCAAGGATATCAAGGTCGAGGTTGCGCAGCCCGATCCGCGCATCCGCGCCACCAAGGAAGCAGCGCAGGCAAGCCTGCCTTATGCCAAGAGCGCGACGGACTTCGGTGCTGCACTCGACGCCAATATCGAGGAAATGCACAAGGACGGCACGATTGCCAAAATCCTGAAGTCCTACGGTCTCGATGAAAGCGCCGGTGACACTGGTGCGCCGAAGCTCATCGAGTAATCTCATCATCACGACAGGATGCGGTGGCTGACCGCCGCATCCGCAACAACCTGCATTTTGGCATATTGCGGAGGTGCCGCCATGGCGCTCGATCATTATTTCCTTCTCGGTCGTTCCGGTCTTCGTGTCAGCCGTCTGGCGCTCGGCACGATGACATTCGGCAATGCCGGGATCAGAGGGATCGGCGGGTCGTGGGGCACCGACGAGGGCAATGCGCGGGCCATTTTCGACCGCTATCTGGAAGCGGGCGGTAATTTCATCGACACGGCGGATTCCTATGGCGCGGGTCTCAGCGAGACATTGGTCGGCAAGTTTGTCGAGGAAGCGGGCGCGCGCGATCGTGTGGTGATTGCAACCAAATATTCGAACAATCTGCATCCGGGCAATCCCAATGCCGGCGGCAATGGCCGCAAGAATATGATGCGGGCGGTCGACCAGTCGCTGAAACGGCTGAAGACCGATTATATCGACCTCTATATGGTGCATACCTGGGACGGAATGACCCCTGTGGAAGAGGTCATGCGCGGCTTCGATGATTTGATCCGTGCGGGTAAAATCCGCTATTGCGGCCTTTCCGACGTGCCTGCCTGGTATGCGGCGCGGGCGCAAACCTGGGCGGAAGCGCATGCGCTTTCGCAGCCGATCAGCCTTCAACTGCCCTATTCGCTGGTCGAGCGCAGCATCGAGCAGGAATTCGTGCCGCTCGGTCAAAATCTTGGCCTTGGCATCACGGCATGGAGCCCGCTGGCCATGGGGCTTCTGTCGGGCAAATATCGCGCGGGCGGCGAAGGCCGCCTGAACCGCGACAATGCCGAAGGGCTGGGGCTGTTCACCGAACGCAACAGCCGCATCGTCACGGCGTTGGCCGAGGTTGCAGATGCTGTGGGCAAGCCGATGGCGCAGGTCGCCCTCAACTGGGTGGTGACACAGCCCGGCATTGCGGCGGCCATTATCGGTGCAAGCAAGCTTGCGCAGTTAGACGATAATCTGGGCGCGCTCGGATTTACAATTCCGGATGAGTTGCGTGCCAGACTGGAGGCCGCAAGCGCCCTTCAGCCCACTTATCCCTATTCGCTTTTCGCGCCGGATTATCAGGCGGGCATTCTCAACACCGGCGTTTCGATCGGTGACAAGCCTGCCGGTTATCAGCACCCGCATTTCGTGCCGAAGGTCGGTGAATACGCTTTCGGCAAGCCTCCCAAGAACGAATGATCAGCCTTAAGGAACCACCATGAACGACATGCCCGCGAAGGTACGCTCCGTCGCCGCCGTCGAACCAACCATTTTTGTCCTCACGCTCGATTGCGATGACAAGCCCGGCATCGTGGCGGCCATCACCACGGAACTGGCGGCCATCGGTGGCAATATCGTGGAAAGCAATCAGTTTCGCGACAGGCTGACCAACCGCTTTTTCATGCGCATTGCTTTCAGCGCGCCGCTTGGCATGTCGCGTGAGGCGGTCGAGCACGCACTGAAACCGGCAGGCGAGCGGTTCGGCATGAAATTCGCGGTGGCCGATGCCAGCCGCAAGCCGAAGATCGTGCTCATGGTGTCCAAATTCGATCACGCCATGCTGCATCTTCTCTATCAGATCCGTGTTGGCTGGCTGAATGCCGAGGTTGTCGCCATCGTCTCCAATCATGAAGACAGCCGCGAGACGGCGGAAAGTGCGGGCGTTCCCTATCATGCCTGGGGCGTGAACAAGGAAAACAAGGCCGAGCAGGAGGCCCGCCTGATTGATCTGGTGCGCGAGACGCAGGCCGATCTGGTGGTCCTCGCACGCTATATGCAGGTGCTATCGGATAATCTGTCCAACCGCCTGTTCGGCAAGATTATCAACATCCACCATTCGTTCCTGCCATCCTTCAAGGGTGCAAAGCCCTATCATCAGGCGTTCGAGCGCGGCGTGAAGCTGATCGGTGCAACGGCGCATTATGTGACGCCGGACCTCGACGAAGGCCCGATCATCGAGCAGGAAACCGAGCGCGTCACGCATTCCATGAGCGCGGAAGATTTTGTCGCCACCGGGCGCGATATCGAAAGCCGGGTTCTTGCGCGGGCGGTGAAGATGCATCTGGAAAACCGCGTCATGCTCAATGGGCATAAGACGGTGGTTTTCGCGCAATAGGCCGAGGGCCTATATATCCAGTTCCGCGTCTGCGCCCTGTTCGAGAAGCCAGTCGCGGAACAGTTCAGCCCCCCGCTTTGGCGGGCGTTGAGCGGGCATGACCAGATGGATCGTATCGCCGGACCGATGAAAAATATGCGTGGCGGGCACAAGCCGTCCGGCCACGATATGATCATGGACGAGGTGTTTCCAGCCAAGCGCCACGCCTTGCCCCTGCACCGCAGCCTCGATGGAGCTGAGCGCGTCGGTGAAGACGAAATCCTGTTCAATGCGCGGGTTCTGCACGCCGGAACGTTCCAGCCATTCGCGCCAGCCAAGCCGCGAACGGTGGCGCTCCTCAAAATGCAGCAGCGTGTGGTTCAGAAGATCGCTCGCTTCCTCGATCTGTCCGCGCTCCTTGAGATATGAGGGGCTGCAAACCGGCCAGACTTCCTCCGTCACGAAGGGCCAGGCGAGGATGCCCGGCCATTTGCCTCTCCCCAGACGCGCCGAAACGTCGATATCTTCTTCGAGCAGATCCTGATCGTCGCGGCTGCTTTCTTCGATGCGCAGCGCCACATCCGGATGCTTTTCCTTGAACCCTTTCAGGCGTGGCAAAAGCCACAGCTGCACGAAGGATGCCGAGAACGACACGCGGATGATATCGCGCGAGTGTTTCTTGCGCATGGACGAGATGACCATGTGCAGATGGTCGAATGCTTCCTGCGTTTCGCGATAAAGCCGCTGGCCTTCCGCCGTCAGTTCCAGACGGCTGCGCTCGCGTCGGAAAAGCTTCAATCCGGTGGCTTCTTCCAGAAGCTTGATCGTCTTGCTCACCGCTGGCTGGCTGACATTCAGCTCTTCCGCTGCCGCGGTAAAGCTCAGCCGTCGGGCCGCCGCCTCAAACACGAAGAGGTAATTGGCCGAGGGGATGAGCGAACGGAGTCTATGCATAATCTGAAGTTATATCTTCGCGGATTTTTTATCAAGCTCACAGGGCGCAGAACCCTCTGTAATGTAACGCACAAAGGAGCCCGTATTGTCGCTGGGAGCGACGCTTCGGCAATCTCCAAATCATATATTGGAAGGGAACTTAGAATGCAGACTCATGCGCGCGCGGTTGTCATCGGGGGAGGTTGCGTCGGTGCCTCCATTCTTTACGGTCTGGCCAAGCGGGGCTGGTCGGATGTCGTTCTTCTGGAACGCACGCAGCTCACCGCCGGTTCCACATGGCACGCGGCAGGCCTGATCCCGTCCTATGCGCGCAGCATCAATATCGGCCGCATGATCAACAAATCCATCGAGATTTATGAAGGTCTGGAAGCCGAGACCGGCCAGCATGTCGGCTGGCACAAATGCGGCCAGCTGCGCATCGCCAATACGCGCGACCGGCTGGACGAGTACAAGAGCTATATGAGCGTCGCCGAAGTGCAGGGCCTGCGCGCCGAGCTGGTTTCCCCGGCACGCGCCCGTGAATTGTGGCCGCTGCTTGAGAACAATCATGACATGCTGGGCGCGCTTTATCACCCGGATGACGGTCATATCGCGCCTGCCGATGTCACCATGGCGCTGGCCAAGGGCGCACGCGACAGAGGCGCGAAGATTCATCTTAACACGCAGGTCAACGGTTTCGAGCGTCTGCCAAGCGGCGAGTGGAAGGTGAAGACCAATCAGGGCGACATCATCTGCGAGCATATCATCTCGGCCACGGGTAATTATGCCCGCCAGACCGGGGCGATGCTCGGCCTCGACATTCCGGCGATCCCGATTATCCATCAATACTGGATCACCGATGCAGTGCCGGAAGTGATCGAGCGCAAGCGTCAGGGCCTGCCGGAAATGCCAATCCTGCGCGATGAGGGCTTTGAGGGCTATCTGCGCGAGGAAGGCGATGGGCTGATGTTCGGCCCTTATGAGAAGACGGAACATCTGAAGCTCTTTGCTGAAAACGGCGTGCCGGAATGGTTCGGCGCCGATCTTCTGGAAGAGGATTTCGATTCCGTTTCGTGGAACTGGGAACAGGCCATCGAGATGGTTCCCGCACTCGGTCGCGTCGGCATCAAGGCCAATGTGCGCGGGCCGTTCCAGATGACGGCGGATGAACTGCCGCTGGTCGGTCCGGCCTGGGGGCTGGACAATGTCTGGCTGGCCGAAGGCGTTCCGGGCGGCATCCTGTGGGGCGGCGCTATCGGCTATTACCTCTCGGAGCGTATTGTGGAGGGCGGCAACAGTATCGACACATCCGAACTCGATCCGCGTCGTTTTGGCGATTACGCCAACAAGAACTGGACCCGCGAGAAGGTGCGCGAATCCTGGGGCACCCATGCCGAGCAGCATTATCCGGGACAGGACATGCCTGCTGCCCGCCCGCAGAAAACCGCGCCATCCTATGACCGCCTGACGGAATTGGGTGCTGTCTGGGGTTGCCTCAATGGTTGGGAAATGCCGAACTGGTTCGCGCCTAAGGGCGTCGAGGCCAAGGATCAGTACAGCTGGCGCTGGACGGAAAAGGGCAAATATGTCGGCGAGGAAGTCGAAGCGATCCGCAATGCGGTCGGCCTCGTCGAAATGACGCCGATGACCAAATTCGAGGTCAGCGGTCCCGGTGCCGAAGCGTGGCTCGACGGCATTCTCGCCAATCGCCTGCCGAAAATCGGCCGCGTCAACCTTGCACATCACCTGACCAAGAAGGGCGGCGTGCAGGCGGAATATGTGGTGTCGCGTCTCGATGACGGCACTTTCTATATGATCTCCACCCCGCGCGCCGAACGCTGGAATTTCGACGATCTGTCGAAGCTGCTGCCGAAGGACGGCAGCGTTACCCTGCGCAATGTGACCAATGATCGGGGTTGCTTCACCATCGTCGGGCCGAAGGCGCGTGACGTGTTGCAGTCGCTTACCGAAATCGATCTGTCGAACGAGGCGTTCCCGTGGTTCGGCATCAAGTCTGGAACGGTCGGCCTTGCCAGCGATGTGCGCCTGCTGCGCGTCAATTATGAAGGCGAACTGGGCTGGGAGCTTTATCATCCGCTGGCCTATCAGCGGCATCTGCTGGAAGCCCTGCTCGCATCCGGCAAGGAGCACGGCCTGCGTCTCATCGGCCTGCATGCGCTGGAATCGCTGCGCCTCGACAAGTCCTATCGCGCCATGTACCGCGACATGAACACCGAGCTGAGCGCCTGGGAAAGCGGCCTCGAACGCTTCATCCGTCTCGACAAGGGCGATTTCATCGGCAAGCAGGCGCTGGTTGAGGAAAAGGAACGCGGCATCAAGCGCCGCTCTGTCACGCTTGCGGTTGAAACCGATGGCGCCAGCACGCTGACCTGCGAGGGTGTCTACCATGATGGCAAGCTGGTGGGTCGCGTCACTTCGGGCAGCTATTCCTACACGTTCGGGCACGATATCGCGCTGGCGCTGCTGCCGGTCGAGTTAGGCGTGCCGGGCACGGAACTGGAAATCCCGGTTCTGGGTGAGATGCGCAAGGCCCGTGTGATCGAGGAATCACCATATGATCCGGAAGCCAAGCGCGCGCGCCTCTGATCGTCCGTCCAATAGTTAGTGCGAATCGGCTCCGATATATCGTTACGGCGATCCGGTTCGCTGCAAGGAAAGGTTAGCCTCATGAAGGCAGTTGTCGCAGTAAAACGTGTCGTCGATTACAACGTAAAGATCCGTGTCAAGGGCGACGGATCTGGCGTTGAGCTTTCGAATGTGAAGATGTCGATG
>JACGXE010000007.1 GCA_014138095.1 Ochrobactrum sp. RH2CCR150
CTTCGATGCCTTCATGGAACTCTCCTTCTCCCGGATAAGGGATCATAAGTGGAAAATTCCAGTTCTGAATGGCTTAATTTAACGGGGGCACGTCAACTTCAAGGCAGACGTCGAAGATGCAAAAGTCGTCGCCTGTAGCATGGTCGTCCGCCAGATCAATCACAATCTGGATTTTGTTTCCAGAGACGCCAGAACTGACAACTAAATATTGCGTCCCATGCGTCATAGGTTGATTACTGTCCGGTCGACGATTTCTCATTCTAAGCTAGGTCACATACCCTTAAAAAGTTTTCGGTTTGAATGGTATGTGATACACTGTCTCCATCGATTTGGAGGCAGCGATGGCGCGTTTTGATTTAACGGATTTTGAATGGTCGGTGATTGAACCGCTTCTTCCGACCAAAGTGCGCGGTAAGGCCCGCGTTGACGATCGGCGTGTTTTGAACGGTATATTCTGGCGGCTGAGAACAGGTGCACCCTGGGCAGACATTCCAGCCCGATACGGTCCTTATACGACCTGTGTAAATCGCTTCAACAGATGGCGTCATGCCGAGCACTGGTCGCGCATTCTCAACGCGATATCAGAAGCTTACGACGGCGATATCCAGATGATCGACTCCTCGTCAATCCGCGTGCATCAACATGCGGCCAACGGCCAAAAAAGACGAGCGATCCGGTTGCATGGGTCGTTCGCGCGGCGGGATGACCACAAAAATTCATGCGCTTGTCGATGCTGATGGCCGCCCAATTCACCTGAAACTGACTGCCGGACAAGCACATGACGGACGTTCGGCAGCCGATATGTTTGAGACGCTCGGGTCTGGGCAAATACTATTGGCAGATCGCGCTTACGACAGCGACAGCTTGCGCCAAAGCCTCAAAGAACGAGGAGCATGGGGCTGTATCCGCCCCATGCCAAACCGGGTGAATATCCCCGCCTTCAGCCCATGGCTCTATACACAACGCAACGCCGTCGAAAGGTTCTTCAACAAACTCGAACACTTACGGGCCATCGCAACCCGATACGATAACGCGACGATAATTTCCTCGCATCTATCCAGCTTGCTTCAATTCGTATCTGGCTTCGATCTTATGAGACGGTCACCTAGGATAATCCATCGAAATAATGAAGGGTGGGTGACTAATTGCCAGTCAGAATCTAGTTAGCCCGGAGAGGCGTTGCCTCGCGCAAGAGCACGTCGAGACATCCATTAAATAATTGAACTTATTGGAGATAGGCGTAATCAACATTGTGGAACTTACCAATTACCACTCGCGAAGGAACCGTTTCCCCGGCACACGCGCTAAAGTCATCAGTATGCAAACTTCCCAGCAACGAGACTTGGCATTCAACCACCAGTGCGTGCTGAGGATGCGGCCCAACCAACACTCCAAGATAAACGTCCCTGTACAATGCTTAGCGTCCGCTAGCCGTTCGAATAGATCGTCCCTTCGTTGCCTATGGCGGGCAGATCAATCGTTGTCTCACCATTGACAGACACGCAAGCGCGATCACCGAAGAGTCGTACGGCCAGACGAGTGCCGCCCTAAAGTATAACTGCGACGGAATAAGGGTTACCCGCGCCAATCGACGCTCCCGATGCGAAATAGCCGATAGCTGCAAGCATCAGGACGCAAAGTGCGGCAATCTATAGATTTCTGAACGCAATGGTCCTCCGACATAATATGTCTACTGGAGAGAGGATCATACTACATCTCCCTTCACGTACTCGACTATCTTTTAATCTAATCCGACCAGACGTTCCATTTGGATTTTTCGTCACTCTGTTGTGAGGCTATCGTGTCCCGATAACCAAACTGGCGCGGTCATATGTGGAAATCTGATCAGAGACATAGCCGAGTATGCTGCTGCGACGAATGTCCGGCATTGACCTCCACGCGGTTAACCGGTGGCGATCGATGACTTCAGGCCCAGATTCGATCAATTATTCAATAGTTCCAACGGGACGCATCATAAAGGCATCTTCAGCGCGAGCTTGGTTGGATAGCCACACATTGCTTGAAAGCGTCAAAGTGGCGGCAAGGACCCAGCAGACTGCGTCACGCAAGGCTTATGGTGACAGTTACGCACAGGGTTATGAAGACGGTCGCAACGAAGGAATGGCCGAGGCAGCGCGACTGGTTCATGCCACATCCGGCAGGATCGATAGATATCTCGGGTCCCTCGAAGGTGAAATCACCAGTCTTGCACTCGACATTGTCACGCGCGTGCTGGGCTCGTTCGATACAGGCACTATTCTGGCCCGGTCTGCCCGTCAGGCGCTGGCGGATCTGCGCCGCTCAAAATACGCAAAAATTACCGTTAACCCGGCGATGGAACAGACAGTGCGCGATGCGCTGGCCGATCTGATCGTGAACGAGGAGATACCTCTCGAAGTCAATGGCGACCCCGAATTGCCGCTGGATGCATGTGTTCTATCGTCCGATTTGGCCGTGATCAACGCATCACTCAAGATGCAGCTGGAAGCAATCCGCGCGGGTCTTCAAACTCCTGATGCAACGTCCATCAGAACGGGGCAGGAATGAACGAAACCGATGCGAAACTCACCTCTATCATCCCTCGTCTTCGCGGAGGACTGACAGAGAACAGAATCTCCCGCCCCAGCCGTGGCCGTGTGCGCGATGTCACGGGCCTGATGATCAGTGCCTCCCTTGACGAAGTGCGCATAGGTGAAATTTGCGATCTCGTTGATCCCAAATCTTGTCAACGAGGAAAAGCGGAGGTCGTCGGTTTCAGAGACGATACTGCGATTTTGCTCCCTTTAGGTGACATACAGAATTTATCCAGCCTGACAGAAGTCATCCCCACACGAAACGTGCAGCAGATCCGTGTCGGACCCGGCCTGCTCGGACGGGTCATCGATTCGCTCGGTAATCCCATCGACGGTGCGTCGCTCGATACTGACTATAACTGGAACTTCTATCCGGTCATGGCTCACGCGCCGCCTCCCCTGGAAAGAATGCTGATATCAGAGCCAATCCATGTCGGAGTACGCGCGATCGATGGAATGCTCACATGCGCACAAGGACAACGTGTCGGCCTGTTCGGCGCACCAGGTGTGGGAAAGTCATTGCTTCTGGCTGATATCGTCGCGGGCAGCAACGCCGATATTACCGTTGTAGCCCTGATCGGTGAACGTGGCCGCGAAGTACGCGAGTTCATGGAGCACCATCTTGGCACAGAATCGCGACAACGCTGTGTTGTGGTAGCGGCCACATCAGACCGGTCCAGTATCGAACGCGTGAAGGCGGCCCATGTTGCCACCACCATCGCCGAATACTTTCGCGATCAGGGCAAGCATGTCCTGCTGGCAGTTGACAACATCACGCGTTTTGCCAGGGCCCAGCGCGAAATCGGGCTTGCAGCCGGAGAGCCTCCGACACGACGCGGCTTTCCACCATCCTTCTTTGCTGCCCTGCCCCGTCTCCTTGAGCGGGCTGGACCGAGCTCCACCGGATCGATTACCGGATTTTACAATGTGCTCATGGAAGGAGACGGCACTCAGGATCCCGTGGTCGAAGAAGTACAGGCCCTCCTCGATGGCCATATTTTTCTCTCGTCCGATCTTGCGCAGCGCAATCATTTCCCCGCCATCGACGTGGTGCGGTCCAACAGCCGTTTGATGTCGAAAGTGATTGACAATCAGCATCGGGCTACGGCCGCACACATACGTAGACTCCTCGCAAGATATCAGGAGGTGGAGCTGTTGATCCGCATAGGAGAGTACGAAAAGGGTTCTGACGCGCTGACCGATGAGGCGATCGCAAAGATCGACGCGATCAACGGGTTCCTTCAGCAAAAACAGCCCATGCGCGCATCAATAGAAGAAACCTTACTCCTGATGCAGGAGATAACGGCGTGAACCGGGGAAAACAGAAAGATATCCTCACGCGCTTGTACAAGATCCGTCAGCTTCGCGAAACGAAAGCCGAAGCGAGCCTTGGCCGCGCGCGGAGCCTGACCCGGCAAGCGGAGATCAAGGCACGTGAAAAGTCAGCGCTCCGCCTAACACATGTCGTAGAGGCCGCGACAACAGAACAGCAAATACTGGCAAGAATGACTGGAAAGGCGATCGACCTTGCTTCGCTCCAATATCTGGAAGCCTTTCAGCAACGCACCGCAGAAGTTGCGGAACAACACCAGGAAGAAGAAACAGCGGCGAAATCGTTGCTTGATCAGTCTATGGAAAAACTGAATCTCGAGCAGGACGAATACAAGATTGTGCACATTTCAACAACGAAGCTTGAGGAAATGATCAATAAATTAAACCAGTCCGGTGTCGACATCGACGAATGGCCGGTCTGAATGATCATGGCGCTCGCAAGACAAACGGCGCGTAAGCGTGGAAACCGGACCAACACTATGACCGAGGACAACGCGGTCCATCCGGCAGTCCAACACTTACCCTTGCCCGTCGTTTCCGATCAGCACATGGATGCAGTTAACCTGCTCAGTCGTCGCAGGGGTTTGATTTCTTTTTCAGTGGTGGATCTAAAATTTACGCTGGGATCGACCAGCCTGAAGGATGCAGCCTGCGACGTGACCTTCGTTCTGAAAACCCGGTTTGGTCCCGCACAGCTCCACATCCCCGGTGCGTTGCTTGATGTTTGGCTAGAGCGGCGCGAACTCGCGGCTACCCCCGAAAACCTGCCATCGGCACATCAGGCCCTGTTACTGGAAGCAATTCTGGATCAGGAATTGAGCTGGCTCGAGCAGCAACTGGACAGCGCTATCGAATTCACCGAAGTCCGGCACGCGACAGATCACCAAGATGCCCCATTTGTCCACGTCGTATCGGCCACATCCGATTGTGGCTCGGTCGTTATACTTGCCTTTGGAAGCGATCAAATTGCCCAAAAGCTGGCGGTTCTTTTCGATCAGGCGGCAGATCCGGCTTCCCTTCTTGCGACTTCGGTTCCTGTTTCGATCCGCATTTTTTTTGGTTCAGTGACGATTACCCTCGGCGAACTGAAGGGCCTGGAGCGTGATGATGTCATTCTACTGGCAGACAATGATTATCATTCAACCCGATGCTGTTGCCTTATCGGCGACAGATTGGTTGCTCCTGTCTCCGCTGTCGATGGTGGCTGGAAGATGAGTGACCGTTTCCTTCCTTTAACTGAATCTGAATGGGATTTCGACATGGCGACGGAGCGCAGGATGGACACTGGAGACGACGAAAACGTTGTTGACCTGGCTGACATACCGGTAACTCTGGTGTTCGAGGCCGGTCGCGTTGCACTTCCGCTTGCAGATGTGCAGCGTCTGGGTACGGGAGCTCTGATCCCGCTCGGCGTTCCGTCTGACAATGGGGTGGCCATCTTTGCCAGTGGAAAGCGCGTTGGTCGCGGCGAACTCGTAAAGCTTGGTGAAAAACTTGGTATTCGTGTTTTGAACATCTTCGACAATGATTGAAGCGCAACAGAACCTTGTTCCGCTCATCGCGGTTATCGGAATCGTTGGCCTCCTGCCTTTGGCGGTGGTCACGATGACCGGCTTTCTCAAAATATCTGTTGTGCTGTTTCTGGTGCGCAATGCGCTGGGCATTCAGCAAATGCCGCCGAACCTCGTGCTCTACGGGATCGCACTAGTCCTAACCGTTTTTGTTACCACACCGATGCTGACAGAAATTCAGCGTACGCTCGTGGAAGGACAGGCCAAGTTCGAAACAGCTGAAGATATCATGCGTAGCGCCGATCTTGTCCGCGAACCGGTCAAGCGTCAGCTCATACGTTTTACAAAACCGGAAGAGCGGAGTTTTTTTCAAAGTGCGACACAGCGATTGTGGCCGGATGCCAAGCAGGACAACGTTCGTGGCGACGATCTATCCATTCTTATACCTGCATTCGTCGCCAGTGAACTGACGCGTGCTTTCGAGATCGGGCTTATTCTTTATCTACCGTTTCTCGTGATCGATCTGATCGTCGCCAATATTCTCATGACGCTGGGTATGATTATGGTCTCCCCCGTTCTCATATCCATACCATTGAAATTGTTCCTTTTTGTTGCAATCGACGGATGGTCGCGCCTGATGCACGGCCTCATCCTGAGCTATTCCTGAGTTGAGGTCTCATGACAGATGATTTCATTCTGACGAGATTTCAAGGCGCGCTATTGTCGGTGCTTTATGCGTCCGCACCGGTGATCATAGCTGCCTTGATCGTTGGACTGATCGTCGGCCTCCTACAGGCATTGACTCAGATTCAGGACCAGTCATTGCCTCAAGCTATCAAAATCGTCGTCATTCTGCTCGTAATCCTGATCTTCGGCCCCATTGTGGGTCAAGATATAGCGCGCCAGGCAACAGTAGCATTTGAAGAGTTTCCGGGGGTAACGCGATGATGCCAGTCAGCGGGATCTTTTCGGGACTCGAGCAGGTCCATGTCCTGGTTTTTGTCGCCGCGCTGTCCATGGCACGCATGGTTGGCCTGATGATCTTGATGGCACTTTTCACGCGGGCGCGCATTGCCGGTCTCCTGCGCAACGGGGTAGCTATTGCCTTGTCAATTCCACTCATGCCGCTTCTCTACAAGACGGTTATCGACACAGAAATGGGGCCGATAATGATGGTGGCGCTGGGTATGAAAGAGATGTTTCTCGGTGCGACGCTTGGCTTCATTATGAGCCTCCCCTTCTGGGCAGCCGAAGCGGCAGGCGACATAGTTGATCTTCAGCGAGGTGTAACGATGGGATCGCTTATCGATCCAATGATGACCCATGAAACCAGTATTACGGGCACGCTTTTCAGCATCATCATGATCGTGATTTTCCTGTCGCTTGGTGGGCTGTTGCTGATGCTCGACATTGTTTATACCAGCTATCGCCTATGGCCAGTTGATCAGTTCATTCCCGTTTTTCGCGCGCAGAGTATTACGCTCTTTCTCAATCTTTGCACACGGATCGTGACCATGGCTCTGGCTCTCGCATTCCCGCTTATTGTTGGTCTTTTACTTTCGGATACCCTACTTGCATTGGTGTCCCGCGCGGCACCACACCTTAATATTTTCGCCATGTCGCTTGCCGTGAAGTCATTTTCTTTCACGGTATTACTTCTACTCTATGCAGCTTTTCTGCTCACCTATCTGAAGGGCGAACTGTCTTTCTTTGGGGAGATCAACCAGCTTCTGGAGGGCCTCGTCGATGTACGATGAACCTTAAATTCGGGTGTTCCGGGCAGTGACATGGATCGCCTGAAAACCCGCAACCGAAAGGAGGAGTGAAGGTGTCTAAAAGTGGCAGGGGGCATAAATTGGAGGAGCTCGATTTTCTATGCCCGAACACCAGAGGGATATTGAAGATGCAATCGCTGACCCCGTCAGTGACAGCTTTCAACTTTTCAACGAGCGGCTGACCGAACAACTGGACACGATGCCAAGAGGTCTGCACGCCGCGGCGCGTTTCGTCCTGTCGCATCCAGTTGACGTCGCTCTCAATTCAATGCGCAGTCAGGCCAGACAGGTGGGAGTATCTCACTCAACAATGGTCCGTCTGGCAGAATGGATGGGACTGGATGGATATGATGCACTGCGTGCTATCTTCAGAGACGGAATAAAAGCAGGCATCTGGACGAGAACCGAGGCATCGGTGAACAACGACGACTATGTCCAGCAAACACCGAGTGACAGTCTGGAATGGCTGGCAACGGAGGTGGAACGTTGTGGGTTACAGGACAGGATGCAGCACTATGGAGAAGCGGCCACGATACTGGCCGGGGCTGACCGGGTGATCTGCGTAACCAGCCAGGCCGAGCTTGTCGTTGCCCACCGTTTTGGAGACCTTATGCAGGCCATTGGCCGTAACTCGGTTTCGGTCGACTCTGCGACAGGCGCGCCGGCCGATCTCAGATCGCTTGGGCCTCGTGATGCGATGCTTGCTGTGTGTATGGGACCAGCTATTCCTCAGGTCACAAACACGGCACGATATGCGGACCGTAGAGGTGCGCGGATTGTTGCGCTGACCAACTGCCCGGCATCATCGATTGCGCGGTTTTCCCATGCAATCATAGTGCCATCCCAGCTATCGCAAAACACGCCAATGCTCGCAGCGACCATTGCGTCTGTGGAAATCATCACGTCACTGATGGCCGATACCGACATCGCATTGCAAACCGCGTGAGGCTATCCGGCACTTCGCCGCCAGATTGAGGCAATCGCTTCAATGGCGGCGATCGCGGGCGTGAGGCTGGGAATGTTATGCGCCACGGCGGCCGGTCGGAAAACCACCGGCACATCGGCCATCCTGGCGACCGATGCTTTTGCACTGTCGGTTATGGCGAGCGACGGGATGCCACGTTGTCGCGCAACACGCATGGCGCGTCTGGGCGCGTCTCCATAGGGGCGCAACGAGATCGCAAGCAGGCACGCACCTTCTTCTTCAGCTTCATCGGCCTGAAACCGTTCAGGCGTCTGAACCCGGCCACCCAGGGCTTGAAACAGATGCGATGCGTGGCCGATCACCGGAATTTCCTGAGCTGAGCCAACAAGGATAATGGATCGCGCATTCATGAGCAGACCGGCAGCTTCCGCAAGCTGCGCCTGAGCTTTATCAGCGGC
Source organism: Ochrobactrum sp. RH2CCR150 (assembly GCA_014138095.1). GTDB lineage: Bacteria > Pseudomonadota > Alphaproteobacteria > Rhizobiales > Rhizobiaceae > Brucella > Brucella gambitense. The sequence goes on from JACGXE010000007.1 coordinate 8,575, forward strand.
AAGGTCCTTGATGGAGGACGCGATCAGCGCAGCCGCCCGACCTTCTTCACCTGGGCTTGCCGGCAAGCCTGCTTCGGTCGTCACGACGACCGAACCTTCACGAAAAGAACTGATGAAGACCTGACGCAATGCTGTATATCCATCAAGCCCCAACCAATCCGACAGCCGCATTATAGTCGAATGCGACACCCCCGCCTCGTTTGCCAACTCGCGCATGGACATGAGCATTACATCCTGAGGCCGGTCGAGAATAAATCTCGCAGCCATCTGGATTTGCGGGGTCATATCACTAAGCTGAGTGCGCAACAGTGTGAGCATCTCGCCCGCCGTATCGCGCATTTCAATCGAGTGACGTCTGGAAGGGTTCACGGACACCTCGCGCACGATCTCAACGTATGCGCGAAGCACAAAGATGACGTTCTCCACACAGCCCGCAGACAGGTGAACAATGCCAAAGGTTTTCCAGATTGATACGATCGCCCTTCAAGCACTCTACATACAGCGTCAATATCCACGCGACTCTCCTTCGCTATGGAATCCCTCACCCCCCACGCCGCTTTCTCGCTCCCAAATAGAATTGAGAAATATGTTGGTAACATCAGTCGGGCGAACCAGTCAAACAACGAATTTGCGGTGCAGATTCAATGGATTGTCTCATTACATTGTTTGATGCTGACAAACGAAAAAACAAACCATCCGCGAGTAGCTTGTCACGCGGAGCGTTCAGTTTGCGATAAGAGCCGATATAAAGCCGGTTTCAAATTGGGTCTGACGTCCGATCAGAATCTTATCTGATCCTGACAAAATGCAGATGTCGGACCAGACAAAAAACTTCACCCGCCCATGACATTCTGGAGTGCTGCCACCCTGTCAGTCATCGATGCTTTCGCACGCGCCTTTTTCGCCAGTTTCAGGATTTTGTCGACTTCACCACTGGTCAGCCCAGCCGGAGTGGAGGAGCGAGCCTGTTGATCGTGACCAATCAGACCGTAGGCCAGCACTATGTTGCGCTTGTGATGAAGCTCCGCACCAGCGGCGGAATCAACCTTCTGCGCAGCTTCTTCGACGACAGTGGCGTCGCCTTGCAGGGCAGCTGCCAATGCCAGGTTCGACTGTATGTCAACATCCCCAGGCGCCATAGTCAGCGCCTTTTGATATGCGGCAATGGCGCTTTGCGTTTGTCCTGTCATGGTAAGAGCAACGCCGAGACGATTGTATGCACTGCTCGTACCAACGACCGGAGCAGCGGACGTCAGGGCACTGACACCGGCGGGCAGATCGCCGACCTGAACCAGTGCGGTCCCCATTCCCAACAGTGCCGGACCGTTGTTGGGTGATTTGGCCAGAGCAGCCTTATAGGCACTGATTGCCTCATCAGGTTGCCCCGCACGCGAATAAGCGTCGCCCGACTGCACCATGATTGCCGCGTTTGCCTCGGGCATTGCCGCAGCGCGCGCGTAAAGCGGCAAGGCTGTGTCAGCTTCTCCGCGCCCTTCGATGTCTTTGGCCAGTTTTGCCAGCCGATCCGCCTGTGATGTCGGTTCGGGCGTTTTTTTTGGGCTGTCACTCGTCGTCTGACAGCCTGTCAGCAGCAAAAAAGCGCCAACGGCAACTGATATGCCAAACCGCATCTTCCCTCTCTTTTTCTCGCCGCCTCCGGCAGCGTCCATTTGTTCGGCTCCGACAGACTCAGTTCTGTACGATGACGCTGGCGCCGACCGGCGTCCGTTCAAAAAGGTCGATGACATCTTCATTCGTCAAACGAATGCATCCTGACGATGTCGCCGTGCCCACAGTCCACGGTTGATTTGTCCCATGTATACGATAGAGCGTCGAACCGATGTAAAGTGCACGGGCACCAAGCGGATTATTATGTCCACCAGGTACGAATGCAGGCAGTGCGTGGCCCTTCAGATTCTCACGGGCCCGCATTTCGGATGGCGGACGCCAGTCCGGCCACTTTTTTTTATCAGACACTCTATCGCGGCCCGACCAACTGAGCCCTTCACGCCCCACCCCCACCTCATAACGCATTGCCTTGCCGCCTTCCAAAATGAGGTCAAGCTTCTTGGTGGAAGTAGTGACAATAATGGTACCGGCTGGCTCTGATCCTGAATAACTTACAATGCGCTTGGGCGTCGGCTCCCTTTTGCGATCTAAAGACTGATCATCGGGCGGAAGCGCATCTCCGGGAGCCAGCATGACGTTGGCTTCTTCGTCGTAAACCCAGCTTCTGGGATCATAACCGCCACTTTGTGCATGAGCAGAAGGTGCTGCGACAACTGCGAGCAGAAAACAGATGCCTGCAGATACGGTTCCTGCGCCATTCTTCCATGCATAAAGCCGCAAAGCCCTCAAGTCTCTTATCACCACACCACTCTCCCGCAGTCGTCTGCAAAACGACCCTGCGATCAATAATCCAGTTTTCGTTTATCCCCCGATCCATTTGGATTTTCCGTTGTGTGATCGAACCGGTATCCTTCGCTTATGGCTCGTCCAAGTTCAAACCAACATGGCCAATACAGCCAGTGTGGCTCGATGCGAAAAACTGACCCTTATCGTCTTCAGCAGCGCCTATCGGAAAACCGGTGCCGCTTCGGGATTGCTGTCGCATTTCTACTCGCGTCCACCGGTCATGGCTGGGCAGCCGAACCTCGCTGGCCGGACGGTCCTTACAGATACATGGTCATCGATCAATCGGTACGTGACACGCTAACCGAATTTGGTCGCAATATAGGAATATCTGTCCAGATGGGTCCCGATATCAAGGGGCGTATCACTTCGAACGTGCCACAGGGCAACGCCAGGGAATTCCTTGAATGGGTCAGTAACCGCTACGGTCTGGTCTGGTATTTCGACGGCTCAACGCTACACATCAGCAACGAGACAGAAAACCGTACCGAAGTCTTGACCCTGGACGACACGACGCTTGATGGCCTTGGCCAACGGCTTGATAATCTGGGACTTGTTGATCCCCGGTTCCCTGTCCGGGTCGACCGGGAGCAAAAAGTCGCGTCGATTTCAGGACCACCTGCTTACGTCGACCTAGTCAAGAAGACCATTGACACGTTCAGGCCAGCACCAATCGCTTCTGACGGCCCCGCGAGCGTTCGCGTATTTCGCGGCCGACAGACACAGGCACAATCGGTGGACGTGGGATCGCCGACGGTGGAAAAAATCAATTGACAGGAGCATGCCATGCAAATTGCACCCATCGCATCCGGATTGGTTTCAGCACAGCTGTTAACGATCACTAATCCGGTCTCAAACGTGGCCGCCGCCTCACCTGCCGGATTGACAGACACAGAAGCGGCCTTACGCGTAAAAGAACAGCAGGCCAGCATGACTGCCCAGAAAATTGCTGAAACACAAGGCACGCAGATCACGCAGGCCGATTCCGCTTCAGGCAGCACACAGACGCTGCAACACCATGGGACCGACGGGTCATCCCATGAACTGAACGGCGCGGATACCCTGAAAGCGGACAGATTACAGGATTATCTTGACAAATCAGGCTCAGACGGGCGTTCCCTGTCCCCCACTTCGCTTATGAGTTCGGGCGTCAAATCTTTCGTTGGTATCGTTGAAAACGCCCAGAAAATGCTGGGTGGAAAGAGCGGCACACAGGCTGATCGCGCGCGGGATGTCTCCGGTGATACGGCAGCACCCGCACAGATCGACGGCAAGCCGGCCGAGACAACAGACCCGGCAAGCATGGATCATATTCTGGATCGTTATGTTTCGATTTCCTGGGCCAGTTTCAGCGCGTCTCTGGCGACGAGCAGCGTTGCGGCGGCCTCTACATCGGTTAACACCTTGGTAAAGCAACAATAGGCAAACAGCATGCAATATTCTTCCATGTTGAGGCGAGCAGCTTGAGCGCGCGTGCGGGTTATTCGAGGGTCCGCGCCCTCTTCATCGTCATGTCCCTTCTGGTATTGCAGGCCTGTACTGTTGAGCTCTATACCGATCTCGACCAGCGTCAGGCGAACGAAGTCGTGGCTGCGCTTGCGCGTAAGGGCATCCCTGCACAGCGAGAAACCACTAAAGGCGGCAAGATAACTGTTTCCGTTCCAAAGGACCGTTTCGCGGATGCCATGACTATCCTCAATGAGAACGGTCTCCCAAAACAACATTTTGAAAGCCTTGGCGACGTATTCAAGAACGACGGCCTCATCTCCTCGCCTGTGCAGGAAAAGGCTCGCATGATTTACGGCTTGAGCCAGGAGCTGTCCAAAACGATACTGGATATTGATGGGGTGCTTTCCGCACGCGTGCATCTGGTGTTACCGGAAAATGATCCGCTCCGGCAAAATCTGGTGCCCTCTTCGGCATCGGTGTTTATCCGCCACAAAACCTCCGTGCCAATGAACAGCTTGATCCCACAGGTAAAGATGCTTGTCGCCAACGGCGTCGCGGGACTTTCATATGACAAGGTTTCGGTCGTTCTCATCCCTGTCACAGCACCAGTGGAAGTAGATAGCGACGTTCAGGGCTATACCTCCTTCCTGGGATTGTGGTTACATCCAGACAGTCTGGCACCGGCAATCTGGCTGTTCGGCCTGCTTGTCGCAGCGATGTCAGGTTTGGGAATCTGGATATTCATGCTCACAAGCCGGCGCAAAAACGGCGAATACAGGATTGGTGAAGTGCTGCCTCCGTCCAAACGAACGGCTGCGCCCCATGGATGATTATAACGCGGCATGGCACAGCTTTGTGGATCGACCCGCCGATTACGTCGTGCCTGAAAAGCTGATGCCGTGCTTCCAGGGCAAGATTTCGCTCACCGGTTGCAATTTACTGCTGGACAGTAACCGTCTGCGATCGCGTTTGTCACAACGCTTGGTCGAACATTATGAGCTGCCTCTCACGGACAGAGATCAGGTTTCGGAAGAGGACCGGCTAATCGCACTGCTGCCCATAGCAAGGTTTGGTGAACTCATACTGCGAAGCGGTGCCGTATTCCGGGCATCGGCCATTGCCGGGATCATTGACGGAAGTGAGACAATACGGCTGCAATCGCTGCTTGGTAAAGATGCCATCACATCCGCACTCAGGAACCGCCAACTGGCATCGGCGAAAAGTTCACTTGGCGACGGTGAGATGGCACTGGATGATATCGTCAAAGACGGATGGTGCTGTCTCCACGGATGGTTCTCGCGTGCCCCGGATGTTGTCGTCGCCCGGCTGAAACTGAAGTTTGCAGACGATATCCCCGGTGAAGACGATATCACTATCGAGCACCATGAACTGGGTGCGAGCATCGTTCGACGCGTGGCAAGCGAGCTTTAGCTGCCACTCTTGCGAGCGACTGACGATTTCATTTTCCATCCAAGCAATTGGTCCAAAATCGCTGCAACTCCGAAATAAAAGCAGTTGTCGAACCTGAGAACAAACATTGCGATCGTTGAACCAAATGGATTTTCCGAACGCAGAACCGCAAGCTAGTATCGCGATGTACTTGAGAACCTGTCCGGCCGCTATTGTCGGGCATTACGTTCGAACCAAAGGAGACCCCAGTGGCACAAGTAGATGATCCAACCGGCGGGAATGTAAGCGAATTGAAGTCTTTCTGGCAGGAACAGAAAGCATTTCAGCTGGCAATGACCAAGTTCAATCTTCAGGTAGAAACCGACAAGGCCCAAGCTCAGTCGCGCAACCGTGTAGCAGATGCGGTCGGCCAGTCCGGTCGCTAACTCACGCGTGTCCTGACACGATTTTGCCCGGCCGCTCGGTCTGGCCGGGCAAATTTTCTGGGAGGATGACAAGCCATGAACGCCTTGCCCGTTTTGCTGGAAAAATGGCGTAATGGCTTTGCGGTCGGGAATGTTCGACTGAGCGTCGCCGCAGGATTACACCAGGGCGCAGCCATCACGCTTGATGGTTCAGCTTACGTCATCGGTTCCGACGCCGAAGCCGATATTGTCTTGAAGGACGCAGGTATCGCCGCCCGCCATGTTCTGGTGCGGCCCGCCGGTGGACGCATTGAGATCGAGGCTGTTGGCGGTGATGTCGAGGTTGGTTCTCGTCATGTCGCCGAGGGACGTGGCTACCGAAGCCGACTTCCTGTTAACCTCGTCATCGGTGGAGCGCAGATTGCGATCAGCCCTCCTCCAGCATCGGATTCAAAGAGCTTCTTCAAACGCCCAGCGACTGCTGTTGCAGCCGTCATCTGCTTTATAGGTGTTTTTGGGTCTATTGCGGCACATGCACTGATGAGCCCCACATCGGACATTACGTCCGGAAGCGGAGCTGGCGAAACCTTGCATGCCGAGGTACCGGACAAGGCAGAAACCCCAGCTATCGCCCGGGATTTGTTGGCCGCGCGACTGGATGAGGCAGGCGTCAGCGAAGTTACTTTGGCGGTCGAAAAGAACCGGCTGGTTGCTTCAGGTGCGTTGCCCAGAGAGAAAAGCGAGGCCTGGGTCGATATGCAATCGTGGTTCGACCAGACCTATGGCGACAGGATTGTACTCACTTCCAGAGTTGCTGTCAGCGGTATGGGTGTCCCTCCCCGTCTGGCACTACAGGCCATTTGGTTCGGTCCACACTCCTATGTGCTGGCGGGAGACGGCACTCGCTATCACGAAGGTGCTTATATCGATGATGGCTGGATGATCAGCAAAATTGGCGAGAAAGCGCTTCATCTGAGCAAGGAGGGAGCGACAATTGCTCTGAACTATCGATGACGCGGCGCACGGAGGCAGTCCGACTCGATCCAGTGCCGCCGGGGGATATTCGGGATATTGGACGTTCCCATGCGGTGCAGGGTAAAGCCATTGAGCGTCAGGATCTGCGGACCATCGATGCGCTTCGCAAACGCAACGGCGCTCAAGGTACAGCACAGGCCGACGCGACCGATGCCGCGCAGTCCGAACTGACATTCGCCTCGCTTCACAATAGCGATACGCTGAATGAACTGCTGACCGAATTCATACGCCCGCGCATCGCGGACGTAACGGTCATCCGGCATGCAGCGCAACTGCTCAGCGAATATATTGATGGCGATCTGGCTCCATTGGAGGGGAATGCAAATCTACGCTCGCTCACGGTCGCATTGATCGGTGATGAAATCGACCGCCACAACAGATTTTCCGATCGGCTGCGCGAGGAGATTCGTACTGACAAATCCTCATGACACCGTTCAGCTGCTACACTTGCTTGGCTATGTCTATGGATGTCACGGTCAGGCAAAACGGGGCGCGGCCTATCTTCTGATTGCCGCTCAGTCGTCCCCAAACGACATAGGAGTTCTTCGGACCCTCAGTCATCTTCTCACGCTTGACGGTGAAGCCGACAAGGCGCTCGATACGATTTCGCGACTGGAAACATTGGACGACACGCGCAATCCCGCACTTTACCTGCTGAAAAGTCGTGCTCTTCTTGCGGCAGGCCGTCAAGAAGAAGCGCGGCAGGCCTTCGACCGTTTTTTGAAATTGCGGGCGGGGCCTGACGAATGATCGACACGATATCTCGTTTTCTCGCCAGGGCGCGCAACACCAGCGATATCGTTATCGCGGTGCTTGTTCTGGTTGCCGTCAGCATGATGGTCATTCCACTACCGACCTGGGCAGTAGACGGACTCATCACGCTTAACATCGCATTCAGCGTACTCATTCTGCTCAGTTCACTTTATGCAACCACGCCCCTCCAGTTTTCTGCCCTGCCCTCCGCAATCCTGATCGCGACCCTCTTTCGACTGGCGATCACCATCACGACGACCCGCCTTATTCTTCTACAGGCAGATGCTGGCGAAATCGTTACGGCGTTCGGAAACTTCGTAGTAGGCGGAAGTATTGCTGTCGGTCTGATCATATTCTTCATCATCACAATTGCGCAATTTGTAGTAATCGCCAAAGGTGCCGAGCGGGTGGCCGAGGTCGCGGCACGTTTTACACTGGATGCTTTGCCGGGCAAGCAGATGAGCATCGACGCGGAATTGCGCAACGGCGACATCAATCAGGCTCAGGCACGTGCGATGCGCCAGACACTGGAACAAGAGAGTCAGTTTTTCGGCGCCATGGATGGTGCCATGAAGTTTGTCAAAGGCGATGTGCTTGCCGGAATGGTTTTCATTTTTGTCAACCTGATCGGTGGTCTCGCCGTTGGGATGCTGCAACACGATTTGGGGTTCGCAGAAGCAGGTGTTACCTATTCGTTGCTTTCAGTCGGTGATGGTCTGGTTTCTCAGATCCCGGCGCTTCTGGTAGCTGTTGCTGCTGGCACAATGGTCACCCGCGTTGCCAGCGCGGAAAACGGTAGCGATCTTGGGAGTCAGATTACCTCACAGCTACTGCGCAATTCGCGAAGCCTGATCATGGCCAGTGCAATCATGTTCGTGCTGGCGATTGTGCCCGGTTTTCCAATGCCGGTGTTTATCATGCTCGGTCTTATTCTCGGTGTGGCCGGTTATGCCATGCGCGGCAATAAGGTGAGCGAGAACAACGATGCGGGCGAAACCGTGCATCTGCAACAGGTGGTGAATGACGAAAATATGCAGCAACAGGATGCTTACGATTCCCCGCTCGCCATTCGCCTTGGGGTAGCATTGGCGGCAGATATACCTGCCGATTTGTTCCAATTGTCGCAAGAAGAAGCGCGCAGCCAGTTCAACAGCGAACTTGGCATCAACGCCCCTCCGGTTCCCCGACTGGTCGATATGAAACTCAAACCTCGTCAGTTGCGCGTCGATCTGGACGATGTACCGGTTCTCGACATGGATATCCCGCCTGATTGTGTTCTCGTCAACGAGGACGCCACGCATCTCGAACTCGCTGGTATTTCCGGCGACGACCTGATGCCGATACAGGGTCAAAAGCGGATGTATCTACTCACTGGCGACCATCAGGCCGCCTTGACCAGAGCCGATATTCCGTTTCGACCTTTGGGAAACATTCCGGTTCCGTTGCTCAACTATGTTTTCCGGATGTATTCCCAGCATTTTATCGGCCTCCAGGAAACCAATCATCTCCTCCTCAATCTCGGCAAAACGTCATCAGACCTTGTTGCACAGGCGCAGGAAATCGTGCCGACGGCAAAAATGCTGGAAGTTTTGCGGATGCTTGTAGCCGAAGGTGTGACGATACGTAATCTTCGCGTCATCCTCGAAGCACTTGTCGAAGCGGGAAATGGGGAAGCACATGCGCTCAACGAAAAAGTCCGCCTGGCTCTGAAAAGACAGATCAGCTACCGAGCGGCAAATGAGGACCATGTTATAGCTGCCGTAATTCTCGAACGTTCCGCCGAACAGGACGTAAGAAGTGCTCTGCGTCATACCAAAACCGGCGCTGTGCTGGATCTGTCCGACGATGCGCTTCGCGGGGTCGCCCAGCAGATCAAACAATTGCACGTGCGTTCGACGGCCGACACCGCACCTGTGGTTATCACGGCCGCAGATATTCGTCCGCATCTGCGCGCCCTGCTCATTCATTACGGCATCGATATGTCGGTGCTCTCTTATCAAGAGCTGGCCTTTGAATTCAACGTGCAGCCGCTGGGAACTGTCACCGGAGCGAGATCGAAAGATGCGGTTCAAGGGAGGCTGACCGAGCGTCTTCAGGATGCCGGTCAATGAAAACACGCATGACAAAATAAGAGTGGGAACGGTGGAACATGAATGAAATCGCATTACGACAGCCGTGCCTTGGATATGTTTTTCTACGGGCATGTTGCCGTATTCTGGCTTTCATTTGCGCCCTGACCTTGCTGCCATGCGGAGCAGCAAATGCGCAGGACGCCTTGCGTCTTACCGGACAGACAGCTATCGATCTGCCTGTCGGACAGGGTCGTATCATACGTTTCAGCGAACCTGTCGAATCGGTTTTCATGGCCGATTCAACCATTGCCGAGTTGCAGGTAGTTGCTGGTGACGTTGTGTATGTCTATGGCGTGAAGCCCGGCGCGACTAATCTTATCGCCATGACCAGAGCCAGAAAGATTCAGGCTGCAACCCAGATCGTTGTCGCCAACAATCCTAGAGCGGCCAACAAGGCCAATCAGGCTGCAGCTCCAACTTCAACCACCAATCTGACTTTTAGCGGCAATCAGCTGATCGTCGATGGTCAGGCCGGTAACATCGATGACGCGCTGGCGACTGAGAACGTTGCCCGCAGTTTTTCCCTCCCCGACCAGCCACCGATCAATAATTCCACCTTGGGCGGCGGGTCGCAACAGGTCAATATTCGCGTCCGATTTGCAGAAGTAGCACGCAGCGAACTGCAGTCTTACGGCATCGACTGGGAATTCGGATATGAATCGAACGGCCTCAAGCTCGGGATATTCGGTAACAACGCAATCCCCGACGGCGGCGGCAATCTGGGAGCTGGCGGTTCAACGTCAGGCGGGTTCAAGTTCGATGTCGTGATCGAAGCACTCAAACGCAATGGCCTTGTTAAAATACTCGCCGAGCCAAATCTGACCGCGGTCAGCGGTCAGCCGGCCAACTTCCTGGCAGGTGGTGAAATTCCTATTCAGGTGCCACAGGGTCAGGGGGTCTATACCGTTGAGTACAAGCCGTTCGGGGTTTCTTTGAACTTCACTCCCACCATCATCGGCAAGAACCGCATTGCCATGCATGTCAAACCGGAAGTCAGCGAAATTTCGGGCATCAATGCAGCTGCTGGCTCTGACGGCTTCAGCTATCCAAGCTTCGTCGTTCGCAGAGTGGATACGACCGTTGAAGTGGGCAGCGGACAGACTTTCGCGCTGGCGGGACTATTTCAACAGAACATGACCCGCAATCTGGAGAAAGTGCCGGTTCTCGGCGACACCCCGATCCTCGGCAGTCTGTTCCGCTCGGAACGGTATCAGAAGCGAGAGACTGAGCTGGTGGTGTTAATCACGCCTTACATCGTCAATCCCGTAAACAGCCGTGAGCTGACCACCCCCATCGATCGACCAGCGCGAAAGAAACAACAGCGCACCAAAAATGCACCGTCGATGGGGCTGATAATCAAATGAGGAACGCGCGGATGACCTTTCACAAAACCGGTCTGGGCATGTTTCTCTCGACCATTCTTCTTTCTGCATGTGCCACGCCGCCGCCAGAGCCAGACCATTCGACTGACTACAGCTACGTTCCCACCGGCCAGAACGACGGTGCCAAAGGCGTTCAAGGTTCCGTTCTGGTCCCCAATGACTGTCTAAAAGCGCCAGCCGATCAGGAACCAACGGCAGCGGGAACCCGGTTTATGAAAGTACCACAGGTCGGGCCCCACTTGCCGCCGGGCTGTGCGAATGCCTTTAATCTTCAGCGCATGGTGGAAAACGAAAGAGACCTGATCGAAGGGCGTCCAATGGGACCGCCGCCTGCCGCACCATCGGTTCGAGCGGCGCGGCGTTATATTTACGGTACGAAGGAAGCTCCCGAACAGCCTCAGGATAAGGAACCACAATCGTTCTAGATCATCCCTCCTGAAACTGAGAACCCAATGATTCACGCAAAACAGGAGTTGCTCCAGGGTCTCTCCGTCTTTGATAGAAGGTCTGGACAGAAGTGATTGATCCATGACTGACCAAGATACCGAAGAGAAACGCTTTCCCGCATCCGCCAAAAAACTGCGGGATGCACGGAAACGGGGTCAGGTGGCCAACAGCCGCGATCTGTTGAGTGCGGTGTCCTTTATTTCCGTATTGGGGTTATTTTATTTCTTTCGAGGCTGGTTCTATGCGCGCTTCATGGAACTGATCGAGATTGTTACCAGGGCCGGCAGTCAACCGTTCGAAATACTGGCCCCCCAGGCGATCTTGGCAGTTTTCTGGCTGTTCCTGATCATGATGGGATTAGCGCTGGCAGTTATGCTGCTGTCTCTCATATCGACGGCTATCATAATGATGAAGGGATTGGCGTTCTCCTTCGAACCGGTGAAGCCCCAGATCAGTCAGTTAAGCCCGGTAGCGGGTTTCAAGCGTCTGGCATCATTGCGCAACCTCATGGAGTTCATCAAAGGAATAGCCAAGGTTATACTCCTTTCCTCGATTTTTCTTGCCATTGGCGCAAGTTGGCTGTCACCACTCTTTCAGGCCCCCGCATGTGCGCCCGGCTGCATTGCCCCCGTTGCATTCAGCGCACTGGTTGCACTTGCATTCACTGGCGCTTTGAGCTTCGTCCTTCTTGGGCTGGCTGATATTCCTGTCCAGCGCTGGCTATTTGGCCGCGACATGAAAATGACGCGCAGCGAATACAAGCGCGAGCACCGCGATATCGAGGGCGATCCGTATATTCGTCGCGAGTTCAACCGTTTACGACAGGAAGCGGTTTCCACTCCGTTTAAAAGCGCAAGAGCCGGTCCGACAATCATCTTTTCGGGTGACCGCAGGCACTGGCCATCCGTTTCGTCAAAGATGAAACCCCCATGCCCCTGATCGCAGGGAAGGCAACAAACGAAGCCGCATTTCAGCTGGAGACAGCTGCTCGCCAGATGCAGATACCCGTGATCAAGGATATCAATCTGGTTGATGTCATGTTTGATCGTTCCACACTCGGCCAGTATGTGCATAGTGATTTCTTTGCGCTGGTTGTGCCTCATCTTGTAGCGCTCAATCACATTTAGTCGTCCCTTCCCGTTCGTCGCTGTCGTAAACAGTATTTTGGGAAAGCCGAACAGTTACCGCGACAATCCAAGTGGATTTTGCTGACTGGCTCTACCAGATTACCATCCCCCTCTTGAAGCATGGAGAAGCAGCTGTCGGCGCCCTGCCCCTTGCAGAGCAGGAAGCAAACGGCCTGAAAACTACAATCTGGGAGACGTTGGATGCGAATATTTGATATTATTCGGAAATTTCCACCACCGCCACCACCGCCTCCCGCACCGCCTTCTCCCCCGGTACAACGACAACCGTACGTAACACCGGTCTCCACCACGCACACTACTGAGACACCTACCGAGATTGCCGATGAGATTCACGCTGATCTCGGTCAGGGAAAAAGCATCGACACAATTGCCGAAGAACGGGGAATGACACGTGAAGCGGTAATGAGCGCGCTCGGCGGAGAAACTGCTCCTGAAATCGTGGTCACGGAAAGCGAGAATGGCGATACACGTGTCACCACCATTACCGACGATCAGGGTCGCAGCGTTACCGAGAATATCGATTATCAGCATGGCACCCATTATACTGTGACCACCACGGCTGATGGTGAAACAGAGACGTCTCCGATCCGAACGGAAAGCGAAAAGAAGCAGGAAATCCATTACGATTCCGAGACCGGAGTGACAACCACGACGGAAACAGACGATCTCGGCGATGGGGAAACACGAACTGAAACCAGTTATGAGAACGGGACGAGGGTTGAAACGACTGTCAACCCGGACGGAACAACACAAACCTTCGTCACGGGCCCGGACGGCGAAAGGGTTGAATTGGACCCAACGCAGTCAGCTCCTGGCCTCCCCGGCGACAACGGCACGGCAGAGACAGGCAATCAAAACGTCACTGATACAAAATCTGCTTTCGAGAACGGCAAGACTATCGAGGAGATCGCGCAGGAACGTGGCTTGTCCGCGGACCAGGTGCGTGCTGAACTGCAAGCCGCTGGTATCGATATCGAGGAGACGACCAACGGGACTACCACCACGGTAACTCTGACCGACAGCAAAACCGGCGATGAAACAATCTACACCGAGGAGGTTCACGACAATAGCCTCCCCGAAGGTGTGCAGGGACCAGTTGCTCCCTCCTATACGGTGATGACGGTTGAAACCAGGGACGGTGAGACTGACGCGACAACCAAAACCGTAACCAATTCCCAGACCAACACTACTACCCGGACCGAGACGGATGCGAACGGACGGGTAACTGAGACAACCACCCAGACCAGCTCCGATGGTACGGAAAGCACCACAACGAAGGTGACGGCCAATGGCTACACCATGACCACGGCCCCGGATGGTAAAATCACACTCAAGAACAATGAAACCGGCGACACAATCGAGGTGGAAAAGAACAGCCAGGAGGCCGCGCTAGCGCAATCTCTGGTAGACGCCAATCCCAACAGCAAGGAGGGCGAGGTCACCACCGCGTTTGCTGAAAGCCAGTTGGCGCCGAAGTTTCTGGAAATCCAGGAACAGGACGCAACTGACGCTACTGAAGCGAAGAACGACGCCATCGATGAGCACGGCATCGTCAATCCAAGCGACCCGAACGGCCCGAAACTGCCTGGCATCGCGGCGATACCAACCGAGCGGGACGGCGCGCAAGATCCCATCGGCGATCCGCCTAGATACGGTATACCACCCGGCGAACAATGGGTGCCGGCCAATATTAACGGTCAATGGACATGGGTTCATCCCGATGTCTACGCCGCTATCCAGAACGAAAATATCGCCCTTTCCCAAGTGACAGAGACCAACGCGATGATCGGTAGCGACTATGCCGATCTCAATCGCTATCTGCTAGATCCAGATTACCAGCAAGCCGTCGAGGCGGCAAAAAACGGCATCAATGAGAAGCTTGAGCCTCTCGGCTTGCAGTGGAACCCTAACAAGCCGGATGGCACGCTGGAGGATGCCAAGCAACTGCAAACCGATGCCAATAATGCCTACATCAAGGCTGGCGAAGCACGGGCAGCTTATGAGGAGGGCAAGGCGCTTTTCGACGAGGCGCTCGAGAAGCGGGTCAACATGCCCTATTATCCCGGTCGCAACGACACGGTGGTCACCGCTGCCGACAGCGGCTACAATTTCCAGGAGGAAGTCGCCAAGGGCGAGGCCGCCTGGGGCGAGATCAACGACCTGATGGCGCAGGTAGACGTCCAGAACAAGACCGGTGATCAGGCTCTCGCCGACATGATTGCTCTTACCGCAGGCTCCGACACCCCACCACCGGGCACGCTGGGCGAAAACCAGCAACCCGTCGAGATCAAGATCGGCGATCAGACCATCAAGGTCACGCCGGAGGTAGCGGCGGCCTTCAACAACGAGGGCGGCAACCACGACAAGGTGGGCATCGAAGCGCTTACCGCAAGCGATATCCCCATGGCGGTACCCGTCGAGATCAAGCAGGCCGATGGCACCGTCAAGACCGAGTGGCGCTGGGTTGATCCGCAGATTGCACTGTTCAAGACCCAGACCGACGGTGCGCTTCAGTTTAGCGAGGCATATTCCAATTATTATACGCAGAAGAGTGCCGCAGCCGACTATCAGCTTCTCGAAAACCAGACGATCGCGCAGCAAAGGGAACTGGCTCCGCATCAATTCAACCCGGATGGGTTCACCGATGCCGGTGGAAAATTCAGCGGCGAGTTCGAAAGCGCCGAGGTGATTCAGAAACAGGACGGACAGTTCGTCCTGAAAATCACCTACGAAAATAAAACGCTGGAGATCGACGTCACTGCCGATCCCGACGATACGAGCGCCAGTGACGCCGCCCGCAATGGCCCCCTCGCCCAGCAATGGCGGGAGCTTGCGGGTAATACGGGCTCGAACGACACGCAATGCTTCGCCAATCCTAACCCGCTCGTCGGATATGAACAGGCCAAGCACGAGATCGGCCTTCTGCAAAAAGGCAATATCGAAACCAGTATCACCGACCTCGACAAACACATTCAGGGAATAGAGACCGAGCTTCAGGAGGCAGCCGGGGAAAATGGTGCGGTAACAACCGAGCCGCCGCCCGGAACCATTCCAGACGGTCAGCAGCCGGTAACAGTCGAACTCGACTCTGGCCAGCAGGTCAAGGTGGCCCCGGAACTCGCCCAGCAACTTGAAGGCCTGTCCGGTGCCGAGCAGCTTGCGGCGCTCACCAATAGCAGCAAACCAGTGTGGATCGAGATCAGTCTGAACGAAGGCGAACCCAAGCAGGGACGCTGGGTCGCGCCGCACATCGCCGATTTGCAAATTCGGCTGGACACACTGAATGACCAGCGTAGCCAGTTGCAAACCGTCGAACGGCTAATCGATGGCAATATAGCCCTTGCCGAACGCAATATGAAGGAACCGGAGCTTCTGGGAACAAGGGGTTCCGATCGTGAATATCTGGATCGCCATGAGCAGGAAACGCTCGACGGTGTTTATCAAAACAAGTTCCAGGACCTGTTGAATAACGGTTTTGGTGAAGAGTTTTCCGGCTCCGATCTCGACGAATATGTCGGGAATTACGTTGGCGATCGGTCGGATGCGGCCGGGACGCGCGCAACGATTGCCGAAGAGATACGCAATGTCGGTGGCGACAATCCAAAAGTCAAAGCAGTGCCGGTCTTCTACGTACCGGAAAACGGCGAAACCAGCCAAACAACCTTGTTCGCCGTTCAAAACGGCAGCAACACGAAATATGTCGATGCCAACGGCCAAAGCTTCGACAGCCTGAAGGATTTTCAGGACAACAACCGGATGTTCGCCGACAGCGGCAAGCTAATTATTCCGGAAAATCTGGATATGCAAAAAGGTCAGGACGGCAAGATCGCCCTTGATGTCGTCGATGCGAATATCATGTCGACTGGAGACAAGATCTTACAGGGCGTCGATATTGGTGTCGGCATTCTCGGCGCCATTGCGACCGTAGGTTCCTTCATTCCCGGAGTGAATGTAGTCGCAGCGCCGGTGATGTTGGCGAGTGGCGCGTATCTGGGGACGCGTGCGGGCTTCGATCAAGCCGATTATATCAACCATGGTGGCGAGTGGGGCGACAAGCAGTCGCTGATGAATCTCGCCAGCATCGGCACCGCCGTCCTGCCCGTTGCTGGCAGTAGCATGCGCACGTTAGGCATGACCCTACGCACGGACATGTCACTTGGACGTTCGGCGCAAGCCAACTTCGGCATGATGAACATGCGTAACGCCACGTTATCGTTCCGGGGCAAGACCTGGACCATCAACGCCTCCCCTTATGCCACCACCGCCCAGTCCTATATGGGTGGCGCCGCTGGCTTGAATCGGGTTGCATATGCTCTTGATGGAAGTGCGATGGCTCTTGGCGTTCCGATGATCGCGGTCACAACGCACGATATTATGCGATACGGTGACCAGATGTCCGGGTTCGAACTCGCCAATGCCATCGCCGGGCTGGGAAGTGGCGTCATTGGTACCGGGTTTGGTGTTCAGGCCATCAGGAACTACCGGCCTGGCAGCTTCAATCACAGCAACGACGGCACGTCAGATGCGGGCTCCGCAAACAATACACCGGTCAAGCCGGAAACTGCTGTTGTACCCGGTCGCGGCGACAAAAACGCGCCCGAGACGGCCGCTACCGTGACCAACGCCGCGCTACTGCCACAGTCCGCCGGAACAACGCCATTCAGGACGCGGCAGACAATCCAGTTGATCGATGAAACCGGACACCCGGTTGAAGCGACAGTTCTTGGGAACACTGGGCGTCCTCTCACGAATGACGACATCGGTAATATCTATGTGCCACCCAAAGGTGGCAGGCAGTTACGAGGTGATGAACCACAGTTCGCGAACACTAGCCATATCGTAGTTTGGGATGGCAATGAGGCCTTCGTTTTGCCATGGGTGCGAGGTGCCGCGCCAAATCACCAATCACTCCCAAACAGCGGACCAAGCCGCGCGCAATTGCGAGCCACCGAGCCCGGCGAGATCAATATCCAGCAGCTGGAACCCCGGCATGTGCCGTGGTTGAAGCGCGATCAGGTGGCCGGGTTAACATCCAAACAATGGACAGAACTCCAACAGGCCGGCCTGCAACCTTATCTGACGCGTGGCCAGTTGCGAGCGGTGCCCGAAACCAGTGTCAGGCACATCGATGCCGGAATATTGACCCAAGGGCAAGTAGAAGGCCTCAAGGCGAACCAGACGGCGGTGTTTACCATCAAGCAGTGGCAGGCGTTCAACCAGGCGGGATCGCAGGCGCATTTGAACAAGGCGCAGTTGGGATCAATTCCGGGCAATCGGTTTGGCCTGCTCGACGTTGGGGGGCTCACTGACAGGCAAGTCCCCTGGTTGTCGGCAAAAACCCAACTGCCGAACATGACCAACACCCAGTGGAAAGCCTTCAACCGGGCCGGTTTGCCGGAACATTTGACCGAAACCCAATTCCGGGCGGTTCCCGAAAACCGGATCGGGGGTCTGAACGTTTCAGCCCTGAAACCGAGCCAAATCCCTTGGTTCACCCAAAAGCAATGGGAGGCCTTCAACCGGGCCGGTTTGCAGAAGAACCTCAATGAGGCCCAGACAGGCGCTATCCCGGTCAACCGTATGAGTTCGCTGAACGTCTCCGGGCTCGAGGCAAAGCATATGGGATGGCTGAGCGGCGATCAGTTGGGCGCTCTGGGCAAGCGCCATGTGCAGACGCTGTCGGGCGAGCAAATTCGAGCCATCCCGGAAGATTTAGTCGGAGAAATCACGCCGAACTTCAAGAACGAGCAATTCCACGAGTTGACACTTGCCCAGATGGAGGGCGTCACCAGCGTCCAGAAGACCAACATGGGCGAATACAAGAGCTCGCTGCTTGACGATCTCATCACAGCGCGCAAATTGACCGGCGACGATATCGCCAGCATGTCGGCGCCAAGTTGGCGCAACTTCACCAAGCCACAGTGGCGCGAGCTGACCGGCGATCAGTTACGGGCCATCCCGGACAAGCGAATCAAGCTTATCGACCTCAATGCGCTCAGGTCGGAACAGCTGGCCGAGTTTACACCTGCGCAGGCGAGCAAGTTCACCCCATCGCAAATGAGAAGTCTGAACAAGGAGCAGCTGGCGGCCTTCACCTCGTCACAAAATGCCGCCTTCAGACCAGTGCAGACGGCGCTTATCACTCCTGACCGACAGACCTCGTTCGACGGTTTCAAGCCGGCTTCCATGCTCACTCGGGCGGTGGCGAATATGCGCGGCATAGAGGGCCTCGGCGATTACACCGTAACGGCAGCTGCCAGCGGAGCGATGACGGCGGTCTGGCCGGTTTTGCCGCCGACAGTTCAAGCCGGAATAGTCATCGGAAGCTATGGCGCGCGCAGTATAACGCAGTTGGCGGTGATAGCGCCAAAGTCGTGGCGTCCGTGGATGGAAGCCAGCCATCCGATCGGCCGCACGATGCGGGCGGTTACCGCTCTTAGCTACGCGCCAAGCCAGGCATACGGTTTCTGGGGGATTGGCGGTGCGCCTGTCAGCTCTGGTCCATTCCTGTTCGGTAATGGTCTCTACCAGGCCAAGAACTTTCGCGAAGCGCGCACCGGAACGTCCGCTTTCCCATGGGCGGATAAGTATGCTCTCGCCGCTTACGGTGTCGGCAGCCCCATAGGTATAGGCGAAGTCATGATGGGGAACTCTTCCCCCTACAGGCTCCTCGATATTGGTATCAACAGTGGTTTTGCTTTCGGTTCAAGCTGGTTATGGATGAAGCAGAATCCAAAGATAAAATGGGGAACGCATACCGACCCGAGCCTGAAAAATGGGTGGGGAGCGGACATGACAACTACCGATCGCTGGATATATGCCATCACATTCGGCGGCGGCCTGGCCGCATTGAGTGGCAAAGCCATAGCAAAGGCATTGAGCAACGGCTCCCAGGAGCAGGACCCACCTATTCACGGTCCCGACGAACCGGCAACGCCGGAGCAAAAGCCCGAGAAACCTGAACCGAAACCGGAGCAGCCACCGCAACTGGTGGTCATCGCGCCAGACGGGCTGAATGTCAGGGAAACGCCAGGCATGGACGGAGAGCAACTCGGTACGCTGCGGCCCGGCTCGCTCATCGACGAGACTGGCGAGCGCAAGAGCGACGACGCAGGCCACGAATGGGTGGAGATAAATGGCTTCGGGACCGATGGCCAGCAGAAAACCGGTTGGGTAAGCGCCGAGTATATCGACGCCCATCCGGCTGGCGATCAAGACAGCCAGGGTCGTTTTAATCCCGAACTCGACAGCCAGGGCTATGCCGTGGTCGTCGTGGATGCCAACGACAATATTGTGCTGATTGCCAAAACCAACAATCGAGATGTTGCGGAAACGGTAGCGCTCAATCTCGGCCACATCAACGATCCAAGCTTAATCTTCAAGGGTGACCGTATCTACTTGCCGCTGCAAGCGGTGGGATAGAGCCCTTCCAGGGGTTCTGTCGCGCGAGCTGATACCGGAGCAATGGGAAAGCAATCCTGCATTGCCACAGGCGAAGCGTGAAATCCGTGAACTTGCAAATGAGCTTCAGGCCCGGTTCGGTTCCGTTGAAAAGGGCACACAGGATAATGACCGCATTCAGCGTCTCGAACAGGTGATAGAGCCCTCGCAGTTAAGCGAGCTGAAGCGTGACATAGAGACGATTAAGGCGGTGGATCAGAAAGCAACGTTCCATAGTCGAGCCATTTCAATCGGGCATGGTCGCAGTCAGGATTTCGGTATTGGATAGTCTGGCCGGGCAGGCACAAATGAAACAGTGGGTCAATCCGCACCACAAATTAATAAGCAGCGTTCCTTGTGAGGGGGAGCTCCTGCCACGTCAAAATGGCAAGAGCGTCGCAGTCCCAACATTTATCTCGATGCGGGCCGCCAACGCCATCGACGGCGGTCAGAGTTTTTAGCTAAATCCGTTTTCCGGAGTTGCCGTCGAACAAATGCATCCGACTCTGATCACCGGCAACGTGCACAATCGCTCCCACTTCCAGTTCACTGTCCCGTGGAAACTCGACCGTTAACATCTTCGGCTGACCTATTTCTAAATAGCCAAACATTTGACTACCTAGTCGCTCCACGACCGCCAATTCACCCGTAAACCAAGCTTCATCTGGAAGGCACAGCTTTAAATCTTCCGGACGAAGCCCCAGGGTGACACGGTCAGGATACGAAAACGTTGTTCCACCTGCACCAAGCATGATGGTTTTTGTATCATATTTGAATACAAAGCCTTCATCACTCTGCTCTCTCAACACACCATGAATAGCGTTCATCGTTGGGCTGCCGATAAATTGCGCAACAAAGAGACTGGCGGGGTTACGATAAATATCAAGCGGCTTTCCGATCTGCTCGACATTTCCGCGGTTCATAACCACAATCCGGTCGGCCAACGTCATCGCCTCGACTTGATCATGCGTCACATAAACTGTCGTTGCCTTGATCCTTCTGTGTAGCTTTGCAATTTCCAACCGCATTTCCACACGCAAAGCCGCATCAAGATTCGATAGGGGTTCATCGAACAGAAAAGCATTTGGTTGCCTGACAATAGCACGTCCCATGGCGACACGCTGGCGCTGACCACCAGACAGTTGTGCTGGACGTCGCGTAAGGAACTCCCCAATTTTCAGGGTTTCCGCCACAGCATTAATACGAGATGACAATTCATTGTCGTTAGCGCCGCGCATCTTGAGTCCAAATGCCATGTTCTCTTCGACGCTCATATGGGGATAGAGCGCATAATCCTGGAAAACCATCGCAATGTTGCGTTCCGCTGGCGAAAGCTCATTAACCACGTCATCGCCGAATTTCAGCTCACCACCCGATATTTCTTCGAGACCGGCGATCATTCTGAGCAAAGTTGATTTACCGCATCCGGAGGGGCCGACCAAAACAACAAACTCACCGCTTTCGATCTGAACATCCAGATCCTGAATCACCTTATGAGTTCCGTAGGATTTCTGAATGCGCTTCAATGCGATGGCAATCATGCTCTCTCCTCCCAGAGTTTCCGCTTGACGTCATTTATTAATATTATTATCAATAATGATAATTGGAAAAAACGCAAGAAGGCCGAGTAACAGCGTGGCTTATTTTTCAGCGAAACTCGTTCAGAGCCGGCCACCGAAAGCCGCCGTAGTGTTTGAAGCTCTCAAGCAAGATATCATGCTTGGGACTTTGCCGGCCGGAGCCAATCTTACCGAATTGGAAATCGCGGCACATTTTCAGTGCAGCCAAGGTCCTGTTCGAGAAGCCCTCCTCCAGTTGCAGGAAGAAGGTCTCGTTCTGCGGCAAGGGCATCGCGGCACGCAGGTTTCCCTTTGTACACCCGACGAAGCCGTAGAAATGTTCCGGCTGCGAAATTCTATAGAATGCAACGGCATTTTGCGCGTCTTGGCACGACAGTCAAAGCAACTGGCCAGCGATCTTCGGATCATGCTGGACGCGATGTTGAAAGCTGCCGATGAGGGTGACGAATACCGCCTTGCGGCAATTGACCGTGACTTCCATCGACGCATATTCGAGGAGGCGGACCTTCCGGCTCTCAATCCCATTCTCCACCGCTGCCTGGTGCACAATCACCGTTTCAAGATTTCCCAGAGCCGAAGTGAGCGCGACCTGCGTGGAACGGCATTGCGTCATTGTTCCATCATAGATGCCATCGAAGCGGGCGACGCTGCCGCAGCTCAATCGGCCATGGGGCACCACATTGCAACGATTGTCGAATTTGGCCCGGCAGTTTTCCCAGATGAGGCGTGCCCATGACAGCCCCTACTCTCAATCGTGAACTCCAACCGGAAATGCAGGAACTGCTCGTAAAGCTGGCGGTTGAATTGTCTGCGACTCCAGATCCAATGACGCTGCCTCCTGCTGAAGGCCGTGCGCAAACAGAAAAGAACAATAAGCGCTGGAACGTCAATCTTCCCAGAATGCAAGATGTGAGGTCGATCAGTGTC
The DNA here is from genome assembly GCA_014138095.1 of Ochrobactrum sp. RH2CCR150. GTDB lineage: Bacteria > Pseudomonadota > Alphaproteobacteria > Rhizobiales > Rhizobiaceae > Brucella > Brucella gambitense. The sequence continues at coordinate 31,094 of JACGXE010000007.1, forward strand.
GCTGCCGACCCGTCTGTTGGCTCGAAGGAGACGCCGCTTCTGGTCTTCGAACCGGAGACCAAGCAGCCCGGGACCATTCTATTTATTCATGGCGGTGGCTTTGCTTTTTGCAGTCCGAGCACCCACGAACGCTTTGCGCGGGTTCTTGCAGTGAAGACGCGAATGACTGTGGCTTTGCCCGATTACAGGCTGGCTCCTGAGAACCCTTTCCCTGCCGGTCTTCACGATGTCATCGGTACATTGCGTGCATTGCTCGACGGCCAGATCTACGGATTAAGTGGGCCTATTTACATCGCAGGGGATTCAGCGGGGGCGAACCTTTCACTTGCGGCGATGCTAAGCGAGGCGGAAAACAACAGGTCGCTTCCTCAAGGTGCTCTGCTTTTCTACGGCAATTATGCCATGGATTTCGAAACACCGTCCTATCAGGTTTTCACGAACGGTCCCGGCCTGACAACAGATAAAATGAAGCGTTACTGGGGTTGGTACGCGGCTTCAAATGACATCGCATCTCATCCACTTGCCTGTCCCTTGCAGGCCGATGACGCAGCGCTTGAACGTCTTCCGCCGCTATATCTTACAGCCGCCGGTATAGATCCCCTCTATTCCGATACAATCTTGTTGCACGAGCGGCTTCACAAGATCGGTCGTAAAGACGAATTCACAGTTACCCAAGGGGTCGTGCACGGCTTCTTGCAATACACAAATGAACTCGCGGCAGCCGAAGAAGCGTTGGAGGACGCGGCTCAGGCATTGAGCCGCATGGCCTGATCGGGAGAGGCCACAACATTAAATGGGAGGAATAACATGATGAAATCTCTAATGCTCAGTGCGGCATTAACCGCTGCATTGACTGTATCGGCGCAAGCCGCTGAAACCGTTCGTTTTTGGTATCATTTCGACAATCCAGAAAATCCGATGTCGCAACTGATCGCCAAGTTCGAAAAAGCCAATCCCGACATCAAAATCGAAGCTGAGAACATTCCCTGGAATAGCTATTACGACAATCTCTATACTTCGATTGTCGGCGGAAGTGCACCGGACGCTGCTATGGTCAAGCTGTTCGCACAGCCTCGGCTAACCGAGATGGGCGCGCTCGAACCACTGGGGGAGCACATCGATGGCTGGGTGGGAAAGAGCGATCTGCTCGACAACCTTCTTGAGCTGAACAAAGCCGCGGATGGCACTCAGTATTACCTGCCTATTCAGTATGTTGTCCTCTATCTCTACTATCGCGCCGACCTCTTCAAGGAAGCGGGGCTGGAACCGCCCAAAACCTGTGACGATTTCCGCAATGCAGCAATCAAACTAACCGACGCTCCCAACCGTTATGGGTTTGGTCTGCGTGGCGGCAAGGGTGGTTGGGACCAATGGGGTGCCTTCGTGTTTTCACAAGGCGCTGAACTGAAGTCTGGAGGGCTGACCACGCCTTCCGCAATATCCGCCAATCAGTGGATGATTGATCTATTCCAGAAGGATAAGGTCATTCCTCCGTCCGCGCCGAACGATGGTTTCCAGGAAATCATTGCTGCTTTCAAGAGCGGTAAAACTGCGATGACCATTCATCACATAGGCTCTTCAAAGGATCTCGTCGCCGCCCTTGGAGACAAGGTGTCCGCTGTACCGGTGCCTGAATGCGCAAATAATCGCTGGACTTCCTATGGCGATGAATCTCTCGCCATCTTCTCATCCTCGACGGTGAAGGACGCCGCATGGAAATGGATTTCCTTTCTTGCAGAAGGTGAGAACAACGTCTCTTTCAACAGTGCGACCGGCCAGATGACTGTAACAAAAAGCGGTTCCAAAGACTGGAAGCTTCATGAGCGTCGGTTCGTCGATGCCACTGTTACTTCGCTGCCCTTCGCTCATGTTTTGCCGCAGAATGAAGGCACATCGGAATTCGTTAATACGGCGTGGCAGACCGCAATGCAGCGGGCACTAACTGGCCAAATCACTTCCGAGCAAATGATGCAGGAACTAGACAAGCTTTTCTAGAACGAGACTCCGACTGGTGGCAATGCTCGTTGGGGAGCGTTGCCACACCATCTCATCAAAAGTCTTTTCGCAAGTCACTCATGATCGTGAGCATGGATAGATAGCCTATGTCAGTCGTTCCCTCCTCTGTCAGCGCGCCGCAAGTCCTTCGTCGAAGGCGGAAAACGCTGTTGCCCTACTGGCTCTTGAGCCCTGCCGTGATTGTCACTTTGGTGATTGTTTTCCTGCCGATGCTTCAGGCGGTCTGGACGAGTTTCTACGATCTCGTGCTGTTCAAGCCGAAAGCAACGGCCTTTGTAGGGATCGGCAATTACGTCAAGCTGCTTCAAGATCCAGTGTTCTGGGCAGCATTCTGGAACACCTGCATCTGGATCGGCTTGACGGTTCCACTTCAGATGGGACTAGGTTTGATGACCGCTCTGCTACTCAATAGGGAATTTCCCTGGCGTGGTCTGGCGCGAGCCTTGGTCATCATTCCATGGGCTCTACCCAGTGTGGTTATCGCGTTGATGTGGCGCTGGATATACGACCCCAATACCGGCATTCTCAATGAGATATTGCTCAATTTTGCGGTCGTGAGCCATGCTGTACCCTGGCTCGCCGATCCAAACATCGCGCTTTATGCCATCATCGCAACATTAACATGGCAAGGCTTTCCGTTCTTCGCAATCATGATCCTTGCTGGCTTACAGGGAATTCCCAAAAGCCAGTACGAGGCGGCGTCTATCGACGGCGCGTCGCCGTGGCGTCGGTTTGTGAACGTAACGCTCCCGGGCATCGCTCCTGTTCTCGCAACGGCAGGTTTGCTACGCGTCATATGGGTCGCCAATTCGATGGACGTTATCTTCGTCATGACAGGCGGCGGTCCTGGTTATTCAACCTATACACTGCCTCTCTATGCATTTGTAAAAGCTCGACAAAATCTCGATTTTGGCTATGGCACATCTATCGCGGTCACTTTCACACTGTTGCTCGGCGTAATCGTGGTGCTTTACCTTGGACGTACAATGCGCGAGGTGGAAAAATGAGACGTCAAAGCACCCTCAGGCGTATTCTGACGACCGACTTGCCCGTCGCGTGTATCGTGCTCTTCGCTCTCGCACCATTTGCCTGGATGGTACTGACGTCTCTGACCCCGACTGAACAGCTATCGTCTGGTGGCGTATCCTTGTCTCCATCAGGTTGGAGCCTTGATAATTACGAACGCCTGTTCAACAAGGCACAATTCTACAAGAATATGTTCGACAGTCTTGTTATCGCTGTTGGCACGGTGATCCTAGGTCTCGCTGTTTCCGTAACCGCAGCCTATGCGCTTTCCCGCTTCCGCTTTATCGGACGCAAGCTGTTCATGATGCAGTTTCTGCTGATCAATATGTTTCCAATTGTGTTGTTGATCCTTCCTCTGTTCGTTTTGATGCGAAAGTATGGCATTCTGGACACTTATTTCGGACTCATTCTGGCAAACGCGACCGTCGCCATCCCCTTTTCGGTCTGGATGCTGACAAGCTATGTTGCTGCCATTCCGAAAAGCCTCGATGAAGCAGCCATGATTGACGGCTGTTCAAGACTGGTGGCTCTTCGGCGCGTTGTCCTACCTCTCATGATGCCAGGCATCATTTCCACCGGCATATACATCTTCATCACGGCCTGGAATGAGTACCTCTATGCGTTGACGCTTGGAGGTCGCAATGTGCGTCCCGTTACCGTCGCCATTCAGACACTGATCGGCGAATACCAGATTGAATGGGGTTTGCTGGCCGCAGGCGCGGTTGTCGGCGCAATGCCTGCGACAGTGCTTTTTCTACTCGTTCAAAAGCGGCTTATCGGCGGCCTCACGCAAGGGGCAGTCAAAGGCTGATGCTTTCAATCGTTACCCGTTCTTCATCCAATCGAGGAAAGACCATGAACCCCATCGGGTTGATTTCAATGCAATATGCACGCCCCTTCACGGCCGAGCACTTCCCCCTGTTCCATAAGATGCGAGAGCATGGTTTCGATTTCGTCGAATTACTGGTCCCAGAGCCTGGCGAGCTTGATCTGAAAGAAACGCGCAAGGCTCTGGATGATGCAGGGCTTGGTGTCGTTCTTGCAGCTCGTGTGAATCTTGAGCGCAATATTTCGTCCTCCGATGCCAAAGCCTATCAGGGAGGTATCGACTACCTTAAATACACCGTCGATTGTGCGCACGCGCTCGGTGCACAGGTTGTGGGAGGACCTCTGACCGGCAATCCGCTTGTCTTTGCTGGACGACCGCCACAGCCTGTCTCGGAAGACGAACGTCTGCGGCGCAAGGACAGCTGTGTCGAGGCTCTGAAGAATGCAGGTCAACATGCTCAAGGTAGCAATGTCCTGCTGGCGGTTGAGCCGCTCAACCGGTTCGAAAGCGACGTTCTGTGCACCACCCAACAAGCCATCGAGCTGCTGGATGCTGTCGATCAGCCCGCGGTGAAACTCATGCTCGATACTTTCCATATGCATATGGAGGAAAGCTCAATCCCCGAAGCTATCCGGTTGGCTGGCGAATTGGTTGTTCACTTTCAGGCCAATGAAAATCACCGTGGCTTCCCTGGCACGGGCGCCACAGACTGGGTTGCCGTTTGTCGTGCGCTTCACGATATCGGCTATACTGGCCCAATTTCATTGGAACCTTTCCGCCGGCAGGACGACCGCTTCGGCGTTCCGTTCGCACAATGGCGTGCTCCGCATGAGGACGAAAGCGACCGTCTTGCGGCCAGTACCGCATTCATGAAAAGCCATCTTCTTCTTACGGAATATCGTCGATGACCATTAAAATTGGTTGGATTGGTTGCGGTGTGCACGCAACTCAGATGCTGCTGCCACAGCTTGTACGCTATGATGTCGAGATCGCTGCCCTTTGCGATATAGACACGGCGCGCCTCGCCAGTGCAGGACGACAGTTTGGCGTCCGCACGCTTACCAGTGACGTAGAGACTTTGCTGAATACGCCAGGTCTGGATGCCATCGGCATGGCCGTTGGTCCCGATCAGCATCTGGCGTTTGGAAAGGCGGCGCTGGAACGTGGGCTGCCCGTCTTCATGGAAAAGCCCCCATCTGGTTCTGCAGCAGGCGCGCGCGAACTTCTCAAGGCATCCGAAAAAGCCAAGAAGCCGCTCTTGCTTGGCTTCATGAAGCGCTATTCGATCGGCAACAAGATTGCCGCAAACATCATTCGATCTGGCCAATTCGGTGACGTTCTGGGAATGACTGGTTATTACATGACGGCCCCCGGCTACTTTGCGGGAAATGTCGACTATACCGGCTTCTTTCTGCATCACTGCGTCCACTATATGGATCTCGTTTCCCATCTTGTTTCTCCGGTCCGCAAACTCACAGCCAAGAAAGTTGAGAAGGAACCGGGAAAGCTTCTCATTCACGCGTCGTTTGATTTCGAATGTGGAGCCATTGGTACGATCGCGATGGGAACCATTCAGTCACGCGGTACACCAGTCGAGCGTATCGAGCTGATGGGCGATCATCAGCGTATCGAAGTGGATAACGTCATCGACGTGCGCTGGAGTCGCAACCCGGTCTTCAAGATTGACGATCCAAAAGCCACCCTTTCAGGCGATTGCGATACGCTCACATGGAAACCGAACTTCACAGCAGCCGCCAATGAGGACCCGAAGGGTTATCATTCCCTGCTCGCAGATGTGGTCCCAGCACTTCAAGGTAAAGATACCGCCGCACCGAATATTGCAGACGGTGTTATTGCCATGGAACGACTGGAAACAATGCGGTCGAGCATCGGTTTGTAAGGCGCGATCATAGTGGACGTCAACGGAAGCGGCCGGTTCTTAGTCGGCCGCTTTCAAAATCTAGGATGGTGCGCGAAGCGTACGCAAAGCGTTCAGAATAACTGCAATATCGATTGCTTCCTGGAACAGCGCGCCTGCGAGTGGAGGAATTAACCCAAAGGCAGCGGCTATCATTCCGACACAAGAAAGGCCAAGGCCGAACAGGATGCTCTGCAATGCTATGCTGCGCGTCCTGCGGGCGATTGTCACTGCCTCGGCGACAGGATGTAATTTTTCCCCCAGGATCACAATATCTGCGGCTTGGCTTGATGCGGTTGCTCCGCGAACACCCATGGCCACACCCACCGTTGCAGCTGCGAGCGCGGGTGCATCGTTCAGGCCATCCCCGATCATCATAACCGGAAGGGTGTTCTTTTCGGCGTTGATTGCATCAAGTTTTTCTGCAGGACTTGCCTTTGCAATAACCGTATCAATGCCCAATGCCTTTGCTATCGGGCTGGCGGAACTATAATCGTCACCCGTGATCATGATAAGGCGGGACAGACCGAGCGATCTGAGTTTAACGAGTGTTGCATTGGCATCTGGCCGGATGGCGTCGCCGAAGGTAAAGACCGCTACAAGTTCACCATTGAGTGAAACATAGACGCGCAAGACCGGTTGCTTTTCAAATCGACCCACAGCCGCCTCTGCCCACAGAGGCAATGCATCAGGCGAAACAAGCTCTCTCGTTCCGGCGCATAGTCGTTGTCGCTCTACTATTCCCTCCATGCCCGAGCCTCTGTGCTCAATGACATTTTCAGGTGTCGATAGCACTGAGCCCTTTGCACGGGCGATTGCAGTAATATGATCAGCCAGAACGTGCTGTGATGCCTGTTCCAGAGAAGCAAGCAGCCGGAGAATATCATCCGGATTCCGATCGGGCGCTGTGGCAGTGTCAACCAGATGCGCCCCGCCTTCCGTCAAGGTGCCAGTCTTGTCAAAAAATGCGACCTTGATGCTGTCCAGCGCTTCGAGTGTCGGGCTGCCCTTGATCATGATGCCAGCCCGCGCCGCGCGCGCGAGGCCACCGATAAACGCGACAGGAGCGGCAAGGATAAGAGGGCAAGGCGTTGCAATAACGAGAACTGCCAGCGCCCTCACCGGATCGCCCGAAAAATACCAAGCCAGTCCAGACAGAATTAATGTGAAAGGCAGCATCCAGATGGCAAAGCGATCTGCGAGACGGATAAATGGCGCCTTCGCCGTTTGAGCAGCCGTCACCATATGCACGATCCCGGCATAAGTGCTTGCTTCCGCGGAAGCCGTCGCTTGCATCAAAAATGCTTCACCAGCATTGATGGTGCCGCTATGCAGCTGGTCGCCGGAAGAAAATCGTCTAGGAAGCGGTTCGCCGGTTACCGCTGCCTCATCAATAAGGGCGCTGTCGTCGCGTAGAATGCCGTCGACCGGCAACAGTTCGCCACTTTGCACAAGAAGCTCATCTCCGACTGCCACCTGATCGACGTGGATCGTTTCAAACTCTTCACCACCCTTGCGATGCGCCACGCGTGGAGATCGGTCGACCAAAGCGGTCAGGCTGCGTTCGGCCCGGCCACGCGCAAAATCTTCCAGCGCGGTGCCCCCCGCATACATGATCGCCACAACAATGGCGGCCAGCGTTTCGCCAAGGAAAAGCGCCGCTATCATGGATATGAGTGCGATGAGGTCAACGCCCATACGCCCGGCGCGCAAATCCCTGATTATGGAAAAGCCGAGGGTTGCAATAACGGGAAGCGTGCTGATCGTCCAAACCTGACTGGGTTCAACGATCCTGACGTCCATGAAGTACGCGATTATTCCAACAACGAAACCAGATAACACGAATGCCAGGACAGTTTTTCTGATCAGCTGTTCGCTCATCGACATCTCCGTGCCGCGTTACTCTTTGGAAAAGTATACTATTTAAGCATAGCTAATTCTTATACTGTATTGATTGAAAACAAAATAGATGGCTTGTTCATTCGGATATTGGCCTGAACATCACCGTGCCTTTGATATTGCATCACGGATTGATCCATTGTGACACTATAATAGCACCAGAGAGGTCATAGCTAAATCTCGCCCTGCTATTACCTTCTCGACGAAGCTGAAACCAGTCCAGCGTATCGACGCGGAAAGCCAACACCCCGAAGTGGAGTTTACCGTCTGCATCGTTTGCAGGTTTCGTTACGAATGACTTTTCGTCTACCGCAAAGGCAAGCTCGTCTCCGGGTGGCCCTCCTGTATAGGTCGCACGTGTCCATGAAGGTAGTAGCTCCCAAGCCGTTTCGGCCACCGCGCTACCCTGCGCGTGAAGCACGACCATTCCCTGCAGACGAAGCTGCAAGCGCGTCTGCGAACAATAACCGAGCACTGTCGCATGAGGATGCGCGTCAAGCTCACGCCATTTGGCACTGCGCGTATCCGTATGGAACTCAAGAACGCGTCCGACCGCATCAGTTCGCCGCAGCACAACCATTCGCGCCTGCGGGATGTTGTCGGCATCGACCGAACAGAGGTTCACATAGCGGAACCCGGATTCTGGAGAAGCGGCCGCTGCTTCAAGCTGGGCCCAGGCAGCAAGCTCTACCTCGTCGGCATTATCCATTCTGCGTCTCTCCATACGATAAGAAGCGGCGCTGGCCTGACTGCCGGCACCACTTCTTGATTGGTCAAGCTAAGGCTCGATTAAACAGACCGGGTCACGCCACCGTCAACGCGCAGGTTCTGCCCTGTAATGTAGCCAGCTCCGTCGGACACCAGGAATGCGATGGTCGCGGCGATTTCTTCTGCCGTGCCATAGCGGTTCATCGGCACGCTATCGCGCCGCTCATCGGTAGACGGAAGGCTGTCGATCCAACCGGGCAGCACATTGTTCATACGGATGTTCTTGGCGGCATAGTCATCTGCGAAGATCTTGGTGAAGCTCGCCAAACCCGCCCGGAATGTTGCCGAAGTCGGGAACATTGCCGAAGGCTCGGAGGCCCATGCCGTCGAAATATTGACGATAGCCCCGCCGCCCTGCGCTTCCATGATCGGCGTTACCAGACGGATCGGGCGCACGGCACTCAGGAAATAAACTTCCATACCCTTGTGCCAGTCTTCGTCGGTCAGCTCGAGGATCGGCGCACGCGGACCGTGACCGGCAGAATTGACCAGAGCATCCACCCTGCCCCACTTGTCCATCGCAAGATCGACAAGTCGCTTCACATCGTCATTGACCAGATTTGAGCCGGTGACGCCCACGCCGCCCAGTTCCTGCGCCAGCGCTTCGCCCTTGCCGGACGAAGACAAGATCGCCACGCGATATCCGTCCTGCGCCAGCTTGCGTGCAGCCGCAGCGCCCATGCCGGAACCGCCAGCGGTGATGATTGCTACTTTGTCTCCAGACATCAAAGGCTCCTTTGTTTCGATATTGAGCATACTATGCCAAATTTCAATCAGACTTTCGCGCCAGAAAGAAACGCACTATACTGTAGAAAATCTACAGGCTATTCCATGAACCCGTCACGCCGTAAACTGCCTCCATTGAATGCCCTGCGCGCCTTTGAAGCTTCGGGCCGCAGGCTCAATTTCCGCGCCGCGGCGGACGAATTGCGCGTCACGCAAGGCGCGGTCGCGCAACAGGTCCGGGCATTGGAGGATCATCTCGGTCTTACGCTGTTCCATCGCCTACCACGTGGACTCGCCCTGACCACGCAAGGTGCGAACTATCTGGCGGATGTGACCCGTGCTTTCGACACGCTAGGAGAAGCGACTGGGCGGCTTCTCGACCGACCAGAGACTGTTACGATTAGCGTTACGCCAACTGTCGCGGCAAAACTACTCATTCCAAGGCTGGCAAGACTTCATGCCGATCTTACAGGCGTGGAGCTACGCACCGTTGCAACGGAGACCATTTCCGATTTTGATCGAGACAATGTGGACATTGCGGTGCGCCTCACCCGTCCGCCTTTTCCGTCTACACTTGATGCAAAACTACTGTTTCGCCAGGAACTGGTGGCTGTCGCCAGTCCATATCTTATCGACGGACGTCCGTTACCGCTGACAAGCGAACAGCTTCGGGAAATGCCACTCCTACACGATGCACATAATCACTGGCCCGAACTTCTCGGCTCGAAAGGAAAACTGCCAGGTGCGATGTTCAATCAGACAGCACTTGCACTGGATGCTGCTCTTGCCGGTCAAGGCGTCGCTCTCGCATGTAGAGCCTTCGTTGCGTCCGACCTGGCGGCCGGACGACTGGTGCAAGTGGCCGAGCCTACAATCATGATAGAACCAGATTATTACCTTATCCGCAAACGCTCGACCTCACCGAGAAAGGCCGTCGATGCCGTTTGGAACTGGTGTTCTGAACGGTTGCTTCTGCCCGAAATGAAGTAAGGCCGAAACTGCATAGTCTTGCTAAAGGTTAGCCGACGTCCCGAAACCGTCTGTTTTCTAGAACCCAGAAGAAGACAATTGTTATGACGAGCACGATCAGAAGCAGGATGAATGCTGCTGCCGAACCCTCGTTGAGGGAGAGCCCGAGAAACGCCTGTCTATAGGCGAAGAAGCTCAAGACTTCCGTCGACGTGCCGGGGCCGCCCTTTGTGAGAACATAGGTCAGATCATACGTGCGGAACTCATTGATCAGCTGGATGATGATGGCGATAGCCGCAACGGGACGCAACATCGGCAGCGTTAAGTACCAGAACTGTTCGATCTTACCAGCGCCGTCTACTTCCGCTGCCTCGTAAGGGTCACGCGGCAACGAAGCCAGTCCAGCCGCAAGGATAAGCACGACAAAGGATGTTTGCTGCCAGATATCGATGGCGGCCATAGACCAGATCGCGAGGTCCGACGAGCCAAGCCAGTCAAGCCTTGGCAGACCTATGGTCTCCATCATGTGGTTTACGATACCCAGATTGGGCTGCAGCAGCATACGCCAGATAAGGGCGACACTTACCGGAGACATGGCCATCGGTATGGTCAGGATTGCGAAGTAGATGGGTTTGGTTTTCACGACCGCGTTCAGCATGAGCGCAATCCCCAGCCCGAGTATAAACTCGGCAACCACGGTGACGATCGAATATTTGACCGTCAGCCATAGTGAACTCCAGAACTGAGCATTGCTCATGATCCGCGCGTAGTTTTCAAAGCCCGTGAACGGTAACAGCGATGGCCGCATCAGTGTCATCGAGGAAATCGACATCAGGACGGCATAAAGAAGCGGCAGTCCCATGACGACTGCAAGAGTCAGTAGGCCAGGTAGGGAAAATGCCCAGCCGGTTTTCCAGGTTCGGTCGATTGCAGTGGTGGACGTGGACATACGAACGTTTCCTAGAATACCGCCGGGATGAAACTGAAGATTTTCTGCCGCCCTCCCTTTCAACAGAAAGGGCGGCAAAAGCATTATTTCTTGAGAAGGTCTTCCAGACCGGAAGCGGCTGCCTTTATGGCTGCGTCCGGCGTAATCTCGCCGCCTGCCGCCTGCGATACTTGCGTGCCGAGAACATCTTCATACTGCGCCGAATAGGCGAATATCGGGAACGACTTTCCAGAAGCGACGACATCCAGAGCCTGTTCATAGAACGGGTACTTCTTCAAGACGTCGGCGTCCTTGTAGACAGCTTCGCTGACAGGCGCATGGCCCTCAAGCGCGCGTGCGACGCCGATCTTTTTGCTCTGCACCCACTTGATGAAAGTCCAGGCTGCTTCCTGTGTTTCTGGTGATGTGTTCTTCGGAATGCCCCATCCCCAGCCACCGCTTTCGCCATGGCCACCCGGCATCACGGAAAGACCGACCTTGCCAGCAACATTCGGGCACTTTTCGGCATTGTCCATCTGAGGCAGCATCCACCAATAGGTGACCATGCTGAAAGCTTCACCGCTGCACATGAGGCGCATCGTATCATCCAGCGTGGCTGACAGTGCGCCTTGTTGCGCCGCATTCTTGATCGCATCGACATAAAGTGTCAGCGCCTTGACAGCTTCCGGGCTGTCGAGCGTAACCTTGCGGTCCTTGTCGAGATAGCCGCCACCTGCCGAGAACAGGTAGTTGGAGAACTCCATGCTGTTCGGATCGCCACGCTGGCCCTGCATGGCCGCGCCCGCAACATTTGCCTTCGCCTTCATGAATTTGGCGACCTGCACATAGTCTTCAAGCGTTTCTGGCTTCTTCAGCTCGGCACTGAACTCGCCTTTATAGGCTTCCTTGAGCTTTGGATCTTCCAGCAAGTCTTTTCGATAAAGCATACCCATCGAGTAGTTGTACATCGGCAGGATCGGCATGGTCTGGTCGGTCCGGCCAAGCAGATCGAGTGTTGACGGGATAAATTCGGACAGATCAAGCTTGTCGCGTTCGGCGAGAGGCTTCAGATCGGTCAGCCACCCGGCAGCCGGAAATTCACCCGCCCACAGGAAGTCTACCTCAAGGAGATTGTAATAGCTTTCCGGCGAGACAAGCTGCGTGGCAAGCTTGTCATGCATGTCGCCATAGCCCACCTTTTCAAATTCCACCTTGATGCCGGTCTCCTTCTCGAAATCCGGCAGCAGTTTTTCAATGATGTGCGTTTCCGGCACATCTTCCATCAGTGCGCGCAGCGTGACGGTTTCCGCTTGTGCGTATCCCACACCCGCCAGAAGAAGCAGGCTGACGCCCGCCATCAGTTTGTTCCCATATCTAAGCATTTTCGTGGTTCCCTTTGTTATGTTGTTTACCCGCATGCAATTTATCTCGGCGTCATTTGACGCTGCCGAATGTGAGCCCCTGCACGATGAAGCGCTGGATGAAACGCGATGCGATCACGAGAGGCAAAATGGCCAGAATGACGCCAGCTGCCACTTTCGCTATCTGAACTCCGTTGGAGGTCTGCAGAGAGGCTAGGCCAACAGGCACGGTCGCTGTCGCCGGGCCGCTTAGCACAAGTGCGAACAGAAATTCGTTCCAGGCAAGGATGAAACCCAGCACACCCGCTGCCGCGATACCCGGCAGTGAAACCGGCACAACGATGCGCCAGAACGCACCCCAGGCACTGGCGCCATCTGTCTGCGCGGCCCATTCCAGATCGACAGGAATACCCTCAAAGAAACCCATGAGAATCCAGATCAGGAATGGCAGATTGATAGCAGCATATGCAATCGTGAGGCCGAGCACAGAATTGGTCATACCCACGGAGCGAAACAGCATGAAGGCCGGCAAGACAATCGCTACGGGCGGAAGCATCTGTGTGGCAAGCACCGTAAAGCGGGCCAGCGGACCGCCGGTCTTGAAGCGGGCAAAGGCATAGCCCGTCATGGCCGCAAAGGGCAGCGCGAGCAGCACAGAGCCCGTCGCCACGATCAGACTGTTGAGGTAATAGACGCCAAAGCGCTTTTGCGTGAACAGATCCACATAGTTCTGGAAGGTGAACTGCGGCATCAGTTCTGTGGAATAGGCCATCTGCTCTGGCACAAAACTCGTTCGCAATGTCCACAGCAATGGTAACAGGATCGCAAGCGATACGACGAAAAGGCCCGTATGGATGACTATCTTGCGCATCGCCATCTCCTAGACCGTCACAAGGCCGGGTTCTAACGGCGGTCGTTTGATCACCTTTTCGGTCTCGGCATCAAAGAGATGCATCGGTCTTGTATCGATAAACAACCGTACCTGTTGCCCGACTTCAGCGGTAAAGTGGCGGCTCACGCGGGCATTGAGTTCCATCGGCCTGTCATTTCCGATCTGCCCGATGACAACAGTTTCGACGCCCAGTTTTTCGACGGCAACTACAGTCAGATCAAGCGGCTGCCAATCGGGATTGTTCTGGGCTTCGTAAATGTCTTCGGGTCTGATGCCCAGCAGAAGCGGTTTGCCGCTGCTCGCCGCATAATGTGGTTTATGCATCGCCGGAATGCGAATATCCACACCCTCGCCCTTTGCCTGCAACTCGCCATCGGCAGATGACGTGAGTTGCACGGGGATGAGATTCATCGGCGGTGTTGCCAGAAACTTTGCAACGAAAGTGTCCGCAGGATTGGCATAGACCTCCAGAGGAGCTCCCACCTGAACCATCACGCCGTCGCGCATGATGCAGATGCGATCTCCCATGGTCATGGCTTCAACCTGATCATGCGTCACATGGATGATAGTCTTGCCAAGCCTGCGATGCAGCTTGACCAGTTCCAGCCGCATTTCTGCGCGCAATTGTGCATCAAGGTTTGAAAGCGGTTCGTCGAGCAGAAATGCATTGGGCTCGCGGACAATCGCACGGCCGAGCGCAACGCGCTGACGCTGCCCGCCGGACAGTGCGGCGGGTTTACGATCAATGTACTTGTTCAGCCCCAGCATATTGGCAGCATCGGAAACTTTGGCGGCAATCTCGGCAGCGGGCACGCCACGCATCTTGAGACCGAAGCCCATATTCTGCCGCACGCTCATATGGGGATAGAGTGCATAAGATTGAAACACGACCGCAACATTGCGATCTTTTGGCGGTAGCCGTGTCACGGATTTACCACCAATACGCAGGTCGCCGGAGGTGATACCCTCAAGCCCTGCAATCATGCGCAATGTCGTCGATTTCCCACAACCAGACGGGCCGAGAAAAATCACAAACTCGCCGTCTTCGATCTTAAGATCGACATCACGCACCCCATAGGCGCCATTGGCGTATAGTTTGGAGACGTGTTCTAGTTCGATCGACGCCATTCAGGTCTACCCTTCTGCACGATCAGCGACACGGGCCATTTTTAGCCGACCGCCGTTATTCCCCTGGAGGTGACTGCACGTTGTCAGCCATTCTTGTTCATGGACGCCTCGCGCCAAGCGTGAGGCGCCTTGTCTGCACTAGGTCGTATAGACGCCTCCGGTCACATTGATGCCTTGTCCGGTCATAAAGCGCGCGCCATCCGAGCAGAGGAAGACAACCACTTCGGCGACATCTTCCGGTTCTTCGAGACGACCAAGCGGTGTCTGCGATACGTAATCGGCAATGACCTGCTCGGGTGTAATGCCGCGCAGTTCGGCTTCCCATTCCACTTCGCGCGATTGCATAGAGGTTTTCACGAAACCGGGACAAACCGCATTCACGCGAATTCCATTCGGCGCGAGTTCCCGCGCTAAGGCCTGCGTCCAACCAAGAACCGCAAATTTACTTGCCGAGTAATGTGCCAGAAGCGGCGCGCCAATCTTGGCGGCGAGCGACGCCGTGTTGACGATCACGCCCTTGGTGTCGCTGACGAGAAAATAGCGGGCGGCAATCTGGTTGGTGAGGAAGACGCCACGTGTATTGACGTCGAAATTGAAGTCCCACTCTTTGTCAGTGAGGTCGACGGCACGGTTCATCGTTGAAACACCGGCATTTGCCGCGACAATATCAAGACCACCCCATTCGGCGATCAGAGCATCGAAGCCTGCCTCGACGGATGCTCGCTGGCTGACATCCATCGCCAGACCGACTGCATCACCGCCAAGTTCACTTGCAGCGCGCTTTGCAGCATCACCGTTGATATCGGCAATTGCAATGCGAACGCCATGGCGCGCCAATGCACGCGCAATCGCATTGCCTATGCCGGAAGCTGCACCCGTCACTATGGCGCGCTTGCCGTTCAGTTCGCTGGCCAGTTTGCCCGGCATTGCAGCGTTTGTCATTTTGTTCACCCTCGGAACGAATGTTATCGATCGCGAAAAAGCATATTCACTGTTTGATTATGTTGGCAATACATAAAATTATGTTCGTTTATGTTTTTTTAAGATTGCTTTTGTTCGATCCTTCTCCTAATGAATAAATTGAATGCCTGGTCGAACCGCCGGAGGAAAGCATGACGGACAAGCAGAAGGACATCCAGCCAGCGGAAGCAAAACGGCTGCCTGCCCGCGTTCGCCATGCTCATCTCGTCGACGCAGCCCGCAAGCGCGGATTTCTCCAGGTTGTTGATATCGCTGCCGAACTTGGCGTTTCAGAAATGACCATTCGCCGCGATCTCGTTGAACTGGAACGCGATGGCCTGCTGGTTCGGACCCATGGTGGAGCCGTCATCGATGATGACGCGCCCGAGCCGTTCCTCGACCGCGAGGAGCCTGCTTTTTCGGCTCGCCTCCGTGAACACAATCCCGAAAAGATGAGCATCGTTGCCAAGGCGCTGGAGCTTGTTGAACGCCGTATGAGTGTCGCGCTTGATGTCGGTTCCACCACCTATCTGCTGGCGGAAGCCCTGTGCGGCACCGTGGGCGTCAAGTTTTTTACTTCCAGCCTCCGGACCGCGCAGCTTCTCGGCGGCGCACAACGCGAAGTCTATGTCCCTGCGGGCCAAATCCGCGGCGAAGAGCTTTCTATCTGTGGCAAGTCAGCCTGCGATGAGTTTGAACGCCTATGGTTTGATATCGCCTTTATTGGCGTTTCGGGCATTACCGCAGACGGCCTCTTCGATTATTCGCCGGAAGACAGCGACCTGAAGCGGGTTTATCTGCGCCGCGCCAATCGTAAGGTGCTTCTCTGCCATAGCGCCAAATTCAACCACATGTCGCTCATCAGGATCGCCGACCTCAACGAGATCGACACCCTGATCAGTGACGCGGCCCCGCCTCCCAATATCGCCAGCGCGCTTTCCAGAGCGAATGTCGAGATCATTATTGCTCCCCCCGTTACAGGCATTTGACCGGAAATTTCCATGAGCTGCGTTCTAGGTCTTGATATCGGCACCACCTCCACGATCGGCATTCTCGTGCGACTTCCGGACGAAGTGCTTGGCGTTGTATCCAGGCCCGTTACCCTGACGTCTCGCCAGCCCGGCTGGGCTGAAGAGGACCCGGAACAATGGTGGAGCAATTGCTGCGCCATTATCGAGGAGCTGATTGAGATTGCTGGTGCTTCGGCGTCAGATATTGTCAGTGTCGGCGTCACTGGCATGTTGCCCGCCGTTGTTCTTCTGGATGAGAATGGCGCGGTCCTCCGCCCCAGCATCCAGCAAAGCGATGGACGCGTTGCCGCCGAGGTCGCGGAACTACGCGATGAAATTGATGAAGCCGAATTCATTGCCAAAGCAGGCAATGGCATAAACCAGCAGCTTGTCGCCACCAAGCTACGCTGGATCGAACGGCATGAACCGGAGGTCTTTGCCAGAATTGCAACCGTGTTCGGCTCCTATGATTACATTAACTGGAAGCTAACGGGCGAACGGCGCATCGAACAGAATTGGGCTCTTGAAGCTGGTTTTGTCGATATCGCAACCAATGAGTTATCACCCGAACTGATCGGTCTCACCCATCTGCCTTTGTCGGCCGTTCCCGCGAAGGTTTCATCCCACGCGGTCATGGGGACAATAACGAAATCTGCGGCCCTTTCCACGGGCCTTGCCGAGGGAACGCCGGTCGTCGGCGGCGCTGCCGATATGATCGCTTCCGCACTTGCGGCAGGCGTTTCGCAAGAAGGTCAGGTACTGCTCAAATTTGGTGGTGCCCTCGACATTCTGGTTGCGACTGCAAAGGCCGCGCCCGATCCGCGCATGTTCCTCGACTATCATCTGGTACCGGGGCTTTATATGCCGAATGGTTGCATGTCGACCGGCGGTTCCGGGCTCAACTGGTTTGCCGAGAACTTTGCAGGCGGCGAAAAGCAAGCTGCAGTTGATGCGGGTTTAAGCTTGCACCAGCATCTCGATACGCTTGCCGCGAAAATCGATGCGGGCGCTGACGGCGTGGCGATTGTACCGTATTTTCTTGGTGAAAAGACCCCAATCCACGATCCTTTCGCCCGGGGCACCATTACCGGCCTCAGCCTCAATCACAAGGTCAGCCATGTCTGGCGGGCTTTGCTTGAATCCTATGCCTATGCTGCACGTCATCATATCGAAGTGCTTCAGGATATGGGACACCGCCCCAACCAATATCTCGCTTCCGACGGCGGCGCGAACAGCCGCGTATGGATGCAGATCGTGGCAGATGTTTTGCAGGCTCCAATCCGGCAACTCAAGGGCCATCCCGGCTCGTCGCTGGGCGCAGCCTGGGCAGCGGCTGTAGGTGCCGAGGCAGTCAACGGCTGGTCAGGAATTGCCGCTTTCGTTGAAAACGGCGACCTCATTCTGCCAAGACCCAAAAATGCGGCGACTTACAATAGCGGTTACCAACGTTTCCGCGAGATCTACACCAACCTCAAGCCGCTTTACAGAGAGTAATCACGACGATGACGATCAAAGCCATCGCATGGGATATTGACGGTACGCTGGTCGATAGCGAGCCGCTTCACCATAAGGCACTTCTGGCCGGTACGGCGCATTTCGGCACCGATCTCAGCGATATTCCAGAAGAACGCTTTCGCGGAGTCCATATGGATGCCGTCTTTGAAGCGGTCAAACCGCGCCTGCCAGCCGATTTGAGCTTTACACCGTGGATCGAACGCATTCGCGATCACTACATCGCCCATGCAGGTGAACTGCGACCCATAGTTGGCGTGCTTGAAGCGATGGACGCTGCCATGGACTACGGTCTTTTGCAGGTATGCGTCTCGAATTCGGGCCGCAACATTGTTGACACCAACATCGCCGCGCTTGGAATTGCAGACAAACTTCGCTTTTCCATCAGCATTAACGATGTGCTGCATGGCAAGCCGGATCCAGAACCTTATCTGGCTGCAGCTGAGCGGCTGCGCCTAGACCCAACAGAGATGATTGCAATCGAAGACAGTTTGACGGGAGCAATCTCGGCCCGTGCCGCAGGCATGAAGGTCGTCGGCTACGGTTTGGCCGAACAGGCTGGAAATCCAATCGATCACTATCTGCATCACTATGCAGAGTTACCGGCAATCCTGCGCGCTCACATGTGAGCGTGCAGACCACATGAAGATCAACCGACCAGAGGTCGGAAGAAGAATACGAAGCTAACGCCGTCTCCGGATAGACCCGAAGACGGTCACAACAAAGGGGTTCACTATGAGCAAGTTTTTTGATCTTTTCCCGACGAAGAAGCCCATCATTGCGATGGTGCATCTTAACCCGATGCCTGGCACTCCGCTTTACGACGCGGAAGCAGGTATTGAAGGTATCGTCGAGGCGGCGCGTCGCGATCTCACGGCCTTGCAGGATGCCGATGTCGATGCTGTCATGTTCGGTAACGAAAACGACCGTCCATACGAACTTGCTGTCGATGTCGCTTCCACGGCAACCATGGCCTATGTCATCGGCCGTCTGCGTGGTGAAATCGCAAAGCCTTTCGGCGTCAACGTTCTCTGGGACCCCAAAAGCTCGGTCGCTTTGGCCACAGCAACCGGCGCATCATTCATGCGCGAAATCCTGACCGGTACCTACGCCTCCGACATGGGGCCGTGGACGCCAAATGCGGGTGAAACGATGCGCTATCGCAATCGTCTTGGCCGTTCGGATCTTGTCATGCTGGACAACGTATCTGCTGAATTCGCGGATTCAATGGATCGCCGCCCCCTCCCCGACCGGGCACGTTCAGCAGTCTTCTCGTCCATTCCGGATGCCGTTCTGGTGTCGGGCACGATCACCGGTGAAGCCGCCAATGTTTCGGACCTCGAAGCCGTCAAGCGGGTCCTGCCGAACACGGCGGTTCTGGCCAATACGGGCGTGCGTCATGCAACCGTCGCCGATATCCTCAAGATTGCCGATGGCTGCATTGTCGGCTCGTCGCTGAAGGTCGATGGCAACACCTGGAATGCGGTCGATCCGGAACGCGCCAAGGAATTCATGAACATCGTGAAGAAAGCCCGCAAGGACTAATGAAAAGACAATCGCGCGCGGTGACTGTTCACCGCGCGCGATAAACGCCGATCACGCTCCCAGAGGCTGCGCCAGACGAGCCCGGTGCAGGCTCAATCGCTCGATCAATATCGGCAAGCCCGTACCCACCACAATCAGACAGCCAATAACGACCTTCTGCCAATAGGATGGCACACCCGCCATCAATAGTGTCGTATTGATCATTGTGATGACAAATACGCCGAGTAGCGTTCCAAGCACTGTTCCATGACCGCCCGTTATCCGGGCTCCGCCGAGAACAACGGCAGCGATGACATTCAGTTCCATGCCGACCAGATCGAACGGATTTGCCATGCGCGACAGGGTCATATGGGTCATGCCAGCGAGACCGGCAATCGCGCCCGCCAGAACATAGATCAATAGCTTGACGCGTCCCACACGGATGCCGATACGCGTAGCCGCCTCTTCCGAGCCGCCAATGGCGTAGATTTTACGCCCAAACAGCGTGAAATTCATGATGAAGGCCACGAATACAGCGACCCCCACCAGCACAAAGAATGACATGGGAAGCGACACCATCTGGCCCAGTGTGTTTTCCATCCGCACCAGAATGCTGCGAGCGAAATTGATAACCTCACGCGGCACCGACGTGATGTACACCGTCCCGACGAAGGTCAGCAATGCGCCCCTGAACAGGCTCATTGTACCAAGCGTAACGATGAGCGTCGGCAGACCTAACCCGCCGACCAGTATCCCATTGATGAGGCCAAGACCGGCACCGATGAGAGCTGCCAGCCCGAAATAGGCGATAATCGGAACATGGATGTCGATACCCATGACGATTTTCACCGTCGCATACATCGCAAACGCGCCGATTGCCGTGCAGGACACGTCAATGCCGCCGGATGCCAGTACCATCATGACACCCAGCGCAAATATTCCGGTCACCAGTGAGTTTCGTGCCAGGTCTATCAGCGTTGCGGGCGAGAAGAACGCCGGATTGAGAATGCTCAGCACAATCGCAAAAGCGACAGCCGTCAGAAAGACGACGCCCTGCGGAGTGGAGAGTATCCGGATCAAGGAATTGTTCATGGCCGGTCCTCGCGAATGACTTCCTGATAGAGCGTTTCCTCGTCGATATCACCGGCATCGAAACTGGCCACAATTCGTCCCTTCACCATCACCTTGATTGTATCGGAAAGCGCTATGGCTTCGCCGATGTCGTCAGTCACCACCAGAACCGCTGTTCCCGAACGGCTCAGTGCAAGCAGTAATTCATGAATTTCCCGCT
This sequence comes from Ochrobactrum sp. RH2CCR150, assembly GCA_014138095.1. Classification (GTDB taxonomy): domain Bacteria; phylum Pseudomonadota; class Alphaproteobacteria; order Rhizobiales; family Rhizobiaceae; genus Brucella; species Brucella gambitense. The sequence continues at coordinate 51,851 of JACGXE010000007.1, forward strand.
TGGAGCCGACATCGACGCCGACCGTCGGGCCATTGAGAATAAGCAGCTTCGGCTTTCGCTCCATCCAACGCGCCAGAACGACACGCTGTTGATTGCCGCCAGAAAGTGTCACCACTGGTGGAAAGACACTGGGGGTTTTGATACGCAACCGCTTAACGGCTTCACGCGCGCGCTCCGTCAGGCTTGACGCACTGACGATGCCGCCCCTGGTATCCGCATCAAGGCTTGAGACGATGATGTTTTCACGGATCGGCTGATTGAGAAAAAGCCCTTCGGTCAGACGATCTTCCGGCACATAGGCAACGCCGTGCTCCATCGCGTCGGCGGGAGCCTTGAGATGCAGTTGTCCGCTCGCATCTTCAATGCGACCTTCGTCCGGTGTAAGGCATCCAAACAAAGCCAATGCAAGTTCCGTTCGCCCTGACCCCAGAAGGCCCACGACAGATATGATTTCGCCCGCGCGTAGATCGAGATTGATCGCGGCGAACTGGCCGCGTCGTCCAAGATTGCGCACTTTGAATATCGCATCCGAAGGCGTGACCGCCTCACGCGCCAGACGCTGGCTGTCAATTGGTCGACCCGACATTGCCTCTACGAGACGCGCTGGATCGAATTCACCAATCGGTCCTGCAACCACAACAAGACCATCACGCAGAACCGTGACACTGTCGCAAACCGCAAACACTTCTTCGATCTTATGGCTGACAAACAGAAAGGCTACCCCCTCCGCCTTCAATGCAAAGACGATATCAAGAAGCTTTGCGACCTCACTGCGGGTCAGGGCTGTGGTGGGCTCATCCATAACGATGATGCGCGCATCATTGGCAAGCGCACGCGCAATAGCAACCAGCTGCTTTGAAGCAACAGGCAGTCTTTCGACAAGAATATCGGGGTCGATGTCGACCTTCATCCTTGCAAGCGTTTCAATCGCCCGCTTGCGTCCAGACATGCGGTTGAAGAAGCTCTTGTTCTCGGTAACGGCTGCCAGAAAGCTTACATTCTCCCAGACTGTCAGATTGGGGAAAAGCGCGAAGTCCTGATAGATGACCGAAAGCCCCGCCGCTATCGCGTCTTTTGCGTCATTGTCGATGAGCTTGCCGTCAATCGTGACCGTACCGGCGTCGGCACGAACGACACCGGACAATATCTTGATCAACGTCGATTTGCCGGATCCGTTTTCACCGGCCAGACAGCGCACCTCGCCCGGTCGCAGGCTTAAGCCGACATCTTCCAGTACCCGGACGGGACCATAAGACTTGGCGACAGCCTGCATTTCCAGAACGAAAGCGCCGGAATTCTGCTTATCACTCATGCAGTTCTCCCATAGAGGCCGCCGATTGCCCGGCGGCCCATCATCCATGGATCAGAAGTCGTAATTGCCCATATTGTCTTTGGTCACATCGACCCAAGCCTGGCCGTAAACGACCTTGTCCTTGAGCTGAACCTTGTTGTAGCCCTCGACACCAAGGTCCATGCCATCGGTCACGGCCTTGCCGTCAATAGCCATCGCTGCGAGCTTGTTCATGGCGATACCAGCCTTGGCCGGATCCCAGAACGAGATCATGTTGATCGTACCACTTTCGAGATAAGGACCTGCAACCGACACAAGGCTGGTGCCAACAATCTTGACCTTGCCTTCAAGCCCAGCTTCCTCGACAGCAAGCGCTGCACCCGCAACATCTTCACCTGCCGAGCCCTGAATGCCCTTGAGGTTTGGATAGGTTCTCAGCAGTTCCTTGGTCTTGGCATAGGCGGTCTGCTGCTGCTCGTTGCTCTCGATCTTGTCGGTCGCGAGCTTCATCTTCGGATAATGTTCTTTCTGATAGGCAATGGCTGCATCAACCCATTCATTGTGGGTCTTTGCCGTCAGATGGCCAACGAACACCGCATATTCACCCTCTTCGCCCATGGCCTCGGCCAGTGCCTTCATCAGATGTTCGCCATAGGCGCCATTGTCGAAGGCTTCGACGTCATAGGTTACGTTCTTCATGCTGGATGCTTCGTGGCCGATTACCTTGATCCCGGCCTGCAACGCCTTGCCCAACACGGGTTCCAGGGCTTCCGGGGAATTCGGCACCACGGTTATCGCCTCCACCTTTTTGGCAATCAGGTCTTCGATCAGCTGAACCTGCAGGGCAGCGTCAGCCGAAGCAGGTCCGATCTGCGTCGCGTTGTTTCCGCTTTCCTTCGCATACTCCTTCACGCCGGTTTCCATGCGATTGAACCAGGCGATGCCGGAAAGTTTGACGACAGTGACGATGGTGTGTTTTGCATCCTGCGCGTTGGCATAGAAGGCACCACCAGCAATAATAGCTGCACTGACGGCAAGTCCGGCTGCCATTTTCCTCAAGCTGATATTCATTGTTATTCCCTCCGTTGGTTCACCCCTGCTTGCCTCCCCGGCAATCAGTCAGGCTATAGTCTGGCGAAGCTTCTGCGGCTTTCACCAATTCCTGTCCGGGCGCATGACAGCGTCCGGCCTCTCTTCAAACCGACGCGATCCGCATCAGATCGGCAGTCCGCTCGTAGAGCTTCTTGAATGTATCGAAACCCTGCTGGTAGACGTGCTTTGTTCCCGCATCAGGTTCAATGCGCCTTTCAACCGGGTTCCATTGCTCAATATCGGCCTTTGCGACATCGCCAACCGCAAGCGCGCCCAGAAAACAATTTCCGTAGGCAGCGCCGATGGTCTTGCTTCTCACGAGCTGAAGCTTTTCGCTGACATCAGAAATAGCCTGTGACCAGACTGCATTTCTGGTGCCGCCGCCCACCGCGGCAATTCGGTCAAGCGGCGCATTTGCTTCGTGATAGGTATTGAAAATGTCGTTGACGCCATAAGCGACGCCTTCAAGAAGCGCGCGATAAATGTCAGCGCGCTTATGGGTCAGATCAAGGCCAAAAATCATGCCTCGTGCTGACGGATCATGAACCGGTGTTCTCTCTCCGGAAAAATAGGGGAGTACAAAGAGCCCTTTTGCGCCGGGCGGTGACGATGCGGCTTCTTCCGCCAGTGCTTGCAAGGCGCTGGCGGCGGGCAACTCTCGAGCGAACTGCTCCTGAAACCACCGCGTCAGCGTTCCGCTGGTCGACGTGCCGGACATGCAAGCGTGTTCTCCACGGAAAAGCCAAGGTGCATACCACAGCCGCGTGTCGGCGATGCGTTGATCCGTGACTAGAATGATGAACATGGTCGAGCCATACATGACCATCATCTCGCCGGACTTCTGCACGCCAACACTGACAGCCTCAGCGGCGGCATCAATGGTGCCAGCGATCACAGGCGTTCCAACAGCGAGACCAGTCGCGGCTGCGGCTTGCGGTGTCACCGTTCCCGCGATGTCGGTCGTCCAGAGGAGATCAGGCAGTCGCTCACGCGAAACGATGCGTTCGGCAAAATCGTCAGTCCAGTCCTGCCGCGCAACGTCATAAAGCGGCGAGAACCCAGCCGCCGAATAGTGATCGATCGTGTAGTTTCCCGTCAGCCTGTGAACAAGGAAGGAGGAGGAGTTGAGGAACTTGTGCGTGCGGTTGAAAATATCCGGGTGGTTCTTTTTCAGCCAAAGAATCTTCGGGCCGACCGATTGCGAGGTCAACGCATTGCCGCCTTCCCGCATCAGACGATCGAGCCCGATTTCAGCCGTCAGTTCCTCTATTTCCACCGCTGCGCGCGTGTCGACACCATAAAGAACGGCATTCATGAGCGGAGCGCCGTTTTCATCAACCGGCAGCATACATGGGCCGATGCCGCTGGCCGCGACTGCGCGAATATCGCTTGCCGCTACAGAGCTTTGTTCGATCAACTCACGACTGATCGAACAGAATTCACCCCACCAGTTTTGTTCGGCATCATGCTCCGCCCAACCCGGTTGTGGAACCAGCATGCGATGCGGACGCGCGGCAGAAGCGACGATCCTTCCTTCCTCATCGGAAAGAACACCCTTCGATTCAAATGTGCCAATGTCGATGCCCAGATAATAGCGCATCAGGTGTAAAGATCCCTGTCGAGGCTGAAGTCCTTGTTGATCCTGCCAATGGCCGCGACTAGAAGCGCGGTCAGGCTTTCAAGATCGCGCAGATCGCACATTTCAAGCGCCGTATGGGTATAGCGGCACGGGAAACACACATCGATACAGGCAACGCCCTCATTGACGAGCTGTACGTAAGACGAATCCGTCAAGGCGCCTGTATGGGCCGTGCGTTGCAGCGGAATGGCTTCGCTGGCCGCTGCATCGGTGAAGAGTTTCGGCAGAGCCGGATGGGGGATAGTACCATTGAGCGTGCCGCGCCCGTGAAAGGAGTAGAGGCTGATGGCCGGGCCGCCGCCCAACTGAATTTCACCGCGATGGGCCATATCTGGCGTATCGGCATTGAGCCCGATATCGAGCTGGATGGCGATATCCGGTTTGATCGCCTGCGCTGCGACCATGGCGCCACGCAGATTGAACTCCTCCAGAACCGCGAAAACAAAATGAACGGTTGGTCGTGGACCACCTTTCGCGAGCTGACGGGCAACTTCCATAACGACGGCGCAACCAGCCCGGTCATCAACCGACGTTCCGATAACGCGATTTTCGTTGAGATGGATGACGCGCGGTGCATAGACAACCGGTGTACCGATCTCGATGCCGAGCGCCTTTACATCCGCAGCGCTTTCCGCACCGACATCAATGAAAAGTTCGGCATAGGGCGTGACCTTGTATTTTTCTTCGGCAGGCGTGGCATGATGGCTTTTATTGGCGATAACGCCGTGAACGTCGCGCCCTTCGCCGACACAAAATAGCACCGCCTGTGCAGGCAACGCCTTTTCCGGAATACCGCCCAACCGCTCGATACGGATCAGGCCATTATCCTCGATCTTGCGCGCGATAAAGCCCAGCTGATCCGTATGCGCAAACAGCATGACGGAGGGCGCGTTTTCATCCCCCTTCATTGTTGCAATCAGATTGCCCAGACGATCGGTGACAAATTCGAGCGGAAGATCAGCCAGATCGCGAGCGATGAGGCGTCGCACACGATCCTCATGACCCGACAGACCAGGCGTTATCATCAATGCTTCGAGCGTAGAACGTAGTCGATTTTTCATGCCGTTCGGGCCTTCCTTTGGAAAATGGGCGCAAGGCCAAGTCGGCCTGCCAGAACGCGCGCCGACATGACGACCACAAGCAGGCCACCAAAGAACAGATCGCGTGAGAACGCACTGAAAGACAAAAAGTTCAGTCCGCTTGATATGAGCTGGAGACAGATGACGGCTAGCGTCACACCGGTCACGGTGCCAAAGCCGCCTGCTGGCGAAACGCCTGCCAGAATATTGATCAGAATGACGAGAAGCAGATAGGAGCTACCATAGTCGGCATTGGCGGAATTCACCCGCGCCAGAACCACAAGCCCGGCAATCGATGCTATGAGACCAGCAATAGCGTAGATGCGAAGCAACAGACCTTTTTCGCGTGTGCCTGCAAAATGGGACGCGACAGGATTGGCTCCAAACAGCCGCAGGTGAATGCCGACCGGTGTTCGCTTGAGCAGAAAACCCAACAGAAGCGCTGTGGCCACGAACAGGACGAGTGGTAGCGGCACCACGCCGCCGAGCGACCAATTGCCAAAGGCTGTGTACCACTGCGGAAGACCGGTAATTGCCGGACCTCCGGTTATCACGATACCAATTCCGGAGAACAACTGCATCGTGCCAAGCGTGGCCAGAATTGGCGGCAGGCGCAGATAGGCAATCAGAAAGCCGTTGAGTAACCCGCAGGCAACACCGATCAGCAGCGCAACCGGAATGGCAAGGATGGCGAGTTCGGGCCCTGCCCTCATCATTACCGCTGCGACGATAGCGGCGAGATTAGCTGTGGCCACGACGGAAAGGTCTATGCCACCTGACACCATCGTCGGCAGAACGGCCAACGAAAGCAGCCCGAACTCAGGAAACTGAAACCCCATGGAATTGAGATTTGCAGCAGTGAAAAAGCCTGGCGCGAGCAGGCTCAACAATCCAAAGATGGCAATAGCCAGAACGGCCAGCCCCTTCAGATAATTGCCCGTCGTGTCCTGTCTTGCATCCATTGGCGCTCTCCCCTGCGCTGGTTGCCTTGGCCCGCCTAGCGGGCGAAAACGTGTTTGGCGATTAGCATTTCAGTTCCTCCCCCGATGTGCCCGTTAAACGGTTTCCAGAAAAGGCAGTTGGTCGCGATAAGGCTGCAATGAGCCTTCGAAACCGGTATCAGTTATAAAGCCGCTCAAATCCTGCAGCCCGCAAACTGGCGCAAAGCTGCGGCATCCAAGTTTACGCTGATCGGCAACAAGTATCGTCTTTTGCGCAATGGCGATTGCGGCGCGCTTTACTTCCGCTTCTTCGACGGTAGAGGTAGAGACGCCTTCAAGATCGACGCAGTCAGCGGATAGAAAGAAACAATCGGCGCGGATATGGCGCAGCGTTTCGGTAGCCCAGGCGCCGATCAGCGAATAATAGTCATTTCTGACGCGACCGCCGATGATATGCACTTCCGTTGCGCCAACCGCCGCGGCTTCAGCAATCTTCAAGTCCATTGTCACAAGCGTGATCGCCCTGCCCGCAAGGGCGCGTGCGACAGACAACGCGGTGGTGCCGGAATCGAGAATAACGGTGGAATTATTGGCAACATGTGCTGCCGCTGCCTCACCAATCCGCGCCTTGGCGCTTTGGCTAATACGCAGCTTTTCCAAAAACATAGGTTCGGCGACCCCCTCACCCGCACCGCGGGCAACGACCCCGCCGTGAATTCTCAGGATCAACCCGGCCTGTTCCAGCGTGATGAGATCGCGACGCAATGTCGGGAGCGAAACACCCATAATGCCAGCCAGATCCGACGTGCCAATACGCTTCGCGTCGGCGATGACGTCCATCATCTGCCGGTGACGTTCCTGCGGAAAACGTGTTCTAGCTTCGCTCATGTCCTGCTCCCATCGTGAACATTAATGATCGTTTTGAGCGAGTCAAGCGATTCTGTTCAGATTCGAAACAGGACGAACGGCATTCAAACGGATTGAGAGATCAAGACTTATGGATGCGTATCAGCTCAAACCAGCATGGCAAGGCAGCGCTTTTTCAGATCAGCCAATATGGACGCGCTGCGGTCGCGCGGACGCGGTAGTCCGACATCGAACACATCACGCACCCGACCGGGATTAGGCTCCATGATCAAAACCCGGTCAGCGAGATAAAGCGCTTCTTCCACATCATGCGTGACGATAATGATGGAGACCTTGTTCTTCTCCCAGATAGACAAAAGTTCATCTTGAAGACGCATCCGCAGGATGGAATCCAAGGCACCGAAAGGTTCATCCATAAGCAGAATATCGGGTTCCTGCGCCAGCGCTCTGGCTATCGCCGCGCGCTGCGCCATCCCGCCTGAAAGCTGCTTCGGATAGGCCTTCGCATAGTCGCTGAGACCAACGAGTACGAGGTAGTGCTGTACTCTTTCGCGCTTGGATGCGGGCGAAAGATCAGACTTGTCGAAAGCCAACTCGACATTGCCCTCGACAGTCAGCCATGGATACAAACGATGATCCTGAAAGACCATACCGATCTTTGTCGGTGATGTTTTGTCAGTGTCGCCACGCGTAATCGACCCGCGATAGTCACCATCCAGTCCGATAATCAGCCGCAGCAAAGTGGATTTTCCGCAGCCCGACGCACCGACAATGGATATGATCTCGTTGTGCCCGACCTGAAAATTGATATCCTTCAATACGGGTCGAGGTGCGCCATCGAGAATAAAGGACTTGCTGACATGTTCGATTGAAAGGGCGTTCATCAATTCTCTGAGCTCCAGGGCGATACAATCGATGTGACACGGCGGATGATGGATGCAAGCAAGACGCCGCCCGCTGCCAGGGTGAAGACGCCCACGATCACGATATCCATGCGGAATTGATCGCGTGCGCTGGCAATGTAGCTGCCCAATCCACGACCATTTCCAATGGCGTATTCCGCACCGACAGTTCCAATCCAGGCCGATAGCGCGGCAATCTGCAAACCAACATAGATGTTCGGAAGCGCCGACGGCAGGCAAAGGCGACGAATGCGGGTCCAGCGTCGCAAATTCAATGTGTCAGCGACTTCGATCAACGAGGACGGCACCTGCCGCACACCCTGCTCTGTTGCAAGAAAGAGCGGGAAAAATGTCGAGAGAGCGGTAAACACAAGTTTGGTGCCCTCACCGTTTCCAAACCATGCCGTCAGCAGTGGTATCCAGGCAAAGAGCGCAACCTGACGCACGGCATGAATGGACGGTGCAAATGCCAAACCGGCCCAGCGGTAACTTCCAACCACATAACCAAGTACGAGCCCGGCAATGCCGCCGATGCTACCACCGATAATGACGCGACCGATACTCGCCAAAAGCGCCGCCCACAGCTCGCGCCCTGAAGGGTCAAGGAAAGGCGCTTCCAACACCTGCAAGGGATGAACCGCCATAGGGCCAGTGATCAGACCCGCTGATACACCACCCCACCAAACGACAACCGCCGATAGTGGCACCATTGCGCCACGAGGAACCCGCAAAGAGAACCGTTCAGCCTTAGACATGACTACCCTTCCGCATCAGCGCCTCTGCACGCTTGAGGAGTAGGTCGAGTACGAAGCCGACGGCTCCCACAACGATCATGCCGACGATAACGATATCAAGCTGGAAGAGCGTGCGACCCCATACCATCATATAACCAAGGCCATCAGTACCGGCGAGCATTTCGACAACGATCAAGGAAACAAATGCCTGACTGAGCGAAAGCCGCACGCCACTGGCGATATAAGGAGCCATAGCCGGGATTGTCAGCTTGAAAAATCGGGTCCGCGCGCGAAGGCCAAGAATGTCTGCAACCTCGTTGAACCCTTTGGGAACGTTCCTCGCTCCTTCAGCCGTGCTGATCGCCATTGGCACAAAACAGGCTTTTGAAAGAATGATGATCTTCACGCTTTCTTCGATGCCAAATAGCAGGATCAGTATCGGTAGCCACCCCAGCGAGGGTACAGCGGCTAGCGCTCTGAAGCTTGGCCCAAGATAGGCTTCTGCAGTCTTAGATTTCCCGATCAGGAGACCGAAAGCGAAGCCGAGAGATGCTCCGATCAGAAAGCCCTCGGCAATGGGTTGGAAACTGACGACGGCGGCAGAGAATATGTCGCCGTCTGCCAGAAGATCCACAAATGTGCTGAAGACCCAATCCGGTCGTGGAAGTACCTGCGGCGAGATCCAGCCGTTGGCTGACGCAATCCACCAGAGAACCAGCAAGCAGACTGGGCCGGTCAAGGCCAGAACAGAGCTTGCGATGCGAGACTGCAACTTCGCCAGCCGCTCGCCTTTAAGTCTTTGGGAGACGCTAAAGTAGGCTCCAGCTTCGAACGTCGCCATCGGCTTCTCCGATCAGTTCAGGAGTTCGCCCGTCGCAGAGCGGTCAGGCCACAACGACTGCAAGTTCAGTGCTTTCACGGCATTGTCCACGTAGCTCCTATCGACCCAGGTATCGAGATCGATATCATGCCTGATGAGCTTCTGCTCCTTGTCGAAGTCGATACCGCTGCGATAACGGGCAGCAAAGAACCCATCGAGACGCGGATTGTATTTCTTGCCCAGTTCCCCGCCTTCATTGGATTTGCGGATAACCTCGATTGGCGATCCCGCCCGCGACCAGATACTGAATGCTTCTTCGCGGTTTTTATCATCCGACAGCCATTGCGCCGCTTTGACAAAACCCGTCACGACTTTCTGCGTTGCTTCCGGGTAGGCTTTACGGAACTTGTCCGTGACGAGGAATGCACCGAAGCCGTCGCCGGTCGCTCCCACAGCGGACGATTTGTAAAAGATCTTGGCCAGACCTTTATCCTCAAGCGGAAGCAGGAAATCGGCCCCGAATACCGCATCGACGCTTTTCGCAGCGATAGCTGCAAGCTGGTCTGCATTTTTCAGATCGACGATGGTGATATCTTTTTCGGAGAGGCCAGCATTCTTCAAAGCCGTAATCAGCGCCCAGTGAATGATGGTTGCCTTCTGGATGGCGACTTTTTTGCCCTTCAGGTCGGCGATGGACTTGATGTCGAGGTCCGGACGGGACGCGCCAAAGATCGTAGTACCACCATAGGAAGCCAGAATGACCGTATCGAGACCATTGGCCTTACCGATGATATTTGGAACCGCGCCATAGGATGCGAAGTCAAGCTGACCATTGGACAGCGCTTCGTTGATTGCTGGGCCTGTTCCGGTGAAGTAGGTGAACTCGATCTTGGTTGGTGTCCCCTTGAACTCGTCAGCGATAAAGCCCTTCGCATCCGCGATGGCCTGAAGGCCAACGCCAAACGGCGTCCCGAACCCGAAGCCCACATCACCGAAGCGAATAGTCGCCGGCGCATCCTCCGCAAACGATTGAGTTGCCGGGGCGGTCAAAACGCCTACAGCCAGCAGAAAGGTTGATAGAAAACGTCTCATTCATTTCTCCAGTCAGGGTATGATTTTGCCAGTCTCGAAGATCCGGTAACTCCAGTCGCCAGCCGTTCCGCGCGGCTTGGCGTTTTTCCATCCCATTTCACGACGGAAACTACCCATCACGCCTCGTACAATGAGTTCGCTCTCTGACGCGCCTTCAATCGTTTCCGAAAGAGGCGACACGTAGAGCGCGTCTGTCGGGCAAAAAAGCTCGCACAAGAAGCAGGTCTGGCAGTCGGACTGCCGGACAATGATGGGCGCACTATCGGGAACGGCATCGAACACATTGTCCGGGCAGGCCTCGACACAAAGATCGCATTTGATGCAGCGGTCTTCACTGACGATCTCAATCATGATGCTGCACTCACTCGATTTTCGGTTTGAAACGAAGCCCAGATGTTTTCGACACCACCGGAGTCGATTGGCTGCGCCATGGCGGGGTTTGTTTCGGGGAAATCTGTGCGCCGCTGCAAGCCACGGCTTTCCTTGCGCAACAGCGCGCTCTGGGTTGCCCAGCGGGCTGTTGCGATAAGCGCTTCGACTTCACGCACCTTGGTTGAGCGTTGCAATCGCCACGCCTCGTCCTGCCAAAGCGCGGCTAGTCTGGCAGACGTCTCGACTAGTCGATCATGGTTCCTGAAGAACCCGCCATCCAGCGGAAGAACCTGCTGTTTTACATCATCCAAAACCGCATCGACATCGCCAGTTGCCTGATCGGCCCGGTCGCTCAATTGCGCATTGGCGGAACGCACAGCCCGGTCGCGCCAGTTTGCACCGAGCGATTGCACAAACTTCGCCGCATCCTCGCCAGCCCAGGAACCTGTCGCCATCGCCCAGCTGGAGTTCGGTCCGCCACCGCCGCTTGAGGCTCCCGACATGCCTTGACGGGAGGCGGCATCACCGGCGGCAAACAGACCGGGGATCGTCGTCGTTGTACGTCCGTCTATCTTCAGGCCACCTGTGCCGCGAACCGTGCCTTCATGGCGAAGAGTGATGGGAAAACGTTGCGTGAATGGGTCAATGCCCATACGATCGAAGGGAACGAAAATGTTCGGCTGTCCCCGGCGAAAGCCCTCTTGCAGACGCGGCGGCGCTTTATCCAGCACCGCATAGACCGGGCCCTTGATGAGTTCCCGCGCGACGACGCTTTGGCGATCTCCAGTCGAGGAAAGCTCGTTGCCCTGCTCGTCACTGAACGTACCCCAGAAATACACCACGCCTTTCGTGACGCTTGAATAGGCAGGTGAAATGCCGAACTGAGCAGAAAATTCCATGCCCGAAAGAACTGCACCTGCTTCTGCAGCCATAAGATAGCCGTCGCCGGTGAGGTTGTTGGTACCGAGCGCACCGCTTCGAAAAGCACAACCACCCGTGGCAATTACAACGGCTCCGGAACGGATATGCAGCGTTTCACCAGATCGCCGATATCGCGCAATGGCACCCGCAATCACCCCATCGGACACGAGCAGTTCTTCTATCGGGCAATGGTCGATTATCTGAACACGCGCCTTGATGAGTTTCTGCCGCATAAACCGCAGATAGTCGGGCCCCCGCAGCATGCCGCGATAGGGTGTTCCATCTTCATAAGTTGGGAAGTCGTAGCCCCACTGGGCGAGCAAATCGAGGTTTTCGTAGGTCCGATCAAGCACGCGCTCGATGCGCTCCTGCTCGGCAAAACCTAGTCCCAGCCGCACCCTCTGTGAGACCGTCGCACTCCGTTCGGCAGTGCCGCGGCGCGTGTAAATCGTTGTGGTGTTCCCGGCTGCGGTAGCCCCACTTGTACCGACGTAACCCTTCTCGACAAGAACGACGCTTGCCCCCTTGGCAGCCGCATTCCAGGCAGCCCAGCAACCCGCTGGCCCTCCCCCGACAACAAGCACATCCGTTGATATTTCTATCGTATTTTTGGTCATGGTCTCTCGCATTCGCGAAAAACCTATAATTTATATAGAATTTATCAAGGAAGCTTCTATTAGCCGATCGAGCCGACTTAAAATAGTTTTCCATAATAACGAAACGCGCCGCAAACACTTAAATGTTTGCGGCGCGCAACTGAAATATTCAGGCAGTAGCTCGTGGTCGTATCGCGATACTGCCTCAGAGCATCATCCTGGGCATGCCATCGGGTCTCAGATAGCGCCGAAGCGCTGCAATGCGGAAGATGGCATTCACAGCGCCATAGCCCTTATAGCTGCGCCTCTGCACAACTTCGAAGAAGAAACCCTGATCGTCGGTTGGACTATAGAGCTGGAAATACTCGCCGGTTTCATCGCGATCATAGAGCACATTGGCGGCTTTGAGCTTATCCGTGAAATCCGGATCGAGGCCGAGCCTCGCTTCGAGATCATCATAGTAGTTGGGCGAAATCTCCAGCGTATGAAAGCCGTTGGCTTTCAGTGCTGCTGCCGTCTCAAATATATCGTCGGTGGCAAATGCCAGATGCTGAATACCGGAACCGAAGGTTTCTGCAATGAAACGGCCAGCCAATGTGCGGCGGTTCTCAGCACCATTAAGCGTAATCCGCAGCGATCCACTGTCATTCTCCACGACCTGACTGCGCACGACGCCGCCCGGATCGACAATATCAACCATAGGCGATTTCCGGGATTCCGTAAGCGACGTGTAGAACAGAAGCCAGGTCAAAAGCTCATCGAACTTCATCGTTTGGGCGACATGGTCGATATGGGTCAACCCCACCCCATGGAAGCCGCCAGCCTCTGCGACAGGTTCGAATTCTATATCGAAGATGCGGCCAAGATCGGTCTTTTCATCAAGGAAATAGATCAGGCCGCCGCCAACACCGCGTATCGCTGGCATGCCGATCTCGCCGGGGTCGAGCGGCTGTTCGAATGGCTCCGCTCCCAATGCAACTGCTCTTGCTTGCGCGGCTGCAGCATCATCGACGACAAGGCCCATGGCATAGGCCGTTGTGCCGTGAACTGCATAGGCCGAGCTTGCAAAGCCGCGTATATCGGTGTTGACGACCAGATTGATCTCACCTTGGCGATAGAGCGCCACATCCTTGGTTTTGTGCTCGCCCGCGAGCTGAAAGCCCAAGGCGCCCAGCACCGATGCAAGCCTATCGGCGCTATCGGCATGGGCCGTAAACTCGATGAAGCTGACGCGCTCCACTTTGGCTCTTGCAGGCATATCGGTCACAGTCAGCCGGTTTTCTGGTTCCACACGACGCACCTGATCGCCAAGATAAATCAACGAGCGACGGCCATCAGCCGCGATGGACGCGGGCAACCCACCGCGGAACTGATCGTTGAAAATCTCCAGCGAGAAATAGCCGTCATAGCCGGTCGCGGCCACGGCGCGCATGAAATCCAGAACCGGCAGGTCACCCTCACCCGGCATATTGCGATAGTGACGGCTCCAATAAAGGAGATCCATATCGATCAGTGGCGCGTCGGCCATCTGAACGATGAAGAGTTTTTCCTTGGGAATGGAGCGGATCGAATTCACGTCGATCTTGCGCGCCAGCGTATGAAAACTGTCGAGAATAAGACCAACATTGGGATGATCAGCGCGGCGTACGATCTCCCAGGCATCGCGATGATCGTTAATGTGGCGACCCCAGGCGAGCGCTTCGTAACCCACGCGCAAATTGCGGCGCGCTGCCCGCTCGCCAAGCTCGCGGAAGTCATCGGCTGCCCGATCAAGGCCGCCCATAGCAACCGGCGATATATTCGAGCACACAAGAACGAGATCCGTGCCAAGCTCCTGCATCAGATCGAACTTCCGCTCAGCTCGGTCGAAGGTCCGACTGCGCAATGGCTCCGGCATGCCTTCAAAATCGCGGAAAGGCTGAAACAGCGTGATCTCCAGCCCTAGGTCACGGGCCATGCGGCCAACCAGACGCGGGCTTTCATCGAAGGTGAGAAAGTCGTTCTCGAAAATCTCGACACCGTCAAAGCCAGCTTTGGCGATAGCTTCGAGTTTTTGCGGCAGATCACCACTGATCGAAACCGTTGCTATCGAAGTTTTCATGACGTTTTCTCCTACTTCCGGGTATTGGTACGCCCACATTCAACGCGTTGGGGCCAGCATCGTGGGTTGAAAGCGTGTTGTTTCAAAGTCGGGTTTTAAATTCGGCTCGTCCCCGAACGCCCGGTTTGAACGCCTGCACCTTGCCAGCAAGTGGTTCTGTCGTTCGCTCTTGAGGGCCAAGGGGCTCAATCGCCGAGGTGACAAACAGTGTATCGAGGGCTTCGCCACCAAAGCAGCAACAGGTCGGATGGCTGACTGGCAGTTCGATCACGCGGTCTATCGCGCCGTCCGGGTCAAAACGGATGAGTTTGCCTCCGGCATAGATCACGCTCCACATAAAGCCTTCTTCGTCAACGCAACTGCCATCCGGTCGTTCGGGCGCAGTCGTCGTTGCGAAAATCTGTGGTTCCCCAAGCCGGTTTTTCTCCGGATCGTAATCGCGTACCCAGATCGTATAGGCGCGGGTATCTGCAAAATACATACGCTTTCGATCTTCGTCGAATGCAAGACCGTTGGGGATGGCGAGATCGGCGACTTCTCGTAATATGCAATGATCCGGCTGTACCCGATAAAGCGCGCCCACAGGCACGTAATCCGCTTCGCGCAAGGTGCCTATCCAGAAATTGCCTGCCCAATCCGCACGCCCATCGTTCTTGCGATGCCCTGTGACACCGGGTTCAGGGTCGACAAGAAATGTTTGCGTTCCGCTCTGGGGATCAAAGGCGAACAGCCCATTGTCACACGCCAGGACGAGACCACCTTTTTCCCGCAAGGCAAGAGACCCAATGCGGCGCGCCTCAACCTGGTGCTGTTGAACACGCCCCGTTTTCGGGACATAGCTCATGAGCGCTGGTGTGAGCACATCGACCCACCAGAGGGTGCCAGTCTGCTCACACCAGATTGGACACTCCCCCAGACGATTAGCGGGAGCGTCGATGACGTCAAACTTTTGCGTCGTCATGCTCGACATGTCCGCCAAGGAACAGTTGCCCCACGCGCGGATCAGCAAGAAGCTTTGCGGCTTCATCATGCATGCGCGTCTGGCCAAGCTCAAGAACCAGGCCGTAATCCGACATGGCGAGAGCGGCTTTCGCGTTCTGCTCGACCATGAGAATGGTTACACCCTGATCACGCAAGCGAATGAGCGTCTGAAACACCTCCTGAACGAGATTGGGCGACAGACCGATGGACGGTTCGTCGATCAAAATGAGCTTCGGATCAAGCAGAAGAGCACGGGCGACCTCCAATTGCTTCTGCTGGCCGCCTGACAGTTCAATCGCTTTACGGTCCCGGAACTGCCGCAGCATTGGAAACTGATCCATGACCTGCTCGATGCGGGCGCGCACCTTGGCCGGATCAGGTGAGGTGATGCCCCCAAGCTCAAGGTTATGGTAGACGGAAAGTTGCGGCACCACATTGCGCCCTTGCGGCACATAGGTCGCGCCGTTGGCGATCATCTGACGCGGCGTATTGCGGGTGACGTCTTTTCCATCCAGCAGGATTTGTCCCGAGTGGATGTTCAAGAGACCGAAGATCGCCTTGAATACGGTTGACTTGCCCGCTCCATTCGGGCCGATCACAGTCGTAATCGAGCCCTTCGGAATGGAGAAAGACACACCGTTCAAAATGGTGATCTTTCCATAGCCACCGTGAAGGTCTTTGAGTTCAAGCATATGTCATCCTCCCAGATAAGCGTCGATAACCATCTGGTTTGCCCGGATTTCTTCGGGCTTGCCTTCAGCAATGATGCGGCCTTCCGCCAGCACGATAATGCGCGTGCAAAGGCTCATGACGAACTCCATATTGTGCTCGATGACCACAAAAGTCGTTCCATGTTCCGCATTATAGGCGATCAGACGATCCTTGAGATTGGCAAGCATTGTCAGATTGACGCCACCGGCCGGTTCATCGAGCAGAACAAGACTGGGGCCTGCCATGAACGCCATGGCAGCATCGACCAGCTTTTGCTGTCCGTAGGAGAGCGACCCCGCCAGTTCGTCGCGAAGATGATTGAGGCGGAAGAACGAAATCATCTGTTCCGCTTCTGCGGTCAATCCGGCATCGCCGGGACCGAAAAGCCGCGAGGCCATGGTTCCCTTGTGTTCCTGCCCGGCGAGGATGATGTTTTCGAGGACAGACATCTTCGGAAAGACTGAAAGCTGCTGGAAAGTTCGTCCGACGCCAAGCTTGTTGAGGTCGGATGACCGCATGCCGGAGACATTCTTGCCGTTCACCTGCACTTCACCACCATTGGGCTGAAGCTGGCCAAGAATGCAGTTGAACAGCGTCGACTTGCCCGAGCCGTTCGGCCCAATCAGTCCGAGTATCTCACCCTGATTGACGTCGAAGGACACATCGCGGACGGCGTGGATGCCGCCGAAACGCTTCTCGATATTGCGTACAGAAAGTACAGGACTGCTCATTTCAGCCGCGCTCCTTCGCTCATGTCACCGCGAACCTGACGCTTGGGCCAGAACTTTTCGCGGAACTTGCCCCACACTCCAATCAGACCCGATGGCACGAAGATCAGCATGACGATCACGAGTACCGAGTAGATGATCAGATAGTAGCCTTCGGTGAAGCGGAGCACTTCCGGCAGCAGGATGACAACCGCAGCACCAATGAAAGGGCCAAAGAAGAAGCCTGCGCCACCCACAACAACCATGAGCAGGATGCGGAGCGAATGGACGAGACCGAATGAACCCGGCTCGATAAACTGAACCAGCGGCGTGATCAGCGATCCGGCAAGCCCGCCATAAACGGAGCCGATGGCGAACGCCAGAAGCGTGATGCGACGTGTATCAACGCCAAGGCTTTCGGCGCGGATTGGGTTTTCCCGCAGAGCCTTGAAGGCGCGGCCCCATGGGGAACGCACGATGCCCCACATGATCAGCGCGGCGACAACAGTGATGCCAAGCGTAAAGTAATAGAATGGCAACTGCTTGGTGGTGGCGAACAGTCCGAGATGAGGACGCGGCATGCCGACGAGACCGTAATTGCCGCCAGTCAGCCACTCTTCGTTGCGCAACACCAGAAAGACCAGAGTATTGAAGGCAAGCGTCACAAAGGCAAGGAAATGCCCTTTGACGCGCAAAGCCGGATATCCAAGCACGAGGCCCACAAAGAAGCAGAGCACGAGGCCGACCGGCATTGCCAGAAACCAATGCCATCCGGCCAGTGTCAGCAGCGCTGTGGTATAGGCGCCAATCGCCATGAAAGACGCCTGCGCCAGCGAGATCTGGCCGGCGTAACCAAGCGTCAGGTTGAGGCCCATCGCTGCAATCGAGAAGATCAACCAGGATGTCAGCACGTAGGTGATGTAGTTGCCCTGCCCAATCGGTGCGAGCACCGACAATAGCAACAGGACAGCTATTGAAATATAGCGTTTGCTTGCAGTCATCACACAGCCCTCCCTTCGGAAGTGCCCATGATGCCCTGCGGGCGGACAAGGATGATCACAATCAGCAGGACCAGTGGCAAGGCGGCGCGATATTGCGCGGTTACATAAGCCGCCGTCAGATTATCAAGAACGCCGATCAGCAATCCGCCGACAAGCGCACCACGGATCTGGTTGAACCCGCCGACAATCGCCGCAATGAAAGCAATCAGACCAAGCGTTTCACCGTTGGAGAACTTTGCGAGATAGACAGGGCTGATCAGATAGGACGCCAAAGCGGCCAGAGCAGCATTGATCAGAAATGTATAGAGGATCATGCGCTTGACATTGACGCCAAGAATTTCCGCAACAGCAGGATTTTGCGCTGTTGCCTGCATGCAGCGACCCGTGCGGGTGCGATTGAGGAACAGCGTTAGCAGAACGACGATACCGAGCGACAGCGCCAGATTGAGAATGTCACGCAATGAGAGAACCGCGCCGAAAAACTCGATTGGATCGTTCGGGAACATCGATGGGAACGGCTGTGCTTCAGCGGAATAGAACTCTTTCACGCTTTCTTTGAGCAAGATGCCCAAGACCATCGTCGCGATGATCAGTGTGATGCCTCCATGAGGCAGGATTGGTTCAACGATCAGCTTCTTGAACAATAGCCCAAGCACGATCAACGAAACCACAAGCCCGATAAGCAGAGCGGGCCAGAACGAAATGCCGAAGATGGTCATTGCCGCCAGAACGAAGAAGGCCGGCAGCATCACGAATTCACCTTGCGCGAAGTTCACGGTCTGGGCTGCTTGCCAAACCAGCGTGAAACCGATCGCAACAAGTGCGTAAATGGAGCCGGTCGCAAGACCGGATAATAAAACCTGTAGAAACTGGGACATGACTTTACCCGTCTGAGGCGGCAGCCAGACCGCCGCCTCTGCTGAAAGGATTGATCAGTTTGCCGGAACAGTACCAATAACCGTCGGCACACCGTCCTTCACCTGAACCATGAAGCTTGGGCGAGACATTTCTCCGCGGTCATCCCAGCAGGTGTCGAGAAGCACTTTCGGATAGTCAGCCGCCTTCAGGCAAAGACCATGCATCTTTTCAGCAAATGCTTCACCATCGAGCTTGCCCACCATGTCGGTGACATATTTGGTGGTCCAGACACCGACATAACCCTTCAACGCATCATGCGTCGGCTTGCGCTTGTAGGCTTCCTCGAACTTCTTCGCGAATTCGCCAATACCAGGCACGTCGGTTGCAGCAGCCGTAATGCCAACATGGGCAATAGCGCCATCGGCTGCACCGCCTGCAAGTTCAACCACCTTGGCTTCCGTCAGCGTTACTTCGCCAACGAGGGGCATCTTCAGCCCCTGCTTCTTGGCTTCGATCAGGAAACGTGCAGATTCTTCCTGGTTCATATAGACGAAAATCGCTTCAGGATTAGCTTGCTTGAGCTTGGCAACGTCGGCTGCATAGTCGGTTTGCGCCTGCTCAGAGGCGACATCGGCGATAATTTCGATCCCGGCCTTCTTCATTTCCTCAACGAACACGTCATGACCGCCCTTGCCGAACTCGTTGTTCAGCCAGGCCACGCCAACCTTTTTCGCCTTCAGCGTATCGGTGAAGTAAGACGTCAGCGCCGGAACGCCCTTTTGAGCACCGGTCGAGGTGCGGAACACGAACGGATTGCCTTTTTCGACAATGCTCGGCGATTCCGAACCGACGAACTGTGGAATGCTGTTCTGCTGTGCAACCAGCATGTTGACCATCGTCGAGCCGGAATAGATCGTGCCGAGAATGGCGTATGCGCCGTCGTCGATAGCCTTCTGCACAAGCGCGCGCGAAACTTGCGGGTCGGTCTGGGTGTCATATTCACCCAGTTCGACCTTCTTGCCCAGAATGCCGCCTCCGGCATTCACTTCATCGATGGCGATCTTGATACCGTCACGCCAGTTCGTACCAGACGGTGCGCCCGGGCCGGAAAGCTCGACAACCATGCCGAGTTTGACCACGTCTTCTGCGTGCGCTGCGCCGAAAGTCGCGAAAGCCGCCGCCGAAAGCGCCAGAAGTTTCTTACGATAATGCATTTTAGTTCCTCCCCTTAAAGTCATAGAGATCGAGATATAGAGATAAGCCTACCCTTTTTCGGGTGTCGGCAACGGCGCGCAACTTGCATGGTGCCCGTCGAGACCGGTCAGAAAATCCGCCAGGACCTCCGCCTGCGCATCGAACATTCCAGCACCAATCATCGTCTGACAGCCCCGTTTTCTAGCTTCCTCGATAAATGGCGATACGTGCGGTTTAGTGATCACGCAAGCAGCAAACTGCTCTGACCGCAACTTTGTTACGTTTACGGGATATGGATCATTCAATTTCATACCCATCGGCGTAGCATTTGCAATCAGATCGAACCCGAAAGGGTCGTCGCTCCCAGCGGCAACCTTACCCGGATAACGTGCACTGAGTTTGCCGATTACAGAATCACGCTTGTCACCATCGACATCGTGAATGGCAAGGCGCGCTGCTCCTCGCTTCAGCATTTCCAGCGCAATGGCTGTTCCGGCACCGCCGCATCCGACGAGAAGGACGCTTTTCCCTTGCACATCGTACCCTTCCCGTTCGATGCCATCGAGAAAACCGATGCCGTCAGTATTATCGCCGTACCACCCATTTCCAGTGCGCCGAACAACATTGACCGCCTGAATGAAGGTGGCATTGTCCGTCAGTCCGGCACATAGCTCATAGGCCTGCTGTTTGTGCGGTATCGTCACCAGCAAACCGCCGATATTGTCCACCACGCTCAATGTGGCGAAAACAACTGGCAGATTGGATGGCGCAACATGAAGCGGAACGACAATTGCATTCTCACTGCGCTCGCGGAACAATTCCGTCATGACTTCGGGCGAACGCACCTGCTCAATCGGATCTCCAACCACAGGAAACAGACGCGTTGCCCCATTTGGAGACGGCCTCTTGTCCTGCAAAGATTGAGCATTATAGCCATACGCCATTAATTCACTGATCCTAGCCTGCCTGCTCGCATTCGAGCGCTCCCGGGATCAGATTAGCGAATGGAAGAGATAATATCGCCTACCAAATGAATAGGATTCCATAACATCATGTTAACTGGCGACAAGTCAGCCTTTTTGGCTGAATGAGCTGACCGCGTTCATTTCCTTGCGCAAGACATCGATGAAGTGTTCTGCATAGACGGAAAGCGGTAGGTCGTTACGGTACGCAATATAGGTATGAAAGGCGCTCTCGGCGTCGATTGGAATGCTCTTGAGACCTCGCACCACGCCATGTGCGACCGTAAACTCATCGATTATCGCTATACCCAATCCGGCGGCGACCAGACTGCAAACGGTCGTTCCGAAACGGGCTTTGATATTCATGCGATAGTCGAGACCCGCATTCGTAAACATCGCCGCCATAATCGCGCCGTAAGGGTCTTTCGGATTGATGCCGATCAGCGGATGTTCCGACATTTCCTGCGGTGTTATTTTGTCACGCGACGCCAGCGGGCTTGTTTCCGGTACGATGCAAAGCAATCGGCCTTTCGCCAGCGGTTCAAATTCGATCAGCGGATGATCGAAACGCGATGAGATCGCGACAATTTCACCGCGGCCAAGAAGAAGATAGTCAACCGCTTCTTCAATCTTGAGAATATTGAGGTCGAGATGAACATCGCTGTAACGCTCGCGCAGTTTTGCGACCGCACGCGGCACCATCACATTCGCGATGCTTGGCACGGATGCAACGCAAAGTTCCTGCGCTTTGCCCCTGCTCAGATCCGCGACGGCTGATTGCAGATCATCGATTTTCCGATGCACCGTATCCAGAAGATCGAAGATGTTGCGCGCTTGTGATGTTGGAACATAACGCCCGCCACGACGGTCGAAGAGCCGGATACCGAGGGAATCTTCCGAATATTTCATGAGCCTGCTGATGCCCGGCGCAGAGACATTCAGTAGCTTGGCCGCACCGGCAATCGTCCCGGTCACCATGATTGCCCGGATCACTTCGATTTGTCGCAATGTCAGCATTTGTTTCCCGCCTGAATGCACGTCTGCAAAAGGCATATTCAACAAATGCTGATTAAATTGCCACAACTTCCGAAAAAGGTCGCAAGATGATGTTGGAATCCGAGCCTACAAGCTGACCCATGACATGCAGAACCGCGCGATTAAGGCATGTTCTTCATCATTTCCGGGCTCATCGGCATCATGTTCTCGTTGAGATGATGCATAACCCAAAGCGAGCCAGCCAAGGCGATACCAACGATGATGAGCGTAAAGATCAGCGCCATCAGCGTCCAGCCACCCTCCGACCGTGGACTCATATGCAAGAAATAGATCATGTGAACCACGATCTGGACAGCCCCGATCCCCATAACAAGCATCGCTGTCAACTGTTTGCTGGCAAAGACGTCGCCCATTACCAGCCAAAATGGAATGGCCGTCAGAATAACCGACAGGACAAAGCCTGTCATATATCCGCCAAAGGTTGCGTGGACTTCATCCGCGCCCGACCCATGGTGGTCATGATGCCCCGATTGGGCTCCGTGGTGCTCGCCTTGTACGCTCATCCCAGAACTCCCAACAAATATACGAAGGAGAACACGCCGATCCATATCACGTCGAGGAAATGCCAGAACATTGAGAGGCACATCAGACGCCTGCGATTTTCGACGATCAGTCCATGACGCATGACCTGCGACATCAGCGTGATCAGCCAAATAATGCCGAATGTAACGTGCAGCCCATGGGTGCCGACAAGCGTGAAGAACGACGATAGGAATGCCGAACGACCCGGCCCTGCGCCTTCACGGATAAGATGGCTGAACTCGTAGATTTCGATTGCAAGGAACAGTGCGCCGAAAACCCCGGTGATGCCCAACCAGAACAGCGTAGCCGTCTTGTCATTGCGCTGCATCTGCAGCATGGCAAAACCATATGTGATCGACGACAGCAGCAGCATCGCCGTATTAATCGCAACAAGGCTGAGATCAAACAGGTCGGCTGGTGACGGTCCAGCTGCATAATTGCGACCGAGCACACCATAGGTGGCAAAGAGAACAGCAAAAATCAGGCAATCGCTCATGAGATAGAGCCAGAAGCCCAGCATGGTGCTGTTTTCCGGATGATGGTCTTCCGTCAGATAAAACTGCGGCTTCTCGGCTTGGTCCAGATGTGTCTCTGTCATAATTCAGCCTATCCAGCGAGAAGTTTCGAACGCGCATCTTCAGTCGCCGCCACGGTTTCAGCGGGAATGTAGAAATCACGTTTATAGTTGAACGTATGGCCGATGGCGGTGATCAGCAAAGCGACGAAAGATACGATTGCGAGCCACCAGATATGCCAGATGAGAGCGAAAGCAAGAACGACGCTGAACCCTGCAAGTATGACGCCCGCACCCGTATTACGCGGCATATGGATGGGTCGATAGCCGGTGAGCGGGCGTTCATAACCACGGTTTTTCATGTCATACCAACTGTCGTGATCGTGCACGACTGGCGTGAAAGCGAAGTTATATTCCGGCGGTGGGGAAGAGGTTGACCATTCAAGCGTTCGCCCACCCCATGGATCGCCTGTCAGGTCACGCAACTGTTCCCGTCTCAGAAAGCTGACCACGAGCTGAATAACGAAGGATGCGATACCGAGCGCGATAAGAACCGCGCCAAAAGCGGCAATGACAAACCATATTTGCAGCGAAGGATCTTCAAACTGACTGAGGCGGCGCGTGACGCCTTTGAGACCAAGCACATAAAGCGGCATGAAGGCAAAGAAGAAGCCGATCTGCCAGAACCAGAAGCTCATCTTGCCCCAGAACGGATCGAGCTTGTAGCCGAAAGCTTTCGGCCACCAGTAGACCAGCCCCGCCATCAGGCCAAAGACAACGCCGCCAATGATCACATTATGGAAATGCGCGATGAGAAAGAGCGAGTTATGCAGCACAAAATCAGCAGGCGGAATGGCAAGCATAACACCAGTCATGCCGCCGATCACAAATGTCACCATGAAGCCAATGGTCCACAGCATCGGCACTTCATAGCGGATTCTCCCGCGATACATCGTGAAGAGCCAGTTGAACATCTTCGCGCCCGTGGGGATGGAGATGATCATTGTGGTGATGCCGAAGAACGCATTGACCGACGCGCCGGACCCCATGGTGAAGAAGTGATGGAGCCAGACGATATAGGACAGGATCATGATGACGCAGGTCGCATAGACCATCGACGCGTATCCGAACAGGCGCTTACCGCAAAATGTTGCCACCACTTCCGAGAAAATACCAAAGGCTGGCAGAACAAGAATGTAAACTTCTGGATGCCCCCAAATCCAAATGAGGTTGATATACATCATCGGATTGCCACCAAGATCATTGGTGAAGAAATTCGTCCCCACATAACGATCCAGCGATAGCAGCGCGAGCGTTGCGGTCAGAATCGGGAATGTCGCGACAATGAGTACGTTGGTGCACAAAGACGTCCAGGTAAACACAGGCATCTTCATGAACGACATGCCCGGCGCACGCATCTTGACGATCGTAGCGATCAGATTGATGCCGGATAGTGTCGTGCCGACGCCTGCCACCTGCAAGCCCCATATGTAATAATCAACCCCGACGTCAGGACTGTAGTCAATGCCAGACAAGGGTGGATAAGCCAGCCAGCCTGTGCGAGCGAATTCCCCCACAAACAGTGACATCATGATTATGATCGCACCGCCGGTTGTCATCCAGAACGAAAAATTGTTGAGAAACGGAAATGACACGTCGCGCGCGCCGATCTGAAGCGGCACCACATAGTTCATCAGACCAGTTACGAACGGCATGGCCATGAAGAAAATCATGATCACGCCATGAGCTGTAAATATCTGATCATAGTGATGAGGAGGCAGATAGCCTTCATATCCGTTGAAGGCGAGCGCTTGCTGGATACGCATCATGATAGCATCCGCAAAACCACGCAAAAGCATGATCAGCGCGAGAACGACATACATGATGCCGATCTTCTTGTGGTCTACACTGGTGAACCATTCATTCCAGAGATAGCCCCATAACTTGAAATAGGTGATCAACCCCACGACGGCGATACCTCCTATTGCGACCACTATGAAGGTCAGCAGGAGGATCGGTTCATGATATGGTATCGCCTCAAGAGTGAGACGCCCGAAAATCATACTCGTAGGACTGTTACCGCCAATCATGATAGAACATTCCCGAAGTTATATTCACGCGATCATCGCGTTTTCATTGTTGGACCTGTGTATTCACCTGAACTCTACGTTGAAGTCGCACTAACCTGTATCACGCAATCGACGTGAACCGACTTCAGGGCATGTTGTGCATATTGTGCATGTCATGACCCTGCTCCTGATTGGTATTAGGAGTGGTTTGAACATCCGTCGCCGCGGGTTGAGCTTCCTCATTGCTATAACGATTGTCGTGTTGGAGCTTGGCCTTATTCTCCCGGCTATCGACACCTGCACCGCCCATCCGGTCAATATGCATCATATCGCTCATGCACATCTGGCCCGGTCGAACGCACATATTGAGTATGGCTTCGAAGAGCCCGTCATCAACTGCGCCGAAATACCGAACGGGGTCCTTGATACTCGGCTTTTCGAGCTTCAGATATGTGTCCCGGTTCAGAGCCGTGCCGTTCTGCTTCACCTGATTTATCCAGTTGTTAAAACCTGAATCATCAAGACCGTGAAACTGAAAGCGCATATGTGAAAAGCCTTCACCGCTGTAATTCGATGAGAAGCCTTCATATTCGCCGGCCTTGTTGATGACAGCATGCAGCCGGGTCTGCATTCCGGGCATCGCGTAAATCATGCCTGCAAGTGCCGGGATATAAAAGGAATTCATGACAGATGAGGCCGTGATCTTGAAGTTAATTGGCCTGTCAACTGGAGCCGCCATCTCGTTGACGGTGGCTATTCCATAGTCCGGATAGAAGAACAGCCATTTCCAATCAAGAGCTACGACCTCAACCGTCAGCGGCTTGATACCAGCCTCAACCGGTCGCGCGCCATCAATTCTATCTAGGGGGCGGTATGGATCGAGCTTGTGCGTATTGACCCATGTAATCGCGCCCAATGCGATGATGATGAGCAGCGGCGCTGTCCAGATAACCACCTCCAGCGCAGTCGAATGATGCCATTCGGGATCATATTTGGCCGCGCTATTGGACTGCCTGTATCGCCAGGCAAAGAAGAGCGTGAGGAAAATAACCGGCACAATGATAATCAGCATAAGGATCGTCGATATGACGATGAGGTCCCTCTGCTGTGCGGCAATGTCACCTGATGGCGACATGACGACCATATTGCACCCGGCCAGCCCCACTAGAAGTGAAGCTAGGATCGTATTTCGTATGAAACTAAAGAATGCGTCCATGTTAAACCCGACCTACATTCTGTTCCTTTAATCATGATAAGGCACAATCGCGTTTCGGGAAGACCCATTTTTCAGTTTGTGAAAATTTCGCGGCAAAGCAGCTTTTAGGCAACTATATATGCTTTTTTTTTGCCCTGTTCCTTGATATCGTGCGCTGGTGCGACATCATAAAGCACATGATACGTTTCCCTCGGAGAGTTTCATGAGTTCGTCCGCCACGCCGACATCATCAGGTCTTGAACAAGACGCACGACGCATCCACAGTGACGGAAAGCCCCTGTCTCCGGGCAACGTCGCCATCGGTGTTGTGATTGGCCGTACGTCGGAATTCTTTGATTTTTTCGTCTACGGACTCGGGTCCATTCTCGTTTTCCCGAAGCTCATATTCCCCTTTGCACCCGATCCGGTGACGGCGACATTAATGTCGTTTGCGGTTTTCTCGCTCGCATTCATTGCGCGCCCCGTGGGTTCTTTCATCTTCATGTGGATCGACCGGCAGTACGGGCGAGGAACGAAACTTACGCTTGCCCTCGTCATCCTCGGCGGCTCAACCGCATCCATCGCATTCCTGCCCGGCTTTGAGACGATCGGATATTGGGGCGTATTCCTGCTCGCTCTGTTCAGACTTGGACAGGGCTTCGCGCTCGGTGGCGCATGGGATGGCCTGGCTTCACTGCTCAGTTTGAGTGCGCCCCAGAACAAAAGGGGCTGGTATGCAATGATCCCGCAGTTGGGGGCACCCATTGGCTTTGCACTTGCCAGCGTTCTTTTCGCCTACTTCGTGCATAATCTCAGCGAAGCAGACTTCCTTGCCTGGGGCTGGCGCTATCCTTTCTTTGTGGCATTCGCGATCAATGTTGTTGCGCTATTTGCCCGTCTTCGCATCGTCGCAAGCAGTGAGTTCGGCGCCGCGATGGAAGCACAGGAATTGCAGCCACGGCCGGTATTTGAGATGTTGAGCAAGCACAGCACTGACGTCTTGCTCGGCGCATTTGTTCCGCTGGCAAGTTTCGCCATGTTCCATCTTGTGACAATCTTTCCACTCAGCTGGGTTGTCCTTTCCGGCACGCAGCCTGCCGAACGCTTCCTCTGGGTGCAGGTAGCAGGTGCTGCGATTGGAGTTGTCGGTATCATCCTGTCGGGGTTTGTCGCAGATCGCATCGGACGGCGCAGTGAATTGATGGTTGGCGCCATCATCATCGCCATATTCAGTTTCTCCGCCCCCTTCCTGCTTGATGCAGGCAGCGCCGGACAAGATGCTTATATTCTGATCGGCTTTGGTGTGCTGGGACTGACATTCGGCCAATCTTCGGGCGCTGTCTCTTCCCGTTTCACGCAGTATTATCGCTATACCGGCGCGGCTTTGACATCGGATCTTGCCTGGCTCGTTGGCGCGGCTTTTGCCCCGCTCGTCGCCCTTGGTCTTGCGACCAGCCTCGGCATTATCTTCATCGGCGGATATCTGATATCCGGCGCAATCTGCACACTAGCCGCGTTGAGCCTGTCGCGCGTGCTCGATCACAACTGAGCAAATATTTATCGGCAAGCCAAGCCGTCTCGGCTTGCCGGGTGTCGTGCGTGCCTTACGCCAGCGGCTTATAGGCGATCACATCCATTTCTACCTTGGCGTCAATCATCAACGGTGACTGCACTGTGGAACGCGCTGGCGGATAGTCGATAAAATGTTTTTGAAACACTGCGTTGAAGCTGGAGAAATCGCGCGCGTCATCCAGCCAGACATTCACTTTGACCACATCAGCCAATGTGCAATCAGCAAGGGCCAGCACATCCTTGATGTTGGTAATGACCTGTTCGGTCTGTGCAACGATATTGCCCGTTACCACTTCCCCATTGACTGTGGGAACCTGTCCGGAGACATAGACAAAATCGCCCGCACGAACCGCTTTAGCAAAGGGTCGGCGTTGGCCACCAGCCTGATTATCAGCGGTTTCGTAACGGATCAGCTTTTCATTACTCATGTCTAAGCTCCTTATTCAATTCGTGTTTTCGCCTGATGACAGTCATGGTCGTATCACTCACGCGGCGGTTAGGCGCTCGCCCCATTCAGCAAAATCCTGCACCAGATGACCGGGTGAGACTTCGATATAGCTGCGTTTGGGGGGTACGTAGTCGAGCGGTCGCAACGGGCTCTTTATTTCCTCGCCAAGCTCTGGGCGCACCAGTCCACGCGATGATGGATCAGGAACCGGCACGGCGGCTATGAGGCGGCGCGTATATGGGTGCTGAGGATTTCCAAAAATCGCCTCGCGAGGCCCGATTTCAACGATCTCACCGAGATACATGACAGCAACGCGATGACTGATCCGCTCCACCACGGCCATGTCGTGGCTGATGAACAGGTAGGCAAGATCGTTTTCCTCTTGCAAATCGAGCAGAAGATTGGCCACCTGCGCCTTGACTGAAACGTCGAGCGCCGAAACAGCCTCATCCGCAACAATCAGCTTTGGCTTCAGCGCCAGGGCGCGTGCGATGGAAATTCTCTGCCTTTGGCCACCTGAGAACTCATGCGGAAAGCGCTCTGCAACTGAAGCCGATAGCCCGACCTGCTCCAGCAGTTCCGCAACGCGCTGTTTCGCCTCGCGCGTTCCCATCATCTTGTGGGCCAGAATTGGCTCTGCAATCGCTGCACCAATGCGAATACGGGGATTAAGCGAAGCAAATGGATCCTGAAAAATCATCTGCGCGCTGCGCCGCATTTCGCGCAACTGCGAAGCACCCAGTTTGGTCACATCCTGACCGTCGATGACGATATTGCCGGATGTCGGCTGGAGCAGACGCATGATCGTTCGGCCCGTAGTCGATTTGCCGCAACCGGATTCTCCAACCAATGCTAGCGTCTCGCCGGGACGAAGATCGAACGAAACATCTTCAACAGCATGAATGCGACCGTTCGGGAGATCAAAACGCACGACAATATTGGACGCCTGAAGAAGCGGCTTTCGCTCTTCAGACACGGGTTTTGTCTGCGCGCCCTCCGTGGCGTTTCCAGTCTTTGGGTCGACCGACGGGAACCGCTTTGGCGCGGTCGCATCCCCCATCGTCCCCAGGCGCGGAATGGAAGCAAGAAGGGATTTGGTATAGATTTCTTTCGGTGCAGCGAAGAGGTCTTCCGTGTGACCGGTCTCGACCATATCGCCACGGAACATAACCACAGTCCGGTCCGCAACCTCGGCAACCACACCCATGTCATGCGTGATGAAAAGAACAGCCATGTTCTCTTCCTGCTGTAACTCGCGAATGAGATGAAGGATTTCCGCCTGAATTGTCACATCCAGTGCAGTCGTTGGCTCGTCGGCGATCAGAAGCCTGGGGCGACAGGCGAGCGCCATCGCAATCATCACGCGCTGACGCATACCGCCGGAGAACTTATGCGGATATTCTTTCAGGCGGGACCGGGCGGCTGGAATGCGGACACGCTCCATGAGACGAACAGCCTCATCTTCGGCCTGCTTCCAGCTCAATTTTTGATGAAGCACCAAAGCTTCGGCCAATTGATTGCCGATCGTGAAAACCGGATTGAGCGAAGTCATCGGCTCCTGAAAAATCATCCCGATGGACCCACCGCGTACCGAACGCATTTCGGCTTCGGACACTTGCAGAAGATCGCGACCATCGAGCAAAATCTGGCCTTCCGACTTTGATTTTGCAGGCGGCAGCAACCGCATGGTGGAAAGCGCGGTGACGCTCTTGCCAGAGCCGCTCTCGCCAACAATTGCAACTGTCTCGCCGGCGTTCACATGGAAACTGATGTTGCGGATAACGGGCCGCCAACCCTCTGCCGTTTTGAACGAAGTGGTCAGGTTTTTAAGCGACAGAACGGGGTGAGTATCATTGCTACGCTCTTCAAACATGATCAGCTTTCCTTCGCGAGACGCGGATCCACCAGATCACGCAGGCCGTCGCCGACAAGTTGCAGCGAAAGGACGGAAAAGACGATGGCAAGGCCGGGAAAAAGCATAAGCCAGGGCGCGTTGTTCATATATTCGCGTCCCGATGCCAACATGGTTCCCCAGGTCGGCATGTCGGCCGAAACGCCAACCCCCAGGAACGACAGGCTTGCCTCTGCCAGCATTGCTGAAGCGAAAACGAATGTCGCCTGAACGAGAATGGGTGACGCCAGATTGAGCAGCACGTGGCGCAACAATATCTGCCAGGTGGGAAGTCCCAGCGAAATTGCAGCCTCGATATAGGGCATCTCGCGGATCACCAGTGTAGAGCCGCGCACGATACGCGCCAGACGTGGCGCATAGGTAATCCCAAGCGCAATGATGACGGTCATCAGCGACGGACCGAGCGCCGCGACGAGCGCAATGGCGAGCAGAATATCCGGGAAGGACATCATCGCGTCGAGCAGTCTGGAGATAGGCGTATCCAGCTTGCGAAAATACCCGGCTGTAACACCCAGAATGACACCCAGAACGGTGGAAATCACAACGACGCCAAGGCTGACGAGCAGCGAAATACGCCCTGCATAAATGGCTCGCGAGAAGATATCGCGCCCGAATTCGTCGGTGCCGAAGAGATGCGACCATGACGGCCCGTGCAACTTGTTGACGATCGACAGTTTATTGGGCGCATAAGGCGCGATCCACGGCGCGAGAATGGCTGCCAACACCACGACAAGCAAAATGAGTGACCCGAGCAGGATTGCACGGTTGCCAAACAGACGCCGCAAGCCTGATGCAAAGGGCATGGAAAGAGAAGCGAGCGTCACAGGCGTACCCTCGGGTCTACGAGAATATAAAGCATGTCGACCACAAAATTGATCAAGACATAAATGGCGGCCACGACAAGCAGGGTGCCCTGGATAACCGGATAGTCGCGGCGCAAAACCGCCGAAACCACCAGATTTCCAATGCCCGGCAGACCGAACACGGTTTCCGTCACGACCGCGCCAGCGACCAGCATTGCAATGGAAAGGCCAATGACGGTGATGATGGGAACAAGCGCATTTTTGAGCGCGTGCTTGAGGATCACCCGCCGTTCACTGGCGCCTTTTGCACGGGCTGTGCGAACATAGTCATCTCCCAGCACGTCAAGCATGGCTGCCCGTGTAAATCGGGTAATCAGAGCGGAATTGACCACACCAAGCGCCACGGCAGGCAAAATCAGGTGATGCAGTCGTTCCAGAAAGCTCGTGTCGGGACCACCATAACCAGATGCCGGGAACCAGCCATACTGCACCGCAAAAATCTGAATAAGGAGGAGACCCAACCAGAAACTCGGCACGCTTGCTGCCACCATGGTTAGCACGACCACGGTCTGATCGAAGAAAGTGCCTCGTTTAACTGCAGAGAAAACCCCAACGGGCAAGGCAATCAGCACTGCAATCAGTATCGAAAACAGCGTGAGGAAGAATGTGGGCTCCGCACGCGAAGCAAGGGCCTGCGTCACGGGCTGATTGAGAAAAATGGACTGGCCAAGATCGCCCTGGAATATGCCCAGCACGAACTGGCCATACTGAACCAGAAGGGGCGCATCCAGCCCCATCCGTACTCTCAAATCTGCGATGTCCTGCGGGGTCGCGTCAGACCCCAGCATGACGGCAGCAGGATCGCCGGGCGTGACCCGGACAATGACGAATACAACTGTGACAACAAGGGCAAGCACGATGGCCATGCCTATCAAACGGTGTAACAGCGCCCGAGCGATCCTCGACATAGTCTGCCTCACTTCTTAGGGGCTACATTCCAGAAATGCGGCCAGTAAGTTGGCGTATAACCGGACACTCCATCCGCAACGCCGGCAAGCGCATTGAAATTGCCGACCTTGTAGAGCGGCGCGTCATCATAGATGACGGTCTGGATGCCTTCCCACGCCTTCTGCTTTGCTTCATCGCTCGTCGCATCCATATAGGTCGCGACAGCCTTGGCTTTCTGGTCCGATATATACCAGCCCGGATAGGTATCCGTGATGGTGTTGATTGTCGTCGGATCACCCGGGAAATTCGAATGGGTAATGAAGATATCCCATTCTTTCGGATCGGCGCGGCGTGTCGTCAATGTGGCCCAATCGACAACCTGCATATCCACCTTGAAACCTGCTGCCTCAAGATAGGCTTTCGCCACTTCACCGATCTTGTAATGAAACTCATATTGACGGCTGGTCAGCAGCCGGATCGGCGTGCCGTCATATCCGGCATCTTTCAAGAGCTTGGCAGCGGTTTCCGGATCACCCTCGCCATAGCGGGCGACACCGGCTTCCGTGTGCCAGAACGAACCTTCGGGGAAGATGGAACCGTCGACGCTGTAGAAACGGTCATCGGAGAAGGCTGCGAGCATCATGTCGGACGCATTGAGTGCGGCCTGCACTGCCTGACGCAGTTCCTTTTTGACGAGCGCGCCTTCCTTCATGTTGATATTCATGGAGGCCCAGCCGGAGTTTTTGAAAATGACCGGCTTGGCCTTGCCGCTTGCCTCAACGCGCTCATAGGCGCTGACGGGAAGTGAGTCTGCGAAATCAAACTGACCGGAGATCAGTCCCTCGACGCGCGTATTCGCATCAGGAACGGGCACAAAGCGCAGTTCCTTTGCAATCGCCTCACGCTTGCCCGCATAATTGCTCGGTTCGCCTTCCGGGGACTTATAGTCGTCGAAGCGGACAAGCTGTGTGTACTGATCGGGCTTGCGTTCCTTGAGCGCATAGGGACCAGTGCCGACGAACTTCGTCAGCGTATCGGCGATCGTCTCGGACGGAATGATGATCGACGCCTGCGAGAGCGTGGCGAGAAGCGGCGCATAACGCGACTTGAGCTTGATGATGACGGCATGGTCACCGTCTTCAGTCAGGCTTTCCACGATGCCAGCAACCTGCTTGCCCTTGGAATTGATTTCCATCCAACGTTTCAAAGATGCGACGACGTCCTTGGAGTCAAAATCGCTGCCATCGTGGAACTTCACCCCTTCCCTCAGCGCAATCCGGTAAGTCAAGCCATCTTCAGAGATTTCCGGCATACCGGCAGCGAGCAAGGGAACCGACTTCCACTGTTCATCATAGGTATAGAGCGTCTCAAAGATATGCTGATCAATTGTCAGGACGATATCGGTTGGGGTCTGCATCGCGTCCAGTGTTGGCGGCTCGCCAATGGTTGCAATGGTCAGAATGCCATCCGACGATTGCGCGAAAGCCATTGCGCTTGAACATAACAGTGCTGCGGTGGCCGCCAGCAGAAAACGTTTCTTCATTGTAACTCCCCTTTTATAATTGAACTGACTGATAGTTCGCTGTTGTTAATCCAGCCCTAGCGGATCGGCGACCCGTGGCCAGAGCTCCAGACTTGCTTTCCTGTATGGTGTAACTGCTGGATTGGTCGGATATGAAGTTGGCGCTGCGATATAGACAATCTCCGACGCGACAGGCTGAAACCCGGCCTGGAAATGATTGGTCGACTTGACGACGAGGAAATCCTTGTTGGCAAAATCGATCCCAAGGTTAGTGAAGATATCCGGTTCATAGGTCTGAGACCGGCTGGTGATCAGAATGATATCAATTTGTGTTCCAACGGGACGGATTACCGCAACGCGTCCCAGATTAACCCTACTGTTGCGGAAACTCTGCCAGCCTGCATCCGCCACCTTTTCTATGGTCACGCGCAAATCCAGTGGTTCACCGCCCTGCCATGAAGATTTGCCGCCGACGCGGATTTCAAGCTCGGCTCCCTCGCCTGCCGCATGGCAAAAGGCAACGGCAACCGGATCCCAGATGGTGGCAACGGCGAAACTGTCGAGCTTGCGTTCAAACATACGACGCAGAATATAGGTCGCGTCACCCGCCACGCCGCCGCCCGGATTATCCCATATGTCAGAGATCACAACAGGACGCGAGAGATCGCTGGCGCGCACTTCCAGTACGCGGTCCAGACCGGCTTCGGTATCGAACATCTCCATGGCGGTCAGTTTGCGCATACTGTAAAGTTCCTGCCCAAGCTCGCGCGCAAGCTGATCACCTTTGGCCTTGTCATTATCCGTAACGACAACAATCCGCGTCCCCATATCGGGCGCGTCACCGGCCATGAAACCATGGATCACGGAAATCGACAGGACGCCATTCTTGCCCTGCATGGCCACGAGGCGATCGACATAGGACCGCATTGGCTCGCGATTGGTGGGGTAGATGGTGATCATGCGACAATCGAAGGTCGAAATGACAGGCTTGACTTCTCCGCGCAGCGTCCTGAGAGCCAGATCGACGACATGTTCTCCCCGCTCCTCAAAATCCGTATGTGGGAACTCAAGGAACGTTGCCATAATGTCGAGATTGGCCACACGCTTGGCCGTCAGGTGACTGTGCGGATCGAACTCAGCAGCGACCAGAATGTCAGGACCGACAATCGCGCGCACTTTTTCCAGAAAGTCGCCTTCCGGATCATCATAGCCTTGCGCCACCATTGCACCATGCAGTCCAAGAACGACAGCATCCACAGGAAGCGCTGCTTTCAGTTCGGCCAGAATTGTATCGCGCAGCGTCTCATAGGTCTGGCGTTGGATGAGACCTGCAGGTTCAGCCCAGCACGACGTGCCTTCGATAACCGTGAAACCTTCGGCTTTGCCGCGGCGACGCAAGATAGGCACAACCGATGAACACAGGGTCGGCGTTTCCGGATGCTTACCCGGCCCAGCATAAAAGGCAGCCTTGAATGCGTCCATGTCCGTTGGAACGGGAGAAAATGTATTTGTTTCCGTAGCCATTGAGGCTGTGAATATGCGCATGAATTGGTTCCAAGTGGACGGGGTAAGCAAGGCATGCTTGCAAATGGTCATGCACAAGACCCGACGATCAGGTGCGCTGGCTTCAAGATTGTCTCCACGTCCTGCACGCAAGGAACAGTTCACGCAGCCCGGCGAATAAGCCGATACAACAATTGAATTTGGAGTATGAAGGTAGTCTCCGCCTTATGTTCACCCTTTGATTATTTTCTGTAATTTATTTTCTTGATAATGCGTTGAATATTGGCTGTGTCAACAGGATATCGCGGCAGACGTCGCCAACCTAGCCGACCCGTGAAAATATATGAAATTCATTTTCATGATCCAATGGGGATGACTCGAGGGGTGGCAAGTTAAAAATGCTCGTTCAATCAAGGCCTTTCGATGCTGACGCCATGCTTCAACGGGAGTAATTTTACTTATCAGATGAAAAAAGAGCCGGAAAACCCGGCTCTTTTTTCACAAATTCCACCCATTTTTTTGGCGGTACACCGTCAATTCACACGTCGGACACCACACAACTCACCAAACAGTGCCACGCGCGGCAACATCTTCAACGCGAGTCACCACACCATCGCGATGAAAAACCATTTGGTCGAAAAGGTTGCTAACGACACATGTGTGGTTCGGGATGACGCGCACAACGGCACCCACCGGCGGAAACTCCTGCTTGCAATCTGTCAGGTCCACCACACCGTGCTCCTCCGAAAGAGAAACAACCCGCGCGCCATCAAAGCCTTCGATGGTACCATGATCGACAAAGCCCAGAAGGTCGGATGTCAGAGCTTTGGAACCGCAATCAAGCACCGCCCTGCCCGGCGCAGGTCTGGAAACCACAGTCGCCAGAATGTGCATAGCAAGATCGTCATTGGTGCAATGCCCTGCCCGAACCATGCTGCGGTCATTATAGACATAGGTGCCGGCACGGTGCTCCGTGGCAGATGGCACCAGATGTGCGGAGTAAAGGTCCGGTGAGCCGCCATTGGAACGGATCTGGCAATCTATTCCTTTCGCGGAAAGCTTTTCCATCGTCTCGACGATGAAACTCTCGACCCGCTCTGCCCCACCCGCCGCTGGATAGGTCAAAATACCGGCAAAACGCAGCCCCGGCTGCGCAAAGATCAGCTCAGCCAACGCCACAGCGGCATCGGGCGTCTGAACGCCACAACGCTTGCCGCCCGTATCGCATTCCACCAGCACTGAGAGCGGTCGCTCGGCGTTGAAGGTTTCACCAAGCCCTTTAATCGTGACGTCACTGTCGACCGTCACCTTCAAGCCGCCAATTTTCTCATTGAGCGCTTTTAACCGCGCAAGCTTCGCTGCACCCAGAATGTTATAGGTAATCAGGATGTCATCGAAACCGGCATCGGCAAAAACCTCCGCCTCTGTGATCTTCTGGCAATTGATGCCTTTGGCGCCCGCTTCCACCTGCTGTCGCGCGACAGAGGGGATTTTGTGCGTCTTGATGTGTGGGCGAAAAGCCTTCCCATGCTGATCGAAATAAGCCTGCGCGCGGGCAATGTTCGAAGCCATACGATCTTCATCGATGACCGGCATTGGCGTGGGGATGTTTTCAAGTGGCGTGCCTGCTTCTGGCCAGGGGAACGTCATGGAGTGCCTCTCTCGGGTGCGGAATGCGATGCTTGCTAGCGGTGTATATTATTTTCTTGATAGCTCTCTTGTAAGAGATAATCATTGATCAGAACGTGGAAAATTTCCATAGTTCTGTAATTATTTTTCATAATACAAACATGATAGACCGTCTGCCGAACGCAGTTTGCACCCCGACCGGAGATCCCATGGACGTCATTCACGCATTGTCAGACAAGGAAGGCAAACTTTCCGGTCTCGAGAAAAAGCTCGCCGCTGTTGTGCTTGAAAATGTCGATTTCGTCGTCAATTCTTCCATTGGTGAGCTGGCAGAAAAAGCGGGCGTATCTCCGCCGACCGTAACGCGGTTTTGCAGGCGGATAGGCTGTCAGGGCTACTCCGACTTCAAGGTGCAACTGGCCAAAATCACCTATGTCGGCTTGCGTTACCTGATGCCGGAAACAGAAACCAGCACGGTAGAAGAAGTAGCGGAAGACATTATCACCAAAGCGCAAAATGCGCTTTTCCAGCTTCACCGCCAACTCGATCTGGCTGCCATGGAAAAGGCCGCCCATTTGCTGCGTGGGGCTGATTTCATTCAGGCCTTCGGTGCAACCGGCAACTCGGCCATGATCGCCAATGAACTCCACAACCGGCTGTTTCGTCTTGGATGCCGCATCAATGCATCAACGGATCACAGCATGAACCACATGCTCTCCGCCGCCGCCCAACCGGGAACGGTTGTGATTGGTTCATCCATCACAGGTCGCGACCGTGATCTGGTGCATTGCATGAATTTGCTGCGCGCCCGCGCTATTCCCACCATTGCGATAACCCAAAGCAATTCCGCCGTAGCACAGGCTTCTGATTTGGTGATCGCTATCGATCTCGATGAGGGCAAGAATATCTTTCGCCCCACATCCACCCGATATGCCTATCTGGCGACAATCGATATTCTGGCCAACATGGTAGCCTATGCCGACCGCAGTCGCTCCGCCCATGTGCTCCGACAGATCAAGGAGGAGCTTGTCCGGTCCCGCGACGGCGACGACAAACAGGTACTAGGGGACTGATATTTATAGCTCAGGCCGCATTTATCATGCGGCCTGAGCAGTTACTTGAGATGCGCCACCGGTGGTTAGCGTTGCGCCACCGGGCGAACCAACGGCGTCACGCGGCGAATGGTAACCCGACGGTTTTCCTGTTCCGGTCCATCGGTCTTGATCTTCAGGAACCGCTCACCATAACCTTGTGTGACAAGATTTTCAGCCGGAATATCATAGACTTCCGTCAGCAGGCTCGCGACCGACTCTGCGCGCTTGTCAGAGAGAACAAGGTTCGATCGATCAGAACCGACAGCATCTGTGTGGCCTTCGATGAAGAAGGTTTCGCCGGGATCTTTGGCAAGGACCTTTTGCATGGCGTCGGCCACTTTGCGCAGTGTCTTGGCCTGCGAAAGCGAGACTTCCGCGCTGCCGGTCGCGAAGTGGATTGTGTCGAGATCGATACGACGCACCTTATCGCGCAGACGTGCAGAATGGCGCACTTCATCGATCGTGTAGACGCGTTCAACACGCTCGACCGGAGGCATGGCCAGGAAGTCATAGAAGTCACGATCACGGTCGTCTGTTACGTCGATGATATAATCGCTGACAGGGATCGTGAGGCGCATCGGTGGCAGATCGTAACCAACATCGGCGATAGCGGCACGCGGCGTATCTTCATAGTCGGGGGCATAGACCATCAGATATTCGTTGCCGTCGCGGTCGATACGGGAGCGCTGCACAACATCACCATAACGGTCATAAACAGTGACCACACGGTAGCCACCGGGACGCACAATCGTTTCGCGCATGCGGCCGCGTGGCAGCTCATCATAATAGGCTTCTTCGGCATTGTGGCGCAGACGTGGACGATCATCACCGCGCACGAACATCCGATCACCGACATCCATAACAACGCGGTTGTCGACCTGCTCGAGCACTTTCACATTGGTGACGTTGTTCGTAACGTTGTTGACTGTCGTGTTATTGACGACGGTATTATTAACTACGGTGTTGTTCACGATATTTGTGGTTTCCGGGACAACGAAAGCGGGTGCCTCATCGACACGCTTTCCCTTCTCCTTCAGATTGGCTTCAATCTTCTTGGGAAGATCAGCCTTGATCTGCTCGGGGATTGCAACCTGAGCGGATGCGTCGTCTGCGGGGGGTGGTGCTGAAGCTTCGGCTTCACGCTGTTGACCGCGTTGCTTGCGACGTTCCTCGCGGGCCTGATTGCCACCGCTATTATCGGCATCCTTGTCGCTATCGAGAATGGCAGCGCCATTTTCGACTGGTAGAACCACCGTTTCGTCGGTCTTCGACGGATCTTTTGCGATGGCTTCCTTTTCGGCTGCCGAGCGCTTGTCCACGATTGCGGGCACTGGCTCCGGCTTCTTTTCAGCTTCCTGCGGCTGCTCCACTGGTTGCTGTTCTACCGGTGACGGCTCGCGGTTCTTCTTTCCATGCTGTTCTTTAGCAGCTGGCTGTTCCGACGGCTGAAGGGGACTGGTTTCGCCAGTCTGCGGTTCTGTCGACTGGGCTGGAGCTGGAGCAGATTCCGGCTGCGGTTCAGGCTTCTGTGCCTGCGCATCGTCTGCTGGAGCGGGTTTCTTTTTGGGACGCTCAACGGTTTCCTTGCCGGCCTCTTCCGGTACACTGTTTGCATCCGGCGTCTTCGCCGCTGGCTTCTTGTGGGCGGGAGCCTGTTGTTCCGGTTCAGCCTCGCCTTTCGGCGTGCTTTCTTCTGGCGCAGGCTTCTTCTCTGTGGCTTCGCGCTGTGTTTCCTGCTCTGCCGCCTTCTTTTGCTCAGCGGTCTGCTTTTCAGCTTCCTCAGCAGCAGCCTTCTCCTGCTTCTGCTTCTCGGCGTTGCGCTCAGAAGCTTCCTGTTCTGCCTTCTGCTGTTCCTCGGCTTTGCGCTGCGCTTGTTCTGCCGCCTTCTGTTGTGCGGCAGCTTCTTCTCCGGCCTTTTTCTGTTCAGCAGCCTGACGCTGCGTTTCAGCCTCTGCCGCCTTGCGTTCTTCAGCCTGCCTTGCTGCCTCTGCTTTTTCCGCCTGCTGCTTTTCTACTTCCTGACGATGAGCTTCTTCCTGCTCGGCACGCTTGCGCTCTTCGGCCTGACGCTGGGCTTCCTCTTGCTCAGCCTGGCGACGCCCGTGCCCCTCTTCAGAAGGACGCTCGCCCTCTGCCTGTGGCTGTTCAACGGGCTGCTCCTGAGGTGCTCGCTCTTCGCTGTTTTCCTGAGCCACTTGATAGGGCTGCGACAGCATATCCGCGAAAGATGGCTGCGCAAAAATGCAGACCGACATCACCGGTATCGCAACAGTGGCGCGAAGCTTGGAACGAATAGACATAGATCCTTCTCCTTCTGGAAGGCAGAACTGATAAGCAAAGGGCCTGCTTCCGATTCCGCGCATGCTGGAATGCGAATAGAGGCAAATTGCGGCAACTTCACAGAAGCGTTACCGGTATGATCATGAACCGTTGCTGAATGCGGTTTTGCACGGTTTTAAAGCAAAACAGCGCGAGCTTGACTTTAAATCCCGAGACAAGGAACCATGGCTTAATGTGGCTTATTCATGGTCGCGTAACTGTGGGAGACAGCGCCCGATTGAAACAAGCACCGACGAGCAGCCGACCCCCGATGGAAACTCTAGGCAGAAGTTGAGTCTGCTTTTCCCGAATGGCCATTCCTCGCCATGCTTGTAGAAAAATTCTGCGCAATATCGGCAAGGGTAACGCCTTGTAATCGCGTCATAAGCAGTTGTTCTGCTTCATTGAAAACGCTTTTGAGTTTTTCGTTAACTGCTTGTTCTATAACGCAACCTGGCATGTCATAGGCCGGACCGACTGCAAAAATAGACGGCTCGCCAACAGCGCGATAAATGTCAAACAATGTCAGCTGATCAAGCGGCCGCGCCAGTGTCCAGCCACCGCCATGCCCCTTCTCCGAGCGTACATAGCCTTCCTTACGAAGTCCCGCCATCGTGCGTCGGATCACCACTGGATTGGCATCCAGCATCGATGCAATTTCCTCTGACGTCATGGCGCCGTCGTGATGCTCCATATGGATCAAAACATGCAACATGCGCGATAGCCGGCTATCCTGCCTCATATATTTTCACTCTTTGTATCGGCCTGAAAAGACAGGCGGGATTATCGGATATTTCTGACCGGAAAGCAAATTGATACAAGTGAAGTTACATGACTGTTGACTCTCTCATCTCACGTAACTTATGTTGTGTCATAATCGATAAACACCGTTATGGAGGCTCGTAATGGCAGCTCAAAAAGTTGTTTCAGCATGGACACCATCAACGGCTATCAAGATAACCGGATCAACAATCATGCAAAACTACGAGACCATCATCATCGGCGGCGGTCCCGCCGGACTTTCTGCGGCCCTGATCGCTGGGCGCGCATTGCGCAAAGTGCTTATCATAGATGGCGGGGAGCCTCGGAACCGCAAGGCGCCTGCAATGCATAGCTACCTGTCGCGGGATGGTATCCTGCCGCAGGAATTCCGGAAGGCGGCGCGCGCAGAGTTATTGCGCTATGACACGGTGACCTATCGGGAAGGTCTGGTCCAAACTATCCAGCCAGCGGACGGCGGCTATTCAGTGGAGTTGGCCGATGGAGACATTGTTTTTGCGCCCAAAATTCTCCTGGCCCTTGGCGTGACTGATCAACTACCGGCAATTGAAGGCCTCGTGGAAAACTGGGGCCGCGGCGTTCATCATTGCCCCTTCTGCGATGGCTTTGAGCATCGCGGCGAGCATTGGGGTGTGCTTGTGGAAACAACAGCCATGCTGGATCACGCCGTATTCTTCAAGAATTGGGCGGGCCGCCTGACCGTTTTCACCAACGGCGCTGGCCTTCCAGCGGAGAAGTTGTCTGATCTATCGCGCGCAGAGGTCAATCTGGTAACAACACCAGTCAAAGAAGTTCTCAGTGGCGATGGTCACACCATCGGTGGAATAGTGCTCAGGGATGGACGTCGGGAGGACATCCAATCACTATGGATCAGACCACTTCAAAGCCAGACACCCATCGTCACCGGATTGCCACTCAACATACGCGATGACAGCGGCTTGTGGCGCAACGAAATGAACGAGACTTCAATGAAGGGCATCTACGCTGCAGGTGACTGCGCGGCAGGGCCGATGCAGCAGGCCATTCTTGCCGCAGCCGACGGTGCGCGCACAATGTTCTCGATTATACACAGTCTTGTAAACGCGCATTGAGAGCACGCAGCAACTGAGTCCTCATCAGATAAAATAAGCCCGAAGGCACCCTAAACGGGATGCCTTCGGGCTTGCAAAATGCTTAAGAACTTAGTCCAGCACGTAGCAGGCTTTTCCTTTTCCGGGTGCCGGATCACCGAATGAATAATTGCCGCAATCAACCCCATCACGGAAAGTGCGCTCTATAAAGCGACCGTTTGCGCCATAGCGAACCCGTTTGCGACCATAGAAGTCACAGTACCCGCCTTCCTTGGCGCAAGGTCTCCAGTCCCGGTCCCGGTCATCATAACGATCTGGTCGGCTCCGACGATCGGGGCGGTCGGGACGACCGTCGCGGTAGTCACGGTCACGGACAACGAAAGAGCAGCTTTTCTTCTTGCCCGGTGCGGGATCGTCAAAAACACGGTTCGAGCACGGCACTTCCGGGCGATCGATGAAACGGGACGTGTTGCGCCCGCCTGTTCCATAGACAACTTCAGCCGGATAAGGCAGTCGGCATATGCCGCCCTCACTTGCACAACGCTGCAACTCTGCTGCGGAAGCGGTCGTTGCGAGCATGGGCGAAAGCATTGCCATCACGCCGCCGAGACAAAGCGATGCAACCGTCGTCTTAACTACAGATACCATTCTTGGTCCCTCCATATGTGCCGGACTATGCTTTAATTCCAGATGTTTGAATAGAGGATGAATGAGGTCGTACGCTTTGCAATTAAGATGATCGCATCGCCATATGGCTCGGACCTTTTACGGCACCCATGACAGAAAAAGCCCCGCAAAACGGGGCTTTTCTGAAAGAATGGGGCTGAACGGGCTTAGCTCTTCGGGCTCAAATCCATGGAAAACCACTTTTCCGACATCTTGGCGAGCGTGCCATCTGCCCGCATTTCAGCCAGTGCCTTGTCGAGCTTGGCCTTCAGTTCCGGCTCTTCCTTACGCAGGCCAATGCAGACATTGGTTGCCTGGATGCCACCAACCAGAAGCGGCCCAGTGATCTTCAGCCTTCCATTGCTCTTCTCAGCGCGGTCACGTGCGAAAACCACATTGTCGTACTGACCGTCAACGCGGCCGGATTCGAGATCCAGCTTAACCTGTTCCGATCCCTTATAGGTGCGGACCTGAACGGCATCACCGAAATTCTGTTCGACAAACTGCAACTGGCTGGTCGAAAGCGATGCGCCAATCGTCTTGCCTTTCAACGCTTCCTTGAGGTCAGCAATCGCCTTTTTGCCTTCCTCGGTATCCGTGGAAAGGCTTTCACCCGTGTGAGGCAGGTTGGCCAAAGGACCATCAGCTGGCACCAGGAACGTGTTCGGCGTGATCACATATGGATCGGAGAAATCGATAACCTTGCGACGCTCGGGGTTCGGCCCCATCGTCAGCACAACGTCGAATTTTCCGGCCAGCAGCGACGGGATCTGGCTATCCCAATCCTGCGCAACAATGTTGCATTCAAGTTCGGCGCGCTTGCAGACTTCCTTGATGACATCAAGGTCAAGGCCCTGAAGCTCACCGCCCGGGCTTGTCAAATTGAAAGGCGGAAAAGCGCCCTCGACACCAACCGTCACAGCTTTCCAGTCTTTCGCCATAACACTGCCGCTATAAAGCATCGACAAAGTGCAAAGGCCGATGGCCGCAATTTTCTTCAGCATAGTTCCCTCATGCTTATTTGTGTTTTCTATCGGCAATGCGAGCGGCGGTTACGCGCTTTTCTCTACCCGGTTGCAAAGAGTTTGAACCCACGAGCGAGCGATGAAAAGCAGAATTATGTTCATATATATGAATTTAATTCCGCTTTTTAAAAGACATCAGTGACCACAGATCGCGAACCGCGTCCGTCCCGAAAATCGGGCCAAGGTTAGTTTCAGCTGTGTCGCAAAGCGTTAATTATCAGCCATTTAGCTTGGCATAACGCGCAACATCCGCATGGGTCGCGAACCAAATATCCTTATAGGTACGAATATGAGCAATCAGCTCTTTCAGTATCCAGATTCTCGAACGATGACCGATGATATCCGGATGCATAGTCAGCTGGAAAATACCGCCCTCTTCATAGGCTGCATCAAACTCCCGAAGGAATATCTGGAGAATATCGTGCGGCGCGATCTGGGGGCGCAACCCGCCCCAACGGTCCATGACGAGATAGGCTGCATCATCGCGGATCCACTCAACTGGCAGTTCGGTGACACCACACGGCTCGCCATTGAGCAAAAGCTCGTAGCAATCAACATCAGCCATAAGCGATGAATCGTAGATCAATCCCATTTCAGAAGTGATCTGCAATGTGTTGTCGCTGAAATCCCAGGACGGCGTACGAATGCCGACCGGGCGAACACCGGTGATCTTTTCCAGCACATCGGCGGCACGGTGTTGAAGATCGCGCTCTGTTTCATCGTCAAGCAATGTGTTCCGCTCGTGTATCCAACCATGAAGGGCAATTTCGTGCCCCTCGCCGATCAATGCGCGTTGCTCATCAGGATAATGCATGGCGGAAATGGCAGGTACGAAGAATGTGGCTGGAATGTTGTCCTGGCGCAGAATTTCGCGAATGCGCGGAATACCCTGCCTTGGCCCAAACTGCCCCTGCGACAAAGCCGAAATCGACTTTCCGCCATCGCGCAGTTCAAACGTGTCATGGTCTGAATCGAAAGAGAGTGCGACTGCGCATCGAGCGCCGCCCTGCCAGGATGCAGGCTTGAAACTACGGCCAGCGCGGGCGCGATTCATGATGGTTTGAAGCCGTTCTTCGGACCAGGTCCAGGTTGGCACGGGAGCGTCGGTTGTCATGATGTCGGCCCTCCACTGACCGATAATGTCTGCCCCGTGATCCAGCTCGCAAAGGGAGATGCGAGAAAGAGCACGGCGTTTGAGATATCTTCCGGCAGTCCGATCCGGCGCAACGGAATTTCATTGATCATCGCGGCCTGTCCCTCGTCACCATAGGAAGCCCATTGGCGCTCATAATCAGGGCTGGTGCGCAAAAAGCCGGGAGCAACCGCATTGACGTTGATCCCGAACGGTCCAA
Organism: Ochrobactrum sp. RH2CCR150; assembly: GCA_014138095.1. Lineage (GTDB taxonomy): Bacteria > Pseudomonadota > Alphaproteobacteria > Rhizobiales > Rhizobiaceae > Brucella > Brucella gambitense. The sequence continues at coordinate 96,711 of JACGXE010000007.1, forward strand.
GTTCATGGCCCAACTGGCGGGCAAGACTGATCAGGGCTGCCTTTGCACTCGCATAGGCCTGAATGCCCGTCAGACTGACGCCAAGACCGGCGCCACTGGAAATGAAGACCATTTTGCCCGTGCCCCGCCGCTTCATGGCCGGGACAAGTGCCCGGGCAACCAGAAATGCGCCGCGCACATTGATGTCGTAGATACGATCCCAATCCGCAGCCGGAACTTCATCCACAGGACGTTTCTGCTGCCCGAGCACGCCGCCTGCAACATGGACAAAAATATCAAACCCGCCATTGGCGTCTTCTTCCGCCGCCAATGCTGCAATTGCAGCCTCATCAGTCACATCCAGATGCGTCGTTCTGATCGAGCCGCCACGCGCGGGCCGCGCTTCACTGGCCAATGTTGCCAGTTCGGCATCCAGAACGTCTGTAGCAGTGACGATTGCGCCATCCGCAGCAAATGCCTCGCAGATAGCCCGTCCAATTCCTCTTGCGGCCCCGGTCACCAGGACCCGCTTTTCTTTGAATTCTATATCCATGTTACTGCTTGTCTGCTGCTGTTGGTTTATATCCGAGACGCGCGCTCAACTCCGCCGCGTGCTTGACGACAGCGTCAATCATGCGCTGGCGACATGCGGTAAAGCGCGATGAGATCGTGGCCATATTGAGCGTCGCAATCACATCGCCGCTGGCATCGAAAACCGGGGCTGCAACACCCGAACCACCGACCACTGCCTCTTCGTCGCAGATGGCAAAGCCAGCTTCGCGGGCCGCTTCAATGATGCGGCGTATCTGTACCCGATCAATCACGGTCTTGTCCGTCAGCGGAACGATCCGTTCTTTGGCTAGATAGGTAGATGTCTTTTCCGGCTGCCAATGCGCCAGAAGAACCCGTCCCATCGCGGTGCAATAAGCGGGATCAGACCCTGTCAGATCGGAATCGAAACGAACCGCCTGATGACTGACGCTCTTGGCGAGGAGCTTAACCCGCCCATCCTTGCGGCGCGTACCGAGAAAGACGGTCTCGCCTTCGCTGTCGCGCATGGCGTCCATGATCGGCTGGGCCGTTGCGATCAGATAGGCGTCGCTTCCGCTCGACCAGCCCGGCCCGTCACGAAATGCCTCATGGATGCGATAGGACTCGGTATCGTCGCGAACGACATAGGCCCGCGCCACCAATGTGGCCAGCAGATTGAACGTGCTGCTTTTGGGATAACCGAGCTCTGCGACGATCGCTTTGAGCGTCACCGGCTTATGCGCACGACCGAGGAACTCGAGGATCTCAAGAACCCGAACGGCCGACTTAACTTCACCACTGTTTTCTATGTTCATATATGTGAACCAAATTCCTATTGTGGAATAATGTGGCAGACATACGATCAAGTGGCAATACAAAAAGGAGCGCATCTGGAAATGAACTCACAAAACAAGGTTGCCATTGTTACCGGCGGAGCAAGGGGCATCGGAAAGGCCTGCGCTCTCGATCTGGCGCGTGCGGGCTATGACATTGCGCTGGTTGATCTGCTGGAAGCGGAGTTGGCGGCAACCACAGCCGAAATCGAAGGCCTCGGCGTCAAGGCAATCTCCTGCGTGGCAGATGTTTCCAGCCACAAGCGTGCTGGTGAAGTCGTTGCGCAAACGATTGAAACATTTGGCCGCCTTGATTTTCTGCTCAACAATGCAGGCCGTTCTGCGCCGGTGGGGATTCTCGACATTTCGGAAGATGAGTTCGACCGCGCGATCGCGATCAACCTGAAAAGCTGCTTCAATTATATCCAGCATTCGGCGCCACATATGCTGAAACAGGGCGGCGGCCGCATTGTTTCCATGTCGTCACTCAATGCACTTTCCGGTGGCGTGACCGCAGCCGTCAGCAGATTTGCCTACGCCGCCGCAAAAGCTGGCATTCTCGGCATGACGCGCTCGCTCGCCAAGGAACTTGGCCCGAATATCGCCGTCAATGCGATCTGCCCCGGCGTCATCCGCACGGAGATTGACACGAATGTTACCGAACGCGCCGATGAAGTCATCAAGGGCATCGCACTCGGTCGCCTTGGCTGCGCTGACGATGTCGCACGCCTCGTCACTTTCCTTGCCACATCCGAACCGTGTTTCATCACAGGTCAGGCATTCACGGTTGATGGCTTTCAATTCAATGTTTGACATGAACGCAGAAGGGGGTAATCAGCACCACTTCAGATTACCCCCTTCGACGGGATTGCGCTGAAAAGCGCAATCCCGAACATAAGGGCCGACAATAACGGACCCCGAAACAGAGGGAGCCAGACGATGGAGGGTCGAGCTATGGCAAAGAACCATCACGATATCTGGGATATCGTAGACGGCAAAAGTGCCGCTTACTTCGAACTCAGCGACACGGTTTGGGATAATCCCGAGACCAATTACGAAGAATATGAGTCCAGCGCCGCTCATGCTGCGATGCTTGAAACCGAGGGGTTTCGCGTCTCACGCGGCATCGCAGGACTGCCAACCGCCGTCATGGGGGAAGCCGGCGATGAAGGTCCGATCATTGCCATTCTTGGCGAATTCGATGCCCTTCCCGGCTTGAGCCAGATCGCTGGCATTGCGGAAGAACAGCCTGTTGAGGCAGGCGGCCACGGTCATGGCTGCGGCCATAATCTGCTTGGCGCCGGTTCCCTTCTGGCAGCCGCCGCAGTGAAGCAATATCTGGAAACGCATGGAATCAAAGGCCGCGTGCGCTATTACGGCTGCCCGGCAGAAGAAGGCGGATCGGCCAAGGGCTTCATGGTGCGTGAAGGCCTTTTTGACGATGTCGACATTGCCTTTTGCTGGCACCCGGCACCTTTCGCAGGCGTCAACGACCCTGTGTCGCTGGCTTGTAACGAAATAAGCTTTCATTTCTCGGGTCGCGCGGCGCACGCCGCCTCCGCTCCTCATTTGGGACGCAGCGCGCTCGACGCCGTTGAGCTGATGAATGTCGGCGTTAATTACATGCGCGAGCATATGCCATCAACGGCCCGCATTCATTACGCCGTAACAGATACGGGTGGCTTCGCGCCCAATGTTGTGCAGGCCAAGGCCAGTGTCCGCTATCTGATCCGTGCTCTGAGCCTGCCCGTCATGCAGACCTTGCTTGAACGGGTCAAAAAAATTGCTGATGGCGCAGCACTCATGACGGAAACAACAGTTCGCAGCGAAATCGTCAGCGGCGACGCCAATCTGATCGGCAACAAGCCGCTGGAACAGCTCATGCAGCGCGAGCTGGAACGTCTGGGGGCTCCCATTTTCGACGCAAAAGACCAGGAAATGGCACAGCGTTTTCAGGCAACGCTATCCAAGGAAGACATTTCTGACGCCTTTCGCCGTTTCGGCGTCGAGCCCAAGGACGGCCTTGCTCTTTGTGAAGATGTTTATGAGCCGTATAAGGGAGACAATTCCCTTGTTGGTTCAACAGACGTCGGCAGTGTGAGCTGGGTTGTCCCCACCGTGCAGATGCGTGGCGCGACCTGCGCTATTGGCACGCCGCTCCATTCGTGGCAAATGGTGGCGCAGGGTAAATTGCCTGCTGCTCATAAAGGAATGGCTCACGCAGCAAAGGTTATGGGAAGCACGGCAGTGGAACTGTTTCTGAATCCCGAACGGATTGCAGAAGCCAAACAGGACCACGTGAAAAAGCTGAATGGCGACGTTTTTGTCAATCCAATTCCCGACAGCGTGCAACCTGCCCTGCCCGTCGCAGCGAAGTGAAAGACGGCCCAATATGGCCGCCGGAAAGTGAAATGAAGTTCAATCGCTCCTTCAAGAATTGGCCTGAAGCACTATGAAGGCTTTTTTCGATATTTTAAGCTTCGGCCCCGATGGCTGGGGCTATGTTCTCGTGATGGCGTCTCTGGTAACAGTCTCGCTGGCCGTGGTCGGCTTTCTGCTGGGCGCAACGATTGGTGTCTTTGCCGCATGGGCAAAGATTTCCGGCGGACGCACACTGCGCGGCATCGCTGACGGCTATACCACCGTCATTCGCGGCATCCCCGATCTTCTGGTGATCTATCTGTTCTATTTTGGCGGCAGCGCCGCCATCACAGCGCTTGGAAAGTTCTTCGGTGCTCAGGGTTTCATCGGCTTTCCCGCCTTTCTGGCTGGTGTGCTGGCAATCGGTATTTCCTGCGGCGCACATCATACGGAAGTGTTCCGCGGTGCCTTCAGAGCCGTCTCCAAGGGAGAACTTGAAGCTGCATCAGCCTGCGGCATGGGTCAGGCGCTCAAGTTCCGTCGTATTATCGCACCGCTGGCTTTGCGCCATGCACTGCCGGGTCTTGGCAATGTCTGGCAGGTTGCCTTGAAGGAATCTGCACTGATTTCTGTCGTTGGCGTGGTTGATATTCTGCGTCAGGCGCAGATTGGTGCGGGCTCCACGGGTTTGCCGTTCAACTTTTTCCTGATCGCAGGCGCGCTCTATCTGCTGATTTCCTCCGTTTCCGGCGGCATTCTGCAAGCCGCTGAACGTCACTTCTCGCGCGGCGTCAGGAGGGCAAAATGAACCTTCAATTCTATACAGAATCCTTTCTGGCAATGATGGGCGGCGTGCCGCTGACGCTGCAGCTTGCTGCTATATCCATCGTTTGCGGCGCAATTCTTGCCCTGCTGTTTGCGATGATGCGTCTGTCGGGAATAGGTGTCCTCGACTGGATCGCCCGGCTCTATGTCTTCGTGTTCCGCGGCACACCGCTTCTGGTGCAGATCTTCATCATCTATTATGGCCTCAGCCAGTTTTCGACGATCCGCTATTCATTCCTGTGGCCCGTTCTTCGTGAACCATATTGGTGTGCGATCATCGCATTGACGCTGAATAACGCGGCCTATGCCAGCGAGATCATTCGCGGCGGCCTGTTGTCGGTGCCGCACGGCCAGATCGAGGCGGCAAAAGCCTGTGGCATGTCGCGTTTCACCTGCTTCCGCAGAGTAGTAATGCCGCTTGCCATCCGTCAGGCACTGCCCGGCTACGGCAATGAGATGATATCGATGATCAAGGCGACCTCGCTTGCCTCCATTATCACGCTCATGGAAGTCACCGGCATTGCGGCCAAGCTCATTGCAGAAAGCTACCGCGTGATTGAGGTGTTCGTGATCGCGGGCGCCATCTATCTGGCTATCAATTTCGTTCTGACACGCTTGCTCCTGATTGCCGAATACAGGCTCACGCCCTATTTGCGCCAGCCAGCCGTCAGCATCTCCACCGAAGGAAAAACATCGTGAGTAAAGCCATCTCTCCTAACGCACCGGTGGCGCTAAAAGTTGAAAACCTGCGTAAAAGCTTTGGCGCCAATGAAGTGCTGAAAGGCATTTCGCTTGAAGCGCGCGAAGGCGAAGTCATTTCTATCCTCGGTTCTTCGGGGTCGGGAAAGTCCACTTTGCTACGCTGCATCAACCTTCTGGAAATTCCAACATCGGGCACGGTTACCGTTTCCGGTGAGACGATCCGCATGGCCAAGAATTCCAAGGGCGAAGCCTATCCCGCCGACAAGAAGCAGGTCTCGCGGATCCGTTCTGAACTCGGCATGGTTTTCCAGAGCTTCAATCTGTGGTCACACAAGACCATTCTAGAAAACATCATCGAAGCGCCGATCTATGTTCAGGGTCGGCCGCGCGCGGAATGTATCGCAGAAGCTGAAGCGCTGCTGGCCAAGGTTGGCATTGCAGACAAGCGCGACTTCTACCCCTCGCATCTCTCCGGCGGCCAGCAACAGCGCGCCGCCATTGCGCGCGCGCTGGCGATGAAGCCAAAAGTGATGCTGTTCGACGAACCGACCTCCGCGCTTGATCCCGAACTCGTCGGCGAAGTGCTGCGCGTCATGCGCGGATTGGCCGAGGAAGGCCGCACCATGCTTGTCGTCACGCACGAAATGGGCTTTGCCCGCGACGTGTCGAACCGGGTCATCTTCGTTCATCAGGGGCTCGTCGAAGAAGACGGCGCACCCGAAGATGTGTTCACAAACTCCAAATCAGAGCGTTTTCGCAAGTTTATCAGCCACGAAAACGCTGGCTGATTATTTCAAACGTCACTGATTTATGCCAAAAGACCGCTCAGCACTTAACTGCAGTAAGGTAATTAAGATGAAGACCAAGGGATTGTTCAAAGCCCTGCTCGTTTCGGCCCTCGTTGTGACCGCTGTTTCGGCCCATGCCGAAGAGAAGAAGTGGACCAAGATCACCATCGCAACCGAAGGCGCTTTCCGTCCGTATAATTTCACCAAGCCAGACGGCACGCTGGACGGCTATGAAATCGAACTGAGCAAAGACCTCTGCGCCCGCATGAAGGTTGAGTGCACCATGATTGCACAGCCTTTCGACGGCATCATCCCGGCCTTGAATGCAGGCAAGTTCGATGCGATCATGGCTGGCCTGACTGCCACGCCGAAGCGTGAAGAAACTATCGATTTCTCCGTTTCCTACGGCTTGACGCCCCAGACCTTCGCCACGCTGAAGGACAGCCCTTTCGCCAAGCTGCCGCATACGGGCGAAACGCTCTATCTGGCCAAGGATGAAGCCGCCGCCCAGAAGGCAATCGACGACGTCAAGGCTGAAATCAAGGGCCGCACCATCGGTGTACAGACTGCCTCGCTCGGCCTGTCGCTGCTCGACAAGTATTTCAAGGATTCTGCCGATATCCGCGAATACAAGACCACCGATCAGCATGACCTCGACCTCAAGTCGGGCCGCGTCGATCTCGTCGTCGCTTCGCTGGCTTATCTCAGCGATGCCGCCAAGAAGCCAGGCAACGAAGATATAGTCATGACTGGCCCTTTCTTTAAGGGCGGCATTCTGGGTCGCGGCGTTGCCGTTGGTCTTCGCAAGAACGAGCCTGAACTTCAGAAGATGTTCAATGAAGCCATCGAAGCCGCCAAGGCTGATGGCACCATCAAGCGCCTCTCCGAAAAGTGGTTCGGTTTCGACGTGACGCCGTAATCGGTTCGCCAGCAATATTATGAAAAGGCCGCCTCATGGGCGGCCTTTTTTATGTCAAGAAGCCGCTTGATCAGGCGCCGTATTTCGACTCGACCGGCCAGACCGACTGCAGCTTTTCGCCACCCAGAATGCGGTCACGGGCCGAAGCTTCATTTGCGCCCAGCTTGTCGGCCTGATCCGCGACTGCTGCAACCATGGCCTTGGGAATGACGACAACGCCATCAATATCCGCGAAAACAACGTCGCCCGGCATAATCTTCACACCGGCGATTTCGATTGGAACTTGCGAGAGCTTCGGTTCCATCTTGCCGGACACCGACACCGGAGACCGTGCACGACCGAAAAGCGGATAGCCGAGATGGCGAACCTGCGCGATATCACGGACAGTGCCGTTGACGATCGTGGCAGCCGCGCCCCGCGTTTTAGCGCCTGAGCTCATCAACTCTCCCGAACATGAGCCTTGCGCGCAAGATGCATCAACGACAACAATGCCGCCCTTGGGTGCGTTGTCGATGGCGTTGTGATAAACATCCTGCGGCTGATTGCGACGTTCGCTTGGAGCAAACTGCACCGTGACTGCCGGGCCGCAGACCACTTCGCCCGGCTTCAATTCACCCTGTAACGATATGCCGTCCAGATAACCCCAGCCACCGAGTTGTTCCAGGCTGTCATGGACATCGCCGGAATACCATTTCGAAAGACGCTCGATCGACGCCCAGTCAGTATCGGAATAATCGAAGTTGCTCATTTGGTTTTGACCTTGTTCTTAAGATTTGAATTGTCCAGCGCGACCTTGAGATAGCGCGAACTTTCATCGATCTGTCTGCGAATGGATTGTCGGGCGGTCTCGGGTTCTCTGGCCTTGATGAGGTTGTAGATTTCCTCATGCTCGGCAAACCCGTCCTCCAGCGACTTGTTCGGCACGCGGCTCGTGACCCGGATGACATCAATGATGATCGAGAAAAGATTGTCATAGACGACATTGAGTATCTCGTTGCCCACGGAATGCACGAGTCCGAGATGGAAAGCGGCGTCGCTGTCGGTAAATCGAGCCATGTCTTTGGCGTCAGCCGCAGCTCTCATGCTGGCAAGTGCCTCATCAACTTCCGGCGTCATCACCAAGTCTTCCGAACTCAGCCGCGTTACGACTTCCGTCTCGATGATCCGGCGCACATCCATCAGCTGGACGAGATAGTCGGAATTATTGGCAAAGAGCTGTTTGACAGTCGTTGCAAGCGAACCGAGAAATTCTCCGACGTCGTCACGCACAACAAGCGCTCTTTCACCGTGCTTGCGGCGAACGAGACCCTTTGTTTCGAGAATTTGAAGCGCTTCACGAACAGATCGCGTGCTTACATTGAATTCACGCGCCATTGCGGCTTCGGCAGGCAGACGATCGCCAATCTTGAGTTTGCCGGAAAGAATCTGCGCTTCCAGCGCCTCAACGACCGAGACGTGCAGCTTGTCACGATCAGGTAACGCGCGCCTCGTCAGATATCGATTGTCTGCCTGTTCTGTCACCATGCCGTAAAGCCTCCATCGACGACGACATTCGAGCCTGTCATGTATGACGAGGCATCAGATGCCAGAAACTGTATCACGCCATTATATTCATCGATCTCAGCTTGTCGGTTCATCGGCACGCGTTCAAGAAACGCATCCACAAATTCCTTGTCGAAGTTTGCGGTTTTCACGCCACCGAATGAAATCAGGTTCACCCGGACATTCTTGGTTCCCCAATAGGTGCCGAGATAGCGGGTCAGATTGACAAGGCCGGATTTGGAAGCTGCATACGAGACAGCCTTGATGAAGGGCTCGCCGTCTCGCGCTTCGCGATAGGCATAGAGCGCCTGATTTGGCGACACGATGCCGTAGATCGAACCAACATTGATGATGCTCCCGCGTCTGGCGTCCGCCATCTTCGAGCCGATCACCTGACAACATAGCATCACACCCGTTAGATTGGTCTCGATGATTTCGTTCCAGTATTTCTGCGGATAGATTTCAAAGGGGCTGTTCTGGTCCGCCGACCCCGATGGCTTTGAATCGATGCCTGCATTGTTGACCAGAATATGCGGCACGCCCCAATCGGCGATCAACTGCTCGGTTGCCTGCTCAAGGCTGGCCTTGTCTGTAACGCTCGCCACATAAACGCGAATGTTCTTCGTCAGGCCCGGAAACTTCGCCTCAAGATCGGCGGCATCGATTGCCCGGCGACTGAAGATCGCCACCTTGGCGCCAGATTCCGCAAGCGACTTGCTGAACTGTGTTCCAAGCTGCCCCAGCCCGCCGGTCACAATGGCGATCTTGTCTCTTACACTGAACTTGTCTGTCATCATTTCGTTCCTGCACGCTAGAGCGCGTTTCGATATGGTAGGATCCGATTAGCGCTCTAAATGTTTGTTTTAACGCGCATCTTTTCCGAAAATCGTTTCAGACTTTTCGGGACGCGCTCTCATCTACTGGTTTCGGGATCGTCCAAGTTCTCAAGAGCAAGGTTCCGTTCCATCAGTATCCAGACCAACGCCGTGGCGGGTCGAGGCCCTCACCGCCCCGCCACGACAGCTTCGTCACGACCGAGGCAAATCACTGGCCAGCAGCTTTTGCGGGTCCAGACGAGCGCCGTGGTATTTTTCGTAAATGTCGATCAGCTTGCCATTGTCGAGATTTGTCTTGATCCAGGCGTCAATCCATTCCTTGAGCTTCGGCTCGTTCTTGCGAAGCGCAATGCCAAGCGGATAAGCCTTGGCGACAAACTTCTCTTCGAGATCAAGCTTGGGATTGGCTTTGATCAATTCGGTCAGAAGTGGACGGGATGTTGCATAGATCGCAATCTGGCCACTGGTGACTGCGGCACTTGACGTCGGATCATCTTCAAACCGCACGATCTGGACACCGGAAACATCCGCCGTCTTTTCCGTCAGATTGGTGTCGTTGACCGTGCCACGCGTGACCGCGACCGATGCATTGGCCAGATCCGCATAGGACTTGACGTTTGCTTCTTTAGGCGCAGCAACAACGATTGCGGTTTCAGCATAAGGGATGCTGAAATCCACCACCTCAAGTCGCTCCTTTGTTATCGACAGCGTCGACACGGCCAAATCCGCCTTACCCGAAACAAGGAACGGAATACGGCCCGAGGTCGGAACCGTCAGAAACTCGATATCCACGCCCATGTCTTTGGCCAGCAGCTGTGCCGTTTCGACTTCCGAGCCGGTCGGCTGGAACTTCGCATCACGCATCGCATAAGGCGGGTTGCCAAGATCAATAGCGACTTGCAGCTTGCCACGCTGGCGGATTGTATCCAGCTGATCGGCAAAGGACGGCTGCGCCATCATGGCCGCCATGCCGATGCCAAGGCCCATCATCGCGAGAAATTTTCTCTTGTTCAGAATAGTCATATTTCCTCCTCCTGTTGTTGATGGTGTCGCTCCTCATCAACACCACATGCTTTGATTGGATGTTCAGTGATGCGCGCCAACAAAGCTGCGCAATTCAGGCGTTTGCGGGCTGGCCAAAATCGCTGGTCCACCTTGCTCGCAAATCAGTCCCTGATGCATGAAGACAACCTTGTCCGCCACGCGCTTGGCAAAATCCATCTCGTGGGTGACGAGCAGCATTGTCATGCCATTTCTGGCAAGATCCTCGATGACCTTCAGCACTTCGCCGGTCAGTTCCGGGTCAAGCGCCGAGGTCACCTCGTCGAACAGCATGACCTTCGGCTTCATCGCAAGTGATCGGGCAATGGCCACGCGCTGCTGTTGTCCGCCGGACAATTGTTCTGGATAGGAATCAATTTTTTCCGCCAGACCAACCTGCCGCAGAACCATCTCGGCTAATTCACGCGCGGCTGGTCTTGTCAGTTTCTTGACCCAGCGCAGCGCCAGAGTGATGTTTTGCTCGACCGTCAGATGCGGAAACAGGTTGTAGCTCTGGAAGACGATGCCAACATCCTGCCGGAGAGCGCGCAGATTGATATCGGGGTCACTGACACGATGATCGCAAACCCAAATGTCCCCGCTATTGACTGTTTCGAGCCGGTCGACACAGCGAAGCGCGGTGCTTTTGCCTGAACCGCTTCGTCCAATCAGAGCAACAACCTGCCCCTTCTCAATTTCGAGATTGATACCTCTGAGCACCGGCAGCGAGCCATAGCTTTTATGAACGTCAACAAACTTAACGACGGCTGACACTGTACATCCTCTCGAATTTCCGGCTGGCCGCTGAGAGCGGGAAGCAAATGCAAAAGTAGAAGAATGCGATCACGAGATAGGTCGTGAAAGGCTGGAACGTTGAAGCGTTGATCTCCTTGCCGATATAGGTCATTTCGGCCATGCCGATGATCGATGCGAGCGACGTGTTCTTGACGATCTGGACCATGAAGCCGACCGTTGGCGGCGTCGCGATGCGAACAGCTTGAGGCATGATAACGAGGAACAGCCCCTGCAATCCAGTCAGTGCCAGGCAATCGGATGCTTCCCACTGCGTGCGCGGCACGGATTGCAGACTGCCCCGCCAGATGGCGCCGAGGAAGGCGCTGGCAAAAATTGTCATCGCAACGCTGGCCGCAAAAAGAGAAGAAACTTCAATGCCAAAGACCGGCAAACCAAAGTAAACGATGAACATCAGGATCAGAACCGGCGTGCCCTGCACCAGAACGATATAACCATCGACCAGAGCAACAAGAGCCTTGTTCTTCGCTATTCCAGCCAGCGCCACGGCAAAGCCAAGCAGCCCACCGAATATGAAGGCAATGATGGAGAGCAGAACTGTCCAGACCAATCCCTGCAGCAGAACTTCAATGTGAATCCAGGAGAAATTCGTAAACATCCCGACCTCCTAAAGATTGGTGCCAAGACGGCGTTTGCGTGGAAACAACGCCAACCCCAGAAGCTTGAACAGCCCCCGCATCAATAGGGAAAGGACGAGATAGATGACCAGAATGACGAGATAGACTTCGAAAGAACGAAATGTCATCGACTGGATTCTGGACGCAGCCCCGGTCAACTCTTCAGCCGATATCTGGGACGCCACGCTCGTTGCCAGCATCAACAGCACATACTGGCTGACGAGAGCGGGATAGACCTTTTCAAGCGCAGGCGGCAGCATAATCCCCGCAAGCATTTGCAAACGGGACAAACCCAGCGTGTCCGCGGCTTCCAGCTGGCCGGGATGAATGGCCTGCAAGCCCGCACGAATGATCTCGCTGGAATAAGCGCCGACATTGATGGTCAGGCCGATCAACGCCGATGTTTGGGCGGAAAACTTGACGCCCATGGAAGACAGTCCAAAATAGACCAGAAACAGCTGCACGAGCAGAGGTGTATTACGGATTGCCTCCACATAGATCGCCACGAGAATACGCAGAAACTTGTATTTGCTGATGCTGGCAACCGCACAGATCGTACCCAGCACGAAGCCAAGCACCGTGACGATCAGGGACATCTGGATCGTCGCCAATGTACCCTTGAGCAGTAGCGGCCAGTACTGGCTGAGGAAGCTGAAACTGAATTCGTAACTCATAGAGACTTCACCAGTTCAGGCGAAGAACCCAGCAAAGTACAAGCCAGTTTCTGATCCGAGCCCTGCCGTTGGCAAGCGGATGTTCCAGCTGGAACACAGCCGTGTGCAATCACGCAATCGAAGATTGCAGCGTACAATCCAGTCACAAGTATTTCCTCCCAAGCTCGATGCGCTCCACCCTCGCAAGGGTCTCCTCGAAGCGACATCTGCTCAATTTCAATCAAGCTAATTCTAACTTATGACATATGTCAAGATCGGAGCTGGATTTCTTTGCGATGAGGATGAAACTGTCCAACTCACCCAAAAATTATTCCGGTTTTCGATCGAAGATTATCGTGTGCGCGCTAAACGCAGACGACGCAAAACGAACCGGTCGGGCAATGACCGGCCGGCTTGATCTGATAAAAATGCATTGAAATAATTTAATAAAACCGCATCTAAGATCGACCAGAAGGGCTATCGGCGGAAAAGAACCATCGCCCTTTTCCGGTCATACCCGTTCAGGCGAGCGCCGCACTCAAATCATGAGAGAGATCATTGATTTCCCGCAGGTCCAGCTCGGATTCCACATGTTCAAGGTGGTGTGCCATCAGATCGGCGGCCTTTGTGACGTCGCCATGCAGAATCGCTTCCACAATCTCCGCGTGTTCATCAGGCCCGCAGTTGAAGCGGTTGGTATTGCGATAGACAGCCGTAATGAGAGACGTGCGCGAAATGAGATCGCGCATCGTCGTAAACAGAAAATCTGACTCTGTCAGTTCCGCCAGCAGCAGATGAAAACCACCCGACAGTTTGATGATATCGGTCGTGACATTGTTTTTGTTGGCGACACGTTCTTTCGCAACATGTTCGCGCAGGATCTTGATCTTGTCCTTTGACGCCGAGCGTCCGAGGCGCTCGACCACGCATCGCTCAACAGTACGGCGCACAAAGAAAACGTCCCGCGCTTCTTCCACGGTCGGTTTGCAAACAAAAGCGCCGCGATTGGGAATGATAGTGACAAGCCCTTCCCGTTCAAGCGCGGCAAGCGCCTGACGGATACGCGCACGGCTGACGTGAAAAATCGCCGCCATCTGCTCTTCTTTAAGTTGCACTCCCGGACGCAGACGGCGCTCGGCAATGGATAGCCATACTTTCTCAACAATCTGCTGCGTCGAGACACCTGTCTGATCAGTCATGGTCTTGCTCCCGTTCCGATTCAGGAAGCGTGATGCGACCGAAAAAGTCAACTATTGCAACCGCAAAGCGCCTACAAAATTGTCAACAATACATCGTGATGCTTCTATTTCAGGCACATATTCCGCAGATGGCGTCCGTATTGCCCGTCTTCACGCGCGGATAGTCATAGGTGTTCACCTTCGAAGTAACGTAGCCTGCTCCGACCAGAGCTTCGGCAAGCTTCACCGCCGCCGCGACGCCATCGATCACCGGAACGCCGGTTGCATCGCGCAGCCTGTCGCATAAGGACGTCATGCCCGCGCAACCAAGAATAATCGCCTCTGCCCGATCTTCGCGCTTGGCGAGTTCGATCTCGTTGATCAAAAGCCGTTCTGCTTCCGCAGGATCTTCCTCCAGACCCAGCACCGGCAAATTGATCGCACGCACTTTTCTGCAATGACGATCCGCGCCGTAGTCACTGACCAGATCTTCGATGATCGGAACCGACCGCGGCAAGGTCGTGATGATTGAAAAGCGACGGCTGATCGTCATGGCCACCTGTACTGCGGCCTGACAAATACCCAGCACCGGACCCTTTGCGATCTCGCGTGCTGCGTGAAGGCCAGGATCGTCAAAGCAGGCAATCACATAGGCGTCCACGCCTTGCGCTTCACCCTTTCGGATTTCCGTAAGCATGCCCGGCACCGCCAGTGCTTCGTCGGCTCCGCCTTCAATGCTGACAGGCGTGTCGGCAGGATTTGAGGCAGAGACCTTGGTGCTGCTGTGTTTGACGAGCAGAGCACTATCAAGAGCTTGCGCTGTCATAGACGCTGTTGAGTTCGGATTGATCAGATGAATGTGCATGATAAAAATTCTCGAAGAACCGTCGTTCTGGCCTAGTTTTCTGGCTTCACGAAATCGGCGATGGGCGGTGCCTTCAAAACGAACTGGCGATCTGAAGTGATGTAATTGTCGGCATGAAGCCGGGCAATCGGTTGATAGAATTCCGGATCGACGTAGTGGCCGTCGGCATCCAGGCAATTTCGACGGACATGCATATGCACGACCTCGCCTAGGATAAGCGCGCGACGCGGATAATCGATCACACGTTCGACACGACACTCGAAGGTGCAAGGTGCCTGTTCAGCGAAAGAGACATCGATTTTTTGGCAGGGTGTCGCTGCCAGCCCGGCCATTTCAAGCTCATCGACCTCACTGTCAAAGCCCAATCCGCAAATCAGCATCTGTTCCGACAATGCCATGTCGACCATGCTGATTGCGAACTCGCCGGTGCGACGGATATTCGCCAGCGTGTCCTTTTCCTCACCCGAAAGACGCGGTTGAATGCCAAGAACAACTATGGCCGGGTCGTGCGAAAACACGTTGAAGAAACTCATCGGCGCGGCATTGCTGTGGCCTGCCGGTGAACGAGTTGTCACAAGAGCTATCGGTCGCGGGCCGATGAAATTCGTCAGAAGCCTGTAACGGCTTTGAGGGTCCAGCGCTTCAAAATCGAATTCCATCACGTCCCCGAAACCTGATTTATTATCTACAATAATATTTCATATTGTTGACAATTTAACAACCCGCTTTAACCCGACCCGAAGCACTTTTCCGCAGATCTCGTCGCCTTTTTCAAACGTCAAACCGATGACCAAAGCGGCGATAGCGGATCGGGCATCAGGCAGCAGCTGCTGCCTCTTCCACGAGATGACAGGCCACGCGTGTGCCATTCGACAAAGTCTGCATCTTCGGCGCTTCTTGCGCACAGCGCGCCACCGCAAACGGACAACGCGGATGGAACGTACAGCCTGATGGCGGCTTGAGCGGACTTGGAACTTCACCACTTGCCGGTGTGCGGTTGCGGTTGGGTGCAGCAATGTTGGGGATCGTCTGCAACAAGAGCTGCGTATAGGGATGCCGGGGCTGCGCGAAGAGTTCCTCGGTGTCGCCCTCCTCAACAATCCGTCCCAGATACATGACCGCGATACGATCAGACATGTGGCGAACGACGCTCATATCATGGCTGATGAAGAGGTAGGTCAGACCCAGTTCATCCTGCAACCGGCGCATAAGATTGAGCACCTGCGCCTGCACCGAAACATCCAGCGCCGAAGTCGGCTCGTCGCAAACGAGAAATTCAGGCTCGCTCGCCAAGGCACGCGCAATTGAAATGCGCTGGCGTTGCCCGCCGGAAAATTCGTGCGGAAACTTTTCGCCATCGGAGGGTGAAAGTCCAACAGTGCGCAGGAGTTCCTCCACGCGCTCGGTAACTTCCGCCGCTGCTTTGCGCAGTTTCAATTCCCGCAATGGTTCAGCGATGATGTTCTTGACGCGCCAACGCGGATTGAGCGACGCATAAGGGTCCTGAAATATCATCTGTGCCGACAAAGGCGCGCCACTTTTGCCGGGCGCAAACCGCATTTGGCCGCTCGTTGCACCGTGCAATCCAGTGACCAATCGCGCCACGGTGGACTTTCCGCAGCCGCTTTCGCCAACGATACTCAAGCAACCACCTGCTGGCACCGTAAAGCTGATGTCGTTTACGGCCTGGAGGAACTGGCGAGGTTTGCGCTCAATCACTCTGTTGAGCCATGGAGCGGAGACGTCAAATGTCTTGACCAGATGCTCAACGGTCAAAGCCACAGTTTCTTTCGATGGGGTTGTCATACAGGGCCTCCTGCATTCAGCCAGCAAGCGCTTGCGCCAAGATTGGGATTTTGACTGACAAGGTTGAGTTCAGGGCGCTCTTCAAGACAGCGGGGCACCGCCACCTTGCAACGCGGATTAAAAGCACAACCCTTGGGAATAGCGTCAAGACGCGGCATTGAGCCATCAATCTGGTTCAGCTTTTCCACGCGTGCACCAAGCGATGGAATCGACGCCATCAAGCCCTGTGTATAGGGGTGACGCGGCTGATGCAGCACTTGCTCGACAGGCCCGATCTCGATCAGTCGCCCTGCATACATCACGGCGATGCGATCAGCGGCTTCAGCAATCACGCCCATATCGTGCGTAACGAGCATAACGGCCGTCTGCTTTTCCTTGCACAGTTTGCGCAGGAGCGAAATGATCTGGGCTTGGATCGATACGTCCAAGGCGGTCGTCGGTTCGTCCGCGATCACCAGTTTTGGCGATGCAGCAAGCGCAAGTGCAATCACCACGCGCTGTCGCATACCACCCGAAAACTGATGCGGATACTGGTTGACGCGATCCTCCGGCGAAGGAATGCCGACATCGCGCAACAACTGGATAGCTCGTTCACGCGCCTGAGCTTTACCAAGACCAAGATGCCGCCGGATCGTTTCAACAAGCTGCGCTCCCACCGTGAACAGCGGGTTGAGCGAGGTGAGAGGATCCTGGAAAATCGCTCCGATTTCACGCCCGCGAATTTTCTCCATAGCGCGGTCGTCCAGTGTGTCTATCCGGCGCTTGCCAAGCCATACTTCACCGTCGGCGATATGCCCAGGCGCTTCCAGCAAGCCCTGAATGGCTAAGCCCGTCATGGACTTGCCAGCACCGGATTCACCCACAACGCCAAGGATTTCACCGGGGCGGATCGACAGGCTCACATCCGACAAAGCCGTAACCGTGCCATGACGCCCCGGAAAATCCACGCGCAGATTGCGCACTTCAATGACTGGTTCTTGCATGTCATGCATTGAAATCACCTTCTATCGGATAGCTGGAAGGGAAGATTTCCGCGACAGGAGGATGGTTCCAGCTGCGCTCGGGATATTTCGCTATAAGTCCATCGAACTGGGCCTGCGCCTGACGACGGGCTTGTTCCATGTCGAGCCCTGCAAGCTTTCGATTGATCATGGAAGCTCGGCCATCGACAAAGACCGCACGCGTGATCTTGCCCGAACCGCCGATGACTATCGTCGTGATCGGGTCAACCGTCGCGGCCATGATTGTGTCGTCAAGATCGAAGACCGCGATATCTGCCCTTGCGCCTGGCGACAGATGACCGATATCAGCACGCCCAAGCGCCTTTGCGCCACCAATCGTCGCGGCATCAAAAAGATCAGCCGACCGCAAACGGTCCGGCGCCCCATCGGCGATACGACCGGCAATAAGGCCCGTCAGCAAATTCATCAGCATGTCGGGCGGCGTGGTATCGGTGCCCATGGCAATATTGATGCCTCGCTTGCGGCAAGCAGAGAAGGATTTAAGGATCGAGCCGCTGCGTGCCGATACGAGCGGACAATGCACAATGGAAACGCCATTGGCCGCATAGAGGCCCAGATCTTCATCCGTGGCATTCGTCGCATGAGGCGCAATCATCCGGTCGCTGAGCAGACCATGTTTCGCAAGCCAAACCGGAGCCGTCGAGCCGTGCAGCATCCGCACAGTATCAACTTCCATCGTGCCTTGAGCCATATGAAGACGAAACTTGCAACCAAGATCGCGCGCAGCCGCATCAGTGCGTTGCAACAATCCAAGCGTCGAGGTCTCGACCCGATCCGGGGCCAGCATACCACGCACCAGATCGCCGTGACGGCCGTTCTGACGCTCGATATAGGCAATGGCGTCTTTCAGCCCCTGAAAGCCACGTTCTTCGTCGAACACAGGAACAATCTTTCCCGGTTCTTCCAGAACCATGCCGCCGGATCGGTAGGCTGGGCTCAGGTAAACGCGCAGCCCCAATTCACCAGCCGCCTCGGCAGCAGCATCGAACTCGGCAACTGTTTCGCCCCATTCGCGATAGAACAGGGAAGCGATGGGTGCAGCTGTGGTGATCCCGTTTAACAGAAGCTGACCGAACGCAAAGCGCTTTTGAAAAGCCAGTTCGTCCTGACCGTACATCTCATAAGGACCAGCCTCAACATAAGACCGTGGCCAGACGCGGCCCTTGGCCCAACCGGGATGGTTATCTATGCCAAGAATGGTGGTGTCGAGGTCCGACAAGGCATCAAGGTCGATAAGGCCCGGGGAGATCAGCGCATTGCCGAAATCGATGCGGCGCGCCAGTTCACCGGTGAAACCATGTCCAACAAAAACAATCTCGCCGTTTTCAAAAACGACTTCGCCATTGCGCAAAAGCGTATGGCCGCCATCCTTGTGTCCAACCACCCAGCTGGCGGTAATCAGAGTCCGTCCGTCGGGTCGCTGACCAAGTGTTAGTGTATCGATAGCATTGTTCATCACGGCATCTCCACCACAGCAACACCGTTACGTGCAGTGACGCGACCGTTCTTGACCACCAGAGGGCGTGGCGCGATATCCACCACGGCATGGGCCAGTGTTTCACCCGTCAGAAGGGTAAAGTCGGCATTGCGGCCCACATCCAGACCATAGTTTTCAAGACGCATCACGTCTGCGCCGCCCTGCGACACGATATACAGAAGATGTTCCAGATCATGGTCCGAGCGGACGCCGTTTTTCATGCCGATGATCTTGGCACGATCCAGCATATCCGGTTGTCCCCACGGTCCCCAGGTGTCGCGAATGCCATCACAACCGCCACCAATACGAACGCCTGCCTCCTTGAGGCGCTTGATTGACGGCACCGTGGCCGATGGCGCGCCGGTCGTCAGAATTGCAACATCCAGTGCCGCGATCTGTTCTATCAACTGGCCAACGCGCAAGTAATCATTCATGCCGAGCGCGAAAGCATGGCTGATCGCCACTTTCCCTTCCATACCATTGGCACGGATGCGCTCGAAGATAAGCTCCATCGTGAATGCGCCGAGATCACCCGTCTCATGCAGATGAATATCAATCGGCACGCCGTGCTTGAGAGCAAGGGCGAACAGAATGTCGAGCTGCCCCTTCGGGTCACGATCGATACCGCATGGATCAATGCCACCCAGAACTTCACAACCCTGACGCAGGGCCTCATCTAGCAATTCTTCCGTACCCGGCATGACCATCAGGCCTGACTGGGGGAATGCGACGATCTCGATATCGATGATGCCTTTAAGCTTCTCGCGTGTTTCCCAGACGCCTTCGACCAATGACAACCCATGGGTAGGATCGATATCGACATGGCTGCGGATATGCGTTGCGCCGTGAGCGGCTAGACCGATGGCGTGACGCATCGACTGGCGATGTGGATCAAGGCCGATTCCCAGCCGGTGCTCGCGTTCATAGTCGATACGCTCGCGCAGGACCGCGGCGCGATTATTGACATGCCATGGCATGCCCCAGGTCGTCTTGTCGAGATGCGTATGCGCATCGATCAGGCCTGGCGCCATGATTGCATTGCCACCATCTTCGATGGCCATGCCCGGCTCTGCCTCGAACTGTCCGAAACCCGCAATCTTCCCATCCTTGATCAAAACATCGCACGTATCGCCAGCCATAGGGCGCACATTGCGGAGCAAAAGATTGTCCATCGATATTACCTCAGTTTCGGATTGAGAGCATCGCGCAGCCAGTCGCCAAGCATATTGACGGCCACGACCAGCAAGCAGAGCTGAATGACGGGAAAGAGCACGATCCACCAGGAACCGGAGAACAGGAACTGGTTACCAATACGGATCAGCGTCCCGAGAGAAGGCTGGCTCGGCGGCATGCCGATGCCGAGGAAGGAGAGCGTGGCTTCTGTAAGGATGGCCATGCCGAAGTTAAGCGTTGCCGCCACCATGATGGGAGTCAGCGTGTTTGGCAGGATATGTCTCGCCATGATGCGGCGCGCGGGCACCCCGATCAGGCGGGCGGCGGACACATAATCCTTGCCAGTTTCAACGATGGCCTGAGCGCGTACGGTTCGGGCATATTGCACCCATGCAGAGAGAGCGATGGCCAGAATGAGAACCGCGGATGCCCCTACTTCACGAAGGCTCACCGGCAACATCTGCCGCACAACGGTTGAAACCAGAATGGCGACCAGAATGGTTGGGATCGACAGTGTGATATCGCCGATGCGCATCAGGAGATTGTCGATGAAGCCACCGAAATAGCCTGAGACCAAACCGGCACTCATGCCGATGACCAATGAAAGCACAACAGAAGCGATGCCAATGACGATGGAAATACGCGTGCCGTAAAGAATGGCTGAAAGCATATCGCGACCCTGAGTATCAGTGCCCAGCAGGAAGGGCCATTCGCCGCCCTCTTCCCAGATAGGCGGCAGCTCTGCTTTCCACATATCAAGTGCAGCGCCATCATAGGGGTTTTGCGGTGCAATGAGGGGTGCAAACAACGCCGTCAGGATCAGGATTGCGAGCAGCGCTGCGCTGATCATCGCTGTTTTGCTGTGTGTGAACGACCACCACAAGTCGCTTTTACGGAGCCGCTGCAAAAGCGACGGGCGCGAGATGGTGGTGCTTTGCGTGGTTGGGGTGCTCATCGGCTTTGACTCCACAATCGGTTCCATGGGCAACTCAACGCGCCGTGCGCAGGCGTGGATCGATCACCGCATAGGCAATGTCCACGAAAGTGTTGAGCACAACGAAGATGAAGGAAATGATGCAGAGATAGGCTGCCATGACCGGGATATCGAGGAAGGTAACGGCCTGAATGAACAACATGCCCATACCCGGCCATTGAAACACGGTTTCGGTAATCAGCGCAAAGGCGATCAGCGAGCCGACATTCATTGCTGTCATGGTCACAACTGGCATCAAGCAGTTGCGAAGCGCATGACGGAAATAGATGCGCCAGCGCGGAATACCGCGGGCACGGGCGAATTTCACATAGTCCGAACGTAGCACTTCGAGCATTTCAGCGCGAACCAGACGCATGACAAGCGTAACTTGGTAAAGCGAGAGTGCAATAGCCGGCAGCAAAATCGCTATACGGCCGGAATGCGTCAACAATCCCGTGGACCACCAGCCAAGCTGTACGACATCACCCCGGCCAAACGCCGGGAACCAGCCAAGCGTGACTGAAAAAACCAGAATGAGCAGGATGCCGACGACAAAGCTTGGCAGAGAGACACCGACAATGGAAAGAAATTGCAGTCCCTCCGTATACCATTTGCCTCGCTTGATTGCCGTCAGTACACCAAGAGGAAGACCGAGCAGCAACGAGATCAACGTGGCGACCAGAACCAGTTCCAGTGTTGCCGGAAACCGCTCAGCGATAAGACCCAGAACATCCTGACCATTGCGATAGGAGATGCCGAAATTGCCTTGAGCAGCGTTCACCACGAACCGGGTATATTGTGTCATCAGGCCATCGTTAAGCCCCAGACGCTCACGCAGATTATCGCGGTCAGCCTGCGTCATCTGTTCGTTGGCCATCATCTCGACGGGGTCGCCCGCCAGACGAAAGATCAAAAAGGCCAGCAAGGCAACTGCCAGCATGACCATGATGGCATTGGCCAGACGCTTGATGATAAAAACCAGCATGTGAATTCCTTGGGAACAGGATGCTCCGGAACGGCGTGCCCCGGAGCATCATGATGAGACTATTCGGCAAAATGGGTCAGCCAGTGACGCGGCTTGTTGTCTGGCAACTGTACGATATGATCAATCTTATTCGACATGACCCACGCCATTGGCTGTTGATGCAGCGGCAGCATGACAATCTCGTCCTTGACCATTTGCAGAGCCTTTGTCTGCAACGCCAGCCGCTTGCTGCGATCCATCTCCGTGGAGGCCTCAATAACCAGTTTGTCGATTTCCGGATAGCTCCAGCCACCCCAGTTAAAGACACCGGCATTGTCGGTCTTAGTTTCAATCATCTGCAACAAGATGGAATAGCTGTCGAGCATCGGCTCAGTTGCCCAGCCAATGATATAAACGTCGGCCTTGCCACCCGTGCGTTTGGGTGCCTGTGCAGCGGTTGGTGCAATATCAAGCTGCGGTTTGAAACCGCCTCGGCTCAACATATTCACAAGCCCCTGGCACAGTTCTTCCTCGTTCACATAGGCATCGGTTGTGCAGACCAGTGTGAACGGAAAATCCGTAGCGCCAGCCTCGGCCAGAAGCTTCTTCGACAAGGCCGGATCATAGGCAAGCGTGGTGTCCAGTTCCGGTGTGTAGCCAGGAATTTCCGGTGCAACCACCGCGCCTGCCGTGCGCGACTTGCCGCGCATGATACGTTTCTGTATCAGGTCGCGATCAAGCGAATGTGCAAAAGCCTGACGCACGCGCAAGTCGTTGAATTTGTTTTCCGATCCGTTTTCGAGTTTCGGCTTGCGATTGAAGCCCATCATAACGGTGCGCAGATCGGTACGTTCCATGACTTTCAAGTCAGGCTGAGCCTGAAGGCGCGGCAAATCCTGTGATGGCGCACTTTCCGTGAAATTGACTTCACCGGAGAGAAGCGCAGCCACACGTGTCGCCGATGACGTGATCGGATTGAACTCAATGCGGTCAATGTTGGATTTCGACGTCTTGTCCCACCAATCCGGGTTCTTGACCAGAATGGTTTTGGAATCCGGTACACGGCTTTCCAGCTTGAACGGACCCGTGCCATTGGTGTGGTAGGTGGCGTAGCCTTCAATCTTGGCGCCAACGTCGGTCGGCTTCTCTGAATTATTGGTCTTCAGCCAGCCAGCATCGAAGATATGAATATTGGTGAGGTCGTTGAGAAGCAGCGGATAAGGGCCGCTCAACTCGATATCGATTGTGTAGTCGTCCACTTTCTTGGAGGACTTATAGGCAGGCAAATTACCACGCAGTGGTGAAACCGGATCGCTGACGCGCTTCAGCGAAGCGAGCACATCATCTGCATTGAAATCCGCACCATCATGAAACTTCACGCCCTTGCGCAGATGAAAACGCCAAACCGTCTCGGAAACATTTTCCCAGGATTCAGCAAGCGCAGGCTCGATCTTCAGCTCGGCGTCGTAGCGCACGAGGCCTTCATAGATGTGATTGAGGAAGGACAGTGTATAGCT
Source organism: Ochrobactrum sp. RH2CCR150 (assembly GCA_014138095.1). Lineage (GTDB taxonomy): Bacteria > Pseudomonadota > Alphaproteobacteria > Rhizobiales > Rhizobiaceae > Brucella > Brucella gambitense. The sequence goes on from JACGXE010000007.1 coordinate 120,126, forward strand.
GTCGCCATAAGAATAGGGATCAAGCGAATAGATATCGCGCGCAGCGCCCCATTTGAGCGTTTCGGCGTGGCCAGCCAAAGTCAGTCCAGCCAGCATTGTGGCCGCGAGGCCAAGTTTTCTTAACATAGATTTTGCTCCGCTTCTGGAAATTTGCGCCTCCTTTTTTGGAGGTCTGTTTTCATGCATCGCCGCATCCGTTTCGGTGCTGCGTTTCAGTGTCTGCTCACGCCATTCAGGCGGATAATACTGATTTCTCCCTTTTGAGGTGACCTGCCTCCCAGATCACGAAGGGCAGTATTGCCAGTCGATATAAAGTTGTCAACGTAATTGTAGACAATTTTTTGAGTTTCTATAACCTATTTGTCGACAACGATGCTCTACAATTGATCAGTCATTGCCCCATTTCTGAGCAACAATCAAAGTGCGGCTTTTTGAATGAGCGTTGTCGCATCTCCAGATTGCGCACCACATAAAAAAAACGCCTCACCAGGGTGAAGCGCTTTTCGGTTTTCGCGTTGCTGGCCTTACTCGGCCATTTGTGTATGCCAATGGCGCGGCTTGTTATCAGCCCTGAAGTCCACGGTTTTGACCTTATCCAGCATACCCCACGCAATGGGCTGCTGGTGAAGCGGGATCAGAATTGCCTTATCCTTGGCAACTTTCAGCGCCTGTTCTTCCAGCGCCAAACGCTTCGCCGTATCGGGTTCCTGTGCCGCCTTTTTCATCAACTCATCGAGTTCAGGATAAGACCAGCCACCATAATTCGACACGCCGGTAGAACCGCTGCGCGTAGAAAGCACCTGCGAAAGCAGCGAGTAGGCATCGAGCGTGGGTTCATTAGCCCAGCTCAGATTGAACATATCAGCCTTGCCATTTGTGCGCTTAGGCTGCTGAACGGCACGCGGCCCCATATCGATGGACGGTTCGAAACCGCCGCGTTTCATCATATTGGCGATGCCCGAGCAGATATCTTCCTCGTTGATGCTCTCATCATTCATGCACAGATAGTTGAAAGTCAGGCCTTTCTGGCCAGCTTCTTCAAGCAGCTTCTGGGCGAGCTTGGGATCGGCTGGCTGATAAGTGTCGAGTGCTTTCGAATAGCCTGCAATTTCCGGCGCAATCAGCGAACCGGAAGGTCGCGCCAAACCACGCATGATCTTCTTGTTGATGAGATCACGATCGATACTTGCTTCAACGGCCTGACGCACCCGGACATCCAGGAACGGGTTCGGACGCCCATCCTCAAGCTTCTCCTTGCCGTTAAAGCCGATGAATACCGTACGCAGCTCGGTGCGCTTGTCGACCTTGATGCCCGGTGTGGATTCCAGACGCGGAATATCCTGAATGGGTGCTGAATCGACCAGATCGATTTCATTGGAGAGAAGCGCCGCAACGCGTGTCGCGGCCGAGGAAATCGGAATGTATTCGATGCGATCCAGATTGTGTTTCTTCTGATCCCACCACTGATCATTGACGATCAGAACCGTCTTTGAATCGGGTACACGGCTGTCGAGCTTGAACGGGCCCGTGCCATTGGTGTTATGCGTCGCATAGTTCTCGGTCTTAGACGCGATATCGGTCGGCTTTTCAGCGTTGTTATCCTTCAGCCACTTGGCGTTGAACATGAAAATATTGGTCATGTCATTGAGGAACAGCGCCGAGGGGGCCGATACCTCGATATCGACCGTGGAATCGTCCACCTTCTTGACGCCGACATAGAGAGGAATATTGCCGCGCAAGGGCGACGTTGGGTCCGAAACGCGGTTCATGGAAGCCACGACATCGTCAGCCGTGAAATCTGCGCCATTGTGGAACTTCACGCCCTTGCGAAGGGTAAAGCGCCAGAACTTGTTATCGACCAGCTTCCATTCGGTAGCCAGTGCGGGCTCGATCTCGAAATTAGGACCGTAACGGATCAGACCTTCGTAAATGTGGTTCAGAAAAGCCAGATTGGATGTGGATGGAACAGAATCAGGATCGAGCGAGTAGATATCCGCGCGACTGCCCCAGCGCAGCGTAGCCGCGTCGGCAGAACTGGCCAGCGCCGGCGCCGCAATGGCAGCTGCTGTCAGGGCCGATATGAAAAACCTATTTAAACGCGACATGCTTTTCCCCTCATCCATAACGATAAGATTGTTGGTCTGAATTTCGCGGCAGTATCTTAATCCATTCTTTTATTGTCAACGATATTGTCGCCAATTATGTTTAAAAACATCGACACAACAAGATGAGCCTTTCCGACGTTCAAAGACGTCGTTGCTCATATAAAAAGGGGATGACATGGCTGGATTGCTGCTACTTCACGGGACTGTCGTGACAGTCGATAAAACACGGCGGATCATCGAAGATGGCGCTGTGGCAATCGAGAATGACAGAATTGTCGATATTGGCGCCTCACTGGAATTGTCCCCTCGCCATATCGACAAGAAGACAATCGACTGTCGCGGCAAGATGCTGATCCCGGGTCTCATCGATGCACACGGTCACGCTGGTCACGCGCTGATACGCAGCATTGCCGCCGACACGAATTCGCTCTGGATGCGGATCGTCACGCCGACCTATTATCATTATGTGACGCGGGACTACTGGTATGCCGACGGTCTCGTGTCCGGCCTGGAAAGGCTGCGCGCAGGCGTGACAACTTCTGCCAGCATCATCACGTCCATGCCGCGTAGTGACGATCCGGTCTTTGCAGCCAATCATGCCCGCGCCTATGCTGAACTCGGACTGCGCGAGATCATCTGCGTCGGCCCCGCAGGCTTACCATGGCCGCAGTCAGTGACACGATGGGAAAGCGGCAAGCCTGTCCGTCACGCTGTTTCATTTGAAGAAATGATTGAGGGCGCGGAAGCCACTATTGAGAGTCTCAACGGAACAGCTGACGGTCGGATCAAGGTCTTTCTTACGCCTTTCACGATCGTCCCTTCAGTCGAGCCATCAAACGCATCGACGCCGGATTTTGCCGTCAACCTGACCGAGAACGACCGGATGCAGGCACGCCGCATTCGCGAAACCGCACGCAAATGGGGCGTACGCATCCATTCCGATGCCTTTGCCGGACAAATTCGGATGGCGTATCAGGATAAGGAAAACGCACTGCTCGGTCCCGATGTGCATCTACAGCACTGCTGGGGCATATCCCATGAGGAGATAGAGATCCTCGCCGAAACTGGTACACACGTCACCCATGCACCGCCCGGACGCTCCACCCCGATCATGCAAATGCTCGCACGCGGCGTATCCATTGCGATCACATCGGATGGCGCTGCACCGAGCCGCCATTTCGATATGCTGCAAGTCGCCCGTATAGCACAATCGACACAGCATATATTGCACAACCATGACCGGTATCTTCTGCCACCCGGCAAAGTCTTCGAGATGATCACCATCGATGCGGCTCGCGCCATCGGTATGGACCACGAGATCGGTTCGCTTGAAACGGGTAAGAAAGCCGATATCGCGATTATCGACATGCGCAAGCCGCATCTGACGCCCAATTGGATGCCCGTCCATCGGCTGGTTCATCAGGTACTTGGCAGCGATGTGGATACTGTCATCGTTGATGGCAAGATTATCATGCAGGACGGCGTGGTTTTGACCACCGATATACACGAGGCGCTTGCTTTCGGCGAAACCGAAGCGCGCGCATTGGTAGCCAGAGCCGGACTGGAGGCCCATATGCACAGTCCCGGCTGGGGTCAGCTGCAGCGCACCTTTGAACAGCCGGTAATTCCACCGTCCCTGCCTGAATGCTGAAAAACGGCGGCTATTGCCAGATGGCCGATACATGGCCTCTGGCAAAGCCTGCTTAACAGCATTCAGCTATCCACGATATTGCTCAACGGTGACCCGAAAGCGCCGTTGAAGCCGCGATAGCGCTGATGGCTGCGATTGAGATGCGCCTGCATCGCTTCACGAGCCAATTCAGCATTTCCGGCGCTGATCGCTTCGCAAATGGCCCGATGCTCGATGACCGTGTTCTGGATATAGTCGGGCGTGATAAGCGAAGGGTTGAGGTCCCGCGAGAACGCTGGCTGAGGCAGTATTTTCAGGCTCATGACACTGAAGAACTCTATAAACGCAAGATTATTCGTGGCCTCCGATATGGATCGGTGGAAAATGAAGTCCAGCTCATCCAACGCAGCTTCATTCTCGATAGACACCTCAAACTGCTTCAGTGCATCCCACATGTTTGCTTCTTGCGCCCAGGAACGCCGCTGCGCAGCCAGCCCGGCGGCATGAACTTCAAAAGCCATGCGCAATTCAAGCAAATCCATGAATGGAAGCGAGAGCCGGGCCAGGGGTTCCAGCATGGATTCGTCCGTGATTGACGTTGTTTCCTTTCCGGGCTCGCGAATGAAAATTCCAACACCGTGCTTGGCTTCCAGCAATCCATCCGATCGCAATGCTGCCACGGCTTCCCGGATGACCGTGCGGCTGACGCCGAGCTTGTCGCCAAGCTCGGCCAGGGTCGGCAATTTATCTCCAACCTGAAGCGTACCGTCACCGATCAATGCCTTGAGGCTCTCAATCGTTCGCGAAGTCAATGTTTTCAATATGAGCCTATCCCAGTCTAAAAATATTATCTTTCTATCGTGATACGCGGTTCGGAAAAGCAATACAAGATATTATCATCGTAGATAGAGATAATATCTCTGTAGATTTTTCTCCCCCTTTCAATGGTGAGAACATTCACAAACAGACAGTCGCACTGCTTATTCCAGCCCAAAAAATCCAAATACAACAAATTCCGTTTTTATAGAAGACCGGTAAAAAAGCGTCTCATTTCCGATCAAATCGTTGTTTTCGTGATTGAATCCCACTATCACGCGCCCGGGGCGCTTAGAATGTCGCCCAAGATTCATTCTTGACAAGTGATATTATTTCAGCAAACCTGACACCATAACACAGCGCAAAGTGATAATATCACTATGCAAAAGCCGTACAGTTTCAGATGTGGCGATTGCGAAATGCGTAACTAAAACAGGGGAATTCGAGATGGGAATCGTTTCTTCCAGACTGGCGGAGTTGGGCCTTGCCCTGCCCAGTGTGACGGCACCGAGCGGAACCTATGTTCCGTTCCGGCTGAGTGGAACCACGCTCTACATTTCCGGACAGGTGCCCCGTGTCGACGGCGTCGACTGCTACTTGGGGCTTGTCGGCGACACTATGGATATCGCAGAAGCGTATCAGGCCGCTCGAATCTGCGCACTCAATCTTCTGGCGCGCGCTTCGATGGCCCTTGATGGCGATCTGGACCGCATTTCTGCCTGCCTGCAGGTGCGAGGCTTTGTGAATGCCGTGCCAAACTTCAAGAGCCATCCCGCGGTGATCGATGGCGCATCCGATCTTCTGGTCGAGGTTCTCGGCGAGAAGGGTCGACATGCCCGCACCGCATTGGGCGCAGGTTCCCTGCCCCGCGGTTTCGCCGTCGAAGTCGACGCCATTTTCGAAGTTCAGTCCTGAGCGGCGATTTCCTTTCTGCCTATACATATGAAGCGAGAGATAGATGTCTGAACAAGCCATCACGATGAGCGCGGTCAATAAATGGTATGGCCAGCTTCACGTACTCAAGAATGTGAATCTGGACGTGAACAGGGGCGAACATATCGTTCTTTGCGGCCCCTCCGGCTCGGGTAAATCAACGCTTATCCGGTGTATCAATCACCTTGAGGAAATTCAGGACGGCACCATCGATGTGAATGGAACGCGCCTCGGCAATAAAGGGGCCAATGTCGATCATATCCGACGCGACGTTGGCATGGTGTTTCAACAGTTCAATCTTTTCCCCCATATGACTGTACTTGAAAACTGCATGCTTGCACCACGCCGCGTGCATAAGGCTTCGACAGCCGAGGCAAAAGAAAAGGCCATGCATTTTCTCAAACGGGTGCATATCGCGGAACAAGCCAATAAATATCCGGCCCAGCTTTCCGGAGGCCAGCAGCAGCGTGTGGCCATTGCACGCGCGCTTTGCATGGGACCGAAGATCATGTTGTTCGATGAGCCCACATCGGCGCTTGATCCTGAAATGGTGAAAGAAGTTCTCGATACGATGATCTCGCTTGCTGACGACGGCATCACCATGATCTGCGTGACCCATGAAATGGGCTTTGCGCGCGCCGTTGCCCACCGCGTTATTTTCATGGATCGCGGAGAGATTATAGAAAGCGCCCCTCCCGCAGAATTCTTCGGAAATCCCAAGCACGAACGCGCCAAGGCATTTCTGGGCCAGATCCTCAATCACTAACGAAACAAAGGGGAACCAGGCGAAATTACGGGAGCTTGCCAATGCAATATAGTTTCGACATGGGGCCGGTTCTGGCGGCCTGGCCACTGCTGCTTAGCGGCGCGTTACAAACCCTGAAGATATCCTCCATCTCGATGGCGCTTGGGCTAATGCTCGGCATTGTCTTCATGTTGATGCGCATGAGCTCGATACGAACCGTATCCCGGGTGGCATTTGCCTATATCGAACTGATCCGCAACACACCGTTTCTGGTACAGGTATTTTTCATCTTCTTCGGAATGCCATCTCTTGGCGTCACTTTGACAGCCACACAGGCGGCAATTCTCGCCATGACGCTCAATTGTGCGGCTTATGCAGCCGAAATCGTGCGCGGCGGGGTGGAGTCCATCAAGAAGGGTCAGGTGGAAGCAGGACGCGCGCTTGGACTTCATACGCTCGACGTCTATCGTTTCATCATCTTTCGGCCGGCCATTCGTGCGGTCTACCCGGCGCTTTGCAGCCAGTTCATCCTGATGATGCTCAATTCCAGTCTGGTGGCTTCAGTCTCCGCAGAAGAGCTCACCTATGTCGGGCAAATGATCGACTCCGAGACGTTCCGCAGCTTCGAAGTCTATTTCGTACTCGGCGTTATCTATCTCGCGCTTTCGCAGTTCTTCTCCATCGTTCTCCAACTCATTGGCAGAACTTACTTTTCCTATCCGACGAAGTGAGGCAGACCGATGATACGCAGTTTCGGCTTTGCAGAATTCCTGTTCATTCTCGAAGGGGCTCGCTGGACAGTCATCCTGTCACTCCTCGCCTTCGTCTTCGGTGGCGTATGCGGCCTCATCGTGGCCCTTGGACGCACGAGCAACAAGAAATGGCTTCGCTATTTCATGGCGACATATATCCAGATCTTTCAGGGCACACCGCTGCTGATCCAGCTTTTCTTCGTCTATTTCGGCCTGCCGCTGCTCGGCATTCGTGTTGATGTCTGGGTCGCGCTGATCATCGGTCTTTCGCTCCATACCAGTGCGTTTCTCGGTGAAATCTGGCGAGGCAGCATCGAGGCTGTATCAGCGGGGCAGGATGAAGCGGCCCGCGCTCTTGGCATTGGCTATGTCCGTCGCATGTCGGATGTCGTGCTTCCCCAGGCATTCCGCATCGGCCTGCCCGCAACCATTGGTTTATGGTCAATCTGATCAAGGGCACAGCACTGGCGGCTTTGCTTGGACTGACCGAGCTGACGCGCTCAGGGCAGCTGATGGCGAACATTACCTTCGAGCCGCTCAAAGTCTACGGCGCTGTCGGCCTTGTCTACTTCGTGATCTGCATTCCGCTCACCTATTACAGCGCCCGTATCGAAAAGCGCCTGAATGCGTCCCGTTGAATAACAATAAAACAACCAGAGGTAAGAACATGTTTAATTCAAGTTTCGCTCGTTCCAAAGCTTCATTCGGTTTCACGATGGGCCTGCTCGCAACGGTATGCATGGCCACTGCGGCTGGTGCCGCAACGCCGGAAGAAATCAAGGCCAAGGGCACCGTAACCATCGGCGTACAGATGGATCAGTTTCCATGGGGCTTCATCGATGAAAATGGCAAGAATGGCGGCTATGACGTTGATGTAGCTGACCTGATTGCAAAGGAACTGGGCGTTCAAATCAAGTTCGAGCGCATCACCGGTCAGAACCGTATTCCCCTTCTCACCAATGGCATGGTCGATTTTCTTGTTCCATCCATGACCATCACACCAGAGCGTGCCAAGGTCATTCAGTTCGCCATTCCCTATTCATCCAACGACATCACTGTCTGGGGCAAGAACGACGTTGATATCAAGGGCAATGATGATCTGGGCAAATACATCATCGGCGTCAATCGCGGCAGCGTTTTCGAGCCGGTCCTGAAGAAAGTCGCTCCAGCCAACACGCAGATCAAGCGCTTCGATGACGATGCAACCACAGTACAGGCGCTTCTGTCCGGTCAGGTCGATGCCATTCTGGGCAGCGTGACCTATGGGCTCGTGATCGACAAGACCGGTAACAGCGGCAATTACGGCCGCAAATACAAGGTCGCAGACAATTTCCAGGCAATGGCGGTTCGCAAAGGCGACCAGGAAATGCTCGACTATCTGAATGATTTTGTCACCCGCCATACAGCGGACGGCTCGCTCGACGGCCTTTACAAGAAATGGATCGGTGTGGATCGCGCAAAGCTGCCGACTACCGTCGAAGGGGTGGATTTCACCGGCAAGAACTAAGGCAGACTGACTGGTGAACGTCTGAACGTTTCAAGTTAGCCGCAACAATACGAAGCAACAGTTTTGAACCGGCAGGCACCGCCTGCCGGAACGAGGAAACACGTGCCTGAACCGCGGCCTTCCAGCCCGGCCCCGCACTTAACGCATAGAATCTGATCTTGGGAGTTAGGCAAGACATGACGATAGATGGCAAACTGATCAGGGTTGGCGTCGACATTGGCGGAACCTTCACCGATGTGGCGATGGAAGTTGGTTCAACACTTCACTCAACCAAGGTTCTGACCGATTACGCGTTTCCTGAAAATGCGATTGTCAAAGCCATTCGCGAAGTCGCGGAGAAGGCCGGTATAGCGCTGAACCAGATCGACACAGTGATCCACGGTACTACTCTGGCGACAAACGCCCTGATCGAACGTCGTGGTGCAAAAACTGCGCTCGTCACGACCAAAGGCTTTCGCGACGTCATCGAAATGCGCACCGAAAGCCGCTTCGAGCAATATGATCTCGATATTGTCCTCCCGGCCCCGTTGGTCGACCGTAGCGACCGCTTCGTTCTTGACGAACGCATGGGCGCAACAGGTGAAGTGCTCAAGCCTCTGGATGAGAGCGAGATGGAAGCGCTTTGTGATCGCATCATCGCGCAAGGCTATGAGAGTGTCGCCGTCGGCTTCATCCACTCCTACCTCAATGGCGAACATGAGCGCCGTTTCCGCGACAGGCTGCTGGGCAGGAAGCCTGATCTTTCCGTCTCGATTTCATCGGAAGTCTCGCCGCAAATGCGCGAGTTTCAGCGCTTCAATACCGTCTGCGCCAATGCCTATGTCAAACCGTTGATGGCATCCTATCTCAATCGACTGGTTGGTCGTCTTCACGATGAAGGGCTTGTTGCACCGGTCTTTATGATCCACTCGGGCGGCGGCATTATCAGCGTCGACAGTGCAATTGAGTTTCCCGTTCGCCTGCTCGAATCCGGACCGGCTGGCGGCGCGATTTTCGCGGCCCATATTGCAGCCAACCACAAGCTCGATCAGGTCGTGTCCTACGACATGGGCGGCACCACTGCAAAAATCTGCCTGATTGAACAGCAGACACCCAAAACGTCGAAGACCTTCGAAGTGGCGCGCACCTATCGCTTCAAGAAGGGCAGCGGCATGCCAATCTCCATCCCGGTCATCGAAATGGTCGAAATCGGCGCTGGCGGCGGCTCGATTGCAACCGTCGATGCCATGCGTCAGATACGCGTTGGTCCGCACAGCGCAGGTTCGGAACCGGGACCAGCCTGCTATGATCGTGGCGGTGTCAATCCAACCGTGACTGATGCAGATGTCATCCTTGGTCGCCTTGATCCCGACAGCTTTGCCGGCGGGTCGATGAAACTGTCGCGCTCAGCATCCGAAAGCGCCATGGATGCAGATATCGGCAGCAAGCTGGGTTCAGATGTTGCCACCTCAGCTTATGGCCTCAGCGAAGTCGTCGATGAGAATATGAGCAATGCCGCGCGTATGCATGCGGTGGAGAATGGCAAGGAACTTTCCGAGTTCACCATGATTGCCTTTGGCGGCGCGGCCCCGGTTCATGCTGCGCGACTTTGCGAAAAGCTTGGTGTCAACGATCTGCTTATCCCGCCTGGCGCTGGTGTCGGCTCTGCAATCGGCTTCCTGCGTGCGCCTTTTGGTTTTGAATCGGTTCGCAGTGCTTATAGCCGCATCAGCCGCTTCGACGCCAACGCCGTCAATACTGTGATAGCCGAACTGGTACAGGAAGCGACGTCTTTCGTGCGGTCGGGCGCGCCCAATGCTAACCCCTCGCTCGAATGCACGGCTTACATGCGCTATGTCGGGCAAGGATGGGAAGTGCCGGTTACCATCGAAGTCCGCGATTATACCCAAGCGGATGCCTCGCTTTTCAGCGCGCTTTTCGATGAGTGCTACGAGCGGTTCTTCGGCCGCGTTATTGATGGACTGGACGTCGAAATCGTCAGCTGGTCGCTGCGCGCCAGCGCCGATGCAGCCGCACCCACACCCGCCAAACCCGTTACGAAACAGTCGACGGCAACCATATCCGGCCAGCGCAAGGTGTTCGACGTTCTCGAAGAACGTTTCCTCGACGCCAGTGTCGTCGACCGCAGCGACATGAAGCCGGGCGACTGGATCTCTGGTCCGGCCGTCATCACAGAACGCGAGACGTCGACCATCGTGACCTCAAGCCGCGAAGCGATCATGCAGACCGATGGTTGCCTGTTGCTGCGCGCCAAGGCCGCCTGAAGGAGTTTACCCATGTCAGTGAAACCTATTTCCGATGTTCACATGCAAATCATGTGGAACCGCCTGATCTCAGTCGTCGAAGAACAGGCCGTAACGCTAATTCGTACAGCCTTCAGCACCAGTGTGCGTGAATCCGGCGATCTATCGGCTGGTGTGTTCAATCGCGCCGGACAGATGATCGCACAGGCGGTGACCGGCACGCCCGGACATGTGAATGCGATGGCGGAAGCCGTTGGCCATTTCATCAATGATATCGGACGCGAGAACATCTTCGAGGGTGATGTCTACATAACCAACGATCCATGGAAGGGCACGGGCCACCTGCATGATTTCACCGTCGTCTCGCCGAGCTTTCGCGACGGCGCACTGACCGGTTTCTTTGCCTGCACCGCCCATGTGGTGGATGTTGGCGGCCGTGGCTTTGGTCCCGATGCCAATGAAGTTTATGAGGAAGGCATCTTTGTGCCGATCATGAAGTTCGCGGAACGCGGGGTGGTCAACAAGGATCTCGTGAACATTCTGCGCAACAATGTTCGCGAAAGCCATCAGGTCGTTGGTGACGTCTATTCTCTCGCCGCCTGTAACGAAATCGGTCATCGTCGCTTGATGGACATGATGAATGAGTTCCGGCTCGACGATCTGGAAGGACTGGCTGAATTCATCTTCAAGCGCAGCTATGATGCCACGCTTGAGAAGCTGGCGGCACTTCCACACGGCACCTATTCCAACGTGATGCGAGTGGACGGTTACGGTGATCCCATTGACATCGCAGTGCGTATTGACGTCCATGCCGATCACATACTCGCAGATTTCAACGGTACATCCGCGCCAAGCCCCAAAGGCATCAATTGTCCGCTGATCTATTCGGCTGCCTATGCCTGTTACGGCCTGAAATGCTCGATTGCACCGGAAATCCCGAATAATCACGCATCGCTTCTTCCCTTCAAGGTAATTGCGCCGAAGGATTGCATTTTGAACGCGCAACACCCTGCTCCGGTTTCCGTGCGCCACGTGCTCGGCCATCTGGTGCCAGATGCAGTGCTTGGTGCCGTCCATAAGATGCTGCCCGGTCGAGTACCGGCGGAAGGCTCAGGCGCGCTGTGGAACCTTCATGTTAGTGCACGTCCGCTTTCCGGCGACAAGGCCCCGAAAGATGGCGGCCAGCGTGCGGAGGTTCTTCTGTTCAACAGCGGCGGAGCCGGTGCCCGCTCCCATCTTGATGGGCTAAGCGCCACCGCCTTTCCAAGCGGTGTTCATTCGATGTCGATCGAGGCGACGGAACATGTCGGCCCGGTTATTTTCTGGCGCAAGGAATTGCGCGACGGTTCCGGCGGCGCCGGAAAATTCCGTGGCGGGCTTGGTCAGGTTGTCGAGATTGCGCCGACGGACGGACATGAGATCTACTTCAATGCCATGTTTGATCGCATCAAACACCCGCCGCGCGGGCGTGAAGGCGGCGAGAATGGCGCACCTGGTGCAGTTCTGCTCGATGATGGCTCGGTGCTTAATGCCAAGGGCCGACAGCATGTCCCCGCTGGACGCAGGCTCATCCTGCAATTGCCGGGTGGCGGCGGTTATGGCGCTGCGGATGAACGATGCCCGGATGCCAAGCAGCGCGACAAAGAATTCGATTATGTCGTGAATGGCTGACACCAAACCCTGCCAGAAGCCGCCTTTAGGGCGGCTTCTCTCTTTTTTCGATCAGCAGATGAGAGCATAGCAATGCAATATGAAAACAGAAGATCGGCGGGCATTCAGTCCTCACCGAGCATGGCTGTTTCGATGGCCGCCAAAAAACTGCGCGCGGAGGGCCGCGACATTATCGACCTGTCTCTGGGGGAGCCTGATTTTGAGCCGCCGCGCCATGTTCTCGATGCAGCCTGCGCAGCAGTCAACGCTGGCGGTGTGCGGTACGGAGCGGCAGCCGGCACTGAAGCGCTTCGCGCCGCGATTATCGCCAAGTTCAGGCGCGACAATGATCTTGATTTTTCACCGGAAGAGCTGACCGTCGCTAATGGCGCAAAGCAAATTTTGTTCGACGCCTTCCTCGCGACGCTCGAGCAGGGTGACGAAGTGATCATCCCCACACCTTGCTGGGTTTCTTACGGCGATATCGTTTCCTTGCATGGCGGCACGCCGATATATGTTGAATGCGGGCCGCAACACGATTTCAAGCTGACAGTCCAACAACTGGAAGAGGCCGTGACGCCACGCACCCGTTGGCTGATGCTGAACTCACCATCCAATCCCACGGGCGCGATTTACAGCGCTCCGGAATATCGAGCACTCGCAACGGTTTTGGAACAACACCCGCGTGTTCTCATCCTTTCCGATGAGATTTATGAGCACATCTTGCTGCGCGATCATCCTTTCGTTTCGTTCGGAAGCATATGCCCGCAATTGCGTGATCGGACCCTCATCGTCAATGGCGTCTCGAAAGCCTATGCAATGACGGGCTGGCGGGTTGGTTACGCGGCAGGCCCAAAGGCGCTCATCGCCGGGATCAACAAGATGCAATCGCAAAGCGTCACGTCTGTTTGCAGCATTGCACAGGCGGCCGCGAAAGCCGCGCTCGACGGAGACCAGAGTTTTGTGCAGGAAGCGGCAGAGACTTTCCGTCGTCGCGCCAATCTTGTTGCGACCTATCTTTCAGAAATACCCAACATTGATTTTCGCCAGCCAGACGGCGCGTTTTATGCCTTCATCGGTGTCAGCAAGCTGATTGGCAAAACAACGCCAGCAGGCGTGACGTTGAAAAGCGACACTGATGTTGCAGGATATCTGCTGAATGATTTTGGTGTGTCCAGCGTGCCGGGTATCGCCTTTGGCGCGCCCGGCTTCATCCGCTTGTCGATTGCCGCCTCGGAAGCAGAACTGACTAAGGCTTGTGAACGCCTGAAAGAAATGGCCGCGTCACTTTAAACGCGACCTATGTTGCATCTCGTAAAGAAACCGCGGGTTAACAACCCGCGGTTCTTCTTACTGGGCGCTCAAGCCGCTTGCTTGCGGCTATATTTACCGATGAGCGCTTCAAGAAGGCCTTCTTCCTCTCTCGTCAGATCGCAAAGCGGAGAACGAACTTTTCCGGCCTTGAAACCCTGAAGACGCACGCCTGCCTTGATGGCAGCCACGGCATAACCCTTCTGGCGGTTGCGAATTGCCATGAACGGATAGAAGAACTCGTTGAGAATGCGCTCACAGGTGGCACGTTCACCAGCCCTCAGCGCGCGGTAGAATTCCACCGCCAAGCCCGGAACGAAATTGAAAACCGCAGAAGAATAGGTCGTAAACCCGGCGCCCAGATATGCTTCGGCGAAGAGCTCTGCCGTCGGCATTCCGCCGAGATAGGTCAGACGATCACCCATCTTGGCTGTAATCTGGCGGACAAGCCCGATATCGCCCACGCCATCCTTGAAACCGACAAGATTAGGGCACTCATCACACAAGCGCGCCAGAGTATCAGCCTGAAGGACAGCATTATCACGATTATAGACCATCACGCCGATGCCAATCGACTGACAAATGCGCTTGACGTGTTCGTAAAGACCCTGCTGGGGAGCATCGATCAGATAATGCGGAAGAAGCAATATGCCGTCCGCGCCAGCCTTTTCAGCCGACTTTGCAATCTCAATCGCCATGTCGGTGCCATAGCCGCAGCCCGAAACAATCGCGGTGCTGCTGTTGCCAACAGCCTCCTTTGCCGCTGACACAATGGTCGGAATCTCACTCGGGCGCAAAGAAAAGAACTCACCAGTGCCGCCAGCCGCGAACAATACCGGCGCATCGAAGCCCGAAAGCCATTCGACATGGGCTTTATAGCTTTCAGGTGCAAATTGCCCCTCGGCATCGAAGTGCGTTACCGGGAAGGAGAGAAGTCCTGCTCCAAGCTTTTCCTTGATCTGCTGCGGTTCCATATGTTGACCCCTTTTTTGATGTCTGCATATGACCTAGCGCGATCAGATAATACATGTCAACAACTTATATTATAAATTAGAGCGAACTTGTCTGAGAATGCTGCGGTACCGCATCTGGCTTCCCTTCAAATGCCGTCGCATCGCCGACCGCGCAGCTTCTTCATCACCATTTGAAATGGCATCAATGATCTGGGAATGCTCTTCATGGATACGCGCAATATAGTCGGCCGAGTTTGTATCCGATTGGGAATGCAAAGCCGCACGCGGAATGACGCCGCTACCGATCATCGTCAGAAACTCTCGAAAACGGGGGTTGTTGGCCGCATCAGCAATCGCCAGATGCAATGCAAAATCAGCCTCGGCTGTCGGGAGACCTGCCTCGAGACAGCTCAACACCTGTCGATGACTGTTGATTATGGCCTCTTCCTGTTGGGGAGAACGGCGCAGCGCAGCAAGCCCTGCGGCTTCCACCTCCACCCCCGTGCGCAGCTCAAGCAGCTCTATAACCGAGGAAACCCGGTCATAATCGAGGTTATGGAACGGCATTGTTTCAGCCGACTGCGCCTCCAGCACAAAAACACCAGCCCCCTGACGCGCTTCCACGAGGCCATCGGCACGAAGGGCTGCAACAGCCTCGCGAATAACCGTGCGGCTGACGCCATAAGATTCTGTCAGTTTCGCTTCGCTAGGTAGCTTCATTCCGGGCTTGAACGCGCCTGACTGAATAAGCTTTTTCAGTTCGCCGCTGACTTTGACAACGAGATTGCCTGCGGGGCGAATGGTTGCCTCATCGTTCTTTGTCACCATCGTCACCATCTCGCGCACTGTTTCCTGTAACTCTTTGGTATCAGGCCAACGGGGCGCTCACAAGTCATGCAATGACAGTCATAGGAGGTCTTACCCGGATTTATCATATTTGTATGATGAGTTCGACACATCTAACGAAAACACCGATCTGCGTGAAACAGATCGGCGTATTCGTTTCAAAGGGCAGTACTGGCTCTTAGGCCAGGACTAAACCTAATTATTTCTTGGATTTGTATTCCTTTTGGTAGACTTCGTCAGCCATCGTTCGCAATGCACGTCCGATTGCAGCGTATTCATACTCGTTGAGATTGGCGAGCGATGCGCGGCCAGCCGGTTGCTGCGTGCCAAAACCTGTACCCGGCAAGAGAACGATGCCGGTTTCATCGGCAATCCGGAACAAGAGCTCGGTCGGCGAAATGTTCTTTTTGACCCAGGCGGCGAAATCATCGCCATAAAGACGACGCGCGATCTCTTCGAGATCAAGCAAAGTATAATAGTCGACCTCGTTGCTATCGGTTTGTGGCGACAATCCAAGCTCGCGATAAAGTGCAGCCTCGCGATTACGGATGAGTTTCTTCAGCTCTGCCTTGTAAGCATCCTTTTCATCCATGAGACCGAACAGGGAGAAAAGAACCATCTGGACCTGCTGCGGGGTGGAAAGACCCGCAGTGTGATTGAGCGCGACGGTGCGGCTGTCCGCGACAAGACGGTCGATGAACTTCAGCTTTGAAACATTGGGAACCAGCGATGAATAGCGCTGATCCAGTTCCTTTCTCGCCGAGCCCGACAAGTCCTTCAGCTTTGCGTCCAGAACGTTATCCTTCTGCATAGCAATCGCACCAAGTCGCCAGCCCGTCGCGCCGAAATATTTCGAGAACGAATAAACGAGCATCGTGTTGTACGGGCATATCGCGAAGATCGATTTGAAGTCATCGGCGAATGTTCCGTACACATCATCAGTCAGGATGATGAGGTCGGGGCGCTTTTCCTTGACGATTTTGGCGATCTGGTCCAGCCCACGCTGATCAACCTTGACCGATGGCGGGTTGCTCGGATTGATCAGGAAGAAGACCTTGACCGATTTGTCGAGCAGCTTGTTCAGCTCGGCCTCTGGATATTGCCAACCCTGCTTCGGGTCTGCATTGATATGCACTTCTTTCAGCCGGTAATTGTTCAATTCCGGGATTTCGATATAGGGCGTGAAAGCAGGCATGCCGATAGCAACCGTATCGCCTTCCGCAAGAATTTTGTTCTGCTTCAGCGTATCGAAGATATAGGTCATGGCGGCCGTTCCGCCTTCGACCGCAAACAGATCGATTTTATCGGAGCTCATATAGCCGCCGATCATTTCGCGAACGAGATAGTGCTTCACGATCTCTTCGCTGATTTTCAGCATGCGCGGCGGAACAGGATAGTTACAGCCGAGAATGCCTTCCACCATTTCATGAAGATACTCGGACGGTGAAAGTCCCAGTTGATCGCGTACATAAGAGAGCGACCGCCCCAGAAACTGGACGCCGGGCTGATCGCTATTGTCGGAAATAAAGCGCTGGAACCGGCCCTCAATGCCTTCAATCTTCGGGAGTCCGCCGACACCCGTTGAGAGGTAGGAATAGGACAGTTCTGCTTCCGCAACCGCAAACAGCCCAAGACGCAGGAATGCCCGCCGTGGCAATGTGGCCAGGAAGTTGGGGTTGCCGCGCCCAGCATTTAACATAGCATGGTTTGCTTTGCTGGAAGCAAGTTCGATAAGCGCATCCTTCAGCTCAAACGGGCTCAGCTTTGCATATTTGCTATATTCATTTTTCGCCATGATCTATTCCTTAGGAAAACGCGACTACCAGTGGCCCGAGCAAGGTCAGGAACACGTTGGCAAGTGCATAGGTGATTGCGAATGGAGTGGTTGGTATCGAGTTACCGGCCTTATCCAGTATTTCGCCAAAGGCCGGGTTTGCGCTGCGCGAGCCAGAGAGCGCGCCCGCAAAGACGGCTACGTTGTCATATTTGAGAACATAGCGGCCAAACAGCATCGTGATGATGAGTGGGAGAATAGTCACCACAACGCCAATCAAGAAAATCGACAGGCCGCTGCTGACGATCGTCTGAACGGCTTGCAGCCCCGACTGAAGACCGACGACTGCCACGAAACCGGCGAGGCCGAGATCGCGCAGAAGCGTGGAAGCCGCAGTTGGCATGTTGCCGATAGCCATGTTGCGGCTGCGATACCAACCAAACAACAGACCGGATAAAAGGGCGCCGCCCCCGCTTCCCAGTGTCAGCGGAATGGAGCCAAGACGAATAACGGCAAGACCGATCAACAGACCGACGGCAATCCCCAAACCATGGAAGACAAAATCCGTCTTGTCGCTGACGACGATGACTGGCCCAATGGAGCTTGCAACGCGCTGCAAATCCTGATCCGTTCCGTAAAGCGAAACGACGTCACCGGCAGCAATGACGGTATCGGGCTTGAGTGGAAGCGGCTTATCGGCTCGCTTGACGCCAATCACGTAAATGCCGTGACGAAGTTCCGAGCTGATATGCTGCTTGATATCTGCGACCGACTTTCCGACGAATTCCGGCGCAGTAATCGTCACATCGCGGATGGCCACGATAACATCCATGCCATCCGATGATTGCAGTTCGGAGCCAACTTCATTGCCCAATGTGACAACGCCCGTGCGGCGTCCGACAATCAGCACAATGTCATTGGTTTCCAGCTTCAAATCCGGTGAAACGCCGATGATCTTGTTTGCGCGTTTGACACGCTCGACCGTGATGGAATTGTCGATAGAGGTCTTGGCCTCGATTTCGGCGACAGTTTTTCCGGCGGCCTTGTCCACCTGATATATACGCCCGACGAGGTCAGGCGCAGCTTCCTGTTCGTTAGGACCGAGCAACCGGATACCAGCCAAGAGCTCCGCTTCCGCCTTAATGGCATCGTCGCGTATGGTGCGTCCCATGAATTTCGGCAGCAAATTGACGCAAACGAGGATCGCGCCAAAAGACCCGAAAATATAGGTAACCGCGTAACCAACCGCGACATTGGCCTGTAATCGCTGAACTTCGTCAGCGGCAAGGCCAAGTTTCGAAATCGCCGAGCTGGCAGTGCCTATGATGGCTGACTGTGTCAGGCCTCCGGCGGCAATGCCAGCTGCAAGACCCTTGTCGAGGCCGAACATACGCGCCAGGACAACGACCGTCACCAACCCGCTGATGGCCAGCACTGCGGCCATTGCAATTTCGCGAAGAGATTGACGTCCAAGCGACCGAAAGAATTGCGGACCGCTTTCAAAACCGACGGCATAAATGAAAAGGGCGAAGAGCACTGCCTTCACCCCATTATCAATGTGAACGCCCACCTGGCTGATCACAACCGCCACAAGCAGCGAGCCAGCAACGCCGCCCAGCTGAAATTTCCCAAAATGTATTTTTCCCAGCGCGTAGCCGCCAGCCAGAGATAGAAACAACGCGATCTCCGGCGCCTGCTCAAATACGGACTGAAGCCACTGCATACTGCCCTCCAAGCCACAATCGGACAGATAAGGAGAGTAGGGCGCAGTTGCTTTAAGGCAAGAAAAGTCACCAAGAAAAATTAGAGTGCTATAAAATAAGCATTCGCCGTGGCTGATCCTGATACTTTCGCGAGACTAAGGGCAAAACGTTTCGCAAGCTCATCATCAGAATAACGCGCCCTGCCCCGAAATGAAGCAGTTGCACTATTTGTTGCATTACAACCCGTAAGGTCGATCAAGCCAACGGTCGCCAAGGCTACTCACATGCTTATACATAGCCACGATAGCTACTCGTTTATCTCCGGCACGACCAATTTGGTCAGCTTGTGCAGGGAATCCTGCCAGCCCAGATAGCAGGCCTCTGCAGGAATAATATCCGGCACACCTTCCTGTGTGATTGTTACTTCAGTCCCGACAGACACCGCTTTCAGAACAACCGTGACCTTCATCTCGCCCGGCAGGTTCGGATCGTCGAATTTGTCCGTGTAGACAAGACGTTCACCGGGCTCCAGTTCTAGATATGTCCCACCAAAGGCGTGACCATGGCCTGTCGTGAAATTGCGAAACGACATTTTGTGGCTGCCGCCAACTTTCCCATCCAGTTCATGAACAGTGCAAAGATATCCATAGGGTGGCAACCAGCTCGCTATTGCGTCTGGCTCGACAAACGCCCGAAAAATCTTTTCAGGCTTTGCAGCAATGACACGATGCAGACGAATTGTACTCGGCATGTTTTCCTCCCGTTGCTTGTTTACTGCCGCTCGTAGATGACGACATTCCCATGCTGATCATCCGCTACAGGAACCACATCAAGTCCATCCAGTCCGGCAGACAGGCATTCGCCGCTCTCAGCATTGAACGTCGCATCATGCGCCGTGCAGAGGAGACGCGCACCATCAGCTGAAAGTATCGCGTCTGATCGGTAGTTCAAGGGGAGATACTGGTGCGGGCAAGCGTTGACAAACCCGCGCACGACACCGTTGTGCCGGATGAGAAGAAGCGGGAACTCCTTCCCGTCACCACGCAAGACCATACATTTTGTATGCCCGTCGGCTATGTCCGCCGACGCGCATAGAACGGTGCCGTTCTGAGGTGCTCCGGAATACGAGCGCCACGCATCACTCATGCACGATTGCCAGCCAGTTGGCCGCTCTTAGCTGCCGGCTGCACATTGCCCAGGACCCCGCGCTGGATCTGATCTTCCTCAATAGACTCGAACAGGGCCTTGAAATTGCCCTCGCCAAAGCCGTCATCGCCCTTTCTTTGAATGAACTCAAAGAAGATCGGCCCGATAACGGTTTTTGAGAAAATCTGCAGAAGAATGCGTGTCTCGCCGCCGCCAAGAACGCCTTCGCCATCAATAAGAATGCCACGCTTTTTCAGCTTGTCGAGCGGCTCATTGTGGTCTTTGACACGCGCCTTGGACTTTTCATAATAAATGTCCGGAGGACCGGGCATGAATTCCAGCCCCTGCTCCGCAATTGCATCCGTGCCGTCATAAATATCGTTGCTGGCGATGGCTATATGCTGGATGCCTTCGCCCTTATACTCGCGAAGATATTCCTCGATCTGGCTATGATCATCCGCACTTTCATTGATCGGAATGCGGATTTTTCCATCAGGAGACGTCAATGCGCGGCTGGTCAGCCCGGTCATTTTCCCGGCGATGTCGAAATAGCGGATCTCACGGAAATTAAATGTGTCGTGGTAGAATTTGTACCAGGTGTTCATATTACCACGCACCACATTATGCGTGAGGTGGTCGAGATAGTAAAAGCCAAAGCCTTTCGGCTTCGGATCGACCTCGCCAAGCCATTCAAACTCCGCTGAATAGCACGAACCGTCATCGCCATAAGTGTCCACGAAGTAAAGCAGCGAGCCGCCGATGCCGATGACAGCGGGAACATCGAGCGACTTGCCGTCGCCGCGATATTCTTCGGCGCCAAGCTCCACTGCGCGGCGCAGCGCATGGCCTGCATCCACCACACGCCATGCCATTGCAGGCGCGCAAGGACCATGGTCTGCAACAAATGCAGCGGCATGGCTGTTTGGCTCACGGTTCAAGAGATAATTGATGTCGCCCTGACGGTAGAGAACAATGTCCTTCTTGCGGTGCTTGGCGACAGGATGAAAACCCATCTGCCGGAAGAGGATGTCAAGTTTTTCAGGCTCGGGATGCGCAAATTCAACAAACTCGAAACCATCCGTCCCGGCGGGGTTTGCGTCGTTGATTTCCGCTTTCGGCGCGTCGTGCGGATATGGTCCCATTTTGAATCCTCCTTATAGTGATTAGGATAGATTCTACGAGACGAATTACGCCAAGGGCTTGCAATATGGTGCAGTGTTGTGGAAGATTTGCACGAATTGTGAGCCATAGGGATATTCAATGCACGAAATTACCCTCGATTCCTTTGATCGTGCAATTCTGCAAACATTGCAGCGGGACGCGTCATTGACCAATGCCGAGCTATCCGAACTCGTCAATCTGTCACAATCCCAATGCTCGCGTCGCCGCACAAGGCTGGAGCAGGAAGGCATTATTCAAGGCTATTCTGCCCGTCTCAACGCAACCAAACTGGGTTATGGCCTGCGGGCTATCACACGCATCAATCTGTCGACACACAATGAACGTACCGATGAATCTTTTGTCAGCTTTCTCGCAAGACATGAAGAAGTGCGCGAAGCCTATTCGGTTTCTGGCGATGCGGATTATGTTCTGATCATCGTTGCCAAAGATCTGGCCGCCTTTGCTGATTTCATTCACCTCGTGCTGCTACCACATCCGCAGGTTGCCCGGGTACAGTCCGAAATCGCCTTGCGCACAATGAAATCAGAGAGCGGTCTGCCCATCGGCTAGACAAACCACACAGGCGGGCGTCGGAAATTGGCTGCTAGGCTTCACTTTCTATTCGCGTCAGCAAATCAAGCAGCAGAGGACGTAACCGGCGGATTTCTTCGCGATGGGTCAAGCTAAGTTCGGCCAGTATGCGGTCGGCTTCGTCGGTCAGGCCGAGTAGAGTTTGCCTTTTATCGTCCGTTCCCGGCAACCGCCTGAGAAGACCCAAAGCTTCAAGACGCGCAATCAATCCGCTGGCGCTGTGCGGCTTCAAAACCAGACGCTCCGCGACATAACCGACAGTGGCCTTGCCATCTGTTGATGCTCGAATGGCCAAAAGAGCCTGATGCTGCTGCGGTGTCAGATGATACTCGGCAGCCTTGGTTTCGCTGAAAGCCATAAAATTTCGCAATGAATAGCGAAAATCCGCCAGCACCGCATAATCGCTATCAGTCATTTTTCTCGAAGCCATTTTTACCTTCTTGAATTATATCGTAATACGATATATCTCGCTTCCGATCTCATCAAGCCCGGAGCGATTATGTCCACGCCTTCAGCCATACCAAATCTTCCAAGGTTGCGCGACCATACGACCGACCGCCGTATGTTGATGCTCGCGCTCGCGGCTGTTGTGGTTGGCACAGGTGGCGCGTTCGGGGCGTGGCTGCTGCTAAAGCTCATCGCCCTTTCGACCAATCTTTTCTGGTTCGGACGATTTTCATTCGCGAATTCTGAAATCATCGACAATCAACTGGGATGGCTGGCGCTTCTCATACCCGTTGTCGGCAGCCTCATTATTGGATTGATGGCGCGATATGGGTCGGAAAAAATCCGTGGGCACGGTATCCCGGAAGCCATCGAAGCAATCCTGTTTGGTGAAAGCCGTCTGTCGCTCAAGGTTGCGGTGCTGAAACCGCTGTCTTCTGCGATCTCCATTGGCAGCGGCGGCCCTTTCGGTGCCGAGGGACCGATCATCATGACAGGTGGCGCCATTGGCTCCTTGTTCGCCCAGCTTTTTGAACTGAGTGCAGCGGAGCGGAAAACCCTGCTTGTCTCTGGCGCCACTGCGGGCATGACTGCGATATTCGGCACGCCTATGGCGGCCATCCTGCTTGCATTGGAGGTATTGCTCTTCGAATGGAAGCCGCGCAGTTTCATACCTGTTGTCGTCGCCGTTCTGGTCTCAACTGCCTGGCGGCCTTTTCTCATCAGTTCAGGCCCGCTCTTCCCCTTTATGAGCCTCGACGCCAGCGGCGGAATGCCTCTTTTGTTTGCGCTGATCCTCGGTGCTATTGTCGGCATCCAAAGCGTGTTGCTCTCCACCGGCCTTTATCGCATTGAAGACATGTTTCACCGGCTGCCGGTTCACTGGATGTGGTGGCCAGCTCTTGGCGCCATTGCGGTCGGTATAGGTGGACTCATTGATCCGCATGTCCTTGGTGCGGGTTATGCCAGCATTCAGCAATTGCTGGATGGTTCAATGACCCTGAAGGCAATCGCATTGCTGCTGGTGGTCAAGGCCGCGGTCTGGCTGATCGCGCTTGGGTCTGGCACTTCCGGCGGCGTCCTTGCTCCGCTTCTTCTGCTTGGTGGCGCTCTGGGCGCTTTGATTGGTCAGTTCCTGCCCGGCGGCGCAGGTTTCTGGGCGATGATCGGCATGGCCGGTATATTGAGCGGCGCGATGAGGGCGCCACTGACAAGTGCGATCTTTGCAGTGGAGCTCACTGGCCATTTTGCCGCGCTGCCCGAGACAATTGCCGCTTCGGCCTCGGCCTATGCGGTCAGCGTGCTCATTCTCAATCGTTCAATTCTGACGGAGAAAATTGCACGTCGGGGACGGCATATATTGCAGGAATATTCGGTGGACCCGTTTGCGTTCCTGCAAGCCTCTCACGTGATGACGCCCAGCCCGGAATGCCTGTCGGGCAAGCAGTCGATTGACGACACAATTGCATTCTTCACCAAAGACGCACGCCACAGAGCCTATCCCGTTCTGGACGATGACGGGCGCTTGCTCGGTCTTGTTTCCAGATCGGAAGTTCTGCAATGGCAGGTGTCCGGCGCTCCTGTGGCCGCATCCCTTGCCGAAACGCTCTCCGACGCTTCACAGCCCACGGCCTTTACATCAACGCCACTTGGTGAAGTCGCCGATCTCATGGTTATGAGCGGTATTCCACGTATTCCTATACTCGACCCGCAATCACACAAGGTCGTTGGTCTGGTCTCGCGTCAGGACCTGCTTAAAGCGCGCATTCAGCACAGCAATGTCGAGATGGTTCGGAAACGCTGAGGACGGGAAACAGGCAACCGTTACCTGTAAATTTCAGGCTTATAGCGACTGCCCAAACGATAGCGATCACCAGCATAGATCAGCTTGTTGACGGTCGCGACTGTATCTCTGGTCCATGTGCGGCGGTCGAGATGAAGACACGCTGCATTGACCTCGATTTGCAACAAAGCGGCAATCTTTGCATCTGCAGTAACCGCTGAGATCACCTGTTCGACTTCCGTCATCGGTGTGCTCTTTTGCAAATAATCATAGGTCGTCATGATGCGGAAATCCTGCAATTCATAGTCCTGCACCAGTTGCGTATTGACGAAACGTTCCTCCAACTGCACAGGCACATCGTTTTCGAAATGCACGATGATTGAATGCGCGACAGGTATTGGGCTTTGCAGTTCAAAAGCGTTCAACAGTGCTGCGTCCGGCTGCACAACATCGAGCGCCACCACCTGAGCGCGATGCGTACCACCGCGCGCGACGATCTCATTGGCAATATTCACCACTTCGATCAATGTCGTTTCGGGCTTTGGTGGCGACACAAACGTCCCAACACCTTGAATGCGCTTCAATATGCCTTGATCGGTGAGTTCGCGCAGCGCGCGATTGACCGTCATGCGGGAGATCCCTAAAGCGTCGACAAGCTCATGTTCTGAAGGCAGGCGAAAATTGCCTGGCCAGCGACCAGACCTGATGTTTTCCAGAACCTGGGCTTTGACCTTTTCGTAAAGCGGCCCCGCTGTTTCAGGCAGCTCCATCGCTGAAGCGTGATCAGTATCCGACTTGCCGGCAGAGCCCATGATAAACTACGCTCCTATCCGTATGATCGTTTTCAGCCCCTCGGCCCGCCCCGCAATCAACCGGTCGTAAGCCTCCGGTACGTCATCAAGCGAGATCTCGCGATCAATCAGTTCGACTAAGGACGCTTCCAATTCTGGAAGCAAGGCTGCGACTTCCGCAAGCTCATCCTGATAGGCGTGGCAGCCGATCAGACTGATTTCACGCTCGACCAGAACATTCGGATCAAGCTCAATCTTGCCATGTGAAATCCCGACGAGCGCCAGAGAACCACCACCGGACAGAACATCGATTATCGCGTTCAAAACGGCGATATTGCCCGTCGCATCGATTGCATAACGCAAAGTCTTTCCCGAAAGGACCGCCTCCAGCGCAGTTTTGTTGAGTTGGACACTGGTGGCACCAGTCACCCTTGCAACCAGTTCTGCCCGCTGTTCATTACGGTCGCAGACCAGCACTTGCCCATCGTGCAACCTCGATAATAATAAAGCAACAAGCCCACCAATCGGTCCGCAACCGACAACCAGAACTGCCTCGCCTGACGGCACGCGCTGCTTGCGAATGGCGTGCAACGCAACCGAAAGCGGCTCGCCCATCGCGGCAACAACAGGGTTGATGTTTGCAGCATAAGGGACAAGCAACCGGGCAGGCAGCACAGTCTCCTCGGCAAAGCCGCCATCGCAGACCTCGCCGATAAATCCAAGGATGGAACAGACATTGTGCCGACCGCTCTTGCAAGCCGCGCACTCGCCGCACCAGTATCTGGAATCGGCAATCACCGTATCGCCCGGCTTGAACCCGCTGACACCGGCACCAATCTCGGTCACGACACCAGCAAATTCATGTCCCGCGACCGATGGCGAGCGGCTGATCCACTGTCCGGTAGCGAAATTGTGCAGGTCGGAACCGCAAATTCCAGCCGCTGACACTTTCAGCCGGACCCAGCCCAGCTCAAGTGCTGCTGGCGGGTCGATACTCTCGACTCGCAAATCCTTGGCCGCATAAAGCCGAACCGCTTTCATGGAACCCACCTTGTTCAGAGATAGTCTTTACGGATTTCCGAAACGGCATTCTCATGAGAAGAAAAGCCCTCATAACGGGCAAGCGTGCGGGCATGCTTGGCGAATTCCGGATAGGCGGAAGCCGTCACATAGCCGATAGAAGAGCGCTTCACGAAATCGGTCACCGAAAGCGGGCCATAGGTCCGAGCCCAGCGGCTGGTCGGCAGTACGGCATTCGGGCCAAGGCCAAAATTGCCAATGACGACCGGCGTATGCGGCCCCATGAGAATTTCAGCGGCCTCGGTAATGTGGCCAAGATGCGCAAACGGATCGGTCGAAAGAAGCTCCAGATGTTCCGGCGCATATTCGTTGATGAAGCGATAGCTTTCCTCGATTGACGACGTCAGAACGATACCGCCATATTTACCGGTCAGCACAGTCTTGGAGAAGCCGACGCGCTGTTCCGTCATGCGTGCCCAATGATCGGGCAGAGCGGCGAGTGCTTCCTCAACCACACGACGGCTATGCGTAACAAGCCATGCAGATGAATCCGGGCCGTGTTCGGCTTCGATCAAAAGGTCAAGCGCGGCAAGACCGCCCTTGACCGTATCATCGGCAAAAATCACCGCTTCGGAAGGACCTGCAGGCAATCCCGGATCGATGACGCCGCCAAGAAGGCGCTTTGCAGCGACAACCCACGGGCTGCCCGGGCCAACGATCTTGAGTGCAGGCTTCACGGTCTCTGTACCGTAAGCAACCGCCGCAACGGCCTGCGCGCCGCCGACTTTGTAGACCGTTTCCACACCGGCAAGACGTGCCGCAACAAGCGTGGCGGCATCAACCGAGCCATCTGGTGTCGGTGGAGTCACAATGGCCAGTTCCGGCACACCGGCAACGACAGCGGGAACGGCTGTCATCATGGTGACAGACGGAAATGCGCCCTTGCCGCGCGGAATATAAAGCGCAACAGAGCGGATTGGCGTAAAGCGGTCACCCGCAAAGGCGCCGGGGCGCATTTCCTTCAGCCACATCGCTTCCGGCTTCTGCTCTTCGTGAAAGTGACGGATATTGTCGATGCCAAACTGAATGGCTTCGATGACGTCTTTTTCAACCTTGTCGAACGCCGCGTCAAACTCCGCCTCGGTTGCCTTGATATTCGCCGGATCAACTTCAGCCTTGTCCAGATCGCGCGCAAACCGCACCAGTGCGGCGTCGCCTTCCGTGCGCACCGCTTCGATGATCGGCTTCACTTTCTCGACAAAGCCGGAAAGATCGGTTTCCGAACGCTTCAGAAGCTCCGCGCGTCCGGCATCGTCGAGCTTTGCCAGTTCGTGAAAGGTAACATCGGACATAGTCGGCTCCTTGCTTGCTGCAATGGGACGCAGCTGATCATTTCGATTTCAGGAAGATGTCGAGCCCGACCAGCCGGTCGAGCAGGAAAATGGCGAGTGCAGCACATGCGATGAAAACGACGGAAATCGCTGCAAGATCGGGGGTGATGATCGACCGGATCGAATTGTAAATCTGCACCGGCAAGGTGACGATCCGGGCATCAACCAGAAGCAGGCTCACCAGAAATTCGTTGAGTGCCAGAATGAACATCAGCAATGAACCGCTGATCACACCCGGCACCACCACGGGCAGTGTGACAAAGAAGAATGTCGATATAGGCCCTGCCCCGCAATTGGCGGCGGCCAGTTCAAGATCGGCATCGAGATTGGCAGCACTTGCCGTCACCGCCCAGATCATGAACGGGAGATTGATGACGCAGGCTGCAATCCCCACCGGCCAGAGCTGACCGAGAATACCCGCATGCCCGAAGATCAGCATCAAGCCGATACCCGAGCCGATCAGCGGGATCGTAAAGGGCAGCAGCAGATAGATCTGGATCGTCTTTTCAAAACGAACCGCATATTTGGCCAGAGCAATACCGGCGAGCGTCCCGATCGGAATGGCCGCGATGGTGCAGATGAAGGAGACGTAGAGCGAACGCAGGAATGCGTCCCACAGATCACTGGTACCGACGATCTTTTGATACCACTTCAGTGAAAACCCTTCCGGCGGAAAGGTGATCATATTGCCCGAGGTAAACGAAGCGCCGAGAACCACAATGGTCGGTGCCGAAAGCAGTATCAGCACGGCAATCACAAAGGTCCAGATAACGACAGACTTGGACAATGGAGCGGTCATTTGCGCGCCCTTCCCATGGCGAGCGTTCCCGCCCCGAACAGGGTGAAGACGATCCCGACAAGGATGGAGCCGACACCGACCAAAAGCAGCGCCAAAGTCGCCCCCAGTCCCTGATCTGACGTGCGGAAGAACTGGTCATAGATCGCGTTAGCGATAAAGTCCTGAGAGCCGCCGCCAAGAATTGCCGGAATGGCAAAGTCGGTGAGCGAAAGCGTCATAACCACCAGCCCCGCGCCAATCAGGCCGGGGCGTGCCATGGGTAGCACAACATGCGCAAATGTACGCAACCAGTTCGCACCGAGCGAACTTGCCGCCGCTTCCATTTCTTCTGGTATGGCCGTCAGTGCCGGGGCCAGCATCAGAACTGCAAATGGCAGCATATATTGCACAAGGCCGAACAGAACCGCGGGGTAGTTATAAAGCAGACGCAAGGGTGCGATGCCGACGAGACCGAGCGCCTCGTTCACCATGCCCTGATTACCCAGAATGATGAGCCATCCATAAGCGCGCACCACCTGCCCGATGAAAAACGGCAGGAAAAGCGCGATCAGCAGAAATTTACGTAGCGCCGCCGAAGGCGTTCTCACCATCAGATAAGCGTAAGGAAATGCCAGAACGAGTGTGAAAAAGGTCACGACGAGCGATCCCAGAAGACTGCGCCAGGCGACTGTCGCAAAAAGGGATTCCGTCAGGGCCCGCTTGTAGTTTGCAAGCGTATAATAGTCCGACATTAGGAATGTCGACGTGTCGAGCGTGCGCAAGCTGGCATCTGCGATCTGAATCAGACCCAGCACCAACAAGCCAACCAGAACAATTGCCGGAAGCAGCATCAGATAGGGAACAGCACGGTTGAACCGCGCGGGCCATAAAAAGGCTGCGATTGCTTCCAGCGCGTCCATGATGCGCCATGTCATGGGATAGGCAGTGCGTGCCGCTCGCATGTTTCAATTCCTGAATATTTGCCGTGAGATATCGGGCATCGGGATCGCCCTGTTGGGGCGACCCTTGTTGTTTGGAGAACTGGATCAGCCCTGCATGATCGCCTTGAACTTGGAGAACCATTCGCTTTCGTTCTCAACCTGTACCTTGGCCGAGATGCGGATGAGATGTTTGAAATCCTCTTCCGTCGTCGGATAAGCCGGGTCGTTCACCAGATCGGCGGGTGGCGTCAGACCCGGAACTACGCCGGGCAAACCAAGACCATCGAGCCACACCTGCTGTGCATCCTTGGTCAAGGCGAAGTTGACATATTCCTTGGCCCAGTAAAGCTCGTTTTCCGGCAGGCCCTTTGGAACCCAAAGACCATCCGTGTCGAACTTTGCGCCTTCTTCCGGAACGGTCCAGTCGATCTTGACGCCGTTCTTTTGCGCTTCGCGCGCATTGGTGGAGATGGTGCAGGCCAGATCGATTTCGCCCTTCTGGAACCACGTGGTGAAATCCGGATCTTCACCGAGAAGCGGCTGCTGCTGCTTCACCTTGGCGATGAAATCCCAGGCTGGCTGCATATTGGCCGGGATATCCTCGAGCTTGCCGCCGCCAGCAACCTGCGCCGGGAAGTGGAATCCGATGCCATCATTGTAAAGCGCGATGCGTCCCTTAAACTTCGGATCAAGCAGGGCATGCCACGACTTAGGCGGGCCGTCCGGGAACGCTTCCGGGCGATAGGCCAGCACATAGACATAGCCATAGGTATTGACGATCGGATAGCCGTCGAGGCCGACCGGCTTGGCAAGATCGGTAGTGTTCTTCAAGTTCGGCAGATCGGCCAGATCTTCCGTCACACCACGCAATGCCGACTTGGTCGCATTGGTCGTCGTATCCCAGTTGACGTGGATCGGCGGAACGCGCTTCTGCGCAACCGCAGCCCAAAGCTTCGGCTGGATCTCGTTATCCTCGGTCAGATCGTGGCGAATTGAAATGCCAGTCTTTGCTGTGAAGGGGTCGGAAACGCCCGCTTTCAGCGCGTCGACCCAGCTGCCACCCCAAGCGCGAACAATCAGTTCCTTTGGCTTCGCAGGCTCTTCTGCGAAGGCATGGGACAGGCCGAGTGAAGTCGTTCCGGCAGCAGCAGCAAGAGCGCCCGCGCTTTGCAGGAAGCGACGGCGGTCGAGTATCAAAAAGGGCTTCTTCAGAGCGCTCATTATGTTCTCTCCTCTAGGGTTTTGTCTATAATCAGGTGTTCAGTTCATGCTGCAAAAACGATGAGATCGCGGGCATTCCAGCCAATGGGAACAGTCGCGCCCTCTTCAAACTGGCTGTGTCCGACCGGATCGTGATCAAACACGCGCATCAAGGCGTTGCCCAGTGCCGGCACGCGCAATTCGTATACAATGCGCTCGCCTTCGAAAATCGCATCGGTCACCACACCTTCAAGCTTCGTATCAAGCCCTGCACCGCTTTCGGCATTGGAACCTATACGGATCTGTTCGGCGCGAATGGCACAAG
Source organism: Ochrobactrum sp. RH2CCR150 (assembly GCA_014138095.1). Taxonomy (GTDB): domain Bacteria; phylum Pseudomonadota; class Alphaproteobacteria; order Rhizobiales; family Rhizobiaceae; genus Brucella; species Brucella gambitense. Next base: position 150,665 of record JACGXE010000007.1, read on the forward strand.
AAACGGTATCGCCTGCTGCAACGGGCTTATGACCATCGACAGCCACACCAGCAAGCTTTGGCCCGGCATCGACCTGCACAACGCTGCCGTCCACGGCGGCAGCTTTACCGGTGATGAAGTTGGTGACGCCGATGAAGTTTGCGACAAAAGCATTGGACGGGTTACGATAGGTTTCCGACGGCCTCGCCATCTGTTGTATTTCGCCGCCATCCATAACGATGATCTCATCCGACACGACCAGTGCTTCACGCTGATCGTGCGTGACGTTGATGGTCGTGACGCCCAGTTCGCGCTGGATGCGGCGAAATTCAAGCTGCATTTCTTCACGAAGCTTGCGGTCAAGTGCGGCCAGCGGTTCATCCAGCAGCAGAAGATCAGGTTCAAATACAAGGGCGCGTGCAATCGCGACACGCTGCTGCTGACCGCCGGAAAGTTCATGAACACGCCTATTGCCCAATCCGCCAAGGCGAACCAGATCGAGATAGCGCTCAACCCTTTCAGGGATAGTGCGGGCATCAAATCGGCGCATCTTGAGTGGGAAGGCGACATTCTCCGCCGCCGTCATATGCGGAAACAGGGCGAGTTTCTGGAATACCATGCCAATCGAACGCTTGTGCGACGGGACTGCGCTGACAGCCTGACCGTTGATGAAGATCTCGCCGACACTCGGGCGTTGGAAGCCTGCGATAAGTCGCAGCAAAGTCGTTTTTCCCGAACCGGACGGCCCGAGAATAGTCAGGAAACGCCCCTGTTCGAGGTCAAAAGAAGCCGACCGAACGGCATGAAAGCCGTTATAGATCATGCTGACATTCTTTGCCGAGACGGCAGCCGATCCATTCTTGGTAGTAGGGCCAGTTCCGTTTTCGGTGGTTTTCATCGATGTTTCCCGTTTCATTCAGAAGCGTTCGAAAACGCCAGATAGAATTATCTCAAATTGTGCTCGAGGCTCCGAAACACTTAAATCGATGCCAGATAGCCGCCATCGATTGGAATAATCTGCCCCGTCACATAAGCCGAAGCTTTGCTCGCCAGAAATACAACTGCTCCGGCGACATCTTCCATCCGGCCAAACCGACCTTGCGGAATCTTGTCCAGCATGGATTTTTGCCACTCGTCATTCTCATAAAAGACGTCCGTCATCGACGTGCGGAAATAGCCGGGTGCGATACCGTTGACCCGAATGCCGTGCGGCGCCCATTCTGTTGCGAGCGCATGCGTCATGCCCATAAGGCCGGATTTCGACGAGCCATAAGGCGCTGCCGTCGGCACGCCGACATAGGAGGTGAGTGAACAAAGATTGATGATTGCGCCGCCGTTTTTGGCATCCGTCATGTGACGCGCGGCGGCCTGAGCGCAAAAGAATGCGCCCTTCAGATTGGTCGAGACAATGCGATCCCACAGCTCTTCGTCCACGTCGAGCGAAGGCCGTATTTCTTCATAACCGGCATTGTTGACGAGAATATCCAGACCGCCGAGTTTTGCGGCAGCTTGCTCAGTCACATCAGCGCAGGATTTAACATCGCGCACATCAAGCGAGAGCGGCACGCATGCGCGTCCAAGAGCGGCGATACGAGAAGCCGTTTCGGTCAGATCGTCGGACTTGCGCGCTGTTATGGAAACATCAGCTCCCGCCGATGCAAGTGCTTCGGCAATAGCCTGTCCCAGCCCCCGGCTTGCACCGGTGACCAACGCTTTACGCCCGCTGAGGTCGAAAAGCGATAAAACCTGCATCATATTCCCCTATGGACCTTGCCTGAACAAAACATCGCCAGAACTTCTAATCATTCTGCGAGCAATGTTTAGCAATTTTTTATGGTCTCCCCGACATAAAGCCATCTTTTTCGGAACTTGTCTATACATATATATACAAAATAGGAGTTTAGTCTTAGAACTCTCTTTATGAAGGACGCGCCACATCCAAGAGTGCGCCGTCAGAGGAGAACGCAAATGACCAAAGATGAAGCATCGCTCGGCAGTCTGATTCGTCCAGAAATATGGGCGCTTAGCCCCTATAATGCGGGACTGACCATTGCAGAAGTTGAAGGGCGATATCACCCGGCTCAGATCGCAAAGCTCGGTTCGAACGAAAACCCTTTAGGCCCATCCCCAAAAATCGAAGAGCTTTTTGCATCCGTGCATGATCTGCTGCGGCTCTATCCAGATCCCTCCGGTCGTGCTCTGGCGCTGGAGATAGCACGAGAATTTCAGTGGCCTGAAGATCAGGTCATTCTGGGCAATGGATCAGAAGATCTCATTGGGGTGATTTGCCGCTCTGTCCTTCGCGCCAACGATCGCGTCGTGACACTTTATCCCTCCTTCCCTTTGCATGAAGACTATTCAACCTTGATGGGCGCAACCGTCGAACGGGTCGAAGTCAAGCAATCACTGGAGGTGGATGTCGACGCATTGGTGGCAGCTGTCGCGAACGGCCCGCGCCTTGTCATGTTCGCAAATCCGCTCAATCCGGTAGGCAGTTGGCTTGATCCAGAGGCGCTGCAACGGGTTATAAAAGCCGTCTCGCCAGACACCTTGCTTGTACTGGATGAAGCCTATGCAGAATATGCCGCTGGCGATGACTATCCCTCTGCCATCGACCTGCTGCGCGATACCGATCTCAACTGGGTGGTGCTTCGGACATTCTCCAAGGCTTACGGGCTGGCAGGCGCGCGCCTTGGCTTTGGTCTGACAAGCAGCAGCGCCTTACGCGGATATCTCGACCGCGCACGCACGCCCTTCAATGCAAATGCGATTGCGCAGGCGACGGGATTGATTGCTCGCCGTGATACCGAACATCTCGCTACAGGCGTGACGCTTGCATTGCGTGAACGGGAACGGGTGGCTGAGTTTCTCACGACACGGAAAGTCCGGTTCGCCCCGTCGAAAGGCAACTTTCTGTTCATCGACGTGACGTCGGATTCTGTCACTTTTGCCGAAAAACTCTTACGAGACGGCGTTATCGTCAAGCCTTGGAAACAGCAAGGTTATACGAACTTCATTCGCGTCAGCATCGGCAGCCCTGACGAGAACGACCACTTCATGCGTGCATTTGACCGGATATTTCAGGTCAAATGATCTGGCTGCCACAATCCAAAACAACAAACACAATCTGAAAGCCAAACAGGCGCCCTGAATTCAGAGCGCCTGTTTGAGTAACTTCTCAGTTTAACTGTGAGAGACAGTGATACAAGGTTAGGCTTAAACTTATGCCTTGCCGAGACGCTTGCGCAATTCGGCATTCTCAGCGCGAAGTCTTGCAGCCAGTTCCTTGCGCAGCTTGAGGTTTTCGGCTTCCAGCGCCACAAGCGCCTTCAGATCATCGCCCTCAGATGACTTGGCAGTCACAGGTGCCGCAGTCTTTCCAGCAGCGTTTTTCCAGTTGTAATAGGTCTGTTCGCTGATGTCAGTCTGTTGCAATGCAGCTTTCAGCGTGGTCTCACTGCTCTTCAACGCCTTTGCAACAGAAGCGAGAATGGAAGCACGTTCAGCCGGAGAATATCTCTTTCTCGTGCCAGCTACCGGTGCGGCGACAGCCGTAGCCGTCTTGGTTACCTTTGCGGCTGGCGTTGCTGCCACAGGCTTGGGTTCTGCCTTTTTGCGCGGCGTACGCGTTTTAGGCTTAACAGCCCCAGCCTTCTTCACGAAGTAAGGCGCGAGATTGGCGCGAACACGATCCAGAACCGTCTCACCGGTCAGGTCAGGCTCAAAAGTCTTGCCGGTGATCTGTTCGTAAGCCTGGATATAGACCTTCGAAGTCTGTTCGATCAGATCAAACGGAATTTCCGGGATCGGATCCTTGTAAGGATCGCAACGCTCCGTGACCCAGGCGCGCACAAAATCCTTGTCAAAGCTTGCCGGACGGCTGCCCGCCGTGAAGCTCGCTTCATAGCTCTCGGCAATCCAGTAACGGCTTGAATCCGGTGTATGGATTTCATCGGCAAGAATGATGCGACCGTCAGCGTCTGTTCCAAACTCATATTTGGTGTCGACAAGGATCAGTCCGCGCTCAGCCGCACGCTCCTGTCCGCGCTCGAAAAGCGCCAGCGCATAACCCGACACGGTTTCCCACTGTTCTTTAGTCAGCAGTCCTTGTTCAAGAATTTCCTCACCGGACAGCGGCTCATCATGTCCGCCATCGAAAGCCTTGCTCGTCGGCGTGATGATCGGATGCGGCAGCTTCTCATTGTCCCTCAAACCATCCGGCAATGTGACGCCATACATCTGACGCTCGCCCTTGCGGTATTTCGTGAGGATCGACGTGCTCGTCGTTCCAGCCAGATAGCCACGAACAACCACTTCAACCGGCAGAATATTCAACCGTGTGCCGATGACGACATTCGGATCAGGATAGGCCAGAACATGGTTCGGGCAGATATCAGCCGTTTCCTCGAACCAATAAGACGCTGTCTGCGTCAAAACCTGACCTTTGAACGGGATCGACGTCAGGATAACATCGAATGCGCTCAAACGGTCGGTCGAGATGATGATGCGGCTGCCATCAGGCAGATCGTAATTCTCGCGAACCTTGCCGTTGTAGCGGTTCGGCAGTTCAGGGATATCGGCGCTGGGGAGAATGCGCAAAGTGCTCATTGGCAGAGGCTTCCGCTGTTGGTTCCGTCTGCCCTTCCGCTTAAACGCGCAAGTGCCCGCCCGTCAAGGATGAAGTCGCCCCGATGTAACCAACTCAGCACTTTGCTCCCGGCTGGGCTTGATCGCCCTGCATACGCTCACCCCAGTCACGCATACTGATCAATATGGGTGCCAGAGAGTGGCCAAGGCCCGTCAATTCATATTCCACCTTTGGTGGCACTTCCGGAAAAACAGTGCGGCTGATGATGCCGTCCGCTTCGAGTTCCCGAAGTTGCAAAGTCAGCATCCGTGGCGTGGCCGCCGGAACAAGTCTGCATAGCGCATTGAAGCGCAGCTTTCCCTTCAGCAAATGGAAGAGGATAACCGGCTTCCACACGCCGCCAATAACCGAAAGCGTTGCCTCCACCGCACAGCCTGTTTTGCTGACACTGCGACGCTTGCCGCGCGCCTTGATACCATCATCCATGATACTACATGCCAAATTTGTACGTACTTTTTCAAAGGTCAATATAGGCTTATTTGTTCTGGCATTAAAGGAGACAATGCCGTGCAAAGTTACATTCTGACCGGAAACGAAAATCCACGCCTGAAGCTGGTTGAAAAGCAGGATCGCAAGCCGGGTCGCGGAGAGATCACAGTCGATTTGCGTGCTGCATCGCTGAACTATCGCGATCTCATTGTCGCAAAGCGCACCAAAGACAGTATCCCCTTGTCTGATGGAGCGGGCGTCATATCGGCTGTCGGAGAAGGCGTAACTGATTACGCCATTGAGGATCGTGTGGTCATCGGCTTCATGCCTGAATGGGTGGAAGGTCCATTTTCTGAGACGAAAAAGGCTGCAAGCCTCGGCGGCAATACGGTCGATGGTGTGTTAAGCGAACGCATCGTCGTACCGGCAACCGGGGTCGTGCGTATACCGGACACGATGACATTTGAAGAAGCCTCAACGCTCCCCTGTGCAGGTGTCACGGCATGGTCAGCGCTTTTTGAAAGAAGACCAATCCAGCCCGGCGAGACCGTATTGCTCCTTGGCACGGGAGGTGTGGCGATTTTCGCCTTGCAACTTGCCAAAATGGCGGGCGCTCGCGTCATCATTACATCAAGTTCCGACGAAAAGTTGGAGCGGGCTGAAAAGCTCGGTGCTGACCACCTTATAAACTATCAAACACATCCCGATTGGGAAAATGAAGTGCTGCGGCTCACCGATAATGTGGGCGTTGATCTGGCCGTCGATCCGGCAGGGCCGGCCACGCTGAACAAGACCCTCAAGGCGACGCGCTTTGATGGACGCATATCGCTTATGGGCGTACTGACAGGGTTTAACGGCCCCATCGAAACCGCCGCGATTCTGGAAAAGCGGATTACCCTGCAGGGCATTTATGTCGGCCCGGTTTCTACGCTTGCATCCCTTGTTCGCAGCGGCGTCAAGCCGCAGATCGACAAGGTCTATCCGTTCAGCCAAGCCGAGGACGCCTATAATGCTCTCCAAGGTGCCGGACACTTCGGAAAACTGGTCATCAAAATCGGACAGTAAAGCCGCAGCCATCCGGGCCTGAATGGTCCGGGACCGATATTCGCCCCTATGCGAAGCACTCCGCATAGGGGCGAATTCTGCTTCGACTATTTCGCCGCTGCCTTGGCTCCGGCCTGCAGATCGGACAGATTGGCAACGATCCCAGCCGCTTCGGTCTGCAGAACATCCTTGGCGTTCTTGCGGGTCTTCTCAATGGCAATATCCGCGCTCAGGCTCCGCTCATTGGACTGAAGACCATCATCGGCGCTGCTGCTCAAACCATCATCGGACTTCTTGCGCGACTTCAGACGGTTTTCTTCCGCCGTCATTTCATTGCGGCGTTCCGTTTCATTGAGAGAAAGTTCGGTCTTTTCGCGCTGCGTCTTCAATACAGCGATATCTTCCACAAACTGCTGGAATTCAGGATCATCCTTTATGCGGGCATCATGAAGGCTCTGCAGCTGGGGCAACAAGGACTTGATATCGCCAAGGCGCTTGTATTTTGCCGGTTTCACTTCGCTCCACGGCAAGGCATTGTCGAAGCTCGACTCGCCAACGGTCTTGAGATCAAAAAGTCCGGGCAGGCTGATATCCGGCGTCACACCACGCAGCTGCGTCGTGCCTCCGTTCACACGGAAGAACTGGGCGATCGTCAGTTTCAGCTCACCGAATTTAGGTTCGGGATTATGCGCGACCTCGTCAAGATTGACCACCGTTTGCACGGTGCCTTTACCGAAGCTCGGTTCGCCGATAATCACGCCCCGGCCATAATCCTGGATCGCTGCGGCAAAGATTTCGGATGCGGATGCCGAACCGCGATTGATCAGCACGCCGAGCGGCCCTTGCCATGCAGGGGTCGGAAGATCGTCGCTTTCCACCTTGACCTTGCCGTCAGCGTTTCGCTGCTGAACCACAGGTCCCTTCCCGACAAAAAGACCGGTCAGCTCAATGGCTTCCGATAACGAGCCGCCGCCATTGTTACGAAGATCGAACAGGATGCCGTCGACCTTATCCTCTTTCAACTCGGTGATAAGCTTTGCGACATCGCGGCTGGCACTGCGATAATCCTTGTCACCTTTTCTCCGCGCTTCGATATCTTCATAGAAAGCGGGCAACGTGATAACGCCGATTTTGCGGGTAGCATTGCCGTCTTTGACATCGAGAACCGATTTCTGCGCAGCCTGCTTTTCAAGGCTGATCTTGTCGCGGACCAGACTGATAATCTGGTGCTTTGCGTCGGGTCCTGCATTGGCAGGCAGAATATCCAGACGCACCACAGAGCCCTTGGCGCCACGGATCAACTGCACCACTTCATCGAGGCGCTGGCCGACCACTTCCTTCATCAGCCCGGTTTCATCCTGGCCAACACCGGTAATACGATCACCGACTGCGATCTTGCCCGAGACCTGAGCCGGTCCACCGGCAACCAGTTCACGGATCGTGATGTAATCATCCCTCTCCTGCAGCACCGCGCCGATACCAACAAGAGAAAGCTTCATCGATATATCAAATTCGGCAGACGCACTTGCCCCGAAGTAATCCGTATGGGGATCAACCGAGGTCGTATAGGCCGCCATGAACATCTGGAAAACGTCGTCGCTTTTGTATTTGTAAATACGTTCCAGCGAGTTCTGATAGCGCTTTTCCAGCGTATCGCGGATGGAGACATCGTCTTTGCCTGCCAGCTTCAGGCGCAGCCAGTCATTCTTGACGCGCTTGCGCCAAAGATCCTTGCTTTCCTCGTCTGTCGCGGGCCACGGCGCCTTGTCACGCATAAGCGGATAGGTTTCCTGCTCACTGAAATCAAACTTCGTGTTGAGCAGACTGCGCGCATAGGTCATGCGGTCAGTAATGCGCTTTTCATACAGGTTGAAGATCGAAAACGGGATGCTCAGATTTTCCTGCTTGATCGCGTCGTCAATCTTGGACTTGTCGGCCATGAAGCCGTCAACGTCCGATTTAAGGAAGATCAGCCGATCCGGGTCCAGCGATTTGATAAACCGGTCCATGATCTTGGTGGACAGAGCATCGTTGAGCGGCACAGGCTTATAATGAAAACGCGTCAGAAATTCTGCGGTCAGGTGCGCAGCCTCAACCTGCTGCGGTTGCGGTTCGAGCGCCGGCGGTGAACCGGCCTCAAAGGCAAGTGCAGGAGAGACGGTTGCCAGGAAAAGGCAAAGAGAACCAAATTTTAGACGTTTCAAGAGTTGACCTGTTGTTCAGCGCGAAAATGTTCAGTTACAATCTATGTGGAGCAATTATGGTTTTTTGGCAACCGGACTTCGGCTGCTCAGGTCACGCAACCGAAGTCTTCCAAGTGAAAAGCGGTACCCGCGCTTTCGAAATGCATATGTAATCACTGTTTATTCTGGTGTTATCTTGCACTGGGTGACGGTCGCGACGCAGTCTTCAGTAACTCAGCAGATTGCGTTCATATTTCTGTGAGGCGGGCATCAGGCCAGACATCAGCGTATTCGCGTTACAAACGAACGTCGATCAGCATTGGGCCGTCTTTGGACAAGGCCGATTTCAGCACTGCTGCGAGGGCAGCATTGTCTGAAACCGACACGGCGTCGACACCAAAACCCCGGGCCAGAGAAACCCAGTCAAGCTCGGGCCTGTCAAGGCTCATCATATCCCGCGCCGTCTCACCCGGCTTTGCGCCAACTTTGGTATACTCACCGAGCAGGATCGCATAGGACCTATTGTTGAGGAGAAGCGTTGTGATCGGCAAGTTTTCGCGCGCCTGCGTCCACAGGCCTTGCAATGTATAGGCTGCGGAACCGTCTGCTTGCAGAGTGATCACGCGCCGATCGGGATCACCCATCGCTTGGGCGCCGATAGCTGCACCCGTAGCGAGTGGAATGCCGCCACCGATAGCGCCACCAGTGACAGCCAGCCAGTCGCATCGCGCAGCCAAGGGCATAACCGCCTCAAACCCACCGCCCGAAGTCAAAGCCTCGTTGATAACGATTGCACCTTCCGGCAACTGCGAGGCCACAATCCGGGCCAGGGCTTCCGGCGTAATCGGGCCGGATTGAGGACTACGCAACACTTCACTTTGAACGGGTACATCTATCGGGCTGGCTTCGATGCGCAAAGCCAGCGCCACAAGCGCACCATGGGCATCTTCGCCGGGCGTGCACAATGTCAGGACTTCCGCATCTTCTCGATGCGTGAGGCTGGGCAGTCCCGGATAGCGGAAAAATCCGACCGGCGGCGGGCATCCCACCAGAATAACAATGTCAAAAGGCTCAAGCGTGTGAACCGCATCTGCGACCGAATAAGGTACCGCTGACAGGTCCAGGCGTCCCCGTCCTTTGGGTTGTCGCGCAATCATCGGACTTCCCATCAATGTTGCGCCGCTCTTGACGGATATTCCATGAAGAACTGGATGTAGATCAGCGGCTACCCCTGCCGTGCCGAGCAGTAACAGCGCCTTCTTTCCTGAACCAAGCGCTTTGGCCACCTTATTGACGGCCTCGTCATCGAATGGCTCGGGATTTCCGGCTGTGTAATCCCGGGCGATCACACCGCCTTTGCTCCAGGATACATCCGCTGGAAGCACGAGCGATGCTATTTTGCCATTGTCGGACGATGCGGCAGCCAATCCCGCCAGTGCATCCTCACCAATCTTCGCCGGATCAGTCCCAAAGCGGACCCACTGCGACGTGCCGCCAACCAGTGCCTCGACATTCGCCGTCAACGGGCTGTCATAGGCGACGTGATCCGTCGCGTGATCGCCGACAATGTTCAGCATTCCGCTGCCCGCGCGTTTTGCATTATGGATATTGGCAATGCCATTCGCATAGCCGGGTCCACAATGAAGAAGTGTGACTGCTGGCCTCTGGGTCACACGATAATAGCCGTCGGCCATTCCGGTAACCGTATTCTCCTGCAGCCCCAGCACACAACGGATACCTGGAATGGTATCGAGCGCGGCAACAAAGTGCATTTCACTGGTACCGGGATTGGCAAAACACGTATCGACTTTCCCTTCAACGAGGGTATGCACGAGAGCTTCGGCTCCGGTTAAGCTATTATCGGTCATGTTTCCTCCAACCCCAGATTACAGTATCCCGCCACAAGCGTGGGGCTTAGGTCAAGCCCCAACTGCCTCTACTATGAGTGCGTCCACGGCGACGGCACTATCAGGCCCCACCATCAATGGATTGACGTCCAGTTCAAGCAGGGTCTCATGATGCTCGTCGGCATAGTTGGCGATTGCCATGATTGCATCCACAACTGCTTCGAGATCAGCCTTTGGTCGCCCGCGGAAACCGTCGAGCAGACTGAAGCTCTTCAGATTTTGCAGAGCGGATCTCACTTCATCCCGTTTGACCGGGAGAAGCAAGATGGCCGCATCCTTGAGCAGTTCTACCAGAATGCCACCCGCGCCGATTACCAGAACCTGACCGAATAGCGGATCTCGTTTGACGCCGACAATCAGTTCGGCAAGGGGCGCGGACTGCATCGGCTCAAGCAGAAAGCTTTCAAGCCTGATCGACGGATCGTGGCGTTCAACTGACGCGACCATCTTCCCGGCAGCGATAATCGCGTCAGCGCGCGACTTGATGTTCAGTGCAACGCCACCAACCTCGGTCTTATGTGCCAGCTTTTCATGCAGTACCTTCAACACGACCGGCTTTTCGAAATGTTCGGGGAGAGCGCTTATCTCTGAAAGGGACACGACACATCCCGCCGGTATGGGCAACCCAAAAGCGCTCAGCCGCCGTTTGGATTCTGCCTCATGCACAACCCTAGCATCAGCATCCAAAGACCTCTTTCCGGCTCGCGACGGCACCGGATTTCTCTCGCATCCGGTCGCAACGTCGTTTGCGATCATTCCGCAATACCCGGCCCACAAAGCAATAACGCGAGCCGCGTCATGCAAGCCGTTCAAAGGCACAATTCCCTGCTCGATGAGCATGGCAGCATCTTCCGGAGGGATGCTCTCAGTATTAACAGATGCGTGAAAGACCGGCTTGCCGGTTGCACGTCCCGCTGCAGCCAAAGCGCGATCCATTGCCTGATGAGCTGATTTGTCTTTGTAGGGTGATCCGACAGGCGGATAATCGATCACGAGAATTCCGGCATCGACTTCACCCTCGAGCATCGTTGTAAACATCGGAGTGAGCAATGGCTCGCTACCCCAGTAACCGGCTGTGAAATCGAGCGGATTGGAAACATGTCCGAAATCCGGCAACATCGGCTTGATCGTATCAACCTGATGCTTGTCGGGCTGAGGCAGTTTCAAGCCTGAGAACGAGCAGTAGTCCGCGGCAAGTCCGTTGTCGCCGCCCGAACTTGAGAACACCGTAACCCGATCGCCGCCCAAAGGCTCGCTGATCGAAGCGAGTTTCATCATCTCCAGGAACTGCGGAACCGTATCGGTTTCCAGCACGCCGAGTTTTTTGAACAGTGCTTCGTAATATTCATTTTGACCTGCCAGTGAGCTGGTATGGCTTGCCGCCATGACCGCGCCCAACTCCGACCGGCCAGACCTGTAGACAATCACCGGGATCTTCTTTGATCGTGCACGCAGACAGGCCCGTGAAAAGGCTTCCACATCGCGGATACCCTCCATAAACAGGCCAAGACAGGTGACATTGGAATCATCGATCAGGCAGTCAATATAGTCTTCAAAGCCGAGGACAGCCTGATTACCCGCGCTGATAAGGTAGGAATAAGGGACCGAACGGCTGTTGGACACCAGATGCCCTGTGACATTACCGCTTTGCGAGATAACGGCTGCACCGCGGCCGCCTTTGAGCCGCGGATAAAGAGCTGGCCAGATGCTGCCATGATTGACGTAGTTGACCAGGCCATAACAATTGGGACCAACCACAGCCATGTCACCAGACGCGTCAATGAACGCTTCGTGGCGTGCCATGCCCGCTTCGCCGATCTCGGAGAACCCAGAAGCATAGCAAACGACACCTCCGGCCTTAAGCGCTTCCAGTTGCCGCAACGCGACAATCGTGGCGTCGGCATTCACAGCCAGAAAGACCGCATCGGGAGAGGCCGGCAGATCGGCAATCGATGCGACACATGGATATCCTGCAATCTCGTTGCGCTTTGGATTGACCACGTAAACTTCGCCTGCAAAGTCCTGCTCGCGCAAGGTTTTCAGAGTCGATTCAACCTGACCACCCCCAATGAAAGCCATGGTCTTTGGCGCCAGCAATCGCCTGAAATTTTCTCGCAACGCTGGGCGCACGAATCCATCCTGCGCAAGCGCATGGGTCTTTAGCATTCTTTCCTCCCGTGAACGCTCCCCTATCGCCTCCGCGACATATCAGTGACCGTCGGATTGGTTGGGATAGGTATTAAATCTCTTTGGCAAAGGCGCTGATGTTGGAAACTCATCCACCCCGAAGTCCGGCCTCAATAGATAGTCCTCCGGCTTCTCACCGAACAGACCACAAAGCCATCTGCGAAGAATGATGCAGCATTCCTCATCCGTGTAGGCCTGTTCCATCACACGACCAAGCCACAAGCCATCCGCCAGTTGGGTCAGTGTGATGGCTTCCAGCCGCACATCAATCTCCATACCCTTGTCATGGGCGACCGCCAGCAGCCGACGCTCGATAAACGACCGGTACTTGCCCCACAGACTGCGATGGAGTGCGAGTATCTCAGGCACCACCCAGGCTGCGCTCATGTAATGGATCAGCAGTGGATGATACCCGATATCGCGAAGAAACGGGCCAGATGCGGCAAAAATCAGCCGTTGGAAATTGCCAGTGGTGGTCGAGGTCATCAGATGACGATAAAAATCATCCGCATTTTGAAGATAATAGCGATGAGCAGCCGTCAGCAAATCCTCTTTGCTGGCAAAGTAATGATTGATCAGTCCGCGCGAGAACCCGGATTCATCGCTGATCGTATTAATCGTCGAATTCAGATATCCGTTCTTGATGATCGAATTCAACGCAGCAATGATCAGCTCCTGCTTCCTGATTTCATTCGTCTGCCGTGGTTTGCTCTGTCTTCTCATCAGCTACCTTCTAAAATACGAAATCCTGCGTCAATTATTGTCGATACGGGTTAAGCAGATCCCGGGCGATAATATCCTGATGAACTTCCGATGTTCCTTCCCATATGCGCTCAATACGAGCGTCGCGCCAGAAGCGTTGTATCGGGAATTCTTCCATAAGCCCCATGCCACCGAAGACCTGAACCGCATTGTCAGCGACCCGGAAAACCATCTCTGAGCAATAGTAATTGACCATCGAGGCTTCCGTCCGGTTCATCAATCCATTTTCGATCTTCCAAGCCGCCTCCTTCACCATCAAATCGCCCAGCCTAACATCTACAGCCATGTTGGCTATCTTGAAACCGACACCCTGAAACTCGCCAATGGTCTTGCCGAATGCCTTGCGCGTGCCAGCCCATTCCTTGCTCATCTCAAAGATGCGTTCCGCGCGCCCGACACAATGCGCCGACAAGGCAACGCGACCGTCATAAAGCCATTCATTGGCCATATCAAAGCCCTTGCCCTCCTCGCCCAGTATCTTGTCCTCATGCACGCGCACATCTTCAAGATACACCATGGTCGGATTGTAACCGCGTGTCACGATCGATTTCATCGGCTCAACGCGGACGCCCGGCAGAGACTTGTCGATAAGGAATGATGTAAACCTTTTCCGACGACCGCGCGGTGTCTCATCTACACCGGTAACAGCAATCAGAATGATGAAATCGGCGATGTCAGCATGGGAGATAAATTGTTTGACCCCATTGATAACCCAATGATCGCCTTCTTTCACCGCCTTGGTGGTGATACCGCGCGCGTCAGAGCCGGCACCCGGCTCCGTCAATGCGAAAGCATCCTTGCGCTCTCCCCGGATCGCAGGCTTCAGATATTCTTCAATCTGCTCGCCCTTGCATTTGAAGAGGATGCCCGTGACACCGCGGTTCATACACATGGTCAGCGCCGAACTGACCTTGCCGAGCACACGTTCCGCCTGCATTTTCGTCTGCTTGTCGAGACCGGGCCCGCCCCATTCTTCCGGCAGATTCATGCCGGCAAAACCGGCATCCTCCGCCTTCTGTTTAATCTCATCCTTGATCTCGTCAGGAACATAACGCAATTCCTCAACGATATTTTCATGCGGATAAAGTTCTCTTTTGCAGAACTCTTCCAGGGAATCGATGAGCGCCTGCTGTTCGAAACTGAGTGAAAAATCCATATTCTATCCCCCTCATGCACCAATAAAGCGCGGCGCGCGACGTTCATTGGCCGCCGCCAAACCTTCTGCATGATCTTTCGACTTGGCGCAGATTTTCCCGGCCAGTACTTCCTCAAGCTGTTGATCGGACAGGCTGCGAAGATTGGATGCGTTGAGAAGCTTCTTCGCTTGCGCGATGGCGACCGTCGGACCGCTTGCGAGCTTTTGTGCAAATGCGAGCGTTTCGGCCCAAAGATTCTCAGGCGCACTGACATGACTGACCAGTCTGTTATCCAGCGCCTGTTCTGCATTCCACAATTCGCCGGTATAGACGAAATGTTTGGCCGTCTCCAATCCAACAATTCTCGGCAAAAGCCAGGTTCCACCACAGTCGGGATTATAGCCGACATTGGTATAGGAGCAGATGAACTTGGCCGTCTTTGATGCGTATCGGAAATCACAGGCGAGGGCCATATCGAGACCGGCTCCGACAGCCGCCCCTTCAATCATCGCAATGACCGGCTTCGGCATGTCGTTGACCTGCTGGACAAGACGCAGCGACTCTTCCACCCAGTTCATATCCGGCCAGTCGGTCTTGCCCGTTGCCCATTCCTTGACGTCCGCTCCGGCAGAAAATGCGCCGCCGCGACCGGTCAAGATCAATGCGCGCATCTCGGCGTCCAATGCCGCTTCGCGAAGAGCCCTGCGCAATTCAATCGTCAGGCCCATGCCAAGCGCATTTCTGGCTTCCGGACGGTCGAGCGCGATCACCCCAACGGCGCCGTGCCGTTCGACTTTGATAAACTTATACATTTTTCCCATTTCTGCCCTAAAAGTGGAGGGCACGTTCCGTTGTTATTGATCCTCTAGCTTCCGCTCCATCGCGGCGTGCGTTTTTCCAGATAGGCGCGCTGCCCTTCGATCATGTCCTGCGATGTCAGCATTTTCTCGTATATGGTCAGATCCGCCCGTCCGTAGGCGCGCAGATGCATGGCTTCGCGTTCCGAAAGACCGTCCGCCGCCCGCAAGGCCTCCTTCAGACCTTGTTGTGCCAATGGTGCTGTTCCCGCAATGTGTTGGGCAACCGACATGGCCGTGACCATAAGGTCCTCTTTCGAAGTCACGCGATAGACAAGCCCCCAGCGGAATGCTTCCTGAGCACTCATAGGCATGCCGGTCCAGATCATCGCGGTCGCCACATGATAAGGGATACGGCGCGGCAAACGCTGAAGACCACCACCGTCTGGCAATAACCCACGCTCCAGTTCAGGCAGTTGAAAGAAGGCGCTTTCCGCAGCTATAAGCATGTCGCACGCAAGCGCCAGTTCCAGCCCACCGCCAACGGCTGGACCGTTGATGGCTGCAATCAAGGGCTTCTTCAAAGACCATAAGGTGGTGATGCCGCCAAAGCCGCCTTCAAGCGCTCCTGGACCGGATTGATCTTCGCGACCCGCCTCATTGAAATCGAGGCCCGCAGAAAAAGCCTTGTCAGATCCGCTTGTGAGAATACCAACGCGCAAATCGGGATCGTTCTGAAGATATAATGCAGCCTTTTCCAGATGTCGGCTTAGGGTCCGGCAGATCGCATTGACCTTCGGCTTGACCATACGGATGACCAAGACGGCCCCATCGCGCTGCAACGAAAGATAGCCAGCGAACTCGACATTCAACGTTTCAATCATTGTTGAGCTCCCTTCTTTGCAGCCTTCAAACTGTAGAGATGCAGCAACAATGGGGGCACCGAAGTCACGACCAGCATCACTGTTGAAACGACTGCGAGAGTTGGATCGACATCATCACGCAAGGTCGCAAATGTGACGCGCGGCAGAGTAGACATAGGTCCGGAAGCCACCATTAACGAAATGATTAGTTCATCGAAAGATATCAGGAATGACAACAGCATGGAGGTAATCACTGATAACTTCAGTTGCGGCAGTGTTACGGTCATGAAGGCCTTGAAGCGATTGGCACCGAGGCTGCGCGCAACCATTTCCTGGCTTTCGTCATAGGCGCTGAACCCGGCCGTCATCGTGAGGATGACAAATGGCATTGCCACAACCGAATGACCCAGTATCATACCCCAGATCGTGTTGAGCATTCCGCCGATGCTCGCATAGACAAAGAATATGCCGATGGCGATTAATATCGACGGTACGGCGAGCGGCGCGACCAACGTGGTACGGATGAGGTGCTTCAGGCCAAACCGGCCCTGATTGAGCGCATAAGATGCGGCGACGCCGGTCACCGTTGCCAGCACCATGGTACCCAAAGCAACCCGCAGGGATACCCACAAGGCATCGATCCATTTTTCCTGATGAAGAAAGGCATCATACCAGCGCAGCGACCATCCAGCCGGCGGAAATATCAGTGCGGTGCTGGAGCTAAAGGATACAGGGATAACAATCAGTGTTGGTGCTATCAGGAAGAAGATGACTGCGCCAACCAGAATATAGAGCCAGAGCCGATCACGATGTGAGATGTGAGATTCCATAATATCACCTCAACGACCTGATGAGAGCCAGCGCACAAGGACCAGACTGATCCACAGGCACAGCGCCGTCATCGCAAGCAGAAGTACTGCAAGGGCTGCCGCGGGGCCCCAGGTAGGATAAAGCGAGATCGACTCTTCGATGCGTTGCGCAATCAGCTTGACCCTCCCGCCGCCCAACAGTGCCGGAGTAATGTAGAAGCCAAGGCACATGACGAAAACCATGACGGTGCCCGCAACAAGTCCAGGCATGGATAAAGGCAAGAATATGCGGAAGAACGCATGGGTGGGCGATGATCCAACATTCGCAGCCGCGCGCATCAGATTGGTGTCAATTGTCTTCATCGAAGCATAGAGCGGCAATACCAGAAACGGCACCATAATATGCACCATGCCGATGACAGTGCCTGTCGTGTTGTGCACGAGCGTGAGTGGCCGATCGATGACGCCTAGGAAGGCAAGCGTCTTGTTGACCACACCGTTGCGCTGCAAAATGATGAGCCAGGCAAAGGTACGCACAAGTCCCGATGTCCAGAATGGGACCAGCACGAGAAGCATCAACAGGCCGGCCCATTTGCTCGGCAGTATCGAGATCAGATAGGCGACGGGATAGCCCAGAAGCACACATATCACCGTGACAATCAGCGCAATCCGGAACGTGTTGAGAAACATCTCAACATAGGCTTCTTCCGAGAAGAACAGTCGATAGTTTTCGAGGCTCATCTGGCCAGTCACATCGATGACCGACATGGAGAGCAGCCACACCAGCGGAGCCACCATCAGGACGCCAACAATCAGCAGCGCAGGCGTTGTCAGGCCCAGCATCGACCAGATTTCGTTCCGTCTTTCCCTTTTCAAGAGACGGCTGTTTTCATCAAGTTCACGGCCCGTTATCGGGGCTGAAATGACGGCTTCCTTCATGATGAAGCCTCCGCTCTTACATAGCGCGTGTCCGCTCTTTCAACACCGAGCGTTACACGCTCGCCGGCACGCGGCAATGAACCGTGATTGTCTGACCGGTTCGCGACACGTGTGAAGACTTTGTGGCCGCCATCCAGCATGATTTCGAAGAGGAGGCACTCACCTTGATAAATCGATGAGGTGACCAGACCTTTGAAAATGTTGTCACCGTTCTGCGCGGCACGACCTTCATCAACGACAATGCGAAGATGTTCCGGGCGCAATGACAACAGAGCGTCACTACCCAGCGCAGATACGTCTCCGGCAAAACGCACAGGCTTGTTGTCGTAGCTGAAGCCATCGGGCGTTTTGTGCAAAGGCAGAAAGCTGGTCTCACCGATGAATTCGGCAACGAAGCGGCTGTCAGGCTTCTCATACAGGTCCGACGGCGTCGCAATTTGCGCCAGTTTGCCGTTGCAGAAAACGGCGATCCGATCCGACATGGTGAGGGCTTCACGCTGATCATGGGTGACGGAAATGGTCGTCATGCCAAGACGGTCATGCAACTTGCGAATTTCGATCTGCATCGTCTCGCGCAGCTGTTTATCCAGCGCAGACAGTGGCTCGTCCATGAGAAGGATGCGCGGTTCAAAGATGATAGCACGCGCCAGTGCGATACGCTGGCGTTGACCGCCTGACAGTTCGTTGACCCGCCGCGCGCCATAACCGGACAACTGGACCATATCCAGGACACGGTTAACGCGGGTCTCCACATCGTTTTTCGAAACTTTGCGCAGACGCAGCGGATAGGCGACGTTTTCCTGAACCGACATATGCGGAAATAGAGCATAGTTTTGAAACACCATACCGATATTGCGCTTATGCGGTGGCAGATGAATGATCTCCTGATCGGCAATACGGATTGAACCGGCATTCGGTCTGGAAAAGCCAGCAATCATCATCAGAAGACTGGTCTTGCCGGAACCCGACGGACCGAGCAGGGTCAGGAACTCGCCCGCCTGAATGTTGAACGAGACATCATCAACCGCGCGAACTGATCCATAATGCTTTGACAATGACCGGATTGTAACCGGCAGAGCCGTGATCGGTGAGTGAGGCATCTATATGTTCCATCTGACGACACCGTCTATTCCGGGCGTCGAACCGGTGAGAATAATGGGAACCCGAATTGGACCAGCAAACGGGGCGCGAGCTCAAATAACCCGCACCCCGACCGCCGGTTACTTCATCATGGTTGAATCCCACTTTGTCTGGGCTTCTTCGCTGTGTTTCGCCCAATACGGCATATTGGTGATGAGCTGCTGTTTCAGGTTATCGCCACTTGTGATGATCCTGGCGGCCTTCTCAGGTGAGACCAGACCCTGACGAAACGCATCCTGGTTCATAGGACCGTATGAAATGTAATCGGGCAGACGCGCCTGATACTTCGGATCAAGCAAATGATTGATCAAGCGCATCGCGCCTTCGGGGTTTGGCGAGTTTTTTGGGATGACGAGACATTCGACATCCATCACGGCGTCGTTGAGCTTATAGGCATAAGGCGCGCCCTCCTTGATCGCCGCATCGATGCGGGCTGCCCAAATGGAGAGCATGTCGACTTCTTCAGATGTGGCGAGCTGCGTGGCTTGCGCGCCGGTGGCCCATTGAACCGCGATATCCGGCTTCAGCTTTTGCCACTTCGCCATCGCGCGATCCATATCGATAGGATAGATATCCTTCTTGTCGACGCCATCCGCCATGAGCGCGATTTCCATGTTCGTCGCAGGCGAATTGCCCGAAATGGCACGGCTACCCGGGAACTTTTCGACGTCGAAGAAGTCGGTCCAGTTCTTGGGCGGATTGTCTCCATAGACATTTTTGTTATAGGCGAGAACCGTCGTATAAGCGGTAAAGCCAACCCAGTATTTGCTGCGCAAATGCTCTGGAATACCTGACGCGTTGGGGATCTTAGAATAATCCAGTGGCACAAGAAGATCTTCAGTTCCGGCCAGATCGCAAAGACCGCCATAAAGTTCCGCAACGTCGATATCGACAGCCTTGGCGCGCACCTTTGTTCTGATGTCGCGTATACCACCAGCCAACACATAGTCGACAACGTCCATGCCGTGATCTGCCGGAAGCTGGTCAAGAATGGCCTTGCGTACGCCTTCCTGATAGGCACCACCATAGGACGCATAGCTGACCGTCTCATTGGCATATGCGGCACTGGCAAACATTGCGACAGCCGCCGCAATCATAATCCTGGTTTTCATTGTTCCTCCCATTTTGGCAATTATCTTGCCCGATCATCTTGCTTTGATTTATGGCCTTGCCCGAACCGTTCCTCCTCCAAGGCGTTTCGAGCGGCCTATGCCCATCAATTGGAAAAGAGTTCCAGCCCTCCCTTCAGCGCCGCACGACAATCAGAAACCATCCGCTCGATAAGCTCGCCGCAACTGGGGATATCATTGATCAACCCGATGGCCTGGCTTGCCCATATCAAACCGTCATCAATGGTCCCTGTCGAAAGTGCAGCTCGCCCCCGGCTTCCCGACACAAGTGGCTGAACATCCGAAAACTCCGCGCCTCCCGCGCGATTTTCGATAGTCACAACCTCATCAGAAACCGTGTTCTTCAGAACACGTCCGGTATTGCGGAAGGTGCGGAAAATAAGATTGGTGTCACGTTCATTCGCGGAAAGCAGAGCTTGCTTGATGTTCTCGTGAATTGGCGCTTCTTTGGTTGCGCAAAAGCGCGTTCCCATGTTCACGCCCTCGGCACCAAGCATCAAGGCAGCGGCCATGCCCCGACCATCTCCAATGCCGCCTGAAGCAATCAATGGCACTCGAACCTGCCGCGCCGCAGCGGCGAAGAGTATCAAACCACCAATATCATCTTCACCGGGATGCCCGGCAGCCTCAAAACCATCAATTGATACGGCATCAACCCCTGCGCGTTCAGCAGAAAGCGCATGACGCACCGCCGTGCACTTATGAACAACGATAGCGCCAGCGGATTTGATCTTGGCAATAAACTCTTTGGGGCTTCGTCCGGCGGTCTCAATGATCTTGACACCTGCAGACAACGCTACATCGAGATACTCCTCGTAAGGAGGAGGCGATGTCGTTGGGAGGATGGTCAAGTTGACACCAAAAGGCTGATCCGTCATCTGGCGGCAGCGTTCAATCTCTAGCACCAGATCCTTTGGCGTCGGCTGGGTCAGCGCCGTCAGAATGCCAAGCCCACCGGCATTGGATACTGCCGACGCCAGTTCCGCTCTGCCTACCCACTGCATCCCTCCCTGGACGATTGGGTAACGCGTCTTCAGAAGCTCGGTAACGCGTGTCCTCACTTCTTCCCCTCCTACTGGAAAACTTGTTGAGTAAATCTTCAAATTCTGAGACTGTAAGTCAATACAAATATTGGCTGAACGTCCAACTTTTTTTTAATTTATTGAAATCATTTAACTATAATCGACTATAACGGCAAAATGGGGAAAACCGTGCAGATATCGACTTCATCCTTGAGGAACGGGTACAGCGCCTATCGGCGGCGCAATGGATCTATCTATGCCAATAGTCTCGACACCCCCGCCGGGAAGCTTCTGCCATGACGTGGCATCGAATAGTCCCGGCAATTCTCATTTGCTTCAGCAGCTTGTCTTACATTTTGAACGACGCAATGACAAAACTGCTGATAGACCGCTACCATGTATCCTCGATCATTCTGCTACGCAGTCTCATCGCGCTGCCTGTACTCTATCTGATCCATACTTGCACAACCAAACAAAAGAGCATCCGTACAAAACGAATAGATGTTCACGCATTGCGGGGCGTTATCGGCCTTACGGCAGCGTTTTTCTATATTCGCTCACTGGAAAGCCTGACCGTTTCGGAAGCGACCGTCATCCTGTTTCTCTCACCCATAATGATCAGCTGCATTGCCTGGGGCGTCCTTAAGGAGAAAATTGGCCTCTCGACGTGGGCCGCCGTACTGCTTTGCTTTGGCGGGGTGGTGGTGGCTATTCAGCCGGGCACGACAGGATTCAAGCCCGCCATGCTATTTGTTGCGGCGGCAAGCCTCCTATACGCCATCAATGCGGTCTGCTCGCGCCATATTCCACCCGAAGATAATATCTGGTCGATCGCTTTTTATGGCGCGGGATTCTCGGCGCTTCTCATCATGCCCATCGCTCTTTGGCATTGGACGCCCGTTGCTCCTTCCGATGCCTTGTTTTTTTGCGCTGCCGCCTGCTTTTCCAGTCTCGCCCTCGGGCTTAGCGCAGTCGCCTATCGCATGGCGTCGCCTTCGTTTCTTGCCCCTTTCGCTTATTCCAGCCTGCCCTGGTCGATGGTCGTCACTTGGGTCGTCTGGCAAATCATCCCCAGCACAGAAGCGCTTATTGGCGCCACGATCATACTGGCAAGCACGACATTGACAGTCAGGCGCTCCAAATGATCCGTCCCCCAAACTATCCTTGAAATGAGAGAAAAATAAACATGAACCCAGTCCTGCTTGATATGGACGCCGATACCGGTGTCGCATCAATAATCTTCAATCGCCCCGATAAGCTAAACGCGCTCAATGAGCCAATGGCAGCGGCGTTTAGAGATGTCGTCGACGTAGCTCTTGCTACAAGGGGTCTGCGTTGCATAGTGCTTCGTGGCGCCGGGCGAGCCTTTGTCGCTGGCGGCGACATTGCAGCTTTTGCCGATGATCCAGACAAGGCTGATCTGGCATTGAAAGCACTTCTGCGCCATATGCATCCGGCAATTCTGGCTCTACAGGCTTGCCCGGTTCCAGTCATCGCGGCGGTTCAGGGCCCGGCGGCAGGCGCGGGCCTCAGTCTGGTTCTCGGCTGCGATTACGTCATATCCAATACAACTGCCCAGTTCGTTCTAGCCTATGACAAGCTGGCGACTGTACCAGACTGCGGCGGCACGTGGTTTTTGAAGAACAGGTTGGGGCGACAGGCGGCGTTCGCTTTTATGCTACGTGGACAGAAACTCACTGCTGCACAAGCCCATGAGCTGGGCTTCGTCAACGAAGTGGTCAGCGATGATAAGTTTACGGCAAGAGTGAACGAATTGGTGGCCCAGATTGCCTGTGGCCCAACCTATGCTTTTGGCCTGTTCAAGCAGCTTATGAGGAATGACCTGTCTTTATCAGACCAACTGGAAGCGGAACAGGCAGCCTTCATAGAAGCAACTGATACGCAAGATTTCCGCGATGCTGTCAGGAATTTTCTCGATAAGAAACCTACCCGCTATACGGGCCGATAGCTCGGTCAGGGTTTCGTCGCGCGCAATTGCGGAAGTCCCAAAATCTCCGCAGCCTGGAGTGCCAGCCACATGGCTGTCACGTCTGCGGTATTGCTGAGCGAGCGTCCGGTCAGTTCCTCGATGCGGCGAACGCGATAGACCAAGCTCGCCTTATGAATGTGCAATTTCTCAGCCGAAGCCTGCCACGACCGGTTCTGTTCGAGAAAAATCTTCAGTGTGAGCAGCAATGAAGCCCGCGACTCTTCATCATGATCTGCGAGACGCCCCAGAACGTGACGAAAGGTCTGCATCGCTTCATCCAAATTCTGCGGAAGCCAAGGCAGTCTGTCCGCGACTTCCGAATAGAACACCGCAGGCCGGTTCGAATTTGCATGCGCGAGGGCAAGACGCGCTTCACGAAGCGCATCTTCGAGGCGATCACAGTTCCCAATCGGATTGCTGACCCCCAGTTCCGTTTCAAGAATGGTGGCGATTTGTGGCGCAGAACCGCGTTGCATCATTAATACCAGCTCTTCGCCCAATGGATAGGGCAGCACTGCCGCATCGACCCTCTCAAAAAGTGAGGCCAATTCGACGAACTGCAATGCACCCCGTCTTGCAACTACGAGATGCGCCAGATCAAGCTGAAGCCCAAATTGCTCGACCCGCTTGCTCGCCTGATGACGAGAAAGGCGCAATTGAAACAGTTCTTCCATGAGTTCCGCGCCGGACCGGAGACTGCGCTCGCATTCCACGTGCAAGCGCTCCAGTGCGATGCCAAGCACTGCCGCCATATAGTTCAGCAGGCTGTAATCGACATAATCGTGACCGTTACGATGCGCCAGCAAGACACATCGCCTTCGCGACGGTATTGAAATGGCAAGGGTTTCACCACCTTCTGTTGCATGTCTGCGGACCACCGGCTGGGTATTTGTGGTGTCTGGCTTTTGCTGAACCAGAAACTCACGAAGTTTTTCAGACAGGGCTCCCTGTTTCGGTAGCCACAATTCGTGTGTTTGCGGGTCCCACAAGGATAGTTCCGCACGAACGTCTCTCCCCAGCCGCTGCAGAAGCTCTTCGAGGCCCAACCCTTCGATGGCCATTCGAGCACTGACACACACCCGCGCTATCGCATTGCGACGCTCAAACTCCTCAACGCGGGCAGCATCGATCACAGCTCTGGTGACAGACGAAAACGGCACACCATAATGGGTAAATAGCAATGGAAAGCCCAGACGTGTCGCCGTTTCCTTAAGGGCGTCGAGATTAGTCGGAGCCTGCATATCCTCGCCAATCATCATACCGGCGAGGCTCGCTTCCGAAAGCGCCTCTATATATCTGACCTGTGCATCAGGATCGGAAGGAACGCCCATGCCAGTGGTCATCAGCAGATCGCCATCACCCAACCATTCGGTAGGGTCGGACAATTCACAGACATGGGCCCAGCGGACGAGGCGGTCCAAACCCTGTTCACCACTGACCGCGCGCGTGCGCAGTTCCGGCATACTGATAATATCTGCTATCCGCAAAGGCATGGGTCAACTCGACTGATGTACTGTTCCAGTGAATTGTATTTCTGAAACAATTTTAACGCCAGTTATGGTTTGCCGCCTTTCGGCCCAATACACTCTCCTAGCCGAAAATAACATAGGCTTTGCGCACTCTGCCGGATGTCCCACTCGCCTTGCGTGTTGGCGGCAAAATAGATGGTATCGCCAGCGCGAAACTCTACTGTTGTGCCGTCATCACCGCGAAAGCAACCAGACCCTTCGATGAAATAGCTAAACTCGGCCTGCACGACACCACGGCGAAAACATCCCGGCGTACATTCCCATATCCCGGAATTGCCCTCCGGGATTTGCACGGCACCAGCCGTTCGCACCTGCGCGACCGTGGCACTCGTCGGCGCCCCAACGGGCGTGTAAGCACTAAAGGCGCTGTCATCGTCAATGCGCATTAAAACTGGCGACATCGCAATCTCCTCACGATTTGTCTTCAAGGCCTGAAGGGGCAAGTCCCGCCAGAACCTTATCTATTAGAGCTGGCTTGACACCGCGCATCTCGGCCCGCTCTTTGCGAATAACAGCGTTTCGCACCAGATTTCCGCCGAGATATCGCAACGGCTCAGGCGGAAACGCCCTGCACTGGCGGCCAACTAAGGATGAGCGGCTCCATTCGTCATCACGACCAAGCGCCAAACTTGCAAGGATGCGTCCGCCCATCCGGCTTGGTCCAACGCCATTACCGCTCCAGCCTATGCCGTAATAAATGTTTCGGTGCCCCTTCAGGGAACCGAAAACGGGCAGGCTGTCATACGTGCGGTCAATCGGTCCAGACCAGCTATGACTGACAGCGCGGCCAGCCAAAATGGGGTAAGTCGAGAGCAAATCCGCTTTGGTGAGATCTATGCTGTTCTGGTCTTCACTGAAGACACCTTTGATCTGCGCGCCAAACGAGATCGCGCCTGTCCCCTTACCAAAAGCGATGCGCCCATCCCGCGTGGTGCGATAATAATCGACCATCAGCTGCGAATCCGTGATCGATTCACCCCCGACCCAGCCGATTTCTTCAAGATCGGTCCCGAGCGGCGGTGTCACCACAATCGCGCTGTTGACCGGGGTAATGAGCCGGGCAAGTTCGGGTATGGCCGCAGACCAGGCATTGGTCGCCAGCACTATCTTTTCGGCGGACACCACACCGCGGTCGGTTTTCAGTTGAAGGCGCGAAACTGCATCGATCTGATGAACGGGCGATTTCTCGTGTATAATGACGCCAAGTTCCATCGCAACGCGGCGCATGCCCCGCACCAGCGCTGCGGGCTGTACAGTCGCATTGGACGCCTCAAAAACACCGGACAGATGCTTTGTCGAACCAGTGCGTCGTTTGATTTCATCGTTCGAGAGACGTTCAAAGGGCCTAACGCCCAATCGTTCGCAGGCCTCAAGGGTTCCATTCCATGAATCGACATGGGCAGGCGTTGTCGCGGTCCAGAGCCACCCCTTCTGCACAAAATGTGCGTCGATGTTGTGGGTCTGGCAAAATTCATCAAGTTCGTAGATCGCCGTCTCCGAGCTTTGCGCCAGAAACAGCGCTTCCTGTTCACTGCAGAACGACCTTAGTGTGCCAATCTTCGGCCACCACGACATGACAAAGCCGCCGTTTCTCCCCGATGCGCCACCGCCGCACACATCCGCTTCAAGAACGACAACACGACAATCGGGCTCGTGCTGCTTTATGGTAATTGCAGTCCACAGACCGACGAAGCCCCCGCCGACAATCGCGATATCAGCCCGCTCATTTCCTTCCAGCGGCTCGCAAGGAGCGAACGGCTCAATGGATTCCTGCCAGTAGCTTCGTTTAAGCGGTTTTGAGAACCGGAATTTCATAATGATTTCTACCTTCTCACTCAGATCCGGCCTGGAGGATGGTCTCGGCGATGTCTTCCCCACTGCGCGGCACCGCATTGATGCCGCGCATGCTAATCGTCGGGTTTAGACTGAACGCCTAGCCTCTCAGTGCAAGCGTAGCAGCTTCATCAAGCTTCAACGTTTTTGGATCTACGACCACGCCATAAAGATCTTTGGCCGCTTCCACAGTGATATACTCGTCGAGCACATCTTCCAGCACATCATGGATGGAGCGCGTCTTGGGGTTGCCCCACCCGCCACCGCCGGTGCTTTCGAACATAAATGTCTCACCAGCTGCAAACTTGTGCGAGGCCAGCAGAGGATTGTGCCACACGCCTTCGCCATCAATGCCGCCGATTACGGCCGCTGAACCATCCGCTCCGATATGGCTTGCACGTTGCACCACGCTTGGAAGACCACCAGCCGCGCCGGGGCTTCCGGCCAAAGTGCGCGATGTTTCCATGCCCAGTTCACCGCCGCCAAAGAAGCGCACCTTGAACCGGGCACCCAATCCGCCGCGGTACTGACCGGCACCAGCTGAATCGCTTCTCAGTTCGAAGGCCTCATAGGCGATCGGGAAAAACAGTTCAGCCGTTTCGGCAGCCATGTTCATGCAGTTGCCGAGCGGATCCATGGTGACATTCATACCGTCGGAGAAAGGCGTTCCTCCCCAGCCGCCGGCTGGAAGATCGGAAAACACGTCCGTCTTGCCCTGACCATCTGTGCAGCTTGCAACGAACCAGTTCGCGTCGGAACAGGTTGACCCCGTAACCCGTTCTGGAATGGCTTTTGCCAAGGCTTGCCAGATCGCACTGGTAATCTTGGAGGCCGTCAAAGTCGTACAACCAATGGTAGGCGCTGGCCATTTGGCATTCAGCCAGCAACCCTCGGGAAGCACGACTTCAATCGGGTTAAACAGGCCCTGATTTTGCGGAGCATCCGGCGCCAAGAAGAACTGCAGTGAATAAAGCGCCGCAGACATTGTATTGGCACGCGGTGAATTAATCGCACCCTGGCAGATCGGGTCGGTTCCTGTGAAGTCGACCTTGATCGACGTATCGCCGATCTCCAGCTTGACCTTAACCTTCACGCGCTGCTGGCTAATGCCATCCGTGTCGGCATAGTCTTCCGCCTCATAGATACCATTGGGAATCGTGCGAATGCTCTCACGAACCATCCTTTCGGTGTAAGCCTGAATTTTCTTCATGGCTTTTTGGACGATTTCAACACCATAGCGATCACAGGCGCGCTGCAACTCCTGTTCAGCCGCAAGCAGTGCACCAAGATGCGCCTGAATATCTCCCTTGATGAAGTGCGGCGTGCGCGTATTATTCAGGATGATGGCAATCAGGTCGTCGTTCAGTTTACCCTGCGAATAGATTTTCAGCGGCGGCAGACGCAGACCTTCGGCAGCGATATGGGTGCTGAAGGACTGACCGCCAGCGCCGCCACCGCCCAGATCCATCCAATGTCCTCGACTGACCCCATAACCGATCAGCTGCTTTTTGTAGAAGATCGGCTTGGTAAACGTGATGTCATTGATATGGGTTCCACCACGATACGGATCGTTCAGGACCAGCACATCGCCTTCGAGAACATTCTCCTTGCCGATACTGTTGACGGCTTCTTCCGCGCTGAACTTCATCGCTGCAAGATGCACCGGGCAGTTTGCAGCTTGACTCAACAATTGCAGGTCGGCGTCGTAGATTGCGTTGGAGAAATCTAGCATATCCGCCAGAATTGGCGAGAAAGATGAGCGCTGTAGTACAGTCGCCATACGATCGCTGGCAAACTCGAAAATGCTGCGCATGACTTCAAAGGTGATCGGATCGATATCGTTATCGATATCATGTTGAGTGGTTTGGCTATCCATCACTATCTCCTCCCTCAGATTTCAATGTCGATGACAAGCGAACCTGTCGTGTTGACATGCGCCCGTGTCTTTGGCGGCAGAACGGTACAAGCGTGCTCATACTCAATGATTGCCGGACCGGTGATCTCGTGTC
This sequence comes from Ochrobactrum sp. RH2CCR150, assembly GCA_014138095.1. Classification (GTDB taxonomy): domain Bacteria; phylum Pseudomonadota; class Alphaproteobacteria; order Rhizobiales; family Rhizobiaceae; genus Brucella; species Brucella gambitense. Next base: position 179,001 of record JACGXE010000007.1, read on the forward strand.
GGGCACCCAATGCTTCACCGTCATAGACGTTGCAGCTCGTCCACTCGCCATCAAAATAGACGTCGCGCTGGCTCTTCAGAATTTCCTCCCCTGAAGACTGTGCGATTTCCACGACGGGAGGATCTTCCATCCGGCCAATCGCGGTGACACCAAAGGAAACAAAAGTAGGTGCGAAATCTTCAGAACTGACGCCGAACTCCTGTTTGTGAACGGCGTGGAAATCGTTCTCGATATCTGGCAGCAGTTCAGCCGTCAGCACGCCGTTCGGTAAGGGTGTTTCCACCTCATAGGATTGCCCCACATAGCGCATCTGGGCGGTTCGGATGAGTTCGATATCGCTCTTGTTCTGGAAGCCCTGATCCAGCAAGGCCTGCGTGGCTTTTGTTTCCAGATCCGCAAGGATAGCATTGATCTTTCCGAGGTCTGCTTCCTTAACTGGGGAATAGTAGAACTGCTCGATATCCTGGCGCAGATCCATCGCCGTCGCGCCGAATGCCGAGGCGACACCTGCATGGGGCGGAACAATGACTTTAGGAATATTCATCGACTTGGCCACGATGCAGGCATGCAAGGCACCTGCACCACCAAAGCTGGCATAAACGAAATCGCGCGGATCACGACCCCGGGCAACAAGAACCTTTTTCACCGCTTGCGCCATATATTCGCAACCGATCCGGATCATGCCTTCAGCAGTTGCAAGCGTGGAAAGCCCGATCTTTTCGGCAAGCGCGGAAATAGCCTGTTCCGCAGCGGTAGCATCCAGATCAAACTTACCATTCAGCGTCGGATCAAGGCGACCGAGGATCAGATTGGCGTCGGTGATTGTCGGTTGCGTGCCGCCTCTGCCGTAGCATACGGGCCCGGGCTCTGAACCGGCGCTCTTGGGACCTACACGCAGCGAGCCACCCTGATCAACCCAGCCGATGGAACCACCACCAGAACCCACGCTGTGGATGTCGAGCATAGGAACGACAATCGACACTTCCCACTCGAGTTCGTGGTCGCGCGTAATCAGACCTTTGCCATTCTCGACAATGGAAACATCGAAACTCGTGCCGCCTACATCAGTGTGCAGAATGCGCTCAAAACCGCTTTGCTTGGTAAGATAGCCGGCATAGGCCACGCCACCTGCCGGACCCGATTCCAGCATGTCTTCTGGATGCTGGCGTGCCGCGCCCGCCGACATAACACCGCCGCTACTCTTCAGGATCAGTAGTTTTCCGGCAAAACCATGTTGGTCAAGACGGCTCTCCAGATCGTCCATATATTTTACCATGACCGGCATGCATGCCGCGCGAACGGCAGTCGTTACGAAGCGGCCATGTTCGCGGAAAATCGGACGGGTTTCCGCAGAGAGAACAACGTGAATATCGGGACAATATTCGAGCAAAATATCGCGCATCTGCTCTTCATGCTGCGACCCAACATAGGAGTTGATGAAGCCGATACCCACAGACTGAATGCCCGCTTCTTTAATTCTGGCGGCCACCTCGCGTGCCGCACTGACATCCATCGGACGCTCGGATTCACCACGAACATTCACGCGTTCCGGGATCGTGTAGCGATAACGCCGTTTGATGACGGGCTTGGGCTTTGTCTGGTAGGGATCATACAGATACTGACGATGCTGCCGCCCTATTTCGATCGTGTCGCGAAAACCATCCGTCGTGATGAACGCAGCATCGGGATAGCTGCGCTCGATCAGCGCATTGGTCGCAGTCGTCGTACCGTGCATCAGATATGAAATATCCGAAATATCGATCCCGGCTTTTTCAATGGATTCAAGGACTGCGATGGAACGATCCTGCTTTGTTGTCAGAACCTTAGCGGTAACCTGATTGCCGGTCTTTTCCTCCCAGGCAAACAAATCCGTAAAAGTACCGCCGACGTCAATTCCAACCCTCCACATGCAAACCTCCCTTGCATATAAGCTATGTAGATGGGCCATAATTTCGTGAATAGCGATCAACCGTCAATCATATGATATATTGATAATGGAAAATCGATTCATATGATCGTATCAATTAAAATCATCCCTTTGCGATGCTGGCCACGTATTGAGGATCAGTATCGAACCAGCCAATTCCGTTGTAAAAAGGGCGGCAATGATTGCCGCCCTGTTCGTTTCTGATCAGCCGCGTTGTGAATCGAGCTGTTCGCTGTTCTTTTCGACTTCTTGCGCCTTCATGTAGCTTTCGATCAGAAGCTGATAGGGAGGGAAAATCTTCGTATAGACATTCGCCCATTCCTGCGCATCGTCGCGATGCCAGGTTTTCTGGAGTTCGGACGCCACGGCAGCCGTATCCATCGGCACCACGCCAGCCTGTACAATGCGCGCCAGTGTAATTTCCTGTGCCATCTTGGAATAAGTGCCGGAAGCGTCCACGACAGCGAATACCTTATATCCATCCTGAACAGCGCTGATCGCCGGGAACGCCATGCAAACGCTGGTAATCGTGCCGGCGATGATGAGCGTTTTGCGACCGGTCGCCTTGACGGCCTTGACGAATTCGGGATTGTCCCAGGCGTTGATCTCACCCCGCCTCGCCACATATTGCGCATGCGGCGCATTTTCATGGATCTCGGGGATCAGTGGCCCGTTCGGGCCCTGTGGTACAGATGCGGTGGTGATGACCGGCATGTTGGTCAGCGTTGCCATGCGGGCAAGCGCTGTCGCGTGATTGCGCAGAACAGGCATCGGCATATCCGCAACAGTCTGAAAAAGACCGCTCTGATGGTCGATGAGAAGCATGACTGCGTCATTCGGATCGATTACCGGTCGCTGACCATTGAAGTTTGCTGGGCTACTCATTTCAAGTCTCCTATTTGGTTCATCTGCTGTGTGAACGGCGATGAATTCATCGTCTGAGAGCAAGATAAGACTGAAACAAACTGGTCTGTAGATCGGTTTTCGGGTTAATCTGTCCTGAAAACAGGACAATGAAAGAACCCCTCATGACCGATCTCAATGATTTGCGCCTCTTCGTAAAAGTCGTTGAACTTGGTGGCTTTTCGGCTGCTGCCCGACAACTCGGGTTGCCGCGCTCGCGGCTGAGCCGCCGGATCGGCCTGTTGGAAGATGATCTGCACGTCCGGCTCATTCAGCGGACCACCCGACAATTCGCCGTGACCGAACTCGGTCAGGAGTTTTATCGGCATTGCGTTGCCATGATGATCGAAGCTGACGCCGCGCTCGACGTCATTGCCCGTATGCAGGTAGAACCGAAAGGCACCGTGCGCGTGAGTTGCCCTGCCTCGGTGATCTATTTTCAGGTCGGAGAGATGATTGCGCGCTTTATGGCAAAATATCCCCAAGTGAAGGTCGAACTGGAAAGCACCAACCGCCGGGTGGATGTCATCCGGGAGGGATTTGATCTCGCCATTCGGGTGCGGTTTCCCCCGCTGGATGATAGCGATCTTGTCATACGAAAACTGGCGGAAAGCCATCAGCGACTGGTAGCAAGCCCAAAATTGATCCAGGAGGGTCACCGACCAGCGCCAGCCGATCTTGCCAATATGCCCGGTCTTGCCTGGGGATCGTCAAAGAATAATTTCGAATGGAAACTGCAAGGCCCGAACAGCGCAACGACTGAAGTCCCTTACGAGCCTTTGCTGATCACCGACGACATGGTGGCGCTGCGACTGGCTGCCCTTCAGGGCATTGGTATTTGTCAATTTCCCACGATGGTAATTGATCAGGATTTGAAAGCTGGGCGACTGGTCGACGTCCTGTCCGGTTGGGCGCCGCGCACTGGCATAATCCATGCTGCTTTTCCGTCGCGCCGGGGTCTTCTCCCCTCCGTTCGCGCGCTCCTCGACTTTCTTGCTGATGAGTATACAGCGCTTTCCGCCAAAGAAAACAATGGAGGTTGATTGCCCTTATCCGGGCAATTATCCATTTCAGGCGAGCCAGAACGGGCGTACTTTACTGTAACAAACTTTTTTCACATAAAGAATCATGAACTAATCTCCGACGGGTGGGGACGGAGAGGTTCGAATGTTCAATCTGTCATCTGCAATGCCGAAAAAGTCTGTCAGTCGGCTGCTGGTCAGTCTGCTGTCTTCTGCGACTTTCTTGTGCACGCTGTCGTTTTCAACGCGATTAGCGATGGCTCAGCAGGTTGTGGCCGACGGTGTCACCGTCACCGCCTCGGGCACCATTGATACAGGCACGACTGCAGGCACCGCTGGCATAGCGCTACTGGCACGCGATGGTGGCATTATTCAGAGCTTTTCACCTCTCACGATTACGACTGGCGGCGGCAATGCTATCGGCGCGCAGGCCCTACGGGGTTCTCAGATCAATCTCTACAACGGCTCAACAATCCACACCACGGGCAGTGGCGCCGACGGTATTGTCTCTTCTGGCGGCAGTCTTGTAACGGCCGAAGGTACGGACATTCAAGTTGATAGCGTCGGCTACGGCCTTATTGCCGGCACCACGGGCCGTATCGAAATGCGCAACAGCACCGTCACCACCCTAAACGCGACGGGTATTGCAGCCTTTACGGGCGGCCAAGTTACGATCGACAACAGTTTGGTTGAAACGGATACCGGGCTGGCGCTTTGGATTCAGGCGGCAGGGTCCAGTATTACCGGTACAGGACTAACCGTCACGTCCAGCGCTGAGCGCGGCGCCGTGGTGTTGGAGGGTGCTCTTTCGCTGACCAACTCGTCTATCGAAAGCAGTGCGACTGGCATTCAAACCGGCACTGCCGCAACCGTGACCCTGATTGACACTTCCGTCAGCACGACTGGAACATCCGCTTCGGGTATTTATCTGAGTGGCAATAGCAGCCTGACTATGACAGGCGGTTCGATTTCAACGACAGGGGCTGGTGCGCGTGCGCTCTATGGTGCGGCAGGCAACAATACCGCGCAGATTTCAGGCACGGGAATAGTCTCAGCCCAGTCTGCAGCCATTCGTGTCTTCGGCAGTACGGCATTTCTCGACGTCGATCTGACGTCCTCATCGGTTACCGGTAATGCCGATGTGCTTGAGGTCGTCAGCGGTGGCCGTCTCGATTTGAATTCATCAGATTCCGAGCTGACAGGCGCAGCCCAGACAGAAGTAGGGAGCACATCGAACGTTACGCTTTCCGATCAATCGAAATGGAACCTTACCGGCAATTCGATCCTTACCGACCTGACCAATACCAACAGCCAGATTCAGTTCAGTGCGCCGGACGGCGGCACATTTAAGACGCTGACTGTCGGCAATTATACCGGCAATGCAGGCCAGATCGGCCTCAATACGTATCTCGATACGGACGGTTCGCCATCCGACCGCCTGATTATTGATGGCGGCACCGCATCAGGTTCCAGCCGGTTGCTGATAGCAAATGCGGGTGGGCAAGGTGCGCTCACCACAGGAAACGGTATTCTCGTCGTCGATACGGTCAATGATGGGACGACCAGCGCCGGAGCGTTCCATCTCGTCGCGCCTGTGGTTGCGGGCCCTTACGAATATTCGCTCTATAGAAGCAGCGTTGACGCTTCCGGTGCAGAGAACTGGTATCTGCGGTCAGAACTAACGCCAGTGCCGCCTACCCCGCCAGATCCTCCGAATCCTCCAATCCCGCCGGTGCCACCAATCCCGGACCCAACGCCGGACTACCGTCCTGAAGTATCACTCTATGCCGCAATACCTTCGATGGGAGCGATTTACGGCAGGCAGTTGATTGGCTCCTACCATGAGCGTGTCGGCGAAGAGGAACAGCTTAAAGGCCGCACTGATATTGGCGCTGACCCGAAATTCAACGGTTACTGGGTCCGGGGATTAGGTCATTCAGGACACCGGAACGGCGACACCAACGGCATTTATGATGGCGCTCCCGAATATGACTACCGGTTCGGCGCAATACAGGCAGGGCTCGATTTCTATCGACACGAAGCCGACGGCGTCACCGACCATGCCGGAATGTATCTCGCTTATGGTCATGGTCGCATGGATGTGACCCAGAACCGTTTGATCGAAACCCGTGATGCAGGGCGCAATGATTTCGACGCATATTCGGTTGGTGGTTACTGGACGCGTCTTGGAGATAATGGCTGGTATCTCGATGGTGTCCTGCAGGGCACCTGGTACAACATGACAACCAGCTCGAACCGGGCAACCGAATTTGGCTTTCCGGATCAAGATGTCAAAGGCTTCGGTTTTGCGGCCTCGCTTGAGGGTGGCTATCCTTTTGACCTCGGGAACCAATGGCAAATTGAACCGCAGGCGCAACTCGTCTGGCAAACCATCAATTTCGATGACTTCAACGATGGGGCCGCCGATATTCGGTACGACGATTTGAATTCCTTGGCCGGGCGTATCGGTGCACGCATATCGCGCACATGGGCCGTTGAAGAAGTAACCTCAACCGAACCAGCGCGTCTGGCGACAGTCTGGGGTCGTGTCAATCTCTGGCACGAATTCACGGCAAAGGCTCAGGTCGACATTTCGTCCGCAACCGGGTTTGTTCCGTTCAAGTCCGATCTCGAAGAGACATGGATCGAAATCGGAGGCGGTGCCACAAGGCAAATTACCAAGAATATGTCGCTTTACGGCAATGTCAGTTACAGCACCACGTTCGATGCCGATAACTATGCCTGGAATGGAAAGCTCGGCATGCGCGTGAACTGGTAAACTGCTTCAGCGAACCTGTTCAACCATCCATCATTTCCGTCGGAGCGGGCGCACCAAGCTGTGCGCCCTTCCATATTGCCGATGCGCCGGGGTCGGCAAACAACAGGCGTAAATGGCCGATAAGCTGGCCCGCGCGTGGATCGGCCACGCGATAGACAACAGCGCGGGCTTCGCGTCTGCCTTCGATGATACCGGCCTCGCGCAACGCACCAAGCTGCTGTGACAGCGTCGGCTGGTGAACATCCAGCATGTCTTCCAATTCGCTTACTGTGCGTTCACCTTCCAGCAAAACGCACAGGATCGAAAGCCGCACCGGATTGGATATGGCTTTCAAGAAATCAGACGCTGCGCCAATGGCCCTGCATTTTATCTTGGGCGTGTGCCCTTTCGGCGTGGCTTTCTCGTTCATTATCGTCGCGCCCTGTTGTTCAATCTCAAAAATCGAGCAAACAAGGAATGGTTTTCCACGTTTTGCCAAAGGTTTAATCAAGCCTTCCTTCGGTGCCCACCTGAATCCCATTATATAAATTTATATAACAAATTTGCAACCGGATCGCGTATTCATGGCAATCAAGATCGGCTTTCATCCGAACAATCTGCACCTGACGCTTGCGTCCCGCTGGCCGGGTGCCTTTGCCGATCTGCAACCGGAATTCGTGCTTTATCCTGAGGGTCGTGATACCGCCAAGAAGCTTGTTGCCGGGGATATCGACATCGGTGGCACAGGGTCTACGCCGCCTATTCTTGCTGCTGAAGCCGGGCTCAAAATTATCTACGCCGCAGCGTCCGCTCCTCGACCCGCCAATGGTGCAATACTGGTTGCCAAGGATACCGACATTCAGACCGTCGCCGACCTGAAAGGGCGCGACGTTGCGCTCGTGGACGGCTCGTTTCACACCTATTTTCTCGCTAAAAGTCTGGAGCAGGTGGGCCTTCGCCTCAATGACGTGAAGCGCCACGATCTTCTGGCAAGTCCATCGCGTGAACTTCTGCGCACAGGCAAGGTCGCTGCATGGATTGCCATGGCCCCGCATCTCGAACAGGCGCTCGCCAGCGGCGAATTTCATGTCCTGCTGCATTGCGGCACCACCATTCCCAACCGCTCGGTCTTCTGGACAATTGGACAACGCAATCTCCCGGACGATGTTATCGATGCATTTGCGGTGGAACTCGCGAGGGTCGGCCAAGAGATCATTGCACATCCCGAAAAGGCTGCAGCTCTTCTTGCCAAGGACACCGACGACCACGAACGCCGCGCCTGGACGCGGGTTATCCAGGAACGCAACTGGCACATAGTGCCCGCTGACGACACTCTTTTGCGCGAACAGCAGGCGGAAGCGGACATATTGCGGCGCCATGCTGCGATCGGCCGCAAGATCGAAATTATTGCAGAGCATAACGAGGCAGAAAAAGCATGAACGTCCTTTGGTACATGTGCGCTCCAGATGGCGCTTATCCCTGGAAGTCCGAAGGCTCGCGCGTCGTGGACTACGGCTATTACAAGCAGCTCGCCCAGGCTTACGATCATCTGGGCTATACGGGCGCGCTTTTTGCCACCGGCGCTCATGACGTCTGGCCACTTGCCGGCGCGCTACTGCCCTATACGGAACGCATGAAGTTTCTGCTCGCCTTCCATCCGGGTCTCGTAGCACCAACGCTGCTTGCCAAAATGGCGGCGACATTTCAGGAGTTTTCCAACGGCAGGTTGATGCTGAATGTCGTCTCTGGCGACGCCAAGATGCTTGGTGCTTACGGCATGATGTTGCCGCATGACGAACGTTATCTGATGGCCGATGAATACCTAACCCTGTGGCATCGTCTCATGGCGGGTGAAAGCGTCACCCATAAGGGCAAATATTTCCAGACCGAAGGCGCAAAACTGGCGCTTCCGGCCGGTTCGTCGATCGCCCCACCGCCGCTCTGGTTTGGCGGTTCGTCTGACAGCGCCATCGAAGTCGCGGCAAAGCACGTCGACACGTATCTTTCCTGGGGTGAAACACCCGAGCAGATGGGGGAAAAGGTCAAGCAGGTCAAAGCACGCGCCGCAGCCCATGGACGCGAACTGAAATACGGTATCCGCCTTTATGTGATTGTGCGCTCGACCGACGCGAAAGCCTGGGAAGCTGCCGCCGATCTTTACGACCAGATGGATGAGGCGGCCATGGCTGGCAACAAACGTTTCGTCTCCAACACAGACTCTGTCGGTCAGCAACGCATGACTGCAATGCATGGCGGCGTGAAACCCGACAATTTGCGCGACCTTGAAATATCGCCCAATCTCTGGGCGGGCATTGGGCTGGTGCGCCCCGGTCCGGGCACTGCAATCGTCGGATCACCAGACACAGTCATTCGCACGCTCGAAGCCTATCAGGCTGTTGGCGTCGACACGTTCATCCTCTCCGGCATGCCTCTGCTCGAGGAAGCATATCGCTTCGGCGAGATGGTTTTGCCGCGTCTGCCCGTTGAACGCCCTGTCTTTGAACGCAAGCAGTTTACATGGTCGACACTGTTCGACCGGGACCTGACCGGAAAGGCCGCCAATGGCTGATACAAGCGCTTTGGAGAAAGCGGCTGGCGTCGGTTCTCCTCCAGCCAAGAGTGCCAAATCAGCCCCACGCTTTCCGCAATGGATGCTGAGGCTCGTGTCGCCTATCGCCATCCTTATTTTGTGGCAATTGGCGAGCGTCACCGGGCTATTGTCACCCCGCACGCTGGCGTCACCAATCGACATTGCAGCAACCGGCCTGCGACTGTTGACATCCGGAGAACTGGCGACGGGCTTGGCCGTCTCGTTCCTGCGTGTCATTGCGGGCTTCTCCATCGCGCTCGTCATAGGCGTCGCTCTGGCGCTTTTTGCCGGGCTTTCCCGACTTGGCGAAACGATTATTGACCCGCCGGTGCAAATGCTGAAGGCGATGCCGTTTCTGGGCCTCTTGCCGCTCTTCATCCTGTGGTACGGCATTGGTGAAGCGCCCAAGATCGGCATGGTTGCCTTTGGCTCCGTTTTCCCGATTTACCTCACGCTTCATGGCGGCATTCGCAGCGTTGACCGCAAGCTGATCGAGGCTGGGCGTACCCTCAATCTCGGCACGCTGGAAATCATTCGACATGTCGTGATCCCCGGCGCTCTTCCCTCCCTGCTTGTCGGCGTGCGCTACGGACTGAGCATTGCATGGCTTAGCCTTGTGGTGGCGGAACAGATCAATGCGTCCAGTGGTATTGGTTACATCATCACCTATGCGCGTGACTTTCTGCAAACCGACATCATCGTGGTTTGCCTTCTGGTCTATGCACTCATGGGGTTGCTGACGGATGGGCTGGTGCGTGCAATCGAAGCCTATGCGCTGCGCTGGCGCCCGGCGGTGGTATCATGAGCGACATCGTTAAAATTCGCGACCTGTCGCGATCTTTCGGTGGACCCGCAATTCTTGACCATATCGATCTGAGCATAGCACCGGGAGAATTCGTGGCTCTGCTTGGCAGAAGCGGCTCTGGAAAATCCACGCTTCTGCGTGTGCTTGCGGGGCTCGACCAAGCTCCGGCCACTACACTGGAAATTCCACATCGCCGCGCTGTGGTGTTTCAAGAACCCCGACTGATGCCGTGGAAGAGCGTCATTGACAATGTTGCACTCGGTGAGCGCAACGCGCGCAGCAACGGCAAAGCGGTGCAAGCAATTGCCGATGTTGGCCTGTCGCACCGGGTCAATGTCTGGCCTTTGACACTGTCTGGCGGTGAAGCGCAGCGGGCTGCCTTGGCCCGGGCGCTGGTTCGCGAGCCGGAACTGCTTCTGCTTGATGAGCCGTTTGCAGCGCTCGATGCGTTGACGCGTCTTCGCATGCACGATCTGGTCTTCAATCTCTGGCGCAAACACAGACCTGCGACCCTGTTGGTGACGCATGATGTCTGGGAGGCAGTGGCACTCGCCGACCGGATTCTCGTTCTCGATCAGGGGCGATTCATTCGCGATCTGCGTGTCGATATCGATCATCCAAGGCAGAGAACAGACAAACGCGCTGCCGCCATCGAAACCGAATTGCTGGAAGCGCTTGGCGTCCGGCATCGTGTCCTGCACCCTTGAAAAAGCGGAGATAATCAATGAAAAGACTTCAAATTCTGGCCGCCCTTACCGGTGTGGCAATGACACTTGCGAGCACAACCGCTTTCGCCGCCGATCAGGTTGTTCGCATTGGCTGGCTTCGCGGCCCCAATGACATCACCCTGGCAAAATCGCGCGGTACACTGGAAAAGGCACTCGCAGAAAAGGGCATCAAGGTGGAATGGGCCGGTCCATTTCCCGCTGCCGCTCCCGCTTTTGAAGCACTGAACGCGGGCAGCATCGATATCACCGCTGGCAGTTCCACATCGGCCATTGCAGCACTAGCTGCAAATATTCCACTGACGATCTTCGGCTATCAGAAAATGTCGGCTGGCTCTGAAGGGATCGTCGCCAAAAAGGATGCAGGCATCACGTCGATCAAGGATCTGGCCGGTAAGAAGGTTGCCGTCAACCGAGGTGGCACGGGCGAGTATCTCCTGATGCAAGGGTTGGAGAAAAACGGCGTCGATCCGAAAAGCGTCGAGCGCGTCTATCTTAGCCCAAGTGACAGTGGTCCAAGCTTTGTGCAGGGACATGTCGACGCCTGGGCAACATGGGACCCCTTCGTGGCAATCGCTGAGAAATCCTATGGTGGTCAGGTGATCGCGGATGGCGCGGCCATCGGCTCGGACAATGCCGTCGTTCTCGTTTCAAGCCGCGAATTCGCTGAAAAGAAAGCCGACGAGCTTCAGGCCATTTTCGATGTCCTGAAGCAGGACAATGCCTGGGCAGTGGCGAACAAGGCCGATGCAGGCGCGATCTGGGCAAAGGAAATGAATATTCCGACTGAACTGGGTGCGGTGATCGGCGCGAATAATGCTGTTCCGACCACAGCGGTTACGGCAGCAGATGTCGATCAGATCGGAAAAATTGCTGACTGGTACGCGAAGAGCGGCATCATTCCGCAAAAGCCGGACATAAAGGCCGCCGTTGTCGAACTGAAATAACCGGTACCGTTTCTCCTGCACCGATTTCTCTCGAATTGGTGCAGATGATGCTTTGGTTTTGCCAAATGGTGCGCTTGACGGTAGAAGCGTGGCAAAGCCAGCCGGAGCATCCCTTGAAAACCATCGCAGTTGATTTTGAAACGGCCAATGAACAGCGTGGAAGCGCCTGTTCAGTTGGATTGGCATGGATTGAAGATGGTCGCGTCGTGCGCGTTGAAGAGCGCCTTATCCGACCAAAGGACATGCGCTTTTCCTCTTTCAATATCGCGATCCACGGCATTCGCCCCGAACATGTGGAAGATGCCGGAGAGTTTCCCGAAGTCATGGATGAATTCGCGGAAGATTTTGCGGGCGCGACGATGATCGCTCACAATGCCGCCTTCGATTTCAGCGTCTGGCGCGCCTGTCTTGATCAGTACCGGCAGAGCTATCCCGAATTTCAGTATCTCTGTTCGGTCAAGATGGCGCAGAAGGTCTGGCCGGACCTCGGATCGCACAAGTTAAATGTTCTGGCCTCTCACCTCGGCCTCACCTTCAAGCATCACAACGCGGCTGAAGACGCAGCGATCTGCGCCGAAACCACGATCTCGATCGCGCGCGCGCTAGGTGCGCAAGCATTGAGCGAGGTTCCGGCGATGATCGGCATGAAACCAGGGCGCTTGTTTGCAGGAGGCTACGAACCGTGCACATGCCGCAAGCGCTGATCTCACCTATCTGAACAACTGCGTCAGATGGTCATTCAGGAAATAGCCTTGCGGGTCAAGCTTGCGACGCAAGGCGCGAAACGCATCGGCTTTCGGATAGATCGATGTCACATCGGCACCCGTCAGAAAGTGCAGCTTGCCCCAATGCGGACGTGAACCGAAATCCCGCAAAATTTTATCCACGTCCCTGAGATAGGGCCAATAGTCGGTTCCGGGCTCGCCTGAGACCGACACCGTCACGCTGTCCTGTTCAAAGAATGGGCTCATCCACGCATCATCACCAGCCGTAAAGCGATACTCGATAGGGTAGATGCACTCTGGATATTTCTCCAGCATCAGTTTTCGGACTGCCTTGACCGCCTCTTTGCCGTGCGCAACAGGCACCGCATATTCAAGCTCGTGGAAGTTTGGCACATACTCAATTGGATAAATCTCCGAGCTATATGCGACTTTCTCAAACCCACGGCTCATTGGCGGCTGGTCGGTAATGTCCATGATTTTCATCTCGCAGACATCGGTTGTCTTTCCCGAGCGGGACGTCGAAGCCGTATCCGGAAGACAATAGCAATGACGGCTTTTTTCCGTCGGGCACCAGAAGAAGCTGAAGTGCCTATGTTTGGAGGCAAGTTCGTCGTGCATGTCCATGCATGCATCGAAATCCTCCCGCCAGAGCCTTTCATAGAGGTTATAGGAATCCATGAGTTGCAAGGTAATCTCGGAAATCACACCGAGTGTACCAATTGAAACGCGGCTCGCACGCAAGATATCCGGCGTGGTTTCGTCGACTGTCAGAATGGCACCGTTGGGCTGGACGATCTTCATACCGACAATCGATGATGCCAGATTGGACAGTTTTGCGCCCGTGCCATGCGTGCCGGTTGTCAGCGCGCCAGCCAAAGCCTGACTGTCAATATCGCCTTGATTGACCATCGATAGACCATTGTTCTTGAGATATCGCCCAAGCTCATTGATGGTCGTACCCGCCGCCGCGGTGACCCGCTTGCGATTATGGTCAACATTTTTCACCCCTTTCATGCCTGAAAGAGTGAGCATAAGCCCGCTGGTCGCGACAACTGGCGTGAAGGAATGACCAGACCCCGCACATCGGACATTCAATCCTTGAGACGTTGCGGAATTGACCATCTCGCAAAGTTCCGCCTCGCTGGCAGGAGTGCCCATAGCGGATGTCACACATGACTGATTGCCGACCCAATTGCGCCAGTGGCCGCCTGCACTCATATTGCCCTGCTTCGACATTCTCGTTCCCATCTTTTTGCTTATTGCTGTTGTGGGCGTCCCGTGTCGCTGGAAGCGACACGGCTTTGTCAGATGGCAGTGTAACCATTATCGGCAAACAGATGCGCGCCATTGATGAAGCTTGCCTCGTCACTTGCAAGGAAAAGTGCGGCGGAAGCGACTTCGGATGGCAGGCAGAGCCGTCCTTGCGCAGTTTTTATTGCCTCTTCCGAAACATCGACGCCGAAGCTTTGCAGCACCGCCAATTCCTTGCGTCCGTGCGCCGTGGCGATGAAGCCGGGGCAGATCGCATTGCTCCGAATATTCCTGTCGCGAAACTCTACGGCAAGGGCGCGTGCGAACATGTGGCAGGCTCCTTTGGTCGTGCAATAAAGCACTTCCATGGGCGTTCCGACGACGCCTGAAATCGACGACGTAGAGATAATGCTACCGCCACCCGCATTGATCATCGATGGCAGTACGGCCTTTGAGACGAGGAACATGCTTTTCACATTGATCGCCATAAGGCGGTCCCATTCCTCTTCGCTCGTTTCGAGAAACGGACCTGCCGCCAGTGTGCCTGCATGGTTCATCAGAACCGTAATGTGTCCGAAAGCCCCTATAATTTTCTCCACTGCCGATGCGACCTGCGCGGCATCCGAGACATCGGCTGGCGCAAAGACCGCCTCGTGACCGACTTCGTTGAGCCTTTTGGCAACATCGGCGCCGGGGCTTGACGGTAAATCCACGATGCCGACTTTTGCCCCTTCCGCAGCGAAGAGTTCCGATGCTGCGAGACCGCAGCCTCCAGCGCCACCTGTTATAAGCGCTACTTTTCCTGACAAACGACCAGCCATGTTTCCTCCTTCTGGACAAAGTCCAACTATTTTCCCCAATCGGTTCGATACATCCGCCGAACTCTTGCTTTTGATGCGAAGTCTAGAAATCATACGCAGATGCGTCGATATGCCGAAAGTTATACGGGAGGAGAAACCGTGTTTCCGCTGGATGCCAACGGACTGTCAGAGATAATCCGGTCCATCGGAACGGACGGGCTCGGCCAGAGACTCGACCAGACCATCAGTGGCCGGGTGCAATTCGACATGAGCTGCATTTTCCTGTTCAGCTTCAATAACACCCCGCTTTTCCTCCATGACGGCTATTGCAGTTCCGTACCGCGCAAGACGCTGGAAACCTATTTGCGGGGCGGTTATCTGCTTGATCCGTTCTATGTGGCGTCGATCAACGAACACACATCTGGCGTTTGGAGAATGGGCGACCTTGCCCCCGACAGCTTCTTTACATCGGAGTTTGTCATCGCAAAGGATATCCATCCCTGCGTTTCATCCGAAGCCGGCGCGCTTGTGGAGGAGATAGGCATTATCGTGCCGTTGCGACATCGAACGGCAGGTGTCTATTCGCTGATGCGCAACCACGGAAGCGTTCCCTTTACGAGGTCTGAACTGGATAATTTAAGACAGATTGAGCCGGTTATCGCTGCCTCTATCTCAACCCATTGCCGCAACAATGCGAGCTATATCAATCATGAATATACAAAAGAGGACATCGAGGAGACATTTCTTGGTGCATTCCATGGGCAGCTCACGCCCGCGCAGCAATCAATCACAAAGTTGATCCTGCGCGGCCATAGCAATATCTCGATTTCACGCCATATGAATATTTCAGAGGGGACCGCAAAGATTCATCGCCACAATATTTACAAACGGCTATCCATATCGAGCCAGTCGGAGCTTTTCCAACTCTTCATCACTCACCTGACCAAAACGGAGAGATGAGGTGCTCATCAAGTCGTTTTAGTCCTGTTACGTCTCCAAAGATAAATCATCTGAGCGGTCAAGCCGACAATAAGGAGCACAAGCAGACTGGCCTGCGCACCCAGAAGAAGTGGAGAGTGGAGGTCCGTCACCAGAGGATGTCCATCAGGGACACGGCGAAGAATCTCGCTGACCGTCGGCACCATGAGCAGGAACACCGTCAGGCTTAGAAGAATAGTCTCCAGATATTTTCCAGCACGCCCCAAAATCGCGATGTGACCGACGACATATCCCGCGCATAACAGAACCAATGTCGCCGCACCAACGCCACTGCTGATTGGTTGTTTTGCGACGAGAAATACAGTGCTGGCCCCAACCAGCATTGAAATGAAATAGAGGATCCCCGGCGTTGAGCGCGGCACGATCCGCCCGTGTCGGGCGAGCATATAAAAAGCCAGAGGGATCGCAGGCAAACTACCAAGGGTGTGAACCCATCCAAGCGAGGAAATACCAAACATTTCAAGCTCCTTTTCGCGGATCGAGAGCGATTTTTGATCATCACATTCATTTTTACCTACTAGTAGGTAGTTATTAATGCCGCACAGTTTTTAAACTGCCATCATACGAATAGAACCGGCCTGCTGTCTGCATTCAGTCGCCGGAGGTCACTCCGCTGACAATCGCCTCAACAACGGCTCAGTCACCAGTGGGAACATATCCGGATCACCATATGCTCTTGCCGATAGCATAGCCCCATGAACCGTCGCCATAAATGCTTCAGCCTCGATATGCGGGGCTTCGTTCAAGCGAACCCGACCCTCTAGCGCGCCCCGTTCGAGCACAGAGGTAAGCCATGACGAGAGCATTTTGAAATAGGCCCGGACCTCTGGAACAATCTCGGCAGGAAGGACCGGCAACTCACTGGCAAGCAAAGCACAGACGCAAAAAGATGCGCTGGCATCCTTGATACAGGCAGCCCAATAGTGCGTGTAGGCGCGCAGCTGCTCAAGCCGGTCAGAAATGCTGCGTTCAAGATTGGCAAAGCCCGCTTCCGTATCCTCGTGATGGCGGGCAATCAGCGCCTTCACCAAATCCACCTTACTTGGAAAATGGTGATGGATACTGGCCTTACGGATGCCGACAACGGTGGCGATATCGGCATAGCTGAAGCCATTATATCCACCCGCAATGACCAGAGATCGCGCGCAGTTCAGAATGTCTTCAGAGGTGGTCGTCAAATTGCTCATACGTAGTATTTACCTACTAGTAGGTAGAATGTCAATGCGCATTCGAGGAAAGACAAAATCATTCCTGAAGGACAGTAGATCGGGCGCGACCAGAGCCATACACGCTCCTATTGAAGGCCGCGCCCTGAATTATCACTGGATCAGGCGACCACCATCGATGACGAGGTCCGCTCCGTGGATCATACGTGCATCGCTTGAGCCTAGAAAGGCAATCGCGGCTGCGACGTCACACGGTTCGACGATGCGGCCCGATGGGTTCATTCTCGAAAAAGCTTCGCGCGCAGCCTCTTCAGTTCCGAACTGACCAGCCGCCTTTGCCGCCACCAGTGGCGTCCAGACATAACCCGGATGCACCACGTTGATGCGCACATCATGCCCATTACGCGCCGCCGAAAGTGCAGCATGTTTCGTCAGCGAACGCACCGCCCCTTTCGAAACGCCATAAGTGCCGTTATCCGCAGACCCGGTATAGGCGGCCAGTGAACCGAGATTGACGATTGCCGCCCCTGCTCCCGGGTTCATCACTTTCAAAGCGGCCTGAGTACCAAGCAGAACGCCGTCCAGATTGACCTTCAGCACGCGATGAAACTCGGCCAGCGGAATATCGGTAATGGGCTGAGGCACTGGCGTTATCACGCCTGCATTGTTGACGAGCAGGTGTAAAGCACCGCTTGCGGTGAGGATCACATCGATCACCTCTTCCCAGCTTTCCGCCGAACTGACATCAAGGGCAAGCACCTTCGGATGAGTCACGCCCACGTAAGCTTCGGCGATTCGACCGCCATCATCGACGGTCAGATCGGCCAGATAGACGGTTGCGCCCTCTTCGGTCAGCCGCCGACCAATAGCCAATCCCATGGCGCCAAGCCCACCGGTAATCAAAGCCACCCTGCCGTGGTAGCGCGCGAGTTCTGTCGTCTTTGACACTTGCTTCATCCTTGAACATGAGAAATCTTTCACGGGGCGCGTGTTTTGCGCCCCATGTTGACGTGCCTGTTAGCTGGCAGGTCGGATAGGTTACGATGCGTGGCCGAGATAGATTTCCCGAATGACAGGACTGGAAGCGATTTCCTCCGCGCTGCCCGTATGCACCACACGTCCGGTATCCATCACGCACGCCGTATCGGCATGGCGCAGCGCCTTTTCAACCAACTGCTCCACCAGAATGATCGCCGCGCCCTCTTTTGCGAGCTGCGCCGCAACATCCAGAATTCGATCCACGACGATAGGCGCCAAACCACCGGACGGCTCGTCCAGAACAAGCAGGCGCGGCTCGGCAAGAATGCCCTGACCAACCGCCAGGATCTGCTGCTGTCCGCCGGAAAGCGAGGACGCTGGATCATTCTTCTTGGCAGCCAATTCAGGGAAAAACTGATTGATGCGCTCGTAATCAGGCTTTTTACCGCGCTTTTTTCCCGGATAAGCGGCAACCTCCAGATTGTCCTGCACTGTCAGTGAAGGGAAAATACGGTGACCCTCCAATACTTGAACCAGTCCCAACTCGACGATCTTTTCGGGGCTAGCGCTGGTGATATCCTCGCCGCCAAAGCGGACCTGACCGCTGCGTTTGCCAATCAAACCGGAGACCGCGTGAAGCATGGTGCTTTTTCCCGCTCCATTGCGACCGAGGATGGCATGGAACTCACCGGCATGCACTTTGAGAGATGCGCCGATGACGACCGGCGCCTTTCCATAGGCGACGCTCAGATCTATGATTTCGAGCAACGGCGTGCCGTTCTGCGTCATTGCCATGCTCTCAACTCCCCAAATAAACGCGGACGACTTCCGCATCATTACGCACCATGTCCGGAGCGCCCTCTGCCAGAACCGCGCCGAGGTTCAGGACGGTGACGTGATGGCTCAAGCGAAAGACAAAATCAGTATGATGTTCGACAAGCAGTACACCGATGCCTGCCTGCGCCACTGACTGGATGATCTGACCAAGATACTCAATCTCGCGGCCCGTCAGTCCGCCAGCAGGTTCATCGAGAAGCAACAGCTTTGGCCTGATCATCAGTGCGCGAACGATTTCAAGGAAACGCCGCTCAGCATGTTCGAGATGTTCGCAGCGCCGTTCTGATAGATGCCCGAGGCCCGAAGCATCGAGCAACGCCTGGGCGCGTTCGCGCATCTGACGCTCCTCGCGCTTTGGACGCGGCAAATGCAGCGCGGTTTCAACGAAACCCGATTGAACGGCTCCCCAACCGCCAAGCATGACATTGTCGAGCACGCTCAAGGACGGCAGAAGTCTTGGTTTTTGGAAGGTTCGCGCAATACCGGCGCGGGCACGGGCGCGCACGTCAAGACGGCTGATATTGTCGCCGCCGAGTACCGCGGCACCCTCATCAATCATGTAATAGCCGCTGATAAGATTGAGCATGGTGGTCTTGCCCGATCCGTTGGGGCCGATCAGCCCATGAATCTGGCCAGCCTGAATGGACAGCGACACATTGTTGACGGCCTTCACCCCACCAAAGCTTCTGGAGACATTACGCGCTTCCAGCATATCCGGACTGGAAGCCCCAACGCTCTTTCTCATTGCAGGATCGATCATGTTCATATCAGGCTTTCTCCTGCAAAAGGGCCGTCAATGCAGGCATGTTGGGCTGTTGCGCGCCGCGCTGATCGTCTGCTGTGCTCTTTCCGAAGATGTTGCCAAGATGATCCTTGGCCCAAACGCCCAAGCCCTGCGGTATCGCCAGCACGACAGCAAGCAGAATGCCGCCGTAGAAGAATGCGGTATAGCGCTGCATCGAAGCGAACACATCGGGGATCACTGCCAACAACAGAGTGCCAACCATTGGACCGATGATCGATCCGCGTCCGCCAATGATGATCGCCGTGAAGAACATTAACGAGACATCGAAGTTGAAGGCTTCGGGTGTGATGTGGCTTTGAGCCCGAGCGAAAAGTCCGCCTGCAACGCCCGCACAAAAGCCGGAGAAGAGGAACACCGTGAGCTTTGTCCGGAAGATCGATACCGCAACACTCTGCGCCGCCACTTCGCTATCGCGAATGGAAATCATCGCGCGGCCCCACATGCTGCGTGCCAGATTCCAGGTCATGGCCGTTACCACTGTGGCGATGCCAAGTGCCAGCCAATATTCCCCAATCGTCCGTTTGAAGGGAGCTGGAAAGGCTGGAACCGCAAGCCCCACGGTGCCACCGGTAAGACCGGAGAAGCCGAGCGCCAGTTCCACCATGATAAGCGCAAAGGCAATCGTGGCGAGCGCGAAATAGAAGCCCGGAAGTCTCAGCGATGGCAGGCAAAGAAGCCCCGCAGCAAGCGCCGTAACACCACCGGAAGCAATCAGCGCCGCATAGGGGTGGAGCCCCAGCTTGCCGGCGAGAATTGCGAATGCATAACCGCCAATCGACAGAAGACCGACATGGCCAATGGACATCAGTCCGACATAACCCACAAGCAGGTTCAGACCGGCCACGATGATCCAGTAGATCAGCACCATTTCTCCGATCCGGAGCAGATAGCGATCACTGGTGAGAAAGGGGAAGGCAACGGCAAGGCCGATACCAATGAGGGCAAAGAGAAGGCCCTGATGCGATTTCACGTTCATACCTGGCGTACCCGCTTCTTGCCGAACAATCCCGAAGGGATGAAGGTCAGGAGGATGACAAGCGTCCCGACGGCGATGGTTTGCTGGAACTCCGAGCCGAAGACATAAGCGACGCAGGTGGTGACCACGCCGAAGATGATGCCGCCTGCCACCGCGCCGATGTTGGAGCCGATACCGCCAATCGCAAGTGCAATGAAGCCATTCAGCGTCAGCGACAATCCAAGTGCGAAATAAGCGTAAGTGAGCTGCCCCGTCATGAACCCGGCCAGAGCGCCGAGCGCACCCGCAATGGCATAGGAAAGCGAGCGCATGCGGATCGCCGAAATGCCACGGGCGCTGACAGCAAATGTATCGTCGGAAAGCGCCACGAAGATTTTGCCGATAGTCGTCTTGCGATAGAAAAGCGCAAGCCCGCCCGCCATGACGAAGGCCGTCACAATCGGCAACCAGTATTTCTGGTCCAGTACGCCTGCATAGTCTTGTGGAATGAGCCGAGGGAACGGTCTCGGCTCGGTTCCCCACCAAAGCGCCATGCCTTGCTGGACAATGGTTGCAACGGCAAGCGTCGAGAGAATCCAGAGATGATCATCACCTCCATTCATCGTGCGACGAATGGCAACCAGTTCTGTCAGCCAGCCAAAGATCAGGCCGACAAGCAGAACCAGTGGTAGTGAAGCCCAGATCGGCCAACCAAGATCGCCCAACGTCCAGGCGCCGACAATGCCGCCAACCATGGCGAACTGTCCGGCACCCATGCTCAGCACCTTCGAGGTCGAGTACATCACGTTGTAGCTTAGCGCCACCGTGGCGTAGAGGCATCCCAGAGCAAGCCCCGAGATCAGAACGAGAAACATGGTTTAGTCCTCTTGGTGACGGGCTCCGCACAACATGCGGGAGTCCGTCTACAATCGATCAGGCCAGCGTGAAGCCGCCGTTCTGGAACGAAGAAATCGTAAAGAGCGCATATTCTTCCATCGAAAGTCCTTCACGGCGTCCCGAGCCGAAACCGACTTTACCAAACAGCGTGTCCGTCGTTCCCATGGTTTCGAGCGCCTCGATCACAGCATCTGTCTCAACGCTACCGGCTTTTTCGGCGGCTGCGGCCCAGAGCTTGGTGGAAGCGTAGCCAAGAAGTATCCAGGTAATGCCGTTTTTGAGCTGTGGCCCGACAATCGGTGCCTGCTCGGCAAGCAGTGCTTCAATGCCAGCTGCAAACTTGCCAGCGCCATCCACCGCAAGGTGGCGGAAGCCGACGCCGACAGCGCCGTCGAGATATTCCTTCTTCACCAGATCGGTGATCTGGGCGTTCAGCGAAATCGGGGCGCAAATCGCAGGGATGCCCCACTTCTGCTCGCCGCGCGCCGTCAAAACGCGCGCCATGAAGGATGACGAAGCTGACCACACCAGAAGTACATCTGCACCGCTGTCGCGCGCCTTGATGACATCGTCACCCAGATCAACCTTGTTGGCGTCAAGCGTGCCGACACAAACCGGCTCGATGTTGCGTGCCTTCATCTTTTCAAGAGCGAGATCACGGCAGAGCACGCCATAAGACAGATTGTCGACGAAAAGCGCGATTTTCTGCTTCTTATAGTGGTCGACGGCGAAATTGATACCCGCTTCGATCTGCTGTCCGGCTGATCCGCCAACGCGGAAGATCGTCGGATAGGCTTCCGGGTCGATCACATGATCGATCAGGGCCGTCGGCATGTTGATTGTGTTGGCTTCCGCAATGAAGTCGCGGATCGGCATCGCTTCGCCGGACGTGTTCGGCCCAAAGAGCACATTCACCTTTTCCGAGAACAGAAGTTCCTGCACGAAGTTTACAGCCTTGCCCGGATCGGCAACCGTATCGCGAGCGACAAGCTGCAACGGACGGCCAAGCACACCGCCTTTGCCGTTCAGTTCAGCAATTGCTGCCTTGTGGCCTGCATCCTGCGCCAGCGCACCCGTCGAATACGGACCGGAAAGTGCGGCAAACCAGCCGATTTTCAACGGATCACCTGCGGCGGCGCGGGCAGCAGACTGAAAACCCGGCAACAGCCCAGCGGCCATAAGCCCGGCGCTCGACAGCAACAGGTTGCGACGATTGATCGGCATGATTATCTCCCATAAAAACTCTCGGCGGGTTTGGGATATTGAAACTTCAACTTCAACCCATTTTCGACTAGAGTTCACCTGTCGAACGCAATCTCCCGCGCCGCCGAGCGTAAGTGCCCATGGAACCGACCAACAAACGAAATTTTGCCCCTGTCCGCGCTCTGGAGCGCGGTCTGGCCCTGCTTCAAGACCTGTCACTCTACAAAGGCGCGCATCCGCAGCAGATTGCGCGGCGGCTCGACTTGCCGCGTCCGACCGTGGTTCGGCTTCTGGAAACGCTTGAAGGACTGGGATTCGTCGAACGCAGCCCTTCAGACGGCAGCTGGTATCCGACGCTTTATGTGCGCTCGCTTTCCGACGGATATAATGATGAGGCGTGGGTGCGCGAATGCGCAGCACCCGAGATCGAACGGCTTGGCAAGCAGATCTTGTGGCCGGTCGACCTGCACACATTACAAAACGACATGATGCTGGTGCGAGAGTCCACCCACCGCACCAGCCCCTTTTCAATCCAGCATGGGCTGGTCGGAACGAGATTACCCATTCTTCACACGTCATCCGGTCGCGCCTATCTGGCATTCTGCCCGGATGAAGAACGAGAGGCCATTCTGGACCGGCTTGCGCAGAATCCGGCCAATCAGGCGGCGCTTGCTGGCGATCGTCGCCATATCTCACAGCAGATTGCCACCACCCGGCAGCAAGGATATGGTCTGCGTTGTGGCGAACTGATCCGCGCAACCAACAGCCTGTCCGTACCCGTACATGCCAAAGGCCGGGTGCAGGCCGTGGTGACCGTCGTCTGGTTTGTATCCGCGCTTCCTGTTGCCGAAGGTATCCGCCGTTTCCTCGAACCTGCGCGAGAATGCGCAGCGCGCATCGCCCACAAATGCGAAGCCTTTCCCGATATGACAATGCGTTATCAGCGCGAAAGCATAGAAGCTGCGGATTAGACACTCCGCCTGAAGCACGCCGTTCATCTGGTGAACGCAACCCCAATTCGATCTGGCCTTGCTTCGTTGCCCACACCATAAGGCCAACGAATGCGCGACCCCGGTTGGGCCGCGCTCGACGGATCGAAGGGAGTTACAACGGTGCGACTGGTTTCATTCACGACAGCGGATCAAGGTGCAGGATATGGGTTCATTACGGATGCGGGGCTGCACAAGGCTACCGCCGCGCTAAAGGCTCGATACAGCGATCTCCGGGCTGTTTTGAACGCCGACGCCGTAGCCGAACTGTCTGCAAATGCTGAAGCGCCGGTTCCTTTAACGGATGTCACGCTGGTTTCGCCAATTCCAAACCCGGACAAGATTCTCTGCATCGGCCTGAACTACGCCGCACATATCAAAGAAACCGGTCGCGAAAAGCCAAAATATCCTTCGATCTTCACGCGCTATTCTTCTTCGGTTCTTGGGCATGAGAATGCGCTGCTGCGGCCAGCCGTTTCCAAGGAATTCGACTATGAAGGTGAGCTCGCCGTCATTATCGGCAAAGCCGGCCGCAATATCCGCGCCGCAGATGCCGCTGATTACATTGCCGGTTATTCCTGCTTCAACGATGGCTCAATCCGCGACTTCCAGCGCCATACGACCCAGTTCTGGCCCGGAAAGAGCTTTGATGATACCGGCTCCATGGGACCATGGCTGGTCACGAAAGACGAGCTGCCGAACCCGGAAGAACAGCATCTGCGCACCCGGGTAAACGGTTTGGAAGTCCAGACGACCCCGATTTCCGATCTGGCTTTCTCGATTGGCGAAATCATTGCCTATGTTTCAACGGTGACCAAACTGCTGCCCGGCGACGTTATCGCCACCGGAACGCCTGGCGGTGTCGGCAAATTCCGTGAGCCTCAGCTCTATATGTTTGCGGGTGACCGCGTTGAGGTTGAAATCAGCGGCATTGGCACATTGTCAAATCCAATTGCCGACGCAGCCTGATGCTTACGGCCCCGCCCAAAGCGGGGCTAATCGGAACTTTCGAGGAGGAAAAGGCCATGGCCATCAATGCTCTGGGATATATCGGCGTGCGCTCCGACAAGCTTGATGACTGGGCCGGCTTTGCATCCGGTTTGCTTGGCATGCAGAAGATTGACCGCACGGCCGGGCAACTTGCATTCCGGATGGATGACCGCATGCAGCGCTTGATCGTGATGGATGAACCGGGCGAAACACTGGCTTGCATGGGCTGGGAAGTCGCGTTTCAACAAGACCTCGATCACTATGCATCGCGTCTGGAAGCGGTCGGCACCCGCGTTCATCGCGCCAATGCCGCGCTTTGCGATCAGCGATTTTGCGCAGATATGGTATGGTTCGACGATCCGATGGGCAATCGCGTCGAACTGATCTGGCAACCGATGATTGCTTCCGATCTTTTCGTTCCGGGCCGCCCCATATCAGGGTTCAACACCGGGCCGCTCGGCATGGGACATGCAGTGCTGCATGTGAAGGATATCGAGATTATGATGCCCTTCTATCGGGATAATCTGGATTTCCATGTCACGGATTATGGACTGAAGCCCTATGGGCTCTACTTCTTCCATGTGAATGACCGACACCATAGTTTTGCGATGGTGGGTTCAGGTCAACAGGGCTTCCATCACTTTATGGTTGAGTTCAAGAATCTCGATGATGTCGGACAAGGATACGACCTTGCAGGGCTTGAAGACGGCAGGCTAGCCTATACGCTTGGACGCCATACTAACGACTATATGACATCATTCTATGCAAACACACCTTCCGGTTTCTTTGTAGAAAATGGTTGGGGTGGACGACAGATTGACCCCGCAAATTGGGAGCCGCATGAAACAACAGACGGCCCTTCTTTCTGGGGGCATGAGCGTCTCTACCTGACAGAAGAAGGTGGTCGAAAGCGGCTGCGCGACATGCGGCTCGACGCTGCCGCTCGCGGCATTCGCGCACCGGCTGTCGCCGATTGCCCCTGGCTTTTTGAAGCCATCAAAAATGAGCGTTCTTAAAGCTCTACCGACATGCCATGCGGCGGTCACTAGTTGATACGAGCACCATTGGACGGATCGAATAGATGCACGCGCTCCTGCGCGATATTCAGACCGACCACATCACCAACTGTCAGCGGCATTTCACTGTCAACAACAGCCGTCAATTTTTCGGAGCCGACTTCAAGCACGACATGCGTTTGAGCCCCGGTGGGTTCGATAAGACGCACTTTTGCCGGAATGCCACCGTCGCGGCGGACTTCCAGATGCTCTGGGCGTAACCCCAGCACGACCGTGCCGTTTCTATCGAGATTGCTATTGGGCAGGTCCAGTTTTGCGCCATTTCTCAGAACGATAGCAGCGCCTGCCGCACCCTGCTCGACGGTCGCGTCTAGGAAGTTCATGGACGGCGAACCAATGAAGCCTGCGACGAAGACATTGGCGGGCTTTGTGTAGAGTTCCATAGGCGTTCCCTGTTGTTCGATCCGCCCTTTGTTCAACACCACCACTCTATCCGCCAGTGTCATCGCTTCAATCTGGTCATGCGTGACATAGATCGACGTGATCTTTACCTTCTGGTGTAGTTCCTTGATCTCAGCGCGCATCAGAACGCGCAATTTTGCATCCAGATTGGAAAGCGGCTCGTCAAACAGGAAAACAGAAGGTTTTCGCACAATGGCGCGCCCCATTGCGACACGCTGGCGCTGACCTCCAGACAATTGGTGCGGTTTGCGGTCCAATAATGCAGTCAGATCCAGCATACGAGCAGCTTCATTCACCCGATCCCGTATTTCGGCTTTCGGTCGGCCCGCAAGCTGAAGATTGAATGCGATGTTGTCGAAGACAGACATATGCGGATAAAGCGCATAGTTCTGGAAAACCATGGCAACATCACGCTCGCTGGGATTAGCACGGTTTACATTCCTGTCGCCAATATGCAGATCACCAGAGGTTATCTGTTCAAGACCGGCAATCATGCGAAGCAATGTTGACTTGCCGCACCCTGAAGGTCCAACAAGCGCAACAAACGCGGCGTCAGCAATCGACAGATCAATACCCGGAATGACTTCCACATTGCCATAGGTCTTGTGAATTGAACGAAGCTCAACCGATGCCATAGGCTCACCCTTTCTGCCGATTGACCGATGATGACTGTCGGCCAGAAACAAGAACTGCAAGGTCGGGCCTATCAGTCGTCAGCTGGCCGATTGGCTTGCTCAACCAATACTCAAGCTCGGTTTCCGTGTTAGGCACCCAGCATCCTAGCCTTGGCGTCCCAACCTCTGCCACACATTGGTCCAATACGATCTCGAGCAAGCTCTTCTCGAAGGCCAGAACCGTTGCAACATCGTTGCCGCGCTTGAGCACCTTTTCAAATCCACCGAAGAACTCCGCCGAGCGCCGGTCAATCGACATCAGCAATTGCTGGTCGGGAAATTTCATACGGACATCTTCCAGAACTTCCGGCACGAAGCAGGTAAGGAAGACGCGATCGAGCATATTGCGCTCTTGAGCAAGCGCGATGATCTTTTCGGGCATACCGGGATAAGGTCTCCCACGCTCATCTATCTTGATCTCCAGCTCTAGCTCCAGCTTGGTGGGAGCGAAGATATCCAGAACGGCCGCCAGAGTTGGTACAGTTTGACCGCGACCGTCATTCAGGAGGACTTTTCCAAGCGCCTCTGCACTTTGCGCCTGAACCGCCCCCCGACCATTCGTGGTGCGATCAAGCAATGGGTCATGGATCACAACCGGGACACCATCAGAGCTCAAATGAACATCAAGCTCCACCGCGTCGACATCCAAAGCGAGCAGGTTTTGAAATCCGGCTATGCTGTTTTCAGCCCACAGATTGCGCCCGCCACGATGACCAATGATCTTCACCATTTTCATATTCTCCAATTATCTTGCTATTTGCCGCTGTCGACGAGGCCCTTCACGAACCATCGCTGCATAATGAGGATCACCAGCACTGGTGGAAGCATGGTCCAAAGCGAGGCATTCATCAGAAGATGCCATGTCGGAAGACCGTCCGACTGCGGCATGACCTGTTTCAAACCCACAACGGCCGTTGCCATATTGGGGTCGGTCGTCATCAACAAAGGCCACAGATACTGGTTCCAGCCCATCAGGAAGAGAATAATCGACAACGCCACAATGTTCGACCGCGATAGCGGTAGCAGAATGCGAAAGAAGAATTGCATCGGCTTGGCGCCGTCAATGCGCGCTGCTTCACACAGATCGTCCGGAATTGTCAGAAAGAACTGTCTGAACAAAAATGTGGCCGTCGCGGAAGCGATGATCGGCAGGATTAGTCCGGGATAGGTGTTCACCATGTTCCAGTTCAACTCTACCGAAACACCGAGCCACGCAAAAATGATGTTCAACGGCAGCGCCATATTGGCTGCGGATTCATAGGTTGGAACAATGCGGACCTCGATTGGCAGCATCATCGATATGAATATCAGCCAGAAAGCGGTCATTCGGAACGGAAAGCGAAAGTAAGTGACCGCAAAGGCGGCGAGCACTGACAGAGCCAGTTTTCCAACCGTAATGCCAAGAGCCACGATAAATGTGTTCAGCAAAAGCTGTCCGAAATGAATCGTTGTCAGAACTTCGCGCGAATTGACCAGAAACTGATCGCCCGGCAGCCAACTCATCGGCACTTTCAACACGTCCTGCTGGCTCAACGAACCCGTGACCACCACGAAATAAAGCGGCAGACAAACGAGAACGATCCCGATTATGAGAACCGCATGGCAAATTGCATCGAGGATCGGTGTTCTTTCATGCATGAGTTACACCGCATAATTGACGCGCCGCTCGACGAGGCGGAACTGCGCGAATGTGAGGGCGAGAGCGAGTATCATCAATATAACGGATTGAGCAGCTGATGAGCCCATGTCCAGATTGACGAAGCCATCCTGATAGACCTTATAGACGAGGATCGACGTCGCACCTGCGGGGCCGCCACGTGTGGTGGCATCGATAATCGCGAATGTGTCGAACAGGCCGTAGACGAAATTGATGACGACCAGAAAGAACAGTGTGGGCGCGATCATCGGTAGGGAAATTCGCTGAAACCGGCGAAGTGGTCCAGCACCATCAATGGCTGCAGATTCCAGGATCGAACGGGGCACAGCCAACAATGCTGCTACCAGAAAGATATAATTGTAGCAGATGTGCTTCCACGACGCCGCAAGGATGACAAGGATCATCGCATCAGTGGCGTTTTTTGTGGGGTCCCAGCCGATCCCCAGCATATGCAACATCTGTGCGATGGGACCAACACGGGTATTGAACAAATATGCCAGCATAATGCCCGCGACTGCAGGAGCAATTGCGTAAGGAAGCAGCAGGATCGTACGATAAGCGCCACGCGCACGAATGACATGGTTGGTCGCGAAGGCAAACAGCAGCGCGACCGAAAGCGTGATTGCGTTCTGTGCCAGCGTGAACCAGAGCGTCATTTTGGCTGACATCCAATAAGGCGGGCTAGCGAACAATGCCGCAAAGTTGGAAAACCCGACCCATTGCACCGAGCCGCCAAACGGATCGTT
Source organism: Ochrobactrum sp. RH2CCR150 (assembly GCA_014138095.1). Classification (GTDB taxonomy): domain Bacteria; phylum Pseudomonadota; class Alphaproteobacteria; order Rhizobiales; family Rhizobiaceae; genus Brucella; species Brucella gambitense. Next base: position 207,828 of record JACGXE010000007.1, read on the forward strand.
GAGCTGAAACGCCTGAATCAGCGCTCGGAATGAGGGAACAAAGAAGAAGAATAGCAGGACGAGCAATTGCGGTGCCAGTAGCAGAACCGGCGTCTTCCATTCCCGAAAATGCGCGCGCTTCAGACCGCTTTCCTGCCGCTCCCCAAATGGGGAGCGCAGTCGGAAAGCACCTCCACCTTGTGCTTTCATTGTATTATTTTCCTGCGTTCAGCTTTTCGAAGCGGCGAAGCACTTCGTTGCCCCGTGTAACAGCGGAATCCAGCGCTTCCCGTGCCGGCTTTTGCCCCAGTGAGGCTGCCATCACTTCTTCCATAATGAAGATATTGGCCTGATTGGAATTACCGAACCGGAAACCAAGCGAATTATCGGAATTCGGCTTGCGCATAAGCTGCTCAATCGCAATGGCCCGGGTCGGGTGCTTGTCGAAGTAGCCTTCGCTTTTCAGCGCCTCGTAAGCTGTCGTCGTAACAGGAACATAGCCGGTGTTTTTGCTCCACCAAACCTGGGTCTCGGGCTTAGCAAGAAAATCAAAGAATGCTGCAGCGCCTTTATATTCATCATCGGAATGGCCCTTCATTGCCCATAAAGCGCCGCCACCGATGACACTGTTATGTGCGGTGCGGTCCTTTTCATGGGGAAGGAAAGTCGCATTCCACGGGAATTTGGCCGAAGCCTCTACGGCGGCATGGGATGCAGTCGATGCAATAATCGTCGAACAGGTGCCTGAAGTGAAAAGCTGGACCGGCTGAATTCCCTGACCCGCGATTTCCATCACTCCACTCGAAACAAGGTCATGCATACGCTCAACTTGACGGGTCAGAGACTTGTTGAAAATAAACTCGGTGTCGATACCGTCAATGCCGTTGCGCTTTGTGCCATAAGGGAAGTCGTTCACGGCAGCATAGTTTTCGAGGAAACTCCATTCATAGTCGCCCGGCAAGACCATTGCGCATTTTGAAACGCCCTTGTCATGGATTGCGTGCAGCTGTTGCGTCAGCTCTTCCCAGTTGTCGGCAGGTTTTTCAAAACCTGCCGCTTTGAAGTGATCCTGATTGTACCAAAGGATCGGCGTTGACGAGTTGAATGGTAAAGCCTGCAGCTTGCCCTTGTCGCTGTAATACGCGGCAACCGGCGCAATCACCGTGCTCCAATCAATAGTATAGCCTTCCTTGGCCATCAAATCGGCGACGGGGATAATCGCCGACGAGTTCAGCATGGTCAGAAATGCACGCTCATTGGTTTGCACGATGACAGGCGCCCGCTTTGCACGATAAGCCGCAATCATCGCATTGATGAGCTCTTCGTAATTGCCCTTGTTTACCGGGACAACCTCATACTCATCCTGAGATTCATTGAACTTCTTGGACAGTTCGCTGACGCGGTCGTTAAGCACGCCTCCCATCGCATGCCAGAATTCGAGCTGCGTTTTGGCCTCTGCTGCCAGCGTAGAGAGCATAGAACAGCCTAGCATCAAAGATGCCACCAGAAGACGCTTCATCGTTTCCTCCCATATCGATCAAGTGCTTTAATAATGAGCATACGCTCCGATATAGGTTTGTCCAGCCAATTTTTATAATCGCGCGAGATTCGGCATAATCACGCTTTAATCGCATTAAGCCGACTATTTTACCGAAGACTTATTGCTCTTCGCAATACGTCATGCTTATCATACGCTCATACATCAATCATTTTCTCACGAGTCGCTCAATGGATATCAATCCCAAAAACTCCGCCCCACTGGCATTCGATCTGGTGATTTTTGACTGTGATGGCGTGCTGGTCGATAGCGAAATCATCAGCTGCGGCGCAGTGGCCGATGTGCTGAGCAGGCATGGCGTACCAACGGAACTCGATCATGCGCTGCGCACGTTTTTGGGGCGTCCGGCATCGGCAGTGACGGATGCATTTACCGAGCAAACCAACAAGCCGCTGCCCGACACCTTTGTCTCAAGCTGGCGAGAGTATCTTTTTGCACGCTTCGAAAAGGAACTGATTGCCGTCGAGGGAATTCGTTCGGCAATTGAAGCGATACCACTGCCCCGCTGCGTTGCATCGTCTAGCGATGAGGAGCGACTTCAGATATCATTGGGGCAGACGGGTCTGCTGCCGCTTTTCGAAGGCAATATCTTCAGTACAACGATGGTGAAGCATGGCAAGCCAGCTCCTGACCTCTTTCTTTATGCGGCCAGACAGATGGGCGTATCGGCCTCGCGATGTGTCGTCATTGAGGACAGCCCAAGCGGCGTGAAAGCTGCCAAGGCTGCAGGCATGACGGCTGTCGGATTTACCGGTGGGAGTCACTATTCCGTACTGGACAACACTGAAACATTGCGTAATGCCGGTGCGGATCACATTTTAAAGCATGCTGCCGATCTACCTTCCTTACTAAGAGAAATTTCCGCCGATGGCCGATAACGACAAGCCCAGACTGGACGATGCCGCAAGAGCGGGCTGGCTTTATTATATTGCCGGCAAGACCCAGGACGAGATCGCCCAGATGCTGGGCGTTTCCCGCCCGACGGCGCAGCGATTTGTTTCGCAATGCCGGTCCGAAGGGCTGATTACATTTCGGATGAACCATCCAATTGCAAACTGCATGGAGCTTGCAGGAAGACTGTCGGAGAAATTCGACCTCGTTTACTGCGACGTCGTCCCCTCGGAAGGTGCGTGGCCGGAAGGCTCGACGACGGTTCCTGAAGCGGCTGCCGTCTTTATCGAACGGCAATTGCGATCCAGAACCGCCATCGTCATGGCGCTTGGCACCGGCCGCACCATGCGCGCCACGGTCCAGCGCGTTTCGCCACTCAACGGCTCTGTTCATCGCCTGGTATCGTTGGTGGGCCATATCGGCATCGACGGATCGGCAAGCCCTTTCGATGCCTTGATCAAACTGTCGGAAACGGTCAGCGCACAGCATTACCCTCTCCTCCTGCCGCTTTATCTTTCGTCAGTGGAAGAAAGGGATGCCTTGCTGGCAATTGAGCCGGTACGGCGCGTTCATGAACTGGCGTCAACTGCCGACCTCTGGCTGACAGGCATCAGCGATCTGGCTGCGGATTCTCCACTCGCCAAAGAAGGCTTTCTCAGCCGTGATGAGCTTTTTGAACTCAACAGGCTCGGTGGCGTTGGCGAGATTTGCGGCTGGGCATTCGATATCGACGGGAAGATCGTCAATGGCGCGACAAATCTGCGGATTACCAGCGTCGCGCCGCAAATCAATGTCAGCAGACAACGCATATGTGTGGCTTCAGGACAGCGCAAAGTACAGCCACTGCTGTCGGCGCTCCGAGGCCAGATCATCAATGGCCTCATTACGGACGAAGAGACGGCGATGAAGCTATTGGACTGACCCCCGGGCTGTATTAAGCCGGAGAAATCAGTTCAGTCGCAATTCGGTTTCGGGATCAAAGAGATGGACATTCTCGGGATCGAGCATGACATCGAACTCTTCACCCGGCTGTACTTTGTGACTTGGCGGCAACGCTGCCACGAGCCTTTGCGAACCCACCGTCCCTGTGACGATCAGTTCTGGGCCGGTGAGTTCTGCGATATCGCATTTCATACGCAATGCAACACTGTGATCTTTGCGCTCCCGTCCGATTGCTTCTGACCGGACACCCAGCAGGACCCGCTTGCCATGGGTAACATTTGGGAGACTGCTCGCCGGAATGCTGGTTTCCGTGCCATCAATCGTCAAACGATCCCCGTTAAACGTGGCTTCCAGCATATTCATCGGCGGAGCGCCGACAAATGTCGCCACATAAAGGGTCGCAGGGCGATTATAAACATTCTCTGGTGTATCCAATTGCTCGATGCGCCCGTTGCGCATCACCGCAATCCGCGTCGCCAACGTCATCGCTTCGATCTGATCGTGCGTGACATAAACCATTGTGGTCTTCATGAGTTGATGCAGTCGCTTCAACTCGGCGCGCATTTCCATGCGCAGTTTGGCATCAAGATTGGACAGCGGTTCGTCAAACAGGAACAGCTTCGGGTGTCGCACCAGTGCGCGTCCGATTGCAACACGTTGACGTTGCCCACCAGAAAGCTGCGCCGGCTTTCTATCCAGCAGGTTTTCTATCTGTAGAAGGCGCGCCGCCTCCAGAACAGCTTTTTCCCTTTCTGCGGCTGGCACTTTGCGCATTTCGAGACCGAAGCCAATATTGCGCCTTACATTCAGATTTGGGTACAGCGCATAGGACTGGAACACCATCGCCGTGTCCCTGTCCTTGGGATGAACGCCAACGATAGAACGCTCATCGATGCGAATGTCGCCGCTCGTTGGCTCGGCCAGACCCGCAATAATGTTGAGCAATGTCGATTTGCCGGAGCCAGAAGCGCCGAGCAAAACCAGAAACTCACCACTGGCCAGCGACAGATCGATACCCTTGAGGATGTCGGTCGACCCGAAGCTCTTGCATACATTGCTTATAGTCAGGGTGCTCATGCAAGCGCTCCTTCGGTATCCGATTCATATGCCCGCGGGTTGGTCGAGATTGCCCTAGAAGCGCTGCGTGTAGCGGCTCGCAAACTTGCTTCAACCGGCTGCCCCTTGGCGAAAGACGCAAGGAAAGCCGCGTTGAAGACATCGCCCGCACCGATGGTGTCGATAACCGTCACCTGCGGTGCATCCACCGATATAACACTGCCATCACGCTCGACTGCAAATGCACCATTCGGGCCGCATTTGACGATAAAAAGGGCGCTGTCCGGCATAATCTGAGAAAGGCTGCGTGCAGCCTCTATAGGGTCAGCCGAGTTTCCAAGATTGACTGTCTCAACCTCATTGAACATTGCGAATTTGCAGCGTTTCAACCATGAAAGCGCGCGACTTCGGTTTCGTTCGGTCCAGCCTTCAACAGGCCAGCCAGTATCAAGTGCCACGTCGATATTGTGATGATCAGCCCAATCGAAAAACTGGTCATAAGCATCGGCCAACCTGTCAGTCAGAAAGCTTCCGCACAGCAGCGCCAGACCACCAGACAGAGCCTGACCATCAAGTCCCGCCAAAGTATCTTCAATGGAAAAATGCGGCAGATGGCCGAGCGTCGTGAAGAACGTTCGCTCGCCGTCTGGATGCGTCAGACCAACTGACAGGGTAGTCTTGCCTGAGAACACCGCCCATTGACTGGCATGATCAACAAAATGCTCGGCAAGCCAACGCCCAAACTGGTCTGAACCGGTATTGGCAGCCATCTGAAACGGCACATCAAGCGCCATAAGCGTCAGGGCAGAATTGCCCGCCGAACCGCCGACGCGCAACTCATCATGGCTGACAATGTTCTCGGTTCCCGGTTGCGGCCAGGCTGCAGTGGGACCGAGGATCATGTCGACATTGACGTTGCCGATAATTGCGATTGGCCTCACTCACTCGCTCCGTGTGATTTTGGAAGAGCGGACCGGCGTTCCGGCGTTCTCGACGCGCATGTCGGCGAAAGCTATCATGAGCCGCTGTGCCGCGGGCAGGATCTCGAATATGGCTGCAAGCCCACTCGCTGCGGCAACGGAAATTGTCACCGCTCCCGGAACGGGCGGTTCGCCAGAAGCGTCGAACACCACCAGCTTCGCACCGGCCTCGACAACAGACTCCGCCATTGCTGTCACCAGCGGTGCAGTCGCATCATCAGCTTTGAACAGGACGACGCCAACCTTGGGCGAGAGCATTTCCATCGGGCCATGACGCAACTGACCGCCTTCCAGAGAATAGCTCGGCACGCGCGAAAGCTCCGTAGAGCCAAGAGCGATTGCTTCCGCAACACCTTGAAGACTGCGCCCTGACGTGACAATCGTATCGACACCGGCAATGCAGCCAAGCGCTGCATCGATCACAACAGTTCGAGGCGATTTCAGTACGTTCAGCGCCGAATCCGGATCGTCGCCCAGCGCCGCAAGTATGGCCAGATGTAGCGCAAAGCTGATCGTCAGACTGCGGGTTGCGGCAAATGCCAGCTCTCCGCCGCCATGTCCCACCAGGCAATCAACCTTTTTGCCGAGAAACGACTGAGCGTCGAGCGTCAGGCCAAATATGTCTGCATTGCCCTTCTTCTCGGCAAACCAGCGCACGACCTCGGCACTCTCGCCGGACTGTGATGTGACCAGAACGGTCTTGCCCTCGATGGGCAGAGGCGCACCAAGCTGTTCCGAAAGTGGTATGGCGACCGCATCAATATTATGGGCGCGATAGAGTGGCTCCACTGCACGGCTGACAGCATGCGAACCGCCCATCCCTAACAGCAACAGTTTGCCAGTCTTACGCAAACTCCCGGCGATCTTTTCGGCAAGATCACGATTGTTCTGAAAGGAAATCAGGGCATCGCCGAACTGGCGCGCCATTTCCTTATCGATTGCGACAAGTCCTTCTGGACGGGGCTTTTGCGTATTCATTATCATCCTTTCACACCACCACTGGTCAGGCCGGATATAAGTGCGCGCTGCATCAAAAGGCCGACAATAACCGGAGGCAGCGCAGCCAGAACGCCAGCGGTTGCAATCAAGCCGTAATCGGAAACACGCCCGCCAGCGAGATCGGCAATGGCAACTGTCAGTGTTCGCGCTCGCTGATCCGACGTGAACAGTAGCGCATAGAAAAATTCATCCCAGCCGAGCAGGAATGCAAACAGGGCAGATGTCGCAACAATCGGCAATGCAAGCGGCAGGGTGATGATGCGCAATGTCTGGAAAAGACTTGCACCATCAATCATGGCCGCCTGTTCAATCTCCTGCGGGATACCATCGAAGCCGGATTTCATCAGCCATGTGGTGAAAGGCGCTAGAATGGTCAAATAAACCAGCGCGAGGCCAAACACCGAATTCAGGAGGCCAAGTTTTGCCAAGACCATGTAGAGCGGAACCGCAAGCGCAACAGGGGGCAGCATATAGGTTCCAATGACCAGTGTTAGCGACCACCCGATGCGCGACGTTCGTGAAACTGCCCAACCGGCAGGAATTGCAACGAGGATCGCGACCAATGTCGCCATGCCCGCCACTCTCAAACTGTTATACATCGATGCGACGAAGGCCGCGCCAGCACTGTTTGGAACAGCGGACAGCAGAGCCTGGTAGCGTGAGAAATCGACCGTTGTAGGCCACCATTTTAACGGGCGCACAGACAAATCCGCCATCGGCGAAATGCTCATGACAAAAAGCCAGAACAACGGCGCGAGGATCACGACTGCCAGCAACAGCGCGGCGACATAAACGAAGAAAGTAGCGATTGGGTTTCGACGTTCCATTACGTTGCCGCTCCCGCCGTTTTACGCACCAGAAGTCCATAGCCCAAAGCCAGAACTGTAACGATCAACGTCACAATGAGCGCCAGCGATGCGCCCGATCCGGCCCGCTGGAAGGAAAAGGCTTCCTGATACACAAGGATAGAAAGTGTTCGCGTTGAATTGGCCGGGCCGCCGCGTGTCATAATCCAGATGATATCAAAGACTTTGAACGCCTCAATCGTGCGGAGCACCAAAGCCACCATCAACGGTCCTGCGAGATATGGCAGAATGACAAACCGAAAGCGGTTAAGCGGACCCGCGCCGTCCACAAGCGATGCGGCCGTTATGTCTCGTGGCACTGCTTGCAGCGCCGCCAGTGCGATGAGTGCCACAAGCGGGAAATTCTTCCAGCAGTCGGCGACAATCAGAGCTGTCATTGCCGCTGACGGTTCACCGAGCCATGACTGATATTCGGAAATAATGCCAAGCTGCGTCAACAGCGAATTGAGGGCACCATATTCAGGATTATAGATGAGACGCCAAAGCGTTGCATTGACCACCGTTGGTAGCGCCCATGGCAAAATGAGCAAAGCGCGCAGAATAGTGCGGCCATAAAACTGCTGGTTCAGCAAAAGGGCGGCCAAAACGCCAAGAACCATTTCGGCCGTGACCGAGATGAGGGAGAACCAGGTCGTGGTCCAGAAGGCGCGCTGGAAATTGGTACTGGACAGCATCTTCAAGTAATTGGCGATTCCAACAAATTCGCCGCCAGTGCCGACAAGCTTTGCATCTGTGAATGACAGACGGACCGTTTCAAACATTGGCCAGCCGATCACGCAGATCATGACGGCGAGTAACGGGAGCATCAGCAACCACGCTCGCATTGTCATCCAGTTGCCGGACATTGTTTGCACCTCAGCCTGTATAAAAGAAGGGAGTGGATGCGTGCGCGCCCACCCCCGTTAGCGTGTTAGAGACCGCTGTTTTCAGCTGCGGATTTGAGGGCATCTTCCGGCGAAGACTGCCCCAGCAGGGCTTCCTGAATGGACTGCTGCAATGCCGTGGACATTTCCTGATACTTCGGCGTCGTTGGACGCGGATACATGGCAGCCAGACCGAGCTTCGCCGCCACGATCAGATCTTCCTGTCCCTTGGACACAGCCGGGTCGTCATAAGAGGATGCCCAGATTGGCAAAGACAGTTTCGCATAATCGTTCTGGACTTTCTGCGACGTCATGAAGACGATGTATTTCCATGCGTCGTCGGGATGTTTGCTGGTGGTCGTCACGCCGAGCCCCATCGAGCCGTTGACCGCCGAGACCTTGCTCTTGCCGTCAACACCCGGTGCAGGCACAACACCCACTTTGCCAACCACTTTGCTTTCTGCAGGATCATTGACCTTGCTATACATATAGGTCCAGTTCAGAGCGAAAGCGGCATCGCCATTCTGGAAGACCTTGCGCACGTCTTCTTCGAGGAACTCTTTCGAATTCGGGTTGCTGAGGCCGGATTTATAGCTGTCCACCATATATTTGAGGGCATCCAGTCCGCCATCCTTATCGAACGCAGGCTTCCCATCCTTCAGGAAGTCGCCGCCATAAGCGCTGACCAATGTGGTGTAATCGCAAATGGCTGCTTCGGCCTGCGCCCAGCTCCAGGCAATTGGCGATGCCAGCAAGCCCTTATCCTTGATGATCTTGGCCTGATCGTTCAGCTCGGCCCAAGTCTTTGGCGGATTGGTTATGCCCGCCTTCTCAAGAATTTCCTTGTTGTAGAACAGATACTTGGTATCCAGAATCCACGGCATACCGTAATATTTATCCTGATACTGAACCGTCGTCCAGGCACCCGGCAGAACGCCCTTCTTCATTTCGTCCGTAATGCGCGAAGAGACATCAACGAGGACATTGTTGCTTGCATATTCGGCTGGCCAGATCACATCGAACAGCACGACGTCATAGCCCTGCCCCGACCCTTGAGCCAGAACCGTTTTATCGTGCAGGCCTTCATAAGGCACGAATTCCAGATTGACCTTCACATCCGGATTGGCCGCCTGAAAGGCATCCGTCATCGCGCGCACGTCTGCTTCGCTATAAGCGGCCTGCGCCATGAACAGAGCGTTCAGGGTCGTCTCGGCAAAAGCATGAGGGACGGAGAAAGCGGATACGGCCAGCGTACCCAGCAGGATCGTGTGAATTGATTTAAGCATGTTACCTCCCGTTAACTTGACTTTGGCCCGTGCAACGTGCCCCGCACATTGCCTTGTTGCCGTGAATTCAGAGCTGTTGTTCCACCGTTAAATGTTCATGTTCTTTATTAAGTCAAATCCATTGACTTAAACGTGTTATAAATATCTATTGGTGTCAAGAGGGATTGAGGATGCCAAGAAAGAGCGACATTCGGGCCACAAGCGGCACCAACCATGAAGGCACAAGTGCGCATAATCGCAGGGTGATTATCGACGCCCTGCGTCAGAACCGGTCGCTTTCACGCGCCGAACTTGCCCGCGCGACAAACCTCACGAAACAGACTATTTCCAACCTCATTGAAGGTCTGGAAAGCGACGGATTGGTGAGCTCGGAGAATGTCGTCAGACAAGGTCGCGGACAACCGGCAACGCCCTATCGACTGGTGTCGGAGGGTGCATTTGCACTGGGGGTTCAGATCGACCGACATTTGACGCGGATCGTCGTCGTCAATCTGACCGGCGATGAAGTGATGCGTCGGGAAGCCGTCCTGCCACCTGATGACCCCGAAAAGGGCTGCGCCATCATTCTGGAGGAAATTGCTGAAGTGCAGGCTGCGCTTGCACGCGAATTTCCCCATGGGCACTACCGAATGTCGGGACTTGGTGTCGCGATGCCTGGACCATTTGGCACTCCGGTTCCCGAGGATGACCGGTGGGTGATGAGCGCATGGCAATCTTTCCCCTTGATTGACAGACTCACCGAAAGCACAGGTCTGACGGTAACGTTGCAGAACGATGCGACGGCCTGTGCACGTGCAGAAAAAATGGTCGGCCTTGCAGACGGGCTCGACAATGTTGTCTGTGTTTATATTGGATACGGCGTTGGCGCCGGTCTGATACTGAATGGAGAAATCTATACAGGCAGCAAAGGCAATGCCGGTGAAATTGGCACTATGCTGATGGCCAATCGGGGTCCGGAGACACCACTGGAACACCACGCCTCTCTTTCGTCACTCTACAAGCATTTGAAACTCGACGAAGCACAGCCCGATTTGTCCGCCGAGCTTGAAACCATATTGCTGCAGAACGACCCCCGAGTCGAAGCATGGCTGGAACGGGCGGCTTTGGAACTCAGATCAGCGATCCATACGATAGAGGCGTTTTTCGATCCCCAAACCGTCATTTTGTGCGGCGGAGCACCGAAGCTTTTGGTCAATCGGCTTGTAGACCGCATCGAACCGCTCGTTTCTTCCAGTGTTGACTATCCAGTGCGAACGCTGCCCCGTTTGCTGGTCGGGATAACCGACATATGGGCAGTAGCGAAGGGAGCGGCGCTGGAGCAGATCAGCAGACATTTCGACCCGCGTTTTGCCGCGCTTTTGAAAAGTGGCTCATCTTCGTAAGGCTCAACGAAAGCCTTTTTGGGTTCTGCTTAACATGCCCGGCATAAACTGATAGGAAAGCTGCCTGAGACGGCTATTATACGCACGCCAAACAAGAGATGTCTGGCGACGTCCTGTGTAATACCGAACAGCTCATATTCCTCTCACATCTTACGCGAACGAAAGGCACCGACAAAATCATATGCGCTTGACGCTCTATACGGACTTTTCGCTTCGCGTCTTGATCCATCTGGCAATTCATGAGGACCGTCTGTGCTCGATTGGAGAAATTGCCAACGCATATTCAATTTCCCACAACCATTTGATGAAGGTCGTCAATGGTCTGGTGAGTGGTGGCTTCATTGAAACTGTTCGTGGACGGAGCGGAGGCCTGCGTCTGGCGCGTGCTGCGAAGATGATATCGGTTGGCGCTGTTGTCCGACATACTGAGGAAGGGCTCCATCAACTGGCAGATTGCCCGGGATGCGCACTTTCACCCGCTTGCGGCCTCACAGGCGTGCTCGCTCAGGGTGTTGAAGCGATGCTTCGTGTCTTCGATAGCTATACGGTTGAAGACCTGCTGACAGACAAGACAGTCATGCGCCGCTTGACTGAACGCAAGCCACCGCTTGGCTTTGACCTGGTGGATTAGTCTGAGGAACGGGCTTTCACCCGTTCCATGTTTTGTCGTCGCACATTATTTGAGAGCGACCTCACGCTGCCAGAAGTTCGTCGGCAGGTCCGAAAAATTCATAGTGAATTCGGTCGGAAGGCACGCCAGCAAGCGAGAGCGCTGACACGGCGGCGCGAAGGAAAAGACGCGGTCCGCAAATATAATAATCAGCGTCCTTCAACGGCGTGTTTGCAACAAGCCACTCATCCGTAATCAGTCCCGCATGATCGTAATCGCCGCCAATTTCCTCACCGGCAAGCGGCGTTTGATGAAAGTCGCTCACGCGAATAGTACTGCCCTTTGCAGCAAGTGCGCGAACGTGATCTCGCATCGCGTGCGTCTCACGATCATGCGTGCCGTGAATATACTGCGTTGGAAGCGCAGGGTGTCGGTCAGCAATGGTTTCCAGCATGGCGACCATCGGCGTAAGGCCCACCCCACCAGACAGCAAAACCACCGGACGCGCTGGGTTTTCTGCAAGGAAAAACTCACCCGCTGGCGCTGCAACCTTGATGACACTACCGACACCGGCCTGCTCATGAAGCCAGCTGGAAGCTACACCTCCCTGCTCCTTCTTGACCGAGATGCGGTAGGTCTTGCCGTTGGTTGCGCTGGAAATGGAGTAGTTCCGCTTGATCGGCGCCTGATTGTCGATTTCAAACCAGAAAGTCAGATACTGGCCCGGCTTGTGCTCCATCGCCGGCCCGCCATCCACCGGGCGAAGAACGAACGACGATATGGTGCTGCTCTCGCGAATGATCTCCTCAATGCGAAAATCGCGCCAACCATTCCAGCCACCATCGGCGACTTTCTGCTCGTCATAGATACGATTTTCCCGGGCCATCAGAATGTTCGCCAGGAACCAATAAGCCTCTCCCCAAGCTTCCAGAATTTCATCGGTTGCAGCGTCGCCCAGAACAGCTTTGATCGCGCCGAGCAGAGCCTCGGCCACATGCGGATAATGTTCCGGCAGGATTTGAAGGCCGACATGCTTTTGCGCAATCCGTTCCACTGCCGGAGCAAGCGCACCCAGATTCTCGATATTGCTGGCATAAGCAAGAATGGCCCCCGCAAGGGCTCTGGGCTGCGATGAGGTATCACCATGATGAGATTGGTTGAACAGGTCCCTAATCTCAGGATTCTGAAACATGCGCGAATACATCTCATGAACAATATCCAGTCCATGGGCGTTGAGCGCGGGAACAGTAGCCTTGACGATAGCAACCGTGTTTTCGTTCAGTGTCTGCGACATGTGTGTCTCCGTATCAAATGCATGTCAGGCGGCCCGATCCTTGTCCGGCCTTGTTGCGCATTTCGGCGGAGGGACCGCCGGAACGCGCGTCACATGATTAAATCACGTATCTGATATGCATCTATATGTCCTCACGAAAACATGCAAATAAAATACTTCTTTATAGGTGCGGCGAAACGTACCTGCATGTCGGGGGCATAGGGTAGAGAGGTTATTGTTAAAAACTGTCTTGCAGAACCCTGGTCCGACGCGAAATATGCGCGTCAAACCAGTCAGTTACGCTCTGTTGATCAGCGGCCAGCAGGACACCGAAATGACCTGCAAAATCACGCCACCCATCTGCATAAGTATCGCGCACAATGGTCAGAACCGGCACGCCGCGCGCAAACGCGGTTTCGATAACCGCGCGCAAACCATGGCCCTCACATTCGCCCTTGCCAAAGCGATTAACGACCAGCAAATCCGTCGGCATGTCGAGTTCGACCAGCAACTCACCTGCGATGTCTGCAAGCGCTGCCGGATCGAGCCGACACCCTGCAGACCCTGCGCCCAATGGCTGCGAAATGAGCCGCACCTCGCCACTGTCGATATTCTCGACAGATATTGTGCGGCAGCATTCATCGGTTTTAGCACCACGGTACTGAAGAAACCCCGTGACCCGCAGACCTTCATCCCGCGCTCGCGCCACAACATCGACCAGAAAATGATCGACCGGCAAATCCTTCACACAGTGAATAGCAGCCAGACTGGGCCTGTGGTTCATGCATTTCCCCGATCATCCGCCAGAAGATCAATTCCGGTGATTGTAGCATCTGCGGCAAGAATTGCGATATATTGCGAAACAGCTTTCGACCAAGCCGATGCCTCCAGCCAGCCCGCAATTCGGTCCGCAACATAATCAAAGGGAAGCGCCTCGCCATCGACCTTGCGGTCGAGACGGATGATGTGAAAGCCAAAGCGGCTTTCGATCGGTGCTGCTGTGATCTCGCTTGGCTTCAGACGTTCCAGAGCCCGCTCGAATTCCGGCACAGTGCTGCCCCGTGTTAGTTGTCCCAGATTACCGCCTTGTGCACTGGACGGACACGCAGAGCAATCACGGGCAAGCGCAGCGAAACGATCCGGCTCGGCAATCACTGAGGCTGCGATTTGCGCCGCAGCTTCACGCGCGCTATCGCGCTGCTTCTCATCGGCGGGATCAGCAGCAATCAGTATATGACTGGCCTCCAGAATGGGTTCACTGGTGAAACGTTGTCGATTTTTCTCGTAAAAACGCAAGGCTTCATCCTGCGTTGCCGATGGAACTGCAACCTCCTGCTCGATCACCATGCGTACAAGCGCATCTTCATCGGTCTCGCTACGCCCTTCGGCATCTTTTTCGTGCGCTGGCGCGAGGCCAAGCTCTCCTGCCCGTTGCAAAAGAAGTTCACGCACCGCCAGCGCACGCGCTGCAGCCAGTAGCGCTTCCCCGGGATTTTCCGATGGATGGTTTTGCGCCTCTGTCAAAATACTGGTTTCATCAATCGCTACGCCATTGACGGATACAGCGTCGAAGACCGGGCGCGGTTTTGGCGGCACACGCGTATCCGGTTCCTTATAGGTCGTGTAACCTTCCTGATGAACATGAGCGCCATGCGGCTGATCTGATGGCTGTTTCCGATCAAAAAGTGTCACCATGTACTTTACTCCGCAGGCAGGCGCATATGCGAGGGCTGCGCTGTATGGTTGCGTTCACGTACCACCTGATAGCCCGGCCGCCAGATATAACGCACCGGAGCGCTCAACATGTGCACAAGACGCGTGAACGGGAACAACAGGAAGATGGTGAGCCCGAGGAAAATATGCATCTTGAAGACGATTGATGCATCGGTGATATAGCTTGAAGCTTCGGGATTGAAGGTAAAGATACCTTGCGCCCAGTTCATGAACTTCACCATTTCATGGCCATCAATGTGCTGTAACGAGATCGGGATCGAGCTAAGGCCGAGCAGAAGCTGGATCCAGAGCAGAATGATGATCAGCGTATCGCTTGGGCGCGACGACGCGCGAACACGTGGATCGAAAACCCGTCGATGCACCAGAAGTGATGCGCCGATGATAGCCATCACGCCCGCGATTCCACCTGCGACAACGGCCAGTATCTGCTTGGCCTCATGGCTGATGCCAAGCGTGTCAAAAACCCAGATCGGCGTCAGAAGCCCGACAAAGTGCCCGGCAAAGATGAACAATACGCCGACATGGAAAAGCACCGAGCCCCACATAAGTTGCTTGCGCCGCAGAAGCTGGCTCGATCCGGAACGCCACGTATATGGCTCGCGATCGTAGCGGAAGATTGAACCGAGCGCGAGCACGCTGAGCGCAATATAGGGATAGATGCCAAACAGAAACGTATGGATATAAGCCATTTTCCGTCTCCTATAGGTGTGATGGGTTGGACTGGCTTCCGGCTTTTCGTTGCGCAGCACGCATCTGCGTACGCAACCGGTCCGGTCCGCAGGAATTTTCGCCCGCATTGCCGCCGAAGGTCACGACCTCCTCTTCCCATATGCGGTCGAGCGCAGCGAGATCGTTCGGATCATCTTCTTCTTGTCGAAGCAACTCACCGACAAGATTCTTGTCCGGTTTGGCATTGGCGACATGAAGCAGCGCCGCAAAGGCGTTCGCATAAGGCGACTGACGCTTGCGCAAACGTTCACCGATTGCTGCTGTGATATGGCCTGTCTGGCTGAGAAGATCGCGGATTTCTTCCGGCGACCGCGTCGAGAGGAACTCCAGAAACAGCGGCAGATAATCCGGCAATTCCTTGGCGTCCACGACAAAGCCGTTGTCGTCATACATCTTCATCAGGTCAACCATGGCCTGACCACGATCACGACTTTCGCCATGGACGTGTTCGAAAAGATGTAACGACAGCGAACGCGTCCGATCAAACAGATGAACATAACGCTCCTGCGCCTCATAGAGATCGCAGTTGCAGACGTAATCGGTAAGGCCGTCAAGAAGCTTGCGGATACCGGATGAAAGTTTTTCCTCCGCAAGCACATCTTTCAGCTCATGCCCGCCAAGCTGGAGCTCGGCGGTCGGATAGGAAAGCAAAAGCGATATGATTTTCAGGGTCTTGTTCATTACACACGCTCCCTGAAAATATCTGTTGGCGTCTGGACCAGCTTCGGGCGCTTGGAGCCGAACAGGTCTTCTGTCGACGAACCACCTGAACAACCGTTCCCGAAGGTGAAGCCACACGACCCCCGCATATCATAAGCGTCTTCGGTCACTTCGCGATGGGTGGTCGGGATGACAAAGCGGTCTTCATAATTGGCAATAGCCATAATGTGATACATTTCCTCGATCATCGCGCCACTCATGCCGACGCGATCAGCAATCGCCTCATCAAGAACACCGTCAACGGTCTTGGCGCGCATATAGGCGCGCATGGCGAGCATGCGCTCCAGCGCCGAGATGACCGGCTCTTCTTTGCCCGCCGTCAAAAGGTTGGCGAGATAGCGCACCGGAATGCGCATGGAGCGCACATCGGGCAATGGTCCGTCCATGCCGAGCTTGCCTGCGGCGGCGGCCGACTGCAGTGGCGAGAGCGGCGGAACATACCAGACCATCGGCAAGGTGCGATATTCAGGATGGAGCGGGAAGGCAATCTTCCACTCCATCGCCATCTTATAGACTGGCGAATGCTTGGCAGACTCCAGCCAGGCTTCCGGCACACCGTCCTTGCGGGCTTGTTCGATCACCGCAGGATCGTTCGGGTCGAGGAAGATGTTGAGCTGTTCCTGATAGAGATCCTGCTCATTGGCCGTGGAAGCGGCTTCAGAAATACGATCAGCATCATAAAGCATGACGCCAAGATAGCGAATGCGACCGACACAGGTTTCCGAGCACACTGTAGGCTGACCGGCTTCGATGCGCGGATAGCAGAAGATGCACTTCTCGGATTTGCCCGAGCTCCAGTTGTAATAGATTTTCTTGTAAGGGCAGCCGGAAACGCACATGCGCCAGCCGCGGCACTTTTCCTGATCGATCAGGACAATGCCGTCATCCTCACGCTTGTAGATTGCGCCCGATGGACAAGCCGCAACACAGGTCGGATTGAGGCAGTGCTCGCACAGACGCGGCAGATACATCATGAAGGTGTTTTCGAACTGGCCGTAAATTTCCTTTTCGACGCCCTCGAAATTGTAATCCTTCGAACGCTTGGCAAACTCGCCGCCGAGAATTTCTTCCCAGTTCGGACCCCATTCGATCTTTTCCATCCGCTCGCCCGAAATCAGCGAACGCGGACGGGCGGTCGGCATGGTCTTGCTCTCGCCTGCCGTCTGGAGATGACCATAATCGAAATCGAACGGTTCGTAATAATCGTCGATTTCGGGCAGGTCGGGATTGGCGAAAATCTTGGCCAGGATGCGCCATTTCGAACCCATCTTGGGCTCGATCTTGCCATTCTTCTTGCGGACCCAGCCGCCGTTCCATTTCTTTTGGTTTTCCCATTCCTTGGGGAAGCCGATGCCGGGTTTGGTCTCAACATTGTTGAACCAGGCATATTCCACGCCTTCACGGTTGGTCCAGACGTTTTTGCACGTCACCGAGCAGGTATGGCAGCCGATGCACTTGTCGAGATTGAGCACCATTCCGATTTGAGCACGAATTTTCATTCTGCTGCCTCCTTGGCGAATGACGAAGCTTTGCCTTCTTCCAGCGGACCTTCCATCCAGTCCACATGGTCAAGCTTGCGAACCACCACGAACTCGTCGCGGTTGGACCCAACTGTTCCGTAATAGTTGAAGCCATAAGACTGATGGGCATAGCCGCCAATCATATGCGTCGGCTTGGTAATGATACGCGTAACGGAGTTGTGAATGCCGCCACGCTGGCCAGTCAGCGGCGAACCGGGCGTATTCACGATTTTCTCCTGCGCATGGTACATAAAGACAGTGCCGTCCTTCATGCGCTGGGAGACAACCGCACGGGCTACAATGGCTCCATTGGCGTTATAGACTTCCACCCAGTCATTATCGACGAGGCCCGCTTTTGCAGCATCCGGCTCCGAAATCCACACCACCGGCCCGCCGCGATTGAGCGTGAGCATCAAGAGGTTATCAGTATAGGTCGAGTGAATGCCCCATTTCTGGTGCGGCGTAATGAAGTTCAACACCAGATGCGGTTTGCCGTCCGCCTTCTCGCGGATCGCTGGATTGACCGTCTTTGTATCGATCGGTGGACGATAGACGCAGAAACCTTCACCAAAGGCACGCATCCACAAATGATCCTGATAGAGCTGCTGGCGGCCTGTCAGGGTGCGCCACGGAATAAGCTCGTGAACATTGGTATAGCCCGCATTGTAGCACACGCTCTCTGATTCAATGCCCGACCATGTCGGGGACGAAATGATTTTGCGCGGCTGTGAAACGATATCGCGATAGCGAATCTTTTCGTCTTCCTTGGGGATCGCCAGATGGGAGTGGTTGCGTCCGGTAAACTTCGAAAGTGCTTCCCACGCCTTGACCGCCACTTCGCCGTTGGTTTCCGGCGCGAGCGACAAAATGACTTCCGTTGCATCAATGTCGGTATAGATGCGCGGGCGGCCCTGGCTTGCACCCGGCTCTTCAACTTTCCCGTTGAGCTTGGCCAGCAGATCGACCTCATGCTCGGTATTCCACGAAATGCCCTTGCCGCCATTGCCGAGCTTGTCAAGAAGAGGTCCAACCGAGGTGTAGCGTTTGTAGAGGTTTGGATAGTCACGTTCTACGACGACGACCGAAGGCATGGTCTTGCCGGGGATCGGTTCAACCTCACCCTTTTTCCAGTCGAGCACGTCCTTGGGCTGCGCCAGTTCGCCCGCGGTATCGTGCAGGGTCGGCACCAGAACAACGTCCTGTTCGACACCTAGCACTTCAGGGGTCACTTCGGAAAATTTCTTCGCAATGCCCTTGAAAATATCCCAGTCGCTGCGCGCTTCCCATGCCGGGTCCGCCGCACTCGACAGAGGATGGATGAAGGGGTGCATGTCGGATGTGTTGAGATCGTTTTTCTCGTACCAGGTAGCAGTCGGCAAAACGATATCGGAATAAACACAGGTCGTAGACATGCGGAAATCGAGCGTGACGAGGAGGTCGAGCTTCCCCTCCGGCGCATTCTCGTGCCAGACCGCCTCGCGGCTTTCCTGCGCGCCGTCCTGCCCCAGATCCTTGCCAAGCAATCCGTTGGAGGTACCGAGCAGGTGCTTCAGGAAATATTCGTGTCCCTTGCCTGATGAGCCAAGCAGGTTCGAGCGCCAGACAAACATGTTACGCGGCCAGTTGGCTTCGTGGTCCGGGTCCTCACAGGACATGGTGACTGTGCCATTCTTCAGCGCATTGGCGATAAAGTCCTTCGGTTCCTTGCCGGAGCTTGATGCTTCCTTTGCTATGTCCAAAGGATTGGTCTGCAACTGTGGCGCAGATGGCAGCCAGCCCATGCGTTCGGCACGGATGTTGTAATCGAGCAAAGTGCCGTCCCATGCACCATCAGGCGCGGTCGGGGACAAGATATCCTGCACCTTGACCGTCTCGTAGCGCCATTGGTCGGTATGGGCATAGAAGAACGAGGTCGAGTTCATGTGGCGCGGCGGACGGTTCCAGTCGAGCGCGAAAGCGAGCGCTGTCCAGCCAGTTTGCGGGCGCAGTTTTTCCTGTCCCACATAGTGGCTCCAGCCACCACCAGACTGGCCGATACAACCGCACATCACCAGCATATTGATGATGCCGCGATAGTTCATGTCCATATGGTACCAGTGATTGAGACCAGCCCCCAGAATGACCATGGAGCGACCATTGGTCTTTTCCGCATTGGTCGCGAATTCTCGCGCAACCGCGATAATCTGATCGCGTGGAACACCAGTAATCTTTTCGGCCCATGCCGGGGTATAGGGTAGAGCCTCGTCATAAGACTTGGCTGAATTCTTGTCAGCAAGACCCCGATCAAGACCATAATTGGCTGCAAACAGGTCAAACACGGTGGCGACCATAACCTCACCGCCCTTCAGCTTCAGCTTGCGGGCTGGAACCTTGCGCACAAGCACGCTTTCATGGTCTGTGCCTTCGAAATAATCATGCTCGCGGTTGCCGAAGTAAGGGAAAGCCACATCAGCGACTGCATCATGGCTGTCCACATCGATGAAGCTCTTGGCCAGTTCGACGTCCTTGCCTTTGCCGTCCTTTTCTTCGAGGTTCCACTTGCCGTCATCCCCCCAGCGGAAGCCGATGGAGCCTTGCGGTGCAACATAGGCGCCTGACTTGGTGTCGAATGCGACGGTCTTCCAGTCTGGATTGTTTCCTTCGCCGAGATCACCCTTGAAATCGGAAGCCCGCAAGAACCGATCCGGCACATATTGCCCGTCCTTCTTGCTGAGCATGACCAGCATCGGAAAATCGCTATAGCGGCGACAATAATTCTCGAAATAGGGAACCTGCCGGTCCAGATGATATTCGCGCAGGATGACATGACCAAGCGCCATGGCGAGCGCGGCATCCGTTCCCTGTTTGGGATGTAACCACAGATCGGAAAACTTGGCCGCTTCCGAATAGTCGGGACAAACAACAACCGACTTCGTGCCCTTGTAGCGCACCTCGGTGTAGAAATGCGCGTCCGGCGTACGGGTCTGCGGAACATTGGAACCCCAGAGCATCAGGAACCCGGCATTGTACCAATCAGCCGATTCCGGCACGTCGGTCTGTTCACCCCATGTCATCGGGGAAGCTGGCGGTAAATCACAATACCAATCGTAGAACGACATGCAGACGCCGCCAAGCAACGACAGATAGCGGGAGCCCGCCGCGTAGGACACCATCGACATCGCCGGGATCGGCGAAAAGCCGATCACGCGATCCGGCCCATAGGTCTTGGTCGTATAGGCGTTCGCGGCAGCGATAATCTCGTTGACCTCCTCCCAGCTGGCGCGCACGAAACCGCCAAGACCACGTACCTTCATATAATCCGCGCGCTTGGCGGGATCCTGCTGGATTGCAGCCCAAGCGGCGACCGGCGTTTTCATCGCACGCTCTCTGCGCCACAGTTTCAGGAGACGCGAGCGGATCAGCGGGTATTTCACGCGATTGGCAGAATAGACGTACCAGCTATAGCTCGCCCCGCGCGAACAACCGCGCGGCTCGTGGTTGGGAAGATCGGCGCGGGTGCGTGGGTAGTCCGTCTGCTGGGTTTCCCAGGTGATGATCCCGCCCTTGACGTAAACCTTCCACGAGCAGGAGCCGGTGCAGTTTACGCCATGGGTAGAGCGGACGATCTTGTCGTGTTGCCAGCGCTTACGATAGGCGTCTTCCCAATCACGATTTTCATTGGTGGTGACGCCATGGCCTTCCGAAAAGGTGCCGACATTCTTGCGCGCAAGAAAGTTCAGGCGATCGAGGAGCAGGCTCATGATTTTATCCTCACATTCTATCGTTAGGCAGCGGCAGGTGCCGGTTTGCGGGCATGTTCCACGTCGTAGAGCAGACCGCCTTTTCGGGTGTAGACGCCCCAGGTGATGACGAGGCAGGTCACGTAGAAGATCAGGAACGCCCAGAGTGCAGCTTCCGGTCCGCCAGTCATGCTGATCGAGGTGCCGTAGCCCTTCGGAATGAAGAACGCGCCAAAAGCAGCGATGGCCGAGGTGAAGCCGGTGATGGCGGCAGATTCCTTTTCCGCTTCGTGACGGCGCTCCTCCGGGGTGGCATTTGGCATCAGCCGGACCATTTCCTTCGACATGATCGCAGGGATCATCTGGAAGGTGGATGCATTGCCGATACCGGTTGCAAAGAACAGCAGGACGAAGGATGCGAAGAAGCCCCAGAAAGCGTTCGGCTGGTCTTTGACACCGACGAACCACAGCACGCCTGCAACACCGATCATCATCAGCACGAATGCCCAGATGGTCACGCGCCCACCGCCATATTTATCCGCCAGCCAACCCGAACCTGACCGTGACAGTGCGCCGACGAGCGGGCCAAGGAAGGCGTAATGGAGTGCATTGACCTCTGGAAACAGGATGTTGGTCAAAAGCGGGAAGCCCGCCGAATAGCCGATGAACGAACCGAATGTGCCGGTGTAAAGCCAGCACATAATCCAGTTGTGCTTGCGGCGGAAAATGACAGCCTGATCGGCAAAGGACGCCTTGGCCGAGGCTATATCGTTCATGCCGAACCAGTTGGCGAAAGCTGTGATGACAATGAACGGTACGAAGATGAAACCGGCATTTTGCAGCCAGAGCGGTGCATTGCCAGCCTCGGTCGCGACCATTGCGGGATCGCCGCCGAGTTTGCCAAAGATACCGGCAGTAATGACGAGCGGCACCACGAACTGCACCACGCTGACACCGAGATTACCGAGGCCCGCATTGAGCGCCGCTGCATTGCCCTTTTCGTGTTTCGGAAAGAAGAACGAAATGTTGGACATGGACGAGGCGAAGTTGCCGCCGCCAAAGCCGCAGAAGAGCGCAAGGAGTAGGAACACGAAGTAAGGCGTGTTCGGGTTCTGCACAGCATAACCGATGCCGATGGCCGGAATGACCAGCGACCAGGTGGTCAATGTGGTCCACAGGCGGCCGCCGAAGATCGGCACCATGAAGGAATAGAAGATACGGAATGTTGCGCCCGAAATACCGGGAAGAGCCGCCAGCCAGAACAACTGGTCAGTGGTAAACTGATAGCCTACCAGCGGCAGTTTTGCCACCACCACAGACCAGACCTGCCAGATAGCAAAGGACAAGAGGAGGGCAGGAATGGAAAGCCACAGATTACGCTTGGCAATCTTCTTGCCCTTCTGCTCCCAGAAGACTGGGTCATCAGGGCGCCAATCGGTCAAAACCGCGTCACTCTTGCTCGGCTTGATCTCCGCTTTCTTCAGTCCCTGCAATTCTGCAAAGGCCGGAAGTTCTTCCGCAGCCTTACCCTGTGCCGCGCGCTCCATCTGGCGGATCGAAACATGCATCCAGACAAAGGAGACGGCGACGATGACAAAGAGCAACATGAAGCAGCTCGTCCACAAGCCGGTCAGGTCCAGAAGCACACCGAACAGAATAGGCAGGATAAAACCGCCCAGACCGCCGATCATGCCGACCAGACCGCCAACCGAACCCACATTACCCGGATAATAGACCGGAATATGTTTGAACACGGCGGCTTTGCCCAAAGCCATGAAGAAGCCGAGGATAAAGACAGTAATGGTGAAACCAACCACGCTCATTTCAGCATGAAAGCTAAGCGGTCCCTTATCGCTTTGGATGATATAGTCCGTCGGCGGATATGACAGGACAAACGTTGCCGCCAGCGAGACGAGGAACGTCCAGTACATGACTTTTCGTGCGCCGTAGACATCGGAAAGATGGCCGCCATAGGCGCGGAACAAGCTGGCAGGAACAGAGAAGAAGACGGCGATCATACCGGCAACGCGAATATCGACACCATAAACATGGATCAGATATTGCGGCAGCCATAGGGCCAGAGCCACAAACGCACCGAAAACGAAGAAGTAGTAAAGCGAGAAGCGCCAGACCTGCACGTTTTTGAGCGGCTCAAGCTCCATGAGTGTGCTGGCAGGCTTTTCGCCAGTGCGGCGACGTTCGACCAGAACGGGATCGTCGCTTGTCGTGAAATAGAAGACCAGAGCCATGATGACCATTGCCGCGGCCCAGATTTCCGCAACGGCATGCCAACCAAAGGCGACCATGACGATCGGCGCGAAGAACTTCGTGACGGCGGAACCGACATTCCCTGCGCCAAAAATACCGAGCGCAACGCCCTGCTTTTCAGGCGGATACCAGCGCGATACGTAGGCGACACCGACCGAGAACGATCCGCCAGCCACACCAACGCCAAGCGCGGCAGTCAGCATTTGCGGATAGTTTGTCGCGAAGGTCAGGAGATAGGTTGCAAGCGCTGAAATAAGCATGGTCAGCGCGAAAATCAGGCGCCCGCCGTAACGGTCGGCCCAAATGCCCAGTATGACACGGATCAGAGACCCGGTTAGAATGGGCGTGCCGACAAGCAAACCAAACTGCGTCTCGGACAAACCAAGCTCAGAGCGTATCTGAATTCCGATGATTGCAAATATTGTCCAAACCGCAAAGCATGTCGTGAACGCAACGGTGCTCATGGCAAGAGCTGTTGACTGCCCCCTCGGGGCAGCTCCCTCGACATTTGGCATAGGCGTACTCCGAATTGAATACCATCATAGGTTTCGTTTGCACATATGCGTCGATTGTTTGCTGGATACATTGATTAAGATCAAAATTATTAATTTTTTCAAGAATAAAATGAAATGCTACAATAATTAAGACTTCAATAGAATTATATCGCTCTATGTATTGACTTTATGTAATTTTATGATTGATAATTATCAAGAATTTATACCGATAACTTGATCATAAGAGTATGCTTTATGCAGAAAGACGATATCTATCGACTGAAAAAGCTTCCTCTGTTTGCGGAAATCGCGGACGCGAATTTTGATCGGATTATTCGACCAAGCTTCGTCCAATCATTTCCTGCCCGCACTGTGCTTCTGAAAGAAGATGAGTCGGCCGACTTTCTGTTCGTCGTTCTGGACGGGCTTGTCGTGATGTCCGCCAAGTCCGACGACAGCGAGACAGTTCTCGAAGTTCTGGGTGCTGCCGACGTTTTCATATTGGCCGCCGTGCTCAATGACGACGTTTGCTTGCAGACCGCGCAAACACTGACCTCTGCGCGTATCTTAATGGTCCCATCCAGTCTGGTGCGGGAAATTCTCAACGAAGACAATGGGTTCATGCGCGCTGTCGTATTCGAAACCGCAAGAGCCTACCGAAAACTCGTAAAAGAACTTAAGGCACACAAACTGCGAAGCAGCATTCAGCGTCTTGCCAACTGGATCATCAGGGAGTCTTTGGCGACCGAGCGTACTGACGTCGTCGTGCTGCAATATGAAAAGCGTGTTCTGGCGGCCTATCTCGGCATGACGCCCGAAAATCTGTCACGCAGTTTTGCAAGTCTCTCCGAATATGGCGTGACCACCCACGCCTCCAGCATTAAAATTGGCGACTACAACAAGCTTTGGCAGTTTGCGTCACCTTCGCCGCTCATTGATCGCCATGAGCCCGCATTACAGCCCAGAACATGACAAGCAGAACAGGCATTCCCTGCTCGTTACGCCTCCAGCCATTTTGGCAAGCCATGCGCGACGCGACCTGTCTGCGCCGCCTGCGCGCAACTCACCAAACTGCCGAAACGTACTGCGCGGCCGGATAGACCAGGCCCATAATGGGCATATTTGCCAGAATTGGTCATCAGCGCCTTGGCTTCAACTGGAAAAACCGGCTCGGAAATCGAACACCAGCAAAGATCCGGAATAACCTGAACGCCTGAAGCTTCCAGCCTTTCCAGCGTGCCCTCGCCACGCGCGCTGGCGATAACCTGACGCCCTGCGGTTATAATTGTCGTCGTGACCGCCTTAGTGCCCTGCAATGCATCAGCAAATGCGCGACATTCTTCCAGTGAAGCATGCGGGCTGCCGATAGCTACCAGATCCACGCTATCGGGCCCGTCGTTCAACAACTGCCAGCCGTCCGCCATATCATGCTTCGTGATACGCGCCTCATCAGCTGCGGGCGAGACGAGATGTGCTTCCGGCGTAACGCCTGCAACATGCAGCATCGGTGCGGCGGACGTCGTACCGAAGGCAGCACAGAGAGCTTTCAGGTTCTCCGCGGTCGGCTTGGCTTCTTCGAGCCCCCGCAACAGCGGAATCCGATCCGGCGAAACTTTACCCGCCAGATAACCGATCAATGGCCAGAAGGCATCATCGAACGCCACCGGCACATCCACATCAATGATCCGTTCCGCAAACCGATGTTGATCGAGATAAACGCCGGAAAGCGGCGCGCGCCCGATGATCGCTATGCAAAGATCCAGAAAATCCGGATGCTTCGCAGTGCGTGCGCCAAGCACGGTATTGGCATAGATGACCGCGTTGCTTTCGGCCCATGCAATCCTCTCACCCTGTTTCGGAGCGGTTTCCAACAGATAGGGCGAGCAGGTGAACGTATTCTGGCATCCCATCCGCACATAGGCATCGGCGAGCCGTGCGGCTGGCCGTCCAAAGGCTGCAGGCACACCTTGTGTCTGCCAATGCTCCCGATCGACAGAGATGGCATTCATCGTCGTCGGAACACGGACCCGCGCGCCCATATCCGCCATTTTTTCGGCAAAGGTCAGATTGGCCGGACTTGCATAGATGCAGCCATCAATATGAGCCTGCGCAACGTCGATAAGGCGTTCAGCCCCCTGGTTTGCCGCCATCGTGCAGATGATTTCCATGGCAAATTTGGTAACCTCGCCCTCTTCACCCGCAAGCATGGCTTGATCAGTGGCAGAAA
Organism: Ochrobactrum sp. RH2CCR150; assembly: GCA_014138095.1. Taxonomy (GTDB): domain Bacteria; phylum Pseudomonadota; class Alphaproteobacteria; order Rhizobiales; family Rhizobiaceae; genus Brucella; species Brucella gambitense. The sequence continues at coordinate 233,924 of JACGXE010000007.1, forward strand.
GATCGAGACCGGCCTCCTTCGATTGAACGAGCGACAGCGTGAGACCGGGCGCGGTTAAGGCCGTTGGCGTGATCGCGGCCTTCTCCTCTTTTCGCAGACGCTCCCAATCTTCCGGTGCCAGACGCAGGACCGGCAAAGATTTACCGAACATCTTATCCGCAATCAGCGCTCCGAGAGTCACCACGTCCTCAGCCTGACAGAAGACCAGCGCTGCAGGCGCCATGCCGTTCAGCGCAAGATCGAGCAGCACGCCAGAGCCTGTGCACGAACCGCGCGTCGATGGCATCATCAACACAACGCCCTTGATGCTCTGTCCGTGAAGCGGATGATGCACGTCGATGATTTTACCCGAAGCGGGATCGACCCCGCCCCAGAAGCTGAGCGGTTCGGTTGTTGCGAGGATTGGCCCCTCGGCAGTTCCGGCCAGAATGCTTCGGGCTGTTTTGTTCATGGAAAAGGACCGCTTGCTGATGCTATCGTTGAATGAATGCGAAGACCGATACTGGTTGTCGAAAATAGTGGTCAGGTCAAGGGGGACACCATTTTGTCGTCAGTCAAACGATACGGCCCCCGGCCTCCAAAAGTGCCTCTCTCGTGTCGACATCAATTCTGGCAGCGGCGCCAATTGGTACATCAATGACAGGAATATCGCTCGCCTCTATAACGCGCTTTGCACCCAAATCGCCGGAGAGCGCGGAAATGGCTTTAAAAAGCTGTCGCGGTAAAATGACGGGATTGCCTCGCTCGCCCTCACCGATAACGGCGCGGATGACGGCCTTTCCTTTATGCTGTCGAAAGCAATCGACCATCGTGCGCATATGATGTGCATTGATGGCAGGCATATCACCAAGATGAATCATAAGCCCATCGCAATCTGCCGTTGTCGCCCCCAATGCAGCTTTGATCGAGCTCGCAAGACCTGTGGCATATGCCGCGTTATGCACGATGGCAACGTCCATCCCCTGCAGCGCTGCCGCGATATCTCCGGCCATATGTCCGGTAACGACGATAACCCGATCACTACTGGTTTGCATCGCAACTTCAACAGAACGGCGGATCAGTGACTTGCCGTCAAAAATGGCAAGCAGCTTGTTTGCGCCACCCAAACGCGACGATTGCCCAGCGGCCAACACAGCGATTGTTACGGTGGTCTTTTGCTTCTCTTCCATTTTATCGCCGCATAGTGGACTGCCAATTTATCCTATCCGTTGAGTAACACGCTTGTAACGGCGTTGGCCATCGTGAAACGCGCCCACGCAGAACGGGAAATCATTAATCCAAATCAACGCAATAAGTTAGGAAGCAATAAACCCAATTGTATAGCTTAGGCCGGAAAATGCTTAAATCCGGTACCACCTTTTATGGTAGAATGGGATGTTAATTTCTCGCGCCACCAACGTGGTGTGAGATGACTTCATTCGGACATTGTGCAGCATTCGATAGATCTCGTGAGCGATGGAAAAGACCTCCGGTCATTGGAAAAGCGGAGCCTGTAGTGTCAGCCGATCTTGAGAGAAAACGCCGCAAAATGCGCAGCCTTCCGACCATGGTTATCGTGGCCAAACATACGCTTGCGCGCACATGCGTCGTTAAATTCCTCGCTCACGAACTCGCCGGGTGGGACTTTATCGATATGGCTTCTACTGCCGATCTGGCAAAGGCGATTGGAAGAGATGTCGCGCTTATCGCCCTGGATCTGGCGGGGCGAGCAATCGATAGCCCAACCCTGCTGGAAGATTTGCTGGCTGCTCAAACGCATTTTCCGGCAGCATCGATCGCCTTGCTTTCCAACCGGGACGATATCCTGATGGAATCAGAGGCGATCAAAATGGGAGTACGAGGCTTTTTCACCTCGTCTCTTCCGGTGGAAATAGCGCTTGCTGGTGTGCGGCTGGTGCTTGCAGGCGGCGTATTTTGCCCACATCCGTTAGGCGCTCACGGCAGCATCCAACCGACCATCTCCATCAATGGCAAGTCAGCTTTAGAAGACATGCTCGACGATGACAATGAGACGGTGAGCCGCGCTCCGCGGATGGCCGCCATTGCCGGTTTCACACCTCGTGAAGTCGATGTTCTCACCGAGCTTCAGCGTGGTCATTCAAACAAGATCATTGCGGAAAAACTCAACCTCTCGGGGAATACCGTGAAAATGCATTTGCAGCATATCATGCGCAAACTGCGGGTTCAAAACAGAACGGAGGTCGTGCTGCTTTTGGGAGCAAAGACATCTCCGGGTATAAACACGGTGCAATAAGCGAAACAAATTCAATTCTCGCGGAATGCACGATGGAAGCTATCCAGCAAAGGCCTGACGGCATAAAGAGCGACGCTACTTTGGCCAGTTTCGATCAAAGCTTGCACCGGCATTCCTGGGATCATCTCTATATCCCCTGCCTGCAACAATTCATCATCGGTGACCTGGATCGTTGCAGCATAGTAGGGCTGACCTGTGACCTTATCCAACAGGCGATCAGCAGAAACATAAGTGACCCTCCCTTTCAAAAGCGGCACGCGTCGCTGATCATAGGGTAGAAGATGTACCTGCGCATTCAGCCCCTGATGAACAAGATGGATATCTTCAGGTCTGACATGTGCAGACACAACCATATTGCCGTCCTGTGGCACAAGATCGAGCAACGGTTCGCCTGCGCCAATCACTCCGCCTGTTGTATGAATACGTAAATCCATAACAATGCCCGCCTCTGGTGCCTTAATCGCCGTACGGTTTAGTTGATCATCAATGGCGCGATATCGCTCGTTCAACAAAAACAGCTGGTTCTCAGTGTCGCGCAGTTCCTTTGCGATCTCATTTTGCCGGTCGCTTTCCAGTTTGATGAGATTGGCCTGCGCTTCATTGATCACCTGGTAAGCACGGGAAATCTGAGCCGTCGTTTCTCCAAATTGTCCATCAAGGTCCGCTTTTTCCCGCGCGAGGTTCAGCAGGCTTGTTTTGCGTTCAAGACCTTTCTTGACCAGCGGATCAATCATGTCCAACTGCTGACGGGTAATCTCCACCCGTGACGACAGCGCCAGTTTTTGGGCTACCAGACCGGTGATCTCCTGTTTCACCTGCTCCATTTTTTCATGCGTTATAGCAATTTCGGATCGATAGACATCACGCCGCGCTTCGAAAATTCTCCGCTGGCCAACAACAATCGCGCTGACTGCCGGATTATGCGAAACAAGTCGCGCCAGCTCCGGCGGAAACGCGAGCTGCGCCTCGTTTCCCTGTTCCGCGACCAGCCGCGCGCGGCTTGCCTCCGCATCCCACAACTGGCCCTGAAGGCCGACAAGTTCCGTTCTCGGCTTGGTATCATCAAGCTTGATCAACACCTGCCCGGAAGAAACCAGATCTCCGTTGTGGACATAAATCTGCTGAACGATACCGCCCTCCAGATGTTGAATGGTTTTACGACTGGTCTCCGCTTCGACGATGCCCACAGCAACTGCCGCGCTTTTGAGTGGCGCAAGAATTGCCCACAGACCAAACCCGGCTAAAAACGTCAAAACCAGCAAGTTTCCAGTCCAGGCAACCCCGCGCAACCTTGGCCGGGAGGTCACCGGCGCTGGCAATGTTTTGCGTTGGTCTACAAGTATCGGTGGAGATGCGAGCCGCCACAGCATCAGCTGTTGCGCAACCAGCTCCAGACGGAATTTGAACGCGTTCACGACCTTCAATGGAACATCAAGATAGACCAGCGCCATTGCATTGCCCCCTCATGGTCCGGTTTTGGCAGGAACGCGAAGGAAAGCATCGAAAATTTTCTCGCTATCACCAAAGGCGCTGACCATACCATCACGCATCACGGCAATCTTGTCCGTGACGGGCAATATGCCCATTCGATGGGTAATGATCACAATGGTTATCTGCCTGCATTTCATGCGCTCAATGGCGTCAAACAACAGGCGCTCGCCTTCATAGTCGAGGCTAGAATTCGGATCGTCGAGCACAACGAGAGGCGGATTGCCATAAGCTGCGCGCGCCAGTCCCAATTGTTGGCGCTGTGCCCGAAGAAGCAGGCTCCCTCCTTCTCCAATGTCTGTATCATAACCTTGGGGCAACCGCATAATCGCCTCATGCAGCCCGACCAGTTTTGCCGCCTCAATCACCTTTTGAGGGTCGGATCCATCAAGCCGACCAATGACATCCTTGATTGCACCGCCGAAGAGCTCAATGTCTTGCGGAAGATAACCAATGTGACGGGCATTGTCACAATGGCGCAACAAGGCGATGTCGATGCCACCCAGAAAAGCGCATCCGCATGTCGGCCGTGAAACGCCCGCCAGAATCCGCCCAAGCGTGGATTTACCCGAACCGGACGGCCCGATCAGCGCCACACAATCGCCCGCGGCAACCTGAAACGAGACGCCCCGCAAAATGAAATGATCCGATGACGGGAGCCGATAGCCGACATTATCGAGAACCAGCTGGCCCCTCGGTTCCGGAACAAGAATGGTTCGCCTGTCCTCACAAGGAACAATAAGCGTGAGCATCCGGTTCAGGCGATTGAATGCACCGCGCACGAAAGCAAGTGCGCGCCAGGCTCCGATTGCGCCCTCGACCGGCGCCAGTCCACGTCCAAGCAGCAGGCTGGCTACAAAAATAATTCCGGGATTGCTGTTGTTTTGAAGCACGAGCCAAGTCGCAGCACCCATCATCAGAATTTGGGTCAGCGTGCGTACCGACTTCGAAAACGCTAAAACAACCTCGGTCCTGCGTATCACACTGTCCTGAGCCGCTCTGACAGCTTCAGCATCTCGATAGATGAGGTGAGCCGCACCATGCTGCATGCCCATAGCGCGAATAACGCCAATATATTTCAGCGCCATGATGAAGCGGGAATGGCTTCGCGCTTGCGCAAGATTTGCCTGTTCATTCAATTCACGTGTCACAAGCTCGTTCAGCAACGCCAATAGGAGCAGGATCAAGGCGCTGCCCAGCCCAATGAAGCCCAGCAGTGGGTGAACCAGAAAAAGTAATGCAAGGAAAACCGGGGCCCATGGCAGATCGAACAAAAGCGCGCAGGAGGGCGAATCCAGAAACTGGCGCAGAACCGAAAGGTCGCGATAATGTTCTGCGGCGGCTCCCGCATCAGCGCGTGCCGCATATTCGAACGATGCGTTCATGACGATAGGACGCAACTGGTGATCGAGCCAACTACCGATCCGGGACAATGCGGCGCGGCGCACGATATCGAGCAAAGACCCAACCACAACCGCCACGGCGATGATGATTGTCAGCATCAACAGCGTGTCGACACTGCGGCTCGACAAAACGCGATCATAAATCTGGAGAAGATAGATGGAAGGTGCGAGCAGAAAAATATTGTATCCGCAGCTATAGGCGAAGACCAACCCAAAGGCGGCGTAACACCGACGGAGCGCTGCGACCAGTGGGGTCACCGTATAGCGTGGTTGCGCAAATGCCGCCGTCATCGTCCAATCTCCGTTGACATACCAGCCCCTTGCAACCGCCTCCAATGCTCGCAATGCACCATCAGCCTTGTGGAAACCGGTAAAACGGGAGAGCAGCGGCCGAAGCCGTTGCTCCCAGATCGAATTTTCCAATGATTCAATCTGAAGCCAACTACCGATCAGATCGGCATGTGGCTCAGATCAATATCGTGAAAGTTGTCGTTAAAACTATTAGCAAAGCTCGCGATGTCATTGGTCGTCGTCGTTGTCGTGTGGGTTTCCGGGTTTGAGTGCACGAGCGCGGCCGAGATATCGCCACCGCGTGCCATATTTCCGTTACCACCATTGCCGCCAACCCCTGCAAGAATAGTGGCGTGCTGGTCCGCAAGAAGCTCAGTATATTGAACAGCGCTTGTATCGGCAGTCGCTGCCCCTACATTGCCGCCGCTTGACGAGCCCAGACTGCCATTGGAGTTCGCGTCACCACCGGCTCCGCCATCGCCATGATTGGTAATATTGGCGAGAAAGCCATTGGCTGCATCGGCTCCACCGCCATGACCGGCATGGCCTGCATCCCAGCTGGCGCTTAACCAGGGGGAATCGCCGCTATGCACGTCTACTGTTGCGCCCGCCACGCTTTGCGTGTTGGCAACAACTGCACTCGGATTATAGTTGATATTACCGTAGTTATAGCCATCAGCGCCGTTACCGGCATTGGCATCACCGGCATGCACGTCACTGAGATGAATTGTGTCGGATACTTGTGGAATAGGCATCGCTTTATTCCTCCCTGTTATGGCCCCTGCCCTGTTTCGGTTGAACTTCAGTCCTGGTCTCCCAAAGCGCCCATAAACAGGCGTCGCGAAATCGGGGACCCGACCGCGCTTAAAGATTGCGCGTATTGATCATTCGGGAATAGCTAGAAATTCGGATATCTACTTTAGGTGACCGACTCATAAGATCGAAGCCAAATACGAATTGAAGCAAGCTGGATAGATGCGAGGAAATTGTCGTCGCGTTTGTCGTATCGGGTTGC
>JACGXE010000008.1 GCA_014138095.1 Ochrobactrum sp. RH2CCR150
TTTCACCAGAACTCAAGGACGAAGCAACCTGCCGCTAGCAGCGTCGCCGCCCTCGTTGTGGCGCTATATAGGCCCCCAACTCTCAAACTGTCAACGCCTAGATCAATAAAAATCCAGTTTTCTTTTCCACAGGGATAAAGACTGAAATTTACTCCTTATTCACCAATCTGAACAGGTGATTCTGACGCGGAAGCCCATCCCATTCGCTCAGCGACATCATCCGCAAGCGCCCGCATCCGTTGGCCGATCTCTTTAATCACTTCGGGACGAGCCTCTGCCGCCATCATGGAAAGAGCAATCCCCGCGCTTGGGCGGTTCGGCTGTTCGTAGATCGCCGCGCCGATACAGAACATGCCTTCGCGCAACTGGCCGTCATCAAGGGAATAGCCCTTCTCTTTTACACCAGCCATCTCGACTTCGAGTGCTTTCAGCGAAGCGACGCTCGCCGGTGTGGCGAGATCCGGCCAATGTTCCGGAAGATGATGCGCCCGCTCCTCGTCCGGCATTGCCGCGAGCATCGCCTTGCCAGTCGCTGTAAAGACGGCCGGCACGCGCATGCCGATGCGGAATGTAATCCCGAGTGGCGCAGTCGAATTGCGGCAGGACAGATAGATGACATCCGGGCCATCCAGATGTGAAAGCGTCAGCGTATAGGCGCCAAGCCCCTCTGCCTGCGCGACCGCCTCATGAAACACCTCTACAATATCGCTGCTCGCCAGAAAGACATTGGCCCAGCGCACCGACTGCGGCCCCATGGAAAAGCTGCCGTCATTATTGAACTTGAGAAGCTTCAGATGAACCAGTGTCTGGCAAAGCCCATGCACGCTGCTTTTTGGCAGCCCGGCCTGACGAGCAATATCGGATAGTTTCAGTGCCCCGCCCATACCGTCTCCGGCCTTGGCGATAATATCCAGTATCTGTGCCGCGCGCATCACCGCTGGAACCAGTTTGAGGGAACCTGCCTCGTCGGTCATCGTTTCATTCCTATGCTGAACCGCGAACTGCCCGACAGATCATCGGCTGAGTGATTGACTTTGGTCGTCACGATCTGTTTAATTCGATATATCGAGGAGTGTTCAATATATTGAACGACCAATCAATGCAAGACTGGGACGGAACATCAGACATGATCACCTTGAAAGACCCTTCGCTGCTTCAATCAAAATGCCTGGTCGACGGTCGCTGGATCGATGCGGTTGACGGCAAGACCATCAATGTGACCAACCCGGCTGACGGTTCAGTGGTCGGCACGGTCCCGTCGCTGTCGGTGGACACGATCAAGGACGCCATCGACGCTTCCGCCAAGGCGTTCCCCGTCTGGGCGGCAAAGACCGCCAAGGAACGTGCTGGCATTCTGCGCAAGTGGTTTGACCTCATTGTCGCCAATGCCGATGATATCGCGCTGATCATGACGTCGGAACAGGGCAAGCCTCTGGCCGAAGCGCGGGGTGAAGTGCTCTATGCCGCGTCTTTCATTGAATGGTTCGCGGAAGAAGCCAAGCGCGTCTATGGCGACACCATCCCCGCCCCGCAAGTTGGACAGCGCCTGACCGTCATCCGCCAGCCTGTCGGCGTCACCGCCGCAATCACGCCCTGGAACTTCCCTGCAGCCATGATCACCCGCAAGGCTGCACCGGCACTGGCTGCTGGCTGCACGATGATCGTGCGCCCCGCCGATCTGACCCCGCTGACGGCTCTGGCGCTTGGCGTTCTGGCCGAAAAGGCTGGCATCCCTGCTGGTGTGTTGCAGATCGTGACCGGCAAGGCACGCGATATCGGTGCTGAACTCACCAGCAATGATATTGTGCGCAAGCTCTCCTTCACCGGCTCCACGGAAGTGGGCCGTCTGCTGATGGCGCAGTGCGCACCGACGATCAAAAGAGTATCGCTGGAACTCGGCGGCAATGCGCCTTTCATCGTCTTCGATGACGCCGATCTTGACGCTGCCGTGGAAGGCGCGATGATTTCCAAATATCGCAATGCCGGTCAGACCTGCGTCTGCGCTAACCGCATTTATGTTCAACGCGGTATTTACGACAAGTTCGCAGAGAAACTCGCTGAAAAGGTCAAGGCGCTGAAGGTCGGCAACGGCACTGAACCGGGCGTCGCCATTGGTCCGATGATCGAGGAAAAGGCGATCACCAAGGTCAAGGCGCATATCGAAGACGCCGTTTCGAAGGGAGCAAAGCTCATCACCGGCGGCAAGGAACTGGGCGGCCTGTTCTTCGAACCGGGCATTCTAACCGGCGTGACCTCGGATATGGCCGTCGCGCAGGAAGAAACATTCGGCCCGCTGGCGCCGCTCTTCGCCTTCGATACGGAAGAAGAAGTGCTGGCCATGGCCAATGACACAATCTTCGGTCTCGCCGCTTACTTCTATACAGAGAACTTCAGCCGTGCGATCCGCGTCGGCGAAGGCCTCGAATATGGCATGGTCGGCCACAATACCGGCCTGATCTCCAACGAAGTCGCTCCTTTCGGCGGCGTCAAGCAATCGGGTCTCGGCCGCGAAGGTTCCAAATACGGCATCGAGGAATATCTCGAAACCAAATATATCTGCAGCGCCTACAAGCGCTGATTGTTACAATGTAATGAATGAGACGGCGCAGATTGTTCGCGCCGTCTTTTTTATTTATAGACGGTGCAATCGCAACGACGGCTATCCGCCGCACATTATCCGGACAATCCATGCTGCGCCGCCTTTACGACTGGACGATCTCACTTGCCGCAAGAAAATCAGCCGAATGGTGGCTGGCCATCATCGCTTTCGTGGAAAGTTCGGTTTTCCTTGTTCCGGCAGACGTTCTGTTTCTGCCAATGGCGCTGGCCCGTCCGGAACGCGCCTGGCGCTATGCCTTTATTGCAACCGTTTCATCGGTGCTCGGCGGCATAGCGGGCTGGTATCTCGGCTATCATGCCTATGAACAGATCGCCAAGCCGGTGCTGGAAATGTATGGCAAGCTCGACACGTTCGAGCAGCTGCGCGGCACGACCAGCGCCGACGCCATTTTGCTGATGCTCATCACATCGGGCCTTGCCCATCTGCCGCCGATCAAGGTGGTGACAATCCTGTCAGGTGCGGCGGGCGTCAATATCTGGCTGTTCATCGCATCGGCAATCGTTGCACGCGGCGCGCGCTTCTATTTCCTGGCTTGGCTGCTGCGCCGCTATGGTGAGCCGATCCGCCATTTCATCGAGAAGCGTCTCGGCCTGATCGCCAGTGCCGTAGCGGTCGTGCTCATCGCCCTGTTTTTTGCTGTGAAATATCTTCACGCCTGAGCCGGCTGCCTCACGCCGGTCAAAATAAATTGCTTGGAAACAAGCCTCTATCTTAGTTTAGCTGCATATAAAGAGCTGCGTCAGGAAATTTCAGATGGCATTTGCACTCAATAATCCGGTCGGCAAGGTTCAGGCTTGGACCGCTGGCATCATGACCGTCGGTCTGGCCGCAACCGTCGGCACCGCCCTTGGCTTCGAGCACCTAGCGGGCTTCATGCCATGCAAGCTCTGTCTTGAAGAGCGTACGCCTTATTATATCGGCGTCCCGGTTCTGGCAGCAGCCTGGCTTTCTTACGGATTGAAATGGCCGCCGATCCTGACGCGCGGCCTGATCCTGATTGGCGCGCTTTTGATGACCTATGGTCTGGCGCTGGCTGCCTATCACACGGGCGTCGAGCTGAAATACTGGCCCGGCCCGACGGATTGCAGCGCGGCGACCATGAAGGTCACGCTGGATGCCGGTAATCTCTTGGGTGATCTCAATACGCATCCGCCTGCATGCGACAGCGCACCCGGCTTTTTCCTCGGTCTGTCCTTTGCCGGATGGAATGTTGTCGCAAGCCTGTTCTTTGCAGCCATCGGCTACTACGGCGCTTTTGCGAAGAGTGGGAAGTAAGGGAAGATTCTGAGGGGGCTTAGGTCTTCTTTTTTCGCATAATGTTGTCGCAAGATTGCTACGCGGTTTTGCGCAACATGCGTCAAGGCTCCAGTTCGACATCCCAATACAGAAAATCGAGCCAGCTGTCGTGCAGATGGTTGGGCGGGAAAAGACGACCGTTATTGTGCAGATCCTGCACGGTCGGCATGACCGGCTTTTGACGCGGCCACATATGCGCAGCCGCAGGCATAAGACCGCCCTTGCGCAAATTGCATGGTGAGCATGCGGCGACCACATTTTCCCACGTCGTCTCGCCGCCATGGCAACGCGGGGTGACGTGATCGAAGGTCAGGTCATGCGGCGAACCGCAATACTGGCACTCGAAAAGATCACGCAAAAAGAGATTGAAGCGCGTAAACGCCGGATAGCGCGGCGGCTTCACATAATCCTTCAGGCAGATCACACTCGGAACACGCATGGAGAAAGACGGCGAGGAAACGATCTGATCGTATTCCGCGACGATATTCACGCGTTCGAGAAAGACCGCCTTGATCGCATCCTGCCATGACCAGAGCGACAAAGGATAATAACTGAGCGGACGATAATCCGCATTGAGGACCAGAGCGGGCAAGCCACTCGTCGAGACTGTCCGGGGTGAGACTGCAATGGTCAAGGACGCACCTCCTTCAGAGCAACTCCGAGAAAGGGCGAAACGACGACTTTCCAAGCGGAATTGCGCTCTTCATCGGAGCGCCGCGCGTCCATTGTGGGCGCAACAACGACGCTCCAAGACCGCGAAGGCGGAACTGCAATCAGCAGAAAATCAAGCTTCTGCGAATCGAAATACCGTCATCAGCTGATGCAGATAATGTAAGCCCGACGTGACAGGATTGTGAAGCGGAAACGCATTTACGCCGCCGGAAACACGCAACATTTACAGAAGCATCTACAAAAGTGGGGCCGCCTCGCGCCCCTTGATCGCCGCGTAATAAGCCCAGAACAATCGCGCCGCCACGCCACGCCAGGGTGCCCAATCTTCCGCCAGTAGCCGCAACGCTTTAGCGTCCGGGCGCGTTTCATGCGCGAAGGCATGGCCAACGGCTGCTTGCAGCGCCACATCGCCCGCCGGAAACACATCCGGATGACCAGCTGCAAACAGCAGATAGACTTCCGCCGTCCACGGCCCGATGCCCTTTATCGCCGTGAGAGCAGCAATGGCTTCCTCCGCAGGCAGGTCACAAAGCCCGTGCAGATCAAGCCCATCCTCCACCAGCGCCTGCGAGACAGCCAGAAGCGTCCTTTGCTTGGGCCGCGACAGGCCGGCAAACCGCCATGCCTCCTCACCGCCATCGATATAGGCTTGCGGCGTCAGCGGATCGATCGCCTGTTTCAACCGCGCCCAGATGGCCGCAGCGCTTGCGGTCGAAACCTGCTGCGCCACGATAATGGAAGCCAGACTTTCAAAGCCGGGCTGTGAGCGGCGCAGCGGCACCGCATGGGCGCGACTGCGTATATCGGCCAGCCGTACATCGGCAAGCACCAGCGCTTCGAGGCCAGCCTCTATATCGTCCAATGTATCGATGCGCTGCATGCTGTGGCCTTTCATTTCAATCACCGACAAAGTACCAATGTGCCTCAATGACAATCAATAAGAACCGGCAATTGCCACAATCATGACCAGACCCGTCTTTCGCTTCGCACCAAGCCCCAATGGCCAATTGCACCTCGGCCATGCCTATTCAGCCCTTCTCAATGCACGCATGTCCAATGAAAACAACGGTCGTTTTCTGCTCCGTATGGAAGACATCGACACCGCGCGCTGCACGCCGGAGCTTGAACAGGGCATTTACGACGATCTGCACTGGCTTGGCCTTTCATGGGAAAAGCCCGTGCGCCGCCAGTCGGAACATTTTGGCGAATATCGCAATGCGCTGACAAAACTGGCCGACAAGGGCCTCGTCTATCCGGCCTTTCTCAGCCGTGGCGAAGTGCGCGAGCGAATCGGTGAAGCCCATGCCAAAGGCAAGGACTGGCCATCCGATCCCGACGGGACGCCGCTTTATCCAAGCGGCGAGCGCAACCTCTCCGAAAAGGAGCAGCTGGAACGGATCGTGTCGGGCGTTGCCTATGCCTGGCGTCTCGACATGGAAAAGGCTCTGGCCGCTGCGGGCGGACCACTGTTCTGGACAGAAAACGGCGCTGGGCCCGATGGCGAAACCGGGCGCATTGCCGCCGACCCCGCCAAATGGGGTGACGTGATCATCGCGCGCAAGGACACGCCGACCAGCTATCATCTTTCCGTGGTGGTGGACGATGCCCTGCAAGGCGTTACCCATGTCGTGCGCGGCAGCGATCTCTTCCACGCGACCGCCGTGCATCGTCTCCTGCAAAAGCTCCTGGACCTGCCGGAACCGCTTTATCACCACCACCATCTGGTGTTGGGCGAAGACGGGCTGAAACTGTCGAAAAGCCGCAAGGATACCGCTCTTTCAGCACTGCGCGAACAGGGTTCCACCCCTGACGATATTCGCGACATGTTGAAACTGGAGCGGTGATTTTCGCCCCAGCGTCACAAATGATGTGCCCGCGCACCGATTGACGAAAGCGCGCCAAAGCGGTTCAAAGGCAACAGGATAGCTGGCGCTAAAAGCGCTGGCGATAGTTGTGTTTATTCTGAAGGAGGCCAAGCCATGAGCAATTACGTCGAAATCGAAGGTTTGCGTGTTGCCCCTGAACTCGTTGAGTTTCTGGCCAAGGAGGCCGCGCCCGGCACTGGCGTAGATCCGGACGCGTTCTGGAAAGGCTTTGCCGCCATCGTTCGCGATCTTGCCCCGAAGAACCGCGCGCTTCTGAAAAAGCGTGACGACATGCAGGCGAAGATCGACAGCTGGTACAAGGAAAACCGCGACAAGGGCTATAGCCAGGCGGATTACCAGCAGTTCCTCAAGGATATCGGTTACCTTCTGCCGGAAGGCGGCGAGTTCACCGTTTCGACCGCCAATGTCGATCCGGAAATCACCCATATTGCCGGTCCGCAGCTCGTCGTGCCGGTCATGAACGCACGCTATGCGCTCAACGCCGCCAATGCGCGTTGGGGTTCGCTTTATGATGCGCTTTACGGCACCGATGCGATTTCCGATGCCGATGGCGCGGAAAAGGGCAAGGGCTACAATCCGAAGCGCGGTGAGAAGGTCATCGCCTGGGCAAAGAACTTCCTCGATGAAAGCGCGCCGCTTGCCTCCGGCAAATGGGCGGAAGTCGCTGGCCTTTCCATCAAGGATGGCAAGCTCGACATCAAGCGCACCGATGGATCCGCCACAGCTCTCAAAGACCCAAGCCAGTTCAAGGGCTATAATGGCGACGCCGCCAACCCGACCAATGTTCTGCTGGCCAAGAACAACATGCATGTCGACATCGTCGTCAATGCCGATCATCCGATTGGCAAGACCGATCCGGCGCATATTGCCGACATGGTTCTGGAATCGGCCATCAGCACGATTCAGGATTGCGAAGATTCGATTGCCGCCGTCGATGCCGAAGACAAGGTTGCGGTCTATCGCAACTGGCTCGGCCTGATGAACGGCAAGCTGGAAGACACGTTCGAAAAGAACGGCAAGCAGATGACGCGCCGCCTCAATGGCGACCGCAGCTATCACGGTGCCGATGGCTCCGACCTGACGCTCAAGGGCCGCTCGCTGATGCTGGTTCGCAATGTCGGCCACCTGATGACCAATCCGGCCATTCTCGACACTGACGGCAATGAAGTGCCGGAAGGCATCATGGATGCGGCCTTCACCAGCCTGATCGCCCTGCACGATATCGGCCCCAATGGCCGTCACATGAATTCGCGCGAAGGCTCGGTCTATATCGTGAAGCCGAAGATGCACGGCCCGGAAGAAGTGGCTTTCGCCAATGAAATCTTCACCCGGACCGAAGAACTGCTCGGCATGCAGCCCAACACGCTCAAGATGGGCGTGATGGACGAGGAACGCCGCACGACCATCAATCTCAAGGAAGCCATTCGCGCCGCCAAGGATCGCGTTGTGTTCATCAATACCGGCTTCCTCGACCGCACCGGCGACGAGATCCACACCTCGATGGAAGCTGGCCCGATGATCCGCAAGGGCGACATGAAGCAGGCCGCTTGGATCGGGGCTTATGAGCAGTGGAATGTCGATATCGGTCTCGAATGCGGCCTTTCCGGCCACGCGCAGATCGGCAAGGGCATGTGGGCCATGCCTGACCTCATGGCCGCAATGCTGGAACAGAAGATTGCTCATCCGAAGGCAGGCGCGAACACCGCATGGGTACCCTCGCCGACCGCCGCCACGCTGCACGCCACCCACTATCACAGGATAGACGTTGCCGCCGTTCAGGCAAAGCTCAAGAGCCGTCCACGCGCCAAGCTCGACGATATTCTGTCGGTGCCGGTCGCCAGCCGTCCGAACTGGACGCCGGAAGATATCCAGAAGGAAATCGACAACAACGCACAGGGCATTCTGGGCTATGTCGTGCGCTGGGTTGATCAGGGCGTCGGCTGCTCGAAGGTGCCGGACATCAACAATGTCGGCCTGATGGAAGACCGTGCGACGCTGCGCATTTCCGCCCAGCACCTCGCCAACTGGCTCTATCATGGCGTTGTCACGGAAGCGCAGGTCATGGAAACCATGAAGCGCATGGCCGCTGTTGTCGACAAGCAGAATGAAGGCGATGCGCTCTATCGCCCGATGGCTGCCAACTTCGACAAGTCCATCGCCTTTCAGGCTGCCTGCGATCTCGTCTTTAAGGGCCGCGAACAGCCGAACGGTTATACCGAGCCGGTCCTGCATCGCCGCCGGCTGGAGCTGAAGGCGCTCAGATAATAGCGAATTTTTGTGAACCGACATGCCTTTCATATTCTATACTATGAAAGGCATGTCTTCCTAGGGGAAGATTTAATTAATACCACATATTATTAAGATTATAATTAAACCTATGATTATCATCAGATATATATTCCAAAACTAGCACAATTTTTGGTATTTTATTACCGGAATTACATCTTAGAATTGATATTATATTATTTAGTTTATTACTAGTCGAAATGTCTTCGCGTTCAATCAGAAAATAAAATTCTCCCCCCCCTGATACGCTATATATTGTTCAATTTTACCATCTAGTGTCAAAAACCCTTCATACTTAAGATCTTCAATCACAACAGCAGCAACAGATCCAGGAACTATATTTCCGCCATTATAAAAATTCACACTACCTTTTAAAGACATAGAGATCACCATTTTAAATGTATTAATTCACAGATAGAACGTATATCAAATTCTATTCTTTTAAACTGTTAAAATTATCAAGCTTTGACAAGTATATTGCCTTCCAGACTGCCTGCGTCCTCGTCTTCAAAGGCCACGAACAGCCGAACGGCTATACCGATCCGGTCCTGCATCGCCGTCATTTGGAGCTGAAGGCACAAGGATAAAAAAGCAAGTGCTCGCCCTCGCCCTTCGACACGGTGTTTTGCACCGGCTCGGGATGAGGGGAGAGGTCATTGCCAAAGCTTTGGGCTTTGATCATGCAAAGAGGTTGATTGCGGCGGGAGAAATCCCGCCGTTTTCGTATGCGAAATCGCTTGACTCCATTATAATAGATATTATTTCTAACATAATGGAAAATGCAATCGAACAACTCGACAATGCCATTGGTGAGAACCTGCGCCGTCTGCGTCTGGCACAAGGCATGACGCTGGATGCGCTGGGCGATGCTTCCGGTGTGAGTCGGGCCATGATCTCGCGGATCGAGCGTGGAGAGACAAGCCCGACGGCGCAGCTACTGGCGCGCATTTGCGCCGCCCTTGGCACGTCACTTTCAGCCTTTTTCGGCGATGCGGAAGCGCCGCCCTCGCCCTACCTTCCGCATGATCGCCAGCCCGTGTGGCGCGATCCGGACACCGGCTATGTGCGCCGGTCTGTTTCTCCACCCGGCACTGGCTCGAATGTCGACATGATCGAGGTCGAGTTTCCGGCGGGCGGCAAGGTCACTTTCGCACCGCAGACCGCCAATGCTGGCATCACGCAGCATATGTGGCTCTTTGCCGGTGAGATGGAAATGACCGTTGGCGACACGCATTACAGCCTCAAGCCCGGCGACTGCCTTTATATGCCGATCATGGCTGGCATCACCTTTCACAATCCGGGCACGACCCTTGCACGCTACGCCATCGTGCTCGAGCGCCGCGGCAGCCTCTGAAAGACCGACCAATGATTCACGTTCTCAATGCGGAAAAAGCGAAACGAGCCATCCCCGCGCTCGCGGAAATCCTGGCGGACTGCGTCATGGGTGGCGCATCGGTCGGGTTCATGGCCCCGTGCGAGCCGGAGGATTTCACGCCTTACTGGACCCGTATCGCCCGCGAAGCCGAGAGCGGCGATACGCTGCTCATCGCTGCTGAACATGACGGCGAGATCGTCGGCACGGTTCAGCTTGGTCTTGCGCAAATGCCCAATCAGCCGCACCGCGCCGACCTGAAAAAGCTGCTCGTCCACCGCAAGGCGCGCGGCCTTGGCCTTGCCCGCAAGCTGATGGAGGCGGCGGAAACACAGGCCCGCAGCCGAGGTAAAACACTGATCTGTCTCGACACAGCAACCGGCAGCCCCGCCGAAGCGATCTATACGCATCTCGACTGGCAGCCTGTCGGCATCATTCCGAATTACGCGCTTTTCCCCGATGGTAGCCCCTGCGCCACCACGCTCTTCTACAAAGGCATCTGAAATGACCCTCTCCATCCGCCATGCGACGGCAGCCGACCTCCCGACGCTCCTCACCATCTATAATGATGCGGTCGAAAACACGCTTGCCATCTGGAACGAAACGCTCGTCGATCTGGAGAACCGGCGTCTGTGGCTGGAAGGCCGCAATCGCGACGGGTTCCCGGTGCTGGTGGCCGAGCGCGATGGCCAGGTTGTCGGCTATGCCAGCTATGGCCCGTTCCGCCCCTTTGAAGGCTTCCGCCATTCGTCCGAACTGTCGGTCTATGTAGCAAGTGATGCGCGCGGCGGCGGCATTGGCCGCGCCTTGCTGGCCGAGCTGGTGGAAGAAGCGCGCCGCCGCAAGGTGCATGTGCTGGTGGCTGGCATCGAAGCGGGCAATGCGGCGTCCATCGCGCTGCACACATCGCAGGGCTTTGAGGATTGCGGCACCTTGAAACAAGTCGGACAGAAATTCGGGCGCTGGCTTGATCTGACCTTCATGCAAAAGATTCTCTGATCTATTCAATATAGAACAATAGAAAACGCAGCGGGTTATTGCCCTGCTGCGTTCTTTTTGTTTATACAAGCGCATTCGCAAGGACCCGGTGAAAGCCCGGGTGGCTCTTCTGGCCGCCTATCCGCCAGACAACGCAACAACATCCCCCATTTTTACAATCGGCCATGTTGAATCGGACGGCTTTCAACGCCCGTCCCCTATTTGCGGAAAATTCAATGACACGTCTTGCTGCCTACCGCCGCGAGTGGTTCTCCAATATTCGCGGCGATATACTCTCCGGTATCGTCGTAGCACTTGCCCTTATTCCGGAAGCCATCGGCTTTTCGGTCATAGCCGGGGTCGACCCAAAAATCGGCCTCTTTGCCTCCTTCGCCATTGCCTGTGTCTCCGCCTTTACCGGCGGTCGCCCCGGCATGATTTCAGCCGCCACGGCTGCAACTGCCGTGGTGATGGTCTCGCTCGTCAAGGAACACGGGCTGCAATATCTCTTTGCCGCAACGATCCTGATGGGATTCCTGCAAATCCTTGCAGGTTTCCTGAAACTCGGCCGCCTGATGCGCTTCGTATCACGCTCGGTCATCACCGGCTTCGTCAATGCCTTGGCGATCCTCATTTTCATGGCGCAGTTGCCGGAACTGATCCATGTGCCGGTCCAGACCTATTGGATGATCGCGGGCGGCCTAGCCATCATCTATCTGTTCCCGCGCCTGACCAGGGCGATCCCCTCGCCGCTGGTCGCCATTGCAGTTCTCACCGCACTGGCCTGGTGGAGCGGGATGGATCTTCGCACCGTGGGCGATCTTGGTGAATTGCCATCGGCATTGCCGGTCTTTGCCCTGCCGCAGGTGCCGCTGACGCTCGAAACCTTGCAGATTATTCTGCCCTATTCGATCACGCTCGCGGCGGTCGGACTGCTCGAATCGCTGATGACGGCCCAGATCGTCGACGACATGACGGACACGACCAGCAACAAAAGCCAGGAATGTATCGGTCAGGGCACGAGTAATATTGCCTCGGCGCTAATCGGCGGCATGGGCGGCTGCGCGATGATCGGTCAATCGGTGATCAATGTTTCGTCCGGTGGACGCGGCAGGCTTTCGACCTTTGTGGCGGGCGCCTTCCTGCTGTTTTTGATTCTGGTTCTCGACGATCTCGTGCGCATCATTCCGATGGCGGCACTGGTGGCCGTGATGATCATGGTATCCATCGGCACATTCTCGTGGCGGTCGATCCTCGATCTGCGCCGCAACCCGCCTTCCTCGTCCTTCGTCATGCTGGCAACGGTCGTCACCGTCGTTTCAACGCATGATCTGGCCAAAGGCGTGCTTGTCGGCGTTCTGCTTTCCGGCGTGTTCTTCGCGGGCAAGGTCGCCAAGATGTTCCGCGTCTCCGAGACCGAAAGCAGCGACGGCAGCGAACGCATCTATACTGTTCAGGGCCAGATTTTCTTCGCTTCGGCGCAGAATTTCATCGCCGCGTTTGATTTCTCCAAGCCTGCACAAAAGGTCACCATCGATGTCAGCCATGCGCATCTGTGGGACATCACTTCGGTTGGCGCGCTGGACAAGGTTGTCCTGAAATATCGCGCCAGCGGCACCGATGTGTCGGTGATCGGCTTTAATGATGCCAGCGCTGATATGGTGGATCGCTTCGCCGTGCATGACAAGGAACTGGGTGCCGCCAAGCTGGCGGCGCACTAACGCATAAAAGAAAGGGCCGCTTATGCGGCCCTTTTGTCAGCTCCTGTGTGGAACAGCGTCCCCAACCGGCAAATCATCAAGGCCGATGGCCCCTTCCACCTGATCACTGCGTGCCATGAGATAGAGGCCGAGACCGCTGGTCAGCACTGCGATGAACACCAGATACCAGGCATGCGCCATCGGGTTGACCGCCAGAAACGATGTGACAACCACCGGCGTCAGGCCGCCGAATACCGCATAGGAAATATTATAGGAGAACGACAGGCCCGAGAACCGAACCGGGGCCGGGAACGCGCGAACCATGACATAGGGCACCGCGCCAACCATGCCGACGGAAAGTCCCATGACCGCATAAAGCGCAAACAGAACCGGCAGAGACGTACCAGCAAAGCTGTAGAAAACGAAGGTGGCGACGCCGAAGAATACACCGGCCACCGCGAAGAAGCGTCCGCTGCCGATACGATCGACAATCGATCCGGCGGTCACCGTACCGAACATCAGAAAAAGCGTGCCGAAGCTGGTCGCGGCAAGCGACTGCAAAGGGCTGTAGCCATAGAGCTTCTGTAGGAAGGTTGCCGTCATCAGCGTGGTCACGACGATACCGGCTGACAGAATCCAGGTCAGAAGCACGGAAATGATGACGCCATGCATATGCTCGCGCAGAACGGTCTTCAGCGGCAGCTTGTCTTTCAGCAAATGGCTGTTCTTCATTTCGGTAAAGATCGGCGTTTCAGCCAACCAGCGCCGCAGATAAACCGCGAGCAGGCCAAAAATACCGCCGATGAAGAACGGAATGCGCCATGCATAGGCGGATAGTTCCTCAGGCGTGAAAATCCAGTTGATGGCCGTCGCGATCAGCGAACCGATCATGATGCCGAGTGTCAGGCCGGAACAGAGGAAGCCGCAGGCCATGCCGACCCGATTGGCAGGCACATGTTCCGCCACGAAGGTCCAGGCGCCGGGAACTTCGCCGCCAATGGCCGCACCCTGCAACATGCGGAAGACGATCAGCAGGATTGGCGCGCCGACACCCAGCGTCGCATAAGTCGGCAGGCAGGCCATGGCCAATGTCGAGATCGACATCAGAAACACCGAAAAGGCGAAAACCCGCTTGCGACCGAACTTGTCACCGAAATGCGCCAGCACGATGCCGCCGACCGGGCGCACCAGATAACCGGCTGCGAAAATGCCGAAAGTCTGGATCATGATCAGCCAGTCCGGCATGTCCGGCGGAAAGAACAAATGCCCGATCACACTGGCAAAGAACACGAAGATGATGAAATCATAAAACTCCAGCGCGCCGCCAAGAGCCGAAAGGCCGAGGGTGCGGAAATCCTGTCCGGTGAGCGGACGGGGGCTATTGCCTTGCGCGTGTGTGTTCATCGATGCCATCGATCCTGTTCTTTTCCGGCTTTTTCATCATGTCATTGCTTTGCGAAACCCCGTTTTGCCGGGGCCGAAATGTAATGCGCCAAACAGGCCCGCATCGCAAGGCTTGACTTTTAGCTGACTCATTATAACTTTAGAATAATTCTAAACTAATGGATTTGATTATGCTGAGTCGATTTTTCCGCAACGGTCGCCGCCCGTTCGATTCGCTTTCCGAACAGGAAATACTGGCGCTTGCCATCTCGTCTGAAGAGGACGATGCGCGCATCTATCTTGCTTACGCCGATGGGCTTCGTGAAGAATTCCCGCAATCGGCCAAGATTTTCGAGCAGATGGCGGAAGAAGAACACGGGCACCGCGATGCGCTGATCGAGCGGCACCGGGCGCGTTTTGGCGACCATATTCCGCTCATTCGCCGCGAACATGTCAGCGGCTATTACGACCGCAAACCTGATTGGCTGGTGCGACCACTGGGCATCGACAAGGTGCGCGACGCGGCGTCTGAAATGGAAGATCAGGCCTATCGCTTCTATGTCGAGGCGGCAAAGCACGTCACCGATGCGGGCACGCGCAAGCTTCTGGGCGATCTGGCGCTTCAGGAAAAGCAGCACGAAGTCAAAGCCGAATCGCTGGAACATGAACTGACACCCGAAACCGTGCAGGACGAGGAACGCGCGCTTGAGCGCAAGCAGTTCATCCTCACCTATGTCCAGCCCGGACTTGCGGGCCTGATGGACGGTTCTGTCTCCACCCTTGCGCCAATCTTCGCTGCCGCCTTCGCTACGCAGGACACCTGGCAGACGTTTCTCGTCGGCCTGTCAGCCTCGGTCGGCGCAGGTATTTCGATGGGTTTCACGGAAGCCATTCATGATGACGGCAAGCTGTCAGGTCGCGGATCGCCGATCAAGCGCGGCCTGTCCTGCGGTATCATGACGGCGCTCGGCGGCCTTGGCCACGCCTTGCCCTATCTGATCACGGATTTCTGGACGGCTACGTCTCTGGCGGTCGTTATCGTGTTCTTTGAACTCTGGGCCATCGCCTTCATCCAGAACCGTTTCATGGAAACACCATTCTTCCGCTCGGTCCTGCAAGTGGTGTTGGGCGGCGCGCTCGTTCTCGCCGCAGGTATTCTGATCGGCAACGCCTAGGCTGTTGCAACACCCTGAGGAGGCGACATCGCCCCCTCAAAACCGTCGATGGCGATGCGGCCCTGCCGGGAGACGGTGACAAAACTGTTTGCCGGTACGGCCATCCAGTTGCCGGCTTCGCCATCCAGCGGCTCCGACACGACACAAATGCCAGATGAAGCGCCAAGCGTCGCCGTGTAAAGCGTCGGCGCAAAGGCGTCGGTGGCATAGCGGATCGCATAGAGCTGATTGCCGTCTGAGAAAGCCGCAGTCAGCCGCAGAAATGGCGGTACATCGGCCTTACCCGCCTCGTCCACAATGGTGGAGACCATACGCTTCATGGCCTGAACCGGATCGCTGTCGAGGCCGAATTCCAGCATCAGCAGAAAGATCAGTTCGGAATCGGTTGCGCCGTGCTTCTGCGCATAAACATGATCGCTCAGATGCGCTTCCAGCCTGCGACGCAGCCGGTCGAAATTGCCGATCTGCCCGTTATGCATGAAGCTCCAGCGCCCGGAAACGAACGGGTGGCAGTTGGAGCGGCTGGTCAGCCCGCCTGTCGAGGCGCGCACATGCGCAAGAAAAAGGCGCGATCTTATCTGTCGCGCCAGGCTACCCAGATTCTGATCGGACCATGCGGGCAAAATATCCCGATAGAGGCCCGGCTCGGTGCGATGCCCGTACCAGGCGACGCCGAAACCGTCGCCATTGGTGCGTGTTTTGGCTTCATGTGCGTCGTGGCTCTGCGCCACGAGCGAATGACAGGGAGACGAAATAATGTCTTCCAGATAGGTCTCAGGTCCAAGATAGGCGGCCCAACGGCACATGTGCGATCCGATATAAACGTGTCGCCCGAAAGCGGAAACCGCGTGACTCAGCGACCTCTGTTATGCGTCCGCTCATAGAGCTGACGGACGATGGTGCTTGCAGTCTTTTCGAACAAAAATGGCAAAAATGCATGGATCAAAGCAGCAAAGGCTGCTCCGAACAGCTTGAATGAGAAACGTCCGGCAAAGGCCATATGCTCGAAATAGGTCTCATCGACAGATGCGGGATGGTCGGTGAAAATGCGGGTAATACGCGTGGTCATTGCAAATGCTCCCGTTTGATTGAGAAATTCTTTCTCTTTTGCCCTGCGCTGAAGCGCCCTTCTGGAAAATCATTTTAGCAAGAAAGCAGAAGATGAAATCTCAAATTATCCTTGAAATTAGTATAGAATTGGGACAATCATCCCACCATGATAGCTTCACTTGACGAAATTGATCGCAAAATATTGGGAGAACTGCAGATTGACGGCACGCTGTCTGTTGATTCTCTGTCGGAACGCGTGAACCTTTCGCGCAATGCCTGCTGGCGGCGGGTGAGGCGCATGGAGGAAGAGGGCATCATCAAGGCGCGTGTCGCGCTGGTGGATGCCGAGATGGTGGGCTGCGGCCTGTCCGTGTTCATTCTGGTGCGCACATCCAGCCATGATCCGCAATGGCTGTCGAAATTCCGCAATGCGACCGCGCGATTTCCGGAAATCGTCGGCGTCTATCGCATGACCGGCGATCTGGATTATGTGCTGAAAGCGCGTGTCGCCGATGTGAAGGCCTATGACCGGCTTTACCAGCAGCTGATCGCCAGCGTTCCGCTGTCGGATGTTTCTGCTTCCTTCGTGATGGAGGAGATCAAGGAAACCACCTCCGTTCCACTCGACATGCGCTAAAACCTTTGCTTCTCCCGACGGCATGCCTACATGCCCCAACGAGCGCATTCTCGTTGATGGCGCATTGGCGAAAGGAAATCTCGTGAAAAGATTTGATGGAAAGCGGGTGCTCATCACGGGCGGAACGAGCGGCATGGGGCTGGCTGGCGCCCGCCGTATCATTGCTGAAGGCGGCACGACCGTCATCACGGGACTGAATGACGAACGCCTTGCATCGGTCGCGCAGGAACTGGGCGACAAGGCGCAGATGTTGAAAAATGACGCTGCCGATCCGGCCTCGGCAGAGGCACTGGCTACGGCCATCCGCTCGAAGGGCGGATTGGACGGCCTGTGGCTGAATGCAGCCTTCGCAACAATCGGCGCACCGGAACAGATCACAGCAGCAGCCTTCGATGACATGATGGCCGCCAATGTGCGGGGGCCGGTCCTTCAGCTTGCCAGCCTGTCCGATCTTCTCAATCCCGGTTGCTCGGTGGTTCTAACCTCCTCCAGTTCCACATATGAAGGCGCTGCGGCGACGAGCCTCTATGCGGCCACCAAGGGCGCTATTATCGCCATGGCGCGATCCTGGGCTTCAGCGCTGGCCCCGCGCGGCATTCGGGTCAATGTTCTGGTGCCCGGTCCAATCGAAACCAATTTTCGGCATTTTTTGCCCGAGGAAGCCCGCACCGGTTTCGAGCGTTTCGTGTTGGATCAGGTGCCGCTCGGTCGCGCTGGCACCGCCGACGAGGCAGCCGCAGTGGCGCTGTTTCTGCTGTCCGACGATGCATCCTATGTGACGGGCAGCCAATATGCTGTGGATGGCGGCCTCATCATGCACTGACGGGGAGCACTCCATCCGCTAAAAACATGATCCTGTGCCGTACTATCATTGCAAAACGCCAAATAGGCGGTACACCTTTGATCTGTTTTCACGTATGAGCGTCGCCAATTTGAATCCCCGCAGGAAAGGCTCCCTCATGACCGCAGCATCCGCTCAAGCACCAACGCTCGGTATCATTCGCCTCGAACATGCGAATGGCCTTGATCTCCCAGCCTATGAGACCCCCGGTTCTGCAGGCATGGACCTGCGTGCAGCCGTCGCCGAAGACCGGCAGATCGTGCTGTTGCCCGGCCGCCGGACGCTGGTGCCGACCGGCCTGATCTTCGAGATCCCGGAAGGCTATGAAGTGCAGATTCGTCCGCGCTCCGGCCTCGCCTTCAAAAACGGCATCACCTGCCTCAACACGCCGGGAACCATCGATTCCGATTATCGCGGCGAAGTGAAGGTTCTGCTGGTCAATCTGGGTGACGATGATTTCCGCATCGAACGCGGCATGCGCATCGCACAGGCGGTCTTTGCACCGGTGGTGCAGCCGAAGATCGAGGAACGCGCCGAAGTGACCGAAACGGCGCGCGGCGCTGGCGGCTTCGGTTCGACCGGCACAGCCTGATCGAGCCAGAAAAGACGATAGAAAAAGCCGGGCTACATGTCCGGCTTTTTTTATCTGGATTTTTACTGTGTCAGCACTGCCTGTTGGCAAATCACACCGGTAACCTGCACGTCGGCTTGGCCCAACTTCACCCCGAGGAGGTCCAGAAGACCAAACAGCAGATTGTCGAGAAGTGCGGAAACCGGCGACAACAAGGTGCCCAGCAAACTAACGATGCCGGTTGCATCTACGTTCAACACCAGAACATTGAGTTCAGCATGCATGTTACTGATGAGCGCCGATGTGAGTGAGGATACCAGTTTTGATGAAGAAACCGTCTTTACTTTTTTGCTCGCTATATCGCTGGCGCTGAACGTCAGTATCCGTTGCTGATCATCACCGAGTGGAATTTCAGCGGACGCCGTGACCCCTGCAAGATAGACCTTCAGTCCCAACAAATTGAGACCAAGGATTTGCGCAATCTGCTTTTTGCTCACTGACGGTTTTTTACTAAAGTCGTTCATATCTATATTGAGATCACCAAGATAAATACCAGCTATGCCGGTTTTAACGCCTATCCCAACAGTCGCGTTTTGAGGGCCCGCAGGGCAGCTCACACTTTTCAGTTCCCCCTCAGCCGAGGCAATATCGATGTAGATCGGCAGTTCTATATTGGCGAGTGTATTCAACCCGAGGGCACCATCTCCAATCGCTACAACGAGCTTTATCCTTATCTGGGCCGTGCGCACGAGTGACCCCAAAGCACCGACCCTGAAAAACGGCGTTTTCTGAGCCGGTTCGCCTATGGCAATTTCAAGTGTCACTTTCACCAATCCCAGGAGATTGATAGGCGTGGAGATCGTTGCCTGGTGCTTTCCACCGAGCATCACACCTGCCGAAATCATCTGCAAAACATTGGCCGTGATGCTGTAATTACCAGCAGACCCGATGCTGGCATTTGCCAGCGAACCCAGCCCCAAAAGCTTGCCAACAGGCAATTTGGTGGCAAGTGCGGCTGCGTCTTTTCCCAAAAGATTAAGTGCCGCCTTGGCCGTCGCATTGTTGGTCACGACATCAGCCATCACCTTTGCCAGTACACCCACCGACACATTTGTATTCAACAGCTGATCGTAGGTCCCAGCCGTCAGGCCAACCTGCGGAGCAAGCTTGTCGAGAAAGCCAAGCAGATTGATATCGGTAGCGGCTAGCGCGTTATAATCCACCAGTTTGAGATTGAGAGACGTGCCCAGCAAACCGCCAAGAAGGCCGTTCAACGCGCTTTCACTAGTATTGAGGCTCGCCAGTCGCGAGCCGATGGAAAAGGCGGCCTCTGCGTGTGAAGCGGCCATACCGCTCGCACTCACCGCAGGGCGGTCCATCAGCGCCTGGCCGAAATAGAGATTGCCGGGTCTCGCCAGCGTCACCCGCACAGCGTCTGGACTTATTCCGCCCGCCACGAAGCGCGAGCCCACAGCCACCGATTTATCGGCGGTGTAGTTGCCGGTCTCCACCCAGACACGTGTGAGATTATCCGTCTTGCCCTTGACCACGGACGGATCGTAGGCGCCCGTCATGATGACAGGATTAAGCCCATTGGCCAGCAATTGCTTTTTGACGGCGTCGCTGGCGGTTCCAATCGCGCTTGCACCACTGATTGCGGCCAAATCGGCCATGTTCTGCAATTGCCGCCGCTCCAGATAGAGCGAACTTGAATCGATGGTGAGTGCAGCAATTGCCAGAAATATCGGCGTGACAAGGGCCGCCATAGTGGCCAGATTGCCGTTGCGCGCTTGAAAAAAACGTAAGGCCCCCGCCCACATGTCATGTTCCTCCGAGCCGGATCGTCGAAGCACGCGTGATCGTCTTGCCGGGTAGCGGCAATCCGGTCAGCAAATTCCAGATCGGCAGATTGGCCGCGTTATAGCTGATCGTGACTGTAAACTGGCTTGGATCCGACGATGCATTATCAATCGTGGCTTTCACCTGTGTCGGATTGATCAGCGTGTATTTGGCCGCGTTTTTCTGAATGTAAGTCGTGGCAAGCGTCTGCCGTTCCGTCGCGTCGATGCCCGCAAGCGCCGTGCGCGTCGCGTCCGCAGCAAGTTGCTGCACCGCATTTGCCGCCCCCAGATAGATGCCGAAGGCGATGACGCCCATCAGCAGCAACAGAAAAACCGGTGCCAATATCGCAAATTCTACTGCCGCAGTTCCAGATTTATTGCTGGAGAAAAGAACAGTCGATTTTAAACTTTCAGGAAGCCGTATTCTTCTCTTCAATAGGGGAAAGTTAATCGTTTTAAATGCGCTCCCGCAGTCCATATGCCCTCCCGTCCAAGAGCAGATAAACTAGATTGTATATACATTACGAATGAACGTGCTTCATGCACGCGCATTCAACTGTTAACCAGAAGAAATGCGTTCGATTTTATTACAATAATTACCCATGATATCACCGTCGACATCATATCAACATACAATAATTTAATAAAAGCTAAAGAGATAGAAGCAGCATCGCCTTATTCAACTCAAGGTAAATTATAACCAGCAGTTGCATAAGAAGATAATTAAATAATCAGAAATCCTTGTCTTCCCGCACCTGCCCACAACGCTTGCCCCTCCCCTTCGGCCAGCTCGAACACCACCAACAATGGCTGGTTGCATGACAAATATTTAAGGTGAAATCTTGAGTGCGAGAGTTTAGATACCCCGAAGCACCAACTTGTTGGGAGCAACGCCGGTGCATAGCGGTTATCGAGCGCGGCGGTTCCAGGGACAAATAAGTGACTTCCCGCGTGAGTGGGACTTCAGGAATTCAGGGGGTTATCGTTGCGCACATCTTCCGCTTCATCCGGTTCTGGCCAGAAGGCTGCATCGTCACAAAAACGCGCATCCGTGAGACGTCGCCGCTGGTGGCTTTGGCTGCCCGCTGCAGCAATTGCCGCAGGCGCTGGCTGGTATTTCTACGATGCACGGGCCGCTGTGAACGATAAGGGCAGCTATCTCGCTGAAACGGTGATGCGCGGCGATATCGAAAACGCGATCACTGCCGTAGGCACGCTCAGCGCCTTGCGCAGCATCAATGTCGGCGCGCAGGTCTCAGGCCAGCTCAAGGCCGTGAAGGTGGAAATCGGCGATCAGGTCAAGGAAGGTCAGTTCATCGCCGAAATCGACCCCTCTCCCTTTGAGAAGAAAGTCGAAATTGCCAGCGCACAGCTCGACAACCTCAGGGCCCAGCTTCTCAGCAAGGAAGCGCAGCTCACGCTGAAAAAGCTCAGTGCGGCACGGCAGAAATCCCTGCTTGCCACGCAAGGCGTGTCCCAATCGACGGTCGATCAGGCCGAAGCAGACCTTTCCATAGCCGATGCCGATGTGAAGGCGCTTGGCGCGCAGATTCGCCAGCAGCAGTCGCAATTGGCCAGCGACACGGTTGATCTCGGCTATACCAAGATCAACAGCCCCATGGAGGGCACGGTCGTCGACCAGTCCGCCAAGGAAGGCGAAACGCTGAACGCGTCGCAGACCGCCCCGACCGTCGTGACAGTCGCAGACCTCAAGGTCATGACGGTTGAAGCGCAGGTGTCCGAAGCCGATATTTCCAAGCTGACGCCCGGCATGGAGGTCTATTTCACCTTGCTCGGCCAGCCGGAAAAGCGATTCGCGGGCAAGCTGCGCCAGATCAAGCCGACACCGGCCACCGAAAACAATGTCGTGCTTTATTATGCACTGTTCGATGTGCCGAACCCGACCGGCGAACTCATGATCAATATGAGCGCGCAGGTCTATTTCGTGATCGATTCGGCCAAGGATGTGCTGCTCGTTCCGACCTCGGCGCTGAGCTTCAAGCGACGCGATCCATCCGGTAGCCCGGAAGGCCAGCAGGCCGAACGCCCGCAGGGGCAGCGCAACGGACCACGCAATGGCGACCGCCCGCGTGATGGACAGCATCGTGGAAAGCCGCAACTCATCGTCAAGGTCGTTGATGCAAGCGGCGCGCTCACCGAACGCACGGTTGAAATTGGCGTGCGCAACCGTGTGCAGGCCGAAGTGAAAAGCGGCTTGGAAGAAGGCGACAAGGTGGTCGTTACCAGCGCTTCCGGCGCCGCACCGGGTGGAAACGCCAACGCACGTGGCGGTCGTCGCCCCGGCGGCATGTCCTTCTTCTGATGGCTGCGCCCATACAAGACGCGCCCCTCATCCGGCTTGAAAGTATCAGCAAGACCTATCACAACGGCGACCTCGCCGTTGAGGTACTGCATGGTATCAGCCTCGACATTCATGCAGGCGAATTCGTCGCCATCATGGGTGCATCGGGCTCAGGCAAATCCACCCTCATGAATATTCTGGGCTGCCTCGATAGCCCGACCGGCGGGCAATACCGGCTCGACGGCGAGGATGTCTCGACACTCGATGCCGATGCGCTGGCCGCCTTGCGCCGCCGCACATTCGGCTTCGTTTTCCAGAGCTATAATCTGATCTCGACTTCAACCGCACAGGAAAATGTCGAGGTTCCGGCAATCTATGCCGGAATGCCCGCTGCCGAGCGTCAGGAGCGCGCCGCCGAACTGTTGAACTCGCTGAAGCTCGGTGACCGTATCGACCATCGCCCCAACCAGCTGTCAGGCGGCCAGCAGCAGCGTGTTTCCATTGCGCGGGCACTTATGAATGGCGGGCGCATTATTCTCGCGGACGAGCCGACAGGCGCGCTCGACAGCCAGAGCGGTGAGGATGTGATGGAACTGCTGCGCTCCATGCACAAGCAGGGCCACACCATCATCGTCATCACCCATGCCCGCGAAGTGGCGGAGCGCGCAGACCGGCTGATCGAGATCAAGGATGGCGAAATCCTTTCCGATACGACCAAGCGCGATATTCCGGACCGGCAGGCCCCGCGGCGCTTGCAGCAGGCGGGCGACGGACATGCGGCGCGCATTGCCGATATTTCCGAAGCCGTGAAAATGGCCATGCGGGCCTTGCGGGCCAATATTTTCCGCACAGTGCTAACACTTCTCGGCATCATCATCGGTGTCAGTTCGGTGGTGACGATGCTGGCCATTGGCACCGGGGCGCAGAACTCGATCCTCGACCGCATCAATGCCATGGGCACCGATCTGGTGCTCGTGCGCCCCTCCATGCCGGGCTTTCGCGGGGGCAGTATTGCAACGCTTGTACCAGCCGATGCGGACGCGATTCTTGAACTGCCGAATATCAAATCGGCGGTGCCGGAGGTGACAGGCACGGTCACGCTCAGGCGCGGCAATGTCGACTATCAGTCACAGGCCAACGGCACGGTTCCGGCTTTCTCGGAAGCCAAATCCTGGAAGCTCGCGACGGGCGACTTCATCACGCAAAACGATATAACATCCTATGCGCCGGTTGCCGTTCTCGGAGCCACAGTGGTCAAGACGCTGTTTCCGGATGGCAGCAATCCGATCGGGCAACATATTCTGATCCAGAAAATCCCGTTCCAGGTCATCGGTACGCTGGAGCCGAAAGGTGCGGGCTTCGGCGGCACCGATCAGGACGATGTGGTTATCGTTCCGCTTTCGACCGGCAATCTGCGCTTGTTCGGCCAGAAATACGTCCGCACCATCACCGTGCAGGTGAAGGATTCGGATCTGATCAACACAACACAGGAGCAGATTCAGGATCTGCTCGACCAGCGCCACAAGCAGCGCGACACGATGATCACCAACATGTCGTCGGTGCGTGACGATGCGGCGGCCATGGGCAGCACCATGACGCTGTTTCTCGGATCCGTCGCCGCCATCTCGCTTCTGGTCGGCGGTATCGGCGTGATGAATATCATGCTGGTTAGCGTGACGGAGCGCACACGTGAAATCGGCGTGCGCATGGCAACTGGCGCACGCCGACGCGATATTCTCCTGCAATTCATCACGGAAGCGCTCACCGTCTCGGCTATTGGCGGCGCTTTCGGCGTGGTCATCGGCCTTGGAGCTGCCGCCATTGCTGGCTGGGCAGGACTTTCCGTCGGCTATAGTATCGGCCCGGTTCTGCTCGCTTTCGCCTGCGCCTTCGCAACCGGTCTGGTCTTCGGCTTTTTACCAGCCCGCAAGGCATCGCGGCTGCTTCCCGCCGTGGCGCTGTCGTCGGAATAGGACAAACAAAAAAGCCGGTCTGGAGAGAACCAGACCGGCTTTTCTATTATCGATAATCTTGGCTGTTTTACTTGAACAGCAGAGGCAGCGTGATCGGCATCCGCGCCTTGGCCATGGCCGCCGGAGGTGCAGGCACAGGCGAAGCGCGACGTGCAGCTTCCAGCGCCAGCTGGTCAACCGCCGGATCGCCCGACGAACCAGCCAGACGTGCAGAAATAACATTGCCCGACGGATCGATCACAAATGTCACCTGCACCAGCCCCTTGGCATTGCGAGCCTTGCGTTGCAGGAAGCGTACATTACGGGCCATGTGAGCCTGCAATTTCGATGTCCACTTGGCCGAGCTTACGCCAGCCGAGGCTGAGTTTTCACCACGACGATTTGCAGCAGCCCGTTCGCCATTATCGGCATCCATGCGCGGTGCGCTCGCCTGCCGGGTTTCCTGAGCCTTTTCTGCCTTCTTGGGCTTCGGCTTCTCAACCTTTTGCGGCTTCGGCTTTTCGACCTTTTTGGGTTCCGGCTTTGGCTCTGGCTTCGGCTCAGGCTTTGGTTCCGGCTTTTCAACCGGCAAAGGCACGGCCACTTCCGGCTTTTCAGCCTCAACCACATCCGGAATGATCTCTTCCGGCTTCTCCTGAACTTCCGGTTCCGGCTGTGGCTCGGGTTCCGGCGGTGTCACCTGTTCCGGCTCCGGGGGTGTCGGTTCTTCAGGCTGCGGTTCCGGCTGAACAACCGGCTCAGGCTCGACTTCCTTGGGAGCTTCCGCCGTTTCCGGCTGTGCTTCGTCGGCAACCTGCTCTTCCATCGGAGCCATAGGCTCTGGTGCAAGCTCGACCACCATGGCCGCGACCTGTCCGCCATCCGGCTGATCTTCTTCCTGCGCCAGATGAATGGCGTAGGCTCCAGCTGCATGCACAGTCAGCACAAGAATGCCCGCGCCGATCCAGCGTCCCGCATCATGCCAGAAGGAATGATGATGGGCGTCGGCAGAAGCCACCTTCACGGGAGGATGATCGGGCGGAAGTGCATTCATTGGGCAGCTCCGGGTGCGGTTCCCGCCGGGGCGGGAGTCTGAGCTGGCGCTTGCGCAGGGGCTGACGCCGGTGCCGATGCACCAACGGTTTCAAGGCCGACCAGCGCAATCTTGAGATAGCCCGCTTCACGCAACGAATTCATGATGCGCATCAGTTCTTCATAAGGAACAGCTTTGTCAGCCCGCAGGAAAATGCGCGTTTCCTTGTTCTTCTCGGACAGGCCGTCCAGCGCAGCGCCCAGACGCTCGCGGGCAACGACATCATTGCCCACGCTGATGCTCAGATCATCCTTCAACGTCACATAAAGCGGCTTGTCGGGACGCGGCGCAGCAGCGGCGGTCGACGCAGGCAGGTCAACCTTCACATCCACGGTCGCAAGCGGTGCAGCCACCATGAAGATGATCAGCAGAACCAGCATGACGTCGATGAAGGGCGTTACGTTAATCTCGTGATTGAGCTCGAGATCGTCACCGCCACCTTCGCGAATTTTACTCGCCATGACGCCTACTCCGCTGCGTACAGCGTGCCTTCACGCACGCCGGCTGTCCTGAAATCCAGATCGCGGCTGACCAGACGTTCGACGCCTGCCGACGCATCGGCCAGAAGCGAACGATAGCCGGTGATCGCACGGGCAAAGACGTTGTAGATCACAACCGCCGGAATAGCGGCCACAAGGCCAATTGCGGTGGCGAGCAGAGCTTCAGCAATACCGGGAGCCACAACGGCCAGATTGGTGGTCTGCGCTTCACTGATATTGATGAACGAATTCATGATGCCCCAGACCGTGCCGAACAGACCGACAAACGGTCCGATGGAACCAATGGTGGCCAGAATGCCCGTACCCTTGGACAGGCGGCGGCCAGCCTTGGCTTCAATGCGTGACAGGCGCGACGAAACGCGTTCCTTCAGGCCCTCGCCTCCCGCGCGTGCCAGTGCAGGGGTGGAGAGACGAACCTCATCTTCGGCGGCGCGCACCATGATGGCGCCCGGGCCCTTGACGCCATCAAGCGCACGGACAGCATCGGAAAGCGTTGCGGAATGACCGATGGTCTTCAGCGCCTTGTTGGCGCGGCGGCGCGCACCCGCCAGTTCGAGCGACTTGGCGACCCAGATGGTCCATGTTGCGAGCGAGGCAAGACCGAGACCGATCATCACCGCCTTCACAATCCAGTCGGCAGCCATGAACATGCCCCATGGCGACAGGTCATGCGGAAGGCTGGCATCTCTTTCTTCGGCTGCTGGCTGACCAGCAATGACGGGCTGCGGCTCGGCCTGCGGGGCCTGAGTTGAGGCGGGAGCCTGCGGCTGCTGATCTACAGGAGCCGGCTGCGCTGCCGGGGCGGATGGCGCAGATGCAGCCGGTGCGGGCTGAGTGGTCGGCTGAGCGGCAGCAGGAGCCGCTGAAGGATTGGGCTGCGTCGCCTCTTGAGCCAATGCCGGACCAACGCCCAGCAAGACAATGCCCATCGCCGCAGCCATGAAGCCCTTCCGACAGAAACCAGTCATCTTGATCGCCTTTTGATTGTTCAACTCGGGCGCCAAGGACGACCCATCACGCAGGCCGTGGCGCTGCTTGTTAGCCTCTTTTTAACCCCCAATAATATGATGATGCAAGTCATGTTTTGTTGTGGCCGCCTTTTTCTGCAACCTTTTGGGTAAGCGCGGCCTGTCAAACCCCTTATAAATAGCTGTTGCATAATGCGGGCAAATCAGACCTGATGATCGCGTCGGAAGCGTTCATCTCCCTCAGGAGACGTATGGACCGGCAGGAGGAGCATGCACATGATGCACAAAGACATTCAGGCACTCGAACATGCGGCTAGAACCGCCATGGCGGGCAATGATGATCCGCTGCCGGCTCCGCAGCGCGCGCTGAAACCAGCCCATGTTGGCCTTGCCTTTCTCATGATCGCTGGCGCGGCCTATCTGTTTCTCGTCTGATACTGTCTGACCAAGCGTCACCGCGACAGCCCACGCCTTGTTTTAACCAGCGCCTTCCACGGCCCTGCCTGTTTACCATGACGCATAAGAAGTGGCGCGCGGCGTTGCCGCGATTGGCTATTGCGTGCAACCATTGGTGACGAAAAGCGTTGTTACAACGACAATCCGTTATGACAGGAGGCCAGACATGGCGCGTGCATCCGCGAAGACGAGCAAGATCGAAGAAAAGATCGAGGAAGCGTTGACCGATTCGACGACCGATGACCTGCAGACGCAGGTTGAGCAGTTGAAGGAAGACATCGCAGCCATCGCAGCGACACTCGCCAATCTTGGCAACCAGACCGTCCGCGATGCCAAGCGCAGCGCGAAGGAAACCTATAAGAGCGCCTATCTGCAAGGCGGCGATGTTGTCGATGAGTTGTGCAACAAGGCGCAGGATCTGGAAGCGCAATTGACGTCCACCGTGCGTGAACGTCCGATCACGTCGCTCGCGACCGCGCTCGGCATTGGCTATCTGCTCGCTCTTCTTTCCCGCCGCTGAGGCGTCCCATGCTTAAAGCTTTGGCCCCCATACTGACCGCGCTGGCTGGCGAGGAAGTGAAATTCGCCGTCAGTCAGACGCGACGTGCAGCAATTTTCGGTGTGGCGATTGCCATCTTTGGCATCATCACAGTCACATTTCTCTGTGTCGCCGCCTTCCTTGCGCTCGCGCAGGCCTATGGCGGTCCGCTCGCCGCGCTGATTCTCGCCGCGATTTCGTTGATTCTGGCGCTGCTCGTTCTCGCTGTTCTGAAAATTCAGGCGGCAGCAGAGGCCAAAAAGCGCAAGCAGCGGATCGAAGCCGACAAGTCGGCCATGATGGCGACAGCCGCACTGGCGACGGTCCCTTCGATCCTGAAGCGCCCCATATTGGCAGCAGCCCTGCCGCTGGCAGGCATCGCATTGGTATCGCTGCTTTCGGACAAGAAGAAGCGCCCGCCAAAGGCCTGATAAAAGCGCGATGAATTATAAAAAACACCGGACCCCGTTCCGGTGTTTTTCTGTTTTCGACAGGAGTTCTTTTTACTGCGCGGCCGCGTCCGTGCTATCCACCAGCGAGGCCAGACGTACCGATACGCGTGACCCACGCCGACCCTCCGCCTCACCATAGACCGGCTTTTCACCAAACTGCATGCAAAGCTGCTCGACCACCAGCGTGCCGAGACCATTCTTGTCGCCTGGCTTGGCAGCGCCTTCCGCGCCCCAGCCGACACCATCATCTTCCACCGCCAGAACAGGCACACCATCCGTATCCGCCTGGAAACTGACGGAAATCTGTCCACCCGGTCGGCCCTTGAAAGCATGTTTGATGGCGTTGGTAACCAGCTCGCCGACAATGATCCCGATGGTCGTCACATCGCGAGCCTTCAGATCGAGCTGCGCAAAATTCGTCACGATCTCTATCTGGCGATCCTGACCGATGGCATTGCGGATATCATTGACCACCGTGGTCAGAAACTCGTCAACGCGGGCGGTTTCCATGTCTTCGCCCAATCGCAAGCGCCGGTGAGCCGTCGAAACTGTCTGAACCCGGTCACGCGCTGCCGAAAGCGCCTCGCGCGCATCTTCGCTGCGCGCTTGCCGCATCTGCAAACCCAGCAGTGACGAAACCGTGGCCAGAGAATTGCCGATACGATGGTTGGTGTCCTGAAGCAGAAGCTCGACGCGATAACGCTCTCGCTCCGCGATCCGACGCTCTTCCTCTAGCTCGGCCGTGCGTTCGCGTACCCGCTGTTCGAGAATCTCGTTTTCAGACCGAAGCGCCGTCTGACCTTCGAACATAGTGCGCGCATAACGCTGCACGCGGCTGAAAAGAAGCCAGCCCAGCACTGCCGCCGAAGCCAGCGCCACGATGGATGTCGCCGTCATCCAGTAGCGCATGCGGTTGATGCGCTCATTGCGCTCGGCAAGCTGCTTTTCTTCCACATCGATGAAGTCGGACACCGTGGTGGACAGTTGGTCCATCAGGGCCTTGCCTTCGTCGCTGCGCACCCGCTCCATCGCGGCTGCGATATTGCCCGACGACGCCAGCTCCACCGTTTCACGGACATCCGCCTCTTCCCGCTCGATCAGGGCACGAATCTGCTTCACCCGCGCATCCTGCAACGGATTGGGACCCGACAAGGCCTCCAGATCGGTCAAGGTCTGATCGACGGACAGGATCGAATTGCGGTAGAGGTCGAGATGCGCCTCATCCAGGGTCAGAAGATAGCCGCGACGGCTCATCTCAATGTTGTTGGCCAGCCGCGCAACCTTGTCCACCTGCTGGCGCAGGGCATAATTGCGGGAAATATCAATAACCTGATGTGTAACGCTTGATGAAAGAAACAGCGTCATCACAGCCGAGAGCAGCACAAGTCCGAGTGAGACGATAACCGCAATCGGTTTCGGCGAAGATTGAAGCAATCTCTGCAACAAGGGTGATGGCAAAACGCGCCCCAATACAAATTGATGACCCACCTCTGATAGCAAATATCAGTGGCGGCTAACCTTCAAGTGGTTGGAGCAAAAAACTGTCATTGCGAGCAAAAATAAATGTCGCGGGATGGCGGCATCGGGGCTTTAAAGCCAAAATGGCACACAAATAAGTGCGTGTCTTCAATGACCTCGGTCCCCCGAGGGGGACCAGGCTCTAAGCTCTTGTTCGAACCGCATTTTTGTACTGCCGGATCAAATCGTCCGGCAGCAAGATGCGCTAGGCAAAACTTCTCAGGGTGACGCGAGACGAATCCGCATCGGGGCCATAATCGCCTTCACCCTCGATCTTGAGGATTTCCTGAAGGCGGGTCCGCGCACGGCTGACACGGCTTTTGATTGTGCCGACAGCGCAACCGCAAATCTCCGCCGCTTCTTCATAAGCAAAGCCTGAAGCGCCGATCAGAATGATCGCTTCGCGCTGATCATCCGGCAATTGCTCCAGAGCCGCACGGAAATCCTGAAGGTCGAGCATACCATATTGCGACGGATGCACGGCGAGCTGTTCGCTGAATACGCCGTCCGTATCCTGCACTTCGCGTCCGCGCTTGCGCATCTGGGTGTAGAATTCATTGCGCAGGATGGTGAAGAGCCAGGCCTTCATATTGGTACCCATCTCGAAGGTTTCCTGTTTGGCCCAGGCCTTCATGATGGTGTCCTGCACCAGATCGTCCGCCTTGTCATGCTGACCAATCAGCGACACGGCAAACGCACGCAGGCTTGGCAACGAAGCCAAAAGCTCGCGCTTGAACTGCGCCCCCTGCGGACCCTCATGCTGGGGCCCCTGCGGGGCATTGCCATCAACCGACGGACCGGGTGCTCTGTCCACGCATACTCTCCTGTTCAGCCTGATCGAGTTTTTCGAGAAGATCGAGAAAACGGTCCGGGATCGTCTCATCTTGAATCGAGGCGTATAACGCCTTGAGTTTCAATCCGACTTCACAATTGGGTCCTAATATGTCCTTCGGGACGCGCCGCGATACTGTGGCGCCATTCGTATGAAGGTTATCTTTTTCTGTCATATTCTATCGTTCTAGGCGGTGAGCCCTGTCCTGTTTGTTACAAAGCTTCTGTTGGACGGGGAATGCACCAGCCCCAGGAAAGTTCCCAAAATTATGCCGTCACTTCGGAACTTTTTTCAAGCGGCATCGTTGTTGTCCGTAATGCCGCGCCCGATTGCGTGATGATCGCGCTTGACCAAACGCTGGTTTAAGCCGGTTATTCCAGCCGGATTCATACGAATGTAAAACAAGGCGGCAGATGAGGAGTTCCATTATCATGACGTTATCGACGCGTATCGCGCCGCACCTTCCCTATCTTCGTCGTTTCTCCCGTGCCCTCACCGGTTCGCAGGCATCAGGCGATGCCTATGTGGCTGCGGCGCTCGAAGCCCTGATCGCGGATGTGAGCATTTTTCCGGATACATCGTCGGACCGCATCGGGCTCTACCGCCTGTTTAGCGACCTTTATAAGACCGCATCGATTCGTGTACCGGAACAATCATCGGAGATCGGCTGGGAACAGCGGGCAAACCGCAATCTCGCCCATATCGCACCTCTCCCGCGCCAGGCTTTCCTGCTGGTTGCCGTGGAAGGCTTCAACGACAAGGAAGCCGCGGAGGTTCTCAATGTCGACGATGCCGAACTGGGTCGTCTTCTTTCCTCTGCATCGACGGATATCTCGCGTCAGGTCGCAACCCGCCTGATGATCATCGAGGATGAACCGCTGATCGCCATGGACATCGAGCAGATGGTCGAAAGCCTCGGCCACGAGGTCGTTGGCATCGCCCGCACAAAGGATGAGGCGGTTGCGCTTTATGAAAAAGAAAAGCCGCGCATGGTTCTGGCCGATATCCAGCTTGCCGATGGCAGCTCGGGCATCGACGCTGTGAACGAGATTTTGAAGGATGATACGATCCCTGTCATCTTTATCACTGCCTTTCCGGAACGCCTGCTCACCGGCGAACGCCCTGAGCCGACCTTCCTCGTTACCAAGCCGTTCAATCCTGACATGGTGAAGGCGCTAATCAGTCAGGCACTGTTTTTCGAAGAGGCCTCTCAAGTCGCGGCCTGATATCGGTCGGCAATCAACAAGTTCGGTGAATTTGACCGTCTCCGGGAGAAGGAAAATCCCCTCTCCCCGGAGCGGATTTTATTTCCCAACTTGCAACCTTAAGGCAAAACCGCCTTCAACCTTAGATTATTCCTTTTTAAACGCTGGCAGGAACCGAATGCATAGCAAAGACGTTTATTCCTCACATACAGAAGAGGAGATTGGATATGCTTTACTACGCGCTCGTATTTCTCGTCGTGGCTCTGGTCGCAGGTGCGCTGGGCTTTGGCGGCATTGCCGGGGCATCGGCGGGTATCGCTCAGATTCTATTCTTCGTGTTCCTCGCCCTGCTCGTGGTGTCGCTGATCGCTTCGGCAATCCGCAAGGCTTGATGAACCGACGAAAGGTCCAGCTGAAAACTGGTCCGTTTCTGGCCGCAAACCGGCCGTACCGATATGATCAACAGCATACCGTCGCGCGAAATTGCGCGGCGGTTTGTTTTCTGAAGCGAAATGAGCCCCGCCGCACAGATCTTCAGTCAAGACACGCCATCCGGGCCAATCGACAGTCATCGAGACTATAATGAGCGCATCAGACCTGCCATTACGCGAAGCCGAACCGGATGCAGCCCGTCTGCGCGCGCTCCTTCGGGCTGTTCGTAACAGCAATGTCTGCGTACTCTATCAACGCCCCGATCTGGCCTATGCGTGGGGCGAAAATCTTCCATCCTATTGGCAAAAAACCTGGAAAGCCGGCGGCACCGATGAGGATTTCATCGTTTCCACGTCATTGGCCAAATTGAAAGCTGCCAAGCAAACTGCGCTTGAAACCATGACAGCGCAAAATGTCGAACTTTCCATCATGGATGGCAACAAGATCCACTGGATCGAATTGCATATCGATTGTGACCGCGATACAGACGGCAATCTGCTCGGTCTGGTAACAACGGCGCTTGAAATCAGCGAGCTGAAACGTCGCGAGCAGGTGTTGAAAACCCTGTTGCGCGAAGTCAGCCACCGGTCCAAGAACATGCTGGCCATCGTGCAGAGCATCGCCAGCCAGACGGCACGTTTCACCGATACGATCGATGATTTTCTGCTGAAATTCCGCGGACGCATCCAGTCACTGTCCTATTCGCAGGATCTGGTGACCGATTCCAACTGGCGCGGCGCGCTCTTCCGCGAGCTTGTCCATTCCCAAGTGGAAAAATATATCGATGTCACAGATGAACGCCTGAGTCTCGAGGGCGACAATCCGTATCTGTTCCCCGGTGCAGCACTTCATGTGGGCCTCGCGCTCCATGAACTCGTGGTCAACGCCACATCGTTTGGCGGGCTTTCCATACCTTACGGCCGTGTGGCGATCTCCGCGCATGTTATCCGGGCTGAAAACGAAGAAGAGAAGCTGGTTTTTCGGTGGGAAGAAACCAATCCGGCCATGCCGGAAGTCTACCAGCACGACCCGCGATTCGGCAGCGCGGTCCTGCAGCGTATTGTCCCCGCCTCGGTCAACGGGCAAGCACAATACCGAATCGATGGCACCGGCGCAGTCTATTCACTGACCATCCCTGCCGAACAATTCGATTCCTGAATTTCCAATCCGCCGTTTCGACCAAATAAAAGCCGCCATGGGCGAACCATGACGGCTTATTAAAATGAGCGAGACGCCTGCTGGCACAACGGTTCACCGTTTGCGCGGCGTTCACGCCGTCCACCCTTTGGGGGAGTTGGGGCGAACTGTGAAGACCGTGTTGGGGGGCGGGGTCACGACCTTCATGCATCAAGAACGCGACCACCGAAAATTGGTTCCGTCAGGATTTTATTTTTTTGCAATAAAGTTCAAGACGGTGATGAACGATCTCATAGCCGAGCGACCGGGCGATTTCTTCCTGCAATTTTTCAATCTTGTCGGAGCGAAATTCGACCACGTCGCCCGAATCCATATCGATGATATGGTCGTGATGCGCGGCGCTTGCCTGTTCGAAACGCGAAGGACCTCCGGCGAAAGCGTGACGGTGGATCGCGCCGCGCTCTTCCAGAAGTTTCATGGTGCGATAAACGGTCGACAGCGAAATGCTGCTATCGATCTCGACCGCCCTGCGGAAAATCTCCAGCGCATCCGGATGGTCTTCCGTTTCGGTCAGAATGTTCAGGATAATCCTGCGCGGGCGCGTTATGCGCACACCGGCCTGTCGCAGTTCCTGTTCGTAATCGGGCTTCTTATATCGTTCGCTCATGCCCCGATTATGCACCTTCACGCCGCCAGTTGCAAATTTTCGCAACTGGAATAAAACCGATCTCCCCAACCCATTTTACCCCTACTCTTTGGCACCCCACGCAGAAACAACTTACTGAGCACCTTGCAATTTAAACTTGAGTATGAGAGACAACTTTTCGCATTTCGGGCGCGAAGGGGCTACCATGTACTGGTTCAATGTTGGGCTGACGTCATTTTTCGTCATGGTCATTCTGCCAGCTGTCATATTGCTGGTTGTTGAAGAATTGCGCGGCAAGGAATAGCTCCACCAGAGCGCGTTCACATTCAGACGGACCTGCGTCGAACCGCTGCTGTTGCTGCAGTTTGAGCCCATCGGAAAACTATGTCGGAAATGACTGGTACGCCCAAGGGGAATCGAACCCCTGTTTGCGCCGTGAGAGGGCGCCGTCCTAACCGCTAGACGATGGGCGCATAGGGTCTGTTGTTGGCTGATATAATCGCCCTTACAGAAAAGCGCAATCCGGGAATGTAAAAAGGCGGCCACTGGCCGCCTGTTTAAATGTGCAATGCACCCCGATCTTACTCGACGCTGCCAAGCTTGATGCGGCCGATCACGCGGGATTCGCGATAATCGTAAATGATGAGTTCAGTGCCGCCGTCGGGCAAAAGCGTTTCCAGCGAAAGCTGATCGCCGGACAAGCTCTGCGACAGGAGGCGCGTGCCCGGAACGAGGTTGATCTGCGACTCGATCAGCTTCGGCGGTTCCGGCTTCACAGGCTGCGCTGCGGCCTGACCTGGAATATCCGAGCGCGCTTCCTGCGTGGCAGGGGTTTCGGGCGCGCGATTGATCTTGTAGACAACGGCGGCGAGCACGGCCATAAGACCGATCAGCATAACGCCGATGGAAACGGCCAGAAGCCGGATCATCTTGCGGCGCACACGTTCCATAGCCGGATCAAGCACTGGCTCGGACGGTTGTTCGTCCTGATAATAGCCCTGCTGATAGTCCTGATATCCTGAATCCTGCTGATTCTGGTATCGCGGATAGTGTGGATCCTGCATTAAATGACTCCGGTTCATGCACCCGTGGCGCGTGATAACGAAGGGAAGAGACAATTGAAAGAACTAATTGCCGACACTGATGCTGCGGGCAAAAGATTGGACCAGTGGCTGGCCGCAGCATTAGGGCCGGAACTCTCCCGCAGTCGCGTTCAGTCCCTGATTGCCGAAGGTCATGTGACCATCGACGGTGAACCTGCTCGTGAAACCAAGCAGAAGCTGCGCGAAGGCATGAAGATCGCCATCGTGCTGCCCGAGCCTGAACCTGCCGAACCGCAAGGCGAGAACATTCCCCTCGATATTCTTTACGAGGACGATGATCTCATCGTGATCAACAAGCCTGCTGGTCTTGTCGTTCACCCCGGCAACGGCAATTGGACGGGAACGCTTGTCAATGCCCTTATATATCATTGTGGCGATAGCTTGTCCGGCATAGGCGGAATCCGCCGTCCGGGCATTGTTCACCGTCTCGACAAGGATACGAGCGGCGTCATGGTCGTGGCGAAGAATGACCGTTCGCATCGGCATTTGAGCGAGCAATTTGCCGACCATGGCCGCACCGGCGATCTGGAGCGCGCTTATCTCGCCCTCGTCTGGGGCATGACCGAACGCCCGCAGGGCGTCATCGATGCGCACCTCGGACGCTCGCATCGCGACCGCACAAAGCAGGCCGTGGTGAATGAAGAGCGCGAAGACGCGCGCCACGCCGTCACCCATTACACGACGATGGAGAAATTCGGCCCTCGAGAGGATGCCACTGCGCTGGCTTCTCTGGTGGAGTGCCGTCTTGAAACCGGCCGCACGCACCAGATTCGCGTCCATATGGCCCATATTGGCCATCCGCTGGTCGGCGACATGGATTATGGCAGCGCCTACAAGACCAAGGCGAACAAACTACCGGAACCGCTGAAGGAGGCGGTAAACGGCTTTCACAGGCAGGCGCTTCACGCCTGGCTTCTCGCCTTCACGCATCCCGCAACCGATGAATTGATGCGATTTGAAGCGCCGGTGCCCGAAGATATGGAGCACCTACTGGAAAATTTCCGCGCGCACTCCATATAATACTGTCAGGTCTCCCGGTTCTTCCTCGCATCGCAGTGCGTGTAAACATGGACTTTGAAGCGAACTGGAAAACCGGCCAACACCAATCCGGGTGCAGTTGATGTCAAAACTGCGCCTGGATCGTCAGAAACAGTCAAATCCAGCGCGCTTTACAAAATGCGTCTGCAACTTTTCACGCAGACCAGCGTTCACATTGCAGTGACAGATTGTTTCATGAGTTAAAGGATCGTGTTTTCGCCAAAATCATGCCTATATATGGAGGCTCGCGTGAGGGAAGTGCAGGAGGCAGCCCCCGCGACAGGTTCGCCAAATGGGAACCTGAAATTATAAAGGAGGGTGCTCTATGGCCCAGATGAATCTCCCGAGCATTACGTCCGGCGACGGTGGCCTTACCCGTTATCTGGAAGAAATTCGCCGTTTTCCGATGCTTGAGCCGCAAGAAGAATATATGCTGGCCAAGCGTTATCATGAACATGCCGATCCGAAAGCCGCCCACAAGCTGGTGACGAGCCATCTGCGTCTCGTGGCGAAGATCGCCATGGGGTATCGCGGCTATGGCCTGCCCATTGGCGAGGTCATTTCCGAGGGCAATGTCGGCCTGATGCAGGCCGTCAAGCGTTTCGAACCGGAACGCGGTTTCCGTCTTGCCACCTATGCCATGTGGTGGATCAAGGCTTCGATCCAGGAATATATCCTGCGCTCGTGGAGCCTTGTGAAGATGGGCACGACCGCCAACCAGAAGCGCCTGTTCTTCAATCTGCGCAAGATGAAGAGCAAGATCCAGGCGCTCGATGATGGCGATCTCCGCCCGGATCAGGTCAAGCAGATCGCGACGAAGCTGAATGTCAGCGAAGACGAAGTGGTTTCCATGAACCGCCGTCTGTCGGGTGACGCCTCGCTCAATGCGCCCCTGCGTGCGAGCGAAGGTGAATCCGGCGAATGGCAGGACTGGCTGGTCGATGACAGCAACAGCCAGGAACAGGTTCTGATCGAACAGGACGAGCTGGAAAACCGCCGCTCGATGCTTGAACAGGCCATGGACACGCTGAATGATCGCGAGCGTCGTATCTTCGAAGCCCGCCGCCTTTCCGACGATCCGATGACGCTGGAAGACCTTTCCAGTGAATTCGGCATCAGCCGCGAACGCGTGCGTCAGATCGAAGTTCGTGCCTTTGAAAAAGTGCAGGCTGCCGTCAAGGCTGCCGCATTCAAGCAGCAAAAGGCACTGAACCACGTCGAACCTGCTCACGCTTAAAGCCTGAACAAACTGAACTTTTTTCTGCCGCAGGTTGCCTGAAGCACCCTGCGGCAGACTTGTTTCTGGACGAGGCTATTCCCCCGCCTCCCCGGTCTCGAGCGCAAATCCCTCATCGATCCAGCCGGTTATCCCGCCAGCCATGACCTTGACCGGTCTGCCAAGGTTGGCAAGCCGTACCGCACCACGCGCCGCGCCATTGCAATGCGGCCCCGCGCAATAGGTGACAAACACCGTCTCTTGCGGCCATTCCGCCATTTTCGAACCGATAATCTTGCCATGCGGCAGGTTGATCGCGCCCGGAATATGCCCTTTTGCAAACAGGCTCGGGCCGCGCACGTCGAGCAGCACGAAATCTGCACTCTTTGAAAGCGCATCATGCACATCCCAGCAATCCGTCTCGAAGGCGAATTGCGCGGCAAAATGTTCACGCGCCACCGCACTTGGTGCAGCTTCTATGGCAGTAACGGCGGATTTGGCCGCAGTCTTCCTAGCAATGGTCATGGCGATCTCCTGTTGTATTCGCCGTACTTTTCGCTCGAATAACCTCGCACTTGCAATTGGCGCGATTGACAATATACGTAAAGATCATGACAAACCTGAAACCTCATCTCACCGGCCCGCTGGTCGTAGCTCTTCTCTACGACGGCCTCTGCACA
The DNA here is from genome assembly GCA_014138095.1 of Ochrobactrum sp. RH2CCR150. Taxonomy (GTDB): domain Bacteria; phylum Pseudomonadota; class Alphaproteobacteria; order Rhizobiales; family Rhizobiaceae; genus Brucella; species Brucella gambitense. Next base: position 38,377 of record JACGXE010000008.1, read on the forward strand.
TTCGAATTCGGCATCGTCGCCGAAATCTTCGGCTTGTCGCGCCCGGAAATGGGACCGGACTGGTACCGTTTTGCCAGCTGCCCGATTGAGGACGGCCCCCTGCGCGCGCATGGCGGCTTCGTCATCACGCCGGACCATGGGCCGGAACTGATCGACGAGGCCGACATCATTATCGTGCCAGGCTGGAAAGGCGCGGATATTCCCGTGCCCGAAGCGATCTGCGAAAGACTGCGGCGCGCGCATCAACGTGGCGCGCGACTGGCTTCGATCTGTTCCGGCGCATTCGTGCTGACAGCGACAGGTCTGCTCGATGGAGGGGAAGCCACGACCCATTGGCGCTATGCGCAAGCCTTGCGCGACAGGCACCCGAGTGTCGCGGTCGATGATGCATCGCTCTATCGCGAGCATGATCGCATTTTGACTTCTGCCGGAAGTGCCGCCGGGATGGACCTGCTGATCGAAATCGTGCGGCAGGACTTTGGACCTGTGGCTGCCAATTCCGTCGCCCGCCGTCTGGTCATGCCAGCCCATCGCACGGGCGGACAGGCACAGTTTCTCGAAAGACCCGTGGCCAAACGCGAAGGCACCGAAATCAGTCCCCTCCTCGACCGGATCCGAAGCAACCTCGCCTCGGAATGGACCATCGAACGGATGGCCAGCGAATGCCGTATGAGCGCCCGCACTTTTCTGCGGCGTTTTGCGGAGGCGACCGCCACCACACCCGGCGACTGGCTGGTTGCCGAACGGGTGACGACCGCCAAGCAACTGCTCTGCCAGAGCCCGGCCAATGTGGACGATATCGCCGCTTCCGTGGGCTTTGGCAGCGCATACACGCTGCGCCATCATTTCCGGCAGAAGATCGGCATCAGCCCCGTGGAATATCGCAGGCGGTTTCTCGCGGAACCGTCATCCAACCGCAACAAAAGCTTCAAATAACTGCAATGGAAGGCCTTTAGGCACAAAGCGTGTTTCACCGATGCCTAAAGGACATCCCATGAAAAAGCTCCTGCTTGCCGCAGCCCTCGCCTTGACCGCTGCCACTGCCGCATCTGCTTCCGACTATGTTTCCTATCTCGACTATCCGCAGAAGGAACAGGACGGGAAGGAATTCTTCACGGCCATCGAAATCCCACAGGGCAGCTTCACCAAATACGAAATCGACGACAAGACCGGCCATATCGTTGTTGACCGTTATCAGTCGATGCCTGTTGTCTATCCGGCCAATTACGGCTCGATCACCAGCACGTTTGCAGGCGACGGCGATCCGCTTGATGCGCTCGTTTACACGCGTGAGCCGATCGTACCGGGCGCCATCATCAAGGTTCGTCCGATTGGCGTACTGAAGATGATCGACGGCGGCGAACAGGATGACAAGATCGTAGCCGTACCGACTTCGGATATCGATCCGACCTACGATAATATCAAGGAAATCGGCGACCTGCCGCAGATCGAGCAGCAGCGTCTGCAGGCTTTCTTCCGCGTCTACAAGCAGCTCCCAGAAGGGCGCAAAACTGTGGAGTTGAATGGTTTCGATAAAGCTGAAGCCGCACAGAATGAAGTTGCCGGAGCCATCAAGGCTTTCGCGGAAAAGAACAAGAAATAAGCAGTTATTTTCTAGGAAGCATCGCGAGAACTTCGGGATGTCCCCATCTGCAAACAAAAAGGCCGCTCACGCGGCCTTTTTTCATTGTAATAACGGTACTTTAGTTGGCGCCCAGAACGTCGGTGAAGGCTTTCTCGCCCGGAACACCCTTTTCAAGGCTGATGAGCGCGCGGCGACCATTGCGATAGGATACCGGAATATCGATCCATTGCAGACGGCGCATCAGCGACAAATTTGTGTCCTGCGCCGTGCGGGCATCGTTGAGCCAGATGATGAAGAAATTATCCGCGATCTTGGATGGAACCGCGATCAACGGATTGCCCGCCGCCTGCTCCGTATCCTTGAAGGTGATGCGCTGGACATTGTCGATCACGCCGCCCGAGAAGCCTTCCGGTACGGTGAATACCATTTCTATCAGATGGCTGGCCGGAATAGACTGATCCGTATTCTTGCGGATCGTCATTTTCAGCTCAACATTGCTTGTCGGCATCGTCACCGTGCCGCGCACCGCCGGTTCTTCCGGCTGACCGTCACCCGGGCTTTCCTGAATGACCGACCAGACAACGTTACCCTTTTCTACCGAACCGGATTCCGTGCCGCCGCGCTCTTCATAAAGCAACGCCTGCTGGCCGACAGCCACAGCCTGCTGCGAAGCCGGCGTCTGTTCGCCCGGCGTCGCCGGAGCGCCAGATTGCGAGCCAGCTTGAGAACCGGAAGGCGTAGACGCAGCCGTGGACTTGCCTTCGCCGAGACCAGCCGCACCGCCAGCCGGACCTTCATCGGTCTCGCTGCCATCCGGCATCAAACGCTGGGTAAGTTTCTGCTCGCCAGCCGGTTGCTGCGTCTGCTGTTCAGCAGGTGGGGTGGCGTCATTGTCTGCCGCATGGCTATCAGCCGGAGGCGGTGTCTGGGCTTGCGGTGTCGCATTGCTGTCGCCGCCGCTCGCAGCCGGGGTCGACGGCGCATCGTTGCGCCCGAGGCTCGATGCGAGTTCCTGAATCTTGTCCTTGTTGGCCCAGACGCCATAACCAGCGCCGCCCAGAACAAGCAGAGCAACAAGACCGGCGATCAGGCCTTTATAGGAGCGTTTTTCCTTGACGGTGCTGCGCTCGATATACTCACTGCGGCGCGCTTGCGCCTTTTCCTTGGCACGGTCGATTTTCCAGTCGCCGCTGCGTTCTGCGCTGAACGAGGCATTTTCATCATGCTCGGACGCGCGCGCCAGACGCTCTGCCGCTGGTGCAGCCGTAAAAGTGCTGTCGTCATCGTCCTCGTGATGAGCACGCGACGCGCTTACACCCTGATTCGCTTCCTGCAGAAAATCTTCCAGCGCATCATTGACCGGATCAGGGGCTGCTGCTGCAGCAGCGGGAGGCGCATAAAAGGCTTCGACTTCGGCAATCGCGTCTTCGAGAATATTGCGCTGGCGTACCGCCACAGCTTGCGAGGCATTTGCCGTCACAAGCTTCTGCTCGATCGTTGCGCGCGCCTTCGCGTAAACGCGCTGGCGCAATTCAGGCGATTTGTCCGCCTGCGCATCGATCGTCTTTTTCAGTACAGCTACAAAATCCGCCATTCCGTCTTACCCGGTTTATCGCCCGTTCAGATACCACAAGCACTGGATGCAATTAAATGTCCCAATAATCACAATAATCAAGGGAAAGCAAAGTGTCTGGCAGTAATTAAGCGAAGCTTTTCAAAACGATGAGGCGAAATAGCGGCAGATTTGACAAAGCTTGGAGCATTTTCTGGCCAATCTGAACCACCGGACACCACTGCAACGCTCAAAAACTGAAAACCCGAAGCAGTTTATGCAAAACTGCTTCGGGTTGATCAATAGCGCGATCTTGAAACGATCAATCCTGGAACGGATCGGTGACGAGGATGGTATCCTCGCGTTCCGGGCTGGTGGACAGCATGGCCACCGGAGCGCCGATCAGTTCTTCGATGTGGCGAACATATTTGACAGCCTGCGCCGGAAGATCGTTCCACGAACGTGCACCTGCAGTCGTTTCTGACCAGCCCGGCAGCGTTTCATAGATCGGCTTGACGCGAGCCTGCGCGCCCATGGAGGACGGCAGATAGTCGATGCGCTTGCCATCGAGTTCATAGGCAACGCAGATCTTGATTTCATCCAGACCATCGAGAACATCGAGTTTGGTCAGCGCGATGCCGGTGATGCCGGAAGTGCGAACCGTCTGGCGCACGATCACGGCATCGAACCAGCCGCAGCGGCGCTTGCGGCCCGTCACGACGCCGAATTCATGGCCCTTGGTGCCAAGGAATTCGCCGATTTCATCGTGGAGTTCCGTCGGGAACGGACCTTCGCCAACGCGGGTGGTGTAAGCCTTGGTGATGCCCAGCACATAGCCGATCGCCGTCGGTCCAAGGCCCGAACCGGCAGCAGCCTGACCGGCGACGGTGTTGGACGAGGTCACGAACGGATAGGTGCCGTGGTCGTTGTCGAGCAGAGCGCCCTGTGCACCTTCGAACAGGATGCGGTCGCCAGCCTTGCGGCGCTCGTCGAGCACGCGCCAGACCTGATCGATATAAGGCAGGATTTCATGGGCAACCGAGGTCAGTTCCTTGAGGATCGTCTCAACGGCGATTTCCTCGAGGCCCATACCGCGACGCAGTAGATTGTGGTGCGACAGCAGACGCTCGACCTTTGGCTCCAGCGTTTCCGGCTCAGCCAGATCGATGACGCGGATAGCGCGACGCCCGACCTTGTCTTCGTAAGCAGGACCAATGCCGCGCTTGGTGGTGCCGATCTTCAGGCCCGAATTGGAACCTTCGCGCATGGCGTCGAGATCGCGGTGGATCGACAGAATGAGCGGTGCATTTTCCGCAATGCGCAAAACGTCCGGAGAAATCTCGATGCCCTGTGCGCGCAGCTTCGCGACTTCAGAGACGAAATGATGCGGATCGACAACAACGCCATTGCCGATGACGCTGAGTTTGCCGCGCACCAGACCGGACGGAAGCAGCGAAAGCTTGTAGCTGACGCCATCGATAACAAGCGTATGACCGGCATTATGACCGCCCTGATAGCGCACGATGACATCGGCGCGTTCGGACAGCCAGTCCACGATCTTACCCTTGCCCTCGTCGCCCCATTGCGACCCGACGACAACCACATTTGCCATTTAAGAAAACTCCTCGGTCGGCATGAAGCATTTCCAGCAAAAGTGCGAAGCGGTTTTGCGTTCGGAAATGCGTAAAACTAACTATTGGCCGTTGATAGCCCAAGGATCGCAAGCTTCCCCGAAAGGTTCACGGGGTGCTGATCCCTCGTCTCTATACAGAGAGAATCTTTGCTGCGCGACTCTTTCGTGCAAAAAAATCACGATTTTTGAGAACACCGTGGACAGAAGAGGCGCTTCGGTCGCTTGAGATTCCGTTTGTGACGAGGCGAAAATGGTGCCATTTGAGAACCGGAGCGGAATGTACTTTTGGGTACATGAGCACCGGAAGTGAAAAATCACGCCATTTGCAGACCGTCAGAAGCGGAATATCTACGAGCTACCCTGCTCTCACCATATAAACGGCATCATCCGAATAGCTTTTCAGCTTTTCTTCCAGTGCTGGCAGGTCGCGGGAGACGAAGCCCTTCTTTTCCCAGAAACCTTCGGAATTATTCACTGCCACAAGCGACATGGTGAAAAAGCCGTCGGTCTCGGCCTGGGCGGCCATCAGTTCCAGCACGCGCGTGGCAGCACCTGCAGAGCGGGCAGCGGGCAAAAGCGCGATGTCGTGGATATAATAGGTGCTGGTATCTTCCGGCAATTCGCCGAGAACGGAATTCAGCGCGGGAACCGTATCGAGTTTCCAGGGATGGCTGATGCCATAGCCCAGAATGTCGGTGTCACGGGCATAGACGAAACATCCCGCCGGGTAGAGCTTGAAGCGGTCCCTGAAGACCGCCTCATCCTCGAAAAAGTCGAGATGGACCACATTGGCTACCACAGTCACGCGCTCGATATCCTGCTCGTGCATGCGCCGCCATTCCGGCTGTGCCATCTCTTCAGTCATGTTTTCAAACTTCTCCGACGTTGAACTCAAGCGGTGTTGCCGCCTTGATTGCCTCCTGAGCTATCACTTCGTCAAGTGCCGCATGCGGAATCTGTTCATCCACATAGAGCATGGCAATGGCGTCACCACCGGGATGGTCGCGTCCAAGCGAGAAATTTGCGATGTTGATATTGTGCTTGCCGCAGATCGTGCCCAGCAGGCCGATCATGCCTGGAACGTCCTTGTTGGTGACGTAGAGCATGTGCGGACCGACCTCGGCATCGAGATTGATTCCCTTGATCTGGATGAAACGCGGCTTGCCGTCCGAGAAGCAGGTTCCGGCGATGGAGCGCTCGCGCAGCGTCGTGCGGACGGTCAGCTTGATATAGCCGTCAAATATGCCGGACTTGTCGCGCCTTACTTCCGAAACGATGATGCCGCGTTCCTTCACCATGATTGGTGCCGAAACCATGTTGACGTCGGCAACCTGTGGACGAATGAGACCCGCCAGAGCGGCACTCAAAAGCGCGCGCGTGTTCATGCCGGAGGTCGAGCCGTCGAACAGCACTTCCACTTCCTCGATCGGCTCATCGGTCACCTGACCGACAAAAGCGCCGAGAACTTCCGCGAGCTTCACAAACGGGCGCAAACGCGGCGCTTCTTCAGCAGTGATCGACGGCATGTTGATGGCGTTGGAAACCGCACCCTTGACCAGATAGTCCGACATTTGCTCGGCCACCTGAAGGGCGACATTTTCCTGCGCTTCCGAGGTCGATGCGCCCAGATGCGGCGTGCAAACGACATTTGGCAGGGAGAAAAGTTCATTCTCCGTCGCAGGCTCGACTTCGTAGACGTCGATACCGGCCCCAGCCACATGGCCTGATTTCAGCGCGGCAATGAGGTCCTTTTCGACGATCAAACCGCCGCGGGCGCAATTGACGATGCGAACGCCCGGCTTGGTCTTCGCAAGGCTTTCCGCATTGATGAGATTGCGGGTCTTGTCGGTCAGCGGCGTGTGCAGCGTGATGAAATCGGCGCGGGCGAGCAGCTCGTCCAGCTCCACTTTCTCCACGCCCAGCTCCTGAGCGCGTGCTTCCGACAGGAACGGATCGAAAGCAACAACATGCATCTTGAGGCCGATGCCGCGCGTGGCGACAATCGAACCGATATTGCCGCAACCGACGACACCGAGCGTCTTGCCGGTGATTTCCACACCCATGAAGCGGTTCTTTTCCCACTTGCCTGCGCGGGTGGAAGCATCGGCTTCCGGCAACTGCCGCGCTACGGCGAACATCAGCGCAATGGCATGTTCTGCCGTGGTGATCGAATTGCCGAACGGCGTGTTCATCACGATGATACCGCGACGCGATGCAGCCGGGATATCGACATTGTCCACACCGATACCGGCGCGACCGACAACCTTGAGATTTTTGGCAGCAGCGATCAGCTTTTCCGTGACCTTGGTGGCCGAACGAATTGCCAGACCATCATACTGACCGATGACTTCGAGAAGCTTTTCCTTATCCTTGCCGAGATCGGGCAAGTAATCGACTTCAACACCGCGATCCTTGAAAATCTGGACGGCAGTGGGTGAAAGCTTATCGGATACGAGAACGCGAGGTGCCATTTGGGCCTCCTTTTGTTTTACGCACATCTTGTCCGAAAATCGTTTCACACTTTTCGGGATGTGCTCGAACATGTCCTGACCAAGCATTTCAAGCAATGAGCTTGCCGATGCGCAACGCATTTGGCTCATTCTGGCTCATGCGAAATGCTGCAAATATTGGGTAATGCGAGCCGTGGCCTAACCGATGGCCAGCCACGGCCTAAGCAGGAGCGCGCCTCAGGCAGCAGCCTTGAGTGCAGCTTTCTGCGCTTCAAAAGCCCAGTCGAGCCAATGGGTCAGCGCTTCCAGATCGGACGTTTCAACCGTCGCACCGGCCCAGATACGCAGGCCCGAAGGCGCATCACGATAAGCACCAATGTCATAGGCGACGCCCTCTTTTTCCAGCGCCGTGACGATGCCCTTGGCAAAAGCCGCCTGAGCTTCGGCAGGAAGCGCCGTCACTTCGGGATCGACGATGGTGAGGCACACGGAGGTGTTGGAGCGATTTTCTGGTTTGGCGGCCAGATTGGCGATCCATGGCGTCTTGGCCACGAAGGCGTCCAGAACGGCAAAGTTGCTGTCGGCACGTCCGACAAGCCCGTCAAGACCGCCAATCGACTTCGCCCAGTTGAGCGCGTCGAGATAGTCTTCCACGCAGAGCATGGATGGCGTGTTGATGGTTTCGCCGACGAAGATGCCTTCGATCAACTTGCCGCCGGAAGTCATGCGGAAAATCTTGGGCAGCGGCCATGCAGGCTTGTAGCTTTCCAGACGCTCGACCGCACGTGGGCTGAGGATCAGCATGCCATGCGCGCCTTCGCCGCCCAGAACCTTCTGCCAGGAGAAGGTGACGACATCGAGCTTCGTGAAATCCAGACGCTGCGCAAAAGCCGCAGAGGTTGCATCGCAGAAGGTCAGGCCCTTGCGATCAGCCGGGATGAAATCGGCGTTCGGAACGCGCGCGCCAGACGTGGTGCCGTTCCAGGTGAAGACCACATCGCGGTCGAAATCGACCTGCGAAAAATCGACAATCTCGCCGTAAGGTGCTGTGAAGGTGCGCACATCTTCGAGCTTGAGCTGCTTGGTCACATCCGTCACCCAGCCCGAACCGAAGCTTTCCCACGCGACCATATCGACGCCACGCGCGCCGAGCATGGACCACAGCGCCATTTCCACAGCGCCGGTATCGGATGCCGGAACGATGCCGATACGGTAATCGGCAGGCACCTGCAGGATTTCGCGGGTAAGGTCGATGGCGTCCTTCAGCTTGGTCTTGCCGATTTTCGCGCGATGCGAACGGCCAAGAGCGGCATCGACCAGCGCATTGAGCGACCAGCCGGGACGTTTTGCACAGGGACCGGATGAAAAATTAGGGTTAGCCGGGCGAACTGCCGGCTTCGCAATCGTCGTCATGTTGTTTCTATCCTCTCAGATAGCACGCGTCTCGGTGGGGAGACGTGGCCCACTCATGGGAATAGCGGAAAGCGCATTTTTCCACAACATGGCTTTTCGGGAATATTTTACCCGGAAATCTAGCAAGAAGGCGCAAGCCGTAGAACCGTCTTGCAAGAACAGAAAAAGGGCCCGTAAGGGCCCATCTTCAATTATTCTCCGGCGCGATGGTTTACCAGGTCGTGAAGCGGATACCGGCGCGCAGCTGATGCGACTTGATATCCTTGTCGCTGATCGTAATGCCGTTGCCGCTGACAACATCGCCACTGCTGATGACACCATAACGATAGCCGAGATCGAGCTTGATGTTCGACGCAACGTCGATGCCGACACCTGCCATCAGCGCCCAGGCAAAGCGATAGTCGTCGTCGGACTTGAAGTCGCCAGCGCCCGTGTCGAAGCTGTAGCGCACATTGGCAAAGCCAAGACCGCCGCCGAGATAAGGCGTGAATCCGGCGAAATTGCCGAGGTCCACATAGCCGTTCGCCATCATGTCCCAGATACGGGCTTCGGCAGGGAAACCATCCAGATCCTGCTTGGAATAGCTGCCGGTCACGTCGGCGCGCAGATAATCGGTGAACTGATAACCGATACCGACCGAAGGCACGAAATTCTTGTCCAGATCGAAGCTTTCCGAGACGCCGTTCCCAAACTGGTCTCTGGCCGTAAGTCCGGTTTTCGAAGAAGCATTGTAGCCAAGATCGCCGCGCAGATACCAGCCGGAGCCGACTTCGACTGGCTGTGCTTCGACCACAGGTTCGTAACCAACGGCATCGAGATCGGCCGCAGAGGCAACGGATGCAACGCTGAAACCCGCCAGAGCAACAACCGACAGGTTGAGAGCACGCCACTTCGCAAACATGATGAGATCCCCGCTCATAAGAATAGTCTCAATTATGAACGCCTATGGTTAATGCCTGATAAAAATCGGGAGATATTTAAGAAATGTCGCAAAGAAAAAGGCCCGGAAAACCGGGCCTTTGACGATCAGATAACGGAGGTGTCTTACTTGTAGACGGGGCCGTCTACAATGGTCGAAACCTGCTGCGGCGCGTAAGGCGCGCTCGATCCGCCGAACATATAACGCAGGCCGACGCGGACGTCGTGGACGTCCATGCCCTTGTCGTAACCGTCGCCGAGATACTGACCGCCCTCGAACATCTTGCCGCCATTGATATGGCGATAGCGATAACCCGCATCGAGCTTGAGGTTCTGCGTCAGATCGACGGAAGCACCAGCCATGAGGGCGTAGGTGAAGCGCCAGTTGGCTGTGCCTTCCACGGAGCCGCCGTAACGTGCGTCCTCGATATCGTTCCAGCGCACGCGCGTTCCACCGATACCGGCGCCGACATAAGGCGTGAAGCCAGCGAAATTGCCGAGATCGACATAGGCGTTGGCCAGGATCGAAAGGGCCGAGAAATGGCTGCGTTCGTCGGAGGCGCAAGAAATATCGTTACAAGCCGAACCGTAGGTATGACCCTCGAACTTCGAGCGGGTCATGTAGTCAACCGTCAGATCGGTGCGGAAGTAATCCGTCAGCTGATAGCCGACACCGCCGCCGATCAGGAAGGAACCTTTCAGGTCGCCCGACAGCGTGTTGCTGCCGAATGTCGAGGGGCCGCATTCGCAGTTGTCGATCGTGGCATAGTCCGCATCCTTGAATTTCGGCTTCGAATAGCCGAGATCACCGCGCAGATACCAGCCGCCAACAGCAGGCGGCGCTACAACCACTTCCGGAACCACTGGCGGTTCGATCATATCCGCCGCCAGCGCGCCCGTGGCCATCAAGGCGACAGATGCAGCCAAGCCGCCGAAAAAAGTTTTCACAAGACCGTTCATCATCTGCCCCATTGAAATATCATGACGCCACAGCGCCATCCTCGCTTTCTGTAGGGAACATAATTTTGAAAGGTTAATTACAACTTAACCTTGTTTTTTAACGATCCTTTTTAATAAATCTTAGACCTCGCTAAAATGAAAACGGCGCGTCGGAGACACGCCGTTCCAATCATTCGAAATGGTTACTGGGTTAAGCCGCGTTGCCGACCGACGAGATGACATCGACGATATCGTTGACCACCTTCTCAACCAGAACGCGATCATCGCCTTCAGCCATCACGCGGATCAAAGGCTCGGTTCCGGATGGGCGAATAACAAGGCGGCCCTGCACGCCAAGGCGCTCGCGCGCTTCATCGATGGCGTTCTTGACGTTCTTGTTTTCCAACGGCTTGCCGCCTGTGGTGCGCACATTCTTGAGCAATTGCGGCACCGGCTCGAACTTGCGGCAAATGTCGCTGAGCGGCTTTTCGGCTTCCTGCATGACAGCAAGGATTTGCAGGGCAGAGATCAGGCCGTCACCCGTCGTGGCGAAATCCGACAGAACGATGTGGCCGGACTGTTCGCCGCCCACATTGAAACCATGTTCGCGCATATGTTCGACCACGTAGCGGTCGCCCACCTTGGTGCGGGCGAGCGTCAGATTGTGATCGGTCAGGAAGCGCTCCAGTCCAAGATTGGACATGATGGTCGCGACAATGCCACCACCAGTAAGCCGATCGCTATTGGCCCATGATTCGGCAATCACCGCCATCAGTTGGTCACCGTCGATCACCGATCCGGTTTCATCGACCAGAAGCACACGATCCGCGTCGCCGTCGAGCGCAATGCCGACATCGGCGCGCAGTTCCTGAACCTTCTTCATCAGGCCAATCGGATGGGTCGAACCGCAATCCTCATTGATGTTGATGCCGTTTGGCTCGTTATTGATGGTGATGACTTCAGCGCCAAGTTCCCAGAGCGCAGCCGGAGCCACCTTGTAACCAGCACCATTGGCGCAATCGATCACCACACGCAGACCATTGAGCGCGATGTTGCGCGGCATGGTGCGCTTGGCAAACTCGATATAGCGGTAAATATCGCCGTCCACGCGCTTGGCCTTGCCGATAGCGCCATGGCTTGCCAGCAGCGACGACAGATCACCCTCGATCAGCTTCTCGATCTGCATCTCGATCTCGTCCGATAGCTTGAAGCCATCAGGGCCGAACAGCTTGATCCCGTTGTCATAATACGGATTGTGCGAAGCCGAAATCATCACGCCGATATCTGCGCGCAGCGAACGGCAGAGCATGGCAACAGCAGGCGTCGGAATCGGTCCGAGCAGAAACACATCCATGCCCGCCGCTGTAAAACCAGCAACCAGCGCGTTTTCCAGCATATAGCCTGAACGGCGCGTATCCTTGCCGATCACCACCCGCGAAACATGACCCGAACGACGGAAAATATGACCCACTGCCATACCAACTTTCATGGCAATATCCGGCGTCATGGGGAAACTGTTCGCCTGTCCGCGAATACCGTCAGTTCCGAAGTATTTCCGTGTCATATATTTAGCCTTGCGTTGAGCCACGTCGCCATCCCGGTGCCGTCGATATATGCCGCTCATTTCAACCAGAGCGCAAGAGTCGCGCAGGCCCGCAACTTTGACAGCGAATTTCGAGTGTTAATATCCTAAAATGCCTGTTCTATGCAATTTCGTCTTTGGCAGGGTCTGAAGCGATCCCGGCTTCTAAAGTTGTAACCTTCAACAGATCATGCACCGAAATCGTTAACCGAGCCTTTGCGGCTGTTTGAAGCCCAACCGCGACATAGTCAAAAAGAAAGCCGGGCGAAACCCGGCTTTCGTCGTCTCTTTAAAACAAGCAGCTTATTGCGGCTGCGGTTCCATACCAGGCTCGCTGCCTGGTTCGCCGCTGCTCTTGCGCTTGCGCGGGCTACCGGCCTTCGGAACACCCGAACCACGCGACGGCGTATCATTGCCCTGATCGCGCGACGGCTTGTTGCCTGCGATCAGCGCCTTGATTTCTTCGCCGCTCAGCGTTTCATATTCCAGAAGACCTTCAGCGAGCGCAATCCAGTCCTTCTTCTTCTTGGTCAGGATGCGGGTCGCTTCGGCATAGGCCTCGTCGATCAGGCGACGCACTTCGGCATCAATGATCTGCGCGGTTTCTTCCGAAATATTCTGCGTGCGCGACACCGAATGACCGAGGAAGACTTCTTCCTGATTGTCACCGTAAGCCACACGACCGAGCTTGTCGGAATAACCCCACTGGGTGACCATGGACCGGGCAAGCTTGGTTGCCTGCTGGATGTCCGAAGATGCACCGGAAGTGATGTTTTCCTTGCCGAATTTCAGCTCTTCAGCCACACGACCGCCCATCATGATGGCAAGACGCGACACCATCCAGGTATAGGTGGCCGAATAACGATCGCCTTCCGGAAGCTGCATCACCATGCCAAGCGCACGACCACGCGGAATGATCGTCGCCTTATGGACCGGATCGGATGCAGGCACATTGAGCGCAACAATGGCGTGACCTGCCTCGTGATAGGCCGTATTGGCCTTTTCTTCCGGCGTCATGGCGGAGCGGCGTTCCGCACCCATCATGATCTTGTCCTTGGCGTCCTCGAATTCCTGCATGGTCACAAGGCGCTTGTTACGGCGCGCTGCCATGAGAGCGGCTTCGTTGACGAGGTTGGCGAGATCGGCACCAGAGAAGCCCGGCGTGCCGCGTGCGACAACCTTGAGATCGACATTCGGTGCGAGCGGCACGTTGCGCACATGCACTTTCAGGATCTGTTCGCGACCGACGATATCCGGGTTCGGCACAACGACCTGACGGTCGAAACGACCCGGACGCAGAAGTGCCGGATCAAGAACGTCCGGACGATTGGTCGCGGCGATCAGAATGATCGATTCGTTGGCTTCGAAACCATCCATCTCGACAAGAAGCTGGTTGAGGGTCTGTTCGCGTTCGTCATTGCCACCGCCAAGACCGGCGCCACGATGACGACCGACAGCGTCGATTTCGTCGATGAAGATGATGCAAGGTGCGTTCTTCTTCGCCTGCTCGAACATGTCGCGGACACGGCTTGCGCCGACACCGACAAACATTTCAACGAAGTCCGAACCGGAAATGGTGAAGAACGGCACATTGGCTTCACCCGCAACCGAGCGCGCCAAAAGGGTCTTACCGGTACCGGGAGGGCCAACGAGCAGCACACCGCGCGGAATTTTGCCGCCGAGACGCTGGAACTTCTGCGGATCGCGCAGGAATTCGACGATTTCTTCGAGATCCTGCTTGGCTTCGTCAACGCCTGCAACGTCCTGGAAAGTGACGCGGCCATGCGCTTCGGTCAAAAGCTTCGCTTTCGACTTGCCAAAGCCCATCGCACCGCGCGAGCCGCCCTGCATCTGGCGCATGAAGAAAATCCACACGCCAAGGATCAGGATCATCGGCAGCCACGACAGAAGAATGCCGATCAACGAACTGGAGCCGTCGCTTTCAGGACGGGCAGTAATTGCGACACCCTTCTCTTCAAGACGGGAAACCAGTCCTGTATCGCCAGGTGAATAGGTCTGGAACGTCGAGCCATTGTCGGCAAAGGTGCCGGTGATGCGCTCGCCGGTAATCGTGACCGATTTCACGCGACCATTGGATACGTCGTCAATAAATTGCGAATAGGAAACTTCACGAGAATTCGTGCGCTGACCAGGGCTCTGGAACAGGTTGAACAGCGCGATCAAAAGAAGAGCAATGATCGCCCAGAGGGCGAAGTTGCGATAGTTCGGATTCATATCGGGTCCAATCGATACCACGGCCATTCCGCAATCGCGGAACGATGTTTCGATCTAACATAGGATCGAAGGAAGGCGTTGCCAAGGCGCGTATCACGCCGCATGGGAGATTCTTCCCACTCTGGTTTATAAAAATTAGGAGTTTGGTGAAGATTGGCGACCAATTCGCTTCTCGATCGCCTCGGCAAGAGCGAAATCATATCCCGGCAGAACATGGTCAAACAGCGCAAAATGCCGCTCCATGCGGATATGCGCCGGGAGATTCTCTCCGGGAAGGAATGGCAAAGAGACAATTTTTCCATCCGCATAGATTGCGGGCAATACCAGAAGTGTTTCGCGCCAGCGCGCATTGGTTTCAGAAGCATTTTCTGGAAAAGACGTGGGAGAATCAGCCAGAAAATCGATCAATGCCTGTCTTCCCGGCGCGGCGATTTCAAAATCGCGCTCACCTGAATTGAAAAAGCGGAAGCGTCCATCCCAGATACAACTGCCTCCAGCAGGCAACGGCATCGACGGCAAATTGCGCCGCTCCCGCCGGAAACGATGTGGCAGACCCTTGGCTCCACGCTCGATCAGCGCGCCAAAAATAGTCAATCTTTCGTGTTTTCGGCTTTCGTGTTTCTGGCTTTCCTGCTCCGCATCACCCGACAGAATGCGTTCGATGCGCAAGCGCTCGGCATCGCCGGGCAGGAATCGACGTCCGCCTGCCAGCGAAGCCACGAGGCCGGAAAAGAGTCGCCGGACCGTTTCCGGCAAAGCGGCGTAAATGGCCGGATCGATTTCCATCCGGTCGCAATCATCCACTTGCAGACTTACGGGATCGGCCAAGGCCGCAACAAGAGCAGCATTGTCACGCTTGCGTGCCGCACTCGCCAGAGCCACCTGCGCCAGAACGATCTGCGGATCGGCATCGGCGGCAGCGCCTTGCCGGACACGGGGACGTTCATAGTCTGTATTGGCGTTGCTCGGATCATCAACCCAGCGAAGACCTTTCGCCGTCAGTTCATCCCGCAAGGCCTGCCGTGAAACCGAAAGCAGCGGGCGGATCAGTTGCACTGAGCCTTCCAGCCATGATTGCGGCGCCATGGCGGCAAGCCCCCTCGCCTCGGCGTGGTGGCTGCGCTCCTTGCGCATCAGGAAAGTCTCGATCTGGTCATCCTGCGTATGGCCCGTCACGATCACAGCCGCATCCGCTTCATGCGCAGCCTGAACCAGAAGCCGGTAGCGCGCGCTGCGCGCCGCTGCGGCCAGCCCCTGCGACGGCTTGGGATCGTCCCACGCCAGAATGCGGTGCGCGATACCGTGCTCACGGCACAGCGCGCCGACATTTTCAGCCTCGTCGGCTGATTCGGCACGCAAGCGATGATCGATGGTCACTGCGAGAAGTGCAGGACGAGGATCGAGTGTCGCCAAATGATCCTTGAGCAGGAAGAGCATTGCCAGCGAATCGCTGCCGCCGGAAACGGCCGCAATAACGGCCTTTGCTTGATCCAGTTGAAAAGGTTTAAAAATATCAGTCGGGGAAAGCCCCACGAAATAACTCCGCAATCAGCACTTTACTCGTGTGCGTTCTTCGGCAACACGCTTCAGAATGGCGGGAGCCGCTTTGGGATAACGTTGCGGGATCTGCTCGAAGGTCGCGCAGGCAACGTCGTGATTGTCCATCTTCTCAAGCGTCATGCCGAGCTTGAACATGTTTTCCGGCGCACGGCGGGAATCGGGATAGTCGCGCTGCGTGTCGATGAACACGGTTGCAGCTTCCGGATAGCGACCCTGACCGTAAAGCGATTCGCCCAGCCAGAAGCGGGCTTCCGCGGTCTGCGGATCAGCCGGATAGCGCTTCACATGCTGGCGGAAACCCGATTCAGCCGCCTTGTAATCACCCGACATCAGATACTGATACGACGCCTGATAAAGCGTGTTCGGATTATCGCCCATTGGCAGCGAGGCAACAGCCGTGCCGTTCTGCGAGTTGCCCTGTCCAGAGGGGCCCTGTCCAGCGGAACCTTGACCGCCGGGCTGACCGCCCTGTTCGACCGGGCGCGGTGCGGTATTGAGCGATTCGCCGATTACATTGCCACTGGAATCAAACCGGATGGAGCCCAGTGTCTGCGGCGGCTCGCCGCGCTGGGGCCCACCCTGCGTCAAGACGCCAGAACCAGTGGCAAGAGAATCGGCGCCAACTGCGCCCGATTGTGCACTCTGCGGTGCTTCCTGTGCCGGCGTCCGGTCCGAGATGGAACCGTCCTGACCGATATCTGCGGAAACCCCGGCATCGGGATTACCAGTAGCGCCACCATCATAGGTGTTCTGGCCCATGGTGTCCGGTGAACCGGCGCTGGCGAGAGCACTGCCATCGCCTGCACCACCACCGTTGCGGTCGCTCGTGTCGGCACGCTTGCCGGTTTCCAGGAACTGGAAGCGCTGCTCATACTCTTCCTGCATTTTCTGCATCTGATCCTGCATTTCGAGGATCTGGAAGTTCATGGCCTCGGCACGCATGCCAAGCGTATCGGCCATGCTGGCAGCATCGCCTGCACCCTGTGCGCAAAGATCAGCACCCGGAGCCGGAGCAGCGGCAGGCTGGCCAGCCTTGTTTGCAGCCGGTGATGCGACACCATTCTTCTTTTCGAGTTCCTCGAAGCGGAATTCGTTGTCTTCCTGCGATTTTTGCAGCTGATTGTCGGTAAATGCGATCTGGGCGTCCACATCCTCGATCTTGCCGGTGAGGTTGCGCACCAGCTCCTGCATCATGCCGGCGCTCTGGTAGCCGCCATTCTGCGCTGAAGCGCCGCCACCACGCATGGCGTCATCAAGAATTGCGGTCGAGCCGACGCTGACGCGATTCTGTCCGCCGCCCTTACCCTTTTCGAGAGCCTGAAAACGAGCTTCGTTATCGCGATGGATTTTCACCATCTTGTCGCGGAGCTGCAAAATCTTGCTGTAAGACTGCGCGTTCTGATGTGCGAGATTGCACACCTGTTGCGAATACTGGTTTGCACCCGGATCGCCAGTCTGCGCCAAAACCGGAGCACTCGCCAAAAGCGGCAGCATGGCAATTGCCAGTGTCACTTTCCTCATTGTTGTCCTCATTCCCTATTGCCCCTGCGAGTTTACAATGAACAGGATGATCGAGTGCCGCGCCTGAATGCTTGCTGAACATGCCATACCGCACGGCCAGTTCCGCTTTTAGAGCAAATCCGTGAAAAGCAAAGATGCTTTCCCTTAATCGTTCCCACTATGACAGGGGCGACTTCGGCCAAAGTTTGTCGAAATGCCTGATCAACAGACATGAAAACGAAAAAAGCGGCCCGAAGGCCGCTTTTCCTGCAACGCTGTTGTGCGTTTGCAAATACAATAGCCAGCTATTAGCTGCCTGCGCCGTTGAGAACGGTGACTGCACGGCGGTTCTGCGACCAGCACGAGTCGGCATCGCAAACTGCAACCGGACGTTCGTTACCATACGAGATGGTGCGCATACGGTTGGTCGGCACGCCACGCGAAGCAAGGAAGTCGCGGGTGGCGGCAGCGCGACGCTGGCCAAGAGCGAGGTTGTATTCCCGCGTACCGCGTTCGTCAGCATGACCTTCGACGGTGATCGAATACTGCGGGTAACGCTGCAGCCACTGGGCCTGCTTCGAAAGCGTCTGCTGTGCGTCTCCGCGGATCAGCGACGAGTCGAGATCGAAGAAGATGCGGTCGCCGACATTGACCGTGAAGTCCTGCGCCGAGCCGGGCGTTGCCGCGCCTGCACCGCCGAGGCCGAGATCACCGGCATTGTTCGGGAGATTCTTCTTGGATGCGCAACCGGCGACGGCGAGCGACATGAAAAGGGCAATAGCGATCGGGCTACGTGCAATCGACTGGATGCGGCGCATGGGCCGAGGCTCCTTAAGATTTGATGTTCCTGCGTAACCAACCAATAATCATATCGAGGTTAATGCAGGCTCAAGAAGTATGGTTAATATTGTCTTGAGACCAAATGCAACCGGCGTTTTCCGGCTGCCATTCTGTTTTTAGGCCTTGATGGCAAAATACGGCAGAAACACGGCTATAGAGGTCGATTGTGGCAAACGCCGCAAAGACAGGCCAAAAACATCGCATAACGCGCGGTAAACTGCCTCCAGCGGGCATGAAAAAGGCGCGGGACCAAAATCCCGCGCCTTAATCTAATCGGTGATTCTTTTAAAGCTGGTACTACTCAAGCAGCGGCGACCAGGCCGGATCGGATGCGAAATTCGGCGTCTGGATCTGGCGTTCGTTGCGACCCGTCAGGTCGATGGTGAACAGCTTCGGACCGCCCGCGCCTGCCGCCTTGCGGAAGAACATCAGCACGCGACCGTTCGGAGCCCAGGTCGGGCCTTCATTGTGGAAGCCCGACGTCAGAAGGCGTTCGCCCGAACCGTCGGTCTTCATCACGCCAATCGAGAACTGGCCCTGCGACTGCTTGGTGAAGGCGATGAGATCGCCACGCGGAGACCAGACCGGCGTCGAGTAGCTGCCATCGCCCATCGACAGGCGGCGAGGATTGGAACCGTCGGCACCAGCGATATAGAGCTGCGGGCGACCGCCGCGGTCAGACGAGAACACAATCTGCGAACCGTCCGGCGAATAGGATGCACTGGTGTCGATAGCCTGGCTGTTGGTCAGGCGGGTCGTGGTGCGCGAACGCAGATCCATCGCATAGACATTGGCGCTGCCGTCGTCCTGAAGCAGGCTCATGACAACCTTCTGGCCGTCCGGGGAGAAGCGTGGAGCGATGGACATGCCGGGGAAGTTGCCGACCAGTTCACGCTGGCCCGTTTCGAGCTGCAGCAGGTAAACCTTTGGCTGGCCGCCAGCAAACGACATGTAAGTCACTTCCTGGCGGTTCGGCGAGAAACGTGGGGTCAGAGCAATATCGCGACCATCGGAGAGATAACGAATATTCGCGCCGTCCTGATCCATGATGGCGAGGCGCTTGATGCGCTTCTGGGCCGGGCCGGATTCATCGACGAAAACGATGCGCGTATCGAAGTAACCCTTTTCACCGGTCAGGCGCTCATAGATGGCGTCTGCGATGATATGGGCGACACGACGCCAGTTATCCGGCGAGGTGAAGAACTGCTGGCCGATCATCTGCTGACCACCAAACGTATCCCAAAGGCGGAATTCCGCCTTCAGTCTGCCGTCCGGCTGTTTGGTAATGCGACCGGTGACCAGAGCCTGTGCATTGATGACCTTCCAGTCCTCGAAACGCGGTGCGGCATCGGGGTTGGAGATTTTTTCAATGAAGGCGCCCTTGTCGATGGGCGCAAACAGACCAGACCGCTCAAGATCGGCAGCGATGACCGACGTGATGTTGGGCCCAAGCTGGTCTGCGGACAGGAAATCCGTGATGGCGATCGGCAGAGGCTCGACCACGCCCTTGTTGATGTTGATTTCCACCACAGCGCGTGCAGGCATGGTGCAGACAAGACTTGCGGCAATCATGCAGGCGAAAGCCGAGAGGACTGTCCGGATCTTAGTTGTCATGATGCCGGTTTTCATATCTTCAGGGACCTCTTTTGTCCTTTGCCCATAATGGGCTTCATTTAGTCTGGTGACCGGGAAACCCCGATCAGAACATTTCGCTCGGGTCGAAGTTGACGATCACTTCCGACCATGAATCATATTTGTCGACTGGCAGATTGTACGGGGCGCAACGTGCGACCGCGCGCTTGGCGCTTTCAGCCGCTGCACGACCAACACCATCGCCGCCGCCGCCCGATGTTACTTCCGGAACACCCTGAATCGAGCCGTCCTGGTTCAGTTTCATCTTCACGGTCACAACAAGTCCCGGCGCATCGGCCACACCGGCAGGCACGTTCCAGCACTTGGAAATCGCACCGCGCAGCGCATCCATTTCACTCTGACTCAGCTTGGAGCCGCCGGTATTCTTCTTGCCGCCGAGCGATGCCTGATCGGTCGAACGCTTTGCGCCGCCACCGGAAGCCTTCTGCTTGTTGAGCAGCGCTGACACTTCATCGGCAATCGCATCGTTTTTCGACTGCGATGTCTGCGATGCGGACTGCGTAGGCTTCTTTTCTTCCGTCGGCTTGCGGTCCGGCGTCTTGGCGGTCTGCGCCTGCGGCGGCTTCGGCTTGGTCTGCGGAGCGGGAACATTGTCCGGCAGCTTCGGCGTGTTCGCATCCGGCGTTTCGGCCTGCTTTTCGATGGCTTCCGCCACCGGATCAGGCTTCACTTCCTGCTTCGGCTCAGGCTTGGCCTGCATTTCGGTCGCGGGAACCGGCGTCGGCTTTTCTTCCGGCTTCGGTTCTGGCTTCGGGTCAGGCTTCGGTTCCGGTTTTTTCACCGGCTCCGGCTGTGCCTTGGGCTCTTCCGCCGCCTCGATTGGTTTTGCCTTCGTGTCGGGTTTCGGCGGGGTCGTGGTATCGACCTCCTGATCGCCGACATTCTGGGCATTGGGAACGGTTTGCGGCTTGGTGGTCGGAATCGGCGCAGACTTCTCCTTCATCGGAGCCGTCTTTTCGCCTTGCTGAATTTGCGTGATGGATTCAATCGGCACGATGTCGACTGGGAACGATTCCGAATCCTGCACGTCGAAAGCCTTCGGCGAGGAAAAGGAAAAGAGCCCCAGCGCAATGACGATGGTATGGAGCGCTACAGAAGATGTCAGGCCAGCCTTCATGATGGCGTCAGCTATCCTGCTCCTGGAGGGTCACAAGGCCGATATTCTTGAAACCGGCGGCGGAAATGCGGGCCATGACCTTCATGACGGTGCCGTAATCGGCAGCCTTGTCACCGCGCACGAAAATGCGCTCCTCATAGCCCGTCTTGGAAATAGCCTGAAGCTTCGGCACGACCTCTTCGATCGGAATTTCGGTTTCTTGCAGATAGATCTTGCCTTCATTGCTGACCGAAACCGTGATCGGCTGTGTATCGGCGTTCATCGCCTTGGCCTGCGTATCCGGCAGGTCAATCGGCACGCCGACCGTCAGCAGCGGCGCAGAGACCATGAAGATGATGAGCAGCACCAGCATCACGTCGACGAACGGCGTAACGTTGATTTCACTCATCAATGCCTTCTTGCGACCACGCCTGCGGCGTCCGCCCGACTGCATTCCATTTCCTACCGACATGCCCATTGCAAGATTCCCGAAAGCTCGATTTGCCGTATTCGCTGGAAGGCGCTCAACTGCGCGGCGTCAGCTTCTCATCAATTTGGCGCGACAGTATGGCGGAAAACTCGTCCGCAAAGCCCTCGAGCCGTCCACCAATCTTGCCCGCATCGGACGAGAGTTTGTTGTAGGCAATAACGGCCGGAATAGCGGCCAGAAGACCGATGGCCGTCGCCAGAAGGGCTTCGGCGATACCCGGCGCCACAACCGCGAGGCTGGTATTCTTGGACGCAGCGATGGCCTGGAACGAGGTCATGATACCGACAACCGTACCGAACAGACCGATAAACGGTGCAGCTGAACCGATGGTGGCAAGGAAGCCGAGGCGCGATTCCATCTTTTCGCCTTCACGCGCCAGCGCGACATCCATCGCCTTGTCGATACGCATCTGAAGACCGATGGGGGAGCGTGCACCCTTCTCGAAGGATTTTTTCCATTCGCGCATGGCGGCCATGAAGATTGACGCCATGCCGGTGGTGCGGCGCTCGCCGAGATTGCGATAGAGTTCTTCCAGAGACTGGCCCGACCAGAAAGCCTGTTCGAAGCGGTCGATGGCGCGGCGCGCGCGGCTATAGGCGATCACCTTGTCCACGACGATAGCCCAGGTCCAGACCGAAGCGCCAAGCAAACCCAGCATGACCAGCTTGACCACCCAGTTTGCCTGCATGAACAGGCCCCAGAGGGTAACATCGGCGGCGGGGGCCGCTAACGCAACATTTTCCATCGATCCACCGTTTCGAGGCTCTTGCCGGTCCGACACCCGGACCGCAGACCCCAACCTTCTCTGTCTTTAGGCATTTCCATCCGCAGAGCCGTTTCGTACTTCTGCTGGAAATATCCTGTTTTTGAATCCAAACGCCCGGCACGGGACCGGGCGGTATCGCAAATCGTCACGGATCGTCCCTAATTACGGGTGACCCAAATCTGCGCAGCTTTACGTCTTGTTCGATGCAGTTCGGCCAGGAAAAACGCTTGGCACTTTTCCCGAAACTGCTTCGCGCGCTGTTTGCATATCCAGGCAGGACATACACACACTCGCATCACAACCGCCCCAAAGCGCACATGCCGGATTTGCAACTTTAAATCCCTACGGCGCTTGTTACGGTTAATTTTGGTGAAAGGAAGGCGCTGCGCTTGCAGCCAGCCCTTCAACCGATTCCGTCAGGATGATTAATCGAAGATTATGGTTAAAGATGCGTTAGCATTTGCATCTATATCGGCCCAAGATGTCAAAATCGGCCATCTAATGAGCCTGCGCTTAAAAATAAACGCGAAAGGCACGCCCTCAATTCTTGGGAGCGAGCAAATCAGCTTTCCTTTGTGAAAGCCTCGCGCCACTCATCCGGTATCCGGCGTGGGTGGCCTTCCTTGGTGATCATCACCGCTTCCACTTTCGCTTCTGAAAGCAAGCGGCCGTCGCAAGTGATCTTCTGCGCCATGATGACCCGTGCGCCGCGAATTTCGCTGACGCGCGTTTCAATCAGGATAAGATCGTCCATGCGGGCCGGGGATTTGTAATCAATCTCCATGCGCCGTACGACCCAGACCATTTCTTCGCCAAGCGAACCTTCGGCAAGCTCGATATGATGCACATCCTGCAAGCGCAGGAAATCGGTGCGTCCGCGCTCGTAAAATTCCAGATAGCGCCCGTGATAGACAAAGCCGGAAAAATCCGTGTCGGCATAATAGATGCGCGCATAAAGGTGATGCGCCCCGTCTTTCAGCGCACCGGATACGGCTTCAAGCGCTGCATGCTCGTTTCGATCAGTCCCGATACTCTTAGTCATTGTCTTCCATGAAGAGGCCGAATTGCGCCTGCTGGATGATTTCCGCTGGCGCAGGCAATCCCAGATGCTGCCATGCAATCGCCGTCAGAACGCGACCGCGCGGCGTGCGCTGCAGAAAGCCCTGTTGGATGAGATAGGGTTCGATAATGTCTTCAATCGCATCACGCGGCTCGGAAAGCCCCGCCGCTATGGTTTCGATCCCGACCGGACCACCACCGAAATTGCGCGCGATAATATTGAGGTAACGCCGGTCGAGCTGGTCGAGGCCGCGATTGTCCACTTCAAGCCGTGACAACGCCTCATCAGCAATCTTGCGGTCGATGACGTCGCTACCGGCGACCAGCGCGAAATCGCGCACGCGGCGCAACAGGCGTCCGGCGATACGTGGCGTGCCCCGCGAACGCCGCGCGACTTCCAGCGCACCCTCCGGCGAAATGCCCATCTGCATGATGCGCGCGCCACGGCGCACGATATATTCCAGTTCCTCGACCGTATAGAAATTGAGCCGCACAGGAATGCCGAAGCGGTCACGCAATGGCGTGGTCAGGAGACCAAGGCGCGTCGTCGCCGCAACCAGCGTGAATTTTGCAAGATCGATCTTCACCGAACGCGCCGCCGGGCCTTCACCAATGATCAGATCGAGCTGGAAATCTTCCATCGCCGGATAGAGAATTTCTTCCACTGCCGGGCTGAGGCGATGAATTTCATCAATGAAGAGCACGTCGCGCTCTTCGAGATTGGTGAGCAATGCCGCCAGATCGCCAGCCTTGGCGATAACCGGACCGGAGGTAGAGCGGAAGTTGACGCCCAGTTCCTTGGCCATGATCTGCGCCAGCGTCGTCTTGCCGAGACCGGGAGGGCCGACGAACAGCACATGATCCAGCGCCTCGCCACGCACCTTGGCTGCTTCAATGAAGACCTTGAGATTGGCGCGCGCCGCCGCCTGCCCCACGAAATCGTCGAGCATCTGCGGGCGCAGCGTATTGTCTTCGTCTACGCGTCTGTCGGCATCGATGAGAGGGTTGCGGTCGCTCATGCTTTCCTCCTTGCATGAACACACCGCTGAGACAAGGTAATCACCGCGACAATTCCTTCAAACCCAGCCGGATCAGCTTGGCCGAATCGGCATCCTCGCCCGCCTCTTTCAGCGCAGCCGCAACGGCATTCGCCGCCTGATCGCGCGAGTAACCGAGATTGGAAAGCGCCGACACGGCATCCGCGACGGGAGCCGGGGCCGCACCGGCTCCAAGCTCCTGCTTGAGCCCGATGGTGCCGCTCGCCTCACCGGCAAAGGCCGGAGCCTTGTTCTTCAATTCGGTAACGATGCGCTCCGCCACTTTCTTGCCGACGCCCGGCGCACGCGACACCATGGCGATGTCTCGCAGCGCAATCGCATTGGCCAGTTCCGATGGAGACAATGTGCCGAGTACAGCCAGAGCCACCTTGGCGCCGACGCCCTGCACATTTTGCAACAGGCGGAACCATTCGCGCTCAAGCTGATTGGCAAAACCGTAAAGACGGATCATGTCCTCGCGGACATAGGTTTCGATGAACAGAATGGCCGCCTCGCCCGCGCCGCCGAGATTGCCCAGCGTGCGCGGCGAACAGAACGCCACATAGCCAACGCCATGCACGTCGATGACGGCATGATCATCGGCAATTTCATCGATCACGCCCTTAAGCTTGCCGATCATTCTGGTCCTACCCCGCTAACAACGCCTGCATACGGCGGGCGCTTACAATGCTCTGACGATGATGGGCATGGCAAATGGCAATAGCCAACGCATCGGCGGCATCGCTCGTATCGAACGACGCACGCGGCATCAGCACTTTGACCATCATGTGTATCTGTTGCTTTTCACCGTGACCGACACCGATCACCGCTTTCTTGACAGCATTCGGCGCATATTCCGCAACAGGCAGCCCCGCCTGTGCAGGAGCCAGCAAGGCAATGCCGCGCGCCTGGCCGAGCTTGAGTGTTGCCGTCGCATCCTTGTTGACGAAGGTATGCTCGACCGCCGCCTCATGCGGCATGAATTCATGCAGAACTTTGGAAAGCCCCTCATGCAGCTGGCAAAGACGTGAAGCGAGATCCATCTCGGCGTTCGACGTCACCGTGCCCGAGCCGATGAAGTGCAGTGAATTGCCCAGCGATTCGACAATGCCCCACCCCGTGCGGCGCAGGCCCGGATCGATGCCAATAATGCGAATCGTTTCTTTCATAAGCGAACCCTATCCTCAGACGGATTCACTTGACAGCAGAAAAGTGAACAAAAGAGAAACATGCGCGTCCATAGGCGCACATGAAGAGATATTAAGAGGCGCCGAAAGCCGTCTTCAGCAACACAATTTGCTCGGAAACCGGGTTGCCGTGCGGATTGGCCTGCAGGGAAACCACATCGCCATAGACTTCGCGGTCCATGCGGCGCACACGCGCCTGCAGACGCATTGAGCGCTCCACCAATTCGGCAAAGGCCGCAGGCAGCTCGCTCCAGCCTGGAACGCCTTCGCCAGCCGATGGCGTGTCGAGGCGCACCTTGGCCTTTTCAGCAGACACCTGCTGGCGGTTCATCTCGCCGTTGCGGGCAGCGCGCTGCAGCAGAAGCCAGGAAGCGATCTGCATCAGACGGGTGGTAAGGCGCATCGATTCGGCGGCATAAAGCGTCGCAGCAATCCGTGACAGATTGCGCGCTTCTTCACGGCCTTCGCCGTCGAGATAGCTCGCCGCTTCCTCGACCATATCCATGCCCTGGCTGTAGATCGGCTTGAACGAATCCGAGAAGACCATGCGCTCTGCGAGGCTGATCATATTGCTCGGCACCTGTCTCTGTTCGCTAATCACTGCTCTGTCACCCTGCATGACCGCCTGCATCGGCGGCCCATTCCGTTGATCGCATCCACTGGAGGATGAACGCGACTGAAAAATACTGAACCGCCGTTCGACCACGCGGGACGTCCGGACGGAACAGTCACATCAAACAAGTCCACGATAAACTGCACCTTCATGCACGGTCGCGCAAGATTATGTTTAACGTTCGGTTAACATTTTCAAGGGGTGGTTAACTGCCCCTGCAAGCAGAACGGGTCGAACCGGTTTCCGGTTCCCCTCATGCGTTCAAAACGCCAGTGACAGACGCATTTCCAGCAAAAGTGCGAAGCGGTTTTGCGCGGGATAATGCGCAAAAGCAAACGGTCAAAGCCTTGCAGGCACAAAAAAAGAGCCGCGATGGCGGCTCTCAGGAGTTTAACAGGGAGGCGTCAAACAGAGTGGCTAAACCACTCGGTAAGAATCCAGCCGAACTGGATGTAAATGATTAAACCCTCTTAAGATTAATGAATGGTTAATTTCGAACCTGCCCTGTGGAAAATACCAGAACGCCGAGGCCGTACAGAAAGAAAAAGCCGCCCGAAGGCGGCTTCTTATCAATAGCGCTGCATTGCAGGCTGAGGCTTCGGTGCGGCTTGAACCTTGACCGGCTCGGCGGCAGGGATGGCAGGCTTGACTGCGCCCTGCTTGCCCCAGCCGATGGTGGGCAGCCACTCCAGATAATAGGCCAGCGCAAACTGCATCACGATACCGGTTGCAATCAAAAGCGTATCGTAAGGCAGACCGCCGGGGTTCACGAGCTTCATAACCTGCGCCACCATGGCAAGCAGCGTGCCTGCGATGAACACCGGCAACGAATGCTTGCCGAGAATGGCCAGCGGGTTGTCCGGCGCGGTGCGAGCAATATTGTTCAGCGTCGGCACCACGGCAATGAGATAGGCCATCGCCAGAATGTGCAGGAGACGCGGACCCGACAGAAAGGTCTTGTCGAAGCCGGTGATGATCATCGGCATGCCCATCGAGGCGTCAATGCCCCAGAGCGGAATGCGGACCCAGGCCAGCGCCAGCACCAGATAGCCGACGGCAAGGCCGATCAGGGCCGGATGCGTCGGTAGCTGGCCGCCACGGCGCACATGCATCACACCTGCAATACCGATGGCAAACAGGAACTGCCAGGAAAGCGGGTTCAGGAACCACACGCCCTCGGTCGGATAATTGATCGGTGCAACCTGATAAAGACCGGACAGGAACCAGACCACACCCGAAACGCCCAGCATCAGCGGCAGGCTGATGCGCGCCAGCAAAAGCAGGAGCGGCGTCAGAACCAGCATGACGGCATACATCGACAGGATGTTGTTGTAGCCCAGCTGATGACCAAGCGTGACGAGACCGAACAGGGCTTCCACCGGCTGCTTGAGCAGCGGCTCGATATTGATTTCCTTGAGCAGTTCAGAACGCTTCAGGAAGATCGCGGCGGAAGCGAAGATGGCGATTGTCGCCATGGTCGTCATGATATGGGTGGTATAAAGCACGCCTGCGCGACGCCACATCTTCAATGTCAGAAGAAGGCGGTTGCCCGGGCCGAACTTGCTGCCATAAGCCAATGCCACAGCCATGCCGGAAATCAGCACGAAGGCTTCTGCCGAATCGGAGAAGCCGAGGTTCTTGTGGGTTAAGTGCTCGTAGATGGTGCCCGGCACGTGGTTGATGAAAATGGTCAACAGCGCAAGCGCACGGAACACGTCAATGCGCGTGTCGCGCACTTTCATGGTCGGCGCGGGCATCGCTTCTCTTGCGGTCGCAATCGTCATTTACCAGCCTGTCTGTCTCTGCTGGAAAGCACCGGCGCTTGGGACCGCGACACTCTCCAATCTCTCAGTTGCAGCTCTCCGAATGGGAGATCGGATAGAAGCCACATGCTTCATCGGGACGTTCATTGCCCGACGTTTGATGGGACCTATATACGCAATAATCCCGGCAGAACGGGGTTGGTTCCGATCAACTTTCGTTCCAGTGGATAACATAATGCCATACCGGGCGATGAACCGGAGGCTCGAACAGCCCGCAAGCAATACAAGACTTGCCGTCTGTCCGTCGGATCGCATAAATGCGCCGGAACAATTAGCCCGACGCATATTTGCGTCAAAACAATTAGATAGAGCGCGGCTTCCGTTTCGGATAAACAGAACTTCACTCTTGCCCGAATTCCATCATGTTTTTCTCGTTAGGCTTCGCCCCATGAACAAGTCCGCCCCCAAAACCGAACCCGAACGCTGCCGCATCGTGCTGGTCGCCCCGCCGATTGCCGATAGCGCGGTTTTGGCCAGGCTTTTGACGGAAGCGCTTTCCGGTGGTGATGTCGCTAGCGTGATTCTCGATACCGGCGATCTGGATGAAGCAACCTTTCAGGCCGCCGCTGCAAAGGCTGTGCCGATCATTCAGGAAAAGGGTGCAGCAGCCCTCATCTTGAACGACACGCGCATTGCTGGCCGTGTCGGCGCCGATGGCGTGCATATCGAAGGCAAGGCGGCTGAACTCGCCGACGCCATTGAAAAGCACACCCCGAAGATGATCGTCGGCACCGGCAATCTGCGTGACCGCCATGGCGCGATGGAAATCGGCGAATTGCAGCCTGATTACATTTTCTTCGGCAAGGTCGGTGCGGACAACAAGCCGGATGCGCATCCGCGCAATCTTGCGCTGGCCGAATGGTGGGCGCAGATGGTCGAAATTCCATCCATCGCGCAGGCTGGAAACACGCTGGAAAGCGTCATTCCCGCAGCCGAGACCGGCGCGGATTTCGTGGCGCTCGGTCGTGCCGTATTCGAGGCGGAAGATCCGGCGAAAGCTGTCGCGGAAGCCAACCGGCTTCTCGACGAACACGCGCCGCGTTTTGAAAACTAATCCTTCAGATTCGGTTCCCAAGGTCTTGTTGATGCCCATGAAGAGCAAACTTCTTCTCGCTGCCGCTTTGACATTCGCGCTGCCTGCCTTACCGGCAGCCGCCGCAGGCGAGCCTGCAAAGAGCCAGAGCGACAGCGCCAAGGGCACCCACAAGGACAAGAAGAGCGACAAGCCAGCCAAGCAGCCCGTTATGTTGCCGCAGCCTGCGACGACCGCTCCAATGCCGTCCATCGATCTGAGCCGGTTCGGCGACAGGCCCGCCGACGAGGCCTTCGGCGCTTTTCAGCGCGGGCTTTATCTGACCGCATTCAATCTCGCAAAACCGCAAGCGGAAAAGGGCGATCCGGCATCGCAGGCGCTGATCGCTGAACTCTATGCACGCGGCATGGGCATTCCCGCCGATCAGAAACTTGCAGCCGAATGGTATGGCAAGGCCGCAGATAACGGCATTACCGAAGCGCAGTTTCGTTATGCGGCCCTGTTGCTTCAGGGCACCTACGTCAAGAAAGATCAGGCCAAGGCCGAAGCCCTGATGGAAAAGGCGGCTGAAGGCGGCAACGCCATGGCCCAGTTCAACTGGGGCCAGATGCTGATGGTGAAGCATCCAGGTCGAGCCGGCCTCGACCTCGCCTTTCCGTGGTTTGAAAAAGCGGCTGATGAAAAGCTTGCCGACGCCCAATATGCGCTGAGCCAGATCTATGCAAATGGCACCGAAAAGATCGCCCGCGACGACAAGAAGGCCCGTTTTTATCTGATCCTTGCAGCACGCAAGGGCTATGACACCGCCCAGTTCGATCTCGGACGCTGGCTGGTGGAAGGCCGTGGCGGCGACAAGGATTATGAACAGGGCTTCCGCTGGATGCAGCTTGCCGCCGGACGCGGCATGGTGATGGCGCAGGTCTGGCTCGCCCGTCTCTATCGCGACGGGATCGGCACCGATGGCGATACTGTGAAGGCTGCGGCATGGTATATCATTGCGCAGCGCGCTGGTTTTCGCTCGCCGGACCTCAACGATCTGATGGACGGACTGGGCGACGACCAGATCAAACAAGCTATCGAGACGGCTAACGATCTGCGCGTGCGCTAGCAATTCTGACGATTCTACGTCTCCAAAAGATTCTCTTTTCGTGCTCAGGCTTGCACAAAGCGCCGTTTTGTGGTCTTGGAGACGCCGATTATCGTGGTTCGAGTATAAGACGCTTACGCAATCCCCGTGACAAAGCGGGCGGTTGCCTTTCTGTCGTCATGCGCCGGACCGCAATTGGTTTCAATTCATTCCGGATCAAGCTCATGAAGATCAATGGTAACGAAATCCGTCCCGGCAACGTCATCGAACATGACGGCGGGCTCTGGGTTGCCGTCAAGACCAACGCCGTCAAGCCCGGCAAGGGCGGCGCCTACAATCAGGTTGAACTGAAGAACCTCATCACCGGCACCAAGCTCAACGAGCGTTTCCGCGCTGCTGAAACCGTCGAGCGCGTGCGCCTTGAGCAGAAGGACTTCTCGTTCCTCTATGAACAGGGCGAAGCGCTGATTTTCATGGACACGGAATCCTACGAACAGCTCGAACTCCAGAAGGATTTCGTCGGCGACCGTGCTGCCTTCCTTCAGGACGGCATGATGGTCACCGTCGAGCTTTACGAAGAAAAGCCGATCGGCATTCGCCTGCCGGATCAGGTCACGCTGGCGATCACCGAAGCCGATCCGGTCGTCAAGGGCCAGACCGCAGCTTCGTCCTACAAGCCTGCCGTGCTTGAAAACGGCATCCGTATCCTGGTTCCGCCATTCATCGCTTCCGGTGAACGCGTGATCGTCGACACCAACGAACTGACCTACGTCAGCCGCGCTTAATCCAGCGCCGATCTTTTGCGATGCCCAAACGGGCATCGCAGCCTGTCGCGATTGAACCGCGACTGTTCTTTCTCAGATTGCTCAATTCCTCGAAAGTCTGTGCGCTTGCATGTGTTTGGCACATGGGCCGGATTTTCAAGGATCTGTTTAACTGCATGGTCCACGCTCATATCCACGCCTTATTCAATGGCCGTGGGATCATGCCAAAAAGGATAAAGAAATGGCCCGCTCAGCCCTTCTTAACGTTATGGTACAGGCCGCTATGAAAGCTGGCCGTAACCTTGCCCGCGACTTCGGCGAAGTCCAGAATCTACAGGTATCCCTCAAGGGCCCCGGCGACTATGTCAGCCAGGCCGACCGCAAAGCGGAACAGATCATCTACACGGAATTGAGCCGCGCCCGCCCGGATTTCGGCTTCCTGATGGAAGAATCCGGCGAGGTAGCAGCCAAGGACGGACAGCATCGCTGGCTGATCGATCCGCTTGATGGCACAACCAATTTCCTGCACGGCATCCCGGTTTTCGCAGTCTCCATCGCTCTTGAGCGTCAGGGACAGATCGTTGCTGGCGTCATCTACAATCCGGCCATGGACGAGCTTTACACCGCTGAACGCGGCGGCGGCGCTTTCCTCAATGATCGCCGTCTGCGCGTCGCAGCCCGCAACAAGCTGGTCGACACCGTGATTGGCACCGGCATCCCGCATCTCGGCCGCGGTCATCACGGCCATTATCTGGTTGAACTGCGCAATGTCATGGCCGAAACGGCCGGTGTGCGCCGCATGGGTGCAGCCGCGCTCGACCTCGCTTTTGTCGCCGCCGGTCGCCTTGACGGCTTCTGGGAAGATGGCGTCAACCCATGGGACATCGGCGCAGGCATGCTGATGATCCGTGAAGCTGGCGGTTTTGTCTCCGACAAGGACGGCGGACAGGACATGTTCGACAAGAAGAGCATCGTTGCTGGCAACGAAGCCATTCAGGGCGCGCTTCTCAAGACGCTGAAGAAGCCGATCTGATCCGGATCATCCCTCTTTGCGATAAACTGCATTCAGCGCGCCCATTGGCGCGCTGAAGTTTTTTACAGCTCATTTTTTCATGCTCAGACGATTCCGCTTCACATAATTATGAAGTAGGCTCCCCATCAAACAGCCGACGATGGAGCGGAACGCATGAGTGACTTTAGGGAAACGAGAACACGTCTGGATGAGGGACGCGATTATGACCCCTATCGCCTGAGCAGCCCGCGTATTGTTATATTATCCATGGTGATTTTCCTCATCATCGTTGCCTTTCTGGCAGCGGTTCTGATGCGGCAGATCCATACATTCTTCGTCACCAATCCCGGCCTCAACGGCCTCATTTTCGGCGTCCTGCTGGTCGGCATATTGCTGGCGTTCGGGCAGGTTCTGCGCCTTTTGCCGGAAATCCGCTGGGTCAACTCCTTCCGCGATGGCGACCGCGACGGCACCACCCGACCGCCAGTTCTGCTTGCGCCGATGCGTGCGCTGATCGGGCGTCGCCAGTCCATGGCGCTAACGACCTCATCAATGCGATCGATCCTCGATTCCATCGCCACCCGCCTCGATGAAAGCCGCGACATCTCGCGCTATCTCATCGGGCTTCTTGTTTTTCTCGGCCTGCTTGGCACGTTCTGGGGCCTGCTGGAAACGGTTGGCTCCATCGGGCGCACCATCCAGACACTGGACCCAAGCTCCGGCAGCACGGGTGATGTTCTGGATGCGCTGAAGGCCGGTTTGCAGGCGCCGCTGTCGGGCATGGGCACCGCCTTCTCGTCCTCGCTGTTCGGTCTGTCGGGTTCGCTCATTCTGGGCTTCCTCGACCTGCAGGCAGGTCGTGCGCAGAACCGCTTCTACACAGAGCTGGAAAACTGGCTTTCCTCCGTTACCGATCTTGGCTCCGATCCGAACGCTGAAAATGGCCAGACAGGCGAACTGCATGCTTTGGCCGACCGGCTGAAGACGCAAGGGAGCGACGCCTCTACCCAGCGCACATCCGCAGCCCTTGCCAATCTGGCCGAGGGGATTCAGGGGCTGGTGAAAAGCATGCGCAGCGAACAACAGATCATGCGCGACTGGGTGGAAAAGCAGGCCGATGAGCAAAAGGCCATTCGCCAGACGCTCGACCGGCTTTCCAAGGCGATTGGCACGCCATCCCATGACCGCAAATCTGACCGTACTGATTCTCATCCAAGCGACAAGGCGGAGTAAGCCCCATGGCTCTTGCCCGCAACCGCCGCCAGCAACGGCATGTCGACTACTGGCCCGGCTTCGTCGATGCGCTGACCACGCTGCTTCTCGCGATCATGTTTCTGCTCACGGTCTTCGTGCTTGCGCAGTTTCTGCTCAGTCGTGAGGTGAACAACAAGGACAGCGTGCTGGCCCGCCTCAACAGCCAGATTCAGGAGCTGACGCAGCTTCTGTCGCTGGAGAAGAGCAATTCGCAGGACATGCAGGACACCATCGCCAATCTGCAAGCCTCGCTGTCCAACGTGGAGAGCGAACGCTCCCGCCTGCAAACGCTGCTGAGCGAAGGCAGTGGTGCTGGGGCAGCCGCTGAAAAGCGCGCCGGCGAACTGTCTGATAGTCTTGATGCGGAAAAGCAGGTCAGCGCCCGGGCGCTTAGTCAGGTGGAGCTGCTGAACCAGCAGATTTCCGCCCTGCGTCGACAGATTGCAGCACTGGAAGACGCGCTCAACGCATCGGAAAGCCGTGACCGCGAATCGAACGCCAAAATTGCCGATCTCGGCAAGCGCCTCAATGTGGCGCTGGCCCAGCGTGTGCAAGAACTGAACCGCTATCGCTCCGACTTCTTCGGAAGACTGCGTGAAATTCTCTCCGACAAGGATAATATCCGCATTGTCGGCGACCGTTTCGTCTTTCAGTCGGAAGTGCTGTTCCCGACCGGATCGTCGGATATCAATCCGGCTGGCGAAGTGGAGATGAAGAAGCTCGCCGACGCCGTTATCGAGCTGAACAAGGAAATCCCGGACGATATCAACTGGGTACTGCGTGTGGACGGCCATACCGACAATGTGCCGCTCGCCGGTACCGGACGCTTCCGCGACAACTGGGAGCTTTCCTCGGCCCGCGCAACGTCAGTCGTCAAATTCCTGATCGCCAATGGCGTTCCAGCAAACCGCCTCGTTGCGGCAGGCTTCGGCGAGTACCAGCCGCTGGAAGCTTCGGATGCTCCAGACGCACGCGCCCGAAACCGTCGTATCGAGCTGAAACTAACCGAGAGATAAAGAAAGGGCGCAGAAGCGCCCTTTTTCTCTAATTCGTTGGATTGCTTAATACACCCCTGCCCCGGCCTCGAATTGCAGCTTGGCCAGACGCGCATAGATGCCGCCACGCTCCACAAGGCTTTGATGGGTGCCTTCTTCGACGATCCGGCCCTTATCGAGCACGAGAATGCGGTCTGCTTTCAGAACCGTTGCAAGACGGTGCGCAACCACCAGCGTGGTGCGGCCCTGCATGAGACCATCAAGCGCCTTCTGCACCAGCATTTCGCTTTCCGCATCGAGCGCCGAGGTGGCCTCGTCCAGCAGCAGGATCGGCGCAGCACGCAGGATGGCGCGGGCAATGGCAATGCGCTGGCGCTGGCCGCCAGACAATGTCACGCCGCGTTCACCGACTTCGGTGTCATAGCCATGGGCGAGCGCCATGATAAAATCATGCGCCAGTGCTGCCTTGGCCGCAGCCTCGATTTCCGCGTCGATTGCACCCGGTCTGCCGAAGCCGATATTGTCCCGGATCGAGGTGGCAAAGATCGCCACGTCCTGCGGGACCATCGCCACGCGCCCGCGCACGGCCGCCGGATCGGCTTCCGGCAAAGCAACGCCGTCCATCAGCACCTTGCCGGACTGCGGATCGTAATAACGCATCACCAGCGAGAACACTGTGCTCTTTCCCGCACCTGACGGACCGACAATGGCAACCGTTTCGCCGGGCTTGACGGCAAAGCTCACGCCATTCAGCGATGGCGCATCGGGGCGCGTCGGATAGGAGAAATAAACGTCATCGAAGACGATCTCGCCACGCGCCGGCTCCGGCAACGCCACCGGATAGCGGGGAGCGGAAATGTCGGGATCTTCGTCAAGAATTTCGGCAAGGCGCTCTGTGGCTCCGGCAGCCTGCGCCAGTTCGCCGCCGACCTCCGACAGGGCTCCAAAAGCGCTGGCCGCGAAGACGGCATAGAGCACGAACTGACCGAGCGTGCCGGGCGATATGGTGCCGGACAGCACATCGCGCGAGCCGAACCACAGCACCGCAACAACGCTGGAGAAGATCAGGAAGATGGCGAAGGCTGTCAGCACCGCGCGCGCCTTGATGGACGAGCGCGCCGCCAGATAGGCATTTTCCACCGCACGGGCAAAACGCCCAACCACCATATTTTCATTGGTGAAGGCCTGCAAGGTGCGCATCGCGCCAATCTGCTCGCTGGCATAGGCATTGGCATTGGCGAGCATGTCCTGCGTCAAACGCGAACGACGACGCACAGAGCGCCCAAAAGCAATCAGCGGCACGACAATCACGGGAATCGCTGCAATCACCAGCACGGACAGTTTCGGGCTGGTGACAACCATCATGGCCAGCGCGCCGACGCCAAGAATGACATTGCGCAGCGCCACCGATGCGGTCGCGCCCACCACCGATTTGATCTGGGTTGTATCAGCGGAAAGCCGCGACACGATTTCACCGGACTGCGAGCGGTCGAAGAATTCCGGCGAGAGCGCCGTCACATGCGCGAAGACCGCATTGCGCAGATCGGCCACGACCCGCTCACCCAGCGAGATCACGAAGAAATAGCGCAGCCCCGACGCAACCGCGAGAACCAGCGCCAGCAGCACCAGCATTCCGAAATAATTGTTCACGAAAACGGCGTTGGCACCGGTGAAGCCGTGGTCGATCATGCGGCGCAGTGCGACAGGCACCGCAAGCGTCGTAACGGCAGCCAGAACCAGCGAAAAAAGAGCGCCAATCACCAGCCGCTTGTAGCGGGCGACGAACGGAACCATTCGCCGGAGAGGCTTGAGGGAACGGCGCTTGCGCGCCTCATCTGCATTCAATTCCGGATTCACACCAGTTGGATTATTATGATCGGCCATTCTTGAGATTGTGCCCTTGTTATTGCCGTGCGCCTGATGTATAGGCTCGGCAACCCTTTTGGAAGCCATCACCTGCGTGTGATGGGTCTTCATAAATGCCATTGGGCGAAAGTGCCGCAGTTTGGACATTCAGGCTGCGCTTTTCTTCCAGACTTTCAGGCCAGACTATCAGGATTGAGAAGATGAAAGCCAATATCCATCCCGACTACCACACCATCAAGGTCGTGATGACCGATGGCACCGAATACCAGACCCGTTCGACCTGGGGCAAAGAAGGCGATACGATGAACCTCGATATCGACCCGACCACCCATCCGGCCTGGACTGGCGGTTCGCAGACCCTGCTCGATCGCGGCGGTCGCGTTACGAAGTTCAAGAACCGTTTCGGCAACCTCGGCATCTAATACCGGGTTACCTATTCAAAAAACCCCGCTTCGGCGGGGTTTTTTATTGCCTGCACTTTGCCGGACGCAGGCATAAAAAAACTCCCGGACAAACTTGGGTTTTGGCCGGGAGTTTCGAAAATCCGTGAGCGTTGAAAATCAGGCGCTCAGCTTTTCCATCACTTCGTCGCTGACTTCGAAGTTGGTGTAGACGTTCTGAACGTCGTCGTCGTCTTCAAGCGTGTTGAGAAGCTTGAGAACCGAGCGGGCCTTTTCTTCGTCCAGCTCCGTATTGGTCTGCGGCTTCCAGATCGTCTTGATCGATTCGGCTTCGCCAAGGGCTGCTTCAAGAGCCTTCGACACTTCGCCTATATCTTCGAAAGCGCAGATGATGACGTGCTCTTCTTCGCCCGACTGGACGTCATCGGCGCCAGCTTCAATAGCCGCTTCCATGACCTTGTCGGCATCGCCGACCGAAGACTTGTAAACGATTTCGCCAACGCGATCGAACATGAAAGCTGCAGAGCCGGTTTCGCCCAGAGCGCCGCCCGACTTGGTGAAAGCTGCACGCACATTGGATGCGGTACGGTTGCGGTTGTCGGTCAGCGCTTCAACGATGACCATCACACCACCCGGGCCGCGGCCCTCGTAACGCACTTCATCATAGTTTTCGCCGTCGTTGCCCGCAGCCTTCTTGATGGCGCGCTCGATGTTGTCCTTGGGCATCGACTGCGCCTTGGCGTTCTGGATCGCCAGACGCAGGCGCGGGTTCATCAATGGGTCAGGCAGACCCTGCTTGGCGGCGACGGTAATTTCGCGTCCGAGCTTGGAAAACATTTTCGACCGCACGGCGTCCTGACGGCCCTTGCGATGCATGATGTTCTTAAACTGTGAATGGCCAGCCATGGCACCCCTGTTCTGTTCTAATCGACGCGCACGGAAGAGCGTTACGCATGAACAGACAATCTCACGCAGAGAGTATCACGCAGGCGGGGCCGCAAGTCCGGCCACAATGCTTTCCGTGCAGAATGGCGGCGTTATAAGGAATTGAGCCCCATTCGTCCAGCAAAAGCGCGGATCGACGCCCGTACCTGTCAAAAAATTCAATAGTGCTCGACCGGGGGGACAAAGCAGCTTATCGATAAAATCATGAATCAACGCCCGCAAGACCCGTCCCCGAAGGCCCCCAACGAGACCATCGCTGCCCGCATCAGCCGTGTTCTGGCCGACCGTATCATCGAAGGGGAAATCGAGCCGGGCACCAAATTGCGGCAGGATCACATCGCCGAAGAGTTCCAGACCAGCCATGTGCCGGTGCGTGAGGCTTTTCGGCGGCTGGAAGCGCAAGGGCTTGCCGTTTCGGAGCCGCGCCGGGGCGTGCGGGTCGCGTCGTTCGATATCAGCGAGATTCGCGAAGTGGCAGAAATGCGCGCAGCGCTTGAAGTGCTGGCCTTGCGGCACGCGGCCCCGCACATCACCCGCGCCACACTCGACGCTGCGGAACGCGCCACGCTCGACGGCGACAAGTCACGGGATGTGCGTAGCTGGGAAGACGCCAACCGGCGCTTTCACCGGCTCATTCTGGAACCGTGCCGGATGCCGCGCCTGCTCGCCGCCATTGACGACCTGCACGCGGCCAGCGCGCGGTTTCTGTTTGCGACCTGGCGGTCGGAATGGGAAGCGCGCACAGATCACGATCACCGGGCGATTCTCGATGCCCTGCGCAAGAACGACATTGATCACGCCGCAGCCATTCTCGCCCGCCACGTGCAATGGATCGGGCACCGCCCTGTCAGAACGGCTTCCGGCAAGGTGCGCGATTCTTTTGCAATCGTAGGTTAGCGCCAGAATTCGGGAATGGTTTCTTCCAGACGTGCGCCTATGCGCAAAGGGGCCGCCTTTTCGGCAAGGCCGGTGCGGTCGGATATCTCGATACCCACGCCGCAGACAGTTGCTGGACCATTGGCCGCCTCGAAACGTCCCTTCGGCACCTTGGACAGAAAACGGTTCAGCGGCTCTTCCTTGTCCATGCCGAGCGAAGAATCGTAATCGCCGCACATGCCAGCATCTGACATGTAGGCTGTGCCGTTGCGCAGGATCTGGCAATCGGCGGTCGGCACGTGCGTATGCGTTCCGACGACCGCACTTGCGCGGCCATCGACGAAATGGCCGAAGCACTGCTTCTCGCTGGTTGCTTCCGCATGGAAATCGAAGAATACGGCATCCGCCTGCTCGCCCAACGGACAGGCTTCGAGGATCTTCTCCGCCGCGATGAACGGATCATCCAGATCGGGATGCATGAAGACGCGCCCCATGACATTGGACACGAGCACGCGAGCGCCGTTCTTGGCGATGTAGAGCCCCTCGCCCTTGCCTGCCGTTCCTTTCGGAAAATTGGCTGGACGCAGGAAGCGATCCTCGCGCCTGGAGAAATCAAGCGCCTCGCGCTGGTCCCAGACGTGATTGCCCGTGGTCACGACATCCGCGCCAGCGCGGATCGTTTCATGGAAAATCTCTTCGGTAATGCCAAAACCGCCCGCGGCGTTCTCACCGTTGACGATCACGAAGTCCAGCTTCAGATCGGAAATCAGCCCCGGCAGCTTTTCATAAACTGCCGTGCGCCCCGACCGGCCCACCATGTCACCAAGAAAAAGCAATCTCATGAGATGAGCCTTATAAGCCTGCGCCCAGCGAACGCAAGCCGCTCTCC
The DNA here is from genome assembly GCA_014138095.1 of Ochrobactrum sp. RH2CCR150. Taxonomy (GTDB): domain Bacteria; phylum Pseudomonadota; class Alphaproteobacteria; order Rhizobiales; family Rhizobiaceae; genus Brucella; species Brucella gambitense. The sequence goes on from JACGXE010000008.1 coordinate 77,430, forward strand.
GTCAGTATCTGATTGAGCGCGATATCGTGCGGCTCATCGGGCACACGCTCCACTTCCTGACAGTCATAGGCCATACCGATAAGCAGCGGCTGCAAGTCGCGCTCGGCAAATCGCGCCAGCGCGCGATCATAATGTCCAGCACCATAACCAAGGCGATGCCCGCGCCGGTCAAAACCGGCAAGCGGCATCAGCATGATGACCGGATCGACCAGCGGCGCCCGTGCATCGGGGCCCATGGTGCCAAAACCTGTCTGCACAAGCTGCGCATCGGGCAGAAACTCGCGAAAGGCAATCGTTTCCTTGTCCAGCACCACCGGCAGGCATAGCCTTGCACCCTTGCCGCGCAAGACAGACAGAAGCGGGCGTGGATCGATTTCAGAACGGATCGGCCAATAGCCCGCCACCAGCGTTCCCTTGGGAATGACCAGCGCCTCTTCACCGTGTTTCGCGGCAGAAAGCGACGCTTCATACTGGAAGCGCGGATCCAGCGCATCGCGACGGGCCAGCACAGCACGCCGCAGCGCCTGCTTTTCCTGACTGCCTTCCGGTTTCGTTGCTGCCATCCCCAAAACCTCTCCGCTTGCATAATCCGACTATAACAGTGGAACCGCAATGAGACGATCCGTCAAGTGATGGATCAGACAGCCTCCGCAATCCGCTCCGACCGGTCGCGAATGACCTTCAGCACCACGCCATGAAAATCGTTGAGGAACACCTTGCCCCAGAGGTCGCAATAGAAGTCGATCGGCGTGGCAATGCGATAATGCGTGGTCAGTGTCAGGCGAGTGCGACCATCCGGCAGAGGTTCCAGCCGATAATCACCATTGGCCAGTTGCAGATAGCTGCTATTCACCTTGATATGCGCTTCGACGGCAGAGGGAATGGAGCCTGGCGCGAAACGGAAATCCCACGCCAGCAGGCGATTTTCTTCCCACTGCGTCACGATCTCCTGAAAGTTCACCCCGCGCGTCCACTGCAACTGACGCACAGCGCCAACGCCAACGCCAACGCCTTCAATACGCGCATCGACCGGCTGCGGGACCCCCAGAACACCGTGACTAAACGTCCATGACAGTTCATCGGCGCGCACATTACGAATTTCGACGGTCTGCTTCCACACCACTTCCGGCGGTGCGGCAATGTCGATCACGGTCGTGACCGACCCGTCATGCGGGGCATAGGAAAACTGAAGCTCTGCCGGAAAGACGGCCAGCGGCAGGGCGATCACCAGCATCGTTGAGCGGCGCGAGCGCAGCTTGCGGATGATCCACAAGGTCAATGTCGAGCCGAGTGTCGAGAACACCACAAAGAAGGGGGCCGCCATGGCGACGCAGATGCCCGCTTCATGGAACAGCACCATGCTGACAACAACCAGCCCGCCGATGATGGCCCAGCCCATGCGGACATGCCGCCACAGGTCTTTCTCGGCGCGCGGGTCCGCCAGACTGGACGCAAGGCTCGCCACCGCCATCGGCAACAGCATGAGACCGGCAAAGAACGGCATCGCGTCGTCGGCCACGCCGGACCAGATCAGCATGTACAAAATCAGCCCATAGATGAAAGCCACCGGCACGGCGACCGACAGTCTTTCAAAGGGGCGTGGTGTATGGGGAGGTGTAGCTTGGGGAGATTCCATCAGCACATGCGAATAATTTAACGTTATCGCATGTTTACGGGTAATGCCCAGAGCAGATCAAGCCTTGGGGACTTAATTTGCATTAGCATTGCAAGATGAAAGGAAAGCGGCGACCACGACAACCGATGGTAGTGATTGATCCCGGGAACCTACAAAGTAGGTGGGCACCATATGCGAAAGCCCGCAAGCCTTCACAGGGACAGTTCCCTTAGAGATCAATAAGGCCCCGGGGATGCTGTTACACCTGTCGGGAAGCGCAGTACGCCGCTGATCAATATAGTCGCTCACAATGGGCTGCGCCAGTGGTCGGCAAGCTTTCGCCACGAATTCTTTTCAGAAAATTCAGAAGGGTCTTACGAACCGGCGCGCGGCGCGATGCGCGAGGCCACCTGTTCCAGGCGCGATGCGACATCCGACAGCATGCCGGTCAGCGCAGCATCATTGCTGTCGGCACGGCTAAGGGCTTCATCGCGCGCACGGCGCAGCGTTTCGACTTCGCTCTCCAGACCGTTGATGCGCTTCTGCATTTCGGCCATCTCGTCCATCACCATGATCCCGGCCATGACGGTCAGGCGCAGATCGCCGATCTCGCCGAAAGAAGACTTGAGATGCGTGACATATTGATCGAAACGGTCGGCAAGTCCGCTGAGGTGCTCTTCCTGCCCCTCATCGCACGCCATGCGATAAGCCTTGCCATCGATGGTTACGGTAACGGTCGCTATGATAGCCTCCTATCGATCCAGAACGGCGCGGATGGTTTCCATCGCCGTGACAAGGCGCCGCGAAACTTCGCGGTTGGCAGCTTCAAGCCGTTCAGCACGGGCTTCGGACTGGTCGAGTTCCTGAGCGAGACGGCTGCGGTCAGCATTCATGCGCTGCACCTCTTCCTCGGCTTCGGCGAAATCGCCTTCCTTGTCCAGCCGCAGATCAACAGCGCCTTCGAGCGTGTTGAGTGCTTTTTCCAGCCGTTCCAAAACGTGCCTGAGGGTCGCTTCGGGTGCCATCCATGTCCTTTCTGACGCCTTTTACCGGCATCGAATCGCGTCTGCCGGACAGGCCTCTTTGAAAAGATTGTAATAATCGACCGCCGGATAAGCAACAAATGAGGTGTCCATATGAGCTTTCATGCACCGTTAATCGGTGCAAAAATGGCTTTTAAGGGATTGCCATACCGCTTTCCACAGAACTCAAACGATTAGTCGCAGACAGTTTATTGCCCAAAAGCCACGCATTTATTGACTCCTCATGCGCAGGTGCTATGTGTCCCGGTGCCTTCTGGAGTACGGACCCGAAAAACGGAGGACGGTTTTCGGCGCCATTCGTGCTCAGCCAAAAGGCATCGCCGCAACCCCGTTAAACCCTCCCATGGAAAGACGGCTGAGACCATGAGCAATTCCGACAAACAGAACCAGTTGGCCAACGCGATCCGCTTCCTCTCGATGGATGCAGTTGAGAAAGCCAATTCCGGCCACCCCGGCCTGCCGATGGGCGCAGCTGACATAGCGACGACGCTTTACACCCGCTTCCTTTCGCACGACCCGCAGAACCCGCATTGGCCGGATCGCGACCGTTTCGTGCTTTCTGCCGGTCACGGCTCGATGCTGCTTTATTCGCTGCTCTATCTTTCGGGCTACGAAGACATCACTATCGATGAAATCAAGAATTTCCGCCAGCTCGGCGCACGTACCGCCGGTCACCCGGAATACGGTCATGCAGCCGGAATCGAAACGACGACCGGCCCGCTCGGCCAGGGCATTGCCAATGCCGTCGGCATGGCGCTCTCCGAACGCATCCTGAACGCACAGTTCGGCGACAGCCTCGTCAACCACTACACCTATACGCTTGTTGGCGACGGCTGCCTCATGGAAGGCATCAGCCAGGAAGCCATTGCGCTTGCCGGTCACCTGAAGCTCAGCAAGCTGATCGTCTTCTGGGACGACAACAACATTTCCATCGACGGCCCGATCTCGATGGCTGACAACACCAACCAGCCTGCCCGTTTCGCCGCTTCCGGCTGGAACACGCTGGCTGTTGACGGTCACGATCAGGACGCCATCGCCAAGGCAATCGAACTGGCCAAGGTTTCCGACAAGCCGACCCTGATCGCCTGCAAGACGACCATCGGCTTCGGCGCACCGAACAAGGCAGGCACCAACAAGGTGCATGGTTCGCCGCTGGGCGCTGAAGAAATTGCAGCCACCCGCAAGTCGCTTGGCTGGTCCGCAGAACCTTTCGTCGTTCCGGCTGAAGTTCTGGACGGATGGCGCGTGGCTGGCCTCAACGCCGCCAAGAAGCGTCAGGAATGGGAAAAGCGCTTTGCCGCTGCCGATCCGGAAACCCGTGCGGAATTCGAACGCCGCATGCGTGGCGATCTGCCTGCCGGTTTCGATGCAGCCATCGTCGAATACAAGAAGAAGCTTTCCGCTGAAAAGCCGAAGGTCGCCACCCGCAAGTCTTCGGAAATGGCGCTGGAAGTCATCAACGGCATCGTACCGGAAACCATCGGCGGCTCTGCCGATCTGACCGGTTCGAACAATACGAAGACCAGCCAGACCAAGGCTGTCACGCCGGAAAACTACGGCGCCCGTTATGTTCATTACGGCATCCGCGAACTCGGCATGTCGGCTGCCATGAACGGTATCACGCTGCATGGCGGCCTGATCCCTTATTCCGGCACCTTCCTGACCTTCTCGGATTATGCACGTCCGGCAATGCGTCTGTCCTCGCTGATGGGCATCCGCGTCATCTATGTCATGACGCATGATTCCATCGGTCTGGGTGAAGATGGCCCGACCCACCAGCCGGTTGAACATCTGGCGGCACTGCGCGCCATTCCGAACCACAATGTCTTCCGTCCGGCAGACGCTGTGGAAACGGCGGAATGCTGGCAGATTGCCCTGCATTCGACCAAGACCCCATCCACGCTGGCTCTGACCCGTCAAAACCTGCCGGTCGTTCGCACCGAGCATCGCGAAGAAAACCTCTCCGCTTATGGCGCTTACGAACTGGCGACCGCCAGCGACGACGCCAAGGTGACGATCTTCGCCACCGGCTCGGAAGTGGAAATCGCACTCAAGGCCCGCGACCTTCTCGAAGGCAAGGGCATTGCCACGCGCGTTGTCTCGGTACCGTGCTTCGAACTGTTCGAAGGCCAGAGCGACGCCTACAAGCAGGCAACCATCGGCAATGCGCCGGTCAAGCTTGCTATTGAAGCGGCAATCTCGCTCGGCTGGGAACGCTTCATCGGTGAAAACGGCGTATTTATCGGCATGAAGGGCTTCGGCGCTTCGGGCGAGATCAACGATCTCTACAAGCATTTCGGCATCACGGCGGAACACGCCGCTGAAGCCGCGGAAAAGAAGCTTAACGCCGCAGCATGATTTTTAAACGCCGGCGTCTAAAAAACGCCGGCGTTTAAGTTTCCAGTCTCTAGTTTTCGGGCCGGGAGTCCCTCACCGGCTGAATTATGAAGCACTGCAAGTGCAGTATCCTATCGGGAGATTTACAGAAAATGGCAGTCCGCGTCGCAATCAACGGTTTTGGCCGCATTGGCCGCAATGTTCTCCGCGCTATCGTGGAATCGGGCCGCACCGACATTCAGGTCGTCGCGATCAACGATCTCGGCCCGGTGGAAACCAATGCGCATCTTCTGCGCTATGACAGCGTCCACGGCCGTTTCCCCAAGGAAGTAAAGGTCGCAGGCGACACCATCGACGTCGGCTATGGTCCGATCAAGGTGCACGCCGTTCGCAACCCGACCGAACTGCCGTGGAAGGAAGAAGGCGTCGACATCGCGCTCGAATGCACCGGCATTTTCACCGCGCGTGACAAGGCGGCAATGCATCTCGAAGCTGGCGCAAAGCGTGTTATCGTTTCGGCCCCTGCCGACGGCGCCGACCTGACGGTCGTTTTTGGCGTCAACCACGACAAGCTCACCAAGGACCATCTGGTCATCTCCAACGCCTCCTGCACCACCAACTGCCTTGCGCCGGTGGCACAGGTTCTCAACGATGCCATCGGCATCGAAAAAGGCTTCATGACCACGATCCACTCCTACACGGGCGACCAGCCGACGCTGGACACCATGCACAAGGATCTCTACCGCGCTCGCGCGGCTGCCCTGTCCATGATCCCGACCTCGACCGGTGCAGCCAAGGCTGTTGGTCTCGTTCTGCCGGAACTGAAGGGCAAGCTGGACGGCGTCGCCATCCGCGTACCGACCCCGAATGTCTCGGTCGTTGACCTGACCTTCATCGCCAAGCGTTCGACCACCGTGCAGGAAATCAACGACGCGATCCGCGCCGCTGCCAATGGCCGCCTCAAGGGCATCCTCGGCTACACGGACGAGCCGCTGGTTTCGCACGACTTCAACCACGATCCGCATTCCTCGGTCTTCCATATGGACCAGACCAAGGTCATGGACGGCACCATGGTTCGTATCCTGTCGTGGTACGACAATGAATGGGGTTTCTCCAACCGTATGGGCGACACCGCCGTCGCTCTCGGCAAGCTGATCTAAGCCTCGTGGCCTGACTATGTTTCGCGCCCTTCTCCCCACTGTCGCCCGCTGGCGCCCGCTGGAAGGAGAAGGGCTCGAACATTTGAATCTTGCGCCCTCGGGTCGCAATATTCATGCCGAAAGCGTGGTGATCGGCAATCGCGGCGGCGATGCTTACGGCGTCCGATACAGCATTGACTGCGACAGCACCTGGCGCGTTCTTCATTTCCTTATCGAGACCACATCCGGCCAAAGGCTGGAACTCTCCTCCAATGGCGAAGGCCATTGGCAGGCGATGAACGGCGATTCTCTGCCGGAATTCGACGGTTGTATCGATATCGATCTGGCAGGTACGCCCTTCACCAACTCACTGCCAATACGCAGGCTTGGCCTGACACCGGAAAGCGGCATCGTTCAGCTCGACATGCTTTATGTGCCGTTCGACAGTTTTCAGCCGCTGCGCGACAGGCAGCGTTATAGCTGTCTGGAAGAAGGCAGACTCTATCGTTACGCGGCGGCGGACCGCACTTTCACCGCCGATCTTCCCGTCGATGAAGACGGGCTTGTCACCGATTATCCAACCCTTTTCCAGCGATTGCCCGTTTAAGCCACGCTATCCGACCGATAGAAGCTTTGCGAAGCGCCGGAACAAGCCAGGGAGAAAACTTATGGGTTTCCGCACTCTCGACGATGCCGACGTCAAATCCAAACGTGTTCTGGTCCGCGTTGACCTCAATGTGCCGATGGCCAACGGACAGGTGACCGATCTCACCCGCATCGAGCGCATCGTTCCAACGATTGCCGAACTGTCGAAGAAGGGCGCAAAGGTCATTCTGCTCGCCCATTTCGGTCGTCCGAAAGGCGTTGCTTCCGACGAAAATTCGCTGAAGCATGTTGTGAAGCCGCTCGCCAAGGTTCTTGGTCATGGCGTCCATTTTGCGGAAGACAGCATCGGCGAAAAGGCCAAGGCCGCTGTCGATGCGCTGAAGGACGGTGACGTTCTGCTGTTGGAAAACACCCGTTTCCACAAGGGCGAAGAAAAGAACGATCCCGAATTCGTCAAGGCGCTGGCCGCCAATGGCGATCTCTACGTCAACGACGCTTTCTCGGCAGCCCACCGCGCCCATGCGTCGACCGAAGGTCTGGCCCATGTGTTGCCCGCTTTTGCCGGTCGCGCCATGCAGGCTGAACTGGAAGCACTGGAAAAGGGCCTCGGCAATCCGGCCCGTCCGGTTGTCGCCATTGTCGGCGGCGCGAAGGTTTCGACCAAGCTCGACCTCCTGTCGAACCTCGTCGAGAAAGTCGATGCGCTGGTGATCGGCGGCGGCATGGCCAACACCTTCCTCGCCGCACAGGGCCACGATGTCGGCAAATCGCTCTGCGAACATGATCTCGCCCATACGGCGCGTGAAATCATGGCCAAGGCCGAAACAACAAAATGCGCCATCATCCTGCCGGTCGATGCGGTTGTGGGTTGGCACTTTGCCGCCGACACGCCAAACAAGACCTATGGCGTCGATGCTGTGCCAAGCGATGGCATGATCCTCGATGCAGGCGCATTGTCGACCGATCTGATCGCATCGGCCATCGACGATGCGGCAACGCTGGTCTGGAACGGCCCGCTCGGCGCATTTGAACTGCGTCCGTTCGACACGGCAACGGTCAAGACCGCAAAGCATGTCGCGGCCCGCACCAAGGCAGGCAAGCTTGTTTCGGTCGGCGGCGGCGGCGATACGGTTGCAGCGCTGAACCATGCCGGTGTGGCCGACGACTTCACCTATATCTCGACAGCAGGCGGCGCTTTCCTCGAATGGATGGAAGGCAAGCCGCTTCCCGGCGTCGATGTACTGAAGAAATAGAGTATTTCCAGCAAAAGTCCGTAGCAGTTTTGCGTAGGGCAATGCGCAAGAACAAATGAAAAGGCCCCGGAAACGGGGCCTTTTTTATCTCACGATTTCGGCGTCAGTTTCAAAAGGCGTCCCGGGTCATCATCTTCGATCAGCCAGATCGCGCCATCTGGGCCAATGGTCACGTCGCGGATGCGATTGCCCATATCGAAGCGCTGCGCCTCATCAGGCTGGCCTTTGCTGTCGAATGTAACCCGCAGAAGCGCCATGGAAGAAAGACCCGCGATCAGGGCCGAACCGTCCCAGGACTTGAACATGTCGCCCTTGTAGAAAACCAGACCGCCCGGCGAAATCACCGGCGTCCAGTAGAGCAATGGCGCTTCGAATTCCGGACGGGTACTGTGACGCGGGATCGGCCTGCCGCTGTAGTTGTCGCCGTTGGAAACCAGCGGCCAGCCATAATTGAGACCGGGTTTGATCAGATTGAACTCGTCGCCGCCTCTCGGACCCATCTCGTTTTCCCAGAGCTTGCCATCCGGCGCGAAGGCCAGCCCATAAGGATTGCGGTGGCCGGTGGTCCAGGTCAGGCCACGAATGCCGCCCTCATCCGCATGCGGATTGTCTTGCGGCACGGACCCGTCCAGATTCATGCGCAGGATCTTGCCCATTGGGGCTTTGTCATCCTGTGCGGTGGCAGGCTGCATACGTTCACCGACCGAAAGGAACAAGTGCTTGCCATCGGGCGCAAAGGCGATCTTTCCGCCCGGTTGCCCGCCCTTGGCAACCAAATCCTGCTTCCACAGCGTCGTCACATCTTCAAGCGCGGCCTTGCCGTCGCTCTCGGCCAGTTTGGCCTGTGCCAGCACGACACTGCTCCCGCCGTCAGCGGGCTCGTTATAGGTAAAATAAAGCGCCTTGCTCTTCGCGAAATCAGGCGCTGGCTCCACATCGAGCAAACCGTTCTGTCCGCCAAAGGCGACCTCGGGCACGCCGGATATTTCCGTCTTTTTCCCCGCCTCAGTGGCGATGAACATCTTGCCGGGCTTTTCGGTCACAACCAGACGGCCATCGGGCAGGAAGGCGATCGCCCAAGGCGTGCTGAACTCCGCAACGCTTGTCACGGTAAAGGGCAACTCGGCCTCAGCCTTGCGGTCGCCCGCATTGATACTGGCGGACCAGGCGGAATGGATCGGAACAGATGCCACCGATGCGGCGAGTGCAAATAGCAGGCTGAGGTGAGCAGGGCGCATGTCTTCTCCTCGGAGGCTTTGACGATGAGAATGGCAGGTCATTGTTACATGGGGTCTTGTCGCCCAGATGAAACCCCTCATCGAAAAAACCTTGAGCAGGCATCATCCGACAGACGGAAAGAAAACTTGTCCGATCTAAATCGTTTGAAAAAATTTCAATCGTTTCAAGCAGTTGCGCCGCCATATTTTTTGCCGAACACTTCTGCTATCGCCGATGAGCCATCAATTTCCAATGCCGACGGACGCTCTATCCGGTCGGCTTGGCCTGAAGAGGAGCTGTATGAATGACCGAACGTCTCGAAGATATTGCGATTGCCTTGGTCGCTTCCGGAAAAGGGCTTCTGGCCGCTGATGAAAGCTCTGGAACCATCAAGAAGCGCTTCGATTCTATCAATCTGGCATCCTCAGAAGACACACGCCGCGACTATCGCGAGATGCTCTTTCGCGCCGACGATGCGATGAAGAACTACATTTCGGGCGTCATCCTTTACGATGAAACCATCCGCCAGAAAGCCAAGGACGGCACGCCGCTCACCGATATCATTCGCAATGCGGGTTCGATTCCGGGCATCAAGGTCGATGCCGGTGCTAAACCGCTTGCCGGTTTTCCGGGTGAAACGATCACCGAAGGTCTGGACGGCCTGCGCGAACGTTTGAATGAATATTACGGCTTCGGCGCGCGCTTTGCCAAATGGCGCGGCGTTATCTCAATCTCCGACACTCTGCCGACATGGGGTGCGGTCAGGCAGAATGCACAGGCGCTGGCGCGCTATGCAGCGCTTTGTCAGGAAGCTGGCATCGTGCCGATCGTCGAGCCGGAAGTTCTGATGGACGGCCAACCGGGTGATCACAACATCGACCGCTGCTATGAAGTGACAGAACTGGTTTTGAAAACCGTCTTCGCCGAGCTTTATGACGCCCGCGTCAAGCTCGAAGGCATGATCCTCAAGCCGAACATGATCATAGACGGCAAGAATGCGCGGAAGGCTTCGGTTGAAGAGGTTGCGGAAAAGACTGTGCGCTGTTTCCTGAACACCGTCCCTGCCGCAGTTCCGGGCATCGCCTTCCTGTCGGGCGGACAGACGGGCGAAGAAGCCACCGCGCATCTCTCAGCCATGAATGCCGCTTATGAGATGCCGTGGAAAATGACCTTCTCTTACGGACGCGCCTTGCAGGCGGCAGCCCTTGAAGCATGGGGCGGCAAGCCGGAAAATGTCGCTGCCGGTCAGCGCGCCTTCACCCACCGTGCCCGTATGAACAGCCTTGCCGCAACCGGCGGCTGGAAAAAAGAACTCGAAAAGGCTGCCTGATCCATTTCAGAGCCAGAGACATGAAGAAAGCCCGGTTTCAACCGGGCTTTTCTATGATTCGCGGAAATGAAAACCGACCGCCAGCGACATGACGAACAAGGCGATGACGGCAATTTTCCAAAAATCGCCACGGCGCTTCAATCCCGGCAAGCCGAGCGGTTTGATGATGTGCAGTCCCATCAGCAGGACAAGCAGCACAGGCAGTACTTTGGTCACGGGCGACACCTCTCCCCTCCTTGTGACGCAGGTGCTTGCAAGCTGCAAGCACTCTTGCTGATGCTCGTCTCGAAAAACGCGAACCGGCGATCCAGTTAAGATGCGCGTAAAAACAAACAATTAGAGCGCCCTCAAAATGCCGCCGCTTTATGTTTCGATCTTCATCTTAAGTCCCATGGACGAAACTTTATGGCTCGGCGTAAATTGAGGATGGAGGAGATGAAAGCGCACTGAGAAATCCGGGAGGATATCGGTCTGAGGAGGCCGCTCGCGCGCTGACATCTGATGAAAAATCGTATCATGAAACGCCCGTTATGCGGGCGCTGCGTGGTACGTGTTTCTGGGAGGAACAGCATGACTTCGAAATATGCCGAAACCTATGCCGCCTGGCAGGCCAGTCCTGAGCGTTTCTGGGCGGAAGCCGCAGAGGTGATCGACTGGTTCAAGCCATGGGATCAGGTTTTTGCAGGTGACGAAGGCGTCTATGGCCGATGGTTCACCGGCGCGGAATGCAACACCTGTTACAATGCGCTTGACCGTCATGTCGCCAATGGGCGCGGTGATCAACTGGCACTGATCTATGAAAGCCCCGTCACGGGCAAGGTGCGCAAGTTCAGCTATAGCGAATTGCTCGAGGAAGTGGAGGCGCTCTCCGCCGTCATGCTCGACCATGGCGTCAAGAAGGGTGACCGCATCCTGATCTATATGCCGATGGTGCCCGAAGCCGCCGTCGCCATGCTCGCATCGGCACGAATTGGCGCGGTGCATTCCGTCGTCTTTGGCGGTTTTGCTGCCAATGAACTTGCAACGCGCATTGACGATGCCAAGCCGGTGATGATTATCGCCGGTTCCTGCGGCATCGAGCCGACGCGTGTCGTGCCCTATCAGGACATGCTCGACAAAGCCATCGCAACCGCCCATCACAAGGTCGGCCATTGCATCATCTTGCAGCGCGAACAATATCCTCATGCCCCCGTGGACGGGCGCGACATTGATTATAAAACCGCCGTCGACGCAGCACGCGGCCGACATGTGCCTTGCACGCCCGTCGCCGCGACCGATCCTCTCTACGTGCTCTATACATCCGGCACCACTGGCGAGCCGAAGGGCGTGGTGCGCGACAATGGCGGACACATGGTGGCGCTGGCCTGGTCGCTCAAGCACGTCTTCGGCGTGGAACCGGGACAGGTTTTCTGGGCAGCCTCGGATGTCGGCTGGGTGGTCGGTCACTCCTATATCGTCTATGCGCCGCTGCTGGCCGGAGCCACGACGATCCTGTTTGAAGGCAAGCCCATCGGAACACCCGATGCTGGCACCTATTGGCGCATCATTGCAGAGCATGGTGTGGAGGTGATGTTCACCGCGCCAACAGCCCTGCGCGCCATCAAGAAGGAAGATGCTGACGGGAATTTCGTCCGCAAATATGACCTGTCGAAATTCCGTGCGCTGTTTCTGGCCGGTGAACGCGCCGATCCGGACACCATCCATTGGGCGGAAAACCTGATCGGACGCCCGGTGATCGATCATTGGTGGCAGACCGAAAGCGGCTGGCCGATGGTCGCCAATCCGCTCGGTCTCGGCCTTCTGGAAACGAAATATGGATCGCCGGCGGTCTGCCTTCCGGGCTACGATATCCGCGTGCTGGACGATGAAGGCCATGAGGTCGAACGCGGCCAGCTCGGCAATATCCTGATCAAGCTGCCGCTGCCGCCCGGCTGCCTGCCGACGCTGTGGAATGCCGATGAGCGCTTTAGGAAAGCCTATCTCGCAGAGTTCCCCGGCTATTACAAAACCGCCGATGCCGGATATATGGATAGTGACGGCTATCTTTACATCATGAGCAGGACCGACGATATCATCAATGTCGCGGGCCATCGCCTGTCCACTGGCGCGATGGAAGAGGTTCTTTCCAGCCATCCCGATGTGGCGGAATGCGCGGTGCTCGGCATTTCCGATCCGGTCAAGGGTCAGGCGCCTTGCGGCTTTCTGGTGTTGAAATCCAATATCGACCGCGATACGCGCGAGGTCGAAAAGGAATGCGTTGCCATGGTTCGCGATGCCATCGGGCCGGTCGCGGCCTTCCGGCTGGCCTTGACCGTCAAGCGCCTGCCCAAGACCCGCTCCGGCAAGATCCTGCGCTCCACCATCCAGAAGATCGCCGATGGCGAGACGTGGAAAATGCCTGCCACCATCGAAGACCCGGCGGTTCTCGATGAAATCAGCACGATCCTGCGCGAACGTCATATCGGCATGGCCTTCGCCTGAGCCTGGTAGCGGCATCAGCCCAGACTATTGACCGGCGGTTTTCGCCGGTCCACTCTCCGCGCGAAACGGAGAACAGACCATGCAGCTTGAAGGCAAGGTAGCCATCGTCACCGGTGCTGCCCGCGGTATTGGCTATGCCATCGCAAAACGCTTCCTCATGGACGGCGCCAGCGTCGTTCTTTCAGATATCGACACCACCGCCACCTTGCAGGCGGTCAAAGACCTCGAACAATTCGGCGATGTGCGCGCCATGGCGGCGGATGTCGGCGACAAGCTCGATATCCATAATCTGATGACCTTTACCGTCACCAATCTCGGCGAGATCGACATTCTCGTCAACAATGCCGGGATCGTGCACAAGGCGGATTTCCTCGACCTCAAGGAAGAGGATTTCGACCGGGTCATGCGCGTCAATCTGAAGGGCGCATTCCTGTGCGGTCAGGCTGTGGCTAAACGCATGGTCGCCCGCGTGGAAGCTGGTGGCGAAGCGGGCACGATCATCAACATGTCGTCGATCAACGCCATTTTCGGACTGCCGGAACAGCTTGCCTATTCCGTCTCCAAGGGCGGGCTGAGCCAGCTGACACGCACCATGGCCATAGCGCTCGCGAAATGGGGCATCCGCGTCAACGCCATCGGGCCCGGTTCCATCCAGACCGACATGCTGTCAGCAGTGAACACGGACGCCGAGGCGCGCAAGACGATCCTGTCACGCACGCCGCTTGGCCGAATCGGAGAACCGGCGGAAATCGCCTCCATCGCCTCCTTCCTCGCATCGCGGGACGCAAGCTATATCACCGGCCAGACCATCTATGCCGATGGCGGACGTCTGCCGCTGAGCTATATGGCCGAACCACGTTTCAAACCTTAAGCGCTTGCGGCGCACTTGTTGCAGCACCTATATATTAGCGACATAATAATTTCGCTTTGCTCCTGACAGAAAGCTGTCAGGAGGGGTGTGCGATAGTATTTCCCTAAGGATGAGGGAGATGAACTATGGCACTCGCAATCGCACCGCTGATCGCGATCTTGAAGGAATACCGGCGCAGGCATGATGAGCGCCGCCGTTTTGTCCGCACCCAGCGCGCACTGGACGGTTTGCCGAAAGATCTGCGCAAGGATTTGGGCTGGCCGGATCGCTATCTGGAACAGCGCAAGACAACATATTGCAACGGAGAGTGAACCCGGAATGCGTAGAGCAGACCGTCTTTTCCAGATCGTTCAGCACCTGCGCGGTGGCAGGCTTGTCACCGCGCGCCAGCTTGCCGAACGGCTGGAAGTCTCCGAACGAACCATCTATCGCGACATATCCGACCTGCAATCGACCGGTGTTCCGATCGATGGCGAGGCCGGTGTCGGCTATATATTGCGGCAGGGTTTCGAGCTGCCGCCCCTGATGTTCACGCGTGATGAAATCGTTGCGCTGGTAGCGGGTGCGCGCCTCATCCGCGCCTGGGGCGGCGTATCCATGGCGCGCGGCGCCGAGGAAGCTTTGGTCAAGATCGAAGCCGTTCTGCCCAAGGAAGAGCGCGCGCGTATCACCGGCACGCAAATCCACGCCCCTACTGCCAGAATCAGCATTGACGAGCGCCGCATCATCGACGCGGTCGAGCGCGCGGTGGACGAAAGCTGCGTGCTCAATATCCGCTACCGCGATCTCGAAGCTCGCGAGAGCGAGCGGGATATTCGCCCGCTCGGCCTGTGGTTCTGGGGCAAGGTATGGACCGTCATCGGCTGGTGCGAGCTGCGCAACGCGTTTCGCACCTTCCGCACCGACCGTATTGTCGAGGCAAGCGAAGCTGGCCGCCGGTTTCGTGCCGAGCGCGGCAAGACGCTGGCCGACTTCTACCGTCTCATGGAAATGAGCGAGTACAACGCTTTCAAGGACTGAAATTGCCCAAGACGACTGCAACTTAAACTCTGTCGAGTGTTCCGCATTCGGCAGAGTTCTTTCTTCAACGATCCGTCAGTATCGCACAGAGTTGTGCGACAATATATTGAAGGCCCTGATCGTCCCGTCGACGCCTGTGCCAGGCAATGTGCAGCGGAAAGCCGCTGACCGGAATGGGCGGCGGAAAGGCAACAAGGTCCGTATCCACATCCGGAATACAGTGCGACGGCAGCATGGCGATCATATCCGTGCTTTTCAGCAAATCCGGCACCATGCCGAAGTTGGGCACCACAAGACCGATGCGCCGCTTCAATCCCTTATCAGCGAGAACCTTGTCAGCCGGGCTGCTCATATCGCCGCGCCCCGACACCAATATATGCGGGTAAGCCAGCCAGCGATCGAGCGTAAACCCGCTTGCCGCCGGATGATCATATCGCATGACGACATGGTACTCCTCATCCAGCAAGTGCTTGCGCTCGAGATCGTCGTCGGCATCCGGAAACACAGATACCGCAAGATCGCTCGCGCCGCTCACCAGCGCTTCTTTGGCTGCCGGCGCACCATGCCAGGGTTGCACCACGATATCGATACCCGGTGCGTCAGCGGCAAGGGCCTGCAACAATGGCTTCACCACAAAAATAGCCGGATAATCAGCCGTGCAGATTTTTATAGTCTGGCGGATTGAAGCCAATGGAACCTGCGGCGGGTCGACCAGCGCCACGACATTGGTGAGCAGTGTCTTCAATGGTGCACGCAAAGCTTCCGCGCGCGCCGTACGCCGCATCGTGCCACGACTACGTTCGAGCAGCTCATCGCCGAAGACCGCGCGGCAGCGCTGCAAGGCATTGGATACGGCAGGCTGGGTGAGGTTCAGGCGATCCGCCGCGCGGCTGACATGCGCTTCATCGAGAAGCGCATCCAGAATAACCAGCAGGTTGAGATCGAGCGCTCTTAAATTCATAAGATCAATAATAGCATATACTAATAATAAATTGGAATAATCTCATGTTCGATTTCATCATCCTTCCAACATCAGGACGCACAGGAAGGAACAGATGATGTCCAGAACTTTGATTTTGCTTTTTCATCCCGATCTGTCGCGGTCAAAAGCCAATGCCGCGCTGACTGCCGCAGCCGCTCGACTACCGGGAGTGAACATTGTCGATATGCAGGCTGCCTATCCTGACGGGATCGACTTTTACAGAGACGGCGAGCGTGAAGCGCAACGCCTTCTGACCGCGGACCGCGTCGTGCTGCAATTTCCGGTCCAGTGGTATTCAACGCCACCGCTTTTAAAAGCCTGGCAGGACGCCGTGCTGACCCGCATGTTTTACGTGACCTATGAACAGGAAGGGCGGGCGCTGGAAGGAACGCCCCTCATGATCGCCGCGACTGCGGGTAACGTGCCCGAAGCCTATACGCCCGGCGGGCGCAATATGTTTCCGATGAGCGAACTCATGGCCCCTTTGCGGGCAACAGCCAATCGTTGTGGACTGGAATGGGCCGAACCGTTCTTTCTCTATGCGGCAGACAAACTGCAGCCAGATGCGCTCGAAAATGCCGCAAACCGCTATATGCAGGCTCTGGAGCGCTGGATAACTGCAACACCGCCAGTTGTCGCCAAGCACAAAGCAGCCTGAACGAAAACGCCCGGCATAAAGCCGGGCATCAACTGACATGTATCGAGAGGCCGGTGCCTGACGATTATTCTTCGTCTTCGTCGGTGTTCGTGCCCTTGAGGGACGAGAGCTTTGCGAAAACCTTGTCTGCGTCGAGCTCTTCTTCTGCAGCCGGTTCGTCGCGATAATCGAAGTTTTCCGTTGCGGAAGCTGGCAGCAACGTGCTGTCGGATTCCGGTGCAGCCGGACGGTTGCGTGCTGCGCGTTCGACTTCAATGTCCAGATCAATCTGCGAGCAAAGGCCGAGCGTGACCGGGTCCATCGCCGTCAGATTGGCCGAGTTCCAGTGCGAACGGTTGCGGATCTGCTCGATGGTCGACTTGGTCGTGCCGATCAGGCGCGAAATCTGCGCATCCTTCAGCTCGGGATGATTGCGCACCAGCCAGAGAATCGCGTTCGGACGGTCCTGACGCTTCGAGAGCGGCGTATAGCGCGGGCCCTTGCGCTTGGCTTCAGGAACGCGCACCTTCGGGTCGGCGAGCTTCAGACGGTAATACTGGTCTTTTTCGCCCTTCGCGATTTCCTCGCGCGAAAGCTGTCCTGTAATGACCGGATCGAGACCCTTGATACCCTGCGAGGCTTCGCCATCGGCAATTGCCTTCACTTCCAGCGGATGCAGTTTGCAAAAAGCTGCAATCTGATCAAACGACAGAGCCGTATTATCGACAAGCCAGACGGCCGTTGCCTTCGGCATAAGAAGCTGAGTGGCCATTAGATATAATCCTTCTGTTCGTCCGCTCCGGTGGCGCGGGACGTGGAAAAAACCACAATTTCCGGGAAATCACGGCCTATATATAGGTTTTTTGGCAGCAGGGCAAGAATGCGCTGAAGCCGTCCCAACAATCTGTGCGTGATTTCCCGATTGCGGCTATGACGAGCCGAAAATGGTGGGGTTTGAGAACCGGAGCGGAGCGTACATCCAAGCATAGTCCCGAAAAGTTGCAGACTTTTCGGATCAGACTATGCGTCACAAGAAGGTACGTGAGCACCGGAAGCGCAGAACCACGCCATTTGCAGGCCGTCAGAGCCGCAATTGTCAGGCGATATCGAGCACAATCTTGCCGATATGCCGCCCCTCTTCCATGCGCTCATGAGCACGCCAGGCATCCTTCAGGGAAAAGATCATGTCCATGACCGGTGCAACGCGACGCTCAGCCAAAAGCGGCCAGACCTTGGCCTCCAGCTCACGCGCGAGACCGGCCTTGAATTCGACCGGGCGGGCGCGCAAGGTCGACCCGGTGTGGGTCAGACGCTTGGTCATCAGCAACGCGAAATTGGCGGTTGCCTTGGCACCGTTCAAAAAGGCGATCTGCACGATGCGGCCATCTTCGGCTGCGACCTTATAATTGCGATCGACATAATCACCGCCCACCATGTCAAGAATGACATCGGCACCCTTGCCGCCAGTCAGTTCCTTGACGGAGGTAACGAAATCCTCGTCGCGATAATTGATTGCGTGATCTGCACCGAGCTTCACGCAGGCATCGCATTTGTCCTTGGACCCGGCGGTCACAATGACCTTTGCCCCAAACGCCTTGCCCAACTGGATGGCGGTCGTGCCGATACCCGACGAACCGCCGTGAATAAGCAGGGTTTCGCCTTCCTTCAGCCCACCGCGTTGAAAAACATTGTGCCAGACGGTGAAAAAAGTCTCCGGGATGGCGGCAGCCTCGATATAGCCATAGCCGGAGGGCAGTGGCAGTGCGTTGGTTTCATGTACCACGGCATATTCGGCATAGCCGCCGCCGGGCAGCAGCGCCACGATCTGATCGCCTTTTTTGAAGCGCTTCACGCCCGCACCGAGAGCCACAATATCGCCCGCAATTTCCAGCCCCGGAATATCGGATGCGCCGGGCGGCGGCGCATAACTTCCCTGCCGCTGCAGCACGTCGGGGCGATTGACGCCCGCAGCCCGCACGCGCACCAGCACCTGCCCCTCCCCCGGTTCTGGCATGGACCGCTGAACGGGGCGCAACATATGCGCGCCACCCGGTTCGGAAATCTCGATTGCAGTCATCCGGGAAGGTAAATCGGCCATCATCATCAAAACTCCTGTTCGAACGCAGCCGGAATCTCGTGCGCCTTACACAGCTTCGTACCGTCGCAGAAATGCCTCACATAAGGTCTGATCTGGGTCCGATATGGGACACACGCAATTCCGTTAGAGAAATCGTAATCGATTTTCCCAAATATATATGCGAAGATTCAAGGTGTTAAATCTTTTCTCGGTGACTAAGCCATCATTGACCACGGAGGAAGGCCATGAGCGGTTTCGAAGAAGATGCGATAAAGCCACGTGACAGCGCAGTGCTCAGCGAAGATGAACTGTCGCTGCTTTCGGTCGCAGAGATCGATCAGCGCATTGTCTTGTTGCAATCGGAAATCGAGCGTCTCAAAACCCAGAGACTGAAAAAAGGCGACAGCCGCGCTGCGGCAGAGGCTTTGTTTCGCTGAAAATGCCAATGGAAGCCATGCCAGCGGCTTCCGTAAATCCCCGGCATGGATGCGGGGCAATCACATAGGAAGTCGTTTTGCGCGTTTACATTCAGGTCCTGTCCCTTCTCTGTGGCACAGCCTTTCTCCTGATGGCATCGGGCCTACACGGGCTGCTGCTGCCCTTGCGCGGCGGTGCCGAGGGCTTCTCAGTCGCATCGCTTGGTATGCTGGGCACCACCTGGGCAGGCGGCTTCGTAGCGGGCTGTCTTTTCGCTCCGCGGCTTGTGCGCCGTGTCGGCCATGTGCGCGCCTTTGGCTGCTTCGCCGCATCGGCGGCAGTCATCGCGCTTCTCTCCGGCATCTTCGTCGATGCGACCATGTGGGTGATCCTGCGCGCCTTCACCGGTTTCTCGATGGCGGGCGCCTTCATGGTCATCGAAAGCTGGCTGAACGAGCGCGCCACCAATGAATCGCGCGGCAAGATTTTCGGCCTCTATATGATGGTCAATTACGGGGCGACCATGACCGGCCAGATGCTGGTTGCAGGCGGTGATGTGCACTCCGACCACCTGTTTATGATCTGCGGTATTCTCTTCTGCCTGGCGCTCATTCCGACCGCCATTTCCACAGCCGTCAGCCCGCGACCACTCACCGAAGTCCAGCTCGACCTCAAGGCGCTTTACCGCAATTCACCCGCCGCCTTCGTCGGCTGCATATTGATCGGCATCGCCAATGGCGCATGGGGCACGCTCGGCGCTGTCTTCGGCGCGAAATCCGGCATATCGACGACTGAAATCGCCCTCATGGTCAGCGTGACCATTGCAGCGGGCGCTTTGATGCAGATCCCCATCGGGCGCATTTCCGATCTGGTGGATCGCCGTTTTGTGCTGGCAGGCGTCGCGGCACTAGCCGCCTTTGTCGGCCTGATCGCATTCCTCGTCGGGCCATCAAGCGGGCCAGTCATCATCGTCATGACAGGCTGTTACGGCGCGCTTGCCTATGCGCTCTATCCGGTCGCCGTCGCGCATGCCAATGACCATGCAACGGCGGAAAGCTTCGTGAAGGTCTCAAGCGGCTTATTGCTGCTTTATGGCTTCGGCACCATGCTCGGCCCGCTTCTGGCGGCTGCTGCGATGGACATATTCTGGCCGTCAGGGCTCTTTGCCATCACGATGCTCGCGCATATTTCCATAACCGGCTACGCGCTGTTCCGCTCGCGCCAGCGTGCCGCTGTGCCGAAAGAAGAAAAAGATCAGTTTAAGAGCATGCCTTCCGAACGCGGTGCGACACCGGAAGCGATGAACCTCGATCCGAGAGCTGAAGCAGAAAGCTGATGTGATCGGTCAGGTCGCCAGACGCGCGAGCATGAAAGCGCCAAAAATACGCTGATAAAATATATGAATCAAAATGTTTGGCGGCTGAGGCACAGCCGCCAACTCCAGCCCCAGATACAGCCATCAAAAGCCCGACCGCCATTCGACCGTTCTGGCCGAGATGTTTAACGCGATATCAGGGCAGCAACACCCGGCTCTCGCCGGTCTGTTCCACGTCTGATATGAAATGGCTTGAAGCGCCTTTGCGGCTTTCCCTATCTGTACGCCTTGTGGGCGCTAGCGTCAGTGACGCGTTACCTGAGATCTAAGCTTCTCAATCTGGTCCTTCAGCATAAGCTTCTTGCGCTTGAGAGACGCGACGTGAAGATCATCCATTGCCGGTGACGCCAAAGCATCGGAAATTTCCTGCTCCAGAGCGCCGTGCTTCTTTTCAAGCGTGGCAAGATGGGACTCGATAGCCATCATCAGTTCTCCTTGGTTGATTTCCACACAATAATGGAACAGCCAGACCAACCTCCATGGCAGGTGCTGTTGCTCCATTTGCTCTACTGCATGAACGCCCGGCACACCTCCTGTTTATCCGGGCCAAACACACAGTCCCGGCTGCCAGGGACGCGGTTTTGATTTGTCGTCTTCGACAGCCGCTATCCATGACAGAACCATGACAGTTTGGCATGAGTTTGGTGCAAAGTCGATTTTGTCGTGGTAGCATTTTCCAATCGTGAAAAATGTGATAAGGGCTTGCCCGAAACGGGCTTGTGACGTGCCTTGACCAAGGTTCGACGCAGCCCGTAAAACTATTCAACAGAATGGGGTTCCGCATGTCCGATCAGGAACAGGCCGAGATCAGGTTGGCCGTCGCACGTCTGAAACAGGAACACGCGGATTTCGATGCAGCCATCAATGCGATGATCGCTGTCGGCTGCGATCAGTTGCGCGTCCAGCGCATGAAGAAGAAAAAACTCGCGATCAAGGACAAGCTTCAGGAAATGGAAGATCAGGTCATTCCTGACATCATCGCCTGATTGCGCCTCATATCGAAAGCAAAGCCGGGGTTCGCCCGGCTTTATCATTTTTATCCATGCAACATCTCATCCGCGAACGCATGAAACAGAGCAGGACAGATCAATGAGCGTTACAGCCGACGTCGCCATTATCATGGGCAGCCAGTCTGATTGGGAAACCATGCGCCATGCCGCTGACACGCTGGAGGCGCTGGGTATCGGCTTTGACGCCCGTATCGTTTCCGCTCACCGCACGCCGGACCGGCTGGTCGCTTTCGCCAAGGGCGCGAAGGCCGAAGGCTTCAAGGTCGTGATTGCCGGTGCAGGCGGTGCGGCGCATCTTCCCGGCATGACCGCCGCCATGACGCCGCTCCCCGTCTTCGGCGTGCCCGTCCAGTCGAAGACAATGTCGGGTCAGGATTCGCTCCTTTCCATCGTGCAGATGCCCGCTGGCATCCCCGTCGGCACGCTGGCGATTGGACGCGCCGGTGCCGTCAATGCCGCCCTGCTCGCCGCGGCCGTTCTGGCGCTCCACGACGACGCACTTGCCGCACGTCTCGATGAATGGCGCAGCGCCCAGACCGAGAGCGTGGCTGAACGTCCTACCAATGAGGTCTGATATGGAAAAGTCCGCACTTCAATCCGGAGCAACGATCGGCATCATCGGCGGCGGACAGCTGGGCCGCATGCTCGCGATGGCCGCCGCACGCCTCGGCTTCCAGACGGTCATTCTCGAACCGCAGGCAGATTGCCCGGCGGCGCAGGTTGCAAACCGCCAGATCGTGGCAGCCTATGACGATCCGAAAGCGCTGGCCGAACTCGCCGCTGCTTCCGACGTCATCACCTATGAATTCGAAAACGTCCCGGTCAGCGCCGCCGACAAGCTTGCCGAGACCGCGATTGTACTGCCGCCTCCGGCAGCGCTGGAAATTTCGCAAGATCGTTTCAACGAAAAGCAGTTCCTCAACGAAAGCGGCATTGAGACTGCGCCCTGGCGTCTGGTCGATGACGAGGAAACGCTGATCGCAGCACTCGGTGCGCTTGGCGAACGCGGCATCCTGAAAACCCGCCGCCTCGGCTATGACGGCAAGGGACAGGTACGCCTGACATCGCTGGACGAAACTGCTGCCCATGCCGCGCTGGTCGCCATCAACAAGGCCCCGGCCATCCTCGAAGGTTTTGTCGATTTCGAACGTGAAGTCTCGGTCATCGCCGCGCGCGACCGCAGCGGCAATGTCGCCATCTACGACATTGCCGAAAACGTGCACAAGGACGGCATACTCGCGACGTCGACTGTTCCCGCCCACATCACTGCACAGACGGCTGATGCTGCGCGACGGGCCGCAGAGAAGCTTTTGCATGCACTGGATTATGTCGGCGTTCTGGGGCTTGAATTCTTCGTATTGAAGGATGGTTCGCTGCTCGCCAATGAATTTGCGCCGCGCGTGCACAATTCCGGCCACTGGACGGAAGCCGCCTGCGCGATCTCGCAGTTCGAACAGCATATCCGTGCCGTTGCCGGACTGCCGCTTGGCAATACGGACAGGCATTCCGATTGCGTGATGGAAAACCTGATCGGCAATGATGTCGACAAGGTGCCAGCGATTCTCTCGGAACCCAATGCCGTGCTGCATCTTTACGGCAAAAAGGAAGCCCGCGAAGGCCGGAAAATGGGGCATGTGACCCATATCAAGCCCCGCGCCAGCTAAGCTTTGTCGGGAATCTTGACGATTCCCGATGACTCCGCCGTCTGCGACAAGATTTTCGGCCCCTCGCCCGTGAATCTGCCGCGCAGGAGTTGACATTTACCCGAAACCTTGTGTATTTCGGCCAACCCTTCAGGCACATATACCGTGTCTGTAATCAATTGGCGCCTTGGGCGCTGTTTTTATGAAGCCCGGCGGCGTGTTCATGTCGATGGGCCAACCAGACCGGTGATTGACATGAAGATCAAGAACTCGCTTAAAGCGCTTAAGGGCCGTCATCGCGACTGCCAGCTGGTCCGCCGCAAGGGCCGCGTTTACATCATCAATAAGACCGCTCCGCGCTACAAGGCTCGTCAGGGCTAATCTTATTTTTGATTTTGCATTTGACGTTCCGCCGTGCATAGGGAAATCTATGCATATGCGGAACGTTTTTGCATGTCTGAAGATCTTTGCGACAGTTGTCGCATTCAGTGCGGTGACATTGGCCGTCGACGGCGCACGCGCCGAGATGACGCCTAACAAGGCGCCGCTGAATTCCCCGTTGATCGCTCCGCTCACGCCCGTGCAAATTGGCGCAGACAGCGAGCAGAAACCAGATTCAGCGCAACCTGCCCCAGCCAAAGCCTCTGAACCCCAGACGCCGGAAGAGCGCCTCGACAAGCTGTTTGCGGAATTGCGCAGAACAACGGACGAGGCCAAGGCACGGCGCATCGCCTCGCAGATCAATACGCTCTGGTCGCAATCCGGCAGCGCCACGATTGACCTTCTGGTGCAATGGGCCAATGCGGCCCTGCTCGAACGTCGCTATGCGTCGGCGCTTGATTTCCTGAATGAAGCCATCGCTCTCAATCCGGATTATGCTGAAGCATGGAATCGCCGTGCGACCGTCTATTTCCTGCAAAAAGACTATGCCCACGCCATGTACGACATCAATCGTACGCTTGAGCTGGAGCCACGCCATTACGGCGCCTTGACGGGCATGGCGGCGATTCTACGCGTCCGTGGCCTCAAGGAGCAGGCCATGAAGGCCTATGAGCAGGCCCTGATCGTTTATCCGATGATGCGCGACGCCCAGAAGAGCTTCAACGACCTTGCCGATGAATTGGCCGATACGCGCACCTAACACTACAGCTGCATTCTTCGTTATGCCGGTCTGCAACGAGCAATTTCCTGCGCTCCGGTGCTCACTTACGTTGAAGTACGCTCCGCTCCGGTGCTCGAAAATCACTCGTTTCGCCGCGGCCTGAGGAATTTGCAACTGTAGTGCTGATCTGCAAACAGAACTATCCCACAAAGCAAAACGCGCCCCGAAAGGAGCGCGTTGAAACGTTTGTGGACTAGCACCCGAAACTGGATGAGATTCGGGATGATGGTGTGCCGAAAATGGTAGGGCTTTGAGACCCGGAGCGGAATGTACTTAAGGTACATGAGCACCGGAAGCTCAAAGACGTGCCATTTGCAGACCACCAGCGCCCGAATATCGCCAGTTTATTTAGACGCCGGACTTTCCATCTGCACCTATATAGGCGATGCGCAGCATGTTGGTCGCACCTGGCGTACCGAAAGGCACACCGGCTGTGATGATGATGCGCGAACCGGCTTTACCGAAGTCCTCTTCAAAGACGATCTGGCAGGCGTGATCGACCATGTCTTCCAGATCATGGGCATCGGCGGTCACGACGCAATGCAGGCCCCAGACGAGCGACAGCTTGCGGGCGGTATCGACGACCGGCGATAGCGCGATGATCGGCGTACGCGGACGCTCGCGGGCAGCACGGAGGCCGGTGGTGCCGGAAGCCGTGTAGGTCACGATGGCCGAGAGCTTCAGCGTTTCGGCAATCTGGCGGGCTGCCAGAGAAATCGCGTCAGCGCCGGTTGGCTCAGGTGCTGCACGCTGCGCATCGATGATGGTCGAATAGGTCTGTTCCTGTTCAACCTGCTCGGCAATGCGGTTCATGGTGGCGACCGCTTCGACCGGATACTGGCCCGATGCCGATTCAGCCGAAAGCATGATGGCATCCGCACCTTCGAACACAGCCGTTGCAACGTCCGACACTTCGGCGCGGGTTGGCACCGGCGCAGTGATCATGGATTCGAGCATCTGCGTCGCGACAACGACCGGCTTGCCAGCGCGGCGGGCACGACGGGTGATCTGCTTTTGAATGCCCGGAACGCTTTCAAGCGGCATTTCAACACCGAGATCGCCACGGGCAACCATCAGCGCGTCGGAAAGCTCGATGATCTCATCAAGACGCGTGACAGCCTGCGGCTTTTCGATCTTCGACATGATGCCGACCTTACCGCGCGAAACCTTGCGCACTTCGGCCAGATCTTCCGGGCGCTGAATGAAGGACAGCGCAACCCAGTCGATTTCTTCCTTCAGCACGGCATCAAGGTCCTTGCGGTCCTTTTCGGTCAGTGCGCCGACACCGAGCGTGGTGTCCGGCAGGCTGACGCCCTTGCGGTCGGAAATGCGGGTGCCTGAAATGACCTTGCAGCGGATGGACTTGCCGTCGGTTGCTTCCGCAACCAGATGCAGCTTGCCGTCATCGATGAGCAGGCGGTGGCCCGGCTCGACCGCTTCCAGAATTTCCGGATGCGGGAGGAAAACGCGGGTTTCGTCGCCAGGCGCTTCGTTATTGTCGAGCGTGAAGGTCTGGCCGGGAACGAGATCGACCTTTCCGTCCTTGAACTTGCCGACGCGCAGTTTCGGGCCCTGAAGGTCGGCGAGAATGCCGATCGGGCGGCCAACAGCCTTTTCCACATTGCGGATGCGCTTCACGAGGGTGCGCATCAGGTCATGGTCGGCATGGCTCATATTGATGCGGAAAACATCGGCACCGGCTTCAAAGAGCTTGCGGATGACGGCTTCCTCGCCAGACGCCGGACCCAGCGTTGCGAGAATCTTGACCTTGCGGTTGCGCTTCATTGACTATTCGTTCCTGTAACAGTGGGGGTTTCCGGCGGTGTTTCGTCTGCAAGCTGAACCATCCAGCTCGACTGTTCCCCGGTATCATATTCCTGGAAGCCGTTGCGCTGGAAGCCGCGCGCAAAGCAATCCTGTACGCCAGAAATGCGGAATTCCTTTTCCGCGACGCACATATTCACATTGCCCTGCCAGCGGCCGTCGCCCTGGGCGTCCTCGGCATAGAGGTAATAATAGCGCGAAGTCAGCGGGCCTTCGATCAGTGTTTTGCAGGTCGAGCCTTCGATATGCCACCAGCCTTCCGTTACCCAGCCTGTCTTGGCCCGGTAACCGATGGCGACGCCAACAAGATTCTGCGTCGAATTACATACGCGGAAATCGGCACGCGCCTCCACAGATGTCATGCCGAGTGCGCCAAGCAACACAGCGGAAAATACAGCTAGGAAGTGTGGAAGTCGCATCCGCCGAACCCCTTCAGCCCGCAATCGCTTTTGTTTCACGTCTGGAAATCCCATTTCGGTCGCTCTCTTTTCGGCAGTTTCGCCGGTGATGTCAACGCAGTCCCACCGAGAAGAAAGAACATGACGAAAGAATGATCGTTGCAATCCCGGCTTTCTCATGACAGACCTGAAACAGCTTCCCGCGCCCGATGAAAATCAATCCCGAATTGTTCCTGGGAATTCAATCCGTGTCGTTCGCCAAACCGTCAGTCACTTCGTTCTCGCCTGTTTACAGGGTTGAAGGCGATTTTCGCCTCGGCCTGCTTCTGACCGCCGACCATGCACGGCGCGACGTGCCTGCCGAATACGGTAGTTTGGGTCTGGAAGAAAGCGAATTCGACCGTCATATCGCTTATGACATCGGTGTCGAAACCCTGACGCGGGAACTGGCCGCCCGACTTGGGGCGCCTGCGGTGCTGGGCGGTTTCTCCCGCCTGCTGATCGATCCCAATCGCGGCGAGGACGACCCGACGCTCATCATGCAGCTATCGGATGGTGCAGTTATCACCGGCAATTATCCAATGTCGGCAGGCGAGCGGGAAGATCGGCTGACCCGTTTCTATCGTCCCTATCATGATGCGGTGACAGAAATGAGCGCACGCGTCGCGAGCGAGAGCGGCCATGCGCCTTTCATCGTCTCGATCCATTCCTTCACCCCGCGCTGGAAGGACAAGGCCCGCCCCTGGCATATCGGCCTGCTCTGGGACAAGGACGACCGTGCCACCGTCCCGCTTCTCTCTCTATTGCGTGCCGAACCGGGTCTGATGGTTGGTGACAACGAGCCTTATGACGGCGCGCTGCGCAACGACGCCATGTATCGTCATGCCACGGCCAAGGGCTTTGCCCATGTGCTGATCGAAGTGCGGCAGGACCTGATCGCCGGCAAGGCCGGAGTGGCGGAATGGGCCGAGCGGCTTGCTCCGATGCTGCGGCAGATCAATACGCTCGAAGGCATTCATGACGTCCGGCACTTCGGCTCACGCACTGGCGCAGTGGCGTGAAACGCCGCTTTTCCACAGTGTTCCACAATGTTCCACAGGGTTTGACCCCATAAATCGTGCCGCGCATCGAAAAGGCTCTTAATTTTGCCCGCGACTCGCGGGAAAACCGGTCCAGAGTTTCAGACATGCGAAATCGTGCATCTGCGCCATTCGCATCCATCATAGACAAGAATTGGAGAAGCCGCGTGAGCGACGACATTACCAGCGAAGCCCAAACCATTGCCGTCGGCCAGTTGCGTGCCTTCATCGAGCGCATCGAGCGCCTCGAAGAAGAAAAAAAGACCATCGCAGACGATATCAAGGAAGTTTACGCGGAATTGAAGGGTTCAGGGTTTGACAGCAAGGTCGTGAGGACCATTATTCGTCTGCGTAAAAAAGAAGACCATGAACGTCAGGAAGAAGAAGCGATGCTCCAGCTCTATATGGACGCGCTTGGCATGGGCTGACCGAAAGCTCTTCCCGGAGCTTTTACCCCTTCTTCCTGAAATCGGAACCCGGCGGATCAAGCCTGATTCGTATTCAGAGGAAGGGGATTGGGTCCATGGAGTTTAAGAAGCTCGGACGTACCGAACTAAAAGTCTCGCCGCTCTGCTTCGGCGGCAATGTATTTGGATGGACGGTCGATGAAGCGACTTCGTTTTCGCTGCTCGACCGTTTTGTCGATGCAGGCCTGAATTTCATCGATACGGCAGATGTCTATTCCGCCTGGGCCAACGGCAATGTCGGCGGCGAATCCGAAACCATTATCGGCAACTGGCTGAAATCCCGCGGCCTGCGCGACAAGGTGGTTATCGCGACCAAGGTGGGCTCGGAAATGGGCCCCGACGAAAAAGGCCTTTCGCCCGCTTATATCCGCAAAGCCGTCGACGCCTCTCTCAAGCGGCTGCAAACCGACTATATCGATCTCTATCAGTCGCATTGGGACGACCCCGAAACACCGTTCGAAGACACGCTCGGCACCTATAAAGAGCTGATCGACGCCGGGAAAGTGCGCGCCATCGGCGCTTCCAACCTGACGCCGGAACGCCTGACGGAAGCGCTGGACGTTGCGAAGAAACACAACCTCCCGCGCTACGAAACCTTGCAGCCGCTTTATAATCTTTATGACCGGTCGGGTTTCGAGGACGGGCTGGAAGCAATCTGCCGCGACAACGAGATTGGCGTCATTCCCTATTACGCACTCGCAGCAGGTTTCCTGACCGGCAAGTATCGCTCTGCCGATGATCTTGGTCAGAGCGCCCGTGGCAAGTCGGTTGAGAAATATCTGACGGATCGCGGTTCGCGGATCATTGCCGCGCTGGACGAAGTGGCTCGCAATGTCGACGCCACGCAGGCACAGGTGGCCATCGCCTGGCTGATCGCCCACCCGTCGATCACTGCCCCGATTGCCAGCGCCACACGCCTGACCCAATTGGGAGAACTGATCACTGCCGCTGAGCTGAAGCTGCGCGACAGCGATATTGCTCTGCTCAACAAGGCAAGCACCTAAATCTACAGAAACCCGCCGACATATCGGCGGGTTCGATTAACCCTCAATTTCTTCGCGCAACATTTCGAGTTCCAGCCACTCTTCTTCCATGGCGGCATTCTCGTTGCGCTTCTTTTCCAGAAGATCAGCAGTCTTGGCAAAAAGCGTCGGGTCCTTGGCATAAAGCTGCGGATCGGCAAGCTTGCCTTCAAGGACGATGATTTCCTTGCCCAGAGCGTCCATCTTGCCCGGCAGCGTTTCCAGCGCAAATTTCTGCTTGAAGGAGAGCTTGCGCTTTTCCTCGCGCTTCGGCTGCGAAGCCTCCTCGCTGCTATCGCCGCCCTTGTCACCAGCGCGAGCATTCGCCATCTTCACGTTACGACGCTCCAGCGCCTGTTCCTTGCGCTGCGCCATCATGTCGGCATAGCCGCCCGCATATTCCAGCCAACGCCCGTCACCTTCCGGCGCGATCACAGACGTCACCGTGCGGTCGAGAAAATCGCGATCATGGCTGACCAGAATAACCGTGCCCGGAAAACCTGCGACCAGTTCCTGCAACAGATCCAGCGTTTCCATGTCGAGATCGTTGGTCGGCTCGTCGAGGATCAGCAGATTGGCGGGGCGAGCCAGCACGCGGGCCAGCATCAAACGCGCCCTCTCGCCGCCGGAAAGCTCACGGATCGGCGTGCGCGCCTGTTCCGGCTGGAACAGAAAGTCCTTCATATAGGAAACGACATGGCGCTGCTCGCCATTGATGACGAGGTTTTCCCCGCGCCCGTCGGTCAGATAATGCGACAGCGTCTCATCCAGATTGAGGCTGTCACGCTTCTGGTCAAGCTCGGCCATTTCCAGATTGACGCCAAGCCGCAGCGTGCCCGAATCCGGTGCCAGCTTGTCGGTCAGGAGCGAGAGCAGTGTGGTTTTTCCCGCACCATTCGGGCCGACCAGACCGATCCGGTCGCCGCGCTGCACGCGTGTCGAGAAATCCTTGACCAGTACGCGGTCGCCATAGGCCTTGTTGAGCCCCTTGGCTTCGACCACCAGCTTGCCGGATTCCTTGGAATCGCTGGCCGTCAAGACCGCCGACCCCTGCGCCTTGCGGTGATTGCGGAAATCCGCGCGCATGGAATGCAATTCGCCGAGGCGGCGCATATTGCGCTTGCGGCGCGCCGTAACGCCATAGCGCAGCCAATGCTCCTCGCGGGCAATCTGGCGGCCAAGCTTGTGATGATCGCGTTCTTCTTCTTCCAGAACCTTGTCGCGCCATTCCTCAAAATGGCCGAAACCCTGCTCCAGACGGCGTGTGATGCCACGGTCGAGCCAGACGGTCGCGCGGCTGACATTTTCCAGAAAGCGACGGTCATGCGAGATCAGCACGATGGCCGAGCGGATCTGGCGCAATTCGCCTTCCAGCCATTCGATGGTCGTCAGATCGAGATGATTGGTCGGCTCGTCCAGCAAAAGCACATCGGGCTGCGGCGCGATCACACGCGCCAGCGCTGCGCGGCGTGCTTCACCGCCCGAAAGATGATCCGGATTTTCTTCGCCGGTCAGACCCAGATGCTCCAGAAGATAGGTCACGCGATGCGGATCGTCGGTCGGTCCGAGCCCGGCTTCAACATAGGCGCGCACGCTGGCGAAGCCGTCCATGTCCGGCACCTGCGGCAGGTAGCGAACGGTCGCACCCGGATGCTTGAACACTTCGCCCGAAGTCGGCTCGACCATGCCGGCGGCAATCTTCAGAAGCGTGGACTTGCCGGAACCATTGCGCCCGACCAGCGCAATGCGGTCGCCTTCGCTCACCGAAAGGCCCGCATCCTCCAGAAGCGGCGTACCGCCGAAGGTGAGCTTGATCTGGTCTAGGCGAAGGAGCGGTGGTGCCATGGTGTCTTCTGAGGCTTTCTGGGCGGTTCTTGGGATGTGCTTTGAAATTCCGCCCTGCTTGTCCGCGACAAAAGCCGTTCTGTCAAATGGATCGACAGGAAAGAGGCACGAAAAACAAACAGGCCGGGTTTCCCCGGCCTGTCCTCAATACGATTTTAAGCTTCAAGCTTACTGGCAGCGTGCTTCGTAGACGCGGCCGTAATTGTCGCGATAGCGGCAGTACTGCACGCCATTACGCGTCTGAGCAGCGCCAACCAGCGTACCGGCAACAGCACCGATAGCAGCACCCGTGAGAGCGCCACGGCCGTTACCGCCGATTGCACCACCGGCGAGAGCACCAATTGCTGCGCCGCCAACACCGTAACCAGCCGTACGCTGTTCGTTGGTCGTGCATGCTGCTGTCGACAATGCGAGCACCCCGGCAACCGCAATCATGGAAAGACGTGACTTCATCAAACAATCTCCTGTCAAAGTTGACACTTCAGGTGCCGATTTTGCGTCCCCAATTTCGGCGCTAACTAATAAACCCGCTTACGCATTTGAAATACGTTTCGCTGTCAAGCGTCAAGCCTTTTCAATCGGTAAGGTTAGCGACACGCCGTCAGCATGCTCCGAATTTAAGTTTGCAACAAGTATCGCTAAGCCAGAACGCACAGTAATGCGAAGTGTTCCACGCACTATATTGGAAACTGTCCACGAAGAACCAAAAGGAAGGGTCACGTTGTCTAACGGCCACTCCGCATTTGTGATTGAAAGCCCCTCCACAGAGGTGAAACTGATCACGCTGAACAGCGTGCCTTCCGGGAAATCATAGGCAAATTCACCGGACGTCACCGGCCATGCCTCTTCCGCACCGCTGGACAGAAGAACATTCCGCCCCTTGTTGGCCTGCGCCGTCGCCATTGTGAGATGCAGCAGCGTGTGGTCGGTACGCTGGCCGCCAAAAGCGCCGCACAAAATGGCGCGGGTCGCGCCACGGGCAAAAGCTTCCTCGAAAGCCAGTTCGCCGTCCGTCATATCCTTGGCGCGGGGAAATGTCTTTTGCGGCACATGGGCATATTGCTCGAGCAGGGCTTGCGGCGTGGAATCGAAATCGCCGAGCCACAGTTCCGGCTCGACGCCCAAAGCGGCTGCATGACGAATACCGCCATCGGCTGCAAGAATACGCGCTCCGACAATCTGCTGCCGCAGCCGTTCGGTTACGACGAGGTCGCCGCCGAGAAGGATGACGAATGTGCTCATAAGCCGCTCATATCATGGGCAAATCGCAGCTGGAAGTCCGCTTTGTCCCAGTTTGCATCGGTTTTGCCTCTCTTGCCCTTCATGGCCTGACATATTAATGTCGCAACGCTCTAACGGGGTGCCATTTGTTCCCATGAATGGCTGAGAGGTTTTTCAAAAAGCCAACCCGCTGAACCTGATCCGGTTTGCACCGGCGGAGGGATTAGATGCTGCTCTGCGGCACGATCCCGAAAAGTTGCAGCTTTTCGGTTACGGTTGTGCTCCAGACCCCAAGCGGCGCTATATCCTTTTAACTTGATGAAAGGACGTGCCGTTATGCGGCTGTTATCTTTGCTGGCCCTCTCTTTTGCGGCAGCGGTGAGTCTCGCGCCCGCAGCGCAGGCCAAAGACAAGCTCACCATCTACACCTATGACAGTTTCATTTCCGAATGGGGCCCCGGCCCCAAGGTGAAAGAAAACTTCGAGAAGGAATGCGACTGCGAGATCAACTGGGTCGCTTCCGCCGATGGTGTGGCCCTGCTCAACCGGCTGAAGCTCGAAGGCGGCAACACCAAGGCCGATATTGTGCTTGGCCTCGACACCAACCTGACCACGGAAGCGCGCGCCAGCGGGTTCTTCGCGCCAAGCGGCATCGATCTTGGCAATGTCAGCGTGCCTGGTGACTTCAAGGACGATATTTTCGTGCCCTATGACTATGGCTATTTCGCCATCGTCTATGATTCGGAAAAGCTGCCAAATCCGCCCAAGAGCCTGAAAGAACTGGTCGAAGGCGACCCGTCGCAGAAGATCGTGCTTCAGGACCCGCGCACCTCGACGCCGGGCCTTGGCATGCTGCTTTGGATGAAGGCCGTCTATGGCGATCAGGCAGGCGATGCCTGGCAGAAATTGCAGAAGCGCATTCTCACCGTCACGCC
This sequence comes from Ochrobactrum sp. RH2CCR150, assembly GCA_014138095.1. Lineage (GTDB taxonomy): Bacteria > Pseudomonadota > Alphaproteobacteria > Rhizobiales > Rhizobiaceae > Brucella > Brucella gambitense. Next base: position 110,437 of record JACGXE010000008.1, read on the forward strand.
AGGTTGGTCTGAGTCCTATGGCCTTTTCACCAAGGGTGAAGCGCCGATGGTGCTCTCCTATACCAGCTCGCCCGCCTATCATGTCATCGCGGAGAAGACGGATCGCTACAAGGCGCTGGCCTATCCGGAAGGCAATTACCTCCAGATCGAACTGGCCGCCCAGACGACGACTGGCGCCAAGAACCCGCTGGCGCAGAAGTTCCTGTCCTTCATGACCGGCCCCGGCTTTCAGGATGTGATCCCGGAAACCAACTGGATGTTCCCGGCAGGCAAGACGTCGACGCCGCTTCCCGCCGCATTCGATGCTTTGCCGAAGCCGGAAAAGACCTTGCTCATTCCATCCGACGAGGTTGCGAAGAACCGCAAGGCCTGGGTCGATGAATGGCTGGCTGCCACCAGCAAATGATCAACGCTCCGGCATGTAAAAGCACCAGCTCCACCCCCGCGATGAAACCCGTCGCGGGGGCTTTGGCGCTGGCTTTTCTTGTCGTGCTGGCCGGTGGTGCGCTCATCGCGCTTGCCTTTGAAGCCAGCGGCGGCTTCGATGCCGCCGCAAATTTCGATGCCTATCTCTGGCGAACCGCCCGCTTCACCATCGCACAGGCCATCGCGTCGAGCCTGTTTTCGGTCGCCTTTGCTATTCCCGTTGCGCGCGCCTTGCATTCGGAAGCGCATTTTCCCGGACGGGGGTTCATTCTGCGGCTGTTCGCTCTGCCGCTCGCGCTGCCTGCCCTTGTGGCCGTGCTGGGCGTTACCAGTATTTACGGTCGAAACGGCCTGATCACCCATATGTCGAATGCTGCGGGACATCCGTTCCAGCCAGATATCTATGGCATTACGGGCATTTTGATCGCGCATGTGTTCTTCAACATGCCGCTGGCGGTGCGGCTCATCCTCGCCGCCTATGAATCGATCCCCGCCGATTACTGGAAACTTGCGGCCCAGCTTGGCATGGGCAACCGCGCCCGCTTCCGGCTGATCGAATGGCCGGTTATCCGCCGCAGCCTGCCCGGCATGGCGGGGCTGATCTTCATGCTATGCGTGACAAGCTTCACTACTGTGCTGACGCTCGGCGGCGGTCCGCGCGCGACAACGCTGGAAGTGGCGATCTATCAAAGCCTGCATTTTGATTTCGACCCGGCGCGCGCGGTGGCGCTCACCGTCACCCAGCTCGGCCTGACCTTGCTGATCCTGCTGGCCCTGCGCCTGACCGGGCGTCCTTCAGAAGAAGGCTTTACCCACACGGCAGCACCGCGCCGCTACGGCAGGCCTGCGCGGGGTGAACGCCTGTTCAACATCGCCGCCATTCTCATCGGTTTTCTTTATGTCGCCTTGCCGATTGCAGGCGTGGTCGTGTCCGGCCTTGCTGCCGACCTCGCCCGCCTGCTCAGCGAAACGACAGTCTGGCGCGCCATCGGCACCAGCCTTGCGCTCGGTTTTTCTGCGGCAACGCTCTCAGTGCTTCTCTCGCTGGCGCTCGTTTCGGCCCGAGAAGCAGTCAGAAGCAACAAAATAGCCAGCCTGTTCGATACGGGCGCGAGCCTCATACTCGTCATGCCGCCTATCGTGATCGGTGCGGGATGGTTCATCCTGCTGCGCCATTTCACCAATCCTTTCGCCATCGCGCCGGTGATGGTGGTAACCGTCAACGCTGCTATGGCTATGCCTTTCGCAGTCCGGCTGTTGCGCCCGGCCTGGGACACGGCAGCCGCACGCCACAATAGGCTCTGTGCCCAGCTCGGCATTCATGGCCTCAACCGGCTTCGGCTCATTGACTGGCCGTCGATCCGCAGACCTTTTGGCATGGCCTTCGCCTTTGCCATGGCGCTTTCCATTGGCGACCTTGGCACAATCGCGCTGTTCGGCAGCGATGCGCTTCTGACCTTGCCCTATCTTCTCTTGCAGCGCATGGGCAGTTACCGCACATTCGATGCTGCCGGTCTCGCGCTCATTCTGGGGCTTCTCTGCCTCGGTCTGATGATGCTTGCCGACCGCGCCGCAACATCCCGGAAAGAGAATTCCGTTTCATGACTGCTTCCGCCGACATCCGCCTTACCGACGTGCGCTTCAGCTATGGCGAAACCGCAATGCGCTTCGATCTGGCTATTGCGGGCGGCGCTATCGCGGCCATTGTCGGCCCAAGCGGCTCGGGCAAATCCACGCTCCTGAATCTCATTGCCGGTTTCGAGACGCCTTCATCGGGCACGATTGCCATTGGTGGTATCGATGTGACGCCTCTTCCGCCGCCGCAACGGCCGGTTTCGATGGTGTTTCAGGAAAACAATCTGTTTGCCCATCTGACAGTAGCGCAAAATGTCGGCCTCGGTCGCGCGCCGAACCTCAAACTGACGGATAATGACCGCGCAGCCATTGCCGACGCGCTGACCCGTGTCGGCCTCAAGGACAAGGAACAGCGCAAGCCCGAAGCCTTGTCCGGCGGCGAACGCCAGCGTGTGGCGATTGCCCGCGCGCTTGTTCGTGAACGTCCCGTGCTTTTGCTGGATGAAGCCTTTGCTTCGCTTGGACCCGCATTGCGACATCAGATGCTCGATCTCGTCAACGGACTGCGCCGTGAAACCGGCATGACCGTGTTGATGGTCACCCATACGCCGGAAGATGCGCTCTATCTCGATGCGCAATTGCTGTTTATCGAAAACGGTGAGGTCGTGGCGCAGGGGCTGGCGAAGGAGCTTTTGTCGGAGACTGGACCTGAAGCGCTCCGGCGCTATATCGGTGATAAAAGACGATAGAGCGGCTTCTGTTGTGATGTAATCGTTGAAACCGCTCTATCTTTTTTTACGTCGCATTATCCGACGCAAAACCGCTTCGCACTTTTGCTGGAAATGCTCTAATCTCAAATAGAGTTACGGTAACGGACATATTTTGTTCGCAATCCCCCGGAAGAACCGTATTCAACTTTACCGGGCCGCTTGTACGTCTGCCAGACTGTGACTAGATTTGCGGACGACCTGATGATGTATGAATCGCGAGGATAAAATACTGTTCCGTCACAAGACCCGTATCCGGGCCTCCCTGTGTCTTCCAGTCTCCCTGCCAGAACGGACGCAGCGCAATTGGCGGAAAACAGCCGTGGGTTTTGGCTTGTTTGCTGTCGCCCTGATTTCCGGGTGCCAGTCGATCAATTCCAGCAAGGATCTCGGCTTGCAGCCATCGGATAATCCGGTGACGGTCGACAATGTGACGCGCAACGACAAGCTGGCGCAGATCGGCGCGCAACAGCATCCGCGCATCCTCGCCACCTATGGCGGCGAATACAAGGACCAGCGGCTGGAGCGCATGGTGGCGAAGATCGTGGGCAAGCTCACGACCGTTTCCGACAAGCCGGAGCAGACCTACCGCATCACCATTCTCGATTCACCCAACATCAACGCCTTCGCCCTGCCCGGTGGCTATCTCTATGTGACGCGCGGCCTGCTGGCGCTCGCCAATGATTCCTCGGAGGTCGCAGCCGTGATCGCCCATGAAATGGGCCATGTCGTTGCCAATCACGGCATTCTGCGGCAGGAAAAGGAAGCGGAGACCGAAATCGCCGGTCGTGTGGCCAGCGAAGTGCTGCACAACGAGTCCGCCAGCCGCGAAGCGCTTATTCGCGGCAAACTGCGCCTTGCCCAGTTCTCACGCAATCAGGAACTGCAGGCCGACGCGATCGGCATCAAGATGATCGGCGAAGCGGGTTATGATCCTTTCGCCTCGGCGCGTTTCCTGCAATCGATGGAGGCCTATACCGGCTTCCGTTCGGTCTCGGGCGCGACCGATGCCAGCCTCGACTTCCTCGCAAGCCACCCTGCGACGCCGCAACGCATCGAACTGGCGCTGGGTCATGCCCGCCGCATCGGCGCACCGGGTGTCGGCACAACCGACCGCGATTCGTTCCTTGATGGGATAGACGGGCTGCTCTACGGCGACTCGCCCAATGAGGGCTATATTCGCGAACAGACCTTCATTCACCCGAAGCTCGGTGTGACGTTCCGTGCACCCGAAGGCTTCACCATCGACAATTCCGCCACCGCCGTCATGGCGAGTGGTCCTGGCGAAGTGGCAATCCGCTTCGACGGCGCTTCCCTGCCATCCGGTTCCAGCCTCACCGATTATATCAAGTCGGGCTGGGTGACCGGTCTGGACGAAAGCTCCATTCAGGCAACCACCATCAACGGGTTGCCTGCCGCAACCGCGCGCGCGGCTGCCGACCGCTGGCAGTTCGACATCGTGGTGATTGGCGCAAACAACAAGGTCTATCGCTTCCTGACCGCAGCGCCGAAAGGCAGCAACGCTCTGCTTCCGGCCTCGCAGACGGTGACGCAGTCCTTCCGCCTTCTCACGCCTGCCGAGCAGAACGCCATCAAGCCGCTGCGCATCCGTGTTGTGACGGTGAAGCCGGGTGACACTATGGCAAGCCTGTCGTCACGCGTTCAGGGCACGACGCGCAAGCTCGAACTGTTGCGCCTGCTCAATGCCATGCCAGCGGGAGCCACTGTCTCCGTCGGCGACCGCGTGAAAATCATCAGTGAGTAATATGGAAACCCGTATCGACGCATTGCTTGCAGGCCAGATTGCTCCACTCGGCCCACGTCACGCGCCGAGCGCTATCGACAAGCGCCCTGTTACCGGCAAGGTCCGCGTGACATTGGTCGGCCTCGATTGCGATAAGCAAGGCGACCGCAAGGTGCATGGCGGGCCTGAGAAGGCCCTGCATCATTATCCTCACGATCATTACGCCGTCTGGCGCACGGATATCGGCGACAATCACCGCCTCAATGCTGCTGGCGCTTTCGGTGAAAACATTTCCACCACCGGTCTTGATGAGCACAATGTCGCTGTCGGCGACCGTTTCCGCTTCGGCACGGCGCTGATCGAGGTTTCGCAGGGGCGTCAGCCGTGCTGGAAACTCAATGCGCGTTTCGAGACACCCGACATGGCGATCCGCGTCCAGAAGACCGGGAGAACCGGCTGGTATTATCGCGTTCTGGAAGAAGGTGAAGCGCAGACCGGCGACAGCATGGTGCTGGTTGAACGCCTTTCACCTGAATGGTCGCTCCACCGTGTCTGGCATCTGCTTTATGTCGATATGCTCAACTACGACGAGCTGGCGCTCATGGCCGAAATCCCGCATCTGGCCGATGGCTGGAAGCGTTATGCCGTCCGTCGGCTGGAAAACCGCAAGGTTGAGGATTGGACAAACCGTCTCGACGGCGACAAGTCCTGACTGACAAAAAGAAAGGGCGGTCCAACCGCCCCTTTTCTTGCGCTGCCTGATTTATCTGCCCCTCAAGCCTGATAGGCCGCCAGTTCGTGCTGGCTGAGCAGCGCGATCTTGAGCTTTTCCAGCGCCCGGCTTTCGATCTGGCGCACACGTTCCTTGGAAATACCGAGCTTTTCGCCCAGCGCTTCCAGTGTCACGCCATCATCGTCGAGACGACGCTCGCGGATGATGTGCAACTCGCGCTCATTGAGCGAATGCAGCGCAACATGCAGCCACTGGTTCCGACGCTCCATATCGATGGAGCTTTCGGCAACCTCATCCTGAAGCGGATGATCGTCGACAAGAAAATCCATGCGCCGCGACGCCCCGGACTCATCATTATTGACCGGCGCAGATAAGGAACTGTCTGGACCGGACAGGCGACTGTCCATGAACTCCACATCGGTGGCCGAAACGCCCAGCTGATCAGAAATCTCGCGATAGATTTCGGCCTTGCTCATGGTGTCGTCGGCCTGAGCAAGCTTGGAACGCAGACGGCGAAGATTGAAGAACAGAGCTTTCTGTGCTGAGCTTGTACCACCGCGAACGATGGACCAGTTGCGCAGAATATAGTCCTGCATGGATGCGCGGATCCACCAGGAGGCATAGGTCGAGAAACGGACCTCGCGGTCCGGATCGAAACGGGCGGCTGCCTCCAGAAGACCGACATAGCCCTCCTGAATGAGATCGTTCATCGGCAGCTTGAACTTGCGAAAACGCCCGGCCATGGAAATCACCAGACGCATATGCGCCGAGGTGATGCGATGCAGGGCATCCTGATCTTTCAATTCTTTCCAGCGAACGGCGAGAGCCCGCTCCTCTTCGCGCTCCAGATAAGGAGCCGACATTGCGCTGCGGATCATAGATTGGGAGGACGAGGCTGGCGTTGGGAGATTACGCGCAGCCGGCGGCATGCGATGTGCGGGAACTGCGGAAGAACTGCTTATTGATGACGGCTTCATCTGGTTCTCCTGTTCTGAACCGACACCCTTCCGGATGCCAGGCTGAAGGATATGCCAGTTACGCGAAGAACAATTGAACACTAACAAAAGTCGTTCAGAACGCCCTCTTTGGACAGTCTTGAGGCACACGTTCGAACGCCGCAAAACAAACCCATTACGAACTGGTGTCTTGCACAACGCGCGAAAAGCGATCCGGTTCCATTCGAAAAGTATAAATCTCTGACAACGCTGACAAAAGTCAGGTGAGGTAAATGATTGATTTAGAAAATCATTCAAGTTTGAAGCAAGTCGCTGTAGCAGACAGCATCATCCGATCGGAGTGAACCGCGCTCCAACACAGCAGAAATAAAAAACCCGGCTTTCGCCGGGCTTTTTAAAACATCGAGAAAAGTGAAACTTATGCAGCTTCAACTTCATCATCTTCAAGGTCGGCTTCAGCATCGGCTTTGCCGCGCTTGGGTCCCTTGGCGAGATTGGCTTCAATGAGACGGACAGCCTCGGTATCCGACAGCTTGTTGACGGCTGCGATTTCGCGAGCCATGCGGTCGAGAGCAGCTTCATAAAGCTGGCGTTCGGAATAGGACTGTTCCGGCTGGTTTTCAGCACGATAGAGATCGCGCACAACTTCAGAAATAGAGATCAGGTCGCCGGAATTGATCTTCGCATCATATTCCTGTGCGCGGCGCGACCACATGGTACGCTTCACACGGGCACGACCTTGCACCACCTTCAGAGCACGCTCCACATAATCCGTTTCAGACAGCTTGCGCATACCGATGGTTGCGGCCTTGGCGACCGGTACCTTCAGACGCATCTTATCTTTTTCGAAATCGATCACGAAAAGTTCAAGCTTGTGACCAGCCACTTCCTGCTCTTCGATCGCTACGATCTGACCAACGCCATGAGCCGGATACACAATCGACTCACCGGTCTTGAAACCACCACGGATTGCGGGTTTTTTCTGCTGGGATGACATACGCTTCAATACTCCCTGTTGTGCCCGGCGCGACCCGCCGGTTGACACATGATCTTCGACCGCGCTTCTACAAAGCACGGAAGCTGTTGTCGGCACCGGAGCAGATGTCGATCTGACGAAAGCAGACCGGCGCTCCAGGCCGCTGTTAAGGCGCATTTATGCGGCGTCAGATGTTTTCCATCTGACTGCAAAATGCGATGACCGGAAACGCCTCTAACGGCAGATTTTCTCTATCGGGCAAGCAAAGGAGCAGAAACGGAATGGTGTTGCGGCGCATAAAACCGTCCTGAGAAGCCAACAACTTTTCAGGACCTTGCGTTTGATCGCAATCATCCACCCCGGTGCCAATTTTAGCCCGGTAAAAAACATCAGCCTTTCTGAGAAAAACGCATTTGCGCCACGAATTGACGTCCAGTCACCGAAATTATTGGTGCAGGCTAACACAATTTCGCGAAAGAATCAACAAATTGCCAGATATGTCCCGTCTGGCAACCTAATACACCTGTTTTGCCGGTGCTTTCCCGTGATTTTATTCGTCTTTTGCCGCCTTCATGTAGAAAAAGCAAGTGCAAGGCAATGCTAATCTACATGCGATGACAAGACGATAGGCAGGTCAAGGCTTAGTCGCCGCTGCCTGGCTCCGGGGAGAAATGGTTCTCGAGCTTGCCCGTGACGCCGTCCATTTCCTTGGCTTCCGGCAAGGCATCCTTCTTGACGGTGATATTCGGCCACTTCGCCGCATATTCCGTATTGAGTTCCAGCCACTTGTCGAGGCCAGGCTCGGTATCCGGGCTGATGGCTTCAGCAGGGCATTCCGGCTCGCACACGCCGCAGTCGATGCACTCGTCAGGATTGATGACGAGCATGTTCTCGCCTTCGTAGAAGCAATCGACCGGACAGACCTCGACGCAGTCCGTATATTTGCAGCGAATGCAATTATCGGTCACGACATAGGTCATCGTCGAACTCCTGTTACCGCCCCTCTTCCCGAGAGGTGGTTTATCTATCCTGGTGTTTTGCGCCGATATCCGACAGGCCATGGGAATGGTTATGTCATGAAATATCTCGCCACGACGTCACGGTCCATGGAAACGATAGCGGATCGGATGACCCTTTTTATCGTCATGTCCTTCGTGACACAGCGTGAGGTAACGATTTTATTGCGCTCTGACAAGGGTGCAATCGCCGCATTGTAAGCATCGCGCAAATGGCGGAAACCGCATTTCGTCTCAACCTGAAAGCGTAGAAAACACTTTCGTTAAAGCGCCTTGGAGCGCAATTTCCATCGCGACCACTTCTGCGGCTGCGGCAACACGTCCGGATCAAATCCCGCGCAGGCGGTCCGTATCGCGTCGTTCTTTCTTGGTGGGACGTCCAGCACCACTCTCACGCTGCGGCAAGGCTGTGACTGCCGGATCGGTCGAAGATACCGGAGGGGGCGACATATCTTGATAGAGAAGCTGGGCTTCCGGTGCGGGGCCGCGGCGCTCGCCGGGCAGCAGCACCTTGTAAACAAGGATGCGGCCATCAAGCGTAACGGTCAGCACATCGCCGACTTTCACCTGATGTGCGGCCTGATCGATCTTGTCGCGGTTGACCCGGACTTTGCCGCCGACGGCGAGTTTCGCCGCCAGCGATCTTGATTTGACCACGCGCGCGAAGAACAGCCACTTGTCGATACGCTGTCTTCCGCTCGGTTCACCGGTCATCTTACTTCTTCATCTGCTCCTTGAGAGCCAGAAGCTTGGCGAACGGCGAATCGGGATCGATCCGTGCGGGGCGTTCCTGCTCGAAGCGCTTGTTGCCCTGCGATGCGCCGTGAGGGGCACCATGCTCGCGCTTTGGCTGGCGGTCACGACCGCCGCCATCACGGGGTTTACCCTTGAAGCCTTCGCGCTTGCCCTGACCTTCACCGTCATGATTGTGACGCTTGTTCTTGTCGAAACGCTTGCCGCCACGTGCATTCTGCTCGTCGCCGCCTTCCGACTTGCGTGCCTCGCCCTGCTGACCACGATTGTTCTGGCCACCATGACGCTGACGGTTGTTCTGTTCCTGATTGCGGTTACGACCTTCGAAACGGCCCTGACGCCACAACAGAACCGGCTTCGGCTCTTCCGCAACCGCGTCACCGGCAGGTGCAGCGGCTTCGGCAACGGGAGCTTCTGCAGCTGGTGCTAGCTCTTCCGCCTTCACTTCAACAGCGGCAACCGGTGCAGGCACAGGTTCTGCTGCGGGCACGACAGGCTTTTCAGCTTCCGCTGCAACAGCGGAAACGGCAGCACCTGCATCCTTGGCAGCAGCTTCGGCTGCAAAGGCATCCAGTTCCGCAAGCTTGGCTGCAACATCGGCTGCTTCCATCGCCTCATGGCGATAACCCAGGCTCTTGAGGATTTCTTCCATGTCTTCGGTGGTCGCACCGAGGATCGACATCATGGCAGGCGTGACGATGAAACGTCCGCCGTCATAAGCGCCATCGGGACGAGCACCCGAACCCGGACGCCAGGCCAGAGCCGGACGGATGAGATCGGCAAGACGTTCCAGAATGTCGATACGAACCGCACGACGGCCAAGCACGCGATAGCCTGCCAGACGATAGAACATCGGATCGAAAGCCGGATCGACGACGACAGACGTACGACCAGCGGCCAGAACATTGACCACATCGCCGTAACCGGCACGCTCGCGACCATCGTTCTTCAACGCCCAGAGCAGCGTGATGAGACCGGCAGGAGCCGGCTTCAGCAGCATGGGCATGAAGACGTGATAAGCACCGAAACGCACGCCAAGGCGACGGAGCGCCGCACGCGAATCCTGATCGAGACCACGTACTTCCTCCACCACCTCACGGCGCTGGAGAATGCCGAGATTCTCGACAATCTGGAAAGCCAGACCGCGCGTCATGCCGGTCAGCGCGTCGGCGCCGGCAAGATCAGTCAGGGGCTTCAGAACGGTTTCGATGTGATGCGCCACGAAACGGTCGATGCGCGCAGCGACCTTGTCCCGTGCGGGACCAGTAAGCTGTTCGTCGGCAAGGATCACCGTGCGCGGCTTCAGAATGTCGTCGCCTGCAACCAAAGTTGCGACGGTCGCACCGACCCAGCGCAAGACACCGTCCGAACCAAGCGCGAAGTCTCCGTTGGGAGCAGCCGCAAAGCGCTCCGCACGGCGATCGAACTCGGCGGCCAGCGCCTTTTGCGCAGCCGTCTTCACTGCCTTCGCGTCTGGCCCCTCGGCCTGGACGTCGGCGGTGAAACGGAATCCTTCCAGTTGCCCAACATTGTGGCCTTCGACACTCACGTCTCCGGCCGGGCTGATTTCTGCTTCAAGCATGGCATTCTCTCTCAGGCGCCTCATAAGCACGCTTGTCCTGCGGTCTACAAAGCGTTTCGTCAACCTTTCATGCAGCGCGTCGGACAATCTGTCCTCTATTTCGCGCGTCTTTTCCTGCCAGTGTGTCGGATCGGCAAGCCAACCGGGCCTATGCGACACAAAAGTCCAGGTTCGAATTTGCGCCACGCGGTGCGACAGAGTGTCGATTTCCCCCTCTGTACTATCGGCGCGGCGCACCTGTTCGCTCATATAATCTTCATCGACGCTCCCTCGGCGCACTAGATCCTGATAGATAGACGCAATGATATCGGCATGTTGTGCCGGTGCGATCTTACGATAATCGGGAAGCGCACAGGCATCCCACAAAAGTTCAATTCGCGCCGGCGTTGTCGCAAGGCGCACAATCTCTCCGTCTTTCGACAGATTTTCAAGCGCCTGCTGGTCGACAGCCGGCAAAGCCTTGGCAAGCCCCTCGACCGGAGCCGGCGTTTCCAGTGATCGGCGCAAGGATTCAATCGACGAGAAGTCGAAACGCTCCGTGCGCCATTGCAGCACTTTCACCGGATCGAAATTATGCGCTTCCACCCGCTCGACCAGTTCGTCGTCGAAGGGCTGCACCTGTCCCGTCACGCCAAATGTGCCGTCGCGCAGATGGCGACCGGCGCGACCGGCGATCTGCCCCACTTCGGCGGGCGTGAGATCACGGAACTGATAGCCGTCGAATTTGCGATTCTGCGCAAAGGCCACATGATCGACATCGAGATTGAGGCCCATGCCGATGGCATCGGTCGCCACCAGAAAATCCACGTCGCCGGACTGATAAAGCTCGACCTGCGCGTTGCGCGTGCGCGGCGACAATGCGCCCATGACCACAGCAGCCCCGCCGCGCTGGCGACGGATCAGCTCGGCAATCGCGTAAACCTCATCGGCGGAAAAAGCGACAATGGCCGAACGGTTCGGCAGGCGCGTGATCTTCTTGGAACCGGCATAGGCCAGATGCGAAAGGCGCGGGCGCGTCACCACATTGATGCCGCGCAGAAGCTTTTCCAGAATGGTGCGCATGGTCGCGGCACCGAGCAGAAGTGTTTCCTGCCGTCCGCGCAGATGCAAAATGCGGTCTGTAAAAATATGTCCGCGTTCGAGATCGCCCGCGAGCTGCACCTCGTCGATGGCGACGAATGCCACATCGGTGCGGCGCGGCATGGCTTCCACAGTGCAAACGGAATAGCGCGCGGTGGGCGGGACGATCTTTTCCTCGCCGGTGACCAGCGCGACATTGGCCACACCGACCCGTTCCGCGACACGATTATAGACCTCGCGCGCCAGAAGGCGCAGCGGCAGGCCGATCATGCCGCTCCCGTGCGACAGCATACGCTCGATTGCGAGATGGGTTTTGCCGGTATTGGTTGGCCCCAGCACCGCAGTCACGTCGCGGCCGCTCAGGGTCAGCGGCAAATCATGGGCAGGGCGTTGATTCATGCCAATAATAGAATTCCCGGTGCAGGCACCCCAACGTGCAATTGGGAGGCCGATTGTCGTGTCTTGCGATAGCACTATACGACCTTGGCCGAAAGCGCTCCTGTTAAGTTTGAACCACCCGCGTTTTTAAAATTAGGCAGCCCGATATTTTTTACAAATGGTCGATCTTAGCAAACGACCCGATTTAACGAATAGAACGACTCTGGAACGAATCGGCTACGAATCGCTGACTCTGATTCCTTCGCCTTTTGTTCACGGCAACATATGGTAACCAGATTGTCGATAGCCACCATATGCTGAATCTCATAGATGCGACGTCCCGACATAAACAGAACAGAACGCCATCGCCGTTAACTTTTGCCAGAAGCGCGTCAACAGCCAATGACAGCACTTTGAGCAGCTTAAAGAAAACTTAACAATTCCTAATAGTTGGTTATCGAAAATCAAGCCGAGAGAGCCATTTTCGTTAACCTTCAGGCCAAAGCCGGAACGAATCGGCGACGAATCGGTGATTGATCAACTTTCTCTCTTTGTTCTCACCACATCTGGTAGGCTTTTGCCTAATCGCACCATATTGGAACATCGATTGACGCCGTTGTAGTATCGAAACTCGGTCGAAGACATCGTTTTGCATTAACCTTTGAGCGTTTTACCGGAGCGCTCCCCGACTGCATTCGCCATCAAGCCTGTCATTGCGGGCATAAAAAGGCAGGCTGCGGAAACCCACAGCCTGCCCGAAAGATAAATCCAGTTGGGACGCGGATCAGTCCCGTTCGACGCACATGGCAACACCCATGCCGCCGCCGATGCAGAGCGTCGCCAGACCGCGCTTGGCGTCACGGCGCTTCATTTCATAAAGCAGCGTGGTGAGCACGCGCGCGCCTGACGCGCCGATCGGATGACCAATGGCAATCGCGCCACCATTGACGTTGACGATCTCCGGATTCAGGCCAAGATCGCGAACAACGGCGCAGGATTGTGCGGCGAAAGCTTCATTCGCTTCCACCAGTTCCAGATCGTCAATCGTCCAGCCCGCCTTTTCCAGCGCCTTGCGCGTTGCCGGAATCGGGCCCGTGCCCATGATCGACGGATCAACACCCACCGTTGCCCATGAGACAATACGCGCCAGCGGTTTCACGCCACGCTTGCTGGCTTCCTCGGCCTCCATAAGCACGACAGCGGCCGCGCCATCATTCAGGCCGGATGCATTGCCCGCCGTCACTGTGCCTTCCTTGTCGAAGGCGGGCTTCAGCTTGTTCAGCGCTTCAATGGTCGTGCCCGGACGAATATATTCGTCGGAGGAAATGACAACATCGCCCTTGCGCGTCTTGACCGTGAACGGGACGATTTCATCCTCGAACTTTCCCGCCTTCTGCGCCGCTTCCGCCTTTTGCTGCGAACCGAGCGCGAACTCATCCTGATCAGCGCGGGTCAATTGCCACTGACGTGCAATGTTTTCTGCGGTGATCCCCATGTGATAGCCGTGGAACGCATCGGTCAGACCGTCCTTGAGCATGGTGTCGATCATCTTGAAGTCGCCCATTTTCACGCCGCCGCGCAAATGCGCACAATGCGGCGCCATGGACATGGATTCCTGACCGCCAGCCACGATAACCTTCGCATCGCCAGACTGGATCTGCTGCATGCCGAGCGCAACAGCGCGCAAGCCGGAACCGCAAAGCTGGTTGATCGCAAAACCCGTTGCTTCTTTCGGACAACCGGCCGCCATAGCAGCCTGACGCGCAGGGTTCTGCCCCTCGCCTGCCGTCAGCACCTGTCCGAGAATGACTTCATCGACATCGTCAGCTGCAACGCCTGCCCGTTCCAGAGCTGCCTTGATGACCGTCGCACCCAGTTCATGGGCAGGCACAGTGGCAAAAGCACCGTTGAAGGACCCCACTGCCGTGCGAGCGGCGCTGGCGATAACGATGGCTTTCGGATCGGTTGCGGCAGTCATGCTATTCCTCCGTGACAAACTGTTGCGACAGAGAAAAACCAAAAAGACCGCCTTGGCAAGGATTACATCACAAACCCGCGGCAAAGCGAAAAGCTGTTTCTCCTGAATGGAGCTACTTTAGCGGATGCGGATCATCCCACAGGCGCTAAACTGAGCGTATTGAAACAGGAGATTTCCGATGATCCAACTCACGCTCGATCAGGCCAATTCCATCATTGCAACTGCTTTTGCCAAGGCCGCCGAACTGAAGCTCAAGCCGCTCGCCGTCTCGGTGTTCGATGCTGGCGGCAATCTCAAGGCATTCCAGCGGCAGGACGGCACATCGATCCTTCGCTTCGAAATCGCATCCGGTAAAGCCTTTGGCGCTCTGGCGGTCGGGACCGGCTCGCGCTGGCTGCACAATCAGGCAAAGGATCGCCCGCATTTTCTGGAGGGCCTCTCCGGCGTTTCCGGCGGCAAAATCGTTCCAGTACCTGGCGGCGTCATCATCAAGAATAGCGATGGAGAAATTGTTGGTGCTGTCGGTGTTTCGGGAGATACATCCGACAATGATGAAGCTGTCGCCATTGCTGGCATAGAAAAGGCGGGCTTCACCGCAGACGCAGGCTGAGCCTAAAATGAGAAAGGCCGCGAAATACTCGCGGCCTTCACATCGCATCAGTTATCCCAGATTATTGAGCGCGAAATGCGTAATGGCCGTGGCGCCATCTTCGTCCAAACGCCCATTCAAACTGGGTGTGTCAGACATATTCATCGAATGAAATTCATTATAGTTCGCATTGTCAATTATATTGAACAGTGAAACAACGCAGCTTAATGAAATTCCGGAGTTTAAAATTGCAGATTTGAAATATTCTTCCATGTTCAGACCCAATAAATTTATTAATACAAATCATACACTTGATATAATTGATCTTAAATGCGGCCTAAATTTGTTTTTTTATCAAAAGGTAAAAGTAAACGTCATCTATAGTGCGAATATCAAATTTTTCCAAAAAATAATAAAAGAAAACGCCGCTTCCGGTTTCCCGGAAACGGCGTTTTTGAAACCTGTCTGCTAAGCTGCGGTAAACCGCAGCGTCAGACCTATTCCTTAGCTTCGAGGACCTGACGGCCGCGATACATACCGCTCTTCAGATCGATATGATGCGGACGACGAAGTTCGCCCGAGTTCTTGTCCTCGACATAAGTCGGGGCCTTCAGAGCGTCAGCCGAACGGCGCATGCCGCGCTTCGACGGAGACGTTTTTCTTTTAGGTACTGCCATGGATCCAGCTCCACTGATCGGTCAATAAACGTCCGGCACGGCCCCGGTGGAGCCTGTCACAGCGGACAAAATTCCGGAAAGTCAGGTGCCTATACACGCTCTCGCGGGGTTTGACCAGTCGGAGTCTGATCTTTTTTTCACGACTCGCATTTATTGTACGCAGGTCACATAGGGACCGGAGCGTACCGCGCGACCGGCAACGATACGCGCTATGCGCTGCATGTTGCGCGTCGGCTTCGCCGGATTGCGCAGTGCCGGATTGGGCAAGGTTACGGCCAGAAGCGCTGCCTGCTGCGCGTTGAGCTTTGCAGCCGGTCGCTTGAAGTAATGTTGTGCAGCGGCTTCAATACCGTAAATGCCCGGGCCCCACTCAGCGATGTTCAGATAGATCTCCATGATCCGGCGCTTGGACAGGATCGCATCGGCGGCCAGCGCCAGCGGAAATTCCAGCCCCTTGCGGATGAAAGAACGCCCATTCCACAGGAAGAGATTCTTCACCGTCTGCATGGTGATGGTGGAAGCACCCCGGCTTGGACCGCCTTCACCGGCATCATCCAGCACAATGCTGAGCTGATGCCAGTCCACGCCGCCATGGCTACAGAATTGGCCGTCTTCTGCCATCATGACCGCATTGATCACATTCGGCGAAATATCGTCGATGCTCACCCAGCGCCGATCAACATTCTGCAACAGGACATAGTCCTTCACCATCAGCATTGAGACTGGGCGCACGAAGGGGATCGAATAGACCAGGAGGAGAAAGAGCGGTAACACCGCCAGCACCAGCAAAACCCGGAACGCCAGAACAATCCGACGCCCCCACACGGGATCGGCCAGATAATTGCGACCGTTTTTGCTCTTTAAGATGATTTTGGCCACGCCCACCGCCTGATATACTCCCCCAGCGACATAAACCATTCTTTAATAATATAGAACCCGATTCCATAATCCTGCGTTGGAAACAAGCCGGAAACATATCGTTTGATGACCGTCTGATGAAAAAGCCTGTGCTGATCGATATGCCCAGTTGACCAAATTAGCGCTTTCGTCCATGCCGATCATCATGGAACATGTGACTGTCGAATTCACCGATGCCCTGAACCGTCGCGCCCACGAAGTGGAAACGATGCTGATCGGGCTTCTTGATGAGCGCCTTCGCACTGGCGAGATCGCCCGACCGGAACGGCTGATCGCCGCCATGCGTCACGGCGTGCTGAATGGTGGCAAAAGACTGCGTCCGTTCCTCGTTGTGGAAAGCGCTGCATTGTTCGGCAAGAGCGGCGATGCCGTCCTGCGGGTTGCCGCAGCACTGGAATGCATCCATTGTTATTCGCTCGTTCACGACGATCTTCCGGCGATGGACGATGACGATCTGCGCCGCGGCCAACCGACGGTGCACAAGGCCTTTGACGAAGCGGCTGCGATTCTCGCGGGCGACAGCCTTCTTACCTACGCTTTTGACATTGTCTCCTCTGACGAGACCGATCTCGATCCATCGGTGCGCGTACAACTGGTTTCCGCCCTTGCCCGCGCTTCCGGCCTTGGCGGCATGGCGGGCGGACAGGCCCTCGACCTGATGGCCGAGACAAAAAAGCCGGACGAAGCTGGCATCATAACGCTTCAGGCGATGAAAACCGGCGCGCTGATCCGCTTTGCCTGCGAGGCAGGGGCAATCATCGCCGACGCCTCCCGCGAAGATCGCGAACGCATGGCGGAATTCGGCTCGGCCATCGGTCTTGCTTTCCAGCTTGCCGACGACCTTCTGGATGTGACGGCAGATGCCGCTGCAATGGGCAAGGCGACCGGCAAGGATGCAGCTGCTGGCAAGGCGACGCTTGTGGCGCTGCATGGCATTGACTGGACGCGCAAACAACTGTCGGGCCTTGTCGCTCAGGCGGAAAGCCTGCTCGCTCCTTTCGGCAAAGATGCCGATATTCTCAAGCAGGCCGCACGCTTCATCGCCGAACGCCAGAGCTGATACTCACAGATCGTCTTCTCGGACCTTGATCAGAACGACATCATCGACAGAAAGTATGCGCCCATCCTGCGCGCGCACGTCGAGCTTGGCAATATTCTGACCCGACACACTGTCGACCAGCCGTGAATGCGGCTCCTCCGGCGCGAAGAGATGCGTCTCGCCCCATTGCCGCAAGGCAACCACGACCGGCAGAAGATCGCGCCCTTTCTCAGTCAGCACATATTCCTGATGCGCACCGCCATTGGGATCGGGCACGCTTTCCAGAATGCCCTCGCCAGTCAGCTTGCGCAGACGCTCGGCCAGAATATTGCGCGCAATGCCCAGATTCTTCTGAAAGGCACTGAAGCGCGTCACGTCGTCAAAGGCCTCGCGCACGATCAGCAGCGACCACCAGTCGCCGATCACATCCAGCGCCCGCGCACTGGGGCAATAGTCGCCTTTCAGGCTTTTCTTGCGAACCATCTTCACTCCATCCAGTCAATTTGGTTGCAATATAAAACTTATTTCGCTACAAGCAAAATGGTTTCATATTAAAACCAAACTTGCTGGAGTTCATCATGCAGATCTCTCCCGACGCGGCAGTGCAAACTGCCGCGAACAGTGATGCGCGTCCGTCGCTCTCCACCACCACCCTTCTTCTGTTTGCCATTGCGAGCGGTCTTGCCGTTGCCAATGTCTATTTTGCGCATCCGTTGCTGGATGTGATGGCCGACGATATCGGACTGGACCGCTCCACTGCGGGACTGATCGTCGGTGCGAGCCAGATTGGCTATGGACTGGGTCTTATCTTTCTGGTGCCGCTTGGCGACCTCTTCGACCGGCGCAAACTGATCGTAGCGCATTTCCTCCTGTCCTCGCTGACACTGGCCGCCGTCGGCATTGCCGGACAACCCGCCCTGCTCTTTCTCGCGATGGCAGCGACCGGCCTTCTTGCCGTGGTTACACAAGCACTTGTGGCCTATGCCGCAAGCCTTGCAGAACCCATGCAGCGCGGCCATGTCGTAGGGATTGTGACGAGCGGTATCGTGCTTGGCATCTTGCTCGCCCGCGCGGTTGCAGGCGCGCTGACCGATATTGGCGGCTGGCGCAGTGTCTATTTGAGTTCGGCAGTTGTTACCTTGCTGATCGGCCTCATGCTTTGGCGCAGCCTGCCGCGCCAGAAGCGACAAGCCGCGAACGTTTCCTACCCGGCGCTGATCCTGTCGCTGGCAACCCTTTTCAAAGAGGAGCCGGTGCTGCGTATACGCGCCATCATCGCCATGCTGATCTTTGCCGATATCACCACTCTGCTCGCACCTCTGGTGATGCCGCTGAGTGTGCCGCCCTTTGAATTGAGCCATGCAGAGATCGGTCTGTTTGGCCTTGCGGGCGCAGCCGGTGCGCTGGCGGCCTCACGGGCCGGAAGTGCTGCGGATCGCGGCCATGCCCAGCGCATGACCGGCATAGCACTTGCGCTGATGCTGGTGGCATGGGCGCCCATTGCCCTGCTCGGGCAATCCTTATTGTGGCTGATCGTCGGTGTGCTGATTATCGATTTCGGCCTTCAGGCGGTCCATGTGACCAATCAGGCGATGATCTATCGTGTGCGTCCGGACGCGCAGAACCGGCTCACTGCCGCCTATATGGTTTTCTATTCCATCGGCAGCGCCAGTGGTTCAGCGGTTTCAACCTGGGTCTATGCCCATGCGGGCTGGAACGGCGTGTGCCTGCTTGGCGCAGGCATCAGCCTCGTCACACTGGTCTTCTGGGCCGCGACACTGAAGACAACACCAGAAGCTGCTACGCGCGCAGTAACCTGCTCCGCTTAGTTCTGTCCGGCAGCCATCTTCTGACCAAGCCCGAAGCGGTTTTCGATATAATCGGCAACCATCTTCTGGAAATCTGCGGCAATGGCAGGACCACGCAGTGTCGTCACCTTTTTGCCATCGACAAAGACCGGTGCGGACGGCGTTTCGCCCGTGCCGGGAAGAGAAATGCCGATATCGGCGTGCTTCGATTCGCCCGGACCGTTGACGATGCAGCCCATGACCGCGACCGATAGTGCTTCCACGCCCGGATATTTTTCACGCCAGACCGGCATGTTGCGGCGGATATCGTCCTGAATGGTCTGCGCCAGTTCCTGAAACACCGTCGAGGTCGTGCGCCCGCAACCGGGGCACGCCGCAACGATCGGGATGAACTGGCGGAAGCCCATGGTTTGCAGAAGCTCCTGCGACACCTGCACTTCGCGGGTGCGGTCGCCGCCCGGTTCCGGGGTCAGCGAAATGCGGATCGTGTCGCCAATGCCCTGCTGCAACAAAATACCCATGGCCGCCGAAGAGGCGACGATGCCCTTGGTGCCCATGCCAGCTTCGGTGAGGCCCAGATGCAGCGCATGATTAGAACGCTGCGCCAGCATCGTATAGACGGCGATCAGATCCTGCACCTGGCTGACCTTGGCCGACAGAATGATCTTGTCGCGACCAAGCCCGATCTCTTCGGCCAGATTGGCGGAAATCAGTGCGGACTGCACGATGGCCTCACGCATGACTTCCTGTGCGCTCAATGGCGCGCCAGCGTCCTGATTGCGATCCATCAGCGTGGTCAGAAGTTCCTGATCGAGCGAACCCCAGTTCACGCCGATGCGCACCGGTTTGTTGTAGCGGATCGCCATTTCGACGATATCGGCGAACTGCTTGTCCTTCTTGTCCTTGAACCCGACATTGCCCGGATTGATGCGATATTTCGCAAGCGCTTCCGCGCAGGCCGGATGATCGGCGAGCAGTTTGTGGCCGATATAATGAAAGTCGCCGACCAGCGGCACGTCATGTCCCAGACGCTCCAGTCGCTCGCGAATTTTCGGCACGGCGGCAGCAGACTCATCGCGATCCACCGTAATGCGCACGATCTCGGACCCTGCGCGATGCAAGGCTGCGACCTGCGCGACGGTGGCATCCACATCCGCCGTATCCGTATTGGTCATCGACTGCACGACAACCGGCGCACTGCCACCGACGATAACGCCACCAACACTGACACCGACCGATTGGCGGCGGGGGAAAGGATGCGAGAAATAGCTGATGGTCTCGGAAGACATTTTGCTCTGTTCTTAACTGGGTCTGCGCTTATAAGGATTTCGATCTATATAATCACTTGCCGACGCATTGTCGCCCTCTCATTATGCGCGTCATCATAAACGAGGATGCCCGCCCATGACCGACGCAACTGCCCGCAAAACCGCTATTGTCACCGGCTCCAATTCCGGGATCGGCCTTGGCATCGCCCATGCATTGGCGTCCGCGGGACACAACGTTGTGATCAACTCCTTCACCGACCGAGACGAAGATCATGCACTTGCCCGTATGCTGGGCGAAGAACATGGCGTCAGCGTGGTCTATATCGCAGCCGATATGTCGAAGGGCGATGATTGCCGCAGGCTGGTCGCCGACAGCGTCAAGGCGTTCGGCAGCGCCGATATTCTGGTCAACAATGCAGGCATCCAGCATGTCGCGCCGGTGGAAGAATTTCCGACCGAGCAATGGGACCGCATTATCGCGATCAACCTGACCTCGGCCTTCCATACATCCGCCGCCGCCATCCCGCACATGCGTGCGGGCGGCTGGGGGCGCATCATCAACATAGCATCGGCCCACGGATTGGTCGCCTCGCCGTTCAAGTCAGCCTATGTTGCGGCCAAGCACGGCATTGTCGGCTTGACCAAGACGCTGGCGCTGGAACTGGCAACAGCCAAGATCACCGCCAATTCCATCTGCCCCGGCTATGTGCTGACACCGCTTGTGGAAGCGCAGATTCCAGACCAGATGAAGGCCCACAACATGGATCGTGAAACGGTGATCCACGACGTGATGCTCGATAAGCAGCCGACGAAGGAATTCGTCACCACCGCGCAGATCGGGGCGCTCGCAGCCTTCCTCGCCACGGACGCGGCCGCACAGATCAATGGCGCGGCCCTGCCTGTCGAAGGCGGCTGGACCGCGGAATAAACAGATCTATTCATTTGTTTTTGCGCATTATCCTACGCAAAACCGCTACGCACTTTTGCTGGAAATGCTCTAATGCTTCTGGTCGGCGTATCGAGCGAGACTGGAAAAGGCGAGCACCACCAGAAGCAACGCAGGCAGCGCGATGAACACCACCCCGAAACCGCTATGGCTGGCGACAAAGCCGATCAGCGACGGGGCCACCAGCATGCCGGAATAGCCAAGCGTCGTTGCAATCGACAGGCCGACGCTCGGATTGACGCCCGGCATATTCCCAGCCATCGAAAAGGCAATCGGCACCATGTTGGAAATGCCGATGCCGCAAATGGCGAAGCCGACCAGCGACACATAAGGATCGGTGGAAAAGCCGACAATCAACATGCCGATAATGGCAATGACCGTGCAGACACGCAGCGTCCGCACTGCGCCGAAACGGTCGCGCACCAGATCGCCCGCAAAGCGCATTACCGCCATGGAGAAGGAGAAGGCCGCAAAGCCGAAGCCCGCCAGCGTCACCGACGCGCCCAGATCCTGACGCATATGATAAGCGCTCCAGTCAATGATCGCGCCTTCCGGCACCATCGAAAACAAAGCCATCACGCCGACAAGCCAAGGCAGCGGATTGCGCGGCAAGGTCAGCTTTTGCTTCTCGCCGCTGGGGTGATGGAACTTGTCGGCAATGACCGATGGCCACGCAACGGCGATCAGCCCCGCTGCAACAACGGTCGACACCAGCGCATGAACGGTCGAGCCGAACTGTGCGATGAGAAAGCCGCCACTTGCCGCGCC
Organism: Ochrobactrum sp. RH2CCR150; assembly: GCA_014138095.1. Lineage (GTDB taxonomy): Bacteria > Pseudomonadota > Alphaproteobacteria > Rhizobiales > Rhizobiaceae > Brucella > Brucella gambitense. The sequence continues at coordinate 132,414 of JACGXE010000008.1, forward strand.
GATAAGTCCGCCGAGACTCCAGAATGCATGACAGGACGACATGATGGCACGGCGCATGGATTTCTCCACGGCGACCGCATTGGCATTCATTGCCACATCCATCGCAGCCATGGTGCCACCGAAATAGAACATAACGATCACGGCGGTGACGACATTCGGCACCAGAGCGATAATCAGCAGCGCCGGAATGAAGGCCAGCGCGAAAATGCGCACCACAGCACCCGAACCACGTTGAGCCGACAAAGCCCCCGCCACCGGCATCATGGACAGCGAGCCGATGCCGAAGACAAGGATCATCAGTCCCATGCCCGCACTGTCCAGCCCAAGGCGTGCGGCGAATTCCGGAATTTTCGGAGCCCAGCCACCGAAAATATAGCCGTTTGCCAGAAAGAGCAGCGCGACAGCGATGCGCTCTTTGGTGATCATTGGCGCGCGTGACAGCGCAGCATCTTCCCGTCCGGAAACCTGTTCCATATGTCCCTCAGCCACGGCCTGCTGCCGCGCGTAGTATATTCACGCCCGCCGCCACAAAGGGCGCAAGCAGTTCTTCATCGGCATCCTGTTCGACAGCCATGACACCGATATCATCCAGTGAGACGACATCATGCGCTGCGACAGTGCCAAGCTTGTCATTGGTGATTGCCAGTACGACAGACCGGCTGCGGCTGGCAATGGTGCGCTTGAACTCGGCATCGTCCAGAAAAAGCGCGGTAACGCCGATTTCCGCTGCAACGCCGCAAGCACCAAGCACACAAAGATCAGGACGCAGCAGCTCTGCATCCCGCAAGGCGCGTGCGCCAACCGCAGCACTGACACGGCGATCAATGGGCCCGCCGATCATGATGAGTTCAATATCGGGCGCAGAAAGCAGAATAGTGGCAATCGACGGCGTATTCGTGACAACCGTCAGCGCCTCGCCGCGCTCCACCAGAAGCCGTGCCAAAGCTGTATTGACCGAGGATGCATCGAGAAACACTGTCATTCCCGGCTTAATCAGGCCAAGCAGCACAACCGCCAACGACGCCTTGGCCTCCGTGCGCTCCACATCGCGCTCTGCCAGCGACAGCGATGACGGTGCAGCTTTCAGAGCGCCGCCATAAACACGCTTGCAGAGACCGGCAGCCGCCATATCGCGCAAGTCGCGACGGATCGTATCTTCCGACACGCCAAAGCTTTCGGCCAGCTCAGCCGCCAGCACGCGGCCCGACTGCTGCAACAGGTCCTGAATGCGCGCCTGTCTTTCATGAAGCAAAAGCTCCGTCGCCACTTATCTCTCCTAACACGCATAAACATGCATAAATCGGCACAAACATGCATATCAGAATTTGCGCGTACTGCAAGCACAAACAAAATGCCGCGCCTTTTAAGGGGCGCGGCATTGGTTTGCTAACGGTTTTAACGACTGCGAATGCAACAGTTTCGGTCTGATCTGCCGCTACGCTGCCCCCTCATCCTGAGCCTGTCGAAGGACGAGGGCAAGCGCTGTGCGTTTCCCTCGCCCTTCGAGACGCCGTTTTCAACGGCTCCTCAGGATGAGGGAAAAGGAGGCGTCGGGTACTGCGACCCCAAATCGCCCGCTTCCATTGAACCAAGAATTACTCGGAGTAGACGACAAGTAGATCCTTCGCGTCGATCTGCTCGCCGGGCCGCACCAGCACTTCGGCAATGACACCGTCGCGCTCGGCATGGATGGCCGTTTCCATTTTCATCGCTTCGATGGAGAGCAACACATCGCCCTGCGAAACCTTCTGGCCACTGGAGACGGCAACCGTCGAGATGACACCCGGCATCGGCGCGCCGACCTGATTGTCATTGCCGGTTTCCACCTTGCGGCGGACACCGCCCGAGGCACCCTTGGCACGGTTCGGCACCTTGATGCGGCGCGGCTGACCGTTCAGTTCGAAGAACACGGTGACCATGCCCTTTTCGTCGGTCTCGCTCATCGCCTGATTGACGATCACCAGCGTCTTGCCGCGTTCGAGATCGACGAAGACTTCTTCCTCCGGCTTGAGGCCGTAGAAGTAAACCGGCGTCGGCAGAACGCTTGTCGGACCGTAGGTTTCCTGTGCGGCAGCGAAATCCGTGAAGACTTTCGGATACATCAGCGCCGACGCGAACTCCTGATCGTCGATCTTGCGACCCACAGTTTCCTCAAACCCGTTGCGTTCCGCATCGAGATCAGCGGCAGGGAGCAGCGAGCCGGGACGGACGGTGAATGGCTTTTCGCCCTTCAGCACCTTCTTTTGAAGCGCTGTCGGCCAACCCGAAGGCGGCTGTCCGAGATCGCCGCGCATCATCGACACCACGGAATCCGGGAAGGCGATATCCTTTTCCGGATTCTCGACATCGCTGACATCCAGATCCTGGCTGACCATCATCAGCGCCATATCGCCCACCACCTTGGAGGACGGCGTGACCTTGACGATATCGCCAAACATGCGGTTCACATCGGCATAGGCCTGCGCCACTTCATGCCAGCGGGTTTCAAGCCCGAGCGAACGTGCTTGCTCTTTCAGATTTGTGAACTGACCGCCCGGCATTTCATGCAGATAGACTTCCGAAGCCGGTCCCTTGAGATCGCTTTCAAAGCCCGCATACTGATTGCGCACGGCTTCCCAATAGAAGGAAATGCGGCGGATCGATTCCGGATCGAGACCCGGATCACGCTCGGCACCGTGCAGCGCCTCGACGATGGAGCCGAGGCAAGGCTGCGAAGTATTGCCGGACAAAGCATCCATGGCCGCATCGATCACATCGACGCCCGCATCCACCGCCGCCAGCACCGTCGCAGCGGAAATGCCGGATGTGTCATGGGTGTGGAAATGGATCGGCAGATCTGTTTCCTCACGCAGCGCCTTGAACAGCACCCGCGCCGCGGCAGGCTTCAACAGGCCCGCCATATCCTTGACGGCGATGATATGCGCGCCAGCCTTCTCGACCTCTTTCGCCAGATTGACGTAATATTTGAGGTCATATTTGGCGCGTTCCGGGTTCAGAATATCGCCGGTGTAGCAGATGGCCGCTTCACAGAGCTTGTTTTCCTCCAGCACTGCATCCATCGAAACACGCATGTTCTCAACCCAGTTGAGGCTGTCGAAGACACGGAACAGATCGATGCCGCCACGCGCGGCTTCCCGCACGAAATACTTCACCACATTGTCCGGATAGGACTTGTAGCCAACGCCATTGGCGCCGCGCAGCAGCATTTGCAGAAGCAGGTTCGGCGCGCCTTCACGCACCTGCGCCAGACGTTCCCACGGATCTTCCGTCAGGAAGCGCATCGACACGTCGAAGGTCGCCCCGCCCCAGCATTCCAGCGAAAACAGGTTTGGCAGCGCCTGCGCATAGGTGTTGGCGATGCGCGCAATATCGTAGGTGCGCACACGCGTGGCCAGCAGCGACTGGTGACCGTCGCGCATGGTCGTATCGGTCACGAGTACGCGCTTTTCGTTGCGCACCCATTCGGCAAACTTCTTCGGCCCAAGACTGTCCAGAAGTTGCTTGGTGCCGTCCGCAACCGGCGTATCGCCAAACCACGGTACGCGTGGCTTTGCGGCATCCTTAGCCGGCTTCGCACGTCCCTTGGTTTCCGGATGACCGTTGACGGTCACATCGGCAATATAGGTCAGAAGCTTGGTGGCGCGGTCCTGTCGCTTTACCTGCTCGAACAGTTCCGGCGTCGTATCAATGAAACGCGTCGTATAGTCGTTCGACAGGAATTTCGGATGATTGATGATCGCTTCAAGGAAGGTGAGGTTCGTCGCTACACCGCGAATACGGAACTCGCGCAACGCACGATCCATGCGGCGGATGGCTTCCAGCGGCGTCGCTCCAGACGCTGTGACCTTCACCAGAAGCGGGTCGTAATAGCGCGTGATGAAAGCGCCCGAATAGGCCGTGCCGCCATCAAGGCGAATGCCGAAGCCTGAAGCCGAACGATAAGCCTGAATGCGCCCGTAATCGGGGATGAAATTCTGTTCCGGATCTTCCGTCGTGATACGGCACTGGAGGGCATGGCCGTTGAGACGAATATCTTCCTGACGCGGCACGCCTGATTCCGGCGTGCCGATGGCAAAACCTTCCAGAATATGGATCTGCGCCTTGACGATATCGATGCCAGTCACCTGCTCGGTGACGGTATGCTCAACCTGAATGCGCGGATTGACCTCGATGAAATAGAACTTGCCGCTATCGGCATCCATCAGGAATTCCACCGTGCCCGCGCCGATATAATCGGTCGCATGCGCGATCTTCAGGCCGTAATCTGCCAGTTCCTGACGCTGCGCGTCGTTGAGATAAGGGGCTGGCGCTCGCTCCACGACTTTCTGGTTGCGCCGCTGGATGGAACAGTCGCGCTCGAAAAGATGCACGGCATTGCCATGCGTATCGCCCAGAATCTGCACTTCGACATGGCGCGCGCGTTCAATGAGCTTTTCGAGATAGACCTCGTCCTTGCCGAAAGCCGCCTTGGCTTCGCGCTTGGCTTCCGTGACCTCGCGGGCAAGATCGGCCTCGGCGCGGATCGCGCGCATGCCGCGACCGCCGCCACCCCAGCTTGCCTTGAGCATGACCGGATAACCGACCTGCGCCGCAAGCTTCTTGACCTCTTCCATATCGTCCGGCAGCGGATCAGTGGCTGGCACCACCGGCACGCCGATCTCGATGGCCAGATTACGCGCTGCGACCTTGTTGCCAAGACGGCGCATGGTTTCCGGCTTCGGACCAATGAAGATGATGCCCGCTTCGGCACAAGCTTCGGCAAATTCCGGGCTTTCCGACAGAAGCCCATAGCCCGGATGAATGGCGTCTGCGCCCGAAAGCTTGGCGACACGGATGATCTCGTCGATCGACAGGTAGCTTTCGATCGGCCCCAGATCGCGGGTCAGATGCGGTCCGCGCCCGACCTGATAGCTCTCGTCCGCTTTAAAGCGATGCAGGGAAAGTTTGTCCTCCTCAGCCCATATGGCCACCGTTTTGAGCCCAAGCTCATTGGCGGCGCGGAATACGCGAATTGCGATTTCGGATCGATTGGCGACCAGAATTTTCCTGATAGGCAAGGCAGATCTCCCTTACTGCAATGACGAAGGCGCCATTGCTTACCTTGCAATAGGATCAAGCGCAAACAAACTGTGCAACCACCAATTAAAAACAAAATGCCCGACCAAAAGCCGGGCATTCTGATTAATTTTATAGCAATTTATGCCAATATATCAGGCAATATTATTTCTGGAAGTAGTTATACTTACCATCTTCACCCTTGCGCCATTCGAACATGACATAAGGCGACAGGCTCGGATCGCCCTTCTTGTCGAAGGAGATCTCACCCAGAACAGTCTTGAACGGGCCCTTGTCCTTCATCGCGGTAGCAACTTCCTGCGGATCGTTGCTGCCTGCTGCATTGGCGGCGCTAACAAGCGACTGCACACCGGCATAGGCGTAGAAGGTATAAGCTTCCGGCTCAAAACCCTTGTCGCGGAACGCCTTGATGAGTTCAGCATTCGACTGATCGTCGCGCGGGTCCGGACCGAAGGTGTTCATGACGCCAGCCACTGCATCACCGGCAATCGAAGCCAGTTCGTTGGAGACGATGCCGTCGCCCGAAATGAACTGCGCCTTGAGGCCCTGATCGGCCATCTGGCGGATCAGAAGACCAGCTTCCGGATGCATGCCGCCCCAATAGACAGCGGTAATATCTGCGGCCTTCATCTTGGAAATCAGCGCCGAGAAATCCTTGTCGCCCTGGTTCACGCCTTCATAAAGCGTTTCCTTCATGCCGTTCTCGTTGAGCGACTTCTTGGTCTCATCGGCGAGGCCCTGACCATAAGGCGTCTTGTCGTGCAGGATGGCGACCTTGCCGTCCTTATAATGGTCGGCCATGTATTTGCCGGCAACTATGCCCTGCTGGTCATCACGACGGCAGGTGCGGAAAGTGTTCCACAGTTCACGCTCGGTGAAGGTCGGGTTGGTGGTGCCCGGTGCGATCATCAGCACGCCGTTTTCGGCATAGATGTCCGAGGTCGGAATACTGACACCGGAATTGAAATGGCCGATGACAAACTGAACGCCATCGCCAACGAACTTGTTCGCAACCGAAATGCCCTGCTTCGGGTCGGCGGCATCATCACCATAAACGATGCTGATCTTTTCGCCGTTCATGCCACCCTTGGCATTGGCTTCCGCGACAGCAGCTTCGACGCCGCGCTTGATCTGTTCGCCAAAGGCAGCCTGACTACCGGTCAGAGGCGCGCCAACACCAACCATCACATCGGCAAAGGCTGCGCCGCCAAAAGCGACCAGAGCCGAAAGGCAAACGCCGCAGAACAAAGACTTTTTCATTTCGATTACTCCCACTTGAGCACCCGCCACCAGACAACAATCCCGGCGGCCAAATGCGAATTAGAAAGCGCACCCCCGAAACGGCTTTCAGAACCGAGATGCGCGTCACAACACATATCCGAGCGCAATCCCGACGAGCCAAGCAGGCCTTCGGTCCAGATCACGCACTCCCGGCATGGATCGCAGCAGAAGCTGCAAACCGTGTTGGAAAAACCGGCTGTTCCGCATTCCCGTTTGCCGGGCGCAGTTTGGGGGAAATAAAGCACCTCCGCCCGAATGACCGGCCTCCTCCCCAGAAGGCGAGATTAAACGTAGAGAATCACGCTACGCGAAATCACATAGACAGGTAAATTCGCAGAACCATAAAAGTAAAGCATAGAAATCACCTACTTTCGGCGTTTTCCGCATGAGTTTATGCGGCCGCGGCGACTCCCTTAAAATCACCTCCGCCATAATCGACCCAACACATTGTTTTAAATAGATATTTCATTCGTCCGATGGCACACGTCTATCAGCGCGATGCGGCATCACTCATCAATAAGAGTCAGCTACTTTTTGCAGACCTACATTAGCCTTAAGAAAGCAAAAATGCCCGACACGATGGCCGGGCATTTTCCAATTGCGTAATAATGCTGCGTTATTACTTCTGCTGAATGTAGGTATATTTCCCGTCAGCGCCCTTTTCCCACTTGTACATAACGTAACCTGGGAGCTTCGGATCGCCCTTTTCGTCGTAGGAAATATCGCCAAGCACGGTCTTGAACGGACCCTTTGCCTTCAGCGCCTTGGCTACTTCCTGCGGGTCGTTGCTGGCTGCAGCCTTGGCGGCCTGAGCAAGCGACTGAACGGCCGCGTAGGAATAGAGCGTGTAGGCTTCTGGCTCAAAACCGGCGTCGCGGAACTTCTTGACGAGTTCAGCATTGTCCGGGTTGTTGCGCGGATCTGGACCGAAGGTATTCAGCGTACCGGCAACAGCATCGCCAGCAATCGAAGCCAGTTCGTTCGACACGATACCGTCGCCCGAGATGAACTGAGCCTTGAGACCCTGGTCAGCCATCTGACGGATGATCAGGCCAGCTTCCGGATGCAAGCCACCCCAATATACGACAGTGACGCCAGCCTGCTTGAGCTTGGCGATCAGAGCCGAGAAATCCTTTTCGCCGACGTTTACGCCTTCATAAAGGGTTTCCTTGGTGCCGAGCTCGTTCAGCTTCTTCTTGGTTTCGTCGGCAAGGCCCTGACCATATGGGGTCTTGTCGTGAATGACGGCGATCTTCGCGTCCTTGAAGTTGTCGAAGATGTACTGGCCGGCAACGATACCCTGCTGGTCATCACGGCCGCAGGTACGGAACGTGTTCCAGAGCTGACGCTCGGTATAGACCGGGTTGGTTGCAGCAGGCGAAATTTCGAGAATGCCGTTTTCGGCATAGACTTCCGAAGCCGGAATCGAAACGCCCGAGTTGAAGTGGCCGACAACATACTTCACGCCATCAGCAGCGAACTTGTTGGCAACCGAAATGCCCTGCTTCGGATCCGAAACGTCGTCGCCGAGCGTAATCGCGATCTTCTCGCCGTTGATACCGCCAGCATCGTTGATTTCCTTGATGGCGGCTTCGGCGCCTTTCTGAATCTGCGCACCGTAAACGGCATTCGGGCCGGTCAGCGGCGCACCGATGCCCAGAAGTACATCAGCCCATGCAGAGCCGCCAAAAGCCATCACAGCAGCAAGAGCCACGCCCGAAAAAAGATACTTCTTCATTTTTGGAACTCCCATCCTTGTATTTACCCCGAAGCGATGTTTTAGCACCGCCTTATTATCTTGCTGAATACTCAGCAATATCTACGCTGAATCATAGTACTGTCAACGTGATCTTTTAAAAAAAGCTCCGCCGCGAACGGCGAAGCTTCGAATTATTTTGCTTTCCAGCTCAGTGGCGAAGCTTTTTCATAAAGCCAGCCATATTGCCTCACCATTTGTTTGGTGCGCGTGAATTGGAAGCCAATCGACCCAACGATCATCAGAACGATCGTGTCCACCAGATAATAGTGGAACGAAAGCAGCGTGCCTTCAAACAGCGCGAAGTGGATGAAACGCACAGCAGCGCCCAGCGGGATCAAATAGACCAGAAGCTGCGGCAGGCTGCGCCAGGTCTGCGCACAGGCGCGACCTGTCATCCAGGCAGCCCAGCCGCCCAGCACACATGTGATGAGGAAAAACAGCCAGAAAGACGGTTCTTCGTAGAGAATACCTTGCATGACTTTCTCCTTAATGCCTTCCGCCTTCGAGATAGGCGGCGCGCACTTCCGGATCGGCCAGAAGATCACGGCCAGAGCCGCTCATCGTGATCGATCCGTTGACCATCACATAGCCGCGGTCGGCGAGCTTGAGCGCACCGAATGCGTTCTGCTCGACGAGAAATACCGTCAGGCCCTGTGTGCGGTTCAGTTCCTTGATCGCCTCGAAAATCTGCTTGACGATCAGCGGTGCGAGACCAAGCGAAGGCTCATCGAGAAGCAGAAGCTTCGGACGCGCCATCAACGCGCGAGCGATGGCCAGCATCTGCTGTTCGCCGCCCGACAGTGTACCGCCACGCTGGCCGATGCGTTCCTTGAGACGCGGGAACAGATCGAACATCAGCTTCACGTCTTCTTCGAAGTACTTCTGATGATCGAGGCTCGCGCCCATCTGGAGGTTTTCGAGAACCGTCATGCGCGGGAAGATACGGCGACCTTCCGGCGACTGCGCGATACGCAGCTTGGCAATCTCGTGCGGCGGCATGGACGTGATGTCCTTGCCGTTGAAGAGAACGCGACCGGTGCGCGCTTTCGGCGAACCGAAAATCGTCATCATCAGCGTGGACTTGCCCGCGCCATTGGCGCCGATCAAGGCAACGATTTCGCCTTCATCCACTGTCAGGTCGATGCCCTTCAGTGCACAGATGTTGCCGTAATAGGTTTCAACCTTTTCAACGGCCAGAAGCGGTTGCTTTTTCTGCATGGGATCAGCCTGCATCATTCGCCTCCCTTCTTCGGCTTGGCCGGAGCTTTTCGGCTTCGCGGCGCCTTTGCGGGAGCGGTCTTGTGGCTCGTCGGAACATCACCGGCTTCGACGCGGCTCGAGAATTCGGTCGCCTGGCCAGCAGCCAGTTGCTTGGCCTGCCCCACCCAGTCTTCACGGGCGATGCGGCCATCGAATTCCAGATAGGTTTCGGCCTGCTTGATGTCGGCTTCGGACCATGCGGCGATCTGATCGAAATGATAGATGCCGTGCTCGTTCAGCTTCTTTTCGTTAACCGCACCGATACCCTTCACGAGCGTCAGATTGTCGGCCTTGCCATCGCGAGCCGCTTCCAGTCCACCAGCAAGACGGGACACTTCCGCAGCCTTTTCCTGTTCGATCGCTTCTTCCGCAAGCTGCGTCGTAACAAGATCGATGGCATCGGTCACACCAGGCTTATCCGCCTCGTCGATCAGATCGGCGATTTCCTCGTCGTCGACGCCGAGATAAGCGGCGATGACGCGTGGATCGTTGCGGACTTCTTCCGGCGTGCCGTCGGAAATCTTCGTGCCATATTCCAGCACGATCACGTGGTCGGAAATTTCCATAACCACCGACATGTCGTGCTCGATCAGCAAGAGCGACGTTCCCGTATCCTTGCGGATATCAAGCAGAAGCTTGTTCAGTTCAGCCGACTCGCGTGGATTGAGACCTGCTGCCGGTTCATCGAGGCAGAGAATTTCCGGCTCGGTGCACATGGCGCGGGCGATTTCCAGACGACGCTGATCGCCATAAGGCAGATCGCCAGCCGGATCGTCTGCGCGCGCAGTCAGATTGATCTTGTCCAGCCAGTAACGTGCCTTATCGATGGCTTCCTTGGCGGCCTTCTTATAGCCCGGCAGACCGAGAAGCCCGAGGATCGTAAAACCGGACGACCGCATCAGCGTGTTGTGCTGGGCGACGAGCAGGTTTTCCAGAACGGTCAGACCTGAGAACAGGCGAATATTCTGGAAGGTACGTGCCACCTTAGCCTGTTTGGTGATCTGGAAATCCGGAAGACGTTCCAGAAGGAAAGTGTCGCCCGTGTTCCGATGCATGGTCAACATGCCGCCCGTTGGCTTATAGAAGCCGGTGATGCAGTTGAAGACCGTCGTCTTACCGGCGCCGTTCGGGCCGATGAGCGCGGTGATGTCACCACGCTTCACATCGAAGCTCAGATCGTTGATGGCGACGAGGCCACCGAAGCGCATCGACAGATGCTCAACCTGAAGAACGGTGTCTTTCTGAACCAGGTTTTTCTGAACATTGTCAGACATTGTCGCTGTCTCCGCCATCAGCCGTGCCCTTCCTTGGTAAAGGCACCCGACACCATCTTCTTTGCATGCAGGAACGCGCTTGGTTCTCGGCTTCCGACAAAGCCACGCGGTTTCCAGACCATGACGACCACCATAGCGAGGCCGAAGATCAGCATGCGATAGAGTTCCGGCGTGAAGTCGGGACCGAAGATCACCTTCAGGAAGCCCATTTCACGCAGGATTTCCGTGCCGCCAATCATGACGACCGCGGCGATGGCGATACCGACGAGAGATCCCATACCGCCAAGAACGACGATGGCGAGAATAACTGCGGACTCAAGGAACACGAAGGATTCCGGGCTCACGAAGCCCTGACGTGCGGCGAAGAAGGAGCCTGCAAAACCACCGAACATTGCGCCCGTGGCAAAAGCCGTGAGCTTGGTGGTCGTGGTGTTGATGCCGAGCGAACGGCAGGCGATTTCGTCTTCACGCAGCGCTTCCCATGCACGGCCAACCGGCATGCGGCGCAGACGGATCGTAACCCACGCGGTCAGAAGCGCCAGCAGCAGAATGACGTAATAGAGGAAGAATTTGTAATGCGCCGGCGAGAAAGCAATTCCCATATGGGCGGCAAAACCATCCGGACCGGCCTTGAACGGCAGACCGAAGAAGGTTGCCTTGGCAATGCCCGAAATACCGAACGTACCCTTGGTGAGATCGGTCCAGTTGATGAGCACCAGACGGATGATTTCACCGAAAGCCAGCGTCACGATGGCAAGATAGTCACCGCGCAGACGCAAGACCGGGAAGCCCAGAATGACGCCCCATGTCGCGGCCAGAATACCAGCCATGGGAAGCAGCATCCAGAACGACAGGCCGAAATAGCTCGACAGGATCGCGTAGGAATAAGCACCGACAGCGTAGAAGGCCACATAGCCGAGATCGAGAAGACCGGCGAGACCGACAACGATGTTCAACCCCCAGGCCAGCATCACATAGATGAGGATCTGGACGCCGAAATTATCCACCCATTTGAGTGAACCCTGCCAGCCCAGAGCCATGACGATCAGGATCGGATAGGCAAAGAGGAAGGCAACGCCAAGCTTGGAAAAATGGGTACGGAAGAAAGACTGGCCTTCCGAGGCATCCACCATGCGCTTGCTCTTGGCGAGTTTGCGCGCCTCCAGCTGCGGCTGCAGGAACGCAACGAACAGGAAGCGCCCCACTGCCGCCAGCGCGACCATGACGGCCAATGCGCCCCAGCGCTGCACCAGCACCAGTTCATTGTTGATGTTCTGCTCGGTCTTGAAACCGATGATCAGAACGAAGAGACCCAGCGCCAGCAGACCGGCGATGATACCTTCACGAATGGCCCGGCCAAAAAGGGAATCCGGGCGTGAACTCGACTGTACAGCCATGATTACACCTTTTCGACTTCAGGACGGCCAAGAATACCCGACGGCATGAAGATCAGCACGATCGCCAGGATCGAGAACGCCGCGACATCCTTGTAGTCGATCGAGAAATAAGCAGACCAGAGCGCTTCGATCAGACCGATCAGCAGACCACCAACAACTGCGCCCGGAAGCGAGCCAATACCGCCCAGAACTGCAGCGGTGAACGCCTTGACGCCGGGGATGAACCCGTCGGCGAAGGAAATCACACCGTAGAAGGACAGGTAGAGCGTACCGGCGACAGCTGCGAGCATGGCACCCATCACGAAGGTGAGCGAAATCACGCGGTCGACATTGATGCCGAGAAGCGCCGCCATCTTGCGGTCCTGCTCACAGGCACGCTGTGCACGACCGAGCGATGTGCGATTGACGATGTACCAGAAGATCGCCAGCAGCACGGCGGTTACCACAATGACGACGATCTGCTTGAGCGAAATCGTGACACTGGAACCGAACAGGCTGTACGAACCATTCAGGAGCTGCGGAACCGGCTTGTTGCGCGGACCCTGCGTCACCTGGACGAAGTTGGACAGGACGATCGACATGCCGATTGCCGTGATCAGCGGTGCAAGGCGGAACGAACCGCGCAGCGGCCGATAAGCCACGCGCTCGATCGTCCAGCTCCACAAGCCGGTCATGAGCATAGCAACCACCATCATCAGAAGCAGAAGCAGTGCAATCGGCAGTGCTCCAATGAAGGTTGTGATGATTAGAAAAACAATCAGCGCCATAAAGGCGCCGAGCATAAAAACATCGCCATGAGCAAAGTTGATCATGCCAATGATACCATAGACCATCGTGTAGCCGATGGCGATCAGGCCATAGATCGAACCGAGCGCGAGCCCGTTGATCACCTGCTGGAGGAAATATTCCATCGAAAAGCCACCCATTTAACAAGCCGGAATCTTATTGGCGCATCATTATTTCGTGCACCCTCATTTTTTTCCCGGTCGATTACACCTAACGGCTGCATCAAGGAATGCAAGCCCCTTTCGTCTTAAACAAAAGACTAATTGCTTCATCCTTCCGCAAACCAGTTATGTCCCCTACCAAACGCCCCTTTCGCGTCCTTTTCTACCGAAACGGACGCCTTATCCCATGTTTTCCCCGAAGCCTCAAAGGGCAAGAAATTGGGTGGCTGGCCGCTTTTGACCAACCGTACCCGTTTTATGCAACTGTGAAACCGTGAGCAAACGGATCCCGGTCATCGATGAATATCGTATTATAACCTGTCATGCGTGCCCAGCCCGCAATTGACGGGATAATTCCCGGCAGGACGGTATCCTGGCCCGTTGCAGGCCCTGTGACTTCCACTGCCCGCTCGACGCGACCATGGAACAGAGAACCGATGATGGATTCATGCACGAATTCATCGCCCGGCTTCAGCTTGCCCTTGGCGGTCAGCTGCGCCATGCGCGCCGAGGTGCCGGTGCCGCAAGGCGAACGGTCAATGGCCTTGTCGCCGTAGAAGACGGCGTTACGGGCATGGGCTTCCGGCTTGGTCGGCTTGCCGGTCCACAGGATATGCGTCAGACGGTTGATATCGGCCAGCAGCGGATGCTGGAACTTGTATTTCTCGTTGAGACGCTGACGCAGAACCGGGCTCCAGGCGATCAGCTGCAGGGCGCTGTAATCAGCCATATCGGTGTAATTGTCCTGCGGCTCGACAATGGCGTAGAAGTTACCGCCATAGGCCACATCGACCTTGAGCGTGCCAAGATCGGGGCATTCCACTTCCATGCCTTCGGCATAGAGGAAAGCCGGAACATTGGTGAGACGCACACGCTCTACATACTGGCCGTTCTGCTCATACTCGATGGCGACCAGACCGGCTGGCGTATCGAGGTTGAGCTTGCCCGGCGTCTTTGGCGTGACAAGACCCTGCTCGATAGCCATGGTCACGGTGCCGATAGTGCCGTGACCGCACATGGGCAGGCAGCCAGAGGTTTCGATGAACAGCACCGCCACATCGCAGTCCGGGCGTGTTGGCGGATAGAGGATCGATCCCGACATCATGTCGTGGCCGCGTGGTTCGAACATCAGGCCGGTGCGGATCCAGTCAAACTCGCGCAGAAAATGCGCGCGCTTTTCCATCATGGTCGAACCTTCGAGGTTCGGGCCACCGCCCGCCACAAGGCGTACGGGGTTGCCGCATGTATGTCCGTCGACGCAGAAAAAGGAATGTCTTGCCATGATGGTCAGTTCCGAAAACGTTGAGGCTTGAATGGTTCGATGTCGATTGGAGGCTTTGCGCCGGTGATCAGATCGCGGATGAGGCGTCCGGTCGCTGCCGATTGTGTGAGGCCCAGATGGCCATGGCCGAAGCCGTAGAAAATATTTCCGCCCGACGAGGCGCGGCCAATGACAGGCACTGAGTCCGGAATGGAAGGACGATAGCCCATCCACTCGCGTCCGCCTTCGGTTTTGAGACCCGGCAGGAAGCGGGACGCCTTGGTCAGCATGGCTTTGGAGCGCGCATAATTCGGTGGCAGATCGAGCCCACCGAACTCAACTGCACCGCCGACGCGCAATCCTGTCGCCATTGGCGTGACGACGAAACCGTGACTTGGGAAGGTGAGCTGTCGCTTCACGTCGAAAGCACCCACCGGCAAAGTTGTGTTGTAGCCGCGTTCGGTATCGAGCGGCACCGCATCGCCGAATCCCTTGGCGAAATCGCGTGAAAACGCTCCGGTCATCACGATGAGGTTCTTCGCGCTGATTTCCGTGCCGTCTTCAAGACGCACGCGCGCGCCGCCTTCTGCCGGTTGCGCGTTCGTCACTTTCGCTTTCAGGAAGCGTGCGCCAAGGCGTTCCGCATAGGCCCAGACAGCCTGTCCGAACAATTTCGGGTCGCTGACATTTTTCCAGCCGGGCACGAAGGTTCCAGCCACGATGCGCGGGCTGAGGCCCGGCTGCAATTCAGCCAACCGCGCACCATGGACATGTTCATGCGCAATGCCAGCTTTCTCGCGAATGTCCCAGCTTGGCAGAGCAGCGTTCAGCTCGGCTTCGCTTTCATAGAGTTCCAGATTGCCGTTTTCCTGCAGACGGTCGCGCAGCTCGGCGCGGTCGATCAGCGCCAGCATTTCGCTTGCCGCAAGCCGCATGATATTGGCCTGCGTGACAGCGGTTTTCTCCAGCGCCTGAGCGCTGCTGGCGCGCCAGAACTGATAGAGCCACGGCACCATTTTCGGAAAATAGGACGGGCGAATGGAGAAGGGTCCCAGCGGGTCCATTAGCCAGCCCGGCACCTTGCGCATGACGCCCTTGGAAGCCAGCGGCAGAATTTCGGAGAAAGCGAGCGCCGCAGCATTACCGGAACTCGTTTCCTCGCAGATGCCGGTACGGTCGATGACGAGCACATCGCGCCCGGCCTCGGTCAGAAGTGCAGCCGTCACAGAACCGACAATGCCGCCGCCAATGATAACAATATCCTGCTGTCCCATTTTTTGTTGCTTGTTGGGATCAGATTTCATTCTTGTGCGGCTCCCCACCGATGCTTATTGAGGCGTCATCACGGATGGAGCCCCTTGCCTTTGTCAATACCGGTGAACCGGTGCCCGAACTTCGTACGCGCAATCGATGCCTGTCTGGCACAATGCGGGTTCGAAATCAGAGCGACTTTGAAATCGGAGCGCCAACCCGTCTAACAAAATTTTGGAATAACACTATGCCGAAACCCGGTTAAAGCAAGCGTGGGGCCGGCACGGCTGCATCCTTGGTCCATATTGATATATCAGAGATATATTTGTAGGATTGTTTCCTGTCAATTGCCATCATGGAGGACACTGGACGACATGACACAGACGAGCCTCCGCGAACGGTCGATGAAAGCTGCTACCGGCAAACTCGCAACAGTCATTGATGGGCTGGGCGGCGAAAGCCTTGCCGAGCAAGCCTATCGCACGCTGGAACGCATGATCGTAACGCTTGAGCTTGAGCCGGGAGCCGTAGTCAACGAACGCACGCTCATCGACCTGACCGGTATGGGCCGTACGCCGCTGCGGGAAGCCATTCAGCGGCTTGCCTGGGAAGGACTGATGGAAGTCCGCCCCCGTTCCGGCATTGCAATCGCGCCGATTGACCCGAAGGATTTCGCCAAGGTGCTGGACGCTCGCGAAGGTGTTGAACGTGTACTGGCGCGCGATGCCGCCCGCTTCGGCAGTCCGCGTGACTATCAGCGGCTGGAAGCGGCAGCGGCAGCCATGCGGCAGGCTATCCCGGATGAGGATGTGCAGTCATTTCTCGATGCCGACAAGGCTTTTGACATTGTGCTCGGCTCTGCCGCCAACAATCCCTATGCAACCCGTCTGGCCGCCCCACTTCAGACCCATAGCCGTCGGTTCTGGTTTCGCTTGCGCCCATCCGCCAGCATCACCGGTTCCGCTACTGCCCATGCCGCGCTGATCGAAGCCATCGTTTCGCGTGAGCCGGAGCGCGCCAGCAATACCGCAAGCGAACTGATGGAATATCTGCGCACGCTCGCACCTTGACGGCATCTGCTAGCGCATACGCGAACTTCTCCGTGAGCGTTTCGTCGTTCTCACACCGAACGAGGCCGATGCGCTGGTATCGAAAACCATGCCGTCATCCGTATTCACATCGTTGAGCGCCCGCGCATAGGAATGCCGGGTGCCATGGCGCATATCCTTCGCCTGTACCGAAACGATGGAAAGAATAGCCATGAGGGCCACCATAGTCTGAGACGAATAACGCATTTCCGACGCTCCCGTCAGGCAAAGCGCCACGGCATCGGTTCGATCCGTTGAAAGGCGCCTTCTGTGTTGGCTTGAACGCTCACCCTTTTTGAAAGCCGTCTCGCGCCTTTCTGGGCATGCGTTCCGTCCGCAAAATTGTGGGACCAATGAACGATGAACTGGCGACCGAAAGATGGCACAAGCCGACCGGCTTCGGGGCGCAGCTTCACAAGGCCGTGATCAAAACAAAAAGCCGGAGCGAAGGCTCCGGCTCGTCCGCGTGGGAAGGTGTCTTGTTTCTTAGTGCGTCTTGTTCATCGATGCCGACATTTTGCGAAGCACGTTCAGTGCAACGTTCAATTCTTCATCGGTAACGCCTTCAAGCAGGTCCTCGCGCACATCACCGGCAAGTTTCTCAACCTGCTCCGCCAGAACCTTGCCCTCTTCTGTCATCACCACCCGCTTGGCGCGGCGATCACCCTCGACCGTCTGGCGCTCGATGAATGACTGACGCTCTAGGCCATCGAGAAGGCGAACCATGGTCGCATTTTCGATTTCCAACGTTTCCGCCAGTTCCTTCTGATAAAGACCTTCCTGTTCAATCAGTGCCAGCAGCGTGCGTGCGCGAGCCAGTGTCAGGCCCCGCTCCTTTACCCTGGCGTCAAAAACGGTGCGAAGCTTGCGGTTCACCTTCGCCATGGCATCAATCATTTCTGCTCTGAGATCTGTCGTGCTCATATCCGATGCCTTATATATTAGTAAACTAACGATTGTGTTTCTGGATAAATGGCCCACGGTTCATTTTCAATGGCCACACGCGAAAGTCACGCAAGCGTGAAGTTTTTCCCTCTGTGGAGGGAGTAAAACCAAATAAGTTGTGCCTGAAGCCTGGATTTAAGAACCGAAGTAACTTGAAAAATGAATAATCGATAAAAAGAAAAATATGTGCTGCAAATGACATCAAAAAGAAAAGCGGACCAAAGTCCGCTTTTCGGGAAAATCTGTGAATTTCTTAACCGGTCAGCCCGGTATAACCGCTCCCTGCAGCGTCATCAGCTGATGCAGGAAGATTTCGGCCTTGGTGCGATGCTCCGGCGAAGTCGCATCATCGAGCGCCTTGCGGGCTTCATCGATGCGGCGCGTGATGTCCGACGGCTCAATGGCGTCGACATGCGTTGCGGATTCGGCCAGTACGGTGCAGCTCTGCGGGGTAATATCGGCAAAACCGCCGAAAACCACATAAGAGTCAGACTTGCCGTCGGCAAGCTTCACCGAAACGACTCCCGGCATGATCGTCGACATCAGCGGCGAATGACCGGCGAGAGCCGTCAGATAGCCTTCGCTACCCGGAATGACGACTTCCGTCACCTGCGCGGAAAGCAGGAGGCGTTCAGGCGACACGAGTTCGAATTGGAAAGCTTGAGCCATGGTTCTCACTTAAATCTCAAGAGCGCGATCTCGAAACTGGAAACCGGTTTTCGGAAGGATCGTGCTCAAACAAATGAAGAGGTCGTCTCGGTGGGCCTCGCGGCCCACCGGGAAACTCAATTCATCAAGCTGCTTCGGCAGCCAGCTTCTTCGCCTTTTCGATCGCTTCTTCAATCGAACCGACCATGTAGAAGGCTGGTTCTGGAAGATGATCGTATTCACCTGCGCAAAGGCCCTTGAAGCCCTTGATGGTGTCGGCGAGGTCAACCAGCTTGCCTGGCGAACCGGTGAAGACTTCAGCAACGAAGAACGGCTGCGACAGGAAGCGTTCGATCTTACGAGCGCGCGCAACGGTCAGCTTGTCGTCTTCCGACAGTTCGTCCATGCCGAGGATGGCGATGATGTCCTGAAGCGACTTATAGCGCTGAAGGATCGACTGAACCTGACGGGCGACGGCGTAGTGTTCTTCACCAACGATCATCGGATCGAGCATGCGCGACGTGGATTCCAGCGGATCCACAGCCGGGTAAATACCCTTTTCAGCGATCGAACGGTTCAGCGTGGTGGTCGCATCCAAGTGAGCGAACGACGTTGCCGGTGCAGGGTCGGTCAAATCGTCGGCAGGAACGTAAATTGCCTGAACCGAGGTAATCGAACCCTTGGTCGTCGTGGTGATGCGTTCCTGCATCGCGCCCATGTCGGTTGCCAGCGTCGGCTGATAACCCACAGCGGAAGGAATACGGCCGAGAAGTGCCGAAAGTTCCGAACCAGCCTGCGTGAAGCGGAAGATGTTGTCCACGAAGAACAGAACGTCCTGGCCCTTGTCACGGAAGTTTTCAGCAACCGTCAGACCCGACAGAGCAACGCGAGCGCGCGCACCCGGAGGCTCGTTCATCTGACCGTAAACGAGTGCGGCCTTGGAGCCTTCACCGCCACCGAGCTTGTTAACGCCCGATTCGATCATTTCGTGGTAAAGATCGTTACCTTCACGGGTACGTTCACCAACACCAGCGAATACCGAGTAACCGCCGTGCGCCTTGGCGACGTTGTTGATCAGTTCCATGATGAGAACGGTCTTGCCGACGCCGGCACCCCCGAACAGACCAATCTTACCACCCTTGGCGTAAGGAGCGAGAAGGTCGACGACCTTGATGCCCGTTACGAGGATTTCAGCTTCGGTCGACTGTTCGATATACTCAGGAGCTTCCTGGTGGATCGCGCGACGGGCCGTGGTCTTGATCGGACCAGCTTCGTCAACCGGCTCGCCGATGACGTTCATGATACGGCCGAGGGTTTCTTCACCAACCGGAACCATGATCGGGTTGCCGGTGTCGCGCACTTCGTGACCGCGAACCAGACCTTCGGTCGAGTCCATGGCGATGGTGCGAACGGTGTTTTCGCCCAGATGCTGCGCAACTTCGAGAACCAGGCGGTTGCCCAGATTGTCGGTTTCCAGAGCGTTGAGAATCAGCGGCAGCTGACCATCTTCGAACTGTACGTCGACAACGGCGCCGATGACCTGAGTGATCTTGCCGACTGCGCCGGTCGTTGCAGCCTTGGGAGCTGCAGGAGACTTGCTTGCCGGGGATTTGGCGGCAGCCGCCTTAGCCGGTGTAGCCTTGGCTGGAGCCTTCTTCGCCGCTGCCGGCTTTGCTTCGGCCGCGGCGGTAGTTTTCGGGGTCGCTGCTTTTGCCATCGATCCTTACCTTCCGTTAGCATGGTCCCGAAAAGTTGCAGACTTCCCGGATAGACCGTGCGGTAAACCCTAGAGCGCTTCCGCGCCCGAAATGATTTCGATCAGTTCCTTGGTGATCTGAGCCTGACGCTGACGGTTATACGTGATCGACAACTTGTTGATCATGTCACCGGCATTACGCGTCGCATTGTCCATCGCGCTCATCTTCGCGCCCATTTCGCCCGCCACATTTTCCAAGAGAGCGCGGAAAATCTGGACCGAAATATTGCGCGGGATCAGCGTGCTCAGGATCGCCGCAGGATCAGGTTCGTACTCATAAATCGCATCGCCTGCAGTGTCCGCCTGCGCAACATCGCCAGCCGAAGCCGGAATGATCTGCTGTGCAGTTGGGATCTGTGCAATCACCGACTTGAATTCGGAATAGAACAGGGTGCAGACATCAAATGCGCCTTGTTCAAACAGCTCGATCACCTTGTGGCCGATCTGGTCGGCATGCACAAAAGCGAGCTGCTTGACTTCGCGCAAATTGACGTGGTCGATGATCAGAGAGGCAAACTCGCGACGCAGAATATCTGCACCCTTCTTGCCGACAGTGATGATCTTGACCGTCTTGCCTTCAGCGAGGAGCTTGCGGGTATGATCGCGCGCCAGGCGTGCGATCTGCGAGTTGAAACCGCCGCAAAGGCCACGTTCTGCAGTGCAGACGACGAGCAGATGCACGTCGTCCTTACCCGTACCGGCCATCAATGCCGGTGCATCTTCGCCGCTGACATTCTGCGCGATATTCGCGAGAACGGCGCCCATGCGCTGCGAGTAAGGCCGTGCGGCCTCCGCAGCTTCCTGGGCACGGCGCAGCTTCGCCGCGGCGACCATCTGCATCGCCTTGGTGATTTTCTGCGTCGCCTTGACCGAGGCGATACGGTTTCTCAGATCCTTTAGTGAAGGCATCCGTTCATCCCGTCACAAAATTCAAGCGAAAGACTTGGCGAACGCGTCGACCGCTGCCTTGAGCTTTGCTTTGATGTCGTCGGTGAGCGCCTTCTGATCGCGGATCGCATCCAGCACATCCTTGTGCTCGGTGCGCAGCGAAGAAAGAAGACCTGCTTCGAACTTGCCAACCTGGTTGACGGCGATCTTGTCGAGATAGCCATTCACGCCGGCGAAAATCACGGCAACCTGTTCTTCCGTCTTGAGCGGCGAGAACTGTGGCTGCTTGAGAAGCTCGGTCAGACGTGCGCCACGGTTCAGCAAACGCTGGGTCGAGGCATCGAGATCCGAACCGAACTGTGCGAAGGCGGCCATTTCACGATACTGGGCGAGCTCGCCCTTGATCGAACCGGCAACCTGCTTCATGGCCTTGACCTGAGCCGAAGAACCAACGCGCGAAACCGACAGACCGACGTTAACAGCCGGACGGATACCCTGATAGAACAGGTTGGTTTCGAGGAAGATCTGGCCGTCGGTGATCGAGATCACGTTGGTCGGAATGAAGGCCGAAACGTCGTTGCCCTGCGTTTCGATGACCGGCAGAGCCGTCAGCGAGCCAGCGCCGTTTTCGTCGTTGAGCTTTGCAGCGCGTTCGAGAAGACGGGAGTGCAGATAGAAAACGTCGCCCGGATAAGCTTCACGGCCCGGAGGACGACGAAGCAGAAGGGACATCTGACGGTAAGCAACAGCCTGCTTGGACAGATCGTCGTAACCAATGAGAGCGTGCTGACCGTTGTCACGGAAGTATTCGCCCATTGCGCAACCTGCGAACGGAGCGAGGTACTGCATCGGAGCCGGATCGGAAGCGGTAGCAGCGATAACGATCGAATATTCGAGAGCGCCGCGTTCTTCGAGAACCTTAACGAACTGAGCAACAGTCGAACGCTTCTGGCCGATAGCAACGTAAACGCAATAAAGCTTTTCGCTGTCCGGGCCGTTGTCGTGGATCGGCTTCTGGTTCAGGAAGGTGTCGAGAATGATGGCGGTCTTGCCGGTCTGACGGTCACCGATGACCAGCTCGCGCTGACCACGACCAACCGGGATCAGAGCGTCAACAGCCTTGAGGCCGGTCGACATTGGCTCATGAACCGACTTGCGCGGGATGATGCCCGGTGCCTTCACGTCGACGCGGCGACGCTCGGTAGCAACGATTGGGCCCTTGCCGTCGATCGGGTTGCCGAGAGCGTCAACGACGCGGCCCAGCAGGCCCGGACCAACTGGCACGTCAACGATGGCGCCGGTACGCTTAACGACGTCGCCTTCCTTGATGTCACGGTCGGCACCGAAGATAACGACACCAACGTTGTCGTTTTCAAGGTTGAGCGCCATGCCGCGAATGCCGCCGGGGAATTCGACCATTTCACCAGCCTGAACATTGTCCAGACCATAGACGCGAGCAATACCGTCGCCGACGGACAGAACCTGACCGACCTCGGAGACCTCAGCCTCCTTGCCGAAGTTCTTGATTTGCTCTTTCAGGATAGCGGAAATTTCCGCAGCGCGGATGTCCATCAGCCGACCTCTTTCAGTGCAAGCTTGAGAGAAGATAGTTTGGTGCGAAGGGACGTGTCGATCTGACGCGAACCCATCTTGACGATAAGACCGCCGAGGATCGACGGATCGACGGTGACGTTAATCGTCACGTCCTTGCCGGCCACGCTCTTCAGCGTTGCCTTCAATTCGTTTTCCTGCGCGGCGGTGAGCGCATGCGCGGAAGTGACATCGGCGGAAACTTCTCCGCGATGTTCAGCAGCAATCTTGTGGAATGCGGCGATGATGCCCGGCAGGGCGAAGAGACGGCGGTTCGCTGCGACGACGCGCAGGAGATTTCCGACCAGACCCGTGATGCCCGCCTTGTCGGCGATAGCGCCGATCGCATGGAGCTGGTCTTCCGAAGAAAATACCGGACTGGAGATCAGACGCTTGAGGTCCTCGCTTCCGCTCAGAAGCGCCTCGAAACGAACAAGATCTTTCTCCACAGCAGCAACGGATTTGGCTTCGAGCGCCAGCTCGAAAAGCGATCCGGCGTAACGCTGTGCCACACCTGAAATGAGCGAAGACGTTTCAGCCACGAACAACCTGCTCTCTACGTTGAAACCATCCTTTTGGGGCCCACTATTGCTCAGGACGCCAAGCCGATGATTTTATTGAATGTTTCCGGAAAACCACTGACGCGCGAGCACGTCAACACCGAAATGTGATTGCCGTCTAGCATAGACGAACAGGACTCGCAACACGCGAATCCCGCACTTTTGTGTAAGATTTGTCGCGTTTTCAGATCAAAAAAGTCGCAGGGTTAACCGATGAAGCCAAATGCGTAGAGCAATGGCCCGGCGGCCAGGAGGAATTCTACAATTCCTGCCAACCAGTTATAGATCGTGCCGCCCCTATCGGACATCATCGAGATGAAGCGACCGAACAGCGCAAAGCCCCATGCCACACCCAATACGATCCACAGGTAGGGCTGTGCAAAGATGAGAGCGCCAAGACCGAGAGCGAGATAGGGACCAGCCAGCACCGCGCGGATGGAGCTGAAGGCTTCCGGTCGGGCATTGATCGGCTGCAACCGCAACAGCTTCATGGTGATGCCGGGCGCAAAAAGCATGACGATGCCCGCAAAGGCGGTCACGGCTGCCGAGCTCCAGGCGAGCCATTCGCCAGTCGTGGTAGGAAGATAGAATTCCATCGTATTCACCTTCTTCGTTTTAGGCCCTATAGCGGAATTTTACGCCACGTTCCATCCTGCCCGGACAGGTGGAACCTCAATATCGGCGGCCTACAGGAAGCTTTGCGGATCAATATCGACCTGCACCCTGATAGACCCTCGCTCCTTCGGCGAAGCGGCCAGCAAAGCGCGGATAAAGGATTGAATATCCGCGCGTTTGGTCCCGTGGATCAATATCCGGAAACGGTGCCGTCCGCGCACCAGCGCCAGCGGCGCTTCGGCAGGACCGAGCACGGAAATCTCCGATGAAGAAGGTGCTGCGCGACGAAGAGCGCGGGCGTGATTTTCAGCATCCGGACGATTATCGGCAGAGATGATCAGCGCGGCCAGCCGCCCGAATGGCGGCAGCGCGCTACGCTCCCGCTCCTCGATCTCGCGAGCATAAAACGCCTCGGTATCGCCGCTGACGATGGCGCGCATAACGGGATGATCCGGCTGGTAAGTCTGGATCAGGCCGAGACTCTTGCGGCCCGTTCGGCCTGCGCGCCCTGTCACCTGATTGAGAAGCTGGAAGGTGCGTTCGGCGGCGCGCGGGTCGCCATTGGCCAGCCCCAGATCGGCATCCACCACGCCCACCAGCGTCATATTGGGAAAATTGTGCCCCTTGGCGACAAGCTGGGTGCCGATGACGATATCCGCCTCGCCCTTCGCAATGGCGTCGAGTTCCAGACGCAGCCTTTTCACGCCCCCCGCCATATCAGACGAAAGCACTATGATTCGCGCGTCGGTGAAGGTTGCGGCCACTTCTTCCGCGATCCGTTCTACGCCCGGACCACAGGCGACCAGATGGTCAAGCGTGCCGCATTCGGGGCAGGCTTCGGGCGTAGGCTCGTGATAGCCGCATTGATGGCACATCAGCTGGCCGCGAAAGCGATGCTCGACCAGCCAGCTTGAACATTGCGGACACTGGAAGCGGTGACCGCAGACGCGGCACAAGGTCAGCGGCGCATAGCCGCGACGGTTGAGGAACAGCAGCGCCTGTTCGCCGCGTTCGACAGTCTTGCCGACAGCTTCGGTAAGTGCAGGCGACAAAAAGCGTCCCGGCGGCGGCGGTGAACGCCGCATGTCGATGGTCTTCAGATCGGGAAGCGCTGCTTCCGCATAGCGCCCGTAAAGCTTGATTCGCTTGTAACGGCCCTGATCCGCATTGACCTGACTTTCGATAGAGGGCGTGGCCGAGGCCAGCACCACCGGGAAGCCGCCAATATGGCCGCGCACGACGGCCATGTCGCGGGCATTGTAGAAGACCCGGTCTTCCTGTTTGTAAGCCGGATCATGTTCTTCATCGACGATGATCAGGCCCAACTCCTTGAAGGGCAAGAACAGCGCGGAGCGTGCGCCGGCAACTACGCGCACCGTGCCTTCGGTAACCTGACGCCAGACACGCTCACGCGTGCGTGGCGCAAGGTCGGAATGCCATTCGGCGGGCTTGGCTCCAAACCTGTTGTGGAACCGGTCGAGGAATTGCTGCGTCAGGGCGATTTCCGGCAGAAGAATCAGCACCTGTTTGCCCTGCTCCAAGGCCTTGGCGACGGCTTCGAAATAAACTTCGGTCTTGCCGGAGCCGGTGACACCATCAAGAAGCGAAACGGAAAAACAGTCCGCCGCGACGGAATCAGACAGTATTTCTGCGGCGGCCTGCTGGTCTTCCGAAAGCGTGGCGCGTGCATAGTCCGTGTCCGGCTTCGCCACCACGGCGGGCGGCGGCAACATCACTTCATCGAAAACGCGTTGCGCCTTCAACCCTTCCACGACCGTCGTCGAAACACCCGCCGCATGGGCCAGACCGGACCGCGTCCAGGCGAGGCCGTCGCGGGCAAGCTCCATCACCCGGGCACGAGCGTCGGTCATGCGTTCCGGCTCAATGCCTGAATAACGCAAACCCGGCACCGACGGCTCGGGATCGAAGGCGGCAGGCACGCGCAAGACCATGCGCGCCACCATGCCGGGCGGCGAAAGTGTGTAGTCCGCAGCCCAGCGCATGAAGCGAAGCATCTCGCTATCCACCGGCGGACAATCGAACACTTCGGAAATGGATCGCAGCTTTTTGGCATCGACCGCATCGGTCTCGCCTTCGCAGACGATACCCGCAACTTCACGCGGCCCCAGAGGGACGCGCACGATCGACCCGGGCTGGACGTTCATGCCCTCCGGGACCATATAAGAATAAGGCCGTTCTGCTGGCATAGGCACCAGCACCGGAACCACGCGCGGCGCGAGGCTCGGAAAGAGGCCTAGAACGGGGTTAGCAATATCGTGCGAATCTTTCGACATGATCGCGTGACCTTGGCGCGGCTTTGCGCTAAAGAAAAGCCACCTTCCGGGACTTAAATGGATTTAGCTCCCAAAACCACCCGCGCTCACTATGGAGGAACGCTGTTATGAAGTTTTTCGTGGACACTGCGGACGTCAAGGAAATCCGCGAACTGAACGACCTCGGACTGGTCGATGGCGTGACCACCAACCCGTCTCTCATCCTGAAGTCGGGTCGTGACATCATTGAAGTCACCAAGGAAATCTGCTCCTTCGTCAAGGGTCCGGTTTCGGCCGAAGTTGCCGCGACCGAATATGAGCAGATGATGAAGGAAGCTGCCGTCATCTCCAAGATTGCAGACAATATCTGCATCAAGCTGCCTGTAACCCTCGATGGCCTCAAGGCTTGTAAGTCTCTGTCTTCGGACGGCCACAAGGTCAACATGACGCTCTGCTTCTCGGCCAATCAGGCGCTTCTGGCAGCCAAGGCTGGCGCGACCTTCATTTCGCCGTTCATCGGCCGTCTTGACGATACCGGCATCAACGGTATGGAACTGATTGCCGAAATCCGCACGATTTATGACAACTACGATTTCCGCACCGAAATTCTTGCGGCTTCGATTCGCACCGTCAATCACGTCAAGGAAGCAGCGCTTATCGGCGCCGACGTCGTGACCGCACCTCCGGCAACGCTGAAGGCGCTCGTCAAGCATCCGCTGACCGACAAGGGCCTCGAAACCTTCCTCGCTGATTGGGCGAAGACCGGCCAGAAGATCGCTTAATCAGCGACCTAACCAGACAGATGGAAGGCGGGCTTATGGCCCGCCTTTTTTATTGCGGCTCACTATTCCAGAACCGTCTCGCCATCCTGCTTGCTCACGCGGATCGGCCTGCTGCCGCATTGCTCGGCAATGGCATGGGCGAGCGCGCTGGAATGGGTTACCACCCAGATCTGGCTGCGTTCGGATGCCTGCGCGATCATTCTGGCCAGCGACGGGATCATGTCCGGGTGCAGGCTCGCCTCGGGTTCGTTCAGCGCAACCAACGGCGGCAGACGATAGGACAGAAGCGCGCCTGCCAGCGCCAGCAGCCGAATTTGTCCGTCGGACAATTCGCCTGGACGAAAGATACGGGGTGGGAAAGCCGGAAAATTCAGGCCGAAACTGGCGGTTTCTTCCGGATAGGGAACGACAAGTTTAGCGCCATCCAGCGCCTCCGCGATAAAACGATCCAGATCGACCGTATCTTGACGGATATGAGCAAGTGTGGCGAAGACCGAGGCGAGATTGCCCCCATCCTCGTCCAGCATGGCCGCTGTGGCAGCGATAGAAGGCTGACGCGCCGGTGCTTCGCGATCGCTTCTGAAACCGTGATAGAAGCGCCAGCCGCGCATTTGCGCCGAGAGATCGCCTATCTCGGGATAATGGCCTGACTGGCCAAGCACCGCCAGCCCGCTCTCCGATGTCAGTAGGCGCGCCGGATGCTCCATGCGCCGCCCCTCCCCGTCGCGGGCGAAAACCGCGGGGCCGCGACGATCCATGAGATCGACCGGGCGGCGACCTGTATCGAGATTGAGCTGTTCTTCCTTGATCTGCGGCTCGAACGGAAAGGCCCCGGACACTGGTGGCGGCAAACCCGCCTCGATCCGATAGGACAGGCGCGATGCCAGCCTTTCATCCTCGAAATCCGCTTCCAGAATAATCCGCGCCGATTCGTGCTTGCGACGGCCGCCGCTCCACATGGCCGACTGCATGCCGCCTTCGCGGACAATCTCCGTCGAAAAACTGCCTTCCGCAGCCGCCTTGATCAGCTGTAAAGCCCGATAGAGATTGGATTTGCCAGCGCCGTTTTCACCGACGAACACCGTCACCTGCCCAAGATCGAACCGGACAGAACGTAGTGAACGATAGCCTTTGGCCGAAAAAGAAACGAGGCGCATGATCTCCGCAAGAGGCTGATAGAATAAAGGGCGGCACAAACCGTGCCGCCCTTTATATCGATCTCGATGCGAACCACAAATTCCAATCAACCAGCCAAGGCTGTCACGGGCAGTCTGTGCTGAAAGCCGATTGTCCTTTGCCGGCGCATTATTCCCATTTCATTTCGCCCTTGATGACCTTCGCGCCCAGTTCCAGGCTGCTTTCGCCGCCCAGGTCCGGATAGCGCTTCTTCATCGCAGCGATAAGCTCTGCGCTGTCCTTGGCCTTCGCGGCCTCTTCATCGAATGCAGCGATATAATCACGGGTGAATTTGATCGCAGAAACGTCGGTTGCAGAACCCGCTTTCATATGGGCAGGAACGACGACTTCAGGATTGCGCGCGGCAATCGCATCCAGTGTTTTAATCCATGCTTCGCGCTGCGCCAGGTCAGGCGTATCGGCCAGCCAGATATGTTCACCCGCTCCAATCAGGACGCCACCGAACACCGCTTTCAGCGATGGCACCCAGAGATAACGGCGATTCGTCATGCCTTCAGCCGGGATGATCTCGATCTCGTTGCCTTCCAGCGTGAGCATCTTTTCATCCGATGCCTGCGGCAAAACAAGATCGGACAGGCTCTGCGGGCCATTCTCCTTGAGTTGCGGTCCCCAGACCTTCAGCTTCGTCTCGACATTGCCGTTGATGGCTGCAACGGCCTCAGGAGCAGCAATGATTTTGACATCGGGGAAAGCCGACTTGATTTCACGCAGATTGAAATAATAGTCGGGATCGCTCTGGCTGACATAGACCGTGGTGAGCTTCTTGCCGGTTTCCTTGATCTTCTCGGCAACTGCCTTGCCATCGGAGAAGGTGAAACCACCATCAAGAAGAACAGCCTCTTTCTCCCCCGTCAACAGAACCGGTGTCCGGTTGAAGCCGTTTTCATCGGCCTGAAAAAACTGCCATTTCAGCGGCGCTGCCTTTTCCTGCGCCGCTGCCGGACCAGCAACCGCCAGCCCCGCCACACCTATTGCTGCAAAGACTGCGCCTCGCAGGATGTCTGAAAATCGCTCCATCTGAATACTCCTGAAATTATGATTGAACCGACGGCAATACCGAGCGGCTTTCATGCGTGACGCTTCGGGCAAGTCCCTTCCCAATTTTCGCATCACGCCTCGGGCAATATGCAAATTGTAAATTAGTTCATTTGAAACAAGGAGTTATAAAAATGTTTGTAAGGAACAGCGATGTTACCTTGCTGAATTCCTTGAGCCTTTTTGCAATAAAAGAAATAAAAAAAGCGGCGCTTGGAAGCGCCGCTTTTGAACTTCAGATCAATGAACCGATCAGAGCTTCGACAGCTTCTGCGCCAGTGCGAGGAAAACCTGTTCGGCCAGTTCTTCGGCGGCACGCTTGCGCGCATCGCGTTCGGCACGCAGGTTTGCGAATTCCTGACGCGGTCGGTCGAAGGAAGCGCCCGTCGTGCGTGTACCCGTGGCAAGCGGCTTGCCGTCCTTGTCACGCAGTACGAAATTCGACGTCGCCTTGACGATACCAGCCGATGGACGGCCCGTACGGTCGGTCTGATCGCCGATATCCACACTCACGGCGGAAATCGTGTTTGTGCTCAGGCCGAGGCTCAGACGATACATCGGATTGGCTGGCTCACCAGCGCCGCCGCCCAGCAGGAAGATAAGGCGATTGCGAACCTGCTGGCCGTACACGTCATGGGCCGCATCGATGGATACCGAAGCCAGCTTGGTGCGCATATCCGGCGTCACGCTGCCGCCGATCGAACCGCCTGCGCCGCCGCCCGACGAATAGAGCGGCTGCACCGTGCAGGCAGCAAGAAGAGCCGCAGTTCCCACAGCCACAAAAGCGACGCGGAAAGTCTTGATTGCGGAGAGGAAACGATCAGGCAACGACATTGACGATCCTTTGCGGCACCACGATAATCTTCTTCGGCGAGCCCCCGTCGAGCGCAGCCTTGACGAAGTCAAGTTCGAGCACCGCCTGTTGAATGCTAGCTTGATCAGCGTCGCGGGCGATTGTCAAATCCCCACGCTTCTTGCCGTTGATCTGCACGGGCATCACAATCTCGTTTTCCACCACCAATGCGGCATCGAATGCCGGCCATGGCGCGCGGGCGACCAACGTTTCCTGTCCGGCGATCTTGCCGCCCAGTTCCGTCAGGCACTGTTCAGCCAGATGCGGCATCATCGGTGCGAGCATCTGGATTAGCTTTTCCGTGGCGTCACGAACGGCGCCCTTCAGCTCGTCATCGGCCTTGTCCGAAGCGACGAGCTGCAAGGGTGCCGCAAGCGCATTCACCAGCTCGTAAAGACGCGCAACACCGCGATTGAAGGCGAGCTTTTCGATGTCGTCGCCAACAGCGTTGACCGTCTTATGCACGGCCTTGGAAACGGCAAGGGCTTCGCCCTGCGACCCGGTCTTGGGCGCAACATCTTTCAGATGCTCGGCTGCTTCCGACACCAGACGCCAGACGCGCTGCACGAAGCGATGTGCACCTTCTGCGCCCGCCTCCGTCCAGATCACGTCACGCTCTGGCGGCGAATCGGACAGCATGAACCAACGCGCGGTATCTGCACCATAGGAAGAAATGATATCGTCGGGATCGACGACATTCTTCTTCGACTTCGACATCTTTTCGATGGAACCGATTTCGACCGGCGCGCCGCTATCCAGCATGGTCGCTATACGCTTGCCGTCAATATCCTCGATGCGGATATCGGCAGGCGCAACCCACTGGCCATCGGCCTTGTAGGTTTCGTGCACAACCATGCCCTGCGTGAACAGGCCCTTGAAAGGCTCGTCCAGACCGACATGGCCCGTGACCTTCATGGCGCGGGTGAAGAAGCGCGAATAGAGCAGATGCAGGATCGCGTGCTCGACACCGCCGATATACTGGTCAACCGGCAGCCAGCGATCAGCAACCGCACGATCCGTCGGCTCGTTTTCCCAAGGAGCCGTGAAGCGGGCATAGTACCAGGACGAATCGACAAACGTATCCATCGTGTCCGTCTCGCGACGGGCTTCGCCACCGCATTTCGGGCACTTCACATGACGCCATGTGGCGTGACGGTCCAGCGGATTGCCCGGACGGTCGAAATCGACATCATCCGGCAGCTTGACCGGCAGGTCGGCACGCGGCACCGGATTGACGCCACAGCTTTCGCAATGGATCATCGGGATCGGGCAGCCCCAATAACGCTGGCGCGAAATGCCCCAGTCGCGCAGACGGAACTGCACCTTGCGAGCCGCCTGCGGCTGATTGCCGAGCGTGGACTGCTCCAGACGGTTTGCAACCTCGTTGAAGGCTGCTTCCGGCGTCATACCATCAAGGAAGCGCGAATTGATCATCACGCCGTCATCGGTAAAGGCCGTATCGGTGATGGCAAAAGTCGCCGCATCGTCTCCCTTCGGCAGAACAACCGGCGTCACCTTCAGCGCATATTTATTGGCGAAATCCAGATCGCGCTGGTCGTGCGCCGGGCAGCCGAACACAGCGCCCGTGCCATATTCCATCAACACGAAATTGGCGACATAGACCGGCAGCTCCCAGTTCTCGTCGAACGGATGCTTGACCTTGACGCCGGTATCGAAGCCCTTCTTTTCAGCGGTTTCAAGCGCTGCAAGTGAGGTGCCATGCTGATGGCATTCTTCGATGAAGCCAGTGAGCGATGCGTTGTTTTCCGCAAGCTTCTTGGCCAGCGGATGATCGGCGGAAATCGCGACAAAGGCCGCGCCGAACAGAGTGTCGGGACGCGTCGTGTAGACCTCGATTTCCGAGAAGCCTTCCGGTGCCGTCTTGCCGTCGAGCGCAAAACGAACCTGCAAGCCTTCCGACTTGCCGATCCAGTTGCGCTGCATCAGGCGGACTTTTTCCGGCCACTGGTCAAGCGTGTCGAGACCGGCCAGCAATTCCTCGCTGAAATCGGTGATCTTGAAGAACCACTGTGTCAGTTCGCGCTGTTCCACCAGCGCGCCAGATCGCCAGCCGCGACCATCGACCACCTGCTCATTGGCGAGCACGGTGTTGTCGACCGGATCCCAGTTGACCTTGGAGGTTTTGCGCGTCACCAGACCTTTTTCGAACAGGTCGATGAACAGCATCTGCTGACGGTGGTAATATTCCACATCGCAGGTCGCGAATTCGCGCGACCAGTCGAGCGACAGGCCCATGGACTTGAGCTGGCGCTTCATCGTGTCGATGTTCTGGTAGGTCCATTCCTTCGGATGCACCTTGTTCTGCATCGCCGCGTTTTCCGCAGGCATGCCGAAAGCGTCCCAGCCCATAGGATGGAGCACGTTGAACCCCTTGGCGCGCTTGTAGCGGGCGACGACATCGCCCATCGCATAGTTGCGCACATGGCCCATATGGATGCGCCCCGATGGATAGGGGAACATCTCAAGCACATAATACTTCTCGCGCGGATCGCTGTTGTCCGTTTCGAAAGTCCGGTTTTCTTCCCAGACTTTCTGCCAGTGAGCTTCCGCCACGCGCGGATTATAACGTTCGGCTGCCATGTCCGTATTTACTCGTACGAAGGTGATGCAATAAGGAGAGTCGATATTTAATGGCGACCTTCACCACGTATTGGCGAAAGCGTCAACCTTTTGCGGATGAAAAGCCTGAAAGCGAGAGTTTCATGTCAGATATCGTCACGAACCTGAACACGGTCAAGGCCGCAATCGCCACTGCCGAAAAAGAAGCGCGTCGCAACAAAGGCTCGGTCACGCTCGTCGCCGTGTCGAAAACCTTCGATGCGGATGCGATCCGCCCGGTGCTTGACGCTGGACAGCGCGTCTTCGGCGAAAACCGCGTGCAAGAAGCGCAAGCCAAATGGCCTGAACTGCGCGATGATTATTCCGGCATTGAACTGCATCTGATCGGCCCGCTGCAATCGAACAAGGCCGCCGATGCCGTTACCCTTTTCGACGTCATTGAAACGGTGGACCGTGAGAAGATCGCAGCCGCCCTTGCCGACGAGATCAACAAGCAGGGCAAGAGCCCGAAACTCTATGTACAGGTCAATACGGGTCTGGAAGAGCAGAAGGCCGGAATTGCACCGAAGGATGCCGTTGCCTTTGTCGCCCGCTGCCGCGACGAACATGGCCTCGCCATCGAAGGGCTGATGTGCATTCCACCAGCAGATGAAAATCCGGGACCGCATTTTGCCCTGCTGGAAAAGCTCGCCCGCGAAGCTGGTGTCGAAAAGCTCTCCATGGGTATGTCGAGCGATTATGAAACCGCCATCGGCTTCGGCGCAACTTCGGTTCGTGTCGGCTCGGCGATTTTTGGCGGACGTTCCTATATGTCTCCAGCCTGAACCTCACTGTGCGCTTTGATGCGAGCGATGATCCGCGTGTAGACCCAGGCAAGCGCAATCGCCACGGCGCATCCAAGCGCGATTTCGACAAGCCTTGAAAGGGCGAGCAGCAATTCCTCATTGCGCGTCTGGGCAAAGCGTCCCGCATCCATGACGATCACCACGGTTGCGGGCGCCAGCCGCCAGTTGATCGGATATTTGTCGATCATCAGAATGAGCAGCACCGTCAATGCTGCGCCGAACAGGCTAGCCAGCGGAGAATAACCGAATATCCAGATCGTCAGCATCCCGATGGAACAACCGACCGCCGTGTTGATCGCCCGCGCCTGCGCCAATGCCAGCGTTGCGCGCACATCCGGATCGGAAATGATCAGGACGGTAATCACGGCCCAGATAGGATGCTCAATCCCCGCCCAGCGGAGCGCGAACCAGCAAATAAGGCAACCGAGCAATGTCTTCGAGGCATAAAGCAGTGCCTTGCCCGGATTGGTCAGATGCGGAAGCGTCATATGGCCTCGGTTGCCTGTTTGCTCACATTATCGTTCAGTGCAGAACGATCTCCCCTTGCACATTCCTCCAGTCCGATGGGCCGAGCAAGCGGCAATGCGTATAGATTACCGAATGCAGCGGCCCGTCGATCTCCCGTTTCCAAAACTCGATGAAATGGTGCAGCACCGGAAACTCCGGCGCGACATCATATTCCTGCCAGACAAACAGCTGAAGCAGATGCGGATGATCCGGCATGTGGTAGAAGAGTTTCGCCGTCGTCAGACCATAACCGGCGAGTTGCAGTTCGAAGGCCGATTTTGCGTGAAAAGCGGACGTCGTCATGGCGATTTCCCCTTTTTGTGAAGAGCCGTATACTCGGCTCCTGGATTTGAGATAATCACTCCAAATGGTTTTTAAAGTGTAAAAACAAGATGTTAGCAACAAATAGCTATGAGTGCTGCCAATTCAAAGATTTAACCTGCGTCATTGTGGACGGGAGACGCACCAATCGTCTAATTTACCTTCACAGCTTAGGAAGCTAGATAAGACCCAACAGTGGTTACGAACCACGCACTGACGAGAGGACGTTGGTGAAACTTGGAGGAAATGATGTCGGAAAAGCTTTACCCCGTACTGCCGGAGGCAAAGAAGAACACGCTCATTGACAATGAGACCTACCTCGAATGGTACAAGGAAAGCGTGAGCGATCCGGATGGCTTCTGGGCCAAGCATGGTCGCCGCATCGACTGGTTCAAGCCTTTCACCAAGGTCAAGAACACCGATTTCAATGGCGACGTATCCATCAAGTGGTATGAGGACGGCGTCACCAACGTCTCCTACAACTGTATCGACCGCCACCTGAAGAGCCGTGGCGACAAGGTCGCGATCATCTGGGAAGGCGACAACCCCTATATCGATAAGAAGATCACCTATCGCGAGCTTTATGAAAATGTTTGCCGCATGGCGAATGTTCTTAAGAAGCACGGCGTCAAGAAGGGCGACCGCGTCACGATCTATCTGCCGATGATCCCGGAAGCCGCCTATGCCATGCTCGCCTGCGCGCGCATTGGCGCGGTGCATTCAGTGGTTTTCGCTGGTTTCTCGCCGGAAGCGCTGGCCGGTCGTATCGTCGATTGTGAATCCACTTTCGTCATCACCGCCGATGAAGGCGTGCGTGGTGGCAAGCCGGTTCCGCTGAAGGAAAACACCGACACCGCCATCGATATTGCCGCCAAGCAATATGTCATGGTCAACAAGGTGCTGGTCGTGCGCCGCACCGGCGGCAAGGTCAGTTGGGGCCGTGGCCGCGACCTCTGGTATCATCAGGAAGTCGCCAGCGTCGAACCGCATTGCGAACCGGAACCGATGAATGCAGAAGATCCGCTGTTCATCCTCTACACATCCGGCTCCACCGGCAAGCCAAAGGGCGTGCTGCACACCACCGGCGGTTATCTGGTCTATGCCTCGATGACCCATCAATATGTCTTCGACTATCACGACGGCGACACCTATTGGTGCACGGCGGATGTGGGTTGGGTCACGGGCCATTCCTATATCGTCTATGGTCCGCTGGCCAATGGCGCCACAACACTGATGTTCGAAGGTGTACCGAATTTCCCCGATCAGGGCAGGTTCTGGGAGATCATCGACAAGCACCACGTCAACATCTTCTATACCGCACCAACGGCCATCCGCGCATTGATGGGCGCTGGAGATGAATTCGTCACCCGTTCTTCCCGCTCATCGCTGCGCCTGCTCGGCTCAGTCGGCGAGCCGATCAATCCGGAAGCCTGGGAATGGTATTATCACGTGGTCGGCGATGAAAAGTCGCCCATCGTCGATACCTGGTGGCAGACGGAAACCGGCGGTATTCTGATCACGCCGCTGCCCGGCGCAACCGATCTCAAGCCCGGCTCCGCCACACGTCCGTTCTTCGGCGTCAAGCCGCAGCTCGTGGATAATGAGGGCAACGTGGTCGATGGCGCGACCGACGGCAATCTGTGTATCACCGACAGCTGGCCGGGCCAGATGCGCACGCTTTATGGCGACCACAAGCGCTTCATCGAGGCTTACTTCTCCACCTATAAGGGCAAGTATTTCACCGGCGACGGCTGTCGCCGCGACGAAGACGGCTATTACTGGATTACCGGTCGCGTCGATGACGTGCTGAATATTTCCGGCCACCGTCTTGGCACGGCGGAAATCGAATCGGCACTCGTCTCGCATCACTCGGTTTCGGAAGCAGCCGTTGTCGGCTATCCGCACCCGATCAAGGGACAGGGCATCTATTGCTACGTCACCTTGATGACGGGCGCTGAGGCGCAGGACGCTGATGAGCTGCGCAAGGAGCTGACCCAGCATGTGCGCAAGGAAATCGGCCCTATCGCCACGCCGGACAAGATCCAGTTCGCGCCCGGCCTGCCGAAGACCCGCTCGGGCAAGATCATGCGCCGTATCCTGCGCAAGATCGCCGAGGATGATTTCGGCTCACTGGGCGACACGTCGACACTCGCCGATCCGGGCGTCGTGGACGATCTGATCGAAAAACGCCAGAACAAGAAATAACGAAATATTCACGCTGCATGATACGAGGCAAAATCAAAAATGCCTCGTATCACATTTTAATCTTACATCGTAAAAATAATAATAATTCTTAATAAGCTGAAGAAACCCCCATTTAAAATGATCGATACGCTTTATTATTGACTGAACGACGTCTTTATTCTTGCTCGTCGGAGCCTTTTCTATGAGAGAGCGTGCAGCCTCAACAGAAATTGCATTATGTATCGTATTATTTGCATCAGCATCTCTGCATTCTTTTACTTTATAAAGATAATGCTTCAAAGCAGTTTCATCTACCAACACATCAAGAAGCCTATCAAGCTCCCTGGAAAGTCTAATATACCTATCAAAGGTGTATCCTTTTTCCATTATATCAACAATATGCCACCTCACTCTGTCAGCTTGCCCTCCAAAGTAATGAGAATGCATGTCAAGTTCAGCCGCCCCCTTTCGTTGCGTCTTGGGATTTTCAATATTTGCATGATGCCCCAAATCCATAACTTTTAAATCTTGAATACGCCTGCCGAACGATGCAATTGCATCCCGATTATTTAGTGTGGGGTTATCCCGGTTGCCATTTTTACGAACATCCTCTACCGCGCCCAGAACGACACCTACAATATCCCCGAAAACATGATCTCCTTGCGCAGGAGACAGTCGAGGGACTCCCTCATCAGTGGGTGGAGGTGGACAAACACCAACAGAATTGCTCCTTTCTCTTATGTTCATTGGGTTTATAGCCATTACATCCTCATTTAAAATAAAAAGTATTAAAATTCGAAATTTAATTCTATTATAGAATATACTTATTGGCACTCCATAATATCTAGGGTACAAAAAATTTTATAATTGGAGAAATTCATCTTCACGATAGATAACGGCGAACAATAAGAAAAACGATCAAAGATAATTTCAGTTCGCTGGACAATACATCGACAGTTCCAGTAGTTATGAACGATCTGATCGCCAACCGTCAGAACAAGAAGTAAAGCAAGAAGGCCGGGAATTTCCCGGCCTTCTTGCTTATCCTGCTACCGCCAAAGCTTGGTGAGATTTTCGGTCCTGCATGCCGAAAATGGTGGTCTTCGAGAACCGGAGCGGAGTGTACTTAAGTACATGAGCACCGGAAGCGCAGAAGAACGCGATTTGCAGGCCGCAGGAGCGGGAATATCCCAAGCTTACGAGCTTAGAAGTCGATCGTGCGCCCCTTGATCTCCCAATCGCCGAAACGCGCCGGGTCCTTACCGCCGCGGCCGCCGATTTCACGCGGGGCCTTGGCATTCGTTTCGGCGGCGCGGCGTTCTTCCGCTTCCTGGAGAGCGCGCTGGGCAGCCGGAGGCAGATCTTCAAACTTGCGCGGCGCAGCGTTCTCGTCGATGTCGGTTTCGTTGAGTTTGTCGGTCATCCGCTGAAGTCCTATTATTGAAGCGCAGGCTTTTGATACCCATCATATAGGCAGGAATAGGTGGGACGCAAAACCCTGTTTGAGATAAACTCTCGCTGAATTGGAGACCAGAACGCATGAATATGACGAAAACTGCCATGCTGATTGCTCTCATGACAGTCATGTTCATGAGCATCGGCTATTTGCTGGGCGGCGGCGGCGGTATGATGATCGCACTGGTGTTCGCTGTCGGCATGAACTTGTTCGGCTACTGGAACTCCGACAAGATGGTGCTGCGCATGTACAATGCACAGCAGGTGGATGAACGCACAGCCCCGGATTATTACCGCATGGTGAGCGGACTTGCCGCCAATGCCGGTCTGCCCATGCCGAAGGTGTTCATCATCCACGAAGACCAGCCCAATGCTTTTGCCACCGGGCGCAATCCCGAAAATGCAGCCGTCGCCGCCACCACGGGTCTTCTTCAGCGCCTGACGCCGGAAGAAGTCGCAGGCGTGATGGCGCATGAGCTGGCGCATGTGCAAAACCGCGATACGCTCACCATGACCATCGTGGCGACGCTGGCTGGCGCCATTTCGATGCTCGGCAACTTCGCTTTCTTTCTGGGCGGCAACCGTGAAAACGGCAATGGCGTCATTGGCGTCATCGGCACCATTCTGGCGATGATCGTCGCGCCCTTTGCCGCAATGATCGTGCAGATGGCCGTCAGCCGTACCCGCGAATATGCCGCCGACAAACGCGGCGCGGAAATCTGCGGCAATCCGCTGTGGCTGTCTTCCGCGCTCAACAAGATTGCGCGCAGCGCCAAGGCTACCGTCAATGAAAATGCCGAACACAACCCGGCAACCGCCCATATGTTCATCATCAATCCGCTGAGCGGACGCGGTGCCGACAATCTTTTCTCGACCCACCCGGACACCGATAATCGCATCGCAGCGCTTGAACAGCTGGCCGGGGAAATGGGTATTCGCTCGGCCGGAATGGCTCCGCGCGCTGCTGCCCCTTCCCAAAGCAGTGGTCCATGGGGTAATGCAGGCGATAACAACAGTGGCGGTTCCGGCTATCGGGGCCCATGGTCCTAAAAGCGTATGCCAAAAAGCGCACAGCCATTTTTGGATGAGATGCGCGCCAGATAAAGTAGAACAGCGTGAACGATAAGAAACCCGCGCCAAAGCGTGGAAACAACAAGCCGTTAGTACAGAACAATACAGTGGATCGCCCGGGCTTGCCGGCGCGCCAATGTGCGGCGCGTCTGCTGGGTGCGGTGATAGAAAAGAACACCTCACTCGACGGACTGACCGACAACAGTCACGGCCACCCGCAATATCTGGCGCTGGAACCCCGCGACCGTGCGCTGGTGCGCGCCATTCTCGGCGCAAGCCTGCGCAATCGCGGCGCTATCGAACGGGCCATTTCCAAGCGTCTCGACCGGCCTTTGCCGGAAAACGCCGTCGCGCTCAAGCATTTGCTGCACGTCGCTGTGGCGCAGATTTTCTATCTCGACCTTCCCGACCATTCGGCCGTGGATCTGGCGGTGGAAGCCGCCAATGGTGATCCGCGCAACCGCAAATATGCCGGTCTGGTCAATGCATTGTTGCGCCGTCTGTCGCGCAACAAGGAACGCGCGCTCGCACATACATTGCTACCGGAAGGCAATGTGCCCGAATGGTTCTCCAAGAGCATCGTCGATGCTTACGGCGCGGAAAAAGCCGCAGCCATCTTTGCCATGCATGCCTATGAGCCGCCGATCGACTTCACCGTGAAGGGCGATCCGAAAGTCTGGGCTGAGAAACTCGGCGGTATTGCATTACCGAACGGCTCGGTTCGCGTGCATACCGTTGATGGCGCGCTGACCGACCTGCCCGGCTTTGCCGAGGGTGACTGGTGGGTGCAGGATGTGGCGGCAAGCCTGCCTGCGCGCCTGATGGGCGAAATCAAGGGCAAACGCGTCGCCGATCTTTGCGCAGCGCCGGGCGGCAAGACGGCCCAGTTGGTTCAGCAAGGTGCTGATGTCACCGCGCTCGATCTGTCCGAAAACCGGTTGAAGCGTCTGCGCGGCAATCTGGAGCGCCTCGGTTACGAGGCGAAGACCGTTGCGACCAATCTGATGGATTTCGTGCCGGAAGAGCTTTTCGACGCTGTGCTTCTCGACGCGCCCTGTTCGTCCACCGGCACGGTGCGTCGCCATCCCGACGTCCCGTGGACCAAGACGCCGCAAGATATCACAAAGCTCGCCGACCTTCAGGGCAAGCTGCTGGCCCATGCTGCAACGCTGGTGAAGCCGGGCGGCGTGATCGTCTTTTCCAATTGCTCGCTGCATCCGCTTGAAGGCGAGGAAATGGCTCGCAAGGCGGCGGAAAATCCGCTGCTGGAACCCTTCCCGATCACCCTTGATGATTGTCCCGGCCTCGAAGGGCTGATCACCGGCGAAGGATATCTGCGCTCCACGCCAGCCGATCTGCCGTCAGACCGTTTCGACGACGATCCGCATATGGCGGGCATGGACGGTTTCTTCGCAGCACGCTTCAAGCGGCGCTCGTGAGCCAGCCAAATCGTAAAAATTGTCATAACGGGTAGCGATACCCGTTATGGTTAACGCTCGATTCATCATTCTATAGAATTGTAAAGAAGGCCGGAATTCTGACCCGGCCTAGAGGATTAGAGCATTTCCAGCAAAAGTGCGAAGCGGTTTTGCGTTGGATATGCGTAAACACAATGACAAACGATACGGAGAAAGACCGGGTGGCAGTCGCGCTGAGCGAAACCCCTCACCTTTGGGGACTGGCCGTAGCACAGGCGTGGCGCAAGTTCAGCCGCCGCCTGCGTATGGGGCCGCTCTACAGCTGGCGCTTCACCGGCTTTACGCCCGACCGTATCCTGATTGCACCGCCGGATCTGCGTGTTGCCGACCCGCAGCTGGCGCAGGAATTCTATCACGGGCGCTTCGCGCTTGCAGGCCGTCTCGTCGAAACCGGCGGGCTTTCGCCCTTTGCCGTCGAGCCGCCGACACCCGAATGGGAAGCAGCGTTGCAGAGCTTCGGCTGGCTGCGCCATCTGAAAAGCGCAAACAGCGAACTGGCGACTGCCAATGCGCGGGCGCTTGTCGATGACTGGATGCGCATGTTTGGCAAGCGCATCGGCGGCCTCGCCTGGGCGCCGGAAGTGACGGCGCAGCGCATCATCGCCTGGTTGCAGCACTCCAATCTTATCCTTTCCGGCGCAGAAATGCCCGCCTATCGCAAGTTCATGCGTTCTCTCGCCATGCAGGTTCGCTATCTGCGCACGGTGGCAGGTGCGATGGACGACGGCGAAGAGCGGCTGCGCGCACGTATCGCGCTGGCTTTCGCGGCGCTCGCATTGCCGGTTTCGCCACCGACCGCACGTGCGGCCCGCCGCAATCTCGAATATGAGCTGAAGCGCCAGATTTTGCCCGATGGCGGGCATATCTCGCGCAATCCGGTGACAGTTCTGGAGTTGCTGGCTGATCTTCTGCCACTGCGCCAGACCTATGCCAATGGCACAGAATCGCCGCCGAAAGCCCTGATTGAAGCAGTGGAGCGCATGCTGCCCGCATTGCGCTTCTTCCGGCATCAGGATGGCAGCCTTGCGCTGTTCAACGGCGTTGGCCCGACCATGCCGGAGCGCATCATCTCCGTGCTGCGCCACGATGAAACGGCTGGTTCACCGCTGACCCATGCGCCCTATTCCGGCTATGAACGTCTTTCCATGGGATCGACGACCATCATCGCCGATACGGGCCTGCCGCCGCCGGTCACCGCATCGAGGGACGCCCATGCAGGCTGTCTCGCCTTCGAAATGTCCTCCGGACGCCAGCGCTATATCGTCAATTCCGGCATCGACCGTTTCGGCCCGCCGGAATTTCGTCCATTGGGACGCTCGACCGCCGCCCACTCAACGGCGACCATCAACGACACATCGTCGTGTCGGTTCAGCCTCAATGCCGGGCTTTCCAACATGATCGGCACGCCGATCATTGCCGGGCCGACGCGCGTGCAGCGCGACCGTATCGAAGAAATGGGCCGTCAGGGTTTTGTGGCAAGCCATGACGGCTATGCGCGCCTGTTCGGCATTTATCACGAACGCCGCCTCGTGCTCTCGCACAATGGCAGTGTCATTCAGGGTGCCGACCGCTTCTATCGCGGCGACGGGCGGCCATTGAAATCCAATGGGCGCGACAATATTGCGGTGCGGTTCCATCTGCACCCCACGGTCGATATTTCCTACGATGAAAATGGCCTGATCGTCCTGTCTGCTGACCGCGACGACACCTGGGTTTTCTCCTGTTTCGAGGTCGCGCCACAGCTCGAAGATACGATCTTCTTCGCCGGTTTCCGCGGGCCTGTCACATCCAAACAGATCGTACTGTCTTTCCCGGCTTCCGAACTGCCGGAGGTTAACTGGCAGTTCAGCCGTGTGGCGCTGGGAAGCTACGTCTGACCCACCCTTCCGGTCACGGATGCGGCGACGGGAAGCCGTGCCGCTCCGTTAACGCGGCCAGAATTTTGTGCGGATCGGCAATTAGCGAGC
Organism: Ochrobactrum sp. RH2CCR150; assembly: GCA_014138095.1. Lineage (GTDB taxonomy): Bacteria > Pseudomonadota > Alphaproteobacteria > Rhizobiales > Rhizobiaceae > Brucella > Brucella gambitense. Next base: position 174,558 of record JACGXE010000008.1, read on the forward strand.
GCCCCTGATAAGTGCCCGTTTCGAATGACGTGCGGTCGCCATCTTTCAAAACCAGCAACGGCAGAGACTGATTTTCCTCACCCGCAAGCTGGATCACCTTCTCGCGCGGTCTTGCAAATGCGATGCGCTCGATCTTCAAATCTCCACCGAGCGACGGAAACGACGCCAGAACACCCTCGATCAGCGCGCAATGCCAGCAGTAGAATTCCTGTCCGGGATAGGCCGTATCTTTGAAACCCGGCGTCAGAAGAAACAACGTATCTTGGGTCATTTTGCTTTAGCCTCAGAGCGAATGGATTTACAAATCACTGTTACATCATTCCATAGCAGTTCTTCACCAAGCCGTCTTCAAAAGTGAGTAACCGTTGCGGAACTGGATGCACTGCATATCGTTCCGGTTCGACACCGGTCCTCAACAACAGGAGTTACCCCATGGGCGAAAAGATCAACCAGCGCATCGTGCTCGCATCGCGTCCGGACGGACGCCCCACGGCGGAAAACTTCCGGCTTGAGGAAGCGGCAGTTCCGGGCGCTGGCGAAGGCGAAGTGCTTCTGAAGCTGCGTTATCTTTCGCTCGACCCCTATATGCGCGGCCGCATGAGCGCCGCCAAATCCTATGCGGCACCAGTGGAGATCGGTTCGGTCATGGAAGGCGGCACAGTGGGCGAAGTGGTTGAAAGCCACAGCGCAGGCTTCGCGCCAGGCGACTTCGTACTGTCCCATTCCGGCTGGCAAAGCTATGCGGTGGCCAATGCCTCAACCTTGCGCAAGCTTGATCCCGAGCAGGCGCCGTTGACCACCGCGCTTGGCGTCCTTGGCATGCCGGGCTTCACCGCCTATTCCGGCCTCTTGACCATCGGCCAGCCCAAGGAAGGCGAAACCGTTGTCGTTGCAGCAGCTACCGGTCCCGTTGGTTCCGCTGTCGGGCAGATCGCCAAGCTGAAGGGTGCACGGGCGGTCGGCATTGCGGGCGGCGCGGACAAGTGCAAGGCGCTGATAGACGAATTCGGTTTCGACGTTGCCGTTGACCATCACAGCCCGAACTTCGCCCAGGAACTGGCGCTGGCCTGCCCGGACGGTATCGACGTCTATTTCGAGAATGTCGGCGGCAAGGTTTTCGCAGCGGTCTTCCCGTTGCTGAATCCTTTTGCCCGTGTGCCGGTTTGCGGGCTCATCGCGCAATATAACCAGAGCGGCCCATTCGACGGTCCCGACCGCCTGCCGCTTGTTATGCGCGATATCCTGTCCAAGAGCCTGACCATTCGCGGCTTCATCCAGCGCGACTTTGCCGATCAGCGCCCCGCTTTTTATCACGATATGGCAAAATGGATCGCCGACGGTCAAATCCGCTATCGCGAAGACATTGTGGAAGGGCTCGAAAACGCACCGAAAGCCTTTATTTCGATGCTTGAAGGCGGCAATTTCGGCAAGCTCGTCGTAAAGCTCTCATAGAATACAACTATTCCGCTTGCAGAACCACGTTGCAAGCATAATGCTACACCGGGTTTCGGGGATGCGAGTCACTTCGGCGAGGCAGGCAGATCATGGGTGAACGCCAGCAGGCTGGCATAGGCGAGGATGCAGGCGGTCCGGGACGCGAGCGCCAGGAAGAAGCGCGCCGTATTCTGGATCGGCTGGACCGCGAACAGACCGGGGCGGAAGGTCTCGTCCGTCGCGGTTTTGCCCGCACCACCAATCACCTTGCCGCCGGGGACGCGCCGGAAAACGACCGCATCGAACTCTGGGCCACCCGCATCGGACGAACCCTCGGCCTTCTCATCACGCTGGCGATCATCGTCTGGCTCCTCTTTTATCTCATGCAAAGCTAGGTCTAACATGACGCTTTCTGCGCCTTCGGACGCGACAACCGTTATTGTCATTTCAAGCCATGTCGTGCGCGGTTCGGTGGGCAACCGGGCCGCTGTTTTCGCATTGGAAACACTGGGGTTTCCTGTCTGGGCCGTGCCAACCGTAGTCCTGCCCTGGCATCCCGGCCATGGCCCAGCCGGGCGCATCGTGCCGCCGCCGGAAGAATTTCTGCGCCTTATGCAGGATCTTCAGCGCGCTCCATGGCTTGGGGAAGTCGGCGCAATCCTGACGGGCTATCTCGGCCACCCGGAACAGGCGGCAGCCGTTGCTGAGTTGGTCAAGGGCGTCAAGGCCCAAAACCCGAACGCCGTCTATCTCTGCGACCCGGTGATCGGCGATGAGAAAGGCCTCTATGTGCCGGAGGCAACCGCTATCGGCATCCGCGACAAACTCATGCCGCTTGCCGATATCGCCACACCCAACCGGTTCGAACTGTCCTGGCTGACCGGCGTGCCACTGGAAGACAACAAATCGCTGATGGAAGCTGCACTGGACGCCGGACCGGCAACCATGCTTGTCACCTCCGCCTTCCCGCTGATGGCTGGCAGTATCGGCAATATATTGCTGACGCCGACCATGGCGCTGATGGCCGAGCATCGTCGTGTGGATGGTCCGACCAACGGACTTGGCGATCTGACCTCTGCTGTGTTTCTCGCGCGCCGCCTTTCCGGGCAATCGGAAGAAAAGACCTTGCAGAGCACAACGGCTGCTGTGTTCGAAATCATGGCGCGCTCGGCAAAACGCGGTGCCGATGAACTGATGCTGGAAGCCGACGCCTCCAGCCTTGCCACGCCCATGGCCATGGTGCAGACGCGACGTCTTGTACACCCAACCAAGGGATTGCGCGCTTGACGCGTGAAGCGACGCCCGTTGCTGGCGTCGATGGCTGCCGAGGCGGCTGGATCGCCGTGTCGGGCGAAGGCAGTGGCATGCGTGCCGACGTTTTCAGCAGCTTTGCTGCACTGATTACGGCGCTGCCGGATAATGCCATTATCGCGGTTGATATGCCGATCGGATTACCGGAAACAGGCACACGCGCAGCCGAACGCACAGCGCGGGCGCATCTTGGCGCAAGACAATCGAGCCTCTTTTCCATTCCTCCGCGCGAAGCCGTTTATGCCGAAGATTATCGCGAAAGCTGTGCCCGCTCGATGGAGCGGTCCGATCCACCCCGCAAGGTTTCCCGACAGGCCTTTGGACTGTTTCCGAAAATCCGCGAACTCGACACGGTTCTGCGCGGCGAGCCACGCTTGCGCGAACGTGTGATCGAATCTCACCCGGAACTCGCCTTCGCCATGCTGAACGGCGGCCCCGGTGGTCCCAGCGCCATGACGCTGCCCAAGAAGATCAAAGGGCGTGTCAATCCAGAAGGCATGGCCGAACGCCAAGCCTTGCTGATACGCTGTGGTCTGTCAGAAAATTTTGTCAGCCTGCGCGCTCCACGTGGCGCAAAGGATGATGACTTTCTCGACGCCTGCGCCATGTTTCTCGTGGCCAGACGTTATACGCACGGCGAAGCCCGAGCACATCCTGCCCTTGCCGAGCATGATGCACACGGTCTGCGAATGACGATATGGGCCTGATCATTTTGATTGATCTCGGTTTTCGATAAGGATATTGAAACGCCATGGCTGATCTTCCGGACACACTCCTCTCGGGTTACAAAACCTTCATGACGGAGCATTTCGCACGGGAAACCGCGCGCTATCGCGAACTGGCGGAAAAAGGACAATCACCGGAAACTCTGGTTATTGCCTGCTGCGATTCCCGCGCTGCTCCCGAAACAATCTTCAACTCTGCGCCCGGCGAAATCTTCGTCCTGCGCAATGTTGCCAATCTCATTCCCCCTTACGAGCCCGACGGCGAGTTTCATGCGGCATCGGCTGCGCTGGAATTCGCAGTGCAAAGCCTCAAGGTGAAGCACATCGTGGTCATGGGCCATGGACGATGCGGCGGCATCAAAGCTGCGCTCGATACGGAAAGCGCGCCTCTGTCGCCCGGTGATTTCATCGGCAAGTGGATGAGTCTGATTGCGCCTGCGGCTGAAGCTGTCAGCGGCAACAGCCTGATGACGCCGACCGAGCGCCAGACAGCACTGGAGCGCATTTCGATCCGCTATTCGCTGAATAATCTGCGCACCTTCCCTTGCGTCGATATTCTGGAGAAGAAGGGCAAGCTCAGCCTGCACGGCGCATGGTTCGATATTTCGACCGGTGAGCTTTGGGTAATGGATCACCAGACCGGCGATTTCAAACGCCCTGAAGCCGGCGAACCCATTTTGTAAATCTTGCCAGACGGCAATAAAAAGCCCCGGTTTGACCGGGGCTTTTTTAGTTTCAGAACATGAGGAGCGCTTCAGCAGCGCTCCATCATTCTTCTTAATTCCCGTCGATAGCCTTGCCCATGACGGCGATGGCGCGCTGGTAAACCTGCGCTGCATTCCAGCCCTGAATCGCGCCGTAATTCGGCTCACCCGGCTGATAGCCTGCACCACGGCTCCAGCCATGGCCAACCAGGAAGTTGGCGGTCGAATGAAGAGCGTCCGCCTTGTTCTTCAGATCGAAATGGGCACCGCCCGAACCGCTGACGCCGTATTTCAGGACGTTTGCCGGCATGAACTGGGTCTGGCCAACTTCACCATGCATGGCGCCGACAGCCTGCGGGCTGAGGTCGCCCTGATCGACGAGCTTGAGTGCGGCATAGAGCTGTTCGGTGAAATATTCGGTACGGCGGCAGTCATAGGCCAGCGTTGCAACGGCCGAAACCGTGTTCTGCTTGCCCAGATAGTTGCCGAAGCCGGTTTCCATGCCCCAGATCGCGATCAGCGGACCGGCAGGAACACCGTAACGCTTTTCGATATTGGCGAAGAGAGCCGCATTCTGCGCCTTCATGGCCTTGCCGCGCTTGATGATCGTATCCGCGCCGCGCTTCTTCATGAAGTCTTCGAAGGAGAGCTTGAAGCTCTTCTGGTTGCGGTCGGCATTGATGGTGGCCTGCGCATATTTGGTGCTGGCCAGCGCGCTGATGCCCGCCTTGCCAACGCCGCGCGATGGCGCTTCCTTCAGGGTCTGCTGCAGCCACGCATTGTAACCGGCAGCATTATTGCCGCATTGTGCGGCCTGCGCCGCGCCTGCACCCGCAAACATGCCCGCTGCAAGAACTGTCGCCGCCCAAATCCGGCCCTTGGCAGTCAACGCCATTCTTATCTCCTTGTGAGTGATCTGCTGTGAACTGTTCCGCGAAAATGATTCGCCTTATGCGGGAATTTGCCATTCCCACACCGTAATGTCATCGGCGGATATGCGCTAAATCGGGTGAAAGAACGGCAAAACGACCGAGTTTTGCTTGACATTCCGCACTTTGAGCCCTAATCCACCCCTCAATCTATCCGCGATCTTCAGAACGCGAGCCACCGACCGGGACCCATTTTGGTATAAAGCGATCCCGGAGGTCCACATCCGACAGCGCGTTGCGCCCTCGGGTGCTGTATCGCTTTGGGTGCTTCTTGAACTGGCAGACACGCGGGACGATCTATCCCGGATAAGCCTCCCGCCTACTCCCGGATATAAGGAAACGCGATGTTTGAATCACTTCAGGAGCGTCTTGGCTCCATCCTGAACGGCCTCACCGGACGCGGCGCTCTCTCTGAAAGCGACGTGACGGCAGCGCTGCGCGAAGTGCGTCGTGCGCTCATTGAAGCCGACGTTTCGCTGGAAGTGGTTCGTTCCTTTACCGACCGCGTTCGTGAGAAGGCAGTCGGCGCAGAGATTCTCAAGAGCATCAAGCCCGGCCAGATGGTCGTTAAGATCGTCCATGACGAGCTTATCGAAATGCTCGGCACCGAAGGCGTTTCCATTGATCTCAACGCGCCTGCGCCAGTCGTCATTATGATGGTCGGCTTGCAGGGTTCGGGTAAGACGACCTCCACCGGCAAGATCGCCAAGCGCCTCACCGAGCGCCAGCGCAAGAAAGTACTGATGGCGTCGCTCGATACGCGCCGTCCGGCCGCGCAGGAGCAGCTTCGTCAGCTGGGCATCCAGACCGGCGTCGACACGCTGCCGATCATCGCCGGTCAAACGCCGGTCGAAATCGCCAAGCGCGCCGTTCAGGCCGCCAAGCTTGGCGCGCATGATGTCGTCATTCTCGACACCGCCGGCCGCACGCATATTGACGAGCCGCTGATGGTGGAAATGGCGGATATCCGCAAGGCCGCCAATCCGCATGAAATTCTGCTCGTTGCCGACAGCCTGACCGGTCAGGACGCTGTCAATCTGGCGCGCAATTTTGATGAACGCGTCGGCATCACCGGTATCGTTCTGACCCGTATGGACGGTGACGGTCGTGGCGGTGCAGCCCTTTCGATGCGCGCGATCACCGGCAAGCCGATCAAGCTGATCGCCACCGGCGAAAAAATGGATGCGCTTGAGGAATTCTATCCCAAGCGTATTGCCGACCGTATTCTCGGTATGGGCGATATTGTTTCGCTCGTCGAAAAAGCTGCTGAAAACATCGACGCGGAAAAAGCCGCTGCGATGGCCAAGAAGATGCAGTCCGGCAAGTTTGATCTCAACGATCTCGCCGACCAGCTGGGCCAGATGAAGAAGCTCGGCGGCATGGGCGGCATCATGGGCATGATGCCCGGCATGGGCAAGATGAAGGATCAGGTTGCTGCAGCCGGTCTCGACGACAAGGTCTTTGACCGCCAGCTCGCCATTATCGGTTCCATGACCAAGGCTGAGCGCGCCAATCCGGACCTGTTGAAGCACAGCCGCAAGCAGCGCATTGCCAAGGGTTCCGGTACCAACGCCGCTGACATCAACAAGCTTCTCAAGATGCACCGCCAGATGGCCGACATGATGAAAGTCATGGGCAAGGGCAAGGGCGGAATGATGAAGCAGATGATGGGCGGTCTTGCCAGCAAGATGGGCCTTGGTGGCGGCATGGGCGGCCTCGGCGGCATGCCGGATCTGTCGAAGATGGACCCGAAGCAGCTTGAAGCGCTTGCCAAGCAGGCGGAAGCGGCTGGTCTGACGAAAGGCGGCGGCTTGCCTGGACTTTCTGGCGGCGGTCTCCCCGGTTTGGGCGGCCCCAAGCTTCCGGGTCTTGGTGGCGGCCTTCCAGGTCTGCCGAAGAAGAAGTGAGCATTATGAGCGACGAACAGAACACTGCACCCGCCGAACTTCTGTCACTGCGTGCCTCCATCGACAATATCGATGCGGCGCTGATCCATATGCTGGCCGAACGCTTCCGCTGCACAAAGGCAGTGGGCGTGCTGAAGGCCGAACGGGGCCTCGCCCCGGCTGACCCGGCTCGCGAAAAGCGTCAGGTCGAGCGCCTTCGCGCTCTGGCCGTCGACGCCCATCTCGACCCCGATTTCGCCGAAAAATTCCTGAACTTCATCGTGAAGGAAGTCATTCGGCATCATGAGCATGCCGCTGCCAATCACAGCGGAAAATAAATAGCCGATAACGGCTTGATCCATTGCCCTGACGGGCAGAACTACCGATAGCCCGTCAGGGCCAAACAATTGTCTAAAGGAAAGAAAAAATGTCCCTCAAGATTCGTCTCGCCCGCGCTGGCTCCAAGAAGCGTCCTTACTACCACGTCGTCGTTGCCGACGTCCGCAGCCCGCGTGACGGCCGTTTCATCGAAACCGTTGGCGCATGGAACCCGATGCTGGCCAAGGACGCTGAACGCGTAAAGCTCGACGCCGACCGCATCCAGCATTGGATCGCTCAGGGCGCACAGCCGACCGATCGCGTTCTGCGCTTCCTCGACCAGGCTGGCATTGCCAAGCGTCCGGCTCGCAGCAACCCGACCAAGGGTGAGCCAGGTAAGAAGGCTCAGGAGCGTATCGCTCTGGCCAAGCAGGCTGAAGAAGAAGCTGCTGCCAAGGCTGCAGAAGCCGCTGCTGCTGCAGCTGCTCCGGCTGAAGAAGCTGCTGCAAGCGAATAATCTTTCGCGCAGTTTGCGTGTTTGAGAAAGCGGCGGAGCAATCCGCCGCTTTTCTTTTATGCACTGGCCTTCATTTGTCCGGAAAGACTTGCCGTGAGGTCTAACTCCCACGTCTGGCCGATCAAATCGACACCGAAGGAATGGTGCGGCGCTTCTTCGACAAGCCTGAACCCAGCCCGCTCATAAAGACGCCGTGCAGCTGTCAGCACACTATTCGTCCAGAGTGTGAGGCGCTCATCGCCGACAGCACGTGCACGCTCGATGCAGGCGTTGACGAGCTTCGCTCCGACACCCGCGCCCCGCGCATCCGGTTCGACATAGAGCAGACGCAGCTTGCCAAGTTTAGGCTGGTCGCCCTTGACCAGAAAGACCGATCCCACGATGCGACCGTCGATTTCCGCCACCCATGCCGCATCATGCGCAGGGTCGAAAGCCTGCTTGAAATCGGCGAGAATGCGGGCGACGAGTGCTTCATAATCATTGTTCCAGCCATATTCGCCGGTATAGAGAACGGCTTGGCGATGGATGATCCAGCCGAGATCACCGGCTTTGAGATCACGCAAGAGCACCTGCCCGGTCTGACCTTCGTCGAAAACGCGCATGATCGCATCGGTTGCCGTCAGCAGATCGCGGCGGCGGTCAGGTTGTAAACCATCGAGAAGTTCGCCCACGGCATCGCAGGTATTGCGCTCCAGAGCGCTGAATGTCGTGCAGCCAGCCTCGGTCAACAGAATGGGGCGGCTGCGACCGCCTTCCGGATGCGGCTCCGTCTCGATCAATCCGCGCTCTGTGAAGCGCTTCAATGTCCTGCTCAGCTGGCCACGGTCAAGTCCCAGCGCCCGCATGATATCCGCGGCAGTCGGCGCGGAACGATGTGCGATTTCGTAAAGAATGCGCGCCTCGGTCAAGGTGAACGGGCTCTTGTCGAGATGAGCGTTCAACAGGCCAAGGCGGCGCGTATAGACACGATTGAAAGCGCGCAATGCGCCAATGTCATCTCGCTTTTCCACTTCCGTCATCGCTTCATACGCCGTGGCGCGGCGTCTCCCTATGTTGACTCTATCAATATCCAAAGTGTTGACTAAGTCAACATAGAGTTGAAACGCATGGCATACTCTCACCAAACGGACTGGACGAGGCGCGAAATTACGCTATCTTATTGATTTGACGGCTCGCATTTGCGTGATTGCGAATATTCGGGCCACGACATCAGTATTCGGGCGCTTGGCAAAGCGTCCTTTTTCAGGAGAAACCCATGTCGGCTGCGACGGTTGCCTCTTCTTTTTCTTTCCGCCGTATTTTCATTGCTCTTGGTCTCACCCTTCTTGTTCCGCTGCTCTCCGCATGCGGTTTCAACACGATCCCGACCAATGAGGAAAAGGCCAAGGCCGCCTGGAGCGAGGTGCAGAACCAGTACCAGCGCCGTGCCGATCTCGTGCCAAATCTGGTTGAGACCGTGAAGGGCTATGCGGCCCATGAAAAGGACACGCTGCAAGCGGTGATCGATGCGCGCGCCAAGGCGACGCAAGTGCAGATCACGCCGGAAACGCTCAACAATCCTGAACTCTTCAAGCAGTTCCAGGACAATCAGGCCAATCTCACCAGCGCCCTGTCGCGTCTGATGGTGGTGGTCGAGCGCTATCCGGACCTCAAGGCCAATCAGAACTTCCTCGCGCTGCAATCGCAGCTGGAAGGCACGGAAAACCGCATCGCCGTGGCGCGCCGCGACTATATTGAGGCGGTTCGCGTCTACAACACCACCCTGCGGACCATGCCAACTATGATCTGGACCTGGATCTGGTATCGCGACGCCCAGCCGATGCAAACCTTCAGCGCTGATGCTGGCAGCCAGGCAGCACCGCAAGTCAAGTTTAACTGACGGTCGCTACCGTGGCGGCGGGCACAGCATTTTCACGCGATCATCGCGGCCTTCACTGGCCGCGATACCTGTTTGCATGCATCGTTCTGTTGTTTTCCGCTATCCTGACCCTGCAACCGATGACGGTTGCCTATGCGCAGGACACGACGAAGCAGACACCCGCCCTCACCGGTCGGGTGGTCGACAATGCGGGCATCATCGATCCGGCGGAGCGTCAGCAACTGACCCAGAAACTGGCGGATTTTGAAGCCAAGTCGTCCGATCAGGTAGTGGTGGTGACGGTGCCGAGCCTCAATGGCGAAGACATCGAATCCTATTCAAACCGCCTGTTTCGTAGCTGGGCTCTTGGCCAGAAGCAGGAAAACAACGGCATCCTGCTCGTTGTCGCGCCGAACGACCGCAAGGTGCGTATCGAGGTCGGCTACGGGCTTGAAGGCACGATGACCGATGCGCTGTCGAGCGTTATCATCAACGGCACCATCATTCCCGCCTTTCGCACTGGCGATTATAGCGGCGGCATCGTGCAGGGCGTGGACGGCATTCTTTCCGTTCTATCCGGTGATGCAGCCGAACTTGAAGCGCGCGCCAAGCGCAATGCGCAAACCAGCTCGGACGATGTGGACTGGGTTGCCGTCATCTTCATCACCTTCTGGTGCCTGATTTTCTTCGGCGGTTTCGGTTTCGCGGTGCTTGCCCCGATCTTCGGACGCAAGCTCGGCCCCGGGCGCTATGAGTGGCTGGGCATGACGATCAACACCAATTCAAGCGGCGGCTCCGGCGGTCGTGGTGGCGGCTGGGGCGGCGGCGGCTGGTCATCCGGTGGCGGTGGCGGCGGCTTTGGTGGCGGCGGCGGTTCATCGGGTGGCGGCGGCGCCTCGGGAAGCTGGTAGGGAGACGCGACGATGAAGCATCACACGCTGATTGGCGCTGAGGACCATACCCGCATTGCAGAGGCAATCCGGCAGGCGGAAGCCGAGACCAGCGGCGAAATCTACGCCGTTCTGGCGCGCAGCAGTGACGACTATTTCTTTGCAGCGGGTTTTGTCGCGACTTGCGGCATCCTGCTTGCTTCGGTCATCGCCGCCTTGCTCGCGCATTGGTACTGGTTTGATATCAGCCTGCCGATGTTCGGCCTTGCCATTTTGGCCGCCTTCATTTCGGCGATGCTGGTTCTCTGGCTGTTGCCATCGATCCGCATGCTGCTGGTGCCGCGCCGTATCCGCTACAAGCGCGCCCATCTCAATGCGCTGCAACAATTCCTGGCGCGCAACGTCCACATCACGGAAAACCGCACCGGCATTCTGCTCTTCGTTTCCATGGCCGAACACTATGCCGAAGTCATCGCCGATGCCGGTATTCATGCACGTGTCGAACAGGACGAATGGAACGCCATTGTCGCAACGCTGATCCATCATGCGTCGCGCTCGCAGATGGCGGAGGGGTTCGTCATGGCGATCGGTCAGGCGGGCACGCTTCTGGAAAAACACTTCCCCGCAGGCACTGACAATATTAACGAATTGGACGATCATCTGATCGAACTTTGATAGCGCCTACATCTCAGAATCATCTACGACTTTGGTCTGAATTGTGGCGAAGCGGAGCCTTTTCCGCCGTCAACGGACGTCGTTTTATAGCGCACGGTGAATTTCTCCGGTATTTTTAGAAAAATTGCCCGAAGTTTTCGATATTTTGTTCCAAATTAAATGGATTAGATGCCAATTTTCTGACTTTTCGGGAAATTTTTCGTTATTCGCAGCGATTTGTCATCGAAAGAAAAGTCTAATCTGCTAGTTTGGCGCGCATTGCCATCATGACAGGAGTATCCGACGTGACTGCAAAGCAGGATCGGTCGAGCAAAGTTAAGAATTCCAAGGCAAGCAAAGAGGAAAAAAAGGGAGGGAAGCCGAAGGCACTGGCAGCCTTCTCACAGCTCCTCTTCGAGTGGGCTCCGCCAGAAGATCTGGCTGCTTACGATGCCGAAGCTCTCGACAGTTCTGCCCGCCATGGCTATGCGGCGCTTGAATCCTACCGCAAGGGTAAGAGCATCATCAGCGTCGATAATGGCATCGAGCGTCACGGTCGCCCGGTGAATGTCATCACCATCGTCAACGACAACATGCCGTTCCTGCTCGATTCCATTCTGGGCGAGCTGAACAATCACGTCAGCCAGATTTTCATGGTCGTGCACCCGGTTCTCGATATTGCTCGGGAAAAGGATGGATTGGTCATTCTCGGCGAAGCATCGCAGCTCGCCCCCGCCAAGGGCGTTGAGCGCGTCAGCCTTGTGCAAATTCACCTCCCCGCGCTTGGCAAACAGGCCAAGGCCGATCTGACGGACGGGTTGAAGCGCGTTCTCGGTCAGGTGCGTTTTGCCGTCAGCGACTGGAAGCCGATGTTGAAGCGTCTCGATGACGCCATTGCAGATTACAAGCGCGCTTACGAGCTGAACGGCAACGCCGCCATGCCCGAAGCCATCGCCTTCCTCGAATGGCTGCGCGACGATCATTTCATCTTTCTCGGCATGCGTGAGCTTGCCTTTGAAGGCTCAGGCAAGAAGCGCAGCCTCGTCGCTGTCAAGGAGCCGCTCGGCGTTCTTGGCGACAATGAAGTGCGCGTCTTGCGCAAGGATGACGACGATACGGTAACGCCGCGCGAGGTCACGGAATTCCTCGACAGCAACGAACCGCTGATCGTCACCAAGGCCAATACGCTGTCGCTGGTGCATCGCCGCTCCTATCTCGATTATATCGGCGTGAAGATTTTCGGACCGAAGGGCGAAGCCGTGGGCGAACTGCGCCTCGTCGGCCTGTTCACCTCGGTCGCTTACATCAGCTCGGTCGCCAGCATTCCGTTCATTCGCTCAAAGGCCGATGCGGTCATCAAGCATCTGGGCTTCAACCGCGAAGACCATTCGGGCAAGGCGCTGATCAACGTGCTGGAAGAATATCCGCGCGATGAGCTTTTCCAGATCGACACGGAAAGCCTGACGGCCAATGCCGAACTCATCCTCGCGCTGGGCGAGCGTCCGCGCGTGCGCGCCATCCCCCGTCTCGACCGTTTCGGACGTTTCGCGACAGTGCTGGTCTATATCCCGCGTGATCGCTACGACTCGGTCGTGCGTGAAAAAATCGGCCGCTATCTCGTTGACGTTTATGGCGGCGACAGCTTTGAGTTCCACCCGGTCTTTCTTCAGAACGGCCTGACGCGCGTTCAGTTCGTCATTCGCCGTCACGAACGATCCACGCCGCATATCGACCGCGAAGCGCTCGAAGCGGAAGTCCGCGCCATGGTCCGCACCTGGGAAGATGCGGTGCGTGAAAGCGTTGAAAATGCCGATGCAGGCGTCGTGGCGCTGGCTGCGAGCTTCCCGCCATCCTATCGCGAAATCTTCACCGCGCCGGAAGCGCTGGTCGATGCCGCGCGCATTGCCGGTCTCAGCCCGGAAGCGCCGCTTTTCGTGGATTTCTACCGGTATCGCACCGATGGACCGGATGCGGTTTCGCTGAAGCTCTATCATCACGGTGCGCCGGTCGTGCTGTCGCAGCGTGTGCCGCTTTTAGAAAATATGGGCTTCCGCGTCGTCAGCGAACAGACCATCGACCTGCCGCAAGCCGGTAAAGACGGTGCGCCGGTCTATGTTCACGACATGCAGCTCGTTAACGCCTATGGCGCTCCGGTCGATCTCACCGATGACGGCGAAATGCTGGAAGACGTGTTCCGCACCGTCTGGGACGGCTTTGCCGACAATGACGGCTATAATGCACTGGTGCAGACGGCACGCCTGACCGCGCGCCAGATCATGATCCTGCGCTCCTATGGCCGTTATCTGCAACAGGCGGGTATCGCCTATTCGCAGGGCTTCATCGCAGCCGCGCTCAACCGCTACCCGGAAATCGCCAGCGATCTCTATTCGCTGTTCGATCTGCGTTTCAACCCAGCGGCGAAGCGCCGTGACGCCGCCGAAAAGAAGCTGATCGATGCCATCGAAACAGCACTTCTCGGCGTACCAAGCATCGATGACGACCAGATCCTGCGCCGGTTCCGCAACCTGATTGAAGCGACACTGCGCACCAATGCCTATACGCTGGATGGTGACGGCAAGCCGCGCGTGACCTTTGCCTTCAAGCTCAATCCGCGTCTCGTTGACGGGCTGCCTGATCCGCGCCCGTATCGCGAAATCTTCGTCTACGGCCCGGAAGTCGAAGGCGTGCATCTTCGTTTCGGCGCAGTGGCTCGTGGCGGCCTGCGTTGGTCGGACCGTGCACAGGATTACCGCACCGAAGTGCTGGGCCTCGTGAAAGCACAGCAGGTCAAGAATGCCGTGATCGTGCCGGTCGGCGCCAAGGGCGGTTTCTATCCGAAGCGCCTGCCAGTGGGCGGTGACCGCAACGCCGTCTTCGAAGCGGGTCGTGACGCCTACAAGGTGTTTATCTCGACGCTTCTTTCGGTGACCGACAATATTCACGACAACGATGTGGTGCCGCCACAAAATGTCGTGCGTCACGACAATGACGATCCTTATTTTGTCGTCGCCGCCGACAAGGGCACGGCCACCTTCTCCGATACGGCCAATGCCATCAGCCAGGCGCATGATTTCTGGCTGGACGATGCTTTCGCATCGGGCGGTTCCGCTGGTTACGACCATAAGGGCATGGGCATCACCGCCCGTGGCGGCTGGGAAGCCGTGAAGCGGCATTTCCGTGAATTCGACATGGATATCCAGACCGAGCCGTTTACGGTTGTCGGCGTGGGCGACATGTCGGGCGACGTGTTCGGCAACGGCATGCTGCTTTCCGAGCAGATCAAGCTGGTTGCCGCCTTCGACCATCGCGACATCTTCATTGATCCGAACCCGGTTCCGGCTGACGGCTTTGCAGAGCGCAAGCGCCTGTTCGAACTGCCGCGCTCGAGCTGGCAGGATTATGATCGCTCCAAGCTGTCGTCGGGTGGCGGCGTCTATAGCCGCAGCCAGAAGACCATCACATTGTCTGCCGAAGCAGCAGCCGCAATCGGCCTTGCCAAGACCACGGCGACACCGCAGGAAATCATGACGACCATCCTGAAAGCTCAGGTTGATCTCTTATGGTTCGGCGGTATCGGCACCTATATCCGCGCCTCCAGTGAAACGGATGCGCAGGTCGGCGACCGCGCCAATGATGCCATTCGTATCACCGGCTCGGATGTACGGGCCCGTGTGATCGGCGAAGGCGCCAATCTCGGCATGACCCAGCGCGGACGTATCGAATATGCGCTTGCTGGCGGCCGCAGCAACACCGACGCCATCGACAATTCGGCTGGCGTCAACTGCTCGGACGTCGAGGTCAACATCAAGATTGCGCTGGCTGCAGCCATGCGTTCAGGCAAGCTGAAGCGCCCTGCCCGCAACAAGCTTCTGGTCAGCATGACCGACGATGTTTCGGAACTGGTGCTGCGCAACAACTATCTCCAGCCACTGGCGCTTTCGCTGAGCGAGCGTCAGGGTTTGGCGGAGCTGCCTTATCAGGCACGCTTCATGGCGGAGCTGGAAAACCGGAAGCTTCTGGACCGCAAGGTCGAGTATCTTCCTTCGGATGCGCTTTTGACCGAACGCCAGAAGGCTGGCCAGCCGCTGACCCGTCCGGAACTGGCGGTTCTGCTGGCCTATGCCAAGCTGTCGCTCTCGGACGATCTGGTGGCAAGCGCACTTCCAGACGAGCCTTACTTCCAGTCGCTGCTGTTCGGCTATTTCCCGAAGCGCATGGCAAAAACCTATGCCGAGGAAATCTCCGGCCACCGCCTGAAGCGGGAAATCGTCGCAACCTTGCTGGCAAATGATGTCATCAATCGCGGCGGCATCACCTTCATCAGCCGTCTGGCCGATACGACCGGCAAGTCGCCTTCGGATATCGTTCGCGCCTATGTCGCAGTGCGTGACGGTTTCGAGATCGATGCGATCTACGACGCCATCGACGCCTTGGATAACAAGGTGCCGGGCGATGTGCAGAACCAGTTCTACCATCTGGTCGGCGAAATGTTGCAGGCGACGACGGCTTGGGTTCTGCGCAACGATACGACCCGCGCAAACCTTACCGAGCTGGTTGGCACCATCGTCAAGGCGCGTGCCGAACTGGAACCGCGTTTCGAAGGCCTGATGCCGGAATTCCTGCGCAACGCCGTGCGTACCGACAAGGCCGCCTTCGTTGAGAAAGGTGCGCCGGAAAAGCTGGCCCAGCGTCTCGCCAATCTCCAGCTTGCGGGCATCATGCCGGATATCGCGCTGATCGCGCATCTGGCAGAAGCCGATCTGGTGGCAACTGCCAAGGCCTATTTCGGCGTGTCGGAAGCCTTCCGCATCGGACGCATCGAAGATGCGGCACGGTCCATTCCCGTCACTGACTATTATGACGGACTGGCCCTCTCGCGTGCCAGCGAGACCATCACGCAGGCCGCGCGCGGGATCACCATCGCCGCTCTGAAGCGCTTCGCCAAGGAGAAAGACCCGGCTGCGGCTTGGCTCGATGCGGACGGCGTCCGGATCGAACAGGTGAGAAACCGCATGGTCGCGCTCACCGAAGGTGGAGACCTCACCGTCTCGCGTCTGGCCGTTGCGGCGGGCCTGATGTCGGATCTGGCGCAGTAATCCGCACCGACAACAAAAATTTAAAGGGCAGCTTAGAGCTGCCCTTTTCATTTCTTGTCGGGCAACCACGGTCCGTATAAGCTCCGGCCACATTCGCAAGGGAGTGGCATTTGACCGATCAGGCAGTCAGCGAACGCAGCTACGCATCTCGTCGCGGCATATGGGGCTGGATGCTGTTCGACTGGGCGGCGCAACCGTTTTTCACCGTTGTCACGACCTTCGTTTTCGGCCCCTATTTCATTTCCCGCATGGCGGCAAACCCGGAAGCCGGACAGGTTGCATGGGGCTATGGCATCGCTGCGGCAGGCTTTATCATTGCGATTTTGTCGCCAGTTCTCGGTGCTGTTTCGGACCGCACGGGCGCACGCAAACCCTGGATCGGCTTCTTCGCCGTTTTGAAGATCGTCAGCCTTTCGCTCCTTTGGTTCGCAGAACCGGGCGCTAGTCTGTTCTGGGTGCTGCTGGTCTTTGCCATCGCCTCGATTGCCGCCGAATTCTCCATCGTTTTCAACGATTCCATGATGCCGCGCCTCGTGCCGCGCGCGGATATTGGACGTATCTCCAACATAGCCTGGGGGCTTGGCTATCTGGGCGGCATGATCGTGCTGATCTTCGTCGTACTGTTTCTGGCGGGATCGCCGCAAACCGGCAAAACGATCATAGGCATTGAACCGCTCTTCGGCCTCGACCCTATAACCGGTGAAGATGCGCGCATCACCGGCCCGCTCGCAGCGCTCTGGTATCTGGTATTCGTGCTGCCGATGTTCCTCTTCACGCCGGATTCGGCGCGGGGCGAGCCTTTGTTCAAGGCGATGCGTCACGGCCTCTCGGAACTGAAAGCCACACTGCGCGAAGTGCGCCAGCGTTCCGGTATCTTGCGCTTTCTGATTGCCCGCATGGTCTACCAGGACGGCGTCAACGCTTTGCTGGCGCTGGGCGGAGGCTATGCCGCCGCCATGTTCCACTGGTCGATCACCGAGATTGGTCTGTTCGGCATGATCCTCAATGTCATGGCGATCTTCAGCTGCCTTGCCGCCAGCCGCGTGGATACGCGCTTCGGCTCGAAAGCCGTGGTTATCGGGTCGCTGGTGCTGCTGCTGCTAGCCACGCTCGGCATCGTATCGACAGGGCGTGACTACACGTTTTTCGGGCTGCTTCCCTTTGCGGAAAGTACAGCACAGGGGCTTTTTTCGACGCCAGCAGAACATGCCTATCTGATCTATGGTCTGATGATCGGCGCGGCATTCGGCCCGGTGCAGGCGTCATCGCGCTCATGGTTTGCACGCAGCATCCAGCCGGAAGAGTCCGGCCGTTATTTCGGCATCTACGCGCTGGCTGGTCGTGCGACCAGCTTTCTGGCCCCGTTTATGATTGCAACCGTGACGGCAATCAGCGGATCGGCAGCGATTGGAATGGCGGTGCTGGTGATCTTCTTCGCCGCGGGTCTCTATCTGACGAAAATGACGCCCTATCCAGCCGAGCGCCCATCGTGAAAACTGGTGCGAGGATAATCGCACCAGTTCTGTGATCTCAACTTACATCATGCCGACTGCGCTGGCCGCGCCGATAGCCAGTAGTCCACCAATGATCGGTGCGGCGACGGGTACCCATGCGTAAGACCAGTCCGATCCGCCCTTACCCGGAATCGGCAAGAGCGCATGCGCGATGCGCGGTCCAAGATCACGTGCAGGATTGATGGCATAACCTGTCGGCCCGCCAAGCGAGACGCCGAGCGCCCAGACGAGAAGACCGACCATCAGCGGAGCGAGAACGCCATCGGCACCGACAGCCTTGGCACCAATCGCGATGACCACGAAGACAAGCACGAAAGTGCCGATGATTTCGGTCACGCAATTGGCCGGAATGTTGCGGATTGCCGGGGTCGTGCAAAACACGCCAAGCTTCAGCGCCTTGTCGTCGGTCGGCTTCCAGTGTGGGAGATAAGCAAGATAGACAAGCACTGCCCCGACGAAAGCACCCAGCAATTGCGCGGCGATATAGGGAACCACTTCCGCAGCCGGAAAGCTCCCCGCCGCATAGAAAGCGAGCGTGACGGCAGGGTTGAGATGGCCGGCAGCCCCCGCCGCAACTGAAACCATAACGCCGCAGAGCACAGCCAGACCCCAGCCGACCGAAATAACGATCCAGCCGGAATTTTGTCCCTTGGATTGTGCCAGAAGCACATTTGCGACGACCCCGTCGCCCAGCACGATCAGCACCATCGTGCCAAGGAATTCGCCTAAAAAACCACTGGTCATAATCTCATCCCGAAAAAATTCACATTGCAGAAATTCATCCGGTGGACGCGTAATGCCCACCGGCCTGCTAAAAAGGTTTTGCAATTCTCTGTTTCGCTCGGTCTCAACGACCGAGCTTCAGCTTCAATCCACCCAGTTCAGGGAGCGTTGCACCGCTTTTTCCCAGGACGCGAAAAGGCTCTCCCGCTCCTTCTTCGGCATCTTCGGATGCCAGCGATGACCAACCTGCCAGTTTTCCACGACATCTTCCGTGGATTTCCAATAGCCGACGGCAAGGCCGGCGGAGTAAGCCGCACCCAGCGCCGTGGTTTCCACGATCTTGGGGCGAACCACTGGCACGTGTAGAATATCGGCCTGAAACTGCATGACGAAGTCGTTGACGGTCATGCCGCCATCAGCGCGCAGTTCGCTGATCTCGACGCCGGAATCCTTCACCATGGCTTCCAGCACTTCACGCACCTGATAGCAGCTTGCTTCGAGCGCCGCGCGGGCAATATGGCCCTTATTGGCAAAGCGGGTCAGCCCAGCAATTACGCCACGCGCCGACGATTCCCAATGCGGCGCGTAAAGCCCGGAAAATGCAGGCACGAAATAGACGTCGCCATTATCGTCGACGGTGCGGGCGAGCGTCTCGATATCGCTGCTGTTGCGAATAATGCCAAGATTGTCGCGCAGCCACTGCACCAGCGCCCCGGTGATGGCGATGGAGCCTTCCAGTGCATAGGAGGGCTTGGCATCACCGAGCTTGTAGGCGACAGTCGTCAGCAGGCCAAAATTCGACGAAACGAGCTTGTCGCCCGTATTCATCAGCATGAAGCAGCCCGTACCATAGGTGTTCTTGGCCGCACCCGGCTCAAGACAGGCCTGTCCGAAAAGCGCAGCCTGCTGATCGCCGAGAATACCCGCTAGCTTGACGCCGTTCAGGGCCCGGACGGTAATCTCGCCATAGACCTCGCTTGAGGAGCATATCTCCGGCAGACAGGCGCTTGGTATCTGGAAGAGATCCAAAATTTCCGCGTCCCATTGCAGACTTGCAATATCCATCAGCTGTGTGCGCGAGGCGTTGGTCACGTCAGTGATGTGGATGCCGCCCTTCGGACCGCCGGTCAGGTTCCAGGCAAGCCATGTGTCTATGGTGCCAAACAGCGCCTCGCCTGCCTCAGCCTTTTCACGGGCGCCCGGAACATTGTCGAGAATCCAGCGCAGTTTCAGCCCTGAAAAATAAGTGGTGATCGGCAGGCCGGTTCTGGCGCGCAAACGATCCGCGCCGCCGTCCTTGATATATTGCGACACGAGGTCGGCAGTGCGCGTATCCATCCAGACCAGCGCATTATAGAGCGGCTGGCCGGTAGCCTTATCCCAGAGCAGCGTTGTCTCGCGTTGATTGGTAATTCCAACAGCAGCAATATCAGATGCCGTCAGCCTGGCCTTCTTCAGCGCCTCGGCGACAACATGCTGGGTGTTGCGCCATATCTCAAGCGGGTTGTGTTCAACCCAGCCAGCCTTGGGATAAATCTGCTCATGCTCGCGCTGATCCATGGCGATGACGTCGCCTTGCTGATCGAAAATGATGCAGCGCGTGCTGGTGGTTCCCTGATCGATGGAACCGATAAATTGCTTCGTACTCACGGTATCCTCCCGTCGAATATCTTTCTGTAAAACGCATTCAGTTTACATCAGGTGATGAAACGCTCCGCTCGTGCCTTGGGCACACTCCTTCTGATGCAAAGCATGCCCACATTTGCGGGATCGCCTACAAACGAATGTAAAACGAAATAATTCGAAACTCAATGAAAACAAAAAGCCCCGAAATTTTTCGTTTCGGGGCTCGTTTCTCAGATTATAAGCCAATGAATTAATGGCGGAAATGACGCATTCCTGTCATCACCATGGCAATGCCATGCTCATCGGCAGCAGCGATCACTTCTTCGTCACGCATCGAGCCACCGGGCTGAATCACCGCGGTTGCACCGGCCTGAACAGCCGAAAGCAGGCCATCCGCAAACGGGAAGAACGCATCGGAAGCGACCACACAGCCCTTGGTGAGCGGCTCCGCAAGACCAGCGGCTTCTGCCGCATCTTCTGCCTTGCGGGCAGCGATGCGTGCGGAGTCGACACGGCTCATCTGGCCTGCGCCAATACCAACCGTTGCGCCGTCCTTCACATAGACGATGGCGTTCGACTTCACGTGCTTGGCGATGCGGAAGGCGAATTTCATGTCGTTCAATTCGGCTTCTCTCGGGCTCCGCTTGGTCACGACCTTGAGGTCGAGATCGTCGACAACGCCGTTGTCGCGTGACTGAACCAGCAAACCACCGGCAACCGTTTTCGCGGCGATGCCTTTTGCGCGCGGGTCGGGAAGACCACCCGTCACCAACAGACGCAGGTTCTTTTTGGCGGCAACGATGGCCTGTGCACCCTGCGTTGCATCGGGAGCGATGATAACTTCCGTGAAAATCTTAACGATTTCCTCGGCGGCTTCTTCATCCAGCGTCTTGTTGAGCGCGACAATACCGCCAAAGGCCGAAACCGGATCGCAGGCGAGCGCCTTCAGATAGGCATCCTTAATAGATGCGCCTTCTGCCACGCCGCACGGATTGGCGTGCTTGATGATAGCAACCGCAGCCGTGCGTGCAGGGTCGAACTCGGCAACGAGTTCGAAAGCCGCATCGGTGTCATTGATATTATTGTAGGAAAGCTGCTTGCCCTGAAGCTGGGTTGCCGTGGCAACGCCCGGGCGCTTTTCGCCAGAGAGATAGAAACCTGCGGTCTGGTGCGGGTTTTCACCATAGCGCATGACCGAATGCAGTTTGCCTGCAACCGAGCGCCAAACCGGCGTTTCTTCTTCAATGGCTTCGGCGAACCAGTTGGAAATCGCCGCGTCATAAGCCGCAGTGCGCGAGAATGCCTTGGCAGCAAGCTTCTTGCGGAAAGCAAGCGGCAACGAACCGCCATGCTTCTCAAGCTCGGTGACCACTTCGTCATAATCTGTCGGATCGACAACAGTTGCGACATAAGCGTGGTTCTTGGCCGAAGCGCGGATCATCGCCGGGCCACCAATATCGATATTTTCAACCGTGGTGTCGTAATCGCCACCCTGGAAGCGGACTTCTTCGAACGGATAGAGATTGATCACGGCGAGATCGATGCCACCAATCTTGTGCTCTTCCATTGCGGCAACATGTTCCGGGTCGTTGCGCACGGCGAGCAGACCGCCATGGACCGCCGGATGCAGCGTCTTGACGCGCCCATCCATGATTTCGGGAAAGCCGGTGATTTCGGAAACATCACGGACCGGAATGCCTTCTGCGGCAATGGACTTGGCCGTACCGCCGGTGGAGAGGATCTCCACGCCATGCGCATGAAGCGCCTTGGCGAATTCGATCAGGCCGGTTTTGTCGGAAACGGAAAGGAGGGCGCGGCGCACCCGATGAAGATCGGGAGCGGGAATATGCT
Source organism: Ochrobactrum sp. RH2CCR150 (assembly GCA_014138095.1). Taxonomy (GTDB): domain Bacteria; phylum Pseudomonadota; class Alphaproteobacteria; order Rhizobiales; family Rhizobiaceae; genus Brucella; species Brucella gambitense. Next base: position 196,594 of record JACGXE010000008.1, read on the forward strand.
TTGAGCTGACAGCCATAGGAAACGGTCTCTTCGTTGCTGAAGCGTTTTGCGTTCAGGAAAGGGGACAGCGTCGCCGTAGCACAGTCGGACAAGGAATCCTACCGCAAAAGACCGGAAACCACCGGCGAAAGAAAAACCCCGCCATGAAGGCGGGGTTTCGTTTGGGAGGCAATGGGTTATTTCATCGTCGGGATGACGAACTCAGCTCCATCCTTAACCCCAGACGGCCAGCGCGAGGTGACAGTCTTGGTCTTGGTGTAGAAGCGGAATGCATCCGGTCCGTGCTGGTTGAGATCGCCGAAGCCGGAAGCCTTCCAGCCGCCGAAGGTGTAATAAGCGATCGGAACCGGGATCGGCACATTGATACCTACCATGCCGACCTGAACGCGGCTTGCGAAATCGCGGGCCGCATCGCCGTCACGGGTGAAAATGGCGACGCCGTTGCCAAATTCATGATCGTTCGGCAGAGCCAGCGCTTCCTCGTAGTTCTTGGCGCGAACCACCGAGAGAACCGGGCCGAAGATTTCTTCCTTATAGATGCGCATGTCGCGCGTCACATTGTCGAACAGGCAGCCGCCCATGTAGAAGCCATTTTCATAGCCCTGCATCTTGAAGTTACGGCCATCGACGACCAGCTTCGCGCCTTCTTCGACACCGAGATCGACATAACCGCGAATGCGATCAAGGGCAGCCTGCGTGACAACCGGGCCGTAATCGGCGGAATTGTCGGTGGACGGGCCGATCTTGAGCGATTCAACGCGCGGGATGAGCTTTTCCATCAGGCGGTTGGCGGTGTCTTCACCGACAGGAACCGCAACCGAAATTGCCATGCAGCGTTCGCCTGCCGAGCCGTAACCAGCACCGATAAGCGCATCGACGGTCTGGTCCATATCGGCATCCGGCATGATGAGCATGTGGTTCTTGGCGCCGCCAAAGCACTGCACGCGCTTGCCGTTCGAGCAGCCGCGACCATAGATATACTGGGCAATCGGCGTGGAACCAACGAAGCCGATGGCCTGTACATCCGGATCGTCGAGCAGTGCATCGACAGAATCCTTGTCGCCGTTGACGACGTTGAAAATACCGGCAGGCAGACCGGCTTCCATGAACAGTTCAGCCAGACGCATCGGGACGCCCGGGTCACGCTCGGACGGCTTCAGAATGAAGGCGTTGCCGCAGGCAATTGCCGGACCGGCCTTCCAGAGCGGGATCATGGCCGGGAAGTTGAACGGGGTGATACCGGCAACAACGCCAAGCGGCTGGCGCATGGAATAGGTGTCGATCCCCGTACCGGCATTGTCTGTGAATTCGCCTTTCAGCATATGTGCGGAACCGAGGCAGACTTCTACCACTTCGAGACCGCGCTGAATGTCGCCCTTGGCGTCGGCAATGGTCTTGCCGTGCTCGCGTGCCAGCAGTTCGGCCAGGCTGTCATATTCGGCTTCGACGAGTTCGAGGAACTTGCGCAGGATGCGGACGCGGCGCTGCGGGTTGGTTGCGCCCCATGCAGGCTGTGCAGCCTTGGCGTTTTCGACGGCAGCGCGCACTTCAGCCTTGGTGGCAAGCGCGACTTTGGCCTGTACCGTGCCGTCGAGCGGCTGGAAAACGTCGGCGGTGCGACCGCTATTACCGGCAACATGCTTGCCGCCGATGAAATGTCCGATATTGCGCATCGAGAAACCTCCCTGATTACCGTTTATGAGAACATACCCTGCCCCCATCGTTGCACCTATCCTGACTCTGCAAATTCATGATTGCAAGGCGCTGAAAAGCGTATCCGTTGTGCATTTTTTATAGTACGAAACATGATCCCGAAAAGTGGGAACCGGTTTTCGGGATCATGGTCAGGCGAAGTACATTATGAACTGGGATGATATTCGCATATTCCTCGCGGTCGCGCGCTCAGGCCAGATTCTGGGTGCAGCCAAGCGGCTTGGCCTGAACCACACCACCGTGGCGCGGCGGCTGACGGCGCTTGAAACCGCGCTTTCCACCACGCTTTTGACGCGCCGGACCAATGGTTCGACGCTGACGCAGGCGGGTGAGGAATTTCTGCTTGCCGCCGAGCGCATGGAAGCGGAAATGCTGTCCGCCCGCGCGCAGGTTGGTAATGCGGATGTTGCGGTTTCAGGCACGGTACGCATTGGCGCGCCGGACGGTTTCGGCGTGACCTTTCTGGCACCGCGCCTCGCCCGGCTAACACAGCAATATCCAGACCTCACCATCCAGCTGGTGCCGGTACCGCGCTCCTTCTCGCTCTCCCGACGCGAGGCCGATATCGCCATCACCGTCGAACGTCCGGATCAGGGACGGCTCATCGCGCGCAGACTGGTCGATTATACGCTCGGCCTCTATGCCCACCGCAGCTATCTGGAAGCCAACGGCACGCCCGAAAATTCAGACGACCTCAACCACCATCGCCTGATCGGCTATGTGGAAGATCTCGTCATCAACCCGTCGCTTGCCTATGCGCCGGAAATCAGCCGCGACTGGAAACCAGCTTTCGAGGTGTCGAGCGCCCTGGGACAGGTGGAAGCGGTGCGCGCAGGTGCGGGTATCGGCATTCTGCATTCGTTCATCGCCCGCGCAGATCCCGATCTCGTGCCGGTTCTGCCCGACCGGGTGATCCGGCGCGCCTATTGGCTCGCCTATCATGAATCCGCCCGCACATTGCGACGCGTGACAGCCGTATCGGCTCTCATCTCCGAACTGGTGGAAGGCGAAAAATCGCTGTTCAGTTGAGGGCAGGCTTGCTCAATTAAGCCGCATATAGGCGATCATAACGCCGACAATCATCGCAGCCGGAACGAACAATGCGTCAAGGCCGATGAACGCGTGGCCGAGGCCACCGGCAACAGCGCCGAGCATCAAGGCCAGCCAGACGGAAATATGCTGCAACCAGCGCCACTTTGGTGTTTCGCCGCGCAGCGAACAGGCAAGGTCGGCGGCGGCATTGAAAAGCGTTCCGGTCACATAGGTCACGCCGAGACGCGCCGCCCCTATCGGCTGTACGGCTGCATTCTGCGCACCCATGGCGGCGGCGAGCAGCAGCACTGGCTGGATGAGCATCGATCCCTCGCGCCGCAGCACGCCTACTGCCAGCAAGATCACCACGACGCTTGCCATCACATAGAGGCTGCCCCATCGCCCATAGGCGCGCACGGTCAGTGTGCCGAAAAAAGCGCCCAAAAAGAACAGTATGATGAGGATCGCGGGAAACCAGACCAGCACGGAGCCTTGCACGCCCGGTTGCCCCGCGAGTGCGACGCCGAGCTGCGTGGTGTTACCGCTCATGAAGGAAGCGAAGAAACCACCCAGTTGCAGAAAGGCTATCGCATCAACGAAACCAGCCGATGCGGTAAGAACCAGACCGAGCGACAGTTTGGAATTCGGTGTCATTTCACTGGACTTCGGGAAAGGAAACGACCCGGCTTCGACAAAGCCGGGTCTTGCAAGAAATGGAACTGATAATCAGACGCGTTTGACGATGCGCAGAATGATCAGAAGTATTGCCGCGCCGATGAATGCGTTGATGATCGAGGCAATGATACCGCCGCCAACGGAAAAGCCGAGGCGCGGCAAAAGCCAGCCTGCAAAGAACGCACCGATCACGCCGACAATGATATTGCCGATCATGCCGAAGCCGCCGCCCTGCACGACCTTGCCGGCCAGCCAGCCTGCGACGAGACCGACAAAAAGAAATACGATTAGACTTCCAACATCCATGCGCTTTTCTCCCTCCAGAGCACATCCCGAAAAGTGTGAAACGGTTTTCGGGCGAGATGTGCGTCAAAACAAACTGTTAGAGCGCCGTCACCCGGCGCATCTGGACTGAGTTGACAATATGTTTGTCGAGCACACAAGAGGGGTGCGAAAATTTGAGCACAACCTGAAACAGCCTCGCATTTTTCAGGATGTGCCTGAAAATTACGGCGCCAGATGCCGGAATGCGGCGACGACTTCCTCGTAGACCTTGCGCTTGAACGGCACGATCAGTTCCGGCAGCTGCTGCATCGGCTTCCAGTCCCAGCTGTCGAATTCAGCCGTGTGACCACCGGGCGGCGGATTGATCGCGATCTCGCTTTCATCGCCCTCGAACCGATAGGCAAACCATTTCTGCGTCTGGCCGCGATATTTGCCCTTGAGCGCCTGCCCCACCAGATGCGCCGGCAGATCATAATTGATCCAGTCCGGCGCTTCGGCAAGCAGCGAGACCGACTTCATGCCGGTTTCTTCATAAAGCTCACGCAATGCGGCTTCAACCGGGTCTTCACCCTTGTCGATGCCGCCCTGCGGCATCTGCCAGAGCTGTGTCGCACCATCCATCTCGTCGCCCGGAATGACGATGCGATGACCGGCCCAGACCAGACCGGCCTTGTTCAGCACCATCAGCCCGACGCAGGGGCGGTAGGGCAAGCTTTCAGGATCGACAGGGCCTTTGTGCTTCGACATGACATTCTCCATGATATGCAAACTTAGAGCATTTCCTGCAAAAGTGCGTAGCGGTTTTGCGTAGGACAATGCGTAAAAACAAAAAGTTAGAGCGGTTCCACGGTTCCGATTTAACAGGAACCGCTCTAGTTGCGCTCCGGGTCGCGAACCAGCGCCGAAACGGGAACGATTTCGATGCCGCGCTTCTTGACCTCATTCGCCCAATCCCGCACCGCATCGACGGTCACGCCGAATGCGGAGCCGGTGCCAATTGCGCTGCCATTGGCGCGCGCAATGCGTTCCAGCTCATTAAGCCGGTCGAGCACCGCCGAGCGATCCTGCGAAGCGTCGATCAGCACATCGGCTGCCGCATAGGGCACAGCGTCCTTTTGCGCGATCTGATCGGCCTGACTACGGGCAGACGTACCATCATCCAGATAATAAAGCCCGCGCCTGCCGATCTCGCCCAGCACCGGCGCGAACGCATCCGCCTCGCCGGTAAAGCGCGCGCCCATATAGTTCATCACACCGGCATAATTTGTCATGCGTGACAACGCCCACAAAAGCGACGTCTGGTTCTTGGCGGCTCCGTCATCCACGGTCAGCGTGTTGCGCCCGGGATTGATGCGCGGATAGTCGAATGGCTCCATCGGCAATTGCAGCAAAAGCTCATGGCCGTTCTGACGCGCCGCCTGCATCCAGCGTTGCAGGCTGTTGCCCTGCGGCGCGAAGGCCAGTGTCACTTCCGATGGCAGCTTCTCTACAGCTTCCATGCTACCGGTCTGTGACAGGCCAAGCCCACCAATGATCAGCGCGATCCTTGCGCCCCGCGCACCCGACCAGCCGGCGGCATAGGCATCCATTGGCCGCAGGCCGTCAGAGCCGCGCACAGGCAACGGCCCGGTCGCGCTTTGCTCTACCAGTTCTTTTTCCGGCAGATGCGCAACGCGCGGATCTTGCCCCGTCTTGTGCTGGTTCTGCACGACGACAACATTGCCATCTGCCGTACCAGCGGTGACATTCGGCATATCAGGCGTGACCTTGATGATTGCCGGGCCGGTTTGCTGCCCTCCGGTGCCGCGCAGCGCGGTTCCCGGCGCAGGTGTATTGCCAGTCGTGGTCGATGGCTGCCGACCTGTTTTGGCTGCGGCGTCGGGCGGCGTTTGCGTCTCGGCAACCACAGCTTTTTCAGGCTTGCGAAAAGCATCGCGGTTGATCTGCCAGACGGTGAACATCGTGCCACCCGCTACACCCAGAACCACTGCTGCACCTAAGCCAAGCAAAGACCAACGAAAAGCGCGGGAGCGTTCGCCCCCGCGCTTTCGCGGTTTCTTATCCAGTCCTAACGGGCTGTTCAGATCCAGCATGGAACGATCAGTTCAACACGCCCTTCTTCGGATCCGGCGGGAATGCGGCATTTGCCACTTCACCACGCAGGAGCTTCAGAGCTTCATTGAGCTGGATATCGTCCTTCGGATCTGCAGGAACATATGCCGACGAACCGGAGCCGTTATCATCTTCGGCATTGCCCTTGATGTGGCCCTTGAGCTCGGATTCGCCGCGAACAACATCTTCACCCTTCAATTCCGGAGGCAAAGGCTGATCGACCTTGATATCAGGCGTAATACCCTTGCCCTGGATCGACGTGCCCGACGGCGTATAATAAAGCGCCGTGGTCAGACGCAGCGATCCGTTTTCGCCCAACGGAATGATCGTCTGCACCGAACCCTTACCGAAGGATTGCGTGCCGAGCACCGTCGCACGGCGATGGTCCTGAAGAGCACCAGCAACGATTTCCGAAGCACTGGCCGAACCGCCATTGATGAGAACGATTACCGGCTTGCCGTCGGTCAGGTCGCCCTTGCGGGCATCGAAGCGGGTCACGTCCTGCGGATCGCGGCCACGGGTCGAAACAACTTCGCCCTTGTCGAGGAAGGCGTCGGAGACAGCGACGGCCTGATCGAGCAGACCACCCGGATTGAGGCGCAGATCGAGCACGAAGCCCTTCAGCTTGTCGCCCGGGATCTTGCTCTGAATGTCCTTGATCGCCTTGCCGAGATCATCCGCCGTCTGCTCGGTGAAGGAAATCACGCGCACATAACCGACATCGTTCTCAACACGATAACGAACGGCCTTCACCTTGATGACGGCACGCGCGATCTTGAGTGTGATCGGCTTGTCGACGCCCTGACGCATGAGCGTCAGCTCAATCGAGGAGCCGATTTCGCCGCGCATCTTGTCGACCGCATCACTGAGGCTGAGGCCGCGCACTTCCTGACCGTCGATCTTGGTAATCAGATCGCCTGCGAGAACACCGGCCTTCGAGGCAGGCGTATCGTCGATCGGCGCAATGACCTTTACAAGATCATTGTCCATGGTGACTTCAATGCCGAGACCGCCGAATTCACCCTTGGTCTGCACGCGCATATCCTGCGCGGCTTCCGGATTGAGATAGGACGAATGCGGATCGAGCGAGGTCAGCATGCCATTGATGGCGCTTTCCGTCAGCTTCTTGTCATCCGGCGGCGTCACATATTGCGCGCGCACACGTTCGAAAATATCGCCGAAAAGCGCCAGGTCCTTATAGACGTCAGCATCCTTGGCGGCTGCGAAAGCCGTCGAAGCTGGAGCGCCCTGCACCATCACCATGGCGGATGCCCCCATCAGGGCCCCGGCGAACAGCAGCGACAGTTTACGTATCATTTTTACGTCCTTCCAGAAAGCCGCTCGGTCCACCAAGGGGCCGGATCGACGGGTTTTCCATCTTTTCGAAATTCAATGTAAAGCAACGGCGCACCATTGCCCACCTCTATCGGCGCCACACTCGCGAGAAGTTTATCTCCCATCGCCCCGACCGGTTCGCCCGCCAGTACAAACTGGCCTTGCGCCACGTCGATTCGCCCCATGCCTGCCATCACAATATGATATCCATTGCCCGCATCGAGGATCAAGAGTTGCCCGTAAGATCTAAACGGTCCCGCATAGAGCACAACGCCATCGGAAGGTGACGTAATCGTGGCAGAAGGCAAGGTTTCCAGCACCTGGCCCATCATGGCGCCGCCAGCACCATCCTTATCGCCGAAGTGGCGCGACGTCTTGCCCGCTGCCGGTAAAACCAGTTTTCCCTGCAAGGAGGCAAAATTCGTCTGCGCGCGCAGATGGTTTTCGTCCGGCGTACCTTCGCCAGCCCGCTCCCGGGCGGAGGCAAGACGATCGGCCTCGGCCTTGCGCGCTGCATCGGCGGCATCACGCACACCGGCCATCTGCTTGTCGAGCCCGTCGATCAGGTCCTTGAGGCTGCCTGCCTTGGCCGCCAGTTCTTCGGAGCGCTTGCGCTGCGCTTCCATTTCCTGTTCGGACTGGGCTTGCAGCTTCTTCTTTTCATCGAGCAAAAGTGACTGGCGCTTCTGTTCCTCAGCCTGCGTGGTGCGGGTCTGTTGCAGCTTCTCACGCTCCTGCGTAATGGAAGCGGTCACCGTCTGCATATCTTTCAGATCGCCTGTCAGCTCTTCCACCTGCTCGCGCATTTCCGGCACCACTGCACCAAGCAGCACTGCACTGCGCACTGAGGCAAGGGCATCATCCGGTCGGACCAGAATAGCAGGCGGCGGGTTAAGCCCCATGCGCTGCAACGCAGCCAGCACTTCGGCCAGAACCCCGCGCCGCGCCCGCAGCGACGTGCGAATGCCAGCCTCCTGCTCATGCAAGGAGACCAGTTTTTCGGCGATATCCGTGATGTCCTGCTGCAGTTTCTTGTCGGTCTTGGCCGACTGGATCAAGGCAGCGGTGATCGTGTCCTGATCCTTCTTGAGGCTCGCGACCTCGCTCTCGAGCTGCTTGACCTTGTCTCCAGACACGGTCAGCTCGCCGGTCAGCTTTTCGTATTCGCCAGCCGCCTGATCGCGTTGCTGCTGCAAAGCATCCTGCGCCAAGCCGAGCTGCGGAAAGGCCACCGCGCCCAAAAAGGCGCAGGTCGCAAAAAAGCCCGCCCGCGCTAGAGCGAGCAGCCGGAGCTTGCTGAAAAGACGTACAGGACTCATGCGTGTTCTATCAGGGCGAAACAAGGCTAAAATCAGGGCCAAAAATCAGGCTCAGATCAACCTATCCCGATACCGTTAACGAAACATCAACCATAAGCCCCGCGATCCCAATCATTGGCTCGCGCAACTTAATCCAGCCCGTGCGGATAAAATGTGAAAAATGCCGTCTTTCAGTGGGAAACTTCAGGACTCCACAAGTCCAAGCTCAACTTTTCTGCGCCGCATCATCTCGCGCATTGATGCCGTGCGGTGGCTTGCCTTCTCGTCAACCGTATCGGTTTTCTTCCAGATACCGTGTTGCTGCCGGAAATAGTCGATCACCAGCAGGTCTGCATCCACGCGATCCTGTCCATCTTCAACAAAATCGAGCAAAGCACTCACGCAGCTACCCTTGCCCTCGGCCCGACGACTGTTTTGACCGATCATCCAGATGGGAATGCCACGCCTTTCCAGATGGCCCGAAATCCACGGATCATCCACGGTCCACATGACGTCGGGAATATTGTAGAACAACTCGTCGAACCATTCAGGTTGAACAAAAACACCTGCAAAGCCGGAAATCTGGTCGACATAGCCGGGCATGCCGAGTTCCGGCTTGTGGAGAAACAGGGAAGCGATGCGCTTCATTCTGTAGTGCCGGTCCTTGACCTTCCATCGGCTGCGCGGAAGCCGGTCGGCAGGCCTGCCCACATCGGCAATATCGGGGAATGTTTCACCGACCTCAACAATGCAATGGCCCGGCTTGCGCGCCGCTTCCGCCTTGAAGCGTCCATACCACCCGGCGTCATAAATCTTGTCGTCGTCGCAGAACAGGATATCCACGTCCTGCCCCTTCAGATCGCGAGCGGCAGGCAAAACCTTGGTCGCGGGTCCGAGATCTTCATCGCAGCGGACGATTGTTATGCCCGCAGGCACGTTGGGCAGCTGCCCATCCCAATCGGGAAAACGCCGATATTTGTACGGTATATAAAGCCGAACCTCTGCGGCCCTCAGTCTTTGCGACAGAAGCGACAACAGCGTGGGCCTTAAAAGATGAAAGCGCGGGGGAATGGTCGATAGTGTTATAACAGTAGGCTTGCTCATTTCACTCGCGCATTTTAGATTATTCTAATAAAAACAATAAGGTAAATACATTTACACGTATCTGGTTGCGGAGCGCAATCCCAAGTTTCAACGCTTTAGCAACGAAACAAAGATAATCTCAATGCAGGATGATGCGGCAAGGTTGGATGTCATTGAACTGACGCTTCCATCAGCTCTATGCGGTTTCCAAATGGATCGGAAACGTAGCAGCGATTATAATCCGCCAGAGGCTCATCTTCCGTCACGGCATATCCTGCATCGGTCAACCTTTGCACCAACGCCCTCAAGCCACCGACGATAAAAGCTGGATGCGCTTTGCGCGCCGGGACAAAATCGGGATCGACGCCCAAATGAATTTTCAGTGCGCCGTTTTCAAACCAGCAACCGCCTCTTGCGATAAGATTCTGCGGCTTGGTGACTTCCGGTAAGCCGAGAAGAGCGCCATAAAAGGCACGCGCCTTTTCTTCCCCGCCTTTCGGCATGGCCAGCTGAACATGATCGAGTTGCTTGATCCACATGGTTCCGTTCTCCCGCTGTCGCGAACGGCCCGGTTCATGATCGATGATAAGGATGACCGGCCAGAATAGTCGCGGCGCGATAAAGCTGTTCGGCAACGAGAATGCGGGCAATCTGGTGCGGCCAGGTCAGTTCTCCCAAAGCCAGAACCAGATCGGCGCGCGACCGTAAAGCCGGGTCATGCCCATCCGGGCCGCCGATAGCAACGATCAGCTGCCGTTTGCCGTCATCACGCATACGCCCGATGCGCTCGGCAAAAGCTTCGGAACCGAGCGCCTTGCCGCGCTCGTCCAACAGAATAAGAGCCGCGCCATTATCCAGCGCTTCATTGATGCGCTGCGCTTCTTCCGTCTTGCGCAATTCTGCCGTCTGGCCACGACTTTCCGGGATTTCGCTCACACCGGCGAATTCAAGCCCTAAAGGCGGCCCCGCTTTGGAAAAACGGTCGAAATAACGCTCGACCAACTCCCGATCGGGGCCGGCTTTCATCCGGCCCACGGCAAAAACACTCACACGCATCGCGCCCTCAATATGGCAGGGAGTTAAAGCACCTGCCGGGTCGCAGCAGACGACAGATCAATGGACGGTTTCCAACGCGCGTTCGTCGTCGAAATCGTCATCGAGCCATATCTTCTCGATATTGTAGAAGTCACGGACTTCCGGTCGGAAGATGTGCACGATGATATCGCCCGTGTCGATCAGGACCCAATCGCCACTGTCTAGCCCTTCGACACGCACATTCTTGCAGCCCGCTTCATTGAGCGCCTGCAAAAGATGGTCGGCCACAGCCGTCACGTGACGGTGCGAACGGCCCGACGCGACGATCATATAATCGCCGATCGTTGATCTTCCGCGAATGTCGATGGGGATGATGGATTCTGCCTTGGAGTTTTCGAGACTGGCCAAGGCCGCGTCGAAGGTCTGGGACACGAGATCGGTCTCGTTCATCCTGACCAGTGAAGGCGCGTGGAGAGCCTTCTTCTCAAGTGCTGTTCTCAGTGTATTGCCTTTCTAACAAGAACAACCCGCTACGGCAGTAAAAGCACCGTACAGACCTAAGATAGGCAGAGTCCCTGTTTTGTTTCAAGAGTCACGACCTTGCAGGGCCGTTCACTTTTTCGATTATCTCGCTTTTTTCGCATATATCTTGTTAAAACCGTCACGGAACTATCAAGATCGTGTGCCGGACTTGCGAATAGCGCTTGATGAAAGTGACGAACGCGGGCCATGGATAAAGGTCCAGGCTGGCGGCGAGCGGCGAGCCAGCATCGGCGCATATTGCTCATCGAGACGGCTGTGGGAAAAGGTCTGCGCCATGCGCGACGACAGGTAAGCCAGCGTCGAGCCGGGACGGTCGATCACCGCAATCGGGAAATTATTGGCGATTTCGCGCCAGCGCTGCCAGCGATGGAACGATGCCAGATTGTCAGCGCCCATCACCCAGACAAAATGCACGCCGGGATTGGCATCGCGGATCAGGGCCAGCGTATCGGCGGTGTAGCGCACATTGAAGGCCGCTTCGAGCGCCGTCACCTTGATGCGCGGGTCACTGGCGATTTCTTCGCTCCACCGCAGCCTCTCCGCCAGAGGGGCCAGTTCGCGCGTGTCTTTCAGCGGATTGCCCGGCGTCACCATCCACCAGAGCTGATCGAGCTTCAGTCGCCTGATGGCAATCTCCGCGACCAAAGCGTGACCGCCATGCGGCGGGTTGAACGAACCGCCAAACAGCCCAACCGCCATGCCTTTTTCGGCATGAGGCATGCGCAGATAATGCGCATCCACATCCGGATATTGTTCTTTCAGTGCGGAAAGCCCGAAGCCAAAGCGCATCAGCTTCGAATCTGCCCGTTGCCGCGAACGCGATACTTGAATGAGGTGAGCTGTTCGACACCCACCGGGCCGCGCGCATGCATCTTGCCCGTGGCAATGCCGATTTCCGCACCCATGCCGAACTCACCGCCATCGGCAAACTGCGTCGAGGCATTGTGCAGCAAAATGGCCGAGTCGATTTCATTGAAGAACCGCGCAACCGCTTCCGCATCCTCGGCGACGATGGCTTCGGTATGATGTGAGGAATAGCGGTTGATGTGCCGGATCGCACCATCGACGCCATCGACAAGCGTGACTGAAATGATCGCATCCAGATATTCGGTGGACCAGTCTTCTTCACTCGCCGCAATGGCTGCTGGATAAAGCGCCTTCACCTCGTGGCTGCCGCGAATTTCGCAGCCCTTGGCGGCCAGATCTTCAAGGATCGGCACGAGATGCGTCGAGGCGACGGCGCAATCCACCAGCAGCGTTTCCGCCGATCCGCAAATGCCCGTACGCCGCATCTTGGCATTGACCGCAATGTTGCGCGCCATGTCGAGATCGGCAGTCTTGTCGACATAAAGATGGCAGATGCCTTCCAGATGCGCGAAAACCGGCACACGCGCTTCCGATTGGACGCGCGCGACAAGGCTTTTGCCGCCGCGTGGGACAATCACGTCGATAGCGCCGTCGAGCCCTTTCAGCATTTCACCGACCGCCGCACGATCGGTCACCGGCACGATCTGGATAGCGTCGGCAGGCAGGCCGCCAGCTTCCAGTCCAGTCACCAGTGCCTTGTGAATAGCCGCAGACGAATGGGCCGAATCCGATCCGCCGCGCAGGATCACCGCATTGCCAGCCTTGAGGCAGAGCGCACCGGCATCAGCCGTTACATTCGGACGGCTTTCATAAATGACGCCGATCACACCAAGCGGCGTGCGCACGCGCTCGATATGCAGACCATTGGGACGATCCCATTCGGCAATCACCGCACCAACAGGATCAGGCAATGCTGCAATGGCGCGGATGCCTTCCGCGATCCCCTCAATGCGCTTGTCATCGAGCGTCAGGCGATCCACGAAGGAAGCAGCCATTCCACTCTGGGCGGCATTGGCCAGATCAAGCTTATTAGCCTCGAGGATGGCGTCGCGGCTTTGGAGAATAGCGCCGGCTGCCGCCAGAAGGGCCTTGTTCTTCTGCTCCGCGCCAGCAATCGCCAGTGGTGCTGCGGCGGCTTTCGCCTTGCGGCCCACTTCGGCCATGATCGCGGCTATGTCGCTTCCAGCTTCCACTTTATTCAGCATCCTCTCCCGCCTTTCAGTGTTTAGGCATCTTCCGTCTCGGTTGCCACGGCTGCGCCGCGCACCACGAGATCATTGCGATGGATCATTGCCGCACGGGCATCATAGCCAAGAATGGTGCTGATCTCATCGCTTTTATGCCCGGCAATCTTGCGCGCATCCTCGGCATCGTAAGCGATCAGCCCACGTGCAATCTCACGACCGTCTTCATTGAGCACAGCCACCGTATCACCGCGCTCGAAATGACCGTCAACGTCCCTCACGCCTGCAGGCAAAAGCGACTTGCCCGATTTCAGCGCCTTGGCAGCGCCTGCATCGATCGTGAGACGGCCCGCCGGCTCCAGATTGCCGGAAATCCATGTTTTCCAGGCATTGACCGGGGCACGCGCAGCTTCGAACAGGGTGGCACGCTCACCGCGATCAATCGCCGAAAGCGGTCCCATGCGGATACCGGACGTGATGATCATCGCTGTTCCAGCGGCATTGGCGATCTTGCCCGCATCGAGCTTGGTCTTCATGCCCCCGCGCGACAGTTCCGAAGCCGCAGCGCCTGCCATGGCCTCGATCTGCGGGGTGATGGTTTCCACCAGCGGCAGAAACGCGGCATCCGGGTTCTTGTGCGGCGGCGCCGTATAAAGCCCGTCAATGTCGGAAAGCAGGATCAGAAGGTCAGCGCCCATCATGGTCGCCACGCGGGCGGCCAGACGATCATTGTCGCCATAGCGAATTTCTGTTGTCGCCACCGTGTCGTTTTCATTGATGACCGGAACGGCCTTGAGCTTCAAAAGCGTCTCGATGGTCGCGCGCGCATTGAGATAACGACGGCGCTCTTCGGTGTCGGAAAGTGTCACCAGAATCTGGCCCGACTTGATGCCATGACCACCAAGCACGTCGGCATAGGCCTTGGCCAGTGCGATCTGACCGGCAGCCGCGGCTGCCTGACTTTCCTCAAGTTTCAGCGCTTTCTTCGGCAGGCCGAGCACAGTGCGCCCCAGCGCGATAGCCCCGGATGAGACCACCAACACCTCGACGCCTGCGTGATGCAGGGCGGCAATGTCCTGCCCCAGGCTTTCCAGCCATTCGCGCTTCAGGCCCTTGGCGCGATCCACCAGAAGAGCGGAACCAATTTTTACAACAATGCGGCGATAGTCTTTCAGTTGCTTCAGCATGCTTTCATTCCTCTCGCCGCATTCAGCCTTATTCGTCGACTTTCGCCGTTCCGGCTTCCTGCGCACGACTCGCGTCGATAACAGCGCCAAGCTGGCGGAGCGCATCGTTCAGGCCTTCATGGCTGACAGCGGAAAGCAGCAGCGGATCGCGTCCGCAGGCCTTCTTCAGCGCCTTGACCTTGGCCTTGCGCGCATCGGGGTCGAGCGTGTCGATCTGTGACAGCGCGACGATTTCCGCCTTGTCTGCGAGACCGTGCTCATAAGCTTCAAGCTCGCCGCGAATGACCTTGTAGGCCTTCGCCACGTCTTCTTCCTGCGCCGACACCAGATGCAGCAAAACTCGCGTGCGCTCGACATGACCGAGGAAACGGTCGCCAAGGCCAACGCCTTCGCTGGCGCCTTCGATCAGGCCGGGAATATCCGCGATCACGAATTCACGCGCATCCACACGCGCAACACCGAGATTAGGGTGCAGCGTGGTAAACGGATAATCGGCAATCTTCGGCTTGGCTGCTGTCACACTGGCCAGGAACGTGGACTTGCCTGCATTGGGCAGACCGACCAGACCGGCATCGGCGATCAGCTTCAGGCGCAGCCAGATGGTACGCTCGATGCCTTCCTGTCCGGGATTGGCGCGGCGCGGCGCGCGATTGGTCGAAGTCGTGAAATGCAGATTTCCAAAACCGCCATTGCCGCCCTTGGCCAGACGATAACGCTGGCCGACTTCGGTGATGTCACAGATCAGCGTTTCATCATCTTCTTCGAAAACCTGCGTTCCAACCGGCACCTTGAGAATGACATCGTCACCCTTGCCGCCGGTCATGTTGCGGCCCATGCCATGCATGCCGGTCTTGGCCCGGAAATGCTGCTGATAGCGATAGTCGATCAGCGTGTTGAGGCCGTCGACCGCTTCAACCCAGACATTGCCGCCACGTCCGCCGTCGCCGCCATCAGGACCGCCAAATTCAAGAAACTTCTCGCGGCGAAACGATACGGCCCCTGCCCCGCCGTCGCCGGAGCGGATATAGATCTTGGCCTGATCGAGAAATTTCATTGAACCTTACCTCTTGCGGCGCAATCGCGCCTTAAACCCGGGCCCGCGCATCATCTTGCGCGAGCCAAATTGCAATTACAGCAAAACCCGTTTCCTGCAAACAGTTGCAGTGGTTGGATTTCATCAGAACTTGTCTTTCCAGACAGGTTCGCTGAAGTCGATATAGAGCAGTTCCTGATCCAGATACTGCCCTTGCACAAAAAGCGACTTCGGCTCAAGCCCGTAGGTCTTGAAGCCGAGCGCATGATAGATCCGCTTTGCCGGTTCGTTCGTCGCCACCACCTTGGCATCGAGAAGCACAACCTGTGCCGCGGAATGTTCGATCACTTTTTGAACCAGAGCCTTGCCCAGTTCCAGCCCGCGCGCTTCCGGCGCTACAAACACGCCCCAAAGCGTTCCGCGATGGCGCTCGGATTTGCGGTCGTGGCGAAACATACCTGCCGTACCCAGCAGATTTTCACCGTCGAATGCGCCAAAGATAATGTTGCCATCCACCTGCTCCAGACGACGCGCAAACACGCTGTCGGAATAGGCATTTTCTTCCTCGAAGCTCGATCCGAAGGACATCGGCGCGCGGCTCAGCGCACTCAATCTGATAGCGCGATAGCGATGCAGGTCGCCCTTGTCGAGGGCGCGCACCACAATCTTTTCGGGTGCACTCACATAAGCGTCGTTCATTGCATTCCCCATTCTCTTTATTATTTTCTCGACCATCTGCCGAAAACCACTTCATGCTTTTCGGGACGTGTTCATGGCGGCCCTGCGAAACACGCAGGGCCTTGTGTTCTTATGACTGCCAACTTCTCAGGCCGATCCAGGTGCGCCGGTCGAGAACATAGCGTTCAACGGGCACGTTTCCGGCAGCAAGCGTATCCGACATGCCCATATTGCTGAACTGGAAACCGCACTTGTGGATCACACGACGCGATCCATTGTTGGTCGCCCGGCAGGAAATATGCAGGCGGTCGATCGCCGTCGCCCGAAACACCAGATCGATCAACGAATGGGCGGCTTCGGTGGCAAAGCCATCCCCCCAATAGGGCTCGCCCAGCCAGTAGCCGATCTCCAGACCGTCGCCATGTTTATTCGCATGAATGCCGCAACAGCCCATAAAGATGCCGGTCTCGGCTTGCGTAATGGCGTAGATGCAATTGCCCATCTCGCCTTTTCGCACGCGCTCGACAAAGTCGACGGCATTCTCACGCGTGTATGGATGCGGCATGCGAGTGAGCATGCCTGAGACGCGAAGATTGTTGGCAAGATAGGAAATGGCATCTACGTCTTCGACATGCGGCGGGCGCAGAACCAGCCTTTCGGTGACCAAGACGGGGCAATCTAGCTCAGGGGCTAACTCAGGAGCCAACTCGGGCTCCAGATCAGCTGCCAGACCGGGGGAGAAATCGGCGAAACGCTCTCTCCGGCTCGTACAGCTTTCTGCGTAACTATCTTCTTCTAAAACGTCGACAACCATTTGTCTGTCCTCCAGATGCAAAAAGGGAAGATGGTGGCCCCATCTTCCCTTCGATCTTTTGGCTAGGCTGCCATATACACCGGGTCCGATGGGACGCCGGTGGTTTTAAGAGGCCCGGCTTACTCTGCTGCTTCCGCGATCGGGTCTACCGATACGTACGTGCGGCCGTTGGCTTTCGTACGGAAAGATACGGAACCGTTCGTGGTTGCAAAAATAGTGTGGTCCTTGCCGAGGCCAACATTGGCGCCCGGATGCCACTTCGTGCCGCGTTGACGCACGATGATGTTGCCAGCGAGCACAGCTTCGCCGCCAAACTTCTTCACGCCAAGGCGTTTGGATTCTGAATCGCGACCGTTACGCGAGGAACCGCCAGCTTTTTTGTGTGCCATTGGTGTTCTCCTTTAATCTCTCTACTTACTCAGCCGACTCGGCCTTGGCTGCAGCCTTCTTAGGCGCTGCCTTCTTCGGCTTTGCGGCTTCGCCTTCAGCGGCTTCTGCCTTCGGAGCCTTCTTCTCAGCGGCCTTCTTCGAAGGCTTTGCGCCGTCGGTGAGGATCTCCGAGATGCGGATGGTCGTCAGTTCCTGACGATGACCACGGGTGCGCTTCGAATTCTGACGACGACGCTTCTTGAAGGCGATGACCTTGCGAGCACGGCCCTGTTCGACGACTTCGGCGGTCACAAGAGCGCCTGCGACGACTGGTGCGCCAATGGTCGTGCCGACCATCAGAACTTCTGCGAATTCTACGATGTCACCGGCTTCGCCAGCAACTTTTTCGACCTTGATCAGGTCATTTGCGGCAACGCGATACTGCTTGCCACCGGTCTTGATGACTGCGAACATTTGTTGTCCTTTCGGTTGTTCGGTCCGGCTCTCATTTCCACGACATTAGCGCCGAAGTGATGGGCCGTCTTTTTATCAGTCGGTTAAGTGAAGGGCTTGCACCCCTTGATCGCGGCCCGGAAACTCGGAAATCCTCAATCAAAACAATAGGCGCGGACTGCCCCACGCCTAAGGTCTGGTGCTTATAGGTTCGGAACGTGGGAAAAGTCAAGAATTTTCACGAGAGATTGCAAATTAGGTCTTGTCTAATTGCAATCAGCCCGCTATTGAGCCGCTACACACTTAGCATTCGCTTTTGATGCTGTTTGACGGTGCGGTTATATAGATCGTTTTACCGGATTGCACAATGCGGAGAGGTGGCTGAGTGGTCGAAAGTACCGCACTCGAAATGCGGCGTGGGGGTAACTCCACCGTGGGTTCGAATCCCACCCTCTCCGCCATTTGTTTAATTAAATCAAATACTTAGATGGATTTCTATAGTTTTTGTGCGCTTTCAAATATCCCGCTTACTGTCACGATATGAACAAGGCCGCGCTTGCGGCACGCAGGAAAGCTTTCCAGAGGCCATTTGTTTTATAACGAGACGCCGCCTTGGCACGATTCCCCAGCAT
The DNA here is from genome assembly GCA_014138095.1 of Ochrobactrum sp. RH2CCR150. GTDB lineage: Bacteria > Pseudomonadota > Alphaproteobacteria > Rhizobiales > Rhizobiaceae > Brucella > Brucella gambitense. Next base: position 214,922 of record JACGXE010000008.1, read on the forward strand.
GATCATGCTGCCCATCGAAAAAATATCATAAGCCATAAGGATCAATTCCGACTGACGCGCCTTTTAATTCCCGCTTTGCAAGGACGATGAATTCTTCCCAAGATTTTGCTAAGTTAGATGTCATTTGGTTAAGCAACGCGATCTTCCCCATGACTTCCTTGTAAACATCATCTGGCACCCAACGCTCATCTGCGGTTCGCCAAGTCATTCGCCCTCGACCATCTGCGGTGTAAAGAGAATAGAGATCGTCAAGAAAGGTGTCAGAATCTTCACAAAACTTCACGTAGAGCCGCTGTATTTTCTCGTTATGAAAAGGGAATATGTCGTCTTGCCGAAAGTAAATAATGTCCCGAAGTCCGTTATAGGCGTCATCGTTCATATACGTTTCAATTGCATGCTCTCTCAATATATAGAATTGTCGCCTGTCCACAATTTTTAGAAGTGAGTTGAGTTTTCTGACATCATCCACCAACAAATTGTTTTTCATGCCGGTGTCATTAGCGAAATCCGCAAGCTCGATGCCCAACCACGTAACGAGTGATCCGATCAAGAGGATTACGCCCGCGATATTCAGATTATGAAAGTCAATCGGCCATTGCACCCAGATAAGTGACCCCATGACAGCCAAGCAGGATCCAATTCGTGCTAGCTTACTCGGATGTTCGGGGATTGCGCGCATGTAGAATAACTCCTAATAAATCTGTCGACCGCATCTCCAGCTCAGCACTTCCAAAACCGCACCGGGTTTTGAACATGCTTCAATTCTGGATTCGTAATCTGCTTCCCCCGGTTTCCTACATACAGTTCCCAAACACTTTCCGGTGCTTCTTTGCCAATAAATCCAAATCGATGCCCCTCAGCGTCTGAGGCGTGTGGCACATCTGAGAAATTTTCAAGCGTCGCGGGTAGCCAAATCTCAGGCGAGAACACTCCAACGGCCACACCTCGGACGACTGCAACTACGTAAGTGGCATTCTCCGCCCGATTCTTATTGATGCGCCAGCAGTATCGGGTGAGATCATACATCGCTTTTCGATTGAAACGCTCCTCAAGCTTGTTGATGCAAATAAGGACCAAGCTTTCTGTAGGTTCAATCGGGAACTCAGGAAGACTGTATTTGTCGATTAATTCGATGTGGTTCATCGGACCACGATCAGTGCTTGCATGACCACCTTGAATGTTGGTTAATCCGGGATAAGCATCGATCAGAGCCGCTTCTACTTCGAATATCGCTTCGTCCGGAATTTCGTGCCTGTGAATGACGTGGGTGACCGAAAGACCGGCATTCTTGATTGCCCGAATACGATCCAGCTTTGCGCCAAGGATTTGATCACCGTCGCCGTCGCCAGCGGCAACGCCTGCAGCATGGTCAAACACACGGTTACCTTTTCCTTTTCCGACATAAAACGTCTCGCCGTTGCGCGGATCGATTAGTCGATAGACATAATTGCCAAGCTTCTCGCAAACTTCTTCAGAAAAACGCATCGTTACATCTCAGTTCAAAGTGATGACTTTGGCAGGCGCGAACGTCTCGTATCGTTTGACACCCGTGACCAGCCCCTTCCCGAAGGTCGGTGACCCCACAGCTCCTTTTAGCCAACATTCCTTTTTCGGCTTAATGTAAGTGAAAGCTACGCACTGACTGTTATCGATACAGGCAAGGCGACACGCGAGAGGGGTTTTTGCTGCCGCGTGAGGCCGACGCGATAAATCCCCACCGGGCAGATCGATATCATCGAAAAGCGCCTTGGCCGGATCAATCATGCCAAGAGAAAATGGGGCAGGATCAGAATCGGCTCCGCTAAGGAAGCGGCCTGAGAACGCTACGCTGTTTCCATCGGCTCGCCCCTCGCTTGCTTTCAAGAAACAATTTGGTCCTTTTTTGATCCTCGGATTGGTATTGAACGTAAATGCCTTACACTGCCCATTCATTGCGAGACAGCTTTTGGCACACGCCGCAGCATCATCCACGCGAATGGTCGATATATCCTCCCCGAAGAGATCCAGCCCCGTATACAGAGCGATTCTGTTCGGCCGCTTGGTGAATTCTTCCAACGGTGAGAGCTTCGCTACAGATTCGGTTTCAACGGTGGGCTGCGAAACCGGAGCAGCGGTTGAAACACCAGCTACAGTTTTCTCAGTTTCCTTTACATTCTCATTTTTTTCAGTGGGAACAGCACTTGCCACCGGTGTATTAACTACTGCTTGTTCCTCACCAGACCGATTGAGCTTGTATCGTTCAATTTCTTCGTGACTGAATACATGCATGTCGTCAGGGCGCGTCTTGAACATGACCTGCATAACTTCCGGCGGAGTGTCAAACCTGCTTAGCACTTCAATTATGTCGGAGATCGCCAATTGAGCGCCCACGAGGTCTGGTGAATCGGAGGATATCTGATGCACACCGAGCGCACCGTCTACCTTTCGTTCCTTGCCAGCCAAGAAAATATAGGAACATGCGGAATAGCATTTGCTTGTTTTTGGGATATAAGTCGTCAAACCCCGTTGATTTATATCGTCAGCAATCAACAGCCCGGCTTGAACATTGCCACCACCGCTATTTAATGTGATTAACTTCGCTTGTGGTGCTGCACGAAGGGCTCTACGAAAATCTAAAGCCGTGCCCTGTTCAACAAGACCATTCATCGCAATGACGTCTGGCTTGGCGTCATCAATAGAAAACGGCCCAAATGTCTTTTCGGCGGCCGAGACTGTTGTGCTCGTCATGGCCGAAAACAACCAAACAATGCCCGCAAAGGCGTAACAGAACGACTTACGCATAACCCCACCCCAATACCTGAGCTATGTAACAACAGGCGCGCCAAGCTGACAAGGATACATTGTATTCTGGCCGCGCTTTAAGCCGAGACAAACAGCCATGCTGGAATGGTCCTTGGCTCCAACGCTGGGCATCCTAAGCGTGATCTCCATCGGGGATCACGCTTGAGGCGCGATAATGGGCATTTCAATTTATCCGATCAGCTAACGTTGCTCGCCAAGCCGACGTTTGTTCTTTACATATTTGAAGTCAAAACTGCTTTCAAAATGAGAACGCCATGACCGAATACCTGTATTCAAACTCAGACACACCAGCTCAGTCGAATCCAGAGGACGATTCGGTCTTTGGAGATCTCAACCACCTTCAAAATTTGATGAGTGGCCTTGATGATCGAGGCCTTGCAATCGCTCTAGCAGCATTCGCCGAAGATTCACTTGGAACTCTGCTAAAGTCTTTTTTGGTTCAATCTGATGCTACAAGCAGATTAATTGATGGTTTCAATGCACCTCTTGGAACATTTTCTGCTCGAATTAAGGCCGCCTTTGGGCTTGGTTTAATAAATAAAAACCAGTTTTCTGACTTGGAACGCTTAAGAAAGATTAGAAACTACTTCTCTCATACGTGGAAACCTGCCTCTATAAATGATGAAGAAGTATATAAACTTATAAATGGACTAAATTTCAGCAGATTAAGCTACAAATACCCAGAGAATCTCACTTCTAAATTGAGAGAATCAGGACATTGTTTACTATTAGAAATACATGTCACCGAATCGCAAATTAATAAAAATAATAAGAGATTGAAAACGATAGGAAGCGATATACTACCTCTTATATCTGGGTCACCCCTAGAGAAATTCACGAGAATTAGGGATATATACTATAATCTGACTAAAGAATTAGGAACGGCGAAAGATGATAAAAAGCGCTTCTGTGAAGACCAGCTGAGCGCTTTAAAGGTGGTTTTTGGATTAGGATATTACAGAGAGTCTGAATTCGCTAACATTGTTCACGAAAAAGATGATAAATTATTGGAATTACTTAAGTAATCACTAAAATTAACTCCTTCACCGGGACAATCCTTGGCTCCCCATCCGGGGCGTCCTACGCGTGATCTTCAATATCTATTGGAGATCACATGGCAACGATCCGCAAGCTCAGAGGCCGCTGGCAAGCGCAGGTGCGCAGACGCGGTATGAAACCGCGCTGCAAATCATTCGATAGCAAAACAGAAGCAGAGAAGTGGGCGCGTGATCTGGAGAGCCAGGTCGACAAGTTCGGCGCTGCGCCAGACACGCGCATTCTCGAAAGCACGACGCTCGGGTCTTTGTTAAAGCGATATGCCGATGAGGTATCGCCGTCGAAACGTGGATCCGCTCAAGAGATACAGCGCCTTGACGTGCTTCAGCGTCATGATCTCGCTTACCGGACGCTGGTCGGCTTGTCGCAGCAAGATATTGCATCGTTCCGCGACGAACGCCTGAAAACCGTCAAGCCTGCGACGGCTGTTCGAGAGCTTGCGATCCTGAGCCACGTTCTTGACGTCGCCATGCGCGACTGGGGTTATCCCCTCGCCCAGAATGTCGTGAAGATGGTGCGCCGCCCGACGATTAACAATAGCCGGTCTCGTCGCCTGACTGCTTCAGAGGAACAACGCATTCTCGACGCCTGTGGCGATGGCAAAGTGGAATGCTTCCGAACGCTGGTCGTTCTGGCAATCGAGACCGGGATGCGCCGTGGCGAGATTCTTGGCTTGAAATGGACGGACATCTCACATAACCGGCGCGTGATTTCCTTGGCGCTGACCAAAAACGGCACCAGCCGCGAGGTTCCCCTGTCTCAGCGAGCATATGAAGCGCTTATGATGCTGAAGCAGAATGGGAACATAGATCAATCTACGCCTTTTGCGATGACCACGTCCGCCTTCGAGCAGACATGGCGCCGTGTTCTGAAGCGCGCCAATGTCCGCGACCTAAAATTCCACGACCTTCGCCACGAAGCCGTCAGTCGCTTCTTTGAGCTTGGTCTGAACATCATCGAGGTCAGCACGATTAGCGGGCATAAGGAGTTATCCATGCTGAAACGCTACACACATCTGAACGCCGAAAGCCTCGTTTCGCGCTTGGGGTGATGCCTCTTCGGTGTCACCGACTTGCGCAAACTTTACATTTTGCCTTGCGGGACGCTGATTGTGTCAAGTTCCGACGCTGGACAACGCCGAAGATACATATCTTTGGTTGTATTTTGACAAGATTCAAGACCGCAATCGTTGCGGAAACCTGACGAAACTTGCGCTAACTTTACGTTAACTTGACAAAAATCAGGGATTTCAGCTTTTTCAGCCGAACTGTCAACTTTCCGAAACCCGCATGGGTTGTATCTTTACGCTTGCAATCCCATTCAGGTAGATTGATCTACGTTACCACCCGATACTGCGTGTCCACCGGAAGCGGACGCACCCACCGAGCAAGACGGACCCCTTGCGGACCAACGCCGAAAACATTTCCGCAACGTCCTCGGCACATGACCACCGCATAACAATTCTCAGCACGACGGCATGAGATAATTGGACCGCGGCGTCATCGTCGAACTGAGAAAATTGGTTGTTCTGGTGATCGTTCGCCAACACCGGACGATGTTTCGGAACGCGCCGTCCTTTTGTTCGCAGCCGTCCGGCGGTCTGGAGCCTCCTGTCCTGTCATGCCAGCTATCACCAGTTGAGCGGACAACCGCACAGCTGTGAGAGCGAAGTCCTAGAAAAACGCAAGCTCTGCGATGGGGATGCTTTCCGCGTCGGCAGCGATCCGGCTGTTGGAACCTCCCATGCCAAAATCGATAGGGAAGCTAGCTGGCGAGCGCCAGTAAGTTTCCAGTCCGTCGAGCAGAATGTGCGACAAAGCCAGCCGGTGCGAATCCTCGAGTTAGAGGGAATGCATCGCTCGCGACCTGCTGCGGTTCCATGACGTCCTAGCTATACGCTGAGGGGAGGAACCCGCTTCCTCGAAACCCAACTGAGTTGATGGTCAAGCGACCGAGGAGCAGAACATGATCCCCTATAGCCCTTCTACCCAGCGCCGCCTTGATGACACCGTTGAAGCCATGCGACTGTTGCAGCCTAAAGTGCTCGCACATGAGCGGCAAGTTGCGCATAAGAAATGGTATGGATATCGCTTCATGACGCCGCTGGCCGCAACCCGGTATTTCGCCACGCTCTATCGAGAGGGCTTCAAGTCGTATGTCCGCCGTCACAAGGACCGTGAAGAAGCCGAGCGATGCCACGGCCTAACGCCCGGCATTTTCCAAAAGCCCAGCGGATCTCTCACTCAGCTTTGGAAAGCACGTCAACGCGCTGACGAACTCGGCCTACCGTATGAACTACTAATTGAATTCGGCTTTGAATTCGCGAGCCGTCGTATATGGAAACACATTCCGAACCCGGTGCAGCTTTTTGGCAGCAAAAACTCAAGTGTGGCGTGGCCGATCGAATTCGAGAAATTCATGAAAGAACGTATGCCGCTTTTTGCCCAGCGCTTTTCTGGCTTGCCTCAGTATCGCACAGAGAACTATCGCGGCTTTCCAGTGCAAGATGAGTTTCGCGCGTATCTGATCGGCCACATTGAGAAATCTGAACGAGGATGGCAACAGCGGCTAGAAGGACCAACGGTCCGCACTCGCCATTTACCGTTGTTAATTGGTCTTCGCCTCGCTCCGAAAGATCGGCGCCGCCGGATCATTCAGGATATGAAGGAAGACGTCCGCAACAGCTTGATCGTGCCGGAGCCTGTCGAGAAGCTTCCCTTGATCGCGTTCGCACCGGCATGTTTTGGAATGCCTGTGGCGAAGAAGGGGGCAAACACCTCAAACTGTGCGTCATGCCCGTTCGCGGAAAAGTGCGATCATTTCTCTGATGTTGCCGGGGTTGAATTGCTCAGGCGTCACCCAGCAGAATGCGCCGAGCGTGCGGAAAAGAGGAGGCAGCAACTGGAGGGTCAACGCCGGAGGACGGCAAACTGCCGGAAGCGTAAAGAGGAATCATTAAAGATGTCCGCTGCCGCGTGAATCGAGCCGCAGGCATGAATTCTGTAACGCTTTTCCTATTTAATGTTAATAATTATAGAGAGAGTATGTAATAACTTAGGGGAGGAGTTACATAAATCCTTGAATAAAGTCTCCGGGAGGCAGTTACGCGAGACCAAACAATAAAGAAGTAGAGGCTCCGGTTCGGTGTTTCTTTGGGACTTGCTTGATTGAAAGTCCCTCTCCATCCCGGTTCGGCGCCTTCAATAGCATCGCGAGCGTCTAAGGAGAATCTGTTGGTCTCCAGCGAATCTCGTCCCGGTGCGCTGGTTCACCTTCTCTTGGCACTCATTGTATCAACCAAGCCAAGGCCGCTCCGGGTCTTTCGGATTGGCGACGAAGTCGGTTCCGGTCAGACGCTGTCGAGCGCGAGCGCTGGCTGCTCCAGCGGACTTCTGTGCTGGTGATAGCGCGGCGATAACGATCAATGCCACGAGGCTGAACAGAAACCCCAGCGCGAACCAGCCCAGCGGGTCGCGTTTCTTATTGGCTGCGATGATCGCACAGCCTCCGCCGAATACCACGCCAGATGCGAAGATTACTCCCCAGAAGCCCATAATTCCCCCTTCGATCAGATGACCCGAGGGAACGAAAGGGAACCTTTGTCCGATAGACGATCCGAGCAGGAACTGAACTGGTCGCGTATTGGGTTTTCAAAGGCTTCCGGTTCTGTCCCATTTTAAGCCCGACAGAGCGAAAAGGTTCCTTTATGTCAATTACTTAGGTGATATCGTAGTAAGAGAAATGTGCAATGAGACTGGTCGGTTACGCACGGGTTTCGACGGTTGAACAAAACCTCGATCTTCAGATTGCAGCATTGAAGTCTGCAGGATGCACAGAAGTCCTTACCGACCAAGGTTTGTCTGGCGCCGACTTTCAACGACCGGGTCTGAGAAAAGCTCTGCGGCATCTGAAAAGCGGTGACATGCTCGTAGTCTGGCGGCTCGACCGTCTTGGACGTTCGCTGGTCGATCTGATCCAGACCGTCAATGGGCTTTCCAATCGAGGCTGCGAGTTCCGGTCGCTTACAGAGAGCATAGACACCTCGTCGTCAGGAGGGCGACTGGTCTTTCACATGATGGGCGCAATGGCAGAATTCGAGAGAGCAATTATCAGCGAGCGCACCAAAGCAGGTATGGAAGCGGCGAGGAGTCGTGGTTCTCGGATAGGTCGGCGCCCCTCTATGTCGCCGGAGCAGATCAACTCTGCTCGTCGCGCAATTGAGCTGGAACAGCGTCCCTTCGCAGAAATTGCGGCCAGCTACGGCGTTCATCCCAAAACCCTCGCTCGGCTCTTGCGCGATGTGGCTAAACCTTAGCATTTGGGGCCAGCCATTTTTCCAAAGCAGCATCATGCCCTGAGGTGCACCCCGAATTTGGACCACGGAGAGCTGGAATTTTCCGGGTTTATGGCTCAAAGCGGCGGGGATGCCGCTGAGCCATTCATAAGCGAAATCGGCACCTTATTGCCAATGGCGCTATGTGGCCGGAATTCGTTATAGTCTCTACGCCAATCCTCCATCTTAATGCGGGCGTCGTCAAGGCTCATGAACCAATGGGCGTTCAGGCACTCGGCTCTGAACTTGCCATTGAAGCTCTCGATGTAGCTGTTATCGGTCGGCTTGCCGGGCCGGGAGAAGTCGAGCACCACCCCCTTATGGTAAGCCCATAAATCCAGGTCACGAGAGATAAATTCGCTGCCATTATCCACACGAATAACCGCAGGATAACCGACCTGACGACATATCCGTTCCAGGGTCTGCACCACATCCTCACCACGATAACTGAAGCGGGCATC
>JACGXE010000009.1 GCA_014138095.1 Ochrobactrum sp. RH2CCR150
GACTTCCCGGGCGACGAAGTTCCGATCGTCAAGGGTTCGGCTCTGGCAGCTCTCGAAGATTCCTCGAAGGAACTCGGCGAAGACGCCATTCGCAACCTGATGGACGCAGTCGACAGCTACATTCCGACCCCGGAACGTCCGATCGACCAGCCGTTCCTGATGCCAATCGAAGACGTGTTCTCGATCTCGGGTCGCGGTACGGTTGTGACGGGTCGCGTTGAGCGCGGTATCGTCAAGGTTGGCGAAGAAGTTGAAATCGTCGGCATCAAGGCAACCGGCAAGACGACGGTTACCGGCGTTGAAATGTTCCGCAAGCTGCTCGATCAGGGCCAGGCTGGCGACAACATCGGCGCACTGGTTCGCGGCGTTGGCCGTGACGACGTTGAGCGCGGTCAGGTTCTCTGCAAGCCAGGTTCGGTTAAGCCGCACACCAAGTTCAAGGCAGAAGCATACATTCTGACCAAGGACGAAGGTGGCCGTCATACGCCGTTCTTCACCAACTACCGCCCGCAGTTCTACTTCCGTACGACTGACGTGACCGGTGTTGTGACCCTGCCGGAAGGCACGGAAATGGTTATGCCAGGCGACAACGTCACCGTTGACGTTACGCTGATCGTCCCGATCGCCATGGAAGAGAAGCTCCGCTTCGCTATCCGTGAAGGTGGCCGCACCGTCGGTGCAGGCATCGTCGCTTCGATCATCGAGTAATTAAGGTTTGTGCAGGAGCGTCTCTCCGGAGACGCTCCGCGTAACAAGGAACAGATGAAATGAACGGTCAAAACATCCGCATTCGCCTTAAGGCGTTTGATCATCGGATCCTTGACGCTTCGACGCGGGAAATCGTGTCGACTGCCAAGCGTACCGGTGCAAATGTGCGCGGACCGATCCCGCTTCCTACGCGGATCGAGAAGTTCACAGTTAACCGGTCGCCGCACATCGACAAGAAGAGCCGCGAGCAGTTCGAGATGCGCACGCACAAGCGTCTTCTCGATATCGTTGACCCGACCCCGCAGACTGTTGACGCGCTGATGAAGCTCGATCTGTCCGCAGGTGTCGATGTCGAGATCAAGCTTTAATCGGCTTGAGGACGGAAGGAACGAACCCGATGCGTTCAGGTGTTATTGCACAGAAGCTGGGCATGACCCGCGTCTATAACGACGCCGGCGAGCATGTGCCGGTGACGGTTCTCCGCATGGAGAATTGCCACGTGGTAGCTCAGCGTACAGTTGAAAAGAATGGTTACACGGCTGTTCAGCTTGGCGTTGGTATCGCCAAAGTAAAGAACACGTCTAAGGCTATGCGCGGTCATTTCGCGAAGGCCGAGGTCGAGCCCAAGGCGAAGCTTGCGGAATTCCGCGTTTCTCCGGACAACCTCCTCGAAGTCGGCGCGGAAATCACCGCCGAACACTTCGTCGCCGGCCAGAAGGTCGACGTGACGGGTACTTCGATCGGTAAAGGTTTTGCCGGTGTTATGAAGCGTCACAATTTTGCTGGTCATCGTGCCTCCCACGGTAACTCCATTACCCACCGCGCTCACGGCTCGACCGGTCAGCGTCAGGACCCGGGTAAGGTGTTCAAGGGCAAGAAGATGGCTGGTCATATGGGCCAGACCCGCGTGACCACGCAGAATATTGAAGTTGTCTCGACGGACACTGATCGTGGCCTCATTCTGGTCCGCGGCGCGGTTCCGGGCTCCAAGGGCGCCTGGATCATCGTCCGCGACGCAGTCAAGGTCTCGCTGCCAGAAAGCGCGCCGAGGCCGGCCGCTCTGCGTGCAGGTGCCGCCAAGGCTGAAGTCGCCGCGACTGAGGGAGCCGAATAATGGATCTCACGATTACAACTCTTGAAGGCAAGGATGCCGGCAAGGTCAAGCTGAACGAAGATATCTTCGGCCTCGACCCGCGTGACGACATTCTTCAGCGCGTCGTGCGCTGGCAGCTGGCTCGCCGCCAGCAGGGCTCCCATCAGGCTCAGGGCCGTGGCGACGTAAGCCGCACCGGCGCGAAGATGTACAAGCAGAAGGGTACGGGTCGCGCTCGTCACCATTCGGCTCGCGCTCCGCAGTTCCGCGGTGGTGGTCAGGCACACGGACCAGTTGTCCGTAGCCATGAACACGACCTGCCGAAGAAGGTTCGCGCTCTTGGCCTGCGTCATGCTCTTTCCGCCAAGGCGAAGGCGTCCGACCTGATCATCATCGATGATCTGGCGGCTTCCGAAGCCAAGACGAAGCAGCTTGTTTCTCAGTTCGCCAAGCTCGGTCTGGAAAATGCACTCCTCATCGGTGGTGCAGAGATCGACGTGAACTTCCAGCGTGCGGCTTCGAACATCCCGAACATCGACGTTCTGCCAGTGCAGGGCATCAATGTTTACGACATTCTTCGCCGTGGCAAGCTCGTGCTTTCCAAGGCGGCTGTCGAAGCCCTCGAGGAGCGTTTCAAATGACTGATCTTCGCCATTACGACGTGATCGTCAGCCCGGTTATCACCGAGAAGTCTACTCTGGTTTCTGAACACAACCAGGTCGTCTTCAACGTAGCCCGCAAGGCAACGAAGCCGGAAATCAAGGCTGCAGTCGAAGCGCTGTTCGGCGTCAAGGTTACCGCAGTCAACACTGCAGTGCGCAAGGGTAAGGTCAAGCGGTTCCGCGGCATTATCGGGCGCCAGAGCGACGTCAAGAAAGCGATCGTTACTTTGGCCGAAGGCCAGAGCATCGACGTTTCGACCGGTCTCTGAGAGGCCTTGGAGTAAGAGACAATGGCACTCAAGCATTTTAATCCGACCACGCCGAGCCAGCGTCAGCTGGTCATCGTGGATCGCTCGGAACTCTACAAGGGCAAGCCGGTCAAGTCCCTGACCGAAGGTCTGTCCAAGAAGGGTGGCCGTAACAACACTGGTCGTATCACTGTTCGCTTTCAGGGCGGTGGTCACAAGCGTTCGTACCGCTTCATCGACTTCAAGCGTCGCAAGCTTGACGTCGTCGGCACCGTCGAACGCCTGGAATACGATCCGAACCGCACCGCGTTCATCGCGCTGATCCGTTACGAAGACGGCGAACTCGCATACATCCTGGCTCCGCAGCGTCTTGCTGTTGGCGACAAGGTTGTTGCTGGTAACTCTGTTGACGTGAAGCCGGGCAATGCAATGGCGCTCGCTTCGATGCCTGTTGGCACGATCGTCCACAACGTCGAACTGAAGCCTGGTAAGGGCGGTCAGATCGCACGTTCGGCTGGCACCTACGCCCAGCTCGTCGGTCGCGACCAGGGCATGGCGATCCTGCGCCTCAACTCTGGTGAACAGCGTCTGGTTTCCGGCGCCTGCTTCGCTTCGGTTGGTGCAGTGTCGAACCCGGATCACGGCAATATCAACGACGGCAAGGCCGGTCGTTCGGTATGGCGTGGCAAGCGTCCGCACGTTCGCGGTGTTGCAATGAACCCGGTCGATCACCCGCATGGTGGTGGTGAAGGTCGTACCTCGGGTGGTCGTCACCCTGTCACTCCGTGGGGCAAGCCTACGAAGGGCAAGAAGACGCGCTCGAACAAGGCGACCGACAAGTTCATCATGCGTTCGCGCCATCAGCGCAAGAAGTAAGAGAGGTAGTCTAAAGTGGCTCGTTCAGTTTGGAAAGGTCCGTTTGTCGACGGCTATCTTCTCAACAAGGCTGAGAAGGTACGCGAAGGCGGTCGTAACGAAGTTATCAAGATGTGGAGCCGCCGCTCCACCATCCTGCCGCAGTTTGTCGGTCTGACTTTCGGCGTCTACAACGGCAACAAGCATGTGCCGGTGTCGATTTCGGAAGAAATGGTCGGACACAAGTTCGGTGAATTCGCGCCTACGCGTACCTACTACGGTCACGGCGCGGACAAGAAGGCAAAGAGGAAGTAACGATGGGCAAGGCCAAGGCTCCCCGCCAGCTTAAGGATAACGAGGCGAAAGCCGTCGCCCGTACGCTCCGCGTCAGCCCGCAGAAGCTTAACCTTGTCGCGAGCTTGATTCGCGGCAAGAAAGTGAATGCGGCACTTGCCGATCTGACGTTCTCGCGCAAGCGGATCGCCGATACGGTTAAGAAGACGCTTGAGTCGGCGATTGCAAACGCTGAAAACAATCACGACCTCGACGTCGATGCTCTGATCGTCGCCGAAGCCTATGTCGGTAAGTCGATCGTCATGAAGCGCTTCCATGTCCGCGGACGTGGTAAGGCAAGCCGTATCGAGAAGCCGTTTTCGCATCTCACCATTGTTGTCCGCGAAGTCGCGGAAAAAGGGGAGGCCGCATAATGGGTCAGAAGATTAATCCGATCGGTCTTCGTCTCGGCATCAACCGCACCTGGGATTCGCGTTGGTACGCAAATACCGGTGAATACGGCAAGCTGCTGCATGAAGATGTCAAGATCCGTGAGTTCCTCACTGAAGAACTCAAGCAGGCTGCGATTTCGAAGATCGTAATTGAGCGTCCGCACAAGAAGTGCCGCGTGACGATTCACTCGGCTCGTCCGGGCATCATCATCGGCAAGAAGGGTGCAGACATCGAAAAGCTCCGCAAGAAGCTTTCCGAGATGACCAATGCCGATACTTCGCTCAACATCGTTGAAGTTCGCAAGCCGGAAATCGATGCTACGCTGATCGCTCAGTCGATCGCTCAGCAGCTCGAACGCCGTGTGGCATTCCGTCGCGCCATGAAGCGTGCCGTTCAGTCGGCAATGCGTCTTGGAGCCGAAGGTATCCGTATCAACTGCTCGGGTCGTCTGGGTGGCGCGGAAATCGCTCGCATGGAATGGTACCGTGAAGGTCGCGTTCCGCTTCACACTCTGCGCGCCGATATTGACTACGGCACAGCAGAAGCGAAGACCGCTTATGGTATCTGCGGCGTGAAGGTCTGGGTCTTCAAGGGCGAGATCCTTGAACATGATCCGATGGCTTCCGAACGTCGTGCGGTCGAGGGTGACAATCAGGGTTCCTCGTCGAACCGCCGCCGCGAAAACGCTTAAAAAGCGGGCCGCGGGCGAGAAATTTGGAGTAGAGAACAATGATGCAGCCTAAGCGCACCAAGTTCCGCAAGCAGTTCAAGGGCCGTATCCACGGCAACTCGAAGGGCGGCACGGATCTGAATTTCGGTGCTTTCGGTCTGAAGGCTCTCGAGCCGGAACGCGTCACCGCACGTCAGATCGAAGCGGCTCGCCGCGCGATCACCCGTCACATGAAACGTGCCGGTCGCGTGTGGATCCGCATCTTCCCTGACCTGCCGGTTACTTCGAAGCCTACCGAAGTCCGTATGGGTAAAGGTAAGGGTTCGGTTGACTACTGGGCATGCCGTGTGGCACCAGGTCGCGTAATGTTTGAGCTTGACGGCGTACCCGAAGATGTGGCACGCGAAGCCCTCAGACTCGGCGCAGCAAAGTTGCCGATCAAGACGCGCTTTATCCAGCGCATTGCTGAATAAGGAGAGGCAACTATGAAAGCCGCAGACGTTCGGGCGAAAAGCACCGATCAGATGAACGACGAGTTGGCCGCACTGAAGAAAGAACAGTTTAATCTGCGCTTTCAGAAGGCTACTGGCCAGCTCGAAAAAACCGCGCGCGTGAAGCAGGTTCGCCGCGACATTGCGCGTATTAAGACCATCGCCCGCCAGAAGGCGGCCGAAAGCAAGGCATAAGGAACAAGTATAATGCCTAAACGCGTTCTGCAGGGCGTTGTCGTCAGCGACAAAAACGATAAGACTGTTGTGGTTAAGGTTGAGCGTCGCTATTCGCATCCGCTCCTCCAGAAGACCGTGCGTCAGTCGAAGAAGTACAAGGCGCATGACGAAAACAACCAGTTCAAGGTTGGTGATTCCGTTTCCATTCAGGAATCGGCTCCGATCTCGAAGGACAAACGCTGGGTCGTTCTGACGAACGAAGCAGCGGGCTAAATTACAAACACGCAGCTTAGGTAGGGCAGGAGCCCTTAACCAGCTGAAGGAAAAGAAGGCGGCCAGTCATGATTCAGATGCAAACAAACCTCGACGTGGCGGATAACTCCGGCGCACGTCGTGTCATGTGCATCAAGGTGCTGGGCGGCTCGAAGCGGCGTTATGCTTCCGTTGGCGACATCATTGTGGTGTCGATCAAGGAAGCTATTCCGCGCGGCCGCGTCAAGAAGGGTGACGTGATGAAGGCGGTTGTTGTACGCACCGCCAAGGACATCCGTCGTCCGGACGGCAGCGTAATTCGTTTTGATAACAACGCAGCTGTTCTCATCGATAACAAGAAAGAGCCTATCGGCACGCGTATCTTCGGACCGGTTCCGCGCGAACTTCGCGCAAAGAACCACATGAAGATCATCTCGCTGGCTCCGGAAGTTCTGTAAGGAAGCACAACGATGCAAAAGATTCGCAAAGGCGACAGCGTTGTCGTGCTGTCCGGTAAGGACAAGGGCCGTAAGGGCGAGGTCCTTAAGGTTATGCCTAAGGACGAGCAGGCGCTCGTACGCGGCATTAATATTGTGAAGCGTCATCAGCGCCAGACCCAGACCCAGGAAGCCGGCATTATCTCCAAGGAAGCGCCGATCCACCTGTCCAACCTGGCAATTGTTGATCCCAAGGATGGCAAGCCGACCCGCGTCGGTTTCCGCGTTGAGGACGGCAAGAAGGTTCGTGTCGCAAAACGTTCTGGAGCGCTGATCGATGGCTGAAGCTAAGGCACTTCCACGCTTCAAGAAGCTTTATCAGGATAATATCCGTAAGGCTCTGCTTGAAGAGTTCAAATACGACAACGAGATGCAGATTCCACGCATCACCAAGGTTGTCCTCAATATGGGCGTTGGCGAAGCCACCGGCGATTCGAAGAAGCCGTCGGTAGCCGCAGAAGACCTCAGCCAGATTGCTGGCCAGAAGGCCGTCATCACGCGCGCCCGTAACTCGATCGCAACCTTCAAGTTGCGTGAAGACATGCCGATCGGCACGAAGGTTACCCTTCGCCAGGACCGCATGTATGAATTCCTTGATCGTCTGGTTACGATTGCTCTTCCTCGCGTTCGCGACTTCCGCGGCCTGAACCCGAAGAGCTTTGACGGACGTGGCAACTTTGCCATGGGCATCAAGGAGCACATCGTGTTCCCCGAAATCAACTACGATAAAGTTGATCAGATCTGGGGCATGGACATCATCGTTTGCACGACCGCCAAGACGGATGATGAAGCGCGCTCTCTTCTGCGTGCATTCAACTTCCCGTTTCGGCAGTAACGGCAAGCGTAGCGAGGTATAGATAACATGGCCAAGACTAGCGCAGTCGAAAAAAACAAGCGCCGCGAAAAGTTGGTTAAGCGTCATGCTGAAAAGCGTGCACGCCTGAAGGCGATCGTAATGGATCAGGGCCTTCCGCTGGAGGAGCGCTTCCGCGCCACTATCCGGCTTGCCGAACTGCCGCGCAATTCATCGAAGGTTCGTATTCGCAATCGTTGCGAAGTATCGGGCCGTCCGCGTGGTTATTACCGTAAACTGAAGATGTCGCGTATTGCGCTCCGTCAGTTGGGTTCGCTCGGTCAGATCCCGGGCATCGTCAAGTCGAGCTGGTAAGGAGTAGCATATGTCTGTGTCAGATCCTCTCGGCGATATGCTGACCCGTATCCGCAACGCAGTAGGCCGCAAGAAGACCAAGGTTACGACCCCGGCTTCGAAGCTGCGCGCTCGCGTTCTCGATGTTCTTCAGTCTGAAGGTTACATCCGCGGTTACTCGCAGAGCGAATTCGTGAACGGCAAAGCCGAGATCGAAATCGAGCTGAAGTATTATGAAGGTGTTCCGGTTATCCGCGAGATTAGCCGCGTATCGAAGCCTGGTCGTCGCGTTTACGTGTCGGTCAAGTCGATCCCGCAGGTCGCGAACGGCCTCGGCATCTCGATCCTCTCCACGCCGAAGGGCGTTATGGCGGATCATGAAGCCCGTGAACAAAACGTTGGTGGTGAGCTGCTCTGCCGCATCTTCTGATGCGGTTGACAGCGAACAGATAAAAGACAGGTATAAAAATGTCTCGTATCGGTAAAAAACCCGTGCCGGTCCCGGCAGGCGTGACCGCCAGTGTTGATGGGCAGATCGTCAAGGCCAAGGGCGCGAAGGGGGAACTCTCCTTCGTCGTGCACGATGAAGTTCTGGTTAAGCTGGAAGACGGCGCTGTCAGCGTCGATCCGCGTGATCAGTCTAAGGAAGCTCGTTCGAAGTGGGGCATGTCCCGCACGATGATCTCCAACATTTTTGTTGGCGTGAAGGACGGCTTCGAAAAGAAGCTCGAAATCAGCGGCGTTGGTTACCGCGCTGCCATGCAGGGCAAGAACTTGCAGCTTTCGCTCGGCTTCAGCCACGAAGTGGTTTATGACGTGCCTGCTGGTATTACTGTTGCTGTACCGAAGCCGACGGAAATCGTCATCAACGGTATCGACAAGCAGCAGGTCGGTCAGGTCGCGGCTGAGATCCGCGAATATCGCGGCCCCGAGCCTTACAAGGGCAAGGGCGTCAAGTATGCGGGCGAGAAGATCGTTCGCAAAGAAGGCAAGAAGAAGTAAGGGAAGCGCGTCATGGCATCGCCAAAAGAAACTTTGCAGCGTCGCGCTGCTCGCGTGCGCCGTCAGCTCAAGTCTGTCGCCAACGGCCAGCCACGCCTCAGCGTGCACCGTTCTTCCAAGAACATCTACGCCCAGATCATCGACGACGTCCGCGGCGTTACGCTCGCGGCCGCTTCGACCCTCGATGGCGACCTCAAGGGCAAGCTCAAGACCGGTGCGGACCAGGCAGCAGCAGCTGCTGTTGGCAAGCTGGTTGCTGAGCGTGCCGCCAAGGCTGGCGTCAAGAACGTAGTGTTCGACCGTGGAGCTTTCATTTTCCACGGCCGCGTGAAGGCTCTCGCCGAAGCTGCCCGCGAAAGCGGCCTCAGCTTCTAATAGAAGTTTGTGCTTCCGGAAAAGAAAAAAGGAAATCAGGATATGGCACAGAGAGAACGTAACCGCGAAGACCGCGGTCGCGAGGAGCGCGACAGCGAGTTCGTTGACAAGCTCGTTCACATCAACCGCGTAGCCAAGGTCGTCAAGGGCGGCCGTCGCTTCGGTTTTGCTGCTCTCGTCGTCGTTGGCGATCAGAAGGGCCGCGTAGGCTTCGGTCATGGCAAGGCACGTGAAGTGCCGGAAGCTATCCGTAAGGCTACCGAAGCTGCCAAGCGCGACATGATCTTCGTTCCGCTGCGTTCGGGTCGTACTCTGCATCATGACGTCGAAGGCCGTCATGGCGCTGGCAAGGTTCTGCTCCGTGCAGCTCCTGCCGGTAAGGGTATCATCGCCGGTGGTCCGATGCGTGCAGTGTTCGAAACGCTCGGCGTTCAGGACGTTGTTGCCAAGTCGCTCGGTTCGTCGAACCCATACAACATGGTTCGCGCGACGTTTGATGCCCTCAAGCATCAGATGCATCCGAAGGATATCGCGGCACAGCGCGGCATCAAGTACTCGACCCTTCAGGCTCGCCGCCATGATGTGGTCGGTTCGGAAGAATAGCCGATAGTTTGTGTTAGTCCGGGGCCTGGCAGTTTCTGCAAGAAGTTGCATTCGATACTGAAACAGGCCACCGGATACGCCATAGACAAAGGATTTGAGTGATGGCTGAGAAGAAGGGTAAGACGGTTACGGTCGAACAGATCGGAAGCCCTATCCGTCGTCCAGCCGAGCAGCGTGCAACGCTGATCGGTCTCGGACTTAACAAAATGCACCGCCGCCGCACGCTGGAGGATACTCCTTCGGTTCGTGGCATGATCGCCAAGGTTCAGCATCTCGTCCGCATCGTGGACGAGGCCTGATAACGCAGGGGATAGAGACATGAAACTCAACGATCTGCGTGATAAGCCAGGTTCCGTCAAGGCTCGTAAGCGCGTTGGCCGTGGTATCGGCTCGGGCACCGGCAAAACCGCTGGCCGCGGCGTCAAGGGCCAGAAGTCCCGTTCGGGCGTCGCGATCAATGGCTTCGAAGGCGGCCAGATGCCAATCTACCGCCGTCTACCAAAGCGCGGCTTCACCAACATCTTCGCAAAGAGCTTCAACGTTGTGTCGCTCGGCCGTGTTCAGGCCGCTATCGACGCCGGCAAGCTGGATGCCAAGGCTGTTGTGAACCTCGAAGCGCTGAAGGCTGCTGGTGTGATTCGTCGCGCCAAGGACGGTGTTCGCATTCTTTCGGATGGCGAGCTGAAGGCTAAGGTAACCTTTGAGGTTGCTGGCGCTTCCAAGTCGGCAGTCGAGAAGATCGAAAAGGCTGGCGGCAGCATCAAGCTTCCGGAAGCCGCAGCTGCCGAATAAGGCTTCTGCAATAAAATTATAAGCGGCGGCCCAGAGCGATTCCGGAAAAATGCAACGCATTTTTCTATTTGGAATTGCGATAAAAACTGGGCCGCCGCTTGCACATTTATGCCAATGCGCATATCTGGGTTGGGTCTTCTTGTCCGTGAGGACGCGGGTTGAATAAACGCGTGTCGATGGGGGTAGGGGACCGGAGACTTTTCACCGGAGAAATTTAATGGCATCGGCTGCTGAACAGCTAGTTTCCAATCTCAATTTCTCGGCTTTTTCGAAAGCTGATGAACTCAAGAAGCGCATCTGGTTTACGCTGGGCGCTTTGCTCGTATATCGGTTCGGCACCTATATTCCGCTTCCAGGAATCAATCCTGACGCTCTTGCGCAGGCTTTCCAGCAGCATAGCCAGGGTGTGCTCGGACTTTTCAACATGTTCGCCGGTGGCGCCGTTGGTCGTATGGCCATTTTCGCGCTTGGCATCATGCCTTACATCTCTGCCTCCATCATCGTGCAGCTCATGACGTCGGTTGTTCCGTCGCTTGAAGCGCTGAAGAAGGAAGGCGAAGCGGGCCGCAAGATCATCAATCAGTATACGCGTTACGGTACAGTGCTTCTGGCGCTCGTGCAGGCCTATGCCATTTCGGTTGGCTTGCAGTCGGGTAACGGTATTGTGGTGAGCCCGGGACCGTTCTTCATTGTTTCATCGGTGATTACGCTCGTTGGCGGCACCATGTTCCTGATGTGGCTCGGCGAGCAGATCACGGCGCGCGGTATCGGTAACGGTATTTCGCTGATCATCTTCTCGGGTATCGTTGCAAACCTTCCGCATGCCATTTCCGGCACGCTGGAACTGGGCCGTACCGGTGCTCTGTCCACGGGTCTTATTCTGGGCGTCATCGTGCTCGCAATCGCCCTGATTGCGGTCATCGTGTTCGTCGAGCGTGCACAGCGTCGCCTGCTGATTCAGTATCCGAAGCGTCAGGTTGGCAACCGCATGTTCCAGGGCGATACTTCGCACCTGCCGCTGAAGCTGAATACAGCTGGCGTGATTCCGCCGATCTTCGCATCGTCGCTGCTGCTTCTGCCTGCGACTGTTGCGGGCTTCGCCAACACGACGGAGATGCCTGGTTGGGCAACCACGATTCTCAATGCGTTGGGCCATGGACAGCCTCTTTACATGCTGTTCTACGCTGGCTTGATGGCGTTCTTCTGCTTCTTCTATACGGCCATCGTGTTCAATCCCAAGGACACGGCTGACCAGCTCAAGAAGCATTCCGGCTTCATCCCGGGCATTCGCCCCGGTGAACGGACTGCCGAATATATAGACTATGTGTTGACCCGCATAACGGTTGTCGGCGCCATCTATATTATGCTTGTCTGTCTTCTGCCGGAATTCCTGATTTCCGCGACCGGCGTGCCATTCTATCTTGGTGGTACATCGCTGCTGATCGTTGTGAGCGTGACGCTCGATACGGTTGCGCAAGTTCAGGGACATCTTATCGCCCATCAGTATGAAGGGCTGATCAAGAAGTCCAAACTCAGAGGTGGGAAACGCAATAAATGAGACTGATACTTCTTGGGCCGCCCGGAGCAGGTAAGGGGACGCAGGCTGGACTTCTTACCAAGAAGCATGGAATTCCGCAGCTTTCGACTGGCGATATGCTGCGTTCGGCAGTCGCTCAACAGAGCGAAGTCGGAAAGCGCGCCAAAGCAGTCATGGACGCCGGTCAGCTGGTATCCGACGAGATCGTCAACCAGATCGTGTCGGAGCGCATTGATGCTCCGGATTGCGCGAACGGTTTCATTCTCGACGGCTACCCGCGTACCGTTCCGCAAGCTGAAGCTCTTGGCGGAATGCTCGCGAATAAAGGCCTGAAGCTTGATGCAGTCATCGAGCTGAAGGTTGACGAGAATGCCCTGGTCAAGCGGATGGAGAGCCGCGTGGCCGAAACGATCGCCAAGGGCGGTCAGGTGCGTTCGGATGACAATCCGGAAGCTTTCCGCAAGCGTCTTGTCGAATATCGCGAAAAGACCGCGCCGCTTTCGACCTACTATGCCGGGACTGGCGAATTGCGTGTCCTCAACGGTATGGCTCCGGTTGAAGAAGTTACCGCTGAGATCGAGAGAATTCTCGTTCCGGCATAAGGCTTTTCAAAGCCTTGGACTATCGCATCGGCACAGATACCGGGATCGGTTTTTGTAAAGCAGGATGCGCAGATACAAACACGGGCAGAGAAACGCTTTGCGATTCTCTGCCCGTTTATTGCTTCCAGAAGTCGCTTTGATTGTCTGTCGGGCCGGTTTGATGGCTTTACGGACAGTTAAGAGTTGACTTTTTCGGGCGATTCCGTCAAAGACTGCGCCACTTCATTTGGTTTTGAATGGCAGGTAGCGGCGGAAATCGAAAAGAGGCCGATACCGGTCATTTTATGCTGTCTGAGGGATTAGTCTTTCAGGCGGAAGTGATTAACATTAAGGAGAACAGACGTGGCACGTATCGCTGGCGTCAACATCCCGACGAACAAGCGCGTTGTTATTGCGCTTCAGTACATCCACGGGATTGGACCGAAATTTGCTCGGGAAATCGTAACGAAGGTTGGCATTGCCGACGATCGTCGCGTTAACCAGCTGACGGATGCTGAAGTCCTTCAGATCCGTGAAGCAATCGATGCTGACTACCAGGTCGAAGGTGACCTGCGTCGTGAAGTTTCGATGAACATCAAGCGCCTGATGGACCTGGGTTGCTACCGCGGCCTGCGTCATCGTCGTTCGCTGCCGGTTCGCGGCCAGCGCACGCACACCAACGCACGCACCCGTAAGGGTCCGGCGAAGGCTATCGCAGGCAAGAAGAAGTAATTTCGACGGAACGTTTTCGTTCCGTCGGGCCTTTCCGGTGCGCCGGTTGGGTTTGATACTGGTCCTTTCTAGAGGACCGGTGTAGCCGCTGGAATTACGGCGGTGTAGAGATCGATTGAAAGGACTATCATGGCCAAGGAAGCCACCCGCGTTCGCCGTCGCGAGCGTAAAAACATCTCGTCGGGCGTTGCCCACGTAAATTCGACGTTCAACAACACCATGATCACCATCACGGACGCACAGGGCAATGCTATTGCCTGGTCTTCCGCAGGTGCACAGGGTTTCAAGGGTTCGCGTAAGTCGACCCCGTTCGCCGCACAGATCGCTGCCGAAGATTGCGCCAAGAAGGCTCAGGAACACGGCATGCGCTCCCTCGAAGTCGAGGTTTGCGGACCGGGTTCTGGCCGTGAATCCGCGCTGCGCGCCCTTCAGGCTGCTGGCTTTGTGATCACGTCGATCCGCGATGTTACGCCGATCCCGCACAACGGTTGCCGTCCGCGCAAGAAGCGCCGGGTCTAATCCTCGTTCACATGCTGCAAGAGCCTCGGATTTCATCCGGGGCTCCTCTGCGGTTTCTTCACTTGATCGCTACGATAGGATGGTAGCGACGATTGATAGAGGGATACTCACATGATCCAGAAGAACTGGCAGGAACTGATCAAGCCGAACAAGGTGGAATTCTTCACCCACGGCTCCCGCACGCATGCAACCGTCGTTGCTGAACCGCTGGAACGCGGCTTCGGTCTGACGCTCGGTAATGCTCTGCGTCGCGTGCTTCTGTCGTCGCTGCGCGGCGCTGCCGTGACCGCCGTACAGATCGACGGCGTTCTGCATGAATTCTCTTCTATTCCGGGCGTCCGCGAAGACGTTACGGATATCGTTCTGAACGTCAAGGAAATCGCCATCCGTATGGAAGGCGAGGGCCCGAAGCGCATGGTCGTCCGCAAGGAAGGCCCAGGCGCCGTTACGGCTGGCGACATTCAGACTGTCGGCGATGTCGAAATCCTTAACCCGGATCACGTCATCTGCACGCTGGATGAAGGCGCTGAAATCCGCATGGAATTCACCGTCAACACCGGCAAGGGCTATGTGCCTGCCGACCGCAACCGTGCGGAAGACGCTCCGATCGGGCTTATCCCGGTCGACAGCCTGTATTCCCCGGTTCGCAAGGTGTCGTACAAGATTGAGAACACCCGTGAAGGTCAGGTTCTCGATTATGACAAGCTGACGCTGAACATCGAGACCAACGGTTCGGTTACGGGCGAAGACGCGGTGGCTTACGCTGCTCGTATTCTCCAGGACCAGCTGGCGATCTTCGTCAACTTCGAAGAGCCACAGAAGGAAGCCCCGCAGGAACAGGTTGCGGAACTGGCTTTCAACCCGGCTCTGCTCAAGAAGGTGGACGAACTCGAACTGTCTGTCCGTTCGGCAAACTGCCTGAAGAACGACAACATCGTCTACATCGGCGATCTGATCCAGAAGACGGAAGCCGAGATGCTGCGGACTCCGAATTTCGGCCGCAAGTCGCTCAACGAGATCAAGGAAGTTCTCGCGTCGATGGGTCTCCATCTTGGTATGGAAATCCCGTCCTGGCCGCCGGAAAATATCGAAGATCTCGCAAAGCGTTACGAAGACCAATACTAAGCATTTCCAGCGAAAGTGCGAAGCGGTTTCGCGTCGGAAAATGCGTAAAACGAAGATAAGACCGGCATATCCCGGTACGTTACGAATTAAAGGAGAAGGCCATGCGCCACGGTAATGGACAGCGTAAGCTGAACCGCACTGCCTCGCATCGCAAGGCAATGTTCGCCAACATGGCGGCTTCGCTCATCGAGCATGAACAGATTGTGACCACGCTTCCTAAGGCTAAGGAAATCCGTCCGATCGTAGAAAAGCTTGTCACGCTCGGCAAGCGCGGCGACCTGCATGCACGCCGTCAGGCTATCTCGGCTATCCGCGACGTTAAGGTCGTGGCTAAGCTGTTCGATACGCTGGCTACGCGCTATGCAACCCGCAACGGCGGCTACATCCGCATCATGAAGGCTGGCTTCCGCGCTGGCGACAACGCGCCTCTGGCTGTTGTTGAATTCGTGGAACGCGATGTCGATGCAAAGGGCAAGGCTGACCGCGCTCGCGTAGAAGCTGAAGCTGCTGCTGAAGCCGACGCAGCGTAATCAAAGCATTTCCAGCAAAAGCGCGAAGCGTCTTTGCGTCGGATAATGCACGATTATGAGTAGAGATTGAAAAGGGCCGCCTCGTGCGGCCCTTTTTGTTTGCGTTATTGCTGACATATGAGCCCACACATTGAATTGAGGGAAAATTACACCAGCTTTTCATCCGTGGTCACAATGTGGCCCTTTATCCTTGGCCTCAGTTGATTACATATGGACAACGAGTCTCGTATGCTTCCGCCGGAAGTCTTGCGGGCAGGCTGGGAAAGCGCGGAGTTTGTGCATGAATTGGCGACGTTTCGGGATTACGGGCATCATTCTGGCATCGATTGGCATGGCAAGCCTGCCAGCTTCAGCGCAGGATGCACCTGCGGCTCCAGCAAAGCAGATACCACTCAGTCGCGGAGATATGCAGCTTTCCTTCGCGCCATTGGTGAAGGAAACCACGCCCGCCGTCGTTAATGTCTATGCTGCGCGACAGGTGCAGGCACAGGCACGATCGCCATTTGCAGGTGATCCGTTCTTCGAACAGTTTTTCGGCAAACAGTTTGGCGATAGCAAACCCCGTATCCAGCAGTCGCTCGGTTCCGGTGTTATCGTCGATTCATCGGGCATTGTCGTGACCAACAATCACGTCATCAAGGATGCGGATGAAATCAAGGTCGCTCTTTCCGATGGTCGCGAATTCGAAAGCAAGCTGCTGCTGCGTGACGAGACCACCGATCTTGCCGTCTTGAAGATCGATTCCAAGGAAAAGTTTCCAGTCCTGTCGCTTGGCAATTCCGACGAGGTGGAAGTGGGCGATCTGGTGCTTGCTGTCGGCAACCCGTTCGGTGTCGGCCAGACGGTGACGAGCGGCATTGTCTCGGCGCAATCGCGCACGCAGGTTGGAATTTCCGATTTCGACTTCTTCATCCAGACCGACGCAGCCATCAATCCGGGTAATTCCGGCGGTGCTTTGGTGGACATGCGCGGGCGACTGATTGGTATTAATACGGCGATCTATTCACGCTCCGGAGGCTCTGTCGGCATTGGCTTCGCCATTCCGTCCAATATGGTGCGCGCGGTTATCGATGCGGCGCAGCGGGGCAGTTCCAGTTTTGAACGTCCTTATATCGGCGCGACTTTCCAGGGTGTCACGGCTGACCTGGCCGAAGGCCTCGGTATGGAAAAGCCCTATGGCGCTTTGATTACCGCCGTTGCCAAGGGTGGACCGGCGGAAGCCGCAGGTCTGAAGGTCGGCGATGTTGTCCTCTCGGTGCAGGGCGCTCGCGTGGATAATCAGGATGTGCTTGGCTACCGTCTTTCAACCGCAGGGATCGACAGCACGATCTCTGTTGCAATCCTGCGCGGCGGCGAAAATGTCACGGTGCCAGTCAAGCTGACCAAAGCGCCTGAGGTGAAGCAGACAGCGCCACTCGTTATCGAGGGCGATAATCCTTTCGCCGGCGCTGCGGTGCAGGAACTGACGCCCTCCACAGCGACCAAACTGCGTCTGAAGAGCGATGTAAATGGTGTAGCCGTGATGGATGTCTATTCGGGCTCGCCCGCTGCAAGGCTGGGACTGCGCCCGGGCGATATCATTCGCAATCTGAACGGCAATGTGATCCGCAGCGTGACCGATCTTTCTTCGGTCCTCAATGCGGGCCGTGGTCTGGCATGGCGGATGGAAATCGAACGCAACGGTACGCTTCTGCGCCAGTTCGTTCGATAAACCCGTCACGAAAAGTTGCATGCCGCTTCAGGTAAGATTATGCCTGAAGCGGCATTTTATTTATCGACCGAGTTATCGAATGAGCGATCTTTTTTCATCGGCCTCAGACCCGAATGCGGACCGTAACCGTCCGCTGGCGGACCGCCTGCGCCCCCGGCACTTGTCGGAGGTGACCGGTCAGGAACATCTGACCGGGCCGGAAGGCGTGCTGACGCGTATGATCGAATCCGGTTCGCTCGGTTCGATGATTTTCTGGGGCCCGCCCGGAACCGGTAAAACGACGGTCGCGCGCCTGCTGGCGGGCGAGACCGATCTGGCCTTCGAGCAGATTTCCGCAATCTTCTCCGGCGTGGCCGACCTCAAGAAAGTCTTCGAGACCGCTCGTGCAAGGCGCATGTCAGGGCGTCAGACCTTGCTTTTCGTGGACGAGATCCATCGTTTCAACCGCGCGCAGCAGGATTCGTTCCTGCCAGTGATGGAAGACGGCACGGTCATCCTGATTGGCGCGACCACTGAAAACCCGTCATTTGAACTCAACGCTGCTCTTCTTTCACGCGCGCGTGTACTGACCTTTCATCCGCATGATGCAGAGAGCATCGCTACGCTGTTGATCCGGGCTGAGGAACAGGAAGATCGCTCGCTGCCATTGGATGAGGAGGCGAGAGCCAGCCTGATTCGTATGGCCGATGGCGATGGTCGTGCTGCATTGACGCTGGCTGAAGAAGT
This sequence comes from Ochrobactrum sp. RH2CCR150, assembly GCA_014138095.1. Classification (GTDB taxonomy): domain Bacteria; phylum Pseudomonadota; class Alphaproteobacteria; order Rhizobiales; family Rhizobiaceae; genus Brucella; species Brucella gambitense. The sequence continues at coordinate 17,760 of JACGXE010000009.1, forward strand.
CTGGCGTGCGGCGCGCCCGGAAGAGGTCTTTACCGCCGAGAAACTTCAGGACGTGGTGCAGCGTCGTGCGCCGGTTTACGACAAGAGCCAGGACGGACACTACAATCTGATCTCGGCGCTGCATAAATCGGTGCGCGGTTCGGATCCAGACGCGGCGCTCTATTATCTGTCGCGTATGTTCGATGCGGGGGAAGATCCGCTTTATCTCGGACGTCGTCTTGTGCGCATGGCGGTTGAAGATATCGGCCTCGCCGATCCGCAGGCGCTTGTCATCTGCAACGCCGCCAAGGACGCCTATGATTATCTGGGATCGCCGGAAGGTGAGCTGGCGCTGGCGCAAGCTTGCGTTTATCTGGCAACAGCACCCAAGTCGAATGCCGTTTACATGGCTTATAAGGCCTCTATGCGCGCCGCCAAGGAACATGGTTCTCTGGTGCCGCCAAAGCATATTCTCAACGCTCCCACAAAGCTGATGAAAAATGAGGGTTATGGCGACGGTTACGCCTATGATCACGATCAGCCGGATGCTTTTTCGGGACAGGATTATTTCCCGGAAAGCTTGGGACGGCAGAAGTTCTACGATCCTCCGGAACGCGGTTTTGAACGCGATATCCGCAAGCGGCTCGACTATTGGGCACGGTTGCGTCAGGAGCGTCAGGGCAGGAACCGGTAAGAACCTGCCCGCTTGTCGCTCAATGCATCAGTGCGGGGTAGGTGAAGAATAGCGCATGGGTCAGATTCAGCAGAAAATGCACCGCGATCGACGAGATCAACCGGCCTGACTTGTAATAGGCCATGCCGTAAAAAATCCCGGCAACGGTTGCCAGAACGACATAACTCACGCCGCCCTGATAGTGCAGAAGCCCGAACAGGATCGCACTGATTGTGATCGCAAAGGCCGGGTGCCAGCCCCGATAGTACGAATAAGCGAGCAGGCGTCCCTGTATCATCCCGCGAAACAGCACTTCTTCCGCAAATGCGACGAAGACGAGATTGTTGACGGCCCAGATACCGAAATGGGGCATGATCTTCGGATCGAACTTGATATAGCCGATGGCCAGTGCGACGGGGATCAGGGTGATAAGACAACCACCCCACATCAGTCCTATGATCTTCAAAGTTTCGGTTGTTCCAGCGCGTTTTATCGGCGCGTCAAACTCAGTCCCCGAGGTGAAAAATCGCCCGCTGAGTGCAAGGATGATTGCAGCTGCCGTCTTGTCCAGATTCAAGTACATGGACAATGGCACGCCGCCAGTGGACACGACCGCTGTGTCGATGATTTTCGTGTTGTGAAAGCCCCACACAACATGAAGGAAGAATGTGACGCACACAGCGACCACGAGCAGGTCCGTTGTTGGTTCAGTCCAGGGAAAGCGGCGATACATGCTTTCGCGGAGAATGTTGAACCGCCAATGTGTTAGGATGGAGAACACCGCCAGCGACAACAGGCCCACCGGAGAGATGGACTCTCCGAGCAATGCCGCGATGAACACGGCGATCAGGAGAGCGAGGGCAACAATGTCATGTCTTGTTACGACGGCGATGACAGATGCAGCTAGAAATATATAGGTAAATCCATAGGGAATAAAATATTGCATATAGCCCATAATTCACTCTCCAAATATTCATTAAAACAATAATCGAATGGATAATTTCTAGAAATTCCAAAATTTATATAAAATATTACTAGCTTGATTTTATGTTTATTAAGTCAGCCATCAATTCATTTATTTGATAATATTATTTATTGCTGAGAAAATATTGCCCCATTCAATGACATTGAACTTCCGAAACGGACGCTCCGCGCGTTGTGCTGTGCATTCAGGTTAATGGGAAGTTTACTTTTACATTTTATCAATCTTTGTAATTTGATGAGGTTCCCCATGATGCGCGTTTTGTGTCTCGTAGCGCTCGTGATCCTTGGAGGCTGCGCGACCGCCCCACGGCAGGTCAGCAATGTATGCGCAGTCTTCGATCAGCGTGACGGTTGGTTCAATAATTGGCAGACTGCCGCGACGCGTGTATCGCGTGAGTTCGGCGTGCCGGTTCCGGTTTTGATGGCGACGATCTATGCAGAATCGGGCTTTCAGCCCTATGCGAGACCGCCTCGCACCAAGATTCTCTGGATCATTCCGTGGAAGCGCGCATCCAGCGCTTATGGCTATTCACAGGCGCTGAGCGGCACCTGGGATCGTTATAAACGTGAGACCGGACGCTGGACCGCTTCACGCACCAACTTTGCCGACGCTATCCATTTCATCGGCTGGTATCATTATCAAAGCTATCAGAAGAACGGCATCAACCGCGCCGACACCTATAGCCTCTATCTGGCCTATTACAGCGGTCATGGCGGTTACGCACGTGGAGCGTGGCGCGGCAATTCAACGGCGCTCAATGGCGCGAAGCGGGCACAGGCGATGGCCAATCGTTACGCGGCGCAGTTGCGTTCTTGCGGCGGTATTGGCTAAAAGGTGAGGATTGGGGTTTCAAATACGAGATTTGGAACACCATCCGGCCTTAATCGCAATTATCATGCGCGCGGAATCGCAAATTGAGGATGACCTTTGCATGTTGAAAAGAATCGGTATCGCCCTGATTGGAGCCACTTTGCTGGCGGGCTGCACCACTGACCCATATACGGGCGAACAGAAGATGTCGAACACGGCAGGCGGCGCGGCAATCGGTGCTGCTGTCGGTGCTTTGGGCGGCCTTATGGTTGGCGGTTCCAGCCGCGCACAGCGCAATGCCGTGCTGATCGGCGCGGGTATTGGCGCACTCGGCGGCGGCGCCATCGGCAACTACATGGATCGTCAGGAAAGCGAACTGCGTGCGCAGCTGCAGGGCACCGGCGTTTCCGTGACGCGTAATGGCGATCAGATCATCCTGAACATGCCGTCCAGCATCACCTTCGATACCGATCAGGATCAGGTGAAGAGCCAGTTCTACCCGACGCTGAACTCGGTGGCCATCGTGCTGCGCAAGTTCAACCAGACCCTTGTTGACGTTCTGGGGCACACCGACTCGACGGGCAGCGCCAGCCACAATCAGGACCTGTCGCAGCGTCGTGCCGGATCGGTGGCAAGCTATCTCGGTTCACAGGGCATCGATCCGCGTCGCTTTGCGATCATCGGTTATGGCGCAAGCCAGCCAGTGGCCACCAACGCCACGCCTGAAGGCCGCGCACAGAACCGGCGCGTCGAAATTCAGATTTCGCCGCTGCGGGGCGCAAGCTAACGTTTCAATAGACAGAATCGGGCTGCCAAGGCCCGCCATATCGAGCGCAGTTCTTCGCAAGAAGGGCTGCGCTTTTGTCTGTTTTGGCCGAATCGTTACTTCGCTGGATGCTGCCGTGGGCTCTAAAGCGTGGATAGGCTTTTTATTTTACCTATCTCTAATTGTAGAGAACAATAATGGAACAAAATAATATTATCTAATAATTTCCATATGTTATCTGTATTGCCAAATGAGAACAAAACAGATACAAATAGATATGAGCGATGAGCCTGCCGGGCTTCTAGCGGGACAAGAGGATGGTGTAAGATGTCTCAGAATTCATTGCGACTTGTTGAGGATAATTCAGTGGACAAGACTAAGGCACTTGATGCGGCGCTGTCACAGATCGAAAGAGCGTTCGGCAAAGGCTCGATCATGCGCCTCGGTCAAAACGACAAGGCGGTCGAAATCGAGACCGTATCGACCGGCTCACTCTCTCTGGACATCGCGCTGGGTGTAGGCGGCTTGCCCAAGGGCCGCATCGTCGAAATTTACGGACCGGAAAGCTCGGGTAAGACCACGCTCGCGCTGCACACGATTGCCGAAGCTCAGAAGAAGGGTGGCATCTGCGCATTCGTTGATGCGGAACATGCGCTCGATCCGGTCTATGCACGCAAGCTCGGCGTGGATCTGGAAAACCTGCTGATTTCGCAGCCGGATACCGGCGAGCAGGCACTTGAAATTACCGACACGCTCGTGCGCTCTGGTGCTATCGATGTTCTGGTCATCGATTCTGTGGCCGCGCTGACACCGCGTGCGGAAATCGAAGGTGAAATGGGCGATTCGCTGCCGGGCCTTCAGGCTCGTCTGATGAGCCAGGCGCTGCGCAAGCTCACCGCTTCCATTTCGCGTTCCAACTGCATGGTCATCTTCATCAACCAGATCCGTATGAAGATCGGCGTCATGTTCGGTTCGCCTGAAACGACGACCGGCGGTAATGCGCTGAAGTTCTACGCTTCGGTTCGCCTCGATATCCGTCGCATCGGTTCCATCAAGGAGCGTGATGAAGTCGTCGGCAACCAGACCCGCGTGAAGGTCGTGAAGAACAAGCTGGCTCCTCCCTTCAAGCAGGTTGAATTCGACATCATGTATGGTGCCGGTGTTTCCAAGATGGGCGAACTGGTCGATCTTGGCGTGAAGGCAGGCGTTGTCGAAAAGTCCGGCGCTTGGTTCTCCTATAATTCGCAGCGTCTTGGTCAGGGCCGTGAAAACGCGAAGCTATATCTCAAGGAGAATCCGGAGGTCGCTCGCGAAATCGAAACGACACTTCGTCAGAATGCCGGTTTGATCGCTGAACAGTTCCTCGATGATGGCGGCCCGGAAGAAGATAGCGGGTCCGACGCAGCGGAGATGTAATTTCCGCAAGAGGTTCTTCTCGAACCTCTTTACTGATTAGAAGTTGGAAGCCCTGTGCTGTTGCGCGGGGCTTCTCTTTTTTCAGTCGTGGCTTGATGTGAATTCAAAAGCACTGGCAAAAGGTGCTTTTACAGGCAGAATTTGCCTTTATGGCGCACGCGGCTTATCTGGACAGAAAAGCAGCACATCGTTAAAAGCGGTCAACCGAAGAACTCCACTTCACGTCTTAGTAGCGCGGGAAGGGAGTAAAGCCTGCGGTCTCCGTTATTTGTTGGCGGTTTGCAGGTGCAAAAGACAATCGATGCGGCCTCTGAAACAGGGTGCATCAATGCAGGGCACGAAAAGCCCAAGGGTGAATTATGGCTGGCGTCAACGAGATTAGGTCCACATTCCTCGATTACTACCGCAAGAACGGACACGAAATCGTTCCGTCGAGTCCGCTCGTACCGCGCAATGACCCGACGCTCATGTTTACGAATGCGGGCATGGTGCAGTTCAAGAACGTGTTCACGGGGTTGGAACACCGCGCCTACAATCGCGCGACCACCTCGCAGAAATGCGTGCGTGCAGGCGGCAAGCATAACGATCTTGACAATGTGGGCTACACGGCGCGCCATCACACTTTCTTTGAAATGCTGGGCAATTTCTCGTTCGGCGATTATTTCAAGGAAGACGCCATCAGCTTCGCTTGGAACCTGATCACCAAGGAATTCGGTCTGCCGAAGGACAAGCTGCTCGTCACCGTCTATCATACGGATGAGGATGCCGCGAATTACTGGAAGAAGATTGCCGGTCTGAGCGACGACCGCATCATCCGTATTGCCACCAGCGACAACTTCTGGGCGATGGGTGATACGGGTCCGTGCGGTCCGTGCTCGGAAATTTTCTTCGATCACGGCGATCACATCTGGGGTGGACCTCCCGGATCGCCAGATGAAGACGGCGACCGCTTCATCGAGATCTGGAATCTCGTTTTCATGCAGTTCGAACAGGTGACGCCGGATCAGCGCATTGATCTGCCGCGTCCGTCTATCGATACCGGCATGGGTCTGGAACGCGTTGCGGCAGTGCTGCAGGGCGTGCATGACAATTACGACATCGATCTGTTCAAGGCGCTGATCCGGGCTTCGGAAGAAGCAACCGGCGTCAAGGCTGAAGGCGATTTCCGCGCCAGCCATCGTGTGATTGCCGACCATCTGCGCGCGTCGAGCTTCCTCATTGCCGATGGCGTTCTGCCGTCGAATGAAGGTCGCGGTTATGTACTGCGCCGCATCATGCGTCGCGCGATGCGTCATGCCCAGCTTCTGGGCGCGAAGGAACCGTTGATGTGGCGTCTGCTGCCAGCGCTCATTCGCGAAATGGGCCAGGCCTATCCGGAGCTGATCCGCGCCGAAGCGCTGATTTCCGAAACGCTGAAGCTGGAAGAAACCCGTTTCCGCAAGACGCTGGAGCGCGGTCTTGGCCTGTTGTCCGATGCATCGGGAAAGCTGGTTGAAGGTGACCGTCTTGATGGCGAAACCGCGTTCAAGCTTTATGACACCTATGGCTTTCCACTCGATCTGACGCAGGATGCTCTGCGCCAGCGCGGCATCACCGTCGATACGGATGGCTTCTCGACCGCCATGGAACGCCAGAAGGCCGAGGCTCGCGCCAATTGGGCAGGCTCCGGCGAAGCTGCAACCGAGACGATCTGGTTTGGCATCAAGGACAAGGTCGGCGCGACGGAATTCCTCGGTTACGAAACGGAAAGCGCTGAAGGCGTTATCGCCGCTCTGGTGCGCGACGGCGCGGAAGTGCAGTCGGCTTCTGAAGGCGAGACCGTTGCGGTCGTGGTTAATCAGACGCCTTTCTATGGTGAATCGGGCGGCCAGCAGGGCGATACCGGAACGATTTCCGGCGAAGGCTTCGCCATCACCGTTAAGGATACGCAGAAGAAGGGCGAGGGCGTCTTCGTTCATATCGGCGAAGTTACCAAGGGCACTGCGAAGACCGGCGAAGCTGTCGAACTGAAAGTCGACTCGGATCGCCGTACGCGCATCCGCTCCAACCACTCGGCCACCCATCTTCTGCATGAAGCCCTGCGCGAAACACTCGGTAGCCATGTGGCGCAGAAGGGTTCGCTTGTTGCGCCTGACCGTCTGCGCTTCGACTTCTCGCACCCGAAGCCGATTTCGGCTGAGGAACTGGCCAAAGTTGAAAACATGGCCAATGAGATTATCCTTCAGAACGCGCCGGTTTCCACGCGCCTGATGGCTGTGGACGATGCGATTGCCGAAGGTGCAATGGCGCTGTTCGGTGAAAAATACGGCGACGAGGTGCGCGTCGTTTCGATGGGCACTGCCAAGCATGGTCCAAAGTCGGGCAAGGCCTATTCGGTAGAGCTTTGCGGCGGTACCCATGTGCGCCAGACAGGCGATATCGGTCTTGTTCGCATCGTTTCCGAAGGTGCGGTTGCAGCCGGTGTTCGTCGTATGGAAGCGCTGACGGGCGAGGCTGCGCGCCTTTATCTCGAAGAGCAGGATGAACGCGTGAAAGCAATCGCCAACGCGCTGAAGACTACGCCTGCCGAGGCATTGGAGCGTGTCAACGCCCTTATGGACGAGCGCAAGAAGCTTGAGCGCGAATTGTCGGATGCACGCAAGAAGCTGGCGCTCGGCGGCGGTTCGTCGGAAGGCGGCAGTGCGGTTGAAGCTGTGAACGGCGTCAACTTCCTTGGCAAGGTCGTGACCGGCGTGTCGCCACGCGATCTGAAGCCGCTGGCTGACGAAGGCAAGAAGCAGGTCGGTTCCGGCGTGGTTCTGTTCATCGGTGTTGGTGAAGATGGCAAGGCCAGTGCAGTTGCAGCCGTGACGGAAGACATGGTTGGCCGTTTCAGCGCTGTGGATCTGGTCCGTGCCGCTTCGGCAGCACTCGGCGGCGCCGGTGGCGGCGGTCGCCCGGACATGGCGCAGGCCGGTGGACCGGATGGCGATAAGGCCGATGCTGCTATAGCAGCGGTCAAGGCCCTGATTGCCTAATGTGATCTGGAAAGGCCGGGGCAACCCGGCCTTCTTCTTTGTGGCTCAGGCTGCGTGCGCCGTGCGGCTGTCGTCGGGCGCTTCGCGGCGCTCATCCAGCCCGTAGTCGCGAACGACACTGGCAACCCGCAGGCGATAATCTTCAAAGACACCGCTCCGTCCTTTGGTCTGGGCAATACGGTGTGAGGGAAGGTTGCGCCAGGCACGTACCGCCTCCTCGTCACGCCAGAAGGATAGAGATAGCAGCTTGTCGGGTTCCACAAGGCTTTGAAAGCGCTCGATTGAGATGAAGCCGTCGATGCGGCTGAGATCGTCTCGCAGGCTTGCCGCAATATCCAGATATTGTTCGCGCCGCTCGTCATCTGCGGGCCAGACTTCGAAGATCACTGCAATCATGGCTTGATCAACTCCGCATGGGGTCCCGATTGCAACTTGAGAAAGATGCGATCCTCGGACCGGATGAATTGTTCCCGACGCGCAAATTCATAATTCTCGCGCCCCAGCGGGTCGGCTGCCAGCCGCGCTCGATAGGCCTCATAAGCGGCCAGGTGCTCCAGCGAATAGACCCCATAGGCTGTCGTGGCCGAACCTTCATGCGGGCCGAAATAGCCGATCAGTTGCGCACCGCAACGTGGAATGGCTTGTCCCCAATTGCGCGCATATTCGGCAAAGGCATCCGCTTTGAACGGGTCGATCTGGTAGCGGATGAAACAGGTGATCATGCGGGGTCTCCTTGATAGGCATGCTTTCGATGGAGATACTGTAGCGCTTGAACGACAACGACACTTCGGTTACCATCGAAGTATGAAAGATGGACCGATCATAGCTTCCGTCGCCGCTCTTCTCGGTGATCCGGCACGCGCAAACATGCTGACTGCGCTGATGGATGGGCGTGCCCTGACCGTCAGCGAACTGGCGGCTGCGGCGGGTGTCACCCTGCAAACAGCAAGCGGGCATTTGTCGAAGCTTGATGCCGCCAATCTGCTGGTTGCGGAAAAGCAGGGACGCCATCGTTATTTTCGCCTGTCGGGCACGGATGTGGCGCAGGTGCTGGAAGGGCTAATGGGCCTTGCCCAGCGAACGGGTGCGGTACGCGTGCGCACGGGGCCGAAGGACGAAGCATTGCGCAAAGCGCGCATATGCTACGACCATCTGGCGGGCGAGCGCGGGGTTGAGATGCTTGAGGCGGCACATAAGCTCCGCCTGATCGATGATGCTGATGAGCCGGTGCTGACGGACGAAGGCAAATCGTTTTTCACCTGTCTTGGTGTTGATGTGTCAGCACTGGAACACGGCAAGAGGCCTGTGTGCCGCCATTGTCTTGACTGGAGCGAACGGCGCAATCATCTGGGTGGCGCACTTGGTGCAGCGCTTCTGAATAATTTTATCGCACGCGGTTGGGCCCGGCGCGCTGAGGGGCGGGTGATCGCATTTTCACCCACCGGCGCGCAGGCCTTTAAAAGCGCTTTCTCTATTGAAGCACAGCCGAGCTGAAACTGGCGCTTTAGCTTGCAGCTTTAACGGCAGCGTCATCCAGTTCGGATGCGCGTTTCCATGCCAGGCGGGCTTGCAGTCGCTCCCAATAGGTGTCGAAGGCCGGCCGATGCGGCAGACTGCCGAACATCATGCCCCAGCCAATATGGGAGCCGACATAGACATCGGCGGCAGTAAAGCGATTGCCGGTGATATAGGGATGGCGCGATATCGCCTTTTCCAGTGTGTCGACCACGCTGTCGTAATTGCCATACCCCATCATGCGCTCGCGGTCCGGCGGGACTTCGAAGCCCATGGAGCGGTTTGAAAGGGCTGCTTCCAGCGGACCGGCGGCGAAGAACATCCAACGATAGAAATCGGCGCGTTCATCCGGGTGGGGCGCAAGTCCTGCTTCCGGAAAAGTAACGGCCAGATAAGCGCAGATGGCTGCAGCTTCGGTGACGACGGCTTCGCCATGGCGCAGTGCCGGAACCTTACCCATGGGGTTCACAGCACAAAATTCAGGGCCCTTCATCGGAGGGCCAAAGTCGAGAATTTGTACGTCGTAGGGCTTGCCCGTTTCCTCCAGCATCCAGCGTGCGATACGTCCACGCGACATAGGATTGGTGAAAAGCGTGAGGTCAGCCATTTTTTCCTCCTGAACCTGGTTGGCACAGGATGCGCGTTTTCCCCTATGAAGCAAATCAAAAAGAAAACGGCGGGATGAACCCACCGTTCTGCATTCTTATGAAAGCTGGTGCTGATTAAGCAGCCATGGCCTTCTTGAGGTTTTCGTCGATCTTGTCGAGGAAGCCGGTGGTGGAGAGCCAAGGCTGATCCGGGCCGATGAGCAGCGCCAGATCCTTGGTCATGAAGCCGCTTTCGACGGTGTCGACGCAGACCTTTTCCAGCGTGTCAGCAAAGCGCTTCAGCTCGGCATTGTCGTCGAGCTTGGCGCGATGTGCGAGGCCACGGGTCCATGCGAAGATCGAAGCGATCGAGTTGGTCGAGGTTTCCTCGCCCTTCTGATGCTGGCGGTAGTGACGGGTCACGGTGCCGTGTGCAGCTTCAGCTTCAACGGTCTTGCCATCTGGCGTCATCAGAACCGAGGTCATCAGGCCGAGCGAGCCGAAGCCCTGAGCCACGATGTCCGACTGAACGTCGCCGTCGTAGTTCTTACAAGCCCAGACATAGCCGCCGGACCACTTGAGCGCCGAAGCGACCATGTCGTCGATGAGGCGATGTTCGTACCAGATCTTGGCTGCCTTGAACTTGTCGGCGAATTCGGCCTGGTAGACTTCTTCGAAGATATCCTTGAAGCGACCGTCATAGGCCTTCAGGATGGTGTTCTTCGTCGAGAGATAGACCGGGTAGTTGCGCTGCAGGCCGTAGTTCAGCGAAGCGCGGGCAAATTCGCGAATCGATTCGTCGAGGTTGTACATGGCCATTGCCACGCCAGCCGCCGGAGCCTGATAGACTTCGTGTTCGATGGTTTCGCCGTCTTCACCGACGAACTTGATCGAAAGCGTGCCCTTGCCCGGGAACTTGAAATCGGTCGCGCGGTACTGATCGCCGAAAGCATGACGGCCAACGATGATCGGCTGGGTCCAGCCCGGCACGAGGCGCGGAACGTTCTTGCAGATGATCGGCTCGCGGAAAATCACGCCGCCGAGAATGTTGCGGATGGTGCCGTTAGGCGACTTCCACATCTTCTTGAGCTTGAATTCTTCAACGCGCGCTTCGTCAGGGGTGATGGTCGCGCACTTTACGCCGACGCCATGTTCCTTGATTGCGTTGGCTGCATCGATGGTGACCTGATCGTTGGTCGCATCGCGGTTTTCAACCGACAGATCGTAATATTTCAGATCGACGTCGAGATAGGGATGGATCAGCTTGTCCTTGATGAACTGCCAGATGATGCGGGTCATCTCGTCGCCGTCGAGTTCAACGACTGGGTTCGCAACCTTGATTTTTGCCATGGATGAAGCCTCTTTTTAAATGCGCCTTGAATGCATGGGCCCCTATAGCACCCGTAGGGAATAAGGCAAAGCTCTCAAGCCTTATTCTTTGGCCTATAGGTGAAATTGGCAGTCAAAAAATTGGGAAGGGTGCTGATTTGGGTCAGGCCGCGCGATGCGTTGCCGCCTCGCCATTGCGTGGCTTCTTCCAGCTTTCCTGCTGCTGGCGGTAATTGTCCTGTTCGCGCGCCAGAATGGCATCGGCATCGAGCGCAGAAATGGCGGCCGCCTTGTCGGTCGGCACAAGGCCGCTCAGTTGCAGCGACAAATAGCGCCCACAGCAGACGCGCAGGAACGATGCAAAATTGTCGAGGTCGTGGCCTTCCTCGCGGGATTCACCGTAGAGTTTGCCGATAAGGCGGCTTACGCTGAGGCCATCGTGGGAAGCGACATCTTCCAGTGTCCACCAGAAGAAGTTTTCCAGCCGGACGCTGGTGACAACGCCATCAATGCGCAGAGAGCGCGTCACGCTCTGCCAGAGTTCTGGATTGGCACCGATGAACAATCTGCACATGATTTTCTCCCGGATGAAGCTCTCCGGATAGTTTTGCGCAATATGAAGCTGCCTGCAACCGGATGATGGTTGCAGGCAAGATCAAGTCGGCTCAAGCGTGCGTGATCTTGGTGCCGAGAACGCCAAGGAACTGCGACAGCCATGCCGGATGAGCAGGCCAGGCCGGTGCGGTGACGAGGTTTCCGTCCGTTACTGCCTGATCAACCGGAATATCGGCATAGGTGCCGCCGGCAAGCTCAACTTCCGGACGGCAGGCCGGGTAGGCCGAGCAGGTGCGGCCTTCCAGCACGCGGGCGGCAGCGAGCAGCTGAGCGCCGTGGCAGACAGCTGCGACTGGCTTGTTCGCTTCGAAGAAATGCTTCACCACGGCGATGACCTTGCCGTCGAGGCGCAGATATTCCGGTCCGCGACCGCCGGGAATGACCAATGCATCGTAGCTTTCAGCCTTCACATCTGCGAAGGTGGCGTTGAGCGCGAAGTTATGCCCAGGCTTTTCAGTATAAGTCTGATGACCTTCGAAGTCGTGAATAGCAGTGGCGACATGATCGCCCGCTTTCTTGCCGGGGCAAACAGCGTGAACCGTGTGGCCAACCGCAAGCAGGGTCTGGAACGGGACCATGGTTTCATAGTCTTCGCCGAAATCACCGCACAGCATGAGAATTTTTTTACCGGACATGGCTTCCTCCCTGAATCCTGTTTTTCCGTGCGGTCAATCTGGCATGGATGAGGTGAGGGCTGGTGTTATTCGGATACTACACACGGCTTTTTCCCATGAACGTAAGAGCCTGTTCCAAAAGTCGCCCTGTGTGGCTGCAAATGGCAATTTTCTGCATTCCGGTGCTCACGTACCCAAAAGTACGCTCCGCTCCGGTACTCGAAAATCACCATTTTCGCACACACATGCCGCTTTTTGTTTCAGGCTCTAAGGGGAATCTTTGCGATTTCGCGTCAATTATGTCAGGGAAACGCCACGATTATATCTATGACGGAACACATCATGGCAGGAACCGACAAACAGCGCCCCTTTATCGCGGAAGGACCGGCAATCGTGCTGGTGGAGCCGCAATTGCCGGAAAATATCGGCATGGTGGCGCGCGCCATGGCGAATTTCGGTCTGGCTGAACTGCGTCTCGTCAATCCGCGTGAGGAGTTTCCAAGCGAAAAGGCGAGGGCCGCTGCCAGCAAGGCCGACCATGTTATCGACAATGCGATCGTATATGACGATCTGCCGTCGGCCATTGCCGATCTGAATTTCGTTTATGCCACTACAGCCCGCGAACGCGATGGCTTCAAGCAGGTGCGCAGCGCCGTCGAGGCTGGCAACGAGTTGCGCAGGCGTTTCAAGACCGGCGAAAAGACTGGTATTCTTTTCGGTCGTGAACGTTTCGGCCTCAGCAATGAGGAAGTGGGTCTTGCCGACGAGCTGGTGACTTTTCCGGTCAACCCCGCCTTCGCTTCGCTGAACATCGCGCAAGCCGTACTGCTCATGTCTTATGAGTGGATGAAGTCTGGTCTGGAAACCGAGACCGAAACGGTTTTCCGTGGGCCGGAGATGGAACTTGCACCGAAGCAGGAATTGCAGGGCTTGTTCAACCATCTGGAAGAAGCTCTTGATGTCAGAGGTTATTTCCGGCCGGAAGCGCGCAAGGAAATCATGGTCAATAATCTGCGTGCCGTTCTGACGCGCGCCGGTTTCGCCTCTGCAGAATTGAAACTCCTGCGCGGGGTGGTCACCTCGCTTGATGTATTCACGCCGAAGAAGCCGCGTGGCTCAGGTGCGCCGGAAGGTCGTGCCCGCAAGCCCGCACCAGAGGACAAGCCAGAATGAAAGACGCGCCCGTCGCCAGCTTTTCCGCATCCGTAACAACCGACAAGGAAAGGCCAATACTGGTCTTCGACAGCGGTATTGGCGGTTTGACGGTATTGCGCGAGGCGCGGGTGATCATGCCGGACCGGCGTTTCGTCTATATCGCCGACGATGCTGGTTTCCCTTATGGCGGTTGGGAAGAAGAGGCGCTGCGGGCGCGCATCGTCGAGCTGTTTGGCGGTTTCATCGCAACGCACAATCCAGAAATTGCGGTTATTGCCTGCAATACGGCTTCGACGCTGGTGCTGGACGATTTGCGCCGCGCTTATCCCTCGGTGCCTTTCGTGGGAACGGTGCCCGCGATCAAACCTGCTGCCGAGCGTACATCTTCGGGACTTGTTTCCGTGCTGGCGACACCCGGCACGGTGAAGCGTGCTTATACGCGCGATCTCATCCAGTCTTTCGCTTCGCAATGTCATGTCCGGCTGGTCGGTGCCGACCGGTTGGCAGGTGTTGCCGAGGCGCATATTCGCGGCGAAGAGATCGACGAGGCGCTTGTCGTAGAGCAGATCGCGCCGTGCTTTATCGAGAAGGATGGCAGACGTACCGATATTGTTGTGCTCGCCTGCACCCACTATCCGTTCCTTGCCAATGTTTTCCGCCGTCTGGCGCCGTGGCCGGTTGACTGGCTCGATCCGGCGGAAGCGATTGCGCGCCGAACCGTATCGCTGCTGCCGCCGCGCAAGGGCGATTTGGAGCTGCATCATCACGACGATTTGGCGGTATTCACCTCGCAGAAGCCGGATTATGCTGTCCGCAGGCTGATGCAGGGCTTTGGACTGCAATTCGCGTAAGTCTTGCTCTTAAGGCCTTGAATTTTCCTGATCTTACGCGATCATGTTTGTGATCCGTCGATAAGGAAAAAGCGATGACCGGCACGATACCACAGATCAACCTTCCTTCAGGTCAGACCGTTCCCGCTTTGGGACAAGGCACCTGGTATATGGGGGAGAATGCCGGAGAGCGTCACCATGAGGTCGAGGCGCTTCGACATGGTATCGATCTTGGCATGACATTGATCGACACTGCCGAATTGTACGCCGATGGCGAGGCCGAGGACGTTGTGGGCGAGGCCATAACGGATCGCCGCGACGATGTGTTTCTGGTGAGCAAGGTTCTGCCCTATAATGCGTCGCGTCGTGGCACGATTGAGGCGTGCGAGCGTAGTCTGAAACGCCTTGGCACGGATCGTATCGATCTCTATCTGCTGCACTGGCGTGGACGTCATCCGTTAGCGGAAACAGTGGCCGCTTTCGATGAGTTGCAGCAGGCAGGCAAGATCGTTGCCTGGGGTGTCAGCAATTTCGATACGGCTGATCTGAAAGAGCTGTCCGGTGTTGCGGGTGGTCAGGCTGTCGCGACCAACCAGATCCTCTATAATCTCACACGGCGCGGACCGGAATTCGACCTCATGCCTTGGTGCGATCCGCATCATATTCCGCTGATGGCCTATTCGCCTATTGAGCAGGGTCGGCTGCTCGGCAATCGCATTTTGGCGGAGATTGCTGCCGAATGCGGTGTTACCCCTGCAGCTGTCGCGCTGGCGTGGACTATGCGCAAAGGCAATGTCATAGCCATTCCGAAATCGTCGAACCTGCACCACATTCAGGACAATAGAAAAGCCGCAGATCTGCGGCTTTCCGGAGAGCAATTGACGCGTCTTGATCAGGCTTTTGCACCACCTTCACGAAAAGTGGCGCTGGAAATGCTCTGATAATATCTTGTCAGATTGAATCAGGTTTTCGCTATAACTGTTTGTTTTAACGAATTTTCTGTGTTTCAGGCGCGCGTGATTTCATGTGCGGCGCGTTAGCGGGCGTCTTTCTTCGCCTGCCGCACGCTGGCAGTCTTGCGGTTGCGTCCGCGATCCGCAGTTCGTGTGAAAGTGCTGGATTTTTCGTTCGGAACATTGCGCATGCCCAGATGTGCGTGACGCGTATTGAAGGTCTTGCCCTTTCTTTCGCTGGCGAGCTTTGCTGCAAGCGCCTTCTGGGCGTTAGCGATCAGATCGTCAGCAGCGGCCATCTGTTCACGGCGTTCGACTTCGCCATTGATACGGGCCACAGCCGTTGCGAGAACGGCGACCTTGAGGTGGGAGCCATCATCACGCTTTGAAGCGGTAGCGCCGCGGGCGGCCGATTTGCCGCGCATTTCGCGGCGGCGCTGGTTGGCCTGATCGCGTGCCTTCTGGCGGCGTTCGCGGATCAGTTTTGCCAGCTGCGCCAGTTCTTCATCAGACACTTCCTGCAAATGCGGATGCTGGGTTTTTTCCACCAGCTCCTTCTCGTCTGCATTGAGCGCACGCGCCTGATCCTTTCTGCTGACGGCCATGGGATATCCTTTCCTTAAAAGAGCAGTTCCCGTAAAATCCCAATAGGGATATAGGCCTGCCTTCTGGACCGGAAAGAGCGTGATTTAAGTTTTTATGTCGTTCTTTTTACAATGCCCGCTCCATTCTCAGCCATGGAACTATCACGATGACTTCCCGTTATCTCTTCTGGAGATAAGCGCGGAGATCAGCACATGGAAATCGTTGAAACTCGTATCGGTTCGATTGGTGGTTTTAAGCTCTACACAGTCGAGTTTATCGCTGAGGGTGATGAAAAAGTGTCCGTGATTTTCGAGAATGAAACCGGGGCAGAATTGAGGCGTGACGATGCCATTCGTCGTGCAGCGGTCAGGCTTGGGGCGGCGCTTGGCGTGGCAGCCATGGAGTGCGGGATCGAGCCGGACCGGTTGCTGACGCGCCCAAGCGCAAGGCGTGCAGGTGACCGGGCGGAACTGGAACGCCAGTTGGACGAAGGGCTGGAGGATACGTTCCCCGCGAGCGATCCGGTATCCGTGACCAGTTCCGCAATACCCGCATCCGCCGATCCGAAATCCTGAGATGATGAAAACAGAAAAGCCGAAGCATTTGCTCCGGCTTTTCGTGTTGAGAAATTGAATCTCTTCTTTTTTATAACTCTTTGAATTATTGAAAAAATCAGAGATTACGACGCTTGCCTTCCAGAATGTCCAGAACAGCGCGGGCGCAGTCCAGCACATTCGAGCCGGGGCCGAATACAGCGGCCACACCGTGGTCGAAAAGATACTGATAATCCTGACGTGGCACCACGCCTCCGCAGACCACGACGATATTTTCAGCGCCCTTTGCCTTCAGCGTTTCGACAAGCTGCGGCAGCAGGGTTTTGTGACCAGCGGCAAGAGACGACACGCCAATGACAT
This sequence comes from Ochrobactrum sp. RH2CCR150, assembly GCA_014138095.1. Classification (GTDB taxonomy): domain Bacteria; phylum Pseudomonadota; class Alphaproteobacteria; order Rhizobiales; family Rhizobiaceae; genus Brucella; species Brucella gambitense. The sequence continues at coordinate 34,503 of JACGXE010000009.1, forward strand.
GCACCTTCGACTTGATCGCCATGTCGGCTGCTTCATCGGGTGTCTGGAACAAGGGCCCGGCCAAAACGTCGAAACCGATATCGCCGAAGGCCGAGGCGATGATCTTCGCGCCGCGGTCATGTCCGTCCTGTCCAAGCTTGGCGACCATCACCTTGGGCTTTGCACCGCTATGCTGGGAGAATTCTTCCAGCCGCGATACCAGCGTCTGATATTCCGGCTCGTCCTTATAGGCGTCGCCATAGACCTTGCGGATGACTTTCGGCTCGGCGGCATGATCGCCAAAGGCGCGACGCATGGCGTCGGAGATTTCTCCGACCGTGGCGCGAGCGCGGGAAGCTTCCACAGCAGCGGCAAGAAGATTGCCTTCACCGCTGGTCGCGATTTTCTCGAGTTCGGCAAGAGCGGCTTCCACCTTGGCCTTGTCACGGGTCTGGCGGATACGCTCGATGCGGGCAATCTGCGACTGGCGCACGGCGGTATTGTCGATTTCCAGAATGTCGATCTCGTCTTCCTGTTCCAGTCGGAACTTGTTGACGCCGACGATCACTTCCTCGCCCTTGTCGACTGCCGCCTGCCGCCGGGTGGCAGCTTCTTCGATCAGGCGCTTCGGCAGGCCACTTTCAACGGCCTTGGTCATGCCACCCAGAGCTTCAACTTCCTCAATCAACGCCCAGGCCTTTTCCGCCAGTTCATTGGTCAGGCTTTCGATGTAGTAGGAGCCCGCCAGCGGATCGACCACTTTCGTCACACCGGTCTCATTCTGGAGAATGAGCTGCGTGTTGCGGGCGATACGTGCCGAAAACTCCGTAGGCAAGGCAATGGCTTCGTCGAAGGCGTTGGTGTGCAGTGACTGCGTGCCGCCCAGCGCTGCCGACATAGCCTCGAATGCCGTGCGCACGACATTGTTGTAGGGGTCCTGTTCCTGCAACGATACACCGGACGTCTGGCAATGGGTGCGCAGCATCAGTGAGCCCGGCTTTCTCGGCTCGAACTCCTTCATGATGCGCGTCCAGAGCAGGCGGGCTGCACGCAGCTTGGCGATTTCCATGAAGAAGTTCATGCCAATGGCAAAGAAGAACGACAGGCGGCCCGCGAAGTCGTCGACATTCAAGCCCTTTTGCAGCGCGGCACGCACATATTCGCGCCCGTCGGCCAGCGTGAAGGCCAGCTCCTGCACCAACGTCGCACCAGCTTCCTGCATGTGATAGCCGGAGATGGAAATCGAATTGAATTTCGGCATTTCCGTCGCGGTATAGGCGATGATGTCCGCAATAATCCGCATGGAGGGTTCCGGCGGATAAATATAGGTATTGCGGACCATGAACTCCTTGAGAATATCGTTCTGGATGGTGCCGGAAAGCAGATCGCGCGACACACCCTGTTCTTCGCCAGCGACAATGAAATTGGCGAGGATAGGAATAACCGCGCCATTCATGGTCATCGACACCGAAACTTTTTCAAGCGGAATGCCATCGAAGAGGATTTTCATGTCCTCGACCGAGTCGATGGCTACGCCCGCCTTGCCAACATCGCCCACCACACGCGGATGGTCGCTGTCATAGCCGCGATGGGTGGCAAGGTCGAAGGCAACCGAAACGCCTTGCTGCCCGGCGGCAAGCGCCTTGCGGTAAAAGGCGTTGGATGCTTCGGCGGTGGAGAAACCTGCATATTGGCGGATGGTCCACGGACGCCCTGCATACATGGTGGCGCGGGGGCCACGAACGAAAGGCTCGATGCCCGGCAGGCTGTCCAGATGGTCGACATTTTGCAGATCGTCCGCCGTGTAGAGCGGCTTCACGTCAATGCCTTCCGGCGTATGCCAGACAAGGCTATTCGTCGGACGCTTCAGTTCCTTCTCGGCCAACGCTTCCCAATCCGCGCGGGTTTTCTGCGTCATTGGCTTATTCTCCATCCCATCCTGCCCTCACCCTGAAGTGGGAGCGTAGCGACCCTCGAAGGGCGAGGGTCCAGTTCGTCAGTATATTGATCCTGTCCGGCTTCCCCATCCTTCGAGACGCACCCTGCGGGCGCTCCTCTGGATGAGGAAACTACGGCTTGAGGAGGCGCGAAGCGCCATCTCCAAAATCACTCGAATTCCATGATCAGTTCATCGACGGCAAGGCTCTCTCCAGCCTTGACGGCAATGCGCTTGACGGTGGCGCGGCGCTCTGCGCGCAGCACGTTTTCCATCTTCATGGCTTCGACTGTTGCAAGCGGCTGCCCGGCTTCCACCGTAGCGCCTTCCTCGGCCAGAATCGAGGTAATGACGCCCGGCATCGGGCAGAGCAGCATTTTCGACGTATCCGGCGGCAGCTTGACCGGCATCAGCTTTGCCAACTCGGCGACGCGGGGCTTGCGCACATGCGCTGTCAGGTCCATGCCGCGCCAGCGCAGACGCCAGCCGGAACCCGCACGAGCAACCTTCACGCTGACCGGCTTGCCGCCGACCGTGAATGTGGCCAGCTGGCTGCCGGGGTGCCAGTCGCTGGCAATGGTGAGGTCGCCGCCATCGGCGAAGTTCACCGTTGCGCCGCCTTCGCCATCCGCAAGGCGGACGGGCACCAGATGATCACCAATCTTCACAACCCAGTCATTACCCGGCTTAACGTCCTGACCGGAAATACGACCGGAAATCTGTGCATCACGGGTGACGACGGTGCGGTTGATATGGGCCGCAACAGCAGCCAGCAGGCGTGCGTCGTCTTCCGACGGTGTAACGCCAGCGAAGCCATCTGGATATTCTTCGGCGATGAAAGCCGTGGTCAGCGCACCGGCTCTAAAGCGCTGGTGATCCATGACGGCAGACAGGAACGGCAGATTATGGCCGATACCTTCAACTTCAAATGCGTCGAGCGCATTGCCCATGGCGTCGATTGCGGCAAGGCGATCCGGACCCCAGCTGCAAAGCTTGGCGATCATCGGATCGTAGTACATCGAGATTTCGCCGCCCTCGAATACGCCGGTATCGTTGCGGATAACCGTTCCGTCTTCGCGACGACCTTCCACAGGCGGCCGGTAGCGCGTCAGGCGACCGATCGATGGCAGGAAGTTGCGATACGGGTCTTCCGCATAGAGACGGCTTTCCATGGCCCAGCCATTGAGCTTCACATCGGCCTGACCGAAGCGCAGTTTTTCGCCTGCGGCGACGCGGATCATTTCTTCCACGAGATCGATGCCGGTGATGAGTTCCGTCACCGGATGCTCCACCTGCAAACGGGTATTCATTTCAAGGAAATAGAAATTGCGGCTGCCATCGACGATGAACTCAACCGTACCGGCGGAGTAATATCCAACTGCCTTGGCAAGCGCGACGGCTTGTTCACCCATGGCCTTGCGGGTGGCTTCGTCGAGAAAAGGTGAGGGCGCTTCCTCGATCACCTTCTGATTTCGGCGTTGGATCGAGCATTCGCGTTCGCCAAGATAGACGACGTTGCCGTGCTGGTCGCCGAGCACCTGAATTTCGATATGGCGCGGCTGGGTGACGAATTTTTCGATGAAAATGCGGTCGTCGCCGAAGGAGGCTTTGGCTTCGTTGCGCGACAGTTGAAAGCCTTCGCGGGCTTCCTCGTCGTTCCACGCAATACGCATACCCTTGCCGCCACCACCGGCAGAGGCCTTGATCATCACCGGATAGCCGATCATGCTTGCGATCTTCACCGCTTCATCGGCATTCTCGATCAGACCCATATGGCCCGGCACGGTGGATACGCCCGCTTCGGCGGCCAGTTTCTTGGAGGTGATCTTGTCGCCCATCGCGTCGATGGCGTTCACCGGCGGTCCAATGAAGGTGACATTGGCTGCCTTCAGCGCTTCGGCAAAGCGTGGGTTTTCCGACAGAAAGCCGTAGCCCGGATGCACGGCATCCGCACCGGTCGCCTTGATCGCATCCAGAATCTTGTCGATGACGATATAAGACTGGTTGGAAGGTGCCGGGCCGATATGAACGGCCTCGTCGGCCATTTTCACATGCAGCGCATTGCGGTCGGCATCGGAATAAACCGCCACGGTCGCAATGCCCATCTTCTTTGCGGTCTTGATCACACGGCAGGCAATTTCGCCGCGATTGGCAATGAGGATTTTCTTGATCATTTTATCTACTCAACTGAACCGGATCACAGCGGAATGGTGTCGTGCTTTTTCCAAGGCGTGCTCTGCTGCTTGTTGCGCAGGCTGGCAAAAGCGCGTGCAATGCGGCGGCGCGAGGAATGCGGCATGATCACCTCGTCGATGAAGCCGCGTTCGGCAGCCACGAACGGATTGGCGAAACGCGCCTCATATTCCTTCGTGCGCGCGGCGATCTTTTCCGGGTCGCTCAACTCCGAACGGTAGAGAATTTCCGTTGCGCCCTTGGCGCCCATCACGGCGATTTCCGCCGTCGGCCAGGCATAGTTGATATCCGCGCCGATATGTTTGGAGGCCATCACGTCATAAGCGCCGCCATAGGCCTTGCGCGTGATGAGCGTGACCATCGGCACCGTCGCCTGGCTATAGGCGAACAGCAGTTTTGCGCCGTGCTTGATGACGCCGCCATATTCCTGCGCCGTGCCCGGCAGAAAGCCCGGTACGTCCACAAGGGTCAGGAGCGGTATTGAGAAAGCATCGCAGAAGCGCACGAAGCGCGCTGCCTTGCGCGAGGAATCGATGTCGAGGCAGCCTGCCAGCACCATGGGCTGGTTGGCGACGACGCCGACAGTCTGGCCCTCAATACGCAGGAAGCCGGTAATGATATTCTTGGCGAAGGCTTCCTGAATTTCGAAGAACTCGCCTTCGTCGGCCAGAGCGAGGATCAGTTCCTTCATGTCGTAAGGCTTGGTCGCGCTGTCGGGGATCAGCGTATCGAGCCGCATTTCCAGCCGCGACGGATCGTCATGGACCGGGCGAACCGGCGGCTTGTCGCGATTGTTGAGCGGCAGGAAGTCGAACAGGATGCGCACCTGTTCCAGCGCTTCGATGTCATTCTCATAAGCGCCGTCAGCGACCGACGACTTGGCAGTATGCGTGCGCGCGCCGCCCAGTTCTTCCGCCGTGACGATCTCGTTCGTGACGGTCTTCACCACATCCGGGCCGGTGACGAACATGTAGGAAGAGTCGCGCACCATGAAGATGAAGTCCGTCATGGCCGGGGAATAGACCGCGCCGCCAGCGCACGGGCCCATGATGACCGAAATCTGCGGAATGACGCCGGAAGCATCGGCATTGCGCTTGAACACATCGGCATAACCGGCCAGCGAAGCGACGCCTTCCTGAATGCGTGCACCGCCGGAATCGTTGAGGCCGATGACTGGTGCGCCGTTCTTCATCGCCATATCCATGATCTTGCAGATCTTCTGGGCATGGGTTTCCGACAGCGAGCCGCCGAGAACGGTGAAATCCTGACTGAACACGTAGACCTGACGGCCATTGATTGTACCCCAGCCGGTGACAACGCCATCGCCTGCCACTTTCTGCTCCGCCATGCCGAAATCGGTACAGCGATGTGTGACATACATGTCGAACTCCTCGAACGATCCTTCGTCGAGAAGCACGTCGATGCGTTCACGTGCGGTCAGTTTGCCTTTGGCGTGCTGGGCGTCGATACGGCGCTGGCCACCGCCAAGACGCGCTTCGGCGCGGCGGGCTTCGAGCTGTTCTAGGAGTTCCTGCATTATTGCGGCCTTCGAAAGTCGGTTATGAAACTGAAATGACAGGCATTTTTATATGCGTTTTCTGAAATGCTTAAAGCGCTTGTGAGCCGTCGAGAAAAGCTTGAAAAGGTGCGATTGTGTAAGTTATAAATTTGCAAATAGCAAAATGCGAAATTGCGAAAATGGCACCTAAGAAGCTCTATGTCGGCAGGAAGATACGCGAAATCCGCGAGCAGCATAAGGCGACCCAGTCGGCTTTTGCTGAACGTCTCGGTATTTCAACGAGTTATCTGAACCAGATCGAGAATAACCAGCGTCCGGTTTCGGCGGCTGTCCTGCTGGCGCTGGCAGAAAACTACCAGATTGATATCGGCGCGATTTCGCTTGGCGATGATGACCGGCTGTTATCGGCGGTTTCCGAGGCGCTGGCCGATCCTGTATTCGACAACTACAAGCCGAACCTTCAGGAGCTGAAGCTCATCACCCAGAATGCGCCGGGTCTGGCCCATGCTCTGATCGCGTGCCATCAGGCTTATCGGCGCAATAGCGAGCAGCTTGCCAGCCTTGATCATCAGCTGGGGCGCGCGCCATCGATAGCGGAGCCTGCGCCTTATGAGGAAGTGCGCGACTTCTTTCATTTTATCGACAATTATGTGCATGAGATTGATGTTGCAGCAGAAAAGCTTGCAGAACAGCTGGATATTCCCGGACGGGATATCGGCGTAGCCCTACCGCAATATATGGAAGAACGGCATCGGGTGCGGCTGGCGAGAGCTGGCTCCGACGAGGCGGTTCTGCGCCGCTTCGATCCGGTGGCGCGGGTTCTCTATCTCAATCCCTATTCGCCAGCTTCCACACGGCATTTCCAGATTGCGTTTCAGATTGCCGAACTTGAAATGGAAGATCTGGTCAATGCGATAGCACGACGCGCCGATTTCCGCTCGGTCGAAGCGGTCGAGATCTGCAAAATCGGCCTGCGGAATTATTTCGCGGGCGCGCTGGTCATGCCTTACCAGACTTTCCTCGCGGCAGCGAAAGAGCTGCGCCACGATCTTGAACTGCTGGCGTCGCGTTTTGGGACCAGTCTGGAGCAGGTCGCGCATCGTCTCAGCACTTTGCAGCGCTCGGGCCAGCGCGGCATTCCTGTGTTTTTCGCCCGCATCGACCGCGCAGGCAATATCACCAAGCGGCACAGTGCCGCCAAGCTGCAGTTTGCGCGCTATGGTGCTGCCTGTCCGCTCTGGAATGTGCATCAGGCCTTTGAAATGCCGGGACGGATTATCCGCCAGTTGGCCGAAACACCAGATGGCGCACGCTATCTCTGCGTGGCGACGGAACTGACGAAGAGCGAGGGTGGTTTCAACGCCCCGCAGCGGCGCTATGCCATCGCGCTTGGCTGCGAAGTGGGCTATGCGCATGATTTCGTCTATGCGGATGGTCTTGATATCACGGCGCGGTCAGCCTTCGACCCCATTGGCGTTTCATGCCGGATTTGCGACCGTGCGGAATGTGTGCAGCGCGCCGTGCCGCCGCTCAAAAGCAGGTTGGCGGTCGATCACGACCGCCGTGGTATCCTGCCTTACCGGCTGATGTAGATAGGGTATTTCTGGTTTCAATTGAAACCAGAAATACCCTATCCATTTGTTTTAACGCACATCTTATCCGAAAACCGTTTCACACTTTTCGGGATGTGCTTTAGAAACCGGTATGTTTCTTGAGGAAATCGGCTTCGTCTTCCGTCGTGCTGCGACCTAGCACCTTGTTGCGGTGCGGGAAACGTCCGAACTGCTCGATGATATTGTGGTGTTCGCGGGCAAAGCCGAGCGAATATTGGTCGCCGAGCTTTTCATAAAGATCCACGCAGCGGCGCTGGTTGTCCAGATTTTCGCTGTGCATGAAGGGCAGGTAGAAGAACTGCCGCTCATCGGCGGAAAGCTGCCGGTCGAAATCGTGGTCAAGCGCCTGCATGGCCACATCCAGCGCCAGACCGTCGCTCTCGAAGGAGCGGGACGAACCGCGGAACATATTGCGCGGGAACTGGTCGAACAGAATGGTCAGGGCCAGTGCGCTTTCCGGCTGTTGTTTCCAGGATTCGAGCTTGCCAGCACGTGCGTCTTCATAGGCTGCCGCAAATTTCTCGCGAATCTCTTCGTCGATAGCATCGCTTTTCGTGAACCAGTTTTCACGCATCTTGGCTGAAAACCAGAATTTGAGCACATCTTGCGGTTCAATAGCCATTGGGGGCCTCCTTTTCTGGTTTTTCGTCTTTTGTTTCAGGCTCAGGAACTATTGAGCCTTGGGCGGAGCCTGATCCGGCTGCGGGCAGGGCGGCTCTCCCTTGAAGTTGCGAGACATACAGGCGAATCGATCAAAACTCTTGCCCGTATCCATGGCGGCTTTCCCCGCGCCGCCGCAGCCCGTAAGGATGATGCCGGATAGCAGTGTGAGGGAGATGAAGATACCGGGTCGTTTCATGGTGTTTTCCCGAAATTGGACAGGCGCTGTAGGCTGACAAGATAATAGGTACGGGCGCAACGCAGAACAATAGAGCGGTTACCGGCTGTTGTCCTTGCGTACACCCAAGGGTTTCACATTCTCGCGAGATTAATCGGGTATGGTTGCAACTATTAACCGGTCAGCAAGTTCTATCTTCTAGTAGCGATCGGTAATGGCCTCGTGGCGGAATGCAACGCAGGGAGCCTGCAAACTCCCCTGTCCTTGGTTCAAACCCAGGGCGAGGCCTCCATTATCCCCTTCCTCGATAATTTGGCACATTCTGTTCCGGGATCCACACATCCTGCGGTGCTGCGCCGGTCTGGTAAAACACGTCAATCGGGATACCGCCGCGCGGATACCAGTATCCGCCGATGCGCAGCCATTCCGGTTGTAGCAGATCGACCAGACGCTTGCCGATGGTCACAGTGCAATCTTCATGGAAAGCACCGTGATTGCGGAATGAAAACAGGAAGAGCTTGAGCGATTTGCTTTCCACCAGCCAGCGGTCCGGCACATAGTCGATCATCAGATGGGCGAAATCCGGTTGGCCGGTCATGGGGCAGAGCGAGGTGAATTCCGGCGCGGTAAAGCGCACGCAATAGCGCGTGCCATGCTGCGAATTGGCGACTTTCTCGAGAACTGCTTCTTCGGGCGAGGTTGGTACGCCGGTGGTCGAACCCAGCTGGGTAAGGCCGGAATATATTGTATTTTCTGACATTTAAGCGCCTTTCGTCAGGTTACGGCGCAGCCAGTTTCGCGCTTATGCGCGCAGCTCAAGCATTGCTGCTTGGCTCTTGTCCTTGTTTTGACCGGGTAGGCTGCGACCGGTGGCAAGATTGCCGATGCGGCTGCACTACCAGCCAGCCGAGCAGGCGTAAAGGGAAATAGATACAAGAAGGCCCGCGCGAGGGGGCGGCGCGGGCCTTCCTTAAACCGGCTTCAATCGGCTTGCTTTAACGCATATTCCGAAAACCGTTCCAAACGTCTCAGAATATACTCAGCGGCGATCCGAAATCGCACATCCGATGGCCACGCCGATCAGAATGCCGAGAATGCCGGCTGTCCCGAACAGCGTGGTCGCCGTTCCGGGGTTCTCACGTATCGTTTCCGCCACAACTTGTCCGCGGTCACGAACAGCCTGCGCCGTGTGCCGCAGCCGACCCGATACGTCATCCATTGCGTCTTCCGCACGCTCCCGGAATTCTCCGGATTGGGAGGCAAGCGTACGGGAAAGACGTTTCAACTCACCGCGCATATCGGCGATCTGCTTTTCCAAAGCCTGCTGGACATCGTTGGTGGTCTTGTCTTCGGCCATTTGTCGTCTCCGTTGATTGATGCAAGGAAAACGTGCGGAAGGCCGTTCGGTTCCATTCCATTTCAGAGCTGTGGGGGGCTTATGGTAAACGGATCATAAACCATTTTAATTTACCAATTTCGAATACATGAACTGTCTGGAGCGGGGCCAGAATGTATATCGAGAATGGTGCGCCTATCAGCCGAAGCGAGCCGGTTTCAGCACGTATCGTCAAAGCCGCAGCGCTTGCGCAATGCTGCATTGACCAGCAGGAACCGCCGCAATCACGCGCTTTTGCCGAAGCAAGCCTGACGCTGATGCTGGATGACCCGTCGCCCAAAGTGCGTATCGCCATGGCCGATGTTCTGTCCACCAGTGCGCATTCCCCGTTGCACATCGTTACGGCGCTCGCTGCCGATCAGCCGGAAGTGGCGGGCTATATAATCGCCCGCTCGCCGCTTTTGAGCGAGGCGGACCTTATCGACCGTGTTTCCTTCGGTGCGCCGCTGATCCAGTTGCTGGTCGCTGCCCGCCCGCATGTTTCCATCGCACTTGCCGCTGCCATTGCCGAAGTCGGCACATTCGAATCGGTTGCCGAACTGCTTCGCAACGGTTGCGCGCGGATTGTGCCGCTGTCGTTTCGTCGGATCGCAGAGCGTTGCGGACATGAACCCCATGTGCGTGAGGCGCTACTGGCGCATCCGCAACTGCCCGCCGATTGCCGTCACTTGCTGGTGGTGAAGGTTGGCGATGCCTTGAAAGAAATGCCGCTGGTCAATCGTCTTCTGGGCGAGCGCCGCGCTGCGAAGCTGGTTGGCGATGCCGCCATGCGTGCCTCCATCGACATTGCCGAAGCCTGCTCGCAACAGGAGTTACCTGCCGTGGTGGAGCATCTGCGTCTGCGCGGCGAGGTGACGACCACTTTCATCATTCGCGTTGTCGCGGGCGGTCGTATCGACCTGTTCGCGGCTCTGATGGCATCGCTGTCTGATTTGGATGAAGACCGTATCTGCTCGATCATTTCGCATGGACGCCCTGCGGCGCTGGTTGCGCTGTTGCGTTCAGCCGGGCTGGGTGATGCGACCCACGCCGCGCTGATCGCAGCCATAGAGGCGTGGCGCGCTGTTGCCAGCGGACGCAGCAAGTTTGGCCCAGTGGAAGTCTCCGCCCTGATGCTTGAAACCGCTGGTAAAAGCAGACAATTGGCAGCAAATGACGATCTGTTCGCGTTGCTGCGTTCAATCCATCAGGAATTCATGCGCCAGACCGCGCGCGACCGGCTGAGCCTGATGTCGGTTGCCTGATCGATTACGATTTGCGGGATGGGATAAGCAGGCTTAGAAAATAGCCTACAGTCGTTCCGCAGACGGCGCCGGCAGCCTTGAACAGAAAATCCGCAATTTCCCCGTGACGCCCGGGCGCCAGACGCTGCAAAAGCTCGAATGCGCCTGCGCAGCCAACGGTCAGTAACAGGACCGATAGCCAATGACGGGGGTAGGCGAGGGAAAAAAGTGCACCCACGACAAAGAATGCTCCGAACCGCTCCACATTCGCGGGCTCACCACTGATCGGGCGCAAGTTGATTGGGCCGACCGTGACAATGAGGATGAAGACGAGGACAAGCCAGGCAACAATGCGCAACAGACGCTTCATGAAACTATGTCCTCTATCCGGCTCTATTCTTCGCTGTGATCTCCCTCATCAGGTTCGTCCTGCTTGGGATCTCCGCATCGGGCATACATACGGTCTGTAACGGATTTTTTGAGACCGTTGCCGAACGGCAATTCGTAATGCGCGATGACATCGACGCCCATACACCATTTAACATCGTGCGGCGAGAGGCCATAATTGGTTTCCAGAAAGCCCGTCACATATTGGATGCCGTCGTCGCACGTGTCTGTTTTGCAGAATTTGCCATCCTGCGCGAGTTGGCGAATCGACCCTTCGCCGATCTTGACGACGATCGGCTCGACCGCAAATGGAACCGCACCGCCGATTGCGATGACGATGAGTCCGATTAATGTGTATTTTACCGAGCGCCGCATAAATTGCCGTCATACTTGTTTCGTGATGTCGCTATAACGCATAATCGGCAATATCATGGCAAGATCGCCCAACCGATACAGCGCTATATTGCTGTTTTAATGCGCCTTTTCTGTCAATTTTCGCGTGTTCTCACTGATTTCCGTCTTTTATAAGCCCAAGTTTGCGGCTCCTAAAAGAATGCCAATATTTTAGTATGTGACGGATTGATGTTGACTTTTACGTAAATGCAGTTGCACAACATTCAATCACTTAAGGTTGAGGCGTGATTGCTGTGGTGCGCGAATATTATACGATTACGGAGCTGACGCGGGAATTCGGGATATCGACCCGCACCCTGCGTTTTTATGAGGACGAAGGACTGATTGCGCCTGTTCGGCGTGGCCGTACCCGCTTGTTCCGCCCGTCGGACCGCCACCTTCTCAAGCAGATTTTGCGTGGCAAGCGTCTGGGTTTCTCCATCGCCGAGATTCACGAGATCATCCAGATGTATCGCGAGCCGCCCGGCGAAACGGGCCAGCTCAAGCTTTTGATGAAGCGCGTTGAAGAAAAGCGCGACGACCTGCGCCAGAAGCGCCGCGATATCGACGAGACGGTCGGCGAACTGGATCAGATCGAAGAAGCTTGCATCGAGCGGCTAGCGGAACTCGGCGTCAGCACCTGACGTGTCTGATCCAAAAGTCGCCATGCCGGTCTGCAAATGGCAATTTCTGCGCTCCCGGTGCTCACATACCCAAAAGTACGCTGCGCTCCGGTTCTCGAAATCACCATTTTCGCCACGGCCTGCCGCTTTTGGATTCAGACACTGACGCCGCTTATTCTGGTTGCGTATCGGGAACCGGTGAACACATATTCGCGATTTCCCGCACCGTGCTGTTGTTCTGCTGATCGGCCTTGCCGGTAAACACATCGTCGAACAATTGCGCCTTGTCGAGTTCACTTACAACGCAGCCGCAGAATTCCTTGCAAAGTGCTTCGCTGCCTGTTTGCGAACAGGCTGCCACGCAGGACTGCGTGAAGGCTTCTCTGGGCGCTGGTCGGGCAGGCGGCGCAATCTGCACAAACACGTAAACCAGTGAAATGAGCACCGGCTGGTGAATGAGGTAGAATGCAAGGCTGTGCCTGCCGATAAAGGTGAGCGGCTTTTGCAGGAAAACGGGCTTGATACCTCCGGCAAGCAACGCCAGCAAATTGTAGCGCTCTGCAATACGCGCCGCCGCGATCCCCACCAGCACAGCGCCAAACCACGGAAACAGCGGCACATAGTCGTTGGAGCGCACTGTGACAGTCGAAAGTCCGACAAAAGCCAGTGCGGGATGATTGAAGATATCGGCGCGGGCAAAATAGGGCGCTGCGATGACCAAGGCCGCCGCGATCAGTGTCACAATCCACGGCAGACGCAGGAAAAGCAGGCCGAGAACGCTTGCCAATGCGATCTGGTGAAGAATGCCGAAAAAGATGAAGCTCTCCGGCGACATCAGATAGGTGACGCCGGTAATAGCCGCCGCGGCGACCACGATCTGCGCCAGGCGTATGCCCATCGAACGCCAGCGTATGCCGCGACCGTGGGCCAGAACGAGGCTGAAACCGACAAGAAACAGGAAGCTGGAGGCAATGCAGCGCGCAAACAGTTTCCAGCCACCTTGTGCGGTGGTTGCCGGGGCCATATAGCCGAAAAACTCCAGATCCCAGCCAAAATGATAGATCGCCATGGCGATCAGCGCGATGCCGCGCGCTATATCGATGCGTCCGAGACGCCCCAGCGAGGCGCGAGGGCTGGCAGGTGTGGTTTCTGCTTCGGCAGTGTTCTGCATGGTGCTTTCCGGCTCCGATTCCTCGCAAATCTCTAACACAGCCTGAGCCCAATTCTATAGTATTGCGATAGGCGGGATTCGATCCCGTGTTGATTGGTTCGCTTGGGGCTTCATAGTGTTCTATAGTTTTTCAAAACTTTTCTGGCTTTTCTTTCAACCACTTACGATCATTTTCTTGTTCGTTTTGCTTGGCGTGGTGACTGTTCTGGTCGGTTTTCGCAAAACCGGCCTGGCTGCGTTGGGAGCGGCTGCGCTCATTTTGTTTGTCAGCGCTTTCACGACGCTCGGCGCTTTGTTTCTCGCGCCGCTGGAAGATCGTTTCCCCAAAGCTGCTTTGCCAGAGCATGTCGACGGCATTGTCGTTCTGGGCGGTTACATGAACGGTGACATCAATGCGGGACGACCGGGATTTGAGTTGAACAGCGCCGCCGACCGTATCGTCGAGACCATGCGGCTTGCGCGGCTTTATCCGAATGCAAAGGTTATTGTTTCTGGCGGCGAGGGCGCATTTTTCGAAGAATCCAGCAGCGAAGCCGACACGACTCGCGCGCTTTTGAATGATCTTAGTTTCTTCGGGGATCGCTATATTTACGAGAACAAGTCGCGCAACACAGTTGAAAATGCGGTGTTTTCGAAAGAGCTGGCCCAGCCCAAGCCGGGTGAAAAGTGGTTGCTGGTGACCTCCGCTTATCACATGCCGCGTTCTGTCGGCTGTTTTCGCAAGGCCGGTTTCGACGTGATCGCATGGCCGGTCGATTACAAGACGCGCCTCAACGAGAAGTTCTCCATCTATCTGGAGTCACCCAATGATGCCCTGTCGCGCTTCAGCGTGGCGATGCGGGAGTGGGTGGGGCTGGCCGCTTATCGTTTTACAGGGAAGACAGATATGTTGCTGCCGCAACCCTGATGCCGCAATTCTGCCGCCACTATAAAGGTTTTGTTAACGAAAAAATTTGGTAAGCTTTTGATTGAAAATATATTTTGGAAGTGCGGGGCTGGCAGTTTGAACAGGCTGCCTCATTTCAGCCGCTTTTCGCCGTTGCTTTTCGCGCTTCACGTAGCTATATGATTGGTAACAGTGCCGTGATCAAAACCACTGTTATCCGGACCGTTACACAATAGGGTTATGAAAAGTTCCATGGACGAAACCGTTCAAAAATCCTGCTGGGGCGTTACGCTCTGGGCAGTCATTGGGCTCGCCGCTATCATTCTCATGGCCTACCTCTTCTCTGTCTGATCGATAAGGCGCTGCGGATCCGAAAGATCTGTAAGCAGCGCGGAAACAGAGCTACGCATTCCGGAAAATTGATGCCGCATTTCGGCAATCGGTTTGCGTTATTCCTTTCCTACACTATCTGATATGAATGTACCGAAACGCGTGCTGTATTCGTTTGCGCATACAGCAGTCCTGACAGGGCCAGTGTTACGGTCAAAGCTTGGTCAGTCCTCGAATGTCGGCGGGCTGTAGAAGGTGTGGAATGTTTCTGTCGGTTTTCGATCTCTTCAAGATTGGTATTGGGCCTTCCAGTTCCCATACGATGGGGCCCATGACGGCCGCCCGGATGTTTCTCAATGAGATCATCAACGGCAACTGGCCTCGGCCTGCGCATTCCAGGATCGTTCGCCTGAAAGCGAGCCTGCACGGTTCGCTGGCCTATACCGGCGTTGGTCATGCGACCGACCGCGCAGTCATTCTTGGCCTTTGTGGCTTTCTGCCCGACACGATTGACCCCGATATCATGGATACGGAAGTCGAGAAGGTTCTGGCGAGCAAGCAAGTGCAGCCGGAAGGCCATCCGGCCTATCAGTTCGATCCAGCGGTCGATCTTGTTCTCGATCGCAAGACACCGCTTCCCGGTCATGCCAATGGCATGGCATTCTCCGCCTATGACCGCGATGACAATCTCCTGTTACGCCGTGCTTACTTTTCCATTGGCGGCGGTTTCGTCGTCACCGAGGAAGAGCTGAGCCGCGTCCAGCGCAGCGGAGCGAAGCAGGATGACAAGGCTGATGTGCCTTATCCTTTCCGCAATGCCGCCGAGATGCTGGTCATGGCCCATGATAGCGGGCTGTCGATTGCTGAAATGAAGCGCGCAAATGAAGAAGTGCATATGTCGCGCGATGAACTCGACGCAGGTCTGGATCGCGTCTGGGGTGCCATGCGCGGCTGCATCGAGCGCGGCCTGAGTCGTGAAGGCATTATGCCCGGCGGGCTCGGCGTTCGTCGTCGTGCTCGGCATATCCACGACAAGCTCCAGGATGACTGGCGCAACAATCGCAGCAATCCGCTGCTCGCCAATGACTGGCTGTCGGTTTATGCCATGGCGGTCAACGAGGAAAACGCCTCGGGCGGCAGAGTGGTGACGGCGCCGACCAATGGTGCTGCGGGCGTGGTCCCGGCAGTGCTGCGCTATTATCTGCATTTCCACGACGATGCCGACCAGAAGGGTATTCGCGATTTTCTGCTGACATCGGCAGCTATTGGCGGCGTCATCAAGCACAATGCATCAATTTCCGGCGCGGAGGTCGGGTGTCAGGGCGAGGTGGGTTCGGCATCGGCAATGGCAGCAGCCGGATTTGCCGCTGTTCTCGGTGGTTCGCCTGAACAGATCGAAAATGCCGCTGAAATCGCGCTGGAGCATCATCTTGGCATGACCTGCGATCCGGTCGCCGGGCTGGTTCAGGTGCCTTGCATCGAACGCAATGCGCTGGGCGCCGTGAAGGCCGTGACCGCCGCGTCGCTGGCAGTAAAGGGTGACGGCAAGCATTTTGTGCCGCTGGATGCCTGCATCGAAACCATGCGCCAGACCGGCCATGACATGAGCGAGCGCTATAAGGAAACCAGTCAGGGCGGTCTTGCCGTCAATGTGGTGGCCTGCTGAGTACTCAACTTTAGGAGAACACGATTCTTCTTGCTTGAAGCGGTCGCGTCCCTTGGCTAAACCGCTTCCATGGCTCTCAATCTCGTCAAGCTTTGTGTTGGTTGCGATAGTATCGAAGATCTCGCAGCCTGGATCGATTTCCGCCTCGCTGAACAGCGGGGCGCTGGGCTCGTGCCCGAACAGACCCACACGACGCGGATGGTGCCGAAGCGCATTGATGAACTGCTTGAAGGCGGTTCGCTCTATTGGGTCATCAAGGGCAATATCCAGTGCCGCCAGAGACTGCTGGATGTCCGACCCTTTACGGATGAAGCAGGCATCAGCCGCTGCCATTTCGTGCTGGAATCGAAGATCGTTCCGACGGAATGGCAACCGCGCCGCGCCTTTCAGGGTTGGCGTTATCTGAGCGACAATGAAGTGCCGCGTGATGAAGCAGCCGGAAAATCGGGCAGGGCGGCACTCCCCGCAGAGCTGCGTCAGGAACTGGCCGCGCTTGGACTTCTCTGATTTGAATGTCTTTTAAAACAAAAAGCCCGCCAATCGGCGGGTTTTTTGTTGTGCAGCTCGGTTCTAGTCAGTTCTCGATCGTCACGCGAACGGTGATCGTGTTGGAATTGACAGGCAGCGTCATGCGCATCCGTGCGCGTGGCTGGGAAAGGCGTTTGTTGCGGGCTGCGTGGCTGACCAGCAGGCCGACGAGATCGCGGGTTTGAAACCCGGTGCCGCGGCGCACATCGGCAATCCGCAATGCGGCTTGCTTGAGTGTCTGCACCGAGAACAGCCCGCCCAGTGCAGGCGCACGGTTTTCTTCATGAGACCAGACGGTCTTCAGCGGCGGTTGTACGTAAGTGTCTTTCATATTGGACATCTCGAAACCCTCTACGCTTTACAAAATTCGGGTTTGAAGCTGTTGCGAGGGGCGAAAGTCCCCTCGCGCTTGATCAGTTAGCGACGGCATAGCAGCCGAAGCTCTTCTTCTTGAGAGATGCGCAAGCATCCCAAGCGGCCTGCTTCGAATTGAAGCCGACGAAACGGGCACGGTAGTAGGTGGCGTTACCCTTGCTGAAGGTTTCCGTGTAGGGCGATGCACTGCGCAGCGCGCCACCGACAGACGAGGAAGCCTTGGCAAGCATGTCGCGGGCCTGACCTTCGCTCGGCAGCGAACCAATCTGGATGGCCCAGCCGCCAGCGGATGGCGCCGAAGCGGTCGTAACCGGGTCAACATCCTGCTGCGATGCCTGAGCCTGCGCTTGGGCCTGCAACGTTCCCGATGGGATAGAGGCCTTTGGCGTCGGGCGAACGGCTGCCTGTGCGGCAAGAGCTGCCGGACGGGCGGTCGGAGCGGCCAGAGCCAGCACCTGCGGCTGATCCGCATCGCCTTCACCGGATTCGTTATTGATCGTGTCATTGACCGTTTCTACGCGTGCAACTGGGACAGGCGCATGTCTCGCCTTTGGCAGATCGACGGCGGCAACGGTTTGCGGCACGTCATTCGTCGCGGCAATGAGGGCGTCGGTGCTGCGGCCACGTTTGGCCTGCGGCAGATATTTGTTGATCAGCTGCGCCATGTGGGCATCACGGCTTGCACCGGTATTGCCGCCCATGACAACGGCGACGATGCGGCGGCCATCAAGATTGACCGACGAAACGAGGTTGTAGCCGGAAGCATTGGTATAGCCGGTCTTGATACCGTCCACGCCTTCAATGCGACCGAGCAGGCGGTTGTGACCGTTGATGGTCTGACCGCGGTAAACGAAGCTGCGACGCGAGAAATAGCCGAATTCACGCGGGAAATGCTGACGAAGCGCGATGCCGAGAATCGCCATGTCGCGAGCAGTGGAATGCTGCGCCATGTTCGGAAGGCCGGATGCGTTGCGGAATGTGGTGTTGCGCATGCCGAGACGACGCGCCTTGGCGGTCATCATCTGGGCAAAGCGCTCTTCAGAGCCGCCGATATATTCGCCGACTGCGGTGGCCGCGTCATTGGCGGATTTGGTGACCATGGCGAGCGCCGCATCTTCGGCGCGAATGGTCTGGCCGGGGCGGAAGCCGATCTTTGTTGGTGGACGCGCGCGGGCATAGGCTGACACGGGAATCGGCGTATCGCGGTTGATGCGCCCGGCCTGCATGGCCTCAAACAGCATATAAAGCGTCATCATCTTGGTAAGCGAAGCGGGATAACGCTGCGCATCGGCATTCGCGGCAAAAAGCGTCTTGCCCGTGTTCGCATCGACGACGATTGCAGCATACCTGTCGCTTGCGGCAATAGCCGGTATCGTGGTGGAGGCTGTCGAACAGCCCGTCACGGTCGCGAGAAGGAGCGTAGCTTGCGCCGCTTTTTTCAGGGCATATGCGACTTTACTGAATGCCAAACGCACGATGATGACCTATCTGAATGCTGGCCTATGAGCTGGCCTTGCCGGAACTTTTATGCTGCGGCACAAAAGGCACACAGCGATCTAATTCATCCACCCTAATGTCATCAGCGTTACTAATCCGTTTATGGTAAGTGTGTCGTTCATAATTATCCGAAAATTTTTTGGTCGCCCGGTCTCGGTCCCACCTTTGATCACGCATTTATGAAGACGGTTGTGCGTCTGAAAGGAACCCGTTCGGACAAAATGCGGGAGCGGTTTTTTGCAGAAAGCGTTAGCAATCCGGGCCTTGACCTATATTAGTTGTGTCAAGGGGGTCGCTGGTAATAAGTCTCGGTTGCAAGTGCTACTGAAGGGCTTAAAATCAGCAGGAAAAGACCTACATATTGACGCAGGGCGGGGTCGGCAGATGGGCATTTGGGTACAGGTTTCATGAGGCATTTCAATACAATCATGCAAAGCAAGACCGATGGCGGGAACGGGCCGGACAACGGCACCGTTGTGGTCACGCGCACGCAGCCTAAAACCAAGAAGCCCAGCCTCTACCGTGTCCTGCTTCTAAACGACGACTACACCCCCATGGAGTTCGTCGTACATGTCCTGCAGCGTTTTTTCCAAAAAAGCCTTGATGATGCCACGCGTATCATGCTGCATGTTCACAATCACGGTGTTGGTGAATGCGGTGTATTTACATACGAAGTCGCCGAGACCAAAGTGAGCCAGGTCATGGATTTTGCCCGCCAGAATCAGCATCCGCTGCAATGCGTGATGGAGAAAAAGTGAGGTCATATGCCATCGTTCTCTCCCAGCCTTGAAAGGGCACTGCATCAAGCCCTGACAATCGCAAACGAGCGGCATCACGAATATGCTACGCTCGAACATCTTTTGCTTGCCCTGATCGACGATCAGGATGCGGGCGCAGTGATGCGCGCCTGCAACGTCGATCTGGACCACCTCAAGCGCGTCGTTACCGATTATATCGACCGCGAACTCGATAATCTCGTCACCGGCTATGACGAGGATTCCAAACCGACGGCCGCCTTCCAGCGCGTAATCCAGCGCGCCGTTATTCACGTCCAATCTTCGAATCGCGAAGAAGTCACGGGTGCTAATGTGCTCGTCGCCATCTTTGCGGAACGGGAAAGCCATGCTGCCTACTTCCTTCAGGAACAGCAGATGACCCGTTACGACGCCGTGAACTATATTTCGCATGGCATTTCCAAACGTCCTCAGAGCGGCGAAACCCGTTCGCCACGGGGCGCTGAAAATCCGAGCGAAGAGCAACGCCCCGGCGTGGAGCAGGAAGAGGGACCGAAGAAGAAGCAGGACGCCTTGTCCGCTTACTGCGTCAACCTCAATGATAAAGCCAAGGCCGGTCGTATCGATCCGCTGATCGGTCGCGACAGCGAAATCAGCCGGACGATTCAGGTCCTGTGCCGCCGCTCGAAGAACAACCCGCTTTATGTGGGTGATCCCGGCGTCGGCAAGACGGCCATTGCCGAGGGTCTCGCAAAGCGTATCGTGGAAGGACAGGTTCCCGAAGCACTCGCCGATGCGACGATTTTCTCGCTCGACATGGGCACGCTTCTGGCCGGAACGCGTTATCGCGGTGACTTTGAAGAACGTCTGAAGCAGGTCGTGAAGGAACTCGAAGAGTTTCCGGGCGCGGTTCTGTTCATCGACGAAATTCATACGGTCATCGGAGCCGGTGCGACTTCGGGCGGTGCGATGGATGCATCAAACCTGCTCAAGCCTGCGCTTTCTTCCGGCGCGATCCGTTGCATCGGGTCGACGACTTATAAGGAATATCGCCAGTTCTTCGAGAAGGATCGGGCCCTTGTACGTCGCTTCCAGAAGATCGACGTCAATGAACCGTCGATCCCGGATGCGATTGAAATCATGAAGGGGCTGAAGCCTTACTTCGAGGATTTCCACAAGGTCAAATACACGGTCGACGCCATCAAGTCGGCGGTGGAATTGTCCGCGCGCTATATTTCGGATCGCAAGCTGCCCGATAAGGCAATCGATGTGATCGACGAAACCGGTGCCAGCCAGATGCTGTTGCCGGAGAACAAGCGCAAGAAGACCATCGGTGTGAAGGAAATCGAAGCGACCATCGCGACGATGGCCCGCATTCCGCCGAAGTCTGTCTCGAAGGATGACGAACTGGTCCTGTCGCATCTCGATGCGGAACTGAAGCGTGTCGTCTATGGTCAGGATCTTGCTATCGAAGCGCTGTCGGCCTCGATCAAGCTGGCCCGTGCGGGTCTGCGCGAACCGGACAAGCCAATCGGCTCCTATCTGTTTTCCGGCCCAACCGGCGTCGGTAAGACGGAAGTTGCCAAGCAGCTTGCCGCTTCGCTCGGTGTGGAGCTTCTGCGTTTCGACATGTCGGAATATATGGAGCGCCATACGGTTTCGCGGCTCATCGGCGCGCCTCCCGGCTATGTCGGTTTCGACCAGGGCGGTCTTCTGACCGATGGCGTCGACCAGCATCCGCATTGCGTGCTGCTGCTTGATGAAATCGAGAAGGCGCATCCGGACCTCTACAACATTCTCTTGCAGGTCATGGATCATGGCTCGCTGACTGACCATAACGGTAAGAAGATCGATTTCCGCAATGTGATCCTGATCATGACCACCAATGCCGGTGCGTCGGATATGGCCAGGGCGGCAATTGGTTTCGGCTCCACGCGGCGTGAAGGCGACGATATGGAAGCGATCAACCGGCTGTTTACGCCGGAATTCCGCAACCGTCTCGATGCGATCATTCCGTTCGGTCCGCTGCCGGTTCCGGTTATTCATCAGGTTGTGCAGAAGTTCGTTCTTCAACTCGAAGCACAGCTTGCCGAACGCGGCGTCACCTTCGAACTGACCGAAGGCGCAATCGCATGGCTTGCCGACAAGGGCTATGATGAGCGCATGGGTGCCCGTCCGCTTGGACGTGTTATTCAGGAGCACATCAAGAAGCCATTGGCCGATGAAGTTCTGTTCGGAAAGCTCAAGCATGGCGGTACAGTGCGCGTCGATGTGATCACCAAGGCAGACGGCAAGACCGACCTGTCGCTGGAATCAGTTGCCGAGCAGCCTGTGAAGCCGAAGAAGGACATTCCGGCGGAGAAGAAGATTTCTCCTCGTCGGAAGGCCGCTCCGAAGAAGGCTGAAAAGGAAAAGGTTCTCGCCGGTAAGGACGAACCAGCTCCTAAGTCAGCCGCCAAGGCGGCGCCGAAAGCTTCGGCTGCCAAGTCCTCGGTACCGAAAGTACCGCGCAAGAAGTAAAGCCTGATAAACGGCCCCTCTTCGGAGGGGCCGTTTTTGTTTATGGGGGGAATATGCAGTTCATAATTCGACCGGCCACGCCGTCTGATATGCCGCGCATAACGCATGTCAGAACTTCGGTAAGAGAAAACCATCTGTCTGTAGAGCAAATGGCCGGTATGGGGATTACGGAAGCAAGCGTCTCAGAAATGATTCTGGCGTCTCTTTGCTGTTGGGTCGCTCTATACGACAATGAGATTGTCGGTTTTTCGATGATTGATAACGCTGAAGGTTCGCTTTTTGCGGCATTCGTTCTTCCGGGCCATGAAGGTAAAGGCATCGGAAAGCGGTTGGTGCAAATCGCAGAGCAAGAACTGTTCAAGCGTCACGCACTGATTTGGCTTGAGACAGGAGCGTCAACGCGAGCAGCCGGCTTCTATCGGAGCATGGGGTGGGGGAACGATAAGACCGTTGGGCCGGATTACATTCGTCTCGAAAAGCGGCAGGCGTCTGAAGGTGGTCTTTCTTGAAGTGGCGCTTATCGCGTTAGAATTTTGTTTTAACGCACCTTGTTACCCGAAAACCATTTCACACTTTTCGGTATGCATTCTAACGTGACTTCATGCCAGCGACTCAACTTCCCGATCAATCTCCCCAACAGGACGTGATTTCAGCGCATAGCGGCCAGCATCTGCGCTGGTTCTTGCGTGGTTGCGGGCGCATTTTCAGTATTCCTGCCATATTGCTGATGAGTTCGTTCGTCGGCTTTGCGGGACTTGCCATTGAAAGCGGTATCTCCGTCGGGCAGGCGGTGTTCATGACACTGACCATCTGGGCGCTTCCGGCCAAGGTCGTGCTGATCGGCGCCATCAGTGCAGGCGTGTCGCTACCCGCCGCCGCGCTTGCAGTCGGCCTGTCGTCGGTGCGGCTTATGCCGATGGTGGTGGCGCTCCTGCCTGAACTCAAAGGACCGAAGACGCGCAAGCTGACATTGGCGGCGCTGTGCCATTTCGTGGCGGTCACGGCATGGGTCATGGCAATGGAAGAGTTGCGCAACATCCCGCGCGACATGCGCACCAGCTATTTCGCCGGGATCGGCTCGGTTCTGGTTGGAACCAACGCACTGGTGGTGGCGATTGTCTATATGCTGTCGTCTTCGTTTCCGCCGGTTGTGTTTGCTGCACTTTTCCTGCTCACGCCGATGTATTTTCTGACCTCGCTCTGGCGGTCGGCGCGCGAACGGGCAGGACAGGTCGCGATGGCGTCCGGTCTGCTGTTGTTTCCGGTCTTTCACCAGATTGCGCCTGGATATGATTTGCTGTGCACGGGCATTGTCGGTGGCCTGATCGCCTTCGGCTTCCATAGGAAGCGCAGCTTGGCGAAGGAGGAGGCACGATGAACTGGAACAGTTTCGACAGCTGGTGGTGGCCGTTCGTCTTCATCATTCTGGCGGGATCGCTGCCAACCTATATCTTTCGGGTCATGGGCGTGATCGTTGGCGGGCGGGTGCGCGAGGATTCCGAGCTTCTCGTACTGGTGCGCTGTGTTGCAACGGCGCTGGTCGCAGGCGTGATTGCGCAGCTTATTCTTTATCCGAACGGCGCTCTTGCTGATTCGCCGATCTGGTTACGGGTTGGAGCCGCTGGTGCAGGATTTGCCGCTTATCTGATGGCCGGCAAGCGGTTGCTCGTCGGTATCGCGGTCGCGGAAATCCTGCTGGTTACCGGGTTGCTCACGCTTTAAAAAGAGTCTTATCAGAGCGCTGCGCGGATTTTCTCAGCATTTGCTGAAAGAACGGCGGGGTCTTCCATCTGACCGGTATGTGGCTTGAGAGCGACGCCTTCAAAACGCGGAATGACATGAAAATGCAGATGGTAGACGGTTTGGCCGGAAGCCGGTTCGTTGAACTGCATGACAGTGACGCCATCGGCATTGAAGGCCTTCTTCACAGCCTGAGCGATTTTCTGCACCGTTCCGATGACAACAGCCAGCGTCTCGGGCTTGGCGTCGAGCAGATTGCGCGACGGTGCTTTCGGCACGACCAGCGTATGGCCGGTGCCCTGCGGCATGACATCCATGAAGGCGACGACATCGTCGGTTTCGTAGACGCGGGTGGACGGAATTTCACCGCGCAGGATTTTTGCGAAGATGTTGTTGTCGTCATAGGTGGCAGACATGCGATTCTCTCCAATGCTGGAATTTGCCAAATCTGACCGCATGGAGCGCATTTAGGCAAGCTTCGTTGGGTCAGTCTTCGTGGCGATAAGGTGTGTGTTCCTCCAGCGCCTCGTGAATTTGTTCAACCTCGCGCCGTTCCCGGTCGAGATAGTCACTCACGGCATCCCTAAAACTTTCATTGGCGATATAATGCGCGGAATGGGTGGTGACAGGTACATAGCCGCGCGCGAGCTTGTGTTCGCCTTGCGCGCCTGCTTCCACCACGCGCAGCTTGCGCTCAATGGCGAAATCGATGGCCTGATGGTAGCAGACCTCGAAATGCAGGAAGGGATGATCCTCGATACAGCCCCAGTGCCTGCCGAACAGCCTGTCGCCACCGATGAAATTGATGGCCCCTGCGATATAGCGGCCAGCACGCTTTGCCATGACCAGCAGAATATCCTCGGCCATGGTCTGGCCGATCAGCGAATAGAACTTGCGGTTGAGATAGGGGCGGCCCCATTTGCGGCTGCCTGTATCCATATAGAAAGCAAAGAAATCGTCCCAGACTGCTTCCGTCAGATCGCTTCCGGTCAGCCACTCTATTTCAATGCCGTCTGACAGCGCTTCGCGACGTTCCTTTTTGAGCGCTTTGCGTTTGCGCGAAACAAGCTCACTCAGGAAGTCATCATAATTGGCAAAGCCATTGTTTATAAAATGAAACTGCTGATCGGTCCGATGGAGGAAGCCTGCGCGTTCAAGCGCTGCAATTTCGTCGGGCAGGGCAAAGGTCACATGGGCTGAAGATACGCCTGCCTGATCCGTCAGCTCCCGTAAACCGCCTGCCAGCGCCAGCCGCACAGCTTCGCCGTCATAGGCGATGTGGTTGAGCAGACGGGGCCCGGTTGCAGGCGTGAAGGGGATTGCGGCTTGAAACTTCGGGTAGTAACGCCCGCCTGCGCGTTCAAATGCATCAGCCCAGCCGTGATCGAACACATATTCGCCCTGGCTGTGGCCCTTGAGATAGTTCGGCACGACGCCGAGCAATTCGCCCCGATTGTTTTCGAGGCGTAGATGGCGCGGTAGCCAGCCCGATTTTCGAGAAACGGAACCCGACTCTTCCAGCGCGGACAGAAAAGCGCGGGTGGTAAAAGGATTATAGTGCGCATCCTGCCGGGAAGCCCCGGCAAGACTGCTCCACTCGTCTTCTGTAAATTCGCTGATATTTTCAACGATGCGAAGAACAAAGCTTTCTTCACTGTGCGGATCTTCGTCGTTCACCGCAATTCCTTTGTTGTCAGGCGACCAGTGCGCGGGGATCGAACCCTTCGAACGTTATCTGCTCGACATTGAGTTCGCTGTGCTTCTGCATTTCGCGGTCACGGACGGTCCAGCTGATCACCGGCATGTGCAGCTTTTCCCGCACGAAGGTGACAAACGGGTTCGGCAGATGGTGCACATTATAGGACACGAAGGAAATGCCATGCGCGAGCATGGAGAAATGCGCTTCGAAATCCTGTATGCGCGTGCCTTCCGCAGTCAATCCGCCCGGAATGCCCGGCGCATCGCTTGCAAAGCGGCGGATCAGGTGATGGTCGAACGACATGATGGCGGCTTCGCCCTTGTATCCGGCGAGTTCACGCGCAACGGCTGCGACCAGCCCATCGTCACGACCTTCGATGCCTTTCAGCTCGATCACCAGTGGAACACGGCCATCGACCAGATCAAGCATTTGCCGAAGCGTCGGAACTTGCTCCTCGGTGCCGCCGACATGAAGCGCGGTTGCTTCCGCCAGCGTAAGGTCGCTAATGCGGCCCTCGCGACCAGCAAGGCGTTGCAGGTCGTCGTCATGGAAAACGACCACACCGCCGTCTTTCGTCAGATGCACGTCGCATTCGATCGCAAAGCCAGCTTTGGCGGCAGCTTCAAAGGCAGCGAGCGTGTTTTCCCAACGGGTCTTGTTCTGATCATGCAATCCGCGATGCGCTATTGGGCGCTTTGCGAGCCATTCGATGGAGGACATTATGCAACCTCGATAATCGCTTCGACTTCAACCGGTGCGTTGAGCGGCAGGCTGGCGACGCCGACAGCGGAGCGCGCATGTTTGCCTGCATCGCCCAGAACGGCGACGAGCAGATCCGACGCGCCATTGGCGACGAGATGCTGTTCAACGAAATCGGCCGTCGACGAGACGAAAACGGTGATCTTCACGATCCGCTTGATCTTCTCGAGATCACCGAGTGCGGCCTTGGCCTGTGCGAGAATGTTCACGGCGCAAGCGCGCGCTGCGACCTGACCATGGGCAACCGTCAGTTTGTCGCCAACCTGACCAGTGTGCACAAGCTTGCCATTTTCCAGCGGCAACTGGCCCGAAGTGAGCAAAAGCGAGCCTGTTTCAGCAAAGGGGACATAGTTTGCGGCAGGTGCAGCCGCTACCGGCAGGGATATACCCAGATTTTTCAGGCGGCTTTCGATCGTGTCGGTCATTGCATTAATCCTTGCTTGCAAAGGGACTTCTCCGTCAACCTATAGGCAGAATCGGTGAAGCTTTTGGGAAGGGTGCGTTTTTTGCCTCGCTTCCGCCACGAGTTTTTTTATCATGCTTGTCAACTCATCGGGAGATTCATGTATGCGTTTTTTGAAGCCGGGTTTTAAGGTTGCTGTAGCTGCAAGTGGAACCGCTGCCTGTTTGTGGGCTGGACTTGCGAGCGTAGCCCAAGCGGCTTCGACGGTAACGCTGGTGCCACACCGCGCCGTTTACGATCTGACGCTGGACCGCGCCGACGAAAAGTCCGGAATCAGCGGCCTGACCGGGCGCATGGTTTACGAGTTCAACGGCTCAGCCTGCGAAGGCTATACGACCAACTTCCGTTTCGTGACCCGGATCGACATGGAAGAACAACCGCAGCGCGTGACCGATCAGCAGACGACAACGTTTGAAGGTAATGACGGCAAAAGCTTTCGTTTCGTCAACAAGACCTTCGTTGACAAGGATCTTGTCAAGGAAGTGCGCGGCGATGCCAAGCTTGAAGGCGGCAAGACAGTTGTAGAGCTTTCGAAGCCCAAGGAAAACAAGATCGATCTGCGTGCAACGCAGTTTCCGACCCAGCATATGGAAGAGCTGATCGGCAAGGCGGAAGCAGGCGCGAAGTTCTATCAGACATCACTTTTCGATGCGTCTGAAGATGCCGACCGCGTGGTCGCCACCACGGTAGTCGTCGGCAAAGGGCAGAATCCAGCCGATGACGAAACCAAGTTCATGGGCAAATTTTCCAAGGATCCGGTCTGGCCTGTGACGATTGCCTATTTCGATGACAAGGAAAAGCAGGACGGACTGCCAATCTACCGCATCAACTTCAAGCTTTACCGCAATGGTATCACGCGCGATCTCACTATGGACTATGGTGACTTTGCCATGCGCGGCAAGCTTGTAAAACTCGATGTATTCGACAAAGCTGATCAGAAGGCCAGCTGCAAATAATAAATGTAAATTGACATATATTTATATTGAGGCTACAATGCTCAGCATTGTAGCCTTTTTTATTATTCTTTTTGGGTTTTATATGAAAAAGATATTCTTTGCATTGCTGATGTCTTTACTCGGCGTTTCTTTTCCGTAGAATTTCTGCCTTCGGATGCTTATATAAGCCTGTAATCGGGCGCGGGCGCTGAAACGCTTTCACCCTGCGGACGGATTGAGGTATATTGGCCAAACGACTTGCAATTCATGGCGCGATCGGTTAACAGCGCGCCTATTCCACACACGGGATTGGGCTTTTGTCGGGAGAAATCCGGCAAGAACCTCCGGTGGCGAGCAATCGCCTCAGCCCGTGGAGGTTAAACCGGAAAAGGAAAATAAAGATGGCATTGCCTGATTTCAGCATGCGCCAGCTTCTGGAAGCTGGTGTTCACTTCGGCCACCAGACCCACCGCTGGAACCCGAAGATGGCGCCTTTCATCTATGGCGCTCGTAACAACATCCACATCATGGACCTGTCCCAGACCGTTCCTCTGCTGCACAACGCGCTGAAGATCGTTTCGGACACCGTTGCTCGCGGCGGTCGCGTTCTGTTCGTCGGCACGAAGCGTCAGGCTTCGGACATCATCGCCGATGCAGCAAACCGTTCGGCTCAGTACTACGTCAACGCCCGCTGGCTCGGCGGCATGATGACCAACTGGAAGACGATCTCCAACTCGATCCAGCGTCTGCGCAAGCTCGACGAACTTCTGGCCGGCGAAGGCCAGGGCTTCACCAAGAAGGAACTTCTGAACCTTCAGCGTGAGCGTGAAAAGCTTGACCGCGCACTCGGCGGCATCAAGGATATGGGTTCGGTTCCTGACCTGATCTTCATCATCGACACCAACAAGGAAGCAATTGCTATCCAGGAAGCCAAGCGTCTTGGCATTCCGGTTGTTGCCGTGATCGATTCGAACTGCGATCCGGACCAGATCGACTACCCGATCCCGGGCAACGACGACGCCGCACGCGCTATCTCGCTCTATTGCGATTTGATTGCACGCGCTGCTCTCGACGGTATTGCTCGCCAGCAGGGCGCAATGGGCATCGACATCGGTGCGCAGGCTGAAGCTCCGGTTGAGCCAGCTCTCGAAGCTCCGGCTGAAGGCGCTTAATCAGCGCATGATTTCATCCATCCGTCATATCTCTGATAGAGGCGGATGGATAATCTCGTTTCATTCCGGCGCAGATGCGTGATTCCGAAGCACGTTTAACGATTTTCGGGCAAAACACGCTACGTCAAAATGGCGCCGGTTCAAAGTTGGCACACCCATTCGGTGTGCCTTCG
The DNA here is from genome assembly GCA_014138095.1 of Ochrobactrum sp. RH2CCR150. Lineage (GTDB taxonomy): Bacteria > Pseudomonadota > Alphaproteobacteria > Rhizobiales > Rhizobiaceae > Brucella > Brucella gambitense. Next base: position 63,251 of record JACGXE010000009.1, read on the forward strand.
CTTTCGTGAAAGGCGACACAATGAGCATTTCCGCATCTCAGGTTAAAGAACTCCGCGAACTGACCGGCGCTGGCATGATGGACTGCAAGGCAGCTCTTGCAGAAACCAATGGCGACATCGAAGCCGCTGTCGATTGGCTGCGCGCCAAGGGCATTGCAAAGGCCGACAAGAAGGCTGGCCGTACGGCTGCTGAAGGTCTGGTTGGCGTTGCATCTTCCGGCAACAAGGCTGTTGTCGTTGAAGTCAACTCCGAAACCGACTTCGTTGCCCGCAACGACGCTTTCCAGGATCTGGTTCGCAAGATCGCCCAGGCTGCTCTGGCAACCGACGGTTCGACCGAAGCTGTGGCCAACGCCAATGTCGACGGCAAGTCCGTCACCGAAACTGCCAAGGACGCAGTTGCAACCATCGGCGAAAACATCAGCTTCCGTCGTTCGGCTGCCCTCAGCGTTTCGCAGGGTACCGTTGCAACCTACATCCACAACGGCGTTGCTGACGGTCTCGGCAAGCTCGGCGTTCTGGTTGCTATCGAAACCGCTGGCGATGCAGAAGCTGCAAACGCATTCGGCCGTCAGGTTGCCATGCACGTTGCCGCTATCAACCCGCTCGCGCTGACCGCTGAAGACGTTGATCCGGCTGCCGCTGAACGCGAAAAGTCGATCTTCATCGAGCAGGCTCGTGAATCCGGCAAGCCGGACAACATCATCGAAAAGATGATCGAAGGCCGTATGCGCAAGTTCTACGAAGAAGTTGTTCTTCTTTCGCAGGCTTTCGTCATCAATCCGGACCTGACGGTTGCAGCTGCCCTCAAGGAAGCTGAAAAGACCATTGGCGCACCGGCTAAGATCGTCGGCTTTGCCCGCGTCGCTCTCGGCGAAGGCATCGAAAAGGAAGAAAGCGATTTCGCTGCTGAAGTCGCTGCTGCTGCCAAGGGCTAATCAGCTCTTTCTTCCTCTGAAAGCGACTTTCTGCTTTCAGAACAGGCTTTAGCCTGAAAAGGCTTTTGATTATGAAGGGCATCGCGTGACAACGCGGTGCCCTTCGTGTATCGGAACCCAACACAATCACTTTATTTCGATCAGCGGAGAGCATTCCATGTCCGGCAAGCCCGCCTACAAGCGTGTCCTTTTGAAAGCCTCGGGCGAGGCATTGATGGGCAGTCAGGGTTTCGGCATTGATGTATCCGTTGCAGACCGGATCGCTAACGATATCAAGCAGGCGCGCCTGCTGGGCATCGAAGTCGGCGTGGTGATCGGCGGCGGAAATATTTTTCGCGGCGTAGCGGTGGCTTCCAAGGGCGGCGACCGCGTGACCGGCGACCATATGGGCATGTTGGCGACAGTGATCAATTCACTGGCGCTGCGCACCTCGCTGCACAAGATCGGCGTCGATGCCGTTGTTCTCTCCGCCATAGCAATGCCTGAAATCTGCGAGAGCTTCTCGCAGCGTCAGGCTACGGCCTATATGGACGAGGGCAAAGTGGTGATTTTCGCGGGCGGTACCGGTAATCCGTTCTTCACGACCGACTCTGCTGCTGCGTTGCGCGCGGCGGAAATCGAAGCAGATGCGCTGTTGAAGGGCACGCAGGTTGACGGCATCTATTCGGCTGATCCGAAAAAGGACCCGACCGCGACACGTTTCGACACACTCACCCACAAGGAAGTTCTCGATCGCGGCCTGGCTGTCATGGATACGGCTGCCGTCGCCCTTGCGCGCGAGAACAACATTCCGATAATAGTCTATTCCATCCATGAAAACGGCGGCTTGGCCGAAATTCTGCAAGGCAAGGGACGTTGCACGATCGTTTCCGACAATTGATCAACGATGATCGTTCACATGTCTTGCTGCGTATCGAAGGAGAATATGCATGAGTGATGCTTTTGACATCAACGACCTGAAACGCCGCATGGAAGGCGCAGTCAATTCTTTGAAGCACGATCTGAACGGTCTTCGCACCGGTCGTGCTTCCGCAAGCCTGCTTGAGCCGATCACCATCGAAGCCTATGGCGCGACGATGCCGATCAATCAGGTTGCCAATATCACTGTTCCTGAATCGCGCATGCTTTCGGTTTCCGTCTGGGACAAAAGCATGGTTGGCGCTGTCGAACGCGCTATCCGTGATTCCGGTCTGGGCCTCAACCCGATTACCGACGGCATGACGCTGCGTATTCCGCTTCCGGAGCTGAACGAACAGCGCCGTAAGGAACTGGTCAAGATCGCGCATCAATATGCCGAGCAGGGCCGTATCGCCGCACGTCACGTGCGCCGCGATGGCATGGACACGCTGAAAAAGCTGGAGAAGGACGGCGACATCAGTCAGGATGACAGCCGCGTTCTGTCCGAAAAAGTGCAGAAGCTGACCGACGACACCATTGCTGAAATGGATAAGGTCGTTGCCGTCAAGGAAGGCGAAATCATGCAGGTCTAGGACCTGTGTGATTATCGTATAGGGAGAGCCAGGAATGTCCGATCCGCGCCACATCGCCATTATTATGGATGGCAATGGCCGTTGGGCGAAGGCGCGTGGCCTGCCACGCAGCGCCGGGCATCGTGCTGGCGTTGAGGCTTTGCGCGAAACGGTGCGGGCGGCAGGTGACCGCGGTCTTGGCTATCTCACGCTTTTTGCGTTTTCTTCCGAAAACTGGTCGCGGCCGAGCGGTGAGGTCAATGACCTGCTCGGTCTGCTCAAGCTGTTCATTCGCCGCGACCTTGCCGACCTTCATCGGAATAATGTGAAGGTCAGCATTATTGGTGAGCGGGAAGGGCTGACCGACGATATTCGTGGTCTTCTTACCGAGGCGGAAGCCCTGACCCGCCGCAACACCGGCCTCAATCTGGTGATTGCCTTCAATTACGGTTCACGCGACGAGATCGTCCGCGCAGTCAAGAGCCTGGCGCGCGATGTCGCTGCCGGTCTTCTGGATCCGTCGTCGATTTCCGCCGAGCTGATCTCAGCCAATCTCGATACGGCTTCCATGCCCGACCCGGACCTTATCATCCGTACCAGCGGTGAGATGCGCCTGTCGAATTTTCTGCTTTGGCAGGCTGCCTATGCGGAATTCCTGTTTACGCCGGGGCACTGGCCGGATTTCCGTCCCGCGGATCTTGATGCTGCCTATGAAGTGTTCCGCCAGCGCGAACGTCGCTTTGGTGGTGTCGAGGCGCGGAGCAATCTTGAAACCAGCCTCGAAGATTGTGAAGAGGGCAGCCGGGCTATCGGGCAATAGATGTCATGACTGATCGTTTTGCTGCCATGCTTCTCTGTTGCCGTGTTCCATCGCATCGCATGCCCTGACGCAGCGCAAGCCGAAAGGTCTCAATGTCCAATCTGCAAACCCGTATTCTCACCGCCATCGTACTCGGCGCAGCGGCCTTATGGCTGACCTGGCTAGGCGGGTTGGGTTTCACGCTTTTCGCAATCGCTATCGGTCTGGCGATGTTCTACGAATGGACAGCACTGAGTGCTCCGCGTCAAAGCTCGTTTTCCCGGATGTTCGGTTGGGCTTGGCTGGTTCTGACGAGCGTTCTTTTGATTCTGGATCGCAGTGCCCTGCTGACCATCGGTACGCTTCTACTTGGAACACTGATTCTTCTTGCCACCCAGTGGAAAACCGGTCGGGCCTGGCCCGCAGCCGGGCTTTTCTATGCCGGGTTTTCGGCAATATCGCTGTCGCTGCTGCGTGGTGACGAGCCTTTTGGCTTCACGGCCATCGTCTTTCTGTTCGCCGTCGTGTGGTCCACGGACATTGCGGCCTATTTCAATGGCCGCGCCTTGGGCGGCCCGAAGCTGGCGCCGCGTTTTTCCCCTAACAAGACGTGGTCTGGCGCCATTGGCGGTGCTGCGGCGGCTGTTGCAGGCGGCATTCTGGTCGCTTCACTGGTGGCAACACCGGGCAGCCTGATTGTCCCGCTTCTGGCTTTGTTGCTTTCCATCGTTTCCCAAATCGGCGATCTGGCCGAATCCTGGGTGAAGCGTCAGTTCGGTGCGAAAGATTCGGGGCGTCTTCTGCCGGGTCATGGCGGGGTGCTTGATCGCGTCGACGGGCTTGTCGCCGCCGCTGCACTTCTATACCTCTTTGGTGCCGTGATTGCAGAGCCGGATGTGCCATCTGCAATCTTCTTCAGTTTCTAAGCGGCCAACGATTCGTAGAGTACGAGGATCGACGCGCCGGTTGAGGGCGCAGTCGATCAACGGGTGATTTGTAAGGAGTAGTGATTTGCAGGAGGCTCTGGCCTTTTTCTTCGGCGGTGAAAGCCTGCTTGTCGGGACAATCGTACCGTTCCTTTTCGTTCTTACAGTCGTCGTTTTCGTGCATGAGATGGGGCATTATCTTGTCGCACGATGGTGCGGCATCGGTGCACAGGCCTTTTCAATCGGCTTCGGGCCGGAACTGCTCGGCTTTACGGATCGTCGTGGCACGCGCTGGAAGCTTTCTGCGATTCCGCTTGGCGGCTATGTGAAGTTCATCGGCGATGAAAGCGAAACCAGTTCGCCTGTCGGTGTGGATAACAATGCGCTGAGCGAAGAAGACCGCAAGCGTGCGTTTCATACGCAACCAGTGTGGAAGCGTGCGGCAACGGTTTTCGCCGGTCCTGCCTTCAATATTATTCTGACGATTGTCATTTTCAGCGTTTTCTTTGCACTCTACGGACGCCAGATCGCTGATCCGCTGATTGCTGGCGTACAGCCTAACAGCCCCGCAGCCGCAGCGGGTTTCGAACCCGGTGATCGCTTTATCAGCGTCGAGGGAGAGAAGATCACCACTTTTGCCGATGTGCAGCGCATCGTTTCGGGCCGGGCAGGCGATACGCTCGACTTCACCGTTGAGCGCGGCGGCAAGATGGTTGATCTCAAGGCAACGCCCGCGACGGTCGAGCGCGTAGATCCGCTCGGCAACAAGGTGAAGCTCGGCGCGATTGGCGTGGAAACCACGGAAGCGGTCGGCAATTTCCGCCGTATTGAATACGGCCCGCTCGAATCAGTGGGGCAGGCGGTGATGGAGACCGGCTTCATCATCAGCCGTACGGGTGAGTTTTTCACACGTTTCGCTTTTGGCCGAGAGGATAAGTGCCAACTGGGTGGACCGGTCAAAATCGCCAATATGGCGAGCAAGGCGGCAAGTGCCGGCTTCGACTGGTTGATACAATTGACGGCTATGCTCTCCATCGGGATCGGGCTTTTGAACCTGTTTCCCCTGCCGCCGCTGGATGGCGGGCACCTGGTTTTCTACGCTGTGGAAGCAATCAAGGGGAGCCCGGTGTCACCGGGAGCGCAGGAGATTTTCTACCGCATCGGATTCCTTCTTGTGATGGGATTTATGGGGTTCGTACTTTTCAACGACCTCTTTGCCTGCTAGATCAATTGCCGACTGTCTCAGGCAGCGGTCCTAGGAATTGAAATCTTGGGGGATGACGATCTTGGGGTTTATTGGCTAGACCGGCTTGTCCGGTTAAGCTGACTGCAGTGAGGCGACGCTTTGTCCGACGGAGGCCGGGCAAGGTGTTAAACAGAAGTGAACATTGGGAGCGACGACCGGAAAAGCTAAGCAATCTGTTTACCATAACTCACAATTCGCGTGGCACGGATGCCACGCTTGTTGCCTAAGTAAACAGAATTTAACCGCAACGCTTGCTTGTATGGAAAAACCGGATAATACGGTTGTATCTGTACGCATTTTTCTGGGTTAATCGTCCCGGGGACAGAAAACGAAGGTTCGGAAAGCCTATGACGGCAAGTTCTAAATTCTTTGGCGCCGCGTCCGCGCTCGCCATGTCGGTGGCTCTAGTGGCTTCGGGTACTGCAGCGCTCTCGCTGGCATCCGTGAATGTCGCGGAAGCTGCCGTTGTGAGCCGTATCGACGTTCGCGGCAATACGCGTGTTGATGCACAGTCCATTCGTGACAACATCGACATTCGTCCAGGCAAAGCCTTCACCAGCGCTGATATCGATGCCGCGGTGAAGCGTCTGTTCGCCATGGGCCTGTTTTCGGATGTTCGCATCAATCAGTCCGGCAGCACGCTTGTCGTGACCGTGAGCGAGCGTTCCGTGGTCAACAATGTCCTGTTCCAGGGCAATAAGAAGATCAAGGATCCTGACCTGACGCGCGCCGTTCAGCTCAAGCCGCGTTCTCCTTACGATGCGGCGACGATGGAATCGGATAAGGAAGCTATTAAGGCTGCCTATGCGCATATCGGACGCAGCGATGCGACCGTGAATGCACGCACCGTCGATCTCGGTCAGGGTCGCGTCAACGTTGTCTATGAAGTCAACGAAGGCTCGCGCACCAAGATTGAAAATATCGAATTCGTCGGCAATCAGGCCTATAGCGGTCGTCGTCTGCGCGATGTCATTTCCACCAAGCGTTCGAACCCGCTGTCGTGGCTGACCCGTAACGACGTTTACGACGAAGGTCGTTTGCAGGCTGACGAAGAATCGCTGCGTCGCTTCTATTACAATCGTGGCTATGCCGATTTCCGCGTCGTTTCGTCGAATGCGGTTCTCGATCCGTCCACCAACGAATACACGATCACGATTACGGTCGATGAAGGTCAGCGTTATACCTTCGGTGATGTGAGCGTCGAAAGCACCGTTGACGGCGTTGATACCAACGCGCTCGGCGGTCTTGTGAAGACCCGTTCGGGTCGCGCCTACAGCGCCAAGGAAGTTGAAGATTCCGTTCTGGCTGTAACCGAAAGCGTTGCCGGTAGCGGTTATGCTTTTGCCAAGGTTGAGCCGCGCGGCGATCGTAACTTCGAAAATCGCACGATTTCGGTTGTCTATAGCGTTGATCAGGGTCCGCGCGCTTACATTCAGCGCATTGAAATCCGCGGCAACGACAAGACCCGCGATTACGTGATCCGTCGCGAGTTCGACATGAACGAAGGCGATGCCTTCAATCAGGTCATGGTGCAGCGCGCCAAGCGTCGCCTTGAAGCTCTGGACTTCTTCCAGACCGTAAATATCTCGACGGCGCCGGGCTCCGAGCCGGATCAGGTGATTCTGGTTGTCGACGTTGTTGAAAAATCGACGGGTGAATTCTCCATCGGTGGTGGCTACACCACGGGCGGCGAAACGCCGGGCGCGTCTGTTGAAGGTGCGATCACTGAGCGTAACTTCCTCGGTCGCGGCCAGTATATTCGTCTTAGCGCCGGCGCCGGTCAGGACGATATGCGTAACTACGGATTGTCCTTCACGGAACCTTATTTCCTCGGTTACCGTATGTCGGCGGGCTTCGATATTTTCCGTCGCAGCTATCGCGTGAACGACGACTACGATGTCGAGCAGACCGGTGGAACGATTCGTTTCGGTCTTCCGATTACCGAGAATTTCTCGGTCGGCCTCGCGTATAACCTGGTTCAGGAAAAGTATGACCTGTTCCGCGATAACATCGATGGTTACTACGCTCCGGCTCTGGTTGAAGCGTCCGAGAATAGCCCATGGCTTCGTTCGTCTGTCAGCTACTCGCTGACATATAACTCCATTGACGACATGAAGAACCCGCATGACGGCCTCTACGGCAAGTTCACGCAGGAATTCGCAGGCCTTGGCGGCGATGCGAAGTTCATGAAGACGACCTTCAAGGGTAACTACTATAAGACGCTTGCTCAAGAAGCCGATATCGTCGGTATGCTGGGTCTCGGCGGTGGTTATATCCATGAATTTGGTAGCGACGGCGTCCGTATTTTCGATCTGTTCAAGAACAATTCGGACATCATTCGCGGCTTCAAGTTCAACGGCATTGGTCGTTACCAGGATTCGGCTAGCGGTCAGCGTTACTGGATGGGTGGTACGACCTATATCAACGGTACTGCCGAAGTGCAGTTCCCGATGCCTGTCGTGCCTGAAAGCCTTGGCATTCGTGGTGCATTCTTCGCGGATGCGGCAATGCTCTACGGCGGTGCGGATGAGTTGGGTGGCCAGCCTGTCCTCGGCGACGACAAGAAGCTTCGCGCTTCGGTCGGTCTCAGCCTGATGTGGGCTTCGCCGTTTGGTCCGCTCCGCTTCGACTACGCATTCCCGGTCGCGAAGGCTGATACCGATAAGGTTCAGAACTTCAACTTCGGTGTTTCGACCAAGTTCTAACCGATTTGCCTTTCCCCGGGGCGGCTACGCCCCGGGAGAGAAAGTGTACTGATGGCAGATCCTGTCTTTTTCTCGCCTTCTCGTGAACTCACGATTGGCGACGTGGCTGATTTCACCGGTGCAAGACTTCGTGACCCGAAGCTTGCACCGCGTTCTGTTGAGCGCCTGGCTTCCATGAAGGATGCCGGAGAGGGGGCGCTTATCTTCGTGGAAGGTAAGAAGAACGCCGAGGCGTTGGCCGGAATCAAGGCTGCTGGTGTTTTTTGCAAGGAAGACGTTGCTCCAAGCGTGCCTTCGCATATGGCTGCCCTGATTACCCGTAACCCGCATCGCGATTTTTCCGCTGTCGGACGCATGTTGTTTCCAACGTCAGCCAAGCTTGAAAGCTGGTTCGGCGAAACGGGCGTTTCTCCGCAAGCGTTCATTCATCCATCGGCGCATATCGAAGATGGCGCAACGATTGAAGCGGGTGCCGTTGTAGGCAAGGGCGTTACTGTCGGTTCGGGTACGTTGATTGCCGCGACGGCTGTGATCGGTGAAAACTGCCAGATTGGACGCGACAGCTATGTCGCGCCTGGCGTGACGATCCAATGCGCCTTTATCGGCAATCGTGTGTTGTTGCATCCAGGTGTTCGCATCGGACAGGACGGATTCGGTTATGTGCCCGGCGCTGCCGGACTTGAGAAAGTCCCGCAGATTGGCCGTGTCATTATACAGGACAATGTGGAAATTGGAGCCAATACCACCGTTGATCGTGGATCGCTGAGCGACACGGTCATCGGCGAGGGCTCCAAGATCGATAATCTCGTCCAGATTGCGCATAATGTGCGCATCGGTCGTTTTTGTCTTATTGCCGCGCATTGCGGCATTTCCGGAAGCTGTGTGATCGGCGACGGGACCATGCTTGGTGGTCGCGTCGGTCTTGCGGATCACCTGATCATCGGCTCGGGCGTGCAGATTGCAGCTGCGAGCGGCGTTATGAACGATATACCCGATGGAGAGCGTTGGGGGGGGCTTCCCGCACGTCCTATCAAGCAGTGGTTCCGCGATATCGCGAACATTCGCAGCATCGGGCAATCAAGAAAGGAGCAATCCTCAGATGAGTGATACGGAACAGACGAAGCTCGAAGCGGCGGATATTCAGGATCTTTTGGCTGTACTGCCGCATCGATATCCTTTTCTGCTGATTGATCGAATCGTTGATATCGACGGTGATCGTTCGGCGACAGGCATCAAGAATGTCACGATCAATGAGCCGCATTTTGCCGGACATTTTCCGGAAAAGCCGATCATGCCAGGTGTATTGATCATTGAGGCTATGGCCCAGACTGCCGGTGCTATTTCGTTGCTTCAGCGCAAAACCGGTCGCCCGGGCGTTGTCTATTTCATGACCATCGACAATGCGAAGTTCCGCCGCCCGGTCGTTCCGGGGGACCGTCTTCTTTTGCATGTCAAGAAAGTCAAACAGCGCGCCAATATTTCGAAATATGAATGCGTGGCTGAGGTTGATGGTGTGAAAGTTGCTGAAGCGGAAGTCGCGGCAATGATTAATGCCGGTGAAGAAAGCCAGTGAGCATTACAATGAAAGAAACAATCATTCACCCCACCGCTCTTGTTGAGCCGGGTGTGGAACTGGGCCAGGGTGTGTCTGTCGGCCCCTTCTGTCATATTCAATCGGGCGCCGTCATTGGCGACAATTCCGTTCTGATGAGCCATGTGGTTGTCACGGACGCGACCACGCTTGGCGCGGGCGCGAAGGTCTATCCGCACGCTGTTCTCGGTTGTGACCCGCAGAACAATAAGCACAAGGGTGGCCCCACCACGCTGACGATCGGCACGAATTGCCTCATCCGCGAAGGTGTCACCATGCATCGCGGATCCGACAGCGCACGCGGCTATACCACGGTTGGCGATAACTGTTCCTTCCTCGCTTATGCCCACGTGGCGCATGATTGCGATATCGGCGATTACGTCACCTTTTCGAACAATGTTATGATCGGCGGTCATACGACCATCGGACACCACGCCATTCTGGGCGGCGGTGCGGCCGTGCACCAGTTTGTCCGCGTTGGCCATCATGCTTTTGTTGGCGGCATGGCTGCGGTGGTGAGCGATTTGATACCTTACGGCATGGCCATCGGCGTTCACGCACATCTGGGCGGTCTCAACATTATCGGCATGAAGCGTTCTGGCATGGAGCGTAAGGAAATCCACAATCTGCGTCATGCCGTGCGCATGCTGTTTGATCGTACCAAGCCGATTCGTGAACGCGCTATCGATGTGCTGGAAGCAATTCCAAACTCTCCGGCTGTCATCGACATGATCGACTTCATCAATGTCGATACAAAGCGCGCCTATTGCACGCCGCCGCTTGATGCGGTTCATGGCGGGGCCGGGCATGACAGCGACGAAAGCTGACACACTATTGCGTCCGTCTCTGGCGGGCGGGCGTGTCGGCATTATTGCGGGCAACGGCTTGTTGCCCGTTGTCGTGGCCGAAGCGCTACAATCAGCAGGCACTCCGCCATTTCTAGTTCCTCTGCGTGAAGAAGCAGACCGGGCGCTCTATAATTACGAGCACCAGGAAATTTCGGTTGTCGAGTTTGCAAAGTTGATTCGGTCTATGAAGGCGGCTGGCGTTTCGCGGGTCGTTCTTGCGGGCGGTGTGCGGAGTAGACCGCATCTCAGTGACCTGAAGCTCGACTGGCCGACGTTGCGGGCCGTTCCGCATGTATTTCGGGCGCTCGGGCAGGGCGACGATGCGCTGCTGCGCGCTTTCATCGGTCTTCTCGAATCATTTGGCTTCAAGGTGGTCGGCGCGCATGAAGTGGTGCCCGATCTCCTGTCTCCTTCGCCTGCTCGCATTATCACCAAAGCTGAACCGGACGCGCGCGAAGCCGCAAATATTAAGCTGGCTATGGAGTCAGCTTTGCGACTCGGTGATCTCGATGTCGGGCAGGGTGCAATAGCCGTTGGCGGTCGTGTCGTGGCGCTGGAAGGCGCGGAAGGCACCGACCAGATGATCGAGCGTGTCGGAGAGCTGCGGGAAGCTGGGCGTATTCCCAAACGCGGCGGCGTCCTTGTGAAAATGGCCAAACCTCGACAGGACGAACGGGCGGATTTGCCAGCCATTGGTATTTCCACCGTGAACAAGGCCAAACGCGCCGGTCTCGCAGGAATTGCGGTTGAGGCAGGACGTACATTTATTCTAGGCTTCGGCGAGACAATAGCGGCCGCCAATGAATGCGGCCTCTTCATAGAGACGATCAGTCGGGACGGGAAGGACACTTAAGGGTGAGCAACACCAGCCGGCCATTGAAAATAGCAATCGTGGCCGGTGAAGAATCCGGCGATCTTCTGGGGGCAGATCTGATTGACGCCCTGCGTCAGCAGACTGACAGGCTGGTTGATCTTGTCGGGGTGGGCGGCGACCATCTGGCCACGCGTGGCCTGAAGACCTTTTTCGATCCGCATGAAATTGCTTTGATGGGGCTGGGCGCTATCATCAAGAACCTGCCGGGACTGGTATTGCGCATCCGTCAGACAGCGCGTCAGATCGTGGCGGAGAAGCCGGATTGCGTTCTTCTGATCGACAGTCCGGATTTCACCCATCGGGTGGCGAAAAAGATCAGGGCAGCCGATCCTTCCATCCCGATTGTCAAATATATCGCCCCAAGTGTCTGGGCGTGGCGTCCGCAGCGTGCTCGTGCGATGCGCGCCTATATCGACCATGTGCTCACGGTGTTGCCGTTCGAGGTTGACGTGATGGAGCGGCTGAACGGCCCTCAGTCGACCTATGTCGGGCATCGCCTGTCGAGCTATGCGCCGATACTCGATACGCGCGCTGCACAGCTGGCGCTGGAACCGAGAAGGTCGGAAGCCGGCAAACATACTTTGCTTTTACTGCCCGGCTCGCGCCGCACCGAGATCCAGATGCTGATGGAACCCTTCGGTAAAGCGGTCGACCAACTTGCATCGCGTGTGGAAAAGCTCGAGGTCATACTGCCGACCTTGCCGCGTATCGAGGCCATGGTGCGCGATCTTTCGCGCGACTGGACGGTAAAGCCGCTGATCGTCGTCGGAGACGAAGAGAAGTGGAAGGCCTTTGCGCGAGCTGATGCCGCGCTTGCCGCTTCCGGAACGGTGTCGCTGGAACTGGCGCTATCGCGCATTCCAAGTGTGCTTTCCTACAAGGCGGATTGGTTTGCGCGTAAGTTCCTGATGCCGAAGATCACCATTTGGAGCGCTGCGCTGCCCAATATCATCGCTGATGAACCGGTGGTGCCGGAGTTCTTCAATGAATTTGTGCGCCCTGGAATGCTGGCCCGTAGTCTGGAGCGTCTGATGCATCCCGGCTCGGCGCGTCAGGCGCAGCTGGACGGCTTTGACGCCGTGGCTTCGGTCATGTCGACGGAGCGACCTTCCGGCGAGATCGGCGCGCGCGTTCTGCTGGATGTCATTGAGAAAGGCCGCAAGGGCTAAACTGTTCGACTGGAGCCGTTATGGCGGTTCCGTTGAAACAGAACTGTTCCGAGATCAAAAAGAAACCCCGGTCGCCATTGGCAACCGGGGTTTTTGTTTTCAGCCTTTGCAGCGCTTACTTGCGCTTTGCAACCGGCACGTAGTCGCGTTCCGTCGCGCCCGTGTAGAGCTGGCGCGGACGGCCGATCTTCTGCTGCGGATCTTCGATCATTTCCTTCCACTGTGCGACCCAGCCGACGGTGCGGGCGAGTGCAAAGAGAACGGTGAACATTTCGGTCGGGAAGCCGAGAGCCTTCAGCGTGATACCGGAGTAGAAGTCGATATTCGGATAGAGCTTCTTCTCGATGAAGTACTCATCCGTCAGGGCGATCTTTTCCAGTTCCATTGCAACGTCGAGCAACGGATCGTCCTTGATGCCCAGTTCGCCCAGAACTTCATGGCAGGTCTTCTGCATGATCTTGGCGCGCGGATCGTAGTTCTTGTAGACGCGGTGACCGAAGCCCATCAGACGGAACGGATCATTCTTGTCCTTGGCGCGAGCGACAAACTCAGGAATGCGATCCACCGAGCCGATTTCGGCCAGCATGTTGAGCGCTGCTTCGTTTGCGCCGCCATGGGCAGGACCCCAGAGGCAGGCAACACCAGCTGCGATACAAGCGAACGGGTTGGCGCCCGACGAACCGGCAAGACGCACGGTCGAGGTCGAGGCATTCTGTTCGTGATCAGCGTGCAGGATGAAGATGCGGTCCATGGCGCGGGCCAAAACCGGATTGACCTTATAATCTTCGCAAGGAACGCCAAAGCACATGTGCAGGAAGTTCGATGCGAAATCGAGATCGTTCTTCGGGTACATGAACGGCTGGCCGATATGGTACTTATAGGCCATTGCAGCAAGCGTCGGCACCTTGGCGATCAGGCGGATCGAGGCGACCATGCGCTGATGCGGATCGGTGATGTCGGTCGAGTCGTGGTAGAAGGCGGACATGGCGCCAACGCAACCGACCATAACGGCCATTGGATGCGCATCGCGACGGAAGCCGGTGAAGAACTTCGTCATCTGTTCGTGGATCATCGTGTGACGGGTCACGCGATAATCGAAATCGGACTTCTGGGTTGCAGTCGGCAGTTCACCGTAAAGCAGCAGATAACAGGTTTCGAGGAAATCGCCGTGCTCGGCAAGCTGGTCGATCGGATAGCCGCGATAGAGCAGGGTGCCTTCGTCGCCATCGATATAGGTGATCTTGGATTCGCAAGAAGCAGTCGACGTGAAACCCGGATCGTAAGTGAACGCATGCGAATTCTTGTAAAGCGGACCGATGTCGACGACGTCCGGCCCGACAGTGCCTTGTCGCACAGGCAGATCGAACGTATTGCCGTCGAGAGTAAAGCTGGCTGTCTTAGCTGACATCATGTTTCCTTTCATGTCCACTTTGCCGCCGTTGGCGGCAGTATTGCATTCGCTGCTATAACTTGTCTGTATCTCTTGGCGGGCGTCCCAAAATGTCGGGATGCCCGATTTTCAACGCATTACGGCTACGATTTTGATCGCCAAACTATCCCAAACCGTCCGCGATGCAATGCGAAATTTGAACTATTTAAGCGAGCTATGTCACGTCAGCGTGAATGATAGCACCTTAACCGATTTGATCGCGAATACGGCCCAAAGACTCGTCGCGACCCAGTACAAAAAGCACATCAAAGACGCCCGGCGAGGTAGCGCGACCGGTCAGGGCGGCACGCAGTGGTTGCGCGATCTTACCCAGTTTCAGTCCGGTTTTCTCTGCATGGGCGCGAACCACCGCATCCAGTGATTCAATGGTCCACTCTTCGGCAGCTTCCAGATCCGGCAGCACGGACTTCAAAACGGCACGGCCTTCTTCGTTAAGCAGCGAGGCGGCTTTTTCGTCGAGATCGAGTGGGCGGGCAGCAAATATAAATTTCGCGCCATCTGCAAGTTCAACGAGCGTTTTGGCGCGGTCCTTCAGACCGGACATTGCCGCGAGGAGCTGAGCGCTGCGCTTGTCATCAAGCGCTGCAGCCAGTTCCTTGCCGCCTTCGATTTCCGGCAGAACTGCAATCAAAGCGTCGAACAGGGCTTTGTCGTCGCTGCCACGCATGTAAAGGCCGTTGATCGCTTCGAGCTTCTGGAAGTCGAAACGGGCAGCGCCTTTGTTGATGTCCGTCACGTCGAACCATTCGATCATCTGCTCAGTCGACATGATTTCGTCGTCGCCATGGCTCCAGCCAAGGCGCACGAGATAATTGCGGAGCGCTGCGGGTAGGTAGCCCATAGCGCGATAGGCATCCACGCCGAGAGCGCCATGACGCTTGGAAAGCTTTGCACCATCCGCACCATGGATCAGCGGGATATGCGACATCTGCGGCACATCCCAGCCCATGGCGTCATAGATCACGGTCTGGCGGGCTGCATTCGTCAAATGATCGTCACCGCGAATAATGTGCGTGACGCCCATGTCGTGATCGTCAACGACAACCGCGTGCATGTAGGTCGGTGTGCCGTCGGAGCGCAGAATGATGAAATCATCGAGATCCTTGTTGGGGAAGCGCACATCGCCCTGTACGGCGTCGCGCACGAGGGTTTCGCCTTCCTGCGGCGCCTTGATGCGAATGACCGGCTTTACGCCTGCAGGCGCTTCGGACGGATCGCGGTCGCGCCAGCGACCATCATAACGCGGCGGGCGGCCTTCGGCACGTGCCTTTTCGCGCATTTCTTCCAGCTCTTCCGGCGTCGTGTAGCAGTAATAGGCTTTGCCTAGAGCGACGAGTTCTTCGGCGACTTCGCGGTGACGCGGTGCGCGCTCGAACTGCGAGATCGCATCGCCTTCCCAGTCGAGGCCAAGCCATGTCAGGCCGTCAAGAATGGCGGCGGTGGCGGCATCGGTGGAACGTTCACGGTCGGTGTCTTCGATACGCAGCAGCATCTTGCCGCCCGTGTGCTTGGCATAGAGCCAGTTGAACAGGGCCGTACGGGCACCGCCGATATGAAGATAACCCGTGGGCGAAGGGGCAAAACGGGTGACGACCGGTTTCGACATGGTAGCTCCACTTTATTGCGCGCCCGTCAAGACAGCGGCAATTGCCGGGGCAGGGGCGCAAAACTGAATTCTGATACTCGCTTCCAAAGAGCGAGAACGAGGATTTCTATAACGAAAGCCTCTCGATTTCGACTGGCGTTCATGTAGCATAGGCAGCAGTACGCGCAAGGGCTTCGCGTTTGTTTCGGCTCCTTGCGGCATTGTTCTTTTGGGGTATTTCGACAAAAAGACCTTTTTTGCAGTCAGGCGGGGGCATGACGCGCTTAGGTGATATGGCCAAGGCCTCGGATGAGGCCAATGAGCGGGCGCTTGTCAAAAGCCTGCCCGATGGCCTGACGCGCTCTTATCTCCCCGAACCTTGGCCCGAACCTGCAACCGTTCCTGCCGATCATGATAATGAGGACCAACCGCCTGACGCTAAACCAACCGGTTGGCGCGACACCGTCGCCGATGCTGCGAGAAACACTCCCGCGGCTTTCGCGGAAGCTATCCAACTCGAAACGGCGCGTGGAATTTTCTTCCTGCTCATTCCGATTTTCAGCGGCTTGGGCGCAGTGGTCTATTTCACCTTCTCCTTCGAGCCGGATTGGACGCCCATTCTGGCCCTGCTGGCTGGGCTGGCAATTGTTCGCATACTGGCGCGGAAGCACTTTTTTGCCGGGCAGGTGCTGACGCTCGCGCTTGCTTTCCAATTGGGGCTTGCCAGCGGAAAGTGGGAAACCGAACGCATGGCGACACCAATGCTCGGTTCCGATGTATCAACGCGTGTTACTGGCCGGGTTGTCGCGCTGGATGCGCAGGATAATGGAAGCTGGCGCATCACACTTGATTTGCTGACAACAGAACGCCCAACACTGCGCTTTTCACCGACACGCATTCGGATTAATGCCCGCGATATACCAGCGGATACATCGATTGGCGGTGGTTTAACCGGTTTTGCGCGGCTGCGGGTGCCGTCAGGCCCGGTTCGCCCCGGCAATTATGACTTCTCCTTTCATGCCTATTTCAACGGTATTGGAGCAAACGGCTTTTTTCTGGGGAACCCAAAGACAACAAACGTTCTGCCACTGACAAGCCTTGTGGCCGAAATCAGCGAATGGATTGCCTTGCTCCGTGTGCGTGTTTCGGAACGGGTCGAAGAAGTGATCGGCGGGGAAGACGGCAATGTCACTGCCGCATTGATTGCCGGTACGCGCGGCGGCATCAGCGAGGAAACCAATGACGACCTGCGCAAGGCGGGTCTGGCGCATATTCTCTCCATCTCTGGCCTGCATATGGCGCTGGCGGCAGGTGTCGTCATGTTTGCGCTTCGGTCTGCCTTTGCGCTCTTCCCGGCTTTCAGTGTTCGGCACCCGGTCAAGAAATACGCCGCCTTCCTGTCCTTGCTGGCTTGCGCATTCTATCTCGCCATGTCTGGCGCGGATGTTGCAGCGCAGCGCAGCTTTATGATGATTGCCGTCATGCTCAGCGCTTTGCTGTTCGACCGCGCGGCACTCAGCATGCGCAATGTGGCAATCGCGGGCATGGTGACCATAGCGATTTCGCCGCATGAAATACTCGGGCCGAGTTTTCAGATGTCCTATTCGGCAACGGCCGCGCTGATTGCCGGTTATGCCTGGTGGGGGATGCGTAAGCCCAAACAATCGCAGGGCGTGGATCGGCGCGCGGCTTCGCCAACGGGTGGTTTGCCAACGAAGTTCGTCAAATCAGCCGTTGCTGCTGCCGGAACATCATTGGTAGCCGGAATTTCGAGCGGTATATTCGCCGCCTATCATTTCAACAATACCGCACCGTTCGGGCTCATGGGCAATGTGCTGGCCGATCCGGTAATCGCAACTTTGGTGATGCCATTCTCGGTTCTGGGCCTCGTGCTGATGCCGCTCGGCCTTGACTGGCTGCCTCTGACAATCGCCGGAGCCGGTATCTGGATCGTCCGCGCTCTTGCGGGCGTCATCGCGTCCTGGTCGCCTGATGGTAACCCCGGAGCAATGCCGGTCGTGGCTCTAGCCCTCTGGACCATAGCACTCGTGATCGCGGTATTGTTCACAACGCGACTCAAGATTCTGGCACTACCATTTGTTTTAGCGGGATTTATCGCTTTCCTGCATGAGCCATTCCCGGATGTGGTGATCTCGGAAGATGCAAAGCTGGTTGGCGTTCGTCTGACCGATGGGCGTTTTGCTATGAACCGCGACAGACCGTCGAAGTTCACAGTCGACAACTGGAAAACCGCCTATCTCGCAACGCAATTTCTGATACCGCAGCATGCAAAAGACAGGATGCGGGAAATCGCGACAGACGGCTTTATCTGCGAAGACGAAATATGCACGATCACGCTGCGTGATGGGCGTGTACTCGCCTATACGGCTGATCCTGCCGTTCAGGATGTCGCCTGCGATGTCGGCGATATCGTTATCCTCGCGATAGCCGGAAAAACACCGGGATGTGCGCATCAGAAGAAGATCGTCATCAACCGCCGTGATCTGGCATTGCGGGGCACCGTTGAAATGAGGCTGGGCGATAAGAAAGACCCGGCCAGCACTTCCGTCACGGCTCTCGCTGGCGGTCTGACGTCGGCAAACGACAGCACGCCTCAGCGGCACAATTTTGCCGATCCCCGTTATGACGACAGGCTAGCCTTCGCCATCAACGAGCCACGGCGTCCGTGGCATCTGTTCCGGCTCTATTCACGCGCGGCACGTGGCTTGCGCGACCGGGAATATAAGAAGAAACAACCTGCGCAAAAGCCAGAAACACAATGCCCGGCTGCTGACGCTCAGGAGCCGGGCAAATGTGAATGACGATATTGAGCTGAGCGCTTTGCGATCCGGTCAGTCGGCGGTGGAAGCCGACAGCTCAAGCATTCAGCCCGAAAGCGGCATCCTTTTCTGGCCTAACGGTCAATACCGGCGGATCAGTCCGACCAGCTTGCCCTGCACGCGAACGCGGTCTGGGCCAAAAATACGTGTTTCATAGGCGGGATTTGCGGCTTCAAGTGCAATTGATGCGCCCTTGCGGCGGAAACGCTTCAAGGTCGCTTCTTCATCATCAACCAGTGCGACGACGATTTCACCCGGATTGGCAATATCACCGCGTTTGATGATCACTGTATCGCCGTCGAAAATCCCGGCTTCGATCATCGAGTCGCCCTTGACCTCGAGCGCATAATGTTCGCCAGCACCGATCATCTCCGGGGGGAGGCTGAGCGAATGCGTCTGGCTCTGGATGGCTGAGATCGGCACACCGGCGGCGATGCGCCCCATGACCGGAACCGATACGGTTGCAGACACATCATCATTGGTCGCAACAGGCGCAGAGCGTAATGGCTGTATGGGTGCAGGAGGCGCTTTGCCCAGACTGCCTTCGATGACGCTCGGCGCAAATTTCTTCTGCGCGTTCAGTCCTGGTGCAATTGAATCCGGCAGACGCAGTACTTCCAGCGCGCGTGCACGGTTCGGCAGCCTGCGAATAAAGCCGCGTTCTTCCAGAGCGGTAATCAGTCGATGAATGCCCGACTTGGAAGCAAGGTCGAGCGCTTCCTTCATTTCGTCAAAAGAGGGCGGAATACCTGTTTCTTTCAGACGGTCATGAATGAACAGCAGAAGCTCGTGCTGCTTACGGGTCAACATGCGCGACACCCTCCGGCCAGATAAGAATCGAGAAAAACAAAACCAGAACGAACACTATATGTTCCAGTCTTGTTCTGCAATGGTTTTAAAATGATTAACGGGCTGGCAGCTTGTTGCCGGAATGTTCACAGGGCGGGCTAACGCGTCGCCTACCATTCAATGAAGTGTTTTTATTTCAATTCATTACAGCGCTTGCTTCGTGCCGATTCTAAGAAGCACAAGCGTTCACACAGCTCGGTTTTAACGTAGCATGAGTACGCGACACGAACTACCTTCATCTGCTGCCGGGGCATTTTCGTCACGAATGAGCAATGCATTGGAGCCGACGAGGGCTGTCAGCATGGACGAATCCTGTACTGGAAACGGTGTCGCCAGCAGTGTTCCATCGCTTTGTGATTCGACTGTGGCACGCACAAAATCGCGCCGATGGTCATTGGCAGGCATCGGCTGACCGAGCTTTGCAGGGCGGATATCCGCCGTCAGATCGGTACCTGCAAGCTTCGCGATGAGCGGGCGGAGAAAAACAAGGCTGCAGACAAGGCTTGAAACCGGGTTTCCCGGCAGCCCGATCACGTGAACGGTTTTACCGTCGACCGTCTTACGCCCGTACATGAGTGGCTTTCCGGGACGCATGGCGATTTTCCAGAAATCCAGATCGACGCCGCAATTGCGTAAAGCGCCATGCACGTAATCGCGATCACCGACCGATGCGCCGCCGATGGTCACCAGTACATCGATTCCACTGTTCAAAGCGTTGGCAATAGCCGATTCAATCTGTGCTGGATCGTCCGGAATGATGCCCATATCTTCGGAGTGGCCGCCAGCGCGGCGCACGATGTCGGCAATGCCGACGCTGTTTGAGGCGACAATCTGGTCCGGTCCGGGCTCGACTCCGGGTGGCACGAGCTCGTCGCCGGTCGCCAATATGGAGACACGCGGCTTGCAAAACACGTCGAGCGTTGGGTTGCCGCTTGCAGCAGCCAGTGACAGGGCGGGTGCGTCCAGTTCGCGACCGACCGGTATGACAGTCTTGCCCGGAGCAAAATCGAGACCGGCTCGGCGGATATGACGTCCGGGTTCTATGCCTTCCAGAATGGTGAGTTGATCGCCGGAACGTTCGGTATGTTCCTGAATGACAATCGTATCAGCGGCTTCAGGTATCGGCGCGCCGGTGAAAATGCGCACGGCCTGTCCGGATAGCAGGGAGCCTTCGAAACGCTTGCCAGCAGCGGATTCACCGATAATGCTCAATTGCAGGGGATAGGCGATTTCCGCCGGCACAATCAGAGCATAGCCATCCATGGCCGAGCAGTCGAAAGGCGGCTGCAGGAAACGGGCCTCGACGGCGTGGGCAACGACGCGCCCGCCAGCTTCATTCAGCGTAAGAGTTTCAAGGCCATGGGGTTCTGCGGAGGAGAGTATACGCGCCAGAGCATCTTCGACCGGGAGAAGGGACATCGTATTTCCTCTCGAACTCAGTTTTGTGAGGCCGCTTCAGGCCTTCCAGTCGCCAGACTTGCCACCGCTCTTTTCCACAACGCGAATATTGCCGATTTCCATATGGCGATCGACAGCCTTGGCCATGTCATAGATCGTCAGGCACGTCACGGAAACAGCCGTCAGCGCTTCCATTTCAACGCCGGTGCGGCCTTTCAACTTGGCAAGCGCACGAACGCGCAAGCCCGGCAGCGCGTGGTCCGGTGCAATATCCACCGCAACCTTCGTCAGCATCAGCGGGTGGCAAAGCGGGATGAGGTCGGCGGTCTTTTTCGCAGCCATGATGCCTGCAAGACGCGCCGTGCCGATTACATCGCCTTTGGCTGCATCACCCGCCAGAATGAGCGCCAGCGTTTCCGGTTTCATGGTCACGCTGCCTTCGGCAACGGCCTGCCGCTCCGTCTCGTCCTTGGAGCCGACATCCACCATATTGGCAGCGCCAGACTGATCGAGATGGGTGAGCTTGGCCGCGTCCGAGGTCATGACATTACGCCTTGCCGGTCAGAAGCTCGCGCGTGGCAGCGGCCACATCGTCCTTGCGCATCAGGCTTTCGCCGATGAGGAACGTGCCGATGCCGGATTTTTCCAGACGCAGGCAGTCATCGTGGGTAAAGATGCCGCTTTCACCAACCAGCAGACGGTCGGCAGGGGCCATTTTCGACAGACGTTCGGAAACGGTCAGGCTGACCTCAAACGTGCGCAGATTGCGATTGTTGACGCCCAACAGGCGCGAGGAAAGCTTGAGCGCGCGTTCCATTTCGGCTTCGTCGTGCACTTCAATGAGCGCATCCATGCCGAGTTCGAACGCGGTTTCTTCCAGCGCCTTGGCCAGATCGTCGTCGACGCTTGCGAGGATAATCAGAATGCAGTCTGCACCCCAGCTGCGCGCTTCATAGACCTGATAGGTATCGAACAGGAAATCCTTGCGCAAAGCGGGCAGGTCGCACGCAGCACGCGCTGCCATCAGGAATTCCGGCGCACCCTGAAAGGATGGCGTGTCGGTCAGAACTGAAAGGCATGCAGCGCCGCCATCTTCATAAGCCTTTGCCAGCGCTGGCGGGTCGAAATCCGGGCGGATCAGACCCTTGGACGGGCTGGCTTTCTTAATTTCAGCAATCAGTGCGAATTTATCGGCTGCGCGCTTGGCTTCCAGCGCCTTGAGAAAACCGCGTGGTGCGGCCTGATCCTTGGCGCGCGCCTTCAGGTCTTCAACCGTGTGACGCGCCTTGGCAGCAGCGATTTCCTCGCGCTTATAGACTTCGATCTTACGGAGAATGTCGGTGGACATGGTGCGCTTCCCTCTAAACTGTCTTGTCGTTTGAGACAGCGATTACTTTTTGCAAAACGGCCAATGCCGCGCCGCTATCGATGGAATGGGCAGCCTGTGCGATGCCATCCTTCAGATCCTCGGCCTTGCCCGCGATCACAAGCGCGGCAGCGGAATTGAGAAGAACGATATCTCGATAGGCGTTCTTGGCCCCTTCCAGAACGGCGATCAGCGCCTTGGCGTTCTCCGCAGCATCGCCACCCTTCAGCTCTTCCGGCTTGCAACGGCGCAAACCGACTTCCTCAGGCGTGATCGTGAATGTGCGGACGGTGCCGTTTTCAAGCGCAGCGATCTGCGTGGTGCCAGCGGTGGTCATCTCATCAAGGCCGTCGCCGTAGACGACCCAGACAGCCTCCATGCCGAGTTCATTGAGCACATGCGCCAGAGGCTCAACCCATTGGGCCGCGAATACGCCCAAAAGCTGGCGCTTCACGCTTGCCGGATTGGCGAGCGGGCCGAGTATGTTGAAGATCGTGCGGGTTCCAAGTTCCACGCGGGAAGGGCCAACATGGCGCATGGCGGAATGGTGCATCGGCGCGAACATGAAGCCGAGACCGGCTTCACGGGCGCTACGGCCGATTGTTTCCGCATCGGCTTCAATATTGACACCAAGTGCCGCCAACGTGTCTGCAGCACCAGAGCGTGAGGAAAGCGCGCGGTTGCCATGCTTGGCAACCGGAACGCCAGCGCCAGCCACGACGAAGGCTGAGCAGGACGAAACATTATAGGAACCGGACTGATCGCCACCGGTGCCGACAATGTCGATGGCGTTCGCCGGGGCGACGACAGGCAGCATGCGCGACCGCATGGAAGCGACCGCGCCGACAATTTCCGGCACGGTTTCGCCGCGCACGCGCAAAGCCATCAGAAAGCCGCCGATCTGCGAAGGCGTTGCCTGACCGGACATCATGATGTCGAACGCGGCCTTGGAATCCTCTTGGCTCAGTGGTTCGCCGGAGGCCGCTTTCGCGATGTATGGTTTCAGATCAGCCATTTTCTTTCTGCCGCTTGTTTATGTGAATTCTCGCGTTCAGCTGTTCAGCAGAACCTAGAACGCAAGTGCATTGTTGATGACGGTCTGGTTGATCTTAACCGGATACTGCTTCTGCAGCTCGCCAACCATCTGTTCCAGCACATCGTCGGAAAGGGCGGTTGCCAGATAGTTGCGCTGCTGTTCAGGAATCGCGTCCGGACCAGCACTTGCAGGCTCGGTCACTTCCGTCACCTTGAAGAGAATCTGTGCATCATCGGAAGGCGCTGCCGCCGTGCCGGTGAAACCGTCCGGACCACGGAAAATCTGCGCTGCCGCAGCCGAGCCGATATCGGCGTCGTTTGTCGAGCGGGTGACGCCACGCTTGGTCTGCTTTTCAAGGCCAAGCTCAGATGCAATCGCATCAAGCGTCGCACCGCCATCGAGACGCTTCTTCAGGTCTTCCAGACGCTGATTGAGGCGCTTGACAGCTTCCTCACCCTTCCAGGCGGCCACAACCTTGTCCTTGACTTCGTCGAGGGTGCGGTCGCGGGCAGGGGTCGTGCCGTCGATCTGGTACCAGAGATAGCCGACATTGCCCATGGTCAGTGCGTCATTGTCAAAGCCCTGTTCCGCCTGGAAAGCGGCGGCCAGAAGCGCCTGTCCGTTCGGCAATTCAACCGGGTTGCCAGATGGATCATTGCCTTCGGCATCGACTGCATCGACGGTGACGGTCTTGAGGCTGAGGCCCTTGGCGACATCGGCCATCGACGCACCATCGGAGCGCTGCTGCTCGTAGGAATCGTGGATGCCGCTGATGCTGCTTGCCGCGATGTTGTTGGCAAGGGTCGTACGGATTTCTGCTTCGACTTCCGAGAGCGGCTTGACATGTGCCGGGTCGATCTTGGTAACGCGCAGAATGACCGGGCCAAAACCACCCTTGACGACAGGGCTTACGCCGTTTTCGGCGAGCGCAAAGGCTGCGTCGGCGATGGTCTGGTCAGGAATAGCGCTTTTCTCGAAAGTGCCGAGCTTGAGATCGTCTTCGGTCTTGCCCTGTTCCTTGCCGATGTCGAGGAAGCTTGCGCCAGCGGCAATCTTTTCCTGCGCTGCATTGGCCGCGGCTTCATCCGCAAAGCTCAGTTGCTCGATGGTGCGCTGTTCGATCGTGCCGTAGCGCGCCTTGTTCTTCTCGTAATATTCGTTGATTTCTTCCTGCGTCACGGCTGCCGGATCGGCAATGTCGGCAGGCTCCAGCTTGACGTAGCTGATCTTGCGGTACTCAGGCGCCTTGTACTCATCCTTATGCGCATCGAAATAGGCCTTGAGGGCGTCATCCGACGGGGCAGGGATCGCGTCCGCTTTTTCCACAGGAATGGTGATGTAGTCGACGCTGCGGCTTTCGCCCTGATAAAGCGCCAGTGCCTTGAGCATGGCGTCAGGCATCTTGATGCCGTCGGTCGCTGCTTCGACCATCTGCTGGCGACGGGCAACCTTAGCGCGATTATCGAGATAATCCTGCGCGCGAATGCCGGACTGGCGCAAAACCGCATCAAACTGCGCGCGGTTGAAGTTGCCGCTGGCGTCCTGGAATGCCGGGTCTTCCGCCGTCAGACGGGCGATACCGTCCTTCGACAGGCCGAGCTGCATGTTGCGTGCGCCTTCGTCGAGCACAACGCCGGCTGCGAGCTGCGCCAGAACCTGATTTTCAACGCCGATGGATTTCGCCTGTTCACGCGTCAGCCGCTGGCGGAACTGCTGCGAAAGACGCATCACCTGCTGTTCATAAGCGAAGCGGTAGTCAGTTGCACTGACTTCGGAGTCGCCTGCTGTCAGCGCGGCGTTACCTGTCATGCCACCGCGGAAAACATCCGCAATACCCCAGACGCCGAAGCTCAGGACGAGCACACCAAGCAGAAGCTTGGAGATCCAGGAGCGAGAGGCAGAGCGCAGGCTGTCGAGCATGGGAAACCCTTCGATTATGAAATAAAGCTCGGCTTTGGTTGAGTTGAGCCAGTCATTGAATTGAACCGTTCAGGGGATAACCCCAAGCAAGCCCCATATGCAAGGTCTCATTGAGGCTCTGCAACCAAGAACATTTGCATTGCGACACGAATATGCTTAGTCAGTGGCAAAATTCGGCGCAGCCATGCGTTATTCGCTGGAAGCGCCTGCCGTTTAGAGCGTGTTTCGATCCGAATAGATCGGATCGACGCTCTGAATGTTCAGTTCGACGCATAATCTTATCGATCCTCGTTTCACTCCGGTCGGATTATGCTCATGAAAGGCGAGGAGAACGCAATGACTCCGGGTATCCGTCCGTTGGTCGCTGGCAACTGGAAGATGAATGGCACGGGAGAATCTCTCACCGAACTGCGCGCGATTGCAGCCGGTTTGAGCTCCGATTTCGGCAGAAAACTCGATGCGGTGATCTGCGTACCTGCCACTTTGTTGTCACGCGCTGCCGAAACACTCTCTGGCG
The DNA here is from genome assembly GCA_014138095.1 of Ochrobactrum sp. RH2CCR150. Lineage (GTDB taxonomy): Bacteria > Pseudomonadota > Alphaproteobacteria > Rhizobiales > Rhizobiaceae > Brucella > Brucella gambitense. The sequence goes on from JACGXE010000009.1 coordinate 88,777, forward strand.
AAACCACGGTCGGCCTCGGCGGACAGGACAGCCACTTCAAGGTTTCCGGCGCACATACCGGTGATATTTCGGCTGAAATGCTGAAGGAAGCAGGCGCAACCCATGTCATTATCGGCCACTCAGAACGCCGCACCGATCACAGCGAAACCAACAATGTTGTGAAGGCAAAGACCGAAGCCGCTTGGGCAGCCGGTCTTATAACGATCGTTTGCGTCGGCGAAACTGCTGATGAACGCAAGTCGGAACGCACACTGGAAGTCATCGGCTCGCAGCTTGCAAGTTCCCTGCCGGATGGTCTGACCGCCGAAAACACCATTATTGCTTATGAGCCTGTATGGGCGATCGGCACGGGCCTGACACCGACGGTGCAGGATGTCCGCGCCGCCCATGCCTTCATGCGCGAGCAACTGACCGAGCGTTTCGGCGCAAAGGGTGCACATCTGCGTCTTCTGTATGGCGGCTCGGTCAAGCCTTCCAACTCCACCGAACTGCTCGGGATCGCCGATGTCGACGGTGCGCTTGTTGGCGGTGCGAGCTTGAAGGCGACCGACTTCCTCGCCATATGCGAGACCTATCGCAACCTTTAAGCGGTGCCTTGCCCTGCCGTGCTTCTAACTTGGGCGGCGGGGCTTGGATTATCACGCAATAGCGTGTAAAGAGCCGCATCTATTCTATCGTGCAGTCTGGACATGGTCATGTGATGTGTCCTGGAACTGCTTTAGTTCAGGGACGTAAAGACCGTTACCCATGCAAACCGTACTCATTGTCATTCATTTGTTGATCGTGCTGGCGCTTGTCGGCGTTGTGCTTATCCAGCGCTCTGAAGGCGGCGGCCTTGGCATCGGCGGCGGTTCTGGCTTCATGACGGCGCGGGGTGCCGCCAATGCGCTCACCCGTACGACTGCCATTCTGGCAATCGGCTTTTTCGCGACGTCGCTGGTTCTCGGCATCATGGCGCGTTACGGCGAACGCCCGACCGACATTCTGAACCGTATTCCCGCTGCATCCGGCAGCCAGACTGCTCCGGCAGGCGGCAACGGCGCTGGCGGCGGCATTCTCAATCAGCTTGGTGGTGAGTCTTCGCGCACCGACACGAATGGGACTGCACCTGCTGCACCGGGCGCTGCTCCAGCTGCTCCGACGGGAACCACCGCACCGCAGGCACCGGCTACGCCGGAAGCTCCGGCCAACCCGGTTCCGAGCTCACAGTAAAAAGAGCTTTCTATTCAAGTGATTGTGAAGCCGGCCCACTGGGCCGGTTTTCTTTTTGTTAACCGTCAAATTGCAAAGTGTTGCAAGCAGGCAATAGGCTTTCACGAATCGCATTGCACAACCGTTGCAACGAATTGAGTCGGACCTGCGTTTACAGTATGGAAAGCGAAAGCTTGGCCGCAAAGCTGCGGTGGCTATTTTCCGCTTGTGCTTGGATTTTCGGGAACTGATCATGTTTTCACGTCGTATTCTTATGGCTGGCATTGCGAGCCTTTGCGTTGGAGTTTCCGCGCCGGCTTTTGCCGCTTCGCCGGTCGGTGCCGAGGCGCAGTTGAATGAAGCCGCTGCCGCTAACGTGCAGCAGGTTGCGCTTTCCAGCGACGCCAAGGCCAATCCGGACAAGCCGAAGAAGAAGAAAAAGAGCGCTTCCAACGGCAATGCCGGTGTAAAGGCCAACAAGTACAATATCGATCCCAAGTTCCGCGCGCAGGAAGTGGCCTTCACGGGCTACAAGCCGGGCACAATCGTGATCGACCCGAAGCAGCGCTTCCTCTATTATGTGGAAACTTCCACGACAGCGCGCCGCTATGGCATTGCAGTCGGCAAGCAGGGTCTGGAATTCAAGGGCTCCGCTACCGTCAACGCCAAGCGTGAATGGCCGCGCTGGATCCCGACCAAGGAAATGGTCGAGCGTGATCCGGGCCATTACGGTCGCTTCAAGAACGGCATGGATGGCGGCCCGGGCAATCCGCTGGGTTCGCGCGCCATGTATCTGTTCCAGGGTAACAAGGACACCTATATCCGTATTCACGGCACGGTTCAGCCATGGACTATCGGCAGCTCCGCTTCGAACGGCTGCTTCCGCATGATCAATGAAGACGTCATGGATCTTTATGAGCGCGTCGGTCTCGGCACCGAAGTCGTCGTTCTCTGATCCATATTGACGATCTGAAAAATGGCCGGGCTTTTGGGCCCGGCTTTTCTTTGGCCATTCTATCCATGGCTGCGTCTCAGTTGAGGCCTTATCTGTGGATTTCGGGCTTCGGCATGGAAATGTCGGGCAGGGGCCATTAAGACGTTACTACGTATTCGCTCCGGAGGTCGTGCTCCGGTCATGTTCAGCGTATGGCGTTCACATTCGTGGAATACGCTGAGGGTCTCGTGTCGCTCTCCAAACGTTCCGTTTTGGGGTGACATGTCTGTGTTCAACAACGATTACCGCATCGCTTCGGTGAAAAATCACTTTGAGGCGCATTTTTTTGTGGCGGAATCAATTAAGAAAGTCTAACGAGATAAGCCCATGGCGCGATATGTTTTCATCACTGGCGGCGTGGTTTCTTCCCTTGGAAAAGGCATAGCTGCTGCAGCACTGGCTGCACTCCTTCAGGCACGCGGTTACCGCGTGCGTATCCGTAAACTCGACCCTTATTTGAACGTCGATCCCGGCACGATGTCGCCTTACCAGCATGGTGAGGTGTTCGTCACTGACGATGGTGCCGAAACCGACCTCGATCTCGGTCATTACGAGCGGTTCACCGGTCGTCCTGCCAACAAGCAGGACAATATCACCACCGGTCGCATCTACCGTAACATCATCGAAAAAGAACGCCGCGGCGACTATCTCGGCGCGACGGTTCAGGTCATTCCGCACGTTACCGACGAGATCAAGAACTTTGTTCTTGAAGGCAACGAGGATTATGATTTCGTTCTGTGCGAAATCGGCGGCACTGTTGGCGATATCGAAGCCATGCCGTTCCTCGAAGCGATCCGTCAGCTAGGCAATGAATTGCCGCGCGGAGCAGCGGTTTACATCCATCTCACGCTGATGCCGTATATTCCGGCGGCGGGCGAACTCAAGACCAAGCCGACGCAGCATTCGGTCAAGGAACTGCGGTCCATCGGTATTGCTCCGGATATTCTTCTGGTGCGTGCGGATCGTGAAATTCCGGAATCCGAACGTCGCAAGCTGTCGCTGTTCTGTAATGTGCGTGAAAGCGCCGTTATCCAGGCGCTCGACGTGGCAACGATCTATGATGTGCCGATTGCTTACCACAAGGAAGGTCTCGATTCGGAAGTCCTTTCGGCATTCGGTATCGACCCGGCTCCAAAGCCGCGTATGGATCGCTGGGAAGAAGTTTCCCATCGCCTGCACAATCCGGAAGGCGAAGTCACCATCGCTATCGTCGGCAAGTATACGGGTCTGAAGGACGCGTATAAGTCGCTGATCGAAGCACTTTATCACGGTGGCCTCGCCAATAAGGTGAAGGTCAATCTCGACTGGATCGAAGCCGAAGTCTTTGAAAGTGAAGATCCGGCTCCGCATCTTGAAAAGGTACACGGCATTCTGGTGCCGGGTGGCTTTGGCGAGCGTGGCGCAGAGGGCAAGATTCTCGCGGCGAAGTTTGCTCGTGAGCGGAAGGTTCCGTATTTCGGCATTTGCTTCGGCATGCAGATGGCCTGCATCGAGGCAGCGCGTAATCTGGTTGGCATCGAAAACGCGTCTTCGACCGAATTCGGCCCGACCAAGGAGCCGGTTGTCGGTCTGATGACCGAATGGCTCAAGGGCAACATGCTCGAGAAGCGCGCAGCAGCGGGCGATCTTGGTGGCACGATGCGTCTTGGCGCGTATGAGGCGGCTCTTGCTCCGGGTTCCAAGATTGCGGAAATCTACGGTTCGACTGATATTTTCGAGCGTCATCGTCACCGCTACGAAGTCAATGTCGACTATAAGGCGCGTCTCGAAGAGGCTGGCCTGAATTTCGCAGGCATGTCGCCGGATGGCGTGCTGCCTGAAACCGTCGAATATCCGGACCATCCATGGTTCATCGGCGTTCAGTACCATCCGGAACTGAAGTCCCGTCCGTTCGAACCGCATCCGCTCTTCGCTTCGTTCATCGAAGCGGCGATTGAACAAAGCCGTCTGGTTTGATGCATGAATAGTGATCTCGCGCGCAACGCTCGTTCGGTTGACCATCTGGTTCTGCCGGTTGAACAATTGGACGAAGCGCGCGCGAGACTTTCCCTTTTGGGATTTACCGTGGCCCCGAATGCCCAGCATCCATTCGGTACCGCCAATGTGTGCAGCTTTTTTGCTGACGACACCTATCTGGAAATGCTGGCCGTCGACCGCGAGCCGCTTTATGTGGCCGCCGCCCGTCGCTCGAATAGTTTCATTCTCCGCGATCAGGCCTACCGCTTCCGTAGCGGACAGGACGGCTTTTCAGGAATAGCCTTCAAGACCGATGATGCACGTGCCGACCATGCCGAGTTCAAACGGCGTGGCGTTTCCGGTGGCCGTATGGTCGAGTTTTCCCGCGCGTTTCTCAGCCGCGAAGGCAAGCGCGAGATCGCGAGTTTCCGTCTGGCTTTTGCTGCGGATTTGCGCGCTCCCGATGCATTTTTCTTCTGCTGCCAGCGGTTGGCCTATCCGAAAACGGATCGGTCGCATCTGATTGCGCATGAGAATGGCGTCACCGGCCTGCGCAAAATCCTGATCTGCGAGGAAAATCCGGCAGAATTTTCGGAATTGCTGCAAGGTGTGTTTCATGCGCCTGCGCGCAAGCATGACGGTGGTTCTCTGGAAATCACTGCCGGTAATGCCGATATAGAGATTGTTCCCTCCAAACAGTTTGAACAGAGCTTTGGATGGTTGCCAGAACTTCATGGCCGCGGCTTGCGGCTTGCAGGACTGGTATTCACGGTTGCTTCGCTTGTCTCAGCTGAGCAGCTTCTTGACCGCAATGGTGTCACGTTTCTGAAAAGAGATGGCCGTATCATCGTTTCTCCGGCTAAAGGCCAGGGTACGTTGTTCGTATTTGAAGGTGTTGAGTAAATGACGACCGCCAATTCCTCTGTCAAAGTCGGTAATGTTACCTTCTCCAACAGCGCGCGTTTCGCACTGATCGCTGGCCCATGCCAGATGGAAACGCGGGAGCATGCCTTCGACATGGCAGGCCGCCTGAAGGAAATCACCGACAAGCTGGGTATCGGTCTCGTCTACAAGTCCAGCTTCGACAAGGCCAACCGCACCTCGCTGAAAGCAGAGCGCGGTATCGGTCTCGAAAAGGCGCTGGAAGTCTTTACCGATCTGAAGAAGGAATTCGGCTTTCCGGTTTTGACCGATATTCACACCGAAGAACAATGCGCTGCCGTCGCACCGGTTGTTGATGTGCTCCAGATCCCAGCCTTCCTTTGCCGCCAGACCGATCTGCTGATCGCTGCCGCGAAGACTGGCCGCGTGGTCAATGTCAAGAAGGGCCAGTTTCTGGCGCCCTGGGACATGAAGAATGTTCTGGCCAAGATCACTGAAAGCGGCAATCCAAATGTGCTCGCAACCGAGCGTGGCGCGTCTTTCGGCTATAATACGCTGGTTTCCGACATGCGTTCGCTGCCGATCATGGCTGGCCTTGGCGCGCCTGTGGTGTTTGATGCGACCCATTCGGTGCAGCAGCCGGGCGGGCAGGGCGGTTCGTCAGGCGGACAGCGCGAATTCGTTGAAACACTGGCCCGCGCAGCAGTGGCTGTCGGCGTGGCCGGTCTCTTCATCGAAACCCATCAGGACCCCGACAATGCACCGTCGGACGGCCCCAACATGGTGCCGATCGACAAGATGCCGGCATTGCTGGAAAAGCTTGTGGCGTTCGACCGGATTGCCAAGGGTCATTAAAATACCTGGCGAATTGTGAAAGGCGGGGGATTTTCCTCCGCCTTTTGTTTCGCTAAGGATGTGCCCACATCGGATTTGTTCAGCAGCTTCGCGGATAAGCGGAGCGATCTATAGGGAAGGACTGGCTCCTATGACTGCAATTATCGACATCGTCGGCCGCGAAATTCTTGACAGCCGCGGCAACCCGACCGTCGAAGTGGACGTAGTGCTTGAAGATGGCTCTTTTGGCCGTGCCGCTGTTCCATCCGGCGCATCGACCGGCGCCCATGAGGCCGTAGAGCTGCGCGATGGCGGCAGCCGCTATCTTGGCAAGGGCGTAGAAAAGGCTGTTGAAGCCGTGAATGGCAAGATATTCGACGCTATTGCAGGCCTCGACGCTGAAAGCCAGCTGCTCATCGACCAGACGCTGATTGACCTCGACGGCACTGCCAACAAGGGTAATCTTGGCGCCAACGCCATTCTCGGCGTGTCGCTGGCTGTTGCGAAGGCTGCCGCTCAGGCAACCGGCCTGCCGCTTTATCGCTATGTTGGCGGTGCGAATGCGCATGTTCTGCCAGTGCCGATGATGAACATCATCAATGGCGGCGCACATGCCGACAATCCAATCGACTTTCAGGAATTCATGATTCTGCCGGTTGGCGCATCGTCGATCCGTGAAGCCGTGCGTTATGGCTCGGAAGTCTTCCACACGCTGAAGAAGCGCCTTAAGGACGCTGGCCACAACACCAATGTCGGCGATGAAGGCGGCTTTGCTCCGAATCTCAAGAGCGCCCAGGCTGCACTCGATTTCGTTATGGAATCGATTGAGAAGGCCGGTTTCAAGCCGGGTGAAGACATTGCCATCGGCCTCGATTGTGCATCGACCGAATTCTTCAAGGACGGCAATTACGTCTATGAAGGCGAACGCAAGACCCGCGATCCGAAGGCGCAGGCCAAGTATCTGGCCAAGCTCGTTGCCGATTATCCGATCGTGAGCATTGAAGACGGCATGGCTGAAGACGACTGGGAAGGCTGGAAGTACCTGACCGACCTCGTTGGCAATAAGTGCCAGCTGGTTGGCGACGATCTGTTCGTCACCAACTCGGCCCGTCTGCGCGACGGTATCCGCATGGGCGTTGCCAATTCGATCCTCGTGAAGGTCAACCAGATCGGCTCGCTGTCGGAAACGCTCGATGCCGTCGAAACCGCACATAAGGCTGGCTACACTGCCGTCATGTCGCACCGTTCGGGCGAAACCGAAGATTCGACCATTGCCGATCTCGCAGTTGCCACGAATTGCGGCCAGATCAAGACCGGCTCGCTGGCCCGTTCGGACCGTACGGCAAAGTACAACCAGCTTATCCGCATTGAAGAAGAACTCGGCAAGCAGGCTCGTTATGCAGGCCGCAGCGCGCTGAAGTTCCTTTAATCGAACGCAAGCTTTTGATGAAAGGCGGGCCCTGTGCCCGCCTTTTTTCGTTGCCCTTGAGGCCGTATCGACATGTCATCCAGTCCCGGTTTTGACTCTGCCCAATTATATTGATATCAATGTTATTGTCTTTGCCATGCGCTGGCCCTGAATGGGGAGCAATATGGCGAACATGGAGCGGCTCAATCCCGTATTGACCCGAGCCGTAGGGGGGAAATCAAAGGGAGAGAGAAAATGGCTTATATTGAAGGTTTCGTCGTTGCCGTTCCGAAGGCGAATAAGGAAATCTATCGCAAACATGCGGCGACTGCTGCCGAACTGTTCAAAGAGTTTGGTGTCACGCGTATGGTCGAGGCGTGGGGTGACGATGTCCCCGATGGCAAGGTGACCGACTTCCGCCGCGCCGTGCAGGCGACGGACGACGAGGAGGTGGTTTTCTCCTGGTTCGAATATCCCGACAAGGCCACGCGGGATGCTGCCAATCAGAAGATGATGAGCGATCCGCGTATGGCTGCGATGGGCAGCGAGATGCCCTTTGACGGCAAGCGGATGATCATGGGTGGGTTCTCAACGATTCTCGACGTGTGATCGTTTGAACGTCCGACAACGAACAAATCGGCAATCAGGGATTGATCATGATTGCCGATTTCTCTTTTTAAGGGTGAAATTCTAGAAATACACCGCCTTGTGAACACCCAATCAGTTTCACAAAAATAGGGTTAATCTTTCCCTGACATATGGCTGCGGTAAAGCTCTGTTAAGCAAAATAATGCTTCATGGTGGAATTCGGATTGGCGGTTACAGCTTGAGATTCGCTACCGTCAAAAACATCCGGGAAGGAAGCCGCAATGTGGACCAAGCAGAAACGTAAATCGATCCGTGGGCGCTTTATTCTGCCCATCCTGACGGCTGCGTATCTCAGCTATTTCGGCTTCCACGCCTATCATGGCGAATTTGGCCTGTACTCCCGCATCCAGCTCGAAGAGCAAAAAGCATCCCTCACCAAGCAACTGGAAAAAATCAGCGGTGAACGCGCCGCACTCGAAAAGCGCGTCGGGCTTCTGCGTGACGGATCCATTGAAAAGGATATGCTTGACGAGCAGGCGCGCAGGGCGCTTAATCTCTCCCATCCCGATGAAGTGACAATTATTACCTCTCGGGAAGACAGATCGAATTAACTGAATTCCGGTTAATTGTCTTTTTGTGATATGTTTTTAAGGGCTTGGTAGCATAGCAGCTATGCTCTGGGTGCATATTGTATCTTGTAATATGCCCGTATAACGTCACAATATAACGACAATCTTAGGGAGCGAGATATGGCACCGAGGGCTAAAAGGGCGCCTGCTGGCAAAACGCAGACGTCTTCCGTCACTACCCCCAAGGCACCTGCGCCTGTAAATTTCACCAAGGAGCAGGAGCTGCACGCCTATCGCGAGATGCTGATGATCCGGCGTTTCGAAGAAAAAGCCGGTCAGCTTTATGGCATGGGCTTCATTGGTGGCTTCTGCCATCTCTATATCGGACAGGAAGCTGTCGTCGTTGGTATGCAGACCGCGCTGAAGGAAGGTGATCAGATCATCACGTCCTATCGCGATCATGGTCACATGCTGGCAACAGGCATGGAAGCGCGCGGCGTTATGGCCGAGCTGACCGGACGCCGTGGAGGCTACTCCAAGGGCAAGGGCGGCTCCATGCACATGTTCTCCAAGGAAAAGGGCTTTTACGGCGGTCACGGTATCGTCGGCGCTCAGGTTCCACTTGGTACCGGTCTTGCCTTTGCGAACAAGTATCGCGGCAATGACAACATCTCCGTCACCTATTTCGGCGATGGCGCTGCCAATCAGGGCCAGGTCTATGAAGCCTTCAACATGGCATCGCTGTGGAAGCTTCCGGTGATCTACGTCATCGAAAACAACCGTTACGCCATGGGCACCTCGGTTTCGCGTTCTTCCGCTGAAACGGATTTCTCCAAGCGCGGCGTTTCGTTCAACGTTCCGGGCATCAAGGTCGACGGCATGGATGTTCGCGCCGTTGCTGCGGCTGCCGCACTTGCTGCCGAATGGACGCGTTCCGGCAAGGGTCCGCTGATTCTCGAAATGGAAACCTATCGCTATCGCGGTCACTCCATGTCCGATCCTGCGAAGTATCGCTCGAAGGACGAAGTGCAGAAGATGCGTTCGGAGCATGATCCAATCGAGCAGGTCAAACAGCGCCTGATTGAAAAGAACTGGGCCACCGAAGAAGAGCTGAAGGAAATCGACAAGGAAGTCCGCGACATCGTCGCTGATTCGGCCGATTTCGCTCAAAACGATCCGGAGCCGGATGTTTCCGAGCTCTACACGGATATTCTGCTCTAATTCGGGAAAGGTGTTGTCATGCCCGTAGAAATTCTCATGCCCGCCCTTTCTCCGACCATGGAAGAAGGCACGCTTTCCAAGTGGGTGAAAAAGGAAGGCGACAAGGTTACGTCCGGTGACGTGATTGCCGAGATCGAGACCGACAAGGCGACGATGGAAGTCGAAGCCGTTGATGAAGGCGTCATCGGCAAGATCCTGATCGCAGAAGGCACCGAAGGCGTGAAGGTCAATACGCCGATTGCTGTGCTACTCGGCGACGGTGAAAGCGCTTCCGATATCGGTTCGGCTCCGGCTGCCAAGGCTGAAGCGCCGAAAGAAGAAGTCAAGGAAGCTCCGAAGGCTGAAGACAAGCCAGCTGCCAGCGTTCCTGCTGCGCCGAAGGTTGAAGTCGCGTCCGATCCGGATATTCCGGCTGGCACGGAAATGGTTTCGATGACCGTGCGTGAAGCACTGCGCGACGCCATGGCCGAAGAAATGCGCCGTGACGAAAACGTCTTCATCATGGGTGAAGAAGTTGCCGAATATCAGGGCGCTTACAAGATCACCCAGGGTCTTCTCGACGAATTCGGCCCGCGCCGTGTTGTCGATACGCCGATTACCGAGCATGGCTTTGCCGGTGTGGGCGTCGGCGCTGCTATGGCTGGCCTCAAGCCAATCGTTGAATTCATGACCTTCAACTTCGCCATGCAGGCGATTGACCAGATCGTGAATTCGGCTGCCAAGACGCTTTACATGTCGGGCGGCCAGATGGGCGCTCCGATGGTGTTCCGCGGTCCTTCGGGCGCTGCTGCACGCGTCGCTGCGCAGCATTCGCAGTGCTATGCCGCATGGTACAGCCAGATTCCGGGCCTCAAGGTCGTCATGCCTTACTCGGCTGCCGATGCGAAGGGGCTTCTCAAGGCTGCAATCCGCGATCCGAACCCGGTCATCTTCCTCGAAAACGAAATCCTCTACGGTCATCATTTCGAAGTGCCGAAGCTGGATGATTTCGTTCTGCCGATTGGCAAGGCCCGCATTCACAAGCAGGGCAAGGACGCGACCATCGTTTCGTTCGGCATCGGCATGACCTATGCGGTCAAGGCTGCTGAAGAGCTTGCTGCACAGGGCATCGATGTTGAAGTCATCGATCTGCGCACCATTCGTCCAATGGATATTCCGACGGTTGTGGAATCGGTCAAGAAGACCGGTCGCCTCGTCACCGTTGAAGAAGGCTATCCGCAGTCGTCCGTTGGTACCGAAATCGCCACCCGCGTGATGCAGCAGGCCTTCGATTATCTCGATGCGCCGATCCTGACCATTGCGGGCAAGGACGTTCCGATGCCTTACGCCGCAAATCTCGAAAAGCTGGCGCTGCCGAATGTGGCCGAAGTCGTGGAAGCGGTGAAAGCCGTGACCTACTCCGCTTAACGAAAGGGTCTGGACATGCCGATCAATATCACCATGCCAGCGCTTTCTCCCACGATGGAAGAAGGCAACCTGTCGAAATGGCTGGTTAAGGAAGGCGACAAGGTTACGTCCGGCGATGTGATTGCCGAGATCGAAACCGACAAGGCCACGATGGAAGTCGAGGCTGTTGACGAAGGCACCGTTGCAAAGCTGGTTGTTCCGGCTGGCACCGAAGGCGTCAAGGTCAACGCGCTGATCGCTATTCTGGCCGCTGATGGCGAAGACGTCGCGGAAGCAGCAAAGGGCGGCGGCGTTGCCGCACCCAAGGCGGAAGCAAAAGCCGAGGCTCCGAAGGAAGAGCCAAAGGCCGAGGCCAAGAAGGACGCTGCACCTGCTGCAGCGCCTGCTCCGGCAGCCGCTGCGCCCGCACAGGCACCTGCGAAGGGCGAACGCGTTTTCGCTTCGCCGCTGGCCCGCCGTATCGCCAAGGACGCCGGCGTCGATATCGCTGCCGTGAAGGGTACCGGTCCTCATGGACGTGTCGTTCAGCGCGATGTGGAATCCGCTATTCAGTCGGGCGGTGCTAAAGCAGCTGCTGCTGCGCCGCAGGCTGCTGCCAGCGCTCCCGCTGCCAAGCCGATGTCGGACGATGCCGTTCTCAAGCTGTTCGAGGAAGGTTCTTACGAAATCGTGCCGCATGACGGCATGCGCAAGACCATTGCTCGCCGTCTGGTGGAATCGAAGCAGACCGTTCCGCATTTCTACCTGACGATCGATTGCGAACTCGATGCGCTTCTGGCGCTTCGCGCGCAGATCAATGCGGCTTCGCCGCTGGTCAAGACCGAGAAGGGCGAGGTTCCGGCCTACAAGCTCTCTGTCAACGACATGATCATCAAGGCGACAGCTCTGGCGCTTCGCGATATTCCGGAAGCCAATGTTTCCTGGACCGAAGGCGGCATGATCAAGCACAAGCGTTCGGATGTCGGCGTTGCCGTCTCCATTTCGGGCGGCCTGATTACGCCAATCGTCCGCCATGCGGAAAACAAGACGCTTTCCGCCATCTCCAACGAGATGAAAGATCTGGCCAAACGCGCGCGTGATCGCAAGCTGAAGCCAGAGGAATATCAGGGTGGTTCGACCTCGGTTTCCAACCTCGGCATGTTCGGCGTCAAGGATTTTGCCGCCATCATCAACCCGCCGCATGCGACCATTTTCGCAATCGGCGCAGGTGAAGAACGCGTCGTGGTGAAGAAGGGCGAGATGAAAGTGGCGACAGTCATGTCGGTCACGCTTTCCACCGATCACCGCGCAGTCGATGGCGCTCTTGCCGCCGAACTGGCGCAGGCCTTCAAGCGCCACATCGAAAATCCGATGGGCATGCTGGTCTGATGGAATTGAAGCCGCGCCTGTCTTTGCAGAAGATACGAAGACAGGCGCGGCCTTTCCGCTTTCAGGAATAAGGGCAAGAACTATGGCCGACATTTACGACGTTATTGTTATTGGATCGGGACCGGGCGGTTACGTAACCGCGATCCGTGCTGCACAGCTGGGCCTCAAGACGGCAATCGTCGAGCGCGAGCATCTGGGCGGCATCTGCCTCAACTGGGGCTGCATTCCGACCAAGGCGCTGCTGCGTTCGGCGGAAATCCTGCATTTCGGTGAACATGCCAAGGACTACGGTCTGAAGCTGGAAGGCACCATCACGCCGGACGTGAAAGCTGTAGTGCAGCGTTCGCGCGGCGTTTCGGCGCGTCTCAACGGCGGCGTCGCCTTCCTTATGAAGAAGAACAAGATCGACGTGATCTGGGGCGAAGCCAAGCTTGTTAAGGGCGCTTCTGGCTCCAATCCCGCCGAAATCACCGTCGGCAAGACGTCGAAGCAGCCAATGCTGCCGCAGAATCCGGTGCCGAAGGGCGTGCTGGGCGAGGGCAGCTACAAGGCCAAACACATTATCGTCGCGACCGGTGCGCGTCCGCGTGCGCTGCCGGGTATCGAGCCAGACGGCAAGCTGATCTGGACCTATTTCGAAGCCATGGTGCCGCAAGACCTTCCAAAGTCGATGCTGGTCATGGGTTCGGGCGCAATCGGCATCGAATTTGCATCGTTCTATCACGACATGGGCGTCGATGTGACGGTTGTGGAAGTGATGCCGCAGATCATGCCGGTGGAAGATGCAGAAATCTCCGCCATCGCCCGCAAGCAGCTTGAAAAGCGCGGCCTCAAGATCATCACCGACGCCAAGGTTGCGAAAGTGGAGAAGGGCGGCAACAACGTCACGGCTTCTATCGAAACCAAGGACGGCAAGGTGCAAAAGCTGACTGTCGACCGGATGATTTCAGCTGTCGGCGTTCAGGGCAATATTGAGAATCTCGGCCTTGAAGCGCTCGGCGTGAAGACGGATCGCGGCTGCATCGTCATCGACGGTTATGGCAAGACCAATGTCGAAGGCATCTACGCTATTGGCGACGTCGCCGGTCCGCCAATGCTGGCCCACAAAGCCGAGCATGAAGGCACGATCTGCGTTGAAAAGATCGCAGGCCTCCCGAATGTACATTCGCTCGACAAGGGCAAGATTCCGGGCTGCACCTATTGCAATCCGCAGGTTGCTTCGGTTGGCCTGACGGAAGCCAAGGCCAAGGAACAGGGTTTCGACATTCGTGTCGGTCGTTATTCCTTCACGGCCAACGGCAAGGCGATTGCTCTCGGTGAGGATCAGGGTCTGGTCAAGACGATCTTCGACAAGAAGACCGGCCAGCTTCTGGGTGCGCATATGGTTGGCGCGGAAGTCACCGAGCTTATCCAGGGCTTCGTGATTGCCATGAACCTTGAGACTACCGAAGAAGAGCTGATGCATTCGGTCTTCCCTCATCCGACCCTTTCGGAGATGATGAAGGAAAGCGTACTCGACGCTTATGGACGTGTGCTGAACGCATAATCCCGAAAAGTTGCAGACTTTTCGAATAAGGTTATGCGGGGAATACCCTTAAAGCAAATAGGAGACGCCTATTCCGCTGATCGAAAATGGAGGGCCATGGCGGCGTGCCGCCTGGCCGATCATAAAATGGTGTACCGTTATCGGTCTGGCGCTGGGATTTGTAGCCGGCGTCTTGAGTCTTCTCGGCGGTAACACCATATCGGTCAACGGATTGGCTCTCGCTGGCTGGTACGGTGTCTGGACGCTCACTTTGGCGCTTGGCGTCGGCGGCTTGGTCTTTGGCCTGATCTGGGCTCTGGTTTTCAGGGCTCTTGGCATGGCCGCGCGGCGATGAGTAGCAAATGGTCCAAGTTGACAGGTCTTTGGTCAGGGCTTAGGACCGGACCGAATTAAGGAGCGTTCCACATTCTTTCGGGAACATGCTCCGGATAGGCAGGAAACAGCATGGTTACAGTTCTCAATACGGTCAACCAGAGCGGACGTCTGCGGCACCCGGAAAAGGCGCACCGCCCGGACAATGAAGTCCTGAAGAAGCCCGACTGGATTCGCGTCAAGGCTCCGGTCTCGCGCGGCTATAATGAAACGCGCGAAATCGTGCGTTCCAACAAGCTCGTGACCGTCTGTGAAGAAGCTGGCTGCCCCAATATCGGCGAGTGCTGGGAAAAGAAGCACGCCACTTTCATGATCATGGGCGAAATCTGCACGCGCGCCTGCGCGTTCTGCAACGTCTCGACCGGCATCCCGACGCCGCTTGATCCAAATGAGCCGGAAAATGTCGCCAAGGCTGTCAAACAGATGGGTCTGACCCATGTGGTTATCACCTCGGTGGATCGCGACGATCTGGCTGATGGCGGCGCACAGCATTTTGCCGACGTCATTCTTGCTATCCGTGCGGCTGCGCCTGCAACGACCATCGAAATTCTGACGCCGGACTTCCTGCGCAAGGAAGGCGCGCTGGAAGTTGTGGTCAAGGCTCGCCCGGACGTGTTCAATCACAATCTGGAAACTGTGCCGTCGCGCTACCTTAAGGTTCGTCCCGGTGCACGTTATTTCCACTCGATCCGCCTGTTGCAGCGTGTCAAGGAACTCGATCCGACCATTTTCACTAAGTCCGGTATCATGGTTGGCCTTGGCGAAGAGCGGAATGAAATCTTGCAGCTGATGGACGATCTTCGTTCGGCTGACGTGGATTTCATGACCATCGGTCAGTATCTGCAGCCGACCCGCAAGCACCATCCGGTCATTCGCTTCGTGACGCCGGACGAATTCAAGTCGTTCGAAACCATCGGCAAGACCAAGGGCTTCCTGCTGGTTGCCTCCAGCCCTCTGACGCGTTCTTCGCATCATGCTGGCGACGATTTTGCAAAGCTGAAGTCGGCCCGCGAAGCGCAGATTGCCAACCGGGCATCGTAAAACATGCCGCAGTTTACGACCGTCAGACGGGTGCATCACCGGGCCGATCAGATGTTCGCGCTCGTGGCGGATGTCGAGAAATATCCGGAATTTCTGCCAATGTGCGAAGCCTTGTCGATCCGCTCCCGCAAGGAGCGCGACGGCAAGGCCTTGCTGATTGCCGACATGACGGTCGGCTACAAGCTGATCCGCGAGACTTTCACGAGTCAGGTGCTGCTGAAGCCGGACGAGAACGTCATCGACGTCAAGTATCTCGACGGCCCGTTCCGCTATCTCGATAATCGCTGGACGTTCAAACCTGTCGAGGACGCGGCCTATTGCGACGTCGAATTCTTCATCGATTATGAATTCAAAAGTCGCACACTCGGCCTGCTGATGGGCACGATGTTTGATCTGGCCTTCAAGAAATTCTCTGAAGCCTTCGAAAAACGCGCCGACAAAATTTACGGTCTGTAATCAAACGGCGCTTACTGCGCCGTATAGCCTCCATCCACCATCAATGACGATCCGGTGATGAATGAGGCCTCGTCGCTGGCGAGGAACAGAACGGCGCTTGCCACTTCCTCAGCACGGCCAAGGCGACCCATCGGGTGCAGGGCAACCAGAGCGTCCTTTTTGTCATCGGGAACATCTTTCAGAAGCGGCGTATCGATATAGCCGGGGCAGACGGCATTCACGCGGATATTCTGTGTGCCGTAATCGATAGCCAGCGTCTGGGTGAGCAGCTTCACGCCGCCTTTTGCCGCTGCATAGGCCGTCACGCCCGACTTGCCGACATGGCTGTGGATCGATCCGCAATTGACGATAACGCCGCCGCCTTGCGAACGCATCTGGTCGATTGCGTATTTATCGCATAGGTAAACGCCCGTCAGATTGATGTCGATGGTCTTTTGCCAGCTGCTTTCGTCAAGCTCATCGATCGGTCCATCCGCTGCAATACCCGCATTGGCGAACATGATGTCGAGACGACCGTAATTTTCCACTGTTCGGGCAATTAGTTCCTGAACAGCTTTGGTTTTTGTCACGTCTGTCTTGATGAAAATGGCCTGCTGGTGTGCTCCGGCGAGCTCGTCGGCCAGTTGCTGGCCGTGATCGGCATAATCGGCAATGACGACATTCGCGCCTTCACGTATAAAAGCCCGGACCGTCGCTTCCCCAATACCGCTTGCCCCGCCCGTTACGATAGCCACCTTGCCTTTGAAACGCATTGCCCATGTTCCTCATCTTGAACTGATAAGCAGAGGATAGGGCGGCAGTGCGGAAAGTACATGCGTTGGCGTTATGCTTCCCGCAAATTTGTCAGCACCAGTTCCAGCGCGGCAAGAACCGTCTCATGGCGAATTTGCGCCCGGCTTTTTGGGCCGAAACGGCATTCGCGGTGCAGGGTTGGATGGCCGTTGCGCGCGGAGGCGATATGGACAAGTCCAACAGGCTTTTCGTCCGAGCCGCCGCCGGGTCCCGCAACACCGGTCACCGCAATGCTGATGCCTGCACGCGAATGCTTCAGCGCGCCTTCGGCCATGGCAATCGCCACTTCCTTCGATACAGCGCCGACCTGACCGATCAGATCCATCGGCACGCCGATCATTTCGTTCTTGGACTCATTGGAATAGGTGACGAAGCCGCGATCCACGACATCGGACGAACCGGCAATGTCGGTCAAAGCGCCGGCAATCAGGCCGCCAGTGCAGGATTCCGCGGTCGCAATCATCAGACCAGCCTTGCGGCAGGCTTCCAGCACTGCGATTGCTTCTTTCTCTGCGACGAGTTCGCTCATTCCGGCACCTCACCGGGATAAATGACGGTCGCCGTCGCAATGGCGGCGATGCCTTCGCGGCGACCGACAAAACCGAGCTTTTCGTTGGTCGTGGCCTTGATCGACACACGGTCGGCGGCAATGCCGAGCATATCGCAGAGCGCTTCCGTCATGGCGGCGCGATGTGGCCCGACTTTCGGCGCTTCGCTGATCAGCGTCACATCCACATTGGCGATGCGCCCGCCAGCCTCGCGAACGATCTTGGCTGCGTGCTCGATGAAGATGCGCGAGGCTGCGCCCTTCCATTGCGGGTCCGATGGCGGGAAATGCGTGCCAATATCGCCAGCGCCGCGCGTGGCGAGCAGAGCGTCGGTGAGGGCGTGAAGCGCCACATCGGCGTCTGAATGGCCATTGAGCTTTGCTTCATGCGGGATTTTCACGCCGCAGAGCGTGACGTGATCGCCCGGCTCGAAGGAATGTACATCATAGCCATTGCCCGTGCGAATATCCGGAAAGGCGGCATGGTCCTGCCGCAGGCGCTTGTCTGCCATTTCGATGTCCTTTGCCCAGGTAAGCTTTGTGTTGTCGGCTGAGCCTTCGATGATGCGCACGGCGAGGCCCTGCCATTCGGCGATGGCGGCATCGTCGGTGAAATCCGTGCGACGGATGGCGAAGGCTTTCTCATGTGCGTCGAGAATCGGCGCATAGGGAAATGTCTGCGGAGTTTGTGCCGCGAACAGGCCAGCGCGAGGAACTGTGGTTTTGACCGTTCCGTCAATGGCCGATTGCTTCAACGTATCTGAAACGGCCAGCGCGGGAAGGACGCCTTCCTCCGGTGTCAGATTACCGACGATCCGTTCAAGCAGTCCCTGCGTGATGAAAGGGCGCACACCGTCATGGATCATCACATAATGCGGCGCGTGGTCCTTGAGGGCGAGTAGCCCCAGCCGTGTGGATTCCTGCCGTGTCGGGCCGCCCGTCACGACGATTATATCTTCGTTGCTTTCTGGAACTGCGCGTTCATAAAGCAGGTGATCATCCGGATGAATGACGACGACGATCTTGTCGACCAGAGTGCAGTCGATAAAGGCGCGCAACGTCCGCGCGAGCACGGCTTCGCCGCCGATGCGCCGATATTGCTTCGGCCCTTCGACGCTTTGCCCCGCCCGTTCGCCCCGGCCGGCTGCCACAATGACCGCTGCTGTTTTCGAAATGATCTTCGCCTTTGCCAAAGTTGGTCGCTTGGAAGCCGAATAATGCCTTGCATCGACAAATGCCAGACGGCAATTGATTTATTGCATATTCCAGAAGCATGCTTCCCAAAAGCGAAGACCGCTTTCGGAGTAAAGATACGCATAAAAACAATAAGTTAAAGCGTATTCCTCAAATGGCGCAAAATGCAATGCTATCTGCGTGCTTTTCCTTGCGTTCAAAAGACGAACTGATTAAAGTGTGTGCGTTATGCATCATGCACATGAAATAGGCATTTGTTTGTGACTTCTATCGATCAGCCCTTGGATATCCGTGGCGTGGTGCTCAAGAATCGCGTTTTTCTGGCGCCGATGTCTGGCGTCTCCGATTTGCCGTTTCGCAAGCGCGCTGCTGCTGCCGGAGCGGGAATGGTCGTTTCGGAAATGGTCGCCAGCGCAGAACTCTGCAATCGTCACAAGGAAAGTCTGCTGCGCCTGTCGGGCGAAGGTCTGGGAACGCATGTTGTTCAGCTTGCCGGGCGTGAAGCGCACTGGATGGGCGAGGCGGCCAGGATCGCTGAAGGCGAGGGTGCGGATATCATCGATATCAATATGGGTTGCCCCGCCAAGAAGGTGACGGGAGGCTATTCCGGGTCTGCGTTGATGCGCGATCTGGATCATGCCATGACGCTTGTCGAGGCGACAGTGGCTGCCGTCAAGGTGCCGGTCACACTGAAGATGCGGCTTGGCTGGGACGAAAACAGCATCAATGCGCCGGAACTGGCCAAGCGTGCCGAAGATGCCGGTATTGCAATGGTCACCGTGCATGGGCGCACACGCTGCCAATTCTATGAAGGCCATGCCGACTGGGACGCCATTCGCGCCGTGCGCGATGCAGTGAAAATTCCGCTCGTCGCCAATGGCGATGTGACATCGCGTGAAGACGCCGAAGAGATTTGTCGCCGGTCCGGTGCTGATGCGGTGATGGTCGGACGGGCCACCTATGGACAGCCATGGCTGCCGGGAGTGATTGCGGGCAGTGCGCTGTCATCGCAATCCGAAACAAAGATTATCGATTATATTATAATGCATTACGAAGACATGCTCAACCATTATGGTAGCAAAACGGGTATTCGCCATGCGCGCAAGCATCTTGGCTGGTATCTGGATCGTCATGCCGGAGAGGCTTTGACCTCTGCGGATAAGGCGGAAGTGATGACGCTGACCGATCCCACAAAGGTTGTTGAAGCGCTGCGCCGGATTTTCGCGGCACGGACGACGGATGCGCCAGAGTTGAAATCGGCGTTCAGAAAGGTCGCCTGATGCGCGAAAGAGAAGAAAAGGGCAGCATCCCTTCAGTTATTCTGGATGCGATCAGCCAGCCGGTCATTATGGTGGGGCCTGACAATCACATTGTCTATGCCAATCTGGACGGCGAGCAGTTTTTCCGCTCGGGTTCATCCATATTGGCGCGCAACCGGCTGGAGAGTTTTCTGCCATTTGGCAGCCCGCTTCTGGCTCTCATCGATCAGGTTCGTGCCAGCCAAATGCCGGTCAATGAATATCGCGTTGATATTTCCTCACCGCGTCTTGGTGCTGAACGCATCGTCGATCTATATGTCGCGCCCGTCGTTGAAATGCCGGGTGCTGTGGTCATCCTCTTCAAGGAAAAGACCATGGCGGAAAAGATTGACCGCCAGATGACCCATCGCGGTGCTGCGCGTTCTGTTACCGGCCTTGCCTCGATGCTCGCACACGAGATCAAGAACCCGCTATCGGGTATTCGCGGCGCAGCGCAATTGCTCGAACAGGTGGTTGGCGATGAGGATCGCGCACTGGCGCGGCTCATCACCGATGAAACCGACCGTATCGTGTCTCTCGTAGACCGGATGGAGGTTTTTTCTGACGAGCGCCCCATTGAACGCACAGCCGTGAATATTCACGCGGTTCTGGACCATGTGAAGGCCGTTGCCCGTAATGGCTTTGCCCGGCATATCCGCTTCTCGGAAGATTATGATCCATCGCTGCCGCCGGTTTTCGCCAATCGCGATCAGCTTGTGCAGGTGTTTCTCAATCTGGTGAAGAACGCAGCGGAAGCCATTGGCGACCGCGATCACGGAGAAATCCTTCTCTCGACGGCTTACCGTCCGGGTATCCGTCTTCAGGTGCCCGGTGCGCGCGACCGTGTGGCGCTGCCGCTGGAATTCTGCGTACACGACAATGGGCCGGGCGTGCCACAGGATATGCTGCCGCATCTCTTCGATCCGTTTGTGACGACCAAAACCAACGGCTCAGGCCTTGGACTGGCACTGGTGGCAAAAATCATCGGCGATCATGGCGGCATCATCGAATGCGACAGCCATCCGTCGCGCACTACTTTCCGCATTCTGATGCCTGCCTGGAAAAGCTCGGATGTTGCTTCCCGGGCAAGCAAATTCACGACTGATTATACCGGAGACGACGCATGATAGCAGGACGCCCGACGGGAACCGTATTGGTGGCGGATGACGATGCGGCGATCCGCACTGTGCTCAATCAGGCACTCTCCCGGGCCGGTTATGATGTGCGGGTGACGTCGAATGCCGCGTCCTTGTGGCGTTGGGTGGCGGCTGGCGATGGCGACCTGGTGATCACTGACGTCATGATGCCGGATGAAAACGCCTTTGACCTTCTGCCACGCATCAAGAAAATGCGGCCCGATCTGCCCATCGTGGTGATGAGCGCACAAAACACTTTCATGACGGCCATTCGCGCTTCGGAAGCGGGCGCTTATGAATATCTGCCGAAACCGTTCGATCTGACGGAACTGATCAATATTGTCGGTCGCGCTTTGTCAGAACCGAAACATAAGCCGATTGCCACGCTTCACGACGAACCCGGCGAGAATATGCCGCTTGTCGGTCGGTCGCCTGCCATGCAGGAAATCTACCGCGTTCTAGCGCGCATGATGCAGACGGACCTCACCATGATGGTGACGGGCGAATCCGGCACCGGCAAGGAGCTGGTCGCACGCGCGCTGCATGAATATGGCCGCCGCCGTAAGGGACCGTTTGTTGCGATCAATATGGCCGCCATTCCGCGTGATCTGATCGAATCGGAGCTGTTCGGTCACGAGAAGGGCGCTTTCACCGGCGCGCAGAATCGCTCGAGCGGTCGTTTCGAGCAGGCCAATGGCGGCACGCTTTTCCTCGATGAAATCGGCGATATGCCGATGGAAGCGCAAACCCGCCTGCTTCGCGTGTTGCAGCAGGGCGAATATATGACGGTTGGCGGACGCACACCCATCAAGACGGACGTGCGCATTGTGGCGGCGACCAACAAGGATTTGCGTCAGCTGATCGCGCAGGGTCTGTTCCGCGAAGACCTTTATTATCGCCTGAATGTGGTGCCGTTGCGCCTGCCGCCGCTACGTGAACGCAGCGAGGATGTACCCGATCTGGTGCGTCATTTCTTCAAGCGCGCCGCTGAAGAGGGCTTGCCGGAAAAGCGCATCACCAATGCCGGTCTCGACATGATGCGCCGCTATCCGTGGCCGGGCAATGTGCGCGAACTTGAAAATCTGGTGCGCAGGCTGGCCGCGCTTTATCCGCAGGAAGAGATTTCGCCGGAAATCATCGAAACCGAGCTGAAGGCGGAAATGTCGAAGCCCGACAGCATTCCGGCGGTGACGGGCGATGCGGAAAACATCACGATCTCGCAAGCGGTTGAGCAGAACATGCAGCGTTATTTCGCTTCGTTCGGTGCTGATCTGCCGCCTCCGGGGCTTTATCATCGCGTGCTGGCTGAGCTTGAATATCCGCTGATCCTGGCCTGCCTGACAGCAACGCGCGGCAACCAGATCAAGGCCGCCGACCTGCTTGGCCTCAACCGCAATACACTGCGCAAGAAAATCCGCGAACTCGGCGTAAATATCTATCGCGGCGGCAAGGGAAACTAAGTCGGTTCACCGGGGCTTACGCCACAGTTTTCTTCGTCATTTGCTCATGCGGAAGCGACGGATGCAAAATCTCATCGACCCGAAAGGAATCGATGAGATTTTGCTGCAAAACACGCTGGAAACTTTCATTTCCATTCAGAAAGCGCGTGTTTTAATGCCGGATCGGTTTCTTAACGGGCTTTCTGACAGGCTTCTTCACGTGTCTTTTGGGGGCTGGCTTCTTTGCCTTGGCTTTTTTGATCACCTTGACCTGATGGACGAGGTCCGGGGAAATGTGGCTTTGGGCAGCAAATGCAGTGGGAGCGGAAAGAAAGGAAAGTGTGATTGCTGCGGCAAAGAGTTTCTTCATAATCAGTATCCTCATTGATTTCAGTAAATCAATAATACATCTATAGATTGTCCCGTTTAGGGCTGAATTGTAAATGAATGTTTCTGGATGGATATTTCGAGAATTTTGAAATTCGATAAATAAACTAAGTGTTGCTTCAAAAGTGTGCGTATTTCCCTTGTCCATCAATTCGAACAAATATCAGATATATCAACCGGGAACAGTTTTTGAACTACTGGAAAAGCAGGGATCTAGAAAGTGAAAGCGGCGAGCGATATCGCTCCAGCCATTGAATTTGTGGTGCCCCCAGAGAGACTCGAACTCCCGACCCCCTGATTACAAATCAGGTGCTCTACCAACTGAGCTATAAGGGCACTCCCGATACAGTGTGTATCGAACCGCTTTTGGTTGCAAATCGCTTCCGCTGTGCGGCTAGCGCTCGATTAGCATAAATGACGCGTCTGTAAAACGAAAATTCTTCGCAAACAGGTCATGGCAACAGGGTTTTTCATGTGATAGCCAATAGACCGCGATGAGACGTGGCAAACTTATCAGGGTTGGGCTGGGGAGCGAGACGGTAGACATGAACGAGAAATCACTCGCGCTTCATTTTCTTTCATCCGGGACCGAAGAATCACTTGCGGCCCAGAAAGAACTTGTGAACCGCTATGGGCACGTCTCGGGCGAAGATGCCGACATCATCGTTGCGCTCGGCGGTGATGGCACGATGCTGCAGGCGTTGCGCGACTTTATGAATACCGGCACGCCGATCTATGGCATGAATCGCGGGTCCGTGGGCTTTTTGATGAACGAGTTCAGCGTCGAGAATCTGCCCGAACGCATTCTGGCAGCGCAAATGGAGACGATCCGCCCGCTCGTCATGATCGCGGAGACCGAAAATTCGGTTCCGGTCGAAGCGCTTGCAATCAATGAAGTCTCATTGTTCCGCCAGTCCTATCAGGCGGCGAAGGTGCGCATAACCATCGATGGTAAAGTCCGGCTGGAAGAATTGGTCTGCGACGGCGTGATGGTCGCGACGCCTGCCGGTTCGACAGCTTATAATCTCTCGGCGCAGGGGCCGATCCTGCCGCTGGAAGCGCCGCTTCTGGCACTGACGCCGGTCAGTCCCTTCCGTCCGCGGCGCTGGGGTGGCGCATTGTTACCCAAGCACGTGACGGTTCGCATGGATCTGCTTGAAACCGAAAAGCGCCCGGTCAATGCCGTTGCCGATAATAACGAGGTCAAATCCGTGACGTCGGTTACGGTGCGTGAGGCACCGAATAGCCAGGTGGCTATTCTGTTCGACAAGAACCACTCCTGGGACGAAAGAATTCTGACAGAACAATTCCGCCATTGATCTGAAAACTTGACAGGTTTTCGGGTAAGATTACGCGTAAGCAAAGTTGTCAAACTATCGTGCGCGACACTTCTCTAATTGTCATCAATTTGATTTAATTCGACTAGAAAAGACGTTGATTGGAGCGGTTTGTCGTTTTGATCAGGATTATCAAAGCAATTTGATATCGGATGTTGGTATTTTGGTTGACTTTTGCACGCTGCGGACGTAGGCGATGCTGCAAGAAAACGCTAGATGCGTTGCAGACGCCTTTTCTGCTTTGGTCCCTGCGCCCGATGACGCGGCTGCAATGACAGGATGGGCGGAACACGTTTCCGAACCAGAGAGCTGCGCCTCCATTGACGACATTTGCCGAACTCGGTCTTTCCCCGAAAGTGCTTGCTGCTGTAGAAGCGGCAGGATACACCGCGCCTACACCCATTCAGGCAGGCGCCATTCCGCCCGCGCTCGAGCGCAAGGATGTGCTTGGTATCGCCCAGACGGGAACGGGCAAGACGGCTTCTTTCGTTCTGCCGATGCTGACGCTGCTGGAAAAGGGCCGGGCTCGCGCCCGCATGCCGCGCACGCTCATTCTTGAGCCGACGCGTGAACTTGCAGCGCAGGTCGAAGAGAATTTCGTCAAATACGGCGTTAATCATCGCCTCAATGTCGCTCTGCTGATCGGTGGCGTTTCGTTCGACGAACAGGAGCGCAAGCTGGAGCGCGGCGCTGACGTTCTGATCGCCACGCCGGGCCGTCTTCTCGACCATTTCGAACGCGGCAAGCTGCTTTTGACCGGCGTTGAAATTCTGGTTATCGATGAAGCCGACCGTATGCTCGATATGGGCTTCATTCCGGATATCGAACGCATCTGCAAGCTGATCCCGTTCACCCGCCAGACGCTGTTCTTCTCGGCGACCATGCCGCCGGAAATCACCAAGCTCACTGAGCAGTTCCTGCATTCGCCAGCGCGTATCGAAGTGGCCAAGGCTTCGTCCACGGCCAAGACCGTGACGCAGCGACTGGTTAAGTCGAGCAAGAAGGATTGGGACAAGCGCGCTGCACTGCGCGATCTCATCCGCGCTGAAGGCGACACGCTCAAGAACGCAATCATCTTCTGCAATCGCAAGAAGGATGTGTCGGAACTGTTCCGTTCGCTGGTGCGCCATGAGTTCAACGCCGGTGCTTTGCACGGCGATATGGATCAGCGCGCCCGCATGACGATGTTGGCCAACTTCAAGGAAGGCAAGCTGCAACTGCTGGTCGCTTCTGACGTGGCAGCACGCGGTCTCGACATTCCTGACGTCAGCCATGTCTTCAATTTCGATGTTCCGATCCATTCGGAAGACTATGTCCACCGCATTGGCCGTACGGGTCGCGCTGGCCGCTCCGGCAAGGCGTTCACCATCGTCACGCCATCGGACACAAAATATCTTGCCGCGATTGAAAACATGATCGGCGAGAAGATTGAATGGGTCGATGGCGATCTGTCCACGCTGGCACCGTCCGACGAGGCTGACGATCAGCCACGTAAGGGCAAGAATGCGCGGGGCAAGGGCAAGGAATCGCAGAGAGATAGCAAGGGCAAAGACAAGGGGCGGGACAAGAGCATGGATAAGCCAAAGGAAAAGGTAGCTTCGACCGAAGCGCTCGATCCGGCGGAACAGCCGCAGCCCGTTATTGAAACCCACGACCGCCGCGATGCGATCCGTGCTTCCAACGACGAACGTCGTGGCAAGCCGCAGCACGACCAGCATAAGCGCCGCCGTGATCGCGACGATGATGGTCCATCGCCGGTTGGTTTCGGCAACGACATTCCTGCTTTCATGCTCATTCCGACGGGCATGTAAGCGGAAAGCAGTTTTAGAATTATGATTCGGCCGTGGGGGAACGCTTCGCGGCCGATTTCTTTTGGGGCTTGGACTGGCCGCTGCGCAGAGCCGCTTCATAGGCGAGGCGGGCCCATTCGGTCATGATCTCAGGATCATCGAAGGCTTCGCTCGGCACGCTCCAATAGGGCATACCGATAGGGTCGCCGCCTTTGCGCCCTTCATAGGTCCATTGCACCGATCCGGCGTCGATAAAACGCGGAATGGTCATTTCGTCGGCTTTGAAAAGTAGTTCGTCGCGAACGACAAGCGCGAAAATCACCCCCTGATGATAAATGCCTTTGCCGCCGAACATGCGGCGGATGCTGATCGGACCGAAATCCTGCAACAAATCGCGGAGGGTTTCGTCATCCATTGGGGAGATTCCTTCGGAAGACTATCCTCGTGGATCAGGTCAGGCCGCACCCTGCATCTGGCGGAGGCTTTCTGCGGAGGCAGGGGTTAGTTCAACCGATTCACCGCAGCCACAGGCCGAGGTCTGGTTCGGGTTATTGAACACGAAACCGGTGCGGAGCGTCGTCACTTCGAAATCCATCTGGGTTCCGAGCAGGAAAAGAACAGCTTCCGGGGCGATAAAGACCTTGGCGCCATCTTTCTCGGCAACATCATCACCGGCTTTCGCTTCGCTGGCGACATCGATGGTATATTCCATGCCTGCGCAGCCGCCTTTTTTCACGCCCACACGAATGCCCAGTGCGCCTTCGCGCGACTCAACAATCTCGCGAACGCGATTTGCTGCGGCTTCGGTTAGCGTCATGACTGCGAAACGGCCCATGGTTCTTCTCTTCCGGTGCTATGCAGTGGCCTTGAGGCTGTGGCTTCACGGGCGAGAATCAACCAATCTCGTGTGAAACCAGCGAGTTTCAAACCTCGCTGCCACGTTTTCACTATAGTTAGTGTTGTAACATCATTACCGCAAGACACCAAATCGAGAGCGCAGGCCGAGTGTCCGGCTGGCAGGTATTGGGGAAAGAGGAGGTATGAATGTCGACTGATCGGATGAAATCTCTGAGGCTGGCTGTTCTGGTGGGCGCGCTCGGCCTGTCCGTTGCCCTCCCGCATGCTTATGCACAGGAAGCACCAAAGCCTGCCGCCAAGGAAAGCGCTGAACCGACAGCGCAGAAAAAGCCTGAAGCCGAGAAAAAGGATCAGGCTGCGGAAACAAAAGCGCCTGTAGAAGAGACAAAGCCGTCTGAACAGACACAGGATGCCGCCAATGGCGTTACCGTCCCGGAATATCGCGATGACAGATCCTCGCCGCAGGCGCTGATTGAATCCTATTATAATGCGATCAACCGCAAGGAATATACGCGCGCTTACGGTTATTACTCGGAAGAGGGACGGGAACCCGACTTCAAGACCTTCGTGAAGGGCTATGAAAATACCAAGAGCGTAAAAGTCGCGTTGCGCAAGACCGAGCCGGATCCGGGCGCTGGCCAGATCTACTGGAGCCAGCCACTGGCGATTGAAGCCGAGAGCAATGATGGCAAGAAAGAAGTCTTCGGCGGTTGCTATACGATTCACCTCACCAATCCCGCCATGCAGGAAGAGCCGCCATTCAAGCCGATTGAGATCATGACCGGCTCGTTGAGCAAATCGGAACTGGAGCTTGAAAAGAGCGTGCCAGAAGCCTGCGAAGCCCCATAACAACGGGGATAACAATCGCTGTTCAGCAATCGCGTTTTCATGCTTGACCTTACCACGATGGCAAGGTGCATAAGATGTGCATATCAAGTGTGGAGCGTTACTCGTGATGAAATTGATTATTCCCAAGATGAAATGCGGCGGCTGCGCCGACAGTGTGACTGCTGCTCTGCGTAAGCTCGATGCCACAGCGCCGATTGAAATAGATCTCGACGCCAAGGAAGTCGAGTTCGGCGGCAAGGCGTCCCGCGATGCGGTCGTTTCCGCGCTGGCGGCGGCGGGTTATCCCGCTGCAAACGCTCAATAATGTGATTTTGCGGGTGCTTGCACCAATGCAAAGCAGGATGTACGTGCCGGGAAGCCTAGCTTTCCGGCATTTTCATTCCGTAACGGAAGCCGGGTCGCAAAGCTTATTTCCGGTGAGTTCAAGTGCCGCAAATGCGGGTGTTTCGCAGCTGTTTCATTGACTGGACCGGCGATTTTTGCCACATCAACGGCAAATCTCGTTTATGGTGCACTCGCAGCGAGGTTTGGACCAACGCTGCAGAGTGCTTTGTGATATGAAACATCGCGTTACGCGATAATGAAGGGTTGAGGGCTATGGCAGCCGATTTCCAGGATCTTCGCACAAAGATGGTCGACAATCAGATCCGTACGACGGACGTAACCGATCTGGCGGTTATCGACGCTTTCCTGGCCGTTCCGCGGGAAGCCTTCGTACCGACCGTCCGTCAGGCTGTTGCCTATATTGACGAAGACCAGCCGCTTGAAGCCGAAGGTGGCGCTCCGCGCTATCTCATGGAGCCGTCGCCTTTCGCAAAGCTTATCCAGCTTGCCCGCGTGAACAAGAACGATGTTGTGCTCGATATCGGCTGCGGCACTGGCTATTCCTCGGCCATCCTCTCGCATCTCGCCGGTTCGGTGATCGGCCTTGAGAGTGATTCTGCGCTTTCTGCCGCTGCAACCGCGCGTCTTGCCGAACTCGGCTATGACAATGTTGTGATTGTTTCTGGCGACATGCACGCAGGCTATCCTTCGGAAGCACCTTACGATGTGATCATGATAGAGGGTGGTGTGGATTTCGTTCCGGACGCATTGTTCAAACAGCTGAAGGAAGGCGGACGCCTTGTCGCCGTCGAAGGTCGCGGAAACGCCTCTGTTGCCCGGATTTACTTTAAAGAAAATGGTGTTGCATCGGGACGAATTGCGTTCAACACTGCGGTGCGTCCACTTCCGGGATTCGAGCGGATTCCGCAGTTCGAATTCTAATTTCCGGGATTGGTACAATTCTGCAACGCTGCGGAATTTCTTTGTGCATGCTCTGGGCGGGGCGATGGAAATAACCGATTTTAAAGGTTATTTAAGGTTGCCCGAACTGATTGGTTCGATTTACTGAATTTGGCTGTTCTTAAGATGAGGTACCCGGTGTTCAAAACGTACAAAGGACTGGTCGCAGCGGCAGCATTGTTGGCCGGCACCGTTTTATCGGGGCAGTCCGCCTTGTCTGAAAACCTCTCCGGTGCTCTGGTCAAGGCTTATAAGAATAACGCCACGCTTAATTCTTCCCGCGCAGGTGTGCGCGTTCAGGACGAGAACGTGGCTATCGCCAAGTCGAATTACCGTCCGCAGATTACCGGTAGCTACGATGCAAGCCGCAGCCGCGCGCCAACAAGCGGCTACCGCACCAGCGGTACGGTCGGTATCCAGCTGAACCAGATGCTGTTCGATGGTTTTCAGACCAAGAACAATGTCGCCGCAGCGGAAACGCAGGTTTACGCCCAGCGCGAAAATATGCGCAATGACGAGCAGAACACGCTTTATAGCGCTGTTGCTGCCTATATGGGCGTGTATCAGAATCGCCAGATAGCAGTTCTTCGCGAGAAGAATCTGGCTGCGATGAACGAACAGGTTCGCGCAGCCCGTGCACGTCTGGATGTTGGTGAAGGTACACGTACCGACGTTGCGCAGGCAGAAGCCAGCCGTTCCACGGCTGTCGCGGAACTGAATAGCGCCCGCGCCAACGTCAAGTCGGCTGAAGCGACCTATGTTCGCATCGTCGGTGCACAGCCAGACAGGCTTGCCGCTGCTGCTGCCGCGAAGAACCTGCCCAAGTCGCCAAACGAAGCTTTTGCTGTCGCACAGGCTGGACATCCGGGCATTCTCGCAACGCAATATGCTGTGAACGCCGCTGGCTACAATGTGAAGGCTAAGGAAGGTGCAATGCTGCCGACCGTTGGCCTGTCGGCTGGCGCCAGCCGTCTGGATACCTATGCCGGTTCGACGGTTGGTGATGGCAATTCCGCATCGGTCGGTATTGGCGTGACCATTCCGATCTATACTGGCGGGCGTACCTCTGCGCAGATTCGCCAGTCCAAGGAACAGCTTGGTCAGGCCCGCATTGAAGTTGATGTCGTTCGCGATCAGGTTCGTGAAGCCATTGGTTCGGCATGGTCGCAGCTTGAAGCTGCCCGCGCATCGGTCAAGGCAAATCGCGATGGTATCGCCGCGGCCCAGCTCGCACTGGATGGCGTTATCGAAGAGCGCAAGGTCGGCCAGCGCACCACGCTGGACGTGTTGAACGCGCAGAACGATCTGACCGCTGCCGAAATCACTCTGGTCCAGTCGGAGCATGATGTGGTTGTCGCCAGCTATGCGCTTCTCAATGCGACGGGTCGCATGACTTCCAAGCAGATGGGGCTTCAGGTTGCTGAATATAAGCCTGAAGAACACTACGATGCCGTCAAGGACAAGTGGTTCGGTCTGCGTACACCGGATGGTCGCTAAACAACGAGAATTACAGTTTGAACGGCGCCTTCGGGCGCCGTTTTTGTTTGGCGGCGATTCGTTGATGGCTGCGCGCAAATCTTAACAAAATGATAAAGCTGTGGGTTGAATTGCGCGGCGTTCTTGCAGGGATTCTCAAATCACCGAACGTCCGGTACCCTTAATTCATTGATTCTCTGTCCTTTGCGGGATGCAGCGTTGGAGGTTGCGGAAGGTTTTCCGCGCGAAACCAGCTGCACCACACAGAGAAGGAGAACTATGTGCGACCTTGCAGGCGCGCATTGCTCTATTCTGAAATAGGGAAGATGGACAGCTATGGCACAGACATCCAGCGCATCACGCGAACCGTCCATGGAAGAGATTCTCGCTTCCATCCGACGCATTATCGAAGACAGCGATGTTAGCCGCCACCCTGTGTCCACGACGGCGAATTTCCCGTTGCGCGGCGAGGTGGCGGAATTTCGCCGCCCAGAGCCTGCGCAGGAACAGCCTGCTGCGAAAGCCCCCGTATCGAGACCGGCTGAAAAGCCTGCCATGATGCGCGATATTCTGAAGGATGAAGCAGTATTGCGCGGGCCGATTGATGAGCCGGTGAAAACTTCTCCCGCATTGGAACCGGAAATCGAAGAGGAAGAAGATGACATCGTCCTCGACGCGCAAAACGATGACCGACGCGCCGCTGAAGTGATGCAGGCGGCGCCTGCCGCAACCGCGCCCGAAGCTGCTGCTGAGGACAACTCGCTGGAAGCGCTGGATCGTTCGCTTGAGGACGGAATCGCTGAAGCCATCGACGAGCTGCTCGAACCCGATCTGGACGAACCTATGGAGGCGCATGTTGAACCGGTTGTGGAGCCAGCTTTAGAAGCGCCGGCAGAACCTGCGGCTCCGGTAGCGGCTGCGCCTGAACCACTGGCAAATGCGTCCGTGGCTCCCCATATTCTGTCACAGGTTGCAGAACGCCAGGTGGCCGCGGCTTTTCAGGATTTGAGCCATGTCGTGCGTGGGGAACCGCGTCGTTCGTTCGATGATATCGCTGCCGAGATTCTGCGTCCCATGTTGCAGGACTGGCTCGACAACAATCTGCCGACACTCGTCGAGCGGCTTGTTCGTGAAGAAATCGAACGAGTGGTGCGTGGCGACCGATAATCGACGTGTTGCCTGAATAAAACGGCCTTTGAGTTCAAAAGCCCGTCTGTCTTGCAGGCGGGTTTTCACTTTTAAAGTGATTTATCACCCGTTTGTTGTTATTGAGCGCTCAATCCTTTCATTGCGCAAAAAGACCGGATAATTCCATGCTTGAGAAGACTTATGACGCCGCGGCCATAGAGCCGAAAATTGCCGAACGCTGGGAAGAAGCTGGGGCATTTAAAGCGGGAGCAGGAGCGAAGCCAGGAGCCGATCCTTTTGCCGTGGTCATTCCTCCGCCGAATGTCACCGGATCGCTGCACATGGGCCACGCGCTCAACAACACGATCCAGGACATCATGGTTCGTTTTGAACGCATGCGCGGCAAGAACGTGCTGTGGCAGCCGGGCATGGACCATGCCGGTATTGCAACCCAGATGGTTGTCGAGCGTCAGCTTGCTGAACGACAGGAGCCGAACCGTCACGTCATGGGCCGTGAGAAGTTCATCGAGCGCATCTGGCAGTGGAAATCCGAATCCGGCGGCATGATCTCTAATCAGCTGCGTCGCCTTGGCGCGTCGTGCGATTGGTCGCGCGAGCGCTTCACCATGGATGAAGGCCTGTCGCGCGCCGTTCTGGAAGTTTTCGTCTCTCTTTATAAGCAGGGCTTGATCTATCGCGACAAGCGTCTGGTCAACTGGGATCCGAAGCTGCTGACGGCAATCTCCGACATTGAAGTCGAATCCCGCGAGACGAAAGGCCACCTCTGGCACTTCCGTTATCCGCTGGAAAACGTACCATTCGATTCAGAAGACCCGCATACCTACATCGTTGTTGCAACGACCCGTCCTGAAACCATGCTGGGCGATACCGGGGTTGCGGTCAATCCAAAGGATGAGCGCTATCACGCTCTGGTCGGCAACGATGTCGTTCTGCCGCTTGTTGGCCGTCATATCCCGATTGTTGCCGATGATTACGCTGATCCTGAAGCCGGATCCGGTGCGGTCAAGATCACGCCTGCCCATGACTTCAACGACTTTGAAGTTGGTAAGCGCAACGATCTGCGCGCGATCAATATTCTGACGCCGGAAGCGGCTGTTACGCTCAAGGACAATATCGACTTCCTTGAAGGCCTCCAGCTGACGCCGGAATTGAAGGCTCTGATTGCCGAGCTGGACGGGCAGGACCGTTTCGCCGTTCGCAAGCGCATCGTAGAGCTGATGGACGAGCGTGGCTATCTGGAAAAGATTGAGGATCACACTCATGCCGTTCCGCATGGTGATCGCGGCGGTGTGCCGATCGAGCCATATCTAACCGACCAGTGGTATGTGAATGCAGCCGAAATGGCGAAGCCTGCCATGGCTGCCGTTCGCGACGGTCGCACGCAGATCGTACCAAAGAACTGGGAAAAGACCTATTTCGACTGGATGGAAAACATCCAGCCTTGGTGTGTTTCGCGTCAGCTCTGGTGGGGACACCAGATTCCGGCTTGGTACGGCCCGGATGGCAAGTGCTTTGTCGAAAAGAGCGAAGCTGAAGCCAAGGCAGCAGCCAAGGCGCATTACGGCGAAGACGTTGCTCTGGAGCGCGATACCGACGTTCTGGACACGTGGTTCTCGTCGGGCCTGTGGCCGTTCTCGACGCTCGGCTGGCCTGACAAGACCCCGGAACTAGCAACCTATTACCCGACCAGTGTTCTGGTGACCGGTTTCGACATTCTGTTCTTCTGGGTTGCCCGCATGATGATGATGGGCCTCCATTTCATGGAGGAAATCCCGTTCCATACGGTCTATCTGCACGCGCTTGTTCGTGACAAGCACGGCGCGAAAATGTCGAAGTCCAAGGGCAATGTGATCGATCCTCTGGAACTGATGGACGAATATGGCGCCGATGCGCTGCGCTTCACGCTGGCCATCATGGCTGCGCAGGGCCGTGACGTTAAGCTCGACCCGGCGCGTATTGCAGGCTATCGAAATTTCGGCACCAAGCTCTGGAATGCGACGCGCTTTGCGCAGATGAATGGCGTGAAGCTCGATGCGGATTTCCGTCCGGAGAACGCAAAGCTTGCGGTTAATCGCTGGATCCTGACCGAGCTGACCAAGGCGACGCGCGCCGTTACTGAGGGCATTGCCAATTACCGCTTCAATGAAGCGGCGGGCGCAGCCTATCGCTTTGTCTGGAACCAGTTCTGCGACTGGTATCTGGAGCTGCTCAAGCCGATCTTCATGGGCGACGATGAAGCGGCAAAGGCCGAAGCACAGGCAACGGCTGCTTATTGTCTGGATCAGATCTACAAGATGCTGCATCCGTTCATGCCGTTCATGACGGAAGAACTCTGGACACTGACGGCTGGCGAAGGCAAGACGCGCGACACGGTTCTGGCATTGGCTGATTGGCCGGAGCTTTCTTTCGCGGATGAAGAAGCGGCTGCCGATATCAACTGGCTGGTCGATCTCGTTACGGGCATCCGTTCGGTGCGTGCGGAAATGAACGTTCCGGCTGGTGCCGTAGCGCCGGTCGTCGTTCTCGAGGCCAATGCAACGACCACTGAGCGCTTTGAACGTCACGATGCCGCGATCAAGCGTCTGGCCCGTGTCGAAAGCGTGGCCTTCGAAGAGCAGGCTCCGAAAGGTGCCGCCCAGATGCTGCTCGGCGAGGCGACGATCTGCATTCCGCTCGGCAAGCTGATCGATCTCAAGGCTGAATCGGCACGTCTGGCCAAGGAAGCTGGCAAGATTGCTGCTGATATCGACCGGATTGAAAAGAAATTGTCGAACGAGAAGTTCGTTGCCAACGCCAAGGAAGAGGTCGTGGAAGCCGAACGCGAACGTCTGGTAGAGCTGAAGGAAGCTGCGGAGCGCGTTGCAACGGCAGAGTCACGTATCCGTGACGCGGGTTGATTTGACCTATTCCTTAACGTAAGGCTCGTCGCGAATCATACACCCGGCAGTGCACACTGCCGGGTGTTTTTTGTAATTGATCCCGGAAAAGTTGTGTTTGGAGGGGCCCGGAAGCCAATCGAACCGGCGTTTCGATTGTTTTTTGATATTGTTGCGTATTCGCAACAAGGCCGAAATCTGGACCCAAAAGCGGCAATTTGGGCGAATTTCTGGCCGTTCTTTGTCGGAATATTTCCGGCAGACATAAAAACCCAACGCATTTTAGGCATTTTTGATGTGGCTGCTCTGAGCAAGCAACTGGCCCGCGAATGATTGGATATTGCAGGTCTATTTCATCCTGTTTTACGTTTGCGTCAACGTTAATGCCGTTGCTATCTGGGAGGACATTTATGAGCGGACGCGGCTTAAAAATAGGGGGAATTGCGGCGGTACTGCTCGGGAGCGCGGTTGTCGCTCATGCGGGTGGTTTTGAACGCAGCTCGCAGGATTTCGATATTCTGTTTGAACAGGGAAATGCTGTCGATGCGTCCGGCACCTTTGTCGCTCCGCAACGTAAGCTGAAAGATATCCGCGGCTCTGCCATCAGCGGTATGACGGGTGGTATCAATCCTGTGACTGGTCGTCCTTTTGAGACCAGCGTTGATGAGGCTAAGAGCTACTGGGTGCCGAAACTGTCGGCGAAGTTCGATCTGACCACCGACCTTGCCTGCGCTGCGCAATATCGCCAGCCATGGGGCATCAGCACGGATGTCGGCATCGATACGGTCCGTTCTTACACCGCTATTGAACAGAAAATCTCGTCGAACGACTACGGCCTGAACTGTTCTTATCGTTTTGCAGCAGGCGAAAAGGGCTATTTCCGTCTTCTCGGTGGCGTGAGCTATCAGGAATTGCACGGCGAACAGACCAAGATGATCCCGGGCTTGCCTCAGGGTAATCCTTACGGCATCCCGGCAGGTCCATTTCGCGTTGGCTCGCTGGACGTAGACGACCATGCTTTTGGCTGGCGTATTGGTGCAGCCTACGAAATTCCCGAATACGCTGTTCGCGCCAGCGTCGTTTATCAGTCCAAAATCAACTACGAGCTGGAAGGCACGGTTGATAATCTGGTTCTGAATCCGTTCACTGGACAGAGCATTCCAATCAATGTGGGTAGCGACGTTTCGACCCCGCAATCGGTTGAGTTCAAGTTCCAGACCGGTATCGCGCCAGATTGGCTCGCTTTTGGTTCGGTCAAGTGGACCGATTGGTCCAGCATCGAGGCGGTCAATTTCGTCGCTTCGGATAGCAAGGTTCTTCCAACCGGTACCAAGGTCACCAGTTTGAACCTTTATTATCAGGATGGCTGGACTGTCAGCGGCGGTGTTGGCCACAAGCTCAACGACCAGTGGTCTGTTGCTGGAACTGTGACCTGGGATCGCGGTACGAGCACGGGCCTGACCTCGCAGACCGACATCTGGCTGTTTGGCCTCGGCACGAACTACAAGCCGAACGATCAGTTTGAAGTTCGTCTGGCTGGCGCTGCTGGTTGGCTGACTTCGGGCGAGATTGACGACACGGTCGTCAATGGCGAGCGTAGCCTGCTTGGTTCGAAGGGCACCTTCGGCAACGATTTCGTCGGCGGTCTCTCGCTGACGGCAAAGGTCAAGTTCTGATCGAACTGATCAAATACAAATCAAGGGCCTGAGCATCTTAACCAATGCTCCGGCCCTTTATGTATCAGCCCGGCAGTTCTCGCTGCCGGGCTTTTTTGCGTGATGTGTTCGGGTAAATATTAATTCTTGAAGTGCCTAAAATAATCGAATTCGTCTTGCAGGTGTTCAAGGACGCTGTCGCGTTTTCGCAACAAGCGAATTCAAGCCTATAAAGGCTGATTTGGCGAAATTCTGACCCTGAGTTATCGGAATTCTGTCGCGCAGCCAACTTGCTCTGTAGTGCTCTGATCGCACAATTAACCCGCAATTGGTTGGATATTGCAGGCCTGTTTCTTCCCGTTTTACTTTTGCGTCAACGTTGATGCCATTGCTATCTTGGGGGGAGATTTATGGGCGGATATGGCTTGAAAATTGGAGGTATCGCGGCGGTCCTGATCGGGAGCGCAAGTGTCGCTTACGCCGGCGCTTTCGAGACCAGTTCGCAGGATTTTGATATTCTGTTCGAACAGGGGAATGCGGTCGATACTTCGGCTATGTATGTCGCGCCACAACGTCGATTGACGAAAATCGGCGGCCCGGCCGCCAACGGCACGAATGACGGTATCAACCCGGTGACAGGTCGCCCATTCGAAAAGGGTATCCAAGAGGCGAAGGGCTATTGGGTGCCAAAGATTTCTGCCAAGTTCGATCTGACCAACGATCTTGCCTGTGCTGCGCAATATCGCCAGCCATGGGGCATCAACACATCTGCGGGCATTGAAACGGTTCATTCTTACACCTCGATAGAACAGAAAATCACGTCGAACGATTACGGTGTGAACTGTTCCTATCGGTTTGATACGGGCGCGATGGGCTATTTCCGCATTCTCGGTGGCGTCAGCTATCAGGAACTGCGCGGCCAGCAGACCAGGATGATCCCGCATTTTTCCCGCAATCCTGACGGCATTCCCGGAAGCCCATTTCGCGCCGCTTCTCTGGATGCAGATGACCATTCATTTGGCTGGCGCATTGGCGCTGCCTATGAAATTCCTGAATATGCCATCCGCGCGAGCATCGTTTATCAATCTGAGGTCAGGTATGGCCTTGAAGGCATCGTTGATAATCTCGCTTTGAATCCGGTTACCGGACGCGGCGAACCGATTGATGTGAGCAGTGACATTGCAACGCCTCAATCGGTCGAATTCAAGTTTCAGACGGGTATAACACCCGGCTGGATGGCCTTTGGCTCGGTCGAATGGATGGATTGGTCAAGCGTGACGTCGGTTGATTTTGTCGCCGCTGACAGTGAAGTTCTCCCTATCGGCACCAGAGTTACCAGCCTGAACCTTTATTATCAGGACGGCTGGACTTTAAGGGGCGGTGTTGCTCACACGTTCAATGACCATTGGTCTCTCGACGGGACTTTAACCTGGGATCGCGGCACCAGCACGGGCCTCACCACGCAGACGGATCTCTGGCTGTTCGGCCTTGGCGCCGGTTACAAGCCAAGTGACCAAGTCGAGTTTCGTCTGGCGGGCGCCGCGGGTTGGCTGGTCTCAGGAAAGGTTGATACTGCGCTTGCCGATGGTGAGCGCAGCCTGCTGGGTTCCGAGGGCGTGCTCGACGACGATTTCGTCAGCGGTCTCTCGCTCACGGCGATGGTCAAGTTCTGAAACTGTAAATCAGCAAAAAGCCCGGCGGATGCCGGGCTTCTTTTTGAAACATAACTCAGTTTTTGTTCACTTCTGTTCCAGCCGCGCCAGCAGAGAGGACGTATCCCAGCGATTGCCGCCGATTTTCTGCACTTCCTTGTAAAACTGGTCGACAAGCGCCGTGACGGGCAGAAGCGCGCCATTGCGGTCTGCTTCGTCAAGGCAGATGCCCAAATCCTTGCGCATCCAGTCGACGGCAAAGCCGAAATCATATTTGCCCTGGTTCATCGTGCCAGAGCGGTTTTCCATCTGCCAGGAACCGGCAGCGCCCTTGGAAATGACCGCGATGAGCTTTTCAATGTCGAGCCCGGCCTTCTTGCCGAAATGAATGCCCTCGGCCAATCCCTGAACGAGACCGGCAATGCAAATCTGGTTCACCATCTTGGCAAGTTGTCCCGAACCGACCGGACCCATAAGGCCGACGGAGCGTGCATAGGCATCGATAATCGGCTTGGCGCGCTCGAAGACGGGTTCGCTGGAACCGACCATCACGGTCAGCACACCGTTTTCCGCTCCGGCCTGACCGCCGGATACGGGCGCATCGATGAAATGAATTCCACGCTTTTGCGCTTCTTCCGAAAGCTCACGCGCGACTTCGGCGGAGGCCGTCGTGTTGTCGATGAAGATCGCATCCTTTTTCATCGTCGAAAAAGCGCCATCCGGACCGATGGTGACAGAACGCAGATCGTCGTCGTTGCCGACACAGGCGAATACATAATCGGCATCGCGCACGGCTTCAGCAGGCGTAGCGGCGAAGCTGCCGCCAAATTCCTTCGCCCATTTTTCAGCCTTTGCCGTCGTGCGATTATAGACCGTAACGTCGTGGCCACCCTTGTTCTTCAGGTGTCCAGCCATTGGATAGCCCATCACGCCAAGCCCAAGAAAGGCTACTTTTGCAGTGGTCGTCATTCGTTCATTCCTCTGGATAGTTTTGGACCGTATGATCAGGTGAGGGGTGTCATCACAGCCGAACGGTAGGCAGGGCGCAGTTTCAGGCGCTCATACCAGTTTTCCAGCTGTGGAAGCGAGGGGCGTTCGATGGAGAACTCGAACCAGGCATAGGCATAGCAGCCAACCGGAATGTCGCCGATACCAAACTCTTCTCCGGAGAACCATGGCGCTTGACCTAGACCGTCATTGGCAATCTTCATGGAACGGGCAAGGCCGTCGAGACCGCGTTGCAGGATTGCCGGGTCACGCTTGTCTTCCGGCAGGCGGATCATATGCTTCATGACATTGCTGAAGTCGGTGTAGAGCGTGGTGGAGGCCCAATCCATCCACTTTTCGGCCTGCGCGCGCCTGGCCGGATTCTCGATCCAGAGGCTGTCCTTGCCGTAGGTGGCGGCCAGATAGCGCGTGATGACATTTGATTCCCACAGCACGGTCTCGCCGTCTTCGACAAGCGGGATAAGACCGTTGGGATTGCGTGCGAGGAAGGCCGGGTCGTCAAGCCCGCCAAACTGGCCGCCAACATCGAACTGTTCGTAATCAAGGCCAAGTTCCTGCGCTATCCAGAGCGCTTTCTTGACGTTGGTGGAATTGGTGCGGCCCCAGATTTTCAGCATGATACTGCCCATTGCTATGCTTCAGGAATTGGATGCATCCCGCCGAGCGGCGAATGCACTTGTTGATTAAACAGATAGCCCCCGGAAGCTGCAAGGCTGCCGAGGGCTAAATTCAGGTCGATCTGGTTAAATCAGCGAACAAGATGCCGTGTCAGCTTCCGTTCGAGATAATCCCAGATGTGTCGTAGCACTTCCACGATCAGCAGGTAGATCACTGCCGCCCAGAGATAGGTCTGGAAATCGAAGGTGCGGGAATAGGCGCGGCGCGTTTCACCCATCAGGTCGAGAACCGTGATGATGGCAACGATGGCCGAACCCTTAATCATCAGAATGATTTCATTGCCGTATGGACGCAGGGCAACGATCAGCGCCTGTGGAAGAATGACTTTCCAGAACGTCACGCGCTTGGAAATGCCAAGTGCTGCTGCACCTTCCCATTGGCCCATGGCAACGCTCTGGATCGCGCCGCGCAGGATTTCAGCCTGATAGGCAGCCGTATTGAGCGAGAAGGCGAGAATGGCGCAATTCCATGCATCACGGAAAAATACCCACAGGCCGATGCTTTCCAGGAAAGGCCGGAAGGTGCCGAAACCGTAATAGATCAGGAAGGTTTGCGCCAGAAGCGGTGTGCCGCGGAAGAAATAGACATAGCCGAAGGCAATGGCTTTCAGCCAGCGGTTGTTCGACATGCGTGCGGCGGCAATCGGGATCGAAAGCGCAGCGCCGACAAGGATCGACACGACGACGAGCTTCAGCGTGATCAGAAGGCCGGACCAATAGCGCGGTCCATAAGTCTCGAAGAGATCGATCCGCCAGACATTGTAGAGATAAATGGCCAGCCCCGCAAAGAGCAAAGCCCAGATGCCGACGAAGATATGGCCTGCAACGCGTGCGCGGGTCCATTGGCGGACGACGGGCGGCGGCGCTATGACGGCAGCACTGCTTTGTGTGACAGCTTCGCTCATGATCATGCACCCCGCGACCGGTTGCTGCCCGCATCAGCCCATTGGGCAATACGGTTGATGAAATAGGACGAGATGATCGCGAGAGCGAGATAGAGCAGGCAGGCAACGCCAAAGAACAGGAAAGGCTCCTTGGTTACGCGCGCTGCAATGGATGTCTGCCGCATGATGTCGGACAGCGTGATCACCGATACCAGCGAGGTGTCTTTCAGCAGCACCAGCCACAGATTTGCAAGGCCCGGCAGGGCGATGCGGATCAATTGCGGCAGGATGACCTTGCGCATGGTCTGCCAGTGCGACAGCCCGACCGCATATCCGCCTTCATACTGCCCGCGCGGAATGGCGCGGAAAGCGGAGAGGAAGACCTCACTCGAATAGGATGAGAAAACGAAACCGAGCGCCACCATACCCGCGGCGAAGGCATTGATTTCGACATTGGCATTGATGCCAAACAGTGCCAGGAGTTTCTGCAAGCCGAGAGAGGCGCCGAAATAAACCAGGAACAGGGTCAGAAGTTCTGGAAGACCACGGAAGATGGTCGTGTAGATATTCGAAGCCAGTCTGATTGACGGTTCGGTCGATTGCTTCCCCAAAGCAACCAGAAATCCAAGAACGAGGCCCACGGGCAGGGTAGCGATTGCAAGGGTGACTGTAACCAGAAGCCCCCAGGCGATACTTCTCGACCAACCTTCGGGGCCGAAACTCAATAAAGTGGCGTAATGTTCCATCGCCTTTTTCTTTTTTCTGGGCAGATACTCATCCGGCGGTCTCTGTTTCGAGCGCTTCTACCGAACTGTCCGCCATAAATGATGTGCGCCGGTTTGTGTGTCACAAACCGGCGCATACGTCTTCAAGGAAACTTAGTTCTCGGCGCCGTAAGCGTCGAACTCAAAGTACTTATCGTTGATTTCCTTGTACTTTCCGTTCGCACGGATCGCCTTGATGGCTGCGTTGAACTTTTCAACCAGTTCCGGACGGCCCTTCTTGAAGGCAACGCCAGCGCCGGGGCCGTGAATTTCAACAACCGGCGGGAAAGTGCCGACCATCTTGCAGCATGCGCCATCCGGCGTCTTCAGCCATTCGCCCAGCGTCACGCTGTCGTCATTGGCGGCATCGAGACGGCCATTGGCCAGATCGAGGCGGTATTCCTCAGCCGTCGGGTAGGCCTTGATGGTGCTGTCGGTAAAAGTCTTTTCCGAGTAATTCGCGTGGGTGGTGGAAACCTGAACGCCGATCGTCTTGCCAGCGAGATCTTCCTTGGTCACACCCTTGATGTCGCTATCCTTCGGAGCGACGATGCCCGGAGGCGTATTGTAATATTTGCCCGAGAAATCGACCTGCTTCTTGCGTTCATCAGTGATGGACATGGACGCGATGAAGGCATCGAACTTGCCAGCCTGAAGCGCCGGAATTGCGCCGTCCCATTCCTGGGTGATGAAGGTACATTGAGCCTTCATTTCATCGCAAAGCGCTTTCGCGATATCGACGTCAAAGCCCGAAAGGGTGCCG
The DNA here is from genome assembly GCA_014138095.1 of Ochrobactrum sp. RH2CCR150. Lineage (GTDB taxonomy): Bacteria > Pseudomonadota > Alphaproteobacteria > Rhizobiales > Rhizobiaceae > Brucella > Brucella gambitense. The sequence continues at coordinate 130,425 of JACGXE010000009.1, forward strand.
TCCGGCTTGATGAAATTGAAGGGGGGATATGCGCCTTCAGTGGCGATGGTGAGCTTTAAAGGCTCCTGGGCATTTGCGGCGCCGATTGCCAGGCCGCCCGCCACGGTTGCAATGGTGGCAACCGAAGCTGCTACTACGATACGCTTCAATACGCGCATATTTAGTCCTCTCGTTTACTCTGGCTGCTTCCCTGATTATTGTTCTGGTCAGCCATTTGTCGTGCAATTGCAATTTAAAATTGAGGATTAGTGATCGATAGTCGATCCTCCCGCCGCTACCAATAGATGGTTCAACAGAGGCTGCGCAATATATTTTCGCATGTTCGCCGCCGCCCTCCAATCCGGTGACGATATTCCCACCACTTTTCACCGGAAGGCAAGATGGCTTGCGTAATAATTTTGCGTATAATTATTGTGGAATTCACAGCGTATTCCGCCGAAACCTATGTCAAAATAGTGAAAGCTGACGTTTTGGCGGAAAGTGGTAGGGAATTGCTCAAAGCGCCATTTCATTTTGGATGAAATCGGCAATTTCATCGACCATATTGATATCGAAGACCGGCAGGCTTGAACCCTGTTGGGGATAATCGGTTGCAATGGCGACGATGCTTGGGTCGTTTTCGGCGAGAGGCGGACCGTCATGACTGCCTGTTCGGCGGAGTTCGATTTTCTTGTGCGGCTCCCGCTTATAGCCTTCAACGAGAATCAGATCACAGGGCGCGAGCTTGTCCGCGATGTCTTGCAGCGAGATTTCTGGGCCGTCGAGATTTTCATGCATGATGGCGAAGCGGCGCTCCGACACTATGGCAACTTCAGCCGCGCCGGCCTTGCGATGCCGCCAGGAGTCGGTGCCTTCGATATCGATATCAAAATTATGATGCGCATGCTTGATCGTCGCGATGCGGAAGCCCCGTTCTGTCAGGCAGCGCACGAGCTTTTCGGTCAGGGTGGTCTTGCCGGAGTTTTTCCAGCCTGTAATGCCAAAAAGCTTGTGCGTCATGACATGGCTCCGTTCAGTCGGCTCAATCGCCGGGCTTCGACGAGATCGTCGGGCCGGTTGATGTTGAAGAATGGATCATAGGTTTCCGAGCGATCCTTCGTCGTTACAAGCGGAAAGTCTACTGTTTCGAAATCAACATCGCGTGCAAATGCCAGAACGCTGGCTTTCTCAGCCGTCGAAAGCCAGTCCTTTAGCCGATCCGCCAGTTGCGTCCGCCACAGGCCAAAGATTGGGTGAACATGCCCGGCTGAGCTCGCAAGAACGATGTCGCCGCCGGTCTGTCTTTGGCGTTCGAGGAGCTGCTCGCCGAGATCCGCAGGCAGAAATGGGGTGTCGGCAGCTGCGGTCAGCAGCCATGTCGAATTTTTTGCGTGCGTGAGCGCGGTGAGAATGCCGGGTAGAGGACCGCCATGTGCTGCGGGGATATCCGCAATGACGTCCAGGTCGAGGTTGGCCAGCCGTGACGGGTCGCCATTGGCGTTGATGAAAAGCGCTCCGACCTGCGGTTTCAAGCGTTCGGCAACCTCGGCGATAATGGAACGGGAACCCAGAGCCTGCAGGAACTTGTCTCCCGCTATTCCACCTTCGCGCATCCGGCTCGACAATCCGCCAGCAATGATAGCACCGGTGATATCTGGCTGATCGACCATTATTTCGGCCCGAGACCGGTTGGAATTGAAGCAAGGGTGCTTTTGTTCTTTTCGCGCTTCTTCAGCGCGTTTTCGCGATAGACCATGTAGATGCCGCTTCCGACGACCATGACAGAGCCAATGATTGTATAGCTATCCGGCGCTTCGCCAAAGACTGCTATGCTCAATCCTATCGCCCAGAGCAGGCTGGAATAGCGGAATGGAGAGACGAAGGACACTTCGCCCTCACGCATGGCCAGAATGATGAAGTGATATCCGATCAGCAACAGCACGGCAGCAACGAACATGGCCGCAACGGGAATAAGCCCGATAGGCTGCCATCCGCCCATGGGGACAGTCAGCACGCCGCCGGTGATTGCAATCGCACAAGCAGTGAGCGTGGAGAGATAGAGCGTCGGCACATGGGCCGGTACGCGACGCGTCGCAATGTCCCGCATCGCCGCAAAACCGACGCTCGCCAGCAATACGGCGATTGCGCCGAAACCTGCCGCGCCGGCTGAACCGGGACGAATAATAATCAGGACGCCGACGAAGCCGACCAGAATACAGGCCCAGCGCCGCCAGCCGACTTTTTCCTTGAGGAATATTGCGGCTCCCAGCGTTACTACCAAAGGTGTTGCCTGAAACACGGCTGAACAGAAGGCCTGAGAAAGATGTCCCAGCGAGACAATGTAAGTAATTGTCGCGACCACTTCGCCCAGCACACGCAGGACAGTCATCCGCTCCAGAGAAAGCTTACGCAGCGCACCATGACGCCAGGCCAGAAAGCCGATCATCACGGTCGCAAAAACGCCGCGGATCAGCATGTACTGACCGCTGTTCATTTCCGCGAGAAGGAATTTGGTGATGCTGTCCCCGATGGTGAAAACACCCATGGCGAGAAGCATATAAATACTTGCGCGGAAATTCTCTGACTGCAGCACGGTATAGAATCCAGTTTAGAATCCAATACCGTGTTCAAGTGTATTTCGCGACAATTATTTGTGATTGCCTTCACTCAAAAGTATAAACGGATTTTTATCCGCCCGTAAGGCTCATATGACGTGCTACGGCTGGCCGGTTATGATCGCGATCGATGATGAAATCATGGCCCTTGGGCTTGCGAGAAATAGCCTCATCGATAGCCTGGCTCAGGAAAACATCACTGTCGTTCTCGCGTAGCGCCTTGCGCAGATCGGCATCATCATTCTGGCCGAGGCACATATAGAGCATGCCGGTACAGGTGAGGCGAACACGGTTGCAGCTTTCGCAGAAATTATGCGTCAAAGGTGTGATGAAGCCGAGACGTCCACCGGTTTCCTCTATCGTCACATAGCGGGCGGGGCCGCCCGTTCGATACGGGATATCGTTCATCGTGAACTGGCTTGAAAGGTCGCTGCGCAGTTGCGACAGCGGCAGATACTGGTCAGTGCGGTCGAATTCAATTTCACCCATCGGCATGGTTTCGATGAGCGTCATATCCATATCGCGGCCATGGGCCCAGCGGATGAGGTCCGGGATTTCGAATTCGTTGAAATCTTTCAGCGCAACTGCGTTGATCTTCACGCGGATACCGGCCTTCTGGGCGGCATCTATACCCTCAAGCACACGGGCCAAGTCGCCCCAGCGTGTAATCTCGTGAAACTTGTCAGGGTTGAGTGTGTCGAGCGAGACATTGATGCGCTTGATGCCGCAGTCGGCCAGCTCTCCGGCAAAACGCGAAAGTTGCGAGCCATTGGTGGTCAGCGTCAGTTCTTGCAGCGCACCGGATACCAGATGGCGCGAAAGCCCACGGATCAGATGCATGATGTTCTTGCGCACCAGCGGTTCACCGCCAGTCAGGCGCAGCTTGCGCACGCCCCTGTCGATAAACACAGTGCAGAGCCGTTCCAGCTCTTCCAGCGTCAGCAGATCCTTCTTGGGAAGAAAGGTCATGTGTTCCGCCATGCAATAGGTGCAGCGGAAATCGCAGCGGTCTGTCACCGAAACGCGCAAATAATCGACCGCCCGCCCGAAAGGATCGATCATCGGTCCGGTCGGAGAAACAAAGGACTGTGCCTGCAAGGTTCTCATCTGTGAAGCCATTGTTTCCATAAGGTACGACGCAGTATCCTCCTGCTCATATGAGATAGGACTTCCGCTTCGTCTTGTCCAGTTTTGCAGCGCTGAAGCAGTTTCAACATACTTGCGGTATTCTGTCATGCAGCCTATCACAAGCAGACTTCGACGATTGCGGAGCGATATTTGTATGGAGAACAGCAATGAGCGACGTCTGGCCGACTGAACTGCGCGTTTCCAGCGACCGCAAATTGCTGACGGTGGCTTTTGACAGCGGCGAACGTTTTGAACTGACCGCCGAATTATTGCGTGTACTTTCTCCATCGGCGGAAGTGCAGGGCCATTCGCCCGAACAGCGCATCACGGTCGGCGGCAAGCGCAATGTCGAGATCATCAAGGTTGAGCCGGTAGGCAATTACGCGGTCCGCATCACCTTTGACGATATGCATGATACCGGCCTGTTTTCATGGACTTATCTGCATAAGCTCGGCACCGAGAAAGAGACGCTTTGGCAAACCTATCTCGATGAACTGGCCGAAAAAGGGCTCAAGCGCGACCGCTAATCACACGCGTCACTCTTTCTCCAGCATTTCCGCGATGCGCCGCATCATGTCGCCCATGGCGTTGCATTGCGATGTGGTGGAATGCGCCATGACGCGGTCGATCAACTCGCCATAGACCGCCAGCGCTTCGCTGAGCAGTTTCTCGCCATCCTGTGTGAGGGTCAGGCGGATGATGCGCTTGTCGGTCGCGTCGCCGGTGCGCATCAGCAATCCGCGATTCTCCAGCTTCGGCAGCAACATCGTGATGTTGGAGCGTCCAACGAGAATTCTGCGGGCGAGATCGTGCTGCGATTCGCCCGGATGGCGATAAATATTCATCAACACATCGAGGTCAGCAATCTTCAGATCGAACGACGCCAGCCCCTGCGCCAGCGCACGTTCAACCGCTTTGCCGGCTCTCGCAACAGCAATCCAGTTCTTGAAGCGCGGATTATCCCACGGCAGCTTTTGTATCTTGTCTTGCATTTTGTTCATTCTTGTACAATTATTTGTTCAGGATTGAACATGATTGAGGCCCCGCTATGGCGACGTTATCTCTTCAGGTTACGCGATTCGGTCTGGCTATGCTCGGACACATCGCGCCGGAACGCGCCGGTCGCGCGGCATTCAAGATTTTCTGCCGCACGCCCAGCCGCAAGCCGAGGACAAAAGCCTATGCGGAAAAGCTGCAGCAGACGAGTGAAGAGTTGCTCAAGGCCAAAAGGCTCGATCTGATTATCGATCGAGGTGTCGTGGCAACCTATCTCTTCGAGCCCGCTCGTGTGGACCGGCACAATGCCCGCACATCTCTTGTGGTGCACGGCTGGGGTTCGCGTAGCGCGGATATGATGGCCATTATCAGTGCGCTGGTCGCGCGCGGCGAGCGGGTGGTCGCCCTTGATTTGCCGGGACACGGCGCTTCGGCTGGACGCGAGCTCGATTTCATCCGGGCGATCGCCGCAGTGGATGCCGCATGGCGTCAATATGGGCCGTTCTACGCCATGGTCGGGCATTCCTTTGGCGGCGCGGTTGTCGTCAACGCAGCTGCCGGGCCGCTTGGCTGCTATCGCGAGCGACGTCCCGCCAAGCTGGTCACGATTGCGTCACCGCATTCCATGAATGGTGTTTTCGAAGGGTTCGGAAAGGTACTTCGCCTGAACGCTGATGTGCGTCAGGCCATGAAGGACACTGTTCAGCAAATTGCCGCGCGTCCGATCCATGATTTCGATACCGATGTGCATCTGCGCCGACTGGCGATCCCGACACTGGTTATTCATGCGCGCGACGACAAGGAAGTTCCAGCGTGTTGTGCAGAAATGGCTGCCAAAGCGGGGTCTCATGTCCGGCTTCACTGGGCTGACGGCCTCGGGCATCGGCGGATCATTGCCAGCACGGATGTGGCCGACAAAATTGCAGATTATGTGAGCGGCCCCGTGCCTTTGCGGGCTGTGGCATAGGGACCGCAACCGGTCAGGCGGCAGTCAGTCTGTCCCATGCCGCCATTGCGCCATGCGCTGCGGCGATCAGACTTTCAGCGCTGCCACCGTCGCGCGCAAGGATGGACATGCCGTTCTGCACCGTCGCGTAAAACGTGGCGATAGCACCTGCGTCGATGGTTGCGGGCAGGGAACCTTCCTCGATACTGCGCTGAAGGCGGGTGCGCAGCACCTCAATATTGTTGTTGCGGCGCTCTTTCAGAACATTGCAGACATTCTGGCTGGACTGGGTGCGGTTAAGTGCGTCCAGTGCGATCAGGCATCCACGCGGCTTGTCGGTGACCGAGAAAGTCTCGGCGCTCGCCATCAAAAAGCGCTCGAATGCCAGCTTCACGTCTGGCGTTTCTTCCAATTGCGTCCAGATATCCGTGCCCACTTCGTTCGAATAGAGCGACAGGGCATCCATATACAGCCCTTCCTTGCTCCCGAAGGCGGCATAAAGGCTGGGCGCGTTGATGCCCATCGCGGCTGTCAGGTCCGAAAGCGATGCGCCGTCAAAGCCCTTTTCCCAGAAAACATACATTGCTGCGCGCAATGCCTGTTCCCGGTCAAAGTTGCGAGGTCTTCCGCGTTCCGACACGCCAATCTCCTTTTTGTATTGATCGTTAAATAAACCTCTTGACGGTATTCGGCAAGCCTGACACCTATTATGTATCAATCGATACAGAAAGGATGCCTTCATGTCTGGAAAGCCTTTGAATGGGAAAGTGGCCTTTGTAACCGGTGGTAGCCGCGGTATCGGTGCCGCGATTGCGCGGCGATTGGCAAAAGACGGTGCAAGTGTTGCAATCACCTATGTAAGCTCAAAGGAAAAAGCCGACGCAATCGTATCGGCGATCACTGCCGAAGGCGGTCGGGCCATCGCGTATAAGGCGGACAATCGCAATGCGGATGAGATTGCCGCCGCGATTGAAGCGACGGTGAAAGAGCTTGGACGACTGGACATTCTAGTGAACAGTGCTGGCATCTGGAAAGCCGCTCCGCTGGATCAGGTGACGCTTGCGGATTTCGATGAGGTCATGGCGGTCAATTTTCGCGCAGTGTTTGCAGCCATATCGGCTGCTGCACCGCATCTGGGCGAGGGTGGGCGGATTGTCACCATCGGCTCCAATCTGGCAGACCTTGTCGCTTGGCCGGGTATCAGTCTCTACGCAGCCAGCAAGTCGGCATTGATTGGTCTGACAAAGGGGCTTGCCCGCGATTTCGGTCCCAAAGGTGTTACGGTGAATGTCGTGCAGCCCGGGTCCACCAATACGGATATGAACCCCGCTGGCGGCGACCACTCTGGTCCGCAGCTGGAGCGTATCGCGACGGGCAGCTATGGCTCGCCGGATGATATTGCAAATCTGGTGACGTGGCTGGCCGGGCCTGAGTCACGCTTCGTTACGGGTGCCACGCTGACCGCCGACGGCGGAGCAAATGCCTGATACAGAAAGGGCGGCTTTGAAAGCCGCCCTTTTATCGTGTCGGGTATCAATCGGGCAATGATCAGCCCAGATTGAGTTCCTTGAAGAAGTCATTGCCCTTGTCGTCAATGACGATGAAGGCCGGGAAATCTTCCACTTCGATCCGCCAGATGGCTTCCATGCCCAGTTCCGGATATTCGACCACTTCGACTTTCTTGATGCAGTCCTGCGCCAGACGGGCAGCCGGGCCACCGATGGAGCCGAGATAGAAACCGCCATGGCTTCCACAGGCTTCGCGAACCTGACGCGAACGGTTGCCCTTGGCGAGCATCACCATGGAGCCGCCGAAGGACTGGAACTGGTCGACATAGGAATCCATGCGGCCAGCCGTGGTTGGGCCGAACGAACCCGATGCATAACCGGCAGGCGTCTTGGCGGGACCAGCGTAATAGACCGGATGGTCCTTGAAATAATCCGGCATGGATTCGCCGTTTTCCAGACGCTCGCGAATTTTCGCATGCGCGAGATCACGGGCGACGATGATCGGTCCAGTCAGCGAAAGCTGCGTCTTGACGGGGTGCTTGGACAGTTCTTTCAGGATCTCGGCCATGGGCTGGTTGAGATCAATCTTCACCACATGCGACGACAGCTTTTCTTCGTCGATATCCGGCATGTATTGCGCCGGATTGGTCTCCAGCTGCTCCAGAAAAATGCCTTCCTTGGTGATTTTGCCCTTGGCCTGACGGTCTGCTGAGCAAGAAACGCCGATTCCGATTGGCAGCGATGCGCCGTGGCGCGGCAGACGGATGACGCGCACGTCATGGCAGAAATATTTGCCGCCGAACTGCGCGCCGACACCCAGCGACTGGGTCAGCTTGTGGATTTCAGCTTCCATTTCCAGATCGCGGAAAGCATGGCCGGTTTCCGAACCTTCCGTCGGCAGGCTGTCGAGATAGCGCGTCGAGGCTAGCTTGACGGTCTTGAGATTCATCTCGGCCGATGTGCCGCCGATGACAATTGCCAGATGGTAAGGCGGGCAGGCGGCTGTGCCGAGGCTGAGAATCTTGTCCTTGAGGAAGTCGATCATCCGGTCATGGGTCAAAAGCGAAGGCGTGCCCTGATACAGGAACGTCTTGTTGGCCGACCCCCCGCCTTTTGCCACGAACAGGAACTTGTAGGCGTCTTCGCCTTCTTCATAGATGTCGATCTGCGCTGGCAGATTGTTCTTGGTGTTCTTTTCCTCGAACATCGACAGCGGCGCGAGCTGCGAATAGCGCAGGTTCTTTTTGTTATAGGCATCGAGCACACCGCTGCCGAGCGCATCGGCATCGCCGCCTTCGGTCCAGACGCGACGGCCCTTCTTGCCCATAATAATCGCAGTGCCGGTATCCTGACACATCGGCAGAACGCCGCCTGCAGCGATATTGGCGTTTTTCAGAAGGTCATAGGCCACAAAGCGATCATTGTCGGTCGCTTCCGGGTCTTCCATGATCTTTGCAAGCTGCTGGAGATGACCCGGGCGCAGCAAATGGTTGATGTCGGCAAACGCCGCTTCGGAAAGAAGACGGAGCCCTTCCGGTTCGACGGTCAGGATTTCCTGACCTTTGAACGTATCGACCGAAACATGGTCGGAGGTCAGTTTGCGGTAAGGGGTGGTGTCTTCACCAAGAGGAAAGAGATCGGCGGCGCTTGCTTCTGCCATCGTGGTACCTCGCTTGCTTGCCTGCCGCACTGGTTGGCAATCGCAAGATCGCCAGCCTGCACGTTATGTTGCTCAGAACCCGGATTGCTGGGCAGCAGCCGGGATAAATTCTGAGGGGCTTTTAGCGCGATGAGAGGCGGAAGCCACTGCGGCACATTGCGCAATGGGGTAAACACGGGACCATCTGTTGCAGGCCACATGTTGCTTTAATACGTCTCCCTCAAAGTTTTGTGATTAATTAAAAGCAAGAAATTGAAAGAAGTGGCATTAGCGTTAAAACTTTCTATACGAGATTCATAAAATCTACGCGAAATGATTGAGACGGATTCGCCTTTTGGCGGACATGCTAACTTTGGCGGTTGAAATGCAGTTTTCTCGGCGCGCGCAGATGGATGCAAAGAAAATTCGCACGAGCGGGTCTTATGTCCGCAATGCGATGGTACTGGCTCTGGCTGCATCAGCCTTGTTCCCGGTCACGCAGGCGCAGGCAGCGAATTCACTTTTCGAGCTTTTCCAGCAGCGCCGCCAGCAGGCCGCGCAGCCTGTCGCTCCGCTTCCGCCTGCCGTCGTGGCTCCGAGTACAGCTGCGGCAGCGCCAACGGCACCAACACGCATCGTTCCGCCTGCACAGCGCGTGACGGTCAAGGGGCCGGAAATCTATGATTACAAGCCGGAAGCGCTGATCAAGATCGATTTCACGGCACTCGACATGCAGGTTACGGCTGCAACCGCGCCAGCCGCCATTGTTGATCCGCTGACATCGGGCATGTCCCCGATCCGCGTGGATAAGACGCCTGATGCGAGCGAAACGGCCGGCAATCGTGCTTTCGACGCCGCGATGGATTATTTGAAGTCCGTCGATGTGAAGGCTGAAAAGCCAATCGCGGAAGCGATTGTTTCTTATTATTCGACCAACCGTTCTTTCATGTGGTCGGCTGACGGCAAGGTGCTGGATCGGGCCAAGGCCGTTGCAGCCTTCTTTGCACGCGCTGGCGAAGATGGTCTCAATGCCGATGAATATGCGGTGACGATCCCCTCGGACAATTTCGATCCGGCGCAGAACGAAGAACGCCAGCAGAAGCTGGCCGAGTTTGAAGTTCGCATGTCGGCTCGCGCGCTGCGCTATGCAATGGATGCGGGCGAGGGGCGCGTGATCGCCGACCGTCTGAGTGGTTTCCACGATCTGCCGCGTGATCGCGTCGATCCGAAAGCCGTGCTGGCCAGACTGGCTGGCGAAGCCGATCCGTCCGCCTATCTGCACGGGTTCCAGCCGGATAATGCGCAGTATACGGCTTTGAAACAGGCTTTGTCCGAGACGGAAGCGCCGACGGGTCAAACCGTTCGTGTCTCTCTCGATGGCGCCATTCGTCCGGGCGATACCAGCGACCAGCTGGCCAAGATCGTGGCGCTGATCACCAAACATGCGCCTGCCGACTATCTGGAAAAGCACCGCGACGTTTTGCAGGCTCATGCCGATACGAGCCTTTACGATCCGGAACTGGTTTCCGCGATCAAGGACTACCAGAAGCTCTCGGGCAGTGCGCCAGATGGTGTCATCGGGCGAAACACGGTTTCTGCGTTGCAGGGTGAGCAATCATCGGTGAAGCGTGACCGCATTCTCTATTCGATGGAACGTCTGCGCTGGCTGCCGCATGATTTCGGCACGCGCTATGTAATGGTCAACCAACCCGCATACCGCGCTGAATATTTCGAAGGTGGTCAGGAAAAGCTGGGTATGAATGTGGTGATCGGCTCGCCGACCCATCAGACCTATTTCTTCTACAACAAGGTGCAGACGGTTGTTTTCAACCCCTCCTGGGGTGTGCCGCGTTCGATTATTCTGAACGAAATGCTGCCCAAGGTCATGCGCGATACGAGCTATCTCGACCGAAATGGCTATGAAGTCTATGTCGGCGGCAAGAAGGTTTCGGCAAGTGCCGTCAACTGGAGCGCCGTGGCTGCGGGCAAGGCACATGTCGGCATCCGTCAGAAGCCGAGCCTCGATAACGCACTGGGCGAGCTGAAGATCCTGTTCCCGAACGAACATGATATCTACATGCATGACACACCGGCAAAGTCCTATTTCAGCCGCGACATGCGCGCGCTGAGTCATGGCTGTATTCGTCTGGAACGTCCGCGCGACATGGCCGCAGCCGTACTCGGCAAGCCGGTCGGCGATCTGGAGAAATATTTCGGCAAGAACGAGCGCGGCATCAAGGTGCCGGAGCCAGTGCCGGTCTATATTTCCTACTTCACGGCATGGCCGGACGCAAATGGACAGATTCGTTACTACGGCGACGTCTATGACCGCGACTCAGGCATGCAGAAGGCTTCCGATAAAACTGCGGCTTCGCGACTGGCGGCGCTCTGATCGACGCTCGGCCTCTGGCGTTCGGTGACAGTACAGATTTTCAAGTCTTGGACATGGCCGTTATCGTTCGATAGCGGCCATTTTCGTTGATGCTTGCCGAACCGATTTACGTGCGAAAATCAATTTGGGAAATGAGGTGGCGGGTGCTTGACTTTGCCCCGAGCGGGACCGTATATCCGCGTCACCTTGATTGAGCACATTGCAGCTCTAAGGGCGCGTAGCTCAGCGGTAGAGCACTCCCTTCACACGGGAGGGGTCACAGGTTCAATCCCTGTCGCGCCCACCATTCCAAATCTCTTTTGAATTCATGTCGTTGTCATGCGCAAAGGTGCGCCAATACGTTTCTGCACGCGTTTAGTTGCCCGTCGGTGCCGTGGCGCCTGGAACGCCCGTATTCGTCACGATATTTCTGTCGTCATCATATCGGGTAATGAGCATTAGCGCGGCGAGGGCGACCAAAATCGGCACAATAAGACACATAACCCTGACCGCAATCAGAGCAGTATGCCGGGTCCATGTCAGCGCTCTTGCTCTCATGGCTGATATTATCTCACGGATGAGAATAATTCGCCATAATGAGCCGCATTAACAATAAGCAATCTTGCGGATAAGTCGGACGGCCTTATCGAGCGCACCGTTGCCGGTTGAGGCGGACTTTAATCCTGTCTGGCTTGCCTGAATCGGTAGTTTTGGACGAGACGATATGCGCCCGCACAGTGCAGGTGCCTGCGAGAACCTCGAAATTATTTGCACGGATGTACATGACCGTGTTGATCGGGTTCTTGGGTAATTCGCGAGAGACCGCGTCTACGACCGCCTTGATTTCGGCGGCGCGCTGTTTGGGGGATGTTGCAGCCATAACTGTGCTGGTGGCAGTGAAGCCACTGACTGATAATGCCGCGATACAGATGAAAATAGCTTTCTTCATTGGCGATGCCTCCGATTGAGCTGAGTGGATGAAAGCGCGGCTCTCGCCTGAAGAAAACTATCGTCGCTTTCGCTTATCATGAGACTGGTAGCGTGTTTGTCGTCAGACGCAAGCCGTATCGAGTGGCCAAAGCTATAAAGACGCGTGTTTAAGGTCATTATAAATACATTGCCGGCTAATTTACGGAACGTTTCGCAAACGCGTGCTCATTGCCCAAAGAATGCGGCCCCGAATCTGCAGGAGAACGGGACCGCGACTATCAGAATCGTCCTTTATGGGCGAGATTCGCTCCGGTAGGTTTACTGTGCCGGGGCGGGCGTTGCTGGTGCTGTGGTTTCACCGCCAGATGGCGCGTCGCTTTCCTTAGCCGCATTGGGATCGGCTACACCATTGGTGAACATCTTGGAGCGGTCAAATGCAGGCGCTGCCGTTAGCTCATCCTTGGTGGCGCTGAGAACCAGCCACGTGTTTCCGTCACTACGGGTCGCCAGTTGCAACACGTCGGGACTAACGGCGACATCTTTTTCACCAACGCCGAGAAAGCCGCCCACACCGATCACTGCGGCCACAACAGAACCGTCAGCGCTGACGATCAGATCGTTCAGCTTGCCGATGGATTTGGCGTCATTGGCGTCACTTTCATAAACGCTGCGGCCAATGAAGCTCGAAACCAGGACTTCCCCGTCCTTCGGCTCAACAAAACCGATTTTGCTCGTATCAGGCGAGGGAGAAGCACCGAACATATTCTTGGTAGAAACAGGCAAGTCCTGTTGAGCTGGTGCGTCTGTGCCGGGAGTGGTGGCGGAGGGAGCCGCCGTCTGCGCCAGAGCTGGGGCACTAATCAACAGTGCACACGCTGCCGTCAGAAGTGTCGTTCTAAACATAACTACTCTCCTTTCTGCATTGAGTGTTCATAGTCCTAACGGTCTGATTTCAGGATCGTTCCGACATTTTTTGTGTGTTGGTGTGGTGATGTCGGCTACGGAGTGCATGCGCGCAAAAACGCAAGCCAAAAGTGCCAGTCACAGTGAATCGGAAAGCCGACGCAACAGACGAGGCTTTTCGGGCATCAGAGCGATAGAGAAAACCGGAGATATATCCGGAGGTGCGCTTACTGTACGGGTGGAACGACTGGAGCCGGATCGGATTGCACAGGAGCGACAACCGCTGCCGAGGGTGAAGGTCCGCAGCGGTTTACACGGGTGTGGCGAACACCTTTCGACAGGAAGACGATCTCAAGAGCATCGGCGATCGGTGTGATCGTCACATTCTCGCTGACCTGTTGGGCGTCGGCGCCGCAAACCAGATTGAGCGTGAACGTTCCCTTGTAGTTGTCGAGCTTCATCACCGTGCACTGCATGTCACGGGCGTCGAAGCGCTCCCGGGATATCGTGTAGCGCTTGTCATTATTGCTGCACCACGTGCCGATAATCGGCGTGGCGTCGACTGGCGGCTTGGGCGGATTGACGCTGGCTGAAGGCGACGCCGTGCAGGATGCCAGCGCGGGAAGCGCCAATGCACAAGCAACATTCAGTTTCCGCGACATTTCATACCCCTACGAAGCAGATCAAACTGGAACAGTCAGGACTATTGGATATCGGGAAAGCAGCATGGGCTCAAGCGTCTAACGCGAGCAGATTGCGCGCTACCGTGTAAAAAGGGAGGCGCGGCAAGGGCATGCCACGTCTCCCTATAGATGCGTACCAGTTCAACGAAATACGCAACGGGCCATTTGGAGCGGCCCGTTGGAAACGATATTCCGCGCGCCAAAGAGCGCAATTGCAGATTTGTAACGAATTGTTGCTGGCACAATTTGGACCGGCAATGACGTTAAAGGTCAGTCGCCTTTGACCGACACAACAACGCTGTCGTCAAAAATCTCGACATAAATCAAAGGTGTGCCGTTCAAAATGTCATGCTCGGCACGTCCGTAGAAGCTGCCATTGGCAACCATCCGCTCGAGGCGTGCCCGGTTGGCTTTGCTGCTGAAATAATCATCCAGATCGTCGTCGGAATCACACTTGCCGTAGACGTAAACATTCGCTCGATCCTGACGAATGATAGCCGCCGCCGTGGTCAGCCGCTCACCGGAAGAGTTGAAATGATCGGCAGCGCTGAGGCGCGCATAATATGAATCGATTGGCTTCTCAGCTGCACTGGCTACAGAAGCCGAAGCAAGCAAAAGCGCTGCGACTATAAATCCCCGCATGGTTTCCCTCGTACTTAGTCAAAAGCTAAAGCAATTTGAGCGGGATAAAAACTGAGTCGCAAGCACAAGTCGAGTGGCTGAAAAGATGAACGTTCGAGAGTGTCGAATAGATAAGAAAAACCCCGCCAGAGCGGGGTTTTGTTCAGGACAACCATTGTTGGCGACTATACCAGTCGTCAATTTCGGATTTGGCACGGTCTTTGGCTACGCCATACCGTTCTTGAATCTTGCCTTCAAGCTGTTCACGGCGACCGCTGATCTGATCCAGATCATCGTCGGTCAGCTTGCCCCATTGTTCCTGGATCTTGCCTTTAACCTGTTTCCAGTTTCCTTCAACACGGTTCCAGTCCATCGGGATTTCCTCCGTTTTACGTTTTGGGGACAGAGGGGTAACGCGCGAATAGCCGGATAGTTCACCATTCGAGGCGAAACCTGTAGGGCTGCTATTGGAATGGAGGAAAACCAAAGGGAGAAACCCCGACGTTTGTGTTTGGTGCATAATGACGCCGGGGTGCGCTTCACCGCTGATGCAACGAAGCGCGCATGGAGATGATTGCATAAAGGCGGCAGAAAAATGAACCCGCTCAGGTTGCATCGAGAAGAAGGAGTGGGAGACGCTCAACAAGGGCAGCGTGGCGTCTCCCATGTCAATTGCGCGCTATTGGGGCAACACGCAATTTAACGGACTGGTGTGTCTTCCAGTCGGGCGGTTGCTTGGGCCGCCGAAGATGAATTTACAGTGGGCCACGTTTATCTCAATCGAAGATTTGTAACGAATATTTGCTGGGTATTTCCCGGCTTTGCCGTCACGGTAACTAATTATTATAACAATAAAAATCTTTTGAATAATATTTGCAAATATATTAAGTTGATCACAGATGTTTGAAAAGTCGTATCTGTTCATTTTGAGTTCATGCGCTAAGTTTCATGATACTTCCATCAAGAGGAGTACAGGAAATGAAGCTCTTTAGTGGACTTGTTGCCGGAATTGTTGGCGTTGGCTTATTGGTCGGCGCGGGAGCAGCTTCCGCTGCGCCGGTGGCCAATCTCGCAAAGCCCGGCGTAACCTCCAATGTGGAACAGGTGCGCGATCATCGCGGTTACCATTCGCACAAGCACTGGAAGAAGCGCAATTACCACAGGCGGGACCATTGGCGATCCGATCGTCGTCACTACAGGGATCACCGCTGGCAATCGCATCGTCATTACAAGCGCGATTACTATCGCGGGCATTACCGGCATCACGGCGGCCGATGGAACGGCCCGGGCAGTTCCAATCGATAAATGATAGGGGGCGCGTGAGCGCCCCTTTTTATGTGGCCCGTCGAACATCGTGATTATGCAAAACGTCGGTAATTGACTGTATCTCCGTTTCACTGAAACATGCGATCAGTGTGATCAGACTCGGAGATCGACATGTCGGAAACCGACGATAAAGCCAGCAAGTTTCGTCAGGAAGTTCTCGATAGGGTGTTGCGTTATCTGGGAAGGTCTCCAGAGACGTTAACCGCCCGAGAAAAGTCCGTTCTTAAGCGATTGGCCGATCGGCAGACAATCGCGCAAGATATCAACGAATCCTTCGACGAAAAGCGGACTACCGGACAGCGTCTGGCCGATAAGGTCGCCGAGTTTGGCGGCTCGTGGACGTTTATCATTGTCTTTGGTGTCATTCTCGCGGCTTGGGTGGCGTTCAACAGCCTGCTGGCTGCGAAAGCGTTTGACCCTTACCCGTATATTTTTCTCAATCTGGTCCTTTCCATGCTGGCGGCAGTCCAGGCGCCGATCATCATGATGAGCCAGAACCGGCAGGCGGCTAAAGACCGGCTGGATGCGTCGCACGACTATGAAGTGAATTTGAAGGCCGAGATTGAAATCATGGCTTTGCATGAAAAATTCGATCAGTTGCGCTCAAACGAACTCAGAGGGCTGATCGAGAAGCAGCAGCAGCAAATCGAAATTCTGTCTGGCATCCTGCTGGAGAAAAATCAGAAGCAATCCTGATTACGCGGCAACATATATCGTCGTCCAACGTATTTTTTGCAAGTCCGTATTCCCGAAGCCAGATGCGGGGCTTGCTCTGAGAGAAAACGGTATTTCATGTCGAAGTTTTTAAAGCGATTTCTACAGTCGGCTGTTGGTTTGGTCGTTCTGCTGCTTGTCGGCGCGGCAGTATGGCTCGGTTTCAGTCCACCGGAGCTTTTGCGGGTCGGCACGGGTTACGCGGCCAAGATCGTCTGCTCCAATGTCTTTATCGCCAAAAGAGATGCCGAGGCGGTTCTCGCCGATGACGTCCAGGCGCCCGGAAATCCGCTCCTGAAATTCCTCAATGTCGCTGTGGACGACAGTTCCCATACTGTAACAGTTCGGATTTTCGGTTTCTTCGCGCCAAGCAAGGCCGTGTTCCTTTCCGGTCAGGGATGCGCAAATATTCAATCGACCGATAGTCGCAGTATCGCCAGCGATGAAGCCGCATCAGCGGCGATGCCACCGCTGGACATCGCAATTTCTACCAAAGTACAGAACGTTATCGAAGACAAGGAACTGACGGGCTCTGGCATGCGCGCCGTTGCCGTCATCCATAATGGTCAGCTGGTCGCCGAAACCTATGGTGAGGGCTTCAGCGCAGATACACCGCTCCTTGGCTGGTCGATGACCAAATCCGTTATGGCGACACTGATCGGGATGCGCATCGCTGAAGGTCGGATGGATTTGGCTAAAAGCAATCTTCTGCCGGAATGGCAGGACGACGAACGCACCAAGATTACCGTTGCCAATCTGATGGCCATGGAAAGCGGGCTGCGGTTCAACGAGAATTACGGAACGGTGGCGGATGTTACGCGTATGCTGTTTCTCGAAAAAGATATGGCTGGATTTGCGGCTTCGCTTCCGCTGGAGGCGCAACCGGGAACGAAATTCAGCTATTCCAGCGGTACGGCGAATATTCTGTCCAAGCTTTTTATGTACAGTTTCGACAATCGCAATGAAGCACTCGTCTATCCGCGCATCGCTCTGTTCGAACCGCTCGGCATGACCAGCGCCATGTTGGAAACCGACGCGTCCGGGGTTTTTGCGGGCTCATCCTATATGTATGCCACCGCACGCGATTGGGCCAAGCTGGGTGCATTTCTGGCGGACGGAGGTAGAATAGACGGCAAACAGCTTCTGCCAGCGGATTTCGTATCGTTTATGCGCAAACCGTCATCAGCCTCTGATGGGCGCTACGGTTCAGCGCAGGTCTGGTTGCGCGCAAGCGGGGCCAAAGCGGGCGAGGGCGGCATCCCCGATGATGCGTTCTGGATGTCCGGCCATGACGGGCAAACCGTCATGATCGTCCCGTCCATGCATCTGGCTGTGGTGCGTCTCGGGCTGACACCTAACCGTTCCGGCTATAGCGTTCAAAACCTCGATGCGCAGATCATAGAAGCGCTTCGTTAGGCCGTCAGTCAGCCAGCACCAACTTACTGAAATCCTTGCCGCTCGGGTTCTGGAAGGCGCTCAGGCCGAATTCCGGCAGCACCGCATAGAGGTGGTCAAAAATATCGGACTGTATCTGCTCGAACGAAGCCCAGACCGTGGTGTTAGCGAAGCAGTAGATTTCCAGAGGCAATCCTTCCGGGGTCGGGTCCATCTGGCGCACGAGCAGCGTCATGCCTTTATGAACACCGGAGTGATTGCGCAGATAGTTCTCCACATAGGCGCGGAACGTGCCGATATTGGTGAAACGGCGCGTGTTGACGGGATTTTTGGCGCGGTCGCCCAGTCTATTGTTCCATTCGGCGATTTCCTTGGCCTTTTTGGGCAGGTAATCGGCGAGCCAGTCGACCGAAGCCATGCCTGCACGCTCATCGTCGGAGAGGAAACGGATTGAGTTCTGATCGATGTAAAGCGCGCGCTTGATGCGTCGGCCACCTGATTCCTGCATGCCGCGATAGTTCTTCATCGGTTCGGTGATGAGCTTGCGGATCGGAATGGTGGTGATTGTTTTGTCGAAGTTCTGCACCTTGACCGTATAAAGCGCGATTTCCGTCACATCGCCATTGGCATCGAGGTTCTTCATCTCGATCCAGTCTCCCACGCGAACCATGTTGGAGGAGGCGATCTGCATACTGGCGACCAGTGAGAGCAGCGTGTCCTGAAAAACGAGGATCAGCACGGCAGCCATTGCACCGACACCGGAAAGCAGAATAACCGGCGACTTATCAAGCAGGGTTGCGATGATGAGGACCGCGGCGATGATATAGACCGCCAGCTTGGTAACCTGAATGTAGCCCTTGATGGGCCGATAACGCGCTTCAGGACGGCGATGATAAAGCGTGTCCACGACACCGAATGCCGAGTTCACTGCCAGCGCCAGTGTCAGAATGATGAAGGCGATTGCAACATTGCGAATAATGGTGATTGCCGTCTCCGGCAGTCCCGGGATTGCCACAATGCCGGAAGAAATGATCAAGGCAGGAATGATATTGGCCAGACGGCTGATGACGCTGTGCTGTTTCAGCTCTTCATCCTGACCGAATGGGGTCTTCTGAACAATCCGGTCAAGCAGCTTGAGCAGGATCGCCTTGATCAAAAAATTTGCGACGAATGCAGAGAGAAACAATCCCCCAAGAGCCGTCAGCGTCTCCGCCCACGGATGTGCAATAAAGAATTCCGACAATAGATTTTCCCGAGACGTGTTTTCGCGAGTGTTGATGGTTGCCGTTCAACGACTGCCACAGTTTTGATGATTGTATCATCGAGATCTATTGCGAAATAAGGCGACGTGGCTCTTAAATCAACCGCTGAGAGTATTTTTAGGTGATGCCGATCCGGTCGAATTGTCCACGGACTGGCATCTGAATGCGGATTGCTACAGTCGCTGAACTTCAAAGAGAGGCGGTTATGCCGCCATCGACATAGAGCACATGGCCGTTGACGAAAGACGAGGCATTGGACGCAAGGAAAATGCAGGCGCCGACAAGTTCATCGACCTTGCCCCAGCGCCCCGCAGGCGTCCGCTTTTCAAGCCAGCTCGAAAAAGTCGGATCGGAAACAAGGGCGGCGTTCAGTGGCGTATCGAAATATCCCGGCGCAATGGCGTTGCATTGCAAACCGTATTTCGCCCAGTCGGTGGCCATGCCTTTGGTGAGATTGCCAACCGCGCCTTTGGTGGCGGTATAGGGAGCTATACCCGGTCTGGCGAGGGCCGTCTGGACGCTGGCAATGTTGATGATTTTGCCTGTGCCGCGTTTGATCATATGTCTGGCGACAGCCTGTCCCACATTGAACACTGTGGAGACGTTGGCTCTGAATAAGCGTTCAAAGGCATCGGCTGGAAAGTCTTCCAGCGGGGTGCGATGCTGCATGCCCGCATTGTTAACGAGAATGTCGATGGGACCGAAATCCGCTTCGAACCCGTCTATGGCGGCGCGAACTGCTTCATGGTCCGTCGCATCGAAGGCCAGTGTGTGCTTCACGCCGAGGCTTTCGGCTGCCGCCTTCAGCTTGGCCGCATCGCGACCGTTGAGAATGACGTCAGCCCCAGCGTTGGCGAGACCCTTTGCCAACGCATAGCCGATCCCTTGCGACGAGCCGGTCACAAGCGCGCGTTTGCCTGTCAGATCAAAAAGTTGGACGCTCATATCTTCTCCCGGAGCTATTCGGTTAGAACGAAGCGATGGAATCCGCCGCGCACTTTTCTTGAAATTGCTTAGCTGAATGCGATCTGGGTTTTCATAGATTGCGTTTTATCCGACGCAATATCGAAGGCCCTCAGCGCTTCGGCCAGCGGTAGTGTCTGCGTGATGAGCGGTTTAACGTCGATCAACCCGTCCTGCATGAGCTTTACGGCCAGTGCAAATTCTTCGTGAAAGCGGAAGGAACCACGCAGATCGAGTTCCTTGGCTGTTATCGTGTTGATCGGCAGGTTCATCTCGCCGCCAACGCCGAGTTGGACGATGATACCGCGTGGTCTCACGGCGTGAATGCCTGCCACAAGGGCGGATGCTGCGCCGGAACACTCATACAATATATCGAACGAACCTTTGTTCTGGCTGAATTCGGCCAACCCTTCCGGGTTCTGCGAAAGATTGATCGTGCGATCCGCACCAACCTTGCGCGCAAAATCCAGCGCTGGCCCGGAAATATCCGCAGCGACGATCTCCGCCGCGCCTGCGCGACGGGCCGACAGGATCGACAGCGTACCGATCGGGCCGCATCCGGTCACCAGCACGCGCTTGCCCAATATCTCGCCTGCGCGGCGTGTCGCATGCAGCGTGACCGCGAGCGGTTCAGCCATTGCCGCTTCACCCGCGTTGAGGCCATCGGCCTTAACACACTGGCTCGCCTGTGCGACGAGCTGCTCCCGGAACGCGCCTTGTATATGCGGAAAGGGCATCGCCGATCCGTAAAAGCGCATATTGAAGCAGTGATTGGGCAGTCCTTTGAGGCAATATTCGCAGTGACCGCAAGGACGCGACGGTGATATGGCGACAAGATCGCCGATGGCCAGCCCGGAAACACCTTCGCCAAGCGCCGCGATATGTCCGGAAACCTCGTGCCCGAGGATCATCGGTTCCTTGACGCGCACGGTGCCGAAGCCGCCATGATTATAGTAATGCAGGTCCGAGCCGCAAATGCCGCCAACGGCGAGACGGATTTCAACCTCACCGGGGCCGGGCGTCTCTGGCTCACACTCGTCAATACGCAAGTCCTTTGCAGCGTGGATGACAATCGCTTTCATCGCGTCCTCACAGAGCCGGATTGGGAGTGGCCGACCCGCGAAGTGAGCCGACAAATTATTGAAGACCAGTATGCCCACAAGTCGCGCGTTTGAAACCCTTATCCGCAGCGAAACTCACAAAACATATGGCATTGCTTTTACAGCAGAACGTACGGGCAGTTTCCCTTCATCACAAACAGAAAGAGCGCCCCGAGGGGCGCTCTTTTATCATTTCGCAATGCTCGGCGGTTTCTTGCCGTCATTCGATCAGCTGCAGCCGCTCGTCGCACCGCAGGTGTCGCACTTGAGGCAGGTGCCGTTACGCACCATCGTGAAGTTCTGGCACTCCGTGCAGCTATCGCCGGTGTAACCCTGCATCATCGACTTGATGCGACGGTCGGCTTCGATCTTCTTTGCCGAGGTGGCGCTTTCAGCACGGGCCGAAGCGGCATCGGCAGCAGCCTTGTCGGAGAACAGTTCGGTTGCAGCCGAGGTTTCCTGCTGCTGAACCGGAGCGGTCTGTTCTTCGAACTCACGCTTGAAAGCCGTTGCACCTTCCGTCACCAGACCGATGGTCGCCGGGCGGCCAGCCGGAGTGGCACTAGACTTCAAGGTCGTGACATTCGATGCCTGCGGCGCCGATGCCGACGATCCCTTGGCTTCGCTGCCCGGTGTCGTGTTGGTCACCAGCGTCGGCTTGTAGCCGCGCGTCCAGCCGGTCGAAACCAGGTTGGTCTTGCCTTCCTGGATACCCTTGCCGAGCGCCGTGTTCGAGAAATCGCTCGTGTCGACATGGGCGAGGTCGTTGCGGCCCAGATAGGACACAGCCAGTTCGCGGAACACATAGTCGATGATCGACGTTGCGGTCTTGATTGCGTCATTGCCGATGACGATGCCAGCCGGTTCGAACTTAGTGAAGGTGAATGCCTCCACATATTCTTCCAGCGGTACGCCATATTGCAGGCCGAGCGAGACAGCGATGGCGAAGTTGTTCATCATCGCACGGAAAGCGGCGCCTTCCTTGTGCATATCGATGAAGATTTCGCCGAGGCGTCCGTCACCGAACTCGCCGGTGCGCAGATAGACCTTGTGTCCGCCGACAACTGCCTTCTGGGTGTAGCCCTGACGGCGGTTTGGAAGCTTTTCGCGCTCGTGCACGATCTTCTCGATGACCTTCTCGACGATGCGTTCCGTCACCTGAACGGCGCGGGCTGCGGCCGGTGCTTCGATCAGCGCTTCGATTGCATCATCTTCGTCTTCATCGTCCGAGATCAGCGCGGCGTTGAGCGGCTGCGAAAGCTTGGAACCGTCGCGGTAAAGCGCATTGGCCTTCAGAGCCAGCTTCCAGGACAGCATGTAGGCGTTTTTGCAGTCTTCGACGGTCGCATCGTTCGGCATATTGATCGTCTTGGAGATCGCGCCCGAAATGAATGGCTGTGCAGCAGCCATCATGCGGATGTGGCTATCCACCGACAGGTAACGCTTGCCGATCTTGCCGCACGGATTGGCGCAATCGAACACTGCGTAATCTTCTTCCTTGAGGAATGGTGCGCCTTCGAGGGTCATCGCGCCGCAAACATGGATGTTGGCAGCTTCGATGTCCTTCTTGGAGAAGCCCAGTGCTGGCAGCATTTCAAACGAGAAATCGTTCAGCTGTTCGTCGGTGAGCTTCAGCACGTCCTTGCAGAAATCTTCGCCCAGCGTCCACTTGTTGAAAGCGAACTTGATATCGAAGGCGCTCTTGAGCGCTGCATTCAGAGCTTCGATCTTCTCATCGGTGAAGCCTTTGCCGCGCAGCGACGAAGGATTGACGCCCGGAGCCTGATTGATGTTGCCGTGACCGACAGCATAGGCTTCGATTTCGGCGATCTGGCTTTCCGAGTAGCCGAGCGTGCGGAGTGCTTCCGGCACGGCGCGGTTGATGATCTTGAAGTAACCGCCACCGGCCAGCTTCTTGAACTTTACGAGTGCAAAGTCAGGCTCGATGCCGGTCGTGTCGCAATCCATGACGAGGCCGATCGTACCGGTTGGCGCGATAACCGTCGACTGGGCGTTGCGGTAGCCGTGCTTTTCACCGAGTTCCAGCGCCTTGTCCCAGGCCGCACGGGCATGGGTGATCAGGTCCTGATCCGGGCAGTCTTCAGCAATCAGCGCCACCGGATTGACGGCGAGGCCTTCATAACCTTCAGTCTCACCATGGGCGGCCAGACGATGGTTGCGCATGACGCGCAGCATATGTTCCGCATTCGGCTCATAGCTTGGGAAGGTGCCCAGTTCCTTCGCCATCTCGGCGGAGGTTGCGTAGGCAATACCGGTCATGATTGCGGTCAATGCACCGCAGATGGCGCGGCCTTCATCCGAGTCATATGGGATACCGGAGGTCATCAGCAGGCCGCCAATATTGGCATAGCCAAGGCCGAGCGTGCGGTATTCGTAGGAGAGGCGGGCGATTTCCTTGGATGGGAACTGCGCCATCATCACCGAAATTTCGAGAACGATGGTCCACAGGCGTGCCGTGTGCTCGTAAGCCGCAATATCGAACGAACCGTCCTTGTTGCGATAGGTGAGCAGGTTGATCGACGCCAGATTACAAGCCGTGTCGTCAAGGAACATATATTCCGAGCACGGGTTGGAGGCACGGATCGGACCGGCGACCGGGCAGGTGTGCCAGTCGTTCATGGTCGTGTTGTAGTGCAGACCCGGATCAGCGGACGCCCATGCGGCATAACCGATCTTTTCCCAAAGATCGCGCGCCTTCAAGGTCTTCATGACCTTGCCGTCCTTGCGTGCGGTCAGGTTCCAGTCGCTGTCGTTTTCGACGGCGCGCAGGAATTCGTCCTTCAGCGAGACGGAGTTGTTCGAGTTCTGGCCTGAAACCGTGAGATAGGCTTCCGAATCCCAGTCCGTGTCATAGGTCTTGAACTGAATGTCGGTATAGCCCTGACGTGCAAACTGGATCACACGCTTGACGTAGTTTTCAGGAACCTGGTTCTTCTTGGCTGCCTTGATTTCGCGCTTCAGGGCAGGGTTCTTCGACGGATCGAAGCAATCATCATTGTCGGCTTCGCAGTTGACGCAAGCCTTCATGATTGCAGCCAGATGCTGCTTGACGATCTTGGAACCGGTGACGAGCGAAGCGACCTTCTGCTCTTCCTTCACCTTCCAGTCGATATATTCTTCGATATCCGGATGGTCGATGTCGACAACGACCATCTTTGCAGCGCGACGGGTCGTGCCGCCCGACTTGATGGCACCCGCAGCGCGGTCGCCGATCTTGAGGAAGCTCATCAGGCCAGAAGACTTGCCGCCGCCGGAAAGCTTTTCGCCTTCGCCGCGCAGATGGCTGAAGTTGGAACCCGTGCCGGAGCCGTATTTGAACAGGCGCGCTTCGCGAACCCACAGGTCCATGATGCCGCCTTCATTGACCAGATCGTCAGCGACGGACTGGATGAAGCAGGCATGCGGCTGCGGGTGTTCGTAGGACGACTTGGATTTGGTCAGCTTGCCGGTCTGCCAGTCAACGTAGAAATGGCCCTGGCCGGGACCGTCGATGCCATAAGCCCAATGCAGGCCCGTGTTGAACCATTGTGGGCTGTTCGGAGCAACGCGCTGGGTGGCGAGCATATAGGCAAGCTCGTCACGGAAGGCGAGGGCGTCGTCTTCCGAGCCGAAATAGCCGCCCTTCCAGCCCCAGTAGGTCCAGGTGCCGGCAAGACGGTCAAAAACCTGACAGGCATCCATTTCGGAGCCATAACGCTCGTCCTGCGGCAGCGATGCCAGCGCATCTTCATCGGCGACCGAGCGCCAAAGCCACGACGGGACGTTGTTTTCTTCGACTTTCTTCAGATGGGCAGGCACGCCAGCCTTGCGGAAATATTTCTGCGCAAGAATGTCTGCTGCAACCTGACTGAACTGAGCCGGTACATTGATGTTTTCCAGGCGGAATACGATGGATCCATCGGGATTTTTGATCTCGCTGGTCGCAGTCCGAAACGCGATGTCCGCATAGGCCGACTGATTCTCTTTCGTGAAACGGCGTTCGATCTTCATCTTTTCCATCCAAACGTTCTATATATAGTAGCGCCAAGGGTGAGTTTCCACCATGGCCCGCCACTTGCTGTCTGTACCGCGTCTCTGTCTGAAAGCTCTTCTGCGAGGAAGGGCCTCTTGGTGAGGATTCCGGCATATAACCGGGATCCCGAATTCTGTTTCTGCTGCATCCGGCGCATAACAAAACACCCCAAGGCAGCCAGAGCTATCCTTGTCAGGGGCATTGCAAACCAACAAATCAGCAGATCGAAAAATACTCTATCTTGTAAGAAGCATGAGCGCAAATACTAAATCTAGTGTTAACGCTCTTTCGTCATGTGGCTGCATCTGCTTCTCCGAAGGTGGTCCGGCCCGGAAATCGGGCACGACGAAGCCCGGAGCGAATTCTACGCTGAGTAAGCGCAACGCCCGTTCCAGAACTTGACTAACCTGAAAGAAAGACCGGCAATTCAGACGCCCGGTCACGCCACTTACGCAACGATAAGTTCATAAAAAACGACTCGGCTGCGAGCGTCAAGCATTGGTTTGTTGTAAGGCGTCTAACGCTAGATATTGTGCGTGAGGCGCTGGGGGGTAATGTGGATAACGGGGAGAAGAGACGCTTTTGCGAATGAAGCCGGCTAAAACGCTTTTACCCCTTTTTAACCATTCATTGAGGGCAATTATTGCGCAAAAACAGTGGGATCGAACCACGTTTTGATGAAAGATCTGAGCAAAAAGCGCGAGATGACAGACAAAATCGGTCCGCAATGGGCAATCAAAGCCTTGCACTGGATGCTTTGAATTGCGCTCAGGGAGCAGTGGTGGCGGCGATTGCGAGGCCCTATAGGCGGAATCGCCGCTGGAAACGCTACGGTTAAGCCGAGCGAGCGCAGAAATGCAGCGATAATGGAGAAATGGTGCCGCTATTCAGCGGCGACCCTCATACCCGAATCACCAAAGTGAAGAAGAATCTGCTTCAGTTCGGTCTCTTCGACGCGCCTTGCGGCCTCCTCCGGGCATACCCATTCGCAGATGCGCTGATCCCGCTCCGGCCAGCTCTTTTCCTGGCCGGTGAAACGGACGGCATAAACTGCGACCGAAAACTGATTGATCCGCTCGGGCGGCATATCCATTTTGCAATAATTGAAGTTGCCGACAGGTTCTGGAGTGACATCACCGCGTATGCCTGCTTCTTCGAAGGCTTCGCGCAATGCCGTTTCAGCGAGCGTGCGACCGACTTGCGGCCAACCCTTGGGGATGATCCAGCGGCCTGTACCACGGCTCGTGATGACAAGAACCTGAAGAGCGCCCATTTCGCGACGATAGACGAGGGCCGCAACCTGCTGCAAACGGCCAGAAGGCGTAAGAATACGCTTTTCCGTTGCAATAAGTTGTTTGGCTGCCGTCTTCACTGCGAAATTCCCTCTTTTCCTTAAAATGGAATGATTCGTCAAAATAACAACTGCTCAAATGCGCAGCACACCTTACAAAAGGACAAAAAAGTCCTTCATTTTAAAGAAACTATTCAAATACAGGGAGAGGGCGTCATTTCTTAACGCCGAACCTGATCACTTTGAGCGCCATTTCGACCATTTTCTTATAGCACGCGATTACGGCAGAAATATCCCTTTTTTCATTTTCGTTTATTTTCGTTTTAAATGCTCGTTTGGGCAGCACCATCTTTGAGGAAAGTCTCGCCTTGCTGCTGGCTTCATACGCAGAACAATTGCGCCAAATAAAAATGCCAGCCGGTTAGGGCTGGCATTGAGAATGTCTTGGAGCGCGATGAAGTAGAGTTTATCCGCGCTTGTCGCCTGCAATCGGCTCGAGATAGGTGTAGCCCATATCCCAGGGGAAATAGATCCAGGTGTCCTGCGATACTTCGGTCACAAAGGTGTCGACCAGCGGACGGCCTTTGGGCTTGGCATAAACCGTTGCAAAATGCGCCTTCGGCATCATCTCGCGGACGATAGCGGCCGTCTTGCCGGTATCGGTGAGGTCGTCGACGACGATCACGCCTTCGCCGCCATTTTCCAGAAGCTGTTCGCCGATGCCCTTGAGGATCTGCATTTCGCCCTGCGACGTGTAGTCGTGATAGGAAGCAATGCAGACGGTTTCGATAAGGCGGATGCCGAGTTCACGGCAAATAATGGCCGCTGGCACCAGACCGCCGCGCGTAATCGCGACGATTGCACGCCAATCGTGCCCCATGCCGGAAATGCGCCAGGCAAGCGCGCGGGCATCGCGGTGGAACTGATCCCAGGATACTGGAAAGGCTTTATCGGGCAAGGACATCGAAACGCTCCATGGAACAGTCCGTGGGCTGTGGCCCACAGACTGGCTAAACCAAAAATGCGCGATGACCACCGTCAAGCGCGCTGAACTGTGTAGACCTTTGTTTCGCCATCTGCGCCACCACAAGAGAGGCTGCAACACGATGAAAAGGTTTCTTCAACCCGGCACAGTCAGCGCCGGGTAGTGCTGATAACCGCAAAAACACCGATCTTGCAAGTCCGTTATGGCTTGAAGACGCCTGATGTGACGAATTGGGGATAATTGTCCGCTCGAAATGAGCGGACATGTCACCGTGAAAATAGTGTCAGAACGGGAAGTTCATTGAGCATTGAGCGGGTCACGCCGCCGAAAACCAGCTCGCGCAGACGCGAATGGCTATAGGCCCCCATGACAAGCAAATCGGCGCGCTCCGCGATGATATGTTCGCGCAGCGCATCCTGCGCATAGCGTCCATTCGCGCCGAGCGGCGTGACATTCACTTCAATGCCGTGGCGGGCAATCGATTCAGCCAGTTCGGTACCCGCCAGCGCTTCGTCCTCGCCTTCGGCTTCTGGCGGATCGACCCAGACGATTTCAGTACGGCCGGCCTGTTTCATCAGGGGCAAGGCATCGAATGCAGCGCGAGCCGCTTCTCTCTTGCCGTTAAAGGCGACAACAATCCGGTCAAGCGACACTGGCCGCATCACAGGCGCATAAGGCACGAGCAGAACCGGGCAGCTTGAATTGAAGACAATAGTGTCGGCGGTTTCGTCATTGGTGGCCGGATCGTCGGGGTCCGGCTGGCCCGCAACCAGCAATTCCGCACCAAGGCACGAGGTCAGAACGCCATCGGCAGCGGTGCCGGTTTCGGAGCGTGTGATACGAAATTCGAAATGCGCATCCTGACGACGCATCTCTTCTTCAAAGACGTGTTTCAGCCGTTCAGACAGTTCCTTGTGCTGCTTGTCGTGCAGTTCGAACATGCCGGGATCAATGAACCCGTTGGGATCGGCATAAACGATAGGAGAGGGGATGGAGTAGAGGCCGATGACATGAAGATCGGGCACTTTTCGCATCAAAAGCGCGATGGCGGACAGAACCCGCTTCAGCTCGGCCTCGCTCCGGGAATAGGCAACCACCGTTTTGTAGGTCATGACCGATCTCCTTCCAGCTGTGTTTCCATTTTAGCATAGAATGCAACGAGTTGCGCTGGCAAAAGGTTGCAAAACTTAAAGGACGTGTTTTCGAAATGTCGGTTTGGTCAGCTTGCGCCGGACGCCACCAGCCTGGCAATCATCGCTTCGATTTCGGCAGCCGCCGCATCAATTTTCTGTGGGTCGCTGCCGCGCACCACAAGCTCGGTGCTGAAGCGCCCGCTTTCGAACTTCGGATAGGAACCGATAATGGTATCGGGGTTCTGCTTCTGGATTTCAGCCAGCGGCGCGCCGATCACGCCTTCACCGAACGGACAGAGCACAGCGCGCGACAAGAGCTTGCGGCCGGTCCGCAAGGTTGGGATCACATTGTCGAGCATGGCCTGAAAAACGGACGGAACGCCCGCCATCACATAGACATTGCCGATGTGGAAGCCCGGCGCGGAAGAAACCGGATTGTCGATATGTTCCGACCCTTCCGGCATACGGGCCATGCGCTTGCGTGAATCGGTAAATTCCAGACCGCGCCGCGCATAATTGTCGCCAAGAAGCTTCATGGCCTTTTCATCATAGATGCAGGGCACGCCGAAGGCTTTCGATACGGCGTCGGCAGTGATGTCGTCATGGGTCGGGCCAATTCCACCCGAGGTAAAGACATAATCAAAATTCGGACGCAGGGCATTGAGCGCGGCGACAATGGCGTCTTCCTCGTCGGGCACGATGCGTACTTCCTTGAGATCGATGCCCACGGCGGTCAGCAGATCGGCCAGATGCCCGATGTTCTTGTCCTTGGTGCGTCCGGAGAGAAGTTCGTCGCCAATGGCGAGCATTGCAGCCCTGACGGCCTGCTGCGAAGTGTCGGTCATGCCCAGACTCCATTTCAATCTGGCGACAGTTAAGCCTCAGGGGCACCCCGCCGCAACCGGTTTGTCGCAAAAGACAAAATGTTCCTCCGATCGGTCATCTTCCCAAAATGAAAATGCTCTCTAGTTGAGTGAATGCGGAAAAGGGGTTCCGCAAAACCGAAAACGGAGACGTCAGATGGTAAAGGTTCTGGTGCTGTACTATTCGTCCTACGGGCATATGGAGCAGATGGCCAAGGCTGCGGCAGAAGGTGCGCGCGAAGGCGGCACGGAAGTCACGATCAAGCGGGTGCCCGAACTGGTTCCGCTCGATGTCGCTAAGGCCTCGCATTATAAGGTCGATCAGGACGCACCGATCGCATCGCCGAACGATCTGGTCGAATATGATGCTATTATATTGGGTACTGCGACCCGCTACGGCATGATGGCCGCGCAGATGAAGAATTTTCTCGACCAGACCGGTGGTCTGTGGGCCAAGGGTGCGCTGCTCAACAAGGTCGGCTCTGTGATGGTTTCAACGGCGACGCAGCATGGCGGCGCGGAACTGGCGTTGATTTCGGCGCAGTGGCAGTTGCAGCATCACGGTATGATCATTGTGCCGCTTTCCTATGCCTATCAGGGGCAGATGGGCAATGATGTGGTGCGCGGCGGCGCGCCTTACGGCATGACGACGACGGCAGACGGCGACGGTTCACGCCAGCCATCGGCACAGGAACTGGAAGGCGCACGTTTTCAGGGCAAGCGTGTCGCTGAAATCACCGCCAAACTGCACGGCTGACGACATTCCATCAAAACAAAAGCCGCCGGGAAAACACGGCGGCTTTTGTATGAAAAATTGTGGTGCGGTCGGCGGGACTTGAACCCGCAAGCCTAAAAGGCGACGGATTTTAAGTCCGTTGCGTATACCAGTTTCGCCACGACCGCAGCGACAGGATTTCTATGTCATGATTTGCGCGTTGATTTCAAGACAGAAAGCTTGTCAGCAATTACAGCTGAATTATCGAATATCCTTATGTTCTAAAATAGAAAAGCGGTATGATCGGCGCGTTTTCCCGGCCATGATTTTGATCGGTTCGCGCCAGATGCCACTATTTCCGCAAAAGCCTGTCAGCTGACGAATTTTGGATATGACAAGCTGTCAGGAATGATTTACGCCTAGAGCTGGACCGCTACGCGGCGGTCTGGGGCTTAGTAACCCCTTTATCACTGCGTGGTTGGCGTCACCGAAAGGCGCCGAACCTTCGTCCTTTATGGTCAGGGTGCTTGCGACGTATGTCCAAGCTTCTCTGAAGCCAAAGGTCGTGAGGCCGTCGCAGTGCGGTTACTAACACCCTGATCACCAAAGATCGAAGGGCACAATGCGGGGGCGTACCGCGAGAGTGCTTTGGGGGGGGTGACCGGTATGACAGACACTGTAACCTATTACACAATCACCTATGATCATGTTCAGGATTGGTGCGGCGGATTTTTCCGTCAGGACCAGCGGCCAGAAGCCGAGGCCGCGCTACGTTTGATGCAGCGCGAATTACAGAGAGAGCGCTCTATTTCGTGCCACGCGCTTTACCTCGAAGAAATAACAATCCCGCTTCCACTGAACGAAGCCGTGCTGTTCGAACTGCTGAATGACGGTCCGCTGGTGGTCTTCGGAGACCGCAAGATCGTCACTGTTTACTACGTGGGGTAGGTTGGCATTTCCCTTCATCCTTGTTTGCATTGGCAAATCCGTATAGCGATGTGAACACCGAGTAGGAATGAAGAGAGTTTCAGTATGACCGCCTTCGTCAAATCCGTGGCTCAGGCCGAAAAGGCAATGCGTGCGCTTTTCCCCGAAACACAATTGCAGCTCAACGACTATCTCTCCCGCAAATATGGCGCAGAGATTTGGTTGAAGCGCGAAGATCTGACGCCGGTGCGGTCCTACAAGATTCGTGGCGCTTTCAATTTTATCTCCAAGGCCGTCAAGACAACCGACGAGAATGTCGTGTTTGTCTGCGCTTCGGCAGGCAACCACGCGCAGGGTTTTGCTTTCGTCTGCCGCCATTTTGGTCGCAAGGGCGTTGTTTTCATGCCGGTGACCACGCCGCAGCAGAAAATCGACAAGACCCGCGCTTTTGGCGGTGAATTCATCGAAATCAAGCTCATCGGCGATATTTTTGACGTCTGCTATGCTGCGTCGCAGGAATTTGCGGCCAGCAACAAGGGCGTCATGGTGCCGCCCTTCGACCATCCGGGTATTGTGGAAGGTCAGGCGACTGTCGCGCTGGAAATCGAACGGCAATTGCCGGAGGGCAAGAAGCCGGATCTGGTTCTGCTGCCGGTTGGCGGCGGCGGGCTTTCCGGCGGTGTGACGCAGTATATTTCCGATCTTGGCTGGAAAACCGCGTTTCGCTTTGTCGAACCGAAGGGTGCGGCCAGCCTGAAAGGCAGTCTGGAAGCGGGAAAGCGCATCAAGCTTGCCCATGTCGATAATTTCGTTGACGGGGCGGCAGTTGCCGAGATTGGCAAGGAAAACTTCAAGCTTCTCAAAGGCTTTGACGCAAAGTCTGTCATAACGGTTCCGGAAAACCGGCTCTGCGCCACGATCATTGAAATGCTCAATATTGAAGGCGTCGTGCTGGAGCCAGCGGGCGCATTGGGCATTGATGCGCTGAAGGATTTCAAGAAAAGCGAACTCAAGGGCAAGCGTATCGTGATTGTCGTTTCGGGCGGCAATTTTGATTTCGAGCGTTTGCCGGATGTCCGCGAAAGGGCACTGCGCTTTGAGGGCCTGAAGAAATACTTCATTTTCCGCTTCCCGCAGCGTCCGGGCGCATTGCGCTCGTTCCTCGATCTACTGGGGCCGGAAGATGACATCGCGCGCTTCGAGTATCTGAAGAAATCCGCCCGCAATTTCGGCTCGGTGCTGATCGGCATTGAAACGAAGGATGCCGCCAACTTCAAACTTCTGGAAAAGAAGTTCGGCGAGGCCGGCTGGGCTTATCAGGACATTACAGACAATCAGGTTCTGGCTGATTTCATCATTTGAACTGAAGTCTAAAGCGAAAACATTTGCTTTTTTGGCAAAACCACCCCATATGGGCGGCAGGCGCATGGGCCGACGTTAGATGTCGGCTTTCCCGGCATTGGACTTGTTGCGTCACACCTCTGTCTTCCGGAATGGTCTGGTAGCGGAGGGGACCTGAGATCTGCTCGGGCACGGCTGCGCAAGTCGCCAGGGGTTTTCCCGGCGTCCCGTCGTTATCATAAATACGGATTTGGCTCGGGCAAGTTGCGCTTTCCCGGCATTGAAAGCGGACCGCAGATGTGCGGTGCCGCCGAAAGAGATTGAATTGACAAATGAAAATACGGGCGGCTTTGCCGCTCTTGGCGTCACCGGCGTTTTGCTCAAGGGCGTAGAAGCTGCTGGCATGACCGAACCGAAGCCGATCCAGACGCAGGCGATCCCGCCGCAGCTGGAAGGCAAGGACATTCTCGGTATTGCGCAGACCGGCTCGGGCAAGACTGCTGCTTTCAGCCTGCCGATCCTGCAAAAGATCATCGGTCTTGGCGACAAGCGCCGTCCGAAGACAGCGCGCGCGCTTGTTCTGGCGCCGACCCGCGAACTGGCCGTCCAGATCGAACAGACGATCCGCAACGTTTCCAAGACCGCGCATATCTCGACCGCGCTCGTGCTTGGTGGCGTATCGAAGCTGACGCAGATCAAGCGTATCGCGCCCGGCATTGACGTACTGATTGCAACGCCGGGCCGTCTGACGGATCTGATGCGAGACGGTCTGGTTGACCTGTCGCAGACCCGCTGGCTGGTGCTCGATGAAGCCGATCGCATGCTCGACATGGGTTTCATCAATGATGTGAAGCGTATTGCGAAGGCAACCCATGCCGACCGTCAGACCGCACTTTTCTCCGCAACCATGCCGAAGGAAATTGCAGCGCTCGCAGGCAGCCTGCTTCGTGATCCGGTTCGTGTGGAAGTTGCACCGCAGGGCACCACGGCTGCCGAAATCACCCAGGTTGTGCATCCTGTGCCGACCAAGGAAAAGCGTCGTCTTCTGTCGGCTCTGCTGGCGGATAAGAACATGCGTTCGGTTATCGTCTTCACCCGCACCAAGCATGGTGCCGATGCGGTCGTGCGCCACCTTGAACGTGACAAGTTCGACGTTGCTGCCATTCACGGCAACAAGTCGCAGAATGCCCGCCAGCGCGCGCTGAACGGCTTCCGCGATGGCACGTTGCGCATTCTGGTTGCAACCGATATTGCCGCGCGCGGTATCGATGTTCCCGGCATCAGCCATGTGGTCAACTACGACCTCCCGGACGAGCCGGAAACTTACGTACACCGTATCGGCCGCACGGGGCGCAATGGCGCCAGCGGCGCTTCGATCACCCTGTACGATCAGGCGACCGAAGACTCGAAGCTGCGCGCAGTGGAACGCGTGACCCGCACCAAGCTTCCGATCAAGGATGCTCCGGTCAAGCTTGCACCGGCACCAGCAGCAGCGCCGCGCATTTCGATTGTGGGTGAGGACAAGCCGCAGAAGACGCAGCATCGCAAGGGTCCGTCGCCGCAGCAGCATCGTCGTCCAGCGCAGAAGCCGGGCGAACATCGTGCAGGCAACCACGCTTCCGCAAGTGGCCATGCCAATGCGACTGGCGAAGCCGCACCGAAGGCAAAGCGTCCATTTCGTCGCAAGCGCCGTAACGGTAATGGCGGCGGTGGACAGCGCGCTGCATAACCGTTTTCGGAACATCTTTTACAAAAGCCGCCAATTTCGGGCGGCTTTTTCTTTTGAACAGACATTTTGTGGATTGAGTTTGCCGGTTGGCGTGGAAAATTATTCCATCCTTCCTTGAAGGGCAGGGCAGTTCCTCATACTTTCCGGGCAAACAGCTCGGCCAAAGATGAAGGATGGAAGCTATGCTCCAATCGGTTCTAGACGCAATTGGTAACACGCCATTGATTCGTCTCAAGAAGGCTTCCGAAATCACCGGTTGCGAGATTTACGGCAAGGCTGAATTCCTCAATCCGGGACAGTCGGTCAAGGATCGTGCAGCGCTTTATATTATCCGTGATGCAGAGAAACGCGGCTTGCTTCGTCCGGGCGGTGTCATCGTTGAGGGCACGGCAGGCAATACCGGCATCGGCCTGACCCTCGTCGCCAAGGCGCTCGGCTATCGCACGGTGATCGTCATTCCGGAAACGCAAAGCCAGGAAAAGAAGGATGCGCTGCGTCTGCTGGGTGCAGAACTGATCGAAGTTCCGGCTGCGCCTTATCGCAATCCCAACAACTATGTGCGCCTGTCGGGGCGGCTGGCTGAACAGCTTGCCAAAACCGAGCCGAATGGCGCGATCTGGGCCAACCAGTTCGATAACCCGATCAATCGTCAGGCGCATATCGAAACCACTGCGCCTGAGATCTGGCGCGATACCAACGGCAAGGTCGACGGTTTCGTGGCGGCGGTCGGATCAGGCGGCACACTCGTCGGGACTGCTTTCGGCCTGAAGGATCACAATCCTGATATCAAGATCGGGCTCGCTGACCCCTATGGTGCGGCGCTCTATTCCTATTACACGACCGGCGAATTGAAATCGGAAGGCGATTCGATCACGGAGGGCATCGGGCAGGGGCGTATAACGGCCAATCTGGAAGGGTTTACGCCTGATTTCTCCTATCGCATTGCGGATGCCGATGCGCTCGATGTCGTGTTCGATCTCGTGGAGAATGAGGGGCTTTGCCTCGGCGGCTCTTCCGGCATCAATATTGCCGGTGCGATCCGGCTTGCAAAAGATCTCGGTCCGGGCCACACAATTGTGACGGTGCTTTGCGACTATGGTAATCGTTACCAGTCGAAAATGTTCAATCCATCCTTCCTGCGCGGCAAGAACCTGCCGGTGCCGGGCTGGCTGGAAACCATAACCGAAATAGACATCCCATTCGAGGAATAAAACAATGGCCTATGAGACCGATGCGCTTTTCCGTGAAGATTCCTATCTTTCAACGGCGGAGGGCAAGGTTCTCGCCATTACCGAGACTGGCGGTATTATTCTCGACCAGACAAATTTCTACGCGACCTCCGGCGGACAGCCGGGGGATATCGGTTTTTTTGAGCGCGCCGATGGATCGCGGATCGAAATCGCAGCCACCGTTACCGGTGAAACCAAGAATGAAATCGTCCATATGCCAGCC
The DNA here is from genome assembly GCA_014138095.1 of Ochrobactrum sp. RH2CCR150. GTDB lineage: Bacteria > Pseudomonadota > Alphaproteobacteria > Rhizobiales > Rhizobiaceae > Brucella > Brucella gambitense. The sequence continues at coordinate 165,973 of JACGXE010000009.1, forward strand.
GAAGGGCAGGCAGCACCAACAGTCGGTGAAACGCTCGTTCTGCATATTGATTGGCCGCGCCGCTATAAGCTGATGCGTATGCACACTGCCTGTCATCTTTTGTCCGTCGCCTGTCCGTTCCCGATCACCGGTGCGGCAGTCGGCGAAGATGAAAGCCGTGTCGACTTTGATCTGCCAGATCCGACCTATACGAAGGAATTCGTGACCGAAAAGATCATGGAGCTGGTCAAAGCCAATGATCCTGTTTCGATCAACTGGATCAGCGATGAAGAATTCCTCGCCAACCCCGATATTGTGAAATCGAAGAATGTTCGTCCGCCCGTCGGGCTTGGCCGCATTCGGCTTGTTGCGATTGGTGAAAATGGTTCGGTGGATTCCCAGCCATGCGGCGGCACCCATGTGTCCGAAACGCAGGAAGTGGGCGAAATTCACATTGGCAAGATCGAGAAGAAGGGCAAGGAAAACCGCCGTTTCCGCATTCGTTTCGGCGCCTTGCCAGAAGCTTGAGCATTTGAGGAGCATGATCATGGCTGAGAAGAGCGCATTTGTCGTTTCACGCGACTGGCTGAAAGAACGCGTCGGACAACCGGGAGTAGCGATTGTAGATGCGTCCTGGTATCTGCCCGCCGCGGGTCGCAACGGCCTGGAGGAATATCATGCAGCGCATATTCCGGGCGCGGTCTTCTTCGATCAGGATGTGATCGCCGACAAGGACTCCGGTCTCCCTCACACTTTGCCATCGCCGGAACTCTTCGCGCAGCATGTCGGCGCGATGGGCATCACCGCCGACGAGACGATCATCGTCTATGACGGCCCCGGCATATTCGCCGCACCGCGCGTCTGGTGGATGTTCCGCGTGATGGGCGCCAAGAATGTATTCGTTCTTGATGGCGGCTTCGACGGATGGAAAGCAGCAGGTTATCCCGTGACCGGCGAGCCGACGAAGATTGCAGCCTCGCTATTCACGCCTGCTTTCGATCAGGCTGGCGTTGTTGCTTTCCCGGAAATGCGGGAGATCGTCGATGAGCGTCGCGCGCAGGTTGCCGATGCGCGGGCCGCCGGACGATTTACCGGACGGGATGCCGAACCGCGTGCGGGCATGCGTTCCGGTCACATGCCGGGCGCGCGCAACGTTCCTGTCGGCACGCTATCGGAGAATGGCGAGCTGAGAGATCTGGATAGTCTGCGTGCGATTTTCGACAAGGCAGGCGTCGATCTCGCCAAGCCAGTCGTCACAAGCTGCGGTTCCGGCGTCACAGCGGCGGTCATCATGCTTGCGCTGGCCTCGCTCGGCCATAAGGATAACCGGCTCTATGACGGTTCCTGGAGCGAATGGGGCAGCAGGCAGGATACGCCGGTGGTGACGGGCGAAGCCGACTGATCATGGTCGACAAACTTACAGCCCGCATTACGCATCTGGAAATGCAGACGCGACCGTCGCTTTCCGTGCCGGTTCCGTCTGGCGTGAGGCTCGCCATCATGCGGGCCAGCGACATGCCAGTGCATTTCTATCGCTATCTTTATGAGCAGGTCGGTCGGCAGCATCACTGGATGATGCGCCGGGTGCAAAGCGATGCGGAAGTGGCCAGCATTATCCACGCGGATACGAGTGCAATCCACGTGCTTTACGCGGATGGCAATCCCGCTGGCTTTGTGGAACTGGATCTGACAGCGATGCCGGAAACGGCTGAAATCCTCTATTTCGGTCTGATGGCCGATTTTCAGGGGCGGGGGCTGGGCAAGTTCTTCCTCAGCGAAGCAATTTCCGCCGCCTGGGCTCATGGACCGCAGAAGGTTACCATCCATACCAATACGCTGGACAGTCCGCGCGCATTGCAGCTCTATCAGAAAATGGGCTTTGTTCCGGTCGGGTGGTCTGAGGAAGAAGTCACGCCGTGGGTAGACTAACGATCAGCATAAATTAGCCGCGTGCCATTTCCCGGCCATTGGTGATGGAAACAACGGAAGCGCCCGCCAGTCGGGCGCTTTCTTCGTCCAGAACCACGCAATTGCGCCCGCGCTGCTTGGCCTGATAAAGGCAGCGGTCGGCACGGCTCATCACTTGCGAATTGCTCTCGGTCTTTGGAGCAGATGCCACGCCGATGCTGATCGTCAGCGGATAGACCTGATATTCTGTCGAGTTAAAGGGCGTGCCTTCCACTTCGGTGCGGATGCGCTGCGCTACGCGCACACCCGTTTCACTACTGGCACCCGGCAAGAAGACGCAAAATTCCTCGCCACCGATACGCCCGACCAGATCGCCCTTGCGTGTCACATTCTGCAAGGCAAATGCGATCAGCTTCAATGCGCGATCGCCAGCGCTATGGCCGAATGTATCGTTGATAGCCTTGAAGTGGTCGGCGTCGATGACCATCAGTACACCGGTTTCAATACGCGATCTGATGATTTTCATGGCGTCGAACAGCGCTTCGCGATTGAGCAATCCCGTCATGTGATCCACGCGCGCCCGAGCCTGCAATTCGACATGAGCCTTTTCAAGCTGGTTATAGGCGTCTTTCAGCTTGTTATGCTGCCGGAAAATATAGGCGAGCGACGGGAAGGCCGTGGCAATGGGAATGCCGGAACTCAGCGCCAGCGCGACAATGCCCGGCCGTTCACCAGAGAGGGCAGCAATCATCCAGGTGAGGGACACAGAAAACAACACAACAGAAAGAGTTATCACTCCTGCTTTCCATAGCGCTGCTTTCATTTCCTAACTCCCCGTCCCTGGATCAGGATTATTTAATTGTCACACGAAACCTTACGTTAAGGGAGCAATTAACTGGAGGGCTTATAAAAGCATCCGCCCGTAAGGAAAAGGTGCCAAACTGTATAATTGCAACTTTTCCACGAACAGTTTCCCGAAAGACACAATTTAGGGTTTTATAGCCTAAGACTGATCAAGCAAATTATACTTTGGGGGGATTGGGCGAATATCGGGATTTTCGAATAATCAAACCGATAGTTGCAATGGCTAACATAAGGGAAAGCCGGAAACAACCGCCTATGGGCGACGGAGACGAGCTTTTCGAAGCGCGCAGATGGCCATAACGCTCCGAAAGAACTCGTCTCACGTCGAGAGTGTTGTCTTGCGACAAGTGCATAATTTTTGGATATTTTTCAATTACGAGCGCTCACGCAAGCCGCTCGCAACCGATGCGCGACGATCGTCAGAAAACGGCGAGATATTTCAAAAGCGAGATGATGCCGATGATGATCACAATAACTTGAGCGATCTGCTTCACCTTCGCATCAAGCGGAAGCATGTTGATGAGATAAAGCACGAGGAAGATAACAAGAATTGTTATCAGAAGGCTGATGAGGATGGACATAGCTTTTCTGAACCTTCCAGGAACGGCACTGGTGTTCTTTATGTCCGACGGCCGCTCCTCCAGAACGCCAGACTAACATTATACGGAAAACGTGGGGCAAGATTCCCAGTTCTACCGCAGCATGATCGTTTCCAGTTAGAAAACGATATGCCGATTAACGTTTTGACTTGGAGAAGGTTCCGCTCGATCTGCAAGCGGGCAGGGTGACTGGTGGCCGGTTTTGAACGCCAGCCACCACAGGCGGGGATATTATCCCTGCAGCATGCTGCCGCTCTCGCGACGGCGTGTATGCCAGCTGAAGGCTTCTTCCAGAAGGTGCGGTGTGTGACCGCCACGCGCACAGGCGCGCTCGAAATAATCATTAAGCTGGTCGCGATAATCCGGATGAGCGCAATTGTCGATGATGACACGGGCACGTTCCCGCGGGGCGAGGCCGCGCAGATCGGCAAGGCCCTGTTCGGTCACCAGAATATCGACGTCGTGTTCCGTGTGGTCCACATGAGTGACCATCGGCACGATAGACGAAATGGCGCCGTTCTTGGCTTCCGATTTGCTGACGAAGATCGAGATATAAGCATTACGCGCGAAATCGCCTGAACCGCCAATACCGTTCATCATATGCGTGCCGTCGACATGGGTAGAATTCACATTGCCATAAATGTCGAATTCAAGCGCCGTGTTGATGCCGATGATACCAAGGCGACGGATGACTTCCGGGTGATTGCTGATTTCCTGCGGGCGCAGGATCAGCTTGTCGCGATAGCGGTCGATATTGTTGAAGACGCGTTCGCCAACTGCCGGGCTGAGCGTGATCGAAGCGCCAGAGGCGTAATCCAGCTTTCCAGCGTCGAAAAGCTCAAAAGTGCTGTCCTGCAGCACTTCGCTATACATGCGCAGATTGTGGAAGGGGCTATCGGCAAAGCCATTGAGCACAGCGTTTGCGATGGTGCCAATACCGGCCTGAAGAGGATTGAGCGTGAGATCGAGGCGTCCATGCGCCACTTCGTCCTTCAGGAAATCAATCAGATGGCCAGCAATAGCGATGGTTTCGCTATCGGCGGGTTCGACTGTCGAAGCGCTGTCATTCTCCTGCGTGATGACGATACCGACGATCTTTTCGACCGGGATCGGAATGTAAGGCAGGCCAACACGGCTGTCGCAGGCCGTAACCGGGATCGGATCGCGGGTAGGGCGCTTGGTTGGAATATAGATGTCGTGCAGGCCTTCCAGCGCCATCGGGTGGTTGAGATTGACCTCGACGATCACCTTATCGGCCAGAATAGCAAAGCTTGCCGAATTGCCGACCGAGGTGGTTGGGATGATACCGCCACTTTCGGTGATCGCCAGCGCCTCCACGACTGCGTAATCGATCGGGCCGATCTGTTTGGAACGCAGCTGCTCGACCGTTTCGGACAGATGCTGGTCGATAAACATGACCTCGCCGCGATTGATCGCGGAACGCAGCGTGCGGTCAACCTGAAACGGCATACGGCGTGCGAGAACATGGGCTTCCGTCAGGATCTTGTCGACGTCGTGTCCCAGCGAAGCCCCGGTAATAAGGGTGATCTGAAAAGGATCGGTTGCCGCACGAGCCGCCATTGCAACTGGAACGGCCTTGGCGTCGCCGGCGCGGGTAAAGCCACTCATGCCGACGATCATGCCATCCTTAATGAGGCTGGCCGCCTGTTCCGGGGTAATAATCTTGTCTCGCAGCGAAGCGTTTCGAATGCGTGCTTCCAACATCTATACTCTACCTTCTATCCCATCCAGCCAGCGGGCCGGGAATGCCCGTTTGATGAGCGTTATGACCAGGAACTGGTCAAAAACGCGAGTGCTGGAACCCGTGTTGGGTCATACAACATGTACACGACGATTACATGCTGCTTTGGTCTTAGACCGTTCCACGCTCCAAACACGTTTCAGTCATTCTCACGATGCGGGCAATGAGGGAATGATTTTAATCAAGCGCAGAATTTGTCAATCGTTGATGAGATCGACTGCATGAGCAGCCATACGGGCAGGGTGCATTTCCGTTGCCAAAAACACCGAGGCAGCGGCAATTCTTCAACGTGCATTATGAGGTAATGCTTAAATTTATACAGTATAGTTGATATATAAATGTAAATCTGTAATCATATTATCCGATTACCAGTCGAATTTATAATCGGATGGGAATATGTTTTTGTTATTAGTTTATAATTTGAAATATAAGATTTTATCCGTTCTCATTTTTATTACGTTTCTATCGGCTTTTTCGCGAGTCGCTAATGCGCAAGGGCCGACCGAACCATCAAAGCCGGTGCAAGTTGGCGTCTATGTCAGCGAACCCTTCGTGAATAATGAAGGCAATGGCTATTCCGGCATGGCGATTGATATCTGGCAAAACATCGCCGCGCGTCTCGATATTACGTCGCATTATGTGGAATACCCGAACTACAGCGACCTCATGAAGGCCGTTTCGGAAGGCAAGATTGATGCAGCTGTCACCAATCTCACAATCACGGAAAACCGCGCTGAAATCGCCGATTTTACCTATCCATGGTTTGATGCCGGTCTGCGTATCTTGGTGCATACCAAGGCCGGGACTGGATGGGATGACCTAATCGGTCGTCTCAATCGGGCTGGCCATCTGAACACCTATGTCTGGATTCTGGGCATCCTTCTGGCGGCAACACTGCTTTTAACGCTGTTCGACAGGCACTTTGACCAGAATTTTCCAAAACGATGGCGAGAAGGGCTGGCGGAGAGCTTTTATCATAATGAGAGAGAACAGCTCAAGCTAACCGCTGGTATGCGATCGATCCGACGTCGTTCGATAACACCGATTTGAAGTAGGTCGCATATCGATGTCGTTTGCAGTTACTCGCTTGTTGAAACCACCACAAGTCGAGCTTCAAGCTAGAACCCACCCTAAGCCTACGCATTGTGGCGACAGGGTTAGAATGTCTGCCGATTTGCAAAGTAGAAATGTCCGCGTGAGGCTTTCTGGCACGGCGCTCAGCCCCGGCCTGACCGGCTGGTCCGGGTTGCAAGGGCTGGCCGGGGCGGGTGACTGACACACCTCTTCGGCTTTAGCTTTGAGACGCCTCACTCCGCAGCTTGCCGTCGCGACAGTGCTTTCTGGCGCTGTGCGATTACTGCCGGATCGTTCATGAAATCCTTCCGCCGGCCCGGTCCGCGAGCCCGTTTGACGTAGCCATTCTTGTCACTGCTGCTCTTCACCTTCGGCTTGTCCTGCTGCTCCTGGCGCTCCTTGATATAGGCCAGAACATCACCCAACCGCTTGTTCTCGGTGATCGCCGCATGTGTCACCCGCTGGTCCTTATCGAACACCTGATAGGGCAGGGAATGTCCCTTCCATCGCACATCCAGCCGACCATCCGCATAGGTATAGGTCTCGACATAGCGGCCAACCAGGCCACGCGTCACCGTGGACTCCTCCAGCATGATCCGCTTGCGCTCAAACGAAAAGGTAAGCTGCGATCCAACATAGCGCTGCTCGCGCTTGCACAGGATGTCAGTCAACCGATCCTGCGCCAAATTCAGCGGCCGATGCAGATCGTCGGAACGGGCAGGGACGATTGCAAAACGCGCGTTGTATTCCTCTATGAAGCCCGGCAAGAACGCATTGCCCGCCTCCATGCTGTCGATGCCAGAAAGCCTGAGCTCCTTGACCAGGCGATCCTGCAGCGTCCGGTTCATCCGCTCAACCCGACCCTTGGCCTGACTGGAATTTGCACAGAGAATCTCGATGTTTAGCTCGCAGAGTGCACGCCCGAACTGGGTCATGCCCTGACCACCTCTGGCATCCTTCTTCGCCACCCGGAACACTGAATGCTTATCCGAATAGAAGGCAACCGGAGCGCCATGACACTTGAGATAAAGCTCCAATGCCTCGAAGTAGGTGAAGGCACTTTCGGAACGCACGAAGCGCAACTGCATCAACCGACCGGTCGCATCGTCGACAAATACCAGCAGAGAGCAAGACGGTCCGCGATCCTCGAACCAGCGATGTTCCGAGCCGTCGATTTGCACCAGTTCGCCATAGGCTTCTCGCCGCAACCGCGGCTGATGAAACGTCCGACGCTGCTTGCGCGACAGCCACAGTCCGGCCTCGGACATCCAACCGCGCACCGTCTCGCGTGACACCCGCAAGCCATCGCGCTCAGCCAACTTCTCCGTGGCCAACGTCGGCCCGAAATCCGCATAACGTTCGCGAACCAGCGTCATTGCATAATCGCGAACCCCGTCGCTGATCCGGTTGTTCGACGGCCGACCGATTGCCTTGTGCCGGATCGAAGCCGCGCCGCCAGTCCGTATACGCTCCAGCAGCCGGCGCACCTGGCGCTCGCTCAGGTCAAGCACATGCGCCGCTGACACCGTGGTCATCCGGCCGGCAACCACCTTCGACAAAGTCTCGATCCGCTGCAGATCCCGCTCGCTCATCGCTATCAATCCCATCTGCAATCTCCCAGGCATCATTCAGGCCCGGGGAGTGTGACATTCCAACTTTGCAGAAACAGGACACTTCAACTTTGCGGTGTGAGTTCATGCTGAACCGCGACTTTTAGAGTTAGAGTTTATTCATATCGATGTCTGTTTGCGACAAGTTTCTGACGGAAGATCTCTGCCGGTG
>JACGXE010000010.1 GCA_014138095.1 Ochrobactrum sp. RH2CCR150
AATATGCGAGTAGGTGCGTTCCATGACGGGTTCCTTGCGTGGGATAACTCATTGTTATCGTTTGCAAGTCGCACTTCAAGCTAGAACTCACCCCGACTACACTATTGGATCGCGTAATCTATCTTATGGAACTTTGAAAACTAGTAGAACCAAGGGAAGATCGTTCATTCTACGCGATCAAGCCTCGCCCATTGCAACAACTTCTGTGCGATTGCGTCCACTGTTCTTGGCTGTGTAAAGCGCCTTATCCGCGCGGATCATGACGTCCTCGAACTTAGCAGGTGCGCTCCGGGTCACAAGACCGATCGAAACCGTCACTGATATCGACGTATTCTCTATCGCAAACATGCTCTCAGCCACGGCGTTTCGAATATGCTCCGCTGCCAATTCAGCATTGAGACTGCCTTTCTCACCAAAGATGATGACGAATTCCTCGCCGCCCGTCCGAGCGATAAAGTCGTCCGCTTCCAGCACTGCTTTCAACCTCTGCGCAAGAGTTTGAAGAACAAGATCCCCCGCGAAATGACCATAGGTATCATTGATCGATTTGAACCAATCAATATCCAGAACTGCAACAGCTCGATGCTTGGAAGTTTCGTCGCCGGATTCGATAATCGACGTGCCATAAGCGATCAGTGAGCGCCGGTTGGGCAGATCCGTCAGATAGTCACGAGATGCAGCATTCTGCCAACGGCGCTTCACCTGATCGGAGCACATGAGCAGGAATGTCGTTGTCCCAATGACAGGCAGTACCGATAAGAAGACTGGCGTGACACTATTCATCCAGTGAGTGTTATCCGCTATCGTAAAGTTCGCCTGTGTATCAAGAGAGACATACAAAACGGCACGGAGAATAGTGGTGAATGCTGCCATCATATAGATGACCGCCATCGCAAAACGGCTACGGGATTGATACTCCGCGGAATGTTCTTTGCTGATCAGTATCGACGTGGAGGCCAGCATGATGCAGGCCCAGAGAACCGATACTATGACCACACGTGCTTTGATGTCTGGAACAAAGACTATGTAGTAAAGAAATGCGAGCATACCGAAAAGCGGCACCAACAGCACATTTGAGTAGAGCTGTAATCCGTGAAAGCGTCTTATGGCCAGATGGTACATGCTGAGCGCTATAACGAGCACTATATTTGCTACAATAACCGTGAAATTTTTGGGTAAATAAACCTCGGCCGCGAAAATTCCACAGCCGAGCGCAACGAGAAGCGTTGCCCATTGCCAGATGCGGGCAGCCGGGCGCAACGCGGCTGGAAAGTCGGAAAGAATGGCGCTCAAAACACCACCGTTCGCAAGAATGATCAGCATGACTGTAATATAGACTGACTTTGCGTCCATGCTCCGCCCCTCTTCGATACTGAAGAAGTCGAAATGCCCCCCAGGTCGCCAGAATTTTTATGTAAATAAGTTTATAATTTCAAATCAAGTGTCAAATGGCAAGTATTTTTCCGACGATAATAACAACTATAATCAATAGTAATATCGTATGCTGAACAGTCAAGCTTTAGCTGTTCAGCATTTTTCGCATGCGTTTATTTTCTATGCTGAGCTTCTCGGCTAGCTGCCGCTTTAGCGCGACATTCTCCGCTTCTAGCGCAGCCAGTTCATCCAGAATGTCAGCTGTGGCCTTGGGCGCTGGCTTGACCTTCACCGGCTTGTCAGCAAGTGACTTTAAACGACGGGGGACGTTAAGCTTTTTCCTTGTGCGGACAGGAGAAGTCGCCGCTTTGGCAGCGACGGGATTTTGGGTCTCCTGCGGAGCAACTTCTGCTTCAGCGGCGATGATTTCCGGCGCGTCTGCAACAACGATCTTCGGCTCAACAACGGCTTCCACCTGAAGCGATGGCTCGTGGGTTGTCGTTACAGGCTCACTGCTGGTTGCGGAAATCGCGGGCTGTGTTGGTTCGACAGGTGCCGGTGCCTTGGTGTCCTCTTCCACTGCACGTGCAATCGATTTCAGATCGAGATTGCCCCAAAGCGAATTGCCGCCCTTACGTGCACGTCGGTTCTTATATTCAACGACAACATTGCGGATTGGATTCTTCATCCGAAAATAGCTTTCTCAATCAATTTCCATGGAGGTGCCCCGACAGGTACTACGCTCTACCTATAGATTCCATCCTCGGTTTTCAACAAACAATCGAGACATATAATAGATCAGCTCACCATGCTCATTTGAGGGCATCTCTTCACAAAGTGTCAAAGTAATGGCACTTATAGTTGCATTAAGCATTGTCCCATATATTCGGCGACCGGAAAGCTTACCCGAGTATCAATCCAGGAGAACCTGAACATGGCTGATGAAACCATTGTAGAAGCAAACCAGACCGCTGCAGCTGAGCCAGCAAGCGCCAAGCCGAAAACCCGCGCACCGCGCAAGAAGGCTGAGCCCAAAGCTGCTGCCGCAAAGCCAGCTGCAAAGACAGCCAAGGCCCCTAAAGCTGCAAAGGCTGCTCCCAAGGCCGTCAAGGCGAGCGCAGCAGCTGTTGCTGCTCCGGCTGGTCGTCAGGTAAAGCGATATACGCCTGCAGAACGTGCTTCCATTCTTGCATCTGTCGAGAAGGCCACCAAGGGCGGCAAGACCACATTGAAGGCTGCACTGCAGCAGGCTGAAGTCAGCGAACAGACCTATTACAACTGGAAGAACGCTGCTGGAAAGACCGCAGCACCGGCAGCTGCCGCAAAGGCATCTTCGACGAGCGACGATCTGAAGGCGCTTGTGGCACTGGAAGCCGAAAACATCAAGCTGCGCAAGGAACTGGCTGCGAAGCTTCGTTCGGAAAATACTGAACTGCGCAAGCGTCTCGGCAAGGCATAACAAGCAGCATTCAAAACGCTGAACCAAAAGACGCCAAACAGGTGCCCAGCTAAAAGCCGGGCACCTGTTTTGCATTTGCGGCCCCAGCGTCGTCGATAGAGCCAATGAAATGGATTGGATATGGCGATGTATTTGATGCGGGCATTGTCATTACATAATCGACGCTTAGACCGCGTTACTCATATCGAGGTTTAACGTAACACCGGAAGCCTTATCAGCCTTCTCTGTAGAGCTGGGGAAACAGACACTCAACGAATTTAGCTGCTGTCGGCCTTGGCTCATGATTGGCAAGGCCGGGTCGTTCATTGGCCTCAACAAAGATGTACTCTGGTTTGTCCGGCTGTTTGATCATGAAATCTATACCGACCACTGGGATATTGATTGCGCGCGCGGCGCGACAGGCGGCGTCAACAAGTTTGGGGTCAACGATCGACGTCACGTCATGGATAGTTCCACCCGTATGCAAATTAGCCGCTTTACGCACGGTTATCTCATGGCCATCTTCTAGTACGCTATCGAGGGACAATTTTTGTTCCTGAAGGCATCGTTTCGCTTCCGCATCAATAGGGATGCGACTTTCCCCACCAGTCGCAGCGGAGCGCCTTCGCGATTGGATTTCGATGAGCTTTCGCACCGTTGCTTTTCCATCACCCATCACACGCGGAGGGCGCCGCACTGCCGCGGCGACAAGCTCATAGTTGATGATGACCAGGCGCAAATCCTCACCCTCAAAACATGCCTCCAGTAACACACGATCACAAACAGTGCGGGCTTGTTTGATCGCTGTCTGAAGGTGTTTCATGTCGGATATTCCAACGGAAATTCCGCGCCCCTGCTCTCCTCGCGCCGGTTTGACGACAAGTTTCCCATGCTGGCGTAAGAATGCCTCAAGCACTTCAGTACTTTCGTCTGCGGAAATCTGCGCGGGAACAACCAGTCCCGCTTTTTCGACGACGCGTCTGGTTACGGCTTTGTCGTCGCAGATCGACATCGCAACGCCGGATGTCATCTCGGACAAGCTTTCGCGACAATGAACTGAACGCCCTCCATAAGAGAGACGAAAGAACCCACCCTCTGCATCCGTTACATCGACCTGCACGCCCCGGCGCATTGCCTCGTCCACGATAATCCGTGCATAGGGATTAAGTGCTTCAACAGCTTCGAGACGGGATGCGAAAAACTTTTCATTAATTGCGTTTTTGCATTTAACCGCAAAGAGCGGAACGCGATTGAAACCGAGTTTCTCATAGAGACGAATTGCGTTTTCATTATTGTGCAGCACTGACAAATCAACATGACGCAGGCCGCGAGCCTGAAAATGTTCGGCAAGCATGCGCACCAGCTTTTCGCCGATGCCGGGCTGGCGTGCCTGAGGGTGAACCGCAAGGCACCAAAGCGACGCTCCCCGATCTGGATCATCGAACAGGCGCTGATGGTCAATACCGGTCACTGTGCCAACAATCTCGCCAGTGACATCGTCCTGAGCGACAAAATAGGTGACTGCACGATTGACGCGCTCTGCAGAAAAGAAGTCTTCACGAAGCTGAACCATGCCGCACGCGGCATAAACACCATTGATGCCGTCCGCATCAATTTCTGAAATAGCGCGGCGAATGGTGATGCCGCGTGTGCGGCGTCCACCGGCCCGGTAAGTTGAGAGTTCCAGACGATATGTATGCGACGGATCAAGGAATATTTCGTGAGGTGCAAGCGACAGCAGTACGTGTGGGTCGCTGACATAGAATAAAATATCTCTGCTCGCTGGCGCCTCCGCTCGCATTGCGTCGACAATGGACTGATTGCTGTCGAATGTCTGGGCAAACAACAGTCGCCCCCAACCGCAATCGAGGGTGACATTGTGTTGTCTATTATCGGCTTCCACCTTGTTGCCGCCATGCGAATGTTCCTGGTAAAATCCAGCATTTTCAGGCGTGCGCAAGCGTGTCAGACGATGTGAAAGAGCCTTGCCGCCCCTGGCTTTCTGCCGGGTCATATGTTCCTCACCATGATTTCGCATTTATGCCTCCTGTGTCTGGAGCCACATTTCCAGCAGTCCGGCCTGCCACAGTTCCGAGCCACGCAGCGGTGTGATGTGGTCTGATGGTTTGGCAAACAGACGCTCAAGATAGTCACGCTGGAAAAGCCCACGCTCACGTGCTTTCTGAGATGAAAGCGCATCCCGTAGCATGTCGAGATAAGGGCCAGCGATGTATTTTAGCTGCGGTACCGGGAAATAACCCTTCTTGCGGTCGATGACTTCGCTTGGAATGACTTTTCGCGCTACGTCCTTGAGGATGCCTTTACCGCCATCGCGCAGCTTTTCCTCCGGCGGAATACGCGCTGCCAGTTCAACCAGTTCGTGGTCGAGGAAAGGAACGCGCGCTTCCAGCCCCCATGCCATCGTCATATTATCGACGCGCTTGACCGGGTCGTCCACGAGCATGACATTGGTATCAAGCCTGAGTGCACGATCAACGGGCGTATCGGCACCGTCTTCTAGCAACTTCTCTTCGAGAAGTTCCTGACTGTAATCTCGCTCGGGCATCCATTCCGGAGACAGTTGCGTTGCAAGCACGGCATGCGTGCGGTCGCGAAAGCCCTTGGCATAGTCGCTAACAACATCGTTGGAATCCACAAGCGGCGGATACCAGTGGTAGCCACCAAACACCTCGTCAGCACCCTGACCGGACTGGACCACCTTGATATGTTTCGACACCTCTTTAGACAGAAGGTAAAAGCCGACATTGTCATAAGAGACCATCGGTTCCGACATGGCGGCAATGGTTCCGGGCAAAGCGTCCATAAGATCCGCCGACGGAACGAAGATTTTATGATGATCTGTTCCGAAGTGCTTGGCTATCAGGTCCGAATAGACGAATTCGTCGCCTTTCTCACCATTGGCTTCTTCGAAACCGACAGAAAAGCTCATAAGACCAGTCTGGCCTGCTTCCGCTAGCAAGCCTACGATGAGGCTGGAATCCACACCGCCGGAAAGAAGAACGCCGACCGGAACGTCTGAAATCATGCGCCTTTTGACTGCCAAGCGGAGCATGTCCAGCAGCTGTTCCTGCCACTCCTCGCTGCTGAGCGCGTTGTCCCCCGGAAGTCGGCGATACGGCGCCTGCCAATAGATGCGATCCTTGAAACTGCCATTGGCCTCATAAATACGCATCGTTGCGGGCGGAAGCTTGCGTACGCCTTCATAGATCGTTCGCGGCGGCGGAACGACAGCGTGAAAGCTCATGTAATTATGGAGGGCAGCACGGTCAATTGATGTATCAACACCACCCGCCTTCACCAGTGCAGGCAAAGAAGATGCAAAGCGCAATGCGCCATTGACCTCGGCGAGATAGAGCGGCTTTATCCCGAAACGATCTCGCGCAAGAATGATCCGCCCAGTATCGCGTTCGTGAATTGCGAAAGCAAACATTCCTAGAAACCGCGAGATGCAATTTTCTCCCCACGCATGCCAAGCTTTCAGGATCACCTCGGTGTCTCCATCGGAGAAGAAGTGGTAACCCTTCGCTTCAAGCTCCGCGCGTAACTCGCGAAAATTGTAGATACATCCATTGAATACCAATGTCAGACCGAGATCTGCATCGATCATTGGCTGTTGAGATTTTTCGGAAAGATCGAGAATTCTCAGTCTTCTGTGACCGAAGCCGATATTGCCCCGGATGACGATACCAGATGCGTCTGGCCCTCTGGGGCTCAAGACATCTGCCATTTTCGAGACTGCCGAAACCGATGGCGTACCGCCATCGAACCTGACTTCTCCGCAAATTCCACACATAAAAAGGGTCGAAACCTCCATTGTCATAATGGGAGCGTGTCCTGTGACGGTTGATCCGCCATACCCGCTCCGTCTCTTTGCATTGCTGAAAACTGTTTCACACTTTTCCAGCAACGCTATCACGAATGGGGCCGTCGCTTATGTTCTGGCGGCGGCCCTCATAGTTGCAAATGCAAGAGCGCCGGGATGGTTCCCATTTTTATCGACTTTTCCTACCCCGCAATAGCGACAGTCCCGGCTTTAGAAAGCATATAGTCTTCCGCTGCCGCCATGTGTTCATAAGTGATGCGCCGGGCATCCTCAGCCCTGTTTTCCGTAAGAGCGGCAAGCAGGCGATGCTGGAAAACAAGACCAGCTTCGCGGGAAGCAGGCGTTGGATCTGCATAGATTGCGCGCGCAACAGGCAGGCTGCGCAAAAGGTGGTGCGTCAGCCCACAAACGAAACCTAGCAGCCTGTCAGGACATTGTTGCGCCAGCAGCGAATGGAAATCCAGCTCCGCCACGCGTTGCTGATATTGATCTTCCAGATCAAGCGGAGGGCGGTCATAGATACGCATCGTGTTTTCAAGCTTGATGACATCGCCTTGTGTGAGTTTGCCTGAAAGCAATGCAGCAATTTCCGGTTCCAGCAATTTCCGTATCGCGTAGATTTCGCTCAAGCCTGGCTGGTCAAAGAAGAAAAAACTGCCCAGCATTTCCATGGCATGTCGCGCCGATGGCTCAGCCACAAATGCGCCGCCACCCGGTCCGCTTCGTGTGTAGATAAGCCCTTGCGTTTCAAGCGCTTTCATCGCCTCACGAACAGTCCCCTTGGCGGCCTTGAACCGATCGATCAATTCCTTTTCCTGAGGTAACCGATCTCCGGGTTCCAGTGTTTTCACTCGTATGAAATCTTTGATGCGGTCGGCAATTTCCTCCGGTCTGCGCTTGGCTTTTGTTGCACCCGGGCGCGCTCGTGCGCCTGTTACGCCGCCATTTTGAAGGCCCGTTTTGACCATGCCGCTTCTACTCTTTCCTGATGCGTGGTGCGCTTTCCAGCAATTGTCGCGTATAGGCGTGTTTCGGATGACCGAAAAGCTCTCTCGCTTCAGCTTCCTCGACAATTTCCCCGAAATACATCACTGCTACACGATCTGAAATCGCTTCCACGACCGCCAGATCGTGACTTATGAAAAGATAGGATAGATTAAATTCGCGCTTGAGCTCTTCCAGAAGCAATAGAACCTGAGCTTGTACCGAAACATCAAGAGCGCTCACGGGCTCATCCAGTACAATGATCTCGGCTTCCGCTGCGAGCGTTCGCGCAATCGCAATGCGCTGCGCCTGCCCGCCCGAGAACTCATGCGGATAGCGATCCAGCGTGTCTCTGGGCATTTGTACCGCATCGAGCAACTGCGCCATTTTCTGTGCACGCTGCGCAGCATCAAGTTTGCCTAGAAGATTAAGTGGAACGTCCAGAATTTGCTTGATCGTCTTGCGCGGGTTCAGTGAAGCGACAGGGTCCTGAAAAACATATTGAATGACCTTGCCAAATGCGCGAGCACCCGATTTGCGCAGATCGGTTGCATCGCGGTCCGCGATTGTCATGGTCCCGCTTGTCGGTTCGGCCAGTCCCACAAACATCCGTGCAAGCGTGCTTTTACCCGATCCGCTTTCCCCGACCACGGCAAGTGTCTCCCCCCGCCGCAGATCAAGCGACACATTTTTGACCGCATCGACCTGATGGCGTTTTCGACCGAAAAGAGTTCGCCCACCACCAAATGTCTTGGTAAGCTCATGTGCACTGATCGCAATTTCACTCATGCTTTCATGCCTTTATTCTCGCGTCCGAAGACTTTCGCTACCTTGTCGAGAAAACTTGCGCCTTGTCCGAGTTCGGGCACACAAGCAATCAGTCGACGCGTATAGTCATGCTGCGGATTGGATAAGACCTCCTTTGCAGTACCGGTCTCGACGATCTCGCCATCTTTCATCACCGCAACGCGGTCACAGATTTCCGAAACCACCCCAAAGTCATGGGTGATGAACAACAGCGCGATACCGCGCTCACGCTGCAATTCACGCAGCAGATCGAGAATTCGCGCCTGCACGGTCACGTCCAGCGCGGTGGTCGGTTCGTCGGCGATGATGACATCGGGGTCATTGGCGAGAGCCATCGCGATGCCAACACGCTGGCGCTGTCCTCCGGAAAGCTGATGCGGATAGTGACTGGCACGGTCTCGGGCGTCCGGAATGCCAACCTTCTCCAGCAGGACTATTGCCTGTTCACGTCGCTCGGTTGCTGTCATACGACGATGCGCTCCAATGGCTTCTTCAACCTGCCAGCCGATGGAATACATTGGATGCAATGTCGTCAGCGGATCCTGAAACACATAGGCCACTTTGCTTCCACGAAGGGTCGTGAGTTCTGTTTCCGGCAGGGAAAGAACATCCCTGCCCTCCAGACATATCGAACCGTTACGAATAAGCCCCGGCGGCGATGCCACGAGCCCCATGATTGAAAGCGCGGTAACGCTCTTTCCTGAACCGCTTTCTCCAATGAGGCCGAGACACTCTCCCCGATGCAACTGGAGAGAAACATTCTTCACGGCAGGGGTGAAACGCCCGCTGCTGACAAAACCAGTTTCCAGCGCCTCGACCGACAATATCGCATCGCCGGGCGCAACGGATTTCGTGGCGCGATCACGGGCTATTTCCGTTCTGGCGCCGGGGCGTGCAAGTGCACCGGACCGCAGGCGTGGATCGAGTATGTCGCGCACACCGTCGCCCAGCACATTCAAGCTGATCACGAGCAGGAAAATCATCAGACCGGGTATGATCGACACATGCGGCGCATTGAAAAGCTGTGCCCTGCCCTCACCCAGCATCGACCCCAGATCAGCCTGCGGGGGTTGTGCTCCCAGACCAAGAAAACTGAGACCGGCTGTTTCAAGGATCATCCAACCGGCAGTTGTCGACATGGTAATGACGATCACCGGCATGACATTCGGAAGAACCTCGCTCGCCAGGATCGAAGTAGGACTTTTGCCGGAAAGCCGCGCCGCATCGATGAATTCGCGATGGGCGAGACCGAGCGTAACACCACGGACATTGCGCGCAAAAAACGGGATGTTCACGACGGCTATAGCGAAAAGCGCATTCATCAAACCCGGCCCGAGAACTGCAACAATGGCTAAGGCAAGCAGTATGTAAGGGAACGCCATCAACATATCGATGCCGCGCATCATCAGATTATCGGTGCGGCCACCAACAAAGCCAGCGACAAGGCCGATGGAAGAACCGATAACAGCCGCTATCAAAGTTGCAGCAAAGCCCACCGCCACCGATACACGTGTCCCCCAGATGACCCGGCTTAGAATATCTCGCCCAAGTTGATCCGTTCCGAGCAAATGGCCGGACGCGAACAATGGCTGTAGACGTGTCGCGGGCGCTGTTGCATCCGGATCAGGTAAAGGCAGCAACGGTGCCGCCAGAACCACAAGACAGATAGCAGTCAGCAGGAAAAAGCCGAAAGCGGCCAGCCGATTGCTCATGAGCAATCCCCATGAGGTTAGACGTGTCTGCGCCGGTACAGCCGCAGTTTGTGTCAGAAAGCTCATGTGCGAATCCTCGGGTCAAGCACGGTCTGGAGAATATCGGCAACCAGATTGAAAATGACGTAGCTTGCAGCCACCACAAGCACACCGCCCTGGACTAGCAGGATATCGCGCGTGGATATGGCCTTCACTAACATCGCGCCGATACCGGGCCATTGGAACACGGTTTCGATATAGACCGCTCCACCCAGCACAAAACCTGCCTGTATACCGATAACGGGAATGACACTGACAAGTGCCGCGCGAAACGCGTGGCGATAGATCACCCGCCGTTCATTGAGCCCCTTGGCGCGGGCCGTGCGGATATAGTCCTGTCGCAGGACTTCCAGCATCGCGCTGCGTGTCAATCGGGCGATAACACCAGCCGCTACAACGGCAAGCGTTGCCGCTGGTAAAATCAGATGCCAGAGCAGGTCTTTCAGATCCCCGCCGCCATAGACAGCATACATTCCCGAGGCCGGCAGCACTCGCCAATGAACTGCAAAAAGATAAATCAGCAATAGGCCTAGCCAGAATGACGGGATGGAAATTCCGGCCAGAACCGCAAAGGTTATCGCGCGATCAGCCCAACCGAATTGCCGTACCGCCGAGACGATGCCCGCGAGCAAGCCGACGATGGAACACAGGACGAGCGCCACACCAGCCAAGATCAGCGTAGCATGGAATCGCTCCAGCACTTCATCAAGCACTGGTCTGTTGAGCACAAAGGAACGGCCAAAGTCGCCGTGCAACAGATTGCTGATCCAAATGAAATATTGCTGCACAAGCGGCTTATCCAGACCAAGATCGCGGTTTACGCGCTCAACGTTTTCCGGTGTCGCATACGAGCCTAGCAATGCAGTTGCCGTATCGCCGGGGATCATGGCCATCACAAGGAAAACGATGATCGAAAGTCCCAGCAGGACGGGGATGACCGCGGCAAGGCGTTTTAGAATATAGGCTGGCATTTCAAGCCCTCCTTCACGTCCGGGAATAATGCTGCCGTAGACTCTGGCAAGCGGGCTTGAGACTTAACCCTTTGTCACGTCTTTCAGATGCAGCAGGAAAGACGGTTGCAGCTTGAAGCCTTTGACAGCTGCTGTCGTGACCGCATTCTGCTTCCAATTGGCCACAAAAAGCCACGGCGCATCGTCATGCACAATTGCCTGCACCTCGCCGTAGAGTTTGCCCCGTTCGGCCTGATCGGTCGAGGTGCGCGCCTTTTCGAGAAGCGTGTCCAGTTGCGGGTTGGAGTAATAGCCGGAATTAAACCCACCCTTGTCAGGCAAGGCGTCCGTCCGCAAAGTCAGATATGGTACTGTATCAGGGTCATTGGTCATCCACGCCATTTCCGCCATATCGGCTTTGCCATCGAGACCGGTGTTTACGCGACCCAGAAAGGTGTTCCATTCGTAGGTCTCGATTTTCACCTTAAACCCAACAGCCTGCAGATCAGCCTGGATAGCTGCTCCCATGGTGATGGGGTCAAGCATGCCGGAACCGCCCTCAGTCACATAAAATGTAATCTCTGGATTGGTGACCCCGGCCTCGGCCAGCAATGCTTTTGCCTTTTCTGGATCATAGGGATAAGGCTCTGTTTTGTCCTCCACCCAGTTGAAAGCAGGTGGAATGGGGCCGGCTGCCACAGTTGCCGAGCCTTGCAGAACATTATCGACGAGCGCTGGCTTATTGACTGCGTAGTTTGCGGCCTGACGCACCTTCTTATCAGAAAAAGGACCGGTTTTTGCATTCAGAATCGTGAACCAGACGTGAGGTCCAGCCTGCTCGGCAACGGCGAAGTTCTCGTCCTGCTTGAAGGTGGCGAGATTGTCTGGCGGCACTTCCACCATCACATCAAGACCACCAGCCATCATCTCAGCGACGCGGGTATTGGAATCAGTGATCGGGCGAAATACGATGGCTTCCAAGGCGGGTGCACCATCCCAATAGTCGGGGTTTCGTTCCACGACAACGCGTTGACCAGATTGCCATTCTGCAAATTTGAACGGACCCGTTCCCGATGGATGGCGCCCAAATTCCTTACCGTATTTCTTCACGGCTTCAGGCGATACGATCAGACCGGTTGGGTAAGCCAGATTGGACAGGAACGGTGCAAATGGCTCCTTCAGTTTGAACTCGACTGTTGCCGGATCAATCGCATTGACCGCTTCAATCGATGAGAAATTGAAGGAAAGCGGAAAAGGCCCCGTGTTGTAGAAAGGGTGATCCTCCTTCAGCATGCGGTCGAAGTTGAATTTCACCGCTTCGGCGTTGAAATCCGACCCATCGTGAAATTTGACACCCTGACGCAGCTTGAAGCGATAGGTTTTACCGTCATCCGAAATTGTCCAGCTTTCAGCGAGTGCCGGTTCAACCTCAAGCGTCCCATCCTTATAGCGCACGAGGCCGTCATACATATTGACCAGAATACGGAAATCATTGGTTGCGGTCACCGTATGCGGATCGAGAGATTGCGGCTCAGCAATCTGTCCGACGATCAATACATTGGGCGGCGTTTGAGCCAGCGACGGCATTGCAGGTCCCGCAATTGCGAGCGCTATCGCTGTCAGCGCAGCACGAAATAATCTTCTCATAGAGCGATCCCCTTTCGTTATGCCAATTAGCTGACTCTAATTTATAAGCATAAAATCGTAGGGATCAATGAATTATCATAATAAATTTCAAGCCGACGAAAAAGGCGGGCCCTGGCCCGCCCGCAAGTTCCGGTCAATTTTTGCTATTCGGCAGGCGTGTCTTCCGGCTTCAAGTCCTGTTCGGCTTTGGTGGACTTTTGATGCGTAAAGCCCTTCAATCCCTTGGCAGTTTCTTCGGCATCGCGTTTAATTTCCACGTCGCTCATTGCGTAATGAACGGTCAGTTTTGCAATCGATGTCAAAGCACTCAGATGAATGCGCTCATATCCGTGCGACGCATCGACCCCGAACGTCAATAGCGCTGTGCGCACGTCATGCCCGGCTTCAACAGCTGAAGCCGCATCTGAGCGATAATAGCGAAACACATCTTTCTGCACCTGAATATCGTGTTCGCCACAAAGCTCATAGAGCTTCTTGGTCAGGTGATAATCGAACGGTCCGGTCTGATCAGCCATAGCAAGTGTTACGCCGAATTCAGATGAGTTTTGTCCTGGCGCAGTGGTTCCATTATCGATGGCAACAAGAGAGGCAATATCGGGAACCACCACAGCCGATGCGCCGACCCCCACTTCTTCGCCAATCGTGAAAAGCCAATAGGTGTCAACTGGCGTTTCGATTTCACCTCGCTGCATGGCTTCAAGAGAGGCCAGCATGATGGCAACGCCTGCCTTGTCATCCAGATGGCGAGAAACAATGAAGCCGTTATCGATAAACTCCGGTGCGGGGTCGACAGCAACAATGTCGCCGACATCAATGCCAAGCTGGACAAGGTCTTCCTTGTTTCGTGCCAGGGCATCGACCCGCAATTCGACATAGGGCCAGCCCACTGGCTGACTATCCACTTCTTCGTTGAAAGTGTGCCCGGAGGCCTTCAATGGCAGGATTGACCCGCGATAGGTTCCTTTACCGGAAAAGATGGATACACGCGCGCCTTCCGCGAAACGGGCAGACCAGTTGCCGATGGAGACAAGCTCGAGCCGGCCATTATCTTTCAGATACTTAACCTGAGCGCCTAATGTGTCAACATGGGAGACAATGCCTCGCGCCGGGCGTCTGGATGCACCCGATCGACGCGCCTGAATAGCGCCGCGTCTGGTCAACATGACTTCCAGACCGAGCATTTCCAATTCACGCGCAACATAGTGAACAGCTTCATCCGTAAAGCCGGTTGGGCTTGGTATCGAAAGAAGCGCTTTGAGCCGAGCGACGAGATAGTCCTGATCGATAGAGATGGAGTTCTGCATGACTCGAATGTCGCAGAATGCAGAAATATCGTCAACAATGCGGAGCCAACCTATCGTGAAGTTGACCCCGCGCAGTCCTGTTGTCAGCGATTTGCGAAAACGCTTTCAATTGCTGTTTTCGTTGCTGAAACGACCTGATCCGCTTCGTCCTGCGTCAGACAGAGCGGTGGCGCAAAGCCCAGAATGTCACCTTCCGGCATTGCACGCCCGATGACGCCGTTGGCAAGGAGGGCTGCCGAAATCTGTGCCCCAATCTTGAGCGACGGGTCAAAAAACCTGCGATCATCGCGATCTTCCACAAACTCGACTGCAGCCATCAGCCCCTCACCGCGCACATCTCCGACATGCTTGTGATCGCCGATAGCATCCTGAAGCGCCTTGCGGAAATAAGCACCGGTCGAACCGGCATTCTCCACGAGTTTCAGGTCATCAATGAGCTGGAGATTTGCTACACCGGCAGCCGCGCAGATCGGATGCGCCGAATAGGTCCAACCATGCCCGATCGGTCCCATCTTGTCCGATCCCTTGACCAGCACGTCCCACATGCGATCCGAGACTATCGATCCAGAAAGTGGCGCATAGGCCGACGTCAATCCTTTGGCGATAGTAATCAGGTCAGGCTTCATTCCATAATGTTCGGAACCAAACATGCTGCCCAGACGACCGAAACCAGTCACCACTTCGTCTGCGACCAGCAGAATGTCGTATTTGTCGAGAACAGCCTGTATCTTCTGCCAATAGCCAGCCGGAGGCGGTACGATCCCGCCGGTACCCAATACAGGCTCGCCGATGAAAGCAGCAATCGTGTCAGGTCCCTCGGCGAGGATCATTTCTTCAAGCTGATCAGCACAATATTGCGAGAATTGCTCCTCACTTATCGAGCGGTCCTCGCGGCGGAAATAATAAGGTGCCTGCGTATGCAAAATAGGTGCACGCGGCAAATCGAATGCATTATGGAAGGTCGCAAGACCGGTCAGACTGCCAGTCATGACGCCGGAGCCGTGATATCCGCGCCAGCGCGAGATGATTTTTTTCTTTTCGGGGCGCCCAAGAATATTGTTGTAGTACCATATCAGTTTGATGTTGGTTTCGTTGGCGTCAGAGCCGGATAAGCCGAAATAGACGCGGCTCATATGCGCTGGTGCCCGGTCGATAATCATCTTGGCAAGCGTGATCGATACTTCTGTGCCATGGCCCACATAAGCATGATAATAGGCAAGCTTATGAGCCTGCTCAGCGATCGCATCAGCGATCTCCTTGCGGCCGTAACCCACATTCACACAATAGAGGCCGGCAAAAGCATCAAGGCTCTGACGTCCATTCACATCGGTGATGAACACGCCGTTGCCTTCGTCCAATACTCGGGTTGGCGTCTCTCCGCGCGCATGCATGCCCATATGTGTTGATGGGTGGAAAAAATGATCGCGGTCCCAGGCGGTCAGTTCGTTGCTGTTGTTTAACACTGTCAGTTTCCTTTCATTTCGCGACACATTCATGCGGCGGTATCGATGCAAATATACTTGAGTTCGGTGAACGCCTGGATGCCGTGATGCGAGCCTTCTCGCCCTAGTCCGGATTGTTTCCAGCCGCCAAAGGGGATGGGTGCTCCGGTGATCTTGGCGCGATTGATGGCAACCATGCCGTATTCGAGCGCACGCCCCATTCTCAGTTGCCGGGCACCGTTTGCCGTTACGACATAAGCGACGAGGCCATATTCTGTGGCGTTAGCCCGCGCGATGACCTCATCTTCATGATCAAAGGCGGTAATTGCAGCAACCGGACCGAAGGTTTCTTCATGCATGATCGCCGCGTCATTCGGCACATCGACCAGCAAGGTCGGCTCATAAAACAACGTGTTTTCGCCGATACGATTTCCGCCAACGAGCACACTTGCCCCACGCCCACGCGCATCCTCGACGTGCTCTTCGACCTTGGCGATGGCCCGTTCATGCATCAGCGGCCCGATATCCACCCCAGCCTCGAAACCATGACCAACCTTGAGCGATGCGATGCGCGTCGCAAAGGCTTCGGTGAAGGACGCGAGAATGCCGCGCTGGACAAAAATGCGATTGGCAGCAAGGCAGTCTTGACCCGAAGTGGCGAATTTCGCAGCCATCGCCACGTCTACTGCTCGCTCCAGATCCGCGTCGTCGAATATGATCAATGGCGCATGCCCGCCAAGTTCCATGACAAGGCGTTTTACGCTTGCAGCACATTTTGAAGCGATCAACTTGCCGATCTGGGTGGAACCGGTAAAGCTCAACGCGCGTATTCTGGTGTCATTGCAAAGCGTATCGACGACTGGCGCCGCCTTGCCCGTGACTACGTTGAAAATACCAGCGGGAAAGCCTGCTCTTTCGCCAAGTTCAGCCAGCGCCAGTGCGGAAAGCGGTGTCTCGGAGGACGGATGGACGACGACCGGACAACCTGCGGCAAGAGCCGCTGCTGCCTTTCTGGTAATCATGGCATTCGGGAAATTCCACGGCGTTACCAGACCCACAACACCAAGAGCCTCACGACGCACGAGCATTTCGGCATCGGGCAGATGGCTGGCTATTGTTTCTCCGTTCAGGCGTTTTGCTTCTTCGGCGAACCACTCAATAAAGGCTGCGCCATAGTCGATCTCGCCGAGGGATTCAGAGAGCGGTTTGCCCTGCTCCAGCGTCATGAGCACTGCGAGGTCGTCCCTGTTCTGAACAATCAGTTCATACCATCGCCGTAAAATACCCGCGCGCTCCTGCGGCAGCAACCGTGACCAAACAGGAAATGCACTCTCTGCAGCATCAACTGCCGCAAGAGTGTGGGTCGCGTTCAGACTTGCGACACGTGCGAGGCGCTGGCCAGTCGCGGGGTCGACAACCGGAAATGTCTCGGCCTTCTCGCCGGACATCCAACGCCCATTGATATAGGCAAGCTCTCGAAAAAGATGTTTGTCCCGGAGCCTTTTAAGCCCGTCATGTTGTATAGGATGATCCAGAACGGCATTCATCGTGCTTCTCCCAATTCAGGAAAAGCATCTCATGAGAGCACTGTGGATTTGGACCAAAGCAGATTGCAGTACAGGTGATTTGGACCAATATAGCCCCTGTTCGTAGTCCGCTTGGTCTATGCAGGATTATCCGTCAGGAGTGAAAGTGGCGCAGCGCCTTTCGCGTCTTTGACCAACTTGGTCACAATATACGTGAAATAGCGCTCGATACCGATACTCTGGTCCAAAAGCCGGTCGATCAACCGCTGGTAGCCATCAATATCGCGCGCTGCGACCATCAGGAAATAGTCCACGCCGCCGCCAACAGACCAACAAGAAATGATTTCCGGTAACGCCGAAACAGCCCGCTCAAATCGATCAAAGTCGCTCTGCCGATGATTACCCAGTGTAATCTGCACGATAACATGCACGATGGGCGCGACTTTTCGATAGGCGATGTGCGCATGATAACCGGTCACTATGCCCGCGTCTTCCAGCTTGCGAAGGCGTAACCAGCACGGTGTCGGGGATAACCCAACCTTTTCCGCCAATGCGAGTTTCGTGATTTTTGCATTCTCCTGCACTGCATCGAGAATGCGTAGATCAACAGCATCAAGCTTCAAGGCGGACTTCATTTGGTTGATCCGGTTCACATGAGGTTATCTAATTCGGGCGCCGTTCCCTGGCATGAGCAAGAAGGGCTGGCAAGGCTCGCCGCCAAAACAGTGCGGAAATCTAATTGTAATGATCCAATATAATCATTGACATGATCTTCCCTGTCTTTCACACATATTGCAACGAAAATAATCAAGACATGGGGAACGAGCTTGCGGCCAGACGGTTTCGCATATGGTGCATTATTGCGCCTTGCGTTTGAGCATCCTTCAAATTGGCTGCAGCGTTTCCGTCACTCAACCAGCTCCGAGAGGCAATAGGCGTGTCCGAAACGGTGAGCATCAGAGAAATAGAACAAGCCCGCGACAGGTTAAAAGGCCATGTCAAGCGAACCCCGCTTGGCCGCTCAAATGCCCTCAGTAAAATATCGGGAACACCTGTCTTTCTCAAACTTGAAAATCGCCAAACCACAGGCAGCTTCAAATTGAGAGGCGCTACAAATGCTGTTCTAAGCCTGCCAGCTTCGAAGCGGATGTTCGGGGTTGTCGCTGCTTCAACGGGAAATCACGGTCGCGCATTGGCCCATGCAGCTTCCCTGCAGGGTCTTAAAGCCACCATCTGCCTGTCTTCACTCGTTCCACCAAACAAGGTCGAAGCCATACATCGACTGGGTGCGGATATTCGCATTGTTGGAAAATCTCAAGATGATGCAATGGAGGAAGTCGCTCGTCTCTCCCGTGACCAGAGAATGAATGTGGTCCCACCGTTCGATGATCCCCATGTGATAGCAGGTCAGGGAACGGTCGGGCTTGAACTTCTGGAAAGTTCGCCCGAGATTGAGACCGTTTTGATCCCGCTTTCTGGTGGCGGACTTGCATCAGGTATAGCTGCTGCAGTTAAGGCTCTTAAGCCGAAAGCCAGACTAATTGGCATCTCCATGCAGCGCGGTGCTGCAATGCAGGCAAGTCTTGCTAAAGGCCATCCCGTCAATGTGGAAGAAGTGGATACGCTTGCAGACTCACTTGGAGGCGGCATTGGACTAGATAATCGCTGGACCTTCGCTATGTGCCGCGATCTGCTGGACGACGTGATTTTGCTTGAGGAAGAGGAGATTGCCGCAGGCGTAAGGCACATGGCTATCCATGAGAGCGAGATCATTGAGGGCGCTGCAGCAGTTGGAGTAGGGGCACTGCTCAGTGGGAAGCTTGAGATTTCCACACCCACAGCGATCATTGTTTCGGGCGGTAATATAGACCCCAAACAGCATCGCATCATCATGAGTGCCAGTGTAGAGGGGGCGAACTGATGGCCGAGATGCGGATATTGAGCGAGGGAGATCTCCGTCAGTTCATAGCGCTTGATCTGGAGAGCATTGCGTGTGTTGAGGATGCGTTTCGCGCGCTTGCAAGCGGTAAAGTCAGCATGCCGCCTATCCTCCGGCTCGACATTCCTGCCGAGCGCGGGGAAGTCGACGTTAAAACCGCCTATATTCCCGGCCTCGATAGTTTCGCGATCAAAATCAGTCCCGGATTTTTCAACAATCCATCCATTGGCTTGCCCTCCACCAACGGCTTGATGATCCAGTTTTCGGCAAAAACCGGGCTTATTGAAGCCCTGCTACTCGACAATGGTTATCTGACCGATGTTCGCACGGCCGCTGCTGGTGCGGTCGCTGCAAGACATTTAGCACGTGAAGATGCAAGCAAGGCCGCGATCTTCGGCGCAGGCACACAGGCCCAGTTGCAGCTAGAGGCCCTGATGTTGGTGCGCCCAATCCGGGAAGCACGCATCTGGGCACGTGATTTCACCAGAGCCAAAAGCGCTGCAGCGATCCTCGAACAGAAACTCGACATCCCCGTCGTTCCTGTAGAGGATGCGCGGAAAGCCTGTGCCAACGTTGATATCATCGTCACGACAACTCCGTCTGAAAAGCCTCTTCTTGACGCGGACTGGTTGGAGCCGGGGCAGCATCTCACCGCAATGGGTTCGGATGCCGAACACAAGAACGAAATAGATCCCGCGATTTTCCGTCGTCCAGTCCTCTACGTCGCGGACAGCCTGAGCCAAACGCGCAGGCTGGGTGAGTTACATCACGCAATTGAAGCCGGGATTGTCAAAGCCGACGCCTCTTTCCCGGAACTCGGACGGATCATTTTGGAAGAAGGCATTTTTCATCGCAATGCCGAAGACATCACTTTCTGCGACCTGACAGGCACGGGCGTTCAGGATACCGCCATTGCGCGTCTTGCTACCGAACGCGCAATTACCCGCAACGCCGGTACTAAAATCGACTCGAACAAATCTGCTGGAGGCCATCAATGAGCGTTGAACTCAATTTCACCCGCGCCGAGTATGACGCCAGAATTGCCAAGACCAGACGCGCCATGGATAAGGCCGGCTTCGA
This sequence comes from Ochrobactrum sp. RH2CCR150, assembly GCA_014138095.1. Taxonomy (GTDB): domain Bacteria; phylum Pseudomonadota; class Alphaproteobacteria; order Rhizobiales; family Rhizobiaceae; genus Brucella; species Brucella gambitense. Next base: position 20,087 of record JACGXE010000010.1, read on the forward strand.
TATTATCATCGTAACTGACCCATCCAACATGCACTGGCTGACCGGTTACGACGGTTGGTCCTTTTACGTCCATCAATGCGTCGTCCTTGCGATGGATGGAGAACCAATATGGTATGGGCGTGGTCAGGACGGTAACGGCGCAAAGCGCACGGCCTGGATCAGTCATGACAGCATCATTGGCTATCCCGATCATTATGTGCAGTCGCTGGAACGGCATCCGATGGATTTACTGGCGTCCATCCTCAACGACAAAGGCTGGGGCAACAAGACCATCGCGGTGGAGTTCGACAATTACTGGTATACGGCAGCCGCCCATCATGCATTGCAGAAAGGCCTACCGAATGCGTGTTTCAAAGATGCGCAGGGCCTGGTGAATTGGCAACGCGCGGTCAAAAGCTCTACCGAGATCGACTATATGCGTAAAGCGGGCCGCATTGTCGAGGCTATGCACAAGCGTATCGTCGATACAATAGAACCCGGCATGCGCAAATGCGATCTTGTGGCGGAAATCTACGACGCAGGAACGCGCGGTGTGGCTGAATTCGGCGGTGATTACCCTGCCATCGTGCCGCTCTTGCCGTCAGGTGCGGACGCATCGGCCCCCCATTTGACATGGAACGATCAGCCGATGAAATCCGGCGAAGGCACGTTCTTTGAAATCGCAGGTTGCTACAAGCGTTATCATTGTCCGCTTTCTCGCACGGTCTTTCTCGGTAAGCCTACGCAAGCATTTCTTGATGCCGAAAAGGCCACATTGGAGGGGATGGAGGCAGGTCTCGCCGCCGCACGTCCTGGCAATACATGCGAAGATATTGCCGCAGGGTTTTTCGATGTTTTGAAGAAATATGGCATCGTGAAAGACAATCGCACTGGCTATTCGATCGGACTTTCCTACCCGCCGGACTGGGGCGAGCGCACGATGAGCCTTAGATCCGGTGACCGCACTGAATTGCAGCCGGGCATGACTTTTCACTTTATGACGGGGCTTTGGCTCGAAACCATGGGACTGGAAATTACTGAAAGCATTGTCATCACGGAAAACGGTGTCGAATGCCTTTCAAACGTACCGCGCAAGCTGGTGGTCAAGGACTAGGTCTGTTATGATGCATACTACACCACCTTTACGCCCCTCTCCGATCACGCCAACTGTCGATCTCAATCTGGATGGGGTCCAGCATGGTCATTTGCGACTACCGTGGTCGCGGAACGATTCTGCATGGGGTTCGTTGATGATCCCCATCTGTGTGATCCGCAACGGTGACGGTCCGACGGCCTTGCTGACCGGAGCCAATCATGGCGATGAATATGAGGGGCCCGTCGCGCTTTACGATCTTGCAGCGAACCTGAAGCCGGATCAGATCAAAGGTCGCGTCATCATCGTGCCTGCGATGAATTTTCCGGCCTTTCAAGCTGGTACACGCACCTCCCCAATTGATAAAGGCAATCTCAATCGCAGTTTTCCGGGCCGTCCGGATGGCACGGTAACGGAGAAAATCGCCGACTATTTCACCCGCTATCTGTTGCCTGATGCCGATGTGGTATTGGACTTTCATTCTGGTGGGCGCACGCTCGATTTCTTGCCCTATGCGGCTGCACACGCTCTGCCTGACAAGAAGCAGGAAAGCCGCTGCTTTGCGGCGGTCAAGGCCTTCTCTGCGCCCTATTCCATGCGCATGATCGAGATCGATGCAGTGGGCATGTATGACACTACTGCGGAGGATGCAGGGAAACTGTTCGTGACAACCGAACTTGCAGGTGGTGGAACCATATCCGCCCGCTCGGCTGCCATTGCCAAACGCGGCGTGCGCAACCTTTTGCGCCATTCCGGCATTCTGGAAGGTGAGATTGAACACTCGCCGACTGTGTGGCTCGATATGCCGTCACAAGACTGTTTCGGGTTTGCAGACACAGACGGCCTTCTGGAGCCTCTTGTCGATCTTGGTTCCGAAGTTCGGAAGGGCGATGTCATCGCCCGTGTGCATAACATTGCGCGAACCGGTGGTGCGCCACAGGAATACCGCGCGAGGCTCGACGGCGTTCTGGCCGCCCGCCACTTCCCAGGGCTTGTCAAAATGGGTGACTGCCTCTCGGTCATCGCTACGATCTGCGAGGAGCCCGTCACGCGTTAACACGTGCCAATAGAGACATTGAAGCAATAAGCCGGTGCAAAACAAAACCGGTAATTTTAAAGAGGAGTGAACACGATGCGCATGAAACTTTATACGATTTCCGCTCTGCTTTCTGCGGTGGCTACAATTGGCCTTACCTTGCCATCTCAAGCTGTCACAATCGACGACCTGAAAAGCGCTGGCTTTGTTCGCGGTGCAACCGCCAACGAGATGCCTTATGGCTATATGGACGAGAGCGGCGCGGCCAAGGGTATCGGTCCCGATGTCGCAGCCGCAATCTTTAAAAAGCTTGGTATTGAAGAAGTCGACTGGACTGTCACGCCCTTCGGCTCTCTTATCCCCGGGCTGAAAGCCAAGCGTTTTGAGTTTGTGGCCGCTGAACAGAATGTCTTGCCGGAACGCTGCAAGCAAGTGCAGTTCACCGTCGCCAATTCCAGCTATGGTGAAGGACTTCTGGTGCCCAAGGGTAATCCCAAAAAGATTCACTCCTACGACGATATCAAGAAGGACCCTTCCCTGAAGGTCGCGATTGTTTCGGGCGCTGATCAGATCGATTTTCTGCATGGAATGGGGATCGACGAATCCCAGATTGTTATGATCCAGGGCAATGCCGATGCGCCATCGACGGTGCAAACGGGTAGAGCTGATGCATATGCTGCAACTGAACTGACAGTTGCAAAGCTCGTTGAAAACTCACCGCAGCTGGAACAGGCTCATCCTTTCACCGATCCCGTCGTTGACGGAAAATCGGCTCGAAGCTTTGGCGCCTTCAGTTTCCGTCCTGAAGACAAGGACTTCTTCGCGGCCTTTAACAAAGAGCTGATCGAGTTCAAGAAGACCGACGACTATAAGAAAATCCTGACAACATATGGACTTAGCGATGAGAGCGTAGAAGCTGCTCGTACGGCAGACACAGCGGCACTCTGTAACGCGAAATAAGCTTACCAGCACCCGCCGGTCTCAACAGGGGTCGGCGGGTTCAGTCTTTTCTCTGCCCGGGAGACAACCCTATGCATTGGACGGAATATCTACCCGCCCTTTTCAAAGGTGCCCAAGTCACCATCATTCTGGCTCTCAGTTCGATGGTGATTGGCACGATACTCGCATTTGCCGCTGGCATAGCCCGCTTTGCAGGTGGACCACTCCTGTCCGCTATTGCGGTGATCTATATCGAAGTCTTCCGTGGTACATCGCTTCTCGTGCAGCTATTCTGGCTCTACTATGCCCTGCCGCTGATCGGCATCTCCTTTGATCCGATCACAACCGGCATTATGGGGCTGGGCCTGAATATTGGTGCCTATGGTGCAGAAGTGGTGCGCGGTGCGCTACAGGCTGTGCCGGAAGCCCAACATGAGGCCGCACGGGCGCTCAATTTTGGCAAGCGGCACACACTGTTTCATATTGTCTTGCCACAGGCAGTTGTCGAAATGATGCCAGCCTTTGGTAATCTGGCGATCCATAATCTCAAGGATACCGCCCTTGCGTCCCTCATTGCAATCAGTGACTTGACGTTTCAGGCGCAGAGGTTACGCAACCTGACGCTGGATAGCGTGACCATCTATTCCCTCACACTGCTCGGTTACTTCGCCGTGGCTCTCGTGCTTGCAACCGCAATAAGATGGCTGGAGCGACGCCTTAGACGCCAGACGATGGCAGGAGGTCTCGCATGATATATGGTTATGCCTGGGATACTTCGTCTACCCTATCCTTCGCCATCTCGATCCTGCCAATCCTGGCTATAGGCCTGACAGTGACGTTGAAGGCTGCAGCAACGGGCTTTGCAATCGCCCTGGTCCTCGGACTGGTCTTCGCGCTTCTCCGACGCAGCAGTCTCAAAATCGTATCCTGGCCAACCGTCGTTGTCGTGGAGTTTCTACGTGACACGCCGCTATTGGTCCAACTTTTCTTCCTCTATTATGTTTTGCCTGTCTATGGCATCGTTCTGCCCGCGTTCCTAACCGGCGCTCTGGCGCTTGGCTTGCAATATTCGGCCTATACATCGGAAGTCTATCGCGGCGGCATAGAAGCTATACCCCGAGGGCAATGGGAAGCTGCGCGCGCACTCAATCTGACGCCTTGGCGGACTTATCGTGATATCGTCATTCCTCAAGCGGTGCCACGTATCGTACCAGCCATGGGCAATTATCTCGTATCGATGCTCAAGGAGACGCCGGTTCTATCGGTCGTCAGCATTGTCGACATGCTCAATCTCGCCAATCTGATCGGTGACCGCACGTTCGAATATCTCGTGCCACTGTCAATGGTTGGTCTGATCTTCCTCATCCTGACGCTCATCTGCTCGGCAGCTATCCGCCTGCTTGAACGCAAACTTCCAAAGAACGGGATCGCTCTCAAATGACCCAGGAAATCATCCGCTTTCAAAACGTCGTCAAACGCTTTGGAGCGCTGACCGTATTGGATCAGTTCAATTTCTCGGTCAGCACCGGCGAAAAAGTCACGCTCATTGGTCCATCCGGCTCGGGTAAATCCACCGTGCTTCGCATACTCATGACGCTGGAGCCATTTCAGGAGGGCACACTGGAATTGGGTGGCACCTCCTATCATGAAACCGGAGGCAAGGAGCCGTTCCATGCCAGCGAAGCGCATCTGCGCAAAATCAGGTCGCATGTCGGCATGGTGTTTCAAAGCTTCAATCTGTTTCCCCACATGTCCGTTTTGCGCAACATCATCGAAGCGCCTGTTCACGTGCTTGGTCTCAAACGCGCTGAAGCTGAAGCACGAGCACTGGATCTGCTTTCGCTCGTCGGTCTGTCGGACAAGAAGGATCACTATCCGTCACAACTATCAGGCGGGCAGCAACAGCGCGTCGCCATAGCGCGATCACTGGCGATGCGTCCTCGCGTTTTGCTTTTCGATGAGCCGACATCGGCGCTTGATCCACAGCTTGTCGGTGAGGTGTTATCAGTTATACGCAGCCTCGCCCAAGAGCATGATCTGACGATGCTGATGGTAACACATGAGATGCGCTTTGCGCGCGAAGTCTCTGACCGTGTTTGCTTTTTCGACAAAGGTCGTATCTGTGAACAGGGCACGCCGGAACAGATATTTCATGCACCGAAAGAACAGCGCACCAAAGAGTTTCTCCAGTCTGTTTTGTGAGATCAGGCTATCGCGCCGACATCGTAAACAGGTGGAAGCTGGGCGGAGGTTTCCCGTATCGTTTCGAGCGCCTTGCGCAAGGCCGTCCGAGATAACCGCCCACCAAGGCAAATCCGGATGCCTCCATGGCCGCGATCAGCACCAGCAATGAATGGATCGGAGGGCGTTACCGCCACGCCCTTGTTTGCCAGCGCCCTCACCAGCCCGTCTTCCGACCAATGACGCGGAATCTTGAGCCAGGCGCACAGGGACAATGGGTTACTCCCTGCTATCAGAGATCCCAGAATATCGCTTACTTGCGCCTGTCTCGTTCGCAATTCGCCACGTTGAATTTCGAGCAATTCGTTGACCGTGCCATCCTCGATCCAGCGGCTGGCCATTTCGCCCAGAAGATTGACCCCGCTCCAGCTCGTCACACGCAGGATCGAAGCCACACGAATGGAATATTGCGACGGCACGACGAGATAGCCTGTGCGAAGTCCCGTCATAACGGTCTTTGTAAAACTGGTTACAAAAAAACCGAGATCGGGAAGTAATTCCGGCATTGAAGGCAACCGTTCTTCCAGAATGGGTTTGTAAACTTCGTCTTCAATCACACAGACTTCATATCTGGCCGCTATTTCCGCGATCGCTATGCGGCGTTGCGCGGACATGAGATGACTTGTGGGATTGCCCAATGTGGGGATCAGAACAAGCGCACGCACATCACCGGCTTTGCATGCCAGTTCAAAGGCGTCTGGTATGACGCCCTGCTCATCAATTGGCAGTCCGCGCAACGTAAAGCCCAGCACGTTGGCGAGCCCGATAATTCCATGATCGGTCAAGCGCTCGGTCAGTACAACTTCGCCCGGTTGAACAATCGTCGCAACGGCAAGAAACAAGCCGTGCGCCGCTCCATTCGTAATGACAATGCGGCCCGGATCAACGTCAACGGAAAGCCCCTGCAGCCACTCCTGAGCAACCGCACGATGACGATCCAAGCCTGCAATCGGGCGACATGGCCGCATGAAACTGGCGTTTTCTGATTGACTCAACTCTTCAAACAGGCGCTTCGATGCTCTCTCATGCGCTTCCGTATAGACGGCTCGAATAATTGACATGTCCGCGGTTCCACTCGGATCACGGTCGAGCATGAAGCGGTCCGCACGTTCAGTTACGCGCTTGCAGACATATGTTCCGCGCCCGACTTCGCCGCGCAGATAACCGCGTCGTTCTGCCTCCTTATAGCTGATGCTGACGGTCTGCACCGAAAGACCAAGACTGTGGGCCAGTTCGCGATGGGTGGGCATTTGGGTTGCTGGCAGCAGAACACCGTTCTCGATGTCATCGACGATTTTTTCTGTCAGAAGTCGGTGCTTGGTTGCGCCTTTGCGCAGTTCCAATACGGGTTTCCACATGCGCACACGGGCTCCATCATGACAAAAGACTGATTGAACTGTTATAACGATTTTTTGTCATGACACACACATTAAATCCGGTTCGACGGAACTTCACCCACACATTGTGAAACCAGGGCCTTTTCAATTGCGTGATCCCACAAGTGCCGTTTCCAGAACAAGGTTTAACCCCGGAATAGCCCAGAAAATAACTCGGTACGGTCACATTGGGCCTGTGCACTGGCCCGGTCGCCCCAAATCGCATTAAGCGAAATCACTGGAAAGGAAAGATGATGCCAAGAATTGCATCGTTTGCATTCGCAACTCTCGTCGCCCTGACCCCAGCCGCAATGGCTCAGCAACAGGCGCCACAGCCTCCGGCTAATTCGGCGCCAGCGACCCCGCAACCAACGGCACCAACCATTCAGACGGTATCGGTGGTTGATATCAAGGAACTCCCGGCTGAAAGCCAGAAGGAAGTTCAAGCCGTTGTCGAAAAACGAAGCGCCGACGACCTCACCAAACTACGTACATCTGTGAAAACATTCCCGCAGGCACGTGAAGCTCTTCAACAGAAGGGTATGAACGAACAGGATGTCATTGCTGCCAGCCTGTCGGAAAACGGGGCTTTAACACTCATCACGAAAAAGGCGGGCTAAGCTACAGCGACTCACAGTAGTCTGTTGCTCGTTGGAAACAGAAGGTCGGGCCGGAAAGGTCCGATTTTCCGGATTACGCATCTGCAAATCTGGTTCGAAGCGTTAAGATATCGTCGTAGTAATCAATTTGACCATCACGGATCATAATTCCGCAATCGCAATATTGCATGATCTGCGATATCGAATGCGAAACCATAATGACCCGAGCATGCGAGATTTTCGCATCTATTGCAGCCTTGGATTTAGCCTTGAACCGCTCATCGCCCACAGCAATAATTTCATCGATTAGATAACAGTCGAAATCAATCGCCAGACTCATGCCGATGGCCAGACGCGCTTTCATCCCGCTGGAATAGGTTTTGACCGGGAGATGGAGTGCAGTACCTAGCTCAGAAAAATCACTGACATAGTCGATCATCTGCTCCGTGTCCTGCCTATATATCCGCGCAACAAAACGGATGTTCTCCAGACCCGTCATTCCACCATTGAAACCGCTTGAAAAGCCCAGCGGCCACGACACGCGGCCGCGCCGCACGATCCGGCCTCTGTCGGGCAGCTCTGTACCGGCGATCAAGCGGATCAGCGTGGATTTGCCTGCCCCGTTGGGGCCAAGAATGGCGACGTTCCTGTCATTCGGAAAGGAAAAACTGAGACCGTCGAAAATGACTTTCCTTATCCCGTTGACCTTATACGATTTGGATACACCAATCAGATCGATCAAGCGGTCCTCCTTTTCCTGAAAAGGCGCTCTCCGGAAAAGCCAACCAACAGTAGAACGAGTATTGATCTCATCAGATAGGCACGATCAAGGATTGTACTATCATAATCTGGATAGAAGCCATCGCGCATCCACTCCACCACATGCAGAATCGGATTCCAGGATAGGTATGTCATCAGGTCGGGCGGCAGCAGGCTCGGTACATAAAAAATTCCGGATAGGAAAAAGAGCGGGCTGGTCAGTATTTTCTCAAGATGTCGCCAGGAATCCCAAATGGACAGAATGACCGCGTTTAAAACGCCAAAGGCTGTTCCCAATAGAGCTGTGACTGCAAAAGCTTCAATGGTCCTACCAAGATGAGCAGGCATTCCACTTGTGTCCCAAAAGATGATACCGCAAAACACCAACAGAAACACAACGGCATAAGTTGCGCTAATCAGCAAAGCGCGCGCGACCAGAACATCCAGCTCCTTTATCGGTGGATAGGTCAAGAGGGCTTTGTTCGCTTCGAATGCCGCCATCAATGACGACGACAGCTTGCTGAAGAACTGCAAGGTGAGGACGCCCGTTGCAAAAAAGAGCGCGAAACTCGATCCATAAGGAGGATTTCTTCCGGCCAAGGTGAACACAGCTACTAGCACCGCAATGCTGGTGGCTGGAACAATCACGGCCCAAAGATAACCGATGTGCGAGGCACCAAAAGCAGCGCGTGTTTCGCGCAAAACAAGTGCCTCCAACACGTGTATCTGTAATCCTAGCAAAGCCATCATGACAAATGATCCCTCACTGAATAGATCATAAGGACGGCAAGCCCCCAAAGAGCGATGAGGATTGCACCAAACTCCAGAATGTTGAGAATGCGTTTGGGATAAAGCGGATATTCCGGCAGTGACGGCGATTCATAAATTGCCAGGTAGCGTTGCTGTCGTCCAGCTTCAACCCGCGCTTTTTCAAGAGAAGACAGTGCTGATGCGTAAGCCTGTTGCGAAAAGTTGCGCTCGACATCCAGGGTCTCATAGGTGGAAAGCAATTCGGATAAGGCAGTGTTCGGTAAGTTCTTTCTGCTCTCTCCTTTCGTCGCCTCCAGCTTTGTGGCGGCGATTTCCTGTTCCAGCGCATCCACCTGACGCCTTAGTATTTTCAGTGACGGAGAATCTTCGTCGACAGTACCGATAAGCGCGGATATTCTGGCTCGCAGTTCGGCGAGTTGTTTCTCAAGTCCGCCGACAATTTCAATTTGAACTTGCGCACTTTTGGTCGGATCAATTGACTTCTCGTCGTCACGGAAAAACCGCAGTTTCTCCAAAGCGTTCCGAAGTCTATCCTCTGCGTGCGCAACCTCTCCTTTCGCAAACGAAACAGCATCGGTTCTTGCCCGCTCCGATAATTCATTCACCAGCTCTGTACAGTAGTGTAGAACGAGATCGGCAATCCTTTCCGCGTCGCGCGGCGAAAATGCATTGACCCTAAAGGTGATCACACCCGAGATGTTATCGTAGGATGTCTGGATCATTCCACTCCAATAATCAACAACATGTTCAATGTCGCTTCCGGTGGACAAATGGGAGATGATATCAGGACCTTCCGAGGCATAGGCACGGCGCAGCGGGAAGTCTTCTTCAAGCTTTTCGACCATCCCTCGGCTTTTCATGTACTTCAGCAAAATATAGGAATCCGAAGTTGTGCTACCAGCATTCGCAATGCCGGTGAAAGCTCCGAAGAAGTCGCCACCGCTCCCCGCATCCATGCTCCGCACGGCAAATCCAGCGCTTGCGACATAACGATCAGAAGCGATGCACATGAAGTACACAGCGCCAAGGATGGTGGGTACGATGACGACAAACGCGAACGAAAACGCTAGCACGTGTCGCCTTCGTTTCTGGGGCCGTGTTTGCCTTATTCTTGGGGCTCCGTCATCTTTGGTAGGCTGCGGCACCTTGAGGGAGACAACTGTTTTACTGGCGTCGTTCAATCTGCGGTTCCACCGTGTGACGTCTCGGTGGCAAACCCGTTACCGAGCTGAGAGATATGTATCTGGCTTTTGTTGCTCTTGCTGTTTGCACTGCAAGCTTATAGGCGCGACGCCAAAGCGGGATATGCAATCGCGGCTGATCGCGCCAGGCAATCAGTTCCTGCACGACGCGCTCCGGCGTCGTATAGTGTCCCGTCACGCGGCTTACATAAACTGGATAAAGGATCAGGGTTCCGGCGACGAGTTCATCAAGGCTTAGCTGCCTTTTCCTAACAAAAGGGATGACGTCTTTCGTAAGCCCCCAACCGGAGTAGAAGGGCAACCCATAGCAAGTAACAGGAATTTCTCTGAGCAGCGCTTCAAACCCGGTGAGCGACGTCATCGTGTGAACTTCATCAACGGTGTCGAGTATTTGTGGTAATCTGGAATCCCATATGATTTCGTCACAATAAGATTTCAATTGCTCCGCCGTCGCTCCGCCATGACGCAAACCAGCGGTCACATCTGGATGAGGTTTGAACACAATATAAGCATCAGGCCTAGATCGGCGCACTGCTTTCAGCAGTTCGATAATTGTCGATGTGCCCGGTGCGCCCCAATGCAGCGATGCATCGTCTTCAACTTGGCCAGGCACTAGAATGACAGGGTCGGCACCCACAGGCCGACACCATGCTGTTTGCGCGACATTATACTTGGAAAGACCCGCCGCAACGATAGTCTTGCGTAGTTCGGCCGCTCTTCTGAGAAGAGTTTTATCTTCCTGTAGGCCCTCAAGGATGTGGGAAAGACCGGAGTGCAGCGTAGCATCATAATAGATGCCGGCATCATCAACTATCCACGAGAGCGGCGGCGTCAGCTCTGCCCCCAACCCCACAGACCGTAGAAAGCCGTCTTCGATACGACGAATTGACAACGGCGTTTGAATGTCTTGGATATCTTGTTTCCCCCAGGCAAAAACATGTGATTGGGGCGGAACAGACTTGCCTGTCTTGTGAAAATGCACTTCTGAACCCGCCGCGAAGCGGCGAAGGATCGGCTGTTTCCATTTGCTGAACCTAACGGCATGAAGCTCCTTAGGCAGCCGTTCCCTCATGGTGCGCTGAAACGCGAGATACTCCGCAACACGTTCTACCTCGCAGCTTTGACCAGTCTCGGGATCGACATAATTGCAGTATTCTATCAGAGCCGCATGGACAAGCTGCTCTATACTCGCATTTTGTCGCCTGAGTGGTCTAGACAGCTCGTCTTGCGTCAGCCCCCAACCTGCGTAGAACGGCATACCGAAACAGCAGACTTCCTTATCCCAGATAAGTGCTTCAAAGCCAATCTGGGAAGTGACCGTATACACACGTTGACAGTTCTCGATCAACTTAACTGGATGACAGTTTTCACTGATCAGCTGGATGCGTGGATCATTCAATACATTTGGCGCAGTAAAATAGCCTCTACGTCCACGGAAAAGAACATCAGGATGCGTTTTGACCAGAACAAAGCAATCAGGGTTTTCTATTAAGGCGTTATAGAGCATCTGATGGAAAGTGCGATCGTCAGCAAATCCATAGCTGACGGACCGATCACGAAAAGACTGATCGACCACAAGGACATAACGGTCAGGAAGATTGCCATCATATTCACGAGCGCAGTTATATTTGGAAATGCGGCCGCGCCGCCAAAGTCCGATCAATTCCTTTGCGCGATGCAGTTCAGTGGCCGACAGCGGTCTGGAAATCAATCGCTCAAGACGGCTCGGTTGTGTTGCGTCATAATAAATGCCTATATCGTCCTGAAGGAGCGACAGAGGTGGGTCGTTGCGTTCGACCGAGCGCAAGAAGCCGTCTTCCAGTGTCAGAAAGGGCAAAGCTCGATTGATGGCCAATCGCTTTGCCAAACGGGCATGTATTCCACGTCCCCACCCTGCCATTATATCGATATCACGCAATCCACTGAGCGGGACATAGTGTGGCTCGGCTCCTAAAAACGCACGCAGATTGGGCAATCGCGTAGCCTGAGCGGAAAGGAACCCCATTTTTCTATGTGAGGCGCCCATTTCAGGTTACTCTATCCATGATCTGTCCGAGCCGGTGTCGCCATGTGTGGTGTCGAAGCACGTGATCCGTGCCCGCACGCTTGCGTTCGCGATCTCGGTGAGACCAGCCGTCCTTGGAAAGCCTGTCGAACAACAGCCTAGCATCTTCTTCGCAATCGATTGTCTCGCAGTAATCCCGAAAGTGCCGAGTGACCGCCGGTGTTGTATTGGTAACGGCGAAGCCGCCACTTGCGATGATTTCCACCAGCCGCCGGGAGAAGGCAGTACGCGAATTATCGACCGTATTGACATTCAGGCTGGCAATATGACGGCGATAAACATCGGCTGTGCGCGTGTGTGCTATCGCCTTTTTGACGTTGATCCAATGCCGACTTGGAAAGCGGTATTGTTCCGACCGGCGTCTGGAATTGCGGTTATAAACAGTCAAGCCAATGTCGTTAGCGGCCTCAAATGCCATATCCTGCCACTGGCGGCGGTGAATATGAAGATGTCGGCTGTAACTTCCGAGGAAAGCTAGCCGTCGATCTGGTTCGGTCAGCGCTGGATAGTGTATTGCCGGTTGAGCCGCGAACATTAGTACGTCGAGTGAAGGTGTATCTTTAAGCGCTGCATGGTAGAGCGGTATCATGTTTTCATCGACTGTAAAAATATGCTCAAACAAGCTTGCCGAAGCGATGAAGCGGTCAAAATGGACACCGTCCTCGCGGTTCCAGAATACTGTCGGGATGCTTTCATCCCGCGCGCGACCCACAAGGCAATCCAGAACTGCGTTGTTGCGCTCCGGATGATCAGGATAAGACGCAATGCCGTATCGCCAGCCGCCCCAGAATCCTTCCCATGCCGACTCGACCAACAGAATATCTGGCTTCCAGTGATCGAACACATAAAGACTATTCCAGTACGTGACGTTCATCACGCGGCATTCATGCGACAAGCATATTCGTGTCGGTTCATCTGCGATCAAGGCAATCTTGAGACGAGAAAAGATGGAACGTGGCGAACTCAAGACGAAGCCTCCACGTGGAAGCCGCAGATCAGCGCCAACTCCTGGCGGATAATCTCGTTGGCGCTGCTTTGACTGCGCACCCGCTTCGCGGCGGCCCTGGACATATCGAGAAATTTCTGCGGATGTTTGTAGAGATCGGCTATGGCAGCCGCCAAGCCTGTGGCATCCTCTGGCTTAGTCAGATAGCCGCAGCTTTCATCCAGAAATTCGGGTATAGCCGATATTCCAGTGGTGACGGGCACAAGGCCAGAGGACATCGCCTCATCACGGGAAACACCTTGAGAATCCCATCGCGTCGGCGTTAGAAAGACCCCATAATTTTCCTGAAGAGCGACGATTTCAGAATGGGAGACAAAACGCTTTTCCAGAAATACATTTTTGAACCCCTGCAATGGTAGTGTTTCTTCATCGAAGAGCTGCCCATCGCCGATCAGGCGAAACTCCAAGGCCGGCAAAAATGGCTCGTCTTTCAGAGCCAGTATCGCGGCTACAGACAAATCATTGGCGTATTTCTTGGATGCGTAGGTTCGGATCGACAGGATGCGCTGACGAAGACCGACGTCTTTCTTCTGATAGGCAAAAAGATCGGTATCGATGGGGTTATGGATGATGGAGTAACGCCACTCAGCGAGCCGGAATCCCAGATCCTCCATCACCTCTTCAGAGAAATTCTTCGATACGAAGATGATGTGAAGATTGTCATGCTGTTTGGCTAAAAGCTTCTGCCAGAACTCAAGCCTTTGCTGGCTTTTCGCCTTCTCGGCCTGTCGTTCCAAATCGTTGCGAAAATTGAATTCGCGCCGATGCCAAGGCTGAATCTCCGCACCATGGATCCAGACATTGACTCTCACTTTGTCGATGTGGCGCTCCAATACTTGCCACATGACGGGATCAAGGAAATGCACGGCAATACTCTCGAACCGACTGTCGCCGATCAGCTTGTCCAGCGCCTCGGTGCCACCTGTCGTTACGTCGACGTCTTCGAATTCATGGTAGCTGAGCGTGGCATTCGCCTGAAAGCGGAAGACATCCACCGGCACGTTGCGCTTGATGTAATGCTTCACCCGGCTGTGTACGAAGCCGTTTCGATACAAGTCGTCATAGCGCGGATAATGATTGGTCAGAACGAGATGGCGAGCTTTTCCCAGGAGCGCTCCTGGCACTGTAGCCTTGTGGCCTTTGAATAGTCTTTTGACCTCGGCAGTGCCCGGACCGTACAACCGTAAACCGATACGAACCAGAGACGTGTTGTCCGGTAAGGTGCAAGTGGCATTCTGGTTCGCGTGGAATATTTCGTGGCTGAGCTTCTGCCTTTTCGCGTCGAGGTAAACCAGAACGCATTGAACATTCAATCCGGGCGTCGTTTCCAGATGTAGTTTCGCTGTGTCCGAGAAGCCGAGTGCTGCTGGCTCTAGTTCCCTGGAGGCATACACATACTCGTGCTTGCCGTCGGGCAAGATTGAAGACATCCGCCAGCGTTGGTCCTGAACCGCAAGCGTGAGATACTCGCTGCGCGTCGTTTTAAAGTGACTGGCAAGGTCTGGCGCAGAAATCGCCGAGTCTGCCCCCGTTGGCATGGAGTCAGCCGCTATCGCCTCGGCTCTGGCAATAATCGAGGACATGCTGAGACCCGCATCGAAATGCGCATCATCAACTTGTTCCAGAGCCGCTGCGGTAGCGGCCGTTCCGTTCTCGCAATAGTTAAACTCGTCGATAAACAGCGCTCGGTCGACAGTAACAACCTTTCGATGAAGGTCTGCAATCCAGTCATTAACGGCATCATCTTCGATCACCGACGCCGCAATGATCGCAGATTTTGCCATCACTGTTTTGCCGGGACGATAGCGGTGGCCGGTATCGCTCAATTCGATACCATCGGCTGACTCTGACACATAATAGTGATCATGTTTGCCGATGGCCTCCCCATTGAAGTAACGCGTAGCCAAAGCAAGATCGGTGAGGTAGTGGCGGCCATAGTAATCTGTTTCGACCATGCCAGCGACATAACGGGCGCTACCGGTCAGCGATGAGAAGCGCGCTTCATGCAGATGTGCGCCGTCGATAGCGTGTACCAAAATATTGTCTTGCGGTTCAACTACAAAGCCGTTTGTCACGACCAAAAGACGCTTTTTCTGGTAGGTTTGGCGATGGAAGTTCGTGAGTATCCGATCAAATATAGCGAGGTCATCGGCATAGGAGACCACCAGAATATCCGGCAGCAATTGGGCCGGCTGGGTTCGCAGCACCTTCGAAGCTACGTAAGCAAGGCGGTCTTGCATTGTATGTTCGCTCATGACCTTGCGCAGACCAGCCAGCCGGAACTTCCGTGCCGACGTGTCATCGGAAATTCCGTCGAGACTTCGGAGGATTTCATCGCCATTATCGCTACAGATAACCAGGTCACCGAAGAGTTTGCGCACCCCACGCGAAAAATTACTGATGGTGATCGTGTTGCTGCCAAGCAGTTCGTAAACCCGGCGCGCAAACATACTTTGGGATTGCTTGATTGAGTTCATGTTGATGGCGTGCGTGTAAGCCTTATAGGCCTTTTCAATCTGCTCATAAGAAAGGTTCCCCACGATGAAAGGCTGAAACTCCGGCGGGAACTGATACCGTGGATCGTCCTGTCCATAATTGCGATCATAGATCGCAACCTTGTGGTTTTCTGCAAGCGCCGAGATGATACTCGCAAGATCGCCATTGCGTTCCGGATATCGCGCATAATAAGCCCCGGCAAATGAGAACGCTTGCTCACGCGCATAAGTTTCAATCGGATTGAAGCGACTGGTCGGGCAGGCAAAAGGCAAAAGCCAGACATTGTCGTGTCCCAGTGCTGCTTTATATCGACCGATACAGTCGATATCAGTCGTGAAAACATGATCGAACAGAACGGCTGTGTTCAGGAATGTCTCGTAATGGACGGGATCTTCCTTATTCCAAAACACCGTCGGTATTCTTCGGTGCTTGCACCACTCGACCAGCTCGACCAGATGGTTGCTGCGATGTCCAATCTGATTGCCCCAAAGCTCATCTTTCCCGCGCCAAGCGGATTCAACAAACAGCAATTCCGGAGCAAAAGCCTCAAGCTGATCCCGCCAGTCATCTGGAGTAAGCTGCATGAGAACGGCTTCGCTCTCATAGGAAGCATAGGTGAAGTCATCCATAATGCAGGCTATCTTGAGCGCCTTGAGTTGCTGTGCGCTGTAACCCGCCTTTTCAAAGGTGATTGAAGGCAATTTCAGTTTCGCAGGGACCAAGCGTGCAGGTTTGAAATCGCCTTTGGTCCGTAGCTTGGCATCTTTCGATATATCTCGAAGACGCTGCGGCAAGAGCGCTAGACCTTGCCAGGATTTGCTTGCCTGAATGAGCGCATAACCAAGCTGGAACGAGATCATATTGCGGGTTCGCAAAACTTTCGTTTCAGCCAGAACGCGCCCTCTTTCGGCGGCTTCGACCTTGGTTTGCAGCAGCATGATTTGGGCACTGGAGCGTTGAACCTGCCGTTGCAATTCTTCGTTGCGGATGCCGGTACTGCGGCCGTCCAATTCCGCTGCTTCAAGCCTGCCGAATGTCGCCTGGTGCAGCTCCTTTTCAGCTTGCAGTTCTTTTTGGGTCTGATCGTGGGCGAGTTTTCGCTGCACGGCATCCGTACGCAATCGCGCTAGAGTGTGCTCGGCTTCTTGCAGACTGGAGGTCAACAATCCGATCTTCTCATCCTTGTTGGTAAGTTCAAACTGCAACTCACCGATTTGACTTTCCAACACCCGACGCTGGAACCGCTCGCTTTCCTGTAGTTTTGCGAACAGCTCTAGTTCGGTCTTACCGCGACTGACTTCAGCGAGCGCATCCTGCAATTCACCGGAAAGACGCACGATCTCCTGATCCTGATCGTCTCGTTCGGCACGAAGCTGCTTTAATCGTCCTGCTGCGATAGTCGTCTCGTTCGTCTGCGTGGCAAGCCGTTCACCAGCTTCTTTGAGCAGTATGTCAACGGCATCAAGACGGGCTTCCGCCAGAATGATTTTCTTCTCAGCAACAAGCCGCTCATGTCGTTCACTCTCAAGTGTTTCAGCGAGCTGTTCCGACTCGTGCTTGAACCGTTCGGTCAGAGTTTCGAGGGCGGTGTGCTCTGCTGACAGACGGGCGAAGTCCTGAGCAGACGCGGCCTTTTCCAGCTTTGCCCTCTGCAAGCTGCCTTCCAGCAGATCAACACTGTCAGCGATCTCGGCACCCTTGCCTCGGTAAACATCAATTTCGGCATTAAGCGCAACAACCCGCTCTTCCGCGAGCAACTGGATTATTTCTGCCTGCGATAAGGTGTCTATCAGTGTGGCGTTCTGCTCGTCGATGGATTGAAGCCGAGCCTTCAGCTTATCAACCTTGTCCGTCAATGCGCCTGATTTGGAAATCAAATCGCGTTCAACGCTTTGAAAGGCCCGCTCCACTTCCAGTAGCAACGCCTCGGACGGTACGCCATCGAGCTCGCGGGACTCGCCGCGCCTCCGACCGACAAAGCCAATCCATTTGCCGAAGAATTTTACCTCCTCGATGTCAAAATGCTTAGACAGCAATCGCCAGGGTCCAAGCAGATAGAATGTGTGTTTGTGGTCTGGCCAGTCGTTGACACCAAAGGGCACGGTAACGATAACCGTTCCATTTTCATTGAGCAGTCGGGCGGCAGCGCTGACGAATTCATCCGGCTTCGTCAAATGCTCCAGCACTTCGCTCATGATGACAGTGTCGAATGTTTCGGCTCCGAAATCTGTGCCTATGAAATCGCCATGAATGAACCTGACGCTTTGTCGTACATGGGCGGGTTCACGCGCGATGAATTGACGTGCCTCATCAATTGATCGCTTGGAAATGTCGAGCGCAATGACGGAGCGTCGTTCTCGCCCAAGCAGGATCGACGTTATGCCCTGACTGCAACCAACATCGAGGATGCGTATCCCCTTGGTGCGTTCGCATATCCAATGAATGCGCTCACGTGTGGACTGGGCAAACTCTTGTCCAAGCTGGCCAAGATAGGCTTCCATGATGCGGTCATGTAGGTCCGGCAACAGTGCGGCTTCCGCAAGTCCGGCATTGTTCGTCTGTTCAGATATGTCTGGCGATTGAAGGGTCATGTTTGTGTCTCAACCCTCAACCGCATTCTGGCGCGCCTTGCGAGGTTTAGCGGTTCGCTGGTTCGCGAGCAGCCCCACCACATCAATGATCTGCTGGTCATCACGTAAGGATTGTTCTGCAAGGAATTGGAATGATCGGTGCGCGACCAGAACCAGCAATATATCAGCCTCTTCCACTGCGACGGGAATATCCACCAGTCGGGCTTTAGGCAGGCGTGGTGGGAGCTTTTCGATATTCGGTTCAACAACTATCAGCTGCTCTCCAAATTCTTTATAGAGCGCAATAGCTATTTCCAGCGCGGGGCTTTCGCGCAGGTCATCAATATCTGGTTTGAACGAAAGTCCGCAGACAGCAATCACAGGCTTTCTTCCATTATGATGCTCAAAGTTTGCAGCCGCTGCCCGAAGTTTTTGCAAAGTCCAATCAGGCTTTGAATTGTTCACATTGCGCGCCGCGCGCACGAGATGCGCCAGATCCGGCGCTCCGGCCACGATGAACCAGGGATCGACGGCAATGCAATGACCGCCGACTCCAGCGCCAGGCTGAAGAATATTGACCCGGGGATGACGGTTCGCCAGACGGATCAATTCCCAGACATCGATACCGCTTCGGTCGCAGATTAGCGAAAGCTCGTTCGCATAAGCGATGTTCACATCACGAAATGCGTTTTCCGCAAGCTTGCACATTTCCGCTGTGCGCACATCTGTGGCAATGCATTCGCCTGTGACAAACACCTTGTAGAGCGCCCTTGCGGCCGCTGCGCAGCGTGGTGTTACCCCACCGATAATGCGATCATTGTGTACCAGTTCATCCAGCACCTTGCCGGGTAGTACACGTTCAGGACAATGGGCAATCCGGATATCAGAAGCCTCACCCGCATCCTGCGGGAAGGTTAAGTCAGGACGGGCCTCCGCAAGCCATTCCGCCATTTTTTGGGTCGCACCCACGGGAGAGGTTGACTCCAGAACCACGAGGTTTCCAGTTGTGAGTACAGGTGCGATAGCGCGCGCCGCGGCCTCTATATAAGACAAATCGGGTTCGTGGTTCGAGCCGACGAATGGTGTTGGCACAGCAATCAAAAAGGCGTCAGCGGGACCAACTATAGTGGATGCACGAAGATAACCGCCCAAGACCACTTGCCTGACGCAATCTTCAAGACCAGGTTCAACGATATGCACCTCACCCCTGTTAGTGGTCGCAACAACGGACACGTTAACATCGACGCCCTGCACGCTGAGGCCATGTTGGGCGAAGACCGTGGCTGTTGGGAGGCCGATGTAACCAAGGCCGATTACGCATAAGGTTTCGTAGGCAAAAAAATGCTGCATGAACGTGGTCCCGTCAGGAATACAGTGCGGATGCATGTTTGCGACCAAGACCAGTCGAAAAATTTTGTAGGGCTCTTACGATGGCAATTGAGGCTGTTCCATTGCCATAGGGGTTCTGAGCTGTTGCCATTTGATTGTAGACGTCGGGATCAAGAAGCAGCTCTCGGACGCCGTCGAATATGCGGATTCGGTCGGCTCCAACCAATCTGGCAGTGCCAGCTGCGACAGCTTCGGGGCGTTCGGTGGTTTCACGCATCACCAGAACGGGCTTGCCGAATGTCGGCGCTTCTTCCTGCACACCGCCAGAATCTGTGAGTATCAGGTAGGAGCGTTTCATTAACCAGACGAAAGGCAGGTAGTCCTGAGGTTCGATCAGGTAAATATTTGAAATTCCGCACAGAAGTCGCCCAACAGGTTCGCGGACACTGGGATTCAAATGCACTGGATAGACAAAATCAACATCCGGGAAATGGCGGGCGAGATCGCAAACCGCCTCGCAGATGTTTTCAAAACCAGAACCTAAATTCTCACGGCGATGCCCGGTTATCAGCACGAGCGGCGCCTTCGCGCGCAAAAAGTTGAAGCGCTTACGCATTGTATTGTCAAGCTGGGCGTCCTGAGTGAAAAGCTGCTCGGTATGAACCAGAGCATCGATCACCGTATTTCCCACCACGGTGATGTTTCGTGCCGGAATGCCTTCCAGCAGCAGATTTGTTCGCGCATTTTCAGTCGGCGCAAAATGGAGCGCTGCTAGCGCGCCGGTCAGTTTGCGATTGGCTTCTTCCGGCCACGGCGAGTAGAGATTACCAGTACGCAAACCGGCCTCTACATGCCCGATTGGCGTCCGATGAAAATAGGCCGCAAGGCTGGCACTGAAAGTCGTCGAAGTATCGCCATGAACCAGAACGATATCAGGAGAAAAGTCGTCGAACACCGCGTCCATACCGAGAAGAATAGCGCTCGTGATATCGCCGAGTGTTTGGCCGGGTTTCATGATGTCCAGATCATAATCCGGGGTCAGCTCAAAAAGCTGTAGCACTTGGTCCAGCATTTGTCTGTGCTGAGCCGTTACGCACAAGCGCGCTTCGAATCCTTCAGTATCGGAGAGACCTCTCACGACAGGCGCCATCTTGATCGCTTCGGGCCGCGTGCCGAAGACCGTTAGTACTTTCATATGCCCCCACATCATTTGTCGGAGCGTTCCCGTGCGAAACCGGATAATGGAAGCGCTGATTTATCTCTTAGTCTGGTCGGCCTGCTTGAAACCGTTTATTCGCCAAGAACCTCAGCCGTTCGGGCAGCGCCGAGAACCGGAGAAACGATTAGCGTCAGAAACTTGCTCAACTCGGCAGCGGGATGGTTGGCGACATAGATGACGTCCTTGTCTCGCATCTGAAATGACTGGGAAAGAAAGAAGGATTCAGGCTTGTTGAAGTTAAGCCTGTATATAACTGGTACACGTCGAGTATCGTCTATTGGCAATCGGTCTGCCCGACTACCGGACATTTGTTGCACAAGTCCGTAAGGTTCGAACCTGAAGATAAAGACACCACCAGCATCGGCAGATCGGTCACTCAGACCACCCACTTGTGCCAAGGCTTCAGATAAAACGAGCTTTTCGGCCGGGAAAGCAACGAGCTGACTATTCTTGACCGCGCCAAAGGCTGAGAAAGTGCGTGGCTGGTGTGTCACGGTTATATTGTCGCCGGAAGCTAGCCAGATGTTATCATCTGGATAGTTGACAGCATCTTCAAGCCGCACGGTCGCGTTGGCTGCGCCCCTTGTCACCGTCGCAATGCTTTCGAAAATCGCTTTTTTGGTTCCGCCCGCAAGCGCAACGGCATCCAATAGCTTTAGACCGCGCAACGGTACCGGAAAGGGCCCGGAACTTGCCACGTCCCCCGTGACAATCAGTACTTTACTTCGATTTTCGGTCACGAGGACTTGAATCTGCGGCTCTACCGCCTTGCCTTTCAGTCCCACTTCAATCGTGCGACGTAACGCTTCGGCGCTCTGCTCCGCAGCGCGCACCTGCCCGATATAGGGGATGAACACCATACCCCGCTCATCGACAATCAGCTGCAGCGTAGCGCTCTTTTTCTCTGCCGTCGAAAACAAACCGTCAGGAGCTGCCTCCCAGATATTCACCGCAAGCCCGTCACCTGCACCGATCGTCATCGCTTGCCTGTTGCCAAGTTTACCCTTGAAACTCGCGGGAATGCCGCCGAATGAGTAATTCCTTAGGACGGACAGTGCAGCGGCATTGAGTGGCACGACGACATAGCTTTTACTTTCGGCTTTTGTGGTTGTTTTGGTACCAACCGCTGCGGTCAGGGGGCCGCTGCCGGGAACTGCTGTGCAGCCCACAAGACCGGGAATGGTGATAGCTGTTACGAGAAGGTGTGCGAACTTTTTCATTAAGCTGCGTCCTTCAGAACGTCGCGTCGAACAGCCGGAGAACGGATCGCATCAATGACGGCCTTACAACTTGCTTCCATTCCGTTCGCAGTAAAAAAATCTCCGGGTCGCAAGCAGTGTTTCCTTATCCAAGCGATGTAACGCTTTCGCAGGCGCGCATGAGCAACTGTTCCACTCTTCCAAAATGCATCAAAATCCGGTTTTCCGAACGCACAAGTAGCAAGGTCACTATTGGCATAAACCGCGTCTCCAATAACCAGAAGTCGAACTCCGTGATGAATGGCGGAGAAGCCAGATGTGCTGTTGATGGTGATCATGCCAGCCGAATGGCGCGTCAGATGGCCAATTGACCCCACATCCACGAGGTCGACGCGATTGCGGATGCCAAGTTTGGTGGCTGTTTCATCTATGAGACAACGATCATTGTCGCGTCCGCGTTCAAGCGGATGTATCTTGAAAACCAAACGAAGAGTTTCTGGGGCAGATACCGCAAAGCTATCGAGCACTTCGGTTATCAAACGCGTGTTGTTCCAGCCTATGGCAGATTGCTTCAGCTGGGTATCCTGCGCGACCTGTAGCGCCACAACAAAATACTGACCAACATGATGTTCCAGAAGATGCTCGATGATGGCCCTATTCTTGGACTGTCTCCAAAACCATCGGTGTAGATTTCTGATCCAACATACAGTTTCCCGAAAGCCATCGATATTGCGGTGCAGAAGTTGTCGCTGTCTGCCTCTCGCAAAAACTGCAATGGCCCCGTAATAGAGGCCCCCATAGGCACACATTGCTGGGAAATTCCGTCGATCAGCCCTATAGGATTCTTCAGTCTCGATCTGAATGTTGCGTGGTGGTAACTGCCTGGCAATTGGAGACATTGCGTTGTTTGCTCCAAACTCCAGCGTGATCGCGCCAGGGCGTATATATCCCTCTTCAAGTGAAATCACAGCCAGTCCCAGCTCATCAGCCACCCGGCGTGCAACGACATGAACCGGGCGTTCTGATCCGAAGAGAACCATATGCGTGATTGCCTTTTTCTTGATCTGCACACAAAGCCAATCTTGAAGACCATCCATGTTGCCGCGATAGATCAAAGTGCCGTTGGCAAGCCCTGCGAACAGCCGGTCTCCCGGGTTGAACAGAACCTGAAAGCAGTGAAAGCTCAGCTGTTTCAGTCTTTTCCGAAGTCGATAAAAGAATGGGCCGACAGGTCCTTGTAGCAGGAGAACCCGTTGCCATGGTTCAGGTTTCAACTCGTCTCTGGGATCAGCCCGCACAATGATTTCCTGCCGTCTCGCGCGATAATTCATATGGGCGAGAAAGCGCTCGAAATACGCGATCGCCTTGCCCCATTCTTTACCTGGATTTACCGTTGGCCCGATACCCGCCTTACATTCGTTGCAAAGCAGAATAGCAATTCAAACGTGATCGCAGAGCTGACAAAGCGAACAGGAAGCAGCTAAAATAGCGGGCAATCCTGTCGATAGCCGGTCTGTACGGAGACCGCGAGCTTGACGTTGGCAGCACCGCAAGCGAGAAGTATATATTTATGGTTGAATGGTGTAGATCGCGCCGTTAAACTGCGCGAATGGCAATTTTTAAAGATATTGATGGCCTGCTATCGCAGACTGGTCGACTTCTAGCTAGGTTTTGGCCTCAGCTGCTTCTGGTTGGCGCAATTGGATACATAGCACGTGACTTGCTGATGGGCGCGGCGGTTGCGACCGGTCTCAAGTTTCCGCTGGGCGGCATGGTCATTCTGTCACTGGTTGTTTTGGTCAAGCTCCTTGTCGTCATCACGATGTTTGCAGTTTTGCGACCCGGTTTGCCTGCGCTAACCGCCTTGCGTGAAAATTCGGCTCCAAGGGCGAGTCCCCGAAAAGACGATAAGCGTAGCGACCGCATGCTTATGGTGGCAGCCGCAGCCATTCTGCCATTTTTTGCTTATTATGCCGCTTGGGGATTTCTGGGTGACACAATTCGCGAGTATTCGCGACTGGCCTTTGATCGCGCAGCTTTCGGGGAGAAAATTCAGATTTTCGATCTCGTGCGATCCCGAAGTCTGATTGCGGCGATCGTTCTCTGCTGGTTCATACGGTGGATTGCGAAGAAAAGCGCGGACAAGACGCAATCGCCATGGCTCCGCTTGTTGATCGTGGCAGCAGATGCAAGCTGGATATTCATTGGTCTTTATGCTCTCGATAAATGGAAAGACGATTTTATCGCATGGTTGGGAGCAGCTTCGTTTCTCGAGTATCTTGAAGCTCATGCGACCTGGTTCTCAATTCAGGCCTATGCCGCAGCTCCAGAGTCTGTCCCTGTTGAGTTTCGCCAACCAAGTTTCATCGAGCAGGCAAAAAACCTGTTCTTTTATGCACTGCTGCCGCTTGTCTGGTTGGTGATGGCATCCATTATCTATGGCTATGACCTGTCCGCAAAGCGGGCATCAGTCCCTCCTCTCCCCTCACGCGTGACCACGTTACGGGTTTGGCTAATGGACTTTGCTGCTCATTATCTGGGCGGCTATCGTTCGCGGTATCGACCAGTATGGACGTGTCTGCGGCTTGTGTTCGGGGCCGGACTTGGAACGCTGTTGAGTTTCATCGTGTTTTATAAAGCAATCAGCTGGGGCGGCGCCTGGATCTGGTATGCCATCACGCATACTATCGGCCCTTATGATATTGGAACATGGCAACGCATCTCCGATATACTGGTCATCCTGATAGGAAGCCCATCAGAGCTTGACGGTGGTATTGTGCTTGATGCCGTGCGGGTTGCACTTCTGGCAGCCGTGCTTGAATATGCAGTTGCTGGTGCTACTTCAAAAGCAGGCTCTGATGCGGTTCGCCCCGCATAGCAACCGATACTGCGAAATCCTTTGCGCCAGCGGGGACAAGAAATGTTTCAGCAATCTCTACGGTTCCTTTCTCAGCGCTTTGAATGAGATTGAGACAGTGCTGTTTTTCAGCTGCATCCGGCTTCGTCTTTTTCAGAATTTGATCTGTCAGGAAAGTTGGGCTCCAGCTGCGTTTCTGGCTGTCAGTCACGGCAATAATACACGGCATAGCCTGTTTGAATCGCTCAGGATCGTCGATTTCAAGTTCCATTTCTGCGACCAGCATAATGGTCTGCGGTAACTCGCCGGGAAATGATGTCAGCGCAACAAGCTTCCAGTTTGCGCCCGCATAGCCCGGCATTTCGCCTCTCTCAGCTATTGTCGGCTGGCGCAGTTTTTCCTGCGCCCATTCAATAAAGCCGCCGCGCGAGTGGACCAAAACCGCAAGCGGGATGAATAGCACGAGTAGAACGATACTGATCCGGAAATATCGTTTTTCGCTCAGAGTTTGTTCGACTGTCATCGCGCCTCCAACGCCCATGGTTGAATGCGACCGCCGCGCTTGATCAGGATCGCGTGTTGCGTATGGCTTTCATCGGGAAAACCAACGCGGATCTCTGCCTGTTGCCCGAGCGGCGTTATCAGGCTTTCAGCCACGAGAAGAAAACCGCCCTTGATCTCATGTTCCGGCAACTCAAATATGAGAAGGACCGGTCTTGGAATGCCCGGTTCCAGCCTTTCCGAACCGAGCACGCCCCATGCATTGGTGATACGTTGGCTCAATGCATATTGCGCGCCACTTGGTCCCTGCCACAGAGCCGACATCAGGTTGATGCTCTCTTTGTTCGCTCTTGCCGCGGCTTCCAGAACCAGCCATTTACCTGACGTCGTATAGTTGCGATCATTTCCGAAACTGGATGTGACCAGTTGATCCGCCATATAGGCCTCCGCGACACCCATGGTGAATTTCGCAGTTGAGACCGGCTTTCCAGCTTCACCGCGTACTTTGACCATCGAAACAATGTCGCTGTAATAAGGCGTGGAATGCTGCATGGCGTATAAGGTCGCAATCGTAGCAACCACTGCGACGAAGGTTAGTAGCGTGCGTCTCATCCGCTGTCTCCTGGTGCGGATTCGGCTATTTTCAGTTCGACAGCAGCAACCGGGTCGCGGTCCAGCCAGTTGGATGCGCCAAAGAGATTGTCGCGCTTTTTATAAATCTGGCTTCCAACTAATAACCTTATCTTATCCGGCAACGTGACATTGGCAGGAACTTCCCAGGCAAGGGTCAGTTTTTCCGGCAATCCCGGATGGATCGCGCCGGCTACAAATTTGTCTCTGGCGAGATAGATCGTCGGATCAACCAGCCCCGCTATCGGCGGATCAAGTGTGATCAACTTCATTGGAACGAATGCTGATTCCGCCGAGCGGTTATCCGCTTCGAAAGCGATCAGAAGGAACTTTTTGGGTTCAACCGGCTGAAGGCCTGTTGGAGACGTATTGCTCAACCGCGCATCGAACACTGTGATGTTCCACCGCCCGGTATCTATCTTTCCACCTTCCGTGACGACCTGCAACGGCACCGGATTGGCAGCATGATAGATGGCGGTCGCATAGGAAATGGCACTTGCCAAAGCGCTCCCGACGCCAGCAATAATGATCGTGGCAAGGCGCTGCCGGACCGTTTTTCGCTTTTCGTCCGCCATAACCCTCCCCGTCATTGGCGTTTCAACGATTTTCCCCAGCCCGTTGATATCCCTATAGCATGGTCCTTCCGTTTCGTCACCTCAAGCGGCACTCCCGTTCAAGGTGACGTTCTGCCTGATCGCTAAGGAGCGAATAGCCGTGTCTCATCCCGCAATAAGAGGCGGATTGATTTGAGCAAAACCTGCCTGACGTTGATAGGGAAAATGTGGATATGGCGCCGTAACTGCACTGGCTGCATCGAGTTTTGCAATTTGCTGGGGAGACAATGACCAGCCCACGGCCCCAAGATTCTGGCGCAATTGCTCTTCATTACGGGCCCCCACGATCACCGATGCCACTGTCGGTCTTGACAGGAGCCAGTTCAGCGCCACTTGCGGCACTGTTTTGCCGGTTTCTCCCGCGACCACCTCTAATGCATCGATAACATTGAAAAGATGTTCCGTTTCCACCGGCGGGCCATAGCTCGCGGTCTCATGCAGGCGACTACCTTCAGGCAAGGCCTCGCCGCGTTTGATTTTCCCGGTTAATCGGCCCCATCCAAGTGGGCTCCAGACCAACGCGCCCAGTCCCTGGTCGGCTCCAAGCGGCATCAGATCCCATTCATAATCCCGGCCAATGAGCGAATAATAGACTTGATTGGCAATATAGCGCGGCCAGCCATAACGATCTGCAACAGCGAGTGCCTTCATGATCTGCCAGCCGGAAAAATTCGACACGCCGACATAGCGAACTTTGCCTGTCCGCACGAGCACATCAAGCGTGGACAAAACTTCTTCCACTGGCGTATGCGCATCAAAGGCATGCAGTTGCAGAAGATCGATGTAGTCGGTATCGAGCCGCTTCAGCGCCTGTTCTACAGAACGTATCAGGCGAAATCGCGATGACCCGGCATCATTGGGGCCCTCTCCAATCGGCAGGCTCATTTTGGTTGAGATAATGACGCTATCGCGCCGTCCACTGATTGCTGCGCCCAGAACTTCTTCCGAAGCGCCGTTCGAATAGACATCGGCTGTATCAAACAGATTGACACCAGCCTCCAGACATATGTCGATGAGGCGGCGCGCCTCTTTCACATCGGTGTTTCCCCATGCACCGAACAATGGGCCTGTCCCACCAAACGTTCCCGCGCCAAAGCTCAGGGGCGACACTTTGAGGCCAGAGCGTCCCAGATAACGGTATTCCATGAGATTTTGCCTTTCAAAACGGTGGGGCAACATGATCCCCGCAACAATTGATGAATGAACATAGACCTCTCTCGTCCTGTGATATAGAATAGGACAATTCAAATCATTTGTGAATTAGAAGACCAATGGCGAGATCAGAGATCAACCGCTCTGGCGAGATGGAAGTCTTTGTCAGCGTTGTGGAACAAGGTGGCTTTTCAGCGGCAGCCAGAGCTTGCCGGATGACGCCCTCAGCTGTCAGCAAGCTGGTCGCCCGTTTAGAAACGCGGCTTGGTGCACGCCTGATAAATCGTTCCACGCGCGCGCTTCAGCTGACGCCCGAGGGATGTGCTTTTTATGAGCGCGCAACCCGGATTCTTGTCGATATTGAAGACGCCGAACGCGTTGCAGGTGTAGGCGAAAGACCTGTCGGTCGCATCCGCTTCAGCACCAGCCCATCTTACGCAACGCATGTTCTTGCGCCGATACTGCCTGCATTTCTGGAACTATATCCGGATGTCACTCTTGATCTGACACTCAGCGACACTGTCGTCGATCTGCTAACTGAGCGGATAGATGTGGCGGTGCGAGCAGGACCGTTGAAGAGTTCAAGCCTCGTCGCACGCAAGCTTGGAGAGACGTCGATGATTGTGGTTGGTGCACCCGCTTATCTCGACCGCTTCGGCACACCGCAAACGCTCGAAGAACTCGCTTCTCATAGTTGCATCGGTCTTGGATATATACGAACAACAGATGGTTGGCCGATGGTCCAAAACGGCGAGCACATCGTCGTTCCAACGGTCGGACGCGTTCAGGCCAGCGATGGCGAAGCCGTACGACGCCTGACTCTGAGCGGAACGGGACTTGCACGCCTGACTGAATTCACAGTTCGCGACGATATCGCTACGGGACGGCTTATGCCTGTCCTGGAACATTTAAATCCGCATGACCGTGAGGCGTTCCATGCCGTTTACATCGGTCAAGGCGGTCCATTGCCATCAAGGGTCCGGGCACTTCTCGACTTCCTTGCTGAAAGAGGCCGCGTGACCTGACACGAGTAGCCCCCGACAGCTTTTCCGTCAGGGGCTATCCTCAAGCGCAAAACCGCATTATTCGGCAGGTTGAGCCACACAATTGACATCGGCATCCGATGTTGTCCGCTCTCCTGACAAAGCACGCTGTCCGAAGCCGACGATCAGAACGGTCGTTACAGTGGCTACAATTGACACCCAGAAGCCGTTCGCTGCCCCGAAATTATCAACCACCCAACCTGCGATGAAGGCGCCGAGCGCCATCCCGATACCGATGCCCGTCATAACCCATGTGATTCCCTCAGTTAACATGGCTTCCGGCACCCGACGCTCAATGAGACCAAAGGCGGTGATGAAGGTGGGCGAGATAGCAACGCCACTGACGAAGACAGCCAAGGCAAGCAAAACAACCGACGAACTGGCAAACAAAAGCGGTAAGGCCGTAATTGCAAGCACACTAACCGCGATCAGAAGTTGCAACGGCAATTGAATTCTTGGCTTAAGCGCACCGAGAGTAAGACCGACCGCAAAAGACCCGATAGCGTAAACACCAATGACCAGACTTGCCATATTGGGCTGACCAAGCTCTCTGGTGATTGCCACAGCACTGACTTCCGCAGTCGCAAAGGTTGAGCCGACAAACACAAGGGCAAGTGTAATAATCTGAACCGAACGGAGCCGGATAGCGGAGCGCTGGGGACCGGTTTGATCAGGAGCACGGACTCTGGGTTCAGTTGTACGCTGTGCCAGAAACGCAACCGTGCCAATTGCCAGAAACACTGTACTGATCAGCATTCCTGCTTCTGGGAACAAGGCCACGGCCAAGCCAACAGAGAGCGAAGCACCCGCAATATAGACCAGTTCGTCGGCAGCTGATTCAAACGCGAAAGCAGTGTTCAACTCTGGTCGGTTGCGAAATATTTCCGTCCAACGCGCCCGGACCATTGCAGGTATACTCGGCATCGTGCCCGCCAGAAACGCCGCAACGAACAAGGTCCAGCTCGCCCATTTCTGATTGGCGGCCAGAATAAGCACTGCAAATGCAATCACCGAAATGGCCGTAACCGGCCCGACAACAGCCCGTTGACCGTATTTGTCGACCGCCCGCGATATCTGCGGCGATAAAAACGCGTTGGTCAGGGCGAACGTAGCTGAAACTGCACCTCCCAGCCAATATTCGCCATGCGTTAGAGACAACATGGCGACGATTCCAATTGGAGCCATTGCCATTGGAAGCCGCGCGAAGCCTGCTGCCGTTGAAAAGCCCAGTGCGCCCGGCGCACGGAAAATCTCTCTATATGGATTGGACATAGACGTGTTCCTTGATGGTAAGGATTTACCACTTACATACGTAGCGTATGTCAAATAATTAGTTGATACGCGACGTATGTCAACTAATATACGTAACGTATGTAGAAATTGGAGAACGATATGCGCAAACCCCGTAGCGAGATGATCGCCGAAACCCGGGCAAAACTACTCGCGGCAGGGCGCCAGGCATTCGGAACGGTCGGCTATGCGGATGCTTCAATGGATGACTTCACGGGCGCAGCAGGTCTGACGCGAGGTGCGCTTTACCATCACTTCGGCGACAAGAAGGGCCTGTTGCAGGCGGTGGTCAATCAGATCGATGCAGAAATGACGGACAGGCTTTGCGCCATTTCTTCCCGGGCTGACACGCCCTGGCAGGGCTTCGTTGACGAGAATGTTGCTTATGTTCAGATGGCTCTCGAGCCAGAAATCCAGCGCATTATGTTTAGAGATGGGCCCGCGGTGCTTGGAGATCCATCAGGCTGGCCAAATGCCAATGGCTGCATTGCAACGGTGGCGCGCAGCCTCGCCGACCTGCAAAAGGCTGGCATGATTGTTGACATCGATCCGGAAGCTGGCGCGCGCCTCATTAATGCAGCCAGCAGCAGCGCTGCACAATGGATTGCCAATGCAGACGATCCCGAAGTTACCTCGGAAAAAGCCGCGCAGGCTTTTCGTACTTTTCTCGAAGGACTGCTCTTAAAAAAGGACGTCGCTGAATGAGGCGGCCTTAAGCAGCTTAGCCCTTTGCTACGTTGAGAACCGCATCGAGAAGGCCCGGGAAACGTTGATCGAGCTCTTCGCGCCGCAGTGACAACAAGCGTCCGCGACCATTCGGCTTGTTCCAGACGACTCCACTTTCACGCAGCACTTTCATCAGATGCGAACGTGTCGATTTCGGTACATTCGGATCGCTTAAATGACACCGCGCCATCTCCAGCGGACCGTCATCCAATTGCCGCACAATTTCTAGACGCGACGGATCGCTCAGCGCAAAAAGCACCTGCGTTAGCGTGATTTCTTCGCAGTTCGGATGAGCCAGATCAACCGGGTGAGATAGAATTTCATTCGTCATGGTTCGAATATAGTTGAACCGTCGCCGGTTTCATAGTAGGAAATGGTTCGAATAATATCGAACCATTTCGCAATTGTATCGTGGCGATTGCAGCAGGTGCACCATGTCGAATGATCAGATCAAAGCAGCAGGCGGTAGCCGACCCGGTTTCACAATTGCTTTGCTCAGCCAGTTTGTCATGATGGCCAGCGCAAGCCTGCCCTCTCCCTTTTATCCGGCGTTACAGCAGGAGATTGGCTTTTCCGCAGCAGCATTGACGGGCATTTTTGCCATCTATGCCGGCGCTTTGCTCGCCACGCTACTGATCGCCGGTGCAAGTTCCGATTATATCGGACGCCGTCCCGTTCTCTCCCTCGGTTTCTTGCTACTCGCGATATCCGCATTTGACTTCATGACAGCGGCTAGCCTCACAGGATTGATGATCGCGCGATGTGTTCAAGGCATTGCCTGCGGGTTACTGATCACCGCTTCCTCGGCGACTGTTGTGGACTTTGAACCCCGCAGATTTCCGGGTATCGCCGCTGTCTGCAACTCGGTCGTTCCGCTTCTTGGGTTGGCAGCTGGCGCGCCGATCGCGGGCATCATCATGGACGTTTTTGATCAGCCAAGAACCTATGTTTTTGGCGGCCTCATTGCTATCAGCCTGACACTCGCGGCCATCATATGGATCTTGCCTGAAAGTTCACCGCGTCACCGCGGCTTTCTCACCTCGTTACAGCCCCGGCTGGGACTACCAACGAATGTGAGAAGCATTTTCTGGAAGTGCGCACCGGCGATTGTTGCCACTTGGGCCACAGGCGGATTTTACCTCGCGCTTGGCCATCTTATCATGGCGCGCGTATTTGACTTTCATGATTACTTTGCTCAGGCAAGCGTCATCACGCTGCTGTCCCTTGGCGGAGCAATTGCAAGCTATGTCGCGCGCAAGTTCGCTCCCCGGCACATCATGCTCTATGGCTCGACCAGTCTCGCCATCGGAACTATATTTACGCTCGTTGGCATTCTTTCATCCAATATCGCAATCTATCTGGCCGCGCTTTTTATTGCTGGAACAGGATTTGGAACCTGCTTTTATGCGAGCTTGCGAAGCATAGTTCCTCTAACGCCCGCCAGTGAACGCGGAGAGGTCTTCGCCTCGATCTTCACGATCAGCTATCTTGCCTTTGGCGTGCCAGTCGTTCTCGCAGGGATCATGATGCCGTATCTCGGCCTGCAAACAACATTATTGGTCTATGGTCTCATCATCGCCTTTATGGCAACGACGGCTGGCGTCTTGAGGAAAGCTGACCGACTTGAGAACGTATCCCAGGCGGCAGCGGCCACCAGATAGCCGCATAGCGAGACGAGCTTTTTGTTAAAGCTTAATCTGGGTCTCTATGCGGAGAAGCATTTTCCGCATACGTTTATTCTCTATGCTCAGCTTCTCGGCTAGCTGCCGCTTTAGCGCGACATTCTCTGCTTCTAGCGCAGCCAGTTCATCCAGAATGTCAGCTGTGGCCTTGGGCGCTGACTTGACCTTCACCGGCTTGTCAGCAAGTGACTTTAAACGACGGGGAGTGTTGAGCTTTTTCCTTGTGCGGACAGGAGAAGTCGCCGCTTTGGCAGCGACGGGATTTTGGGTTTCCTGCGGAGCGACTTCTGCTTCAGCTAGGATGATTTCCGTTGCGTCTGCAACAACGATCTTCGGCTCAACAACGGCTTCCACCTGAAGCGATGGCTCGTGGGTTGTCGTTACAGGCTCACTGCTGGTTGCGGAAATCGCGGGCTGTGTTGGTTCGACAGGTGCCGGTGCCTTGGTGTCCTCTTCCACTGCACGTGCAATCGATTTCAGATCGAGATTGCCCCAAAGCGAATTGCCGCCCTTACGTGCACGTCGGTTCTTATATTCAACGACAACATTGCGGATTGGATTCTTCATCCGAAAATAGCTTTCTCAATCAATTTCTATGGAGGTGCCCCGACAGGTACTACGCTCTACCTATAGATTCCATCCTCGGTTTTCAACAAACAATCGAGACATATAATAGATCAGCTCACCATGCTCATTTGAGGGCATCTCTTCACAAAGTGTCAAAGTAATGGCACTTATAGTTGCATTAAGCATTGTCCCATATATTCGGCGACCGGAAAGCTTACCCGAGTATCAATCCAGGAGAACCTGAACATGGCTGATGAAACCATTGTAGAAGCAAACCAGACCGCTGCAGCTGAGCCAGCAAGCGCCAAGCCGAAAACCCGCGCACCGCGCAAGAAGGCTGAGCCAAAAGCTGCTGTCGCAAAGCCAGCTGCAAAAGCAGCCAAGGCTCCTAAAGCTGCAAAGGCTGCGCCCAAGACCGTCAAAGCTGCCGCAGCAGCTGTTGCTGCTCCGGCTGGTCGTCAGGTAAAGCGATATACGCCTGCAGAACGTGCTTCCATTCTTGCATCTGTCGAGAAGGCCACCAAGGGCGGCAAGACCACATTGAAGGCTGCACTGCAGCAGGCTGAAGTCAGCGAACAGACCTATTACAACTGGAAGAACGCTGCTGGAAAGACCGCAGCACCGGCAGCTGCCGCAAAGGCATCTTCGACGAGCGACGATCTGAAGGCGCTTGTGGCACTGGAAGCCGAAAACATCAAGCTGCGCAAGGAACTGGCTGCGAAGCTTCGTTCGGAAAATACTGAACTGCGCAAGCGTCTCGGCAAGGCATAACAAACAGCAATCAAAACGTTGTACCAAAAGACACCAAACAGGTGCCCCGCTAAAAGCCGGGCACCTGTTTTCGTTTTGGAGGATTGTCCGTTGTCTTTCCGCTGCTACGAACTGCGTTCAATCAACCTTCTTCAAGTCGTGCCGACATGTGATCATTCTCCGCAGAGTGTCATCTTGCCGGAAGAAATGGTGATGCAACGCTGCCCCTGCATGCAACGCAACCAGTCCCATAGTGCCATACACAAATATTGCATGTAGCCACGACCAGAATGCTTCATCGGCATCTGAAACCGGTAGCGGCATATTCGGCATGACAAAGAGGTCAAAGACATAGCTTGGAATGCCAAGCGGCGAAGTCGACACAATTGCCCAGCCGGTAACTGGTACCGCGATTGTCAATGCCAGCAGTAGCTTGTGAACAATGCGTGCAAGACGCCATTCCAATGGACTGACCCCGGCACTCGACAAGGGTCGGGTGTTTACAACGAACCAGAACAATCGGACCAGAGCGAGTGCAAGGATCAAAAAGCCAACCGATTTATGCCATTGGTAAAGCGAAAACTGGAGCGCCGGTTTATTCGCTGTTTCCTGAGTGAGAAATCCGAGACCAATCTGCACGACGATCAACAGAGCAATCGACCAGTGCAGGATTTGTGTGAGGCAGCTGTAAGCGGCTCGTGTGTTACGCCACATGACACCCTCCCGAAACCAACCTCCACCCTATTCGAACTGCTTGTAGGCGCTCATGGCAATTTGCTGAAGACGCGGGCGCGGCAAGTCACCGACAAGCGCGCAATTGAGCGCATTATCGCTCCAGATGAGCGCCTCCAGATTACCCCGTGTCAGATAACGCAATGATGTTTCCTTGTTATCGTCAGAAGGAACAATAAAAAGCGTCACGCGTTTGCCGCTCGTGTCCTCATACATCAATTGGGCCGCTGGCCCACCATTGGCTGGCAAAAGACGACCGCCAACCAAAGAGAGCCCTTCTGTCCGCAGGTCAGGTATGACGAGGGTCCGCTCCAGTCGCTTGGAAAGCCAGGCAGACAGATGTTGCTCCTGCTCTGCTTTCACCTCAACCGGATGCACAATTTCACTTGTATAAAGACTATGGGCGGCCATCGCTTCGCTTACGAGCGGCATTGATGATGGTGGCGTGGCCTCGAGAGCATCACGACCAAACCATCCAGCCCCTGCCCCTACAGCGACCAACACTACAGCAGCAGCTGCCATGCGCCAGGAACCCTGCCGCGTGGATCGAATTTCGTCTCTGATGGCCCCCGGGTTCAACCGTGCTGGTACAGGCTCCTGCGCGACATGCGAATAGAGTGCCTGCAAAGTTTCATTTTGTCGCTGCCAGACACCAATCTCTGAGGCCAGTTGAGGATTGGCTGACAGTTCTGCCTCGATCACCTGACGACGCTCAACAGGAAGCAGCCCATCCACATAGGCTTGCAATTCAGCGTCACTGATCAACCTGTTTTTCATTTCAAGGCCCTCAAATGCGAACCGTTCTCCTCTGTAAGACTGCGCAATGTTGCGCGAGCTCGTCCCAGACGTGACATCAATGTACCAAGTGGAACCTCAAGCACGGAAGCCGCCTCTGTGTAGCTCATACCTTCAACTGCGACCAGCAGAAGCGCTTCGCGTTGCTCCGAAGGCAATGTTTGTATTGCCCGCGCCGTCTCGGCGAAAGCAAGTCTGGACGGCGATGCGCTTGGCACCTGTGGTTCAACCATAACGCTCGACAGTGGCGCACTGTCCGGAGCCCGGCGTCTGTGGCGCAACTCATTGCGCCACAGGTTAACGAGGATGCGGAAAAGCCAGGCACGCAATGGACCAGATGGTTTCCATAAACTGCTTTTGCGAATTGCGCGCTCCAGACAATCCTGCACGAGATCGTCCGCCCGATCGATGTCATGTGTCAGCGCTCGGGCGTAACGCCTGAGCGCGGGAACACATTCCTCCATTTCTTCCAAAAAGCGCGACATTCTCGAACCGGTCCTGCACTCAATCCTTGGCTATATGCCAGACACCGCCAACCCCGTCGCCTGACACGTCACCGGGTTTTTTATCGCCTTGCCAGAGATATAGCGGCTGTTCTTCATGTGCCCACTGTTTCGTGCCATCTTTGCGTGTGACGAGAGTGAACTCAGAATCCATTTTTGCACCCTTGGAAGCCGTCAGAGGCGGCCACTTCTTCGCGCAGTCATCGTAACAGTTGGATGTTCCCTTGCTGTCCTTGTCGAATACATAGAGGGTCATGCCCTTTGCGTCGGTCAGAACTTCACCCTTCGCCGTTTTCATCGTCTTGACGGCGCCAGACGCATAATCTTCACTATGTGCGGCCAGTGGCATGCTAACGACGAGGGCGGCTGTCGCCAAAAATGCTGTCACTTTAATCATGATAGTCCTCCTCTACGGGTTGGTCTTAGTCTCCGTCTTGAAGAACACCGTAGGAATGAATTTAATCCCGATCATCTAACATTATTTTTCGCCCAGTAGCTCCATGTCGAAATCGACAACATTGGAATAGATCGGCGTGCCGACATCCATGCCATAGGGCGAACGCAAAACCTCGCCGGTCACATGAAACGTAACAGTTTTCTCGTCATGACCAACCATGGACGCGAAGAATGTTTCACCATGTGTCTTGCCGCGGGCAGTCAGAACGCCGTCGATCCGGGCATTCAGTGGTCCCGTCTGGGTGATCTTTGTCGAGCGAAATGCGAGAACCGGATAGTGCTCAATATCAAAGACGGCTGACGATTTGAGAAAGTCGCTGATGCGCCTCTGTCTTGCGTCGACGCTCGCTGGCTTCAGCGTAAAGGACACGGACGACTTTGCCAGATTTTGAGCGTTGAGATTAAAATCGCCCGCAAATTCAGCAAACGAACCCGCCAGACCGCCGCCGCCAACCTGACCAACACGAAAGCCGATCATTGATGAGCGCTGGATCGTATAATGTCCGTTGACGGCTTCCAGACTATCGGCCAACGACGACGCTGGCGAAACAAAGAGTAGTATTGAAATCGAGAGTGCGCGGATCATGACGACCTCCCATGTCTGCTGCATTATAGCATCAACACCCGGTCCCGCCTTTTAATCCGCCAGTCGTCATATTCTTTTCGAGCACGTCCTTTTAACGCCGATCGCGACTGGCGCGACCGGCGTTCTTATGGGTATTCGGTGAGCCAATTATTTGTGTTCAGGCCAACCGTAGCGGTCGTCCAGCACATCATAGCCGGCGAGTCCAGTTACGGCGCTGAACTCAGCATATGTCACCATGGCATCTGCGCGGCTAAGCGGAGTGCCTTCCGCCTTCAGCACATCAAGAGTGTCCCGAACGGCTTTAACCGCTGAGAAAAGGGCAGAAAGCGCATAGAAAGCGATGTTGAAGCCAAGCTCTTCCAAGTCCTTTGCCTTCAGCGCGGTGGTCTCATTGCCGTCAACGATGCTGACGACTTTCGGACCCTGTACGCCCTTAGACACCGCCTCGACGTCGGCGATCTTCTTGATCCCATCGACAAAAACCAGGTCGGCACCCGCATCCTGATAGAGCTTAGCGCGACGAATGGCTTCATCAATGCCTTCGCTCTGGATCGCATCCGTCCGCGCAATCAACAGCATCGGGTGCTGGCCACGTGCTTCCACGGCACAGCGCAGACGGCGAATGTTTTCCTCTGCAGGAATAACCCGTACGCCCGAACGTTGCCCGCATCGCTTCGGCAATTGCTGGTCTTCAAGATGAATGGCGGCAACGCCAGCCTGGATATACTCCTCGACCGTGCGCCAGATATTGGCGGGACCGCCATAACCGGTATCAGCGTCCGCGATGACCGGAATATCGACCGCGCGAACCATGTCGCGCGCGTGTGTCGTCATCTCTGTTTGCGACAGCAGACCAATATCCGGCAAACCCAACCGCGAGGCCGTCGCTCCGAAACCGGTCATGTAAATGGCCGGAAATTGCGCCATTTCGACCAGTCGTGCCGTCAATGCATCGGCTGCGCCGGGCGTTTGAAGCAACCGACCGGACTCAATGCCAGCTCTCAGTTTTTCAGCTGTATTTTTCATCATGCTCTCCCTGTTCAGCGACCGCCAGAAACATCCACAACGACACCGGTAATATAGGACGCCTCTCCGGAGAGGAGCCAAACAGCTGCATCAGCAACTTCAACCGCAGTGCCAAGCCGCTTCAGCGGGATCATATTGGCCATTGCTTCGATATTGGCCGGATCAGCAAAAACATCCTGCTGAATTTCCGTGTTGATGACGCCGGGAGCCAGCGCATTAACACGCGCTTTCGGTGCAAGTTCCTTGGCAAGTGCGACCGTGAAAGATGCGATTGCGCCTTTGGTCGTTGCGTAGACGATGTTGCCGACCATGCCGCCGGTGCGGGCCGCAATCGAAGACAAATTGACAACGGAGCGGTCATCACGACTGGAAGGAGCGCGGATGAACGCGCTGGAAACATAAAAAGCGCTCTTCAGATTGACGCTCAGAACACGATCAAGTTCCGGCTCGTTCATATCTTCAACAGTCATGCGCTGTCCGATGATACCGGCATTGTTCAAAAGATGATCAATGCCGCCAAACGACTGCACAAGAGCTTCCATGGCCGCTTCAACCGACGACTGTTCGGCAACATTGACCGTTGCGGTCAACACGCGATCGCCATGAACGGCCTGACATTCAGCGAGTCGCTCGGCATTGATGTCCCACACCGCAACTTTCGCACCAAGCCCCACCAGCTTGTCGGTAACGGCACGTCCGATTCCCGAAGCGCCTCCAGTGACAAGAACGGTCCGGTCAACGAAATAACCCGAGCTGGCGATTGCCGATTGAGATTGCTGCACTTTAATCCTCCCGCCACAAATGGCGTCCTGTTTCAGTCGGCGGCAAGAATGACCAGAACAGCCAGATTGTCAACTAGGGTTCTAGTTAATGTATGCCACTTGTGCGTACTTCCTTTCCGGTCTATAGGTGCCCGACGAAAGGTGTCGCGGAGGGCGGCATCAAGCTTAGGGAGGAATGTCATGGCGGATGCTATCCGTGCTGACGGCGCTCATTTGAATACAAGTCTACGCGACCGAACGATCCGCAAACTCAACATGCGCATCGTCCTGTTCTGCTTCATCTGCTTCATCGTGAACTATCTGGATCGCGTGAATATCGGCTTCGCCGCGCTGCACATGAATGATGACATCGGCCTGACCCCTTACATGTTCGGTCTTGGTGCGGGAATTTTCTTCATCGGCTATCTGGCTTTTGAAATCCCGAGCAACATGATCCTGCACAAAGTCGGCCCGCGGATCTGGATCGCCCGTATCATGGTCACCTGGGGCATCGTCTCCTGTGCGATGGCCTTCGTGCAGGGACCTACGTCCTTTTACATCCTTCGCTTTCTGCTCGGCGTTGCCGAAGCGGGTTTTGCGCCGGGCGTCCTCCTCTATCTGACCTACTGGTTTCCTGCCAAAGAACGTGGCCGCGCGACGGCCCTCTTCATGGCCGCAACCGTGTTGTCGATTGTCATCGGAGCTCCGATTTCCGGCTGGTTGATCGATGCAGGCGAAGGTCTGTTTGGCTTGCATGGCTGGCAGGCAATGTTCATTCTTGAAGGACTTCCTGCCATCGTTCTCGGTGTTATCACCTTCTTCTATCTCGTCGATTCACCGCAAAAGGACAGCAAATGGCTGGCGGCGGACGAGCGTGCCTGGCTCCTTGAACAGCTTGCCGAAGACGGAAAGAACACCCAGCCCGACACGCGTCACAGCCTGCGCGAAATCTTCAGCGATTTCCGGGTATGGCTTCTCACGCTGGTTTACATGTTCAATGGCATCGCAGTTTATGGCGTGATCATGTGGCTGCCGCAGATCGTGAAGACCTTCGGTCTGACGACCCTGCAGTCCGGCTTTGTCTCGGCCATACCGTTCATTTTCGCAGCATTCGGGCTCGTCTTCATTTCGCGCAGTTCCGACCGCACGGGTGAACGCAAGATTCACACGGCTATCTCCGGCCTGTTCGGCGGCCTCTTCCTGGCAGCAAGCGCACTTGCGCCCAACCCTTATCTGGGCCTGCTGCTTCTCTGCATCTGCGCTTTTTTCCTCTGGTCATACCTTGGCGTATTCTGGACCTTGCCAACGCAGTTCCTTACCGGAGCGGCAGCCGCTGGCGGTCTGGCTGCAATCAACGGCTTTGCGCAGATCGGCGGCTTTACTGGCCCCTATATTGTGGGCTGGGTCAAAACGACGACCGATAGTTTTTCGATCTCGCTTCTGGTACTTGCAATATTTCCGATCATTAGCTTCTTCCTCTGCATGAGCTTGAAAGCGAAACGCGACTAGACCACATTACCGGCAGCGATCTTGAACGCGCTGCCGGAAATTCTTTGAGGAGACCGTGTACTGGCATGACAAAGCCGAAAACGCCCCCCCGCAAGAGTCTTGTCCCGACGATCGCTGATAAAATTCGTGCGGCCATTGTCGACGCCGAGCTTGATTTCGGGGAAAACCTCTCCGAAGACACGCTGGCCTCAGCATTTGAAGTCAGCCGAACGCCTGTTCGCGAAGCGCTCAATCTGTTGCAGATGGAAGGGCTGGTGATCATCGTCCCGAAATCCGGCACCTATGTCTTCACGCCAACGCTCGAAGACATTGCTGAACTTTGCGACTATCGCGTTGGACTGGAAAAGCAGGCGATTGCGCTGACCCCGCAAAAATCACTGCCTCTAGCAGTCAGTGAACTGCAGAAAC
Organism: Ochrobactrum sp. RH2CCR150; assembly: GCA_014138095.1. Classification (GTDB taxonomy): domain Bacteria; phylum Pseudomonadota; class Alphaproteobacteria; order Rhizobiales; family Rhizobiaceae; genus Brucella; species Brucella gambitense. The sequence goes on from JACGXE010000010.1 coordinate 60,554, forward strand.
AATTGAAAGCCATGACCGAGGCCGTTGAAAGCGGCGACATGCAGGCTTATGGGCGCGCTGATACGGCATTTCACCTCGCCTTCTTCCATCATTGCGGCAACCGCTATCTAAAAAATGCCTATGACCTTATTCTCGGTCGTGTCGCATCTCTAAGAACACATCTGGCCATTCGCGCAGAAGGTGAACCGGATCGGTCCTATAAAGATCATACGCATATGATCAGCCTTTTGGCCGAGAACAAGCGCGACCAGCTCTCAACGATACTGACAGCGCATATTCTTCGCACCAAGGATAATTATCTCGACGCATTTCAGAAGCTGTCGGCAAACGTCAATGGCGGAAGGGCCGCGCGGCTTCGCCGTCGTCTGGCTCTGACGGAATAATCAACAGCACATCGTCTTTTGACGGACTTTTAAAGAATGGCGCTGCGGCGCCATTTTTGTTTTCAGCTTCACAAGCCCTCATCGATTTCGATGCGCAGCGTGAGGCACTTGGGACCCCCCGAACACAATCGCTCACTGCCATTTAAAATCTGATACATCAGATATTGACATATCACAAAATAGACGGCTATTTCTTTCAACAGGGAGTTTTAGGGAGATTTGAACTTTGGATTCGCAGGCGTTAGCTCTCAAGCCGATTAAGCTGAGAAATCTCAGAGATCATGTGCATGACAGTTTGCGGGAAGCGATTATTTCCGGTCGCCTGAAATCCGGTGAAAAACTGAATGAGCGTCAGCTCGCAGCCGATCTTGGCATCAGCACCAGCCCGCTCAAGGAAGCGCTGAGGCAGCTTGAGGGTGAAGGTCTGGTCAGGACGGAATCACGTCGTGGCACATTTGTGTGCTTCAACGAACGTCAGGCAGAAGAAATGATGCTCGCACGCGCCGCCTTAGAAAGCATCATCGCGCGTCAGGCTGCAAAACACGGGAGCGAGGAAGCCTTTGAATTCCTTCGCGCCACCATTGAGGAAATGCGTGCGGCGGTGGAAACCGGCGACGTCAATGAATTGATTGAACTGAACGAAAAATTTCACGACGGGATACATGAAGCATCCGGCTGTGAATATCTGCGCCGGTTACAAAACGCCCAACGCATGTATGACCACGCTGCGCGCGTGACCGTGCTGTCGCAAGACGTTGTTCGCCGCCAGTCTTTCGGCGAGCACGAGGCCATCATGCTGGCGATAACCAAAAGAAATGGGGATTTGGCCGAACGGTTGATGCGTGAGCACATCGTAAAGGCAGGGGAGACGCATATCGAACTGGTCTTCTGATCAGCCTATTGGGAGGAAACAATGGATTTAGCAGGCTACCGCCGGGTGCTTCGTGGCATTTCGGGCGTGCATGCAACCGCTTATGACGCACAGGGCGAAATCGACCCTGTGCTGACGGCAAAAATCGTCTCGCGCATTGCAGATGCGGGCGTGCATAATATCGTCAGCGGCGGCAATACTGGAGAGTTCTACAGCCTGACCGAAGACGAAGTCATTCGTTTGCAGTCACTGGCAATTGAGGCTGCCGCTGGAAAAGCCGCAGTTACAGCCGCCGCAGGACGTTCGGTGCGTGAAGCCATAAAAGTGGCAAAAGCGGCAAGCGCGGCCGGTGCGGACGGTGTGATGATTCATCACCCGCTGGACCCCTTTGCGGCGCCTCATGCTCAGGTGGATTACTTTATCGCAATTGCTGAAGCGATCGATCTGCCCATCGTCGCCTATATCCGCTCTGATCTGATCCCGCTTGATGAAATGGTCAGGCTTGCCACCCATCCAAAAGTTGCCGGGGTAAAGTTCGCATCCCAGAACACGATGCTGTTCTTTGAATGCTGCCGGGCAACAAAAGGGATGGATGCGACCTGGATTTGTGGCCTCGCGGAAAGCTGGGCCCTCCCCTTCTATGCGCTCGGCGGACGCGGTTTCACATCCGGGCTGGTCAATGTTGCGCCCAAGCGTTCGCTCGCGGTGTGGAGTGCACTGGAAGCCGGCGATTACAACCGCGCGCGTTCGCTTGTTGAGAGCATCGCCGAATTCGAAACCATGCGCACAAAATACCGCAATGGCGCCAATGTGACGGTCGTAAAGGAAGCCTTGCAAATCCAGGGGCTAGCCATTGGCAAAGTCCGGCTTCCGGGGCTGCCGCAACTTGAAAAGCATGACCGCGAAGCGCTTCAGCAGATCGTCGCGGGTTGGGAGACAGATGGCTTAGTCTGACAAATGAAATCAGGGCGTCCTGACAGGGAGAAGACGGGCGCACCGCAGAACCAAAAATGGAGGAGAACATGAATAAGGGAATTTCGCGCCGTACATTCATGGCGGGGGCCGGGCTTGCAACGGGCATGGGTATCATGCTGCCAAAAGGTGCCTGGGCGCAGTCGGCAAAGCTGCCGTCATCACCCGTAGCATTGAACGTTATCGATGCTGCAGGCAATCTCGCCCTGACCCAACCGATATTTGATAATTTTGCATCCGAACAAAAGGCGCTCGTTTCACGCTTTACATTCAATAAAGCGCCAGCCCCTGAACTGCCCGGTAAGATCAAGGCTCAGCAGCGCGCCAACCGCATCGACATCGATCTGGTCATTGTCGGCCCTGATGCGCTATCTGCAGGTCTTGCAGACGATATCTGGACGGATATCATCGCCTTGCCGGAAAACGGTCTGCCCAAACTGCAGGACCTTTATCTTGAGCCAGCATGGCGCATGCAGGAAATGTCCAAGGGCAAAGGCGTTGTGGTGTCCTATTACCCGTCCGGTCCCCTTCTTGAATTCCACCCGGACAAGGTCAAGACCGCGCCGAAGAACGCGGAGGAACTTCTGGCCTGGACGAAGGAGAACCCCAATAAGTTCATCTATGCCCGTCCTGCCAATTCCGGTCCGGGCCGCACATTCCTGATGGGCCTGCCCTATCTTCTCGGCGACAGCAATCCAAAAGACCCTATCAATGGCTGGGAGAAGACCTGGGCCTATCTGAAGGAATTGCACAAGAACATCGAATATTATCCGGCAGGTACCGGCGCACTGATGAAGGAACTGGGCGAAGGCACCCGCGATATGACCGTGACCACCACGGGCTGGGACATTAATCCGCGTGCGCTCGGCGTCGTGCCGAAGGAAATGGGCGTCAGCAAGCTTGAAGGTTTCCATTGGGTTTGCGATGCGCATTATTTTGCAATTCCAAAGGGCGTTTCGGAAGAAAAGATCGCCGTGCTGATGGAGTTCATCAAATTCGCCTTGAAGCCGGATCAGCAGGCTTATTCTTACGATGCCGGTTATTTCTACCCCGGTCCGGCGGTCAAGGACGTTACGATCGAGATGGCGCCGAAGGAAAGTCAGAACATCATCGCTGAATTCGGACGTCCCGAATATGCCGAATGGATCGCCAATAATCCGATTGAGCTCCCGCTCGAACCGGAGGCGCTTGTCGCTGCTTTCCGGCGTTGGGATGAAGAGGTCGCGGCCAGTTAAGGCTTTTAAGCGGGTATTTCCGGGCGAGCCACACCGGCTCGTCCAGAAACGCCCATGATCGTCAAACCAATCATGGTGTTTGCGTCAATGTCCTTTCAAGAACTCCGGCTAGACCGGATGAGCCGATCATTCGGAACTTTCAATGCGCTGAGGGAGATTAACCTCACCATTCGGAAAGGCGAATTCATCGCACTTCTCGGCCCTTCCGGCTGCGGAAAGTCGACAGCTCTCAATTGCATTGCCGGTCTTCTCGGCACGACGGGCGGTGGCATCTATATCGATAACCGTCGTGTCGACCAGCTAAAGCCCGAGGATCGCGGCTTTGGTATGGTTTTCCAGAACTATGCGCTGTTTCCGCATATGAACGTTCTGCAGAATGTTGGCTTCGGCCTTAAAATGCGCGGGCTGGCCAAGAGTGAAATTGAAAAGCGCTCACGCGCTGCACTGGCTTTGGTGCGCTTGCAGGGACAGGAAGAAAAACTCCCCGGACAACTCTCAGGCGGTCAACAACAGCGCGTGGCTATCGCCCGCGCGATTGTGATCGAGCCACCACTGGTTCTGATGGATGAGCCGCTTTCCAACCTCGACGCCAAGCTACGTCTTGAGATGCGCGCTGAAATCCGCCGCATCCATAATCAGCTTGGTTCCACTACAATCTACGTTACGCACGATCAGGACGAAGCCTTGTCGTTGGCAGATCGCATTGTGGTGTTGCGCGACGGCGAGATCCGTCAGGTTGGCAAGCCTAACGAGCTTTATGAAGCGCCGCTTTACAGAGATGTTGCTGCATTCATGGGGTTTCGAAACGCGTTGCCCGGCAAGATCACCCGTATCGAAAACGGACAGGCGACGATTGCCGTTGCTGACAGTGAACTGACCGGGCGTGCGGCTGACACATTGAAGGTGGGCGATGAAGCCGTGTTGATGGCTCGCGGCGACGATGTCGTTTCAGGCTCCGATCATCGAAATGTCTTACAGGCCACGGTTGAGACCATCGAATATCGCGGTCGTGAATATGTGGGCACAGCGCGCACGCAGACGGGTCTGGAACTTATCTTTCACGGCCCCAGAGGCGTTGAACCCGGTAGTCAGATCGCACTCGGTATCGATGCCGCCAATGCGCTTGTCTTTCCGGCGGAGGGCTGAGACATGGCCGACATAGCTCAAGAGAGATATGCCGAGGCTCCAATAACGCCCAGTTTGCGGCAAAGGCTGGCCAATCGCGGCTTTGACGGCGTGACACTGCTCATCCTGCCCGCGCTGCTGTTTGTGATCGGCGTCTTCATTTACCCGTTTCTCTATGGTCTGGTACTGTCGTTCAATCCGCTGGACGGAGGCGGAGCACTTGCCAATTACGCCAAATTCTTCTCTGATCCGTTTCTTTATAAAACCATCGGCGCCACTCTGTGGCTTGCCGTGCCGGTTACGATCATCAGCGTGATGTTTGCTGTACCTATTGCTTTGCGCGTTCGATTGATGCGACGTCAGAGGCTGCTGACGACCATACTGGTCCTGCCCATTACGCTCGGCACAGTTCTGATTGCAGAAGGTCTTCTCAACTATCTCGGTCCACAAGGCTGGTTCAGCCGCACGCTGATATTCATCGGCCTGATCGACAGCCCGTTGAAGCTGACCAACAATTACTGGGGTGTCTTTGCCTCGCTTGTCATAACCGTCTTTCCGTTCACGTTTCTGCTGACACTTTCTTACATCACCGGCATTGACCCTGCATTGGAACGGGCGGCGGCCACACACGGAGCCAATAGCTGGCAGCGTTTTCGATATGTCATGTTGCCCTTGCTGGTACCCGGACTGGTCGTCGCGGCCTGCCTCACCTTCGTTCAGGCTTTCGCCGTCTTCCCTTCCGCCGTGCTTTTGGGTGCACCATCCGGCCCCACACGCGTCATATCCATTGCTGCTGCACAAGCGGCATTCGAGCAGTATGACGACTCCATGGCATCTTCGATCGCCATGATCATGGCAGCCGTACAATTGCTCGTCGTCGGTGCGCTTCTTGGCGTTCGCTCACTTTTCTATCGTGGCTCGACAGCCGGCGGGAAAGGATAAATCATGGTTCGGGATACATCCCTTCTCTCCAAACTCTGGATCACGGTTGTCTGGCTTCTGACCGGCTTTTTCGTCCTCAATGTTCTGGCGGTCATCACGGCTGTCGTCGTATCGAGCTTCGGCACGCGCTGGCTGGGTACCTGGCTTCCGGACGCTTTCACCACGCGATGGTACGCGGCGGCCTGGGCCGAATTCCAGCTGGATCAGGTTTTGCTCGTCACGTTCCAGGTGGTCTTTGCGGTTGTCATCCTGTCCGGCTTTCTCGGCGTAACCGCTGCCTACGCCATGGCTCGACGCGATTTTCCCGGTAAGAAATTGGTGTTGCTGGTCTTCCTTTTGCCCCTGCTCGTCCCACCGATAACCTTCGGCATACCGCTTGCAACCGTGCTCTACAAATTCGGCGTTGGCGGAACATTCTGGGGTGTGGTTCTTGCCAATCTCGTACCAACCGTCCCTTTTGTCATTCTCGTGATGATCCCGTTCATTGAGCAGATCGACCCCAAGGTCGAAGCAGCAGCGCGTGTCTTCGGCGCTGGCACATTCAAACTTTTCATTCATGTACTCCTGCCGATGCTACTGCCGGGTGTTTTGGCGGCCATGCTTCTGGTTCTGGTGCGAACTGTGGCAATGTTTGAACTGACCTTCCTGACAGCAGGCCCAACATCGCAGACACTTGTGGTGGCACTTTACTATTCAGTGTTCGCAGCCGGTGTTCGTTCCGTCCAATCCATCGACGCCATGGCCGTGATCTACATGGTGACCTCGTTGGTCTGGCTTCTTCTGGCTCTGCGCTTCGTCAACCCCACGCAAATTGTTGCGCGCAACCGTCAACCATCCGCGCATTAGCGTGCAAGACTGAACAGGAGCCTATGATGAAGATCACGGCTGTCGAAACGGTGCAGTTGCCGCACCTGAACAACATCTTGTGGGTTCAAATCCACACCGATGAAGGAATCGTGGGGCTGGGTGAGACATTTCGCGGTGCAAATGCAGTGGCCGCCTATATTCATAGTGATATCGCGCCACAACTGATCGGGCAGAACCCGCTTGAAATCGACCGGATATCCAAACTCCTGCTGGAACCTTATGTCGGTTTTCGGTCTTCCGGTGTGGAAATTCGCGCTGCATCCGCCATCGATATCGCGCTTTGGGATATCTTTGGCAAGGTCACCGGACAACCGATCCATCAGTTGCTGGGCGGGCTGTCGCGGCAATCCATCCGCACTTACAATACCTGTGCAGGCTACACCTATAACAAGAGCGGTGCACGACGCTACATAGGTGATACGGACGAAGGCAAAGAAGGGCCTTATGAAGACCAACTTGCCTTTCACCGCGACGCGGGAGCGCTTGCCGAAAGCCTTCTCTCCGAAGGTATAACGGCCATGAAAATCTGGCCGTTCGATCCATTTGCTGTAGCGTCGGGAGGTAACTTTATTCATGCGCAGGATCTCGACAAGGCCCTCGTACCATTTCGACAGATACGCGATGCTGTCGGCGACCAGATGGAGATCATGGTCGAGTTCCACTCCATGTGGGACCTGACATCAGCACTGACGATTGCACGAGAGTTAAAGGCGTTCCGTCCATTCTGGTCGGAAGACCCGATCAAGATGATGAACCCGCAAGCGCTTGCCGTCTATGCGCAAAAGTCCGGTATTGCGGTTTGCGCCAGCGAAACAATGGCAACCCGCGCGCAATTCCTCGATGTCCTGCGCGCCGATGCTTCCGATTACATCATGCTCGATATTTCTTGGTGCGGCGGACTTTCCGAAGCAAAAAAGATCGCCACCATGGCCGAGGCTTTCCAGCGACCTATTGCACCGCATGATTGCACGGGACCGGTCGTGTTCGCAGCCTCCATTCACCTGTCACTCAATGCGCCGAACGCCATTTATCAGGAGTCGGTCCGGGCCTATTACACCTCATGGTATCGCGATCTGGTTACAGTGATGCCGCGTATTGAAAACGGTCTGATTTATCCTTTTGAAGGTGCCGGGCTTGGCCTCTCACTCTCTGGCTTTGTCCTCGAACATCCTGACGTTATCCGCAGAAAGACGAACGCATTATGATTGGACCGTTTCACTGCATTGCCGATCTGCGCAGCGAATTGATGGAAAGCCCGGTCTGGGACGAGCGTCGGGCAACGCTTTTTGCGTGCGATATCAATGGGCGCAAGGTTTACGAAATAGACCTCGAGAACGGCCCGGTTCGCGACTGGATCTTTGAAGCCGAGGTGCCGTGCGTTGGGCTTGCCGAAAGCGGCAAGCTGATCGTCGCGCTAGCACGTGAAATCATTCTGTTCGATCCAGATAGCGGTGACAGGCAGCCTCTGTGGAGCGGCTATGATGAGCCAGAAACATCGCGGCTCAACGACGGCAAGATCGGTCCCGACGGCGCGCTGTGGATTGGCAGCATGGATTGTCGTCTCGAACGCGAGCCTATCGCAAAGCTCTACCGTATCACGGCGGACGGGCATGCAGAGATCATGGCGCAAGGTTTTGAGGTATCGAATGGCCTCGCCTGGACACCCGATGGAACCACAATGTTCCATACAGATTCCCGTGGTCCATGGATCGACCGCTATGAGTTCAATCCCGCTACGGGCCATATAGGCGACCGCAAACGCATCCGCGATCTCGACGAAGACACCGGCAGACCGGACGGCGGCGCGTGCGATGCCGAAGGCGCTTACTGGAGTGCAGGCGTATCGGCTGGTGTCCTGAATCGCTTCGACGCTGATGGAACCTTACTCGCCAGCTTTACGGTTCCAGTCCCGGCACCGACAATGCCATGTTTCTGTGGTCCTGATCTGAAACAGATCGCGCTGACCTCGCACCGCCTTGGATCGGCCGATAAATTGGCTTCCGCCCCGCAATCCGGCGGCGTGCATCTGGCAACCAGTACCGTTGCCGGGGCAAAAGTGGCGCGCATGAAGGGAATTTGATGGAATGAAACACCTCCTTTTGACCGGCGCTTCCGGCAATCTTGGCCGCATGTTGACGCAGAAACTCTCACAAGCCGGATACCGCCTCCGCTTGTCCGATATTGAGCCCTTTCCCGATCCGCTGCCTGAAGATGCAGAATTCATCCAGGCGGATTTGAGCAATGCCGAAGCGGTTGCCGATCTCGTTTGCGGCACCGATGCGATATTGCATTTCGGCGGCATTAGTATTGAAAAGCCCTATGATCTTATCGCCAGAGCCAATCTTCTCGGCGTCACCCATATTTTCGAGGCCGCGCGCGCCGAAAAACAGCGGGTGATTTTCGCCAGCTCCAACCACACGATTGGCTTTTATGAGCGCGACGTGGTTTTGAACAGCGACGATCCATTCAAGCCGGATGGTTATTACGGGCTGTCCAAAGCTTATGGTGAATTGCTCGGACGGATGATGTTCGAGAAGCATGGCGTCGAAAGCGTTCATGTGCGGATCGGCTCATGCCTCCCCGAGCCGACTGAAGCGCGCCACCTTGCCACCTGGCTTTCGCAAAATGATCTGGTGCGCTTGTCGATCGGTGCGGTCGAGGCGGAGGAAACCGGCTTTGCAGTGGTTTGGGGGATTTCCGCCAATGCCGGTCGATGGTGGGAAAAAGACGATGCCAGTCGCATAGGCTACGTACCGCAGGATGACGCCTCGCGTTTCGGCAGTCTCGCCGAAAACGGCGATCCGATCACGCGTCGCTATCAAGGGGGCGCTTTTACCGCACAAGACTATACGCGTGGCGATTAGCCTCCATGGGCCAGTCCATAGAGGCACAGACACAACTAAAGTAGGCTCGCTGATGATAGGCCGGGCCAGACAATTTTCGGGGAGAACTTGAAATGCCCAGGAAGCAATATGCCGATCTGCGTTCTGCGCGCTGGATGTTACCGGATGATCAGCGCTCTTCGGGCCATCGTTCCAGAACCATGCAGATGGGCTATGATCCGGTAGACTGGGAGGGCAAGCCAATCATCGCGATCATCAATACGTGGTCAGATGCTCAGCCTTGCCACGCCCATTTCAAAGACAGGGTCGAATGGGTCAAGCGTGGCATCTTGCAGGCCGGCGGCTTTCCCCTGGAACTGCCTGCATTGTCTTTGTCCGAAAGCTACGTGAAACCCACAACAATGCTCTATCGCAACATGCTCGCAATGGAGACCGAAGAACTGTTGCGCTCGCATCCGGTCGATGGTGCAATTTTGATGGGCGGATGCGACAAGACCACGCCTGCACTCATCATGGGTGCCACAAGCGCTGGCCTACCCTTCATTTTCTTGCCTGCAGGTCCGATGCTTCGCGGCAACTATGCCGGTAAAACGCTTGGGTCAGGCACCGACATGTTCAAATTCTGGGACGAGCGCCGCGCTGGCACCATTGGCAAGGAAGAATGGCAAGGCATAGAAGGTGGCATCGCTCGAAGCTACGGACACTGCATGACGATGGGCACGGCCTCAACGATGACCGTGATCGCAGAAGCAATGGGGCTCTCGCTTCCCGGCGCATCTTCCATTCCAGCCGCTGATGCCAACCATCAACGCATGTCGACCCAATGCGGACGTCGCATTGTCGACATGGTATGGGATGATCTGAAGCCCGATCAGATTATAACTGCTGCTGCTGTCAAAAATGCCGTCGTTGTTGCCATGGCGACTGGATGTTCGACCAATGCAATCATTCACCTGATTGCCATGGCGCGCCGCGCTGGCATTCCGTTGGAGCTTGACGATCTTGACCGTATCGGGCGCACCACGCCGGTGATCGCCAATATTCGGCCATCGGGATCTACATATCTGATGGAAGATTTTTATTACGCTGGCGGCATTCGCGCATTGATGAAACATCTTGCAGACAAGCTCGACCCCACGGCTATCACCGTGACAGGTGAAGCACTCGTGGAAGGGCTGGAGAAGGTACAGGTTTGGAACGATGATGTGATCCGCCCGCTATCCAATCCCGTTTATCACGAGGGTTCACTGGCTGTCTTGAAGGGCAACCTGTGCCCCGATGGTGCCGTCATCAAGCCCGCCGCCTGCGATCCGAAATTCCATCGCCATAAAGGCCCGGCATTGGTTGCAGACAGCTACCCCGAGCTGAAGAAGATCATTGATGACCCCGACTATCCGCTGACACCGGATACGGTACTTGTATTGCGGAACGCTGGACCGCAGGGTGGACCGGGCATGCCGGAATGGGGCATGATCCCGATGCCAAAGGCACTTTTGAAGCTCGGCCTGCGAGATATGGTGCGCATTTCCGATGCCCGCATGTCGGGAACGAGTTTTGGCGCCTGTGTTCTGCATGTGGCCCCGGAATCCTTTATCGGAGGACCACTTGCCCTGCTGAAAACGGGCGACATCGTGGAACTGGATATCCCCGCCCGCAGCCTCAACATGCTTGTTCCGGACGAAGAACTGGCTGAGCGCCGTGCAGCTTGGAAAACACCTGAGCCCAAATATGAACGCGGCTATGGCTTTGTCTTTTCCAAACATGTCGAACAGGCAGACAAGGGTTGCGACTTCGACTTTCTGAAAACTGACTTTGGCCGTCCGGTCGACGAACCGGTGATCTATTAAGAGGCAGACGATGAGCGATTATGTTCTCTCGGACGAAACCCGCGCGAAGCTGAAGAAGGTCTCCACGGCCTCGGTGGCGACAGCGCTTTACAAACGTGGCCTGCGCAATCAGTTCATTCAGGGCTCGTATCAGGTGGCACGCAAGCCCGAAAACATGGTCGGACAGGCCTTCACCTTGCGTTATATCCCTGCGCGTGAAGACCGAAACCCGATTACAGTTTTCCGCAACCCTGATCACAAACAGCGTGTTGCGATCGAAACCTGCCCGCCCGGCTGGGTGCTGGTGATGGATGCGCGCAAAGATGCACGCGCGGCAACCGCTGGGTCGATACTGGTAACGCGGCTTGCGCTGCGTGGCGCGGCAGGGATTGTCTCGGACGGCGGCTTTCGCGACGTAACGGGAATCGGTGAACTACCCATGCCCGCTTATTGCGCGAAAGCATCGGCACCAACAAACCTGACCTTGCACGAAGCCATCGACATCAATGTACCTATTTCCTGCGGTGACGCAGCAGTTTTCCCCGGTGACGTCCTAGTTGGCGATGCCGATGGCGTCATGGTTATTCCCGCGCATCTCTGTGAAGAAATAGCAGAGGAATGTATCGGCATGGAAACCTACGAAGATTTCGTGCTGGAACAGGTCAACAACGGTGAAGCTATAATCGGGCTCTACCCCTGCACCAAGGAGGAATTCGAAAAGAAATTCCAGACATGGCGGCGCGACCATAATCGATAGGCAGATCAGCGCTCTTGAACGACATGTCAGATCCGACTGACAACAATCTGCCGTTCAAACCGCATGTTTTACCCTTGCCAGCATTTTCGCTTCGTCCGGGCGCAGGGTCAGGACCCGCACGCCATTGCTGGTGACGGCAACCGTGTGCTCGAACTGTGCCGACAGCTTCCCGTCGCGGGTGACGACGGTCCAACCATCCTTTTCAGTTTTCACCTTGGCGGTCCCCTGATTGAGCATTGGCTCGATGGTGAAAACCATGCCTTCGCGCAAACGCGCACCGGTACCCGGTTTGCCGAAATGCAGAACCTGCGGCTCCTCGTGCATTTGCGTGCCGATACCGTGACCGCAATATTCACGTACAACGCTGTAGTCATGCCGCTTGGCATGGCGCTCTATGGCATAGCCAATGTCGCCCAGCGTCGCGCCGGGGCGTACCGCCGCAATGCCTTTCCATAAGGCCTCATAGGTCAAGCGTACCAGACGGGATGCAAACGGGGCGACTTCGCCAATCATGTAGGTCTTACTGGAATCCGCAATATAGCCACCCTTTTCAAGGGTAATGTCGAAGTTAATGATCTCTCCATTGGCAATGATGTCATCATTGGACGGCATGCCGTGGCATACAACATCGTCTTTTGAGGCGTTCAGCACGAAGGGATAGTCATACTGCCCTTTACTGGCAGGCCGCGCCTGCAATTCGCCGGTAATGAACGCCTCGACCAGATCATTGACCTGCATCGTTGTCATTCCCGCAAGCGGCGTGCGATCCAGAAGCGTAAACACAGAAGCCAGCAATGCTCCGGATATTGCCATCTGCTCAACTTCGGCAGGCGTCTTGGTCATGATGGCCGCACCACCATCACCGGGATTTCGACCTGTGCCGAGCGCAACTGCATCTGCACAATTTCGTTGAATGACATATCAGGATTGGCCTGCGCCAGCATCCCGATTTTCATCCAGTATTCTGCCTGTGCATTGATAGAACGGCACATGACGTCGCTCGCCTTACGCAATTCTTCATGCAGGTCGTCACCGATCTTCACGATACCCATTGATGCCTCCATGCTCCATTGGAATATATGAAACATATACGTTTCATATATTATAAGCAATCTGCGGAAAACTCTTGTGCATCATCTATGATCGCTTATCTGCACGGCTGTGCACATTTCTATTCAAAACAGAACAATTGAACCATTTAACAAAAATTCGGAATGAATTTTACAAATGCGTTGACAGCTCTGCGCAAAAAGCAAAGATTATGCACACGTTTGCAAAAACGTCGGCGTGGAGGCGCCGGACATTGGGAGGGAAACAATGCGTTCGACATTTTTGGTTGCGGCGCTCGCCGCTGGTATATCGTCAATAACTTTCGCGGCACATGCCGCTGGCAATCTCAATTTGATCTGTTCCGCTGACGTCGTGATCTGCGAGCAGATGAAAAACATGTTCGAAAAAGATAACGGTATCAAAGTGAACATGGTTCGGCTTTCTTCCGGCGAAACCTATGCCAAGATCAGAGCCGAGGCACGCAACCCAAAAACCGATATCTGGTGGGCTGGTACCGGCGACCCACATTTGCAGGCAGCCTCCGAAGGGCTGACGCTGGAATATAAATCTCCGATACTCGATCAGTTGCAGGACTGGGCCAAGAAGCAGGCGGAAAGTGCCAACTATCGCACAGTTGGCGTTTATGCAGGTGCGCTCGGCTGGGGCTACAACACCGATATTCTGGCGAAAAAGCAGCTGAAAGAACCCAAATGCTGGGCCGATTTGCTTGATGCGTCCTACAAGGGCGAAATTCAGATGGCCAACCCGAACTCCTCCGGCACGGCCTATACTGCGCTTGCAACGCTTGTGCAGATCATGGGTGAGGACAAGGCTTATGATTATCTGAAGAAACTAAACGAGAACGTCTCTCAGTATACCAAATCCGGTTCAGCACCGGTCAAATCTGCTGCGCGCGGGGAGACCGGCATTGGCATTGTTTTCATGCATGACGCAGTGTCAATGACGGCTGAAGGTTTTCCGGTCAAGTCGATCGCTCCTTGTGAGGGCACGGGTTATGAAATCGGTTCCATGTCGATCGTCAAAGGCGCCAAGAACCTCGACAATGCCAAGAAATGGTATGATTGGGCGCTCACGGCAGATGTTCAATCTCATATGAAGGACGCGAAATCCTTCCAGCTTCCGTCGAACAAGTCCGCTGAAGTTCCAAAAGAATCGCCGCGCTTTGAGGATATCAAACTCATCGACTATGACTTCAAGACCTATGGTGATCCCGCCAAGCGCAAAGAGCTTCTGGAACGGTGGGACAAGGAAATCGGCGCACACGCCAATTGATCCGGTTTTGAACTTTCTATCGTCGTTTGGACGCGTTGCCGCTGCTGGCAACGCGCCTGCCCTGAATTGTTTTACGGCGAACTCCTGAAACGTTCATCGCCGCCAATCCGAGACACGAAGGGAAGCGGGCACCCCCATGGTTCAGCAAAATCGCAGACTGGATATTGTTCTGGCGCTCGCGCTGGTCGCCTTCGCTCTATTACCATGGTATCGCATAGAGGATGGCTTTCTGAGCTTCGGCTGGCTAGCAGGTCTTTTCAGCGAAGGTGCAACCGCACCTGGCATTTTGCAGATCGTTGCCTTTTCTCGCCTTTGGCTCGCCGTGCCCGCCGCCTTGATGCTGGTTTGTGCATTTGCGCGCATAGCCTTGCCTGTTGGTGGCCGCAGCCCCCTTCTGATCTGGGCAAGCCTTCTTGGTCTTCTATTTCTCGTTCTTCAGGGGCTGGCAATCGGCTTTTCCGGCTGGAACTGGACCATCAGCGAAAACCTTTTTGGTCCGCTCGCTGATGGACAACCGGCCTTCGGTGCCGGTGCTCTTCTGATCTGCCTTTGCTTCCTACTGATTTTCTCGTTTGGCCTCGCCGAGCGCGGCGTGATGAAAGGCGATGCATTTGTCGTCTCTTCCATCACCTTGCTTGTCGCGCTTGTTGGTGTGTTTGTATTCTATCCGGTGCTCAGTATGTTTGCCGGTTCAGTTCAGGATTTTGACGGTTCGTTCAATCCGGCTGGATTCATCGGCAACATACAAGATTCCTCGATCTGGAGCTTCGCCTGCGTGATTGGCGAAGGACGCTGCGGTGTAGCATGGCGCACATTATGGCTTGCCCTCATGACGGCATCCGGTTCCACGATTCTGGGGCTCGCTTTCGCACTGGTCGCGACCCGGACCGGCTTTCCCTTCAAGAAAGGGCTTCGGCTTCTAACCATTCTACCGATCATCACGCCGCCATTCGTTGTCGGTCTCGCACTGACCTTGCTGTTTGGGCGCGCAGGTGTCGTCACAGAACAGATATCCAACATATTCGGCGTAGAGCCGGGCCGTTGGCTTTATGGTCTCACAGGCATCTGGATTGCGCAGGTTCTGTCCTTCACGCCAATTTCCTTTCTGGTTCTCATTGGCGTTGTTGAAGGCGTATCACCATCCATGGAGGAGGCATCGCAAACCTTGCGCGCCGACCGTTGGCGCACATTCCGCAGGGTTTCGCTGCCACTGATGGCGCCGGGCCTTGCCAACGCCTTCCTCATCGCCTTCATCGAAAGCATGGCCGACTTCGGTAATCCCATGGTTCTGGGCGGCAGCAATGGGGTGTTGTCGACCGAAATCTTCTTTGCGGTAGTCGGCGCGCAAAACGACCCCTCGCGCGCAGCCGTACTGGCCATGGTGCTTTTATGCTTCACGCTCAGCGCCTTTCTTATTCAGCGCCTTTGGCTCGCGGGCAAGAATTTTGCGACCGTTACCGGCAAAGGCGACTCCGGCATGCATGCCGGACTACCCCGCGGGTTGAAAATCGGTGTCTACGCACTCGTCATTCCATGGATGATGTTTACCATCGTCGTCTATCTGATGATCCTCGTTGGTGGCTTTGTGCGACAGTGGGGTCTCGATAATACACTGACACTAGAGCATTATACCCGCGCCTTTTCCGTTGCATGGACGGAGAATGGTATCGCATGGACCGGCGTCGCTTGGAACTCATTCTGGACCACGATGGAGATTTCTCTGCTATCGGCCCCGCTGACAGCCGCCGTTGGTCTGCTCACGGCCTATCTGATTGTTCGACAAAAGTTCGTCGGGCGCAATGTCTTCGAGTTCGCGTTGATGCTGAGCTTTGCCATTCCAGGCACTGTGATTGGCGTCAGTTACATTATGGCGTTTAATCTGCCACCACTCGAAATGACGGGCACTGCGGCAATCCTCATCGCCTGCTTTGTCTTCCGCAATATGCCGGTTGGTGTTCGCGGTGGCGTCGCAGCGATGAGCCAACTCGACAAGAGCCTCGACGAAGCTTCGCTGACTTTGCGCGCAAACAGTTTCAGAACCATTCGCAAAGTCATTCTGCCGCTATTGCGCCCTGCCATCACCGCCGCGCTGGTCTATTCATTCGTGCGCGCTATCACGTCAATCAGCGCGGTCATCTTTCTGGTCTCGGCTCAATACAATATGGCAACATCTTACATCGTTGGCCTCGTCGAAAACGGCGAATTCGGGGTCGCCATCGCTTACTCTTCAATGCTGATTGTGGTGATGATCGTCATCATCACTGGCTTCCAAATGCTTGTCGGCGAACGCAAACTCAGACGAGAAAACCGTGTTGCTGCAGTCACGCCCATCAAAACCGTCAATCAGGAGAAAGTAGCATGACTACGATCCGTCCCGGCTCCGTGACTTTCGAAAACGTCTCCAAAACATTTGGAAGCTTCACCGCCCTGCCCGACCTGTCTCTGACTGTCGAGCCCGGAACGCTCGTCACCCTTTTGGGTCCATCGGGTTGCGGCAAGACGACTACGCTGCGTCTGCTCGCTGGGCTGGAACACCCAACGTCGGGACGCATTCTGATTGGCGGAAAAGACGTTACAAATCTACCGGCCAATGAGCGTGATGTTTCCATGGTATTCCAGTCTTATGCTTTGTTTCCGCATATGACTTCGCTCGATAACGTTGCCTATGGGCTTGAATCTTCCGGCCTAAAGAAAGCAGAAGCACGAGAACGCGCGGAAGAAGGTCTAAAGCTCGTCGGTTTGGCGGGTATGGGGCACCGCCTGCCCGCTGAGCTCTCAGGCGGGCAACAGCAACGCGTGGCGGTGGCGCGTGCTTTGGTGCTGGAACCGCAGGTTCTGCTTTTGGATGAGCCGCTTTCCAATCTGGATGCGCGGCTTCGCCGGCGGGTCCGAACGGAAATTCGTGAACTACAACAACGCCTTGGTTTTACGGCGGTTTATGTCACCCATGATCAGGACGAAGCGCTGGCTGTCTCGGACACCATCATCGTGATGAAGGAAGGCAATATTGCCCAAAAGGGCAGCCCGCGTGACCTCTACGAGTCCCCTGCCTCGGCCTTCATCGCGGACTTTATGGGCGAGGCCAACGTCGTGCCCTGCGAAGTGATCGCGACCGAAAACAATGAGGCTGTGATACGGATTGGGGCGCTGACGCACCGTGTCGCTGCGCGCAATGCCAGAATGGGCTCGGCACAACTGGCGATCCGCCCGAATGCCGTCAGTCTGCAACCGATGGCTGGTGGTGATTTTCCCGGTCGCATCGCACACGCTGCCTATCTTGGAGATCACATTGAATATGAGATCGAAACCGAGCATGGCAAACTCTTCATAGTTGATCCTGAAGCAGATCAGGCACTGCCGCCACTCACCGACGTCTCGATACACTTCAAGACGCGTGGGCTCGCGCTTATCAATCAATAATAGGCCAGAGCAGCGCCTTGGTGCCTACCACTACTCCCAATGAAAGCAGAAAATGACGAACCTTATCAATCAGGACCTGGAAGTGCGACTGGCTCTTGCCAAAGAAATTGCATTAGCTGCCGGTGCTAAGGCGCTCGATTATTTCAACAATCGTGAAGCACTGACTATTGAAATCAAGCGCGACCCGCAGGACGTCGTCTCCATCGCTGACCGTGATGTTGAGCAGCTTATTCGCACCCTTGTTTCGCAAAAATTTTCAGACGACGGCTTTCTCGGCGAGGAATACGGACTGGATGAAGGATCGTCCGGCTATACTTGGGTCGTGGACCCTATCGATGGGACCAGTCCATTCGTTAATGGCATGCCGAACTGGTGCGTTTCGATTGCTGTTTTGAAGGATGGCGAACCTGTCATTGGTGTCATCAAGGCTCCATGTTTCGGTGAGCTTTATGCCGCTGCAAGAGGTCTCGGCGCGACACTCAATGGCAAGACATTGAAGCTCGATTCAACGAAGACCATTCAAAACGCTGTCACCGGCATCGGTGCCAACAACTATGTCACGCCACAGACTGTAGCCAAGATCGTCGAAAATCTTCTGGAGGCCGGCGGCACTTTCGTTCGCAACGGTTCTGGCGCTTTGATGATTGCCTATGTCGCAGCAGGCAGGCTTGTGGGTTACTATGAACCATACATGCATGCCTGGGACTGCATGGCGGGCTTTTGCCTCGTTCGCGAAGCGGGCGGATATACCCACCCTTTCCCTGTCGATGGAGAAAACATTGTCAAAGGCAGCCACGTATTTGCCGCAGCCCCCGGAGCCATCGATGATCTGAAAAGAGTTGCTAGCCTCTAAGCATATTTCTCTAGTGCGCGCGTATATCGACTTCGAAAGTGGAGCCCGATATGCACATTGTTCTGGCGTCACCGATACTATTTTACGGTTTGGGGGAAGAGGAAGGTGACGCCTGCCTTGATCCCCCATTTGGGGCCTTCCTCTGGTGCCTCCAGCCAGTATTTCGCGCCAAGCGAGAGGCTCATCGTTTGATCGCCGACCTTTACGATCTGCGAGAACGAGCCCGAAACTGGAACAGTCCATTGATCGGCTGTCCAGTCATAATCGGCATCAAGATTGGCCGATATGGTCCTGCCTTTGCCGATATGCCACGCGATGAACGGTTGAAGTTCTGTCTGGTTCACGTCCGGTCTGCTACCGGCTCCGAGCACCGACCAGATATGGTTTGCTGACATGCCGGTCGTAATCGAATTTGTCTGATAGAGCAGCAAACCCGACGGCCCGAGAGAAAGTTTTCCAGTGCCAAGCAGGTCGTCTGTTGCAGTCGGAATAGAAAACTGCGGACCAAACGCCCAGATCAGGGGGCCGTGAGCTGCCGGGGTGAAGGAGAAAGTCTGCGTGATATCCCCCAGCCCAAAAGTGCCGCCCGCCTCGCCAAACGGGTTGGTGTAAACCAACGGAATATCCGTATGGGAAATGACATTCCATCGGTCATTGAACTGCATCGGAATGACAGGCTCGACATCGAGAGAAAAGCCCCGCACCTTCCCGGTTCCGCGCCCGAAATCGAGGTCTGAATGAACGGGCACACTGATCATAAACGAGGCAGGATTGGAGACTTTACGCGCAAGCTCGTCAACATCATCATTTGCAGATTGAGCGAGCGATGATACCGCCGTCGTCAGAAGCGAGATCATCGCGCCTACGATAAGTGGCCCGGTTCGTGCACGGTGCCTCGATCGCAAAAAACATATCATTCAGGCGAATTCCCATATGTGCAGCCTCTACATTGAGGTCTGGCTGGAGCCTCATATGCGATACGCACAGAGCGCTATTTTGCCGTAGCTTGGGAGAACGCTACGCCGGTGATGCGGTCACCATCGAGACGGTAGACAAGCGATTGCTCTACCGTCGCGCCTGAAACTTTTCGCTCATTTGCATAGCGTGCAAATTGCTTGGCCTTCACCTTCCCCAAACGTTCCTCCAGAGCATGTTTGTCATCTTTCAGAGCCGGAATGGGTAGTTTGAGACTGGTCAGATCAATACGCGGCTGATCACATTTTACAGCCTTATCCGTCACGAGTTCCGCCGAGATCAGATTAAGAACGGCGCCCTGACCCTTTCTCTTGTTCAAACCGTCCGATATGAACCAGATCCGCCGGGGCAAATTATCCCCCTTTATCTCATAGCAAAGCCAAGCGGTCTTAACCGATGACACGGTATGGCTATGAACGGTACCGCCCGCCACCGACTGAATTTCCTCCAGGGAGGTTTTCCCGAGCGATACCTCCTTGTCAGCCAGCCTGATCAGATTATCGAAAGGAACGCTGAATTGAACAACCGTGGCAGTAGCCGTCTCACCACTCAGAACCATGGCTGGAAAGCCACTGAGCTTGTCATTATCTGCCTGCGCCGGGGAATGCACAGAGACTGTAAATATCGTTCCAACCACGACCGAAAATCCGGCCATTTTACCTGATCCGATATTCATGCCCTTCTCCCTCATCAAGCGATATTGGAAACTGTCATGTACATGCTGTCCTGGACGAGGGCTCACATCTGCCCATAGATCCTAGTCTGCCGAAGCCACCGGTTTGCTCATCGAAAGAGGCATCGACAGTGTCAGAATAACTGCATCGCCTTCTGCCCGGTTTTCCGCCGCGAACTCATGGAAATATTTAACGCGGGCGGACAGTGGCGTTTCGCCCAGCTCAAAGTTCCAGCCCACTGTCGCACCAATGGCAGCCACACGACCCTTGAACGGGGCCGCAGCCCCATCTCCACTATCGCCGGAAAGCTGCTGATAGTAATAGCCAACCAAACCCGCATCGAATTTGGCATTGATGTGTTTTACGGCTGCCCATTCAAAATGGAACTCGTTACCTGTTCTGTAGTCGGTAGCGGGGTTCTCCGCATTGAATGTCATACCGACCACACCAGAGAGATCCCAGCCGATTGCAGGGTCCAGCCAGGTTCCGGCGGCATATATGTCTGCGCCCCAATGGTGAAACGCGATATTGGAGATCTCGCCATCCTGATAATCACCAATTGGCACATTGACCATTGTGCCGACCTGGTAATGGAAATTGCCAGTCTGCCAACCAAGAAATCCACTGACGATGGGGTCACCAATGGTAAACACCGTATCCCGAACGCCCCTCGAAACCTCGCCGACGCGCGGACCATTCAAAACGACATCGGCTTCGGTCTTCTTCCACCCAAAGGGCAGCGATGCGCCTAAACCGAGTGAACCTCCGGCAATGGTCTCTGGCAAGACCCACATTACGGTCGGAACCTCTATAGCCGCTGTTCCCGTCACACCAACGGCCAGCTTGCCACCTGTCGGAAGGCTTTTATTTCCGCCAAGATCCCCGCGATAATAGTAAAAATCGTTCTGAAAATAGACGCCGGGAGGGGGAGTTATACCCGCTGCGGGTCCCTTCGATCCCAACAGGTAAAAACCCGCTCCTCCTTCCGCACTCATTGCAACAGATGGGACAAGCAACGATCCTGCAAGTGACCCCAGTGCCAGCATATGCAGCGAAAATCGACCCATGACATCCCCTCGACTGCGAGCAAACTGCTCAGTATTCTTTCGAATCCATGAATACTTATTCTCTTGATACTCGTTTCTTTTCATATTTTGCGCAATGTCTAATGAGTACGTTACGGTAAATCCTCACCGATAAAGGACTTCGCACTTCGACTTTATAAACGACAGCTCGATACGACGATCATCCAGTCGACTGAACGTAATATATAATCAATTCTGTACGGTCGGTTTGGGCAGCTCTGCCCGCGTCTGTCCAATCTGGATTTGATCCATGATGACATTCGCGACCATAGGTGGAACGCTCATTCCTTCCAGCTCGTTACCGACTGCTTGATGCAGGCCGGGATTGGATTGCGTCACATCTTTCAACTCCGCAGTGGCTTCGGTTGGTCTCAGTTGAACGAGCGCCGCCAAGCGAAATCCTAACGCCAAGTCATTCTGCGGAGGTAATTGATTGGCAAATGACAATACATCATGCCAGTCACCCCGCCGAGCAGCGTCGAGTGCGAGGACCGTGCGCGCTTTCAAAGCCATGTTGCGCTTCTGCTGTTCACTTTCGTTAATCAAGGCAATGGCTTGATCCCAGTTTTGGTTAGCAAACAGGACCAGAGCCAAGGTCGCCTTGATCTCCAGATTATTGGGATTGAGAGCCACAGCGCGCTTACCAGCCTCCAGCGCATCTTCAATCCTGCCTTTACGAAAATTGGCGTCCATCAAGGCAAACTCGGCTCGATCAGACCACGGCGCGATAGAGACAGCATCCTGTGCAAGTTCCAGACTGCGATCGAGCGCATCTTTCGTGATGATTGGCCCGCCGGAGTTAACAAGAACACGGGAAAGAGCAGCCATTGCATCTGTCTGCCGCGGATCATATTTCAACGTCCGCTCAAGACAATTCCGGCTGTCTGATTGTACCTGACCTTTCGCCAACTCTATTTCTGCTTTAAGAACACAGACATTCCCAAAGAATTGGCTCTTAACATCCGTCGCGACCCGGCTATTGATTACGCCGTTCGCGGCCGCCAGCTTTTGAGAAAGAGCGGATGACAGAGCCGCTCGCACCTGCTCTACGGCTTGCCCCGATCCAGACACCTCTTCGACGCCTGAACTCACAATAACGTTCTTGACCTCGTCCGTTACCTGCCACCAGACGCTCCTGGTCTGGTCTGCAACCCGATACCGCATGCGTACCGTATAGGCGGGGAGCCGCATCTGGGGATCAATGGATCCGCTATCGTTGGAACGAAGTGCCAGTGTGTGAAAATTGCCAAGTGCGATCAGCAATGAATCGCGAACATTTTCAGCCTCTAGATTAAAGGCGGGGTTCTCAGGGCTAAAGTCAATTGCAACTGTCGGTTTGACAGTGTCCGTAGAGCGATTAGTGCGAAAATAGACGAGTGCTAAAGAGATCAGCAATGCGAAACTGGCAACTGCCAGATCCATGTACTTGAGACGGCGCCTTAGGGTTAAGGGCGGCGATGATGGAGGCGGAATTGGCTCCTGCCCGACAAGAGTATCAGAAGTCGGCGTCTCAGCGGTTGTACGACGACTGAACGCCAGCGCGTACTTACCTTTTGGAAGTTCTATCTCAATCGGGTTTTCTCTACCAAATGCCTCATAATATTGCACCAGAGCAGCGCGGAGACGGCTGACTTCTATACGGACAATTGGATCGGTAGAAGGATCAAAACTGTCTGGCCGACCGAGAACATCTATCGCAATTGAATACCCTTTTACGCCGTCATCGCAACCTGCAAAGTGAAGGCCCGCGATGTAATTGAGTATGGCTTTGCCCCGATCAGTCGCACGAAAACGCTTATCCGCAGTCAGATCAGCCAGCGCAGATTTAATTTCCTCATCTGAGATTTCTCGGTCGTCAAACGCATTACTATTCCGTGCCATACCACCCCTCGCGGACCCGACATGAGAATAAATTAGCTGTTTGAGATTAAAATAAACCCCACGCGACTATTGTCAATATTTTCGGATAATTAAAGAACAATGTTTCATTTCGGGACGCCGCTTAGCGATGTGATAAGCAATATTGCAGGACATCCTCCTCGATTTCCTTACATATTGTCTCATACTCCAAGGAAAGCGGGGTGGTTTCAACTTCATCCCGCCTCAGCCTTTCCAACATATTGCTAGCTTCATCATAAGCCTCGAAAAGGCCGATCAGCGGTTCCACGGAGAATTGTTTCAACTCCGAGCGGACAGATGGAAGCTTTAACATAAGTTTACTAAGTCCGCTTCTCGACGCAGAGCTGGCGTTGCGGCGGACTGGTCCATCCTGGTTCACTGTCCACGGATCTCCCCTCAACGGATCTTCGTATTTGAAGAATGACATTAATTCGGGCGAGCGGCAGTACGTTACGGTAAATGCAACGGGGCCATATGGTGATCTGAACGTTCACGAGCCGCACGTATAAATCAGAGTCAATGGCGCAACGCGTATATCATCGCCCATTTACTGTAACGTACTTACCGTCGCTTCCGAATTGTTCGAGCCTCCCAAAGTTGCCATCGATATGAGCATCGACGACATCCCAATTTGCCTCGCGAACAGGAGCACGGAATGTTGAATACATCCATTTTGAGGAGGCCGCTATGAGGAACCCCGTCATCCGCAGGCTACTTTCAGCAACCGCCGCATTTGTCATAACAGTGACCTCTGCGACGGTTGCCACACCCACTTACGCGCAGCAAAATGCGCCCGCTGAACCCGCGGCGAAGCCGAACATCCTCGTCATTTTCGGTGACGACATCGGCCAGACGAATATCAGTGCCTATTCGTTCGGTGTCATGGGCTATCGCACTCCGAATATCGACCGGATTGCGCATGAAGGGCTGATGTTCACCGACTATTATGCCGAGAACAGTTGTACCGCAGGTCGTTCGTCCTTCATCACCGGTCAGACACCAAAACGCACTGGCTTGTCGAAAGTTGGCGTACCGGGTGCAACGGTCGGCCTGCAGCCTCGCGACGTCACCATCGCTCAGGCGCTAAAGCCTCTTGGCTATGCAACCGGCCAGTTCGGTAAGAACCACTTAGGCGACCGCGACGAGTACCTGCCGACCAATCATGGCTTTGACGAGTTTTATGGCAACCTCTACCATCTCAACGCCGAAGAGGAACCTGAAAACCCGAACTGGCCGAAGGATGATGAAGCCTTCACCAAAATGAGCACGCCGCGCGGCGTCCTCAAGGCAAGCGCTGACGGAAAAATCGAGGATACCGGTGCTCTGACAAAGAAGCGCATGGAAACCATCGATGATGAAACAACCGATGCTGCAATCGACTTCATCAAGCGCCAGGTTGACCAGAAGAAGCCCTTCTTCACCTGGATGAACACGACGCGCATGCATCTTTTCACCCATGTCCGTCCTTCAATGGTCGGCCAAAGCGGCATGACCGGCAATGAATATGCCGACGGCATGATCGAGCATGACGGCGACGTCGGAAAGCTCTTGAAGACGCTGGATGACCTCGGCGTCGCGGATAATACAATCGTCGTCTACACGACCGATAATGGACCGAACCGCTTCACCTGGCCGGACGCGGCGAACTCGCCGTTCCGTAATGAAAAGGACTCCAATTTCGAAGGCGCCTTCCGCGTGCCCGCTATAGTCCGCTGGCCGGGCCATATCAAGCCCGGACAAGTAGCCAATGACATGTTCTCCGGCATGGACTGGTTCCCGACTTTACTGGCAGCTGCTGGCGATGCGGATATCAAGGACCGCCTTTTGAAGGGCACGAGCATTGGCGGAAAGCAGTTCAAGGTGCACCTGGACGGCTATAATCAGCTGCCATACCTCACTGGTCAGGAAACCAAGAGCGCACGCAACGACTTCCCTTACTTCAACGATGATGGCGTTCTGGTCGCCTATCGTCTTGGCGATTGGAAAGCGGTCTTTGTAGAGATGCAGCACCCCGGTGGCTTCGCCGTGTGGCAGCAGCCCTTCACGCCGTTGCGTGTCCCCAAGCTCTACAACCTGCGTATGGACCCATATGAACGCGCCGATATCGTCTCCGATCAGTACTTTGATTGGTTGGTGAGGAACGACTTCAAGCTGGCTCAGATGACCATGCATGCAGCGGAGTTCCTGCAGACCTTCATCGAATATCCACCAAGTCAGGAACCGGCAAGCTTCTCGATTGATCAGATATCTCGCGATGTCGAGGCCAAGATCAAAGAGAACGCGGCAAAGGCCAAAGCGAACTGACATTCGAAATAACGGCACGCGTTTTGGCGCGTGCCGTTTCTTCGTCGACAGGAGCAAAGCATGACTGCACGCGATGATATTCTGAAACTCGGCGACCGTGTGGGCCAATCTGTCATCGGACAAGAGCAAATGGTTGAGCGCTTATTGCTGGGTGTCATTTCAAATGGCCATATACTTGTCGAGGGGCTTCCGGGACTAGCCAAAACCCGTGCAATCAAAAGCCTTGCAAAAAATCTCGAATCCGAACTTTCTCGTATCCAGTTCACGCCCGATCTGCTGCCGGCCGATGTCACCGGCTCTGAAATTTACATTTCGGACGGCTCAAAGAGCGCCTTCCAGTTTCAGCAGGGACCGATCTTCGCCAATCTCATTCTTGCCGACGAAATCAACCGCGCGCCCGCCAAGGTTCAATCGGCTTTGCTGGAAGCGATGGAAGAACGACAGGTAACCGTCGGTGGAAAGAGCTATCAGTTGCCGGACCTGTTCATGGTCATGGCAACGCAAAATCCGATCGAGCAGGAAGGGACCTACCCTCTGCCCGAAGCGCAACTGGATCGCTTTCTACTTCACATTCGGGTCGATTATCCCGATGAACAATCCGAAGCCGCAATCATGCGCCTTAACAGAAGCGAAGAGCAGGAAGCCCACGACAAGGCTCCCGCAAAAGAAAAAACTACTCGTCTATCGGCACAGAGCATCTTTGATGCGCGCACGGAAATCGGCACAATCACTGTTTCCGAGCCGGTCGAAAAATACATGGTCGCACTCGTCTTCGCGACACGTTATCCAGATCGCTATAATGCTGACCTCGCCAAGCTTTTACAGGTGGGCGTAAGCCCGCGCGGTGTGATCGCCCTTGACCGCATGTCGCGCTCCTATGCATGGTTGAAAGGCCGCGATTTTGTCACGCCGGATGACGTCAAGGCGATTGTGCACGATGTTTTCCGGCACAGGCTGCTGTTGTCCCATGAAGCACATGCATCAAACACAACGCCCGATCAAATCATAGACCGCATCACAGAACTGGTAGCCGTGTCATGAGTGCAGGTGCGAGCGTGGAAAACGGCGTCTACGTAGACACATCCGCACTCGTTGCACTTGAGGCGCAAGCGCGTGATCTGAGCTTCGTGCAGAAATCGCCCAGCCACCGCCAGCTCGCCGGACGGATGCGCTCGGCTGTGCGTGGCCGCGGTCTCTCTTTCGAAGAACTGCGGGAATATCTGCCCGGGGATGATATCCGTTCCATCGACTGGCGTGTCACCGCGCGCACGATGAAGCCGGTTGTGCGGGTTTATAGCGAAGAGAAGGAACGCCCTGCTCTCCTGATCGTCGATCAGCGCATCAACATGTTTTTCGGCAGCAGACGCGCTATGAAATCTGTCACTGCAGCCGAGTGTGCGATGCTGTGCGCCTGGCGCATTTTGGGGTCCGGTGATCGTGTCGGGGGTATCGTGTTCGGCGACACAAATACCGCACAGATCAAGCCGCAGCGCAGCCGCAATGCGGTGATCGGATTGGCAAGCCAGATCGCGGAGAAAAACGCCGCGCTGAATGCCAGTTTTGCGCATGATCCCGCGCCATCGATGCTGAATGACATTTTGCATCACGTCAGCGCCATCGCCTATCACGACTATCTTGTGATCGTTGTCAGCGATTTCGATGGCCATGACGATACGACCCGTGATTACTTGTTGCAGATATCAAGCCGCAACGACGTGATCTGCCTTCTGGTCTACGACCCCTTTCTGCTCGATCTCCCAAAGACCGGTGAAATTGTGGTCAGTGGTGGCACCACACAGGCTGAACTGACCTTCGGCAAGGGCACGATGCGCAACTCTATCGATAGTTTCGCGCGCAATCGCGGGCGCGAGTTTCGTTCCTGGCAACGAGAACTTGGGCTCCCCATGCTGCCAATTTCGGCGGCAGAAGAAACCGCGCCGCAATTGCGCAATCTCCTTGAAAAGTCCATGTGGCGCCAAAGGAGACGGTAGTGGATCAAGCAACAGAAACCGCCCTACGGTCGCTCCACGATATTGCCATTCCGCCGCCTGTCTCATGGATGCCGCAAACCTGGGGATGGGGGTTGCTGGCAGCCTTGCTTCTGTTGGGAATTGCCATCCTCATTGTCCGATGGGCAATCCGCTATCGTCGCAATGCCTATAGACGTGAGGCGCTCCGCGTTCTGGAGACAATTTCCAACAATGCACCGATGACGCAATCGTCTGGAATTAAAATCGCCGAGCTGATGAAGCGCACAGCGCTATCCGCTTGGCCGCGCATCGATGTCGCAACCCTATCCGGTCGCCAATGGGTTCGTTTCCTTGAGCAGCACAGTCCAGAACCGCTCGGAACCAACCTGAAGGCGCTCCTGACGGGTCAGGAATATGAACCGGGACCGATAAAAGACTTGCCTGTGATCGTCGGCCAGGCGCGCTTGTGGATCGAGAGGCATCATGTATGAACTCGATCATCCGTGGCTCTTGCTTCTGTTGCCAGTACCTTTGCTGTTCTGGTGGCTCCTGCCAAGCTATCGGGTGTCGACCGCTTCAATCAGGCTGCCCTTCTTCAAAGATGTCGCGCGAGCAGCAGGCGTTGAGCCAACGGTAGGATCGATCATTCCACGGCGAAGCTGGTGGCAGATCGCCCTCGATCTGGTCGCCTGGGGCTTCATGGTTCTGGCGTTGGCTCGACCGCAACTGATCGAACCGCCGATTTTCAAAACAATACCACAGCGTGATATTCTGCTGGCTCTCGATCTTTCGCAATCGATGGATACGCGCGATTTTGCAACACCAAGCGGGGCCTTGGACACGCGTATCAATGCTGTGAAAACAGTCGTCGCCGATTTCGTTGCACGACGTGCAAGCGACAGGCTGGGCTTGATCGCTTTCGGCGATGCCCCCTACCCTCTAGCGCCTTTCACGATGGACCACGATTTAATCCGGACAATGATTGGCTCACTCGTGCCGGGCGAAGCCGGTCCCAGAACGGCAATGGGCGACTCCATCGGCCTCGCCATTCGCATGTTCGAAAAAACGAACGTGCCTGAAAAGGTTCTCATCCTGCTGTCCGATGGCAATGACACGGCCAGCAAGATGCCACCTCTGAAAGCCGCCGAGATTGCCAAAGACGACCACATCGTCATTCACACCGTTGCGATTGGCGACCCATCCGCGACGGGCGAGGATAAGGTCGACACGCAGACATTGCAGGCCATCGCCACGCAAACAGACGGGCGCTACTCCTTCGGTCAGGATCAGGCCAGTCTCGCCGCCATCTACGATATGTTGGACCGTATAACACCACAGCAACAGAAGGAATTGGCATGGCGACCACGACGGGAGCTTTTCCAGTATCCGGCTGCACTGTCGCTGATGATATTGATCTTTTCTCTTTGTCTTAGTGTTGCACAGACACGAATGTCGCGGAGAGCAGCTGCATGATCTCCGACTTTCACTTTCTTCGCCCCGTTTGGCTGATTTTACTGGTAGCGCCGCTCATTCTGGTCTGGCTTGCCGCGCGATCGTCGAATGTCAGGCAGAAGTGGAAAAATATGATCGCTCCACATCTGCTTGAACGGCTGGTTATCGAAGGGGATAGCAAACGGCGTTTTCAACCCGCGACACTTCTGGCGCTCATCATGGCCATCATGATCCTCGCAATCGCCGGTCCTAGCTGGGATAAGGAAACACCGCCATTCGTGCATGACACGGCGTCGCTGGTGATCGCGGTCGATCTTTCCCAGACAATGGATGCCATCGACATCAGCCCGAGCCGCATCGAACGAGCAAAGCTGAAAATCCACGATATTCTGGCAAGCCGCACTGGGGCCAGAACGGCAGTGATCGCTTATGCCGGGACCGCACATCTGGTTTTGCCGCTCACCGACGATGCCGATCTGATTAAATCCTATACCGATGCGCTTTCGACGGGCATCATGCCGCGTCCCGGCAAGGATACGACCGCCGCCCTTAGCCGTGCCACTGACCTTCTGAAAGAAGACGGTTCTTCCGGAACGATACTGTTCATGACCGATGGAGTGGAAGCTCCCGCCATTAAATCACTGAGCGATGAACGGGACAATGGCATTGTCGTATTGGTCATTGGCACAACAGATGGTGGACCAATCAAGACCGGAGATGGTGGCTTTCTTTCATCGGACAATGGTGCGCGCCTCGTTACAAAACTCGATTCTGACAGCCTGGAACAACTGCGTTCCTCCAACAATGTCGCGGTAACTACTGTCACTGACGACGACGCCGATGTTCGATGGATCACCGCACAGATACAAGGAAACTTTGCGCAGCAGCAATCGGACAAGGATAGCCGATGGCGCGACAGCGGATGGTGGATTCTCATTCCGGCGGCGTTGCTGTTCGCCCTCACTTTCAGGCGCGGCTGGGTTGTCCGGCTGGGGAGTGTGATCATTGCGATTCATCTGATCGGAAACGATCCGGCAAGCGCTGGCACGTTCGAAGACATGTGGCTAACGCAGGATCAACAGGGGCGAATTGCTTTTCAAAACAACGACTTTTCCAAAGCTGCGAAATTGTTTCGCAACCCCATGTGGCGTGGTGTAGCCGCGTATCGAGCGGGGAGCTATCAGGATGCGATCAATGCCTTCGCCACCATCGACAGTCCGGATAGCTGGTACAACCAAGGCAATGCGTTCGTGCATCTGAAGAAGTTTGCGGAGGCTGTTTCAGCCTATGAAAAGGCGCTTCAGGCAAATCCTGCATCGGAAGATATTCAAGCCAACCTCGCGACAGCAAGACGCCTTCTGCAAGCGCAGCAGAAAGAAGAACAGGATCAGGCGGAAGATCCGGGTTTGAAGCCCGACAGCGTCCAGTTTGATGATAAAGGCAAACAGGGCAAAGATGCCGAAATTGCCGTGTCAGAACAAACGTCCCAGATGTGGATCAAGAACATTGCCGTAAGCCCTGCAGCCATGTTGGCGCGCCGCTTTTCGATTGAAGCGGAAGGTGGTGCCAAATGAACATCCTGTTTCGCCTCGTCATTTTCACCTTGCTTCTCACGACCAAGTTATTCGTCAACAATGCCGCAGCGCAGGAACCCATCATACGCGCCAAAATCGAAGAAACCGGCACGATCGTGCCTGGGCAGCAAGTCCATCTCGTACTCAATGTGCTTGCTCCGGGTTTCTTTACCTCGCCACCCCAATTTCCATTATTCGCGCTTCCCCACGCTCTGGTGACTCTGCCTGACGAAAGGTCCCAGAACGTTACGGACACCATAAACGGCGTTCAGTTCAGCGGCATTCAAAAGCGCTATTCCATCATACCGCAAGTGAGCGGCAACTACGCTATTCCGACAATCCAGATTTCGTTCGACTATCTTGAAGATGGAAACCCCAAGCAAGCCACCGTGACGAGTCCACCCCTGTCTTTTACAGTCGGCGCTGCTCAGCAGGCGGGACAACCGGAATTTGCCGCCAGTTCCCTGGACCTGACGCAAAATTTCGACCGGGCACCGGACAAGTTGCAGACGGGGGATGCTCTGGTCAGAACACTGACCGTTACCGCGACCGATACGGTGGCGATCACCATTCCGCCCATCAATGTTGGAACGTCGCTAGGGCTAGACCAGTATGTGAAGCCAGCGACCATAACGGACAATGTCCCCGTTGGACGAATGACCGCAAGCCGTCGCGTCGAAACCATTGTCTATACCGCATCGAAGCCCGGTATTTTTTCGCTGCCCGCGATTTCGTATCGCTGGTTTGACGTAAAGTCGCAACAGCCTCAAAACGCAACTCTGGCCGCGACAACTGTAACGGTCGCTCCGGGATTGGCGAAGCCATCGCCCCCCGTTGGGCCAATTGGCCACAAGTTTGCAAGTCGGCAACTCGTTTGGATAGTGGCGATAACCGTGGTTCTCATCGCAGCAGCTCTTGCGGTCGTCATGCGGTATCGGGCGCGACTTTGGAAGCTTCTGCACGACTGGGATGAGCGACGCCAGAACTCAGCTGGCAGGCAAAAACGACAGACAGTTCGCATTATCAAAACCGGCGATTACGCACAGATCAATGCTGCTTTGGAAGTTTGGTCTCGTCGCAACGGCTACCCTTCCCTGAAGGATTGGGCTGAAACAGCGAAGGACAAGTCCCTCATCACGCAGGTCGAAATCCTGCAGCGACAGCTATATGGAAACGTCAGAGGAGAAGAGGTTGATCGCCGCGTTCTCGTTCGCGGGGTTGAGAACCGCATTTCGCATAAAAGCGCTACAAAGCCGCCTGCGCTTGTTGGGCTGAATCCCTGACTTGTCTGTCTGATTTACCGTAACGTACTTCCAGCCGAACAAACACAAAGGCAACCTTTTTATAATTTCGCGGAGGATGACGATGGGTATGAACGCTTCGAGCAAACGTTATTCCGAGCAGGCTTCAGACGAAATGGCCTGGATACCGGGGGGCGCATTTCAGATGGGGTCGGACAACCATTATCCTGAAGAAGCGCCGCGACATCCGGTAAAGGTGGACGGGTTCTGGATCAGCACAACACCTGTCACTAACAGGCAGTTTGCCCGTTTTGTTGAAGAGACGGGCTATGTCACGATGGCAGAAAAAGCACCCGACCCGCGAGATTATCCCGGCGCTCTTCCCGAAATGCTGCGCGCAGGTTCACTTGTTTTCACGCCGCCGAAAAGGGTCGAAGGCCGCGATATAGGCCAATGGTGGAAATTCAAATTCGGAGCAAACTGGCGCAAGCCATTGGGCGGGCTTAGTGATTTACGCGGCAAGCTCGATCATCCGGTCGTTCACGTGGCGCATTGCGATGCACTTGCCTACGCTCAGTGGGCAGGTCTCGATTTACCGACTGAAGCCGAATTCGAGTTTGCCGCCAAAGGCGGGCTAGAGGATCTGGAATATGCCTGGGGCGACGAGCTGATGCCGGGCGGCATCGCCATGGCCAACACGTGGCAGGGCGTGTTCCCCGTAAAAAGCACGAAACCGGCTGGGCGCGAGCGAACATCACCAGTGCGGTCCTTCCCCGCCAACGGTTACGGCGTTTACGACATGATCGGCAATGTCTGGGAATGGACCAATGATTACTGGTCGACCAAACATGCGGAACCGGCGGCCAGTCCCTGCTGCATACCGCGCAATCCGCGTGGCGGCGAGGCATCGGCCAGTTTAGACCCGCAACAGCCCGATATCCGCATCGCCAGACGTGTGCTTAAAGGCGGTTCCCATCTCTGCTCGCCCGATTACTGCCGCCGCTATCGTCCGGCTGCACGCCATGCGGAACCTGAGGACACATCCACAAGTCATGTTGGATTTCGGTGTGTGAAACGGCCAGCGAACTAAGGGGGAGTTCATGCACTTGCTTGCACGGATTGTGCTGATCGTTACTTTCCAGATTTCAACATCTGCATGGACTGCAGACCTTGCCTCCTGGAATGACGGCAAGTCCAGACAGCAGATTGTCGATTTTGTCGAGAAGGTAACCAAGGAAGGCAGCAAGGATTACGTCGCGCCTGCCGACCGGATCGCAGTGTTCGACAATGACGGTACGCTCTGGACAGAGCACCCCTATTATTTTCAACTGGCCTTCATGCTGGACCGCGTCAAGGCACTGGCTCCCGATCATCCGGAATGGAACACAACAGAGCCGTTCAAGTCAATCCTGGCGGGGGAGTTGGCTGGCATCGCGAAAAGCGGTGAAAAGGGTGTTGTCGAGCTTGGCATGGTGACCCATGCCGGCATGACAACGGACGAATTCAACAAAATCGTCACGGATTGGTATGCAACGGCCAAGCACCCTAAAACGGGCAAGCCATTTGCGGAAATGACATTCCTGCCCATGCGCGAACTGCTCGATTATCTGCGCGCTCATGACTTCAAGACATTCATTGTGTCGGGCGGCGGTGTTGAGTTCATGCGTCCCATGACCGAGAAGGCCTATGGCATCCCCTCGGAACAGGTGATCGGGAGCAGCATCAAAACGCAATATGCCCTTGAAAATGACCAGCCCGTCCTGAAACGTTTGCCAGAGATCGACTTCATCGACGACGGCCCCGGCAAACCGGTGGGTATTAACCGGGTCATCGGCAAAAGGCCGATTTTCATCGCGGGCAACTCGGATGGTGACTATGAAATGCTGCGATGGGGCACTGCCTCTCCTAACAGCTTGGGCATCATCATCCATCACACCGATGCAGACCGGGAATATGCCTATGACCGGCAATCTTCATTCGGGAAATTGGACAAGGCTCTGACCGAAGCTCCGCAAAGAAATTGGGTAGTCGTCGACATGAAGAACGATTGGAAGAAGGTCTATGCCTTCGAATAGTCCGCTCATCCCACACGTCATCATTCGTGGACCATAAACACTCAAGGAGGACTCCAATGCCGATCCACAGGCGCATTCTCCGATGTACAGCGAGCGGACTATTCCTGCTCGGTATGATTACGATTTCTGCCGCGCAAGACGGCAAGGCCGCTTCTGACAGGACTGAACCCACTTCAATTCAAGCGTTAGAGAACATGGGTAAACATCTGCAGTCTTTGCAGAAATTTTCCCTTGAATCTCAAACCAGTGTGGACGCCGTTCTGGATACCGACCAAAAACTGGAGATTGGTGGCGAAATTTCCTATGAGGTCGAGAGGCCAAACAAACTCCGCATTGATTTGAAAACAGATGTTGTACAGGGTGAGTTCATTTATAACGGAACGACCTTTACCTATGTCTCGCCAAACAGCAACACTTATGCTCAGGTTCCGGCCCCTGCGACCATCAAGGAAACGCTGGAAGAAGCCGCCCAGAAATATCATCTGACCTTCCCATTGGCGGATTTGTTCGCCTGGGGCACACCAGATGCACCTATCAAAGAAATTGTCGAAGGGTTCCACGCTGGCAGCGCGACAGTAAATGGCAAGCCGACAGATCATTGGGCTTACCGCACCGGGGATCAGGATTTTGAAGTCTGGATTGCATCGGACGGTCCACCCTTACCCCTCAAAGTCTCACTTGTGGATCGCGACGATCAAACGCGTCCGCGCATGACAGCCGTTCTTAACTGGAACGAAACACCTGACATTCAGGCGAGCGCATTCGAGTTCACGCCTGCGCCCAACGCACAAAAGCTCCGCTTCCTGGAAGAGGGGAATCCGCAATGAAACTCTTTCGTATCACGATAGGACTTTTGTTCGCCACGGCCATGATTGCCCCTCAGATTGCCGAGGCTCGTGGAGCCTTCGGCGGGCGCATGCCGCGTATGAATTTGGGCGGCGGCGGAATGCATGGCTTCGGCGGTGGCGGTGGTTTTCATGGTCCCCGGATGGGCGGCTTTAACGGCCCAGCGCATTTCGAACCTCGCTTTAATCCATTGATGCCGCACCCTCGCGGCGGCAATGTTCCGCATGCCAGAACGGCACCGGGCCTGCATCCAGCGCATCATCCGGCGCCCGGCCCGCATCCCGGTCCCAACCCGAAACCACACCCGGCTCCGCATCCAGCGCCGACGCCCCACCCCGGACCGGGACCTGCTCCACATCCGGGTCCCGGGCCAGTTCCGCCCGGACCGGGCCCTCATCCTTTACCGCCCCCTCCTCCGCCGCCTCCCGGGCCATATTGGCCGGGCTATTGGAATGGGGGCTGGGATCCGGCAGCAGCAGCCATTATTGGCACCGCCGCAGCCGTGGCCATTGGTACGGTCATCGCCAATGTTCCGCCAGACTGCACCAATGTTGTCGTCAACGGCATAAACTACAAGGAGTGCAACGGAAACTGGTTCGAGCCGAAATATAACGGACATAGCGTCGTCTATGTCGCGGTGGCTCCGCCGAAGTAATGCGACAGGCGCTTACCCGCTTCGGTGTGACAGACGAAGCGGGTAAGCTACCAACATCGGAAAGGCAGTTCGTCAGAGATGTGGAAAGGCAATCTGACTGCAGACAACTCTGCATGGATTGCGCATCCATTTATGCTAGATTACAGAAAGTATAAGTCCGATGCAGATTTGTGACGGCTTGGCGTAAGGAGTTTCAGGCCGATGGTACAGATCAATCGTTGGGTATACAGAGGGGTAGCCCTAGCCTGCCTGTTTGTAACCTCCAATACGATGGCAGCTGATCAATCGACCACCTCCGCTCCGCAGGAACAGCGCGGCTGGATTATCACGCTCGGTGCCGGAACTGAATATGGCCCGTCCTACGAAGGCGCCCACGACAAATCTTTCAGCTTTGTACCCTCCTTCGACATACGACGTTTTGGCGAGGCAGCGGACCTCAGCGCTCCTGACGACAATATCGATTATTCGCTGTTTGAACTGGGTGGCGTTGAGATCGGTCCTGTCGCGAGCATTCGTGGCAATCGCAAACCCTCCGACGATCCAAGCTTACAAGGACTGCACGAAATCCGCTGGAGCGTCGATGCAGGTGCCTTCGCACAATATTGGGCTATTCAGGACAAGCTGCGCTTCCGTGTCGAAGCCCGACAGGGTTTTCGGCGTGACGATGGCTTTGTCGCGGATCTGGGTGCCGACTGGTTTCAGCGTGCAGGCAAGGACCTGATTTTCTCTGTCGGCCCTCGCCTCTCTTTCGCCAACGCAACCTATATGCAGAACAGTTTCGGCGTCAGCGCCGGTGAAGTGGCGAATGGGGCTGTTTTGCCAGCCTATGATGCACGCGGCGGCGTAAAATCGGTTGGTGTCGTGGCGAGCGTTACTTACCAGCTAACCGATACAATGAGCATTCAAGCCTATGACAAGTTTGAACGATTGGTTGGCGATGCCGTCGACAGTCCGATTGTCACGCAAGGCGGATCGCCGAACCAGAATTCCATCGGCATCATCTTGAGCCGATCATTTGAGTTCAGATTCTGATAGTTCTTCTTCAACCTGTTCGGCCGTGGATACCAGCCAGACACCCGACAGGATGAAAATGCTCCCGGCGATCTGCAAGAGATTGGTCGGTTCCTGAAACCAAAGCCAGCTTGCGGCCAATACTGCCACATAGCTGATAGCGGATATCGGAAAAGCCTTGCTGAGATCGAAATCGGCAAGCACTTTCATCCAGAAGAAAAAGCACGCAATCTCCACCGCTACGGTTGCCAGCATCCATTGCGAAGTCGCCGCTGCGATTACCCAGCCAAAGCCTGTCGCGGTGATCTGATCCAGATGTCCGGCTGCGAACTTCACGAAGATCTGCGCCAATGTGTTGAAGACTGGAATAGCAATCCAAAGAGAAATGTGACTTTTCACGACTTCGTCTCCGGTGTTTCATCGATGGCAAACATGGGTGAAACGAGTTTCAACAGGGCCTGTATTATCGGATTGCGGTGCCTGAAGAACATCGTGTTGCGCGTCAGGCGGCTGCCAAGCCTGACCTTGTTTTCATAGTAAGCTTGTCCGCTTTGATAACGTCGCATTCCGTGCTTGATGCAATATTCGAGATTATTGAACCAGCTCAGATAATAGAGATTGTACTTGCGGCCAGCCTCCGCATCCATGCAGAAGAACTTGTCCACCAGCACCTTCTCGTCGCAGACGAAGACATTAGCCGCGAGAATTTGATCGTCCACCTTATAGACGGTGCAAAATGCGCGGCCCCGCATCTGCCTCAATATTCCAGTGAAATAGGCGCTGGTGAGCGCTTCAAACTGCCACTCGCTGCGATCGCGCGTGTCGTTATAAAGTTCCATGAAGCGCGGCAAAAAATCAGCAATGTCCGCGTGATACTCGACAGTCACTGCATCGCGACTGCGCAATTTGCGGCGCATATCCTTGCGTGTTCCCGGTGACAAACGCGCCATATAGTCGTCAATCGATGCAAAATCGATGTCCAGCCAAGCGGTTGCCAGTCCGGGTATGACGGCATAGCCGCCACTTGCAAACACAGTTTGCAAGACAGCGGGAAGCGTCTCAGGCACATCTTTGATGCCACGAAGGGCGCAACCTTCCGCATCGGCCATTCGGCTGAAGCCATCAAGCAGTTGCTTGAGCAAAACCGGCTGCATCTCAGGCGTTACAGACGAATGAAATCCCGGCACGCCATTTTCGGTGCAGGGCGAGCCAAGACAGGCAAGGCGCAGAGTGAGAAAACTCGACCAATAGCGCCGGACACCACGCACCATCCGGCGCACACGCCCCTCCTCTAATGTCGTATCAAGTTGATACTCCGTCAGAAAAGCTGGCATTGCAGCAACAACGCGCTCGTTTTGTACAATCGTGACATAGCGCCAGTGGAAACCCTCGATCCCTGCCTGCTCAACCGCGAGCAGATAATCGTAGTTCTCGATTTCATTGGGAAAACAGTCGTTCCAGGCCTCGCGACCGATATGCACAATGGAGGCGACGACCCGCGTTTCGGCGAGCGCCGTCTTGCCAATCAAAACCGGGGTGCATGCTGGCAATCCGTCAAACAAGCTCGCAAGCATTCTGCCCCTCGAAATAGCTGGCGGTGAAATCCGCGACCGACCGATGCTGCCGATCGACATGGATCATGTGATAGCTGTCCTCAATCCAGTGCAGGCTATTGGGCGCGCCCAGATGTCGGGCGATATATTCCGCCTGTCGCGGATTGCTCAGATCGTCTTCGCGCGCATGGAGGATAAGTGTCGGGGTACGAATAGCGGGAAGCTGCTGTCGAAATGTCCGCCCCAGACGGTACATTTCAATGATCCCGGTCCCGGGGAAATGTTCCAGCACACCTTCTGCCGACATGCCTGTCATGAGGCGGCGCAACCGGTCATCTTTGATACCCATCGCTGGCGTTTCGGAAAAATTGAGACGATTGAGAAAAGGAACGTGGGCCAACCAGCCGATCTGCCGTGACAAGAACGGATAGAAGAAGGGCACCCCCCAGCCATCGTAATGAAAGCACGGCGAATAAAGTGCGACGGCCTTTATGGAACCCGGATTTCTATGCGCTGACAAAAGCGCAAGCTTTCCGCCAACACAAATGCCAGCCGCATAGGTCGTTTCGGAATAAGCTTTCAGCTTCTCCGCCGCCTCATCGACACTATCAAGCCAATCGCGCCAATGGCTCGCACGAAATGACGCTTCGCTTTCTCCATGTCCAGCAAGAAGAGGAGCATAGACCGTAAAGCCACGTCGATTGAGAAGCCGCCCGACCAGACGCATCTCTGCAGGAGCGCCAGTCATACCGTGAACCAGTAACACGGCCTGTCCGTTCGTTCCCGGCATGAAGAATGAAAATGGATCGGAGAGATTCATGAATTTTGCTTTCTCAAAGCCCTGTCAGGCCGACGCAAACGACGCCGATTGTGATCAGAGAAACACCAAAGGCGTGGCGTTGATTGATCTTCTCAGAGAAGAATAATGCCCCAGCGACAACCATTGCTGCATAGCTCAACGCCATCAAAGGAAAGGCGATCGATAGCGGAACCTGTTCCAGCACCAACATCCAGCAGAACAGTTCCACGGCCCAGAACATCACACCCAACCATGTGACCGGCAGCAACAGGGTACGCCACATATCCGGCGCACGGTCCGCCGCAAATTTGAAACAGACCTCGCGTCCCACTTCCGTAAGGATGCAGAGAATCACCAAAGCCAGCATCGACAAGGAAAGCGTTCCGGTCATTGCGCCATCATCCCGCTCAATGTATGCAAAAGCTGATGATTGAGTGCGCTGTTGACTGCAATTGCGCGCTCAATGGCATCAGGCCCGGCTGGCTGATCGAGCATGATCTCGATACGTTTTGCCATCCGACGCGTGAACGATCCGCGATAATTAGCGTGCGAATAATCGCCGATCACATCGGCCCCGATAATGCGGTGACGTCCTCTGATCGCGCGCAATGCCTCCAATAGAAATGGCAACCGCATCTGACCCTGATCCCAGTTGGTGATGACTTCATCACGGGCCAGAACATCCTTGTCGATGGTGATGTAAACAGCCTCAGTGCCAATGCGGGAGGTTAGACGCGATATGAAATCCACCTCTCCACACTTGGCAATTGTCCGCCAGTCGATATAGCCCCGTCGGTGGGAATGGCTTGCTCCGGAACCATAGTTGCGCCAGACGCGACTTGACGCATGGTCATAAGGATAAAGTTCCAGCCGCTGGTCGCGCAGAAGGGACAGATTAGCGCCCTTCCATTCCGGAAAATTCAGGTCGCTGCTGCAAACACCAATGGTGATGATCTTCTTTACCAGAGGATTTGAGGTAGCGCGATTGACCCAGGACCCGCAATGCACACCATTCTTAAAATGAACCCAGTCAGGATGATTATCGAAATGGATAAGGGTAACTGGTTGGGATGACTGCTCCAGCGCCAACTCCAGCAACAGAGAAGTGACGTGGTGAAAATCACCTGATCCCATGAAGCACAAGGGAGCCGTTCCGCCAGCCCTGGTATAGACCACGGACAGCCGCTCTTTCAGCTTGGTCAGTTCATCCGGACGAGCCCAAAGACGAAGCAAGTCGCCTTCAGCCTTCACCATGGTTTCGGATGCGCCGGCATCGCGGCACGTCTTCATGAAGTCGGATTGCAGCTCCAGCGCGTCATCGAGATGAAGTAGATGGAGCTGCATTTTTGTTATCGCTTTGCTGCGCGCACGAAGAGTTGGTCAAGCAGCGTCAGCGCAAGATCGATCTCCTCGCGGGAAATCATCAGGTTAGGAGCCAGCGTGATGACATTCTTGTGGTAGCCGCCAACGTCGAGCACGAGACCATAGTTCTTGCCATTGACAGTAAGATCGCCCTTCATGCCCTCATCGCACATCCAGTCAAGCGTCGCCTTGTCCGGCGTATAGCTGTCTTCCTGACAAACCTCTAACCGGAGCGCGAGGCCAAGACCGTCAACTTCGCCGATTGTCTTGTGCTTTGCCTGCAGCTGCTTCAGACCATCGAGGAAGTAAGCGCCCTTCTCCATGATAGAGGCGCCGTAGTCTTCCTCTTCTTCCAGCATCCGCAGGGTCTCAAGGGCAACAGCGGTACCCATGGGGTTACTTGCAAATGTGGAATGGGTCGAGCCGGGAGGGAAAACGCCCGGATGGATCATGTCTTCACGCGCCCAGATACCCGACAGCGGGTTGAGACCATTGGTGATTGCCTTGCCGAACACCAACACATCCGGGTTGACGCCAAAATGCTCAATCGACCAGAGCTTTCCGGTGCGATAGACTCCCATCTGAATTTCGTCGACGACCAGCAAAATGCCGTGTTCATCGAGAACCTTCTTCAGTTCTTTGAAGAAATTCATCGGCGGAATAACATAACCACCCGTGCCCTGAATCGGCTCCACATAGAAGGCCGCGAATTCGGACTTGCCAGCCTTCGGATCCCAGACGCCGTTGTATTCGCTTTCAAACAAGCGAGCGAATTTCTGCACGCAATAGTGGCCGTATTCTTCCTTGCTCATACCCTTGGGACCGCGGAAATGATAAGGAAATTCAATGAACTGCGCGCGATCAGAGAAATGACCGTAACGACGGCGATAACGATAGCTCGATGTAATCGAAGATGCGCCCAGCGTACGTCCGTGATAGCCGCCTTCAAAGGCAAACATCAGACTCTTGCCGCCGCTGAAGTTGCGCACCAGCTTGAGTGAATCCTCAACCGCCTGCGATCCGCCAACGTTGAAATGTACCCGACCTTTTGTTCCGAACTTGCGTTGCGCGTCCTGCGCAATTAAAGCTGCAAGTTCCACCTTCTCGCGATGGAGATACTGCGAGGCAACCTGTGGCAGCGTATCAAGCTGGCGATGCGCGGCCGCATTCAAACGCGGATTGCGATAGCCGAAATTGACGGCCGAATACCACATCTGCAAATCGAGAAACGGCGTCTCCTGCTCGTTGAACAGGAACGATCCTTCGCAACCGGTGAAAAAGGCCGGATTTTCCGAGTAATGGACAGTGTCACCATGCGAGCAATAAAGCTCTTCAAGGAGACGCAGATCGCTTTCGGTTTCAGCAACAACCGAATAGGGTTGGGACGAATTGGAAGTCACAGTCTTGTTCATGGATGTGCTTTCTGGGAGTTATGATAATTGTCTTTGCAACAGGCGTATTTCGGGCGTCGGCTTGCCGCTTTTGGGCGGATTAGCCGTTACAAAGGTTGGGACTTACAGCTCTTGGAACTCAGCGAGACAGGTGATTACTCAAGCAGCAGCGAAGCTCTGTGGAAGCGCCTCTTCCCGCAACGCGGGTAACAAGGCACGCAGACTTCGTGTGATATCGTGGAAGCCATCATAGGCTATGAACGGGATATTCCGGCTTCGGCAATGATCTGCCAGAGATTTCTTGGCGAAGATGAGTTCTGGTCGGTCGGACACGCAGAAGTCCGACCGACCATCGCCAACGTAGACGCGAGGGACGGCAACATCGAGAACCCTGCATTTGCAGACGCCTGATGCAGCCCGACATCCACTGTCGGCGTAAGGAGAAAGGAGTGCGTAGCGATCGCGCCCGGCATGTTCGGTTACAAGAAAACGGTTGGCGACCACCGGCAACGAGCCGAGATCAAATCGCGAAAGAATGCGACGGATAAAATAGTCCACACCATCGCTGACAATGGTAACGGCTAGGTTTTCCGACTGGCAGAAGGCGACGAATGCAATGAAGCCGGGATCGATCTCGATTTCATCAAGCACCCTGTCAAGTTCATCAGGACGCGCATTAATCAAGGCAATCTGCTGACGCATGCAGGCACCGGAATCGATCTCACCCGCGGCCCATTGCGCCTCGATTTCCTCCCATGATGGATCGGCAAGACGAGACAGAACATAATCTGTTGCATCATGCGTCGAGATCGTTCCATCAAAGTCACAGTAAATATGCATTTCATCAGCCCTTGGTAATTGGCTGAGCTTTTAGCAACCCTAACTGAGGCGATGATGATGGGAAACTGAGGCGAAACTGAAATCTGGACAGTTTTTTGAAAGAATCTGCATTTTTTGCAAATAGAGTCAGCGCCAAGATGGGACCGCAACCGCTCTACCAATAACAAGGTCGACGCGCAAACCCCGGCCGTTATCAGGCACGTCCAGTGACACTTTTACCGAAAGACGGGTCGCAATATCCGCGACGATGGCAAGACCCAATCCAGTCCCTTCTTCCTGCGGCGAGCCAACACGGTAAAACCGTTGGAACACCGCTTCGCGTTGTTCCAACGGTATACCCGGACCGGTATCGCAAATCGTCAACAGCCATTCCGTTTCGTTCGTGTCTTGAAGTGAAACGTAAATGTCGCCCCCCTCCGGCGTATATTTGGTCGCGTTTTCGACCAGGTTCTCGATAAGCAGGAGTAACAAAGGCTCGTCGGTGTCGACCCAGGCATCTTCAACGCCATCCAGGGTGATATCCAGACACTTCTGCCGAATGACCGGGCCCAGTTCGGCCAGAACGGACGCGGCCATATCATAGAGATTGAACCGGCTATATTGGACCTGCTGATGGCTGACGCGTCCCGCCTGCAAGAGCTGTTCAATCAAACGCAAAGCCTTTTCGTTGCTTTGCACGAGACTGGCGACGATGGCCTTCCGCTCATCTTCATTATCCGATTGTTGCAACATCTGGAGCAACAGCTTCAAACCAGCATGAGGTGTGCGCAACTGATGTGCAGCGTGATCGGCGAACCGCCGTTCGGCGGTAAGCGAGCGATCAAGCTTGCTCATCAACTGGTTGACAGAGCGCCCAAGAGGCGTGAGATCGCGGGGCAATCCATCTGTCGGGATAAATGAGAGATCATCCGATGAACGGCTGCGTATCTGATTGATCAGCCCGTGAATCGTCCGCAAACCACGCCGGATGCCGAACCACATCAGCAATCCGATCAAGGGAATGAGGATCAGAAGCGGGATGACCAGATTGAGCAGAATGTTGGAGACCAGAGTATTGCGCAGTTCAGTTTTCTCACCGACCTCAACAACAAACTGGTCACCCGGTATCTGGAGCGCATAAACGCGCCAAAGCTCACCGTCATAGACGACATCGGACAGACCGCTTCCCGACAAGGGCTGTACCGGACGAAAAGCGGTCGTGGAATAGACAGCTATCCCTCCGTTTTTCCAGACGCGAAACATATGCGCATCGGCATAATCGTCGACGTCTTCATTCAGCGCCAGCTGGTCCCCCATGGCGAAGTCCAGATCCTTGAACTGGCGAGCCTCATTGAAATTGTGTTTCTGCAGCGGCTTTTGAAGTAAATTCCATAACACATTGGCATCGTTGATCAGTTGCGCATCATAGATATGATTGATTTCGCGCAGCGCACTTTGGAAAGCGAACACGCCGATAATAACCAACGCGATGAGAATTGTCGGAGCGACGCGGATAAACAGGCTCCACGTCAAGGTGGGCTGTTTCATCGTTCAACCATATATCCGACACCGCGCATCGAGGTGATGAAATCCGCCCCCAGTTTCTTGCGCAGATTGTAGATAATCACCTCGGTGGTGTTGCTTTCAATGGCGCTTTCCGTGCTGTAGAGCGCATATTCGATATCGCGCTTGGTCACATATTTGCCTGCGCGTTCCATCAAAAGCTTCAGCAGTTGAAACTCTTTCGCGGTAACGGCAATTTGGCCATCGCTTCCGCGCACAACCATTGCTGCCGGGTCAACTTCAATCGGGCCGCTTTTCAGAATGCTATCTGCACGTCCGTCTCGCCGCCGCAACACAGCGCGCAAACGGGCGAGCAATTCTTCCAGATCGAATGGTTTGGTGAGATAATCATCGGCGCCACTGTCTAGCCCCTCAACCCGTTGTTGCGGCAGATCGCGCGCCGTCAACAGGAGGATAGGTATACTGTTACCCGATTGTCTGGCTCTGCGCAGAACGTCTATGCCACTTAGTTTCGGCAGATTAACATCAAGCACCACGATGCTGTATTCGAGCGTTGCCAACGCCTCGACTGCAGCCTCGCCGTCCTGCACCCAATCAACGCCATAAGCATGTTTCTCAAGGACCTGAGAGAGAGAACGCCCTAATATAATATCATCTTCAACAAGTAAGACGCGCAATCTTCTAACCTTCAGCCATGAAGAATTTGAATTCTTAGCCCGGCCATTCCGGCAATTTTACGACAGTCGTTAGCGCTGCATTATGAATCAGAGCGCAGTCCTTTGCTTATCCCCGCTCAATAACGCGAATGTGTTGCCCTTCGCCAATATCGATGAGTTGCGTGGGCGGCGGTATCTGATGAACATCATGCTTGCCGAAATTCTGCGGATAGAAAGCGTAGCCCTCCGGCGCTTCCGGGGCGGCTTTGTCGTCGAGAAGACGTCCCCCTGCAAGCTCCGTCATGGGATCTGGAATGGCCGAGATCAACCGCCTTGTGTAAGGATGGGTCGGATTTGAGAAAATTCGATCCCAGGGTCCGCTTTCGACAATCTGTCCGAAATACATGACGGCCACACGGTCGCTCATATGTTCCACGACGCTCAGATCATGGCTGATCATGATATAGGACAGGCCGAGCCTTTCCTTCAACTCCAGCAAAAGATTGATGATTTGTGCGCGAATGGAGACGTCGAGCGCCGAGACAGGCTCATCGAGAACAATCA
Organism: Ochrobactrum sp. RH2CCR150; assembly: GCA_014138095.1. Lineage (GTDB taxonomy): Bacteria > Pseudomonadota > Alphaproteobacteria > Rhizobiales > Rhizobiaceae > Brucella > Brucella gambitense. The sequence continues at coordinate 105,420 of JACGXE010000010.1, forward strand.
CCTTGGGATTGAGCAAAAGTGCCCGCGCAATCCCGATGCGTTGGCGCTGACCGCCTGAAAACTCATGCGGGAAACGTTTTGCATGCTCGGGTTTCAAACCGACAAGGCGCAAGATTTCCTCGATCCGCCCATCCACCTCGCTGCGTGATGTCACGCCATGAAGCCGCAACGGGGCGGCAAGTGAGGTATAAACCGTCTGGCGCGGATTGAGCGAGGCAAACGGATCCTGAAACACCATCTGCGCCATTTGTGCGCGTTCAAGCCGCGATGGTTCGTGTCTGCCGGTGATCGGGCGTCCTTCAAAGTAAATCTCGCCGCTTGTCGGCTTCTGCAACCCCACAATCGAAAGCGCGAGGGTGGATTTACCACAGCCGGATTCACCCACAATTGACAGGCACTCGCCCTTGTTCAGCGTCAGGCTGAGATTATTGACAGCACGCAGCAACTGTCTGGAACGGCTGAAGACGCCACCAGAGACGGGAAAATAGACGCAGATATCGTCAATGGTGACGAGCGGTTGCGTTGTTCGGGTTGAATGCATGTCATTCATGATGGAAACACCTCACCACACCCGCATCTTGAAGCGGCGTCCATCCCGGCTTTTCCGCGCGACATATTTCGGTTGCGCGCGTGCAGCGCGGTTCAAACCGGCACCCTTTTGGAAAAGCGGAAATGGAGGGCACTACGCCTTCAATTTCCTGCAACTGCCGTTGTCCTTCCTTCTGACGCGAACCAAGCTTGGGCAGCGATGCAAGAAGACCATGGGCATAGGGGTGCGACGGATGCTGGAACAGACCAGCTGTTATGCGCTCTTCAACCAGATGTCCCGCATACATGACGCCGACGCGGCGGCACATCTTGGCAATGACACCGAGATCATGACTGATCATCAACACGGACGTTCCGCGTTCAGCACAAAGCTCCTGCATCAGACGCAGGATTTCGGCCTGCACGGTAACATCGAGCGCTGTGGTCGGTTCGTCTGCAATCAGAAGATCAGGATCGCAAGCCAGAGCGATCGCAATCATCACGCGCTGACGCATGCCACCCGACATCTGGTGGGGATAGTTCTTCACCCGTTGATCGGGCGCCGGAACCTGCACATTTGCAAGCGCTTCAACCGCCTTGCGCTCGGCTTCATGCCAGGTCGCGCCTTGATGCAGCACAAACATTTCCGCTATCTGCCGTCCAACAGGCGACAGAGGATTGAGCGCAGTCATTGGCTCCTGAAAAATCATCGCGATGCGACTGCCGCGCAGTTTGCGCATTTCGCGCGACGACAGACTGTGCAAATCCTGTCCGTTGAAGCGGATAGCGCCACCGGTAACTGACAGAGGTTTGCGCAGCAAACCGATCATCGACAACGCTGTTACGCTCTTGCCGCAACCGGATTCACCCACGAGACCGAAGGTCTCTCCCGCGCCAATGGTGAAGGATACATCTTCAACCACATTGTGCCTGGTGGAGCCGGACACGATATCGATGCGAAGGTTTTCCACCTCCAGAAGTGCTTTTTCGCTCATACCTTGCGTGTCCTCATATGCGGGTCGAGCCAGTCGCGCAGGCCATCGCCGAAGAGATTGAGACCAAGCACGGTGAGGAAGATCGCCACGCCGGGGAAAATCGCGGCCCATGGCGCATTGACGATGAGTTCGCGCGCGTCGGTCAGCATGTTACCCCAGCTTGGATCAGGCGGGCTGATACCAAGCCCGAGATAGGAAAGCGCAGCCTCGGCGAGAATGGCGTCACCCATGCCAAGTGTGCCAATGACGAGGATCGGACCGATCATATTGGGCACAATCTGCGTGATCATGATGCGAATATCACTGTAGCCCAACATTTTTGCCGCTTGCACATAACCTTGCTTCTTGAGCGAAAGCGTCGAGCTGCGGGCGATGCGACATGTCCACGACCAGTTTGTCAGACCAAGCGCCAGTAAGAGGCTGGGGAGGCCGGGGCCGAGAACCGCCATGATGGCCAGCGCAAAAATCAGTGACGGGATTGCCAGCATCAGATTGGTCAACCCGTTGACGAAATCGTCCCACCAACCGCCGAAATAGCCCGCCGATATACCGAAGCCGAGACCGATCACCGTGTTGATGCATTGCGAGACAATGCCGACCGTCAACGATATCTGCGCGCCATAGAGAATACGCGAGTAAACGTCGCGGCCTTGTGCATCAGTCCCGAACCAGAACTGGGCGTCGGGCGGCAATTCGGCATTCATAAGATCGGCATCAAGAACCGGATGATAATGAGCCAGCAACGGCGCAAAGACTGCCGCTACCAGAATGATGATGCATACGAGCCCGCCGAATACGAGATTAAAACGCAGCTTCATTGGCTTACTCGTGGCTGATGCGCGGGTCGATGACCGCGTAAAGAATGTCAACGATCGTGTTGATGACGAGGAACCATAAAACGATCACGAGAATTGCGCCTTGCACAACGGGAATGTCGCGCAGTGAAACGCTGTCGATCAGCAAAGAGCCAAGGCCGGGCCACGAGAAGAGCTTTTCCACGACGACGGCCTGCCCCATCATCGATCCGAATTGCAGGCCGATTGTCGTTATGATCAGCACAAGCGCGTTGCGCATGACATGCCATTTTACGAGCCTGAAGCTGTTCATACCCTTCGAGCGTGCCGTGCGGATGAAATCAGCGCCCATCACTTCCAGCACTGCGGCGCGCGTTGTTCGCGCCAGCAAAGCCAAGGGTGCTACACCCAAAGTCAGCGCGGGTAGAATGATGTTGCGTATACCGCCGTCGCCATAACCGAAACTGGGCAGCCAGCCGAGTGTCAGCGCAAAAAGATACATAGCCAACAGACCAAGCCAGAATTGCGGCATTGAAAGCCCGGAAACTGCACCGATCATCGTCGTGCTGTCAAGAATGCTTCCGGGCTTGAGGGCCGCGAGAAACCCCAGCGGCACGCCGATCAAAATTGCAAATCCCATTGCTGCAAAGGCAAGTTTCAAGGTCGGCCACATGCGTTCCTGAATAAGCGTAGCGACCGGCTGTCTTGAGCGATAAGACGTGCCGAGATCGAACTTGGCGAGTTGAACGAGATAGTTGCCGAAACGCACGTGAACGGGTTTGTCGAGGCCGAATTCCTGCGTGATTTTTTCGACCAGTTTCGGGTCGCTCATGCCTTTGCCGCTGGCAACAAGACCTGTAGCGATGCTGCCCGGAACAACGCTGAAGATGACGAAGACCAGCAACGACACCGCCAGAACAGTCGGGATCATCTGCAAGACGCGACGGACAATGAAATAGAGCACGCAGTCCTCCTTTCGGATCAGCGACGAAGCGCTGGAGCAAAGGGGATATGTGGTCCGCTCGCGAACGAGCGGACCGATCCATGTGAACCAGGATTAACGACCGGACGGAACCGTGTCGTCGACCCACAGCTTTTCATAGGACTGAACAGCAATTTCAGCCGCATTCGGTTGCAAGCCATGCAACCACGGCTGATGCGCCATGACAGCCTTGTTGTAGTTGAAGAACCAGACTGGCGCCTCTTCCTGCAACAGATTATTGGCCTTCTTCAGAAGTTCATTCTTCTCTTCGTCGGTCTTGGCAGCCTTTGCAGCATCGACAATCTTGTCGAATTCCGGATTGGAGAACTTCTGATAGTTACAGGCCGATTGCGGCGTGGTCGAATAGAAGCACTGCATCGCGGTCAGTGCATCCGGGCCGCTTTCCAGTGACCACATATAGGCCTGGAAATTACCAGCCGGGACGACATCAGCAAGAACTGACGCCTCGACAGGCTTTGCCTTCACCTTGATGCCGACTTTTGCCAGCATCGGAATGATCGCCTGAACAATGGTCAAACCCCAGCTTTCATTCTGCGTTGCAGTCAGCTCGAACTCAAAACCATCCGGATAACCGGCCTCTGCGAGCAGGGCCTTGGCTTTTTCAGGGTCGTAAGGATAGGGCTTCGCATCCTTGTCGAATGCTGGCGACGAATTCGGGAGCCAACCAACTGCACGGTAAGCCTTGTCCTTGACGAGACGCTTGATGATGAGATCACTATCGATGGCGTAGTTGATCGCCTGGCGAACGCGCTTGTCCTGAAACGGCTTGAAATCGGGATTGAAGCCGACCGCGCGCGTATAGGCCTCGGCAACTTCTAGCATGTTTTTCGCAAGTTCCGGATCTGCGCGATAGGTGCTGTATTGTGCTGGTCCAAGCACCGCTACGTCGATTTCCTTGTTGCGGAAGGCAACATCACGTGCAGCGGCATCGCCCATGATCATAATATTGATCTTGTCGGCATAAGGCTTGCCCTTGTCGTAATACTTATCCCACTTCTCAACCGTCAGACGGGAGCCGGGGACATATTCGGCAAACTTGTAAGGTCCAAGCCCAATCGGGTGACGCTGAAATTCCTCACTATCGCCCTGCCCGGCCGGATAAATCGCCGTGTTGTTGTACATAAACTGATAACCGGGATCGATTGGCTGCTTGAGTGTGATTTCCAGCGTATGATCGTCGATCTTCTTCAGGCCGGAGATTTCCTTGGCCTTGCCCTGCGCGTATTCGTCCGCGCCTTTGATTTCAGCAATGTAACGCGCTGGAGGCATGGCCTTCTTCGGGTCCATCATCCGGGTATAGCTCCAGATGATATCGTCTGCCGTCAGCGGCTTGCCGTCATGGAAGAATGCATCCTGACGCAGCTTGTAGGTATAGACGAGCTTGTCGTCCGAAACGCTCACATCCGTTGCCAGGCCCAATACGGGTTTGTTCTGATTTGCATCCCAATCATAAAGCGAACGATGGATAGCCTTGGCGTAAAATTCATCCTGTGTTGCAGGCGAGGACTGAATATCCAGCGTCGAGAAACTGTCACCATAAGGCGCGACAAAGTTGATGACACCGCCGGAGCGCGGCGCGTCATCGGCAAAAGCCGCAGTTCCCGCCATCAATGCGACGGACATTGCTGCAAGCAATGCAAATTTCTTCATGATCTTCCCCTTTTGATTTTTGTAGATCCGATGAATGAACGTATTCAGGCAACGAAGCTTTGGCTTCGCTGCCTGTTCTCCCTACGAACGTTCGAACACCACTTCACCTTCGCGAATGGTGAGCATGCAATGCGTATCGTTGAGAATTTCCTCCGGCTTCGCCGTGAGCATATTGCGCGAGAAAACCGCAATATCAGCCGCCTGTCCCGCAACCAGCTTGCCTTTGACGTTTTCAAGCTTCTGCGAAAAAGCACCATATTCAGTGTAGACCTGAAGAGCCTCTTCAATGGTCACGCGTTCGCGCGCATCCATGACCGTGCCCTTACCCGTTTCGCGCGTCAGCATCGAATAGATATTGGGATACGGATTTGGATGGCAGACCGGCGCATCGCTTCCGGTCGCAGGCTTGAAGCCAAGGTCTTTCCACGTCTTGAGCGGGTAGCTTGAAAGCGCCCTCTTCTCACCCAGAACGGAAATATAGGCATCACCAAAATCATAGATGAAGACTTGCTGTGGGCACGGATAAATACCGGCTTTCTTCATGCGCTCATGCTGTTCCGGTGTGGAGAATCCGCAATGCTCAATGCGGTGACGGCGGTTCGAATCCGGATAGGCTGCAAGCGCCTTCTCATAAGCGGTAATGAGCTGTCCAATGGCCGCATCGCCGATGGCGTGGCAGGCCAGCTGATATCCCTTCTTATGGGTATCCAGCACCAGTGCTTCCAGCTCTGCATTCGGCAATATCTGCACACCAATATTGTTGTCGTCGCCGAGATAGGGCTTGCTCATCCAGGCGGTGCGACCGCCAGCAGAACCATCGAGGAATATCTTGACCGCGCCAACCGTCAGCATGTCATCGCCAACACCTGAGACCAGTCCGGCTTCGTAGCATTTTTCAACGATTGAAGGGCCAGGATCGCCCAGCAGAACCAGCCACGTGCGCACTGGCAGCCGCTTCTGCAACTTGGCAATATTGTAGGCGCGAATTTCATCAAAGCCCGCGACCTGACCGACCGCCGCATCCATAACGCTTGTAATGCCAAAGGAAAGCAGCAGATTGCCCGCCGCCTCAATGGCTTCGATCATTTCTTCCGTGGTCGCTGTCGGGATCGCCTTGCGAACTGCGCCTTGTGCATTTTCGGCAACCATACCGGTCAGAACGCCGTTCTGCTGCTCAATCAGACCGCCATCCGGCACGGGCGATTTTTCATCAATACCGGCGAGTTCAAAGGCCTTCGAATTGAAGATCGATACGTGACCGCAGGCACGCACCAGCATGACAGGATGGTCTGGCGCGACCGCATCGAGTTCCGATTTATGGGGATGGCGACCAACATCAAGCTTGGTTTGATCATAACCACGTGCCTTGATCCAGGTGCCCGGAGGGACCGTCGCCGCCTTTTCGCGGATTGCATCAAGCAGGCTTTCAAGCGTTGGAGCTGCATGGGCCGTCGCGTCAAGCCATTTAAGCGTAAGCCCGACCGATATCAGGTGAAGGTGAGAATCGTTCAGTCCCGGTGTGGCGAAACGACCTTTCAGATCGATCAGCTCTGTTTTGTCGCCCTTAAGGCCCCAGACCTGATCTTTGGTACCAGTGGCAAGCACCTTGCCTTGCCAGATTGCCAGGGCTTCGACCGTGCCCTCTTCGTATCCACACCAGATCGTGCCGTTATAAATTATGGTATCAGCACGCATTTCGGGCATTACAGACATTCAGCGATCCCCTCCCTAAGTTACCGCTTTCATAGAACTATTGAGCAGAGTTCCACTGATGTATCAACCGTTCAAGCCGTGGATTTGACAAATTTTTTGGGAGCAACTTGAGCAGATTGACGAACTTGGCGACGGTTTGCCGAAACGGCTTGCAAACGCAATTGTCCAGCCAGCTTTATTGTAAGCTGGCTAATAGAAGCATACAATTTGAACGGGAATAACGAGCCGCGCTTCAACAGCAATAGCGGCCACGGATTATAAGAAGCACTAAAAAACTGAAGGCGGAGCCGCATGGCCCCGCCTTCCTTTTTCATCGATCAGATGATGCCAAGCGCATCCATGGCTTCTGCCACCCGGACGAAACCGGCAACATTGGCGCCAAGAACATAATCGCCCGGCGTGCCATATTCTTCGGCCGTTTCAGCGCAAAGATCGTGGATATTGCGCATGATTTCAGCGAGACGCGCCTCAGTCTGTTCGAAAGTCCAGCTATCACGCGATGCGTTCTGCTGCATTTCGAGAGCCGAGGTCGCCACACCACCAGCATTGGCAGCCTTGCCGGGAGCGAAAAGCACCTTCGCATCCTGGAAGATCTTTACGGCTTCTGGTGTGGATGGCATATTTGCACCCTCGCCAACGGCGATAACGCCATTCTTTACAAGCGTCTTGGCATCCTTGCCCGTCAGTTCGTTCTGCGTCGCCGAAGGCATGGCGACGTCGCAAGGCACATCCCAGATCGAACCACCCTCGATGTAATGAACCGACTGGCCCTTCTGGCGTGCATATTCGGAAATACGTTCGCGACGCACTTCCTTGATTTCCTTGACGAGATCAAGATCGATACCATTCTCGTCAACGATATAGCCATTGGAATCGGAGCAGGCGACCACTTTGCCGCCGAACTCGATTACCTTTTCCATTGTGTAGATGGCAACATTGCCCGAACCGGAAACCACAACGCGCTTGCCATCGAAATCCTGCTTGCGGGCCTGAAGCATGCGCTGCACGAAATAGGTCGCACCATAACCGGTTGCTTCCTTACGTGCTCTCGAGCCGCCGTAGAACAGCGCCTTGCCCGTCAACACGCCTGCTTCGTAGCGATTGGTCAGCCGCTTGTACTGGCCGAACATATAGCCGATTTCACGTCCACCAACGCCAATATCACCAGCCGGAACGTCCACATATTCGCCAATATGGCGATGAAGTTCGGTCATGAAGGACTGGCAGAAGCGCATGATTTCAGCGTCGGAACGGCCACGCGGATTAAAATCCGAACCGCCCTTGCCGCCGCCAATCGGCATGCCGGTCAGTGCATTTTTAAAAGTCTGCTCGAAACCGAGAAACTTGATGATCCCGACATTGACGGACGGATGAAAGCGAATGCCGCCCTTGTAGGGTCCAAGCGCGGAATTGAACTGCACGCGGAAGCCGCGATTGATCTGGACGCGGCCCTGATCATCGACCCACGGCACGCGGAAAATGATCTGACGTTCTGGCTCACAGATACGTTCAATCAGGGCATTGTCGGCATAATATGGTCGTTTCGCGATGACGCGCCCAACGCTTTCCAGCACCTCTCGAACAGCCTGATGAAATTCGATTTCACCTGCGTTACGGTGGAGGACATCTTCGAGAATGGGCTCGAGCTTTTCATGGACGTTGACCAAAATTTCATCTCCAGAGTCGGTATGTAATCTCATAATGATCACTCTCTAGAATAAAATTTGACCAATTTGAATAAGTATTAAGCATTAGTTTTGCAAAAAGCGCGCAGACGCCCATTTTTAAAGCACGACCATCCCGAACTAGCGCCGCCACGCAACGTATAGCGAACTGCTGATCAAGATCACGACGCCTAAAAATGTAACATTGTCTGGCACTTGGGCAAAGAATAGCCAGCTGAAGAATGTGGAGGTAATTATTTCAGTATAAGCAAAAGGCGCAACCAATGACGCCTCGCCATAATGATAGGCTCTAATGATCAGATACTGGCCAGCAAGACCGACAAGCGTCATGCCGACCGCCATCGTCCATTGAAACAGATCAAGCCCCTGCCAGAAGATGAACATCAAAGGTGCTACCACGATGAGCGCCGAGAAATGTGTCTGGAAGGTCAACGCAATCGGCGGAACACGTCGCACGCCGCTTGAGCCCTTTTTTATCGCAATGACATATCCGGCCATCGCCGCACCCGATGCCAGTGCCAGCAGGCTACCCATTTCCAGTGCGTGGTGCGTTGGCCGAATGATGACCAAAGTGGCGGCAAAACCAATAAGAAGCGCGCCCCATCGGGCGAGGCGCACCCTTTCCTTTAGAAACAGGCCTGAAAACAAGGTCACAAACAATGGCTGTACAAAGCTGATCGCCACCGCATCCGCGATTGACAGAAATTTCAGCGAACTGAAGAAGCAGACGCCTGCCAGAATGCTGAAGAAGCCCAATGCGAAAGCATTGCGCCAGCCCTGCTGTGGTGGAAGCACGGGCTGACGGCTCACAATCATAAGAGGCATCAGAAACAATGTGCCGAGCAGCATGCGCAAGAAGACGACCTGCATGGCTGGTATCTGGCTGGCAACCAGATATTTCGCTTGCACATCAATCATCGGAACAAGCGTCATCGCCAGCACCATCATAAGAATGCCGGATCCGTTCGTACTGCTCCGATGCGTGATTACCGCATCCGACGACATGATGTTACCTACCCCTCGCGGAGATTTTCGATAGGCCGTTGATATCAAGCCCTCGAAAACATTCTGCCCCGCCACTTGCTCTCATTTTGCCCGGCAAAAAAGATTGCCGCTCATCACTCGAACCAGCGTGCTGCCCTGTCCTGAAAGCGATACCACGTTCCCACCATGGGCAGGAACCAGGGATTGCCGTTGTAGAAATAGAGACGCGGGAAATGACTTACGATCGTACCGCGGTCAGAATTTGGGACGCCCAGCATATATTCAGCCATTCGGTGACCAAGATAGGTCTGATTGGAAATACCACCGCCATTACAACAGGACAGATAATAGATACCGTCTTCCATTCGTCCGCCATGCGAACAGAAGTCATAGGCGAAGCAGACATTGCCAAGCCAGCCATGACTCAATTTTACGCCGCGTGTTTCGGGAAAAGTATGTTCCATGAACGCGCGTAATCCGGCAGCACCTTGTTCTTCCGTGGAATTGCGAAACCGCGCTCGACCTCCGAAAAGGATACGCTTGCCGTCTGGAGAGCGACGGAAGTAATAGAGAATATGCTTGGTATCGCCCACCGCCCGGTTGTTGGGAATCAGCCGCTCCAACAAGTCGAACGACATTTCCTCCGTAGCGATCATATAGCTTTGCACTGGAATGGTTCGCTGACGAAGCCACTTCACCTCCGGCCCCACATAGCCGTTCAAACCCAACAAGATCTTTTCCGCATGGATTTCGACCGAGGTCCTGTTCTGGACGTCTTCCATAAACGCCACATGCCCCTCGGCGCTTTTGCGGGCACCCTTATACCGCCATCCGGTGAAAATACGCACACCCAACGCCCGGGCACGGTTGGCCAAAGCGCGCACATATTTCGCCGGATGGATGGTTCCCTGATCGTGGCGAACCATCGCGCCGCGGTAAATATCCGTCTTGAGCACGCTATGGATCTGTGACTCATCAAGGATTTCGTATTTCTCCCGGTCCTGTGGGGCAAGACCATCACGAAATGCGCGCAGTTTGGCCAAATCCTTGCGTGAATGGGCAGCAGCAACACTTCCGGCAAGGTTCAGATCAATCGGGTCCTGCAGAGACTGCGCGCGTTTGACCATGAAATTCATCGATGAACCATAATCATCCATGATTTCCCGAGCTCGCTTTTCCCCAAAACGCGCAGTTGCCTGAGCAAGCGTGAACTTCGGCGCATTGCCAATCTGCCCACCATTACGCGAACTGGCCCCTTCACCTATGCGCATGGCATCCACAACCATGATGTCGGTCTGCCCGGCTTCCGCCAAAGTAATGGCCGCCGAAAGGCCCGTATAGCCGGAGCCGATGATCAGCACGCTGCACGACGTCTTGTCGAACACTCGCTCGCCATGTTGCGGTTCGGCCGCTTCCCACCAGAAAGGCGTCGTCTTCATAGTATCCCCTCCGTCATAACCTGACATTCACTCAGACAGCACAAGCCGCTCAAACGCGGCTGTCCAAAGCTGATCCGTCACTGGTTGTTGTGAAATAGATCTTCTTGACTGTACTGGTGGTCTTCCAGCTGCCGGTAAATCCCGGTTCAAGCACAACAAGATCGCCCGGACCAAAATGTTTGGGTTGCTCAACGCCATCCTCGAACAACGTGATCTGGCCCTCGAGAATATAGAAGGTTTCAAACGTGCTTGTGTCGCGCACAACGCGATGATGGCCCGTCGTTGCCGACCAGACCCCACTGGCTATCCGTCCGTCGAGCAGAGGCCAGGACCGAAACTCCGGAGCGCCCTCAAGCACGAGAGCGGGATTGGGATAGCTAGCCTCACCGGACCCTAGATCCCCGGTTGCTGCCGATTTGAGTTTATCCACGAATTCATTCCCCATTTAATTGAGCAAAATGCAGTCTTTTGCATCGAAAGCGATCTGTACCGGAGCATCTGTCAAGAGCGCCCCGTCGCGCGCGCTGCCATAAGTTGTAATTGTGCGACCGTTCGGCAGTGAGACCGTGTAAAGCACTCGATCACCGGAATAGGTTGACGTGGCCACCACACCGGAAAGCATGATGTCGCCAACTGCGTTTGCAGTACCGGATGATGCGCCGAGCCGAATATCTTCCGGACGCACCACCAGTTCAGCCTTTCCGATGCGGTCAGCACCTGCGTTAAAATCTACGCCCGCGAGCTTGAATTCGGCAGCGGCGAATTGCGGCCCCGATGCCGTGTGGGTGAGTGCGCCTTCAAATATGTTCGACTTTCCGATGAAGTCGGCCACGAAACGCGACCCCGGCTTGCGATAGAGGTGATGACCGCTGTCATATTGTTCGATCCGCCCATGGTTCATGACCGCAATGCCATCAGACATGTGCATGGCCTCTTCCTGATCATGGGTCACATTGATGAAGGTGGTCCCAAGCCGATGATGGATATCTCGCAATTGATCCTGCAAGTCGATGCGCAGCTTTTTGTCCAGCGCCGACATGGGTTCGTCGAGCAACAGGAGATCAGGTTCGAACACCAATGCCCGCGCAAGCGCCACACGCTGCTGCTGCCCGCCTGACAGTTCGTGTGGTTTCCGCCGTGCAAACTTATTGAGCTGGACCAGTTCAAGTATGGCGTTAACCTGACTGGAAATCTGATCGCGGTTCTTGCGACGAACTTTGAGCGGATAGGCAATATTGTCAAAGACACTCATATGCGGAAACAACGCATAGCCCTGGAAAACGAGGCCAAAATTGCGCTTTTCCGGCTTGAGGGCAGTGATGTCTCGACCTTCCAGCCGGATATCGCCGCTCGACACATCTTCGAACCCGGCCAGAATTTTCAGCAATGTGGTTTTCCCGGAGCCGGACGGCCCGAGCAAGGTGACGAAACTGCCCTTGGTAATGCTCAATGATACATTGTGCAGGGCCTGCATGGTTCCGTAGAATTTGTTGATGTCGTGAATATCGATAAACGCCATGGTAGTGCTCCGCTTTATCGGAATTTCAGTGTTTGGCCGGTTTGCCGAGTTGCTGTAGCCAGTGCATCACGGCCAGCAATGCGAAGCTGATGAGCGATAGCAGCAGCGCCACAACAACCAGCGTTGGCTGCAAGCGATCCCGCAGTCCTGAAAACAGCATGACTGGCAGGGTTGTCGATTCCGGCGAGGCAAGGAAAAGCGCCGCCACCACTTCATCAAACGACGTCGTGAAGGCGAAGAGTGCGCCAGCCATAAAGCCGGGCGCGGCAAGCGGCAGGGTGACGGTCATGCAGCGGTGACGACGCGATGCTCCCAGTGAAGCAGCGGCGCGATCAAGGTCCGGGTCGAGCCCACGCAAGGATGTCATCACCGAAAGGAAGACCAGAGGGGCGGCGAGAATGGAGTGGGCGAGCACTAGCCCCATATAGCTGCCGGATAGTCCCATACGACCGAATGAATAGGCAAAGGCGACGCCAATGACGATACTGGGAACAACCATCGGCGATACAAACAGTGCGGTTAGAATAGTTTGCAGCCAGCGGTTAAGGAGCATAACGCCCGTCGCGGCCAGACCGCCCACCAGAAGCGCAACTACTGTCGTACCGATTGCCACTTTTAAGCTATTGAAGAATGAGCGAACCCATTGTTCTTGCGCAAAAACCTCATGGAACCATTTCAGCGAGAAGCCTTCCATCGGATAAGTCAGAAAAGAACTTTCATTAAAAGCCAATGGCATGATGAGCACCAGTGGAACTATCAGAAAAGCCAGCGCAAACAGGGTCGAAGCCCAGAAGATGATACGGGACATCAGGCAACCCCTCCTCTGCGATTTGCAAGCCAGCGAAGCGCGCCGAAAAGAGAAACCAGCATCACAACGATAGACAGAAGCAGCACCGAGAGAGCCGAGGCCATCCCCCAGTTGAGCGCGCGCTTGACGAAGTCAGCAATATAGAAAGACAGCATCTGGTCTTTCGGACCGCCCGTAAGCGCGGGTGTGATGTAGAAGCCAAGTGCCAGAATGAACACCGTTCCTGCTGCAACACCAACACCACGCAAGCTTTGGGGGAAATAGACGCGCAGGAAAGATTCCGCCGGGCCTGCACCAAGACTACGGGAAGCATCAACCTGTGACTGCGGAATTGTCCGCATCACATTCATCATCGGAATAATGGCAAATGGCAGCAGCACATGTGTCATTGCAACGATGACGCCGAAGCGATTGAAGATCAGTTGCAGCGGTTCATTTATCAAACCAGTCCAGAGCAGAAATGTATTCAAGACACCAGAAGTCTGAAGCAGGATCACCCATGCGGTCGTGCGCACGAGGATGGAGGTCCAGAAACTCATCAGCACTGCAACCAGAATGAAGGCTGCCATTTTGCGCGGAGCGTGCAAGGCGGCGTAGGCAAGAGGATAGCTGATCAGCAAGGTGACGAGAGTAACCTGGATCGCGATGGCCAGCGTACGCCACATGATCTGAAGGTATATGTCGTCGCCACCAGTCGTAAGCTTGCCTTCCTCGTTCACCTTGAAACCCGTGGCCCGTTCGAAGTGACGGAAGCTGATCCGGTCGGAATTCTGTGCGATAACCGTCCAGTATTTTTGTTCGTTCCAGCGCGGATCAAAGCCTGTCAGTCCAACGAGATCAGGCTCAATCGTATCGGCGGCGCGGGCCGTCTTGAGGAACAGTGTTCGAAAGCCGCTTAATTCCTGATTGAGCTCACGAGCAACCGCCGCCTGCTGACTGCCATCCATGGCCCGCATATCGGCAACAAGAGCGGCCGCCTGTGCATTTCGGTCCAGACTGTCAGCCGCCCTAAAATGCACCAAGCTGCCCGATAGTTCCCGATTGTCGAGACTGAGCGAAATGACCGAGCCTATTGGCACGAGATAAAGAAATACGTATATGACTAGCGGCACGGCCAGGCAGACAAGTGCTGCCAGTCCGCTGCCGCCCGGCTTGCGGGACGCTGCAATCATTCTGCTAACCTTTTTGGGACTTTTGCTCCGGCGGACCAACCGCCGGAGGAACTCGACAGGAATTATCGATAGACGAGACTTTACTGGGTTGCCCAACGGTTCCAGCGCTCGGTCAAGTCGTCCAGATGTTCCACCCAGAAAGAGTCTGAATAGAAGGCTGCATCCTTGATATTGTCTGCAGCAGGCAGTTCTTTCAGCATTTCGGGCGTCAGGGATTCTGCTGCCTTGGTGTTGGAAGGGCCATAGGGCATCAGAGACGAAAATTTGGCCTGATTCTGCGGATCGTTGACGATCTTGAACAGATCATTGATCTTGTCCTTGTAAGGCGAACCTTTGACCATTGCCCAACCATCCATGTTTACCAGATGGTTTTTCCAGACAAACTCGATAGGCTTGCCTTCGCGCTTGGCCATGACTGCGCGACCATTATAGCCGGTCGACATGGCGACATTGTTGGAGGCGAGCCATTCGATAGGCTGGGCACCGGATTCCCAGAATTGCAGCAGATCCTTGATCTTGTCGAATTGCGCAAAGGCCCGGTCGACGCCCTCAGGCGTCGCCAACACTTCATAGACTTTATCTGGCGCCACACCATCGGCCATGAGCGCATATTCGAGGTTCATGCTCGGACTATTACGAATGCCGCGCTTGCCAGGAAATTTTTCACGGTCGAAAAAGTCTTTCCAGTCCTGTGGGGGCTGCGGAAAAGTTTTGGAGTTATAGGCATAACCATTGCCAATCACCACATTGCCGACACCACATGGGGTCGCCGCGCCCGGCAACAGATTATCCTCGCCAATCGCCTTCCAGTCGAGCTGCTCCAGCAGGCCCTCATCGCAAGCGAGCTGAAGCTCCGAACCGCCCATGATGAGAAAATCCCACGTGACATTGCCGGTATCGACCATGGCCTTGATTTCAGCCAGACCGCCCAGATAGGTCGTTTCGACAATGTTGACACCCAGTTTTTCTGCGATGGTTTTGAAATAGGCTTCGCGCTGGGCGTCCTGATAATTGCCGCCCCAACCTGCAACGGTAAAATCTCTGGCCATCGCAACAGCGGAAACGGACGTCATAACAGCGCAGATTGCTGCAATTTTCATAGCTCTCATGATGATTCCTCCCAAAATCCCGAGATATTATTCCCCACGCTTGATCGGCACTAATAGGTCTGTTCTTGTTTGCGATCTGTACGTGTTGTGCTAAAATTATGACTGCATTAAAATTTTTGTCAAATATTTTTAATGCTATTAAATTGTCGATCATTATTTATAATCGTTCAAGTTGAGTCTAAGCGAGGGTGGCGAATGTCGACGGAACTGAATGTCCTTGATCCGCAAAGCGATGCTGTTCAGGTTGGTGAGACGTTGCGCCTGCGCCGTCAAATGCGCGGCATGTCGCTTAAGCAGGTCGCAGAACCGGCAGGAATATCCGTCGGTATGTTGAGCCAGGTGGAACGTGGGCTGGCAGCCCCGTCAATCAAGACGCTCCGGGCCATTTGTTCCGCTATGGATATGCCCGTCAACTGGCTCTTCCACCGCGACACGGACCTGGAAAATCAGGCCAACGAATTTATTGTGCAGCGCAATTGCAGGCGCTCCCTGACCTATAATGACGGCGCGCTGATCAAGGAATTGTTGACGCCTGACACCCAACCACAAATTCAAATGCTTCGCTTTCTGATGGAGCCTGGCGCAGATTCAGGCGAGCCCTATTCCAACACGGATGGCGGCAAATGCGGATTGGTTCTACAAGGAACGCTTGGTCTTGAACTCGACGCGCGCCAGTTCGTCATCAATGCGGGCGACAGTTTCGCCTTTCCGGCCCGATCTATGGTGCGATTCTGGACGGTGGGCGACAATACCTGCGAGGTCATATGGGTGGTATCACCGGCAACCGTTTAACGTTGCGGGCGCGTTGATCACTCCACTGTATAGATGGATGCATGCAGAACGTTCCGTTCAGGCAACCTCACTTGAACAGTGGCCTGAGAACACGATAAAGGCGCGGCTTTCAAACCGCGCCTCTTCTTTATTCACCGTCCGGTAGATCCTAGTGCTCTGAGAACTCCAGCACTGTACCGCTGGCGCTCTCGGGCTGCACCGCTACACCTGCGGACGTTTGCGCAAACGAAACGCCACGTGCGGACAGCGCATCGCGCGCTTTATCCAACGAACGGACCCGAATGCGAAGCGCTGCAAATGCGCTGGCGGGTGTCTTGCTCAGATCAACTTCCGGATAAAGCGATGCGGCCCGCTCACGATCGACAACCAGTAGATCGGCTGAATTTGGACCGGTCAGAACCTTCCAGCCACCGTCGTACTCAACAGCTTCCCCGGCCTTGAACAGACGAGCAAATTCTTTTGCAGCCTGTGCGGGTTCATCCGAAATGGCTACGATGGCAGATAGTCCAATCGCCCCATTTTCGTGTTCGATCAGTTCCGGCAACCAGACCGTCTCACGCGTCTTGTGCTGGCACATGAACACCATGCCCTGCGGAACTTCGCTATTTGCGAAGGATACAGTTTCGAACGCTGCAACGCCTTCACCACCACTCGGCAATTGCACAGGGCGCTGGAAAGCACCGACTTCGCCCGTCGTTATGCCAAGCGCTGCAAGCTCCGCCTTTGCCTCACGCGCGCTGTCGATCCGGCAGGCAATAGCATGCAGCCCTTCCCCTTGCGCGGCCAGCTTCTCGCGCTGGTGCAGATTACCCGGCGTTTCAGCAACAATCCCCAGAAGCTCGAAATAATCATCCGGGAACATGATCGTGTAGTTGCCGGTGCCTTTCTCCTTGCTGTGCAGCCCGCGTGGGCTCAGCGTGAAACCAAAGCGGCGATATTGCTCGGCACTTTTCTCCAGATCGTTAACCAGCAGAAAAACGTGATCGACGCCTTTTACCGGATGAGACATGTGGAGTTTCCTTTTTTCATAAAAACAGATGCTTGGAGTTGAGGCTTATTTCTTTGTCGGCGCCAATACAATCTCATGGATGGTGACGCGCGGATTCATATTGGCAACATAGAGGGCGGTTTCGGCCATGTCTTCAGGCTGGATGACGTCATCCATGCGCGCGGGGTCGAAACCCGGGCGACGTGCCAGAAGCGGTGTAGCCACCTCGCCCGGGCAAAGAACGGTGGAGCGTATACCATTTTGCCCTTCCTGCGCGTTCAGGCTGGCGCTCAGATCATTGAGCGCATGTTTGGATGCGCCATAGGGCACGCCGCCAGCCGGTGATGAAAAACGTCCCGCCCAGGACGATGTGTGGATCATCAGACCGCCACCCTGCCTGCGCATGGGCGCAAGTGCGGCGGCAATCACATTGATCGCCCCCTTGATATTGATGTCGATAACATCTTCCCATGAATCGAAATCGATATCCGCCCAGCTGCGACGCGGAATATTAAGACCGGCATTGTTGCAGAGTATATCGAGACGCCCAGCCCAATTGACGATGGCATGGGCCGTATCTGTCATCGCTTTGCGGTCAAGCACATCAGCCGGGAATGTTCGTACCTCGCCGCCAGCCGATGTTATTTCATCCGCGACAGATGCCAACGCGTCCGCTTTCCGGCCTGTCAGAGCCACCGGCCAGCCGTGGCTCGCGAACCGTCGCGCCATGGCCGCGCCGATGCCCGACCCGGCACCGGTGATCCAGACCGCACCTGGCTTGGCTTTGCCCGCATTTTCGCTCTGTTCGGGAGAAATCTGGCTCATCAACAAACTCCAATATAGAAAATCGACATTTATTAACGCATGGTTGTCGAGAAATTATACTAATTTTATCATTCAAATTAGTTTATCTTGACAAAATCATAGCGGATTCTAGCATAACCGTGCTTGCATAAGAAAAAGCCCCTTGAAGACTGCTTTAAAGAGCGTTTTCAGGGGGTTGAACAATATCGGGACGTGCGGGAAAAGAGGTCTGAAAGCCCTCCTCAACGTCCTTCAGGGGAACAAAGAATGCATATCAGAAAAGCTGGCCTTGGCCTGTTTCTCGCGGCCTTTTCGCTTGCGACGGCGTCGTCCCACGCCGAAGAAGTAAAGCGCGGCGGCACAGTCATTGTCCATATGAATACCGAGCAGGGCGTCCTCAACCCTGCGCTTCGCGCCTCCACCGGCGTTTATCAGATCACCGGCCGCATCATGGAGCCGCTGATCGACCGCACCTATGAGGGCTATGTGCCGGTTCTGGCAACGAGCTGGTCTTCGTCGGAAGACGGCAAGGCCATCACCTTCAAGCTGCGCGAGAATGTGCGCTGGCACGACGGCCAGCCGTTCACCTGCGATGACGTTTCGTTCAGCGCGATGAACCTCTGGAAGAAGCTGCTTAACTATTCGACGACGCTTCAGGCCAATCTTGAGGCTGTCGACTGTACCGACCCGCATACCGCCGTGTTCCGCTATTCCAAGCCGATGCCGCTGGAATTGCTGGTCGCAGCCATGCCGGATCTCGGTCATCCGGTGCCAAAGCATCTTTATGAAGGCACCGATATTCTGAAGAACAAGTACAATTCCGCGCCGGTCGGTACGGGTCCGTTCAAGTTCGTCGAATATGAGCGTGGCCAGCACATCATTGCCGAACGCAATGACGATTACTGGCGTGGCAAGGAATATCCTTACCTCGACCGCATCATCTGGCGTTTCATGCCGGACAAGGCTGCAGCTGCCGCAGCGCTTGAAGCTGGTGAGATGATGGAAACCGCCTTCAACGGCATTTCCATGTCGGATACCGAGCGCCTCCAGAAGGATGGCCGTTTCGACACCGGCACCAAGGGCTTCGAAAACAACGTCGCCCACTCGACCATCGAGTTCAACCTGCGCAATCCGATCCTTGCCAATCTGAAGGTTCGTCAGGCGATCTATCACGCGCTCGACATTGATTTTGCGATCAAGACGATCATGCGCGGCTACGCAAAGCCGGGCCGTGGTCCGATCCCGAGCGCTGGTGGCGCAAATTATACCGATCAGGTCCAGACCTATCCTTATGACGTCGAAAAGGCCAAGAAGCTGCTCGATGAGGCCGGCTATCCGGCAGGCCCCGACGGCATTCGCTTCAAGCTGCGCCATCGTCCGGCGCCATGGGGCGAATATACGCAGCTTTGGGCTGAATATTATGCGCAGGCCATGAAAGAAGTCGGCATTGACGTCGAAATCCTGACCAATGATGCCCCGGGCTTCCTGAACGGCGTTTATCGCGATCACGACTTCGACACAGCAAGCGGCTGGCACCAGTTCCGTTCTGACCCGGCAGTCTCGACCACCGTCTGGCTGCGTTCCGGCGCTCCGGTCGGCACGGCATGGTCCAACCAGTTCGACTACAAGTCTGACGAAATGGACAGCCTGATCGACAAAGCCGCAAGCGAGCTCGACCCTGCCAAGCGCGCCGATCTCTACCATCAGATCCAGCAGCTTGAGATGAAGGACCTGCCGGTCATCTTCGCCATCGAACATCCGTTCGTCGGTGTGACCAACAAGGTTCTCAAGAACCACCACAATACGCCACGGTGGGATTCCTCAAGCTGGTACGACCTCTGGATCGACCAATAAGCAATAAACAACCGCTGCCGGTTTCCGGCAGCGGTTCCCCCACTTTTATGAATGCTGACTATGAATATCTTGCAGGATAATCCGCAATGTCCCTGCCCCCAATTCTGACTTTTGCGCTGCGCCGTATCTTGCAGGCAATCCCCGTCATTCTCCTCATCATGATCGGGGCGTTTCTGCTGATCAAGCTTGCGCCCGGCGACACGGTTGACGCGCTTGTTGGCGACATGGGCGGCGCTGATCCGCAATTTGTTGCCAATCTGCGCACCGAATATGGCCTCGACCAACCGGTCTGGGTGCAGCTGTGGATTTACATGACCAAGCTGGCGCGGTTCGACTTCGGCTGGTCCTATGTCTATGAACTGCCTGTACTCGATGTGCTGAAGGCACGTCTTGTGCCAACGCTCCTGCTCATGCTCTCTTCCCTGTCAGTAGCCTTCATTTTCGGTATCGCGCTCGGCGCTTTCGCGGCGCGCAAGGCCTATTCGCTGACCGACAATGTCATTTCAACACTTGGCCTTGTCTTCTACGCCATGCCGAGTTTCTTCCTCAGCCTCATCTTGATGTTCATCTTTTCCGTCAAGCTGGGCTGGCTGCCGGTCGGCGGTTACAAGACACTTGGCGGGTTTTATACCGGCTGGAAGAATGTCTGGGATATCGCGGTTCACCTCGTCATGCCGACGACGGCGCTTTCGCTTATCTATCTCGCCTTCTACATGCGCCTGATGCGCACAAGCGTGCTGGAAGTAGCCGACCTCGATTATGTTCGTACCGCTCGCGCCAAGGGCGCCAGCGGCGCAAGGCTGATGTTCCATCACATCATGCGCAACGCTTTTCTGCCCGTCGTAACGCTGCTCGGCCTTCAGTTTTCCACCGTGCTTGGCGGCTCGGTTGTGATCGAAACGATCTTTTCGCTGCCGGGCCTTGGCCAGCTTGCCTATACCTCGGTGATCAAGCGCGACCTCAACACACTGATGGGCATCATTTTTCTGTGCTCGGTGCTGGTGGTGATCGTGAATTTCATCACCGATCTCATCTATGCGCGGCTTGATTCCAGGATCGAACTGTCATGACATCCCAGGACCTCTCCCTCACTCGCCCTCAGGTTTCCCGCACGAAAATTCTGTGGCAGCGCTTTAGTCGTAATCGTGCTGCCGTGCTGGGCCTCGTCCTTTTCATCGCTGTGGTTTTGATCGCGCTTCTTGCCGATTTCATTGTTCCAGGCGACCCGCTACGCCGTGCTGGGGATCCGCTTGTCTGGCCCTTCATCAATGGCGCAACACCTCTCGGCACTGATCAGCTTGGTCGCGATATCATGGCCGGCATTTTCCATGGCGCGCGCATCTCGTTGCTGATTGGCGTCGTCGCAACCTTGATCTCGATCATCATCGGCATCGTGATCGGCGCACTCGCCGGTTATTATGGTGGCTGGGTGGACGACGTTCTCATGCGCATCACCGAAGCGTTTCAGACCGTACCCAGCTTCGTTCTGCTTTTGACGCTGGTTGCCATTTTCGGCTCTTCCATCGAGAACATCATCATCTGTATCGGCATCGTGTCATGGACTGCGCCTGCCCGTATGGTACGTGCCGAGTTTCTGGCGCTGCGCAAGCGTGAATTCATCGACGCGGCGCGCAATCTGGGCGTCGGCAACATGTCGATCATCTTCCGCGAAATCCTGCCAAACGCTTTGCCACCGGTGATCGTGTTCGCCTCCGTCGTTATGGCCACGTCCATCCTCATGGAAAGCGCGCTTGCATTTCTCGGTCTCGGCGATCCCAACTATGCAAGCTGGGGCAACATGATCGGTCAAGGCCGCGCCGTACTGCGCACCGACTGGTTCTGCTCAGTCATTCCGGGCATCGCCATTCTGCTCACCGTTCTTTCCTTCAGCCTGCTCGGCGAAGGCCTGAACGACGCGCTTAATCCGAGGCAGAAAAAATAATGACCGCCGCACCCGTTCTAGAAATCAGCAACCTGAAAATCGCACTGCCAAAGGGCGGCGACCGTCCCTATGCATTGCAGGATCTGACACTGACTATCAATCCCGGTGAAATCGTCTGCCTCGTTGGTGAAAGCGGCTCCGGCAAGTCGCTTTCGGCAGGCGCGATCATGCGCCTTCTGCCGGAACCGCATGTGCGTGTAACGCACGGCACGATCAAGCTTGAAGGCGCCGATCTTTATTCGCTCAGCGAAGCTGACATGAAGAAACTGCGCGGCAACCGCATCGGCATGATTTTTCAGGAACCGATGACTGCGCTCAACCCGCAAAAGACGGTCGGCTGGCAGATCGATGAAGTGTTGCGCCTCCACACCAAGCTGAGCCGCAAGGAACGCCGCGCTGCCGTGCTCGATATGCTGGCAGAGGTGAAGATACCGGACCCGGAATCCGCTTATAACGCCTATCCGCACCAGATTTCCGGCGGACAGCGCCAGCGTGTGATGATCGCCATGGCACTGATCCTGAAGCCGCGCCTCATCATTGCCGATGAGCCGACCACAGCGCTTGATGTCACGACGCAGGCGCAAATCCTGAAACTGATCCGCGATCTGCAACGCGAGCATGATACCGGCATCCTTTTCATTACGCATGATTTCGGCGTCGTGGCAGAAATTGCCGACCGCGTCGCCGTGTTGCGACTTGGTGAGCTTGTTGAGCAAGGCCCGGCAAATGAAGTGCTGAACCATCCCCAGCACGCTTACACAAAAGCGCTAATCGCATCGGTTCCAGCACTCACCCCGCCCGAGCCAAAGCCATCCGTTGAAGCGCAACCGATTATTCTCAAGGCGAGCGCTTTACGCAAAACCTTCAAGGCGCGTGGCGGATTGCTCAGTGGCAAACGCAGCGCGGTGCCGGCCGTCAAGGATCTTTCGTTCGAGCTGCGTCAGGGAGAAACACTCGGTGTCGTGGGTGAAAGCGGTTCGGGCAAGACAACAGTTTCGCGCATCGTCACGCGTCTGCTGGAAGCAGATAGCGGTAAGGTCGATGTCAACGGCAAGGATTTTCTGAGCGCTAGCCCGCGTGAAGTGCGCGCCATGCGCAAGAATATCCAGATGGTTTTTCAGGATCCGATGGCCTCGCTCAACCCGCGCCGTCGTGTCGTGGACCTCATCGCACAAGGCCCTATCGTCCACGGTGTACCGAAGGCTGAGGCGCACGCAAAGGCCCGCGAGTTGCTGGAACTGGTCGAGCTTTCACCCGCTGCTGCCGACCGTTTTCCGCATGAGTTTTCGGGGGGGCAGCGCCAGCGCATCGGCATTGCCCGTGCACTCGCCTTGGAGCCGCGCATCATCGTCGCAGACGAGCCCGTCTCCGCGCTCGATGTTTCGGTACAGGCACAGGTTCTGCGGCTTCTGGCCGATCTGCGCGAAAGGCTGAACCTTTCACTGCTTTTCGTCACGCATGATCTGCGCGTCGCAGCCCAGCTTTGCGACCGCATCATTGTCATGTCCAAGGGCGAAATCGCCGAAACCGGCCCAACGGCAGAGGTTTTCGCCAATCCTCGCCACGAATACACACAGCGCTTGCTTGCCTCCATCCCCGGCAAGAACTGGACACCACCTCGTTTTGAGAATGCGTGAAGCCATGCAAAAAGTTGAATTCCCACCCTCCATCTGGGCAGCCACTGCACCTCCCCGCACACCGGCCAAGCCGCTGAACAGTGACGCAGAAGCCGATGTCGTGATTGTCGGCGGCGGTTTCACGGGTCTGTCGGCCGCATTGCATCTGGCGAAACGCGGCAAGCGTGTCATCCTGCTGGAGGGCAATGCTGTCGGCTGGGGCGCATCCGGGCGCAATAACGGTCAGGTCATCCCGACCATGACATCTGCCGAACCGGATGCGATTGCCAAGCGCTACGGTGCTTCGGGCGAACGTTTCGCCAAACTGATCGGCAACAGCGCGGATATTCTCTTTTCCATCGTGCGCGACGAAAATATCGAAGCTGAAGCCGAACAAACCGGCTGGTTCCAGCCTGCCCACTCGCCGGGCCGCGTGAAGCTTTCACAATTGCGCGTGGACGCATGGAAACGGTTCGGCTTTCCAGCAGAGTTTCTTGACCGGGCGGCGACATCGCAGCTGCTCGGCACTGATTTCTGGTATGGCGGCATGTTCAACCCCACTGGCGGCCATATCAATCCGCTCGCCTTCGCGCGCGGCCTTGCCGCTGCTGCAGAACGCCATGGCGCGATCATTCATGAGCAAAGCCCTGTCACGTCCTATCAGCAGGTCGGCGATCACTGGGAAGTACGCACCGACAACGCTACCATACGCGCCAAGGGCTTTTTGCTCGCCACCAATGCCTATACCGGTGAGCTCCGCGAAAGGCTCGCCCCACGTCTTGCCCGCACGATCGTGCCAGTACTCTCGTGGCAGATGGCGACCACACCCGTGAGCGACAATCTGCGTGCAACAATTCTGCCGGGACGACAGGCCGTATCCGATACGCGCGGCGACCTGCGCTTCTTCCGCTACGACGCACGCAACCGGCTGATCACCGGCGGAGTGGTGATGGGGAATTTCAACATCGCCGAACGCGTGAAGCGCAAGACCGCGCGTAATATGGCTGAATCTTTCCCGGCGCTTGGTGAACCGGAGATCACCCATGTGTGGAGCGGCTATATCGGCATGACGTGGGATCGTTTTCCGCGCGTTCATCAGCTTGGCGCCAATGGCTGGGCATGGATCGGCTGTAACGGGCGCGGGGTTGCGCTCGGCACATCGCTTGGCCGCGAATTCGCACGCGCGCTTGACGGAGAGCCGGTGCAGGAACTCGCCTTGCCCGTTTCGGAGCCAGCTCCGCTACCCTTTCATAAAGTCGCGCGGAAGATCGCGCCCTTCTATCTCGCCTGGCTTCGACGCAAGGACCTTTCCGAGCCTAATCTCTAAGCCAGCTCATTCAACGTTCATGTGAAAGGTCAGATCCATGAATCAATTGCCAATTCTCGAACGTCGCCGCATAGAGGCGATGGTTATCAAGAACATCTATGATGTTCTGCGCGAACGCTCCGGCGAAGAAGAAGCTCAAGCCGTGGTGGGCGAAGCTGTCAGCCGTTCAGCAATAGAACAGGGCAAGATCTTTGCCGATGAGCTGGGTCGCACGCCCACTCTGCAAGACTTTGCCGATATTCAGCCGCTCTGGACGAAGGAAAACGCGCTTGAAATCGACGTGATTTCGCGAGACGAAAATCATTTCGATTTCAATGTTACGCGCTGCCGCTATTCGGAAATGTATCGCGAGATGGGTCTCGGCCATATCGGGCACCTGCTTTCCTGCAATCGCGATGGCGATTTCTGCATTGGCTATAATCCCGCCATGAAGCTGGAGCGCACGCAGACCATCATGAAGGGCGCAAGCCACTGCGATTTCCGTTATACCCTCGACGCCACCGAAGAAAATACGAAGGAAGCCTGATATGCCGGTTGAAAACTGGACGTCGAACCAGCTGGATGAACTCGTCGCATTCCGTCGCGACCTGCATGAAAATCCCGAGCTTCTTTACGATGTAAACCGGACGGCGGACAAGGTTGCCGAAGCGCTTCGTGCGGCTGGTCTTGATGAAGTGGCAACCGGAATCGGGCGCACCGGTGTTGTCGGCGTCATTCGTGGCCAAACCAACAATTCGGGTCGCACTGTTGCTTTGCGTGCGGATATGGATGCCCTGCCGATTCTGGAAGAAACCGGCGCAGAATGGTCCTCCAAAGTGCCGGGCAAGATGCATGCCTGCGGCCATGACGGTCATACGACGATGCTTCTCGGTGCCGCCCGTGAACTGGCGCAGAGCCGCGCTTTTGACGGCACGGTGATCGTGATCTTCCAGCCTGCCGAAGAAGGTGGCGCTGGCGCCAAGGCGATGATTGACGACGGCCTTTTCAAGCGCTGGCCCGTCAACGAGGTCTATGGCATGCACAACCGCCCGAACCTTGAGGTCGGACATTTCACCATCAATTCCGGCCCGATCATGGGTTCAGTCGATGTGCTCGACATCACCATTGAAGGCGTCGGCGGACATGCCGCTTCCCCGCATCAGACCATCGATCCCATTCCGGTAACGGCGGCGCTCATTCAGGCGATCCAGACACTGACCGCCCGCACGCTCGACCCGCTGGACTCGGCCGTGATTTCGATTACGACCATTCAGGGCGGTGACGCATTCAACGTTATTCCGCAGAAAATCCGGCTGACCGGGACGGTCCGCACGCTGCGCGAGGAAGTGCGCGACCACATCGAGAAAAAGCTGGCCCGTGCCGTGCAGGGTATCGCCGATGCTTTTGAGGCCAAAGCCACACTGGACTATCAGCGCAACTATCCCGTGACTGTCAACCACGAGCAGGAAACCGAGCTTGCGGCCCTCGCTGCCGAGGCGGTCTCCGGTGCCGAACGCATCACGCGCGACATGCCGGCAACGCTGGGCGGCGAAGATTTCGCGTTCATGCTCAACGAAGTTCCGGGGGCGATGATCAATATCGGCAATGGTCCAAGCGCCAATCTCCATCACCCGAAATATGACTTCAACGATGACGTTATCGCCTGGGGATGTTCTTATTGGACAACACTGGTTCGTCAAAGACTGCCCGTATAATGGGTTTCAAGCCCTGACTGGTTGATGTGCTGCCTTTTTTGGTGAGGCCGAAACCGCCTCACCAAAGATGTTCAAGCCGCGCTTTTCACAGGCGTTTGAGCTGATATTGGGAACAACCAGTCATACGCGATATTGAAGAGAAACGCATAGGCCAGGTAGAAAAGCACAATCACCACGTCCATCATCAGCGCCGCGATAATCGAAATGCCCAGATACCAGGCGATAAACGGTATCAGCAGCACAACAAGTCCTGCTTCAAACAGGATGGCGTGAACAACGCGCAGAGCCATGGTTTTCTGCACTGTTCCTCTGAGCCCCAACAAGGTTCGGTCAAATCCAAGATTGAAGAGAAAATTCCATATTGTTGCAGTTGTCGCGGATATGATCCCGATCACGCCCATCGCTTCGACCGGCTTGTTAAAAAGAATAGCCGAGGCCGGGATGAAAATTGCCAGTCCAATAATTTCAAACATCGCCGCGTGGCGAACACGATCCATAAAGCTACGCACTTTGATTTATTCCTTGATATTGGTGCGGCCTTTCTATCTACTATTATGGATTTTAAAAGTTAGATACTATCTGGATTTTAGATAGATGAATGTCGATCTGGACCAACTGGAAGCATTTGTTGCCGCCGCAGAACAAGGCTCGTTTTCAGCTGCAGCCCGTCATTTGCGCAAAGCACAATCAGCGGTCAGTGTATTGATTTCGTCTCTTGAAGACGACCTCAATGTCAAACTTTTCAGCAGGGCGACACGCAGTCCGATACTCACCGAGGCAGGGACAAGGCTGTTGCCGGAGGCGCGCCTCATGCTGGATCGGCGCGAACATCTTATCTCCATCGCCCGTAACTTTGATGAACTTGTCGAATCCAGACTGGTTGTCGCTCTCGACGAACTTTATCCCGAGCCGGCAGTCGCTGCACTTTTTGCCACCTTTGCGCAGCATTTTCCGCACGTTGAACTCGAACTCCAGTTTCCTCATTCGTCAGTGATCGCCGGGCTCTTGAAAGACGGTAAAGTTGACCTTGGCGTCATGTGGCGTCTCGACCAGATGCAGCCTGAACTTGGGTTCCAGACAATTGGCTGGGTGCCTCTCGTGCTCGTATGCGGGCGAAACCACCCGCTTGCCAGCACATCCGTAAGCTGGGAGGACCTGAGGACTCATCGGCAGATCATGGTTCGCAAGCGCAGCGACGAGGATGAAAAACACAGGCTGAGAGTTGCCGCAGAAGTCTGGTGGGTAGAAAGCCACTGGGTCATTTTGCAGATTCTGAAACAGGGAATCGGCTGGGCCTATATCCCGGAACATATCTTGCGGGGTTCACCTTTGGCGGACGAACTTGTCATTCCGCAATTACAGTTCGATGGTGGGGCGCATCCGGTGGCGCTTGAACTCGTCTGGAACAAGCACCGTCCGCATGGCCCCGCCGCCAATTGGCTCAGACAGCAATTTGCCTCAAACAGGTTCTAATCAGGTCCATCTTGGAGAGGCTTCGGCCCTGCATTGCAGCACTGCTGCACTACTCGACAATCATTGACGCAACGATCCTGTCTTCAGGTTCTGCACTTTCTGCAAGCCCATCTCGAACACCGATGCGATCTGCCATTGACCGGTTCTGGCTCATCTTGCACTTGCCTTCCAGCGTTTGGATTGGCATGCGCAAACCGACAATTCCGCGCAACTGGCCGATGATATAGGCTTCCGGCGCATCGCTGACAGCCCATGGATGACTCCGCTCCTTCTCATAAAGACCGGTGAGCCGGTTGACGACATCAAGCAGTCGTTCCGGCTCTTCGAAAAACTCGACGGACCCAGCCGCATGGACGGCGGTATAGTTCCAGGTTGGCACTACCTTTCCATGCTCCGCTTTGGTCGCGTACCACGACGGTGTGATATAAGCCTCAGGTCCCGTGAAAACCGCAAGACCCTGCCCCAAAACCGGTGCTTTCCATTGACTATTGGCGCGCGCGACATGACCGTATAGCGTGCCATATTCCCCCTCGTTCTCGTCCAGGAACAGAGGCAGCAGGGTCACCATCGGCCCATCGACTGTCGCCGTCACAAAATTGGCCGTGCGGCATTCGCGCATCATGCCGTGCAGCTTGGCGAGATCGTTCACTTGGAACGCTGGCGGATTGTACATCGATATTCTCCTTGTATCGAAGCCGCTCTACGCCTTAACTGGCTTTATAAGAATGACCAGTTTTATCTATTACGAGCATACCAATTTTCAGGATACTGGCCGTTAAGACCGCTTTTCAGCTGCACTGTGTTATTTCTTGACCGGGAACTGGAAATTGACACCCGCGAATATCTGCCACTTCGGTTGGCCGTCACCTTGATGCCAAACTGTGTATTGCGGTTCGATAAAGGCATTCATAGTGATGCCTTTATCCAGCTCAAAGACCTTACCAATACCGAAACCAACCGGAATATAGCCTTCATTGTCTTCGAGATTGAAATTCCATGTTGCTGTCGAGCGCAGATACCATCCATCCTTCAAATTGTAGTTGATGATCGGCTCAACCGTCGCCAAACTGACATTGTCTCTGTCACCGTGACCTGCGAACGACGTTTGATACGTCACCAGACCGCCCAATAGGCCCCAGCTTTGTGGAGCAACAACTACTCCCGAAATGCCAATTTGCCATTTGCCGCTGCCAAGAGCGTCGTCGGTCGCAGTTGGTATGACCAGTATCGGCCCGCCACCGAATGTGATGTCGCCATGCTTTGGGAGGATGAAAATATCCATAAGCGTCAGATCGCCCAGCCCCGTTACGTAACCGTCGGGAAACTGAGGCGCAGTGGCGATGGGCAGCGTGTAACGTAACAATTGCGGCAGACCGGCTATTTCTGCGGGTATCAGACCGCGCAGGAGAAACTGGTTGGATCGACGGTCGGGCAGTCCGTAAATTTCTGGCGAATAGTAATTATGGAAGTTGACCGTAATCTTCGGCGTTAGCGGATTATTGGCATCATTGACTGCCTGATGCTCTTGTGCTCCCGCCGCGCCCGTCATCGCAACCAACACTAACGCGCCGCAACTTATGCGAATGAATACCGACATACCGATTTCCCCACAGTTATGCAGGTGAAATGGTATCGAAAACACGCTGAGAATGAAGTTCGTTACAGTAACAAACAGAGTGCTTTTAAGTGTGCGGCGAACGCAGATTGATTATCATCGACAGACACCGTCAGGTCCCGATCACTGCCGACATCCGCACCAGATCAGCCAGCGACCCCGCCTGCATCTTCTGCATCACATGCGCACGGCGCACCTTCACCGTGATTTCCTTCACATCGAGTTTCGCCGCGATCTGCTTGTTCAAGAGACCTTCCACAACGAGCGCGAACACATCGCGTTCACCGGCAGTCAGACTTAGCCAACGGTCATGGATATCCGAACGGGCCTTGTCATCCTGCAAGCGCTTCTTCTCGGCGTCAATCGCCCGGTACACCGCATCCAACAGGTCGTGATCCCGGAATGGCTTCGGCAGAAAATCGACCGCACCATTCTTGATAGCCCTCACCCCCATGGCAATATCGCCGTGCCCTGTGATGAAAATAACCGGGATAACAATACCGAGCCCAGCCATCTGGGCGAAGAAATCCGTGCCTGTCTGCTCCGGCATCCGCACATCCAGTATGAGACAACAGGGACCGGGTTGACGTTCAAAGTCGAGAAAAGCACGCACAGATGCAAAGCTGATCGCCTTCATGTTGATGGAGGCAAACAGATCTTCCAGAGCCTGCCGGACAGAGAGGTCATCGTCAATAATATAGACGACTGAAGCTCTTTCATGTGTTGCTGTCATGCTCACCCGCCCTGACTGCTGGCACTTCTAAAACAAAAGTCACCCCATTTGATCCAGCTCCCAAAGCGCCTTGGGCATCTATCCAGATACGACCGCCATTCGCTTCGACAATCGTGCGGCTGATCGTCAAGCCCAGTCCAAAGCCGCCTTCCTTCGTCGTCCAGAACGCATCGAAAAGTCGTTCTCTGGCAATATTGGTCAATCCCGGCCCAGTATCAGCTATTGCAAATCGCAAACTGGCGTTTTCACCCAATGAGGACGTGATCAAGAGATGGCGCTCCCCATTCTCGATTTGTGACATAGCTTCCGCGCCATTGAGGATCAGGTTGCCAAAGACCTGCTGTATCTGAACCCGGTCTGCCCAAGCGGGTGGGAGTTCCGTGGCCAAGTCGAATTCAAAATGGACGTCGTTGCGATAAAGTTCGGCGGATGCGAGATCAACCATTTCGCGGATCGCCATATTGAAGTCGAAACTGCCCACCTTCGGCTTTTCGCCCTTAGACAGCCGACGAACACGATCAAGTATCTCACTTGCGCGATGAGAATCCGCAGATATTCGTTCGAATGCCGATAGGGCGCGCGCGGTGTTTGGTGGATCCTGCAAGAGCCAGCGACGCCCTGCCCCGGCACTCGTCTCAATTGCCACCAGAGGCTGACTGACTTCATGGGTGATAGAACCGGTCAATTGGCCAAGGGTGGTCAGGCGCGCAAGACGCAGCAAACGCTCGCGCGTCTCATGCGCTTCGGCTTCAGCATCGACCAACTTCAGGCCCAGATAGGCGGTGCATGCGATAGCGAGAATGCTGATCAATGTGTTGATGAAACCAACATTATACGCGCCTGAGCGCGTCAACCCGAAGCTCACGACGGTCAAGGCAATGCAACCTGCCGCAACGCCAATGACGGTACGGTGGGTGAACATTCTGGCCGAAACCAGCACGACCGCGGTATAGAACACAGCCGCCGCAATCGCGTAGTCGGTGACCGTATCGAACACGAAAATAGCCGCACTGATAAGTGCCAGCCCCAGAGATGTTGCAACGTTCCGAGGAGACATGCGGCGAAAGCCTTTCATTCGCATCCTATGTCTCCCTTCTGGTCTGCCGCTCATCGGCTCTTGCAACCTTATAGCTCCAATCCTTGCGCTTGATCTACCATGATCCACCGACAAGTAACCGAACGGATTTCGCGTGAATACGAGTCGACCGGCGCAGCAGCCAGCATGTCTGCCGCTGATTGAGCAAGCCAGCACGGGATAGACTGTAAGTTGCCTGCGCCAAACCGATAGCAGCAGTAGCCAGTATCCAGCAACAAAGCCGCTGCCCCAGATTTCTGATCCGCGTCCAAAAGCCTTTCTGGCGTGGACGCAATGGGGCGTTTTGACGAACATGCTTGGGCCCTTTAGGTCCGCTTTTAGGATGACCGGGCGTGCCGTTCGATGGCGGGGTAAATGCATATAGGTGTTCAGCGGTCATGTTTGTTTCTCTAAACAGCCGTTTCAAACAGGGATAAAAAAGTGACCAGCAGCAGAACTGCTGGTCACTTCCTTCGATGTGGCGCTGCGAGGCACCGACAGCGTCACATCAGAACCATTGGCCAAAACGGCGAATGTAGAAGGTCTTCATGGTCTGGGCGACGACGCAGTAAGCAAACAGCGTCGCGACAAGCCACGGGAAGTACGCCCATGGTAGCGGCTGCAAGCCGACCATTGCCCCAAGCGGAGAGAATGGAATGTAGATCCCAAGAGCCATGATCAGTCCCGTCATCAGCATCACCGGCAAAGCCGCCGTGCTCTGGATGAACGGTATCTTTTGTGTGCGCAGCATATGCACGACGAGTGTCTGCGACAGCAGACCTTCAATGAACCAGCCAGACTGGAACAGCGACTGCATTTCTGGCGTGTTGGCGGCAAAGACATACCACATCAGGGCAAAGGTCGTGATGTCGAAGATCGATGACGTCGGGCCAATCCAGAGCATGAAGCGGCCAATATTTCTGGCGTCCCATTTACGGGGCTTCGCGAGAAACTCCTTATCCATCCGATCCCATGGAAGCGAGAGTTGGGAAATATCGTACATCAGGTTCTGGATCAGCAGATGGATCGCCAGCATCGGCAGGAACGGAATGAAGGCGCTTGCCACCAGAACCGAGAACACGTTGCCGAAATTCGAGCTGGCAGTCATGTTGAGATACTTGATGATATTGCCGAAGGTTTCGCGCCCTTTGATAACACCCTCCTCCAGCACCATCAGGCTCTTTTCGAGGAGAATGATATCGGCGGATTCCTTCGCAATATCGGTACCGCTATCGACCGAAATGCCCACATCCGCATCCCGCAACGCCGGTGCATCGTTGATGCCATCGCCAAGAAAACCAACCGTGTGGCCATTTGCCTGCAATGCCTTGAGTACCCGGGACTTTTGCAAAGGTGTTAGCTTTGCAAAAACCGTTGTCTGCTCAACAATGACGCGCAGGGTCTCATCGCTCATCTTCTCGATTTCGCGTCCAAGAATTGGCGTGCCGGGCGCAAGCCCAACCTCGCGGCAGATCTTGGTCGTGACAACTTCATTGTCACCAGTGAGGACTTTGACGGCAACACCATGATCGGCCAGGGCGGCAATCGCAGGACGAGCGGTTTCCTTTGGCGGATCAAGGAAGGTCAGGAAGCCCTGTACGACCAGCTCCTTCTCGTCGGAGATACCATAGCGCGTCTGTGTCATGTCTGGGGCGATCTCGCGCGTGGCAACCACAAGCACACGGAAGCCATCGCGATTGTAATCACGTGCCAGTTCGACAAGCGCATTCCGGCGTGCATCGTCCAACGGCTTGATTTCGTCGCCGTCGCGAATTGCGGTTGAGATTGCCAGCATTTCTTCGACTGCACCCTTGCAGACCAACAAATGTTCGCCACCAAGCCCCTCAACCACGACCGACAAGCGACGTCGCACGAAATCGAAGGGCAGTTCATCCACCTTGTTGTAAATCCGGGCGGGCGCAGTCAGTGAAGACAAATCTTCGGAAAAGCGAATAACTGCCTGATCCATAAGGTTTTTCACGCCACTTTGATGGAAGCTGTTGAGCCAGGCCAGACGCAACACGCTGGGATCAACCTGACCATGAACGTCAAGGTGATGTTCAAGAATGATCTTGTCCTGTGTCAGTGTACCGGTCTTATCCGTGCAAAGCACATCCATTGCACCGAAATTCTGGATAGCATTGAGACGCTTCACCACCACTTTGCGGCGCGCCATGGCAACAGCGCCCTTGGCAAGATTTGACGAAACGATCATCGGCAGCATTTCGGGCGTCAGACCTACCGCCACCGCAAGCGCAAACATGAATGCGTCCGGCCAGTCTCCCTTGGTGAACCCGTTGATCAGCAGGACCACAGGCACCATCACCAGCATGAAGCGGATCAGCAACCAGCTCACGCTGTTGACGCCGCGATCAAAGGCTGTTTCGGCACGCGAGCCTACAATCGCTTTGGCGAGTGAGCCAAAATATGTCCGCGCACCCGTGGCGACCACCACGGCAGTCGCCGTACCACTGACGACATTTGTGCCCATGAAGCAGACCGACGGCAGGTCAAGCATGTCCACCTGATCGCCCGACATTGCTGTCGCATTTGCGGATTTTTCCGCGATGGCACCAAGCGTATCGTATTTTTCAACCGGTAAAGCCTCGCCCGTCAAAGCAGCCTGACTGACGAAGAGATCACGCGATTCAAGGAGGCGCACGTCGGCCGGAATCATGTCACCAGCAGAAAGCTTGACGATATCGCCAGCGACGAGGTCCGCCATTGGAACTTCAGCCAGCTTTGATTGCGAGCTTTGACCCGCCCCACGCTCCTGGCGACGCAACACCGTTGCCGTGGTGCGCACCATTGCCTTAAGTGCTTCCGCAGCATTTCCGGAGCGAAACTCTTGCCAGAAACGCAACAAGGCACTTAGCAACACCATCGTGAGAATGATCGTCACCCCGGTATATTCCGGCTCCTCGCCATTGCGCAGCGGCAAGATTATATCTGTGACGGATGATATAGCTGCCAGCGCAACCAGCACCGCAATGAACGGGTTCTTGAAGGCGAGCAGGAACTGCACTAAGGCATGCGGGCGCTTTTCATGCGCCACATGGTTGGGGCCGTCTTTGACGAGGCGCTCCCTGGCTTCGGCCTCAGTCAGTCCGTTGAGGTTTGTTTTGAAATTGGCAAGCGTCGTGTCGACGCTGTTTTGTGCTTCACGCACCGCACGCATCGACAGCTTCCTGTCGTCCTTACGTGTAGTCGTTGCCACAGGCTGTTTTACGATGGCATTCATGTCTTTATCCTCATGCCGCGATAACCGGCACGAGCACAGACATGCCCATCCTGCTAAAGGATGTGCAGAGCCATGCCGCACCGTCGAAGCGACGCCCGGTTTATGTGTCTGTTGAAATCCTGAGACGCCCGCCCGGATCGCGCCAAAGGCTGAATCCGAGCGGACCTACTAGGGTCATCGTCCATGGTTGATTTCCTCGTCGTCAATCGCACCTGATAGAGCAAGATTGCTCATCAATGCGCCCAGGTTGATGTCCGGTTCTGCTGACCAGCTGCAAGGAGCAGGCCGAAACGCTCCAGCACCGGCAAAGACCGGTACTGGGCGATTTCGTCGGAATCCTTGGTCCACCGGCATTCCACGCGTCCGTTCTCCGGGTTCACGTACCAGATGGTCATCAGCCGGGAAGCAGTTCCAACGGCTTTGTCGCCGCTGGCTTCAGCTTCGTAATGATGACGATACGTGGTTTGCCCACTGGAAGCGGTGGCGTAGTTGGCGGTACGCATATGCGCGCCAAAGCGCGCGCCAAAATTGGCGATTGCTGCTGCAATATTCATCTCTTACCTCATGACGCGCCACTGCAAGCGTCCGGGCAAGAGCATGAAGTCAGCTCTCTCCGAACAACCCCAGTGGCGACAGCTTTCGACTACTGTCGCTGGGCATTGTGGTTTCCTGTGTTAAGGAGCTGAATTCATTCGCTCCGACGGCATTTCAATAACAGATGCCTCTGTCATGAGCTACCATAATGCATGCCTTGTCCAAGGTGCATTATGGTACTTGAGATATACCAAGGTATATGGCTCACACTGAGCAGATCATTGATCACGGCGTTTTGCCAAACGCTCGGTTATCCGCTGTACAATGAAATACAAACCGGGCGTCAGCAACAAGCCGATCGTCGTTGCCGCTACCATACCGCCAAAGATCGTCACACCGACCGCCCGACGCGCGCCAGCACCAGCCCCCGAGGACAGGATCAAGGGCAAAATACCCAGAATGAACGACACGGCTGTCATCATCACGGCTCGGAAACGTTGCTCGGCTCCGGCCCTCGCCGCTTCAGCTGCAGTTAATCCCGCTTCTCGCTGTTCCTTAGCGAACTCCACAATCAAAATTGCATTTTTTGCGGCAAGGCCGATCAGCAACACCATCGCGATTTGAACATAGAGACTATTTTGAAGTCCGAAGGCCTTCAGGGCAGCCACCGCACCGAGCAAAGCCGCACCCAAAGAAACGATGACCACCGCTGGCAAGGCCCAGCTTTCATATTGCGCAACCAGGAAGAGATAGGCGAAGAGGAATGCAAGGGCAAAGACCAGTCCTTCCTGACCGCTGCTTCTGCTTTCCTGGAAAGACAGGCCCGACCATTCATAACCGTAACCATCAGGAAGTTTTTGCGATGCTACCGTCTCCATCGCTGCCATGGCCTGACCGCTACTTGCGCCGGCAGCCGGAACCGCATTGACCTGCGCGGAAACAGAGAGGTTGTAGCGCGTGATCACAAAGGGCGCGAGAACAGTGGTCAAGGACACCACACTGCGCAACGGGACCATTGTTCCGTTGCGGTTTCTCACATGGAGTTTCAAAATGTCTTCGCTATGGGCGCGAAAATCGGAATCCGCTTGCAGGTTGACCTGAAAGACACGCCCGTTAAGGGTAAAGTCGTTGACATAGCGCGAACCAAAATTAGCACCGATGACGGAGTAAATATCCGAGACACTGAGCCCGAGCGCTTCGGCGCGGGAGCGGTCCACATCGACATAAATTTGCGGCACATTCGCGTTGAATGTCGTGGCTGCGCCGCCGATTTCCTTGCTCTGATTGAAATAGCCCAAAAGCGCGTTTGTCACCTGCGCAATTTCCTCAGTCGACTGCCCTTGCAAGGCTTGCAAACGGAAGTCGAGCCCGCCGACAGATCCGATACCAGCAATCGCTGGCGGCGCAAATACTGATACAATTGCACCGGGGATTTGAGCGAATTGCGAACGCAGAGAGCCGATAATGTTATTCAGCCGCAGTTCTTCCTTCTCGCGGTCCTCCCACGGCAGGAGTGCTGCGACCGCCATGGCCCCGTTTGGTGTGCTGGTCGCTTGCAAAATACTGAAGCCCGCGACCGTTATAACGTCCTGAACCCCGGGCGTCTCGGTGAGAACCTTTCTGACATTCTCAACGATGCGATTGGTGCGGTCGAGTGAAGCTGCACTTGGCAACTGGATATCAACGAACAACGCTCCCTGATCTTCATCAGGAAGAAACGTGGCGGGTAGATTGACAAAAATGAGATACGCACCGGCAAAGCAAGCCGCAATGGCCGCAAGTGGAACATACCAATATTTGACGAGAACACCGACACACCTGCCATAGGCATTGCGGGTGCGTTCCATGAAACTTGAAAACCAGGCCAGAGGACCTCGTCGAAAGCCGCTCTGTCTCCGCCTGAGCAGCAGCGTCGCCAAAGCCGGGCTGAGCGTTAAACCAACGAATGAGGATATGACGAGAGCCGACGAGATCGTGACCGCGAACTGGCGATAAAGCTGCCCCCCAATGCCCGCCAGAAACGCTGTTGGTGTGACGACAGCGAGAAGCACCAGCGTTGTTGAGATGATCGGCCCAGTGATCTGATGCATCGCCTTGCGCGTTGCTTCAACGACGGTGATATCAGGTGTATCATCCAGCACATGCTTGACGTTTTCGACGACAAGAATGGCGTCATCAACAACGAGGCCAATGGCGAGAACGAGAGCCAGCAACGATATCATATTCAGCGAATAGCCAACCGCCAGCAGGACAGCGACCGCACCAAGCATGGAGACCGGTATGGCAAGGGCGGAAATCAGCGTCGCCCGCCAGTCCTGCAGGAAGATGAATGTTACCGCCAGCACGATGACGAATGCTTCAAACAATGTCCGCGTGGTCAATTGCAGGCTGGCATCGACAAACCGCGTTGCATCATAAACAACGTGATATTGCAGCCCTGCAGGAAACCGCGAAGACAACCGCTTGAGTTCAGCCTGAACGGCTGTCGCGGTCTGTATCGCATTGGCGCCGGGCGATTGGTTGATCTGCAACATCGCAGATTCATGACCGGCAAAACTAGCTCGTGAGGCATAATTGCGTGCACCAAGTTCGAGACGTGCTATATCCCGAAGAAATACCTTCGCGCCATCGGCTCCGGTGCGGATGACGATAGCTCCAAATTCGTCCGCATCACGCAGTCGCCCCTGCGCGACCAGCGTATACTGAAGCTCCGTTCCCACCTCCATGGGAGGCGCACCTGACTGCCCCAGTGTAGCCTGAATATTCTGCCGCTGGATGGCGGCTGAAACCTCATCAACGGTTATTCCAAGAGCATCCATTCTCTGCGGATTGAGCCAGACACGCATCGAATATTCAGACGCGCCGGTAACGCTCGCCTCACCGACACCGGCCACACGCGAAATCGCATCGACAATCGTCGTCGTGGTAAAGTTGGTGATCTCCAGCGCGCTCAGGCTATCGTCAGGAGAGTAAAAAGCTATGCCCAGCACAA
Organism: Ochrobactrum sp. RH2CCR150; assembly: GCA_014138095.1. Taxonomy (GTDB): domain Bacteria; phylum Pseudomonadota; class Alphaproteobacteria; order Rhizobiales; family Rhizobiaceae; genus Brucella; species Brucella gambitense. Next base: position 143,499 of record JACGXE010000010.1, read on the forward strand.
AATCGGGCGAGCGTGATCGGACAGAAACGCCCTGCTGTGCGACGGCAGCAGGCAATCGAGAAATTGCCAGTTGCGCACGATTTTGCACATTGATCTGCGCAAGCTCCGGGTCAGTGCCCACTTCAAATGTGACGGACAGCGAGTACTGTCCGGCATTGGAGCTCGTGGATGACATATACATCATATCATCCACGCCATTGATGGCTGTTTCTAGCGGACCACCGACCACGTCGGCAATGACTTCCGCACTGGCGCCCGGATATGTTGCCGACACAGTGACTGTTGGTGGCGTAATCTGCGGATATTGCTGGATAGGCAAAGAGAAGACGGCAATTGCACCAGCAATGGAAATGAGAAGGGAGATAACGATTGCGAGACGCGTTCGCCGTATGAAAGTTTCAGAAATCATTGAGCGGCCCCCGGTTCTTCCGGCGACGCTTCCTGTGGCGAAACCGACTGTCCGTCCGCAATTCTTTGCAAGCCTTCGACGACTATCGTCTCACCCTCATTGATCCCCTCTTTAACGGACCAGTCATTGCCAATACGAACGCCGGTCACAATCTGACGCCGGGTGACCGTGTTATTATCGTTCAGAACAAAGACGAACTTGCCTTCGCGGTCCTGCAGAACGGAGGCCATGGGAACAATCGGCAATATCTTGGCCGCTTCATCCATCAGACTGACGGCAACAGTCTGGCCTGGGAGCAGAATGTGGTCCGGGTTTGCAAACAGGGCGCGCACCGCAATTGTGCCCGTCTGCGCATTGACCTCGTTATCGATGAACTGGATGGTTCCGGCAGGCTCATAGCGCTTGCCATTGGCGAGCGTGAGTGTGGGCTGGAAACTATTCAGATCGACTGTCCCACCGCGCGCCTCTTTTTGGCGAATAGCGATGAGCGTCCGGTCTGTAATGGAGAAGACAACCCGAACAGGATCGAGCTGGACAATGCGCGCCAGCGGTCCGGCACCAGGGCCAACGAGATTGCCAACGGTAAAAAGCGATCTGCCAATGGTGCCGTTGATCGGGGAACGGATCTGTGTGTAGGAAAGATTGAGCTTGGCCGTATTGAGCGCAGCCTCGGCGCTTTGAACATCCGCCGACGCAATATCGAACGCGGCCTGAGCATCATCCAGAGACGCCTGAGAAGCGGTATTGCGATTGGCCAGTGTTCGCGTTCGCGTCAGGGTCTGTCTGGCGGCATTCTGGGACGCTTGCGCGCGCGCAACCTGCGCTTCAGCGGACGCTGCTGCCGCCTGCATCTGATCCGGCTCAATTTCGAAAAGGAGATCGCCCGCTTTTACGGCGCTGCCCTGTTCGAAGCTCTTACCTTTGAGAAATCCGGTGATCCGGGCCTGAATATCAACGGCTTCTATCGCTTCGACCTGCCCGTTGAATTGAAGTGGTGCGGTGGAAGGCGCGGAGCCAACCTTCCTGACAACCACTGATGGTGCAGGCTGTGCAGCTGGCGATTGCTGGGCCAGAACCGGATGCATGAACATGAGTGAAAGCACCCCGGAAAGGGCAAAGTTCAAGGAGACAAAACCGAGGGTCTTCATCAACTGTGCGTCCTCCTGCGGCCAGACATTGACCGATCATTCATGCATTTCGTGTGCTAAAGGCTATTCCCACATAGGCCAAACCGGCTATCAGCAAGGCAATTCCCGCGATCGACCCGGATGCGAGTTCGCGTGTCAACGGCCATTTCAAAAAGAGAGCTGCACTGGCCATCCAGGCGATAAGCCCGGAAACTGCAAACCAGTACCAGCCTTTGGTTGGATGAATCTTGATCGCTAATGCGATCTGAAGAAATCCATGTACGAAAACGACAATCGCAATCAGCAAAGTTATCGCGAGTACACCTTTGAGTGGATTGAGATAGATCATAATTCCACCGACCAGTTCCACCACACCTGCCAGCTCTTGCCAGACAAAACCAGCCCAGCTTTTAACTTTGAGCGACTGGACAATCTTGACAATGCCGATTGCCATGAGAACCACACCGAAGATGGTACTTGCTGCAAACTCTGAGAAAACCGGCAGAAACAGAGAGAGGGCACCACCCGCTAACAATAAGACGCCGATGCCAAGAAAACCCTTCCATTTCTTCTGCTCAATCGTCTTGCGCTCCAGATGTGGTAAATCGTGAACTTCCATGCATAAGCCCTTTCAGCCACGATCATGATCTAAGCGCACCCTCTACTGAACGAGAGACTAAGAAGAATATGGCGCCCGTCAGCGGCGCCACCTTACAGTGCGAACATTGGTTATGCGTCCATCGCGTGCACGAACCGTCACATCGTAGGTGCGCCTGAAACGATCCCCACGATAGAGAAAGTGACTGCCTCTACAGTCAATTGCACGAACATTTCGGAAACCGCGTGTTCTCAGGATTCTGGTCCCTTCGGAACAGCGAATTCTGTGACCGCTATTCAGCCTTGTACCAACCAGGGCGGCCTGGTTCTGGCTGAACGCCTGAACGGGTTCGGCCACCGTACCCGCGACGGTTAATGCAAACAATGCGAGAATGGCGGCAATGGATCGAAACATTCTCCCCTCCTCTCCAAACCCTCGTCGAGAGATGTACTTTACGAAGGCCCTTATCGACAAGGCGCTTCAAATATGCGGCCATGTTGATCCCGATAACGGCAGTACTGAACGCCATTTCGGGTCTGCGCGACCCCGACCAGCGTTCCTGCTGCAGCGCCAATCGCAGCACCGGTAAGCGCACTGCGCGTATTGCCGCCAATCGCGGCACCAGCGAGACCACCGATTGCAGCACCGCCGACGCCATATCCAGCGGTTCTCTGCTCCGAAGACGTACAAGCACTCGCGGCAAAACCGACAGCGGTAACAACCAACACGCTGAACATGTATCTGTTCATGACATCCTCCCTCCAAGGCAGTGAGCGTCAGAATTAATTCCAGGTTAGTCAGAATAGAAAATATCTGCATGTCACCAAAACATATGCTGCTTTGGCACTTCATCCAGTCGACCTAGAGTTGCAGAGTATTGAACTTACTTCGATTTTTAGAACAGACCGTGTAGGGACTTATCTACGGCCGGGCCGATGCCACCGATCAACGCGCACGACGCGCCCATCACGCGCTCTAACCTCAACTCGTAATGCCTGCTGATTGCGCGTGCCGCGGATGACATAGTGTGGTCTGCGGCAGTCGATTTCACGAACATTCGTCAAACCGCGCATTGCAAGACGCCGGGAGGCTTCTCTACAGGTTAAAGATCGACCGTTGTTCAATTCCGTACCAACAACGACGCTTCTGTGCATAGGACGCGCGTTTGCGTCAATGGAGAAAAAAAGCGTAGATAACGCTGCCAGAAGGATTACGGCTTTCGATGCAGGAGCAATTGCATACATCTGTGACCCTCCACTTTGCTATGGATTATTTGAATATAACTACATTTAAAACTTAACAGCAATCCCTTTTATTTAAGTTCGCAGATAAACAATAAGCCAACCTACCGCGTAACGTAGATTGGCTTATTGCGACTGACTGGTGTTGTAACGTCAGAAAATGCGGATCATGACATGCTGGCAACCACTGAAAACCGGGTTATGGCTAAACCGCACCTACGGCAACATGGCTTCGGCTTTTGAAATGCCGTTGAGCTGGAATGAAAATGCCAGATCTCGCCCATCTCGTGACTTGAGCGCCGTTGTCATGGTCTTTCCGCCACGCAGCGCTTTCAGCCATTGGGCATCGACCTTCGCATCAGCATAGCAGCCACCCGCATCGCAGCTTTGCCATGTGAGCGAGCCCACCTGCTTTTCATCGATCAGAATTTTGACAGGATCGGTCAGGCTTACCCCATAGGGCAAAGTGAATGCAGCTGCGGTTTCAGGCTTGCCGGCAACACGGGTAAACGATGCTGTCGCCACACGCTGGCTCTGATTGCCTTGTCGCATCACGATGCTCTGCGAAACTTCACATAGCAGCTGTTCCGGCTGCAACTGATTGGAGCATGTCATCAGCCAGAGCGGTGCCGCCGGAGCGGCGTTTTGGTCGGCTTGTTGCGTATCGCTCGCCGCAGCTGGCGGAACCTGCGCCAAGGCAGCAGCAGAACCGCAGCTCATCATTGCAGTCATAGCGATCATCGTTGCAGTCAGTCGGTTCATGGTCTCTCTTCTCTAACGAATATTCTAGAAACGCAGGCCCAGATTCACAGTGGCCGTGTGACCAACCGTGTCGTCGCTCCATTGGCCTTGATAACCAAAGGTCAAACGTGTGGTGTTCTTGGCATCGTAGAATGTCAGACCAGTGTCCACACGCCCGGTCAGGTCGCCAGTCTGGCTATAATTGCGGAATGTACCGTCCGCACTGCTCGCACCAGCGAAGGTTGCGTTGATGAAGACGTCATTCTTATTGGCAAAGCTGACCTCGCCACGCAGATAAGCCTGCATCCACAATGTGCTGGTGATCTGTGTCTCGACGCCCACTTCAAGCGATGGCGTTGCCGCCAACACCCATTGACCCGTGCTGTCCAGCTCCAACCCGTAATTGGTGTTGTTTTCCGAAGCGCTGCCCGAATAGATATAGCTGGCATCGAAATCGAGCGCAGGTCGCAGATAGACGGCACCACCATCGGGTCGATAGTGATAGGCGGATCCTAGCCTGAAATTGGCCTGGCTAATCCGTTGTTTCGCGGTCGCCGTTCCCCCGATCACGAGATCCCCACCGGGCAAAGCGCCATAAATATCGATCAGACGTGTGCTGTCATATTGCGCTGTCGCGCCATTGAGAATTCCGTAAAGCTCCCACGGACCCTTATACTTCGACAGAGATACACCCAGCATTGCCCGCTGGCCGTCTGCCGAAAAGCGGTCGCCGCTCGTCAGACTGAAATCTTCAAAGCCCGTTCCGAAGCCCAGATAGAGATCCTCCTTGAGAGGCATACGAACACCGGCATATAGGCCGGCGGTCTGCGTATCGAAGCTTCTATACTGAAACGAGGAGTTGCGATCCAACGTGCTGGCACTGCCTGTGAACCAGTAACAACTATGATCATCTCCCATACGGGCTGCGAAATTGTCGTAGCCGCAATCAGCCATCGTTCGCGCAAAGCGATAACCGGACTGCAAGGCGTCAACCTGCGTCGTGGCATAGTCCTCCGAGCCAAGATTGTCGACCGCATTGAGGACTTCGGCACTGGTCTGCATGTTGGCAATCAGTGCGAACATCGGTCCCATACTGGTTGAACCCTGTCCCGACAGCACCCGTGCGATATGTTCTGCGGTATTGGTCTGATTGCGGTTCATGCCGGGCATATGGAAATCGGCATGTGGGATCAGGTCGATAGTGCTACCGTCACCAGTCGGTCCATTCAACCCGATTTCATAGCTCATCACGGCAGTACCAAGCACCGTCGTACCGGCATTGGCGGTTGTTCCGCCTGCATTGATGAGCACCAGCGGACGTAAACGGTCCAACTGATGGAGCACCGGATTCACTGTGCCGGCAATGGTGGCATTGCCGGTGACATTGATCAGATCACTCGCGCCGCCAGCGGCTGTATCCTGACGGAAATAGACATCTGCCGTGTAGGCCGCCGTGCTGCCGAATGTCAAAGAACCGTTGACTGCGGTCGTCTGGCTGACATTTTCGGTCACCTGCAGATCCGAAGCAGCCATACGGGCGCTCAGGGCTGTATTTGGCACATAATAAGCGACGCCGCCCAGAGACAGATTGCCGTCGATAGTCAATTGACCCGACGCGCCAAGATTAACTTCATCCTGGGCGTAGAAGGTTGCACCTTGCTGAACCGTTACGCTGTTGGTGCCGCCACCGAGATCGATGTTACCAACCGCGCGGCCATTCAGCGTCACTTGTTCGGAACCGCTTCCTCCACTGATGATACGATTATTGAGCGCCATCAGGAAACTGTCGGAATAAAGAGACAGCGTATTGGCCATCCCGCCATCTATCATGATGGCGGCTGTTTTGGAGGCGATGCTGTCGGCAGAACGTCCGTCGCTGCCACCGACTATAACGCCGTTCAGTGCAATATCGATATCGCCTGCGCCGTCGTTGCCTTCAGATTGCGCCAATACGGCAATGCCGCGTTCACCAAGCGACAGAATATTTCCTGTCAGATCAAGCGCAAGGCTTCCGCCACTGCCTGCGCCGCCAGCGCTACCATGGAACAAACCGTCGACACTGCCGCCACCGCCACCGAGGCTTTGTGCCAATACGCCGATCGAGTCCTTACCCATCACCATGACGTTGCCGTTATTGGTGAAATCGATTGCACCGCCACTACCGCCATTACTATCCGACAGCAGCAGATTGACAGCCGATGGCGCCAGATCCGTTCCAACCAGACCACCGCCGCCGCCAATACTTTGCAGAACAAAGCCGTGGGAGCGGTCACCTGTTGTCGTGATATCGCCGCTATTCTGGAGGGTGATGGCTCCACCATCGCCGGTTGAGCCATCGCTTGCGCCAAGAGTAATCGTGGCCTGATCGAGGCTGGTCAGATAGACTTCACCGCCACCTGCACCGATGGACTGAACGATCTGACCGCTGGCATTATCGCCTAGCGTGCTGACTGTGCCGCTCAGGTTTAGGGTGATATCGCCGCCATTGTTGCGGAAGGAAGGATCTGCGCCGAGCGTAACCACTGCGTTGCGCTGACCGGAGCTTCCGCTACCCGATGCACCTGCAATGATCATGCGCCCACCGCCGCCGCCGATAGATTGCGCGAGACCGCCGCTGGAAAGATTGCCGAGTGTCGTGACATCTCCAACACGATTGGCAGTCAGATCACCGCCTGAAGCATCATCTGTGTTGATTGCGCCCAGCATCGCGCTCAGGGCGATATCACCATTGCTGAGCGCGCCGAGTGTCGTCGTCGACATACCGCCGCCGCCGCCGATGCTCTGGAGCAACATGCCCGCCGAACGATCTGACGTAGTGACGATATCACCGTTGTGCGTCTGGTTCACCGATGCTCCTGCATTTCCATCCACGTCATTGCCGCCCAGCGACAACGAGCTGCTCAAGGACGCAACTGATGCGCCGCCCGCGCCTTCTTCCGAAGCTGCCGCGAAATCGAGGAATGTATCCACATTGCCGCCGCCGCCATTCACCGACTGGCTGAATATGGCCTGACTGCCTGCACCGGTGACAATGATGTCGCCCGTACTGTTGACCGTGACTATGCCTGCGGTGCCTTGTGTTCCAAGGCGTGCGCCAAGCACTGTCGAGATGACGTAATCTGCCGCCACGACGGCCGGAGTGGAGATTGAAAGCGCAGCATTGCCGCCGCCACCACCGACCGACTGCGCGAAAATGCCATAGCTGTTCTCGCCGCTGACACGGATCGTGCCACTGTGGTTGACCGTGACATTCCCACCGTCTGCGCCATCGCCGCCTGCGCCGCCAATAGCGATCTTGGAGTAGGATTGGCCTCTCGCCTGATTGACCAGATCATTCAACGACAATGCAACCGCCATGCCGCCATTGCCGCCGCCACCGCCAATGGATTGGGCCAGCACGCCATAAGACTGTGCACCCGATACGCTGATTTCGCCAGTGTTGGTAACTGTGACATCGCCAGCCGCATTACCGCTGCCACCGGAACCGCCGATATTCAGCGCCATGGTCGGATTGGCTTCCGTTCCCTTCTGCAGGGCCAGACTACCGGTTATCGAGTAACCACCATTGCCGCCGCCGCCGCCAATGGACTGAGCCAGGATACCATGCGCCTTGTCGCCACGGGTAACAATGAGGCCGTCATTGACGACATTGACCGCACCGCCGGTACCGCCCGTGCCACCAGCCCCGCCGATACCGAGCTGCAAGCCCTGCTCCGTATTGGCCGTGCTGGCAGGTTTGGTGACCGTAACGGAAAGAACCTCACCGCCATTACCGCCGCCGCCGCCAATTGATTGGGCGAAGATACCGTGGCCTTCGTCGCCATCGGTTATAATTCTAGCGTCAAAGGCGTTGAAAACGTCCACAGTGCCACCGGCACCGCCAGTACCACCAGCCCCACCGATCAACAGCGCATTGCGTGTGCTGTTATCGGCATCACTACCAGCAATGATGTTGCGAACATGCTGAGCGTCACCCCCGCCGCCGCCAACAGCCTGGGCAAAAATGCCTGCCGCCTGCTTGCCCTGCGTACCGATATCGCTAGTGTTCGTCACGCTGACATTGCCGGAAACAGCACCCGTGCCCCCTGTGCCGCCAATTGCAAGCGTCGACGTGCTGGCAATGGTCGAGCGAAGATTGACAATCGTATTCTCGACCAAGCCGCCTTTGCCGCCGCCGCCGCCAACAGATTGCGCCATGATGCCATGAGCGCCATCTCCAAGGGTGGTGAGAACGCCGCCATTTGCGACGGTGACATCTCCGGAAGACATGCCATCGCCGCCAGACCCGCCGATATTAATCGAAGTCGTTGTGCCGATTTCGGTGCCTTTAACCAGGTTCTTGATAATACCAAGCGGAGATGTACCCGCTTTTGCATAGCCACCTGTACCACCGGCACCACCAACGGACTGGGCCAGAATACCAATCGAGCCGCTGCCCTCAGTTGCAATGCGCGCAGTGCTCGCCACATCGACATCGCCTGACGTGCCACCACTTCCGCCCGTGCCGCCAATATTCAACGAATAGGACGTCGCCTTCCCGGCCGAGCCGGTTGCACCGCCGCCATTGCCGCCGCCGCCGCCAACAGATTGCGCGAAGATGCCATGCGAGTCGTCGCCAAGCGTATACAACAAGCCATCGGCTTCGACCGACACATTGCCTGAAGTGCCGCCTTGACCGCCTTCCAGACCAACGCTGACCGAGAAACTGCTGCCGGTCTTGTCGCCATCTTTCGGTGTCGTCAAGGAGACTGATGTTGCCGAGGAATTGCCGCCACCGTTGCCGATCGACTGCGCAAACAGAGCATGCGATCGGTCGCCTTGTGTACGTATCAGACTGTCGCTTCTCACCGTGACGTCGCCAGCGGAACCGCCAGTACCGCCAACACGGCCAATGGTGATGCCGATATTGCCATCTTCGCCACCTGTGGAGAGCACGTTATAGCCGGCATTACCGCCGCCGCCGCCAACCGATTGCGCGAAAATGCCGTGCGCGTCATCACCAAACGTATCAACGATGCCGGTATTATCAACCGTGACATTACCTCCTGTGCCGCCAGCGCCCGTACCGCCGCCGATAGCCATGCCGAAACCCTTGTTCTTGGAAGCATCTCCCGTTTCAAAGACCAGCCCGGCATTAAATGCAGCGTTACCGCCGCCGCCGCCAAGCGATTGTGCGAAGACGCCGTAGCTTCCGTCCTGAAGGGTAACAATATCGCCAAAATGGCTGATATCCACCTGACCGCCATTGCCCGCATTGCCCGCAGAACCACCGACCGCGATGATTGCGGAATTGACAGTTTTATTGCTCCCGCTGCCGCCCCCACCGGTCGAGGTTTCGGCCTTATCAAGCGTGTCCGTAATGCCGGTAACCGCTGACGAATCCACACCGTTATTGACGGTTTCCTTGCGGTCGCCAGCAGAACCGCTATCGCTACCGGAGCCAGTGGTTTTGCTTATACCGAGAACTGCGTTGATCCCGGCATCACCACCGCCACCGCCAATACTGCTTGCTTCGATACCATGCGCACCAACGCCGTCGGTCAGGATCAGTCCCGCCGACTGAAGCGAAGTTCCTCGTGTGACAGTGACATTGCCTGCATTGCCGCCGCTGGTGCCTGTACCACCAATGCCGATACCGACCGGCGTGCTGTCCTTGGTCGCGACTGCTGTTACATTGATACCACCAGTACCGCCGCCACCGCCGACCGACTGCGCAAGGATACCGCGGGAGTGATAGCCGTTCGTTGAGATGTCACCGTTTGAAACAACATCGACGTTGCCAGCATCGGCACCCACACCGCCATAGCCACCAAGCCCTGCAACGATACTGAGATCGGTTGCACCGCCGGAACTGTTGGAACTGCCCCAGTTCAACTGTCCGCTGACATTGAGCGCGCCATTACCGCCGCCGCCACCGATAGATTGCGCCAGAATGCCGTGCTTCCAGTTACCCTCGACCGCAATGGTGCCTTCGTGGTCAACGCTGACATCGCCCGATACGTTGCCTGCACCGCCCGAGCCGCCAACACCAAATGTAACTGATGGGATCTTGCCGTCTTTGCTGAGGGCTATACCGCCTGAGACGTTCAGCCCACCATTGCCACCGCCACCGCCGATGGATTGCGCCAGAATACCAGCCGAACCTTCTGTGTCAGGTAGTTTGTCATCGCTATTAAACAATCCGAGGTCGACGAAGAGCGACTTGAGACCGAATGAATCGACCAATCCTGTTGTGGTGTCGACCACCGAGTTACCCAACACATCGCGCAGTTTTGTTTCAAAGCTCTGGTCGGTCGGTTTTCCGAAATCGCTGGGATCCGTCGTGACCTGAATGTCGGCGCGCGCAGTAACGGTGACATTGTCCGCGCGGCCCGCATTGCCGCCCATACCGCCAACACCGACGATCAGCGATGTATCCGAAACGATCCCGCCAGAAACATTCATGCCACCATTGCCGCCACCGCCGCCAATGGACTGTGCGAGGATGCCCGAACGTCCCGTACCATGGGCAAGGATGGTGCTACCATCCCCGACATTAACATCGACCGTACCCGCATCGCCACCGACACCGCCAAAGCCACCAACGCCGATCAGCACGCCGTAGGACTTGCTGTTATCGGATTGGCCTTCACCGGGCTTGCTGCTGATTGCGACGCCACCGCTGACATTCAGGCCGCCATCACCGCCGCCGCCGCCGATGGATTGCGCAACCAGACCATCCGCGCCTTGCGTTTCATTGAGCGTGACGCTGCCATCGCTGTTGATGGTGCGTGGCAGCGCGGTCAGCGCGCCTGTATAGGAAAGGCTGACAGCTCCTGCATCGCCGCCACCGCCGCCAAAGCCGCCGACACCAGCGGAAACGGAAAAGATCGTGCTTGATCCGGATGGCTTAGTCAAAGCCAAAGAACCTGAAATATTGGTACCGCCGACACCGCCACCGCCGCCAAGGCTTTGAGCCATCAGACCGGTAGAACGGTCGCCGAATGTATTGACTGTTCCGATCACATCGAGATCAACAGACCCGGCATTGCCACCCGCGCCGCCAAACCCGCCCAGACCAAGCGATACCGCCGCGCCCGATTGACCCGTGACGCTGACTGCGCCTGAAACATTCAGGCCGCCCGTACCGCCACCACCGCCAACCGACTGTGCCATCACGCCTATGCTCTGATCACCAATGGTGGTGATGTTGTCATGGTCAGCCGTTACACGGACTTTACTTGTTACGTCGCCCGCATTGCCGCCACCGCCGCCGAAACCGCCCAAGCCGAGTGATGCTGCGCCGCCACTTTGTTGCGTGAGGTTGACCGTGCCGGAGACATTCATCCCCCCATTGCCGCCGCCGCCGCCAAGGCTTTGCGTCACAATGGCCGAGCTTCTGTCGCCGATGGTGAGGACGCCGCCGGTCACATCCGACGCCGTCAGAGCCCCTGCATCAGCACCCGCACCACCAAATCCACCCAGACCAAGCCCGACAGCCGCACTTGTCTGACGCGACAAAGATACGGCTCCACTGACATTGAGACCGCCATTGCCACCGCCGCCGCCGAGGCTTTGGCTGAGAATACCGATAGAGTCGTCGCCCAGTGTTTGAACGTAGCCGATAACCGTCTGATCAACGGACCCTGCAACACCGCCATCGCCGCCAAAGCCGCCGATACCCAATCCAAGAGATCCGGAAAATTGCGGCGCGACCGAAAGACCGCCGGAGATATTGATGCCACCATTACCGCCGCCGCCGCCAAGGCTTTGTGCGACGATACCCGACGAACGGTCGCCGAACGTGAAGACATTGCCTGAATAGCTGCCGGTGACATCGCCAGCATAGCCGCCAGAACCGCCGAAACCGCCAATACCGACAGCTGCAACACCTGAACCGTTGCCCGCAATACTGACCGCACCGCTAATGTTGATACCGCCATTGCCACCGCCACCACCAACAGACTGAACCAGCACGCCGGTCGAATCCACGCCAAGCGTGACCACATCACCGGTAAAATCATTGGTCGCGGTATCTGCGTGACCACCGTCACCGCCAAAGCCTCCGATGCCAATGCCGACAGCACCGCTGTTCTGCGCAGCCAGACTAACGGCACCGGAAACATTGATCCCGCCATTACCGCCGCCGCCGCCAAGCGATTGCACCACTACACCAGCGGAACGATCCCCCTGGGTGACGACATTTCCGGTCATTTTTCCAGCAGCGGTCCCAGCATCGCCGCCACCACCGCCCGAGCCGCCAATGCCGATGCTGGCCGCACCCGATCCATTGCCTGAAAGGCTGACGACACCGGCGATATTGATTGCGCCATTGCCACCACCGCCACCGGCGGACTGGACGACCACACCGCTCGCATCATCGCCCGACGTTTGGACATTGCCGTTGATCGTGCTGTCTGCTGCGGCGGCGTTGCCGCCATCGCCACCACTGCCACCCAGTCCAACGGCAACACCGCCAGCGCCTGTACCGGCTGCTGTCACTGTTCCCGATACATTGAGACCGCCGTTGCCGCCGCCGCCGCCAAGTGACTGGACGACCACGCCGCCAGAGCCGTTACCTTCCGTAATAACATCGCCGGTGAGAACCGATGTGGCATTGCCCGAAGCGCCGCCAGCGCCACCTGAACCGCCGATGCCGACAGACGCACCGCCGGCCCCGGTTCCTGCGACTGCAACCGTCGCCGAAACATTCATGCCGCCATTACCGCCGCCGCCACCAAGTGACTGAACGAGCAGGGCCGTCGAGTTGTCGCCGATTGTGGTGAGATTGCCTGTGACCTTGCTGCCAACTGTACCACCTGTGCCGCCTGCTCCCGCACTACCGCCGAGACCGACACCGACTGCACCCGATCCGGTTCCCGCACCGGTACCGGCTGCCGAGACATTGAAGCCGCCATTACCACCGCCGCCGCCAATCGATTGTGCGACAACAGCCGACGATTGGGCACCATGAGTCAGCACATCATTTTCAACCGTCAGGTTGACCGTGCCACCGTTACCGCCGCCAGCGCCGCTACCGCCTAGACCGACCGAGATCGCACCTGCTCCCGTACCTGCACCGGATACCGTTGGCGTGATATTGAAACCGCCATTACCGCCACCGCCGCCAACCGACTGCGCCAGGACACCTGTTGAAGCATTGCCGCGCGTTTCAATATTCGCCGTCGTGTGGGCGGTTACCGTTGAACCATTACCGCCGCCAGAACCACTACCACCAAGTCCGACGCCGACCGAACCTGCACCAACACCTGCAACGGACAGCCCGGCACTGACATTGAAGCCACCATTGCCACCGCCGCCGCCAATTGACTGTGCAACGAAGCCAGATGACGCAAAGCCCTCCGTCAGAATCTCTCCGTTCGATGTCGCGTTGACCGCGCCACCGTTGCCGCCACCCGCACCATGGCCACCGAGGCCCACGCTGACCGTTCCGGTTCCAGTTCCGGCACCGGCAATCGATCCGGAGACATCGAAACCACCGTTACCGCCGCCGCCGCCGATGGACTGCGCGACAACGCCTGACGAACGATCCCCTTGCGTCCAGACATAGCCGTTGCTGGTAAGCGTGACTGTATCGCCCTTAGCGCCCGTGCCACCACTACCGCCCAATCCGACGCTGACCGCACCGCTGCCGACACCCGATCCGCTCACAGCACCGGAAACATTAAACCCGCCATTGCCGCCACCGCCGCCGACAGATTGCGCCAGAATGGCGGTGGAGTCTTTACCTTCGGTCGTTACGTTTCCGTCGACCGTTGCCGTGACCGTGGAACCGTCGCCGCCGCTACCGCCCGAACCGCCAAGTCCGACCGAAACCGAACCGCTTCCAGCACCCGCTCCAGACAAGGTTCCCGATACGGAGAAACCTCCATTACCACCACCGCCGCCGATCGATTGCATCACGACGCCCGCGGCGCGTTCGCCTTCAGTTCCAACATCGTTATTGATATGGGCGGTCACCGCGCCGCCCTTACCGCCAGCACCAGCTGAACCACCAAGTCCAACGGACACCGCGCCTGCACCGGCACCCGCGCCAGCACCACCAGCTGCAACAGAGAACCCGCCATTGCCGCCGCCGCCGCCAATCGACTGGATCAAAATTGCGCCGGAGTCGTCTGCCTCCGTCGTAACAACGGCATCCACCTGAGCATTCACCGCGCCGCCGTTGCCACCGCCATCAGCCGAACCGCCAACGCCAACGCTGACTGTCCCGGCACCGGCGCCACCACCCGCAAGCCCCGCTGCGATTGAATAACCACCGTTACCGCCACCACCGCCGATTGACTGGGCAACAACCGCAGTCGAAAACTGACCGGTCGTGCGGATCAGGTCGCCACCGGCGATAAGGTCGACCGCGCCACCGGTACCGCCGCCCGCACCACTTCCACCTACGCCGACACTAATATTTGCCGCAACGCCTGCGCTGCCCGCAACACCGGCTGCAATGCTACCGCCGCCGTTACCGCCGCCGCCGCCAATCGATTGAGCAATCAGAGCAGACGAGCTGTTGCCGCGTGTCGTAATATCGGAATCCGTGTAAACACGCACCAATCCGCCACTGCCGCCAGCGCCTGCTGAGCCACCAATGCCTACGGACAGATTACCGGAAAAGAGGAGAGACCCGCCGCCCGTTGCAGCCACCGCGAGACCACCGTTACCGCCGCCACCACCAACCGATTGAAAAATCATACCGGCGGAGCGCTCGCCCGTGGTCACAACACTACCGGAGAAGCCCGGCGCGACCAGATTGCCGCTTCCATCGACGGTGCCGACAAGGACTTCACCGCCCTTACCACCTGCGGCGCCTGATCCGCCAACGCCGACAGCCAAAGAACCCGAAACCGGGCCCCCAGCCGCTGCGACTGAAACCGCGTAACCGCCATTACCGCCGCCGCCGCCGACGGATTGCAGTATGATGCCTGCCGCATCCGCACCACCGGTCTGGATAGCGGCATCACCACTACCGGCCAATATAGCAGTTCCGCCGTCGCCACCGACACCACCCGATCCGCCCACGGAAACAGAAGCAGCACCGAAAGCACCGACTGCCACGCTGACAGCGCCGCCGCCATTACCGCCACCGCCGCCAATGGACTGCGCGAATACGCCGGTTGACCGGTCTCCGGTCGTTACAATCCGGGAAGGCTGGCTGGCATCTGTGTCGGAAAGCGTCACATTGACCTGACCGCCAGCACCACCCGTACCGCCTGCGCCGCCGACCGCAACGCCAACAAAGGCCCCTACTGCACCAGACGAGCCGCCATTACCGCCGCCGCCGCCAATCGATTGGGCTAGGATGCCCATTGCATCCTGGCCGCCGGTCGTGATGACGCCGTCATTGGTCACGCTAACCGCTGCCCCGTCCCCGCCGCCGCTGCCGCTGCCGCCAACCGCGACCATACCTCCGGTCGAACCACCATCACCACCACCGCCGCCAATCGACTGCGCGATAATCCCGCGAGCGCCGTCACCTTCGGTAACGATACGACCAAGATTGCTAACAGAAACGGCCGACCCGCTACCGCCCTTCGAACCGTTTCCGCCAATGCTCACCAGACCGTAGGCGTTTGTCCCCTGACCGCCGGAGCCGCCAATGGATTGTGCCATAATGCCATCGGCGAGATCGCCTTTCGTATAGATCGATCCGGTTCCCGCATTCGTCACACTGACTTCACCACCGGATCCGCCGTTGGAGCCCACGCCCCCAAGTGCCAACGCAACCAGACCTGCCGCCGTACCACCAGCACCGCCGCCACCGCCAATCGACTGCGCCATGATCCCGCGTGAAGCCAAACCATGCGTTTCAATGGTGCCGCCATTCGTGACGTTAACCTCGCCGCCGCTACCGCCATTGTCGGCACTGCCTATGAGCGAAACCAACAGGTTGCTACTCGCCCCTGCAGATCCCCCGGTACCACCGATGGATTGTGCAAAGATGCCGTTTGAGAAGTCTTTCTCTGTCAGGATGGTCGCACCGGCGAAGGTTTTGACGTCAACCTGCCCGCCATTCCCGCCATAACCACCGTCGCCCGCAGTACCGACAAGCCCCCACTGATCGCCACCTTGACCGCCATTATTGCTGACGCTCAGAGCATAGATGCCGTGGGCATTCGTTCCGTTGGTGGATATCGCACCGTATTGGTTGACCGTAACCTGCCCGCCATTGGAGGAATGACCGCCAGTGCCGCCGCCAGGTGCAGCATAACCACTGCCGCCGTCTCCGGCTTCGCCGCTCCGGCTATAAGCAAATATGCCATAATGATTATCGCCGCTTGTCTGAATCGTGCTTGATGCAGCCTGCGTCGCAAGAACAGTTCCGCCAGCGCCGCCATCACCACCATCGCGACCGCTCCAGAAACTGGCATAAGAATTACCGCCTTTACCGCCATTTCCGCCGACGCTGCCGATTTCCCAACCCACATTGGAAGTCGCGTTGACATTTGTCGCTAAGGTTTTCTCGTTGGTTGGTCCGGTCGCGCCATCCCCACCTGAGGATGGCGGAACGAACAGCGCCCCGGCCCGACCATTGCTGCCATTTTTGCCGTAGTTGACTTGCTTTACGCCATTGGGTCCATTCACATCGACCGGCGGAGTGAGCGTTCCTTGAGTGTCAGAACCACTGAAATTGGCTTCAAAATCTGTGGTCTCCTGACCAAGTGGGATCTCTACACTCCCAGATGCAGTGGCACTGGTGACCACAGCCTGACCGCCGGTAATAGAGGCGACCGCAAAAGCGACAGGCGGCGCGTCGCCGTTATAGAAAACTTCGCCAGCGGATTTTACCAGGAACGTATAGCCATCCTGGGTCTGAACAAATGCAGTCGTTCCAGCTGTCGCCGTCCCCGCGGGGTCAACGACCAATGCAGTGACGGTGGTCTCCTCCCCAGTCAGTGGATTTGTTACCGTTTGACCAGGCACCGATGTCTTCGACGGTGCAGGCGGCGGGTCAGCAGCAAAAACTGTGGAACTACCAACCGCGAGGTAGATACCTGCCATAACCGCAAACTGCACCGGCAAACCCGCCGACGACTGATGCCCACGCGCACGCTTCCTGTTTTTCATGACGGTCCCACCCGGTCCCGCTGCTGCCCCTCAACCTCCGCACGCCGCGGTCACGCGTGCAGAGTCGCAGTCCGATGTCTGAAAACTAGAAACTGATCTTGGAATGCCCCAGTATCGACCATAGAGACCTGACGACTCGGCCAGGAAAAACTATGTTCGATAATAATTACCAGCTTAATTGTGATAAACCGCATTGGCAAGATTATTATTCAAGCTATTACTCATTTAAGAATAGTCGCTATCAACCGTTGTAGATCGGCCAATTCTATACTTCGTATGCCGCCGGGTGGCGTGCGTCGACAACACTCCCGAAGCCTTTGAAAAATCACTCTTTCAGGCGAAAATTCCTGACATCTACGCCTTATAGCCGAGACGTTCCGAGATTTTGCGTGCGGCTTCGACGGTGCGCGCGATCTGTTCGTCCGTTGGCACTTCACCGACCGATTGAACCATGTCGACAATGCCTGTCGCCCCGCACACCATCCCCGATGCGTCGAATACCGGGCTTGCAAGCGTGTTCAATCCGAGAGCCGTCTCATGCGGCGCGACCGCCCAGCCATGTCGTCTGATTTCGGCAAACTCCTTCTCCAGCACAGCGGGTTCAATGATCGTGGAGGGGGTGAAGGCTTCGAGCTGCCCCGTGAGCACACGGGATTGAAATCCTGCTGACGAAAACGCCGCGGCAACCTTGCCCTGCGCAGAGCTATGAAACGATAAAAGCGACCCTACGCGCACGCCAATTTCAATTGGCGAGCGCCCGGGAACCGTCGCAATGACAAGCATCCCGTCCGGCGTGAGCTGGGAAGCGACAGCGGAATGTCCAAGCGCATCCCGCAGTGCAAGCAGCGGATCATAAGCGGCGTGCACCATGCCCGCATTGTCAGACACCGACTGCACCAATGAAACCAGCCTGTGACCGACCTCGTAGCGCTCGGAATCCTCGTGTTGAAACACATAGCCCTGGCGCACGAGCGTCTGCAGATGTCGATGAATACGGCTTTTGCTGGTGCCTAATGCTTTAGCAAGGCTGGTCACGCCGACGCCCTTTGCGGTGCGCACGACCTGTTCCAATACCTGCATTGTTAGAACGACAGACTGAAGGCTGCCACCGTCTTTTTCATCGTCATCGACCATGCCAGATCCTCAATCGATATTCTTTGCACGTTTATACAGAGCGATTCTCACTATGAAAACAACCGGACAGACGGCCCAAGCAACCTTAGCGCTCCCGCGCATTCAATGTCTTACCCTCCCCCTCCGCCGCCAAGGAAACGAGCACCCAATCATACCACTTGACACCGATAGTCGATTGCTTGATAAAAATCAGAACAAAGTTCCGCTGAACGGAACATTGTGATTGAGGAGGATGGAATGACGACCGCTGACACAACTTCTGCCGATGAGCTTCATCATCAAATCAATGATATTCTGCGCGGCGGCGTTGATCCGCATGTCCATAGCGGTCCGTCAATTGCCCCAAGAGCTCTGGATCATCTCGAACTGGCGCGCCAGTTGTCAGAGGCTGGTTTCATAGCAGCTGTCACCAAGGATCACGATTATTCCGGCGTCGTAGCGGCGCAGCTGATCCGAAAGCACCACCCGGAACTCACGACGAAGATTTATTCGAGCATTGTGCTCAACAATGTTGTTGGCGGGCTTAACCCCTATGCGGTCGAGCATACCGCAGCGCTAGGCGGGAAAATCGTGTGGCTTCCCACGCTGGCCGCTGAAAATCATCTCCGCTGGGAAAAGACATCCGGCTGGGCGCACCCTGCCTCCACCCAGAAAATGCGCCCGGCAACGGCCGTTCCGCTTTTCGATGCCGACGGTAGAATGCTTCCCGAACTTCTCGATGTCCTTGATGTTATTGCGGCCAACGACATGGTGCTTGCAAGCGGCCATATTCATGTGTCGGAAACCAGAACCGTTTTCGCAGAAGCGTTGAAGCGTGGCGTCAAACGCCTGGTCTTTACCCATCCTGAAGACATCGTTGGCGCAACACCTGAGGATGCCCGCGAGATTGCCGACATGGGTGCCTATGTCGAACATTCTCTGGCCTTCTTCCTCGACGGCTCGAAATTTCAGACACGCGACAGGCAGGATTTCCGGGCGCATATCGATGCCGTCGGTACGTCTCGCACCATTCTTTGCTCGGACCTTGGGCAGGTTGGAACCTATAGCCCCCTGGAAGGCTTCCGTCGCGGCGTCACGACCTGCCTTGAGCTTGGCTACCGCGATGGAGACATTCACGACATGGTGGCGCAAAACGCCGCCGATGTTCTCGGACTGAACGGCTGAGCAATCGATTGCTCCGGCCCACCCTGACAAAGAGGATCAGGGACAATAATCGCCTTTGGGAACAGCCGGGTGCAATGAGACCCGACTTTGGGAGGACAACATGTTTCAATGGTATCGCGAGCTCAACGCTCCCGAACGAAAGACCTTTCACGCTTGCTATGTCGGCTGGGCAACGGATGCGCTCGACACACAGCTCTTCAGCTTCTTGATCCCGACACTGGTAGCCTTATGGGCAATTACCAACAGTGAAGCCGGCTGGCTTGGAACATCGGCTCTGATTTCCTCGTCAATCGGTGGATGGATCGCCGGTATCATGTGCGACCGTATCGGCCGCGTCACCGTCATGAAGATCGCTATTGCCTGGTTCACTGTTTTTACGATTGCCAGTGGCTTCGCCAATTCCTACGAACAATTGCTTGTCGCCCGCATTCTGTCAGGCATTGGCTTCGGCGGTGAGTGGGCGGCTGGCGCGGTACTGATGGGCGAAGTGATCCGACCTGCCTATCGCGGCAAAGCGGTTGGCAATGTGCAAAGCGCCTACGCTGTGGGCTATGGCTTTGCCGCATTGTTGTCGTCAGTCCTGTTTGCTACCATGCCACCTGAAAATGCCTGGCGCTGGATGTTCTGGATCGGCGCGCTCCCGGCATTCTGGGTGTTCTGGGGATTGCGTGGCGTCGAGGAACCCGAAGTTTTTCTCAAGACCCGCAAGGCGCTTGCTGACCGTGGAGAGAAGATCAGTCCTTTTGTGATTTTCCACCCGCGCTATCTGAAGACAACAATCCTGTGTTCATTGCTGGCGCTTGGCATTCAGGGCGGAGGTTTTTCAATCCTGATCTGGCTACCAACCTTCCTCAAGTCGCATTACCAGATTTCATCGGTCACTGTTGGTTACTACGTCTTTGTCATGACCTTCGGCTCGTTCGTCGGCTATATCGTTGCTGCCTATCTTTGCGATCTGATTGGACGACGTCGCAATTTCTTCCTGTTCACAGTGCTGAACTGGATTATCATTCCGATCTTTCTTTATACCCCGCCGATGGGTGCACTCTCCCTCGTCATTAACTTCATGCTCGGCTTCTCGCTGCTCGGAATCTATGCCGCTCTTGGACCCTACTTCACGGAGCTTTTCCCCAACACGATCCGCGGTAACGGTCAGGCATTCTGCTATAATTTTGGCCGCGCTGCGGGTGCTTTCGGCCCCGCAATTGTCGGCATGATGGCGACCGGCAGTTTCCTGCCGCTGCGCGATGCAATGGCTCTGTGCGCCATGCTGGCCTACATCTTCGTCCTTGTGGCCGTTGCACTTCTTCCCGAAACCAACGGTCGCGATCTCAGCTTCGAGGATGACCAGCCAATTGCTGGAAAAGAAGACAGCACTGTCGGCGACGCCTCCGGAACACAAACAATTTGAGGATGTGTCAGGTGAAACAGCCTTCAGATAAAACACAACCAAGCTTACGGTCCCGTATCCGGAACGGTGAACTGCTGATCGGCAGTTTCATCAAGACGCCCGCACCGCATATCGTTGAGATTCTCGGCTTTGCGGGCCTCGATTTTGCAGTCGTCGATCAGGAACATGCCCCGATCAGCATTGCGCAGATGGATATTCTGGCGTTAGCCGGACGTGCAGCAGGTCTACCGCTTCTCTCTCGTCGGTGGGGTAACTCCACCGACTGGATTGCCCCCCTACTCGATCTCGGTCTTGAAGGTGTCATGGTTCCTCATGTCATGGATGCGGCGCAGGCCGCCGCTGTCTGTGATGCTGTCCGCTTTTCCCGGGGCAAACGCGGCCTTTCTCCTTCGCCGCGCGCAGGCAACTACGGCAGTTATGGCATTGCCGAATATCGAACCCATTGTGATGCGCAAAACGTAGTGATGGCGCAAATCGAAGATCAAGCAGCGCTCGCTCGACTGGATGAAATCGCACAAGAACCGGATGTCGACGTGCTCTTCGTCGGCCCAGCCGATCTCTCTCAATCCATGGGGGTGGGTTTTCCGTCGACGGAACTTGATACAGCCATCGAAAAGGTTATCGACGCTGGCAAGAAAGCCGGCGTTGCTGTCGGACTATTTGTCGGTAATGCCGCTGATGTTCCGCGCTGGCACAAGCTTGGCGTCACCGTCTTCGTGTGCGGATCAGATCAGGCGCTGTTGCGCAAATCAGCAGCGCAAATGCTGGCAACAGCCAGGGAATGAAAGGAAACCCAATGTTTAAGGACAAGGATCCACGAGCAGACCTCTTTGCTGCCGCATCCAAGCCGAACCCCACGGGTCTCATCGCCGAAGAACAGCTGGCAGAGTTTTATGCCTCAGCTCCTGATCACACGGCTCCCGGCGAGCGCACTTGGTTCTTGCGAGGATGCAATTTCATTCTCGCCTATTCGGAGCTTGAACCGGGAACGGTATTGGAACGCAAAACCCAAGCCGACGAATATGTTCTTTATCTCGCAGACCAGAACCACATCGCCACGGTCGAATGGGGCGGCGTGACAACTGAGGTAGCAGGCAACTCGGTCACATTTATTCCGCCGGGTGACAGCCTTATTACCTTTCCAAATGGCGCAAACGTAGTCCGACTCTTCACAGTCGCATCCAAAGACCTCGTAGAAATGGCGCCAAATGCCCACGCCTACGACAAGTCTCGCAAACATATACCGCCCTTCCAGTCGTGGCCCCAGCCCGTTGGCGGGTGGAAGGTGCGCTCTTATTCGCTGGCGGTTCCCGACGAGCCGGGACGCTTTGGCCGAATTTTCCGCTGCACCACCTTCATGATCAATGCTCTCCCGGCCCAAAATGGCCCGCGCGACCCTGCCAAGATGTCGCCACATCATCATGATGATTTTGAACAATGTTCACTGGCATTGGCTGGGAGTTTTACTCACCATCTGCGTTGGGCTTGGACGACGGATATGAGTGACTGGAAACCTGATCAGTCTATAGAGGTCAAATCTCCATCAGCTCTCGTCATTCCACCGCCGGTTATTCACACAACACGGGCAACCAGTGAAGATCGCAATGATCTCGTAGATATTTTCTGTCCGCCACGCATGGATTTTTCGCTGAAGCCCGGCTGGGTCCTCAATTCTGACGACTACCCGATGCCGCAGGATGGTGCGCCCAAACAACCATAAACCGGTAGACGGCACTAGTTGATATTATACCCGCATATCCACATACGGCATGAAATTATGCCGTATGTGGACCAACTATCACTTTGTTTTTAAGCCTAACTGGCGCGTCAGCCAATCTGGCTTTATGGCAGCTCGAGAAAGTTCAAGGTCGGCAAATAGCCTTTCTTGCGACAGTTCCGGCATATCGGATGCACGCGGCGCTCCACTCGTGCGGCTGACATGCATCAACACCTGTTCGCAGAGAGCAACGTCCTGCCCGCCCTCATTCAGTATACGCATGAATAAGTGCATACGCTTGCGATCTGCATCCAGAACAGTCAAGTCCACACTCAACGCTTCACCGACATGACACTCTTTCAGATAACCAATACGGCTATCGAGCGTATACAGCGTGGCATTATTTGCCTCGCGATAAGTAGCGTCGATGCCAATTCGATCCATATAGGCAGTCGCGGCATCCGAAAAGACAATGCCATAGGCATAGTCCCCCATATGCCCGTTATAGTCGATCCAATTTGATGAGACGGACGTTCTATAGATGAATAAAGGGCCGCTCATTCTCACTTCCTCCGTTCAAACCAGGCATAGAACTCTCCGACGATACCTTTACGGAAGAGGATGACACATGCCATGAAGATGAGGCCTGTGACGATTGTGACGGGGAAGTCGGATGTTGCGAGATAATTCTGGAGGGCGACGACGAAGGCGGCGCCGACGATGGGTCCGATCAGCGTGCCGATGCCGCCAAGCAGCGTCATCAGGATGACCTCGCCCGACATCTGCCAGCCGACATCGGTCAGCGTTGCAAACTGGAAGACGAGCGCCTTCATGCCGCCCGCAAGGCCCGCAAGACCTGCCGACATCACGAATGCGGCCAGCTTGTACTGATTGACGGAATAGCCGAGCGATATGGCGCGGTTTTCATTCTCGCGCACCGATTTCAGGATCATGCCGAAGGGCGAGTTGGTGATGCGCCAGATGGCGAAGACCCCAAGCACGAACACAGCCAGCACAAAGTAATACATGTTCATCGGACTGTTGAGATCGATGAAGCCGAACAGATATCCGCGCGGCACGCCCTGCAAGCCGTCCTCACCATGGGTGAAGGCCGCCTGCAGACAGAAGAAGAAGAACATCTGCGACAGCGCAAGCGTGATCATGGTCGAATAGATGCCCTGACGGCGAATGGCCAGATAGCCGATGACAAGGCCAAGTGCGGCGGCGGCAAGAACACCGAGGATCAGCCCCACTTCCGGCGTCACGCCCCATTCCTTCACCGTATGCGCGGTGATATAGGCAGCGCCCCCGAAGAAGGCCGCATGGCCGAACGAGAGAATGCCGGTATAGCCAAGCAGAAGATTGAAGGCGGAGGCAAACAGCGCAAAGCACAGCATCTTCATCAGGAAGATCGGATAGACCACGAAGGGTGCGGCGGCCAGTGCGACGATGGCGATGACGAGAATGACCGCCGACAGGCTGTTGATCGCAGGCTTGCGGGATGAAGCGGTGCCATGGCTTGCAGCCGTTGCTTTAAGAGCAGTATCAGCCATATCAGGCCTCCTTCCCGAACAGTCCGGCGGGTCGCACCAGAAGGACGATAGCCATGATAACGAAGATGACGATGCTGGAGGCTTCCGGATAAAAGACCTTGGTGAGCCCTTCGGCCAGCCCCAGCACATAGCCGGTGATGATGGCGCCGAGGATCGATCCCATGCCGCCGACAACCACCACGGCAAAAACCACGATGATGATGTTGGAGCCCATCAGCGGGCTGACCTGATAGATCGGGGCCGCCATGATGCCGGCAACGCCTGCAAGACCCGCACCCAGCGC
>JACGXE010000011.1 GCA_014138095.1 Ochrobactrum sp. RH2CCR150
GGTAATCCTCATGCGAGTTCGATGGTAAAAATATGAGCTGCGCGCCAATCCCAACTGAGTAAGCAGATCAGGGAATTGATAAAGATCTTTTAGGGTGCCAACCAACAGCGTTTTCTCCCGATTACTCAGAAGTTGCAGATCGACGCCCAGGTCTTTTTTTATAAGTTCGGTCGCTTTCTTCAAAAGGTCGTGCTCAAGCTGCAGTTTCTGAATATCGTGCTGCAGTGTTTCGAGCTGGCGCTCTAATTCTTTTCGCTCTGGCGCTGGCGGTGAGTTGTTCTTGCGTTTCATGATTGCGGGAGCCTCCGGACCAAGTAACTGGCTTTTCCAGTTATACAGTGTCGGTCTGCATACGCCGAGCTTTTCGGCCAAAGCCTGTGCACTTTCTTGCCGATTATAAAGTCCGACGACGCCAGCCTTCTTCAGCACATCAGGGTATCGTGGACGTCCAGTTCTTCCAGTGACAGCTTTGCTAGTTTCGGGAAACACCTCACGAACCCATGCTGTCAACGTTGCACGACCGGGATAGCCCAAGGCGCGCATCGTTGCAGAAACACAACGACCATGCGTGCGGTAGTGCTCAACAGCCACTTCCTTCTGCGCCTGTGTGAACTTAGGCGCTCGGGGCGCAAATCCTAAACACAGATCGAGATGGTGCTCATATTCCAGGTACCAGCCCTTCAAAGCGTTCTTGCTTGGATAGCCCAACTGGCGAATAGTCGCTTTCGGGCGCTTGCCCAGCTTGATGTAAAGCGCAACTGCTCGTATCCGGTCTTCGTAGGAATACATGAACTACCTCCCTGATAGTCCAAGTTTTCGTCCGCACCCCCTCCGGCTCACTTCTACGTGGAAATCAACAGAAAGATCCCTTTTCGTCCGTAAGGGGTCAGCCTATCACTTGATGAAGGCTTACTCGTCATGGCAGCAGTTAATTTGGATAAAGCTGTTGTTTGATTTGAAACAGGTACGGCGTTCAAAGGGATTGCTTTTTACGCTGCAGTTTCATTTTGAACGCTGGACTCTCCCTCATCTTCAACAACACCATCCAGATGCAGCAGGCGAAGATCAAAATCTGCTTCTGCCCATTCGCGCGCTAATCGCTTGCTGGCCCGATCAAAGAGCAGAACCATTGACAATGTTCTGCGGGAAAAACGGCCAACAGAGTCAATAAGGAGTGCGCTTCGTTCGGAAATCTTCGAAAACCGTTTAGCGCATTCCTCTAGCCCCGCCCTGTCGGCGCGCGATTCATCGATGGAGAAGTAGAAACAGAGATCATCGTCGTTGACGAGCATGACGCGCGGTCGAACAAATGCTTCAACGATAGGCCCCACCAACTGTATGCTGCTGGCAACGCCGAGGCCTTCCGCATCAAACTTGACGAAACAAGGCGATAACACTCCACCGCAGAACTGCTTGATCTCGATATTTCGGTCCAGCTCATCGTCACACATCAATGCCTGACTCAAAACCGTCTCGTAATTTATTGGTGTTACAAAAAACGACTGCATTTGATCGTGCCCCAATATACTCCCTAACAAAGCGTTAATTTGCATTACTTGATTTTGCAACTCTAGATTACACCGACATACAACTCGATGTTTGAAAGGTAGTCGCTAAAAACTGTTCTAAGCGATCAGCACTCGGTTACCACCAATATCCTCTGACATTGGCGACACCTTAACTCTAGTTCTGGTTCGGTTTCGCCCCGCACTTTTGGCTTCGTAGAGAAGCTTGTCCGCACGTTCATAAACAGACGCGAAACCCTCATCGTCAGCAAGATCAGTTACACCCATGCTAGCGGTTACCGGCTGCCCGAGACCCGAAATGGTATGAGCGACAATTGCGGGGATCGCCTGGCGCCTTAACTCGGCTTGGTTATTGGCGTCTGCTCCGCGAAGGAGAAGCACGAATTCCTCTCCGCCAAGGCGATAAGCGCGAACAGTCGGGCTTGTCTGGAGCGCACTGGCTGTCGCTCGGAGTACTTCATCTCCAACGCCATGACCGTTTCGATCATTGATCGCCTTGAAATGATCAAGGTCAATAACTGCCAGTGTGGTGAATCCTTCAGTTCGGAGTTGCTCGAACTGCCGTTCAATGGCTCGACGATTGAGAAGTCCGGTCAAAGGGTCCGTTTCGGACAGTCGTTCGAGAAGTTCAGCTTCGTTACGCGCCCGATCTCGCTCTTGTTTCATGGTCACAAAGCGGTCTGCCACGCCAAGCGTCGTGAAAAGGACTTCACACATGCACCCTATGTAAAATAGAAGCATCGCGTCCGTGCTGTGCAATCCGGGAATGACACCCGTCACCAAACGGGTCAGTCCAACCAGAACTATGGGTGTGTAACCGACCGCCTGAAACCTCGCGGCGCGGCTTCCACGACGCAATGCATCAATCATGGACAATATGAAGATTGCCAGAATGGGAGCAAACGCTGCCGTATATACGCTCGATTGAATAGACCGTGCGACAAAGGGGAATGCTGCATGAAACGCGCTGAGTGACATCGCCCATATCGCGCAATAGGGAAGCACGCGCCGCAAAATGGGATGCATCAACCCTGGTTCAACGAAGCTATGTGTGAACATCGCGCCTGATGCGACTGTCATGCCGAATATCAATGTCGTCATCCAGCTCAACGTCATGGCCGGAGGATCAAAAAGCACGACCGACACACCCGATGAAACCACAATCGTCAGCAGCAGCGAGAATGTGAGGGCCGAATGCCAGAGTACAAAAGGCTCACGTAAAGCGCGATAGAATGCTGCATTGAAGATCAGGGGCATGACGAGCATACCAGCAAGTCCCGCCAAGACCATAAGAAATCGCATGTCACCAACCGCGTCAGCTGGTGCAAGATATGCTCTCTCCAGAGTCATACGGTGACTTGGCATGTCAATCGCGGCGATAACTTGCCGCGTTTCGCCCGTCACTTCGGGCAGTGCAGCCTTGAAATAACCACCAGCTATTGAACTGGGCAGTGCGGCAGCGGTGATAGAATTTTGCCGAACCGCTCCATTCCGATCAATGGCAAGCTGATGCACGACCTTAAGGGCGCTTCGCCGGGAAAGCAGATACCGGGGAACTACCGAATCGGCGGTGAGGTCAAAACGGAGCAGTACGCGCTCTGCTTCAATGGAGAACCTTCGATCACCACAAGACCATCGTTCTTCGTTTCGAGCTATCTCGACCACATTCTCCGAGAGGCTGCCTGTTGCCCAGCAGGAACTGAAAATGTCGGCAGAATCCCCCGCACTAGCCGATGTGATACTGAATTGCGTCAGTATCAAAAGGGATAGAAGGGTAGCCACAAGACATTTTTGAACCCAGCTCAAAATCATCGCTCTTCGATACGGCAAAAAGCTTTTGATGCCGTTAATCATCTCAGACGACCTGTGGCAACGAGCTTGAGACCAAATGCTGGTCCAGCATAGATCCTATTCTCTGAAACTGCATTTCGGCCCATTCGTTTTCAGCTGAACCAAGAGCATTTGAGCGACCGAAAACTCCCCTGCCCTCGCCTTTTGTGTCAGAGAGCGGAGATATCCGCCGGCAGAGCCAATTTCAGTTACGCGCTGGAGGATACCCGCGATTGTGGCAGAGGTCCCTTCCATACCCAAGACTTCACACGCATCACGATAGGCTGATTGGGTAATGCCTAGGAAAGTAGAAACGATCTTTGTAGCGTCAATCAAATCCCGCCATGAGGTAATCCCTTTCGAACCATATTCGATGATATCCGGGTATGCGCGCAGAACGGTGTCGAGGGAGATTGATTGCGTGGGCTGGCAACAACTGGTGTGGAGCGTAGGCAAAGAGGATTGTGGAGAAGGCTCCTTCAAATCATTCTTTTTGAAATTTTGAGATTCAAAATAGGATTCAGGAAGGGATTCAATATGATGCCGCTCATTTTGGGCGTGATTGGCGCTCATCTCAGCAGCATTATCTCTATGAATCAATGTGTTATCTATTTCCGAACGTAACGTAGTCAGATCGTTGAGAATAGCTGTCATCTCTGAGAGAGCTGCACGACGTGGGATGGCATCGACAATGGCGCGAAAGCGCGTATGAACTGCCAACCAGAAGTCGGACTGGTGATCAGTGAGCGCCACATCGATTATCTGTGCGAGATCCCTGCGCTGCAATGTAATCTGTTCGCGTGTGCGTTTGAGAAGCGCTGCTTCGGTTTGAACTTGTTTGGCCGCTTGGGCGATTTCATCAGCGCGTTCGAGAAGGGGTGCGAAAGAAAAGCCAAAAGCTTCCTCTATCCGCCCCGCCTCATCCTTGTAGGCGTAACGTTTGCCATTCGGGCTATCGCGGCGTGCAATTAGCCCGCTTTCGATGAGAGCTGCAATATGGCGGCGCACGGTCGATTCCGGCATTCCATGCGCGCGCAGCGAGAGCTGGCGGTTGGACGGAAAAACGACAAGACCACCCTCGATGCCGATCTCATTCCCCGGGAGAAACGACAATAGCGAACTCATCACGGCCAGACAGCGATCGTTGATCCCGAACACTGACTTGGCAATGCAAAGCTCTTTGTAGATCGTCCAACGATTGACCGTCCTTCGATCCATTTTAGTTGATGACAGCTTCAATTGCTCAAGCGTCATCGTTCGTCCACGAAAGGTGGACGTTATTGACTCCAGAATTTGCATTTCCTCTCACCCTTTTTCAGGCAAAAGAAATCCACCCGCCGAAATGACGTTTATGACTCTTGACACGGATTCATGGAAATGCGATTCTCTGAGTGCTTAAATCTGAGGAAGGCTTCCATGCGGCAACGTTTTGGGGGCCTTTTTCTTTTGCGGTTTGTTCTCCTGGTTGATGTAACCGTTTCGGTTGGCTTTGAAGATTGGTTCTTCAAGCGCTACTTTGATGTTTCGCTGGCCTTGTACTCTGCGTAGAGGTCGTCAAGACGCGACTGAACGAAGTCGGCGAATTGTGGAGCGGCCTTGTCATTGAAAGTGAACTGCACATTCTTGCCCGCGCGTTTGATCGCAACAGGTTGAGTGCCATCGCCCAGCACAGGCGACACGATAGCAGTAGCCTGACGCTTATCCTTTGACGCGGACGATTTGAGCTTATCGAACACAAACTGAAATCGATCATCGGATGACAAGCTGGCAAAGCCAGGTTCGCTGATGGCGTGAGCCGCAATGGTTTCATTGACAGTTGTCAAAAGGCTGACAAAGTCTTCCCAACGGGTGCGTCCAATCGATGGTGCACGACCGATCTTGCGAATGACTTCTTCTGGGATCGATTTAATGATTGTGATCATCTTGGACAGGATGGCCTTATCAATGCCCGTGGATTGATAAAGCGTTTCTCGCGAATAGCCCTGTCCTTCCAAAGTGTGAGCAAAGAATGCCTTTTCGATGAAGGACAGGTTCGATCGTGTGTTGTTTTCCTGTCCCTGGTGAATGACCAGCTCTTCATTGGTGAGCTGCTTGACGACAGCCCTTACCTTGATGCCGAGCGTTTTAATGGCGGCAACGCGTCGATGACCATAGGCAATCTGAAATCGATCAGGGTTCTCCGGGTGGGGGCGCACCAGAATTGGTACCAGCTGGCCACTCTCACGGATTTGCTCAACGAGCTTTGTCTGGTCTTCATCATCGAATCCGAGCCGGTCTGAGACGAATGAACTGTCGATGAGGTCCGGATCAAGTTCGATGATCGTTTGACCCGAAGAGAGCTGACGTTCGATTTCATCGGCACGAGCGGAGCGTTCGTTGATCTTTTCCAGCGATTGGGAAATGGCACCCAACGCCGCCGGACGATTTGCGCGGTCACGGTCGATACCCGCAAGCGGCCTCGCCTGCTCTACAGGCGGGTTCACTGAATGATCGTCAGCGTTCTGTGACGGTTCGGACGGGCTGGAGAAATCAAAGATGTTTTTTCTTGCCATGATTAGCTACGCCCCCAGGTCTGGCGAATGAGGTCTTCAATCTCGGCGTTGACAGATGTCAACGACTCCAGAGCACGATCATAAGTGCCGCGTGAGAATGCCGAGCGATCCACCTCATAAAGTGTCTGTTTTGTCAGACCGGCATCCGAAATAGCTGTCGACTTGAGCATCGGCGTATCAAGAACACGGTTGCCAAAAATCGAGCGCATAAAACCAGCCATCTGATTTTGCGGCGCGTCATTGGGTTCATAGCGGGTGATTAGATAACGCATCCAGTCATATTGCGTGTTGCCACCTGCCCGCTCGACCACTGCGAGGAGATCAGATGTCATGTGCAGGAACTGGTTCATTGACATGACATCGAGCATCTGGGGATGGACAGTGATCAGGACAGATGTTGCTGCACACAAGGCAGAGAGGGTCAAAAAGCCCATCTGCGGAGGGCAGTCGATCACAACCACGTCGTAAAGGTCTTCGACGACAGCCAGACAACTGCCGATGCGTGAGAAGAACATGGCTTCGTTCTTCTGCTCAGCGAGAACCTTGGGTGTTTCGTGTTCGAACTCCATAAGCTCAAGATTACCCGGGATGACGTGCAGGCCGGGGGTGTAGGTCGATCTGACGATATCCGTAATCTCGCGCCGTTCAGCGTCGTAGCGAATGGCGCCATAAAGCGTATCGTTGACGCGTACGTCGAGTTCGGGCTGATGGCCGAACATGGCGGACAGTGAGGCTTGCGGGTCGAGATCGATGGCCAGAACACGATAGCCACGCAGCGCCAAATACTGAGCGAGGTGGGCCGACGTGGTGGTCTTTGCAGAGCCGCCTTTGAAGTTCATGACCGAAATGATCTGTAACTTCTCGCCATTGCGGCGATGGCGGATATATTTGCCATGCGTCTTCGGCGAATTATCGTCCAGCAATTGCCTTATGGCGTGAATGTCCTGAATTGAATACATCCGACGACCATTGCTCTGCGGCGCAGGTCCGTGACCTTCCGAGACGATCTGTCGGAGATATCCTTCCGCTACACCGATAAAGGATGCTGCTTCCGCTGGTGTAAAAGAACGGATCGACTTCTGCGCTGTTGGCGGAAAAATGCGCATTTGATGCGCCTGAAGTCGTTTCGACAGCTCTTCAGCGTCGGCTTCAATCAAAGACTGAAGGCTGCTATGAGGTTGTGGAGAGGCTGTCGAGTTTTGATGCATTGGTTCGTCCTTATCAGCGCATATTCAGTAAAACCTAACAAATATGCGCAGACGAAGATGCCCCGATTCTGTCTCTGCTGCAATTTATTTTTAGTTAATGAATAGTTAACGCCAAGCAAAGCGAAGAACGTGCCCAACAAGAACTATGGGTGTCACGAATGAGTAGCTGCTGGGCGCATCGGTGATAAGCTTCTACTCATTGACACCTGTCAACATTGTGGAACTGCGCTGACCGTCGCACATTACGAAGATTTGGAATGGCAACGCGCCCATAAACGGTAAGCAGAACGTGAACTGACGTCGAATGTGCTGATGACAGGAATTTGTGCCATCAGCATATTTCGAGAATCTCGATCTCTTGATCTCCCATAAACACAATGTCGCCTACGGATCTGCCGGTAAGCAATCGTGCCAGAGGTGAAACGAATGAGATTGTGCCGTCCTTCGGGTTCGCTTCGTCCTCACCGACGATACGGTAAGATTGAGCCGGGCGATTGTCTCTACTGAAAGAAATAACGCAACCGAAACCAACGCTGGACGGAGATTGAGGTGTGGGCATCAATCGTGCCGAATGTTGGCGGACGGCATAGTATCGGAGGTCGCGCAGCGGATGCGCGGTCTGTCGCCGGCGCTCGGAAATGTCTTCAATGGCATTTGCCTCTTCAAATGCCATCCGTGCCTTCTCAAGTTCCTGTTTCAGGAGTTGGAGACCTCTCTCTGTTACCAGATTGGGGTGCGGTGAGATTTCGCGATCTGGAAGAACCGTCTCCGATGCCGCTTCCGCGCTCTCTTCCTTTGCGAAGGCAACACTCATGAAAAAGCTCCCGTTAAAACTAGGGCAGATTGTATCCGATTCTTAAGTGAATGGCGCTTTCTTCATGTAGGCTTTTATCCGTGCGGCACAGGCGGTCTAGATTTACCTTGGCAGTTGGTGAGCCTATGTGTGGCGTGTTTTATACAGGGGAGAATAGGACAAAGCGACAAGCCGCAGCAAGCATGCCCCCGGGTGCTTGGCGGTTCTTAACATTTATCAATTATTATATACGCAACTATCAACTCATTCATGAAGAGTTCTGTCGGAACAGGAGCGCTGCGAATGATGGCGCCAGCGACCTCCTTGCTCGCTAATCGCGGTAGTGGATGCGTGCTGTTGACAGTTGTCAATTCCGTATAAAGCCAAAACGTCGGGCATTTTCCAACAGGTCTCTAACCGATGAAGCCTGCCATTTGCGGCCGCCGCGAGGCGGAGGGTCACCCATCTCATCAAGTTTCGCCGCTATGGCGCGTAATGAGAGAGATGGGTCGGCTAAGGCGATGGCTGCAACGCGCTTGATAAAATAGTCATCAGGAATTCGCCGTTTGGTCTGGACGAGAAGTTTAGGGTCGGCCTGCTTTTCGCGTACGAGCCGGTGAACGGCGCGTCTTAGTTTTTCGACGGTCCAGCTCTGCCCTTTGAGATTAAGGGTCAGAACAATGTTCTCCCAGCTATGCTGAGGGCGAAGCCTGATGACGATGGGCAACCATGTGGGTGCCGTTGTAAGAAGCTGGTCCAGATAGGCGCGATTGCGCGCTGCCGCGATGTTGCCAATTGCTTCTGGACTGCGCGCACGCAGTCCCGGATTGCCGACAAGTTTGCCGCGGGCTTTCGCAAGTTTCATACCTTCTTTCGTGCGCTCCACTTTGAGTGCGTGCTCGAGTTCAGCGACTGCATCGAGAACGAGTAATGCGGAAGGAGATGTGGTTGCTGAGGTGTCGATTGGGTCACCAAGTGAAACAAAGTGAATGCGGCGCGCCTTCAGGCTTCTGATCAGTTCAGCCAGATGGCCGACAGAGCGGGCTACCCGATCCAGCTTCACGACGACAAGAGTGTCTCCCGCCACGAGGTTGCCTAGAAGCTTTTCGAATGTTGGCCGCGATAGCAACTTCTCACTCAGGTGCTCTTGATAGATTCTGACGCAGCCAGCGTTTTGCAGCCGCGATAGTTGGTTGGTGTTAAATGGATCTTCCGTCGACGCGCGCGCATAGCCGATAAGCGTCCCGGATAGGGGAGGGGGATTAGGTGCGTTTTCAAATTCGGGCATCATCAAATCCGGCTCTACGTCAATCTGTACGAACAAAGACTACGCCATAAAAGGTTCGTTTGTACACGGTTTTAAAAAGCGGATTTGAGGGCTGGTGGAATGGTTTTTTGAGCTTAATGCAGAAGAGCCGGTCGAGCTGAACGTTTACTCACCACGAGCCCATTTGGAGTGAAATTTTCAATCGAGCGCGGTGTGTGTTGTTCTCAATCACATCGTTGCGAAACGCGCGGACGTTATCCGGAACAAAGACCAATTCTGAGGTAAGTGGGGCAGATCCGGTGGGAACGCCGGTACAAACCGGCAAGGAGTAGATGGTGAAAGTCCGTTACGATGAAGGAGTAGCGATCCACATCGACCCCGAGTCATGCGCGGGCAGTTGTGAGGCTGTACGTGAAGTGTTGACAGGGGAGCATGCAGGCCAGCCATCGAGCCGCGAAAGATTGGACATTTCGGGTGCCGACGCTCTCCACCTATGCGGAAGGCAATATGAACGGTCACGTTATCGCAAGTGGCAGTTTGACCCGGCGCGGTCGAAGACCCTGGCATGCATAGACGCTTCTTGCACGGGAACCGGGAGGCCTCGTGACCGGCCAGCGTGGCTTTGCCGTGCTGGTCCGCATCGGGAAGGTGAGGAACCGTAGCCGATGATGCACGATCATGAGGAGTCTGATTCCGCCATAGTAGCGATGAAGCTTGCGAACAAAGCCGGTCTGTCGGCGGCGGAGCAGGTGGAGCGAAGGGCGGGAACCGAGAGGAATGCGGATCAGCACAGCACGCGCCGGGCACAGGACCGGGAAAGTGTGTCCCCTGCGCTGGACCGCATACGGCAAGCCGCAGGGCAAAGAAAGAAGGAGAAGTTCACCGCGCTCTTCCACCACATAAATCCGGAGATGATGAGGGTAGCGTTCTACGCACTCAGACGTAACGCCGCCCCCGGTGTTGATGGGCAAACGTGGAGAACTTACGAGGCAGATCTTGATCGACAGATCGAGAACCTGCACGACCGGGTTCAACGAGGAGCATATCGGGCGCAACCATCACGGCGGACGTACATACCGAAGCCGGACGGACGTCAGCGCCCACTTGCCATCGCAGCCCTCGAGGACAAGATCGTTCAGAGGGCAACGGCAATGGTACTGAACCAGATTTACGAGGAAAATTTCCTTGGGTTCAGTTACGGTTTCCGACCAGAACGAGGCCAGCACGACGCGCTGGATGCTCTTTTTGTCGGGATCGATACGCGAAAGGTGAGCTTTATACTGGACGCCGACATTGCGAGCTTTTTCGACCGGGTCAATCAGGATTGGCTGATCCGTTTCGTGGAGCGTCGCATCGGTGATAAACGCATCATCCGTCTGATCCGCAAATGGCTCAGCGCGGGTGTTCTGGAAAACGGCGTCGTACAAACGAGTGAACAAGGGACTGGGCAAGGGTCGGTAATCTCACCGCTGCTTGCTAATATCTACTTACACTACGTCTTCGACCTGTGGGCAGAGCGCTGGCGACGGCACGAGGCTACAGGCGATATGATCATTGTACGCTATGCGGACGATATCGTGGTCGGCTTTCAATATCAGGCTGATGCGCACCGTTTCTGGAATATGATGCGAGAGCGGTTGCAGGAGTTTTCGCTGCAACTCAATCCGGACAAAACCCGACTGATCAGGTTTGGCCGCTTTGCGGCACTTACCCGTGAGAAGAAGGGACTTGGTAAACCGGAAACTTTCAACTTCCTTGGCTTTACGCACATCTGCGGAAAAGATCGACTTGGTCGATTTCAAATCCGGCGCAAAAGTCGCATAGACCGCAAACGGGCAAAGCTGAAAGAGGTCAGAAGCGAGTTGCAACGGCGTATGCATCACTCAATCCCTGCGCAAGGGAGATGGCTGAAGCAGGTGATGAAAGGCTATTTTGTCTATCATGGGGTTCCAACCAACCATCGGTCGCTTTGGTCGTTTCGTGAGAATGTCAAACGTATCTGGCTTCGCACGCTACGGCGCCGAAGTCAGAAGCATGCACTGACATGGGAGCGAATGCTGAAGATCGCCGATGAGTGGCTGCCGCTACCAAGGATCTTTCACCCATGGCCCAATGCGCGCTTTGCCGTCAAATACTCAAGGTAGGAGCCGGATGCGGGAATTCTGCACGTCCGGATCTGTGCGGGGGGCGCTCAGTAATGAGCGTCCCTACCGCGAACGGTTCGTCTAGCTGCCCGGCATTGAAGTGTGCATAAAGGCAGTATTCGGGAGAAGGTTCTGGCCTCGGGGATTCCCCAGCTAGGGCAAATCATGCTTCGATTCCGTCATGACCAAACGGCGCCCCTCTCCCAAGCATGCCGACACGCTTTCGCTGAAGGCGCTGCGCGGTTTGGTGACAGGCCTTGTCGATCGGGTCGAAGTTCTGTCCGCTGAGGTCAAGGATCTGCGTGAGAAGAACGCGGTCCTTCGCGAGGAGAACGAGATCCTGCGGCTCGAGAATGCTCGGCTGAAGGTCGATAACCAGATGCTGCGTGATGAGAGATCGCCCGCCTCAAAGATCTGCCGCCTCGACCACCGTTTCGCCCGTCCGGCATGGACAAGGCAACGGACGCCGTGTCCACAGACAGACCGCGGCCGAAGAAACCCCGCGGACCAAAGCTCGATGTGAAGCGGATCAGCCGGGAAAAGATATTGCGGATCAATCCGCCGGCGGGATCACGCTTCAAAGGATACCGGAGTTGCATCGTCCGCGAGCTCGTGCTGATGGCCGAGATCGTGCGATACCGTCGCGAGTGCTGGATCACACCGGAAGGAAGGAGAATTCTGGCACCGCTTCCCGCCGGGGTGGTCGGCGGGTATGGCGCCAACCTCAGGCGGCTTTGCATGATGCTGCATGCGCAGGGGCAGGTCACGACGCAGCGGCTAACAACGTTGCTCAATGATATCGGTGTCGACGTATCGAAGCGTCAGGTCGTGCGGCTTCTGACCAGAGGAATGGATGGTCTGGCTGCCGAGGATTCAGCAGTGCTGCATGCCGGCTTGGTGTCGTCCGACTACATCACCGTCGACGACACCGGAGCACGTCATTTCCATAATCCGTGTTACGCCACACAGATCGGCGGCCCGAACTTCACCGTTTTCCGCACCACGCCATCGAAGTCACGCCTCAACTTTCTGAGCCTGCTGCGCGGCAATTATCAGGACTACGTGCTGAACGACGCGGCCTTCGATTATCTGGATCAGCGATATGGCACCGACCCCGCCATCGTGGCCGGGCTGCGAACTCGAACACCGCAGCACTTCTGCAATGAGGTCCCGTTCCTTCACTATTTGGCTAACAAGGGTATCGACATCTTCGACACGGAGAAGATCCGCCCGCTCGCCGAAGCGGGCATCTGGGGTGCGATCCGCCATCATGGCCTGATCGGCAACGCGATCATCGTTTCCGACGATGCCGGCCAGTTCCGCGTCGGCACTCATGCGCTATGTTGGGTTCATTCCGAACGATTGCTGCAGAAATTGATGCCGGCGACGCCTGGACAGGTAAAACAGGTCGAGACCATCCGGGACCTGATCTGGCGTTTCTATAAAGCGCTGAAGGCCTATCGGCAAAAGCCGGATGCGCGGCTCGCTGCCGGTCTCGAAGCGAGATTCGACCGCATTTTTGCGATCCGCACCGGCTATGACGATCTCGACAAGCTCCTGTTGCGGTTGTCGCGCCGCAAGGCCGAGCTGTTGCGGGTGCTGGACCGCCCGGAAATCCCGCTCAACACCAACGCTTCGGAAAACGATCTGCGCAGCTTCGTCATCAAGCGGAAGATCTCTGGCGGCACAATGAGCCGTGACGGCCGCATTGCCCGCGATACGCTGCTTGGCCTGATGAAGACGTGCCAGAAGCTGGGTCTATCGTTCTGGCACTATCTGGGCGACCGGCTGGAGATCGGCAGTCCGGAGCCGATCCCGCCGCTCGCGACATTGATCACGGCGCGGGCCTGAACACTCCCCTCCCCTTTCGAGCCAGGAACGCTGACCGCTCGCAAGATCAGTGCAGCAGCGCGCATCGGGCCTGCCGAAATTGCCTACGCGTTCGACACTGCCACCGAATTTGCCCCGCTTACCATTCTGAGCAGCTTTGGGTTTGAAGACCAATCATTCTAAAGTATTGAAAAACGGAATTAAATTCTGCCATACGAAAGCGAACGCAAGCTTTGGTTTCGCTCGAGCGATTGTCTATCTTTTGATTTTCTCAGAGAAGTAAACTGGTCTATTTCGCACCTTGGACAAGGCTTCGAAGCGCTATCGAATAAACATGACCATATGTGATTTGCGGTTAAAAATCTACAACCTCGGGCGCAAAAGGACCTCGTTGCACCAGTCCTGTCCTTTGGCCTTCTGTCTTCCAAAGCCTCCTTCCAGTATCGCGTTGACCTTCGCTCTATATGACGGTCGTATTTCGATACCAAGAAAGGCGTACCGTTGAAGTCGACAATCTTCGATTAGGTTAGCCAACATTGCACAATGACCATGTTCCCCTCCCACGATGCCTAAACTACAAAATTGATATTTAGAGCAGATTTTTCCCGAGCCTCGGCTTTCTGCCTGTTTGTGAAGACAAAGCCTGTGGGCTCGAGAATTCAAGTCGGGTTGAAAGCAAGGTGTCCCTGGATTCCAGAACGCTTTCACCGGCTTTATCTTGGGGGAGCGTGTGGTGACTGCGTATCACGTCAGATCGAATGGAGAGCTGGTTCCCTCAAGTGGGAAACAAAGAGACACGCCGGTTTCTGGCGGGCCATCATTTAGCGTGCCTGCATTGGTATTGTCATTAGGGACCGGTCTTTTTATGACCGCCCCAGCCTATGCACAGACAGTGTGCACATCGTCACCCTGCACTGGTACCACGGTCATCGACGCGAACTCTGCCGACTATTTCTCCGATACGTCGCGACCCAGCTGGTCATTTCAGGATGCGAGTGCGCTCAATGCGACAGCAACTGACGCGATCAGCGGTGGCATGCAAGTCTTCTATGGTTCCAGTTCTCTGAACGGAACGGCGATGAATGCGATCAGTGGCGGGTCGCAATATTTCAATGGCAGCAGCAGCCTGAATGCTTCCGGCAAGTATGTAGTCGGGGGAGGGGTGCAGAGTTTCTATGAGACTAGCGCGCTCAATGCATCAGCTGAAAATGCGGTGAATGCAGGCGAGCAGTATTTCAACGACGATAGCGCTCTCAACTTAACCGCGGCGGGCGCTCTCAGTGGTGGCCAGCAGTACTTCTACAATACGAGCACCTTGAATGTTAACGCCGTTAACGGGTTAAGCGGTGGCACCCAGATTTTCTACGATACCAGCGCATTGAACGCCTCAGAAGCGAACTCTGTCGTAGGCGGGTCGCAATATTTCAATGGTAGCAGCCGCCTGAATGCAACCTCGTCCAATGCCATCAGCGGCGGATCACAGAGCTTTTACGACAACAGCGTCATGACGTTGACAGCAGTCAACGCCGTTAGCGGCGGCGCTCAATATTTCAACGGAAACAGCATATTGAACGCCAACGCCAGTGGAGCGATTGGCGGTGGGACGCAATATTTCTATAATCTCAGTGTCTTGAATGCCTCAACCGCAAATGCGGTTAATGGCGGCACACAGGATTTCCATGATAGCAGCACTTTCAATGTTTCCGCTGCCAACGGCCTCAGCGGTGGTGTTCAGACTTTCCATGGCAACAGTATGCTGAATGTCCTGACGGATAAT
Organism: Ochrobactrum sp. RH2CCR150; assembly: GCA_014138095.1. Taxonomy (GTDB): domain Bacteria; phylum Pseudomonadota; class Alphaproteobacteria; order Rhizobiales; family Rhizobiaceae; genus Brucella; species Brucella gambitense. The sequence goes on from JACGXE010000011.1 coordinate 14,928, forward strand.
GCACTGACGGAAAATGCGAGCGTCAATTTCGATAATCAGGCGGGCGGCCTTGGCGGAACCCTCAAGCTCAATGGGTTCAATACAGTCGTTGGAGCAATCAACAGTGTCAGCGCGGGCGCTGGTCTCATTGAAAATGGCGGAACGACGAACAGTTTACTGACCATTGACGGGTCATCTGTCGGCCCGTCGACATTCTTAGGTGTGATTCAGGATGGTGGCAGCGGCAAACTGGCTTTGGAACTCAGTAGCGGTGTACTGACACTCAGGGGGGCGAATAGTTTCACAGGCGGCACAACGATAACAGGCGGTGTGTTGCAGGTGTCGAGCGATGGTAATCTCGGCGATCCATCGGGCGGTCTGATATTCAATGGCGGGACGCTGGCGACGACCGCGAGTTTCCAGACTGCACGGTCTATTGCACTCGCGCAGGCAGGCATAGTTGATGTTGCAGATAATACCGATCTTGTCGTAAGCGGCGTCATCTCGGGACCTGATGATCTCGTAAAAATGGGCGCAGGCGTTCTTCAACTCACAAACACTGCCAACAGCTATGGTAACACCATAGTCGGGGCTGGTCGTCTCATCGGCAATTCTCAAACGATTGCTGGCAATATTGCAAATGCGGGTGTCGTCGTTTTCGACCAGACGTCGAATGGCAGCTTTGCTGGCAACATTGCAGGCGCTGGTGGAACCACAGGCACGATGATCAAGGACGGGGCAGGCGACCTCCTTTTGAATGGAACGTCAGCTCTTAATTGGCTCGTGCAGCAAGGCAATCTAACCTCAAGTGCTGAGCGCTTTTCAGGCGACGTCGCCATTGCAACGGCAGCGTCTTTGACATTCGATCAATCGACCAGCGCGCAGTTTGATGGCATATTGACGGGTGGTGGAACTTTCATCAAGGCCGGAACTGCAACGCTTCTTTATGACGGTCAAAGCCCGTCATTTACCGGGGCGACCGATGTTCTCGCAGGTGGCCTGATCGTGGGATCGGACGTTGGCCATAGTAACGCTTCTCTCGGCGGATCCTTTTCCATTGGAAATGGTGGCCTGATCGGCGGGCATGGCACCATTGGTTCGAGTGGTGGATCGACCGTCGCAGTTTTGACCGGAGGAACACTGTCGGCTGGAAATTCAATCGGCACATTGACGATCAATGGCGACCTGAAGCTTGAAAGCGGCTCCACCTATGTTGTCGAAATTGCAGGCGCTGGTTTGAGTGATCTCACACATGTTTCCGGAACAACCACGATTTCGGGCGGAAATGTCAGCGTAACGGCGCTTGATCCCGCGACGAGTTATCGAAGCGGACAGACCTATACAATCCTTACATCGGACGACGGCATAAATGGCACATTTCAGGATACTGTGTCTAAATCTGCTTTTATTACCGCAACCGAGGCTTATGACCTCAACAATGTGAAACTCACCATCGCTGTCAAAGGTGGCGTCGGCACGGACCCGACATCAGGCACGCCGCCTGCGATCTTCGAAACTGTATCGCAAACGAAAAACGAAACAGCGACGGCAAAGGCGCTGGATACGCTCCAGCAGTCGGGACAATCGCTCGAACTGTACAACAGACTATTGATGCTGAGCCCGGATGAGGCGCGATCCGCCTTCAATCTTTTGTCCGGCGAAGCCTATGCTTCAACCAAAGCAGCACTCATTGAAGGCAGCTCGGCTATTCGTGACGCCATGAATAGCCGTTTGCGGACGACTGAGGGCTTTGAGCTACCGTCATCGATGACCGTCCTTTCTTATGGGCCAGAGAAAAGCCCCAATGCTGCAGCGCCCGGCGCTTTCGCCACAATCACTCCAGTGCTTCCCGCGCAAGGATATGATGTCTGGATTCAGGGCTATGGTAACTGGGCTTCAATCGATGGCAACGGCAACGCGGCGCGACTTAAGTACAATACGGGCGGCTTCGTCGCGGGTGTGGATGGCACTGTCTTCGACAATTGGCGCCTTGGGTTGTTAGCCGGCTATAGCAGGACAAGCTTTAACGTCGATGGTCGTTCATCGTCTGGGCAGAGCGACAACTATACGCTGGGAGCTTATGCGGGAACGTCCTGGAAGCTGAACAATGGTAATGCCGTCGCCTTCCGCACAGGACTTGCCTATACGTGGCATGAGATCGAGCTGGACCGATCGGCTTATTTTCCGGGCTTTTCTGATAGTCTGAATAGCGATTTTCATGCCGGTACGTTTCAAGCCTTTGGTGAGCTCGCCTATCAGTGGGGCACGGAAGATGCGCCGGTGGAGGCGTTTGCAAACCTCGCTTATGTCCATCTTCACACGGACGGCTTCAATGAAGCGGGGCGAACAGCGGCGCGGTTGTCTGTCGACAGCGATACAATGGACACAGCTTTCACCACTATCGGTTTGCGGGCTTCACGGCGCTTCATGCTGGGCAACGTATCCGCAAATGCGCACGGGTCCATCGGCTGGCGTCATGCCTACGGCGATATTGATACAAGCTCCACAAACAGCTTCATCGGTTCTTCGGCCTTCACCGTTTATGGCGCGCCCATCGCGAAGGACGCAGCCATTATCGAAGCCGGTCTGAACTTCAATCTTTCCCCCCGCTCGACACTTGGTATCAACTATACGGGGCAGATTGGTTCCCATGCCTATCAGCAGGGCGTGAATGCCGTGTTCAGGGTCAGGTTTTGATGGCAGCACGCGCGGCGGCAATGGCGTCGCGCAATTCATCGACTTCGATTGGCTTGTGTAGAAGCGTTGCTCCGCTGGCGTTGACCTCGCGTAATCGTGCGGGTGAAGTGTCGCCGGTTAAGATAATAGCCGGTACGGGGCGACCGACAGCGATGTTCAGCGTCTGAATGGCATCGAGACCGGTGACGCCATCCCCCAACCGATAGTCGGCAATAATCAGGTCGACCGGAGCATCGCCAATCTTCAGGGCTGTTGTGTATGATGCCTGTGCCTCTTCGGGTGATCGCCCAAGGTAAAGCCGGTGGCCCTCGAGAGTGAGTAACCGTGCCATGGCGTCGAGAACATCTTTCTCGTCGTCTATGACCATGATGCCCAGTGATGTTTCCACTTCGAGAGGCCCATGGGCCTGCGGCTCTGGAATTCTATTGTCCCTGGCTTTGGGTAGGGTGATCGAGAACAAGGAGCCTGATCCCGGCACAGACACCAGTTTCAAAGGATGTCCCAGAAGTGCGGCCGCACGCCGAACAATAGCAAGCCCCAGACCCAGACCTTGTGACCGGTCACGCGCAGGATTTTGCAGCTGAGCGAACTCCTCGAAAATTTTAGACTGTTGATCGGCTGGAATACCCGGGCCGGTATCGAGGACCTGAATTTCGACCGTATCGCCACGTCTACGGCAACCGAGAAGGATGCGACCCTCCTTCGTGTAGCGAAAAGCATTGGACAAAAGATTGTTCAAAATACGCTTGAGCATCATTGGATCGCTGTCGACATAAAGGTCGCTTTCAACGACGTGCCATTGAAGACCGCGTTGTTCTGCTTCGAGCGCAAATTCGGCGTGCAGGTCGTGAAACAGCGCGGACAAAGCCACCCGTTCATTCACGACCGTTACAATGCCAGCATCCAGTTTTGAAATATCGAGCAACTCATTCAATAGACCGCTGAGGTCATTGACGACGGATTTTGCCTTTCCGGCCAGATCGCGTGCGTCGCTGGAAGCGACATTGCCGCGCTGCCCCAAAATGCCAAGTGTGGATATGAGCAGGCTCAAAGCATGGATTGGCTGGCGAAGATCATGGCTTGCAGCTGCCAGAAAACGTGTCTTGGCGCGGTCAGCGCGTTGCGCGCGGTCTGTTTCTTCCTGCAAATCCACAACAAGATTTTCGTTTTCCAGTCGTAATCGAATGGTCTCGTGCAGCATGCGATAGGTGATCCGGCAATAATATAGATTTATGGCGACCAGCGCTGTCAGCAGAAACAGAAATGCGCCGGAAATTTCGCTGTCGGTGATGATGCAACGCACGGCGATTGGAACGACCGTCGCGATGATCGAACCCACCAGCGCCGGTGGAAATGCCGAGAGTGAGGGCACTGTGCCGCAGACAAGTCCCGTCAGCACAATGACGGTGAAGGACAGGACGATTGGCGCTTCTGGCAGAAATCCTGCCCAGCCGAGTCCGCCCCATAAAAGGCCGGATATCCATGAAAAGCTCGCGGCAAGCCAAGCCCAACGCTGAATGGACTGCGGATCTCTTTGACGGCTAAAGAACTGTCGGGACGCGAAGACACGTATGGCAGTTAACGCGTAAAGCGCAATGAGCCAGCCGGTGATCCAGCTCATGGGTACGGCGTTTTTTAAAACGTAGATCGCGCCAAGTGAAATGACGATGTTCGAGATGATGACGCCATAGGAATTGCGGTAGAGAAGTTCGGTGAGAGCCTGACGTATCCTGTCTTCCTGCATCAGACATCCCCCGATGTATCGCCCGGTATGGTGCATTGTGGCCTGTTGCGCATTGATATACTTAAATTCTTGATCGATCAGTAACTTGATGCCAATAAATTGTGATTAGACCGATTTGCACCAGCACTCACCAATGTAAGGTAATCGACAGCCGGATGACCCGTCCCCTTACTGCCATTCTAGCCGATGACCATGCGATCGTGCGTCAGGGGTTGAAGCTTCTGATCTCATTGATGGACAACGTGTCCGTTATTGCAGAAGCGGGGGACGGAACGGCCGTGATGGAGCACGTACGTAACTCGAAGGCTGATCTGCTCGTTCTCGACCTCGGCATGCCTGGCGTTGCGGGAATCCAGTTCATCTCGGACATCAGGACTGCTGCACCCCGGCTGAAAATTCTGGTTCTGACTGCCAATATTGAACCCAGAACCATTCGCGCTGCCATGGAAGCGGGTGTCAGCGCATATTTGACCAAGGATGGCGATCCAGAAGAAATCGGTACCGCCATCGAAGCCGTCAGAAAGGGTGGGACCTATCTGGCGCAGGCCGTCCGTTTTGCGGTCACAGGGTCGTCAGGAAACAGCGGTTCCCAGACGCCTGATATCTTGTCCCCAATTCCTTTGACACGTCGGGAACGTCAAATTCTGACGCTGGTTGCACAAGGCCTGACAGCGCGCGACGTTGCCACGCGATTGGGGATCAGTCCTTTGACTGCACGCAAGCATCGCGAAAACCTGATGCGGAAGCTCAATCTTCACAGCTCTGCCGAGTTGACGGCCTACGCCGTTCGCCTGGGCTTGCCGACCGCGTGAGCGGACGTTTCCGGCTAAACCATTCCGCGTTTTTCGACACGGCTCCCGGAGAGATCCTTTCGGATATAAAAGCCATTCGGGATGGCTTCCTGTACCAGCGGAACGTGTGAAATCAATCCAACTGCGCGGTTCTGACTGACAAGCGTGTTGAGCGCTTGCAGGACCTGATCGAGTGTACCGGTGCCATTTTCGGTATCGAGGCTGCCAAAGCCCTCATCGATGAAGATGGTATCGAGACGGACCTTGCCATTTGCGCTTTCAACGACATCTGCAAGACCGAGCGCCAGCGCGAGAGCCGCAATGAAACTCTCGCCGCCGGAGAGCGTTGTGGTGGGCCGCGGTTTCCCCGTATAGGTGTCATGCACATGAATGCCGAGACCCCGCCTGCCGCGCCCGGACCCTTCAAGGGCGCGTTCCAGCTTATACCGTCCGCCAGACATCGGGTTGAGACGCTGATTAGCAGCAAAAAGGACCTGATCGAACATGGCGCCGATCGCAAAAGTCTCAAGGTCAAGATTGTGGGCGTTCTTGGAATCGAAAAGTGCTGCCAGTTCGCGCAAAGGCCCGCTTTCTGCTTCTGCCTTTTCAAGTCGGTTGATCGTCTCAGCGAGTTCAGCAAACAACTTGTTCAACTGATCAAGGCGCGCTTTCGCTTTTGCGAGCTGTGTCTGCGCGTTTTGAAGCGCCATATCAGCATCCAGCAAAGCTAATTCGAACGGAGGCAGGGCAGGGCGCTCGAGAGTTGCGACCACTTCTTTGGCTTTCCGTGCCGCTTCTTCGGCGGCGAACAATGCGCGGCGGTAGTTTTCGACCGTCTCCCGGTCCTTTTCGATAGTGGCGAAAGTGGGCTTGAGCGCGAGATACTCGTCATGAGTCAGAGCTGCCATTTCCAGACGCGAGGCGAACTCGCCTCTGGTCCGCGTCTGTCGGCTTTGTTGTTCTTCGACCCGCCCCTGAGCGCCTTCGTGTTCTTTCCTCGAAGATAACGCCGTTTCTCTCGCGGTCGTTGCCGCTTCCAGTGCGTTGCGTCGTGTGGCTTCGCGTATCGTCAGAGCCTCGCAACGATCTGCGATGTGCTCGGCAAGACGGACTGCATCGCGATGTGCTTCCGGGATATCCGATAGCATTTCTTCAAGGCGCGTTTGCGCTGTGGCGAGTTCCGTTTCTGCCAATTGAAGTGCCGTGCGATGTTGATCGCGGATTTGATCCTCCGCCACCAATCGCCTTTCTGTTTCTTCGAATTGGCTTTCGCCAAGAGCGATGTCCAGATGGGGACCAAGTGCTTTGACCGCGTCTGCAATCTGGTCAAGTTCTGCGCGCAGCTCCATTAACGGGTGCTCGGATGGGCTCAATTCTTGCAGACGCTTCTGGCGTTCCGCGAGAATACCCTGCGCGGATATGAGACTTGCATGCATATCGCGTTCCACGGACTGCCGCTTTTCCCAGTTTTCTTTCGTCTGGCGAAACGCAGCGTCGAGCCCTACATGATGCGGGCTGCCGGTTGCGGGTATGGGATGATCACTTGCGCCGCAAACCGGGCACGGCTCTCCGGGAATGAGTTTGCTCGCCAGATGCAGTGCCTGGGCACTGGAAAGTTGCCGCTCCGCTTCGATAAAGGCAGCTTTCGCGTCGCTCGCAGCTTCCTGTTCTTCGAGGTGACACGCAGACAACGTATCGACCTGTGCCTTTGACGACGCGATATCGACCAGCGCCTTCTCAACGACCTCAGCGTGTTTAACCGCATGCTCAAGCTGAGTGCGTTTTACGAGCAACTCCTGCCGCTTGCCGGCAGTCAGACGCGCCGCTTTCAAACTATCTTGCAGCTTTTGCTTGCGAGTGTTGAGGGCGGTAATTGTCTCAAGGCTCTCTTGCAGAGCCGTATGGTACTTCCGGCGCTCATCGGTCGCCTCTGCAACGGTCTGCGATATGGCAATGGATCGCTCAAGAACTTGCTGTTGACGCCGCATCGCTTCGATATCACGTCGCAACTGCTCAATCTCATCGGCCTTGGCTTCCTCGGCTTCATGTGCGGTTCGGGCGCGTAGTTCAGCTTCGGTCGCAGCTTTCAGTCTTTGAGCCGATGCACCAAGAGCCGCGTCCGCGGAAACCAGTTCCGCTGTTGCTTCCAATGCATGCCGCTCAACGTCGAGCAACAGGCGGGCACGTTCGGCGGATTGCAGCTTCTTGGCGATAGCTTCAATCTCGGAGGCCTGTTCCTGCAGACCAACCGCCTCTCTTGAGGCCTTGATAGCCGTTTCAAACAGTTGATCCAGCGCTTTCGCGGTCTCAAGGGCCGTTTGCGCCTTCTTCTGCGCGTCTCGTTGGCTGGCTTCAACTGCCGCCAGATCGGTGCAGGATGTGTTGTTCTCTTCAATGCCTGACTTCAAAGCATCGAGACTTTCAAAGCCTTCGACACTTAGACGACGCGTGAACACTTCCCGTTCCGTTCGAAACTGTCGTTCGACCGCTTCAGCATCGGCTTTCATCCGCGCTGCAAGTCGCCGATAGAGGGAAACATCGAACAGATCACGCAGAATGCCAAGACGCGCCTTGGTATCAGCGGCAAGAAAGGCTTCAAATCGCCCCTGTGGTAAAAGCACAATCTGGCGAAACTGATCGGCGCCATAGCCAAGCAGTTCCTCGACGGCTTTTCCAACCGGACCGACTTTCTTTTCTTCGATCACCTTTCCCGGACGATCCGGCGTAATGTCGTCGAGCGCCATGCCTGTCGCATCGAACAGCCAGGCCTCGTGCGGGTCTCTGGTCTCGCCATTTCCGCGCTGTTTTGGCCGGGACTGTTCCGGTCTGCGGCGCACGACATAACGGCGATCCGCAATATCGAACACAAATTCGACTTCCGTTGGAAGACTAGCATCAGCATTATCGGACCGCAGGCTCGGCGTTTCTTGCTCCGCCTTCGCGGCTTCTCCAAAGAGAGCAAAGGTCATGGCACTGAAAATTGTCGATTTGCCGGAACCGGTCTGGCCATAAATACCAAACAGGCCTGCATCCACGGCTTCACGAAAATCGACGATTTCCTGCTCATTATAAGGCCCGAAAGCCTGCATTGTCAGGCGAACGGGCTTCATGCCGCATCCTCCGATTGATGAAGATCGCTCAAGGCCGTTTCAACGACACTGCGCTCCGGATCCGTGATCGGATCAACACGAACCTGTTCGACAAAGGCTGCAACCAGATCCATTGGCTTGATCGCCTGAAACTCCGAAATCGAAAGCGATTGTGGCGCGCTTACGCGCTCATCGCGCTGATACGTCAGTTGGCAGGCGTTTGGAAATACTTCGCGTAGTCGCTTCATGGCTTCGATAATTGGCGTTTCGTCTGTCAGGACGGCCTTGATGAAATCTCCCGAGGGTTCATGGGCGAGCAGTTCCGCATGACGACCCTTCAAAACCCGTACTTCTCTGATGGGCTGAAATGGGATTTCCTCCACCTTCACTACACCATCCGCATTGATCTCTACGAGGTTCATCGATTTCACATGATCTGCTTCGTCGAAGCCGAAGGCGAGCGGCGCACCCGAATAGCGAATGTGGTCGCTTCCGACCATTTGTGGACGGTGTAAATGTCCAAGCGCCACGTAGGACGCGCCAGAAAAGACATTGGCGCTTACGGTTTCAATCCCCCCTACACGGGCAAGTGGTCGTTCGGCATCGCTTGGTTCTGCGCCAGCCACAAAAGCATGGGCCAGTATGACCCAGCGCGCGCCATCTGGAACATGTCTGCGTGCGGCGGCCACCTGAGCCTTCAACACGTCTTCGGGCGTTGCCAGCGTCTCGTCGGCAAAGCATTCGCGCGCTGCATATTCATAGGAAAATGGCAGGCCGGAAAAAGCAACAGGACCATGATCGTCATGAAGCATAAATGGCCGTTCGTCGGCGGAGATCATCCCGCGGACCATGCCGCGTCTTATATCATTCATGACCGACATGGATTCAATTCTGTCGCCGGAATCATGGTTTCCGGCAATCAGCAAGACGGCAGCGTCTGTCTCCTCTGCAATGCGCCGCATGAACGCATTGAACTGACGGAAGGCAGTTGCCGGAGGTGAAGCGCGATCATAGATGTCGCCCGCAATGATGAGGACCTGCGGCTGATGACGATGGATCGCTTCGACAACTTGGTTGAGAACCGAGCCGTGATCCTCTTCCAGCGCTATGCCATTGAATTGCCGCCCCAGATGCAAGTCAGCCGTGTGAAGAAATTTCATTCAAATCTCATATGCTTATTTCAGGCCATAACAGGTAGCCGTTGCACTACTCGTTTCAATAATCGAAATTCGAGGCGCTGCAAGCGGCGACACTCAGCCACCAGTGCAGGCCGACGCCTTGGCCCGACCCACGCCCCAAGACAGTTGCCCCTGTATGATGGTCAATGTCTGTCGGCCATTCGAGAATGTGGTTCCTTTGTCGCCCGCGGCGGCAAGATCAATCGCTGGTTTGCCGTTGACGGCAACAGACACATGCTCTCCCATAAGGCGCACCGCTAGCTTCGTGCCGTCTTCGCAAACATAGTTGCTAACGGGGTAGGGGTTGCCCGCACCAACCGAAGCGCCAAGCGCAACATTCATCATGCCGCCAAACAGCAAAACGCTGGTCGCTGCGATCGACAGATTTTTCAGCATTGGGGCTCTCCTGATTAAAACAGTGCGGTGGGAAGCGCGGCGCGTCAAAAATACCGCGTACAGGCGTGATTGGTCAAATGTTCCACGCTCGAGAAAACTGTAATCGCCATTGTCGATAAAAAGTCTATGCCGTAACAATAACTTCGGAAATTAAATAGAAATCCGGGCTGTTGAATGGTTATGATCTTTTCTCTTTCCGTCTACATGTCCCTCTTGGCATTTGCCGTATTGGGATGCGCGTTCTTTCTGCTCGGGCACGGAATGCTCTATGTCTTTGCGAATTATGCAAAACGAGACCCGCTCTCCATACCGATAGGGGCATTCATCGCTACGGTGGCGACGGCATGGGCGCTAGCGCTTGGATTTGTGGCGGCGGATATTTGGGCGATTACGTCAAAGGCAAACCAGGCCACGAGTGATGAGCGCTCGGCCATTGTCCGGCTGGTCGGTATTGCGGATTCCCCAGAGGTGAATGCTGTTCCCCTTCGCGAGGCTTTGATGCATTACAGAACTGCGGTCGTAGACGATGAGTGGGTTAAAAACATCAATCTGTCCCCGGCTGTTTCCGTTGAAAAGGCTCTGCAAGGCATTCGCGATGTAATACTGAGAATGAGCAGGGAAAACATTCCAGCACCAATCATAGCGCATCTTCTGAATGATCTTGATATTCTGCAAGACGCCAGAAGTATGCGGCTGTCTGTTGGTGCTACATCTGTTGATTCCTATAAATGGTATCTCGTTATTTCGCTGACGATCATGACCATCATCACGATTGCTTCCACGCATTCCGACAGAATTCGCGCCGGACGCGTCGCTCTTCTCATATATGCACTCAGCGCAACACTCTGTTTGTGGATCCTTGCCATTCATGCCAATCCCTATCAGGGGCCAGCCAGGCTGGAACCAGCGGTTTTGCTGACGTCGCTTTGATTGGGGCACGCCAGTCTTAGCACTACTGCCCTTGAAACTAGACATTGCGACAGTTTGCAGTTTTTCGCTGGGCCGGTGACGAGGATGGTAATTCAGAACGGGCTTTGTCGCAAATATTTCAGCGGATTAAGGGCGACCCTATTTCTGGACATAATTATGCTGCGAGCTACTCAAAGGCTAGGGCATCTCCCTATGGGTCATGGTCACCGACAAGCTGCAGTCCTACTCTGCAACCAAGGAGGAATTGATGCTGGAAGAGCATCAAAGAATTTGCTCGGAACCACCCATGGGGTTTCCGCGTCGGCACCCTCTGCGCCTTTACCTTTTGTCAGCGTTTTCCAATCGGTCGTCCTGCGTGTCGTCCAGAAACACACGCGGGATGACATTGCCTGTATTGGTCGAAGCGCGAAACACTTTCGTAATTCCCTTGGGCACTTCGGCATGCCAGCCAGGCCCGACAAGGAGGTAAAAGCCCGGTGTTGTGCCATACATCTTGCCAAGCTGAGCAAAGCCATCCGTTCTGGAATCAACCACCTGATAAACCCAAAATCGGTCACCAAAATCTGGCACCTGGATAACAACAGGCGATTTATCCAGAACAATCAGCTCTCCGCCATAAACGACTCCTGATTGGGACAGGCGACCAGACGTACATCCGGCGGGAAGTAATCTGTTAGCATGGTTAGCTCATTTAGCGGAGCCATCGGAGCCGCTCCGACATACATTCTTTCAGGAATTTCGCTGTATGAGGCGCGGCGATTAGCCATGTTCACGAGTGGCCATGCCCAGAAATAAGCGTCGCGAGCCACGAGGCGAGCATAGGCCTCTGTAATCTTCGTGCCGGGAACGGGACCATTCGGCATCGAAGCAGCTATTGAGGGCGACAGGGCAATTGGTTCAGCGCGGACCGCTGTCGGTACCGCTGCTGACACAAGGCATAACAAGGTTAACGGAGTGATAGCACAACTGTCTAATCGGGGGGGCATGACCGACCCGATGGCTCAAAGCATGATGCGCTACGCCTTTTGCTCTAATTTACATTTGGTTAGGAGCGGCAGCAAATTTCTTCCAAGACCGGGAGGGCCAGATGTCGCAAGAAACACAAGAGATAGGCCGCGTTGCGGCTTTGGACGGTTTGCGTGGCCTGGCTATTCTTCTCGTGATCATATTTCATCTGACGTTGTTCTATCCCTTTGCCGAAGCTGAAAAGTCTCTCTTCTATATGGCAGGAGGAATTGGCTGGATCGGCGTCGATTTGTTTTTTGTACTTTCGGGCTTTCTAATAACCGGAATTCTGCTCGACGCAAAAGGCCGCGACAAGTATTTCACCAATTTCTTTGCGAGAAGAACATTAAGAATTTTTCCCATTTATTATTTCGTCTTATTGTTTGTGTTCGTCATTTTGCCGATGTTCGGCATGTTCTATACGCCAGAACTAAACTTCGTTAAGGCATACCAGCCATTCTTCTGGACATATCTAACCAATTGGGGCTTCGTCGCAGCCGGAGGCGCGCGCTACTTTAATACGAGCTGGCTCACCCTCGTTCACTTTTGGTCTCTTGCGGTTGAAGAGCAGTTTTATATTTTCTGGCCGTTTGTCGTTTATTTTCTGAACCGTCGATTATTCGTCCAGGCCTGTGTTGCTTTGTTTCTCATCGCACTTTCCGGACGGTTTGCAATTGCAATTTTTGGAATACCGCAAGGTGCGGCTTACACGCTCACTCCATTCCGTATCGATACGCTCGTTGTCGGCGCTTTGATCGCAGTTGGGGTTCGCAATCAACCAACGAGATCGAGGCTGGTCACGTTGGCGCCCTGGGTGCTACTTCTTGCGGCAATATTCACGACAATTGTCTTCTTTCTGCATGGCGGTGTCTGGTTCGCCGATCGATGGATGCACACGGTTGGATTCTCAATTTTAGCGTTGGGTTGGGGCGGGTTGTTGATCATGTGTCTGCCTGAATACGGCAGCCGTGTTCTGAACTCGCTGTTCCAGACGTCTACTTTGCGCTTTTTCGGGAATATAGCTACGGCCTGTATGTGCTCCACCCCTTTGTTTTGGAACAATATTCATCCTCAACCGATTTCTATGCGCAACTTGAAATTCCGGAAACAATTGCCGCGATTGCCTTTATCGTTGTTGGAATTGCACTGTCGGTTGTTCCCGCGTTGTTGTCATGGCATCTGTTGGAAAAGCGTTTTTTGGTTTCAAACGGTTCTTCGAAGCAAAACAACCCTCTGTTAATCCGACTTATCCGATGCAAGCTGAGAAAAGAGCGGTGTGAAGCGCCGTAACACTTTAACCGTAATGAGCTGCCTAAATACACCTGAACGGAACAATCTGGATAATTATGGCTTCGAAGATCCCGTCCGTGACGCGTCAGGCTTCAGATCATTCATTCCTTGCATGCTACCATGACACCGGGTTTGACGACTTTCGGCAGTTCTTCCGTATCCCCGTTTGTAAGGTGCACACAACCATGGCTCGATGTTTTGCCGATGCGTGAAGGGTCGGGGGTGCCATGAATACCGTAAGTGGGTTTGGAAAGCACAATCCATACCGTACCAACGGGACCGTTTGGCCCAGGCGGAATGGTCAGAACGCCTTCATTGGCTCCCTGTCTGAAGTTGGTCCAGGGATTGTGGGTATAATTGGTTGTCAGATCATTTTTCCGGCCCGCACCAGCCGGGCAAGTAGCCGGCGGCCTTGCGTCTGGCCAATCGCAGGGCCTCCCTCGCCGCCTTGTTGAAGTCGTCCTTCAAGTCGTGTGGATCGATGTGGCGTCGAAAGAAGTCCGCCCACAGGAACTCGGCGAAGGGCGCGGTATCCTTGGCGTAGCCCCCAAGACGCCTCACCTCACCGGCAAGACTACGGAAGGGATCGTCAACGAGACCTTCCACAGTCTTTGGAAGATCGCCATAGGGCCGCCGCTTGCCGGAGGCGTCGAACGGGTGCGTCCAGGCGCGATTGTCCAGAACGGTCAGGAAGGCGTCCTTGTGGAGCGTGGACAGATCGCAGATGACCGTGACCAAGACCTGCTCGATGGCCTCCTGGTGCAGGGCGAGGGCCAGATGGTGGTGGTCCACGATGTGGTAGCGGCCCTTGGGCCCAATGACGGCAGGAAGGGAATGGCCGGCCAGGAAGATGCCCGCCTTACCGGTCGTCATCGATTGGATCTCCTTGCGTTTCAACGCCACTTCGCGCATCCCCACGGTCATCTGGGTGGGACGCAACGCACTCACGGAAACGGTATGCAACAGAGGGAGTATGTTCGTGGACATGGCTCATTCCTTGCTGGCAGCTGATGGTGACGTGTCTCGCTCCCCCGTCAGTGCGCGCACGGTTTCATCGACACTGCGATAGACCCCGGCCGGACCCAGCATGGCGGTGATGCCGAAGCGCTGCAACGCTTCTTGCGCCCTGACCGATTCCAGCCGGGCGATAGAGAAAGTAGCCCCGGCACTGTGGCAATAAGCGATTACCTCGCGTAAGGCCTGTGCCGCCGTATAGTCAATGTCGGTGACGCTACTGGCTTCAAACACGACATGCTGCAGGCCGCCCATGCGCTTTGCCACCAAACTGCGGAAGTCCTGGCCGAAACGGGCGGCATTGAGGAAGGACAGTGGCGCCTGGAAGGCCGCTACCAGCACGCCGTTGACCTGCTCGCCCCGCGGTTTTCCGTCGGGAGGCCACCAAATGGAAGTTCCCGCAACGTGCTCGAATTCGATCGCCCGGACCTGTGTGATGGTCCATACACCATGCAGCAGCGACAGGCCGATGCCAATGGTCACTCCGATCTCGATTGGCAACGCCACGATGGCGAGTGCGGTGGCGATGATCAGCAGGAATTCAGTTGGCGCCTGGCTCAGCGTCGCTGTGAAGGTCTGCCAGCGTATAACGCGCAGGGCGATGAAGAACAGGACGCCGGCCAGCGCCGCCTGCGGCACGTTCTTGAGCAAGTTTGCGCCGAACAGCATCAACAGCAGAACAATGGCCGCGGCAAGCAGGGCGGCCACCTGAGAGCGCCCACCCGTCTCGACGGCGATGGCGGTGCGCGGCGGGCTGGAATTGACCGGAAAAGCTCCGACGAGGCCGCAAAACAGGCTTCCTGCGCCGACGCCGACGAAATCGCGGTTGACGTCACCCGCCCCCGGAGCCTTGGCTCCGGCGAAGGAGCGCGTGGTGGCTGCCGTCTGCACCATGATGACAACAGCGAGCAACAGCGTCAGCGGCACCAGCGTGCGCATGTCCTGGAACGTCACCTGAGGCATATGAAGGCCGGGCGTAGCTGTCGGAATCGTGCCAAGCACCGCCACACCGTGCGCTGGCAGGCCAAAGGTGATCACTGCCAGCGTGCTTAGCGCCAGCGCTACAAGCGCTCCGGGAATACGCGCGCTGATGCGCTCACAAAGCACAATGATGAAAAATACTGAGATACCGATGATCGCGCTGTAGGGATTTATTCCGCCAAGCGTGTCATAGACAGCAGCGAGACGATGGAAGACGTCGCCGCTTCCGGGGGGAAGCCCAAACAATTCCGGCAATTGCGAAACGACGATGTGGATGGCTATGCCGGCCAGGAAGCCGGCCGTGACCGGAACGGAGAGCAGGTCGGCGATCCAGCCGAGCCGCAACAGCCCGGCAGTAGCCATCGTGGCGCCGACCATGAGCGCCAGCAGTGCTGCGAGCGCAGCGTAATGCGGCGAACCCGACGCAGCCAGGAGCGCTAGCCCGGCGGCGAAGATCGGGGTGATGGTGGAATCCGCACCCACCGACAGGTGTCGGCTCGCGCCGAACAACACGAAAGCCGCAGTGCCGGCGAGGAAGGCGAGGAAACCTGTCTGCGGGGAAAGGTCGCCGAGACGCGCAGTGGCCATCTGTTCGGGAATGGCGATGGCCGCCAATGTCAGACCGGCGAAGGCGTCGCCGCCAAGATCGCTAGGCTTCCAGCCGCGAAGAGAGACAAAAAGCCAGGGCCGTTTTGTGTCTGTTGCCTGTGTCGCCCCGTCCTGCATCCCATATCTTTCCGATTGCATCAGAAGCACCTGCCCATAATGTGCGTCCGTATTGATCCACTAGCAACGCATTCACCGGCAAAGAGTTGCCGGATCTGTCACAAAGCTAACTGCGCGCTATGGATAATTTTGACCAAAACCTGAATAGATTTCATCTCCTCAGTGTGGACAGCAACTACGGCTTAAGCGGATAGGGCGCTCTTCACCGACAGGTCGAAGCCGAGCTTTATTGTATGGAAGCCATGTCTCATGGCTAGAAGATTCATGATGTCTTTAACCGCTCACCAGCACTCCGATATTGCACGACCGTCCTCATCTGACATCGGGACGGCTAATTCGAAAATACGACCGCGGCATTTTGGTTGCATGCGTGTCACCAGGTCGGAGTCAGGGCTTTCGTCCAGGCAGAAATATCAGACTTCTCCGCCCAAGTGTTGACCAGCAAACTGACGGATGCGAGCGATATCGAATATATCGCGAGGCTGCATCGATGTGCTCTTATAGAATATTGTTGAGCGACGGCCGCGATTTAGCGCGCAACCCGATAGTGTGAAACGGTGTCAAAATGTATTTGAAAACAAATAATTAGCGACGTTCTGATTGAATCATATCTGAGCTCTAATATGTAATACTTGTTTCCGGTCGCTTTCATAGCGGCGTCGATGGCAGCGATTAACGCTATGCTAGCTGTTCGTGCTGGTCGAAAATAATAGCACTCAATCTCTACTGGATTGTGTAAGATGAACACTAAGCATGACCGGTAATCTCCACCCCTCAATGCGGTGGCGATCTACGGTTATTCTGTGAACACGACCATGACGCCGGGCTTGACGATTTTCGCGAGTTCTTCCGCATCCCAGTTCGTAAGACGCACACAACCATGGCTCGATGTTTTGCCGATACGTGAAGGATCAGGCGTGCCATGAATACCGTAAGTGGGTTTGGAAAGCGCAATCCATACCGTACCGACGGGACCGTTCGGCCCAGGCGGAATGGTCAGAACGCCTTCATTGGCTCCCTGTTTGAAGTTGATCCTGGGATTGTATGTATAATTGGGATTGATCGCTATTCGTTTGACCTGAACCGTGCCCGAAGGAGAAGGAGTGTCCGAAGAGCCGATCGTTGACGGGTAGGCTACCTTCAGCTTTCCATCTGAACCATAGCCCCGAACCTGTTTGCGACCTTTATCTGCTATGATATGGGCAATCGGCGTGCGTTTGGCTTTGCCGAGATTGGGAACTTTGATGATTGAGCCTGGTTGATTGAAATTCACCCCTGGATTGATCTCTTTGAGGAAACCCTCATCGATTTGAAACCGCTCGGCAAGCATTTCCGTGACTGAGGTATAAGCCATTGCTGGCAATTGGGCTTTCAAAGCGTAGTCAGCGGGGATTTCTGCAACAAACTGCCTGCCAACATCTTCATTTGTGATGAGGTAATCCTTGAAAGCTGGTCCGCCGGTATTCTCCAGTTCGGTCTGAACCGCTGCGGGATCGGCTGGATTGATAAATCTACCCGTGATTTCGCCAAAAGCCGCAGCAGCCTTGTCGACATTGCTGCCGGAACGCCCATCGATTGCGCCGGGCGACGCGCCAGCCCTGTTCAACATGATCTGATAGGCTGCAATCTGTTCTTTGGAATCAACGCCTCTTGGCATTTCTATCGCGGGTGCCATGTCGTCGGCGGTTGGAACATAAGTCGATGAAGTTTCCTGACGAGTTGGTTGTGTGCGATTGATGCTGCCAGTGGTCATCTGGTCCAGTTCGGCTTTGATCGGTGCAGTTGACCCCACTAATGCGGGCGGTCTGATATCTTTTACCTGCAAAAGCAGTCCATTGATCGAACGGTCAATTGAGGAAGACGGCATGGAATGGCGTTGGTGCTGTTCGAAAGATTGTCGCACTATCCCATGTTCAAAAAATAGCGTCGCTGCGTTGCCCGAACTGACAAGCACGCCGGAAATTACAACAATACTCAACGTGAACTTAGATAAAAGTGCGAAGTGCGACATACCGTAAGCCTGATTGGACCCGATAAGTATTCGCCGGATTATGGTTAAATATTCGTTTGCGGACGCTTCTCTAGGCAAGAAATTGGAGTGAACACAAACCGAGAACTCTCGCTCGGCGTAGCTGCGATCATAACGGGACTTACGCCGTTACCCCATCTTATTGGCATGTCAGCTATGCGAAACTGGCCCTTCTGTCTGAGATCACGCGGACCTATATGCTGTTTGCAACAAAGAGAGAATTTTTGAGGAGAGAGAAATGAACCTGATCCGCTCGTACGGCAACTGGCGCCGTTATCGTAACACTGTAAACGAACTGAGCCGCCTGAATGCTCGTGAACTGCACGATCTGGGCATCATGGCTTCGGAAATCCCGTCCGTAGCTCGTCAGGCTTCAGGTCGCTGATAATTCTTGATTATCGCTAAGGACCTTCCTCCCAATCCTCAGCGATCAGAGACCAGCATCTTCCTCCCAAGGTCTGGTCTTCCAATAAACACCCGTCGCTCCTCCCGCGGCGGGTGTTTTATTTTCGGGGAGTGAAACCCCACGCCTAGCAGGCCCTATCTCTCCTCCGACTGATCATCCGGACGACAGGGCCAGCACGCGAATTGCTTGCAGATGAGCATGCATGGCTTGGTGGGCGCGCTCGCTTTGCCCTGCTTCAATTGCATCAACTATTGCGAGATGCATCTTACTCTGTTCGGTTGCATATTCGCGTTTGCGTGCTTCGCGAAAGATCGCATCGTGTCTCCGCTGCCAGGTTGAGCGTCCCCGGACCGAGGCGAGAGAGCTGAAGATTGCGGCGAGAAGAGTATTGCCGCTCGATCGCGCGACGGCCTTGTGAAAGGCATTATCCAAACGTTCATACTCCCGCCAGTCACGAGCGGTACCCGTCGCGAGAGCAAGCTCGCGCAAGGTCGAGAGGTCATCTTGTGTGGCATACTGGGCCGCAGCCGCAGCAAGAGCTGGTTCATAAACCAACCTCGCGTCCATGAGGTCCTGAGCGGATGCGGTTTCGATGATACGGTCGATTGGCCGTTCGATATTCGAGGCGGGAGGGCCCATGAAAGTGCCCTTACCCTGATGACGCCACACCAAACCTTCGATCTCAAGCAGCCTAAGTACCTTTCGCGTTGTCTCCCGGCTACAACCGAGTGTCGTCGACAAAATGCGTTCAGGGGGGATTTTGTCCTGCGGACTGAACTCCTGGTCTTCAAGAAGCTTGCGCATGCGTTGCATCGCCTCAGCGGTTGACATGCGTTCTCTCATCTGGCGAAGCTCCATACCAATTTGTAGACCAATTAAGGACAGGCCTATTCCCCAAGCAATGGTCGGTCAAGCCGACGCACATTTGATGGACAAATAGATGCGCGTTGATCCTTTTTTGTTACTCATGATTGCTGCGGTTGTTTTGGCAACCGTCTTCCCTGCCACTGGAAATGCCGCCGATGTGGTCGGTATGCTGGGAACCGTTGGCGTTGCCCTACTGTTCTTCGGGCACGGAGCAGCTCTATCTCATAGCGCGATTGTTTCGGGCTTGAAGCAATGGCAATTGCATGGATTTATTTTTGCGACGACCTTTGTGGTGTTCCCGTTGATCGTGCAGCCTTTGCGGCTTATTCCAGAAAGCATTCTGCCGCAAGATCTGGTCCTCGGCTTCGTCTATCTGGGCGTTTTGCCTTCCGCTATCTCGAGCTCGATTGCCTACACCGCCATGGCAAAGGGCAATGTGCCGGCTGCGGTCTGCAATTCGGCTGGGTCCAATGTCTTTGGATTGTTGCTGACACCGCTTCTGATGACGATTTTCATGCGCTCCTCCGGATCCATCGATTTAGGACAGGCTTTGCGCGACGTGGTGATTGAACTGCTGCTGCCCTTCGGGCTCGGACAAGCCTGCCATCGCAGGCTCGGACCGTTCCTGTCGACGCGCAAGCATTGGTTGGAGAACTATGATCAGTCGGTGATTGTGCTGATCATATATTCGGCATTTTCTCAATCGGTGACTGCCGGGTTGTGGCAGGTTTTGCCGCCTTCGGGGCTTATCATGGCAATTGTCCTTTGCGTCGTGCTGCTGGCGGCTGTGATTGGATTGACAATGATGGGCTCGCGCTGGCTTGGATTTTCTCGTGAAGATGAGATCGCAGCCGTGTTCTGCGGATCAAAGAAAAGCCTCGCATCAGGGCTTCCACTAGCTCAGGTTTTGTTCGCCGGCTTGCCTGGGTTTGGTATGATGGTTTTGCCGATCATGCTCTATAACCAGATCCAGATTTTGGTAGGGGCCATTCTTGCGCGGCGCTACGCGATCCGCGCTTCCACGTCCAAAGCTGCTGTGCAGATAGATTGATATGGCAAAAGATGAAATCCTATCGACAGCACCAGCCGAATGGTTGTGTCCGTTAGAACGCCAGCCGCTTGCGATACAAGCCGCAGAGAAGGTGCGGCTGGCGATCCTTGAAGGACACTGGCGCAAGGGTCAACGACTGCCAAACGAAGCCGACTTGGCAAAAGACCTCAACGTGTCGCGCGCGACCTTGAGAGAGGCAATCGGTATGTTGGTTTTTGCCGGTATCGTGGTGCGCCGGCAAGGCTCTGGGTCGTTTATCCGGAAAGCAATCTGACATCGAGAGTGAAAAGTAGCGAGTTTTCGGTAGGTCCGGTGCTCATGGCGTTGTTACGCTCTAAAGAGCATCAGGCGAAAAAGGTTGGTTGAGATTGCTAATATACGGCAATGCCGCATAGATATTCGCATGCAGAGCGTAATCTAGGCTCCAACTTTTCTCACGCAAGCCAAGCGGTGCGGCTTGTCCGATGAGGAACTTCAAGGGCGTTGTCCGTTATCAGAAGATGATTGCGCTGATAGCGGTGGGGCTAGAATTCACGCGAATTTCCCAACTACAACTTTCCATTCCGCCCTCGCTTGCAGGCGGTGAATTTGGATGGCGAGAGCAGGGCGTTTAGAGCGGGGCGGGACAAACACATTGCGAAGAGCCGAGAAGATCGAAATGAGGCGTTGGAGGCTTCCTTGCGATCGGAAACCTTGCATCGTCCTTTCCCGCTTTCGCAGCGGCAGATGCGAATTCTCAGCTCGATTGTTGAGCCCCTTGTGCGACTGATGCTCGATTGCCGACATCACTTGCCGCCGGGCTGCTCCATAGGATCGCAGCTTGTCTGTAATCATGTGCTTTGGCGCGACGCCCCGTTTCTTCAATAGGCGTATCAGCAATCGCTTGGTGACCTTGGCGCCGCGGCGGTTCGGGACTGTCTCATCAGGGACGTATCCGTCCTGATCGAAGGCTCGTCAAAGCCAATATTTCTTACCAGCGATGCTGACGACGACTCCATCCAGATGCCGGATATCGTTTGAGCCTGGACGTTTCCTTTGGAGCCGACGGGCATAGTCCGGGCCGAATTTCAGTCCCCATCGATGGATGGTCTCATACGAAACGACAATACCGCGCTCCAGCAGCATTTCCTCGACCACGCGCAGGCTCAGCGGAAAGCGAAAGTAGAGCCACACCACATGGGCGATGATCCTGGGCGGAAAACGGTGGCGTTTGTAGCAGATGGGCGAGTTGTTCATATGCCTGCATCTTATCGTAGCGGGGCCGAACAAACAGTCACCGTGACAACACCGTAACGGGCCATGTTTTTATTCGGATCCGATCTTTTGACATAGATATGGAACTGCTGGGCGATCATGCCAGAAAGATCGCTGAAACCGTCCCTCCCGTCTAACGACAGTTTTGAATCAATCAGCTCGGACTGGTTCATTTCGGTGAACTATCCCTGTGCTCCCGGTTTATTATCCGTCAAACGACGTAGAAATGGACGAAAGTTAGGGATGACTGTTTTTTGTCTCGATGGTAAAAAATAATTCACAGGATGAGGAGAGGGGCCATGGAGGGCAATCCCGATTTTCACAGGTCCGGTGCGTTGAAGTCGCTTCTGACCGAAGGCGAGGAAGTGATACGTACTGCACGCGCATTCGATCATCCGAACTGGCTCGATCGGATACCGGCTGTCCCGTTTATCGTGCTCGCACTTGCCTGTGGTTTTGGCACGCTCGTATTTATCACTCAGATTATTTAAATCCCGAGTGCTCTTTCCCGATACGGGGGATGTGCAGACTTGGCTGTCTGCGCACTACATGATTTCGCCTAGGCGCAAATAAATCAGTTTAATTTTTGTTTCTGTCAGCTTTCAAAGCTTTGCAGCTTGTCCAGAAGGCTTTTGGAGATCTCGAATTGTCGCGCTGTTCCACGACCCATGGAGTTCGTCACCATGGTTTCGGTCAACATGCCGCGTTTTACGAGAAGATCAACTGTCTCCTTCACGCCGCTGCGCGTCAATTCAGTGATTTCCATTATATTTGTGAGATTTAGCTTCTGGTGCGTCTGCGTCATCGTGTAAAGGATCGTCATCATGCCGATCTCTTTTACGCGCGCCTGCGGGGTCTCGCCTTCCATCGGATTGTCGAGGATCTCGTGAAGGATCAGTCCGGAAAAGGCGAGACTGTGCAATTGAGATTTAAGCGCTCTTGTCATGTCATTTAACTGTGGTATATACATTAGTCAAAATGCATTGCGTTACCGTATGACGCTGCTTCCATAGCGTGGTGTCATCGTTTCGGAGGGGCAAGTCCATGAAAAACCTTCTGCTTAAATGCCTGCTAACTCTTTCGTCTCTTGCATTACCTTACCTGAATTCCTCCGGCAATGCGCGCGCTGATGAATGGGGATGCAAGGTCATCCTCTGCCTTTCCAATCCGGGAGGGCCAACCGAATTTGCTGAATGCAATCCTCCGATCCAGAAACTCTGGCGAGAGCTTGCAAAGGGTCATGCCTTTCCAACCTGTAGCGGTGCGGGATTTCAGAGTTCACGTCCCGGTTATGAGCCATATTATTGTGATGAAGGCTATCGGCTGTCGCGTAGCTACGACCCTTTGAGCCAAGAGGCGACCTGCGTTTCCACTACTCTGCAGAATGTGAGCCATTCCCTGTGCGCTTTTGATCGTGACAATCGCGGAAGTCAATCCAGCTCGATCCTGTCGGCTCGATTGCAGCGCCAGGACGGTCGACTTCTGTGCATGGGCTATCCCCTCACGCGTCCGAACATTCGGAAACAACCACATTATATCGACGTGTCTATCGACGGCGTCGGCAAACAGCGCGTCTGGTATTGAGCGATGGGTGCTGTATTCGTCGACATCGCACAAAACTGCGCTCCAATGGTTCAGATTGAAACTTTGGCCGCTGTCGTTAGTCTCGAGAGCAAGTTCCAGCCCTTCAATATTCGCATCAATAGCGGCAAGCCGGTTGCCGCGCAGCCGGCGAGTAAAGCCGAGGCGATCGAGATAGCGACATCGCTCATCGCGGGCCTTCAGGATATCCAGATTGGATTGGGTGGGATCGGCGTAGAACAGCTTCAAAGACTGAACCTTTCCGTTTCCGATGCCTTCGATCCTTGCCTGAATCTCAAGGCTACAGCCACGCTTCTTGATGGCTATTATCGTCTCGCCCAACGTTTCGGCCGTGATCCGGAAGGTGCCGAGATGGTTATGCTTCAGTCCTATTATGGGCGAGACGATCCATCCATTGGCGAAATGGTTCGATATGACGAACAGGTGCGCGACGAAGCAAAGCGCCTTTCACCAAGACTAAAGTCGCTCGTCCTCGTCGAGCCGAACCGGGAGGATGCCCGGAAGGATCAGGCCAAGGAACAAGCGGCCGTCAAAATCGGCACAAAAGTCACTCAAAACGAAGAGCCAGTAACGTGGGACGTGTTTCGTTCCAGGCGGCTCTCGTCTGTTCTCGTTTTCCAGAATGATCGATCGGAGCAAAATGAATGATTTCGAAGTCCAAAACACGTCCCCTTGTCGCTTCCATGCTCATGGGCATCGCCATCGTTACGGCGTTAGCAGAGCCGGCTTTTGCACAGTCAGCTGGCATCGAGACCATACTGCAAAATATTGTCGATCTCCTGACCGGTAACATCTTCAGGCTGCTCGCGACGATCGCGGTCATCATTATCGCGATTGCGTGGATGTTTGGATATATGGATTTGAGGCGCGCGGGCTATTGGATCATCGGCATCGGGGTGATTGCGGGCGCTTCGGAGCTCGTCGGCACTATTGTTGGCAGCTGACGCTCATGACAAGCACACCCGTCCTCGAAGAAGACACGCTGTTTCTGGCTTGCACGCGCCCGGCAATGATTGCTGGCGTGACCATGGAAGCGATGGGCATCAATGTCATGCTGACAACCATCCTCTATATCGCTGCCGGATCGATCGCTTACACCCTGGTTGGCATCGCCTTTCATTTCGTGTTCCGGACCCTCGTCAAGCATGACCATAATATGTTTCGCATTCTGCTTGCGTGGGTCGAAACCCGTGGTCGTTCCCGCAACGCAGCCTATTGGGGAGGCGCGACGCTTTCGCCGTTGAAACTTGTGCGGCGTTATGACGAAAGGGATCTGAGCCTTGCCTAGTCCTGCAACGCTGCGGTCTCGCGAACTTGGACCTGAGATCTTCATTCCCTATGTCCGGCATGTTGACGATACGACCATTGCGCTTGATTCCCGGGCATTGATGAGCGTGCTCGTGCTGGAGGGCGTTTCTTTCGAGACCGCTGATGTTCTCGATCTCAATGGTCTGCATCGTAGTCTGAACACGCTCTATCGCAATATTGCCGATGAGCGACTGGCGCTTTGGACGCATGTCATTCGTCGCCGGGACAACGACTATCCCGAAGGGCATTTTGCCAATCCATTTTCCGATAGTCTCAATACCAGATACCGCGAACAGATGGTACGCGAGGACCTGTTTCGCAATGATCTTTATCTCACCCTTGTCAGCTATCCAAACCGCGGTCCAGTCGAAAAGGCAGCCAGTGTTCTCTCGCGTCTGCGCAAGGCGAAACGGTCCGGCGTTGAGATGGACGAAGAGGCACTGAAACACCTGCAAGACAAGGTCGTAGATGTTACGGCAGGGCTGAAGCGCTTTGGGGCCCGTATTCTGTCTCTCTATGAACAAGACGGTATCCTGTTTTCCGAACCGAGCGAGTTTCTTCACCAGCTTGTCGGTGGGCGGCGAGAACCAGTGCCTTTGACGGAAGGTCCGATCTCTTCGGCAATCTATTCGGACCGGGCGATTTTTGGCCGGGAGACAGTCGAAATCCGTCAAGAAGCAGAAACCCGCTATGCGGGCATGTTCGGTTTCAAGGAATATCCAGCAACGACACGCGCAGGCATGCTCGACAGCATTTTGACCGCGCCATTTGAACTTATTCTTACGCAGTCCTTCGCCTTTACGTCCAAGGCAGATGCCCGCACGATCATGGGTCGAAAGCAAAACCAAATGGTGAGTGCAGCTGACAAGGCGGCGTCGCAGATTGAGGAACTCAGCGATGCCATGGATGACCTTGAATCCAACCGCTTTGTGCTGGGGGAACATCATCTCGGCCTTTCAGTCTTCGCTGCGAGCGTGAAGGAACTCACTGACTATATGGCCAATGCGCGCGCGCATCTTACCAGTGGCGGGGCGGTTGTTGCCCGCGAGGATATTGGCCTTGAGGCAGCCTGGTGGGCGCAGTTGCCGGGTAATCTGCGTTATCGCGCTCGCTCGGGCGCCATAACATCGCGCAACTTTGCAGCATTGTCCCCCTTTCATTCTTATCCGACCGGCCAGAAGGACGGAAATGAATGGGGGGCAGCGGTTGCGATGCTAAAGACGGCTTCCGGCTCGCCATTTTATTTTAATTTCCATCACAGCGATCTCGGCAACACCTTCGTTTGCGGACCATCAGGCACTGGCAAGACGGTGCTCCTCAATTTTATGCTCTCGCAGCTCGAAAAACATGACCCGCATATGGTGTTCTTCGATAAGGACAGGGGTGCCGATCTCTTCGTTCGTGCCACGGGTGGAACCTATTTGCCGCTCCAAAATGGCGTCTCAACCGGTTGCGCGCCGTTAAAAGCGCTCGAATTGACCGCAGAGAACAGGATCTTTCTTGCGAACTGGATCGGCAAGCTGGTCGGAGCGGGGACGCGAGAGCTGACTGTCACCGAATTGCGCGACATCGCGTCCGCTGTCGACGGCCTCGCTGACCTTCCGGCCGAGCGCAGGTCCATAGGCGCGTTGCGCACATTCTTAAACAATACCGATCCAGAAGGCATTGCCTCGCGGCTCAGGCGGTGGGAGAGGGGCGGGCCGCTTGGCTGGGTCTTCGACAATGAGCTTGATGATATAGGGATTGGTGCGAAGTTCATCGGCTACGACATGACCGATTTCCTCGATAACGAGGAAATCCGCACGCCGCTGATGGCCTATCTGTTTTATCGCGTTGAGCAGTTGATTGATGGCCGTCGCATTATCATCGTCATTGATGAGTTCTGGAAGGCGCTGCAGGATGAGGGTTTCCGCGACCTTGCCCAGAATAAGCTGAAGACCATCCGCAAGCAGAACGGTCTGATGCTCTTTGCGAGCCAGAGCCCGCGCGATGCCATCGTCTCACCGATCGCCCATACAATCATCGAGCAATGCCCGACGCAGATTTTTCTGCCCAATCCCCGTGGCGACCATGCTGATTATGTCGATGGCTTCAAGCTGACCCAAGGTGAGTTTGAACTGATTTCGCGAGAACTCTCTGTTGAAGATCGCCGTTTCATCGTCAAGCAGGGCCACAACAGCGTGGTTGCTGAACTCAACCTCAACGGTTTCGACGACGAACTTGCGATCCTGTCGGGCCGCACCGCGAATGTGGAACTGGCAGACGCCATCCGCACCGAGCTTGGCGATGGGCGCGAGGACTGGTTGACCGTGTTCCAGCAAAGAAGGAGGACATCATGATCCGCAATGGCAAAAAGACATTATTCCTCACGACGGCCGCGCTGCTGGCGTCGGTCAGTTTTGCCGATGCCCAGGGTATTCCCGTTATCGATCAATCGGCGATCGCCAAGCAGATCGAGAGCATCGTCCAGCTCAAGTCGCAGCTTGATGCGCTGAACCAGCAGATCGAACAGGCACAGCAGCTCTATGGTTCGTTGAACAAGATCACCAACATGGCCGATGTCGCCAGTTTGCTGAACGATTCTTCAATCCGTAAGGCGCTTCCGCAGGACTTTAATGCCATCGAAAGTCTGTTCAAGGGGTCAGGAACTGGAACTATCGCGAGCGCAGCTTCCAAATTCCTGAAGAATAATTCCACCTATCGCACGGATGCGAATGATTTCTACGCGCAGGAACTTTCGCGCACCCAGAACAGGAACGCCGGGCAATTAAGTCTCGGTCAGCAGATCTATGACGCGGCCACCAAGCGCATCGATGGGATTGATGAACTGCGTCAGCAGATTTCGAGTGCAGCCGACGCCAAGGAAATCGCCGATCTGCAGGCGCGTCTGCAAGCGGAAAGCGCTTTCCTTCAAAATGATGTTCTTCGCATGCAAGGTCTGAAGATGGTTCAGCAGGCTGAAATCCAGGTCGATGAACAACGCAAGGCCGAAGACTGGCGCCAGCGCATGGACACGATGGGAGCTGCACTCAAATGAGATGGATCGGTTTCGGTACGGCGACGCTACTGCTTGCGGCCTGCGCTCCTCAGGAAAAGATCTACACGGTTGATGAACTGGTGGCTGACGAAGTCTTGCTCGCGAAAATGATCAGCGAATGTCGTAACAATCCGGGCGAACTCTCCGACACGGCGAACTGTCGCAATGCAGAGGCCGCTGATGGCAAGCTTCGGCTCGAACGTATGCGCAAGTCGCTTGGGGGCTAGACCATGTATGAGGTGTTCAGCTTCGTTGACGGGCAGTTCAAGACCCCGCTCGAAAACTTCGTTTCCACTGGAACGTCCAATATTGCCAGCTGGGTCAGCGGCCCTTTGGCCGCAGCTTTGACCCTTTACATCGTCCTTTACGGCTATCTCGTGCTGCGTGGCTCGGTGCAAGAGCCGATCCTCGAATTTGCCTTCCGGGCAATCAAGCTTGCTATCATTGTCATGCTGGTCAGAAACTCCAGCGACTATCAGACCTATGTCACCAACATCTTCTTCGAAACGCTGCCGAAGGAGATTGCTCAGGCACTGAACACCGGAGCGACACCGAGTGCCTCCACCTTCGACAGCTTGCTCGATAAGGGCCAGAAATGCGCCTACGAGATCTGGTCTCGTGCTTCCTGGCCGGTTGATATCGTGACCGGCGTTGGTGGCATGATGGTGATTGGGGCGAGCTTCCTCGTTGCAGCAATCGGTTACATCGTCTCGCTCTATGCGCGCCTCGCGCTTGCCATCACTCTTGCAATCGGGCCGATTTTCATCGCGCTTGCCATGTTCCAATCTACACGGCGGTTTACCGAATCCTGGATCGGCCAGCTCGCGAACTTTGTCATCTTGCAGGTGCTGGTCGTCGCCATCGGCTCCCTGCTGATCACCTGCATTGATACGACCTTCACGGCGATTGAGGGTTACAGCGATGTGCTGATGCGACCGATCGCTCTTTGCGCCATCTGCATCGCTGCTCTCTATGTCTTTTACCAGCTACCCGGCATTGCCTCGGCACTTGCCGCCGGCGGCGCATCTCTGACCTACGGCTATGGTGCTGCGCGCGATGCGCATGAAGGCACACTCGCCTGGGCGACCTCGCACACAATCCGGTCGGTTCGTCGTCGGCTCAACCGAGTGAAGTGACCGTTCTACACGTATGAAATTGGACAGGTAATCGCAGATGATCCGCATTCTTTTGCCACTTTTACTGACCGCAAGTCTTTCCGGCTGCGCGTCACTCTCTCATCCGCTGCCCAAATGCGATGGTCATGCCCGACGTCCATTGAACCGCTCTATGTGGCAATGGGAAGGCGATGCGAAACTGCAGAAATCGGCAAACGAGAGCATCGCGAACCCGTCAAGTAGCGCGGTTCCTTTCGCAGAGGAACCTGTTCCGGTCATGTCGGCTGCCTTTGCACACTTTGATATCGAGGGGTCCAAGCGCCCCTGCGAGGGCAGTTGAGATGGTAAATTCTGATAGCCTCAAGGATTATTTTGAAAAGGCGCGCCGCTTCGATCAGGATCGGCTGATCCAGGTTGAACGCTCAAATCGCATTGCCTGGTTTGTCGCGATCTCGGCCAGTATCATTGCTGTTGTCTCCGTTGTCGCCATTGCTGGCCTCACGCCGTTGAAGACGGTGGAACCATTTGTCGTACGGGTCGACAATTCGACGGGGATCGTTGACGTCGTTTCAGCCCTAACGTCGACAGCCGGCACCTATGATGAGGCCGTCACGAAATATTTTGCTGCAAGATATGTTCGCGCCCGTGAAGGCTATGTCTGGAGTGAAGGAGAGGAGAATTTCCGGACGGTTGCGCTTTTGTCGACCCAGTCTGAACAAACGCGCTTCGCGGCAAGCTATCGTGGAAGCAATCCAGATTCGCCGCAAAATATCTATGGTCGGGGCGCCACCGCGCGGATCAATATTGTTTCGAT
Source organism: Ochrobactrum sp. RH2CCR150 (assembly GCA_014138095.1). Classification (GTDB taxonomy): domain Bacteria; phylum Pseudomonadota; class Alphaproteobacteria; order Rhizobiales; family Rhizobiaceae; genus Brucella; species Brucella gambitense. The sequence continues at coordinate 44,231 of JACGXE010000011.1, forward strand.
CTCGCTGATCAACAAAACCGTCGCATCTGTCCGGTACATGCGAACCGTTACGCGCGGCGATGAAGTGCGCACTACGCATTGGGTCGCGACGCTCACTTTCGCTTACGCCAATGCACCGATGTCCTCCACCGACCGATTGGTCAATCCCCTGGGTTTCGCCGTCAGCGAATATCGTGCCGATCCGGAGGCTATCAATTGAGAAAGAAATTTTTGCCTGTTTTCTTCCTGGTCGCTGGCTTTTCCACGACCGCTGCGGCTCTGGAGATACCGCGGGGTGCGTCTCAGGATAGCCGTGTCCGCTTTATCGATTACCAGCCTTACAACATCACGCGAGTCGTCGGTACGCTGCGCTCATCTGTGCAGGTCGAGTTTGCTGTAGATGAGGAGATCGCTCATGTGGCGCTTGGCAACAGTGTGGCCTGGGAAGTGGCGCCAGCTGGCAACATTCTCTTCCTCAAGCCGCGGGAGAACCAGCCTGTCACCAATATTTCGGTGGTGACGACGAGGCGGGACGGCTCGACGCGCAGTTATCAGATGGAACTGACGGTTCGCGATGGAAGCGTTGAGGCCGGGCAGAACACTTATTTCTATCTGAAATACAGTTATCCGGCAGACGAAGCTGAGCGGCGCAAGGAAGACGCGGCTCTACGTGCCCGGGCTGTCCAGGCAGGTGAAGCTGATCGGGTTTTGTCCCTTCACGAGGCGTATGGGCCGCGGAATTGGCATTATTCCGCCCAAGGCGCACAGTCGCTTGAACCGCAGGCCATCTATGACAACGGCAAGGTCACAACCTTCGCCTTTGTCGGCAATCAGGAAATGCCATCGATCTATATGGAAAATTCCGACGGTACAGAAAGCCTGGTTCCAAAATCCGTCGACGGCAATCTCGTTCTCGTTCACGCAATAAGCCGCAAGTTCATCCTGCGCAGGGGCGGGGATGTGCTGTGCATCTTCAACGAGGCTTACGATCGCGTCGGCATCAATCCCGAGACAAACACGACATCGCCGTCCGTCGAACGCGTGGTGAAAACGCAGCCAGTTTCGGCGCAATAGGAGGTATCATGGCGGACGAAGAAGCCACGCAGATCCCCGGCGAACGTGCAGAAACATCGACCGGTCGGCGGATCGACAACAACCCAAACCTGAAGCGCGGCGCGGTCGCACTTGCCATCGTCGCATTTGTCTCCTTTGCGCTCTGGTCGATGCGAGGGAACAACAAGCCTTCCGAGACGTCAGAGCCGGAGCGGGTTGTCATCCGCCAGACGTCGGATTTCGAGCCTGCGAAAGAGCCGGTCCAGCCCGTGGTGGCGCCGGATAAACTCCAGCTTCCGACCCCGGTTCTGACAGAAGAGAAACCTGCTGACGACGACAAACTGCTCGATGCCGCGCGGCGCGCGCCCGTGATGGCCTATGGAGCCGAGAAAACGCAGTCCACCAGGCGACAACAGGGTGGTGCCGGCGCCGATCCCGATGCAAATTATGTCCCGTTGGGGAACACCACGGGCGGTTTTGACGGCGAGCGCGAGAACGAAGATCAGCGCTTCAATCGCATGCTGACGCCAACGCGGTTGCAGGGCTCGCGTGCCGGCACGCTTGGCAATCGGGATTTTATCGTTGCGATGGGAACGTCTATTCCATGCGTGCTGGAAACGGCACATTCTTCTGATCAACCCGGTTTTACGAGCTGTGTCATCAACCGCGATGTTCTGTCCGACAACGGTCGGGTTGTGCTGATGGAAAAGGGCACACAGGTCGTCGGTGAATATCGCGGCGGACTTCGCCGTGGTCAGAAACGCCTGTTCGTCCTTTGGAACCGTGCGAAGACACCGAAAGGTGTGATCATTACACTGGCGTCGCCTGCAACCGATGCCCTCGGTCGCGCCGGTATGGATGGTCATGTGGACACACACTGGTGGGAACGTTTTGGCAGCGCTATTCTGTTGTCGATTGTTGGCGACTTGACATCCTATGCAAACAGCCGACTGCGGGATAGTGACGTCGATGCGCAGAACACCACCAGTGCCGGTCAGCAGGCTGCGGCGATTGCCGTCGAACAGTCGATCAACATCCCGCCAACCCTGATAAAACACCAGGGAGGGCTCGTTTCGATCTTCGTGGCACGGGATCTCGATTTTTCCAGCGTGTACGGGCTGCGCGTGACCGAGCCGCGCAACCGGATTTACGACCGTGCTGTTCTCGGCGACTTCAGGCCGGATTCCAAAATTGTGACGAAATAGGTAAGACGATGATCGAAGCCGTAGATTCCGGCGTCGTGCGCGAACTGTTGTTGCCGCTGTCACCGTTTCTGCGTGATCAGTCACTCTATGAAGTTATCGTCAACAGGCCGGGACAAGTCATGACAGAAGGATCGGGCGGATGGCAGACACATAGCATACCGGAACTCACCTATGACCGGCTGATGCGCCTTGCGCGGGCGGTGGCGAGTTTTTCCAATCAGTCAATCAATGAAACCAATCCAATCTTGTCGGCAACCTTGCCCGACGCTGAACGTATCCAGATCGTGATCCCGCCAGCGACGATAAAGGAAACGGTGAGCCTCACCATCCGCAAACCGTCGTCGGTGTCGCTCAGCCTTGACGATCTCGACGATGGGGGGCTGTTTGCCGATGTTCGGCATGTGGAAGAAAACCACGGGCAATTCGACCAACGATTGATAGAACTCTATCGGACCGGCGCAGTGAAACGGTTTTTGAGCGAAGCGGTGCTGGCCCGGAAGAACATCATCATCTCAGGTGCAACCGGTTCGGGAAAGACAACGCTATCCAAAGCGCTGATCAGGCACATTCCTGACAGTGAGCGTATCATTTCTATCGAAGATACACCCGAACTGGTAATCCCGCAGCCAAATCATGTTCGGCTTTTCTATTCAAAGGGTGGCCAGGGAATGGCGAGGATCGGCGCAAAGGATCTCTTGGAATCCTGTCTTCGTATGCGCCCCGACCGGATTTTGTTACAGGAGTTGCGCGACGGCACAGCCTTTTACTACATCCGTAATGTGAATTCCGGACATCCCGGTTCGATCACCACGGTCCACGCGGATTCAGCGCGTCTGGCCTTCGAGCAACTCACATTGCTGGTGAAGGAATCGGATGGCGGAAGCGACCTTGAGCGACATGACATTCGTGAAATGCTGACAATCGCGATCGACATCATCGTTCAATGCAAACGGGTCGATGGGCGGTTCCGGGTGAGCGAGATTTACTTCCGCGATTTAGCTGTGTCTGACGCGAAATTCTAGATCACGGCGTCATGTGTGATCACTTACCATCTTGCTCAGCGCTGCAGAGTATCGCGAATAGCGTCGGCAAACAGGATGCCGGCAGGAGGCGGTGAGGGTGGCGGCCAGCAAAGAGGGAGAGGGGGGAAGGGGAGTTCGTGGTGGATTGTGGTTGTCGGAGAAAGGCTCCGGCCAATCCGTCACGGAGAAAAGATATGGCACAGGCCATCCAGAAAATCACGCTCAATGCCGGACGTGACATCCCGTTCGACAAGCTCGTCTTGAGCCAGCAGAACGTCCGCAAGACTAGGGCGGGCGTCTCGATCGAGGAGCTTGCCGAAGACATCGCCCATCGCGGGCTGCTGACCAGCCTCAACGTCCGCGCCGAGATCGATGCCGACGGTAACGAGACCGGAATTTACCGCATCCCTGCCGGCGGTCGTCGCTATCGCGCACTCGAACTCCTGGTCAGTCAGAAAAAGCTGTCGAAAACGGCCGCAGTTCCATGCATCGTCAGCAAGGGCGAAAACCCTGAAGTCGAGGATTCGCTTGCCGAAAACATCAGGCGCGTCGACCTTCATCCGCTGGACGAGTTCCGGGCGATCATGACGCTGCGCGAACAGGAGCTCGATGAGGAGGAGATCGCTGCTCGCCTCCACATGTCGGTGGCGACGGTGAAGCAGCGCTTGCGCCTCGCATCGGTCTCGCCACGTCTTCTGGAACTTTACGCGAATGACGAGATGAAGCTCGGGCAGGTTATGGCATTCTCGATCACCAATGATCACGCTCGCCAGGAACAGGTTTGGGATACGGTTTCGCGGACCTATAGTCAGGATGCCAATTATATTCGTCGCATGCTGACCGAAACCGCGATCAGGGCCACCGATCGCCGCGCCATCTATGTTGGCACCGATGTTTACGAGGCTGCTGGGGGCGTGGTCATGCGTGACCTGTTCGAACCGGACAATGGTGGATGGCTGCAGGATCCGGCGCTGCTCGAACAGCTCGTGATCGAAAAGCTGACCGCCGACGCGGAAGTGCTCAAGGCTGAAGAAGGTTGGAAATGGGTCGAAGCGGCGTTGGACTTCTCTTATGGCCATACCTCCGCTCTTCGCCGGTTCTACGGTAAACAGGCGCAATACTCTGAGGAAGAGCTGGCCCACCACGACACCCTGAAGGCGGAATACGACAAGCTCGACGCCGAATATGCCGATGCGGAAGACTATTCCGAGGAAACCGAGGCCCGGCTTGAGGAACTCGGCAACGAACTCGATGTGTTGAACGACCGGCCCTATGTCTTCGATCCGGAAGAGGTCTCCCGCGGCGGCGTTTTCATCTCACTTGCCGTCAATGGGGAACTGAAGATCGAACGCGGTTTCGTTCGACCGGAAGATGAGCCCATTGCCGAGGCGGAAGCCGACGATGGTCATGGCGGAAATGATACCGTTGCAGCCTCGGCGAATGGTGGAGTTTCGATTAACGGCAGGCCTGCGAGCGTCGAGGAGCCGGAGGACGATGATGGTAAGCTGCGCGCGCTTTCCGATCGTGTTGTCGAAGATCTGACAGCCGCCCGCACTGTCGCCCTTCGCAATGCGCTGGCGAACGACCCGGTGGTGGCCTTCATCGCGGCTCTCCATGTTGCGGTCCTCAAGATCTTCTACAGATACGGGGCAGACTCGTGTCTGGAGGTCACGCTACAGCATACCACCTTCGGCCAGACCCAGGGACTGGGCGATACGGTGTGGGTGAAGGAGATTGAACAGCGGCAGGAATCGTGGGGTTATGATCTCCCTGCGAATGCTGACGAGGTCTGGGATTATCTGATCAAGCTCGATGAACCGAGCCGCATGGCGTTGTTTGCCCATTGCGTCTCGTTGTCGGTCAACACCACGGTCCAGGCGTGGAACAGGCGGGTCACGGAAAATGTCCATGCCCGGCAGCTCGCGATCTCGCTCGGATTTGACATGGTGGAGGCGGGCTGGACACCGACCGTCGACAACTATCTCGGGCGCGTGACCAAGGCGCATATCCTGCAGGCGGTTCGCGAGGCGAAGGGTGAGCAGTCGTCCCAACTCATTGATCACCTGAAAAAGCCCGACATGGCGCGCGAGGCTGCCCGATTGCTGGAAGGCAGCGGATGGCTCCCTGAAGTTTTGCGGCTTCCGTTTGCCGAAACCACTGTGGTCGCCGAGATCGGTGCTGAGGTGACGGAAGATGGTGTCGATGACAATACCTCCAAAACTGCTGATGCCGATTTGCCGGCTTACTTGACCAAAGGCGAGGATGCGGAAGAGGCTTCCATCAATCCCTCTGACGATGGTGAACAACTGGAAACCGCTGAATAGCCGCGTCCGGATCATCCCAACATAGAATCCCGGGCCCGGTCAATACGCCGGGCTCTTTCAGTTTTTGGACATTGGACACAAGCATGTCCGTCATGAACATCTATGAACGCGCCAAAAAGGCTTCAGCCCTCTCCTGCTCGATTGGGAAGCAGAGCAGGTCGGCGATCTGCCCGTTATGACTGGTGAAACAAGCGCATCGGCGGCTCTACGCACTCAGCGCAGCAGCCGCCGTTCGAGAAAGGACTGCATGTCACGCCGACCATCCGCGACGCAATAGACGATCACATTCTCTCCGATGATGCGATAGATCATCCGCCAGGGCTTGTGATGCAGCTCCCGATAGTCGGTGATGCCGAGACCGGTCAATTCCTTCGGAACATTTCCCTTGGCTGGCAAATCCTCGAGCCCCAGACAGGCATACTCGATTTCGCCGAGAATCCGTTCGGCAGTCTCGATGCCATCCCGGCTGGCGAGGAAGCGGTAGAGGTCTTCAAGATCCCGTTCTGCATCCTCGGTAAACAGAACCTGATACGGCATCAGGCGCTAGGCTTCGACAGGCGTGCACGAAGGCGTGCGAAGGTTTCTTTCGCAGGGAGGACCTTCCCGTCCTCCACCTGTTTGTTCGTCAGCGCCAGCACCTTCAAAAGCGCCAGCGTTTCCTGCGTTTCTTCATATTGCGTGACGTCCTGAAGCACGGCTTTCGCCTCGCCATGCAATGTGATTACCACCGGCTGCCGGTCGTTGGCAAGCTGGCGAATGACCTCCGGTGCATGCGCCTTGAGGTAACTGATGGGTTTGACCTGTTCCGACAGTTTCATAGCTGTGAACTCCTTTTGACCAGAATATAGACCTTTAATGGTCTTTCTGGAAGCGATTATTGCGAAGTCGGAAGAGGGAAGAAGGGTTGTTTGCACAGCGGGGGTGCCGTCGGGCCGGAGAGAAGGTTTCCGGGATTGCCTGCATTGTGGAGCCAGGCTGACGGCGATGTCACCCACTCTTCCGTCACCAGCCCGGCTGACCGCAGAAGCGATCAGCTGGGCTCTTTCATTCTTTTCAGGAGACTTCAGCATGAACACTATGATTTCCAGCCCGCTCCAGACCCAGCGCCCGGCATCGACCGGGTTCAAAGTCGATATTTCCCGCGGCGAACGCATAGGGCGGGTGTCGTCCGAATGGTTCTCGCGCCCGGACGATGAGCGCTATCTGTCGCTGTTTGATCTTCATCACGCCGTCAGCACCCGAACCGAGCGTGCCCGGGTTCGCACCATCGAGACCGCCGACATTCGTGTCGAGGCGACGCGCGACAATGCCGAGCGCATGTCCCTGATCGTACCCGGGGGGCGTGAACCGCTGGCACCAACGCACTGGAGCTACGGGCAGCTTTGCAGCCTGGTTGGCGCACCTGCGAGTTATATGCGCCAGCTTCCCGCGCCACTCGCCGCCATCAACCTTCAACATGGACTCCTCAGCCACAAGGCCGAAATGGTGAAAACTCTGGAGATGGACGACGGCCGTCTCGAGCTGCGGGCGGTGACCGGTCCTGAATATGGACGCATATGGGATCATGAGCTTGTCGCCGCCGTGATGAAGATCGCGGGCAATGGCACTGGCGATACCATGTGGAAGGTGCCTGGAACCTTGGATTGGGAAACCATGACGCACAATCCTTTCGTGGATGTGACCAGGGACACGACCACGCTTTACGCGTCGGACAGGGACGTCTTCCTGTTTTTGGTGGATGATACGCGCCCCATCGAAGCCGGACGCCTGTCGAACGGCGAACCCGATCTTTATTTTCGTGGCTTTTATTGCTGGAATAGCGAAGTTGGCAGCAAAACCCTTGGGATTGCGAGCTTTTACCTGCGGGCAGTATGTGCCAACAGGAATTTGTGGGGCGTCGAAAATTTCGAGGAAATTACCATCCGCCACTCGAAATTCGCTGCGCAGCGTTTCGCGCACGAGGCCGCTCCAGCGCTGACGACCTTCGCAAGTTCCTCCCCTGCCCCCTTCATCGCCGGCATTCGCGCCGCCCGTGAACGCGTCGTCGCCCGCAATGATGAGGACCGGCAGACCTTCCTGCGCCGCCGGGGTTTCTCCAAGGCTGAAACCGGCAAGATCATCGAAACGGTTTTATCCGAAGAGGGCAGGCCGCCGGAGAGCATTTTTGACTTTGTGCAGGGCATTACCGCACTGGCGCGGGGAAAGTCGCATCAGGATGCCCGGCTCGAACTCGAAGGCAAGGCGAAGAAACTGCTCGAAAGTGCCGCCTGATCACGACAACCCAACACTAATCCGCATCCATCCCTTTCATCGCCCGGCCATCGTGTGCCGGGCTTTTGCCGCTCTGGAGGACCGAAATGTCGAATGAATTTTCTTCCACCGAGGAACGTTCGATGTTCAGCACAGAAGAACTCTCACCCCTGCAGTCGGGCCGCCTGAAGGTTGCGCTGGATCGGCATTATCGCTTCGATGGTGTCGTCAAGACACTACGCTCTCATATCGAGCAACTGGTGGCGTCTGGCCCGCTCGAGCTATCCGAGAGCGACGGCATGATTGACTACTCACGCATCCGGTTCAATCGGATGGGCTCTTGCAGGGAGCAAGTCGCTATATCGCCCGCCTCAAGACGAAGCGCTGTTTCTATGTGAACGGCTGGGTGATACCGATTGTGCCGGCGTCGGATGGCGGCTCGTCCGTGCTCGCATCAATCATGCTGGCCATTTCATTGGCAGCGACCTGATTGCTTGCCGCTTTCAGGTCAATGGCGCCCCAGATTGAGTTTTGTTGGGTAGACTGACGACGCCGGTTCTTGAACTCGACGATAAATGGCTTTTTCTCAGGCTTCATAATGGTTCGGCTGACGGTGGCGGATGGATTTTCCGGTAGCAGGTGCTCTTATTCGCCGCATCCTGTCAATGGTTGAGGCTCGGATTACCGGATCAGGGGAGCCGGGGAATTTCGCCTTCCGCCACGCGCCAGACCCACGGAGTGATCTCAGGTCGTGTCTCGATCATGTCGGCAAGTGCCTGCTCATACGCGTCATCGGCGCCTGGAGGGACGATGAAGATCGCGACCGGTGCCGGCTTCTGTTCCGGCATCGTGACCGACACGATTGGCGCATCCCGCGGCAGGTTAAAACGCAGCCCCTTGACGATCTTTCGCTTCAGGTGGCTGAGTTGCTCCAGCAGCCTGAGCTCGTGAAAGTTCTCGAACGGGAGCCAATGATCGTTGACCACCATCAGCGCGACCTCTTCCACAGAGGCGATGCCCGCGACTGAAATACCGAACGTGGCAATGACGATCAGGTGGAACGCCTCGTTGGAGCGCCACAGTTCGAGCTCGATCTCATAGCGGGCGGCAAGCCGCCGCCACGCTCCGTCCTCAATTATTAAGGGGAAGGGCATGTGCCGCGCAACGATTTTCTGCCCTTCGCGGGCCGGGGAAAACTCCTTCACCTCGGCTACGATCATCATCAATTTCCGTGGCCCCGACCCGATCGTCTGTACCCGCTTGAGTGCAGCTGCTCGCCGGGCGGTAATGCCATCCTTGTCCTCCGGCTGAAAGACCTCCGGCACGTAGAGCATATCACTCAGGGAACCGCCCCTCGCCGACATCTGTGAAGCGGCGTTGACAAGGCTCGCACGGACCCGACCCCAGCCACGCCGGCCAACCCAGGCAGAGCGCCACTCGGTCAACTCGCCCGCTTCCCAGAGATAGTGGAGCATCGCCTTCAACGACAGTTTCCGCGGCTCGCTGCGGATACCCGATTCGGACGCTTCCGTCGGCGTCGTGGGTGCAGCCCGCGGACTGCGCTTCGTCAGCGAGAAGTCCAGCTTCAGTTCAGCTCGACCGCTGGCGTCGATCTGGATCGCATTGCCGATCAACGGGCCAAGGCCGGAAAGCTCGTAGGGAGGTTCGTAGGATGGGCAGATCGGATCATGCCTGCGCCCCGATAGAGGCATCCGCTTGACAAGATACTGGTCCTCGACGCGGGCGATGTACATCGGTGAGGAAGGGTCCTTGCACAAGCACATTGGACGCAGCCGCTGTTCGTAGGCCTGAGCGAGAACTTCCTGCAGTTCAGGGTCAGCTTCTTCGATCAAGCGATTGCCGATTGCGAACTCTCGCATCCATGTTCTCCTTCTCCAGCATCGAGCTTATACCGCCAATAGGTATTTTACTAACGAAAACTAGTCAGTAAGGAGTGGGATTACGTTTGCAACCTTCGTGTCAGGACTAAAATGCCGAAATCGCTGCGGCCGCAAGGGACAGGCAGTAGAACACGGGAAAAGAGGGGAGTTGGGTTGGTGAAGGCGTGGCCCGGTCGAGATGGGAGAAAGCGCATTTCGACTCGGGTTGTCGTCAGCGCGTTCCGGCCTGAACGGCCGACTAGCCGCATCCACGACCCCTCTGCCCGGTAATTGCCGGGCATTTCCGTTTCAGGAGAGCAACATGACCATTCCTGTACTCGATTTTTGCCAACCAGCCGCAGCTCCGGTCTTTCTGAATTTCCGCTCTGAGGCTGTTCGGCCTGTCTGCTTCGCGATTGTCTACTGGGACGGCCCCGGCGATACGCTCTACGCTTTTGGGGATCGCCGCGACGCCGTCGCCAGCCGTGATATGTTGCTTGAACGGCTCGGCAGCATACCCGCCATTCCAACGGCGCTCGACCAGATCGTCCAGAAATTCGGCAGCAGCCAGGTCGCCGAAATCACAGGCCGCACGCGCCGCATCATCCGGCGCGAGGATGGCGACACGATCGACCGCTTCGCCGTCGAAAGCCGACCGGGCAGCGCCAATATCGACGAGACTCGCGCCTTCATGGACGATGAGAAGCCGATCCTGATCTTCTCTGAAGCGGGCGGTACTGGACGATCCTACCATGCCGATCTCGGCGTGAAGAACCAACGTCTGCGTCTCCACAATCTCCTCGAAGCCGGTTGGCGCGCGGACGTGGCAATCCAGGGGCTCGGCCGCAGCCATCGCACCAACCAGGCGCAGCAGCCGCGCTTCCGCATGGTTGCCACCAATGTGAAGGCCGAACGAAGGTTTTTGTCGACGATCGCCAGGCGCCTCGATACGCTCGGCGCGATCACGCGCGGGCAGCGCCAGACCGGCGGTCAGGGCATGTTCCGCAGCGAAGACAATCTCGAATCCCAATATGCCCGCGATGCGCTCAGGCAGTTTTACAAGTTGGTTCATGCCGGTGGCATCGACGGCTGTTCGCTGGAAAAATTCGAGGCGATCACCGGTCTGTCGCTGACCGCGCAAGAGGGTGGCCTCAAGGACGAATTGCCACCGATCCATACGTTTCTGAACCGAATGCTTGCGCTCACCATCGCCATGCAGAATCTCCTGTTCGACGCGTTCGAGCAATTGCTGGCCGCGCGCATCGAGGGCGCGATCGCCACCGGTGTCTATGACAAGGGGCTGGAGACCCTGACCGCGGACCGAATGACGGTGAAGAACCGGCAGCTGATCTACACCCATCCGGTCACTGGGGCGCAGTCGCATCTATTGACCATCGAGCGCATGGATCGTAACAGGCCGATGTTGCTCGCCGATGCTTTGAGCCTCGCCGCCCGCGATCCGCACGCTGTGCTGATGATCAACGGCAAGTCCGGCCGCCCGGCGGTGCAGGTTCCGACCCGCTCGGTTATGCTCGACGACGGTTCGATCCAACCGCGCGTCGCACTGATCCGGCCAATGGCCGAGATCCGCTTCGAAATGCGCCAGCTGGAAGAAACGAACTGGGAAGCGGCGGGCGAACAAGACTTTTCGGCCGCATGGGAGACGGAAGTCGCCAACCTTGCCGAATTCTCGGTGTCGACCATGCACGTGGTTTCGGGCCTCCTGCTGCCTATCTGGAAATTGCTGCCGCAGGACTATTGCCGGGTCTATCGCCTGCAGACCGACGAGGGCGAGCGTATCGTCGGACGTCTGGTCTCGCCGGATGGATTAACGCGGCTTTGCCGCAACTTCGGGCTCGACAAGACGGAGGTCGTCATCGACGCTGATGTCTGGCAGTCGCTGCTCGCAGGCTCCTCGGTGGTCGCACTTGCCGGCAACATGACGCTCAGGCGTGTCCGGGTGATGAACGACTATCGCGTTGAGCTCAACGGTTTCACCGACGGCATGCGTGACAGGCTCCGGTCCTTCGGCCTGTTCTCCGAGATGATCGCCTGGAAGGTCAGGTTCTTCATTCCGACCTCGGAGGAGGGGCCGGCAATCCTCGCTCGTCTCATCGAACAGCATCGCATCATCGACGTCGCTGGCCGGGGATAACCAAAATGTTGTCCGCGTCCGATCTTGCGGACCGTCTCGCACAGGATGCCGAGGCGGTCTGCCGTCATTATCTCTCCGCCGGCCGAAGGGCCGGCAATTACTGGATCGCTGGCGATGTCGCCAACAGCAAAGGAAAATCGCTCTATGTCCATCTCTCCGGTCCACGCAAGGGCAAGTGGGCGGATGCGGCGACGGCTCACTATGGTGACCTGCTCGATCTCGTGCGGGAAACCTGCGGACTGGTCGATTTCCGCGATGTGGCCGAGGAGGCGCGGCGATTTCTGAACGAGCCCCGTCCCAGTCGCGTGTTGTCCCAAAGGGCCGGCGCTTCTGCCGATCCTCCGATCAACAGACCTGCAAATGAACGGGCCCAACGCCTGTTCCGCATGACGCAGCCGATTGCCGGCACGCTGGCTGAAAGCTATCTGCGCCAGCGCGGCATCATGCAGGCGGCACAGCATCCCGCGCTCAGATTTCATCCATCGTGCTACTATCGCGATCTCGCGACCGGCAGAACCAGCAGCTATCCGGCGTTGATCGCTGCCGTGACCGATCGCTTCGGAACCATCACCGGCGTGCATCGCACCTATCTCGAGCGCTCCGGACTGGATCCGAGCAGCATTGGGAAGGCACAGGTGGATACGCCCCGGCGCGCTCTTGGAGGTCTGCTCGGCAATGCCGTGCGTTTCCGCTTTCCTGTCTTTGGCCCTGTACCCGTCACGACCGTCGGCGAAGGTCTTGAAAGCATCCTGTCGCTCGTCGCTGTGATGCCAGCAATGCCGATGGTCTCGGCATTGACTGCCGCTCACCTCGCCGCCTTCCGTCCGCCGGATGGATGTGAGCGCCTCTACATTGCCGCCGACGCCGACGCTGCCGGCCGGCACGGCATCGAGGGATTGAGCCGTCGTGCGCAATCGCTCGGCATCCTTTCGCTGGTACTTACCCCACAACTCGGTGACTTCAACGAGGATCTGCGCCAGCTCGGGCCGGACCGGCTGATCGCCAGTCTTCGGGCGCAACTTGTCCCGGAAGATGCTCAGGCTTTTCTGTCAGCGTGATCGGGCCGTGATGGGGAGGCGAGGCGCGATTTTAGCGGCACGGGTTGGTTGGCAGGTGCAATGCTGGTTGCCGCCCGGATGGGCGCGCGCCTGCGGGCCTGCCGAGAGACGACCCTTACCATGCGGCGGGCAGGACTTCAGCGGGTCGGGCAGGTTTCTTCCCCTGACGGACCGCGATGCGGCCCGTCATTCCTCGCGGGGCAAGAAACCCTTCCTCCGCCGCCCGGCGCTTCGCTGGGCCGCGGCGCAGAACGCCGCGGTTCCGGCTTGCCACCGCATGGACAGGGATCGCCGTCAGGCCGCGAGAGGCGCGGCGCAAACCGACGGAGACCATCATGAACCTCTTGCTTGCCAACGACGACGCCTTTGAGCTCCACCAACAATCCTCGCCAACCGGCCGCTTCATCCACGAGATGCAGCTTTACGGCCACCGCCCTTTCCAAGACGAACCGGACCCGCGACCGCTGCCCGAGGAGCCGGTCGTTCGCTCGGCGCTGACAGCGATCTTCGACGCCTTGTTCGAGATGCTCGGCGATACGCGGCTCGAACCCGATCTCGAGGACCTGCTCTGGTCGGTGCCCAACCTCTTCCACCGCGCTGGCGAGCGTATCCAGCGAGAACTTCGTCGCAACGAGGACGCGCAGCGTACCGAACAGGGGGAGCAGGATGGCTCGGAGGTAAAAAGTGTCGAGTTGGAGCGGCATGTCGCCGAAGGCATCACGCTCCTCGAACGCCGCAATGCCTTCGAGTTCATGCGAGACTTCGCAGCCGATCTATTCGAGGCGCAGACCGGATCAGCATGGCGGCCGCGCACCGGCTCCAAGATCAGTCACGCCAACATGACCGCAGCGATGATCGACTCCAGAGACTTCCTCTCCGCGCGCCGGCGTGCCGAGACCGAGGTGTTGATCCCGGCAGGCACCAAGATCGCCTTTGGCGGCGGTATGGATTACAATAATCATGAGCAGGTCTGGGCTGCTCTCGACAAAGCCTATTCTAAATATCCAGATTTGGTCTTGATGCATGGTGGCTCGCCCAAGGGAGCCGAACGTATCGCCGCTTGCTGGGCAGAAGCGCGCAAGGTGACGCAGATCGCCTTCAAGCCCGACTGGACGAAACACGCCAAGGCGGCACCGTTCCGCCGCAACGATGCCATGCTATCGGTGATGCCGACAGGTGTCATAGTCTTTCCTGGTTCCGGGATCACCGGGAATCTTGCCGACAAGGCCCGTCGGTTCGGGATCCCGGTCTGGCAGTTCTCAGGAGACGGCGCATGAGCGCCGTTTTCTTGCAAATCTGGCAAGTCGGGAGATCATCTCACTCATGCAGGATGGCGACAATAGATGCAAATGATCGCCACATCCTGCACGAGTGCGGGGGGAGAGGCCGCAGTCCGGGAACGATTTGTTTAACGCGTCCAGTCTTCCACGCGCAGGCCCTCGACGCGCGCAAACTCGCCGGTATTGTTGGTAACGACCACGAGATCCCGCGCCTTTGCCTGACCGGCGATAAGTGCGTCATAGGGACCGATGGGCGTCCCCTTGGCGGCAAGGGCCGCCCGTATATCTCCAGCGACGTACGCATCCCTCTGGTCGAAATCGAGGACTGGAAAATCGGCGAGCAGTAAGCGCAACGTCTCGAGATTATGCTCGATCTTTGCACTTTTGTGAGCGCCAAAATAAAGCTCATGAACGACAATTGAAGAAAGGCCGATCGTCCCCGGAACGCTGCCGAGAACACGACTGACCAGAGTATCTGATCGCCGACCGATCAAGGTGATTACAGCATTGGTGTCGAGAAGATGGGAAATCACGAAAACACCGCATCAAGCTCCGGCCGGTCCTGCTGATCGGGCTGTTTGCGGCCATCCGCCATGAAATCGTCGCTGACCCCGCGGGTGAGTGCAGCCCTCAGCGATGCCCATGCCTCCTTGGTCTCGACATGTGGGCGAAGGATGAGCGCATCGCCTTCCTGCGTGATCTCCACGCGCTCGACATTGAAGCGGAACTCTTTCGGCAGGCGAACGGCTTGTGAATTGCCTGCCTGAAAAACACGGGCGAGATGGGGCATGGCCGCTCCTCCTTTTGTATACACAGAAATGTATATACGCTCTTGCCGTTTCTGTTTCAAGATATGATTCATGACCCCGTGCATTCGATGCCGCCCTACACATCGGCTTGGCTGGCACCGGCGAAGCCAGCCCGATCGCTCAGCTATCGGTTGCCTGTTCGCGGGCTTGTGCTCCGGATGGCTTCATGCTGCCTGGCGGGACGGACGTTGACCGGGGCGACATTGCTGAAGACCACATATCGGACACGGGTATTTCCAGCTTCACCAGAATTGCAGCACGACCGTCAATGGGCAGGACGGTCATCACGTCAATCATCGTCGACCGTGAAGGGATGGCGGCGAAGGTGCACGCGCAAGCCTGTGCCCGGTTCCGCTCAATGGTGGATCGGGCAGGCATGATGGTTTCGCTCCCCTCGATTGCCCCGAACCATTCCCGTTGTATGTCGCTCGTATAGACGACCGCCTGCTTTTGCGGTCAACCCCTGACGGGGTAAGACCCGCCCGAAAATTTTGCAAAATTCGATTTCGGTTCCCTTGCCTTGACGGGAAATAGAATTTTGCAAAATTTTCAGCCGAGCTGACCGCAGCAAGTCGGCCGTCTCTTCGTGCGCCATCGGGAATGGTCCCGAGCAACCGAAGGAGACACTACCATGGCCACCACGATCGCAACCTTGATGCAGAAGACCGACGGCAGCCTCGAAGGCATTTTCGCCACCATCCGGGTCAACGCGCCGATCGCAATCGTCCCGAACGCGAGCAAGTCAAGCGACGAAGCCCCCGACTACCGCGTCATCCATCGTAGGACCGGCTTCGAGATCGGCGCGGGATGGAACCGCGTCGCCCGCCAGACCGGAGAGGAATACCTCTCGGTGAAGCTTGAGGCTCCCGAAATCGGTGTGATCTTCGGCAACGTCGCCCCAGCTCCCGGCGGGGATCCGGCAAAGAAGGTGATCCTCTGGAACAACCCGAACTGAGCGGCAGGTAGCCGGCTTCGAGCGATCGGGGCCGGCTCCGGCATTTTGCACTGATTGATCCGTGTGAACATGGGAGTGAAAGCGGGCATCGAGCCCGCTGTCACTCCTTCCGGGTGCCAAACGGAACCAAACTTTGTCTGCTCAGTCCGTCCAAGTGTGCCAAGCCAGCCCGAATGCCTCAAGGACGAGCGGTTCCCCCAATTTTGCCGCCGACCGCTTGCGCGCCCGCCAACAAAATCGGCTCCCCCACTCGCCGCCTCCGGCGGTCGCGTTCCGCGCTCCTTGACCCCTCCGGCCTGCCATGACTGCGGGCGGCGTCTTTCACAAACATCAAGGAGACAATCAATGTCGATCGATCAGCACATCGAGGAACTACGCGCCGAGCTGCGGAACGCAGTCTATCGCAACGAGCGCCGCTGGATCGAGAAGGAACTGGCGAAGGCGCTGGCGGAGCGCGAAGCGCTCTGGGCCGAGCAGGCGGCTTTCCTCAAGAACGAACCGCCCTATTGAGGGCGGTTTCACGTCTCGGGCGTGCTGTGCGGCCTCAGCCGTTGAGCGCGTCCTTCACCGCTTTCGCCGGCGTAAAAGTCAGCTTCTTCGACGTCGCGATCTTGATTGTTTCTCCCGTCGCCGGATTGCGGCCTTCGCGTGCCGGCGTCTCTTTCACCTTGAATTTGCCGAAGCCTGGCACATTCGTCTCGGCGCCGGTCTTCGCCGCTTCGGCGATCTGCCGGAACACGCTGTCCACAATGGCCTTCGCTTGAGCCTTGGTCAGGCTCTGCTCGGTGGCGATGTTGTCCGCGATCGCGGTTGCTGTCGTCATAGAAAGTATCCTCCCAGGATAAGGTCTGATCAGTATGACAATCGGTGTGCCGCGATGATAGGGACAGATACTGCTGCGGCGCGGTCAATCCACTGGAATTTGCCGGTTTTACTGGAGGTCGCTTTCAGGCGACCTCGACGCCGCGCTAAACTCTCGGCTCTGTTTCCATGCATGCACAACACAAGGGACGCAACGCCAACGCTTGCAATGTACTTTTGCCGTAGATAGACTCGTGCAAATAAGCGAGTAAATCGCGCCGGCAAAGTCAGGTGAACGTTTGCCTGCGGCACATAGCAGGAGATCAAGTTGGTAACTGCCAAACCTCGCTCAACCAATCCGGCTTCAGTTGACGCGTCCAGAAACGCTTTTTGGCGCCTCCTTCTGTTTGTGGCGAGGCTGCCATTTGCCATTCTCGGTGTTTTCGCCCGTTCGATATTCTACAGCGCGTGGTATTTGGCCTTTTATCTCTTGTGCATGTTGCGGCCGTTCACCGGTATGTTGGTATTGGCCGCACTGGTCATGCTGCCGATGTCGATCGTCGTTTTTGCCCATCCCGATGCTGCTCACGGCATGCCGTTCTGGGCGTTCGGCCTGATGGGACTTGTCTTGGTCGCCTTTGCGCTCGGCTACACGCTTTTTGTCGACTGGATCACGCCACCGGGGGCCGAAGATCCGTTCGAACGTTATCGTCGCTCCGATCGTTAGCGGGAATGACGGTAATCAAGACGCCTGTGTTCACAGCAAATCACAGATCAAAAATGTGGCTTCACGAACCGATTGGCGCTTGCTGCGGCATCCATATCCTTCCGTCGGAAGTAGATCGCCCTGCCGCAGCGGATCGGACTGTGTCCTTGCACGATTATAATCTGCTCGTCTTTCCGCATCGATTGCGTGATTTCGTGTGGCATGATCAAGGGGCGGCGTTGGAAATTGACGTTTTCTGATTTGCGCGATGCGCCGTTCTTCATATCCCAGCCGATGTTGCGGGAACTTCCCTTCACCTCGACTGTCATCTCGCCACATTGGGCCGAGACATTGCGCGCTGTATCAAGCGCTTTGATTGCCGCATAGGACGTGAAGGCGCAGCCATCGATCCATGAGATCGCTCCGTCCTTTCCGAAGTGTCGTTCCAGTTGTCCAACGGATTGGTACATCAGCATCATGGATATGCCGTATTTGCGACCCCGATCGCGTGCTTCTTCCAGAACGCGCATGTAGCCGAGAAGGTCGACCTCATCGAGCATGAAGAGTGCCCGTCGTTTGAAGTGGCCGTCGGCCTGTATCATGGCGTTGATCAGCGCCCCGATGATCACTCGACCTATGCCCGGATAGGAGCGCAGGATTGACGCTGGGATGTTAAGAAACACATCCTTCTTGCCAGTGACGATGTCGCTCGGTTTGAAGGTATTACCGCAGACAAGTGCTGCATAATTGTCGAGCGAGAGCCATTGCGTGTCCTTCGAAGCGGTCGAATAAACTCCGGAGAATGTCTGCTCGGTCATGTTGGTAAAGACCCCCAAGGTTTCCCGGATGAACGCCGAACCCGAATTCTCCTGAATGTCGCGCAGCATGGCGAGCACCGATGGCTCAGGTTCGGAAACGATCTGTCTCAGGCTGCGCAGATTTCGCCGACCTTCATATTCTGACGATAGCATCACATGTGCGAGCAGTCCTGTCAGGAGATTATGCGCCTGGCTTTGAAAGTAGGAGCCGGTCGAACTTTCGAAGCGTGCTGTGTCCGACAGGAGCATGTAGGCAACGCCGACGATGTCTTCTTCTCGTTTGCTTGAGGTTTCGATCCCGTCAAGTACGTTGAAGCCGATGAGTGGGTTTGTCGGATCGAGCACCATGACCTCCCGGTCGAGCTTGGCTGTGCGATGCTCTACGACCATTGGCGCAACCTCGGTTGAGGGGTCGAGGCAGATCAGCGGTCCGGTATAGCGTAACGCCGTCGGCACGACATTGCTGGTGGTTTTGTAACCTCCCGATCCGGCAAAGAAGAGCATATGCGTGGAATCGAAATCCTGCCGATAGGTGAGGAGAGGTGCTTTGCCGCCTTGTCCCCAAGTGGCACGATCATCTGGATCGAAGGGCAACTCGTGTACGATTTCCTTGTCTACGCGGTAACGCTCCCCGACAACGATCTCGCCATCAGATGGGAAGAGTGTCCCCGCAGCCGACATCGATAGCCAGTCGGCGTCGCCGAAGGCTGCGCGTCGGGCACGCTTGACCTGTCCGGGAACGACAGTGGCGATGCGTGCCGATGCAGCGACTGCCATGAAGCCACACAACGCACCGACCACGACAACCATATCGAGATAGGAAAGTGCGGTGTCCCAGCTGACAAGACCGCGATCAACAGATGGAGCCAGACGCGCGTATTCTCGCAAGGCATAGAAGCCAACGACGCCGAGAAAGCACAGGAGGCTCATCATGGCTAACGGTCGCCGATGATGCATGGGCAAAGACCAGACCGTCAACAGTCCGGCGAGCGGTCCGAGCAGAAGTGCGGGTAACGGAGCGGCGCGCAGAAACCAATATGCTGTTTTGCCCGACATGCCGGTCGCCAATCCTGCCCACCGCCAGCCGATAATATAGACGGTGATTGCCGTGACAACGACCGGTACGAGGACGAGCAACAGGCTCGGGCTCAGTTTTCCCTTCAATGCCATTCGCGCATCTCCCGGTCACGCACGGCCTCAACCTTCTGTACCTGGGACTTGAATGCCTCTTCGCCATTATCGCGTAGCCGCCGATATTCGGGAGAGTTCATTGTCACGCGCGCCAGTTCAAGCAGGCCGCCGAGCAGGAACGCCCGGTCAGCCCTCGACAGTCCTGCCTTGACCACGATGCCACCAAGCAGGAATTGTTCGCGGGCTTCTAGTTTGCGGTCAGCCGTCATTTGAAATCGCCTTCGACGTTCCAGTGCCACGATCCGTTGATCGACGTGCCGGAGCAGTTGAGCTAGAGGTCTTTTTCTTCTCTTTTTGAAATCGTGCGGCGATCTCTTCGAAGATGCGATCGATGTCCTCGTCTGCAATTTCCAACTCCGCTAATCCCGACTTGGTGGCCGCCTTGGCGAAGCGCTCGGCTGATTTAACGATTGCGGCACGTCTGCGTTCACGCAGCTTCTCGATCTGGGCATCGATATCCAGAATTGACGATTTTGCGGCCATCTGCATTTCCCTTTCGGTACAACAAAGTTTCGATTTTTCTTTTAACTATCTCGAACACGGTAGTAAAATAAGTTACCTTGCACAAGTCTTCAGAACGCCGCCGCCGAAATTTTTCGCCTGATTGTCTTCTGGAGAAGCGGAATCTGGCCCGCGGCCCGATCGGTTTGAGGGCGCAATATACGTCGCTAACGCGACATGCTTGAAAGAAGAGGAAACCAGACGTGGCGATTATGTTCGTCAGAGCGCAGGTGATTGGAAGGGGAGCGGGTCGCAGTATCGTCTCGGCTGCGGCCTATCGCCATCGCGCTCGTATGATGGACGAACAGGTCGGTACTTCATTTAGCTATCGCGGTGGCGCGTCCGAACTGGTGCACGAGGAACTGGCGCTTCCGAATGAGATTCCGGCATGGTTGAAGTCAGCTATCAAGGGGAAATCCGTCGCGGAAGCGAGCGAGGTATTTTGGAACGCGGTTGATGCGTCTGAGAAGCGGGCAGACGCACAGCTTGCGCGTGAATTGATCATCGCTTTGCCAGAGGAGCTGACGCGTGCCGAGAATATCGCCGTGGTCCGGGAATTCGTCCGGGACAATTTGACCGCAAAAGGCATGATCGCGGACTGGGTCTATCACGATAAGGATGGCAATCCGCATATCCATCTGATGACGGCACTCAGGCCCCTGACGGCAGAAGGGTTCGGGCCGAAAAAGGTGCCTGTTCTTGGAGAGGATGGTGAGCAGCTGCGCGTCGTTACGCCGGATCGGCCAAACGGCAAGATCGTCTACAGGCTTTGGGCAGGCGACAAGGAGACCATGAAGGCGTGGAAGATTGCCTGGGCGGATACAGCCAATCGGCATCTGGCACTTGCTGGCCACGAGATCCGCCTCGACGGTCGCTCCTATGCCGAGCAAGGCCTTGACGGCATCGCGCAAAAGCACCTCGGGCCAGAAAAGGCGGCGCTCGCGCGTAAGGGGATCGAGATGTTTTTTGCGCCCGGCGACCTTGCGCGTCGTCAGGAAATGGCAGACCGGTTGCTGGCGGAGCCAGAGCTTTTGTTAAAGCAACTCGCTAACGAACGCTCCACATTCGATGAGAAGGATATCGCCAGGGCGCTACATCGTTATGTTGATGATCCCGTCGATTTCGCCAATATCCGGTCACAGCTAATGGCCTCGGATGATCTCGTATTATTGAAGGCGCAGCGGGTCGATACGGAAACGTGCAAGGTAGCAGAGCCTGCCGTTTTCACCACGCGTGAGATTCTTCGCATCGAATATGACATGGCGCAGTCGGCGAATGCTCTGTCCAAGCGTTCGGGCTTCGCTATATCGGAGAAAGCCACCGCTGCTGCAATCCGTCAAATAGAGACACAGGATCCACGAAGGCCCTTCCAGCTTGATCCCGAACAGATTGATGCGGTCCGTTATATCACCGGGGACAATGGCATTGCTGCCGTTGTCGGTCTGGCTGGTGCGGGCAAGTCGACGCTGCTTGCTGCAGCACGCCTGGCCTGGGAAAGCCGAGGTTGTCGCGTAATCGGGGCGGCACTTGCTGGTAAGGCAGCAGAGGGGCTGGAGGAAAGTTCAGGCATCAAGTCCCGAACCCTTGCATCACTGGAAATGGCATGGGCTGGCGGTCGGGACCTGCTTGAAAGCGGCGACGTGCTTGTCATCGATGAAGCTGGCATGATCTCCTCGCAACAGATGGCACGTGTGCTGAAGGTGGCTGAGGATGCCGGCGCGAAGGTCGTTCTGGTTGGTGACGCCATGCAGCTTCAGCCAATACAGGCAGGTGCCGCGTTTCGGGCGATCAGTGACCGTATTGGCTTTGTAGAACTTGCCGGTGTGCGGCGCCAGCGGGACGAATGGGCACGTGAGGCTTCTCGTCTGTTCGCGCACGGCGAGGTGGAAAAAGGTCTCGATACCTATGCGCAGCAGGGGCGCCTCGCCGAGGCAGAAACACGGACCGAAATCATCAATCGTATCGTTGAAGATTGGACCGATGCACGGCGCGACCTGTTGCACAAAGCCGAGAATGAGGAAACCGCGCGGCAGCTTCGCGGTGACGAGTTGCTCGTCTTGGCGCATACCAATGAGGACGTGAAGCGTCTCAATGCATCTCTGCGCCAGGTGATGGCGGAGGAAGGGGCACTGACCGGCGCGTGCGAATTCCAGACGGAGCGGGGGGCACGTGAATTTGCTGTCAGCGATCGGATTATTTTCCTGGAGAACGCCCGTTTTGTTGAACAACGTGCGCGCCATTTCGGTCCGCAATATGTGAAGAACGGAATGCTCGGTACGGTCATATCAACCGGCGATAAGCGGGGTGGAACGTTGTTAAGAGTTCGTCTCGATAATGGCCGAGAGGTCGTGATCAGCGAGGACAGCTATCGCAATATCGATCATGGTTACGCCGCCACAATTCATAAATCTCAAGGGGTCACCGTGGACAGGACCTTTGTGCTTGCCACAGGCATGATGGATCAGCATTTGACGTATGTCTCGATGACCCGTCACCGCGATCGCGCCGATCTATATGCAGCACGCGAGGATTTTGAACCGAAACGGGAGTGGGGACGAAAGCCACGTGTCGATCATGCCATTGGCGTTGCTGGCGAACTGGTGGAGACCGGCGAGGCGAAATTCCGGCCTGAGGATGAAGACGCCAAGGAAAGCCCTTATGCCGATGTGAAAACCGATGACGGTGCTGTTCACCGCCTTTGGGGCGTCAGCCTTCCAAAAGCATTGGAAGAGAGCGGTGTCCGCAAGGGCGATACTGTCACTTTGCGCAAAGATGGTGTTGAACAGGTTAAGGTGGAAGTGACCGTCATCGACGAGCAGACTGGTGAAAAACGGACCGAGGAGCGGGAGGTTGAGCGAAACGTCTGGGTGGCGGGATTGCAGGAAACGGCCCATGCGCGCGAGCAGCGCCTTGAGCGCGAGAACCATCGGCCAGAGTTATTCACGCAACTGGTGGAGCGATTGTCAAGGTCAGGCGCCAAGACAACAACTCTCGATTTCGAGAGTGAAGAAGGTTACCGGGTGCATGCGCAAGATTTTGCCAGGCGGCGTGGCATCGACACACTCGCCGGGATCGCGGCTGAAATACAGGAAAGCGTTTCGGGACGACTGACGTGGATTGGGAAAAAGCGAACGCAGGTCGCAAAGCTCTGGGAGCGAGCGAGCGTTGCGCTCGGTTTTACAATCGAACGTGAGCGTGGCACGACGTATAACGAGGCTGGCGATAAAACCTACGCAGTGGAAATCGCCACAGCCGGAAGATATCTGATTGCGCCCACCACGATGTTTAAACGCAGTATCACAGAAGACGCCCGTCGTGGCCAGCTTCGCTCGGATCGCTGGAAGGAACAGAACGAAATTCTCCAACCGGTGCTGGAGAAGATCTATCGTGATGCAGACGGTGCGCTCGCCAGACTGAACGTACTCGCTTCCAAATCACGGATCGATCCGCGCCAGCTTGCAGATGATCTCCTGGCCCGGCCGCAGCGCCTCGGCCGTCTGCATGGTTCGGTTCGGTTTGTCGACGGGCGGGCTGCGCGTAATGCACAGAATGCAGCACGGGCTGTTTTGTCAGAAATTGCGCCACTGGCGCGCGCCCATGCAACGCAATTCCGTCGCCAGGCTGAACGTTTTGTTATCCGCGAGCAGCAACGGCGTGCACATATGTCTCTGTCGATCCCGATGCTGTCGAAGCAGGCGATGGCGCGTCTTGTCGAAATCGAGAATATCCGCGAACAGGGTGGGGCCGATGCTTATAAGACCGCTTTCGGCTACGCCGTGGAGGATCACCAACTGGTTCAGGAGGTAAAAGGCCTTAATGATGCCTTGACGGCTCGGTTTGGCTGGAGTGCCTTTACCACGAAGGCCGACGCGGTTGCCGAGCGTCACGTGACCGAACGCATGTCGGTGAATATCGCACCAGAGCACCGCGAAAAACTCGTGCGTCTGTTCAACGTGGTCAGGCGTTTTTCTGAAGAACAGTATCTGGCCGAGAAACAGGATCGTTCAAAGACCGTTGCCGGTGCGAGCATCCAAAATCATAAGGAGATCACGCCGATGCTACCGATGCTTGCTGCCGTGACGGAGTTCAAAACATCTGTGGACGAGGAAGCGCGAAGGCGTGCGATCGATGTCGCACTTTATCGGCATCATCGCGCGGCACTCACCGAGACAGCGACACTTATCTGGCGGGATCCTGCGGGGGCAGTAACAAAGGTCGAAGAACTTGTCATGAAGGGGTTTGCGGGTGAGCGAATTGCTGCAGCGCTTAGCAACGATCCATCGGCCTATGGTGCATTGCGTGGCTCCGATCGCTTGATGGACAGGCTACTTGCTACCGGACGTGAACGGAAAGAAGCGGTTCAGGCTGTGCTGGAAGTGGCGAGCCGGGTGCGTTCACTTGGTGCGTCGTGGGCATCTGCCCTGGACGCGGAGACGCAAGCGGTCATCGAAGAGCGGCGGAGCATGACAGTTGCCATTCCCGGCCTGTCACAAGCGGCCGAAGACGCGCTCTCGCAATTGGTTAATAAGCAGAACGAGCGAAGGGAGTGGGGTAACAAGCGCGAGGTTAGTGTAAATTCGCTCGAGCCACGCATAGCCCGGGAGTTTGCTGCTGTCAGTCGGGCTCTTGATGAGCGTTTCGGTCGAAGTGCAATTTTGCGAGGTGAAAACGACGTAACCAACCGTGTCTCACCGGCACAACACCAAGCCTTCGCGGCGATGCGACTGCGGTTGCAGATAATACAGAAGACGGTGCGGGCAGAAAGCAGCCAGGAGATTGTTGCTGAACACCAGCAACGTCGCATCGATCGCGGACGAGGTGTCGTCCGATAGGTGCTTGAGAAAACCGAAAGGAAGTCCAACATGGTCAGCCTTCTTGCCAAAGAAGCCCGTCATGTTCTGCGGCTCCCGTCTGATGTTCAATGGCGGAGTACCGCCCGTTCGTATCTTCTACACCAACCGCTGGCACCCTCCCGCCAAACGCGTTCGTTCAACGGCCCCATGTCGGCCATAGAAGAACCGTAGATTGACGGTTCATGACTGTCTAACTCGAAGAGGGATGTGCATTTATTGGGCCTCACTCCTCTTCGCCAGGTGAACGGCACATAGTTTCTCGACCTCGGCGATGAGGAGGTTCGTTTGTTTCAAAAGCCAGCGGAGTGCTTCTTCAGGAATGTCGAAATGCGGAGAATAGCGCGCCTTCACATAGGCCTCGTTGACGATATTGAACCATGCCTTGTAGCGCTGTTGATCTTGCGGCCACGCCTTGGCCAGTTCATTGTGTTGCCCTTCTGCAAGCCGGCGCAAGAATTTTAGGTTGTGTGAAGACGGCGAGTAGTTTGTCGTTACCAATAGGAAGGTGGAATAAGCCTGTTCTATCGCTTGATGGAGCAGGAAAGCAGCCTCTTTGAAAATTCCCTTCTCGACGCAAAAATTCGCAGTCAATACAAAATTGCGTGCATGCGGTAGCCGGTCGTCAAAATATTCCTTCGCGATACGATAGGCATCTTCCGGATTGAGAATCCCGGGCTGGGCGAGCGACTCGGGGTCGAGTTCGTAGAGGACGATGCCTTCTTTGCGAATGTCAGTGAAGAAATATCGTCCTTCCTTAATTCGCGTGTTCACCTCGCGAAGCGAATGGACGATGAAGTTTACCGGTGTCTGCACGTCCCGCAGGCGCATAAGCCGGTCTTCGGTTTTGCGCCAGAACTCAAAGTCCGCCAGTTTCCGGTTGTTGACGATAATCAGCAGATCAAAATCAGAGCGGTAACCTTTGCCAGTATGCGGCTCATCCACCTGTGTGCCGCGCGCATAAGATCCAAACAGAATTACCTTGACGATACGACCCCGCTTCTTGAATTCCGCCGCCCCCTCCTTGAGTGCATCCTCGAATTCCTCGAATATTATTTCCAGCACGCGTTGCAACTCACGCTGTTTTACGTGAGGCAGGTGATCGATACGGTCTTTCATCAGCACGGGTGCACCTGTGGGTCAAAAGAAAGGGCGACGAACTATTTCGTGTGTCGGCTTAAATTGCAAAATTCAACGACGCCGATCAACAAAGCCTTTGCAAAGATCATGCGGTTTTATTCCTATATGGTGCCGTAACAGATTTAAAATTACGAGATGGCAACTGCCTCGGCCTTTATGTCCAGCGCATATTCCCCTTTGTTGTTGCGTTCCTGAAAATATCTTGAATTTCATCTAAACCCTATATCCAATTATTGCCACAACTATTTGATTCTGTTACAAGACAGTGCATATTTGAGCAACACATGCCAGGGACGACGATACAGCGTCTGCTGTTAAAAAATCCGCCATGCGGTCTCTCTAACGTCCGGCTCCAATCTATTTTCCCCTCCGCCGGACGCAGGAGGAATGGTTGTGTTGCAAATTTCGAATGTAAAAGCTGCCCGCGAACTTTTGCAGCAGGACGCTATCCGTCATGGCACGGAAGACAGTCTGGTCGTTGATGCCACGAGGCGAATCTATGCGGATACAGCGCCGACAGCTGCCGCGCTTTTTGCACTCGACGCCTGGTTCGAAAATGATCAACGTAATTTTCAGTTCTGGACGCGGATTTTTCGGCGCCTCATGAATTGAAACTTATTGCAACGGGTCTGCCCACTGATCGAGAGCATAGCCGCGGCCCTGCGCAGTTCTGACCAAATTTTGACCATGCCGCGCCAATGCACGCCGTATATGGCCGATATGAATGTCGACCGTGCGTGGCTCGACGATAGCGCCCTGGCCCCACACTGCGTCGATGAGGTCCTGCCTGCTCCAAACAATTTCAGGCTTTTGCATGAGCGCTTCAAGCAAACGGAACTGCAACGGCGTGAGTTTGACGCGATGCCCGTTGCGAAACACCCGAACCTGCGAACGGTTCAGCAGCAGGTCGCAATAGGTCAAAACAACTCTCGTGGCATCCGTAGCCGCGATACTGCCTCGGTATTTTTGGAGAAATCCCAGCAAAACAAGGGGATCGAACGGAGGGTTCAGGACCAGATCCAAACGTTCATTGATCTGATTTCCAGTATCGATACCACTCCTGTTCAGTAAAACCAACGCGAGACCTGGAAGCCGTTCCCCAAGGTGAAGAAACTCGGAAAGCTCAGCCTCGCTGCCGTCCCATATCAAGACACTCGGATTCCGTTCGGCGCCTATCTTGGCAGTCGTCAAATTTTTGAGCTGTGATGCGAGTTCCGCATCGAACCCTTCAACCGAGAGCAGATGACGAAGCATCAAAAACAATTGCGCGTCAGATGTTTTTATCAGAACCTTCGACATAACATTCATTGTCCCGTTGAAGCACTATTAAGGCGAAACGTATTCTCCCCCGTTTACATCGATCGTGGCACCATTGACGAAGCCAGCATTTTCCGAAGCGAGGAAAGCGATCAAAGCTGTTACATCGTCAGGGCTTCCCAAGCGGCCGACCGGAATACGCGAAAGGGCATCTCGATTTGAATCGGAATCAACTGGGCTGGTCATTCCGGTTACGATATGTCCCGGCGCAACAATATTGGCCGTAATTCCTGTCCCGCCAAGCGTGGACACGAGAGAACGAAGGCAACCCGATAGTGCAGCTTTTGATGCGGTATAAGCGCTGCCAGCGAGTCTGGGTACCGCCCTGCTAGCAATAGAACCAACCAAAACGATTCTACCGAAGCGCCGTTTAATCAGATCCGGCAAAATACATTGGCAACAAAGGACGGGTCCGATCAAATTGGTTGAAAGGACTGCGTTCCATTCCTCAATCGTTGTCTCGACAAACGCTGCAGCTTTGCCATCTTTTGCTTTGGGCGATACGCCAGCATTACAGATCAGAGTGTCTGGCGAACCCCAATGGTCTCGCACGGTATCGAAAAAGCCGACAATTGCTGTCGGTTCACTTATGTCTACACACCGATACAAGATGGCATCTTTACCGAATTGCGAAATGAGCAACTCTCCAGCCGCCGAGACTCGTTGCCGCGTCTGCCCGAAAAACGCTACTTTGTAGCCTTCACTGGCCAATTGTCTGACCGTTGACAGCCCAATGCCTGAGCTGCCCCCGGTAACAACGGCTATACGCTCGCATACTCCAGCCGTCATGCTGCCTGATCCATTGCCGCAAAAAGAGAAAGTGGAGGATGAGCGTCGGGATCGGTAATCACTTCAATGAGCGATGGTTTGCCACTTTCAATGCTCAGACGCAGCTGCTGCGAGAAGTCAGCAGCATTAGCGACAGTGGCAGATCGACATCCGCATGCTGAAGCGATCGCCGCGTGATCGACCGGAGCAAAATGGCACGCAGTTGTGTATCGGCCGAATTTTACGGTTTCCGCATCTTTCTGGAAGCCCAACACGCCATTGTTCAGAAGGACAACGGTGACAGGTAACTGCATACGTATCATCGTTTCCAGTTCGGCCCAACTATGCGCAAATCCACCGTCTCCTACGATGGCTACCACCGGGTTGTCAGGACGGGCAACTTTGACCCCCATCGCAAGCGGTAAGCCCCATCCAAGGCCAGCAAGCCCGCGCGGCGTAATGAATCTTGTGCCTACCTTGCGACAGCGAAGCTGACCCACGACCCACATAGACGAATAGCTCGCATCCGCCACGACCGTTACGTTATGATCGAGCCAGGGCTGCAATTCCTGCATAACGCGCTCAGGCCTCATCGTGACTGATCGATCCTCAAGAACCGATCGGCGAGCTTCGTCATATTCCGCCCAGAAACCCGCAATTCTCTTTTCGTAAGCGAGGCGCGGCATACTGCGCCGAAGGAAGTCTCTTTTCGATAACGCTTCGCACAAAGCCGTGAGCGTTTCGTGCGCATCGCCATGCAAACGCAACGCCTCGTAATTGCGCCCGATTTCAGCGGGGTCAATGTCAATGTGTATGATTTTCGCTGAAGAAGGAATCTGCTGCCAATTGTCGGTTCCGTTCTGATTGGTGCGTGTTCCGGCAAGGATAACCAGATCGGCTTCCTTCATCAGTTGGCGACTGTAGAAACCCAACGATCGAGGGCCAGCCAGAGATCCCAGAACACCAGCAGATAGAGGATGGAATTCGTCAACGACCCCTTTGCCCATATTAGTCGTGAACACGGGAAGGGAGGCTATTTCCTGAATGCGAGCCAATGCTGCCGCTGCGCCACCGGCATGAATGCCGCCGCCGGCCAGCACAACCGGGTTGTGCGCATCAGCAATAATATCCGCGGCCGTCTGAATGAGATCGTCCGATGGACGAAACCTGTCAAGCGGCCAGTAGCCAAGGCAAGCAGTTCTCGGCTTACCGCTCTTCGGAGCCGGGCTGCGCAGCAGGTCTGCCGGCAACAAAAGCGCAACCGGTCCCGCTCGCCCACTTGTCGCGGCGGTAAAAGCTGCATCTATGTAGTCGTCGACGCGCTCGGCCACATTAAGTCGACGGACCCATTTCGTGCAGGACTGGAAGAGGGCGATTTGATCGATATCCTGAAAGGCGTTCTTGTCCGTTTGGTTCCGCTCGACATCTTGCACAAGCGCGACAACTGGGATGCTCGCTTTCAGGGCTTCGGCTAGTGGTGGAACCAGCAGCGTAGCCGCAGGACCGTTCTGCGCCGCGACGACCCCCACCTTGCCGGAAACACGGGCATAACCGTCCGCCATCGCTCCGCCCATATTTTCCTGACGATAGGCGATCTGGCGAATTCCGCAGGCTTCGGCCGCAAGAATAACAGCGGAGGGGAGACTTTGTGCGAAGATCACCTTTACGCCATGGCGGACAAGTGCTTGAGCGATACGATCAGCAACGCTGTCTGTAATTGCGGCATGTTTCATGGATGGTCCTCCCGAACGGGGTTTTGTGCAAGGAAATTATCAAAAAGCGAGGCAATGAGCTCGACTTCCGTGTCGCCCATCGGGGTCGATAGGCTGGCTGCCGCTCCAAAGGGCAACAGCACGCCATTCCGGGCGAAATACCGTGTGAGCTCTCGCATGCGTAAGGCCTGATCAGCTGACATGATCGAAGCGCGGTAATCAGTCGGCGCTTCACGTTTTGGATGAATGCGGAAGAGGGAGGCGGCTCCGGTGATCGAAAAGGGAGCCTGTCGCGACTGAGCGATCTGCGAAAGACGTGAGCGTAAGGCGTCTCCCAATTCTTCGAGTCGTACGAAGGCATCGGGTGTCAGTGCATTCATGGCAGCAAGACCTGCCGCCATGGAGACGGGGTTAGCGGAGAATGTTCCACCTTGCGGAACAGGCGGCTTGCCGTCCCGTTTTTCGAAGGCCGACATGACTTCGGCGCGCCCGCCGATGGCTCCAATTGGAAAACCGCCCCCGATGATCTTGCCGGTTGCTATCAGATCGGGACCAAGACCGTAGCGGTCCGAAGCACCCGTATAACCTTGCCTGATATTCAACACCTCATCGGCGATCAGCAGAATGCCATGCTTTTGCGCGAAAGTCGTCAGTGCCCCAATAAACCCCTCGTCTGGAGCAAATAGCCCGGCCCGGCTTGGCATAGGATCAATCAAAATACCGGCGATTCGATGCACATGGCTCTCGAGTTTCGAACTGATCTCCTCCTTGTCATTGAACTGGAGGACAATGACATCGTCGCCAAGGCTGGT
Source organism: Ochrobactrum sp. RH2CCR150 (assembly GCA_014138095.1). Taxonomy (GTDB): domain Bacteria; phylum Pseudomonadota; class Alphaproteobacteria; order Rhizobiales; family Rhizobiaceae; genus Brucella; species Brucella gambitense. The sequence goes on from JACGXE010000011.1 coordinate 74,817, forward strand.
CGGCGCACCACGATATCCAGGCCGCGCAACGCTTCGACCCGACTCGTCGGTGGGATAGGTACCGGTTTGCCCCGTTTCAGCCCAATCGTAACCTCCGTGATAAGCTCCCTCAAAGCGAACAATCGCAGAGCGGCCTGTGAACGCTCGTGCGGCCTTGATTGCAAACATGACCGCTTCGGTCCCACTATTGACGAAGCGAACTTTTTCCATTGCGGGAATACGCGAGATCAACAATTCAGCCAGTGCGACCTCGTGTTCCGTCGGATTGGAAAAACAGGTCCCGTTCCGCAAAAGCCGCGCAACAACTTCCGCAATAGGCTCGAAGCCGTGTCCGTGAATAAGGGTGGTAAAGTTGTTGTTCAAATCCAGAAGGCGGTTCCCGTCTACATCAACGAGATAGGCGCCATGGCCACGTTCAATGTAAATCGGTATTGGATCTATATCGATCGTGACGCGTGACACACCCTGCGGCAAAGCCCGCAGACCGCGGGCATAAAGGCGTGACGATTCCGTTCTCTGCACCGGAACGTCACGGTGTATTTTCGGATTGGGTATCATTGATTGGGCCTTTTAAACGCGCTTCAGCTAACGCTATTGCGTTGCCTATACAATTTTGTTGCAACAAAAATGTGAAAGGTCAAGCCCATACAACAAAAATCTATCTTATCGTCGAGCGTGCTCGCGCCGCCTGCCGCAAGCGCCGATAGCCATCCCGAATATCGTTCTCGAAGGCGGCGCGCAAGGATGCACCATCCTTGTCCTCCAGCGATTCAATGGCTATCTGGTGGTTTCGTACCCCGTATTTTTCTTCGGCAAACTCCGGATAGAGATCGTAAAGAGATGGGCCAACCCTGAGCCAGGTCCCCTCGATCATGGATAAAAGCCGAGGCATTCCGGCCATTCCATAAACATGAAAATGGAAATCCTTGTTGTGCCGCAAAACCGTATCGTAAGCGCGCCGGTCCAGCGCGTCGTTTATATAACTCTGAATATCCTTAAGTTTTTCAATGTTTTCATCGGTAACCGAGTTTACTGCAAGCTGTGCGGCCAGCCCTTCCAGGGCAAGCCGAATGAGCGTGATCTCGCGCAAGCTGTCTTCGTTTAAAACCGGCACGATTACGGTTTTTGGTCCCGAATAGACCAGTGCGCCTTCACCGGTGAGACGGTTGATCGCGTCCCGCGCAGGAGTTGAGCTGAATCCGAGATCCTCGGCTACGGCTCGGACTGTAAGCTTCTTGCCAGGCTTGTATTCACCTCGTATCAGCCGCTCTTTCATTTCGCGGTACGCCACGTCGCCAAGACTGGGTGCCTGCCCCTCATTGGTGAGATCCGGCAATTTTGTTGTACTCATTTAAGTCGCAATCCCTGTTGACATACCAAATTTATGATGCAACAAAATGACCATGTAAAGTTTTTGCAAAGATTTTGTCGCGTCATTCTAGGTTTTAGCAGCGCGTACTCGTGGAGTCACGCGGTTGCTGGATAGGCACGCCTATGCGTCAGGAACGTCAACGATGTTTTTTGCGTCGAGACCGAATGCACGTGCACAGATACCAACGTGGTTTACGGAGGAGGAAAGATTGATCGGTCAGAAATTAATGCTTGCTGGCGTTCAGAAAAGATTTGGCGAAACCTGGGCTGTCCATGAAACCACGCTTGACATCCGGGCAGGCGAATTCGTTTCCATAATTGGACCGTCTGGTTCCGGCAAAACAACCTTGCTCACCATGATCGCCGGCTTCGAACAACCGACGAACGGCAGGATTCTGGTGGGCGGCATAGATATAACCACGCTCCCGCCCAATCGACGTAATATCGGTATGGTGTTCCAGAAATATGCGCTGTTCCCCCATCTGACGGTTCGGCAGAACATTGCGTTTCCACTGAAAATGCGTCGGCTGGGTTCGAAGAAAGAGATCCAGACACGCGTCGATGAGATGCTTGAACTGATCCGTCTCAATGACTTCGCGGACCGTTATCCGAACCAGTTGTCTGGTGGACAACAACAGCGTGTGGCCGTCGCCCGTGCGTTAGTTTTTTCTCCTCCCGTCATCTTGATGGATGAACCGCTCGGTGCCCTCGACAAGAAATTGCGAGAGGCAATGCAGTTTGAGATCAAGCGCATTCAGGAAGATCTCGCTGCAACAGTAATCTACGTCACTCACGACCAGGAAGAGGCGTTGACCATGTCCGACCGCATCGTGGTAATGCATGATGGCTGCGTCCAGCAGGTTGGTACTCCGTCAGAACTCTATAATGAACCGAACGGCACCTTCGTTGCTGACTTCATTGGGTCTATCAATTTTATTCCGGCAACTTATCGCGGCAATGAAAACGGCAAGTGCATTCTTGATATCTCAGAGGGTGTTGCTGTGGAAGTGGATCCACAACTTCATCCCCAACTGGCACACAAATCTATCGGTTCCGATATCAGGATGGCAATGAGGCCGGAACATGTTCGTATCTCTTCCGGTCAGAGTAGGGGACAACTGTCCGGTACGATCGAGGCGTCCGTCTTCATCGGTTCGAGCACTGTCGTCTTTGTCCGACTTGACGCTTTTCCAAATATCGACCTTCGTGTCCAATTACCTGCAACGGCATCTTCACCGGCGTTTCAAAGGAATAGCCGCGTCGGTGTAAGCTTTGATACCCTCTCACTCCTGACTTTCGACCTTAAGACGAGGTTGGCGGCATGAGTTCCTCGTTTTCCAGTCTGGGCACATTCCTTCAGGGAAGATCCGCACACCAATATCCTCCGCTAACATCCTGGCTTCTGGTGTTACCATTGTTATTTCTATTGGTCGTTGGCTTTATGTATCCGATCAGTCGACTCATCGCGCTCAGTTTTTCGGACGACGCAATAAGCTATGGACGCATCGTAGAGGGAAGTCTTTATCTCGATGTCCTGGCTTCCACAGTAGGCGTTGCGGTCGCTGTAACCGCCATTGGCTGCGTGCTCGGTTTTCCTGTCGCTTTGGTCATGGCAAGAGCGGGAAAGCTTGCCGGGATTATAGCGGCGATTTGTGTGTTCATTCCGCTCTGGACTTCGGTTCTAGTTCGCTCCTATGCCTGGATTGTCCTGTTGCAGCGAAACGGGATTGTGAATGGGGTTCTCAGCGCTTTCGGTTTGACCGAGCAGCCCCTCAAGCTTCTTTACACGCAAGGAGCGGTGACGCTGGCGATGGCACATGTTCTGATGCCTTTCGTTGTATTGCCCATTTATGCGGCGCTCAAAGCTATACCCAAGGACCTCGATCGAGCTGCTCTTAACCTTGGCGCAAGTCCGTGGAAGGCTTTCTTCGTCGTCACGTTTCCTTTGTGTCTTCCCGGGATATTTGCCGGCGCCACATTGTGCTTTGTTTTGGCGCTCGGTTTTTACATAACGCCCGCTCTGGTTGGAGGGCCGGATTCGATGTTGATGGCAACGCTGATCGGTCAGGAGACCACTGTGACACTCGATTGGCCCTTTGCTGCTGCTCTTTCTACCGTGTTGCTCGGCATGACAATTATTTTTGTCGCATGCTTCCGGCGAGTACTGGCGCTCAATAAGGGGTTCGCAAGTGTCCATTAATCAGTTCTCTACAATCAGTTCGAGGCCGGAGATCGGGACTTCAAGAATGTCACTGAAGGGAGGGCGCATGGGTAATCTCGCCTGGAAACTGTTCGCGGCCTTCTTCGTGAGCATCGTATTGTTGTTTCTCATTCTACCCACATTGATCATAGTTCCAATGTCGTTCAGCCAGACGGATTATCTGCAATTCCCGCCGCAAGGTTTGTCGTTGAGATGGTACGCTGCTTATTTCGGCGATCCTGACTGGATGGCGTCAACATGGTTCAGCCTGAAAATCGCCTTGGCGACAGCCGTGACTTCCACCGTTGTGGGAACCATGGCGGCTCTCGCCTTTGTCAGAGGCGAGCTACCCTTCAAAGGGGTGTTCCAGGTACTGACGATCGGCCCGATGATCGTTCCGCATATTGTACTGGGTGTCGCCCTCTATCTGGTTTTTGCACCGCATCAATTGACCGGAACCTTTTCAGGATTTCTGGTTAGTCACACTGTCCTGTCGGTTCCATTCGTGATGATTACCGTAGTCGCGGCTCTGCAGCGTTTTGATCCAGCATTGGAGCTTGCCGCCCTGAACTGCGGAGCAGGGCGTGGCAGAGCGTTTTTCCACATCACTTTGCCGATAATCGCACCAAGTATCGGGGCCGGATTCGTCTTCGCCTTTCTGGCCTCATTTGATGAGGCCACTGTCGCGTTCTTCATTTCGGACATCAGCGGCAAGACGATCGGCAGAAAGATGTTTGAAGACATAGACTTTAATCTGACACCCACCATTGCAGCCGCCTCCACCATGGTTGTCCTGGTGTCAATGTGCCTTATTGCACTGTCGTTCGTACTGTCACGTTCCAAGCAAAACTGAGAAAAGGGGAGATAATTATGACACTTCATAAAGTGGCCGAATTCGCCCGTCGATCCACGGCCGTCGCGACGATAACGCTTGCAATAAGCGGGTACGCTAGCACGACATCGGCCAGCGAGGTCGTGATCGCATCGACGGGAGGGGCGTATGATCGCGCACTAAAGGAAGCCTGGTTTGATCCATTTACAGCGCAGACGGGGATCCGCGTAAAAATTGTGTCCGCAACCAATTCGGAGATGCGGGCGAAAGCCTCAGCAATGGTCAAAGCAGGAAACGTTTCATGGGATCTTTATCTCGATGGAGAAATCCAATCGGAATCGGAAGCTCACCGACACGTAACCGAAGATCTCAGCGAGTTTTGTAAGGCATTCGCCAAACGACCCGATTTGGCGGCGAACGCTTGTGCGCCAGGCGGTGCTTTGCTCCAGTCAACCGCAACGTTGCTCGTCTACCGAAAAGAAAAGGAAGACCAGCGGGAACCGCGGACATGGGCTGATATGTGGAATACAGCCGAGTTTCCCGGAGGTCGAGCATTCCCGAATTTTGATGATCCCTGGCGCGTATTGGCTGCCGCCTTGCTTGCTGACGGTGTGACACGTGACGAACTTTTCCCACTCGATATCGACCGAGCATTCAAAAAGCTGGATGAAATCCGTCCCGCCGTCTCGTTATGGTGGAAGAGTGGCGATCAAAGTGTACAAGGATTTCGAAACAACGAATACGCGCTCGGTCAAATCTGGCTTACCCGTGCACGTGCACTGCAAACTGAAGGCCTCCCGATTGGTTGGTCCTATGAAGCATCGTTCTTGGTTGGCGATCGCATTGCGCTCGTGCGAGGAGCGCCAAATCGCGAAAATGCCCTCAAACTTATAGCTTTTTGGCTTGATAATCCGGCCGCGCAGGCCAAGGCGTGCGATGTCTTGGCCTGTACGCCGCCGAGCACCGAGGCAATTGCAATGATGTCCGAGGAAACCAAGCGCTTCATGCCAACAGCAACACAAGTTCGAGATATCGTCGTGGTTCCAGATGCCAAATGGATCAACGAGAATGCCAGGAAGTTGCTGCAGAGTTGGAATATGTGGGTTCGAGGTTGAACATCGCGATAGTACGCAAGGATACGCCGGACCGTTTCAGTGCCGGCGCCTTGATATCTTCGGAGCGGGCTGAACTGTAAATTTTACCCGCACAAGCGAAAGCAGTCAGCCTGCGGTGTGGGAACAACGCACGAATGAACGCAGCCCTGAAGGACAAGCTCGAAGGTTCAAGGATGTGAAATCCCGGTGTGGTCATTATCCACCGTACGTCATGTTAAATATTTATGCATCGTTTTGGTATAACAAAAAAGTGAACAAAATTTCTACTAGCGTATAAATATTCACATAAATATTGACCTGATAAGAATTGTTATTAAAATTCTTTATAATTTTGATAATTTATGTCGCAACATTGATATCGACGGAGAATGCTGGCCGTGAATCTTAGCGTAAAGATCTGCACACAAAACCCGCAGAACTACCTCATACTTAGTCACATTCTCAGTGTTGCCGGCTATAAGCCGAGCCTCATGAGCCTGCAAGCTCCATCGAACTTGGCAACGGAAGCAATACCATATGCGATACTGTTTGATACAAGCGAGAACACAGAACCCATTCTTGAGCTTTGTGTTGCTATTAAACAAAATTCCACCACCAGGGATATAATTCTCGTAGCGTTGGCTCAATCTTGCAATTCGCTGAATTTTCTTGATTTTTTGCAGGCTGGATTCGACGAATTTTTCCCTCATCCTTTCGTGCCCGAGCGAGTGCTGTCATTTTTACACGACCGGCAAACCGCAACTTTGGAGCGCAAAACATTAGCGTCCGATCGCCATAGCAGTATCCATGTTGGCGAACTGAATATCCTGACAAGCGAAAGGACCCTGAGATTTGGGGAATTGGAAATTCGGTTGACACCCACCGAGTTTCGAATTTTGCGAGGGTTCATTGCCGCACCGGGCCAGGTCATGAAGCGAGAGCAACTGATCAAAATCGGTTGGCCGCCGCATCACTATGTTCAGCCGCGAACCGTAGACGCCCACGTCGGTAATCTGAGGCGTCAGCTATGGAAATTGACCGGAAAGAACCTTATCCGAACAGTTTATACGACCGGATACGCGTTCGAATTTTCACAATAAACTCACAAAGGATAGGAATATAAAGTTTTTGAATAATATATCGGAGAATTCTTCTTAAATGCTTTGTTGCGAGAAAGCATTTAGGAAGTTTTCATACTGGCACCACAATGGAGGATGTGATGCCAAAGAATTCGTTTGAATCGTCTCAAGCTCTATCTGGAACGGGTGTCCGCAACACGGCCAAGTTGATCGGTATTGCAGACTCCCATTTTGACGCTGCCCATCTTCAAGGTGTTATGGCACTTTATGCCGACCCGAGAGAAGGACGCCAGGTCCAGCTACGTGGTCTCAACGAGACCATCGTTGATTTCGTCCGGTGTTCATATCTAGGGTTGGACAACCACCCACGTATTGTCGCGGGAGCCATTGAGGCAGTTCGACAAAACGGTAGTTTGCACTGGTCGTGCGCGCGGACAAGGCTGAACTTCGCGCAGCTTGTCGAACTCGAAGAGGTGCTTTCAACGCTCTTCGAAGCCCGCTCTATTACTTATACGAGCGTTTTGGCCGCCAACATGAGCGCACTCCCACTGGTTGCTTCTGGTCATCTGTCAGACGGTATAAAGCCGACGATGGTTTTCGATCGCTTTGCTCACGCGACCCTTGCCTACCATAAGAAAACAGTGGCCGATGAAACCGCCGTTCAAACGATTCCTCACAACGACTATGAAATGCTTGAGGACATCTGTAAAAAAAACCGAAGCGTAGCTTACATTTGCGATGGCGTTTACTCCATGGGGGGCAGCGCGCACATCGATGAATTGAAACGTTTGCAAGAAAAATACGGGTTGTTTCTCTACATTGACGATGCACACGGTGTATCCATTGTCGGAAGGAAAGGGCAAGGTTATGCGAGATCCCAGTTCGATAACCTTGGAGGTCGAACCATAATTGTCACATCGTTAGGCAAGGGATTTGGAGCATCTGGGGGGCTGCTGATGCTTGGAACCGCCCACCAGGAAAGTTTGTTTCGTCGTTATGCTATTGCGCACGCATTCTCAGCGTCACTCAATACTGCCGCTATTGGTGCTGGGCTGGCTTCAGCTGAAATCCATCAGTCTTCAGAGCTAGGGCAACGACAGGCCGCATTGCAGGACAATATCGCACTTTTCGACAGACTGATCCCCACAGCTCAATCGGGCTCCGCGCTGCCGATCCGCATTATCCGCATCGGCGATGAAATGACATCTATTGGGTGTGCCCAGGAGCTTTTGAAGAACAATTTCTACGCCTCAGCTATCTTCTTTCCAACCGTAGCCAGGGGCGAAGCAGGACTACGGGTTTCCATTACCGCCAGCCATCAGGCGAATGAGATTGAGAGTTTTTGCAGCGCTGTCAAAGAGCTCCTGATCGATAATGGCTAGCCCCAACTGGCTCGATCAGGGAAACAGATTTCTATAGTCATCATGTTATCGAGAACCGGTCTGCTCCGTGACACCTGACTTTCGTGACGACCAGCAGTAGTTAAACGATAATAGATTTCCCGTCTGAGAACAACGACGACGGTGCAATCAGTTTCGCGACCGTAATGGGAGAAATGCACTCTGCACGTTGCGACGTAAGGAACTTACGGCTTCCATGATGAAAAATATCACATACACGTACAGTACCGAAGCGTTCGTACCTCATTCCAACCCGGAGGAGGCAGGCAAATTTCTATGCATTGAGTTCAGCGCATGTTTGGTGTCTGTCGAAATCATTGGCCGGAACAGTGTTATCAGTTTCGGCGATGGTTGCGCGTTTCTGCGGCCCGTCGCGGATGGCATTCACGTTCGAGTGGAGGCTACGTGCCTCATTACATTCATAGGAATCCAGTCTCTCCTTACGGTTAGCTTCGCTTTACAAAGCACTGTAAAGGCCCGTGAACCTGGCGGCGACTGAGATCAAGCTGCGCTGTACCTGCGCCGGGGCAAGATGGTTGTCTCTGATTTACCGAACGATCTTCAGCCGGTTGAGTTCTTTCTGCAATATCGTGATCAAACACGACATGTCGGCTCCCATCTGCTGCTTGCATCCGGAAATCCAGTCTTCCTTTCCTTGTTTAATTTGAACAGGACATGAGGAGCAAAATCCGTTGCGTCTCTAACTTGCACTTGCGTAGCATTTGTAAACTGCTCTTGGTGTAATTATCTGATTAAGCACCTTTCTTTTGAAGAATAGGCAAAGATCTCAGCTGGTGTCTCAAATCTAAGATCCTTGCGCTCTGTTGCCTTGAGATTAGGGGCGAGGGCGGATGTCGGCCAAACGATTGATGGGAGTGGGGTCCGCCATCGTTTCTATCCGGCGGGCCAATGCTCCATCATTATCGCCGCCTGATCGTCAAGCCGCCTGTCATGATCGCTTGGGTCATCTCGGGGCTACTCGCACCTCAACACGAAGCTAATTGTGATTCCAACCTTATGCATCGGTTTAATGCATCTGTGCATTCCATCGCTGCACTAAAAGTGCGGATGAACCCGAAAGGGGTGCCCGCACTCATTGAAATCCGCTTTGGGAAGCAACTCTTATTCTATCCCATAGTCGGATACGCTGATGGGGGATCATAATCGTTATGAGTTCAGGATGAACCGTATTACGGAGGTTACTTTCTATGTATCCAAAAGCTGCATTCCCTTAGCGCGAGCTGCTCGCAGGTCGAAGGTCACCGTTTCCGATATCCCGCAAGCCGTCCGCCGTGTGCAATCAGCGCGTCAGAAAAATCTGCATTGCTGCTGCGAAAGGTTGCAAGTGCCAGATAACCAACATCTGCGCCCTCGATGACCAGTTCGCGTGTGCGCAGAAGCATTTCGATTACTTCGACCAAGGCGGCGCGCGGCACCTTATAAGAGCGCACAAATACCCAAACGGTTTCAACCAGCACAACCTGGGAAATATATCCCAGCAGTTCGGTCGAGAGGCCATCGATGATCCGTGACGCTGCTGCCGATTGGGCTTCGTCGTCCTGCGCCAGATACCGCACAAGCACATTCGTATCGATACCGATCACCTGCGAGTATGCCCGCTTGCAATTGCTGCGTCCATGTCCTCCAGCCTAACCGGCGTGTCGGGCTGGGGGACAATCCCTTTCAATGATTTCACCGAGCCGGATGCTGGCACGACGGCATAGTGACCGTCCTCCATGCGAATGAACTCAATGCGGTCGCCGACGGACAGCCCCAAGTCATGGCGTACCTTGATCGGAATTGTGATCTGACCTTTCGACGTGACGGTTGAAAACGACATGGGGCTCCCCCCCTTACTATTGGTAAGGCATAATGTAAGAAAAAATTATCCGATGTCGAGGTTGCTCCGCGGAGCACATAAGCGCCCTTGCTTCTCATACCGCGAAAACGCTTAGCTCCGAGTGGGATGCCGGGGCGGCACACTGGTAGGGTGTTGAACGGATCAACCCAGTATGCTCCTTTAAATTATCATTTAGCAGATAAAAGAAAATCCGGACATGTCTCTCCCGCCGTCGCGATGGGCTCAGCCAAAGTGAGGCGGAATATGTCGCGCTGGAGCACCGCGTTGCAGGATCACGGATGCACTATGATGCGACGATGAAATGAGGTCGACTTTCCAAAAGCTACGGGCAGAATTCTTGTGTAACGCGCGGGAAGATAACCTATACTTGTCAGGCCTGTTAAGCTGCACTCGCCTAATCCCGCATGTCCCGTATCGTCGCCAATGACTATAAAAACCCAGTCGGTGGCCGGGGTCGGTCGAAAGAGATGTATGTCCGCAAATTTGATCAATTTCAATCTCGTCAGATTAATTCAACGCAATAGTTTTATATTTTTTGGGGCTAACCGGGAGGTATAAAACCCTAAACTAGATGTTTTTGATCGAATTATTTAGCGGGATCTCCAGATTATCAGAAACGCGCAAACCGCGAGCGTGAACACGCTGCTGATCAGAGATGAGGTTTCTTACCACTTTCAGGGTCGATCGCCCTGCGTTGCGATTTAAACAAACGGTTTTCTCGAAAGAGATGCGGTTTTTGGTGTGAAACAGACGTTGATTGCGCCATTTGAACGGCTGGAGGGGGCGGATTGCGCTCGGGCGAGGAAACGTTCGTCCAAGCAACTAGATTCTGACTGGCAATCTGCAAGTGGAGCCAGCGTTGCAGCAAGCCACCCCATCTCAGACATTCGTAAAGATTTCTGCAATAGCAGGCTCGGACTACTTGGGGAAATTACAAGCTTAATCAGACGACGATACGATACCAGACAGGCGATTCATACTGGGATTTGGAAACCTGCACTTGAAAGATTTCTTCAAAGGCTGATCCAGAAAGGGTAGTAAACAGGATCAGGGAGACCCGGTACTGGCAAAGCACCGGATCTCTGCTTTAGTTCCGCATCACTACTCGGGGCAATCAAGTGGTCGCTAGGCTTCAAGAGCATCAGTTTCTATCGCCTGCTCATTATCGGGTACTGGAGCTGCTTTCAAAGCCAAGGCGGTTAGTCCCGCGGCTATCATAAATGCTCCGACCACCCACAGACCGGCCTTGGGCGATCCTGTGACGTCGGCGAGCCAGCCTGTTACATATGGCCCGATAAATCCAGCCAGATTGCCCAGTGAATTGATCAAAGCGATACCGCCCGCTGCCGCTGCTCCGGTCAAGAAAGTAGTAGGCAAAGGCCAGAACGTCGGTAAGGCCGAGCAGATACCCATCGCACAGATTGTCACTGCAATCATCGTTGTGAAGGGTGATTGCTGATAGAGTGCGATAGGGATAGCGATGCCCCCGATTATCGCAGGCAGCGCGACATGCCATACACGCTCTCGCGTTTTGTCGCCATGCCTGGCCCAGAAATACATGGCGATGGCACCGAACACATAAGGAATGGCAACAATGAAACCTTGTTGGATGACCGAGTAACTGGTGTTGAATGTCTGCTGGAAGCCGGCGATGATTGTCGGCAGAAAAAAGCCCACGGCATAAAGACCATAAACAATACCGAAATAGACGAATGCAAGAGCGAGAATGCGTGGTTGCGTAAGGGCTTTATAGAGGGGATAATGGTAACGCTTACCAGTTTCAGCGTGTTCGTTATCCATTTCCTTCTGGAGCCAGTCTCGTTCACCGGGTTCGAGCCACGCGGCATCTTTTGGCTGGTCTGTAAGATAAAACCAGCAGCATGTACCAAGAAGAATAGCTGGTAGGCCCTGCATGAGAAACATGAAGCGCCAGCCGTCCATGCCAAACAACGTCCCATGACCCACCTCGATGAGCCAGGCGGACAGTGGGGCTCCGAATACGGACGAAAGCGGTACCGCTATCATGAACAGGGCGACTGCTTTGGCCCGTTCGCGCTTGGGAAACCAGAAGGTCAGGTACAATATGATGCCGGGAAAGAAACCGGCCTCAGCGATTCCCAGAAGAAAACGCAGACCATAGAGCGTGCCGGCATTTGGCACGTAAGCCATTGCCGAGGCGACGATGCCCCAACTTACCATGATGCGGGCGATCCAGCGGCGGGCACCGACTTTATGCAGGGCAAGATTGCTTGGCACCTCAAGCAGGAGATAGCCGATGAAAAAGATGCCAGATGCTAAGCCGAAAGCCGCCTTATCGAGACCAAGTGCATCATTCATTCCATGTGGGGCAGCAAAGCCGATATTGGTGCGATCGAGATAATTGACAAAGTAAAGAAGTCCCAGAAATGGCGATAATCGCCACGCAACCTTCCGCATCACGTGCGAACGCATTGCGTCATCTGCAGGTAGACTATTGGTGTTTGCGGACACAGGCTCCTCCCTCCGTCACAGTTAAAGTTCCCCACCCGGTTACAGTCTATTGGAGAAATCTCTTATCCACCAGTTGAGTGTAGTCCAGGCTGTAAGAACCCACCGCTCTCGACCGTTATGACGGGGCCTGACAGTAAGCAGGCGTGATCCGATGAGGTTTCGTTACAGGCCTTTTCCGCCAAATCACAACTTACGACGGCATCGCGCGATTGGGCCACCGGATCAGTTCACGTCAGCGAAGCTGTCTGACAGCTCGAGGTCCGGCAAATAAGCGACAGATTTGACCCCGACAGTCCGCCCCCGGTCAGTCGGCTATCAGCTTGGTTCATGTTATCATTGCTTATGTCGCTATAACCCCAAATATGCTTTCTGCACCCTTTCATCGTGAATAAGGTCGTGTGCCTTGCCTTCCAACGTAAATGAACCGGTTTCCATCACGTATCCACGGTCTGCACCGTCCAAAGCGAGATGGACATCCTGCTCTACGAGAAGCACGGTTACCTGCTCCGTCTTGCGAATGTCGTGCAAGATCGTCATTAATTGATCTACGACCACAGGCGCAAGGCCGAGGCTCATTTCATCGACCAACAGTAAAACAGGATCAGCCATTAGTGCTCGCCCCATAGCGCACATCTGCTGCTCTCCACCCGACATGGAACCGGCCAGCTGCTTGCGCCTTTCTGCGAGGCGAGGAAACAGAACATAGACCTTTTCCAGATCAGTTTTTGTCCGAGCCTTATCTTTGCTACGGTAGGCGCCCATCAACAAGTTCTCTTCTACCGACATACGGTCGAAAAGTTGCCTTCCCTCTGGAATATGGACCAACCCGCGCTGAAACACATACTCCGACGTTGATCTGGATACGTCTTCGCCACGAAATTCAATTTGGCCTTGCGAGCGGATCAAATGGGAAAGAGCGCGCAGGAACGTTGTTTTGCCGGCGCCGTTGCTACCAACCAACGCCACGATTTCCGCTTCCCTGACATGGAGATTGAGGTCACGAATGACTGGTAGTTCACCATAGCCAGCGGATAGGTTGCGTATGTCGAGAATGGTGTTGCTTCGGGGAGGGCTCATGCTCTCTTCTTTCCCAGATAGGCTTCAATCACAACGGGATTGGACAGAACCGCATCGGTGTTGCCTTCCGCTATTTTTTCACCATGATGGAGCACCATCACCCGGTCGGACAGTTTCTTGATAGCCTTCATGACATGCTCGATCACGAGAATGGTGACGCCTGAATTGCGAACCTTTCGGATGACTTCGATGACTTCCTCGATCTCGACCAGATTAAGCCCTGCCATAACTTCATCACACAGCAGAAGTTCGGGCTGCATGGCGAGTGCCTTGGCCAATTCCAGCCGCTTGCGATCCGGTCCTCCAAGCTCTTCGGCACGTTTATCCACGGCATTGCCAAGTCCCACGAAGTCGAGATTGGCGCGAGCCTGGTCGCGTGCCGCGGCAAGACCGTGATGTGCTTCCTTGCGTCCGAACATGGCGCCGACGGCGACATTATCGAGCACAGAGAGACCTGGAAAAGGCTTCATGATCTGGAAAGTGCGGCCAATTCCTATATGAGCACGCTTGTACATTGGCATAGTGTCGATGCGCTGTCCCTTGAAATAGACTTCGCCCGATGATGGATAGATCGAACCGCTGACGAGACTCACCACCGTGGTCTTGCCAGCGCCATTCGGCCCGATGAAGCCCAATATTTCTCCTTTGTTCAAAGTGAAAGAGACATTGTTGACCGCAGTCAGGCCCCCGAAGCGCTTGGTAAGGTTTTTGATTTCAAGCAGGGCGGTCATAGTTTATTCGCCTTTATGTTATTGATAAAGTAACGCCAGCCCTGCCGGGGTAGATTGCGCAATAAATCGGCCAGTCCGCGTGGCATTAAAACCACTGCGACGACGATGACTATGCCAAAGAACATGCCTGCAACATCGGTATAGGCAGTGGAGAGCCAGTTCGACACCCATTGCAGGAAAAGTGCACCGAAGACTGGCCCGAAAATTGTGCCTGCCCCGCCGAACACAGCCATAATGATCATCTGTACGTTGAGCTGTACCTGATAAGCTGCCTCCGGATCCAGAAAGGTGACCTTATAAGCTTGGAGCGCTCCGGCCAAGGCACAGAAAGCGCCACTCAACATCAAAGCCAGTATCTTGTATAATGTAGTATTGATACCCATTGCAGCAGCACCTTCCTCATTCTCACGAATAGCGATCAGACCGAAGCCGAACCGCGAGCGTGACAAAAGAGCCACCGCGCAAGTCGCGATGATCAGAAGGACCAATGCGGACTCGTAGAAAAAGGTGTCGTTGTTGAGAAGCGGCAGGACCAGCCCGATATTTTCCCCTGCGACTGGCACATTGGCGGTGATAGCGGCCATCACCTGAGGAAGGGCCAGCGTGGCGATGGCGAAATAGTGGCCCTTGAGACGCAGTATCGGCAAACCAATGAGCATCGCAAAGATTACAGCCGCGACGATGCCGATAGTTGCTCCCGCAAAGAAGGGCAAGTTGAACTGTACCATGGCGATGCCGGCTCCGTAGGCACCCAAACCGTAGAAGACCGAATTGCCGAACGAAGCGTAGCCAGTGAAACCACCGATAATGTTCCAGGCTTGCGCCAGTGTAGCGATTATGAGTGCATCGAACATCAGCTGCATCACGATCGGGGAGGCAAACAGCGGGGCTATTAGTGCCATGATAGAGGCAATGATGGCGAGGAGTACGGGAATGTGCTTCATGCCGTTTTCCCCAGAAGTCCACCAGGCCGAATGATCAACACGAGAACGAGAATACCGAAGCTGACCACGTTGCGGTAAGTGTCGCCGAGATAGAGTACTGTGAGGGACTCGATAACACCAAGGATCAGCCCGCCCAGGATGACACCAAGCGGATTGTCGAGGCCACCGATGATAGTGATGGCGAAACTCTTGGCGGTCAACGGCACGCCGATATAGGGATTAAGCTGGTTGACGGTCGCGTAAAGGCCACCCGCAATACCAGCAACTGCAACCCCGATGCCAAACGTAATCGCATAAAGATGGCGTGGTTCGACACCATAAAGCCGCGCTGCGGTGAGGTTCTGGGCAGTGGCGCGAATGGCGCGCCCAAGTTTCGTTGTCATCATGAAAAAGAACATGAAGCCAGAGACCACGAAAGCAGCGATGAAGGCGAGCAAGTTCATCAGCGGGATGGTGATACCAGCGACATTGAAGTTCACCGCCGAATAGGACGGAATAATGGCGCGAAAATCTGCCGAGAAGACGTGTTGTGCCACGTCTGTGAAGATAATTTCGATGCCGAATGTGATGAGCAGCGTATTAAACATTGGCCCACGCGCGACCAGATTGAGAATACCGCGCTGCAAAGCATAACCGAAACAGAACATCACTGCGGCCGCTGCAAACACACCGATGAATGGATCGATGCCGAAATTGGCAAATAGCAGCCAGGTAACGTAACCACCCAGCATGATCATCGTGCCGTGCGCGAGATTGACGATGTTCAATACGCCCCAGACCAGGGCGAGACCCTGTGCCATGATGGCGTAGAGTCCGCCCAGAAGAATGCCGTTGATGACAACCTGTAAGAAAAGATTCATTCCAACCCCGCAATACAACTACCGCTGTAAACAACTGCATCAGCGTTACCGACGAGACGAGCAGCATCTCGCCGGATGCAACTGTCCAGAGCTGGCGTGATCAACGCGCGTTCCAGGCCGGCATGGGGTATTTCGGCGTATTGACCTGACCCGCGGGACTGCGGATTTCAATCAGGTTGCTGTCCTGCACCTGGACCACGATCTGGGGCAGGTCGATCTGTCCACGTTCATCGAAAGCGATGGGACCGTAAAGGCTGTCGAACTTGATGCTCGCCAACGCGTCACGGACCTTTTGCGGGTCGAGCGAATTGGCCTTTTCAATTGCTTCCACGAAAGCCTCAACGTCGGAAGCCCCGGAAGCGGCATGATAATCCGGCTCGTAGTTGAAACGGGCTTTGTATTCTGTCTCGAATTTGGATGCATCACCGAACCAGCGGTCCTTGAGATCGGCGCTGGGAAGCCAAGCGGTCATGCCAAAGGCATTGTCCGCATCTTTTCCGAGCGCCTTCCGAAAATCTTCCGTCGGTACGCCCACGGTAAAGGAATACAGCTTTGGATCAAATGCGAGGCTCTTTGACTGACGTACAAAATTGAGCACTTCGGTCTCATGGCCTGCAACTAGCACGGCGTCGACATTTTTGCTTTTGATTTGGGAAATCAAAGAGGTGAAGTCAGTCGAGTTGGTAGCAAATTTATCATCAGCAGCGATGGTGAAACCGGCATCGTTCAAAAGCTTGCGGGTGCCTGCGGCGACCGACACGTCGAAGGAATCGTCAGCATAGACGAGTGCCACATTGGTCACCTTTGGGTCCAGCTCCTTCAGCATCTCCACTGTTGAGCCGAAATAATTGGAAGCCGGAGCGAGTGTGCCAAAGATATATTTGAAATTGCGGGTGTAGATTTCATCGGAAGCACCTCCGCCCTGAACCATTGGAATCTGGTACTTTTCAGAAATCACGGAATCTGCGAGCGCAAAATTACTGGCGAAGGGTCCGAGCAGAAAATTGACTTTATCGCTGGTCACAAGTTGCGTGTACTGGCGCACGCTCAGATTGACGTTCGATTGGTTGTCATAGATTTTTAGCGCCAGCTTATAAGGCTTGCCATCCACCTTTACGCCGCCCGCAGTGTTGATCTTGTCGATAGTAATATTATAGGCGTCCTGATAATAGCGACCGGTATTGGCCACCGGTCCCGATAACTGTACGGAAGCGCCCAGTGTAATCACGTCATCGGCCTTCGCAGATATCGTCAATAATGACAGTCCGGCAACGCCAAAAGCAACAGTTTTGACCCACGTAGTCGAACGAATTTTTAGCATAACAACCTCCCGAATTCTCCAGGCTGATACTAGCAATGAAATGCTGCGCGTTGGAAGAAAAATTCGTGTATCGGTTTTTCGGCTATTAGGTCCTGGATGACGCATTTGTGATAAAAAAGAATTTAAACAATAAAATATTTCTTATACTATTATAATAATTTTATTATTTTGGTATATTTAAACAAACAAAACTCACGAATCCGTGGTTTTTTATCAAAATGTCAACTTAAATAAGTATATTATTTATTTCAAATTAACGATATGTCTGATTATAATAAGTTTATTCGCTCTCTGTTGTTAGTTATGTTTTCGAGAGCCTTACAAGCGAAATAAAACGGTTCGGGGCGACACGTAGTCATCGGGATCGCTCTAAATATTTATACTATCGCCTTATCCTACGCTGCACCACTTCGCACTTTAGCTGGAAGTGTTCTAACGAAGCCGGAAGAAAGTGATTGTCTAACCGCCATTACAATGGCGGCAAGGGAAAAATGAAAGCGGGTATAAAATGCTCCAACGGATCCCAACGTTTGCACTGGTGATAAATTAGCCGCACCGTGTACTGTCCCGAACACACCAGAACCAGTGGCAAACAGTAGTTATATATCAATCAAACCACTGTTGTTATGAGTGTGTTCTATCGGGCCATGAATAGGGGCACTGGGCTATGTCTGAGCAAAGTTTCCGTTACACCGCCAAACAGCCTTTCTACCGTCTGCCCATATTTGTATGCGCCCATGACGATCCAGTCGGCCTTCATTTTTTTGGCTTCCTTGATCAGTTGGCTTCCGATTGTTTCGTCAACCAGCAACTGCGCGTTCACTGTATCGCAGCTCACGCCCGCCTCCTTCAACTGACTGACAGCCCATTCGATTTCCAGCAATTGTGGCGAACCAATGCGTACCAGACGAACAGCACCCGCCTGACTGAGCCATGGAATTGCGGCTTGCAGGGCTTTTCTCGACTGCCTGGTATCCTTCCAGGCAATCATAATCCTACGCGGGTCACTCTGTCGGCACGTTGCCGGGACGACGAGTAAGGGAGTATTTAAATTGAAAAGGCAAACTCGCATAACCAGATTGCCGTAACTTTCATCTTCATTGGCTGGACGAGCAATAACGTTCAGCGCTGATTGCTCGCTGTATTTCGGCAAAACCTCTTCCCATTTGCCCTCTTCTTCAGACCAACTCGGATATTGTCTGGGGCTGACGGTGTTGAGCCAGTTCCCATATATTTTTTTGAGGAACCTGCTTTCCTCGATGGCTTCCATATCTATTTCACGCTCGACCTCCCGGGGCAGGATCTGTTCAGTTGGCAATATTCTCCGTATCGCCGGAACACGAACATGTAACACTTCAATTGCGGGATGCTGAAGAACCCTGCTGGCCATATCCGCTGCCTCAAGGCAGGCAATGGCACCGCGCCGCTGCGGCAGGATTGCGACTATGCTCTTGCCGTACATATCAGGTCTGTGGATCATCATAACCTCTCACTCGAACGTCATTCACAAATTGATATTCGGCATTATGGCTCGCCTTTTTCTGCCCATTCGTCTCGACGTTCCTTGTGACTGTCGAGCCGGTCTTTTCTTATCTTCACGATAGCGGGCCTGAGCTGTGCGACTTCTTCTGTCTCATCAGTGATTGCAAAGCCCAGAAGCGCTTCAAACAAATCTTCCAAGGTGACAATCCCAGTGCTGATACCATCGGCGTTGACGCCGCCAATTGAATCGCCTGATCCTAGAAGCCATTCGATAGCTTCGTTGATTTTCAGCGTATCGGGAAGCTGGGGCAGGGGGTGTGCGAAGAAACCGAGTTTGCGGTCTTTCACAGGGTCTTTAACCAATGCAAACAGGACTTCCCGCTGATTAGCATATTCGAGCAATGTGCTGCTGTCGCCGGAATGCAAGGGAATACGGGCAAACGACAATATGTCAGGTGTTTCGACTAACGAATGCGCAGGCATATCCTTGTCGAGGGAAAGAACCGTATCAATGGGCGTCTGAATATCCTGCAGAACCACTTCGTGGGCAAACAACATATGCGAGATGACGTGAGATTCACTCGATGCGATCGCGCCTGTGGAGGGAACATTCGAAATATATCGGGCAAGTCCGGAACGAGTGATTGCGCTGGCTTCTGAACTTTTCATCCATCGCGTTATCAGGCGTGAAACTAGCAAGACAGGCCACAAGATTTTCATCAGAAATGATAAGATTCTTCCGACAGGCCCGGCCAAAGCCGCTGCATGGGTTGTGGCATAGGTTTTCGGTGCGATTTCTGACAGAAAGAGGAGCAACACGGTCAGGACTGCGGAAGTAATGCCGATTCCCAGATCGCCCCAGACCCTCGCGGCATGGGCCCCGACAAACCCGGGGCCGACCGTAGCTGCAAGCGTGTTGATGATAAGAATGGTGCTGATTGCATCGCCAATCCTCTTTTGCTTGATGGCAAGCAACTGTCGGACACCTTTCACCTCCTGATGTTCAATCAGGCCAGTGATGCGAACGCTTAACAGGACGCCTTCCATAAACGAACACATTGCGCATGCGATTATGGAAAACATCGCCCACAGGACTATGCTGATAATCAATCAGTCCTCCCTTGCTCGCTGTCGCTGATCGGTCCTGATGCGGACAGATCGCAATTCCGAATTGCTTAACAGGATTGCCATTGGTGCTAACACGGCGACGCCAATGACGAATTCGACCATTGTTTCAAACATGATCAGCTCCTGATCTGGTATTGCCGGACCGCTTCAGACTGCCGATTGTACAAAATGGTAAGGGCTCGAAAACTCGGCGTTTGATCCGAGTTCCTTCTCGATGCGCAGCAACCGGTTATATTTGGCGACCCGCTCACTGCGGCAAAGAGAGCCCGTCTTGATCTGACCTGTCCCCAGCGCAACCGCGAAATCGGCAATGAACGTATCCTCCGTTTCTCCAGAGCGATGCGACACGACAGCGTGCCATCCAGCATCATGGGCCAGTTCAATAGCCTCAATGGTTTCCGTTACTGTTCCGATCTGATTGAGTTTGATCAGAGCCGCATTCGATGCCTTCTTTCGAATACCGTCGGCAATGAACCTGGGATTTGTAACAAAGTTATCGTCACCGACGATCTGGATCCGATCGCCCATTTCTGCCGTTTGCGCGACATATCCCTCCCAATCGGTTTCATCGAACCCGTCTTCTATTGATACGATTGGAAACACTTCAATCCAGCGGCGATACAGATCGAGAAGAGCTGAGCGTCCCAATGTTTTACCCGACGCGAAATGATAATTGCCATCCTTGAAAAACGATGAGGCAGCAGGATCGAGTGCTATTGAGATATCGATACCTGGCCGGAATCCGGCAGTTTCGATTGCATCAACAATCAGGTCACAGGCTTCGTCATTGTTATTCAGGTCAGGCGCGAAACCGCCTTCATCGCCCACGGCAGTCGGCAGACCACGTTTTTCGAGCGTCCTCTTTAGTGCCTTGAATGTTTCCACTCCGTAACGAAGCGCTTCATGGAAGTTGGGCGCTCCATGTGGGACGATCATAAATTCCTGAAAGTCCAGCCTGTTGCCCGCGTGTTTACCGCCATTGATGACATTCATCATCGGGACTGGAAGCCTGCGAGCGGTGGGACCGCCAAGATAATGGTAGAGCGGAAGATGCAACGATTGTGCGGCTGCACGCGCCACAGCCATCGAAATGCCAAGAATAGCATTCGCGCCCAGTTTCGATTTGTTGGATGTGCCATCCGTGTGAATGAGCATCGCATCAATATCGGTTTGTTGCGTTGCCTCCAACCCTGCGATAGCGGGACCGAGAATTGTGCGGACATTTTTGACAGCGTGAAGAACACCAAGGCCGTGATACCGGTGGGTGTCATGATCCCTCAGTTCCACTGCCTCGTGCTGGCCCGTCGATGCGCCGGAGGGAACGCATGCTACGCCCGTCGTTCCGTCGTGCAGTGTCACCTCGACCTGGACGGTCGGATTGCCTCGGGAATCGAGAATTTCAAGTGCATCGACATTCTGGATTTTGGTCGCTTTCATCGTCGCCTCAATAAACAAAAACCAATGTGGCCGACCGTTCGTCGGGCAAGCGATGGATAAGTTACATTGAGCGAATTGAGGTTCGTTCAGACATATCTCTACCGTCGTGCCAAACGGTAGGAGTCATCAGCTGGCCAGCTTGCAAAAGGGGGAACCCCATCCCCGCAAATATAATGCGCGGCTTCACGAGAAGGGTCAATACGTGCGTTGACGTTTTTGATAAACCGCCATATTTTTCTGATTGGATCGCTAGCGATCACAGGGAATGGAGTCTCCCGAAAACTGCGCTGTTGCTGATGACTCCTGCCAGTGCCCCTTGTGGGGTTGAACGGGTTTGTCCCTTGGCAGGAGAATGAATGGCTACTCCTTCATTTCCATCCATTGAAGATGTGCATAAGGGAACGCCTCAAGGCGCGGTTTCAGCTGGAAACGACGCCAGTCGGGACGACGCTAAATCAGATTACAGACAGCATGTCGTTAGCATATCGACGATAACAACCGCTATTGGCGGCCAGATCATTCACCGCGATCTGTCTCTATCGATATCTCGCGGAGAAATTCTCGGCATTATTGGCAATTCCGGTTCCGGAAAATCATTATTGCTCAGAGCAGTTATGGGACTGCTTGAGCCTGTCAACGGCACAATTCGATTGTTTGGAGAAGATATCTATGCCGCACGACATGAGGATCGAACGCTGATTAACCGACGCTGCGGCGTCCTCTTTCAGGCCAATGCCTTGTTTTCCTCGCTAACCGTAGTCGAGAATGTCGCCGTTCCCTTGAGGATGCTGACAAATATATCGGAACTGACCATTAGCGAACTGGTTCGGCTAAAAATTCTCCTCTCGGGCCTGCCACTCGACGCGTCTGAAAAATATCCGGATGAACTTTCTGGCGGCATGCAAAAACGTGCAGCACTTGCACGTGCGATAGCGGTCGATCCTGACCTTCTCCTGCTGGACGAGCCGACAACCGGGCTCGATCCTCTTATGGCAGAACAGATCGATGATCTCATTAATACGATCGTCAGGACGATGGGAATGACAGCAATGCTCGTCACTCACGATGTCGATACACTTTTTACGGTCTGCGATCGCGTCGCCGCACTGGTGGATGGATCTATCGTAGCGCTTTCTCCGCCAAGGGAACTCGAGCGAAGCGACCATCCATGGGTACGACAGTATCTCAGGGCACATCCCAGAAAATATATTTCAATGACGGATTCAATCCGGAAAGGTCGGACATGAAGCATAAGGGTATTCTCGTTCTGGCAAGGCATGGGCAATGTGAAGGCAATGCCCATAATATCTTCACGGGCTGGCGAGATTTGCCGCTGACGGCGGCAGGACGTCATGAGGCATCCAGAATTGCTCTGGCCCTTCAGGCTGCAAAATACACGATCAACAGGGTTTTTTGCTCGCATCTGCGGCGAGCGATCGAGAGCGCTGAGATTATTGTCGAAACACTCGGCAAACACCTGCCTGTTTCAAGCAACGATGCGTTGAATGAACGCGATTATGGCGAACTGACAGGAATGAATAAAATTGAGGCCGCAAACAGGTTTGGTGAAGAACAGGTACACCAGTGGCGTAGATCGTATGAGATGTCTCCACCGGGTGGCGAAAGTCTGAAGGACACGAAAGAGCGGGTGCTGCCATATTATCTGGACACCATTCTTCCAGGACTTGAACGGGGAGAAAACATTCTCATCGTCGCGCATGGCAACAGCCTGCGGGCTCTCATCATGTATCTTGAGAAACTGACACCGTCGCAGATCATAACCCTTGAACTGAAAACCGGAGAGATTGTGCTCTATCAGATTGATGAGAATGGCAATGCCACACGGTTACCGGCCATCACGGCCACAATCTGAAAGGAAAGAGATCGTGACGAAAATCATTCTTACCAGACACGGCCATGTCGAGGGCATCGTTCCACCACGGTTTCGTGGAAGAATGGACGTGCCGCTGACTGAAACAGGTCGGAGACAGGCAACGTTGCTCGCGGATCTGATCGCCAGACGGTACAAGCCGACGGCAATCTATACGAGCCCGTTATCCCGTTGTGTCGCAACAGGTACATGCATTGAAAAGAGGACGAATATCAAAACAACCATCCTCCCTGAACTGCTGGATTTTGACTACGGCGACTGGACAGGAAAAACCCACACAGAAATTGCGCAGGAAGATCCGGGGCGGTATGAACGATGGTGGACCCAGCCTCAATTTGTTCGGCCACCCAACGGTGACTCCCTGCAGGCGTTCGTCGCTCATGTTTCAGAAGCTATAAGAGACGTGCTCTGGCGACATGATAGCGAATGCGTCGTTCTGGTCGGGCACGACAGCACGAACCGGGCACTGCTTCTCACCCTGATGGATTTGCCATTTTCGGCCTATTGGCGTTTTGAACAGTCTCCCTGTGCCGTCACAGAAATCGACGTTACAGAAAAAGGCGTTCGCGTTCTTTCCGTCAATGAAACCCTGCACCTAGAGGACTTTGGGTAGTCCACCCAATCAGGATGAAAAGCCAGGAATATCGACCTGGCCTTCATCGCAGCCATTCGTCGTTGACGAGATTATCCGGTTTCAGCAAGCGGTTTGTGTTCCTCGACCATATCGCTTGTCACGATGTCCGCGCCGTGGTGAATGTGCCAATGTTCGAGGTGCTTGTAGACAATAACCTTGTTACGCAGATGTTCCCCGTGCTGACGGCAGAACAATTCCAGCTTGTCGCGTTCACCAATAAGTTCGACGCACATCGTCAAATGCGGATTCTGTAATTCCACGCCGCGCTCTTCCAGTGAACCATGGTTGCTATATCCGTAATGGGTGTGATGAGCGACAGCGTTGACGATTCCCGCCTGCTTTGCCGAGGTCACGAGTGCGCGATAAAGCGGTCTGTGATTGAATATCTTCGCATCCGCTACCTTGATCCGTTCTCCCGGCTTCAGATAGATGCGAAGCATGCCTGTTTCCTTAGGCGTTACTTTATGGGGGTATGGCATTGTGGCTATACTCTCCTTCGGATTGATGATGGGGGTGAGAGATTTCGACTTTTTACGGTCAACATGGTCCATGAGGCGGTCCAGTCTGGAAGGTTCGAATTCGCGAACATGGCGCAGTGCAACGTCGGGAGGGACAAGCCCCAGTGTGTTCTTGGGAACGCCGATACGTTGTGACAGATAAATGCCGGAATGGCCGCTCATGACATAGGCGATGAAGCAGACAATCGCGATGTATACGGTATGGGTGGAGCCGAACAATTCGACGCCCATGATCGTGCAAGCCAGCGGTGTGTTCGATGCGCCAGCAAAAATGGCAACGAAACCGAGTGCTGCGAACAGATCTGTCGGTGCGCCCATCAATGCCGATAAAGCGTGGCCGAGCGCCGCTCCAATAAAAAACAAAGGTGTGACTTCGCCGCCTTTGAAACCGGTGCTGAGCGTAACGATTGTAAAGACAAGCTTGATGAGCCAGCTCCAGGGATGGATATCGTCACCGTTGAAGAAGCTCGAAATCGTCACGTCACCCGGATTGGGTGACCAGACGCCGAGGCCAAGATATTCACGCGTGCCGAAAATGTAGACCAGCAGGATGACGAGCACGCCCCCGATAAAGGGCCGCAAAGGACCATAGGGGCAAAGCTTCTTGAAAAAAGCTCCGACCAGATGTGAGCTTTCGGAAAACAGGCGGCCGATCAGCCCGAAAGCAATTCCCGCAATGATAACCTTTGCCAGAAGTACGGGGTCCAGATGAAAGCGCGCTGTGATTGCGCTGGCATTATTCATGAATGAGATATGATAGTGCGTGTGTGCCGCACCCCAGCTCTGGCAAACCCAGTCGCCGACCACAGCCGCCACAAGGCAAGGAATAAGCGCGTCATACTGAATGCGACCGATTGCCAGTACTTCGAGCGCGAAAATCGCCCCGGTTACCGGAGTTCCGAAAACCGCGCCAAAGCCTGCTGCAATCCCTGCCATCAGAAGAATCCGGGTATCGGCAGGCATGAGGCGAAAGGCTCTGGCAAAGCCGCTTGCGATGCTTCCGCCAAGCTGTACTGCCGTTCCTTCGCGTCCAGCCGAACCGCCGAACAGATGGGTTAGAACGGTAGACAGGAAAATCAGCGGAGCCATGCGTAGCGGAACTCCGCCACCCGGCTCATGGATCTGATCGACGATAAGATTGTTACCACCTTCGGCCGACCGCCCCGTCCAATGATAGAGGAAACCGACGGCCACGCCTGCGAAGGGGAGGGCGAACAGCAGCCACGGATTGTCAAAGCGTGTCCGCGTCGCCTCATCCAGTGCCCAGAGAAACAGGGCGCAGAGCGAGCCGACAACAATGGACATGAGACTTACGGAAAGCAGCAATCTTGCTGAATGCAAAAGGCGGTTAATCCGCACAACGGGATCGTAAATCATGCTGCGGAAACCGCCTTCGCGAAAGGCTGGTCCGACATGGATAAACAAGAGAAAACAGGTATGGCGTTCATCAATAGCTCCTACATCTCGCGACTACCGCAAGTTCTGTAGGAGTCATCAGCCCTGTCCGATGCAGGGC
This sequence comes from Ochrobactrum sp. RH2CCR150, assembly GCA_014138095.1. Taxonomy (GTDB): domain Bacteria; phylum Pseudomonadota; class Alphaproteobacteria; order Rhizobiales; family Rhizobiaceae; genus Brucella; species Brucella gambitense. The sequence goes on from JACGXE010000011.1 coordinate 100,683, forward strand.
GGTTCGACCATTATGGCCAGGCAGAATCCATTACCTGACCGGTGTTTATCTCGAAGAAGCTCCGGCTGTCAATTGGACAGCACTAGCTATTTTGTCGCAAACGGACGGCTCAAAATAAAAAGGCTTAATCTTGGAACCGATCTTGATAATCTTAGTTATGTTACCAGATCAGTACTGCGGGAATATTTCCCGCCAAAATTCGCACAAGGGGATGGAGTTCCCCTGAACCGCCGGAAGGCAGATGACTCCTGAACAGTCTTAATGCTGTCCAGGAGAATTGCGGATGAACGTTTCCACCATCAAAGCGGCTAAGCCGGGACGTAAAAGAAGTCCGAGCGTAGTACCGTCTGAAATTCCGCCGAAAGACGATAAGCAGTCTGGATCGAAGCGCGATGTCGCAGATGGTTTGCTTTTCCAGCGTCAGGCCGACCCAAACCAGGAGGACGGGGTTCCGGAGCCGGACTTTTTCCATGATCTCAATCTCGATCAGCTTTTTCTGAACATTCATACAACAAGGCAGGAATACGAACTGCAATCCTTCTTCCGCATTCCGCTGCGGGAAAGAGAGGCCGTTATTTTCAGACAGGAGATAATGCGCGACCTCGAAAAGCCCGAGATCCGGGGCATTATCGACTCCTTCAGCCAGTATATGCGCGACGTGCGTGCTTATCAGGCAATGGTGGAGAAGATGTACTATGAGCATCAGAAGAACGCCTGGACGCTGGATTTGGTTAGCGCTTATTGCAAGGCTGTTCAGTCATTTGCGGAGAAGTTTGAAGGCACCGATATTGCTTCACGGGGGCTAAGGGCGTTTGGATTCTACCTTGCCGAATACAGTGCTGATCCTTCATTTACAGCGCTTGCAGAAGAGGGCTCTTCCATCAAGCAGGATCTCGCAACCGTTAAATATAGCGTCACGATCAAAGCGGGCACCGTAACCGTACAAAAATATGACGACGAACCCGATTATACGCAGGAAGTCCAGGCAACCTTCGAGAAGTTCAGGCAGGGGGCGGTCAAGGATTATCGGATCGAGATTAAGGACAACGATATGATGAACTCCGTCGAGGAGCGTATCCTCGGCCTGGTCGCGATCCTCTATAAGGACATATTCTCCCACCTGTCGAGGTTTTGCACGCAGAATGCCGACTGCATCAGTGAACGGATCAAGGCATTCGACCGCGAAGTGCAGTTTTACACGGGATATCTCGATTACATCGACCCGCTCAGAAAAGCTGGTCTGGAGTTTTGTTATCCCGTGGTTTCGGAAACGTCCAAAGCGGTTCTGGTGGATGATTGCTTCGATCTCCTGCTGGCGCAAAAGCTGACCGGACAGAAAACCCCTGTGGTGACCAACAGTTTTCAGCTTTCCGGAAAGGAACGTATTTTCATCGTCTCGGGGCCAAATCAGGGCGGAAAAACCACGTTCGCCCGCACATTCGGGCAACTTCACTATCTCGCCAGCCTCGGCTTGCCTGTTCCGGGTAAAAAAGCAGAGCTTTTCCTGCCCGACCGGATATTCACCCATTTCGAGAAGGAGGAGAGTCCGGATTCGTTACGGGGTAAACTGGAGGACGATCTGTTTCGTATCCACGCGATACTGCAAAAGGCGACACCGGATAGCATCGTCATCATGAACGAGATCTTCAATTCGACCATGTTGCGTGATGAGATTTTCCTGAGCAAGCAGGTGCTCAAGCATATGGAAGAACTCGATCTGCTTTGCGTCTGTGTCACCTTTATCGATGAACTCGCCTCACTGAGCGAGAAGACCGTGGGCATGGTCAGCACGGTCAATCCCGACAATCCTGCCGAACGTACATACAAGCTCGTGAGGGCCAAGGGTAACGGTCTCGCTTATGCTTTGTCGATCGCCGAAAAATACGGCCTTACCTACAATCAACTGAAGACACGGATGAAGCCATGAAAGCCAATCTGATGTACCGGGACAGGGATTTCGATCTCAAGTCACCGCTGCCATGGGGGGCAGAGGCGTTAACGCAAGATCTGGGGCTCACAAAGATTTTTGCTACCATGGGCGGCGAGGATAAATTTCTGCGCGAAGTGGCGGAAAAGGGGGTACTTGCCAGTTTGTTCGAGGTGCAGGAGATCGCCTACAGGCAGGACATCATGCGTGATTGTTTCCGCAACCCTGATACCGTCCGCAAGATATACGACTTTGCCTTCGACACTTTGGAGAATGAGCGGAAGAACTTCTGGCGCTGGGGAAGTTTCCCATCCTCCGTGTTGAGCGGAGCTGTCAGCGTCCTGAATATGTTTGTCGAGCGGCTGAAAATTCTGCGGCAGATCGCAAGTGATGAGCGCGGAAACTTTCGTTCCGAGGGCTTTGGCAACCTGTTTTCCATGCTGCTGAGAGAGCTGGACGATGATTATTTTGCGGAGATAACTGCACATCTGAAACAGTTGAAATTTAGCAAGGGTGTACGCCTGAGCGCGGAACTCGGCCCCGGTAACATGGGTATCAATTATCTTCTGCGTCGCGACGACAAGCCGTTGAGCTGGAAGGAATGGATTTTTGGCCCGAAACCGGAAGCTTACAGTTTTACACTGCATCCCCGCGACGAGAATGGAGCACGTGCGCTGACCGAAATGGAGGATCGAGGCATCAATCTGGTGGCGAATGCCCTTGCGCAATCGACGGACCATATCAGCAACTTCTTCAAGATGCTTCGGACTGAACTTGCTTTTTATATTGGATGCATCAATCTTCGGGATGCACTTCAACAGAACGGGGAGAGCTTTGCCTTCCCTGTCTTATCCGGTAAGAATGAGCGAAAGTTTTCCTGCACGGGTCTTTATGACGCCTGCCTCAGCCTCAACATGAATAAAGAGGTTGTTGGTAACGACATCGATGCGGATGGCGATAGCCTGATTATTGTAACCGGTGCCAATCAGGGCGGGAAGTCGACCTTCCTGCGTTCCGTGGGGCTGGCTCAGGTCATGACGCAATGTGGTATGTTCGCTCCGGCCAGCGCCTTATCGCTCAATATCTGCGACGGTATTTTCACTCACTTCAAGCGCGAGGAGGATACTGCCATGGCCAGCGGGAAATTCGATGAAGAGTTGAAACGGATGAGTGCGCTTGTGGAAAGGCTCAAACCCAATGCCTTTGTGCTTTTCAATGAATCTTTCGCGGCCACCAATGAGCTGGAAGGCTCGGAAATTGCTGGCCAGATTACGACCGCGCTCATCGAGAAGAACATAAAAGTCTGTTTCGTCACGCACCTGCATGAATTCGCCGAAGCGCTTTACGAACGCAAAATGGACGCTGCGCTTTTCCTGCGTGCGGAACGGCTGGAAGATGGCAGCCGGACCTTCAAACTGCGACCCGGAAAACCATTGTCCACGAGCTTCGGCGTTGATCTTTACAATCGAATTTTTGAGAAGAACCTGGAACAGCCGTCTTTTGCCAGGAAACTGTCTGATTGCGGGCCATCGGTTGCACCTTCGGCCTGAATAAACCCTGTTGTCTAATCCCCTCAGTGATAATAACATGCTTTTAGAAGGGGATGGAGTTCCCCATAACCGCCGCGAAGGCTGATGACTCCTACTGTTTTTCGAACGGGCCGCGTGCCCGTAACAGTAGGATTTTTCATGATGTCAGATGCCGCAAGCCGCCGCGAAGAAACCATTGAAACATTCCTGATGGACCCCATTGTGCGGCTGCTCATGCAGGCGGACAATGTCGACGAAGTTGAATTGAGGGCCATGTTGGACCGGGTGAGCGCCACGCTTCTTGAGCAGGCAGAACTCGTCGCAATCTCTGTAGCTACCGAGGTTGAAGAGCCTTCCCCATTAATCCCACCGCGACGTTACCGCCCAGGTGTCGGTATTATCCTCTTCAATGAGAAAAAGCAGATTTTTGTCGGGCGCAGGATCGATGTTGAACATGAGTCCTGGCAAATGCCGCAGGGCGGGATCGAGCCACGAGAAACGCCCAGCGAAGCAGTGTTCCGGGAACTACGCGAAGAACTGGGCACTGGAAACGCCGAGATCATAGCGAAAAGCAATGGCTGGTTTCGCTACGATCTCCCATCCGAACTCATGGGAATTGCCTGGGATGGCAAATGGGACGGACAGGAGCAGCAGTGGTTTGTCCTGCGTTTTCGCGGGGTTGATGCCGATATAAACGTCGCCACCGAGCATCCGGAATTTTGCGATTGGCGTTGGGTGGAACCTGCCGAGCTGCCCCGGCTGATCGTTCCATTCAAACAACAACTCTATCAGGATGTCCTGAGCGAGTTTCGCATACTCCCCTCGAATTCAGTCCATCCCTGATTTCAATCGTGATCAGGAACCGTCCCATGTCGCATACGCCTATCGATATAGCGCATGAAAATACTCCGGTAGCACAAACAGGAGAAACTCAGCAGCCTTCGCGACCTGCGCAGGTGAGGGCTTTCCGCTTCGTTCTTCTGATCGGCGTTATGAGCTTTTTTGCCGATTTTACCTATGAAGGTGCCCGCAGTGTATTGGGGCCCTTTCTGGCGCTGCTTGGTGCGAGCGCGACCGCCATCGGCTTCGTCACTGGTCTGGGTGAACTGGCCGGATATGGCTTGAGGCTCTTTTCTGGCCGTTGGGCCGACGCAACAGGGCGTCTCTGGTTCATCGCCATTCTCGGTTACGTCATACAAATGGCGTCCGTGCCTGCACTTGCGTTTGCCAATAGCTGGGGGATGGCGGCCACGCTGATCGTTCTCGAGCGGGTGGGCAAGGCAATCCGCAATCCTCCGCGTGACGTCATGCTCTCTCAGGCAGGCGGTAAAATCGGCGGTTACGGATGGGCGTTCGGCGTTCACGAGGCCATGGACCAGTTCGGTGCGATGGTCGGTCCCCTGATCGTCGCATGGGTTCTGGCAAAGCAGGGTTCGTATCAACAGGCCTTTGCCATTCTGGCTTTGCCTGCGGTTCTGAATATCTGTTTTGTCGTCATTGCCCGCATGACCTATCCCCGACCGGAAGAAATGGAGCCACCGTCAGCATCTGACGAGACGACGCATTTGCCCCAACTATACTGGATATATCTGGGCGGAGCGCTGCTGGTCGCGGCCGGATTTGCCGATTATCCGCTGCTTGCCTATCATTTCGGCAAATCTGATCTGTTGCCCGGACAGTGGATAGCCTTGTTTTATGCCGTGGCGATGGCGGTGAGCGGAACCGGATCACTTGTGTTCGGTCGCCTGTTCGACCGGTTCGGATTTCATGTTCTCACCGCATTAACGGCACTGTCGGCGCTTTTCGCGCCACTTGCTTTCCTTGGTGACTTCTGGTCAGCGCTGATTGGAACAATGATCTGGGGGATAGCGCTGGGCGTCCATGAATCGATGATCCCCGCCGCCGTGTCCCCAATGGTTTCCGTTCGGCGACGCGCAACGGCATTCGGTATCTTCACGGCCGCCTATGGCGTTTTCTGGTTCCTCGGCAGTGCGCTGATCGGTTTTCTGTATGATCTCGATCTTGCCTGGGCCATAACATTCTGTGCGGGCACCCAGCTTCTGGCCGTTCCGATTTTCATGATCGTCGGGCGACGGTATAACCGTCTAAGGCAGTCATCCTGAAGAGGGCTGTCAATTGCCGGATTATTCGGGCGAGCCATTACTGCCGTAATGTATGACTTGGACTTTTTCGGTCGTGATGAGGCAGCTCTGGGTCATCTTCATCACCTCCGGAATGAATTGTTCGATTTTTTCAGGCGCATCGACGATCTCCACGACGATCGGCAGATCCTGCGACAGCCGCAGTATTTTCGCCGTATGAAGAACGCTGGAATGACCAAAGCCGAGCGGTCCGCGCAAGACTGTAGCGCCAGCCATCTGCATTTCGCGCGCTTTGTTGACGATAGCTTCATAGAGAAGTTTTCCGTCTTCAGTCTCGTCTTCCTCACCGAAGAAGATGCGCAACAATGTCGATTCCTGCGGTAATTCCATCATGATTCCTCCATTTACCGGTTGATCCGCTGTGCGATAATGAAACCAACCGTAGCAGCGGCAAGAGAACAGAACACAAGGGCACATAAATAGAATGCGGCCAGCGGCACGTTGCCTTTCAACAGAAGCAGGAACGTGTCGAGGCTCATGGATGAGAATGTTGTGAAGCCACCGCAAATCCCGCCCATAACGAATTGGCGCTTTGCTGGTCCAACGAACCATCGCCCTTCGGGTCCCGTCACGGTCGCAAAGAACATGATGATGAAGGACCCGACGATATTGACGAATGATGTGCCCCACAAGGGGTTGGCATCAAGGACGGCGATGATGATCCATTCGGAGAAGAACCGAAGGAATGAGCCGATTGCCGCGCCACAGCCCACAGCCAGATAAAGCCTGATATCCTCTGCCTGCCGCCAGTTTCTCATCAGAACTGCTCCGCCATCCAGAGAACACCGCCATATCCGGCGGCGACCGCGAACACACATAAGAGGGCGGATGCAACGATGTTGAACAGGGCTTGTCGCCGTTCACCATCCAGCATGAGATTGAGGCTTTGCAGGCAGAATGAAGAGACGGTCGTATAGCCACCTAGAATGCCGACCATAATAAAATCGCGAAACGCGTCAGTTGCAAAAATGCCACCGAGCCCTATTCCGAGACCCGCCCCTATCCCGATAACGAATGTACCGCTCACATTGACGGCAAAAGTACCCCAGGGAAATGTCTCGCCGACCCGGCGGCTCACATAACCGGAAAGGAAAAAACGCAGAATGCCGCCGATAAAGCCGCCAATCAGAACCAGAAGTGAAGCTTCAATGCTCATGCATTTGGATTTCTTCGAAGGGTGAAAACGAGGCGGGTGGAAAGTGACTGTCCAGTTAAAAATACATCATAAATCAGCGTCTTAGAAGATGTTCAATGCCGAGTTTCCTTCACGATCTCTGGAGTACGTTGGCTTTCTCAAGTGTCATTATGCAATTCTTGATCATTTGTTTCGATAGCCGGAGGAAGCCCTGGAGATTTTCCTTCGTGTCGACAATTTCAATAATGACAGGATAGTCCTGTGGCTGCCAGAAAGCCGTCCCTGCGTGCCGGATTGTCGAGCGCCCGTAGCCGAGTTGTCCGCGCAAAACCGTAGCTCCGCCCATATGTGCCAGGCGAGCTTGTTCCACGATGGCTTCATAAAGAGGACGGTTGTCGAACTGATCACTTTCGCCCAGAAAAATCCGGAGAAGGGAAGCTTCCGTAAATCCAATCATATCCAGAGCTCCATTCAATTACAAATATTCTACACCTTCGAACCTCATAAAGAAATTCAACTTGGCTCGACTGCGATATCTGATCGAGCGCAAGTTTAAGGTAGGGCATAGATAAATGTTGCCATGCTCAACCCACTCGGTCAGAAATGAAGCGCTATTTCATCCAGAACTACCAGGATACCGGGAAAAAGCGGAGCTCAGTTCGGATACGGCGAATGCCAATGCAAATAATAGATTTTGACTGGCAATCAAATGATGAACCGCCCGAAACAGGTTCATCTGCAACTCAATTATACCGATACCGAAAGCATCATTCACGGTTCTTTTCTGACCAGATCATAAAGGCAATCACGGCCAACAACGCCAATGTTACAATGCCTATAAACCAATAAATCCAGTCCATGTCCGCTCCTCCCGACGATATAACTATCATGACGGAAAAAGGTTCAAGACAATATAAATAGAACAAGGAACCCCGATCGACGTGCGTACATCGACCGGGAATGCATACCGAGGGGCAGAGCATTCAGTGATTACCCAGTACAGCATGCCCAATCACATTAACAGGCGCTTGATGAAAGAAAAGCCCCGACATGGAGAACGCCGTGCCGGGGCTGCGCAGGGTGGGTTTTCATCGGCTTGAAAAGCCTACGCAGTAATCGATGATATGCATAGAAAAGCACTCGTCAAGCGTGCCGCGTCAGCGTTTCCCTTGCCAGATCATGGCCAGTGCAATCAGTACCAAAATAGATGTAAAAACAGCCTTAGCTATGATGATCCAATTCATAATGCGCTCCCCGCTTTGCAACCGAATGATCACAAGGACTACCACAGTTGCTGTAGGTGAAACGTTCCCCGGGGAGCCAAAGAAGCGGACATCTTAAAGGTAGATTCACTAAAAGTGAACCCCGGCGCCCGTCCATAGGCAACGGGGTTTACATCATCCAGACGCTTGCTTCATTGCACTGACCCATGCGGCTATCCTTCGATTAGGCATCCGCTGCACAGGCCGTGCTCGCAACGATGCGGTATCTACTGCAGTCCAACTTCTTTCACAAGTTGCGTCAATGGCTGTTCTACCATTCGACCTATGAACGCACCGTCTGGTGCTTGCCCCGTATTGGCTAGGAAGGCCAAATTAGTACCATTTGGAAATGCATGAGCATTGCGCCTGTACTCGGAAGTACGCCGGAATGTCGAGCGATGATTTTGTCTCCTTCACCAGCGAGCATCCAGCCATAACCGTGAGCAGGTTCAGCCCGGCGTTTCGGTGGCGCTGGCAATACCTAGCTTGAAGCAGAGGCCAGCTATTCGATTGTCTGCGGTAGAGTGAATTCTAATCAAAAAGAACCCCGCAAGGAAAACCGTACGGGGTCAAGCGACTGCTGTCCTCCCAAAAGGACAACGAAACTTTACTCTTCTAGTCAAAAAAGTAAACCTGGACGCGCCATGCTGCAACTCACGTTTGCTCGTTATCTATGACGACGGTCATGTGGTCTCTGACAAGCGCTCTGGCGATAATTCCGACAGCTACCGCTGCCTCCATACCGCTCCAGCCAGCTTTTTCAGCTCGTTCGATCAAATCGATAACGCCGTCAACGACAGCGTCTTGGCAATCAACGCCGCGATCTGGATAATCTCCGATCTCGCGAGGGCGAATTATCCGCTTGGGCATGTGGCATCCTAGATCTTTATACTGTCCTTCCTTATTGTTATGATCGTCGACAAAAAAGTAAACCCCGATCAGCGTGCGTGCACTGACCGGGGTCGTCCAACGTAATCAGGTCACGTCTCCGTTCACGTTGAACATAAATGAAATAGTTCACTAAGAACGAAAAGAAACCCCTGCATCCGAAAGTGACGCCGGGGGCGTACTGAGGGGCAAGGCATTCACTGATTTACCAGAACAGCAGGCCCCATCACTGAATTATTCACGTTTCCGGCCAGTCGCGACATGAGCGATTAGCGCATCATTGCATAGACAACGAATGTTAACGGATTGTGGTTGTTAACGTTGAGCATTTTGAGTGCATTCTGACAAGAATCTCGCTCGTCTGATGCTGGAATGATCCCTTTTTCTCGCAGAAGATCGAAAGCAGGGCAAAACGCGCTGACGATAGTGACCAACTCCCGGCAAGCGCGCTGAGCGTTTCCTGCTCTGCAACTACCCCTGGCGATCATATAAAGCCCTATTCATTGTTGGCATTTAACCAAGCCTTCAAGATATTCAACGACTTTGCACCTAGTCCTTTAACGCCCTTGGGACCGTGCTCGGCATAGTCTTCAATGCTGGGATCCCAATCTCGCTTAGGCCAGTAAGTGTCATGGGTAGCTCGCCACAACGCGTTTCGCAGCCGCGTATAGGACGAGGCGTCATGACAGAAATCACGTAGTTCTTTTCGCTGCTTCATCATTCTCGACCATATCGCAAGTCTTCGCGCTGTCTACCGCCAATCGTTACGTCCGCCGAGTGCTCATCTACCGGCGGCAGCGATCCGGGCTGACTGCGCGCGGCTTTTTCTATTGTCGATCATCGTTGAAGATGATTTTGTTGATTGATAATCAACTATCCTCGCGCTATCGCGCTGCTACATCACTGCATGGCTGGCTGACCCGCCAAATAGAGGCATGCTCATATTCAAATCGGCTTGTTTACCTATAAATGGAGAATAAGCCAAATTCACTGAAAAGAAGATGTAATTCGTGATGATTGCAACCGGTGATAATTCGCAAAAAGCTGCCGAAGAGACGGCTTCATCGCGCTTAGATGAAGAGTTCGTATGTTATTTGCTGAACGAATTAGAACAATGTTTTTCGATGTCTGAAGTTTCGCCTCGATGTCCATTCTGTGGGGGGCGCAACGCTTATCTCGTTAAAAGAGGTGGCAACCCTTCGAATGAACTGCCCAAATTCGGCTGCGAGGCCTGCGGGCGGATGTTTAGTCGGCGGACGGGTTCTATTTTTTCTCATATCAATCGGCGGGAAGTTCTCTCCGGCTTTATCAAGCAATTGCCGCAACAAAAATCGTATCGGCTAGCCGCACAGGAACTGGGATGCGAATGGCGTTTGATATGGCGTTGGACAGTTAGAGTAAAAAAATGGGTTATGGATGGGGAAAATGTGAGGCATTGGGCACGATGCATTCGTTTGGGTGAAGAGAGCGGCCCGGCCAATAGTCGCCGAATACGGCCACTCATTGCGCCCTTCGAACCGGAGATTATGCGGCTGAGAGTTGCTGGTCATGCGATAGGGACAATTGCAACGCGATTGGGGCTCAACCATGCGACAGTTGGGCAAGTCATTCAACACCGAAATGCTCTTTCGGCAGGTGAAGTTCTTCCTCCTCGCCGGAAGCCGGGACGCCCCATGCTAATCACATTTACAGATGAGGTACTCCAGGAGGTTGAAAGGAGAAGCGCGGAGGGCCATCAGCTGACAGAAATAGCAAGGGAACTGAACCTTCCTTATGAGCCGCTTGCACGTCAGCGCCGCCGCCAAAGAAATAAAGGTTCATGATAGATTTTCGTCGTTGAAAGACGCACTCAACCGCTCGAACGGATTAGCGATTAAAGACTGGCAATCAGCACATCACCCGCTGGTAGGGGCAATGGGACCATCTGAGGGAGCGCTTCTCGTTAGCCTATAGGTGCAATCACATGTCACTTCAAAGCTATCGGCAAGCAATATATCTTCAAAGCCTAAGCCTCAACATAGTCAAGCGCACTCCATATTTGCTCGATAAGTTTTTGGAAGTGCGGCGTTCTACGTAGAACCGCTGGATCGCGGGGCCGTTCGAGGTCAATTGGAATATCGAGTTTCACTGTGCCGGGCCGAGCTGAGAGCACAATAACCCGATCGGAAAGCGTCACTGCCTCGTCGATATCATGTGTAACGAAAAGCACGGAACGATGATGAAGTGACCAAACCTTCAGCAATTCGCGGCCCATCGCGGATTTAGTCTGCGAATCCAGCGCGCCGAATGGTTCGTCTAGTAGATATATCTGGGGCTCATAGGCCATGAGGCGGCCGAGGGCAACGCGCTGGCGCATGCCGCCGGACAGTTCGTGGGGTAAATGCTTTTCGAAGCCGGTAAGGCGCAAGAAGGCAACTAGCTCGGCGATCCGCTCAGATTGGCTTTTGCGTTTGGCGCTGGCCAGTTCCGCACCGACGCGGATGTTTTCTTCCACACTGGCCCAAGGTAGTAAAGTGTCACGCTGGAACATGAAGCCGATGCGATCGCGGTTAGCACTGATCGGCTTACCGTCAATGAGCGCTCTGCCGCCATTCGGTGCGATCAAGCCGGATAATATTCTAAGCAAGGTTGATTTGCCGCAACCGGATGGGCCGACGATAGAGACAAACTGGCCGGGCGCGACGTCCAGCGAGACCCGGTCCAGTACGTCGATGGTTTCACCGTAAGGACGTGCAAATTTCAGCTCGATATCGCGCAGCGAAATCTTGGGCTCGACAATGGCTGACCCGACTCTGTTCAGCTTGGTGTCGAAGGCGGTCATAATGGCCTCCATGAGGAATAATGCTTTTCGAGTGCGCCGACGATCAGATTTCCCGCAACCGCAATAACGGTCAAAAGGACAAGGCCAGCAAAAACCCCAGTGGTGTCGAGCCGCCCCGCAGAATACTCAATGTACCAGCCGAGCCCGGCGCTGGAGCCGATAAGTTCGGCTACCACTGCACCAATGAGTGAAAGGCCTATGCCGATGCGGAGCGAAGCGATCACCCAGGGGACGAGCCATGGGAGAATGACTTTGCGCAGAACGTAGCTGCGCGGAGCTTTCATAGTTCGAAAGAGTTCCAGCAAATCCTTGTCCATGGTTTTCAGGCCTTCATGGATGTTCAGCATAAAGATGAACAGCACGGTCGAAAACGACATCATGACCTTCGAGAAAAGGTCGATGCCGAACCATATGATGAACAATGGCGCCAGCGCCACGCGCGGCAGGCTATAAAGCGCCATGATGAAGGGTTCAGCTACCGCGTGGGCGTAGCGGAAACGCGCCATGGCAATGCCGATCGGCACGCCGATGGCGAAGGCGAGCAGGAGCCCGAGCGCTGCCTCCGTTAGAGTGGTATGCATGTGACGCACCAACTCGCCGCTTGCTGCCATCTCGACAAGACGCGCACCTACCGCTGAAGGACTGGATATCCAAAGCGGATTAACGCCCAGAAAGCGCATTGCTTCCCAAAGTGCCATTATGGCTGCGAAGACCAGAAGCCGGTCGCGCAGCAGAAGCATGTTGAACCGGCTTTTGGCGGGTGAACGGAGCTGATTGCTATGAGTGAACGCCACCATACTACCTCTCTGAGCCCTCTTCAGGCCCGCTTGGGGCCGGTCGCGACCGAGCGGGCCGGATCGGCGCTCCACGCGGACCACGAACCTGGAAACAACAGCGTTTCGTAGCCAGCAAGGGTAAGGGCCACAATTTCATGTGCGGCTGCGACGCCACCGCCGCAATAAACGCCGATGGTCTGGTTTGCGGGAAGCCCTTCTGCCAAAAAGCGGGCGCGAAGAGCCGCCTCAGACAGAAATTTTCCTGTTTCCGGATCAATGTTACCGTCGGTCGGCAGGCTGGCAGCCCCAGGTATATGACCGCCGCCATCAGTTCCGCTGTAGGCGTCCCTGCCGCGCGCATCCACCAGAATGCCGTCGCGGGCGAGGGCGGCCGCGCTGTCGGCGTCAAGCGTGCCGAGATGTCCGCCGATCATAACGATGTCGCCGCGCGGTGGCAGTGACATGTCCGTCGTCACCTTGCCGCCCGCTTCGCGCCATGCGCCAAGTCCGCCGTTGAGAAGCCGCACGTCCTGTGCGCCGCCCCAAATCAGCGTCCACCACCCGCGCGCGGCCTGCCGGTTGCCATTGTCGTCATAGAGAACGATCAGGCTGTCATCACGAATACCCCATCGCTGCGCATCACGGGTGAGGTCTTCCGGTCGGGGAAGGGGTCGCTTGCCTGCAATACCCCCGGCCTTTCCGGCAAACTCCGTGGCCAGATCAGCGAAAACGGCATTTTGGGCGTGCGCCTCAAGATAGGCATTCCTCCCCTCGTCGCCCAGCCGGACATCGAGCAGGACGACGTGGCGCGTTTGGGCCTTCAAAAGTGCCAGCAATTCGGCAGCTTCGATCAGAACTTCCGTGGGCTTTATGCTTAACATGGTACTACGCCCTATGCCGCACCGACAATCTGGTCGGGTTTGCGTCGTGGAGCCTGCGGCCTCAATTCGCCGGCCAGCCGAAGTTTCCGAAACGTATTGTCGGGCGTTTTGAGGCCGAAGTGATCGCGGAACGTGCTGCCTTCATATTCGGTGCGGAACAGGCCGCGCCTTTGCAATTCGGGAACGACCAGTTCCACGAAGAGTTCGGCGCTGCCCGGAAGATAAGGCGGGAAGAGAATGAAGCCGTCGGCGGCCCGTTCCTCGAACCAACGCTCGAACACGTCGGCGACGGTCTTGGCATCGCCTACCACTTCGGCGTGTCCGCCGGAACGGCGGAAATAAAGATTGACCTCACGCAGCGTGAGCCGATCTTCGCCAAAGCTGAGCTTGGCCTGCTCGAGAATCCTGCGTCCGTTTTCATTGATGCCGGAAATTTCTTCCACGTCATCAATCAGCACTCCCGGACCGTGCCGGGAAAGATCGACGCCGAGCGCAGCCCCAAGCTTGGCTAAATCGTTGTTCGCCGTAGAGAGTTCCTGAATCTGACGATATTGAGCATGGGCGTCTGCAAGCGTTCGCCCGACATAGATGGACATGCCAGCCACTAGAGCCTGCTCGTCTTCCGAGCGGCCGAACTGGGCAAGACGCGATTTGATGTCGCGATAATAAGTTTTGGCGTAATCGATATGGAATGCGCCGCCGAAGCGGATATCAGCAAAGCGGGCACCGAATTCCTTGGAACGATCAGATGCGCCTGCAGTGAGCAGCGGAATCTGTCCTTGCGGGGGGCGCGCGATGTTGAGCGGGCCAGCAACCTGGAAATGCTCGCCCTTGTAATCGATACGGTGAACTTTCTGCGGATCGATGAACTGGCCCACCGCCTTGTCGCCGACCAGGGCGTCGTCTTCCCAACTGTCCCACAGCGATTTCACGATCTCAATATATTCGAAGGCATTGTCGAAACGCTGGTCTGTATCCCAATGCGCGTCGCGCCCGAAATTGGCGGCAGCTTCCGGGTCACGGCCTGTGACCACGTTGAAGGCCAGGCGTCCTCCGCTCAGATGATCGGCGGTTGCAGTGGCGCGTGCCACATTGAATGGGTCCGAGTAGGTGGTGTTAACCGTGGTGACGATGCCAATTTTTTCGGTCACGGCTGCGACATAGGTGGCAAGCGTCAAGGCTTCGGGGCGCAAGACGAGATTGGGGTGTTCGGCCTGCGTTTCGGGAAGTCCCACAACGCGGTCGCCGATGAAGAAAAAATCAAGCTTTCCGCGTTCGGCAAGCTGCGCCATGTCGCGCAGGAACGTGCGATCGAAGGTTCCGTCAACACGTGCTTCGGGAAGACGCCAGCCGGCAGGATGAAAGCCCGTTGCCCAGATGGAAAACCCTAGTTTGATATGTTTGCGCTCGGTCATAGCCGCAACCTTTCTGCATTCACCGACGCGCGCTTCCCGTGCGGACGTCGTATTGTCGTTATTTCAAATATGTGCCCGGATTGGCGATTTCATAATCGACCTTTTCCAGACCCGGCTCGATGAGCACGAGCTCGTCTTGCAACTTGTCATAGGGTTCGCGCGCGAAAATACCGTTCGGTTCCAGGCTCTTCTGCAAACGGTCCGCTACGGCGTTGATAGTCTGGTCGGAATATCTCGGATAAAGCTCTTTCAGCTTCGACACAGTTAGATCGCGGTTTTCCAGAACCAGTCTCTGCCCCTTAAGGGTGGCCTTGACGATAGCTTCGGCGATGGCCGGGTTTTCGTCCTCGTAACTTTTCAGGGCAAGGAGCGCCAGCCCGGGGATACGTTGGGAGCGCCAGTCATAGACGATACGATAGCCTTCTTGTGTCAGCTGAAGCGAATCGATATTGCCGAACATGCCCGCATCAATGCGGCCAGTATCGAGTGCGGCTTTCTGCACGGCCCCGACGCCGACACCCAGAACCTCGAAATCCTTACCGAAATCCAGTCCGCGATCGAGCGCCTGCAGGCGGATCAGATTTTCCGTGAGGCTTCCGGCGGAGGTGATACCGATACGCTTTCCCTTGAGATCGTCAAAAGTCTTAACGGCAGAATTTGCTGGGGTCAGCAATGCATAAGTATGAGTACCCTGCAATGCGAAGGCTACCACCGCGCCTACGCCGCGTTGATTAAGCCGCGTCACATGCTCTGGTGCAGCGATTGCATATTGAATGCCGCCTCCCACAAGGGCCTGAATGCTTGGTGCGCCGCCCTTGAAATCGATGATTTCCACATCGATACCCGCTTCCTTATAAAAGCCCTCGTCGAGAGCAACTTTAACGGCTAAGGAATTGTCGCTCATATTACCGGGCGTTCCGATGACGACCCGTTCATTGGCTTGTGTCTGCTGAACACCCGAGAGAGCCATGGCAACCATTAAGCTGGCGAAGACATGGGATATATGACGGAACGAAAAACTAAACGGGATCACGACGCTGCGCTCCAAAAGGGTTTTTAGATTAACCGCTAAAAACCATTTTTGCGGCTTGAAGCCGAGAAAATTACTACTTTTTCCATTGAAATTATAGAAAATACATTCTGCGCAATTGCATAATAATGAAGCTTGGCCCCTGTTTTATAGGTAATTCCTCTCACTCGCCTTGGCGGCCGACGGATGACTACGCTCAAGACTTTTCCGTGCGGGCCCCTTTACGCTGGCTTGATAGCGGTTTGAATGAATGTGAAAACCGGCGGTTGCCCGCTGGTTTTACGAACTTTCGCTTCCGGTGCCCTCGAAGTCTGGACGCCATTTAACAAACTTTGCAGTCAGCTTCTCTGACTGGCAATCAAATTCGTCAACTTGAGGCTCCACCGCAACCACTGTTGGTCTGCTGTCTCATTTTTTTCTATACCGAAGCGCCTCAACGAGAAGCGTGAAGGCTTGTGTTGGTTGTCTACGGCTGGGGTAATAGAGGTGATAGCCCGGGAAGGGTTCACACCAATCGCTCAAGACACGGGTAAGACGTCCGTCGGCGAGATATGGTCCAAGCTGTCCTTCGGTCAGGTAGACAAGGCCGCATCCTTCAGCGGCGGCTTTGAGCATCAGACTGGACGTATTGAACACCAACTGTCCATCGACACGGACATTCAGTACGCGGCCTTTCTTTTCAAATTCCCAGGCATAAAGTCCACCGTGAATAGGTAGACGCAGATTGATGCAATTATGTCCCGTAAGTTCCTGAGGGCTCTTTGGAATTGATCGTTTCTCAAAATATCCAGGTGATCCGGCAACAGCCATCCGCAGATCAGGTCCAACGGGGACAGCGATCATGTCTTTCGCGATCGTTTCACCTGGCCTGACACCAGCATCGAAACGCTCACCCACTATATCTGTGAGACCATAATCGGTGACGATCTCAACTTTGATATCTGGATATTGGGTGACCAGTTTGGCAACCGCTGGCAAAAGAATGGCTTCTGCGGCATTTTCTGTCGCCGTCAATCGGATTGTCCCCGAAGGCTTTTCCCGTAATTCGCTGAGCGCATCAAGTTCCTGGTGGATCTCGGCAATACGCGGGCCGATCGATTGAAGGAGCCGTTCTCCCGCCTGCGTTGGTTCGACCCGGCGCGTCGTGCGGGTAAGAAGACGTATGCCAAGTCGCGCCTCGAGAACACGCACGGTTTGGCTCAAAGCCGATTGCGAGACACCGAGACGTTTGGCGGCCCGTGTAAAATTCCGCTCTTCGGCTACAATTAAAAAGGCAGCCAGATCGTTCAGGTTTTCTCCCGGCATTCAGAACCTATCCTTATTGGTCCAATCAGATTTTAGCATCTAATCGCACAGTCTGTGCCGAATTATATTCTGTTTGCAAGCAATGCACGTCGCTCGACAGGCAATCTGTTGGATCGGCTGAAGCTTGAAACAGGAGAATTAATCATGAAAAACGTTATTGCTGCAGCAGCGATGAGTACAATTGGCGCCGTGTCAGCTGGTGCTGAAGGTATTGAAATCCGTCCGAACGGGGCTTCGCCGTCAGTGGTTGGCAAAACGCCTGACAACTTCACCGGTCATGTCATTATCACGCCGCTGTTTCCGCCAAACGACACGACACGGGCCAATGCCGGCCTTGTGACGTTTACACCCGGTGCTCGCACCACCTGGCATACGCATCCTGCCGGACAATTACTGTTAATAACGTCCGGGCAGGGCTGGGTCCAAGAGGAAGGTCATGAGCGTCGCACCGTGAATGCTGGCGATGTCGTGTTCTTCGCAGCCGGGATCAAACACTGGCATGGCGCCACCACGACGAGCCCAATGGCGCACATCGCCATGACCTATCAGCAGGACGGTGAGAACGTCGATTGGCTGGAGCCTGTTTCCGAAGAGCAGTACCGCTAACGGAGGATGAAAGACCATAACATGAAAACTTCCACTATTCTTGCCCTGGCGCTTTCCATGGGGTCTGTTGACGCTGTAGCGCAGACGGGTTCGCAGACCGGCAGCCTGTCTCGCGAGGACGTGCAGGCCGTTTCTCCAGTCCTTGAGCATTATGCGACGGATACGCTGGCCAACGGCCTTTGGAAACGTCCGGGCCTCACGCCGCGCGACCGCAGCATCATCACTGTTACGGCCGTCATCGCCCGTAATCAGACGGTATTGCTTCCCGAGCAGTTGCGTCTCGCCCTCGACAATGGCGTGAAGCCGTCTGAGATTTCCGAGATCATCACCCATCTGGCTTTTTATGCAGGGTGGGGCAACGCCATCGCCGTCACTGCGATTACAAAAGACGTGTTCGCCGAACGCAGCATCGGTCCCGACCAACTTCCCAAAGCATCGGTCGAACTGCTTCCACTCGATGAAAAGGCGGAGGCTACCCGAGCCGCACGGGTGGAAGAAACGACGGGGCCTGCTTCACCCGGTCTTGTGCGCGATACGGCGGACGTATTGTTCAAGGATTTGTGGCTAAGGCCCGGCCTCGCGCCTCGTGATCGCAGCCTGGTTACGGTCAGCGCACTCATTGCGAACGGTCACGTCGATCAAGCACCATTTCATCTGAACAAGGCGATGGACAACGGCCTCAAGCGCGAGGAAGCGGCCGAGATGGTCAGCCATCTTGCCTACTACGCGGGCTGGCCGAACGCCTTTTCGGCGTCGTCCGTGGTTCGAACCGTTTTTGAGAAGCGCCCACAGAAATAACGGTCCCAGGCGAAGCGCCGGACCGCAGACAAGGATAATCCCATGACACAGGGTATCGAAAACAAAGTCGTCGTGATTACCGGCGCAAGCGGCGGTCTCGGTGAAGCCACAGCCCGGCGTCTCGCCGAGGATGGTGCAAGACTGATCCTCGGCGCTCGTCGCATCGATCGCCTGCGCACGCTCGCCGGGGAACTGAAGCTGGGCGACGACGCCGTTGTCCAGACGGACGTGACCGACCGCGAGCAGGTAAAGCGGCTGGTGGATCGTGCAGTCGAGAAACATGGACGTGTTGACGTTATACTGAACAATGCCGGCCTGATGCCGAGTTCCCGCCTCGATCTCTTGAAGATCGAGGATTGGGATCAGATGATCGACGTGAATATCAAAGGCGTCCTTTACGGCATCGCGGCGGCCCTGCCGCACATGCAAGCCCAAATGAGCGGACACATCATCAACGTGTCGTCTGTCGCCGGCCACAAGGTTGGACCGGGCGGTGTTGTCTATGCCGCCACCAAGCACGCCGTCCGGGTTATCTCCGAAGGGCTGCGCCAGGAGGTGAAGCCCTACAACATCCGCACGACGATCATTTCGCCCGGCGCGGTCGCGACCGATCTGCTCGACACGATCACCGATCCGGTGATCGCCGAGAACATGCGCAAGACCTATGAAAACGCCGTTCCGGCCAACTCGTTCGCCGGCATGGTTGCTTTCGCCATGAGCCAGCCGGAGGAAGTGGACGTGAATGAAATCCTCTTCCGGCCGACCGCGCAGGCGTATTGAGGGAGGGCTGTCCATGACCCTAGCCAGGAAGCTTTCCCTCACTTCAGCGCTCGCCGTGGCGGCGGTGGGCACGGTTGCCATCTGGCAGGCCTGGGCCGCGAACGACCGCGTCCAATTCCCCGAAAAATACACGGACGGGGTTCATTACGCCACGGTCAATCGCGGCGGGATTCGCGAGGAAATCTATACCAGCCTCGAAGCGATTACGGCAGCCAGGGCAGGGCAGCCTTTGCCCAACGGCACCGTCATCATGATGGAGGATTACCGGGGCGGGAAACTCCATCGCTATGTCGTGATGGAGAAGCAGGCCGGTTGGGGCGATGCCTACCCGGAGAATGTCCGCGCCGGTGATTGGGAGTTTCGGGAGTTCGCCCCGGATCGCACCCCGAACACGGCCGAGAATGGTCAGCGCTGCATGAGCTGTCATCAGAGCCAGGCGGGACAGGATTTCGTTTTCACCATTGATCAGATGAAGAAAGCCGACTGATATGTCTAAAGCTTCTTCCGCTTCGGCACCGGGAAATTCTGTCGTGATTGCGCTTATGCCGATCATGGCCGCGGTGCTTGCCGGGTTCTTGATTATTGGACTGGCGCTTCCTGTTTTGCCGCTCCACGTTCATGACGATCTCGGATTTGGAACCTTCGTTATTGGACTGGTTGCTGGCGCCCAGTTCGCCGCGTCGCTTTTAACTCGTGTATGGGCGGGGTCCTTTGCCGACGGGTACGGCGCCAAGTCCGGTGTTGTTGCAGGCTTGATTGCAGCCAGCATTTCTGGACTTCTCTATCTCGTCTCCGCTGTTTTCATCCGTGTTCCGGTTGCCTCAGTATCGATCCTGCTCGTTGGCCGTGCGGTCCTCGGCGGTGCGGAAAGCTTCATTATTACGGGCGGTGTCAGTTGGGGCCTTGGTATTGTTGACAAGGAACATGCAGGCAAGGTGATTGCATGGGTTGGAACAGCGATGTTCGCGGCCATGGCTTTCGGCGGCCCATTCGGATCCATGATGTTCAATTCCTACGGTTTCGCCTCTATTGCCTTCGTGACGACCGTACTTCCTCTTCTGGTGCTGATTGCAGTTCTACCAATGCCGGCAGTCGCGCCTTTACCCAACAAGACGCAATTTGCTCTGAAATCCGTTATCGGCTCGGTTTGGTTGCCAGGGCTCGGTGCCGCCACTGCAAGTATTGGTTATTGTGCAATCCTGGCGTTCAGTTCTCTGTTTTATTTTCAACAGAACTGGCATCCGATCTGGCTGGCGTTCACTGCATTTGGTGTTGCACTTATCGTCGCGCGCCTGATTGCCGGTCATTTACCCGATAAATTCGGTGGCGCGAAGGTCGCTCTGATTTTTGTTCTCGTTCAGGCAGGCGGGCTCATCCTGATCTGGCTTGCCCATGGTGCAATCGCTGCCACCGCCGGTGCAGCCATTTCGGGCTTTGGCTACTCACTCGTCTATCCTGGTCTGGGCGTTGAAGCAGTGCGTGGAACTTCGCCGGAAAATCGAGGCCTCGCGATGGGCATTTACACCGCTTTCCTTGACGTCGCTATGGCAATCGGTAGCCCATCGCTTGGATGGATTGCTGGTCACATTGGACTTGGGACGGTTTTCCTCGTGAGCGCCCTTGTCGTTCTTTGTACGGTCGGGGTTGCTCTTCGTCTCTTGTTCCGTGGGTGAGACTGATCAATTCGCATCATCGCCGCTGATTTTCTTTTATGTTTTCAGCAACACTCAAGGCGGTGGTGGTGTCGACGTCAAGCAATTGGCTCAGTGGGTAATCCACGAACAGCGCGTTGATCAACAATGAACGCGCGCCGCCCTCACCAAAACCACGCAGTTGCCTTAACGCGGCTACCGGGAATATGGCCGGAGGGCCCCGATATTCTTCGGCCCGGGAGGCAACCGCTTGGCCATTTGATGAATGGGCGAGCAGTAATAGTCGCTCGATATTGTCCCGCGTTACGAACGGCATATCGGCGAGACAGATCATGGCCAGTCTGGAATCTGTCAGTTGGTCCACTGCCATCTTCAGCGAGCCGTGCATACCCTTGTTTGGCTGATCGTTTCGTATGATCGTAAAACCATCATCGGCAAAGGCTTTCGCCCAGTTGGATTGACTCCTGCAAACGAGAATTTTGCTGCTCCAGCTAAATGGTTGAAGAGCGGGCAGGATATGGTGCGCCAGTGGTATGCCGCCGAGCTGGGCGGCAAGTTTGTCTTTTGCACCAAACCGGGAGCCTAAGCCTGCGCCGAGGACAATCAGTGCAGTCGCCGCATGACGGCTGACGCTGGGTTCGAGCTGTTCACCGACTGGATCCATCGAACAATCTATGCCCGCCTGGCTTCTAGGATGGAAAAAATCTGTGCGAGAACAGAAACGGCGACGGCTCTGGCCTCGCGCGCCGGGCCGAACAGACCGATCGGGGCGTGTATGCGGCGCAATTGCTGCATCGAATAGCCTTCCTCCAAGAGGATCGCGGTTCGCCGGTCGTGGGTCCTGCGGCTGCCGAGACAACCGATAAAGAAAGCTGGTGACGCCAACGCATATCTCAGTATCGGTAATTCCTTTTCGATATCGTGCTGAAGCAGAATGATGGCGCTTTCGGCATCTATCGGCAATGCACGAATTGACTGGGAATCTATTTCGAGAACGTCGAGTTGTGCAGATTTTGCAAGCGCGATCAAAAGACGGCTTTCCATGCTCTGCCCTGACACCAATAGACGTGGTTCGGCCCTGTGCGCTGAGACAAAAACATCGTCTATCCAACCGGTGCGGGCTGTCCCGAACTGAAAGGACAGGGTTGCATTGCCTGAATCGTAATTGAGCAGACCGGGCAGTCGATTTGCTTTCGCATCCAGAAGCTTCAGGATGGGGGAGGCATCTCGCAGTACATGAATTGTCAAACCGATACCGCCGCCGCATGGCAGAACCAGATCGAAATACGGTGATCCTTTACCAAACCGGCAGGATCGGTCCTGGCCCTGGTCAAGCGCCAGAAGTGCCTCCCGCGCCACGGCCGCTTCGACACAGCCTCCGGAGACAAAACCGCAATATTGACCGTCATCCCGGACCGCCATGAGCGCGCCAAGCGGACGTGACGCCCCATCGATAATGTCGGTCAGCATCACGAGTGCGCAACGATGACCTTCTTTTAGCCCATCAACCAGAAACCTCATGATATCGATGGGGCGATCACTGAGGAATGCGCTTTGAAGGTCTGCGGTACAGAACCTGGAAATATCTGGCGCGTTCATGGCAAGCAACGGGAGGAGAGAAGCACATGCGCGCTTCCATCATTGGCGATTGCGGACGAGACCGTGTTGGGCGACGTTACAAGGGGTATTGTGCCAGGTCTGGTAAGCCAACGATAAGATCGATGCATAACTGCTCTCCACCTAACGCATCTGCAAAACAATCGGATTGCTGCTTGCCGGATCGGTGTGTTCGCGCAAGGCTTTGACCTCTTCCGTAGTGACAGGTCCGCCGTGATTGCCCCAGGCCGAACGGACATAGGACAGAACATCGGCGATTTCCTTATCGGATAGTTGCGCCCGATAGGGTGGCATCCGATAAGCGTCCGGAATGCCGTTTGCCACGACACGGCCTGATCCGTTGAGCGTTACATTGATCTGTGAGGTGTTTTCGGAGGTCAGCGATGACGCCGCGCCAGCGAGCGGCGGAATCCACTGGTTCTGCCCGCGGCCATCCGGACCATGGCAGAAGCTGCATTTGGCGGCAAAGGTCTGAGCACCTGGCCGACTGCGGTCGGCGGGTGTCTGAACATATTGCCAGGGCTGACCGTCCCGCGACGGATCGCCAGGAAGCGACTTGAGATAATGGCTGATCGCCTGCAGGTCCTCGTCAGTCATGAATTGAAGCGAATTGTTGTAGGCCTCGGTCATCGAGCCGAAAACGACTGCATGTTGATTGCGGCCATTCTTGAGGAACTGGAAGATATCGTCTTCGCTCCAGCGACCGAGACCGGTGTTGTGATCCTGGCGCAGGCTTGGTGCATACCAGCCGTCGAGCAAAGCGCCCGACAGGAAGACGGCGCTGCTTTCGTCCATGGCCTTCTCATTCATTGTCACACTGCGAGGCGTATGGCAGGCCCCGCAATGGCCCGCTGCTTGTACGAGATAGGCGCCACGATTCCATTGCTCGTTCTGGTCCGGTTTCTGGACATAGATGCCGGAATCGACGAAGATGGCGTTCCACAGCGCCAGCGGCCAGCGCATATTCAACGGCCAGTCGATGCCGCTCGCTTTGTTGGGCTGGTTGACAGGCTGCACACTTTGCATGAAGAAGGCATAAAGCGCCTCGATGTCTTCATCGGTCATCTTTACGTAAGAAGGATAAGGCATAGCCGGGTAGAGGCGATGGCCCGCGGGCGTCACTCCGTGCCGTACTGCCCGATCGAAATCGGCCAGCGAATAATTGCCAATCCCCGTTTCCTTGTCAGGCGTAATATTGGTCGCAAAGATCGAACCGAGCGGAGTGCCCATTTCCAGCCCCCCGGCAAAGGGCTTGCTTTCCGGCGTGCTGTGACAGGCGACGCAGTCAGCCTGACGCGCGACCATTTCGCCACGCGCCACTAGGTCAGGCGTAGACGCCGGGCGGGCTACAACCTTGTCGAAGGGTGATGATGGCGTGTGGTTCACGAACCAGATGACCCCGGCAACAATAACAACTGCAATGACGGGAAGAACAGTGAGTAATCTTTTCAAGGAGGATCCATCCTTCGTAACGTTCCAGTAGGCGTAACCCACCAACGATGGCAGCGGCCGAATATTGCCAGCTGGATGTTCAGCCCGGCTTCGATCCTGCTGCCAATAACGAGACTTCAGCTCTCAAAATTATAATGGGAGAGCGGCATTTTGCGCACGCGCTGACCTGTGAGGGTCGACACAGCGTTTGCAACCGCCGGAGGAATTGCCGGCAAACCCGGTTCGCCGATCCCTCCCATTTTTTCTCCGCTTTCCACGATCCACGCGTGTACGCGCGGCATTCTGTCGGGTGGCAGGATTGGATAGAGATCGTAGTTGCGCGCGACCGGTTGTCCCTTTTCGTAAACCACTTCTTCCAGCAAAACCTGGGAGAGACCGAGCGTGACCGCCGAGTTGATCTGCGCATCAATGATGGCAGGATTGACGATGCTGCCAGGATCGATCGCTTCCCAGACGTCGTGAACGACGACCTGGCCGGATCGAATGGAAACTTCGGCGATTGCCGCCGTATGGCTGCCGAACGGTGATGCCATGCCCAGGCCCCTTGCCCGGCGCGAGCCATCCTCCGCTGTAAATGGACCGCGTTTCCAGCCACCTGACAAATCTGCGGCGGCCTTTAGCAGGGTGGTCAGGCGAGCATTCTCCTTCAATAACTGCAGGCGGAGTTCGTAAGGATCTTTGCCTCCTTTATCGGCCAACTCATCGAGAAAACACTCATAGAAGAAGTCGTTCATCGAATTGCCGACAGAGCGCCAGTAGGCCAGCATGGTCGGGTTCTCGACATAAAGCTGCGCAATACGCTTGTTAGCGATGGCATAGGATTTGCCGGTGAGACCTTCGACGGCCGTTTCGTCAAGTTTATCTGGATCGTGGCCATTGATGCCCTCCGATGGCCCCTCGGTGATGCTGATTGCTTCGATTGCGCTCGGCATGCCGTTTTCGTCAAGCGCTCCTCTGAAGCGCACCGCTGCCATTGGACGAAGCGTATCGCGCAGGAATTCTTCCTCCCGGCTCCAGATCAGCTTGATCGGTCGGCGGGTTTCCCTAGCTAGCTGGATTGCCTGTCGATAGGGACTGCCCGCCACATAGAGGAAGTGCCGCCCAAAAAAGCCGCCGAGCAACGGACTATGTATATTGATTTTGGCCGGGTCGAGACCTGTGGTCTTGGCTATATCAGCCTGAAATATTTCAGGCGCCTGGTTCGGCATCCAGACGTCGAGGCTGCCGTCATCATTGAATCGTGCAAGCGCTGATGGCGGCTCCAACTGGGCATGGTTCAGATACTGACTATGATAGGTCGCCGATACAATGTCCTTGGCCGCGGCAAGCACGCTGGTTGCATCGCCTTCGGTTTCGGCATCCTTGCCATTGCCCGGCTCATTGGCCAAACGATCGGCGAAAGCGGCAGTGGAGAAATCGGCGGGCATGACGCGACCGCCTTCGACCGCGGGTTTTCCGTTGGCTTCCTGCCAGTCGACTTGAAGGGCTTCGACGGCGCGTTTGGCCGTCCACCATCGCTCAGCAACCACCGCGACGGCGCCTGGAAGCCGGTGCACTGAGTGGACCCCGTTCATTGCCTTGACGGCATTCTCATTGCGGATCGCGCCGACATGCATTCCAAGGCGTGGCGCGTGCTGGACTGCTGCGTGCAGCATACCCTCGACCTTGCAGTCTATGGCGTAGATCGCACGTCCGGTTGACTTGTCATGGACATCGAGACGCGGCACTGACTTGCCAATCCAGCGAAACTGACTTTTGTCCTTGAGCGTAACACTGTCCGCCGTCGGGATTGGAAGGTCCAGCGCATCGGCCGCAACTTCGCCGTAGGACAGCCCCCGACCTGAGGCCGCATGAATAACGCGGCCGGGCTCCGTCGTCAGTTCCCCGATTGGAACACCGAGACGCGCGGCTGAGGCTTGCATCAGCATCATGCGAGCCGATGCACCAATGTGGCGCATCGTGTCATAACCGAGGCGGGTCGACATACTGCCGCCAGTGATACGCATTCCGCTTAAAATGATCTGATAGTCAGGCCCGGCAGGCGCGTTTTCGACTGTGAAGGACGAGGGATCGAGGTCGAGCTCTTCACCTACGATCTGCGCCATCGCGGTAAAAATACCCTGACCACCTTCGACGAACGGGCTCATCAGCCTTGCGGTGTTGTCCGGTCGGATTTCGAGAAAGGCGGGCACGCGTGTGCCTGGAATAGTTTTGGTGGGCGCTGCCTGTGCCTGGGCGGTGCGAATGGGGAGGCCGAAGCCGATAACAAGCGCCCCAAAAGTTACACCGGCTGATGCCATCAGAAAACTACGGCGGGAAAGGTTGACCGGCCCGTCAGTCGGCAATTCTGTCTCAAGGGCAAGTTTGCGAAAGACCTCGTTCATAGCGATGCCTCCTTGCGACCTGCCACGTCGTTGACCGCCGCTTTAATCGCATTATAAGTTCCGCAGCGACACAGATTGATCATTGCTGCTGCGATGTCGTCCTCGCTTGGATTGGCGGTTTCTTTCAGGAGAGCAGTCGCAGCCATCACCTGACCTGATTGGCAGTAACCGCACTGAGGCACCTGATGTGCAATCCATGCAGCAATGACGCGCTTGCCGACGTCATCGTTTTCTATTGCTTCAATCGTGGTGATTTTCCGATCTGCAACGCTGTCGAGGGGCGTCACGCAGGAGCGCATGATCTCGCCGTCGACGAGCACGGAACAGGCGCCACACTGCGCAAGACCGCAGCCATACTTTGTACCTGTCAGGCCAAGTTCATCGCGAATGACCCACAATAGCGGCGTGTCCGGATCAGAATTGACATCGAAGGTTTCATCGTTGATCTGGAGTTTCATGGCTATTTGGCTTGCCTCCATGTGTCACGAAGTAGATGGTCAGGCACGATCACATTACGGGAACCGGCCATTCCTTCTATTTGGAATGAATTATTATGATCGCATAGATGCGATGTAATGATAATAGCTTGTCATCTCTTACAGTGATAAGTCGCTCTTCTGAATATCTTTTGCATCACGATGAGAGCTGGATCGTTGCAAATGCGGCTGCTCCAAGAGTTCATATTTAAGCAAATGTTTCTATCCATGGTCACGCCGGTGTAGCGTGGCCAAGTTATGTGCTAAACGCGGAGAAACGCTTTGATAGCACGGCGTTCGTCCATAGCCTTGTAGCCTTCCGCGACGTCCGAGAGGGGTAATTCCAGATCGAAGACTTTGCCGGGGTTAATCTTGCGGCTAAGCACGAGTTCAATGAGATGTGGCAAAAAGCGACGGACTGGCGCTGGCCCACCAAGCATGCCGACCTGCGAGAAAAACAGCGACTGGCCATCGAACTGCACGCCGTGCGGAACGCCAACATAACCGATCATGGAACCTGGACGAGCGACCTGCAGCGCCTGGTTCATCGATTCCTGCGTGCCCACACATTCTAAAACGGAGTCGGCGCCGACCTTTTTCGTTAAATCCTTGATTTTGGCGATTCCATCTTCGCCGCGTTCGGCGACAATATCGGTCGCACCATATTCCAGCGCTAACTCCTGGCGCGACTTGTGACGGCTCATGGCGATGATCCGTTCCGCACCCATCTGTTGGGCAGAGAGCACGCCCATAAGGCCGACTGCGCCGTCACCGACGACTACGACTGTTGAGCCCGGTTGAACACGGGCGGCGTCCGCTGCATACCAGCCTGTTCCTAGGACATCGGAAGCAGCCAGCAAGCTTGGAAGGAGATCGTCGGCAGGCACCTCTGATGTAGCAACCAGTGTACCATCCGCTAAGGCAACGCGCGCATATTCTGCCTGAGCACCCGTCATAAACTCGCGGTGTTCGCATGACGATTGGAAACCCGCCATACAATGCGGGCAGGTATTGTCGGAAAGGCAGAAGGAGCCAACGACAAACTGACCTGGCTTGATCGTCTTTACGGCACTCCCAACTTCGATAACAACGCCGCAATATTCATGGCCCATATGTTGCGGGCCGCTCATATTCTGGAGCCCGCGATACGGCCAGAGATCAGAGCCACAGACGCATGTCGCAGAAAGCTTAATGATAGCATCAGTCGGATAAAGAATCGTTGGTTCTGCTATTTCTTCACAGCGTACGCTGCCTGGTGAGTAGAGAATGGTTCCCAGCATCGTGATGCCCCTTTTTTGACATTCATTGCGTGGTCAACATCGTCATAGACAATTGTACCGCGAAAACTCGTCACTTATCAGTCTATAAATGCAGGCAGGATTTCTGATTAGATGCACAAATCAACATGGGTCTATGAGTGCTTTTCATGAATGGCATCTACGCGAAAGAGAACGTAGAAGTCCTATTGGCCGGAGCGCTTGGTAGTTAAGCAGCAAGATTTTGATTGAAGAAATCGGTGATCTTGTCGAATGGGATGAGGTCGGCCCTATCGTAGAGATCGACGTGGCTGGCACCAGGGATGATCATAAGCTCCTTTGGTTCAGCAGCATTAGCGTAAGCCGTTTCACTGAAATAGCGTGAATGGGCATTTTCACCGTGGATGAACAGCACCGGTCGCGGCGCAATTTCCTTGATGTAGTTCAGGATCGGCATGTTCATGAACGACATCGGTGTCGTGATCGTCCATGCGTTGCCTGAGTTCACTGCGCGTTTGTGGTAGCCGCGTGGTGTCATGTAATAATCGTGGTAATCAATCAGGAACTGTGCTTCACCGCCTTTCAATTCATTATAGGGTGGTTGATAGGCCGGGGCGCCCTTTTCTGCATCGACCCAACGCTGTCGGCTGAGCTGCTCCAGCGCCTGGGTGCGCTGTTCGAGGGTCACAGTGTCATTATAGCCATTCGACATCACGCGCGTCATGTCATACATCGTGCTGGCGACCACAGCTTTCACGCGCTTGTCAGCAGCCACGGCGTTCAGTGCCATGCCGCCCCATCCGCAGATGCCGATAACACCGATGCGTTCGCGGTCGACCGTAGGATGCAGGCCCAGATAATCGACACCCGCCATGAAATCTTCGGTGTTGATATCAGGAGAAGCGACGTTGCGGGGCTCCCCGCCGCTTTCGCCAGTAAAGGATGGGTCAAAAGCCAGCGTTACGAAGCCGTGCTCGGCCATGGTCTGCGCATAGAGCCCCGCAGACTGTTCCTTGACGGCGCCGAATGGACCGCTGATGACAATGGCTGGCAGAGGTTTGTTCGTACGGTCCTTCGGCAGGTAGAGATCGCCAGTCAATGTGATGCCATAGCGGTTCCTGAGTGTAACCTTTTGATGATCGACTTTTTCGCTTTTAGGAAAAACCTTGTCCCAAGCCTGTGACATGTCCTGAGCCTTTGCGGTGGGAGTTTTGAGAAATGACTCTGTGCCAAGAATGGCGACGCCGGCGCCTGCCAATTTTAGCAGTTTACGACGCCCTTCATCTGCTGCGTCATCCGGATTGTGTGAGATTTCAAAGTCAGTCTTCCGGGTCATGCCAAGGTCTCCTTACGGCTCGTCAGAGCATTCATTACTGTGCTTCAGGTCAGCGCTTCGATACGGAGGGGAAACTTCCCGCGCATCAGCAGTGGCGTAGCGCCGTGATCCAACCGGCCAAGCCGGATGAGACCCCGGGACCAATGGTAAGGGCCGTAAAACATGGCCAGATTGCCCCAGGGCGCGTAATAGCAAAGATCGCCGACGGCCTCGTTTTCGAAATGCTTACCGCCATCATCGCTTAGCTTTTGCGGCAGGTATGCGATCTTTTCGTTGGTCGAGTAATCATCAATATTTAGATCAAGCGGCATCATCGCGAACAATTCTCGTGCCGCCTTATTGTCTTCCAGCGTCGCCGTGAATTTCTCGTTGGCGAAAGTCAGTCTGAGACGCATGGTCTTTCCGTTCACGGTTTGAGCCTCACTTGATGACAGGCAGAGGAGTGGCGGCATGACAAGGCTGGCGACAGTTACCGCTAGCATCCGACGTCGTGAGATCGGTAAAAAGCTGTCCATATCAAACGGCTCACTGTTTCAGCAGACGCTGGCCATTGCCAATGAGCGCGATTGCTAAGACGGCCAGCACAACACTGCCGATGAATGTCGCCTCGATCGATATGCCATCCAGCAGCAGCCCACCGATGATTGCTCCGAGCAAGATTGAGGTCTGGATCGCGGCGACCATCAGACTGCCGGCGGCCTCGGGCATATCGTCGGCGTTTTGCGACATCCACGTCATCCAGATGACTGAGAACATGGTGTTCATCGCGCCCCAAATGGCCATAAAGAGGCCCGTAGCAACCACCGAGAACCCAAACAGTAGAAGTCCGACAGTGGCACCGCCCATGACGAGTGCGGGCAGTTTCAAAAACGACGCCACATTGCCTTTGACGAAACGACCGGCCGCCCAGGTGCCAATGAACCCGGCGCAACCCAAAAGTAGCAAAAGGACCGAAAGGGTTGTGACGTTCACGCCTGTCACGTTTTCCAGAAACGGACGCAAATAGGTGAACATGGTGAAGGCCGAGCCCCAGGACAGCATGCAGGCGAGCAGGCCGCGTCTAAAATACGGGCGCTTCAGCAAGCTGAACATCGCCTGGAAATCCTGCTTCTGGTGTGCGGGCAGTGAGGGAAGCGCAACTGCATGCCAGACGAGGTTAACGACAACAATCGGCGTCAGTGCCCAGAAAACTTCACGCCAGCCAAACAGACCACCGAGATAGCTGCCGACAGGTGCTGCAAATGCTGCGGCAATGGCCTGCCCGCCATACATCAAAGCGAGTGCGCGCGGTACGTCTTCAACTGGCACCAGTCGCATGATGACGGCTGTAGCCAACGCCCAGAAGCCTCCGATACATATGCCAAGCAGCGCACGGCCAGCCATCAGAACGAGGAAGTTCGGTGCGGCAGCGACCAGCACCAGGGACAGCAGCATGAAGGCTGTCATCGCGATCAGTACCCATTTCCGGTTCAATCTCCCCGCGGCAGTGGTGACGAGCATACTCGCGATGACGGCAAACAAGCCGCTGATGGAGATTGCTTGACCCGTTTGACCCTCGGTTGCATTGAGCCCTTCGGCCATCGGTGTGAGCAAGCTGACCGGCATGAATTCTGAGGCGATCAGCATCGCTACGCATAGCGCCATAGACAGAACAGCACCCCAGGCGGTGGGTCTGCTGCCGACATTTTCCACGGCGGAAACCATCGTTCGCGTGCTCCTGTTTGATATTAGAAGTCTGGACGACGATATAAACGATCTGCCGCGGATTGATTACCCGCTGTAATTTGATTGGATCAATCGATGGGATCGATTAATCTCACAGCAGAGACGTGAAGAGGGCCCATGGAGAAAACGGATTTCAATCAACTGACGTGGTTCAGGATCGTCGCCGAAGAGCGCAGCTTCACCAAAGCGGCTGCAAGGATCGGCGTTGCGCAATCGACGCTCAGCTACGCCATCAAGCAACTCGAAAGCAGCATGGGTATTCGCCTTCTGACACGCACGACCAGGAATGTTATCACAACCCCGGCCGGCGAACGGTTGCTCAACACCATAACCCCGCGTATGGCCGAAATTGAGGATGAGATCGCGGCACTGACGGCGTTTCGCGACAAGCCGTCCGGTTCGATCCGGCTGACGCTTTCCGACCACGCGTTGGAGAGCGTTGTATGGCCGAAGCTGAAGCCGGTGCTTAAGAAGTATCCTGATATCAGCGTCGAACTGGTCCTCGACAGCACTTTTCGCAATATCGTAGAGGAACGTTTTGATGCCGGTGTGCGGTTAGGCGAGAGCCTCGAAAGAGATATGATTGCGGTTCGGATCGGGCCTGACTGGCGCCTCGTTGCAGTCGCTTCGCCGGACTATCTGGCCTCTCATGGAATTCCGGCACACCCACAAGACCTTGTCCGCCACCATTGCATTAATATGCGCCATGAGTCCGCAGGTGGGATTTACGCTTGGGAATTCGAAAAGGGTGGTCAGGAACTACGCGTTCGTGTCGACGGGCAACTCACTTTCAACAACTCCTACGCCATGATCGATGCCGCGGTGAGTGGTTATGGAATAGCTTATGTGCCCGAGAATATCGTAGAGCGACAAATCGCTTCCGGTGAACTGGCTCTGGTCCTGGACGAATGGTCACCGTTCTTCGATGGCTATTTCCTTTATTATCCCACGCGTCGCCAAAACTCTCCGGCGTTCAAAATCATTGTAGATGTACTGTGGCATCGCGGTTAGGTAAGGACTGAAAATTGAGGCAGTGAATTAGAGACATTTCCGGCTATCTTAAAGTGCCAACGGACTTGATAGTCAAAACTTTTCTTGTTTTGACTATCAATCATGTCCACTACGATCGTGATGGAAACGAGGGATGCTTGGCGGACAGTTCAACCTCTCTTACCAACGCAGTATAACGCGCCCGCCAATCATGCCGAGAAAGCCTGTGATGGCGATGCCGAGCGTGTACCAGATTGCAATAAACGGCATTCCGGATTCTGGACAGTGCAGTGAATAGATGAGAACTCCTACGGCACCAGCAACGATACCGGCGACAAGACCGGTCAGAGCAGGATTTGCGGGAGCAAGCCGTCGCATCGCGGCAAGCAGAAATCCGAGCATGGGAAGAGCTATGAGAACAATCAACCACGGACAGACCAACGCTGTCCGCCCCCATATCAACACTTCTGCTTGTCCGGGCTCAGCATTGAGCAACTGGATTGATGCTGAGCCTGCAAGACAAGCCAGAACTATGGCCAGCGGCAACCAGTGCAATCTCGTGCGAACGGGCCGCGATAAGGTGAATAATGCGGGGATCAGTATCAATAAAAGCAGGACTGCGTAGCCGAATTTCATCCAATAGGCTGCCGTCGTCATTGCCAACAACATATCGTGACGCACGCCGAGGAAAACCAGCATAATTGCAAGCCCGCCTGCAACGCCTCCCGTGGCATAACGCATGAAAAGCTGGCG
>JACGXE010000012.1 GCA_014138095.1 Ochrobactrum sp. RH2CCR150
TACTTTGTGCTGGCTGTGTTCGTGCTTGGGGTCTTCGCCATCTGGCGCATCACCAACTCGCCCTTCGGCATGATCCTGAAATCGGTGCGCGAGAACGAAAGCCGCGCCATATCGCTCGGCTATTCCGTCAATCAGTATAAGCTGGCCGCATTCGTGATGTCGGCAGGCCTTGCGGGCCTTGCAGGTGGCATGAAGGCGCTTGTCTTCCAGTTTGCGACACTCACCGATGTCGGCTGGCAGATGTCGGGCGAGGTCATCCTGATGACCCTGCTTGGCGGCATCGGCACGCTGATCGGACCCATCGTCGGCGCCGCCTTCGTCGTCGCCCTCCAGAACTATCTCGCAACGTCCGACTTCCCCGTCACAATCGTCACGGGCCTCATCTTCATGGCATGCGTCATACTCTTCCGTAAAGGCATCGTCGGAGAGTTCTATGCCTCACGTCTAGGAAAGAAACTGTTCGGGTAATCACCCATCAATGAGCCGCTGTATCGGCTGATCGCGGCTCCGCATTTTACTGGATATACAATCATGACCGACACCTACGATTACATCGTGGTTGGCGCGGGCACGGCAGGTTGCGCCCTCGCGAACCGACTGTCCGAGAATCCCGACCGTTCCGTCCTGCTGCTGGAAGCGGGCGGCAAGGACAATTATGCGTGGATCCACATCCCGGTCGGCTATCTCTATTGTATCGGCAATCCGCGCACCGACTGGTGCTTCACCACGGAAGCCGAACCCGGCCTGAACGGCCGCGCGCTCGGCTATCCGCGCGGCAAGGTGCTTGGCGGCTGCTCGTCGATCAACGGCATGATCTATATGCGCGGTCAGGCCCGCGATTACGATCTCTGGCGGCAGGCCGGTTGCGAAGGCTGGGGCTGGGACGATGTGCTGCCGCTGTTCAAGAAATCGGAAGATTATTATGCGGGCGCGAGCGCCCTGCACGGTACCGGCGGCGAATGGCGCGTCGAGAATGCCCGCCTGCATTGGGATATTCTTGATGCTTTCCGCGATGCCGCCGTTGCCGCTGGCATCCCCGCCACCGACGACTTCAATCGCGGCGACAATGAAGGTGTGTCCTATTTCAAGGTCAACCAGAAGCGCGGGATTCGCTGGAATACTGCCAAGGCCTTTTTGCGCCCGGCGCTGGAACGCCAGAACCTGCGCGTTGAAACCGGCGCGCATGTACGCCGCATCGAGATTGCAGAATTGCGCGCCAATGGTGTGACCTTCGACCAGAACGGTACGACCCGCATCGTCAAGGCAAGGCGCGAGGTCATTCTTGCCGCCGGTTCCGTCGGCTCGCCGCATGTGCTCGAACTGTCGGGCATCGGGCGCGGTGACGTGCTGCAACAGGCAGGCATTCCGGTCACGCTGGAACGCAGCCAAGTTGGCGAGAACCTTCAGGATCATTTGCAACTGCGTTGCGCCTATAAGGTAACGGGTATTCCGACCCTCAATGAGAAGGCCAACAAGCTTTTCGGCAAGGCGATGATCGGGCTGGAATATCTGCTGCGCCAGTCCGGCCCCATGTCGATGGCGCCGAGCCAGCTTGGCGTCTTCACCCGTTCGGACCCGTCCTATGAAACTGCCAATCTGCAATATCATGTGCAGCCGCTGAGCCTCGAGAAGTTCGGCGAAAACGTTCACCCCTTCCCCGCTTTCACGGCCAGCGTATGCAATCTGCGCCCGGACAGTCGCGGCTCGATCCACGTCAAATCGCCGGATCACCGCACCCAACCGGCCATCCGGCCGAACTATCTTTCCGCAGAAAGCGACCGCCGTGTTGCAGCCGACTCCATCCGCCTCACCCGCCATATCGTTGCGCAGGCGCCCTTGCAGCAATACCGCCCGGAAGAATTCAAACCCGGTCCGAGCTATGAAACGCAGGAACAGCTGGAAAAAGCCGCAGGCGATATCGGCACGACCATTTTCCACCCGGTCGGCACCTGCCGCATGGGACAGGATGCGGAAGCGGTTGTCGATCCGCGCCTGCGGGTCAACGGTATTGCGGGTCTCCGCATTGCCGATGCGTCCATCATGCCGACCATCACGTCCGGCAACACCAATTCGCCGACGCTGATGATCGCCGAGAAGGCTGCACAGATGATTATCGCGGATAATCGGTAAGGCAGTGCCTATGCGGGTGGAGAATACTTAAACAAATAACTAGAGCGGCTCCGACGATTCAGCTTTTACGGAGCCACTCTAGAACCAGATTCCTGAGAGAACAGTGAGCGGAAATGGCAATCCGCTCACGCGTCTGTGAACGCAATTTCAGATTTGCTGCTGCTCAATTTTCAGAAAAAATTTTCCTTGTTTAATTCCATGCAAACGGGAATTATCGGCATCAGGGAGGGCTGGGGAGAATGATCATCTAATGATCGCAATCCGGGACCGGCTTTCCAAAATGTTCAGCTAAGGAAAACAAAAATGTCGTCAGCCCTTTCCCGTTACGCTTTGAGCCGTCGCGCCGGTCTGAAAGCCCTTCTCTTCACCGCTGCAGCGCTGACCGTTGGCTTTGCCTCGGCCCCGAGCCATGCAGAAGACAAGACCATCAAGGTCGGCATCATGGGCGGCGAAGACGAAGACGTCTGGAAAGTCGTTGCCGAAGAAGGCAAAAAGCACGGCCTCAACATCGAGCGCGTGACCTTCAACGACTATAACCAGCCGAATGAAGCGCTGGAGCGCAAGGAAATCGACGCCAACGCTTTCCAGCACAAGCCTTATCTCGATGAGCAGATCAAGCAACACGGCTACAAGATCAGCGTTGCCGGTTATACGGCTGTCTGGCCGATCGGCATCTATTCGCGCAAGCACAAGAGCCTCGACGAAGTGAAGGAAGGCGGCGTCATCGGCGTGCCGAACGATCCGTCGAACGAAGGCCGCGCGCTTCGCGTTCTCGAAGAAAAGGGCCTGATCAAGCTGAAGCCGGATGCAGGCATTCTCGCAACGCCGATCGACATCGTCGAAAACCCGAAGAAGCTTGAAATCAAGGAACTCGACGCCGGTGTGGTTGGTCGTTCCATCGACGATCTCGATGCAGCCATCGTCAACAATGACTGGGCTGCCAAGGCAGGTCTGAAGAAGGAAGAAGCCATCGGTTGGGAATCGAAGGAAAACAATCCTTACAACAACTTCATCGCGGTCCGCAGCGAAGACGAAAACGCCGAATGGGTGAAGAATCTGGTCGCTTCGTTCCAGAACGACGCCGTGAAGGCCGAGCTCGACCGCGCCTATAAGGGCACCGGAATTCCGGCCTGGAAATAGGCTTTTCATCCGCAAAACACCGCGCCGGAAAGTGTTTCCGGCGCGGCTTTTATTGACGTATGAAAAAAAATTGCCCAAAAGCATCGGCGTTGAGCATTAGCTCCATGGCTTAGCCAGGCCTCATTATTCCTGAAGCCTCATCCGATTGCAGTTTGCCGCTGTGCGCAGCGGTGCTTCAAACTATAGAAGAAACGACCGTGACCCCCGTGACCCCCGCGATCATTGAACCGCCATCCACCGCAACAGCGCCCATCGTCGAGATGAAAGACGTGCGCCGAATGTTCGGGAACACGGCAGCCATCAATGGCGTGTCGCTCTCCGTATCACGCGGCGAAATCCTTGGTATTATCGGTCGCAGCGGCGCGGGCAAGTCCACGCTGATCCGCTGCGTCAACGGCCTCGAAAAGCCCGACGCAGGCTCGATCCAAATCGAAGGTCGCGAAATCAGCGGCCTCGGTGAAACCGAGCTGCGCCCTTTGCGCCGCCGCATCGGCATGGTGTTCCAGCATTTCAATCTGCTCTCGGCCAAGACCGTTACGGATAACATCGCCCTGCCGCTCAAGATTGCAGGCAAATCCAGGACCGAGCGTGCACGCCGTGTCGCCGAGCTGCTCGAACTGGTGGGCCTGTCCGACAAGGCAAACCATTATCCGGCCCAGCTTTCCGGTGGCCAGAAACAGCGTGTCGGCATCGCACGCGCGCTTGCCGCCGAGCCCGCGCTGCTGCTGTCCGACGAGGCGACATCGGCGCTCGACCCGGAAACCACCCAGTCCATTCTGGCCCTGCTGAAAGACATCAACACCAAGCTTGGCCTGACCATCCTGCTCATCACCCATGAGATGGATGTCATCCGCCGCATCGCAGACCGCGTTATCGTGCTTGATCATGGGGCAATTGCCGAAGAAGGCCCCGTCTGGAAGGTCTTCGCCAATCCGCAATCGCCGGTCACGCAGAGCATGTTGCAGGTGCTGACACCGGAACTGCCCGCCTCGTGGCGTGCGCGCCTGACGGACAAGGCAGGTGATCGCGCCATCCTCCGCGTCAAGCTTTCAGGTGAAGCCGCGCGAGGCGCTTTCTTCAACGATGTGGCAACGGCAACCGGCCTCGTGCCGCAGTTGATCCATGGCGGCATGGACACGATCCAGGGCGAGCCGGTCGGCACGCTCTTCATCAGCCTACCCGCTGAGGACAAAGTGAAATTCGAAGCCGCCATCTTCTATCTCAACACCCATGCAGACGCCACGGAGGTACTCGGCTATGTCTCAGGCAATGCTTGATCTTCTCTGGCGCTCCTTCTGGGAGACCATCATCATGACCGGCTTTTCGAGCCTGATTTCGCTCGTGGTCGGTCTGCCGCTCGCCCTCATCATGATCCTGACCGAACGCGGCGGCCTTGCGCAGAACCTGACGGTCAACACCCTTTTGGGCGCGATCATCAACGGCTTCCGTTCGGTGCCGTTCATCATTCTTCTGGTGGCGCTTATCCCCGTAACCCGCTTCATCGTCGGCACGTCGATCGGCACATGGGCCTCCATCGTCCCGCTCTCGATTGCGGCCATCCCCTATTATGCGCGCATCGCGGAAGTATCGCTGCGCGAGGTCGATTACGGTCTGGTCGAAGCGGCGCGCTCGATGGGCGCAAGCCGCTGGACAATCGTGCGCGAAGTGCTGGTGCCGGAAGCCCTGCCCGGCATCATTGCCGGTTTCACCGTGACGATCATCACGCTTGTGGGCGCTTCGGCCATGGCAGGCGCCATCGGCGCAGGCGGTCTTGGCGATCTCGCCATCCGCTACGGCTATCAGCGCTTTGAAACACAGATCATGATCGCCGTCGTGATCATCCTGATCATCATGGTCTGCGGCATTCAGTGGATCGGCGACCGTCTGGTCAGCCGCCTCGACAAGCGCAACCTGCGCGCCTGATCACGCTCGCTTACCGCTTCCTCTCACGGAAACCCGCTTCCAGCGTGTTTCCGTCGGGATCGAAGACCAGCGCCGCGTAATAGCCCATCTCTTCCGGCCCCTGATAAGCGGGACTGCCACTGTCGCTGCCACCGGCGCTCAATGCCACGCGGTGAAAGGCTTCCACCGCATCGCGGCTTCCAGCTGTGAACATGAGATGCAGATGTTCGCCCGGCTTCGCCTCGGCTGCATCCATAGCCACGCCGTCTGCAGGACCTCCAGAACCATGAATCCAGAGGAAAGGCACTGGCGCCCTCTCCCCGCCGCTGACGAAGAAGCCACTGCCCGAACGCGCAATAACTTCCAGTCCAAGCTCAGGCATACAGCTTTCATAGAATGAAAGGCTGCGGCGAATATCTTTGGCTTTGAAGCCAATATGATCGAAGAGCGACATAGATACCAATATATCGCAGGCCAGAATAAAGAAAAGCGGCGCGCCCAAATTTGGGCGCGCCGCTTTTCATTTGGAAATGTTTTCGCAAATTATCCGCGGGTGCGCGAAAGTCCGTCCTTCGCAGGTTGGTATCGCGGATCGAGCTGCACAGCCTTCGAATAGGAGCTGGCAGCTTTCGCCTTTTCACCGCGATGCTCGTAAACCAGCGCCTGATTGGCCCAGCTTTCCGCAACGCCCTGATCCAGCGTGATGGCCGTGTTGAAAT
Organism: Ochrobactrum sp. RH2CCR150; assembly: GCA_014138095.1. Taxonomy (GTDB): domain Bacteria; phylum Pseudomonadota; class Alphaproteobacteria; order Rhizobiales; family Rhizobiaceae; genus Brucella; species Brucella gambitense. The sequence continues at coordinate 5,892 of JACGXE010000012.1, forward strand.
CGTCGAAGGCGTTGTCGTAGTCGTTCAGCGCCACATAGGAAAGGCCGCGGCCGTTATAAGGCTCCGGCGCTGTGGAGTTGAGCGAAATCGCCTTGGAGAAATCCTCGATGGCCTGCTTGTGCTGGCCCTTGGCCTGATAGATCAGGCCGCGATTGTGATAGGCGCGACCATCAGTGGTCTGCAAGGCGATAGCCTGATTGAAATCGTTCAGAGCCTGATCGAGACGGCCCGCCTGACGGTAGACATTACCGCGACCGATATAGGCGGCGTCATACTGTCCATTGAGCTGGATGGCCTTGCTGTAGTCCTGTGCAGCCTTGTTGGTATCGCCCATATAGCGATAGACCAGCGCGCGGTTGGAATAGGCCTGATAGAAATTCGGATTGAGCGCAATTGCCTGATCGAAATCGCGGATCGCTTCCTTGTAGCGCCCGGCCTTGCCATAGGCAGAGCCGCGAACATTGTAGCCTTCCGGATCACGCGGATTGGACTGGATCACGCTGGTGAGCGAGCTGATATTCTCGCTCGAACCCTGCGCCCGATCAACAGTGCTCAGCGCAGTCGTGGTCGAGCTTTGGCAGCCAGCCACAGTCAGAGCCAACAGCGTGGCAGCAATCAAAAAACCGTGACGACCGATTCCAGCCCGGTTTCCACCGAATGTCTCAACTCCCGAAATCCTGGTTTCGGACGATTGCATCACCTTGAAGCGTGTTGGCAACGACAGTGTTCCTTTTAGTTCCATCGAAACCGGGCAGTTACGGCCCGTTTCTTCTCCACCCCGCCCCGGCTTTCGTTCAACGCACGGGCGCTTCACAGCCGAAGAGTCTTGCGGGACCGCCTTGTTCATTTCAGTCCGCGCCAGCCCGGCAAGGGCTCACTGGAACTGTCAGATAAAAACAGCGAAAAGGCGGCAGCAAAAAACCTGTATCGCCTTCCAATATCCGGCCCGAAAGCTGAATATCCTAATCATTTGTTTTTACACATAACTCGCCCGGCAAAGTCTAGAAACTTTTTTAGAGCCAACGCTAAACTTTAATAAAAAGATGAAACCGAGCTGTTTCGGCAACAAAAACTCTGAAATCAGGACATGCAAAAACCGGCGCAACCGAAGGAAGCACCGGAAAGCAAAAAGGCGCCACAAAAGCGGCGCCTGTTTTGAGGTCGATCAGCGAGCGCCGCGGGCGCCGCCAACGAGGCCTTCACGCTGTGCACGCTTGCGAGCGAGCTTACGGGCGCGACGAACGGCTTCTGCCTTTTCGCGAGCGCGCTTTTCAGATGGCTTTTCGTAGTGGCCGCGCATCTTCATTTCGCGGAAGATACCTTCGCGCTGCATCTTTTTCTTGAGAGCGCGGAGAGCCTGATCAACATTATTATCGCGGACGAGTACCTGCACGTGTATTCCCGTATCGGTTAGAATTTCGGTTAAGCCTGAGGCCGTTCGGGGGTCTTTTAACGATTTCAGCCGGACTGACCGGCCGAGCAACGCCCTAAGGCTCCCAAGCTTCGCAACGGAAACGCTGCAAATTGGTGCTGGCTATTACCAGATCGAGCCCAGGCTGTCCACCTCAACATGCAAATTTGGCCATCTCCCCCTGTGAAATACCGTCTTTACACCAATTGACTATAGTTCCGGCCAGACAAATGCGTTAATGAGCCGCTCGTTTCCCGCATAATTCGGCCTCAATAGTCGTCCAATGGGGATGCCCCACCCCGCTTCCGGCCTTCTACAGAGTTAACCGGCGCGTTTCCTGTTTTTTGATTCCATTTGTTTGTTTCATGCCCCTCCGCAAGCGACTCGTTATCCAGTTCACAGGCTATGAAGGCCTGCACCCCAAAGCCGTCCGCGTGCGCCACGCGCAAGTCCTGAAAGACTTCGACAAGCTCTGGAACGCCAAGACCAAGCTGCCGCCCATGACGGACGAGCCGGACAATAGCGGCACGACGTTGGCTGTCACTGAGGGCAATGGCTGGCGAACGGAGACCGAGTTTTGCCAGTTCGGCACTGCGGATATTTTTGACGACTACGCCGCGCGCTCGACGCCCAGGCGGATGCTGACCGGCTTCTTCGCCTTCATGAACATCCTGTTTACCGGCACGCTGTGGCGCTATCTCACGACGAGTTGGCGCTTCGTGCTGTTCTTCCTGTGGCCATTCCTGCTGTCGCTCGCCATTTTGGGCGTTGCAGCCCTTATCGCCACAGCGCCGATGCTGGCCGGTTTTTCAGCGCTGCATCTTCTCTGGTCCGCGCCGCTCGCAGCCTTCCTTGCAACGCTTCTCGTGCGCAGGCCCGGCGACAAGTTCTTCATGTCCTATCTGCTCGACGACTGGTCGGCAGCCTATGACCGCATTCATGACCGCAACGCGAAGCTGAACCAGCGCCGGACGGCCTTTGCCGAGACGCTGATGCGCAAGATCGAAGAAAGCCATGCGGATGAAGTCATCATTGTTGCGCATAGTCTCGGCACTGTGCCCGCTATCGAGGCGCTTGCCACCGTTCAGCGTCAGCGCCCCGACCTTCTGAAGCTGCAGCCGGTATCGCTGCTGGCCGTCGGCTCCTGCCTGATGATGATCGCCCTGCATCCACGAGCGAAAGCGCTCCGCGAGGATGTGCGTGTGGTGCTTGAGGATAGCCCGGTCCTATGGTCGGAATTCCAGGTGCTGACAGATATCATCCATTTCTACGGTTCCGACCCAGCCAGCGCCCTTAAGATCAAGGCGGTCAATCCGCCACTCATTCATCGCATCCGTTTCAAGAACGTCCACAGCGAAAACCGCTACAAGCGCTCCAAGGGCAACTTCTTTCTGATGCACCTTCTCTATGTGCGCGGGGCCGAGAAAAAGAACTTCTACGATTTCGGCATGTTCCTGCATGGCCCGTTTTTCTTCCGCGAGCTGATGACCACGCATAAAGGAAAAGCCGCCCCTCTCGATGAAGAAGGGCGGCTTCCGGTATCCTATCGCGAAGCGGCTTGATGCCGTTCAGCCTTAGAGCCTGAATCAAAAAGCGACATGTGTGTGCGAAAATGGTGATTTTCGAGTACCGGAGCGGAGCGTACTTTTGGGTCCGTGAGCACCGGAATGAAGGAAATTGCCATTTGCAGCCACACAGGGCGACTTTTGGAACAGGCTCTTAGTCTTTTGGCGGCTCTACAACGGCAATCGTCAGCCAGGTGGCCGTCAAGGCGGGTTTCAGCGAGTTCTCGATTTCGAGCGTCACATCGTAATAGTTCACGACTCGTCCCGATGGGCGAATATCGGCATCGGCCAGCTTGAAGCGCGCACGCACCCGCGCGCCGGTCTTGACCGGTGACTGGAAGCGCAGCTTGTCGAAGCCGTAATTGATGCCCATCGTTGCGCCTTCCAGCATGGGCAGCGCTTCATAGGCCAGCGTGGACAAAAGCGACAGCGTCAGAAAGCCATGCGCAATGGTGCCGCCAAAGGGCGTTTCCTTGGCAGCGCGTTCCGGATCGACATGGATGAACTGGTGATCGTCGGTCGCATCCGCGAACTGGTTGATCATTTCCTGTGTGACTTCGCGCCACTCGGAACATCCGATTTCCGTGCCGATTGCGTCGCGCAACTGATCGAGCGTGATTGCGTCTTTCATTCGCTGGCCATTCCTGCTGAACTGATTTGCCCTTTGTTTAACCCATAGCGCGCTTAGTGTCTGAATCAAAAAGCGGCAGGCCGTGGCGAAAATGGTGATTTCGAGAACCGGAGCGCAGCGTACATTTGGGTACGTGAGCACCGGAAGCGCAGAAATTGCCATTTGCAGCCCGGCATGGCGACTTTTGGATCAGACACTTAGGCGGCAACCAGAATTTCCCGCGCAATGTCATCCCAATGCGTGAAAACCTGATGCGCGCCCTTGGACGAAAGGCGCTCGGCATGGCCGTCATAGGTATGTGCGCCGCCGGTATAACCAAAAGCGGTCATACCCGCAGCAATCGCGCCTTCGACACCGAAGGGTGAATCCTCGATCACCACGCAGCGCGACGGATCGACGCCCATCTTGTCGGCGGCGAACAGAAACAGATCCGGCGCAGGCTTGCCGCGCTTCACCATGGTGGACGAATAAACCGCATCGCCGAAATAATGGTTGATGCCTGTCTTTTCCAGACTGAAGGCAATGCGCTCGGGATGCGAGGACGAGGCCACGCAACGCTTCTGCGGCAGTTCACGCAGGAAGCTGGCGATACCAACGGTCGGCTCCAGCGCTTCCGCGAACAAGGTCCGGGTGGCAGGCCAGAATTCGCCATCGACGCCATCCGGCAGGCGATGGCCGGTCATATCCTCGATCATCTTCATTATATCGGCCTGTTTCATGCCGATTCCCTTGGCCACCGTGCCCTGCGGCAGTTCCATGCCGTGATTGGCATAGACGCGCTCGAAAGCGAGGCAGGACAGAACTTCGCTATCGACGAGAACGCCGTCACAATCGAAGATCACAAGATCAAAGGGGGATACACTGCTCATTTTGGCTCCAGTGGCCCTATAAAGGGATGCATATTTTGTCGCGCAGATTGGGGATGCGCGCCTGTCGGTGTTGATATAGAGACTGTTGGTCTATTACGCACGTAATTCAACACGAACGTGACAATATTACCGATTACCGGCCAGGCATTCCCAGCAAAAGTGTGAAGCGATTTTGCGTTTGGGAATGCATAGATACAAAATTGCGGCCATTAGCTTTGCGGAGAGTTTCATGACGACAAATGTGGCATTGGTTGGACTGGCACGCGATCTTGCAGCGCGAGCTGAAACCGGCAAGCCGATCCGCATCGGTCTCATTGGCGCTGGCGAGATGGGCACGGACATCGTCACGCAGGTGGCGCGGATGCAGGGCATCGAAGTCGGCGCACTTTCCGCCCGCAGGCTTCCAAACACGTTCAAAGCTGTGCGCACCGCCTATGGCGACGAAGAAAATGCGCAGGAAGCCAACAGCGAAGCGGCGATGACCCGCGCCATCGAGAATGGCAAGATCGCCGTCACCGGCGACAATGACCTGATCCTCTCCAACCCGCTGATCGATGTCGTGATCGACGCCACCGGCATTCCGGAAGTGGGCGCGGAAACCGGCATCAAGGCGATCCGCAATGGTAAGCATCTCGTGATGATGAATGTCGAAGCCGACGTCACCATCGGCCCCTATCTCAAAGCCGAGGCCGACAAGCGGGGCGTGATTTATTCGCTTGGCGCCGGCGATGAGCCATCATCCTGCATGGAGCTGATCGAATTCGTGTCCGCCATGGGCCACAAGGTTGTGGCCGCCGGCAAAGGCAAGAACAATCCGCTCAATTTCGATGCGATCCCCGACGATTATCAGGAAGAGGCGGACCGCCGGAACATGAATGTCCGCCTGCTTGTGGAATTCATCGACGGCTCCAAGACCATGGTCGAAATGGCGGCCATCGCCAACGCCACCGGGCTTGTCCCCGACATTGCAGGCATGCATGGCCCCAGAGCCGCGATCGACGAGCTGAACCGCACCCTGATCCCGAAAGAAGACGGCGGCGTTCTCAACAAATCGGGCGTGGTCGATTATTCCATCGGGCGCGGCGTATCGCCGGGCGTCTTCGTCATCGCCAAGATGGAACATCCCCGCCTTGTCGAGCGGCTGGAAGACCTGAAGATGGGCAAAGGCCCCTATTTCACCTTCCACCGCCCTTTCCACCTCACCTCGCTGGAAGTGCCGCTGACCGTGGCGCGCGTGGTGCTGCACGGCAAGACCGATATGGTGCCGCTGCCGAAACCCGTGGCGGAAGTCTGCGCGGTTGCCAAGAAGGATTTGCAGCCGGGCGACCGTCTCGATGCCATCGGCCAATATTGCTATCGCTCCTGGATCATGACGACGCCGGAAGCCCGTGCAGCCAAGGCCATTCCCTGCGGCCTGCTCCAGAACGGCTCGGTCATCGCGCCGATCAAGAAGGGTGAACTCATCACCTACGCCAATGCTGCGCCGCAGCCCGGCTCGAAGATCGCCGAACTGCGCGCTTTGCAGGACAAGATGATTTACGGCTGATCCGGCCTCATGATGTCAGAAATATACCGGCAACTGAACAAACGAGGGTACCATCGAGCAAAATGCAATTCTGGTTCCGAGGCATCAGACTAGTCGCTTGTTTCCTTGTCGAGAATGAAAATGGAAATGTCTGGCTGCGGGATCGCTTCCACCGTTTGATTGCTGAGCTTGATATCCGACGCCTGTTGGTCATCCAGAAATTTGGCAAAATATTCGGTTTTAAATATTGTTTCTATCTCATCATCACTCATAGACGTGCATTTACTATACACATCCTTCCCAAATTTATGAAGATGCTCCAACGTTGCCAGCACTCGCATTATCTCGTCAGGCTTGCCTCCCATTGCATCGGAGGCTGCAGCATGTAGCAGAAACAAAGAACCCGGCAAGGCTTGACGCTCTCCTGCGGCACAATAGATAAACGTTGCGGCTGAAGCTGTCATACCACCGTTGATGGCCCTGACGGGAACAGATGAACCCTTCACAATCGTATAAGCCAGCAATCCGTCAAAAGCACTTCCACCCGGGCTGTTGATGACGAGATTTATGCCTTTCAATGAAGGATATTTTATACTGAGCTGATTGAACGTATCCCCCAGTTCTGCAACACTCTTTTGCGTCACTGTAGCAGTAAAATAAACATTAGCCGTAACCGCATTTTTACCGTCGTCCTGAGGGAAAGTAGCGATAACTTCGGCTTGCGCATAAGAAAAATTAAAAATATAGATCATAATAAAAATAATGAAGTTTTTCATAAAACCTCCAAAGAAATAAATAAATAAAGGGCGGGAATTTCCCGCCCTTTATTTCAATCAGAAATCAATTTAGTGATCAAGCGCCTTCACAATACTCTCCACCATCTTCTTCGCATCGGCGAAGAGCATCATGGTGTTGTCGCGGAAGAACAGTTCGTTTTCCACGCCCGCATAGCCGGAGCCCATGCCGCGCTTGATGAACAGAACCGTGCCGGCCTTGTCGACATCGAGGATCGGCATGCCGAAGATGGGTGACTTCGGATCGGTCTTCGCGGCTGGATTGGTGACGTCATTTGCGCCGATAACGAAAGCCACATCGGCCTGCGCGAATTCCGAATTGATGTCTTCCAGCTCGAACACTTCATCGTAAGGCACATTGGCCTCGGCCAGCAGCACGTTCATATGGCCCGGCATGCGACCGGCCACCGGATGGATGGCGTATTTGACTTCCACGCCTTCCGCCTTGAGCTTGTCGGCCATTTCACGCAGTGCGTGCTGGGCCTGCGCCACCGCCATGCCGTAGCCCGGCACAATGATGACCTTGGAAGCGTTCTTCATGATGAAGGCAGCGTCGTCGGCAGAACCCTGCTTGACCGGACGCTGTTCAACCTCGCCAGCCGGACCGCCAGACGTATCGCCGCCAAAGCCGCCGAGAATGACCGAGATGAACGAACGGTTCATGCCCTTACACATGATGTAGGACAGGATCGCGCCCGATGAGCCGACCAGCGCGCCGGTGATGATCAGCGCCAGATTGCCAAGCGTGAAGCCGATGCCTGCCGCTGCCCAGCCCGAATAGGAGTTGAGCATGGAAACCACGACCGGCATATCCGCGCCGCCGATTGGCACGATGATCAGCACGCCGAATACCAGCGACAGCAGCACGATCAGCCAGAACACGAAATGGCTTTCGGTGTTCACCAGCACAACAACCAGCACCACGATGGCTGCAGCCAGCGCGGCATTGATGACATGACGTCCCGGCAGCATGATCGGCTTGCCCGACATGCGACCGTCAAGCTTGAGGAAGGCGATGATCGAACCGGTGAAGGTGATCGCGCCGATGGCGACGCCCAGCGACATTTCGATCAGCGCCTGACCGTGGATCTGGCCTACTTCGCCGATACCGAAGGAATGCGGCGAGTAGATTGCGGCAGCGGCCACCAGAACGGCAGCAAGACCGATCAGCGAGTGGAACGCGGCGACGAGCTGCGGCATAGCCGTCATAGCGATGCGGCGTGCGATGACCGCACCGATACCGCCACCGATGGCGATGCCGATGACGATCAGCGACAGGCCGCCGAAGCTTGGACGCGCCAGCAGAAGCGTGGTGACGATGGAAATCGCCATACCGATCATGCCGTACATATTGCCCTGACGGCTGGTCGTCGGATGCGACAGGCCGCGCAGCGCCAGAATGAACAGCACGCCGGAGACGAGGTAAAGGAAGGCTGCGAGATTAACGCTCATAATGGTTCAGCCTCACTTTTCTTTTTTCTTGTACATGGCGAGCATGCGCTGGGTGACCAGAAAGCCGCCGAAAATGTTGACGCTCGCGAGAATGAGCGCAATGAAACCGAAGCCGGTTGCCCAGCCCGAAAGCGAAAGGCCGACGGCCAGAAGCGCACCCACCACGATCACCGATGAAATGGCGTTGGTAACGGCCATCAACGGGGTGTGCAGCGCAGGCGTGACCGACCACACGACGTAATAGCCGACGAAAATCGCCAGAATGAAAATCGCAAAGCGGAACACGAACGGATCAATCACGCCACCCGATGCGGCATGCGCGGCAGCCGCCGCAGCATCACCCAGACCACCTGCGTTTTCCGCAGCCTGACGGACAGCATCTGCGGCCTGGTTCAAGCTCTCAAGAGCTTTATCGAGACTAGTTTCGGCCATTATGCCTCTCCTCCATCAACAGGAGACTTGGGGGAAGACGAAGACTTAGCAGCAGTCTTCGGTGCTTTTGCAGGCGCTTTTTTCGCTGCTTTCGGTGCTGGTTTGGCATCGCCGACTACCTCCGCCTTCGCCACTTTCGGCTTAGGTGCCGCTTTCGGCTTGGCAGCAGGCTTCGCTGGCTTTTCAACAGCAGGCGCGGCTGCGGCAGGCGTAGCATCAGCCTTGGCGAAAGCCGGATGCAGGATCGCACCCTGATGCGTCAGGAGCGTTGCCTTGACCAGTTCTTCCTGCGGATCGATCTTGAGAAGCTTGGTTTCCTTGTCGACGAGCGTTTCAAGGAAAGCAATCAGGTTGCGGGCATAAAGCTGCGACGCGCTCGCAGCAATACGGCCCGACATGTTGAGATGGCCGACAATCCTAACGCCATTTACTTCAGCAACTTGACCAGGCACAGCGCCTTCCACATTGCCGCCGCGCTCGACCGCAAGATCGACCAGAACGGAACCCGGACGCATGGAAGCGACCATTTCCTTGGACACCAGACGCGGGGCCGGACGGCCCGGAATGAGCGCCGTGGTAATGACGATATCCTGCTTGGCAATATGGTCGGCAACGAGTGCGGCCTGCTTCGCCTGATATTCCTTCGACATTTCCTTGGCGTAACCGCCGGAGGTTTCCGCGGCCTTGAACTCATCATCCTCAACGGCGATGAACTTCGCACCGAGCGAGGCGACCTGTTCCTTTGCAGCAGGGCGAACGTCGGTTGCCGTCACGACAGCACCGAGACGACGCGCCGTTGCAATGGCCTGAAGACCCGCAACGCCTGCCCCCATAACGAAGACCTTGGCGGCAGGAACCGTACCGGCTGCCGTCATCATCATCGGCATGGCGCGGTCATAGACTTCCGCCGCGTCGATCACAGCCTGATAACCGGCAAGGTTTGCCTGCGACGACAGCACATCCATCACCTGCGCACGGGTGATGCGCGGCATGAATTCCATGGTGAAAGCCGAAATTCCGGCCTTTGCGAGCGCCGCCACCGAATCTTCATGACCATAGGGATCAAGCATGGCAAACAGTGCTGCGCCCGATTTATACCCTTTGAGTTCCGTTTCCGTGGGACGGCGCACTTTCAAAATAACGTCTGCCGTTTTGGCGTCAGCCGTTGTGCCTATGCGGGCACCGGCGGCAGCAAAATCGGCATCGGGAATGCGCGATTTCTCACCGGCGTTTTTTTCCACGACGACATCGAAGCCGAGCGCGATGAATTTCTTCACCGTCTCCGCCGATGCCGCAACGCGTGTCTCGTTGGGGTCACTCTCTAGCGGGATAAATAACGTCTGGGCCAAGCTGGTTTCCCTTTCATGGTCGTAATCCGGGCTTGATCCGGCCTTGCGGTCGGGCAGAATTGCGAGCCTCTCAAATGAGACCCTTTGAAATAAACTGAGATACAGACATGCATAAAACCTCGGCACGGTAACCCATGCCAAGGCATTCGATCAAATCATGCGGGGTTAATCCCGGTTCGCTCTCTGAGCTTGCAGCATTTTTGCAAGACCGGATGACGCCATCCGGCCTGCGTCAATGCGCTAGAGGATGAACCAGGCAGCGACGCAGACTAGGACAAAAAGAATGGTCGCGGAAAAGAAACCACCAGCGAAAAAGCCGAACGCCATGGCAATCATAAGGGCGACAACCGCCACCGTGCCCCATTTAAACAGGCCCGTGAAACCGGCATAAGTTTTCTCATGCTCAGCATAGTCCATCGGTGCGCCAAGTTCAGCCGGAGCCGTCGTATGATGTTCTGCCATTTTCGTTCCACCCATTCAGATTTTCCACCCAACATCGATGATGTTAAGCGAAAACACCTGCAATCTTCAATCTGCACACAACAAAAGCCCGGCATGAACGCCAAGTCTTTTCGTCGCAGCAACCCTCTCACTCCGCGTAAAGCGGTTCCGCAGTCTTCGTAAATCGGATTCGCGCGATGCGCTACATCTAATTATTTAGAACACTGCCTATAGAACGCATAGTAATCGCTTATACGCCCAGTCCCGTATATTTCGCAGTCGGCAATATCGTCAGCGGCACAACAGTGCTGCGGCTATCAGCAAACATCGCCTGCCGCTCGCGCGGCAATGACTTGAAGAACGGAAAACGCACCGCGACCGCATCGCGAATATTGCGGATCGGCGCGGCCCCCAGCCCAACCTTGATGCCATAGCCCGCATGTTCACGCGCATCGGCCATCATCGACGTGCCGAAAATACGTTTGTAAAACGCCATATGCTCCGGCTTGACCGAAGCAAGGCATTGATCGGCCACGAAAAATTCCGATGCCATCGCGGCAATGCGCAACGTGATATAGGGTATGGCCGGATATTCGCTCAAAAGTTCCGGATCGGCGGCAAAGCGGGTCGGATCGACGAAATGCATGCCGCTATTGAGCAACGGATCGAGGATATCGGGAAACAGCGCATAGCTTGTTCCCTTGCGATGATCTGGCGTGATGTGATGAATGCGCAATGTGCTGACGAGCTGCCCGTCAACATGCACCCCATAGACGAAAGCGTGGCTGTCCCGATCGATATCGTCGACAATGGACGGCACTTCGGCCTCATCCATCACATTGCGGGTACGATAGGAGCGGTAGCGAAGCCGACCGATCTCTTCCAGATCTTCCGCATGGACGATCCGTCGATATTCGACACGATCCAGAAAATGCAGCAGCTGTCGCGCAAAATTGGATAGCGGCGGTTTCTCCCCCGAGACAGCTGAATCAGTCATATAAGCGATTTCCGCACCACCAAATCATGCAAATCATGCACTTCAATTTAGCGCGCAGAATAAGCAGGTTTACCTTCATGTAAAGGTATAAGTTCAATTGTTTATTTCATCCGCTATCCGCCTTTTTGGTGTCACCTGCCCTCCCGTCTGCCGAGACGCTGAATTCCATTCACAAACGTGAAAAGAAGTGCGCAAAAATTCGCTTCAAAAAAAACACAACGCGCTCATCTGACCTCCAGATCGGAACGCGCTTATGTTCTAAAATCCGACTTAACGAGACCAGCCGGAAGCCCTTATAAAGCGTTGGCGATGGCCTGAAAGGCATGCATGGACTCATTCTCCAGTTCCTGCCCATCAACATTATAATTATCGTAAGCCGATGTCTTTGCGATCACGACCTTCTTGGCTGGGTTCACGTAAATGAACTGACCATATATCCCGATCGCAGCGTAATCTCCTTGATGATCAACCGGCAACCACCACTGATAACCGTAGCCAAACGGGACATCGCGTAACGCTCCGGGACGTCCCGGCAGAAGGTAAGGTGCATCCGGGGTTACCGAATCATGCACCCATTGCGCAGGGACCAGCTGTTCGTCGCGATAGTTCTTTCCCTCGTTCAGATAAAGGAGACCAAAACGGGCATAATCACGCAAAACTCCGTTGAGCCCGCCTGCGGCCGCGACCTCCCCGGTCGGGTCTGTCAGCCAATACGCATCGGCCTCGGCACCCAGTTTGGTCCAGAGTTTGTCAGCAAAATATTTTTGCAACGGAACGCCGGTCGCCCCTTCCAGCACCATAGCCAGCACCTGCGTATCCGAAGATACATAGTGGTTGACCGTTCCCTGCGGACGCTCACTCACCAGCCCGGCTGTAAACCGGTTAATCGATCCGCGCTTCATCTCCACGGCATAACGGACAATATCCGAGTTCGGATGACCATATTCTTCGCTGAACTTGATACCGGAAGCCATTTGCAGCACGTTCTTGACCGTGACCCCTTTATAGCCGCCGCCCGCCAGAATTGGCGCGTAGTAATCAACTGCCTGCTCCAGCTTGATTTGGCCATCGTGCACCGCATTTCCGACAAGGAATGAAACGAACGACTTGGACACCGAAAACGCGATGGCCTGCGTCTTCTCCGAATTGCCACGTCTGTATTCCTCATGAACGACGACACCGTCTTTTAGCACGATGAAACCGGTGGTTTTGCTGCGTTCCAGCCATTCAGATAGTTCCCGCATCACGTCTTTATAGAAGAAACTATTCGGCAATGGACGCTCCGCCCTCAACAGCGGACTGACTTCGCCTTCACGCGCAACTCGAACCGACGGATACTGCTTGTAAAGACTACGAAAATTCGCGTCTATGTTCTCGGGCTTGAAGGTCTGGGCATATTGATAAACAACCCAGGCCGTTTGAATTCGACCCCAAAATACAGCGACAATGGCACAAAGAACCAACAAGAAAGCAATAAAAATAAAAAACTTATTGCGAGATACAAACTTCATCCGGACCCCCTATAATATAATTATATCAGTATAATTTAAATATAAATGAAACAAATATCAGTATAGCAGACGACCCTGCTTCAGGCAACCGTACGACCGCCTTCGCGCCATGTGACGGATTTTGTCGTCATGGAGCCGATTGTGTCCGCAGGCAGCGGCATGCCGAGAAGATAGCCCTGCACAAGATCGGCGCCAGCGGCAACGCGAATGAGCGCCAGTTGCTCTTCGGTCTCCACACCTTCGACGGTGACGCCAAGACCCAGCTCATGCGAGAGCTGCGTCACACCGCGCAACAGCATCAGCGACCGGCGGTCGGTGGTGATATCGCGGACAAAGGAACGGTCGACCTTCACCTTGGTTAGCGGCAGCGTGTTGAGATAGCTGAGGCTGGAATAGCCCGTACCGAAATCGTCGAGCGCGATATTGATGCCGGCATTTTTCAGCCGTTGCAGAACCATGGATGTCTTGTTGCGGTCGGCAATGATCGCGCTTTCTGTCACTTCGACTTCCAGACGATGCGCCGGAAGACCGGACTTCTGCAAGGCAGAGGCGATATCGCGGGCAATCTCGCTGCTCTTCAGATCGATGGCCGACAGATTGACGGAAACGCCGATACGATCACCCCAGGTCAGGCAGTCCATGCAGGCCTGTTCCAGCATGAAACGGGTGATATCGGTGATAATGCCCATTTCCTCGGCCAGCGGAATGAATTCGGCTGGCGGCACGTTGCCCAATTCTGGATGCACCCAGCGCGCCAACGCTTCACAGGCAACAATGCGCAGAGACTGCGCACTGACGATTGGCTGGTAGACAACCTTGATTTCATTGTTGCCAATGGCCTGCCGAAGATCAGCCTTGAGCTTCTGGCGGCTGCGATATTTGGTATCCATCGCGCCGACGAAAACCGCCCATTGCCGGTCTTCATGGCCCTTCGCTTCATAAAGCGCCAGATCCGCATTGATATGCATATTGCCGACATCGCAATTGGCAATGTTTTCAATCGCAATACCGGCGCTGATGTCGATATGGACGTGATCACCATCGAGATCATAAACGCCAGACACGACCGACGTGATGTGATCCATGACACCGGTAATTTCCGCCTGCGTCTGGAGATTGAAAACAAACACGACGAATTCGTCGCCGCCAAACCGTGAGACCACAAAGCGCTGCTGGTCGAGCGAATAGAGCCGCTGCGCAAACAGCCGCAACAACACGTCGCCCGTATGGTGGCCGAGCGTATCGTTGACATGCTTGAAGTGGTTGATATCGATGACCACCAAAGCAGCAAGGCTTTCCGGCGACTGTTGAGCGCGCAGCGTGCGCACCATGGTCTCGAAATAGTTACGATTGGGAAGACTGGTCAGACCGTCGAACCGCGCCATGTGCTGAATGCGGGCTTCCGCCTCGACGCGCTGCGTCACATCCTCAAACATGAGAACCGCGCCGTCGCCGACTGTCTGGTTACCGATACATTCTATATAGCGTTCACCGGAAAGCTGGAAAATGTCGCGCGTCTTGCGTCCGGCGACAAGGTCGGTCATGCGGGCGCGGACATTCGCCATATCATTATGCGGAAACAGCCCTTCCCGTGCGCAATAGCGCAGCAGCACTTCCAGCCTGCGCCCATGCAGCTTGGTGTGTTCGGCGATCCGCAGCATCGCCTTGGCCTTGTTGTTGATCACCGCAATCCGCTGCTGGCCGTCGAGCATAAGAAGGCCCTGCGGCATGTTATTGAGCGCGGCATCGAACCGGCCCGCCACAATCGACAAACGCCGCTTGCCCATGACGGCTGCAAAGAGAAACTCACGCAGTCCGTTGGCCATCTCGATATTGGACAGGAAATACGGGATCAGCAGCAGGCCGATGATGATGTGAAAGGGAGTCCCCGCAAGCACAAGCCCGGCCAGCACCGGGATAAGCGTGCAAATCGACATCAAGACGACAGCCTTCGCCGAGGCATAATTGCGCCCGACGATGGAAACGACCGAAGCCAGCAGAATGGTCAGGCTGGCCAGTTCGGCAAAGGGATCCCGCAGCACGAAGATCGAGAAGAAGCACAACATGCCAAGCGTCGCACAAACCAGCGAAGCGCCGATGAGATAGCGCAGTTCCCAGCGGTCGAGATCGGCGGATGTGAGATGGGTGAGCCTGGCGCGATCGAACTGCCGCATGTCGTAGAGACGACCGAGAGCGACAACGGCAAAAAGCCCGGCAAAGCCGATGAAATGCCAGTCGACAGTTTTCACATAGATGACAACACAGGCCACGACATGGGCCAACAAGCCAAACCAGAGCGTGGTGCGATTACCATACAGTGATCGCATGAAAGAAAGCCGCACGTCTGCAGGTATGTCAGGTTTACGGCTCCGCCACATGTCCTTGCTTGTATCCCTATCGTGGGGGCAATTATTGCACTAATGACTTAAAAATATCTTTCGCGAAATGAAACCACAAGCTGTTACCCCCGCCACCATAAGATGTATCCCAATTATTCTCACGGGAACAACTTAACTGCAACCTAGAAAACAGCAATACAACCATAGGCTTTCGTGGCGAAGGCCCTTGAACAATTTAGCTATGAAAGCAGAGTGGAAAAACGAGCTGTATTACGCCTCCCGGCGCGCTGGCTGTTCGCAGGTATTCTACAACAAAACTAGAGAATATCCCCGAATAATAACAGCCGACGGGGAAAACCCGGAGGAAACCACGCTAGTGCGGAATAAATCCCCATCCCGCACTGACGCCCTCAGAGGCTGTGACCACCGTCCACATTGACGATGGTGCCGGTCATGTAGCGGCTAGCATTGGATGCCAGCATCAGCACCACACCGTCCAGATCCTGCGGTTCACCGAGACGGCGCAGCGGATTACGTCCTTTGAAGTAGCCCGCAGCCGGTCCATTGAGCTGTTCTTCATTGATTCGGGTCGGAAACCAGCCCGGCGAGATCGCATTGACGCGAATATCATGTGCGGCCCATTCGAGTGCAAGCGCACGCGTCATCTGGGTGATGCAGGCCTTCGACATGGAATAGGCGGCAGCGCCTTTCTGCGGTCTGTCGCCCAGAATACTGGTCGTATTGATGATGGAACCGCCTGCGCCTTGCGCGATCATGCGGCGTGCAGCTTCCTGCGCCACGAAGAAAGCACCCGCGACATTGACCTCGAAAATATGTTCGAGCATGTCGCGCGTCGTGTCGAGCGCCCGCGCCATATGGGCGACACCAGCATTGTTGAACAGGGTCGAGATCGGCCCGAAACGCTGCTCGGCTTCATCGAAGGCGCGCATGATTTCATCCGGATGGGTGACATCCGCCATGATTTCAAGAACTTCACCGCCCGATGGGCACAGGCTTTCACCTGCATGCGTGCGTGAAATAGAGATCACCCGCGCCCCGTGCCCTGCCAGCACATGCACCATGCGCAAGCCCAGACCCGAGGAGCCTCCCGTCACGGCAATGACCTTGCCCCGGACGGAGAAAAGCTGATCGTCAGTCATACATCCCCTCAACTGCCAATCCATCTTTGCCCCTGGTAGAGCGCATCCCGAAAAGAGTGAAACAATTTTCAGGATGCGCCTCGCTGCAAAATTCTAGAGCACATTCATAGCGGCATTTGAACCGCGCGCAGACGCAAATTTAGCCTTAAATCGGGACAATACACAAAAGGCGCGCGAGCGTGATGAAAAGACGACACTTCCCGCCAATCGCGTGAGGTTATGCTGATGCACATCTTGCCTGAAAACTGTTTCACTCTTTTCGGGATGTGTTCTATTGCAGAAGGCTGAATGCCGCTCCAGATAAGAGCCAAATCAACGGATCCGAGTGCTATGTCGAAGTCCCGCCCCCTGATTGCTGTCCCAACTGACGTCAAACCTTTCGAGAACTACACCTGGCATGCGGCACCGGATCAATATCTGGCTGCAGCAATCGATGTCGCGCAAGTGACACCGCTTCTCGTGCCAAGCTTTGGCGACAAGATGGATCTCGACGCCATTCTCGACGCAGTGGACGGCGTGTTGATCACCGGCTCGAAATCGAACGTCAATCCGTCGCTTTATGGCGTGGAACCGAGTGCCGCTTTCGAACCCTATGACAATGCCCGCGACGCGACCTCGCTGCCGCTGATCCGCGCAGCCATTGAAAAAGGCGTGCCAGTGCTGGCGATCTGCCGCGGCATTCAGGAGTTGAATGTGGCGCTTGGCGGCACACTCGCCACCGAAATTCAGGAATTGCAGGGTCGCATGGACCACCGCGCGCCGGAATCTGAAAGTCAGGCAGAGCGTTTCGCTATCCAGCACCCGATCCGGATCAAGCCGGATTCATGCCTCGGCGCAATTTTGAAAGAAGACAGCGTGCGCGTGAACTCCGTTCACCGTCAGGCTATCGACCGGCTTGCGCCACGCCTTGAAGTGGAAGCTGTGGCTGAAGACGGCACCGTGGAAGCCGTTTCCGTCAAGGACGCAAAGGGCTTTGTTGTCGGCGTCCAGTGGCACCCGGAATATTGGGTCCAGTCCGACGCCCCCTCGCGGAAGATATTCGAAGCCTTTGGCGATGCGGTGCGCGAGCACAAGGGTGGGGAATAGGGGAATAGGGGAATAGGGGAATAGGGGAATAGGGGAATAGGGGAATAGGGGAATAGGGGAATAGGGTGATTGACGCAGAGGCGTCTATCAAGCTCCTTCTTCACTTACTCCCCTACTGCCTTACTCCCCTACTCCCTTAACATGCACCGTTTCCGGCACCGGCGTGATCGCCTTGCCGGTATCAAACCATGAGATGAGATTGTCGATCACCAGATCCGCCATGGCCTGACGGGTCTTATGCGAGGCCGATGCGATATGCGGCAGCAAAACCGTGTTTGGCGCATCGAGCAGGCCTTGCGGCACTGACGGTTCATTCGAGAAAACGTCCAGACCCGCAGCGGCGATGGTGCCATTGTTCAGCGCCGCAGCCAGCGCGTCCTCATCGACCAGCGAGCCGCGACCGACATTGATCAGCACGCCATCGGGCCCGAGCGCTTGCAGCACTTCGGCATTGACCGCCTTGGCAGTTTCCGCACCGCCCGGAGCAACTAGAATAAGCGTGTCTACCGCCTTGGCCAGCTCAAGCAGGCTCGGATGATAATCGTAAGCGACACCCTCAGCCTTGGTGCGATTGTGATAGGAAACCGGCAGGCCGAAAGCCTCCACACGATGGGCGACCGCCTTGCCGATACGGCCAAGGCCGAAAATGCCGACCTTGCGTCCACGCAGCGACAGCTTTGACAGCGGATAACGGCCTTCCTTTTCCCAACGGCCCGCACGCAGGAATTCTTGCGACTTCGACAATTCGCGCACGGTGTCGATCAGGAGACCAAGCGCCGTATCCGCCACTTCGTCGGTCAGTACGTCTGGCGTGTTGGTGACCATCACATTTCGGGCAGCGGCATATTTGGCGTCAACCGCATCATAACCAACGCCGAAATTGCCGATGATTTTCAGGTTGGGCAAAGCGTCGATCAGCGCCGCATCGACGGTGGACATGCTGGCAATGCCCTGCACGTCGCCCGCCCAGGCCGCATCGACCAGCGCCGCATCACCGCGCGGAATACGGCGGACGGAAAACTCCCCGGACAGACGGTCGACGGCATAATCGTTGAAGTTTCCGAGCACCAGAACGGTTGCGTCGCGCTTGGTCATGACAATATTCCTCTGGGAAGCATTTCGCAGTTCACGGGGAGACCGGCGACCGGTCTGGGTGAACCGGACCCGGAGCGGGGGAAATCAGGGATGTTTGGGCTTGGACGTCGATTGCCTTATATGCAGTTCCGGCTTGATGAGTTCCTGCGTCGAGGCAACCTCGACACCGTTCAACTGATCGAGCAGAGCGCGGGCGGCGCGGCGGCCAACTTCGCGCTGGCCGTTCCAGACGGTTGTAAGCGCAGGCGTGGCAATGGCCGCCTCTTCCAGATCGTCATAGCCGGTGACGGAAATATCGTCGCCCGGCACCAGTCCGGCGCGCGCGATCCCGTTCATCAGGCCGATTGCGGTCAAATCATTCCAGCAGACGGCGGCGGTCGGCTTGTCCTTCAAGGCGAGGAACTGCGGCGCGACTTCGAACCCGCCCTGCTTGGTACGCGGACCCGCAATGCGCCAGTCGTCGCGAATTTCCAGCCCGGCTTTGTCCATCGCCTGCACATAGCCGCGATAACGGTCACGGCCGGTCGAGGTCTGGTCGGTACCGCCAATCATCGCAATGCGCTTGTGACCAAGTGAAATCAGATGGTTGGTGGCAAGGCCGACGCCATAGGCATCGTCGCCGCGAAACACCGGCGCGTGAACGCCTTCGACACTGCGCGCGATGAACACGACCGGCAGGCCGTTATCCTCGGCAATCTGGATATCTTCCGGTGGCGTGCCGATGGCGGGCGACATGATCACGCCGTCAGCGCCAAGCTGCAAAAGCGTATCCATGAAGGTGCGCTGCTTTTCCAGCTGATCGTAATGATTGGAAAGAATGAAGGTCTGGCGCGACCGGTCGAGTTCCGATTCGATGGATTTCAGAATTTCCGCGAAGAACGGGTTCATGATGTCATGCACCACGACACCGACGATCCCTGACCGTGATGTACGCAGGCTCGCTGCCCGACGATTATAGATATAACCGATGGCGCGGGCATGTTCCTTGATCTTCTCACGGGTCTGGTCGGCGACAAGCGGACTGTCGCGCAGCGCAAGCGAAACGGTAGCTGTCGAAACACCCAGCGCATCAGCGATGGTCGAAAGCTTGATTTTCTGGGCCAAGTCGCCTCCCCCAACGGTCCATGCCACGAACACCCCTATGTCTCACGTCACACGGGCGTCATCATTAAAACGGTTATGCCATTGCAATTATTGAATTGGAAGTTTTTTTGGCAGTAACCCGTAGCCGGATTTGCTTATTCGGCTTCGTCGTCGTCGCTGGCATCGGACGATGGTTCTTCAACCACACGCGAGAGACCACGCAGCGCAAGATTGCCTTCCATACGGCCAAGCATTTTCAGGAAAGTCTTGCGTTCCTTCTTGTCGAGACCCTTCAGCATGTCCTTGTCGGTCTTGCGGATGGATTTCTCGATCGCCTTGATCGTCTCAAGCCCGGCCTGGGTGAGATAGACATGCGACTGGCGCTGATCGGTTTCGGACGCACGCTTGGCGACAAAGCCCTGCCCTTGCAGGCGCGCAATCGTCTTGGTGATGGTCGGCGGGCGCACACCGAGGCGCTGCGCAAGCACGCCGGGCGTCAGTCCGTCTTCAGCAGCGAGTTGCAGCATGACTGCGTCCTGCCCGGCATAAAGTCCCTGTTCCAGAAGCCGTGTGGCCAGAACTGTTCTTGAAAGACGCGCGACGGATTGTAACCGGTAAAGTACAACCGCTTTATTGTCCTTGTTCATTGCCACCTCACCCTTTGTTGCGACTTCATTTTGTCGCTCGATCGACATTGCCCGAGATGTTTATAGCGTAAAATATTGTCCGACTTATGAAACAACAAGGTTAAAAACGTTCCGCTAAATCAAAAGCCAGTCTTGTCGCCGCTCGGCTTGCCCCTCCGGCGAACCGAGTTTAGGTTCAGGGCCCGATAAACAAAGTGAGGAAAACATGACGGAACTGCGCGATCAGAACAGCGATATGATTGTCGTCCTGCCCCTTGGCGCACACGAACAGCATGGCCCTCATCTGCCATTCGAGACGGATACGATTATCGCGGAAGGTATTGTCGCGCGGGTTGGCGAGGCGATTCCGGCTGGTCTGAACGTCAACTTCCTGCCGGTACAGCCTGTCGGCTATTCCATCGAACATATGGATACGGAAGGCACCCAGAGCCTTGCCTTTTCGGAAGCGGTCAACCAGTGGATCGGCATCGGCGAAAATCTGCACGCGGGCGGCATCCGCAAGCTGGTCATGCTCAACGCCCATGGTGGCAATTCGCCTTTGATGACCATCGTTGCCACTGAATTGCGTGTCCGCCTTGGCATGCTTGCGGTCGCAACCAGTTGGACTCGCTTCGGCCTTCCCGAAGGCCTGATCACTCCGGAAGAGAAGGCGCTCGACATCCATGGCGGTTTTATCGAAACCTCGGTGATGCTGGCCCTGCGACCCGACCTCGTGGACATGTCGAAAGCTCGTAATTTCAGCAATGCGCAGTCCGGCTTTGCTCAGGAGTTCAAATATCTGCGCGCCTATGGCCCGCATGCGTTTGGCTGGAAAATGCATGACCTGAATGCCGACGGCGTTGCAGGCAATGCTGCTGCCGCGACGGCAGACGCAGGCGAAAAGCTGATCGCCAATGCCGTGTCCGGCTTTGTCGATCTGCTGCGCGACGTCGACCGCTTCGATCTGGCGCGGTTCAAATCCTGAAGCGGGAAACCGCGCGTTTCCGGTCAATCCGACCAGCGGTTCATCAATGGCGGGAATGTGATGCGGCAGATGTAATAATATAGCGTTGCATATGGTATTACTGTCGTCGTTCCCTTATATGAATTGTCCGATCTGAAGCCCCGTTATGCGCCTTTGTGCGCCGACCGATCCGGGGCCGTAACTTCAAGAGGCAAGACCATGAGCCAGGCTGAAGCCCAAACCACAGCAGAGGCGACCACTGAAGCTGGCCGCATTCCCGTTACCGTTCTGACCGGTTATCTGGGCTCGGGCAAGACCACCCTTCTCAACCGCATTCTGACCGAGAATCACGGCAAGCGTTATGCCGTGATCGTCAATGAATTCGGCGAGATCGGCATCGACAACGACCTGATCGTCGAGTCGGATGAAGAAATCTACGAAATGAACAATGGCTGCATCTGCTGCACCGTGCGTGGCGACCTGATCCGCGTGGTTGAAGGTCTGATGCGCCGCCCGGGCCGCTTCGACGCCATCGTCGTGGAAACCACCGGCCTTGCCGATCCGGTTCCTGTCGCACAGACCTTCTTCATGGATGACGACGTGCGCGCCAAGACCGGCCTCGACGCTGTTGTCGCGCTGGTCGATGCCAAGCATCTGCCGCTGCGCCTCAAGGACAGCCGCGAAGCCGAAGACCAGATTGCCTTTGCCGATGTGGTGCTGATCAACAAGACCGATCTGGTAACGCCGCAGGAACTGGCCACCATTGAAGCGACCGTGCGCGCCATCAATCCGCATGCCGTGATTCACCGCACCGAGCGCGCTTCGATCCCGCTTGAGCGCGTTCTCGACCGTGGCGCCTTCGACCTGAAGCGCGTTTTGGAAAACGATCCGCATTTCCTCGACCATGATCACCCGGATCATGTTTGCGGACCGGATTGCGATCACGATCACGGGCATGACCACCATCATCATGATCATCACGGGCACGACCACCACGCGCATGATCACGACCATGATCATCATCACCATGACCACGATCATGTCTGCGGCCCGGACTGTGACCACGATCATCACCATCATGACCACGCCTCGCCGATCCATGATGTCACCGTAAAGTCCGTTTCGTTGCGGGCCGGTGACATCGATCCGGCGAAATTCTTCCCGTGGATTCAGAACATCACCCAGACCCAAGGGCCGAATATTCTGCGCCTCAAGGGCATCATCGCTTTCAAGGACGATCCGGACCGCTATGTGGTTCAAGGCGTTCACATGATCATCGAAGGCGATCACCAGCGCGCATGGAAGCCGGAAGAAAAGCGGGAAAGCCGCCTTGTCTTCATCGGACGCGAACTCGACCCGGCTGAATTGAAAGCCGGTTTCGAAAACTGCCAAGTTAAATAAGAAATACTGGACACTGATGCCTACAGTTGCCCCGCTTGACCTCGAAGGTCATTGCCTCCATGCACGCTTCATTGGCGGCGTTCCATTTTTTGCCATGGCCGATGGGACGATCCACCGGCTCGATAACGGCAACCAGAGTTCAACGGCCCATGACGGGCTGTTGAGCGCTGCGGTTTCCGTTGACGGCAAATCACTCATCACCGGCGGCGAAGACGGTCGCGTCTGCCGCACCGATGCCAACGGCACGGTGACCGAACTTGCCAAAGTTCCGCGCAAGTGGATGACGGCGGTTGCTGCCGGTCCCGGCGGCACGGTCGGC
This sequence comes from Ochrobactrum sp. RH2CCR150, assembly GCA_014138095.1. Classification (GTDB taxonomy): domain Bacteria; phylum Pseudomonadota; class Alphaproteobacteria; order Rhizobiales; family Rhizobiaceae; genus Brucella; species Brucella gambitense. Next base: position 28,942 of record JACGXE010000012.1, read on the forward strand.
TTTGCATCGGGCCGCTCGGCCTGGGTGCGCAGTTCTGATGGCAAAGTGCAGGAATTCCCGCAGGAACGTAGCGTTGAAGGCATTGCCTTTGCGCCAAAGGGCCAGCGGCTTGCGATTGCTCGTTACAACGGCGCAACGCTGATCTGGACTGGCACGGCAGCCAAGCCTGCCGAACTGGAATGGAAAGGCGCGCATATCGGCGTCATTTTCTCGCCCGATGGCCGCTTTCTCATCACCTCGATGCAGGAAAATGCCTTGCATGGCTGGCGTCTCGAAGACACCAAACACATGCGCATGACCGGCTATCCGGCAAAGGTGAAGGACTGGTCATGGAGCGTGAAGGCCAAGTGGCTTGCAACGTCCGGTGCACCTGCGGCCATTGTCTGGCCTTTTGCAGGCAAGGACGGCCCGATGGGCAAGGCCCCGCTTGAGCTTGGCCTGCGCGGCGACAGCATGGTGACGGCGGTTGCCTGCCATCCCGTCGAGGACATCGTCGCCATCGGTTATAATGACGGCATGATCATGCTGGTTCGTTTTGCTGATCAGAAGGAAGTTCTGCTGCGCCGCCCCGGCAAGGGCGCGGTCTCCAGCATGGGCTGGGACGATCAGGGCCACCGCCTCGCCTTCGGTTCGGAAGCGGGGGATTGTGGAATCGTGGATATTACGAGCTGAGATATAGGGGAATAAGGGAGTAAGGCAGTAGGGGAATAGGTTTTAAGAGAGTGTCAGGCACTTCTCGCCCAACATACTCCCCTATTCCCTTATTCCCCTACTCACCTAAAACTCAGGGTCTCTTCATCGAAACCGCAGGTGCACCGTCCGGTCCGAGCGATGCGACCCACTGGCTGATCGCGGCGGCATCCTTGTCACCAAGCATGTGATCGGCATCAATCGTGCGCGAATCGACGCGTGCGCCGCTGGAGCGCAGAAGCGCTGAGAGTGCTGGCGCAAACGGCGAATAGAGCTTATCTTCGTCACCGGTGATCGTCAGCACGCGCGTCTTGCTCAGATTGGCGACCGGCGTATTGTCCAGCACCGGCATCGAGCGCATCAGCACAGCGCGTTTCACCAGATCGGGATGCAACATCATGGTTGCCGCCAGCAGATTGGCGCCGTTCGAATAACCCACAAAGGTCGCATGGGTGAGGTCGAGGTCCTTGTCGTCGGCAAGACGCGTCAGGAACGTCACGAAAGCATTGGCTTCGAGCTTGATATCCTTCTGGTCGAACTTGACCGGCGTGATGCGCTTGTACCAGCGCGTACCGCCGTCCTGCATGACGCGACCGCGAATGCCGAGCAGCGTCGCGCGCGGCCAGATCTTGGATGCCAGCGGAATGAGGCTGGTTTCATTACCACCCGAACCGTGCAGCAGGATAACCAGCTCGTTGGACGCCTTTTCCGGCGTATAGAAGCGGTGAATGAACTGCTTGCTGCGGGAAAAATTCTGTTCCGGCGTGATTTCCGTATCCATCTTCTTCTCGCGCATGGTGACGCCTTCACCGAGCTTCGGGGCGCCTTCTTCTTCTTTCATCGAAGCGGCGATGCCGCTCAGTGCCTTGCCCTGACCTTTCGTGGAAACAGCCACAGGCTGCCCCTCAGCAAAAGCCGAGCCGGTCGATACCATAAGCGCAGCCGCCAAAGCGGCAATAAACATCTTCTTTACCATGATCTCTACATAGCCAACGAGACGTTAACGAAGGTTTGAAAGCAGCACGAGGAAAGAGGCCATACGTGCCAGCCTTCGCGGCGAATGCAACTCCCTTAACAGCAGAGATTGAGCGAGAATATGGCAGAATAACGAAAAATTTCGACGTGTTACAATTCTGTTACAAGTTGGGAAAAGCATCAACAATGCGTGAGCCACAAACTAGTGGTGAAAACACCATGTTTCTGACGCGTTCAGCGTCAAAATAGGATATTATTCCAGGAGGATGGATAACGGACATGAGCAGCTTCAAACCCGGTCGTCTTTCGCATGCCCGTCTCACACATGATGTGGTGACACCGAAAAACATCTATCTGCATCGCCGCCAGTTTATGGCCGGTCTCGGCGCGCTTGCCACAATAGGCGCCATTGGGGGCTTCGCATCCTCGGCATTTGCAGATCCGCTCAAAGCCGCCGCCTCTGCCTACAAGGTCGATGAAAAGCTGACGCCGAAGGAAGACGTCACCACCTATAATAATTTTTACGAGTTCGGCACCGACAAGAGCGATCCTTCCGCCAATTCCGCGGATTACAAACCGCTGCCCTGGAAGCTGACCGTCGACGGGCTGGTGAAACAGTCGAAAGAGTTCGACATGCGCGACCTGATCGCCAAAATGCCGCTTGAGGAACGCATCTACCGTATGCGCTGCGTCGAGGCGTGGTCGATGGTGATCCCATGGATCGGCTTTCCGCTTGCAAGCCTGCTGTCGCAGGTCGAGCCGCTCGGTTCCGCCAAATATATCGCCTTCACCGGTGTCGTGCGCCCCGAGGAAATGCCCGGCCAAAAAGGGCTGTTTCAGGTGCTGGACTGGCCCTATGTCGAAGGGCTGCGGCTTGATGAAGCCCGGCATCCGCTGACCATTCTCGCCGTCGGGCTTTATGGCGAGACGCTACCCAATGCCAATGGCGCGCCGATCCGCCTTGTTGTGCCGTGGAAATACGGCTTCAAAGGCATCAAGGCCATTACCCGCATCTCCTTTGTCGAAAAGCAGCCGCCCACCTCCTGGCAGCAGCAAGCTGCCAATGAATATGGCTTCTATGCCAATGTGAACCCGGCGGTCGATCATCCGCGCTGGAGCCAGGCAAGCGAACGACGCATCGGCGAAGACAGTTTCTTCGCCTCAAGCCGCCGCCCGACCTTGCCCTTCAACGGCTATGCGGACGAGGTCGCATCACTCTATGCCGACATGGACCTGAAGGCGAATTACTGACATGACGGCTGAGAGGGCAGCGACAAGCGAAACGCGCAGGAAAAAGCCGACGGGTCGCAAATCCGATGGCTGGAAGGTCTGGCTTCTCTATGCGGTCGGGTTCGTTCCGGCAGTCTGGACCTTCTATCTCGGCGCGACTGGCGGTCTTGGCGCTGATCCGGTCAAGACATTCGAACATACGCTTGGTCTCTGGACGCTGCGCTTCCTGATCCTGACACTGCTCGTGACTCCGATCCGCGATCTGAGCGGTATCAGCCTGCTGCGCTATCGCCGGGCGCTCGGTCTTCTCGCCTTCTATTATGCGCTCATGCATTTCGCGACCTATATGGTGCTCGATCAGGCGCTGAATTTCCCGGTGATCCTAGCCGATATTCTCCGCCGCCCCTTCATCACCATCGGCATGGTCAGCCTCGCTTTGCTGGTGCCGCTGGCGCTGACATCCAACAACTGGTCGATCCGACGGCTCGGACGCCGCTGGACCAGCCTGCACAGACTGGTCTATGTCGCCATCGCAGGCGGTGCGATCCATTTCATCATGTCGGTAAAAAGCTGGCCTGCGGAGCCGATCATCTACGCCGCTATTGTCGCAACGCTGCTTCTGTGGCGCGTGGTGCGTCCCTACAGAAGTAGCCGCAAGACCATCGCGCCGCGTCCGCGCGGAGAGGCCGTCGCCGTCAAGAAGTAACAGCTTATAGAAGCTTCAGTTTTTAAAGCTTCCAGTCTATCGAGATAAATTTCTCCATTTTCTGGATAGGCACTGACATAGTGCCGCAAATCATGTCAGTATCGCCGCAGATTCCTCATTTATTACTGCAACCGGCGAGCACTGAGGCACATGACGTCTATTTTGAGATCGGCGCCCGTTCGCATCGCAGGCAAGTTTATCTTCGTCGTTTTTGCTCTTATCTTTGCGATCTGGGCAAGTTTTGCGATGTGGTATCAGTTGCCATTTGGCAGCGTTGTTCGCCAGGCGGTCATCGCGCTTTGGCTGCTCATCACGCTTTGGATTGTCGCCGGAGAACGGCAATTCTCATGCTGGCGCAAACGACTGTTCTTCTGCCTTCTCGCCCTCATCATTCTCGGCTGGTGGACGACAATCCGCCCTTCCCTCGACCGGATATGGGCTCCCGATGTTGCACGCACCGTCACCGGCAAGGTGGATGGCGACATGGTCACTTTGTTCAATGTCCGCGATTTCGAATGGCGCACGACCGAAGACTTTACGGAAAACTGGAAAGACGAAACCTACGATCTGAGCACGATCACGTCGGTGGATATCTACCTGTCCTATTGGTCGAGCCCGGCCATCGCCCACACGCTGCTTTCCTTCGGCTTTGCTGACGGACGTCATGTGGTCTTTTCCGGCGAAATCCGCCGCGAGCATCATGAGGTTTTTTCGTCCATTGGCGGCTTTTTCCGCGAATTCGAGCTGGCGATGATCGCCGCCGAGGAACGGGATATCATCTATCTGCGCACCAATGTCCGCAAGGAAGACGTCTATCGCTATCAGGTCAAACTGCCGCCCGGACCGGCCAGGCAATTGTTCCTGTCCTATGTAGAACGCGGCAACCAGCTGGCCGCCAAGGCAGAGTTCTATAATACGGTGACCACAAACTGCACAACCATGATCTTCGGCATGGCGCGCCTGCTCGACCCGACATTCCCGTTCGACTACCGTATTCTGCTGTCAGGCTATCTGCCGGGTTATCTCTATGACAATCACTGGATCGAGAATGGCGGCTCTCTGGAAGAAGTACGCCAGCGCGCATCCATCGATGCAAAGGCACAGGCAGGCGGACGCGACGGCTTTTCGCAACGCATCCGCGAATAAAAAGCCCCGCAAAAGCGGGGCTTTCTCATGCATTCGCGCTGAAATCAGATCGCAGCGGTGATGATGATCTCGACCTTGTACTCCGGCGTTGCAAGCGCTGCTTCACCGGTTGCGCGGGCTGGCGTGTTGGCCGGATCGACCCAGGCGTCCCAGACAGCGTTCATTTCGGCGAAATCCTTCATATCGGCCATCCAGATGATCGCCTGGAGGATCTTGGACTTGTCCGAACCGGCTTCCTCGAGCAGGCGATCCACTTCAGCCAGAACGGCCTTGGTCTGATCGGTCACGCTGGCGCCCGGCTTGCCTACCTGACCGGCGAGGTAAACAGTATTGCCGTGAACCACGGCCTGGCTCATGCGCGGACCAACTCCGATGCGACGGATGCTCATGGTGAACTCCTCTGAATGCTGCTGCGGAAAGTGCTCCGCATTGGAAAAAATGTGCGCTCTCTTATGGAAGCCCGGGCGCTGTTTGGCAATGGCATTGCCATGCGCAATCGCTTAATTTCAAAAACAGGAGGAACGACTATGGAGAAGCCGCTTGCCGACATTTACCGGGATTATATTGCCTGCCTGAACCGACAGGATTGGGGTAATCTCGGGCGCTTCGTCCATCAGGCGGTCGCGCATAATAACAGGCCTTTCGGACTGGCTGGCTATCGCGCCATGCTGGAGCAGGATTTCAAGGCGATCCCCGACCTCCAATTCAATATAGAACTGCTCGTCAGCGAACCGCCGACTGTCGCCGCGCGCCTGGCATTCGACTGCACACCCATTGGCGTCTTGTTCGGCCTGCCGGTCAACGGCCGTAAGATCCGGTTTGCGGAAAACGTCTTTTACACCTTTGAGAATGGCCTTATAAAAGCGGTCTGGTCGATTATCGACAGAGCAGCCATCGAAGCGCAGCTTTGATCGCATCTGCGGATTGACTCTTGAGGCCCCTCCCCCTATAAGCCGCGTCACGTTCGCCCGCGCGGGTTAACGGATGGTTTGCGCTGTCCGCCGCAAGGGAAAAGAACCAGCTCCTGTTCATGCGAGCATGATCCCGGAAACGGGAAACCGGCTTCGGGCCAGATCATGTTCAACTGAAAAACAGAATTAAGAAGGGCCGCACACCGCGGTATTAAAAAAATGAAGCGCACTTATCAGCCATCCAAGATCGTCCGCAAGCGTCGTCACGGTTTCCGTGCACGCATGGCTACCACCGGCGGCCGCAAGGTTCTCGCCGCTCGCCGTTCGCGCGGCCGTAAGCGGCTTTCCGCTTAATCTTTTCCCGCGCAGCTGCGCGGTGAACAAAGATATGAAAAAGCCGAAACAAATACTCCGCCTTCGCAAGAGAGCGGAGTTTTTGGCTTTGAGGAACGGTGAAAAGCGGCGTGGACCGCTGTTTCTTCTCGAAGTTCGCGAGCGGACGGAAGAGGAATCGGCAGTGGCCAAAATTGGCGACAAGCCCCGCGCCGGCTTCACCGTCACCAAGAAGAACGGTAACGCCGTGATACGAAATCGCATCCGCCGCAGGCTGAGAGAAGCGGTACGTTGTCACGCGGGACGTGACATGGCGCCTTCGACCGACTATGTGATCGTAGCGCGCGAGCAAGCTCTCACTGCGCCCTTTTCGCGACTGACCGAGGAACTCACCCGCCGCATCACGGCCAGGGCTGAGCGGAAGGGCGAAGGGAAACGCCGAACGGAAAGACCGGAATCAGGACCCGTCAATGGAAAATAAACGCAATTTCTTCATCACCATTGCCCTGTCCATCCTCATACTGACGCTGTGGCAAGTGTTTTATCTGGGTCCGAAAACGGAAGCCCAGCGGGAGCAGGCACGCATTGAGGAGCAGCAGCGGCAGGCCCAACAGGCAGCCCAAACTAGCCAGGCAGGCAATGGTGCAGGCGATACGCCGCAGACGCCAGCCGCCTCAGGCACAATTCCCGGCCATGGTGATGTGGCAGCCGCTGGCGGCGCACTGACCCGCGAAGCCGCAATCGCCCAGACGCAGCGCGTCCAGATCGATACGCCTTCGCTGCGCGGTTCGATCAATCTGACCGGCGCGCGTCTTGATGACCTCTTCCTCAAGAACTATCACGAGACCGTCGACGACAATTCTCCGAATATCGAACTGCTCGCGCCTTCCGCGCTGAAGCAGGGCTATTTCGTCGAACTCGGCTTTACCGGCAATGACACGACCGGCCCGGTTCCGGGTCCGAACACCGTCTGGTCCGTGGAAGGCAACGACAAGCTGACCCAGACCACGCCGGTCACGCTGACCTATACCAACGAAAAGAACATCACCTTCAAGCGCGTCATCTCGGTTGACGACGCCTATATGTTCTCCGTTGACGACACGATCACCAACAATACCGGTGCGCCGATTTCGCTGGCCTCCTATGGCCGCGTTACCCGCTTCAACCAGCCGGAACACGCCAGCGCTACCTATGTTCTGCATGAAGGCCTGATCGGCGTCATGGGTCAGGACGGCCTGCAGGAAATCAAGTATTCCAAGGTCGAAGACGACAAGGACATTTCGTTCAAGGACGTCATGGGCGGCTGGCTCGGCATTACCGACAAGTACTGGGCCGCAACGCTCGTACCGCCGCAGGACGAAAAGTTCACCGGCCGCTTCTCGCACTTCACCAATGATCGCCCGCGCTACCAGACCGATTTCCTCGGCGCGCCGATGACCATTGAGGCTGGCCAGTCGCAGACGCTGAAGAACCACGTCTTTGCCGGTGCAAAGGTCGTGACCCAGATTCAGGCTTATGAAAAGCAGCTCGGCATCAAGCAGTTCGAACTGCTGATCGACTGGGGCTGGTTCTACTTCATCACCAAGCCGATGTTCTACCTCATCGACTGGATCTACAAGTTCTCCGGCAATTTCGGCGTCGCCATTCTGGTTGTCACCGTTCTGCTCAAGGGCCTGTTCTTCCCGCTCGCCAACAAGTCGTACAAGTCGATGGCGCGCATGAAGCTGGTTCAGCCGAAGATGACGGAAATCCGCGAAAAGTACGCGGACGACAAGATGAAGCAGCAGCAGGCCATGATGCAGCTGTACAAGGAAGAGAAGATCAATCCGCTCGCAGGCTGCTGGCCGGTGCTGGTGCAGATTCCGGTGTTCTTCGCGCTCTATAAGGTTCTCTACGTCACCATCGAAATGCGCCATGCGCCGTTCTTTGGCTGGATTCAAGATCTTGCAGCGCCCGATCCAACCTCGCTCTTCAACCTGTTCGGCCTCCTGCCTTTCGCCGTGCCGCACTTCCTGATGATCGGCGTCTGGCCGCTCCTGATGGGTATCACGATGTTCCTGCAGATGCGCATGAACCCGACCCCGCCGGATCCGACGCAGGCTGCGATCTTCACCTGGATGCCAATCATCTTCACCTTCATGCTGGCTTCGTTCCCGGCTGGTCTGGTGATCTACTGGGCATGGAACAACCTGCTCTCGATCACCCAGCAGGGCATCATCATGAAGCGTCAGGGCGTCAAGATCGAGCTCTTCGATAATCTGAAGAGCCTCTTCAAGCGAAAGCCCAACGAGGCGAAGAAATAGAACTGAAAGAACCCCGCTTAGGCGGGGTTTTTCATGCCGTCATGTTGACAATGCGGCCCATACCATTGATGCGTGTGTTCTACAGAATAAAGCGACCAGGATAAAAACATTGAGCGAGCAGGATAAGAAGCAGGCGGCAATCAATGCGGCTCAGGCGGCGGCAGATGCAACCCGCGCGGCGCAGGCAGCACTGGTCGAGCAAGGCCGTGCGCTTTTCAAGAAGTCGTGGATCTTCATCCGCGGCGTGCCGTCGATGCAGTTCCTGCCGCCGGAAGGTCCGGTGGAGATCGCCTTTGCCGGCCGCTCCAATGTCGGCAAGTCATCGCTGATCAATGCTCTGGTCAACAAGAAGGGCCTTGCGCGCACGTCCAATACGCCGGGCCGCACGCAGGAACTGAACTATTTCGTGCCGGACGGTTATTCCGGCGAAAACGGCGACCTGCCGCCGCTGGCCCTCGTGGACATGCCCGGCTATGGCTTCGCCGAAGCGCCGAAGGCCCATGTCGATGCCTGGACGCGGCTTGTTTTCGACTATTTGCGCGGACGCACCACGCTGAAGCGCGTCTATGTGCTGATCGACGCCCGCCACGGCATCAAGAAGAACGACGCCGAAGTGCTCGACCTTCTCGACAAGGCAGCTGTCTCCTACCAGATCGTGCTGACCAAGATCGACAAGATCAAACCGGCGGGCGTGCCGCGCCTGATGGCGGATACGCACAAGCTCACCTTCCGCCGCGCAGCCTGCTTCCCCGGCATTATCGCCACCTCGTCGGAAAAAGGCCTTGGCCTCGACGATTTGCGCGCCGCTATTGCTCTGGTGATCAAAGAATCCTGATTTCAGCCTGACCTGTCCTCAAAGCCTGACTCAAAAAGCGGCCTGTGTGTGCGAAAATGGTGATTTTCGAGTACCGGAGCGGAGCGTACTCAAAGTACGTGAGCACCGGAATGAAGAAAACTGCCATTTGCAGCCACACAGGGCGACTTTTGGAACAGGCTCTCAAAGAGGACAGGTTTCCGGCAGGTGGTTCAGCCCCTGATTGCGGCGCTCGAACTGCACGTCGGTCTTTTCCCCGTCGCGGGTGATGCGCAGCACATAGATGCTGTCGAAATCGTCGCCTGACCATTTGGGCACGTCATGCTTGTCGCCGCCATTCTCTTTGACGATATTGCGCACCAGCTTGACGATCTGCTTGTGCTCCCAACCGACCAGAACGGTCGCATTGCGATAGGCGGGTGCTTCCAGCGCTTCTTCCAGCTTGTCGATATCTTCGAAACCAAAACGCGTATCGACCGGCAGGCCGAGCGCAATCGCGGTTGGCTCGACAGTCGCCAGCGGACGCACATAGGCATAGGTCTCGCCCTTGTCGTCCTTCTCTTCGGACGGATTGGGCGCGAAAATCGCCGACGGTTTGCCGAACTGTTTGGCGATGACCGCTGGCAGTTTCAGCGAGCGGTTCAGGCCGCGGCAGCTCAGCTGCCCCAATCCTGCTTCCGGCTTTTCGCCATGGCGGACAAAGATCACGGTTTGTGTGGAGGATGCCGCAGCAGCAGTGCTTTGGGCGGCGTTGAGGGCAAAGAGCGAAACCAGAGCGGTCAAAATCAACCGACGCATTGAAACAACTTTCTTCATCATACAGTGAAACTATAAAACCACATTTACATAGAACATTGGCGTGAGCATGCGAAGCATGTGTCCAGCCAACTATTCGTGAAAAATAAGTCGCGAGACCGTTTTCGCGGATTCCATTTGAATCAAAACCGGTCTAGAAAAGCCTGCCTCTTCTGCCCTGTCGCCAGCCATGGAGCCCGCGATGACGACTCTTGAAAATTCCGAAAAGCAAGCGCAACTCCTCTCCGCCGCCCTGCCCTATATGCAGCGCTACGAGAACAAGCACGTCGTCGTGAAATATGGCGGCCACGCCATGGGTAATCCGGAGCTTGGCAAGGCTTTTGCCCGTGATATCGCGCTTTTGAAGCAATCCGGCATCAACCCGATTGTTGTGCATGGCGGCGGACCGCAGATTCAGGCCATGCTGACCAAGCTGGGCATCGAATCCCGCTTTGAAGGCGGATTGCGCGTCACCGACGAAAAGACCGTCGAAGTGGTGGAAATGGTTCTGGCCGGTTCCATCAATAAGGAAATCGTCGCCCTCATCAATGCCGAAGGCGAATGGGCCATCGGCCTGTGCGGCAAGGACGGCAACATGGTTTTCGCGCAGAAAGCGCACAAGACCGTCATCGACCCCGATTCCAATATCGAAAAAGTGCTCGATCTCGGCTTCGTCGGCGAACCGGCGGAAGTCGACCGTACCCTACTCGATCTTCTGGCGCGTTCCGAGATGATCCCGGTCATCGCACCGGTCGCTCCCGGCCGCGACGGCCACACCTACAACATCAATGCAGACACCTTTGCGGGCGCCATCGCAGGCGCGCTTGCCGCAACCCGCCTTCTGTTCCTGACCGATGTTCCGGGCGTGCTGGACAAGGACAAGAAGCTGATCAAGGAACTCTCCGTGTCCGATGCGCAGGCGCTCATCAAGGACGGCACGATTTCCGGCGGCATGATCCCCAAGGTCGAAACCTGCATCGAAGCAATCCGCCGTGGCGTGGAAGGCGTTGTCATTCTCAATGGCAAGACGCCACATTCCGTTCTGCTGGAACTCTTCACCGAACATGGTGCCGGCACGCTGATCGTGCCATAAAGACCCATGACCAACAGTTCTGATCCTTCGGCCTTCACTCCAGCTTTTGCACACGTCACTGACTGGGTGTTCGATCTCGACAACACGCTTTATCCCCACGCCGCCAATCTGTTTTCGCAGATCGACGTGAAGATGACGAGCTATGTCGAAAACCTGCTGCAATTGCCGCGTGAGGAAGCCCGGCGCATCCAGAAGCAGTTCTATCTCGACTATGGCACCACGCTGAAAGGCCTGATGGAATGCCACCAGATCGATCCGGACGACTTTCTGCAAAAGGTGCACGATATTGACTATAGCTGGCTGAAGCCCGATCCGGCGCTCGGCGAAGCAATCAAGTCTCTGCCAGGTCGCCGTTTCATTTTCACCAATGGCGATCGCGGCCATGCCGAACGTGCGGCACGCCAGCTCGGTATTCTGGATAATTTCGACGACATTTTTGACATCGTCGCTGCCGGGCTGATGCCAAAGCCGGAACGTGTCACCTATGACCGTTTTCTCGGCGCTTTCGGCGTCGATGCCAGCAAGGCGGTGATGTTCGAGGATCTGGCGCGCAACCTCGTGGTACCCAAGGCGCTCGGCATGAAAACCGTTCTGGTGGTGCCGAATAATTTCGAGCCGACCTTCTCGGAAATCTGGGAAAGCGATCCGGAATTTACCGATCAGGTGGACTATGTGACGGATAATCTGACCCAGTTTCTGGAACAGATCATTGCAGGCAGATAGGCATTTCACCGGCCTCGAACAATCGATTGATGCGGCGGCCCATCGTATTCTCGACCGGCTGCCGCGCAGCCGCCTGAGCGACGGGCTGATTGAATTTCTGGTCTTCGGCCTGAAACAGGCTTGGGCCTGCCTGTTTGGCGGCGCCATGCTGGGTCTCATCATCCTGACCGGCTGGCTTTGGCCGGAAAGCGGCGTTGGAGGTATCGCCAGTGTCGTTACCCGCTATGATTTCCTGTTCCTTTCCGCCATTGCCATCCAGCTTGCTATGCTGGTCTTCAAGCTGGAAGCATGGGAGGAAGCCAAGGTCATCCTGATTTTCCATGTTGTCGGCACGGCCATGGAAGTGTTCAAGACCCATGCCGGTTCGTGGGTCTATCCTGAAGAGAACTTCTTCCGTATTGGCGGCGTGCCGCTGTTTTCAGGCTTCATGTATGCGGCGGTCGGCTCCTATATGGCGCGCATCAACCGGATCTTCGATATCCGGCTGAACCATTATCCGCCGCTCTGGACAACACTTGTGCTGGCGGCTGCGATCTACGTCAATTTCTTCGCCCATCATTTCATCTGGGACATTCGCTGGCCGCTCTTTGCGCTGACATTTGCCTTGTTCTGGCGCACCAGCATGCATTATCGCGTGTTCCGTTTTCGGCACAAAATGCCCCTGCTCGTCGCCTTCCTGCTGACCTCGTTCTTCATCTGGTTTGCAGAAAATATCGGTACTTGGTCGAAAGCCTGGCTTTACCCCAACCAGCATAATGGCTGGGTGCCGGTTTCGCTCGGCAAGCTCGGCTCATGGTATCTTCTGATGATCATTTCCGTCGTGCTGGTCACGCTGGTTCACCGTCCCCGCCCCTATCAGGGCGAGGAAGACGCCGAAGCGCTTACTCCTGAAAAGGCAAAAACATAAGCCTCCAACGCTCGGTCAAAACCTGCCCGTGACGTCGATGCCCGCACCATAGGCCATATCTCTGTTCACGGTGCGCGCCAGATAAGGCGTGATGCCAACACTCAACACCTCACTAAATGCGTAGGACAAAGTGGTCGACAGGCTGCCGCGTGTATGCGCTGCATCGACATCGAAGCTGAGCGCGCCGATATATTCGGCACTCGCCGTCACGCTCGGGTCATCATGCAATATGTCTTGCTCGATCTCCGCATTGATCAACCAACGCACCCGGTCGCTCAACGGCATGGCATAATTCGCCCCGAGATAGACGCCCAGACGCCGCGACTTCACATCCGAATAGGTGAACGGGAAATAAGCGTCGGTTTCCGTGTAACCATCCATTTTCAGATTACTGTAGCGCAGCCCGGCATAATAGCCGATGACAGCATTGTCGGAGAGATCGTGCGATCGCCCAGCCTCCAGAGACGCGCCCCAGCCTTTTACCGCGCTCTCGCCTGTGCCTGCTTCCGTGTAATCGAGAACCTGCCGCGTCCGCTCTATATCGTAGCGATTGGCGGCGACCGAGCCTTGCAGATACCAGTGACCCGTTGCCGTTGGCGCGCGCCAACGGGCATAGAAGCCGCCGCCGATATTGTCATTATCCCGGTCGAAACTGTCCGGCATGTCGCGCCAGAAAGAATGCGCAACGGTGACCCCCGCCAGAAAGTTATCGGTGAAGGCATGCGCCATGGAAATCCAGCCAAGCGCATCGGTCGTCCCGCCCGCGCGCCCGACATCGGCTGAAAGCGAGTAGCAACTTTCGCCCGCCTTCGCGACATCGCACGAGCGCTGCAAGCGCCCCAATGTTCCACGCTGCGACTCCATGACGGAGAATGTGTCCCCGGCCAGAGCCGCAACTGTTTTCGCAGTATTGGTCACATCAATGCCAACCGATTGCGTAGGTTGGGTTGATCCTGTGCCAGCTTGCGACGATCCAGACGATTGCGTACCAGATGTCTGCTGCCCGGTTCCGCCTGCGCCGGGGCCCGTTGTGGACGTTCCGGTAACCGGTGGCGTCGAACCGTTGCCCGCTGCAGGTGGTTCCGAAGTTTCCCCACCCGAAGACGATCCCGGTTGAGCGCCAGAACCAGCCCCCGCCCCCGGTGTCTGCGGTTCTGTACCGCCCGAGCCAGTTCCCGGTGCAGGCGTTCCGGTAACAGGTGGCGTTTCCGTCTCCCCCGGATCGGGTTTCGGCGTGGGCGTGCCTGTGACCGGCGGAGACGAAATCAAGAGCTTCCAGATGGTTGCATGCGAAGCGCCGGATGCCAGCGTCGATGTTCCAACCACAACTGTCCCATCTGCCGACATGGCATTGGCTGTTGAAGACACACCTCCGAGTGTGCCCAGATCGGTTGGCACGGTCGCGCCATTCGCCCAATAGACAGCATGCAGATTGCCGTCCGTTCCCGACGACGAGCCGGCAATGATCGAACCATCAGCTGAAATGGAGGCGACGTCAGAATAATAGCCGCCAAGTGTGCCGAGATCGGTTGGCGTCGTCGCGCCTGACTTCCACGATACGGCGTGAGTTTCGCCAAGCTCAGTATAAGATATGCCTGCCAGAACGGAGCCGTCCGCCGACAGCGTGAACACATCGGAATAGAACCCGCCGAGTGTGCCAAGATCGACCGGCGATGTTGCGCCATCGGTCCACGATGCGGCATGGATTTCGCCACCGCTCGTTTCCGACTGCCCGGCAATGACGCGCCCATTGGCAGATACGACATTAGCTGCGGAATTTGAGCCACCAAGCGTGCCGAGGTCCGCTGGCGTCAGTGCACCGTTTGTCCATGAAACCGCGTGAGCAGCGCTAGACGAAAAGTCTGCGTAACCGACAATCACACTGCCATCAGCGGAAACCGCCTTGGCATAAGAGGTACTGCCGTTGAGCGTGCCGAGATCAGTCGGCGATGCAGCACCATCCGTCCACTTGACCGCCCGGTTCTTGCCGCCCGATGTGGTGGAGTTGCCGACAATGACACTGCCATCGGCAGACAAAGCAACAGCGTCAGAAAAATTACCGCCCAGTGTTCCGAGATCGGTTGCCAGCATCGCGCCACCCGCCCATGAAACAGCGTGTTGCTCGTTGTCAAATGTCGCCTGACCGACGATGAATGTGCCATCCGCCGAGACGGCATTGACGCCGGAACTACCGCCGCCCGACACCGACAGAACTGTTGGTGTCGCATTTCCCTGAGACCAGGAAACCGCCGATAATCCGCCGCCAGCCATATAGGCCCTGCCCGCTATGATGGATCCATCAGCCGACACCGCCGTCGCAGTGGCGTCGCCGGCAAGTGCTCCGAAATCCAGCGGCGGACCGGACTGCGTCACATCCGCTGCATACGCAGGATACAAAGCAGACGCCATCCCGAGTAGAAGCCCGGGAATACTTTTGAGAATCGCTTTCATAGCGACCTCTTAATTAATAAGATGAGAGAATGCGGGAATATATTTATTATTTAAGAAAATATAATACATGATACCCTCACACAAACATGTGGTTTTATCATATATTTAATTTTAATTACGACAATATCTATTGTTTCATATTAGAACACATTGTGTTCATTTATAATTACTTTTAAATAATACACGCATGTAAACTCAGCGCGTTTCAAAAGGCATTTTAATTCAGATGAACGGAAGCTGCGGGCCCAGCATCTAAGCTTTCAAGCCTCTCCTCCTCACCCCGCTCAATCAGTTTGGAGAGTTCCTTAAATGGCGCAGGCGGGAGAGGTCACCCTCGCCCGCCTGCCTATTCTTATTCGATCAGCTTCCACCGAACGGAACGCCTGAGCTAAAGATCAACGGCTCTGGCTTTTCCATTCATGCGGAACCCTGCGCCTATCGTGGCAAGCCCTAGAACTTACCGGAAAGACCGATGATGGCCCCGAACGCAGTATCCTTGTTGACCGTACGGTTGACATAAGGCGTGACACCGACACTGACAGCATCGCTGAATGCATAAGACACTGTCGTTGACAGGCTGCCGCGTGTATGTGCGGCATCGGAATCGAACTTGTAAGAACCGACATAATCGGCACTGGCGATCACGCTCGGGTCTTTATGCGAAAGATCCTGCTCGATTTCCGCATTAACAGACCAGCGCACCTTGTCGGTCAGCGCCATGCCGTAATTGGCACCGAGATAGGCGGTCGAACGCTGTGACTTCACATCCGAATAGGTGAACGGGAAATAAGCATTGGTTTCCGTATAACCGTCCATCTTCAGATCGTCGTAGCGTAGCCCGCCGTAATAGCCAACGGTTGCCTGATTGGCGAGATCGAAGGATTGACCTGCTTCCAGCTGCACGCCCCAGCCATTGATGGTGCTGTCGCCCGTACCCGGCTCCGTATAGCCCAGAACCCGTCGCGTCCGCTTGACGTCATAGCGATTGACCGCAGCAGAACCCTGCACATACCAGCTGCCATTGGCCGTCTGGTCTCTCCAGCGCGCATAAAGACCACCGCCGATGTTGTTATGGTCGTGATCGAAATCACCTGGAAGATCGCGCCACAGAGAATGCGCAATGGAAACGCCCGCCGAGAAATTATCGGTAAAGGCATGACCCAGTGTCATCCAGCCGAGCATATCCTTGGAATTGCCTGACTTGCCGATATCGGTCGAGATCGAATAGCAGCTCTCGCCCGCCTTCCAGACATCGCAGGATGTTTGGAGACGACCGAGCGTCGCCCGCTGCGATTCCATGACAGAAAAAGTGTCGTGAGCGAGCGCCGCCACTGTTTGCACCGTGTTGGTGACATCAATACCCACTGGTTTGGGGTCAGGATTGGGAGGCGTGGGCTTTTGATCTGGATCCGGGTTTGGCGGTGTCGGCTTGGGATCCGGATCTGGGGTGGGCGGGGGAACGAGCTTCCAAAGAGCCACATGATCGGGGCCATATTCGGGCGTTGCATATCCGACAATTACCGTGCCATCGTCGGAAACTGCATCGGCCCGACTGCTGAGGCCACCCAGTGTGCCAAGATCCATCGCTTGGGTCGATCCGTTCACCCATGCCGCCGCGTGCAGATTGCCGTCAGTGTAATCCGCCCCTCCAACGATGACCACGCCATTGTTGGAAACTGCCTTTGCAATACTCGTGCCCCCACCAAGGGTGCCGAGATCGGTCGCGTCCGCAGATCCGTTTATCCATGATACCGCGTGGTATGTTGCAGTAGTTCTATTCGAAGCCTCAAAAATCTCCGACTCTCCAATAATCACCTTACCGTCGCCAGAAACTGCAACTGCACTGCTGGAGTGTCCATCCCCAACGGGGTTGAGCACTGTCGGCGTGCTCGCGCCATTCACCCATGAAAGCCCGCGTTCACGATAGGAACCGAGATCTTCATTTCCAATAATCACCGCACCGTCGTTGGAGACTGCGATTGCCTGGCTACTGATCGCCTCAGTAGGTGCGTCGAGTTGTGTCGGAGTCGTTGCTTCGTCCCTCCATGACGCCGCGAACTGTTTTCCTGCACTATTCTGCGCCCAGCCAACGATGACGTTGCCGTTCCTCGAAATTGCAAGTGCGGCGCTGTTATCACCGCCGAGAGTGTCTAAATCCGTGGCCAAATTGAAAACATTATCCGCAGACACCCCCACCCATTTTGCCGCGTGACTATGATCGTTTTCGTCCATAAAGTGACCAACGATCACACTTCCGTCACCGGAAACTGCTGTAGCTGTGGTCTTGGATACGACATCGAGAAAACCCTCCCCATAGTCCTCATAGCCGTCGAGCATCACGCCCGCAGACGAACCGTTCAGCCACACTGTAGCGAAGTTGCCTGAAGCCCCATAACTATCGCCGCTCCACCCAACGATCACCTTGCCGTTCGCGGAAACAGTAACTGCACCGCCCGCGTTACCCTTATAGTCGAGTTCTGTCGCTACACCGTTCACCCAAGATACCGCATGCAGGGTAGTCTTGGACTGCCCGAATGGGTTGGTTTTCTCTACAAACTCCGACCCAACAATCACCTTACCATCGGCTGAAACTGCAGCTGCATCACTCTGATCATTACCGAGACCATCAAGCAAGCCAGACTGCCCTAGCGTCCAGTCATCCGCCATCGCCATGTTTACACATCCCACCAGCGCGGACGTGCCAAGCAATAATGCAGCTGCCCTTTTCAAAACCGTGTTCATCGAAACCCTTTAAAATAAGCTTTGCAGTATTTCGCCCCACGCACTGCAAAAGAGACATGAGGAGAGCCCAAGAGGCGGGAGGAGCCCTCCCCACCACATTGGCGCGACCGGCGCGCAAATGTGGAAACAACCGAGATTTCTGGAAAGATGACAATGATTAAGCTGAAATGAACACAGAATCCGACAGGCCCGCCGCTCCCAAGAATAAGCTTGAGACCAACACGCGCACGACAACTCGTGCCGGACAAAGGCACGAATATCGCATATTCTATATTCGATTTAGCTTTATATTACCTATCTTTACATAGAAAAATTCAAGTTGAAGGATATATTGAAATCGAAATCGAACAATACATAAGAATCCCAAATGTATTTTCAGATTATTTCATTCTAAATTTCTAATTAAATACATTGTGAACAAAATCAAAACGTGCACCACCATCTGTTGAAGGGGTGAGGAATTGTGGAATACATTGAAGGAGACACCCAATCTGCGCGCAAGTCGGGTGCATTGAACTGTCTATCGATTGCAGGTTCGAGACGGAATCCAAAAAGAGGGCGCACAGAGATTTGGCCCGTCCGATGGAATCGGAAGGGGCGCTACATGCCCGGTTAGCCGTGCTTGGCAGCCTACAGCTTATAAAAATCCTTGATCTGATCCCAGGCTTCGTCCGCGGTTTCGACGAAGTTCAGAAGCTCGATGTCGGCAGGCGAAATCGTGCCCTGCTCGGCCAGAAATTCGATATTGATCGCCTTGGTCCAGAACTCCTTGCCGAACAGGATTAGCGGCATGCGTTCCATACGGTTGGTCTGGATCAGCGTCATCGCCTCAAACAATTCATCCATCGTGCCGAAGCCGCCCGGAAACACGCAGATCGCCTTGGCGCGCATCAGGAAGTGCATTTTGCGGATCGCGAAATAATGGAAGTTGAAGCAGAGCTCCGGCGTCACATAGGGGTTCGGCGCTTGCTCATGCGGCAACACGATATTGAGGCCAATGGTCGGCGCACCGACGTCTGCAGCACCGCGATTTCCCGCTTCCATCACGCCCGGACCACCGCCCGTCACCACGATAAACTCGCGATAATAGGTCGTGGCGGAATATTCCGAGCACAGGCGGGCGAATTTGCGCGCTTCCTCGTAATAATGCGAATTGGCTTCGAGATTCTTTTTCTGAACCTCGTTCTTCGCCGCCCAGGCTTCGCCGCCCGGCTCCGGAATGCGCGCGCCGCCAAACATCACGACCGTTGATTTGATGCCGCGGTCCGCAAGGATCAGCTCTGGCTTGAGAAGCTCGAGTTGCAGGCGCACGGGGCGCAGGTCGCGGCGCGTCAGGAAGTCGTCATCCGTAAAGGCAAGGCGATAGGCAGGCGCTTCCGTCTGGGGTGTCTGCGGTACGGTTTTTGCCTGCTTGATCGCTTCCTCGGAATTCGGGAACGGCGTCCAGCCGGACTTCTCCATCGGGTTCATGCTTCTCACCTGCTCCTTACAACCTGTTACCAAATCCATTTTGGCGCTAAATGCTTAATCTGTCTCAAACATGACAGACATTGTTCGAGAATGGAGATCAAGAGAGCGCAATTGCGCCCCGATCATGATTGACCCATATGGCGCCTTCGCTTAATCACTTTCATGACAATCGGCCGGACCAAGCGCCCGGCCTGCCATCCGCCGCCCATTCACGGAGACTGCACCCCATGACCAAGCCAGACCTCGCCTCCCTTGAAAAGACCATCGACAAGGCTTTTGACGAGCGCGACGGTGTCAACACGGCAACCCGCGGCGAAATCCGCGATGCCGTTGAACAGTCGCTTATCCTGCTCGATCGCGGCGAGGCCCGTGTCGCAGAAAAACAGGCGGACGGCAACTGGCAAGTCAACCAATGGCTGAAGAAAGCCGTGCTGCTCTCCTTCCGTCTCAACCCGATGGAAGTCATCAAGGGCGGCCCGGGCCAGTCCTCCTGGTGGGACAAGGTGCCGTCCAAGTTCGACGGCTGGACTGCCAATGAGTTCGAAAAGGCCGGCTTCCGCGCCGTACCGAACTGCGTCGTGCGTCATTCGGCCTATATTGCGCCCAACGCTATCCTGATGCCGTCTTTCGTCAATCTCGGCGCTTATGTCGATGAAGGCACCATGGTCGACACCTGGGCGACCGTCGGCTCCTGCGCACAGATCGGCAAGCATGTGCATCTTTCCGGCGGCGTCGGCATTGGCGGCGTTCTGGAACCGATGCAGGCCGGACCGACCATCATCGAAGACAATTGTTTCATTGGCGCGCGTTCGGAGGTCGTCGAAGGCTGCATCGTGCGTGAAGGTTCGGTGCTCGGCATGGGTGTCTTCATCGGCAAGTCGACCAAGATTGTCGACCGCGCAACCGGCGAAGTCTTCTATGGCGAAGTTCCGCCCTACTCGGTGGTCGTCGCAGGCACCATGCCCGGCAAGAACGTACCCGGCGAAAACTGGGGCCCGAGCCTCTATTGCGCCGTGATCGTCAAGCGCGTCGATGAAAAGACCCGCTCGAAGACCTCGATCAACGAATTGCTCCGCGACTGACGCGTTGCAGAGCTGACAGACAAAGAAAAGGCGAAGCTTGTGCTTCGCCTTTTTCATTTGAGGCATTCGTGCTTCACGATGGACTGCCCTTCGGATGGCACAATGCCTTCAGTCCGGGACTTCGTCCAAGAGCTCCATCCTGAAGCGTCGGCATTTTAGTAGTCTGACCGCAACACTTCAGGACCAACATCCAATGGAACGCACTATTTTCTATGGCTGGACGGAGAAGCGTCTCCGAACCGATTGGCCGAACCGTCCCTTTGAGCCGACGATTCACGACGGATTGTTGCGGGCGCAGTGTAATCGATATTCTGTCGGGTCCCCAAGAACGGGCCCGAACCAGTCATTCTGAAAGCCTTTTCCTGAGCAACCTGATCTTCGGGCATTCCCACATAAGGATTTTCTGCATGAGCAGCACCCGCACTGGAAACGACAGCGACGGTGACGGCAGCAAGAGCTAATTTCTTCATGTTCGTACTCCTAACAATATGTCCCTTTATCGGCATTCAGCCGCAGCCTTTCACCAGGCCGTTGGGGACAGTTCAAAAGAGCGCAGCGCTTCCCGCAATCACTCCGCTGTCGCTCAAATGAGATACAATTAGAAGAAATTCCAGTCACGAAAATGCGATATTGACCACGGATATATACCTATAACTTCTTAGAAAAACTCTGCGCTGAAAATATTATTGAGTTATTTTAATTAGTTAGAGAAAGTTTATGCGATCACACCCGCGTGATGTGGCTCCAATACCCCAGACAATGCACATCGAACATTGTATTTCAAATATGAACAATGAGAAGCTTCTTATAATCCCTCGTGCCAAATGAAGAAGGCGAAGCTTGTGCTTCGCCTTCTTCATTTTGGACTACCGGTTGCGATCGATCCCTGGATCGATCGCTCCCTTCGGATGGCACGAAGCCTCTGGTCCGGGCATGTGTCCGGGGAGGCTTCGCAGCCATCCTCCGGGGAGATTCTATTCGGTCAGGCCATTAGTTATCAAAGCTTGAAGGCGAGGCATCGCCGAAGCGATGGGCCGAACCATCCTGATAAACCGGGGCCGACTGACGAATGGTTGCCGTTGCGGTATAATCGACATTGCCCTTCGTGCTGAAGAGCGGGCCGGAATTCGGCTGCTGGAACGCCTTCTCCTGAGCAACCTGAGATTCAGGCATGCCGACATAAGGATTTTCGGCATAGGCAGCACCGGCGCTAAGAGCGACGGCAAGGGCGGCAAGGGCGAGCTTTTTCATTTTCGATCTCCTAGTAAAATGGAGCGGCGTATGAATTCGTCGTTCCGATACATCCTAAATGGGTGACAGTGGCGGAAAGTTCCATTCACGAAAATGTGGAGATCATCACAGCTTCGTGCGCATTCGTTGATCAAAACGTTGCAATCGATTTAAAAAAACATATTAAAAACAATATTTATAACTATGAGAATATGATCACATACGCATTACAGCCTTTAATCTGTCCATTGCCAGTGAACAGTCTGTTCGACTTTATTGTATAATAAAAGTGAACAATTAGGGGACTATCGGCAGCTCCGCATACGACGATAGCAACCTGACCAATCAGGCGTACATTCCGCCGCAACAAGCCAGTGCAACAAAAAAGCCGCATCAAGGATGCGGCCTTTCATAAACAGTTTCGGGCCCGAACTTACAGTTCGCTATCAGTTATTCGCAACGGCAACCGAACGCCCGGCAATGGAAACCCACTGGCCAGAATTGGCAGACGACTGCATCTTGATATAGCGGTAGGACGTCTTCTCGACGGGAAGAACCTCGTCACGCATATTGTCGAGAATATAATCGCCATGATCGGTACGGGCGGTGAGCACGATATGCGCTTCGCTGCCCTGCACCATGGTGATGAGAAGTTGAGACGGGCTCATGCCGCGCGCCATCAACTGCGCACGCTTCATCAGAACGTAGTCCTCGCAATCACCCTTGCCATTGACCGGAATGGTCCAGTAATCGCGCTTGCCATAGTTATCCATATCGGAAACCGGCTTGATACGGTGATTGATGGAGCTGCTGACGCTCTGCAGGAGCTTCATACGCTGCGGAGTAAGCTGCATCGGCGGCAACACGCTATGGCCACGGCAATCGCGTGGATTGCGCCCGCAATAGTCCTTGTGTCCGTAAGGGATGCTTGTCACTCCGCCCGCTTCACTCCACTGTGCAGCCTTGGCTGGTACCATCGTTGCTCCGAAGAGCGTCATCATGCCTGCTACAGTTGTGGTGATTAAACGCATGCACAGTTTCCCATTAATTTAGAAAGGTTCCCGCTGACCGGCCCGTTTCCCGGGTCTCGTTATCAACTCTTTTTTAACTAACGATGACAGAGGCCCTCCGGTCAAGAAAATTTCGTTCTCAAATTGCAACCAAGTTGGAAAAGCGCGTGAAGAGGGAATTTTCAGACATGGTTACGGCCAACGGTTTGTGGTTCCATCCGGACGCATCCCGATCTAGTCTCACTCTCCAGACGATTCTTGAGTGAAGAAACCGACATCATGAGCCTACCAGTCAATCCCGCCGATAATCTCGCCGCCCTTATCCACTGCCCATCTGTTACGCCCGCCGAAGGCGGCGCGCTGACGGCGCTGGAAGCAATGCTGAAACCAATGGGCTTTTCCGTCGAACGCCCCGTCTTCAGCGAAGAGGGCACGCCCGACATCGAAAACCTCTATGCGCGTAAATCCGGCAACGGGCCGCATCTGATGTTTGCCGGTCATACGGATGTCGTGCCGCCCGGCGATGAAAACGACTGGAAGCATCCGCCCTTCTCCGCCGCCATTGAAGATGGCGTGATGTATGGGCGCGGCGCGGTGGACATGAAGGGTGGCGTCGCCTGTTTTGTCGCCGCTGTGGCCCGCCATGTGGAAAAGCACGGCAGCCTGAAGGGCAGCGTCTCCTTCCTCATCACCGGTGACGAAGAAGGTCCTGCGGTCAACGGCACCGTAAAACTGCTCGACTGGGCAAAGCAGCGCGGCGAAAGCTGGGACGCTTCGATTGTGGGTGAGCCGACCAATCCCAATGCGCTGGGCGATATGATCAAGATCGGTCGTCGCGGTTCGCTTTCCGGCACGATTACCGTTCATGGTGTGCAGGGCCATGCAGCTTATCCGCATCTGGCGGAAAATCCGGTGCGCGGCATCACCACGCTGGTGGATAGCCTGCTTTATCCGGCGTTCGATCAGGGCACTGACGATTTTCAGGCCAGCAATCTGGAAGTCACCACCATCGACGTTGGCAACAAGGCCACCAATGTCATCCCGAACAAGGCGACGGCCTCGTTCAATATTCGCTTCAACGACACCTGGACGGCGGAAAGCCTGCAAGCTGAGATCCGCACGCGACTGGAAAAGGCCGCCCGCGACAACCGCCTGCGCCCCGGTCGCGAAACGCCGATCAGCTATGAGCTGACGTGGCGCGAAAGCCCAAGCCATGTCTTCCTGACCCGCGACGAGAAACTGATTGGCACGCTGACGGCCTCTGTAGAGGCGGTGACCGGCAAGCGGCCAGAGCTGTCGACCTCCGGCGGCACGTCGGATGCGCGTTTCATCAAGGATTATTGCCCGGTGGTGGAATTCGGCCTCGTGGGCCAGACCATGCACATGGTCGATGAGCGTGTGGCCCTTGCCGACCTTGAAGGGCTGACACAGATTTATGAGCGCTTCATCGCTGATTTCTTTGGGTAACGCAAAGGCCCGGAAAGCTGCATGACTTTTCGGACTGGATAATGCGAAACATTGGGGAGCCCATGCCGAGCCTGGACGATATTTACCGATATTTCCTGGGTGTCTGGAAAATGATGCTCGGTCGCCGCGACGGTCTCGATTATCTCGACATATCCGCCGAGGGTTTTTGGTCTTCCTTTTTCGCGATAGCGGTAGCCCTGCCACCGCTTTTTGCCAGCTGGGTAGCCTATGCCGCCGACCTCACCGCCGGGCGCGAGGAAGCGGGTATCCGCTTTGCCATCGTCATGAGGGCGGCCTTCGTCGATATTGCAGCATGGGTGGTGCCGCTTGCCCTCATCGGCATGCTGGCCAAACGGATCGGCATCGTCAAACGCTATGCAGCCTATGTGATCGCCACCAACTGGGGCAGCGCACTCCTGGCCTGGGTCTTTGCGCCGATCACCTTGCTACAGCTGTTTTTTCCGGGGCGTTTTGATGTCGCGACGCTTTTCGCGTTCATCATGTTCGGCGCTTCGATTGTGCTGAGCTACCGGCTGACCTTTGTGGCGTTGCAACGCCCGCACGCTTTCGCGGCACCGTTCTTCGCCTGCGTCTTCTTCGGCTCGCTGTTCCTCACCGTACTGCTTCAGCAGATCTTCGGCATTGGCTTCGACCCGCACGCTTATTAAAACGGAAAAGCGTAGTCGACGCCGATCAGATAAAGACCGTAAGGCGGTGCGACTTGTCCGCAGGCCTTGCGGTCGCGCGCTTCAAGCGCCGCCTGCAAATCATCCGCCGTCCAGCGGCCCACGCCCACTTCCATCAGGCTGCCCGCGAAGGAGCGCACCTGATTGTGCAGGAAAGAGCGCGCCGAAACACGCATCTCGATGATCTCGCCATGGCGCGTGATATCGAGCCGGTCGAGCGTCTTGACCGGACTTTTAGCCTGGCACTGCGTGGCGCGAAAGGTCGTGAAATCATGCTCGCCCAGAAGAAGCTGCGCCGCTTCGTGCATCGCCTCGTGATCGAGGCGCTTTTGCACCCACCATGCGCGCTGATAATCCACCGCCAGCGGCGCACGGCGATTGTGGAAGCGATAGAGATAATGCCGTCCCTGCGCCGAAAAACGCGCATCGAAACTGTCGGTCGTCTTCTCGACATTGAGGATGCTCACGCGCTCATTGGCCATAACCAGATGCGCATTGACCGCATCGCGCACCTTGCCCGCACCCCAATCCTTGCTGAGATCCACATGCGCAACCTGCGCCGTCGCGTGAACGCCTGCATCAGTACGGCCCGCAGCGCTTAGCGCCAGATCCTCGCCGCAGAATTTCTTGAACGCCTGCTCGATAGCGCCCTGCACGGTATGGCCGTTTTCCTGACGCTGCCAACCCGCATAGGGGGTGCCGTCATATTCGACCAGAAGTCTGTAGCGCGGCACGGGCCTACAAAACCTTCGTAACCGTTGCGCCGCGCAGAAATTCCTGCGCTGGCAAAGACTTGCCGCCCGAACGCTGCAAGGTAACAAGCCGCACGGCGCCCTCACTACAGGCAACCGTCAGCCGGTCGTCCAGCACGGTACCAGCCGCACCTGAACCTTCGCCCAGCGTCGAACGCTGAAGCTTGACACGTTCGACAACGCCGTTGATTTCCATTTCGCACCAGGCACCTGGAAAAGGCGCAAGGCCGCGAATGGCATTGTGCACATCGCGCGCAGGTTTCGACCAGTCAATGCGCGCTTCGGCCTTGTCGATCTTGGCGGCATAGGTGACGCCCTCTTCGGCCTGCGGCTGCAATGTCAGGCTTTCGCGCTCAAGCGCACCCAGCGCCCGCACCATCAGGTCCGCGCCGATCATGCTCAAACGATCATGCAACTCGCCCGCCGTCATATCCGGCGTGATCGCCACTTTTTCAGCCATGGCGACAGGGCCTGTATCGAGCCCCTCGTCCATTTTCATGATCATCATGCCGGTTTCGCTATCGCCCGACATGATGGCGCGCTGGATAGGCGCGGCACCGCGCCAGCGCGGCAGAAGCGAGGCATGGCCGTTATAGCAGCCAAGCCGCGGCGCATCGAGAATGGCCTTGGGCAGAAGCAAACCATAGGCGACGACGATGGCGACATCGGCCTCCAGGCTCGCAAAAACTTCCTGCTCTTCCGTACCCTTCAGGCTTTTCGGCGTGAAGACGGGAATACCGAACTGCTCGGCCTTTTCATGGACAGGCGACTTGGTCAGCTCCAGCCCTCTGCGCCCTGCCGGACGCGGCGGCTGCGAATAGACGGCCACCACATCATAGCCCTGCCCGATAATGGCGGTCAGGATCGGCACCGAAAAATCCGGTGTGCCCATGAAGACGATACGCATCTAAAGCACTCTCTTCGACGCCCGTTGGCTGGCGAGCTTCTTGAACTTCTTGATGACCATATCGCGCTTCAGCTTGGAAATATGATCGATGAAGAGCACGCCATTGAGATGATCGATCTCGTGCTGCAGGCAGGTGGCCATCAGGCCATCGGCTTCCATTGCATGCGGCTTGCCATCGGCATCGAAATATTTGACCTGAATGGCAGCTGGCCGTTCCACTTCCGCATAATAATCGGGGATGGACAGGCAACCTTCTTCATAAGCGCTGACTTCATCCGTCACCCCGACAATCTCGGGATTGATGAAGACATGCGGCGCTTTTTCCTCGCCTTCCTTGGCAAGGTCGATGACGAGCATGCGGATCGGCTCGCCCACCTGAATGGCGGCAAGGCCAATGCCCGGCGCGTCATACATGGTGTCGAACATGTCGCCGGCAAATTTGCGCAGCTGATCGTCAAAGCGCTCCACTGGCTTGGAAACCAGGCGCAACACAGGATCGGGAAGGATGACAAGCGGTTTTACTGACATGCGCTTCACGTAATCGCTTGTGACAGAATCGTCAATTGTGCTTTGCAAAATGTTCTTGTTTTGATCTCATCAAGCCCATACGAATCAGCTAAGCTTGGCGCATGGAAAACCAGAACCTCTTGAATGAGCCGCTTTTGCAGCTCGGTGCTACATCGCTCACGCTGGGAGATATTCTTCTGGCTGGCATTGTGGTGGTGGTGCTTTGCCTCGTCATTTTCCTGATCGCCGCAACGCGCTCTGCGCGCCTGCGCGCTGTTGCCGAAGCACAGGCCGAGGACCGCGCCCGCGATGCAGAATATCGCATGGCGGAAATCCTGAAAGCACAGGCAGAGATGCAGGGCCGCATGCAGACCATGGCGGAGGTTTTCGGTTCGCGACAGGCGGAGTTGAACCAGTCGATCCGCGAACGGCTCGATGGCATGACGCATCGCATCGGCCAGACCATGACCGAGCAGACCCGCTCGACCCATGAAAATCTTGCCAAATTGCAGGAGCGGCTGGCCGTCATCGACACGGCACAGAACAATATCCAGTCGCTCGCCGGACAGGTGGTGCAGTTGCAGGCGATCCTCGCCAACAAGCAGACGCGCGGCGCTTTCGGCCAGTCACGCATGGAAGCGATCATTGCCGACGGTTTGCCACAAGGCGCTTATGAATTTCAGGCAACACTGTCCAACGGCACCCGCCCCGACTGCCTCGTGCGCATGCCCAATAAAGCACCCTCACTGGTAATCGACGCCAAGTTTCCGCTCGAAGCTTGGAACGCCATGCGTGAGAAGGAGCATCCGGACGCCCGCAAAGCTGCCGTTGTGCAGTTCCGTCGCGATATGGAAATCCATATCAAGGATGTTTCCGACAAATATCTGATCCCCGGCGAAACGCAGGATACGGCTTTTCTGTTCGTGCCCTCGGAGTCGATCTTTGCCGA
This sequence comes from Ochrobactrum sp. RH2CCR150, assembly GCA_014138095.1. Classification (GTDB taxonomy): domain Bacteria; phylum Pseudomonadota; class Alphaproteobacteria; order Rhizobiales; family Rhizobiaceae; genus Brucella; species Brucella gambitense. The sequence continues at coordinate 56,821 of JACGXE010000012.1, forward strand.
TATTCACGAGCATTTCGAAGCGCTGATCCAGCGCGCGCACCGGGCGCGGATTGTGATCGTTTCACCATCGCTGCTGATGCTGTCGATACAGGTCATTCAGGCGATCCTGAAAGACGCCCGCATGCGCGAACAGGCGCATGTCATTCAGGGCGAAGTGATCCGTCTGATGGAAGATGTGGGCCGCCTCGACGAGCGCGTGCGCAAGCTGCAAACGCACTTTGTGCAGGCCAACAAGGATATTGACGATATTCTGGTGTCGTCCAACAAGGTCACCCGGCGCGGCGCGAAAATCGAAGCGCTGGAATTTGGCGAAAAGCCCGCCGAGGAAACGCCGCCTCAACAAGCAAGGCCGGCGGAAAGCACCCCCACCCAAATGCGTCTGCGCGTGGTGGATGAGGACTAATGGAGCCTTTTCCCTTTTCCCTTGTCCTTCGATCCTTCGATGAACTCAGGATGAGGGCGGCGGCAGCGCCTCTATTGTAAGCTTCCCTCATCCTGAGGAGGTGCGAAGCGGCACCTCAGGATGAGTTCATCGAAGGATGGGAGTAAGAACCCTTCATGAATTGGCTGGACGATCTGAATGACCGAGATCGCGTTCCGGCCAGACTAGATCGCGCACGCGCTGTTTCAGAACCTTGGCTTCCGGGAAACCGCCGTCACGTTTGCGCTCCCAGATAAGTTCTTCATTGCCATCTGGCATCAGCACGCGGATCTCAAAAACCCCGCCAGTCCCCGGACGCAATGCGACCTCCGCCAGATCCTGCCCGAAAGTCTGCAACAATTCCTGCGCCATCCACGCTGCGCGTAACAGCCAATTGCATTGAGTGCAGTAGGTGATGGAGATGCGGGGATTTGCTGACACGGTTTTCAACTTTCTGAACGTAGACGATTTCAAGATGATCATCGCGACTTGTTAGACAATCGAGCTTGACGCAACATCTAGCTTCCAAAGACGCGCGGGGGCAAGTCATGGAAGTAACAGTCTACATTCTGCGTTGTGCGGACGGGTCCTATTATGCCGGGCTCACCAAGCAGAATATCGAAGCCCGGTTATGGGAGCATAATGAGGGCATTTATGACGGGTACACAAAGAAGCGGAGGCCCGTCGAACTCGTTTTCACAGAGACCTATGACCGGATCGTGGATGCCATTGCACGCGAACGCCAGATCAAAGGTTGGTCACGGGCGAAGAAAGAAGCATTGATTGCGCTGAACTATGAAGGCCTGCCGGAACTTGCGAAACGAAAATAGTTTTCTGTCACGCACTACGCCTCTCCCTCATCCTGAGGTGCGGAGCGAAGCGTAGCCTCGAAGGACGAGGGGGAGGCAGCGCATACAGTACGCTGCTTACAGCTTCAATGACTTTCCCTCGCCCTTCGAGACGCCGTTTTCAACGGCTCCTCAGGATGAGGGAAAGCGCGTAGCGCCCTCTTCCAACACCTCAAGAAAAGATTAAGGGCACCGAAGTGCCCTTTTCCAGAATGCCGTAATGTCGGCTGAGGATAACGTGTCTAACTCAAACACCGTTTCCTTCAGCCGAACGAAGGATCAATCATCGCCCATCTTGAGCGCCTGAATGAAGGCCTCCTGCGGGATTTCGACCTTGCCGAACTGGCGCATGCGCTTCTTGCCTTCCTTCTGCTTTTCCAGAAGTTTGCGCTTACGCGTCACGTCGCCGCCGTAGCACTTGGCCGTCACGTCCTTGCGCAGCGCCGAGATGGTTTCGCGCGCCACGATACGGCCTCCGATAGCAGCCTGAATCGGAATCTTGAACATATGCTGCGGGATCAGCTCTTTCAGCTTCTCGCAAAGCGCACGACCGCGCTTTTCCGCAGCCGTTCGGTGAACCAGCATCGACAGCGCATCGACCGGCTCTTCGTTCACGAGGATCGACATCTTGACCAGATCGCCCTCGCGATATTCCGAGAGGTTGTAGTCGAACGAGGCATAGCCCTTCGAGATCGACTTCAGGCGGTCGTAGAAATCGAACACCACTTCGTTGAGCGGCAGTTCATAAGTGATCATGGCGCGCGGGCCGACATAGGTGAGGTCCACCTGAATGCCGCGGCGGTCCTGACACAGTTTCATGATTGCGCCGAGATAATCATCCGGCGTCATGATGGTTGCCTTGATCCAAGGCTCTTCGATGGCCGAAATCTTCACCACATCCGGCATATCAGCCGGGTTGTGCAGCTCCTTCTGTGTGCCGTCGATCATGTTCAGACGATAAACAACCGAAGGCGCCGTCGTGATGAGGTCGAGATTGAACTCGCGCTCAAGACGTTCCTGAATGATTTCCAGATGCAGCAAGCCGAGGAAGCCGCAACGGAAACCGAAACCGAGCGCTGCGGAGGTTTCCATTTCGAACGAGAACGAAGCGTCGTTGAGGCGCAGCTTGCCCATGGCGCCGCGCAGATCTTCAAAATCCGCCGCATCGACCGGGAACAGGCCGCAGAACACCACCGGCTGCGCAGGCTTGAAGCCGGCCAGCATCTTGCTCGTCGGGCGGCGATCATCGGTGATCGTATCGCCGACGCGCGTATCGGCCACTTCCTTGATGGAAGCGGTGATAAAGCCAAGCTCGCCCGGGCCGAGTTCGTCCATCTGAACCATTTTCGGCGTGAAGACACCGGTGCGTTCCACCGGATATTTCGCGCCCGTGCCCATCATGCGGATAGTCTGGCCCTTCTTGAGCACGCCGTCGATGACGCGCACCAGAACGATAACGCCGAGATAGGAATCATACCAGCTGTCGACCAGCATGGCCTTGAGCGGCGCATTGCGGTCGCCTTCCTTTGGCGCGGGCAGCTGGGTGACGATGGCTTCCAGCACGTCTTCGATGCCGATGCCGGTCTTGGCAGAAATATGCACGGCCTGCGACGCATCGATGCCGATGACTTCCTCGATCTGCTGCTTGACGCGCTCAGGCTCGGCAGCGGGCAGATCGATCTTGTTCAGCACGACCACGATTTCATGGTTGTTGTCGATGGCCTGATAGACATTGGCCAGCGTCTGCGCTTCCACGCCCTGGGAAGCATCCACCACGAGAAGCGAACCCTCGCAAGCCGCCAGCGAACGCGAGACTTCATAGGCGAAGTCGACATGTCCGGGGGTGTCGATCAGGTTCAGCACATAATCTTCGCCGTTCTTCGCCTTATAGGTGAGACGGACGGTCTGCGCCTTGATGGTGATGCCGCGCTCGCGCTCGATATCCATCGAGTCGAGAACCTGATCCTTCATCTCGCGCGTATCCAGACCGCCGGTCAATTGAATGAGGCGGTCGGCCAGCGTCGATTTGCCATGATCGATATGGGCGACGATCGAAAAATTGCGAATATGGTCAAGTGGTGTGCTCATGCGCGCGATTTAACAGCAAGCAGCGGAATCTCAAAGCTCTATTGCGCTTTAAATACGGGAAAAAGCCCTGCTATCATGATCGTGACAACAAGTCCCCTTTGCCTTGTGGCAAAAAGGCGATAAATCACCGGCAATACAGACGCATTGCGGCGGCTGCTCGCAAGCGGCGCAACTGGCTTTCATGCAGGAGTTTAGGATGAAGACCGAACCGAACGAAGTCCACAACAGGCCGAAACTGGTCACCGTTTTCGGCGGCTCCGGCTTTGTCGGGCGCGCGGTCGTAGCAAGTCTCACCAAGCGTGGCTATCGTGTGCGCGTTGCCGTGCGCAAGCCCGAAGTGGCTTATTATATGGCGCCGCTCGGCAATGTCGGGCAGATCCAGATGGTGCAGGCCAATGTCCGCAATCGCGCTTCGGTCGAGTTGGTCGTCAAGGGTTCCGACCATGTCGTGAACCTCGTCGGCATTCTCGCAGAAGGCGGCCGCCAGCGTTTCAACACGGTTCAGGTGCTGGGCGCGAAGAACATTGCCGAGGCCGCCAAGGCCGCCGGCATTCCGATGACCCACATTTCGTCGCTCGCCGCCGATGTAAACTCGGCTTCGGATTATGCCCGCACCAAGGCTGAAGGCGAAAATGCCGTTCTCGCCGTGCTGCCGGAAACCGTTATCCTGCGTCCGTCGATCATTTTCGGCCATGAAGACCGCTTCTTCAACCGCTTTGCCAATATGGCGCGCTTCTCGCCCTTCCTGCCGGTCATCGGCGGCGGCGAAACGAAGCTTCAGCCGGTCTATGTCGGCGATGTTGCGGAAGCTGTTGCCCGCGCCGTCGATGGCAAGCTGATGCCGGGCGGCGTCTATGAACTCGGCGGTCCGGATGTGCAGCCGTTCAAGAACTGGATGAAGGACATGCTGCGCGTCGTCGACCGCAAGCGCGTCCTCATTTCGCTGCCATGGTGGGTTGCCCGCCTGCAGGCTTCGGTTCTCAGCCTGCTGCCTAACCCGCCGATCACCAACGATCAGGTAACGCTCCTGAAATCCGACAATGTCGTTTCGGAAGCCGCCATCAAGGAAGGCCGCACATTGCAGGGCATGGGCATTACGCCGGAAGGCGTCGACGCCGTTCTGCCAGCCTATCTCTGGCGCTACCGCGTGGCCGGTCAGTACACCAAGACCGGCTTTGCGTGAGATATCGATAGTCGGAAATGAATAAGGGGCCTCGCGGCCCCTTTTCTTTTGCTCATCCCCAAATCAACAAAGCGGCTAGGCCAGCGGAGCCGACGATCAGACGCCACCAGGCAAAGAGCTTGAAGCCATGGCGCGAGACATAGTCGAGCAGATAGCGCACAACGAACACACCCGAGATGAAAGCCATCACGAAGCCGACGGCGATCAGCGCGCCATCATTCATCGTGAGCATGTCGCGGCTCTTGTAGAGATCGTAGGCGAAGGCTCCAGCCATGGTCGGCATGGCGAGGAAGAACGAGAATTCAGCAGCCGACCGCTTGTCGGCACCCAGTAGCAGCGAACCGACAATCGTCGAACCCGAACGCGACACGCCGGGGATCATGGCGAGGCACTGGATGAAGCCGATGGCAAGGCACATCGGCAGCGGATAATCCATCACATCCTGATAGCGCGGCTTCAGATTGAGCTGGTCGACCCAGAGCAGGATCAGACCGCCGACAATCAGCATGATGCAGACGAGGATCGGCGTTTCGAAAAGCACGGTCTTGATGAAGCCATGCGCAGCCGCACCGATGAAAGCGGCGGGCAGGAAGGCGACCAGAATACCAAAGACAAAATGACGCGTGCGTGCATCGCGTGGAAAATCTGTCAGAAGCTTCAGCAGTTTCGCCGAATAAACGGTCAGAATGGCCAGAATAGCGCCGAGCTGGATCAGCACCTCGAATGTCTTTCCTGTGGATTCAAATCCCAGAAAATGCCCGACCAGCAACAAATGCCCGGTGGAAGAAACCGGGATAAACTCGGTCAAACCTTCGATGAGACCGAGAAACGCGGCTTCCAGCAGATTAAAAATATCCATGAAGTCAGTACCTTAGAATGGTTGGCACGATGATGGCATCTGAACCGGCTCGCATTAGCGGCTAGGGCGACTAAAACGGGCACTTCCAGCGATTGCTTGTCTCCCGCAAACATAGGTCTTATAGACTTTATATTCCGTTGAGGCGGCGTCGAATCGCTTGGCAGCAGAAATAGCCTGCTGCATGGGCAAACGCCAGCCGCCGTACCAATCTCCGGATGTTCAATTCAAGCTGTTAGTCGAGAGTACCGCGTCGATCATGCTTACGCTGTTTCATCATCCCATGTCTTCAGGCTCACGTTATGTGCGGCTTATCCTCGGCGAATATGGCGTGGAAGCGGAACTGATCGAGGAAAGGCCATGGTCGCGCCGCAAGGAATTTCTGGCGCTGAACCCCGCGGCCACCTTGCCCGTGCTGCTGGCTGAAAACGACCTGCCGGTCGTGGGTGCAACCGTGATCGCCGAATATCTCGACGAAACGCGCGGCGCATTGAAGCGCAACCGTCGCCTCTTGCCGGAAAGCCCGATGGAGCGCGCCGAAGTGCGCCGCCTCGTGGACTGGTTCCTGCTGAAATTCGAAAACGAAGTCACGCGCCACATCACGCGCGAGCGCGTTTATAAGTTGCAGATGGCGGCTGAAATGGGCGGCAGCGCGCCGGATTCGACCGCAATCCGCGCAGCCCGCACCAATATTCGCCAGCATATGAAATATATCGACTGGCTGGCCGCCACCCGCGACTGGCTGGCGGGCGCGCATCCAAGCTATGCCGATATGGCGGCCGCTGCTGCTGTTTCCGCACTCGATTATCTCGGTGAAATCGAATGGGGCGAAACCCGTGCCGCGCGCGACTGGTATGCGCGCATGAAGTCGCGTCCCGCTTTCCGCCCGCTTCTGTCCGATCGTGTGCGCGGGCTTGCCCCGGTGGCCCATTATGGCGACCTCGACTTCTGAGACAAAGGCAGACAGGCTGAAGCGCTTCCTCGTCGAAGAAGCCAAAGCCGTGGGCTTCGACGCTGTCGCCTTCACCACACCGGATGCTATTCCGCGAGCACCCGAACGCCTGCGGCAATATCTTGCCGACGGTCATCACGCCGATATGCTCTGGATGGAAGAAACCGAAGAACGCCGGGCCAATCCCGGTGTACTTTGGCCGGAAGTTCGTTCCATCATGATGCTGGCCATGAATTACGGGCCGGACACCAACCCGCTGGCGATACTTGATCAGAAGGATCGTGCGGCCATATCGATCTATGCGCAGAACCGCGATTATCACGACATCATCAAGGGCAAGCTGAAGCATGTGGCGAGCCGCTTTGCCGCGCGCGCCGGGCAGGACGTCAAGGTATTCGTCGATACCGCGCCCGTCATGGAAAAGCCGCTGGCGGAAGCTGCCGGACTAGGCTGGCAAGGCAAGCACACCAATCTGGTCAGCCGCGAGCTTGGTTCATGGCTGTTTCTCGGCTCGATCTTCACCACGGCGGAAATCGCACCGGATGAGCCAGATCACGATCATTGCGGCTCCTGCCGCGCCTGTCTCGACGCCTGTCCCACCAAGGCCTTTCCAGCGCCCTACCGCATCGATGCGGGCCGCTGTATTTCCTATCTCACCATTGAGAACAAGGGCCCCATTCCGGCGGAATTTCGCAAGGCCATGGGCAACCGCATCTATGGCTGCGATGACTGTCTTTCGGTCTGCCCGTGGAACAAATTCGCGCAGGCGACCAGCGAAATGAAGCTGAAGGCGCGTGACGATCTAAAAGCACCGCGTCTGAGCGACCTGCTGGCGCTCGACGATCCGGCGTTCCGTGCGCTTTTCTCCGGTTCGCCGATCAAGCGGATCGGGCGCGACCGCTTCATCCGCAACGTGCTGATCGCAGCGGGCAATTCTGCCGATACAACGTTGTTGCCGCAGATTGAGGCGCTGCTTGGTGATGCCGCACCTGTCGTGCGCGGGGCGGCAGTCTGGGCCTTGAAGCAGCTGGCAGAGCCTAGCCATGTCGATGCCTTGCAAAAACGTCTGGCCTCCGCCGAAGAGGATGCTACGGTACAGAAAGAGTGGAATACGGAGACAGTCTGACATGCGCATTTTCCTGTTCGGAGCCGGATATTCGGCACAAGCCTTTGCCAAGCGAATGACGGGAGAAGTAGAGCGCATTGACGGGACAACCCGGCACGAGCAAAAATTCCCAACTCTTGAGAAATCCGGCATTTCGCCAGTCTTGTTCGATGGGGAAACGCCTTCGCCCGAACTTCTGGAGCGACTCGCCAAGACAACCCATGTGGTGATTTCGATTGCGCCCGGCGAAGCGGGCGACCCGGCGCTTGCATGGGTCGAAGAAGCCTTGCGCCGTACCGACAATACGATACGCTGGATCGGCTATCTCTCGACCGTCGGTGTTTATGGCGATCACAAGGGCGCATGGGTGGATGAAACCACGCCCTGCAAGCCGGTTTCGCGCCGCAGCCTCGAACGTGTCGAGGCGGAACAGGCCTGGACAAGCCTGAGCGAGAGACACGGAACGCCGCTGGCGATCTTGCGGCTGTCCGGCATCTACGGCCCGGGTCGCAATGCTTTCGTCAATCTGGAGCGCGGCACGGCGCGACGTCTCGTCAAGCAGGATCAGGTTTTCAACCGCATCCATGTGGAAGACATTGCCGGCGCTTTGCGCTTTCTCGCGGGCACCGATACGGGCGGTATTTTCAACATTACCGACAATGAGCCATCGCCGCCGCAGGATGTCGTTGCCTATGCGGCGGAGCTGATGGGCGTCACACCGCCGCCGGAAGTGGCCTTCGAAGATGCGGAACTGACACCGATGGCGCGCTCCTTCTATGGCGAGAACAAGCGTGTCTCCAATCAGCGCATTCAGGCACTGGGCTACACATTCGCCTATCCCGACTACAAGACCGCCTTTTCGGCCATGTGGAAGGACGGAAACTGGCGCTGATTGCACGCGTGCACCCCTTCGGGTAAAACGCCCTGACGCAAATTCCAAACCGGGACATAACAATGGGTAACAGCAAGTCAGCAGATAAATAAGCCGCAACAGCTTTTCCAACCTGTTGCGGCATCTGTCCCGGACCAACGTCTTCCATTGCAGGCAGATTGCCGCCCGATTGTCTTCGAGCGGATGCTTTGTCATGCCATTTGATCATCAGAAAACTCCATCCTGGAGCTTCACCTTGCCATTCGCGCTCGCGCTAATGGCTCCCTTCGACATCCTCGCCTCGCTGGCCATGGATATCTACCTGCCGGTGGTTCCATCCATGCCGGCAATTCTGAAAACCACGCCTGCCATGGTGCAACTGACACTCAGCCTCTACATGGTGATGCTGGGTGTCGGGCAACTCGTCTTCGGTCCCTTGTCCGACCGCATCGGGCGCAAGCCGGTGCTGCTTGGCGGGGGTGTCGTCTTCGCACTTTCTTCCTTCGCTCTGGCGGCGACGGATAGCGCCACGGTTTTCATCGCCTTGCGTTTCACCCAGTCGGTCGGCGCCTCAGCCGCGCTCGTTGCAACCTTTGCCACGGTGCGTGACGTTTATGCCGACCGTCCGGAAGGCGCGACAATCTACGGCCTGTTCAGCGCCATGCTGTCCTTCGTTCCGGCCATCGGCCCCATCGCTGGCGCATTGATCACAAGCAGTTTCGGCTGGCGCGCGATTTTCATAGCGCTCGGCATGTTTGGCCTTGTCGCAACATGGCGGGCGTTCCGCCTCTGGCCGGAAACACGCCCTGACCGCAATGGCGCGGACCACCTAAGCTTATTGAAAATATTGAAGGATTTTCCGTTCTGGACCTACACGCTGGGCTTCGGCACGGCGATGGGCACCTTCTTTGTTTTCTTTTCCACGGCGCCGCGCATCCTGATCGAAAGAGGCGGTTTCGGAGAGATGACGTTCAGCCTGGCATTTGCAAGCGTTGCCATGGTGATGATTGTCGCCACGCGCCTTCTCACACGCCACACCCGAAAATGGGGCGTAGGGAAAAGCGTGGCGTTGGGCATGGTCGTACTCCTTGCCAGCGCGCTGATTTTGCTCCTAACCGAAAACCTGCTGCAACCATCCTTCACCAGCCTGATACTACCCATGTGGCTGGCTGCCATCGGCATTGTTTTGACCGCATCCATGACGGCAAACGGCGCTTTGTCTGCTTTCGACGACAGCGCAGGCATGGCTGTCGCTCTCTATTTCTGCATACAGAGCCTGATGGTCAGTCTGGCAGGAACAGCGCTCGTCATTTTGCTGCCCGGCGACACGGCTTGGCCGCTGATTGCGTTCTGCACCGTCATGCCCCTTGTGGTCCTGACCATGCTTGCAAGGCTGCAACGGAATTGATCCATATGCCGGTCGGTTGGCACAAACAGCCGACCGGCATTGCTGGCCTGCATTTCTCACAGCATAATGCCCGCAGCTTTGCTGTTTGATTCGCAGTCACAGCGCCCTTTGGCAAACCATGGAATTGCCCCATGATCGCAAACAAACTGAAGAAATTTGTCCTCATTGCGTCGCTGGCAACGATGATCGCGCCCGACTTCGTGCCTATGGCCATGGCGGATGATATGCCCGCCAAGCAGGCTTTCGGAGCGGAAAAGATGCCCGTGCTGGCGCAATCGCCACAATCGATCGGCTTTTATGCCAAGGGCTGTCTTGCAGGCGCTGTTGCGCTGCCGACAGACGGCCCGAACTGGCAGGTCATGCGCCTGTCGCGCAATCGCCGCTGGGGTCACCCGCGCATGATCGGCTTGCTGGAAAAACTCTCCCGCGATGCCGCCAAGGATGGCTGGCCGGGGCTGCTCGTCGGCGATATTTCGCAGCCGCGCGGCGGTCCGATGCTGACCGGCCACGCTTCGCATCAGGTGGGGCTCGATGCCGATATCTGGCTGACACCGATGCCCAAGAAGCGCTTCACGGATGCCGAACGCGAAAGCGTTTCCGCCGTCTCGATGCTGAAAGGGGATTCACTTTATGTCGATCCCAAGAAATGGACCCCTGCCCGCACGGCGCTGATCAAACATGCCGCGAGCTATCCGGAAGTGGAGCGCATCTTCGTGCATCCGGGCATCAAGAAGCAGCTTTGCGATACGGTGACCGGCGACAGAAGCTGGCTCGGCAAGGTCCGCCCCTATTGGGGACACTTCTACCATTTCCATGTGCGTCTGACCTGCCAGCCCGGCTCGCCACAATGCAAGCCGCAGCCCAAGGTGGCGGCGGGCGACGGCTGCGACAAGTCGCTTGCCTGGTGGTTCACCGATGAGCCGTGGAAGCCAGCCAAGCCGTCAAAGGAACCGCCGAAGAAGCCGCGCCCCGTCATGGTGTCTGATCTTCCAAAGGCCTGCGCTGCCGTGCTGGCCGGTCCTGCACCAAATTCGGTTGCCGACGTCACCTATGGCGTGCAGTAATCAGACATCATGCTCCGTCGTTTGACGGCGGGGCATTCTCTCTAAGCCCTCTTTTCACCGGCCCATAGCTCAGCTATAGGTTTCAAACGATTTAGAGCTTGATGACAAGGTTATCAATTTCATGACAGAGCGCCTGCGCATCGCATTGATCGCCCACGATTTGAAGAAAGATGACATGGTCGCCTTTGCGCGCGCGCATGAAAAGGCATTGTCGCGTTTTGATATCGTGGCGACAGGAACGACCGGCGGGCTGATCCTTGATGCCTGCCCTTCGTTGACGATCCAGCGCGTCAAAAGCGGCCCGCTCGGCGGAGACCAGCAGATCGGCGCCATGATTGCGGAAGGCACCGTCGAAGTGCTGATCTTCTTCATCGATCCGCTGTCGCCACTTCCGCATGACGTGGACGTCAAGGCGTTGACCCGCCTCGGCAGCGTCTACGACATACCAATGGCGCTGAACCGCGCCACGGCAGAAAAGCTGATCAAAGCTTTAGACTGATACAATCGAAGAAATATAACAGCCCATGGGTAAGCCCCCAACACCCAAAGGGCACAAGAAACGGCAGGGAGAGAGAATGCAGGCCATGATCGACGCCGAACAGAGTTTCCAGTTTCCAGTCCTCGTCGGCGATATCGGCGGCACCAATGCCCGCTTTGCAATCCTTGTCGATGCCAATTCCGATCCGAAGGAATTCCCGGTTCTTCAGACGGCGGACTATGCGACCATCGATGAAGCCATTCAGACGGCCATTCTCGACCAGACGTCGTTGCAGCCGCGCTCGGTCATTCTGGCCATTGCAGGCCCCGTCGAAGGCGATGAAATCGACCTCACCAATTGCGATTGGGTTGTGCGCCCGAAGAAGCTGATCTCCGATCTGGGCTTCAAGGACGTGACCGTGCTCAACGATTTCGAGGCGCAGGCGCTGGCCGTGGTGTCGCTTGAAGGCCATCATATGGAGCGGATCGGCGGCAAGCCGGACGAGGTGATCGCAACCCGCGTCGTGCTCGGCCCGGGCACAGGCCTCGGTGTGGCGGGTCTGGTGCGCACCCGCAAGGCGTGGGTGCCTGTTCCCGGTGAAGGCGGCCATGTCGATGTCGGCCCGCGCAGCGAACGCGACTATCAGATTTTCCCGCATATCGAGCAGATCGACGGGCGCGTTTCCGCCGAACAGATTCTGAGTGGACGCGGCCTGCAAAATCTCTATGTGGCGATCTGCACGGCCGATGGCGTCACCCCTACCCTGGAAACACCCGCCGACATCACTTCCGCCGGTCTCGATGGCAGCAATGCGCAAGCCAGCGAAACGCTCGACCTGTTTGCGACCTATCTTGGCCGCGTGGCGGGCGACATGGCGCTTGTCTTCATGGCGCATGGCGGCGTTTACCTGTCGGGCGGCATTCCGCAGCGCATTCTGCCTGCCTTGCGGGCGGGCGCGTTCCGCGCTGCCTTCGAGGACAAGGCGCCGCATCAGGCCATCATGCACGACATTCCGATCCATGTGATCACCTATCCGCTGGCGGCTTTGAGCGGCCTGTCGGCTTTCGCCTGCGCACCTTCGCGCTTCGAAGTCTCGACGGACGGGCGGCGCTGGCGCTTCGGCTAAGGCTATTCTGTGCCATTGGGATGGATAATAACGTCACATAAGGCTATAGAAACGCGGCGGGGAATTGGCTTTCGGCCTTTTCACCGCCGCGTTTTTGGTTTTAATACCAACGCATTTTCAACGGCAGTCTCGGACATACCGAGCTCAGGAATGAAGCGCTTTTGCACGTGAGCTTATTCAAGAAGAAAAAGAAGAAAATCGACACGGGCGAAGCGACCCGCGTGATCCGGCGCATGATGTCGGAGAATATCGGTGAATATAAGAAGAACTATATCATCGCCATCATCGCATCGCTGATCGTGGGCGGATCCAACGCCGCGCTCGCCTATATGATGAAGCCGATGATCGACAAGATCTTCTATGAGCAGAACCTGCCCCTGATCTGGGTCATCTGCGGCACGCTGCTGGCGATTTTCATCCTGCGCGGTTTTTCCGGCTATGTGCAGGCCGTCGAGCTTGCCAAGATCGGCAATAATCTGGTCGCGCGCTATCAAAAGCGTATTTTCGACCATCTGATGAAGCTCGGCCTCGACTTCTATAATGATACGCGCTCCGGCCATCTGGCGGCGCAGATCAACCAGAATGTCTCGGGCATCCGCGACCTGCTCAACATGACGATTTCATCGATTGCGCGCGATTTCATCTCGCTGGTCGGGCTGGTCTGCATGATGTTCTACATGGACCCTATGCTGTCGGTCGCGATCTTCCTGATCGGCCCGCCGCTCATTCTGGCCGTCGCCTATATTTCGCGCCGCATCCGCTCGGTCACGCGCGATCTCGTGCATCTGAATTCGCATCTTCTCGGCGCCATGCAGGAATCCGTGCAAGGCATCGCCGTGGTGAAGGCCTTCACGATGGAAGACCAGCTGCGCGCCAAGATCGGCAATCTGATCGATATGTCGGAAGGGCGCAGCAACAAGATCGCCAAGGTGTCGGAACGCACGACGCCAATTTCCGAAATACTGGCCGGTTTCGCTGTTTCCGGCGTGCTGGCCTATAGCGGTTATCGCGCCATTCTCGACCATCAGCCGCCCGGCGCGACCTTCGCCTTCATCACCGCAATGCTTTTGGCCTATGATCCGGCGCGCCGTCTCGCCCGCCTTCAGGTCGGTCTGGAAAAGGCGCTCGTCAACGCCCGCATGATCTATGAAGTGCTGGATATCAAGCCGCACCAGCGCGATGCCGCTGATGCGGTGCCGCTCAATCCTGGCCCCGGCGAAATCCAGTTCGAGAACCTGTATTTCTCCTATAGCGAGCTTGCGCCGGTTCTGCATGGCGTCAGCTTTGTCGCCAAGGCGGGTGAAACCACGGCGATCATCGGCGCATCGGGTGCAGGCAAGTCAACGCTCATCAATCTCGTGCAACGGTTCTACGATCTCGACAAGGGAACGATCCTGTTCGACGGACAGGATATTTCCAAGGTCACCAAGCGTTCGCTGCGCCACGCCGTCGCCTATGTGTCGCAACAGCCCTATCTGTTTGAAGGCACCATAGCCGACAACATCCGCTATGGACGCCCGGACGCGACGGAAGAAGAAATCGTCAAGGCAGCCCAGCTTGCCCATGCGCATGATTTCATCCTGCAACAGCCGCAGGGCTATGACACGCCGATTGGCGAAAACGGCGCGACGCTTTCAGGCGGGCAGCGCCAGCGCATTTCGATTGCGCGCGCCATTGTGCGCAAGGCGCCGGTGCTGCTTCTCGATGAAGCAACGTCTGCCCTCGACAATGAATCGGAAAAGCGTGTCCAGCAGGCGCTGGAAACGATCATGAAGGGCCGCACCACCATCGTCATCGCGCACCGCCTGTCGACGGTCGTCAATGCCGACCGTATTGTGGTCATGGAAGCGGGACGCGTGGTGGAAGAAGGCCGTCATGACGCGCTGATTGCCATACCGAACGGCGTCTATGCCCGCTTCTACCAATTGCAGAGCGGCAGCGCTGATAATATGCCCGAACCGACAATCGAAGAACTGACTGCGGATGATGTGCCAGCGGGCACAGGAGGACAGAATGACCGGTGAACCGGATAGCCGTAACAGCGAAATGGGCCTTGTCGTCGTCGGCGCTGGTGGCCGCATGGGCCAGACCCTCATCCGGACGATCCAGTCGATTGATGGTGCCAAACTCGCTGGCGCCATCGAGCGCCCCGGCTCGCCGCTGATCGGCAAGGACGCCGGTGAAGTGGCCGGTGTCGGCGCGCTTGGCGTCACCATCACCGATGATCCGCTGCCGGTTTTCGCCAAGGCGCAAGGCGTGCTCGACTTCACAAGCCCCGCCGCCAGCGTCGCCTTTGCCGGTCTCGCAGCGCAAGCCCGCATCGTCCATGTCATCGGCACTACCGGCTGCTCGGCGGAAGACGAAGAGAAGTTCCGCGCCGCCGCCCGCCATGCCACCATCGTCAAGTCGGGCAATATGAGCCTCGGCGTCAATCTGCTCGCCGTCATGGTGCAGAAGGCTGCGCAGGCGCTCGGTCCGGAGGATTTCGACATCGAAGTTCTCGAAATGCATCACAAGCACAAGGTGGATGCGCCAAGCGGCACCGCCCTCCTTCTCGGCAAGGCGGCAGCCGAAGGCCGCGGCATCAGCCTTGAAGACAACAGCGTGCGGGCGCGTGACGGCTATACCGGCCCCCGCACGGAAGGCACCATCGGCTTTGCCACGCTGCGCGGCGGCTCGGTAATCGGCGACCATTCGGTGATTCTCGCTGGCCCCGGCGAACGCATTGTGCTGTCGCACCACGCCGAGGACCGCACCATCTTCGCACGCGGCGCGGTGAAGGCCGCACTCTGGGCTTATGGCAAGAAGCCCGGCCTCTATTCCATGCTCGACGTGCTCGGGCTGAACGACTGATCCTTCCACCAACGGAGCATTGCATATGTCTCGTACTCTCGTCCTGGTTCGCCATGGCCAAAGCGAATGGAACCTGAAGAATCTTTTCACCGGCTGGCGCGATCCGGGCCTGACCGAACAGGGCCATGCCGAAGCCAAGGCCGCAGGCCAGCGCCTCAAGGCTGCGGGCCTGAAATTCGACATCGCCTATACGTCGGTGCTGAGCCGCGCACAGACCACCTGCCAGCACATTCTGGATGAGTTGGGCCAGTCGGGCCTTGAAACCATCCGCGATCAGGCTCTGAACGAGCGCGACTATGGCGATCTCTCCGGTCTCAACAAGGACGATGCCCGCGCCAAGTGGGGCGAAGAGCAGGTCCATGTCTGGCGCCGTTCCTATGACGTGCCTCCTCCGGGCGGCGAAAGCCTGAAGGATACGGGCGCGCGCGTCTGGCCTTATTATCTGCATCAGATCCAGCCGCACGTGCTGCGCGGCGAGAGCGTTCTGGTGGCTGCACACGGCAATTCGCTGCGCGCGCTCATCATGGCGCTCGACGGCCTGACGCCGGAACAGATTCTCAAGCAGGAACTGAATACAGGCGTGCCGATCATTTACCGGCTTAATGCTGATTCGACTGTGGCCTCTAAGGAAATTCTGGAAGCCTGACACGCAGTTGGCAGCAAATTTATCGGGCGCGACACCGCGCCCGATGGCGTTTTCAACACGGAAAACGGACAGCTTGAAAAAAAGCTCACTGAATTTCGAAAACGCGATTGACAGAGGCAAGCTGACCCCTTAGATGGGTCCTCGTCGCCCAGATGGCGGAATTGGTAGACGCACCAGCTTCAGGTGCTGGCGCTCGCAAGGGCGTGGAGGTTCGAGTCCTCTTCTGGGCACCATTCCTAAGTCTTCGAACCACTACCAAGGTTCAGAAGCACCCCAAAAAGCCCGCGCAAGCGGGCTTTTTTGCTATCCGGGCCTATCGCATGCCCCGTGCGGCCAAAGCCCGGCCTGAGCTTCAGGAAAACAGATATGCAGTTCACTTCCGCAGATCGCGACGCCTTTTTCGAGCTTCTGAAATGGCGGCGGGACGTACGTCATTTTCGAGGCGACCCGATAGACGAAACGATGATTCAAGCACTGCGGCAGGCGATGGATTATGCGCCCTCTGTCGGCAATGCGCGGCCCTGGCGCGTCTTCGCCGTGGAAAGCCTTGAGAAGCGTCAGGCAGTCCACGATGCGTTCAGGCAAGCCAATCGCAAAGCAGCACAGATTTACGACGGCGCACGCGCCGAGGCCTATCGTGACCTGAAACTGGAGGGGCTTGCCGTCGCCCCGTTGCAGCTTGCCATCTTCACGGAAACGGAACCGGCGGAAGGGCATGGCCTCGGGCGACAGTCGATGGCTTCCACGCTGGAGCAAAGCACGGCTATGGCCGTGCAAAATCTCAACCTCGCAGCCCGGTCGCTGGGCCTCGGTGTCGGCATGGTGTCTATACTCGACCCGGTGGCCATGGAACGGCTTTTCGACGTGCCGGCGAACTGGCGTTTCAGCCTTTATCTGTGCGTCGGCTGGCCGAGCTTCACCGACGACACGCCGCTGCTGCACAAATGCGGCTGGCAGGAAAACAGCAGGACCGACTGGCGCCCCTGCTGATGTACTCTAAGAGCAGAAGCCCGACCCCAGCCAGGTTCCTCCGTTCGTGTAATACACGTTGAGGACTTCCCGCTCTGCAAAAACGCTGAGCGGCCCCTTATTATTCAGCAAGGCAAACAGTGTTTCCTCGGTAAACGGAACGCTGACCCGCTCAAGGTATAGCGCCCTCGAACGATGCTGCGGACGGCTGGGCCAAACGACGACCATTTCTTCGATTTCGTTCAATGTTCTCTGGATTGCAGCTTCGGCTTCTGCCAAGTCCACATAGAACGCATCATCCCATTCCGGCATAACGTCATCGGTGATTGCATAGAAACTGAGCATTTTCGTCACGATCGGTCTCCACCCCGGTGCACTCTCGCGGTACGCCCCCGCGTTGTGCCCTTCGATCTTTGGTGATCAGGGTGTTCGTAACCGCACTGTAACGGTCCCACGACCTTTAGCTTCAGAGAAGCCTGGACATACGTCGCAGGCACCCTGACCATAAAGGACGAAGGTTCGGCATCTTTTGGCGACACCAGCCATACAGTGTGGGGCTACGACACCCCAGACCGCCGCGTAGCGGTCCATCACTAGGCGTAGAGGATTTCGGACAGCTTGTCACACGCAAAATCTGCCAAGCGACAGGCTTCTGCCGGATGATCGCAACACACTGTGAAACAAGCGAAATCGATGGCTGGATAACCATGGCAACCATACGATATCTCTGTTTTAGAATGAAGTAATATTCAACAGTTCGGCGGCATCGTTTGTGCCGTTTCCGCCAAGGCCTATGCGCTGTCACATTCGCACGCCAAGCGCCCTATCGATTTGTTTTCAATCGTATTTCAGGACACAAAACCGCTTCGCACTTTTGTTGGAAATGCTTTATATCCAAAGATTAAGCAATTCCGTTGGAGCAAGTGTTGATGCGCGCCTTCGTTCTCGCCCTTTTTCGCGGCACCTCGTCATTCTGCGCGACCGGACTGGCGTTCGGCACCCTGTTCTTTGCCGCAGCGCTGACGCCGAGCCTTATTCCGCGCACCTATGTCATTCAGGGTGCGCTGTGCGGGCTGGTCTTCGCAATCGGCTATGGCATCGGCGTGCTTTTCGGTGCGCTGTGGCGCTATCTCGAACTGCCGGAAATACAAGGGCGCAAGCGCGCTATCCTGAAAATCGTCGTCGGCATTGTCTGCCTCGCCGTGGCGCTGATCGCCCTTCGTTCATCCGCTGGCTGGCAGAACTCGATCCGCACGGCAATGGATATGCCGCCGGTGCCTTCCGCCTATCCCGCCACGCTGACCGCGATTGCCATTGCTGTCTTTCTGGTACTGCTGATCATCGCCCGTATCCTCATTCGCATCGGCCGCTATTTCTCGGCGAAGATGCGCCGCATCATGCCGAGGCGCGTTGCAAACGTCATTGCGGCTTCGGTGACGGCTTTTCTGATCTGGACCGTAGCCAATGGCGTGTTGATCAATACGGCCTTCAAATCGCTTGATGCGTCGTTCAAGCGCTACGACTCCCTGATGGAGCCGGACCGCGTGCAGCCATCCTCTCCCGACAAGACCGGCAGTGCCGCGTCCCTGATCAATTGGGAGGATCTGGGGCGCGCCGGGCGCGAATATGTCGCCACCGCGCCGACCGCAGCGGAGATTTCCGCCTTTACCGGACGCACGGCCATGGACCCGATCCGCGTCTATGCCGGGCTCAATGTCAGCCGGACGCCGCAGGAACGGGCGCAACAGGCGCTTGAAGAACTGAAGCGGCAGGGAGGTTTCGACCGGTCTGCGCTGGTGATCATCGTGCCGACCGGTACGGGCTGGGTCGATCCCTCGGCCATGATCGGACTGGAATATCTGCGCGACGGTAACGTTGCCAGCATTGCCATGCAATATTCCTATCTGAACAGCCCGCTATCGCTGCTGTTCCAGCCCGAATATGGCGCGGAGTCAGCGCGCGCGCTGTTTGAAACGGTCTATGATTACTGGAAAAGCCTGCCCGTCGACAAACGGCCGAAGATCTATCTGCATGGTCTGAGCCTCGGCGCTTTCAATTCGCAAAGCTCGGTATCGCTGTTTGAAATACTGGATGCGCCCCTGAATGGCGCCCTGTGGAGCGGCCCGCCCTTCCCCAGCGCGCTATGGCGCTCGCTGACGCGCAGCCGCAATACCGATACACCGGAATGGCTGCCTGTGGTGCGCGACGGCGCCTTCGTGCGCTTCATGAACCAGAATGGCGAAGCGCCCGGCAATGGCAACGAATGGGGCGTGATGCGCACGATCTATCTGCAATATGCCAGCGATGCCATCGTGTTCTTCAACAGTAGCATGTTCTATCGCGAGCCGGACTGGATGAAAGAGCCGCGCGGTCCCGATGTATCAGCCGATTTACGCTGGTATCCGATCGTGACCGCGCTGCAACTGGTGGTCGACATGGCATTTGCCGACAGCGCGCCCATGGGGCATGGACATGTCTATGCCCCTGAGCATTATCTAGAAGCCTGGCGTGACATAACCGGCGCCGAAAACTGGCAGAGCGACGATATCAACCGGCTGAAGCAATATCTGCGTCACAAGGTGGACGAAGGTAATGCCGAAGGGTTCGAGGAACGCGGGGGCTAGCCCCAAGGAATTTGATCGTAACGGCTGTTGCAGTCATCTGAAAATCGACCGTAACAGCCCGGCTTTGAAAAGAATTTGGCGGCGGGCCAACCGTTGGCCGCCTTTTGAAACAAGCTCAAATGCTATTATGCGGTTCCGCTATCCGAAACGGAAAGCGCCCGGTCACGCCATGCGCTGACGGCGGTACCCTGTGTCTGATTTTCGACGACGATGTGATGGCCTTCATAAATGCCGGAAGCAACCCACTGCTTCGCCGCTTTCTGATACACATCGATCGTAATTCCGAGTTGGTCTACCTTGGCTTGTGACAGCATGTATTCCCTCATGAATGGTGAATATGAAAAGTGAAGTTGGAATATATAATCGATTTGACGACAGTCTGATGTCACATTTTCGCTACCGGACTGTAATTTTCATAAAACACAATATTTTGAACAGCTTATGGCTGTATAAGCCCACATCGGGTTAATGCGGGTTTATTTAGAAGAATTACCATGTTTACTTAATTGATTTATACTTGATGCTGAATTCAATTTGCTTCTGCATCAAGCTGAAACATGACAAACTGAGTAAATTGTTCCGGATTGAAATTATTATCAGAAGCGATGACCACCGTTTTACGTCCGCCGATTGTCGGCCCAAAGGTGACCGACTCAATATTATCGATGTCGAGGCCGAAATCACCTTCCCCCAGCCGCAGGACAGCTTCCTTGGCCATCGGCGTTAGCGAGGCATCCTTGAGTGTCGCCATGCCGCTGATATCGGTCGCCCCGGCAAAACGTGCGCGGTAGAAATTGATCTGACTGCCGACGCCATGCGCATATGAGCGTTCGACCGTCAGCAGATCATCGCCCCAGGCGAGAAATTCCGACATGCCGTTGTCGTTCCAATAGGGCAGCTTGGTCGCCTTGGTGAAGATCGGCCCCGTATCATAGGCATATTCCGCCTTCACCGCGCCGGACAGAATATCGAAAGCGAGGATGCGGGCGCGGCTGCCTTTTTCCAGCGTTGCCTTGTCACCATCCTGAAGCAGCGCATTTTCCAGCCCGACAAGCAGCGTTTTGCCATCCGGCGAAAAGGTCAGGCTTTCAAAAGACAGATTGTCGCGAATGCCGCGCGTGCCATCGGCATTCGGGATGTAATAATCGGGCAAGGCAAATTCACGGATCAGGCTGCCATCGATGCGTGATTCCCGCACGGCGGGTTTGCCGTTGCGGTCGCCTTCGCTGGTCCAGAACAGCGTTCCGGTGCCCGCATGAAAACGAATGGATTCCGGATCGACATCCTTGATCGCGAAGGGCTTGCCCTCGGCATTCAACAACGTGACGGTGGAGAGGATATCGACGCTGTGCAGCCCCTTTTCGTCAGCAACAATCTTGAGCGTATAGAACCGGGCTGGTGCCTTTTCGGAACGGTCGTCGGAAATGGCGTAGTAGATGTCATGCGCCGCATCATAGTCGAGACCGGATATGCCGCCGAACTCGACGCCTGCAATTTGTAGGCCGGTTGGCAGCACGATCTCCCCAAGCAGCGTGGGCTTTTTGAAATCCTGCGCGAAGGCCGCAGTCGTCAAAGAAACAACGGCGCAAAATGCTGCAACAAAAAGCGGAGACTTCATCAAACGCACCTTGGCCGGTTCACAAACAGAAAGCCTATCTGATAGCGGCAAGATTTGAAGCGTTCATGACGGTGACATTTTCCGCCTTGCAACGGGACGCATTTCCAGCAAAAGTATGGAATGGTTTTGTGTTTTCATAGGCGTAAAAACAAATAGTTAGCAATAGATTATGCGTTGTTTGTCTGGGTAGAACAACTAAGAGGCCCGCCATGGAACAGCCCGATTACGACCGCGCATTCGGCGAGATTATCCGCTGGCTGAAGCAGGAAGGGTTGATCCTGCAAACCGATCTTGAGGGCAATACGGAGCTTTCCACCCGTGCCGAACGCATCGGCCGCAAAAGGCGGCGCGAGGCGGCGGCAACACAAGAATAAACCCACATCATAAATCGGGGGAGTTGAGATGCGGCACAAGGGTCTGCTGGAATTCGGGCGGAATCGGACGCTCTATGGACTTTTCCTGTTCTGCGCGGTCTGCGCCATCGCGGGCAGTCTGCTGAGCTATAATGGCGAGACCTCTTTCTGGCGCTGGCTGCATTATCTCACCAAGCCGACCGCAACGCTGTTCCTGCTGGCGGCAGTGCTCTGTTCCGGCAAGCCGCGCTCGAAATCCTATGGCTTTGCCGTGGCCTTCGGCCTTGCCCTCGCGGCCCTTGGCGACTTTTTCCTGATGCTGCCCGGCGACTATTTCATGGCCGGGCTGATCTGCTTTCTCATCACCCATTGCGCCTATATTTACGCCCTGTCGCGCCATACCCGCTTTGCACAGAACAAGGGCGCCTTCGTCGTCTTCTCGCTTGCGGCATTTGCGGTGATTACCGGCCTTTGGACGGCACTGCCGGGGGCCATGAAAATCCCCGTCATCATCTATGCCGCGGCTCTCGGCGTCATGGCCGCGCAGGCTTTCAGCCGGGCAACCGGCACGGAACCGGAAACACCGCAACACTATGCCGCCTGGCTGGCGGCACTGGGCGGTGTGTGTTTCATGGTCAGCGACACGCTGCTGGCCTATGACCGGTTTCGCTTCGATATTCCGCTGAGCGGGTTCTGGGTGCTCGCCACCTATTATGTGGCGCAGTTCCTGTTCGCCCGGTCGACGGAGGATTTCACCCATGAACGATAATCTCGACGCGGCTTTCGCCCGTCTGCGTCAGTCATGGCTGGATCATCGCCCGCCCTATGAGCAGCGCATCGATGATCTCAAGCGCCTGCGCGCTGGCCTGGCGGCCCGGCTTGACGACATGGCGAAGGCGATCAGCGCCGATTTTGGAAACCGCTCCGCTCATGAAACCCTGCTTGGCGAAGCCAGCGTGGTCTTTGCCGAAATCGATGATGCGCTGCATCATCTCAAGCGCTGGATGAAGCCGAAACGCCGCAAGGCGGGCTGGAAATTATGGCCGGCGAAAGCAGAGCTTCGCTTCGTGCCACTGGGTGTCGTGGGCGTCATCGCGCCGTGGAACTATCCGGTCAATCTGGCGCTCGCACCGCTGGTGGCCGCCATTGCGGCAGGCAATCATGTTCTGATCAAACCGTCCGAACACATGCCGCAAACGGCAGCCTTTCTGCACAAGCTCATCAGCACGGTCTTTCCGGACAATCGTGTTGCCGTGGTGCAAGGCGATGCAGCCCTTTCGGCCCGCTTTGCCAGCCTGCCTTTCGACCATCTGTTCTTTACCGGTTCCACCGCCGTCGGGCGCAAGATCATGGCAGCGGCAGCGGCCAATCTGACGCCCGTGACTCTGGAACTTGGCGGCAAGTCTCCGGCCATTGTCAGCGAAAACGCCAATCTGGTTCGGGCCGCACGCGCCATCGCAAACGGCAAGTTCTTCAATGCCGGACAGACCTGCATCGCGCCGGATTATGTACTGATCCACCACAGCAAACGCGACGCGTTCATAGCCCTGCTGCGCGCGGAAATGCAGGCTCGTTTTGGCGGCGCGTCCGCAGATCCAGACCGCACCACCATCATCAACGATGCGCAGTTGCAGCGGCTAACCGGCCTGCTGGCCGATGCGAAGGACAAGAGCGAAGGCATCGTCGAGCTGCTCGCGCCATCGACCGAACCGCGCCTCATGACGCCGACGCTCATTCTTGAGCCGCAAGCGACCAGCGCCATCATGGCGGAAGAGATTTTCGGCCCGCTACTGCCGATCATCAGCTATCGCTCGACCGATGACGCCATTGCCCATGTGCTTGGTTATGACCGCCCGCTGGCGCTATATTGTTTCAGCGAGAATACAGCCGAGATCGAGACGATCCTCGCCCATGTGGTCGCAGGCGGGGTCTGCATCAACGACACGCTCTACCATTTTGCCTGCACCAGCCTGCCCTTCGGTGGCGTCGGCGCGAGCGGCATGGGCCAGTATCACGGTTATGACGGGTTCCTGACCTTTTCCAAGGCCATGCCGATACTGACGAAATATGCGCCTGCCCCAAGCGACCTCATCAAGCCGCCCTATCGCGGCCTGACCGACAGGCTGGTTCGTTTCATTGCCCGTTGAACATCTGCCCTAAACACTCAATTGTGCTTAGCCGCTCTGTTCAAATTGCATAGCAAACTATCTATATAGAAGAGTATAGATTTGAAATATTGATCTTGAACTGACGACCTTACGGGTGAAAAGGGTGCAGAAGAAAAAGGAAGCAAACCGGATATCGAAGTCGATCCTGACGGCGATCCGCAACAGGCCGGGTTTCAGGCCTCTCAACGCCAATATCACTGGCGGTGATATTGTTATTGCATCCTATAATGTTCACAAATGCATCGGCATCGACAAGCAGTTCAATCCGCAGCGCACCGCAGATGTCATCAGCGAAATCGACGCGGACGTTATAGCGTTGCAGGAAGCCGACAAGCGTTTCGGTGAACGGTCAGGGCTTCTCGATCTTGGCCTGCTGGAACGCCGCCACGGCCTCATTCCCGTCCCCATCACCTCCACAATGCCCAAGGGGCATGGCTGGCATGGCAATGTGCTGCTGTTTCGCGAGGGCATTGTCCGCAATGTGCAACAGCTGAAACTGCCCGGCGTGGAACCACGCGGCGCGCTTGTCGCCGACCTGCAATTTCCGGCGGGACCGTTGCGCGTGATTGCCGCGCATCTTGGGCTTTTGAAACGCTCCCGCGAGCAGCAGGCGGAAAGCATCCTCACCGCCTTGCAGGAAGCCGACACGCTGCCGACGCTGTTGATCGGCGATCTCAATGAATGGCGCATCGGCAAGCGTTCCTCGCTCGCCGCGCTCATGCCGACCTTCAACCATGTTGCAACGGCGGTACCGAGCTTTCCGTCACGTTTTCCGGTCTTCGCGCTCGACCGGGTGATGGGCGCGCCGCATAATCTCGTGACATCGGTGGAGGTTCACAACACGCCGCTGGCGCGCACGGCCTCGGATCATCTGCCGATCAAGGCGCATCTTGACCTGAAGACCGCCATCGACCTGTTGCACAATCTCAATCCAGAGATACCCGCAAGCAGAACCGGCTCATAGATAGGGCGATCCGAGCCAGATGATCCGGTCGATGAGGCGCACCAGAAACGGGCGGTTCTTGAGACGCGTGAGATTGACCTGACGGCTCTCCTCAATGACCTTGCCGATCCGCTCTTCCACCTGACGCGCCACATCGCGATCCAGAATTTCCAGATCGATCTCGAAATTGAGCCGCAACGAGCGCGGATCGATATTCGACGAGCCGACATAGGACCAGGTGCCGTCAATCGTCATCAGCTTGGAATGGTTGAACGCGCCGCCCGCGCGCCAGATCCGACAGCCATCCTTCAAAAGCTGGTCGAACTGAGCACGCATGGCGCGGTCGACAAGCTTGAGATTATTGACCCCCGGCACCACGATATCCACCGACACGCCGCGCCGCGCCGCCGTAACCAGCGCACTGATCAGTTCGCGGTCCGGCAACAGATAGGGCGACATGATGAGGATATGCTGTTCGGCTATCGAGAAAGCACCCATCATCATGCGATGGTTGGTTTCGACATTCTTGTCGGGGCCGGAGCCGACCACGCGCACCAGCGTACCTGTACCCGGCGGGCTTTCGGGTGCGGCAATGCGCCATGCGTCACCGGTCAGCAATTCACCTGTTGCAAATCGCCAGTCCTCGGAAGCGATGTGGAACAGATCGGCAATGGCCGGTCCTTCCAGCCGGAAATGCGTATCGATTGCCACCGCATCGCCAGCAATCGCCCGCACGAAACCGGCGCGGATATTCATGCCGCCTGTAAAGCCATATCGCCCGTCCACGACAAGGATTTTGCGGTGAGTGCGCAGATTGGCATAAGGCAGGCGCAGTCCGATGATGATGTTGCCGTTGAAGACATCGACCGTCACGCCATTTTCCTTGAGCAGGCTCACAATGCTCGGGATGGAGTAACGCGCGCCGACCGCATCGATCAGAACCCGCACTTCCACACCGCGCTTGACGGCTGCGCCCAGCGCTTCGGCAAACTGGATGCCGATGGCGTCGCGGTCGAAAATATAGGTTTCCAGCAAGATGCTGCGCTCCGCCTTGCCGATGGCTTCCAGCATGGCGGCATAGGCCTCGTCGCCGGTTTCCAGCATTTCGATACGATTGCCGCTGGTGAAATCATAAAGACTGACGGCATCGCCCAGAATTTTCATCGCGCCGAACTGTCGCCCGAATGCTGCGCGCACGAGGTCGTTGGTCGTGTCGAAATGCGAGAGGTGATAAAGCGCGATATGCCCTTGCGCGCGCTGCTGGGTGAGTGTCGAGCGCCTGATCCGGTTGACGCCCGCAATGGCATAGACCACCGCCCCGACAATGGGCGACAGCACGATCACGCCAACCCAGCCGAGTGCGGTGCGCACTTCGTCCTTGGTCATGGTTGCATGAATGGCCGCTATCGTGCCCAGCACAATCGACAGGACAGCCAGAATATGCGGCCAATAATGGGAAACCAGATCGAACATCGAACAGACTTTTCCAACAACAATTGAGTACCGGGAAACCGGCAGCGCCCCCGCGTCAAGTTCCTGAAATATGTAGCCGATAGAGATTAAAACAGGTGTAACGGCAAAGAGATAGAGCCCAACGGGCCAAAAAAATGCAACCGCCGCGAATTAGTTTATGCGCAAAAACAAAGAGATATGGTCGCCTGCCCCTGAAACAGGCGTGGTTTCAGGGGCCCAACAGGCTGGCCGGATCGGCATGCGCGGCCAAAGCTGGTCAAACGCTCCGCATGCCTTATATTGTTGCGTGGGTTACGAAAATTGGGTCACGACAATTCGAGGGACAAGAGGGTTATTCGATGGCAACGACGAACAAAGATTTCGACAATCCGGTGTTACCGACAGAGCTGACATCCAAGTGGGGATGGTTCGTTGCGCTCGGCGTGGCGCTTCTCATTCTGGGCGGCATTGCCTTCGGCAATCTGGTGCTGGCTACGGTGGTTTCTGTCTACTATGTCGGCATGATGATGCTGATCGCCGGTGTGATCGAAATCATCCATGCTTTCGGTGTGAAGACCTGGGGCCGGTTTTTCTTCTGGCTCCTGAGCGGCCTGCTTTATGCGGCAGCGGGTGTCGTCACCTTCATCAATCCCATTTTGGCGGCAGGCATCCTGACATTCCTGCTGGCGGCAGCCCTTCTCGGCTCCGGCCTTTTCCGCGTCTGGATGGGCTTCAAGTCGAAACCGGCATCCGGCTGGGGCTGGATCGTGGCCGGTGGCGTCATCACCGCGCTGCTCGGCCTCATCATCGCCATTCAATGGCCGGTCAACAGCCTGTTCATCCTCGGCCTTTTCCTGGCCATCGATCTGATTTTCCAGGGCTGGACCTATATTGCCTTCGGTCTCGGCATCAAAAGCCGGTAACAAGCGCAGTCATTTCCTTAAAGCGGCGCGTTCAACGCCGCTTTTTCATGTCTTGCCGGGACTTGTAACGCGGCGCTTGTTGAGATTTTGCCCAATGACTGCTAGATGCAGCGCAACATCTTTGCGGCGCATATTTGCGCGGCCCAACATTTCGCCATCACGAGTTTCTTCATGCCTGCTGACAATCCCGTTTCCAAGCGCCGCACATTCGCGATTATCGCGCACCCGGACGCCGGTAAGACCACGCTGACCGAAAAGCTGCTGCTGTTTGGCGGCGCTATCCAGCTTGCCGGTGAAGTGAAGGCCAAGAAGGATCGCATCCAGACCCGTTCGGACTGGATGAACATCGAACGCGACCGCGGCATCTCGGTCGTCACCTCGGTGATGACCTTCGAATACAAGGACTGCATCTTCAACCTGCTCGATACGCCGGGCCACGAAGACTTCGCAGACGACACCTACCGCACGCTGACCGCTGTCGACAGCGCCGTCATGGTCATCGACGCCGCAAAAGGTATCGAGCCGCGCACGCTGAAGCTGTTCGAAGTCTGCCGCATGCGCGACATTCCCATCGTCACCTTCGTCAACAAGATGGACCGCGAAGCCCGCGATCCGCTCGAAATTCTTGACGAGATCGAAGAAAAGCTGGCGCTCGACACGGCGCCTATCACCTGGCCGATCGGCTCCGGCAAGAGCTTTGCAGGCACATATGACCTGCATAACAATACAATGCGCCGTCAGGACAATGAAGAGCAGCCCACGAAGGTCAGCGGCCCGGAAGAAGCCGCCGCGCTGCTGCCTGAAAACGAGCGTGAAGCCTGGCTGGAAAATACGGAACTGGCGCGCGGCGTCTGCCGTCCGTTTGACCTTGCTTCCTTCCGCGAAGGCCATATGACACCGGTCTATTTTGGTTCGGCGCTGAAGAATTACGGTGTGCGCGATCTGATCGAAGCCTTCTGCGATTTCGGCCCGTCGCCGCGCGACCAGCAGGCCGACACGCGCATGGTCGGTTCCACCGAAGACAAGATGACCGGCTTCGTGTTCAAGATTCAGGCCAATATGGACCCGAACCATCGCGACCGCATCGCCTTTCTGCGCGTTTGCTCGGGCAAGCTGTCACGCGGCATGAAAGCCAAGCTGGTGCGCACCGGCAAACCGATGAGCCTGTCTGCGCCGCAATTCTTCTTTGCCCGTTCGCGCCAGATCGCCGACGAAGCCTTTGCTGGCGACGTGGTCGGCATCCCGAACCATGGAACGCTGCGCATCGGCGACACGTTGACCGAGGGCGAGGATATCCTGTTCCGTGGCGTACCGAACTTCGCGCCGGAAATTCTGCGCCGCGTGCGTCTGGACGATGCGATGAAGGCCAAGAAGCTGCGCGAAGCGCTGCAACAGATGGCCGAAGAAGGCGTCGTGCAGCTGTTCGTGCCCGATGATGGTTCTCCGGCAATTGTCGGTGTCGTTGGCGCGCTCCAGATCGACGTTCTGACCGAACGTCTGAAAGTGGAATATTCGCTGCCGGTCGGCTTTGAAATGTCGCGCTTCTCGGTCTGCCGGTGGATTACGGCAGATGATCCGGCCGAACTCGACCGCTTCATTGCATCTCATCGCGCCGACATTGCGCATGACCTCGACAATGATCCGGTGTTCCTGGCGCAAAACGGCTTTTCGCTCAATTACGAAGCCGAGCGCTGGAAGAACATCCGCTTTGCAACCATCAAGGACTATCAGGTCCGCGACAAGGCATGATGCGGTAATGTTATGACCGATCCTGTTCTGGCTGCTCTCGATCTGCCTGATGCCCTGCTGCATCGGCTTGCCGGTTATAGCAGCCAGCAGGACGTGCTTGGCCGCTCATTTGCCAATGTCCTGCTGCTCGATCATGATGCGCACGAACCGCTTGTTCTGAAAATCGAACCGGCAAGCACGGTCAGCGAACTGGCCGATGAGTGCACCCGGCTTGAGTGGCTTTCCGCGCAGGGCCTGCCCTGCCCTAGGGTCGTCGCTTTTGAAACGATGGCCGACCGCCACTTTCTTCTGATGACGCGCTTGGCCGGGTCCGACCTCGCATCGTCTGTCGGCACTCTTCCGCCGGACCGTATCGTCTCCATTCTCGCAACAGCCTTGAAGGCGCTGCACAGCGTCGACCCTGCGGCCTGTCCATTCGACCATCGGCTGGAACACCGCATTGAACATGCACGCAAGCGCGTGGAAGCGGGTGCGGTCGATGAAGATGATTTCGATGATGAGCGCGAAGGCCGCAGCGCCGAAGATCTTTTCTCCGAACTATGCCGCCTGAAACCGTCGCAGGAAGATCTCGTCGTCACCCATGGTGACGCCTGCCTGCCAAATTTCATGGCCAGCGACGGCGCATTCACTGGTTTTATCGACTGCGGCAGGCTTGGCCTTGCAGACCGCCATCAGGATCTGGGACTCGCCTGCTGGAGCATCCGCTATAATCTCGGCGACGAGTGGGTGAAACCCTTCCTCGACCTCTATGGCGCAACGACCATCGATGAAGCGAAAATCACCTATTACCGTCTGCTGGACGAGTTCTTCTAGGCAGACAGCTTCATTATTTCGTGTCGAGCAGCCGTTCGGCGATCTTCGCGGCCAGCTTTTCGGCCACCTCGCCTTTGCTCATTTCGGGCCATTCCTCGATGCCGGAACGGCTTAAAATCCGCACGCGGTTGTGGTCGCCGCCCATGACGCTGCTGCCATCCAAGCCATAGGACACATCGTTGGCGACGATCCAGTCGGCGCCCTTTTTCGCAAGTTTGGCTCTCGCATTTTCGGCCACATCCTGCGTTTCAGCCGCAAAGCCGACCACCAGACCGGGACGCTTGTCGCTATGGCCAACACCGGCCAGAATGTCGGGGTTTTCGACCATGGCAAGCGTGGGAGCGCCTTCTCCGGGCTTCTTCTTGATCTTCTGTCCGGCTTCATTGGCGGTGCGCCAATCGGCAACGGCCGCCACCATGATTGCCGCATCGGCGGGCAGATGCAGCTCCACAGCAGCCTGCATTTCCCGCGCCGTCTCGACTTGAATGACATCGACGCCTTCGGGATCGGCAATCGTGACCGGACCGGACACCAGATGCACCGTGGCACCCAACCGCGCCAGAGCAGCGGCGATGGCGTGGCCCTGCTTGCCCGACGAGCGGTTGGCGATGTAGCGGACCGGGTCGATCGGCTCATGCGTTGGCCCGGATGTCATGACGATGGATTTTCCGGCCAGCGGCAGTGCGCGCGGCACCAGCAGCGTTTCCACAGCCGCCACGATGGCCAGCGGCTCGCTCATCCGGCCTGTTCCCGCCTCGCCGCTTTCCGCCATTTCGCCCTTCTCGGGACCGATGAAATGCACGCCGTCCTTTTCCAGTGTCAGACGGTTGCGGCGGGTCGCCGGGTTGTCCCACATGGCCGGGTTCATGGCAGGCGCAATCAACACCGGAACCTTGCGCGCCAGCAGAACGGCACTGGCCAGATCGTCGGCCAGACCATTGGCCATCTTGGCCATCAGGTCAGCGGTCGCAGGTGCAACCACGATCAGATCGGCATCGCGCGCCAGCCTGATGTGCCCGACATCCTGCTCATCTTCCCGCGAAAACAGATCGGTAAAGACATGATCGGCGGAAACCGCGCCGATGGTCAGCGGCGTTACAAATTGCTGTGCAGCAGCCGTCATCAAGGGGCGAACCTGTGCGCCACGCTCGCGCAAACGACGGATCAGGTCGGGCGTCTTATAGGCAGCAATACCGCCACCAATGATGAGCAGAACGCGCTTGCCCGTAAGTGACGCACCAACTTTACCCAGACCAGCAGGCGCAGGCGTAACCTGCGCCGCTTCCTCCAGTGCGGTCAGAAGAAGCCGCGCTTCCTCTTCCATGGAACGCCCGTTGCGCGCAGCGCGCACACGCAGCTTTTCCTTGGCGGCATCGTCGAGATTGCGGATAGTGATACTGGCCATTTGATTGCACCGGCTTATTGCAAGTGCAATCAATGAAATCACTTTATTGACTGCTTGTCACTTCAAAAGTGCGATTACAGCCAGATATAGAGCTTGATCGCGATCGCAGCGAGCGCAATTGCAATCACCACCTGCGCGATGCGGCCCCAGCGCGAATGCTTGGCTTCGGCGCGACCAATGGCTTCCGCCGTGGCCGCATCAAAGCGCAAGCCGTTGGCAGCCATATCATCCAGCGCAACCGAAACGCGTTCAACACGCGCCACCAGTTCCGGCGTCTTGCGGGTGAAATGCAGCAGCGCATAGGCGCTGTCCTTCGCGTCGAGCAGCATGCCCTGGGGGCCCAGGTTTTTGCGGATCCAGTCGCCGACAACAGGCTCAGCCGCCTTCCACATATTGAAATGCGGATCGAGCGTGCGCGACACGCCTTCAACCACAACCATGGTTTTCTGGAGCATCAGGAGTTCCGGCCGGGTCTCCATGTCGAAAAGCTCGGTCACTTCGAACAGCAGCGTCAAAAGCTTGGCCATGGAAATGGTTTCCGCCGGCTGGCCGTGGATTGGCTCCCCGATGGCGCGAATGGCCTGCGCAAAGCTTGCCACGTCGTGGGTGTGCGGCACATAGCCTGCTTCGAAATGCACTTCCGCCACGCGCATATAATCGCGCGTGATGAAGCCATAGAGAATTTCTGCCAGGAAGCGGCGCTGCTGCTTGTTGAGCCGTCCGGTGATGCCAAAATCGACCGCAACGATGATACCTTGCGGATCGACGAACAGATTGCCCGGATGCATGTCGGCATGGAAAAAACCGTCGCGCAGCGTGTGGCGCAGGAAAGACTGGATCAGCGTTTCGGCAAGCTTCTTCAGATCGAAGCCAGCGGCAGCCAGCGTCGAAATATCCGACATCTTGGTGCCATCGATCCATTCCAGCGTCAGCACATCGCGACCGGTGCGCTCCCAGTCGACCTGCGGAACGCGGAAACCTTCATCGCCCTTGATGTTTTCGGCAATCTCGGAAAGCGCTGCCGCTTCCAGTCGCAGATCCATCTCGATGCGGGTGGTCTGCTGCAACGTCTCGACAACCTGAACCGGACGCAGGCGGCGCGTGAAAGGCACATGGCGCTCCTGCATACGCGCAACCATGTAGAAGCCTTCAAGATCGCGGGCGAAACGCTGGCGGACGCCGGGGCGGATCACCTTGACCGCAACCTTCGTCGGCCTGCCGTCCTTCATGACTTCGGCCGGATGCACCTGCGCCATCGACGCCGCCGCTATCGGCGCATCGAAATGCAAGTAGAGATCGTCGATCTTGCGACCGAGCGAACCTTCAATACCCGCAACCGCATCAGCCTGCGGAAAATAATCGAGACGATCCTGCAATAGCTCCAGATCGGCAGCCACATCGCGCCCGACAATATCGGGGCGGGTCGCCAGAAACTGGCCAAGCTTCACATAGGATGGGCCAAGCTTGTTCATCGCCCGGGACATACGCTCGGAACGCTGCATGTGTCGCGCACGCGGACGCGCCAGCATGCCCGCAATCTTGTGGCCGAAAGCCGGAAGACCGGAAAGCCCTTCCACGGGAAGCGCACTGATCACGCCTTCACGCGTCAAAATCCATCCGGCGCGCGCCAGCCGGAAAGCGGCGGAAAGATTACTCATGCGATAAAGCCCGCCCCAGCACACCGGCCCGAATTCATGACAGGCATGATCACAGCTTCCAGCCCGAATGCAGCGCCGCAATACCGCCGGTGAAATTGCGATAGCTCACGCGCTCGAAACCGGCGGTTTCGATCATGGCGGCGAAATCCTGCTGCTTGGGGAATTTGCGGATCGATTCGACCAGATAGCTGTAGGAATCCGCATCACCGGTAATCATCTTGCCGATGCGCGGAATGGCCTGAAACGACCACTGGTCATAGACCTTGTCGAGGATCGGCAGTTCGACCTCGGAAAATTCGAGACACATGAACCGGCCACCCGGCTTCAGCACGCGATAGGCTTCCGACAGGGCCTTGTCGATATGCGGCACGTTGCGAATGCCAAAGGCAATCGTATAGGCGTCGAAACTGTTATCCTCGAAGGGCAGTTCCTCGGCATTGGCTTCAACGAATTCGAGATTGTCGGCAAGGCCCTTCTTGATCGCGCGTTCGCGACCGACACCCAGCATCGAGCCATTAATGTCGAGAATGGTCACATGCGCCTGACGGCCCGAAGCCTCGACAATGCGAAAGGCGATATCGCCAGTGCCGCCGGCCACATCCAGCGATGTCCAGCCCGGACGCTTGGATGGCGCAAGCCAGGCGATCATCGCATCTTTCCAGACGCGGTGCATGCCTGCCGACATGAGATCGTTCATCACGTCGTATTTGTTGGCGACCTTATGGAAAACGTCGTTTACCAGAGTCTGCTTATCGTTTTCGTCAACCGCCTGGAAGCCGAATGAATGCTCCATGCCGCCTTTTGCGCCCACGCGGTCCGCATTGCCGTTCTGCTGGCTCATAGCTCATCCTGCTTTTGAATAGTCTGACGAAAACGATTTTCGGTTATGCATATAAAGCTTGTGCCGAACGATACAAGCACAGACGTTTTATCACTACCCCTTTTGTGATCATGACCCTTAAACGAGCTTGCACCGGCGTTGAAAAATGGCCAAAGAGACATAAAACTGTGCGTGTGCGCTTGCCACGCGTTTTCTCCGGCGCAATCTGCCGCTAAAGTTCAAAACGATAACAAGAAAAGTGGAAAGATCATGGGCGTTACAGTCGTCAGCCATCCGCTTGTCCAGCACAAGCTCACCCTCATGCGCAAGCGCGAGACTTCCACGGCCAGCTTCCGGCGGCTTCTCAAAGAAATTTCGCTGTTGCTTTGCTATGAAGTGACGCGCGATCTCGAACTCACCACCATGGAGATCGAGACCCCGCTTATGCCGATGGAAGCGCCGATCCTTGAAGGCAAGAAGCTGGTCTTCGCTTCGATCCTGCGCGCAGGCAACGGCCTTCTGGAAGGCATGCTCGATCTGGTGCCCGCAGCCCGCGTTGCCCATATCGGCCTCTACCGCGACCACGACACGTTGCAGCCGGTTGAATATTACTTCAAAGCGCCGGAAGACATCGTCAATCGTCTTATCATCGTGGTCGATCCGATGCTTGCCACCGCGAATTCGGCCATTGCCGCCATCGACAAGCTGAAGGAACGCGGCGCGACCAATATCCGCTTCCTGTGCCTGCTGGCAGCGCCTGAAGGCATCGAGCGTTTCGTCAAGGCCCATCCGGATGTGGATGTTTACACTGCCTCGATCGACGAGCGCCTCGACGAAAAGGGCTATATCGTTCCGGGCCTCGGCGATGCGGGCGACCGCATGTACGGCACGAAATAAGCTAGAGCATTTCCAGCAAAAGTGCGTAGCGGTTTTGCGTAGGATAATGCGTAAAAACAAAAAGTTAGAGCGGTTCCACGATTCGTTTTAACCGGAACCGCTCTAAAACGTAACCAGACAGTAATCCGCGCCGGATACTCTCGTTTTTGTAGCGGGGTAAGCATGGCGCGGATTTTCTTTATTGTTCTGATGCTGGCGGGATTAGCCACGGCCTTTCCGATTCTCTTCGAGAGATTCCAGTCGGCAACCGTCGAGCAAGCCGCGACGGCAACACCCTCTGCAACATCCTCACAAAACCCTTCCGCCTATAGCGGACGTCGCGCGCAGATTACGCCCGACAGCCGCGGGCATTTCATCACCGATATCCGTTTCAACGGCCAGAATCTGCGCGGGATGATCGATACGGGCGCAAGCTCGGTTGCCATCAATGCCAGCACTGCCCGACGCATCGGCATTTCGCTACGGCCCGACGATTTTCGTTATCGCGTTTCGACAGCCAATGGCGAAACACCGGCGGCGCGCGCTGTGCTCAGCAGCGTGGAAATCGGGCGCATTCGCGTGGAAAATGTCGAGGCGCTCGTGCTGCGCGACGAAGCGCTTTCCGATATCCTGCTTGGCATGAGTTTTCTCAAGCGCCTGCGCCATTATGAAGTGGCAAATGGCGCGCTGATCCTCACGCAGTGACATGTTTCTCTGCTGGCACTACAGTCACATTCTTCGTGATGCCGGGCTGCAACGAGCAATTTCCTGTGCTCCGGTGCTCACGTACCCAAAAGTACGCTCCGCTCCGGTGCTCGAAAATCACTCGTTTCGCCACGGCCTGACGAATTTGCAACTGTAGTGCTAGGATGCATGCTTCAGATTCTTGACATGACGGAACCCAACCATGACCGCGGACCAACGCCTGACCGAGCTCGAAATTCGCGTCGCCGAACAGGAAAAGACCATCGACGAACTGTCGTCCGTGCTGGCCGAGCAATGGAAGCTCATCGACCAGCTTTCCAAGAAACTCGGCGCGCTGACCGACCGCTTTCTCGAACTGGAAGAACAGACCGCGCCCGACGTGCCTGTCACCAAACCTCCGCACTGGTAAGATCATGCTTGAAATCATCGATCTAGCCGACCGCCCCGACCTCATCCCCGCCTGTGCCACATGGAATTTTGGCGAATGGGGCGAATTCTGCGGCGGAACGCTGGAACAGACCATCACAGACTTCCACAATCTCGTGCAGGCCAATGATGGGCAGATCGCACGCATCGCGCTTTTTGATGGGGAGCTGGCAGGCACTGCGCTTCTGATCGACAATGATCTGGAAACGCACCCGCATCTGAAGCCATGGGTGGCCAGCGTGTTCGTTTCGCCCGACTATCGCGGTCGGGGCATCGCCAAAAGCCTTGTTGGCGCCATCGAAAAGGCTGCCGCAGAACTTGGCCACGACGAGGCCTATCTCTATACGGACAAGCCCGACCTCTACCGGCAGATCGGCTGGGTGGATTTCGAAAAACTCGACGGCCACTATGCCGGCATGCTGATCATGAAAAAGAAAATCGCGCGATAATCCGCGCGATTCTTTTCTTCGAAACGGCTTTATTGTGCCAGCGGGATCGGGCAGCTCACACCAGTTCCGCGCAGACCGCAATATCCGTTCGGATTCTTCGCCAGATATTGCTGGTGGTAATCCTCGGCATAATAGAACACCGGCGCATCTTCGATTTCGGTGGTGATCGGGCCGAGACCGCGCCCTGCCAGCGCTTTCCCATAAGCATCGCGGCTCTTTTCAACCGCCGCCCGATCCGCGTCATCAAAAGTGTAGATGACCGAACGATAGGTCGTGCCGATATCGTTGCCCTGTCGCATGCCCTGCGTCGGATCATGCTCTTCCCAGAACAGGGTCAGCAATTCATCAAGGCTCACGATTTTCGGATCATAGACCACCAGCACCACTTCGGCATGGCCGGTCAGTCCCGTGCAGGTTTCTTCATAGGTCGGGTTGGGCGTCATGCCGCCCGCATAACCCACTGCAGTCACATAGACGCCCGGCACCTGCCAGAACAGCCGTTCCGCGCCCCAGAAGCAGCCCATGCCGAATAGGATCTGCTTGCAACCTTCCGGCCACGGGCCCTTCAACGGATGGCCCGAGACGAAATGCGTCGCGGACATTGGAAGCGCTGTTGCGCGACCCGGCAAAGCCTCGTCCGTGGAGGGCATCTGTACCTTCTTGCGATAGCTGTCGAGGAAACTCATAGATTTCTACCTCCTGTAGCCCTGTGGCGGAATCGACGGTCAGGCAGTGAAGCGCCCCAGGGGACGTCCGCGCCGATGACCAATCACATAGAACAACAATGCGAGCACGCCGAAGAAGAGCCATCCGGGCTGCCCGAGCGCTGGAACACAGACCGCGTTCCAGAATGTAGCTCCTATATAGTGCGTCACGAACGATTCTACATCGGCCAGCGTTTCCGGCGCGTTGCGCGCCCACATGGAAAGCAGCGGTTTGGCAACCAGCTTCGACGCACCGACCGAGCGGGCGCCATCGAGAATGGCGAAAATGACCGCCAATGCCAGAAAAACAACCGCGAAACTACGCAATACAAATCGGATCACGATTCCCTGCCCCAGACCTTCAGGCACATATTCAAGCGCGTCGGGTGCGTCCCGACATCGCCGACCTGTCCCTTTTCATACCGCCAAATCCTGACTTAAGGAAGGCGCCGCCCCTCAAACCTTCGTGCAACGAAATAATGCGTTCAAATATATTCTTTAAAAACAATATGTTAAAAGGGGACCGAGACTCTTTGCACAGGTTCGGCAGATTTGGCGTAAAAACTTGCAAAGAGCTATTGATCATATGCGTATTCTGGCTATATTGCGCGCCGCTACCGTATGTTGGCGAATAACCAGCGCCAGACAAAATGCGGTAACTCGTTTGCAGTCAGATTTCACCGTGAAACGCGGTTTTCCCCCGACAGCAAGGCAGACGGAGAGGTGGCCGAGTGGTTGAAGGCGCACGCCTGGAACGCGTGTATACGGGAAACCGTATCGAGGGTTCGAATCCCTCTCTCTCCGCCATTTAATCCCCGGAATTCAGAAACATCGACGAAACGCTCTGAGACACTCAGGTCGGCTGATCGTGCTGCTTGATTCCCGTGAGCCGTGGCCCACGGGGTCTCGTTACTGATCGACCTCCGTTGGAGGTAATCAGATAGGGCCTTCTTCCTTCAGCGCCTTCTGCGCTGCCGGGCGCGCCATGACACGTTCACGCAAGGCAAGCGCCTTCGGATAAGCGCTGAGATCGACTTGCATCACCAAGCCCCAGCCAATCACGACAGACGCATAAACGTCGGCCTGCGACAGTTCTTCGCCCAGCCAATAGTTATGGCCATCTACCAGCATGGCTTCAAGCTGGCCCATGCGACGGTTGACATTGGCAAGCACGCCCACCTTGGCTTCTTCGGTCAAGTTCGGCGTGAACAATCCGCCGAAGGCCGTGTGCAGGTCGCTGCAGAAGCCGAGTGCTTCCTGCAACCGTGCGCGTTCCATCGTGCCATAGGCAGGCTTGAACGACGCGACATCCGAATGATCGCCGATATATTGCAGGATGGCTGCGTTCTGGGTGATCACCACGCCCGGCTCGAGTTCCAGAGCCGGAACTGCGCCACGCGGATTGACCGTCAGGTACTCGGCGCCGCTTTCGGTAACCTTGGTTTTCAGGTCCACGGCTTCAAACGTGTAAGGCAGGCCGGCTTCGCTGAGAACAATATGCGGTGCGAGCGAACAGGCACCGGCTTTATAATAGAGCTTCACTGAGGATATCTCCGAAGAATTGCAACGCGGGATTTCTATCAATTCCCGCAGCCCCTGCAATATTGTTGGGGGCAATTTTTCGTGTACTCAGCCGATGCCGGAAATTCTTTGCCGAAAAGCGTCGCGATCAGAAAAGCGAAGCAATGCGCGCAGGCTTGGAGGATGACATCCGGGGCACCACGACCAGCTTGTTGAACTCGCCGCGTTTGAAGGCGCGCAGGAAGCGCGGATAATCCCGGAACACCACGCAACCATTGGAATCGCCGTTGCGACCCAGCATGAATGTATGCGCCAGAAGCCCGTCGCGATTATAGCGATTGTTGCCGTCGGCTGGCGTCAGGCGGATCGCCTCAACGCCGTGGAAAAGCGCTTCACGCATGCGCAGATTATAGCTGTGCGGCGGCGTGGGGCCACGGTTCTTCTGGTTCGCATAGGTGGGATTGTCACGCATGCGACCGATCCCGGAATGAGCTTCGAGCTTTTCGCCGCTCGGCAAATAGACGGTCGCGGCGGAAATATCATAGATGGCGACGCGGCTGCGCGCAGCCTGATTGATCAGCGGGCTGAAAAGACCGGGTTCCGGGCTTTCCGTCAGGCCGCTTTCGGGCGCATAGGCAAGCTGTGTCTTGGGATGCATACGCGACGCGCGTAGCGGCGGCTTGGCCCCCGGCAGAGGCACATCATCGGGCACGAACAT
Organism: Ochrobactrum sp. RH2CCR150; assembly: GCA_014138095.1. Classification (GTDB taxonomy): domain Bacteria; phylum Pseudomonadota; class Alphaproteobacteria; order Rhizobiales; family Rhizobiaceae; genus Brucella; species Brucella gambitense. The sequence goes on from JACGXE010000012.1 coordinate 95,614, forward strand.
GTCGCGGTCGGCTTCGTCGTCAGCCGCCATATCCGTCTTCTGGTCAGGGGCTGATTGCGGCAACGGTATTGCATTGCCAACCGGCAGATTGAGCGTGTCACTGCCTTCCGCATCGGTTTCTTCAGCCTGCGACAGGGGCAGAATGCCAGACTGGCTCTGCGGCTGGATCTTGGCGAGTGCGACCAGTGCTGCAGGCGTCTGCGGCGCGCTGGCATAACCAAGCGCAACAGCGCCCGGTATGGCGGCTTTCGCAGCCGCGTCGGCTGCAACCTTTTCGCCCGTCTTGTCGGTTACCGGATCAGCCGAGGCGACCGCAATCTGCTCAGGCAACCGCACGCGATCTGCACGCGGTTCGATCAACGATGCTACATCGACCGACTTTGGCTCGATCACCGAATCCGGACCGATATCGGCAATGATCGGCTGATCATCGTTCATCTTGTTGCGACGCCAGTCGAGGTTGGAATAGGCGGCATCCGCCGTATAGGCCTTGATGAAGCTTTCACGCATTTTGTGCGTCGGGGTGCGGGTCTGGTCGACAAGGGCCAGCGCTTGCGGCATGGCTGCGGGAATGCGCCGTATGACCGGAGCGACAGGCGCAAATGCGGGAATGGCCGTTTCAAGCGTGCCGAGCGCGGTCAGCATCCAGCCGCCAGCGACAAGACCTGTCGCGGCAAATGCCGTCACGCGCAAAACGCCACGCAAACTGAACGGAAGGCCGATACGGCCGCTACGCGGAGCCGCATAGCCATACACTTCTGTTACACACGCCATGATACTAACCCGACTGGAATTCGACTTCGCGGCCCCACTTCGGGCCTCGCCTCGCATGTCAGTTCGGCAAAAAAGCGAACAGGACATGGCAAAGCGGTGGCCGAAGCGAAGCAGTGACCGCATTGGTCGCTTCCAGCATGGCGAATTATGGTAACCAAAGTCTTTACGAACGGCGTGTGACTGATAATTCCTCTCCGAAAGAGGAAAGCTGCATCAGCCCGTCAGGCGAAAAGTGGCTGGCGCATCACTAGATAATTCAGGGAATTCATCACCCTCGGTTACTGTGCGATTGCGCCCGCGATGCTTGCCGCGCATCAGGGCAAGATCGGCGCGAGACACCGTTTGCCATAGCGTTTCGTCGTGACGCAGCATGGCGATGCCGAAACTGCATGTCACATGGCGGTCGCTCGGCAGCGCCGCAAATGCATGGCGACCGACCTGATTGCAGAGCCGCTTGGCAAAGCGTTCGCAGTGCTGGGCGCTGCCCGCAGCCAGCAGAACGAACTCTTCCCCGCCGACACGGCTGACGATCACATCCTGTCCGGCCAGTGCCTGCAGCAGATGCGAAAACTCCACCAGCACACGGTCACCCGTCGCATGGCCCAGCTCATCGTTGATCGCCTTGAAATGATCTATATCCGCAATAATGACGCCATGCGTTGCACCTTGCGCGGCATTTGCCAGTTTGCGTCTTGCGTGGCGTTCCATACCACGCCGGTTGAGAAGACCGGTCAACGGGTCGGCATCGCGTTCATTGCGCAACTTGTCGATAATATCGAGTGCGGCGACGGTCAGAATGAAGAGACCGAGCAGAACTCCCCCCATCGACGCAGCCACCGTCACCCATGACCAATAAGGCAAGGACAGCAATTCTCCGGAGCTGAGCACGTCATCGAGCATGACAATCGTGAAGATGCTGCGCAGAAAGAAATGCGCCGCCAGCAGCGCCAGAACCAGACGCAGCGCCGTTTCGATCCACCGGTCACCTGGCACGCGCCGGGCATGCAGGCAAAGAACCGCGGCTAAAGTTCCAAGACCGACATTGGCCGCGACAACGAGATAGCTGTAGATCGCGCCCTGCCAGGCAAGAAGGCCGACGACCACCAGCGTTGAAACCGTTATCAGCGACGCTGGTACCGGCGGGAACCCCCGCCCGAGCCGCACCATCACTGCCTGACAGAACAGCCAGCCAGCGGCGAGTTGCAGCAGGATCGCCAGAAGAAATGTCTGCCGCAGATCGGGCAGCGGCGGCGAAACCTGCACGAAATGTCCAAGAGAAAATGCCGCGAAGCTCAGGCCGAAAAGCAGCATGTGCTTTCGCCGTCTGTCGAGCACCCACAGGCTCGTCATCGCGACTGCAAACAGCATGATCAGCAGAGAGGGGACAATCTTCACGAGAAACCAGACCATTAATCGATTGAATTAATATTCAATAAGTAGTTAGGCCAATCTGAATGTGCAATTGCATATATGAGTCAAATTAACTTTTGTAGAGCAATTGAAGAATTCGAAATAATACATTCTATTTTTTAAATACAGCAAACGCTAATAAAAAAATACAAACAAGGGCATCCATCGAAGAACTGAAATTTATTCTTAAGTCGTCAATTAATGTTTATCCCCAGATATCATCACCTTCAGAAGGCACCGGCCCGCTTGAAGCCATTTTAGACCATTATTACCTGTTACTAATGAGAATGAAGGCTTGGTCTGAAAAAGGCTTAGTGCGATCCTGTGACCATGCCATTCGAGCGGTTCCAGCCGGAAATCAGGCTGCTGGCGCTCAATTTATTGTTTGCATTTCCAACGCCAGGCCCTTCGACACGTGTGCTGGCAATGTCCTCGCGGAGAATTTCGATGCGCCACCAGTTCGACCTTTTTGCTCCCGCTGCAAAGGCTGGAGAAGAACGGGCGGAGCTGCGTCCGGCCCGCGCGAAGCCCAAGCGGGACATCGGCGCAGCACCTGCTTTGAACGAAGCGGAAATGGTGCGTCAGTTGAAGGATAGCGGGCGTTATCGCATTTTGCGCCGCCTTGATCCCCTGCCCGTCGTGCCAGATGCCGACACACAAGCATTTCCGCGTCTTGGCGTCGTGGTGGATACGGAAACCACCGGATTGAATGCCGCGCAGGAAGAAATCATCGAAATCGGTGCTGTGGCGTTCCGCTATGCCGATGATGGCGCGATCGGTGATGTCTGCGCCACTTTCGGCGCCTTGCAGGAACCGTCAAAGCCGATCCCGGCAGACATTACGCGCATCACCGGCATCACCGACGAGATGGTGAAGGGCCAGACAATTCCGCTGGCGGAGCTGGAAGCATTGATTGCCGATGCCGATCTGATCATCGCGCATAATGCCGGTTTCGACCGTCCGTTTCTCGAGCGGTTCTCGCCGGTCTTCACCAACAAGCCATGGGCCTGTTCGGTCAAGGAAATCGACTGGACGGCGCGGGGCTTCGAAGGCACCAAGCTTGGCTATCTGATCGGCCAGAGCGGCTATTTCCATAATGGACACCGCGCCGAGGATGACTGTCAGGCGCTGCTCGCTGTGCTGAAGGAACAGTCGGGCGACACCACACCCTTTGCCGAACTGCTGCAGGCCAGCCAGAAATCGCGCCTGCGCATCTATGCCGAAAACAGCCCCTTCGAGATGAAGGACAAGCTGAAGGAGCGCCGCTATCGCTGGTCGGACGGCAGCGATGGTCGCCCGAAATCATGGTGGACGGAGATTGGCGAAGATGAACTCGACGCCGAACTCGAATATCTGCGCACCGAGATTTACCCATGGCGCGATGCCGAGCCGCTGATCCAGAAGCTCACCGCCGTGGATCGCTATAAGGAGCGCGCACCGCTTAGGACTGGTAAATAGCAAGGGCGGAAGTTAGCACCGTCCTCATCCTGAGGAGAGGTCCTGAGCTTGTCGAAGGACATCGTCTCGAAGGGTGAGGAGAAGGCGGGACAAAATTTCAGCCTTTCCGCCCGCATCCCTCGCCCTTCGAGACGGCGCTTCGCGCCTCCTCAGGATGAGGGATGCGTTTGGCGATCACGCAATAACCGGCCATGGCTTCTGCGCTGGCCGCATCTCTTCATACGCCTGCGCCAGCCGCAACACGCCCAGATCGTCGAAACGTTGGCCGAAAATCTGCAAGCCGATTGGCAATCCCGTCGACGTATAACCGCAATTGATCGAGATCGCCGGTTGTTCCGACATGTTCATCGCAACGGTGAAGGCAATGTGCTCGAAAGGACGCTGCGGATCATTGACCGGCGATGCCCATTCCGCCGGATAGGTCGGCATTGGAGCGGTCGGCGAAATGATGAAGTCGAAATCCTTCGATGCGGCGAGCGCCGCATGACGCATCGCGTCGATCTGCGCGAAGCCGGAATAGACCTCCTCGCCGTTCAGACCTTCGGCGGTTTCAGTCCACTGATAGATGTAAGGCAGGATTTTCGCGCGGTTTTCCGGCGTCATCTTCTTCACATCCGCCCAGGACCGCGCACGCCAGAAGCGGTCTAGACCATCGATCATGGTGCGATTGAGGAATGGGGCAACCGGCTCGACTATCGCACCCGCATCGGCAAAAAGCCTGGCCGCGGCTTCGACTACAGCGCGGGTTTCATCGCCCACGGGTTCACCGAAACCGGCATCGAGCCACAGACCGATCTTCAGACCCTTGACGTCAATATCAAGGTTCATCCAGTCAATGTCCTGATAGGGCAAGCTCATGGCGTCACGGCGGTCGGGTCGCGACAGCACCGACATGTAAAGCGCACTGTCGGCAACCGTGCGGGTCATCGGACCGGCAACGCGGCCGAGAAATGCCGGATCAATCGGAATACGCCCGAAGGATGGCTTCAGACCGACGAGACCGCACCAGCCGGCAGGCAGGCGGATGGAGCCGCCAATATCGGTGCCAATATGCAAAGGACCGTAACCGGCAGCACCGGCGCTGCCCGCACCGGCGCTCGAACCGCCCGGATTGGTGTTCAAATCCCACGGGTTGCGGGCAAGCTTATGGAAGCTCGACAGCCCCGACGACAACATGCCGAGGTCGGGCATGGTCGTCTTGGCGAGCAGCACGCCGCCAGCCTCGCGCGTGCGTGCCGCAGGCGGTGCGTCAGCGGCAACGGGCTTCAGCGGCAGCGCCGCGCAGCCAAGTGGAACTGCCGTTCCCTCGGTCGCGATATTTTCCTTGATCGTCAGCGGCACACCATCGATGGGACCCGCAGGTTCACCCTTCGACCAGCGCACTTCCGAGGCCTTGGCCGCCGCCCGCGCCGCATCCGGATCGTAAGCCCAAAGCGCATTCAGCTTCGGCTCATAGGCTTCGATGCGCGTGATGACAGCTTCGGTGACCTCGACCGGCGAAAGCGACTTCGCCTGATAGGCGGCCACGAGTTCGACGGCTGACAAATCGGCAAGATTCGACATTGGATATTTCCTCAAATCACTCAGGCAATTTCAGTGTGGAATCGGATCGCCGCGCTCGCTTGCGGCGACCGGAGAAAGGCTTTGGCACGGCGTCGACCAGCGCCCGCGTATAGTCATGCTGCGGATTGTCGAACACCGCATTGGTCGGCCCCTGCTCGACAATATTGCCGCGATAGATCACCGCAACACGGTCGGTAATCGCGCGCACGACGCCGAGGTCGTGGCTGATGAAAAGATAGGAAAGGCCGAACTTTTCCTGCAAATCCATCATCAGGTTCAAGACCTGCGCCTGAATGGAAACGTCAAGTGCGGAGACCGGCTCGTCGGCGACGATCAGCGCCGGTTTGGTGATCAGGGCGCGCGCGATGGCAATGCGCTGGCGCTGCCCGCCGGAAAATTCATGCGGATATTTTTCCGCAGATGCTTTCGGCAGGCCAACCGCTTCCAGCACTTCCGCCACGCGGTCGTCGCGGTCCTTGGCGCTGGTGCCGCTTTCCAGCGACACGATCGGCTCGGAAATGATGCGCTTGACCGTATGGCGCGGATCAAGCGAGCCGTAAGGGTCCTGAAAGATCGCCTGAAAGCCTTTGCGCGCTTCACGCAGGCCCGCGCGATCCAGCGCATAGATATCCTGCCCGTTGATGAGAATCTGACCCGATTGCGGACGTTCCAGCCCCATAACAGCACGCGCCAGCGTGGATTTGCCGGAACCGCTTTCGCCGACGATACCAAGGCTTTGCCCTGCTTCGATCTCTACATTTACACCATGCAGAACCCGCAATGCGCTCGTCCGCGAGAAAAAGGATGCGCGCGGAAGCTGATATTCGCGCACCACATCGCGCACCTGCAAAATCGTCTTGCTCATGAAACCACCTCGCCTTCGCGCGGATGCAGGCAGGCGGCGCGATGCACGATACCGTCATTCTCGGCGATGAAATCGAGACCCGGTATTGCCTGTCGGCAATCGTCCTGCACAAAGGCGCAACGATCGGCAAAGGTGCAATATGGCGGGCGCGCCAGCGGGTCCGGCACGACACCCGGAATGGCGGCAAGGCGCTGACGCTTGCCCGTGGCGTGGCTGCGCACCAATGCGGCCCCATGCGGCGAGGCTGCAAACAAGCCGCGCGCATAAGGATGCGCCATGCGGTGGAAGACGGCTTCCGTGCGTCCGGTCTCGACAATGCGGCCCGCATACATGACGGCGATCCGGTCGGTCATTTCCGAAACCACGCCGAGATCGTGGGTAATCAGCATCAGGGCTGTGCCGGTTTCGTCAATCAACTCGTCCATCAAATCAAGAATTTGCGCCTGCACGGTCACATCAAGCGCCGTTGTCGGCTCATCGGCGATCAGCAGGTCCGGCTCGCAGGCAATCGCCATGGCGATCATCACGCGCTGGCGCTGTCCGCCGGAAAGCTGGTGCGGATAAAGATCGAGATTGAAGCGTGGCGCAGGTAGCCCCACGCGATCCAGAAGGCGGCGCGCTTCACGCTCCGCATCGGCGCGGCTTTCACCCAAATGCAGACGGCGGCCTTCGGCAATCTGCGCGCCGATGGACTTGACCGGATTGAGCGCCGTCATCGGCTCCTGAAAGATCATCGCCATGCGGCGTCCGCGCATCTTGCAGAGTTCCGCTTCCGGCTTGTTCGCCAGATCCTCGCCATCGAAACGCAAGCCACCGCGCACGCGCATCCGCTCGGGCAGCAGGCCCATGGCGGCCAGCGCCGTGATCGACTTGCCGCTGCCGGATTCGCCCACGACACCGAGGCGTTCGCCACGGTTCAGCGTCAGCGTGATGCCGGACACAATATCTGCGGAACGGTCGCCGAAGGGCAACTCGACGGACATATTGTCCATTTCGAGAAGAGGCGTTTTTGGCAATGGAGCTGTCATCTTTGCCTCCTGACGCGCGGGTCGAGCACATCGCGCAAGCCGTCACCCAGCATGTTGAGGCCAAGCACGGCGAATGTGATGGCGAGGCCGGGGAAAATGGCGAGCCATGGTGCGTCGTAAATAAAGGTCTGTGCGTCGTTGAGCATCTTGCCCCAGCTTGGCATCGGCGGCTGGGTGCCAAGGCCGACATAGGAAAGGCCCGCTTCGGCAACGATAGCCAGCGCAAACTGGATCGTCGCCTGCACGATCAGCACATGGTTGATATTGGGCAGCACATGCAAAAGCGTGATCGACACATCGCCACGCCCTGCGCAACGGGCTGCCTGCACATATTCCCGCTTCCAAAGCCCCAGCGATGCGCCGCGCGTGACACGCGCAAACACAGGAATGTTGAAAATGCCGATGGCGATCATCGCATTGACCGCACCGGGACCGAAAACAGCCGTGATGATCACCGCCGTCAGAAGCGCCGGAAAGGCGAAGGCCAGATCGGTCATGCGCATGACGAAACCGTCCACCATGCCGCCGCGTGCAGCCGCGAAAGCGCCCAGCGGAATGCCGATCCCCGCACCGACAAGCACGGCGATGATCGACACGGCGATGGAATTGCGCGCGCCGACCATGATCATGGAAAACACATCGCGACCGAAATTATCCGTGCCGAACAGATGATTGAGGCTTGGCCCTTGCAACTTGTCGCGGAAATTCATGGCCGTTGGCGAATAGGGCGTCCACAAAAAGGAGATGAGCGCCATCGCGACGAGAATAACCGTGATGAGCGTGCCGATGGTCAGGCTGCGGCTCAAAAGCACCGTTCGGAAAAAGCCGGGCTTCGGCAGGATTTGCGTGTCGCTCATCGGCTGCCTCCCGTCGAAAGGCGCGGATCGATGAAGCCATAGACAAGGTCAACGATGAAATTGACCGCGATCACGGAAGCGGCAAGCAGCGTCACCAGCGACTGCACGGTGACGAGATCGCGCTGCGCGATGGCCTGAAACACCAGCCTTCCAAGGCCGGGCAGATTGAAGACGTTTTCGATGATGATGGTTCCCGCCAGCAGAAAGGAGAATTGCAGGCCGATGATGGTGACGACCGGGATCAGCGCATTAGGCACCGCATGACGCCACAGTGCCGCCTTGCGTGTCAGGCCCTTGGCGCGCGCGGTCCGCACGAAGTCCTCACCCAATGTTTCAATGACGGCAGATCGCGTCACACGGGCCAGAATGGCGGCAAGCGGCAGCGCAAGCGCCAATGCTGGCAGGAACAGCGAGCGGATACCGTTCCAGAAGCCGCCTTCCCAACCCGCAAAGCCTGAAGCCGGAAACCAGCCGAGTTGCAAGGCGAACAGCAGGATCAACAGCAGGCCAAGCCAGAAATTCGGGATAGCCACGCCAACCTGCGCCACGCCCATGGACAGCACATCACCAGTCTTGCCGCGCTTGGACGCTGCATAGACGCCGACCGGAATGGCAACCGCGACCGACAGAACCATCGACAAAAGTGCCAACGGCAGCGTGACCATGATGCGCGGACCGAGCAGTTCGCTGATCGGCACGGAATAGGTGTAACTCGTGCCAAAATCGCCTTTGAGAAAACCGCCGATCCATGTGAGATAACGCCACCAGATCGGCTGGTCGAGGCCGAGCTGGGTGTGGAGCGCAGCCAATGTTTCAGGCTGCGCATTGATGCCGAGGATCACCGCTGCCGGATCGCCCGGCAGAACCTGCATCAGCAGAAAGACGATGACGGAAGCCGCAAGCGTCGTCAGCAAGAGCGAGACCAAACGCCCGGATATATAAGCCAGCAAAACGACCTCCTTGAAAAGACGGATATCCGCTTTCCACATTCCAACTCGCCGCACGCTCTCCCCTTATGTTTATGGAGCGCACAACCATTCTTGTTGTTCGCCGCCCCTTTGCCGAAGCGTGGGGGCGGAGATTTTTATTCGGCCCAGTAAGCCTGGGTCAGATCATCAGCCGGGATCGGCATGTTTTTCCATAAACCCTTGACGTTCTTATTCCAGACGCCAATTTTCGGCAGCGCATAGAGGAAGACATTCGGTTCGTCGGCGGCCAGTTTTTCCTGCAACTTCTTGACGAGTTCCAGCTGTTCTTCGTCGCTGCCAGCCTCGGCATAAGACTTGTAGAGCGCCTTATAATCCGGGTTGTTATAGTTGAAGTAGTACTTGTCGCGGGCATAGATATCGAGATCGCGCGCTTCGGTGTGGGCGATGATCGTCGCGTCGAAATCCGACCGCTTGAACACCTGATCCAGCCACTGTGCAAACTCGATCGGCACGAGATTGACCTGAATGCCGACCTCGGCCAGCATCGCCGCAATGATCTCGCCGCCGCGACGCGCATAGGCCGGAGGCGGAAGCGTGATGGTGATCGATGTGCCTGCCGGTACACCCGCCTCTTCCAGAAGCTGCTTGGCCTTGGCCGGATCATACGGATAGGTCTGCGAGAGATCGACATAGCCCGGATCGACCGGCGAATAATGCGAACCGATTGGCGTGCCGAAGCCCGAATAAGTGCCTTCGATCAGCGCCTTGCTGTCGATGGCATGGGCCAGCGCCTGACGCACCTTCACATTATCGAAAGGCGCCTTGGCATTGTTCAGCGACAGGATGACCTTGCCTGCCGTATCGCCAACTTCAACCTGCAACTTGTCGTCGCTCTTGAAGCGGCTGATCAGCTCCGGGGCCTGGAACATCGGGAATACGTCAATGTCACCCGCAAGGATGGCGGCGGCTGCAGCCGATGGATCGCTGACGAAACGGAATGTGACGGCGGAGAGCTTTGCTGGCTCACCCCAATAGTCCGCATTGCGTTCCAGCTCGACGCGGTCGCCCTGCACCCAGCGCTTGAACTTGAACGGACCAGTGCCAACCGGCTTGGTCTTGTTTTCGCCAGCCGAATTCGGCGCGACCATCACCGCATCGCCCCAGCCCATATTGAACAGGAAGTTCGAGGTCGGGCGCTTCAGCGTGACAACGGCGGTCGCCGGGTCAGGACATTGCGTGCTTTCAATCGGCGCAAACAGGCCCTTCTGCGCATTGGTGGAATCCGGAGCGACAGCGCGCTCGTAGGAGAATTTGACCACCGAGCAGTCGAACGGCGTGCCGTCGTGAAACTTCACGCCCTGACGCAGCTTGAACGTATAGGTCTTCTTGTCGTCGGAAACGGTCCAGCTTTCAGCCAGAAGCGGCTTCACCGTGCCGTCTTCGACAATGCGCACAAGACCTTCATAAAGGTTGGCATAGGTAACCTGCCGGATACCGGCGGCGGCATTGGCGGTCGGGTCCAGACCCGGAGGCTCCAGCACTTCGCCGACCACCAGCGTGTCTTTCGCAAAAGCACCGTTGATCGATGCCAGCATCGCAGCCGTTATAAGCCCGGCTTTCAGTAAGTTACCCATGGGCTCCCCTTATCCCTTTTGATTTAAATCGAACGCCCGCCATCCACGTCGAGCGCAACCCCGGTAATCATAGAGGCAGCAGGCGAGCAAAGGAAAGCCGCCGCTTCAGCCAGATCATCAGGTTTCAACAGGCGGCCCATCGGGATGGAATCGCGGAACTTCTTGCGAATTTCTTCGGTGTCCTCACCCATGAATGTGGTGAGAAGCGGCGTTTCACCGGCAACCGGGTTCAGCGCCACAACGCGGATTTTCGACGGTGCGAGTTCAATGGCGAGCGCCTTCGTCACCGAAACAACCCAGCCCTTGGTGGCATTGTACCAGGCAAGGTTCGGACGCGGACGACCAGCACCGGTCGAAGCGACATTTAGAATGACGCCTTCCCCATTCTTTTTCATGTGCGGAATGAGCTTGCGCGTCATCAGATAGACGCCGCGCACATTGACGCCGAGAATGCGATCGAACTCTTCCGGCTCCACCAGTTCGGCATTTTGCGGTTTGTGACCGATGCCGGCATTGTTGATCAGAATATCGACCTTGCCAAATTTCGACAAAGCGGCTTCCACTGCCGCATCGACATCAGCTTCCTTGGAAATATCGGCAGCCACGGCCAGCGCTGCATCGCCGATTTCGCCTGCGACGCGCTCAGCGCCTGCCTTGTCGCGGTCAACAATGACGACCTTTGCGCCGCCGTCAGCAAAGCGCTTTGCCATGCCTTCGCCAAACCCCGAACCTGCTCCCGTGATGAGCGCGACCTTACCTTCAAGCGACACTATGCTTCTCCCAAACGCCATTTTCAGCGCATTTTCGAACGGGAAACCGGTTCCCACTTTCCCTGAAAATGCTAATTCAACCGTGATACACGGAAATCGTCTTCAGCGAGGCAAACCCGTAAAGCGCCTCAAAACCCTTTTCGCGGCCATGGCCGGATTTCTTCACGCCGCCAAACGGCAGTTCGATGCCGCCGCCAGCGCCGTAATTATTGATGAAGACCTGACCGGCATGGACCGCATGCGCCAGGCGGAACTGACGTCCGCCATCATTGGTCCAGATGCCGCAGACGAGGCCGTATGACGTCCCATTGGCAATCGCGATGGCTTCTTCTTCCGTGTCGAAAGGCAGGATAACCTGCACCGGGCCAAAGATTTCCTCCTGCGCCAGACGATGATCGGCAGGCACGTCGCGGATCAGCGTCGGCAACACATAGGCCCCGCCTTCCGGTGCATCCTCGGTCAGCACACCTTGCGCGGCAATGGCCAGCCCGCTTTCCTTCGCCAGATCGAGATAGCTTTCGACAATCGCCTTCTGGCGCTGCGACACGACCGGACCGACCGACGGATCGGCGCTGGCCGGGCCAACTTTCAGCGCGCGGTAGCGTTCGCTCATGCGTGCGACGACATCTTCATAAATGCTGCGCTCAACGAGAATGCGCGACGAAGCCGAGCACGTCTGACCGGCATTCTGAATGCCCGCATTGACCAGAAACGGCAAAGCGCGGTCGAGATCGGCATCGGCGAAAACGATCTGCGGCGATTTTCCGCCAAGTTCCAGCGTAACCGGCACCGTGTTTTTTGCCGCTGCGGCCTGTACCGCTTCACCCGTGCGCACCGACCCCGTGAACGAGATGTGGTTAACATCGGGATGTTCGGAAAGCGCGGCACCTGCTTCCGCGCCAAGCCCGGTCACGACATTGAGCGCGCCGACCGGCAGACCAGCCTTTTCAGCAATACGCGCAAATTCGAGAATGGTCAGGCAGGCTTCTTCGGCAGGCTTGACCACAGCTGCATTGCCCATGGCAAGCGCTGCGCCAAGGCTGCGACCCAGGATCTGCATCGGATAGTTCCACGGAATGATATGGCCCGTGACGCCATGCGGCTCATAGATCGACAGAACAGTAAAACCGTTCTGATAGGGCAGCGTGTCACCATGCACCTTGTCGGCGGATGCGCCGTAAAATTCGAGATAACGCGCCAGCGCCACCACATCGGCGCGAGCCTGAGTGACCGGCTTGCCAACATCCTTCGATTCCAGATCGGTCAGGAGATCGATGTTCTTCAACACTTCTTCCGAAATGCGATGCAGCACACGGCCACGCTCGGTCGCGGTCAGCTTGCCCCAGTCGCCGGAAAGCGCCTTGCGGGCGGCCGCCACAGCCTGATCGATATCGGCCTTGGTGCCGCGCGCGATCAGCGCCAGATCGCTGCCATCGGAAGGGTTCTTGACGGTGATATGTTCGCCGCCAGCCGCATCGTGCCACTGACCCGCGATGAAATTGCCATAACGGAGCAAGCCAGCTCCTCCCGTCTGGTTCTCATGCTTCATCTTCATTCTCCCGAAGAGGCTGTTCCGCCTCCAATCTTGCAGTGGTAGCGCGGATATGCGCCCGCGCCAGCCGCTCAGCCTGCTCACCATCGCGCGCGGCAATGGCCTCAACGATAGCGCCATGTTCGCGGATGGCGTCGCGCGCACGGTCTACCGACAGCGAAAAGGACGGCGCGAAAACCTGCGATGTCATGCGCAACAGCGGCACAAAGGCGATCAGCGAGGCATTGCCTGCGGTGTTCATCACCGCCATGTGAAAATCGACATTGGACTGGGTATAGGCTTTGGGATCCCACGGATCGACCACTGCCGACTGGCCCGCAACATGGGTACGCAATCTGGCGATATCCGCATCACTCGCCCGCTCGGCGGCAAAGCGCGCAGCGACACCGTCGAGCACTTCACGCACGGCATAGGCGTCGATCAGGCGGGTGAGATCGGCGGAGGCGACACGCACCCCCCTGCCCGGCAGATGGATGACCAGCCCGTCACGTTCCAGAACACGCAAGGCTTCCCGCAAAGGCGTGCGGCTGATGCCGAATTCGGTGGCGATATGCTCCTGCCGGAGGATCGCGCCCGGCGCATAAACGCCCGCATAGATTCGCTCCCGAAGCGCCTCTGCCACTTCGTCCAGCAACCGGGTCTGACTACGCCATTCATAAGCCGACAATCGAAAAGCCTCCCAACTTTTCTCAAACTATATCCTGGATACAAAATCGGTCAATCCAATTTTCGGCGGCTTTTCTGAAAAGATGAAAGTCTGTTGACGACCTATCATTCTGGGAAAAGCAGACAGAGAGTAAGGATCATTCCGGAGGATGAATCGTTTCCGATCCCGCTTCGAATGATGATCATCAGTTTTCGACGGTTTCGGCCAGTATCCCCGCCAGTTGCCTGATCTGTTCGGGGCCGTGATCCATGTGCCGGATCACGATTTCCATCGGCTCGACCGCAGGCAGGCCCGCAAGCTCCGGCACGGCGCGATGGGCAGGCAAAATAACGCGCATCGGCAACAGGCTGACGCCAAGTCCCTCCGCCACAGCGCTTTGAATGCTCACGAGACTGGAACTGGTGAACACCACATGCCACGGCCTGCCGATCCGGTCGAGCGCCTCCATCATGTCGCTGCGATAAAGCCCGTTCGGCGGAAAGGCGACCAGCGGCAGCGGTTCAAGTCGCGACATCGAAGACACCGGAAAATCCGCACTCTCAAGCCATGTCAAAGGCTCCGGCCAGCGCATTTTGCCAACCGTCTCGCCACGCTTTTGCTTGACCATCACGAGATCGAAATCACCCGTCTCAAAACCTTTCTGCAAGTCGCGGCTCAGACCACTCGTCACTTCCAGTTTGATATTCGGATGTTCCCGCATGAAAGCGGCCAAGGCAGGTGTGACCAGCCGCGACGCGAAATCTTCCGGCAGCCCCAGACGAAACACCGTCGCAAGCGCACTACCGGTCATGGCGGCTGCGGCTTCATCATGCAGATGCAGCATGCGCCGCGCATAGCCAAGCAGCTTTTCCCCGGCATCGGTGGGCCGCACATCGCGCCGCGCCCGCTCCAGCAAGGCCTGTCCCGCGGCCTCTTCCAGCCGCAATATTTTCTGGCTGATGGTCGATTGCGTCGAATGCAATTGCTGCGCTGCAACCGTGAAGCTCCGGCTGTCGACAACGGTGACGAAGGCCCGCATCAAATCGAGATTGAACATAGTATTCATAAATCCACTGAATATCAGTTCAACATTTAATTTTCAAATATAACTGCCAGGCTGTATGAAAACGATCAACCAAGGAGGGCCGCAAATGCGCCGAACACTATTCAGCTTAAGTGCCTTGGCATTGATTGCAGGAGCGATTGTCATGAGCGAACCCACCTTGCCCGGCCATCAGGCCATCGCACAAACCGAAACCGGCCTTATCGAAGCAGCCAGCAGCGGCAACCTCGCCGCCGTGAATGCCGCCATCAAGGCCGGAGCCGATCTTGAAGCGCGTGGCAAAAATGGCGAAACGGCCCTGCTCGCCGCGACCCACGCCAATCAGATCGACGTCGCTCGCGCTTTGATCGAGGCGGGCGCGAATGTGAATGCCAAGGACGCGATCAATGACAGCCCCTATCTTTATGCAGGTGCGCGCGGCCATCTCGAAATCCTGAAACTGACGCTGGCGCACGGTGCCGACCTGAAAAGCACCAACCGTTACGGCGGAACGGCGCTGATCCCGGCTTCCGAGCGCGGCCATGTCGAGACGGTGCGCACGCTGATCGCGGCAGGCGTGAATGTCGATCACGTCAACAAGCTTCACTGGACCGCCTTGCTGGAAGCCGTCATTCTGGGCGATGGCGGCGAACGCCATGTCGAAATCGTCAGGCAGTTGATCGATGCCGGTGCCGATGTAAACCTTGCCGACAAGGACGGCGTGACGTCATTGCAGCATGCGCGCCAGCGCGGCTTTGCGCCAATGGTCGCCCTTCTTGAAAAGGCAGGCGCGAAATGAGCACCGACCGCGCCTTTCTCGATCAGGCCATAGCGCTTGCCTTCAACAATATCGAACAGGGCGGGCGTCCGTTCGGCGCTGTGGTGGTCAAGGACGGAGACGTCATTGCCACCGGCGTCAACCGCATGCAGGCCGAATGCGACCCGACCGCCCATGCCGAATTGCTGGCGCTGCGCGCGGCAGGCAAGGCCCTGCAATCGCCGCGTCTTGACGGTTGCGCCGTCTATGCCAGCGGCCAGCCCTGCCCCATGTGCTTCGCGGCCATGCGCATGGCGGGCGTCGACAAGATCCTGTTTGCCAATTCCAACGAGCAGGCCGAACCCTATGGCCTTTCCACCGCCAAAATCGCCGCCGAACTGGCCAAGCCCGTCAGCGCGCAGACCGGTATCCGCTTTGAACATTGCCCATCGGAAGAAGGCGAGCGCCTCCTTCGCTCATGGCAGGATCGCAGCGGCACACAATAAAGTCTCATCATGCAGAACAACCATGCCAGCACCGGCGGCAACCAGACCGCACCCATTGCTCTTGTCGCGCTCGTCGCTCTGATCGGCCTCAATTTGCGGCCTTTCCTGACGGGACCGGGGCCGGTTCTGTCAGATATTGCCGCCGATACCGGCATGGGTTTCGGTGCGCTTTCGCTGCTGACCTTTCTGCCCATGCTGCTGATGGGGCTTGGTGCTTTCGTCGCCCCGCGCATCCAGTCGCTTTTCGGCACACGCCGCAGCATGTTTGCAGCACTTGCAATCCTTGCAGCCGGATCGGCGCTGCGCGGTATCGTGCCGGACGGCCTGTCGCTGATTATCACGGCTGTTCTCTGCGGCGCTGGCGTTGCCATGATACAGGCGCTGATGCCCGGCCTCATCAAGGCCAGATTTCCGTCGTCCATCGCCACGATCACTGGACTTTATTCCGCAACGATCATGGGCGGCGGCGCGCTCGGCGCGCGACTGGCGCCATGGTTTGCCGGTGCGGCCCATAACTGGCGCTATGCGCTCTCTTTGCTGGCCATTCCCGCCGTACTCGCGCTGGTCGCAGCCGTAGCGATCCTGAAAGACCGCCCAAGCAAAGCGAAAGCATCAAGCCGAAAGTCGGGCATCACAGCCACACTGCTGCGGCGTCCGCGCACATGGGCGCTGATGGCCGCATTCGGCCTTGTGAATGCTGGTTATTCCTCCATGGTCGCATGGCTTGCGCCTTATTATCAAACCCTGGGGCTTGAGGCCTCGGCGACGGGCAGCCTTGTCGCCACCATGGCGATTGCGCAGGCGTTGAGCGCCTTTGCGCTGCCCATGCTCGCAAGACGCAGCGTCGACCGTCGCCCATGGCTGTTTTTCAGCCTGTTGATGCAGGCCGTCGGCTTCGCCGCGCTTGCCTTCGCGCCCGATATCTCGCCCGTTCTGTGGTCGGCGATCTGCGGCGCTGGTCTCGGCGGCAGTTTCGCGCTTGCGATGATCACCTCGCTGGACCATTTGCCGAAACCGGATGAAGCAGGTGCTCTGGCCGCCATGATGCAGGGCGGCGGTTTTCTGATTGCAGCACTTGGGCCTGTCGCAACTGCACTGCTCCACAACATCACCGGCGGCTTTGCTGCGGGCTGGATCATGCATCTTGTACTGGTCGCGGCGATCTGCCCGCTCTATCTCAGTTTCAACCCCCGCCACTATGCGCGGGTGATGAACCTGCCTGTTTCGCCCGCAAACGGCACACAATAGCGTTACCCGATCAATTTATCGGGCAAAAACGGTGTTCGGCGGGCAATTTTGAGTTAGATAGCTTGCTCACCTTCCCAATCGGGTTAAGGTTGCTGCCATCCCTTAGACTGGTCAATGACATGAAGCACGAAACCGTCATCAAGCAAGGCACGTCCGTCGCACCGGACGGATTGCCCAAGCCGAGAATCTATTGGGCATGGGCTACCTTGATGGTCGGCTTGACGCTTGCCGTCATCGACGGCACCATTGCCAATGTCGCCTTGCCGACAATCGCCGCCGATTTTTCCGCCGGTCCCGCCGCCTCGATCTGGATCGTCAACGGCTACCAGCTCGCCATCGTCATCAGCCTGTTGCCGCTGGCAGCGCTTGGCGAAATCTATGGCTATCGCCGCATCTATCTGGCGGGCGTTGCACTGTTTACGGTCGCATCGGTGGCTTGCGTCTTCGCGCGCTCGCTCGAAACGCTGACCCTTGCGCGTATCGTGCAGGGATTGGGCGCAGCAGGGCTTATGAGCGTCAACACTGCGCTGTTACGCTATACAGTTCCGCAAGCGAAATTCGGCACGGCTATCGGCCTCAATGCTCTCTTTGTCGCGGTTTCCTCGACCATTGGACCAACGCTTGCGGGCGTCATCCTGTCCTCGCTGACCTGGCCCTGGCTCTTCGTCATCAATATTCCGCTCGGCATTGCAGCGGTTGCGATGGGCATCCGGACCCTGCCGGAAAACGAGCGCTCAGCGCGCAAGTTCGATGTCGTCAGCGCCGTCCTCAGCGCTTTGACCATCGGCCTTCTGATCACGACCATCGACAGCGCGGGTAACGAAATCAGCAAAACCGTCGTCGTGCTTCAGGCTGTGGCCTGTCTCGTGGCAGGCATCCTTTTGACACGCCGTTCGCTGCGCACCTCAGATCCGCTCTTGCCACTCGATCTGCTGCGCATTCCGGTGTTCACACTCTCGATCTGCACATCGATCATGTCGTTTCTGGCGCAGATGATGGCCTTCATCTCGCTGCCATTCCTGTTTCAGACCGTGTTTGGTTTCAAGCCGATCGAGGTCGGCTTTCTCATGATGCCATGGCCGATTGCGCTGGCATTGGTTGCGCCTTTGTCCGGCAAGCTTTCGGATAAACATTCCCCGGCGATTCTGGGCCTGCTCGGCCTCATCACCTTTGCCGCCGGGCTGGCACTGGTCGGCATGTTGCCCGCCCATCCAACGATTGGCGATATTTGCTGGCGCATGGCCATTTGCGGCATCGGCTTCGGCCTGTTTCAGGCGCCGAATAACCGCATGATGATCACCTCGACACCGCGTGCCCGTTCTGGCGCTGCAAGCGGTATGCTCGGCACCGCCCGCCTGCTCGGCCAGTCGCTGGGTGCAGCCTTCGTGGCTTTCCTGCTGTCGCAATGGGGTGTGGAAGGCACGCCCTATATTCTGTTCATCGCTTCGGGCTTTGCGCTGTTTGCATCGGTAATCAGCTTTTCACGCCTCAGCGCCGGTCGTGTGGGGGCATGATTTCATTCATCCACAGCGATGAAAAATTTTCCATCGAAAGGCTCGTTTTGCCTGTTGCAATCTGCAATGCGTTGGTTCATATACCGCCTGCCTGACGGAAACGACTTCCTTCGGAAACGTTTTCAGGTCGAAACTGGCGCGAGCGGGTGTAGCTCAGGGGTAGAGCACAACCTTGCCAAGGTTGGGGTCGAGGGTTCGAATCCCTTCGCCCGCTCCAGTTTCCAGCAGGCTCTATCAAAATCCTGGCTTCGTCCGGGATTTTTGCTTTTTATCTCCCTGCTTGTCCTTGAGATACATTCCGAACCGGAAGCAAACTTATAGAAAATCGATGTGAGGTCCAAACAGGGCTTGGCAGCGGCGCGGTGAACCATTAACACGTTGCAGGTCCCGAACCGGGCAACCCTTTTGCCGCAAGGTTTTCTCCGGGACAGATCGACGCCCCAACACTGAGCCACGAATGACAGACATGCCGACAGAGCGACCCGATTTCGACGCGCAAGCCGCCGTCGCGGGAGCCTATAGGCCTTCCTCACGCAAACGTTCCGGTGGTTTTCTGCGCAGCAACTCGCTTCTCAGGCTGATCGTGCGACGCATTCTGCTTGGCATCGTGTTGCTCTGGGCGATATCAGTGGTCATTTTTGCAGGCACACAAATCCTGCCCGGCGACGTGGCAACCGCGATGCTCGGCCAGCAGGCCACCCCCCAAGCCGTCGAAAGCATCCGCAAGGAACTGGGCCTCGAGCGACCGGCAATCCAGCGCTATTCCGAATGGCTGGTCAATGCCGTGCAAGGCGATCTTGGCCGCAGCTATTCCAACCGGCAGGACATCGCCAAAAGCATCGCGCCGCGCCTGTCGAACACGCTCTATCTTGCCGCCATGTCGGCGTTGTTCGCGATACCGCTGGCGCTTCTGCTCGGTATCATTTCCGTTCTTTATGCCGGTACGGTTATCGACCGGGGCATAGCCGTGGCAACGCTTGCCACCATATCGCTGCCGGAATTTTTCGTGGCCTATATCCTGATCGCCTATCTGGCGATTTCGCTCGGCCTGCTGCCATCGAGCGCGCTCGTCACGTCGTCGATGAGCGGCTGGCAGCGCCTGACGGCTGTGGCCCTGCCCTGCATGACGCTGGTGATTGCCGTCACCGGCCATATGGTAAGGATGACGCGCGCCTCGCTGCTTTCGGTGATGTCGTCGCCCTATATCGAGACTGCACAGCTGAAAGGCCTGCCGCGCTGGCGCATCCTTTTGAAACACGCCTTGCCCAACGCGCTGTCGCCGGTCATCAATGTCATTGCGCTGAACCTCGCTTATCTGGTGGTCGGTGTCGTGGTGGTCGAGGTGATCTTCGTTTATCCCGGCATGGGGCAATATATGGTCGATCACGTCGCCAAGCGTGACGTGCCAGTGGTGCAGGCCTGCGGTCTGATCTTTGCCGCCGTCTATATCGGCCTCAACATCATCGCCGATGTTATCGTGATCCTGACCAATCCACGGCTGAGGCACCCGCGATGAAAAAGCGCAAGCAATCTTCAGCCCTGCTGGCGATCATCGGTTTCGGTGGCATCGCCTTCTTCCTGTTCGTCGCCATTTTCGCAGATTTTCTGGCGCCACATCCGATTTCGGAAGTGGTGGGCGCTGTCTGGCAAGGTCCCTCACCGCAAGCTCTGCTCGGCACGGACAATATCGGTCGCGATCTTCTGTCCCGCGTTATCTGGGGCACACGGCTGACGCTGTCGATTGCCGCTGCATCCACCATCGCCGCTTTTGCAATTGGCGTGCCGCTTGGCTTTCTTGCTGCGCTCTCCAAGGGCTGGCCAGACCAGCTTCTGTCGCGCACCAACGATCTTCTGATGGCCATCCCGACGCTGATCTTCGCGCTGGTTGTGCTCGCCGTTCTGCCGAAAAGCGTGTTCGTGCTCATCGCCGTCATGGCCGTGCTGGAAGCGACCCGCGTTTTCCGTGTCAGCCGCGCCATCGCTTCCGATGTGGTGGTGCTGGACTATGTTGAAATCGCCCGCCTGCGTGGCGAAAGCAAAGGCTGGATTATCTTCAACGAAATCCTGCCCAACGCGTTGTCGCCGCTGCTGGCCGAATTCGGGCTGCGCTTCGTCTTTGCAATCCTGTTTCTCTCCACCCTGTCTTTCCTGGGTCTTGGCGTACAGCCGCCAGTGGCAGACTGGGGCAGTCTGGTGAAAGACAACAAGGACGGGCTGATGTTCGGCGTCTTTGCCGCGCTTATTCCCGGCGGCACCATTGCGGCTCTGGCGATCAGCGTCAATTTCGTTGTCGATTGGGTCTTGCAGCGCACATCGAGCCTGAAGCGAGGTGCTCAGGATAATGGTTGAGACTGGGGCTGAACCCTTGCTGAAAATCACCGGTCTGGAAATCCGCTCCGACGACGGCATTGTCGTCGACAAGGTTGACCTGACCCTTGCCAAAGGTCGTGTGCTTGGCCTCATCGGCGAATCCGGCGCGGGCAAATCGACCATCGGTCTTGCAGCCCTTGGGCATGCACGCGGCGGCTTGCAGATTACCGGCGGCACAGTGACGCTTGATGGCAGCAACATCCTGTCGCTGTCGCGCAAGGACATGCAGGCGATGCGCGGCAGCCATGTCGCCTATGTGGCGCAATCGGCAGCGGCTGCCTTCAACCCCGCCCATCGCCTGATCGATCAGGTTATTGAAGCCACCGTCTGGCACGGTTTGATGAAACGCGCGGAAGCCAGAAAGCGCGCGATAGAACTCTTTGCCATGCTCGGCCTGCCGGATCCGGAGCATTTCGGCGAACGTTATCCGCACCAGGTATCGGGCGGCCAGTTGCAGCGCGCCATGACGGCTATGGCGCTGTGCCCGAAGCCCGATCTTGTGGTCTTCGACGAACCGACCACCGCGCTCGACGTGACCACCCAGATCGAAGTGCTGATCGCGATCAAAAAGGCCATCGAGACCACCGGCACCGCTGCGCTTTATATCTCGCACGACCTCGCGGTCGTCGCCCAGATCGCCGACGACATCATGGTGCTGCGTCATGGTCGCATGGTCGAACAGGGGCCTGTTCGCCAGATATTCGATGCCCCGCGCGAAGACTATACGCGCCAGCTTGTTGCCGTGCGCCAGAAGGAAGTGGAAGGCAAGCCACGAGCTGCCGAACCGCTCCTGACCGTCAGCAAGATCAGCGCTGCCTATGATCCCGCCAATCCGGTGCTGAGCGACATTTCGCTTGAACTGGAAAAGGGCCGCACCCTCGCCATTGTCGGCGAGTCCGGTTCCGGCAAATCGACGCTGGCCCGCGTGGTTTGCGGGCTTCTGCCGCCGACCGCCGGTGAAATTCGCTTTGACGGAGCCCTTCTGTCACCACGCCTTGAAGGCCGGTCGAAGGAAACGCTGCGCAATATCCAGATGATCAGCCAGCTGCCCGATCTGGCGCTCAATCCCCGCCGCACCATTGCCGACATTGTCGGACGGCCATTGCAGTTCTATTTCGGCATGGGCCGTACGGACCGGCGCAAGGCCGTGGCCGAACTGATGGATCGCATTGAACTGCCGCAGACCGTTCTGGAGCGCTATCCGGCTGAACTTTCCGGCGGCCAGAAACAGCGCGTCTGCATTGCACGTGCGCTTGCCGCGCGGCCAAAGCTGCTGCTTTGCGACGAACCCACTTCGGCGCTCGATCCGCTGGTGGCCGAAGGTATTCTCGATCTCCTGCGCAGGGTGCAAAACGAGACCGGGACATCCTATCTCTTTGTGACGCACGATCTGGCCATCGTGCGCGCCATCGCCGACAGTATCGCGGTCATGCATCGCGGGCGGGTGGTACGCTATGGCCCAAAGGCCAGCGTGCTGACGCCGCCCTTCGACGACTATACGGCCAAACTTCTGGCTTCTGTTCCGCAAATGGAACCCGGCTGGCTCGACGGCATCATTGCCGCACGCGCCAGCACGGCACAGGACAATATCTGAAAGGACAAGACCTCATGACCAACAACGCGCGCACCGGGGCAATCATTCTCGACGGCGGCATGGGCCGCGAACTGGAGCGCGTCGGCGCACCGTTCCGCCAGCCGGAATGGTCGGCGCTTGCCCTGATGGAAGGCCCGCAATTCGTGCGCGAAGTGCATGACGGCTATATTGCCGCTGGCGCTGATGTCATCACCACCAACAGCTATGCGGTCGTGCCATTCCATATCGGCGAAGAGCGCTTTGCCGCGGATGGTCACAAGCTCGCAGCCCTTTCCGGCACCATTGCCCGCGAAGCCGCCGATGCGTCCGACCGCGACGTGAAGGTTGCCGGTTCGTTGCCGCCGGTCTTCGGCTCTTACCAGCCGGACCTGTTCGATCCGGCCCGTGCGGGTGAATTGCTCGGCGTTCTGGTTGACGGTCTTGCGCCATCGGTTGATCTTTGGCTTGCCGAAACCCAGAGCAGCCTCGCCGAAGTGAAGGCTGCCCATGAGGCCACCCGCAGCACCGGCAAGCCGCTATGGGTTTCCTATACGCTGCGCGACGATGTTGCGCCGGAAGATATGGGCGAGGCCCAGCTTCGTTCGGGCGAAACCGTTGCCGAAGGTGCGCGTCTGGCCGCGGAAATCGGCGCAGAAGCGCTGCTGTTCAATTGCGCCATGCCGGAAGTCATGGACGCCGCCATTCTGGCTGCGAAAAAAGTTTTCGATGAACTCGGCAAAGATATTCCGGTCGGCGTTTATGCCAACGCCTTCCCGTCGCAGCAGGGCGACGAGGAAGCCAATGCAACCGTGACGGAAGTGCGCGCCGATCTCGATCCGGAGGCCTATGGCGTCTGGGCGCAGCGCTGGGTGAAGAATGGCGCAGGCATTATCGGCGGTTGCTGCGGCATCGGCACCGACCACATCCACGCATTGTCGAGCAAATATCTCTGCGCGTAAGTTCGCGTCTAGAGCGGTTCCGGTTAAAACGGAATCGTGGAACCGCTCTATCTATTTGTTTTTACGCATTATCCTACGCAAAACCGCTACGCACTTTTGCTGGAAATGCTCTAGGTTCAAAAGAAAAAGGCGGCTTTTCAGCCGCCTTTTTTATATCAGGAAAGAATGCGGAGCGCCGCCAGCGACAACGCAACGACACCATTTGCAATCGAGCGTTCGTCCGGCTGGTAATCGGAATTGTGCAGCTTGTCGTTACGGCCTTCCTGCGACGCACCGACGCCCAGCTGGAACGATGGCACCTTCTCGGCCACCAGAGCAAAGTCTTCCGAGCCGAGACTGCCGCCGCGCTTGAAATAAACGTCGCCATAATGTTCGCGAATGGCAGCACCCGTTGTCTCGATCAGATAGGGATCGGACACCATTGACGGCACACCGCGTACATAATTGATTTCGCAGCGCACCCGCATGGACGCTTCAAGCCCCGCACAGATGCGGCGCACCGCAGCCTCAACCACATCGCGCGTTGCAGCATCCTGACAACGGACAGTGCCCATCAGCGTCACCGCATCCGGGATGATGTTGTGGGTGTGGCCACCATGGATCGAACCGATGGTCAGCACAGCCGTATGCATCGGGTCGACCTCGCGCGATACGACTGTCTGCAACTGGTTGATGAGCTGCGCCGTCGCGACAATCGGATCGACGGCCTGATGCGGGCGGGCCGCATGGCCGGAAGCCGCATGAACGGTGATGTCAAATTCGTCCGACGAACCATTGGCCACGCCTTCCACGAAGGTGAAAGTGCCGGTCGGTTCTTCAGGCTGGTTATGAAAGCCGAGCGCGTAGTCGACACCGTCCAGAATGCCGTCCGCGATCATGGCGCGGGCGCCGCTTTCCAGCGTTTCCTCGGCTGGCTGGAACATCAGCTTCACATTGCCGCTCAGGCGCGGGGCGATTTCCTTGAGCACGCTGCCAATACCGATCAGCGTCGCCGTGTGGAGATCGTGACCGCAGGCGTGCATCTTGCCCTGATGGGTGCTGGCAAAAGGCAGGCCGGTCTGCTCCTCAATGGGCAGCGCATCCATGTCGGCACGGATAACCAGCGTCGGCCCCGGACGCCCGCCCTTGATCAGCCCCACAACACCGGTGCGGCCAATGCCGGTCTGATGCTCGATGCCGAGACGATCCAGCTCGCGCGCCACCACGCCAGCCGTTCGCTCCACATCGAAGCCGGTTTCGGGGTGGGCGTGAATGTCACGGCGGATCTCGATCAGATCCGGCTCCACCTTGTCCGAAAGCTGTTGAACAAGTGAGGAAAGGTCATTGAGGCCGTGGCTGGTGGTCTGCGTCGTCATGGTATGTGTCCCGTCAAACGGTGCTATTTATCTGTCAGCGGCTTATCGCGGTTCACCCCCGTCGAACAAGGCAAAACTGCGTGTGTGAGAGCCTTGCCTGAGAACCGGGCGGATGGAACCGCGGGAAACAATATTCCTTCATATGCATTTGCATAAAAAACAATAATGTTGCTCAAAATAACAGCAAAAAGAAATAGCTTGACGGAAATGCCCGAAATTCAGTAATTTCCGGGCTAAATTCTTATTTGGCATTTGGGCCCTTCTCGGAATCTAAAAATTCCGGAGGGGTTTTTGTGTTTGGCTTTTCGCATGTCTCAAAGCAACAAAAAAGACATTCCTGTCGGCGTCCTGTTTTCGCACTCCGGTCCCTATCAGAAACTGGGCTACGAGGGCTATTGCGGAGCTATGGCTGCGATCAAGGCCGTCAATGACCGTGAACTTCCGTTCAATCTTGTTCCGCTCATTGCCGACCCGAGCGGCAACCCCGACCGTTACGCGCCGCTGAGCGAAGAACTGATTTCGCAACAGGGCGTGAAACACATCGTCGGCTGCACCACATCCTGGAGCCGCAAGGAAGTCATTCCCGTTGTCGAAAAGCGCGACGCGCTGCTCTGGTATCCGTGTGTCTATGAAGGTTTTGAAGCCAGCGATCGCGTCGTATATGCGGCGGCCTGCGCCAACCAGCATCTTGTACCGCTGATCGACTTCATTGTGCCCCGTTTCGGCAATCGCGCCATATTGCTCGGTTCGAACTATATCTGGGGCTGGGAAACCAATCGCCTCGCCCGCGAAATGCTGAATGCGGCTGGCGGCGAAGTTCTCGGCGAGCGCGCCATTGCCATCGGCGACACGGATATAGACCATCTCATCCGGGAAATCGAAAGCAAGAAGCCCGACTTCATCCTCAACAATCTGATCGGTGAATCGTCCTATACGTTCCTGCGGGCCTATGCGGAACTGGGCCGCCGAAACAGCGATTTCCGCACCGATGTCAGGCCTGTTCTGAGCTGCAATCTCTATGAAAGCGAGCTCGAGCATGTCGGTGATGCCGCCGAGGGCAATTACAGCGTAAGCTGCTATTTCCGCACGCTGCCGGGCGAAACCAATCGCGCCTTTCTGGAAGCCGTCAGAAGCAATGGCTTTGACGGCAGCCTTTCGGCTATCTTTGCTCAGGCCTATTCCAGCGTCCTTATGATCGCCGCCGGTATCGAGCGGGCCGGTACCGACGATGTCGAGAAAGTGCTTGCCGCAGTTCAGACGCATACCACCAGCACGCCGCTCGGCGATGTGCTGGTCGAACCGCGGACAAACCATATCGCCCTGCCCGCCCATATCGGACGGGCCAGACAAGATTGCAGCTTTGAAATCGTGCATGAAGCCGAGGTCGCCATTCAGCCAGACCCGTTCATGGCGCGAACGCATCTTCAAACATCCGCCAATCCGGGCCAGCAGCCCGGCTTTCTGAGGCTCGTCAAATGACTATGACAGACCAAGCCTTCACCGTCGCCAGTTGGGGCGCATTCGAAAACTGGACCGCGCTGATCGTCCATCGCCGCCACACCAATGTCGATGCGATTGTGCAGCAGTTGCGCCGCATCGGCGTGGACGCCGTTGAATGCTGGCCGGACCTGCCTGAACACGCCGACATTTCCCGGTTCAACGTCGTCTTCTTCGATGTCGATATGGGATATGACGAGCAGTTTCCGTGGCCGCCGCAACAGGCCCCCGTGCCCACAGTCGCCCTGATCGGCTCGGAAGCGCCGGGCCGGATCGGCTGGGCGCTCAATCAGGGCGCGGATGCGCAGCTTTTGAAGCCAATCGGCAATGCGGGCGTTTACAGCGCTCTGGTCATCGCCATGCACAATTTCCAGCGCCGCCATGCGCTGGCAACCGAAATCGGCGAACTGCGCGAAAGCCTTGCGGGGCGCGAAGCCATTGCGCAGGCAACCGCGATCCTGATGTTCGCCGACAATATTTCCGCCAGACAGGCCTATCAGAAACTGCGCCTTGCCGCGATGGCGGAGCGCATCAGTGTCGAGGCCTTTGCCCGACGCTTTCTGAACGAAAAGCAGACAGGGAACGATCGTGAGCGCGCTTGACACTCTTCCGGTCGGCCAGAAAAAAGCCGAACGCGGCGTTCTTGGCCGCATCATCCGCCGACCATTGGCCGCTTTCGGCCTTGTGGTCATCGTTATCACTGTCGCAGCCGCGCTCTTCGCGCCGTGGGTCGTTCCCTTCGATCCCAACGAACAGTTCTTCGACGGCCTGACGCTGGAAGGCGCGCCGCTCGCGCCCAACCTGAAATTCTGGTTCGGCACCGATCTCGTCGGGCGCGATCTGTTCTCCCGCCTGATCTATGGTGCGCAGACCTCGCTGATCATCGGCGTGGTGGCCAATGGTATCGCGGTGCTTATCGGCTCGACTGTCGGCATTTGCGCCGGATATTTCCGTGGCTGGGTGGAAACCGTGCTGATGCGGTTTACTGATCTGATGATGGCCTTCCCCGCTTTGCTGCTGGCTATTGTGCTCGCCGCAATCTTCAAGCCGAGCCTCTGGATCGTCGCGATGGTGATCGCCATGGTCAACTGGGTCCAGATTGCACGCGTGCTCTATACGGAAACCCGGTCTCTCTCGGAACGCGATTTCATCGAGGCCGAGCGCGCGATGGGTGCGGGTGCGCCCCGCATTATCCTGAAGCATATCCTGCCGCATCTCTTTTCCACGATGATTGTCTGGGCCACGCTCGGTATCGCCACCACCGTTCTTCTGGAGGCGACGCTGTCCTTCCTCGGCATCGGCGTGCAACCGCCGACGGCCTCCTGGGGCAATATCATCTTCGAAAACCAGACTTATTTCACGAGCGCACCCTGGCTCGTCTTCATTCCGGGCGCGGCAATCCTGTTGCTGGCGCTCGCCTTCAACCTCGTCGGTGATGCCTTGCGCGATGTGCTCGACCCAACCCAGCAGGGACACCACTGATGCTCGCCTATATCGCCCGCCGCCTCATCCAGACTATGATGATCCTGATCGGCATCAGCTTCGTGACCTTCATCCTGCTCTATCTGGTGCCAGCCGATCCGGCGCGCCAGATTGCCGGGCGTAGCGCGACAGCACAGACGGTCGAGAATATTCGCGAACAGCTTGGCCTCAACCTGCCTTTCTATGAGCAATATCTGCGCTATCTGAAGGGGCTCGTTCAGGGCGATCTCGGACGCTCCTATCTTCAGAAAACCGAAGTGGCAGCGCTGATCTGGTCGCGTCTGCCAGCCAGCCTGCTGCTGATGGCCGGAGCAATCTTCTCGGAACTCGCCATCGGTCTCACCATGGGCGTCATTGCGGCCACCCGGCGCGGCACCCGCACCGATAATGCCTTGATGATCTTTTCATTCGTCGGCGTTTCGGCCCCGCAATTCGTCATCGGCATTCTGATGCTCTACGTGTTTGCGGTTAAGCTCGGCTGGTTCCCGATTGGCGGCTACGGAACGTTCATGCATCTCGTTCTGCCTTCCCTGACGCTCGGCCTTCTGGGCGCAGGCTGGTATTCGCGCATGATGCGCTCCTCGCTGCTCGATGTTCTCCGTCAGGATTATATCCGCACCGCCCGCGCCAAGGGGCTGGCACGCTGGAAAATCCTGCTGCGTCACGCCATGCCCAACGCCATCCTGCCGATCATCGCCATGATCGGCATCGACATCGGCCTGTTCATGTCAGGCATCGTCGTCGTTGAAAGCGTGTTCGGCTGGCCCGGCATCGGTCAGCTTGCCTGGCAGGCGATCCAGCGCGTCGACATTCCCATCATCATGGGCGTCACGATCGTCTCCGCTTTCGCCATTGTTCTCGGCAATCTCATCGCCGACCTCATCACTCCACTGATCGATCCGCGCATCAAGCTGCGGTGAAACCAAAAGACTCCAGAGAAAGGGACACCAATGAAAAAGACTTTTCTATCCGACATATCGGCGCTGGCGCTCGGCCTCGCCATCTCGTTCGGCGCGCAGGCCGCCGACATCAAACAGGGCGGCTCGATGATCGTCACCTATAAGGATGACGTCTCGACGCTCGATCCTGCCATCGGCTACGACTGGCAGAACTGGTCGATGATCAAGTCGCTGTTCGACGGCCTGATGGACTACGAGCCGGGCACTACCAATCTGCGCAAAGAAATTGCGGAAGATTACACGATCTCCGACGACGGCAAGACCTTCACCTTCAAACTGCGGAAGGGCGTGAAGTTCCACAACGGTCGCGAACTGAACGCCGATGACGTCAAATATTCCATCGAACGCGTCGTCAATCCAAAGACCCAGAGCCCCGGCGCTGGCTTCTTCGGCTCCATCGTCGGCTTTGAGGATGCATCAGCAGGCAAGGCCGAGGCGCTTTCCGGCATCACCGTGGTTGATCCCTACACCATCAAGTTCGAACTGAGCCGTCCGGACGCGACCTTCCTGCATGTGCTGGCGCTGAATTTCGCCCATATTGTGCCCAAGGAAGAAGTCGAGAAATACGGCGCAGATTTCGGCAAGCATCCGGTCGGTTCCGGCGCTTTCAAGATGACCGAATGGACGCTCGGCCAGCGCATCGTTTTCGAGCGTTTCAAGGATTATTACAATCCGTCGCTGCCGAAGCTCGACCAGATCACCTTCGAGGTCGGTCAGGAACCGGTTGTTGCCCTTTTGCGTTTGCAGAACGGCGAAGTCGACATTCCGGGTGACGGCATTCCGCCTGCGAAGTTCATCGAAGTCACCAAGGATCCGAAGTTCAAGGACCTGATCATTCAGGGCGGTCAGCTGCACACTGGCTATGTGACCATGAACGTCAAGATCAAGCCTTTCGACAATGTGAAGGTGCGTCAGGCCGTCAACATGGCCATCAACAAGGACCGCATCGTCCGTATCATCAACGGTCGTGCTGTTCCGGCCAATCAGCCGCTGCCGCCGTCGATGCCGGGCTATGCCAAGGACTATAAGGGCTATGCTTACGACCCTGAAAAGGCAAAGGCGCTGCTTGCCGAAGCCGGTGTGGCCGATGGTTTCGAAACCGAGCTGTTCGTCGCCAATACCGATCCGCAGCCGCGCATTGCGCAGGCCATCCAGCAGGATCTGGCCGCTATCGGCATCAAGGCCTCGATCAAGTCGCTGGCGCAGGCCAATGTCATCGCAGCTGGCGGTGAGCCTGACGGTGCGCCCATGGTCTGGTCCGGCGGCATGGGCTGGATTGCCGACTTCCCCGATCCGTCCAACTTCTACGGCCCGATCCTGGGTTGCAGCGGTGCGGTACAGGGCGGCTGGAACTGGTCGTGGTACTGCAATGCAGAGCTGGACAAGAAAGCGCAGGAAGCGGACGCCATCGTTGACCCGGCCCGCAAGGAAGAGCGCGAAGCCATGTGGCGCGATATCTATCTGAAGATCATGGACGACGCGCCATGGGCGCCGATCTTCAACGAGGAGCGCTTCTCGGTTCGCTCCGAACGTCTGGGCGGTCCCGACGCGATCTTCGTCGATCCTGTCCACATCCCGGTCAATTACGACGAGGTTTACGCAAAAGATGTGCAATAATTGCCATTACACCATTCATGGTCGGCATCATCATTTCGGCTGGGACAACTCGTTCCAGCCGGCTGAAACGGTTGCGCCCGGCTCGACCCTGAAATTCGAATGTCTGGACAGCGGCGCGGGGCATTATCATCGCGGCAGCACGGTCGCCGATGTGTCGACGATGGACTTTTCCAAGGTCAATCCGGTTACCGGCCCGATCTTCGTCGACGGCGCCAAGCCGGGCGATGTTCTGAAAATCACCATCCACCAGTTCGAGCCTTCGGGTTTCGGCTGGACGGCAAATATTCCGGGCTTCGGTCTTCTCACCGAAGACTTCAAGGAACCGGCGCTGGCCTTGTGGAACTACAATCCGACAACGCTGGAGCCAGCACTTTTCGGAGAACATGCCCGTGTTCCGCTGAAGCCGTTCGCCGGAACCATCGGCGTCGCACCGGCGGAAAAGGGCCTGCATTCGGTTGTGCCGCCGCGTCGCGTCGGCGGCAATCTCGACATTCGCGATCTTGCAGCCGGAACCACGCTTTATCTGCCGATCGAAGTCGAAGGCGCTCTGTTCTCCATTGGTGATACCCATGCGGCACAGGGCGACGGCGAAGTCTGCGGCACCGCCATCGAAAGCGCGATGAATGTCACTCTGACGCTGGATCTCATCAAGGATACGCCACTGAGGATGCCCCGGTTCACCACGCCGGGGCCAGTGACGCGGCACCTCGATACCAAGGGTTACGAAGTCACCACCGGTATCGGGTCCGATCTATGGGAAGGCGCGAAAGCTGCCCTCTCCAATATGATCGACCTTCTTTGCCAAACGCAGAACCTCAACCCGGTGGACGCCTATATGCTCTGCTCGGCCTGCGGTGATCTGCGCATCAGCGAAATCGTCGATCAGCCGAACTGGGTCGTATCGTTCTACTTCCCGCGTTCCGTTTTCGAATAAGGCATAAGGGGCGGTTCCGGCCGCCCTCTTCCATCACTCAGCGAGCACAAATATGAACACGCCTTCTCCGCTTCTGCAGGTAAGAGATCTGGTGACGCAGGTTGCGACACCCGACGGTGCACGCACTGTCGTCGACCGACTTTCCTTTGATCTGCAATCCGGGGAAACCTTGTGTATTGCCGGAGAAAGCGGTTCAGGCAAATCCATGACCGTGCTCTCGCTTATGCAGCTTTTGCCCAAATCATTGGCGCGCGTCACCGGTGGCACCGCCATGATGAACGGGCGCGATATTCTCAAGCTCAACGAAAACCAGATGCGCAGTGTGCGCGGGCGTCATATCGGGATGATCTTTCAGGAGCCCATGACCTCGCTGAACCCGGTTCTGACCGTTGGGCGACAACTGGCGGAAGCAGTCGCCAATGAAGCTGGCCCGAATGGCGGCCTGTCCGGTGCGGCGCTGAAGCAGCGCTGCAAAGACTTGCTCGATCAGGTTCAGATTTCCGATTCCAGCCGCCGCCTGCTGCAATACCCTTACGAACTCTCCGGCGGCATGCGCCAGCGCGTCATGATCGCCATGGCGCTTGCCCAAAAGCCGGAAATCCTCATCGCCGACGAGCCGACGACCGCGCTCGATGTGACGGTCCAATCGCAGATCCTTGCACTCACTCGCAAGCTCCAAGCCGAGAACGGTATCTCGGTCATTCTCATCACCCATGATATGGGCGTCGTCGCCGAAATGGCAGACCATGTTCTCGTGATGAACAAGGGCAAAGAGGTCGAGCAAGGCCCGCTGCGCGATGTCTTCCATCACCCTCGTGACGAATATACGCAGCGATTGCTTGCCGCTGTGCCGCGGCTGGGCGAAATGACCGGCACCGATAAGCCAACACGCGCGCCAGCCGAACCAAAAGCCGAGCCAGCGCCTGCGCCATCCCGCCCCGTTCTTGAAGTCGAAAATCTGGTTGTTCGCTTCGACATAAAGGGCGGCATCTTACAGCGCCCTGTCCGCCGCGTTCATGCTGTGGAGGGTGTATCCTTTACTGTCAATCGCGGTGAAACGCTGTCACTGGTCGGTGAATCCGGCTGTGGCAAGTCAACCACCGGCAAAGCCCTGCTCAATCTGGTTCCGTGGAGCGGCGATATCCGCATCGACGGCAAGAGCACAAAGGGTTTGAGCCGCACAGCGATGCGACCGGTGCTGCGTGATATTCAGATGATCTTTCAGGATCCCTATGCTTCGCTTGATCCGCGCATGCGGGTTGGCGACCTTGTGGGCGAGCCACTCACGATCCATGGTCTGGCATCGGGTAGTGAACTGAAAGACCGTGTTGAATATCTGTTCCGCCGGGTCGGCATGTCTGCAGATCAGATGAAGCGCTATCCACACGAGTTCTCCGGCGGCCAGCGTCAGCGCATTTGCATTGCGCGTGCTTTGTCGTTGTCGCCGAAGTTGATAGTAGCGGACGAAAGCGTTGCGGCTCTGGATGTTTCGATTCAGGCGCAGGTTCTGGATCTTTTGCAGGACATCCAGAACGAGACGGGCGTGTCCTATCTTTTCATCAGCCATGACATGGCCGTTGTTGAGCAGATCAGTCACCGCGTCGCGGTTATGTATGCCGGTCGTTTTGTTGAGACTGGCATGCGGGCGCAGGTCTTCGAGAACCCGCAGCATGGCTATACGCGTCGGCTGATGTCGGCAGTTCCTGTTGCGGATCCGGATCGTGAGCGTCGTTTGTTTGTAGCCAATGAGGGCGAGCTCCCCAGTCCGGTGAAGTCACTTGATTATGTGGCGCCGCAACTCGATCATGTTGAGCTTGGCGGCGGTCATTCTGTGTGGCGTGAGGCGGGGACCTGACCACAGGGGAGTGCCCTCCTCTCACATCGTGAACATTAAACGTGGCAAGCCCCGCTGCTTACGCAGCGGGGTTTTTCTGTGTCTTGTTTTGCTCTGGCTTATTTCGAGGTCCTGGGCTTGTTTTGGGTTTGTTGCGCTGAAGGGCTCTTCAGCCTTTGCTGATGTCTTTACGGGGTAAACTACGCCCTGTGCCTGTGTGGGTTCGTGGCTGTGAACGTACCCGTCTAGCGCCCTCTTCCGATCTTTTCAGTTCTTAAAACGTCAAAAGCCCCGCATTGTTTGCGGGGCTTTTCTGGAATGTTTGGTTGCGGGAGCAGGATTTGTCCCGTTCGTCGGGGAATTGATTCACTGGATCAATTCCTTATCCTCCTCACCCTTCAGGTTATGAGCCACAGGGAGGAGTCACGGTCTGGCGTGGACAAGCGAAGCTTTTCGGCCAGTTAGATATGATGGAGATGAGGAGGTTTTGGTTGCGGGGGCAGGATTTGAACCTGCGGCCTTCAGGTTATGAGCCTGACGAGCTACCGGGCTGCTCCACCCCGCGCCAGGGTGTGTTTT
>JACGXE010000013.1 GCA_014138095.1 Ochrobactrum sp. RH2CCR150
TGCTGGTGCCGTAGGAGTTCTCATCTATTCACTGCACTGTCCAGAATCCGGAATGCCGTTTATTGCAATCTGGTACACGCTCGGCATCGCCATCAGCGGACTTCTCGGCATGATTGGCGGGCGTGTCGTCCTACATTGGTAAGGGAGGTTGAATTGTCTGGCAACAGAAAGAAGTTCCCCTATCGGTCGCAGCTAATTTGATTGCCAGTCAGAATCTCGCTAGCCTGAAAGCGCCCCGCTTGAGAGAAAAATTGGTAGAAACACCACAAATTAATTAATCAAATTCGTGCAATATAAGGAAATTAGCGAGCTCGCTATTTTGCCAGCACCGTTCCAAATAGCAATAGTTCGGCTTTTCTTACATTTTCCTTGAGAAAGGTCTAATACCCCCCCCTGAATGGAACATCCAGACAGTCGAGGGGTTTTGATTCATGTCAGTGCCTTGCGGTTTTAATTTACGGAGGAGTTATTGATATGGGCGAACTGTTATTCTGGATTGTGTTGGGCGGCTTGCCTGTTCTTTTAGCGTGCGGGTTTGTTTATGCGCACTACCTCAAAAGAACCGGTGACACAACTTCTGATGATGACGCCGCATAAAGGGACACGATCGCCATGCATCCAGTATTGGGCCACGCTATCCCTTATGCGCCGTGTTTTCAAGCCGATTACAAATCCGTATGTGCCCCTGATCAACTCACTCGCTGATCGGGTTTTGCATTTCATATTGTGCGCCACTATTGGATCCATTGGGTCGGCCTCTAAACACGCGTTATCAAAATAGCCGACGTCTTAGTAAAAACCCCTTCACCGTCTGCACGGGAAGGGATTTTTGCTTAACGCAGACTGAATCTATTTCCGGTAGGCTAAGCCGCTCCAAATTCGGCCTTCATCTCGGTGGCGACCACCGTGCACTGCACCGATATAGGCCGCCACTGCAGCAACCAAGGCTGACGCCGCCAAAAGGAAAGCACTCAGAATGCCCGCAATTTTGGTCTTCTCAGCAGTTTCCAACGCTTTATCTTTTGCATCCTCAAGCGCCTTTCTGGCTTGTTCTTTTGCCTCATCGATCTGCTTTCGCGCCTCATCGATTTTCTTCTGTGCTTCCGCTCTTACGGTCTGGACGCGCTCGATAGTCTGATTGACGCGGTTTTGGGCGTCGGTCTCACTCATTCCGGTTTGAGCTATAATCTGACGGACGAGCCAAGCTTTATCTTCATCGGTTATCTGTCCTGTCGAGAGCAGGTTGGAGAAAATGCTACCTGCTTGTCGGGTGAAATCAGCTGCATTTTGACCCTCCGCACCAGATGTGGGTGCTCTATCGTTTCGCAGCAATGTATCCGTAAAGTAGTCGACGGGATTGGCCTTCAAGCCCTGTGGCAGCATTTGCTCAATTGAGGGTGCTGCTGCTTGCCCGGTGCCTTGGATAATGCCGCCGGCTGCACTGCCAGCTCCAGATATTAGTCCTCCGGCCAATTGGCCGGCTCCTTGCGCCGTTCCTCCAATGACGGTTCCTGCTGTTTCTGCGACAGTTTGGGCTGCGCCTCCAACTGCTTTGACGCCGCCAGATAAAATTGAAAGTGCAAATAGCGCAGAAATTAATGTGCCCAAGCCCCAAACGGCCAGACCGTTCAAGCCATCGCGAACGGTCAATTCGTCCCGAGTAGCGGTACCGGCAGGTCTCCGCATGCGGCCGGCGATATAGCCACCCAGCATATAAGAACCAACTATGGAGATGATGACAAACAGCGCGGTAATGACCAGCCAAGCTACGCTTATATCGCCTCCGTTATCCAAAGATATCGAACCAAGACCAAGCCCGCTCGCGAAAGTCGTCAAGACTGTCATAGTGGCCGATGCAACAACTGTTCCTGCAAAAATTGCCGGCCAGTCTACATAACCGCGATCGCCGTCGTTCTGTACTGAAGGTTGATCAACCATTAGCGTAACCCCAGAAATGACAGGATAAACAAAACAATCACAACCAGTCCTACAAGATAGATTATTGAGTTCATTATCGTCCCTCCTTTGTAACCGATCGTACTAATGAACAATTCTTGAGGATAAAAAGTTCCAGATTTTTAGAGATGCTTGCTGAATAAGCTGCCCGGCTCAGTTTCAGTTTTAAGGGAACATATCTTGCGCGAAATAGTTCGGTTGGCTTCGGTTAAGAAGGAACACGGCTATGAAGTTAATATTGCTTGCTTTTTCGACCTTATTGCTAGTGCCAACACCACTTTATGCACAATCGACCGCTGAAAAAACTGGCGTCAACTCGCTGATTGGAACAGCACCCACCACGCAGGACTTCGTGACGCTTAGCGGAAGCAGTGACATGTTCGAGATCGAATCGAGCAAGATTGCGGTGGATAAGGCTGATCCTGCAACCAAGAGCTTTGCCCAGCAAATGGTTACCGATCACGAGAAAACGTCCGCCGAACTCAAGGATTTAATCGCTACGAAGGTGAAGTCAGTTAAAGCACCCGCGGTACCGACGGAAGATCACCAAACAATGCTAGACGACTTGAAAAAACTTCAAGGCGATGAATTTACCAAGCAGTATCGAAGCGATCAGGAATCGGTGCACGAAAATGCTGTCGATCTATTTAAGCGATATGGAGAACACGGCGATGATGCTGACTTGAAGGCCTGGGCAAATACTACCCGCCCGACCCTTGAGCATCATCTGAAGATGGCTAAGGAACTGAATGAATAGAAATATTGTGATGCGGCTGCGCCCGGGAAAGGGGAGCTCCTTAGCGGCGCACGGAGGTTAAAATGGAATACCGGGATAAAAACATCTTTATTAAGTGGAAAGAGACACCAGATAACGGCGTCAAGGTTGAAACCGATTTTCAGTGCTACGCCTTTCTGCTTGTTCCCTCGTTGGGAGATGACAATGAGTTGGCTCTAAAACGGGGAACGGTTCTGGTTTCCGCCCGCTCAGAAGCTGACGCAAGGGTAGTAGCCGCCCAATATGAGACGGCTGCTCTCCCTGGACAAGTGGCGATTGGAGACGTTGACCTTACAACCAACGAATCAAGTGCCTTTCGCGACGTAAAGTCCTATCAGGTCCACCGTGTCTGCGACGAACCGATCAATGTACCGAGAGGCTTGATCGATATGAAAGAAAGCGACTTCGAGAGTTGATTGCGTCCGGTGCGGCTCGCACAGAAGTCAGTTTTTACGTCTGTCGCCCTTCGTCTAACTGCTGCGCATGCTCGTGTTCGATGCGCTCCAGGATCGCAAGAGCCTCTTTGGCCACATCTTCTGTAAGCGAAACTTGAAGCCGACCTTTAAACGTTAAGGGCTGTTTCGTTGCCTTGTCTACGATAGACCAAGTGCCATCGCCCTTGTGTAACATCTCATAAGTGGTCACCATTTCTGTCTCCAAAAAGATCAATGCAATGTCCTGATTTCAATTTTCACTGCCGCACCGATCCGAATACGAAATATCCAACAACAATTAGTGCTAGGGTAAACAAGCAGAACAGAAAGGTTGGACGTTTCCGCTTGTCTCCGGTTCGCTCGGAAGAATGAGTAGATTCATCGGAATTCCATTCCGGGAGGCCGGACGCGTGACTGGAGGCGTTGCTTTCAGTGGCTTTTGTTGGATCTCGGTCTGATCGCGGTATTGCATCGTTATCCGGAAATGAGGATCCTCCAGCTTCTGCGTCGGTTTCCATCGGCGCCGCTGCCGGATCAAAACCAGCAGCTTTATCCCCGGTCGCGCCTTTTTGGATAGATCCCCTTATACGAGCGCCAGCGCTTTTCTTTGGTGAATTAGTTTTCATCACTATGATCCTCCGCCTTCCAACTACCAGCTAGGTCAATTGTTCCTCCGCAGAGCAGCAGGTCAGTATATTTAAAATCGTCACTTTTACTCAGGGAACAAATGCCCCTCCGCAGATGTTTCGTTGTCGTTACAAGGAGGAAAGAAGATGGATCACACCAATCACGTCCGCTTGACGAATGAAGAACTTATTGCTGATAATATTGAAGGGGCGACAGTGTACGGGGTCGACGATGAGAAAGTTGGCACCGTTGATCACGTTCATGGTGCGGGGCTTGGAAGCACCGTCATCGTTGACGTTGGCGGATTTCTCGGAATTGGGGCGAAACCGGTTGCCGTTCCAATCAGCGACCTCGAATTTATGCGAGACGAAAACGGCGACGTGCATGCAGTAACAAGTTGGAATAAAGCCCAGCTTGAAGAAATGCCTGAACATCAAGACTAATCGTATTTGTAAGCCCCGGGCGATCTGTCGCTCGGGGTAAGCACGTCGCTTAAGAGGACATTCGTTAAAACAAAGCCGATGAAGTTTTCTCGGGAGGGAAGCATGCATTGGAATAAAGGAAGGGGAAGTGCCGCAGAAGCTGCGCGAAGATAATGCGCTAACGGTGATTACGCGAATTCGTCACGCCGTATGAATTGAAAAAAGTTTGAACGAACATTTCGTCTTCACGCACACGGCTGGCGTTATGGTCATCCCATTGAAGTTGGTCCATAATTGTCTCCTCGTTCAGGAAAGAACCGCACATCGCGCCCAAAGCTCAACTTTGTCTCGATGTCATCGCCGTGGTTCGATTACCTCGTTTGTTCGAACCAATTCCAGCTGTTCACTAAACCGCTCGTAGCATAGCGAGATGACGGCATCGTGAGCCTGATCAGAGACACTGCATACCGCATCGGAAACCAGTATTGTTCGATAACCTAGATCGATGGCTCCAAGCAGAGCTGCAAGAACGCAGAGGTCGGTCTCTGTTACACTAATGAGCACAGTATGAATATTCCTGGTTTTCAAGTGGCGCTGCAGCGCGACCTCCATCCAAGGTGAAGTAACCCTCTTGTCGAGAACAACGGCCGGTGGCAAAAATTTCTGCAACGGTTCTGTGAGTTGGATAAGAGTTGGATCGATGCGATCCAACGTCAGCATTTGCCATTTTTGATAATAACGTTCCCACTTCCGAAGGTGGACTCCGGCGTTTTAGGCGGAATAAAGCAGGTAAAGACCGTTTTTGCGGGATGGCGAGAGCAAATCTCCACAATGTTGGGCAATACGGTCTTGGTCCAAGGCACATGCCAGGGCGACGATGGCCCGAAAAGATTCTGCATGTCTATACAAAGATGTATGCAGCGGTCTCCCAAATCACACCGTATAAGCCCGGTTTTAAAAGGCATGTTACCCTTTCTCTGGTCTTCCCGATCGTAAAAATTGTCGTCCTTTCGGCAACATATCCAGTCCTGCGGGGTTACTTGCTCCAAGGGTTACGAACACGGCGAAGAGCTAAGGGGACTTTTGATGAGGCTGGCAAAAATTCTCAAGCGGCTCGGACCAGGACTGGTAACAGGCGCTGCCGATGACGATCCGAGTGGAATAGCGACGTATTCCCAGGCAGGGGCACAGTTCGGTCCAACTTTAATGTGGACCATGACGCTTTGCTATCCTTTAATGGTGGCAGTGCAGCTTATCAGCGCACAAGTCGGTCGTGTTACTGGCCATGGATTAGGAAAAAGCCTCAGGAACGTCCTGCCCAACTGGTTGGTTCTAGGCTTGATTGCTGTCCTATTCATCGCCAACACAATTAATATTGGTGCCAATCTGGCAGCAATGGGAGAAGCAGCTAAATTGGTCATCGGGGGATGGTCTCATATTTATACGTTACTGTTTGCCATACTCTCTCTCTTGCT
Organism: Ochrobactrum sp. RH2CCR150; assembly: GCA_014138095.1. Classification (GTDB taxonomy): domain Bacteria; phylum Pseudomonadota; class Alphaproteobacteria; order Rhizobiales; family Rhizobiaceae; genus Brucella; species Brucella gambitense. Next base: position 5,690 of record JACGXE010000013.1, read on the forward strand.
ACAATTGTTCATCCCTTATCATCGCTATGTTCAATTCCTTAAGTGGTTGACGCTCGTATTGTTTGCCTACATAGCCCTTCTCTTTATGGTAAAAATCGATTGGCTTGCAGCAGCGCAAGGCCTTGTCATTCCCCGAATTCCTGGCAACGAAGCCGTTACTACGATTGTAGCGATTTTTGGTACGACCATCAGTCCATATCTATTCTTCTGGCAGGCGGCGCAAGAAGTCGAAGAGCTTGATCAGAAAGAGGAACGTGAACCACTCAAGCAGAAACGAAGTCAAGCTCCCGATGCATTGAAACGCATCCGCTGGGATACTTTTGTCGGCATGGCTGTTTCGAATATAGTCGGTCTGGCGATAATCCTCGGCACTGCCGCGACCCTCAATGCAGCAGGAAAAACGGATATTCAAAGTGCTGCAGATGCTGCAGAAGCGCTGAAACCTGTGGCAGGAAATCTAGCTGCTTTAATATTCAGTCTTGGAATCATTGGGACCGGTCTACTAGCAATTCCAGTGCTGGCAGGATCTTCTGCCTATGCTGTCTGTGAAATCGGCGGCTGGAGTGCCAGCCTCGAATATAAACCGATAAGAGCGAAAGCCTTTTATGCCGTCATTACGCTCGGCATGGTTCTCGGCCTTGCCATTGATTGGTCTCCGATCAATCCAATGAAGGCGCTCTTCTGGAGCGCGGTTATCAATGGTATTGCGGCAGTTCCCGTTTTAGTGGGGCTTATGATGGTCGTTTCAAATCGAGAGATCATGGGCGAATTCGTCGCTAACGCTGCCCTCAAGCTTTTTGGATGGCTGGCAACGGCAGTCATGAGCGCAGCCGCAATTGGCATGTTGGTGTTTCCAGGATAGGGTACCCACTTCGTCGATTATCTCTTCCGACGAGGCCTTTTGTTCTTCGGTTATAATGAATGAGGCCACAGACTGGATTTTGCGCAGCAGTAGCGCCGATTGAGCATCCGGTTCCAGTCCTATCTGGAGAATAAAACGGTAGTCCAAGCCGACACATCGAACTCTATAAGCACAAGACCGCTTCGACTAGTCCCGCGATGCGAATCTTGGAAGAAACGGAGCTGGATGTACGCCCGGCCCGCAGGCGCTTGTTATTATGATTAACCGGTCCGATGGACATTTGCCTTGTATCAGCGGGAGATGCTGGCGCGCGTTTTTTGTGCAGTCGAACCGCAAAACGGATGAAATTCATCTCTAATCAATGGACGCCAAAAATCAGAGCCCTAGCTATTGTAGTAATACATTTCGTAAGAGGCCCAGCTAATGATCGCACCACAGCACCCAGACGAATATCAATATCGGTACGTTGAGTGTCAAACCGCAGTGGCTGATGATGTCCTCCGTCTAATAGAAAAAGCAGAGAAAGCAGGATGGTCAGCGGCAGAAGCCGCTCGCGCGATTTCGGATATCGCCAAAGCTCTTTCCCGCGGTTTTGGAAATGAACTTCGCTCAAATGATTGACCCTGGATAATTCGATCGTAGAGTTCTCTCCTATAGAAGTTTGGATGGCTCACCTGACGGCGAGCCATCCCGATTGTTTAGTCATTCTTATGGCCCTGCTGGTCTTCCTTCACATGTTGTTCGTGAGTACCGCCACGTTGGGCCCCACCGGTCTTGTTATCGCCATCATTCTTGTGGCTCTGTTCACCAGCCTTCACATGCTGCTCATGGCTGCCGCCACGCTGACCAGAACCGCTCTTGTTTTCATTTATGTTATTAGGCATCGGTTTTCCTCCTATACAGTGCCAAAATGGGCACCTGGATTGAACCGTTCAAGGCGATGAATGTTTCGAAATATTTTACTGAATCCCGTTCTGTACGTTATCGTACAATTAATAGAACATCTTTAACATTCTGATTTACCTTAACTTATAGCTATGCCAAGGAACTTTTATTATAAGAGATAATTATTTATTATCTAATAAATTTAAAAAGTGTATGATTAACCTCTAAACTTAGGAGGCTGACTTGCCGTTTTTCAACGAAGCGAGCCGGATATATAATAATATTGAAGTCAATTTCCTACGAAGCTGCTTTAATAACGCAGCTATCATTCTTGAAGAAAGCGACCGCAATTATTCGGCTTCAGAACTCTCATCTTGCATCATTATGCTCTACGAGCACGGGCTACGCGATCAATCCTATCTCTGTGAACTCGCTGCAAGGTTGGCCCACCAGAAATTCACCAACCGCTACACCATGCCCGTTCTGTATGACAATTCAAACGAACATGAGGGAACAATTCCCTAACATGGACGTTCGGTGTTGCTAGATATCAACCCTTTGCAGCCCCCGCTCGGCGGTTGATGTCTGCCCTGCCTCGACAATCAGTTGCGGCAGGCTTTTTGGGAGAAAAGCAATGACTTGGGGACATGCAATTTCGATTGAAGTGGGTGGACTAGGTCGATGTATCGTGGTCGATAGTACGGCGGCAGCAGCTGAGTATCTAATTGAGAGCTGGCCATATGAAGCCAAGGGCAAAGAATATTGGCGTGCGCTCGAAACCTGCCTCGCGGAAATTGATGGAGAGTCAAGTAAAGCAAGAAAATACTTTATCGCCGCTGCAAAAGCGGCCGCTCTCAACATTATGCCTGCTACAGTGCATTAACAGAATTCATCCACGCGATGGCGGCGAAGAATCGTGAGGATGATAAGACCCCGGTGCTCTGGGATGTGCACCGGGGTTTTTCCTTCTCGTTCGACCTGCACCGCAACCGATCAATTCGACAAAAGAAAAACTGTTGGCTTCGAGTGTGACCCTGCCCCTGGAAAACCAAACATGCTTAGGTTGATCGATTTCATTAAATGGAGGCAACAATTATCTGGAATATTCTTCTTGGGAGTCTGTTTACACTTCATTGTTTAATGGCGAGGACATCGAGATGAAACAGATCATTAGAGCGATGGTCATCACAGTGGGATCATCGATGGCATTTGCGCAGACACAAGGTATGCCGACCCAGACCGGCGGCCAGGAACCAGAAATTCCTGGCAACCCGCCCGCAGCGTCCGAGCGACCACCGTCAGTGCCGGAGAACGTACCCGTACCCAAAACAGCTCAACCACAAAAGCATGACCGTAAAGCACGGATCGGGAAGCATACGAAATGTGTGCAAGGTCAGGATGCAAATAAATGTCGGGATCAACAACGCGGTCGAAAATAGCCTTAACTCGAACTTACGAAATATGAAGTGATAGGCGGTGGGTATCTAAAACCCCCGATAAGCGTATAGTTTTCTTTTCCGAAGGAGAACGATATGCCGCTTTTTAACGAGGCAAGTCGGATTTACAAGCCGGAAGAAGTCAATTTCATGAGGAGTTGCTTTTCGCGGGCAGCAATCCTGCTGGAAGAAAGCGACCGCGAATATTCCGCAACGGATCTTTCCACCGCAATTATAAAACTTTATCAAAGTGGTCTTAGAAACCTTAATTATATCAGCGACTTATCGTCCCATCTTGCACACAAGCGGTATTGTGACCGCCATAGCAATATGTCTGCGGCATCCAACTCGAATATAGCCCCATCCCAGAAAATACCATCGTGACTTTCAAACGAAAGACTTAAACACTTCGTTGGAACAAATTTGGGCCCCGCTGTTTGGAAGAGCTATTTCCGCTTTGGGCTCGCGCCTAACGGAGGCAGCGTTTCATTCCAACAAGTGCAACGCCGGAGGAAATGACATGCCTGCAAAATCGAAAGCACAGCAACAAGCCGCAGGAGCGGCGCTGGCCGCCAAGCGTGGAGACAAGGCCAAAAGTAGCTTGCGCGGCCCATCAAAGCAGATGGAAAAATCTATGAGCAAGACAGAATTGGAGAAAATGGCATCGACGAAGCAAAAGGCAAAACCGGAACACACGTCCAAGTCTTGACCACGCGAACCATCTCATGCGCCCATTCAAAACTGCCCTGACACACTTGCTCCGATGGCATGCCACATCCTGTTTTAAGAAGAATATCGAAAATATGAAACAAATGGCACACTCACGGGTTTGGTAGATCTGCCGCAGAAAATGTTGCGGCACTAAACTTTGAAACCAAACTGGGAGAGCTTGAAATGGCCAGAACCAAACAACGCACACTGGACGATCTCTTTTACGATACGCTGAAAGATATCTATTACGCTGAACGCAAGATAGTGAAGACACTGCCCAAGATGGCGCGGGCAGCAAGCGATGAAAAGCTCAAAAATGCCTTCAAGAAACATCTTGAGCAGACAGAAGGCCATGTCGAGCGTTTGCAGCAATGTTTTGAGATTCTCGGCAAGCGAGCCCAGGGGAAGACCTGCGACGCCATCGAGGGCATCATTGCCGAAGGGGAAGAAATCATTGAAGAATTTTCCGATACCCCAGCTTTAGACGCAGGACTGATTTCTTCAGCACAAGCAGTCGAACATTATGAGATTACCCGTTATGGCACGTTGAAACGCTGGGCTGAAACGCTTGGTTACAAAGACGTGGCCAAATTACTTGACCAAACTTTGCAGGAAGAAGGCCAGACCGACAAGGATTTGACCCAACTTGCTGAGAGCTCGATCAACCGTCACGCAGAAGCCGCCTGATTTTCATGGACGTTATCGAGAAAATCTGTGTCGTCAGCCAGACTACCGACAGCAAACACAATGTTGCCAGTGTCGAGGCTCTCGCAGCGCGGTTGGCGAAGCTGTCAGGAAGCAGTCTCAGTCCTTCCTCGCAAAATTTCGACGATGTAGATGGGACGTTATTCGTCCCGACTTTCTCGCTGATCAGACAGAGCCATCCCGAACTCGACGCAAATCAGTTTTGGGGTGGCTGTGTTGATCAGGAGTTCATGACGACAAAACTGGCGACCCACCCCGCCTGGAACGAAGAAGACGAGTTGCCTGCCGGTTGGAAACCGCAATTCGCCAAGGATTTGGGAAGTGCAGCGCTGGCGGGCTTCTCCGTTTTCTCGCACGATCAAGCTGCACGAGCGGGCGCCTTTTTGCTCGACAAGAGTAAGATCCGACTGAAAGACCCTTACGCATCTGGCGGTAAAAACCAATGTGTCTTTGAAAACAACCACGAACTGGACGTGTTTCTTCAATCGCTTTCGCAAAGCGAGATAGCGAAAGGAATGGTGATTGAAGAAGATGTCGAGAATTCATCCACTTACTCTGTCGGACAAGTCAACGTCGCTGGTCTGACGGCGAGCTATCTTAGCCGCCAGTACATTGCGCACGACCTCGTGGGCGAAAGCGTTTATGCCGGCAGTAGACTTTACGTGGTTCGGGGAGGATGGGATGAGCTGCTGTTGCGCTTGCGCATGCCTGTCGCGCACCGAATAATTGAAGGCGCAAGGCGTTACGATATGGCGGCGGGAGAGCATTTCGGGCTTGTGGCGTCTCGAAAAAACTATGACGTTCTGGTTGGCCCCATAACGGAAGACGGCTTTTGCTGCGGCGTGCTCGAACAGTCCTGGCGCGTGGGCGGCGCTTCGCCCGCCGAGATTCTCGCTCTGGAAGCAATGAGCGAGGACCGGTCCATCTGCGCGCTACAAGTGATTGCGCGCGAGACTTACGGCGCAACTCCCCGGTTCGAGGTCAACGACTTTATCGTCTATGTCGGCCCGGACGATACCGGCCAGCCACTCCATAAGTATGCACGCATAGAGAAAATCTATCATGATCCGTAACGATACAATCATCGATGTGGGCCCGCATCAGCTGGAAGCCACAGTTATCTCACCCGATACAACGATTCCGGGTATCCTGTATCTGCATGGCTGGGCTGGCAATCAGGAACGCGACATCGAACGGGCTAAATCAATTTCTGAGCTCGGTTGTGTTTGTTTAACCTTCGACATGCGCGGTCACGGCCATACGATCACCAGCAACAAGACAGTTACACGGGGAGAAAATCTGGACGATGTCATTGCGGCCTATGATCGGCTGGCGAGCCTGAAGATGGTCGAAGAGGGATCGATTGTCGTCGTGGGCAGTAGTTATGGGGGGTATCTCGCTACGCTTTTGACAGAGTTCCGGCCCGTTAGATGGCTGGCACTCAGGGCCCCTGCCCTTTATCGCGATAGTTCTTGGCAATTACCGAAAGCACAACTCGACCGGGTCGACCTCGAGGCCTATCGCTCGGCACTGGTGGGAGCAGAAGATAATCGTGCGCTCCATCAGGCCAGAGAGTTTCATGGCGATGTGCTGCTTGTTGAATCCGAACATGACACAATCGTGCCTCATCCGACCATAGCAAGCTATCAAAGCGCGTTCATCCACGCACATTCGCTCACCGTGAGAACGCTTGGCGGAGCAGATCATGCCCTTTCGGACGCTATTTATCTAAAGGCTTACAATCAGCTTTTAACGCGCTGGATCAGAGAAATGGTTCTCGGAGCGCGTTAATTCGTGCCTCGGTTCAAATTTCATTATTCAAAGCTAGACCTTGCCGTTTCTCGTTCGCTGTCTTCCGATATTGCTTATGGAACATTCATTCGCTTTACTGGTTAGGATACCTCTCACAGAAGGGAGGAATTCCATGAAAAGGTCAATCCACTATCCCGCAACTGCTGCACTTGTTCTATTCGCATCCGCTGCATTTGCCCAAACATCTCCGTCGGAAAAGCCGCTAACACCTGCGGTAACAACGCCTGGCGAAACCAATCCAAAAGCGCCTGTACCGGGGAAGAACAGCTTTACCGAGGAGCAGGCAAAGCAACGCCTGACTGACGAAGGCTATACCGAAATCATGAACCTCGAACTCAGCGAAGATGGCATTTGGCGGGCCGAAGCGATGCGCGACGGACAGCCTTTTAAGGTTCAGCTCGATTATCAGGGCAACATAACGACCCGATAAGCAAGTAGCTAAGCCCTAAACTGAATGAAGGAGAGGACGATGGTACATGTCACAGGTCTATTCGACAATCACGATGAAGCGCTTGACGCGGTCCGTGCTCTGGAAGAAGCTGGCATTTCGGCCGACAATATCAGTCTGATATCCAACAATACCAACGGACAATATGCCGGTGATGCGGTGCGGGAAGACCAATCCACAATCACGGGCGTTGAAACCGGGGCTGGCGTTGGCGCCGTCGCAGGCGGTGGTGCTGGACTGCTGACAGGACTTGGCTTGCTCGCAATACCCGGCGTCGGGCCCGTTGTTGCTGGTGGCTGGCTCACGGCCACACTGGTCGGGGTGCTTGGTGGCGCAGCTGCCGGAGGTGTCGCAGGCGGAATTGTCGGCGCGCTTATGGAAAGCGGCCTTCCTGAGGAAGAAGCGCAAGCCTATTCAGAAGCAATTCGCCGAGGCAGCACCCTGATCGTCGTTCGCTGTGACGAGAACGAACGACAAAAGGCCGAAGCAATTTTCGATGAATGGGCGCGCGTGGACATAAGGAAGAGACGCAACGCCTATATCGATGAAGGCTGGGAAGGGTTCAACGCTTCTGGAACTCCCTATACATCCGACCAGATTGAACAGGAACGCCGTCGATGGCAATAGGCCGGGAACGGAGCAGCCACTATGAAGGAGCTTTCTCCCAAGGATGCCCGTCAGGGTCGAAAAGGTCGTCATGTTTTCGTGATCCTTATCGTCAGCCTCATTCTGGCACTCATTGTCTGGGCTGCCGTTGGCTTTTACGGCTCCCAAATACCGGGTCGGGGTTTCATGGTAGATGACAGCAAGCCACCTGCGACCACGGAATCGCAAACGCCTGCCTCCGCGACCGGTACGCGATGACACGCCGTGCGCATAAACAACCGGAAGTCGCGTTGGGACCTGTCCGTCACGAAGCGCTCTATTGCAGTATGCGATTCCTGAACGATCGACGATGGCCGACGAATTCGCCAGTGAACCATAGCGCGAGTCCAAACGTGAAGTTTGTTACAGCGATAGCGCGGAACATCGATGGCCTGACTGGGTTAGGCTCATGTCACGCGCGACGAAACGCATTTTGAAACACCCAAACCACCGGAAGGAAAGAAAATGGCCCAGAGTCATTCACAAAGCCATACCCAGGGTGGCACCCACGAACAGCATGTAAAAGCTGGTCAGCAAAGCCATAAGAATGATGGCAAGCAGGCAAGCGGTGGCAACAATCAGCAGTCCTCATCACGTGGCGGCTCGCATGAGCAACATGTGAAGGCGGGACAGAAAAGCCACAAGAATTCATGACCAAAGGGGGCGGCCTTGTGCCGCCCCATTCTCAAACCGAACCGTGGTTCGGAAAGGTCAGACTGATGTCTTGCCCTCTTCATTCCGACTACACGTTGGAACCTGACGAACTTGTGGAGTTGATCCCCGCTCTGCGCGCTTTTTCGCGCACTTTTTATCGACAAAGGGAAGATGCCGAAGATCTCGTTCAAGAAACACTTCTCAAAGCTCTCGCCAATCGGGAGAAATACGTCCCTTATTCCCCCCTCAAATCGTGGCTTTTCACTATTATGCGCAACACTTTTTGCACCCGTATCCGGCTGCAGAAGAGAGAAGCGCCCGGTGTTTCCGATTGCGTATCTCCAATTGCGAGCCTAGGTCCCTCCCAGGAAGACACTGTTGAAGCACATGATGTGCAAATCGCGCTGCAAACACTGCCGCACAAGTATCGCCGGGTACTTTCGCTGGTGGTGTTTGAAGGCAAAAGCTACGAACGTACAGCGGAACTTTGCGAGTGCTCAATCGGTACGGTCAAAAGCCGCTTGCATCGGGCCCGCCATAAACTGCACAACATAGTCGATGGTTCATGAATGGAAGCAATCAGGCTCGATTGTCTGATGAGAAACTGGTTATGACGGTGCAACGCGACCCGCTGATAGCTTGCGTTTTGAATTAAGGCATGACCAACTGTCTGTTATGACAAGTCGAAATGATAGTGCCATGCATTCATTTTCTGGTAAACATATCCTGGTTTTTGAAGACAGTTTTCTTCTATCGGAAGAAGCAGCGCAAAAGCTTGGGTCCATTGGGGCTTTCATTCTCGGACCCGTCAATACGATTGAGCAAGGATTGCGTTATCTGGAAAGCAATCTGGTTGACGCAGCGATACTGGATGTTGCGCTCGAACCAGCAGCCGTGCTGCCACTTGTCGAAGCACTTGAAACGCGCTCGACTCCCTTTGTCTTTGCGCTGCCGGTCAACCCCGCCATCGACAGCAAAGGCTTCGCTGGCTTTGTACTCAGCAACCGAGACAATGACCTATCCGTCATCGCGGAAGCACTTTTTCGGCGACGTGGTCTGGAACAGTAGGCCTGATCTTAGGCCTCTTTTGCAACGTAGTTGGAACACTGGATGTCTCCGGTGGTTAGGTCCGAAGCAACAACTATGCTGAGGAAGGACTACCCGTCATGAATGAGCAGTATCCCGCCCCACCTTTCGATACGCCCCGTCAATGCACACCCGGTTTGACGGAACGAATGAATCCAAGACCCGACCATGGCGAGCAATCCTACAAAGGGTCCGGAAAGCTTGAGGGCCGCAAAGCCATCATAACGGGCGGCGATAGCGGCATCGGTCGGGCCGTTGCAATTGCGTTCGCGCGCGAAGGTGCAGATGTGCTTATCGCCTATCTTCAGGAAGAGGCTGACGCGCTTGAAGCCGCTGCATTGATCGAGGCTGAGGGGCGCAAGGCTATCTTGATGAAATGTGACATTCAGCGTGCAGAAAACTGCCGGGAGATCGCGAAGCGGGCCGCGAGAGAATTTGGCCAGATCGATATTCTGGTTAACAACGCGGCACACCAATCGAGTTTTGCCTCGCTTGAAGATATCAGCGACGTTGAATGGGAATTGACCTTCCGCGTGAACATCCATGCGATGTTCTATTTGACGAAGGCCGCTTTACCCCATATGAAGCCGGGCGCGGCAATCATAAATACAGCTTCGATCAATTCAGACATGCCGAACCCGACCTTGTTGGCCTATGCGACAACCAAGGGCGCTATCCAGAATTTTACGGCAGGTCTAGCTCAATTGCTGGCGGAGAAAGGCATTCGCGCCAATGCAGTTGCGCCGGGTCCAGTATGGACACCACTAATCCCCTCCACACTTCCGGAAGAAGCTGTGGCGTCCTTTGGAAAGCAGACCACAATGAAGCGACCAGCCCAGCCCGCGGAACTGGCATCTGCTTACGTCATGCTGGCCGACCCGCTATCAAGTTATACCTCGGGTGCGACCATCGCGGTCACTGGCGGCAAGCCTATTCTGTAATTAAGCGCCCGCATGGAGCGGGCACTATTAATTGGGAGGATTGGTTTGTAAAGAATGAGGAGGCTGCTGCGTGCCAGCGTCGTCATCGGCTGTTCGAAACAGAAGAGAGCCAACGACCAAAAGTAAAACCACGCCGATGATCAAGGGAAGAAGTGTTTTCATTCGTCTTCAACGCGCTGTGCGTAAAGCCAGTGCTCCTTCTCTAGGTCGTCCTTTTTCGAACGCTTAGCCTCTTTTCGCGCCTTAAGCTTTTCAGACTCAGTATCCAGTGCGCGAGATGTCTTTTTATTATTATTCGACGCCTGCTTGTCGACAGTATCCACCATGTCGTTCTCCTTTGAACAGATGCCTCTAACCGACAAGGGAGGCCGATGTTCCCGATGAGGGAAGTTATTTGCTTTCATTCCGGTTAAGAGCTGCAATGAGGCTCATCAATTGAGGTTCGTCGACCAACAGACCCACTTCCTCTGTAGAAAGCCATTTGCGCTGACGCTGCTCATATTCTGGCCATTGTGCCTTCTCACATTGAACATGCAAGGGATAAACCTTAACCTTCACTGGGATGAATACTCTCTTCAAGCGTTTCCAATAAAGATAGTGGCCGATTGTCGAACGAGCGACGTTTCCTTCAATTCCGGCTTCTTCCTGAGCTTCGATGCGCGCAACATCGGCCATACTTCTTTTTTTCATCGGCCAACCTTTCGGCAGGGTAAATCTGCGCGTCCCGCGCGATGTAACAAGCATGATCTTAAGGCTGCCATTTTCAAACCGATAAGGAAGTGCAGCGGCCTGCTCGATCTCCTTACCGGCCTTCGCCCGTCGAATTCGCTTCTTCCATTTTCGTTTGCCCATTACTCCCTCCTCAGGGACCATCCGATGCATAACCGCAATCATTGCGTTCTGTTCCATTGAAACAAAAGCGTGGTTTCGCTGTTGGGAGCAACCATAGGATAGGGAGAAAATGACAATGCACGACACAACGCAAATGAATTGCATTAGTACCTGACTCGAATGCTATCGCACCTGTACAGAGATGGCGTCGGACCATTGCCTCAAACGTGGAGGGCCGCATGTCGAACCAAAGCACTTACGAACCATGCTGGCTTGCGCCGAAATTTGTGGAACTTCAGCGCAGGTGATGATGCTTCAAAGTCCTTATCATTACGCGCTCTGCATGCTCTGTGCGCGGAAATGTGAAGACTGCGCCGATAGTTGTCGTGCTTTAGAGGGAATGGAAGCCTGTGTTAAGGCATGCGAACGTTGCGCCGTATCATGCCGCGAAATGGCAATTCATCATTCGGGATAAGGCAATGTTCTCGAAACGGCCTTTCTTGAGGTATCCAATGGATCGCGTCGGGATTGATTCCGAGAACCAATGCCACTGCGACGGCGCGCGCCTTCAACTCCGTGGTTAGAACTGTCAACCGCGAGAGGACCCAAAAATAGTTACGACTTGACCCGACGACGATTGCCCATTCATAATCTGCATCTAGATCGACAATATTGTAGCCACTGTAGAACGGGCCGAAGAACGATACCTTCAGCGCACCCTCATCTGTAGCACCGACAAATCGCGCAGTGCCCGTTGCGCTTGTTGTGCATCGCTTCCAAGGATCAAAGCCTCGATTGACGACGCGTATCGTTCCATCTGCATTCCAAGAGTATTCCGCAGAGGTACGGGTCAGACCGCGTTCAAACCGGTTTTCGATACGTCCCAGTTCAAACCATTTTCCAAGGTAGCGCGAGATGTCAAATGGCTTGACTGGAATAACACCTTTTGGCACCTGCGGTGACGCGGCCCTTGCCAGAGCGATCCCCAGTGCCAACCCCGAAATGCCGAGTAGAAACTTGGCCGTTCTCATGTGTTGTCCTTCCTTGTCAGTCCATGCCTAACCTCATGCAAGAAAAATGGTTCCGCCCTCAGGCATACACGATCAACCATTTCAGCGTATTGCGTTCGGCTTTGCTCAGTCGAGGGGCCACAAGCCGGTCTGAGGCGACTGCTTCAATTTCGGATGCCAGCATGCCTTCAAGCCAATGTTCGATGACATTCGGATGAATATAGGCACTCCGACATACTGCACGCGTATTGCCAAGGGCTTGTGCAATTTTATCAATCACCTCATTGAGTGCTCGTTTCTTCGCGGCTTCGCTATCAGGAAGTTCCTTAGATTGAAATGCATCAAGCGCGCCGACGGTTGCAGCCCAAGTTCGGAAATGCTTGGATGTGAATTCGCTCTTCATGGCATCCTGCAAGTAATCATTGATATCCTGAGAGCTAACAGGGCGATAACTCCCCTCATCATTGACATACTGGAACAAGTGCTGTCCGGGAAGTTCTTGTATGGAGCGTACAATACGTGTAATTCGGCGATCGGACAGTTTCAGGTTCCAGTTTTGACCTGATTTACCCGTGAAAACGAGGCGCAGGCTGGCTCCTTCGTCTTTCACATGGCGGTTGCACAAAGTCGTGACACCAAAGCTCTTATTTGCTCGCGCGTAAGCGGAATTACCAACGCGCAACAACAACCGGTCCATCAACCAGATAATTGTCGCGACAACTTTTTCTCGGCAGAAAGAGCGTCGACGCATATCTGCGTCAATCTTCTCGCGCAGGTGGCTCAAATTGCTGCCAAAATATTGCAAGCCCGAAAACTTGCTGTCGCCACGTCGTTTCATCCAGTCGGGATGATAGATATATTGCTTTCTGTCACGCGCATCGCGGCCTGTTGCCTGTATATGCCCATATTCGCTCTGACATATCCAAACGTTCTTCCAAGCGGGTGGAATGGAAAGAGCTACAATGCGCGCTTTATCGGCCGCACTAACAGCACGTTTTTGGCTATCGACATAGCGAAAACCTTTGCCACAGCGAATTCGCTTCAGCCCAGGTTCGGCATCACTGGTATGATTCAGGCGTGAACGGACCGTTGAATTCTTCGCCAATGCGATCCCCGATTTTTCAGTCGTGATTTCATCGGTGAGATAACACCCCAAAGGAGCGGTGGGTTCCCGCATCAAACTCTAAACCCGGAACCTTCCAGCCTTCAGGTGGTTATTCTCCATTAAAAAGAGGATAAGCCGGTGCCTCAAGCATTCTGGAAAGGTTATCTGAAATTGTCGCTTGTCACCTGTGCCGTGGAATTGACGCCTGCGACGAGTGACAGCGAAAAAGTGCGTTTCCACACGCTCAATGTTAAAACGGGCAACCGGGTGATCAGTCGCTATGTCGATTCAGTGACACATAAGCCCGTGCGCGACGAAGACGAAATTAAGGGTTTCGAGAAGGCCGAAGGAGACTATGTCCTCCTCGAGGACGACGAGCTCGAAGCCGTGGCTCTCGAAAGCACTCGCACCATCGATATCGAAAAATTCGTGGAGCGCGATAGCATCGGTTGGATTTGGTACGATAAACCCCATTATCTTTCACCATCTGACAAGGTCGGGCAGGAAGCCTTTGGCGTTATTCGGGAGGCAATGGACAAGAGCGGTGTCTATGGTCTGGCAAGGCTTGTCATGTATCGGCGTGAACGAGCTGTTCTTCTGGAGCCACGCGGACAAGGTATTGTGCTATGGACATTGCATTTTGGTGATGAAGTTCGAAAAGCCGACGATTACTTCGTAGGCATCAAGGCGGAGAAGCCCGACAAAAAGCTGTTCTCCATGGTTCGCACACTGATCAAGCGCAGAACGGAGGACTGGAAGCCGGGCTTGCTGAAGGATCCGGTTCAGAAGAACCTGCAGTCAATGATCGCCGCCAAGAAAAAGAAAATTAAAACGCCGACAAAACCCAAATCAGCAGCGACCGCCCCGGCGACCGGCGGCAATGTCATCAACATCATGGATGCTTTACGCAAAAGCCTTACCAACGAGAAAAAGCAGCATTAGCTTCTCAGGATACAACCTTTTCGCACTATTTTGGTAAAGCCGTCGCCGCTTTGCGAAAGTCGTACCAGGGATCAAGCTTCGAAGCTGCTAGCCGCGTTGCTGTATTCAAAATCGTAAAATGTGCTGGACCGATAGCGGTATTTAGTTCATTCCAGGCGAGTGGCATAGAAACGGCTGCTCCAGGGCGAGCACGTGGCGAGTAAGGTGCAACAGCCGTCATACCTCGTTGATTGCGCAAATAATCAATGAGTATTTTGCCTTTGCGTTTGGCTTTGGAAATGGTCGAAACATAGCGATCAGGACTGTCTGCCGCCATCTCATCGGCAATCGACTTGGTAAAGGTTTTGAGGCTGTCCCAATTGGCTTTCGGCTTCAATGGCACGACGACGTGCAGTCCCTTTCCTCCGGATGTTTTTACAAATGTTGTCAGGCCATGCTTCTCAAGCCGCTCTTTGGTTTCAAAGGCCCCGTCGATGACACGTTCCCAGGCAACCCCTTCCCCTGGATCAAGGTCCATGGTTAGCATATCCGGCAATTCCCAGTCCCTGAGACTCGAACCCCAAGGATGGATTTCTAGCGAGGCAGCCTGAACCAAACCGATCAAACCGTCAAAATCCTTGATTGCGATGTAAGGCTCTTCATCCTTCTCCGAGGGATCATTCACCTCAACAATATGTTCGTTCAAACCCTTCCAAGCATGTTTCTGGAAGAAATGCTGGCCATCTATACCGGTCGGACAGCGCAGCAGAGCCAAAGGACGATTGACAATATATGGTTCAATTCGTGACCAGACTTCGGCGTAGTAATCCACCAGCCCCTGTTTTGTTATGCCCTCCTCCGGCCAGTACACGCGATCCGGGTGAGTGAGCTTCACGTCAGCTTCTTCGAGGGATGTCCTATACGGCTGAGATGGCATTGCACTTTTATCCAATGTGACCTCCTCGGCAGTCTTGTCGTCACGCAGTCCGCGGAAAGATGCATGGCGCAGTCTTTTGTCCGCAGTCCATGCACGGAACTCGACTTCTGCAACCAATTGCGGCTTGACGAATATCGCACCGCGTTTTTCTTCAGCGGTCAGCTCTATTGCGAATGGGCTTTGTTTCTGACGTATCGACGTGAGCTTCGTGTAAAGATCTTTGGCCAGCTTGACGGAAAAACCAGTTCCCACACGCCCAACAGGAACAAGTCCTTTCTTCTCCTGAGCGCCCAACAGCAGAGAACCAATTGCGCGAGACGTTGAAGTTGAAGGCACAAATCCGGCAATTACAAACTCCTGCCGTCCTATGCATTTCGATTTGCGCCAGCCCTTGCTGCGCCCGGAAATAGAAGGAGCATCGCTCAATTTCGAGACGATGCCCTCCAGTCCGAGACCACAAGCATTCTTCAATACAGCGTCACCATCGGCATCAAAGGCTTCGCTATAGCGCAGCGTTCTCGAGGCATTGGAAATGAGCTTTGCCAGTAGGGATTTGCGTTCGACGAGCGGCACTTGCCGCAAATCGCGGCCATCCTGATAAAGCAGATCAAAGATATAAAAGGCGAACCGGTCCGAACGTCCGTCACTCAGATCGCTTTGCAGTGCCGAAAAGTCCGACAGCCCCGCCTTATTTTCCACGACAATCTCGCCATCAAATATGGCATTCTCGACTCCCGTAGCCAGAAGATCGTTGACTATCGAACGGCCAAATTTCTTTGTCCAATCTAGCCCGCTGCGTGAATAGAGCACGACTTTATCATCAGCGACATGCGCCTGAATGCGATAACCATCAAACTTGATTTCGTGAATCCAGCGGCTTCCTCCGGGCGCGGCTGATACCAATGTCGCCAATTGAGGTTCTATGAATGGCGGCATCGCAGCTTTCTTTGCGCGCCTCGACAATGGCACAGCATTGCCTTCCTTCGCTGCGCGGTTTTTATTCAGCGGTCCGGTTTTGGACGACCAGCCCGGCGCTTCATTTTCCACATCGGCGATAACTCGCCCGGTTTTCACCGATTGCGGTTTCTCCTCAAGAATATCGGGGTCGTCAGCCTCTCGTGAAAACTCGTCCTCGCCCTTTATGAGTAGCCAGTTTTCTCGCTTTTCGCCCGGTTTTCCATGCATTCGAACCAGATGCCAGCGCCCCTTCAGTTTATCGCCGCTCAGTTCGAACTCGAGATGCCCCTTCTTATAATTTTTGCGGGCATCGCCAACGGAGGTCCATTGTCCGCTATCCCAGACAATGACCGTCCCACCGCCGTACTCCCCCTTGGGGATCGTACCTTCAAATCCGGCATATTCAAGCGGATGATCTTCCACATGGACGGCCAAACGTTTCTCGCCCGGGACCAGACTTGGGCCCCGTGTGACCGCCCAGCTTTTTAACACTCCGTCCATTTCCAGCCTGAAATCATAATGCAGCCGACGCGCATCGTGTTTTTGCACCACAAATAAATCGCCCCTGCTTCGCCTGGCTTTGCCGCGGGGCTCCTTCGTCAGGTTGAAGTCACGTTTCTTATGATAGGTTTCAAGCGGCTGTCCCATTATCCAGCCTTTCGAGGCTTCGCTTTGGTTGTTGCGGATTTAGCCGGTTGCTTTTTTGGAGAGCTCAAGGCTGCGCTCTTGCGTAAGGCTTCCTTCAAATCAATCACGTCGGCCGCCCTGGGAGCTTCAGGCTTTCTGAGCGGTTTTCCTTCAATCTTTGCCTTAATCAAGTCGGCTAGTGCTGCATCATATCGGTCGTCAAAACTTGCCGGATCGAAGCGGCCCATCTTGGTGCCGATAATATGCTTGGCCAGATCGAGCATTTCCTGATCGAACTTGAATGCTTCCAGATCTTCGAAAGCCTCTTTTACAGGTCGAACTTCGTAATCAAAGTTCAGCGTCGATGCGATCATCCCCTCGCCATCCGCGCGAATGAGAATTTTGCGTGCACGGCGAAAGAGCACCGCCTCAGCGACTGCCGCCACTTTTTCAGCTTTCATTCCATCACGGAGAAGCAAAAACACCTCGTCATCATCAGTGGGCGTCAGATAATAAGGTCGATCGAGATAAACATCGTCGATTTCACTGCATTTGACGAAATGCGTGATATTGAGTGTTTTATTGCTTTCGGGAATTGCAGACTGGATTTCTTCATCATTGAAACTGACATATTTGCCGGACGAAACTTCATATCCCTTCATCTGCTCCTCTCGGGGAACAGGTTTACCCGTATCGCTATCGACAAATTCACGACTGAGACGATTACCCGTCTTGCGATTGATGAGATGAAAAGAAACCCGCTCTGATGTCGATACAGCCGTATAAAGGCCGACCGGCATCAAAAGCTGATCGACTTTCAACAGACCTTTCCAGTTTGCGCGCGGAGCCATAGCTGCCTCGCTCCTGTGACGAATTGAACCTGATTGGATAAACTCACGCGAACTACTGGTTGTTCCCGACGATTTAGTCAGAAATGCTGCTTTGACATTTCTATCATCCGCTCTAGCTTTCCGCCTTGAATTTCCTCGCCTCTGCAAGAAGTTTCGGTCGGTCCCGGTGACCAAGGCGATCAATCAAATCACGCGCCTGCAAAGGCGACAGGTCCGAATTCTCGGCCAGAAACTTGATATCCTCATCTTCTGTGAGAGGAGCGTGCTTATCGGGTTGGCTAGCCATGATGGTTCTTCCTTCCGTTAACGCTTTTAGGGCATCCACGGCTGACCGCCTTTAGTGCCCTTAACAGCCTCTGGTGTCCAACGAACTCATCTGTCAAATGTTCCAGTATTGTCTCCGTCGAGGGCAGAGAAGATTTCGTGGCAATTTAGGCACCTTGGCGAAAAAGAGGCCGCATCATAGTCAGATGAGACTGTTATTAATCTGTGAATTTGCGAACTTATTATCCCTACTGTTGGCTCACGATATCGGTTATTGCGACTACCGCCGATCCCATCCGACTTCCTCTGCCCCGCTCATGGAACATTTATTTGAGGACGAAGTTAGATATCGTTGGGTGTCAACTGTCGTGTGACCAAGCTTGGGAGATTGACGCCTGCCCTGCCTCTGCCACCCCGTCGAGGCAGGGCGTTTTTGATGGAACTATTCCTGCTTTACTGCATTTTATGGCCGTTTATAGCCGATACAGGCTTCGACTGGTGGCAGAAGGGAGGGTTTCATGCCGCTGTTTAATGAAGCGAGCCGCATATATGGGCCTGAGGAAGTGGAGTTGATGCGCAGATGCTTCGCACAAGCAAATGAAAAGCTCGAGCAAGCTGAAAGCAAGTTTTCAGCTTCGAATTTGGCCTCGAGCATTGTCAGACTTTATCAAAGCGGGCTGCGCGATGAGACCTACATTGTTGACCTGGCGGCTGGCATAGCAAGCGCCAGGTTTCTGATGGAGGAAACCGACTTCAATTTCACCAATTCCAACGATCCTATGGAGGAGAACATCGAATGAGTTGGGGTGAACCTGTTGACATTCAGCTTTATGGCGTTGGCAAATATCAAGCTGTCACGAGTACACCAATGGCTGCTGAATGCCTTTTGAACTATTGGCCAGAAGGCCAACACGGAGAGGAATATGAGGAGGCATTGCAAGCCGTTCTTGCCGATTTGGAAGGCAAGCCGAACACAGCACGCGCATCGTTCATTAGAGCGGCCCGGGTCGCAGGTTTGAATATCCGTCCTAGTCAAACGTCGATACTAAACTGATAAGAGTGGCAATGGCTGATCGCAAGAAACGTCCCCGGTCCGATAGATTTCTCGTTCGAGAGAAACACGCGACCGATCCTGTTCCCACAGAACCAAAGGATCACCAGGCGAGACCGACTCATGAACAGTCGAATTCACCTGGGAGCGAGATAATAAAGGCTCCACAAGAGCCTTACCCGGATCGGTCCGAGAACTAACCGGGGATTGCTCTTTGAGCCTTTGCGCGCCGTAGAGCGCTGTTGTTGCGCATTGATATGAAACGTGAGGTTTTTTGAGTTTCTTATTTCAGTCCAACTGACATCATACAATCAATGAAGGCTCCCAATGAGCGAGCACTTGTTTGACAGGCCGGTTTTTGTCGAGAAAAGCAGCGATTTAGTGTTAGAAATTGTAGGCATTGAGGATGCCATCGACTTTCTTTTCGAATGGCCCGAAGAGGACCGCGACGTTATCTATCAGATGACGTGGAAGGCTTGCTGCGATGCCCATAACGGCTTGAAACCATCCAGCGTAGCAAGACACGCATTTGAAGGTTTCGTCAAAAGACGCAATATTCTTGAATCGCCCAAACTGGATATGTCTTGGATGGCCGCAAATGACGGGGATGCCAAAATCCCTGCGTAATCCCCCATTTGGTATAATGAACTAAACATATGGATCGGCCCATTCGCAATTCAATGCGAATTGAGAGGCCAGTTTGCATTGAAACAGCCCCGGCGTCTTTGGGATGAGGGCCGGGGCTTTATTCTGGAGATGCACTCCTTATCGGAGATGAAGGTTTTAATTTCAAATGGACAGTGCGCGGTATGTGATCAGTTGTCCTTCGATTGGTTTTTCTCAATCTGATACGAAAGCCAGCGGCAAAACATTCCAGGACTGCGTTGTAAAATGAAGTTCTGTTAAACTTAGACAGCATTTTCACGCGCCCAGTATCGAAGTTCGCGGCAGCACTCAATAAAGCCTGAGATTGAGTTTACCGTTTCAAGGAGAACGAGGCCGTCATCGGTATTTGGGGTAATCCCCACTTTTTTCAGAAGCGGCGTAGCTCCGGTGGTGAATCCAATGAACTTACAATGCGCAAAGGCATCCGCGACAAATTCACGAGAGGATGCTTCGGACTTCAGCGCGATGGCTGCCTCTTCCGTCAAAACTAATGCAACCGCGTCAAACAGCACAGACGGACCGCCATCAATCATGTGATCTGCAGCTATCCATTCACCAGCGGAGCTTTCAAAGCCTCCTACCATTGGCGCGATCAGTTCAACCGTCGCTCCTTCCTTGACTGCTGCGCCGTGGATTGCTTCGACAAACTCCATGTCGGTTCCCTTAGAGACGAGAATTCCGATCTTGCGTCCCTCGAAACTATGGAAACTATTTTGGATAATGCTCAATGCTGGAGAGGCGGACAAATCGTGACGAACCGGTACGACTGTTTCCGCTGGCTTTGGCATTTCGCGAATACCGAGATTGCCCGCCACTTCATTCGCCAACGCCAATTCGATATTCATAAGATGCGAAATCAGACGCTCTCGAATGGTTAGGGTTTCAACTTTCGATAGTTCAAAAGTCAATGCCTTGATGATATGCCGCTGCTCAACATCTGTCTGGCTTAAGTAGAACTGTCGCGCTTGACTATAGTGATCGTTAAAGCTCTCCGGGCGCAGGCGAACTTTTTTCCCGTCCTCATGGGCTGCGAATGAGCGGAAGCCGTGCTCCGGATCGGGGCGTGGTCCTTCCCCCCAGGAGTTGGGTTGATAATTTGCTCGGTTGACAGGATTGCGCATCGCCATATGGCCGTCCTGCTGCAAATGCGCGAAGGGGCATTTAGGTGCATTTATTGGCAACTGGGTAAAGTTTGGCCCGCCAAGCCGCTTGAGCTGTGTATCCAGATAGGAAAAATTACGGCCCTGAAGAAGGGGATCGTTCGAGAAATCGATACCTGGTGGTACGTTTTGCGTCATAAAGGCGACCTGTTCCGTTTCCGCAAAAAAATTATCAGGCATACGGTTGAGCACAAGCCTGCCGACAGGGATAGGTTCGAGAACTTCTTCAGGGATTAGCTTGGTAGGATCGAGCACGTCGAACTCAAAACTATCGGCAAACTCCTGGTCGAAGAGTTGGACACACAACTCCCACTCCGGAAAATTATCGGTCTGAATGGCGGTCCACAGGTCGCGCCGATGGAAGTCTGGATCGGCGCCATTGATTTTCACCGCCTCATTCCAGACCACCGACTGCGACCCGAGTTTAGGCTTCCATAGAAATTTGACAAATGTCGACTGGTTATCGGTATTCAACAAACGGAAGGTATGCACCCCAAACCCTTCCATAAACCGAAAGGAGCGCGGAATAGCCCGATCTGACATGATCCACATGACCATATGCATGGATTCGGGCGTCAGGCTAATGAAATCCCAAAAATTGTCATGAGCAGATTGCGCTTGAGGAAACCCGCGGTCAGGTTCTTCTTTGACAGCATGAATTATATCTGGAAAGCGTATCGCATCCTGGATAAAAAAAACGGGGATATTATTACCAACGAGATCCCAATTGCCTTCCTTTGTATAAAATTTTACTGCGAAACCTCGGACGTCGCGCGCAAGATCAAATGATCCTTTTGACCCAGCGACAGTGGAAAAGCGCACAAATACTGGCGTTTTCTCGCCTATTCGCTGGAATATATCGGCGCGCGTATAATCGGTTAGTGATTTTGTCGTTTCAAAATAACCATGCGCGCCATATCCTCTCGCGTGAACCACGCGTTCTGGAATGCGCTCATGGTCGAAATGAAAGATTTTCTCCCGAAAGTGGAAATCTTCCATGAGCGCCGGGCCGGCGCCGCCAATTTTAAGAGTATTCAAATCGTCCGATACCGGCGCACCTTGTGACGTTGTCATGACGGGGATATCGCCGGTTGCAAACTGGTGCATATCTCCCCCATCTCCCGAGACCAGCTTCTGGTCGTTCAAACAGACCGAATTTCTGTCGGGCGTTGTTTTCTTGCTTTCAGTCATCTCTCATCTCCCCATTGTTTCTTGTTCGAAAGCCGCTTCAACGCGGCATGAGTTCGAGTCCTAACAATGGGAGAGAGGGTTTGTTCCTAGAATTTATACCTGGGAGTGGCCTCTTTTGAACTCTTCAAAGAATACGTGAGAGCTGTTTATCAAGATCGAACGACAATCAGGATCAAGAACTATTTTCAGCCACCAACTTCGCCCGCTGTTTCGGGCGACTGGTGAATTTTGATCCACTCAGCCAGAACCGCCAATGTAGTTCCGTCGCTCTGCTGACGCCAACGCGGGGCCCACTCTTGACTAAGCATTTCTCCTCGCAGGGCAGAAGTACAAATGGGGGCGCATCAAGCGAAACACCATCCAGATTGCCGCAAATTCCCAACGCCTGAGCAAGTTTCGCCGGACCGGAACACAGTCGCGTCATGTCGGTTGTTCGGCGCCTTTCCTGCATCCGGTGGATGCCTTGTCGTGGTTCGATAGCGCGCAGAAGAACGGCGGAGGCATCAGCGCACACAACGTTCATACACCAATGTAAACCGTAAATCCGATAGACATAGGCCACGGCTGGTTCTCCGAACATAGAGGCATTTCTGCGATTGCGGCCAAGGAAACTATGAGATGCCGGGTCGGTTCTTAAATAAGCTTCGGTTTCTACGATCACGCCGCCAGTGTCTTCGACACAAAACGTCCAACCAATGAGCTCCGGCGCGACATCGAAAGCGGCTCGGTCAAAAAATTCGCTTAGGTTGTTAATACTGGTCATGAGGGGCACTTTCCGCCTCGCTGTCAATTTCATTATCGAAAATATAAGCGCTCGCCCATTTCCCGCTTCAATATAGATCTCCTTCGAGAAAAAAGTAACCAAAGCAATAAATTCTATACTCGGACGGCGCCACAGGATAATGACTATAAAAATTATATTCAGTTAAGTATTGTCAACAACCGGGATCGGAGATGCATTAGAACTTGCGGCATCGGAACTTTGCGGATGACGCCCTGCGAATTTCTTACGAGAGAGCAGCGCTGATAGTTCGACAATATAGTTATAGTCTCTCAATCCACTATCATACAAAAGCAGGATGGTTGACGCCAAATCCCGTCCCGAGTACGCATGATTAGTCTCTTCAAGAACAATCGACGCCAATGCATAACAACGCCGCATGAAGTCGACTTCAATCTGGCTGTAAATACGGCTCGCTTCGTGGAATAATGGCATATTTGCCTCCCATGAAAAGCGAGTATGCGCTCAATTCTCCGCTTGATGTAAATTGGTCTGCTAACGTACGAAGTTCAGTTTCTCTTTCCTGCAACCGCGCATGCCGATGAGGTTCAGAAACTCTCCACAACAGCTGTCTCAAGTATAAGATACGAGACATTGTGCATAAAAATTCGCGATCGGAATGGTCTGGAAAATTTTGCCGGTGATGCGTATGGCAAAGAGGAATATCGCCGTCTTTTTGAACTGAGCGATCATATCGATTAAGAGTCAACGCTGTTAAATCTGCTCATAAGGCGGGAATACTCTTTTTCTGGCCATCCATAAGCATCTTGCGCGTAAAGCTCCAGTCCTCGGCGGTTGCGAATGATGACCGCACCACGTACCGACCTGATGTGTCCCATTCCCTCAAGGATATGAAGTGAAGTCGTGACGCTGGGGCGGCGCACACCCAGCATAATAGATAAAAACTCATGCGTGAGAGCGATTTCGCTGCCAGATATTCGGTCGCCGCACATCAAGAGCCATCGCGCGAGCCGTTGAGGTACGTCATGGATTGCGTTCGATGCAGCTGTATAGGCCAGTTGAACTGAAAATGCTTCAATTGACCGGATCATTATGTTGGAGAAATTTCGACTTCGCGCCATCCAGTGGCGAAATCTATCATAAGGCATCTCAAATGCCTGTCCGGCAACCTGCATCAAGACATCATAAGAACTTGTTTCTACACCCGCAATCGCTGAGGTTGGAACGTAGCCGTCAAATCCGAAAACACCCGCTTCAGCGCGGTGTCCCTGTTCAGTCTGAATAATGACAGAACCGATCCCTGAGCATAGAAAGTAAACCTTGGTAATGTCCCCGCCCTTCTTCGCTAGCACTGTTTTGCAGGGAAGCTCGACAAATTTCGTTTCACGAATAATGGCCGCATAATCGTCCGGGGGAAGCAATGCCAGCAGTTTGTTGGGCATATCATTTTGCTTTGGAATTGACATTTGCTCACCTTGGTTGCTTCCCTACGAGGAAAACAACCCGACAAAGCCTTGGTTCCAATGGTTGGCAAAATTCGACGCGGGATACGGCATGCCCTCTTTGTCATTTATCAGAATAAGGCTCTGATTCAGTCAGATATCACTATCAGCTTGAATTCTTGTCGCCTAAGAGCTGATGTCGAGCCCTGTTTAGCCTGCTTTTAATTGTTCCTATGGTGCAGCCCGCCTCAATAGCCGCATCTTCATAGCTCAATCCATTCAAGATAACGAGCTTAATGACGTCTTGATGTTGTTGGGAAAGCCTAACAATAGAGCGTCCGACATCCTGCAATTCCATTGCCCACTCCTGCGACGGACCAATGGTAGGTCCTTCCCACTCCTGTACTGGAACCTCGCGCCGCGCTCTTCTGATTTTGCTGCAAAAAGTGTTCTTCATAATAGTGAACAGCCAAGACTTAAGCGTGCCAAAAGGGACGTATTTATCTTGGCTTCTGAGCGCTTTGAACAGTGTTTCCTGAACCAGGTCGTCCGCATCTGTGGGTTGCCGACACATTGTTTTCGCAAAACTATGAAGTGCTGGAAGAAGCTGCAACAATTCGGATTCGAAATCGTTATTGGTTGACATGATTTATCCTCCTGTCCGCCCATCCTATAAGGCTCTCGATGCCGCATTGGTTCCCAAACAAAAAAGCTTGGTACGGTATCGTACGAAGCTCTTACACATTGCTCACATTAAAGCGTTTGAACCGTCAGTATCAAACCGTACATCGATAACAGGCATGAGGAATTATTCTAGGACTTCAAAATATTCCCCGATACCGCAGCTCTTTTAATTGTATATTTATTTAAATCCGTCGTGGTGATGATATCATGAGACATATGGATAATCGTCAATACTTACAGCCTATTTTCGCAGGAGATCGTTCATGCCCGATCATGATGCCGCAACTCGAAAGGACGACCTTCGAACAGGCATTCCCTTCTGGATAAAAACACCCAATTCCACCGTTCAAGCAGAAACCTATCTTCCTCGTAGGGCTTTTGACGTAATAGTCGTCGGAGCAGGTATCTCCGGAGCACTGACGGCAGAAGCGTTGACGCGCAGGGGAAAAAGCGTGTTGATCGTTGATCGGCGCCCTCCGGCACGCGGCTCGACATCAGCGTCGACAGCAATGATCCAACATGAGATCGACGTCCCCCTGAGCCGACTAAGCCGGAAAATTGGTGAGAACGAAGCTAATGCTGCCTGGTTACGGTCAGCGCAGGCCGTCCGCGACCTGATTGATTTGTCCGGCGTACTCGGGCTCAATTGCCAAATGCGTGCAAAGTCAGCGCTTTACCTTGCTGGCGATGAGATGGGAGAGAAAGCGCTTGCCAATGAGGCCGCTGCGCGCAACAAAATTGGTATCAGCGCCAGTTATCTCAGTCACAAAGTCCTCGTAGAGCGCATTGGATTGAACCGCCCCGGCGCAATTTTGTCGAACATCTCTGCATCAGCTAATCCCGCGCAACTTACCGCTGGGTTGTTACACACGGTTCTAACCCGCAATGCCCAGATCGTTTCGCCCGTCGAGATTACGGATATGGCAGAGTTGCCTTCAGGCGTAGCCTTGGCAACTCGTCGAGGCGAAGTTCTGGTTGCTGAACATGCAGTATTTTGCACCGGCTACGAATATCTGCCTCAAATGGAGGCGAAATCGCACAGTATCACATCGACCTGGGCGTTGGCTTCAAAGCCCTTGCGAAACGCGCCACCTTGGTTACGAGATATGCTCGTCTGGGAAGCTGCAGATCCTTATCTTTATCTCAGAACCGATGAGTTTGGACGTATTATCGCCGGTGGCGAAGACGAACAGGCACAAAATAGCAATGAGGATTCGAAGAAACTCGCAGATAAAGCGGCAATCATCATTCGTAAGTTGGAAGACCTCATCGGAGTGACGATTGATAAGCCCGACTATGTCTGGTCAGCTCCATTCGGTGTCACCAAGGATGGCCTGCCGATCATCGACCGTGTTCCCGGATACAAGCGCATTTTTACCGCTCTGGGCTTCGGCGGCAACGGAATTACCTTCGCAATGATTGCAGCCCAAAATATCACAGCCGCCATATCGGGCGAGCCAGTTCCTGATGCAGAACTTTTCCGATATCGCTGAACCATAAATCAAGCGATGATACAGACTAGGAGCCATTCACATCTGGACCGATGGAAATTGAAGCCGGTTGCGCCTTACGTGTTGATTTGCTTGATTGTCCGCCAAGGATGGCCATGGAAGCACACCCTATTCGGGTAGCGCTTTTGGAAGTGAAATTGATATTTTGAGGGTATTCTCCACCCACAATCGATCAAAGTCTGCGTTCAAGGCCGACACCAGTGCCCTTTCCAGTCTTGTACCGAACCCCTCGCTGGATTGGTCATCATGATACTCATTACCTGTTTCAAGCCAATAAATGAAAATAGTGTCAGACGACTCTTGAATATCTATGGAAAGCTCGCGTTCAGAACTCGCTAATGCACCGTGCTTGGCAGCATTCGTCGTCAGCTCATGCAAAAGCAGCGAGAGATTTGTCAGCGACTTTCCTGTGACGGCAGGATCATGGCCCGTGATATGAAAATTGTTTTCACCATAAGGCTCTAGAATAGTATGTAACAATTTCTGCAACGGGACCGACGAGATCGTAACATCGGCATCATCCCATGTCGGCATCGTCAGTTCATGCGCCCTGGCAAGTGCGGCCAATCTCGCCTGAACCACCTCGCGAAACTCATCAACCTGCGTAGCCGATCTTGCGCTCAATGAGACGATTCCGTTTGCCAGAGCGAACAAATTTTTCACGCGATGACGCATTTCGCCCATATGGAGCTTTTGTTGGCTTTGAGCCTCCAAGCGCTCGCTGATGTCGCGTGCAATTTTTGATGCACCAATAACAACGCCGTTTGTGTTTCGAATAGGCGAAATCGTCAATGAAATATCGATTGGCGTACCATCTCTTCGCTTCCGAACTGTTTCGAAATGATCGACTCGGTTTCCCTTTCGAATTTCGCTTAAAATGGCTGGTTCTTCGTCAAGCCGATCTTCTGGTATCAAGATCGTGACCGGCTTTCCGATGACTTCCTCGGCATGATAACCGAATAGGCGCTCGGCACCTCTATTCCAGCTTCTAATAATGCCATTCAGATCCTTGCTAACGATGGCGTCATCTGAACCGTCAACAATTGCAGCGAGCCAATCCCGTAGATCGAGATCGGTTTCGCCGAGTTGTGGTTGCGAAGCAGGTTTTACCGACAACAAAATGCGATGTTTGGCGTAAGCCGAACCAAGTCGATCAGTGCCAATTTGGTCTTTATCTTTTTCCATCGTAGGCCGCCCATTCTAAAATCATCAAAGAATATTAATTGTTCAGAACACGATATCAATTCCTTAGATCCACGTAATGCGTGAAGTGCTTTCCCTTATTCAAATTCTGGATAATCGCCCGCCATACCTGTTCTTCGCCTAACAATGTGATGAACTGTTCACTGCCAAATATCGCCATATCGCGTGACGAGCGCCATAATGTGCTTCCATCGGTCTATAGTGGTACATTAAAGGACCAATTATTGACCGTCAGTACGAGCTGTTTTCTATTTGCAATGGTAATAGGGCGCCCGAGACAATCCACAGTCGAAATCATGCTTTCGTCTGGATTTCGACTGGTGGTCGACGGTGGAGCGGTTTCGGGCAACAGCAGCATGATTGTCGAGAATGCTGGCGGCGGCGGCGCGGTCACTGCGGGCAATGGCATTCTGGTGGTGGATGCCATCAACGGCGGCGTCACGACGCCGGGCGCCTTTTCCCTGGCCAGGCCAGTGGCCGCCGGACCGTACAAATACACATTGCATCGCGGCAGCGCTGGCGATCCTTATGCTTGGGCGCGCACCGTCGGCCGTCACGGCAAGCAAAGCTGCCATGAAAACCCCTAGAAGGGATTGGACTATGATCTGTTCGCGGTCCAGGGCGGCCTCGACATTTATCAGGTTGACCGGGCCGATAGCAGCAGCGATATGGCCGGCTTCTATGGCGCGATCGGTACCGGGCACGGCAACACTGAATTTTTCGGCAACGGGCTCGGCTCCAACAGTCTGAATGCCTTCACTTTCGGCGGCTATTGGACCCACTACGGCCCCCAAGGCTGGTATGTCGATGCTCTGTTGCAAGGCACCCGGTACAATATCGACGCCGATTCCAACCGTCCGTTCTCACTCTCGACCAACGGGACCGGGTTCGGCGCCTCGTTCGAAACGGGCTATCCGTTCCCGCTGGCCAGCGGCTGGATTATCGAGCCCCAGGCTCAGCTCAGCTATCAGAGCATCGCCCTCGACGACGCCAACGACGGCACCGCTACTATCAGCTTCTCGAATGTTGACAACCTGCTCGGTCGTGTCGGGGCACGTCTTGCTAAGAGCTGGGAGCTAGCGCCGGGCGAAGCGAATCCTCGGCTCATAACCGGGTGGCTGCGCGCCAGCTATACCTATCAGTTTCTGGAAAAGCCCAACACGATTTTCACCTCGGCCACGGGACCGGTGCCGTTCGAAGGCGACTTTTCCGGCTCCTCGGTGATCCTTAATGCAGGCTTGGACGCCGACCTGCGCGACGATGTCTCTTTCTACGCCAATGTGGACTACGAATACCAATTCGGCGACTTAGGCCAGTCGATCGGTTGTCAGATCGGACTTAAAGTCAAATGGTGAATCCGCTGCTGCCAAAAAAATTTGTTGGATAATTTACTCTCCTAAATCCGGTACAAGCAGCAGAGGTCCTACCGTGATGTTAGTATAGGCACTATCGCTAATTTTTCACCTGGCCGCGCTATGGCTTCTGGGCTGGAGATGGCCCCCTGTTCAGCTTTCGCTTCGAGTAGTCAAGACGGAATATTCCTCTGCAAGAAAGTCGAGAAGAGACCGAACAGAAGTGAACAGTCCGCGGCGCGAGGGAAATGCTGCATGAATAACGCCACTGCTGGGTATCCAGTCGGACAGTAGGTCAACCAACCGCCCTGCCTTCAAGTTGTCCTGAATAACCATTGTCGGAAACTGGCAAACACCTATTCCCTGAAGAGCGGCCAACCGCAACGCGACCATATCTTCGATGATCACCCGGGGGCTGATAGGACATTTCAGCCATAGCACCGATCGGTCCACGTACATTCCATTCAAAGTTGGTTTCAGACGCTCCCACAGGCGAGACCCATTTTGGTGGTAAATTTCATTCTAAGGCCTGGTGCGATTTATCGCTTGTAAATCCCAGTCTCAGGGCAGCAGCCCTCAGATCTGGATTGTTAGTACTAAGCGACAGCGCTTGCTCAGCAGTTGCGGCAGCTTGCTCCGTTCTTCCATTAAGCCAATAGGCTTCCATAAGCGCAAACAGTGCCTTATCAGATTGCGGTGATATGGACACAGCATTTTGTGCAAGCTTTAGGCTGCGAGCCAAATCGCTTGGCGTACCATTGCTCGTGCGGCCGAGAACACGTGAAAGGGCCGCCTTCGCATCGCTGTCTTGGGAATTGCGTTTCAACGTGTTTTCGAGGCAGCCAATGTAGTTGGAGAGATCGGCGGCCAGAGCCAAGGCTATTTCTACCTTCAGAACGCAGTCGTTTCCGAGGACGGTATGACTTGTCTTATTGACGAGCCGGGCATTGATAAGCCCATTTGATGCGGCGATATTCTGGGAAATTACAGAAGCAATCGTCATCCGTTCCTGATTAACCGATTGACTAGCCCCCATTGTCTTTTCGACGCCTGAGCCGACCAGAACATTGTCGGTTTTGTCCTCTACCTGCCACCCGAGGCTTTCGCTCTTATTTTCCATCCCATATCGCAAGTGAACGGTATATTGAGGTTTCTCCATCCAAGGTTTTTGGCCAGCGCTGCCCTCGTCGCGAATTGTCAGAGTACGAAAATTGACTAGCGCCATATAGACAAGGTCACGGAGCTTCGCCGCCGCTTCCAGCGAAGGAGGATTGTCCGCATGAAAAGCAATAGCGACGATCGGTTTAAACGTCATGACTTCCTGTCTTGTCAGAAAATAAAACAATGACAACACGATCACCGATGCAATAGCGCCGCTAGAGAGAACGAAAAGTGTCAAATGCTGCTTTTTTGGCGAAACGGTCTAACTGGAGACAGTTCCGGTATGGCAGGAGATGTCGCCAATGAAAAATCGCGGTCTTGCGGCGTCCGGCGGACAAATATCAGCCGATATTTTCCAATCGGAATGCGAATTTCCATCGACTGCTCGTGGCCATGTGCTTCGTAAAATTGCAAAAGAGCGGTACGCAGTCGGCCAACTTCAATTCGCGCAATTGGATCAGAAGTTGGATCGAAACTCTCTGGCCGCCCCAGCACATCGACAGCGATGGCATATCCCTTGACACCTTGCGTATCGCCCGGAGCATAAAGATCGGCCAAGTACCGAAGAATGGACTTACCGCGATCAGATAAGCGGAACCGCTCGTCGACTGTTAAATCGGCAACGGCCTCTTGTGCTTCCTCTATAGAAACTTCTTCAGCCTTGATTTCATTACTGCACTCAATCATAGATTCCTCAGTAATTCTGCGACGAAGACGAGCGACATCTAAAATCGAAATAGGAACAACGATGAGTTCGTCCAGGGCGCTAATACGGCAGGATTACAAGACGCCGTCCCTTATCTAACGCAGACGTGTTCCGCTCAGTTTGTCGAAAAGCAGCACTTTGTCGGTTTCTATATCCAGATGGACGGCCGTTCCAATTGACACCGGCGGGCCGCCTTGCACCACAACGTTCATCTCCTGCGCTCCAAGCTGAATGACGAGTTCCTGGTTTTCGCCCGTGGGCTCAACGAGCAGTACTTCGCCCTCCAAACCCTCATTGCGCAGGCGAATATGCTGTGGTCGAATGCCGTAAATAATCTCCTTGCCTCTAGGCATTGGTTTCGGAAGAGGCAAAGCGATCCCGTCCTCTGTGATCGCGTGGCCGCCTGCGACTTTCGCGTGAAGAAGGTTGATCTCCGGCGTTCCGATAAAACTAGCAACAAAAACATTGGCCGGATCGTTATAGAGGTCGAGCGGCGGACCAAACTGTTCTATCTTGCCAGCATTGAGGACAACGATCTTGTCTGCCATCGTCATGGCTTCTGTCTGGTCGTGCGTGACGTATACGGTTGTTTTGCCGAGGCGTTGGTGGAGCTTCTTGATCTCACTTCGCATCTTGACACGCAGCTTTGCGTCCAAGTTTGACAGAGGCTCGTCAAACAGAAAAGCCCTTGGAGCTCTGACAATCGCCCGTCCCATTGCCACTCGTTGGCGCTGTCCGCCCGAAAGTTCGCGCGGATAGCGATCTAGAAGTTTTTCCAAACCAAGAATCTGGGCGGCATTTTGTATACGGGTGGGTATTTCTTCTTTGGAAACGCCTGCAAGCTTCAGGGAGAAGCTCATATTATCTGCAACCCTCATATGCGGATAAAGCGCATAGCTCTGGAAAACCATCGCAATATCGCGCTCCTTCGCCCGCATGTCATTGACGACATTACCACCAATTCTGATCTCACCTGACGTTATGTCTTCCAGACCGGCGATCATCCGAAGCAGTGTGGACTTACCGCAACCGGAAGGTCCCACCAAGACCACGAACTCTCCATCTCCCATTTCGAGCGAAACGTCTGAAAGTACTGGGACATTTCCATAGCTCTTGCCCACACTTCTAAGTTCAATCTTTGTCATTCTTTCCTCCCAAAGCGCACGCCGAAACGTTTTGCTGCGCGTTATGCGACTTTGCCTACGACAGTGGATCCGAGGCGCTCACGCATCCTTGCGCGGGCGAGCTCCAGTTTCCTATCGGTTTGTTGAATCTCGAGAACGGTCTTGCAGAACGCATCAGCTTCAACCAAGAGTTCAAGCTTGTTGGTCTTATCCAGCAGCGTTGCTTCGTCAGTCGAGATAACCGCTTCGCCGTGCATCGCGCCCAATATTGCACCTGCCATAACGCCAATGGAATCCGTATCTCGTCCCGAGTTGATCCCGTCGTGGATCGTCGCGTAGAAATCCCCGTTGTTGACAACAGCAAACCCAAGAGCAAGCGGCAGTTCTTCAATCGCATTCATGCGAGAAGGACGATAGGCGTCACTGGCTCTTCCCGCCTTTTCGACAGTATGAACGACATCATCCCCCATTGGAGAATAGTTCGCGATAATGGAATGGAAGCATTTGACGACTTTGCTATAGTCGGCCCCTCTTAGCTTCTGGGCAGCTTCTACAATGTCTGTGATCGCCCTTTTTGTCCCATCTTTGGCAAGCTCCAGCGCAGCGATGACTACCGTATTGATCGTGCTGCCGGGGATAAATGCGGCGCCTATAGCTGCAGCAAGGACACCAGCCGCCTCCAAGCCGTAGCTTTGTTGATGGCCAGATGCGAAAGCGATCGCCTCGTCATAGGCGGCCCTTGGATCACAAGCATTCACCATTCCGATGGGCGCGATGTACATAGCAGCACCGCAATTGACCATATTGCCGATCCCGCCCTCACGTGGATCGCAATTGGCCAACTGGTGTCGCTGGAATATCCATTTCTCCGGATAGAAAAGCCGTTCGATCAACGGTGCGTCCCGCTGAAGTTCGGGCACCCAGCGCGGCTTCCAGGCAATCTCCCTCACCATCCCCTCGGCCATGTCCCAGGCATCGATATGGCGTTTCACATCGTTGTAGACGGACATCAGACATAAAGTCATCAACGTATCGTCTGTAACGATACCATTGCCCCTTACCCGCCATTTACGCGCAAATCCGTCTTCGTGCTTTTTGTGCCATTCAGTATTCAGTTCTGTTACCCGACCGTAACGCGCGCGGATTTGTTCCGCTGAGAGCTTTTCAACCGGAGCACCAATGGCATCGCCGTAGGCGATACCATAGAGTGACGCTCGAATTCGTCCCTGGAGCGAAAGAGGATCAATATCGTTTTTCATTTCAGTACAGTCCTCGCATATTCAGTTAAACGGTCGCCCCCAGCCACTTTCCATTCGGAAACGAACTGATCCCATTGATCCAATTTTGCTTGGCCGGAGATGAACTTATACATCCAGGCCTTGTAGATATTTTGTGAGGAATCGATATCTGCCGCATATTCCGCAGGCCAGATAAAGTCGTTATCAGGTTTGTAATCGCGGGATACATTGTCCAGAAACTGGGTAGCGGCCTCGCTCCTGAAACCGTCAGGCATTTTCCATGTCGATGATGCTATAAAGCGAACGTACCAAGTCGCCATTTTAGCTGTCGGCTTCAATGTGTCGCCGTCCTTGGTATATTGCTCGCCCTCAAAACCAAGACGCTCAAGCGCCTGCCCCTCTGGACTGGCCACAAAATCAAGAAACTTCACGACCTCTTCCTTGTGCTCAGACAGGGATGAAATCGCAAACCCGCGCGGTTCTTTAGAAACATCAACTGCAGCCAGTCCTTGCCCACCGGCCCCCTTTGGAGGCGACAACAACGCCAACGATGGATTTGCATCAGGATTGACCTGCCGCATCTTGCCACTATAGACATCCACGTTTTCGGCAGATGAAGAGAACACTACTCCAACCCGGCCTGAATAGAATTTGTCTTCCCTCGTATCCCACTTTGTCGTGATATATTCCGGGTCAAGTAGGCCTTGTTCTCGAAGCGAGGAATAGTAGGCGATCTTGGTCCTTTGCTGTTCTGAAATCAGCGATGAAATCCAGTTGCCATCGCCATCTTTGAGCCAGCTCGCGCTAATGCCAAAAGCCTGATTGAATATGGAATCGGCTTCATTCATATTTCCCGGAACGGTCATTCCATAAGTATGGTCACTGCCAACCCCGCCAAAGTTGCCTTTTTTGATAGCCTTGAAAAGATTGGTGTAGTCTTCGACAGTGTGCGGCTTCGACAACCCTGTTTTGCTCAACCAGTCTGCCCGCATGACGGGCTGTGAAACCCGAGGGGGAAATACATAAAGCAGATAGGGATAATTTTGGAGCCTTGCTTTATTATGCGGATAAAGCGCATCCTTCAGATATGTGGTTTTCGGTAGCCATGTATTCCAGTCTTCAAGGATGCCCTGTTCGGACATGGCCTGATCGCCACCTTGAAAGTAAATCAAATCGGGAATATCGCCGGATAGAAGCATCGCACCAAGCTTGTCTGCATATCCAGACGCGGGCAGATTAACGATTTCGATCTTGATATCCGTTCCCTTTGCCCTCAGTGCGTTCTCATAGATTTGCATGAGTTTGACATCGTCAGGATTCGTATTGAGCAAGTCTTTGGCCACGACGCGAATTGTGACTGGGTCTGCCGAAGCGGGCATCGAGACTCCGCTCAACAGCGCGGCAGCGCCAACGGTGCATATAAAGTTTCGTTTAAGCACGAGGTCTCCTCCTATTGCTTGTCTAGCTTCAACCTTTGAGAGCGCCGCTCATGGTGCCTTTGGTGAAGAATTTCAGGATCAATGGGTAAACAGCCAGGATAGGAACGATTGTCAGCAGGATCATGCCCGCGCTCAGCGCTCTTATGTTGATCTGGCTAGCTCCGGTATAATTGGCCGAGTTCTCGAGACCAACCATGGCGATCTTGTCGCCTTCGACAACGAATTGGCGAAGAACCACCTGTAACGGCCATTTTGACTGATCGTTGAGATAGATCATCGGGCGGAAGAAGTCGTTCCAATGAAACACGAAGTAGAAAAGCGCGATCGTCGCCAGCGCAGATTTCGAGACCGGAAGTGCGATGTGCCAGAATATTTGGAAGGGGTTCGCGCCATCAAGTTCTGCTGCTTCTAAAACTTCGCTCGGTACTTCCTCGAAAAAGCGGATCAGAATGATGAGATACCACGCATTGACCAGCTTGAAGAGGATGACGGACCAATAGCTGTCGATAAGCCCCAGCCGCTTGTTCAGGAAATAGTCCGGTATTATCCCAGGATCGAAAACGATTGTAACGAGGACGAAGACGAGGATCGCGCGTCGTCCGGGCAGCCCAGGACGGGATAAGGCCCATGCCATCAGCGCGGTAAAGCAAACACCGAGTGCCGTACTGGTGAGAGTGATGAATATAGAATTCAGGATTCCGCGCTGAACAGCCGGATTTGTTACCAGAAGCTTCCATACTTCCAGAGAAAAGCCATTCGGGATGATCGCCAGTCCGCTCATCCCCGCTACCTGTGACGGGCTTGAAAGCGATACCGCCAGAAGATTCAGCAAAGGCTGAACCATGACGACAACCATCAGCAGCAGCGTGGACAGGATGATCGTATATTCCATCCGTTCCAGCGGCGATCTGCGAAGCTTGTTCGTTGCCATTACCAAACTCCCTTCCCGGTCAGTTTCTTGGAAAGAAGATGCGCGCCGGTGATCAGCAGCATGCCGAGGCCAGCTTTGAACAGTCCGGCGGCTGTCGCCAGAGAATATTGACCCGTCTGCAAACCAATCCGGTACACATAGGTGTCGAGGATATCGATCTTGCTGCGCACGATGTCGTTCGTGAAGTTGATGACCTGATTGAGGTCAGCATTGAGGAACATCCCGGCATTCAAAATGAACAGCGTTGCGATTGTTGGAACGATACCCGGAATTGTTACATAGAGAATCTTCTGCCACCGGTTCGCGCCATCTATTTCTGCCGCTTGATACAACTCCTGATCAATGGCCATGATTGCAGCAAGGTAAAGAAGACTATCCCACCCAGCCGAACGCCATATTTCCGAGAAAACCAGAACCCATCGGATCGTTCTCGTCTCGGTCATGAACGACACCGGCTGCAGTCCGAAGAAGCCGGTTACCTCATTCACCGCACCGGTGCTGGGTGAAAGGATAGCGACAAAAATACCTGCGATTACCACCCAGGACAGAAAATGCGGCAGATAGATCGCTGATTGTATGAATTTACGTGTTTTCCCGCTCTGCACTTCGTTCAGCAAAAGCGCGACAATAATCGGTACAGGAAAAACGAACGCGATCTTCATAGCAGATATGATCAGCGTGTTGGCCAGTACCTGCCAGAATATGAGTGACGAAAACAGAAGCTCAAAATGCTTCAACCCGACCCAAATGTTTGGAGGAATAATACGCAATTGCTCAAAAGCAATCTTTGCTTCCCAGATCGGCATAAAGTGGAAAATGAAAAAGAACACGACCGCTGGCGTCATCATGACGTAGTAAAGCCACCAGTTGCGCAGCACTCTGTTCCTTTTGGGAACGTTCCCAATTTCATCGCCGATTGCTGGCGACATTACTCCCTCAACCATAGCTTCCATACCTCCCTACGCCACCTGACCGGCGGTTTGCGCCGTGACATTGGCAACAGATCCGCGCTCTATGACATGGCACGGTACATAAATACGTTGATGATTGGATCGACCCGCTATCTCCTCGAGCAGGCTAACAACAGCCGTCGAACCAATTCGCCGCCCATCCTTCTTTACCGTTGTCAGGGCCGGCCACGAGAACGCCCCGGATGGAATTCCGTCAAAGCCTAGAACTGAGACATCCTCCGGGCAAGAAAGGCCAGCTTCCCTGATCGCCAGAATAGCGCCTAGAGCCATCAGATCATTAGCGCAAAAAACCGCCAGGTGCTTCCGCCCCGCAGTCATCTTCAGCAAATTTCGTATCGCCGATGCTCCACCATCGACGGTGTAATCACCATCTTCCGTCTTCAGCACAGACGGATCCACATCGCGTTCTATGCAATGGTCATGAACAGCCCGCAAGAAGCGTGCGCGCGCCAAACGGGAGCGAGGACCGAGAAGCAACGCTGGCTCCCTATGTCCGTGCTCTAGCAGCATGTCCAATCCGAGATGAACCCCTTGTGCAATATCGGAACCAACACTTGAAGTATCGGGAAACCGTTCGGCGCTCGAACCAATCAAGACAAATGGCAAGCCAAAGCGATCAAGATCATCGAGATTATCTGCGACAGGATTGATGATTGCACCGTCGACACGGGCCCGTCGCAACGCCTGAAAATGCGACGCTTCCTTGGCTGCATCCCAGTCCGAGGAGAACACCAAGAGCGACATTCCCTGTTGCGCCGCACGATCCTGTGCGCCCCGGGCGACCTCAGCCCAGAATGGATTGGCAATATCCGGGATAACCAAACCCAGTAATCCACTGCGCCCCGAACGCATTCCAACCGCCAGATGATTGCGTTCATACCCTGTTGCAATAACGGCTGCCCGAACCAGTTCGGCCGCCTCACTAGAAATATTGGGAGAACCAGCCAATACGCGCGCCACGGTGCTCTTGGACACACCAGCTTTTTTCGCGACGTCCACAATCGTCGCTCTACGATTTGAATCGCTTCCCAATTTTAATTCCCCCCTGATCGGTGAGACTTTCACCAACCGATTGACGTGGGAACGTTACCACTACATTATTACGCGGGCAACACTAATTTTTGAAACTGCCGCTGGCACGAAAACGGAGACCGTCTGCACATGATTACCGTCATTGGCTCTATCAATATCGATCTGGTGGCGAAGGCGTCCCGCTTGCCACAGACAGGCGAAACGGTCGCCGGTAAAACTTTCTCGATCGATGCGGGTGGAAAAGGCGCCAATCAGGCGCTCGCAGCGAGGCGCGCCGGCACGGATGTGCAGTTTATCGGCGCGGTCGGACAGGATAACTTTTCCAGCTCCGCCTTGGTTTTATTACGTGAAGAGAATGTAGACTTATCCTCAGTCAAGTCTGTCAACGAACCGACTGGCACAGCATTAATCAGCGTCAATGATGAAGGCGAAAACGCTATTATCGTAATTGCCGGTGCAAACAATACGATAACCAAAGAAGATGCCGCGACTGCAATCAGCGCAATGCATCAGAGCGACGTGCTCATGCTGCAACTCGAGATCCCAGCAAATGTGGTGGAATTCTCTCTTAATATAGCCCGTCAGAAAGGTGTGAGGTCGATTTTGAATATCGCCCCCTTCTTGCCAGATGCTTCACGTCTTTCGGGGCTTGCTGACATCATCATCGCCAACGAAACAGAATTCCAGCTGCTCGCAGCAGATATTGCGCTACCAGCGGACAATCTTGAAACGGCATTGGCCGACTTGCATCAGAGATCGGGCCAAAGTTTTGTCGTGACATTGGGTGCGGATGGCGTAATCGCAGTACATAATGGGCACATCTACTCGTCAAATGGGCTGACCATCAAACCCGTCGATACAGTCGGCGCCGGAGACACATTCTGCGGCTATTTTGCTGCTTCCATTGCTGCCAATGTACCGTTTCCCGAAGCACTGCAACGGGCGGCTATCGCTGGCTCCTTGGCATGCACCAAAACTGGCGCTCAGGAAGCCATTCCTAATGCGAAAGAGGTTGAGACATTGATGATAGAGCATTTAGACACTTTACAAGCCCAAAATTAGTCTCGATATGCGCTAGGCGGCGTGGACATAGTTGACCTTCCCGACCACATAGTGATCCTGATTAATCACCTGAAGGGACATGAAACGCCCTTCCGCCTCAGGAAGCGTGATTGTCGCGGGACCGGCATCGAGATCGAAGATCGCCGCCGAGTAAAGCGTGTCTCTGTTTGCCCGCACGACCGTCTGCTTGTCGATCGGCATGGCTTCCCGATAGTGGAAAAACCGCCCGACGCTTCCCGCTTGTTTGGCGGCAACCGCCATGTAGGTGTCGGATTCAGCGCGAACGACGTTATCGGCGGTCACCTTCACCTGTTCTTCTGCCAAAGCAGCCATTTGGCTGATCAGCATAATAGACCCGGCTACGGCTACGATACGAGGAAATGTAGTGACAGTCATTTTTCTCTCCAATCGTCATCTATGGAACAGTGACAAGGTCCGAAAGCACCCAGGACTTTTCGAAGAACCGCTTTTCCGGACCATAGAGCCGAAACAGAACTTCGAAATGTGAACCAGGCTTCGTCGGGATCCAGTTGCTCTCCTGCCCCTGTGGTGCGGTCGGTCCGAAGTAGACGTCTACTGCACCATCAGCGTTGACTTTAATTTCAGGACTGTTCGACGAGCGGCTGAATCGGCTCACCTCGCGGATAAAGGCATGAGTGTTACTGTCATAGACGGTAGCGGACCAGTATTGCGTGACCGGGGCCTGAGGCGGCACCGTGAACCTGTATGTCTTACTGCCTTCCAGTGCCGCACCGTCTCCGTCAGTCATCGTCAAAAGATAAAACTGACCGGCGCCGAGATGTTTGATGCCGACATACCCCATTGAATAAGTGACCGCGGTTGCGTCGGTTGGGTAGATATCCTTATGCGCAAAGTTGTCGGAGTGCCCTTGGATTACATCCGGCACTGCCGGAACAAACCACTTGGCTCCGCTGTAATATGGCTCGAAAATAACAGTTCGCTGATGCTCGAGCCATTCATGTGCTTCCTCGGCACCCTTTACTAGCGTTGCGACAGTATCTGCGTCAGGCCGAAACTGCTTTCCCTTCTCAATGCCAAGCGACCTTACAATATCTATCATTGCCCGGTCGCGTTCGAGCCACGGCTCGGACTGAATGACGCGGTCGAGAGATTGGAAATAATTCAGATCATAAGGGATTGTTGCATCGAACAGCGTATCGATGACGTCCACATACTTCGTTTCCTCTGGTCGCGCTGCGGACGCGAGCGGATAGAGTTTGACCCGTTTGCCGTAAGCCACGGCCTTGGCGACATCCGCGTCGCTGCCGGACTTCGGCGTTGAGCGGATAAGGGCATAGCCAGCATAAGTATCCGACCTAAGCGGTATGTAGCCTTTGGGGACCTTCTTGGAATAGCCGGGCGGTAAAATGAGGTATTTTCCGCCCTTGCCTTTGTCAGCTCCCGATGGGCCTGCGTCCTCGAGAGCGACCTGCCACAGATTGTCGATGTTGGCAGTGAGTGATCCTGTATCCGCCGGTGGAATTTCAAGGATGATCGGTCCCGCCTTGCTCGTGTCGAAGAACGGCATCAGATAAACTGTGTCGGGATTAGGTGTCAGTGTCTGGTTCTTCCAGGAAGGTAGACGAGACCAATAGGCGATTTGGTTCGGACCGCCGCCAGCCTTCTGAAATGCCTGCAGCATGAGGTCGGCATTGACGGCGGGCATTGCCCAGATAACCACCTCCGCAGCGCGCCGCTCCGCGCTTCGGCGCGCGATGTCATCCATCGAAAACGCATCATGATTGCTACCCAAGAGCATGGTCATCGCAATCACAAGGACATGTGCTTTCATAGCTCTCTCCAGACAAAATGCGATGAGAGAGTTTGGAATTGAGCGGGAAAGGACGCAAGTACGCAACGGTAAATGGCATTCAATAACAGTAGCGCTTTCGCTGCGGTTTGGTCGGTCGACCGGCATCCTGATAAATTCTGCTGTGATAATCAGGCCTCGAGCGAGAACGCGCCTTTAACCAGTCATCCAAAGTCAGTCTAAGCCCATCGGCAAACTGAATCAGAACAGCGGCATAGCGTCAAAATCATAACCGAATGTCTTGGGTGCCAGCGTGTTGCTGTAGCCGAGGCCTAGCCAGTCAAAAACGCTCGTGATCCGCCAGACCGCCATCAAGAGACGAAACTAAAATGATGGCACGGAATCCCATGCGGCATGATCAGAAATCGTGCCCCCTGCCTAGATCGCTAAGGAAACGCGTGCGGTCGCCGATCCTGACAACGCGATGTCTTACAGCGTGAATTCGCACATGGGCATCTCCATCAACGAACGAGGACCCAACTGATTCGGTAGTGGCGATTCCCCTGCCTTCGCCGGTCCTGACATATCGTTGCGATAATCTGCTCACGACCCGACGTCGCCATTTCGAACGGCTTGCCCCGTGTTGTTCTTTTGGCGAGTAATTAGCCACACCGGCATTAGAATGCTGATCGTCGGGGGCCTATAGCGCAATTCTGGTTTGGCAGGGCACTTCCGGCGGGTCCGACCGGAATTTCGTAATTGGAGCAAATTTGGTGGGACAGACTGATCCGACATTGCGAAAGATTCTGACCGTAAGTTAGGAACAGGCTCGACCCGTCCTTTATAAGCGAAGGTAGCACCAATTCCAGATTGCCAGTCAAGAGAGACACGGAAAGAAATAGTCCTGCGATCACAGTTAATATCAGTGCTTCATACCATTGCTGGAATGCTCGTTCGACGTTCACAGGTCCTGCTCAACCAATTTTATATTGTGCCGTTAAGATCGCCAATTCGCTCATTGTAAGGATCACAGTATATCGATACTGGGATGAACCACGGTCTCGACCATGAATGGCGCATGCAACGAAGCTGATCTGCAGCCCTCCGTCAGCTGTAGTTTCTGTATGAGATTCTTTGAGCGCTTCGTTATAAATTGTAGCTGTATCTGCGCATTCACGCCTTGCGGCTCCGGCTTTGACAATCATTACATTCCCCTTAGTTACTGTTTCCCGGAGCAATTGATAGTTATTTGAACTGCTTCCGAACGTTGCTATTTCGCTTCGCACTTTTATCAAACAACCAGAAGCGATGGTGGTTTCATTCTGTTTTGAGATGCCCGGTGAAAAAGGAGCCTGTAGGATCGATGGGCAGTCGGCACGCGTTTCCCATTCATAAACAGGCCACACCCCAGCCCTCCGCTTCTGGGGATCGGCAAAATGTTCTGTTCAACGAAACTGGGCTCTGCGCTCTTGGAATGCCGCCTTTAATTGCCTAATCGTTACTTTCGCCGAACAGCCGGATGAGCCCTTTTTGCGCTTAACCCGATGAGCTAATCCAGGGTTGAGCCTTTCAGAGCACCCTCCGGCTGTCTTGTGGCGTCAACTCGCGTCTCACGATTATTTCCGAACTGAGTAAAGAATCCGAATGACTCAAGAAAGTGCGCAGCACAGGAAAGCCTACCGGGCCCAAAGGACCATAGCAAGCAATGGAAGACTTCACCCATCCTCATTGTTGCAGCAGCATTGCTGAAGTAATGTAGACTTGCCTACAGTAGCTGCTTTCGGTAAGTATATTATGGGTCTTTATACCAGTAATAGCAAGAAAACGTGGCCAGCCTTAATCGAAAGTTGATAGTCATGACCCGAAGGAGTTTTGAACCGTCCATGAGCCACTACAGATTACCTTATGGTCTTGTATTCATGCATTTTCTCAATTTCGCGAATGAATTGCTCCGCAAATTGAGCTGTATCAATGTAGTCGTGCTCGTTCATTCCAAGATTGTGGTGACGCGTAAACACTGCCTTCAGTCGATCCAGAAACTTGGGCTCTGTCTCAGCCAGATGGCCGATAAGGACCTGAAGTATCTGTTCATGGGCCAGAACCTTACGTTCTAATGAGCTTGTATCATTCCTCAATGGATTTACTCCCGGTCGACGCGTGGCGTGCAGTGCGAGAGCGGGAAAAGCCTCCGCACGCGCGACGAAGGATGTTTGCAAGCCTCGTCCAATCCCGGGAGGGCGCACTCATTTGTCGATGAGCATTTTTAAGGTCACCCGTACTGGCTGCCTGATCCTCTTCATGGCGCGGACGCACAGGGTGATGGTGTTCTGGCGATGTGGATGGACGCTCCTCTTTCATTTCAGCCTCCTGTTATTGCACAATTGCACTCGCTCTAAAACGCTTTAGCAAGCGCAGTGCTATACCCTGCGGCGAGCGCAGCGCTCGGCGGCCCCTCCCAACGGCTTGGCCTGGCCTGATGACCCAGCCGCCGAAGGTAAAACCAACAACCATTGTTGCAATCGCACTAACTATCGCTCCGCCAAGAGCGGAATTTATCCAATGTGCATTTTTCATGGTGAAATCCGATCTTCAACGATCGAACGCGCCTTATTGCGCGCTGAGATGTATCATACCACTCTTATTGGGATAACTTGCACGAATTCTACCTGCATGGAAACCTTGGCTTCCGCGTGTTTGTGCGGCGAAAGCCCGAAGGAATCGTGCCACAGTTCAGGAGGTGCGACCCCATCACTATCCCTTACAATATTCTGCATGCATCACACAATCCAAAGGTAGATTAATAGTTTTCCGCTATCGCGAATACTAGCTCATTTATCGAGCTTCACTTGACACGTGGAAAACCTGATCTGTCAACCAGTCAGATGCACAGT
Source organism: Ochrobactrum sp. RH2CCR150 (assembly GCA_014138095.1). GTDB lineage: Bacteria > Pseudomonadota > Alphaproteobacteria > Rhizobiales > Rhizobiaceae > Brucella > Brucella gambitense. Next base: position 48,706 of record JACGXE010000013.1, read on the forward strand.
ATTTTAAATACCATCCAAGAGCTTTTTTTGAACACAACGCAGCTTCCGTCAACGCAACCGACGGTGAAGGCGCACCTGTTCCACCCTCGCAGGGTGAGACCTGTAGCTGCAGACGAAACATGTCTTGAGGCCGTCCGATATTTTGTGCAGAAATGGGTTTGGACTAGCCCCTCCCGCTATGCTTGATCAAGTGTGATTTTTTAGTTCCGGCCAAGAGGCAGAGAAGCACTTCCCTAAAGAAAGGCTTCTTCGGCGTAATTTTCACTTATCAAGCGCGTGGGTGCGGTGTTGGTGGCGACGCATTGCGTTTCAATTCTCTTGCCGGTGTAGCGATCGAACAGGTGCCAGGCGTCTGGCGCGATATCAAGTCTGACGGGTTCGCCATCCCGGCGGATGTCCTCGGCAGACAAGATAACGGCCAGTTCATGCACGCCGAGCGCACAATAAGCCACGCGTGCGTTTCCCAACTCCTCGATGAAGTCAACGGTTGCAGGTGCACCGTGGCTTTGTTCGCCTGCAGAACTTATTTTTTCAGGTCGCACACCGATGGTAAGGAGCGTGCCTTCCGGCAAAGCGGGAGCAAGGAGTACGGGTTCACTGCCTTCTCCATTGATTGTCACGCGACCTTTTGGTCCGACGGTGGCGGGCAACAGGTTCATTGCCGGAGCGCCGAGAAATCCGGCGACGAAGGCTGATGCAGGCTTTTTGTAAATTTCGCCTGGAGCTCCGATTTGCTCAACCCGACCGCCATTCATCACGATCAGTATGTCGGCGAGTGTCATCGCTTCAACCTGATCATGAGTGACGAAAATCGATGTGGCTTTCAGCCGCTTGTGCAAGCGCTTGATCTCGATACGCATCTGCACGCGCAATAATGCATCAAGATTGCTCAAAGGTTCATCGAACAGGAAAACATCCGGTTCGCGCACAATGGCACGACCCATGGCCACACGCTGGCGCTGGCCGCCGGACAATTGCGCCGGACGTCGGTCCAGATAGTCGGTCAGATTGAGAATAGCGGCTGTTTCCCCCACCCGTCGTTCGATTTCGCCTTTGGGTACTTTGGCGATACGAAGAGGATAACCAATATTCTGACGCACAGTCATATGCGGATAGAGCGCATAGTTTTGAAACACCATGGCGCAACCACGATCCGCCGGATCAACATCGTTCATGAAGGCACCGCCGATGGAAATAGCCCCCGACGAAATATCCTCAAGCCCGGCGATCATCCGAAGCAACGTTGATTTTCCGCATCCCGATGGACCGACAATCACCGCGAACTGACCATGTGGGACCTGCATTTCAATGCCATGCAGTACTGGTTTACCGTCATAGGTCTTGCGCAAATCAGAAATAACAATATCAGTCATCAGAGGTCTCCATACATGAGACGGTGGCGCAAAAGCTCGGCAGTGTCGGGGCGCAGTCCACTCTTCGCCAGATAATCCGTAGCAGAACCATAATGTCGATCTATGTAACTGATCGTGTCAGCCATGGTGCGGGGCTCAGCGGCGAGAAGCGGACGGAAGCTTTCCAGATCTGTCCCCTGCAGTGCAGCATGGGCGAGAATATCATCGATCATCGGCGCTATCATGGGGCCAGTCAGCGCGTAATCTTCGACGATGAGATCAGCACTGACACCCGCCAGCGCCAAAAGCAATGCGGCAATGATGCCTGTGCGATCCTTGCCAGCCGTGCAGTGAAAGAGCACAATTCCCTGCGGTGCTTCCGCAATCAGGGTCAGCACGCGAACGATTTCAACTGGACGATGGTTCAGCGCCTTGATGTAGAGATCGTAAAGCACATCGCCCTTTTCACCTGGTTCCGGGATAAGAGCTTCGAACAGTGAGACATTGTGGTAAGCGACCGTCGGATTGACATAAAACGGGTCGGGCTGGGATACCAGTTCCCGGTCATGGCGCAGATCAATCACCGTGGTGACACCCTCGTCCACCAGCAGGGCCATGCCTGCCGCATCGAGCCGATGCAAACCATCAGCCCGAAACATGCGACGCCATTGGGTTTCGCCATCCAGACCGGTGTAGCCGCCGAGATCGCGAATATTGAAGGTGCCCACAACCGGGATATGGCGGGTATGTTTCATGTGCATCAACGAATTCCTGATTTCATAAAAGATTGGACGACCTGCCGTTGCAGAACGATATAGATAAGCAGAATGGGAAGACTGGCCATGGTGGAGGCCGCCATAAGTGGACCCCATTGATTGCCTTCGCTTGTCATGAACATTTGTATGCCAATCTGCACCACGCTGTTTTCAGCTTTGCGTGATAGAAGCAGCGGCCAGAAATATTCGTTCCAGGTCGAAATAAAGATCAAAATCGCCAGCGAGGCGATGGTGCCACGCAGATTTGGCGCGACGACTTCCCAAAGAATGCGCCAGCTTCGCGCGCCATCCACACGCGCTGCCTCGAACACTTCCTTGGGAAAACCGCGCATGGATTGGGTGAGCAGAAGAATCGCCAGTGCAGAGGCAAAATGCGGCAAGATCAACGCGACCACGCTGTTGAGAAGCCCCATTCGTGCAACCAGGAGATAGTTCGGAATCATCACGACTTGAAACGGCACAAGCCAGGTCAGCGTGATGATCGTATAAACAAATTTGTCGAAACGAAACCGGAAGCGTGCAAATGCGTAGGCGGCGAGCAAGCCGGTAATGAGCTGGATCACAGTGACGACAGCAGAGACGAGAAGCGTATTGCCCAGCATGCGCATGATCGGAATGGTGTTGAGCGCATAGGCATAGTTATCCAGTGACACAGCGCTCGGCCACAGGCTCGCCTCGAAGAGCGCATTGGCCGGGCGCAACGATGTAACGACCATCCAGTAAACGGGAAAAAGGCAGATCAGCGACAGGAGAACCATCGTTGCATGGCCGAAGCCTGTTTGCACAAACGATTGGGCCTTGTTCCTGCGGCGTAAGCGCGCCCTTCCCGTCGCCTTAGTCTGTAGGACTGCTTCAATTGTCATGGAACGAATACCTGTCGATGAGACGGAAAAGGACAAAAGCAACAACGCTGAAGCCCAGGAACAGAATGACCGCGGCAGCAGAACTCCAGCCAACCGACATCGACGAGAACCCGAAATCCCACAGCAGATAATAGATATTGGAGGTCGCACCCAAGGGACCACCACCTGTGAGAACGTTGATGTAGGTAAAGCTCCATTGCGCACCGAGCAGGATGGTCATCATGACAAGAAACAACACAGACGACCGCAGAAGCGGCAGACGCACGTCACGGATTATTTCCCACTGATTTGCACCGTCCATTCGCGCAGCCTCAATCAATGACGGATTGATATTCGCGTTAGCCGCAGAGAGGATCAAAGTGGAAAAACCGATCAGTTTCCATCCTGTGATGCCGATCACCGTCCAGATCGCGAGCGATGGATCAGTCAGAAATTTGACCGGCCCCAAGCCCAGTATTTGCAGAACCGTGTTGACGAGGCCATAGCCGGGATCGAGTAGCCATCGCCACAAGGCAGCGGCTACGACAGGGGCAATAATCATCGGAACAAAGATGATAGCGCGATAGACGGTACGCGCCCGGGCCGGTAAATCATGAGTGTAGATGGCGAGCGCCAGTGGTATCAGTACAGAAAGCGGTAGCAATCCAAGCACATAAATGCCGGTGTTGCTCAGTGCCTGCCAGAATTTCGGCAGGGAAAAAATGCGCAGATAGTTGTCCCATCCGACAAAGACCTGCGGCGCGGTTGGCAACATATTCCAGCGATAGAAGGAAAGCCGGAATGCGTCCACCAGAGGCCAATAGACCCAGATGGTGAGCGTGAGCAGCGCCGGTATCAGGTAGAGCCAAGGAGCAAGCGGGGAGCGGGAAGCTTTTCGCAGTACTACCGTGCGGACGGGAGTTGAGGAAGAAAGCAGCGCCATTGTCGGCCTTTCAAAAAGGCGGCCCGCCTTGAAACGACGGGCCGACGAGAATTAAGGCATAAGAGCCTGCGCGTTCGTCTGAGCATCCACTAGCGTTTGCTGTACATCACCGATTCCAAAGATCGATGCTTCAACGCCGTCCATCATGGTCTTGATGATTTGTACATAGTTCGGGCCAGGCATCGGATCCCATGGCTCCAGGCGCGAAAGCTGGTCGAGATTAGGCGCCACAAGAGGATGGGCCTTGACCCACTCCCCCAGATATTGTGGGTCGTTGACAATATCAGGCCGAAGCGGCAGGTAACCAATCTCCGAGGTCACGATGGTGTAACCGTGTTTGGAGGTGAGAAACTTCGTCAGCTCCCAGGCAGCGCGCTGCTTGAGCGGATCATCGGTATGAATGGTGAGCGCACTACCCGAATTGTTGGGTCTGGTCGGCTTGTCGCCAAATTGCGGCATGGGAGCGGCTCGAAGCTCAAACTTATCCTTGGCCCCAGCGATAAGCGCGCCTTGAATGGCGCTTGTCATAAGATACATGCCAACCTTGCCGGCGGCCATGTTCTCCAGCTGGCTGTTAAAATCCAGATTCTCGTAGACGCCTGCATCATGCAGATCGCGGAGCATTTTCACCGCTTCAACGGCTTCCGGCTCAGCGAATTTCAGCGTCTTTCGATCGCGGGAGATCACCTCCCCACCGTTTGAGCGCACGACACCTTGCAGCAACCAGTCATAGTTGGCGGGGCCGGTGATGCCCGCGGCAAACCCCATATTGCCAGCGTTCTTGATGGCGAGCGCAGCCTGCTTCAGCTCATCCCAATTGCGCGGTGGCTTTTCCGGATCGAGACCAGCTTTACGGAACAGGTCAGCATTGTAAAACAAGACAGGCGTCGAAAACGTATAAGGGACGCCATAGGTCTTTCCCTCGATAACGCCTAGCTTCAGCCCGTTCGGGCTCATACCTTCAAAATGGCTGGCCAATTCCTGCGCGGGGACAATATCTTCCAGCGCTTTCGCACCATAATTCTCCCGCGCATAGTCGAGCGACATGAAGCCAGTCTGGGCCAAATCGACGGGCAGACCGGCAGCCAGATCGGCCTGAATACGGCTGGTGTCAGCGGCAGAATATGGCACACCCTGTACTGTGACGTTCGGGTTCGCTGCCATGAATTCAGCGATCATTTTCCTGGTCGCTTCCGCGCCGTTACCGGCGGAAGCAAGATTATAATTGTAGAATGTTATTGTAACCGGCTTGTCCACTTGCGCCGACATCGGCTCCGCGATCGCGGGCCAGGTCAGCCCCACCGCGAGAGCGCCTAAAACTATCTTCTTAAGCATGGTCATAGCTTCTTTCGCGTTGGAAATTATTCGGCGGCCAGCGCGTCGGCTTCGTAGCGGCGGATCACTTCAGCCATGCCGGCAAAGGTGAAGCTGTGCAGCTCGCGACGCGTGGATGGCTGCGGTGCGAAAGTGATGCTGAGGCCCGACGGACGAAGCGTGCCGATGGCAAAGGAAGAGCCCTCCAGCATGCGAAGTCCTTCATGCAGCCACAAGACGTCGGTGGCGGCATGCTGACCAACCCCCACGACAACCGGAATACCGTACCAATTGCTCACCCGGTCATAATGAATATGCCCCGACAAAATGCCGATGACGTCGTGACCTTTGACAGCCTGGCGCAACGCCTCTGTGTCGGCATAGCCGAGCGATTCCCATTCCATGCCTTCATCGTCGGTATCGAGCGCTGGCGCGTGATGCATGACCAAAAGCTTGGGAAGACCCTCGTGGCGGGCAAGCTCCGCTTTAAGCCAATCGATCTGGCCTTCTTCGAAGAAACCGCCGATCTTTCCGGGAACGCTCGTGTCGAGCGCGATGACGTGAATGCCGTGCAGGACCTGCGCATGATCGTATGGCGCATTGATATTGTCGACGCGCCCGAGCATGGTTGGATAAAAACCATCGCGACGGTCGTGATTGCCAAGGGCGTAGACCACGGGCATGGCAAGTTCAGCTTCGGCCATGAGGCGCTTCAATTGCTCGTAGCTGCCTGCGTCACCGCGATTGGTCAGGTCGCCGCTGACGACCATGAAACGTGGCTGCGGCGTGAGCGTCTTGATTTCAGCCAGGATGCGCGCCAGCGTCGTCGTCGTGTCGGAATAGAGATGATCGTCTTCAACCTCTGGATTGCCGATATGAAGATCGGTGAGATGGATGAAGGTTACGGGCTCTGACATGGAGGGCTCCTGGATCGATTTTATCGACAGTGGTTTGCGGGTTCACAGTGAATTGTCACGCCACCAATTTTGGACTTGCGTGCGGTCGTCGACATCGATAGCGTCGGCTTATGACAAATGAATGAAGGTTCATTCAGTTTATGGATATGAGTCTCGACAAACGCAAACGGATCATTGCCGCCGCTTCACGGTTGATCGTCCGCGATGGCCTTCAATGCTCCATGGCGGCTATTGCTATTGAAGCTCGCGTCGCAACTGGGTCGCTTTACAACTACTTCGCCTCCAAGGACGAATTGGTTCGCGAGATTTACGCAGATATTGCCCAGGTTATGTATGAGAAGCTGGCGCCGGAGATGGCGGCGGACCTTCCACATGAAAAGCGCATCCGCCAATATCTGGAGCGCTATGTCGACTTTATTTGGGAAGATCCAGAGCGGGCGGCTTTGTTCGATTATTTGAACAACAACCCGGTCCTGACGCTGGAACAAACCGCTGATTTGTTCCGGGATTTCCTTGAATATACCGATGCGGTCATTCTCGCCGCGCAGGAAGCGGGTTCGGTTCGTTCAGGATCGCCAAAGCTCCTTGCAAGTTTTGCGCGCGGTGCGATCCGTCATACCCTAAAACGAAGACGTCCGAACCCGCTTCCCCTTGAGCCTGAGGAAAGGCAGTTGATTATCGATATGTGCTGGAGTGCCTTGGCGGGCGGAAGAAAGGCGTAGCCATTCGAAAGGTCAACTATCCATGTCGGGTTCAGCACGCCTCTATTTTCTGTCTGTTTCCGTTCCCTGTTCTTGATCTTCGGTTGAATGCCTTAATCGTAATCCACCAAAATCGTGTCCGAATTGGCCAAGAGATGATGAACGATTTTGACGGATTTCGCTTCATCTTCGATGCAAGTGGAATTATTTCTCTTGTTGGATAATCGATTCAATCCCGAACCAGATAGCATCTTTGTATGGGCGACATAAGCGATAAGCGTCGTCCTATGTTTGTTTAAACATCAGACAAACGAATATCACTGTCATGATTAAATGCCGCAATTTTTTGCTGTTCAAGTTAATTGACGACGTCAGCTCGCGGCCGTCTCGCGGTTGTATGATTGCCAGTCAGAACCCAGCAGCCTCTATCAGGACTGCTTCACGCGAAGTGCGAGAGTTTTTAAAGCACTTGAACGTTCTCTGCGTAAATATTGATCTTCTGAGTAATGTTTATTTCTCTCAACGCTTCCACCGAGGATCGGACATAAAGCCAGGTTTCTCCAGAAATCTGTCGCATTACTTGTGTGTACAAACTCTAAACTCAGGCGGCGCAATTGTATCTGGCGAATGCTCAAAACCGTCCTGATAAGGGCATCTCCCGACACCGACTGCTTCTCCTTGTGGACAGTCATCAAGGAATGTCCGCCAACTTTCTCGCCCGGATACCGGCAATTGCTTCGTCGGCCAGACAATGGAGCTCCTCTGCAGTGACGCCATCTCTCGCCTGAACGGAAAGGCCTATTAGCACGACCATGAGATGCCCGGCCAGTGCATCCGCTATTTCGGAATCGAGCCAGCGCACCAGTTGGGCTGCGATCGAATTTCGTATCGAACGGCGCCGTTGCGCAACGTCACTCGCCAGCTCGCTATGCTCGGGTGCACACTCAATCATCCCCGACGAAATCATGCAGCCTCGTTCCCGTGACGCATCCGTAATCGCCCGAACACCGGCATGCAGAACTGCGGCAACCGCATCGTCTAGGTTCGCCGCCGACTTTGCGGGCTGATCGAGCGCACCAGACGAAGCCGTATAACGATCGAGCGCCTCCCTATAAAGTCCAGCCTTGCTGCCGAAAGCGGCATACAGGCTCGGTGGGGCAATCCCGATCGCAGCTGTCAGATCGTTGATCGATGTGCCTTCATAGCCCTGACGCCAGAAAAGGCGCATTGCTTTTTCCACCGCCTGGTCTCTTTCAAACTTACGTGGACCGCCACGCCGCTTCTTTTTTTGCATAGCGTTCACTAAAGAATGCAGAGACGAAGATTGCAAGCAGATATAGTGGCGTGTGACATAATCCGAAAACCGATATCGACGTTATCTAATACCTATTGCGCCGAACGTCTGCATTCGGTTCAGGGGATGCTGGTGCCGGTAAGCACGATAGGCGGCAGCCGATCCTTCCATGACGTTCTGAAGTTTTCCACGAACCTCTGTGAAAGCGCCTATTTGACGTCGGCTACCGCATTGCAGTTTGTAGAGATCGTCCTTGGATCACGCCGATTGATTGTCAGCGGCCATCAGGGATCGAGTCTCTGAAAGCTATCAGGTCATGGTTGAAGCGACGCGCTTCTTCGATGAAGGGGGCATGGCCGGACTTCGCGTAGATTTTCGTCTGAATGTCTGATTTGAGTGCGCGAACTCGAGCAATGCTTGGATTGACCTGAACAAGATCGTCCTTGCCGCCATATAGCAAAAGGACGGGCAAGCGGGCCTTGGGCAACCCCTCGGCTGCAGACACAGTCATTGATGGAACAGCGCGTGTCATGACCCAGGAAGCCATCGCAGCATTCGACAGAAGCCGCTCAAAAGCGACCGTGTCAGGCTGCGTTTCAAAGCACAGTTGCAGAAATGCCCGGATTGAATCGAGATGAGATTTCAGATCGGCTGACGCCAGCCCCGCATAGACCGCAGGATGTGGCGTAATCAGTTTCTCGTTAAGTTCAACCACCCCATCAACATATACGATGCCGCCGATGCCGCTATCCCCGTAACTGGCGAGGTAGTTTGAGAGGACAACCCCGCCCAAGGACCATCCAACCAGAACAGGTTTTCTGGCGCCGCTGGCCTTCAACACTGCCGCCAAGTCATCCGCCCAACGACGTCCATCGTGATATGCTTCCACATCGTCCGGCTTTCCCGACAATCCATGTCCCCTCATATCATAGGTAATGAGGCGATATTGCTGCAGTGTTGTGCTGGTTACTTGCTTATCCCAATTAAGATGGCTACCTAAAAGTCCGTGAATGAAGACTATGGGCGGTCCATCAGGATCGCCGGTTTCTTGAACCGCAATAGATACCCCATCCGGGGCTTTGACCATGTAGTTCTTCTCGGCTGCTAGTGCTGTCGAAGGAAGGTATATAGCCAATAAGGCAACCACCCACACCCGTTGCAGAATTTTCAAAATTCGTTCGCTTATCATCTCGGCATACCTTTTTGTGGGATCGATGTCATATCAGCATCTTTTCCAATTGGCTTAAGCGGCCTTCGCCGCACCACGTCCTAATGTAGTGTTCACTACAAATAATAACGCAGCCCGATCTGTCAACTTGTTTTTAGCGTTCACTACATATAAGCGTTGCAAGACGCGCCAAGCCGTCCCTGCGATCGCCGCGCGCCATAACTATTTCTGTCACCAACCGCACGACGATTGAACTAGCCCCTCGCCGAGTCCAAGGGGAAAAGGCAGAATTGTCAGTCGGTGCCGCGCAGAAGAAAGGAGAAGCGGCGCTGAGCGCCTTATTGACGGCAGTTCTTTTAAACGGGCATCTCAAGAAAGAAGGAGGTTCGCTTGTCTTGAAGGTATTAAACCTTCGATTCCAACGCTGCATAGAACTCTTGACTAAACTCTATTGACACATCGAGGAGAATGGAACGACGAACATTGAAAATGGGGCAGGAAGGCACCTCTCGTCCCGCGTATTCTCCAATCCTTTCCACTCCAGCCATTAAGCGCATCACATGACCTCGCCAATCTAATGTCGGGTGAGAAGGACTGTCATTCTTAACCAACAACTGCGACAGTCTGCATCAAGTGCTTCAGCCGATCATTAACCGCTGGAACTTCACGCGCGATGGGGAGGCGCGCAGCGCGAAAAGTTTTAAATGCTATGGCTAAGCGCATAAAATCGAATATCACGCCTTTAGCTGACGGCAACGCCAACATGAAAGGAATTTTGCCATGACCAGTCGTTCAGAAATCTTCGAATATGCTGAGAAAAAATACAATACCAAGCCCGACTATCCGTTTGCTAAATTTCCCCACTACGCCGTATTGCGACATGGAAGCGATGATCGTTGGTATGGGCTTGTGATGGACGTCCCGAAGGAAAAGCTCGGCCTCGATGGCGAGGGAAGCATCGACGTGATCGACATCAAATGTCACCCAGAAAAAGTTCATGACTTCAAAGCGCGACCCGGATTTCTACCGGCCTATCATATGAATAAAGAACACTGGTTGACGGTGCTTCTGAACGGCACGGTTTCGAAGAAAGAAGTGCTGGAACTGATCGACGAAAGCTATGCCCTTACCGTGTAGTGCCACCACTTGGCGCGGCTACTGTCTCCAGTTCCCGTAAAACCATAACCTGTCGGGCCCGTCATCTAATTTGCCAGTCAGACCCGTGACCTAAGTCCTTGTTGAGCGGATGGGCAACAGCAGGTCGCGCGCGTTTGTGGCAGTTTTTGTCGTTATGCTGAGTTGCGGCGCATGCCTGAGAACCAACATTGTCGAGAATTGGCATTGGTTTACTTTCACGCTGACACAGTCAGCGCCAAGAGGTTAATCAGCAGAGGTGATAGGTATTGATGCAGCCTGAGTGAAATCAGGGATTATTCCGAGAATGAACGCCGTGCGCTTGATTATCTCTGCAGCCACGGGTGTTGCATTTGATGCCGCCGTTATAACCATCCCGGGCCGCTGAGCTTTTGGATCATCGACAATGACCAGTAAGACATATTTGGGTTTTTCCATTGGAAAAGCCGCGGCAAACGCGTTGAAATTATGATGTTTTGCATACTTTCCATTTATCACCTTTTCAGCGGTTCCCGTTTTCCCGCCGACCCTAAAACCAGCAATATTGGCTCTTCTGCCTGATCCCTTGATGGCATTAAGTCGATAAAGATATCTCATTTTTTCGCTCGTATTTCGAGAAACGATGCGCCGGCCTTCGGCTGCCACGCCTTGTTTTTTCAAAAAAGTGGGCCGGTGAAATATTCCGTTATTGAGTATTGCACCGATGCCAACTGCTGTTTGCAGCGGAGTTGTCGCAAATCCATGTCCAAATGATGCGGTAATGGAGGTTGGCTGCGTCCATCCGCGCGGAGCAATTGGCGTGGCCACTTCGGGTATTCGCGCAGGTTCGAGCGCTCGCCCCCACAGGATGCGGGACGAGCGGACGCAACCGCCCGCTGAGATGATCTGACGGAAATTGGCTGGCAGCTCTCTGATGAGGAGTACGGGGCGTGAACTGAATCAAGGCATGGTGATGAGGCCCCCATCCCAAGACAGCTTCATCGACCTGTTTTGCGCTGCTGAGGCCATCACGTCTCGCGCTGCTTTCCTCGCGGGCACAAGACCCTAGCGAAGGCGTGCGGTCGTTCAGCGGGCACCCCAACCCGAGGTCCCAACGTCACCACAGAGGGATCGTTGTGTCGCGGAAATAGCGTTCGGCGACCAAAGTCCGAAACGCGGATCATCCTTCTGCATCACACCCGCCTTATCCTCTCAGCGAAGAGCTACCTCGGACTTCCCGTCCCTGAGGGCGTTTTCAAAGGGAATTTTCCCACGCTCTTCGAGCCATTCCTCAAGCGAAGTCAGTTGACCAAATTCCCGCTCGATGGCTGGAATATCCGCGGCCCCTGCGAGCAAACCACTGTCAAGAAGCTCCGAAAGACGGTTGAGGAAAGGGTTTCTCGCAAGCAAGTCTTCAGAAAAGCGCTTATAGACGATCACTTTCCCGGCAGCTTTTGTGAATGCCTGTTCGACTTCCTTGCCGGTCACAGACGCACTGGCCAGCTCGATCGCCGTTCCCGCAAAACGATCCGGAGCAACCAGAATTTCGGCGTTAATCCGGCCGAGGTCGTCCACGGTGATCATCTGCATGGACTGCTCCGGCCGCATGAAGAAGGTGAATTCGCCCTGAGGCAGCCCCATGCCTGGCAAAAGCATCATCTCCATAAAGCTTGCGGGACGAGTAATCGTACTCGTTATCGGAAGGCTTCGCACATATGCTTCAATTTCGGACTTGCTGTCGAAATGCCCCACTCCCGTCGGGCCTTTCCCCGCTGCCCCGCCGGAAGAATAGACGAGATGTCGAACGCCCTGCCGGAGTGCGCTGTCCGCAATCGCCTTTCCTTGCGAGACTTCCTGCGCGTCAGTGACCTCACCTGCCGGTGAACTGGTCTGGACACTAAACACGCTGGCGATTCCAGCCATCGCCCTGTCAATCGAATCCGGATTGAACAGATCACCTATTGCCAGGGAAATACCTTCGGCCGCCAGAGCCTTGGCCTTGGCGCTTTCAGGATTGCGGACAAAAGCCCGCACCCTTCGCCCCTTCGCTTTCAGTGCGCGCGCAACCGCTCCGCCTTGTTGTCCGGTCGCGCCAAAGACGAGAAATTCCGAAGTGTGATCCATATTGGTTACCATCCGTAATTAATGACGGTTATCAAATGATACTGATTGCAAATCGGCTCAAGACGGCACATTCTTGATCGTCAGTTACATCATCATAACCATTGAAGGAGCCTATCTGTGCAGCGTGAAATCAATGGCCGCCCTGTTATCGAAACCGCACGTGGGCCCGTATTGACTCCCTGCGCACCTGGCAGCGTTCTGGCCCGTCTCGGCTGCAAATGGACTATTCTCCTCGTATCCATGCTCGCGCTTTCGCCTGATGCACCCATGCGGTTCGGTGCGATCCGACGCGGCATTCCAGACATTTCCCAAAGGATGCTGACCCTCACGCTTCGTAGTCTTGAGCGCGACGGTCTTGTTGCGCGTCACTATTATCCTGAAGTGCCGCCGCGGGTTGAGTATGAATTAACGGCCCGGGGCAGATCCGTGCTGGAGCCGTTGGCGGCCTTCACGGGCTGGATCAGGGATACCTGGCAAGACATTGAAGCCTCGCGTAAGGAATTCGATGATGTCAAACGAAGCGGAACAAGCGCTAATTAGCCTTCGAAGTGAAGGCGAGCGGCTGCGGACGGTTCCCATAGGCACCGCAAGACCACGCTGGTCGCGGGTCTGCGCATGTCCGGCCAAGCATATTCGCCACCCGGCGGTTCACTCCCTCGCTCTCGAGTATTCCTTTCTTTCCGTCGACGGTGGAACCGACGTGACGATGGCTGGCTTCAACCGGGCAATGCCGGAGGATGCAGAACGGGTCAAGTCACCGAGCAACACCCGGGCAGAAAAAGGGCTGGTGGATATAGATCGCAAATGCTCGGGCGCCTCGGCTTGGCTAAGCGCGTGCCGCGAGGGTGAAGAGGGTGCTGCCCGCTTTGCGGTTTCCACAAGAGCACGATCGTTCCGCCAAACGTCACCTGTTACCTTGCGGCAGATGTTCCATCTTGCGCGGAATAGCTTTTACCGTCTTTTTGTGAACTCCACGTCAGGAAGGTCTCTAGTTTCATGCTATCCGTCCGCGCCTTCTCAATCAGCGGCCTGAGGGTGTTTTTGACGAATTCTTCCATTGTTGTGGGCAGCGCCGGACGATCAGCGTGGAACTTTACACGCCCATCGTTAAGAGCGGCCGCGGTGTTCCTGTCATAGACCCACCGATCGAGTGTTCCGAACCTCTCCCGGAATACTGTTTCGACCTCCCGATTGCCCGGATCGACGAAGCGATAGTCCACCTTTCTACCGAGTGCCCGGCCGATCATCGCGGCGATCTCGGGCATCGTGTGATCGATCCCCAGTTGCTTCACCGATCGGTGCTGCTCGGTCGGCGTGTCGAACTCGTTCGCCGCGCAATTCGCGATGTCCTCGATGGCAACCCAGGGAGTTTTGACGTTGGGCCCAAGCGTCCAGCCAATCCTGTGGTACTGCGCGATCGGGTCGACCCATCTGGCCAGGTCCTGCATGAACCAGCCGCCCTGCAAGTGCACCAACTTGATGTCGCGCAGCCGGTTGAGGATCTGGTCAAGGATATGGAAGCCCTGGAAATGGCCGGTATTCCCATTGACGTCGGATCCCATCCCGGTCAGGTTCACAGCCAGTTTCACAGAGGAATCCCGAAGTGCATCGAAAAACCGAAGCGCTACCGTAGGATAGTGCCCATGGAAGTCCTCCGATCCCCAAAGGGTTTTGACCATCAGGAACGCAGCGTCAGCGTCATCGAAGAACGTATTAAGCTCACCAGTACCCGTGTCGAAGCTGCCAATGAATGGTTCTGCTCCTTTCGCGACAAGTGCATCGAGGCCGAGCCCTCCTCTCGAGAGAGCTTTGACTGAATGGCCTTTGGCCAAAAGGTTTTCGGTAAGTCTGGCGCCGATCCTGCCGGTCGCGCCAACCACGGCGATACGCATGGTTTATCTCCTGGAGTTGTTTGGTCAGGATCCTAGAGGATTGCGTTGCGAACAAAATTGGAGATAGTGCCATATGATCTCTAAATTAGGCCAATTTTCGAATGAGCGACCTCCCTGCAGTATTGCTATCGATCTAAGCCTCCCGCATGGGCCAGCGATGGCGATCAGCGTGGACTTCGCCGAATATGAGGCCGAGGGACACCAGCATCAGCACCGACAGGGTCAACTGGTCCTGGCGCTGCACGGTGCGGTTACCTGCAGAGCGGAAAAGGGCGTCTGGATTGTTCCGCCAAACTGCGGAGTCTGGATTCCAGGCGGCGTTCCTCACAGCAACCAGGTCACGTCCAACGCTCGTATAACATACCTGTTTGTAGAACCAGACGCGGCCATGCTTCCGACTGAATGCTGCACTCTTTCGGTATCGCCGATGCTTCGGGAGATGATACATCGGGTAGCGAGACTGTCAGAAACTGATGCGCGCGACGCTCATCGCGACCGCCTTGTGCGGGTCATGCTCGATGAACTCGCGCTGATGCCGCGCGAGAGGCTGGAACTACCTGTGTCTGATCATCCAAAGATCGCCTTGATCGCTACAGCACTTTTGGCAAACCCGAGCGACCGCCGTACCCTCACCCAATGGGCTGAGCATGTCGCCGTCAGTGAGCGAACGTTGAAGAGACTTATGGTCCTGGAGACAGGATTGAGCTTCGGCCGTTGGCGGCGCCAGCTACATCTCGTCATTGCGTTGCGGGAACTTGCCGGAGGGGCAACAGTCCAGCAGGTGGCAGGCGACCTGGGATACGAATCCACGACCGCCTTTATCATGATGTTCAGGAAGGCGCTTGGGACCACACCAACGCGCTACTTTTCCGATCGGCTTTTGAGCGCCTAGCGCGTGAGACCTTGCCCATCCGAAGGCTCTAGCAGTAAGTCTTCGTGATCTCGGCCTCGCGTACGGCAAGTATCCTGGATCCATGTTTATCCAGTTTTGAGGTGTCTCCAGCGGAGTTCGGCTGATCTATAGCCGGGCGGTAGCGGGAAGTTGTGCGGGCAGCCATTCCGGCTGCACAGCACCGCATCATGACGCGGGTTGATTGCCTGCCGAACCCTACAGGTGTCATCCGGCCACGGAAATCTACGCGACCGGGCGTGATCGCGCGTCGTCCGAGCGACGATAAGCGGCTGATGCCTGTTGCGACCGACAGTATCTCGCTCACGCTGGTTCCTTGCCCATGCTCGTGTTGGGCCAGAACAGCATCCTCAGAGCCGCGCTGCCACGGTCGCTTGGTCGCGACCGTGAACTCGTGCGGATCGACAGCCAAGCCAGCCTCATCCTTCAAATCACCACGGAGGTGGGTTCGGTGGTGATATTACCCCTTAAGCCGGGGAATGACATTCAATCCGCAATTCCGTCAATCAGCGTCGCAACCTGTAAACGAAGCCATTCTGCAGCTGGCTCGCGGTCTGAATGGGCCGACCAGACCATCGCGATTGGGTTGACCGTGACGTCCAGTGGTACGGGACTTTCAGTCAGTCCAAACGTGGACGCGAAGCGCCTGATAATACGGGTCGGTAAAGTAGCCAGCAGCGGCGCCATCCGTGCCGCAGCCAGCACGGTCAGGAACTCGGGTGCTGCCATAGCCACGTTGAGCTTCACGCCGAGCTTGTCGAGCGCGTCGTCAAGGCATCCTTCAATTGAATCTTTTTGGGACACCAGAACGTGCTCTGCATTGAGATACGTGTTCCGGTCGATTGGCCCATCCAGATCCAGCAGGTCTTTATTGTAACAACACATTATAGACTGTTCGAACAGCTGCCGGTGGCGATGGCGATTGTTGCCCGAGCCATAGCAGCCAACGCCGAGGTCGATCACGCCCTCGTCGAGCATACGGTGAACCTGCTCGGGACTTGCCGCCCGCGCCAGCAACTTAATTCCTGGTGCTATTTTCCTCAAGCTCGCGGTCAACTCTGGCATCAAGATGACTTCCAACTCACTCGAAAACCCGATGCGAAACGTGTGTCGCTCCTGCGACGGATCAAATGTCACTTCCGATATCAGCGCGTTATGGGCTTGCGTGAGTATCTGCTGGACCACGGGAGCAAGTGAGTGTGCTCTCAGCGTCGGCTGCATGATTTGGCCCGTTCTGACGAACAGTTCATCTTGGAACAGAAGGCGCAACGTCGCGAGATTGTGGCTCATCGCCGGCTGTTGAAGCTTCAGGCGCGCGGCGGCTTTCGTCACGCTTCTGTCCCGCATCAGGGCATCGAAGGCGACGAGCAAATTGAGGTCAAAAGACCACAAATTGAAATGATCGATAGAGGTTATTTCATTCATCGATTTGATTACTAACCTTTTCCGACATTAAAGTCCAGCTTCTGCGGCGACAAACACACCCGTTCAATTGGAGGTAATATGACACTCCTGCATAAGGTCCACCGTATCGGTGAAGTGACAATCCAGAAAGTCCTGGAGCAACCGCTTCAGAATGTTCCAAAAAGCTTCGTTTACCCAACCGCAAAACCAGAAGATTTCGAGGGTATCGCGGCACGCCTCGCCACGGAAGACCTCGAGGACAACCGAGATGATCTGGTACAAAGTGTCCATACTTGGGTGGTCCGCACTCCCCGCCACCTTGTGCTAATTGATACCGGCTCCGGCAATCACAAGCAACGCCCGCTCAATCCTCTTTTTCATGAGCAGGATATTCCGTTTTTGGAACGGCTCCGGGATGAGGCCGGCGTGAACCCGGCTGACGTTGACTACGTGTTCAACACCCATCTCCACGTAGACCATTCGGGTTGGAACACAGTGCTGGACAATGGACGCTGGGTACCTACGTTTCCGAACGCCCGCTATGTGTTTCCACGAAAAGAGGCCGAATACTACGGCAGCACCGCCAGTCATAACGACGTAAATATTCCGAGCCGTGGCGTGTTCGAAGACAGCGTTCTTCCTGTAATCGAGGCCGGCCTCGTGGACTTCATCGGACCGGATGGCGCAGATTATCTTGATAATTTCAAGTTTATCCCGACCCGGGGCCATAGCATCGGACATATGTCAATCCAACTGACATCGGGAAATGAAACGGCGATCTTTGGAGGCGATGTGCTCCACCACCCTATCCAGGTCCTCAAGCCACACCTCAACACGGTCTTCTGCGAGTTCCCCGAGGATGCAACCGCCTCACGAGAGAAGATCCTCCGTACACTCGCAGACAATCACGCGCTCTACTGTGCAACTCACTTTGCGGGTTCGTCCGCTGGTTACGTGACGCGTGCGGATCACGGCTACACTTGGTCCTACGCTTGAAAGGAAGCGATCATGTCACACAACACAATCGACCTCGAAGAAATCCTGTTCGAGGACTATCACATCGCCTGCGATACACCCGGCATCGCCCTATACTTGCGCAATAAGCGGCGCCGCGGGGTTGAACGGTTCGGTCCGGAAAGGACCATCGTCATGGTGCACGGTGCAACCTTTTCCTCAGGCAGTCTGTATGACGTTCGACTTGGGGGTATGTCCTACATGGACTTTCTCGCGGCTCGCGGTTTTGACGTCTTTGCCGTCGACGTGCGAGGCTATGGACACTCTACTCGACCGCCTGAGATGGAGCAGGATGGAGCCCTCTCGACACCTGTGGTTAAAACTGAAACCGGGGTTGTTGATCTCGGCCATGCGGTTGATTTCGTTTTGCGGCATCGCGGGCTGGACCGTGTGAACATTTTTGGTATGTCTTGGGGCGGGACCGTCGCTGGTGCGTTCTCTGCGAACAACCCCGAGAAAGTCGTCAAGCTCGCGCTGCTCGCGCCGCAATGGCTGAGCGACAAGCATATTCCAATCGACACGGGCGGAGAATTGGACGCCTACCGACTTGTTCCGGTCCGCGAAACGAAGGCGCGCTGGCTTTCGACTGCACCTGAACATGCGCGGGATAGCTTGGTACCTGAGGGATGGTTTGAGACTTGGGCTGAGGCGACACTCGCCGAAGATCCGTGGAGTAGCGGAAAGTCGCCAGATCGTCTTCGAGCCTCCAACGGCCCTATCCAAGACATCCGAGACTACTGGCGACAGGGCCGGCCTTTTTATGACCCGGCTCGAATTGCCGCCCCAACTCTTCTGGTGCATGGCGAATGGGATATCGACGTCACGATCGATCTTGCACTTTCCATCTTTCAGAAGCTGACGGGCGCGCCATACCGGCGTTGGGTCGAGATTGGCGAAGCCACACATCTGGTACTCATGGAGAAGAACAGAATGCAGGCCTTCGAGGCCAGCGCATCGTTCCTGTCAGAGAGTTACGCGCCAGAATGAAACTGGCAGGGCAGACGGGATCGGCTAGCGTTGCCCATCTGCGCCAAGGCTGCGTCACACCGCATATCGCACAGAAGGCGTGTTATTCAGCAATCGACCGCCACACCACCCGGCAAAGGGCTTGGTCCCTGAAACAAAACAAGCGGATCGAGGAAGCCTTCAGCTGGGCCAAGACAGTCGGCGGCATGACTCAGACCGTCTATCGCGGCCTAGAACGGGTCCGATCCCGCTTCATCGTAACGATGGCCACCAACAACTTCGCCAGTCCCTCTGTTTGCTCACTGCATGAGGCAGAAATAGGCCGCTGGCGCGCATCGCCCGCGCCAGCGGGCATGACATCGGGCAAGCTCACCCAGATAAAGGAAACAGTTCCCGATCAGGGATTATGTTCGCAGCCTGCTAGAGCTGATTCCTTCGGAATTCCTTGACAACATCGAGAAAAGCTCGCAGCGCCAATGGAACGGCTCGATGTCCGGGATAGTAGATCGCGACGTCTTCCGGAGTGTGCATCCACCGGGCCAACACCTTTCGCAACCGGCCGTCGAATAAGGCCGGCTCGGCGGCCCAATCCGCCACATAGCCGATGCCAAGACCTTTTATTGCAGCGTCGACCATCAGTTCCTCGTCATCGAGGACGACGGGACCGCTTGTGCTGATGACCAGTTCCTGGCCGCCCCGTTCGAACTCCCATCCGTACAGCTTGCCGCTCGGCATACGGTGACCAACGCAATGATGGCGTTGCAATTCGTCGGGCGTTTCCGGCTCGCCGAAGCGATCGAGGTAGGCCGGCGATGCGACACAGACGAAGGCCAGCGGGTGCCCCAACGGCACAGTGATCATGTCCTTTGGGATCGACTCAAAGAGACGCACGCCGGCATCGAACCCGCGGGACACAATATCGATGAGCCGCCCGTCGACGACGATATCCAGGGTTACGTCCGGATGGCGTTCCGCCATCTGTGGAAGAATTTCGCGGACGAGAAACCCGGCCACTAATCGCGGTGCGTTGATACGGACCGTTCCTGCTACATTGCCCCGGAACCCCGCTACGCTGTCTAGCGCATCATCAAGCGATGCGAGCGCTGGCTGAAGGCGGTCGAGCAGCAGGAAACCGGCTTCCGTCGGCGAGACGCTTCTTGTGGTGCGGTTCAGAAGGCGCACGCCCATTCGTTCCTCGAGTGCGCGCATCGCGTGGCTCAATGTGGAAGGCGCAGTGCCGATCTCATCTGCTGCGCGGCGGAAGCTGCGATGCGTAGCAACGGCCACAAAGGCGGTCAGATCATTGAGTGATGGCTGGGACATTAATGGGTATTTTGCATCAATTCATGCCGATTTCAATGACTAATATGCACAATGACAATGTTCTATTTCTGCCTCATATCCGCGCATTCAAAGACAGAAGGATTTATGAGATGCCAACACGTGACGCTATATTCCCGGCCAATCGTCATGCCTTGTATGATGTTCATCGATACTCCGCAGCCATTCGCTCCGGCGATCTGCTCTTCGTGTCAGGTCAGGTTGGAAGCCGGGAGAACGGTTCGCCCGAGCCGATATTCGAGGATCAGGTTCGACGGGCCTTCGCCAATCTGCGCGGGGTCCTGGCGGCCGCGGGATGTAGTTTCGACGACGTTGTTGATCTTACCACTTTCCACACGAACCCGGACGAACAGTTTGAAACGGTGCTGGCCGTTCGAGCGGAAGAGATTGGTGAACCTCCCTATCCAAACTGGACCGCTGTCGGTGTCAACTGGCTTGCCGGCTTCGATTTTGAGATCAAGGTTATTGCACGCATCCCTCAATCAAGTGGCAGACAGGCAGTGGACGTGCTTTGATCTTGTGCCTCTCGGATCGTTCAATCGATGGCATGTGCCGCTACGTGTGCGTGCGCTAGGCGGGGACCATATTATCAACGGTGTTGTTGCACGAATTTCTTCTGAGTTTATGGTCCGTAGCAATTTATGTTGTCAGGCTACGGTGATGCCCATAAATTCAATTCTGATCGGCGTAACGAGATTCGTCGACAGAAGTATCGTGTCACGAACTGGTCCTCCTATAATGAAGCCTGCGTCGCTGCGGCGATTTGACGGTCTAGGTGAGTTATGAGATTTCAAGCCTTTGGTCTGCATCCGGCGAACATCTCGGGGTGGTCAGCGTAAGTATTCAGATCTGGCAATTACGATGTGCCCGAGCTTATCTGCATATCCCCGGTGGCTTTGGGAAGAGCGCCGGGGATTTTAAATAACGCGGCGGATCAGAGCCACAGTTCCAAATCCGCATGCCAATGCAATAGCGACAAATTGGACAATTGGTATACCGTCAAGCCAAGATGCATGCTCCGGGGCGTGAGCTGACATCGCCACTGCGTCCTCCCCTTCAATCAAGAGCGAGTGCAACTGTTCGTACTTGTGAAAATCAAGATTATCCCTCACGGCCCCTCCCCTTTCTGCCGTTAATTTTTACCATCGGGGAAAACTGGTCACCCTTAACTTTCGTCCATCTGCAGCGAATAGTTCACGAATGTGAACCGACCAGGGCCGATTGATTCAGAACTGTCGTTAGAAAGCTTGAACGATTTCAGCGACCTTCGTTCAATGAGTACACAGCAATATCACCTCTACGTGGAACGGACAGATGCAGGCAGAAATATGGCGCGCTACTATGCCATGTATATCTCTTATTCTCTGTTCGGGGAGCCTTGTCTAACGCACCAGTGGGGTCGAATTGGAACCACTGGGCAGATCATGCTACAGCATTTCGAACATGAAACAGAGGCAGTCCAGATGTTTCTGATCCTGGCTCGAAAAAAGCAAATGCGGGGTTACAGATCCCGAAGATTCAGCCACCATAGCTCAGGCTAATTTGAGCCGATCTGCCAATCGAGCCATGAGATCCATTCGTTCGTGAAAAATTGCGACCACCAAGGCAGCTGCACTTTCGCGCGGCAAGCAAAAAACGTAATGATGTTCGCAATGCGCCATCCGCAACAACGGAAATAGTGCGCTCAAATCCTTAAAAGTACCTTGGCCAGCTGCAAGGTTGGCAATTCCACGTTCGAGCTTGCCGATATAGCGCCGAACCTGTGTATCACTCCATTGCTTGCGCGTGTAGCGGATGATATGGCGCATATCCGCTTCCGCCTCTACCGTAAGGACATAGGCCGTCAAGCGCGATTCCCGTCCAGTTCATCATCCAGAATTTGGCCGATGCTCTTGGTAGATACATTGCCCGCAAGACCATCGCTGATGCGTCTTCCCAGCACGGTTTTAAGTTCCTGCCATGCCCGATCGGCATTAGCATCACCTGGAAACAGACGTTCGAGGGCGTATTGTTTAATAGTCTTGCCCTGCAAGGCCGCCAATGCCTTAAGGCTTTGATGCTGCTGATCCGTTATGTCGATTGTCAGACGGCTCATGGGCTGCCTCCATATAAATACACAAACCCACATTAACACATTTGCGCGGAGGTTGCCACCTCCCATTCTTTACCAATCATTATAATGATCCCGTAGCTTCACCGAACCGGCTTTGCTACTACAACTGGAAGTATACCGTTGCAAAGATAGCGCCCGGTCCATCGACAGGGACGTCGTCCATCGTTGATTTTTCCGCCTTTGCATTTGCATATGGTATGCAAGTGCTATGAACGCACTTGCGCAGTGAGGTGCCACTGATCGGGAATAAATCATCTTATAGGCTAAAACGGATGACAAAGTGTAACGATTGATCTGCAATTTTCTGGTCCACTCTTGGCACTTTACGACACATGACCAGCAAACGCAGTTCCCAGGCGTGCTAATCAGCGCTAACAGTGAGCATAGCGGAAATCCCCGCCATAGACGCCGCTATGAAAGTGACTGACAACCAGTATTACAGGTCGGAGCGAAGACACGGCCAGTCACGTATATGATCTGAACAAGATCAATTTCTTCGCGGAGAGGCTTGCTAACAAGATCGGCCCCCTCCGGGCGCGTCATGAAGCCTTATTCCATGTCAGGTATATCGCCGCACTGAAACAGAACCGCAGGCGGTCCATATTCTCCAACGTCGGGATGTGCTTCGCGGCTCCACGCGACCACACCGACATGTTTGCCCTCCAGCGATTGTGCTGCACGTAGTGCACGGCCCTCTGTTTCAAATGCCATGGGTTCGAACGCCGGAACCAACTCGCCGTCTCCATTACGGTCGAATGCCGCAACCACGATAAGCCGCGCATTGGTCATTTAATTTTACTTTCCGTCGGTGTTCAGGTCCAACTCCGGATTATTGTCCGCATTGGTCTTGCTCTTCGTTTTTGAGAGCCTGCCAGTCTTAGGTTCTACTGGGCGGTCAGGAGTGCTCGTAAACTTAATGGCCATAATCGTTTCAAATCTCAATTAGGGATGTTGCTATTTTGTTCTCGTACCGCTTGTATGTCAGATATTTTTGCACATGTCCAACGTTTGCTAAAAACACCGCATTGGTCAGCACCAAAAAGAGCTCGCGGTCATGTATATATGCGCATGAACCTTATCATCCCAATAATCCGTCAAATATTACAAATCGCGGAGGGTTGGATGATGGTGCAGCCGACGCGCTGATGCTCGTCGTCGGCATTGTCGCACTACGAGAACGCGCTCAAGAAATAAGGTTGCATCATAGCGAACTTGTAAGCTCAACGCTACCTGCTTTTGCGCCCGGCCTTTTTCAAGGGTGGCGGCGTAATGCTCTCCATCTCATGGCGTTGTTTTCGCAAGCGGAGCGTCTTGGCAACCCGCTCGTCGGCTTCCGCATCTAGAATAGTACGCACGGCTTTATTGGTGCGTGAAGCAACCGAATCCCGAGAGGAAGATATGGGCTTGAAAAGAGTATCTTTCGTAAGGGGCCATCTTGGGGCAATTGTTGCAATCCTTTTTAAAGGTAAATAAAAAAGGCCAAGCAATGCTTGGCCTCAAAGCTCATTTCTTTCGACAGTGCCAGTACATCCGTGGTCAAAGGAAAGAAAATCAGCTGTTTAAGCGGCTTGCAGGTTGCAGGCCGACATCTTGCCGGACTTGCGGTCCTGTTCAAGATCATAAGTGAGCTTCTGGCCTTCATTGAGCGAATGCATACCTGCGCGCTCAACTGCAGAAATATGAACAAATGTGTCCAAGCCGCCCTTGTCAGGCTGAATAAATCCAAAGCCTTTTGCTGCATTAAACCATTTAACTGTACCGGTGTTCATAGGAACCCCTTTCAACGTAAAATTAATACCCGCGTTTAAATAAACGCAGTGATGAAACGATTTTTTAAAGGGAGTTTTCGTTCAGCGCACGGTGCTAATCGTACAGGGAGCAAATCTCATCAAGAAAATTTCGATATCACCATCTAGCAATTCTAGATATCTTTGTCAATTTGTATTATTTGATAGCCTTATAGAGGGGAAAATACCTAAGCTTCAAAATATTTTCGTTGTTTTTACAGAGAAAGAACAACTGAAGTTTTATTTTTTGAGAGGCCCGATGCGGGCTCCCTCAAATGATAATTGTTAAGCTGTACCGTAAGCGGACGAGCCATCAGATTGAGGGCCTGCATTCGTTTCCATGTCGCCCAGTACTCCAGCCATAAAATTCCGCAATACCACCACCGACTCATTATAATGAGGCCCCGGCAGTGGCTTCATTCTGGATGTCAGGTAGCCAGCTTTAGTAATCATCTGCTTTAGTATGCGATGGTTTGAGTGAAAATCGACATTACAGATATTGGAAGACATCGCGTCCTCCTTTCAAATTGCGGGCAAGGGTAATTCAACCCGCGCCAGCGGAGCCCGTATTCAGTCAAATCGCTGACAACTAAGGGTGGACGGATAGTGCTTGGATAGCAAGCGAACAATTAAGGTGACTTAGGGGCAGCAAACTCACTGTCCTGACGCAAACGGAGTGATTTCCTCCACGCAAGGCTGATTTCCCTTAAAAAAGAGCCACGCAGCATCGCGGTGCGCGGTTGGAAGTCATATGTCATCGCCGAGCAAATTTTATTTAGAGGGAAACGAAAATCAAGCCATGATTCACTTGCTATTTTTTTTCTCTGCGGCGTCCAGGCGAGCCAAAAGCTCCGAAAACGTGTCTTCATTATTGTTGGAGCATGTCACCCTCAACCCCTCTTTCAATGCCTCTGCTATAGCTTGCGATGGGAGATCACGGCGTCTCACGCCCGCCGCAAAACGTCTTGCCGAATGGTATAGTTTTGTCCGGTCTGTCATGCACCCAACGCCTTTATCATTTTCAGCACAACAAACTGGCGGCAGCTATGTTCCATTAACGGGCAAACCGAAATAAGTATTCTGCAAATGCCGTCGGTATCTGCTCGACTCGGAAAATTGTATAGCAGGCCGAAAATCCACTTCGGAGCCGCAAGACAACTTAAAATTAAGACATTCTAAGATTTCTCGCGAAAGTTGATCGCGTTGGTGCTATACTGAAAATCCAACGCATAATTATGTGCGTTCGATCGTTGAAGATCGGATACCTTCATGAACAAATTTGAATGGCTAAAGCCCGCACTCGGCGGAGCATTGGTTGGTGCTATTGCGGCAACAGCTATCGGCTTTTCCGTCGGCGGTTGGGTCACACAAGGCACTTCTGAGCGCCTGATTGCATCCAACATGACCGACGGGGTGGCGCTTGCCCTAACGCCTTACTGCCTTGAAAAATCGAAAAACGATCCGGCCGTTGTGAACATCCTGGCTGATTTTAAGGCCACCCCAGCTTACTCTCGCCGTACTTTTATCGAGAAGACAGGGTGGGCAACACCATTGGGAGCACAGCAACCCAATACCGCGCTCGCTACTGCGTGCGGCAACGAACTTGCCAAGGCGCTTTAATGTGGCCGGGAAACCGAACGAGGAGGCTATAATGAATAAACAACTTATCCGTAGCATTAATTTGGAATCTGTTTCTGTACGTCCATGGCACGATGAGGACACGACAGCCAGCAGAAGCGATCTCAGAAATGCTCGTGAACAGATGACTTCTCCATCTAAAGATTGGTCGCAGCTTGCGAACATTCTCCGTCGTTCTTGCGGCGGTTTTTCGCGTTCCCGGTCGCCGCGCCAATCGTTGCCAAGGAGTAAACGCAGTGGCGAATGACACCACAGCTCTGGAACGAAAAGTTCTGGCTCACGAGCAAATACTTCAGGTTCTAATCGGGCATCTAGCCGAAACTGAACCCAAATTTCTTGAACGACTTAAAGCAGTATTCACGCATCATCATATTCTTGGCTCCAATGAAAAGAATTGCGTTAATACAGCGCAGTATGCGGAAAAATTCATTCATGAAATTGAGAAGATGCAAAAGTATAAAGCAACGCGTTGATGTTCTTCGGCTTATGATTATCTAATACAAGTTTTGAGCAGATTATTTCTATATAAATAAATATCACAAGTCTGCTTGCGATTTAATTCGAAAAGGCGCACTGTTTATTATGCACAGCAAATGAAATTGGCGCTGTTGCTTAGAGAATACAACATCCTGTCCAAAAAAATGAAGGGCGCGCACGATGTCTTCTGCTTCACACTTGCATTACTTTGGCCCTGACGATTTTCCTTCGCTTCGTGCTTTTTTGCAACGTTCTGGCTATTCGCTCGAGGGGTTCGAAAAACCAGAGGCTCGCCTGGAAGCCGCCAAACACCTTTGTGAAATTTTCAGCGACGGAAGCCATGATCCTGTGCAGATGCTGGACATGCTTTTGGCAATCCGCGCCCAACGTCTATCTCAATCTAATCAAAGAGAACTGGAAGCCTGGGAGAATGAGGGTGGCTATACGGCCCCGCAAGTCACTGCAAAATCCTTGGTCTTGCGATGGCCTCCTCGAAAGCGGCTCCGATTGAGGTTGGCCCATGGCTGATAATCCTCGTTTCCTGACGTAGGGCTAAATACGGCGACTTCGAGTGGGGATCGAGAGGCCTGTTTCATGAGTGGCTTATCGGGCTGGTATCGTCTTAATGACACATGATCAATCTAGCGAGGATAAAATGTCAGCCCAAAAATCTTTGGATCGTAAATTGGGCGTGTATCTGATCGCGTTTCTCATCATATGCATCGACATCGGATTGGTCGCGTGGGTGCTCGGTTCCTACGTCTATTAAGTACTGGTATGCGAGGTCCTAAAACGTCTGCTTTCCAACTATAATGAAGTCAGCATTTCCATGTATTCCGACGTTCCTTACATCCACGTTCAGCAAACCGTTGCCTTTTTCAGATGATAACTGAACAAGATCTCCTAGATAAGCTTGCCGGAGAATATCCATGCTTGCCCACAAGACGCCCTTTGTAAACGTCTTCTCACCTTCCGTGAGTATGGAAATACTGTAGCCAACAGAACCCAGGTTCTTTCCTTCGCAATACAAATTGCCTACTGAACTAAATGTAGACGTTGGCATGATTGTACCCCGATACGGGCTGGCCTCCTCACCAAGCACAGTGGGAGACACAGCTATAATTAATGCCGCTTGGTTTTGATCAAGTCATTCGCAGGAGTAGGAAAGCGACCTGCAACAACATCTGTAGACGCAGTTTTCTCCTTGGTCTTATCTTTCTTTGGCTTTCTTATTTCTCGGTTACTTCTTTTCTGACCACGGGGCATTTTGAAAACTTCCTGTTTTTGAGGAATTAACTAATTCTGTCATACCGGACCAATCCAGTGATGGTTCAAATCACCGCTGGAGATACTTCCACATTCTCACGTGCATATTGCCGAGAAAGCTGCGACATCGCTCGCGATGGTGAGCGTCCACATTGAAATTCGTGAATGAGTAGCCTTGCTGCTGATATGTGAGCGGCACGGTTTTCTGCTGTATCGTAAAGCCGATAGCCGGCGCGGCGCAGTATTTCACGCATCATTCGAAAGTCGGTAGGTCCAAAGTAGGGCTTGATAATTTTGGAAGACATTTCGTCCTCCTTGTATTGGGGCTGGAGTATGCACTCGCAACCGACAGCGCCCGTTTCAAAAGCTGTCGAGACATGCACCATGCGCTTTAAATTTGAGCAAAGCAACTGAGGCTAAATTGCGACAGCAGATCGGCTCAATCATTGCATAAGAAGCTACTTCATGTCCTCCACGGTGATGCGATAGGAAGTTTGCCGAACCCGTGAATAAACCTCGTGAGCAGCATTGTATATCAGTTTCCGTGAGGCGTCGAAGGCAGCAAGAAGCGATGATTCCGTCGCTGCAATGGTGCCACTTTTCTCCAGGGCGGTTTTATCGATTAGAAATGGAACGGAGGTCATTCCATCATAGCCGACAAATCGCACGCCCACCTCAAACTCATCGAAACTTCTGCTCGCGTTTGGAAATGAAAGGGCCATTACTTTTCGTTTTTTACCGCCTCGCCTTCGTCATCCCAACGATCAACGGCTTTTGCTATTCTGCGATGTTTCTTGATGAATTGTCTCAGGGCGATCTCTAGCCGACCCTCGTCACGTGTTCCCTCCTGAAATCGACGTGCCAGATAACGTGCAGCATCAGTGCGCAAATCTTGTGTGTCACCGGGTTTGCGAGCCTCCCTTAGAAGTCGCGAAATCATAGTAATGTTTCTGGAATTCAACGCGATGGAAGACATTTCGTCCTCCTTTGTTGCGGGCCAGG
Organism: Ochrobactrum sp. RH2CCR150; assembly: GCA_014138095.1. Classification (GTDB taxonomy): domain Bacteria; phylum Pseudomonadota; class Alphaproteobacteria; order Rhizobiales; family Rhizobiaceae; genus Brucella; species Brucella gambitense. The sequence continues at coordinate 77,060 of JACGXE010000013.1, forward strand.
CGTTCGAAACCTGAATGACAGCGCCCGTTTCAATTGCTGTCATGATAATCATCATGCTCTTTGTGTAGGGAGAAAGCAATTAAGGCGGCAATGCACCCGTTGTTAGCTCAGAGTGGCGTAGCTTGCCGCTTAAAATGGCGCTGCTGGTCAAATGGTTGGCTCCCATTTACATCTGAAACGTCTAAAGCCTACAATACGTTGCACGACCCAGAATGCGGAGACCGACCTGATCAGGCAGGCGAGCAGTGACTTAAGTCGACAAATGTCTTTCAATACTGCCATCACGCCAGCCATTAACAAAAGAGCGACCGTTACGAAGGCGATTTGCCCCCTTCCACGCCAAGTTTAAATGTAAGGAGCGCCAAAGACATGTCCTTCCGCGGAAGAACTATCTAGCGCAATGCTCCGCTCAAACCGAACCGACCGACGCAGCAAAAAATGGAATGCAAAGCTGATTGTCCAAGGATACCACATTGAAAAACGAGCGGCACCCCGCCCGAATCCGATGATTTCTGACGCGACGAACCTGATGCTGAGAGCGATGAGGGCTCCCCGGGGAACCTGGACAATGCCGAGCGTCGCACAGGCAGGTGATCGGATGCGCGGCAGTAAAGGTGGTTATCATCAGCAGAAGCCTGCGCGGACTGTCAATCTGCAACGACAAAGAGAACATGGTCAACACCAAGCAGTATGTATTCAATGCCTGGGAAGAAGTAGGGGCGCGCGATCGTCCAGGCGTTCGGTGTTTAACCCCACCAACGCCTAGGAAACACTCGGGGTCAGGCGATTGCCGCGACTTTCCAACTCCGTCGAGTTAAAGCGAGTGGCAAAGAAACCGAACAGGATCAGCGTGATGTAGGTCAGTTTTACTCGCTGATTGGCCGATGCTGCGCAGGACATTCAACTCGGGAATATTTCTGAAGAAAACCGCCATAAAGAGCGGCGCGCCGAACACGAAACTCGGGCGGCCGATGAAAATGCACAGACGGGAGATGGGTGTACTTTTGATGGGGTGCGTTGACTGCAACAGTGAAGAATAAATGCGACAACCGTAATCGATCAGCGACGAAAATCATCCGTCTTCCCCAATATGAGCCAAAACGCCGCGAAAGATCGGGCATACCTTGGCAAGCAGTGGGAAGGCTGCATTGGTCTGCCCGCCAGCAAGAGCGCGTAATGTAAGCCACTGAATGGCTGAACCGGTTCTGACATGTGCGGGCTTTGCTGCACATGGTTGTTACAGATGCAATCCTTTCCCGCAAAACGGAACAACCGATACATTTTCGAGAGCCTCTGCGATTTCCGCTCGCAGGCTATCGACTAGTTCTACCATCTCTGCATGCCGTTGCGCGTTACCAGGTTCAAAGCCGCCCTGACATGCTTGACGCAACTGGTCTGCGGTCGCGAAGTCGCTGCAAAGCTCACGAAAGCTCTCGTTATGGCGTGCGAGGACGTCAATCACATCTGCTTGTAATGGAAACCGGCTTTTAGCGAAGCTCACGTCAAAGCACATTTGAATCTCTCTGATGCGCAGTTTCAATGACAGCGCCACCTTCATCCTGCGCCTTTAAGTAAGCAGTGCAAGTATATAACTGTAAGTTACGCCTCGGAGCACTATCCATCGATCGCGCCATTGAGTTAGCTCTATGGACGGCGCACATAACATACGGTAGATTGGTCCGGAGGATTGGACAAGAGTAGTCTTGGCAGTCGCGTTACTCGACGGGGGTGGGGAAAAGACTATGCAGGCGTCCGTACCACCCGACGATCAGTCGACGCCTCACCCTCCTCTCGATTCCGGCCTGATCAGAGCCCAGCTCGAACGCATCCTTGCGAGCCCGGAATTTCCCAGTGTTGGCCGCAGCGCAGCGTTCCTCACATATGTCGTGCAGGAAAGTCTTGAAGGCCGCGGTGATCGGATCAAGGGATATACGATCGCCGTCGAGGTGTTCAAACGGTTCGAGGGATACACCCAGGACGACCCTGTCGTCCGGATAGAAGCAGGGAAGCTGCGACGCGCGCTGGAACGATACTACCTGACCGCCGGTCGCGATGACCAGATACGCATCGATATACCCAAAGGTGGTTATGTGCCGACCTTCACGGTCGTCAGGTCACCGCCTGACATTGACCAGTCGCGAACCGTCGTTGCTCCCGCAATATTAGTCTCTCGCCCCCGCATCGACTGGCGTATCAAAAGTGCGGTCCTTGGACTTGCGCTTGCCACAAGCGTCGGGGTTGGCCTGTTCGCTGCCATCCAGGGGTTTACGCGCCTATCCCCGGCCGACCATGACGAGCCGACGCTCGTCGTAGCCCCTTTCGCGAATCTGGGCGGCGGGCCCCAAGCCGGTCTCTATACGGCCGGACTGACAGAAGAGCTTCTGACGGCTCTTCCCCGCTTTAAGGAAATCAGGGTTTTCGGGCGGGAGACGTCGAAAAACCTGGCGGCCGACGTCGCGATCTCGCAGATCAGGAATGAACTTGGAGCGCGGTTTCTATTAGCAGGCGGCGTGCGCATGTCGGGCAGCCGTATACGGGTCACGGCGCGTGTCCTCGACACGGAGAATGGTACGATACTCTGGTCGCAGGACTACGACGACGACACACAGTCGGGGGATTTGTTCGATATCCAGTCTGACGTCGCCAACAAGGTGGCAACAGCCATTGCACAGCCTTATGGCATCATGGCGAAAGCCGATGCCGCGAACCCACCGCCGAACGATCTTGGAACCCGTCAATGCGCGCTAAATTTTTACGAGTATCGAGGAGAATTAAGTGCAGAGCGGCATGCGCGTGTGCGCAGTTGTCTGGAAACGTCAGTCTCACGTTTCCCGTCCTTCGCCACCGGTTGGGCCATGCTGTCGATTATCTATCTCGACGAAGATCGGTTCCGTTTCAACACTAGGGTGGGCGGTCCGCCTCCTATCGTCCGCAGTCTTCAGGCAGCGCGGAACGCCGTTCAGCTCGAACCAGACAATGTGCGGGGCCAGCAGGCGCTGATGACGTCCCTTTTCTTCAACCAGCAGGTAGCGGAAGCGCTGCGCATCGGAGAAAAGGCCCTGTCCATCAACCCCAACGACACTGAACTCCTCGGCGAATTCGGCACACGCCTAGCGATGAGCGGTCAATGGAAACGCGGCTCTGAGATGCTTGACCGTGCGCTTGCCCTCAATCCTGGCGGCAGTGGATACTATCAAGGCACCCGAGCCCTGGCCGCCTACATGCTGCGCGACAAGGCGCGCGCAGTTATGAACATCAAGCAGGCCGACCTTCAGAAGTTCCCATTGTTTCACGCTGTGGCTGCTGTAATCTACGTCGACGCCGGCTTGATTGATGACGCCCGTCGGGAAGCAACAGTTTTCAATCAAATGCGTCCAGATTTCGCACCGAACATCGTCGCCGAACTTAAGGCACGGAACTTTACCCGGGAGGACAGTGCTCGATTGATCGCTGATGCCCGGAAGGCTGGGCTTCCAGTACCTGCGGAGCCAGACATTGCCGCGCTAGCGTCGACCGCTTCCTCCTCAGCCCCCTGAGAGAGAAAAAACCGACAGAATATACGAGAGGTTACGTTTAAATCTTTCATTCCTTCTGTAGCGTCGACCTAAATCAGGTTTCCACAGGCGGTTTGGCATGAGAAAGATTGAAGCAATACGAGTCGGACCGTTGGTCGCGTGCGCGTTCTACATTGGCTCGCTGTGTGGCTGCGCAAGCCATGTCAAAGACGTAATTATTCCCGTTGCTGAAAGCGCTCCGACTGCCAGCAAGGTCAATATGCTTATCACCACCACCCGCGCCCGGTCTTCTGTGCCCGGCGAGATGTTCAACGGAGCACGCGCCGCCGCACCATCCTTTGCGGATCTGACAGTCTCGATACCACCTGAGGATATCCGCAAGGTCGGAGAGGTAGCGTGGCCCAAACGGCTGCCGTCGAACCCGGCCAAGGATTTCGCCACGTTGAAGGCCGATGAGATCTCGCGTGAGCAGGCGCAGCACTGGCTGAGCGCATCAGTCCGCAAGAATGGGGACGGGAGCGTCCTCGTCTTCATCCACGGGTTCAACAACCGCTTTGAGGATTCTGTCTACCGCTTCGCCCAGATCGTCCACGATTCAGGCGTAAAAAGCGCGCCCGTGCTGGTGACTTGGCCATCCAGGGGTGAATTGCTCGCATATGGTTACGACCGGGAAAGCACCAACTACACTCGCAACGCATTGGAACAGCTTTTCCAATATCTGGCCAAGGACCCAGAAGTGAAGGATGTCTCGATCCTCGCCCATTCGATGGGTAATTGGCTGGCGCTGGAATCATTACGGCAAATGGCGATCCGCAATAAACACTTGCCCGAGAAATTCAGCAACGTGATGCTCGCCGCGCCGGACGTCGACGTCGATGTCTTTCGCCAGCAGATTGCCGACATGGGCAAACAGCATCCACAATTCACTCTCTTCGTCTCCCGCGACGACAAGGCACTCGCCTTTTCCCGGCGGGTCTGGGGCGGCGTCTCCCGGCTGGGATCTATCGATCCGGAACAGGCTCCCTACAAGCAAGAGCTCGCAGACAGCAAGATCAGGGTTATCGACCTCACGAAGATCAAGGTCGCAGACGGTCTCAACCATGGCAAGTTCGCCGAATCCCCCGAGATCGTCCGCCTAATCGGAGCGCGTATTTCACAAGGCCAGACCTTGACTGATAGCCGTCTTGGCGTCGGGGATGCGATCGCGGTTGCTACAAGCGGGGCGGCTGAAATTGCGGGCGACGTTGTGACCACTCCGCTCGTCGCGGGCAGGCGTAAGTAACAGTAACCTACTTATTAATCACTCGGCTTTCGGACAGTCTCGTATCGTCCCCATCAACATGGGGACCCGGCTGAAGGATTCTCGCATGAATAACTTGTTGTCGTCTGCAGCTTTGATTTCGCTGACGCTCCTGCTCTCGGACTTTGGATACACAGCCGACCTGACGTCGCTGTCCCCAGACGCGAAGGTTGAAAGTACACCCGATGGGTGGCGGTTCACCATCACCCCGTACTTCTGGCTGGCAGGAATTTCTGGTAATGCCGCCTCAATGGGACTTCCCGAGGTTCATTTAGACCCGTCGTTCGGCGATGTGTTTCAAAATATCGATTTTGCCTTCATGGCGGCAGGAGAAGCGCGATACGGCCGATATAGCATCGTCGGAGACGTTATCTACACGCAACTTGGGGCCGTCGCCACAACGCGCCACGGCATCTTTGCCGATAGCGTGGACGTCACTTCGAAGACTTTTGCAGGACTGCTCGGCGCCGGCTACGCAGTCCTCGATGACCCCACGGGGCATCTTGATGTCGTCCTCGGTACGCGAATCTGGTCAGTCAACAACACGGTCAGTTTCAATGGTGGCCTTCTTGGTGGACGTGAAGCGAAGGACGGCGCGACTTGGGTCGACGCCATAGCGGGCATTCGCGGCAACTACTTCTTTACACCGAACATCTACCTGACCGGCTGGAGTCTCGTCGGTACGGGTGGTGCCAACCTCGACTGGGATGTACAGGCGGGGTTTGGCTACAAGTTTAACGACACTGTTTCTGCGGTCGCGGGTTACCGGGCTCTCGGCGTCAACTACAGCAACGACGGTTTCATCTTCGACGTCATTCAGCAAGGACCCATCCTGGGCCTTACCGTACATTTCTAGAGAGGCGGCATGAAAGTTGTAAAACGAAGCCTCTGGATGAAGACCGCATTAACGCGCCTTCCGGGTGAAGGAGCAATTAAGCGAGCTCCTATCTATTCGTCGCTTACCAACACCCGCCGGTGCGCCAACTGGGGCAACATCGCACAAGCAGGATTCGAAGGATGGAAACGCCTCGCCCGTTGGCGTTCTTCTTTCGCGAGTGACACGAGGCAAGACCTATTTGAACAGCCGCGCGACCAAAACCACCAATTCGAACAAAGGGAGTAAACCGATGAGAATCTTCAAAGCGTTCGGCGACGCCATTGCCGCGATCGCAGTCCTTATTATTACAGCTGCACCGTTGGTTGGAGCGATGCCGGCCGAAGCCCGGCGGGCAGTCGCCGCGTGCGGCCCCAGGGGCTGTGGTGCCGCAGCCTGCGGGCCACGGGGATGTGCAGCTACTGGCACTCATCGGCCCGCTCATGGTGCGGCGCGACGAGGTGTCGTTGTGGTCCAACCACATCGTTATTGGCGTCCAGGTGGTGCGATCGCCGCTGGCGCCGCAATCGGTTTCGTTGCAGGCGCATCCGCAACAGCAATCGCAGGCAACCCACCGCAGCCAGGTCAGTGCTGGTACTACACGTCGCCTGCGAAAACGACAGGCTTCTGGGACGTCTGTCCTAAGTGACGCGCATAATGAGCATCTAGGGTGAGTTTCAATGCCTCGCCGTAATCACCTGGATCTCACCGCCGGACGAAACGCCCCAATACGTCCGGCGGAGCTCCACGACCAAACATCTTCTGCATGCCGATACCCGCAATTGATCTGAAGGAATGAACCCGTTGCGCTTCGCTTTGACAGCCTTATTCGCATGGATCACCCTCGCCGCTCTTGGATGCACCGGTTGGGCGCAACAGGCCGCACCCGATCTGCCGCCCGCCAAGGCGCAGCAGTTCCTCGAACTGCTAAACGACCCGGAGCTGAAGGTTTGGCTCGAAGGGAGAGCTGTACCTCCACCTCTGCAAGGCGGCCCGTCGGTTAGCGACGCTGTTACTCAATGGGAGGGCGCACTTCACAGCCGGATCAATGCACTGGTTACCGCCTTCCCCCGTATCCCGAGCGAGGTCGCCAACGCTGCGGGTATCGTCTCCCGCGACGTCAACGCCGGTCAACCAGGTTTGGTCATCGGCCTATTGATAGTACTGGTCGCCGTGGGTTTCGGTGCTGAATGGATCGCGCGACGGATGCTTGATCGTGCGCGTAACCCAGTTGACGATATAGCGGTAGGCGGCGTACTACCGGATTTGATCTGCCTGCTTACCTTCGCGATAACGAGTGTTGGCACGTTTCTGGCATTCGATTGGGCGCCTCTGCTACGCAGGGTCGTCTTGCTGTTGCTCATTGCTTTCATAGTGTTTCGAGCAGTCCGCATCCTCGCGCGCGGGATAGTTCTCCTCGCAGCTGGCAACGCCGCGCCAAAACAAGTTGCACCGATTGCGACGAGCGGTTCGGCGCAATCGTTCTGGCTTTCCCGAACGTGCTGGATCGCCGGTGTCTTCCTTTTTGGCTGGGCCATTGTCAGTCTGATGCCGGCACTTGGTTTCTCGAACGAAGTAAAGGCGCTCACGGCATTCGTGTTAGGCTTGGGTATCCTGGCTATTGCAATCGAGGTGGTTTGGCGCCGACCAGACGAATCTGGGTCCCTGGTCAGACGCATGATTTTGACGCTCTGTCTTGTCGTTCTGTGGATTGCCTGGGTAGCAGGTCTGCTTGGTCTGGTAAGCCTTGGTATTCTTGTGCTGTTTCTGCCGGCCACTGTGCGCGGAGCAGGCATTATCGCGCAGGAGCTTGCTAGAAAGACCAGACGTGGTGGCGCCGTCGGCGTGGTGCTCGATGTTGTTATAGAGAGAGGAGCAAGGGCAGCAGTCATTGCTGGAGCCGTGGCATGGCTCGCTTACGTCTGGAACATTATGGCGGCCAGACTTGCTGGCAGCGCCACCGCAGGCACAGTTGTGTCAGGTGTGCTGAACGCTGTTGTGATCCTGCTTCTCGCCGATTTCCTTTGGCAATTATCCAAGCGACTGATCGACTACAAGCTCCATCTTACCGGACAGCTGGGCGGCACCGCGGAGGACGTCGCCCGGGACGGAAGGCTCAAAACGTTGTTGCCGATCTTCCGGAATGTGTTGGCGGCATTCATCGCTGTGGCTACTGCGCTTACGATCCTCTCGGGCCTGGGTGTGCAAATTGGACCATTGATTGCCGGTGCGGGTGTGTTCGGTGTGGCTATCGGCTTCGGGTCGCAGACCCTAGTAAAGGACGTGCTCAGTGGCGTCTTTTATATGCTCGATGACGCGTTCCGGGTTGGCGAATATATTCAGAGCGGGTCCTATAAAGGCACGGTCGAATCCTTCAGTCTGCGGTCGGTGAGACTTCGCCACCATCGCGGACCGGTATTCACGGTTCCGTTTGGAGAACTTGGTGCAGTCCAGAACATGAGCCGTGACTGGGTGATCGACAAGATGACCATTCGCCTTACGTACGATTCCGATGTCGATCTGGCGCGCAAGCTTATTAAGAAGATCGGTCAGGAGCTCGCCACGGATTCAGAGTTCGCGGCCGACACGATCCAGCCGCTCAAAATGCAGGGTATCGAGAATTTCGGAGATTTCGCAATCGAACTCAGGTTGAAACTGACGACAAGGCCCGGTGCCCAGTTCCCAATCAAGCGGCGGGCACTGATGATGATCAAAAAGGCCTTTGCCGACAATGGGATCAAGATTGCTGTGCCAACCGTGCATGTCGAGGGGAGTGCCACGGATGCCGCCGCCGCTGCACAACAGATGATCCAGAGCAAGGAGGCTGCGGAGCGCGCAGCAAACCAATAATAACTCAATGACTTAACCAATTCTCGTAATCATAACAACTGGATTGGACGTGGATAATGGTGAGACGGTTCCTTGAAAAATCTCTGTGCGGCAAGGATGTCCTAAGAGGAAGGTGCTCAAAGCAAACAACCTTGTCCTACTTGATAATTGGTCAGCGAAGCGAAGAAAGGGCTTTTGAGGTGAAAAAAGCGACGAGTATAACATCGAGGTGGGTCGGCCGAGTTTGGCGCCACGCGCTGATATTGATGATCACTGGTAGTGCGGCCGCCTGGTCCGCCCAGGCCGCCGAAAAAACGCCCGGCTACAATTACAAGATTCCCGAAGCCATCATGACCCCAGATCAGGTGGAAACTCCGCTCGGGACACTGAATTTCTTCGACGGGATGCCGGACAAGGACACGGTTGACAAGCTCTATGACAATCTCGATCGCATGCGCGGAGTCGAAACCTTCCTGAACGGCGTGCCCGCCGCCTCCATCGAGAGCATTCGGCTCGGCTCACTGGAACTGGGCGCCGACACGTCCAACAAAGTCATCCTTATGGAACAGTTGCTGGACTCCGCGCCGCTGTTCCTGACCGGCAACACCGATACGGTCTATGGCATGGCTATGCTCGATCTGCAGAAGGAGGGACCGACGGTCATTGAGGTTCCGGTAGGCTCCGGACCCGGCACGGTCAACGATGCCTTTTTCCGCTTCGTCGCCGACATGGGCGCTCCGGGGCTCGATCGCGGCAAGGGTGGTAAGTACCTGATCCTGCCGCCCGACTACAAAGGCGATCTCAATCCGCCCGTTGGCGGTGCGCAGGCCGAGGTCGAGGGTCAGAAGTACTTCGTCTCGAAGTCGACCAGCTACGTGAACTGGCTGATCCTGCGCGGCTTCCTGGTGGATGGAAAGCCCGACGCCGCAGTGGCGTCGTTCAAGAATGGGCTGAAGGTCTATCCGCTCGCCAAGCGCGATACCCCGCCAGCGATGGAGTTCATCGACGGATCGCGGAAGTCCTGGAACACGATCCACGCAAACAACTTCAATTTCTTCGAGGAGCTCCACACCGTCATCGAACGTGAGCCGACCTCGATGCTCGACCGTGAAATGCTAGGCCTGTTTGCTTCTGTCGGCATCGAGAAGGGCAAGCCGTTTGCTCCAGACGAGCGGATGAAGAAACTGCTCACCGAAGCGGTGGCAGTCGGTAACGCAACCGCCCGCGCGCTGTTGTTCCGGCCACGTCTCGACGGGGTCCAGCTCTATCCGAACAGCGCTTGGAGCACGGCCTTCGTGGGCGGCAACTATCAGTGGCTCCGGGACGAAGGCAACGGCGGTCGCGATCTCGACGCCAGGACTCTTTTCTTCTATCAGGCGACGGTGAACACCCCGGCCATGGTGCAGAAAATGGTCGGCGCCGGTTCGCAATACGCATATGCTGTAACCGACGCCAACGGCGATTATCTGGATGGCGCGAAGACCTACAGGCTTCGCATTCCCGCCAATGCGCCCGCCAAGGACTTCTGGTCCGTGGTGATTTACGATCCGCAGACGCGCTCCGAGCTGCAGACGGGCCAGACCTTCCCGAGCAAGAACAATAGACGCGACAAGCTCATCGAGAACATCGACGGTTCGGTCGAGCTCTATTTCGGCCCGAAGGCTCCCGATGGCCAGGAAGCGAACTGGATTCAGACCATTCCCGGCAAGGGATGGTACACGCTGCTTCGGCTTTATGGGCCGCTCGAACCTTGGTTCGACAAGACCTGGCGACCCGGGGAGTTCGAGGAGGTCAAGCCGTAGGGTTCCATTTGATCCAGAACAACATGGCAAGGGTGCCGGTAGTCGGGACGCACCCTCGCCTCCAACAGTCTTCCAACGCATGTTCCAAGAACAGCGCCTACATCTGAGGGATAATCATGAGAAATTTTTCGACACTCATCGCCGCAACAGCACTGGCGTTTTCATGGGCGACGGCAATCTGCGCCCAGGAAAATCCGCTTCCGAAAGCCAGCGATACCCTGGTCAAATATGGAGAGGACGTCAAGGGCTGGACCATCTACGCAAATAAAACACGCGGCGATTGTCTGATCGTGAGCACATTCGGTCCAGGTGCGGTGCAAATGGGAGTCGCCGCCGACAAATCGGTCGGGTACCTGGGCGTGTTCACAAAATTGGATATAGGCGTTCAGAACGGAAACAAGCGAATCTTCGTTGCCCTAGATAACCATCTCTACGAAGGCGTGGTCACCACCACGGCCGGCCAACTCAAAGGCGGATATTCCGGCGGCTACATTTTAACGGACGATCCGACGTTCAAACGTGACGTGGCAAAGAAATACACGATGACCGTGTTTCCGGAAACTCAGGGTGCCTTTGTCGTCGATCTGGAGGGAACCTTCAAGGCAATGGCAGCGGGTCGCAAATGTCTTTCCGAACAAAAGGCCGGCTGACGATGTAGCAGATTTCCGACGCGGTCGATCCGTGCGGGGCCGCGTTGCGCCGGCCCCGTTGACGAAGTCGATCGATCATCGCGGTGCGGACGATCGCCTCGTTTGCTAACCCGTCCAGCCTCGTTTCGTAGGTCTGCGCTGACCGATGATCGGCGGCTCGGATGCGCCGAAAGCGCGCCGCGTGTCCGCTGACACGTTTCTCCATCCACACTGTACCGGCGCTTCTGGCGAAGACGGTTGCCTGGCAGGACTATCGGGCCGGACAACGCTCGCTAGAACAGGCCGTCAAACGGCTGGCGCACAACAAGAAAACTGGGCAAAGGAATAGCCAGCTGGTAGCGCTTGGCGCAGCATGTGTCAGCTTTTCTAGAATGCAACCGGAGCCAGATCAAAAACCTGCCTTCGGCGCGATCATCCGCTCTCAAGTTCCATGCTCTTGAAGGAATAGGAACCACCGGCCCCCGCAACAGGCGGTGTGTTGATTGCCATTCAAAATTCTCGGGTGCTAACGACCGGAATGGGGCCGTTATTGGAGACCGGAATCCTTCAAACTTGCGCGAATTCTATCCAACTGACTAATGATCACTGATATGCCGAAACAAATAGATCCAAGCCCAAATGATAATGTACCAAGCACCAGTCGTTGTAATGACGGCGCATCAACAATGAATAGCAAACCAATTAGGATCTGAACCAATCCAAGAATGAAAACCACGAACTTCATTATTTTTCATCCGCCTGTGCTGGTTGGATATTGAACAACACAAGTATCGAGGCCGTCGGCCGCCAAAATAGCGAATTGCATCACTTAACAGCAGCGCAATCGAATTTGATGGCATCAATCTCCCCTGAAGCGACGTTATATTCACTTACCTGGAGAAATGAACATATATAGATATTTTCTTCATTCTGGAGAAAAACGTAGTTACCTGTTGACGACTTGATTTCATATCCTTTCTCGACGAGATCCAGAATAGTTGGCTTTCGTTCAGCATTGGCTAAGGAAGTTAGCGCAAGGGTAACGATAACGGCATTGAACAAGATTTTCATTTTATTCCCATGATAATACACAAGGATCAAACGGACGTTAAATAGACCGATAGAGTACCTAAAACCTGTTTTGATCTCGCACAACAAAAAAGACGTGAAAGTCGAGCTCTGAACAGGACATCTGTACGCGTGATATGTGGGCCCTCTGATCAGCATTCCTATCGCTGTTTGTCGGACAAAGGCGTCAGATTCTAACGACCGGAATGGGGCCGCTTTCTGCCTGTCAGGTTTCAGGCTTGTTAAACGGGTTAGCCGACGTTCGCGCCACGCGTTAACGATATTAGGAAGCGCATCTGTTCCAGTCATTTGATCTAAGTAACCGAGCTAGTCAAAAAACATGACATTTATTAAAATGACCTTTGCATTGTGATTCAAGTAAGCTCGAAGAGCCGAGAGCGAAGGAGACGACTTTTGTCATTCATGTATGCAGTTGACGAAGGCCGATGTAGGAGCGCCTATGGCTGACCCTTCGATCTATTCTTTGAACACAAAGAGCTAGATGTCATGGCCGGCCTAGTGAGCGACCCGGCGCGACAGGCGCACGACACGTTTCGGGGCTATATCTACCAGATTCTGCGCAGCATCCAGGTCTGCTGGAGCTTGGTGACGATGAGCAACTGTTTCTCGAAGGCGCCGAAGACCTCGACCGGCTCGACCCTGCGGGCGCCTTAACCGAGCAAGTCAAAGATACGGCCGGCTCTGGCAACATCACCTTGCGCACGCCCTCGGTTGTCGAGGCGGTCAACAATTTCTGGTCTCATCGCACCCGCAATCCCGGAGTGACGATCCGATTTCGCTATGTCACCACATCCGGCATTGGTGTGGAGCAAGGCGCGCCCTTTGGCACCGGACGTGGAGGGCTCGACCTCTGGAATGCCCTACGCACCTCGGACTCCGGAGACGAGAGCGATGGCCAGATAAGGTTGATCGCCGACTTTCTCCTCGGCGAAGGCAATTTGTCGAACCCGTTAAAACAGCGCTTTGCCGACGCAAGCCCCGCCGCGCTGCTCAAGGAGATTATCAGCCCGATCGAGTGGCTGGTGGGACAGCGGGATGGCGATGCGCTGGTGCGCCAGATCAAGGATCGCCTCGTCATTCACGGCGCTGCGTCGTCAATACCGCCAGCAGATGCGGAGCTAGCCTTTGACGCGCTCTACGCTGCTGCGTTCGATGCTGCGAAACAGAAGGACGGTGTTCCTCTCACCCGCGCACAGTTTCTGCGCATATTCGCGAGCGCGACCGGGATCCATGTGCCCAAGCAGGATTTGCTTGCCTTGATGCGCGCCGCGATGTCACCGGGCGGCGCCGACATCGCGGTGCAAGCGCAGCCGCTTATCCTCGAGGGCCCGCCGCCACTCCCCCATCCTTATTTCCGCCGAACGGCCGTTGAGCAGTCGCTTGAGGCCGGCCTATCAGCGGGAACGGTCTTGCTCCACGGATCGACCGGCTCGGGCAAGACACTCAACGCCGCAAGCACCTTCGCAGGGCGCGACCCCCTCTGGCTCACCTTGCGCGACCTCACCCCTGCCGAGGTGAAGACACGCCTTTTCGCTGCAACCGAGCTGCTGCGTGCCGAAGGCGTGGCTAGGATATTGGTGGTCGACGATCTCGACACGCTTTCGGACCCGAGGTCGATCGAGAGCGCGCTCAGAACCCTTCGGCACTGTCAAAGCGCCCTCGGAGGACAGCTCATCATCACAGCGGATCGTCCGCTACCTGAGCGGTTGGCGCAAGCGGTCCAGTTGGAGCCGGCGCGCGAATTCCAAATGCTGCCCTTCGACGCGGATGAAATCGAGGCTTTCCTGCGCGAGGCCGGCTGTCACGACGAGCGCGCTGCACTCTGGTCGAAGCTGCTCGAGCTATCGACATTGGGTCACCCGCAACTCGTAAGCGCGCGCGTGCGCACACTGCGAGCAAAGGCGTTTCCGGAACCAGAAGCGTCCGACCTGCTCGGCACCGCAGACGATGTCGATCGCATCAAATTCGAGGCCCGGCGGCTGATCTCGGAACTTCCCGACGGTGCGCGGGAACTGCTGTTGCGGGTGAGCTTGATGACTGGCCGCGTAACACGTCAGCGCCTCATGGCCATCGGCCGTCTGCAGGAGGCGATTCCGGAGCCCGGCGCCGCGGTCGACATTATCGCCGGACCTTGGCTCGAAATGACCGATGACCGAGAGTTTCGCGTGTCGCCTCTGGTGCGAGGCGCGGCCGAACAACTCCGCGGTCACGATTGGACCCGGGCGATGCACGGGCAGCTCGCCTGGACCTATCTTCTCGACCGCACAGTGAGTCCTTGGGATATCTCCGCTATTCTGATGCACTGCTATATCGCGGGTACGGCAGGTCCGCTCATCTACGTCTCGCAAGGAATGTTCTCGGCGAGCGACGAGACCTGGGCCGCAGTGGGCGAGGCGTGCGACTTCTACACGACGCTCGGTCTCGACGCGAAAAATCCGCTTCCCTTTAAGAAGCCAATCGATGCCTTTGTGTTTCGCATCCTCCAGTATCGCGTCGCTGCCGAAACCAACGCAGATACCGCGATGCGTATTGCCGTGAAGATCGAGGAGGAATTCGCTGCCGCGCCGGACGACGATCCTCGCCTCTTCTTCCGGTTCCTCTATCTCAACCAATTCCTATCAGTCGTGAAAGTTCGCTATCCGATCGCACTGGTCGTTGCCCGCGCGCTAGAGTTTTTCGATGTGGCGAGAGTGCTTGTGACGAGCCTGCCCGTTCGCATGGCCAAAGCAGGCCTGCAGGCGGACGAGGATCTTCCAGCGGTCGGCTATTCGCAGTTAGCGTCGCTGCGCCTTTTCAGTCACATTCAGGATATCGGCGAGTTCGGCGCGCTCTTCGAAGCCTTGAACGCGCGCGCACCAGAAGACGCGCGCGCTTTGCTCGAGCCCATTGGCCTTCCGGACGAGATGTCGTCGGCCCTCATTGAACGGTTGTGGCTCGCCCAGCACAATATGAAGGACGGTCGGTGGGGATCGTTCAGGGACAAGCTGCGCGTCGCTTTCGATTTCAGCGTGCAGGTTGGCGCGAACAGCATGGCGCGTGCGATCGCACCGGTCCTTCTGCGCACCATCAACGAAGATTTGGGCGATGCAGCTGGCGCCGTGGCGGAAGCGGGACAGATCGGGCCCGCAGTGGGGGATGACCCGATCTATCTCTGCGCGCTGGCGAAGGTCACGAGCGATGCCGGAAACTATTCCAAAGCCAAAGAGATTTGGCGAGACGCTCTGCCGCGCTGGCTAAAGGCCGACGATGATATCGGATGCGCCTTTGCTCATCGTACGGCGGCGATCGCATCGGGACGCCATAACAATTGGCTGGACGCGGCAAACTACTTCGACATCGCAAAGCGTCTGGTTGAGAACGGGAGTCGGCCAACCTTCACGATTGGCCTCGCCATCGATGCGGCTTTGGCGCGGTTCATGGCCGGGCAGCGCGGCGAGGCGGTAGCAGAATTCGGGACTGTTGTGGCTTTGCTCGAACCCCTGCAGGCCGACTATAACCGAGAGCCCTTGCTGTCACTGCAACGCCGAACGGGCGGCGTCCTTTCTGCGACAGTTGCCTGGAGCGCCGGCGAACGGACGGATGAGGAGATGTCCAAGCTTGTCGGGCTCTGCAGCAATCTCGACCCGTTCGCAACGGACGCATCCGTTGCACCGCCGCTCGACACGCTCCGACTCGACCTCATTCGGTTGGAGTTGGCCTGCGGTGCATCCCTCGATGGCTCGCTGAGGCAGGTGCCGAAACTGCGCGCGAGCCCGATCATGTCATTCCACGCGGTGGGCGGGCCCGTGCTCTTCACGCTCGCGCAGCGCACGCTCGACTTCAGTAATGTCGTTGCCGATGGCCTGAGGCAGCTTGACGCCCTGGCAATGATCGCAGAGCAGAATGCGGCAAACGATCGCGACGTCATGCGCGAGGTTGATGGCAAGCTGAGGACTTGGCCGCCGGGTGCTGATGAACTGCTCATCGGCAATATGACCGTGGCGGTGTTCGGCCTGGCCGCAGCCAACGAACTGGATCGCCTGCCGCTGGCGCGATGGCGGGTGGATGGCGTCGCGCATCCGCAAGGTGGCCTAGCCATGCGATTGGTCGACCATCTCGAAGGCCTGTTCGTCACCGGGGCGATCGAGCCATGGGAGACCGTGCTTAAATGCCCGTCGAACGACTGGTCACATCACGCGGCATCGGCCCTTGCAGCGACCTTGCTGGAAAGGCTCGCGCCGGACGCATTGCTCATCGCGCAGGCGCTCTGGGTCCACTATCTCAAGCAGCAGCATCTCGCGCCGCTCGTCGTCCACTATCTGGAATATCTGGTTACACGGCAGTGGCGGGTGGTCGTGGCGATGCCCGCCTTGTTCGGATCAGCGGCGCCATCGCTTTCGCCGTTGGTCGCGGCCCTCGCCGGATCCGGTGAGGGTTGGCTCAAGGTTCGGATGGTGCTCCAAGCCGCGCTCTTAGCTGTCCCGTTGGCTGTCGATGACAATGCGAGGATGACGATCGAGGGGATGGAGCTCTGACGGGCGTCCACCTTAGCCATACTCGGTCCCCGGCCGCGAACGAGCGGCAACTTGGGGGTTGCAGCGCTCTAGTTTGGATTACTGAGATAAAGCCATTGCGGATCGGCGGTTGTCGACCCCATTTCGAACCTCCACTCAGCTGCCGCTCGACCCCAAATACAGCCGTTCATGGCACCGTTGCCAACAGATTTGAGGCGGCGTTTCTAAGAACAATTCCCCAGCGCTAAATTGTTGAAGACAAGCAAAATTAAGGTGCGATTTCGAAAACCTCTTCTGTATTACTTCTGTCGGATGGGATTTTGGGCATATGATTCTGTCGTACTGAATTTCTGTAGTTTGCGCTCGCCAAAACAATCTTGGGAGAGATTTATGGCTATGAATGAAATTGGCTTAGGCGGCGTGGCAGCGCCGGAAATGGCAGTCGAGGAGCTGCCCCAAACCACGATCTGGAGCGAATTGAATGCATGGGGCAAATCGATTGCCGACTGGCAGCATTACATCGTCTCTCATGCGGTGCGAGACGGCACGCTGACCGATACCCGCATCCAGGAAGCCTATCGACTGTTTCTGCGAGACAAGCAACTCGATAACGGTGACGAAGAGCTGCCGGATGTTCCGGACTCCGCTACGGGCCGCGTGGCTGTGGAAGGAACGCGCCTGGTACTGCAGGCGCTAAAGTCTCTGACGAATGTCAACGCAATCCCAGAGGCCTCGCGGCTAAACTTTGGTCCTCAGCTGACCATCATCTATGGGCACAATGGCGCCGGAAAGAGCAGCTTTGCACGTGTTCTGTCCAAAGCTTGCTTCAGTCGCTCCAGCCCTCAGATCATTCGCAATATCTACGATGATGGCGCTACCGATGCACCGGCGACTGCCCAGTTCGAGGTTGACCGTGGTAACGGTTTTTTCGAGGATATCGTCTTCACCGATGGTGATGAGCACAATGATCTAAAACGGGTCAGCATTTTCGACTCCTCTGTCTCACGCATACATCTCGCCAAAGAGAACGAGTTGGGCTTCCAGCCTGCTGGATTCGATGTTTTCGAAGAGGCAATCCGGGCAGTTGGCCTGCTCATTCAAAAGCTCGAAGCTGACATCCTATCGAAAACGCGGCCGAATAAATTCGACCAGCTTTTCACCGATGAAGGACGGGTCGCCACCAAGATTGCTTCTTTGAGTGCGGATTCAAGCATGGCTGAAATTCGCGCGCTCGCATCGTTTGGAGATGCCGAGAAAGAGCGATTGGACGAGATAGTTCGGCAGGAGCAGGAGCTCCTCGGCAAATCTCCTATCGAAACGCTCAAATCCCTGGCGACCGCTAAGGCCGACGTTGAGGCTCTCCAGAAAAAAGTCGGTGAGCTCGCGCTTGCCTTGGGCAGCGCTGGGGGCGATAAAGCCCGCAGACTACTCGATAGCCATAAGGCCGCGCTGTTAGAAGCTGTGAAGGCCGGCAGCGAGACGGTTTCGCATCCCGAATTAAAGCAAACGGGCTCAACCGAATGGAACGATTTCGTTCTCGCGAGCCGAAACCTGGGACAAGCCGAGGCAGCAACCTATCCAGCTCACGGCACTCCCTGTTTGCTGTGCCATCGTCCTCTCGACCCTCCCTCAGCCTCTCTTATCAGCCGTATGTGGGGCTATCTGGACCATGACGCCCGAAAGGCTGCCATCTTCGCTGACGAGGAACTCAATCAATATTGCACCCAGCTCAAGGTGCTCGATTGTGCACTACTTCCTGGCGAGAGCCGCATTCGCGCAGACCTTTCCAAGGTCAATCCATCGTTGGTTGACGACGTCGATGCCGTCTCGAAGACATTTGACGAGCGACGCAAGCTGCTGATTTCGGCCCTCGAGCAAGGCGCAAGCAACGCAGTTCCTGACGGCGGTGTAACGATTACTCACGATGCTATTGGAAAAGCGCTAGAGGATATCGTCGCGCAGGATGCAGCTCTTCGTGAGGGTAAATTTGACGACCTTCTCGCCAAGCTGAAAGCGGAACACATCGACCTGCGGCAACGGCAGGTGCTGAGCAAAAACATTGACGATGTGGTTGCCTTCATTGACGACCTGGCCTGGATAAAGAAGGCCGGCGGCTCTCGCCCAAACACCCGTTTCATCACAGATCGCCAGAGGGTCGTTTTCGAGAAATTGATCGAAGGCAACTACAAGGACAAACTGAAGGACGAGTGCGCGAAGCTCGATTGCTCGCTACCATTCGAGTTCAAGGCGCGAGGGAGCGCCGGCAAAACACTTCGCGGCCTCAAGGCCAAAGGAGGTCACAAACCCGATGGCATTTTCAGTGAAGGGGAGCAGCGGGCGCTGTCGCTTGCTGATTTCCTCACCGAAGTGAATCTCAATCCCACCAGCGCCGCCATTGTTCTCGATGATCCGGTCACATCGCTCGATCATCAGAGAAAGCGGGCAATCGCCAAGCGGCTCGCCGAGGAATCATCCGTGCGGCAGGTGATCGTGTTTACGCATGATCTCGTATTTCTCACTTTACTTTCTGACAGAGCAGAGGCCGACGGCTGCCAGGTCTTGAGCCATTGGGTCCAGAGTTTGGAAGGTGTCCCCGGATGCGTGGCCATCGACGACACACCGGCCAATAGCAGGATTTATCGCAAGACGACCAAAGCTAAGGAATTTCTGCAACGGGCCAAGCAGGCATCTGGCCGCGAACGAGTAGATTTGATTCGCAGCGGTGCAGGGGCGTTGCGCCGTACAGTTGAAGAAACAGTCATGCTTCACCTGTTCAAAGACACGGTACGCCGATGGGATGAACAGGTCAGGCTAGGAGCGTTGATAAAAATTAGCTGGTCAGACGCACTAGCTGACGAAATCGTCGCTTTGCAGGATGACACGTCCCGCCTTCTGGAGGGCCATTCCAATTCGGATGAGTTCGCGGGTGAGATGCCAGATGTAGACGATCTGGAGAAGCTGATTGCTCGCGTGGACGACGTAATCGAGAAAGCCAAACGACAACGTGGCTGAAGGCAATGTTGCGGCGGCGCGGAGCGTGTCCGGAGACGAACCGCAAAGCGCATGCTGATCGCCTTTCAGACCAAGCATTTCGTAACCTCGATTTGCCGAATAGCAAGCTGCTCTGGGGAGCCCCCCCCAAGGTCGCTCGATTTGGTAGCGGTCGGACAAGCGTGGTCAGGCGCTGCTAACTGCTTCGACTAGCACTTGACCCAAAGCCGTCTGTCGGCGAACACCCAAATCTGGTCGCTGGCCAAGCGGTTCGGCGATGTCCGCTTTTGGGAAAGCATGAAGGCTCATCGGAAGGCTGGAATTACGCGCATTACTGACCGGCCGCTTTCAACCTAACAGCGGCTAATTTTCGCTAAGCCGGCGGATAATTCGGCGACGGCGGCGTCGCGAAGGTGATCAGATTGCCATCGGGATCACGCACTTGCGCCAGCGTTGAATAATCGCCCGGGATATCCTCACCCAGCATGATCCCAACGCCACGCAACCTCTCCCGTTCGACCGGAACGTCGTTGACAATAAGAAAAATCGCCCCTCGCCCGGCGATTTCATCGTCTGTCGAAATCCCCACTCCGGCCTGATTGAACAGCTCCCACTGAACGAGCGTGCCCATTGGTCTGTTATCCGGTCCGCGCCCGAACAATTTCGTATACCAGGCTTCGGCAGCACCAAGGTCAGCGGTGAGCAAGAACGTGTAAATCTTGTGCTGTGACATTCGTCTTCTCCGCAAATGGAAGTGTCATTTGAGCGAGCCAGCCCAACATAAAGCGCTGCCGTGACCGAACGCCCCCGCTTGATCGGCCACGGTTGGCAGCAGGCAATGCGGCCTGGCCGCCGAGGATCGGCGCAGTAGATCACGTCATAAAAGGCATGATATCGACGCCGTCGCCTGGAAACACCGTTATATGCGGGTGGTCTTGAAACAGCTTTGCCGCAGCCTCCGCGGTTTCGGCGTCCACCACCAGATAACCGCAGAACGGATTTTTGGCTTCTGCTATACCGTGTTTTGTCACACGTGTTGTCTTCCCCACCATGCCGCCGCGATCAAGGATGATGGCGGCATGGCGTTCTTCCCATGCCATCCATTGGGCTATTCCCTTCGCATCGACCGCGTCCTGCTCTGCTTTTGACAGGCGTCGAAAGGATGCCAGGTCTTCAGAATTGATCGTATAAACAGCCAGAAATCTCGGCATCGGTATTCCTCCCTCAGCTTTTAAACACTGTCAGTTTAGCGTCACTGCGTCGGAAATCACACCTTATCGCTCGTCGAGATCATGCGCAGGCGCGAGCGGCCGATGAAGCGACGTCTGCCGTACTTGTAGCGGATGCGCCCTGCTTGCCGGAGGCTTCGTGCTTCCCTAGTTAGGCAAAAGACCATTATCGAGGTTCATCGAAGAGAGCCCAAAAGCCGTGCTTTCGTCCGTGAAGCTTTCGAAGGCTTGCTATGTAGACATCGTGCGGAGCCATTGCGCCGTAATCGGTTATATGACGAGCCAATGCCCCACATTCCAGCAAATGACGCGCCGCGTGCTTGTACCGATTGGACCGGCCACCATCGAGCGTAAGGTCGATCATCGCCCGAAGAAGAATGCTTGCAGACAAAGGGAACTTTTGCGCAAGTTTCTCTGCGGCGGCAGACAAGAGCTCATACAGGTCACCGTCCATTTCTGATGCGCGGCACAGAACGAGCTTTGATGCTTCGGGGAATGATTGATACCGAATGAAGAAAGAAAGTGCCTGGTTTGCATCCGGAAAGTGCTGAACATAATCGAACGCCTTCTGTTCGGCTTCCATGTCATCAAAATCAGGAAGCCGCTGTAAATATGCGCGCAAGAGTTCAGCATTGAGTGACTGCTCAAAGCTATTCCAGCGAAACTGTTGCGCCTCATCTGTGCGCCCGAGGGCTTCCAGGGTTTCCGCCCGCTTTGCTTGCCACTGTGGCGAGATTTCACGCCGATTGTCGAATTCAGCTTTATCGAGCGCATTGAGCGCTTCTTCCGCCCGTCCTGCTGACAACAGCCGCTTGGCTATTTCAGTCGCAACCGTTGCAAACGCCTTCGATGCCTCCGATTGTTGTGCAATGTAAAGATCCACATCACCAAGCGCATCCGCTATTTGTTCAAGCGCGACTTTTACCGTGATCGACTGACCTCTGGCATGAAGCTCTTCGCGGTAAATAGGGCCGTTCATGCTCCAGCCGACAAGCTGCATGTCTGCCTCGGCATGCCTAGACTTTGGTTCTTTTGCCCAGCGTTCAAACGCATTTTGAAGTTTTCTGAGACCCGTCTCCCCGAGCACGGGAGCCATTGCATCAATCAATCCGTCATATTGACCGTAGCCATTATCCTGAAGAGCAGCGACGATTTTGTCGACCAGACGCTGCATCGAAATCTTTGCCAGCGCCGCGATGCGTCCGGCATCGTCACATGCTGCATGAAAACTTTCAATCAGTGTACCGCCGCCATCATGGGATCGTTCGAATATCGGATCGGCAAGCAACAGAAACTGCCAGATCAGCTCAAAGGCTTCGTCCGGATCAGAAAATGCGATTTTCTCGGCAATCGTTTTCCGCTGCGCTTCCAGATCCGCTTTGACCGATTTTACCTTTTGCCAGTCAATCCAGCTTTTTGCGCGCGCAATACTACCCAGGCGCTTACGGACTTCTCGTGCCAGTTCCACCCCGCTTGCATTGCCAACGAGTTCCATTCGAAGACGGCGCTTGTGATTGGCGTTGCCGGTGCTGATTTCGATCAACAACTCAGCCAGACGTTCCACGCCGAGCGCTTCAAGGTTTTTTGCATTCAACGTCGTCTTCGATGCCATCGATGACCTCTTCTATAGATGGATCACATCGCCCATTCGGCACGCAGTGATTATGATTTATCGCGATGCTGTTCTGAAAGCTCAAAGCACGCCCCACGCCCGAAACCTCCCCCTGCCCGTCATTTCGCGCAGGTTGAGTTCTTCAACGAGGCGAAGGGCCGCGCGGGACGTGATGTCGAGTTCTTTGGCAATCATGCCAGCCGAAACCAGAGGTCTGGCCAGCACGAGCTCGATCAGACCGGGCAGTTTGGAGGAGGCGCGTCGGCCAGTTAGCCGTCGTTCCATCATCTGTCGCGCCAGCAGCAGCCGGTCATGCTCCTTGAAGCCGAGCTCGATCCCGGCCATCAGGCCCTCGACATTGGCGAGAAGTCGGGTTTCAAAATTGCGATGACGGCGCCGTTCGACGCGGATGGTTTTCAGGCCGATATTAATGGCCAACAGATGCGCCTGCGAGGTCAGACCTTCGCGCCGAAGCAGGGAAGTGGCCAGCAATCGCCCCAGCCACGGCGCGCGTTGCAAGACCGCGAGTTCATTCCAGGCATCAAGCGCCAGCATGGCCTGCAACACCGGCGGCAGATCGCGGATCGAACGCAACACGGTTCGCCATTCGTCGAGCCGTTCCTCTTCATCCCAGTCGGGGTCGCGGATCAACGGGTCAGTCTCGGGCTTCGGCAACCGCTGTGGCTGTTTCGCTTGGGCGAGAACCTCTTCGGACCGTGCCAATACCGCGTCAATGGCGTCGAGATCAACGCCGAGCAGGTCGAGCCCGCCGTTCAAACGAAGTTTTCTCCCCTCCCCGCCTTGCCGATCGACCGCCGTATCTTGCAACGCGGCGCCTTCGCTTTCGGCAGCGATGCCGCCACCACCAAATGAGGCAGGAGGCCCTGCCTGTCGCAGACTGCGCAAACCGTTCTGGCTCAGCGCCCAATCAGGCTGCTGCGCCACAATGCGCCGGCGGGTCTGCAACACGTCGCGGGCGATGGTGAGCTGGTGGCTTGGCGAGCGGATATCGCGCGCCGCCTCGTGCAGGACCAGATCTTCCATCTCGACCAGTTCGCCATCGAGCCACAACGAGGCGCAGGCATCGGCAAAATGCAACCGTTCAATCAGTCCTGTGCCGACCGGCGTGTGGGCAAGGCGCTCGTCGAGGCGTGCCAGATCCGCACTGGCGCACGCCAATGGCTGCAGCAAGGTCTTCAGAGGCAAATGATCGAGATCGTAACGCATTGAAAATATGGTAAACAATTTCTCAAACGGACGCCAGGGAATATTTAATGTCCGGCACTGGTGATGCTGTTGGGTTGGCCTTCTAACATCCGATAAGTATAGCTTATCGAAGCTTATTGATTTCGGACCTCAAATCAGCGAAACTCGTTACAAGGCAGCGCCTGAATAAAGCGCTCTCGGCCCTTTAGAGGACAGATTTTTGAGCGCAACATCCAACTCAGGCGTCGAACGCCGCGCCGAAACACTCGACACCATTGCGGCCGTTTTGCCGATGAACCGGCGCGACATGCTGGCCGGCATTTTGACAGACGACGATGTCGAAACGCTGCGTCATCTGGTCAATGAAGGCATGGGCGAAAACACGCTGCGCGCGCTCGCCTCGGATCTGGCCTATCTCGAAGCCTGGTCGCTGGCCGCAACCGGTAGCCCCCTGCCCTTCCCGGCGCCGGAAGCCCTGCTCTTGAAATTCGTCGCGCATCATTTGTGGCGGCCGCAGCAACGCGAGATCGAACCCGATCACGGCATGCCGGCTGACGTGGAAGAGGAATTGCGCCGACAAGGCTTTCTGCGTGTATCCGGGCTGCATGCACCGGCAACCGTGCGCCGGCGTCTCGCCAACTGGTCGACACTGACCCGCTGGCGGGGTCTGGAAGGATCGTTTTCATCGCCGTCCGTCAAATCGGCCATCCGGCTTGCGGTGCGCGCTCTGAACAGGCCGCGCAGCCGCAAGAGTGCAAATGCGATTACCGGCGATATTCTGGGCAAGCTGCTGGCAACCTGTTCCGGCGAGGATCTCACCGCCTTGCGGGATCGAGCTATCCTGATGGTAGCCTTTGCTTCGGGCGGGCGCAGGCGCAGCGAAGTCGCTGGCCTGCGTGTAGAACAGCTTGTCAAACAGCCCCCTGTCACCGATGAGGACGGTTCCCCCCTCGCCTCTCTCGGCATCCATCTTGGTCGCACCAAAACCAGCGGTGCCGGTCACGATGAAACCGTCTATCTGACCGGCCGACCCGTCGAAGCCCTGACCCGGTGGCTGGAAGCAGCCAGGATCGACAAGGGCAGCGTGTTTCGAAAAGTCGATCGCTGGGGCAATGTGTCCGCGCGAGCGCTCGAACCGAGCGCCGTCAACCGGATCGTCAAACAGCGCGCGCAAATGGCCGGGCTTGATGCCACAGAATTCTCCGCGCACGGCCTGCGCTCCGGCTATCTCACCGAAGCGGCCAATCGCGGCATTCCGCTCCCGGAAGCCATGGAACAATCGCGTCATCGTTCCGTGCAGCAGGCGTCCGACTATTATAACGACGCCAAGCGACGCAGCGGGCGGGCGTCAAGGCTATTGAGTTGATCACCCTCGCCTCGCTTCATGTTTCCTGCTGAAAGCTGACAAGAGACTGATCAGCGGGTACCGAGATTCTTAACTATTGTCAGTCAATCACTGGCTGAAGATGAAATCGCTTCCGCTCGCGCCCTTCCAACCCAGTCGAGGCGCGCTGCATTTTTCTTTGAATGTCTGAGTGTGCTTTGTAACGACACAGTCTGCCGCAGAAATTTGAGGTCTTTGTCCCGAACTGGCACAACCAGCCACAACTACCATTACCGAAAAAAGTATCACAATGTTGATAGACTTCATTACCATTATATAACTCTTACTTTTGTTTTCTGAATTCGAATAATGCGGCGCCATCTCGGCGTTTGAACGCGTTGAATAGGCTCATATTCTTTATTGTTGACGATCTATACAAAATATGTGAGCTTTTACTCACATTGTCTACTCGCATTCGGAATTTGAGAATATGGCCAAGCTCAACGCTACAAATCCCAGAAAAGCCGCCTCGCAAGAGAGGTCGAAAATGACCGTCGAGGCGATACTGGATGCCACTGCTCGCGTTTTGGTGCGCGATGGATATGCGCGGGCCAGCACAAATCGCGTCGCTGCCGTAGCGGGTGTGAGCATTGGATCGCTCTACCAATACTTTCCCAATAAGGAGTCGCTTGTGGCTGCGCTCGTCGCAAGGCACAATCGTGAAATTCTGGCTCTGCTGGAAAACGCCATGCAAGAATGCGCGTCAGACGACCTGAACAGCGCCATGCGGGAGCTCATTCGCGCGATGATTGCTGCACACCGGGTCGATCCTGAGCTCCACCGGATCTTGAAAGAAGAAGTCCCCCGCATTGGAAAACTTGCCGAGGTGGAAGCCATCCGAAAGGACACACTCCATCTGGTTCGGCATTATCTGGAGCAATGTAAGGAAGACGTTCAGCTCAAGGACCTCGATACGGCTGCGTTCATTTGCGTAACGACAGTGGAGACATTGACCCATGCCATCGTCCTCAATGATTGCGGTCACTCCCTCTCGGACGAGGCCGATATTGTCGAGCACATCACCCGGATGATTGCGGGATATCTGGGCACTGCACCAATACCTATCCGTGCTATTCTGAAAGAAGCGGCCTGATCTCAATGGTTCAAGATGCGCTCCAACCAACCGCATCAAGCAACGCGCCGCGATTACGGGATTGGGCCCGTCTGGGTTTTCCGCCTATGGTCTCTGCACCCAGCAATCTCATAGAAGCGGCCAATCGCGGCATTCCCCTTCCCCGAAGCGATGGAGCAATCACGCCATCGCTCGATGCAGCAGGCGTCCGACTATTACAACAACGCCAAGCGGCGTAGCGGACGTGCGTCGCGGCTGCTGACTTGATCCCACGAACCCTTCGTATCCTCCCCAAAAAATACGGCATCTGTCGTATTGAAGTTCGCCGATTGCGGAGTTAATCGCGAAGGGGTTATATTCGCCCCATCGCTGTGGGGTCAGCGAATGGGGGCGATTATGGGGCAGCAGAAATCAAAAACCAAACATTCGCGCGCGCAGATATCGCAGCGTCAGCGGCGTATGATTTGGCTTTCATCGGTTGTCTTTGCCTCGGCGCTCAGTTTACCACTTCCAGGCAAAGCCGAAACCTGGGTCGGCCGCGGCGGAGATTGGGATTTTGGGTCTTCGTGGCAGGAAGGGACCGTTCCGGATGGTGTTGGACAGGTTGCAACGTTCAATGCCATCGCGAATTGGAGTTATAAAGTCAACGTGAATGGCCACCGGACCCTGGGGGTATTGAACCTTCTTGGAAACCCCGGTTTCGAAGGGTATGCTTTCGAAAACGGCGCAATCACCTTCTCTGCCAGCAGCGGTAATGCCGTGATTAATGTTGCGACAAGCAGTGGCTTTATGGATTTTCAATCAACCGCATTCATTGAGCTGGCTTCCGATACAGTCGTCAACACATCCGGAACAGGTGCAAGATTGGGGAGTGACGCTTCGATTTCAGGACCGGGAGCGCTGATCAAGGAAGGGCCTGGCGCAGTTCATTTGCTCGCCCCGAATAATTATACTGGTGGTACCCGTATCGAGGACGGGACTCTTTGGGCCCGCGTCGTCGGGGCATTCGTCAACAACACCGCCTATACGGTCAATGGCGGCACGCTTGATTTGGGTGGATTCGGCCTGACTATGTCGTCGCTCAGTGGCAATGGCGGCACCATCGCTTTGGGGAGTGCCTATCTGACGGTCCATCAGTCCTCAGATACCGCCTTTTCCGGAACGATCTCGGGATCGGGCGGACTTATCAAAAGCGGCATTGGAACGCTGTCTTTGACTGGTAACAGTTCTTATGCCGGTCTGACTCAGGTTACTGCCGGCACCCTGATGATTGGGAACGGTGCTGCCGACACTGCCGCCAGCCTCGAGAGTGATGTTTTGGTTGCAAATAGTGGGGTGTTGGGCGGTTTTGGTTCGATCAACGGTAATGTAAACGTACAGAGCGGAGGCAAGCTGGCACCGGGAAAACCGGAAGGCACTCTCACAATCAATGGCAATCTGTCGCTGGATCAGGGAAGCCAGCTTCTTTTTTCGTTCGGCGCTCCAGATGGTTATGGTAATCCCGGTCAGGGCCACGATGTGCAAGTGAATGGCGACCTTGCTATCAATGGCGCAACCATCAACACAATCGACGCCGGGAATTTCGGCCCCGGCTTATACCGGCTTTTCAGCTATACCGGTGCTCTCAGCCAGGTCAATGGCGGGATTATCCTACCTGCAAGCGGATATACTGTCCAGATTTTGACAGTTGCCAAGCAGATCAATCTCATTACGACAGACGGCATGTTTGTCAATTTCTGGAACAGCAATGGCCAGGCGAGTGCAACACAATTGGGCGGCGGGATCGGTACATGGGCACAGCCCAACGCGAACTGGGCCGATGCTCAAGGAGTTCAAACAACAACCCGCCAGCCCATCAATGCTTTTGCGGTTTTTGGTGGTGAGGCCGGGATCGTGACAGTTTCAAATGTCGGGAGTTCTCCGGTCTCGGCGATTGGCATACAGTTTGCCAGCGATGGCTATCGTCTAGTCGGTGATGCACTGGTACTTGATACAACATTACAAAATTCGTTGAGCGAAGTCCGTGTCGGTGACGGCAGCGGAGCCAGTGCAAACTGGACAGCAACGATCTCCAATGTCCTTGAGGGAAATGGCATTCAAAAGACAGGTGCCGGAACGCTTGTTCTGGAAGCTGCCAACACCTACTCCGGCGGCACAACGATTTCGGCGGGGACGCTTGTCGCCAATCATGATGATGGCAGCGTCATCGACGCATTGGGCACAGGTCTGATT
Source organism: Ochrobactrum sp. RH2CCR150 (assembly GCA_014138095.1). Lineage (GTDB taxonomy): Bacteria > Pseudomonadota > Alphaproteobacteria > Rhizobiales > Rhizobiaceae > Brucella > Brucella gambitense. Next base: position 105,317 of record JACGXE010000013.1, read on the forward strand.
ACGCTGAACGGAGGACGGCTTCACTCTACTCTTGGGCGTTCCACACTCAACAGTTATCTCGTTTCAGCCGGAACAACGGGCACGATCAGCACGGCAACCGGCACCGAACTGTGGCTCAACGGCGGGGCGGGACAAAGCTTCTCCCTTCAGGGCAATCTGATCATCGGTACGAATGATGCAACAGGTGACGTCGTTATGGACGTCATCGGTACGAATGCAGCTCCGGCTTCGACAATAACGGTTGCATATGGACGCCTTGTCGATGGTAACGGTTCGCTCGGAAGTCTTACTGCGTTTGCAGGTGCAACACGCATCGCTTCTGGCGCGGCGCTCGATTTGTCTGCACAGGGCGGCATAATTCGCAACTTGCAGGATGCAACGCCGGGAAATGGCGGCACGGTGTCGTGGGTGAACAATCCTCTCTACCTGTATGGTGGAAGTTTTTCGGGCCAGTTCGTGAATTCACTAGGCGGTGAACTCGTCAAGGGGAGTACCGATACACTCCTCCTCAATGGCGATAATTCAGGCTTTTCCGGCACAACGACGGTCGCCGACGGCAAACTAGTCGTTGGGGATATCAACAACAGCAGCGCGACGCTGGGTGGTACCATCGACGTTTTATCCGGCGCCATTCTCGGCGGTTATGGCTCGCTCGGAGAAACGACAGTTCAGTCTGGCGGTATATTGTCTCCCGGCAATTCCATTGGCACGCTTGCAGTCGACGGCGATCTGACGCTGAAACCTGGCTCAGTTCTTGAAATCGAAATAGCCAGCAATGGCGCCTCCGATCGCGTCGATGTAACCGGAACAGCAACGGTTTCCCGCAGCAATGTCTCGGTCACGACCATCGATCCAGAAACCAGCTACCAGAATGGCCAACTCTACAATATCCTGACGGCCGACGGCGGTATCAGTGGTGAATTCGCAGGCGTTGTGTCGAACTCAGCCTTTCTCGATATGAGCCTCGCCTATGGCAACACAGCGGCAGACCTGAAAATATGCTTGAAGACCGGCTGTCCCAGTCCGGTCGATCCAGAAACCCCAGGTCCCGGCACGCCTGAACCTGAAAAGCCCTCCCCAGCCCTCTTTACGACTGTGGCTCAGACCCGCAATCAGCTGGCAACCGCCGGCGGGCTGGATACGCTGGCGCAGACAGGTTCTTCGCTTGCGCTCTATAACAGCCTGTTGATGCTATCAGCCGATGAAGCGCGTGCGGCCTTCGATAGCCTTTCGGGTGAGGCTTACGCTTCGGCCAAGGGCGTGCTGATCAACGACAGCCAGTTTATCCGCAATGCGGCACTCGGTCGTCTGCAACAAGCCTTTGGCGGCGCTCCAGCAACGCCGATCAATGCGCTTTCCTATGCCGGAACGCAAAGGCATGGTTCGGCTTCAGCCTCTGCTATTGATACCGTGGCTCCATCCAGGATTGCTCCTGCTCAAAATCTCTATGCCGCCTGGGGCTATGCCTTTGGCGCATGGACGAGACAGGATAGCAATAGCAATGCAGGATCGGTAAAATCCTCTGTTGGCGGCTTTGTCACCGGTATCGACGGTGCTGTCCTTGACACATGGCGTCTCGGCCTTCTGGCAGGCTACAGCCATTCCAACTTCGATGTGGATGATCGCGCCTCGTCAGGCAGCAGCGATAATTATACACTCGGTGCTTATGCGGGAACGGAGTGGACGCTCAATAATGCGAATGCCTTGGCATTCCGGTCCGGTCTTGCCTATACATGGCACGATGTCGACATGAACCGTTCTGTCGCCTTCCCCGACTTTGCCGATAATCTGACCGGCGATTACGATGCGGGAAGTTTCCAACTCTTTGGTGAACTTGGCTATAAGGTCCACTATGGCAAAGCCCTGTTCGAGCCTTATGCGGGTCTCGCCTATTTGCGCCTGAGGAGCGACGGATTTGACGAAAAGGGCCAGACCGCAGCAGCTCTATCCGTTCATTCCGGCACGACGGATACCAGCTTCTCGACGCTCGGCCTCCGCGCATCGACAGAGTTTGTTCTGGGAAGTATCACGGTAACGGCAGGAACAGACCTTGGCTGGCGACACGCCTATGGCGACATCACGCCGGTTTCCACCGCAAGCTTCATCGGCTCGGACGCCTTTACGGTCTCAGGCCTGCCAATCGCCGAAGATGCAGCCCTTATTGAAGCAGGGCTTGATTTCAAGCTGACCGAAGATGCCACACTCGGTCTGTCCTATAACGGCCAGTTCGCATCCGGTGCAAAGCAAAATGGCTTCAATGCAAAGCTCAGTGTCAGTTTTTGATTTGGCTTCTTACTGTGCTATCACTCAATGACCAAAAATGGCCATTCCCAGCGAATAATCCCCGAAGAGATGGATCAATTCCGCCAACTCTTCGGGCAGCACGCCTCTGGCTATTATAGTAAGGCCTAGAGGCCCAGTCGGGCATCGCGACCATTGCACTCGGTCTCTTCCCTCGCCCATTTTGCCTATTCAGGCATATCAAATTATTTCGATGTGTCCCTTCATGTTGGGATGGAACCGGCAATAGTATTCAATGTTGGTTCCATCCGTGATGATCCTGTTTGCTCGTTCGCCGGGCGGGATCACGACTTCCCACCCACCTTTCACCGTAGCCGTGTGAGCCATCGGATCCTGGTTTGTCCATTCAACGGTCTCGCCTCTCCGGACTGTGACGGTGTCGGGTATGAAAGCAAGGTTCTTGATCGTGATGTGTACGATACCGTTGTGACTTTCAGCGTTACGTCCCGTCGTCAGCAGAGCAGCAACGGTAAAGAGAAACGTGCGACGATCCAGCCGAGTAAGTGTCATTTTAGCATCGCGGCAACATGTTCGGCATGTTGCTCGTGTCCCTGAAAGAGCTTTAGTCCAGTTTCCAATAGTCCTTTAAGCTCCTGGTTTTTTGCGCTAGGGATGAGCTTTTGCTCCAACGCCTCGTTTACCTGCTTATGGTAGGCGATTTCATGCAGGATATAGGCTTTATCAAATTCAGCGCCGTTCAGTTTTGCGAGTTTGGCTTCAGCAGATTGTGAAGCCTTGGTCAACGATTTGCTGACGTCATTGTCTTCCGGCGTGACGTTCAGTTTCTTGACCAGCTTTAGCGCCTCAACGTTGACTGCTTCGTGGTCCTTTTGCATCAAGGTTGCAAATTCCAAGACGTCCTTGTTCTTCGACTTGGCAAGAGCCTGCTTTGCCGCATCAACGTCAATCGCCCCAGCAGTGTAGGCAATATGGGCGATCTGGGGATCCGTGAGCTTTTCCTGCGCAGTGGCAGTTGCAGCTGGCAGAATAAGCAATGCTGAAGCGAAAATGGGTATCAGAGCGGATTGCATTGAGGCCTCCAGCCGGTTCGACACCGGTTCATCTTGAGTGAATGGCCTTTTGATGCTGTCTCCTGAGATAGGTTCCCGTTATTCTTGCGTCCGCAGTCTTTCGATGACGACATCGGTCATGCGTGCGCATCTCTTTCCGGCGAATGGGAAAGCATCGAGGAGCACGGGACCAATTTGCGCTTCCAACTGATCCTTGATGAGTTTGCGCGCGCGAAACAGACGGGTTTTTACTGTGGCTGTCTCCAGATCGAGCAGAGTGGCCGTTTCTTCCATACTTAAGCCTTCAATTACCCTGGCGACGAAGACCAGTCGATAAATTTCGGGGAGTGCGTCAGTTGCCTGCTCCACAATATGGAGAATTTGCCTTTGTGCCATTGTACGCTCTGGATCCTCGTCGGATCGACCAATAGGAAAGTTGATGATCTGCGCTTCACGGGTCGACAAGTTGGTCGGCTGGGATCGTTTCTGACGATGTTTCGATCTATGACGCATCAAAGCTTCGTTGATCGTAATCCTGGAAAGCCAGGTTGAAAGGGATGCATCACGACGGAAGCTGTGTAATCGGCTGAATGCATGAATATAGGCGTCCTGCACTACATCTTCCGCGTCAGCGTCGTTGCCCATAACGGCCCTGGCAAGACGGTAAAGCCGTCGATTATACGTTTGAACGATCTGCCGAATTGCAGCTTCGTCTCGCAGCGCTGCCAGACGGATCAATTCGGCTTCATTTGGCATTTCTGTCGTTTGTAGAACTGGCATCGATTTTCTCCTTCTCGGATGCCGTTCGATGACTTTTTATCGAATTGGTTCCCAATGACGCCTGCAATTGGTTTTGGGCTCTGTATCTTTGAGTGATGGCCACATTTCCTTCGGAAATGCTCTTAGCATTACCTGCCAGTACGCGGTGCTATTGCCCAATTGCACGCTCTTGCATTTCTTCACCTATAAAGCAGTTATAGTTTTGGCGACCGTCAACGCGCTTTAGGGCAGGCGCAGAGCGTTGCAAATCACTCACATTTGCCCCCTGAACTTCGATGAGGAGCTTTTGCAAGATGGTCACGGCAAATTCGGAAACATTGGTGATTTTTAGAAGAAACGCGCCATCCCCACCAATCACACAATTCTCATAGTAAGCATCAAGGTCCGGAATCGATGCATTATCGTGTCGATCCAACATTATGGGAAGGCCATCGATTACGATGCCGTGCGCGACAACAGAGTTGCGTGCAAACGGCGCTGGTACACCCGCGTTATTCGGGCCGTCTCCTGAAACATCAATCACCTGGTCTGCCCCCTGAAAAGTGATCCTGTTGATTGCCACTGAGAACTGACCCAGCGGGGTTGCGGACAAAAACTTGGACTGATTTTACGTCACAAAGCCAAGACTGTTTCGATATTCGATTGGGCTTCGTGCGCCAAGTGACATTTTGATCCGCTTCTCGTTGTACCATCGAATGTAGCCATCGACTTCCTTGATAAACTGCTCAATTGTGGTGGTCTTCCAATCACGGGGGGGGTAGAAGAGTTCTGTTTTCAGTCTTCCGAAGAAGCCTTCGCATGCAGCGTTATCTGGGGAACACGCCTTGCGGGACATTGAGCGCACCAGCTTCGCATCACTAATCCTCGATAGCCAACCCGGCCAGCGATAGTGTGCACCCCGATCAGAATGCACTATTGGCCGTTTAT
>JACGXE010000014.1 GCA_014138095.1 Ochrobactrum sp. RH2CCR150
TTGCAGTCCAGGCCATCATGATCTCCATCGAATGTAAGCAATCCGATTGAATCATAACCGACTGAAATCGCTCAATCCTTTTTGGAACAGGCTCTTAACAAGCCATCCAATGCAAGAATGTGATCTTAATTTTTGAAACATACACTGATGCATCTTAGTTTAAATTTCTCTATATGCGCCTATTATTTAATTATCGCCACCAAAGACAACACATAGGATCGAAATATACTTTCTAATTGAATCAATCTATACGTCATCAATTTCACATAAAAAGTTGATAAATTTTGTCATGATAAGTTGACGGCATTCCATGTTGATTATATATCTCGGTTACACAATCTGACACGTTACGACGTGAACAATATATTCAGTTGATTTACTTGACTGGCTTCGCTTGTGCGTAGCCTTCTGGAGAGGATTTGTTTGACGTGACCAGACTTCGCCTTCAGAATAAGTCTCTCCGTTTTATAACCCTTCAACTGTTGCAATCAACTTCAGTGATGGGAGCTACACTTGCCCTGGCTGGCTCTGCTTTTGCTCAGGATAGTGCGAGTAATACTACCCAGCTTGCGCCTATCGTTATCGACGGCGGCGGTATCGGCGGCGTGAGTGAGGATAATGCTACTGTCGTGGCCAAACGAAGCGATGGCGCTACCAAGATTGCGACACCCATTCTCGAAACGCCTCGTGCGGTATCGGTCATCACACAAAAAGAGCTTGAAGAACGCGCCACTAACAGCATCGTTGAGGCGGTCAACTATACCGCTGGTGTGACCACGGCCTCTACCGGTTTCGATCCCCGCTACGATGTCATCATGTTGCGCGGTCAAATCCTGTCGCTCAATGGCGACTTCCGCGATGGCTTGCGCCAGTATTATGTCAATTACGGCAATTTCCCTACCGAGCCTTATTCGCTTGAACGTGTCGAAGTGATCAAAGGTCCAGTGTCGGTGCTTTACGGCGCAGGCTCACCGGGCGGTATCATCAATAAGATCTCCAAAGCGCCGACCGAAGAAACGTTCCGAGAAGTAGGCGTGCTCTACGGCACACAAAGCCGCGCGCAAGCGACCTTCGATGTTGGAGGACCGGTTAGTGAAGACAACAACAATTTCTTGTATCGCTTCACCGGTCTTGCACGCGCTGGAGAAACCAATTTCGATATTGCCGATGATCGCTATATGTTCCAGCCATCCTTCACATGGAAACCCGATGCCGCGACGTCGCTTACGGTTTATGGGCTGATACAGTCAGACGAATCCGACGCTAGCCCCAGCGCCGTTGTTACGGCGGATGGACGGGTGCTTGATCTTCGTGCCAGCGATCCGAAATACGACTATCAGAAAGTGCGGCAACAGCAGGTCGGCTATCGTTTTGAACATGAATTCGACAATGGAACTACGTTCCGGCAACATGCCCGTTATTCACATATGGATTTGCGCGCACGCTATCTCAGCATTTATAGCTGGACCGACACGATTGCCCATCGCGGTGCGACCGCGCTCAAGGATGAGGCTAACATCTTTCAGATAGACAACCAGCTCGAAGCCAAATTCGACACTGGACCTCTTTCGCATACGATGTTGTTTGGGCTGGACTACACAAACCTGTCGTCATCCTTTGGTTATGGAATAGGCGCCGTCGATCCAGCTTTCGATCTCGACATTTCCAACCCGCAATACGGCATCACCGGCGCGACTCCTGACTTCAATTACTCTTTGCTGGATATGGACCTGCGCCAAACCGGCATTTATGCGCTCGACCAGATCGAACTAGACCGATGGCGATTTACACTGGGTGCACGCCAGACCTGGGTGAACCAGAAGCGCAATACCACCTATGTCAGCGCAGGGACGCAAGAAAGCCAGGACGTCGATGACAGCGCAACATCGGTACAGTTGGGTGCGCTCTATCTGTTCGACAATGGCATAGCCCCTTATGCAAACTATTCCGCGTCCTTTGATCCCGTCACCCAACGCTCTGCATCCGGCGACACGCTGAAACCAACCACAGGCGAACAATACGAAGTTGGCGTGAAGTACCAGCCTCCCGGAACGGATATTCTTCTATCCGCCGCGGCCTATCACATTGTGGAGCAGAACAAGCCACAATTGGTTGATCCGCTCACCCTCTCCTATCAATCACTGGGTGAAGTCACCACAAAGGGATTGGAACTCGAAGCGAGAATGGCAATCTCGTCCGGGCTCGATCTCATTGCGGCCTATACGTTGAGCGAGTCTGAAATCACCGAAGGCGAAAACTCCGGTAATGAGGTCGCGGTACGCCCACGGCATACCGCGTCGCTCTGGGCCAACTACACCTTCGATGAGGCTTCGGTGGCGAAGGGGCTCAGCCTCGGTGCGGGCCTGCGCTTCAACAGCAAGAGCTATACCGACAATGCCAACACCGATAAGAACCCGTCGGCACTCTATGTCGATGGAGGCATGAGCTATGATTTCGGCGCGATTAATCGTGATCTTGACGGTCTGACAGCAGCCGTCAACGTCCGCAACATTGCTGACCGTCGCCTTGATGTCTGCGAAAGCGGATTTTGTTATCTCAGTCAGGGCCGCAACGTGACTGGCTCACTCAAATATCGCTGGTAAAGCGAGATGGCTGTACCTGAACCAACACATCGGGACGCTCTTGCCACAAAGACTTGGGACCCCCATGTGCTGGACAAAGCGATTGACGAACGCTTCGCTTATTGTCGCGGCAAAATGCTGCTCGCCTCTCCCGAAGAGAACGCAATAATTCCGTGCAGCGACCTGACCGATGCCGCCGTGTTCAGTGAAGTCATAGAGCGTTTCGCATCCTCATTTCCGGGTGGCGACCGTCGTGCCATAATTTCAATGTGGACGATGTATTATTTCAGCATCGTTTCCATCACGCCGACGGTGCTGCGGCTCGTTTGTGGAAAGCGGCTGCCTTTAAAATTGGATAGGACCGTTCTCGTCTGCAAACCTGCCAATGCTGCACCAACTGCACTCCTTCTCGACCACTCCGGCGACGACGCAAATGCTCCGGAGCGCACCTTCGATCTTCTCGCTTTGATGCGGGACCATATAGAACCATTGATTGAAGCCATTTGCACCAATGCAAAAGTAGCGCCAAAGCTCCTATGGAACAATGTCGCGGGCTATTACTCGTGGATTGTCGACGAAATCGGCACCCATGTAAATCCCGATCTCGGCCTTGCAGGACGCGCGCTCCTTGATGAGCCGCTATGGCCTGACGGCGGAAAGAACCCGATGTATGGCATGATGCGCACCGCGCAACCGGCGTGCGGCAATGCCATCGTGCAGCGCAAGGTCTGCTGCTTGCGATATACTCTTCCGGGCGTGGCCGGCTGCGGGCAATTGTGCCCGCTGCCCAATGGTCGCCATTGATCTTTGCCTCAGGCGAAATACTGACCGCCATTCACTGATAGCGTCGAGCCAGTGATGAAACCAGCCGCATCGGAAGCGAGGAACAATACGCAACGTGCAATCTCGTCTGGTGTCGCCAGACGGCCCGCAGGAATTTGCGGGAGAATGTGTTCGTTCATGACATTTTCAGGAACCCGCCTGACCATTTCCGTCCCGACGTAACCGGGACATACGGCATTGACCGTTATACCTTTCCCTGCGCCTTCCTGAGCCAGGGCTTTAGTAAACCCCAGATCTCCGGCCTTTGCAGCCGAGTAATTCACCTGTCCCATCTGACCCTTCTGGCCATTGATGGACGAGATATTGATAACACGGCCGAAACTGCGGTCTCTCATTCCTTGCCAGATCGGGTGGGTCATATTGAAAAGACCACCGAGATTGGTGCTGATCACTTCATGCCATTCGCCCGGCGTCATTTTGTGAAACATCCGGTCGCGTGTAATGCCAGCATTGTTGACAAGAACGTTGATAGCACCCAACTCTCCCTCAACCTTTTTGATTCCTTCTTCGCAGGCCGCATAATCGCAAACGTCCCATTGATATGTCGGGATGCCAGTGCTTTCAGAGAATGAAGCTGCAGCCTCTTTGTCACGGATATAGGTGGTGGCGACATTGTAGCCCGCCTCGTGCAGAGCCATCGATATGGCAGCTCCAATACCGCGAGTGCCTCCGGTTACCAAAGCGACTTTACGCATTTCGTTGTCTCCAGATTGTTGTCAACTCGGATTTGTCAAAAACAGCCAGTTGTGAACTCAGACTGAACGCCTGCGCTGCAACAAAAGAACCAGCAATAGCGGCGTTCCGATCAATGCCGAAACAAGGCCAGCGGGAATCTGATAGGGAAAGGCGATCATGCGGCCAACCCAGTCGGCAAGAACCATCAGCCCGGCACCGGCCAGCGCAGCGCCAAGCACCTGCGGAATTGCACGACGCAAGCCAAGCTCGCGAGCGAAATGAGGCCCCATCAATCCAATGAAGCTCAGCGGCCCGACCACAAGCGTTGCCGCACTTGTCAGAAAAGCTGCCAGCATCAGCAGCGCCGAGCGTGCGAGCATCACATGAATACCCACCGATTGCGCTACCACAGGTCCGAGCGGCAACATGTCGAGCCATCGACGCATCAGCAGTGCCAGCAACAGACCTGCTACCCCGATTCCCGCAGCGATAAGCGCGATCGGAGTTTCTATGAGATAGGTTGAACCACTCATCCATTGCAGCAAGGTGATGGCGCGTGGATCACCGCTGGCTGCGATGATCCCAACCGCTGCATCCAGCATGGCGGTAAGCGCGATACCGGTCAGCAGGACTCGCTCCGGCGCAAAGCCCGAACGCAATCCAAGCACAATGATGATGACGAGTACAATCAATGCGCCAATTGCAGCAAAGCCGATTTGCACAAACAAGCCCATGACGGGTAAGATAAATAACGCTACGGCCACGCCCATAGTGGCGCCGGCGGAGATACCGAGCACTTCCGGGCTCGCCATTTCATTTCCCGTCAACCGCTGGAGCAAGGTTCCCACCGTGCCCAACATCAGGCCCGCCGCAAAAGCGCCGATCACACGCGGAATGCGATATGGTAAAATCTCGGACCACATACTGGTACCAGTGAATGCCCAATCACCGCCTGGATCACGCCCGAAGAAAATTGCCAACAATAATAGGGACAGCAACACCAGACACACCAAAATCACCAGCCACGCCCTGGCAGCCATGACATGCTTCGGTCCTGCTGCAATGTCCGGCAAGCCGCGATGAACCGCTTTCAAACGGGGAACGAGCATCAGGAGTACCGGCGCTCCAAACAGAGCAGTGACGGCGCCGGTTGGAAGAAAGCTGGACGTCGTGCTTGTCAATACGAGCACCACTTCGTCGGTCAGAAACAATAGGCCTGCGCCAACGATTGGCGACCAGATAAGCTGGTTTTTTAGCGTGCGTGCGCCAGCAAGACGTGTGATTGCTGGTGCGACCAGACCAACGAAACCAATGACACCAACGGCACTCGTCACCACGGCTGTTAACGCCACGGCGAGGCAAATGGCGGCAATACGTGTATGCTTGACCGAGAGACCAAGGCCACTCGCGCCACTGTCACCCAGCTCCATCAACGCAAGTGGACGCGCCAGTACGAAGATCGCCAAGAATAGAACAGCAACTTTCGGGATCAACGATAGTGGAATTGACCAGCTCTGCTGTGCCAGAGAACCCGCGCCCCATATGAACAGTCCCGACAAATAGCGGTCGTTCATCAAGATCAGAACGGAGGCCAACGCACCGCACCACACACTGACAATCAAACCTGACAGAATAAGCGCAAAGGGCGAGAAATTCCGCCGCGCGCCGATAAGAAAAACCAATGCCGCCGCGATAGAACTACCTATCAGTGCCACTGTGTCCCGGCTCAGACCTGCAAGCGAAGGAAAGGCCAGCATGGTGACTATAAGAGCCAGATTGGCTCCGGCCGAGATACCCAGCGTTGTTGGCGAAGCCAAAGGATTACGCAGTACCTGTTGCAATAACGTACCCGCAAGCGCCAGAGCCGCACCACCAATCAATGCGGTTACCAGACGTGGCAATGTCGAGTAGGCCAGCACAATGTAACGCGGATCGTAATCCATACTCCGTTCGAATAATCTGCCGATGTCCGGGGCAATATTATGCCAAGCCAACAAGCCGCCAGCAAACAGCATTGCAATTGCAATGAACGGCGTGATGCCGCTTGACGATGGGCTGAGACGCGTCATGCCGTGCGCTCCAGTGCATCAACCAGGAGACCCGCAAAACGCAATGCCTCCACCACCATGCCAAACATCAGAACGCCGGGAAGAATTGTGTAGCCGCCAGCCTCGACAAAAGGCAATGAACTCCACAAAGGGCTCTCTTCCAGTCTTGTCATAATATCAGGCGGCGTCAGAGGTTCGAAGGCCACAAGTCGCATATTCTGGTCCATCAAGGCCAGTTGTTCGAGCCCAATGGTTTCGAAACCCCAATAGTTAGCAGAGCCAGTCCATGCATTTCTAAGACCTATGCGGCTCAAAACACTTTGATAGAGCCCGCCCCCGCCATAAATGCGAGCGTGACGCAAATCGACAAAGTTAACCAGTGCCAGTGACGGGGCCTTCAATTGTGCAATCCGCGCGGCATATTCATCAAATTGTCGATCGGCCTTTTCGAGAAAATCGCGCGCCTGCGCTTCGCGCCCAAGGGCCACGCCCAACGCCGATGTGGCCGCAATGGAACGAGACAAGGCATCCCCGCCTTCTGCATAGATCGTGAGTTCAAGCACAGGGCTGATGGCTTCCAGCTTCGGTTTCAGCGGCGCGAGAAACGGGGTCGTCAGAATGAGTGTCGGCTTGATACTCGCCAGAACTTCAAAATTGATTGCACTGGTGGATCCCAGATCGGCGATGCCCGACGGAAGCTCCGGCTCGACCACCCATTTGCTCCAGTCGGCTCGCCCTGCAATCGCCACTGGGACAACCCCGAATGCCAGCATGGTGGACACCAGTCCATAGTCCAGCGATACCACACGCTGCGCCGTCCGCTCGACATTCGCCAGCGCAGACGAACTGCTTGCCAGACAAATACCCGCCGCAGCCTGAAGAAGACTACGGCGTGTCAATAAAGAAAACGAAACAAATTCAGGCGTCATATGACAACAGTTCTTGGAACAATGGTTCGGCGATAAACAATCATCAATGCGATGCATCCAGGGGTTTGACAAAGAAGAGGCATGGGTGGTCTTCATGCCACAGAGTAGGGAATGTCTCGGCCCTGATAAATCCGTTCTTGTCGTAAAAGGCGCGCGTTGCATCATACTGCGGCTCATTTTTGCCGCGTGGCGCGAGCGTCTTAACAGTTAGAAGCTGACAATTGGCTTCTCTCGCTGCGTTCTCAGCCGCAATCAGCAACCGCCTGCCAATTCCGGCGCGATGATGGGAACGCCGCGAAGCAATGACCAGTATTTCCATCGCCGACGGTGGATGTTGCTTCAGCGCGACGAACCCCACAATATCGCCGCCGTCCACGCAGCCGAACATCGGCAGTGTTTCAACCGCCTCCGCACAAGCCTCGATCACCGCTGGTTCGCTGAACCAGTCAGATAACTCCGACATGATATCACGGCAAATCTGACCCTTGTTTTCACTTATCTCGATCGCATCATGCATAGATGGCTCCCGGCTCTCAGGCGTTTGTTCTGGGTTTCACCGGTGTTTTCCGCTCGTCATCCGACGCGATAGCCGCCACACAAAGCCGGTGCGCGTCTTTCAAAAGTCCGCAGACCAGCGCACAGGAAACTCCGGCGCGCTGGGCAATGACTTTCTGTGGAACCCCATCAAAATAATACTGCTCGTAGAATGCTCGCGTACGCGGCGGCATGACTTCCATGGCATGTCGAAAAGCTTCATAAGCCTGACATTCACGCACATGCTCTTCAGGGCTGCCATACTGCGACATACATCCGCTGGGTGGTTCTTCGACAAAAAGGGCTCTTTCGAATGCACGGCGCCGCAGATGATCAGTAGCGAGATTTTTCACCATCCGGGTAACATAGGAAGCTGGACGCGCCACCTCTGACCCTAGAGGCGTCGAGACAAGCTGCAGCATCACTTCCTGAACGATGTCTTCAGCTACTGTTGCACTGCCCGTGATACGCCGCGCAACGGCTAATAGCTTTCGGCGGATGAGAAGTGCTTCCTGAACCTGGCCATTCAACGTTGACTGTGAAAGATTGAGTGTCATTTCTAGGCCCTTCGAAATCCAAATTTGCATTTCCCCGCCAAGTGACCGAAACAGCCTATAAAAGTGGAATATAATAATCAAGTTATATTTGATGTCATCTATCTGACTGTTTTAGCGGTGTTTATCCGGTTAAGGTGGTAAGTCGCTCATATTCCATTGCAATCTGCTTCCGCCGACATTTTTCTCGCAAGCTTCAGCTAGCGCCCAGAAATAGCGCGCTCCGGAGGCATCCAAAAATTGTCCTCCGTGAACCAATACCTGGGGCCACTCAGCCTGTAATGTCACGGAAGTTCCACACATATCCGGCGGGATGTTCACTTCTTTCGGATCGACCTGAAAACCTTGCCCCCAACATTTCAGCACCGCTTCCTTCCGAACCCATGTAGACAGAAGCGCGTCATATCTCTGTGACCCGTCAAGTTGTGCAATGGCCCCTAACTCAACAGTGGATAACGTCAGTGAGGATGCCCCCTCAAGGTCGGCATAAAAATCGTTTCGGTCAGCTTCCACATCGATACCGATGTCCTCGTGACAACTCGTCGCAAGCATCACGCAATTGGCATTGTGAGACAGGCTGAAGTGAATGCCACAGTCGGGCAAATAAGGCTTTCCTGCTGGATTGATCTCAAGTCGAATGTCCGACGGTGTTTGCCCGGTCATACATGCGATGACCGAGCGACAAAGCTGGCGCCCTGCAATAAAATGCTTGCGCCCGGAAACAGAGCGAAAGGCAGCGGCGCGCGCTTTTTCCTCCGGGCTCAAGACATCTGTATTGCAGACAGTATCATGTCTCAAATGCCAGCAATGAATGGCAATCTCGCTTTCACTCATCCGAGTGCTTATTCTGCAGCCTGAACAACTTCAACATCGCGCGAACGGAGTTCGCCACCCGTTTCGGCTTGCCATCGCACGATGGCATCTGGCGGGGTCAGATCGAAATGCTGCCTTCCCAGAAGCGAGTTGGCGATTACCGCACTGCGCCAGGCTGCCAGACTGAGCTGCGGCTCTGCAATTCCGTGGCTGTGACGCCCAGCGTTCATGACGTATATTCTGTTCTTGTTCGGTCCATCCCAAACGAGCGAGAAGTCGCGCTCGAGAACCGGGTCACCCAGCGAATTCATTGCAAGAGGCGCATGCAAGGAGTTGAGAAATTCCGGCAGAACAAAACGATAGCCTGTCGCCAAAACGAGAGCGTCAACAGTTACCGTTTCTGTCGTCTGATCAAAACCGTTATTCATGGTCAGATGTATTTCGCCATCGGCATAATCGGCGGCAACCACATCACGATACGGACAAAGCGAAATATCAGCTTCATGGCCCGCCGAATGCTCCAGTTTCCGTTCGTACAGCCGCCGGTAGAGCTTTTTGAGCGTCGAAGCCGATATGCCGTCGCTGGCCAGCATCTGGCGCTGGGTATGCGACAGACGCAGAGGCTCTGGCAACCCATGAAAACACCCCATATAGCCCGGGGTAAATAGTTCATTGGTGAATGGTGTCGCGTCCAATGGCTCAAAATTCGGCCTGCGGCTGATCCAGTAAATGGAAGTGTCTGGATTTGCGTCAAGAAGCGCATCGACAATCTCTGCACCACTTTGCCCTCCACCAATCACAGCAATACGCCGGGCTTTCAACGGGCCGAGCCTCTCGGCTGCGACGCTGTTGTGAAAGAATACTCGCTGGGGAAGGCTCGCCACCCAATCAGGCATAGAAGGTTGTTTGCCAACAGCCACAGACAGGTTGCGCGTTTTGACCTCTTCACCATTGACCCGGACACTGAAGACGCTGTCATCAAAGCGCACATCTTCAACACGAGTGTCGAAATGCAGCGATTTCAATCCTGTCGCCACCCATTCGAGATATTTGGCGAATTCACGACGCGGCACGGCCTCATATTCAGCATTCAGGAATTGATAGAAGCGCTTGTGCTTGACCAGATAGGACAGAAAACTCCACGGACTCGTGGGATTCGTTCCCGTTACGAGGTCTTTCAAAAACGATGTCTGCATCTCCGCACCCGGTAGCAACATACCGGGATGCCACGCGAAAGCCGCTCGCTTGTCGAAAAAGCGCGCTTTAATGTCCGGTATGGAGTCCAATTGGGCCGCGAGACTGAGATTGAAAGGACCAATTCCGGCACCCACAAGGTCGAGCACTTCAGAGGACATGATGTTTCTCCTGTTAGGCAGTTTGCGAAACGCCGGGAGGACAGCCTGCTTCGCGAAACTGCAGCACGACAAACGCGCAAGGTTTGACTAAAGCCGAGTGACACAGCCACTCAAACGAGTTCGTTAGTCCTATGCAATTTGCTGACCAGCGCTTCATCGAGTCTACGCGCAAAACGCTGGTGAAAGGGAGATTTACCGATAATCGTCAGATGGTTGGTGCCATTGACGATCTCGGGTGCCGTTGCCCGGGACGAATATCGGCGCCAGTCGATGACATTGAGCGATCGAGTTAAAGAATCCTCCGCCGCAAAAGCGTGAATGCGGAAATCACTTTGCGAAAGCTTGTAGTTACGGAAGATCATCGCATTATCGACGAGAACCCAGAACGTATGTTCCTCAGAGCCAATGTCTGGTCCGTCGACAGGCAGAACCACATCGTGTTTCACCACATGACTGAGAAACTGCTCGTAGATTTCACTGTCCATCGCTGCGAATAGCCTCTGCCAGTCATCGCGCATTGGCGCTACCGTCAGCCATTCCTGTACGCGACGGTGGGTTCGGTCACGAACACTCTCCTCAAAGCGGGGCAGAATTCCAACAGTGAACTCCTCGTCCATATCGCAGACGTCCACCATACCAATCATGCGCAGATCGATATCGCTTCCAAGCTGCTGCGCTGCCTCATAGGCAAGCAACCCACCCCACGACCAACCAAGAAAAGCACAAGGCCTGCCCTTGGCCAGGCTCCTGACTTCCTCGGCGTAACGTGCGGTGATGTCCTCCACCCTTGTGCTCAGCGTTTTGGTTTCGCTGAGCGAATAACAAATGAACCCCGTGGCTGGTTGATCGGGGCCCAGATAATCCACGAGACGCATATATTCGCGCGTGCTCACCAGCAGTCCCGGAAAACAGTAGAGTACAGGGCGGTCGCCACTGCGGCGCAGATAAATGACGTTGACGCCAGTGTCATCACGCGCGCCGTCGAGCGCTGCAGCAAGATCACGCACTGTTGGATGGTTGAACATATCTGCAATTGTCAGCGGCCAATCTGGATAATGCGTCTTGAGCCGTGACACGATGCGAACCGCCGCAAGGGATTGCCCGCCAATATCGAAAAAGTTCTCCGTAACGCCAACATCCGGTATGTCCAGTACGTCGCGCCAGACAGTCAGAATGTCTCGCTCACGGTCATTTTCCGGTGCAATGGTTTCACGCTCTAAATACGGCGCTGGAAGGGCGGCACGATCCAGCTTGCTGTTTGGCCCCATCGGCAATTTATCGATCAGCATGATCGTCTGCGGAACCATATAATCCGGTAGCGCAACCATGGCAGCGCGGCGCAATTCAGTGACACTGACACTTTCGCCCTCGCGCGGCTCGACATAGGCAACCAGTGACGAGCGGGCACCGTCATGATGCAGCAGGACCACAGTTTCAGCAATGCGTGGATCAGCGCTTAAGACCGCTTCAATCTCACCCGGCTCGATACGGTAACCGCGTAGCTTGATCTGATGATCGACCCGACCGGCAAACTCGACAATGCCGTCCTCACGCCATCGGCCGAGATCGCCGGATTTATACATTCGACCCGCGCCTGACGCGAAAGGATCAGGAATGAACCGCTCTTCCGTCAGATCCGGGCGTCCCTGATAACCACGGGCAAGGCCGCTGCCGCCAATATGAATCTCGCCGACGACACCGACCGGAACCGGGGCCAGATCCTCATCAAGAATGTAAATTCTGCGATCACCAACCCCTCGCCCGATTGGTGCCACAGTGCCCTCAAAGCGAGTTCCCAACGGAATCTTCCAGATCATGGGCGTCATGATGGTTTCTGTCGGGCCATAACCATTGATGAGGAGCGGAGCCTGAAGATTATCGTTGATCATATCGAAGACGGCGCGCGGCAGTGCCTCGCCGCCAAATGAATACAACCGCAATCCCGGTATATCAGGATGCTCGCTCGCATACTCGGCCAGCCCGCGCACATAACTTGTCGGTAAGCTGGCATTATTGACACCGTGCTTGCGCATCAGCGCGAAAGCCTCGTCCGGGGTTGCAAGCTTGTCGGATGTCAGAATTACGCCGCCGCCAGCCATCAGCGGCACCATCCAGCGTTCGTGCCCACCATCGGATGTGAACGGTAAGACCGGATATTCACATGATTCCTCGCTCATCTCGTAAATGCGCAAAGTGGCCTTGCAGTGATGCGCCAGCGGACCCTGTTCGACGGCCACACCTTTCGGTACCCCGGTTGAACCCGATGTGTAGATGACATAGGCAAGCTGATCCGGCCTAATTGTCGATGTCGGTGGCTTGTCGCTTTCCAGCGACAGGTCTATCCCATCAATATCCAGTTTCGGCACAACGACATCCTGCGGAAGACTTTCGCGGAAGCGTTTGCGCGTGATAACCAGCGAAAGGCCCGGCGCAGAAAGAATATGCCGGTTGCGGGCTTCAGGGTGATCCGGCTCAACGGGCGTGAACGCCCCTCCGGCTTTCATAACCGCCAGAATCGCTACGATGGCATCAATGGATTTATCGAGCGCCACCGCCACACGTTTTTCCGGCCCGATCCCCAAGGCAATCAGATGATGGGCAAGGCGATTGGCTGAAGCCTCCAACTCACCATGGGTGACGGAGCGGTCACCTTGTGCAACCGCAAACGCGTCAGGCCGTCGCGATGCCTGTGCCGCGATGACTTCATGCACTGGCACACCGTCATCCTGCTGCGGTTGGTCAGGATATGGCGCGGACAACCGTTCCAGTTCCGCTTGCGAAACAAACGGGGTATTTCGAATAAGTGGAGTCGGGGCGCTACCCAGATGGTCAAGAGCAATTTTCAGATCATCGGCAAACCGCGCCACATGCCTGAGGGACTGCTTTTGCGGATCGAAGCCAAAGGTTATTTTGAAACTACCATCGCTTCCGGGACGTACAGTCATCACCAGTTCAGCATCGCGGCGCGCTGGCGGTTCGATGATGACGCGCGTGGACGTGTCGTCGAGAGAGTATGCCGATCGCAGATCGAGAATGGTTCTGGCGAGCGCCGTGGTTTCGAAGCTTTCGTCCCGGCGTAGCAGGCTATCGGCCAGTGTTTCGAACGGAATAAAATTTTGTCGAGAGGCAGCAATCTCCCGTTCGAAATGCTGTCCCGTCTCCTGAAATGTCATGCTGCCATTGATTTCGCCGACGACAATCAGAATGTCTTCGGTTCTCATCGCCACACCGGCAGCCGTCGCCCTGGTAGCCAAGCCGATCCGTTGCGTCCCAGAGCCCGAATAACGCCGCAGTACCACGGCCAAGCCGGTCAACAGATCAGTTTCAAGCCTCCCTTTCGATACCGAACTATCCAGCCGAACCCGTGTTTCTATTTCCGTCCAACTGCCCGGCTCAGACCCTTCAGGCATTACCGGAGTGAGAACCGCGATATTCTCCTGCCCTCCGAGACGATCAAACCAGAAATCGACCTTGTCGGCCGTGGGCGTGCGCGCTGCATCTTGCTTGAAAGACCATGATGTGGACGGAGCCTTTACGGTCTCACCAGAACCTGTTCGTAAGGATCTGGTAAAATCTTCGGCCAGTTGTCCCAGTGTTGCGCTGTCAGCAACAATTGCATGAAGGGAGAACAGCACTCCAACGGCCTTGTCTCCGCGTTTGAATAAGTAGAACCGCGCAGGATTTTCCTGCTCGAGATCGATGTGCCGGTCGCGTTCCGAGCGCGCCACAGCCCGCACCACATCATCAGTATCAGCACCGTCTGCCACTTGGTGCTCGACAATGTCGAACCCGCCGGCGTCAGGTACATGCTGATAAACCACACCGCCCGGCTTGAGCTCAAATCGACGCGTGATGAGCGGGTGTCTCGCGCACAACTGCGCTAATCTTTTTGCGGCAAAATCTGCGTCTATATCGACCAGGGCCAGCCCCAGCATCTGGCGACCATAAATGCTTTCATTTCCGATAGCCGACAATAGCCAGATGCGCGACTGTGTCGATGACAGCGGCCACTCAGATGCAATCTGATGATTGCTATTCAATTCAATTATTTTACGGTCGATATTCATATTGTTTTCATCCTAAGATAAAACAAAAGATATTCTCATCAGAATGATTCTCTGGAGAAATAATTCAATTTTCCAATCATTTTTTGATCAACACTTGATGAAAGTCACATGCTATATTCTCCATTGCTTTCCTGATGTTCGATAGACGAATGAGATAAATGAAAATTCAAATTTTTTATTCGTAAAAATTTCCATCTTTTCTCTGAATTTATTGATCGCTCAATCGTCTCTTTGGAGAACTAATCACAGACGACCAATTCGTCGTCATGGGCGACGCGCCAATTGAATTCCTGATGTTGGAGAAATGACGATGGATACATCGCCAGCAAGAGAATATTCCTTCTACATGGGAGGCGAGAGCAGCATGCGACTGCGCCTGCCAGCATCGGGCTTCACCAGCCATGCGAGCGCAGTTGATACTCGAACGCCGACGCTCTTTGGACATGTTACAGCGACTGCAAATAGCTTCAGCGTAAAGCGCAACGATGAGAATATTGCCGCGGGCGCATTCTCATTTGCGAGCAGCCCTAATCTTGATTTCGAGACCTTGCCACCAGCATCCACAGAGGTTAAAAGCGCAGTTCTTGCTGTACTGGAAGCGCTTTTTACATGCCACCCGGATCTGCCTTGCGTAAAGCTGACCCTACCTGCTTACTATGACGCCACAAACCTTCTAGCTATAGGTGCGCTGGAACAGAGCGAGGATGGATTCACCTCCCGCCCGGAACTCCTTTTCCAGCTCGCACAACTTTGGCTTGGAGAGCCCCATCATAGCTATCCAGCTGTATCAACGATAACCAAAGGTATTCACCACCCGGTACGCCCGCCGAAGCCGCACGGCACCGTCTATCGGCGCCATATTCCCTGGATCGACAAGGTCCTGTCCTTTCACGTAGCCAATCTGGAAAGCGATCTGGAGCATTTTCATCGCTGGATGAATGATCCCCGTGTTTCTGCAATTTGGGAGGACCAGGGCAGCCTCGATTATCACCGCGATTTCCTCAATGGACGGCTGACTGATCCGCGTACACTACCCCTAATAGGGACTTTTGACGGCATCCCCTTCGGGTATTTCGAGCTTTACTGGGCAAAGGAAGACCGGCTTGGTCCCTATTATGAGGCGGACCCATATGATCGGGGCTGGCATGTTGCGATTGGCGAAGACGCCTTTCGCGGCAAGGCTTTCGTCAGTGCCTGGCTACCTTCCCTGATGCACTACATGTTTCTCGCGGATTCTCGAACAAGCCGGATCGTCGGAGAACCTGTCCATCATCATCAGCAGCAAATCCGTAATCTCGACAGGTCCGGCTTTGCCAAAATCAAGCATGTCCAGTTTCCCCATAAGAAGGCGCTCCTGGTCATGTTGTTGCGCGAACGCTTTTTTGCAGACCGACTGCTATCTCCCGACCTCGGTAGCCTGATCGATGAGCAGGGACAGCCGGTTATTGGCTCCTTGTCCCGCGATGCGGGTTGAACGCCGGAAACGAACATCCGCGACCCAATTTCTGCTTTGCGAGGATAATCATGAACGAAACGCCGAAATTCGATGACCAGCACACAATTATTCCAAACAGTTTTACTTCCATACGCGACGACCCGTTCGACGCTGCCGTGCCGCCTATCTACCAGACATCCCTGTTTTTGTTCGACAACTATGCAGAACTGGAAGCGGTCTTCGCAGGCCGGTCGCCAAAGCCCATTTATTCGCGCGGCGACAACCCAACGGTTCGCCTGCTTGAACAGCGGATTGCGGAAATGGAGGGTGCCGAAGATGCGCGCGCCTTTTCCAGTGGTATGGGCGCAATCGCGGCAACGATCCTCGCCTTTGTCAATCCCGGCGACCGTATTGTGACCGTCCGCCACGTCTATAGCGATGCGTTCCGTTTCTTTGAAAAAGTGCTGAAGCGCTTCGGCGTTCATGTCGAGTACATTGATGGTAGAGATACCGAGCGTATGATCGAAGCGCTGCCTGGTGCGCGTCTGGCTTATCTCGAAAGCCCCACATCAATGGTTTTTGAGCTGCAGGATCTGCAAACCATCGCGGAAGCTGCCCGCAAAAATGGCGTTCTGACAATCGTCGATAATTCCTGGGCGACCCCTCTTTTCCAGAATCCTCTGGCAATCGGCATTGATCTCGTCATCCACGCCGCTTCCAAATATTTGGGGGGGCAGAGCGATACGGTCGCCGGACTGGTCGCCGGACCGCGCGCACTGATTGATCGCGTCAACGCGGAAATCTTTCCCTATACCGGCGCAAAGCTGGCACCGTTTGAAGCATGGTTGGTGCTGCGCAATCTCGAAACACTTCCCCTGCGGATGCGTCATCATCATGAGGCTGGCTTAGAAGTTGCGCAATGGCTGCAAGCCTCGAGCACGATCGCTAACGTTATGCATCCGGCTTTCACGGACCATCCCGGCAGAAATAGTCTTTCCGGCTTTGGTGGCCTGTTTTCCTTCGAGGTGACAGATGCGGTGGATATTCCCACCTTCGTCGATGCGCTGAAAATCATTCGTATCGGGGTAAGCTGGGGCGGCCCTGAAAGTCTGGTTGTTCCAGCAAAAGCCGCACTCAGCATTTCGCCCGAAACCAATGTCTTCGCACGCTTTGGTGTCAGCGAACGCACCATCCGATTGAACGTTGGTCTTCACAAAGCACAGGATCTCATCGAAGATCTCGATCAGGCACTGAAAGCGGCTAATCGTTGATCGACTGCTGGTTCCCCGATAAGGATGCCATATTTGCATAGCCACCAATGCACATCGGTCGCTAAGCAAGTCCAAGACCGAGATTGCGCCG
Organism: Ochrobactrum sp. RH2CCR150; assembly: GCA_014138095.1. Classification (GTDB taxonomy): domain Bacteria; phylum Pseudomonadota; class Alphaproteobacteria; order Rhizobiales; family Rhizobiaceae; genus Brucella; species Brucella gambitense. The sequence continues at coordinate 17,198 of JACGXE010000014.1, forward strand.
CCGATCTGAATCCGTTTCAGTATCGGCGCCACACATCAGCTGCCAGCGAGCATCTTTGCAAGCATGAAGCCTGAGCCCGCGCCCGTACCAGCGCCGGGCCATGTGGAGGCGCCGCACATATAAAGCGAGCTGACGGGCGTCTTGTAACGCGAGTAGCCCGCGATAGGACGGAACAGGAAGTTTTGATCGAGATGGTGCGAACCGCTTAGATTGTCACCACCGATAAGATTGGCATTCTCGCGCTCCAGATCTGCGGGAGAAAAGACCGAGCGGGCCCGGATCATATCACGAATTCCTGGCGCATAACGCTCGAGGATTCCGATGACCCGATCAGCATAGGAATCTTTCACACTGTTCCAATCCCTATCCGCAATCTCACCGATTGCATCACTTTTGATCTCGGCTGGGAGGACGCGCACCTGCACCCAAAGGACATGCTTGCCCTCCGGTGCGCGGGATGGATCAATGGCCGTGGGCTGGCCCACAACAAGCGCTGGCTCTCCCGGCAGCAATCCGTCCATAGCTTCCGCGTAGACGCGCGCCATCATGGCGAGGTCCGGGGCGATATGGACATAAGCAAAACGCTTGAGCTCAGCGCCCGCCGTCCAATCTGGCAACTCATCCATGGCAAGATGGATCATCATCGTACCGGGTCCGGCACGAAAAGCATCTGTCGCCTTATGAACCTTCGGCGGAATCGCCGATTGAGGCAGCATGTCACCGCCGAACAAAATTTTGGGGTTGAGGTTGGCGATCACCGCTCGTTTTGCGTTCAACGCGCGCCCATCGGACAGAACCACCCCTGTTGCTCTTCCGGCATTGTCGAGATTGATCTTCTCGACACGTTGACCAAGAATGAGTTGTCCGCCGTTCTTCTGCAGAAGACCTACCATTGCGCGAATGATTGTATCCGCTCCACCCTTGCCGATGACCATCCCAAATGCCTGGTTTGCCATTGATTCAAGATAGGGAAACAGCGCTCCGCCCGCAACGTCGGGTGCGAAATCAAGATGCAGCCCCCAGGCGGCCATCATGGCCTTGAGTTTAGGATTCTCGAAATTGGCATCGAGAAAATCACGTGGTGTCGCAAGCAGAAGTTGCCCAATGCGCCACAGATTATCCATGCCGAGCGCGCGATAAGCCTTCCAGGCCGTCTTTGCTGCTGCCAGCGACGGCATCGGCGAGCCGAGCAAACCGAAAATATGCGGCGCATTACGCTCAAAATCTGACAGCATCTCTGCCCACGCCTTGGCGTCGGCGGGCGACAGTTCCGCAATCTTGGCATTCGTTACAGCCACGTCGCTGGACACGCCCAGATGGGTGCCGTCGCGAAAGACACTGGCAAAGCAATTTTGTGCGGGTACAAATTCAAGACCCTGCGCAGCGAGGTCTGCGGCGTAAGCTGCGTGAAAAGCTGATCCCGCAAACATAGATAAGTTCATGGCGGCCCAGTCATGACGGAAACCAGGCTCCGTCAGTTCCATGGTCTTCACCGCTCCTCCGGGTGACGCCTCCGCCTCCACAACAGCAACACGCCAGCCTTTAGCCGCCAGATGCACCGCGGCAGCGAGGCCATTATGCCCTGCGCCTATGACGACGGCATCGAACTCCACGTCAGATCCACTCAATTTTACGCCCCCATTATTTTCAAATGCATATAACTGCGTAAGTCGATATCGGCAGAGCCTCTGACGTCTCGGATCCAGATGCAGCGTTTACCGCGTGTATTGAGGGCCCGGGACGGCAGGATACGTCGAAAAGTTCAACTTAGAGAGCAGGCATTTCGTTGCATTCACATATGATATCTTTTAAGCTTCAAGAAAATTCATATCAAGCTTTTTAAAGAAGCGATTGAGGGGGACGTCCATGCCACAGAATTCATCGTTGGACTTCAGGGAACAGGCTTGTCGACACTCGCACTGATGACGAAGGAATCGATAAAGTTTGGCGTGCGCTGGACAGCGTCCAATTTCAGGGGAGCGACGACACATGGCGACACATGACTATATCGTGGTCGGTAGCGGCATTAATGCATTGGTGGCCGCTGCGATGCTCGGCAAAAAGGGTAAAAAGGTACTGCTACTCGAGCGCAACGAGCGGCTGGGCGGCTGTCTGCGTACTGAAGAGATCACTGCACCGGGCTTCCACCACGACGTCATGGCAACGACTATGGTGCTGTTCTTGACTTCGCCCGCCTATGGCGCACTCGGCAAGGATCTGGAAGCCCGGGGCCTCGAATTCGCCCATACCGATCTGCCGACAGGCGTTGTGCTGGCCGACGGACGGCATGCGATCCTATCCAAAGACCGCAAAGCCAATATCGCGGCCTTCGATGCACTGGCCGATGATGACGGCAAGGCCTTTGCCCGCGAGATGGACCGGATGGGAGCCGACGCACCGTTCATGTTCTCGCTGCTTGGCGGATCACTCTGGTCTGGCGGCATCCTCAAGACGGTGCTGAAGGAAGCCTGGAAGCGTGGCCCCCGCAATCTCGCCGCGTGGTTTGGCGAGGCGCTCGTCAATGGCCGCCATCATCTCGAAACCACCTATCGGTCCGATGTGATGCGCGGGCTCTTTGCGCCCTGGGTACTTCATTGCGGTCTCAATCCGGAAAGCACCTATTCTGCTGCGATGCTCCGGGTTATCGGCTTTGCCATCGAACTTGCTGGCTGCCCGATTGTCAAAGGCGGCGCCGACAATCTCGTCAAAGCGTTCGCGCAACTCATTACAGATCACGGCGGGACCATCCGCACCGGCGCGGATGTGGACGCAATAATAGAGGGTCACAACGGTCAAGCCACGGGTGTTCGGCTTGCCAGCGGCGAGGTTCTTCAGGCGAGCAAGGGCGTCATTGCCTCGGTCACACCCAACCAGCTCTACGGTCGCCTGCTGAAGAGTTCCAGCAAGCCATTGCCCTCAGCCGTTGCGGAAGGACTGCAAGCCTATCGCTATGGCAAAGGCAACATGCAGATTCACTATGCGCTGAAGTCTCCCCCACGCTGGAAGGGCGGCGAAGACCTGTCGAAAGTGGCGCTCTTGCACCTTACACCCGGTCTCAATGGCGTATCCCGCGCAGCCAATGAGTGTGACCGTGGCATGTTGCCAGCGGTACCAACCATCTGCGTCGGCCAGCCGACCGCGCTTGACCCGTCGCGCGCGCCGGAAGGTCAGGCAATCCTCTGGCTGCAATTGCCGGAAGCCCCGCGACACATCGAAGGCGATGCTGCGGGAGAACTCGCCACGCCTGCCAATGGGTGCTGGACCGACGAATTGCGCGAACAATATGCCGACCGCGTTGAGCGTATCCTCGCCCAACACATCGAGAGTTTTTCCGAGACCATTATCGCCCGTAAGTCTTATTCGCCAGCCGACCTTGAAGCGATGAATATGAACCTCGTTGGTGGCGACCCCTATGGCGGGTTTTGCGGCGTCGATCAATTTTTCATCTGGCGTCCATTCAAGTCGTCGGTCAACTACCGCACCCACGTGCCCGGCCTTTATCATATCGGTGCATCGACCCATCCGGGGCCGGGATTGGGTGGCGGCTCCGGCATGCTGCTCGCGTCCTCGCTGAAATAGGAAATAATGTGGCTGATGGCGAGTTGGCGTGTGGGGCACATACGCCCGCCCCATCGAACGCATGCAGAATCATATTTCTTTGTCTGCATATTCGTGAAACTGCGAGTATCGGCACTTGGAGCCAACACTCTCAATGATCTAGGAGCGAAGCAGGCAGAGAAACAATATGCATAAGCATATAGTTTGCCTTAAAATTGCTGTCAGAATGTACAATTCGCTTGCCAGCCCATCGGCGCTATTTTAAGATTAAAGTATTCCGAACAATAAATACCTTGGCGAGTGGGGGAACACTCAAAAAAGCCGGGGATCAGGGGAACGCGGAGCAAATCATGACTGAATTCACCCGTCGTCAGACGCTGGGTATGGGCGCTGCTGCCTTTTTTTCAAGCATACTGGCCGGACGTGTGCCAGTGCAGGCAGCGGAAGCCGACACGCTTACCATCGCTTTCAACGTCAATCTCCCGTCCTTCGACCCGACCGTCGGTCCGTCGGCGGTCAATCCGACCATCCAGGCAATTTACCGCTCGATCTTCGACCAGTATATCGGCCAGGATCCCGACCTCAAATTTGTCCCGGGCCTACTGACCGCATGGGGCTGGAATGACGACAAGACCAAGGTCTGGATGGATGTCCGCGAAGGCGTGACCTGGCATGACGGTTCGCCGTTCACCCCGGAAGATGTGGTCTGGGCGCTGGAGCGCGCCGCCAACGACAAGACCGGCAACCCGATTCAGTTCGTCTGGTCGACCGCTGGTAACTACAAGATCGAAGGCAACAAAATCACCGGCGACGTGCTGCGCTTCGAACCCACCTATTTCATGTGGATGGCTTTCCTCACGGGTTACATCCTGCCCAAAGCCTATTACGAAAAGGTCGGTGCGGAAGGTTTTGAAAAGAAGCCAATTGGTACCGGCCCTTACATGGTTGACGCCTACGAAGGCAACGCCTTCCTCCGCCTCAAGGCCAATCCCAACTATTGGGGTGGCAAGCCGGCTTTCGAAACAGTCATCTTCAAGTTTGTGCCCGATGGCACAAGCCGGGTTGCCGAAATCGAATCCGGCTCATCCGATGTCACTCTGGAAATCCCCTATGAGGAGTTCGACCGTCTGAAGGAAAAGGCAGGTCTGGCAGGCGTTGCGACCCCGATCTCCGATATTGGCATGATCTTCATCAACAATATCGAGGTAATGAACGACAAGAATGTGCGCCTGGCTGCCTGTCACGCTATCGACAAGCAAGCCATCGTCACGCGCCTGCTGCGTGGATATGGCGTACCGATCGATACGCTCGAAGCGCCGGAATATTCGGCTTACGATCCGTCTATCAAGGTTCCATACGATCCCGTGCTCGCCAAGAAGCTGCTGGCCGATTCCGGCTATTCCACCGAAAAGCCAGTCAAGTTCAAGATCCAGACCACACGCGGATTGAAGCCAAAAGACTACGAAATGGTTCAGGCCATCGTGGGCATGTGGCGCAAGGTCGGTATTGAAGCCGAAATCGAGGTCTACGAGATCGCCAAGCATTATGAGTTGCGCGCTGCCGACCAACTCGCGCCAGCTGCCTTCTATAACTGGGGTAATGCGATTGGTGATCCGACCACCTCAACAGGATTTGCCATGTTTGGCCCATCGCCGCATTCGGTGTGGAACACCGATGACCTCGATAACATGATCGCGCCGCTATGGGGCGAGAAAGACGAGGCCAAACGCATCGCCGGATGGAAAGCTGTCTGCAAGTATATTGCGGAGCAGGGTTACGTGCTGCCATTGCTGCAATACGCACAGCCGATCATCTACAAGTCGACGCTGAAGGCTATTCCGAATGTTTCGGGTGCGCTGCAACCGACCCTCATATCGAAGGCTTGATTGCACATTGGCCGGGCACCAGGTCCGCCAGCTTCCCACTGCTTGATTTGTGTCCGGCATCTTCAGCCGGGCACACTCGCATAGCATCTTCGTCTGCCTGCGTGAGGCTTCATACCCATGCAAATGCTTGGTCTTTCAATCCTGAACCGTCTGGTTCTCGCGGCAGTGACCCTCTTCGGGGTCGCAGTTGTGGTTTTTGTTCTGCTGCGCATCGTTCCCGGCGACCCTATCGCCATGATGATTTCTCCGGGTGCTACCCCCGAACAGATCGCACAGCTTCGCGCAAACTATGGGCTGGATGGCAGCATCTTCAGCCAGTTTAGTATCTGGCTAAAATCATTGCTTTCAGGTGATTTCGGCACATCTATTTCGCTGCGCCGCAATGTTCTGGAGCTGCTGGCCGAACGTCTGCCGGCAACCCTCGAGCTGGCATTCGTCGCGCTACTGTTCGCAATATTGCTCGGCACCACCGTCGCCGTTGTCGGCACCCTTGTGCGCCGCACGCCAGCCGAACCTGTCATCGATACGGTCAACGGTGTAGTGCTGGCCGTGCCCGACTTCGTCTGGGCACTGGCGCTTGTGTTGTTGCTCGGTGTGTTCTTCCCTGTATTGCCTTTGTCCGGGCGCATCGATCCAAGCGTGCAGAGTGATTTCACAACCTCCTTCTATCTGTTTGAGAGCTTGCTGCGGCTACGCTTTACTCAGTTCGCCGACATCGCCGCCCATATGACCATGCCGGTTCTGGCGCTCGGGTTGCCACTCGCGGCGATTATCGCTCGTGTGCTGAAGGAAGCGCTGCTCGAAGCCATGGTGCAGGACTATATCCTGCTCGCAAAGCTAAAAGGCATGTCCTCGCTGCGACTGGTGCTGCAGGAAGCGCTGCGCAATGCCGTTGGCCCGACCATCGCGCTGACCGGAGTGCAGTTCACCTTTCTGATCGGCGGCACCGTCATCGTTGAGCGTATCTTCGCCTATCCCGGCATCGGCAATATGGCCATCGATGCCGTCATCAACCGCGACCTGCCGCTCATTCAGGGGCTTGTGCTCGTCTTCGGCGCGCTGTTCATCATTATCAATGTCCTGGTCGACGCACTCGTCGCCGCATTCAATCCGAGGCTGCGCCATGGCTAAGTCACTGCGCGCAGCGCTTTCCGAACCCAAAGTGATCCTCGGCGGGGGCTTTATTCTCTTTTTGATACTGGTCGCCATCTTTGCGCCTTGGCTCGCGCCAAAAGACCCGCTCGAACAGGACCTGATGCTCGGTACACTGCCTCCCGTAGGTTATACTGGCACCGAACCCGGCTACTGGTTCGGCACCGACGATCTCGGTCGCGACGTGCTTTCGCGCCTGATCTACGGGACGCGCATCGCCCTGCTTGTCGCCTTCATCGCCGCAGGTCTTGCGGCATTCGTAGGCACAGCTCTTGGACTGCTTGCAGGCTGGTATCGCGGCTGGGTGGACGCCATTATCTCGCGCCTTGTCGACATCTGGATGGCCTTCCCGCCGGTGCTGCTATCGATCCTGCTGGTCGCAGTCTTTGGCGCGGGCGTGCCTTCCGTTATTGCAGCCATCGTTATCATCGACTGGACACGGTTTTGTCGCGTCGTCCGTTCAGAAACCATGGCGCAGGCGCAAATGGACTACGTGACGGCAGCGAAGGTTCTCGGCTTCTCTCGCTTCAAGATTCTGATTGGCCAGATTCTGCCGAATGTAGGCCCGGTTCTGATCGCGCTCGTCAGTCTGGAAATGGGTATTGCCGTGATCGTCGAAGCCATTCTTTCCTTCGTCGGTCTTTCGGTCTCCTCAGACACACCGACTTGGGGCGGTATGATCGCGCAGGGCCGACAGATCATCTATCAGGGATGGTGGGTGCTGGTGACGCCTCTCATAATGCTGTTCCTGACCGTTCTTGCCTTTAATCAACTTGGCGACGGCCTGCGCCGCGCCCTTGACCCGATGATGCGCCGATGACAGCACCTCTTCTCTCCATCAATAATCTGTCAGCGGTCTCGGATCGGGACGGTGGCGCACTCGTGCTTCGCGACGTCGCCTTAACGCTAGAGCGTGGCGAAGTGCGCGGCCTTGTCGGTGAGAGCGGTGCTGGTAAATCAACCATCGCCAAAGCACTCCTTGGCATCCTGCCGCGCACTGTCCGCGTCACCGGCGGTTCCATCAATTTTGAAGGCCACGACCTGCTGACCATGCCTGCACCGCAATTGCGCCAGATCATGGGTAGCGAGATCTCGTTGATCCCGCAGGATCCCCAGACGGCACTCAATCCGGGCCGTCGCATCGAAGCACAACTGACTGATGGCCTGCGCCTCAAGCGTGGCCTGTCGAGCAAGGCCGCGCGTGAACGCGCACTGACCTTGATGGAGGAAGTGCATATCCGCGATCCCGAACGCGTTTTGCGTGCGTATCCGCATGAATTATCAGGCGGCATGCGCCAGCGTGTACTGATTGCCTCGGCCTTTGCGCTCGAACCCAAGCTCGTGATTGCCGACGAGCCGACGACCGCGCTAGACGTTACCGTGCAAAAACAAATCTTGCGCCTTATTCGCAGCATGCAGCGTGCTCATGGCACGGGTGTAATATTCGTGACGCATGATCTCGGCGTCGTCGCCCAAATTTGCGACAGCGTAACGCTGCTCTACTCCGGTAAGGTAATCGAGCAAGGCAGCACTGCCGAAGTCCTGCAACGACCCAAACACATTTACACGAAAGCCCTGATGGCAGCTGGCCCTCGCTACGACAGGCCCGACGCCGGTCTGGAACCGGTGCCGCAATTGGTGTTCGAGCAACTGCGCACCGAGATCGGAACAACTTGATGAGTAACATGCTTCTCACGGCTCGCGGCATTCAGGTCGCCTACGGTGCGGGCGGACTTTTCACCAAGTCTGCTGGCCACAAGGTGCTGCATGGTGTCGACATCGACATCGAACGCGGCGAGACAATCGGCATCGTCGGCGAATCCGGCTCGGGAAAGACCACGCTTGGCCGGGCGCTGCTGCGCCTCGTCGATACCTCTGCTGGCGAAATCCGGTTCGACGGACAAGATATCACTCGTCTACCCGATGACAGGATGCGACCGCTGCGCCGGCGCATGCAAATGATCTTCCAGGATCCGATGGCGTCGCTCAATCCGCGCCATTCCATTCGTCGTATTCTGATCGAGCCAATGCTACTGCACGGTTTGGCTCCCAACGCGACTGAGGCCGAGGCGAAGGTTCTCAAGATTCTCGACCGCTTTACCCTGCCCAAGGCTGTACTCGGTCGAAACGCCCACGAACTGTCTGGCGGTCAACGTCAGCGGGTGGGTATCGCCCGCGCCGCTCTTCTCGAACCAGACTTCGTTTTAGCCGACGAGATTGTCTCAGGTCTCGACGTCTCGACACAAGCGCAGGTTCTCAACCTGCTGAAGGACCTGTCGCGCGATATGGGTCTGTCCATGGCGTTCATCAGTCATGATCTCAGTGTCATCCGGGCGATCTGCGACCGCGTCTATGTGCTTCGGTTCGGAAAGGTAGTCGAAGCGGGGGCTTGCGAGGAGGTCTTCGCCAATCCGAAGTCAGCCTATACGCGCGCTCTGCTCGACGCGATTCCGCTACCGGAAATAGACCCGGAATGGCTCGGGCGGGAACCACTATCCGCGACCCAATAACACTTCAACACGATTGTCATCTTGCTTAATGACGGTTCAGGAAACGAGCGGCAATAAGCGGCCAATAGTGGCGGGTGATTGACTGCTCCAATCGCCAATCAGAAACGCGTGGGCGCTTCAGTTCGCAATGCTGCGCCGCATTAATATTTGTGGAGAGTTCGGCTTCATAAGCCCACAGCAAATCCCACACCAATGATCACAAGGACCACCCCAGAGATCGTGGCATAGACGACATCGCGCGCACGCGCGAACTCGATCAACATAAGAGCTACACGAAAGACAGGCAGCAAGATGAACACTATGACACCCGCTTTTATCAAATTGCCTCCACTAAGGACAGCGGTTGCCATACCCAAAGAGCTCAACCACTGAGTGACCAACCCGATCGCAATGACGAATGAAGCAACTGCCGTTCCATAGTGCAACAACCTGGCAATCTTCTGCTCAAGGCTCTCAATCAAATTTTTCTGTTCTCTCAAACTCTTTGTTCCGATCACGTTTTCAGGTACAGACCGAAACCGCTCATCGCCATTACGACAGCGAGCAGCACAAGCACCATTACGAAGAAGATGCGGAGTTTTTCGCTGGGCAAACCCACCAGCATCCGAGCACCCGCAATCGACCCAATGACTGAACCAAGCGCGACTGGACCGGCGATGGCTGTATCTATGTCGCCGCGCATGAAGTACGCACCGGCGCTTGCGGCGGCAGTTACGCCGATCATAAAGTTTGACGTCGCAGACGACACCTTGAGTGGAAGCCGAAGTGCGGTATCCATTGCCGGAATTTTCAGAACTCCACTGCCAATCCCCAGTAGCGCCGAAACCAGACCCGCCCCATACATCAATGACAAGCCGAGCGGCACCGAGCCGACATGATACGACGTGGCCGCGCCGCTTGCCTCATCCAAAATTGTCGAATGTAAACGTAGCGTCGTCGCCCAGTTTTGAGAGGCAGGCGTGCTCGTTTGAGGTGCTTCGCTTCGACGCGCAAGCATTTGTTGCGCAGACACCGCGAGAATTGCTGCAAATAGCAAGTAGAGATAAGCGGTTGCAACAATCCCAATAAGGAAAATGCCGGTCAGAGCGCCCAGCGTTGTTGCTGTCTCAAGAACGACGGCCAATCGAATATTGGTCAGCCGCTTTTTCAGGAGCGGCGCCGCACTGCCGCAGGAACATGCGATCACTGACACGAGACTCGCAGCGATCGCCGCATGAATATCGATACCGAAAGCAAATGTAAGAATCGGCACAATAAAAATGCCGCTTGCCATACCCAGAACGCCACCAAGTGCGCTCGCACCGAAGGCGCCAACAAACAGCCAGAAAGCACTGATAGCCCCAACTTCGAATGTGCTTGTCACCGAGTCTGCCCCGGACGGCGCAACAAGCGCGTGCTGAATTTGATCAGATCGCCCCGATAATAGAGCTTCTCATAATCAATTGGCCTCGGCCCTTCACAGTAAGACGTTCGCTCGATAAGGAATACCGGACTGGTGGGTGCAATCCCCAAGGCTTGAGCCACGCGATCATCAGCTGTTGCGGCCTCAAGCTGATACTCCGCTTCAATGAGCGGGAGGCCATACTTGTTTTCGAGCAAAGAGAAAATTGGCTCAGCCTCCAGATCGTTACTCACGATCTTCTCGCCAATATCCATGGGCAGATAGGTTTCGTCGAAAGACATGGCGATGCCATCAGCCAAACGCACGCGCTCAATGCGGTAGACCTGTGCCCCCTGCGGAAGATTCAAATGTTTAGCGACCACGTCGCTGGCGGGCACAAGCCGTTTATCCAAAAGCTTCGCAGTTGGATTGCGACCCAACGCAATCATGTCTTCCACAAAGCCGCTTAACTCGGTCAATTCCTGCCTGATTTTGGGCTCGGTAACGAAAGTACCCTTTCCGCGCCTAATCTCAAGCAGTCCGCGCGCAACCAAATTCTCAACGGCTTTCCGAACGGTCGTCCGGCTGACACCAAACCTCACCGTCAAATCATCTTCCGGCGGGAGTTGCGACCCGAAAGGCAATAGTGCTGATGCAATTTCCGAAGCCAAAGTGGCCTCGACCTTAGCGTAAAGGGGGGCGGAGCTGGTCTCTATCGTCATAACGACATCATGATGTCATTATGACTTATTGTCAATCGGACATGGCCCCGCTGACCACCCTGATCATTCCCCGTCAGCCATAGACGGCCATGTCCACTTCCGCTCGACGACCGAGTGAAGTCATCCAGTCCTTTATCTCAGGCCGACTATTGAGCTGACGCCCATAGTGAAAGCCGAGTTGACGATTGAGTTCGCCATTGCGACCAAGCTGTTCGTCTGCGAAAGCGATCATGCGGGAATTTGGCCATGCCTGAGGACGGATAGCCACCAACCGCTGGAAGAGTGTCTCTGCCGGTTCATCTGGATTGGCTTGCGCCAAAAGGGTCATCATAGCCGCCGTAGATCGCGAAACACCCATATGGCAATGCACAAGGATGTGCCCCGGCGCATCATTGTCTTCACGGGTCTGGAACGATTGGCCGAAATTCAAAATTGCTTCCGTGTGTCTTTCTGTAGGAAGAATTTGTCCGTCCAGATCAGCAATGATGTCATGGAACCGTAGCGTCGTGCGAGCATGATCGGTATAGCCCGAAAACTCCGTAAGCTCGGACCGCTCTGGATCAATGATTGAAAGAACATGCGTAACGTTCTTGTCGCTATGTGTTGCCAGCTCTTCGATGCCGCAGATGGTCAGTTCGGGGGAGAGGATTATCTTCACAGATGTTCACCACGTATTATGTGTCAGATCAGGTTGAAAGCAGTGTCGAGTATGTTGGCTACAGGATCAAGCAGGACATTTTGATGACAGCACGAAAAATGTTCGATCTGAAACCACTGACTACGGATGGGCTTCTTTTCTGGAATAACCTGCCAACTTCTCCTCCCCTACGGAACGACTTGACCTTTGGCAGGACATGGGCGTGTGCCACTGGTCTCCCGAAGCCATTCAACGCAAGCTCAATGTTTACTTCTGATGAGGACGTCCCCGCTCTGATACTCATCATACTGCCCACAGCCTGCTGAATAGAATTGATAATCTGTTGGTATCGGTATGGTAGAGGCCATGCTGAAGTTTGGATGCGCCGCTCGAGAGTTCTTGGCTCAGACAGAAAGAAGTTAGAAGCAAAGGCTTCTGAAAAGGAACGTAGCATTAGTCAATGAAAGGGAAATCAACATCAAGCTTGTTGTCACAATGGGCAAACGGGCCGTGTCTATTTTGCTAACCAGTCTACACCACAAAAGCCACCCAGAACAACGTGATGGTGTTTGAGCCATCTGATCGATTGCCCAGTAATCCGAACTTCGGTGTTGTACAGTTCAGATATCTCTCATCGCGTGCAGTTGCATAGGTCGTTAACGCTACCTCCGCCCTTCCGCATGAGGTAGCATTATTTATAAATACACCCACATCATTTCCATCATTCTTATATCTATCGTGTTATTTCTATAATTACCCCTTTAATTACGTTGGTATAAAGTAAAATAAATTAAGTGCAGCAGAAATTATATTGATACTACTATATTAAATATCTGATAAATTTGTGTTTTGGAAAATTGCATATTTGAAAATTCAGACTTAGATATTAGCTAGAATCGAAGAAAAAACGCTTAGCGCATCATCAATACAGTTCGCCAACGAGGATAAATGGACAACATCGACGGTACTTGCGATGAGCTCAGCTCTGAGACAGAAAACAAACATCTGTTGGAAGAAATATCGCGGTTAAACGACCAGATCAAAGCGCAAGAGAAGATTCTTGTTGAGCAGTCGCTTGCCGTGCAGGATATGCGCCTGATTTTCGAACAATCCGCCAGAGTGGCCAAGGTTGGAATATGGCAATGCACTCTTCCCGACCAGCGACTGCATTGGACCGATTTTGTGTATGATATTTTTGGCTTGCAACGTGGTAGTCCATTAACAAGAGAAAACACGCTAGCGCTCTATACCGAAGCATCGCGCCAAGAACTGGAGCTCAGAAGGACACAGGCAATCAATGATCGCAGTGGCTTTTCATTGGATGCTGAAATTGTGCTTTCGACCGGCGAGCACAAGTGGGTACGCCTGACTGCTTCCGTGGAATGCGAGAATGGTGTTCCTGTAAGGCTTTTTGGCATGAAACAGGACATTACTGCACAAAAGCTGATGTTTGATCGTGCCATCCACGATGCGGAACATGATAAGCTGACAGGTTTGGTGAATAAGTATAGATTCAACCAGATGCTGGAAGAGTTGTGCTTGGCACCGAACCGAGGGGGCATCAAGGCATGCCTGCTTCTGATTGATCTGGATGGGTTCAAGGATATTAATGATCGGCTCGGTCATTTAGCAGGTGACAGATGCATCATGCAAATGGCCGTCCGCATTAAGAAAACTTGCCGTGAATCGGATATCGTAGCGCGCATTGGAGGGGATGAATTTGCAATTTTGGCACCCGGGATCACCTGTCCGGACGACGTTGTCCGCCTGTCTGAAAAGTTGCTGTCCGAATTCAGAATGCCCGTGGAATTCAACGGGGATAGCATCTCCATCACCGGTTCAATAGGTTCTGCGCTTCTCATCGACGAAACTGATACCGAAATTTTCACTCTGGCGGATAACGCTTTGTACGCCGCCAAGGCAGCAGGGCGCGATGCTTATCGTCTCCATGAAGAGTGAACATGCACTCGAAAAGAAAGCCACCTTTTGGTCCCTGCTGATATCACAGTGTAACCGCGTTCAAATCCAATTGTATAAGTAGCCCGAGAATGTTTTAAGGTTAAAGGCGAGTGGGTGTATCTCTATCGTGCCATTGATCGCAATACCGCTTTCTCTCGAACAACAATTCTCAGTGCTCGCAGCATAATTACGTCTGCAGGTGGGCTGCGTTCTCTGCTAAACAAGTTTTTGCAACCCAGCCACAATTACAGGGAAAGTCCATTGCCCCGCAATCTTCGCAAAATATAGAATGTCAAAGCGATCCCGAGTACAGAGAGCACTGTTGCCAACGTGAAAAGTTCGACATAGCCAAATTTATCGGCAAGGTAGCCGGCGACCGAAGAACCAACGAGATAAATCAGCAGTTCGGCACAAGCAAGGATCGTGAAGTCCGTGCCGGGCTGATCGGAAGACGATGCTTTCATGAACAGTGAGTAGATCGCGACCAGTTCCATATAGCGCAAGAAGGTCTGGACGGCTGACACCGTCATAGCAATCGTGATCCCCGGCCATATTTCGGCAGCATTGAAACTGAACGCGAGGAAGCAAAGACTGCGCAATAATCCAAGCAGAATGAGCGCAGAGAAAAGCCCGGTCCGGCGGATCAGCAGTGCGGCCAGAACTGCTCCGATCAGGCCGGCACCCGCAGCGGCAGCCCCGGAAAGATAGCCGATCCATGATAGCGGCAGCCCGATATCCACGAGATAGCTGCCTTCCATCCCCCTTACCATGCCTTCGCTCGCTCGATAGGTCAGAGCAAAGCACAGGATGAGCCAGGCGTTCGGTTGCTGGAAAAACCGCTTCAGGCTGGCGCGTGGCTTTTCCCGGTGCTGCTTCTGCTCACTTGCTTCGTCCATCCATAACCCGGCCAGAAGTGGCAGAAGCGAAAGGGCGGCGACGATGAAAATCGTGGGACGCCAACCGATCTTGTGGAAGAGCACCAGCGCCAGCGTGCCACCCACGATCACACCAAGTGCAACTGCACCGGCCTGGATTGCATTGCCAGTGGCACGCGTCTTGTCATTGAGATGACGGACAGCATAGCCATCGGTAGCAATGTCCTGCAAAGAAGACAGAAGCGTTATGCAAAGGCAGATTGCAAAGAGTGCCCCCGCCTGCTGCGGCTCTGTAAACGCCATACAAGTAATGCCCAATGAGACGAGAAGTTGGGTGACAATTACCCAGCTTCGCCGATGCCCCCAACTTGCGATGAGGGGATAACGATCCACCAATGGTGCAATCGCAAATTTTGCAATCAGTGGAATCATCAGAAGATAAAAAAGCCCGATAGCCGTGCGCGAGGCACCGCTTTCGCGCATCAGGGGAGGCAAGGCGACCAATAGAAGATAGGTCGGGATGCCCTGCGCGAGATAGAGCCCCCCAAGAACAGTATAAAGCCGTGCGTTTATGCCTATTTTCTGTGTCGATAGCTCGTTTTGTTGTGCGCTCATCAGAAGGTTTTGCTCACAGCGAGGGCGAAGGTCCTGCCGCGGCCCTTGTAGTCGAAGATTTCTTCAGGCGCGAGTGCACCATAAAGCGCCTTGGCTCGCGATCCCCACACGGTGTTGTATTGCTTGTTGAACAGGTTGTGCACACCGAAATTCACAGTCATGTCGGCTTTCTCGACGTGATAAGAGCCAATAAGGTCAAACAGCGTGTAGCCTTCGATCTTGTAGCCGGAGTTGTCACCAAGGTCGAAAACATGCTGGCCCTGGAAGCGCAGATTCAATGTTTCATTGCCCCAGCCAATATGGCCGCCAAGCTTGGAAACACTGGCGGAACCGATAGTATCCTTGACCCAATCGCCGTCCTGATCGACTTCAGTGCGTATCCATTGGCCCAGAATACCGATATCGAAGCCACGATCGAGTTTCATGCCCGCCTTGCCTTCGATGCCATAAACCCGACGTTCGTTGTCCTCGAGTTCGACGGCAAGGGTCGTGCGATTGAGCACAATGGAACGGTCGGAAGTGGAGTAGAAACCCGCGGTTTCCAGGTTATAGGTGCCGTCATCAAGACGATAGCCGATCTCGAATGAATTGGTCTTGATGGCTTCCAATGCCGAGTTTGCCACATTCACACCACCGAGCAGCGCGTAATGACCACCTGACAGTGAGTAGGCGCCATAACCGTAATATTTTGCCGGATCGGGCAGCTCAAAGCCTTGGCTGAAGTTTGCATAGACCTGCTGTATGTCTGTCAGACTGTAAGTTGCGCCAGCGTTGAACAGGAAAGCGTCGTAATCGACCGAGCCACCGGGAATCGAATCGGCAGAGGTCGCCGCCCCATTGAGAATAGCGATCTGTTGGGCTGCACCAACAAAATCTCCGATTTCCGTTTTGGTGTACTGATAGCGCACGCCGCCATTGAAGGTAAGGCGATCGGTTGCTTCATAGGAAGCCTCTGCGAAGCCAGCAAACGTGGTAACGTCGATCTTTGGATACAGACCTGTGACGCCTGCGGTCTGGAAATCCATCGCGCCGCTCTGAAGAGCTTTGCCCATATCGAAAATATGTTGGTTTGAAGAAAGCGAATCCCTGTCAGCATCAACACCGTAGGTAATGCGCAACCCGTCAAGCGGTTCGGAGATAAGCGCGGCCTTTATGCCGTAATAATCCGTGTCCTGCGCGCTGCCATAAAAGTAGGTTGAACTTGGGAACGGATGGAAATTGATCTTCTCGCTGCGATAGAAGCCTTGCAAAAGCAATTGCTGTCCAAAGAAGTCATTATCGGTGTAGGTTGCGTTAAACATGGCGCGGCGGGTGCGCGGATTGAAGTCCGAATTATAGCCGTCGCGTGTTTCGATAAGACTTGGATTCCGCAGCCCCGCGAGAAATTGTCCGAAGTAGACGCTATAATCAGATTTCTGCTCTGAATTGAAGAACTGTCCGCTTAACTCCAACCGCCTATCCGGGTCGAACTGGAAACCTGCGCTGCCCATAAGATCGATGCGCCGGTTAAAAGCGGTCGACGTCTGGGTGATGTCCGGCACAACCATGGTGCCATCTGCGTCATAAAACGCGCCGCTGCGATTACCCGCCAGCGACAGTCGAGCATCCCATGTCTCACTATTATAGGTGACGGCTGCAGCGCCGTTACGATCCAAGTCGTTGCTGGCGCGGAAGCCGCTTTCTATGCCAGCTGTCACTTCGCTATGCAAACCCTCCGGCGCATCCTTGCCTTTCTTGGTGATGATATTGATGATGCCCCCGGTCGCATTGCCGCCATAGAGCGAGGTCGCTCCAGAAAGAACTTCAATTCGCTCAATGTTGAATGGGTCTATAGAGTCAAACTGGCGGCTCAGCCCACGAGCAGAATTCATCGATATTCCGTCGATCAGCGCCAAAGCGGTGCGTCCGCGTAGGTTCTGCCCATACGAGGTACGTGCCCCTTGGCTCACCGGATCAAAACTCGGTATTTCCTGCGCCAAAATCTGCTGAATGGTTTCGCCTGAACGTGCGCGCATCTGAATTTGCTGTGCATCGATGACATAGACGGTGCGTGCTGTCTCCGAAATTTGCTGCCCACCACGACTGCCGGTGATCGTGATGGCATTCAGAACCGTTCCTTTACTTGTCTCGGTCTCCACTTCAGTCGCGTTCTGCGCCAGTGCTTGCGTAGTGACGCTGCCGGTCGCCATCAGGGCAGCGACCGAAAGACCGAGATATTTGTTGTGCATGAATTTCTCCAAGGACATGAGCAATACGATATCCGTCAGTTATCCAGTATTTTCTAAACACGACTATTCTCATCATGTTTAATTCATTAAAAGACAGATAGCTTGGAGAAGAGCGAACCGGGAATGGATTGAAGCGAACCTTGAAGGGCTTTTGCATTGAATAAGATGGGAAGCGTTAGACCGGTGAAATTTGGCAGTACGGCTTCAAGGGCGACTGACGGGTTGAAACCCTGCCTCAAGATACTGCGGGACATGATGGGGATGCCATCGGTATTGCCAGCGCAAGGTGACCTGTCAAATGTACGCGGTCTGTTTTGGAATCATGCATTGCTGTCGCTGACCACGATCTATTTTCCACTGATCCGCACACGTCTGTCGGCGGCCGGTTCCCGAGATTCGGGCATCCTGATTTTGCGTGCAATGAGTGGCTCGGTACAAGTCGAGCAGGGACAGATCCGGCTTGATCTCGCTAAAGGCGAGGCCATTTTTATACCATCAGATGTGCCGCTGTCGCTGATCCTCACGGACGGCGGACGCTTGGATTGCGCCTATCTGCCATCGGCGGCTATCACCCAAATCAAAGCAGACGTCTCCGGTTTATATTGGCAGCCACTTCCAATTACCTATTTACCTTTTCAATTACTGGTAACCTATGCAGGTTATCTGTTGCAGCAAGACTATCAGACGGAAAGTGATGCCGAGACTATGGTCAATCACTTTTATGGATTGCTACCAATACTGATTGCAAACTTGAAGGCGGGAAATACACAACAGGCTCTGACCGGACGAATGGGGGCTATAAAAGGCCGAATTGACGCCCGGATCATAGATGCCGGCTTCTCGATAATGGAGCTGGCCCAGGCAGAGGGGATAACTCCCCGTGCTATCCAGAAGCTATTTAAAAGAGAGAACACGACATTCTCTCGCTATCTGCTTGAACGCAGACTTGATATGGCACGGTCTGCGATATTGCATGGCGACGCATCCGCCATCGCGAAAATTGCTTATGGTGTCGGCTTCGACGATCCCGCTTATTTCAGCAGGGTGTTTCGCAATTTTTACGGCGTCAGCCCATCTGATCTGAGGCGTCAAATTGCTCGTAGTGTATCAGGATGACGATTGCAGGTTCGCAAACCCGCCCCTGAGTTTGTTTCGTGACATGGCTGCTTGAGTACAAACCAGCCATGCCTTTCTTGCGCGCGCATTGGTTACAATAAATAGTGTACCAATGCTGATCCTTCCAGCTTGGACACCACACTTGCTCGCATTTGCTTGTATGGATGTCCAGGCTGAAGTCGGCCCTTAGTAATGGACCGACAACGAGTCGATCAATGTAGCCTTGGGCGGGGCGAATTTTGTCAGATTTATTCCCTCAACGGCGGAACGATATTCTTCCACACTAGGCGTACGGCCGAGGATCGCCGACAGTACTACCAGCGGTGTGGAGGCGAGAAGCGATTCACCCTTCTTTTCCGCAGTGTCTTCAACGACGCGACCCTGGAACAGGCGGGTTGAGGTCGCGAGAACCGTGTCGCCCTTCTCGGCCTTTTCCTGATTACCCATGCAGAGGTTGCAGCCCGGACGCTCGAGATAGAGAATGTTCTCGTATTCGGTGCGGTTTGCGGTTTTCGGCTTCAGATCGTCGAATTCGAAGCCCGAATACTTCTGCAGTATTTCCCAATCACCTTCGGCCTTCAGTTCGTCGATGATGTTGTAGGTCGGCGCAGCAACCACGAGCGGTGCCTTGAACTCAACCTTGCCCTGTTCTTTTTCGAGGTTCTTCAGCATCTGGGCAACGATCTTGATGTCGCCCTTGTGAACCATGCACGAGCCAACGAAGCCGAGGTCCACCTTCTTGGTGCCGCCATAATAGGAAACCGGACGGATCGTATCATGGGTATAGCGGCGCGAGACGTCGGCATTATTGACGTCCGGGTCGGCGATCATCGGTTCGTCAATCAGGTCCAGATCGACGACGACCTCTGCAAAATATTTCGCATTATCGTCTGGCTTCAAGGCTGGCTTTTCTCCCGAACGGATTTCCGCGATGCGGGCATCCGCCTTGTCGATCAGGCCTTGCAGCGTGCGGGCAGCATTGTCCATACCCTTGTCGATCATGATCTGGATACGCGACTTGGCGATTTCCAACGACTCGATCAGCGTCTCATCTTCGGAGATACAGATCGACGCCTTGGCCTTCATCTCGGCCGTCCAGTCAGTGAAGGTGAAGGCCTGATCGGCATGCAGCGTGCCGATATGCACTTCGATAATGCGGCCCTGGAAGACGTTGTCGCCGTGCTGCTTGAGCATCTGAGCCTGCGTGGCATGGACCACGTCGCGGAAATCCATATAGGGCTGCATCGTGCCCTTGAAGGTGACCTTGACCGACTGCGGGATCGGCATGGTCGCTTCGCCGGTGGCGAGCGCCAGAGCCACGGTGCCCGAGTCCGCGCCAAAGGCAACACCCTTGGACATGCGGGTATGGCTGTCACCGCCGATGATGATGGCCCAGTCGTCCACGGTGATGTCGTTCAGCACCTTGTGGATGACGTCCGTCATTGAATGATAGACGCCCTTCGGGTCACGTGCAGTGATGACGCCGAAATTGTTCATGAAAGACATCAGCTTCGGAATGTTGACCTGAGCCTTCTTGTCCCAGACCGACGCCGTGTGACAGCCCGACTGATAAGCGCCATCCACAAGTGGCGAAATGGTGGTAGCCGCCATCGCCTCAAGTTCTTGCGCAGTCATAAGACCGGTCGTGTCCTGCGAACCGACGATGTTGACCGTCACGCGCACGTCGGAACCGGCATGCAACACCTTGCCAGGCGTTACGCCAACGGCGTTGCGATTGAAGATCTTCTCGACAGCCGTCAGACCCTGACCTTCAATCGAGAGTTCCTTGTTCGGAGCAAAAACCGGCGTCGCCTCGACACCAAGCGTCTGGGCTGCGAAAGTCTGCAGCTTCTTGCCGAAGACGATAGCGTAAGAGCTGCCCGCCTTCATGAATTCCATCTTCTGCGGTGTGAACGAGGAAGCGACATCGACCAGCTCGTTGCCAGCTTCATCACGCAGCTTCTTGTTCTTGGCGTCGATCTTCAGCACCGTTCCGGTCTCGACCGAGAATTTCTGCTCGAGGATCGGGTTACCGTCATTGTTAAGGATCGGCTTGCCGTTCTCATCGAGCTTCTTGACCCAGTTCTTCAGGTTGATGCCAATGCCGCCGGTCACGTCGACAGTGGTTGCGAAGATCGGCGAAATGCCGTTGGTACCAGCGACAACCGGGGCGAAGTTGACGAATGGCACATAGGGGCTGGCCTGCTTGCCGGTCCACAGTGCCACGTTGTTGACGCCGGACATGCGCGACGAGCCGACGCCCATCGTGCCTTTTTCGGCGATCATCATCACGCGCTTGTCGGGATGCTGCTTTTGAAGTGCTACAATTTCCTGCTGTGCTTCAGGCGTGATCATGCACTGACCATGAAGCTGACGGTCGGAGCGCGAATGTGCCTGGTTGCCCGGGGAAAGAAGGTCGGTCGAGATATCGCCTTCTGCGGCGATGAAAGTTACGACCTTGATTTCGTCTTCAACGTCCGGGAGCTTTGTGAAAAACTCTGCCTTGGCATAGCTTTCGAGAACATCCTTGGCGACGGCACTGCCTGCCTTATAGGCATCGCGAAGGCGGAACATGTCAGCGTCGTAGAGGAAGACCTGAGTCTTAAGAATCTCGCCAGCCTTCTCAGCAATCGCGGCGTTGTCTCCAAGCGTGATGTCGAGCAGCACTTCCACCGAAGGCCCGCCCTTCATGTGCGACAGAAGGTCGAGGGCAAATTCGGGCGTGATTTCCGGGACGACGGTTTCGCCCAGTACAATTTTCTTCAGGAATGCAGCCTTGGCGCCAGCCGCACTCGTCGTGCCCGGCAGCGTATTATAGATGAAGAAATGCAGGGCGTCTTTCCGATGCTCGCTGCCAGCGTCCTCGATCAGCGCGATGATTTCACTGGTGAGCCTGCCATCGTCAATCGGCTTGGGAGCAAGCCCTTGTTTTTTTCTGCTTTCGATTTCAGCCAAGTAATCCAGATAAAGATTCATCGCAATTCCAACATCTTGAGGCTTGAGGTGCCGAAATGCACCGCTATTGAACGATATTTCCAATCGACCCGGGGTTTGAGTACGCCAACATTGGCCGCATGACAAGATACTGAATTTCAATAAAACTGGTGTTTCTTACTCAACTTTTATCGACTAAAAAACGAGAGCATACATCTTCTATTGGACTGGATTTATGGAAACCGAAGAATTCACCCCGCTTGGCTTTTCTGATCTGACCAGCGACGAAGCATTTATCGTTTCTGTGTTTCGATACTGGCAATCTTGCGGCTCAACGCCCAGGGAAGCTGAAAGTAGCTTGGTCGACATGCTGAAATATGATCGGCTGCATAGTGGTCTCCTTTTGTTGTTCGACCTTTTCAGAATGCTTCCAGACCAACATAGCCGACAACCGACGACCGACAGCGCCCTGTTGACCACGGTTGAGGAGGACTTGTTGGACGAAATCGGTTCCTTCAACGGCGAGCCCAAGCGAGGCGTCCGGGCGTTTCAGCAAGTCCTGGAAGGAGCAGGCGCGACCGTTCGGCCTACGTCGCAGATCTCACGCTCCGGTTACGACCAACTTGTAGAGGTTATTGACCGGAAGACAGCGAAGGTGTTCGACGTGCTTTACCCTGGTTACATAGCAAGCTGAATTCCAAGACAGAACCGCCCGCCAACGCCGGGGACTATATACAGCATCAGTTCGTCGCGATTCACCAGCGAAGTTGAACTGATCCCCTCTCATCTGGCAAATTTCAGCGTGGCTGCGGCCCCGTATAGCGGGATTGCGGTCGGATCAACCGTCCCGTGCGCTCCTGTTCCAGCACATGCGCGGTCCATCCTGCCATACGGCCAGCAGCGAAGACATTGGTAAAGCTATCACGCGGAAAACCCACAGTTTCCAACACCAGTGCAGTATAGAACTCAACATTCGTTTGCAGAGGGCGAAGCGGCTTCTTTTGCTTCAGGAGGGCCAATGCTGCCTCCTCCACTTTGCCCGCGAAAGAAATGCGAGCGGAGCCCTCCTTGAGGGTAGACAGAGCCCCCTTCAGCACGTCGGCTCGTGGGTCACGAACACGATATATACGATGACCAAAGCCCATCAGGCGCTCCCCGCGAGCCAGCGCATCCTGCAACCAAGGCTCGATATTTGCATCGGTTCCAATCGCGTCCAGCATATCAAGCACCGGGCCCGGAGCTCCACCATGGAGAGGTCCTTTCAAAGCGCAGAGCGCACCGACAACCGACGAAAGCAGCCCGGCTCCCGTCGAGGCAATCACACGGGCGGTGAAAGTCGAGGCGTTCAGCCCGTGATCGGCAACTGTGGTCATGTAAGTATCGAGCGCCCTCACCTTCTCCGGCGAACGCTGCACACCGGACAGCATCCGCAGGAAATCTGCCGAGTGCGCGAGTGCGCCATTAGGTGCAATTGGGGCGAGTCCTTGTTTGTCGCGAATGATTGCTGCGGTGAAAACCGGGACAGCAGCAACAGTGATGATGTGATGTGGCATCTTTTCATTATCTGGCAGCGCCGACAGGAGAAGACGCAGTGCCTCGACCGATGAGAGGCGCGAAAGAGCTGGCAGCAAAGGTTGCATCAGCTCAAAGACGCGTTGCCGTGCCATGCCCAATTGATAGAGAATGTCCCGTGCAGTGACTACTGGCGAGATCTGCTCCTGCCAAAGCAATTCCAACACCTGCTCGAAAGACCAGTCGGCAAGTTCCGCGAGGTGATGGCCTCGGATCACAAGCTCGCCTGCCTGTCCGTCCACATGGCTCAGCATGGTCTCCGCCGCGACGACATCATCAAGGCCAAAAGCCGAAGTTTGGCGAATAATAGCGGGGGTTGCGGACATGTCATTCTCCTCGGTTCGATGCGAATACGCTTGAGGATGGCGGAGCGCACATATATGGTCAATCTTGATTCATGTAATCAATACGAGATCAAAAATGCAGCACGCCGACAAGTTTATAACCGCTGATCGCGCCTCTGCTGAGCTTGGTGTCAGCCGGGCAACGCTCTATGCCTATGTGAGCCGTGGGCTGATCCGTACAAGTATTGCTTCCGATGATCCCCGCCGCAAACTCTACAGCACGCATGACATTGAGGCGTTGAAGAAAAGGAAGGCCGTGGGACGGCGGCCGGGACAGGTAGCTGCCAACGCACTTGATTGGGGACTGCCCGTTCTGGAATCGGCCATTACCGAAATCGCGGAAGGCAGCCTGTGCTATCGGGGTCACAACGCTCTTGATCTCTCCGAGAAAGCGACCTTGGAAGAGGTGGCTTGCCTGTTATGGAATTGCGGTGACGCTGACCCCTTTGCCGATGCAAAGGCAACCCCGCCACCTTGGCCATGGCCAATTCTTGACCTTGCAAACAATCTGCCGCTCACAGAACGGTGCCAGACGCTTCTTCCCCTCGTTGAAGCGGGTCGCCTCACCACATGGCGGCGCGACAATCGACGTCTATGGCCTGGCGCAGCGGTTATATTGCGGGCTATCGTCGGAGCCTGCACTTCAAGCCAACCAAATACCAAACCGGCCCACCTGTTTCTCGCAGATGCTTGGCAAACGGATGAACTGGGCGCTGATCTTATCCGTCGCGCACTGGTCCTTCAGGCAGATCACGAGCTTAATGCATCAGCATTTGCCGTGCGGGTTGTTGCTTCAACGGGCGCTTCTCTGGGCGCATGCCTGAATGCGGGGCTTTCTGCACTGAGTGGCCCTTTGCACGGTGGAATGACGAGCCTTGTCGAACTGCTATTCGACGAATTGGACAACGATGGCGATATAGAACGGGTGATCGAAGAACGTCTGCGGCGAGGTGAAACCATCCCCGGCTTTCATCATCCGCTCTATCCGGACGGTGATCCGCGCGCGACTGGCCTGCTTCCCTATCTTCCACCGAATGCAAGAAGAGACGAATTTCTGCAGATAATGAATGACACCGCCGGGCAATTGCCCACCTGTGATGTGGCACTGGTGAGCCTACGGCGAAGTCTCAATTTGCCTCGCGGCTCCGCATTGGCAATTTTTGCCATCGCGCGAACTGTTGGTTGGATAGCTCATGCTCTGGAACAGAAGCTGGACGACAAACTAATCAGGCCACGGGCCCGCTATGTCGGACAATAAAGGTCAACTTTCAGATTGGCGGTCGATTAGGCCCCGAGAGCAAGCATTCCGCGCCAAACGCGAATTGTTCAGCAGGGTAACTGATTATGAGTCAAGAATTTAAACCCGTATCGGTCTCCAGGGTTCGGTTGCAAACATTCATTTCGCACGGAGCACGATTGATCTGCAGGCGCAATTATGCCGCGGGCGCTGAGAATTGCTTTCCCGGGAAAGCAGTGCGGTTGAGTCGAAATTGCCTTGCAGCTTCCGCATTATGTAAAGGAGCCCAGTACCGGCGAGCGCTAGGCTTGCAGCGGCATCGAACTCGAAGCCGAGCATGGATCTCATCCGGCGTTTGATATACTCATGATCCTGCTCAATGATATTGTGCATGTATTTGTTGGACCGGATCGTAATAGATTTCCCAACCTAAGGCGCCTTCTGTTCGACGGCGCCAATTTCCTCCAGCTTCTGCCGTTTCGCGTCCTTTGGCCGGGTTTAGCCATTTCTCTAACCGTTCTTAATGTCAACTACGTTCGGGGACGTCATCCGTTATGCGCTCGTTTCACATTCCATCAAACGGTGAACGGGCTGGCAATGATCGCGCAAACGGGAGCGAGAAAACTAGGCCCGGCACTATGTTGCAAATTCATTTTTGCCTCTTAATCCGCCATTTTAGATTAAAAAATAGTCAATAAATAAAATGATTAATAAATAGACTTTTGGCTATTGCCAAGCCGGTTTCTCTACGGCAACAATGGCGCATGAAGCGCCCGGACCTCACCATTCTGATCATTGACGAGAACGCCATTCGCTCCTCGATCATCGAGGAAGGATTGCGCGAGGCGGGCCACGGTAAGGTCGTCGTTATCAATGAGATGCACGGCGTTGCCCGGATGGTTGAAACACTCAATCCAGACGTGATTGTCATCGACATCGAGAACCCCAACCGTGACATGATGGAGCATCTGTTCCAATTGACGCGCACAATCAGCCGCCCAATCGCCATGTTTGTCGACAGATCCGATACGGCCTCCATCGAGGCGGCCGTTGAAGCAGGTGTCTCTGCCTATATCGTGGACGGATTGAAGAAGGAGCGCGTAAAGCCCATCCTTGATATGGCGGTCAGTCGCTTCAATGCCTTCAGCCGTCTGCAGCGAGAACTGGCGGATGCCAGATCTGCGCTGGAGGAAAGAAAAGTCGTTGAGCGCGCCAAGGGCATTCTCATGAAGATGCGAGGCCTTTCCGAAGAAGACGCATTTTCGCTACTTCGGCAAACCGCCATGAACGAAAAAAAGAAAATGTCGGACATTGCCCAAAGCATCGTGACCGCAGCCGGGCTGCTCATGAAATGACATGTGAACTTAAACCCTGGGCAAACAATTCCGGGAGCATGAGCGAATGAACATACCGACCAGAATTGTTGAAACGGGCAGCAGCCTTGCCAAGCCTGCCGGCATTGCGGGCAAAGAAATCAAGATATTGCGCGCGGGCTTCATTCCGCTTGTTGACGCAGCCGTGCTAATCGCTGCTGCCGAATTTGGTTTCGCAAGGATTGAAGGTCTGAGCCTGGATCTTGTCAAAGACGTTTCCTGGGCCAACGTTCGTGACCGACTGGCTTTTCGACAGTTCGATATTGCGCACATGCTGTCGCCGATGCCCGTGGCGTCCATGCTAGGGCTGGGATCCAACCCATCACCAGCGATTACGCCTTTTTCTTTGGGGCGAGGTGGCAATGCGATTACGCTTTCAACACGGCTTTACGAGAAAATGCGCGCAACCGCCAGTCTGGCAGAAACCGCAACTGCGCTTGAAAATGCGCAGGCACTCGCTTTGGTCGTGCGGGACATACAATCGCGTGGCGAACCACTTTTAAAACTCGCCATTACCTACCCTTTTTCGCCACACAACTATGAATTTCGCTACTGGCTGGCAGCAGGCGGCATCGACCCCGACAATGATGTAAAGCTTGTCGTGGTACCGCCACCCCTAACCTCGGATGCACTGGCGACCGGTGCCATCGATGGCTTCTGCGTCGGCGCGCCGTGGAACATGGTGGCCTCCGAACGCGGCACCGGGCGCATTGTTGCCGCCAAGCAGGACATCTGGCCGTCAGCGCCCGAAAAGGTCATTGGCATGCGTCCGGAATGGGCCGAAACTCATCCCGAAACCGTGTCTCGCCTCATTGTCGCTCTCGACAAGGCGGCACGCTGGTGCGACAGCATCGAAAATCACGACGCGCTGGCCGAAGTTCTGGCGGACGATCATTATCTTGGCGTGTCTCAGAAGGTCGTCCGCAACGTGCTAGCAGGAACGTTTAATCTCGACTCGCAAGGCAATCACCGCGTTATCGAGCATTACTTCACCTTCCATACCGATTTTGCCAATTGCCCCCGCCCCAATGATGCGATGTGGATCTATAGCCAAATGGTGCGCTGGGGGCAGATAGAGGCATCGCAATCGGCGCAGCAAAAAGCGGCTCAATCCTACCGACCGGACCTCTATTGTACGGCCCTTGGCATTTCGCATCCGCCCTTCGAAGGGAATGCCGTTGAAGGCATCAGCACTAAGGACCGCTTCATGGATGGCCGAGCTTTCGACCCGTCGGACATAGAGACTTACGTGCAAGGATTTGATGTGCGACGTGAGACCTCTACGGGGCGGAGTGTGTCGGAAGATTGAGCTGTTAATGCCCAAATTGATTGCACAACAGACGGCATATCCTGTCATAAGCGCCTAAACTACAGTCAGAAGCATATCGACATGGAGCAGAGACTGTCCATTTTCTCGCCCCTTTAAACTTCGTATTTTCAATCACTTGCAAAACTTTTAGAAATCTGGCACGCTTCTTGCTTGTTAAACTTATGCACCGGTCAACGGCGACTGGAGCAACAAGCGAGCCATATACCGCTCCTGTCACGACACCGACGTCGCAAGGAATTGCACCGCGAACTCAACGTTCGAGGATGCGATCTCCAGGCGGCGTTTTTTTGTGTCCGGATTCGAGGCAGCGGAACGAACAGTCACCAAGGCCAGCATAGGGGAAGCCAGCTGATGACAACGCATAAGAAGGCAGAAACCAGAACCGGCATCACCCGGCGTAGCATTCTGAAGACCAGCGCCACTGCTGCTCTTTTCACCGCAATTCGCTCGACCTTTCCCGGCGGAGCCTTTGCAGCCAACGGTGGACCCGAAGTCAATGGTGCCAAGCTCGGCTACATCGCACTAACCGATGCGGCGCCGCTGATCGTGGCCAAGGAAAAGGGCCTGTTTGAAAAGCACGGCCTGCCGGATGTCGAGGTCGCCAAGCAGGCGTCCTGGGGCGCAACACGTGACAATCTCGTGCTGGGCGGCGCGTCAAACGGCATCGATGGCGCGCACATCCTTTCGCCGCTTCCATATCTCATCCATACCGGCAAGGTAACGCAGAACAACCAGCCAGTACCAATGGCCCTGCTGGCGCGACTGAATTACGACAGTCAGGCTATTTCGGTTGCCAAAGAATATGCCGATACCGGTGTCCAGCTGGATTCATCCAAATTGAAGGCGGCCTTTGAAAAGAAGAAGGCGGACGGCAAAGAGATCAAAGCCGCGATGACCTTCCCCGGCGGCACACACGATCTGTGGATCCGCTATTGGCTCGCCGCAGGTGGCATTGACCCCGACAAGGACGTTTCGACCATCGTTGTCCCACCACCGCAAATGGTCGCCAACATGAAAGTCGGGAATATGGATCTGTTCTGCGTCGGTGAGCCATGGAACGAGCAGCTGGTCAACCAGGGTATCGGCTTCACAGCAGCGACGACAGGTGAAATCTGGAAACATCATCCGGAAAAAGCGCTCGGCATGCGCGCCGACTGGATTGAGAAAAATCCGAATGCCGCAAAAGCCCTACTCATGGCTGTAATGGAAGCCCAGCAATGGTGCGAAAGCATGGACAACAAGGCGGAAATGGCAGACATCCTTGGCAAACGTCAATGGTTCAACGTGCCGCCGAAGGATGTGCTGGGTCGTCTCAAGGGCGACATCAATTACGGCAATGGTCGTGTTGTGCAAGGCACCGACCTGCAGATGAAATTCTGGGCGCACGGCGCATCCTATCCGTTCAAAAGCCACGATACCTGGTTCATCGCGGAAAACATCCGCTGGGGTAAATTCGCGCCTGATACGGACATCAAGACACTGGTCGATCAGGTCAATCGCGAAGATATCTGGCGCGATGCCGCAAAGGATCTCGGCGTCGCAGCGGCGGATATTCCAGCTTCGACGTCACGCGGCAAGGAAACGTTCTTCGACGGCAAGGTCTTCGATCCGGAAAACCCTTCTGCCTATCTCGACAGTCTCGCGATCAAGGTTGCGTCCTAAGTCAATCTGGGGCGCGCAACCAGCGCGTCTCCCTCCCTTTCGAAGAGGAGCGCTACATGTCCGCCGTGCTGAAAGATCAAACCGTCGTTACGCCGCTAACACCAAAAGCGACAAAGACTGCCGTAAATGTCGTCCGGCTAGCCCAGCAGCCCAGATCTGGCCTCGATATAAGTGCGCTGGCGCGCGGTGCCGTGCGTAACATCGCACCGCCGTTGGTGGTGCTGGCCGTACTGCTGGGTATCTGGCAACTCCTTTGTGCCGCCCCTGACGCATCCTTGCCTGCACCATCCAAAGTCTGGGAGGATAGTTATGATCTGATCGCCTATCCCTTCTTCAATTATGGGTCTCAGGATATCGGGCTTGGCTGGCGCGTGCTCGTCTCGCTGGAACGTGTCGCCTACGGCTTTGGCCTCGCTGCTATTGCCGGCGTTGTGATTGGCGCGGTCATCGGCCAGTCAGTATGGGCGATGCGTGGCCTTGATCCGATCTTTCAGGTGCTGCGCACTGTACCGCCGCTGGCTTGGTTGCCCTTATCGCTTGCTGCGTTCCAGAACGCCAATCCGTCAGCGATTTTCGTTATCTTCATCACTTCAATCTGGCCGATCATCATCAACACCGCGGTCGGCGTGCGCAATATTCCGCAGGATTATCGCAACGTCGCCAAAGTGCTGCGCCTCAACCAGTTTGAGTTCTTCTTCAAAATCATGTTGCCATCGGCTGCACCCTATATCTTTACCGGCCTCCGGATCGGCGTCGGCCTCTCCTGGCTTGCCATCGTAGCGGCCGAAATGCTGACCGGCGGCGTCGGTATCGGGTTCTTCATCTGGGACGCGTGGAACTCCTCACGTCTGTCCGACATCATCGTCGCCCTCGCCTATATCGGCTTTGTCGGCTTCGCGCTCGACAAGCTGGTCGCAGCAGCCGGTCGACTTGTCACGCGCAATGCGTCTGTAAGCTAAGGAGAAGAGATATGAACGCTTATCTCAAGCTCGACCATATCGACAAAGATTTCGACCGCTCGGAAGTCCTCAAAGACATCAATCTTTCGATCTCCAAGGGTGAATTCGTTTCCATCATCGGCCACTCCGGTTGTGGAAAGTCCACGCTTTTGAACCTGATTGCCGGGCTGACGCCAGTCTCATCCGGTGCAGTCCTGCTCGAAAACAAGGAAGTCAATGCACCGGGGCCTGAACGGGCCGTGGTGTTCCAGAACCATTCGTTGCTACCCTGGCTGTCGGTTTACGAGAACGTCAATCTTGCGGTGACGAAGGTTTTCCGGTCCAGCAAGACCAGAGCTGAACGGCATGACTGGGTCATGACCAATCTCGACCTCGTCCAGATGGCGCATGCAAAAGACAAGCGCCCGTCAGAAATTTCCGGCGGCATGAAGCAGCGCGTTGGCATCGCCCGTGCATTGGCTATGGAACCGAAAATACTGCTGCTCGACGAGCCTTTTGGCGCACTGGACGCGCTGACCCGCGCCCATCTTCAGGATGCAGTCATGGAAATCCACGCCCGGCTTGGCAACACGATGGTGATGATCACCCATGATGTGGATGAAGCGGTCCTGCTCTCCGACCGCATCGTGATGATGACCAATGGTCCGGCGGCGAAGATAGGCGAAGTGCTCGATGTCGCTATCCCGCGCCCGCGCAATCGCATCGAGCTGGCCTCCGACCGCACCTATCTGAAATGCCGCGAGGCTGTTTTGAAGTTCCTCTACGAGCGTCATCGCTTCGTAGAAGCTGCGGAGTAATCCTATGGCTGAGAAACTCGTTATCATCGGCAATGGCATGGCGCCGGGCCGCATGCTGGAGCATTTGTTCGAGCAGGCACCGGACCGGTATGAAGTAACCATTTTCAACGCCGAGCCCCGTGTCAATTATGACCGCATCATGCTCTCGCCAGTCCTCTCCGGCGAGAAGACCTATGAGCAGATCGTCATCCATGGTGATGGCTGGTACATCAAGCACGGCATCACGCTCTATAAGGGCCACAAGATTGTCGCCATCGACCGCGATGCCAAGACCGTGACATCGGATCATGGTGTAACGGAAAGCTATGACAAGCTGGTGATTGCCACAGGTTCAGTGCCTTTCATCCTTCCTGTGCCGGGCAAGGACCTGCCCGGTGTCATCAGCTACCGCGATCTGGACGATGTTGATGCAATGCTGGTCGCCGCCCAATCGCGTGAAAAAGCCATCGTCATTGGCGGCGGGTTGCTGGGGCTGGAAGCGGCGGCAGGCCTTGCCCAGCGTGGCATGGATGTGACGGTGCTGCATGTCATGCCCACATTGATGGAACGCCAGCTCGATCCCGCCGCCGGCTATCTGCTGCAGCGTGCCGTCGAGGAGCGCGGTATCAAGGTCATCTGCAAAGCTAATACCAAGGCCATTATCGGCAACGGCAAGGTTGAAGGCGTCGAGCTTGACGACGGCACCCTTATACCTGCCACACTGGTGGTGATGGCCGTCGGTATTCGCCCCAATGTAGGTCTGGCGAGAGAGGCCGGTTTGGACGTCAATCGTGGTATCGTCGTGGATGCTGGGATGCGGACATCCGATACCAGCATTCTATCGCTGGGCGAATGTGCGGAAGTAGGCGGCATGGTCTACGGTCTTGTCGCTCCGCTTTACGAAATGGCACGTGTCGCCGCCTCACATCTGGCAGGCGACAACACTCCGTCCTTTACCCATTCCGACACGCCGACCAAGCTGAAGGTCACAGGCATTGACCTCTTCTCGCTGGGCGATTTTGCCGATGGTCCGGACCGCGAAGAGATCGTGCTGCGCGATGCGACTGCGGGCATCTATAAGCGGCTTGTGATCAGAGAAAACCGGATCATCGGTACCGTCCTCTATGGAGAAACGGCCGACGGTGCCTGGTTCAACGATCTGAAGAAAAAGGCGACCGATATTTCGGCAATGCGCGATACGCTGATCTTCGGACAGACCTATCAGGGAGGAACCCCGCTGGACCCTATGGCGGCCGTTGCAGCCTTGCCGGATGATGCGGAAATCTGCGGCTGCAACGGCGTTTGCAAGGGTAAAATCGTCTCGACGATAAGCGAAAAGGGCCTGACCTCTCTCGATGACGTGCGAGCTCACACAAAGGCGTCCGCGTCTTGCGGTTCGTGTACAGGTCTGGTCGAACAACTTATGACGCTGACGCTTGGCGACAGCTACAATCCCAAGACGGTGCAACCCATGTGCGGCTGTACTGATCTCGGTCATGACGAAGTGCGCAGGCTCATCAAGGCGAAGAAGCTCAAGACCATTCCCGCCGTCATGCAGGAGCTGGAATGGAAAACATCATGCGGTTGCGCCAAATGCCGTCCGGCGCTTAACTACTACCTCGTCTGCGACTGGCCCGATGAGTATGCCGATGACTACCAGTCGCGTTTCATCAATGAGCGTGTGCACGCCAATATCCAGAAGGATGGCACCTATTCCGTCGTGCCCCGAATGTGGGGCGGCGTGACCAATTCGAGCGAACTGCGCGCCATCGCCGATGTAGTGGACAAGTTTGCCATTCCGATGGTCAAGGTTACAGGTGGACAGCGCATTGATCTGCTGGGAATCGAAAAAGACCAGTTACCAGCGGTCTGGTCAGATCTCGGCAAGGCGGGCTTCATCTCCGGTCAGGCCTACGCCAAGGGATTGCGCACGGTGAAAACCTGCGTGGGCTCGGATTGGTGCCGGTTCGGCACGCAGGATTCTACAGGTCTTGGTATCCGCATCGAGAAATTCATGTGGGGGTCGTGGACCCCTGCCAAGCTGAAATTGGCGGTCTCCGGTTGCCCACGCAACTGCGCGGAAGCGACCTGCAAGGACATCGGCGTCATTTGTGTGGATTCCGGTTTCGAAATCCACTTCGCCGGCGCCGCCGGTCTCGATATCAAGGGCACGGAAGTTCTGGGGCTGGTGCCAACCGAAGACGAAGCGCTGGAGCATATTGTGGCGTTGACGCAGATGTATCGCGAGCAGGCCCGTTATCTGGAACGCATCTATAAATGGGCCAAGCGCATCGGTCTTGATGAAATCCGCCGCCAGATCATGGACGATCCGGACAAGCGCCAGACCTATTACGACCGCTTCGTCTTTTCCCAAAAATTCGCACAGGTCGACCCATGGTCCGAACGTGTCTCCGGCAAGGACAAACACGAATTCAAGCCCATGGCTGTTTTGACCGCGGAGGCTGCTGAATGAACGAGATGGTCAGGAACTGGATTGCCATCGGCACAATGGATGACATCCCCCGTCAGGGATCGCGTTGTGTAAAAAACGGGCCAACGACGATTGCGGTCTTTCGCACGTTCGACGACCGTCTGTTCGCCATCGAGGATCGTTGTCCTCACAAGAATGGCCCGCTCAGTCAGGGCATTGTTCACGATGATTGCGTGACCTGTCCGCTGCATAACTGGGTCATCAATCTTGCGACTGGCAAGGCGCAGGGCGCCGACGACGGTGCCACGCGGACGTTTCCCGTCAAGCAGGAGGGCGACACCATTTACCTCGCGCTTGCCATCTGAATGAACCGACACTGGTGCAATCAACCAACAAGAGGAGATAGCATGTTGCGCAAAAGCGACGTCACCGATTTGATCTATGAGAAAAAGCGGCTTGCCGGTCTGACCTGGGCATCGATTGCCGAAGGTATAGGCATGAGCGAAGTGTTCGTCACTTCGGCCTGTCTTGGCATGAATGCCTTACCACGTGACAAGGCGGACAAGTTGGTGATCAATCTCGGTCTACCCCAGGAAGCAGGCGTCGTGCTGGCGGAGTATCCGACCAAGGAATGGGACCGCACTGTTCCGACAGACCCTTGCATCTATCGCCTTTACGAAATCGTAGGGGTCTATGGCCCGACGCTGAAGGAACTCATTCAGGAAAAGAGCGGCAACGGCATCATGAGCGCCATCGATTTCGAGATGAGCGTAGACAAGGTGCCTAACCCGAAGGGTGAACGCATCGAAATCCGCATGAGCGGCAAGTTCCTCTCCTACAACAGCTGGTAAGGCAAACACGCTCCACGCTTGCGATTTCGATAAGGGGTTCGAATTGACGACGATCACCGAAACAAAGACCACCTGCCCCTATTGCGGCGTCGGCTGCGGCGTAATCGCCAAGGTGGATGAAGCCGGTGCAGTATCAGTTAAAGGCGACCCCGATCACCCGGCTAATTTCGGACGATTGTGCTCGAAAGGTTCAGCCCTTGCAGAGACCATTGATCTCGATGGTCGGCTGCTCTTTCCTGAAATCGATGGCCAGCGTGCGGACTGGGACCGGGCGCTCGATCTTGTGGCCCAGAGATTTTCGAAGACGATAGCTGAACACGGGCCAGATTCTGTCGCCTTCTACGTATCAGGTCAGTTGTTGACCGAGGATTATTATGTCGCAAACAAGCTGATGAAGGGCTTTATCGGTTCGGCAAACATCGATACGAATTCGCGTCTTTGCATGTCCTCATCCGTGGCGGGGCATCGCCGCGCTTTCGGTGCCGATACGGTGCCCGGCACCTATGAGGATATTGAACTTGCCGATCTGGTGGTGTTGACCGGCTCCAATCTCGCCTGGTGCCATCCAGTGCTTTATCAAAGGCTTGCCGCAGCAAAGGCGTTGCGACCGCAGATGAAAATTGTCGTCATCGATCCACGTCGAACGATGACCTGTGACATTGCCGATCTGCATCTGGCAATTCGCCCGGATGGTGATGTCGCGCTCTTCATGGGACTGCTCGCCCATTTGGTGAAGAGTCCTGCACTCAACATGAACTATGTCAATGCGTATACATCCGGTCTGGGAGTAGCCGTCGAAGCAGCCGCAGCGATTGATACGGAAAGCCTGGTCGAGCGCACGGGCCTGTCTTCAGCCCAGCTTGGAGAATTCTTCCAACTCTACGAGGCGGCTGAAAATACGGTCACCTGCTACAGTCAGGGGGTCAATCAGTCATCCTCGGGAACCGACAAGGTCAATGCCATCATCAATTGCCATCTGGCAACCGGCAGGATCGGGCGCCCCGGAATGGGGCCTTTTTCACTGACCGGGCAGCCTAATGCTATGGGCGGTCGTGAAGTGGGCGGTCTCGCCAATATGCTCGCTGCCCATATGGCCATCGAAAATGCCGACGACCGTGACCGCGTGCAGCGTTTCTGGTCCTCACCCACCATTGCTACAAAGCCCGGATTGAAGGCCGTCGATATGTTCCGTGCGGTGGCGGACAGAAGCATCAAAGCACTGTGGATCATAGCCACCAATCCGGTTGTATCCATGCCGGATGCTGATGCCGTTGAAGCGGCGATAAAGGCGTGCCCCTTTGTAGTCGTCTCTGACATTATTAAGGACACCGACACAACGCGCCACGCTCATGTGCTGTTGCCATCGCTTGGCTGGGGCGAGAAAGACGGTACCGTCACCAATTCGGAACGACGCATCTCCCGGCAACGGGCGTTTCTGGCAGCCCCGGGTAATGCCAAGCCAGACTGGTGGCAGCTTGCGGAAGTGGCGCGTCGTATGAACCATGAGGAACAGTTTACCTATAAAGACCCCTCTGCCATCTTTTTCGAACATGCCGCTCTTTCTGCTTTCGAGAACGATGGCAGCCGCGATTTTGATATCGGGGCAGTCCGAAACGGTACACCGTCACAATACGACGCCATGACGCCTTTCCAATGGCCGCAGCCTTCGCAAGGCACCAGCACACCAGCGCGCTTCTTTGCAAAAGGGGGCTATTTTCATCCCGACCGGCGCGCCCGCTTTGTGGTCACGGCACTCCCGGATACTGACCGCACAAGCGCCGTTTTCCCGTTTGCACTCAACACGGGTCGCATCCGCGATCAGTGGCATACAATGACGCGAACAGGCAAAAGCGCGCGGCTTTCAGCTCATATTGCAGAACCATTTGCCGAGCTTCACCCGCGCGACGCCACAGAACTTGGCGTCATCAGCGCCGGACTGGTGGAAATCGAAAGCCAATACGGTAAAGCCATCGTGCGCGCACTTGCGACAGAACGTCAGGCGCGAGGTAGTGTCTTTGCTCCGATGCACTGGAACGATCAATCTTCTGCCTGCGCCCGTATTGATGCTCTGGTCGCGCCGGTCGTCGATCCGATTTCAGGCCAACCGGCTTCTAAAAATGTGGCAGTGGCTTTAAGGCCCTTTCACGCTGTCTGCTACGGTTTTGCAATTTCGCTCGCAAAACCATCAGATGTTGACTGCGATTACTGGGCATTGGCGCGTGCTGACGGCGGCTGGCGGTTAGAGTTGGCCTCGCTCACGGAGGTATTCGATTGGGTGCAGTGGTGCCATACCCATCTTAGTATTCCAAAAGCAATTGACCCGATCGGCTATACGGACAACGCAACCGGCGAGACGCGGCTTGCGTTCTTTGACGGCTCAAGATTACTTGCAGCGCTTTTCATCGCACCACAACCGGTTTCAGTTGCACGCAACTGGGCCATCCAGCAATTGACTGTCGCCCATGACAATTTGCGCAAGCGCTTTACCATCGTTGCAGGCCGTCCTGGCATCAACACGCCGGACCCTGGCGCAACGGTTTGCTCATGCTTCGGCGTGGGCATCAATCAAATTGTCGCTGCCATTCACTCCGGTTGCCATAGCGTCGAAGCCATAGGCAAAAAACTCAACGCCGGAACCAATTGCGGCTCGTGCCGCGCTGAAATCAGGGAGATCATCAATGGGTGTCTCACGAACGCAGCAGAGTGAAGCCTTTACGCGCATCGCGCCACTGGCAAAACTTCCGGTATTTTGGGCGCTGGAGGGAAGACGCTGTATCGTTTCCGGCGGTTCCGATGCCGCCGCATGGAAGGCAGAATTGCTGGCGGCCTGTGGGGCTCATGTCGAGGTTTATACCGATGCACCCGACGACATGATGCGCGCATTGGCCAACAGTCCCCTGTTGCATGCAAAAGCGCGCATATCGCTAATGCTGAGGCCATGGCGAGATACCGATTTGTGTGGCGCTACTATCGCGATTGCTGATTGCCACGATGAAGGTGAAGCCTCGGCCTTTCATACAGCCTGCAAACGGGCAGGTGTTCCCGTCAATGTCATCGACAAACCGCAATACTGCCAATTCCAGTTCGGATCGATCGTCAATCGCTCGCCGGTTATCGTAGCTATCTCGACGGATGGCGCAGCGCCTGTTCTGGCGCAAGCGATCCGCCGTAAGATCGAAGCGCTTTTGCCAGCATCGCTGAAAGACTGGGCACAACTTGCACAAAACCTACGCACCCGTATCGCCTCGATGTTGACGACCGCAACGGCGCGTCGCCATTTTTGGGAGAACTTTACTGATAAAGCCTTCTCGGAACCATGGACCAGCAACTCGGAAACCGATCTGCTCGCGGTTGCTTCGCAGGAAGTATCAGATACAGGCAGTGTACAAGTCTTTACCGTCGATCCGCTAGATCCCGAACTGATGACGCTCAAAGCCATTCGCGCACTGCAAGCCGCCGACATTATCTATTTTGAGAAGGACATCGTTCCAGCAATATTGGAATTCGGACGGCGCGAAGCCAGACGTTATCGAATTGGAGATATATCCGGTCAGATATCCATGCTAAATCAATACCGTATTGTTTATCTGAAATCGGAAAAGGGCACTTAGGACAGTAATTTTCGTAACAATACTTCGTAAGCAAATATCATATTCGCCTTTCTCATATGACGTGCTCGCTAAACTGGAGATAGGCGATCAATGCCCCTCCAGACAAAGCAATCAGTATCGCCGGAAAGATGACCTGCCTGATTAACGTGGAGAGCAGCCAGCCAGTAGTCGCCACGAATCCGCTATAAAACAAACCAAAGTCTGAAACGGACAGCGCCATAGCGGTAATACAGATCGGGCTTGCAAACATCATCAGCATCAGATCCGCGTTCTCGTAACGGGGATGCAACGAGAAGACCCCGGTAAACATATGCCAGGTCAGACCAAACGAAATGCTGAGTAAAACCGCCAGAAGGATCGAATGTGACACGAAAGACACCCTATTTTGTTTACATTTAAACAAGCAGGTTTCGTGCCAGATTTGGGGCATTGGAATCGATTATGTGCGTTTGACCGAGCGTGCGTCAGCAAAGAGCCGATTTCTCTGGTTCGCACGGACTCTTGTTCCGAGCCTTTTCAATTTTATCTTTGTAACTACATTTTTCCGAGGCGACGTTGCCCATATTCTTGACAAAATCTGCAGCTTACGAGCAGAAGTACCAGGTTCACCTTTCCGCGAAAAAGAAAGCTGTCAAAGGCATGTCGATGAATTGCGGAACGCACTTCATCAGTTGATAAAACAGAGAAGAGCGTTGCATTCAGCGCAGTTTTCGTTCGGGTTCAGCAAAATGACGGGCTGCGAAACGCATGAGCCGCCCTGTCCATAATGCTGGTCATTGAGCCATCTATATTATCGCGACGCCAATTGTAGCTATCAGAGCCCTTCACGATCCAAGTCATGCCACCTTTCGCGTCGGTCATCTTTGAGGTGATCTCTGGCTTCTGCGAGTTCGCCGTCTAGTGTACAGCCTAGTCGAGCAACCTAACCTCTTGTGAGATTTACGTGAAAATTGATCGCATAACTTCGAAGTTATATATTTATATATCCAAAAGTATTTCTTATCGTAAGTTGAATATACCATAGCAATAACTTGAATAATTTTTAATTTATACGAAAAACATATTTATATTAATATTTTCTATATTCTATGTTATTTACTGAGATAAATCTCCTATTTGGAGTTGCCATTCG
Organism: Ochrobactrum sp. RH2CCR150; assembly: GCA_014138095.1. GTDB lineage: Bacteria > Pseudomonadota > Alphaproteobacteria > Rhizobiales > Rhizobiaceae > Brucella > Brucella gambitense. The sequence goes on from JACGXE010000014.1 coordinate 56,049, forward strand.
TATAAAACATGACTAAATGACTCATATTTCTGAATGTTTCTTTGGATCGGGTCGTATGTCTTCGATGAATGCCGTTTTTGAACGTTTCTTTGTGCGGGAACGTTCGCGTCTGAAACGGTTTGCGATAAAACTTCTCGGCAATGCGCACGACGCCGACGACATTCTGCAAGAGACCTACATCAAGCTCTCGTCACGCGAACTATCGGATGGTGACAGGGGATTAGTCGTTCGAACTCTGACCACATTAGCTTTTGATCACATTCGCAGTCGGAGGGTTCATGACACAGGTGGCAAACCAGCGAGTGACAAGATTTTCGTGGAACACATTCAGCCTGAACGCATCGTTTCGTCGAAACATGACCTCGCAGTTCTTCTCGAAGCGATAAATCATCTTCCGCGTCGCCGTGCACAGATATTCCTGCTGGCGCGCGTAGATGGCATGACTTATGGGCAAATCGCACAAACACTTCATGTTTCGCTCAGCACGGTCGAGAAAGAAATGGCTGCGGCCATAGCTTTTTGCCATAAGTGGCAGCAGTCGCATGGCTGATCGCGATTCATATGTCCTAAGGTCAAGTAGCGAAAGTATGTTGAAATCTGGCAACCACGAAAAGTCGAAAGACGTGGCAATTGACGAAGCCGCGACGTGGTTTGTCCATATGACTAGTGATCCGGTTACGGAGGATACACGACGCTTGTTTCAATTGTGGCTTCAAGAAAGCCCCACCAACCCGGACGCTTATGAGAGCATTTGCAATCTGTGGGGTGAGTTGCACGTACCGGCTCAAATCGTAGCCGGATCAAGCCGTCACAGATTGGGTTGGATGGCGGGCTTTTCCTCACATCAGACCTTGAAATGGGCAGCCGCCGCAACTGTGGCCGCATTGTTCATTGGCGCAGCCGCTCTCTGGCGCGACGAGGGTTTGATCACCCGCGGATTCGCGGACTATGCCGCCGCACCCGGAGCCCACCGTGAAATTGCACTTTCAGATGGAACCGAGATTTATCTGGACGGCGACAGCGCCATCGACACGGTGTTTTTGGCGGATGAGCGCCACGTGAAATTGATCCGTGGCCGTGCATGGTTTAACGTCGCACGAGATGAGGATCGACCGTTTTACGTCGAAACGCAAAACGCAACAGTCCGCGTTCTCGGGACGGTGTTTACTGTTGATATTGAGAAAAGCGATTCAACGACGATCAGCGTGGAAAGCGGCGCGGTGTCTGTACGCTCTTTAGCCGGACCGCAAATCAAGCTTGGCGCGGGCGATATTGCTGCCGTTTCGTCAGTTGATTTTCACAAGCTGGAAAATGCCGACATCGACACAATGAGTTCCTGGCGGCGCGGGCTCATTATTATGAATCAGACTCCACTCGAAACCGTCTTGTCGGAAATTTCGCGTTACACGACGGGGCGAATTGTTGTCTCGGATCGAAACATCAATATTCTTCAGCTTTCAGGTGTCTTCCGTACAGACGATACCGATGCAATATTCACTGCACTTCAGTCAGTGCTTGGTCTCAAAGTCAAAAGAATCCCTGGCTTTCTCACATTTGTTTATCGCTGAAATACTTCAGATAAAAACTGCGGAATATTTTTACGGGTTTTCCCGGTCCCATCCGTTCTTTGCATGAAGGGCCCCATGCCCATGCAATTGAACAGGGACGGTTCATGGAAAAGATACTCAGAACGGCGCTTGCGATAGGCAGCATTTCGCTGATTGCAGCGGTAGTCGCAAGGGCTCCGGGCGTCATGGAGCAGGAGATGGATTTAGAAAGCCAATCCCCTGCGTTCAATTTCAATATACCGTCGAAGCCACTTCTGGCTGCTCTTGCTGATTTCGCGGAAATAACAGGCATCCAGATTGTGAGACGGGACGGCAACCCAATCCAGGGATCGTCCACTGCCGTTGCAGGTCGCCAGTCCGCGGAAACCGCACTAACGCAAATTCTATCCAAAACCCATCTCGGCCATCGTTTCATAGATGCACGCACGTTCAATATCTTTGAACGTCAAACCTCTGTTTCGCCGACGGATGGAACGACCTTGCTGGAAACAATTGTCGTTGATAACTCAAGGATGACAGATGCGGCTTCGGTGTATTCTGCACCTCGCTCCAGCGTTTATATCTCCGGTGAGGAACTCGACCGCTATGGCGCTATCTCTGCTGGTGACACGCTCAAAGGGGTGCCGGGCGTTCAAGTAGCCGACAGCAGGAACGGTGGCGGTGTCGATGTCAATATACGTGGGATGCAAGGGCAAAGCCGCGTAGCGGTCACCGTGGATGGATCACAGCAGGCTTTAAATGTCTACCGTGGCTACGCAGGCACACAGCAACGAAGCTATTTCGACCCCGACCTCATCAGCGATATGATCATAAGCAAAGGACCGGGGCTCGCCCCGGGTGCAGCCGGTGCCATTGGCGGCACCGTCGCAATCACAACCTTACGTCCCAAAGATATCCTCCCTTCCGGCAAGAATATTGGCATCCGATTGAAGGGTGAATTATGGGACAACGGCGTAAAACCGCCACATCGCAGCTCACAAATTGAAAGTAGCAGTGAATTGTTTGCCCGGCCTCAGCAAGGGAAAGGCGATCTGTTTGACTCCGATGCGAGGTCAGGAAGCGTGGCTTTTGCTTTCGAACAGGACAATTTCGATTTCATCGCAGCCTATGCTCGCCGCAATCAGGGTAACTACATCGCCGGACGCCATGGCCACGATAAGTATCGGATATTCAACGGCTCCGGCTATCAAGAAAATTCGGCCGCGACGTCCTATGCACCTGGCGAAGAAGTTCTCAATACATCCGCCAATACAGAATCGGTTCTTTTGAAGACGACCGTTCGTCCAACGGACGAGCAGGAACTGGAGCTTAGCTACCGTCGCTTCAATGGTCGTTTCGGAGAAATCATGCCGTCGGACATCTTTCGTTCCGGTACTGCTGGTGTCTACCAGTATCCACAAGGTGAAATGCTGATCAACTCCGCTTCCATGCGCTACGCTTTCGATCCCGAGGATAACGACTGGCTTAATCTCAAAGCCAATCTTTGGTGGACTGATGCCCAAAGCAGCCAAATCAATGGCGTCACGGGTCCCAAGTCACAGTATTTCGCAAGTGATCGCAGTTGGGTCAGAATGTCCAATCGCCGGATCGGCGGGGATATTTCCAATAAATCGGATTTTGCAACCCGGTTTGGCGATTTCAATCTCACGTTCGGTGGTTCGTTCCAGCATGAAGATATCCGACCGCAGGACGGTGTTGTTATTACCGAGCACGATCTTGATACCAACCGATTTCTACGCGATGGTTCCAGAACAGAATTGAGCCTTTCAAGTCAACTACAGTATAAACCGCTGGATACGCTCGAATTCTGGGCCGGCGGTCGCTACAGTATGTTTCGTTCAAAAGACCGCAACGCTATGTCTAGAATAAGATGGGAAAACGTTTTTGGACGCTGGATATATGCAGCCAACTCCAAAGATACTGGCTATATGTTCTGGCGACCGGATGCAAATGGCATATTTGACGATGCTACGGACCCCCGCCTGAACAATGGGCTGATCTTTGGCGACAGCAACAATCCATTCGATGGAGTACCATTCAACGAATTTGGTGCGACTTATACCCATGCGTTCGATCCCCGTTGGTCGGAGACCGTTGTCGGCTTTGACCGAGGAGCTTCAATGTCCGCCAAAGACAGCGGCTTCAACCCTGCTTTTGGGGTAAATTACGAGATCTCGCCCGATACCTTCCTTTATGCCAGTTATGCCGAAGGGATGCGCATGCCTTCGCTGTTCGAAACAACCTTGGGAACGCTTCAGGTGGAGCCGACAGGCGGGCTGAAGCCGGAACGCTCGAGAAACTGGGAGATCGGAGCCAGCACCACACTTGACAATCTGCTAAGCGGGGGCGACACAGCATCTTTCAAGCTCGCCTACTTCAATACCAATGTCAAAGACTACATCACCCGCTATTATGATCCGAATACGAACGGTGTGATGACTTTCTCAAATGCAGAAAGCTACAAGACCAGTGGCCTAGAGTTGCAGTCAAAGTACGACAATGGCAGAATATTTGCCGATGTTTCCGCAACATACTATTTTAAAACTCAGACATGCGACCCCACTTTCGCGTCTTATCTGCGCGATACCGCGGGTGTTTACCAACACACGGAGAATACGCCCAATTGCACGCCTGGCAGCTTCATGGGGTCCTATACCAATACGCAAAATCCCCCCAAATATGCGGTGAACGTGACCTTGGGCAGTCGCTTCTTCGAGGAAAAGCTGATCCTTGGAGGACGGATGACTTATACGTCTGGTCCGACAGAAGAAATAAGCAAACCCTGGCAAACGGGCGCGACGACGCCACAACTCGTTTATCACCCGGTCGCCATTTTCGATGCCTTTATGAGCTATAAGCTCAGAGATGACGCCATTCTCAATGCTTCAGTTCAAAATATCACCGACCGCTACTATCTGGATGCTCTGGCACAAAGCTTTATGCCCGCGCCAGGCCGTACATATCGCGCCGGGCTGACAATCAAATTTTAAGCCATTGAAATACCGAGTGCGTTACTTCAATCGCAGTCACCCAATATACGCATGCCGGCCGGGACGGATCATGTTCTTACGCAACATCTGATCGTCTCGCCGGTTAGGGCACCCCACAATGAGGGGAAAAACACCATCAGATAAGATGGTTTTGCTGTACGTCAATCGCAGCAAAATGATCCTCATATCTGAGCCTTAAACTCCCCTTGGCTTTTGCTCATTACGCTCAATTAGTTCTGAAATAGTGCCTAAGCCCAGCTGCGCCATAGCGTTGATCAATTCTGTGCGGAGCAACTCAGCCATCTGATCTGGTCCCTCAGTCACGCCAAGTGCTGCAACGGCGTAAAGAAATGGACGGCCGACAAAGACATAATCGGCACCGTGGTTAAGAGCGACAATAACGTCCGTCCCCGAGCGGATGCCGCCGTCCATCAACACCGGGAAGTTTAGCCCCACAGAATCCCGAATAGCTGACAAAGCAGTCAATGGCGCGGGGGCGGCCTCGAACTGTCGTCCTCCATGACTGGAAACAATGAGGGCATCCGCCCCGGAATCAACAATTCGTCTGGCATCCAGCGGATTCAAGACGCCTTTCACGACCAATATTCCTTTCCAACGCCGCCGCAGGTCGCTTAGAATTGCCCAGTTGAGCCTGCCCGAAGTTTGGCGGGTCATCAAACGTGCCAGCGATGTGCCAGACTGTGAACCCGCTGAATAATTTGCGAAATTGGCCACTTTCGGAGATCCCGCGCGTAACGTTGCAAAACACCACGTAGGATGGGTTGCGAAGCTAAGGATGCTTGCCGGGCTTGGACGTAGTGGTAACGTAAAGCCATTCGCCAGGTCCCGCAGTCGTCTGCCGGGGGCGGGTATGTCAACTGTAACGACAAGTTTTCTGATACCCGCAGCTTCCGCACGGTCGACCAGATTGTCCACGATGGATTGATCTTCACCCACATAGAGCTGGAACCATGCGTCCGGATTAACTTTAACGATATCCTCGATAGTGGTCGATGCGGCTGTAGACAATATATAAGGAATGTCCAGACGATAGGCTGTCTGTGCTAAGGCGATATCTGTCTTCGGCCATACAAGATCGGCGAGACCTATCGGCGGAATACCAAAAGGCAATGACTGTTGTGTGCCGAAAAGACTGCAGCTCGTGTCAAATTGGGTGTGGCCCCTTAGTACCCTCGGTACCAGCTCAATGTCATTGAATGCAGCTTCTGCACGGCGCAGTGCATTCTCCCGCCCCGCGCCACCATCAATAAAGTCAAAAGCCATACGGGGAAGACGCCGTTTGGCAGCCTGACGTGTTTGTGAAACGCTGATAAGAGCCATTGCATCAAACTTCTTCTACGCGTGTCAATCGGCTACGTCTCCACATTGCGATGAGTGCCGGAATGGCAATCATTGCAATCCCGACTGTCATGACACTTCCGACCAGCCAGTTCGAAAAGAAGATTGAAAGCGACCCTTGCGAGATCATCAAAGACTGGCGAAAGGCATCCTCAGCCTTTTGCCCGAGCACCATTGCAAGCACAAATGGAGCAATGGGATAGTCCAGTTTTTTGAAAAGATAACCAACGACGCCGAATATAACCAGCAACACCATATCAAACGACGCACTGGCCACTGTGTAGGCGCCGATCAAACACACGAACATAATCAACGGGGCTACGATGGCGAAGCGAACGCGCAAAATGATTGCAAAAAACGGGACCGTTGCAAGCGCAAAGATGACACCAATGACATTGCCAAGATACATTGAGGCAATCAAACCCCATACGAAATCCGTATTTTGAACGAACAGCATCGGACCTGGATTGAGCCCCCAGATCAAAAGCCCTCCCATCATAACGGCAGCCGTCGCAGAGCCGGGAATGCCCAGCGCCAGCATCGGCAATATTGCCGAAGAACCGGCTGCGTGATCAGCCGTTTCGGGAGCAATGATACCCTCAGGAATCCCGGTTCCAAATTTCTTCTTGCTGGAGCGTTGCGCAACGCCATAACTCATAAAGGAAGCAGCAGTTGGCCCTCCTGGTGTGATCCCCATCCAGCAGCCAATGACGAGAGACCGCAGATATGTCGCCCAGTATCGCGGCAACGTCGCGATTGTTTTAAAAACACGGCGGATTTCCAGCTTCGACCTTACGGAATCGAACTTCAGGTCTTCTTCCATCGTAAGCAACAGTTCTCCGATGCCGAAAAGACCTATAACTGCGACGAGAAAGCTGATGCCGCGCAATAATTCGGAAAAGCCGTAAGTCAGTCGCACTTCACCTGAAACCGTGTCCATACCCACTGATGTGAGTGCGAATCCCAGCGCAATTACCGCCGCACTTTTCAGCATCGAACCGGAACCGAACCCTATAAAGCAGGAAAATGCGAGGAAATAGACGGCGAAATACTCTGCCGGTGAAAAGCTGAGGGCGAAGGAAGCGATCCAGCTCGATAGAACAGTGATCAGCGCCACCCCGAACAACGCGCCAATACCTGCGGAAGAGAATGCATAGGTTAATGCTTCAGTAGTCTCACCGCGTTTGGCCATGGGATGACCATCGAATGTGGTTGCCACAGATGATGGTTCACCGGGAATATTGAACAGGATCGATGTGGTCGATCCACCAAAAAGCGCACCCCAATACATGCTGGTTAGCAGTATGATGGCCGAGACGGGTTCCATCGAGAATGTCAAAGGCAACAATAGCGTCACACCATTGGGTGCACCCAATCCCGGTAGAACACCAACAAGTAGCCCCATCATCACGCCTGCGATCATCAAGAATATATGATAACCGCTTACCGCGATAGAAAAGCCGTGAATAAGGTTTTCGAGGTTTTCCATTGTTGCCACCTCACAACCCGAGAGGGGGCTCAATCGGCCCCTTCAACAAAGGGATGCGGAACCAGACTTCAAACATCACATAGAAAAGACCCACTGCAGATATAGCGATCAACAGTGCATTCAGCGTCGTTGCCTTGGCTTGAAATCTGATGGTTAGAAACAAATAGATCAGGCCGGCGCAATAGATACCCAGAAGATAGCTTGCGACGACCAGTCCGATAATCGGCAGGAAGAACGAGACAACATCGCGTGCGCCATCAAGTGTCAGAAACACTCTGGCTCTATACCGCTCACGTTCGAGGTAGCCTGAGATCGCGATCCCAGTTCCGGCGAGCGCAATGGCCCACCCGAGATAAAATGGCACGTAGCCTGAGTCAGGCCCACTGGATGTCCAGCCAAAACCCAAACCAGCAGCGCCATACGCAACGATTACACCTATAGTCATAAGAAGCGCTGCCACAAACATTTCGGCGGCAAAGCGCGTCAGCAACACCTTCCTGGCATCATCCATATCGGTCTCTCCCATTTTCAGCAGACAGCGCGGCCAGCAGGCCGTGGTGTAAAGCTTGTCCTATTTGACAAGCCAGCCTTCGCGCTCAAACACTGCCTTCGCTGCCGCACTATCCTGATCGATATAGGTCTGAAGCTCAGGCCCCTGCAGAAACAGATCGCCCTGCATGGTTTTCTTAAGATAGGCTTGCCATTCGGGCTTCTCGCGCACTTTCGACAGAAGGTCGTGGAAATAGGCCTGCTGGTCTTCGGTCAGTTTCGCCGCTGAAAAGATCGTTCGCGGAATCTCATAGGATTGTATTTTGCTGCCCTGACTTGCGCAGGTTGGAATGTCTCCAAAACCAAGCCCGTCATACACTTTTTCATTGTCTTCAAGCTTTGCTGCGGCAAAAATGCAGATTGGTCTCACCGCGCCACCCGCCCACTGGCCTACATTTTCCGAGGGGTTGTTTGTATTGATATCGATATGCCCGCCAGCCAGCTGCACAGCAGCTTCGCTTCCACTCTTGAACGGAATATAGATGAAATTGCCGCCTGCCTCATTCGCAATCATCCGCACGAGAATTTCGTCACCGTCTTTGGATTGTGTGCCGCCCGACTTCAAAGGCGTGGACGGGTCTTTCGCGGCGTTCACCACATCCTGATAGGTCTCGTAGGGGCGATCCTTATTGGTCCAGAGCAGGAACCCATCTTTCGCCATACTGGCAACCGGTGTTAGATCGTCCATCGAATAGCCAACTTTTGCCTTCATCGGCAGCAGCCAGGCATTATTGTTTCCGAACAATAGTTTATGCGGGTCTTTGCCGCCTGTAACACCATACATGAAGGCTTCGCTTCCAGCGCCAGCTGGCTTATTCGTCACGACAATATCAACATCCGCCAGGTCATATTTTTGTATGATCGACTGGATTGTACGCGCGAAAAGATCTGTTCCTCCGCCCGGTCCCGCACCTGCCACGAATTCCAGGTCCTGAGCCGGTTTCCATTCGGCCTGAGCCATGTCTGTAAACGACATAGCCGCAATCAATCCTAAAACTGCAGTAGAGTAACGCATTCCATCCTCCCAGTGGTTTGCTTTCCATCAGTATTCCTGCTCATCCAAACAGATGAAGCAGAGGTCTCATCATCCCTTTCCGCGTCCCATCGACGTCGGCATCTTCAGCAGTTCCGCCTTTCGTTCAGGCGACATCGAAAAGCCCAGACCAGGTGTTTCCGGCAGGGTGATTTCCCCCTCACCCAAAGTCGTCAGCCCTTCAAAAACCCCTTTGCAAAGTTCAACCGAGACCAAGTGCCATTCAACCAGGCCACCATTGGCCATAGCGGCATGCAGGTGCATATTGTGGAACGGAAATGCCCCGCCATTATCGATCGTGGTGTTGAAGGCCTGCGCCATGCCGGCAATCTTGGCACCCATCGTATAGCCGCCGCCGATACAGACATTCGGCTGCAACACATCGACAGCCTGATGCATGAGAAGATCACGATAGCGAAACAGCTGCCCTTCATTCTGTCCGGCAGCGACCGGAATTCTGATCTTGCGACGCAGATCAGCCAGACTTCCAATATCGTTCCCGCGCAAAGGTTCTTCGAAGAAGCGGATATCGCAATCGGCAATCCGCTCTGCCAGAAGCTGAGCGTGAAATTTGTCCAGACTGCAGTTAGCGTCGATGAACAGGTCGACATCGTCACCAACCGCCATGCGGACAGCACGAACCCGGGCCTCATCTTCTCGAATGACTGCATCAAGTGAACGTCCGCTGTCACGACGGGCCAGCGCATGATGGCCAACCACCATTTTAAGCCGCTTCTGCCCCTGTCGGGACAAATGAGCAGCCGCTTCCGCCAGTTCCTCCCGGTCAAGTGCAGCAAAACCAAACGTCACATAACTTTCGACCTTGCTGCGCGCTCCACCCAGCAAACGCCAGACTGGCATCTGCAGTTTCTTTCCGGCTATATCCCACAGCGCAATATCAATCGCCGAAGCGACATGACTGGCATAGCCGGTTTGGCCACGTGGGCTAAGTAACCAATACAATCGTTCTGCCACGGCCTCACGAGACATTGCGGGCATGCCGACAAGATTGGGTGCAACAAGACTATTGACCGCAGCGCTCACCACTTCTTCATCGGTAATCGCCGTGAAACCATGCCCTATCACGCCTTCAGCGGTTTCGATTTCAACCACCACTGCAGACAATTCAGTGGAACGATTGATTGCACCGATTTTCAGTTCGCACGGCAGAAAGACCGGTATGGCCTCAACCCGCGCAATTGCATCGCCCGCTAAATCGCTTGTAAGCTGCACATTCATATCTTCCTCCCTTGTGCCGAGCGTCGAAGTTGCTCGACAACCATTCACGGCATGACGGTGACCTCCACCAACGCCAGACCCTTGTTCGCTGACACGTGCGCGACAGCAGCCTCTAGCGCTGCCGACAAATCTTCCGCCCGTTCAACACGTTGCGCAAAGGCGCGACTGGCTTGCGCAATCATTGTGAAGTCGGGTGTAGGTCCCAGCGAAGTCAGTGGCATGATATTGGCCTGCGCCGCATAGCCTTCCGGATAGAGATCCGCGACTGACTGGCGCACCGCACCCCATTCGGAATTGTTGACCACCAAAACCACAATCGACAGACCCAGGGCTTCTGCAATTTGATGACAGACCACGGGATTGGCAAACATATAGGAGCCATCACCCATCGTCGCGACGACCAACCGGTCTGCGTTTGCCAGTTTCATGCCCATAGCAGCGGGGAACGACCATCCAAGACCACCGGAATGTGGTTCTTGAAACCAGCTTCCATGCCCGTTCAGTGTCAGCGGCTCCAAGGGACAACCAAGCTCCGACAGCACCGATACTTCGCGACCCTGAACAGCTCGCGAAAGACAGAGACTGACATGATCTTTCGTTATTCCGGAGGCTTGTTCGGTCTCAGCCCTGGCAAGGACTTTTTCCCGTCGCGCGCGACAGCGGGTCTGCGCATCATCCCGGCGACCATCGACATTTTGATCGCTTTCAACACCCAAGGCCTCTAACGCCTTTTCCAAAGCAACGAGGAATGGACCGACCTCACTGGTAATGGTCCGGTCCGATGGAAAACTCCGAAACGGAAACCGTTCGTAGAGCGGATCCGCACCAATCTGAAAGATTCGGCATTCCGCTTTTGGTTCATGAATGGCGGGGGACCACGGCGCCAGACAATCCAGTACAACGATGAGATCGGCCTCTTCGATCCAGGGTGCAATCTCTGCTCCTGTCGAAAAGGGGTGGCCTGTTGCAAGTGCGAGTTGCACCGCCCAATATTGACTGACGGGGATTGCCCAATTTCGGGCAATGCGATCCAGGGCAGCAAAACCCTGCTGTGTCCCCGCACCTCTTTGCGCCACGAATAGCGGCCGCCGTGCCTCCCCGATGGCACGCGCCAATTCGGTTACCCCATCGAGGTCGAGCGCAGAAACAGAAGACGCCACCCGACTGGGCGCGGTCAAGCCTTCATACTCAACGACCTCACACAGCACTTCACGCGGAACGCTTACATAAACCGGGCCTCGTGGCGTGGAATTCGCAATGGCAAATGCGCGGTCCACGACGTCTGGAATCTGCTCCGGAAAGCGGAGTTCATAGTCCCATTTGGAGGCTTCACGGACCAGCGCATGTTGATCGCGCATTTCCTGTCCCCAGCCGATCGGAACTGTGCGCGCGCCGAAACGCCCCTTTTCAAGCGTTGGCGTTCGCCCTGACAACAACAGCATGGGAATTTGCTCGGCTGCAGCATTGATGGCGCCCATGGCGCAGTTTGCAAGGCCGACATTGGTGTGGGCCATGACCGCCTGAGCGCGACCCGATGCGAGATAGTATCCGTGTGCCATTGCGACAGCAGCAGACTCATGGGGAATGACAAGCGCCTCCGGCAAAGCAACGCCATTAGCCTTAGCTTCAGCCAGCCCCTCAATGATAGGAGGAAAGTCAGTACCGGAATTGGCAAAAATATAGTCCACGCCAACAGCTTTCAAACGCGCCAGAAGCGCGCCTCCGGCAGTCATGGAATGACCCGTCTGGTATCGAACATCCACGCGTCTTGCTCCTCCTGAGAACTTCGCATTGCGCTTTGCTTTCGGCACATATTTCTATATGTGAAATATATATTGCTATTAATGCTAATTCCGTTATACTTCCCCTGTCAACATGCTTTGACATTTTGTGATCATCGCGTCCCGTCGGGAGAAAGATGCGACATGAGCCAGGCCAATGGATCGGTTATTAAAGCGTTCCAGATATTGGACTTATTCGACGATCAACTGCTCCAGCTTGGGACGAGCGATGTCGTGTCGCGCCTGGGGTTGAATACCATTACAGCACACCGTTTTCTGAAAACCCTGGAAGTGGCCGGCGCACTCGTTGCGGTTTCGCGCGGCCAATATCGACTGGGTTACAAACTGGCGGAGCTGGGTAAACGCGCTGCTGGTGCAGATAATCTGCGCAGTGCCCTGCAACCCGTTCTAGACCAGTTGACGAAGGACGTTGGTGAGGCAACGCTTGCTACAACTTTTGACGGTGAAAGTGCAATCTGTATCGCCCGCGCCCTGCCCGATCGGCCGATGTTCGTATCTATTCAACTTGGCAGCCATCTCGAAGCATATGCTAGCGCGCATGGCAAACTGTGGCTTGCCCATTTAAGTGACGCCGCACTTGATGCCTATCTCCAGCGCATTGAACTGAAGGCAATCAACGATGGCTTTGTACCAAGCCGGGACGGCCTCATCGCCGAACTGCAGGAAATTCGAACGACCGGTCTCGCCTATAATCGCGGCGAGCGCGAACCCGATGTCTATGCGCTGGCTGTGCCAGTGCTGAACCCATCTGGCAAAATGATCTGTGGCCTTTCTGTCTTCAGTTCAAAAAGCCGTATGGAACCACTGATCGCCAATGACCTTGCCGCCAGGCTTCAGGCATCAGCACAAAAAGTGCGAACTGCATTCTACGGAACGGCAGCTCAAGCCAGCTGAATAAACCTCAATTCCATTAAAAGGGAGGATTAGATGAATATCGGACTGCTAATAGATGGCCAGGATGTCCCAGCGCTCGGCAACGCAACTTTTACCCGTATTGACCCCGTCACTGGCGAAGAGGCCACTGTAGCACCCGCTGCCCGGCAGCCCGATGTCGACAGGGCGGTCAAGTCTTCCGCAGCAGCCTTCGCACAATGGTCTGAAACTGGTCCAAGCGAGCGCCGAACCATCCTGATCAAGGCAGCAGACATTCTCGAAGCCAGGATCGGTGATTTCGTCGCCTGCGGCATCGCCGAAACCGGGGCGACTGCACCATGGATTGGCTTCAACGTCGGGCTTGGCGCCAAAATCCTGCGCGAGGTTGCTGCTGCAACAACGCAGATCAAGGGCGAGATCATTCCATCGGATAAGCCTGGAACACTTTCCATGGCCGTACGCGAACCGGTTGGCGTGATGGTTGGAATGGCGCCATGGAATGCGCCGGTTATTCTGGCTGTGCGCGCCTTTGCGATGCCGATCGCCTGTGGCAATACGGTAGTACTCAAATCGTCCGAAATGTGCCCGCGCCTGCATCGAATGCTGGGCGATGTTATGATTGAAGCAGGTCTGCCAAAGGGTGTGCTCAATATTGTCAGCCACAGCGCTGAGGACGCACCGGAAGTGGTCAACGCGCTTGTATCGCATCCCCTCGTTAAGCGCATCAACTTCACCGGCTCTACCCGTGTGGGGAAAATCATCGCTCTTGAAGCTGCAAAACACCTAAAGCCCGTGCTTCTTGAACTGGGAGGCAAGGCCCCATTAGTCGTATTGGATGACGCTGATCTGGATGGCGCCGTCAACGCAGCGATTTTCGGTGCCTTCATGAATCAAGGGCAAATCTGTATGTCCACGGAACGCATTATCGTCGATGAAAAAATCGCCGATGAATTTGTAGCCAGATTTACTACACGAGCTTCAGCTTTGCCGAGCGGCAACCCGCGCGAAAAGGTAGCTCTGGGTGCCGTCGTCGCTCAAGCTACGGTTGACCGGGTGCTGGAACTCGTGGCCGATGCCCAGAAATCGGGGGCTATTGTCACCACCGGCGGTACGGCAAACGGGACGATCATGCCGGCAACCATTGTCGATAAGGTTACACCGGCTATGCGTCTGTTTCGCGAGGAGTCGTTTGGACCAGTCGTCTGTGTGATACGCGCTCACGACGATAAACATGCGATCGAACTCGCAAATGATACCGAATATGGCCTGTCATCAGCCGTTTTCAGCCAAAATATAGACCGCGCGCTCAAGGTCGCGCGCAAAATCGATGCAGGCATTTGCCATATCAATGGGCCGACGGTTGGAGACGAACCGCAAATGCCATTCGGTGGCGTCAAAGACAGTGGCTATGGAAGATTTGGCGGCTCTGCTGGCATTGATAGTTTCACCAATCTGCGTTGGATCACGATAGAAGATCCAAAACAGCATTATCCATTTTAATATCGGTTCGATTAAACCGGAGCCATATCAGACCCGATATGGCTCCGGTTTTACGCCTCATTGAGACAACGGCTTAGCAACTCGAAACATCCCAACATAACAGCAAGCAACATTGTTCGCCAAAGGCGTCCTACCCCTCAATCAAACGCAGGAGTGGTATAACGATGACGAAATTGACCCGACGCAATGTGAATACGCTTATCGGTACGCTTATCGCCAGCGGCATAGCACCGAAAAGTGCCTACGCCCGAAATTACGGTAGCGGTGGTACAAGACTGGCGATGATCAATTTACGCATGTTCATTGGTCAGGAGATGTCGTCTCCCGGCACGATCATTATTGAAAATGGCATTATTTCCGCTGTCCTGACTGAAACGGACAGTACAGCGGCCGCTTTGGAAAATACGCAGATTGTCGATTATCAGGGACGCTACCTGATCCCCGCCTTCACCTGCAACCACGCACATGTCGGCCTCATCAGGGGCACGACTGGCGGACGCCATAATTTCACGCCAGACAACGCTTATGCGGCGCTGCGTCAGTTTCAGGCTTACGGTATCGGTACCGTAGTATCGCTCGGAATGACACCGACGCCTGAGCCAGCAACCCGTGAAAACATGCGCAACAATCCCCGATATGGCGCATCCTTCATGACGGCAGGCGCGGGAATATATGCACCTGATGGTCTGTCGCCGCGCCCGCAGATACCCGAAGAAGCGCGTCAGGTCGTTCGCCAGATGGCGCAACAGCCCATCGATATTATCAAACTATGGATCGACACATTCGGGCCTATTGAACCGATGAGTGAAGAATGCTTTAGCGCGGCAATTGATGAAGCCCATCAATTGGGGTTTGCCGTCGCTGCGCATGTCTACACACTCGACCACGCAAAAAAGCTAGTTGCTGCAGGAGCAGATATTCTCGCTCATGGCGTTCGCGACGTTGAGGTCGATCAGGCATTTATTGATGCTCTTCGCGAGAAGCGTACATGGTATATTCCGACGGTGCACATGGACGAAGCGACCTATATTTTCGCCGATCAACCATCAATGCTGGAAAATCCCTTCCTACAATCGGCGTTAAGTCCGGAACTGAAAGCCCAGTTCTCCAATGCAGAATGGCGGGAAAAGACTGCTACCGGAGAACGGGCACAAAAGGCGCGACGCGATGTCGAGATGAATCTCCGCAATCTGTCAAAGTTGATAGAGGCGGGCGGTGTGAAATTCGGCTTCGGTGCTGATGCAGGTGCGTTTCCGGAACGTATCCCCGGTTTTGCCGAGCACCGCGAACTGGAACACCTGGTCAATGCGGGCCTCTCCCCCTCTCAGGCAATCGGCGTAGCAACAGAACAGGCTGCAGCGCTATTGAAACTGAAGGATAGGGGCAAGATTGCTGACGGACAACGCGCCGATCTGATCGTCCTTGATGCCAACCCGCTTGACGATATCACCAACACGCGAAAAATTCATGCAGTCTGGCAACAAGGAGAGCTGGTTTCCGTCGGCACACCGTGACCAACAGATGATTTCCCTTTAGCCAACGAGCAAGGGGCCATGCCTATCACGCGTTCGCCGCCCGAAATATTCATGCCGCATGCTCCTATTTTTTGGGCGGTAGTTTTGCATGTCTGTCGAGCCCGGTGATGATGCGCAACAGAGTATCCAGCAGCGCCTGCTTATCTGATCCAACAATATGATTGAGAGCCGCATTATGTGCCGACGCGCATGCACGCAATTCCGCCAAATACTTCTCACCGGCAGGCAAAAGGCTAAGCAGTCTGCCCCGGCGGTCAACGGGGTCGATATCGCGGCGGATCATTTCCTTCTTCTCAAACTCTTGAAGGATCGGCGTAATCGTTGTCTTGTCGCGCCCCACCTGACGGCTCAGTTCCGTCTGCGATATGCTCGGTTGATCATAGATAATCCGAAGTACCGCATAGTGTCCCGGGCGAAGACCTCGTTGGTCAACAATCGAGGCATAAGCGGCAAACGAGGCTTCCTGCGCCCGGCGCAATATGAAAGCGATGTTATCGGCGAAATCCTCGTCAGACGAATTATGGCGCATCAAATGGTTCCGTTTCATTCCTTATATTCTCGTTGCCTTGACGGAATATACCGCACGGCCTGGTCGTTGATGGACCAAACAATACAAAGACACAAGCAACTTGCTTCCTTCAAATTGAAGCAAAACACAAATTCCAGAAATGAGGAAACCTTTTAAGCATCGATCCAAATCTTCGTTGTGCGCGGTCCATTCGCGAGCGTAGAACTTTTACCGATCTTCCTATCAGTGATGTGCATTTGCTTGGTAGGCATGTGCGGTAAGAAAATGAGAATAGCGCTGTTGGGCGATGTGGTTTTCCATCGATCGCTGGAATGAACAAGCCTCCACTCTGCCCTTGTCTAAGCGACCATCATAGGGCATAAAATCCATATAGTTGGAATCCAAACTAATTTCAAAGGAACATCACTACGTAACTATCGGGAGGAAATTATGGGAAGAAAAATCTGCATACCTGGGAGGGGCGCGTCATGAACAACATTCATCACGCGGAGGGGAATAAAGACGTAGACATCGGCGAGTTGCTGGATGAAGGTCCGTGGACAACCGTCCAACGTATCGTGGTGCTGATTGCAGCCCTATCAATCGTTCTTGATGGCTTCGACGGTCAGCTTATCGGATATGCAATTCCTGTGCTTATTCAAGAATGGGACGTCTCACGGGCAGATTTTGCCCCTGTCGTCGCTTCTGGCCTATTTGGGATGGCATTCGGGAGTGCCTTTGCAGGTCTCATTGCTGATCGTTTTGGCAGACGACTGGCTGTGATTTTGTCTGTCATCACATTTGGGCTCGCTACAATGGCCATCGGCCTGTCCCAGGGAATTTGGTCTATTGCCTTTTTCCGTTTCATCGCCGGCCTTGGGATTGGTGGCGCTCTTCCAACGTCGACAACTATGACCGCTGAATACACGCCTCGAAGATACCGGACGGTTGCGATTACTGCAACTATTGTGTGCGTTCCGCTTGGTGGCATGCTTGCAGGGATCTATTCATCCTGGGTCTTGCCAACGTTTGGATGGCGAACACTGTTCATCGTAGGTGGAGGGATTTCAGTTCTCTTTTCCGCTTTGTTGATCACATCTTTTCCTGAGTCTCCGCGCTGGCTATCACGCCAACCAGCCAAAGCAAAGGTTCTCGCAGATCTGCTTGCAAGGATCGAGCGTCCAGTTCCCGCTGGAGCAAGGCTTATCGACCCGACGGAACGGATCAGTGGCAAGAGCGGGATCTCAACTTTGTTCAATGATGGCCGAGCCTTGAGCACTGTCGCTCTATGGACCGCGTTCTTTACTACACTTTTGTCGGTATATCTCGCGTTCAGTTGGCTTCCGACGTTATTGACATCGGAAGGATTAAGCCTCTCGTTGGCAGGTTCGGGTCTAACAGCTTACAATCTTGGCGGGGTGATTGGTGCATTGGTCTGTGCGGTCGCGATAGATCGGTTTGGTTCCCGCAGCCCGCTCGTATTCTGTTCTTTCGCGGCTGCAGCCACGGCACTTTTCTTGAGCGAGCTCAACGAGATGGAAGCGACGACCATGTTGATCGTCGGCATCGGGCTACATGGCCTGTTCGTTAACGCGGTGCAATCAACAGCATATGCTGTCGCCGCCAATCTCTATCCAACAGAGGTACGTGCGACCGGTACTGCGGCTGCCCTGGTAATAGGACGACTGGGTGCGATATCGAGTGGATTTGCCGGAGCAACCGTAATCGCAAGTGGAGGTGCGCAAAGCTATTTTGGGGTGTTGTTCATTGCGATGGCAATATCTGGATTTGCCTTTCTGATCCTTCGCAAGCATATTCCGCGTGCATCTCATTAGCTCACAACAGTGGATGCGGGTTGTAATTTCTCCCGCATCCTCAGTGCTCCACTTGCCGCTCAATTTAGACAACCGCATTGACGATTACAGCGATACTCATACATCCACGCCGTGCACCGTTAACGCAACCGGATTGCAAGGAAAGTAATGAAGCATGGGCCGGATCATGGATTGATACGAGGTGCCACCGTCAATAGAAATTGTGACGGCCCCTATCGACAACCAAAAGAAACCTGCTCGTTAGATTGTAGGCGGTCGGCGGACGGACCACCACGTCAATCGCGGCGACGAAATAACGAAGCATCTATGTCGTGTCGTTGCAGCCTAGCATAAAGGCTGCGACGCGGCAGTTGCAGCACTTCGGCAGCAGCACCCACATCGCCGTTGCAGCGCTCGAGCGTGGCGCGAATGACCCCCTCCTCGAATCGATCCATCTGCTCGGAAAGGGGCAACGCGCTCGGTTCATGTGCAGGATTATGCCGCAAACCAAGCACCACCTGTTTGGCGTAGTTGCGCAACTCCCGAACATTGCCAGGCCAGTCGTCCGAATGAAGTCGCGACTCGATGGCCGCGTCGATTGCGGGACGCGGCTGCCCGAACTGGCTGGCAGCCTCGTCGAGAAAATAGGCAAAAAGCAGACCGATATCCTTGCGACGCTCACGCAAAGGCGGGATGCTCAGGCGTACGGTTTCGAGCCGGTAGAAAAGATCGGAACGGAAACGTCCCGCTGCAACGGCTCCGTCCAGATCGCCCTTGGCAGCTGCAATCACCCGCAAGTTGACGGCACGCGGCTCGCCGGACAGCGAGGGTAGCTCACGCTCCTCCACAACCCGCAGCAACTTGCCTTGCAGATTGACCGACATGCTGTCGATCTCGTCGAGAAAAAGCGTACCCCTGTCCGCATCGACGATCCTGCCACGGTGGATACGATTACCAAACAAGACTTCATCGGCCACGGTATCGGGAAGTGCAGCACAATCAATCGCAACAAAGGCGCGCGCATGACGCACACTCCAGCGGTGCAGCAAACGGGCGACAAGTTCCTTGCCAGTTCCGGTCTCGCCTTCGATCAGCACGTCAACATCGACGCTCGCCAATTGGCGGATCGTATCGCGCAACCGCACCATGACCGGTGTTTCGCCTAACAATGGATAGTCCTGCTCAGCTTCCGCGGCAGCACGGCGCAGACGCCGGTTTTCCAGCACCAGTCGGCGCATTTCCAGCGCGCGGCGTACGCTGGAGATCAGGTGGTCGGCTGCGAAGGGCTTGGTAATGAAGTCAAAGGCGCCCTTCTTGAGCGCCGTGACGGCCATACCGATGTCGCCATGGCCGGTCATCAGAATAACCGGCAGTTCTGGATCGCGCGCCATCAGTGCTTCCATCACGGCATGGCCATCGATACGCGGCATACGAATATCGGTGACGACAACGCCAGGAAAATCGGCGGTCAGATTGGCAAGCGCCGACTGGCCATCCCCATGGGTTTCAATATCGATCCCCGCGATTTCGAAGGAATCCGCAAGGGCCGTGCGAAACGGCACATCGTCATCGACCAGCATCACGCGCAAGGGCTCACTTCCCGTCATGCTCACCATCCTTATGAACGCGTTTCCATGTCGCAGCAAACGCCGCTCCGCCCAGCGGTGAAGGAACGACCCGCAGCGTTCCTTCCAGTTCTGTCATCAGATCGCGCGCGATACCAAGCCCGAGACCAAGTCCCTCAGGTTTACCGGTGACAAAGGGGCTGAAAATTTCGTCGGCCAGTTCCGGTTCAATGCCAGGGCCATTATCCGCAACGACCAACGACACTTGCTCATCGTCTTGCTCGATGATGATTGCGACATGCGGATCGGGATGCGTCATCACCGCATCAAGCGCGTTTTGCAACAAATTGACGAGCACCTGTTCCGAGCGGATACGGCAGGCGAACACCATCAATTCTGATCGTTCCGGCATATCCAACGGGACATTGGCATTGCGAAAACGGTCGCCCATCAGCACCATCGTGCCATCGACCAGCTCGTTCAGTGGTATCGGCCGCGCGACGCTGCCGCGTCTACGGGCAAAGCGGCGCATTTCCTGCGTGATGAAACCAATGCGCGCCGTCAGATCGACGGAGGTCGCGAGATTTGCGGCAACCTTGTCGAGCTTACCCGCGGACAGATAGTGTTGCGCATTCTCGTTCAGTGTGCGGATGGTCGCAACCGGCTGGTTGATTTCGTGCACGAGGCCCGCAGTAATCGAGCCAAGCGAGGCGAGCCTGTTTGCCTGAGCCAGTTCCTCCCGCGCATCGCGAAAACGTTTGTCGGCGCACGCACGCTCGACCATCTCGGCACTCAGTTCCGCCGTGCGTTCGGCAACAGCCGTTTCAAGCGCCGCGCGGTCAGCAGCTGCACGAGCAGCACGCGTCATGCGCCAGTAGAAAGCCGCAGCAAGAAGCAGCACCACCAGCATCGCCGCAACCGTGATCAGTCGCGCCAAATCGTGTGCCGCCCGCATGGACGGTGCAGTCGGCTCGATATGGACGAGTTTCAGCTCGGTCCCCGCGATAGGTTCTTCAACGACGATGAACGGCGCTCCGGAAGGTCCGCGCATCGAACCTCCAGGCTCGAACGCATAATGGCTCGGCTGGAGATCGGCGGCATGGAATTGGCCGCTTTGGATAATCTTCGCCCGTTCGGCGGTGGTAATCGGCTGGAAAGACCGCAAGTCTTCCGGCGTATCCGTCGACGCCAGAATGATTCCGCGTGGATCGTTCACGAAGGTCTGGCCCGGGTCGTTTGACCATGTGTGCACCAGCCGGTGAAACTCGAATTTGACCACCACCACACCGACAGGATTGGTCTCGTCGCCGATACGCCTGGAAAGGAAAAGGCCGAAACGCCCGCTCAGATCGCCGATGGCGTAATATTCTGCATCACCAGCAGCCATGGCGCCCTGAAAATAGGGGCGATAGCTATAATTGCGTCCAACAAAGCTTTCCGGCGTGCCTGCATTCGACGAGGCAATAACTACACCGTCACGGGCGATGACATAGATGATCGGCGAGCCGATTTCGTGAGCCAGAAAGCCGAGATTGGCATTCAAGCGCGCAACCGCATCCTGCGATCCGCCTGCCAGCACGTCTCGCAGGTCACTATATTCCTTCAACGCGATAGGCAAGAGACGAAACTTGGCCAGTTCGCTGTCGATCAGACGTGTTTGCTGACGCGCAACAAGCGTTGCGTTCTGACGCAACCGCTCTATAGCGCCCCGCTCTGTCCATAGCTTTGCAGCTGTCCAGAAACCCGCTACCAGCACAACAGCCAGTACAAGAAGCAGGACTTTCACCGCATTTCGCGAGATCTTCATTTGTGCAGGATTATGCAATCACTCACCAAAAGTCACGCAGATTTTTGCACAAATCACGCGAATTTAAGCAGCCTTTGGACAATTTTTCCAATGTTTTTCAATGAATTAAACTTTTTAATGCCTGTCGCTGGTGATTGAAATCCGCGTCCCGCATCTTATCGCGACCACGAAAATGGGAGTTTCGTCAGGAGGAGTTCATCCATGCAGCGACATCATTGCCCGTCTCAGATTGATCGGACCGGGATTTCAATTTCTTTAATCCCGACGGCCGTTTTGCGGCAAAGCACAGTTCGCTTCTGAACCTTCTTTCGCAATTGCAGACAATTCGGCTTCGGGTTCCATGCCGCCCGGCACCATGACCCGTTTGAAGCCCCCACCAAAAAGCCACCCGACAGGCAGCGTAATGAAGTTGCGTTTCTGCAACGGGTCGCACCTCAGATATCGAGACATGTGAAGGAACAACAATGGCCTCAATAACATCCGAACGGAGTGATGCGCCGAGCACCAACAGCCGGCTTAAATCAATCATTGGTGGTTCGACCGGCAATCTTGTCGAGTGGTTCGACTGGTATGTCTATGCTGCCTTCACGCTCTATTTTGCGCCGCATTTCTTTCCGTCCGACAGCCAGACTGCACAGCTCTTAAGCGCCGCAGCCGTCTTTGCCGTCGGTTTTGTTATGCGTCCGATCGGTGCGTGGATCATGGGCATTTATGCCGACCGCAAGGGCCGCAAGGCCGGTCTGGCGCTTTCCGTGACGCTGATGTGCGCCGGCTCGCTGATCATTGCGCTCACCCCCGGATATGAAACCATCGGCATCGTCGCGCCAGCCCTTCTCGTTCTCGCACGGCTGATGCAGGGCCTGTCGGTCGGCGGCGAGTATGGCGCAAGCGCCACCTATCTGTCTGAAATGGCCGGAAAGGACCGACGCGGCTTTTTCTCGTCGTTCCAGTATGTCACGCTGATTTCCGGTCAGCTTTTGGCCATCCTTCTATTGATCGTCCTTCAATCGACCATGGAAACTTCGGCTCTTGAATCCTGGGGCTGGCGTATTCCATTCTTCATCGGCGCTCTCCTTGCAGTTGTCGTCTTCTGGTTGCGTCGCGGACTTGCAGAAACCGAAAGCTTCAAGAACGCCAAAGCGAATGATGCGCCAAAGTCGGGCTTCTGGACCCTGATCAAGTACCATCCAAAGGAAACCGCACTGGTCATGCTTCTGACCGCTGGTGGCACGCTCGCCTTCTATGCTTACTCGATCTACATGCAGAAGTTTTTGGTCAACACGTCTGGCTTCAGCCGTGAAGTGGCGAGCCAGATCAATGCCGTCACGCTTTTTGTCTTCATGTGCCTTCAGCCCATTGCCGGTGCGCTGTCGGATAAGATCGGTCGCAAGCCGCTGATGATCGCTTTCGGCGCGGCCGGTGTGCTCTTCACCTATCCGATTTTCACCACGCTGGAACAGACACGCGATGCATGGACTGCCGGGCTCCTCGTCATGGCGGCACTGATCATCGTAACCGGTTACACCTCGATCAATGCGGTGGTGAAGGCGGAACTCTTCCCTGCGCATATCCGGGCGCTCGGCGTAGCGCTTCCCTATGCTCTCGCCAATACGCTGTTTGGCGGCACGGCAGAATATGTTGCGTTGAGCTTCAAGAATGGCGGCTGGGAACGCGGCTTTTACTGGTACGTCACGGTCATGATCGGCATTTCCCTGATCGTCTATCTGCGCATGCGAGATACAAGCAAGGACAGCATGATCAAGGAAGACTAGTTCTATTCCCTCCCTAGCATGAAGAATACCGGGCCCCAAAAAGGCCCGGTATTCTTATCAAGGAGTCTCCGTTTTCGGAGATGCCTAGGCAGCGTGGACGAATTTGAGCCAGTATCTTGCGGTTGCAATATGAACCACGCTGATGAAACTCTCAGGGAGTTGGTCAGTGGCAATGGCGCGGTTGATTTTCAGTCCTCCAAACATCCGTTCGACTAAGTTGCGTTGTTTATACAGCGTGCGATCATATTCAATCTTCCCACAGCGGTTTGCTCTGCCGGGAATGACGGGTTTGGCATTGCGGCTGGCGAGATCATTACGAATGGCATCCGCATCATAGCCCCAATCAGCAAGAAGCGCCCGTGGCGCTTGCTCGGTTAAGCTGATCAATGTGTCATAAGCTTAGCAATCTGCTGTCGCGCCAACTGTTAGGTGGAAAGCAAGCGGTTTTCCTCTGGCATCAGCCAGACAGTGAAGTTTACTGGTGAACCCGCCCCGCGAGCGGCCAAGAGCGCGTCGATGAATCCCCCTTTTCCGCCCGCTGCCGAAATATGGGCGCGAACCGTGCTGCTATCGATGCTGTAGTGGCGGCGTTGTCACGTTACCAGAAGATGATTGCGCTGATAGCGGTGGGGCTGGAATTCACGCGAATTTCCAAACGACAACTTCCCATTCCGCCATCGCTTGCTGGCGGTGAATTTGGATGGCGAGAGCAGAGTGTTTAGAGCGGGGCGGGACAAACAGATTGCGAAGAGCCGAGAAGATCGAAATGAAGCGTTGGAGGCTTCCTGGCGATCGGAAACCTTGCATCGTCCTTTGCCGCTTTCGCAGCGGCAGATGCGAATTCTCAGCTCGATTGTTGAGCCCCTTGTGCGACCGATGCTCGATTGCCGGCGTTACTTGCCGCCGGGCTGCTCCATAGGATCGCAGCTTGTCTGTAATCATGCGTTTTGGCGCGACGCCCTGTTTCTTCAATAGGCGTATCAGCAATCGAAATCGCTTGGCAGCCTTGGCGCTGCGGCGGTTCTGGACTACCTCGTCAAGGACGTATCCGTCCTGATCGACGGCTCGCCAAAGCCAATATTTCTTACCAGCGATACTGACGACGACTTCATCCAGATGCCAGATATCGTTTGGGCCAGGACGCTTCCTTTGGAGCCGACAGGCACAATCCGGGGCGAATTTCAGTCCCCATCGACGGATGGTCTCATACGAAACGACAATACCGCGCTCCAGCAGCATTTCCTCGACCAAGCGCAGGCTCAGCGGAAAGCGAAAGTAGAGCCACACCGCATGGGCGATGATCTTGGGCGGAAAACGGTGGCGTTTGTAGCAGATGGGCGAGCTGTTCATACACCTGCATCTATCGCAGCGGATCCGAACAAGCAGTTACTGTGACGACACCAGGCAACCTGCTCGAAGCCCTGATCAAACAACTTGGCAATGCCATCTGGATACCTATTCCAAGGTCGGAATCTGGGCGAGTGTCCGTGGAGGGATCAGTTCTCTTTCCCCGAACACTAGCACAGATCGCATTCATCAACGGATCGTCCAGGTGCAATACCAGATTGGGGCAGATAGTCAGCTTTATGACGGTGACGACGGCACGCTTTATTTCGGGCTTGCTCGAAAATATGGGACCGCACATAGTCCGATAAAGTCATCCATTGGCGGCGGCTCCATTGATACAAGCGACTGGGGCGTTCACGGATCGATGACCTGGTATGGCAGTCAGGGCTTCTACATCGATGCGCAGGCAAAAACGATGTGGTACAGAGACGGCTTGTTTTCCAGTACGATCAATAATGCCATCGCGAATGGTAAGCACGGTTTCGGCTATGCTCTAGGTCACATACCCATAAAATAGTTTTCGGTTTGAATGGTTTGTGATTCACTGTCTGCATTGATTTGGAGGCAGTGATGCGCGTTTTGATTTAACAGATTTCGAATGGTCCGTGATTGAGCCGCTTCTTCCGACCAAAGTGCGTGGTAAGGCCCGCGTTGACGATCGGCGTGTTTTGAACGGTATATTCTGGCGGCTGAGAACAGGTGCGCCCTGGGCAGACATTCCAGCCCGCTATGGACCTTATACGACCTGTGTAAATCGCTTCAACAGATGGCGTCATGCCGGGCACTGGGCGCGCATTCTCAACGCGATATCAGAAGCTTACGACGGTGATATCGAGCTGATCGACTCCTCGTCAATCCGCGTGCATCAACATGCGGCCAACGGCCAAAAAAAGACGAACGATCCGGTTGCATGGGTCGTTCGCGCGGCGGGATGACCACAAAAATTCATGCGCTTGTCGATGCTGATGGTCGCCCAATTCGCCTGAAACTGACTGCCGGACAAGCACATGACGGACGTTCGGCAGCCGATATGTTTGAGACGCTCGGGTCTGGGCAGATACTATTGGCAGATCGCGCTTACGACAACGACAGCTTGCGCCAAAGTCTCAAAGAACGAGGAGCATGGGGGCTGTATCCGCCCCATGCCAAACCGTGTGAATATCCCCGCCTTCAGTCCATGGTTCTATAAACAACGCAACGCCGTCGAAAGGTTCTTCAACAAACTCAAACACTTCAGGGCCATCGCAACCCGATACGACAAACGCGGCGATAATTTCCTCGCATCTATCCAGCTTGCTTCAATTCGTATTTCGCTTTGATCTTATGAGTCAGTCACCTAGGCCGTGCACTCATAAATATGCTAGCTATTTGAATAGATTAGTGATTCAAAGGCCTCGGATTTGGAGGTCTTTGATGTCACGTCGTCGCTATGAACTCACAGAACGGGAATGGTCGATTATCGCGCCGCTGTTGCCGTGCAAACCACGTGGCGTGCCCCGAGTTGATGATCGCATGGTGCTCAATGGCATTCTGTGGCGCTTCCGCACCGGCTCGTCATGGTCAGAAATCCCTGAACGCTATGGTGTTGCAACGACCTGTTACAACCGGTTTGTTCGCTGGCGTTGTGCCGGTGTCTGGGATCGGCTTCTGGAAGCTGTCTCAGAGGCCTATGACGACGATATCGTGATGATTGATAGCACCTGTGTTCGTGTTCACCAACATGGAGCCACAGGAAAAAAGGGGATGCTGACGATGGTTGCATGGGACGTTCCCGTGGCGGCCCCACAAGCAAAATCCACGCAATTGTTGATGCAGAAGGCCGTCCGATCAATCTTTGCCTGACGGGTGGCCAGGTTGCTGACTGCTCTCAGGCTGAAGGCCTCATGGCTTGTATCAAAGAAGGCAGCACGCTGCTTGCCGACAAAGCTTACGACACCGATGCCATCCGCAAGACAGCAGCAGGCTACAAAGTATGGGCCAATATTCCTCCCAAATCCAACCGCAAGGGCGTCTTCGCGTTCTCACCATGGATGTATCGCCAGAGAAATCGGGTCGAGCGGTTCTTTAACCGCATCAAACACTATCGTGGTATCGCCACACGTTACGATAAAAACCCCGCCAATTTCCTCGCTGCAATCAAACTCATCGCTGTCCGCATCTGGTGTATCAGTTTATGAGTCTACATTCTAAGTGTCGAGGCCAGGAATGAATTCGCGCTCGATCAGTCTCGGTCACTCACGCAACCAGAGCGCATCCGTTTTAAGTTGGGTCATAACCGCAAGTGGCAAAGTAGTTGGCGCACTCGGTTGGTTTGAACAATGTTATGACTTGGCGGACGGCATCCTATAGAGCTTCGACGGTGCGTTCGGCTATTGCACGCCGATGTGCTTTGAGTTTCGAGAATGCCATCTCTACTGGATTGAAGTCTGGACTGCAGGGTGGCAGATACCGCAGCTGCGCACCTGCCTCCTCAATCGCTTCTCTGATGCCCACAACCTTATGAGCAGGTAAATTGTCCATGATCACGATGTCACCGGGTGTCAGTGTTGGCACGAGCACTTGTTCGATATAAGCCCGAAAGGCGTCGGCATTCATTGCGCCATCCAGCACCATCGGTGCTGTCATGCCTGAGAGGCGGAGCGCACCGGTAAACGTCGTTGTTTTCCAGTGACGATGTGGGATGCCTGCGTGATATCTTTCGCCTCGTAGGCCGCGCCCACGCAACCACGCCATCTTCGTATTCAGTCCTGTTTCGTCGAAAAAAAACCGAGCCTTTCAAGATCAAGCTGGCTTTCAAACCACGCCTCGCGCCCGCTCATCAGGCCTGGCTGTTCTTGCTCCAATGCATGTGCGGTCTTTTTTTGTAAGTGAAGCCACGTGCCCGTAGCCAGGCATTCACAGCACTCCGCACAATCTGGAGGCCGCGCTCTTTAGCCAGACGCGCAACCATTTCGTTAAGCGTGATACCTTTGCGCTCTTCAATCATACTCACGATGAAATCTTCATGGGCATCAAGTCTCGAAACGCGTCGTCGACCCGAATGCCGTGCTTCCAACTCACCATCCCGAGCACGAGAAACCCAGCGGATCGCTGTCGCTGCGGACACCCCGAACCGTGCACCCGCGTTGCGTGCCGACAATCCTTCGCTTGCAGCCTTCAATACACGTGATCGCAAATCAGTGCTTAATGCTCGTCCCATCGAAAGCCTCCTTATCTGGAAACCTTGAATCAGACAGATTACCGATTGTCACCTCAAAACTGATTCAGCCTTCAAAGGACACACTCTAGCTTCAATCGAAACACCCGGGCAAAATCAAGAATGAGAGAGACCCCTACTAAAAATGCGACTTTACCCGCTTGAGAAATACTCAAGGGTTCCAACTTCAAATAGCATTGAAGCGGCACTTATAATCTAAAAAACTTTAAATAACAACCAGTAGTCATTCGAAGTCTTTGCAGAGATCGCGGTATAGTTGTTACCGGAGATAGGGCCGCTTTCAACCTGACTACAAGTTTGCGACATAGGCCTGAAAGAACTTGCAAGCTGGAATGCGTGAAAAGCCGTAAGAGGCTTTCCACCTTGCATCCAGCGTTACGTAATCAGCTCCATGCGTGAAGGGGAGGCTTCTCGTCGTTCAGGAAATATTTTCCGAGTATGGCATACTTCCAGCGCACCGGATCGTGCAGCGTATGAGTACGCGCGTTGCGCCAGTGCCGGTCAAGCTGGTGTTCGGCAAGCGTCGACCGAGTGCCAGCAAGCTCGAACAGTTTGTTCGTAGCAGCTATCGCAATTTCAGTCGACAGTATCTTGGCTTCAGCCGTCACGATCTGCGCCTCTGCAACCGTCTCGGCGTTAGGGTTCTCGATAGCGCGGTCAATAACAAAACCCGCTTTTTCAAGGAGCGCCTGCGCCGCATGTAAACGCAATGTAAGATCACCAACCGCCTGAATAGTATAAGGATCATCCCTTGCGTGATCGACACCACTATCTACCCAGGCGCGGCTCTTTGTGCGCACGAAGGAGACTGTTTCGTCGATAGCCGCTTTGGCAATACCCGTATCAACGGCCACTTGAATGATCTGGAAGATCGCCCCGTCGGCAGTTGGAACTTCATAACCCTTATAGCCCGGCACCAGATGAGTTTTGGGGACCTTCACATCATTAAGAATAACCGTTCCCGAGAGCGTCGTGCGTTGACCGAAGGACGACCAATCGTCAATGACGGTCAGACCCGGAGCATCCCGTTCAGCAATTGCATACCACGCTCGACCCTTTTCATCGAGCGCCACGATCGGCACCAGATGGGCCAGCAAGGCCCCCGACGAATAAAACTTCTGGCCGTTAACGATCACATGATCACCCGCATCGACGAATTTCGTTTCGAAATCGGCGGCACGCTTCGACCCAAACTCAGAAAATGCGTTGCCGAAACGAGTGCCACGCAGCGCCTCCCCGAATAGCAGTTTCTGTTGTGCTTCGTCCGAGACCGTACGCACTGCGGCGATAACACCCAGGTGGTTCTGCGCAATCTGGCCGATAGAGGAATCGGCCGCTGAGACGATCTCGATCACTTTGGCGAGCGTCGCATAGGAGACTTCCGGACCGCCGAATTTCTTTGGCACGTTAATCGACCACAGACCGCTTTGAGAAAAGGCGTCGAGTTCATTAACCGGCCAGATGCGGTCGCGGTCGCGGATCGCCGCACCCGGAGCAATTTCTGCTGCGAGCTTGTGCGCCACCTCAATAGCCTCTGCATCACTGCGGATAATGTGAGCCGGTTCGCTCGGACGCGGAACCGCTGGGACGCCACGGTTCACATCTTTGGTGTTTAGATTTGCAACAGTCATTTCATGTCTCCTCATGTGCTTTTCGGTTTCAATAGGCCAGATGGGCAAAAGTTGCGGAACCTTCGACCGGCTTTTGCCCAAGATAAAAAGCCTTCACATCGTCACGCGCCTTGAGGTCAGCTGCCAAGCCCGAAAGTACACTGACGCCGTTTTCAAGAATGACAGCCCTGTCGGCATAAGTGAGTGCCACCGCCGAGTTCTGCTCGGCGACAAGAATGGAAAGCCCGTCTTCACGGTTAAGCCGACGCAATGTGCGGAAAATGTCCTGTACTACAAGTGGCGCCAGCCCCATCGACGGTTCATCGAGCACCAAAAGGCGGGGACGCGACATCAAAGCGCGACCGATGGCCGTCATCTGCTGCTCTCCACCAGAAGTGAGACCGGAAAGCGCACGGCGTTTATCGCGCAGCCGCGGAAAATACGCATAAATTTTCTCGAGGTCGGTCGCGATCTCCAGGCGTGATCCACCGCGGCCCAGCCCGCCTGAAACGAGGTTTTCCTCTACACTCAGGCTCTTGAAACAGTGTCGTCCCTCAAGTACCTGGACGAGGCCGAGACGCACTAGACTGGCTGGATTTACCCGGATTACATCGCGACCCTCAACGAGAATGCGCCCAGCACTAACCTGCCCGCGCTGTGCCGGAAGCAGATTCGACACGGCTTTTAAGGTCGTGGATTTTCCAGCGCCATTACTGCCCAGAATGGCGAGAACTTCACCGCGTTTGATCGCCAGATCCACACCATGCAAGGCCGTGATGGAATGATTGTAGGTCGCGTGGAGCCCTTCCACCGTCAAAAGATTGCTTCCGAGTGTCATGATAAACCCCACTAACGAGTATCCGGGGCGGCATTATCGCCGCCCGCATTATGTGCTTGTTGACGTCAGTTTGTCGCCACGTCGGCATCGGCCGCAGTGCGAAGTTTGATGCCCTTTTCCGCCGCATATGCTTCCGAGGACTTTTCAATAATTGGGCGCAACAATGCCCAGTCTGGTGCAATCCAATCGGAAACGACATTCCACTTTTTGCCATCCCACTGCTGGAACGTCACGTAGCCGTTACCCTCGTGGTTATCCCAGGTCACATTGATCGAGTGAAACAGGCCTTTTGCACCCAACGCCTCGACACGTGCTGGATCGAGTTGCAGATGTTCAAAGCCCCAACGCACTTCATCACCCGTTAGCGTTCGCTTACCGAATTTCTCCTGCGCAATGCGTATAGCTTCGACGTTCAGGATACCGTTGACAATGCCCAGATTGTGGTAGACAGAACCTATACGCTTTTTATCCTCAAGATTGCCCTTGCCTGCATCGTAGACAGTCTTCACAATCTCTTGCACGACCGGATACTCAGCACCTGAGGCCTGTGTCGTGATGGCGGTATACCCCTTGGCGGCATCGCCAGCCGGGATAGCGTCTTCCTCCGAGTTCGACCAGACATTGCCAATGATATGATCGACCGGAAATCCGGTTTTTGCCGCTGTCTTGAGGGCTACCGGGTTCATGACACCCCAGCCGCGCAACACAACGTAATCGGGCTTGGCACGGCGAATTGTCAGCCATTGCGACTGCTGTTCATTGCCCGGATGCGGTACCTCGATCTGCTGCAATTCAAAGCCATACTTTTCGGCGAGCAATTCATAGATCGGAATAGTTTCCTTGCCATAGGGCGAACCGTGATAGAGTACCACGATCTTCTTACCTTTGAGGTTATCAAGACCGCCTTCCTTGGAGGCGATGTAGTTCACGATACCAGAGGTTTCGGAATAGGGATTGAGCAATAGTGGGAAAACATAGGGGAATACACGTCCATCGGTGGAATCAGTGCGGCCATGATTGATGGTAATCAATGGCACCTTGTCCTGCGTGATGCGGTCGATCATCGCATAGGCGATGCCCACTGAAAGCGGATTCCAGGCGGCAATACCGGGGTTGCTTTTCAGGCGTTCATAGGCTTCTACGCCGCGCTCGACCTCATATTGTGTTTCGGCTTCCGACCAGGTCAGTTTGACCCCGTTGACCCCACCGTCGCGCGTGTTGATTAGATTGAGGTAATCGATGAAACCGCCAAAGAAGCCAGTACCGCCGGCTGCGTAAGGGCCAACGCGATAGCTCTGTAGTGGGAAATACTGCTCGTCGGCCTGGGCCGGAAGCGCAAGGGCAGTAAGGCCTATACCGGCGGCAAGAGCTGCGATTCTGATCTTTGTGTAAAGGGTCATTTCTGGACGCACTCCATCTATCGGGTGGCATGATCACCACCCGGTTTTGTTCAGGATTTATGGACTTGCTTGGAAGCTTTTTGAGGAACTTCCGGATATCACGACCGTCGGATAACTGCCGTAAAGCTCGCTTTCAGCCGATCCCAGAGCGACACGAGCCCGTCAGGCTCTAGGATCAGAAACAAAATGATAAAGACTCCGACTACAATACGCTGCGTCATATCGAGTACGCCGGAATCGAACACGTCACCGAGCAATAATGACCCCACTCTCGACAAGATCAGCGGGAAGACCACAATCAGCGCCGCGCCGAAAAAGGCGCCACGAATCGACGCGAGACCACCGATGATAATTATAAAAAGTATCTGAAACGAGCGGTCGAGATTGAACCCTGCCGGTTCCACAGTGCGCAGATAGGCAAAGGCCCACAGCGCGCCAGCAACGCCGATGATGAAGGAGGACACGGCAAAAGCCAGCAGCTTTGTCCGCAACACAGGTACACCGATGATACGCGCCGCCGTCTCATTATCTTTTACTGCGATGAAATTACGCCCGGTCTGCGATGACACCAGACGATGGGCAAGAAAAGTGACAACGACCACAATTGTCAACGCGAAGAGATACCGTCCAACTGGTCCCTCGAACGGGATGCCCCCAATGGACAACGTCGGAGCATCAATGACCCCGGATGCCGAATTATTGGAGAACCATCCAAACTTTGTCAGCGCCCATTGCACGAAGAACTGCGCCGCGAGCGTGGAAACGGCAAGATAGAAGCCGCGCAGGCGCAAGCTTGGCACACCGAAGAGAACACCAAACGCCGCTGCGGATAGCCCCGCGAAAACGATGGAGACAAGCAATGGCAATCCATCAATTCGCAGATTGAAATTGTAGGCTGCGAAAGCGCCCACCGCCATGAATGCGGCCGAGCCAAGTGAAACCTGGCCTGCATAACCAGTCAGAAGGTTGAGACCAACGCCGGCGAGACTCAAGGCAAGAAACGGCAGAAGAATAGCCTCAAAGAGATAGCTCGTGCCGATAAAGGGAATGATGAGATAGGCTATTACCAGCACCGCAAGTGGAGCGGCATAACGCGGCAGTGTGATTTGACGGGAAGGAATGACGGCTATAGTGGACATAGTCATACCCTTTCCACAAGCTTTTGACCAAACAGGCCAGACGGGCGGATGAGGAGGAAAGCGAGCGCAACTACATAGGCAAACCAGCTCTCAATGCCGCCGCCGAAATATTCGCCGATATAAACCTCAGCAAGCTTCTCCGACGCACCGACCAACAATCCACCGACAATCGCGCCAAGGATGGAATCGAAGCCCCCGAGCACAAGAACCGGCAAGGCTTTCAACACGACCAGCGACAGCGAGAATTGCACGCCGAGGCGCGCGCCCCATAAGAGGCCGGCAACCAGTGCGACCAGGCCGGCAGCGGCCCAGACACTGGCCCATATCCACGGCAGCCTCAGTCCGACGGCAAGGGCGGCAAACTGATCATCAGCGACCGCACGAAAACCGAGTCCGATCCGCGTATAGCGGAAGAATACAGACAGCAGCGCCACCATACCCGCCGCTACAACGGCGGCAAAGATATCAAACTGGCTGATGAAGATGCCACCGACATCAAAGGGCACATCTTCGATCCCGAGATCGAGAGCATGAACCTGCGTGCCCCATAGAAGCTGGGCTGCGCCCTCAATGATATAGGATAGGCCAAGCGTTGCCATGAAGAGGGTGATTGGCGGTTTGTTGGTCAGTGGCCGCAATACACTACGTTCGATGGCGATACCGATGATCACCATGGCTGCAAATGTAATGGCGAAGGCAGCCCAGAACGGCACACCCCGCTCTATGAGGCTTACAAAGGTCAAGGCAGCAAAAAGCAATAACGCCCCTTGCGAGAAGTTCAGCACGCCTGACGTCTTGTAGATAAGCACAAAGCCAATTGCGACGAGGGAATACATCACGCCCGACAAGAGCCCGCCGATCAGCACTTCCGTGAAGAACATCCAGTCAAAATCACCCATCAGATGCCCTCCCCGTCTTCATTTTCCGACGCCACGCCGAGATAGGCATCAATGACACGCTGATCAGACAAAATGTCCTGTGGGGTGCCGTCGGCAATCTTGCGCCCGTAGTCGAGCACCGCAACGCGGTCGGACAGACCCATCACCACACCGATATCATGCTCGATCAGCACAACTGTTATGTCGTACTCGTCCCGTACCAGCCGAACATAATTGGCAAGCTCGTTCTTCTCGGTGGCGGTCATACCCGCCATCGGTTCATCAAGGAGGAGAATGCGTGGCGCTGCCGCCAAAGCACGGGCAAGTTCTACCCGCTTTTGCAGGCCATAGGGCAGCGTGCCCACCGGTCGATCAGCATAGTGCGACAGGTTCAGGAAATCGATGACACGGCTCGCGCGCTCGCGCGCATCGGCCTGCTCGCGACGGGCCTGCGGCAATCCGATAACTTGGCTCAAAAAGTTCGCACGATTGGTAAAGGCACGCCCCGACATGACATTGTCGAGAACACTCAGGCCCTTGAACAGTGCAAGGTTCTGGAAGCTACGCGCGATACCCAAATGCGCCAGCTTGTGGGTCGGCACTGAATTGTAGCTCTTGCCGCCAATGAGAACCTGACCATGACTTGGCCGGTAAACGCCGCAAATAACATTGATGAGCGAACTTTTGCCGGCACCGTTCGGCCCGATGATCGCGCGAATTTCACCATGCCGAACACTGAGATCCACGTCCTGCAAGGCAACAACCCCACCAAACATCAGACCTATGTCACGCAATTCCAGTGCAAGATCGGGCTGCAGGCGCGTAACCGGAGCTTCGGCCGACGCCAGCTGGCACGTAGCCGCTTGCGCATCAGGATCCGTAATGAGGAAATGCAATGCTGACATTGTTCGTTCCGTGTTACTCAGAGTCAATCGGGGCATTCCGGCAGTCGAAAGGACACAACTAGCCGTTCGTGAACACGATTGTGTTCGCGTCAGGCTGGAGCGGCGATCAAGCCCGCTCCTTGAATTCGATTCATTACTCGGCGGCCAGCGCCGCGTTGTCTTCCGCCTCTTCCAGTTCACGCACCAGCGGAATGACGTGCTTGCCGAAATATTCGACCTCTTCCTGGAAATGCAGGAAGCCAAGCAGAATAAGGTCAGCACCCGCGCGCTTCAGCTTGACGACGCGTTCCGCCACCTGCTGCGGCGTGCCGATGAGATTGGAGCGGAAGCCATCATTATATTGCACAAGGTCATCAAAACTGGACTTCGCCCAGTTGCCTTCGCCTTCCGGTGAAGATTTGCCCGCGTTCTTCACTTCGTGACCGAAGGCTTTGACCGCTTCGGGATTGGCCTTTTCGACAATCTCGGCCAAGACGGCCTTGGCCTCTTCTTCCGTGTCGCGCACGATGGCGAAGGCATTGACGCCCACACGAACTGAATGGTTGTTTTCCTTTGCCTTGGTCTGGATATCGTCAACCTGTTTGGCGATTTCCTCTGGCGTATTGCCATTGGTGAAATACCAGTCAGATACGCGCGATGCCATGTCGCGGGCTGCACGCGACGAACCGCCCTGGAAAATCTCCGGCTGCGGATCGATGGGTTTGGGCTTCAGGGAATAATTGTTGAAACGATAGAAATCGCCGTGGAACGAATAGCTGTCCTCGGTCCAGATGCCACGCAGCGCGCGAATGAATTCCTCCGAACGGCGGTAACGCTCATCGTGGTCGTACCACGGCTCGCCGATGGCATGGAACTCGCCACGGAACCAGCCGCTGACAATATTGACCGCAACGCGGCCATTGGTCAGATGATTGATCGTGGCAATCTGTTTGGCGGCAAGCGCCGGGTTCCACGGTCCGGGCAGAAGGGCGGCAATCACCTTCAGCGTCTTGGTGGATTCAAGAAGTGCGTGGCTGAAGGAAACCGATTCATGCTGGAACTCCGCACCGTAACCCGCAGTGAAACGAATCTGGCTCAGCGCATATTCAAAGCCGCTCGCCTCGGCGATCTGCGCGAGCTTGCGGTTATAATCGATCGTCCAGCTGGTGCGCTGTTCAATATTCGAGATGACGAGGCCGCCAGAGACATTTGGCACCCAATAGGCGAATTTCACGGGATTTTTGCTGCGTTCTGTCATGGCTCAACTCCTTAGGTCATCATCAATTGGCAGCGATTTCGCCAGACACGATACGAAGAACCCCGTCGCCGGCACCAGTGGTCGCGTCGATACGGGAAATGGCAGGCGAAAGATCAAACAGCTCGAAAATTGCCCGCTCGATACGTGCTTCAACCGCGGGGTTGGACAGTGTATATTCCGTGAAATCCGCTTCCACTGCATAGATCGTCGTTGGAATTGTAACCGCGCCAAAAAAACCGAATAATGGACGAAACTGGTGTTCTAGCATCAAGCCGTGCAGAGGCGAACCGCCTGTCGCGGCAAGAACCACGCGCCTTCCCTGCAAGGCACGAAAATCAACCAGATCAAAGAGATGTTTCAGCGCGCCGGTATAGGATGCGCGATAGACAGGTGACCCGACCACCAGGACATCCGCCGCTTCTACGGCATCAACAATGGCTCGACCGGCCGCATCCAACTGATCGGCGCGCAGCGCCCGGAACAGAACCGGTGCGGCATCAACCAAATCGATCCGGTCAATCTCAACATCCGCGCCGCGCGCGATGCCTTCGAGAATTGCGTCGACGAGCCTCGCCGTACGCGACGGTCGCTTGACGCTGCCAAAGATGCCTAAAACCTTCATACAACCACTCCTTGTAGAGCTTATTGTCTATGGTTTTAGTAAACTATCAAAGATGACTATTCCAAAGTCGAGGACTTCAGGGGAATGGAATCCCTTCACTTGGGTGGAGACGAATAACGGTGGGATTATCTTGTAGCAGTGGAGGATGCCAAGTTCAGCCTACTGCGCCGGTTCATTGGGAAAGGTGTCGCATATTCTTTCTGTTTCGATGTGGACAAAGGTAAATCATTCGTCGAAAGAATGGGCGTGGCGAAAATGACAAATATCGAGGCAAAACGGACAATGAGCCCTGCAGCGGAGATGGCCTTCTGAATCATTCCGGCTGTCAGACGGCTGCGATATACCGCCTAACAGATCTATTTCGCATCGTCGGCGAGTGGAGCGGTAACAAGTCACGGTTCATTCGCGTGACTTACTGACAACCCAATGGAAGCAACGTCGAATGCATCTGGGACAGCTATCCGGATATGTCGCATAAATCGAGCTATCTGATTTCACCACCCAGCATCATCATGCCCGAACATATGGCGCCAGAACCCGTGGCTGCACGTTGGCTACGTGCACATCACGACGAAGGTGTGGTTTTATGTGCAGTTTGCGCGGGACTTTCGTTCTCGCAGAAGCCGGTCTGATAGACGGACGAGCGGCTACAACGTATTGGGCTTTTGCGGAACAGTCAGCGCGCCGGTTTCCCGTAGTTCTGGTCGCCACTGAACATATG
This sequence comes from Ochrobactrum sp. RH2CCR150, assembly GCA_014138095.1. Classification (GTDB taxonomy): domain Bacteria; phylum Pseudomonadota; class Alphaproteobacteria; order Rhizobiales; family Rhizobiaceae; genus Brucella; species Brucella gambitense. The sequence goes on from JACGXE010000014.1 coordinate 93,366, forward strand.
GTGCTTGACGACTGCGATATCTTAACCGCAGGCGGCATTCTTGCATGGACCGATCTGGGCCTGACCATCGTCGAACGCGTCCTTGGCGCGGCCCTTCGCAGATTTCATTCCGAATTTTGAGCACAATGACGATGCAATCCGGCGTGCACAGCATTATATTCACGCCCACACCCACCAGAACCTGATCCTATCGCAATTGTCAGCCATCGTCAGTATGACAGCGCGCACTTTTCTTCGTCGTTTTACGGCTGCCTGCGGCCATCGTCCGAATGAATATCTTCAACATGTTCGCGTATCCAAGGCGCGGGAAGCGCTGGAGCGTACACTCAACCCGCTCGGCAAAATCGCATGGGAGGTCGGTTACGAGGACCGCACTGCGTTCCGGAAACTGTTTTTCCGGCTAACTGGAATATCACCCGCCACTTATAGGCAACGTTTCGGAATAAAAGACGCACGCGGCTGACAGGGCACGCGATATATATTCTCCATCGACGTCGATGCTGCATCCTTTTCCGTATCAGTATCAGCCTGCGCGAAGCCGAAGAAATAATGGGGTACTAACTTGTTAGCTGAACACACTGCTTCTGAGAGCCGGGTACGAGACGGTCTGGACAATACCTAAAATGCGGAAGGGGCCGGAAACTGCCCCCCCCAACGAAATCCCGTATGAACCTGCTTTGTTTATTTGCCCGCGGCCTGAGCGGCATAGACGTAACTGTCGTAGGTGTATTCGGCGACACGAAACCATTCGAAGCCTTCGTCACGGAATTTCTTCCAGCTTGGGTAGATCTTCGCCCAGGCTGGGTTCTTCTCATTATACTCGGCATAGAGTTCAAACGTAACCTTGTAAGCTGCATCCAGTACATCGCGTGGCAGCGGTTTGAGTTGAACGCCTTTCGATACCAGCGAGCGGATCGCCGCCGTGTTTTTCACGTCATAGAGCGAGATCATGTTCTGCGTTGCGGCCTGTGCAGCCGTATTCAGCGCCACTTTGTAAGCTTCCGGCAGGCTTTCATATTGCTGCTTGTTGACGAAGAAATGCACCGAAGCGCCGCCCTCCCAGAAGGCCGGATAGTAGTAATAGGGTGCGATCTGGTAGAAGCCGAGCTTTTCATCGTCATAGGGACCGACCCATTCGGCCGCATCGATGGTTCCGCGCTCCAGCGACGGATAGATGTCGCCGCCCGGAAGCTGCTGCGGCACGACACCAAGGCGCGACATGACCTCGCCGGCCACGCCGGCAATGCGCATTTTCAGACCTTTCAGGTCCTCGAGACTCTTGATTTCCTTGCGATACCAGCCGCCCATCTGCGCAGCGGTGTTGCCGCCGACGATGCCGACAACACCGTAATCGGACAGGAATTCATTATAAAGTTCATTGCCGCCGCCATGATAGAGCCATGCATTTTGCAGGCGCGTATTCATGCCGAAGGGGATGGCCGTGCCGATCGCGAAAGCCGGGTTCTTGCCCGTGAAATAATAGCCACATGTATGCGCAATTTCGACCGTATTGGCCTGCACTGCGTCGATTGCCTGCGGACCGGGCACCAGTTCGCCTGCCTGAAACACCTGAATCTGGAACTTGCCATCCGTCATCTTCGACAAGGCGTTGGCCATATAGACAGCGCCGCCATAGATCGTGTCGAGATTGTTCGGAAAGCCCGATGTCAAACGCCAGCGCAAGGTTGGCAGTTCATCCGCAATGGCTGGCGTAGCAAGTGCCGCGCCGCTTGTTGCGGCTGCGGCACCAATGGCAGCGCCCTTGGTCAGAAATGTACGGCGATTCAAACCCTGTTTCATGTCTTCCTCCTCTAAGACGATTGATCATAAATGACCCGCGCAGTGACTGGTCTCCCCTATCCTCACTGCGCAGGCTTTTCCGGTTGTCCGAAACTTGGCGGCGGCGACCCGAACGATGGCGCGGGCAGCGGTTCCGTGGACGGCGAAGGCGCACCGAAGGGGGCGGGCGCATTGCCGAACGGGTTGCCACCGCCCGCATCTGGCATAGGAACATTAATCTGGATCGCAGACGGATCAGCCACCGGGTGGCTCGACTTATAATGGGTAACTATCCCCGGAAAGGCGATAATGATGGCGACCATGACCAGTTGGATCAGCAGGAACGGGATCGACCCCATATAGATCTGGCCGGACGTGACTGGCTGTATCGTGGCGCCCGTCACCTTGTCCTTATAGGCGCGCGACGGCGCCACTGAGCGCAAATAGAACAGCGAGAACCCGAATGGCGGATGCATGAACGAGGTCTGCATGTTCATGGCCAGCATGACGCCGAACCAGACGAGATCGATGCCGAGAGCGTCGGCCACCGGCGCCAGAAGCGGGATGATGATGAAGGCCAGCTCGAAATAATCGAGGAAGAAGGCCAGCACGAAGACGAGAAGATTGGCGACGATCAGAAAGCCTACTTCACCACCCGGAATGGACGTCATCAGATGCTCGACCCAGACGTGGCCGTTAACGCCATAGAAGGTGAGCGAGAAGACGCGCGCGCCCAACAGAATGAAGATGACGAAGGACGAAAGCTTCGCCGTGGCGTAAAGCGCCGAGGTCAGCATCTTGATGTTCAGGCGGCCGTTGATGATGGCCAGCAACAAGGCGCCAACAGCGCCCATCGCGCCGCCTTCCGTAGGCGTGGCGACGCCAATAAAGATCGTGCCCAAAACGAGAAAAATCAGCACTAGCGGCGGAACAAGCGAGACCACTACTCTCTGCGCCAGTTTCCATCCCTTCAAGGTGCGGGCGTGCGGCGGCAGTGCTGGTACGGTTTCCGGCCGCAGAATCGACATCCCTATGATGAAAGCGCAATAGACGCCGACCAGCATCAAACCCGGCACCAGCGCACCCTTATACATGTCGCCGACCGACCGACCAAGCTGGTCGGCCAGAACGATCAGAACAAGGCTTGGCGGAATGATCTGCGCCAATGTGCCGGAAGCAGCAATGGTGCCGCTTGCCACCTTGCGATCATAACCGTAGCGCAGCATGATCGGCAGCGAGATGAGCCCCATCGAGATCACCGAAGCAGCAACGACACCTGTGGTCGCAGCCAAAAGTGCGCCGACGATAATCACCGCAAAGGCCAGACCGCCGCGCACGGGGCCGAACAGCTGCCCGATCGTGTCGAGCAGATCTTCCGCCATGCCACTTCGTTCCAATATCAACCCCATGAAGGTGAAGAAGGGGATCGCAAGCAGGGTTTCGTTCGACATCTGCCCGAATATGCGGTCCGGAATAGCGCCGAATAGATTGACCGGGAGAAGCCCCATTTCGATGCCGACAAAGCCGAAGGCAAAGCCGACGAAAGCCAGAGCAAAAGCCACCGGATAGCCGAGCAAAAGCACAACGACCAGCGACAGAAACATGAGTGGCGCAAGATTTTCTGCGAAGAAAGCAACCATATCCATCCCCCTCAGAGCGCTTGCGCTTCAGCATCTTCGGTGGCGACGGCATCGGGTATCCGCCCCTGAAGAATGGCAATGCGCTTGATCAGTTCGGACAGGCCCTGCAAGGCCAGCAATCCGAAACCGATAGGGATGAGCAACCAGACCGGCCAGAGCACCAGCCCGCCAGTATTGTTCGAGGTTTCACCGCTGGCGATCTTCGCTTCCACGATGGGCCAGGAGAGATAGATCGTGATGAAGCAGAAGGGCAGCAGGAAGAAGATCGTGCCGAAAATCTCCACCAGCAGCTGCGTGCGCCGCGAGTAACGGCTGTAAAGCAGATCGACTTTCACATGTTCGCTGTGCAGCAGCGTATAGCCCGCGGCGATCAGGAAAACAGCCGAGAACAGATACCACTGCGCTTCCAGCCATGCGTTGGAACTGAGATTGAAAAGCTTGCGCGAAACCGCATTGATGGCGCTGATCAGCACCGCCACGAGTATCAACCAGGATACTGCTTTTCCGATGAAATCATTGGCCGCGTCGATAGCGCGCGACAACGCCAGCAAAACTGACATTGCTCCTCTCCTCCTTGTTCGGCCTCCTCAAGCCGTTTTCTTGAAGGATAGGTGCGGGGAAACTCACCCGCAAGCAGACGATAGTCGCAAGCGGCACACACTACCCACTAGTGGGTAATCAAGGGGCGATTCACCGCCGAAATATCCAGAATATGGTCTATTTTACTGTCCAGCTATACTGAGTCTATTTTCGATGGCATAGCGCGTAAGGCCGGCGGTGCTGGCAATACCGAGTTTCTTTTTGATATTCTTGCGGTGAGTCTCGACCGTTGCTTCCGATATGCCGAGTTTCGAAGCAATCTCACGGTTGCTGCTACCTTCGGCAACCAGAACCAGAACGTCGTTTTCCCGCGACGACAGGCCTTCCGCCTTCTTCTCGGCACTGTCGAGAAGTGCTTCCGAAACGCCGGACGAAAAGTAGGTTCCACCCGACGCAACCGCATGGATGGCGGCAACGATTTCATTCGTTGAAACATCCTTCAGGATGTAACCCGAAGCGCCGCGCATGATCGATGTCGAAATGTACTCGCGACTGTCATGCATGGAGAGCATCAGAATCCGTGTACCCGGCAATTGTCGCTTGAACAGCTCGATGGCGTCGATACCATTAAGAAGCGGCATATTAATATCCATCAACACAACGTCAGGCTTGACCGTTTGAGCCATTTCGAATGCCAGACGCGCATTCGACGCAGCGCCCGTAATTTCGATATCATCATAGGTCTCAAGCACTGCGCGCAATCCGTCGAGCACCAGAGGGTGATTGTCGACCAGCAATACACGTATCTTGCATTCTTTCGTCATGCGACTTCCGGGTTGAATAGTGGCGGCTTCAACATTGGCGGTTTCGTCATCGGTCTTTCGACTGCCGAAAGCGGCAGGCGCGCGGTCAACTGCGTACCATCACTGCCGGTTTCCACCAAGAGCACACCGCCGAAATGTGCCATGCGTTCCTGCATATTTCGCAGGCCGAGCCCCGATGTTGCACCTTTCAGATCCTGCCCGGCAAAACCATTGCCATTGTCGGTCACCGTCATCGTCACGCACCCGTTCGAATCCCAAAGTCGCACACCGACCGCTCTCGCGCCTGCATGACGCTCGATATTCGTCAGTGCCTCCTGTGCAACCCGGTAAAGCGCCGTGCTCGGCTCCGGTTTCAGATTGACACGCAGTGTATCCGCTTCAAAACGGATTTTAATGTCTGTCCGTTCCGCGAAGTGCTCGAACAGTGCCTTTAGCGCTACCGTCATACCCAGATCGTCAAGAATGCGCGGCCGCAGATCATGCGATAGACGCCGCACTTCCTTGATGGCACCATTCAGCACATCAGCTGCCTTCTCAATGGCTTTGGGCGCACTCTCACTGCCCGTATTCACCTGACGGCTGGCCAGATCGATGGCATAGCGCACGCCGACCAGATTCTGCGAAATGCCATCGTGCAGTTCCCGGGCCAGACGCGCGCGTTCCTCCTCTTGCGTATCGATGATACGCTGAGCAAGCTCCTTAAGCTTGTTGTCGGCCATACGCCGCTCGCGCAGGTTCAACAACATACATGTCGCGAAAACCAGCATGACCGCAGGCACGGCGATGAGACTGACCACGAGAAACGTGGTGCGGATATTGGCGCGAAAATCGGCATTGGCCGCCGCTGTCTGGGCGTAAACATCATCCAGATAGACACCGGTTCCGAGCATCCATTTCCACTTGTCGAGACCGACAGCAAAAGACAGCTTGTCGGCCATCTCGCCGCTTGATGGCTTTTCCCATTTATACTGGTGCAGCCCCCCGCCCTGCTTCGCCTTGTCGATCAAATTGGCAATGACATGATCACCATCTGGATCGACCAGATCCAGCCAATTCTGACCCGGACGAAAGGTCTGGCGCGGATGAACAACATTATTGCCCTCATAATCATAGACAAAGAAATAACCATCGCGCCCGTAATCCAGCGATGTGAGAATACTCGTCACCTTCCGCATGGCCTCAGTGTCATCAGGACCAGCATCGTCATAGATTTTCTGGATCGCAGACAGAGCCAGATTGGTGAGGTTCAGAAGTTCAGTCTCCTTCGCCTTCAGCATGTTTTGTTCAAAGGTCGTGATGCTGCTCTGCACGAGATTGGCCGATTGCCACGTGATAAATGCCGTGACCGTCAAGATGGCGACAATCAAGGGCACAATAGCCAATGCCAGAATCTGATATCGAAGCGTCACGCCTAGCTCCTCCCAACTTCGCCGGACAGCTTATGAGCAACAACTCTAAAGCTCAGTTCCCGATGACGGAAGAGGTGATATGCAAAGCTGCTTGGGCTTCGCTCAGTCTGGACACGGACTAACGTTCGGCCCAACCGCGCGAACGCGGAATCGCGGACACGGAGATGTCATGCGGATCGTCTCCAGCCAGTTTGACGATCCAACGGTTCATATCGTGGTTCTAAAGAAGCATCCCGACTGGCAATACGCCCCGAATTGGCAACCATACTCTTGATTATAACGCATTGAAAATACGTCACTATTAGTATCGCCGTCAGATTTACTCAGGTTTCTATTTGCAACAATTGCCAAGTTTGGATATCTCGTGGCCGTGTCAGCAGATCATCAAGAGCCGCATGCCATTCAGCGCGATAAGGACGATGGAGTTGAACATTTAACACGTCGAGCCGGTCAGTCCAGGTTTCGTGCAACTGGAAGACGTCAGGTCGCTCCGCATCGACGTGAAGTGCGGCATGAACGAAGGTTTCTTCGTGCCGCATGGCATCAATTACCGCGCCCAGCAGTGAGCAGAATCGCTCACGTTTATCTGGCTTGACGTGAAAGGTGATGACATATGTCTCGCTCATGTTGCGTCCTCCATTTGGAAAGTTACGACAGCACCATTGCCCTACGCTTCGTCGCGATCGAGAAAACCGATCACCTCAGCAATGCGTCCCATCCCATCCAGCCGCACGATGTCAGTGCCACCGACCACTGCAGCGCCGCCGTCTGGCGCCAGTGTCCAGGAAAAGCGAACGAACCGACCATGAGCATCAGGTGTGCCGCGCAAGGTGAACGCATGACCGGGGAATTGTTCGCGCGCGCTGGCAATCATGGCGGCGATTTCCTCCCGACCGGCCCCGGCCATCAACGGATCCGAATAACGACTATCGGCAGTCCAGTTTTCTTCCAATCGGATGCGACGTGACTTGTCTTCGGCATCGTTCCACAATGCGAGGTAATTTTCAGCGATGATGTTCGGGTTAGTCATCTGGTGTCTCCTTGTTTATGCAGGGAGAATGACAGGTATGTTGGGGCCGTTCGATTACCTCTGAGGTAATGGTATAGTCACCGCAGACCGACAAGGATGCCACCATGACTTTGCACAACCCCACTGTTGGCGATTTTCTGCGCGACTGGCGCGCTCGACGCCGGCTTAGCCAGCTTGACCTTGCTGGCGAAGCTGAGGTCTCTACACGTCACCTCAGCTTTGTGGAAAGCGGACGTGCAGCGCCAAGCCGCGAGCTTCTGCTGCGTCTCGCAGAACCGCTTGCGCTACCGCTGCGCGAGCGTAATCGGCTATTGCTTGCGGCGGGATATGCACCAATGCATGGCGAGCGTGCAATTGATGCGCCCGACATGGCGGCTGCTAAAACTGCAATAGAGACGATATTACGTGGACATTCGCCGTTCCCGGCGCTGGCAGTCGACCGGCAATGGAATCTTGTAGTCTGCAATGATGCGGCGCAGGCTCTTCTTGATGGCATTGATCCCGCACTACTTGCACCGCCGGTCAATGTCCTACGCGCCAGCCTTCATCCGAATGGGCTCGCCTCGCGCATTGTCAATCTGGCCGAATGGCGGCACCACCTGTTGGCACGGTTACGAGACGACGTGGATCGCAGCGCTGATCCTGCCTTGCTTGCATTGTATGAGGAACTGCGCGCATTACCCACGCCAGCGAGCCCGCGCCCGTACGGCTCTCCGCAGAAGATCGCCGTTCCATTGCAGATCCGGAACCCTGCTAACGGCGAAGTGTTATCGTTCATTTCGACGACAACGGTGTTCGGCACGGCAGTTGATGTCACGCTTGCCGAACTGACACTGGAGTGCTTCTACCCAGCTGATGAGGAAACAAGAAGAGCACTGATTGGCTAGGCCGCTTATCTCTGTTCTGCCATTTTTTCTTAACTGAACTGGCAGGAAGCCACCATTTTATCGGCCTTCGGCTTCCTCCCTACTTATGGAGTTTTGGCAAGGTTCGCGAGCACCTGATGGTGCAAGGTATCGTTTGCCGATGCAATGCATTGACTGCCGGATGTGATTGTGAGCGGCGCTCCGTGCCAATCGGTGATCCGCCCTCCAGCACCGTTAATGACTGGAACGAGTGCACAATAATCGAAAGGCGATAGCCCTTCATCAATGCATATATCGAGGCTTCCATCGGCGACACGTCCATAGGACATACAACTGCCCCCAAAGACGCACCAACGTGTTGTTCTTTGAAGGTGCTCCAGCCGCCCCTTGCTGCCACCATCAAACGCATCGGGATTACCCGTCGACATGAATGCTTCTCCCAATGCAATTGTGGAGGCAGACCTAATCGGCATATTGTTCAGGGTTGTTGCCTCACCTGAAACTCCAAACCAGCGGTCTCCGGTCGTGGGATTATCAATGAGTCCAATGACCGGGGTGCCACCGTGGGTGAGTGATATCAGCGTGCCAAAGACTGGTAAGCCAGCCACAAAGGCCTTCGTTCCATCAATCGGATCGAGAACCCAGACAAATTCCCGATCCAGTCCCTCCGCGCCGAATTCCTCACCGAGTATGCCGTGATCTGGAAAGCGGTCATTGATACACTCACGCAACCTCTGTTCAACGGCTTTATCTGTGGGGGTGACCGGGCTTGCATCCAGCTTTGCTACCGGTTGCCGGTTGTCCTTATCGGCGGTCTGGATGATGTGACGCGCAATATCAGCCAAGTCATGGGCAAAGGTTGTATATTCGCTGAATAACCGGTGTGGCATGGCGCGAGGCTTTCGCTTTGTTTGAGGCTGGGGACAGGTTTGATAATCATGCGTTACGCGTGATGATCAGTTGCCGGCTTGAGGTGTCGGCAACCGAATAATCTAAATGGCTCATGCCAATGCCATGATCATGCCGTGCGAAGCGCAGTTTGCCGCGCCATCTCCTCAATCAGGTTTGATCTGAGATTTTCCAGCTGGCAAATTCGCAAATGCTCACACGAATTTCGCGCTGCATCGATGGTTGCATGGCGAGCGGCATCCGGTAATTGATCCAGCTTGAGCGCCCGCTGCATGACATCGGGAAATTTGGCGGGATGAGCGGTGGACAGACACACAATCCTGACGCCTGAAGGCAATTTGTCTTGCAGCATTTCCACAGCTGCCACCGCAACCGCAGTGTGGGGGTCGATGAGATAGTGCCGGTCGGAATTGTAGACCTCACGGATCGTGGTCAGCGTGTCTTCGTCGGCGACGGAAGCGGAGAGGAATTTGTCTTGAATGCCACTTGCCGTTTCGGCATCGAACACGACCTTTCGGCTTTGGGTAAAATCGCGCATCCACTGTTGAATACGCTTTGAATCGCGGTTGGTCTGGAAGTACAGGAAGCGCCAGAAATTATAAGGCGCCACAATATCAATTGCGGATGAAGGCGTTTGCACCAGATCATTGCGTGGGAAAACACCGGTCGAAATCGCCTCGTGAAGAGCGCCATTGACATTGTTGGCGCAAACGAATTTCGCTACTGGCAGCCCCATGCGGCTGGCAAGGAACCCGGCGAAAAGATTGCCGAAGGCGCCCGATGGCACCGCGAACACGATTGGATCACCAACCTTCTCTACGGTTCTGAAATAGGCGTAGAAATAGTGCACCGTCTGGAACATGACCCGGCACCAATTGATCGAGTTCACACTCGACAGGTGGAGTCTGCGCTTCAGCTCTTCATTACCAAACAGTTCGGCGACCACCAGATCGAGATCATCGCCGCCATCCGGACAATTCTCGACGGCGACCGGATGCACATTATCGGCACGCAGTGTCGTCATTTGCCGTTCCTGCTCACGTGAGATCATCCCGCGAGGATAGAGCGGCCAGCAGTCGATATGGCGTTTTCCGGCCGCTGCCCACGCGGCGGCTGGTCCGGTGTCACCGGTCGTGGCCAGCACAATGTTCAACCGCTTCTGACGCCGCTCGAGCAGATAATCTATCGTCTCCATCAGGAAGCCCATCGCCATGTCTTTGAAAGACTGGGTCGGGCCGTGGAAAAGCTCCAGAACCCTGATGTCGGGCTCCCCACTGATTGGAACAAGCTTGACAATGTCCGAATGCTGGAAGTCCCGATAACTGTCGTTGATCAGCCGTTTCAGATCCTCTGACGGGATGATCGATGGGTCGATGTAAGGCGAGACCAGTTCGAAAGCGAGCTCTTGAAAGCTAAGCTTTGACAAAGTCTGCAGTTTTTCCTGACTGATCACCGGGATCGCATCAGGAACAAACAGCCCGCCATCGGCAGCAAACCCTTGCAGTACGGCTTCATCGAAGCCGACAGGTTCAATCCCACCCGTTGTACTGACATATTGGATCATTGTATTCCTCCTTAACAAGATGACGGTCAGCGGCTGTCAGTTAGACAGAGCCTGATCTGCCATGAGTTGGGCGCAAACGGCCTTAGCTATCTGAATGTCCTGCACTGCGACACCGGTCAGATCTGCGATGGTGATATCGCTTTCATTTCTGCGTGCCTTTGCGCCAGCACGGATGACATCACCCAGTTCGAGAACATCCTTTTCGGCCAGATGGCCATCACGGACGGCATGAAAGATCTCGCCGCGAGTCCGGCATTGCTCGATACTGTCCGCCACAACGATGTCGGCCCGGCTGAATACCCGGCTATCAAGCTCTTGCTTTTCAGGCGTATCGGATCCTACTGCAGTGATGTGCATGCCCGGCCGGATTTGTTCCGCCTTTATCAGAGCCTCGGTCGAAGGGGTTGTCATCACGATCAGATTGCAGGCCTCAGTGACGTCGCGGCTATGGCGGGTTGGTGTTACCTGATACCCCAGCGCGGTCATGTCCTCACAATAACGGCGCAGGCTATCATCAGAACGACCCCAGACCACCAGCTTGCGGCAGTCGGTTTCGCTGGCAAGATGCGTAACTTGCAGGCGGGCCATGGTGCCCGTGCCATAGACGCCGATCGCATCAATTTTTTTAGGCGCAAGATAACGCGCAGCAATACGGCCAGCCAATGCAGTGCGGATATTGGTAAGATGGCCCTCGTCGAGCAGGACCGATTGAAGAAAGCCGGTCTTCTGCGAGAACACTAACATCAGGCCCGAACCGGACGCCAAGCCGCGCGACGGATTATCGTAAAACCCCGACGCAATCTTGATGACAAAGATATCATCGTTGCGAATATAGCCATATTTGATGTGCGTATCACCGGGCGGCTCGTCGAACAGCAATTCACCCACGGGTGGAACAACCACCTTGCCGTCGGAATAGGCAACGAACCCCGCCTCGATGAGCGGCGTCAGATCCGATGCTTCGACGACGGAGCGTATTGCGTCGAGTTGAAAAACGTTAGTCATAGACTGCCTCGAATGATTTTGGATACAGGAGGCCTAGCGCCCTATCGGTGGATAGTTGCGTTCCCAAATCCAGATTGTATGTAACGAACAGGTGTGGCCCTTCAGGCCACGACCCAATCAATCGTCGTGTCAGTGCCTCAATATCTGACGCAGAAACAGTGCCGTGCGCTCGTTCTTCGGATTACCAAAGAAAGTCTGGGGATCGGCTTCTTCAATCAGTTCACCACGGTCCATAAACAGGACCCGATCCGCAACGGATTTGGCGAAGCCCATTTCGTGGGTCACGCAGATCATCGTCATGCCGCCCTGCGCGAGATCGACCATCACGTCGAGCACCTCGGATATCATTTCCGGATCAAGAGCGGAGGTTGGTTCATCGAACAGCATGATCTGCGGCTTCATGCAAAGAGCTCGCGCGATTGCCACCCGCTGTTGTTGACCGCCTGAAAGCTGGATCGGATATTTGTGGGCCTGTTCCGGGATTCTGACGCGCTCCAGATAATGCATGGCGATTTCGGTTGCCTGTTTCAGGGGCGTTTTACGGACCAGGCGCTGGGCAATGGTAAGATTGCGCAGAATGGTCATGTGCGGAAACAGATTGAAGCTCTGGAAAACCATACCGACTTCACGCCGGACTGCATTAATGTCCTTGGTCTTGTCGGTAAGCTCGTGGCCGTCGATGAAGATATCGCCGCTGGAATGTTCTTCCATCCTGTTGATGCAGCGGATCAGCGTTGACTTGCCAGAGCCGGATGGACCGCATACGACAATCTTCTCGCCGCGGTGCACCTTGAGGCTAACCTGCTTGAGCGCCTGGAACTTGCCGAAGCTCTTGTTAACATTGACCAGTTCAATCATCGTGTCTTTAACTTCATTCATAAAGGTCACTTTCAAGATACTGTTTCGCTTCAGCGCACCATGTGGCGGCCAAGATAATCCTCAAGGCGCTTGATCCCCGTCTGTAGAATCCAGGTCAGGACGATGTAGACGCAGGCCAGCGACAGGAACACTTGGTAGGGAGCGAAGGTTTCAGCGACAATCGTGCGGGCGATACCGGTCATGTCGACCAGAGTAATTGTGCTCGCCAGCGCGGTCGATTTCATCAGGCTGATGATCTCATTGCCGTATGCAGGCAGACATATGCGGAAAGCGAGCGGCGCAGTTATATAGACAAAGCGGTGTATCGAGTTCATTCCAAGTGCAGCACCAGCTTCGGTCAGTCCGCGTTCTACAGCGAGAACCCCGCCTCGGAAAACCTCAGAAACATAGGCCCCAACATTGAGCGACAGCGCAACAATGGCACAACCAAACGGGTCTCTGAGTATGGGCCAGAACATGCTGTCACGGATCCAATCCAGTTGGGGAAGGCCGTAATAGATGATGAATATCTGGACCAGAATCGGAGTGCCCCGGAAAACATAGATATAGAGCTGCGCGGGCCACGAAAGCCACCATCTGCCGCTCAGCCGCATCAGGAGTAGAATGACAGCGATCAGGGTCCCAGCGGCTAGCGAAACAACCATCAACTGGAATGTCATGGCAAATCCGCCCAGCATGCGCGGCAGCGCATCAAGGAAAATGCTCATATTCATGATGGCCTCCGCTGCAAATGCCGGTTGGCTAAATGCTCGAGCAGATTGACTGAGAGTGTGATGATGCTGGAAAAGAAGAGGTAAATCAGGCCGACGACGATATACATCGTAAAGGGTTTCCCAGTGACGCCCGCAGCCTGCTTGGCGACAAAAAGCGTTTCATTCAGCCCGATGATCGAGATCAGCGCCGTGTCCTTGATGAGCGACAGCATGTGATTACCAAAGGCTGGCAAGGCCGTGCGCCACATTTCGGGCAGGCGAATATAGACGAATGATTGCAGCGCATTCATTCCCAGGGCACGTGATGCTTCGACGCTGCCGGGCTTCACGCTCTTGAATGCCCCACGGAATGTTTCGGTGGCATAGGCACCCACAACCAGAGCAATGGCTATAGATCCGGCCCAGAATGGTGGGATGTCAATGAACTTGATTGCCGGATTGAAAAACCGTGCAATGGTCGTCAATGTGACAGCCGAGCCAAAATACAGCAACAGGATGACAAGTATTTCAGGCGTACCGCGAAAGAACACCGTGTAAACATTGCCGATAGCATTCAGCACCCGACTGGAAGACAGCTTGGCGGCCGCGCCAAGCAGTCCGAAAACCACCGTCAGAATCAAGGAACAGATAAACACTTTCGCAACGATGACAGATGCGAAGAGATAGTTATCCCACCAACCGTTTAAGGCTTCCAATTTGCTTCTCCGTCTTTTTGAGAAAACAGGATCGACGGATTATTTGTTGGCCCATGCATCATCGTGAATCGGGAATGGGAATATCTTCAGGGCATACTCCTTGAGCTTGCCTTCGCGAATGAGCTGGCGAATGGCATCGTCTATCCTGCCACGCAATTCATCTTCGCCTTTGCGCAAACCGACCCCAACGCCGGGACCAAAATACTCAGGCTCATTGATCTCTGGACCTACCAACTCAAACTTGCCCTTCCCCTCACCCTGAAGGAAAGAGAGATAGGCCTTCATCGGATTGGTCATGATCATGTCGACCCGGCCATTCTTGAGGTCGAGATACATGGGCTCGACACCGTCATACATAACCAGATCGGCATCAGGCAGCTTGGCCTTGAACCAGTCGAAATAGGTCGAGGCACGTTCGACACCTATGCGCACGCCCTTGAATTTATCAGGGATCGGCTGACCGCTTGCGTCAAACATATCGGCACCCTTTCCGGCCCGACCAACCAGATGCGCGACTGACTTGCGATAGGGAATGGAAAAGTCAATCTTCTGCTTGCGCTTGTCGGTGATCGACATGGAGGCAATGATCAGATCAAACTTGTTGGCGAGTAGCGCCGGGATTAAGCCATCAAAGCCCTGACAAACATATTCAAGCTCATAGCCGGTGATTTGGGCTATGCCTTTGGCCACATCCACGTCATAGCCTTCAAGATTGCCTTCCGCTGTGCGGTAGTTGAACGGCGGGTATGTGCATTCCAAGCCGACTCGCAAGGTTTCGCTGTGGGCCAGCGATGTGCTGACCAGCATTGTCGTAACAGCGCCCAAAACAGCTGACTTCCACATTTTCATGGTCTTTGTTCCCTTTGTTTTTTCGCCTCCACAAGCATTCAGTGCAGCTAGAGCGGCGATGAAATAACTTGCGTAAGCCCTGTAATTTCGATTTAGACTATGATATCTAAAATGGACTGTCTAGTCTATTTTTTTCGCATGTTGCCGCTATACAATCAGGATCAACTGAGGGTATAGTTTGGGAACAAAAGGGATTTTTGATTAAGGAAAACAGCCTCTTGAGCCATGAGATAAGCCCGAATCTGTTGCCCTATGTGCCGGTTTGCGAGGCAATTGCGACGTTGTTTGCGCCTTTTGCGGAGGTCGTACTGCACGATCTTCCCAGCGCGTCAGTTGTTCATATCGCTGGAAATTTCTCCAAAAGAGAGCTCGGAGATCCGTCGAATCTTGATGAAATCAATTTTACGCCGGCGGATCGCTTGATTGGCCCCTATGCAAAAACCAACTGGGACGGGCGGCGGATAAAGTCGATCAGTTCTGTATTGCGGACCGCCGACGGGAAAGAAATTGGCGTGTTATGCATCAATGCGGACATGTCTGTTTTCGAAAGCATGGTGCTGACGCTACAGAATTTCGTCTCGGTTCCGTCGACACCGGGTGAGATGGAAAGTCTGTTTCGCGATGACTGGTTCGAGCGCATCAACAATTACATTCAGCACTGGACGGCGGCGCGGAGCCTTAACATATCGGACCTGTCGCGCGCCCAGAAAAAGGAACTCGTACAAGCGCTCGCTGATAGCGGTGCATTCAGCGGCAAGAATGCGGCGGGATACATATGTCGTTTGCTGGGAATGGGACGCGCCACGGTTTACAACTATCTTAATGGCAATAGCAGTGCCGATGACGAGGCAGGCTAGAGAAACATTGCTCCCGGCTTTTTGCATTCACATGTGATGAGGCGGTTTGATGACAAACGCTTCGAGTTTTGTTTGCCGATCAGGAATCTTCTCGTTTCTGGCGCTGGCGACCTGCCGGTGTCTGTGGAGTGTTGCGGCTAAAAATGGTGACTGACAAGCGCTGCACCCAAACCCATGAGAATAGTGCCGCAAGTCTTTGGCACTAGCCAACCAGATCGATCGCTGTTGAACCGACCAAAAGCGAATGAGGCGACAGCTACTGCCGCAACGTCGGCTATCGAGAAAATCAGGTTCACCACAACGCCCAGAACAAGAAACTGGAGCCAGAGCGGGACTTCGGCTGTCGGCTGTACAAATTGCGGCAGAAAGGTCACAAAAAATAGCGCAGTCTTGGGATTGAGAACCTCAACAATAATGCTATCTCGAAACGTCTTTGACACCGGGTTGCCGGAATGATCGCTCGTCTTGTTCCAATCAAAGAAGATGACCAGCCCCAGCCAGACAAGATAAGCTGCACCGGTAAATCTTATGATCATATAAGCGGTCGGAGCATGCTCTATCAGCGAGGCAAGGCCAATCGTAGCCGCTGCAATATGAACATAGCAGCCAAGATGAACGCCGAGCGCTGCCATCAAACCAGCATTGCGACCGTGCGCAAGTGTTTGCGCGGTCATATAGAGTATTGCTGGTCCCGGTATGCAGGCAAAGGTCAGCGTCGCAACCGCAAACGGTATCAATAACTCCAGCGACAACATGATGG
Source organism: Ochrobactrum sp. RH2CCR150 (assembly GCA_014138095.1). Classification (GTDB taxonomy): domain Bacteria; phylum Pseudomonadota; class Alphaproteobacteria; order Rhizobiales; family Rhizobiaceae; genus Brucella; species Brucella gambitense. The sequence goes on from JACGXE010000014.1 coordinate 109,685, forward strand.
TTCCTCCCCCATCGGCCAAACGCTGGGAGATTTAGGCTTCACTGAAATAGAATGATATACGGCAGGCGCCGTATTTAAACGGCAGTGATGCCTGGATAGCGTACTCTTGGTTAACTTTTTTTGATTGCCCGAAGCGGTCTTATGAGACGACGCATGAACTGGTTATCCAGTTCAAGATATCGTCAAGCTTGGGCAGAGGCTAGGTGACCGACTCATAAGATCGAAGCCAAATACGAATTGAAGCAAGCTGGATAGATGCGAGGAAATTGTCGTCGCGTTTGTCGTATCGGGTTG
>JACGXE010000015.1 GCA_014138095.1 Ochrobactrum sp. RH2CCR150
AATCGAATATCGAAACAGTCTTGGCTTTGTGACGTAAAATCAGTCCAAGTTTTTGTCCGCAACCCCGCTGGGTCAGTTCTCAGTGGCAATCAACAACCAACACCAATCCGCTGAGATAACGGCCCTGAAAAGCCGTCGCCGTGCTTTATCGCTGTGACGGCTTGGGGCCATTGTTTGACGAGTTGGCTCCATGAAAGCCAACGTTTGGGCACATCGCCAGTTTCGAAAACACGCCGCTTTGGCCGCTAACTGATCTGGCCGATCTTGAGAAAAGGCGTGTCACATGGATGGGAAAGAAGGTCGGATAGCTCTTGATCGAGATGCAGAATAGAGATCGATGCGCCATTCATATCCAATGATGTGCAGTAGTGGCCGATCCAGCTTGCAGCAATCACCACCTTTTTCGCACTCAAGCGCTGCTCGACGCGTCGAAACAAAACGTATAGCTCTACGAGGGGTGTCGAACCGAAGGAATTGATGAGGACTGCCACATGATCACCGGGAGACGTTTTCATCTCTGAAAATATCCTGTCCATAATCCGGTCGACAATTTCATCGGCGAGCAACAGTTTTTCACGCAGAACGCCTCGTTCCCCGTGAATCCCTATGCCAAACTCCATCTCGTCCACACCAATCTCGAAATTTCGATGCCCGATCTGGGGGAGAGAGCAGGCTTCCAGTGCGACACCCATTGTGTAGGTTCGCCGGTTGGCTTTGCGGGTTACGGCTTCGCATGCATCGAGTGACAGGCCACGATCACAAGCAGCGCCCGCCATTTTGAAAACAAAGAAATTGCCCGCCACCCCACGGCGGCCATCTCTGTCTTCTATCGGGGACGAGGATATATCGTCTGTCGTTACAACGGTTCGCGTTGGAATGTTTGCGTCCTGTGCAAGTTCGGCAGCCATCTCGAAGTTCATGACATCGCCGACATAATTTCCATAGAGGAAAAGCACACCTTTTCCGCCTGATGCAGCCTTGGCGCATTTCAGGATCTGTGCAGGTGGCGGAGATGAAAAGACGTTGCCGATTGCGACCGCATCTGCAAGGCCCTTGCCGACATATCCCACAAAACAAGGCTCATGCCCTGCGCCGCCGCCGATCACGAGGCCAACCTTACCTGACCGCGGTCCCGTTTTGGCCATGAGTGCGCGTTTGGAGCCCTCAATCGGTACGATGTAGGATGAATGTGCCTTGATGACGCCATCCAGCATTTCTTCAACCACATTATCGGGATTATTCAGGAATTTTTTGATGTGACGGCGCGTCTCTCCAGTCGTGGATGTCGTCGCTTCAAGACGCGGCCTGCGGGAAAGCCTGTCGTCGATATCGCTAGCACCATCCGCGTTTAGAATACCGCGCCCCGTCGCAGCATCAGTGATCAGAACAGTGATATAGCCGCCGCGCAAGGCGGCGAGTATGGCGGGCACCTTGTCGAAGCCGCCTGCTACCGCGATGCGCATTTCTATGCTGCGCAGCATATCGAGGCTGATGCCGATGGTTCTTTCATCAAGCGGGCCGGAAATGGGTTGGCCGTACGCATCGATGAAGCGTCCCGCCATGACACCCACCGCATTCTTGGCCATGTAGGCCTGAATAGCCATATCTTCGAAAAAGCCGCTCGCGTGGAGTGTCGAATTGGGTCTCACCGACGAGATGCCGAAAAGCGCCTTGTTGGCGCGCGCCAATGCCTCGAATTGCTCTGCTATGAATGGCTCGCCAACAATCGCTGCCTTAACTTCGGCGCTGGTCACGATTGCCGGGGCTGTTATGGTGATAAGGCGTGCGTTTGTCGCACGCGCAAGCGCTGCGGCGCATAATTCGGGCGTGTAGTCGAAGCTTGATCGCATACCACCAGTGGCCTGCACAATAGTGACGTCCTGCCGACTGGAAACATGCGTGTTTTGCGCAATCGCCAGTATGGTGCGTCCCCACGCAACAGCAAGCGTATCGCCGGATTTCAGCAGTCTAGCGATTGCCTGACCGCCTGCCGCACCGAGCCTGTCGATGAGTGCACGACTTCCATCGTCATTCGGCACCACCAGACAGTCGGTCAAACCGAAATGGCGCTTCAGTTCCCGGGCTATGGTGAGAGAGGAAAGCCGCGATGGCTCGATTGAGATGTTGACGATACCGCGATGACGTGCATCCGCAAGGTAACTGTTAACAGTCGCACGCGAGACGCCCATGATTTCGGCAATCTCGCCTTGTGTGCGACCGTCTTCGTAATAAAGCCAGCACGCCCACACATGAGGGTCGTCGCCGTATCGAAGAGGGATCGCGTCGGCTGGTTCCGTCTGACCTGTTTTGCTGGTCGATGTTCTTCCTTTTGGCGCCATTTGTCTGCAACGATCCTCTTGCTGTTTGTTTCGGTATCGTTGTGCCTTCTGAAAGAGGAAGGATGATCCGCTTGTTAAGGCAAACGGACCACCCACTTTCTCGATACAGCTAATGCAGACGTTCACGCGCGCCCTGCGCCAGCTCTTTCAAGATGATCGCGCATGATGTCGCTCCTGCATCGAGCACACCCAATGATCTCTCACCGAGACGGCTTGCTCTGCCCACTTTGGCCACGAGATCGATGGTGGAATCGCGCCCTTTTTCGGCTGCCTGTACGAGGGCATCAAGCGCGTCGGAAAAAGACACTCCTGAAGCATTCGCATCATCGAATGCCTCAATGGCTGGGACCAGTGTGTCCAGCAGCGTCTTGTCGCCGACTTTCGCCGCGCCGATGGACTGAGTACCTTCCAGACCGGCGTGCAGCATGCGGCTGAACGTGGCCGGATCGATTTCTTCCACGCCGTCGATCTTCTCCGCAAATTCAGTGAACATCACGCCGTAAAGCGGTCCCATAGAACCGCCAATTTCAGTCAGAAGAACGGTTCCAAGCGTATCGAGCGAGGCAGCGAGCGTTTCGCTTTTGCCCTTCAATCGTTCGGCAGCCATGTTGAAGCCCTTGGCCATGTTGACACCATGGTCGCCATCACCAATCTTGCCGTCGATCTCGCTGAGATAGGCGCGGTTTTCCACGATCCGTTCGGCCATGGTGAGCACAATGTCGCCGGCCTTTGCATTGTTCAGGGTCTGCACGGCTTTCTCCTTACAGAATGGTTGTGCAACGCACTTCGACATTGAGCAGTTGCTTCAGCTCATCGTCGAGCGCCATGATCGTCAGTGTTGCGCCGACCATCTCGAGTGAGGTGAAGTAATTACCGATATAGGTGCGGTGGATATTCAAGCCGCGTGCGGTGATTTCCGTCTCGATCGTATCATTGAGAATATAAAGCTCATTGAGCGGGGTTGCGCCAAGGCCGGATACAAGAACAGCGACTTCTGTGCCTTCGGCAAGATTGTGATCGTCGAGAACAATCTGGCACATATCTCTGGCTATCGCGTCTGCTGTCTTGAGCTGTTCGACACGAACGCCGGGTTCACCGTGATGGCCGATGCCGACTTCCATTGTGCCCGGTGTAATCTCGAAATTCGGGTGGCCGACAGCTGGCAGAGTGCAGGGACCAAGACCGACGCCGATAGACCGGCAATTGTCGATTGCTCTTTGCGCTGTTGCGCGCACTTCTTCCAGCGTTGCGCCAGATGCGGCTTTGGCGCCGCCGATTTTCCACATGAAGATTTCGCCCGCTACACCGCGACGCTTTTCCCGTTCGTCGGCGGGCGCGGAGCAGACATCGTCATTGGCAACGACGGTGGCAATTTCGATGCCGTCTTTTGACGCGAGCTTTGCCGCCATTTTGACGTTCATGTTGTCACCGGCATAGTTGCCGTAGAGAACCACAACGCCTTTTCCGCCATTTGATTCACGAATGGCGTCGTGGAAGCTCTTGGCTGTTGGCGATGAGAACAATTCTCCGACTGCCACGGCGTCGAGCATGTTCTTGCCGGTATATCCGATGAATGCCGGTTCATGGCCCGATCCGCCGCCGGTCACGACGCCGACCTTGCCAGCGATGGGCGCATCCTTGGATGCAATGACACGCGGGTTTTCAGCAAGGCGCACAATGTCACAATGGGCTTTGACAAAACCCTTTACGGTGTCCTCAACGACTTCGTCGGGATTGTTGATAAAGCGCTGCATACGACCTCCAGTCAGATGATAGAGCGCCAAGCTCTGAATTTTTTAATCGCCTACGATCCGTAAATCGCAGCTGATGATAACAGTCCGGGTAAGGCGTGAAGAACAGTCGCAACCTCAAGCCTGACAATCGCCAGAGCCGGAGCGCAATCACCTCCTCTACTTTACATTATTCAGACACAGCTCGACATATGTCAATCAGGCGAAATTTGAGGCGATGACTGCAGAGATGAGCGCTCAATTATGCGCTCTCGAAGAGATCAATGAAAACAATCGGTTGCCTAAATTCTATTCGGCTGAAGGTGTGGATTGCGAATGCACTGAAGTGATCAAAGCAGTGAATACCCAATTTGAGGGGCAACGAGCAGCGCCTTAAACTCTTGTAATTTTCAGAATACAGTTGTAAATGATCGGAGGATCATGTTGTGCGAAATGGGAACCATGGAGTTTCGCACATCGATTTGCGGGCAGGTGAGGTTGCCTGGCCTGATTTTGCTTAGGGAGGAATCTAATGAAAAAATTCGCTACTTTGCTGGCGCTTGCCGCCTTTGCATTGCCTACCGTCGCGATTGCGCAGGATGCGCCGGGAACGACGAAGAAGGATAGCTATCGCTTCGTTATCGTGCCGAAGGTCGTCCATCCCTGGTTCGACAAGGTGAATGACGGCGCGCAGCAGGCTGCTGCAGCGCTCAAGGCGCAGACCGGCGCGAATGTTGAAATCGTCTATTCGGCACCGCAAAGTGCGGATGTCGTTCAGCAGAACCAGATCATCGACAGTGCATTGGCGACGCGTCCCGATGGTTTGGCGCTCGATTTGCTCGATCCTTCTGGCAATCGTGCATCGCTTGAAGAAGCGCAGGGTCAGAAGATTCCGCTTGTGCTGTTCGATTCCGTTCCGCCGGAAGGCATGGCAATTACGCATATTGGTTCCGACTTCTGCGAGCAGGCCAAGATTGCCGCGCGCCGTCTAGTCGAAGTTCTCGGTGGTGAAGGCGAGGTCGCGATCATGATGGGTGTGCCGACGGCGCCAAATCATTCCATCCGTGCCGATTGTCACCGTCAGGTCTTCGCCGAGCATCCGGGCATCAAGGTCGTTGCCGAAGGCATCGACAATGACAGCATCGAAACCGCTCAGCAGCAGGCTGCTGCAATCATGCAGGCCAACCCAAATCTGAAGGGTTGGGTCGCATCGGATGCTGCCGGTCCGATCGGTATCGGTCAGGCTATTGTCGAAGCTGGCAAGCAGGGCAAGGTCACACTCGTCGGCCTCGACAACCTGCCGGAAATGCTGGACATGATCCGCAATGGCGTTGCCGACAGCTCCTCGGCGTCGCAGCCGGAACTGCAGGGCTATTGGTCGGTCATGATGCTCTGGGCGCAGGCAACCGGCGCTCCGGTGCCGGGCTATATCGATACCGGCAACGCATTCCTGACAAAAGAAAACGTAGGTAACTGATCTCACCGATCACGCTACAGGGGCGCGGAGTTTCTCCGCGCTCTCTTTATCCAATGCAGTCCAGGATGTCCTCATGGCTTATCTTGAAACACGTGGCCTCGGCAGGGATTTCCCTGGCGTAACCGCTTTGGATGACGTCGATCTCAAGATTGAGCTCGGGCGCACTCATATTCTCGCTGGCGAGAACGGTGCAGGTAAATCGACCCTCGTCAAAATACTGACGGGGACCGATCAAGCTTCGCGCGGTCAGGTTCTGATCGGCGGGCGCGATCCTGTATCCGATCCAGCGCTTTTCAAGAACGTGGCCTATGTTCCGCAGGAACTAACCCTGTTCCCGCAGATGAGCGTGGCCGAAAACCTGTTTATGCCTTTCAATCGGACTGGCCACGGCGGTTTTCTGGTCAATCGCACCGCGTTGATGGAAGAGGCCAAAGCCTATCTGGATCGGTTTGGCATCGAAGCGCATCCGCATCAGCTGGTTGCCAATATTTCGGTGTCCGACCAGCAGCTTTTGCAAATCGCACGCGCTTGCACCAATTCGCAGATGAAAGTCCTTATTCTCGATGAGCCGACATCGTCACTGACGCGCGTCGAGGTGGAACGCGTTTTCAAGGTCATTCGCGGTCTGCTCGACCGCGACCATGCTATCGTTTTCATCAGTCACAAGATGGACGAGGTTTTCCAGATCGGTGACGACTATACCGTCCTTCGCAATGGCAGGAAGATTGAAAGCGGTAAGATCAGCGATGTGACAGAGGCCGATCTTATCCGCGCCATGTCGGGCCGTGATCTCGCGCTGGATGAGCATTTCCGGCCTGCCGGTCCGATCGGTGTGCCAATCATGGAAGTTCGTGGGCTGTCGGGTTCGCGCTTTGAAGAGGTCAGCTTCGATCTTCGCAAGGGCGAGATATTGGGCTTTGCCGGCCTCGTCGGCGCTGGTCGTTCGGAAGTCATGCAAACCATCTTCGGCTTTCTCAAGGCTCGTGCAGGCAGCGTGAAGGTCGAAGGCAAGGACTGGGTGTTGAACGATACGTCTCGTTCTGTGGATGGCGGTATGCTCTATCTGTCGGAAGAGCGTAAGCATCACGGAATTTTTCCACTGCTCTCGTTGCGCGAGAATATCGGCCTGTCCGTGCTTTCACTGACCAGCGGTGCGATGGGCATCAACAATCGGCGTGAGCGCAATATCGTCCAGAAAATCATAGACGATTACGGTATTCGCACCTCAGGCATGGGCAAGCGCATATCGCAACTATCGGGCGGCAACCAGCAAAAGGCAATCATAGGGCGCGCCATGGCGACGCGACCGCGTGTGCTGATTTTTGACGAACCCACCAAGGGCATCGATATCCGCACCAAAACCGAAATCTACCGGATCATGAAAAATCTTGCGGAAGAGGGCGTCGGCGTCATCCTGGTTTCCTCGGAGCTGAACGAACTCAAGAAATGCGCAAGCCGTATCGTCACTATGCATAATGGCCGCATCACCGGCGAATACGACGCCGCAGAAACCAACAACGAAACACTCGTAGGCGCGATCTTTGGAACAGAGGTAACAGCCGATGCAAACTAAACCGCTTTCCAATCTGATACGCACGCCGCTTGCTGGAGTGTTCTTTGCTCTGTTGGTGATTTTCGTCCTGTCAGCAGTGATTTCGCCCTATTTTCTTACTCCGTACAACCTTTCGGTCGTCGCGCGCGGATTGGCATTTGTTGGTCTTATCACCATCGCGCAGTCCATGCTCATGGTTCTGGGTGAACTTGATCTGTCGCTGGGCGTCATTGGCGGCCTGTGCGGCGTTGCGTCCGGTATTCTGATGGTCAAGTTGGGCATTGAACCCTATACCGCCATGCTTCTGGCGCTTTGCCTCGGTGCTTGCCTTGGCCTGCTTAACGGCTTGCTGGTAACCGTGCTTGGATTGCATTCGCTGGTTCTCACCATCGGTACGGCGGGAATTTTCGGCGGCGCCAATCTGGTGCTGACGCGCGGCGTTGCGATTACCGGTATTCCGCGTGACGTGCAGTTTCTGGGACGCGGCGATGTTTTCGGAGTTCCGGTGCCGTTTCTCGTGATGATTGTCGCACTTCTGGTTGCAACCTTCGTGATGCTGAAGACGCCTTTTGGCCGCTATATGTACGCGATCGGCAACAATCGCGATGGTGCGCGCATGCTGGGTATCCGCGTCAATCGTGTTCGTCTTCTGGTCTTCGTGGCGGCAGGTGCTATCGCAGCGCTGGCTGGCGTCTTGATGGTGGCGCGTCTGGGAACAGCGCAACCATCCATCGGTGATAGCTGGGTTCTTGCTCCGATTGCGGCATCGGTCATTGGTGGTGTGGCAACGACTGGCGGTATAGGCAGCCCGATAGGTGCGATCCTCGGCGCGGGCATCATCGCCATCATCGAAAATATCATCGTGCTGTTTGGCGTCTCGCCCTATTGGCAGGGGATTGTATCCGGTGCGATTGTGGTTCTTGCTATTTCCTTTGACGCAATCTCGCGACGCTATCTGCGACGCGATGCCAACTAAATCCGCCGCTGACATTTTATGAGAGATATGAACATGAATGAACAGGTTAGAACCAAAAAGCTTATAAACGCGCCGGAAAACATTATTGCTGAATTGATCGAAGGCATGGTCGGTGCTCATCCCGACATGTTGCGTGTCGAGGGCGAGACCGGTCGCGCCGTGGTGGCAGTCGACGGTCCGCGTGACGGCAAGGTCGGTATCGTCGTTGGCGGCGGCTCGGGACATGAGCCAGCCTTCGCGGGCTATGTCGGGCGCGGTCTGGCCGATGCTGCGGCTGTCGGCAATGTTTTTGCTTCGCCGTCGCCGTCGCATATTGCTGAAGCAGCGCGCGCGGCAGATGGTGGTGTTGGCGTTCTCATGCTGTATGGGAATTACACTGGCGATGTTTTGAATTTCACCATGGCTGCGGAAGAATTGGCGCAAAGCGGCATGGAAGTGCGGCATGTGGCCGTGGCCGACGATGTGGCCTCCGCACCGCTGGAGCGTAAAACGGAACGTCGCGGCATTGCCGGTGATTTTTTCGTATTTAAGGTTGCGGGTGCCGCTGCTGATCTTGGCGAACCTCTTGCGCGCGTCGAAGCGCTTGCGCAGGCTGCCAATGAGGCGACGCGCTCAATGGGCGTGGCGCTTAGCCCGTGTTCCTTGCCGCAAACCGGCAAGCCGAATTTCACAATCGGCGACGAGGATATGGAAATCGGCATGGGTTTGCACGGCGAGCCGGGCATCCGACGCGAAAAACTCGCACCTGCCGATGCCGTAACAGACGAACTGATGGCATCCATACTGAGCGAGCTGGTTCTCAAGAGCGGTGACCGCGTTGCTGTCTTGGTCAACGGCCTTGGTGCAACATCCCAGATAGAACTCTATCTGGTGTTCCGCCGTGTCAAGCAATTGCTTGATGGTAAGGGTGTGAGCATCCACGCGTCCTGGGTGGGGGAATATGCAACGTCCCTCGAAATGGCTGGCGCTTCCATCACGCTTATGAAGCTGGATGATACATTGCAAGGGCTTCTTGACCATCCATGTCATACGCCTGCCTTGACGGTAGGTGCCGTACAGCCGAAGGAACGTCTTGCAAGCCGCAGCCATAAGGTCGAGCGCGCAGCGGAAAGTCGTGACCCTGCCAAAGATGCGCCGCGGGAACTGATCAAGGACGGCGACGTTACGCCAGCCATTTTCAAGATCATGATGGCCAATGTCGGCGAACAGATCATTGCCGAGAAAAACTGGCTGTCGGAGCTGGATGGTATTATCGGGGATGGTGATCACGGCATCACGATGGAGATCGGCTGGAAGGCGGTCCAGCACGCGCTGGAAGATGCCCCCGACGACGAAACCATCGAAGCCATCTGCAAGCGTATGGCCAAGGCATTTCTGGATGCGGTGGGTGCATCATCTGGTCCACTTTATGCAACGGCATTCTTGCGCGCGGGCACTGCGGTCAGCAACCGGTTGAACCTCGATGGTACGGGCGTGGCCGAATGGCTGGCGGCTGCCTGCCAGGGCATTCGTGATCGTGGTCGTGCGGAACCGGGCGATAAAACCATGATCGACGCCTGGGTTCCCGCCGTGGCCGCCGCTTCCGATGCCGCAAAGCAGGGGCAGTCAACACTGGACGTCCTCGTTGCCGCGCGCAACGGCGCAGAGGCAGGTATGAAATCGACCGCTGCGATGGAATCGCGTCGCGGTCGTTCTGCAAAACTTGGAGAGCGTTCGGTCGGTCATATCGACCCCGGCGCAGCCTCGACATTTGTGACGCTGCGCGCCATGGCGGAAGCCTTGCAGGCCGTAGTGACGAAGAAGTAGAGCGTTGCTTGTTGCAGATGTCGCTTAACGCGGCCCCTGCAACAAGGCCCGGGCCACACCTTCATTGGTGACGAGCCGATTGACATAACCACCGCGCAAAATTGCGCGGATGATTGGAATTTTATTGAGACCACCTGAAACGAGAACCGAGACGGGTTTGAGTTTCAGTTTATCCGGCGGCAGGGCAATGATTGAATCATTGAGGAAATGATCGATCGGTTGGCCCTTGGCGTCCAGAAAACAGCCCATGAATTCCCCTACGGCGCCGAGCTTCAGCACCGTATCGAGGTGATCTTTGACAACCCGGATATGTGTTAGTGATGTTTCTTGCGTCAGTGGTCCGCATGAAACAAGCCCGATATCTGCGATTTCCGTTCTGGCCAGAACATCGGTCAGCTCATCGTTGAGCAAAAGCGCATTGCGGCTTTCGGGATTTGCGCAATAGATCGGCGCTGTCAGGTAATGGCATTCAACACCCAGCGCACGGGCAAAAGCCGTTGCGACTTCAAATGTATTCGTCGATGAACCGCTGGTGACGCCGCCTGTTAGTCCCACAACCCAGCTTTCCGGCTTTGGGCGTAGTGTGAGCGTGCGAACGGCGAAACTCAAGCTTCGTCCCGAGCCGATGCCGACACCCATATCGCGGCCTTCAATAAGCTGCGACGCCATAGTGCCTGCGGCTTCACCGATAACCCGCTTTTGCTCGATATAATCGTCAAGATCGGGCACAACGACGGCTTCAACGAGATCGTATCGGGCCGCTACTTTCTCGGCCAGCTCAATGCAATCGGTCAGTGGCAGGTTTACATTGACTTGCACCTGCCCAGACTCGCGGACATGACCAATGATCTTGTTGACCTTGAGCCGCGTGATGTTCATCCGCTGCGCAATTTCCTGCTGGGTTTGCCCGCCGATAAAATAGAGCCAGGCAACGCGCGCGCGTTCAAGCTCCTCATCCAGCGATCCGAAATCCTCGTTCATTCCCGTGCCTTGCACATTGCGAGCCTTAAGGTGAGACCCAATTGGAAACATGTCGAAACAGTATCGACACTCATAGCAGGCATATCAACGCTGGCAACTGGCCAGTTTCGTAAAGGCAGGAAGCTTGTGCATTCGCGCTATCGAGCATGCCAACTTTAATGGCGATTACAGAATTTTCTCACTGACACAGATGCGGGTTTTGCGGCTTGAAGTCGCAAAGTTTCGGTGATGGCTCCATGAAACATGTTGACAAGCGACAGTTCATTCTGACAAATGTCAATTAAGGGTGGCAATATTCAAATTGTCAATCGGCCGTGGAGGCGGCGAGCTTGTTTGGGGTGCTAAGACGCCCCGCTTGCGGGAGGAAACGACGTGTCATTGTATGGTCTGGATCGGCAAACGCTGTTTCTGGCGTTGATTAACTGTGCCGTGCTTGTTGCTGGCGCCGTGTTGGCCGGAGCAACCTTTATGGACAGCTACAACCTGCAGTCCATGGCGTCGCAGGTGCCTGAGCTGGGGCTTCTGGCGCTGGGCGTCATGCTGGCTATGATATCGGGCAATGGCGGCATCGATCTGTCGGGCATCGCACTCGCTAATTTCTCCGGCATCGTCGCCTTTCTGATCGCTCGCCATTATATCTCTGCAGATGATGCGCCGCTTTTGTTTGCGTGGGCCTTTGCCGGTCTGGCCGTTGCCATTGGTATCATGGGTGGGTTGCTGAACGGGATCGTTATTGCCTATGCGCGGCTGACGCCCCTGATTGCCACCTTGGGTACGCAGCTTCTTTTTACTGGCTTTGCAGTGTTTCTGACCAATGGCTCTGCACTCAGCATGGGTTTTATCGAACCGCTCGATAATTTCGGCAACATGCCAGTGTTCGGCGTTCCCATGTGTTTTGCAGCGTTTCTGGCCATCGCAGCCGTGTTGGCATTTCTGCTGAAATACACGCCATTCGGTGTGAAGCTGATGTTGCTTGGCAGCAATGCGAAGGCTGCCCGTTATGGCGGGATCAATGAAAAGCGCATGTTGCTGGTGACCTATACGCTTTGCGGCGTGCTGGCTTCGGTCGCCGGCATCATCATTGCCGCGCGCAATTCCTCGGTCAAATGGGACTATGGCGGCTCTTATGTGCTGATCGCAATTCTCATTGCAGTTCTGGGCGGCGTGAAGCCGGAGGGCGGATATGGCAAGGTCATTTGTGTGCTGCTGTCTGCGACTGCGCTGCAGATACTGTCCAGCCTGTTCAACTTCATGAATATCTCGAACTTTTTCCGCGACCTCGCCTGGGGAGTTCTGCTGCTGGCCCTTTTGGCCTCGGCGCGGGTGCACCTCGGTTACTGGTTGCAGCCGAAGCGGCGATGACAGATTTCACCATGGGCTTGAATTGGGAGGTTCTCTCCAGGCCGTTGGTGTGAAGTGTTGAATGCAATTTGCTTATATCAATGGAGGAGAAATATGAGCACGATTTCCAAACTAGCTGCCTGCACGATGCTTGCAGGCGCCGTCATGGCCGGGGCAGCCTTTGCCCAGGACAAGCCATCCATCGTCACGGTGGTGAAGGTCACAGGCGAAAACTGGTTCATTCGCATGAATGAAGGTGTCGATGCCTATGGCAAAGACAACCCTAACGTAAGCGCCAGCCAGATCGGCCCTGCAAAAGCCGATGCCGCCCAGCAGACCCGCATCATCGAAGACCTTGTGGCCAAGAACGTATCGGCAATTGCGGTCGTTCCAATGGACCCGTCGTCGCTTGAAGGCGTGCTGCGCCGTGCTTCCCAGCGCGGGATCAAGGTCATCACCCATGAAGGTGACAGCCTCAAGAATACGGATGTCGATATCGAAGCTTTCGATAACAAGGCGTTCGGTGCACGTATCAATGAAAAGCTTGCCGAGTGCATGGGCAAGTCCGGCAAGTGGACTTCGTTTGTGGGGTCTCTCGGCAGTCTGACCCATAACCAGTGGGTTGATGCAGGCGCTGAAAACGCCAAGAAGTACCCGGATATGCAGCTTGTCGCGGAGAAGAATGAATCCTTCAACGACGCCAACCGCGCCTATGAAAAAGCCAAGGAAATCCTGCGCAAATATCCGGATATCAAAGGCTTCCAAGGTTCGTCCGCCATTGACGTGATTGGTATCGGCCGTGCGGTGGAAGAAGCAGGGCTTCAGGACAAGACCTGCGTTTACGGGCTCGGTCTTCCAAAGGACACGGGTCCCTATCTGGAAAGCGGCGCGGTTGACCAGATCTTCTTCTGGGATCCGAAGGACGCAGGCTACGTCATGAACAAGGTCGCTGACCTCGTGCTCAAGGGAGAAGAGATCAAGGACGGCATCAATCTTGGCGTGCCGGGTTACGAGAAGATGACTGTGGTCAAGGGACCGGGCAAAGGCGTCATCATCCAGGGCCAGGCCTGGGTCGATGTCGACAAATCGAACTACAAGAACTTCCCGTTCTAATCGCGCATAAGCGCCAACGCTTGCTTCCGGGGCTGTGTTGCACCACCGCAGCCCCGGGGGAAATTGTCTTGAGAATTTCAGGAATTCGTCATGCACGTCACCATTGCCACACCCCGTTCAGCGCCCCCTTTTCTTGAAGTCAGGAACGTCAAGAAGTCGTTTGGCGGTGTCAAAGCACTCAAAGAAATCAGCCTCGTTATAGAAGCGGGGCAGATCTATCATCTGATGGGCGAGAACGGCTGCGGCAAGAGCACGCTGATCAAGATATTATCGGGTGCCCAGCGCGCAGATGAAGGCCAGATGCTTATCGATGGCCAACCGACCGGCGAATGTGCTGGCGATCTTGGCGCGATCGGCGCATTGCGCGCGGGGATCGAAACTGTTTATCAGGACTTGTCGCTGCTTCCCAATCTGTCGGTAGCCGAAAATGTCGCCTTTACCGAGCAGCTTGTCGAGGCGGGCGGACGACTTGCACGCAGACTTAATGTGACGGCGCTTTATGAAACCGCACAGCGGGCTCTTGCCGAAGTGCATCTGCCGACTGATCGCACCTTTTTAACCCGCAGAACCGATACGTTGCCGCTTGCAACCCGTCAGTTGGTAGCGATTGCACGGGCTGTGGCCTCAGAGGCGCGGCTTGTTATCATGGATGAACCGACAACATCGCTGACGCGTCAGGAAGTCGACAATCTGCTGCGTGTGGTTGAACGTCTTCGAAACAACGGCGTTGCGGTTCTTTTTGTCACCCACAAGCTCGATGAATGCAAATCGCTCGGTGGCAAGGCAATCATCATGCGCGACGGGTTGAAAGTAGCTGAACTCGATGTTGCAGGTCATAGCAAGGCGGAGTTCAGTCGCTGGATGACAGGGCGTGAGATCAGTGAAACACGCTATCGCACGGAACCGAAACTCGGCGAAACAATGCTGGAGCTTGAAAAGCTCGGGGATGAAGGAACGTTTCGCGATGTTTCATTCAGTTTGCGGAAAGGCGAAATCCTTGGCGTTACCGGGTTGCTCGATTCAGGCCGCAATGAATTGGCGCTGGCGCTTGCGGGCGTCAAACCATCGATTTCAGGCAAAATTTATCTGAACGGCAAAGAAATCGCGCCACAATCAACCGCTGAAGCTATCGAATATGGGATTGGCTATGTGCCCGAAGACCGCCTGACTGAAGGGCTGTTTCTGGAAAAGCCGATACAGGACAACATCACGCTTCCGATCCTTAATCGTTTAAAGAATGCGCTCGGCATTATCTCCTCGCGCAAGGCGCGCCTTGTGGCAGAAAAAAGCGTGGCCGATCTCCAGATTGTAGCCCCGGATGTGTCGATCCCCGTGCAGTCGCTTTCCGGCGGTAATCAACAGCGCGTTTTGATAGGTCGCTGGCTGACTATCAATCCACAATTGCTGATCTTGCATGGGCCAACTGTCGGCGTGGATGTTGGCTCGAAAGACACAATTTTCCGTATAATTCAACGTCTTGCCGATGATGGCATGGGCGTGATCATCATTTCCGATGACCTGCCGGAACTGCTGCAAAACTGCGACCGCATCATTGTTATGCGTCAGGGACGCATCGTTGCGACGCATAATGCGGACGGGCTTACAGAGGATGCGATCTATCAATCCATGGCCAGCACATCAGCAGTTGGGAACGCAAAGGAAGTTGTACAATGACCGAGATCGTATCGGCGACCACTTCCCAGACACAACCTCGAGGCTTTGCGACACGGCTGTGGGATTTGATGGGGCGCAGGCCGGAAATTTTCACGCTTCTTCTGACGGTCGCCACTTGCCTGATCGTGATAGCCGCAAATCCCGATTTTCTCCAAATGAGCAATATCGTCGATATCCTGCGCGCATCTGTTGTGCGCGGGCTGTTTGCGATGGGTGTTCTCGTAGTTCTGGCGTCTGGCGGCATTGATGTGTCATTCACTGCCATTGCTGCATTCGTCATGTATGCGCTGACGATGATCGTCACCAACTGGTTCCCCGAGATGCCGATGACGATCATTTTGATCCTCGCCGCCTTGGGTGGAGCGGCATTTGGGGCACTCAACGGCGTGATGGTGCAGAAACTTCAAGCTCCATCGCTGATCGTTACCATTGGCACCCAATATGTAATCCGTAGTTTTCTGCTGACTTTCGTTGGCACGGCCCTGTTCATGAATATTCCAGCGGCAATGGACGCCTTTGGAAAAGCTTCTCTTTTCACCCACCACGCATCAAACGGCGTGGTGTCGGTGCTGCCCGCAACCGTGCTGGTTCTGTTGGTCGCGGCCGTAGCGACATGGTTTATCCTTGAACGCACGCTGATGGGTCGCGCTATCTTCGCCATGGGTGGCAATCCATCCATTGCCGAGCGGCTCGGTATCAACCTTTTTCGTGTACGGGTATTCGTCTTTGCCTATGCCGGGCTGCTGGCAGGGATCGCAGGTGTGGTTCACGTATCGAGCAACCGGCTCGCCAATCCGTTCGATCTGGCGGGAATGGAACTGGAAATCATTGCTGCTGTGGTTTTGGGTGGCGCGCGTATCACTGGCGGCTCGGGTTCCGTCGTTGGGACGCTGCTCGGTGTGTTGCTGATAACACTCGTCAGCAATGTGCTGATTTTCGTTGGCATTCCCAGCACCTTGCAGCTGGCCGTAGTGGGGTTCTTCATTCTGCTCGCTGGTACGATCTTCGCGCTGCGCAATCGCGGCTAACTGTCTTCAAGCCGTCTCTGTGCCGCCGGGCGGCGCTGGGTTGGCCTTGCTTTATTCTTTGGGAGGGTTTTCATGTCTCATGATGTTTCTGTCGTTGGGCTCTATATTCTTGATGTCCTCGGGCGACCGGTCGATGCCATTCCGCCCGGCGGCAATGTGGAGTTCATTGACGAAATCAGATTGACGGTCGCTGGTACTGCGGGGGGAACGGTTGTGGACCTCGCGAAGCTCGGTTTGAACTGTCTTGCCGTTGGCGCTGTGGGTGATGACGAAAAGGCAGACTTCGTCATTGCAACGCTCCAGCGCTTCGGTGTGGATACAACCGAAATGCAGCGCCTGAAAGGTGTGCCGACATCTTCGACCATTTTGAACATCCGGCGCAACGGAGACCGGCCTGCCTTGCACGCGCGTGGTGCATCCGATCATTTTGAAATTGCCGACAGCGCTCTCGATGCGGTTCTGGCACCGCCCATTGTTCATCTGGGGGGCACCGGCCTGCTGGCTAAACTCGATGGAGAACCAAGCCGCAAACTGCTCGCTGAAGCCAAGGCTCGCGGACGGACCACCACTTTTGATCTGCTGGGCGCGAATGAAGGCACACTTGATCTTATTGCACCTTTATTTCCCCATATCGATTATTTCATGCCCTCCATCGAAGAAGCACGTCAGATTTCCGGGGCATCGGATGTTGAAGGGGCAGGCCGCTTTTTCCTAGACCGTGGTGTGAAACATTGCGTGTTCACGCTTGGCGGCGACGGCGTGTGCTTTATGGGTGCATCGGGTGAGACGCTGAGCCAGCCGGCATTCCAGATTGAAGTCGTCGATACCACGGGTTGCGGCGATGCTTTCGATGCCGGGTTTATCACCGCGCTTCATCGCAAGATGGACTTGAAAACAGCACTGAACTTCGCGCAGGCTTCGGCCGCTCTGGTGGCCACCGGACTTGGTTCGGATGCAGGCATTCGTTCGTTCGAAGAGACGCTGGCATTCATGAACAGTGCGCCGATCAAGCACTGATTCAAAACAGGCGAGCTGGGTAGCCAGCTCGCTTCATCTTCGTTCAACCGGCTAACAGCAATTCCGCAGCTTCGACATCGGTTACCAGATGGGTGGCGTAGCCGCCTGCAAGAACAGCGCGTATGGCTTCGACCTTCTGCTTGCCGCCCGCCACACAAAGCCTGCTCGGCACGCTGCGCAGTTCATCCAGTTCAATGCCGATGACCCGTCGGTCGAGATCGCGCACGATCTGTTTGCCGTCCCGGTCGAGAAACCGGCAGATCAAAACGGCAACCGCGCCTTCTTTGGCATAGGCATCGATTTCCTCATCGCTGGTTACGTCAGCCACGCGCATTGTGCTCTCTGCCGCTAGTCCGCCGACGCCAAACACGATCATGTCTGACTGGGCGATCAGTTCAAACTGGCGCTGGAGAATGGGTTCGCCCATGAGCGCATCACGGAGTGCAGCAGTGCTGAGAACCGCAGGAGCAAGCATATTGATGCTTGTCGCGCCGATATTGCGTGCCAGGATCGATGTGCAAAGCTCTGCTGAGAATTCACGTTTGCCGATCGACGAGCCCGTCACCTGAACCACGGTCAGGCCTTCAACGGGACGCGGCAGCGAAATAGCATCGGCAATAGCCAGAACGGTGCGTCCCCAGGACACACAAATAGTCTCGCCGGGCGCGACCATCCGCTCGATCAGGCGAGCGCCGCCAGCGCCCAAAGCATTCAGCCGTTCTTGCGTGGTGACAGACTTGTCGGTTGGAATGACGAGCGCTTCTGCCAGCCCATATTTGGCGGCCAGTTTGCGAGCGATGTTGGTGCGGGTGAGGATTTCGGAATTCATGAGAATCCGCACCACACCTCTTTGCCGCGCTTCTTGCAGGTAATTGACGATTGTCGCGCGCGATACACCAACGATCTTGGCGATGTCGTTCTGGGTGAGCTGGTTTTCGTAGTAAAGCCAGGCGGCCCAGACGATGGCGTCGTCGAACTCGGCGGGGATGGCATGCGTCGTCGGCGTCAAATCGTCCGATGTCATACTCAATTCCTGACTTTGCCCTGTTAGTTGACTGATGTCGTCCCGACGTCTGCTGTGTGCCTGAGTTGCATAGAAAATGCTTTTAATCAACAAGATGCTTATTCGAGTTGACGAATGTCAGTCTATGGTGTCAATTGTATATGAAGTGAGGAGTAATCTCCAGAAGTCTTTGTTGCGTCGTGGAAAACCGTCGTTTTCCGTGGATGCAACGGCGTGTCTTCAGCTGCAGGCTGCGGACCGACAGTTAGGAAAACAGCAGATGAAATCGACATGGTCTGAGGCGGAATTCGACACAATCGTCGGCGCATATGTGAAGGCGGGAGTGAATCGCGACATCGCTATCCGTACTTATACGACGCGGCTGCTCGGTTCGGAGCCGAATCTGGTTTTGCATGGCGGCGGCAATACCTCCGTCAAGACCGTCCTGACCGATCATGATGGTAGCCCGGTTGACGTGCTTTGCGTCAAAGGCAGCGGCTGGGATATGGGCAAGATCGAACCGGCGGGTCTGCCGGCGCTGCATCTGGAACCGTTGAAAGCGATGGTGAATTACGAGCGGCTTTCGGATGATGATATGGTCATGTTGCAGCGACGATTATTGCTCGATCCGGCTGCGCCCAATCCCTCTGTCGAAGCCATTCTTCATGCAATCTTGCCGTTCAAGCACGTAGACCACACCCATGCCAATGCGATAGTCGCACTGACAAATCAGCCGCATGGCGAGGAAATCATCCGCGAAGCGTTTCCGGAAATGATCATCGTTCCCTATGTTATGCCAGGCTTCGACTTGTCGAAAGCCTGTCTCAAGGCGTTTACGGCGCAGCCGGACGCTCCCGGCATGATCTTGCTCAAACATGGTATTTTTACATGGTCGGAAGACCCACGCATTGCTTATGAAAATATGATTGCTGCCATCGACCGCGCCGAGAAGCGTATTGCGAAAGGCAATCCGCGTCCGTTCGGCAGCGCAAGCACAAAAAAGCCCGCTGCGGCTTTGGCCTCTGTTGCCGATATCGCACCGATACTGCGTGGCGCGATAGCTTTGCCTGGTGCGGGCGAGGGGCGTCCGCGTCGCTTTGTCATTGAGCATCGTTCCAACGATGACATTCTCGACTTCTGCGGAGCGTCCAATGTTGCCGATCTCGTGCGACGTGGGAATGCTACGCCGGAGCATGTCATTCATATCAAGCGTTATGGCATCGCCCTTCCTGGCCCGCACGCCGACGATGTCGACGGTTGGGCAAAGATGGTCAAGGACGCGGTGGCCGCTTATGCTGCCGACTACAAGGCCTATTTCGAGCGCAACAATGCCCGTGTTGGCGGCGGCAAGAAAATGCTCGACCCGATGCCGCGTGTTTTCTATGTCGAAGGTGTTGGTCTTTTCGCTGCCGGTTCAACGCAGAAATCCGCGCGTATCTGTGCTGACGTCGCGGAAGCGACGATTGAGGTCATTCGCGGCGCAGAAGGTATCGACCGGTTCGAGGCTCTCTCGGAAGAAGACCTTTTTGATATTGAATACTGGTCATTGGAGCAAGCCAAGCTCGCCAAGCAGACAGAAAAGCCGCTCACCCGGCAGGTGGCCGTTGTAACGGGCGGTGCAGGCGGCCTCGGTCTCGCAGTTGCGGAACTTCTCAAAAGTCAGGGCGCGGAAATAGCGCTGATCGATGTCGATGCGGATCGTGTTTGCGCAGAAGCGAAACGATTGGGCGGTCTCGCTGTTGCCTGCGATCTCACTGACGCCGACGCTGCCGAAATGGCGATCTCGCGTGTTGTGGAAGCCTTGGGCGGCGTCGATATTCTGGTTTCCAATGCAGGGGCAGCGTTTCAGGGCGCGTTGACTGCAGTGGATGACGGGCTGTTCAAGGCGGCCTTCGATCTCAATTTCTGGAGCCATCATTATATTGCGCGTGCCGCAGTCAAGGTGATGCAGCGTCAGGGCACCGGAGGTTCCATCGTCTTCAATGTGAGCAAGCAGGCCGTCAATCCAGGCCCTGATTTTGGACCTTACGGAACGTCGAAAGCGGCGCTCATGGCGCTGATGCGGCAATATTCTCTGGAACATGCGAGCGACGGCATAACGGTTAATGCAATCAATCCGGACCGGATCAGGACAGGGCTGATGACGGATGCCATGGTGGAAGAGCGTGCTCGTGCGCGTGGTGTCACACCGGAAGTTTACATGCGGGGCAATCTGCTCAATCGTGAGGTCACAGGCGAAGACGTTGCGGAGGCTGTGCTGCATCTGGTGCAAGTGCGCACGTCAACGGGTGCTGTGATGACGGTAGACGGAGGAAATGTGGCCGCGATGATGCGCTGATCTGCTTTATAACATAGTTTGGCCCGGATTCACCAAAATGGTGCCGGGCCGAGAATATGTAATATTTACAAAGAGATGATAAAAAGACCGAAAATCACGAAATAAAAAAGTTGCACACAAAATAACATTTAAATCGTTATAATGTTATAAGCGACGTTGTTAATATCTCAGGATGATGTTAGTGGGCTGATGCCTGCTGACCTTTCTTACGAATACGCGTGCTGCAGGCAAAAAATCAGTGCTTGGCAAGGAGGTTGCCGCCATGAATTTCGCCTCGCCCGTATCCGACATGCTGCAACTGGCAAACTGCATCCGTGCGCTTTCAATAGACGCCGTTGACGCAGCGAATTCAGGCCATCCAGGCATGCCGCTCGGTATGGCCGATGCCGCGGCGGTCCTGTTCTCGAAGCATATGAAATTCGATGCGGCCAATCCCAACTGGGCTGATCGCGACCGTTTCGTGTTGTCGAACGGTCATGGTTCGATGCTGCTTTACAGCGCACTCTACCTCACCGGTTATGCGGGTGTGACGATTGAGGAATTGAAGAACTTCCGTCAGTGGGGTTCAAAAACCGCTGGCCATCCCGAATATGGGCACACGCCCGGCGTTGAGTTGACCACCGGACCTTTGGGTCAGGGACTGGCGAGTTCCGTTGGTATGGCGATTGCCGAGCGCGCACTGACTGACCAGTTCGGCAAAGACGTTGTCGATCACCGTACCTATGTCTTTTGTGGCGATGGTTGCCTGATGGAAGGCGTCGGGCAAGAAGCGGTCTCGCTTGCCGGTCACCTGCGGCTGGGCAAGCTGATCCTGCTCTATGACGACAATGGCATCACCATCGACGGCAGCACTGCCATTGCATTTACCGACGATATTCCGGCCAAGTTCAAGGCATGTGGCTGGAATGTCGAAAAGGTCGATGGTCACGATCATAATGCTATCGATGCGGCGTTGACCCGCGCCAAGGCGCAGTCGGAACGTCCGACGCTGATCGCGCTCAAAACGGTTATCGGTTACGGCTCTCCGAACCGTGCAGGAACCAGCGGTGTTCACGGAGCGCCCTTGGGATCTGCCGAAAATGCGGCGACCAAAGCGGCGCTCGGTTGGACTGCCGAAGCCTTTGAAATTCCGGCTCCCTTGCTCGATGTATGGCGTGCGGCCGGTTCGCGCGGTGCTGCCGAGCGGGAAACCTGGCAAAAACGCGTCGATGCCTTGCCAGAAGCCCAACGTGCGGAATTCAACCGCCGTATGGCTGGCATTTTGCCGGAAGGCTTTGAACAGGCGGTCAGCGACGCCAAGCAGCGCCTGATCGACAAGCCGCAGAATGTTGCAACCCGCAAGGCAAGCCAGATTGCACTGGAAAGCCTGACGGCAGCGCTGCCAGAAATGATCGGCGGCTCCGCCGACCTGACGCATTCCAATCTGACCCGCGTTGCCGCTGTCGACAGCGACTTCACGCCGGAAAAGAGCGGTCGTTATGTGAGTTATGGTGTGCGCGAATTCGCGATGGGTGCAGCGATGAACGGCTTGGCCGTGCATGGCGGTTTTATCCCTTATGGCGGCACTTTCATGGTGTTTTCGGATTATGCGCGCAATGCCATCCGTCTTTCAGCGCTGATGGGCGTTCGCGTCATCCATGTTTTGACGCATGATTCCATCGGTCTTGGCGAAGATGGCCCAACCCATCAACCGGTCGAGCATCTGGCAAGCTTGCGCGCCATGCCCAACCTTCATGTCTTCCGTCCTGCAGATACGATTGAAACCCTTGAGTGCTGGGCGATCGCCGTTTCCGATCCGCATACCCCTTCTGCATTGGCGCTTTCGCGTCAAAATGTACCGCAATTGCGCACCGACAATGGTGAAAATCTCTCTGCACGGGGCGCTTACGTGCTGCGCGAGGCACAGGGTGAACGTCAGATCACGTTGCTGGCGACAGGCACTGAAGTGTCGCTGGCAGTAAAGGCTGCCGAGACACTTGGTGCACAGGGCATCCCGACAGCCGTCGTTTCGATGCCGAGCTGGGATCTGTTTGAGAAACAGAGCAAAACCTATCGTGATGGCGTTCTTGGCGCCGCGCCGCGCATTGCAATCGAGGCTGCCGGTAAGTTTGGCTGGACGCGTTATGTCGACAGCGAAGACGACGTGATTGGCATGAACGGCTTCGGGGCCTCTGCACCTGCCGACGTGCTTTATGAAAAATTCGGTATCACCGTCGATGGCGTTGTCGCGCGGGCAAAGTTTCTTCTGGAGCAAGGTGAATGACTATGGCCAGCAATTTTGCGCCGCTCGTTCTGGCGGGTGATAGTGACCGCGTTGAGGCTGAAACCGTCGCAGATTATCTCGATGGTTGGGCAGGACAGGATGCCATGCGTCTTGCGACCGCCAATGCTTTCAAAGCCATTCTGGCGGGGTCGAGCAGGCTTGCCGGGCGCGTCGCACGTGGCTCGCTGCCCGGCGATCCGGGTAAGCTTGTCGGCGTCAACAGCGATCAGGATCAACAGAAGAGCATCGATGTCGGCTCGCATAATCTGTTCGTCGATTTGCTGATCGCCGCTGGCGTGGCATCCGTCCTGTCCGAAGAAGCCGATTTGCCGGTTGCCGGTAAGGCAGACGGTCTGATTGCCGTTGCAATCGATCCACTGGACGGCTCCGGCAATGTCGGTCTGGGAGCGCCGCTCGGTACGATCTTCTCGTTCTTTCCAGCCGATACAGCGGAACCGTTCCTTCAGCCGGGCAATCGGCAGATTGCTGCCGGTTACGTATCTTACGGCAATTCCGTTGATCTGTGTTTTTCGGTGGGCGATGGCGTTGTTTTCGCCACCTTCGATCCCGCAAGCAGCACATTCCAGATCACGCGTCGCAATGTGACCTTGCCCGACCGCACATCGGATCTGGCCTTCAATGCATCGGTTCAGCGGCATCTGTCGGCTGGCATGCAGGCCTATGTGAACGATGCTTTCCTTGGCAAAGACGGTCCGCGCGGGCGCAATTTCAATATGCGCTGGCTCGGCGCTGCCGTTGGCGACATGCACCGCATCATGCAGCGCGGTGGCCTCTTCTTTTATGTCGATGATCGCCGCCCCGGCTACGAAAAGGGCCGTCTGAGGCTCGTTTACGAAGCAAATCCAATTGCTTTCCTTTGCCGGGAAGCAGGCGGGAAGGCGACAAACGGTTTAACCCCCATCCTCGATATTGTGCCGCAGGCCTATCACGAACGCAGCGCGCTTGTGTTTGGCGTGGCGGAAGAAGTCGATGTTTTGGGTGAATATTACGCGCGTGAGCGCATCTGACTAAGACTGGTAGGGAGACTGATAAATGGCACGCATCACACTGCGGCAATTGCTCGATCACGCAGCTGAAAAAGGCTACGGCGTACCGGCATTCAACATCAACAATATGGAGCAGGCTCTGGCGATTATGGAAGCGGCTAACGCCGTTGATGCGCCGGTTATTCTGCAGGCATCGCGCGGCGCG
This sequence comes from Ochrobactrum sp. RH2CCR150, assembly GCA_014138095.1. Classification (GTDB taxonomy): domain Bacteria; phylum Pseudomonadota; class Alphaproteobacteria; order Rhizobiales; family Rhizobiaceae; genus Brucella; species Brucella gambitense. Next base: position 23,851 of record JACGXE010000015.1, read on the forward strand.
CGTTCTTATGCCAATGATATTATGCTCCGCCACATGATGGATGCAGTGACGGAAATCTATCCGCATATTCCCGTTTGCGTGCATCTTGATCATGGCAACGAAGCTGCAACCTGCATGACGGCTATCCAGGCCGGTTTCACCTCCGTCATGATGGATGGCTCGCTCAAGGCTGACGGCAAGACGCCGGCCGACTGGGACTATAATGTTTCCGTCACGCGCCGCGTCAGCGAGATGTCGCATCTTGGCGGCATTTCTGTCGAAGGTGAATTGGGTGTTCTGGGTTCGCTCGAAACCGGCATGGGTGATGCGGAAGACGGTCATGGTGCAGAAGGCGTACTTTCTCACGACCAGCTTCTGACCGATCCGGACGAAGCGGTGAAGTTTGTCCGTGAAACCAAGGTCGATGCATTGGCGATTGCCATGGGCACGTCACATGGCGCCTACAAGTTCAGCCGCAAGCCGGACGGCTCGGTTCTTGCCATGCATGTGATCGAAGAAATTCATCGTAAGCTGCCGAACACGCATCTTGTCATGCACGGTTCGTCATCGGTGCCGGAAGATCTTCAGGAAATCATCAACAAGTTCGGCGGACAAATGAAGCCGACCTGGGGCGTGCCAGTTGAAGAAATTCAACGCGGGATCAAGCACGGCGTGCGCAAGATCAATATCGACACGGATAACCGCATGGCGATGACCGGTCAGATCCGCCGCATCCTGCAGGAAGATCCGAGCGAATTTGATCCGCGCAAATATCTGAAGCCTGCGATGGCGGCGATGACCAAGCTTTGCAAGGACCGTTTCGAGCAGTTCGGCACAGCTGGCCATGCATCGTCCATCCGTCCGATCCCGCTTGCCGATATGGCAAAGCGTTATCTCGATGGATCGCTCGATCCAAAGTTCAATTAAGCACCCAGCTTTTTGCAAAAATAAAAGCGGACGGGAAACCGTCCGCTTTTTCAATTTTAGAGCTGCGCCATTCCGAAATGTGCGTAACGTTTAGAGCGCCAGTTCTAAACGGCAAAATCAGCCCTTGCTGTACTTGGCGTCGACGTCGTTGATGGCGTTGACGTTTCCAGCCGAGCGACCGTTTTCGTCGAACGTCTGGGCGAGGAATGCATCAGCGATGGTCTTGGCGACTTCCGAACCGATGACGCGTGCGCCCATGGTGATGATCTGGGCGTTGTTCGACAAGGCTGCGCGTTCGGCGGAGTAGGTGTCGTGCGTCAGTGCCGCGCGAATGCCTGGAACCTTGTTGGCCGCAATGCAAACGCCAATGCCGGTACCGCAGACGAGAATGGCGCGGTCATAGGTGCCATCCAGAACGGCGGATGCGACGCGGTCGGAAAGATTGGCGTAGAATGCGTCGGCGCCAGCATCGGTGCGCGAGACTTCGGAAACCTCGAAACGGTCCTTGAGATGGTCGGCCAAAACCTTGGCCAGACCTTCGCCGGCGCTGTCTCCTGCTACTGCAACTTTCATGATTTCACTCCTTAACCTGTCTGAACTTTCAATTTTCTTGAATTTTTGCCGCGCATTTCGCGAGAATATCGAGGTAGCCTTCGACGTTCCACGCGGAGCGTCCGATAAACAGGCCGTCAATATGCGGGCAAGCGATCAGTTCCTCGCAGTTGCCGGGATTGACCGAGCCACCATAAAGGCAAGGAACGCGGCGACCGAGAATACCTTCAGCGACAGCGATAATTTCTGCCTGCCGGGCATCGGCATAATCCGCGGACGCGGGAATACCGTTTTCGCCGATGGCCCAAACGGGCTCGTAAGCGAACAGGATGACAGACTGCTTCTGCTCGTCTGACAATTTGGAAAGCGCACCACGTACTTCCTCTGCGAGGACCTCTGCAGCCCGGCCGCTTTCACGGTCTTCCAGTGTCTCACCGATGCAGATCAACGGGATCAGCCCGTGGCGCACCGCAGCTTCAACCTTAAGGCCCACAGTCTCATTGGTTTCGCCAAAATGTGCGCGACGTTCGGAGTGGCCAAGCTCCACAATGTCAAGATTGCAGTCCTTGAGCATGACAGGTGAGATTTCACCGGTCCATGCGCCCTTGTCCGCCCAGTGCATGTTCTGTGCGCCCACCTTTACCGAAGTGTCGGACAGAATTTCCTTCACTTCGCGCACCGCAGTGAAAGGCGGAATGATGAAACGCTGAATATCGGCTGATCGGTCGCCGTCGGCTGCCTTCAGCGCATCGGCAAACTGCCGCGCTTCCGCTAGCGTCTTGTTCATTTTCCAGCTCGTTCCAACCCAAAATCTGGCCATGCCAAAATGCTCTTTCTTAGTCTGCTATTGTCAGTTTGATCCCAGCCTGATCCAACTCGGCCATAATCTCGCGGCCGGGCGATGTATCGGTGATGATCGCATCGAAGTCGCCGAGATCGGCCATGACATGCAAGGCGGGACGCCCGAAGCGCTGGTGGTTGACCAGAAGACAGGTGCGTGTCGCCGAAGCGGTCATTGCACGTTTTGTGCGCACGACATTCTCGTCCATGTGATAGACGAGCCTGCCATTGACGGCGGGTGTTGAAATAAAGGCGATATCGGCGCTCAGATGCGACAGGGCTTCTTCCGTCAGAAGGCCGAAAAAAGCGTTGAACTTGGTCGAGAAAACCCCACCGAGAGCAATGAGATTGATCCCGCTTTCGCCTTTGAGCGTATCGATGATGACCGCATTGTTTGTGATGACGGTCAAGGGGCGCTTCTCGGGGAAAAGGCCGCCGAGTACCGCAGCCGTCGAACCGTCATTGATCATGACGGTCATACCTGGTTCGATCAGTTCCAGTGCTGCCCTTGCCATCTGGAGCTTGGCTTCATTGTCCTGCCGTTCGCGAAATCGAAAATCGCTTTCGAACTGCGAGCCAGCGTCCATTGTCGCTCCGCCGCGGACCTTGCGCAATACGCCGGATTCTTCCAGCGAATCCAGATCGCGATGGATGGTCATTTTGGAGACGGCAAAGCGATCAGCCAGATCGTCAAGATCGACTGCCTGATTTTCAATCAGCAAGTTTATGATCGCTTGTCTTCTATCGTCGCGCTTCACGCCTGTGTCCGATTTATCTCGCGGAGCATTCATGCAGAGGCATAAATCACAAAATCACAAAAAAATCTACAAAGAATGTGATTTTGTGACGTTTTCACGTTTTCTATTCAACGAGGGCTTTCGCAGTGCGTTCGTCGGTAATAAGGCCGTAAAGGCGCCCGCTTTTCAGAACGGCCCGAATGGCTTCGGCTTTCGATAAGCCACCCGCCAGGGCGATAATGCGGCTCATATCTGCGTTTTCGACCGACGCAGCGATTGTGCGCGCCGTCAGGCCGGTTTCAAGCCGTTTGCCATGGGCGTCGAAGAAATGTCCAAGCATTTCGCCAACGCCGCCCAGATAAGCGATCTCTTCGACCTCGGCGAGTTCGATCATGCCTGTTGTTACGAGTTGGGCTTGGGAATCGACTGTGCCAATGCCGACGACTTTTAACTCCGCACGGCATCCCATATCGAAAACTGCGGTGACGCCACGTTGGGCGAGAAGAACTTCGCGGTCTTCGGCTGTATTGGCAAAGAAGGGCACCGGCATCACATAAGCTGGCATGCCTGTTTTTTCCGCGATGCGATGCATGACGTCGTGGGGATTGGCGGCAAAATTTCGCGTGAGGCCGCCTAGAAGCGAAACGAAGCGCAAGTCGTTTGCCGCAACCCGCGGCATATAATTGACTGCAGCCGACAAGGTACGTCCATGGCCGATGCCGATTACTTCATGGTCACCATGTTCGATCTCACGGCGAAGGAAATCCGCGCCAGCATGACCAAGAGCGGTAAGAGGCAGTCCTTCTTCCCCGATATCGGGTACGACTTCGCAATAATCGAGATCATAGCGATCCGCGAGACGGTTCTCGAGATCGATGCATTCGATAATGTCCCCATCGATAGTGACTTTAACCGCCCCGTCCGCGACAGCCTTGGCGATGAGACGGTGGGCCTTCACCGATGGCACGCCAAGGCGCTTGGCAACTGCAGACTGCGTCATGCCCGCAACAAAATGAAGCCAGGCGGCACGAAGGGCGAGGGAGTCGTCTTGATCTGCCATTTCGAGCCTTCCGGCTCCTTTCGGACGTTGAGCGCGCTCTGCTCCAATGGCGTCAGAACCGCACTCTAAGGTTTTTCACTTGAAGCATAATCCTCTCAATATGCGCAATGCGGCGATCGGATCATGCCTGTATCTATATCTTCAAATCCCTGACGCCTGTGTCAATGTGCGGGGCCCAGAAAGCCACACTTTCCGCGATCTGTGGAATGACTTCCCGATCGTTTGGTTCGCGTTCCTTGAACGAGAGTTCAAGGCAGATTTCATTGTCAACGGCACCGCCCTCGGCAAAGGCCTTTAGCAAGGGTTCCGGCTGAATGCGACCCTTGGCGTTGAAGGCTGCCGTGAAAGGCCGATGACCGCCCTTGTCCATAAGGCTCTGCTTGATATGAATGATCGGCGAAACCTTGGGCACGGCGCGGGCCCAGGCATAGGGGTCGAAGTCGTCTGGGTTGGCTGACGTGACGTCGCCGTGATCGATATCGGCCATCATCCACATCGGGATCGTCATGTCGGTAGCCGTCAGGCGGTCTTGAAGCTTCATGCATGCGGCGATGGTTTCGCCGAACTCGCGACCGATGCTCATTGGTTCCCAGAAAACATATTCCAGACCGGCGTTGGCCGCATGGTCGGCTACCTCTGCCCAGCAATCGATTGCGATGCTTATCAGGTCTTCACGACGCGCGGGATCGTCAAAGTCCTTATATGTAAAGATCGCAAACTGCGTGCCAACGGATTTACCACCAAGATCGCCGATGATGTCAGCAAAGGTTTTGAACCAATCGACATAGTAGCGGCGAACCTCCCGGTCCGGGTGGCCGAAATGATTGAGGCGACCATAGGGGCCCGTCATGCCTGATGTCACGCGCACACCAGTTCGCTCTAAGGCTTTGTCCATATCGCGCGTCAAACGGCGGATCGTGGAGGCCTGCCAGCTGGGGTTGATGAACTCGTGTGTCAGCTGAAGATCGCGCAGGCGCAGATCACGGGCGACAGTTTCAACCAGATCATCAGGCTCGGCAAAGCGATTGACCAGCGGGTTGGTATTCAAAGAAAGCGTAAGGGCCATGTCGTCCTCAGGCGGCAATATGGGTGTTTTCGAACCACTGCGTGAAAGCGGCGCGTTGGGCTTCGGTCAGGTGCAGATAATGCTTGGTGCGGCGGTAGAGAATATCGTTTGACGTCCTTGCCCACTCCTTGGAGACCAGATAGCGAACTTCCACCTCATAGAGGTTCGCACCGAAATGGCGACCGAGGCCTGAAAGTTCTGTCGCACCAGCGACGACATCCTTGGTCCGTGCGCCATAGAGGCGACCGTAATGATGCACCAGCTGGCGTGGCATCCAAGGATAATTGTTGCGCAGACTATTGGCGAAGGTCTCGTAATCGGCATTGGGGATCTCACCGCCGGGAAGCGGAGCGCCTCTTGTCCAGTCACCGCCCATGTTAGGGAAGATATGCTTCAAACGGTGCATGCCCCGTTCGGCCAATTCGCGGAATGTCGTGATTTTGCCGCCGAACACATTCAATAGAGGCGCGTCATTGGTCTCATCCAGATCGAAGACATAATCGCGTGTAACAGCGGAAGGATTACCCTTACCGTCATCAAACAAGGGGCGCACCCCGGAGAACGCGTGCAACACGTCTTCGCGGCGCAGCTTCTCCTTGAAATAGCGATTGACCGCAGCAAGCAGATAATCGATTTCCTTTTCATCCGCGGCAACATCTTCCGCACGACCCTCATAGCCAATGTCCGTAGTCCCGATCAGCGCTTTGTCGCCTTCATAAGGGTTGATGAAGATCACACGCTTGTCGTGGTTCTGGACGAGATACGCATTCGAACCAGCCCAGAATTTGGGCACGATTATATGACTGCCCTTGACCAGACGAACATTACGGCTGGAGTTCGAGCCAGCCACATTGTGGATAACATCCGTTACCCAAGGGCCTGCGCAATTGACGATACAGCGGGCGCGGAAGCTACGGACTTCGGCGTTGTCACGATTGCGGGTCTCGACGATCCATCCACCCTTTTCGCGCCGCGCCGACACAACCGGTGTGCGGGTAAGGATGGTCGCTCCTTTTTCAGCGGCGCCCAGCGCATTGAGTGTTACAAGACGAGCGTCATCGACCCAGCAGTCTGAATATTCAAAGCCCTTGGTATATTGGTCGAGGATCGGTGTGCCTTCCGGGTCACGCTTGAGGTCGAGCGTACGGGTGCCGGGAAGTTTTTTGCGGCCACCGAGATGATCGTAGAGAAACAGACCCAGCCGCACCAGCCATGCGGGGCGATCCTGCGGACTGTGAGGCAAAACGAAACGCATCGGCCAGATGATGTGCGGCGCTGCATTCAGCAGCACTTCACGTTCAATCAAGGCCTCTCGAACGAGGCGAAACTCGTAATATTCGAGATAGCGTAAGCCGCCATGGACAAGCTTGCCCGAACGCGACGAAGTGCCTTCCGCCAGATCGTCTTTCTCGGCCAGAACGACCTTGAGACCACGCCCGGCAGCATCGCGCGCCACACCTGCGCCATTGATGCCGCCGCCGATCACAAACAGATCGCAAGTTTCCGTCTCAGCCATTGCATGCTCCTTCGGGTGCCGATGTTTCGGCACATCTCATAATGTCGTCTCGGGCAATCCGCCCGGCCTTACCTGTCGGCCGCCAATTTGTCCCAGACCGGCGCGAGCGCCAGCCGGGATTCCCGATAGGCGAGATAAAGCTCTTCATAATGCTGCGCGCGTGAGGCGTCTGGCGCCTCGGGGGTTCCAAGCAGAGGTTCCACCCATTCAGCGATACAATCATCCATGGTCGGATAAGCGCCAATAGCAACGGCGGCCATCATCGCCGCACCGGCAGCACCTGCCTCTTCGCGGGAGGAAACGCGCACTGGCGCATTGACGGAAGCGCTAAGCGTGCTGCGCAACGCGCGTGACCGGGCTGCGCCCCCTGTAATGCGCAGTTCTGCTGGCATGTCGCCCATGGCGGTGTAGCAATCGCGCGTCGCCATACCGAGCCCTTCGACCACAGACCTGACCATTTCGGGGAAGCGATCACGGCTGGAAAGACCTATGAAGCTTGCACGCGCATCGGCATTAACGAAGGGTCCGCGCTCGCCGGCCTCAGAAATATAGGGGTGATAGAGGATTGCGCCTGGGCGGCTTGCGTTGAACCATTCATCGAGACGCGGAATAAGGTCGTTCAATGAAACGGGCTTGTCCGGCGTGGACATGAGGTCGGCGGCCACCTGCAATATCCAGTCGATATTGATCGTGGCTCCCATATTGGTCTGAACCTGCGTCACGATCCCGGGGATCGGCAATGCGATGACATAGCCGGTGCCTTCCCGGTTTAGGTGAATATCGGCGACAGGCTTTGCGCGCATATGTACGCCCGTCGAGCCGATGGTGGAGCAGCCAGCGTCGGTGCTACCACCGCGAACACCAGCACCCAGGGCGGTCATGGCCATGTCGACGTAGCCCAGGCTGACAGGCGTTCCAGCAAGCAAGCCGGTTGCCGCCGCAGCCTCATCACTCAGCGGATGCATAATCTGTGTGCCATCGATGATTTCAGGCAGAAGCTGACGCCGTTTTTGCAGCCCCAGGGTTTCTATGACGACGTCATCATATTGGCGGTTGCGGAAATTGCCGAAAGTGAAACTTGCTTCCGATGGGTCGGTCGCGCGAATGCCGGTAAGGTTCAGGTAGAGCCAATCTTTGCAATGAAGCGCGACCTCGGTCTGATCGAGCAGTTCCGGCGCAACACTGTCCATATGCGCCATTTGCGAGCCCTGTTGGCAGGTATTGAGCCCTGTGCCTGTCGCTTCGAAGCGAGCGCGGTTCATGGGGCCTGCGGCAAGTCGGGTAACCGTTGTGGCGGCGCGCGCATCGAGCCAGAGCCAGGCATCGGTCACGGGCCGATTGTTCTTGCCGACAAGCCATGTGCCATCGCCCTGGCCAGTGACGGCGATCGCCGCTGCTCTTTCACGCAGTCCCGGAACTTTTTCTGCAAGGCCAAGCAAAGCGCTGGCGCAGTCTTTCCAGGTTTGTGACAGGGACTGGGTTACCGCGCCGTGATCACCCGTCTCGTATTTGTTGCGAACGGCTGCGGCTTCAATCTGGCGTCCGGTAAAATCAAACGCGACTGCCTTGAGAACGGACGTGCCAGCGTCGATCCCGATGATGAGATCACCTTTATCACGCATGACGGCTACACGCTTTTAACGACATCTGGATTCCTCCCACGACTGAAATACGTCGCTCGCAGTCCTGTTTTTAACCAAATCGGACATTCGCGTATAGTGGAGATAACATAATGACCCCGCAATGTCTGTAAAATTTTTTAATGATAGTTTTTTTTTACAAATCTTGGTGAGCGTGGATAAAATCCCTGCGGGATAAGACGCGGATTTCGAACTTGAAGTATGAGTGGCATATGCTTGATCATTCGCCATATACTGGCTATCATATTGTTAATTATACAAAATATAATAGAAGAATTTAAGCGTGCTGTGCGTAGGACTCCAGTCAGCTGCAATGGTGACGATCCAGAAAAATAAGGATCGGCGCGGGGTTTTCCCCTACTGTATCGGACTGGTTTCACGCGAAATTACGATATTCGACGGCATGGTTTAAAACATCTCATTGACAGCTATCTATGTTTATAACATCATTATTGGAGTTAATAACACGTCGCTATCATAATGCATGTGGCGATACCTGTTTCCAGAAGGCGCGGAGGAGCGGAGCCCTGGGACCTGTGGAGGATCTTCATGATCTTGGACCCGGCCCTTTGCGGCGCACGGAACGGGGCTTTGCCTGTTTCAATGTGATGGCCGGATATGAGCCATTTGCGAGTAGGGGCTGAAATGTGGCTGCGCGGCGCGCTCCGTCACGACAATCTGGCAGAAATTGCTGAAGGCGTTTGATAATGAGTGCACAGACTAATCAAGTTTCAAAAGGTTCTGCCAAGCAAAGCCGCGCCATTCTTTGGAGCGTGATTGCGGTCGTTGTCGTTATTGGTGCAATTGGGTTCGACACCAAAGTCGTCAGGATCGGTTCCGATTCCGATGTGCGTCAGCAGGCATTCTCGCCGGAGGCATATGGCGCTTCGGAGTTCCCCAAGGTGAAGTCGAGCATTGTTGAACGGGCTGCTGATGCGGTCGAAGTCGCAACTGCGCTGGTCGCAGACAAAGCCGCTGCAGGCAAAAAATATGGCGTCGGCAGTGTCAATCCCGTCATCCCTGTGAAGTTCACTGGTGTCGTTGAGGAACGTAAGTCGAACTATAACGTGATCAAGGTCGATGGCATGCGTGAGGGCGTGGCCATCCGCGTTCAGACCGGGCCTGCCGTCAATGGCACGGATCTGCGCGATGCGACCGGCACAGTCGAGTTTGGCCAGTTCAAGAACCAGATCGAATTTCAAAATGCCGGTTCTGCGCTCAACAATGAAATGAAGAAGCAGGTTCTACAGGGTGTGGATGCTGATAGTCTCACTGGTAAGACCGTTTCGGTAACCGGCGTGTTCAAGCTCGTCAATCCAAAGAACTGGCTCGTGACGCCGGTGGAGCTTGCAGTAAAATGAGTTCCACCGAAACTATGGAAAGCTCCAAGATCGAAGGTAAGAACGGCGATGTCGTTCTGGCGGCGCACAATGTGGCCAAATCCTATGGTCGCATCCATGCGCTCAAAGGCGTTAACTTCGAAATTCGTCGCGGTCAGGTCACCACGCTTTTTGGCGAGAACGGTGCGGGCAAGTCGACTCTGATGAAAGTACTGTCTGGGGTCATTCAACCAACATCGGGTACCATTGTGCTGGATGGTGAACCGGTGACATTCAGCTCTTCTACCGAAGCGCGTGATCGCGGCATCTCGATCATCCATCAGGAACTGAGCCTCGCACCGAACATGAATGTGCGCGACAACATCTTCATGGGTCGCGAAATCCGCACTCCGACCGGTGTCAATTTCTCTGAAGAAGAGCGCCTGACGCGCGAACTCATGAAGGAACTGGAAGAGGATATTGATCCGCTGACGCCGGTTGAAGAATTACGTCTCGGCCAGCAACAGATTGTGGAAATCGCTCGCGCTCTTTCGGTCAATTCCCGCATTCTCATCATGGATGAACCAACATCCGCATTGAGCGCGTCGGAAGTCGAGGTGCTATTCAAGGTCATCCGCGATCTGACTTCGCGCGGCGTCGCAATCGTCTATATCTCTCACCATCTCGAAGAAGCGCTTCAGATCACCAATCATGCTGTCGTGCTACGCGATGGCACCATGACGGCTTATGCGCCTCGCAGTGAAATCGATCTGGAATGGATCGTTCGCAATATGGTGGGCGAGAATTTCGATCTTGGCTCGCCTCCGACCGGCTATGAATGGGGTGATGTCGCTCTTTCCATCGAGAACCTGACGGTTCCCGATCCGGCAGGCGCGGATTTCGCGCTGGTCGACCGGCTGTCTCTCAATGTGCGGGCTGGTGAAATCATATGCATTTACGGGCTGATGGGCGCTGGTCGTACCGAACTTCTGGAAACGGTTGCTGGTCGACTGAAGGCAAGCAGCGGCCGGATTGTCCTCAAGGGCAATGACGTTTCAGGCCTCACTATTGCCCAGCGCATCGAAAAGGGATTGGTTCTCGTTCCGGAGGACCGCCAGCGCGACGGTCTCGTCCAGACGATGACGGTCGGAAAGAACCTGTCTCTGGCCAGCATCGCCGAGATTACCAAGGGCCTCTTCACGTCCCGAAAGAGCGAGAAGAACATCATCGATCAGTCGATCAGGAACGTTCATATCAAGACCGATGGCGGTGACGCGGCGATTGGATCGCTGTCCGGCGGCAATCAGCAGAAAGTCGTGATCGGCAAGATGCTGGCGACCGAGCCAGAGGTGATCCTGCTGGATGAACCGAGCCGGGGCATTGATATCGGCGCGAAGGCCGAGGTGTTCAAGCTGTTGGCCGAGAAAGCCAAGCAGGGACTGGCGGTTGTCTACACCACCTCCGAAGTTGGCGAATGCCTGAGTATCGCGCACCGCATCATCGTTATGCACCGAGGGCGCATCTCAGCCGAATTCGGTTCGGATGTTTCCAAGGAAAAGATCATGGCAGCCTCGGGCGAATCCATGGTCGGTCACTGAGAAATTCCTGCATGCCTCCCGACGCCTTCGGCTTTTTAAGTGGGGCATGTGCAAGTCAAAAGTTCGAGCACCTGATCTGATTTTACCAGATCGCTGAATGCTTTAGTTATGGAGCACTGATAGAATGTCAGTCACGAGCACAAAAGACAAAGCGGCAACCCCGGGCGGGGCAAAGCGGAAAACCAGTATCGTGCATCTGCTGCTCGAAGGTCGTGCGTTTTTTGCCCTGATCGCAATCATCGCTGCTTTTTCGTTCCTGTCGCCCTATTATTTCACAGTCGACAATTTCCTCATCATGTCTTCGCATGTGGCCATTTTCGGGTTGCTGGCGATCGGCATGTTGCTGGTGATTCTGAATGGCGGCATTGATCTTTCCGTTGGTTCCACACTGGGGCTTGCGGGTGTGGTTGCCGGTTTTCTGATGCAGGGCGTGACGCTGCAGGAATTCGGCATCATTTTGTATTTCCCGGTCTGGGCCGTGGTGATCCTCACCTGTGCACTGGGTGCATTTGTGGGCGCTGTTAACGGCGTGCTGATTGCCTATCTGCGGGTTCCAGCCTTTGTGGCGACGCTCGGCGTGCTCTATTGCGCGCGTGGTGTTGCTTTGTTGATGACGAATGGTCTGACCTACAACAATCTTGGTGGCCGTCCGGAACTCGGGAACACCGGCTTTGAGTGGCTCGGTTTCAACACGCTTTTCGGTGTTCCGATCGGTGTGTTGGTTCTGGCTGTTCTCGCAATCATCTGCGCCATCGTTCTCAACCGCACAGCGTTCGGTCGCTGGCTCTATGCTTCGGGCGGTAACGAGCGGGCTGCTGAGCTTTCAGGCGTACCCGTCAAGCGGGTCAAGATTTCCGTTTACGTCATTTCAGGTATCTGCGCCGCAATTGCCGGTCTCGTTTTGTCGTCGCAGCTCACATCGGCCGGTCCGACCGCGGGAACGACCTATGAACTGACGGCAATCGCAGCGGTTGTTATCGGTGGCGCAGCTTTGACAGGCGGACGCGGCACCATTCAAGGTACGTTGTTGGGAGCCTTCGTCATCGGCTTCCTTTCCGACGGTCTGGTGATCATCGGCGTATCCTCCTACTGGCAGACGGTCTTTACCGGCGCGGTGATTGTGCTCGCGGTTCTGCTCAACAGCATTCAATACTCCCGACGATAGGAACAGGACCCGGTCCAATTTTGGATGGGTCGTAATCCGAGGGCGTATCGAAAGGTTTCCAAGACGGCGATCAACCTCAAAAGCCTCGCCCACTGGAAATGATACCCGCCGGGCTACCGGCACAACACAAACAATAAATGTTACGGGAGTGAGACATGTTTAAGAAGGGTATGCGCGTTCTGTTTGCCGCAGCAGCGGCACTGCCGCTTATTGCCAGCGCAGCTTGGGCTGAAGGTCTGATGACGATTATCGTCAACGATCCTTCCAACCCCTACTGGTACACCGAAGGTGAAATCGCCAAGAAGACGGCTGAAGGCATGGGCTATTCGGCTGTCGTTGGCGGTCACAAGGGCGACACGAACACCGAAAGCAATCTGATCGACACCGCGATCACCAATAAGTCGGTTGCGATCATTCTTGATCCGGCCAATGCTGACGGCTCGGTTGGCGCGGTCAAGCGCGCTGTCGCAGCAGGCATTCCGGTGTTCCTCGTCAACGCTGAAATCAATCAGGAAGGCCTCGCCAAGGCGCAGCTCGTTTCCAACAACGCGCAGGGTGCTGCAATCGGCGCAACCCAGTGGGTTGAAAGCGTTGGCGACAAGGGTAAGTATGTCGAGCTGTTCGGCGCGCCGTCGGATAACAATGCCGCAACGCGCTCCAATGGCTACGAAACTGTTCTGTCGCAGTACCCGGATCTGGTGAAGGCCGGCAAGGATGTGGCCAACTGGAACCGCACACAGGGCCACGACAAGATGCAGGCCCTGTTGCAGGCCAATCCCGACATTATCGGCGTTATTTCCGGTAACGACGAAATGGCTCTCGGTGCGATTGCTGCCCTGAAGAAGGCTGGCAAGCTGGAGCAGGTCAAGGTCGGCGGCTTCGATGGTTCGCCAGATGCTGTTGCAGCAATCAAGGCCGGTGAACTTCAATACACCGTGCTGCAGCCGGTTGCCATTTTCTCGGAAGCTGCCGTCAAGCAGGCTGATAGCTTTATTAAGACCGGCAAGACGGGCGTCGATCAGGAGAAGCAGCTTTTTGATTGCTTCCTGATCACCAAGGACAATGTCGACAAGTACACCGCTCCGTTCGTTCTCGAGCAATAAGAGCAAAGACCGGAGCGTCGGCTTCAAACCGGCGCTCCGAATATCGTTCCCCTTTTTATCTGGCGCAGAGCGTCGGAACCTGTCAGTGAAAACGATAATATTGCAGGGAACGGATAGCAGGCATGACGGTGAACAACAAAGCAAGCATAGACAATCTGATGACGGATCAAGTGCCAAATGACAGTCGGCATGCACGTCAGCTGGTGCGTCGCCAGCAGATTGCCGAGACTGTTATGGCCGAAGGTTCTATGCGGATCGAAGACTTGACGGAGCGTTTCGGCATCAGCCTGATGACCGCTCACCGCGACGTCGACGAACTCGTGAGCCGGGGTCTTTTTCGCAAGACACGCGGTGTCGTTTCCGCAGCACCCACCAGCCTGATCGAAGCGAGTGATCTTTATCGGGTCTCAAGGCAGTCGGAAGAAAAGAAACAGATCGCTGAAGCGGCGATGCAGTTTGTCGAGCCGGGACAAGCCATCTTTCTGGATGACTCGACCACCGTTCTGCAAATGGTGCCGCATCTTCAGGCCAAGACGCCTTTGACCATCATTACCAATTCGCTGATCCTGATGAATGAGGTTCGCGATATGCAGGACATCACGCTGATCGGTCTGGGTGGGCAGCTTTATAACTGGTGCAACGCCTTTGTCGGCGGCATGACGATCCATGAAATCCGGCGTCTGCGTGCAGATGTAGCGTTCATCTCGATTGCTGCAATCACCGACGATCTGCTGTTCCATCAATCGACCGAGATGGTTGAAACGAAGCGAGCCATGCGCGAATGCGCGGCAAAAAGTGTTCTTCTGGCCGATCATACAAAATTCGAACGGCGCGCCCTGCACAATTTCGGTGCGTTGAACGATTTCGATGTCGTCATCGTCGATGAAGATACGCCCGAGGCGCATATTGAACGGATGCAGTCACAGGATATCAATGTCGTGGTCGCCCGTTCAACTGGCCAGAGAGAATAATCCAATCCCAGCGAACGCTCTTCGCTGCCCTGCATTTACATACCAGGAATTCGATCCATGCCCTCTCTGTTGGGAATTGATAGCGGACTGACCGTCACAAAAGCCGTTGTGTTCGATATTAACGGCAGGACGCTTTCCGTTGCGCGTCGCCGCGTGGCGCAATCTTTTCCACATCCCCGTCATGCCGAGCGGGACATGGACGAATTCTGGAGCGCCACGGCAGATGCAATTGCAGAAGCCATTTCCGTGAGCGGGAGACCTGCCTCGGACATTCTGGCCATTGCCACCACTGCACATGGGGATGGTATCTATATGCTCGACGATGAATGCCGCCCTCTTGGTGCGGGCATTCTGTCGCTGGATAGCCGCGCCGTCGATATCGCAGAAAATTGGCTGAATAGCACAGTGGCAGCGCAATCCATCGCCGTTACCGGACAATTGCCGCACGCTTCGGCACCTTCGGCAATTCTCGCCTGGGTGAAAGAAAACGAGCCCGAGCGCTTCAGCCGCATCGCGCATGTGATAGCCTGCAAGGACTGGCTGCGGTTCTGCCTGACAGGAGAGGTCGGAACGGATCGAACCGAGGCGTCCACCTCATTTACGGATGTGAATACGCAGGATTATTCCCGCGAGGCGCTGAAACTGTTTGGGCTCGATGCCCTTTGGAACGCATTGCCGCCGATGTCACGCTCGGACGAGATCGTGAGCGGCGTTTCTGCGGCTTGCGCGGCACGGACCGGACTTGTCGCTGGAACACCAGTTGTCGGCGGTCTGCACGATGTGACGGCATCGGCGCTAGGGGTTGGTGGCCTCAAAGCGGGGACTGTGGCGGTTGTCGCTGGAACCTATTCGATCAATGAAACGCTATCCTCCGAACCGCGTGTGAACGAGAGCTGGTTTTGCCGCAATGGCATTGCGCCGGGGGAATGGAACAACATGTCGATCTCGCCGGCGTCGACGGCGAACTATGACTGGTTTCTGGACCAGCTTTGTCCTTCGGAGCGGCGTCTGGCGGAGGAAACGGGCCGCTCGATCCATGACATGTTGCGCCCGGAAATAGATGCAGCCTTGGCCAAGCCTTCAACAGCATTGTTCCATCCCTATCTCTTCGGTTCACCCTATGGGGCTATGGCAAGTGGGGCCTTCTTCGGTCTGCGCGGCTGGCAGGAACGCGGCGATATGCTGCGCGCTGTCTGGGAAGGAATAGCCTTCAATCATCGCATCCATGTCGATCATCTCAAAGAAGGGTTCGCCATCTCCGCTGCGCGGTTGACGGGCGGCGTATCGCGCAGCCCGGCCTTTGCGCAAATGTTTGCCAATGTGCTTGGGATGCCGGTGACCGTGACCGAGACGGATGAGGCAGCAGCCTGGGGTGCAGCGCTTTGTGCGGGCAAAGGTGCAGGTGTTTTTGCGGATGTTTATAGTGATCCGCGCGATCTTGATGCGATCGGCCGCACATATACGCCAGATGCCCAACGCAGCGTGCAATATGAAAAGCGCTTCACGCTGTTCAAGGAAATTGCATCCTCGCTTGGACCATTATGGCCGAAGATCGAAGCCCTTACGGACTGACGACGAACGGAACGAATATTGCGCGGTTGCGCAGGCAACACATGTGAAGACGGTGAAATGAACAGTTTCGTAGGCTCTGCCGAAATGAAAAGCCGCATTGCGCAACTCGGAAAGGACGGCTTGGACGTCCTTATTCTCGGGGCGGGCATCAATGGTGCGGGGCTTTATCGTGATTTGTGCGAGCAAGGCGTCAATTGCCTGATTGTCGATAAGGGTGATTTCGGATCGGGCACCAGTGCAGCACCATCTCGCCTGATCCACGGCGGGCTGAAATATCTGGAGACGGGAGAATTCGGTCTTGTCGCGCAATCCACGCTGGAACGAAACCTGCTTTTGAAGAATGCGCCACATAATGTCGAGCCGTTGCCGACTTTTATTCCCGTTT
Source organism: Ochrobactrum sp. RH2CCR150 (assembly GCA_014138095.1). Lineage (GTDB taxonomy): Bacteria > Pseudomonadota > Alphaproteobacteria > Rhizobiales > Rhizobiaceae > Brucella > Brucella gambitense. The sequence goes on from JACGXE010000015.1 coordinate 40,281, forward strand.
TCTCATGGACCAAAGGTATTACAGCCGCGCTGCGCACTTTGTTCGGTTCTACAACAGCTCCACGCAGCCGCGGTGCGGTTTTGATCAAGATTGGTCTTGGTCTCTATGATTATTTCGGTGCGCGTGAACGCGTAATGCCGCGTCATCGTTTTCTCTTGAAAAAGACCGCTACGAAGGAAATGCCTTATATCACGCCAGCGATTGTTGCTGGCGGCATCTATCATGACGCGAAGGTCAGCCGGCCGGAACGCCTCGTTTATGAACTCGTCAGTGACGGGCTTCGGGCCAATTCATTAAGTGCGGCGGTCAATTTCACCAGATTGGTAAAAGCCGGTGACGGTACAGTCAGTTTTGAAGGTCCAGATGGTGCAGGGTTTTCGGTCAGGCCGAAGCTTGTCATCAACGCGGCAGGACCATGGATCGACCATGTGAATGCAGCGCTCGGCAAGCCGACCAAGATGATCGGTGGCACCAAGGGATCGCATATTCTGATCGACCATTCCGAACTGGTGAAGAGCCTTGATGGAAGGATGATTTATTTCGAGGCCGATGACGGTCGTATCTGCCTGGTCTACGACTATCATGGTCTTGCGCTGGTTGGCTCGACTGATATTCCGTCTGATGATCCGGACAATGTAAGCTGCGACGATGATGAGACGGATTATTTCATTGAAAGTCTGCGCTCACTTTTGCCGAAACTGCATTTTGACCGCAACCAGATCGTCTACACCTATAGCGGCATTCGCCCGCTGCCTGCTTCCAATGCCTCGGAACCGGGGCTGATCAGCCGTGATCACTCGGCCCCGGTGATTGAGCCCGATGCGGCGCGTCCATTCGCAATCATATCGCTGATCGGCGGCAAATGGACGACATTCCGGGGCTTTGCCGAGGAGGTTGCGGATAAGGTTCTCCAACGAATGGACCGCAAGCGTATTCATTCGACGCGCAATCTCGCAATCGGTGGCGGCAAGGACTACCCGCTGGATGACAAAGCACGTGCTGCCTGGGTTGCGCGACAGGTAAGCGAGACGGGCCATGGACGGGAGCGTGTTGAGTTGTTGCTCAAGCGCTATGGCACAACGGCTGGTGCAATCATTCGCGATGAAGCCAAAGCCGGTGCCGCGCATTTGCCCGAAACCGATACGGTAAGCCGCGCCGAAATCGCCTGGATCGCGCGCAATGAACTGGTGGTCCATCTCGCCGATGTTGTGTTGCGCCGTACGACGCTCGCCATTGATGGCGCACTGGCAACCGATAATCTGGCTGCGATAGCGGATATTCTGGCGCTGGAACTTGGCTGGAGTGACGCGCGCAAAGCCGAAGAAATCGAAGCAGTGACCGCTGAGCTGGCCAAGCGTCACAATGTTGTTCTGGCTGCTCGGCCCGCAAAGCGACGCTGAACGCGTATCCACTGTTTTGGCCTAAAGCGGTATCGACAGAACTCTAAAGGGTGCGAGCGAAAATGCGTTTCTACCTTCTATGCTGAGGCTCTGCTCTTCTGGCGTGGCATTCACGAGCCAGATTTCACTCTCCACTGCAAACGCTAGAACATGCGCCGGGCGGGAAGAATGATAGGCGCGCCATTCCTTCCCAGCCAGTGCAGACAAGGTCTTCACGCTGTTGAAGACCGGGCGCGTATGACCTGCTGGTGTTGGCTCATTTTCATCCGCAATCAGTCCAAAAGGACCCGTCAATGCCGATAGGGTCAGACAGTCGAGATTTGCGTCCAGCACCCGCGCGGCATAGGCAAATGCGAAAGCTTCCGCGAATTTGCCGTTGTGGCGCGGATCCCGATTGACCATGGCGATACGGTTTCCATCGGGATTGTCCATGGTCCTGCTACCATAGGGATTTTGGCGCATGGGAATGGTCGATGGGCCAACGCGGTATGGTTTGTGGCCATAAATAGCGCGTACCGAACGCGTAATGAAGGGCAGCGCCTCCAATGTCTGTATGACGCTGAGATCGTCTGCAGCATGGACGATTGGATTGGTGCAATGGGTCACGAAGTCGATCAGAGCGCCCGGTACGCGCTTGCGGTTCAGCTCCGTAAAATAGCTCAGCATACCGCCGCCAAGGGTGGCGCCCGGGAAAGCAATGCGCGCGGCGCTATAGACTTCTTCCAGTGGTGGGCAAGGCGGCCACGCACTGCCGGGCGGCGTGGACTGGCGATCTATTGAGGGTGAAACAATGATCGCGTCGGGCGCAAAGCCTGCCGCTTTCATTTGCGCCGCGATTTCGGAGGTCTCGTCAAACAGTGCTCTTTCACAAGAGAGCGCTATTTCTACCGATGTGCGACCCTTGAATTTAACCGCAATGGCGGCAAAGTCCATGAATGCCGTTTTGTTATGTCCGGCACCCGGATCGTAGTGGAACAACAAATCCTGCGGGTTAATTTCATCAACCAGGGATGATGCAGCTAGACTTGCCTTGGCCTCTTCCGGCGTAATGATCATGCCGATATTCGGCATGGTGCCACGTGCGTCGTCAGGCGTAATAAGGACTGGCTCTGTGGTTGCCTTGACAACAGCGGGCGCACTCACCCGATTATCGCGTATAATCAACCGGATGCGTTGAAGCACCGGCTCGTTGGCTTCAATCCGATAAGGCCAGGGCAGTGCCAGCGGGCGCACATAGGTTTTATAGGACGCGTCGGACCAGTTGCGTTGGTCCTCCATCTCGAAAATGTCACCTTCCATATGACATTCCGCCAAGACACCGGGAATGGCTTCATGGGTGATGGCGCGCATGTTCTTGAAGGGTTGCCATGGCTCAATGAGGTCGGGTAGGTGGGTCTCGACATGCGTCCCATCGACATGCTCCACCGTGACTGGCGAACCGGCAAGTCCAACAATCGGATGTAGAATACAAAAACCGCATCGGTTGGTTTCAAAGCCGGTTGTAGATGTGGCGACGGCATCAAAGGTCAGTGTGCCACGGGCATCGGCAGATATTGTTACATCGACCTTCAATTGAGTATTGTTGGGGCCGTTAATATGCGCCTGATAGGTGATAGAAAAGCCGGCTGTATTTCTCTCAACGGTCAGGTCACGGATAGAGGGAGCATACGTGCCCCAGTCACGGTCGCGAATAAGGTAGGAGACAGCGCGTAGCACTTCGACGCCATCATAGGTGATGGTCCGCAAATTCCCATCGCTCAGGTCAACTGCGAGACGCCCTGCTTGCAGATGCAGCGGTCTGGCTTCGGTTTCCTGTGTACCATAAAGCAGAAACGGATCGACGCTGCTCATGCCAGCATAGCCTTTACATCGATGCGGTTGCCGCTGGCCGCACTGCTATAAGCTGCCTCCACGAGTGCAAAGGTTTTGAGGTTGTCAGCGCCCGATGTTGATGTTTCCTCGTCGGAAGCAAGCCTGTCGACCCAATGCTGCTGGATTGCGTAAACGCTTTCCTGAATATTGTGCCAGGGGCGTGAGGCCCAGGACAACATTCTGGGTGAAACATCCGAAATAGCTGTTCCTTTGTTATTAATAATCTCCAGACGATATCCCTGATGAAGGCGGATTGACCCCGCCGTTCCATCTAACTCGATCAGGGTTTCGGGGAAGGGATCGACCTGAAGCTTCGTGGCGTAGCTGACATCCACAACGGATGTGGCGCCATTTTCATGGTCGAGCAAGATGGTCGCTACGTCCTCACCCTTGATCTTCGGATTGACGCGTTTGGTTCGCGCGACGAGGCTTGTTACATCGCCGAGAATAAAGCGCGCGATATCGAGCGTGTGAATGCCGAGGTCTTCGATGATGAAGCGCTCGCCTTCCGCAAGATACGGCTGGCCAGAGAAGACATCAAAGCCCGACCGGAAGGAAAAGCGCCCCCAGAAGGGATCGCCTATCGCGGCGCTATTGAGCGCTTTCCGAACGGCCTGTATCGGGGTCTGCCAGCGGAAATTCTCGTGAACCATCAACGGAATACCGGCATCGTGGCACGCTTTCACCATAGCCTTCGCATCACCGAGATTTGTGGCAAAAGGCTTTTGACAGATGGCGGGCACTTTATGTGCGGCAGCCATTTCAACCAGCGAGCGATGGCTTCCAACTGTCGTGGCAATATCGACAAAATCAACGTTGCCATCAGCAAACAGCGCTTCAGCATCGGCATAACGGCGTTCGATCCCGAACTGATCACCGACAATTCTTAGCCGTTCGGGATCGCGGTCACAGATGGCCACGATTTTCGCGCCGGAAACATCGTTCCAGGAATGCATCTGGTTGATCGCGAAGAAGCCGCAGCCGATAAGCGCGCCATTTAATTCTGTCATTATCCTGCCTTTGCCATTTGCATGAGCGTGACGCGTTGCTGAAGGCGGCGTTGCGCCTGGTCTACAACCACGGCGATGATGATGACCAGGCCCTTGATGACCATCTGCCAGAAGGACGATACCCCCATCATGACCAACCCATCGGAAAGTATTCCAATCACAAACGCGCCAATAATCGTTCCACCGATAGTGCCGCGGCCCCCCGACATGGATGTTCCACCCAAGACGGCTGCCGCAATGGCATTGAGTTCGAAGGAGTTGCCCGTCGCCGGGTGCGAAGCCATCAATTCCGACGAAATGATAAGACCGGCAATGGCAGCGCAAAAGCCCGAAAACATGTAAACGAACATTTTTACACGGTCGACGCGAATGCCGGACATGCGCGCCGCGCGTTCATTGCCGCCTACCGCGAAAATCTGTCGTCCCAACGGCGTGTATCGGGCGACATAGGCCGCACCCAATGCAACGATGATCAAAAGCCAGATGGAAACCGGTAAGCCCAAAATGCTGCCCGCGCCGAGAAAGCCAAAGCCCGTCGTGCCGAGATCTTCGCGGCCGACCAGATTCGGGAAAGTCTGGCCGTCAGATGACAACAGGGCAAGGCCGCGCGCGACATACAGGGTTCCGAGCGTGGCGATGAATGGCGCCACATTGAGCTTTGTGATCAAGAGCCCGTTGACGAAGCCAACCGCGACGCCGACAGCCAGTGTAATGAGAGATATTTCGATCACATTGAAATAGACGGTGTAACCGATCCCCAGGTCCACGCCATAGATCAAGAGACCGCCAGCGACCATGCCGCACAGGCCGACAATTGAACCAACAGACAAATCGATGCCGCCCGTAATGATGACGAAAGTCATGCCCATCGCGAGAAACGCATTCAGCGCAACGTGTTTTGACATCAAAATCAGATTGGCTGCCGAAAGGAAATTCGGTGCGGCGAATGAGAAAAAGACGAAAACTGCAAAAAGCGCAATGAATGTACGCAGTTTCATCAGCGTGAGCAGGGCAGAGCCGCTGGCAAAGGTTGGGTCAGTGGCTGCCGTAACTGTCTTGGCTGTCATGACACGATTTCCTTGATTTGCTGGTCCGGGTTGTGGCCATGCCCCTTGGCAGAGGCCGCAATGATTTGGGCTTCGGTTGCGTGCTCGCGTTCAAAGATAGCAATGAGCTTGCCATTGCTGAGCACGGCGATGCGATCAGACAGCGCCATAACTTCTTCCAGATCTGAGGTTGAAAAGAGGATAGCCAATCCTTCGCCAGCGAGACGGCGCATCGTGCGAAAGACATCCGCCTTTGCGCCAACATCAATCCCGCGCGATGGTTCGTCCATCAAAAGAACTTTTGGATTGGTCATCAACGCCTTGCCGATCACGACCTTTTGCTGGTTGCCGCCGGACATCGACGTCACCTCGAAATCGGGGTTCGGGGCTTTGATGGAGAGATCCTTGATAGCCTCCCTGACGGCTTCCTTTTCTCGCTTCGGTGCGATGTGAAAGACCTTCGCCAGCCGGTCGAGACTGGCCATCGTAAGGTTGCTGGCAATTGAAAGCACCTGCACCAGCCCCTCGCGCTGACGGTCTTCAGGTATAAGGGCAAGCCCGCGCCTTATGCGGCGTGTCGTGTCGCGTTCGGTCACTTGCTGACCGTCTATAAAAATCTGGCCTGTCGAATGTCGGTGCTGACCCATGACACATTCGAAGAACTCGGAACGCCCTGCGCCCATAAGACCATATATTCCCAGAACTTCTCCAGCGCGCACCGACAATGAGACATCGTCAACGGCAAGGCCGCCAGTTGTACGCGGCAGGGTGATATTTTCAGCGCGGAACCGCTCACTACCGATTTTATGGGTGACGGACTTGGCAAAGTCCTTGGCATCGGAGCCGATCATCGAGCGCACAATCCATTGCGTGTCGATGTTCTTGACCTCCTCCTGGCCGGTGATCTTGCCATCGCGCAGCACGGTGATGTAATCGCCAATGCGCATCAGTTCTTCCAGACGATGCGAAATATAGACGATAGCGACGCCCTGGCTTTTCAGTTCGGCGATGACCTTGAAGAGAATATCAACTTCAGCGGCGGAGAGCGCAGATGTAGGTTCGTCCATGATGACGATACGCGCATCAAGCGAAATTGCCTTGGCGATTTCCACCAATTGCTGCTGGCCGATGGGAAGATCGGAAACCAGCATGTTGGCATCAATGCCCGCATTCAGACGTCTGAGATACTCATTGGCTTTTAGCACTTGCGCTTTATGGTCAATGCCACGCACTCCGCGCATAATCTCACGGGTAGCAAAGATATTCTCGGCCACGGACATGTTGGCGAACAGGTTCAACTCTTGAAAAATCATCGCGATGCCACGCTTTTGCGCGTCGGCAGGGCTGTCAAATGTGACCGGTTCTCCATCGAGAATGATCCTGCCCATGGTCGGGCGCTCGACACCGGCGATGATTTTCATCAACGTGGATTTGCCGGCGCCGTTCTCTCCGACCAGCACATTGACCGAACCCTGTCGCAGTTCAAGATTGGCGCGCTTGACGGCGACGATACCGGAATAGACTTTCGATACGTCTTCGAGCTTGAGAACGATATCGTCTTCGGGTTGTTGTTCCGTGTCCATGGTCACTTCTCCAGTGTTATGGATACGGGAGTGAAAAGTGGTAGTTGACCCTTGGCGGGCATGGCGAAGGCTCCACCGGCCTTGACTTTCATGCCGACCAGAGTGTCACGCGGCAGCTTTGACAAAACTTCATCATTGATACGCGTGTTGAACGACTTGCCAAACTGGGCCCATTCGATCTGGTTGCGGAACTCGCTGAAGTTCACAAAGCTCAAGCTGTCACGGATTGCGGTGCCACGAATAGTCGGCCCAATCTGGACGCGGGCATCCGCCTTGCCGTCACCATTGCTGTCGAGGTCTATATAAGCGGCACGCGACTTGATTTCGGCGTCAACAACCACGCCTTCCAGCTTGGTTGCAAATGTCCAGGGCGCGTTGCCCTGCTTTTCACGGTGGCCAAATTTGCTTCCTGCCGCGTCGATGTCACTGCTGGCCGCCGTCATGACGTCATCGAGGGTCACCGTCTTTTCCGCGAAGAACGGTTTAACCTTGGAATCCCAGATATCGGCAACAGAACGATCCGGATTGAAATTGTCACCGCGCGCGGCTGCGGCTTCCTCAGCTGTTGGCGTCTTGATGATCTTACAGCCCGAAAGCGCAACACCACAGGCCAGCACAACAATGGACGCTGACTTCAGCACTGACATAAAGATATCCTCGGTATAGGGAATATGCCGGGAGCGTTTCAGCTCCCGGCTCTCGGTTCCTTTGGCTCAATCCTTCAAGGCGAAAGTTTCGAGCTTTTCAGCATTATCGCCGTTGATCAGAACGCAATCCATCAACTGCTTTTCTTCAGCTGGCTTCTTGCCCGACTTGATGAATTCGTCGGCCTGAACGACGGCGTTCTGTGCTTGCGCAAAGGCTGGCTGAAGGACCGTGGCCTTTATGCCTCCAGCCTTGATTGAATCGCGTACATCATTGGAACCATCAAAACCAACCACGATCACATCTTTACGGCCAGCCGCCTCAAGGGCAGCCCAGGCACCCATGGCCATCGTATCGTTGCCCGAGATCACGCCCTTGATGTCCGGATTGGCCTGCAGAATGCTCTGCATCTTGGCAAAAGCTTCCGGCTGGCTCCAATTGGCTGACTGCTGCGCAACCATCTTCATATCCGGGTAATCGTCGATAACGTCGTGATAACCCTTGGAGCGAATGCCCGCATTGAGATCGGCTTCGCGGCCGAGCAATTCGACGTAGTTGCCTTTTTCGCCCATCAGCTTGACGAATTCTTCTGCACCAAGCTGTGCGCCCTGATAATTGTTGGAAACAATCTGCGATACAGCAATGCCGGTCGCATTGATTTCGCGATCGATCAGGAAGGATGCAATCCCTGCATCCTTGGCTTTCTGCACTGCGGCAATGGATGCTTCAGAGCCAGCATTATCCAGAATAATCGCCTTGGCACCACGACCGATTGCCGTGTCGACAAGCTGAGACTGCTTGTTGGCGTCATCGTCGTGAACGAGGATCAGCGTTTCATAGCCAAGTTCCTTGGCCTTTGCTTCCGCGCCGACTGCCTCGGCCTTGAAGAACGGGTTATCGTGCGAAGGCGTGATAATCGCGATGAGATCCGCCGCCCAGGCTGGCATAACGGTGCCTGCCGACAGCGCGCCAGCAACAATAGCCAGCGCAATTCCGCGCGTCAGTTTCCTACGTGTGAATTCCATAATTTCCTCCCGGTGTGTTCAGCCCTGTTCCCAGCAAGGCAGTGAAGGGAGGGCGCTTGACCCTCCCGTTTTGATTGTCAGGTGATACGGCGAATGCTTTCGGCAATCTCCTGTGGTTCAAAGACGTTTTTCCAGTCGTCGCGCATCAGCGCAGGAATGCCAAACTCGATGGCCTTGTTGCAGGCATCCGAAAATACGCCGTCGACTTCCTTGAAAATGACCGCGCCCAGAACGTTCATATGACCGAGCAGGAAATCGCGAGCCGCTTCTTCTGGAACACCGCGTCGCACGCATTCATCCATTGCCTGGCGCATGATGACGAGCAGCGATGCACAGACCGTTTCCGAAAGACCTGGCTCCAGCATGGCCATCTGTTCGACAGTGACGCGATGCGAGCGCATGACGGGAGCCCATATGACCTTGGCGATTTCCTCGCCCAGCGCATAATCCTTTTCCGGCCCCTGCATGAGTGCCGAAACAATGTGTTGCTTGGCGAACAGACCCCCGAAATGGTCCTTCTTTGCCTGCATATCCGTTTCGTCGTTGAAAATCGGTGGATGACAAGGATGGGTGACGAAATAGGTCAGATCAGCGCGTTCGGGCAGATGACCTGCGAAAGGGGCAGCCGCATCAAGCGCAATCACCATCGTGCCGGGCTTCAGTCTGTCGATAATGCTCGCAGCCACCTTGCCGATGAGCGTATCTGGCACGGCGAGAATAACGACATCGACGTCCGTAAGGCCCTGATCGGCATCAACCGTGTCGATGCCCAGATCGTTCTTCAGGCGCGCCTTGCCAGCATCGCTGACTTCGATGTGGTGGACGTCGAAGCGTGAGCCCTTCAAGTTCTTGGCCAGACGGTAGCCCATCTTGCCGCCTGCGCCGAACAAAGCGATTGCTGTCATGATTGAATTTTCCTTCCCGTATCTTTGGTAGCTTAACTGGTATGACCAGTCAATGAGTATTCCAGATTCAATTGGATAGGCCGTCGCGTATCTGGCTGAAGTAATTATCAGCGCCGACCTGCCCGCCTTTCAGTGCGATTTGAAGTTCGTTGGTCGTATCATCGCGGCTATGGGCCGTGCAGAGCGGCGAGCCGGGTGTCTGCGGTAGCGGCAGCAGAGTGGTCAGCGCGTCGACATTCAGCTCGCGCAGGGCATGGCTGGACGTATCGCCACCAGCAATGACGGCACGTGAAAGATTTTCGCGCTCCACCAGACTGCGCAGGATCGAGCCCAGAATGCGCGCTAGTCGATGGCGGCTACCGGGAATGCGGTCGATTTCACGGCCACGATCGGCAGATGGACCAAGGGCTGTATTGAGGATGACACTTCTGCCATCCTGCAAAGTTCTTTGTGCAAGCGTAATGGCTTCTTCAATCGACTGCGCAGCATTCTCACCCAGAAGGTCCAATGGATTGAGATCGATGCTGATAAACCCGGCTGCGGTTGCGCTGCGGATCTGCCGTTCGGTTGTCGGCGAAACGCTGCCTGACACCACCGCGATACGATCGACTTTGCCAGGTAGCGGGAAGTCTCTCCGAGCGCCGATCAGCCCAGCCTCTCGCCATGCAGAAATCAGCGCATATTCGATGCCCGAAGAACCGGCGACAAACCAGCCCTCTGTCGCGCGCAAGCGCCAAATTTGCTCTCCGGCGCGCAGCTGGGTTTCTGTGCTATCGACATCGAAGAGCACCATGCCGTCCGCCGTCTGGGCGATCTTGTCGACATGCGTATCAGCGTCAGCTGAGGTCAGGGTTGGACTGTCGATCAGTTCGGCTTTCAACGCCGTTTGTTGGGCCAGATGCAGACGCAGATCGGCTTCATGCATTGGCGTCACAGGATGGCGGCTCATCACGGGATGACGGTCTATGCGGTAGGTCTCGCCTTGATATGCAGCAAAAAGATTGCCGAAGGACGTGTAGCGTTTGAGTTGCGGCGCGCCGACCACCAGCGGAACATAGGCCTGCTCGAAGACATGTTTGCCGATTTCGATCGCTTTGCCGATATTGCCGACATGCGGAGCGGAATCGAATGTGGAACAGACCTTATAGTGACAAATTGCAGCATTGAGGGCGCGCAGCCATGCGAAAGCTGGCGTGAGATGATTGTCCATCCAGCCCGGAGTTTCGCTGCGGCTGGTGCCTGCAAGACCGATAGCTCTGCAATGGGCAAATCGCGCCAATAGCGCATCATCCGGCGTGTTTAGGAACAAGACGGTGTCTACGCCGTTCGAACTCAAGGCTTCCATGACATCCGTGGAGCCAGTCAGATCATCCCCATAGTAGGAGAGCAGCGGAGGGTTGGGGCCTCTCATTATTCGCCTCCGTTGCCAAATTTGGCCAGCGAGGCGGCAAGTTCGGGATGGTCTTTTGCGTAAGTCTCGAGCGGGATGTCTGTGACTGCTGCCTCCCACGCCTGTTGAACTGCGCGAACGCCAGCAGCCGGTCCGCCCGGATGACTAGCAATGCCGCCGCCGCACAGATAGAGGAGATCTGTGGTGCGACCTGTACGCGCGTAGGTGTCAGGTGCCTGGCCACCCCATTGACCGGAACCGGCAACCGGCAGCGGGCAATCGGATGGATCGAAAAGTGGTGTGCTGATGGCCTTGAAGGAAGACACGAAACTCTCGTCCGGCTCCCAATATTTCACCCGGATGCCGTTGATCTGGAACTGGTCAACGCCAAGCAAGCGCCAGAATTGCTGATAGACGCGAAAATCCATCCCAGCGCCCGGATTGCGGGTCAGAACGTCCCAGCCGTTGCGATGCGCATGCAGGACAAGGCCCGAGCGTTTTCGCAGAAAACTCATCCCACCAAAGCCGATGGAGTTGATGTTGACAACCGCGCAGTTACCGCCTGCTTCGAGAACAATGTCATGATTGCGCATCATCTCGTCAGGATCTGCGTGCGAAATGCCGAACGCGTACATCACCTTCTTGCCGGTCTTTTGCTCGTGGTCGAGAATACGCGGCATGATCGCCGCTACGCGCTCTTTCAACGGCGAGTAAGCCGGGCTCATCAGCTTTTCGTCGTCTTTGATGAAGTCCACGCCGGACGCAATTAATTCACCTACCAACTGCGCAGTTTCATGAGGGCGAAGGCCAAGTGCGGGCTTCACGATGGTGCCAATGATCGGGCGCTTTTCTACGCCAGTGAGCCTGCGGCTGCCTTCGATCCCGAATTGCGGGCCGGGATGGGCATCGCGAAACGCCGACGGCAGTTTCATATCGACGACGCGAATACCGGTCATGCCCTTGATCGAATAAACACCGCCAATAGCGATCGTCATGAGCGCAGCGAGGTCGGTACCAATTGCATCGAGCGGAAAAGCGATGTCCACTTCGGCGCGCTTGATCGGACCATGACCGTCTTCCAGTTCCGGCCAAGCCGGAACGCGCGCATCGTTCAGAGGGCGGATATCGAGCACTCTGGCGGCGACGCGTGCCTTCAATTCCTCCGTTTCGCCCGGAACTGCAACAAAGGTGCCGGTGGATTGGTCGCTGGCGATCTTGGCTGCCATCTTCTCGATGCTGCCGGTGGTCTCAATGCGATAGGTCAAACAGATATTCATCGGAATTGCCGTTGCTCGCTGCTTTAGTCGCGCTAACGAAAAGCGCATGGCGTTCGAATGCAAACTGGTATAATGAGTATTCCAATATCTGCAAGAGGAAAATTGTTAGCCCGTGCATGAGGGCACGGGTAATGTCTTTCATCTGAGCATTCGAAGATGCATAAGAGAGCAAAGCTCATGATTAGTGAGATGCCATGACCCAGCCAATCGAACCTATCGTTCGCCGCAAACTGTCAGACGAAGTGTTTGACCGGCTCGAAACCATGATTACGTCCGGCGAATTGCTCCCTGGCGATGAGATGCCGTCCGAACGCGTCCTTATGGAACGGTTTGGTGTCGGCCGCCCTGCAATCCGTGAGGCGATGCAGTCACTTGCCAAAATGGGGTTGGTCAGTATTTCGCATGGAGAACGCGCCAAAGTTCTCAAGCTCACAGCGAGGTCGATATTTCAGCAGGTTGATCCGACAGCGAAGATCATGCTTGCGCAATCGATGGATACGCTCGAGCACCTGAAGAGTGCGCGCATCTTTTTCGAGCGCGGCATTGCACGCGAGGCGGCGCAGAAGGTGACTGCACGCGATATTTCGGAACTGCGCGAAATTATCGAACGGCAGCGGCAATCTCTGGGCGACGCCGATGCATTCATCGCTGCGGATATGGACTTCCACATTCGCATTGCGAAGATTCTGGATAATCCGATCTTTATAGCGGTCAGCGAAGCTATGTTGGCGTGGCTGAAGGAATACCACACGCATATGCTGATCTGGACCGGCAAGGAAAAATATACGCTCGTTGAACACACCGAAATTCTCGACCGCTTAGCTGAAAACGACGCCGAAGGCGCCGAAGCGGCCATGCTTGCACATCTCAAACGGTCGCGGGATCTATATGTTAAATGATGCCGTGTGTGAAAACGTAGCTATCATGACGATATTGATTGTCGGATAGGCAATTGCTGACCACAATAGCGGTTCCATAATTACAATCTATGGGCAGTTCTCCGAGACTGTATCTCGGAGAATCAGAATTTTCAGGCTCTCACTTCTAATTGGGCGAAGCCAACGTCATCGTTATGGTGCGATGCAACCCTGAGTAGGTATGGCGACGTCTGCCTTATCAGATCATTGAACGGCTTAGGCCGCCATCAATCGGCAGCGCCACGCCATTGATGTAGCTTGCTGCCTTGCTGGCAAGGAACGCTACAACTTCGCCGAACTCTTCCGGTGTACCGTAGCGTCCGATTGGAATTTCGCTCTGGCTCTCGGTTGCGATGACGACTGGATCGACGCCGCGCTCAGCTGCATCCAGCGCGTCCAGACGCGTGGTGCGCTCGGTGGCAAACCGGCCGGGCATTACGACATTGACGGTCACGCCATCTCCAGCGACTTCGCTTGCAAGCGTTTTGCCCCATCCTGCGAGGGCCGATCTCAAGGCATTGGAAGCTGCGAGATTGGGAATGGGTTCGCGAATGCTGGTGGAGGATACCGCAATGATCCGACCGAAATTGCGCTCACGCATTCCGGGAAGATAGTGAGCGGCCACTTCAATCTGACTGAGGAACATGCTTCTGATCTGTGTGTTCCAGTAGGCTTCGTCATATTGAGAAGCGGAAACCGGAGCAGGGCCACCGCCATTGAGAAGCAGGATATCGATGCTGCCGACGGCTTTGTCGACATTTTCCATCATTCTGGAAACACTGGCAGGATCAGTCAAGTCGCAGGCGAATGACATCACCGAACCCGCATAAGTGCCAAGGCGCTCTTCTGCTGCGCGCATCGCAACTTTGTCTCTGCCGACGAGCGCGATGTTTACGCCCTGCTTTGCCAAAGCTTCGGCAACACCTAATCCAAGCCCCTTGCTTCCACCCAAAAGAAGTGCTGTCTGCTTTTTGTCATTCATTGTGAAATTCCAACTCAAATCCCTGTTTGACTGATCGATCTGATAGCATTGACCAGCAAAGCAATATGATCATCAGAGGTGCTCAAATGCACGGAGGCTCGAAGCAACTCTGAAATCCCGCGTATAGACATATCGTAAGGTGTGTAGCCCGGTCCGTTTAGGCCGATATTGATGCTCTGATCGGCGAGACGTTGCTTTACGAGCGCACACGGTAATCCATCGATTGCAAATGTGACGGCAGCGCCTTTGCTGTCTCCAAGATCGAGCAGTTTGACTCCCGGCACTTCAGCAAGGGTCTGACGAAGGGTCACGGCCTTATGTGCGAGGTCTTGCCCGATGCGGTCGATACCCAAGTCGAGGGCTTGCTCGATTGCTTTTCCAAGACCAAGCTTGAGTGCCACCGACTCTTCACCAAACTCAAAAACCTGAGCGCTCTTTGCCACCGCGACGTTGCCGTCACTCAAAGTGGAGGACAGGTTGTCGATACTGCGCGGAACGAGTTCTTCCGCAAGGCGGGGTGAAATATAGGCCAAGGCTGTTCCGCGCGGTCCGCGCAGAAATTTCCGCCCGCAGGCGATGAGAGCGTCACAACCCAACTCGGCGACATCAATCGGTATCTGTCCAATAGCCTGACTGGCATCTATGATGACAAACGCTGATGACCCGGCTTGCCGGATTGCAGCACCAATGGCAGCGGCAGGATTGATCAGTGCACTTCCCGCGCCAACCCAGGTTAGGGCAACAATGCGCGTAACCGGCGAGAGGCCTTGTCCGAGTGCAACAGTATCGACGGCGCTTGTATCGTCCGAGGCCATCAATGTAAGTGTTGCGCCGTTCAGATCCGCAGAGCGTTGCAAACATAAGACATTGCCAATCCATTCCTGACGGCTGACCAGTATCTTGTCGCCGGGAGAGAGCGGAATAGAGGCGATCAGGTTGCCATAAAGCTGTCCATGACTGGTTCCGAAAGCGATATCCTGCGGTGAGCACCCCAACAGCTTTGCCGCCGCTTGATAGGTCCTGTGAATGGCGTCTGATGCGCGCGCGCCAGCCTCCATCGGACCGCGTTCTGCTTCGAGACGCAGATGGTCGACAATCACCTGAACCGTTTCCGGGGAAGGCAACCCGGCTCCGCTATGATTAAAATGCACGACGGACATTTGCGGTCCCTTGATTAGCGAATATGGAAAACGGCTTCGACCTCGACCGGTACATTGGCTGGTAGCCCTGCCACGCCAATGGCAGAGCGTGCATGTGCGCCACGTTCGCCAAAGACCGCATTCATAAGTTGAGAAGCACCGTTGCCGACCTGAGAATAGGTGGTAAAGCCAGGGACGGCATTGACGAAGACTGTAAGCTTGGCCAACCGGACAACACGGTCAAGATCGCCATCAAGCGCTTCATTCGCCCAGAAGATGACATTTGCCGCGCAGAGCTTCGCGCTTTCGAGGGCGGTTTCTATATCGATCTCGCCGCCGACCTGTCCGATGTAAGCAATATCGCTGCCTTTTTCGGGTATCTGGCCCGAAACATAGAGAAAATTGTCGACTTTCGTGGTGGGGGAGAAGGGCAGGTCTGGCCGGGTCAGATTGGGCCAAACGATACCGCAAGCAGCCAGTTTTTCTTTATAGTCGGACATTTCATACTCCATTTTCTGGTTTCGGATTCCATATTGTCAAAAGCTGCATCCCTCGTGTACCCTTATAATTCTTAGTACGGTATAAGGGTTCGTTATGGATGTGAGTTACGATCTCAGACTGCTCAGGATGTTTGTCGCGGTGGCCGAAACGGGCACACTGAGCAAAGCCGCTGATCGTCTTGCGCGTACGCAGGCAGCCGTCAGCATGCAGTTGCAGCGGATAGAAAAGGAACTGGACAGTGAACTGTTTACGCGGTCCTCTCGCGGTGTTTCTCTAACAGAAGCGGGAGAAGCTTTTCTGGCTTATGCGCGAAGGGTCATTGCGCTGACGGAGGATATGCAGCGCGGATTGGTCGATAAAAAGCTGGTAGGGCGTATTCGGCTAGGGCTTTTTGAAGATCTGGCAGTCACGCGTCTTCCTGGCGCAATTGCTCAGTTCAGACAGCAACATCCGTCGGTGGAGATTGAGCTGAGTTCATCCAATTCGGCGCAGCTTGCACGATCCTTTGATGAAGGGCAAAGCGACATCGTCGTTGCCCATCCCGCCCGGTTCGCCCTGCCGCCAATGAGCTTTATATCCTATCAACTGGTCTGGTGCGCCAGCCGATTGCTTGATGTGGATGAGAATGATCCGCTTCCTGTCGTTCTCTTTGAAACATCCTGTTCCTGGCAGGATCGAATGGTCGCTTCCCTCGCTGAAGCGGGCATCGCGTGGACCGTTGGCTGCCGCGTGAAAAGCTTGCCCGCCATGCTATCGGCACTGCGAGGAGGGCTGGGTGTTGGGGTGCTGTTTGCGGAAGCGGTTCCGCCAGACTGCGAGACCATAAATGGAAAATACAATCTGCCCCCGGCACCGGTCGCCGAATTTGGCATATTTGCTGCCGATGATCCGTCACCGCTTGTCATGGAACTGGCGAAATCGCTTGAGGCATTATCATAACGCTTGTCCCGAGTTGACCGTGTCGGTCACGCCGTCAATCACGCTTGGACGATATCGATTGATTGGGATGCGAAGGGAAGCAATGTCTCCTGCGATAGCTGTGGCTCTGTCACAAGGGTTGTTATCTCTGCCAGCGGTACGACTTGATAAGGCGATGCGACCCCGAGTTTGTCGCGGGTCGCCACGACGATTGTCTCCGCCGACTGGCGAGCGATCAGTCTTTTGATGGCGGCTTCGTCATTGTCGCCGGTGGTCGCGCCCGTTTCTGGGTGAAGACCTGTTACACCCATAAAATATGCATCCATTCGAATTCGGGAGATGGCTTCAGCAGCTACCGACCCAACTGTGACGATGGAATGTCTGAATAAGCGTCCGCCCACCAGTTCGATGTCAATGAGCGGGTGGCGCGCCAACTCAACGGCTATATTGGGACTATGGGTGACGATCGTTGCCTTGAGATCGAGGGGCAATTGACGCGCCAGCTGTATGTTTGTCGTGCCGCCATCGAGGAAGACGATCTGGCCCGGCCGGATCAGCCGGGCAGCAATGCCGCCGAGCATAGTTTTGGCGGACGACGCTGCATCTTCCCGAGTTGCAAAATCGGCAACGGCCGCTGAGGCGGGCAGGGCTCCGCCATGAACGCGCAAGAGATGACCTTCGCTGGCCAGTTCACGCAAATCACGGCGGATTGTGTCTTCAGAGACGCCCAGTTCCCGGCTGAATGTCTTTGCCACGATCCGCCCATCGCGACGCAGGAGCTCGAGTATCAAAGCCTTTCGTTCACTTGTCAGCATATTCATTGCACGAAAATCCTTGACTATGCATGATATTGCACGAATATCACAACGATCTGGCGACGGCTAGCGACTTATCGTGTTTGTGTGGAGGTTATTGTGAGTATTGCGCATCGTGTTCAGGTGGAGGAAGTCACCCTTCTCTCAAACGATTGGTATGTCCTGAAGAAAACCAAGTTCTCATTCCAGCGGGCTGATGGAAGCTGGCAGAGCCAGTCACGAGAAACCTATGATCGCGGCAATGGCGCAACCATTCTGCTGTACGATCCGCGTCGGCGAACGGTTATTCTCACCCGCCAGTTTCGATATCCGGCCTTCGTGAATGGGTATGACGATCTGCTGACCGAGGCGCCAGCCGGATTGTTGGATGATGTGGAACCGGCGGTACGCATTCGTGCGGAAACAGAAGAAGAAACGGGCTTTCAAGTAAGCGAAGTGCGGCAGATCTTCGACGTCTTCATGAGCCCCGGGTCGGTGACAGAACGCCTCCATTTTTTCGTTGGAGAGTATGAGCCCGGAGACCGGGTTTCACTGGGCGGTGGAAAGGAAGAGGAGGGCGAGGATATTGCAGTCTTCGAAGTGGATATCGATGCGGCATTGGGCATGATTGGCACCGGCGCAATCCGGGACGCCAAGACGATCATCCTGCTGCAATATGCAGCTTTGAACCTTTTCCGGTTTCCGAGTTGCGTCAACGACTAGGTGTCTAACGTAGACCTTCACGGCACGTGTAGCGCGCGGTCCTGCGTCTTAAGAGACGTTATCGAGAAACGTTAGTGTCGGCACAAAAAACAAACACCCGGTCACGGCTCGGCTGAAATCGAGAATGTGGTCGTACGTACCGGGGGGATTACCGACAAACATATTCTCCAGCATTTTCTCGATCCGGGATGGGGAACGAGCGAAGCCAATGAAATAGGTGCCAAATTCGCCCTTTCCGACTTCGCCGAACGGCATATTGTCACGCAGAATCTGAATCTGCTCCCCATCTTCCTCGATATTCGTCAGAACGTTATGGGCATAGGGCTTCTTCTGGGACCCAAGCTGTTCAATATCGGAGAGCTTATGCCGACCGATGATATTTTCCTGCTCTTCGACAGAAACGTTGTTCCACTTCGCCAGATCGTGCAAGTATTTTTGGGTGATCACATAGCTGCTTCCTGCAAAGTCCGGATCTTCATCGCCGATGATCGTGGCAGATAAAGCGGCCTGGTCGACCGGGTTTTCGGTGCCGTCAACGAACCCAAGAAGATCGCGATCATCAAAAAATTTGAAGCCATGCACTTCATCAACAACAGACACATGGATCGAAAGCCGTTCCATAAGGTGGCTGGCTAGCTCAAAACACTGATCCATGCTGCTCGCACGGATATGAAACAGAATATCGCCGGGCGTTGATACAGCATTGTGCACGCCATGGATTTCGCGAAACGGATGCAGCTCCTTTGGTCGTGGAGCGCCAAACAGGCGGTCCCATGCCTCCGAGCCGAACCCTGTTATGCAGGAAAGCTGCCCGTCCAAGCGCCGAAAACCAACGCCGCGGACCAGACTTGAAATATCCGCGCATAAATCACGAATAGCTTCTTCGGCTTCTGATCCAGGGTTGATCGTCACGACGAGAAAAATTGCCGCTTTCGTCAGTTTTCCAACAACGGATTGTGAAACGGGAAGCGAAGAAATGCCGTCTATTGTCATCGAGAATCCGTTTCAGCCCGTGAGTTTTTAGCGTTCACTGAAATTAAGCGTGAGGCCGCTTAATTGGCAAATGTTCTTTTTGATGGGTCTTAAGAGAATGCTCCCTGCCCGAATGACCCATTTTTGCCGGAGGGGAAAGCCGCTCAGTTGCAATCCAGCATGTTCCTTTTTTGTTCCTAATGTTCTAATAGAGATGTCTTGAGAGCACTTCGGCGGACACGCCGTGATCCAGTGATCAGATAAATTCTTGCATGACGAGGACACATGGCAGCGGCCCATCTGGAAAAACTGAATGATCGCCAGCGCGAGGCGGTCGAGCACGGCATCGCCATGCCGGATGGTGCCATTGGTGGACCGCTTTTGATTATCGCGGGCGCTGGATCGGGCAAGACCAACACATTGGCTCATCGTGTTGCTCATCTCATCGTTAACGGTGCTGACCCGCGTCGGATATTGCTGATGACGTTCTCACGCCGGGCAGCGTCTGAAATGGCGCGCCGCGTTCAGCGTATCTGCAAGCAGGTTCTTGGCGATAATTCCGCTGTCATGACGGATGCGCTGGCATGGGCAGGCACATTTCACGGAATCGGTGCACGGCTCCTACGTATTTATGCGCAACAGATCGGGCTTGGCGCCGACTTTACTATTCATGACCGCGAAGACAGTGCGGATCTCATGAACCTCGTTCGCCATGAACTGGGTTTCTCGAAAATGGAAAGCCGCTTTCCAACCAAGGGGACATGTGTTGCGATCTATTCGCGCGTGGTCAATTCCGAGAGTTCCATCGGCGAAGTTCTGAAGAACGCCTATCCATATGTGCTAGGCTGGGAAGAGCAGCTCAAGCAGCTTTTCGCGGCCTATGTTGAGGCCAAGCAGCACCAGAACGTGCTCGATTATGACGATCTTCTGCTCTATTGGACACAGATGATGTCGGATCCGGCACTTGCTGGCGATGTCGGCAACCGCTTCGATCACGTTCTGGTCGATGAGTATCAGGATACGAACCGTCTTCAGGCATCAATCCTGATGGCGCTGAAACCGAGTGGATGTGGTCTCACGGTTGTCGGTGATGATGCCCAATCGATCTATTCCTTCCGCGCTGCAACTATTCGCAATATCCTCGACTTCCCGCAGGAATTCTCGCCGAAGCCTGCCGACGTCATCACGCTTGACCGCAATTATCGCTCCACACAGCCCATTCTGGCTGCCGCCAATGGTGTGATCGATCTCGCCCGCGAACGGTTCACCAAGAATCTCTGGACCGACCGCCAATCGGAACAGCGGCCCATGCTCGTGACGGTGCGAGACGAAAGCGATCAGGCGAATTATATCGTTGAGCAGGTTCTGGCCAACCGTGAGGTAGGCGTCACGCTCAAACAGCAGGCTGTTTTGTTTCGAACATCGAGCCATAGCGGCGCGTTGGAAGTCGAACTCACCCGTCGCAATATCCCTTTCGTAAAATTCGGTGGCCTGAAGTTTCTCGACAGCGCGCATGTAAAGGACCTGCTTGCTGCCTTGAGGTTTGCGCAGAACCCGCGCGACCGCGTTGCTGGCTTCCGACTTTTGCAGATGCTACCCGGCGTTGGTCCCCAGACGGCTGGCAAGATTCTCGACACCATCGCCCTGGACCCGGAACCTTTGCAGTCGCTTGCCGAAATTCCGCCGCCGCCCAGAAGTGGTGATGACTGGCCAGCCTTTATCGATATGCTCTCAAGCCTTCGAAAAGCCGAAAGCGGGTGGCCTGACGATATCGGTCTGGCGCGCAGCTGGTACGAGCCGCATCTCGAACGTATTCACGAAGATGCCGATACACGAAAAGCAGATCTGGAGCAGCTCGAGCAGATTGCCAGCGGCTATCCTAGCCGCGAGCGCTTTCTGACCGAGCTTACGCTCGATCCACCGGATGCAACGAGTGATCAGGCTGGTGTGCCGCTTCTTGATGAGGACTATCTGATCCTCTCAACCATCCATTCCGCCAAGGGACAGGAATGGCGCTCCGTTTATATGCTCAACGTCGTTGACGGTTGCATGCCTTCGGATCTCGGAGCTGGAACGACGGCCGAGCTGGAAGAAGAGCGTCGTCTGCTCTATGTCGGAATGACGCGTGCGCGTGACAATCTCACACTCATCACGCCGCAACGGTTTTTCACCTATGGGCAAAATGTGAAGGGCGATCGGCATGTTTACGCCTCGCGGACGCGGTTCATTCCAGCTTCGCTCCTTCATTTGTTCGAGAAGACGAGCTGGCCAAAAGTTACCGCCTCTGCAAGTGAGCGCAGTTTGCGCGATGTGCGTATAGATGTCGGCGCGCGGATGCGCAGCATGTGGAAGTAAGTTCGTTCGCCGTCTGGTATGGTTTATCCCATGGATCAGGTGACGGTCTCGGTGCGTGAGGTTGTGATTTTGGTTATCGGTTCTAGAGCCTTCCGGCTTCGATAATACTTTGAAGAAATTTTCGTGTGCGCTCTTCGCGCGGGTCTCCAAATATCTGTTCCGGCGGTCCTTCCTCATGGACCTTCCCGCCATAGAGAAAGCATATCTTGCTTGCAACTTCGCGTGCAAATCCCATTTCGTGGGTGGCAAGCAACATCGTCATGCCTTCCGCAGCGAGATCGCGGACGATGTTTAGCACTTCGGACACAAGTTCAGGATCGAGCGCGGAAGTGATTTCGTCCAACAGCAAAACCGACGGGCTCATCGCCAGCGCACGGACGATCGCGACGCGCTGCTGTTGCCCTCCAGATAACTGATCCGGATAGGCCGTGGCTCTGTGTTCAAGTCCGATGCGCGTCAGCAGCGACATGGCTCTGGCCTGGGCATCCTCGCGTTTCCGGCCCAGCACTTTCATCGGCGCGAGCATGACGTTTTCGACCACGCTCATATGCGGAAAGAGATTGTAGCTCTGGAACACAATGCCGACATCGCGCCGCAGCGCATTGACGTCGACGCCAGGACCCGACATGCGGTCGCCATGGATGCAGATCTCGCCGCCCTGTATTGGCTCCAAACCGTTGAGACAGCGCAGCAACGTCGACTTGCCGCAACCGGAAGGACCAATCAGGCAAACCACCTGATGTTCGTCCACGCTGAGGTTTAGTTCGTCGAGGATTTTAACCTGTCCATAGGACTTTGTTACATCGCGGATTTCTATCATCGCCATCGTTCATACTCTCCGGAAAGGCTATGACTGCGTACGGCGCTGTTCACGCTCAAGCAGCCGATCAACGAACCGCGCCTGCGGGATCGTTATCAGGATGAAGAGCAGAGCAACCGTTGTCACAGGCGAAAGATTGAAATTGTTTGCGCCAATGATACGCGCCTGATTGAACGCATCGATCGAGCCGATGACATTGACGAGCGCGGTATCCTTTTGAAGGCCGATGAAGTCATTCAGAAGCGGCGGTATGATTCTGCGAACCGCCTGCGGCACGACAACATAACGCAATGTCTGGAAGTAGGACAGACCAAGGGAGCGCGCGGCGGCAACCTGACTGCGGTGGATACTCTCAATACCAGCCCGGTAAACTTCGGCGACATATGCGCCATAGGTGAGCGTCAAAGCGATAATCGCATAGGATTCCGGCGACAGATCCTTCAGATAAGGCAGGCCTGTCAGTGGAATTCCAAAGCCGATCAGATAGATATTGATGATCGCGGGTAAGCCGCGAAACATATCGGTATAAACCGTTGCGATCAGCCGGACGGGTCGCCCCGCTTCTCCTGGCATCAAACGAGCGATTGCAACGATGAGGCCCCAGATCAGAACCAGAATCTCTGCAATAACAAAGATATAGACGTTGACCCAGAAAGCCTTGAGCACCAGCCAGAAGGAACTGGCTATGAGCGGCAGTTGCAGAAATGTGCGGCTGACGGCAAGGTCGTTGGCCAGAAGAAACTGGATGCCGATAAGCACCAGCACCGTTACCGCACCATAACCCAATGTCGAATAGGCGGCTTCGCGCGCTATTGCCGTATTGGCACGCGCAGCAATCAGATCATTCGCAGCAAGCGCCTGGCGGGCAGCGGTCGATGTTCGCCATGATAGCATCGCAGGCTTCAACAACAGGAGTACTGCCAAGCCGCAAAGAAACAACAAAGCTGTTGCGAGAACTCCGCCCGCTCCAAGCTCTGTCAGAGCGCCGTTGACATTATGCAGGGTTTTCCAACTGGCGAATATGACGACCAGTGCGACGATAAGGGCTGTGACTGCCCAGTTCATCGTATCACGCGGCGGCGCGCTGGCGCTCCATCCGCGTTCGCTGTCATAAAGACCAAGGGTAGGCTTGGTACCGGATTGAGGAGTGTTGGCGGTCATCGCGCGAGCCTCCGTTTCTATACGTCGTAATCTCGCCTGTTCTGTATCAGGCAAAGACGAACGATCAGTGGAACGGGTGCATCGGACCGCTATTTGCAGCGATCCGATGCGCAAACGCGATTACGGCTTGAGATAAGGAATCTTGGCCGGATCAGCACCCCAGGCGTCGGCGAGATAAGTTTTGGACAAGGCAGCGAAGGTGCCGTCTTTCTTCATATCTTCGATCATCTTGTTGAAGACGGCCTCGTTGGGCGATCCTTTTGGATAGAGAGCACCATAGGATTCACCAGTGGAATACTGGAATGGCACTTCAACCATGCCATGCGAGTTCGACGCGACGCCGAGCATGATCGACGTATCGTGCAGCCCTGCATCGATCTGGTTGGCCATCAGAGCTGTCGACAGCGCGCCCGTATCGGCAAAGACCTTGACTTCCTTCGGCTTCAGCTTCTGATCGACAAAAGAAGCGCCCGTCGTGCCCTGCATCACGCCAATGCGCAGGTCCTTGACGGTTTCAGGGGTGTAGCTGGTTCCCTTTTTAATCGCCACTCCAATATCAGAATCAAAATATGGCGTGGAAAAATCGACCACCTTCTTGCGCTTATCGGTGATGGACACTTCGGCGAGCGCAATGTCAAAATCCTTGGTCTGGGCTGCAACCAGCGCATCAAAGGACACATTGACGACCTTCACCTTGTCGAGACCCGCACGGTAAGCCATGTCCACTGCCATGCAGTATTCATAGCCGTCTTTCATCGCGTCCGGTGAATCGCCATTCCACCAGGCGGGCGCAGGCAGCGTGGTCTGTACCGTGAGCTGACCTGGAACCGTTGGTTTGATTGGGTCTGAGCCCTTCGTGCCGGTGACCTCACAATTGCCGATTTTCTCGGCCTGGGCGGTTAAACTCGCGCCAAGCAGAGCTGTCGAAACGATCAAGCACTTCGCTATAGAATGTGTGGTTAAGCCAGTTTTCATGTTCTGATTTCCCCTTATTATAATTATTAGAATGTAACGATACGCAACAAATCCTTGGCCTTCACCCAAGACGTAAAGCAACATCCAGACTGTATTTGTGACTCAGTCCATTTCAAAATACAAGCGGGCCTTTTTTGCCCTTGATGATGCCGATGCATCAAAGGGATGTGTCTGATCCGCACAAGGTAGAGCTGGCAATGGTTTTGAACCATGCGGACCCTCTGCGAAGAACAGCGCTCAATAACGGTTATATAATTGCCAATTTCCGAGAGCTGTATCGATATTAATTATGTCTGACTTCGCCAATAAGAAGTTGTAATATTATTCTTGGATTTTTATGTCTTGCATTAATAATAATATTGTTTTCATTATCTGTATAAATATAAAATTTATAATAAAATATCCTGATATTTGCTTTATATAGGCGCAATCTATCAGTTGGAGCCAATCGCCAATTATCGTGGCGCATATCGTTCGATATCCCGATTGCGCAGATATATTATGATGGAAATAATCATAATATACACCATATTGTGAATATTTTTCTATTCTCCAAATTGTCTGAGAAAAATTATAGCTTGCCCCATCGAAGTTGCTTTTGGCGCGCTACGATTGAAAGGAGGGGTCCAATGGTTTCTCCGATGACCGGAGATCCGGCTTGACTACGCCGATCTCATTCACGATCATAACAACATGATTGAAAAGGACACCCATATTGTCTCCCGCTTGGCCGGTATCTCTTTCGCGGGATGCCGGGACGTCAAGCGCGTGATTTGATCAAGCGGATTGCCAATGCCGGTCTTGCCCTTTCGGATGGGGTGTTTTGGCTCGGCTGGTGCCTCGTCCAATCTTTCATAGGAATTGAAAATGGCACAAAACATCTACGACAATCCGAAATTTTTCGCCGGATATAGCCAGCTTCCAAGGCAGGTGCATGGTTTGATGGGTGCTCCAGAGTGGAGTGCAATCAAAGCGCTGTTGCCTCCCTTAAATGGCGCGCGGGTCGCGGATCTTGGTTGCGGTTTTGGATGGGCGTCGCGCTGGATACGCGAAAATGGCGCCGCGTCGGTTATGGGTTATGACCTGTCTGAAAACATGATCAATCGTGCGCGAGCGGATACAGGCGACGACCTGATTGACTATCGCATTGCCGATCTTGACACATTGGAGTTGCCCGCTGATAGCTACGAACTCATCTACAGTGCGCTGACTTTTCATTATGTCGAAAACTTCCACCGCCTTGTCAGGATGATTCACAAGGCCTTGGTAGACGGCGGCGTTTTGGTCTTCACTATCGAGCATCCCATCTTCATGGCCGCGACACAGCCGGGTTGGATTGAAGATAGCGAAGGACAGAAGACGTGGCCGGTCAATCACTATTCTATCGAGGGGGAGCGCCGAACAAACTGGTTTGCGGATGGTGTTTTAAAGTATCATCGCACAATCGGAACGACGATTAATACGCTCATCCAAGGTGGGTTTCATATCGACCGCGTGGATGAATTCGCTCCGACCAGAAGTCAGATCGATGAGAACCCGGGTCTCGCTGAGGAACTGGAAAGACCGATGATGCTGCTGGTTGCGGCCCACAAAGGCTAGTTTGAGTGGTACGTAGGGTCGTCCTGTTCACTTATAAAAACAGGGTGGCCTTTAATAGAGGCTCCAACCAGTCGGCAAAAACCTGAACCCGTTGCGAAAGGTGCTGGCGGTGCGGATAGAGCAATGTGATAGGCAGAGGTTCGGCACGGTGGGCGGGCAGGATTTCGATCAGCTCGCCCGCCTCAATATGATGACGAACATCATAAGAGGGAATCTGGATTAGTCCGAGCCCGGCAAGGCAACAGGCTATATAGGCTTCGGCATTGTTGACGGTTACCCGCCCCCGCAAGAAGACAGAATGATACTGACCATCCTCCAGCCATTCCCATGGTTCTACTCGACCGTTAGACGGCGAAGCATAATTGACTCCCACATGATTTTTGAGATCAACGGGACCGGACGGCACGCCATGCCGGGCAAGATAAGCGGGGCTGGCTACGTTGATAAGCGGGAGTTTGCCAATTGGACGCGCGATGAGAGCGGAATCGCTCAAGGGACCGACACGCAGCACGCAATCCACGCCGTCCCCAATCAGATCTATGGCGCGATCCGTCACGCCAAGATCGATATCGACATCGGGAAAAGCATCAAGAAAGCTGGATATAGCGGGGGCAATGATCAAACGGCCAATACGTCCCGGTACATCGATACGCAGCTTTCCAGAAGGCACGGCGCGATTGCGCCGGAAAAGGCCTTCCGTTTCCTCCACGTCGGCAATCAGCATGACGCAGCGATCATAAAATGCTGACCCTTCCTGTGTAGGTGCAACCTTCCGCGTCGTACGATGCAAAAGTCGAGCGCCGACACGGTTCTCCAGTTCCGCGACTGCTGTCGAGACGGATGAGCGTGGCAGGCCAAGCGTATCGGCAGCGCGCGTAAAGCTTGCCGCTTCGACGACACGAATGAAGATACGAAAAAGATCGATACGGTCCACGCCGCCTCCAAACCAATTGTTCGGCTATTTTGACATATGTTGTCAGAATGATCGTCTTTATGGAAACAATCCAGTCGATAAATTCGAGCTTCAACAGGACTGTGTCGCATATCGTCCCCAAGGAGGCCCATTCAATGACTGATCATTCCATCAAAGGTAAAACCGTCCTCATCGCCGGTGGTGCAAAAAATCTGGGTGGGCTCATTGCTCGCGATCTTGCAGCGCATGGCGCTAAGGCAATCGCGATCCATTACAACAGCGCCGCAAGCAAAGCCGATGCCGATACGACTGTTGCCGCTGTGAAGGCAGCAGGTGCCGAAGCTGTTGCCTTTCAAGCCAATCTGGCCACAGCCGGCGCGACGGAGAAGCTGTTTGCCGACGCCGTTGCTGCCATTGGCAGGCCGGATATCGCCATCAATACCGTTGGCAAGGTTTTGAAAAAGCCGATGACAGAGATTTCGGAGGCTGAGTATGACGAAATGTCTGCGGTCAATGCCAAAGCTGCATTCTTCTTCATTAAAGAAGCAGGCAAGCATCTGAATGATAACGGCAAAATCTGCACATTGGTCACGTCTCTGCTCGGTGCCTACACTCCGTTCTACTCAAGCTATGCTGGTACCAAGGCTCCAGTCGAGCATTTCACACGGGCAGCATCAAAAGAATTTGGCGAGCGCGGGATTTCCGTCACCGCTATCGGGCCCGGCCCGATGGACACGCCTTTCTTCTACCCCGCTGAAGGTGCTGACGCTGTGGCCTATCATAAGACTGCCGCAGCGCTATCAGGTTTCTCCAAGACCGGCCTGACCGATATTGGCGACATCATCCCCTGGATCCGCCTGCTGGTTTCGGAAGGCTGGTGGATGACCGGCCAGACCATTCTCGTCAATGGCGGATACACCACCAAGTAAAACGATTGCGACCGGGCAAGACCCGGTCGCATTCTATGCCTGCAGGTAAATTGGAGCATCGCCGGATCAAAGCGAGTGCTTCCCGATCATTTCTGAGCTTTCTGATATCGCTTGATAAGGCGATCGCGCTTTAACTTCGACAGGCGCTGAAGCCAGAATATGCCGTTGAGCTGATCAATTTCATGTTGATGGCACACAGCAAGCAGACCATCGCATTCTTCCTCCTGCTCCCGGCCATCCAGATCCTGGTATCGAATGCGGATACGCGCATGACGCTCGACGTCTTCTACAATACCCGGCATTGACACACTGCCTTCCTGATGGCGGATTTTTTCATCCGATACCCATAACATCTCAGGATTGATGTAGGTCTTTTCACTGCCAATGCCGGAAAGTTGCAGCACAACGACCCGTGCTGAAACTCCGATATGGGGAGCCGTGATGCCTATCCCCGGCGCAGCACGCATCGTGTCCAGCAAGTCGGCTGCGAGAGCACGCAGATCGTCGTCAAAGGTGATGACAGGTTCGGCGGTTGCCCGTAAACGAGGATCAGGATAGGCGACGATCTCTCTAACTGTCATTCTGTCTCTCTGTTCTTTCCGATATTTAGTGGCAGTGCTACCTGACTAGCGTCAGAGGTTCAATCTTTCGCGCCGGTTTGCGGGGAGACGCGTTGCCGCGCCGTAGTGACTTGCCAGCAGAAACACCACCGAAATACGCGCCGGTTGCGCTATAATAGGAACTCTTGGGCCGAGAAAGAGGTAATGCCGCCTGGCCGAAGAAGGAGTACTTTCGATGGAAACGCCCCTCAGAATTAGAAATGTCCTGCTGAAGGCCTTTGTCATCAACCTGCTGTTCATCATTTTTGCGTGGCTGATGTCGCTCACAGGCGTCACAGCCAGTGCAATGTCTGTATTTTTTGGCTTCAGCGCCGATCAAACGCACATCTATATGGCCAACATCATCGGGTTCTGGAAGGTCTTGAACGTCGTCTTTTTCCTGATACCCGCGATAGCGATTCATTGGGAATACCGAACAAAGAGATAATCGCTGGATTTCGGTATCTAAGCGAGTTCATCGGTGAGAAATTTCGAAACGAAATCGACAAAAGCGCGTACTCGTGACAACGGATAACGACTTGCGGGCCAAAGAAGATAAAATATCCCCGTATTATTGGCTGCTCCCGGGAGAACATCTATCAATGATCCGTCCAATATTTTTCCTTTAACAGCAAAACTCGGCAACATCGCAATTCCATTTCCGTCCAGGGTCAACTGTATAATAGAATCGACAGTTGTTACTGTGAGCGTCTCCGGCGCTCTGGAATTGTCGTCCTCCTGCCCCGCCAGTTCCCATGGGGCAATCTTGCCGGTTTCCGAATAACGGTGCCGGAGACAGCGATGATTCTGGAGATCGGCGACGGACTGAGGCGCACCGCATCGTGCGATATAGTCCGATGATGCGACGAGACACCACGAAAACTCCCCCACTTTTTTATAGAGCAGGCGGCTGTCCTTCGGCTTTCCCGTGCGGATCACCACGTCGAAACCTTCGTCGATGACATCGGCAAAGCGGTCGCTGATATCTATTTCGAGATCGACCTCGGGATAAGCCTTCATAAATGCGCTGACGGCTGCCACCAGCAGCGTGGAGGAAATCGGCAAGCCGATCTTCAGACGCCCATGGGTGCCCTGGGAAGATTGCGACAACTCCGCCTGCGCCACTTCCAACTCGCCCAGAATACGACGGCATCGTTCGAGAAACAGCTTTCCTTCGGTCGTCAACGTGATCGAGCGCGTCGAGCGATGAAACAGGCGCACGTCGAGCTGCTCTTCCAGCTTCTGGACCGATTTGCCGACGGCAGACGCCGAAAGGCCAACAATCTGGCCCGCTTCGCGAAAACTTCTTTTTTCGGCGGCGTGTACGAATGTCTGCAGCGCGCCGAAATGATCCAATTTCAGTTTCATACCGGAAAATCCTTCCGCAATGTTCTGAATTCAAGCCTCATTTAGCTGCCGCGTCAACGGTCATATAAAACTCCCGAGAAAAATTAATTGACGCCGTTCAGGAGAACCAGAACATGAGCAGCCTTTTCAAGCCGTTTAACCTTTCGGGTCTGGCACTGCCCAATCGCATTGTCATGGCGCCGATGACCCGTTCGCGGAGTTTCAGTGGCGCAGCCGATGAGCTGGTCGCACTCTATTACAGCCAGCGTGCGACAGCCGGACTGATCGTTACCGAAGGCACGCCGATTTCCCGCGAAGGGCAGGGCTATCTTTTCAACCCCGGTATTTTCACCGAAGAGCAGGTCAAGGGCTGGCGTCTGGTCACGCAGTCCGTCCACAGCGCGGGCGGACGCATTTTCGCGCAGCTTTGGCATGTCGGTCGCATTTCTAATCGTTCGATTCAGGAAGACGGCAAGGCACCGGTGAGTTCGACGGGTCGGGTGGCATCGGGGGCCATGTCTTTTGTTCCCAATGCCGATGGGCAGCCGGATTTCGTGCCTGTCTCTGAACCGCGCGCCCTCACCACCGATGAAGTGAAGCGGGTTATCGGAGATTTCGTTCAGGCCGCACGCAACGCGGTGGAAGCTGGCTTTGACGGTGTCGAATTGCATGGCGCAAACGGCTATCTGCTGGAGCAGTTCATCAACCCGCTGGTCAATGATCGCGACGATATCTACTCCGCTACGACTATCGAAAATCGCTTGCGTTTCGTGCTTGAAACGGTGGATGCCGTATCCGACGCTATCGGCGCCAGCCGCGTTGCCATTCGTCTGTCGCCTTATGGCACCATTCACGACAACCCGCTTTTCCCGGAACTTGAAGAGACCTATGTGGCTCTGGCTGCGGAACTCGGCAAGCGCGGCATTGCTTATGTTCACGTCATGGATCAATCTGGACAGGTCAAGCTGCCATACGGTGAACGCCCCGTCAGCGATGCGATTCATGGTCTGATGGAACAATGGCGCCCCTTGCTGCCGGATACGGCGCTCATTCTGGCCGGTAGCCTCGACCATGCACGCGCACAGCGTCTGATCGATGCCGGATTGATCGATCTGGCTGCATTCGGTCAGCCTTACATCGCCAATCCCGATCTCGTCGAGCGTCTGCGCAACAACTGGCCCCTGACCGAGCCGGATCGTGCGACTTATTATGGTGGCGGACGCGAAGGCTACGTCGATTACTCGCCTTATAGCGGACGTCCGCTGGTCGCTTAATCACGGGGTTCTCTTGGGAAAATTCACGCGCGCCTCACCGGGCCGGTGGATTGCTTCGGTCTGATCGCGCCGCCTTACAACCCCTTCATTCCTATTGGCACCGGTGTCCCTCTCATTATGCAAGTTGGGGATGCCGGGTCACTTCGCCCGAGATCATTCGTATCGGGCTTTCTCGAGAAAGGACGAAACCGTGTTTTCTAAAATCATATCCGCCGGAGCACTATTGAGCGCTACAATGCTGTTTTCGCCGCCTGTTCTGGCGCAGGAAAACGTGCTGCCTTCTATCAATACGCCGCCGGAAGTTTCCAAAGCGAACCTGGCGAAAGTCAAAGCCGAAAAGCACGGTCAGTATGCCGTTCCTGATGGCTTCAAGAGCGGCATGGTGGAAACCGATGGTATTCGCCTGCACTATGTCAGCGGAGGCGAGGGTAAAGGTGATCCGATCATCTTCGTGCACGGCTTCGGCTCTACCTGGAAAATGTGGGAACCAGCTCTGAAGAAGTTCTCAGCAAACCATCAGGTCATCGCTCTCGACCTGCCTGGTTTGGGTCAGTCGGAACCTTCTGCTGCGGGCTATGATGCAGAAAAGATGAGTACCTATCTTCTGGGCGCGATCAAGAGCCTGACCAACAACCAGCCTTTCACCTATGTCTGCCATGATCTGTGCAACTCGGCTTCCTATCCAATGGTCGCCAACAATCAGGATATCATCAAGAAGGTGGTGTTCATGGATTCGCCGATCCCCGACAAGGCGATGTGGACCTATCCAGGTTTGACTCCAAACGGTCCAGGCCTTGGCTGGCATTTCGGCTATTTCTCGTTTGGCGATATCGCTGAAAAGATGGTCTCCACCGATCCGGTCCTGTTCATGAGCTATTTCATCAAGGAATATGCAGGCAAGAAGGACGTTTTCACGCCTGAACTGCTGGATGAGCTGATCGAGCCCTATTCGACCCGTGCCAATCTGCATGCCGCCTTTGGCTATTATCAGTCGCATTCCGACAGTATCCGCCAGAATGAAGCTCTGCTCGCCGCTGGCAAGCAGTTGACCATCCCGGTCTATTCGATCAGCGGTGCAAAGGGCGTCAACGACGTTCTGCTGAAGCAGCTTGAAGCGCGCTTCGTAAAGGACACCAGCAAGCTGGGTTCGACCATTCTTCCAGATACCGGCCATTGGCTGCTTGAAGAATCGGCCCCGGAAGTCAACGCGCTGCTTGAGAACTTTATCGACAAGTAAGCTGCGCCCATCTTCATCACTGGTTTCGCGATCGTAACAAGCCACGTAACGGTCGCGAAACCATGTTGGTGTTGCAAATGGCGAATATCGTGAATGTGGTTGTTGAAACGAGCAATTGGAGACCCAAATGACTGTATCACCCATGATCCGAACGATGATGGCTGTCATCGCCCTGGGAACCGCTACGCCTGCGATGGCTGACCCTCTGCTTGGTGATTTCGACTACGGCTGGCCGGTCCAGCGACAAACCATACTTAGCCAGAACGAGGCCATGACAATGGCCTATATTGATGCCCGTCCCGAGCAGGCCAATGGCCAGACGGCCGTTCTTTTGCATGGCAAGAATTTCTGCGGCGGCACATGGGAAACGACGATCAAGGCTCTGACAGGAGCTGGATACAGGGTCATCGCTCCCGATCAGATAGGGTTCTGCAAATCAACGAAGCCAGCGCGCTATCAATATGGTCTGCACGCGCTTGCCGACAACACGCATCAGCTTTTGACCGCGCTTAACATCGAAAAACCGGTTCTCGTCGGTCATTCGATGGGCGGGATGCTGGCCATACGCTACGCGCTGCAATATCCGGATGAACTCCAGAAACTGGTCGTGGTCAATCCATTGGGGATGGAAGACTGGCGCGCCAAGGGCGTACCCAATGCGACAGTCAATGCGCTCTACGCCGGCGAACTGAAGACCACACGGGCGAGCATCAAGGCCTATCAGCAATCGACCTATTATGCCGGAACGTGGAAACCTGAATTCGACCGGCCCGTCGATATGCTGGCATCCATGTATGAAGGTCCGGGTGGAAATATCGTTGCCTGGCATCAGGCTTTGACTGCCGACATGGTTTTCAACCAACCGGTAGTCCACGAGTTCGAGAAGCTGCGTGTGCCAACCGTGCTGATGATCGGCCTGAAGGACAATACCGCCATGGGTAGGAACCGCGCCGATAAGGAACTCGCGGCAACGCTCGGCAATTATCCGGTGTTGGCAAAGGAAGCTCAGGCGCGTATTCCGAATTCGCAGCTGATCACCTATCCTGACTACGGGCATAGCCCGCAGATGCAGGATCCAGAGCGCTTCAATGCCGATCTTCTGAAAGCAATCGCACCGGCGCAATAGCGCGATGTCTGTCGTTTCGGCGGCTTCAAAAATGTGCAGAGCCAGATCGAGGCTCTCACATTCCGCTTGGTTGAGTTGCTGAACCTGACTGAAACGAGGGTCGAGAGCGGTTTTGTCGATTGGCTCTTGACTTAGAGTGCACTCTAACAATTAGCTTCTTCTGCGTCGTGACGAAAGAAGGGCTCCGATGAAGATTGGCGAGTTGGCGAAGAGATCAGGACTGTCGGCCTATACGATCCGTTATTATGAGCGGATCGGGCTGCTTCCCTTTGCCGACAGAGATCAATCGGGCCAACGTGATTACGACGCATCGATCCTGACCTGGATAGAATTTCTGGACCGTCTCAAGATGACTGGAATGCCTATTCGGGAAATGTTGCACTATGCAGCTTTGCGGGAGCGCGGCGTTGGCACGGAAGAAGAACGCGGCGCGTTGCTGGAACAGCACCGTGAGCGTGTCCGTGCACATGTGGCCAAACTACAAGCCTGCCTTGTCGTCCTCGACACCAAGATTGCCGGATATGCCGGCGAGGAACAGAGGATGAAAAACTATGACGCATCAATTACCGAACCAGGGCGAAAGCAGGCTGGAACGCGGCAAGCGCGCACTCGCTGAAATTGACGGCAATGCTGGCCACAATGTCATCGCCGCTTTGGCTGACATTGCCCCCGATTTTGCAGATTACGTTTTCGAGTTTTCATTTGGTGACATTTACAGTCGTCCCGGCCTTGATCTGCGTGCTCGCGAGATTGCGACGATTGCAGCGCTGACAGCGATGGGAACGGCCACTCCACAACTGAAAGTCCACATCGAGGCTGGGCTGAATGTTGGTCTGACCAAAGACGAGATCATTGAAATCATCATACAGATGGCGGTCTATGCAGGCTTCCCTGCGGCGCTCAACGGACTGTTTGCAGCCAAGGAAGTCTTTACCGCTCGGTTTGCCGGGCAGCAGGGGGCCGCGGCTTGAAACTGGATTGGCGATATTGCGCTCCCATTGGGGGCGCAATATGCGGCTTTGGATTGAAATCAGATTTCTTGAAGCTTCCGCACCAGCGTATAATCTCAGCCTTAGAAACGTAAGAATAAGAGAGGCGGGGTCACTTGGATATTCGCAATTTCAATGGATTTGTCGCAGCTGCGGAGCTGATGAATTTTACACTTGCTGCACAACGGCTCAATATCACCCAGTCAGCATTGTCACGCCAGATCAAGGGGCTTGAAGATTATCTGGGTGTCGAACTCTTCGAGAAAAGCGGGCGGAACGTGAAGCTCACGGCCTATGGCGATGCTCTTCTGGAAAAAGTAAACGACATTGTACGGGCTGATCGCAGTCTGAGGGTTCTGGCCGATAACCTCGGCAGCGGCGAAAGCGGTGTCTTGAAATTGGGTGCCTGTTCGCAACTCATTGAACGTTATTTACCGAAGTTTATCAAGAATTGGAGCCGGGAAAATCCGGGCGTGAGCATTCGCATTGAAGATGGCGGCGGACCGGAACTGGCTGATAAGTTGCGGGCGGGTGCTGTTCATCTGACGATCAGCGCGCGTCCTCTCGCGCCAGTCGATCTATTTGAATCGGTTTCCCTCGGGCGACTGAGCTTTCTGGCTGTCACAACAGAGGAATTTTTATCCGACGAAGTCCAGTCCATCGAATTAAACGACCTCCTGCGTTTGCCAATCCTGACACTTAATCAGCGCCACGCGTCACGTGAAGTCTTTGACGCAGCATGTAAACTGGCAGGGATTGCACCCACAATCGTGCTCGAGAGCTATTCACCGCATACATTATTCTCAATGGCCGAGGGTGGAATTGGCGTGGCCGTCGTTCCTTCTTCGGCCGTCAAATTTGGGCCGCCATTGATCGGGAAACCGATTACTTTGAAGGGCCAGCGGGTTTACTTTGATATATGCGCGATGTGGAGCTATGCGTCGCCTCTGCCCGAATACGGGATGCGTTTCGTTGAAGCATTAAAGGATCACATCATTGCCGAGACTATCTGATCGGATTCGCCCCATCTATTCATGAGCGGGCTAAGAATTCGCTGGCGCGCATAACCTATTCCAATTTCGCATTGATATTTGATAAAATTATTCATTGGACGAATTGATTTCGCACCGATTACCTTCGCTTTCTGAACCGCAAAGCAGGACATTGCATTGGGTTAGAAGGGGTTGGGCAAATGCAAAAGTCTGCTTGGGGTGTTATCAATCAAGAGAGAATAGTTCTTGCGCTGGCGATTGTCATGTTCATCGCGGCCTCCGTTGCTTTGCCCGGCTTTCTGACCGCTGAAAATCTGATTGCCGTCATACGCTCCGTTTCGGTTCTGGGCATATTGGCTTTGGGCATGGCCATCGTGATCATCGGACGAGGGATTGATCTTTCGACTGTGGCAATCATGGCGATGTCTGTCGCGTGGTATTTGCAACTATTGGGGGCGGGAACATCCGACGCCATGGCGATTGCCTTTGTTCTGACAGGCGTTGTGGGCATCGGTCTTCTCAATGGATTTCTCGTGGCCTATGCGGAAGTGCCTGCGATCTTTGTCACGCTTGCAAGCGGCTCCTTCGTTTTTGGCTATGTTCGCTCACAGCTCATCACGCAGGACGCAGTGCCCGTTCCTAGCGGTCATTGGCTCGAACTATTGGGCGGCCTTCGCTATTTCGACATCCCCGTCGAAGTGTTTATCTTTGCGGGTTTAAGTCTCGCTATCTTTGCATTTCTGCGTTTCACGAAATGGGGAAGATACGTCTATTATGCGGGTGACAACCCCGTTTCGGCTCGCAATTCCGGTATGCCTGTTCGGCCCATGATCGTGTTGCGTTATGTGCTTTCCGCGCTGATCGGTTTTGCGGCGGGTCTTCTAACGGCGGCAAGCCTGCATTCGATCAATACACGGGTCGTGAATTCTACTCTGCTGTATGACATTGTTCTGGTTGCGGTTATCGGCGGCATTGGCTTGTCTGGCGGCAAGGGTGGCGTGCGCAATGTTCTGGTCGGCGCCGCACTGATTGGCATCCTGCTCAATGCCATGACTATTCTCGATATTCCGCTGCTTTATCAGAACCTCATCAAATCCACCATTCTGCTGGCCGCTATCATCATCGACGGCATTATCAATCCGCGTGATGAACAGACAGCGCAGCAGGGCGACATATAATCGGTTTCAAGACAGTCGGAATGGCTGTTCAAAGGAGAAGGGACATTATGAAGCTTTTCAGGACAATTCTGGCGGCAACCGCCATCATGTCCACGGTTCTATCCGTGCAAATGGCAAAAGCAGCCGAAGATCCAGGTCCGGCCGCTTATGAAAAGGCGCTCAAGGGCAAGCGTGTTTTACTCGTGCCCATGACGATGGGTTTCGACCTGGCGCAAGGATGGGCGGCTTACCTCAAGAGCGAGGTTGAG
The DNA here is from genome assembly GCA_014138095.1 of Ochrobactrum sp. RH2CCR150. Classification (GTDB taxonomy): domain Bacteria; phylum Pseudomonadota; class Alphaproteobacteria; order Rhizobiales; family Rhizobiaceae; genus Brucella; species Brucella gambitense. The sequence continues at coordinate 77,122 of JACGXE010000015.1, forward strand.
GGGTTCGGCGGCATTTTCGAAACACGCGATCCAAACTGGAGTGCCGAAGCAGGTGCGCAGGCCATCACCGAAGCCATCGCGTCTGATACCAAGCCCGACGTTCTCATCGTACAATCGCCCGATCTCAACTCTTATGCCAAGCTTTTCAAGAAGGCGCAGGCAGCGGGAATTTACGTCATCGCCATTGATAATCCGGTCAACTATGCCGTCGATGCCTTCATTGGCTCCGATTGGGATCGTCTGGGGCAACTTGAAGCCGAAGCGGTTATAAAGGGTTGCGGAGCAAATTCTTCAAAGAAAATTGCGCTCATCCAGGGAGATCAGGTCAACGCATCTAGTCTCTATCAATATGCTGGCATCACCAAGGTTCTTGAAAAGAACCCGGATTTCCAGGTCGTTGCTAAACCAGACTCCAATTGGGATGCCACGACAGCACGCAATGCAACGACCACAATCCTGCAGCAGCATCCAGACATTTGCGGCATTATCGATTTCTGGGACGGTGACGCTACCGGGACTGCCGCTGCAATCCGCGACGCCAAGCTTCAGGACAAGATCTTTCTTGTGACGACGGGCGGCGGTGAAAAGACTGCAGATTGCGATCGTCTTGAAGACAACACCTATGGTGCCGTCGTGATGACAGACCTCGCGCGCCAATCGGGCGATATCAATGCGATCATCAAGTTCCTTCTGCAAAGCGGCCAGCCTGCAGGAACGTCGCACACCTATATTTACACGCTCGAAAAGGCGACGACCAAAAAGGATCTCAATCCCGCCAGTTGCTGGGATGTCAAGGCGCTGCAGGCACAGGCAGCTCAATAATATCGGCTTAACCGGCTGGAGAGTTGCCGGGGCTGATTGAAAAACCGACAGATCGCCACGCGCTTTTCTTTGGCGCATGGCGATCTGATATTTGGCGGAACACATCAAATTTCCGGAAGTCCCTATGTCGTTACGAGAACGTATCAAGGCTTGGCGCTATAACTACATTCCTGATCATCTGATCGGTGAGGTGCTGACAAAACGCTGGACTGATAACGCCATTCCCTTTGCCGTGCTTGTGGCAACGATTGCGCTTTTTGGATCACAGGTATCAGGGTTCTTCAAGATCTCGTCCTTGCAGGAATCCACACGCCAGTTGGGTGAGTTCTCCCTGGTGGTCACTGGGCTCACGGTTGTTATGCTGGGCGGTGGCATTGACCTGTCAGTCGGCTCGATCTTTGCGCTTTCTGCTTTCTCTGCGGTCACCGTATTCTTCATCTTCGAGCAGCCGGTCTGGCTAGCGCTGCTTGCTTCCATTGCTACCGGCGTAGTCTATGGTGCGATCAATGGGTATCTGGTTGGCATTTTAAGACTGCGTGCGTTTATCACCACGCTGGTGACATTTATCATCGGTCGCGCCATATACGATATTCTCGTCGTGAATTTTGCTGCCGCCGTGCAAACGTCTCTCGCTTCTTCCGATGTTTGGGATTTCATTGGTGACGAAACTGTTTTCGGTTTTTCCGCGTCGGTGATTGCGGCAATCGTGATGGCTGTCGTTACACATATCGTTCTCACGCGATCTCGGCCAGGCTGGCATATTCTGGCTGTCGGCGGCTCTCGCCGCTCGGCACATAATGCCGGTATCCGTGTGCGCCGAACGGTATTCTTCACCTATGTCTTCTCGGGATTGTGCTCATCTCTCGCTGGCTTTCTCATTGCTTGTCGTTTGAGCGGTGTTGGACCCGGCACAGGCCTGAATCTCGAAATTCTGGCGCTTACCGCAGCGGTGGTTGGTGGTAACAGTCTGGGTGGCGGTCGCGGCTCGGTCGTGAAGGGTGTGATGGGCGCGATCATCGTTCTCGTCATGACCAACGGGCTCATTCGTCTCGGTTACGGGACGGGCACAACGCAGCTTGTTCTGGGCGTCATGCTCGCCGTTGCTGTGACAGTCGATATTCGCTGGCTGAAGAACCGTCACAAAGTTCTCAACGAGATTTATGTGGCGCCGGTCTATCTCAAAATGGGTGAGACCTTGTCGGCGGCCCCGGGATCCGGCACACCATATGAACTGGATGACCGCCTTTCGGGCACAGATTATATCGGTCTTGGCGAACTCGAAGGGCCGGAAGACGTCATTCTTGATCGCAATGACAATCTCTATTGCGGAACCCGCCATGGAGAGATCATACGCTTCTTTGCTCCAGACTATTCGCGTTCGGAAGTCTTTGCTCACGTCGGCGGCTTTCCGCTCGGACTTGCCTTTGACAAGGCTGGCAATCTGATTTCCTGTGTCGGAGCGATGGGTCTATATTCCATTTCGCCAGAGCGGGAAGTGAAGAAACTGTCGGCAGAGACCGCGCGCTCATTGACGTCTATTGTAGATGACGCGCGCTTGCGTGATCCCAATGACTGCGACATTGCACCCGACGGACGCATATATTTCACTGATTCAACCAAACGCTATGACGCTCATGACTGGGCGCTCGATTCCATTGAGAACCGCCCAACTGGACGGCTTCTGGTTTATGACCCCAAAGACGGTTCGACGAAAACACTTCTGGATGGCTATCGTTACACCAACGGTGTCTGTGTGGCCCATGACGGAAAGTCGATCTATTTTGCCGAAAGCTGGGCCTGCAGGGTACATCGCTATTGGCTGGAAGGACCAAAGGCAGGAACGGCTGAATGTGTCATCAAAGACATGCCCGGTTATCCGGACAATATCAATCGCGCATCTGATGGAAGCTACTGGATGGCGTGGCTCGGCATGCGCACGCCAAGCTTTGATCTATCACTGCGCCATCCTGATATGCGCAAGCGCATGACGCGTCGTCTACCACAGGATGAGTGGCTGTTCCCTAATATCAACACCGGCGGTGTGGTAAAGTTTGATGAAACGGGAAAGATCATCGATACGCTGGGCGATTTGTCGGGTGTTTCGCACCCTATGGTAACCTCCATGCGCGAACACAAGGGTTATCTCTTTGTCGGCGGCATCCTGAACAACCGTATCGGTCGTTATAAGATCGCGGGCGCTGCCACGGACTGGACAGGTCCTGCCTCGTACTGGGGAGAAAAACAATGATCTTTGATCCGATCCTGGATTTCTTCCGCGGCAAGGCTGTGACAATACCACCGCTTGATGGTGCATTCCGTCCCAATACCCTTCTTGATGAGGCTTCGGTTTTTGCAGACCTCAACGAGGCTGATAATCTTGTTGTGTCCGGGGGCGCGCTTCTCGCTTCGAGCGGGAACGCTGTTTTCCGGTTGACCGCCAATAACGCGCCGGAAGTCGTTGAGCACTTTTCTGCCCCGGTGACGAGCCTCGCGTCTGGACCTTCGGGTGAACTCGCCGTGGCCCTCGAAACCGGAAAACTCCTCATCGACAATCACGAGCAGCCTTTGCCTGCGAAGATTGGTTGCATCACAGCTCTCAGCTACGCTGTGGATGGAACCTTGTGGTTGGCCAATGGGTCTGCGGATCACTCGGCGGCCAATTGGTCCGCCGATTTGATGCGCCATGGCTCGTCAGGCTCCATCTGGAAGCGGACTGTTGGCGCTACACAGTTTCAGCAAGTGGCTTCGGGACTCGCATACCCTTATGGGCTTTTGCCGACCGCCGGCGGCTTGGTCTTTAGTGAAAGCTGGAAGCACCGGCTGGTTTTTCTCGATGCAGAAACAGGCGAAAAACGCATCGTTGCTGACAAGTTGCCGGGTTATCCTGCTCGCCTGTCGCCAGCGTCAGGTGATGGTGCGTGGCTGGCGTTTTTTGCGCCACGCAATCGACTGATCGAGCTTGTTCTGCAGGAGAGATATTACCGTAGTGATATGATTGATCAGGTTCCGCAGGAATTCTGGATTGCACCCGCATTGTCGTCTGGACGCAGTTTTCTTGAACCACTGCAATGCGGTGGCATCAAAACAATGGGCGTTCATAAACCATGGGCTCCAAGCAGGTCCTATGGACTTGTCGTGCGGCTCGACAGGCAATTCCAACCGGTTCTCAGCTATCATAGCCGAGCCAATGGCCAGCGCCATGGTACTTGCAGCGTTATCGAACACAACGGACGGTTGCTGGCGGCCAGCAAGGGCGGCGACTGTGTTGTTGATGCGGGATGGGTCGATCATAGCCATGAGAAGGTGCACTGATGGCTCAGACAGACGATATTGTTGTCGAAATGAAGAACGTCACCAAGGAATACCGTGGCGTTCCCGCTGTGAAGAATGTCGATTTCAGATTGAGGCGTGGCGAGGTTCACTCGTTGCTTGGTGAAAACGGGGCCGGAAAATCGACCCTCACCAAGATGATTGCCGGTGTCGTTGAGCCGACCTCGGGCGTCTTGATTTACAATGGAAAAGAAGTTCGTTTTTCATCGCCGAATGAAGCGTTGGAAGCAGGCGTTGCAATGGTCTTTCAGGAGACCAGTCTGGTACCTTCCATGACAGTTGCGCAGAACCTCTATCTCGGTTCCGAAAAATTCCTTAATCGTCTCCGAGGTATCTATATTTCAGCGCAACAATTTTTACAGTCGCTGAGCTTTTCCGTAGATCCGACTGCGATGGTGGAAACGCTTGGAGCGGCCAAAAAGCAGATGGTCGAGATTGCCCGTGCTGTACATCATAATGCAGAAGTCATCATCTTCGATGAGCCGACAGCAACGCTAACGCCGGAGGAAAAACGCCATTTCTTTGCGCTGATCCGACGGTTGAAAGCCAAGGGTGTTTCGATTGTGTTCATCAGCCATGCGCTGGAAGAAGCGCTGATGATTTCGGACAGGATCACAATCCTGCGTGATGGAGAATTGGTCGCTAGCGGTGCGGTTGAAGATTTCGACCGCGAAAAGATCGTGGCCGCGATGGTCGGCCGTTCTCTTTCGGGTGAGCTATATCGCCAGCGAGATGCGTCGGGTTTGCGTCAGGCGGGCCGAAAAATACTGTCGGTTCAAGATATCTCCATGGGGAGTGCGGTTCGCAACAACTCGTTTTCAATCTTTGAGGGTCAGATCACCGGCGTCTTTGGGCTGATTGGATCTGGCCGGACCGAAACATTCAAAGTCATTTCCGGGATTTACAAACGAGACTTTCTGCGCGGAGGTACTATAGAACTCGATGACAAACCAGTTCGCTATTATGTGCCGCGCGAAGCCGTAAAATCGGGGATCGTCTACATCACTGAAGACCGGAAAAGCGAAGGCTTTTTTGAAACAATGTCAATTGCGGAAAACCTTTTTGCGGGTGTTCTGGCTGCCGATAAAGAACAGTCGAGCATCGTAAGCCTGAAGGAAATGCAGGCGCTTTCCTCGCAATGGATCAAGCAGCTCAATATTCGCGCGATCAATGACAATGCCAGGGTGGTTGAATTGTCCGGCGGCAATCAACAGAAGGTCGTTATAGGCAAAGGTCTGGTGCAGGAGCCTCGCCTGGTGATTTTCGATGAGCCGACACGTGGCGTGGATGTCGGCGCGATTGCTGAAATCCATCAGCTGATCAACGAGTTGGCTGATGCGGGGCTGGCTGTCGTTGTGATTTCGTCTTATCTACCTGAAATCATGAATCTTTCCGACCGAATTCTTGTTTGCAGACAGGGGCGTATCGTCGAGGAGTTCTCGCCAGCAGAAGCGACGGAAGAAAAGATCATGTATGCGGCAGTACACTAAGGCCGCTTTGACTACGGAACTGCTACCAAACGCACCCGCAGCTTCTATTGGGAATGGGCGCACGCCTGAGGAGAAAGACCATGGCCACTGTCAGACTGTTGAGTGATGCAGACGTTGAGAAGGATGCTGCAGTTAAAGCCGTCTTCGATGATATACGCGCAACCAGAAAATCAGATTTCGTCAATAATTTCTGGCGTGGTCTTGCTAACGATCCTGTCAATTTGAAGCGCGTCTGGGAACAGCTCAAGTCGATCATGGTTGCACCGGGAGCCCTCGATCCCGTTGTGCGTGAGATGATCTATATTGCCGTATCAACAGCCAATGGCTGTCAGTATTGCGTTCACTCTCACACAGCTTCAGCGCGCGCCAAGGGGATGACCGATGCGCAACATGGTGAACTCCTAGCGGTTATTGGTTTGGCTGCCCAAACCAACCATATCGTGACGGCCCTGCAAATTCCGGTCGACCCAGAATTTGATGTCAAAAGCTGAGGGCATTCCATGAGTGAAGCCTATGCCTATGTCGCGCGTAAGCCGGGCGGTCCAGACGTTCTTGAATGGACTGAAGTTGACGTTCCTAAACCCGGGCCGGGCGAGGTTCAGCTGCGCCATACGGCGATCGGGGTCAACTTCCTCGATACCTACTACCGCAGCGGTCTTTATCCGTGGCCGCAACCGACAATGGTTCCGGGAGCGGAAGCCGCAGGTGTTGTCACAGCCGTGGGACAGGGGGTGAACGGATTCTTGCCGGGAGACCGCGTCGCCTATGTCATGCAGCATGGCGCTTATTGCACCTTGCGGAATCTGCCGGCATCGCAGCTTGTGATCATACCAGACGGATTGAGTGATGTTGTAGCGGCAAGCGCCATGTTGAAAGGCTTGACGACACAGTATCTCGTCACTTCATCTTATACAGTAAAGCCGGGTGATGTTGTTCTCGTCCATGCCGCAGCAGGCGGTGTCGGGCTTTTGCTTGGACAATGGTTGAAGGTCTTGGGAGCTAGGACAATCGGCACTGCCGGGTCTGATGACAAGGTCGCTCTCGCACATGATCATGGATATGATCACGTCATCAATTATCGTGAAAAAGATTTCGTGTCGGAAGTTCTGTCGATCACAAAGGGGCTGGGCTGTGCTGTTGTTTATGACAGCGTTGGTGAAGACACATGGCGCGGCTCGCTGCAATGTTTGCAGCGTTTTGGCTGTTTTGTGAACTTCGGTCAGTCTTCCGGGCCTATTCAGGGGTTTGAACTGTCTCTTCTTGCAAAGGGATCTCTGTCCGCGATCCGACCAGTGCTGTTCGATTATATTGCCGAGAAAAGCGACCTGGAAAGACGATCGCAAGAGCTGTTTCGACGGCTAGCTTCAGGTGAGGTTCGGGTCGATCATATTACGCAGCGGTCCATGGATGAGGTTGTGGCCGTTCATAGTGATCTTGAGGCGCGCAGAACAACAGGATCGATAGTCCTAATTCCATCGTAACAACAGCGCGTTGAGCTGCTTGAGGGAGACGACAGTGGCTGGCTCGCTCATCGCGCAGTTGGGCGGACGATCAAAAATGAGGAAACACGAATTGCGCAGTGCTTACAAGAAATCCGGGATGCATCAGGAATAGAGCGGAACAATTGGGTGAATGACAGGTTGATCCTCATTAGTAAGAGAGGATCGTCAAATGACCGCACCACAACTCGATACTGAACGCATTTGGTCAACGGGTTTCAGGCAAATGTCGGGAAATCCCAACGAGATACCACCTCCGGAGCCGGAAAAACTGCCAGAACCGCCGCCTGAAACGATACCGGCCCCCGATGGTGAGCCGGTCAGTCCAGATGAGCCGGAGCAGATACCGCCGCTCCCTGACCCCGGGCAGCCTTCGCCAGAACCGAATAATCCGGACCAGCCAGTGATGCTCGGCCGCCGATGGAAGGCGTTCAACTTTTCGTACCGCTGATGTATCGGATTAAATCACTCCAATTGAAGCGGATAACCGGGAGTGCATTTTACTTCGCTTGATGTCGTTTTGCCCTGCGGGTCGCATTGCGAAGCAACTCTTCAACATTCACATTGGCACGCTCGTTCCCGTTCTCGTCTTCGATGGCTGTTCGGATTGCTTCGACTTCGCTCTCAGTCAAATGTTCAATGCCGATAAGCTGCGAACGCGCGCCCTTTACACAACGAAGCACCTCATCCAGCTTGGCTTCTACGGCTGTAGAATCGCGGTTCTGCGAGTTCTGGATCAGAAACACCATCAGAAAGGTGATGATCGTGGTGGCGGTGTTCACGACGAGCTGCCAGGTATCAGAAAACCCGAAAAGCGGACCTGAGCAGGCCCAAACAAGAATGAACCCCAGAGCACAGCCGAAAGCATAGGATGTTCCTGCCAGCTCTGCGATGCTCTGAGAAAGACGAGTGAAAAAATTCTCCACGACAACTCCTCCGCGTCAGTCAGCGCGCCAATTGCTATGGTTCGATACAACGCAAAGCGCTTGTTAAAACTCACGAGTTCACTTGTAAGTTCCGCATCTGGCGGATTTCGCGGCAAAAACCGATATCTTGCAGAGTGGTTGCAGTATTTGCTAAGGCCTATGGCAAGAGAGTAAGGCACCGCTGGCACACTTATCGGCGTGTGTTTGACATGGCCCTCGGCTTAAAAGCCGTGAAAAACCATATCAATGGCTGCGACGATCTCGTCATGTGCGGCCTTAAGGTTTGTCACGGGCTCGCTCAGAACCGAGACCGGAATTGCCGCCATGAACTGGGTGACGAGAATATAGGCTTCACCCTCAATCTCAAAACTGGGATTAAGGCGTTTTGCTGGGAGCGGGGCTGATGTTTTGCTGATGAGCGGAATAACAATGCGCGTTTTCAGCTCATCGAGCAGGTCGGCCTGCACGTCCAGCACATAGCCGCCGCCGGGGTTCGGGTAGACGTCGTATCGAGCCATCAGAATTGGCGATAGCGTTCGAGAGGCAGGCCGTTTGCTTCGACATAAGCGTTCGAGCTTTGTATCGCAGCGCGGTTTTCTTCTTTCCAGCGCGTCGCCTTGGCGGCTGCAACCGCCTGCGCGATTCCAAGTTCAGCCGCTCTGGAAATATTGATCTTATGCCGACGGGCCTCCGCAAGAAGCTCGCTATCGATTGAGAGATTGGTCGCACGCTTGAATATGCGTGCTGCTTCATGCTCCGACATATCACAGTCTCCTTTCTGACGAGTATATGCGCATATTCATGTGCATACAACTATGGCAGGCTTTTGAAGCGATTATCATCGCGCTTGACAAACGCATAGCTACGTAGCTATGAATTAATCCATAGCTATAGAGGTATGAATAAAGTGACTGTGACGCGAGATGAAGTTTTCAAAGCACTGGCCGATCCAACGCGGCGGGCGATATTTGAACGCCTTTGTCGCGAGGGCGAGAAAACGGTCACGGTTCTGACGGCGGGAGCAGGGGTTTCTCAGCCTGTCGTCTCAAAGCACCTTGCCGCGTTGAAGCGGGCGGGGCTTGTGAGCGATCGCCATGAAGGCCGCCAGAGCCATTACAAAGCCGAATATGCTGCTTTGGCGCCGCTTATAGACTGGGCGCGGGAAATGACCGGCTTTTGGGAGAGGAAGTTTGACGCCCTTGAAGATTTGTTGAGGAGGATGGACCAATGAGCGAGATATCAACTGAGACCCGTACGGTGGTTGTCGAGCGCGAGATACCTTATCCGCCCGAGAAGCTCTGGCGCGCACTGACCGAGCCTCATCTGATCGCCGATTGGCTGATGAACAATGATTTCGCGCCGACTGTCGGCCATCAGTTCAAGCTTCGCGGCGAGTGGGGTGGTGTGCTGGATTGTGAAGTACTGGTAGTCGAGCCGAACACGCAGCTGTCCTACACCTGGAATCATGTCCACGAGAATAGCGCTTACAATCTTAGAAGCGTCGTGACTTTGACACTCAAACCGACTGCCTCCGGCACACATTTGCGAATGGAGCAGACGGGTTTCATGCCGGATCAGACGCAGGCGTTTCATGGTGCACAACACGGGTGGCAGGGCTTCCTCGAAAAGCTCGAATCCGTGGCGGGCAATGTGGATTGAACTTGCCGCTTTGAAGACTGCTCGGAGCGCGCGAAACGGAAGATTAACAAAAGAGCCAGCCACCAAGCCTGTGGCTGGTTTCTGAAGGGGAAAGAACAAATGGCCTTGAATAGATCCATCCGGCAGGTTCACCGCTGGCTATCGATTATATTTACTCTGACCGTTATTGCGAATTTCGCCACCATGGCTTTCGGCCAACCGCCAGCATGGGTGGTCTATTCACCACTTTTGCCGCTGTTTGTGTTGCTGGCGACGGGGCTATATCTCTTTTTCCTGCCTTATTCGATGAAACGAAATGGCTGATGGAAAGCTCAGCCATTTCGCCTTCGAGTGAAGCTTAGCGGTTGTTCATCAATGCCTGCACTAGATCGGCTTCGAGATCTTCCGGATCTTCGAGGCCGATGGAAATGCGAATGAGCTGAGCGCTAATTCCGAGTTGGCTTTTCTGGTCTTCGGGAACAACTGCATGGGTCAGCGACGACGGGTGCTGAATGAGGCTTTCCACGCTTCCAAGGCTGACTGCAAAGTGGAAATAGCGTGTCGAAGTCAAAATGCGCTCGACCCGTGCGAGGTCGCCGCCGACTTCGATAGAGATTACACAGCCGAAATTGATCATCTGGTCGGCGGCCATTTTATGCTGCGGATGGCTCGTCAGGCCGGGATAGACAACCCTGTTCAGGCCCAGTTCTTCCGCTCTTTGTTCAAGGCTGGTTGCCAGCTTCAGCGCCGTTTGCGACTGCCGGATACTGCGAATTTCGAGAGTTTTCAAAGAGCGGTGCAAAAGAGCGCAATCTGCAGGCGACATGACGGAGCCGAGGGCGTTCTGCAAATAACCCACCCGCTTTGCAAGCCCCGCAGGTGCATTCGCCGATACGGCGACAACACCACCCAGCAGGTCTGAATGACCGTTCAGCATCTTTGTTGCCGAGTGAACGACGACATGGATTTCATGGTCAATCGGGCGTTGGCCAGCGGGAGATGAGAAGGTGCTGTCACAGACAGTAATCGCACCTGCCTTGTTGCCAAGCTCCGCAACCAGCGACAGATCAACAATGCGGAGCGTTGGATTGGACGGCGTCTCAAACCAGAGCAGGGCAGGCTTGTGCGTGGCCACGGCTTCACGCAGCGCGGCCTCGTCGGAAAAATCTACAAAGCGCACATTCTGCGCGGCTGTGATTGGCCGAACATCGGCGAGCAACCGGTAGACACCGCCATAGAGATCATTATGAGCCAATATGGATGAACCTGCGGGAAGCGCCTCCAGCAAGGTCGCGGCTGCGGCAAGTCCGCTCGGGAAAACAAATGCGGTTTCTGCGCCTTCAAGGTCTGCCAGACAGCGTTCAAGGTTGTTTCTGGTTGGATTGCCGCTTCGCGTATAGTCATATCCCTTGCTCGCCCCGATACCATCCTGCACATAGGTCGTCGCATGATAGATCGGCGGGATCACGGCTCCGGTCAACGGATCGGGTTCCTGACCAACATGGATCGCGCGCGTTGCAAAACCAGCCTGGTTGCGAGGAGGGTTCTTGGACAATTTTCCGTCTTTCTGTCGTTGGTCTGTCAGTAATTGGACTGCTTATCAGTTGCGTGCCCGGTCCGTGATCAATTTTCCGAATTCTTCGCGAGCAACAGGTCAGTAAATGATCAGTTCGCTCGTATCCTTCAGATATAGCGGGTGCCCCGGCGAACCATTGTTGGTGATCTTCAGCGCATGGAGCGTGATATTGTTGTTTCGCAACATGTTCGTCACGACTTCTCCGTGATGCGCCAGCTTCTTGTGAAGCGATCCATAGGCCATGACGACAATTGCCGCGCCTCTGGCCTGCTCGAGAATTGTCTGAATATTCTCATCGGTGCAGGGGATAACGCCTTCTTCCAGCAACATTTTCGGATGTGTCGCACGATAGTCCATGACGTTGCATTTTACATAGCGGCTGTAACCCCAGCGGCGTGTAAATTTCTGTTCTTTGAAAACCGTTGGATCATCAACATCATAGGCTGCAGTGCTTGGATTCATGCCAATCCAAAGCACGTACCCGTCTTGATCGCCGCCGTCCCATTCACGCGTCAAAAGCCGACGATATCGGCCACAGTCAGAAAAGAGTGCATCTCCTCTGATTTCCGGTTTGATTTTCAGACGAACTTTGCCGCCCGGATCATGGGATTCGTGACTCATAATGCCTGCTTCTCTGACTATATAGTTTTCACGACTTCGTATCGTGGACTTATCAGCCAGCGTGCCGCACGCCTAGCATATTATACAGTGCGAGTAGATTTTCTCCTGAGCTGCGCGCCACCGGGACCCTTTCAGAGATGGTGCATGAAAGGCGGCTCGATAGCCGCCTTTCTCTATCGGTGTGCGCTAAGCACCAATCAGTTGGTATGCGTTGCTCGCATTTCGAGCATGGAGAGGCGTCGTCATGCTTCGACTGACAGAGTAGATATGATGGAATGCATCGGCTCTGCCGCTGATCAGGCACACGTCGTGACGGTCCCAGTCCCATTGTTCCGCATCGAGCATTGTCTCGAACCTGGAAGATGCTGTCGCCGACCAGAAGCTTGCTGTCCCTGTTGGCGTTAAAGCTCGACCCAATGCGGTCAGGCCATTTCCGGAATAAATCGCGTTGTTTTGCTCTCGCACCAGAAAATCGGGGCCATTGTCGGTGTCCATCAAGATCAGGTCGAACGTTGAAGGGCGTTGCTTCAAGGTTTCCATGACATCACCGATTTGAAGCTCAACACGACGATCACGCAGCGGATGATCGGCGAGATGGCCAATGAATGAGCGGTTCCATTCAGCGATGTCGGGGATGAGTTCACACACTGTGATTTGTGTTTCCAGAGGAACATAATCGAGCGCCGCTCTTAGCGTGAACCCCATGCCAAGCCCGCCGATCAGAATTCTCTTTGGTGTTTGACGCAAAAACCGCAGAGAACGTTCTGCGAGAACTATCTCCGATTGAAAATTGATGTTCGACATCAATTCCAGTCCATTGTAGCGAATTTCGTAGATATCGCCTCTTTGGCGTAACAATATTTGGTCGCCAGCATCATTGCCGGCGCTCGCCAACTCAGTCCAGATAGCCATTTGAAAACCCAAACGTTTTTAAGGACGATCGGCCTTGCCAGATCGAACTTCATGTTTCGTCATGATGGGAGTGTCGGGGTCGCTGCAGCTTTATGTGTGCAGCAACCCAATGGCATCGTCTGATCTGGCATCCATCATCAGGGGAAACGACGAGGCATTCTTCAAAATGGCTGACAGATTCAGTTCGTTTTGAGAAATATTTGTCATATTCGGAATTCTGGCGCGATCCTGATTATTCAGTATGCGCTCTTACTATCAAATTACCTTCTTTAATCAAGCAGAAATATATGCGGGCTTTTTAATGAAATAGGCCGCGATTGCTTATAAATATTCTTTCGCGGCGGTCTCTTTTTGAAAGAGCGTTGTCGTGTTATTTGAAGAAAATCTTTTCGCCGTCTTCTTTGGTGAATGCCGTAATCGGATTGTCGAGAAGGTCGAGAACCAGTTCGGATGGACGGCACAGCTTGGTACCAAACGGTGTTTCAACGATTGGTCGATTGATCAGGATGGGATACGCCATCATGAAGTCGATCAATTCGTCATCGGTCCATTTTGAATCTTGCAGTTCCAGCTCTGCATAAGGCGTGCCCTTCTCACGGAGAAGTTCGCGCGGCGTCATCTGCATCGCTTTCAGCAGTTCTAGCAGTCTTTCGCGCGATGGCGGACTTTGCACATACTCAATGACGACGGGTTCTTCTCCGCTGGCACGGATCATCGCCAATGTGTTGCGAGAGGTCCCACATTTCGGATTGTGATAGATCGTAACAGTCATCAAAGTTTTCCGTTTCACAGACCGATGGCGTGGATTATCCAACCTTCATCTATGAAAAGGAACCTTGTTTCAAGATCGCGATATGCCGCCACTCAAAAATCGGGGCCGGGTAAATTGCCCGACCCCGATGTTTCCTACTTCGCCACGATTGCCTGAATACCGGCCAGTGCGCATTCTGCGTCTGTCGCGCCAGACGGTGCGCCGCCGACGCCAATTCCGCCAACCAGCGCATCGCCAATCTTGATCGGCAATCCGCCCGCTTGGATGACAAAGCGCGAATCCATATCGCGCATGCCGCTATTAGCGGGCTTTGAAGCGATAAATTCGGCAAGTTCGCCGGAGTCGCGGCCAAGAGCTGCTGCGGTAAACGCTTTTCCTACAGCACTGTTGCCGGTGTGCGGGCCGGAAAGATCGGCTTTGAGCAGGATTTTTGTCGATCCATCGCGTGCTACAACCGCAACGCTCACATTGTTGCCCTTGGCAACGCATGCATCCAGCGCAGCCTGAGCGGCCTTGGTTGCGAGATCAAGCGGCAGATAAGGCGTCGTCGGTAGGGTTTGAGCGAAAGCGGTGGCCGGAGCCAGCGACAGAGCGATAATTGCAAGTTTGCGGATCATGGTCGTTCCTCGTTTTCGATGAACGTTACCTAACTTCGCCTGTCCGAAAACTGAATCCGTAGCCCTTGCGATCTTGTCCGTAGTTCTACGGATTAGCGCTCCCTTCCAGCCACAAACGGGTCATTTCTGCCTGAGATGTGGTGCCCAGTTTCACACCGATGGCGGCGCGATGGCTGTCAATGGTTCTTGGCGAAAGGCCAAGACCGTCCGCAATTTGCCGGGTGGTGAAGCCTTGCGCTATGTGCTCCAGAACCTCACGCTCGCGTGCGGTCAGCGCATCGAGCAAGGCGAGGGTTTCAGCCTTCAATGCCTTGTTACCCAGCCTCTTTTCCAGCAATTGCTGGGCTTTTTGGATTGCATCGATCAAGTCCTGCTCATCGACAGGTTTCGAGAGATAATCCACGGCACCATTGCGAAAAGCACGGCGGCAGGCTTCGATATCGCCATGGCCGGAAATAATGATCACGGGCCAGTCGATTGCTTGTACTGCCAGCAGTTCCTGCAGTTTGAGGCCTGTCATCACCGGCATGCGAATATCAAAAATTAGGCATCCCGGCGTCAACCGTGACAGTTGTGCGAGAAACAGGGACGGATCGGCAAAAGTTCTGACCTCAATGTCGATGGTCGAGAGCAGGAGGCTGAGCGCTTTTCTGACCGCTTCATCGTCATCCACGAGATAGACAGGCTGGGCCATCAACTTCAACTTTCTCTGTCGGCAACGATTGGAAGCACCACGCGAAATAGCGCGCCTTGCTCCTGCGGGATATAGGAAATCTCACCTCCGAAGCGTTCGACAAGACGTTGGCTCAAGGCGAGACCAAGGCCAGTGCCCTCTGGCCGGTTGGTCGTGAACGGTGTGAATAGACGAGGCAGCAGTTCCGGCGCCACACCGGGGCCATTGTCCTGAACTTCCAGAACGACCGCGCTTCCATCAGCCTTCAGAGAGGCTTTGACCTGCCGATGACTGCTGGTGTCCGTATCATGAAAAGACTCGATGGAATTACGCAGGAGATTGAACATGACCTGTTCCATCTCCACCGGGTCTACTGCGGCCATCAAAGGGCTCTCGGGTATCAGAAGTTCCAGGTCTACATTTTGCCGCTTTGCTTCCGGGGCCAGTAGGGTCTGAACATTCTGCAACGAAAGACGCAGGTCAGCCTGCACGTTTTCCCTGCGTTGCGGGCGAGACCAGTTGCGCAGACGATCCAGAATGGCGGAGGCGCGCCGCGCCTGATCCACCATATCGTCAAGCGCGCCGGCCAGCGCTGTTGTATTGTTGCGGTTCAATAGCCGGCGTCCAGCCTGTGCGCCAGCGAGCAGTGCTGTCAGTGGCTGCGTCAGTTCATGCGCCATACCGCTTGCCATTTCGCCCATTGTATTGACGCGCGAAGCGTGGGCCAGCCGGGCTTCAAGGCTGCTCAGTTCAGCACGGCGTTCCGCCTGTCGCGTGCGTTTTATCTGGCGAACGATCACTAATCCGCCAAAGAAAAGCAGGTTTGTGAGAATGAGGATCGGGATCAACTGGTCCAGTGGAAGCAGGGCAGCCCAGCCTAGATTCACTGCGGTTTCGAAAAGAAGCGGCTGAGAAGCGCTTCCCAATTGCTTGGAAAAGAGCGCCGCGCCGAATGAAGCGGGGCTGCTGAAAAGAACCGCTCCATCAGGCATGAGAATACGGCGCGCGACACCGTTGCGACGCCAGAATGCATCGTCGGAACTGATAAGGGCGCCAGCATCGATCGATAGCGTCAATCCATCGTGGGGATCATCGTTATTCGGGCTACGCTTTACAATCATGTAGTGTCCGGGACGCGCTGCCGGTGTGATCAGTTTTGGGACGCCGCTCGACGAAAGTGCTGCCGCTCGTATGGCTTCGGTCAGCCCCGGTTCCAGTTCTCTTGTGCCCGTGACCGCCGCTGCTGGATTGATTGGCACAAGTTGAATTTCATCGATACGTGGATAGAAGCGCGTGATGGTCGTAGCGACCTCCAGAAACACATCGTCCTGGGAAAGTTCGGCGGTCCGCACCTTGGATTGCGCAATCGTTGAAAGCGCCGTCAAATGGGCATCATGCTGAACCGCACGCTGGGACGCTTCACGATGTAACGTGAAACTGGCCGCCTGAAGTTCGGATAATAATTCAGAACGCTGGTAAATGGCGAGGCCGCCGATCACCAGAAGATTGAGCAGCAGCCAAATGATAAATGGGAGCAAGGCAGAGTGGAATCTCGCCCATGTGCTTCCATTGTGCAGGTTCATAGTTCCATCCCGATGCCGATCTTTATTCGGGGAAAACATACCGATACAGATTTGTTGCGCCAACCGAAAATCGTGTTGCATTCATGTTCTGGTCATCTGAGAGCGATTATGCACCTTCGCAAGACCACTGGTGTTTCGTGATAATGCGATTCCAGTAGCCTATTATTTTGCTGAAAGGATATCTCGATCATGTATTCCACGCGTCGCGCATCTTTGTTGTCTGGTGCAGTGCTGTTGCTTGCCATTGCCGCTTGTCAAAAAGAGCAGGCTCCGGTCGCTGCTGAAGCTCAGGCTGGAATTTGCAAGAAGGACATTGCTGAAACTCTTGCGGGCAAGGACAAAATGACCGACGACGCTGCCATGCAGCTCACCGGCGCAACCATGGTGCGTCAGGTCAAGACCGGCGATCCGGTTACAATGGACTTCCGGCAGGAACGTATAACCATCGAAACCGATGCGAATACCGGCAAAATCATCCGCGCCTATTGCGGCTAGGTGAACAGCCGTTCGGGTAGCGCAAGAAAAACTTCGTCAAATGGCTAAGTTTTCTCTTGCGCATCCCTCCTTTATCTGAATACTTAGCGATATGGCTAAGCATGATCCAGACCTTTCACTTTTGTTCCACGCGCTGGCAGACCCGACACGCCGGTCGATCCTGACCCGTCTGGCTTCTGGGCCGACGGCGGTAACCGACTTGGCCGAGCCCACGGGGCTTCGTTTGCCGACGGTGATGCGGCACCTTTCCGTGCTGGAAGAAGCTGGTTTGATCGTATCTTCCAAGGATGGCCGTATACGCACTTGTGCTATTCGGCCCGAAGCGATGGAACCGGCGCGCAGCTGGATGGATGAACAGCGCGCCATTTGGGAAGCACGTCTGGATCGTCTTGATGCATTTGTAATGAGTGTGATGGAGGAGCGCGAAAATGACACAAATTCAAAAGCCGAGTAGCATTGAAACAGCGCCCACCGGTGAAGGCCGTTTCACGACGCTGACTTTCGAGCGAAATGTGGCCGCACCCGTCTCGGCCCTGTGGCAGGCGTGGGCTGCTCCAGCCGCACGGGCAGTTTGGGCTGCGCCAAATTCAGCCGTCGAGGTGGAGTTTCTGGAAGCTGATACGCGGATCGGTGGTCGCGAGGTTTCGCTATGCAAGGTGAAAGGTCAGCCGGACATTCGTTGCGAATGCGGCTGGCTCGAATTGCAGCCCGCACTACGAAGCGTGAATTATGAGGTGATTTCTTGCGAAGGTGTGAAGCAATCAGCCGCATTGGTCACAGCCGCTTTCTCTGACCTCGGCGAAAGGAGCAACCTGATCGTAACGGTGCAGCTGTCTTCGCTGGCGGGCGATATGGAAGCTGGCTATCGAGCAGGTTTCGGAGCCGGACTGGACAATATGGCCCTTGCTGCCGAACGCACCATGGTGTTGCAGAAAGTTATTCGTGCACCGCGCAACGTGGTCTGGAAGGCGTGGATGAACCCGGAAACCTTGCCACTTTGGTGGGGCCCGAAAGGATTTTCTTGCCGCACAAAGAGGATTGACCTGCGTCAGGGCGGCGAATGGGTTTTCGATATGATCGGGCCGGATGGCACAATGTATCCGAACCACCACCGCTACGGTGAGGTCAAGCCGGAAGAACGGCTTGGCTATACCTTGCTATGGGGTGAGAATGGACCGAAACATGCGGATGCATGGGCCTCGTTTGAGGATCAAGACGGTTTCACGAAAGTAACCCTGGGAATGGTCTTCACCACAGCCGCCGAATTCCAGACGGCCAAAGGCTTCGGGGCGATTGAGCTTGGTCTGGAAACGCTGGGCAAGCTTGATCGGTTCGTTACTGCAAAATGAAGCGCGTCAGCGCGTTTCATAAGTTTGGGAATATTGTCCACACGTGAGAGGCGTTAAAGCGCCTCTCACGAATGCAAACCTCTGATCTGTATGCCCACGATTTCCTTGGCGAGCGCGACCCGGTCGGTTTCTGTTTCCACACTGCGCGGTTGGTACCAGATTGAAAGCCAGTTGATGGCACCAAGTACAGCCTTTGCCGCTACCGACACATCAACTTGACGGATGCTGCCGTCCTCGATGCCTTCGCGAATGACCTGCTTGAACAGGTCTTCGAACCGACGCCTGATCGAAATCAGTTCGTTGAGTGTCCGGCGTTGGTCGGGTGTTGTCGCCGCAAGCTTATGCATATGAACACCCTGCACCACGACCGCTTCGAAAGCGACGTTGTTCATCATGGCCAGTGCGTGCGCCATGAGCATCTCTTCAAGTCTATGCAGGCCCGAGCCGTTCAACGTCATGACGGGTTCGACAGCCTTGAACAGTCGATCCATGCCTTCACGATGTACATCGAAGAACAAATCCGTCTTCGATGAGTAGTAGTGATAAATGCGCCCCTTGGTCGAGCCCATCCTGCGCGCCACGTCGTCAATGCTCGTTGTGGAAAAGCCTTGCTCCATGAAGCACTGAGCGGCTGTTTCCAGGATCACGACATTCCCGGTACTGTCCGTTCGGTTATTTCGGCGGCTGTCAGCCATCTGCTACTCCGATTGATGCATAGGTAAGCGGCAGCCTAGCCTAGCAAATTTCAACGACAAAATGCCACTAGACAAAGCCATGATCAAGTGCATACTACTCAGTATGTTGTTGATTAATGCGACCGCTGTCCATTTTTCAACGCTTGGAGGATTTAATTTTGGAAATAAACCCTAACTCTGCACCACACGCGGGCGCGGAAAGCCAGATCCTGTGCTCGGATTGGATCAAGATCGATCAACAGCTTGTGGATCGATTTGCGGATGTCATCGATGATCATCAGTTCATTCACACGGACCCCGAGCGCGCTGCAAAAGAAAGTGCCTTTGGTGGAACTATCGCCCATGGTTTTCTGGTTCTTGGTCTGCTGACCAAACTCAGTCGCGAGGTTTTGCCGGAAGTTGCAGCCGGTGCAGTTGAAATTAATTATGGTTTCGACAAGGTCCGTTTTCTCGCGCCGGTGAAGGTTGGTTCTTCCATCCGCGGTGCGTTCCATTCGAAATCGGTGCAGCCGAAGGGAAGCGGCCAGCTCCAAACCCTTTCCGCGACCGTTGAAATAAAAGACGAAACCAAGCCTGCGCTCGCCGCTGACTGGCTTATTTTGACCGTAGGTTGAGGAGTATATTATGTCTATTTCATTTGAAAATCGCGTTGCAATCGTAACAGGCGCAGGCGGGGGACTTGGACGCGCTTATGCGCTTGAACTGGCTGCACGCGGCGCGAGGGTTGTCATCAATGATTTCGGCGGCAGCCGGGATGGAACAGGCGGCGCGTCTGCAGCCGCGGAAAAGGTGGTCGCGGAAATTCGCGCAAAGGGCGGCGTGGCTATCGCCGATGCGGGTAACGTCACGAAGTTCGAGGATATGCAGGCGCTGGCAAAGCGCGCTGTCGAAGAATTTGGCCGCATCGATATTCTCATCAACAATGCCGGCATCTTGCGCGATAAGAGCTTCGCAAAGATGGAAATGGCCGATTTTCGCGCTGTGGTTGACGTGCATCTCATTGGCTCTGCGAATGCGAGCCGCGCTGTGTGGGATGTCATGAAAGGCCAGAACTATGGCCGCATCCTGATAACAACCTCCACATCAGGCGTTTACGGCAATTTCGGACAGTCCAACTACGGTGCCGCCAAGGCGGGACTCGTCGGCCTGATGAATGTGCTGCATTTTGAGGGTGACAAATACGACATTCACGTTAATGCGATAGCGCCGACTGCGGCAACGCGTATGACCGGTGATGTGCTGGACAAGGAAATGCTGGTGCGCCTCGCACCGGAAAACGTTGTTCCGGCGGCTCTCTTCCTCGTAAGCGAGCAGGCCCCGAGCCGCACCGTTCTTCTCGCAGGTGCAGGGACTGTAGCCCGCATGGCGATTGTGGAAAGCGAAGGCGTTTATCTGCCGAAGGGTGAGCGGACGCCCGAAGCTGTCGCTGCCGCTTTCACGAAGATCGATGATATGACCAACTTCATCGAAACCGATGCCGGATTGGCGCATGTGGATCGCATCATTGCAACGTCGAGGGTGCACGAGGTCGTCGAATGACGGCGCAAAAGCCTCGCCCGAAGGCTGAACCTCGCTCAGCCTATCGGGAGTTCTACGAGATGCAGACGCGCTGGAGTGACATGGACATTTATGGCCACGTCAACAACGTCGTTTATATGCAATATTGCGATGCGGCGTTAAACCGATCGTTGATCGCGGCAGGCGCTCTGGAGCTGAATGGCTCCACGCCAATCGGCGTCGTCGCACGCAATTCAACGAATTATTTCTCCGAGATTTCCTATCCCGACAATGTCGTTATCGGGGTTCGTGTCGAGCATATCGGTAATACAAGCTTGCTGTGGGGATTTGGCATCTTCAAGGATGGCGAAGAGCTGACTGCTGCTGTAAGTGAATATGTGCATGTCTATGTGAACCGAGACACGCGACGACCTGTTCCGCTGACCCCGGAACTTAGAGAATTAGCCGAAAGGCTTTACGTTTCGGCGTCAGTGGAGGAGCTCTGATGAGAGAAGCTGTAATCGTATCAACTGCGCGCACACCGATTGGCAAGGCCTATCGCGGAGCTTTCAACGACACGACAGCGCCAGCGCTGGCAGGGCACGCTATTGCCGCTGCTGTTGAACGCGCAGGCATTGATGGCGCGGAAGTGGAGGACGTCGTCATTGGCGCGGCGCTTCAGCAAGGCACGACCCATATGAATATCGCCCGCACCTCCTTGTTGAGGGCGGGCCTTCCTGTTTCAGTTCCTGGCCAGTCGATGGATCGTCAATGCGCTTCTGGGCTCATGGCTATCGCGACAGCTGCCAAGCAGATTACCGGTGATGGCATGACGATTGCCATTGGCGGCGGCGTGGAGCAGATCTCGCTGGTGCAGAACGATCATATGAATGTCTATCGCTGGCGCGATCCCTGGCTAACCGAGCATCTGCCCGCCACCTATATGAGCATGATTGAGACGGCCGAGATTGTTTCGGCGCGTTATGGCGTCTCGCGTGAGGCGCAGGACGAATATGCGCTTCAATCGCAGCAGCGCACGGCCGCCGCTCAGGCAGCGGGCCGGTTGAACGCCGAGATTGTACCGCTTCAATCCACTATGCTGATCAAGGACAAGGTCACAGGCGAGATATCTTCGAAAAGCGTCGAGCTGGCCATGGATGAAGGCAATCGTCCCGAAACTACACTGGACGGCTTGCGCGGATTGAAGCCTGTTTTTGCTGGTGGCCAGACTATAGCTCAGGGTGGCTTTATTACCGCTGGTAACGCCTCACAGTTGTCGGACGGGGCTTCCGCTTCCGTACTGATGGAAGCGAAGGAAGCGGAAAAGCGAGGCCTTTCTCCGCTCGGTATTTATCGGGGAATGGCTGTTGCCGGTTGTGAGCCTGACGAGATGGGTATTGGTCCGGTTTATGCCGTGCCAAAACTGCTAAAACAGCACGGCCTGACGGTCGATGATATCGATCTGTGGGAGTTGAATGAGGCCTTCGCAGCGCAGGTGCTTTATTGCCGCGACAAGCTTGGCATCGACAATGAAACACTGAACGTAAGTGGCGGCGCTATTTCGATTGGCCATCCTTATGGGATGTCGGGTGCACGTATGACCGGGCACGCCCTCATTGAAGGCAAACGGCGCAATGGACGTTATGTGGTGGTGACCATGTGTGTTGGCGGCGGCATGGGCGCGGCAGGCTTGTTTGAGATTTGCTGATAGAAACGAAAAAGGCCGGTTTAACCGGCCTTTTTTATGATGCCAACTGCGGCGATATCAATATGCGGCCTTATAAATCGCCAGAGCATCCGCCTCGGTTACCTTGCGCGGATTGTTGACCAGAAGGCGGGTTTGTTTCATGGCGTCACGCGCAAGCAGAGGCAGATCGTCTTCTGTGATGTTCACCTCGCGCAATGCCTGCGGTACGCCAAGTTCACGGCTGAGGTCTGCCAGTTTTTCGACAAAGGCTTCAGCGCGTTTTTCCGCCGATATGCTGGCGAGTTCTGGGAAAACATCGGCTGCAATTTCCGCGTAGATATGGCTCGCTTCCGGCAAGTTGAAGCGCAACACATGCGCAAGCACGAGCGCGTTGGACAAGCCGTGCGGCACATGGAAATGACCACCAATCGGGTAGGCGAGCGCATGCACCGCAGCAACCGGAGAATTGGCAAAGGCCTGACCGGCAAGCAATGAGCCAAGCAGCATGGCAGCCCGTGCATCTCGGTTCTGGCCTTCAAAGACTGCAGTGCGGATATTGGAGCCGAGCAATTGCAGAGCGTTGCGCGCCAATGAGCGCGACAGGGGATTGTTGTTGGCAGACGCTGACGCATAGGCCTCGATGGCGTGCACCATCGCATCAATGCCGGTCGCGGCGGTTACAGCTGCTGGCAGACCTACGGTCAAATCCGCGTCGAGGATTGCCATGTCCGGCAGCAGAAGCGGAGAAACAACGCCCTTCTTTTCCGATGCTCCCGTGGTGATGATCGATATCGGTGTGACTTCCGACCCTGTTCCCGCTGTTGTTGGCACCAGAACGAGCGGCAGGCGCGGGCCACGCGCAATATTGACGCCGTAGATGTCGTTGAGCGCCTCACCGCTCTTTGCGATCAGGGCTGCAACCTTTGCAACATCCATTGAGGAGCCGCCGCCAATGGCGAGGACACCTGTCGCTTCATGCGCCAGGATGTGATCTTTCAGCGCGAGAACATTACTTTCTGGCGGATCAGCCTGCACGTCGTCAAACATCGAAACGGCAATGTCTGCCTGTTCCAGCGCATTTGTTGCAGAGTCCAGAAGTCCGAGCTTGTGCAATCCCTTGTCGGTCACGATCACAACACGCTTGCCCAACAGGTGCCCGGCGATATCGGCTATCTTCGCCAGACCGCCGGTCTGTAGCACGATGGATGGCGTTGTGTTGAAGACGAAATTTTCCATGTGTTCAGTTCTTTCGATTTATCGGGGTCGAGCTTCTGCAAATCAACTTGCGCGCTTCACCTTCAACTCGCGATCGATCGTGTTTTCGGTAACCCCTTCACTGCGCAAAATATGCTTCCGGATTTTACCGCTCGATGTCTTCGGAAGAGATTCCAAAATCCGCACATAGCGCGGCACCATAAAGCGGGGTAGGCGGCCTGCAAGAAAATCCAGCAACTCTTCGGCGACAATTTCTTGTCCGTCCACCGGCGTTACGGCGATAAGGACTTCATCTTCGCTCAATTCGCTTGGGACTGCGATAGCCGCGCATTCCTTGACGCTGTCGTGGAAAAGCACTTCAGCCTCTAACGCAAAGGAGGAGATATTCTCACCGCGCCGCCGGATGACGTCTTTCAGGCGATCAACGAAGAAATAAACGCCGTTTTCATCCTTACGAAAACTGTCTCCGGTGTGAAACCAGCCATTGCGCATGGCTTCGACAGTGGCTTTCGGATTGTTGTAATAGGCTTTCATCAAAGCCCAGGGGCGGTCGGAGCGAATGACAAGTTCACCAGCCGTGCCATCCGGCACTTCGATGTCGTTTTCGTCAACGACGCGCAACTGATACCAGGGGCGCGGCTTTCCCGCGATACCCTTTTGCGTAATGCCGGGTCCAGCAACAAGCGGACTGGCTATCTCGGTCATGTTGTAGATGGTCCACGCTTCCACGCCAAATCTCTCGGCGAACAATGGGCCGTCTTCGCCAAATGGCGTGATGAATGCACGGCGTAGCGGGTGATTGTGATCATCCGATGAAACCGGTTGTTTCAGAAGGAAGCTGGCCATCACACCCAGCAACAGACAGTAGGTCGAGTTCGTTTCCCGCACCGCCTGCCAGAAATGCTGCGTTTTGAACTCGCGCATCATGCCGATGGAAAGGCCGCGCGCCAGCATCGCATAGACATAAAGCGTGGAACCGCAATGAAAGATCGGACCGCAAATCATGCAGCGATCCGTTTCATCGACGCAGTCAAAGGCGTCCGGACCCATCGTATAAAGCTGCACATAAGAGGTTACGACGCCCTTGGCATTGCCAGTCGTGCCAGAGGTGTACATGATAGCCAGCGTGTCCCACGGCTCAATCGGCGCGTCGAGAACAAGTTCGGTCTCGCTGACGGTTTCAACATCGATCAGAGGCAGGATTTCCACGCTAGCGACTGCGCAGTCAGCTGTACCCTCGACGACAAGAACTTTACGCAGTTTGCCCGGAGCGATATCTCGCAAACGTTCCACGAGGTCGACATGTGCGATCATCAACGGTGCATCCGCGTCATCCAGAATGTGTTCCAGCGGGCGCCCGAGGGCTGCGGTGTTGATCGGCACATAGACCGCGCCGATATAATTGATGGCGAACCAGGTGGTGAGTAGGTCCGGCCCGTTGCCCATAAAACAAAGCACGTGATCGCCGCGTTTTACGCCATGGGATTGCAGCGTTGCCGCGCGCTGGCGAACGCGGTCCCGGGTTGTATTGTAATCCCATTCTGTCGATGGCCAAAAATGCACGAATGGTGCTGTGGGGCGCTCCGCTGCATATTGATCGAGAAGATATCGCAACACGGAATGGTTGCGGTCGAGCGCACGCTGGTCTGGCGTCATATTCTGAATTCCTCCTGCCCCGGTCGCAACTAAACCTTCAAAAGAGGGCAGTTGCAAACCTATTTGGAATATGCAACATACTCGGTAGTATGTCAAAGCGAAAACATCTGGGAGGATGGAAATGGCCATAGTCGATATCCAGCGCGAAGGACCGATTGCGGTGGTGCGCTATGACCGTGGCGGCAAGGCCAATGCTCTCAATGAAAAAGCGATCAAAGAGCTCATAGAAGCGGCTGACGAGCTGTCGGCGGATGACACTATTCAGGTCGTTATCATCACGGGTACTGAAAGCCGTTTTTCGGGTGGCGTCGATCTGAAGGACGAAAATCTGTGGCGGAATGGTTCGGACGCTGTTTCTCGTCACACGGCCATGTCGCTTGGCGGCGTCATGTGTGATCGGTGGCGGCTGTTGCCGCAAATCACTATTGCAGCTGTCGAAGGTCCAGCCGTCGGCGGGGGCGGTATTTTGGCATTGGCGGCGGATTTCCGCGTTATGGCTGAGGGCGCATTCTTTCAGTTTCCGGAAGTTCGTCTGGGCATGACGCTGGGTTGGGGCGGTTTGCCCCTCCTGTCATCGCTCATCGGGCCGACGCGCGCCAAGCTCGCGCTTTTCACCAATGAGCGGATCGGCGAGCAGGACGCCCTCAAAATGGGGCTGTGCGACAAGATTGCGCCCGCGGGTGGCGCGGTCGAAACAGCAAAGCTTTTCGCGCAGACGATCGCTGAATGTCCGCCAATGGCCTTGCGGATGACGAAGAGGGCCATTGATCAGGAACACCGCGCCAACTGGGCCGCACCTTATGAAGCTGACCAGTTTTATCTGGCAAGGCTGATTGCGGAAAGCAACAGCCAGTCGAGCTGACACCGTTATTATTTGGGAGGAGGAAAACCATGACAATGAAATCAATGATGCTCTCTGGTGCATTTGCCGCAATGATGCTTGCGAGCCCGGCTTTGGCAGAACCAGTTAGACTGGGCGTGCTGACAGACATGTCCGGCATGAATTTCGACCTAGCCGGTGAAGGCTCGGTCGTAGCGGCCAAGATGGCTGTGGAGGATTTCGGTGGCAAGTTGAATGGAGAGCCCATCGAAGTCATCGTTGGCGACCACCAAAACAAGCCGGATATCGGCTCCACATTGGCGCGCAGCTGGATCGACGAGAAGAACGTCAAAGCCATTATCGATGTGCCGACATCGTCGGTCGCCATGGCTGTTCAAGAGATCACGCGCGATAAGGACGTAGCATTTCTGGCATCCACCGCAGGTTCTTCGGACCTGACGGGCAAAGCCTGCTCGCCAACCACGGCGCAGTGGACCTGGGACACTTATTCACTCGCCAATGGCACCGGTCGCGCCATGACGCAGGAGGGCGGTAAGAAGTGGTACTTCATCACTGTTGACTATACGTTCGGTCATGCCCTTGAACGGGATACAACAGAAGCCGTCAAGGCGAGCGGTGGTGAAGTTGTGGGTTCGGTTCGTCACCCACGTGAAACCACTGACTTCTCGTCTTTCTTGCTCCAGGCGCAAGCATCGGGTGCGGACGTGATTGCTCTTGCAAATTCGTCGGGCGATACGATGACGGCGCTCAAGCAGGCCAATGAATATGGCATTGCGCAGGGTGGCCAGAAAATAGCAGGCATGCTGCTGTTTCTCTCCGACGTCCATAGCGTTGGCCTTGAGACTGCAAAAGGCCTGACACTGACCACCGGCTTTTACTGGGATTATGATGACCAGACCCGCGCCTGGTCGAAGCGCTTCGGTGAGCGGATGAATGGCAAAATGCCAACGATGGTTCATGCTGGCGTTTATTCCGCTGTCATGAACTATCTCAAGGCGTCCGAGGCGGCAAAGTCCACCAGCGGCAAGGTAGTGCTCGACAAGATGCGCACGATGGATATCAGTGACTTCTTTGCCCGCAATGCGAAGCTGCGTGCAGACGGTCGTATGGTACACGACATGTATCTTGTTCAGGTCAAGTCGCCTGCGGAATCCAAAGGACCGTGGGACTATTACAAGGTTCTTCGCACCATTCCGGGCGACGAAGCGTTCCGTCCGCTCGATAAGGGCGGCTGTCCGTTGGTAAAGCAGTAAGAGGCTGATTTGATGATGGCTTCGACTGGGACTGATGCGGCTCTGCGTGAGGCAGGGCCGTCGGGTTCG
>JACGXE010000016.1 GCA_014138095.1 Ochrobactrum sp. RH2CCR150
CGCGGCCTATATCATAATCCAAACGCATCGGTAAAACGACCGACGCGATAGTGACCTGTTGCTAAAACGGGAGTTCATTCCGAATATAGGACGTTGTCTGCAATCTGCTGATCTTTGACCTGCCGAAGACGTCGCTGCCCTATCGCGCGCTCTATCAGCTGCCGCTTTGCCTCGCGCAGTTGATGATGATCCGCGTCATCTACCATTCCGGCATGCCGCGCGTGGTGGACAAACTGTTGATGGCGCTGGCAGTTTTGAGCTGCATTCATTATTTCGCCCGCGTCTTTCTCGTCGGCTGGCCCGGCACCGACACGCGGACGCAGGAACAGTCGGACAGTTTGCATGTGATCGTGTCGTTGTCAGTGGGTGTTTTCGTGCAGGTGGCGCGGGGTCTGCTGCTGCTCCTGAGCACGGTTTCACACATGGTGGGCGAGGCGAGCGAGCAGTCCGAAGTTGATCCGCTGTCAGAGATTTATAACCGGCGCGGCTTTGATCGCCATGTCTCGCGCGTTCTGGCGCGCAAGGGCGAGCGCATTCGTTATTCGGTGATCATGAGCGATCTGGATTTCTTCAAGCGCGTCAATGACACCTATGGTCATGACGGCGGTGACCGTGTGATTGCGGCCTTTGGCAAGCTTCTGAAAAACCATCTGCCCAAGACGGCGGTCGCGGCACGCATGGGCGGCGAGGAGTTTGTCGTCTTCATCCCCGATGCGGAACTGGCGTCGGCACAGGCGCTGGCGCAAAATCTGCGCGAAACGCTGAGTGGTCTGCGCTTTGAGGGCAAGGCGGAGGACTGGGGACCGACTGCCAGTTTCGGCGTGGCGGAACAGATCGAGCAGGAGAGCCTCTACGAGACCATGCGCCGGGCTGACGGCGCGCTCTATCAGGCGAAGAAAGTCGGACGCAACCGCGTCCATACAGCATAAGAATCCGCAACTGGGCTGATAAAGATCAGCTCCGTTGAACAGGGCGGCTGCCCATATCCTCGTAGAAGCGCAGCAGATAGCCATCGGGATCGGCCACGACGAATTGTCGGTTCCCGGCCTCCATATAGCCGTTACGATACCACTTTTCTTCGAGAGGCAGGAAAAGCGGAATATTGGCAGACTTCAGGGAAGCAATGATAGGGTCGATTGCCGAGACGCGGATCTGGATATTCAGCCCGCGTCCGAACGGATATTCAGTTGGCAGATACTGCCCACCGAATGTACGTCCCTGATTGATCTGATCAATCATCAGCTCCGCACCGTCCCGCTCGAGATAGGCAAAACCTTCCTCAGACCTCTGATAGCGGCAGATAAAGCCCAGTATGTCGCAGTAGAACCTCAAGCTGGCTTGCCAATCGGTGACCGCAAATTCCGGGACAAGTGCGTTCGACATATCGGTCGCAGCCTTTGCTCAGGCTTGTTTCTCGCGTTCCACCGCGCGCCAGCCGATGTCTGTGCGATAGAAACCTTCCGGCCAGTCGATCTTCCTGATGGCATCATAGGCTTTCGCCTGCGCTTCGGCGACAGTTTTGCCCACGGCAGTCACATTCAGCACGCGACCGCCATTGGCGACCAGCTGCCCGTCTTTCTCTGCCGTGCCCGCATGGAAAACCTTGACGCCGTCGATGCCTTCGAGCGCGTCGAGACCGCGAATGACGCTGCCCTTCTTCACATTGGTCGGATAGCCTTCCGCAGCCATAACGATGGTCAGCGCCGGATCATCTTTCCAGTCCAGCGAAACCTGATCCAGCTCGCCGTCGACGGCGGCATTGATCAGCGCCAGCAGGTCACTGTTGAGGCGCATCATCAGCACCTGGCATTCTGGGTCACCGAAACGGGTGTTGTATTCGATCAGTTTCGGGCCGTCCTTGCCGATCATCAGGCCGAGGAACAAAATGCCGGAGAAGGGCGCGCCGATTTCCGCCATGCCGCGCATGGTCGGTTCGATCAGTTCGCGCATGGTGCGTTCTACGATTTCGGGCGTCATCACCGGGGCCGGGGCATAGGCGCCCATGCCGCCCGTATTGGGGCCGGTGTCGCCATCGCCGACGCGCTTGTGATCCTGCGCCGAGCCAAGCTGCACGGCGGTCTTGCCGTCGCAGATGCAGAAGAAGCTTGCTTCTTCGCCGTCCAGAAATTCTTCCACCACCACTTCGGCACCGGCAGAGCCGAATGCGCCTTCGAAGCAGGCATCGACGGCATCCAGCGCTTCATCGAGCGTCATGGCGACAACCACGCCCTTGCCTGCCGCAAGGCCATCAGCCTTGACCACGATGGGCGCGCCCTGCTGGCGGATATAGGCCTTGGCCTTTGGCGCATTGTTGAAGCGGCCATAGGCCCCGGTCGGAATATCGAAGCGGGCGCAGAGATCCTTGGTGAAACCTTTGGAACCTTCCAGCTGGGCTGCGGCCTTGGAAGGGCCGAAGACGCGAATGTTCTCGGCGCGCAGATCGTCGGCAAGGCCCGCGACCAGTGGCGCTTCCGGTCCGACGATGACCAGATCGATGGCTTTATCCTTGGCGAAGGCAATCACGGCCTTGTGGTCGCTGACGTCGATTTCGACCAGTTCGGCGGCTTCCGCGATGCCCGGATTGCCCGGCGCGCAATAGAGTTTTGTCAGTGACGGAGAAGCGGACAGTTTCCAGGCCAGAGCATGTTCACGACCGCCAGAACCGATTAAAAGAACTCTCATTGCTTGCTCCGTCTTCGTCGGGGTTATAGTGATGGCTGCATATATCAAGGATTTCGCCATGTCACAGCCCGAACTACACGGATCGATTCAGTCACGCAATGCGCAAGGGCGTGTAAAGGACGCTCCGTCGGGTCATTGGGTCTATAAGTTGTTGCCGCAGGGATTGTGGCCCTATGCGCAGCTTGCGCGTTGGGATCGTCCGATTGGCTGGCAGCTTCTGTTGTGGCCGTGCTGGTGGTCGGCGGCACTGGTGGCGGGCGCCGGCGCACATCCGGGCGACGGTGCGTGGTCGGTTGTGCCGTCGATCTGGCACCTGTTCCTGTTTCTGGTCGGCGCTATCGCCATGCGCGGTGCGGGCTGCACCTATAATGACCTTGTCGATCAGGACATTGACGATCAGGTGGATCGCACCCGGTCGCGTCCGCTGCCTGCCGGGCAGGTGACCCGCGGTCAGGCCAAGGCTTTTCTCGTCCTGCAAGCGCTGGTCGGGCTGATGGTGGTGCTGCAATTCAACTGGTTTTCGATTGCGCTTGGCATTTTCTCGCTGCTGATCGTCGCGGCCTATCCATTTATGAAGCGCATTACCGACTGGCCACAATTCGTGCTGGGTCTCGCCTTTTCATGGGGCGCGCTGATGGGCTGGGCGGCGGTGGAAGGATCGCTTTCCTTGCCGCCGGTGCTGCTCTATATCGGCGCGATCCTGTGGACCATCGGCTACGACACGATCTACGCGCATCAGGACAAGGAAGACGATGCGCTGGTTGGTGTGCGCTCCACGGCGCGCCTGTTCGGCAAACACACCAAGACTGCGCTGATGATCCTCTATGGCGGCGCCATCGGCTTCTTTGCTGCCGCCTTTGCCGTGGCGCAGGTGCCGATGCCCGCGCTGGCCGGATTGCTGGCCGCTGGCGTGCATCTCTATCGCCAGATCATCGTGCTCGATATCGACAATCCCGACCAGTGCCTTAAACTGTTCAAGTCGAACAATATTGTCGGCTGGCTGATCTTCCTCGGCCTCGTCTTCGGCAGCCTCTGGGTGGCGATCAAGCCGATTGTGTAATTGAGGGGCAGGCGTAAACGCGTGACCCTCATCCTGAGCTTGTCGAAGGGCCAATCCTTCGAGGCTTCGCTGCGCTCCGCACCTCAGGATGAGGGCGGAGGCGCGTACCGGCTTTCTTTCCCCTTACGGGTAAAGCCGGTCCTTGTTCCAGTCGCCTTCCGGCTCGGGCCGGGTGAACAAGACGCGGTCGTGCAGACGGAACGCGCGGTCGTGCCAGAATTCGATCGAGACCGGACGAATGCGGAAGCCTGACCAGTAGGGCGGGCGCGGAATATCGCCGATGGCATATTTCGCCGTATATTCTGCGACGGATTTTTCCAGCGCAAAGCGGCTTTCCAATGGGCGCGACTGTTTCGAGGCCCATGCGCCGATGCGGCTGCCGCGCGGGCGCGACGCGTAATAGGCGTCGGCTTCGGCGTCGCTCACCTTTTCGACCGGGCCGCGCACGCGCACCTGACGGCGCAGCGTCTTCCAGTGGAAGCACATGGCAGCCTTTTCAGCCGACAGGATTTCCTGCCCCTTCTTGCTTTCATAATTGGTGTAGAAGACAAAACCCTGCTCGTCGAAATCCTTCAGCAGCGCCATGCGCACATTGGGCAGCCCGTCGGGATCGACGGTCGCAAGCGCCACGGCATTGGCATCGTTCGGTTCGGTCTTGCCTGCATCGGCCAGCCACTCCGCAAAGAGCTTGAACGGCTGGGAGGACAGGGTGAAGTCGTCGCTTGAGCTGGTCATTTCCACTATTCTCGAATGATTGTGGTGATAGGCATGGCCGGAAAGGGAATCCCGACCTTAAAGCTGGCGCGAGCTTCCTCCATAAAACGCATCTTGTCCACCTCCAGACAGGCTGGATGCCAGGATGATTACTTATGCCGCACCGTCAAAATGACGGGATATTTTTCTGCCAGTCAGTCCGGAAAACCCACAGAGTTGCTGTTGTGCATTGGTATGGATTTGTTTACCTTGCCGCCTCATCGCTTGTTAACCCACTGCCGCCATAATCGCTGCATCCATAGCGTGTAAAATTGAGGAAGTAGCGTTTGGCCGCTGGAACTGCCTGCCATCAGAAACATATTGGCTTTGCCGTTGATTATGCTGCGGCCTTGCGCAATGTCGTGCTCGGCATGACCATGTTTTCTCTCGCCGGTTGTGCGATGGGCGGCGTCAGCATCGACAAGGCCGTGCCTGATTCGACGACCATTACCGGTTCGGTCAAGCAGCCGACCGAGACGGATTCCGGCAAGCTCTCCGATCAGTCTGCGGTCCAGAACGTGGTTTCGGCGCTGAATTTCACGCAATGGGGCAAGAAGCCGGTTCCATGGGCCAATCCGAATACCGGTAGCCAGGGCACGATCACGACGATTGCCGAAAGCAACAAGAACGACCAGCTCTGCCGCGAATTCGAAACCTCGCGTGAGGCTTTCGACGGTGTTTCCATCTATCGCGGCGAAACCTGCATGCAGCGCGGCGGCCAATGGACAGTCACCGCCTTTGCACCGATCTGACAATAAGCGCAGCCTAAAGTCTGTACAGACTGGAACTTTTCTTCCCTCATGCGCATATTAGGCTCAATGAGTCTTACCACTGACTTCACAGTCATTTTCCTGAATGAGGAACTATATGCGCGATCCCTATAGCGTGTTGGGCGTCGCCAAAACGGCGAAGCCCGAAGAAATAAAATCGGCCTTTCGCAAGCTGGCCAAAAAGCACCATCCGGATCAGAACCAGGATGATCCGAAGGCGCAGGAGCGTTTTGCGGAAATTAATCAGGCCTATGAAATCGTTGGCGACAAGGACAAACGTGGCCAGTTCGACCGCGGCGAAATCGACGCGGAAGGCAAACCCTTGTTTCAGGGTTTCCAGGGTGGTGGCGGTTTCGGCGGCGCGCATGGCGACCCGTTTGCCGGTTTCCGCCAGGGTGGCGGCAACAGCCATTTCGAATTCCGTTCCGGTCCCGGCGGCCATCAGGGCGCAGGCTTTGGCGGCGCGGAAGATATTCTGAACGATCTGTTCGGCGGCGGTTTTGGCGGCGGGCGGCAGCGCGGTCGTGCCGGTGGCAACG
Organism: Ochrobactrum sp. RH2CCR150; assembly: GCA_014138095.1. Taxonomy (GTDB): domain Bacteria; phylum Pseudomonadota; class Alphaproteobacteria; order Rhizobiales; family Rhizobiaceae; genus Brucella; species Brucella gambitense. The sequence continues at coordinate 5,805 of JACGXE010000016.1, forward strand.
CCAAGGGGGAAGACCTGGCGGCCTCTATCGACGTGACCCTGTCGCAGGCGGCAGGCGCGGAGAAGGTCGAGGCGATTTTCCCGAACGGCAAGCATCTCAATATCAAGCTGCCGAAATATGTCGAGGATGGCCAGACCATCCGCCTGAAAGGGCAGGGCGAACCGCTGATGGGCGGAACGCCCGGCGATGCGCTGGTGACGATCCGCTTCAAGCCACATCCGCGTTTCCGCCTTGAAGGGCGCGATGTGCATGTGGACCTGCCGGTCAATCTCAGCGATGCGGCACTGGGCGGCAAGGAAGAGGTCGAGACGCTCGACGGGCGTATTGCAGTGAAGATTCCAGCCTGGTCGAGTTCGGATCGGGTGTTGCGCCTGAAGGAAAAGGGCCTGCCGCTGAAAGCTGGCGGGCGCGGCGACCTTTATGTGCATATCCGCATCATGCTGCCGGATGGCGGCGACGCGGAGCTGGAAGAGTTCCTGAAGAAACGCCGGGAAGGCTGATTCACGCCTTCCCGTTCCGGGAAGCTGCGGGAACGAATAGAGCTGAACAACCAGGGTTGATGCGATTCTGATCGATTGAATTGCTTTTAAAGCGATCAGAACTGTTTTTCTGTGGTCATGCGAGCCAAAATATGGGCCGGGTGTTGTAGCTTTGCGGCAGTAAGGTGACAATGCCCGGCTTTTTCGCTGCAATTGCTTGAAGGTGATGCAAGCCTGTGCGATAGGGCAACAAGTTTATTATTTTTCAATGAGGACCCTTAATGACCGCACAGTCAGGTTTGTTGCAGGGCAAGCGTGGATTGATTCTGGGCGTGGCCAACAACCGCTCCATCGCCTGGGGCATTGCCAAGGCCGCCCGCGATGCCGGCGCAGAACTCGCATTCACCTATCAGGGCGATGCATTGAAGAAGCGCGTCGAGCCGCTGGCTGAAGAGCTTGGCGCTTTCGTTGCCGGTCATTGCGACGTGGCGGATGCCGCAAGCATCGACGCTGTTTTTGATGCGCTTGAGAAGAAGTGGGGCAAGATCGACTTTCTGGTGCACGCCATCGGTTTCTCCGACAAGGACGAACTGACCGGCCGTTATCTGGATACGTCGGAAGCCAATTTCACCAACACGATGCTGATTTCGGTTTATTCGCTGACGGCGGTTGCCCGCCGCGCGGAAAAGCTGATGGCCGATGGCGGCTCGATCCTGACGCTGACCTATTACGGCGCGGAAAAGGTCATGCCGAATTACAACGTCATGGGCGTTGCCAAGGCTGCACTCGAAGCAAGTGTGAAGTATCTCGCCGTCGATCTCGGCCCGCAGAACATTCGCGTCAACGCGATTTCGGCTGGCCCGATCAAGACGCTGGCCGCATCCGGCATTGGCGACTTCCGCTATATCCTCAAGTGGAACGAATATAACGCGCCGCTGCGCCGTACCGTGACAATTGAAGAAGTGGGCGATGTCGGCCTTTACTTCCTCTCCGACCTGTCGCGTTCGGTCACTGGTGAAGTGCACCATGCCGATAGCGGTTACCACGTCATCGGCATGAAAGCCGTCGACGCGCCGGACATTTCAGTCGTCAAGGACTGATACGACCCTTCTGAAATCCCGAAAAGTTGACACGCTTTTCGGGATTTTTCTTTGTCTTTCCCGTACCGGGAAAGTTATCCCTATTTTAGAGAAGAACAGTCGGCACGGTTTCGACAATCGTTTTCGACTGGCAACGCTTTAGAGGTAAGGCTTTGGCCCGGGAGATCATCTACTTTTCGCGTCACGGCGAAACGGACTGGAACGTTTCGCAGCGCATTCAGGGGCAGCTCGATATCGACATCAATGCCCATGGACGCACGCAGGCAGACCGCAACGGCGATATGCTGAAAGCGCTCATCGGCGACGGTGCAGGCTTCGATTTCGTGGCAAGTCCGCTGCGCCGCACGCGCGAGACGATGGAACGTATCCGGTTGCGCATGGGGCTTGATCCATATGATTTCCGCACCGATCCGCAGTTGATGGAAGTGAATTTCGGCGACTGGCAGGGCTTCATGATGGAAGACATTGCCAAGGACCGGAACGATCTCATCGAAGCGCGCGCCCATGACAAATGGAATTTCGTCCCGCCGGGCACCACTGCCGAAAGCTATATGGGCCTGTCGCAGCGCATTGGTCGCTGGGTAGAAGCCGTGGAATGGCCGACTGTTTGCGTGACTCATGGCGGCTGCATTCGCACGTTATTTTATCTCTACGGCAATATGGACGGCCATGAAGCGGCCAATCTCTCCATCCCGCAGGACAAGATTCTGAAGTTCGAAAACGGCAAGCTCGAATGGGTGTGACAAGCCGCTGATGGCGGCTATGATCGGCAGTAGAATTGCGCTCATTTAGCGAAGGGGTCGCATTATGCCGTTTAAGCATTTTGCCGTCATTGCGGATATTCATGGCAACAGCGATGCGCTGGCGGCGGTGCTTGCAGATATCGACGCGCAGAGCATCGAAACCATCATCAATCTCGGCGACCATCTGAGCGGACCGCTCGCCGCACGCGAAACAGCCGACATGCTGATCGCTCGCGACATGATTTCCATTCGCGGCAACCATGATCGCTGGCTGGTCGAACAGTCCATTGACGAGATGGGACGTTCGGACCGCGCGGCGCGGGAGCAGATCAACGAAACGCATCTCGAATGGCTGCGCGCCTTGCCCGCAACGCGAACTCTGGCCGATGGTCGCATTTTCGCCTGCCACGCCACGCCGACGAGCGACACGCGCTACTGGATCGAGACGGTGACTGAAAACGGCGATGTCGTTTTGCAATCACGGGCGGCGATTGAAGCGGAAGCCGAGGATATTTCCGCGTCGCTGCTGCTGTGCGGGCACACGCATATGCCGCGCATTTTGCGCCTGAGCGATGGCAGCCTGCTGGTCAATCCCGGCAGTGTCGGTTGCCCCGGTTATGACGATGATCAGCCGCGCCCGCATGCCGTGCAAACCGGCAATCCCAATGCGTCCTATGCCGTGATAGAGGAAGGCTCGTCCGGCTGGCTCGTGACGATACGTAGCATCCCTTACGACATGTCGCGCATGTTGGCGCTTGCCGAGGAGGCGGGACGTCTGGATTGGGCGCGCGTGGTGCGCAGCGGCTGGTTCCACCCATGAAAAGAGCGGCTTTTCAGCCGCTCGTCAAACCTGCCAATTGCCGATAGCCAACGCTTACGGCGCTTCCTGAATGTCGGTGATGAAACGGGTATTGTCCACCATATCGTAAATGATGAGGACCTTCATGCCCTTGTTTATGGCGCTGTAATCGAACTCGCCGGGCAACTTGTAGGTCTTGCCATCATCGAGCGAAAGCGTTTCGCTGTCCTTGTTGATGGACGTGATCTTGCCTTCGGCATCGTCCGCCATTGCGACTGTTGAAAACAGCGAGGCGAGAATGAGGATCAATCCGACCAGATACTGCATGGTTTTCCGCTCCTTTTGCCCGCTTTGTCGCCCATTTGCATTGCCGTGCCCCTGTGAAGGCATCGCCTGAGCGAATCGACACGACGTCGTCATTTGTTCATTAGCGGCTTGCGCTTTGTTGCCCTCAATGTAGCGTACCGAATGTGTCAAAAAAAATACCGGATCGGGATGAACCGAAGGAAATTTCGGGTCGATGGTGGCCATGATTTGACCGATCCCGAAAAGCTCAATAAAACGCCCGGTAAAGTAGCTGGTATCCTGCCCGTCAGGGTTTGCCTCCGGGGCATCCCAGGGTCATTTTAGTCAGGCGTCGCGCATGTCTCATAATAGTTTCGGTCATCTGTTTCGCGTAACCACCTGGGGCGAAAGCCACGGTCTGGCGCTGGGTTGCGTCGTGGATGGTTGCCCGCCCGGCATCACCTTTACCGAAGCCGAAATTCAGTCCTATCTCGACAAGCGCAAGCCGGGACAGTCCAAATATACCACCCAGCGCCGCGAGCCGGATCAGGTGCGCGTGCTGTCGGGTGTTCTTCTTGGCGAAGACGGCGTGACCATGACTTCCACCGGAACGCCGATTTCGATGATGATCGAAAACACGGATCAACGCTCCAAGGATTACGGTGAGATTGCGCGCCAGTATCGTCCGGGCCATGCCGATTACACCTATGACGTCAAATACGGCATTCGCGATTATCGTGGCGGCGGCCGTTCTTCGGCGCGCGAAACAGCGGCCCGCGTGGCGGCTGGCGCCATTGCGCGCAAGATCGTGCCGGGGCTCGAAGTCAAAGGCGCGCTGGTGGCCATGGGCATACATGGCATCGACCGTCGCCGCTGGAACTGGTCGGAAGTGGACAACAATCCATTCTTCTCGCCGGATGCAGGTTCGGTCGAACTGTTCGCGGATTATCTCGACGGCATTCGCAAGAGCGGATCGTCGGTTGGCGCGGTCATCGAGATCGTGGCCGAGGGCGTGCCCGCCGGTATCGGCGCGCCGATCTATGGCAAGCTCGATCAGGATATCGCCAGCCTGCTGATGTCGATCAACGCCGTGAAGGGCGTGGAAATCGGCAATGGTTTTGAAGCTGCCCGCCTGACCGGCGAGGAAAATGCCGATGAAATGCGGATGGGCAATGACGGCACGCCGCTGTTTCTGTCCAACCATGCCGGCGGCATTCTGGGCGGCATCGCCACCGGCGCGCCAGTGGTGGCGCGTTTTGCGGTCAAGCCGACTTCTTCCATTTTGACGCCACGCCGCTCCATCGACAAGGATGGCAAGGAAGTGGACGTGATGACCAAGGGACGCCACGATCCATGCGTGGGCATCCGCGCCGTGCCGATTGGCGAGGCCATGGTCGCTTGCGCCATTGCGGATCATTATTTGCGTCACCGCGGCCAAACTGGCCGCGTTTGAGAAAAATGGGGCCAAACTGGCCGCGTCTGAGAAAAATACGGCCAGACCGGACGGATTTAAAAAGGGTGTATGTCGATGAGCTATAATCAGAAGCAGGTTGTGGATGCATTGCGCGCTTTCGAGCGCGGCGAGATTGTCGTCGTCATGGACGATGACGGCCGCGAAAACGAAGGCGATCTGATCGTTGCTGCCGTGCATTGCACGCCGGAAAAGATGGCCTTCATCGTGCGCCACACATCGGGCATCGTCTGCACGCCCATGCCGCGTGAGGAAGCCAAGCGCCTCAATCTCGCGCCGATGGTTGCCGAAAACGAATCCGCCCACACGACCGCTTTCACGGTCACAGTCGATTATCGCCATGGCACCACCACCGGCATTTCCGCTGAAGACCGTACGCTCACGGCGCGCAATCTGGCCAATCCGAATGCAGGCGCAGAGGATTTCGTGCGTCCCGGCCATATCTTCCCGCTCATCGCGCGCGAAGGCGGCGTGCTGATGCGTTCTGGCCATACCGAAGCCGCCGTCGATCTCTGCAAGCTCGCCAATCTGCCACCGATTGGCGTCATCTGCGAACTGGTCAATGATGACGGCTCGGTCATGCGCGGTCCTGATGTGACTGCCTTCGCCCAGAAGCACTCGTTGCACCGCGTGACGGTGGCCGATCTCATCGCCTATCGCCAGCGTAAGGAAACGCTGGTCAAGCGTGTCGGCGATGCGGCAATCAAGACCTGCGCAGGCAATGCCCATGCCTATACTTACGAACTGCCGTGGGAGCCGATGCAGCATGTGGCGGTGGTGTTTGGCGACATTCGTGACGGCGAGGAAGTGCCGGTGCGCCTGCATCGCGAAGACGTGCTGAACGATGTTTTCGGCAAGGGCGGCAGCAATCTCGATGCGATCATGGAGCGCATGGGCAAGGAAGGCCGCGGCGTTCTGGTTTATCTGCGCGAAGGCTCGGTCGGTGTTCGCGCCGATCACCACGATACGCGCGCGCGCGACAATTTGCAGGCCGAGCATGAAAGCCATGCGGAAGCCCGCGCCCGCGAAGAAGAATGGCGGCAGATCGGCCTTGGCGCACAGATCCTCAAGGATCTGGGCATCACCTCCATCGTGCTGCTGGCATCGCGCGAGCGTCACTATGTTGGTCTGGAAGGTTTCGGCATCGGTATTGCCCGGACTGAGATTATCTGAACCGGGAACAGCTGAAAAGGGCATGCGGGATATGCACAGGACCGTCATGGTCATGTGCTCCGCTGCTGTTATAATGCACGCATGACAACACGGCTTTACTGGCATCCGATCTATCTGGAACATCTGACACCATCCGGGCATCCCGAGCGCCCGGATCGTATTCGCGCGCTGATGAGCGAGCTGGAAGGGCCCGACTTTTACCGGCTTGACCGTGTCGAGGCGTCAAAGGCCAGCGAAGATGCGATCCTTCTCGCCCATCCCGAAGAACATCTCGATGCGGTGCGCACCAAAATACCGGAGCCGGTCGAAGATGAGGAAGCGCCGCAACCTGTCGTGAAACTCGACGGCGACACCTATGTCAGCCCGAAAAGCATGGAAGCAGCGCTCACCGCCATCGGCGCGACGATGGGAGCGGTGGACGATGTGTTTTCGGGCGCTGCCAGCAATGGTTTCGTCGCCGCGCGCCCGCCGGGCCATCATGCCGAACGTGAGCGCGCCATGGGCTTCTGCCTGTTCAATTCCATTGCCATTGCCGCGCGTCATGCCCAGCGCCATCACGGCGCAGAGCGTGTCGCCATCGTCGATTGGGATGTGCATCACGGCAACGGAACACAGGATATTTTTCAGGACGATCCAAGCGTTCTGTTTTGCTCCACGCATCAGTTTCCGCTCTATCCGGGCACGGGCGCGAAGGATGAAATCGGCGTTGGCAACATCGTCAACGCGCCGCTTTGGGCCAATAGCGGCAGCCGCGAATTTCGCGAAGCATTTAATAGTCGTGTATTGCCCGCTTTGGACAACTTCCGGCCAGATTTGATCCTTATTTCGGCTGGCTTCGATGCTCATTTTCGCGATCCGCTGGCCGAGATCGATCTCGACGAAGCGGACTTCGACTGGGCGACCGGCAAACTCATGGAACGGGCGGAACGCTATTGCGATCACCGGCTCGTGAGTGTGCTGGAGGGTGGATATGATCTAGAGGGCTTGTCGCAGTCCGCATCTACGCATATTACGCGGCTGTTGAAAGGATGAATCATGGTAATCGAACCGTCCAACGCCGATATTGCGGTTATGAGCTTCGAGGATGCGCTCAAGCAGCTTGAAAAGATCGTCGACGATCTGGAGCGGGGCGACGTGCCGCTGGAAGAATCCATTCGCATCTATGAGCGCGGCGAAGCGCTGAAAAAGCATTGCGACACGCTGCTGAAATCGGCTGAAGACAAGGTCGAGAAGATTCGCATCGGTCGCGACGGCCAGCCCGTCGGCACCGAGCCGCTCGACGCGGAATAGTTAAAACAGCGCCCTGAGTTGAGAAACATAGGGCGCAAGCACGCCGCTCAGCAAATAGGGGCCAAGGCCCCAGCACAGCGTCCATCCGGCAGCGCCAATCATATTTGCAGCCAGAAAATGCAGCGGGTTCATCTTCATGGAACCCGCAATAATGCCGTTGAGCTGGCGCAGCAGCACGACGAAACGCGCCGTTGCGACGACATAAAATCCCTTGCTGTCGAACATTTTTTCGAACTGGTTGAGCCTTTCCGGCGTCAGCTTCACCAGATGGCCATAGCGCAGGATCACCTTGCGTCCGCCGAAGCGCCCGATCAGATAGCCGGTACAATCGCCCAGCACCGCGCCGACAAATACCGCGAGCAGTACGGCTTCGATGTTCAATGTGCCATGCAGCGCCAGAAGCGAGCTTGCGATCAGCGCGCTCTCGCCGGGCAATGGCGCGCCGAACGACTCGAAATAGACGATGACAAAGAGCGCCAATGCGCCATAGGCCGTGATGTAGGGTTCGAGAAAACTCATAAGCTCAACAACATATGGATCGGATGGATGCGCTTTGATCTTTTATTCTAACGCGCATCTGATCCGAAAACCGTTTCACACTTTTCGGGATGCGCTCTAAAACAAAAATGGCTCCGGCGTAAACCGGAGCCGGCAATTTACTAAACAATATATATTAGCCGATGCTTCGTTTGCCCGTGATGGCGTGATAGGCCCAAAGCACGATGACTGCGCCGACAATGGCGATGATGAGGCTGATCGGATCGAACGCACCGGTGACGCCCCGTCCGAAAAGTGAAGATGAAAGCACGCCGCCGACGATTGCGCCGACAATGCCCAATGCGATGTCAAAGAAGACGCCCTGACCGCTTTTATTGACGATTTTGCTGCCGATAAAGCCAGCAATCAGGCCGAGAATGATCCAGCTTATTATAGACATCTTATATCTCCTGAAGCGCAGATAAACATTTGTTTCGCGCTCACGGAAAATTTTCATATTTAGTGCGTAGAGGCAAGTTAATATGCTTGTCAAAACGAGAAATCGTTTTAACTTTAACTTACCGCGTGCACGTCAGCTGCATGGGATAACAGGGAGTATTGCGCCATGGGTAGTTACGACGATAACTCAAACGGGTCGCCGATCCCCGGCGGCAGTCTTGCCAAGCCAATCATGATTGCACTTGGCGCGTTGCTGGTCGGCAAGATGCTCGGCGGCAGCAAGGAAGAACCCGCACCGACGCAGGCGCAGCCGGTGCCTGACCAGTCGCAGGCTGGCGGCGGCCTTGGAGGCGGTTTGGGTGGACTTCTCGGCGGACTGCTTGGCGGCGGTGCTGCTGGCAATGCTTCGCCTACTGCGGCCAATGAGGCTGGCGGCGGGTTGCTTGGCGGCATTCTCGGCGGTCTTGGCGGCCTGCTTGGTGGCGCCGCTGCTGGCAATGCTTCGGCTGCACCGTCCGCGCCAGGTCCGCTTAGCGGTGGCCTCGGCGGCCTTCTGGAACAGCTCAATCAGGCTGGTCTTGGTGAAAAGGTGGAATCCTGGGTCGGCCAGGGGCAGAACCATTCCATCGAGCCGGGCCAGCTTGGCGATGCCATCGGCCAGAAGACGCTCAGCGAAATCGCCCAGCATGCAGGCATCGACCAGCAGGAACTGCTGAACCAGCTTTCGCAAGTCTTGCCGGGTCTGGTGGACAAGCTGACCGCCAACGGTCAGGTGCCGGACACGAACGAGCTTTCCAAGCTGCTGCAGAAGCCTTAAAATAATTGCAGAAAACGCATTGGCGCTTGGTGGAAAAGCACTGAGCCAATGCCATATTGATGAATGCGGACCGCACCGGCCTGCCGGTGCGGTTTTGTTTTGTGCGATCCGGTAAGCTCGATAGGCTTCTGTGATTAGATAAGGAGTGTGTCTCATGAGCTTTTTCCCCTGTCCTGATCCGGTGCTTGGCGACAAGACGACAGTGGATGCGATTGAGACGCTGGTGATCCCGCGCACGAGCGATATTGGCGGTCTTGAAGTGCGCCGCTCGCTGCCGACTGTTCGCCGCAGACTGGTTGGGCCGTTCATTTTCTTCGACCGCATGGGTCCGGCAGTCTTGCGCGACGGCGATGCGCTGGATGTGCGCCCGCATCCGCATATCGGTCTTTCGACGGTGACCTATCTCTTCGACGGTCACATCCGTCACCGCGACAGCCTCGGCACAGAGATGGTGGTGCGGCCCGGCGATGTGAACCTCATGACGGCTGGGCGCGGCATCGTGCATTCGGAGCGTTCGCCGGAAGAGGAGCGCAACGGGCCGCTTTCGATTTCCGGTGTGCAGACCTGGCTGGCTCTGCCTGATGCGCTGGAAGAAATTGATCCGCATTTCTATCACACCAACGCGCCCGATCTGCCGTTGATGAGTGATCCCGAATTTGACGGACGCCTGATTATCGGGGCGATGCATGGGCTGAAGTCGCCTGTTATCCAGCATGCTGATACGCTCTATGCCGATATCCGTATCAAGCCGCATGGCCGTTTTCCCATTCCGCCGACAGCGGAAGAACGCGCGATCTATACGCTGAGCGGCAATGTCGGCGTTGGCGGCGAAGTGTTTCCGCCGGACAGACTTTTGGCCTTCCGTCCCGGTGACGATATTGTCGTGCAGGCGGGGCCTGAAGGCGCGCATATCATGCTTTTCGGCGGCGCGGCGCTCGGGTCGAAACGTTATATCTGGTGGAACTTCGTTTCGTCCTCAAAGGAACGCATCGAGCAGGCCAAGGAAGAATGGCGCACGGGTCGGTTCGATATTGTGCCGGGCGACGAACAGGATTTCATACCTTTGCCTGAATAAGGACATGCGTAGAGATCAATAGCGAAAACGCGACGCGCTTTCGCTTTGCACAATTTGGCTTCATATCGTGTTAGATTGGCGCAGTTCAGTCGGCTCTGCTTGATCTGGCCACGATGCTGCTATACCGACGACCAATCCAGATAATCCCAAAGACAGGTTGTTTCGATGTCCCGACCCACGACCCCATTGCTCGACAAGGTGCCGACCCCGGATCGCCTGCGCGCTTTGCCGGAGCAGGACCTGCCGCAACTGGCGGAAGAATTGCGCGCCGAGCTGATCGACGCCGTGTCCACCACGGGCGGGCATCTGGGCGCGGGGCTGGGCGTGGTCGAGCTGACGGTTGCGCTCCATCATGTCTTCGACACGCCGCATGACCGTATCATCTGGGATGTCGGCCATCAGGCCTATCCGCACAAGATCCTGACCGGTCGTCGCGACCGCATCCGCACGCTGCGGCAGGAAGGCGGCTTGTCCGGTTTCACCAAGCGTTCCGAGAGCGAATATGATCCGTTTGGCGCGGCGCATTCCTCGACGTCGATTTCCGCCGGCCTCGGCATGGCTGTTGCAAGCGATCTTTCCGGCGAAAAGCGCAATGTCATTGCCGTCATCGGCGATGGTTCCATGTCGGCTGGCATGGCCTATGAAGCGATGAACAATGCTGGTGCACTGGATGCGCGGCTGATCGTGATCCTCAACGATAACGATATGTCGATTGCGCCGCCAACCGGGGCGATGAGCGCCTATTTGGCGCGGCTCGTTTCGGGCCGCACCTATCGCAGCGTTCGTGAAGCTGCCAAGCAGGTGGCGCAGAAGCTGCCGAAATTCCTTCAGGACAAGGCGCGCAAGTCGGAAGAATATGCCCGCGCCTTCTTCACTGGCGGTACGCTGTTCGAAGAGCTGGGCTTCTATTATGTCGGGCCCATCGACGGGCATAATCTCGACCATCTTTTGCCCGTGCTGAAAAATGTGCGCGATACGCAAAAGGGCCCTGTGCTGATCCATGTGGTGACGCAGAAGGGCAAGGGTTATGCGCCTGCGGAAGCTGCCGCCGACAAATATCATGGCGTCAACAAGTTCGATGTCATCACCGGCAAGCAGGCGAAGCCGCCTGCCAATGCGCCGAGCTATACCAAGATTTTCGGTACCAGCCTGATCGAAGAAGCGCGTCACGACGACAAGATCGTGGCGATCACTGCCGCCATGCCGACCGGCACCGGGCTTGACCTCTTCGGCGAAGTGTTCCCGCAGCGCACTTTCGATGTGGGCATTGCCGAGCAGCACGCGGTTACCTTTGCCGCGGGTGTCGCCAGCGAGGGCTTCAAGCCGTTCTGCGCCATTTACTCGACCTTCCTGCAACGTGGTTACGATCAGGTCGTGCATGATGTGTCGATCCAGAACTTGCCGGTGCGTTTCCCCATCGACCGCGCCGGTCTGGTGGGTGCCGACGGCGCCACCCATGCAGGCTCCTTCGATACGGGTTTCCTTGCCGCGCTGCCGGGCTTTGTCGTCATGGCTGCTTCCGACGAGGCCGAACTGCGCCACATGGTCCGCACCGCCGCCGAATATGACGAAAGCCCGATTTCCTTCCGCTATCCGCGTGGCGATGGCGTTGGCGTAGATCTGCCGGAGCGCGGCTCGGTGCTGGAAATCGGCAAGGGCCGCATCGTTCGTGAAGGCACCAAGGTGGCGCTGCTGTCGTTTGGAACGCGCTTGGCTGAATGCCTTGCCGCTGCCGATGAGCTGGGTGCCGCCGGTCTTTCGACCACGGTTGCCGATGCGCGCTTTGCCAAGCCGCTCGATCACGATCTGATCCGCCGCCTTGCCCGTGAGCATGAAGTGCTGGTGACGGTCGAGGAGGGCGCGGTTGGCGGCTTTGCCTCGCATGTGCTGCAATTCCTCGCCACCGATGGTCTGCTGGATCGCGGCCTCAAGGTTCGTGCGCTGACGCTGCCCGACCTCTATCAGGATCACGGCAAGCCGGATGCGATGTATGCCAGCGCCGGTCTCGACCGCGCCGGTATTGTGCACACGGTCTTCTCCGCGCTCGGTCGGGAAGCCATTGCAACGCCGTTCCGTGCCTGATTTCAGGGCGTGATCTCATGAGCGTATCTGCCGATAGTCGTCCGCGTCTTGACCAGTTGCTGGTCGAACGTGGACTGTTTGCCACGCGCTCGCGCGCCCGCGATGCGATCCAGCGCGGCACGGTCAAGGTGGATGGCAAAGCCGTCACCAAGCCGGGTCAGACGGTGGCGCAGAATGCTGCAATTGCGGTGGACGATCCGGCCAGCGCCTATGTTTCGCGCGCGGCGCTGAAGCTGATTGCGGCGCTTGATCATTTCGACCTCGATGTGGAAGGGCACACGGCGCTTGATATCGGCGCATCCACCGGCGGCTTTACGCAGGTGTTGCTGGAACGCGGTGCAAGCCATGTCATCGCCATTGATGTCGGGCACGACCAGTTGCATGAGAGCCTGCGCGCCGACGCCCGCGTCACCAACAAGGAGGGCGTCAATGCCCGCGCGCTGGAGTTGGCACAGCTCGACGGGCGCGACATCGATTGCGTTGTTTCCGATGTCAGTTTCATCTCGCTAAAGCTCGCTTTGCCCCCGGCATTGGCCTTTGCGCAAAAAGATGCTATCTGCGCGCTTCTCGTGAAGCCGCAATTCGAGGCAGGACGTGAAGCCATCGGCAAGGGCGGCATTTTGCGTGACCCTGCGGATGGCGAACGCATAGCAGAAGAACTTAAACTCTGGCTTGAGACGCAGCCCGGCTGGCGCGCGCTCGGCCTTTGCCCGTCACCCATCGAAGGTGGTGATGGCAATCGTGAATATCTCTTGGCAGGAAAGAAAGACCGATGACGACGCAAGTTAATATCCGCTCGATTGGTGCGGGCGGCGATGGCGTCGCCAATCTTCCCGATGGTCAGATCTATGTGCCTTTCACGCTGCCGGGCGAAGTGGCCAATGTGGCGCGCGACAAGAACCGCGCGACGCTGATCGCATTGCTGGAAACCTCGCCGGAACGGCAGGATCCGGCCTGCGAACATTTCGAAGCCTGCGGCGGTTGTGCGCTGCAACACTGGCAGGATGAACCCTACCGTCTGTGGAAGCGCGAACTGGTTGTCTCGGCCCTGAAGGGCAGGGGCATTGATGTTGAGGTTGAACCGCTGGTGGCCTGCGCACCACATACGCGCCGCCGCGCCGTCTTCGCTGCGCGCAAGACCGAGAAGGGCGTACTGCTCGGCTTCAATCGCCATCTCAGCCACGAAATCATCGATATTGTCGAATGCCCGGTCACCGTGCCGGAAATCATCGCCCGCCTCGACGATCTTCGCGATGTGGGCGCATTGCTGGCGCCGGGTTCCAAGCCGTTCAAACTGGCGGCAACGCTGACGGAATCCGGCCTTGATCTCGCGGCAAGCGGTTGCGGCGTGCTGGACGACGATCAGCGCCGCGCCTTGACCGCGCTGGTCATCAAGAAGGGCTTTGCGCGTCTTTCGCATGAAGGCGAAATTATCGTCGAGCCGAAAAAGCCGCTGATCCATTTCGGCAAGGTTGCGGTTCCGGTGCCGCCCGGCTGCTTCCTGCAAGCAACCGCCGAAGCTGAAGAGGCGATGATGGCGCTGGTGCTGAACCATGTCGGCAAGGCAAAGCGCGTTGCTGATCTTTTCTGCGGCGTTGGCACCTTTGCGCTCCGAATGGCGGAGAAAAGTGCTGTCCATGCGGTCGAAAGCGATGCGGCTGCTCTGGCGGCGCTCGACCGTGGCGTGCGCCATGTGCAGGGCCTGAAGCCGGTGAGCGTCGAACGGCGCGACCTGTTCCGCCGCCCGCTGATGCCGAAGGAATTGCTGCCATACAACGCCGTTGTCTTCGATCCGCCGCGTGCAGGTGCCGAAGAACAGGCGCAGGAACTGGCGAAGTCCAAGGTTGAAAAGGTGGTTGCCGTATCGTGCAATCCGGTCACGCTTGCCCGCGATCTCGCCATTCTGGTGAAGGGCGGCTACCGCATCCAGCGCGTCACACCTATCGACCAGTTTTTGTGGTCTCCGCATGTGGAAGCGGTTGTGACGCTGGTGAAGAAATAGGTGGCAATCCTATCTGCTGGTATTTGACCAGTAACGGATTGACCGCCGATCGATTTCCTCAAGAATGTAATCAGTAGTTTTTAGGGGTTGCTTTATGCGACCTCTATTCTGCGGCTTTCAAAATACACCGTATTTGCATTAGTTCTACGGTCTTCCCGTGGAATGCGAATCTATGCGTATTCCTTTCCCACAAATTTTTGAGAACTGAATATTGCGATGATGAGCGTTTCCTTTTTTCTCTTCTTTGTTGGCCTGATTGCGACCTGGTTTCGAAGGCGGGCCATCGCGCTCGCATTCTGGGGCAGTGGTGTCGTCTGCATTTTGGCTTTGTTCAGCCTGCATGCCACGGATTCAATCAATATTGCATTGTGATACGGACAAACATGACCAGAAAATATTCGATCTGGCTCAATATTATTGGGCTGTCAGCCGTTTGTTTCACGCTCTTGTTCGCGTTTGCAGATCAGATCGTCCAAGGAAATATTCCATGCCCGCTTTGCATCTTGCAGCGCGCCGGTATCATCGCGGCCGGGTTCGGTCTCGTGCTGAATCTTAAGACTGGCATGCGCCCCAGCCATTATGGATTGATCGTTTTGGGTGCTGCAATCAGTGGATCTGTCGCAGCCCGGCATGTTCTCTTGCATATTGTTCCCGGAACGGGCGCTTATGGTAACGCCTTCCTCGATCTGCATTTTTACACTTGGGGCTTCATCATATCCGCGCTCATGATCACCGGCGCGGCGATCATGCTGCTGTTTGATCGTCAGTTCGGTGAGGTGCAGCCAGCTCTCACAATGAAAACTGCAGTCTATCTGCCAATCGCATTGTTCATGGTTCTAACGGTCGCGAATGGCGTTTCCACGTTGCTGCAATGTGGTGGCGGTATCTGCCCAGCCGATCCGACAGGGTATCTGCTACTATCGTGATGTTATCCGCACGAACAAAATGCCGGGCAGAGCGCCCGGCATTTTCATTTCTATCGGCAGGGTCAGCTGGCCAGTCCGTCGAAATTCGTCAGAATGACGCTCCAGCCCTTGATGTGGCCGTCGCGCGCTTCGGGGCTGCGGAATTTGACCTGTTTCAGTGTGATGTCGGTGGTGTTCGGATCCACTTCCTTCAGGTCGATCGTTACCACGCTGTCATCCAGTGAGTGGGGCGAATTCCACGTGAATGCCAGACGCGAATGCGGATCGATTTCCAAATAGGTGCCGGAATGCGGCACGTCGCGGTCGACCATATGCATCAAAATAGAAAAGCGGCCGCCTTTCACCGCATCCGTGCTGACATCGGACGGACCGGTGCTGTCGCTTGATGCGCGCATGAATTTCGCCAGCGTCAACGGCGAGAGCCATGCGTTGAAAACCTTCTCCCGTGGAGCGGCGATCCTGCGATTGACTGTCAGTTCAAGCTCACTCATTTTCCTGTTCCTTTGAAACGAGTACATCCTCCAGCGCCGTGAGGCGCAATTCCCAGACAGACTTCAGTTCCGCGAACCAGTTTTCCACTTCCCGTACCGGTTCCAGTTCGGCGGCAATGAAATGCTCGCGGCCCAAAGTCTTGCGGGTGACCAGCCCTGCCTCCTCCAGTACCTTGATGTGCTTGGAGACAGAGTTGAGCGACATGTCGAAATGAGCGGCGAGCGCGGTCACTCTTGAAGCGCCCTCCTGTACGAGGAGCGTCAAGATATGCCGTCGCGTAACGTCTCCGACGGCTTTGAGAATATGTGACAGAGCATCATCGTTCATTATTCACCCGTAAGGTTGAATATACGTCATTCAGGATAATAGTCAACCATATGGTTGAATATTCTTTCAATGTGCCATAGCGACAGGCCCGCCGCAAGGGTGGCGACGGAGAGACAGCGGCGCGTAAACAACAAAAAACCATCTGTACGGCGGTACAGATGGTTTCGTGCGTAACGGATAAGAAAGCCGCTCTTGCGAGAGCAGGGCTTACATCTTCTCGATGATTTCCGGATCACCTTCGCGCGGTTTGCCATTGGCGGCGAGGATGGCGGGCACAATGTCTTCCGCCTTGTCAATCACCAGCGGCTGCACCTGATGGGCGGTATGGAGAAAGCCTTCCGCGCGCATATGGTCGAGCAGCGACAGCATGGGCTGCCAGAATTTGTTGATATTGGCGAAGACCATCGGCTTGCGATGCTTGCCGAGCTGCGCCCAGGTCATCATCTCCACGATTTCCTCGACCGTGCCGATGCCGCCGGGCAGCGTGACGAACGCATCCGATTTCTGGAACATCAGGTGCTTGCGCTCGTGCATATCACCAACGACGACCAGCTCTGTCAGCTGTTCCGCCTTTTCGAGGCTCGCTTCCTTGTCGAGCAGGAAGGTCGGGATGATGCCGGTGACTTCGCCGCCAGCTTCCATCACACCCTGCGACACCGCACCCATGATGCCTCTTGTACCGCCGCCGTAAACAAGGCGCAGGCCATGCTCGGCGATGGAGCGGCCAAGGGCAAGGCCAGCTTCGCGATAGATGGGGTTCTGGCCCATGGAAGAGCCGCAATAAACGCAAATGGATCGAATCTCAGACATAGTGCTTTTTTGGGCTTTTGATGCGCGAGCGTCAAGTCGGGCGTCACGCCGCAGCGACGCAAAATCCGTTCATGTCCTGTACATTGACGGCGGCTATCCTACCTCCTGTATTTCAAATCAAATCGGAGTGAATTTGAAAATGTTTTCATCCATGAAATTGTCCGTCGCGCTTTTTGCGCTCTCCCTGACCGCCTCTGCGGCATCGGCTGCTGAAATCACCATCAAGCTGCCGGACGATACGGCTGTAACGACCAATTCCGTCCTTTATAAATGCGGTGAAAAGGATGTGTCCGTAACCTATTACAATGCCGGTGACATTTCGCTTGCCGAGCTTGAGCTGGACGATGAAACCGTCATCGCTTCCAACGTGCTTTCAGGCTCCGGCGCAAAATATGCGGGCGGCGTCTATGTGTGGTGGACAAAGGGTCAGGAGGCCAGTCTTTACAACCTCATGGACGATCCTGAACAGGAAAAGCCGACAAACTGTGCAGAACAATAAGCAAGCTAAGAAAAACCCTCGTAGCTTTCGCTAATTCAGTGCAGATTTGTTGTGGGGGGAAGCCAAAAGCTATAAACCCATTCTAATGAGCATTTCCAGCAAAAGTGCGAAGCGCTTTTGCGTTGGATAATGCGCAGAAAAAATAGATAGCGCGGTTTCAACGTCTTCGTTTTAACTGGAAACGCGCTAATCTCTGGCGTGGGTCTCGGAACGAAATGCAGAAGAATAGCTTTGGATTGCTCGGCGCTGGCCTGCTGGCCGTGATTGTCGGGCTTGGCCTTTACTGGAATGCAAAGAAGACAGAGCCGGAAGCACCAAAGGCTGGTGTTTCCGCGCCCGCTGCTTCCGGCGGCGAACAGCAGGCTGCACAGCCGCAAGCACCTCAGACAGAGGCACCAAAGCCCGCGCAATCTGCCGAGGCTGCGCCAAAGGCCGACAAGCCGATGGCCCCTGCCGATCAGGCCGCCGCTGAACCGGAACAACAGCACCAGACGCCGATCTTCGACGTCTTGCGCGTGGAGCCGGATGGTTCCGTGGTGATTGCCGGCAAGGCCATGCCGAATTCGGATGTGGAAGTCGTGGCTGGCTCAAGTGTCGTGGGTAAAGCCAAGGCAGGCCCCAATGGCGATTTCGTCGTGGTGCTGGACGAGCCGCTGAAGCCGGGCGATCATCAGCTCGTGCTGCGCGCCTCGGGACAGGACAAGGTTGCCACATCGGCCCAGACGGCCATTGTCTCCGTGCCGGATTCAAAGGGTGGACAGGTTCTGGCGCTGGTTGAAGAGCCGGGCGAAGCAAGCCGCCTGATCACCAGGCCGGAAACCGCACCGGCGCAGCCGACAGACGGTGCGACGGGTGCTGCAACAACGCCAGCCGAAGGTGGGGCCTCGCAGGCCAAGCCTGCTGAAGAACTTCCGATTGCCATCGAGGCAGTGGAAATCGAAGGCGACGCCATCTTCGTGGCAGGCAATGCCAAGGGCGGAAACCGCGTGATCGTCCATGCCAATGATATTCTGATCGGCTCCAGCGCCGTTACGCCGGAGGGCCGTTTCCTTGTGCAGAGCAAACAGCCGCTTGCCGTGGCCGATTACATCATTCGCGCCGATCTTCTCGATAATGCAAACCGTGTCATCGCCACGGCGCGCGTGCCGTTCCGTCGTGAGGCTGGCGCCAATATTTCGGCAGTCGCGCCCGCAAGCAGCGGTCCGGCCGAAGCAGGCGTCGCGGACAATGCCGCGCTGCAGAAGGTTGACGGTTCGGTGATTATTCGCCGCGGTGACAATCTGTGGACGATCTCCAAGCGCGCTTACGGCAAGGGCACGCGCTACACGACCATCTATCTTGCCAATCGTGAGCAGATCAAAAACCCCGATCTCATCTGGCCGGGGCAGGTGTTCCACATGCCGAAGGAGCCTTTGGGCGACGAGGAAGTGCAGCGCCAGACGCAGTAACCGCAGAACTGATCAGGTTTCGTTCTACCACTACAGTTGCATTCTTCGTGATGCCGGTCTGCAACGCGCAATTTCCTGTACTCCGGTGCTCGAAAATCACTCGTTTCGCCACGGTCTGACGAATTTGCAATTGTAGTTCTACTCAATAATCACGATAGCTTGTTTTTACTTTCGCGGCGTTTTTTGGAAAAACCGCCGCGAAATCTTGTGCTTTAAGGTATAATCGTATATCGTCGATATACGATGAAGATTTCCATGAATGATCAGGTCGCAGCCGATCTTGGCTCGATGGCGAAAGACGACGAGGATGCCGCGCGGATTTATGCTGCGCTGGGCCATCCCGTGCGTATCGCCATTTTACGACAGCTGATCCTTGAGGACGCCTGCTGCTGCAAAGACATTGTCGGCAGGCTCGATCTCGCCCAATCCACCGTTTCCCAGCATTTGAAGGTTCTCGTGACCGCAAGGCTGATCGACTATCGACCCGAACGCCAGTCTTCGCGCTACAGCGTCAACTGGCAGCAAATCAATGCCATTCGCACCCACCTTGCCGCATTTGCCGGTGGTTGTTGCACGTTATGATCTGACCCGAAAGAACGCCTGATGAGCTCCTCTAAAACGGTTTCTGCCGAATCCGGCGAAACATTCAAGACCCTGCGCAATCTCTGGCCCTATATGTGGCCCGAGGACAGGCCGGACCTGCGCATGCGCGTGGTTTGGGCAACGTTCTATCTGGTCATTTCGAAGATCGTTCTCATTCTCGTTCCCTATTTCTTCAAATGGGCGACGAACGCGCTGAACGGACAGTTGCATGCGCCGGGCTATGTGCCGCTGTTCCTGACCGGCGCGGTCATGCTCGTGGTGGCCTATAACGGATCGAGGATCGTGCAGGCCGGTCTCAACCAGCTGCGCGACGCCTTGTTCGCCAGTGTCGGCCAATATGCAGTGCGTCAGCTTGCCTATCGCACATTCGTGCACATGCACCAGCTTTCGCTGCGCTTCCATCTGGAGCGGCGCACGGGCGGTCTGTCGCGCGTGATCGAGCGCGGCACGAAGGGCATCGAAACTATCGTCCGCTTCACCATTCTCAACACGCTGCCGACCATTCTGGAATTTGCGATGACGGCGGTGATCTTCGCGGTCTCCTACGGCATTTCCTATCTGGTCGTCGTGGCGGCGACGGTGGTGTTCTATACCTGGTTCACCATCAAGGCGAGCGACTGGCGCATCAACATCCGTCGCGAGATGAATGATTCCGATACGGACGCCAACACTAAGGCCATCGACTCCCTGCTGAACTTCGAAACGGTGAAGTATTTCGGCAATGAGACGATGGAAGCCCAGCGCTTCGACGCCTCCATGGCGCGTTATGAAAAGGCTGCAACCCAGACCTGGACCTCGCTCGGTTGGTTGAACTTCGGTCAGGCCGTGATCTTCGGCGTGGGCATGGCGATTGTCATGGTCATGTCGGCGCTGGAAGTGCGCGCTGGAACGCAATCCATCGGCGACTTCGTCTTCATCAACGCGCTGCTGATGCAGCTTTCCATTCCACTCAACTTCATCGGCTTCATCTATCGCGAAATCCGTCAGGGCCTGACCGATATTGAACAGATGTTCGACCTGCTCGATGTGAAGCAGGAAGTGAGCGACAAGCCGGGCGCCAAGCCGGTGCAGGTCGACAAGGGCGCGATCCGCTTTGATGACGTGCACTTTGCCTATGATTCCAGCCGTCCGATCCTCAAGGGCATCAGCTTCGAGGTGCCAGCAGGCAAGACGGTGGCGATAGTCGGGCCTTCGGGCGCTGGCAAGTCCACGATCTCGCGGTTGCTGTTCCGCTTCTACGATATCCAGTCGGGCTCGGTGACCATCGACGGGCAGGACGTGCGTGACGTGACGCAGGAAAGCCTGCGCAAGGTCATCGGCATGGTGCCGCAGGATACGGTGCTGTTCAACGACACCATCGCCTATAATATTCGCTATGGCCGCACCGATGCGACCGAGAAAGAGGTGGAGAAGGCAGCCGATATGGCGCAGATCTCTCGTTTCATCCGGCATCTGCCGGACGGCTACAAGGCCATGGTCGGCGAGCGCGGTCTGAAGCTTTCAGGCGGTGAAAAGCAGCGCGTCGCGATCGCACGCACGATCCTGAAAGCGCCGCCGATTCTGATCCTTGACGAAGCGACCTCGGCGCTGGATACGGCGACTGAGCAGGAAATCCAGTCAGCGCTGGATATTGTCAGCCGTGGCCGCACGACACTGGTTATCGCGCACCGTCTTTCGACGGTCATCGGTGCGGATGAAATCATCGTGCTCAAGGACGGTTTGATTGCCGAGCGCGGCACTCACCGCCAGCTTCTGAAGCACAAGGGCCTTTATGCCTCGATGTGGGATCGTCAGCGTGAGGCCGACGAGGCCGAAGAACGCCTGCGTCAGGTTCGCGAGAGCGACGATATGGGCGTGGTTGTGCGCGGAACCCCTGCGGCGGAGTGATCACGCCACCTGACAGTCGTGCATAAATTGCGAAATGCATTTTGAGATTCCGGGAGTCATGCGCTACATACGGCTAAAGCGTTTTGCAGCCAAATGGGAACATTTGGCTGCGCACAAATGCGGCCCGAGCAACGATTTAGAGCGCCGGTCTGGTGAAGCCAGATCGGATGCGCTCTAAATACGAGGAACAAGCGATGAGCCTGACTGACACTATCCGCAACACTTTCGCGCCGATTCATCGGGAAGGCTATCCGTTCATAGCGGGCTTTTTCGTGGTTTCGCTGATCCTTGGCTGGTTGTGGAACCCGCTTTTCTGGATCGGCATGGTGCTCACGGTCTGGTGCATCTATTTCTACCGCGATCCCGAACGCGTGACGCCGATGGACGACGATCTCGTCATCAGCCCGGCGGACGGCAAGGTCTCTTTCGTCGGCCCGGCCATCCCGCCTGCAGAGCTTGATCTGGGCCTCGAGCCGCTGATGCGCGTTTCCGTGTTCATGAATGTCTTTTCCGTGCACATCAACCGCTCGCCGGTTCGCGGTCAGATCGTCAAGGTCGAGCATCGCCCGGGCAAGTTCCTCAATGCGGAACTGGACAAGGCCAGCACCGAAAATGAACGCAACAGCGTTCTGATCGAAAGCCCGCATGGCAAAGTCGGCGTGGTGCAGATCGCCGGTCTGGTGGCGCGCCGCATCGTGTGCTGGTCGAGCCAGAACGACGATTTGTCGGTTGGCGAGCGTTTCGGCCTTATTCGCTTCGGTTCGCGCGTCGATGTTTACCTGCCAGCCGATGCGACTGTGCGCGTTGCCGTGGGTCAGACGGCTGTTGCCGGTGAAACGGTGCTTGCCGATTACGGCAGCAACCGCAGCGAACCCGTTGTCCGGATTGCATAGAACATGGGAACACCCTTTCCGCCTTTTGAGCCCAATGGCCGCGTGGATTCATCCCGCGGCCCAAAGCTGTCGCAGATACCGCTGCGTATCGTTATTCCGAACCTCATCACGGTTCTGGCCATTTGTGCCGGTCTGACCGGCATTCGTCTTGCCTTTGAAAACCGCTTTGAGCTGGCCGTCGCCATGGTGCTGGTCGCGGCATTTCTCGATGGTATCGACGGTCGTGTTGCGCGCATGATGAAAGGCTCGTCGAAATTCGGCGAGCAGATGGATTCCCTCGCCGATATCGTCAATTTTGGCGTTGCGCCCGCGCTGGTGCTTTATGCATTCATGCTGGATCAGGCGCGTTCCTTCGGCTGGATTGCCGGTCTTCTCTATGCGATTGCCTGCTGCCTTCGTCTGGCGCGCTTCAATGTGATGCTGGAAGACCCGAACCGGCCCGCCTGGCAGAGCAACTATTTCATCGGCGTGCCCGCGCCCGCTGGCGCCATGCTGGTGCTGTTGCCGGTCTATCTCGGTTTTCTCGGCCTGACGCCCTCGCGCGGGCTGGCCTTTGGCGTTGCCATTTATACCGTGGCCATCGCGTTCCTGCTGGTCAGCCGTCTGCCGGTTTATAACGGCAAATCGGCGGGCAGCCTCGTGCGCCGCGATATCGTTATGCCGCTGATCCTCTGCGTGGTTGTTTATGTGGCGTTCCTGATGAGCTTCACATGGCAGACGCTGAGCCTGACGGCTCTGGTCTATCTGGCTTTCCTGCCGTTCAGCCTTGCCGCATGGAACCGTCGCGAGGCAGCGGATCGCGCTGCGGCGGCAGAACCGGCGACCGATAGCGAAGAAGAAAAGCCGTCACCGTCAGAAGACAAGTGACGGCAGTTTTTCCAGAATGAACTCAACGCGCTCCTCGACCGAAGTTTTCGGCAGGAGCGCGATTTCATATCCGAACCGGCGATAGATTGTCTCCATCGCTGTGAATGTTCGCACAGCCTCATCGAAGTCCTGTTTGCGTTCGGCATCCTGCCTGAAAATTTCCGGCCATGGCGGGGCGAGAAATACCGTTTTGTTATAACGAATCTGCTGCGCAGCCGCTTCCATATGTGAAGGCACCGGCAGGCTGCAGAGCGAAAGATAACCGATCACATCCGGCACACCGCGATCAAAGAAGACCGGCTCTGTTTGGTCTTGTGCCGAGCGATGTGACCGCATTTCCCACGACAACATCAGTTCGGCAAAGAGCGCGCGGTCGTCCCAGGGTAGGGCCGTGCCGCCTATGGCAACCTGATCCTGAATGATGGCGCGCCCGGCTTCCACGGTGCGCGCAAAACCTCGCTGTTCGAGCGCATTGATCAGCGTGCTCTTGCCCGATCCGGGACCGCCGCTGATGACAAGAAATCGTGCATGGGTGTCAGCCATTCTGTTCTCCAGACAATAAATTGCGTTGCGGCGTGCGAAAGGCGCATGCCGGTGACGATAGATTTCTTTGGAAGGGGAGAGGGAAAAAGCCCGCTAAAAAAGGCCGAAGACAAGGCGGCGAGGGGAGCTAATATCAGTAAAGTATCGCTGGCCCAGCAGATTAGCAAGGCCAGCTAAAAAGCATTACGACGGCATATGATAGTCGAGGAAGCGGTCCTGACGCACGTCAAACAGCTTGCCCGTGACGTCGAGCGCCGGATCGGCAAGCTTGACGATCTTTTCGGCCACATCCTGCGGTGTCGGCAGGGTGTCCGGGTCTTCGCCGGGCATCGCCTGTGCGCGCATGGCCGTGCGGGTTGCTCCGGGATTGACTGAGTTGACGTTCAGAGCCATCTGCTTGGTCTCTTCAGCCCAGCTGCGGGCCATGACCTCGACAGCTGCCTTGGAAGCCGCATAGGGCCCCCAGAAGGCGCGGCAGCTATGTGCAACGCCCGATGACAGCAGAATGGCGCGTCCGGCATCGGAAAGGCGCAGCAGCGGATCGGTGGAGCGGATGAGACGCCAGACGCTCGTCACGTTGACATTCATGACCTTTTCAAAGGTCTTTGCTTCCACATGACCGATTGGCGAGATGGTGCCCAGCACGCCCGCATTGGCGACCATGATATCAAGCTTGCCCCAGCGCTCGTGGATCGAGCCGCCAAGACGGTCGATGGCTTCCATATCGGTGATGTCGAGCGGCACCAAAGTCGCATTGCCGCCGAGCTTGCGAATATCGTCGTCCAGCTCTTCAAGCCCGCCGACGGTCCGCGCAACCGCGATCACATGCGCGCCGCGTTTCGCCAGTTCCAGTGAAAGAAAATACCCGATGCCGCGCGATGCGCCCGTTACCAAGGCCAGCCGGCCCGTAAGGTCGATTGTCATTCCGTCCCCAATGACTTTTTATGTGAAGGATTGGAGCGGCCCGCAGGCCGCCCAGTTCGCGAATGTGCGTTAGCCGTTGCTGGCGAGCAGCGACAGCGTGTGGATGTTGCTTTCGCCTTCCTGATCGAGAAGGCGGGTCGGGTAATCGCCCGTGAAGTAGTGATCGGTGAAGGCAGGCGCCTTCGGATCACGCGCCTTGCCGCCGACCGCCTTGTAGAGACCGTCGATAGACAGGAAGGCCAGCGAATCCGCACCGATGTAACGGCACATGGATTCCAGATCTTCATGCTGGTTGGCGAGAAGCTTGTCGGCGTGCGGCGTGTCGATGCCGTAGAAATCCGGATGATAGATCATCGGGCTTGCCACGCGCATATGCACTTCCTTCGCGCCGGCATCGCGCATCATCTGCACGATCTTGACCGAGGTGGTGCCGCGCACGATGGAATCATCCACCAGAACAACACGCTTGCCTTCGATCATCGCGCGATTGGCCGAATGCTTCAGCTTCACGCCCAAAGCGCGAATCTGCTGGGTCGGCTCAATGAAAGTGCGACCGACATAATGGTTGCGGATGATGCCATATTCGAACGGAATGCCGCTTGCCTGCGCAAAGCCGAGCGCCGCAGGCGTGCCGCCATCGGGCACCGGCACGATGACATCGGCTTCGACACCGGCCTCATCAGCCAGTTCGATACCCATATTCTTGCGCGCGACATAGACGCTGCGTCCGCCGACGACCGAATCCGGACGGGCGAAATAGACATATTCGAACAGGCACAGACGTTCCGGCTGCGGGTTTTCCGCCTTGATGCACTGGGTGGTGATCGAGCCGTCCTGCTGGATTTCGCAGACGATCACTTCGCCATTTTCAACGTCGCGAATGTATTTCGCGCCAATGATGTCGAGGGCGCAGGTTTCCGAACAGAAGATCGGCTTGCCATCCAGTTCGCCCATGACGAGCGGACGAATGCCGATGCTGTCGCGCGCGGCGATCAGCTTGGTGCGGGTCAGCGCCAGCATGGCGTAGCCGCCTTCAACCTGACGGATCGCATCCACGAAACGGTCGGAAGACGAGGCGAAACGCGAACGGGCGATCATATGCAAAACGACTTCCGTGTCGGAAGTCGCCTGAAAGATCGCGCCTGAAGCGATGAGCTGTTTGCGCAGCGAGATGCCGTTGGTGAAATTGCCGTTATGGGCAATCGCAATGCCGCCGACTTCCAGTTCTGCGAAAAGCGGCTGCACATTGCGCAGGATCGTTTCGCCGGTCGTGGAATAGCGCACATGGCCGATGGCGCGGTCGCCGGGCAGGCGGTTCAGCGTGGCGGCGTCGGTGAAATGGTCGCCAACGAGGCCCATATGGCGTTCAGAGTGGAAGCGGCGATTGTGATAGGACACAATACCGGCGGCTTCCTGTCCGCGATGCTGAAGGGCGTGCAGACCGAGCGCTGTCAGCGCCGCGGCGTCCTCATGACCCAAAATGCCGAATACACCACACTCTTCATGCAGGGTGTCGTCATCCAGCATAAAGGAAGTCTCATCATGCGATTGTTGGAACATTGTCCGCAAGGCCTTTCGATTGCGGGTTGTTAAAAACAACATTTACATGAAAGGACGCTGTTTTGAAAGCGATCCCTTGAACCCGCGTCAGTTAAGCTGATCATATAGGCCTTCATTGGGGCCAAAAACAGATGAAACCGGCACAAGCCGGTTTCAATTTTTCACATCAGATTCTGATTATTGCTGCGCTGGCGCGTCATCCGGAACAGGTGCTTCTTCCTGATCGCCGGTGGCCGGTGCGTTGCGCTGCGGCTTGAATTTTTCAACCATCGATTCAGGGTCGGCAGGCAGGAGATTGCGCAGCTGTTCGCCGAAGGAATCGAGCATCGGCTTCGATTTCGCATTGGTGATCCAGGCAGGCTGGTTATCCGGCACCGCCCAGTTGAAGAACAGCATGGCGACGACCATCAGCAGAACACCGCGTGCGGCGCCGAACAGGAAGCCCAGCGTGCGGTCGAGCGCGCCGATGCGGCTGTCGATGATGAAATCCGCGATCTTCATGGTGATCAGCGAAACGATGATCAGCACCACGAGGAAAACCGCAGCCATGGCGGCGATCATCGCAAGAGTTTCGTTGTTGATATAGGGCTTTATGTAGGGCAGCACCGGCTTATAGAATAGGAAAGCGGCAGCTGCTGCCGCAGCCCAGGATACGAGCGACAGTACTTCGCGGGAAAAACCGCGCACCATCGCCAGAACCGCTGATACCAGCGTTATCCCGAGTAGAATTCCATCAAGCATGGTTATGGGCATTCTGGCCTGTCCTTAGTTTTTCGCGCAAGCGTTCCGGTGCGCAGGGCAGTCAAAGACGCGGAAGCTTACCACTGGAAGGTTGACAGAACCTTCCAGCTTCACATTCCCGATTATTACTTCTTTCCGGCACCCGATGCTGCAATGCGTGCAACGAGGTCGGGCAGGGCGGCTGTTTCCATAAGACGGAAGCTGCGATCTTTCCAGAGTTCGCCGCTACCGCTTGGTACTTCCGCCTGCCGGAAGCCGAGTTTCTCCGCTTCCTTCAATCTCTGTACTGCATGCGTCACCGCACGAACAGCACCGGAAAGGCTGATTTCGCCGAAATAAACACAATCTGGCGGAAGGGCAATACCGGCCATCGAGGAAACGAGCGCCGAAGCAACGGCAATATCGGCAGCCGGTTCGCTGATCCGGTAGCCGCCCGCAACATTCAGATAGACGTCATGCTGCCCAAAACGCACCCCGCAATGCGATTCCAGCACGGCGAGGATCATGGCGAGACGCCCGCCATCCCAGCCCACGACAGCGCGGCGTGGCGTGCCGAGAGAGGAGGGGGCGACAAGGGCCTGAATTTCCACCAGAACCGGGCGCGTGCCTTCCATACCGGCGAAAACCGCAGCTCCCGGTGCTTTCTCGTTGCGTTCGCCAAGGAAAAGCTCGGACGGATTGGACACTTCGCGCAAGCCGCCATCGGACATTTCGAAAACGCCGATTTCGTCGGTGGGGCCGAAGCGGTTCTTCACTGTGCGCAAGATGCGGTAATGATGCCCGCCTTCGCCTTCGAAATAGAGAACGCCATCGACCATGTGCTCGACCACGCGCGGGCCGGCAATCTGGCC
This sequence comes from Ochrobactrum sp. RH2CCR150, assembly GCA_014138095.1. Lineage (GTDB taxonomy): Bacteria > Pseudomonadota > Alphaproteobacteria > Rhizobiales > Rhizobiaceae > Brucella > Brucella gambitense. The sequence goes on from JACGXE010000016.1 coordinate 33,428, forward strand.
GTCCTTGGTGACGTGGCCGACCAGCACCACCGCAGCGCCTGTCTGCTTGGCGTAACGGATCATCGCTTGCGCCGAGGATCGCACCTGCGTAACCGTGCCGGGTGCTGAATCCGCCATATCGGTCCACAAGGTCTGGATCGAATCGATGATGACCAGATCGGGGCGTTTGCCATCGGAAATGGTGGCGATGATGTCTTCGACATTGGTTTCGGCAGCAAGTTCTACTGCGGATGTGGCGACGCCGAGACGCTGCGCGCGCAGGCGGATCTGTGCGACGGCTTCTTCGCCCGAAACATAGACGATGCGGTGGCCGCGATTGGCAAGGGCTGCTGCCGCCTGCGTCAGAAGTGTGGATTTGCCGATGCCGGGATCGCCGCCAATCAGCAGCGCCGAACCGCGCACGAAACCGCCGCCAGTCACCCGGTCGAGTTCGCTGATGCCGGAAATAATGCGCGGGGCATCTTCAATGTCACCGGAAAGCGAGGTCAGCGCCACGGCGCGACCCTTGCGCTTCGACAACATGGCGCCCGGACCGGAGCCGATGCCGCTATTGGTGCCTTCCTCGACGAGCGTGTTCCACTCGCCGCAGGAATCGCACTTGCCCGCCCAGCGCGTATGCACTGTGCCGCAATTCTGGCAGATGAACTGAATGCGCGCCTTGGCCATCAGAGACGCGCCCTTTTCGAAGAGATATTATTCATACTGTTCGGGAAGATAGGAACCCTCGGCCAGATCTGCAAATCGCGTGAATTCGGACTGGAAGGCGAGCTTGACCGTTCCGGTCGGTCCGTGACGCTGCTTGGCGATGATGACATCGGCAGTGCCGCGCACTTTTTCGAAATGCTGCTTCCATTCTTCGTATTTCGGGTCGAACTCGTCGCGCGGCTCAAGGTTCTTGACGTAATATTCCTCGCGGAACACGAACAGCACCACGTCGGCGTCCTGCTCGATCGAACCCGATTCACGAAGATCGGAGAGCTGCGGACGCTTGTCGTCTCGGCTTTCCACCTGACGCGAGAGCTGTGAAAGCGCGATGATCGGAACATTCAGTTCCTTGCCGAGCGCCTTCAGGCCGGTGGTGATTTCGGTGATTTCCTGCACGCGGTTCTGTGCCGAGGCCTTCGACGAGCCGGTCATCAGCTGTACGTAGTCGATCACCAGAACATCAAGGCCGCGCTGGCGCTTGAGACGACGGGCGCGGGCGGCCAGCTGCGCGATGGAAATACCACCGGTCTGGTCGATATAGAGCGGGATTTTCTGCATCACCTGCGAGCAGGCGACCAGCTTTTCGAAATCGGTCTCGGTGATATCACCACGACGGATTTTCGAGGACGACACTTCCGTCTGCTCGGAAATAATACGGGTGGCGAGCTGTTCTGCCGACATTTCGAGCGAGAAGAAGCCGACCACGCCGCCATTCTTGGCTTTCACCGTTCCATCGGCCTGCTGGTCCGGCTCATAGGAATTGGCGATGTTGAAGGCGATATTGGTGGCGAGCGAGGTTTTACCCATGCCCGGACGTCCGGCGAGGATGATCAAGTCGGAAGGCTGCAAGCCGCCCATCTTGCCGTCCAGCGTATGAATGCCGGTCGACACGCCGGACAGGTGTCCATCGCGCATGAAAGCGGCATTGGCCATGTCCACGGCGGTGGTCACGGCGTCCTTGAACGGCAGGAAACCGCCATCATAACGGCCGGTTTCGGCCAGTTCGAACAGGCGGCGCTCGGCGTCCTCGATCTGCTCCTGCGGTGCGTTGTCGACCGCTGCGTCATAGGCGACATTGACCATGTCCTCGCCGATCCCGATCAGCGCGCGGCGGGTCGCCAGATCGTAGATCGCGCGGCCATAATCCGCAGCATTGATGACGGTCACGGCCTCGGTGGCCAGTCGCGTGACATATTGGAATATGGAAAGATCGCCCACCTTGCCGTCAGGCAGGAAGGTCTTCATCGTGACCGGATTGGCCATCTTGCCGACGCGGATGAGATCGGTGGTGATCTCGTAAATACGGCGATGCAGCGGCTCGAAGAAATGGGTCGGCTTCAGGAAGTCCGATATGCGGTAAAAGGCATCGTTGTTGATCAGGATTGCACCCAGCAATGCCTGTTCCGCTTCGATATTGTGTGGTGCTTCCCGATAGAGTGCGTCTTTCTGATCGCGCACATCCTCGAGTTTGCGTACCGCCGCTTCCGCCATGATTCTTGATCCTGTCCCTGATGCTGCCAGCTAACCGTCATGTGATGCCAAACGCAACGCGGCTTCGGATGATTCCTGCTGGAAGGGATAAGCTATACCATGATTCACACTGATTCACAGTTTGCGCCTGCGCATGGACGCTATGTTCTTGACGGGCGTTGCCGTGATGAACGGTGGATATTACTCTGTATCGGATCATCAAAATTCATCTACCCCGGATCATGTGTGATTCCGGCGGCGGGCTCCTCACGCAAGGTTCATTCATGCGGCATCGTCTGATCGCGGCCGGGCTTTCCTGCCTGGCCTATCTCGCTTCGTTTACGGCACCGGCTGCTGCGGCTGAACCGATCAAGGTCAAGGTCTTCATCGCAGCCATGTTCGAGATCGGGCAGAACAGCGGTGACCGCGCTGGCGAGTTTCAATGGTGGTATGAGCGCTATTGGAAAGACGCCAAGCCCATCGAAGTGAAAGGCACGCTGAAGCCGGTCTATTGTAATGATGACGGTGTCTGCGGCTCGGTGCTGGGCATGGGCAAGGTCAATTCATCCTCCAGCATGCAGGCGATTCTGCTCGATCCGGCCTTCGACTTCTCGAAGAGCTATTACATTCTGTCGGGTGTTGGCGGCACGCCGCCATCGCTCGGCACCATCGGCGATGTCAGTTGGGCGACATGGCTGGTCGATTACGATCTCGGCCATCGCTGGGCGCCGGAAGAAGGCAAACCCGGCGAACCGGTTTTCATGCCGCGCAAGGGCTATGAGGACTATCGCGTCTTCAAGCTCAACCCCGATCTGATCGCGGCTGCCGTGCGCCTTGGCTCGAAGGTGGAGCTGCGCGATTCGCAGGCAGCCCAGAACTACCGCATGCGGTATCCGGACAAGGCCGCGCAGGCCAAGCCGTCGCTGAAGACCGGCACGCATATGACTGGCGATACGTTCTTTCATGGCCCGGGCCTGTCGAAAGAAGCGCAATACATCGCGCATCTTTACGGTGCCGATGATTATCTCGTGACCGAAATGGAAGCGGCTGCGATCACGCTGGTCATCAAGCGTCAGTTCGGCACGGATCGTATTGCCAGCCTGCGCGGCGCGGTGAATTTCGATCAGGGCAACCCGAATGAAACCACCTTGCAGCACCTCGATCCGGCGCCGGGTCAGACGGCAGGCGGTTTCGCAGAGACGGTGCAGAGCATCTATCTGGTCGGTTCGCCGCTGGTCGATGATATCGTCGCCCATTGGGACAAGTGGGAGGCCGGAGTGGCGAAGGGCGAGTAACGTAAAAAGGGCTGCCGGAGACGGCAGCCCTTTTTGATAACGTGAACCGGCGCTTGCCGGATCAGGCATTCATGCTTTTCTTGACGGCGCGGGCCTCGCTATTGGCCCCCCTTGGTGCGCTGTCGAGCCGCTTCAGGCGCTTTTCTTCCGCTTCGATATAGTTGCGCGTCAGCGGAACCGATTCCTGCCGGTGCGCAATCTGGATGTGGAACACCATCATGTTCTGCCAGCGGAACGCGCTTTCCGATGCGGCAAGATAAAACTCCCACATGCGGCAGAAGCGTTCGTCATAAAGTGCCTTGGCCCGCTCACGATTGGCCATGAAGGCCTCACGCCAGGCTTTGAGCGTTTCCGCATAATGCAGCCGCAGGATTTCGATGTCGGTGACATAGAGTCCGGCCTTTTCGATATGCGGCAGTACTTCCGACAAAGCAGGGATATAACCGCCCGGGAAGATGTATTTGCGGATGAACGGATTGGTCGCGCCCGGCCCGTCGGCACGCCCGATGGCATGCAGCAGGAACACGCCGTCCGGCTTCATCAGTCGCGCCACATGCTGGAAATATTCCGCAAAATGGCCGACACCGACATGCTCGAACATACCGACTGAAACCAGCCGGTCGAACTTGTCATCGATGTTGCGATAGTCAGTCAGTTCGAACTTGGCGCGATCCGAAAGCCCTTCATCCGTGGCTCGCTGATTGGCAATGCCGTGCTGTTCTTCCGACAAGGTCACACCGGTCACATTGGCCTTGAGGTGGCGGGCGAGATAAAGGCCCATGCCGCCCCAGCCGCAGCCGATATCGAGCACCTTGTGGCCTTCCTTCACCAGCAATTTCGCTGCGATATGGCGCTTCTTGGCGAGTTGCGCTTCGGCAAGCGTTGCATTTGGTGTTTCGAAATAGGCGCAGGAATATTGCTTGTCCGGATCGAGAAACAGGTCGTAAAGCTCGCCGGACAGGTCGTAATGGCTTTTGATATTGTCAGACGAACGCGCAATCGTGTTCATCTGCTGGAAGCGGCGGAACAGAATGCGCAGCTTTGCCAACGCCTTCATCCACGGCTCTATCGCCACTGTCGGCCCGGTATTTTCGAACACGATCTGGAGCAGCGTGTAGATATCACCTTCCAGAAAGTCGATCTCGCCGTCCATGAAACATTCGGCGAGCTTCAGTTCGGGGTCGAGCGCTACGGCGCGCTCGGCGTGCTTTGTCTTGAAGTGTATATGAACCGGCACACCGGTCTTGTCGCCATACTGCGAACGCGCACCACTAGAATCGGTGACCGTCAGATCGCCGGTTTTAATCATATGCGAAAGAACAGTACGCATCATTCCATACATCGGCCCCATCTCCTTTTATGGATGAGGCAGGCGTAGCATCCATGCGGTTGCATGGCAGGCGGCTTGTGTATCCTCTGTCAGAGCCACACTGTCATTAGATTTTCAGGCAGTGATCCATCAGGTCTACCGGCCTTGGGAACGCTGTCTTAAGCAACGCGGACGTTTCCGTCTGCACCCTCTCCAATACATTACCAAGGAGAAGAATAGGCAGTTTTCCCGTTCTGGAAAGAGAAAATGCCCGGCGGAGGCCGCCGGGCATGATCATTTAAAGTTTACCACCATTGGAACGCCTGCTGACAAAGCTGGCATTCCGGAGATAATAGGTGGCTAATTAAGCCTGGTCTTCAGCTTCTTCGTCTTCGTCGAAGATTTCTTCGGCAAGCGGAGCTTCTTCGATGCCGTAGATGGCTTCGATCGAGGTGAGGTCTTCACCCTTTGCCTGACGTTCAGCTTCTTCGTTCGAACGAGCGATGTTGACGGTCACTTCAACCTGAACTTCCGGATGCAGCGAAATCGAAACTTCGTGCAGGCCGATCGTCTTGATCGGATGGTTCAGTTCAACCTGGTTGCGGTGCAGGGTGAAGCCGTTTGCCGTGATAATGTCGGCGATGTCGCGGGTCGAAACCGAACCGTAGAGCTGGCCGGTTTCACCAGCCGAACGCACAACGATGAAGCTCTGGCCGCTGAGCTTTTCAGCAACGGCGCTTGCTTCGTTCTTGCGTTCCAGGTTCTGGGCTTCGAGCTGAGCGCGCTGGCCTTCGAACTTCTTCTTGTTGGCTTCGTTGGCACGAAGAGCCTTGCCCTGCGGGAGCAGGAAGTTACGGGCATAGCCGTCCTTGACCTTGACGGTTTCGCCCATCTGGCCGAGGCGGCCAATGCGTTCCAGAAGAATGACTTCCATTGGAGTTTCCTTTCGAGTGTTTGATTCGGGTTACGGTTGTTTATCGGTGCTCTTGTCGCTGCCCGGAATTTTCGAGATCGGCGCGCCGCGCGACGTATCGAAAAGGCCGACCACCATGAAGACGAAGAGCAGGAATGCGAAGAGAATGATCGCAAGATAGGCAAACCACAGCGCCACCGGGCGCCATACCTTGCCGCGTGTGCGCATATGCATGATGGCGAGACCTGCCATCATGAAGCCTGCGCCGAGTGCGCCCACCACCACGGTCGCCACCAGACCGGCGCCGCCGGAGAAGAAGGCGACTGCAAGCGCGATTGCGAAAACGATCAGCGCCGGGCGCGGCATACGCAGCGTTGCGGGCCAATCGTCACGCGGACGGCGCAGACGGCCCGACATGGCGGTCAGGCGCAGCGCCAGATAGAGATTGCCGACCAGAATGGCGAGGCAGGTGGCAGGCTGGATCGCCGGAAGGGCGAACATCAGCAGCGCCGACATCGTGTTGCGCATTTCATCGCTGGCGGTGAATTGCGGGTCGGCTTCCGCAACGCGGTCGATAACCGCATTGGCCAGTTCCCGCGCCATATCCGGGCCGAAGCCGAGAATTGCGCCGATGACGACAAAGGAGACCGCAACCATCAAGGCGAGGCGGAATATAATATCCGACAGCGGATACCAGACCATCACGTCCTTCGGTCCGCCCAGTTCTTCGGCAGGTCGCGCAAGGCCGGACAGATAAGCGCCGATGGCCGCAGGGATATAGCTCGTCAGCGCCATCAGGAGGGCAGCCATCGGAACGGCAAAGACGCCGACGGCGATAGTTGCGACGGCTGCTGCAACGATACCGGCGGTGGAACCCCAGCCAAGTGCTGCAACGAAAATGGGAAGCGGTGTCAGGAAATACAGAACCATCGCCATGCCCGACTGGACAATGACGCCGGACGACATCAATGCCGAGGCAAGCCCCGCCAATATGCCGACACCAACTATGGTTCCGTTGAATTTCATCAGTCTCGCTGTCCTGCTCCGGCTATTCCGGTTTTGCAGTTAGAGACGGCACGAGGGCTGCGTCTCAACTTGGGTTTTTAATACACTCCGTCGCGCCCATCGCGATGGAGGAAAGGGTTCGGGAGGCAAACTCTGATGAGAATGCCTCCCGAAGAAGTCTTACTTCACAACGTAAGGCAGCAGGCCGAGGAAACGAGCGCGCTTGATCGCCTTGGCGAGTTCACGCTGCTTCTTCTGGCTGACAGCCGTAATACGGGAAGGAACGATCTTGCCGCGTTCGGAAATGTAACGCTGCAGAAGCTTGATGTCCTTGTAGTCGATCTTCGGTGCGTTTGCGCCGGAGAACGGGCACGTCTTGCGACGGCGATGGAAAGGACGGCGGGTCGGGATCTGATTGATATCAACCATGATTATGCTCCTTCACCAGCTTCGTTGTCGCGTGGGCGACGTGGGCCGCGATCACCGCGATCGCCACGATCACCGCGGTCGAAACCACCTTCACGGCGGCGCGGACGGTCATCACCATCACGCTCGCGACGGTCGTCACGGCGGGTCAGCATAGCCGACTGGCCTTCTTCGTGTTCTTCAACGCGAATGGTCATGAAGCGCAGGACGTCTTCATTGATACGCATCTGACGTTCCATTTCAGCAACGGCAGCAGCCGGAGCGTCGATGTTCAGAAGCGTATAATACGCCTTACGGTTCTTGTTGATACGGTAGGTGAGGGGACGCAGACCCCAAGCTTCAACCTTACCGACCTTGCCGCCATTAGCTTCGAGGACACCCTTGTACTGTTCGACGAGAGCGTCGACCTGCTGCTGGGAAATGTCCTGGCGGGCAAGAAGCACATGTTCATAAAGAGCCATTGGCTTTGCCTTTCTTCGTTATATCACGCCGACACCAGCGGCTAAGCCCCTGCGACTTCTCTTTTGCCGGAAAACCGGTGAAGAAAGGACGCGTACTTGAGACGGTCGAGAGCGGAGACACGGGAGGCAGAAGCGCTTATGACTTCCACGAACGCCTGTGACATTAATTTCACAAAACATCCGGCCCTCCGTTCAGCCCCCAGCTGGTGCCGAGCAATGAACGGGCGGCTATTACGTGTTTTTCCCCTTGTTTGCAAGCGCGATATCCCCGAAAAACCGACAAATGCTTGACTTTTCGCCCAAGGCTAAGGCACATCGCGCCAAATTGTGCATTAATTGCAGGGCATGTCGGCGAAAACGGATACCGGTTTCGACATTATCATATGCTTAAAACCAGAATGAGGCATCAATGGCGGTAGCATTTACCTTTCCCGGACAGGGCAGCCAGGCGGTAGGCATGGGCAAGGCCCTGGCCGAACAGTTCGCGGAAGCGCGCGCCGTCTTTGACGAAGTGGACGCAGCGCTCGGCGAAAAGCTGTCCGCCACCATGTTCGAAGGCCCGGAAGATGTTCTGACGCTCACCGCCAATGCGCAGCCCGCGCTGATGGCTGTGTCGATGGCCGTCCTGCGCGTCATGGAATCGCGTGGCTTCTCGCTGAAGGAAAAGGTTTCCTACGTGGCCGGTCACTCGCTGGGCGAATATTCGGCGCTTTGTGCTGCCGGCACGTTCTCGCTTGCCGACACGGCGCGCCTCCTGCGCATTCGCGGCAACGCGATGCAGAAGGCTGTTCCGGTTGGCGAAGGCGCGATGGCGGCCATCATCGGTCTGGAACATGGCGACGTGGAAGCGATCTGCGCGGAAGCCAAGGCTTCCGGTTCTGTTCAGATCGCCAATGACAATGGCGGCGGCCAGCTGGTGATTTCGGGTTCCAAGGCTGCGGTCGAGCTGGCGGCTTCGCTTGCGTCCGAGAAGGGCGCAAAGCGCGCCATCATGCTGCCGGTTTCCGCACCCTTCCATTCGACCCTGATGGCACCTGCCGCCGAAGCAATGCGCGAAGCGCTGGCCAGCGTCGAAAAGCACAATCCGGTTGTGCCGCTTATCGCCAATGTGCGTGCAGCGCCGGTGACGGACGCCAACGAAATTGCCGATCTGCTGGTCGAGCAGGTGACGGGTCAGGTGCGCTGGCGCGAGACCGTGGAATGGTTTGCCGCCAATGGCGTGACTTCGCTTTATGAAGTAGGTTCGGGCAAGGTTCTGACCGGTCTGGCGCGCCGCATCTCCAAGGATGTGTCCGGCGCTGCCGTTGGTTCGGCTGAAGAAATCGAAGCGGCAATAGCTGCACTCAACGCTTAAAAGGGATTTCGCATGTTTGATCTGACTGGCCGCAAGGCTCTCGTAACCGGTGCGACCGGCGGTCTGGGTGAAGCGATTGCTCGCGCGCTCCATGCACAGGGCGCCATTGTCGGCCTGCATGGCACGCGCGAAGAAAAGCTGAAGGAACTGGCTGCCGAACTCGGCGACCGTACTTTCATCTTCCCGGCCAATCTGTCGGACCGTGAAGCCGTCAAGGCGCTCGGCCAGAAGGCTGAAGAAGAGCTGGGCGGCGTCGATATTCTGGTCAACAATGCCGGTATCACCCGCGACGGTCTGTTCGTGCGCATGAGCGATGAAGACTGGGATGCCGTTCTCAACGTCAATCTCACCTCGGTCTTCAACCTGACGCGTGAGCTGACCCATCCGATGATGCGCCGCCGCAATGGCCGCATCATCAACATCACCTCCATCGTTGGCGTGACCGGAAACCCGGGTCAGGCGAATTATTGTGCATCGAAGGCAGGCCTTATCGGCTTCTCCAAGTCGCTGGCGCAGGAAATCGCAAGCCGCAATGTGACGGTGAACTGCATTGCGCCCGGCTTCATCGAATCGGCCATGACCGACAAGCTGAACGACAAGCAGAAAGAAGCGATCATGGCCAATATTCCCATGAAGCGCATGGGCGTGGGCGCGGATATCGCCGCTGCTGTGGTCTATCTGGCCAGCGATCAGGCTGGTTACGTGACGGGCCAGACGCTGCACATCAATGGCGGCATGGCCATGATCTGATCCCCTTCACCCCCCTGAATTATGGTATAAAATACCTTAATACTGGGGGCGTGACAGGAAAAGGCGCTTTGCCTCGCCCAAGAAGCATGGTAATGCGCCCATCGAGAGTTGCGGTGTTTCTAATGGAAATGCCGCGATCCTGTTCCGAAAGGAATATCCACAGGATGGCTGTCCGGGCGACATCGCTTGAAGCTGACAGGCATCTTATAACTTGATTACAATCCTGCATGCCGCTAACCAAGGCAGAGCAACAAACACACAGGTCGAGGTTCCGACATGAGCGATACCGCAGAGCGCGTCAAGAAAATCGTTGTTGAACATCTGGGCGTAGATGCCGACAAGGTCACGGAAGGCGCAAGCTTCATTGATGATCTCGGCGCAGACAGCCTCGACACCGTCGAGCTGGTCATGGCTTTCGAAGAAGAATTCGGCGTTGAAATTCCTGACGACGCTGCAGAAACGATCCTCACGGTCGGCGACGCCGTGAAGTTCATCGACAAGGCTTCTGCCTAATCAGAACAGAGTTGAGGGCTGGGCTCTTCGGATCCCGGCCCTGCCTGTATTCTGAGCTATAGTCTGACATTGCCGGATGCGGCGCCTTTGCAAAGAGGCCGCTCGCGTCCGGGAATGCCAGCAGCTACAACGTACAGAGCAGTCCTGTGGACATGTCTGCGCGGGCCGTTTTCGGCAATTAAGTGAATTTGCCGGGATGCCAAGTGTCGTCCAAGTTTCGACTGGCTCCTGCGGCAGACTCCGATTTAACGATTGGAGCATCATCCCTTATATCAGGCCCGGACATTGCATCTGCCGGTGAAAGCCTGCGGGTCGATGCTCGTGACATAACAGTTTTAAGGGGTGGATATGAGGCGTGTCGTCATCACCGGTCTCGGTCTGGTGTCACCGCTTGCAAGCGGTGTGGAAGAGTCCTGGAAGCGGCTTCTGGCTGGCGAAAGCGGGGCTCGCCGCATCACGGAATTCGAGGTTGACGATCTGGCTTGCCAGATTGCCTGCCGCATTCCGGTAGGCGACGGTACCAACGGCACGTTCAATGCCGACCTCCATATGGAGCCCAAGGAACAGCGCAAGGTCGATCCGTTCATCGTCTATGCCGTCGGCGCTGCCGATCAGGCGCTGGATGACGCGAACTGGCATCCCGAGAGCGATGAAGATCAGGTGCGCACCGGTGTTCTGATCGGTTCCGGCATTGGCGGCATCGAAGGCATCGTCGAAGCAGGCTACACGCTGCGCGACAAGGGCCCACGCCGTATTTCCCCGTTCTTCATTCCCGGACGTCTGATCAATCTGGCTTCCGGCCATGTATCGATCAAGCACAATCTGCGCGGCCCGAACCATTCGGTCGTCACCGCCTGCGCAACGGGCACGCACGCCATTGGCGATGCGGCACGTTTGATCGCTTTCGGCGATGCCGATGTGATGGTTGCCGGTGGCACGGAATCGCCGGTCAGCCGCATTTCGCTCGCGGGCTTTGCAGCCTGCAAGGCGCTTTCCACCAAGCGCAACGACGATCCGACCGCCGCGTCGCGTCCTTATGACGATGACCGCGATGGTTTCGTCATGGGCGAAGGTGCTGGCGTTGTGGTTCTGGAAGAGCTTGAACACGCGTTGGCGCGTGGCGCGAAGATCTATGCCGAAGTGATCGGTTACGGCCTGTCGGGCGATGCCTATCACATCACGGCTCCGACCGAGAGCGGCGAAGGCGCCGAGCGCTGCATGGTTGCAGCTCTCAAGCGCGCTGAAATCACGCCGGATCAGATCGATTACATCAACGCGCATGGCACATCGACCATGGCTGATACGATCGAGCTGGGCGCTGTCGAGCGCGTGGTCGGCGATGCGGTTTCGAAGATTTCCATGTCTTCGACCAAGTCGTCCATCGGCCATCTTCTGGGTGCTGCCGGTGCTGCCGAAGCGATTTTCTCGACGCTGGCCATTCGTGACAATGTTGCGCCTGCGACGCTCAATCTCGACAATCCGGCGGTTCAGACCAAGATCGATCTGGTGCCGCACAAGGCACACGAACGCAAAATCGACGTGGCTCTGTCGAACTCCTTCGGATTCGGCGGAACCAACGCTTCGCTGGTGCTGCGTCGCTATTCCTGACCAGCTTTTCCAGCCGGAAAGTCAAAATCTAATAGGATTAAATAAAAACGCGGGGATTTCTCCGCGTTTTTGCCAAAATATAACCGGATGCGATATTTAAAATCTGCAACAGCGGTTAGGGTAAGCCTGTCTCCGATGCTTCAAAGCTTCGAAGGCATGAATTGCGGAGAGCCGCTCGGGACAGATAGGTGACGCATCGTTGTGGCGCCGTCAGTCAAGGCTACAGGACCGAGGTGATGGAGTGAATTCAGAGGTAAAGCCCGGGGAGCAACCCGGAAACAACTCTGCCGAAGAGCAAGCGAAGGCTGCAAGGGCCGAAACGCCGTCGGAAGCGACTGCGGCGGCAAAGCCGTTTGTTCCCAAATCCGCGTCCGAAGCCCTGCGCCCCGAACCGGGCACACCGCCGCCGCGCAAGCGCTCGCGCCATGCGCGCAGCCAGATCGTCGTGTTCATGAATTTCATGCTGTCGCTGGTCGTGCTGGCATTGCTGGGTGCATCGGCGCTGTTCTATTTCGGCAAGATGCAGTTCGACGGTCCGGGACCGCTGACGGACGCCACGACTTTCCTGGTCAAGCGCGGCGCTGGCATTTCCGAAGTGACGAACAGCCTCGAAGCCCGCGACATCATCAGCGATGGACGTATTTTCCGGTTCGGCATCCGCGCCTATGGTCATGAGAACGACCTCAAAGCCGGTGAATACGCCATTCCGGCAGGCGCAACCATGCGCGACGTGATGAATATTCTCATCAGCGGCAAGTCGATCATGTATCCGCTGACGGTGCCGGAAGGGCTGACCGTCAAGCAGATTTTCGACCGTATTTCCGCCGACCCCATTCTGGTGGGCGATATGCCGAAGGATTTTCCGCCGGAAGGTTCGCTGTTCACCGACACGCTGCATTTCACGCGCGGCACCTCGCGCTCGGAAATCATCGACCGCATGGTCGCTTCGCAGAAGAAGCTGGTTGACGATATATGGGCGAAGCGCGGACCAGACCTGCCGGTCAAGGACCGCAATGAGTTCGTGACGCTGGCTTCCATTGTCGAGAAGGAAACGGGCATCGCATCGGAGCGTCCGCACGTTGCGTCGGTCTTCGTCAATCGTCTGAACAAGAACATGCGTCTGCAGTCGGACCCGACGATTATCTACGGCCTGTTCGGCGGCGCGGGCAAACCGTCCGACCGTCCGATCTTCAAGTCGGATATCGAAAAGCCAACGCCTTACAACACCTATGTCATCAATGGCTTGCCGCCGACGCCGATTGCCAATCCGGGCAAAGCGGCACTTGAGGCGGTCGCCAATCCGCTCGACACGGAAGACCTGTATTTCGTGGCGGATGGCACTGGCGGGCACGTCTTCTCGAAGACTTTGCAGGAACACAACGCCAATGTTCGCAAGTGGCGCAATGTGGAACAGCAGAACAGCACTGGTACTGGCGCAAGCGGCCAGAACACAGGCCAGAGCAACGGTCAGAGCGCGGGGCAGTAAAAAGCTGCTGAAACGTATCTGTGCGAATTTTTCAGAGCCGGTTGCTGAATAGCGCCGGCTCTGTATGTTTGATTGAGTACGGTGTTTTCGCGTGGTGAGGCGAGGCGCTTTGAGTGAGTTTCGATGCATGGGCAGGCCAGTCGCCCCTGTGCACAGTTGAGGGGTACGGACGCATGGCGCTCCAGAGCATGACCGGATTTGCGCGCTACGCCGCGCAGCACGACGGTGCCAATGGTGAGGCGCGCATCGTTTGGGAAGTGCGCTCGGTCAACGGCAAGGGGCTTGATCTGCGCCTGCGTCTGCCGCAAGGGCTGGAAGCCGCCGAGCACCCGGTGCGGTCCATGCTGGCGCGCCATTTCTCCCGCGGTAATTTTCAGGCGAGCCTGAGTGTCGAGCGTGCCGACGAGCAGGCCAGTTTCGTCATCAATCACGCCATGCTGGCCGAGGTGCTGAAACTTGGCGCCGAATTGCAGGAAAAGTACGGTCTGGCGCCTGCGAGTGTCGATGGTGTTCTGTCGCTGCGCGGGATGATCGATCAGGCACAGGTTGCGGAAGATGACGATGCGCGCACCGAACTGGAAGCGGCCATCGTGGCGGCCTTCGAAGGCGCGCTGAAAGCCATTGCCGAGGCGCGGGCGCAGGAAGGCAAGGCGCTTTTCACGATCCTGTCCGGCCATGTCGATACAATCGGCCGTCTGACAGACGCGGCGCGTCAGGACCCGTCGCGGAGCACGGACGCCATCAAGGCGCGGCTCGCTGCGCAGGTTGCGCTTCTGCTCGATGGCCCGCGCGATCTGGATGAGGCCCGGCTTTATCAGGAAGCGGCTTTCCTTGCGACCAAGGCGGATATTCAGGAAGAGCTGGACCGGCTCGACACCCATGTCGCCTCCGCACATAAATTGCTCGCCGACGGCGGGCCTGTCGGGCGCAAGCTCGATTTTCTTTCACAGGAATTTAATCGTGAAGCGAATACACTGTGTTCCAAGTCGAACGCGGCGTCGATCACGGCCATCGGGCTGGAACTGAAAGCGGTCGTTGATCAGTTTCGCGAACAAGTACAGAATCTGGAGTAACAGTACATGGCCATCTCTTCAGTTGAAAATGGCGTCGCGCGCAGAGGCTTGATGGTGGTGATCTCGTCGCCATCGGGCGCTGGAAAATCCACCATTGCCCGGCTGTTGCTGGAAGACAAGAAGATGGACCTTTCGCTGTCGATCAGCGTGACGACGCGCCAGCGCCGTCCAAGCGAGATCGAAGGGGTGCATTATCACTTCAAGACCATTCGCGAATTCGAACGCCTGCGCGACAATGACGAACTGATCGAATGGGCGGAAGTGCACGGCAATTTCTACGGCACTTTGCGCGAAACCGCCGAGATTGCGCTGGCTGATGGTCAGGATATGCTGTTCGACATCGACTGGCAGGGCGCTGACCAGTTGCAGGCCAAGATGCCCGCCGATGTGGTGTCGATCTTCATCCTGCCGCCGACGATGCGCGAATTGCAGCAGCGTCTCAATCGCCGTGCGGAAGACACGCCCGAAGTGATCGAGACGCGCTTACAGAACGCCCGTTTTGAAATCCAGAAATGGGTGAAATACGATTATATCGTTATCAATGAAGACCTCGACCGCTCCTTTGCGGCGATCAAGGCGATCATCGAGGCGGAACGCCTGCGTCGTGACCGCCGCCCCGGCCTGTTCGATTTCGTGACCGGCCTGCTCGAAGAAGAGCCGGGCATCTGAGCCAGAACATTAGCAATAAAACCGCCCTTGAGGCGGTTTTATTCTGTTCACTGTCACGATTAAGCGGCTGTCAGGCGAGACCGGCTATGGCGCCCAGACGGGCCTTGTGTTCGGGGCTGATCGTCAAGGCAGCTGCGGCGATATTCTGGCGCAGATGGGTTCTGCGCGATGTGCCGGGGATCAGCAGAATATTCGGGCTGCGTTGCAGCAGCCAGGCCAAAGCCACGCTTTGCGGGGTCTCGCCCATTTCGTCCGCGACCCGATTCAATTCGTCTGTCTGCAACGGGTTGAAGCCGCCCAGCGGGAAGAAGGGGACGTAAGGGATACCGTCCTCGGCCAGATGGTCGATCATGGCCTCATCGGTTCGGTTCACCAGATTATAGAGGTTCTGCACACAGACAATCGGGGCGATGTCGCGCGCTGTCTGGAGTTGCTTTGCGTCGATATTGCTGATGCCGATATGGCCGAGCAGTCCTTCATCCTGCATCTGCCGCATGGCCTGCATGGGCGCAGCAACATCATCGTCCGGACCACCCATCCGTAGATTGACGATGGCGATCTGGTCAATACCGAGGCGTTCGAGATTATCTTCGACGGACCGGCGCAGGAAATCCGCATCGCGTTGCAAGATCCAGCTGCCCTTGTCGTCGCGCCACGCACCAATCTTGGTCACCAGCGTCAGCTGGGCGGGGTAGGGGTAAAGCGCCTCGCGAATGAGCCGGTTGGTCACATAAGGACCGTAGAAGTCGCTGGTGTCGATGTGGTCGATGCCGAGCGTCAGCGCTTCGCGCAGCACGGCGAGGGCCTCTTCGGGATCGCGCGGTTCTCCAAACGCATGCGACCCGGCAAGCTGCATCGCGCCATAGCCCATCCTGTTGACGGAAATCGAGGTGCCGGGAAAGGTGAAGCGACCGGCTGCGGCTGCCGGGCTGCTTTGAATATTCGTTGCAGGGGCGGCGGAAGAATGATTGCTCATCTGAAATCTCCTTTTCCCGGACTATGACTGATCGCATATGCATTGATAACCGGGCTTGAAGCGGATAGCTTGTTCGCCATGGCGAACAATAGGCAGCTTCTTCCCCTTGATGACGTTTCGGTCTTTCTGGCGGTGGCCCGTTCTGGTGGCTTTCGCAATGCCGCGCGCTGGCTCGGCGTTTCGGCATCCATGGTCAGCGAGACGGTCTCGCGGCTGGAGGAGAGGCTAGGCGTACCGCTGTTGATCCGCACCACGCGCAGCGTTCATCTGACGGAGGCGGGCAGCGCCCTTGTGGAGCGGCTTGGCCCTGTGATGGCCGAAGCCCGCGCTGCGCTTGACGAAGCCGCCAGTTCGCAGAACGAGGTGCGGGGCAGGCTGAAGCTGAATGTGCCCGGCGCAGTCATGTATGACATTCTGCCACCGCTGATCGACGGCTTTCTTGCCAAACATCCCGACGTGCAGATCGAAGTGGTTGTGGATGATCGGCTCATTGATTTCAATGCCGTTGGCTGCGACGCTGGTATCCGTTATGGCGAGCATCTGGCGCAGGATATGATCGCAGTGCCCATCGGGCCTCGTCAGCAATGGGGTGCGCTGATGGCTGCACCAAGCTACATAGAGAAACGAGGGATGCCGCAGCATCCAGCCGACGTGCTGGAGCATGATTGTATCCGCATGCGTTTTATCAGCGGTGCACTGACCGATTGGGAATTCGAAAAAGGCGGCGAGATTATCACGGTCGACCCGCGGGGGAGACTGATCATCGGTACGACCGGCGTATGGGGCGCGTTCAATCTGGCGGTAGCGGGACATGGCCTGATCTACAGTTTCCGCAACTGGCTGGAACCGTATCAACAGCGTGGCGAACTGGTGCCGGTGCTGTCCGACTGGTGGCCAGCTTTTGACGGGCCGCATCTCTATTTTTCCAGCCGTGTCATGCCGAAGCCATTGCGCGCCTTCATCGATTATGTGCGGGCCTTGCCGGAAGACTAACCCCTTATCGCGCCCGCATTTCGCGGGGCGGGGTGCCGTAGGCGCGGCGATAATCGCGGCTGAACTGCGTCGGGCTTTCATAGCCGACCGCAAAAGCAACTGATGAAACCGGCACGGCGGTCTCGCTCAACTGGCGGCGCGCTTCCAGAAGCCGCAGCGCCTTTTGATATTGCAGCGGCGTGGTGGCCATGACGGATTTGAAATGTTCGTGGAAGCTGGAAGGGCTCATTCCGGCAATATCCGCCAGTTCTTCTGTGCGGATCGGGTCATTCCAGTGCTGCTTGATATGGGTGATCGCTTTTGCGATGCGGCTTGCCGGACTGCCCGGCTGGGCCAGCTGGCGCAACATCGCGCCATTACGGGTCAGAAGCACACGGAAATGCAGTTCCTTGCGGATCATCGGCTCCAGAACGCGTCGTTCGAGCGGCTTGTCGCGCAGATCGAGCAGCCGTGTCATGGCATCGGTCACGCCCGCATCGGCCCTGCCGGTGGCCACGGCTTCGCTTCGCGCCGCCGCAATCATACCCGGCTCAATCTCGCCCTGAAGCGCGCGCAAAATCTCCAGATCGATCCGGCAGGCAAGAGCCACATAGGGCCTATCGGCGCTGGCTTCGACAATTCGCGCGCCTGTGATCAATTCGTGCGAGACTATCGCCGTCATGCCCGCATCGAAACGAACGGCCCTTTCGCCATGCAGAATTTCTTTGGCCCCCTGGAGGACCAGGCAAATCATCGGCTGATACATATCGGGCCGGATCTCCGATACGGCCGGTGAACATACCACCGTAACACCTTTGATGCCGGTCGGCGCAGGATAAGGCCCCGCCGCAGTTTCCTGGGCGATTTCGATGCAGCGGGCTGCGAGATTTGAAGCATGTTCGGACATGGGAAAAGCATAGCAAGCCTTTATTTCCCGCGACACAGAAATCGGAGCCTTCGGAGGATTGGGCATGTTTCGCGGAGAATGAGGCAGGCCGAACGAACTGGAAAGCGCCAATATAGAAACCAGAGTTCGTTGAACAAAAGGAAACTGACATGACGATTGCACTCATCACGGGCGGTAGCCGAGGGCTTGGCCGCAACGCAGCACTTCATCTGGCCAAGCAGGGCGTTGGCATCGTTCTGACCTATCAGAGCAATGCGAAAGCAGCGGAAGAGACAGTTTCCGAAATTGCAGCCGAGGGCGGCACCGCCATTGCCTTGCCGCTCGACACGGCGAAGGTTGCAAGTTTTGCGGGTTTTGCCGAAAAGCTGCAGCAGGCGCTTCAGGACAAGTGGCAACGGACGCGCTTCGATTATCTGGTGAACAATGCCGGCTATGGTGTTCACAAGCCGTTTGCCGAAACCACGGAAGAAGATTTCGACGGTCTGGTCAATGTGCATCTGAAAGGCGTCTTCTTCCTGACGCAGACCCTGCTGCCGCTGATCGAGGATGGCGGCAAGATCCTCAACGTCTCGACCGGTCTCGCCCGCTTTGCGCTGCCGGGCTATTCGGCCTATGCGACCATGAAAGGCGGGATCGAGGTTCTGACGCGCTATCTGGCCCGCGAGCTTGGCCCGCGCGGCATTGCGGTGAACGCGATTGCGCCCGGCGCCATCGAAACGGATTTCGGCGGCGGCGTGGTGCGCGATATGCCGGAAGTCAACAAGATGATCGCGAGCACAACGGCCATGGGTCGCGTCGGACGCCCGGACGATATTGGCGGCGCCGTGGCCGTCATTTTGTCGGGCGGTACGGGCTGGATCACCGGCCAGCGCATCGAAGTGTCGGGTGGCCAGAATATCTGACGGCCTAGTTTAGCCTTATCGAAATGCGGCTGGTGTCATGCACCAGCCGCCTGAAGGCTTCCAGAAAAGGCTTGCCTCCGAGCGTGCGCAATTCGCTCAGCGCTTCCGTGTTTTTGAACACAAGCTCGCATTCGCCGGGCCAGCCCGGCCCCTGCCACTGCACGGCATCCCAGAAAGAATCGAGCGTATAGCCGAAGGATTGCGCATCCTGCGCCGGGACCACAGCAAGATAGCGTCGCCAGAGTTCATCTGGCTTTTTCACACCTGCACAGTCGATTTCGTAAACGGGCACCATTAACCGAGCAGGATCAAAAGCCCGTCCACAAGCCCCAGCAGAAGAATAAGCGCGCCCATCGCGATTGCCGTGATGATGAGCATGCGCTTCTGCCGGTTGCGCTTGTCGGGTTGCTTTCCTGTCCAGTCGTATGAAGATCCAGGCATAAGTGTCTCCAGGTCAGCCTATGTCTTCGATAAGCTTCCAACGATACTTATAAACGCCTTCGGTGCAGTTTATCAAATGCGTGGGGTTTCGCGACTAAACGGCGGTCTATCAGACCGCCGTACCACCGACGGTTACCTGATCCATACGCAGATGCGGCTGGCCAACGCCAACCGGAACCCACTGGCCGCCCTTGCCGCAATTGCCGCTGCCGGTATCGAGCTTCATGTCGTTGCCGATCATCGAAATGCGCTGCATGGCATCCGGGCCGTTGCCGATCAGCATGGCGCCCTTGATTGGCGCGGCGACCTTGCCGTCCTCGATCATATAAGCTTCCGTGCAACCGAACACGAACTTGCCGGAGGTGATGTCCACCTGTCCGCCGCCAAACGAAACGGCGTAGATGCCTTTCTTCATGGAGGCGATGATCTCTTCCGGCGTCTTGTCGCCCGAGAGCATATAGGTGTTGGTCATGCGCGGCATCGGCGCACGGGCATAGGATTCACGGCGTCCGTTGCCGGTTGCCTCCATGCCCATCAGGCGCGCATTCTGGCGGTCCTGCATGTAATTGACCAGCTTGCCGTCATCGATCAGCACCGTGCGGTTGGTCGGCGTGCCTTCATCGTCGATGGTCAGCGAGCCGCGACGCTCGGCAATCGTGCCGTCATCCACGACCGTCACACCCTTGGACGCCACTTGCTGGCCGAGCAGCCCGGCAAAGGCGGAGGTCTTCTTGCGGTTGAAATCGCCTTCGAGGCCATGGCCGACCGCTTCATGCAGCATGACGCCCGGCCAGCCATTGGCGAGAACAATGTCGAACGTGCCTGCCGGGGCAGGGATCGCTTCCAGATTGACCAGTGCCTGCCGCAGAGCTTCGTCGGCTGCGTGCTGCCAGCTTTCAACGGTGATGAATTCGCCAAAACCCTTGCGCCCGCCCAGCGTATGCGAGCCGGATTCCTGTCGGTCGCCGCTGCCTGCCACGACCGACACGGTGAGCCGCACCATGGGACGGATATCGCGCACGAAATGGCCGTCAGCGCGCAGGATTTCGACCTGCTGCCATGAACCGGCGAGCGAGACGGACACCTGACGGACCTTTGGGTCCTTGGCGCGCAAATAGCCGTCGATCTGCTGCAAAAGCTGCACTTTCGCATCGAAGGTTGGCGAGCCGATCGGGTTTTCGTCGGTATAGAGATGGCGATTGGTGCCAGCCGGTGCTGCGGCGTAGGAACCGCCATAGCCCTTGATGGTTGCAGAAACCGCATCGGAGGCGCGCTTCAGCGCGGCCATTGAAAGATCGCCCGCATGGGCGTAGCCGATGGCTTCTCCGGCAACCGAGCGCAGGCCGAAACCCTGATCCTGATTGAAGGAACCGGTCTTGAGGCGGCCATTGTCGAAAACGAGCGCTTCAGCTTCGCGATATTCGATGAAGAGTTCGCCGTCGTCGCTGCCCTTGAGGCTCGCGGCAACGAGGCGTTCGATATCGTCACGTCCGGTATCGAAACTGTCGATCAGGCTTTTCATAAAAACAAATCCCGCAGCATGTGTCTGCTGCAGGATGTAAGCCTTAAAGCGGTTGAGAACAACCACGCGATGAAGAACTGTTGAGATTCTGGTGATGGCGAGGCGAAAACCGTGGGCCGCGAGAACCGGCGCGGAGTGCACTTTAGGGTACATGAGCACCGGAAGCGCAGCGGGATGCGGTTTGCAGCCCGCCAGCGCCGGAATATCGATAGTTCTTAGGGGAGGGCGTCGAAGCCTTCACCAAATCCCTTCAAGTCGACGGGAATGCCGACGCCTTCTTCCGGCGTCTGGAAGACGATGAAGGTTGCGGCCTTGCCGGAACGCAGCGTCTTCAGAAGTTCGTCTTCGAGAATGACTTCCGCATAGCAGCCGTCTTCGAAGCAGCGCACGAAATAGGCGCGGCCGATATCCTTGCCGTCAACATTGAGTCCAAGACCGTTCGGCAGCAGAACGCCGAGCGGGGCCAGCACGCGAAGAATGCGCGCCTTGTTATCGGCGGTTTTCAGAACCACGACCGAAAGGCCGAGTTCCGGGCGCTTGGCGGCAACCACGTTCTGGATCAGCGCGCATTGCTCGGTCTTGGCGCCGGCAGGCGTATCGCAGAGCACAGCCCATGCGCCGTGCTGCGACTTCAGCTTGCCGCTTTGCTGCGGGTTGGTCGGGGCGGCCTGCGACTGCGCAGCCGGAGCCTGATCCGGTGTCTGCAACGGCGCGGGCGTGTCCTGCGCGGCAGACGGCAAGGTCGCGGCGGCAAGCGACAGGCTGACACCAGTGGCAAGGGCCATCAGGCGCTGAAGAATCGGGCGGTTGGCAAGCATGCGGACAGTCATGAAATCTCCAGATCGAATCAGTGGGACGTTAACGCGCAGCATCAGCCATGAAAAGCAATCAGAGACGTGATTATCAGTCATCGTCAATTAAAGCTGTCATCGCAACGGTGATATCGCCTGTTGGATCGATTGTCACGTAGCACGTGCGGCAAAACCTCTTTTCAAATCATGGCTTCATTATGGGATTTGTAGGTTTTTCCCAAGTTTTTGCCGGTTTACGGATGCACTTACATAAGGTTAGGAATCCGCGCGGAATTGGGAGTGGTTCTGTCTGCGGGCAAAAGCTGCGCGCAAAAATGCCGCACAGGAACATATTCGCCTTCCTTGCGGTGTGCGTTAAGGTGTGATTTGAACGCCGACGGGGGATGCGGCCGTCATTTGCGTCCGGCGTCCAAGCCTGAAAGGGCGAAAAGGGAGAGAGTTCTGGTGGATAAGATTGTTGCCACAACGAAGGGCGCCGTCGTTGGTGCTCTTGCAGTGCTGTGGATGACCGGTGCCGCTTTGGCGGATCAGCCGCGTCCATGGGAATGGAGATTTCAGGACGCTGCAACGGGTATTGCCGAGCAGATTCATTGGTTTGAGCGCTATACGCTCTGGTTCATTATTCCGGTTACGTTGCTGGTTCTGGCGTTGCTGGTGATCGTTGTGCTTCGCTTCCGGGCGAGCGTCAATCCAGAACCGTCGAAGACTAGCCACAATACGATGATCGAAGTGATCTGGACCGTCGGTCCCGTGATCATTCTTTTGTTCCTGGCTGTGCCGTCGTTCCAGCTTTTGACCGCGCAATATTCGCCGGAAGACCCGTCCCTGACGATCAAGGCGACCGGCTACCAGTGGTACTGGGGTTATGAATATCAGGTCGACAATCCGGTCAGCTTCGATGCCCTTCTGTTGAAGGATGGCGATCGCGCCGCTGCGGGCAAAGAGGATAAGTCCCGCTATCCGCGCCTTCTGGCCGTCGATAATGAAGTGGTTGTTCCAGTCGGTGAAAGCGTTCGCCTTCTGGTGACTGCCGCCGACGTGATCCATTCCTGGACCATTCCTGCCTTCGGCGTAAAGATGGACGCCGTTCCGGGCCGTATCAACGAAATCTGGTTCAAGGCTGAAAAAGAAGGCCTCTATTACGGTCAGTGTTCCGAGCTTTGCGGCAAGGATCACGGGTTCATGCCAATCGCCGTGCGTGTTGTCTCGAAAGACCAGTATCAGACCTGGCTCGCTGCTGCGGGATCGGATCTGAACGGTGCGAACAAGGCGTTGCAAGCTGCCGTCGAAGGTGGCGAAAACAATAAAGTGGCTGCGGCGGGTCTCTGATCCCGAACGCCAAACTGTTGAAAAACGGGAGCGAATTCCATGGCTGGCACAGCAGCTCACGAGCATGGTGCCCACGACGACCACAAGCCGCACGGCTGGGTTCGTTGGGTATACTCGACCAATCATAAAGACATCGGTACCCTGTACCTGATCTTCGCAATCATTGCCGGTATCATCGGCGGCGCACTGTCTATCGCGATGCGCGCCGAACTTCAGGAACCAGGCATTCAGATTTTCCATGGCCTTGCGTCCATGGTCTACGGTGTTGAGGGCGATGCCGCGCTTGATGCCGGCAAGCAGATGTTCAACGTGTTCACCTCGGCGCACGCGCTGGTCATGATCTTCTTCATGGTTATGCCTGCGCTGATCGGTGGTTTCGCCAACTGGATGGTGCCGCTGATGATCGGCGCGCCGGACATGGCGTTCCCGCGCATGAACAACATTTCGTTCTGGCTTCTGCCGCCTGCGCTGACGCTGCTTCTGATCTCGCTGTTCATGCCTTCGGCACCTGGCGGCTGGGGTCCTGGTGGCGGCTGGACGCTGTATCCGCCGCTTTCGACGAGCGGTCAGCCTGGCCCGGCAATCGATTTCGCCATTCTGGCGCTGCACATTTCCGGTGCGTCGTCGATCCTCGGTGCGATCAACTTCATCACCACGATCCTGAACATGCGCGCTCCGGGCATGACGCTGCACAAGATGCCGCTTTTCGCCTGGGCTGTTCTGGTGACGGCATTCCTGCTTCTGCTTTCGCTGCCCGTTCTGGCAGGCGGCATCACTATGCTGCTGACCGACCGTAACTTCGGCACGACCTTCTTTGCGCCGGATGGCGGTGGTGATCCGATCCTCTATCAGCATCTGTTCTGGTTCTTCGGTCACCCGGAAGTGTACATCCTGATTCTGCCGGGCTTCGGTATCGTCAGCCACATCGTGTCGACCTTCTCGCGCAAGCCGATCTTCGGTTATCTCGGCATGGCCTATGCCATGGTTGCGATTGGTGTTGTCGGCTTCGTGGTCTGGGCGCACCATATGTACACGGTCGGCCTGTCGCTCGACACGCAGCGCTATTTCGTGTTCGCCACGATGGTCATCGCGGTTCCCACAGGTATCAAGATCTTCTCATGGATCGCGACCATGTGGGGCGGTTCGATCACCTTCCGCGCACCGATGCTGTGGGCAATCGGCTTCATCTTCCTGTTCACTGTCGGTGGCGTGACGGGCGTTCAGCTCGCCAATGCCGGTCTCGACCGTGCACTGCACGACACCTACTACGTTGTGGCGCACTTCCACTACGTTCTGTCGCTTGGCGCTGTCTTCGCGATCTTTGCGGGCTGGTACTACTGGTTCCCGAAGATGAGCGGCTACATGTATAACGAGTTCACCGCGAAGCTGCATTTCTGGGTCACCTTCATCGGCGTGAACCTGATCTTCTTCCCGCAGCATTTCCTCGGTCTCGCTGGCATGCCGCGCCGTTACATCGACTATCCGGATGCCTATGCAGGCTGGAACATGGTGTCGTCCTACGGCTCCTATATTTCGGGCTTCGCCGTGCTGATCTTCCTCTACAATGTCTTCGAGGCATTCGCGAAGAAGCGTGAAGCAGGTGCAAACCCGTGGGGCGAAGGCGCAACCACGCTGGAATGGCAGCTTCCTTCTCCGCCGCCGTACCACCAGTGGGAACAGCTGCCGCGCATCAAGTAATCGTGCGAAGGGCGGGGTCTGCAAAAGACTTCGCCCTTTCCAACAAATTGTGCTAAAGGCGGGCGACATTCTGTTCCGCCCATCGCGTTATGACCGTACTGGCAGGTTTATCCTGCCGACAATTGCACGGCATTTCCGGCAGGAACGGATGTTCTCCGGGAGGGACAAGTTGTGTTGGTTGTCGAACTGCATCGAACAAGATGCGGTGGTCGGACCGGTGAATTTGAGGTTATTGAAGTCTAATGTCGCTGGTGGAAAAAAACGTAAGCGTTTCAGGCCCGAATGACGCAGTCGCGTTCTCGGAGGCAACGGCGCGGGACTATCTGGTTCTGCTGAAGCCGCGCGTGATGTCCCTTGTGGTGTTCACGGGGCTGGTCGGGCTTGTCCTTGCTCCGGGCACGATGAACCCCGTTCTGGCTGCCATCAGCATTCTGTGCATCGCAGTTGGCGCTGGTGCGTCCGGTGCGCTGAACATGTGGTACGACGCCGATATCGACGCGGTGATGAAGCGTACCCGTAACCGCCCGATTCCGGCCGGTGTGATTGCGCCCGATCAGGTTCTGGCTTTCGGCCTGACGTTGTCGGTCTTCTCGGTCCTGACGCTTGGCCTGATGGTCAACTGGCTGTCGGCAGCGCTTCTGGCCTTCACCATCTTCTTCTATGCCGTCATCTATACGATGTGGCTCAAGCGTTCGACGCCGCAGAACATCGTCATTGGCGGTGCTGCGGGCGCATTCCCGCCCATGATCGGCTGGGCCGCGGCAACGGGCGAGATCACCTGGGACAGCGTCGTGCTGTTCATGATCATTTTCCTCTGGACGCCGCCGCATTTCTGGGCGCTGTCGTTGTTCTCGACCAATGATTACGAAGCTGCGCGCATTCCGATGATGCCGAATGTGAAGGGCGAGCTTTCGACGCGCCGTCAGGCGATGTTCTACACACTGCTCATGGCGCCGGTGGGCGTGCTGCCATGGGTGATGGGTTTTGCAGGCCCGGTCTATGGCGCTGTATCGGTGCTGCTGGGCGGAGCCTTTGTTTATTATGCCTGGCGCATGTGGATGGCCGCATCGCAGCCCGCCATGCTGGTTGCCGCGCGCAAGCTGTTCCGCTTTTCGCTGGTGTACCTGTCGGGCCTGTTCGCGGTTATGCTGTTTGAGGCACTGACGTTCAAGGCGCTTCACGCCTTTGGAGTGTTGTAATGGATAAGACGGTAGAAAAGCCGGTACATGAGAAGCTGGAACTGGTCGTACCGACCGAGCAGCAGAAGAAAGCCCAGCGCAACCGGTCCTGGGGACTGGCAATTGCCTTGGCGCTGTTCGTGCTGCTCGTCTATGTCGGCACGATAGCGAAACTGGGTGCCAATGTTCTGGTACGGCCGCTCTGACGAAAAGTTCGGGTTAGGCTGTTTCGGGAGGGAAACTGGGAGGAGACCATGGCAGATCAGCAGGATAAAGACGAAAAGCTCAAGCGGCAGCAGCGTTCCAACCGGACCATTGCCATTGCCTGCGTGTCTTTCTTCGTCTGCATGATCGGCGCAGCCTATGCGTCTGTTCCGCTTTACACGCTTTTCTGTCAGGTCACCGGCTATGGCGGCACGACGCAGCGTGTCGAACAATATTCCGATACGATCCTCGACAGGACGATCAAGGTGCGTTTCGACGCCAATACGGCCAATGGCCTGCCTTGGGATTTCAAGCCGGTGCAGCGCGAAGTGACGGTGCGTATCGGCGAAACCGCCATGATCAAGTATGAAGGGCGCAACCTGTTCGATCAAACGACCTTTGGCCGTGCGAGCTTCAATGTCTCGCCGGGCCGCGCAGGCGCCTATTTCAACAAGGTCCAGTGTTTCTGCTTCACGGATACCACGCTGAAGCCGGGCGAAGACATGGAAATGCCGGTGGTTTTCTTCGTCGATCCGGAGATCGTCAACGATCCCGATCTGAAGGATGTGAAGACCATCACGCTTTCATACACCTTTTTTCCGATCGAAAAGCCGAAGCCGGTTGCTGACGCAAAGCCGGCGACGAAGACCGAAGCTGCGATGAGCAGCGGGGGATAAAGGGACACGAGTTTCGATGCGGCACATAATGCCGCAAAGACAAATGCGACGACTGGTTTTATTGTCGGATTCGGACCGTCGGTAAAACCGCTTGATTATTGACGGTATGCGGCATCTGGTCAGGGAGCCATCTGACGCAAAACATGGTCGCGCTTGCGTGTGTCCCTTCGTGGATTTCAGCAGGCAGGCACGAGAGAGGAGCCCCTCAGGGGATTACGGGGAGAGACATGGCGGACGTACACGAGAAGAACCACGATTATCACATTATAGCGCCCAGCCCTTGGCCGTTCCTGAGCTCGATGGGCGCTTTTGTGCTCGCAATCGGCGGCATTGCCTGGATGCGTTATCTCAATGCGAGTGAGCTGCCGTTCTTCGGGCACAACCTCGTAACGCCGTGGCTTTTCTTCATCGGCCTCGCAATCGTGCTGTATTGCATGTTCGGCTGGTGGTCGGACACGATCAAGGAAGCGCATGAGGGTCATCACACCCGCGTCGTGTCGCTGCATCTGCGCTATGGCATGATCATGTTCATCGCCTCGGAAGTCATGTTCTTCGTGGCATGGTTCTGGGCGTTTTTCGATGCAAGCCTTTTCCCGAATGAAGTGCATCAGGTAGCACGCGCCACGTTTACGGGCGGTGTCTGGCCTCCGAAGGGCATCGAGGTTCTCGATCCGCTTCACCTGCCGCTCTACAACACCGTGATCCTGCTTCTGTCGGGCACGACCCTGACCTGGTCGCACCATGCGCTGCTGCATAACGACCGCAAGGGCATGATCACCGGCCTCGCTATCACTGTGGTGCTCGGCATTCTGTTCTCGTTCGTGCAGGCCTATGAATACATGCACGCTCCGTTCGCGTTCAAGGACTCGATCTACGGCGCTACCTTCTTCATGGCCACCGGCTTCCACGGTTTCCACGTGATCATCGGCACGATCTTTTTGCTGGTCTGCCTGTTCCGCGCAATCGGTGGCGATTTCACGCCGAAGCAGCATTTCGGTTTCGAAGCTGCCGCCTGGTACTGGCACTTCGTTGACGTGGTCTGGCTGTTCCTGTTCTTCGCCATCTATGTCTGGGGTGGCTGGGGTGCGCCGATGCACGGTGGCTGATTGGCCGTAATCTGAATTTCGAGGCGGCCCTGGCAACATGGCCGCCTTTTGCTTGTCTGGAGCAGTATTGAAATGAAGGAGCGCGCCATGCCTGATGCCAATCTTTATCCGCCGGTTGATCCGATCAAAAGCGGTATAGCGGGACGTTGCCCGCGCTGCGGCGAGGGCAAGCTGTTCAACGGTTTTTTGACGGTTGCGCCACGCTGCACTTCCTGCGGGCTGGATTATTCGTTTGCGGATTCCGGTGATGGTCCGGCGGCCTTCGTAATCCTGATCATCGGCTTCATTGTCGTCGGGCTGGCGCTTTGGATGGAAGTCAATGTCGGTCCGCCGCTCTGGGTGCATTTCATCCTGTGGGTGCCGCTGGCGATCATCCTCAGCCTTGTCGCCATGCGATGGATGAAGGGTATTCTGATCAATATGCAATATCGCAACAAGGCTGCCCCCGGCACGATACAAACAAGTGCTGACAGCCATACGGATACGAAAGAATGACCGAGCGTCAGGTTTCCCGCCGTTTTCCCTGGGGCGTTGTCATCGCATCCGGCATCGCGCTGATCATTCTGCTGGCGCTCGGCACCTGGCAGGTGGAACGGCTGTTCTGGAAGGAAGCGCTGATCGCTTCCACCAATGAGCGCATCAAGGAACCGCCCTTGTCGCTGGCGGATATGGAAAAGCTCTATAAGGAAAAGGGCACGGTCGAATATCTGCCGGTCACGGTGTCGGGCACTTTCATGCATCAGGGCGAACGGCACTTCCTGTCCACCTATGAAGGTGCTGCGGGCTATAATGTCTATACGCCGCTGATGCTGGAAGATGGCCGCTTCGTGCTGGTCAATCGCGGCTTCGTTCCCTATGAAAAGAAGGACCCGGCCACCCGCGCCGATGGCCAACTCGACGGGCCGGTCAGCATAACCGGGCTGGCGCGTGATCCGTTGTCGGCGAAACCGGGCTTCTTCCTGCCGAATAACGATATCGCCAAGAATATCTTCTTCTGGAAGGACTGGGCGGCAATGGCCGAAAGCGCCGATCTGCCGGATATCAATCAGGTCGTGCCGTTCTTTATCGATGCCGATAACAAGCCCAATCCGGGCGGTCTGCCTATTGGCGGTGTGACGATCATCGAATTTCCCAACAACCATCTGCAATATGCCGTGACGTGGTATGGCCTCGCTCTGGCGCTGATCGGGGTTGTCGGAACATGGCTATGGCGTTATCGAAAACAGCCAAGGGGTTGACATTGGCCGCGTTGCGGCCCAACTCCGTGAAGGTCAGTTGATATTCGGTCTCTGACGGCCTGCAAATGGCGCGGTTTTCGCTTCCGGTGCTCATGTACCTTCAAGTACATTCCGCTCCGGTTCTCAAACCACACCATTTTCGGCTCCTCATAGACCGAATCTCAGCCGACCCTAAGTCCTTCGTCAAGCCGAACCTGCGAGCTCTTCATGACCGATCAGCGCCCCCCACTGGAAATCCGCCTTTGCGGTCCGCGCGGCTTTTGCGCCGGTGTTGACCGGGCGATCCAGATCGTCGTGCTGGCGCTGAAGAAATACGGTGCGCCGGTCTATGTCCGCCATGAGATCGTGCATAACCGCTATGTGGTCGAAGGGCTGCAATCGCGCGGCGCAATCTTCGTCGAAGAGCTTGATGAGATCCCGGCGGAGCATCGCGATCAGCCGGTTGTTTTCTCCGCCCATGGTGTGCCGAAATCCGTGCCTGCCGATGCTGAATCCAAGAACCTTTTCTATCTCGATGCGACCTGCCCGTTGGTTTCCAAGGTGCACAAGCAGGCGATGCGCCATCAGCGGCTTGGACGCCATGTGATTTTGATTGGTCATTCCGGCCATCCTGAAGTCATCGGCACGATGGGCCAGCTGCCGGAAGGCGCGGTCACGCTGATCGAGACGGTCGAGGACGCCCGCAACTGCCATTTTGCCGATGAGGATAATCTCGGCTTCGTCACGCAGACAACGCTCTCGGTGGACGATACGGCCGGCATTATCGAGGAATTGCAGGTGCGCTTCCCCAATCTTTCTGCCCCGGCTGCGGAATCGATCTGCTATGCCACCACCAACCGTCAGGATGCGGTGCGGGCGGCAGCGCCCGGCTGCGACCTTTTCCTGATCGTCGGCGCACCGAATTCGTCCAATTCGAAACGTCTGGTTGAAGTGGCGGAAAAGGCGGGCGCGCGCATGTCCATGCTGGTGCAGCGCGCCGCCGATATCGAATGGGACAAGATCGGCGATATTTCCGTTGTCGGTCTTTCGGCAGGCGCTTCTGCACCGGAAATCATCGTTGATGAAATCATCGCATCGTTCCGCGACCGCTTCAATGTGCGCATTGAATTGGCGGAAACGGCAGTGGAAACCGAGAACTTCCTTGTAAATCGTGAAATTCGCGATGTGGAACTGACGGTGCAGGATATGGCATTCGTCAATGGCGAGAACAGGGTTGCCGGTATTCCGAAGCTGGCACCCCAGATCATGCCTAAGATAATGCCCAAGGTCATATAGGGGAAATAAACGGCATGGCCGTCTATACTGATATCAATGAGATCGAACTTGGCGCATTCCTGCAGCAATACGATATCGGCACGCTGACTTCCTATAAGGGCATTGCCGAGGGTGTGGAGAATTCCAACTATCTCCTGCATACCACGTCCGGCTCCTTCATTCTGACGCTTTATGAAAAGCGCACCAACCGTGAAGACCTGCCGTTCTTTCTGGGTCTGATGCAGCATCTGGCGCAGCGCGGTCTCGACTGCCCGCAGCCGGTGGTGCGCAGCGATGGCGAGACGATTGGCGAACTTGCCGGGCGTCCGGCTGCTATCGTCACCTTCCTTGAGGGCATGTGGATGCGAAAGCCCACAGTCGCCCATTGCGAGGCTGTAGGTGAGGGGCTGGCGCGCATGCATCTTGCAGGCGAGGATTTCGCCATGCGCCGCCGCAACGGCCTGACGCTGCCCGACTGGCGTCCGCTGTGGGACATGTCGCGCGAACGCGCAGACACGGTCGAGCCGGAGCTGGTCGAGGAAGCGGAAGCCGACCTCGATTTTCTGGAGAAAAACTGGCCTGCCGATCTGCCACAAGGCGTGATCCATGCTGATCTGTTCCCGGACAATGTGTTTTTCCTCGGCGACAAGTTGTCGGGCTTCATCGATTTCTATTTCGCCTGCACCGACATTCTGGCCTATGACGTCGCCATTTGCCTGAATGCATGGTGCTTCGAAAAGGATTTTTCCTACAATCGCACCAAGGGCGCGGCCCTTTTGCGCGGTTACACGTCGATCCGCCCACTTTCGACGGCGGAAGCCGATGCGCTGCCTGTGCTCTCGCGCGGCGCTGCAATGCGCTTCATGCTGACGCGGCTTTATGACTGGCTGACCGTTCCAGATGGCAGTTTCGTCATGAAGAAGGACCCGATGGAATATGTGCGCAAGATGCGCTTCCACCGCCAGATCGTTTCGGCTGCCGAATATGGGCTGGAACCGCAGGGAGCGGATGCGTGAAGCAGATCGAGGCTTACACCGACGGCGCCTGCTCAGGTAATCCCGGCCCCGGCGGCTGGGGCGTGGTGCTGCGCTGGAACGGCAACGAGAAAGAGCTGAAGGGCGGCGAGGCCGACACCACCAACAACCGTATGGAATTGATGGCCGCAATTTCTGCACTATCCGCGCTGAAAGAACCTTGCGAAGTCGATCTCTATACGGACTCGGTCTATGTCCGCGACGGTATTTCCGGCTGGATCGAAGGCTGGAAGCGCAATGGCTGGAAAACAGCGGCCAAGAAGCCGGTAAAAAATGCCGAGCTATGGCAGCTGCTGGATGAGGCGCGCAAGCCGCACAAGGTCAATTGGCATTGGGTCAAGGGCCATGCCGGTCATCCGGAAAATGAACGGGCCGACGAATTGGCTCGCGCCGGTATGGAGCCGTTCAAATATGGCGGGCGTAAATCGCTGAAAGTGCAATAAGCACCGGTCAGAACTGTGTTTTGGTATTAGAAAAGGGCGGTTTTCACCGCCCTTTTTGAATTTGATCAGAGCTGCTCGAGAATTGCCGAAGCAGCCGAAGTGACGGCCTGACCAGCCTGTTCTTCGATATTGAGCGTCTTGACCACGCCGTCTTCGACAATGGCCGAATAGCGCTTGGAGCGAATGCCAAGGCCGCCAGCGGTTGCGTCGAGCTCAAGGCCTGCTGCCTTGGTGAAGGTGGCCGAACCGTCTGCGAGATAGAGGATCTTGCCTTCGCCGCCGGTGCTCTGCGCCCATGCGCCCATCACGAAGGCGTCGTTGACGGCGATCACTGCAATCTGGTCCACGCCCTTGGCGAGAATGGCATCGCGATTGTCGAGATAGCCCGGCAGGTGGTTGAGGCTGCAGGTCGGCGTGAAAGCGCCCGGAACGGCAAAGAGAACGACCTTCTTGCCCTTGAAGACTTCGTCGGTCGTCACTTCCTTGACACCGTCCGCAGTCTTGACCTTGAAGGTTGCTGCGGGAAGCGTGTCGCCAACTTTGATCGTCATCTGTTTTCTCCTGAGGGCAGGGGACAAATTGCCGTCTGGTCCGCTGCCTGTTTTCAAAACTGTCATTGCCGCACCGCGAAGCGCGAGCCGCGACAGTTAAACCGATAACGGGGCGCTCGACAATTTCAAAACGCTGATGTCGCCATCAAAATGGGGGAGGATGGGCAAGCAGTTTCAGGCGAAGCAAAAGCCGCTGAGTTCAGTCGAGTGTAACCTGTCCCGACACTGCCTTGCCATTCTGCACGATGGTGTAGTCGACGGTTGCATATCGCGCATCGCCCTTGACCGTTACGGTGAAGTTGCGACCATCAGAGGCGACCGGATCGGACAGGCGCAGCTTGTCGCTGGCCACAAAAAGCTCCGCAGGTGCTTTCGGGTCAGGCACAGCCAAGGTGAATACTGCGGTGTCCCGATCGCGCTTCACGGCGCTCACACCGAAAGAGGGGGAGGCCGTCGCGGGAAGTCGCCCGAACGCGGTCTCCACGATGGTGCGTGTAGCGATGGCCTGCGGCTCGGCAGATTCGACATTTGTGCTGACGGGGAAGTCAAACTCAGCTTGCACCGGAATGCAGATATGCTCGCAAACGCCGAGAAAGGCATGGCCCTTGAGACGGGTGTCATCAGGCTGCAACTGGAAAATGATGGGCAGCGAAACCGGCTTCTTGTAACCGATGCCATCGTCATCGCCGCCGAACCGCACCGGCGCGGGATAATCGATCTGCGCGTTGGCGTTGCCGTCGAGATTGATCTGCGGCGGCACGCCGGCATCGCCCGGATTGCGCCAGTAGGTTTTCCATCCCGGCTGCAACTCAATCTGCAACGCGCCGCGTATCTCGCGCTTGGGCCCGGCCTCAGTAGAAACCGCGGCATCCTCGATGATTACGCGCACACGCCCGCCGGGCGTTTCGGTCCAGGCGGAGGTCGAGGCATGGGCCGACAAACTGGAGGCGGTAAGCAAGCCGAAAGCGAGAATGTTCAAACGTGTTCTCATTGCTCAAAAATGAAATGAAATCATGGTTGCTTCAAGTCCAACATTGTTGGGAGCAATTATATTTTTGCGTCCTTTGAAGACAAATTTGCGACTCCCATTGTTATTTTCTGCAGGCTTGCTACCTTCATCAATATGACCACGATGCGGAAGCCGAACCAGGAGCAGGGGTTCTTAAACGGGCAATTCCTGCTTGCCATGCCCGGCATGAGCGACGAGCGTTTTGCCCGGTCGGTGGTCTATATCTGCGCCCATTCCGATGAGGGCGCGATGGGCTTCATCATCAACCAGCTTCAGCCGATCGGCTTCCCCGATATCCTGCGCCAGATTGGTGTGATTGATGAGGATGAGCTGATCATACTGCCAGATCGCACGCAGCATATGATGGTGCGCAATGGCGGGCCGGTGGACCGCACACGCGGCTTTGTGCTGCATTCCGACGATTACATGGTCGATTCCACCATGCCGGTTTCCGAAGAGGTCTGCCTGACCGCAACGGTCGATATTCTGCGCGCCATTTATGGCGGCAAGGGCCCTTCACAGGTGCTGATGGCGCTGGGTTATTCCGGCTGGGCGCCGGGGCAGCTTGAAGCGGAACTGGCCGATAATGGCTGGCTATGCTGCGATGCTCCGCTCGACATGCTCTTCGACAGCGATATTGAAGGCAAATATTCGCGCCTCATGCTTCATATGGGCATCGACATGTCGCGGCTGGTTTCCGACGCGGGGCATGCGTGAGTTAAGGCAGTAGGGGAATAGGGCAGTAAGGGAGTAGGTCAAAAAGACTTGCTTCGGCTGATCCGATTCAGTTTTTATTCCCCTATTCCCCTATTCCCCTATTCCCCTATTCCCCTCACTTCACGCCGCCGCCGCTTCCAGCTGTTCCTTGATCATGCGCGTGGCGTCTTCGCGGCTCGTCGGCTGACCGAACATGAAGCTCTGCACATATTCACAGCCCATCTGGCGAAGCTGGAGGGCATCGCTTTCGCTCTCCACACCTTCCGTCACCACCGCCAGACCCAGATCATGCGCCATACTAACGATGGAACGCAGCAGGGTCGTCTTCTGCGGCTGGTCGCCCTTCACGAAGGAGCGGTCGATCTTGATAATGTCGAACGGAAAGCGCGTCAGATAGGCGAGGGACGAATAGCCGGTACCGAAATCATCCAGCGACAGACCGATCCCCATCGTCTTGAGCCGTGCCAGCACATGGGCCGACTGCTCGGGATTTTCCATGAGGACGGATTCGGTCAGTTCCAGCTTCAGGCTGCCCGGATTGAGGTGAATGCGCGACAGCACGGAGCGAACATCGTTGATGAGGTCCTGCCGGATCAGTTGCGTGGAAGACAGGTTGACCGAGACGAACAGGTCGAGTTTCGGGAACTGCTCCTGCCAGGCGAACAGGTCTTCGGCGGCGCGCTGCATGGCGAAAAGGCCAAGCTGCACGATCAGCCCGGAGTTTTCGGCAATCGGAATGAATTCCGAAGGAGAGATTGCGCCACGGCGCGGATGTTCCCAGCGCATCAGCGCTTCAAAACCTGCGATAGTGCCTTCGTCCAGCCTGACAATCGGCTGATAGGCCATGCTGATTTCGTCGCGTTCGAGCGCGCGGCGCAGATCGGATTCGAGCTGCAGCTTGTCGCTGCCGATGGCGCGGAATGCCGGGCGGAACGGTTCGATCCGGTCGCCGCCGAAGCGCTTGGCTTGATACATGGCCAGCTCCGCATCCTTCACGAAATCTTCCGCCGTGGTGGCGGTTTTCGTCCAGGTGATGAGGCCGACAGAGGCGGTCAGAACGATCTCGCGCTTGGCATAGGCAATCGGCGCGCGGGTGGCCTGACGCAGCGCTTCCGCAAAGGCTGCGATGCGGCCCGGATCGCTTTCGGAGGCAAGCAGCAGGCCGAACTGGTCGGAAGAAAGACGCGAGAGTGTGTCCTGCGGCTTCATCAGGCGAGCCAAACGGCGCGAAATGGTGAGAAGGATCGTATCGCCTGCCGACATGCCCAGACTGTCATTGACCTGCTTGAAGCGGTCGATATCGATCATGAACACGGTCGGGTGCAGATTGTTCTCGCCGCGCGCCATGTTCATCACATTGCTGAGACGGTCGAGGAAAAGCTCGCGATTGGGCAGGCCGGTGAGATTGTCGTGCACGGCATCGTGCAGCAGACGTTCTTCGGCCTTCTTCTGCTCGGTGACGTTGACCAGCGTGCCGACGCAACGCACGACTTCGCCGTCCGAACCGATCACCGGGCGCGCACGCAGCGCGTACCAGTGGTAATGGCCGTCATTGGCGCGCAGGCGGAAGATCTGGCCGATGCGTCCGCGACGGTTTTCCAGAATGGCGTCCAGCGTCGAGCGGAAACGGTCGCGGTCGTCGGAATGCATGACCGGCAGCCAGTTGCGCACCGGACCCTGCAAACTGCTTGCCGTATTGCCAAGCTGGTTGGCGATATCCGGCGTGGTGACCACGCGGTCGCGCGGCACATCCCAGTCCCAGACAATGTCGCCTGCGCCGATGACGGCGAGCGCCTGACGTTCCATGTCGGACAATAGCCCCTGCTGGAGTGCACCGCCTGCAAAGGCGTGCTGCATGACGGTGAAGCCGATCAGAAGCACGATGAGAACTAGGCCGCCGCCAAGTGCCGGCTGGACAATGTCGTTGTCGAGACGGCCTGTGACGGCCATCCATGCCCCGAGCAGCCATATCAATGTGAGAAGCCAGGCGGGTATCAGCATGACCGCTCGGTCATATCCCTTCACCGCGAGGTAACCGATGATCGCAACACCGGAAACGATGGTCAGTGCGAGCGAGATGCGGGAAATGCCCGAAGCGATGGGCGGATCGAAAACCGCAACGCCAGCAAGCGCCAGCAAGCCCAGAACCCAGGTCACAGCGCCATAGCTGAAATGGTCGTGCCAGCGGTTGAGGTTGAGATAGGCGAAGAGGAAAATCACCAGCGAGGCGGCCAGCGCCACCTCTGTGCCCGCGCGCCATATCTGTTCGTTTCCGGGCGTGATTTCCATCAGCTTGTTCCAGAAGCCGAAATCGACGCAGATATAGGCGAGGACCGCCCATGCCAGCGCCGCCGTGGCGGGGAACAACGAGGTGCCCTTGACGACGAAAAGAATGGTCAGGAACAGCGCCAGCAGGCCTGAAATGCCAAGCAGGATGCCGCGATAGAGCGTGTAGGAATTGACGGTGTCCTTGTAGGCTTCCGGTTCCCACAGATAGAGCTGCGGCAGATTATGCGAGGAAAGCTCGGCAACGAAAGTGACAACGCTGCCCGGATTGATCGTGATACGGAACACATCCGCGTCGGCGCTTGGCTGGCGGTCGAGCGCAAAGCCTTCACTGGGGGTGATCGACGCAATACGCGGCGAGCCGAGATCGGGCCAGATGATGCCGGAACCGACAAGACGATAATGCGGCGCGACGATCAGGCGATCGATCTGCTGGTCTGTCGGATTGGCGATGGAGAAAGCGGCCCAGTCGCCGGATGCATTGCTGTTCTGGTCGGCCTGTACTTCGATGCGGCGCACGATGCCATCGGGGCCGGGCGCGGTGGAAACCTGAACGCTTTCACCCTTGTTGCGCAAAAGTTCGACGGCGCGCGACAGATCAAGGGCGGTGTCGTCCTTGGATATCTTGATCGGTTCGACGGCAGACGCATAGACGGTCGAAAAGGCCAGAAGGACGATCAGCGCGAGAAAACGCGCGGCGTTCTGGAATAGCTTTTCAGAAAGGCCCCTCACGAGCGTTCAACCTTGCCATTGATCATGCGGCTATCCAACATACGTTTGTCGCTTTCTATGAGGGCAAACAGCAGGTGGTCCTGCCAGAAGCCATTTATCTTGAGATAGGAGCGCAACAGTCCTTCTCTCTGAAATCCGGCTTTTTCGAGAAGCCGGACCGAACGTACATTATGGGGAATACAGGCAGCTTCAACCCGGTGCAACCGCAGTTGGTCGAATGCAAAGGGGATAACCAGAGACAGTGCCTCGGTCATATAGCCTTTGCCCGCGAAAGGAGCGCCGCTCCAATAGCCGATCATGCCGTTCTGTCCTACTCCGCGGCGGATATTGCCGAGCGTGATACCGCCGAGAATGCGGTTGTCGCTGTTGCGGAAAATGAAGAAAGGATAGCCGGTTCCGGCAGAAATTTCTTCCTGAAAACGCCGCATCCGGTAGCGGAAGGCGCTTTTCGTCAGGTCATCGTCGGGCCAAGTCGGTTCCCATGGAGACAGAAAGGCCCGGCTTTGCTCACGCAAATTGGACCAGCCTGCAAAATCGCCCATCATGGGCTCGCGCAGATAAATGCGCGGTCCACGCAGAATAGTCGGATTATTGCGCCGGAACGACAGGCCGATCATTGGAGTTAGGGGAGTAGGGGAATAGGTGAGTAGGGGAATAGGAAAAACGAAATCTTCACGGCCACATACTCCCCTATTCCCTTAGTCCCCGACTGCCTTAAACAGCTATCTTCCTCTTATGCGCATTGGTCGAAAGCGCATCGGACAGATCGTCAAAGCTCATCAGGCGGCCAACCGGACCAACACCTGCAATGGTTGGCTTGTTGTCGAGGAACAGGCGACCTGCGAGATCCGTCAGACGTTCTGGCGTGATCAGGGAAAGACGTTCCATCAGCTCATTATTGTCGACCGGGCGGCCATAGAGCAGGAACTGGCGGGCGAGTTGACCTGCGCGGCTGGCCGCGCTTTCCTGCGACATGAGTAGGCTGGCGCGATATTGCGCGCGGGCGCGGTTGACTTCCTCGATGCTGATCGAGTCCGCTGCCTTGTGCAACTCGTCAATGATGACCGGAACCAGTTCGACCAGCTCGTCGCGACCCGTGGCGGCATGGATGCCGAACAGGCCCGTATCCGAAAAGCCCCAGTGGAACGCATAGACCGAGTAACACAGGCCGCGCTTTTCGCGCACTTCCTGGAACAGACGCGAGGACATGCCGCCGCCCAGTACCATGGACAGGAGCTGTGAGGCGTAGAAGTCGCGCACATGATAGGCACGGCCTTCAAAGCCGATCAGCACCTGTGCATCCATCAATTCGCGGTTTTCGCGGAAGTCGCCGCCGACATAGGTCGCAAGGTCGAGGGTCGGCGCCGTGTTATGGGCGCGGAAGCCGCCGAGACGCTTTTCAACTTCCTTGACGAAAGCATCGTGGTCCACGCCGCCGGCAGCCGTCACGACCATGCGGTCGGCGCTGTACTGCTCGTCCATATATTGGCGCAGGTCGCCGGAGGAGAACGACATCACCGTGTCCGGCTCGCCAAGAATGGCGCGGCCGATGGGCTGGTGACGATAGGCGGTTTCGGTGAAACGATCGAAGACGATATCGTCCGGTGTGTCGTGCGCTGCACCGATCTCCTGCATGATCACCTGCTTCTCGCGCTCAAGTTCGTCTTCGTCGAACTTCGATGCGGTCAGGATATCGGAGAGAATATCGATGGCCAGCGGCATGTCATTGCGCATCACGCGGGCATAATAGGATGTGGTCTCGACGCTAGTTGCGGCATTGATCTCGCCGCCGACGTCTTCGATATCCGATGCAATTTGCCAGGCAGAGCGGTTTTCCGTGCCCTTGAAGGCCATATGTTCAAGTAAGTGAGCTATACCGTGCCGGTCGGCGGCTTCGTTTCTCGCGCCAGCTTTAACCCAGATTCCAAGCGCTACGCTTTCCACATGTGGCATGGTATCGGTGGCTATCGTCAACCCGTTGGGAAGACGTGTTACTTCAACACTCATAAGCGAACTGCTCCCTGCATTCCTCGCTCTGACTTTTTTTCACCCGATCCCGAAACAGGTATCTCCGTTCGGGGCCGGGCGTAAATTTCCTTTCCAGAGCCTCAGGCGTGAGCTCTGGAATGGCGGCTCACGTATTCTTCTACGATTTTCAGGTCGTTGTGAAGAACTGTGAAGCTTTCTTTTCGTTGCATCAAGTCCGACAACCATGCAGGAAGCTGCGGTTCGACACCGCATGCAGCCTTTACGGCGTCGGGGAATTTGGCCGGATGCGCGGTGGCGAGCGCCACCATCGGGGCAGCACTGGACACATTTTCGCGAGCCACTTTGACGCCGATGGCGGAATGCGGGTCGAGAAGGTAGCCGTCATCGGCCAGAACCGACTTGATGGTCTCCGCCGTTTCCGCAACCGTTGAGCGTCCAGCCGAGAACTCGGCGCGGATGGCCGAAAGCGGCTTTTCGGAAATGGTGAAACCGCCGGATTGCTTCAGGCTTTGCATGAGACCGCGCACGGCGGCGGCATCGCGACCATGGGCTTCGAACAGCAGACGTTCGAAGTTGGACGAAATCTGGATATCCATCGACGGCGATGTGGTCTGGGCCACACCGCGCATCTCATAAGCGCCGGTGTCGAGCGTGCGCGAAAGAATGTCGTTGTCGTTGGTGGCGACGATCAGGCGCTCGATGGGCAGGCCCATACGCTTGGCCACATAGCCTGCGAAAATATCGCCGAAATTGCCGGTCGGAACGGTGAAGGAAACTGCACGGTCCGGAGCGCCGAGGCTCAAGGCGGCGGTGAAATAATAGACCACCTGCGGCATGATCCGCGCCCAGTTGATCGAGTTTACGCCCGAAAGCGACAGCGCATCGCGGAAGGCGAGGTCGTTGAACATGCCTTTGACGAGGTTCTGGCAATCGTCGAAATTGCCTTCGATGGACAGCGCATGAACATTGGCGAAGCCCGACGAGGTCATCTGGCGCTGCTGCACCGGCGAGACGCGGCCATTGGGGAACAGGATGAAGATATCCGTGTTGTCGCGACCGCCAAAAGCTTCGATTGCCGCGCCGCCGGTATCGCCAGAGGTTGCGCCGACGATGGTCGCGCGTTCGCCACGGCTTGCCAGCACATAATCCATCATGCGCGCCAGAAGCTGCATGGCGACGTCCTTGAAGGCAAGCGTCGGACCGTGGAAAAGTTCGAGCACGAATTCATTTGCGCCGGTCTGGACCAGCGGGCAGACGGCGTCATGCCGGAAGCTGCCATAGGCCTCGCGCACCATGCGCTCGAAATCGGCTTGCGGAATTTCGCCGCCGGTGAAAGGCGTCAGCACGGCAAGCGCGATATCGATATAGGATTTTCCGCGCAGGCTGCGGATTTGTTCCGGAGAAAATTGCGGATATTCCTGTGGCAGATAGAGGCCGCCATCGCGGGCTAGTCCGGCGAGCAATGCATCGCTGAAACCCAGGACTGGGGCTTCGCCGCGGGTGCTTACATATTTCATTTCGTCAGGCCTTCATTTCAGATCGGCTGCGCAAGTCTCATTCGACGCGCATCTTGTTGGGATGCGTTTCAAAGCTGTGCAAATGCAATAGGGCGTCCATAAAAAAGCCGCAAGAAATTAAAACATCCCGGAGGGGATGGGGTTGCTCTTCGCGGCAAAAAACGGGAAAACGTCATCGCGCACTGTTTTGTGCGCAGTGGTATAGAGCATTTCCAGCAAAAGTGCGAAGCGGTTTTGCGTTCGGAAATGCGACAGACGAAGAGTTTGCATTTCCAGCAAACGCGCGCAGCGGCTTTGCTGGTTAGAAAATGTGGCGGCGGAACAAATTGGGGTGGTCCGGCGATTTCAAAGAAATCGAGGCGCTCTCAAACAAACAGATTAGTGCAGGGAAGCCCGGTCTATGCAAAAAGCATCACAGAATCGTTCATCGTTGTTTCCAGTCTTTGCAACGGTTTTGCTCACAGCGCTCGCAGGCTGCACGACCAGCGGCGGTGACAAGTCGACTGCGACGACAGATCAACCGCGCGTCAAGGCGTCTGAGCTTCGCGCCTATTGCCCGACGGTGACATTGCGCGACGGCACGGCCTTCTTCAGCACTTATGCCAAGAGCGGCGACAAAGATCCGGCGCAAGTCATCTATCAGGCTTCGCTGACCGATGTGACGCGCTCCTGCCAGTATGGCGACGGCACGATCACCATTGATATCGCTGCGGCCGGCAAGGTTGTGCCCGGCCCGCAATACAAGAGCGGCACCATCACCATGCCGGTGCGCGTGGCTGTGCGCCAAGGCGATCAGGTGGTCTATTCCAAGCTGCACAAGCAGACAGTCTCGATCACCAACGGCGATACTGCGACCCAGTTCGTTTTCAGCGACAAGGGAATTTCGCTGCCGATGCCGGACAAGCAGAATATCCAGATTTTCGTCGGTTTCGATGAAGGTCCAAATGCCAAGTGAGTTTCGCAGCGTCTGACAGGGCGAAACATGGATGGAAGCTCGAATGCACGGGAGAAATCTCGTGCATTTTTTGAAGGTCTACTATTTAAAATGGGTTACTAGAGTAAATACATCCATATTCAACAAGTAAAAAATAAAGACATGTCCTGGATTGGGTGGACGGAACATCATTCTTTGGCGTCCACGACTTGGATTAATATCAAGTTGCTCCTCGAATCAGCGCAGCCAATTTCCAGGACGTCTTTACAGCTTTGCTCTAACGCATGAAGGTCTTTTTCAAGTTTTTTGTGTTAGGAAAAAGCAATGCGATGCTGATCTTCTGTTGAAGATATCTTGAGCTATTATGATGCCCGAAGTTCGAAAAGGGCCCATCCCGGCGCTCGCCGCGTTACTGCATATTCAGTGTAGTCTGGCTTTTATACTGTGAGAATTGCGCTCGTGGCCGAATGAGGTGGCTCGGATCTTTCCACACAGTGGTTTTGAAGTTTCCGTCCAAACACACGCTTAACCGATCATTCGGGACTCGGTTCATTGGTCGACCTGAGCAGAGGGCCGGTCGCGCAGAAGGGCCAAAAGGGCAGGGTTGACGTAGAGGTTCTCGCGTCCCGCTTTGATTTCCTGAAGCAAGCCGTGGTCGGTGAGTGCCTTCAGATAGACGGAGGCAGATTGACGTTTGGCAATGCCAGCCTGAACAAGATCCCTGATGCGGCAGTATGGGTTAACGAAGATCACTTCAGCCAATTCTCGTGAGTAGAGTTTCGGGAGATCTCGGCGAATTCGTTGGGCGGATTGATCGAGCAGATCACGAATGGCGTGAATACGCGCTGTTGACCACTCAGCCGTGTTACGAACAGCTTCGAGCATGTAGAGAATCCAAGGCTCCCATGCCTCTTCCGTCGTTACGGCTAGAAGCCGGTTGTAATAGTCGCTCTTGTTGTCAATGATATATCTGCTGAGGTAAAGGACGGGAATGTCGAGCAGCCCTTTGTCAACCAGATAGAGTAGGTTGAGGATGCGACCCGTACGGCCGTTACCATCTATAAATGGATGTATGGCCTCAAACTGGTAGTGCATGACGGCCAGACGCACGAGTGGGTCAATTTCGTCAGCATCATGAATATAACGCTCCCAGTTGGCAAGCTTGCTCCGAAGCAATTCCTGTCCTTCAGGCGGCGAATAGATGACAGTGCCGGTGGCCTCGTTCATCAGAGCTGTGCCTGGCGTCGAACGAATGTCGAGATCGACGCCTTTGATCCTGCGACAGCCGTGGACGTTGATACCGGGCGATCCCTAAGCGACTGAAATCCTTCGCTGAGAGCCGTGCGATAACGCAACGCCTCTTTTGTTGCGGGGTCGGCTTGATCTCCTGACTCGTTGGCGAAGCGGAACAGCCGATCTGTCGTGGTGACGATATTTTCGATTTCTGAGCTTGCCTGCGCTTCAAGCAGAGGAATCGAATTGATGAGGACCGACTGGTTGGGGATAAGTTGTCCTGAGACGCGGAGTTCAGCAAGCGACGCTCTTGCTGCGATGCATGCTTTCAGCACGGCCTTTGTCTCTATGTCCTCTCGCGGCGGCAGGGATGGTAAATCATTATATGGGCTGTTAGGCCGAAATGTCATGTCGATTAATCCCCATTTCGTAGACGCAAGATGTTTAATATGTCGATAGCGTCGACATGATGGAATAACATGTTAATAATAATCGATTTTATCGACATATTTTCTGCGTGCAAGTCGTTTTCCCGGTCGATGGTGATCCGTCACAAGTCCGGGCTTCTACGAGCGGGCATATTAATGCTCTTAAGAAGGTGTGGAAACGGAGGCGCAGTTAGTTCCAGGAGGAAAGCGCTGATAATGGCGTGCTGATCAACGTAGAGGGCTGATATTTGGGCCAACAGGTCTCGGTGAATATCGCGCAAAAAGTGATGGTCGCCCAATCGGCGAAACGCCGAAAGACGACCCGCAAGGGATCATTCCAGGGTATTGGCGGCGAACCGAAGGTCAGGAGAATAAGGTTGATCTTCCAGAAAATTCCATCCATCAGGTGAATTCCGGTTTGAGCTGAATGAAAT
Organism: Ochrobactrum sp. RH2CCR150; assembly: GCA_014138095.1. GTDB lineage: Bacteria > Pseudomonadota > Alphaproteobacteria > Rhizobiales > Rhizobiaceae > Brucella > Brucella gambitense. Next base: position 76,988 of record JACGXE010000016.1, read on the forward strand.
TAAGACAAGCGTGAAATCAAGTATTTAATCGCATTCTGTGAACATCCTAAAAGTGTAACGTGCTTTAGCTAAAATTCGAATTAAATTGGACAGCGAAGTTCAAACGAAAAGCAACGAGTCTGCGCTAGTCTACACCCATGAAACAGAAATTTGAACGTATTCTCGAGCCGACGGACACCTGGGCGATCTTCGATACGTCTACGGGTGAACCTGTCATAATGGGGACCCGGCTGCTGATCGGTCTTGATGAGCAGGAAGCCGAAGAGCTGCTCGCTTCCCTTACTGCGCCGCCGAAGGGGCGCAACAAACGCTCCGCAGCCTAAGGCAGTGGGGTCGATAGCCCGAACGCTCGGGCTATCGCGATAATCAGATCAGACCGGGCGGTCTTGTCGGCACCTATGCGTCAGGCGTCGGTCCAGATCGAAAGGGCTTCGATGACGCTGGGCAAGTCCTTGTGACGGTGAATCACAGTCTCGGCGCCTGCGTCGGTCAGTCGGTCGGCATGGCCTGGATAGGTGTGCGCTCCGCCCGTAAAGCCGATGACGCGCATTCCGGCAGCACGTGCGCCCTGAATGCCGTGCACAGAATCCTCAATCACGATCACATTGCGCGGATCGACATTAAAATGTTTGGCCGCATAGAGGAACACATCCGGGGCGGGCTTCGTCTTCTTGGTGCCAACTTCCTTGGCCGAAAAAATATTCGGCGCGAAGAGGTCATAAAGCTCGACGCGCTTCAACATCATTTCCAGCCGCGCGCTGGTCGAGTTGGAGCAAATGCATTTCGGCAGCTTCAGCGCTGAAACCACTTCCAGGACATCATCGACAGCCTGCACCTCATTTTTGAGGCGCTCATCGAGAATGCTCTCCGATTTGTCGATCAGCGATGCGGAAAGCGCTATGCCTGCCTCGCGCTCGACCGTGAGCAGAATATCCTGCCAGGTGAGACCGGCGAAACGTTCGGCCAGTTCGTCGGCGGAAATCTGGAAACCGGCTTCGGTCAGAAGTACGGATTCGACTTCCGCAGCGATGATTTCGGAATCCACCAAAACGCCATCGCAATCGAAAATGATGAGGGACGGAGCCGCCATGTGGGTAGCCTTCTTATCGGGAGGAGGACGCATTCACTCTCGCGGGAACGCATCGGGAATATTGAAGGATCAGCTACAACTTTATCGCCCGAGCGTCAAACCTCGCCGGAGACTTCGCGCCGTCTGCGATCCAGCTCTTCACTGTAGCGGCGCAGCGTATGGGCTTCACTCAACAGGCCCATGACTTTGCGTTCCTGCGCATTGTTGACGACAGCGAGCGCTTCGCTTTCGGAACGGTCAAACCGCACGACAGCTTCCTTGGCGTTCATCTGTGGTAACAGGAATTCATCCTGATACTTCAGAAGCTCGCTGATGCTGTGATTTTCCGAACTGTCGAAACTATCGGCATAGACTTCCGGTACCGGGATCATGCCGACATAGCGCCCCTGCGCATCAACAGCGATAACCCGCTGGGTAGAACCGAGCGGGAAATCGTGCCGGAAGGTTTCGATATCCGTATCGATCAGCACAGTGCGCACATCATGACGCATCATGCGGCTGACGGTCAGATTGCGTATCCAGCCGATATCATGCGCCGAGCGGATGGCTTCGCCGCGCAGATGGAAGCGCCAGGTGGCGAAGGAGTAGCCGAAGGTCTTGCGAACCATCAGCGAGGAAGACACGACAGCTCCGAGCACCAGCATGGAAATCGGAAAGTCGCCGGTCAGTTCCAGCGCTAGAAAGGTCATGGTCATGGGGCCGCCGACAATCGCGACGGCAAGCGAGGACATGCCGATCACGGCATAGACTTCCGGCGCAAGCGTCAGGCTGGTCGGCAATACGACGCCAGCGACAGCTGCGAAAAGCTTGCCGGTTAAAGCGCCCAGAAATAAAGATGCGAAGAACAGGCCGCCGCGAAAGCCGGAGCCGATGGAGATTGCGGACGCCAGCGACTTTGTCAGGATCAGCAGCAATAGCGCCGAGATGGTGATACTCGCATTGAGGTCGAGATGCAGCGCGCCATGGCCGGATGCCAGCACCTGCGGTGAGAAGAAGGCGATCAGCCCGACGATCGCGCCACCGATGGCCGGCGTTAGGACATTGGGCAGAAAGCTGCGTCGTGTGATTGTTTCGACGAAGGTCACGCCGCGCATGATCAGGATGGCAATGCCGGCCGAGACAAAGCCAAGCAGCAAGGCGGGCACATAATCGCGTGGCGTGATGGCGTCGATGTGGCCGATATCGATCAGGAAAGGCGCGCCGCCAATGGCTTGCGTCACCAATGTGCCGACAATTGCTGCAACCACAACCGGGGCCAGCGTGGCGATGGAGTAAACACCGATGATCAGTTCGAACGCATAAAACGCGCCGGTGAGGGGCGCATTGAAAGCGCTGGCAATGGCCGCGGCCGCACCGCAACCGACCAGCGTGCGCAAATCGGCCCGGCGCAGCTTGAGCGCGCGCCCGATGCGCGAGGCAAAGCCGCTGGCAAGCTGTGTATAGGCCGCTTCCAGCCCGACCGAAGCGCCAAAGCCGTTGGAAATCAGGTTCTGCCCGACGAGAATGAAGCTGTCGGTCAACGACAGGCGTCCGCCGTGGAGCGCGTTGGCTTCGATGGGATCGACAATGGGACGCTTGCGCCACCGCGCCAGAACCCAGATGACGACCCCCATGAGAATGCCGCCAGCCAGCGGTGCGATGAAGGCGCTGGGATAGAGCTGCGCTGCTGCGCTGAGCTTTTCGCCGGGTTCGAGCGCGAAAAGCGCCTGATGCATCCACTGCGATATGCCGCCAATGGCTGCAACGGCAACACCTGAGATGATACCGATCACGACACCGGCAATGACGAGGCCGATTTCGCTGCCGCGCACAACAGCACGCATGCGGAAGGGGACGAAGAAGACTCTCAGATAACGATTATGGCGCAGTTCTGCGAAATTCATATGCAAAGACCTGACAGGCACCGGTTCGGTCGGCTTAGTTACTCCGAAGGCTGGATTGTTCGCAAATCATACAGGCAAATGAATAACCGAGCCTTATTGGACACGACGCATTACCGGTCGGCCTTTGCATTTCGATGACGGCGTTAAGATGGCAGCCGCGAAAATGTTGCTCATTGTTTGAAAGGAAAAAGCCCGGAAAGCCGGGGATTTGACGTCATTTTAAGAAAAGGTTTACGATTTCAATCACTTGGCGTTAACGCCATATTTACCCTACCCGGTAACCATAAGGACAAGTTTTCGCGTCCACAGGTAATCGAGTATCCCATGTCCCTAGTACGTCTTGCCCATGAGTTGCCCATCGAGGCCCCGCGTACCGCTTGGCTCGACTCCATCATCAAGGGTGATTGCGTTTCCGCTCTGGAGCGCCTGCCGGATAATTCCGTCGATGTCATCTTTGCCGATCCGCCCTATAATCTCCAGCTCGGCGGTGATCTGCATCGCCCGGACCAGTCGATGGTCAGCGCTGTTGATGATCATTGGGATCAGTTCGAGAGCTTTCAGGCCTACGACGCATTTACCCGTGCATGGCTTCTGGCCTGCCGCCGCGTGCTGAAGCCGAATGGCACGATCTGGGTCATCGGGTCCTATCACAATATTTTCCGCGTCGGCACGCAGTTGCAGGATCTGGGCTTCTGGCTCCTCAATGACGTCATCTGGCGCAAGACCAATCCGATGCCTAACTTCCGTGGCCGTCGTTTCCAGAACGCGCATGAGACGCTGATCTGGGCTTCGCGTGATCAGAAGGGCAAAGGCTACACCTTCAATTATGAAGCGATGAAGGCCGCCAATGACGATGTGCAGATGCGCTCGGACTGGCTGTTCCCGATCTGCACGGGTTCTGAACGCCTGAAAGACGAGAATGGCGACAAGGTTCATCCGACGCAAAAACCGGAAGCGCTTCTGGCCCGCATCATGATGGCTTCGAGCAAGCCCGGCGACGTCATTCTCGATCCATTCTTCGGCTCCGGCACCACCGGCGCTGTGGCGAAGCGCCTCGGACGCCATTTTGTCGGCATCGAGCGCGAACAGGCATATATCGATGCCGCAACCGCCCGCATCGACGCGGTGGAGCCGCTCGGCAAGGCTGAACTGACAGTCATGACCGGCAAGCGCGCTGAACCGCGTGTGGCTTTCACCAGTGTACTGGAAGCAGGTCTTCTGCGTCCGGGTACGGTTCTTTGCGATGCGCGCCGTCGCTTTGCCGCAATCATTCGTGCTGACGGCACGCTGGCCGCCAATGGCGACGCCGGTTCGATCCATCGCATCGGCGCCAAGGTGCAAGGGTTCGATGCCTGCAATGGCTGGACCTTCTGGCATTATGAAGTTGACGGCGTTCTGAAACCTATCGACGACCTGCGTCAGGTTATCCGCGACGAAATGGCTGTCGCCGGCGCATAACACGCATAATCATCGGACGGCCTCCAGCAGAGTCTGATCATGGAGCGCTCGAAGCGAAAGCTTCGGGCGCTTTCGCTTATTTAAAAGCTGAGGCCCAGAGATTTCAGATCGGCGGCGAGTTTGGGCGCACCGGTAAAATGCACGGCCTGCCAGCCCGCAGCTTTGGCGCCATCGACATTATGCAGAGAGTCATCGATGAACAGCGTCGAGGCGGGTTCGAGGCCGAATGACGCGACATGCGTCTCGTAGATTTCGCGGTCGGGCTTCAGCATCCTGACGTCGCCTGAAACAGTGACACCACGGCTTTCCGTCAGGAATGGAAACCGCACCTGCGCTTCGCGGAACGTGTCGGAGGCGAAATTGGTGAGCATGGTGACATCGTTCCCCGATGCGATCAGCCCGCGCAGAATGGCGACGCTTTCATCATAGGCATGTGGCACCATGCGGGACCAGTTCTGCCTGAAAGCGAGAATCTGGTCGCGCCATTCCGGGTGAGTGTCGATCAACAGCGCTTCGGCATCCTGCCAGCTGCGCCCGCGGTCCTGCTCCACATTCCAAGCTCCGGTGCAGACGGTTTCCAGAAACCATTGCCGCTGTTCGGCATCGGGAATGATGTCGAGATAGGCCAATTCGGGATCGTAATGGATGAGAACTTTGCCGATATCGAAAACCACATGTTTGATTGGAGCGGTCACAGTTTCTTCCTTTTGGGTTTGCCTGTCTGCTTGAATGCTTCCGGCACGGCTGCGGCGATGGCTTTCTTCATCACGGTAGGCAGAGCTTCTCCGGCGAGTTCATCCGGAGCCGACCACCAGCCATTTGCGGCCAAATGCTCGCTCACATTCTCGGCCCGATAGACCGAGAGGCGCAATTCGAAATGGGTGAAGACATGGCTAATGCTGCCGGACGGGGTCCATGACGCCGGAAAGGGGGCAGCTTTGACTGTCGCATCGCCATCGATACGCGCAGTCCATGGGCTGCCAGGCACTTCCGTCATGCCTGCTAGCAGGCCTTCGCCTTTTCGTTTTTGCAGGAAAATGGCTCCATCTCCGGTAATCGCGACGAAGGCCGCACCGATGCGGATCGGCTTTTCCGCCTTTGGCGCCTTGACCGGAAATTCTTCCGGGTCGCGGGTGGCGAGCGCAACGCAATTATCATTGACAGGACAGATCGCGCAGGCCGGTCGGCGCGGCGTGCAGATCGTTGCGCCGAGGTCCATCATCGCCTGTGCGAAGTCGCCGGGGCGGTCTGACGGTGTCATCTCGGCCATCAGGGCACGGATCTGCGGCTTGGCGGCAGGCAATGGTGTGTCGATGACATAGAGCCGCGAAATGACGCGCTCGACATTGCCGTCCACCACTGCGGCATTTTCGCCAAAGGCAATCGCAGCGATCGCTGCCGATGTGTAGTCGCCAATGCCGGGCAGTTCTTTCAATTCTGCCGCATTGTCCGGGAATTTCCCGCCATATTGTGCGGCGACGAGATCAGCGCATTTCTTGAGATTGCGCGCGCGCGAATAATAGCCGAGCCCCGCCCAGGCCCGAAGGATATCGTCTTCGCTGGCGTTGGCCATTGCGCGCACGCTCGGCCAGCGTTCGACAAAAGCAGTGAAATAGGATTTGACCGCCTCGACGGTCGTCTGCTGAAGCATGATCTCCGAAAGCCAGACCCGATAGGGATCGGGACGCATGCCGCGCGCCTGTTCGGATGGTGTTACGCGCCAGGGCAGAACACGGTGATGGCGATCATACCAGGCCAGAAGCTGGCTGCTGCGTTTTGGGCCGCTGTTTGGCTCATGCGAAGCGGTGATCGGGCGGGCAGTATTGTTCAACGGCAAGGCGGTGTTCCCGGCAAGGTCTGTTTTCTGTAGTTGATAGGAAAAACATCGATAGTGTAAAGCCAAACATGGTCAGCACTTGGCAAATGGCTATGGCAGGTTACAAATCTTCCCATTGCGCTTTTGCCGTGGAAAGAGAATCAGTGATTAATTCCGTACCGGTTTATGTCATCAATCTCGCGCGTTCGCGAGACCGATGGGAGCGCCTGCAGAAAAGCGCCGACGCGTTTTCTCTCGATTTGCGGCGCGTCGAGGCTGTGGAAGGCAAACTGTTGCAGCCGGATGAACTTGGCAATTTCGATGATGCCGGGTTCCGCCGCTGTCATGGCAAAATAGCCTTGCCCGCTGAGATCGGCTGTTATTTCAGTCATATTCGGACTCTTGAAGTCATTGCTGCAGCTCCGGAGCCTTTTGCGGTTCTGGTCGAAGACGATGTTATATTCACGCCCGTTTTCTTGCCGTTCATTGAAAAGGCTAGGAAAATCAGCGGTTGGGATGTGATCAAGCTGGTCAATCATCGCACAGCAGCGTTTAGACCGTTCCGTCAGGTCGATGATGAATTCACAATCGGGCGTTGCCTGCACGGGCCGCTTGGGAGTTCTGCGGCCTATATAGTCACGCGTAAAGGAGCCGGAAAATTGCTGGCTGCGATACGCCCCATGCGGGTGCCTTACGATGTCGCACTCGAGCGGGGATGGGCTGGCAATTACGAGATTTTCACCACGGACAAACCGGCGGTGGAATTCTCCGATATGGCGGTCTCGACGATCGCACAGGGGCGATCAACCTACGCTAAAAAACGATTGCCGCCATACAAAAGGCTAACTACGCTTTTGTTCAGGGCTGCCGATTATATCAGGCGAATCGTTTATGCACTTGCGAAGAGGAATCTCAAAGAGGCGGTCGATTGAGCTATTTCAAAAAATCCTTTTTATTTCGTCGCAAGGTTGACCCCTGGGTTCTTGGCGTGGCTTCCGCAACGATGCCAATTCGGGTCGGACTCGGCCCTCTGATTTTATTCGTATTTTCCTGCATCGGCATTTACATGGCTTGTGGTCGCCATGCGGTTGCCCGGCTGCATTGCAAGAAGTTCTATATTTTCATTGTGCTCTATGCGGCCTGGTCGCTTGGGCTGATCCTGTTTCGCGGCGAACCGTTCAGCGACAACCGCCAGATCGGTTATACGCTGCTAATCGCCGTTTTCGCATTCGCCGGTTCCGGCATGGCTTTAATCCGCGATCCGTTGCGCGCCTATGTGCTTGGTGCACGCGTTGGCGTCATTATCGCGACGATCACTGCATTGTACCTCGCTGTCACGGCTGGGGGGCGTATTGGTATTGGCGGCAATCAGGCGGTTTTCGCCTTCGTGGTCGGCGTTTCGGCCATTTCTGCGGCCATCCCTTTGCGTCATGCGTGGCGCTATCTGCCCAACGGGCCGCATTGGCTTGTGCTGGGTCTGGCGGCCGTCCTGGCCTCCGAAACCCGAGCGGTCATCGTGGTTTTGCCGATCTTCGCAGCCGTTGAGATCATTTTCTTCCTGAAGCGTTTCAGTATCCGCCAGCAGGGAAGCGTTTACGCTGCACTTGCTGTCGCTTTGGCAGCGCTGATTGTTGTCGGACCGGTCGGGGATGTCATCTCGAAGCGCTTTTCGGGCATGATCGAATATTACGACACTGGTGATAGCAAGCAGTGGGAAGACAAGATCTCCGCCGATATCCGCGAGGTGCTTTGGACAAGCGCGAGCAAGATCATCGCGCAGCATCCGTTTGCGGGTGTCGGCTCCTATTCGAAAATGAATGACGTTAGGGCCGAGGCAGGTGACAAGGCCGAAATGCTGGCCGGGTTCCGCCATGTCCACAATACGGTTCTCGATGAATTGCTGAACGACGGTATCGTCGGGCTGATCTTCATGACCGGAGCGTTCCTGTCTATTTTCATCTATTTGTGGCGCACAGCTGATAGCTGGGCGATGCGCAGAGCTTTGATCTATTTCGCCGTGATCAGCAGCAGTTATGGCATGTTGCACAATCCGCTGCTGCACGAGGTTACGATTTCGTCGACCATGTTCTTCCTTGCGGCGCTGAATGCAGCGGCGTCCCGTCGCGTCATGGCCGCACGGCGTGCCGGTCTTAAAACGTGCATATTCGGAAAGAAGTCGATTGCATGAAAGCGATAGTAACGGGGGCAGCCGGTTTCATCGGATACCATACGGCGCAACGCCTGCTGGATGCGGGCTGGCAGGTTGTGGGCATCGATAATGTCAATGACTACTATCAGGTCGAGCTGAAGGACACACGGCTTGCCAAGCTCCACGCGCGCGAGGGTTTTCGTTTTGCCAAAGCCGATATTGCGGACGCGGAAGCGATCAAGGTCGCCATCGGCGCGGACAGGGATGCCGATGTGATCGTGCATCTGGCCGCGCAGGCAGGCGTGCGCTATTCTATCGAAAACCCGGCGGCCTATGTCTCGGCCAATGTCATGGGTCAGGTCAATATTTTCGAAACCGCGCTGAAGCTCGAAAAGCGTCCGCCTGTGGTCTATGCCAGCTCATCGTCAGTTTATGGCGCGAACGAGAAAATTCCTTTCTCGGAAAGCGATCCGGTCAATCATCCGGTTTCGGTCTATGCGGCGACGAAACGTTCCGGTGAATTGCTGGCTTTTTCCTATAGTCATGTGCACAAGTTGTATTCGACCGGGTTGCGCTTCTTTACGGTTTACGGCCCCTTCGGGCGACCCGATATGGCGCCATGGCTCTTCACTTCGGCTATTTTGAAAGGCGAACCCATCCGCGTTTTCAACAATGGCGAGATGCAGCGCGATTTTACGTTTGTGGAGGATATCGTCAGCGGCGTCGTTGGCGCGGTGAAGCGCATTCTAGACAAGCCGGAAGAAACCGCGCCGGTCTATAATCTCGGCAATAACCGCCCGGTGATGCTCAATGATTTCATTGCAGCCATCGAAAAAGCCACCGGTAGGGAAGCGATCCGCAAGCTGGAACCGATGCCTGCCGCAGACGTTCCGCGCACCTATGCGGATATTACGCTTGCCGCCCGCGATCTGGGTTTCAGCCCCAAGACGACGCTCGATGAAGGTATTCCTTTGTTTGTGGAGTGGTTTCGCGACTATAATGGAGCGCGATGAGCGAGCCAAAATCAAAACGCGGATTTAGACCGCTGGCGGATATGACATCGGGGCTGATGGACCCGATGCTTCAGAAACGTGCGGGCATTAATCTCTCGTTGCTGCAATCCTGGGAAGATATTGTCGGTCCGGCCATCGGTGCTACGTCTCGCCCGTTGCGCATTCTCTGGCCGCGTCGCTTGCATGAAGACGAGCCGTTCAAACCTGCCACGCTGATCATCGCCTGCGAAGGTTTTGCCGCCTTGCAGATCCAGCACGAGACCGGCGAGATCATCGGCCGGGTCAATGGCTTTCTCGGTTTTTCGGCGATTGGGCGCATTCGCATCGAGCAAAAGCCCCCCATGTTGCCGGCCAAGCGTCGGGTCAAGCGGCTGGCTCCGCTGGCCCCTTCCGAAGAACGGCGGATCGATAAGGCGACGGACGGCATCGAGGATGATGCCTTGCGGGCCGCCCTTGCACGGCTCGGCAAGAACATTCTGGCGGAGAAGCGCGCCTCCGGTAAAAAAGAGTGATTAAAGCTCAGCGCGTTGCGACAAATATCCCGCAATTGCAAAAACACTTAATTGCGATACAAGCTGCCATAAATTTGATGCAAGCCGTGGTCAGTTTGCAGCGAGTTGAATGAGGGGGCCGGGTCTGTCGTTCTGAATATGGAAACAATGTCGGCGCTGTGCTGACTTTCATGTGAACGATGCGGGGCTGGTGAATATCTCTCTGCCGCCTTAGATTGTATATCGAAACAACCGAATGAAACAGGACTGGATGATTCGTATGCCTGCAGTGCTTAATCGCAGACACGTCATTTCTCTCGCTGGATCGGCTGCTGCCGGGCTGGCTTTTGCAGGAGCATCTGCAACGGGCGCTCTGGCGCAGGACCGTGCCCCGGAAGGCACTGTCGATGCAGCCAAGATTGCTGAACCGGGCAAGCTCAAGGATATGGTCTACGGCAAGGCCGATGCGCCGGTTACGATCATCGAATATGCATCGCTGACCTGCCCGCATTGCGCGGATTTCACGATCAATACATTCCCGAAAATCAAGGAAAAATATATCGATAGCGGCAAGGCGCGGCTCATTTTCCGCGAGTTCCCGTTCGATCCGCGCGCAACCGCTGCGTTCATGCTGGCACGTTGCGCCCCGGAAGATCGTTATTTCCCGATGGTCGATGTGTTCTTCAAGCAGCAGCAGCAGTGGGCAACCGCCGAAGATGGCGAAGCTGCCCTGCTGCAAATCGCAAAACTTGCCGGTTTTACACAGGAGTCCTTCAAGGCTTGCTTGACGAACCAGCAAGTTCTCGATGATGTGAGAGCAACGATGGAGCGTGGATCGAAGGATTTCGGAGTCAATGCGACGCCGACTTTCTTCATTAACGGACAAAAATACGCTGGAGCCCTTTCGGTTGACGAGATGTCGGCAATCATCGACAAGCTTCTCTGACCCGTTTTTCCGGATGAAAAGCGGACGCATCGCTGCGTCCGCTTTTGCTGTTTCTGGAATGGGCGATAAAAACGGGGGAGCTTGCTGATGCGCTTCTCCAAACTGCGCCTTGTCGGTTTCAAGTCCTTCGTCGAACCCATGGAGTTCGTGATCGAAGGCGGGCTGACTGGTGTCGTCGGGCCAAATGGCTGCGGTAAATCCAATCTCGTTGAAGCCTTGCGCTGGGTGATGGGTGAAAACTCATACAAGAACATGCGCGCTTCCGGCATGGATGATGTCATTTTCTCCGGTTCCGCCACGCGCCCGGCGCGCAACACGGCGGAAGTGACGCTTTTCCTTGATAATTCCGACCGCACGGCTCCGGCCAGCTATAACGATGCCGATGAGTTGCAGGTGTCGCGCCGTATCGAGCGCGAGGCTGGCTCGGTTTATCGCATCAATGGCAAGGAAGCCCGCGCCAAGGATGTGCAGCTGCTTTTTGCGGATCAGTCGACGGGCGCGCGTTCGCCATCCATGGTCGGGCAGGGGCGCATCGGCGAGCTTATTCAGGCGAAGCCGCAGGCACGCCGCGCTTTGCTGGAAGAAGCGGCCGGTATTTCCGGCCTGCATACGCGCCGCCACGAAGCGGAACTGCGTCTGCGTGCTGCCGAGGGCAATCTCGACCGTCTGGACGATGTGGTCGGCGAACTGGGCAGCCAGATTGAAAGCCTGAAGCGTCAAGCCCGTCAGGCCAACAGGTTCAAGGCGCTTTCCGCCGATATCCGCCGTGCAGAAGCCGCCTTGCTGCATCTGCGCTGGAGTCAGGCCAAGGTTCAGGAAGGCGAGGCGCAAAGCGCATTGTCGGCTTCCACTGCCACCGTGGGCGATATGGCGCAGGCGCAGATGAATGCCGCCCGCGATCAGGCGGTCGGCGCGCATAAGCTACCGGAACTGCGCGATGCGGAAGCCAAGGCCGCCGCCGCCTTACAGCGCCTTTCGATTGCCCGCACCCAGCTTGACGAAGAGGACGGACGTATTCGCGCCCGCCGCGCCGAGCTGATGAAGCGGCTGGAACAGCTGACCGCCGATATCGCTCGTGAAGAGCAGATGGTGCGCGAGAATGCCGATATTCTGGCAAAGCTGGAGGAAGAAGAACAGGAACTGGTCGCTTCCAACGAAGCATCCGGCGAGCGTGACGAGGAGTTGCGCGCGCTGTTCGAGGAAGCGGAAATCCGCTTGACCGATAGCGAAGGTGCACTGGCGCGGGTCACGGCCGAGCGCGCGGAAGCAACCGCTGAACGGGCGCAGATCGAACGCGCCTTAAAGGAAACGCAAGGTCAACGCGACCGCCTCGCTGTGCAGATGGACAGTATCGAGCGCGATATTGCATCCGTGGTGGAGCAGATCGGCGGTTTGTTCGATCCGGCTGAAAAGCGCATCGTGGTCGATGCCTGTGCGGATGCGCTTGCCGCGGCAGAAGAAGCGGTCGTTGCGGCAGAAGAACTGGTCGCAGGCGCACGCGAAGTGGAAGCGGCGAGCCGTCAGCCACTGAACGAAGCGCGCACCGAACTGAACCGCATCGAGACCGAAGCACAGACACTGGCGCGTATCCTTAATGCTGGCGAGACCGGTCAGTTTCCGCCTGTGGTGGAAGAGCTGCGTGTCGAGAAGGGCTATGAAGTCGCACTTGGCGCGGCGCTTGGTGAAGACCTCGACGCGGCAAGCGACGAGCATGCGCCCGTCTACTGGGCTTATAATCCGGCGCCGGAAGCTGATCCGGTCTTGCCGCAGGGCGCGACGCCGCTCGACCGGCTGGTCGATGGACCGCAGCAGCTGCGTCGCAGGCTCGCGCAGGTCGGTGTCGTTTCGGACAGCGAAGGTCAGCGTTTGCAGGCGCTTTTGCGTCCCGGACAGCGGCTGGTGAGCAAGGCTGGCGCGCTGTGGCGCTGGGATGGGTATACGGCAAGCGCTGATGCGCCGACGCCGGCTGCGCAGCGTCTGGCCCAAAAGAACCGCCTGAGCGAGCTGGAGCAGGAATCGGTCGCCGCCCGCGAGAGCGTCGAGGAGGCTGAACAGGCCGTGCATCGCGCCGAAGCTTCGGTGCGTGAAGCTGTCGAGCATGAGCGTGTTGCGCGCGACCAGTGGCGCGCGAACCAGCGCAAGCTGGACGAGGCGCGCGAAGCGCTGGCGGTTGCCGAGCGTGCGGCAGGGCAGCTTGCAACCCGCCGTTCGGCTTTGGATGAATCCAAGGCGCGACTGGAAGAGAATCTGGAAGAAGCGCAGATCCGCGTTGCGGAAGCGGAAGACCGGCTCGGTGAGATGCCGGATCTGGACGCCATTGCCCAACGCCTTGCGGCGCTGACAAGCGAAGTTCTATCCGACCGCACGGCTCTGGCCGAAGCGCGCGCCGCTTATGAAGGGCTGCGTCGCGAAGCCGAAGCCCGGTTGCGTCGTCTGGACATGATTGCGCTGGAGCGGCGCAGCTGGATTTCCCGTGCGGAAAATGCCGACCGGCAGATTGCGTCGCTGAATGACCGCCGCGCTGAAACGGCGGACGAGGCGGAAGGTCTGGCCGAAGCGCCTGACGAGATTGAAGCGCGCCGCCGGGCGCTTCTGAACGAGCTTTCGCTGGCCGATGATCGCCGCAAGCAAGCCGCGGATATTCTGGCTGCAGCTGAAACCGCGCAGGCCGAACTCGACAAGGCTGCGACGCTTGCCATCCAGCAACTGGCATCGAGCCGCGAACAGCGTGCTCGCGCCGAGGAACGTCTTGCCGCCGCTGAAGAGCGACGCAAGGATGCGGAAGCCCGCATCGTCGAGGCGCTGAATTGTGCGCCGCATGAAGCCATCCGCCATACCGGGCTGAAGGCTGACGATCCGATTCCCGATCCCGATCAGCTGGAGCGCCAGCTGGAGCGGCTCAAGATCGAGCGCGAGCGGCTTGGCGCGGTGAACCTGCGCGCGGAAGAGGAAAGCCAGGAGCTTTCGGACCGTCTCGACGCGATCGTATCCGAGCGCGAAGATGTCATTGAGGCGATCAAGAAATTGCGCCAGGCGATCCAGAGCCTGAACCGCGAAGGACGCGAGCGTCTGCTGGCTGCCTTCGAGGTGGTGAATGTGCAGTTTCAGCGCCTGTTCACGCATCTGTTCGGCGGCGGCACGGCGGAACTGCAACTGATCGAAAGCGACGATCCGCTGGAAGCCGGGCTTGAAATTCTCGCCCGCCCGCCCGGCAAGAAGCCGCAGACCATGACGCTTCTTTCGGGCGGCGAGCAGGCGCTGACGGCCATGGCGTTGATCTTTGCGGTGTTCCTCACCAATCCGGCGCCAATCTGCGTGCTGGACGAAGTGGACGCGCCGCTCGACGACCATAATGTCGAGCGCTATTGCAACCTGATGGACGAGATGGCGGCTTCAACCGAAACGCGCTTCGTGGTCATCACGCATAACCCGATCACCATGGCGCGCATGAACCGTCTGTTTGGCGTCACCATGGGCGAGCAGGGCGTCAGCCAGCTTGTTTCGGTTGATCTGCAGACGGCGGAACGCCTGCGCGAAGCAAGCTGATCCATTTCGCATTTTTCGCGATAAGTCCGACGTCTACTCTTCTTCTCTGTCTTCTAAATCCTCATCGTCGTCATCGGATTCGATGACTTCCCAGATGAAGGCGTGAAGGCGATCTTCAATGCTCTTTTTGGAGGCGCCTGCGGCCTCCATTTCGCGTTTGATCCGGAAGAATCGATCCTTGTCAGACTGGGACAAGTATCGCGCTGCGGATTCGAGGGCTGACAAGGACGTGGACATGGGCTGCTCTAATTTTCACTCCAGACTGCGAGTTCATTACCCGCCGGATCAGTGAAATGAAAGCGGCGTCCGCCCGGAAATGCAAAGATCGGCTTGACGATGGTGCCGCCAGCGTCGGTCACGGCTTGAAGCGCGGTTTCGAGCCGCAGCGCATAAAGCACGGGTAGCGGCTTCGTTGTCGCTTGCGGGTCGGCGTCAAAGCCGCCGTCCAGCCCTTCGGAATAGGCGGAATAAGTGGGACCGTAATCGGTGAAAGACCAGCCGAACGCCCGTGCATAGAAGCTTTTTGTCACGTCGAGTGAGCCATTGGCTGCGGGCATTTCGAGATAATCGAGTTTGCCAGTGATGCGCATCGCACCCTCCTAATGTTCATTATTTGTTCCTATTCTTGCGGCATCCGAGGAGGAGAGTCAATCGTCCGGTGTCCATGGGAGCTTTCAAAGCGTCACCGTTGTCGTGGCCCGACTTTTTTCGTTGGCACAGACAAGGTGATCGCACAGGCAACGAGGGTGGTTGCAGAGAGCGTTTGCGTCTGGCGCGGGGGTTCAAGAACCGGTCGTTTTTCTGGTGCCTTCGACCTTGAGATGTTCTCTAAAAGTTTTTTGGCTCTTTATTTTGCCATTATCGCTTTCCCAATCGCTTTTTCAGCTTTCACGAAGCCACGCCGCGAATTCTTCGAAACTGTGATTGAGTTTCACATTGGCGACTTCATTTGCGCCAGTCCCGTCTTAGCGGTTCAGCCGATTTAACTGTAGTTTTTTTATGCGATCGATCAGCTTCTCTATTTGTGCGTCGTTAGGAAAAATACAAAATTTAGATCAATTTACGCCTTTCTCTTATTATATCCAGACTTAAGGGTCGAATTTAACTGATCTAAAAAAGATAGTAAAAAAAGTGTACCTGTGCAATTATCCAAATCGACACTACCGAAATTCCAACCTGATTTTCATCCCTGAGTGGGGGCTGACTTTTGGCTGGCAGCGGGATTGGGTTGGTTGGCACGTTTGTGAGGTCAGGAGTTAATCGTGGCAATCATGTTCGTTAGAGCACAGATGATCAGCAGAGGGGCAGGGCGTAACATCATCTCTGCGGCCTCTTATCGTCATCGTACCCGGATGAGAGACGAACAGACCGGAACTTCGTTTAACTATCGTGGTGGCGACAATGATTTGGTCCATGAAGAACTGGCTTTGCCGGAAGATGTCCCGGATTGGTTGCGGTTGGCGATAGATGGCAAGACTGCCGCAGGCGCGAGCGAAGTGTTGTGGAACGCCGTCGATGCATTTGAGACGCGGGTGGATGCGCAGCTCGCTCGTGAGTTGATCATCGCGCTCCCAGAAGAACTGACGCGGGCGGAGAATATTGCCCTGGTTCGGGAGTTCGTCCGGGACAATCTGACTGCGAAGGGTATGATTGCTGACTGGGTCTATCACGACAAGGATGGTGATCCCCATATTCACCTGCTGACTGCGCTCAGACCCCTGACAGAAACGGGTTTCGGTCCCAAATATGTGCCGGTTCTCAGACCTGACGGGAAACCATTGCGTGAGGTAAAGTCGAACCGCCATAACGGGGATATTGTTTATACGTGTTGGGCTGGTGACAAAGAGACCATGAAAGCGTGGAAGCTTGCTTGGGCAGAGACGGCGAGCCGCTATCTTGCGCTCTCTGGTCATGATATTCGCCTTGATGGGCGCTCTTATGCTGAGCAGGGTCTGGATGGAATCGCCCAGAAACATCTTGGGCCAGCAAAGACTGCAATGTCTCGCAAGGGCGTGGAGATGTATTTCGCGCCGGCCGAACTTGCGCGTCGGCAGGAAATGGCTGATCGACTGCTTGCTGACCCCGGACTTCTTCTCAAACGCCTCGGCATTGAGCGTTCGACCTTTGATGAGAAGGATATCGCCAGGACACTGCATCGTTATGTTGATGATCCGGGCGATTTTGCCAATATTCGCTCACGGCTGATGGCGTCTGACGATCTAGTACTGTTGAAGCCACAACAGGTGGATCGGCAGACAGGCAAGGCAAACGAGCCCGCAATCTTTACCACCCGGGAGATCCTGCGTGTTGAATATGACATGGCGCGGTCAGCGGAGGTTTTGTCAAAGCGCAAGGGCTTTGGAATTGCTGCTGCGAAGATTGCAGCGGGCATCCAGAAATTCGAAACGGCGGATCCGGGCAAATCTTTTAAGCTTGATCTAGAGCAGATTGACGCCATTCGTCATGTCACCGGCGACAGTGCCATTTCCACCGTGGTCGGGCTTGCGGGTGCTGGCAAGTCCACGCTTCTTGCCACTGCCCGTATTGCCTGGGAAAATGAGCGCAGGGATGTCTTTGGAGCAGCCTTATCCGGTAAAGCTGCGGAAGGATTGGAGGATAGCTCTGGCATAAAATCGCGAACCCTTGCCGCTTGGGAACTTGGCTGGGAGAATGGTCGTGATCTTCTCAAACGCGGAGACATCTTCGTAGTGGACGAAGCCGCTATGGTGTCTTCTGAGCAGATGGCACGCGTGTTGAAGGCGGTTGAGAATGCCGGTGCAAAAGCCGTTCTGGTCGGTGATGCGATGCAGCTTCAGCCAATCCAGGCCGGTGCAGCCTTCCGGGCAATAACGGAGCGGATTGGTTTCGCCGAGCTTGCCGGTGTCCGCCGCCAACGAGAAGCCTGGGCACGCGATGCCTCCAGGCTTTTTGCGCAGGGCAAGGTCGAAGAGGGGCTCGATGCCTATGCTCAAAAGGGGCGCATAATCGAAGCCAAGCGACGCGCCGAGGTTATAGAGCGTCTTGTTGCTGACTGGAACATGGCGCGCCGAGAAGCAATCGAACGCTCGGTTGGTCAAGGAATAGGCGCTCGTCTTCCCGGTGACGAGATGCTGGTGCTCGCCCATACCAATAAAGATGTAAGGCGCTTGAACGAATCCCTGCGCATCGTCATGCACAGGGAGGGTGCTCTGACAAACGCTCGTGAGTTTCGCACGGAGCGCGGCGTTCGAGAATTTGGCTGCGGCGACCGGGTCATCTTTCTAGAAAATGCCCGCCTTGTGGAAAAGCGTGCAAAGCATCTTGGTCCGCAGTATGTCAAAAACGGTATGCTCGGTACTGTCGTTTCGACCGGTGGCAAAGGTGGGCGTCCGCTGTTATCGATCCGTCTCGACACTGGCCGGGATGTGGTGCTTAGCGAGGACAGCTATCGCAATATCGACCATGGCTATGCTGTGACCATCCATAAATCGCAAGGCGTGACCGTTGGTCGGACATTTGTGCTCGCTACCGGCATGATGGATCAGCATCTGACCTATGTGTCCATGACCCGTCATCGTGACCGCGCCGATCTCTATGCCACACGCGAGGATTTTGAGCCAAAAGCGGAATGGGGCGGGAAATCGCGTGTTGATCATGCAGCCGGTGTTACCGGCGAACTGATTGCGACCGGTATGGCGAAGTTCCGGCCACAGGATAGGGATGCGGATGAAAGTCCCTATGCTGATGTGAAGAGAGACGACGGAACCGTGCACCGGCTCTGGGGCGTCAGTCTGCCCAAGGCTCTGTCCGACGGAGGCGTCTCAGAAGGCGATACTGCACTTCTTCGAAAAGACGGTGTTGAAATCGTCAAGGTCAAAATCCCTGTCACAGACAATGAGACCGGCAGGAAGAGTTTTGAGGAACGCGAAGTCGAGCGAAACGTCTGGACGGCAAAGCAGCTCGAAACTGCTATTATTCGAAGTGAGCGGATCGAGCGCGAAAGCCATAGGCCGGAATTGTTTGGGCAACTGGTTGAACGTCTTGGCCGTTCAGGTGCTAAAACCACAACGCTCGATTTTGAGAATGAAGCTGGTTATCGGGCGTATGCGCATGACTTTGCCCGTCGGCGTGGTATCGACACGCTTGCCGGAGTTGTAGCGAGCATAGAAGAGCGTGTCGGACAAAAGCTGGCGTGGCTTGATGACAAGCGCGGACAAGTGGCAAAGCTTTGGGAACGGGCGAGCGTAGCGCTTGATATCAGGATCGAACGCGAGAAAAGCGTTTCCTATAACGAACAACGTTCGCCACACCTTGCAGTACGGCCACCTGAAAAATCAGAGCAACGAGGCGGCGACGGGCCTCATCTTCTTCCATCAATAATCCGGTTCGTCCGCAGCCTAGAAGAGGATGCCAGACGCGCGCAGTTGCAATCGGATCGCTGGAAGGAGCGGGAGGTCATGCTTCGCCCTGTGCTGGAAAGGGTCTATTCGAAGCCTGATGGCGCATTAGCCAGACTCAATGCAATTGCGTCGAATAGGCAAATAGAACCACGTGGCCTTGCCGAAGATATTGCCGCTAAACCAGAACGTCTTGGCCTGATCCGGGGATCTGGTTCTCTGTTCGACAGTCGCGCCGCTCGGTATGAACGCAAGGCTGCGCTTAGCGCTCTTGCTGACCTTGTTGCGCTGGCGCGTGCGCATGCGACAGAATTCCGTCGTCAGGCGGAGCGTTTTGATATGCGCGAAGAGCAACGCCGCGCCTATATGGCGCTGTCGATCCCTGCTCTCTCGAAGCAGGCAATGGCTCGCCTTGTCGAAATCGAAGCGGTGCGCGAGCGCGGTGGATCCGATGCCTATAAGACGGCCTTTGCACATGCTGCGGGGGATCGTCAGTTGGTCCAGCAAGTAAAGGCGATCAATGAGGCGTTGACCGCGCGCTTTGGCTGGTCGGCCTTTACCGACAAAGCTGATGCCGTGGCTGAACGTAATATCCTCGAGCGCATGCCGGAGAACCTCGATCCAGATCGGCGCGAAAAACTGACGCGTCTTTTTACCATTATACGTCGTTTTGCCGAGGAACAGCATCTTGCCGAAACAAGGGGCCGTTCGAAGGTTGTTGCAGCTGCCAGCATCGAGCCATGCGCGAAAATAAATGCCGTGTTGCCGATGCTGACAGCCGTGACGGAGTTCAAAACGCCAATAGAAGATGAGGCAAAGGCGAGGGCGCTCACAGCCAATCATTACCAATACAATCGCGCAGCCCTTGCTAAAACAGCATCCAACATCTGGCGTGATCCGGCAGGTGCCGTCGACAAAATTGAAGCCTTGATTATTAAAGGTTTTGCGGCTGAGCGGATTGCGGCAGCGGTTGCTAACGATCCCGCAGCCTATGGCGCATTGCGTGGTTCTGACCGCATCATGGATAAGTTTCTGGCATCTGGGCGCGAACGAAAAGAAGCGCTTCTGGCTGTTTCAGACGCAGATAGCCGTGTTCGGTCGTTGGGTGCATCTTACGCGACGGCGCTGAGCAACGAGACCAAAGCGATTACCGGGGAGCGCCAGCGCATGGGAATTGCCATTCCAGGTTTGTCACCTGCAGCCGAAGTGGCATTGCGTAGGCTCACACAGACCATGAAGAAGAAAGGCGCAAATCTCAAAGCGGAAGCCGGGCTACTGCACGGCAATATCATACGGGAATTCGCCACCGTCAGCAGGGCGCTTGATCTGAGGTTCGGGCGTGATGCGATCCTGCGCAGCGAAACGACCGTCACCAACACTGTGGCACCGACGCAACGCCGGGCATTCGAGACAATGCAGGAGGGTCTGAAAATCTTGCAGCAAACTGTTCGCATGCAGGCAAGTCAGAAAATCGTAGCCGAACGTCAGCGTCGTGCGCTCGAACGAGGACGCGGGATGACGTATTAAGTTCGACTTCAGTATGTGGAAATTCTAGCTTTGCTGAGCGGGTTGCATTCGCGCACATACTTCCCGCGCTTGATCAACCCGTGTCGCCAGTTTTGCGTGATGACCGGAATTCTGCTGACCGCATTTCGGTTTCAAAAGTGCCTGAAGCTCAACCTCGGCAGTATATTGTATGCAAAGATTGTGTAGCGATAGCCTATGGCCACGTGGTCATGTTCCTCACTATCAACAGACAGAGTGTGTGGTTGGCAGAATAGTGTCACTTGTTGCCCCGCTTTAGGGCGAAAATCGCAGCATCTTTGTAGTGAATTTGCGCGCGCGATCGCCAACGTTTCTTTGTGATGATTTCTTTGGGCTACCGATCACACCATTTAGGCGGCGTGGACGAATTTGAGCCAGTATCTTGCGGTAGCAATATGAACCATGCTGATGAAGCTGTCGGCGAGTTGGTCGTATCGAGTAGCAATGGCGCGGTTGATTTTCAGTCTGCCAAACATCCGTTCGATTAGGTTGCGCTGTTTATTATAGCGCGACAATCAGGATGAGACGCTTGCGACAATCTGGATGAGATTCTTAGGTCGCGGTCGGGATCAAATTATCATGCTGATTGCCGGTGAC
>JACGXE010000017.1 GCA_014138095.1 Ochrobactrum sp. RH2CCR150
GTCACCGGCAATCAGCATGATAATTTGATCCCGACCGCGACCTAAGAATCTCATCCAGATTGTCGCAAGCGTCTCATCCTGATTGTCGCGCTATAGCAGATTATAGTCTCGCCCTCGGGCGGCGGCTTTTCAACACCAATCGATACGGCCTTGGATTCCTTCGGGCGCCAACGTAAAATCGTGGCCTCCGCTGCCTCCTTCCTCGTAGTTCCAGAGATCGTCGCGAAGAGTGATCTTGTCGCTTTAGTCCCGCGGCGCTTGCTGCGGGGCAAAATGCCTCCGCTTGATGCAATAGATGTCCCTTGGCTATTCGAACGCTTCCAAATCGAGCTTATATGGCACGAACGTACCCATGGACATCCTGCTCATCGCTGGATTCGTCAACTCGTGTTCGAATTGGTGACCAAGTGATGTAAGAAATCCATCCCACTATTCACCAACACCCTCAAAATGCCTAGCGCCTAGCTGAACATCACGCCGTTGTCATGGAATGGTTTATTGAAATGCGAAAATGAGGCCGCCATCTGGTGGCAGCCCCATCCGGGCAAGCTTGCAAGTTGAAGTGAGTATACCCTGGCGCTTGCTGAGCAGACATAAGTTCAGATGCGAAACTGCTATAGGAGTACAGAGGGCAAACCCCATGGTTGAGGATCACGTACTTTATCATGTGCTCATTGCCCATGAAATAAGTCGGGCGAAGGATCGTGGTATTGAAGTTCATCTGTTTAAGCATCCTCTCGGCCCCTGACTTAACTGCAAAGTGTGACATATTCACAACCCGATCGGCAGCAAATACCGAAAGATAAACGATCCGGTCGATACGGGATTTACGAGCGATGTTTAGCGTTATGATCGCCTGGTTAAATTCCATCACCTGTAATCGCATTGAGAATAGGTCCACCAGATCAACATGACTGGCATATGCATAGCTGGAAAATTGCTGAACGCCGTCGGATGGAATGGAAAAGCCTTACCGGATATGGGAAACGCACCGGAGTAGAAAATGCCATCGGCGGCTATAAATCTACTAGGTTGTGTCCCCATAAACGGGGTTCATATTCATAATGGTATGTGATCCAATCTCTGTAAAAGGAGATTGCCATGCGCCGTCACGAATTGAGCGACGAAGAATGGCGGTCATCGCGCCACTTCTGCCGACCAACACCCGTGGGATTGAACGCGTCGATGTTCGTCGAGTGATAAACCGCATCCTTTGGCGGTTTCGGACCGGTTCATCGTGGCGGGATTTGCCCGAACGATACGGCCCGCGCACAACGCTATACGATCGGTTCTCCCGCTGGCGTAAAGCAGGTGTCTGGGATCGCCTTCTTGACGCGGTTTCAAAGCGTTACCACGGAGTTATCGTGATGATCGATTCATCCTGCGTTCGCGTTCACCAGCATGGTGCCAATGCTAAGAAGGGGGCCTGCCGATCCTTGCATGGGACGTTCGCGTGTTGGCCTGACGACGAAAATCCATGCTCTCGTTGATGCAGATGGCCGACCGGTTAAGCTGGAACTCACGGCAGGTCAGGCTGCGGATGCGCCTATGGCTGAAAAGCTGCCCAGTGATCTGCAGCACGGCACAACGATCCTGGCCGATAAGGCATATGATACCGACGCAATTCGCAACTTCGCCATGCAACGCAAATGCTGGGCGAACATTCCTGCAAAAGCCAATCGCAAACAGACCTTCAGCTTTAGCCGTTGGGTCTATCGTCAGCGTAATCTCGTCGAGCGGTTCTTCAATCGTATCAAACAGATGCGCGGCTTGGCCACTCGATATGATCGACGCGCTGACAACTACCTTGTCGAGCTCAAGCTCGCTGCGACAAGGATATGGATTGCATCAGCTAATGGGGGTCCGCTTCCTAGTGCAACATCGCTGCGATCACGCAAGTTTGCCAAATAAGACAACTGAAATTAAGATCGGATGCAGCGCCGGTAATCGCATGCTACAAACACCAAGCTCGAAATCCGTCCGTATGAAAGTTGAAACTGCACAATCAAACATTTGAAACTCGCCCCCCGCTTATTCCGGTCCATGCAATAATGCCGCTCTCGACAGCGATTTCTGCGAAGCCCTAAAGAAGCAGTCTCAGCCCCAATCCTGATGTCAGATGATTATCTCGGCCTTCCATTGAACTATCAACGAGATTTGCATGATGCGACGCCTATGCGCCAGGTACGCGGTGTTGATCCTACCGCAGAAATAACGTCTTTCGACTTACGAGATCAATCGACCCGCGCCGATCGTTTGCCCTTGTGTTTCGGATCAAATACTATGATGGCGGCCCCTGTGAGCACCACCAGAACCATTCCCGCGATCGCCAATGCATCTGGTACGGTACGGAAAAAGAGAGCACCGGCGAATATCGCCCAGAGGGCTACCAGGTAGTACAGAGGAGCAACGACAGCTATCGGACCTGATTTATAGGCACTGTAGAGCAGATAATGGCCGCTGAACAAAAAGAATCCCGAGCCGGACAGAAGACTGACCTGTTTTAGGCTTGGCACGACGGTGCGTTCGATTATCAGATGCATTGCCGCAGTACCGATCAAGACGATAATGCTAGCGCCGAGTGCGACGACGAGCCCTGCGATTCTAACCGGGACCATCCGGCCCACGATATCGCGGACGCCACCTAGAAATGCAGTGCCAATTGCGAGAAGCGCGTATGACGACAAGCCCTCGCCTGTCGGGTGGGCGATCATGACAGCTCCAGTAAAACCAAGCAAAATGCATACCATGGGAGCGGCACCTAGTCGCTCTTTGAATGCAATTCTCGCCCCCAAGAGGACGACAAGCGGTGTTATCTGGAGTATCGCAATTACATTCGCGATTGGCAGGTTCACCAGCGCATCAATGTAACAAATTACTGCGGCCAGCTCCAAGGCGTTACGCGTCAGAACCCACCTATCAATGAGGCCAGGTATCGCGCGCACCTGCCCTGTTACAAAGACCAGCAGCACCCCACACGCAGTGGCGAATACGCCTCGTAAAGCCAGGGTCTCATATAAGGGAAGTCCCGCGGTGGCAAGCTTCATCGTCGTGTCGCTTGCGACGTAACAACCAGTTGCGCCGACCATAGCTAACGGGCCTGCGTAAAATCTATCTAATGCGGACAAACTTTCACCTGTCGTTTTCTTCGACCGCATTTGCAGCCAACTGATCCTCGGCGCGATGGCACTTCATCGATATCGCGGGCTTCGGGAGAAAGAACTATGTCCGCGCGGCCCATGATCACCAAGGAGCTGACCAATCTCTTCTGGAGCGACTTTTGGTTTTTTCCATGCATCACCGATCGAGAGGACCGGGTACCTTTTGAACGCACCGCGGGCTGCCATCGACAATCACTCCGTTCTCAGTGTACGGGATCAACAGGAGCGATCTCTACACCTGCCGCCTCGATGGTTTCTCCCGCTGCTAGGCACAAGTCCTCACGGAAGCGGGCTGCCACCAACTGGACGCCGACTGGAATACGACCCACGAAGCCCGTTGTCATACTCAAGGCCGGCAAGCCCATGAATGGAATTCCTACCTGCGGCATCTGGGCATGCCAAACGCGCTCGAGCTCAGACTGGCTTTTTAGATCAAGATTGTCCTTGAAGGGCAGCTCACCCGATACAGGCATAAGAACGACGGTATATTTTTCTAGGAAAGCAAACCAAGTCCGAATTATCTCGTCACGACGTATCAAAGTCCCTGAAAGATCGAACGGATAGACCCTCTCCCGCATGCCAACCAGGCATGCGAGCGCACCTGGATCGCCCTCGCGCTCAGCAGCCTCCAACTGGGCTTCATAGCAATCGCCCAACCAAAGGCGTGCTTGCAGGGCGGCGGGCTCTCGCAGAGGAGGCGTATCGCGCACCTCCTCGACAATCCATCCCGCGCGACTGAGGTGATCCGCGGCTCTAAGTACCGCAGAGACCACTTCAGGCTTCGGATTAAGACCGTCCGGGTCAACACTAAGCGCAACGCGTTTCGGACGCGCCGGGCCTTCGAGCGGCACAGGGGCATACCAGGGATCGTAAGGGCACGGCACCGACATCGCTTCCAGCCCCAGACGCAGGTCCGCGATTGTCCTTGCGAGAGGTCCGGAGACTGCCCCAATCTGGCCGCCGATCGTCCGACCGCCAAACGATGGATTGAAATGCGGCACCCGACCGAGACTAGGCCTTAGACCGTGCACGCCGCATGCGTAAGCAGGGTATCGTATCGAACCCGCTATATCGCTGCCGTGAGCAATTTGGCCAATCCCCGCGGCGACGGCGGCCCCTGCCCCTCCCGAAGACCCCCCAGGTGTGATGTCTGGATCGTGGGGATTCTTGGTGTCTCCGTGAAGAAGGTTCGTGCTGAACCACCGATAGGAAACTGCCGAACAGTTCGTACGGCCAAGCAGAATAGCGCCGCTCTTTCTCAGGTTGGCAATGGCAGGATTATCTGCTGGCGCGAGATTGCCCCGCTGAAGCCGCATGCCGTCGCTCGTGGCATAACCCTCCTGATCCGCGCCGATCTTCGTCGTCACCGGAACGCCCGCGAGAGTACCTAACTGGTCACCCCGAGCGATAGCGTCATCTATCGCCTCTGCCTGTTTCATCACGTCGTCAGGACGGTGATCCACCACTGCGTTAATCATCGGGTTGACGGCATGAAGCCGGTCAAGGGACGCTTCTGCGGACTCTTTCGCTGAAATTTGCTTCGTCTTGATCAGTTTGGCTAACTCAGTTGCCGACAAACGCCAAAGATCCTGCATGGGATACTCCGCTCAACTGGCTGGGATACGACGAGGCGCGTTGGATCGCTGACTTCAAAGCGCTCGGACTCACGTCCTTGCCCCGAACCGAACCCGATCAAAACCCGCAGAATCCGCAACGAATATTTAAAATGTCTCGAAATCCCGAGCTATCTTCGAATCGTGCCTTGGTATAACGCTCCTTAGAGCAATGTTGACATCGCATGGCCTGGGCCAGACGATCGAAGACGAGCTGCCAGCGAGGCTGACTGTTTTAAAAACAGCGAGTGCCTCGCGTTCTTTAATTGGCCGAACACCATTCGCGACTATCAGCTCTGCAATGATCGAAGAAGCCGGCGTTCCCAATTGCCGGCGCCAAGATCGAGAGGCATTGTCGATCGTTGCGCGTTTCTCGCCGGCGGCGTAGAATCGTATCTCGATCGTGGATCCGTACCAGACAAGGTCGCCGTCGACTCTCATCTTGGCTGGCCGATTGTGGAGGACAAGCATGCCGTCGACGGTCGGTTCGAAATCACCCCAGGTAGGAGGCGTTCGGACTTGCAGCGGCCCGTATGATACGGTCCGCCAATCTCGCCTGAGCCGTTGTCGCAGCGCGCGCGACCCTTTACGCGCACTGCTGACCACGTATCCTGTGCCGTAAGCGACGAGCGCCACAGGCAACAGGGAAACTGCGGCCACTTTAATCAGGGACGTGCGAATAGCTTGCCTCCGCGCTTGGAAAGAACGTCGATGTATACAGCGAGCATAAGGACGATACCACTCGTGATGTTTTGATAGGCAGTGGGAACGTTCAAGAGTGAAAGACCATTGCCCAAGCTCTGCATTAGCAGTGCACCCAACAGTACGCCGGACACCTTGCCGGTTCCGCCGTAGAGGCTCGCCCCGCCGATAACCACAGCTGCAATGGCATTCAGCTCTAGAAACAAACCTGACTCAGGTGGTGCGGACCCCAATCGGCCTACAAACATCAGAGTTGCGATGCCCGTCAAAACTCCGATCAGAATAAAGGAGGTCACCAGGTGCTTGGTAATCGGAATGCCTGCGGACTTCGCGGCAGCACGATTACCACCGACCGCGTAGACATGACGGCCCCAGACCGTGTTGCTGAGCATCCACGAGAGGACACCGGCAGCTGCGAGCGTAATAAATACAGGCATCGGAAGACCGCGATAGGAAATCGTTGCCCAGGCAAGCAAGACGACGCTAGCGAAGCCAAGCATAACACGAACTATCACACTCCGCGGATGATCACTTTTCTTGATTGAGCGGAGCGGCCACAGGGATACCAACGCTGCTATAGCGATGAACGCCCAAAGAGCAGGGCCGGTTACGAAAGCGTCCCCGAAGAAGCGGATATCGTCCGAGATGCCGGAAATCGTTCTGCCGCCAGACAGGGCGAGGGCCAAGCCGCGAAGCAACATAAGTGAGCCAAGTGTCGCCACGAAAGAAGGCAGGCCGAGTTTGGCGATCCAAGCGCCGTTCCAAAGGCCAACTGCCACGCCCATTGCAAGCGCGGCACAGATCGTTACCCAAGGGGTGACCGTACCACTTGCCTCAATCATGGCGACGATCGTCACACAGAGACTCATGAATGAACCGACGGAAAGATCGATCTCGCCCTGAGCGATTACGACCAGCATACCAAGAGCGACAATGGCGGTGATCGCGGTCTGGCGCATCAAATTGCTGAGATTTCGATCACTGACGAACACACCGTCGGTCAGCACGGAAAAGACCAGCCAGACAAGAGCGATGGCAACGAGCAAGCCAGCGGCCGAACGCAGGATCGATATGACGGAATTGGCACGGCTTGGGGTTGAGGCTTTCACCTCTGGAGAGGTGATTATAACCGTGTCACCTTTCAGATTAGCTACATTCGTTTTCATTGCTGTTCCACCATTTTCTCAATTACAGTACCGCCGGCCAGAGCCAGAAGCTCATGACGGTTTGTGTCTCTAGTGTTCAGGAGTGTGACGATCTTGCCGTCGCGCAGCACAAGAATGCGGTCCGAGAGCTCCAGAGCCTCATCCTCTTCCATCGTGGCGTAAAGCACGGCCGTCCCGGCTGCTGCGACGTTCCTGATAAGGCGATATACATCCTGCTTCGCGCCAAGATCGATGCCACGTGTTGGCTCGTCCAGAAGAACGAGCCGCGGCTCGTTGATCAGCGCTCTCGCGAGCAACACTTTCTGCTGGTTGCCGCCGCTTAGATTGCTGATCGGCTGGTCCGGACCCTGCGTGCGAATTGCGAGGTCGCAGATGAATGACCGACAGAGTTCCTTTGACTGCTCGTGATTGACGATTGAACCTTTGCGGGGAGCTCCCTTGTGCCATCCAAGCATCATGTTTTCGACAACGGAAAGATGCGGAACCAGACCGTCTTTCTGGCGCTCCGCGGACACGTAGGCAATGCCCTGAGAAATCGAGTCACGTGGATTCCGTGGCCTAAAATCGCTCCCTGCTAGCTCCACAGATCCGCTCGTGAGCTCCGGCATCAAGCCGTAGAGAGATTCGACAAACTCCGTTTTACCTGCGCCAAGAGGGCCATAAACCGCAATGATTTCTCCTACGTGGACGTCGAGGCTAATCGGACCGACATCGCGCGGTGATTCCAATGCGCGCGCGCGGTGCCAATCGCGGAGCCGAACGGCAGCTTTCCCCTGGATAGCACGGCCATTCTCGTTGGCACGCTCGGATTCTGCCAATGCACCACCGAGCATCGCCCGAACGATGGCCCCCTGATCGAGTTCTGAACGAGCGGCCTCAAGCGCTACGCGACCGTCCCGTAGTATTACGACGCGATCACACACTTTAAGGATCTCGTCCGTACGATGGGATATAAAGATTATACCCGCGCCCTGTGATGCGAGTTCGCGCATCCGGTCCAAGAGAAGACCGATCTCGTCAGCGCCGAGCGCCGAAGTCGATTCGTCGAACACAAATACGCGGCTGCCGCTGGCGATCGCGCGAGCAATCTCAACTTGCTCCATCAGCGCGACGCCACCCTGCCCCGCGAGCGGTCGCCTGGTGTCAATGTCGAGACCCAGCCTCCGCATGGCGGCATCGGCTCTGGAATAAAGCTCTTTCCAGTCGATAACGCCAAAGCGGGACGGCTCGATCGTGAGCATTACGTTTTCGCCAATCGTGAGATGAGGTACGACTGCGCCTTCCTGGTGAACGAGCGCTACGCCCGCCGAGTGCGCGTCACGCGCATCCGCAAAAGCCGCCAGCTTGCCGTCACAAGTGACGGTGCCGCGATAAGCGCCGCAAGGTATTTCTCCCACGATGACTTTCGCGAGAGTGCTTTTGCCTGCGCCGTTGGCACCCATCAATCCGACGACCTCACCGGCGGCGACATTAAAGCTGACATTATTCAAAGCACGGGTGGCACCGAACTCGACGGTAATGCCGTCGAGTTTTAACAACTCGGCGGCACCCTGCTTGCTGGAGGAGGCAAGCGCTACAGACATTTCCACCACTCCCGCTCCTACTCGACCTTCAGGCCAATATCTTCCGGTTTCAACCAGTCAGTGACTTTCAGGAACTCGGGCAGTGTCTCGCGGTTGACGACACGCGACTGAATTCGCATGCCGGGGATTTTCTTTCCGCCGACATCTATTGTGTCATTGCTCTGAGGCTTCTGCCTTTTGATGAGTGCGTCCGCTGCTTCTGCTGCCACGCGACCCATTTGGATCAGATCCGTCCAGGCGCTCATGGCCATGTCGCCCTTGACGATCGAGCGAGCGCCTTCAGGCCAAACGTCTTCACCACAGATCCAGACTTTTCCGTTGAGCCCCTCTTCAGTTAGCGCCTTGAGAGCTCCAAGCGCGAGGCCTTCCTCATTCGCAACGACAGCCTGGATGTCGTTATTGTTCTTGGTGAGAGCGTCTTCCATCTGCTTGAGAGCCGACTCGGGACGCCAGTTGTCATGCCACTGGTGAGAAACAATTTTGATTTCGCCAGAGTCGATATAGGGCTTAAGAATACGAAGCGCACCTTCGGTCTTCTGACGGGCGACGTCGATGCCTTCCGGGCCGCTGACGATCGCCCAGTTGCCTTTCCTGGCTTCCTTGAGAGCTTGTTTAGCCTGAAGCTCACCCACCAGATAATTGTCGCGGCCAGCCCAATAATCGATGGCGGCGGACGGTATGACGTAGTTGTAGGAGATAATGGGGATATCCGGCGAGTCGTTCTTTACACGCTCGACGATTTTGGCACCGGACTCCACGTTGACCGGGATGATGATGAGAGCCTGAATACCCTGCGAGAGCATCGCGTCGATCTGCGAATCTTGCGTGGCGACGTCTTCGTCTGCGCCCTGGATAATGTAACGCAGCCCAAGTTCTTGTGCGCGCATCTCAAAGTAGTGGCGATCGTGCGGCCAACGGAAAGCGTCGAAGCTTGGAAAGCTGAACCCGACCAGGGGGCCATCTGCCGCACGGACGGAAAGCGCGCCGGCTCCCAACGTAGCCGTGGCAGCACCATACGCCGCCGCCGTCTTCATAAAGCCACGACGAGAAATGCGGCCCTCGGCCAGCATTTTAGCTAGTGAAAATAAATCACTCATGAAAACCTCCGGAGATAAACCTGCTGACTAGCGGCGAACCGTTCGCGGTCTTCTTCCCTAATCAGTCGTTCCCATCAGTCTGTCTTTGCAGCTGATTTATATAGAACATCCTATATAAAAAAAATTGTCAAGGATTAGGGCCGGATTTTAGTGCTTATTTAGAGTACAATTTCGTAAGTTCACTTTTTGTGCGAGGCACAAAACGCTACGAACAGGTTTAAAGAGACGGGTTGGTGAGAGGGAGCCTTAGCCGGGCTCGACCATGCTCCGTTGCGTTGACTTCCCAGTTAATCGCAGTGTGTCGCGAAGCAACCGCGATATCGCGGTAGTAGCTTGCAATCATATTGGTCGCGTACGCGCCCCGCGCACCAATCAAATCCCAGACGACCTCCGACGCCCGCCTTGCCAGCTGGCCTGCATAGGCGGAATTTGATCGATAATTGGAACGCTCTACAGCTGAGTAGCTGAAGTCGGCGGCCGCGAATTCCATGATCTCGCGGCAGTCTGCTCGAATAAGCATCTCAGCCGCCTGAAGGGAAGCAGACACCTCGCCTACCCGCATCTGATGGGTTGGATAACTTGCGGTATCTTCACTTGTTCGCAGAGCCTTCCGGCCTCTTGATTGCAGGAGAAAGTTCTCAAACATCGCCTCGGCCATCCCAATAAGACAGGCCGCCGGCAAAATCCCGCTGATCATGTGGAGAGGAGGTCGATAAACCGCGCCCCGATTTACGGTCTTTCCCGGGAAGTCGCCTCCCTTCATGTTTTGGATTGGAAGGCTGAGATGTTCGGGAATGAAGAGATCTTCTACTTTTACGTCATGGCTGCCGGAACCATGGAGACCGATTGGGTCCCAGGTATCCAGAATAGTCAGTGACGACGTAGGAACCAGGAAGTAACGCTCCTCGTCCGGGGCGGCTTCCTGCTCGACCATGCCTGAAAGAATGCACCAGTCCGAAGGCTCAACACCGCTGACAAAAGGCCATTGACCCTTCAGCTCGTATCCACCATCGACGCGGCGCCCCTTCCCTAGCCTTGGCACCAAAATGCCGCTGACAAGACATGTCGGGTCCTCCCATACCTCTCTTTGCGCTTCGATCGGCCACCGAGCAATCATGTAATTATGGAACAAGTACTGGGCGAGACACCACGCCGTCGATGGGCAACCGCTTGCAACAGGAATCAGTATGTCGACGAGATTTTCGAGAGGTGCTTCCGCGCCGCCAAAGCTCCCTGGCTGGAGCAGACGCGCGATCCCCGTTCGACGCAAGTCCTGGCTCGTTTCCGGAGGTAATGAGCGAAGCTTTTCAGTCTCTTCCGCACGCTCTCTCAAAACTGGAATCAGATTACGAGCCGCGTTTATCAAGGCCTGACTGTAGACGCGTTTACCCCTGAAGTCGTCCGGATAGATTATTGTCAACTACGCATACTCCTTGAGAAACAACCCCTAGCGCGAGCCTGGGCAGGCGACCCTTTTCACTCGCCGCTCACCAGGACAGGTCTCGAGGAGACTGACTCTCCAAGAGAGATGCCAAGGTCCTGACCGAGAAGGTCGAGAAGAATCCGCCGCGATCTCTCCGCAGGCATGTCCTGAGGATCTGCCACCATATGAGTGCACAATCCGATTGAAGCGCTGATGAATTTCACCGCGATGTCTTCGGGAGTGCGGACCGGGCGGAAATGCCTCTCAACCACCCCCGCCTCAACGAGCCGTACAATGACCTCCGCGTAAAGCCTGTGAACTTTCTGAACCTCGGTCTGCAAAACCCGGTCGAATGGCATCCGCCCGAACAAACTCAGCCAAAATCGCCACTCCGGCATACCGGGTGGCGATGGCTGGCTAACGAAATCCACGAGCGCCGTGAGCCGCTCCACAGCGTCGCCGCGACGATGCTCGAACTTGGTCAGAGCCTTCACAAACTGCAGCGTCGCGTCATTGATCGCATCAAGCGTGAGTGCCCGCTTGTTGCTAAAATAGTGAGTGACGACACCCGACGAGATACCAGCGACATCGCTGACCTCCCGGATTGTCAAGTCTCGCCAGCCATTCGTAGACAAGATGTGGATAACGGCATCCATCACCTGGCGCCGGCGGATCGCCTCCATCCCTAACTTCGGCATTGCAAACTCCTGTTCGAACGTTTGATTTAGTTTATCAGCAACGTTTGAGCGCGGCAACCGCGCTCTTCGGCGGCTTCCGACGATCCATAATGGGGTTGCGCTAGTTTTTAATATAACATATGTTCCATAAAAATCAGATTAAATGGGAGCATGATACGTGACTATTCAAAGCGCACTGAAGAATGAAACGCGACCGCAGATCGAGCGTGCCGGGACCGCAGACGAGCTTATCAAGCGGGCGCAAGAACTCGCGCCTGCATTGCGCGAACGGGCTGCCGAGACGATCTCGCTGCGACAGCCCCCCGAGGCGACGCGCCTGGACGTCAAGCGCACGGGTATCCATCGACTGTTTCAGCCTGCGCGTTTTGGCGGAGCTGACGCGCCGTTCCGGGCAGCTGTCGACGTCATGCGTCCTCTTGGTGAGGCTTGCGGCTCCTCGGCTTGGTCGATTGTCCAGAATATCTCGCATAACTCGATGATGTGCCGTTGGCCGGAGCAGGCGCAGGAGGACGTTTGGCTGGACGATCCCTCAGCCCTTCTTTCAGGGATTTTGATCCCAAACCTCGGCAAGGCGCGCCGCGTTGAGGGCGGGTACATACTTTCCGGTCGCTGGCCTTTCGTGAGCGGCGTAAGCCTCGCGGACTGGGCGATCTTCACCGCGTTTACTGAAGGCCCCAATGGCGAAGAAGAGGATCGCCACTTCCTCGTTCCCAAGAAGGATTATACGATCCTTGATACTTGGCACGCTGTTGGCCTGCGGGGATCTGCGAGCCATGATGTTACGCTGGAGGAAGTGTTTGTCCCGGAACACCGCACCACCACTGGTGAAACCATGCGCGCCCGCGCACCCCTGTTCGAAGGTGAAGCCATCAATATGCGCGCACCTTTGTACTGCATGTTTGGCGTGTACATCGGAGGCACGGCGCTTGGAATCGCAGAAGGCGCTGTCAATATTTACCTCGATCAGGCCCGTACGCGGATTTCGCGTGTCTCCGGTAAGGCTGTCATCGATTTCAGTACGCAACATGTAAAAGTTGCGGAGGCTCTGTCGTGTCTCCGGGCCGCCCGTCTCCTGATTTACGGTGCGTGTGAGCAGATGACGGATATCCTCGAATCTGACCGGCTCCCTACCGACGAAGAGCGAGCTCGCTGCCGTGCTGAGGCGACCTTTGCAGGCCAGCTTGCGACGCGCGCCGTCAACGTAGTGTGGGACGCTGCCGGCGGTGGTGCGATTTACGAACGTAACCCTCTGTCGCGTTACTTCACGGATATGAGCGCAGCAAACCGGCACATTACCCAGAATTGGGATGTCAGTGCGATTTCGCACGGCCGAACCGCGTTGGGACTGCCGCTGGATAACCCCACGCTTTAGTGGTCCGGCAGTCGTGCCGCTTTGCGGGCCTCACCACAAACACTTTCAGAAGGCTTCACCGCCATGACAACCACAGTTCTTACATCAACTGCAGCAAGCACTCCAGAACTCCTGCGCAATCAATATCTGGCAGCCATGAGCCGGGTACCGCTGAGCGTCGCGGTCGTCGTGGCGGGAGCCCCTGAGGAGCGTATTGCTCTAACGGTGGGTACCTTCATCTCTGTGTCGGCTGACCCACCCTTGGTGCTGGTTTCTGTTAAAGCCACCAGTCCCATCTGCAAGGCAGTATCCGCTCACAGCCGCTTTTCGATCAACATATTGTCGACTGAGCAGGTGGAACACTCCGAACGCTTTTCGGGCCGTCCGCGCACAGGACGTCCTTACGACCTCACCGCCGCCAGGTGGGCAGGAAAACCCGGAGAACTGCCTCGTTATCTCGAGGGTGTTGTCGCCGCCTTCGATTGCGAATTGGTTGAAACCCGTCCTATTGCGTCGCACGTCCTTCTCATAGGCAGCGTGGAAGAGATCGTCTCCGGTGAGGAGCAGCCGCTCGTATACTGGTCTCGGTCATACGGATCGCTCTCCCCCCTCAACAGCGCCGTCTAGACACCGATCGGCGCTTACTCCACCGCGACCTTTTAGAGCCGCCTGACACCCTCGCGAAGTGTCTCAGGCCAATCATTCATAAGGGGATATTCCATGAACGCTTCACCGCCTCTTGCACTTACCTCTCTGCCCTTCGACGCCGCCCTTCTTGATCGACTCCTCGATGAAGCCGGCATAGACGTCCTAATCGTTACCTCCAAGCACAACATCCAGTATCTGCTAGGTGGCTATCGCTTCTTCTTTTTCGACTACATGGACGCCGTCGCGTTGAGCCGATATCTCCCCGTCCTTGTCTACCAAAAAGGCAAGCCCGAAAACAGCGCGTACTTCGGCGCCGCGCTGGAAAACTTTGAGAAGCTTCTCGGCAAGTTCTGGACACCAGTTACGCAAACCGTCACGTGGACCAGCGTTGACGCAATGCAGCTCGCAGTCGACCACATCAGGAAGATCGGCGCATTATCTTCCATCATAGGCGTTGAAAAATCCTTCGTGCCGATGGACGGCGGCCAGCTGCTGTACGACAATGACTGTCGCGTTGTGGACGCGAATTTCGTCCTTGAACGGCTGCGGCTGATCAAGACACCGGAAGAACTCGCATTTCTCAAGGAAGCCTCTGAGCGCGTCGTCGAGTCCATGAAGGCTACTTTCGACTACTGCGCGCCGGGGATGACCAAGAATGACCTCGTGGCAAAAATCCGTCGTGAGGAAGTCAACCGTGACCTGAAGTTTGAATATTGCTGGCCCACCGCGGGAGCGGATCTAAACAGGTCGCCATCGAACCTGGTTTACAAGCAAGGCGATATATTGTCGCTGGATTCGGCAGGTAATTATCACGGCTACATCGGCGATTTGTGCCGCATGGGAATACTGGGCGAGCCAGATAGCGAGCTCGAGGATCTGCTCGGCCTCGTTTTGGAAATCCAGGACGTGGCCCGAAAGCCGATCCGAGCGGGAACGCGCGGCGGTGACATCTTCACGGTGCCTGAGGCAATAATCGAAAAGTCTCCTCACAAGCCTTACATGGAGTTTCTGGCTCATGGAATGGGTTTGGTCAGCCATGAGGGCCCGCGCCTCACTGGGACCGGTCCCGTTCCTTACGACGGTTATGATGAACACCGCCCGCTGCAAGCCGGCATGGTGGTATCCATTGAAACAGCCATCAAGCATCCCACGCGAGGGTACATCAAGCTCGAAGATACTGTTGTCGTTACGGAAACAGGCTGGGAAGGCTTTGGCGACGACCATCGTGGCTGGAACAGAGCCAACGCTGCGGGCGCGAAGTAGCGGCAAACGGTGCGCGCTGGCGTTGTTAGACCAGTTTATATCTGAGGAAACAGACCGTGACAGTATCTATTGCTTCGACCGAAATCCTGAAAGTACCCGAAGACGTTATCGAAGGATTCCGCGGCGCGCCGACCTCGGTCATATCGGACAATCTTCGGCGGCTTCCTGGGTGTGTCGGATTAAGACCGTTCCACAAGGGGCGTTACATGATCGGCACCGCGGTCACCGTGAAGACCCGTCCCGGCGACAATCTCGCGATTTTGAGAGCGTTGGAAATGGTTGGCGCTGGTGATGTGGTCGTCGTAGACGGCGGAGGAGACGAGTCGCGTGCCTTGATCGGCGAGATCATGAAGACGATCGCCGAATCTCGCGGCGTTGAAGGCTTCGTCATAGATGGAGCGATCAGGGATGTGGCAGCATTCGCCTTGTCTGATTTTCCCTGCTACGCCCGTTCCGTTATCCACCGAGGACCGTATAAAAGCGGTCCGGGCGAGATCAACGTGCCTGTATCGGCTGGAGGATCTGTGATCTTGCCGGGCGATATTGTCGCCGGCGACCAAGACGGGGTTGTCTCATTCCCACTGTCGGTCGCAACGGACCTGCTGAAGGCGGTGAAGGCTCAGATGGTACGCGAGGACGAGATGATCAAATCTATCCGCGAAGGCACCTATCAAGGCGCTTACGGGAAACCTTGAGCGAAAACAACAGGCAAAAGATTGGAGACAGGATGACCACACCTACCGTTGCGATATTCATGTCGAAAGCCGGCGTTGAAGAGGAGCTCGAAGCGCTGTTTCGTTCAGTTATTGCCACCACGTTGAAGGAGGAGGGTTGCATCAGCTATCAGCTAAACCGTGACCTTGACCAGCCGCGCCGCTTTGTATGGACAGAAGAATGGGAAAGCCGCGATCTTCTGGAGAAGCATGCGGCTAGCCCGCATATCCGGGCAATTCTTGAGAAAATCCCCGCACTCGTCGAAAGTGCTGAGGTATTTCCGCTGCGCAAGATTGACGGTGGTGCTGCTTAGAGCATTTTCGAGCCAAAAGTGCGAAGCGCCTACGCGGGGAAATCAGTCCACTGGACTGATTTCTGATCTTGGCTCTCGATGCGTAGGATAATACGTAAAAACAAATAGATAGAGCGGTCCCCAAAGGTTCCAATGACTCCGTTTTAACTGGAACCGCTCTAGACACTCGTTCTCTGACCGGATTGAGCCTGAGAACATGAAGCCCGGATCGCTAGCGACCCGGGCTTCATGACTTTTTGATGTACAAACGATAAGCACTTGAGGGAAGCTGGCTCGGCTCAATCGTAAACCCAGCCGGCAAATTCATCTTAGCGCTTCAGCCTGACTACCGTCTTGTGGGAGGGAGGTCGGTGCAGGTGCCTTCGGCGACCTCCGCCGCCATTCCGATTGTTTCTCCTAGGGTAGGATGCGGGTGGATCGTGCGGGCAATGTCAACTGCGTCCGCACCGAGTTCGATCGCCAAGCAAATCTCTCCGATCATGTCGCCGGCGTTGGGTCCGACAATTGCACCGCCGATAATCCTTCCGCTCTCCTTCGAGAAGATCAATTTCGTCATTCCGTGCTCTGCACCGTTGGCAATAGCTCGCCCCGAGGCAGCCCAAGGAAAACGAGATACTTTCACCTCTTGGCCGCTCGCCTTGGCGGTGTCTTCAGTGACACCCACCCATGCTATTTCGGGATCCAGATAGGCTACCGACGGGATCACCATCGCCTCGAAAGCCGTTTTGTGCCCGGCTGCCGCCTCGGCCGCGACGTGGCCTTCATGTACCGCTTTGTGCGCGAGCATCGGCTGCCCAACAATATCCCCTATTGCAAAAATGTGAGGAACGTTCGTCCGCATTTGCTTATCTACACTGATGAAGCCTCTTTCGTGAGTGACACCGGCTGCTTCCAAGCCAATTTGATCACCGTTGGGGCGTCGGCCAGCTGCCTGAAGCACGAGATCATATGATGCTGCTTCCTGCGATCCCCCGAAGCTTGCCGTAAGGCCGCCATCTGAAGCATGCACGGCATCGAGCCTGGTTGAGGTCATTATGCGATCGAAACGGTGGGCATTCTTCTTCTGCCACACCGATACGAGGTCTCTATCTACGCCGGTCAGAATAACATCCAGCTGTTCCACCACGTCAATACGCGAAGAGCCCAGTGCGCTGTAAACCGTCGCCATCTCGAGACCAATGATCCCGCCTCCGATTACAAGCATCCGCTCAGGGAACGCATCCAGCTTGAGGGCTCCCGTCGAGTTGACGACGCGCGCATCTTCCGGAAGAAACGGCAGAGAAATCGGCGAGGAACCGGCTGCTATAATGCAGCTCCTGAAATCGACCCGTCGCAAATCGTTTCCGTCGGCGACATCCAATTGGTGAGCGCCACCGAAACGAGCAGTCCCCGTGATACGCTCTACCTTGCGGATCTTGGCCATTTGAGCCAGTCCGTCGGTAAGTTTTTTGATAGTGGCGT
This sequence comes from Ochrobactrum sp. RH2CCR150, assembly GCA_014138095.1. Lineage (GTDB taxonomy): Bacteria > Pseudomonadota > Alphaproteobacteria > Rhizobiales > Rhizobiaceae > Brucella > Brucella gambitense. The sequence continues at coordinate 17,194 of JACGXE010000017.1, forward strand.
TCTTGAAATTGCGAACTTTATCTAGGTTTATCAAAGGATCGGAGAATGAAACGCCGTGAGCTCCGATCCGATCCGCTTCCTCTTTGACCGCCGCAAGATGAAGCAGCGCCTTCGAGGGTATGCACCCTACGTTCAGGCAGACGCCGCCCAACGCATCATACCGCTCCACAAGGGCGACTTTAAGGCCCAGGTCAGCCGCGCGGAACGCCGCTGAGTAGCCACCCGGCCCGCCGCCAATAACGACCAGATCGTAGATCCCCTCCAACGGTGTATCAATCGTCGTCGCCATCGGGCTCGTCGCCTCCTCTTCCCCTCCATCTGCAGGCGACGGGTTTTCTTCTACCGAACTGGATGTCTCTAAAACCGCAAGCAGCGACCCTTTGCTTACTCTATCCCCGAGAGCGACCTTCACGCTTTTCAAGACGCCTGCCCAAGGGGATGGAATGTCCATCGTGGCTTTGTCACTTTCGACTGACGCTATCGGTTGCTCGACCTCTACGAGGTCTCCATCCTTGACAAAGATTTCCGCAACCAGAACGTCTTTGAAGTCACCCAAATCGGGAACAAGAATCTCTACAGTGGACATTGTGATACTTTCGAATTTGCGGGCGCGGGATTAAAGGAGGGCGCGTCGGAAGTCGCCCAGGAGGGAAGCCAGGTGGCCGAGGAAGCGGGCTGCGGCCACGCCATCGACAACCCTGTGGTCCCACGACAAGCTCATCGGCATGATCAGTCGGGGCTGGAATTCCTTGCCGTCCCATACGGCCTGCATCTGTGACCGGGCAGCTCCCAAGATAGCCACTTCCGGCGCGTTGATGATCGGAGTGAACCCCGTTCCACCGATGCCCCCGAGAGACGAAACAGAGAAGCACCCTCCCTCCATGTCGGACGGCAGGAGCTTGCCCTGCCTCGCCTTTTCCGACAGAGCGGACATCTCCGTCGCGATCTCGATCAAGCCTTTCTTGTCGCAGTCGCGTATCACCGGAACCATCAGTCCTTTGGGTGTATCGACCGCAAAGCCCACGTGGACGTACTGCTTCTGGATCAGTTGACTCCCCTCCAGCGAGGAATTGAACCGCGGATACGCTGCGAGCGTAAGAGCGGACGCCTTCAGCATGAACGCGACCATAGTCAGCTTCACCTGAGGCTGACGTTTCTCTCCATTGACCGCGAGCCGGAAAGCCTCGAGGTCTGTCACGTCTGCATTATCAAAGTTTGTAACGTGCGGGATATTCAGCCAGTTGCGGTGCAGGTTGGCACCTGAAATCTGCTGGATGCGCGAGAGCGGCAGACGTTCGATTTCACCGTACTTCGAAAAGTCGAACGACGGCATCGGTGGTATTCCCGAAGTCGACGTGTCACGAGTGTTCCGGGCAGCCGACGGGGCGCCCCCTGTTAGCTGCGCCTTGACATACAGCTGGACGTCCCCGCGGAGGATGCGTCCACTTGGACCCGTTGCTTTGACAGCGGACAGGTCGACGCCAAGCTGTCGGGCAAAAGCTCGAACGGAAGGAGTAGCATGGGAGTTCGTTGCGATGTCGGGAACCGCGGTGGCCGTGGTAGCCTTTTGCTGCTCAACTTGTATCGCAGCCGTGCGAGCGTCCGTATTTACAGTCGCAGCGGGTTCGGCCGTGGGCTCCGCTACGGACGATGATTGGGATACGGGAGCGGGACTTGGAGCACGAGAAGGAGCAGACGCCGTCTCTGCGACTGCTTCGATGATGATTACCGGGACGCCCTTCGAGACTTTCTTTCCAACCTCAACAAGCAGCTCGACGACCTTTCCGGCCACGGGGGACGGTACCTCGATCGTCGCCTTGTCGGACTCGAGAACGATTAACGACTGATCCGCCGCTACCGCGTCTCCGGGCTTAATCAGGACCTCCACGACGGGCACGTCCTTGTAGTCGCCGATATCCGGCAGTTCGACTGTATATTGAACGCCCATGGGCGCATCCTCCCTAAATGATTGGAGTGAGCGCGCGTAACTGCGCCCATCGGCATGTCACCATTTCGCACCCCGTAGGCGCGAAGTGTGGAACATCAGCGCAACCACGGAGCGGGTTGCTCGCCATCGAGATTGTATTTCTTGATCGCGTCAGTAACCTTCTTCCGATCGATCCCGCCTTCTGCGGCGAGCGAGGACAGGACGGCGACAACTATGTGCTGTCTGTCGACTTCGAAGAACGACCGCAGCGCCTGCCGAGTGTCACTCCGACCGAAGCCGTCAGTCCCCAGCGCCAGGAAACGCGCGGACACGTAAGATGCGATCAGCTGAGGATAAGCCCTTACATAATCAGTCGCCGCGACAATAGGAGCAGACCCCGCCAGCAGTGTCTCCACATGGCTTTTGCGCACAGGCGCCTCTGCATTGAAGATATTGTTTCGCTCACATTCACGCGCATCTCGCGCGAGCTCGCTGAAGCTTGTTGCACTGAAGACCTCGGCTTCGATGCCCCAATCCCGTTTCAAAACGTCCGCGGCTGCGACGACCTCTGGAAGAATTGCGCCTGATCCGACCAACCTGACAGCGGCGGCATCCTTGGGGCCGCTCAGACGATACATGCCTTTGACTATGCCGTCTTCAACATCCTTTGGTATCGAAGGCTGCGCGTAACTCTCGTTCATGGCGGTGATGTAGTAGAATTCGTCCTCACCATCCTGCAACATCCTCCGTGCGCCGTGATCGAGTATCACCGCCATCTCGTAGGCGTAAGCTGGGTCATATGCGCGGCAGTTCGGAACCATAGCGGCCATCAAGTGGCTGTTGCCATCCTGATGCTGAAGTCCCTCGCCTCCAAGGGTTGTCTTGCCTGCAGTGGCACCGATCAGGAAACCGCGAGCTCGCTGATCGGCTGCTGCCCAGATAAGATCCCCGATACGCTGGAACCCAAACATGGAATAGTAGATGTAGAACGGCAGCATTGCCTTGCCGTGAACGCTGTATGACGTAGCCGCAGCGACCCACGACGAGATCGCCCCAGCCTCTGTGATGCCTTCCTCAAGCAATTGACCGTCGACGGACTCCTTGTAGAAGAGCATCGAACCAGCATCTTCGGGCTCGTAAAGCTGCCCAACTGGTGAATAGATGCCGACCTGCCTGAAGAGATTGTCCATCCCGAACGTACGAGCTTCGTCAGCGACGATGGGTACAATCCGGGGGCCCAGTTCCTTGCTCTTCAGCAGGTTGCTGAAGAGACGGACTGCTGCCACTGTTGTCGACATTTCCTTGTTGTCGGCTCGTACCGCGAAGTCCGCGTAAGTCGCGAAGGCGGGAACTTCCGTTCGCTCGACCGACTTCTGGCGCTTAGGTAAATATCCACCGAGCGACTCGCGACGGGCTCGCAGGTAGGCGAGCTCGGCTGAGTCCTCGGCAGGCTTGAAGAATTCTAGGTCTTCGACCTGTTGATTGGTAAGAGGGAGATTGAACTTATCCCGAAAGGCGATCAGCGCATCGATGTCCAACTTTTTCGCTTGATGAGCGGTCATCCGGGATTCTCCCGCTCCACCCATGCCGTAGCCTTTCTTCGTCTTTGCAAGGATCACCGTCGGGCGCCCCTTAGTCTCCTTGGCGGCTTTGAATGCCGCGTAGAGCTTGCGGAAGTCGTGGCCCCCGCGCTTCAGCTGGTCGATGTCTTTGTCTGACATATGTGCAACCAGCTTCCGCACCTCGGGGTCTTCGTCGAAGAAATTCGCAAGGTTATAGGCGCCGTCTTTCGCGCCCAACGTCTGGTATTTACCGTCGACGGTCTCAGCAAAGCGCTTCAGAAGATTATGATTTTCGTCTCGGGCGAATATCGGATCCCATTCCGAACCCCAGAGAACCTTGATCACATTCCAGCCAGCGCCCTTAAAAAGGCTTTCCAGCTCTTGGATGATTTGCCCATTGCCGCGAACAGGGCCATCGAGGCGCTGCAGGTTGCAGTTGATGATAAAGGTCAAGTTATCCAGCTTTTCGCGGGCAGCGAGCGAGAGCGCGGCTATGGACTCGGGCTCATCCATTTCTCCATCGCCGAACACGCCCCAGACATGCTGTTTGTCGGTGTCATACAGCTTTCTGTCGCGGATGTAGCGCATGAAGCGAGCTTGATAGATGGCGCTGATCGGGCCGATACCCATCGAACCGGTGGGGAATTGCCAAAAATCGGGCATCAACCAGGGATGAGGATAGGAGCACAGGCCATCCCCCGTGATTTCCTGTCGATAGTGAGCCAGGTTCTCTTCGTTGAGACGACCTTCGAGGAACGCGCGTGCATAGACACCGGGGGCCGAGTGCGGCTGGAAGAATACGAGGTCACCCCCGTGGGCTTCACTCTTTGCCTGGAAGAAGTGATTGAAGCCGATTTCGAAGATTTCTGCTGCGGAAGCGTAGCTTGCGACGTGACCGCCCAGCTCGCCGTAAGCTCGGTTGGCGCGAACGACCATCGCGAGCGCATTCCATCGAATGATCGACGTAATACGCTCCTCCATCGCTAGATCGCCTGGGAAGGGAGGCTGCTTGCTCAGCTCAATCGAGTTTCTGTACGGCGAATATGGGAGGCTTTCCTCCACGACACCAAGCTGCTTCGCTCGACGATCGAGTGCATCCAGCAAGTAACGCGCGCGACGCCCGCCTTCCACCTTGTTTACCGCTTCGAGCGACTGCAGCCAATCCAGCGTCTCTACAGGATCACTGTCCGTTGGGTTAGCTGCGCTTGCTATCGTTTGACCGGAAATCTCGTCCATGGTTTATTCCTCCTGATTTAGAACGCTTGTACCATAAAGACAGGAGTGGTTTATGCTGATTATGGACGTTGCGGCGGTGAAATCGGCATATCGTGCTTCTAGATGCATGCGGAGCAGCAGAAATGGGGTGCTTTATGAAGATTGATAACTTTGATCGCAAGATACTCGCGGAACTTCAGAAATCGAGCAAGCTCACCAACGTTGAGCTCGCCTCACGCGTCGGATTGTCTCCGTCGCCTTGTCTCGCGCGCGTCAAAGCCCTCGAGGCGACCGGTATAATCAAAGGACATGTTGCCTTACTGGACTCGGAGAAGCTCGGCGGCACTATCAGTATTTTCATCCATGTGACGTTGGAGCGTCAGTCCGAGCAGGTATTAGGGCTGTTCGAGGCTACCGTCAGCCAGCTCCCGGAGGTCATGGAGTGCTATTTGATGTCAGGCGATGCCGACTATTTATTGAGGGTCGTCGCTCGGGATACCGTAGCGCTTAGAGACTTTATCCTGGACAAGCTCTCGAAGACCGCGGGTGTTGCGAACATCAGGTCGAGTTTCGCTCTAAAGCAGGTAAAGTACAACACCTCCCTCCCCATCGCCGAGTTGTGGCCCGCGACCGCCAAGTAACTGGGAGCTGCTATCGGACGCCGATCTTGATCAGGTGAACCGCACCGAGTTTGCCGGAGGCCATTTGGTTTGCGTCATGCGGCCATAGCTGGTTCATCCAGCATGGCGTGGTATCGCTCTTCAGCCTCGGCTGGCGGCATGTTTCCGATTGGCTCCAGAAGTCGTCGGTGGTTGAACCAGTCGACCCATTTCAGAGTGGCGAATTCTACCACCTCTAAGTTCTTCCATGGCCCGCACCTATGAATGACTTCGGGCTTATGGAGACCGTTGATCGTTTCGGCGAGTGCATTGTCGTAACTGTCGCCGACGCTTCCGACAGAAGGCTTTATGCCAGCTTTCGCCAACCTCTCGGAGTAGCGGATAGACAACTATTGAACGCCCCTGACGCCCTCCTAAGAGTCAAGCCGCGATTTGGCGAATGATCGTTTCGCCGCATGGCGGCAGCCAGTCAATCCCGCAGTCGCCTTAAACTCTGCCTGAGATGTTGCCAATGCCCTGAAGGTATGGATTTTCCGAGGCCGCAAGGTAGCCCGTGAGAAACGTCACAAGTGTTCCGATTGGACTTGTCGGGGAGTCGTCCTCGGAGACGACCGCAATTTCGGTCATCGGGAGCGCAGGCCAATGGTCGGGTGCTTGTAGGGTCGTCATGCTTCCGCGAACGAATGTCGCGCCAAGCACGGTGATGCCAAGACCGCCCGCGACGGCTGCTTGTACGCCCATCAGGCTTGAGGCAGTGCAAACTGACATCCACTCCTGTCGAACCGAATCCAATGCGGTGATCATTATGTCCCGGTACGCGCAGGGAGCGCGCAGCATAACGAGCCGAGCCGGCTGAGAAAAGTCGACCTCGTAGTCGCTGCTCGCTGTCCAGACCAAAGGCTCCCGCCAGATCACGCGGCCCTTCTTTGCCCCGCCATCCTTTTTTGCAATGACAGCATCCAGTTGGCCATCTCGGTAGGCTGCGTGGAGCTCGCCGCTCAGTCCGGTCATCAGCTCGAGGTGGACGTCTGGATAGACGTGACTAAACCTGGACAACAATTGGGGCAGTTGGGAAGGAATGAAGTCTTCGCATATTCCCAGTCGCAAATTCCCACTTGTTGTCGGTCGCATCAAATCGCGTACCACGGCATCGTTCAAATCGAGCAATCGTCGGGCTGAGGCTAGAAGGCGCTCCCCATTTCGGGTCAGTACCACGGCCTTCGCTGTTCGCTCGAACAGCTTCTGGCCAAGGGTCGCCTCCAAACGCGATATCCTCTGGCTGATTGCCGACTGTGAGCGGCCTACAAGCTCTGCTGCGGTGGTAAAGCTTCCTGAAAGAGCGACGGCGCTGAAAGAGCGAAGCAAATCGATTTCGAGGTCTGGAACGCGCATTGGAAAGTCCCTGTTCATAGCAAGGTTACTAGAGCATAATCCGACCGGAGTGAAACGAGGATCGATAAGATTATGCTTGAAATAGAAAGGGTAGAGCGCCGATCTGATTCATTCAGATCGAAACGCGATCTAACATGAGCGAAGCGCCACGTCATTAGTAAAGCTAATAGGGTCAAGAAGTATTATTCGTTTGTCTGATTTATGAACATCGCTTACCCGTCAGTGATACACAAACGGGAGATTTGTCATGAGAGCACTAATCCTAAAAGAACACGGCCCGACCAGCAATTTCGAGGTCCAGGACATCGAAACTCCTCGCCCGGGTCCGGGGCAGGTGGTTGTCCGGATAGCAGCGGCTTCGCTCAACCCGATCGATAACAAAATCCGCGCAGGTCTTCCTATCGGCCCAGAACTTCCGTCTGTGATCGGCTGCGACTTCGCTGGAGTGATCGCGACGATCGGGGATGGCGTTGAAGGCTTTTCAGTCGGAGACGAGGTATTCGGCTGCGCTGGCGGCGTGAAGGGACGCGGTGGCGCTCTTGCCGAGTACATTGCCGCAGACCAGGAGTTGATCGCGAAACGGCCATCGAACATTTCAGTGAAAGAGAGTGCGGCGCTTCCTCTGGTGTCGATTACCGCAACAAACCTGCTTGAGCGCCTACAACTGCGTGAAGATGACAACCTTCTCATCCATGGCGGCGTAGGCGGCGTCGGGCACATCGCGCTTCAACTCGCGAAGCGTATCACCAACTCGATCACAGTGACTGTCGAGAATGAGGATGACGCACGCGTTGCACTTTCGCTGGGTGCCAGCGAAGCGATCTTGTTCAAGCAAGAGAGCCCTGCCGAATACAAGCAGCGTCTGACCGAGGGGCGAGGCTTCTCCGCTATCATCGATACAGTCGGTGGTCCGAACCTCATAAATTCCTTCGAGGCGGCCTCCCTCGACGGACGCATCGCAACGACGGCGGCAAGGGCCACCCTGGATCTCGGACTTGTCCACGCCAAGGGCCTCACATTGCATGGAATTTTCATGCTCATCCCGATGCTCCATAATCACGAGAAAGCCAAGCACGGCGAGATCCTGAGGAACATAGCCAAGATAGTCGAGGCGAGTCAGCTCAGTCCCATTGTGGATGATCGCAGCTTTTCGCTGGACCAAGCGCCGCATGCTTATGACGAGCTGGAAGGTGGGCGTGCGAAGGGCAAACTGGTCATTGATATCTAGAGCGTTTCATCTTTTGACGGAATCTTATCAGGCATTATCGAGATAGTTTTGGCAATCGGCGGGCTGGATGGTTGCGACCAAGCTGCCGATATGACGCTATGTGTGGGCGATGGCGCGCTTTTGCGCATTTCTCACCCAATGTTTAATCTTGGAGATGGCCTGTTCGATCGTACTTAGGTCCGGCGCATGTAATCCATGGCCTTGACCACATCGGATGAACTGGACAGTGTAGCACGCTCTTTTATTAGCCATTCATGCATATCATCGAACAGCAGCTTGCTCTTTTTCTGCCGCTCTTTGACCCGTTCTTCAGCGCTCAGTCCATTGATCTGCCGCTCAATGTCAAACAGTGCATCGAAACGCCTAACGGCTTCAAGCGCAATGGGCGATATTGGCCTGCCATTCCGCTTACGATCCCGGGCGCTTTTCTCAATATCAGCCAGTTCAAAGAATTTCCGTCGTGCATGTGTATGACAAAAGGCGAATGTAATCGGGATCTCTTTCATTTGCGCGACCGCAATCGGTTCAAACCCGTTGTAGCAATCCGTTTGCAGAATGCCGCCGTATCTGGCCAGATGCTTCTGCGGGTGCGCGCCGCGCCGATCACCCGAAGCATAATAGACTGCCGCGGGCGATGCCTGGCCATTGAATGGTTGATCATCTCTCACATAAGTCCAGATGCGTCCGGTTGTGCATTTGCCTTTCGCCCGGATGGGAATGGTGGTGTCATCACCGTGAAGTCGCTCAGCCGCAAAGACATGACTTTCGATCAGGTTGAAGAGTGGCATCAACGCGGATGTTCCAAGCCCCACCTGATCCGCAAGCGTCGAGGTCGACAGATCCATGCCTTCGGATTTGAACCGCGTGCTCTGACGGTTGAGCGGAATGTGCATGCCAAACTTGTCGAATAAAATAGTAGCCAGCAATTGGGCTCCAATAAAACCGCGTGGCGTGGCATGGAACGGCGCCGGTGGCTGGCTGATTGCTTCGCAATCCCGACAAGTGAACTTTTCTCGCACCGTCTCAATCACCTTGAAGCGGCGCGGAACTTCTTCCAGCGTCTCAGTAATGTCTTCACCCAGTTTCGATAGGCGTGATCCCCCGCAACACGCGCAAACCGTTGGGGCTGCAATCACAACGCGCTCACGTTCAATATCTTCCGGCCATGGCTTGCGAACTGGACGTTTGCGCGTAAACGAACGCACGCTTGACGCTTTGGCAGATGCCACCTGTGCGGCGGCCTCATCTTCGCTCGCAGACATCACGAGTTCTTCAAGCTGCAACTCCAGTTGATCAAGCAGACGCGCTGTGCGCTCGGAACGCTGACCGCGCAATTCTCGTCTGAGCTTCTCTATCTTTAATTCCAGAGCAGCGATCAACGCATCATTGTCAGAAAGCATGGCTTGCGCATTGGCGGCTTGCGCTACAGCAACGTCACGTTCTGCCACAATTATAGTATGCTCAGCCAGCAGCGCCAAATAGGCACTTTCAAGGTCTGCAGGAAGATCGAATGGCTTCAAACGCATGAAGCAATTCAATCATATTCTCCTGCAATTTCAACCAAATAATGCTACCCAACCCGCGTTGGACGCCATGTTTCCTGCGGATTGCGCCAGTCAATTCCAGCGAGCAAATAACTCAGCTGGGCCGGTGATATTGTAACAGCGCCACCTTCAGCAGATGGCCAGATAAACTTGCCCCGTTCGAGCCTTTTTGTGAATAAACAGCTCCCCTGGCCGTCATGCCAGATCACTTTTAACAAATCACCACGCCGCCCCCGAAAGCAAAACAAATGGCCACCCAGTGGATCAAGTTTCAGAACTTCCTGCACGCGCAACGATAATGAGGGAAACCCACATCGCATATCCGTATGGCCCGTCGCAATCCACACCCGCACATCCTGACCTGAAGGAAGCGTAATCATCGGTGGCGCCGTAAAACATCAAGTACACGATCTAGCGTATCGGATAAAAAACCATCGCCAACCCGAACCCGATGCCGCGAACCAACCTCTATTTCTATCATCCCAGTCGATGACGATGAAGGCGATTGCCGATTACAGACAGATGTAACTTCTTTAAGGCTATCGACCGGTGCACGTACATCTGGCTCCGTTGCGTAAACCTCCACAGAAAGAAATTCCGGTAACGTTGCCGTGTCGCTCAGAGGCAACCGAGAAACCTTCAGAGCCTTGCGCCATTGATAAATCTGCGACGAATCCAATTCGTAACGCCGGGCGACCGATGCAACGCTTGCGCCCGCCTCAAGCGTCGCAAGAACAATTTCTTCCTTCAATGCCGCCGGCCAGCGACGGCTTACAACGCCCTTATTAGGTAAATCTATCCTGTGAGAACTCACGTGACGCTCCTTGTGTCTCTTATGAAATTCAAGGACACAATCTTCACGTCATGCCGTCAAAACAAGGCGGCCCTGCTCGGATAGATACCCATCTCCCGTCGCATCGATGACTGAGCAGTTGTCGACATACAGCATGGCGTGTGAAATCGGGCTGATAGTGGTGGCGCGGATAAATTTACTGATTCCCGCGTCGCTAGTCGTCAGGATCACATCCCCACGTTTCAATGCCTTTTCGTTCAGTCTCTTTTTCATGGAAGCCCCTAGAGAAGGCCGTGACGACCGGCGCTAGGATTGCCTGTAAACACGGTCAAAGCCACCTGCTCCTTAATGCGATCGGGCGGATGCTGGTTTTCAATGATGATGACTTGGCTATCCTGACCGTGGTGACCGATGAGATAATCATAAAAGCGCTCTTTCAGGTCCGTACCTCTCAACGCGATCTCTTCATCACCTTCGGGTTTAAAATAGGCAAGCAACGGAGAGTCGAGAACGACGAAGCCGGGGTGAGATAGGCCGTTCGACTGGCAGTACTCAAGCAAGGCGATATTTACTGCAGCATGGGTGATGGCACGAAGGCCTTTACCGCGACTCGACCTTGGTTTTCCGTCGATAACGAAGTCGGACGATTCTTTATCGTAGTACACATGACATTCGCCGGGGAAATGCCAGGCCTTCAATATCTCGGAAACCTTTGAAGAGAACGCGTGTGCAACTGATTCTGGTATGCCGGTCGTCACTTCCGAACCTGTGGATTCAGGGGTGTCGTCTTCCAGCAAGCCGGTCTTTCTGACGACGAGCTTGTCGTGTCTCGCGAATAAATCAGCGGCCTTTTGGGCACTAGAGCGTTCCTCGACGAGTGCTGAAAAAGAAGCCCGAACTTCAGTGACGTCAGGCCCAACGGACTCCTGAATCTCTCCATTCAACGCGTTGTACTCGGCTTCGACGCCCTTCAAAGCCTCAGATAGTTCTTTGGACTCTGCCGTCAAATCCGAGACAGTCGAGCCGAGTTCCGCCTGAAGGCGCAGTATTTTTTTGATTTCAGCTGTTGCCGCCGCGACGATGGCCTCGACGTCACCGTCGCACGTCTCGTCAAGGTGCTGCGCATCCGGGTTTGCACCGCAAAGCGGACAGGCCACCCGCTCCACGTGGGTAAACATGGAGCCGCTTTCTTGAATTGAGGTGAGCCTCTTGAGATCGACGTCGTAATGGTCCGAAAGCAACCGGAAGCGGGCGAGAATATCACTGATCTCATCGAGCCTGTCCGAGGTTTCCTGCTTCTGCTCGAATAGCTTCCGGCGCTTGCCCATAAGCTCGTCAAGGTTCTTCTGGGAAGCAGAAAGTTCCTCGCGTCGGGTTTCAATTGACCCTTCCAATCTTTGGAGCTGTTCTTCCAGCTCTTCCCGATCTTCGCCAAGGTCCTCAATCTCTGTCTGTAGGTCAGAAAGAAGCTCGTCGATAAGTGCGATTTGGCGGGTGTTGTCGGGAGACTGATCGGCGTCGGGCACAACCGAGGAGTCGTCGACTCCGGTCAGCAGCAGTTTGACAGTGGCGATCTCGGAAGTTTTGGTCGTGAATTGGCCGCTCCAGAAGGGCGATCCAGTCCGCTGGATTTCACCTTCCTGTACAATAACGAGCCGCGCAAGATTTCTGAAGCTCAGACTCTGGGTTGTACCCTTGGCCTTGCTTTTGAGGATACGCTTCCCCAAGAGTCCGATTTTATCGAGGAGATATCCTGACAGGTTGTCCGTTTTATCATGCGCGTGGTTCTGTTTAAGCGTTGTGAGCTCGAAGTCACCGTCTTCTCTCAGATCAAACAGCCGAAAATTTCCGCCCGACATCGAGCGTTGCAGCTTGAAGTCTTCGTGCCCGATTGCCGCCAGACAAAGGCTGAGTTGATCATACTTTACCCTTTCCGGGATCTCCTTTAGTGAAGAACCGCCCAACATGAAGTCAATCGAGTCGGCCAGAAACGATTTTCCGGTATCAGAGGCACCGCAAATCACATTCACGCCTGAGCGGAAATCAAGCTTCGCCTCGGCCTTTGGACCGCGGAAGCAAATACTTCGAAGCTGGAGATAGCTATCGCTCACGCGCCATCTCCTAGTTGCTGGGCGGACTGGAACTGGCTAGACCAGCGCGCGAAGAACTGATGTGTAAATTGGCGCACCTCATCCGTCGACATGTCGACGAAGCATTCCACGGCCCATACAGCGCGCATTTTCAGATTTACAGAATATTCGTCGCTCAGAGAGGCGATGAACGGAGCGGCGGCCTCATCTGCGATGTAGGTGAACCCTTCCTGTGCAGGCAACCTTCGAACGAGGCCTCGGCTCATCATCAAAATCAAGCCCTTCTCAATCAGACCTCGGCGAACGAGCAATTCCCCGGCACGAAGCGGCGACGGAGCGTGCAGGCTTTCCGGACCTCCGGCGTCTCCCGAATGCACCACTAGATAGTCCATCTCAACCAAGCGCTGAAGATCGAACGCCGCGGGAAAGGCGGCATGCAGGATGGCCAGCGATCGCACACCGGTCTCCAGCGGGCTATTGAATGGTGTAGGTTTGTGATCGCTATCCATCGTCCGGCATCCATGTCAGTCGGTCGTCGTTGGCTAACTGATGACAAATCCCCTGGCAGTCTTGCTTTTTGGTCACTGACGAGAGTGAGTTTGCTGTGATCGAGAGCGCTGCAGCCTGTATCAGCGTTGCGCGCATCCTCTCGAACCCGTCTGGATGATGCCCCTCGCAGATATCGATAACCCCGTGACAAACCTCATCTTGTAGCGCTGCGAACGTCCCCTGCGGCACTGTGTCACGCGCGAAATTGCGCAGCGACTCGGCGTGGTAGAAGCGCTCTCGTTGCCTAAGAAAGTCGCGCTTTATCGGAGCATAGGCGTCAAGTGCAACCGGGTCGTTCATGGGCGTCCCCAACTGGTCGCCGTAGGCGTCAAGGAGTTGTCTGATATAGCGGCTTTCTGTTTCCGCAGGGGTCTCCGGCGGTTTGTCGGGGTCCGGACGCGGCGGCAACCCTCCACCAAACCGGATGGCATGATAGCCAGTGGTGCTGTGGCCTTCGATCAACTCGACATGTGACTTTGAAGAAAAGATGCTGAATTCAAAGGTGTCGAAGTAAGCTCCAAGAGCGCCGGTCAGGGGAATCTCTTCGGTCGAGGTAATCCCCTTCGCGCAGTGCTTTTCCCAGTGCTCCCGTGCTTTAGCTTTAAGCGTATCTGGCTTGTTGAGAAGTTGTTCGAGCGACGTACCGATACCCTGCGAGGCCACGAAAAAGTGCTTCCTCGGCGGAAGGTATTCGCCTTTGAACGAGTAGTAGACGATTTTCCCTATCTCGACCCAGATATCACTTGGTCGCAGAGGGTGGTCATATCGCTTGCATTGATAGTTGTCCCATACGTCACGAAAACCATCATCGGACGTGAACCCGGCGATGTCGACTCCCAGATCACCTGATCCACCGAACCGTCTGACCTTGATGTATGAGCTTGTCAGGCTCGTTGACCATTCTTCGATGAAGTATTCCCAATCGTCGGGACTAAAGATGCGGATGCGCATGACCTTGGGGATCGGCACACCGCTTACCACATGCTCCGGTGATACCGAGTGCGTTGGGGGCTTTGGCTTGATCTCCTCAAGGTAATTTTCGTCGATCAAGCGGCTTTCTCGCAATCTTTCAACAATCTAGAGATCATTCTTCTAACATTATTGTCAAAATAGCCTAGGTGAATTTGAAACTACTTCGAAAGGACGCGACTGGGAAGCTTTCTTTTCACGCAGAACGTGAGAAGGCTTTGATGAAGATCATGAAGTCGAACGCGTGCCATCACCTACGCGCTGCGGTGCACCTGATGCAGCTTCAGGTACAATGCGAATGTCGGCTAAGAGCCGAAATACCCTATACTGCATGTCGGTCACTGACGGTCTACCCTTGCCGCCGCGCCTTTGCGAACCCGCGATCTGTAGCAATGAAACGCTCCAACATCGGCACGATGAGTCTGACGGGATCAACTGCGGGCTCACCACTTTCGCGGGCCAGAACCTCTGCATAAGCGGTGAGATCACGGTGCAGTTGCCCGGGCAGTTCCACCGTCACTTTCACGGGCTTGTCCTTGGTGAGCGGTCCAAGTTTCAGCTTTGCCATGGTCAATTCCTGTAAGGTTCGAGCACGAGGTCGCGGGTGACGATGACCCTGACGGGATAACCGGGCCGGATGGTCAGCGTCGGCGCGACCTGCAACTGGCGCTGGACGATCTGCTGTCCGGCCTGATTGATAGTGTCCTGCGCCCCATCGCGGATGGCGCGGATCAGGCGGTCTTCGTCATCGGCTGCAAGCTCTGTGCCAATGCCGAGCAGCGTGGACAGGCCTGCGGCCTTCATCAAATCCCACCAGTGATAATCGACGCCATCCTCAAGTCCGGCATAGCCGGAAGCGTCCGCGCCAGGCTGTCGCTCCAGCACGATGGAGCGGCCATTGGGCAGGATCAGACGATTCCAGACGAGCAGGACGCGGCGCTGGCCGAAGGTCACACCGGCGTCGTACTGGCCGATGATGCGCGTTCCCTGCGGGATCAAGAGCAGCGCGCCGGTCGGGCTGTCATAGACGTTTTCTGTTACCTGTGCGGTGATCTGGCCCGGCAGATCGGAACGAATTCCGGTAATCATCGCCGCCGGAATCACGGCTCCAGCCTGGAGAATGTAAGGCGATGCGGGCGCCATGATCCGATCCGTGGCAACGGTCTGGCGATCTGCCGGACCATTCAGAAATGCCGTGTGTCGGTCCTGCGTGGCAGGCTGACCGCCAAGGTCAAGGCCAGAAAGGCCCGGCAAGTTGGAGCCAGGTGTCGTCGTCGTCCTTTGGTCCGACTGAAAAAACACGGTGCTGAGACGTGCTGCTTCTTCCTCGGCCAAACGGCGCTCCTCGGCGGGATCACGGGCCGGTGTTGCCATAGCGGGCGGCATAACGGGTTGCCCCCTGTTCTGAGCGTCGAGGATCGGCCCGCCGAGGTCGCCTGGCAAAGCTGGCCCCAGAACCGGGCCGGTGTAATCGCGCGGCAGACCGGCCAGCCCGTCCGCTGTAGGGCGGTTCTCGGTTGAATAGAGTTCTTCGGCATTTCCGCTCATGTCGCGGGTCTGGAGTGCGTAGATCAATGCGCCGCCAATACCGAGCAGCGCGACAGCACCAGCACCGGCCAGCATCTTGCGCGAGAGACGGGTGACGCGGGGCGGTTCGGCGCGCAGTCGCATCGGTGCTGCGGTAGTGGTTGCCTCTTCACTCATGACGGATTCTCCCCGATTTGCGTGGACTGGGCCGCCTGCCGTTGCTCTGTGCGGATAATTCTGACCGTCTGCTGTCGGTCACCACTGCCGAGACGCAGTTCGGCCGCGCCGAATAGGCGATCCACGATGAGGATATTCTGGTGGATGCGGCTGTTGACGATCTGCGGCTCACCATCGGAGCCAAGCACGAAGATCGGTGGCATCTCGCCTTGCACGATCCCACGCGGGAAAACGACATAGACGCGGCGGCCATCATCGAAGATGGAAATGGGGCGCCATGGTGGGGTGTCGCCCGTCAGGCCATAGCGATAGTTGCGTGCGGCCTCGGCCGGAATGATCGGCGCGGCGGGAACGGTCTGGCGTTGACCGGCAGGCGGCGCAGGATAGGACCAGGACACAGACGGCATGTAGAGCGCCTCACGGGCCCGCAATTCGATCATGTAGGTGCGCCGGTCGGTCGTCACCACGAGATTGGTCGAGATATCGGGCCGGGTCGGCTTGACCAGAATGTGGACGCGGCGTGTTGTTCCCGATCCGCTCTCGGTGTCCCCGATGGTCCAGCGGGCGGTATCGCCAGCGGCAATCGGTCCAGCGCCCGTCAGGCTCTCGCCCGGCTCCAGCGCGATATTGGTGATCTGGCCCGGCGCGGCGTAGACTTGATAGAGTGCGCCTTCCGACCAGGGATAAATCTGGATGGCGTTGTAATATCCCTCGCGGCGCGGTTCGACACGGGCGGCGGCATTGGCATTCTCCACGCGGCCGGTCGGCGTCGTGGCGACGGTCCCGCCGCGCGCCACGGTCCAAGTCGGCGGCGTATGCAGCGGCCGGGGCCGGTCATCGGTGACGGCGGCAGGCACGACAGGCAGCGCCGGCACATCGGTATCATAGCTGAACTGTGGCGTGCGGTTGGTTGCGCAACCGGCCAGCATGGTCGCCGACAACAACAAAGCAGCGAACGCGGGTTTGCAAAAAGCCGGAGAAGCGGCCGTGCGGATATTCGTGCGGGTCATTGGCTCATCTCCCGCGACCATGAGATGGCATTGACATAGATACCCAGCGGATTGGCGCGCAGCCGTTCAGCGTCGCGCGGCGTCTGGATCACGATGGTCAGGATGGCGGTCCAGCGTTCGGTGCTGGAGAGCTGGCCGTTTTCGTAATGGCGCTCCGTCCAGGCGACTCGAAAACTGTCAGTTGAGGCGCGGATCACCGACGATACCTCAACAGCAACCTGCTGGCGCCCAACCTTTGTGAACGGATCGTTGGCGCGGGCATAATCATTGAGCGTTGCCGCACCCCGGTCCGTCGTGAACTCGTAGGCACGGAGCCAGTTTTGCCGCACGATGATGGCGTCGGCGGGGATCGAGCGCGTCTGCTCGATGAAGCGGCCGAGATGAAAAGCGATCTGGGGATCGGTCGGGCGATAGTCGGCGACAGCCGGGGCAACGGTTTGCGATTGCCCGAGATTGTCGACCTGTACCACCCAAGGCACGACCGTCCCGCGCGCCGATTGCCAGACAAGGGCGGAGGCGAAGCCCGCTGACAGGATCAGTGAGCCGAAGGCCATGATGCGCCAGTTCTTCGCCTGCACACGCGCCGAACCGATGCGCTCGTCCCACGCCTGGGCGGCTTTCTGGTACGGGGTCTCGGGTTCAGGCGATTTGCCGTAATGGGTTGACGGGCGTCTGAAGATGTTCATGAGCGATCACTTTCGGAGATGTTGACGGAAGAGCCACTGCCGTGACTGTCGCCGGCGCGGACGGCATGGGCGGCCATGGTGGTGCCGTGATTGAGAGCCTGACGGCGGTGCATCTGCTGCGCCCATGCCGGCGGGCCTCCCGCCGGAGCAGCAGGTGCTGTGGATGCGGCGGCACTCGCGCCGCCAATACTTCCCTGCGTCGTCGATCCTCCGGTGACGCCGAGCCCGGCGCGGGCACCATCGGAGAAGCTGCTTTTGACACTTTCTGCTGCTTTCGATGCGGCACGCTTTAACGGCGAGACGGCTGCGGAACCTGCGGCACGGGCAACGCCGCCCAGACCAGAGGCGGAACCTGCGGCGCCTGACTGACCAAGCGAACCGACGCTGTAGGCAGCGCTCGCCGCACCTGCGGCGGCTGCACCACCCCGGACGGCAGCGGCTCCACCGGAGCGCGCGGCTGCTCCTCCCTTTGCGGCCATGCCGGCGGCGGCACCGCCGGCAAGCATCATGCCGCCTGCGGCAAGGCCGGTTCCAACGGCAGCACCCGCACCAAGCTGCGGGCCGCCGGAAACCAGACCCGAAGCAATACCGGGACCGAATATGCCCAGGCCAAGCAGGGATAGTGCAGCAAGAACGATTGCCATGGCATCGTCGATGGTCGGCGTCACGCCGCCGAAACCGGCGGTGAATTGTGAAAACAGCGTCGAGCCGATGCCGATGATGACGGCCAGCACCAGAACTTTGATACCGCTTGAGACGACATTGCCCAGCACCCGCTCTGCCATGAAGGCGGTTTTGCCGAAGAGGCCGAACGGGATCAGCACGAAGCCAGCCAGCGTAGTCAGCTTGAATTCGATCAGGGTGACGAAGAGCTGCACAGCAAGAATGAAGAAGGCGAGCAGCACCAGCACCCAGGCGAACATCAGGCAGGCGATCTGGATGAAGTTTTCGAAGAAGGACCAGTAGCCCATCATGTCGGAGATGGATTCGAGCAGAGGGCGGCCGGCATCGAGGCCGGTCTGTGCGACCTTGCCGGGGCGCAGCAGATCAGCGGCGGAGAAACCGGTGCCTGACCCTTTCAGGCCCAGACCGGCAAAGCTGTCGAAGATGATCTGTGCGAGATTGTTCCAGTTGCCGATCAGATAGGCGAAAACGCCCACGAACAGCGTCTTCTTGACCAGCCGGGCGATGATGTCGTCATCCGCACCCCAAGACCAGAACAGTGCCGCCAGCGTCACGTCAATGACGATCAGCGTGGTGGCGATGAAGGCGACTTCCCCGCCGAGCAGGCCAAAGCCGCTGTCGATGTAGCTGGTGAATACGCCGAGGAAATTATCGATAACGCCGGTGCCGCCCATGGTTCACTCTCCCCCGTTCTGATGCGGGGCGGCGGGCACCGGCGTCCGGCCTAGAAAGCGATCGCGGTTCTCGGCCCAGGTGGCGAGGCATCCGGGATCGTTCACGGCGGCCTCGCCTAACTGTTGGCAATGGCGCAGGCTCTGGCGCAGCGGATCGGCAGTGGGCTGAAGTGACGGTGCCGAGCGAGTCTGCACCGGTTCATCGTCGCGGGTCATTTCGATCACCATGGCAGTGATGGCGATAGCCACGAATATGATCGCGCCCAGCCGTGCCAGTATCTTGCCGCCCATATCGCGCCCCTCCTGTCCGGTCAGTTGTTGCCGTTGCCGAACATCCGGGCATTGCCGGGCTGGTAGCCTGATCCCGGCGTCAGGAAGCGTTCACGCTGGACGCGGCCCTGTTCGGCGGCAGTGGCACGCTCGGCCTCGATCAGCGCTTCCGAGCGGCCATTGGCCGACATCAGCGCGATCAGGTCGGAAAGCTGCTGCGACTGGAGAGCGAGGAGCTGATTGCCCGCCTGCGTTGCCTGCAAGGCGCCGGTGGCATTCTGGCTCTGCCCGACCAGAGCGGACATCTCGGCGCGGTTGGTATCGATATTGCCGACAACACCGGCCTGCACACGCATGGCGTCCTGCAAACCACCAACCGTGTTCTGCCAGCGAGACCGCGCGTCGGCGACAAGCTGGGTGTCGGTGGCCGACAGCGAGACATTGCCGTATTTCTGTTGGAACATCTGGTCGACGTTCTGCACGTCGAAAGCGATGTTCTGGGCCTGGGCGAGGAGCTGCTGAGTGCGCTGCACATTCTGCTGCAAGGTCTGGAGCGAGGAATATGGCAGGCTGGCGAGGTTCTTCGCCTGATTGATGAGCATCTGCGCTTCGTTCTGAAGCGAGGTGATCTGATGGTTGATCTGCTCCAGCGTGCGCGCGGCCGTCAGCAGGTTCTGCGCATAGTTGGTCGGGTCATAGACGATGCGACCAAAGCCAAAAGCGTGAGCCGGGCTTGTCAGCATTGGTGACAATGCAACCGGCATGGCGAGGGCCAACGCCAGCATGGATGCACTGGCAAAACGGCCAATAGGGATACGGATCATGGCAAGGTCTCCTCTTCCTGGATGTCGTCGGGGTGGATTGAATCTGGCCTGACCGGCTGAGCGGGCTCGGGCCGTTCGGCAAGATTGGTGAGATCGGGGATCAGCTCCGCCGCCCATTCGACGCCGCGCTCGCGCAACCAGGCGGCGAGAAAGCCCTCCTGCCCATGCTCGGCGAAAAGATCGGCGATGCGGGTCTGATCGGTTTTGGATGATGCGGCGCAGAGCGCGAGGCCGACTTCGGACAGGCCCAGCTCAAACAGGCGATTGCCGCGGCGCGACTGGCAGTAATAATCCCGCTTGGGTGTCGCCCGCGCCAATATCTCGATCTGCCGGTCATTAAGGCCGAACCGCCGATAGATCGCGGTGATCTGCGGCTCAATCGCGCGTTCGTTCGGCAGCAGCAGCCGTGTCGGGCAGCTTTCGATGATGGCAGGCGCGATATTGCTACCGTCGATGTCCGAGAGAGACTGTGTGGCGAAGATGACGGAAGCGTTTTTCTTACGGAGCGTCTTCAGCCATTCGCGCAGTTGGTTGGCGAATCCCTCGTCGTCCAGCGCCAACCAGCCTTCGTCGATGATGAGCAGCGTCGGCCGACCGTCGAGCCGGTCGCCGATCCGGTGGAACAGATAGGCGAGCACGGCCGGGGCCGCGCCAGTTCCGACCAGTCCCTCGATCTCGAACGCCTGCACATCCGCTGAGCCGAGTTGTTCGGTCTCCGCATCGAGCAACCGGCCATAAGCGCCACCGATGCAATAGGGCCGCAGCGCCTGCTTGAGATCATTGGATTGCAAGAGGACCGCGAGACCGGTGATGGTGCGCTCGCTAACGGGTGCAGATGCCAGCGAGGTCAGCGCCGTCCAGATATGCTCCTTCACCTCCGGCGTGATGGTCATGCCCTCGCGCATCAGAATGGCGGCGATCCAGTCAGCCGCCCATGACCGCTCATAAGCGTCATCAATTCGCGCGAGCGGTTGCAGGGAGACGGAAACCTCCGATCCCTCGGTCAACCCGCCGCCAAGATCATGCCAGTCGCCGCCCATGGCGAGCGCGGATGCCCGGATCGATCCCCCGAAATCGAAGGCGAAGATCTGGCTGCGTTCATAGCGGCGGAATTGCAGCGCCATCAGCGCCAGCAGCACGGACTTGCCTGCGCCGGTCGGGCCGACGACGAGGGTATGGCCGACATCGCCGACATGAAGGGAAAGCCGGAACGGCGTCGAACCTTCGGTCTTGCCATACAGCAAGGGTGGCGCTCCGAGATGTTCGTTCCACGCCGCGCCCGCCCACACGGCCGATAGCGGGATCATGTGGGCAAGGTTAAGCGTCGAGACCGGCGGTTGCCGGACATTGGCGTAGACATGTCCGGGGATCGAGCCGAGCCAGGCATCGACGGCGTTGACGGTTTCGGGCATGGCCGTGAAATCACGGCCCTGTATGATCTTCTCGACCAGCCGCAGCTTCTCGTCGGCAATCCGCGGATCAATGTCCCAGACCGTGACGGTTGCTGTGACATAGGCCATGCCGGCGACGTCAGCGCCCAGTTCCTGCAAGGCCATGTCGGCATCGAGCGCCTTGTTGGACGCATCGGTGTCCACCAGCGCCGATTGTTCGTTGGTCATCACCTCCTTGAGGATCGCGGCAATGCTCTTACGCTTGGCGAACCACTGGCGGCGGATTTTGGTGAGGAGCCTCACTGCGTCCGTCTTGTCCATCAGGATGGCGCGGGTGGACCAGCGATAAGGGAACGCGAGCCGGTTCATTTCGTCGAGCAGGCCAGGCGTGGTCGCGGTCGGGAAACCGATGATGGTCAGGACGCGCAGATGCTGATCGCCCAAGCGCGGCTCCAGTCCGCCGGTCAGGGGCTGGTCGGCCAGCAGCGCATCGAGGTGCATGGGTACTTCAGGTACGCGCACGCGATGCCGGTTGGTCGAGATGGTGGAATGCAGATAGGTCAGCGTGCCACCATCATCCAGCCAGCGGCATTCCGGCATGAAGCCGTCGAGCAGCGCCAACACGCGGTCCGTGCGGTCGATGAAGCCGCGCATCAGTTCATGCGGATTGACGCCGGATTGCTCACGGCCTTCATAGAGCCAGGTTTCGGCACGGGCGGCGTCCTCGGCGGGCGGCAGCCAGAGTAAGGTCAGGAAATAGCCGGACACGAAATGCGTGCCAGCTTCCTCGAACCCGGCCTTGCGCTCCGCATCGACCAGTGCCGAGGCTGCATCAGGAAACTTGCTGTCGGGATAGGTCGCAGCCCCGGAGCGTTGTGCCTCGACGAAGATCGACCAGCCGGAGCCAAGACGGCGCACAGCGTTGTTGATCCGGCCCGCGACCGCCACCAGTTCGGCTGCCACGGCGGAATCCAGATCCGGCCCGCGAAAC
The DNA here is from genome assembly GCA_014138095.1 of Ochrobactrum sp. RH2CCR150. GTDB lineage: Bacteria > Pseudomonadota > Alphaproteobacteria > Rhizobiales > Rhizobiaceae > Brucella > Brucella gambitense. Next base: position 39,317 of record JACGXE010000017.1, read on the forward strand.
TTCGCGGTCCTCTGGAAGCTGCCATCTTTGTTCAGCACAATGCCGGGACCGACCAGGGCTGCCCATGGCAGGAAATCCGCGAGGCGGGTTGCGGTACGGCGATATTCGGTGAGGTTCATCATGGTTCCGCCCTCACACCGACAGATAACCGGGGATGCGCAGATGCCTGCGCCCGACTTCGACGAAGAGCGGATCGCGTTTGGCTGCCCATACCGCGAGGAAGTGTCCGACCGCCCAGATGGCGATGCCAACCAGCCAGAGACGAAGGCCGAGGCCGACGGCCCCGGCCAGCGTGCCGTTGACAATGGCGATGGAGCGCGGTGCGCCGCCGACCAGGATGTGCTCGGTCAGCGCCCGATGAACCGGGACAGAAAATCCCGGCACCGCATCAAGTTGCTCAAAACTGCCTGCCATCAGATGAGCGCCCCGCCGCCGAATGAGAAGAACGACAGGAAAAACGAACTGGCGGCGAAGGCGATAGACAGACCGAAGACGATCTGGATCAGGCGGCGGAAACCGCCCGATGTATCACCGAAGGCCAGCGCGAGACCGGTGGCGATGATGACGATCACCGCGATGATCTTGGCGACCGGCCCCTCAATCGACTGGAGGATCGACTGAAGCGGCGCCTCCCACGGCATGGAAGAGCCGGAGGCGTGTGCGGCGGGCGCCAGCATCAGGCTGATGGAAACAGTGGCGGCAGCGGTTGCCATGATACGGCAGCCGCGCGAAATCGTGCGGATCATGAAGGATCTCCTTTCGAGGTGGTAGCGGGGGTAATGGCGTAGTCGCCGTCCGGCCCCAGCCCATCGACGCGGGCGAGTTCAACCAACCGGCGCGACGATCCGCGCCCGGCAAGGACAGCAACAAGGTCAATCGTCTCGGCAATCAGCGCGCGCGGGACGGTGATGACGGCTTCCTGGATAAGCTGTTCGAGGCGGCGCAACGCACCGATGCCGGAACCAGCATGTATGGTGCCGATGCCGCCGGGATGTCCCGTTCCCCAGGCCTTGAGCAGATCAAGCGCTTCGGAACCACGCACCTCCCCGACCGGGATGCGATCAGGGCGAAGCCGCAACGATGAGCGGACCAGATCGGAGAGCGTCGCCACGCCATCTTTCGTCCGCATGGCGACAAGGTTCGGCGCGGCGCATTGCAACTCGCGCGTATCCTCAATGATGACGACGCGATCGGAAGTCTTGGCGACTTCCGCCAGCAACGCATTGGTCAGCGTGGTCTTGCCGGTGGATGTGCCGCCGGCGACGAGGATGTTGGCGCGTGCGGCTACGGCTTCGCGAAGAGTCGCGGCCTGATCGGCGGACATGATGCCGCTCGCCACATAGTCGTCGAGAGTGAACACCGCGACGGCGGGCTTGCGAATGGCGAAGGCGGGTGCGGCGACGACGGGCGGCAAAAGCCCCTCGAACCGCTCGCCGGTTTCGGGAAGCTCCGCCGAGACGCGGGGTGCGCGAGCGTGAACTTCCGCGCCGACATGATGGGCGACCAGCCGCACGATCCGTTCGCCATCGGCGGCGGACAGTGTTTCGCCCGTATCGGCCAGCCCATCGGAAAGTCGGTCGATCCAGATGCGACCGTCGGGGTTCAGCATCACCTCGATGACGCCGGGGTCTTCGAGAAACCGGGCGATGGAAGGCCCGAGCGCCGTGCGCAGCATCCGCGCGCCGCGTGCGATTGCCTCCGGTTTTTGGTGGTATGCAGTCATGCCGGCCCCGATTCCGGCGGGGCGCGACAGACGGTCCCCGCATCGGGGTCGATTAAAAGAGCCTGAAATCAGGCCGATTCAACAAGTATCTAAGTGGATGCGGTGATCTGCGACTATCGGCGGTAAATAGGATGGGTAACGCCTTGGCACGGGTCATGCCCGAGCAATGTCGCAGCTCAATTCAGGATCGATACTGGTGTTATCTCACGGGACCCGTTGTTCCCAGGGCTTCCTCAAGCGCCGCACGCCCGCTGCCCGCAAGCCAGGTGCGCAGACTCAGTAGCTCCGGGTTGATCTCACGCATAGCATCGAGGTCGACCCTCTCCGAAAGCGGCCCGTCTTCCAGGCTCTTTGCCATATGCGCGAGGTCCGCATTTGATGAGAGAACATCATCGGGAAAGCGTTCATAGGTGATCTGACGACCAGCAGCTTCAGTAAACGCCGCCTCCAGCTCGCGCCCTGTCACACGGTCGCTAGCAATCTTCAGGATCTTCCCGCCGAAACGGACCTTATCGGCAAATACGGCCGCAGCAAATTTGCCGATATCTTCCACGGCAGTCAGGTGAATCGCTTGATCCCGGCGGATAAGCGACACCAACCGCCCCTGATCCAGGCCGAAGCCCGGCCGCACCAGCATCTCTATGAAGATCATCGGCCGAATGATGGTGGCCGTGATGGAAAGGTTGCGGACATGCGCCTCGATGCGGGGCTTGGCGTCGAAGCGCGGCACACCAGTCAATTCATCCCCCGCGCTCGCACCCGAAGAATAGACGAAATGCTCGATACCGCGCTCGGCTGCGATATCCGCGATCGCGAACCCATGGCGCTCTTCATCCTCGGTAGTCAGGTTCCCCGGCAATACGCTGAAGACGCCATAAGCCTCTTTCATGGCTGCGCGGATGACGTCCCTGTCTTCGAAAGAGCCTTGAAAAAGCTCGGCGCCAGCATTCTGGAGCGTCAGGGATGTGGGCCCGGCGGCGTCCAATACAAGCGCGCGAACGGGCCATCCCGCTTTCAGCAAGGTTTTGGCGACAGACCCTCCCTGCCGGCCTGTGCCGCCGAAAACCAGAATGGGTCTCTTGTCATCAGTCATTGGATACCCTCGCATGGAACAAGGGCTATCCATATATACCAATATAAACCTGCCGGAAGACGGCACATTTTTCAGCATCAGGCACAAGGATGATACCCTTGGATAAACAAATACATGCCGAGGCCCCACAAAGATCTGAGGACAGCCAGGTGTTCACGCCCATTCCATCAAACGGTGTCTGCGCCCTGTTGAGCGACAAGTGGACCATTCCAGTCCTTTGGCGGCTTTCACTCGCCGAGGAAAATCGGCTCCGCTTCTCAAAGCTCAAAAAGGAGGTGGACGGCATCACGCAGCGCATGCTGACACTTACACTTCGCAACCTTGAACGCGATGGGCTGGTTACCCGCCATTATTTCCCGGAAGTGCCACCGCGGGTAGAGTATGAGTTGACCGATATAGGCATCGGAGCCTTGCGCGCCCTTGAGGGGTTTAACTTCTGGGTCCATGACAACCTGCATTCCATCCGAGAGCATCGCCGTGCTTACGACGAGGTGAGATTGTAAGCCCTCATCATTCAGGCCGAACACCAGAAAAGGGCGCGTCGACCGACAGTTCTTCTTTGGTCGCTCCTGCCGGAGCCTGATGGGAAGGTTCGATGTCACGCGAAAGCTCTTTCAGGAACCTGTCTCCAGTTGCCAGCCTGCGGCCGAGGTTCTGCATGAAGCCCTCGAAACGCTCATTCCCCTTGATGCGTGCGGACTGTTTGGCGCTGTCCGGCAATGGTGGGGTCATGGTCAGCCAAAACTGGACGAACAGGGAAAGGGTCTCGCCGAGGACGGCGAGATCTTCGTCCAGCGTGCCGATCTGCCTGCCGATCTTGTCCAGGCGGCGCGACATGGCCGCTTCCAGCCGATCCGATGTGTCGCCCGACAGAAAGGATGCGACCGCCGCCTCGATGATGGCGGACTTCGATACCTGCCGGCGCAGCGACAGCGCCTCGACCTGCTTGAGCAGTTCCGGGTCGAAATAGACATTCATGCGGGTGCGGGTCGTCATTGGCTCCCCCTCAAAGCTCGATGCCGTCATCGGGGTTCATGGACGCCTGCCGGGCGATCATCCGCATCCGCGAGCGCAGCGCGCGGGCCTTGGCGGCGTCCACGTCCGGCTCGTCGTCCAGAATGTCGAACTCCTGGGCTGGCGGTGTTGGCGGCGGGATAATTTCCTCTTGGCTTGGTAACTCCGGCTCGCGGCGGATGCCGGCATTGTCGGGGTCGCCCTCCGCGCCGCTGGGAGCGGCCGGCGCTGATCTTTCCGCCGTTACGATGATGCGGCTCGTCCAGTCGTCGGTTGCCGGCTTAGTCGCGGGAACGGATGGCAGCTTGGGCGGCTGCAGGATGCGCTCCTGCAATCGCGCATCCTCGAAATAGCGGGCCTTCTTCGCCCGGATCGGCGGCGTGCCAGCAACCATGACGATCTCGTCGGCGGGCGGAAGCTGCATGATCTCGCCGGGCGTGAGCAGCGGTCGCGCCGTTTCCTGCCGCGACACCATCAGATGCCCGAGCCAGGGCGCGAGGCGATGGCCGGCATAGTTGGTAGAATCGCGCATTTCGGTCGCGGTGCCGAGGGAGTCCGACACACGCTTGGCGGTGCGCTCGTCATTGGTGGCGAAGGCAACGCGAACATGGCAGTTGTCGAGAATGCTGTTGTTCGGCCCGTAGGCGCGCTCGATCTGGTTGAGCGATTGGGCGATCAGGAAGGATTTGAGGCCGTAGCCCGCCATGAAGGCGAGCGCGGACTCGAAAAAATCCAACCTGCCCAATGCGGGAAACTCGTCCAGCATCATGAGCAGACGATGCCGCTTGCCGGATAGGGTCAGTTCCTCGGTCAGCCTGCGGCCGATCTGGTTGAGGATGAGCCGGATCAGCGGCTTCGTCCGGTTGATGTCGGAGGGCGGAACGACAAGGTAGAGCGTGACCGGCTCCCGTCTGCCGACAAGATCGGCAATCCGCCAATCGCAGCGGTCTGTGACGCGTGCCACGACAGGATCGCGATAGAGGCCGAGAAACGACATGGCGGTGGACAGCACCCCCGACCGTTCGTTCTCGCTCTTGTTCAGCAACTCGCGCGCCGACGACGCGATGACGGGATGGACGCCTGCCTCGCCCAGATGCGGCGTGTCCATCATCGCGCGCAACGTCGCCTCGACGGGGCGGCGCGGATCGGACAGGAAGTTGGCGACACCGGACAGGGTTTTATCCTTCTCGGCATAGAGGATGTGCAGGATTGCGCCGACCAGCAGGCTATGGCTGGTCTTTTCCCAATGGTTGCGCTTGTCGAGGCTGCCTTCTGGATCGACCAATATGTCCGCGATGTTCTGCACATCGCGGACTTCCCATTCGCCCTGCCGCACCTCCAGTAACGGGTTATAGGCGGAGGACTTGGCGTTGGTCGGATCGAAAAGCAGGACGCGGCCGTGCTTGCTCCGAAAGCCGGCCGTCAGGGTCCAGTTCTCGCCCTTGATGTCGTGGACAATGCAGCTTCCCGGCCAGGTCAGCAGTGTCGGAACCACAAGGCCGACGCCTTTGCCGGACCTCGTAGGGGCGAAACATAAGATGTGCTCCGGCCCGTCATGGCGCAGATAGTCGCGGTCGTATCGGCCGAGCAGGACGCCATCGGGGCCGAGTAGCCCGGCGTTGCGGATCTCCTTATCTTCCGCCCATCGCGCCGAACCGTAGGTGGCTACGCCGCGCGCCTCGCGCGCCCGGATGATCGACATGAGGATGGCGGCAGCAATCGCGAGGATGCCGCCCGAGGTGGCGATGGCCGCACCCTCCATGAAAATCACGGGCGCATAGGCGTCGAATGAGAACCACCACCAGAAGAAGGCGGGCGGATGGTAGAATGGCCAACCGGCCAGATCGAACCAGGGGCTTCCTAGCTGGGGTTGAAACCCGAGCCGGAACGCTACCCATTGCGTCGCTGCCCAGGTCATCACCATGACAATGGTGAAAACGGCGGCAATCTGCCCCCAGAGTATTCGGCCTCCGCGCATAGTGACTCCAATCAGCAAAAGTGCCGGAACCGATCAGAGAATGGAGTATTTTAAGCGGAGCAACAAAACATACGTAGCTGTAGGGCTATCGGATACTATTGGCGGCAAATCGGACGACTTGGGGCAAATCAAATTCGGGACCGATTACCCTGATCTCTACGACTTCACCAACTTCGGGGCGAACAGGCGCACCTCATGCCCGATGGCGGTCAGCTTCCGCGCCCAATGCTAGGCGGTCGCGCAAGCTTCCATTACAACGATGCACCCAGCGTGACACGACAAACTGCTTGCGCGACAGCTTCTTGCGAAACAAGACCTTGCCGCCCGCTGTGGCCCCATGCAACTGAGAAACCTGCTTCGCCAGGTCACGCCGATAACCGAGATTTCCTTCATGGCAATTCCTTCTGATCCTTTCTGGATCACTGTGGCACACAAGTGCCGTCAGGAGGGGCTACCCAACCCATTATCAAAGCCTCCTGCCGCCTCACCATTGTTTCTCAGTACCGTATGGCTTTCGTTAGGCCCGGATATCAACTTCGAACAACGACAGCTCCGCCGGTCAGCCCTGCCCCGGCAGCAGTCAGAAGCAGAAATTCACCGTCAGCAAACCTCTTTTTGCTGTTTGAAATGGATAATGAAAGTGGGATGGTGGCGGCAGATGAATTTCCATAAGTTTCAATCGTCTGAACCGTCTTTGCCTGATCTATGCCGATATTATTGCATAGCGCGCCGAACATGCGCGCGTTGCCCTGATGCGGAATGAAGCGATCGACATCGTCGCCAGCAATCCCCACCTGATCCAGCACACGGCACGAAGCCTGCGTCATGAGGCCCAGCGCGCGAGAAAAAACCTCACGACCGTCCCGCATCGTCATCATAAATTCTTCCGGCCCTATCTCCGATGAGAATGGGCGTATGCTACCGCCTGCCGGGATTTGGATCAAATCATAGCCACTTCCATCCGATAATAGGTCGGTAGCGATAATACCGCGCCGGGGATTCCGATCTGGCACGAGCACAACAGCACCTGCCGCATCGGCGAAGAGCACGGCACTTGCCCGTTCGGCAGGATTGATACGGCGGCTGAGGATATTTGCGGATGCCACCAGTACGGCACGACCTTGGGTGCGAACAAAACCATCGGCAAGAGTGAGTGCATAAAGAAAGCCGGAACAGGCACCGGCGAGATCAATCCCGCCCGATCGTGACAGTCCCAGCCGATGTGCAAGCAGCGGTGCGGAAGGTGGCAGAAGATAGTCCGGCGTGGAGGTTGCCAGCAATGTCAGTGCGATATCGTCAGGGGCGATTTCCGCATCTTCCAGCGCCATGCGGCCAGCTTCGGCGGCAAGGCCGCTCAGCGTGTCACCCTCCTCCGCCCAATAACGTGTCCGTATCCCTGTCCGACGTTCGATCCAGCCTGCTTCAAGTCCCAAACGTGTCTCGATTTCGGCATTCTCGACGCAGCGCGCCGGCACGGCGTGCCCGAAGCCCGCCAGCCGCGATGACCGACCCGCGATCATCACACGCGCTCCAGAATGATCGAGGCGACTTCATCGATGGCGTCGAAGGCACGGGCCAGATCGTCTGATGTCGAACAATAGGGGGGCATCAGATAAACTACGTTGCCGAGCGGCCGGATGACAAACCCGCGCTCGCGGAACAGACGCCGCATGCGTGGCCCGACTTCGGCCAGATAACCGCCGGAAGGCACCACGAGATCGAGTGCTGCTATGGTGCCCACCTGCCGGAGATTGGTGAAACGTCTGTCATCGGCAAAGCGCCGCAGATGGTCCCCCAGCGTCTGTTCCAGTTGCCCGATACGCTGCGCCACCGGCTCATCCCGCCAGACCTGGAGATTCGCGACGGCAGTGGCGCAGGCAATCGGATTGGCGGTATAGGAACTCGAATGGAAAAAGGTCTTGCGGCGGTCGGTCGAAAAATGCGCATCGAAGATATCGCCGCTGCACAGCGTGGCCGCCAGCGGCAGGGAACCGCCGGTCAGGCCCTTCGACGTGCACAGGATATCCGGAGAAATTCCGGCTTGCTCGCATGCGAAAAGACTTCCGGTCCGGCCCCAGCCGGTCATAACCTCATCGGCAATGAACAGGCAGCCATGGCGTTCGGTAATCTGTTTCAGCCCGGCCAGAACATCTGCGCCATACATCTTCATGCCGCCGGCGCCGAGCACCAGCGGCTCAATCAACAGGGCGGCGACACGGCCTGAACGGCAGAAATGTTCAAGCATATCGAGGGTGGCCTGCACGCTGCCCTGTTCCGGAAAAGCCAGACGGTCGACGCCGAAGAGCAGCGGCTCGTAAGCAGCATTGAACACGCCACGTTCGCCGGTGGACATGGTGCCGATCGTATCGCCATGATAGCCATGTTCCATCACCACGATGCGATCGCGTTTTTCTCCGCGGTTATGGAAATAACCGAGCGCCATTTTCAGTGCCACTTCCACTGCGGTCGAGCCGCTATCGGAATAAAACACGTGTTCCAGCCCGGCGGGGGCAATGTCGATCAGCCCTCTTGCCAGCGCCTCGGCAGGCTCGTGGGAAAATTCCGCAAAAATCACCTGATCGAAGGCCTCCGTCGCGGCACGGATGGCGGCCATGATCGCCGGGTGCCGGTGACCATGGGTGATGACCCACCAGGATGAAATCGCATCGAACAGCCGAGTGCCATCCTCATCGACGAGATAGGCACCCTGCGTCGACACGATGCGTTTCATCGGCGGCTCCAGCCCGTGCTGGGTGAAGGGATGCCAGATGGGCGAAGGGCTCATGCCGTAGCCTCCAGAAAATCGGCAGGATTAAATTGCCGGGCGAAAGCCTGATGCAGCGCCCCGGCGGTCATCTGAGGCAAACGCGGCAGACGGCCGAGTGCACGAACCCCGCCGATATCGGTGATGATGCGCTCATTTTCCGCGTGCTCGTCGCCGATGAAAACCAGGCCATGCACCGGAATGGCCCGTAACCGCAGCGCCTCAAGCGACAGCAGCGTGTGGTTGATGGTGCCGAGCGCAGTTCTGGCGCAAAGGATCAGCGGTATTTGCCAGCCGGCGAAGATATCGGCAAACAGCAATTTGTCGGTCAACGGCACCAGAAGCCCGCCCGCCCCTTCAATTACCAGCGGCCCCTCCGTTTCCGGCGGTTGCAGGAGTGCGGGATCGATCGTCACATTCTCGAGACGCGCCGAAAGATGCGGCGAGGCCGGCATTTTGAGGCGATAAGCTTCCGGCAGGATGCGGGTGCGCGGCGCACCACCCAGCCGCTCCACGGTCTGGCTATCGGTCTCCTCTTCCAGCCCGGATTGGACCGGCTTCCAGTAGGAAGCCTGCAGGGCGTGGGTAAGCGCTGCGGCAAAAACCGTCTTGCCGATGCCCGTATCGGTGCCGGAAATGACGAAACGAAGGCTCATGCCCGTTCCTCCTTCAATGCGAAGGCAAGATGCCCGACCATATCGGCAATCTGGCTTTCATCCACATTCAGCGTGATGGAAAGACGCAGGCGCGCCGTTCCCTCGGGCACCGTCGGCGGGCGGATCGCCCGTACGTCAAAACCGCTTTCACGCAGGTGCGCAGCTATGCCGAGCGAACGGGCGTTGTCGCCGATTATCACCGGCATGATCTGCGAACCGCTGGGTGTGACCCCGAGCCGGGAGTTTAGTTCTTCACCGGCAAAATTTATCAGTTCCGCCAGCCGCGACTGCCGCCAACCTTCCTCGGCGATGATCAACAAGGCTTCCCGCACCGCCGCCGCCATTAGCGGCGAAGGCGCGGTGGAATAGATGAAACCCCGGGCGCGGTTGATGAGGTAGTCGGCAAGAACCGCAGGCGCGCTCAGAAGTGCGCCGGAAAGGCCAAGCGCCTTGCCGCAGGTGTGCAGCGCCACCACATTGCCCCGCCCTTCCAGTTCTGCCGCAAGGCCACGACCACCGGGTCCGAAAACGCCGGTGGCATGCGCCTCATCGACCACAAGAAAACCGCCATGCCGTTCGGCAAGTTCGGCAAGCGCCGCAAGCGGCGCCCGGTCGCCATCCATGGAGTAAAGGCTTTCAACCGCGATCCACGGCCGTCCACGACCGCCAGCCTGACGCCAGCGGCTTATTTCCCGCTCGAATGCCCCGACCTCGTTATGCGGCACGGCGAGCGCCTGCGCCTTGCCGGCCGCTATACCATCATGCACGCTCGCATGGATCAGCGCATCGTAGAGCACAAGATCGTCCCGCAGCGGAAAGGTGGAAAAAAGTGCGACATTGGCGGCGAAACCGCTACCGAAATAGATCGTTTTTTCCGTACCGAAAAACGCGGCTGCCTCCGCCTCCAGCGCCTCATGTTCCGGGTGGTTGCCGCGCAGCAAGCGTGAGCCGCCAGCGCCGACCGGCACGCCCCTTTCGATTGCTTCGGTCATCGCCGCCTTCAGCCGGGGTGCATCGGCAAGTCCGAGATAGTCGTTGGAGGTGAAATCGATCCCCTGCTGGGGAGAGAGCGCCCGTAGCCGCGATTTGCGGTGCAGACCGGCAAGTTTCACCTCGTAAGCGGAGAGTGCCGATGCGCTCACCGGCCCTCTCCGGATTGTGCAGGCTGCAACTCCATCGGCTTAAGACCCAGACGCCGGAACAGTGCCGTATCGTGATCCTCACCCGGATTATCGGCCGTCAGCAGCGTTTCACCGACGAAAATGGAATTGGCTCCGGCCAGAAAACAGAGCGCCTGCGTTTCGTCGCTCATCTCGGTGCGCCCGGCGGAAAGCCGCACATGCGAACGCGGCATCAGGATTCGCGCCAGTGCGATGGTGCGGACGAAATCGATCGGGTCGACCGGATCGGCGTCGGCGAGCTTGGAACCGGGGATCGGGATCAGCATGTTGATCGGCACGCTTTCCGGTGGAACCGGCAGATTGGCGAGCGTCACCAGCATCGAAATGCGGTCCTCGACCGTTTCCCCCATGCCGAGAATGCCGCCGGCACAGACCTTGATACCCGCATCACGGACATTGGCGAGCGTTTCCAGCCGATCTTCAAAAGTGCGGGTAGTGATGATCTGCGAATAAAAGCGCTCGGACGTATCGACGTTATGATTGTAATAATCGAGCCCCGCATCAGCGAGCCGTTCGGATTGCTCCGGTGTCAGCATGCCGAGTGTCATGCAGGTCTCCATACCGAGCGCCTTGACACCCTCGACCATCGCCACCACGGCCTCCATATCGCGTTCCTTGGGATTGCGCCAGGCCGCGCCCATGCAATAACGCGTCGCCCCACCTTCCTTCGCCTTGCGCGCCTCGGCCAGCACCCGCTGCACCTCCATGAGCTTGGAGGCCTTCAGACCCGTCGGGTTGCGCGCGGACTGGCTGCAGTAACTGCAATCCTCGGGGCATCCACCCGTTTTGATGGACAGGAGCCTGCTCATCTGGATGGCATTGGCATCGAAATGACGGCGATGCACCTGTTGGGCTTGGAAAAGCAGATCGTTAAAAGCTAAATTATAGATAAAAATAGCCTCTGAGATCGAGACTCGACCTGCCTTTGACCCAAAAAAATCCTTATCTCGTACTGATGGCATCGATTTTTGATACAATTTGGGCTCTCCGTCGTCATAATGTAGATTTATATTTTTTTTATCTATGATTCTGCGCAGACGCAAGATGCCACATTGAGAAGTGACCGGCCGATTGCCACCGCCCGCCTGAACTTGGGTCGATCGGCCTCGGGACGTGCTTAACGACGTCATTAGTGACGTGTCTTATGCGGGGGTGAGTATGCGCGGCGATGTCCTTGGGTTGGAACGGCGGCCGCGATGACGGCATCTTAGAGCTAAAGGAAATGCTCCCCACCGCCCGCGCCACCGAACAGACGTGGAATGAATTCCTAGAAGACTTCGTCTCAGACTCCGAGGTGGTCGAACGGTTCAGGGGCAGCTCAAGGCGGCGGCAACCGGCCGGCTACATTGAGAAGAACGTAATCGTACGCGCAGCGAAAGCGTTTGGAGAAGGACTTTTTTATGTCGTTCGTGAGAGGACCATATGCGCGCGCGCAACAGGTTTTTCGGCAAGCCTCAAAATATGGCGCTCAAGCGTACCAACCGCTCCACCCACATTGCCCATTCTAAGGCAATGGAGAATGCTCTCATGGTCTGAATCCACACGCTGCGCCCAACCGGAACGCCCTGCGACGAAGAGAAACCGCGAACCGATCAAATGAAGATCATCAATTTCAGCAAGCAATCTTGGCATGTCGCACGGCGTCAGCAGCAGTCGGTGGAACTGTCTATTTGCCTCTTCTCGCTCGGTTATATCGTTAGCATGAATACCAGTACGATTAATGGCATCAGCCTCGTCCAGGAGGAATGGCGTCAAATGCGGAGCCGCATGACGAAGTGCTAGACCCTCAAGCACAGAACGCATTCGCGCAACTTCTTCGACCTCTGCCAATGTGAACGATGCAACTCTTACGCCCCGACGCGCTTCGCTTACTGCGAGCCCCTGAGCTTCGAGACGCCGAAAAGCCTCTCGGACTGGAACATGACTAGCACCGAATTCCTCGGCAATGTGGTCTTGCCTGAGCTTTGCGCCAGGCGCTAAAGCACCGGTGACAATCCGGTCAGCCAGAACGCGGCTAATCTTGTTCGCGATGGTGTCTTCTGTTGTCGTATTCATGTGTCATAGATATTTTTTTCGCAAGGATATGTCGACGTTAATTGTGCAACTATTCCGGCACTGTCAGGGTGAGTTAGCGCGGATCAGATCTTGGAAGTGAGCGGGCCATTTTCGTTGCCATCGAGAGCAGGTTCAGAAGTGCTGGATCGTGGTTCGAGGGCAACCAGACAGCCGAAAATGCGATGGGTTGTTGTTCGTCTCGGATTGGCAGGGAAGCCACGTTGCCAGTAACGGCTAATGCCCCCTCCTTGACAAAGAGCGAAATACCGTGGCCGGCCGCGATCATTGATAACAACGAGCTACGACCGACTGCAAAGCGACGGATGTTCGGTGTTTGCCACTTCCCTGCCGATCGCGCCACAACCAGATCATGCACCTGTGGGCCGGTGCCGTCTTGGCGGACGAGGAAGGTTTCTTCAGCGAGCTGACGCCAATCAACTTCTTGCTGCGAGGTCAGCGGATGCCGTACTGGCAGCATGACCATCAACCGATCATGCCATACAATTTTCGAATTAAGGTCAGGAAAGTCATGGGTTTTGGCCATGAACGCGACGTCAATTCTGCCCTCGCGCAGCATGAATTGAGAGCGACGTGCTGTGCTTTCAATGATTTGTAGCCGAACCCCAGGATAGTTGATGTGAAACTGATCCAACAACCGCTCAAGAGAGCTACCAGTCGTGAGTGCATAGACACCTATACGCAGTTCACCTTCCTCACCACGCGAATGCGTTTGGGCCGTTTTAATCGCATAATCAAGAATTTCCATGGCTTCCTTGACGTATTCAATGAAGCGGCGTCCGGCTTTTGTTAGGCGGACACCCCGAGTGTTTCGGTCAAACAGGAGAATGCCAAGATCATCTTCCAATGCCTTGACCCGCGAACTGACACTCGATTGGCTAGTACCAAGTGCTTGGGCCGCGCGATAAAAACTGAGATATTCAGCAACTGCCAGGGTTTGGACCAGTGCTGCCATTGGGATTCTGCCGCTTAAGAGCGAAGGGACATTCCCCGTATCGCGAGAGCCGTTAATTCTACGTCGGCGCATATCAACTTACATCCTCGGAAAAGGAAGTGCACGAGGTTCCAGCCGTGAAAGTGGCTTCATGCGAGCCTTATTGTACTTGTCACACGATGCGGAGTTAGCGTTGGGTCGGGAACTCATCGGAAATCTCCATTCGTGCACTCGAAAAGCAACCTGCCGGCGAAGGTGAACCACGTCACCGGCAGGGTGCGTTCTTATCCTCGCGCGAAATCCAAAAGATCTGCGTTGAGCTTGTCCTGATGGGTGGAAGCCAGACCATGAGGAGCGCCCGCATAGATCTTCAGTGTCGCGTTCGGCACAATTTTGGCCGTCAGTTCACCAGCGTGGGCAATGGGAACGATCTGATCGTCGTCACCGTGAATGATGAGCGTCGGAACGTCAATCTTTCGCAGGTCCTCGGTGTAGTCAACCTCCGAAAACTCCTGAACTGAGGCATACTGGGCCAAAATGCCGCCATTCATGCCCTGTAACCAGAAGCTTTCGCGCAAACCATCGTTGATCGCGACCCCTTCGCGGTTGAAACCGAAGAAGGGAATGGCAAGGTTGCGATAGAAGTCGGAACGGTTGTCGAGCACGTTCTTACGGATACCGTCGAACACGTCGAGCGGCAGGCCGCCCGGCCATTCCTTCGTCGAGATCATGATCGGCGGGACAGCCCCAACGAGAACGGCCTTCGCTACGCGTGCCGTACCATGACGACCAATATAGCGTGCGACTTCGCCACCACCGGTCGAATGGCCAACCATGATAGCGTTCTTCAGATCAAGCGTGTCCATGACGGTAGCCAGATCGTCTGCCCATGTGTCCATGTCATTACCGGTTGCTGGCTGATCCGAGCGTCCGTGACCGCGCCGATCATGGGCGACGACGCGAAAGCCTTGCTGAACGAGATACAGCATCTGTCCGTCCCATGCGTCGGCGCTGAGCGGCCAACCATGCGAAAAGACGAAGGGCTGGGCGTCCTTGTTGCCCCAATCCTTGTAAAAAATGCGGGTTCCATCCTGCGTGGTGACGTAGCTCATAGTCGTTCTCCTTTATACATTGATGGTTGGTGGGGTTTTCATTCCCTCAAGACAGTACGTCCCGAAGTGAATTCTTCATGGTTCAGCCGACCGCTGAACCGAGAAGGGAGTGGAACAGCAGATAATTGCCTGCTTCTGTGCCCTGCTTTTCGAGATATTTGCCATACATGACCTGTGGTAGCTCCCACTGGGCTAGGGCGGCTGTGATATCATCCGGTGTCGCGTCGAGTTCATCGGCGAGTGCGATCGCATTGGCTGCCGCTTTCGACGTGCTGGCGGCTGTGTGTGGACGGGGTATCGAGGCGGCGTCGCCTAAGATAAGGACGCGCCCCTTTACCATCTCGTCTGAAGCAAGATCGCGGATTGCCTGCGCGAAAGGTTGGTCGGTCGCCTCGACGACCTCGCGAAACGGCGGAGGCAACAGATTTGCGGCATCTGCACGCAGATGTTTGACCCACGCGTCGGCCAACTTTCCTTCCGGGATGGAATAACCGCGTTGCAGTCCGTCGCGATCCGTCATGATCTGCTGCAACTGATCGTCGTTGGCGACCCGATACCAGACCCAGTTATAGAACCGGTGGCCCGGCCGCATGTCATTGCCTTCGCCCGGAACAAGATAACCGAGGATGTGCGAGCCCTTGTTGTTCGCGAAGCCAAAATCGCCATGCAGGTCAGCGCGTGCCGAATGCGGCATGTCCTCTTCCGGCACAAGTCCGCGCCAAGCGAGATAGCCTGCATAACTCGGCTGCACTTGTGGCCAGATAAGGGAGCGCACAGTGGAATTTCCACCATCGGCACCAATCAGCAAATCACCGATTTCAGCACTCCCATCATCGAAAAATGCCGTAACGCTGCTTGCTTCAGTATCCTGTTCGATCCGGGCGAGGCGTTTGCCGGAATGGTACCGCGCATCGCCGAACGCTTCTTTCAATGTTGAATAGATCAGCGACCACGATGTCTGGGTCTGCGGCAAGAACTGTTTAGACTGGGTCGACCCATCCGGCCGGAACACCGTCCGATAGCCAGATCGCACACCCATTTCGTCGCGGTTCAGCTTCAAGCCAGCGCGACGGAACACCTCAACGACATCAGGCTGCAATACGATACCACCGCCACGGCTGTCGAGATCGTGCTCGGAGCGTTCGTAGATATCGACGTCCCATCCGATGCTGCGCAGCATGGTGCCAGCAAATAATCCACCGAGCGAACCGCCGATAATCAGCGCCCTGCGACGGGTAGAGTTGGAAGAAAGGGTGGTCTGCATGTGAGCCTCCTTGGTTTGTAAGGCCACACTGCATCAAAGCATCTATGATGATAATCAGGCAAATATAGAGATGTTCATTGCGTCATGCGCAATGATGAAGCAATGGATTGTCATAAGGCGTTCTGATAATTCTATTTAATTTCCCAGTAAGGATGGGCACCGAAATGGTTTGCGAGGAAATCGAGAAAGCTCGCCACCTTTCGCGAGCCGCGGCGGTTCGGTTGGTAAACCGCCCAAATGGCACCTTCCTCAGCGCCCGGCGATGGCGTCCAGTCCTGCAGCACAGGCGTCAAACGGCCTGCGGCGATATCGCCGCCGACCAGCCAGGTGGGCATCAGTAGCAGACCTGCGCCCCCTATTGCCGCTTCCCTAAGAACTTCGGAATTGTTTGCACGAAGATTTCCCGTCACAACAACCTTCGTCCGTTTGACATCGCGAGCGAGCGTCCAACTGTGTTCCGTTGTCTGGTAGTCGAAAAGCAGGCAGTTGTGTCGGGCCAGATCACCCGGTTCAGCCGGCGTTCCATGCTCACCAAGATAGTCAGGACTGCCACAGATAATTCGCCGATGCGGTGCCAGTTTTCGCGCGAGCAAGTTGGAGGAACTGAGCGCTCCAAGTCGAATCGCGATATCCAGCCGATCCTCGACGAGATTGGTCACAGCATCGCTCAGATGCAGGTCGAGCCGGATCTGCGGGTATTGTCGCAGAAAAGCAGGAAGCACCGGTGCAACATGCAAGCGGCCAAAAGCCACGGGCATCGTCACCTTGATCAAACCGCTTGGCGGGCCAGATAATTCGCTGACAGCCCGGTCCGCATTCACGAGATCCTCAAGAATGCGACGGGCCTCTTCATAATATTGCTGGCCTGCCTCGGTCAGTGTCACACTTCGGGTCGATCGGTTCATCAGAAGCGTTCCGAGGCTTTCCTCCAGCACGTTCAACTGTCGAGTCAGTGATGAGGGCGCCTGTCCCAGACGCCTTGCCGCCGGAGCGAATCCACCATGTTCAACCACCGCTACGAAGGCATTCAACGCCGCGAACCGATCCATCTTTCACCTTTGCGCATGACGCAATGAACATCTCTATATTTGCCTGATTATCACATCGCACGGAAAGAGCGAAGTTAGTTTCCGAAAGGAGACACATCATGTCCATTCCCGTTACGATTACTTCCGATTTCATCTGCCCCTGGTGCCTGATCGGCGAGCGTCGCCTCCTCAAGACAATCGAGGAGCTTCCGGAAGGCACATCCGTCGAACTGCGCTGGCAGCCGTTCGAGCTCAACCCGTCGATGCCAACCGAGGGTATGAACCGCAAAATCTATCGCTCGATGAAATTCGGCAGTTGGGAGCGCAGCCGAATGCTGGACGCCCAGACTGTTGCTGCGGCAGAAGATGACGATGTGGCATTCGCTTACGACGCCATAGAGAAAACCCCAAACACTTTCCAGGCGCATCGCCTGATGCGCTTTGCGGAGCAGTTCGGTGCTGCGAACGCTTTGGGCAATGCACTTCTATCGGCCTATTTCGAACTTGGCCGGGATGTCGGTGATATCGCGACACTGACGGATATTGCAGCCGAACATGGCCTCGACCGCGAGAGGGCCGCGGCTTTCCTCGCCAGCGATGAACAAAGCGACGCGATCCGGGATGTTGAACGGTCATTGCAGGTCTCAGGTGTGCCGAACTTCAACATCGACGGAGAAATCATTTCCGGTGCCCAGCCTCAGCAGGTTTTTGACGAGGCACTTAGACGCGCTGTCGAGCGCGCCGCCGCAGATGCGTCATTTGCCAGTGAATGTGCCGGTGGTGTCTGCACCGTTGCCTGAGCTTGTTTCCAAAAAGGAGACCCACCATGTCGGTAACACCAGCGATCAATCACGCCGGCTTCAACCGGATGTTCCAGCCGAGCAAACTGACGCTCGGAATGATGCTTCCGATGGCGCCGTTGGTGAACGGCGTGCCGAACATGGCGGGTCAACTCGATCTGGCCGCTCACGCTGATCAGTTGGGGTTTGCCGCGCTATGGGTGCGCGACGTGCCTCTGTTTGATCCGGCTTTCAATGATGCCGGCCAGATCTACGATCCATGGGTCTGGCTCGGTCAACTGGCAACAGTCACGAAAAGGGCCGCGCTCAGTTCGGCCGGGATTGTCCTGCCGCTACGACATCCGCTCCATACCGCCAAGGCGGCAGCTTCTGTCGATGTTATAAGCGGCGGGCGCTTCCTGCTTGGCGCGGCATCTGGCGACCGCGCGACCGAGTACCCGGCCTTCGGTCTCGATCATGCCTCACGTGGTGAGGCGTATCGAGAGGCCATCGATGTGATCCGTCGGAGCACCTCAGAAGACTATCCCGAGATTAACGGAAATTTCGGCATTCTTCATGGGCTTGATCTTCTCCCAAAACCCATCGGACGGCATCTACCTCTCCTTGCGGTCGGCAGCGCGCGGCAGAGCTTGCAATGGATCGCTCGCAACATGGACGGCTGGGTCAGCTATTTCCGTCCCCTGTCTGAGCAGATGCCACGGCTCCAACTCTGGCAGCGCGTTGCACAAACAGAAGCCGCCGATGCTTTTCGCCCTTTCGCCCAGTCGATGTTTATTGATCTGGCCGAAGAGCCTAACGCCGCACCTGAACCGATCTTCCTCGGTTATCGCCTCGGGCGAAACAGTCTGATCGAAGAACTGCAAGGCTTCGCTAGAGCCGGCGTGCACCACGTAACGTTCAATCTTCGCCACTCACAACGACCTGCCAGTGAAGTGATGGCCGAACTCGCCGAACACGTCCTGCCCGTCTTCCCGTCCGACTAATGCGGTCCGCCGCACGCTTTCTCTCAACCTACTTCCCCCTGAAAGGACCAGCCCCATGAAATTCCTGTTTGAAGATGAATCATTCTCGTTCGAAACGCTCCGCGCAGCAGGTTTTGCCGCCGATGGCGGCGCAGATCTCGGCGAGATCATTGTGACTGCAGAAAAGATACCGGAGGGTGACGAGACTACTTGGCACCGTGAATGGAAGGCGCTTGCTGCACGGATCGAGATTATAGGGGAAGCGTCGCTTGCGGCCCATCACAGTGTCAGCGCACGTGAGGCTTTCTTGCGTTCTTCGAACTATTATCGCGTCGCAGAATTCTATCGCCGCGACGATGCTGCCAATGATCCAGAAGTGAAAGGGCTTACGGCCAAATCACGTGCGACCTTCCTGAAAGCGGCCACGCTGTTCGAGACCCCCGTCGAGGATGTCCGCATCCCTTATGGCGACCGCAGCCTGCCCGCCTACGTCTTTCTGGTCGACGATAGCGGTGCGCCGCGCCCGACCATCATCTATGTCAATGGCTTCGATTCAACGCGGGAGGAAGCTTGGTTCGTAATTGGTGCTGCCGCGATTGCACGCGGCTACAATGTCATTGCCTTTGACGGACCCGGTCAGGGCAGCGCGCTTCGTGACGATGGGCTCGTCTTCCGCCCCGACTGGGAAACGGTGATGGCATCGGTATTCGACTATGCCGAGGGAAGCCCGGAGTTCGCGTCTGACAAGCTGGTGCCATTCGGCTACAGCCTCGGAGCCCTGTTGATTGCGCGCGCTGCCGCCTTTGACAACCGTCCCGCCGCACTTCTGCTCGACGACGGCATGTTCGATTTCTTCGGCGCCAATGCCGCGCTGCTGCCCCCTTTCCTCATTGAATGGGTAAAGCAGGGAGACAAGGACGACGAAGTCGAGCAGGTGCTGCGCCTTTTCATGAAGCAAAGCACTTCGGCCCGTTGGGCGCTCCGCAACGGCGTCTGGACGACCGGTGCGACTTCGATCGCCGACTATCTGCGCAAAACCGCCGACTATACACTCGACGGCATCATCGACCGGATCGAGGCCCCGACGCTCATTCTTGAGGCGGAGGAGGATATGTTTCTGAAAGGTCAGGCCACGCGGGTTGCCGACGGTCTTAAAGCAGAAAATAAAACGGTCACGCTGACCCGGGCCGTAGGGGCGTCAACCCATTGCCACATGGGCGCGATGCGGCTTGCCAACCAAACGATGTTTGACTGGTTGGACGAGACACTCGCACATATCAGCTAAAGGGCTGATGTGACCTTCTCTCGCGTGCCCCCGGTTGAACAGGGACCAGTTCCTCTAGATCACGCCCGAATCGGCAATGAGCCAGGCTTTGGGCGAAACTCCGGTGAGCACATTCTGCATCTACTTCGATCATAGCGTTGCCCCTGAGACCGCAAGCTCCGTAGACGGAATACAGCTTTGGTCACAGGGGTCGTGCAAATGCACTTAATAGCAGTGCGGACCGTAGTGCGTCGAAGTACCTGACGCCTGAATGTTGACGGCGGATTCTGCGCCAGATCGATATGCTCCCATGGGCGGCTACACGTGCAGCGTAGTTGCGGATTTCCACCGGTGTGATCGAATGGATGGGATTCGTCGACGTCTCAGTCTCAATCGTTATTGACTGGCCACATGTTACAAAGTCGTTTATCGATAGATAAATAGCATGTGAGTATTGTTTATGGCGAAAGCTTCCGAAAAAACGCGTCTTGATCCGCTGGAGCGTGAGCAAGCTATTGTAAAAGCCGCGATATCGTTTTTTGCACAACATGGCTTTGATGGTTCGACACGCGAGCTTGCGAACAGCATCGGCATCACACAACCCTTGCTGTATCGATATTTCCCGAACAAGGACGCCTTGCTGGATCGCGTTTACGAAGAAGTGTTCGTCAACCCTTGGAACAAGGCGTGGGAAGATCAACTGAGAGATCGAGGTTTGCCGATCGAAGACCGTCTTTGCCGCTTCTATCGCCAATATTCCCGCGTCATCCTCAGTTACGAATGGGTCCGTTTATTCATGTTCGCCGGACTGAAGGGGCTTGATTTCAACGCCCGTTACTTAAGCTTTTTAAGAGAGGCCGCGTTCGATCTCGTCGTGCATGAAATCCGCGAAGCCTATCAGATCAAGCGATCTGATCCGCCAAGCGACGAGGAAGCAGAACTTGTCTGGAGCCTGCATGCCTCGATCTTCTATCTCGGTGTTCGCAAGTTCATCTATGGCATGGCGATCCCCGAAGATCACGATGCGGATATTTCTTTGCGGGTCAGAGCGTTCCTGAAAGGCGCCCCCCAGGCTTTCCAGACCTGATGAGGCACCTCCTCCAAATGCATTTCCAGAGACATTAATTATCAATCGATAAATAATGATTGACATCACATTTTGCGTGGTTAATTTATCGATCGATAATCATCGCGGTGGAGCGCGTTCCGAGTTGGAGGATCCCATGAGAATACAGAAATCGCGCCCTCGCGCCCTTATTGCGGGGGGGTCACTTGGGGGTATGTTTGCTGCTCTTTTACTCCACAGGTCCGGGTGGGACGTGAACGTGTACGAAAGGGTAGATGCCGATCTTTCGAAGCGAGGGGCAGGCATCGTCACTCATCCGGAACTTTTCGAGGTTCTCGACGCTGCCGGAATAGATCGACATGCGGCTTCCGTTGGCGTCACCGTCGCGGGGCGACGGATACTCGCCACCGATGGCTCTATTGTCGGGGAGCTGGACCTGCCGCAGGTTCTGACATCCTGGGGCACACTGTATGCACTGCTAAGGGAGGCTCTACCGGACGGCTGTTATCGACAGGGTTGCGACGTCGCCAGTTTTACAGAATCTGCGAAATCGGTCGTTTTGACGTTATCCAACGGCGAAACGATAGAGGGTGACCTGCTCGTCGGCGCCGACGGACTTTTCTCCACGGTGCGCCGGCAGTTTCGTCCGGCGGCGTTGCCAAACTACGTCGGCTACATCGCCTGGCGAGGACTGGTGGATGAAGCAGCACTCACGCAGGAGACGCGTGACATGCTCTTTCATCACTTTTCATTCTCGCTGCCAGCCGGTGAGCAAATGCTGGGTTACCCCGTCGCCTCAGCCGAGGGAAATGTCGAGATCGGCAAGCGCAGGTACAATTTCGTATGGTACAGGCCAGCGTCGGAGGGCGCGCATCTATCTGAACTGCTGACCGATACAGATGGCGTCACGCATCCTCTTTCCATTCCCCCGCATATGATCCGTCTCGAGGTTATTGCCAGTATACGCGAAAGCGCACGAGCCCTTCTCGCGCCTCAGTTCGCGGAGGTCGTGGAGCGAACCGAGCAACCTTTCATTCAGGCGATCCAGGACCTCGAGGTCGAAAGCATGCGGTTGGGCGAACGGACTGTGGTGCTGGGCGATGCTGCTTTCGTTGCACGCCCCCATGTCGGGATGGGAGTTACGAAGGCGGCTGGCGATGCGAAGGCGCTTGTTGACGCTCTTGAACTTTATCCCGCCGACCTCTCGGCTGCACTCGATGAATTCAGCGCACGGCGCACGGTATTCGGGGCCGCTGTCATCCGGCGCGCCCGACATCTTGGAGCGTATATGCAAGCGCAGGCGCTGACCGACGAGGAACGCATCATGGCCGAACAGCATCGTCGACCGGAAGCGATCATGGCCGAAACAGCTGTTTCTACCGGCATCGCCGCATGACTAAACATACAACGGCAGGATTTCGGGAGGAAACAATGCCCACCATAGAACATCTCACCAGCAGTCCGACGTTTCGTCGGCTCTGCTTCGAGCGAAACCTCGCAGGCATGTCATTGGCAGGACTGATGGCAATCGCGTACTTTGCATTCATCCTGACAGTCGCTTTTCGACCGGGAGTGCTTGGGACGCCCATACACCAAGGCTCGGTCATTTCCTGGGGAGTGTTGGTCGGGGTCGGAATCCTATGCTTCGGCTTCCTGCTGACAGCGATCTATGTGGTGTTCGCCAATGTCCGCCTGGACAGCCTCACGAACCGCTTCGAACAGGAGGTTCGCTGATGACCGGATTCCTTTCCAGGACCGCGGTTTGCGCTGTCTTTTGTCTGCTGCTCTCATCGACGGCTTTCGCTGACGCCTTGACCGGCACGGTCACTCGCCAGAACGTAAACCCATTGGCAATCGGGCTCTTTCTCGCCTTCGTAGCCGTCAGTCTCGGCATCACTTTCTGGGCTGCGCGCAAGGGGACGAAGACCGCCAGCAGCTACTACACAGCCGGCGGCGGACTGAGCGGATTTAAGAACGGACTTGCGATTGCTGGCGACTATACATCCGCGGCAACCTTTCTCGGCGTGACGGCGCTCATTTTCGCCTCGGGTTATGACGGGATCATCTATGCCATCGGCTTTCTCGTCGGATTTCCTATGATCCTTTTCCTGATCGCCGAACCATTGCGTAACCTGGGGCGCTTCACATTCGCTGACGTCGCCGCCAGCCGCCTGTCGGAACGACCCGTCCGAGCCGTGGCGGGGATTAATTCTCTCGTCATCGTGCTGCTCTACCTGATCGCGCAGATGGTGGGTGCAGGGAAGTTGATTGAACTTCTGTTTGGCCTTCCCTATTCGGTTGCTGTTCTCCTCGTCGGCATTTTGATGATGCTCTACGTCACCTTCGGCGGAATGCTGGCCACGACATGGGTGCAGATCATCAAGGCTGTCCTGCTCCTTTCCGGCTCGGTCATCATGTCACTGCTGATCCTCGCCCATTTCGGGTTCAGCTTCGAGACGCTGTTTTCGTCGGCGATCCAACTGCATGCGAAAGGCGCGGCGATCATGGCGCCGGGGGGACTGATCAAGGACCCGATCTCGGCGATATCCCTTGGGCTTGCCCTGATTTTCGGAACGGCTGGCCTGCCGCATATCCTGATGCGTTTCTTCACCGTGGCCGACAGCAAGCAGGCGCGGCTGTCAATACTTGTCGCCACAGGCTTTATCACGATCTTCTATTCTCTGTTGTTCGTTCTAGGCTTCGGTGCAATCGCGTTGGTCTCGGGAAATCCTGCTTTCGTCGATGCGGCTGGAAAGATCATCGGAGGCTCCAACATGGTGGCGCTACATCTCGCCAACGCGCTGGGCGGCCCTGTACTGCTGGGTTTCATCTCAGCCGTAGCTTTCGCCACGATCCTCGCCGTCGTCTCCGGCTTGACGATTGCGGGGGCCTCTGCGGCAAGCCATGATCTCTATGCCAAAGTGTTCAAGCGCGGAAATGTCAGCGAGGAAACTGAAGTTAAGGTTTCCAAGGTCTCGGCCGTCGTGATCAGTCTGGCATCGATGGCCTTGGGTCTTTTGTTCGAAAATCAGAACATCGCCTTTATCGTCGGGCTGGTATTCGCGATTGCAGCAAGCGCAAACTTTCCGGTCCTGCTCCTATCCGTTCAATGGAGAAACCTGACGACGCGCGGTGCTGTGAGCGGGTCTCTGGTCGGCCTGGTATCATCGCTGGTTCTGGTTCTCTTAAGCCCAAGCGTTTGGACTTCGACCCTGAACCTCGGTCCTGCGCCGTTTCCCTACGACAACCCAGCCCTTTTTTCAGTCCCGCTCGCATTCCTGACGACGTGGCTCGTTTCCACCCTAGATCGATCCCCTTCGGCGCAGACCGTGCGGTCTGGTTTTGACGCACAGCAGATCAAAGCTCAGACGGGCCTTAATCTCACAGGCCATTGAACACAGCAAAGGAGATATCAATGACTATTGCCACCTCTATCAAATATCCTGCTCCACCCCAGAACTGGTCGCCTGAACTGCGCGACGAATATCTTGCTCACCGGGGCAACGGGTACGTGGGAAGCAAGCTTGTATCTCAGTCGCACCGCGTGCGCGTCTGGTATCTTTCGCTCAAGCCCGGCGAAAGAATCGGGTTTCACACGCATGTCCTCGATTATTTCTGGACGGTTCTGACGCCGGGTAAAGCCCTTTCCCACTATGCGGACGGACGGACCGCAGAAACGGCCTACGCGGCCGGCGATACAAAACATTTCGAGTTCGGAAGCGGCGAATTCATGACCCATGATCTTGAGAACATTGGTGACACGGAACTGGTGTTTACCACCGTCGAGTTCCTCGACAGCGCTAATCCCCCGTTAGCCTTGGGGTGACGCTATGGCGGGGGAGTCAACGCGGGAAGAAATGGGCCAAAGGAAGCGACTAAAGTCGCCTCCCAGCCGTTCCGGCATCTCCGTGTACCAGAACTCGTGGGAGCGGTGAAGGAAGGATACGATGACTGGAACTGACGCGCTTGTCGGAATTGGACTACTGCTTACAGCATTGACGCTGATGGGCACGTACATCCAATACACCAAGCCAGCTCTCGGATTACCCGTCAGGGAATTGCAAGTGGTGTGCCAATGATCAATCGAGCTGGTCGTACCGGAATAATCAATTTCTGGGGAGCTAAAGGCTCCTCGGAGGCATACGAAATCCGGGATTTCCTTTCGCGGTCGGTAATCAATTATCAATGGAACGAAGTGGCGTCAGACGAGGAAGCTCGTCGGCTGCTGGGAATAAGCGGGTTAGGAGATGTAAGCCTGCCTCTGGTCGAGTTGGCCGATGGGACAAGGATTTATAGTGCAACAGTCAGATCCATCGCAGAGAAATTAGGTTTCGTTGAGCAGCCTCGCCAACAGGAATATGATGTTTCCATCTACGGGGCTGGTCCGGCCGGGCTGTCGGCTGCGGTGTATGCTGCATCAGAAGGTCTTAAGACAGTCGTGATCGAACGACACGCAGTGGGTGGGCAGGCCGGGTCCTCATCGCTTATCGAAAACTACATGGGTTTTCCCGAAGGTATAAGTGGATCCGAGCTTGCCGAGAGAGCCCGCGAACAGGCAGTGAAGTTTGGAGCCGAGTTCCTGCAAATGCGGGAGGGAGTTAACGCCGAATTTCGAACGGGCCGCATCCATGTAGATCTCGCGGATGGAGGCAGCCTGATCGCGAGGACCAATGTATGTGCGACGGGCGTCGAATGGAGAAAGTTAGGTCTTCCCGGTGAGCAGCAACTGCTCGGCAGAGGTCTGTATTATGGTGCCGGGGCGAGCGAAGCTCCGCTCTGTGATGGAAAAACCGTCTATGTTGTTGGCGGCGGGAACTCGGCAGGACAAGCTGCGATGCATTTCTCTGCGTATGCAAGGAGGGTCGTAATGCTGGTCCGCGGACAACGACTTGCTGACACCCTATCGCAATACCTGGTCGAAAAGGTCCAAAACACCTCGAACATCGAGGTTAGAACCGGTACAATTGTGACGGAATTGAAAGGCGAAGACGAACTGAACGAGATAATTGTCTCCCATGGGTCGGGTTCGAAAGAAGTATTGAAAGCAAACCGCCTTTTCGTTTGCATCGGTGGAAGACCTAACACGGAATGGGCCAGAAATTCTAAAATCGCCCGCGATGAATCTGGCTATCTGATCACCGGGCGCGACCTGTTCAATGCGAACGGGAGGCCGCCTGAGTGTTGGCAGCTCGAACGCGAGCCTTTTTTCCTTGAAACAAGCATACCTGGGTCATTCGCGGTTGGAGATGTTCGGCATAATTCGATCAAGAGGGTCGCATCTGCAGCCGGAGAAGGGGCTATGTCGATCGCGTTCGTCCACAGGTGTTTGAGTGCGCCATGATTAGATGCTTCCAATGCCGATTAGCCGAGCTACCAACATGAAGGGAAGCCGACGGAGCTCAATACGGTTCTGTGATGAGAGTCCAATTCCAATCATTTACGGCGATGGCTCGACGGCTCGCATGGATATCGGGCAGCATTGAAAATTGGCTAAGTCTCTCAGAACGCGCGATCCTGAGATGTCTTCCGCGAAGAAGGGCACCGACTGATCTCTCGGGACGAAGGCGCACCCTGGGGCGATAGCTGGGATGAATTACCGTTTGACGAGGAGACCGGACTGGGCCGATAGGGCTATGTCCAATGCCAAGCGCAAAACTTCTAAAGCTGGCAAATCCTGCATCTTCTTGACGAACGGGCAACCGAACATCGCCACGGTGCTTGCTGACGTCAAACATCCGTGCCGTGTCATCAAGTGCAAGTTCAGTTAGACAAGATCCAAGCTCAACTCTTCGCACAGGTCGCGCTCGGGGGGCTCTTTCTTGTGCAAGGGAACTCAGGTCTACCGAATTTCATGGCGCGCCCGACAGGGCGAAATACTCCTCCCCCTCCCGACAAAAGCTGGCGGTTCAAGCCCCTATCTCGTTACGTTTTACAGCGTTTATAGCGTAAGCCCTCTCTGCCGACCCATTTGCCACGATATTGATCCACCCTTCACCACGCCCGCAACCTCGCGGCCGAACTCGCGGTCGATGACCGGCCGCCATGGAACCAGGGTGAACTCGTGGCTCTGCTCCACGATGGCGAACTTGCCGCTCGATAACTGAACTGTCCCGGTGAACTTGCCGCTGACATTTTCGCCATCGGCAGCCGCACGGAACGGCAAGCCTTTGCTGTTGACCATTTCTGCACCGACGCGGGCCACTTCCCGTTCCCGCAGATTGGCGAGCAGGTTGCGCCGGTAGAGGATGCGTCCGTTCTGCTGCCGCGTGGCATCGCCCTGTGCGATATGATGCTCAAGCCGCTGGTCCATAGCCTCGCGCACCTGTTGACCGAACCCTCCCGGGGTAAGGTCCGAAGCGTCCGGTGTAATCAGTCGCCGGTCCAGCCAGGTCGCACCATCGGCGCCAATCTGCTTTTCGAGGTCGAAGGTCGAGACCACCCGGATTCTGGCCTGCGGGTTGCGACCGGCATCATAGTCTGCGGCGCGGCTCTCGAAATCATCGGGGATGCGCCATTGATCGGCTTCGATCCGCTCAGCGATCCCGGCGCGGCGCAACGCCTCCAGTCGCCGGACATGGGCATCAACATAGCCTTCGTAATCCCCGCCAGGCACACGTCCCTCGAACTTCGCCTGTTCTAGTTGGCGGCTCGGTCGGTAAATACCATTCTCCGAGATCGCAGCGATGGTGCGATCAGAGGGACGTTGCGCCGTATCGGCGGGACCAACTTCCACGATGCTGCCGATCCGGGCGTCTTCGACGTGGGCCGGATCAATACCGGGAATATGGTGTGTTCGCCCGTCGATGCCGTCCACCACGAGCGTCAGCTTCTCGCCAATCTCTTCGGTGAGATATTTGTCCACGACGCGGCCGGTGATGGGGACCGCAGGTGCTGCATCGTGAAGCTGGAAGGTCATCGGATCACGCTCCTGCCCATCGGCTTTCAGCGCCTTGTGCATGTTGCGGATGATGTCGCCGCGTTCACCCAGTTCACGCAACGCCGGCTCCATCTTCGCGCCAAGCTCCCAGACGCCCTGCGCGTGTTCGGTGGCCAGCCCCATCTTTTCGAGTTTGGCGAGACGGCGCAGGCGAAGCGTGCGGTTGAACTGGCGGCGTGCATCGGTCGGTTCATGGCGCAGATCGAGGAACCTTTCATCGGCCTCCTCGGTCATGGCGCGGTCGATGCGCGTGAAGCGATCCTGATCGATTTCGGCAGACAGCTTGCGGCTGTGTTCGATCTCGGTCACGGGGCCGAGTTCCAGCGTGGTCAGTTCGCTCGCCCGCTCACGAATACCATTGGCGAGATAGTCGCCATTGATGACCAGGTTCTCGCCCAGATCGTCCTTGCCCCGAACGATGACATGGACATGGGGATGGCCGGTATTGTGGTGATTGACCGCGACCCAATCGAGTTTCGTGCCAAGGTCAGCCTCTATACGGCTCATCAGATCGCGGGTGTGTTCGGTGAGGTCAGAAAGATCGGCGGCATCTTTGGGCGAAACGATAAAGCGGAACTGGTGGCGATCATCCTTGCCGCGATCAAGGAAGGCATCTCCATCAGCGCGATCGTCGGTCGCCGAATAGAGCTGGCCACGTTCGCCATCGCGCGAGGTGCCGTCGCGCTGGATGTAGCGCAGATGGGCCGCCCCTTTGCCGTTCTTCCCCGCGCTCTGAACGTACCGGGTTTTGACGACGACGCGGCGCACTCCGGCCGCACTGTGCCGCCACCCGCCCGACAGGGTTCGCGCACGGACAAATGCCGCACCACGGCCACGCTTGAGGCCCGGACCTTTGCCACCGCGCGATGCCTTCCCGCTCTTTCCGGCCGAACCAGATGAAGACGACGAGGACGTCTGTGATACGAATGATGATGATCTGCCGGGGCTGTTGCTATGCTGACGCGCCAGCTTCTTCGCCTCCGTCAGAAAACTCTTCGCCCTGCCCGCTTTCGGCACGTCGGATTTGATCCGACCTGGCCTGGGGCGAAAGCGGTTCTCGTCGTCGGCGCTCATGAGCGCATTCCATGCCGTTTAGGCACGCAAACGGCAGATATTCGGCTATAGTGCCGGTCAAAACCCAGCAAAGCCGGTGCTTTGCGCCATATCGCGGCACGCGAGACCCTAAAACAGGGTGCCGTGCGCCGCGCCCCAAAACAGTGTGCAGACAAGGACTTGCCCAGAAACCGGCCCGACAGGGTGCCGGTTTCCTTTATCTTGCCCTCCGCCTTCCCTGCCCTTTTTGCCCTTCCTGTGGGGAATGCAGCCAGGCGACCCCTTGCCTGACTGCACACCGGAAGCGGACCGAAGGTGCGTGGAGACGCCATGCTCATGGCCCATCTCCATCGCTTGCACGGGCCACGATTATGCCGCCGTCCCGCGGTTCCTGATCGACGGAAACGCGCATCGGAACGGTTGCGCGGACGTCGCTCGACGGCTGATTGGCCGCTGCCGAATTGCCGCTGGATTGCGCAACGAAAAGCGGAGCTTCGCGCCAATCCGGCGATGGCGGCGGCACGATCATCGGCACATCAGGCGCAGTCGCACCGCCGAGAAGCGGTGCGAGCGTAGCGACATAGGCGCGTGTTTCTGCGGGCAAAGTGCGGCCGGTCGCCAGATGCTCGTCATAGCGACCGGGACCGGCATTGTAGGCCGCCAGCATGGCGGCGACATTGCCATAGCGGTCCCACATCTCGCGCAGATACGCTGTGCCTGCGAGGATGTTGTCGCGCGGATCGTAAGGATCGCGCCCGAAACCATGGCGGCTTCGCAGGCCCGCCCAGGTATCGGGCATGACCTGCATCAGTCCCATTGCACCCGCCGATGAGATGGCGCGCACATCGCCCGCGCTTTCCACACGCAACACAGCCCGAATCCAGTGCTCTGGAATGCCGAAACGCTGTGACGCCGCGGCAATGAAAGCGGCATGGGGATGCGCGGTAACAGGCGCGGGTTGCGGCGTGACCTGCGTAAATGCAGGCGTCAATCCGCTGCCAGCCGACAGAAGGGCCGTGAAGAGAAGAAGGGCGCGGGATCGCATGATCTCAGTCCCGATCTTCGCGGGGCCGCGGGCGGCTCCAGTGCAGCGACCATGACGCTCCTGCATCGTCGTCGCGGAACAGGTTGGCGCGGATCGGCTGCGGCAAGGCGGGATCGTCGAGCAGCACCGAGAGATATTCGCCAGCCTTTTCGCCGGTGCGTTTCCATGCTGCACCGACCTCCGGCCCGTCATGTTCAATGTAATGGACGCGATAGTCCGGCGCATTCTCCGTATCGGAATGCTCAGTGGGCACGATAACAAGATCGCGCTTCATGGTGAGCGTGACGAGCTGACCGGCGAAGCCGGATGCGTCACGCGCGAATTGACCGATCTGTGGCATGATACATCTCCTGTGTTGGTGGATTTGGCGTCAGATCAATGCGTGGCCGCCCGCCATTCGTAGCGGCCATCGCCTTCCTCATCGGTCCAGAGCGGGAGCGCCCGGCCGATGACGGAACTGGCGGGAACAGGTCCGAAGTAACGGCCGTCGAGGCTGTCCCGGATGTCCCAATTCATGAGGAAGAGTTCACCCTCGCGGATGATGCGGCAGCCCTGCCAGACCGGCAGATCGCGGCTCATGCGGTCGCGCTCCAACGCGTCCCCCATCTCGACATTATCGACGGTAATGGTCGCACCGTTGCGGCAGACGCGCTGTCCCGGTAGGCCGAGGACGCGCTTCAGCAGCAGCACACCGCGTCCGATATAGCCGCGCTCGACCATGAACCGTTCCAGCGGCTCAGACGGCGTGATGGCGACCAGTTCGGGAACTTGTAGCCCATCGGCGGGAGCAACCGTGTAGAGGCCGATGGGCGCGCTGGCAGTCGCATTCCAGACCAGCCGGGTTGGCAGATCGGCAAAAGCCGTGGCGACAAGCGTGCCGACGGCCAGCATGGACACGACGAGGATATGACGGCGGCTCATGGCGCAATCCTCCGGCGGTTGACCCACGCGGCATGGCGCTCCGGCGTGTAGGGATTGGGTTCCTGACCAGCACTCAAGCGATTGTGGACGTGTCGCCAATGCTCCGGCGCAACATCGGCCGGATCGACGCCAAGCGCGTCCACTGCGTCGATCAGGGCAAACACCCGCTGGACCTTTGGCCAGCCGTCGATACGCAGCAGGATCTCGCCGCCAGGACGAACGAAGGGCACGGTCTGGTACGGTTCGCCACGCCCGACAGCGCGCAGGATGTCGAGCTGCGAAACGATGGTGCCGTAATCGTTGGAGGCCCAACGGACGAAGGCGAAGATGCTTTCGGGCGCAAAACCGATCCGACTGCGGCGGCGGTCGATGATCTGCTCAAAGCTCTTGCGGCCGAAGCGTATCCAGTGCTCGACCTTCTTCTTCTGGAAGGTCAGTTCGACCAATGTTGTGAACGGTGCAGGCCCGTCCGCCTGCGGATGTTCACGCGCAGCGCGCACGGTTTTGCCGGTCATGGCTGATCTCCTTCAATGGATGGAAACTCGCGGACCAGCAGCTCGCGCAACATCACGGCGACGGTGACGCCACGCCGGAAAGCGGCAACCTTGATGCGCCCGCGCAGTTCGGGCGTGATGTCGATGGTCAGGCGGGCGGTGAACGCCTCCGTCGCCGTCTTGCCGGTTATCGGCGCATCGGCGGCTCTGACCCAGCTATCGGGATTGCCTGGACGCGATGCGAAGCCGGATTTGACGGGCGGCCGTGTCATTGCACGATCCTCCCGATACCGAGGCCATCGATTTCGGCCGCCAGCGCTGTGACCTCTTGTGCGGCCCTTTCGCCGCCATCAGTCTCGGAGACCAGTCGCCCGGTCTGTGCGGCTTCGGCGAAGGCGACACGCTGGCCGATCGTCGTGGCCAGCAAGTGCGGATCATGGTCCGCCAGTGTCTCGGCCGTTTCGCGGGCTATGATGGTACGCGCACCGCATCGGTTCAGCAGAAAGCGGGCGGACAGCTCCGGTTGATAGATTCGCGCTTCGTTCAGAAGCGCCAGCATCTCGGCCGAGGCCCAGCCGTCGAAAGGAGATGGCTGCACCGGGATCAGCACCAGATCGGCTGCAAGCAGCGCTGAGCGCATCAGACCAGCGACACGGGGCGGACCATCAATGACGACATGATCGGCGTCACGCGCCAGTTCCGGCGCTTCCCTGTGAAGGGTATCACGGGCAAGGCCGATGACGCTGAACAGCCTCGGCAACCCTTCATGGCTACGTCGCTGCGACCAATCGAGTGCGGAGCCTTGCGGATCGGCATCGATCAGGATGACGCGCTTGCCTTGCGCAGCCCAAGCTCCAGCAAGATGCAGCGCCAGCGTGGTCTTGCCCACGCCGCCTTTCTGATTGAGGAGCGCGACGATCATGGCGTACCCCGCCCAGGTCGGCGGAAAGTGGCACTGGCACCGTGCCTTTCGTGCGTGCGCGTCAAAGAAGAAAAGTTAGATTCTATGTTATATTCTAAGTTAGCAGTCGGATTCTGTTTTTCGTTCCAGAGACTTAACTGGGGTTCGTGCGCCTGATGTGCCGATAGTGCTGCGCCTGATGTACCGATACGCTTTGCGCCTGATGTACCGAGGGCATCCACAATGTTATCCACAGGCACTGTGGATAGATTTTCAGGGCGGATTCGCAGCAGTTCGCGGCGATCTTCGCGCAGGATCTTGAGCTTGTAGCCCGGCAGCGGCTGGCGAGCAGCAATGCGACGCAGGTCCAGCGCAAAGTCCGATGGCCGGGCCATGCTGCCGGATTTCTGGTGGAGGTGGGCAACCTCGAACAGCCAGCCATGCGGCTGATGTCCGGCATGTTTACGGGCGACACGGTAGAGCCAGCGCTCGATACCGCCTGTCAGCCGGAAATAATCCGGGTCGATGGTGAGGACCAGAGAACGGTCAAGGACGCTGTTGTAGAACCACTCGGGCAGGACAAACTCCATGCCCTCGACGCGACCGTCGCGCGTAGTCATCTCTTCCCATTCGTTGATCCAGGAAAACTGGCGGCGGCGCCAGTGCTTGCCGTTACGGATCGTCGTGGCGACGACCGTGGATTGCAGCCGGGCAAGCGCTGCCTTCAACAGAAGATATTGCCGGTTTCCTGTGTCGCGCCCGATGGCGCGCAGCAGATGATAAGGCGTGAAGCGGAAGAAGCGGGATGTCTTGATGCCGTTGTTTTCTGCGGCAACGACCTGGCTTGCAGCCCAGATCAGCACATCAGCATCCCAGATCGTCGCCATTCCATGTTCGGGCATCCCGAACACATGCACCTCGACATCGGCGGTCTTGTAGAGGATGGGCTTCGTGCGCGGCGTCTTTGCCAGCGAGAAGAAAGGCCGTTCCATCAGATCGCGCTGGTCGCGCGGACTGGCATCGCCAGTTGCGACCACGAACGGATCGAGGTGGTTGCGCTCGCTGCCGCCTTCTCTCCGCAAGCCGTCAGGGTGATCGACGCGCCGCATTCAGAGCTTGCTCCGCTCTTCAGGCGTCAGGGGGCGCGCCGGAAAGACCGTGCCGGCACCCTCGTCACTGGTGGATTTGCGCGCGCCGATGTCGGCCCAGGACTGGAGATCCTCGACGGTATAGAGGACGCGGCCACCGATTTTGCGATAGGTCGGACCGGTCCCGTAGGTCCGGTGCTTTTCCAGTGTGCGAAGAGAAATACCGAGGAAACGTGCAGCTTCCTGAGTGCGCAGCATGCGCGGTGGCATTTCCGTGTTGCGGCGCTCGGCCATGAGATCACCTCCGGTTCGTCAGGTTGATGCGGCTGCCGGAGACGGCAGTGCGCTATGGCGAACCATGGGAAGTGATCGGCGGCGTGTAGCGTGCCGCATTTGCACCTATGCGCAGACGGCACCCCTGATAGGGGCTGGGTCAGCGCGAAAAGACGTGAGATTTCGGCAACTCAAGGTGGCCGACGCGGATTCTCTCAAGACATCCTCACGCAGTTCGGCTATGAATAGAGATGGAGCAGACGCACTGCTCCGGGGCTTAGTAACCCCTGTTGACGGTTGGTGTCGGCCGTGACGGCACCACACTCCTTGACCCTATGGTCGGGGAGCCTGTGGCGTATGCAACAGGCTTTCCAGCTAAAGGCCATGGGGCCGTTCAACACGGTTACTAACTCCCCGATCACCAGGAGTCAGAGAGTTTTATTGCGGGGGCGAACCGCAGAAACTCTTCTGAAAGAAGGGGAATAACCGTGAAACCACCCGTCGAACTTGATCCCGATGTGGATGATCTGGCGCCGTCCGGCGATGTCATAACCGCCTATGACGAGCAGCACTTTGTGACCTATCTGCGCATTCTCGACGCCGAGGCTGAAGATGCGGACTGGAAGGAAGTAGCGCAGATCGTTCTGCATCGCGATCCAGCATCAGACGAAGTACGAACTCGTAGATGCTGGCAAAGCCATCTGGAGCGCGCCGAATGGCTGGCGCGGGAAGGTTACAGGCAAATACTGGAACAGGCTGCGGCAAACAGGAATCGGTGAGATTGCCTCATTTGCGTTTTGATCGTGGAATAGGCTTGACCGGATAATGCAAAAGCAGCCGATAGCCTCCGCGCATCATCCTGATGCCGTGGGCAACAAGACGACGTGCCTTGTTCTTGCGCGGATCAGTCTCGAAATCTTCCTTGTTGCCACGGAAGCCGAGCAGGACTTCGGCAACGGCGCGATAGCTTTCGCCGTGTAGCCGTGCGTCCAGGGCGCGCAACGACAGAAGGTGCCATTGCCGAAGCTGCGCTGGCATGGCGCGAGTATCCGGCCCCGGAGAGCGACCGGTCAGGCACCGCCAGAGGCGGCGCGCCGCATGGGCGCGTAATTCCATGAACTCGTCCATAGGCAGGATTGCAGCATAGAAAGCTGCCGCATCGATCGCGCCCTGCGGCAGCCAGAATTGATGCTCCATCCCACCGATACGCCAGATTGCGTGCCAGCCATCCGGCGCGCGGCGCAGGATCAGGCCATCGAGATGCGCAAGAGCGACAAGCCGCCCGCCATCGGCATCGTTCCGCTCCACTGGAGACAGAATAATGGCCTGCGGATTGAAATGCGGCGACCAGAAAAGCGGTGCGCCGTCAGGCTGCGCGTCGGGGTCGTGTGCAAAATCGCACCCCCCAGCGGGAAGCAAAGGCGTCCAGTTCTTCTACGGCACCTCCTCCCGTACGGGTGAGCCGCTCTACATCTTTGCGGTAGTCTTCGTTACGACGAAGATATTCCCAGGCGAAACCGGCGGCAGGAAGGTCTTTGACGTGTTTATAGGCCGCCGGAGTACGCCAATCTATGCTCTGCATGGCGCGTCCTCCCAAAGCCGGACGGCACAAGGCCACGTCCGACCTGAAAAGGCTGCGGTATTGAATGGTTTTGCGGTAGCGTGCCTAATGCGATAAGTGGATCGCCTAACCCGATAAATCCATTCAACACTCTCTCGCTATCATCGTTGTGCGTCGTGTGAGAGATGCTCTGACGACATTTCCGTGTCAGTGATTGAAGCCGAATGGCGGAAACGCGCGATTGCGTGGTTCCGGCGCAGCGAAAGCGCGGCCTTCTCGCGGGCATGCGCGGTGCCGGCATGATTTTTGCGTCGAACCGGGTTCGGATCATGTTAGCGACAAAGCCTGTCGAAAACCTCGACATCTCTGCATGTCCTCCTACTTTCAGCCGGCTGTAACCGCAGAAAGTTTCTTGAACCCAGCTGAGGAAGCAACCACTGCGAGGTAAACTCGCCCGCGCGAAAGGCAGACGTAAGGCAGTTCACTCCCCTCAAGGCTGGTATCGTCCAAGACGGCTATGATTGCGGGTCTTTCTAGACCCTTGAACCTTCTTGGAGTGTCAAGGATCACGTGCTCGCTCATAAGATTATCACACGTGGTAAACTCCAGCTGCGATTGCGCTGCTGCCAGTCGAAACCTCTCAATCCACTGCACCCCAGGCAGCAGAACCGTGATATCTGAAGGTGCCACCTCCTCCTTGTAGACGAGCCGACGAAGCTCGGCGTAGGCCGCCTTTATCATTTCCTCGTGCGTCAAGGCCTCAATCCAGGTGACAGCTTTTCCATCGGGGCCCTCCGCGATAATCTCGTGACCCTCGTAGTGAACTGAGGCAGCTGTGTGGATGGCTTTGGTGTTGCGCAGATTGCGTGAAAGTCTGATCGGGGAAAGGTGAAGATCTTCTCTCGGGACACGCCGGCCATCGTAGACACGCTGGTTGCTGTCAGAAAAGACGCGAAGCCTTCCGTCCTTCCTTATCGCGGCATCAAGCGCAATCCACCAGCTCTGTGGAAAGTCCTGCCCCTCATCAACGACGACCATAGAGAACTTCAGATCCGGCTTCGCCGTTATTGCATCAATGAGGAGCTCAGGAAGCGTTTCTTCCTGAAAGCGCATCGTCTCCTCTGTAACAGGAAGCGAAAGCCCAGCATCTTTCGCGCAAGTAAGGCAAAAATCCTGAAAACCTTGAACGAGGAGATTGTCCCGAGGCCCGAGCCTTCTCCCGAGCTCTCTCGCCAGCGGTCCGTTATGACAGGTGAGAAGCGTCCTGTTGCCCAAAGCTGCAGAGCGACTCGCCTCTTCCATTGCAACAACAGTCTTACCTGTACCTGCAGCGCCTCTCATTTCAGCGCGCGGAAGGTCAGCGATGTTCTCAAGTATCTGGTATTGGCGCGGTTCGAGTACCCCCAGCTCTTCCGTTGACTCTGCCATAAAGGCGCCAATAGAGAAGCTAAGAGAAAACGGCACCGCTAGAAAACCTTCTAGGGCAGCGATCCCGTCCGTTCCAAGCGGCTTGATGTCGGCAGGCGCATTGCCTTCCTGGAGGCGTGCGGCAATCCAATTGCGAAATCCGTTTGTGAATTCACCCGATGTGCAAAAAATCCGCGATGGCCGATCGGCACCGAGGTCTTTTGGTATCTTCGAGGCGCCTGGAAACACCACGCCATGGGCGATGTGTATATAGCGCTCTCTCCAGAGTCGCGACCTCTTCAGCTTTTTCAGTATCTCGTGCTTAGCGCTGCGGGCCTGCTCGACAGGGTCCTTAATTGAATGCTCGATGTGATTCTCATCGGTGCTGGTCCATTGCTTGGTTGCCGGATTGTAGTCGATACCACCGCCCTTAACCTCAATAGCCAGATACCCGTGCACCGGGTGAGCAACGAGAAAATCGCACTCGCCGTCCCTCTCGTGTCCGAGCTGGTCAATGCCAAGCCAAGGACTGGAATAGAAGACATGAAAATCATCAGAAAGCTCACTCGCGAGCCGGTCATAGACCCGGACCTCGGCCTTGCGGCGACGGTCTCTCCTTATCGATAGTGGTAGGGTTCTCGGCCAGAGCGTTGCCATCACACACCACTTGGCAAGTCGGCGAAGTAGCCGATATCTGAATTTTCCGGCGTACCAACCAAAAGCGCACGATCAAGGAAGCAGTTAAAGCTCTCGCAGGAAGTCTCCGGTGACAGAACACACGAATGACAGGCGGCATGAGAGAAGCTCGTGTGCGAACCCATTGCTTCCGTGATGCAGAGCGGATCAGAAGAACACCACTCCATAGCGGCGATTGCACGACTCAGAATGCCGGCAATTCTTTTTGCCTGGCCCTGACGCTGCAGACCGCCGAGTGTGCCATCGGAGTCAGTCGTTGCCGTGTAGATAAGAATGCCTGCCATCTTCTCATCGCCGGAGTCAGCATAGATGCGCTCCTGCAGAGATGCACTTGAGTATCCGCACTCCAGCGTCAGTTGGCGCATCAGGGCATGCGCAAGTGTATGACACAGCATGTATCTCGCTGTGATAGTCTTGTCGGGTTCGGCAGCGGAGCCATATCGCGACTGCCAGTCTGCCCGGTACATCTCGTGGCATTCGGCAGCACGAGCACGGACATCATCGCGCCCTTCCCAAGCCCCGAGCGTCTTTTCATTAAGAGCAAGGAATATACCCTCACCGCGCACTTCAATCGCCGGCAGCCAGGGGAGCTTCGTCACAGAAAGCTTTGCAACTTCGGGTGCATCAGGATCGCCGGGCGGGTTGATGCGCGTGAAGCCGGTCAGCGCCCGAACCTCGCGGAGCCTGACCGCACGAACGACGGTCGATACCTTCTCGCTGATATCGCTTGGCACATCCTCGCGCCTGATTTCAAATTCGAGGTCCTTATCAACGTGATCGCCAGGCTCCTCCACAAACTGTCTGAACTCGGCCGGGCGAAGATCATCGGTCGCGATCTCCTTATAGCTTTGCAGTCGACGCTCGATGACATCGGCTAGTTGCTCCGGCGTCATCTTCAATTCTTTCAAATGCGGACCCAGCTCACCTTCGGCATGTATCTCGATAAAGATGACACGCTTCGCCGGGTCGACGACATTAACAAGCGTAGCCCAGAAATCCCCAAGCACAACCTGGAGCTGGTCTGACCATGGGGGGATACTGAGAGCCGATTGCGTGATTGGGAAATAAAGGTTTGAAGCACCACGCTGGACCCCTACTGGGTGTTCCGTGCAGATCTCATCAGCATCTGGAAGCCACGGCCTTTTGCCGTTGCAGTGCAGATGTTCCCAAGTACCCTTCGAAAAAATTCCATCCATTGATCGCGACTGATGGCAGTCAGGACAGCGAAGGACCAAGCCAGCAAGACCCGCCCCCTCAGCCTTGAGGGTCATTCTTTTTTTTCGTTCGCAAGTGGGCAAATGTCCAAGCCAGTAATCCCATGGAAACTCGTCGACATGTCCCCTGGTGCAGGCAAAGACAAAGCGAACAGGGATCGTATAAATCTTGTGCTGCCCAGGATTTTTGTCCGTACAACGCGCGCAAAAGCGGTAGGCCTCGCCATCATCAAAGGACCATGTGCGTTCAGGCCCGATTTCTTCACACACTGGGCATTGCAGCCACTGGGGGAACCGCACCGCTACGAGACGACGACGGTCCGGGTCTTCTCCCTTAGGACGCTGTTCAATAACCGGCGGGAGACGAAATCCGTGCACTCCCAGCTTTTTCTCAAGGCGAGTCTCCCGGATGGTCTGGGAATTCGCAAGGCCTGCCGGCCAAAAAGATTCATCCCAGGCCTCCAGCCCAGCTGCCATCCCGGAAACGGGAGCCTTCTCGGTTCTGAAGTCGACAATGGCCCCCGGGCCAAAAAGCGAGGCAACAGCGCTGCGTCTCAGCTCCTGCAAATCGTTATTCGACATCTTTTTTCTCTTTCGCCCTAAGCCGCTTTGCCATGCGGAAGGGTGTTCCGGCTTCCACGTTTCTCATTGAATTAAGAGTTGACCAGGCAGACCCGGGTGTACGCCCGAGTGCTTTTTTCCATGCAACGCGCTCAGCACTTTGCAACAGTGATGCATTCACCTTGTAGTCCTGCCAGTAGTAAGCTGGCGCCCGATCACTCCATTGCTCGAACTTTCGCTCGAGTTCGGCACGGACATCCCGCTCCTCTGGATCAATGCGCGCTGCCCGCGCGACGATCAGATCGATCAACTCGCGCGCCTTTGCAATTGCTGGATCGTCGAGGCCGGGACGATCCAGCATACCCGGCGCCAGATGCCGGACGGCCGCCACCAGCGCTGCGTGTAGGGCCCGGTCACGCGCCCGGGATGCAAACGGCGTGACGCTTGTCGCCTCGACGTCGCGGTACAGCGCCTGATGCCATCCTGGAAAGGTTTCAAAGTGAGAGCGGTCGCGAGCCTTGGCATTGTTCAAGATCGCAACGACGAGTCCGCTCACCTTGCCGCGGCCAACACGGCTCGTTGCCTGGATATACTCGGCCGTGGTCTTTGGCTGACCGTTGACGATCATCAGACCAAGGCGCGGGATGTCAACTCCAACGCTGACCATGTTTGTGGCCAGAACAACATCAAGCGATCCCGGATCGTCCGCCTCGATGGCAAGCTTGCCGAGCATCGCCAAGATATCTTCTTGGGTGCGACGTGATGTGAGTTCTTCGACCTCCTTAACGACACGTGGCTTCTCGTACCTGGCCTTGCGATAAATATCGATACTGTCAGCAACGTCGTCCTGCATCAGGACGAGTGCGCCGCCGAGTTCTCGGAGCGAGTTAAAATACCCAACCAGCGTCGAGTATGGATCACGCTGCTTCTTCGTGGAGAAAGCAGCCGCAGCAGACTGAAGAAGGGAGGCCGAAACTGCTTGAAGCGTAAACTTTGCCGATCGGCCCGCAGTGCTAACGCCAATATATCGCCGGCCAGTTGACTTCGGATCAAGCACAGCAAAGCCGGAATCGTTGTGATTAATGGCCGGCGGCGGAAACTGACAGGCGGTTCTATCGAAGAGGTCCTTTACCTGCTCCAAGGCGCGCCTGATCGTCGCCGTTGATCCGATCACCTTCGGTGAACGCTGTCCGTTCGAAAAAAGTAGATCGAAGGCCGCCTCGTAGGTGCCGGTAACGGTGCCGAGCGGCCCGGAGATCAGATGCAGTTCGTCCTGTATAATGAGGTCAGGCGGCGCGTTACGCGAGATACCAAAAAGATCGTTGGTCTCGGGACGGCGCACGATCTGGGCAAATTTGTCGACGGTTCCCACTATGAGTGTCGGGCGGACACGATAAACATCATCATCTACGGTCCAGACCTGAATATGGCCTCGTGCAACGCAGTCGCCGGTAGTGCAGCTGGCAATAACTGGAGAGACAACGGACGCCTGGTTCCAAGAAATCTTGTTGTGGCAGATCGGGCATAAAGCCAGCTGTTTTGGTGAGGATACCTCGCGCGATCCCTGCAGCGACATAAACGCCTCGGCGAGACGGTTGGGCGTTGCATCGCCGCCGACCCAAAGACCAATAGAAAAAGGCTCATCGCCAAGAAGCGCCATCCCCTTGGGCACATCCACCTTGTCGGTCCGAATCAGCTCGCAAGCCAGCATCATGGCGGCCGAGCGTGCAAATTGCTGAGTGGTCAACAGTCGAAGCGTGTAGCGCATAAGCGCCGCAACGCCGGCCCGGTCAGCCGGATCATCAGACAAGCGACGGAAGAAGGCAACGAAGGCAATGAGCGCGAGATAGGCTTCTGTCTTGCCGCCGCCCGTTGGAAACCAGAGCAGGTCCATCGTGCGACGGTGATCATCGTCGCGCCGCGCCGAGGAGACAGCACTCAAGAGCAGAAAGCCGAGCTGGAATGGTCTCCACTGAAGATCGCCAAAAGCGGCTTTCTCCTTATCCCATTCATGCTGAATATGCATCGCAAGATTGGCAAGCTGGAATGCTCTGCGCAGAGCAGGATCAGAGCAAATCTGTCCCGCTGATATCTGCATGCGCGAAAGCACGTCTTCGCACTGTTTGAGATTTTCTTCGGCCGTCTTTGCGTTCGCCGCGGACAAACCCTTCACCAGCTTTTTCTGGTCATCAAGCCACTCACCATAGGCATTACTGAGCGCCATGAGGGATGAGGCAAGCGAAGACTCATCGGCGAAGGCAAGTGCTTTTGCTGACAGCGCAGCGGCAGGAAGTTTCTTGAAGACATCGTGGCCTGCGGCATCGACACCAGGCACCGTCGCAGCAGGAAGCCAGCTGGTTGCCACCCAAGAAACTGTTGGAAGCTCTCCTTCGTTGACCGCCGTAACCGCGCCCCATTTTGCCGAGCAAATGTGACCGGCTGCGAATTCATACACGTTCCGGA
The DNA here is from genome assembly GCA_014138095.1 of Ochrobactrum sp. RH2CCR150. Lineage (GTDB taxonomy): Bacteria > Pseudomonadota > Alphaproteobacteria > Rhizobiales > Rhizobiaceae > Brucella > Brucella gambitense. Next base: position 80,843 of record JACGXE010000017.1, read on the forward strand.
AGAGCAGGAGATTCGAGCGCTCGTCAGGATCACCCGGCGTTTTTGCCTGCTCGCCGCGCCATGCCGGCTTTGGCAAGAGAGTTGTTTCACCCATAGGCTCAACATTAATGGATGTCTGAAACAAACAGGCCATTTCCATTTCATCACGCCCTTCGCCAGCGGGCGCGACATTCACAAGCGAGAGCGTAACAAGTAGTCTGTCCGATGCCTTTACACAGCGAATATGAAGCTTAGCTCCGTCTGCCTCAGGCGAACCTTTAGCGAGATCAATCCACGGGTTCGGAGATGAAAGCTGGATTTCCCTGACAACATCAACTGGTTCGCGTACCCACGATTTTTCATCCTCAGAAGTTTTGGGAGGCACCAGACGATATCGCGCGAACCTTATGCGTGCAGAAATCTTCGGATTTCCACTTAGCGATACCGAGAACGATAAACCGGCAACGGATGGCTTTTGCGATGACGCCGCTGGAACAGCCTCGGCCTCTCCTGAATCATCGCTGTCGGAAGAGTTGGCTGCGCTGCCGGTTGCCAGCGTGTCGTCATCCTCACCCGCCATCTGCGTTCTCTGTGGCCAGAGAATGCCGGTCAGGTAGACGTCTGTAGGACGATCTTTAATCAACACTTCTTCGTCGCTGCGCGGACCAATCAGGTCCTCGGCCAGGCGCTGAGCGAGGCTTGTACGATCAATCGAGCTGTCAGGCTCCTGCGACATTGAAGAACCCTTTCGTATAGGCGGCAATCCGCGGTGCCAGAATGAAGCCGGATTGCTGCCACGGTGCATGCAGATTTTCTAGCTGCGGATCATCAGGCGGCAACACCATGGTGCGCGCACCAAAGCTACGGACGTATCTGATAGAGTACGGGATGTTGAGCTTACGCCCTTTGCCCCACGCGCCCATCGTCTTGGCAATATCCCACATGTCATTGACAAAGGCGTTTGAAAGCAGGCCAAGAGGCGCTGAAGTCTCTGGTTCTACTACTTGATATTTCCATCCATGGCTGGCCGAGAGCTGAAGCTTAAGCGGCGCCAGCCTACATGCATGATCGATAAGCCACGCCTGTGCAGCAGTACACTCTTCAAGACTTAAGGATGCAGTTCCAACGAGCCCGGTTGCGCTGATATCTTCACCGCGTCCAATCTCGATCATCGCGGACGGAGAGCCATCCTTTCCTTTCGCGGCAATGCCGCGATATGCCCGTTGACCTTTCGAGCCAAAATTGTTCGTTCCTGCGGCCTTCCCAACGCGCAGAGACTGTCGCGCACGCGTCGAGCCAACAAAGAGAACACGAGATTCCTCTTCCTCGTCAGCTGTATTTTCAAACTCAGACTCTTCCGGCAAAAGCAGAATAACATCATCCGCCTCCCGCCCCTTGCTTGCATGAATGGTACCGATGATCGGCCCTGGCAGACCAAATTCTCTTGTGGCAAGTTCGACTGGCGGCGCGGTTCTGCCAAGTCGCCGGCGAAGGCGGATCATCTCAAGCGAGCCATCTGCCGCGCCGCCAAAGCGTGTCAAAAGCCGCCACGCTTCCTCGGCACAATAATCAGGCGGACAAGAGTTTTCGACGCGGCTAAGCCAGCGCCGCACAAACTCATCCTTACCCATGTGGCTTACTGTGAAATCATGAAAGCAGATCGCAAGCCAGGGAGGGAGGCTTACGCCAAATCCAGACAGGCGAAGGCTATGCGGCACGGTACAAAACTGCGAGGCGATCAGAGCCTCCGCCCGACTGCGAAACAGCACAAGAGAGCCCCGTGCAAGAGTCTCAAGCCCGAGACTCTTGACGTCGACATCATTGGCACTGGCATGTTTCTCAATAGCCTCGCGAACCTTGCCAAAAAGCCCACTACCTTTTCCAAGAACGGTCGAGCGAACACCAGAGAAGATCGAGATCAGACCAGGTGACTTCGTTCTGTGAATTGTGTCGAGAGCAATGGACTCGAACTTCAACGAGGAACCAGGGCCGATGCGCTCCAGCAACGGCTTATCAGCTGAATCTATCTCTAATTTTTCGTCTTCCGAAAATCCGTAGATAGCCTGCGCAGCATCAGCAAAAACAGTGACACCGCAGCTTGGCCGAAGCTTTGTGATGATTGCCTCAACAAGGTCGGCGCGAATGCCGACAAGGTCCTGTGCTTCGTCAACGATGACGTGCTCGGCATCATCAAGATGCTCGGCGACTTCATCGCTGCTTCTCACAAGCTCAAGTACATGCTCGATGTTGGCTTCATAGGTGCCAGTCAATTTGGCATTCGCCTCAAAACCTGAATGTATTGACCATGCGTGAGAGTCGAGTGTGGCTATTCGCACAGCAGCTGCGTCCTGTCCAAGATACGCATAAAGCCGTGCACGAATTTCGGCGACAGCCGTTCTCGTGAAGCTGATCATCCATGTTCTGGAAGGCTGAACATCACACTCCGACACCAGGTAGTTGAGGCGTGCGCAGGCGACAGCAGTCTTGCCTGTACCAGGGCCGGCATCGACAATAAGACGGCGTGTCTCACCGGCACCGATCACAGCGCGCTGCGAGGCGTCCCAATCTGTAACAGTGAACCCAGCGCTTGCGTCCATTACCGGACCCTTACGCGGAGAGAGAATCGAAAGATCATCCTCACCTTTGCGCGGCAGACATCACTGCCCCGCCCTCCATGCAAAGACTTGTTGTTGTTTGCCAATTTTCTAAAGAACAACCGGCAGCTTCAATTAACTACATCCCGCCTTCGAAGGTCAATCGCGACGTGACCATTGCCTGACGAGATTTCCTTGAGATGCCACCGCTGCCGCCGTGTTTGGTCAGACAGATCGAAAACCACGCCTTATATGTGGATTTTTACTGTTGCCCGTTGTTCCATTTTTGTTCGCATGACATCATGTCAAAAATCGACCCAGCGATTCGCGATCAAGAAAGGCCTTCATGTCTACGTTTTCCGACCTCCGCCTCCAGGCTGGCCTGACAATTCGCGATGCAGCACAACAGCTTGGCTATACGGAGCGGCAGATTTATCGCTTCGAGACGGGCGAAGCAGAGCCTCGGAAACATGTCCTAGATATGCTGCGAATTATGGGAAGACCCGAGCCGGCCCAGACCCGCTTTACATTCATCGACCTTTTCGCTGGCATCGGGGGCCTTCGACGCGGCTTCGATGCTATCGGGGGCCACTGCGTTTTCACCTCCGAATGGAACAAGTTTGCGCAGCAGACCTATGCCGCCAACTTTCGGGACAACCGCCCTATTGAAGGCGACATAACAAAAGTCTCCACGGACGAGATTCCGGATCACGATGTGTTGGTCGCTGGCTTTCCATGCCAGCCCTTCTCTATCGCAGGCGTATCAAAGAAGAACTCTCTCGGGCGCAGCCACGGCTTTGCGGACGAGGCTCAGGGCACGCTGTTTTTTGACGTCGCCCGTATTTTGCAAGCCAAGCGACCCGCCGCTTTCCTGCTGGAGAATGTTAAGAACCTCCAGAGCCATGACCGTGGCCGGACATTCGATGTCATCATCAAAACTTTGCGCGAAGAGCTTGGCTACCACGTCTATTACAAAATCATCGACGCCAAACACTTTGTCCCCCAGCATCGGGAGCGCATTGTGATCGTCGGCTTCCGCGATGCCGTCGAATTCTCGTGGGATTATCTGGTCTTGCCGGAAAAAGGCTCTGTACGCCTTCGTGACATCCTGCATCCCGAAGATGGCTTTGAAGAGCTGGAAGAACCTTACACGACTGGCCCGAAAAGCCTTGTGAATCCCAAGTACACGCTGACAGACAAGCTGTGGCAGTACCTTCAGGACTATTCTGCCAAGCATAAGGCAAAGGGCAATGGCTTCGGCTTTGGCCTCGTCACACCGGATGACGTGGCCCGAACGCTGTCTGCCCGATACTACAAAGATGGTTCGGAAATCCTTGTGAGCCGTGGAAAGAAGAAGAACCCACGCCGCCTTACACCTCGTGAGTGCGCGCGTCTCATGGGCTATCCGGATGACTTCAGGATTCCTGTTTCTGACACACAGGCCTACAAGCAGTTTGGCAATTCGGTTGCAGTGCCTGTCTTCTGCGAAGTTGCACGGATAATGCTGCCGCACATACAGGCGCTCATCAGCGAGCGGAGCCAGCGAAAGGCAGCATAGTCGTGGCGGATGTCCACAATCCGCAAACGCGAAGCCGCAACATGGCTGCTATCAAAGGCAGTCATACAAAGCCCGAGCTTATGGTCCGCCATGCCCTCCACGCGAAAGGGCTCCGTTACAAGCTGCACTCCAAAGACCTGCCTGGAAAGCCAGACCTGGTATTCCCGAAGTACCGCGCGGTCGTGTTTGTGCATGGATGCTTCTGGCACCGGCATGACTGCCACCTATTCAAATGGCCATCCACCCGCCCGGAGTTCTGGGCGGAAAAAATCTCGCGCAATGTTCTCAACGATGATCTCTCGATGTCAAAACTGCGGGAAAATGGCTGGCGGATTGCCACAGTATGGGAATGCGCCCTCAAGGGTCGCACCAGACTGGATTTTACCAGTGCTATGCAAAAGCTGGCCGACTGGGTAAAATCCGGAGAATCTATGCTTACAATCAGGGGGGAATAATTTGGCTTCATCTTTATCCGAACTGCTCCGACTTTTCGTCGATCACGGCGCAGATCGCATCTATGCGAAGAAGCTGGCTTCCAATGATAATTCGAAGAACCAGATTTATCTCGGTGGCGGCTTCGGTGCGCTGAACATCATCCCGCACGGCGAAATCTACACAGACACGCGGCCAATGGCGGGAAGCAAGCAGGATCGTCCCAAAGCATCGGTTCGCTTTTTCTGGCTTGATGAGAACGGGCAGCATCTCGCGCCCAACGCGCAGCTAATCCTCTATCCTGATTATCCGGAGGTGCGGATGTCAGGCTTCCTGCTCGGTTGTAAGCAGGCTCCGTCTGATCTTATGACGGTCAGGACTGAGGGGCGCATCCTTTTCTTCGGTATCACCCGGCAGAATGATGTTCTCGGTTACGTCGTCGGGCCGGACCACGCCATCGCGAATGAAATCAATGCAGGCCAGTGGCAATCGGTGGGAGTGTTCCTCGAACTCCCGACTACCCCTGAAAGCAAGAGAAGCCCGAAAGAAATTCTCCTTGCCGAGTTGCGTCGCATCTACGAGCTGGAATGGATAATGTCGCAGAAGCTGGCCGCCGATGGGCGCAAGCTCCCCTATCTTGCCCAGAATGGCGGCGGATACACACTTGAAGCCGAGCTCGGCATAACGCCAAACGGTGTTTCCGAGCCTGACTTCATGGGGTGGGAAGTAAAGCAGTACGGCGTGAACAATTTCACGGCCTTCCTGCCAAAAACACCCGTCACGCTCATGACGCCTGAACCGACCGGCGGAATTTACAGAGATCACGGAGTTGCAGAGTTTCTGAGGTGCTTCGGCTATGCGGACAAGATGGGCAGGCCTGATCGTCTGAACTTTGGCGGCATCTACACCTGTGCGAAGACCTATCATGCCGACACCGGCCTGAAAATCGTTGTCGATGGCTTTGATAACGCGAGCGGCACCATTACCAACATCGACGGGAGTATTGCCCTTATCAACAGCGATGACGACGTTGCGGCAAGCTGGTCTTTGAAAGGCATGATGGCACACTGGAACCGGAAGCATGCTCAAGCGGCGTATGTGCCATCCCTCTTCCGGACACCGCCGCCGGAATATTCTTATGGACCCCGCATTCATCTTTGTGAGCAGACCGACTTCCTGCTGTTTTTGAAGGGTTTCACGAGCGGCGTGGTCTACTACGATCCTGCCATCAAAATGGAGAAAGCGTCATCAACAGCACCTGCAATCAAACGCAGAAGTCAGTTCCGGATTCGGCACAAGGAAATTAAGCAGATGTATCACCGCAGCGAAGTCGTGCAGTTCTAACAGCAGGATTACTACCACTTGGCATCCGCGGCGTCTGCCCAATGCATAGTTTCATAGAATACCGCATCATCCGGCCAGCTATAGAAACGTGGGATCGTTAAAGAAATGGCCCGGAGAGAAATGCTCCGGCTGAGATGCAATCTGCGCACTAGTATCAATAATTTCAACGACCGAGTAGCATGCGATTACGAAGGCCGAGCAGAAGAAGATTTTCTGTGAAAATTTATCGACAGTATTTGCTTTTATGTAGTTTTTCTCAATGAACTCAAATTTGTTTGCGAAGTATTTATCGCTATTCCACTAAAATTTCACCGCGGCGACAGCGTCATAATATTTGGCATTTTCTATTGCATTTGATACGAATTTGCTAAGCTTCCCTACCCGGTCTTTGCCGAAGCCAAGCTGACTCCTCAGGTCGGCTTCGGCCCTTGCTCCCGCCATAAATTCTTCTAGATATATTTTTTGCGTTCCCTGCGGGAAAATTCGGTCCGCGACCATGCCGTTTCCAAGAACAATCCGGGCATGACTATAAGGACTGCCGGTTACAACGGATATTCCTCTAGCAAATAAACTTGGGCTTTTGGCGCGGTACATTAGAATATCGCCACGCGGAAGATCTCCGAAGCTAAGAGCATGATCGTCCGAAACCGCCGGATGATCGGATGGACGATTAAGTCCATTGGTTCAGCAATTATTATGATCCATAAGTGTTCTGCTCACCATTCAAAAGGCTCTTCACTTGGTCGCTCGCAAGATATAGGATGCAAACAACCTTAAGATGTGATCGTATATTTTGAAAAAGAAATCCAAACAAGCGACGTATAGCAGCCGGGAATTTTTTCTTGACGACTTTCCTCGCACCCTATTCCCGCTTGATACCAACAAGATCCTCATCGAGCGTGGCGCGGCTGAGATCATCGCGTACACCGACGATCTCGTGAGTGGTAAAGGCTCATTCCTTCCGCAACGTCGGGTCTATGCCAATAAAGACGCATTACACCTGAGACGGACCGTAAAACTCGATGCCGTGGCAGAATTCTTTCTTTATGACCTAGTATACAGGAATAGGACGCGCTTCAGAAAACCACACGCAAAGAAGCGGCAGCACTTCGGCTACAGGTTCGAAGACGGCAAGCCAATCTCGCCCTCTCGAAGCTATTCAGATTTCAAAGCTGCAGTTTGGACCGGCACCTTCGAGACTGAAGAATTCACGAGCTTTGACGTGTCAGCGTACTTCAACGGCGTGTACCATCATGACTTGCACGCCTGGTTCGCCGCGCTGAGGCCCGAAGATCCCCAAGACACTATTGCCTTTGGCAAATTCTTTCGGGAGATCAATGCCGGCCGATCACTGGACTGCCTCCCTCAAGGCCTCTACCCCGCCAAGATGATCGGAAACGATTTCCTTCGTTTCATTGAAGAGTCCTCTATGATCCGTGCAGATCGCATCGTCCGGTTTATGGACGATGTATATTTATTCGATAACGACGCACGGGTGTTGCAGTCAGACTTTGCTGAGGCGCAGCGCCTGCTAGGCCTAAAGGGTCTGTCGGTGAACGCGAGTAAGACGCGCACAGGCGGCGTGCCTTCGACGGACGAAGCAGACGAGCAGATTGGCCAACTTAAGAAGCGCCTCCTGAAAAGGAGACGCTACCTCATTCTTTCACATTACGAAGATCCATTTGATGATGACGTCGACTTAATTGACGATGAGGGCGTAGCGGAGCTTGATGATGATGAAATCGAGTTCATCTTATCCCTGCTAACCGCAGGAAACCTCTCCGAGGACGATGCCGAACTCATTCTTGTTGTTATGCGCGATCACGTCGATCAGATCGAAGAGCATCTAGGGCTTTTTGCGAGGGGATTTCCCATCTCGCCAAGAACCTCTATGGGCTTTGTACTGACGCGGAAGACAAGGACGCGGTGGCAGGAATCGTTCTGGAGATCGCCAGTGAGGGCGAGTACCTGAGCGAGTATAAACTTTTCTGGTTTGGTGTCATGCTCGATACTTATCTCATGAACACCAAAAACGCTCCGCTCATAATAAACGCGCTTTATAATCACCCTTGCGCCACGGATATCACTAGGGCCAAGATATTAGAGATACAGGATCTGAGATTTGGTCTCCCGGAAATGCGGGAAGGCTTTCTCCGTGAAGGTCGCTCAGATTGGCTGGCATGGGCGTCTGCTGTGGGCTCTGTCGCGATGGACAAGCAGGCAAGAAACTATCTGCTCGACTACTTTAAAAATGGGTCCGCAATGAATGAACTCATCGCGCGGATTCTGCAAAAGGACTAAAGACGTATTGGGGGAACTTTGACTAAAAATTATGCGCTTGTCGCATTCTGTATCGGGATGATTGCGCTTCTGGGGCTTGTATGGTTTCACACCGGCTCTTTCGTTCCTCCGTCCGGCGGCGATTCCATCTGGTTTCACGCCGGCCTGTTCACTTTGTTCGTTGGCAGGTTCATCACTGAGTACCGCTTTACGAAGCCAAACGATGTCCTGCTTAATTGCTTAACTGTGTTCGTTGCGACATCAACCCTCTCTAGTCCTCCCCTCGCCATTTGGTGGGAGATATTGCGTTGGGGCTCAATACTTCTGGCAGGCACGGCGGTTGCGTTGTCATGGGACCGTGGAGCGGATCTTCGCCGTGAAAAGCGGCCGTGGCGTTCGTTTTTCTATCAGATTGCCATTGGTCTTGGCCGGGCTGACGTCCTGTTCTCGATTGTGTTTGTGCTAGCGTTGCTCAGCTATTTCGAGCTGGGAACCACGAATACGACTGTCTTTGTAGTGGCATGGGGACTGATCCTCCTAGTTTCAAACATCAATCTACCTGCTATCGGAAAAGTTATCCGCCGCAGCCGCGATTATCCGGACCGGAAAATCATTGGCGTAGCGCACTCCTTTAACGCGCCTTCGATCGTTTTCTGCACGCATACGGCTGAGGCCAAGCCAAAACTACATGAACTTGTCGGCTTTTGCCAAAGTAGTGTGGGAGCGTGTCACTGCGTTGGGATCGTTATTGGCGAACGCTCATCTGCGAACGAAACAAGGATTGCGGTTGCCTTGATTGAGATGTCGATCTCAGAGTCCCAGCTTAACGAAAACTCTCTGCTCGTGACGATGAGTACCGAAGAACTATCTCTTTACGAACCCGCGATTGATGATGAGGAGCTTCAGCGACTTGCGAAAGTCATCGGTACTGTTTCTAAGGGTTCCGGAATTGCGCAGCTAAAATTCGAGCTGTTCGGCTCGCCATCGGTTCGTGCCGGGTCAATGTTACAAGTCGGCGAACAGTCCAAGCCGGTGTTTTACCAAGTCTTCGATGGGATAATAAGTGAGGAAAAAACATTAAGCGAGAGCTCACGCGCCTTCGTTGAGGGAGATGCCGAACAGATCGGGAGATGGGATAATGCAAGGGGCGGCTTCGAAAGCCATGACTGGGTTGCTCGCGAACGTGCGCCCGTTTTTCTTGTAGATGAGGAAACTGCCGGACCAGAATATGTCCTTAAGGGCAGCGAGGCGACTATCGGTACGATCCCCCAGGCCACTTACCCTGTGAATGTTGATGTCCACGATTTCGTGCTCTACCATTCGGCTATTCTCGGCGTGACGGGTGCCGGAAAGTCCTTTCTGACCTTCGCGATGATCGAAGAGTGCTGCGCAAAAGGCATTAAGGTAGTCTGCGTGGATCCCACTGGCGACTATCAAAGATATCTGCATCACGCAGTAATACTTGCTGATAAAGCGGCGATAAAAGCGTTTCTGCAGTCACCCGATCACATGATCGGTATCGTCGAAACTTCATCTGGCCAGGTAGCGGCGGTTGACCTAGCGCATACAACGGCGCAAGTCTGCCTTACCTGGTGCAAAGAGACAAGATCACCAGAACAAGTTCTTACTCCCGTTCCCCGAGTCATGATTGTGCTGGAAGAAGCGCATCTCCTCGTGCCCGAGTGGAACTTCAATCCGCAACAAAATCTACAGGCATCTGTAAATAAAACTGCACAGATTGTCTTGCAGGCTCGCAAGTATGGCCTTGGCTTTCTCATCGTCTCTCAACGAACCGCCAATGTTACCAAAAGCGTTCTGAACCAATGCAACACCATTGTGTCGTTTCAGGCATTCGACGAAACAGGCTTTGATTTTCTGCGAAACTACATGGGACCGTACCATGTACGCGCCTTGCCAAATCTTAAGCCACGGCATTGCCTACTTGTAGGCAAGGCCTCTCGTTCGCGAAGGCCCCTTATGGTCCATCTGAGTGAACAGGTTCGCACGATAAGGAATGAGCCGGCAGCGGCTATGGTTGTCCCACCTCCGGAAAATACTGGCGAGGCGGCCTGATGCTTCTCGCTTGGACTGGCGCTCAAAAACGTCGCCCCCTCATAAAGGGCGAATGGACAATCTGCAGGGACTGCGGCGGTGAACTTATCGCAGTTTTACCAATCCAGAACGTCGCGCACTGGCGCCATAAGCAGGGCGATTGTGATCCCTGGAGTGAACCCGAAGGAGAATGGCATCTGCGCTGGAAGTCTTTTTTCAGCCTAGATGAATGTGAGGTTACGCTTTCGGATGATCACACTGGTGAAAGGCACCGTGCTGACATTCTATGCAACGGACACCATTATCGTACCATCGTTGAGTTACAACATTCTTCCATATCGGAAGAGGAACGCGGGGCAAGAGAGACATTTTATGGTCGAAAACACCGTATGTTCTGGCTGCTCGATCTTGCGGACGAAAGCTCTTTTCGCGAGATCAATTTTGGAATGTCACTGGATTTCAAGAGCAGACCGGTTGAATGCAGCGGGAGGCAATTTCACATAATGCGCTGGGTGGGCCGCAGCAGCCAGTGGATTGAGAAGTGGAAGCGCTCCGGTGAGCACGTTTTCCTAAGCTACCGGAATACGGTAATGTATCTGGCAACTAGCAGATCCTGCAGTTCGATAATGCCGATGATGAAAAAGGGCGAGTTCGCGGTCTCCCTACTCTCAGAACAACAATTCCTCGCTGCGGTCCGAGCTTAGCACATCTCCTAACCCTTTGTTCGACCCCGCCGGAGGCAAGAGAACATTTCTTCGTCCGGAACAGCTATTCGCTGATCGACCTTAAAGCGTCGACTTCTGGCCCCAAAGCCTTCCGGCGTCGCTGGCGACGCGGGCCAGACGTTTCACTGAGGTCGATAGAATGGTCTGGAACGGAACTAAGGAGAGTTGAAACGCTGGTCTCCAAAGATGGCATATTTGCATCACGGGTGGCCAACAGCAAAAATTTGGGATTTCGATCGGCCAATTTATATCTGCCGTTCAACTACCCTCTCCCGGCCTCTGAGTGACCTATCCCTTTCGTACGCCAAGGCATCCTATTCACCGCACGGAGAGCCGTGCGCTCTTCCCGACCATGGCATTCCACGCTTCCATATCCCCTGCCCCTTCTGGGCACAGGATTGTCGTAGACGATGGCGCTTAAACGGGACAGGATCAGCATCGAGGTTATATCGCCCTCGACCGGACTGGAAACGGACCGGAACGATCCTGTACGTGCCGATGCAGCGGTCCGATCCCTCGCCAGGTTGATCGGCCGCCAGATCGCCCGCGAGCAGTTCGAGCGCAAGATCGCGATGGAACGAAAGGTGCAGAAACAGCATCACACCAAAACTCTCCCCTCGCCCTGATGATCTAATAGCCGACCTCGCCGTGCACACGACATTTGCGCGAGTTTCACCCGGTGCGGGCTTCCCGTTTCGGGTTTTTGCAACCTTCCCTTGAGACCGTTTTGGTCCCATGCTATAGGTTACAGATGAGGATTATTGCCCGCCGTACTTTGCGCGAATTTGTCGAAAGCCTCGCGGGGCAGAAAGAGCAGCCGGCCGTAAAGGCCGCGCTCGATGCCTGGTTCGACGAAGTCAGCAAGGCGGAGTGGGCGAGCACCGCCGATGTGAAGCGACTTTATGCGACGGCGAGCCTCGTCAGCGCCGAGCGGATCGTCTTCAACATCAAGGGCAATGACTTTCGCCTCATCGTGTCGGCGGACTTCGAGAAGGGTATCGTCTGGATCAAGTGGCTCGGCACGCACAAGGCTTACGACAGGATCGACGTGAAGGAGACCGACCATGGCAACTGATCTGAAACCGATCCGCACGGAATCGGATTACGATGAAGCGTTAGCCGATGTCGAACGGCTATGGGGCGCCAAGAGCGGCACACCAGAAGGCGACCGCTTGGATGTCTTGGCAACGCTGATCGACGTCTATGAGGCGAAGCACTATCCTATAGATCCGCCTGATCCGATAGAGGCGATCCGCTTCCGCATGGAGCAACAGGGATTGACCCGCAAAGATCTGGAGCCGATGATCGGCCCCCGCAATCGGGTTGCAGACGTGCTCAACCGCAAGCGCAGCCTATCGATCGACATGATCCGGCAATTGCATATCCGCCTCGGCATCTCGGCCGAGGTGCTAATCCGGCCAAGCCGGATGGATAAAGTAGCTTAGGAGAGACCGCTGATGACCGGCGTTGCGCTTTATGCCCGATATTCTTCCGACAATCAGCGCGAGGCGTCGATCGAGGACCAGTTGCGCATCTGCCGCGAACAGGCGAAGCGCGAGAAGTGGAAGATCGTCGGAACCTACAAGGATGCTGGCATCTCAGGCGCAAGCATGATCCTGCGCCCCGGCATTCAGGCGCTTCTTCAGGATGCGCAGGCTGGACAGTTCGACATCGTGCTTACTGAGGCACTGGATCGCATCAGTCGCGACCAGGCTGACGTCGCCACCTTCTATAAGCACCTAAAATTCGCAGGTGTTCCGATTGTCACGCTATCGGAAGGTGAGATCAGCGAACTGCATGTCGGCCTCAAGGGCACGATGAATGCGCTATTTCTCAAAGACCTCGCAGCCAAAACCCATCGCGGCATTCGTGGCCGCGTCGAGGACGGCAAGTCAGGAGGTGGACTGTGCTTTGGCTATAATGTCGTCAAGCAGCTCGATGCGCGCGGTGATTCCATTCGCGGCGACCGGGAAATCAACGAAGCCGAGGCGAATGTTATCCGGCGCATCTTCCGCGAGTTCGCCGCGGGCGTAGGTCCGCGCACAATCGCCCGCACATTAAACGAGGAAGGTGTCCCCGGTCCGGCTGGCAAGCTCTGGAGCGACACCACCATCCGTGGCCATGTGAAGCGCGGCACGGGGCTGGTGAATAATGAACTCTATATCGGTCGCCTGATATGGAACCGGCTTCGCTACATCAAAGATCCATCGACCGGAAAGCGCGTGTCACGCCTGAACCCGGAATCCGAATGGATCATCAAGGATGTGCCGGAGCTGCGCATTGTTGATGAGGAACTCTGGCATTCAGTTCGTGTCCGACAAGGCGAGATCGCCGAGAAGTTTGCCAACGTCACAGAAGCCGTGCGGAAGCACCACAAAAAGAACCGCCTGAACGGCACACGTCGGCCGAAGTCCCTTCTGTCCGGCCTGGTGTTCTGTGGTTGCTGTAGAGGCCCCTACTCGCTGCGCGGCGCTGATCGATTTGCCTGCTCGAACCACATCAGCAAGGGCGCATGCAGCAATAGCCGCACCATCCCCCGTGAAGAGTTGGAATCCCGCGTGCTCTCCGGTCTGAAGGACCGGATGATGGCGCCGGAGATCGTCGAGGAGGCAATGCGCGCTTATGCCGAGGAGACAAACCGTCTGAACCGGGAGCGACGCTCCAGCGGCGATACCTGGAAAGCAGAACTGGTAAAAATCGAGAAGCAGATTCGCGGCATGATCGAGGCGATCAAGGCCGGCATGTTCCAGGAGAGCATGAAGGCGGAGATGGACACGCTGGAGGCTCGTAAGGTCGAGCTGACCGAGCTTCTTGCCGACGCGCCAGAGGACACACCGGACATTCTGCCGAGCGCCTCGGCGATTTATGCGAAGAAGGTTTCTGCCCTAGTCAAAGCGCTCAATCGCAGGGAAGAGCGGCAGGAAGCGGCGGAGACATTGCGCGGCCTGATTGAGAAGATTTCGCTGACGCCGGGGCCTGAACGGGGCGAGATTTACGCGACCCTGCATGGAGAACTGGGCACGATCCTCAATTGGACGGAGCGGCAAGCTATTGGAAAGTCTGTAAAAATAACAAAACCCGCAGCAGATGCTACGGGTTTGTCGGTATCAGTGGTTGCGGGGGCAGGATTTGAACCTGCGGCCTTCAGGTTATGAGCCTGACGAGCTACCGGGCTGCTCCACCCCGCGCCAGGGTGTGTTTTTTTA
>JACGXE010000018.1 GCA_014138095.1 Ochrobactrum sp. RH2CCR150
GCAGTCCAGGCCATCATGATCTCCATCGAATGTAAGCAATCCGATTGAATCATAACCGACTGAAATCGCTCAATCCTTTTTGGAACAGGCTCTTATATATCGGCTAAGAGACAATATTTTTGTGAACATAACGACCTCCTGCGTTTCGAAGGCAAGATAGAAGAGCCAGAAATTACCTTGCAGACGCGTTCCATTCTGCAACGATATTACAAAAAGTAAAATAACGAGATCTCGCTTTTTGAAAACCCAGCAATGTGTCGAAGCGTAGGTAACGTAATTTCATGCACAGACTGTTTCACCGGCCACACTCTTTACATGAGTGGCAATTGATAGCTTCCAATTAGACAAAATTGGCTGGTTGGGTGAAAAATTGTATGTTAAGCAGTTTAGTGAATATTAATGCGAGGTTGTGTGGAAAGAGGCCGCTAATCGCGCGCCGAATACTGGTCTGTCGGAGCTGAACAGCATGCTTTTCGAGCGTTTAGCTTGCAAGCCATATTACTTGAAGTCCTGTCGCCTTGCATCAGGCTTTGGTCTGTTTCTACGTTACTTTTATGTAATCGCTTTTTGAGTACGTCCTACAGGGGAAGTTGACCTTGAAGTGCGGAGGAAGGGGACATCTCAGCAAATGATGACACGATCGGATATTTTTGCGGTCCAAGTGGAAAAGTGCCAGCGTTCAAGCGCCAGTATAAACCGGGCACTGGTACTTGCTCTCGTGATTACGTCGCTAAGCGCATGTTCTCAAGAAACGGAAGCCCGACCGCCCCAAATACGCCCTGTTCAAGTCGTAACTGTTCAGAAGGGCGCACCTGGACAAACCTCTACTTTTACGGGCGAAATTCAAGCTCAAGAAGAAGTATCCCTCGCATTCCGTGTATCAGGACGGATGATCGAGCGAAGCGTCAATGTTGGTGATACAGTCGCAGCAGGGCAAATTGTTGCGCGGTTAGATGCTCAGAGCGCGCAGAATTCTCTGCGATCCGCGAGAGCGGCTCTTTCAGCCGCGGAAAGTCAGCTGGTTACTGCGAGAAATGCCTTCTCGCGACAGGATCGGTTATTACAACAAGGGTTTACCACACGTGCGTTTCATGATGAAGCCCGTAATGCTTTGGAAAACGCCCGTTCGGCAGTCGACCGCGCTGAAGCACAGGTGAAGATAGCTGAAGATAATGTAGGTTACTCTAACCTCATCGTTGATGCTGGAGGAACGGTAACTGCGCGAGGTGCAGAACCTGGGGAAGTTGTGCAAGCTGGCCAGATGATTGTTCGACTGGCACGCGAGCGAGGCAGAGACGGCGTATTCGATGTACCCCCACAAATTTTGCGAGCGGCTGATCCTGATTCAGTAATTACCGTTAGCCTCGCCAATGATCCAAACGTATTCACTTCTGGTCGTGTGAGGGAAGTATCCCCGCAGGCTGACCCTGTGACGCGAACTTTTCGGGTTCGAGTGGGGTTGGATAATGCCCCCGATGCTATGCGCCTCGGCTCCACAGTTAACGGGATCGTTAAGATCGAGAACGACGCTGAAATTGAAATCCCCGCGAGCGCCTTAACTGCGGTAAATAGTTCTCCTGCGGTTTGGGTGGTTGATCCCCAAGCCGAAACTGTCGCGCTGCGAAATATTGAAGTTGCTCGGTTTGGTAATACCAATGTCGGCGTGCAGTCGGGTCTAAGCGTTGGCGATATCGTGGTTACCGCAGGAATTCAAGCTTTACATCCTGGTCAGAAGGTCCGTCTGCTAGGTTCGTCGGGGTCGTGATGCGATTCAATCTTTCTGAATGGGCCGTTCGCGAACGGCAGTTAGTCATTTTCTTGATGATCGTGGTGCTGGGAGCCGGGATTTTTGCTTATACGCGTCTCGGTCGCGCAGAAGATCCATCTTTTGTGATAAAAACAATGGTTGTACAGGCCGGTTGGCCCGGAGCGAACGTCACCGATACGCTTCAACAAGTGACCGAGCGACTGGAACGGACAATTCAGGAAACGCCGCATCTCGATAATATTCGCAGTTTTACTCGCGCAGGCGTTACAACCATTTTTGTGAATCTGGAAGGCAGCGCAAGCGCTAGGGAGGTAGAAGACACCTGGTATAACGTTCGCAAACGCGTTGGCGACATGCGCCACACACTCCCGCAAGGTGTTGTTGGCCCTGGCTTTAATGACGAGTTCGGCGACACATTTGGCCTCATTTATGGCTTTACCGCTGACGGGTTTACTCACCGGCAATTGCGGGACTACGTCGAAGAAGCACGCTCCCGTCTACTCAAGGTTACCGACGTCGCCAAGATTGAACTGCTTGGTGAACAGGATGAGCAGATCTTTGTCGAGTTCTCAATGCAGGAGCTTGCCAGCCTGGGAATTGATCGGTCTGCTCTAATCGCGGCACTGCGCGCTCAAAATGTCGTGCAGCCGTCCGGGACAATACTCACCGGCTATGAAAATCTCTCTGTCGACGTATCCGGAGCATTTAAGACCGAGCAGGACATTGCAAACATTAATTTCGCCGTAAACGGCAGAATGGTCCGACTTGCTGATATCGCAACAGTGCGCCGCGGCTATTCGGACCCTCCAGCACCGTTGTTCAGAGTTAATGGTCAACCGGGAATCGGATTAGCTATTTCGATGCGCGAAGGAGGCGATATACTTCGTCTTGGCCGCAACATAGACGAAGCTATGTACGAGATCAGAGGTGATCTGCCGCTCGGCATTGAACCCCATCTCGTCGCGGACCAGGCTGTTACCGTACGCGGTGCGATCTCGGAATTCATGGAATCTCTTTGGCAGGCTATCGCAATTATTCTCGTCGTGAGTTTTGTTGCATTGGGTATACGCGCTGGCCTGATGGTTGCATTCACCATCCCACTCACCCTCGCTGCCGTATTCTCAATTATGTGGTTGGTTGGCATTGATATGCAACGCATCTCACTGGGCGCTCTGATCATTGCGCTGGCGCTGATGGTTGACGATGCAATGACCACAACGGATGCCACACTGGGAAGGCTTGCCCTAGGGGAACCAAAGGAAGTAGCGGCAGTATACGCTTTCAAAACCTATGCTTTTGCTATGCTCGCCGGCACATTTGTCACCATCGCAGGTTTCGTGCCGGTCGGTTTTGCCGCAAGTTCAGCTGGCGAGTATACTTTTTCGCTGTTCGCCGTCGTAAGCATAGCGCTTCTCGTTTCGTGGTTCGTCGCTGTTATTTTTGCCCCTCTGCTTGGAATCTATGTATTGAAACCAGCAAAGAAAACGACGGACAGTCCAGGCCGCGTTATGCGCATTTATCGCAGCTTCCTCTCTGCTGCGTTAAAAGCTCGATGGCTGACTATTGCGGTTACTCTCGTTTTGTTTGCTATCTCGATTTTTCTCCTGCCCATGATTCCACGGCAATTCTTTCCTGCGTCAGATCGCCCGGAACTTCTGGTTGACCTTGAGCTCCCCCAAAACTCCTCCATCTATGCCACCGAGCGTGTAATGCAGCGATTAGACGACGCACTGCGCCCAGACATCGATGTTGAAAGATGGAGCGGTTATGTTGGCCGCGGGGCAATTCGTTTCTATCTTCCACTTGACGCAAAACTGCCAAATGATTTTTTTGGACAAGCCGTCGTGGTTGCTAAGGATGTCGACGCCCGTTTACGCATACAGCAAAAACTTGCTTCGCTGTTTGAAAAGGAATTTCCAAATGTGGTGACGCGGGTTTCTCCACTCGAATTGGGCCCACCTGTCGGGTGGCCCATACAATATCGTGTACTTGGCCCAGATCTGGGACAGGTCCGTGATATCGCATATAAGCTCGCTGCGGTCATCGCGAAAAGTCCCCTGACAAAAACGGTGAATTATGAATGGATTGAACCTTCGCGCGAAGTTCGAGTCCGTGTTGATCAGGATAAGGCACGCTTGTTAGGGCTTTCCAGCGAAGCAATCGGACGTGTACTGAACACTATTTTAACTGGAGTGCCCGTTACACAGGTTCGTGACGACATATATTTAGTGAACGTGACACTGCGCGCTACAGACGAACAGCGTGTCTCGCTCGACACTCTGCGCACGGTCCCAATTCCCATCAACGGGGGGAGAACAGTACCTCTCAGCCAGTTTGCCACCTTCGATTTCGATCAAACATATCCCATGGTATGGCGACGAGACAGAACGCCCAATTTGACGGTACAATCAGATATCGTCAGCGGAACATTGCCTGAAACGGTCGTGCAACAACTCGCTCCAAGCGTCAAAGAACTTTCCGATACATTACCGACGGACTACCGGATCGAAACGGGCGGAACAGTTGAAGAAAGTGCGGCATCTCTGGCATCCGTTATGGCAGTCGTACCGGTGATGCTACTGATCATGCTTGCCGTACTTATGTTCCAGCTGCGGCGGTTCTCGTTGACATTAATAGTAGTCAGCGTCGCGCCCTTAGGTCTAATCGGAGTCGTGCTCGCTCTGCTAATATCAAACCGGCCATTGGGTTTCGTGGCTATACTCGGGGTGCTCGCCCTTGTCGGTATGATCATTAAGAACGCAGTCATTCTAATTGGTCAAATTGAAGCTGAACGAGAAGCGGGCAAGGGTATAAATGAGGCCGTGCTAGACGCATCTTCTGCTCGCTTTACACCGATAATGCTGACGGCCATTTCTACGGTATTGGGAATGATTCCGATCGCCCCCACTGTTTTCTGGGGACCGATGGCATTCGCGATAATGGGCGGCTTGCTCGTAGCTACTCTTCTAACTCTTATCTTTCTGCCAGCTCTGTATATAACGATCACTTCGGAACGCCGTTCGTTAAATTCAGAAACAGCGGAGAAGATTTAGTTCTCCACCTCTGGTGATGCGTGTATTATGCCCGAAGGTATGAATAGGCAACCATTTTACTTCAGAGGCGTTTGCGTTGCCTAAAGCAGCCAAGGTCCGTTACGCTCAACCGTCTTATGAGCACTTGCCCGCCCAAGAGAGCTAACACCTGATCGGAGCACGGGCGGGCGTGGGAGTAAGCGGCTCTACCCGGCTTTATAGGTGAAGACCCTCTTCTGCGCATTCGTTAATATCATAAGCTACATGCCGCCCCTCCTACTAAGTTGCGGCGGAGCGTCAGGAACCGGTTTGCAGACAACTGTTCCCACTCGCTGCTGGTCGTGCCATCTGATTGCCAGTCAAGAAAAGTACGCAGTACCACCATCCCTTGCTATGAAATTTCTAGGTGATCTACATTCAGCGGAAACGTTCAGTCGGCATTCATGACCCTCAATTCCCCCCGAACATGGGCATTGCTCGCAGGGTGGATATCTAAAAGCACAACTTTGCAACATCATCTTTATAAGGTGACTAATCGCCCAATCGGTCTCCCGGCCAGTATTGAGCGCTCTTCCATAGCGCAGTCTTCTCCAACTGAGCCGATAGTTTCAATATCTGGTCCTCACGACCGAATGGACCAATCAACTGGACGCCGACTGGCAGGCCATCATGGCGCCATAACGGGAGACTAGCCGCAGGTTGACCTGATGCATTAACCACCGCCATGAACGGTGTAACCTCCCCAACCTTGTGGCGAAACGCTCGAAAATCTGGCTCTGCCATGGAAAGCGTGCCAAGCTTCACTGGAACGGTTGCAAGCGACGGTGTAATAACAAGGTCGTAACCATCGATCATGCCCGCCATCATACGGCCCGTCGCATGAAGGCGGTTGATCGCCGCCACATAATCAGGGGCCGACATTCGTGTGCCAATGCGGTAGCCATCCAAAATCGCCGGTTCGAACTCGTCAGATCGCGGATCGCGCCCATCGGCAAGGAGTTTTGTACGAGCCGAGAACGCGATGTTGGCCGACATGACAGCTACAATTGCATCAATAAACGACGCGTAATCAAAGTCTGGAGCAGAAATACGGACGACTTCATGACCGAGCGCTCCAAGCGTTTCAATAGTTTGCTCCAGGCCCATGAGGCAAGCCTGTTGCACTGGAATGCCCCACGGGTCACTCCAGACCGCAATACGCAGTGGGCGATCAAATGGCTGATTGAGTTCTGCTTCGTAATTTCCACCCGGCGGTGCTGCGTAAGGCGCACCAGTTTCCATACCGGCGATCAGATCAAGGGAGCGCGCCGTATCCCGCACCGAGCGGCTCAAGACGCCGTCGCAGGCTAGCCCACCCCACCCCTCGCCTCGAAACGGCCCCATCGGCACGCGCCCGCGCGATGGCTTTAGCCCAAAGATACCGCAACAAGAAGCTGGTATACGTATCGAACCGCCGCCGTCGCTACCGTGTGCGACAGGCACAACACCTGCCGCAACAGCGACGGCCGCACCACCGGACGAACCGCCCGGTGAGCGGCTGAGATCGTAAGGATTGCGTGTTGGTCCACCATTGCGGCGGGCTTCGGTGGTCGGAGCCATACAGAGTTCCGGCACCGTAGAGCGGGCAAATGTGATGAAACCTGCCGCGCGGAATCGCGCGGTCAAGGTCGCATCTACCAGCGAGCTCGCACCTTCGAACAGTGAGGAACCAATGCTGGTTGACAGGTCAGTCGAAGCCAACCCTGAATCCTTCAACAGGAATGGCAAACCACTGAACTTGCCTGGGACAATCTGATGGGCTGCCGCTCGCACCAATGCGCCTTCATAATCACGGTAGGTCAGCATATTCGTTAAACTGTCAAAGCGCTCACCAGCTTCAATGGCGATGCGCATTAGCTCCACTGGGCTCACATCTTTCGACACCAGGAGTTCGGCTAGTTCGATGCCGTCCTTGGACCGATATTCTTCAAAATTCATCACAACTCCATTCCGCAGGACGCATGGTCCTGCGGGGCGTCCAATTAAACGGATGCTAATATTTCTATTTTTCAGTCAGGGCCCAGGCTTCGGCAATTTCATTGCCACGTGCGAACCAAACTCCTGGGAAGGTCTGCATCCATTGGATGAATTCCCTAAGCAAGGCGATGCGCGATGGGCGACCTGTCACCTGCGGATGCATGGTCAGATTGAACATACCACCCCAGCGATAGATTTCACGGAACTCATCCTGCCATATCTGCAGTATGTGCTCGTTAGAGCAAATCGTGCGTGGCGTGCGAATGGAAAACAGGGCAAATGGCGCATCGTCCAGACTCCAATGAACAGGAAGTTCAATAGGGCCATCCGAACCATCCGCCAATTTATGGCGATAAGGATTGATCGTGTCCATGAATGAACTGTCATAGGTCAGACCATAACGTTTAACCAGATTCATCATGTTCGGCGAGGATTCCCATGCAGGCGACCGATAGCCCTTCGGCACGACGCCGACGGAAGACTTCAGGGCTTCAAGTCCCTTAACGAAAACCTCTTCTTCTCGCTCGGGTTGGTCGGGATCGACCCATTCGTGCAGATAACCGTGATGGCCAACTTCGTGTCCCCCGGCGATAATCATTTCCAAACGGTCGATGTATTTTTCTGCCGTCCAACCAGGAACGAAGAAAGTGGCCGGAACGCCTGCTTCTTTCAGCGTTTCGAGGATCATCGGCACGCCAACCTTGGCACCGTAAACGCCTTGTGACAACGTTCCTGGACGCTTTGCGTTTTCCGGATCACGCGACAGCCAGAGTGTTTCCGCGTCAAAGTCAAATGACAGCATAACGGCGACACGGTGACCGTCCGGCCAATTGATTGAGCCAAAATGTTCCATAATGCTAACCTCTTAGAACGAGCCGCGTGAGGACAACCATCCTCCGTCCACAGCGATGATCTGACCATTCACGAACGAAGCACCATCTGAACCAAGAAACGTAATCACTTCAGCTACTTCGCTCGGATCACCAACGCGTTTCAATGGTGTACCCGCAATCATTGCATTGCGGTATTCCGCATCATTTTCGATCTTGTCGCGCGTCATCGCGGTTACGATGCAACCCGGTGCAACCGCATTGACACGGATGCCATCTGATCCAAGCTCGGCGCTCAACTGACGAGTAAGTTGTGAAATTCCGGCCTTGCTGACAGCATAGGCTGTGGTGCCAATCCGGCCTACTTCGCCATAGACCGACGCGAGATTGACGATTGCCCCACCTGGACGGCGAAGCAAGGGTAACAGTTCCCTGGTCAGTCGCAACACTGAACGCAAATTGACACCGACAATACGATCGAGCAGTTCGTCATCTGAATCGATAAGCTTTTGGGAGCCGCCTATGCCGGCGCAATTAACCAGCAGATCCAGAGAACCCGAAGCACTGACTGCTTTGGCGATAAGTGAAGGCGTATCATTCGAGGCCAGATCGCCAGCGATAACGGTTGCTCGACTGCCATCAAGTTGATCGACGTTCAGATCCACCGCAATAACTGAATACCTTCTTTGCAGAAGCAGATCGAGCGTTGCTTTACCGATCCCGCTGTTGGCACCGGTAACGACTGCAGTTTTACATAGCGTCGTCATGCCAGCCGCCCTCCGTCGACCGGCAGGGAAATGCCTGTTGTGTACGACGCGGCGTCGCTGGCAAGATAAAGCACAGCTTCACTCACTTCATGCAATTCGCCAAAGCGCTTCAGGGGATGGAGCTCTTTATACATTTCCCGACGCTGTTCAGCTTCGGCTCCAGCGGACGCAAAATTACGTTCGAGCATCGGTGAAGTGATAGATCCAGGGCAAACCGAATTGACACGAATACCCTCATCGGCCAGTGCCAGAGCGAGGCTGCGGCTTAGAAGTGCAACCGCCCCTTTCGATGCAGAGTAAACACCCAAAGCACGGGACCCTGTCAGGCCAGCAGTCGAGCCATAGGTCACAACATTGCCTTTACGTTTACGCAGTGCTGTTATGCTGAGTTGAACGGCAAGTAGCGTACCGCGCACATTCAGCGTCAACATCTGGTCGACTTCTTCCGGTGATATTTCCAGAATATTTGTGCCGCTGCCAAGCGTTCCGGCAGCGGTCACGAGTACATCGAGACCATCAGTGAGATCGAGGCTCCCCCAGACGCGGCGCATATCGTCGGACGACACAATATTGCAATCAACGATTTCTGCCTTTCCACCTATTTCGGTTTGTAACATCTGAAGTTTTTCTACGTCACGGTCGATAAGGATCAGATGAGCCGCACCTTCACGTGCAAAAGCACGAGATAGATCGGAGCCGAGCGCGCCTGCGGCACCCGTTATCAAAACGATTTTACCAGCAAAGCGCATCAGGATTTACCCTTTCCAAGATAGAATTCACGCAGTTCCTCAACATTGAGGTCAGGTCCATTCCTGCGAGAATAGGCAAACCGGCCTTCCCGCAGAATGTGCACTTCATCTGCAAGTTCCAACGCCATCGACACGTTCTGTTCAACCAGCAGCATGGTCAGGCCGCGTTCGCGCAGCTTGCGAATAATATCGGAAATTTCACCCACTACCTTCGGTGCCAGGGCCGCCGATGGCTCATCGAGTAGGAGCAGGCTGGGACGTGCCATCAAGGCCCTCCCAAGCGACAACATCTGACGTTCACCGCCAGAAAGGAGACCCGCTGCCGCCTTGTAACGTGTTTTGAGGCGAGGAAATTCCTGATAAACCATTTCAATATCTTCAGCGATGCCAGCCTTGTCTTTTCGCCGATGATAAGCACCGATCAGGATATTTTCGTGCACGGATAGACCCGCCAGAACTTCCTTGCCTTGAGGGACGAGACAAAGCCCCGCTTCCGCCATTGCATGAGCACCCTTGCCATCAATGCGCTTTCCGTCGAGTCTGATCTCACCACTCGTTGGCTGGACAAGACCGGCCAGTGTTTTCAGCGCGGTAGATTTACCGGTACCGTTGGAGCCGAGAATTGCGCTGAGCCCACCTTTTGGCACGACAAAATCGAGACCAAACAGAATCTGAACTTTACCGTAACCGGCATCAACCATTTTGCACTCAAGCATGGGCAGACCGTCCTAGTCCGATATAGGCTTCGATAACTTTAGGGTCCTGCACCACGATGTCCGGCTTACCGTCTGCTATCTTTTGACCGTAATCGAGAACCACGACGCGGTCACAGACCGATTGCACCACGCGCATAACATGCTCGACCAACAGGATGGTAACCCCAAACTCATCACGCATGCGGCGGATCATTTCGATCAGTCGATCGACATTAATCGGCGAAAGACCCGCAGCCGGTTCGTCAAGAATAAATATGCGGGGGTTGGTTGCCAGACCCCGAGCAAGCTCGACCATGCGCTGCTGGCCGATCGACAGATCAGTTGCAAGCTTCTTGGCGTGCATTTCCATTTCGAACAAAGAAAGGGTTTTATGTGCTTTAGCTACAGCTTCACCACGCCAAGTTTTTGCTTTGCCGCTGTTTATAAATGAAGACACATAGCCCGGACCGTCTTGTTCCTGCAGCGCCAGGATGATGTTCTCTTCCACTGTCAGGCTGGAGAATAGACGTATCATCTGGAACGTACGAACAACGCCGAGTTTTGCGACCTTGTGCGGAGCAGCGCCAGAAAAATCCTTGCCGTCGATCAGCACCCGACCACTGGTCGGTGCCAATACACCACTCAACAGATTGACCACCGTGGACTTGCCGGAACCGTTTGGGCCGATCAGGCCAACAATTTCCCTTTCATTGACTTCGAAGTCAAAGGAATTCAGCGCAACCATACCCTGAAAGGCCTTGGTCAGACCCTCAGCTCTAATAATTGGGGCCATTATTTTGCCCTCCGTTGAAAGCTGCCAACCAGGCCCTTGGGCGCAAACATCGTGACGAGGATGAGAACCGCGCCATAGAAAATATGCTTGTAGTCGGCAAGACTGGACAGAAGTTCCGGCAGCGCGATCAGCAGCACTGCACCTAGAACCGGCCCCCAAAAGCACCCACGACCGCCGAGTACCACCATTGCAACGATGGTTGCAGAAGCCATTACAGTGTAATCGTCGGGTGTCACGCCACGAATATGATAGGCCAGGAGCACACCAGCAGCGCCCGCGAAAGCTGATGAGATCGCAAAGGCCACAAGTTTCATCACTTTGGAATTGATCCCGATTGTGCGCGCCAGAGTTTCATCGTCACGGATCGCCTGCAGCGTGTCGCCAAACCGCGAACGTGTAAGGAGCGCATTAGCCACCAGGAGCACCGTGGAAACGGCCAACACCAGGTAGAAATAGGATGAAAGCGAGGTAAACCCTGCAACGGGTTGCACTTCAATGCCATACTGGCCGCCGGTAAAGCCCGTCCATTGCGACATAACCAGATAGACAATCGTCTGGAACGCAATGGTCATGATGGCAAGGAAGTGCCCCTGTGTGCGTAGAAGCGGAAGACCAAGCAGGAAGCCGAACACGCCTGCGACTACCATACCAAGCGGCAGGTTGATCCAGAAACCCGTGCCAAGATCACGTTCCATAATTGCGGCAGTATAGGCACCGATCCCCATGAACGCCGCATGTGCGAACGAGTAAAGTCCGGTCCAGCCCATGACGATGTCGAGGCTCGAAGCCAGCACCACATAAACGCATACAACGATGGCAATATTGATGAAGTAGCCACCGCCAACTGCATTTGGAAACAACGCGAAAAGGGCTGCGGCAAGTAGGATGAAAAGAATTTGACGCATGTCAGGACCGATCCGTCTTGATGCCGAAGAGACCTTGCGGGCGCACAGCTAGAATGACCATGACAAAGATGAAGCCGACAATGTCGCGCAACTCACTTCCCATATAGCCCGTTACAAGCGATTCAATGATACCGAGTGCCAGACCTGCAATGATCGCGCCCTCGATGCTGCCCATACCGGCAATAACGACAATCACGAATGACTTCATGACGATTAGACTTCCAGCAGTTGGCTGTACGGTAAACACGGTCGACATCAGTGCACCTGACAGACCGGCAAGTGCGGCGCCGATCGCAAAGGTAACCACGCCAACACGGCGCACATTGATGCCGCTGATACGGGCCACAGTTGCATTTTCCGACATCGCACGCAGAGAAAGCCCAACCCATGTATAGCGTAATACAACCAGCAGAATTGACACTGTAACTATTGCCAGCGCCACAATTGCCAGTCGCTCGCTGGTAAGGAAGACATCGCCGATCTGAATTGCGCCACGCGGCAGTCCGCTCTTGGCCATCAAAGGTTCAGGACCTGCAATCTTCAGCGCAAGATTTTGCAATAAGATCGCCAAACCAAACGAGGCGATAATGACGTTCGTCGGATCTTTCTTTCCAATCGGCAGAAAGATCACGCGTTCAACAAAACATCCAAACAGCGCCATGGCGATAATGACGAGTGCCAGTGACGATATTGGTCCAAGCCCAAGCAACTGGGTGCCGACATAGGCCAGGTAACCGCCGAGCATGTAAAACTCGCCATGAGCGAAGTTTACAATTTTTAGAATGCCGAAAATGAGCGTGAGGCCGATCGCTACGAGAACGTAGCTCGACCCGACCACGATCCCGTTGGCCAAAAATTGCTGGAAGAGTATCAAGGGTGGGTTCCTTGCAAAATTGCATCCAATAAAGCGCGACCGAAGCGCCGGGGATGCGCATCAGATCAAAAGCTTGTGCGCGACTCAACTCGCGAGAGCTAATCCACGCTCCAAAGCGGTTCCAGCAGAAAAGAAGATAGACGCGCTTGCCGGAAACACCTGAAGGCAAAGGTCACGGCGGCTCTTTGCCAGGAAGAACCGCCACTTGCCCATCAGTCGAAGGGCAACCATTCGCGTTTGCCATTCTTCACAATTGCAAGACCGACCGTGAATTGAACGCTGCCCTTGTCATCAAATTTTGCAGTGGTGCCGGCTGGGCCCTGCGCGAGTGGATAATCGCCCATCTTCATTAATTGCTGCTGCATAGCGGCACCATCAGCTTTGCCCACGCGGCGAGCGGCTTCCATGAGAAGCCCGATGGAGTCAAAGCCGATAGCGTTGTAAACGTCCGGCTCCTTGTTGTACGCCGCGCGGAATTCCTTTGCGAATTCTGCACCATAAACATTTGGCGTGCTCGGTTCGAACATAGACGAAACAGCAAAGCCTTCCGAGGCTGGGCCAGCAAGTTCAATTAGTTTATCGCTCATCATCGAGCCCGAGCCAACAATCTTAACCTGGAGGCCAAGTTCGCCAGCCTGTTTGATGATTTGTGCGCCGGAATCCATCAGTCCAGCGATATAGATTGCTTCAGGCGCCTGGGCGCGCACGTTGGTGAGTGCGGAGTAGAAGTCCTTCTCGCCCGGATTGTAGGCTTCAACCGAAATGATCTTGCCACCCATACCTTCGTAATTCGCCTTGAATTCATCAGCAAGCGATTTGCCATAGATCGAATTTTCGAACAATACGACAACGGTTTTTGCGTTGAGCTTGCCCAATGTATCCTTGGCCGTCTGCATAGCCTGAGTTGTGCTACCTGGAAAAGCGCGGAAGAACCATGGATCACCAGCAGCATTGGCATCCGTGACCGCCGATGAGGTCGAGCCCGCAGATATCATTGGAACTTTGTATTCTTTAGCAACTTTATTTTGCGCGGCCGCAACGGCGCTGACATAAGTACCGCTAATACCAACTACGCCATCCTGCTCAATCAGCTTACGAACAGCGGTAACACCCTTGGTCGGATTACCTTCGTCGTCTTCAACGAAGATCTTAACATTTTCACCGAAAACACCGCCTTTGGCATTGGCTTGCTTAACAGCAAACTCAATTCCTTCGCGGATCGACGTGCCAGCAAGCGAAGCCGAACCGGACAACGGCAGTGAAACGCCAAGCTTCAACTGTTCCGCCCATGCGGCTGAGATCGACGCGGTGGAAATGACTGCGGAAAACAGCACAACCGTTGCTGCCTTTATTCTGATCGCCATGTTCGCCTCTTTATATTGAATATTTTATATTGTATTGCGATATTAAAAAGCTTATTATGAGTTTAAATGGCAGTCAAGCCAAAAACATGGTGGGCGAATGCGCGAAGAAACACTGTTTGTGAAATCGCTGGGAAAGGCCTTTGAGCTTCTGGAGGCTTTTGAAAAAAGCAGTGACGGCGGGAGGCTCTCCCATAAAGAGATGAAAGAGCTGACAGGGCTAGACGCCAGCACCATCCAGCGTATGTCGCATACGCTTGTCGCACTTGGCTATCTTGAGCGCGGGCCGAACCGCACCTATGCGCTCGGCAAGAAAGTCCTGCATTTCACGTTTGAGTATCTCAGGCATTCGACGCTCGTACAGCGTGCTAGCCCGGTTCTTATGGATCTTCAGCACGAAACCGGCGAACGTATCGATTTGAGCCTGTTTGAGGATACCGATATAGTTTATGCGCTACGTCGCCAATCCAAGCGGGAAACATTTTTCGCCACTCTGACCGGACGACGGATTCCGGCTTTTGCCGCGTCAGGCGGACGCGTAGTCATGGCACATCTGCCAGATGAGACGGTCGAAGACATATTGGATCGCTCAAACCTGACCAAATATTCGCCGCGCACGGTCATTGATCGCGCAGAAATCATTGCCGAAATCAAAAAAGCCAAGCAACTTGGTTATGCCCTTTGCATCGAACAGATGTTGCAGGGAGAAATCGTGATCGCCAGTGCTATTTTTGATGAGCGCAACACGCCAATAGGAGCGGTCCACATTGCCGCATCACTGTCTGACTGGACCCCAGACGCCTTTTTGCAAAAGCATGTACCGCTCGTGACGTCGGCAGCTCACATCATTTCCAACAGGTCGTGAATACCACTCTACACTTACATTTTTTTGCGAGAACACTATGACAACAACCAATCTCGTCATCCGCCCGATTGAAGCTGCCGACAAGCCAGAATGGGCTCGTCTTTGGAGTGCGTATCTCGAGTTTTATGAAAAGGCTGTGCCCGAAGAAGTCTACGAGGAAACTTTCCGCCGCCTCATCGTTGAAGGCGAGTTCGAACCCAATGGCTTCATTGCATTGAGCGACGGTAAGGCTGTCGGACTGGTTCATTACATCCCGCACCGTTCATGCTGGATGACGCAGAATGTTTGTTATTTACAGGATCTTTTCGCCGACCCAGAGTCCCGCGGCACTGGTGTTGGTCGTGCGCTGATAGAGGCCGTCTACGCAAAAGCGGACGAGCTTGGTTTAGGTAGCGTTTATTGGTTGACGCAGGAACACAATGCGACAGCGCGTCTGCTCTATGACCGCATCGCACGCAACACCAAATTCATCCGCTATATGCGATAGAAACCAAGCGGTAGCTTCATCGGAGGTCTCGTATGTCCTAAAGACCTCCGCCCGCATCGAATGTGCCAGTCGCACGACGCTCAGTCCAGCCGTAAAGGCAAAGCTTCATCTGCCTTCCAATGGAGTTGTAGGCACGTATGCCAATTGTACTGCCCTTACGGTCCGCGATCATCAGGCGACACAGCGCTTCAAGTCACCATCGGTAATTTCGATCTGTTCTTTGCGAACAACATGATTGTCTGCCAAGAGCCGCTTAGCCAGCATGTGATCGGCAGGAGAATTGATTGTTTCTACCGCAGTCAGTTCGTCATTGCGGAAGCGAAACACCGTTTGACGGTTTTCCCCACGCGGATAACTTAGCGTATCGTCCCTCTCTGAGGCGCGTCCCGCTATCTGCAATTTCATATCACCGATATCAGACCAAAACCAATTCAATGCGGTGAACGGTTTGTCTTCCTTGTTGGTAAACCGCTTTGCCAAATACCGCGCCTGGTCAAGTGCATTTTGTACCGACTCAACGCGGTGCAGTGTTCCATCTGCATCTGGAAACAAAGCACAATCACCCAAGGCGTAGAGCCCGGGTGCCACACAAAGTCTACCGTCAACAGTAACGCCGAGTGGCGCACCGACTAGCGAACCATTAGCGATGCCACCAATGCAAATCAGAACCATATCCGTTTCGATTTGCATCCCGTCGCCAAGTTGCAACAACGAGACCCTTTCACGCTCATCAATGGCCCCACAGTCTGCTCGCGCTCCGACAATAATCGTGACACCCCATTCGGTAAGACGCTGATGAATGTGGCTCGCAGTCGCGCGTGACGACATGCGGCCCAGAATTTGCGGCCCCGCCTCGATGACCGTTACATCGCAGCCAAATTTACATCGCGCAGCAGCAGCGAATTCAAGCCCTATAAAGCCGCCGCCCACAATCGTCACATGTCGCGCATCCTTTAATCCGCTTGCAAGACGATCTGCATCCTCAAGATTACGAAGATAGTGGACATTCTCTGCTTTCGCGATTGAGGACATTGGGCGCGCGCTCGATCCAGTCGCCAGCACGATTGCGCTTCCTGTCAACTCAGTGTCATCTGAAAGCCGAACTGTGCCCAATTCCGGATTTATCGCGCTTACAAGCGAGCCAAGTTTTAGAATGATGCCACCTTTCTGGAAAAGCTGCTCGGGACGCAGTATAAGATTGTCGCGGATCACGTTGCCGAGTAGGTAGCCCTTAGACAATGGTGGACGCTGATATGGCAAATGGGCTTCGTCGCCGATCAGCGTAATCGGATCGGAGAAGCCTTCCTCGCGTAGCGAAAACGCTAGTTGAGTGCCCGCCTGCCCGGCACCGACGATCAAAATACCAGACTGCTTGCTCGAACATGCCGTCATGGGAGGCTTAGCACTGGCTATCTGGCAAAAAGATGCGGATGCCGTCCAGATCGCCGGTCAACTCGATCTGGCAGGAAAGCCGCGATGTCGGATTACGCGGGCTCGCCGTCATTTCGAGCATTTCGTGCTCAAATTCCGATGCCGGTGGAATATAATGTGCCCATTCATCATCGACATAGACATGGCATGTGCAGCAGGAAAGCGCTCCCCCACATTCGCCGATTATACCGGCTACATCGTTTTGCACTGCAATTGTCATGATCGAATTGCCTGCACTAGCGTCAACGATCACTTCACTATTGCCATTCGACACAAATATAACTTTTGGCATTTCAGTTTCCGATACTTATGACTTCAATTCGACGGGCACAGAGGCAAAGCTACGCAGGTTATTATTGAGATGGCGGCGGGTTGGCCCCACCGACCGGATCGAAGCAACGCGGTCAATCAGGGCCTTCAAGATGAGTTCCCCCTCCATGCGCGCGATCATCTGCCCAATACACATGTGCACGCCCACGCCAAGCCCTAGATGGGCGGGTGTCTTCCGCGTAATGTCCATTTCGTCAGGTCGTTCCCAAGCAGCGGGATCACGATTGGCAGAGGCGAGAAGAATGATAATCTTATTGTCTTTCGGCACTGTCCGCCCATCATCGAATGTCACGTCTTCCATGGTGAGGCGACAGACGGTCTGAATCGGCGTTTCTAGCCGCATGGCTTCATCAAGCACATTGCGGATTTTTGTCGGATCCTGACGCAGCAATTCATATTGGTCTGGCGCTTCTGCCAAGAGTTGGATTGCAGAAGAAATCATTGATGACGACGTATCAAGACCGCCGCGTAGAAACGAACGAATGAGGAGAGGCGCTGTTTCCGGCTCGATTTCACCTCGGTCAGCCGCTTCGTAAATCTTCTTGCCAAAACCACCCGGCATTAGAGCATCACGCTGCATCTGGGCGTTGTTCCAATCGATGATCTTAGCGGCTGCTGCTTCCGTGGCGTTGAAGCGCGCATTACGCGGACCCTGCCCATCAAAATTCAACTGACCCAGCAAAAATAGTTTTTCAGAACGACCAGGGCTGTCAGCCCATCCAATGGCCTGGGGAAATACATCAGCCACAAAACGTTCCGCAAGT
Source organism: Ochrobactrum sp. RH2CCR150 (assembly GCA_014138095.1). Taxonomy (GTDB): domain Bacteria; phylum Pseudomonadota; class Alphaproteobacteria; order Rhizobiales; family Rhizobiaceae; genus Brucella; species Brucella gambitense. The sequence continues at coordinate 17,668 of JACGXE010000018.1, forward strand.
TCGCTCACGGCGTCGACTTCACCTGCATCCACCAGTTCATCGACCAATTTCTGCGCATAATCAGCAAACTGTTGCTTCCATTCGCGGATAAGCATCGGTGTCAAGACGCGTTGCAAAGCCATGCGAACTCGGGTGTGGTCTGGGGGATCAACTTCCACGATCGGGCTTGGAGCGCGCCAGGCGCCGGGCTTGCGAATATCGGCAATACCTGATCCGGAGGTTGACGAGAAACGCTGCCAATCCTTCAAAACCGGGAGAATGTCTGCATAACGCCCCATAACATAAACGCCATAGCGTGCCATGAAGGCAACAGAACCGGCTGTGCGGACGGTCTCATGCATGTGGAATGGATTTTCCAGCGTAGAATCGTCGTAGGGATCAATGTCGAGACGACGAACGCTATCTGGAACGGAGATATTTGCACTGTCCATTTGGCTCGGTACTTTGTTCAGGGATTACAGGAAGAGAGCGGATTCAACACACTCGCCGATCAGGCTGAGCCTCAGTTTTGATCACTTGTAAATAATTGTAAAATACATTTATTTGAGTGAGTAATTACATTTTTTAGGTATCCTATGTCGCAGACACTGAAGCAATTATCTTATATTTGCGCCGTACGTGAACTTGGCAGCTTTGCAAAGGCTGCGCAGAAAATGAACATTTCACAATCATCGGTGCTGGCAGCTGTCGATGCCGCAGAAGAAGAATTCGGATTTCAGATTTTTTCGCGGCAGAAAGGCCGAGGTGTCATTGTCACGCCGGCGGGCGACAAGTTCATCGCCGCGGCACAACGCTTGCTCAGTGCAGAAAGCGAGTTCAACCGTGAAGTTCAATCTGAAAGTCTAACCCGGGGAGAGCTCCGGCTTGGATTGTACCAGCCCTTCAGCTCGATCCTCATAGTGGATGTTCTAACGCGCTTGCGAGCGGAACTGACAGACATCTCCATCGAGCTCTTCGAAGCTGACCAGCCAAGCCTTAAGCGGATGCTCGATAAGGGCGAAGTCGATATTATTCTGGTCTATGATCTGGGACCGGATTTCAATGGAACCATCGAGCAAATTGGCCGCTCAACTCCGCACGCGATTGTACCAATCACACATCCACTAGCGCGTAAACAATCGATCAGTATTGATGAAATAGTGAATTATCCGGTGATGCTGCTCAACATGCCAATAACAGTGACTTATAATATGATGATGTTTGATTTTGCAAAAAAGCGCCCAAACTTTGTATTTAAAAGTCAGAACTATGATACTATCATCCGGGCGGTTTCAGCCGGATTTGGCGTTGCAGTTCTTAATCTTTGGCCGCGCGAACCGCTTTCGATCGAAGCCCAAACGCTAAGAATTCCAATTATAGAAAAGTTACCGGGTGCCAATATTATTACGGTAGATCATTATGGCGATATGCGGCCAAAGTCGGTCGAAATATTTCTCAAGGTTCTCAAGCAGTATTTTATCGACGTCTTCTAGATATGAGTCCCAAATAATATCGGCATGCAGACATGCGATAACAGGCCATTTTGGGGAGATGCAGCAGTTTTCCCGTGTGCCCTAAATAGCCCTACCGTCGCAACTGAAGCCTATCAGCTCTTTCTAGATTGTTGAGCAACAACATGAATCAACGATGCTGATCAAAGGCGAGGTCTTATTTCTACAGATTGCCAGTCAAGATTCTATGTCTTCGCCCGGTGAGGTGTGAAATTATCATTGATCTTAAAACAAACTCAACAGCGCGAATCCAGGTCCAAAAGCGCAATGGGGCCCGCACCATCCAGGTGAATAGTGGTGAATGGTGCGAAAGAGAACTCAAGTATTGACCTCAACACAGAAGGCGACTTGAACTATTTTTCCCCATAACTTGGCTTGCCGTTCTCGCCTTTCGTCCACTCATAGACAACATAGTCCGGCCGGGTAATGTCACCTTTTGCATCATAACTGATCTGGCCGATCACTGTTGGCCAGGCTCCGCCCGATTTGATTGTCTCGGCCACTTTTTGCGCATCGTCGGCAGAGCCAAGTTTTTCGATGGCCTGTGTGATGATCTGCATCGCGGCATAGGAATAAAGCGTATAGGCTTCCGGCTCGAAGCCCTGCGCGCGGTACTTCTCAACGAGTTCTTTCGCCGCCGGATTCTTGCGCGGATCGGGCGCGAATGTGTTCAATGTGCCGATGACCGCATCGCCTGCGATGGAGGCAAGCTCATTGGAGACCATGCCGTCGCCGGAAAAAAGCGTAGCCTTCAGCCCCTGATCGGCAGACTGGCGCATGATCAGCCCGGCTTCCGTATGGAGACCGCCGAAATAGATCAGCGAAACGCCCGACTCTTTCATCTTGCTGATGAGTGCTGAGAAGTCTTTATCACCCTGATTAATGCCCTCATAGAGCACTTCCTTGACGCCAGCGTCGTTCAGCACCTTCTTGGCGACATCGACCAACCCGACCCCGTAAGGCGTCTTGTCATGAACGATGGCGATTTTGGCGTCCTTGAAATGCTCGACGATATAGTCGCCGGCCACTTTGCCCTGCTGGTCATCGCGGCCGCAGGTGCGGAACGTGTTCCAAAGATCGCGTTCGGTATATTGTGGATTGGTGGACGCTGGTGAGAATTCCAGCACACCGTTTTCTGCATAGACTTCTGACGCAGGAATAGAAACGCCCGAATTATAGTGACCGATGACGTATTTCACGCCATCAGCAGCGAATTTGTTGGCGACCGAAATCCCTTGCTTTGGATCGGAAACGTCATCGCCGATCTCAACCTTGATTTTCTGGCCAAGTATACCGCCTTTTGCGTTGATATCGTTCGCCGCCTGTTCCGCGCCTTTTTGAAACTGGGCACCGAATGCAGCATTGGGGCCGGTGATTGGGCCAGCCACGCCAACCACGATATCGGCGGAGGCAACGCCGGCCAGAGAAAGTACGACTGACAAACTGATTGCCGGAAGCAGTATCCGTTTCATGAAAGTCTCCCATTTTATTCGCGGGCATAAACTGTGTCCCTGCCTACGCTGCCCACATGCGTAGATTTCCCTTGTTTTCAGGACCTCTTGGGCCGGGTGACGCGCGTTAGCGTGTCCCACGGTCAAATGCTTCCGCAGTCACTCCCCTCTTTTTTAGTTCGCTGCGGGCAATCTTTTCCGTTGGGGTCCGCGGCAGCGGACCTTCGGTAAACTCGATGTAACGCGGGGTCATATGACGTGGCGCCTGAGCGCGAAAATGCTCCACCAAGTCAGCTGGTGTCAGTGCAGATCCCGGTCGGCGCATGGCCACCAGCATGATGTCTTCTTCGGTGAACTCTGAGGGCACCCCAAATGCAGCACTCTCGACAATGTCGGTATGCGCTTCGGCAATTGTCTCGACCTCAAAAGCGGAGATATTTTCCCCACGTCGCCGAATTGCTTCGTTCAGCCTATGCTTGAAATAGAACCAGCCATCCTCATCCTGATAGCCGGCATCACCGGAGTGGTACCAGAGATTGCGCAGCGTCTGGACGGTTCTGGCTTCGGCCCGATAGTAGCCGGAAAACATGTACCAGTTCTTTTTCGGGCGTGAGACGATTTCCCCAACCGCGCCGGCTGCAACGGGTCGGTCGTGCTTATCAACGATTGCCACTTCCCAGTCGGGATGAGGTTTTCCGCATGATCCGTCGCGCGTTGTGCCAGGTGTATCGAGCGTCACGAAGCTGGTTTCGGTTTGGCCGTAGCCGGTGACGAGTTTCATGGCGTAGCGGCGCTCAAACGCGGCTTTATCAGGAACCATTGGAATACACTGACAGACCCGAAGAGGATTATTGCCATCGCCCGCCTTTGGTTCTGCCCGGGCGAGAATGACACCCATGGCACCGAGCAGGTTCGTGGCTGTCGCCCCGCTGGTGCGTACCTGTTCCCAGAAACGCGATGCGCTGAAACTTTCGACCAGAGTGGTTTGCGTTCCAAAGATGAGCGGAAGATAGACCCCAAACATCTGCGCGTCGGTATGGAAAAGAGGCAACGTACAGAAATAGCTGTCGGCTGCTGTGTAGCCGAGATTGAGGGCCATCGCCATGGTCCAGCAATAGCAATGATGATGCGACATCAAAACGCCTTTAGCAGGGCCGGTCGTACCAGACGTATAGAGGATCGCCATTGGATCAGAATAGTGAGTATCAACCGTGTCGAACTCATCCGGTTGGGTCATGCATTCGTCGAAAGTGACGATTTGCTCGATGGTCAAACCGGCTGCTCGCGCGGCAGTGGCAGTCGTATCGATCAGGACGAGCGTTTCGATAAGCGGTAACTGGTCCTGAATATTGGCAAGGTCGCTCAGCCTTTTCGCATCGGCAACCAGCACTTTCGCGCCGCAATTGTTCAGATTGTGGCTTAAAAGCTCGCCCTTAAGGTCTGGATTGTTCGGGGCTTCGATAGCACCCAGTTTTGCAACGGCAAACCAGATCGCGACAAATTCAAAACAATTGGGCAGCAAAAGTGCCACGCGGTCCGATCTTTCGACGCCAAGAGCGCGCAGGCCGTTGGCGAGCCGGTTCGAAATGTGGTGCATATCCCGGAAGCTGGCTTTGCGACCACAGACGTCGATAAAGGGCCTGTCGCCCAGCATCTCTGCCTGATGCGCAAGAATTTTGGGCAGTACCCGCATCTCGATAGCACTATCGCTCTGTCCAGGAATGACCGTTTGCAGGGGGATTTGATCCATCGCCAACCCCATCTGCTTAATAGTGCTTCGCGCGCATCTGCGCGTCAGGCGACAGGAAACCGGAGACGGTAGCGCGTGTTTCACGCGCCATGGCCTGTTCAAGCGACGAATGGAAACCTTCGTTAATCGCCTCTTTGATTGCTGCAACTGATGCTGCCGGACGGTCAGCTATTTTTAGCGCGAGCGCCCGCGCTTCCTTCAGCAATTCTTCGTCTGGAACGACTTTCCAGGCGATCCCTACTTGAAGCGCCTTGGCGGCATCGTGACGCTCGCCCAGAATGATGAGTTCCTTCGCAGCCTGCGGACCAATGTGTTTGGTCAGCAAGGCGGTGACGCCGCCGGTGACAAAGAACCCGTAGGTGACTTCGGGAAAGAACCAGCGTGCTGTTTTGGCAAATATCCGGAAATCGCAATTGATAGCCCATTCGAGCGCGCCGCCGACGCACCAGCCATGAATGGCGGCGATGATGATCTTTTTTGATCCCATGATCTTCAAAGTGATCGCCTGAATGGATTCAACCCATGCCTGCGCCGCATCAGCCGACGTGGTCTGATTATCGAGATCCTGCAGGTCATCGCCTGAGCAGAATGCGCGCCCTTCGCCATGCAAAATGATGGCGCGGATATTCTCGTCAGCCTCGATTTGATCCAGTACAGCAGAAAGATCATCCACCAAAGCCCGGTTCATGGCGTTCAGCCTGTCAGGTCGGTTGAGCTTGACCCAGGCAATGACGCCATCCACATGAACGACAACAGTATTTCCCATTTTATGTCTCATACGATCATTGGCTCGTCATAAGCGCCCCAGGTGTCGCGCAACGCGCGGCATATCTCGCCGAGCGACGCCTTTGCTTTCACGAGTTCTATGGTTTTCGGCAAAAGGTTTGCGTCGTCGGTTTGCGCCTGCGCAACCAGTTCCGCCATCAAGGTCTTGATATGCTCATTATCGCGGCTTGCACGCACGGCATTGAGGCGGTCGATCTGAACCTGGGTGCATTCCTCGTCATAGGGATGGATGTCGACATCAGCGCTCGTAGCCGTCTCATCGACATAACGATTGACGCCGACGGAAACCTTTTCACCAGTTTCGATCTTCTTGAATGTCGCATAGGCGGAATCGGCCAGCTGTTGCTGAAACCAGCCTTCCTCGACAAGCTTGATTGCGCCGCCGCGCTCGTCAACCTTGTTCAGGACCTTCCAGATTTCCTCTTCCATATCGTGCGTCAGGCGCTCAACGAAAAAGGAACCGCCAAGAGGATCAACCACAGACGTTACATTGATTTCGTCACGAATAATCTGCTGGGTGCGGATGGCGAGTTTCATGGCTTCTTCGGTCGGAATAGCAAAAGCTTCATCCAGCCCGTTGGTGTGCATGCTCTGACATCCACCCAGAACGGCACCGAGTGCCTGAATTGCCGTGCGCACCAGATTGTTCTGGTGCTCGACTTTGGTCAGGCTCATGGCAGCGGTCTGCACATGCACACGCAACCGCATCGACTCCGCTTTCTTCGCGCCGAAACGTTCAGCCATCAGTTTGGCATAGACCCGTCTTGCGGCCCGGAACTTGCAGATTTGTTCGAAGAAGTCCTGTTGGCTGATGAAGAAGAAAGAGAGACGCGGCGCGAAGTCGTCGATGTCCATGCCGGCGGCAATCACCTCTTCGCAATAGGCTGTGGTGAAGGCCATGATGAAGGCGATCTCCTGGATCGCATTGCCGCCGACGTCGGAAAGGTGGTAGCCGCTGAGACTGATCGGATTGAGCTTCGGCGTGGCCTTGGCGCTATACATGATCAGGTCACGCAGCAGCCGCACAGCGGGGCGAACCGGATAAATCCATTCTTTCTGCGCGACATATTCCTTCAGCGGATCAGCCTGCAAAGTGCCTGCAAGCTTCGTCAGATCGTAGCCACGGCTTTCGGCAACGGCCACATACATGGCATAGATGACCCAGGCCGATGGATTGATCGTGAGGGATACTGAGATTTGTTCGAGATCGATCCCGTCGAACAGGCGATCGACATCATCGATCGTATCAATGGCAACACCGCATCGGCCTACTTCGCCAAATGCCATCGGATCGTCTGAATCAAGACCGAGCAGCGTGGGTAGATCGAAATCGGTGGAGAGGCCGGTCTGTCCGGTCTGAACCATGTATTTGTAGCGTTGATTGGTGGCTTCCGGATTTCCAAACCCGGCAACCTGCCGGATTGTCCAGGGACGTCCCCGATACATGGTTGGATAGGGTCCACGCGTGAAAGGATAGGCTCCGGGAAAGCCGAGCGCATCGGCAGGGATATCGGCGACATCTGCCGCCGTATAGACACGCTTCAGCGGAATGCCGCATTCGGTTTCGTATTCGGCTTTCTCTTCGGGACGATTGGCGAGTATGGCGGCAAGTTCATTGGCTTCCCATGTGGCCTGCGCCGCACTGATGTTCCCGATTGCTTCTTCCCGATATAGTTTTGTCATTTCAAAGCCTCTCTACGGCTGAGAAGAGTGCGTGCCGCCGTCTCCGGATCGTCTCGCCGCTCCAACACCGATTGCAGCAGGTTTTCGATCTCGGTTGCGCCAGTTACGAAACGCTTGTGAAACAAGCGACGCGCGGCACCCAATATTCGTGTCATGCAGATTTTTCGTTGGCGGGCCGCAAGCTCGCCAGTGTTATTGAGATGAATCCAGTGCTGCTGGATCAGTTCTTTGAGATTGCTCACCTTGTCGCCTGTAACCGGGCTGACCGCGAAAACTGGAACAGTCCAGGATGTCTGTTCCGCCGGTCCCCCTAGGGTCATCATGGCTTTCAGTGCCGCAAGTGTCGCGGCTGCCTCCGGCTTGTCCGCCTTGCTGACTGTATGGATATCGGCAATTTCCAGAATGCCTGCCTTGATCGCCTGAACATCGTCACCAAGACCTGGTGCGGAAAGCACCACAACCGTGTGCGCCGCAGAAACGACTTCAACTTCATCTTGGCCGACACCAACGGTTTCGATAATGATCGGTGAATAGCCTGCGGCATCGAGCACATCGACAGCCTGTAAGGTGGCGGGTGCAAGCCCCCCCAGATGGCCGCGTGTCGCCATGCTGCGGACGAATGCGTTGTTCGCCTGAGCATTGTCGCTCATGCGCACGCGGTCACCAAGGATCGCACCGCCGGAATAGGGACTGCTGGGGTCTACTGCAACCACGCCGACCTTGTGACCGTCAGCGGCAAATGCCTTTATGAGTGCCGAAACGAGTGTCGATTTTCCAGCACCCGGTACACCGGTGATGCCAATGATATGAGCCTTACCCGCATGCCGGTAGATATCCGCCAATGCAGTACTTGCTTCGGCAATTCCTGTCTCGGCCCGCGAAATCATCCGGGCGATAGCCAGAATGTCTCCGGCAAGCACATCGGCGACGAATTCCTGCGATGGTCTGTAGGTGGCTTTCGTCCGTGTGGTGGCTTGAGCGACTGCTGTCATATGCGGCCACGGGACGTTACAAGATCGGTGATGGTTGTAACGATTGTCTCCACACGCGCTTCTTGCGGCACGATGGCATCCACGCCTCCTTCAAGCAAAGCCGCATAGTCCTGTTCAGGGATCACTCCGCCTGCAACGACAAAGATGTGCCCTGCGCCCTGTTCTTTCAGGCAGCGTCCGAGTTCGCGAAACAATGGCACGTGGGAGCCTGAAAGCAAGCTGACGCCGATGACGTCAACGTCTTCCTGAATGGCCGCCTGAACGACCTGAAGCGGCGTTTTGTAGAGCCCGGTATAAATGACCTCCATACCGGCGTCGCGCAGAACGCGCGCAACGACTTTTGCACCGCGGTCATGACCGTCGAGGCCAAGTTTTGCTACCAAGACGCGGATTGTCTGCGGCTGTTCTTGTTCCGCAGGAACTGGCGTTGCCGCGTTTATCATTCTGCTGCTGCCTTTTGATATGTCATGAGTTCGTGTTCGATGGATTGGGCGATGATATCGAGGCCGAGATCGATTTCTTGTTCGGTGATGATCAATGGCGGTGCAATGCGGAAGACGGCGCCCATGCCCGGCAGCTTTACGATGTTCATGTTCAAGCCGCGATTGAATGCTTCTTTCGCGATGCGTGCGCCCAATTCATGATCCGGTTGTCGGCTCGTGCGGTCCGTTACAATTTCCATGCCCACAAAGAGCCCGCGACCGCGAACATCGCCTACACATTCGTAACGCTGCTTGATGGCATTGAGGCCATCGATCAGCCTATTGCCAAGATGGCGAGCGCGCTCGACCAGATCCTGTTCGGCGACAACATCCAGAACCGCCAGACCAACCGCTGCCGGCAGCGGGTCTGATACGTGGGTCGTATAAAAGAGAAAGCCACGCTCGAAGGCCTCCTGCTCGATCTTGGTCGTCGTCAACACGGCTGACAACGGCAGCCCCGCACCGATTGTCTTGGAGATAGTCAGGATATCCGGTGTCACACCGTCGCGCTGATAGGCGAACATTTCACCGGTGCGGCCAATTCCCGTCTGCGCTTCGTCAAGGATGAGAAGCATGCCGCGTTCATGGCATTTTTCTCTAAGTGCGCCGAGATATCCTTCAGGCAGTTCCAGCATGCCGCCGCTGGAGAGGATAGGTTCGGCGATGAACGCAGCGAGGCTACCAATTGACTGGGCGTCGACCAAGGCGAAGGCGTCGTCAAGTTCAGCAAGCCAATCAATGGAGCCGTCGGCCTTTTTGAAGCGCGGGCGGAATGTGTTGGGTGCCGGAACGGTGATCGATCCGGCCATTGCCGGGCCATAGCCTTTGCGCCCGGCGGAATAGGTCGCAGAGGCGGCAGCACCCGTCATGCCGTGCCAACTCTTGGAGAACGCTACAATTTCGTGTTTGCCAGTTACCAGCTTTGCCATGCGAATCGCAGCTTCGTTCGATTCAGCACCGGTGGAGAGAAGCAGCACTTTATCGAGACCAGGTGCCACGAGCGCAAGCCTTCTTGCAAGCTCGACGACGGGTCGCGAAAGCATGCCGCTGAACAGATGGGCGACAGTTTCAACCTGTCCTTTTACTCTCTCGACAATTGCCGGATGAGAATGGCCGAGCAGAGCGCTCATTTGTCCGGAGGTGAAGTCGAGAATAGGTCTGTCGTCGGCATCGTAAACGAAACAGCCTTCAGCCCGCTCGATGATCGCCGGGTCGAACACGCCGCCATATCGGATCAGGTGCTTGTCGACATTGGTCCAGAATTCAGGCTCTAGGTTGTTTGACATGACGGTTCTCCAGCCGGATTTTCAACAACCATTGCAGCTGGATAGTTCCAAGTAAATTTGATAATCATGGCTTTGAGTTATCAGGAAAATTGATATGCAGGCATCCTTAGACCCCCGCTTGTTGCAGACATTTGTTCGCGCCGCACAAACCGGCTCGCTCAGCACGGCAGCGCTGCAGGTCGGGCGAACGCAATCGGCTGTGACCATGCAAATGCAGCGGCTTGAAGAGGCGCTTGGGCAAACGCTTATGCATCGCAGCGGAAGCGGTGTTCGGCTCACGAGCGCGGGCGAAAAATTTCTCACCTATGCCGAGCGTATCTTGAAAGCACATGATGAAGCGCTTGCAGCTTTCTCAGATCGCGGTCTTAAGGGGTCCATCGTCTTTGGCTGCCCGGAAGACTATCTTCTGGCTTTCTTTCCTAAGATATTCAGGAGCTTTGGCACCAACCACGGCAATGTTGATATCAAGGTCGTCGCCGCGCCCACGGTCGAATTGCGTGGCCTGTTGCACTCGGGTCAGGTTGACCTAGCTTTAGTCTCGACCCTCAACCCGAACGACGCCAGCGATGTCATCCGAACGGAGGCAATGGTCTGGGTCGGCGCGAAGGCAACACTGGAAGAACACGAGTTTGGCGACAGGATACCGCTCGCATTGCCTGCTTCCAATGCGATGGATCACCGGGCGGCCTGTGAAGCCATGACCAAAGCCGGGCTGCAACATAGCATCTCTTACGCTAGTAACAGCATTGCCGGCCTGATCGCGGTAGCGCGCTCGGGACTCGCTATCAGCGTGATGACCAAGAACGCGGTGCCGCCGGATCTCAATGTAATACGAGCGCCCATGCCACCTCTCCCCGTGCTTGGCATGAAACTGACGCTCGCCAATGGTGAACTATCCGCGGCAACCGAGGCCTTCATGCATCATATCAGTACAAGCCTCAGTACAACTAGTTAAGCGTCCTTATGGACCTACACGAAATCATCTTGCAGATTTCATGATTGCTTTTTGACGCGACGATTAGGTAGCGTGAATCGCTGACCTTGCCGCGCAAAACGAATTTCAACCGCACCTGATTGCCAGTCAACATTTGGGAAGGCTGCGAGAACTGGCCAAAAGTATGTGCCTGTGATCACTGAAGTGACACGCACCCGAACTTTTGAACACTTACGATCTTGTTCAATCGAATGGATGTCGATGCTTTCATTCGACATGACCACCAAGATACAAAGCTCTCATTGCCGGGTCGGCGAGGAGATCGCGAGCAGATGCATGGATTGCCACCTGTCCCAGTGATAACACATAGGCACGGTCGGCCACGTTGAGCGCCTCAAAAGCGTTCTGCTCAACCATGACGATGCATAAGCCTTGAGTGTCACGAATATAGGCGATAGCGTCGAAAACCTCATGCAACATCAGGGGCGACAATCCGGCAGAGGGTTCGTCAAGAAGAAGGATCTCCGGACCAGCCATGAGCGCGCGGGCGAGCGAGAGGATCTGACGCTCGCCGCCGGACAGTGCGGACGCCTTGCGATTTTGCTTCGATGCCAATGCTGGGTATTGTGTCATCAGCGCCTCGTAACGCTTTCCCGCGATATCACGATCCAACGCCCGAGAGCCGAGCCTCAGATTTTCGCCAACGGTCAACGTACCAAAAACATTGTCCGTCTGCGGCACATAGCCCACCCTATGGTGGCGGACTTTGTTGTGAATGGGAACCGCACTGACATCGCTGCCATGCATTGTCACCACACCAGCCCGGGGCTTCAAATACCCGGCGATAGTCTTCAGCAGTGTGGATTTTCCACAGCCGTTCGGGCCGAGTATCGTCACGATTTCACGCTGACTGGCCGTAATGGAAATCCCGTTCAGGATATCAGCACCATCGCCATAACCGGCGCGCAAGTCTTGAGCGTCGATCATTGCACCATTCCCCCTTTTTCGACGGCTTTACCGAGATAGGCCTCAACGACGCGCGGATTGTGTTCCAGCTCGCCCGGTGCGCAATCGACGATAATCTCACCCCGATCCAGCACGATGCAACGGGTACATAATTCGCGGATGAAGATCATGTCGTGCTCGACCACCAGGCAAGCCCCACCACGTGCTACGTAATGTCGGAGCACGGCGATGAGTTCTGACCGGAGCGACACATGCACACCGGCCGTCGGCTCATCAAGGCAAAGGAGCTTTGGATTGGAGCGCAGTGCCGCCGCTACCGAAAGTAGTTTCTTCTGGCCGCCCGAGAGGGCGCTGGCTGCATTGTCCGCAACATGCGAGAGCTTGAATTCCTCCAGCAGCGCGTCAATCTCCTGGCCGTAGGAGACGGTTGCGAAGCGACCGCCCTCATCGCGCCTGCCGGCTTTCAGCACCTCACGCACTGTCATCCGATGCGGCATAGAGGGGAGCTGGAATGTCCGCACCAGACCAAGATCCGTGATCGTCTGTATTCGCGCGTCGGAGATGTTCTGTCCGGCGAAGGTGACTTTTCCCGCAGTTCGAGGGAGAAAGCCGGAAATTGCATTGAGCGCCGTGCTCTTACCAGAGCCGTTTGGTCCCAGTAGACCGACGATCTCGCCCTGTCGGACTGAGAAGGAGACGTTCTCGAGCACTTTGAACAGGCCAAAGGATACGGCAAGACCATCGACGTTAAGAAGATCAGCATCCATGAGTACCTCCTATACGCTCGGGGAAGATTCCTTGCGGACGAAGGAGAAGGAAGGCCAGGATTACCCCTCCGGTCAACAGGAGGCGAGCCGCCGCGACGAAGTCCGAAGGCAACTCAAAATAGTCTTTCACGAAAGGCACATAGGCCATCATGAATTGCATAGCGAAGGCTCCAGCGATGACACCTTTATTGTTCGCAATGCCGCCGACGATGATCATGGACCAGATCAGGAACGTCTCTGGAGCGACCAGTAATTCCGGTCCAACGAAGCTGAGGTAATGTGCGTATAGCACACCCGCGAGCGCTGCGATCATCGAGGTAATCACCATGATGATCGAGCGCATGCCGTCGATATCATAGCCAAGCGCCCGCGCGAACTGGGGCTCCTCGCGCATAAGCTTCACGCCTAGTCCGAAATTCGATTTCATCAGTCGGTCACTAAGCCACCAAACAAACAGCAGAAGTCCAAAGAACAATGCCAACCGGGCAAATCCGTCCCATGGGCGTACCTCGGCAAACAGGGTTGGTAGTCCGGCGATCCCCTGCGCGCCTCCGGTGACCCCTTCAAGATTGGTTGCGAAAATTCTGACAATCTCCGCGATAGAAAGCGTCGCGATCCCCCAGTAGTCCGAAGACAGCTTGCGCCCGATCCGCGCAAATATCAAACCCAACAGCGCAGCCATGCACAAGGCGAACGGGAGACTGGCAGCTACGGGAAAGCCGAAGCGATGCACAAGGCCAGCGCCGTAAACGCCGCAACCGAACATGGCGACCAAACCGAAATTCATCAGCCCGGCATAGCCCGCCTGAAGATTGAGGCTGAGTGCAAGGATTGCATAGATGCAGGAAATCGAGGCGACATGGACGAGAAAATCAGACACGAGTCACCTCGCTGACAAAGATGCCCCTCGGGCGGAACAGCAGAACTGCGATGAGCAGGGCGAAGGACGCCGCCGGCGCATAGCTTGCCGGGAGGAAGAAGAACTCCTCACCGACAATTGGGCCAAGATTGACGTTGGTGATGAGCGTTTCGGCTGCTGCGATAACGACAGCGCCAACAACAGCACCGAATGCATTGCCCAAACCACCGAGAATGGCGGCTGCGAAGACAGATAGAAGCATGTTGGTTCCCATATCGATGCTGACAGAACCACGCAGGGCGAGCATCGAACCACCAAGGCCCGCCAACACTCCGGACAGGATGATAACGAAGCCAGTCACCCGACGGTTATTGATCCCCGTGGCGGCTGCGAGCACTGGATTGGTCGATACGGCGCGCATTTCCCTTCCCAGTGGCGTGCGGAAGAGAAGCAGAGCAAAGCCGACGAGGATCACCGCCGTCAAACCGAGGGTGATGAATTGCATTTCGGTGATACGCACGCCGAGGAAGCGGGTGGCAGGGGTAACGGGAACGGAAAACCGCCGGGCCGCCGGACCAAAGCCCAACAGAAAGATCGCGGAAAGCACCATGCTTAAGGCCAAAGACCCAATCAGGGCGATAGCCGGGTCGCGGCGCAAAAGGCGCTCAAAAAGCAGCTGGTTGAAGATCTGTGCGAGGAACCCCACCAGCAGCGCAGAAACCATGATGGAGAGGATGAGAGGAACACCTATCTTTTGGAGCATCATACCCACAAATGCACCAACAACTGCATATTGCACCAAGGCAACATTCGGAAACCGGATCAAGGAATAAACCGCGCTGAGCGCCACAGCGATCAAGGCTAGATCCACTGCCCTGAACAGCACATCGAAAAGAAACTGTATCATGCGAACCTTCCGCCACTGTCGGCCCGGGCGGATCGCCGTCCAGGCCGAACCACTGTTACTCGACGCGGGTCGGTTTGCCGTCCTTGACCACCAGCTTCTGATAGGGTTGCCAGACGCGTTGTCCATCATCGTCCAGCTTGATCTCGCCGGTGACCCCCGAAATACCTTCAGCCCCGACCTTCCTGATACCATCGATAACGGCGGCGCGGTCTGTGCTGCCCGCCTTGTTCAATGCCGCTGCTGCAAACAGAATCGTGTCATGAGCATAGCCGCTCCAGGCCGATGCAAAGGCCTGACCGTAGGCAGCTTCATAGGACTTGAGATAGCTGTCGTTACCAGCTGCAGTGTAGTCAACGTCCATACCGAAGAGCCCTTCCTTGAACTCGGCAGGCGTGTCCGCGTCATGCATAGTCATCTGGATCGAATACCACGGCTTTTCATCCCGAAGACCCAGTTCATAGGCCTCTTGAACGATTAAACCACCATCCGCGCCATAAGCTGTGAACACATATGCGTCGGGTTTCGAGGTTTCAGCTTGCTGTAGCTCGCGTTTGTACGACGTCTGACCCGACGTATAAATGATTGTCGTCGATATCTCGCCGCCCATTTCCTTGAACTGACGCTCGAAGTTCGAGGCGATGCCTTGTCCGAACGCATTGTTCATCGCCATCAGGGCAACCTTCTTCCAGCCATGGGCAAGCACGTCCTCGGCAGCGAACTTGGTGGAGACGTTGTCGAGGCCGACCATCGAAAAGGAGGTTGCGCCGATGTTGCGCACCAGACCGGAAGTCGAGACAGCATTAATGTGGGGGAAGCCCTCCCCAACCAGATACTGGCCGAGCGGAATTGTGATCCCTGAAGAATATTCACCAATTACCAGCGCAACCTTGTCGACGGAAACGAGCTTGCGTGCAGCATCAATCGCACGTTGCGGGTTGTTGCCTGAATCTTCATAGATGATCCGCAGCGGCTCGCCGAGAACACCGCCTTTGGCATTTATCTCCTTGAGCGCAAGCTCCATGCCGCGTCGCAAATCCTCGCCGCCGCTGGCATTGACACCCGAAAGCGGCAGCACAGTGCCGATCACAACATCTGCCTGCGCGGGCATCGCCGCCCCCAAAAATGCAGCAGCTGAAAAGAAGCGTATCACCGATTTCATATTTGTCCCCTTTTGCTTGTTGTTCATCGGCCCACTTTGGTGTGGTGCCGCGTAACCCGCTGCGCACGCAGCTCCACTCCCGATGACGAGCGTCATCAGTCGTGCTGTCGTTCTCAACGAAGAGCGATAAAACTGTATGGATGATACGCAGGTACTGGCCTGACGCTCGTCCCCTCTGTTATTGAAGCCGTTCCAGCTACTTTTTCTTGAATGTAATGTCGCCGGGATACAGCGTTCGCAAAACTATAATCCTGCGATAAGCGCTATACCCACATTGTATCCCTCAAGGCGTATTTCGACATAGGTCGACAGCGTTCCCTCGCTCACGACCAATGAGCGCCCGTACTGGAGTCAATTTCAAAGATTGGCGCAGAGCCAGTCCTACCAAGTGTCGCGTGCAATCTCTCAGCCCAGCTCAAACTATCTGAGCCGGGCCATGTCTAAGAGAGCCGTAGCAACACCAACTTGATATCGCGAAGGGTCAATCGGCCTTTACAACGCCGTCGATCAGGTTCTCGGACATCAGGCGCTGTGCAAGAGTGCCGCGCGCCTTTGAGATTGCCCGTTGATAGATCTCATTTCCTCTTGCGGCCATGCGCGCAATGTTCACAGCTTCAGCAGGCGTCACCGCTCGGAAGTGTATAGGCTCGCGGGGCCGAAGCTGGACAAATGCATCGAGGTCGCATTCGAGAACCGTCGCAATCTTGGGGTAACCGCCGGTGGTCTGATGGTCCGACAGAAGCACGGTTGCCACACCATCTCCGGCGACCTGCACCGAGCCGCGCATGATCGGCTCCGACGGCATGTCGAGCGTAGATTGCGGCGGTATGGCCGGACCCGCGAGACGCACGCCCATGCGATCCCAGGCATCCGTCATCCGCCAGCCGTCGGATAAAAAACTTGCAATCGCTTCTGGACTGAAGAAACGCTGTTGCGGTCCCATTGTCACCCGCACCTCCTTTGGAGGGCGGGCAGAAATTGGACATGGTATCGGACCCTCGTGCTCCTCGCGCCAGCCGGCGTCCAGAACATGCAATCGCTGACCAGATGTCAGACGTCCACTACCGAATCCCGACATCGCATGGGTCGCAGCGCTGCCCAGCCATTGCGACACCTCAAGCCTGCCAGCAAGCGCGAGATAGCTCCAGCTCCCCCATGGACCGGGACGGATGGTCAGCTTTTCACCCGCTTTCAAGGTCGCGATGCTCCAGGATCCGCGTTTTTGTCCAGAATGTTCAACGACGAACCCGCCACCAGCCACGGCAAAGCTAACGATGCCGGTGAGGCACTCCAGGGTCAGCCCGCCCATGGAAATCTCAATGCCCGGCGCGTCTGGCGCATTTCCGAGAGCCACGTTCGCAGCAACAAAAGAATTGCGGTCCAGAGGTCCCGATCGGGGAACGCCATAGCGCATCATGCCGGGACGGCCGCCATCTTGCACCGAAACATGTGGGCCAGCAAAGCTAACGGACAGGACTGCCTCACTCATGCGCCTGTCCCCGCATCATACTCCGCCCGGCTTATGCGGCGAAATCGAACTTGGTCTCCAACATCGAAAAGGAACGGCCTGTCGTCGTTGCCGGTCAGAATGCGGGTGGAAGAGCGGCCGATGATCCACCAGCCGGTCGGCATAGTGATCGTCGAGACCAGGCATTGCGGACCCGCGATCAGCACGCTGCCCGCTGCAACCCCGCGCACAGCCGCTGGCTTGCGCGGCAGATGGATCGTCTCTGGAACACCGGCAAGATAGGCATAACCTGGTGCAAAGCCATACATGAAGACATCGTATCGCCCTGCCAGATGCGCAGCGATCACCGCGTCTCGCCCAAGACCACTCATATCCGCGACAACATCGAGATCAGGTGACAAATCATCGTCGTAACAGACGAGAACTTCGCGGAACGCGGGTTTTGCAGCACCGACGTTGGCGCGCCCAAGCAAATGTCGCGTCGCGCGTTCCGCCACCGCATGATCGATCAATAGCGGATCGAAGCGAATGAGAATTCCGGCGTAAGCCGGAACGGCTTCGAGAAACCCGTCAAACGGTTCCGCCGCCAGCGCGTTGTCGAGCCGCAGAACCGCGTCATGAATATCGTGGTCGATCCGGTCGCCAAACTCGACAAGCAGGCTGTGTTCGGCGATGTGACTGTAGAAGGGATAGGAGCGCTCGAAACCGGAAACGTCGTGCACGTCAAGCAGCTCCCCGGTGAAGCGCAACCGCATTGGCAACAATGGACCGGGCAAACAAATATCCTTTGGCCATTGTCTTTATTCCATCTCACCATTCAGGAAAGCCGCGACCGAAACGCCAGCTTTTTCAAGTCTTGCTCGGATTGTCTGTGCCATGGCAAGCGCGCCTGCCGTATCGCCGTGAACACAGATCGACTGCGCCGCGAGTGCGATTGGTTCGCCCTCAATCGTCGGCATCCGACCAGTGTCTAGAAAACGGACAAGCCGTTCAGCAGCCGCGTCAGCATCGTACAAGACGGCGCCACCGCGAGAGCGGGGAACCAGACGTCCGTTCGGCATATAGGCCCTGTCGGCGAAGATCTCAGAAAACACCTCCAGCCCGGCCATCCTCGCAGCCAGCTCCAGTTCGGTTCCCGATATGGCAAGGATTGCCAGCTTTCCCGGCAAAGCCGCGACTGCCGTGACGATGGCCTCGGCAACCGCCCGATCATCCGCAGCAAGATTACCCAGAGCACCGTGAGGTTTCACATAGCGCACCTCCGCCGCGGCGAGCGCTGCAACCCCTTGAAGGCTGCCGACCTGCGCCGCGACCATGCGCCCGATCTCGCCCCGCTCCATCGGGATTACCCGTCGACCAAACCCTTCGCGATCTGCATAACCGGGGTGCGCACCGATGACCACGCCACGAGCTGTCGCCTGCCGCAGCGCGGTAAACATGGTTTCTGGATCGCTGGCGTGACCGCCACAGGCGATATTGGCCGAGGTGACCACATCAAGCATTGCCGTGTCGTCGCCCATGGTCCATGGGCCGAAACCCTCACCAAGATCGGAATTCAGGTCTATCTTCATTTCATGTACCGGGCCTGTTGGTCGAGCGCGTCAGTAGTACGACGCCGCCAACGTCCGCCGTATCAAAATAGGTGAAGCCCGTGCGGTTCTCGCGGCGTCCCGACATTTTGACCGGAATTCCGGCCTCCGATTCCGCCGCGTCCGCATCCGGCACCTCGAAACCGAGATGGAAGACGCCTTCGCCTTTCTCTTCTAGGAAGGTGCGCTGCGGGCACGGATCCTCGCTTGGTTGGCAAAGCTGTAACTGGATGTTGGGGAGATTACAGATACGATACTGCATCTTACCGAAGGCAACGGGATTGGGCACGTGGAGGTCGGTATATTCCATCAATGGCGGATAGGCGATCCATGGCCCGACACCAATCGACTCGTAATAGGCCTGTGTCTTGTCTATGTCGTGGACGACGAGACAGATATGATGCAGCTTCTCGAATACAGGGTTCATGATCAATTCTCCGCCAGAGGCATGATGTAGTTGAGCACACGCCGGCCACCGTCGGGATAGACGGTCTCACCGGTGATGAACGATGCATCGTCGCTGGCAAGGAACGCGACGACTGAGGCGATTTCCTTCGGTTCGCCATATCGGCCCATTGGGGTGCGCATCATGATCGCCTTGTGACCAGCGCTGTTGACGAAATCGCCCGCGACCATCTCGCTCATAATCGTACCCGGCCCGACACCCGCCACGCGGATGTTATGCGGCGCGAAAGCGACAGCCGCAGTGCTCGTGATCTGGTTCATGCCGCCCTTGGAGATTGCGTAGGGTGCAACATTGGGGTTAGCGAGGCCCGAATTAATCGATGACATGATGATGATGACACCTCCACCGCCTTGCGCGATCATCTGGCGACCAGCGGCCTGGGTGCCGAAAAACGCGCCCTTCAAGTTGACGTCGAGCACCTGGTCATACGTTTCCTCGGTCACATCAAGGAACGGTACGATAGGACAAATGCCGGCATTGTTCACCATGACGTCAAGCCGACCAAACCGCTCGACCGCCTTGGCGATCAGCGCATCAACCTGATCCTTGCGGCTTACATCTGCGATCACAGACAGCAGCGTTTCAGGTGTTCCGATTGCTTGCGCCGTTACCTTGAGGCGTTCTTCGTTAACATCCGAGATAACCACATTGGCGCCTTCCGAGAGGAAGCGTTCAGCCGTGGCCCGACCAATTCCCTGCGCAGCACCCGTGATAACAACGACTTTTCCCCCAAACCTCATGGCAATCTCCTTCAGTAGATGATGCTTTCGGGCATCGGCTGGCCCGCGCGAATCCTATGATATCCCAATGGCGACAAATCGAGGCTGGTATAGGCACCATTTACGATAAGCTCCGCCACACCCCGCCCGGCTGCGGGCGCATGCATGACGCCGTGGCCCGAAAAACCGGTCGAAAAGACAAGATTGGATATCTCGTCATGCAGGCCGACGACGCCGTTGTGATCGAGCGCATTGATCTCGTAATGGCCCGCCCAGGACCGATCCAGTCGCAACTGCTCCATGGCAGGAATGCGCGCTGCGAGCGCTGGCCAGAAGATCTCTTCCATCAGTTCGTGATGCGGCTCGAAATCGCCTGTTGCATCATGGTCGCGGTCTAAGGGCGGCTGGATGCCGCCAATGAAACCCTCCCCTTCCGGACGGATCCAGATGCCCGAGGAGTCGAACAGCATCGGAAAGTTCGCAGCCTTCAGAGGTACGCGGAAGGAAAACACGGTGCGCTTTCGTGGTGTAACAGGCAACGGCTGGCCGAGCGCCGTCATCAAAGCTCCCGAAGCCGCTCCTGCCGCCATAACGCACCAGTCGCAGGGAAGAACCATGCCATCGCTCAACCGAACGCCGCTTATGCGCGTGCCCTCAATGTCGAAGCCGTCGGCGCGAGCGGAGACATATCGTACGCCCAAATCCTTTGCCGCACCGCGCACCAAGGAAAGAAGCGACCAGGCATCGAACCATCCTTCACCGCTCACCCCGAAAGTTCCGACGCCAATGTCTTCTACCGACAAATAGGGAAAGCGAGCAACAACCTCTTCTGGCGTCAGGGCGATGACATCGGCCCCTTCCGCGCGCTGCATTTCTGCGGCTATGCGGCGGGCCTCTATCGTTTCCGGCCCGCCAAGGATCAGGTAGCCGTTTTCTACATAACCGATGTCCGCGGAAGCACCGAAGGTCTCCTTGATGCGGCGGAAGAAATCCACGCCGAACAGGCTCATGTAGATGTTGACCGGTGTACCAAACTGCGTGCGGATTGACGCTGCCGACAGTGCTGTAGAACAGAACTGATAGGTCGGGTCCTTCTCGACCACCGTAATTTCGCCTGCAAATCCTTCGCGACGAAGGAACCACGCTGCGAAGCTCCCCATGATTGCGCCACCGACGATAACAATCCTTGCCTTTTTAGTATCAGTCATAGCCATCTCAGCGGATCACGAAAGGGTTAGCGACTGCACCAGCGGTATCGATCCAGACCGTCTTGGTTTGTAGATATGCATTGATAGCCTCCTGTCCGCTTTCGCGTCCGACGCCGCTTCGCTTGTAACCCCCGAATGGCGCCATATAGCTCACCGCGCGATAGGAATTAATCCAGACCGTGCCCGCCTCAAGCGCCGCGCTGCCACGAATAGCGCGCGCGATGTCGCCGGTCCACAGACCCGCCGCCAACCCATAGGGACTATCATTGGCGATGGCGTAGGCCTCCTCTTCATCATCGAATGGAATGATAGACAGAACCGGTCCAAACACTTCCTCGCGCGCGATGCGCATCTGGTTGTTGACGCCGCAGAAAATCGTAGGTTCAACGAACCATCCGGTACTAAGTTCTTCCGCATCCGGCGCCTTGCCGCCAAGTACGGCTTCGGCACCTTCACCGCGAGCGATATCGAAGTAAGACAGAACCTTGGAACGCTGTGCCTGAGTGGTAATGGGACCAACCTGCGTTGTCTTATCGGCAGGATTGCCGAGACGCGCCGTTCCGGCCAGCTTGACCACGCCCTCGACCACGCGGTCATGGACCGCGCGCTGAACGAGCAGGCGCGAACCGGCGATACAGGTCTGGCCCGAGGCCGCGAAGATGCCCGAGATCGCGCCATTCACTGCATTGTCGATATTGGCGTCAGCAAAGACGATGTTGGCGGATTTGCCGCCGAGTTCGAGCGTGACAGTCTTGAGGCCATCCGCAGCAGCACGATAGACGGCAATGCCGCCCGGCTCGCCGCCAGTGAACGCTATTTTCGACACATCGGGATGATTGACCAACGGCACGCCGACATCCACTGGCATGCCCGTGACTGTATTGACGACGCCAGGCGGAAAGCCTGCCTGCTCAAACAGCTTGACGAACTCCAATGCGGAAGCAGAGGTATGTTCCGAGGGCTTGATCACCACGGTATTGCCGGCGGTCAGTAATGGCGCCAGCTTCCATGTGAGCAACATCAGCGGTGAATTCCACGGCACGATCGCCGCAACGACGCCGATAGGTTCGCGCCGGGTGAAGGCGAACATTCCCGCCTTGTCGATCGGCAAGACCGCGCCTTCGATCTTGTCGGCCAGCCCACCAAAGTAGCGGAACCATTCGGGAATGTAGCGCAACTGCGCTTCCATCTCGACAATGAGCTTGCCGTTGTCGCGTGTTTCGAGTGCCGCTAGGCGCGTTGCGTTTTCCGCAATCAGGTCTGCCAGTCGCACCAGCAGTTTTCCACGCGCGCTCGCCGTCAGGCCAGCCCAAACCGGGGATCGGAATGCTGATTTGGCCGCAGCAACGGCAGCCTCAACTTCGACGGGCCCATCCAATGGGATCAGCCCCCACGGCTTGCCGGTGAAGGGATCGAAAGTTTCGAACGTATCGCGCACAGGCTGGAGCCGACCGCCGATCGTATTGTGAAACTGCTGTAGTGCCATGTCGTCTCTCCTCTTACGGCCCTTCCCGCCGTTTCCAAAAAACGATGGGAGGGCAGTCGTCATCAACTGCCCTCTCCAGAATTGCCTCAGCAGTTTGCAAAACCCAGATGGGCGCGAAAGCGATTTTTGACGAATGTCGCATCGCGCGGCGGCAATGAGCGCGGCAGATTTTCCGCCTTGATCTTGAGGACAAACAGTCGCGGACCTTTGGCGGGCTTGGCCAAACGCTCGACCAGTCCATCGACTTCATCCAGACTGCGTAACTCGGCCGTATCCGCAAACCCTGCAGAAGCGGCAATTTTGTCAAATGTGATGCCCCGTCCGGTATGGCTGGATTGCATTCCGGTTTCCCCAAAATGCTCGTTATCCAGTACAATGATGTCGAGATTGGCCGGCTTTGCTACGGAGATCGTGGCCAGCGCACCAAAGGCCATCAACATCTCCCCGTCGCCGGTAATGACAATCACTCGCTTGTCGCGTTGAGCCTGTGCCAAGCCAAGGCCGGTCAGAGCCGCACCGCCCATCGCACCCCAGAGATAGTAATTGCTATCTACGTCCCCGGCGGCGTGCACATCATAGCTGGGCGAGCCAAGACCGGTCACCACCAGCGCCCCGTCGCGCGCTGCCAAAAGCTTGTTCACCGCCGCGCGGCGATCCATCACTTCTTGCGTCATAGATCTCACCACTTCTTCTTGCCAAGCAGGCGTTGGCCTATCAGCACCGCAATCTGCTGGTCGGCATCAAAGGCCATACTAGCCGCCTGTTCAACGACCTCCACCAGAGCCTCGCCCGTTTCCGCACGCAGGACGGTCACACCGATCGCCTTGAGCGAGGCTTCCGTCGCTCGCCCCATCGGCACCTGCCATGGATTGAATTCCGCCCATTCGCCGCGCATCGTCACGAGCATCAAGAGCGGTGTGCGGGTCTGCACTGGAAGCGACAGCATGTTAATGCAGTTGCCCACACCGGACGACTGCATTAGCACCACCGAACGCTGGCCGCCGAGCCAAGCGCCTGTCGCGATCGCGATCCCTTCCTCCTCGGTCGTCAGGACATTGGTCGTCACATCCCTGTCCTCGCCGAACAGCCGAATCAGCGTAGAGTGACCGGCATCCGGCACATAGGACATCTGGCGGACACCCGCGTCCTTCAACACTTGATAAAGAGCAATCGGCCAATTCTTGGCCAAATCTCTGTTTCGTTCTTTCATGGGGATCGCCTCAGCGACAGTCATTGCAGGTCTCCCGGCGTGGCTTGATATTTACCGTATAGCCTTGCCGAAGATTATCTACATCGACCCTTTTTCATGAACAGATATAGCGGTATTGTATAGCATGGAATTATCTCAGCTCAGAACGCTCATCCACGTCGCCGAACTCGGCAGTCTGTCCAAGGCAGCCGACCGGTTGCACATTGCCCAGCCTGCGCTCAGCCGGCAGATCAGGCTGCTTGAGGAAGAACTTGGGGTCCGTCTGTTCGACCGTCACGGTCGAGGCATGATCGTCACCGACCAGGGGCAGGATGTCCTGCGTCACGCTTTGCGGGTAATGGTCGAGCTCGATGAGATCCGGGCGTCAGTATCCAATGAGAATGCCCCCCTTCGAGGACACGTTTCCATCGGAATGCCCCCCACGGTGGCTGACATCCTGTCTGAGCCGCTCGTCGCTGCGTTTCGCAGCAGTCACCCCGACGCGACATTGCGAATTGTCAGCGCCTATTTCGGATATCTTCTGGACTGGATGCACCGTGGCGAAATAGATGCGGCAATCCTCTACGATCCCAAGTCAGCGCGGACCCTGCGTGTTCAGCCCCTGTTGGAAGAGGTTCTTTTTCTCATCGGTCCGCCAGGATCGGGATTGTCTCAGGAAGTCGCGGTAGAGTTCGCAGACGTGGAAAATACGCGCCTTCTGTTACCAAGCAAGGGGCACGGCTTGCGCGTGATCCTTGATAAATGCGCAGACGATTGCGGCTTTGCTCTGCATGTACCAGTCGAGGCCGACAGTTATTCGACGTTGAAATCATTGGTCCGGAGCGGACATGGCTCAACAATCCTTCCCTTGGCGCCAATTCACAAAGACCTTGCTGCCGGGCAACTTTGCGCCGCCCCCCTGCGAAATCCTGTCCCAGTGCGCCGGCTTATTCTCTCCTATCCGACGGATAGACCCGTACCCAGACTTGCGCGGTTCGCAGGCGAGATCATCGCTTCGAATGTCAGGCAAATGGTCAGGCAGGGTGTCTGGCCCGGCCAATTGCCTCCAGAAGCTGACGAAACGGGAGCCCTGTCTCGGGTGAAAAAGGCTGCCCTAATGGCCGACGAGTAAGCCTGGAGTTCGAGCGATAGAATTTCCTTATAGCTGATCTATAAGACTGGTCGTTGTCGGCATGCCTCGTCTCTGGCAAGCATCATAAGCACACAGCCAGAGGAGTGAGTACAGTGACCGACGCCGTCGAGAAATATTCCGATATCCGTGACGCCGTGGCAAAGCTCTGTGCGAAGTTTCCCGGCGAGTACTGGCGTAAGCTCGATCGCGACATGGCCTATCCGCAGGAGTTCGTCGACGCGTTGACAGAAGCCGGCTGGCTGTCGGTTCTGATCCCGGAGGAATTCGGTGGCGCTGGCCTCCCACTCTCAGCCGCCGCGGCTGTTCTTGAGGAAATGCAGCGCGCCGGGTGCAACGGCGGCGCCTGCCATGCCCAGATGTATACGATGGGCACCCTGCTGCGCCACGGTTCGGACGAGCAGAAACACGAGTATCTCCCCAAAATTGCCAGCGGAGAACTGCGCCTCCAGGCCTTCGGTGTGACCGAGCCGACTAGTGGCACCGATACCGGTGCATTGAAAACGACCGCACGCCTGGAGGGCGATCATTACATCGTCAACGGACAGAAAATCTGGACGAGCCGGGCTGAGCACTCTGATCTGATGCTTCTGCTTGCCCGAACCACACCGCGCACAGATGGCATGAAGAAGACGGACGGACTGTCGGTTCTCCTCGTCGATATGCGTGAGGCCAAGGGCAACGGCCTGACCATCCGGCCAATCCGCACCATGATGAACCATGCGACCACGGAAGTGTTCTTCGACAACTTGCGTGTCCCAGCAAAGAACTTGATCGGCGAGGAAGGAAAAGGCTTCCGGTACATACTTTCCGGCATGAACGCCGAGCGCATTCTCATTGCCGCCGAATGCGTGGGCGACGCGAAATGGTTCATTGAAAAAGCAGTGTCCTATGCCAAGGAACGCACGGTCTTCGACCGTCCCATCGGAAAGAACCAGGGAATCCAGTTTCCAATCGCCAAAGCCTACGCGAACATGCGGGCAGCGGAACTGATGATCCGCGAGGCCCTCTCCCTCTATGAGGCAGGCCATAACCCCGGCGCAGAAGCGAACATGGCCAAGATGCTGGCCGCCGATGCCAGCTTCGAGGCGGCCAATGCCACTGTGCAGACGTTTGGCGGTTTCGGCTTTGCAGAGGAGTACGACGTTGAACGCAAGTTCCGCGAAACGCGCCTCTATCAGGTTGCGCCGATTTCGACCAATCTCATCCTGTCCTATATCGCCGAGCATGTGCTGGGTCTGCCGCGCTCTTACTGAGGTTTTCAATGAACGTCTTGATTGTCTATGCCCACCCTGAACCGAACTCCTTCAACGGAGCTATGCGCGATGTTGCAGTTGAAACGCTGAAGGCACAGGGGCATTCGGTCGAAGTGTCCGATCTCTATGCCATGGACTGGAACGCCGTCGCCGGGCCGGGCGATATAGACGGTCCACGCTCGGAACCCTCGCGCTTCAGCCTCGCGCGTGAACAGACGGTAGCGATGGAGAACGGCACGATCGCGAACGATATCGCCGGCGAGCAGGAAAAACTGATACGAGCCGATTTCGTAATTTTCCAGTTTCCGGTCTGGTGGTTCAGCATGCCAGCGATCCTGAAAGGATGGGCGGACCGTGTGTTCGCGCGCGGCTTTGCTTACTTGCCCGGTCGCAAATATGACACGGGCATGTTCAAGGGCAAACTCGCGATGCTTGCTGCCACAACGGGTACGTCAGCCGACACTTATGCGCCGGATGGAATCGACGGCGATATACTCACTGTGTTTTGGCCGATTCATAACGGGCTGCTGCGCTATACTGGTTTCGACGTTCTGCCGCCCTATCTCGCCTATATGCCTGCGCGTGAAGATGAGGCGACGCGGGTCAAGCAATTGTCTGCCTATCGGCACCGGCTTGAAACCATCGAGCAGACCCCTCGTCTGTTCTTCCATCCGGCAGATGACTATGGGCAGAACGAGCGACTGAAGCCCGGAGTGCTCGCTCGTTCGGGACAACAACGCAATGTCTGAGGGCGCTCTTTCCGGAATTCTGGTGGTTGCCATTGAGCAGGCAGTCGCAGCACCGCTCTGCACAGTGCGACTAGCCGACGCTGGCGCACGTGTCATCAAAGTCGAGCGCGAGGGTGGCGAAACCGCCCGCAACTACGATTCAACGGTCCACGGGACTTCGGCATATTTCGCCTGGTTGAACCGGGGCAAGGAAAGCGCGGTGCTTGACCTCAAGGATCAGACCGACCTCGACATTCTGTTTTCCATGCTAGAACGTGCTGACGTCTTGGTCCAGAATCTGGTCCCCGGGGCGCTCTCCCGCCTGGGACTGTCTTCCGAAGTCATCGAAAAGCGTTTTCCTCGTCTGATTGCCGTATCGATCAACGGTTACGGGCAGGACACGTGCTATGCACCTATGCGCGCTTACGACATGTTGGTGCAGGCCGAAAGCGGCATCTGCGCCGTGACCGGCACGCCGGACACACCCTCCAAAATTGGTGTATCTGCCGCCGACATCGCGACTGGTATGAATGCCCATGCCGCCATTTTGGAAGCATTGATAGAGCGTGGACGGACTGGCCGCGGACAGCAGATCGAGATTGCTATGTTTGACGCGATGGCTGACTGGATGGCCGTACCGCTCCTGCACCACCGCTATGCCGGAAAGGAAACCGGCCGCTATGGTCTGTCACACGCGACGATCTATCCTTACCGTCCCTTTACCTGTCGGGACGGCGTGGTAATCATCGCTGTGCAGACTAACCGGGAATGGAGAAATCTCTGCACGGATGTGGTCCGGCGCCCGGAGCTTGGTGAGGATCCCGCCTACGCGACGAATGCGTTGCGCGTGGCTAACCGCGCCGCCGTCGATCAGGAGCTGGAACCGGTATTCACCGGCCTCAACGTTGCCGATGCGATTACCCGGCTTGAAACTGCTGGCGTGGCTTGGGGGCGCTATTCAGAGGTGCGCGACCTTGGTTCACACCCTGCGCTTCATACCGTGGAGATTACTTTACCGGACGGACAGATGGCATCCGTACCACGTCCCGCAGGCCGAGATCGGCGTTTCCAGCCCGGTCCGGTTCCTGGGCTTGGTACGGCAACGGCTACGGTTCGCGCTGAATTCTCCTTCAGAGCGCGGGCTGAACGATGATCGCTAAGTAAGATTGGAAAGAGAATGATGACGGAACAACCCGATTTCTCCGCCTGGATCGGCCGGATCGAGACGTCGCCTTCCGAAACGCTAACCCCTCGTCTTCTGGACCGGTTTAGGGCCTCACTTTCTCCCCATCTTACCGAAATCGGCGCAGCGCCGGCTGGCATACATTGGTGCTTGTCGCCACACGCTGTTGAGGCAGTGGGGCTAGGGCCAGACGGCCATCCTGCCAAGGGTGGTTTCCTACCACCTGTTCCCCTACCTCGCCGCATGTGGGCAGGAGGGGAGATCGAGTTCATCGCCCCGCTTCGCGAGAGAGATGAGGTGACGCGGGTTTCGCGGATCGGCGATGTCCAGACGAAGACCGGTCGAAGCGGCACACTGTGCTTCGTGACAGTCCACCACGAAATCAACACGGAACGTGGCACGGCAATGCGTGAGCGACATGATATCGTCTACCGTGCGGCTGCCACCGCACCTACTGCGCCCGCTCATCCCGACGCACGTGGCGATGCAGACGCTGAATGGTCGATCACCGTCGACCCCGTTTTGCTGTTTCGCTACTCAGCGCTGACCTTCAATGGGCACCGTATCCACTACGACGAAGCCTATGCCCGTGATGTCGAATTTTACCCCGGATTGGTTATCCACGGCCCGCTTCAGGCCACGGTATTGCTGAACTTGTCGATAGCAGTGGGAGGCAGCACCCCTCGGCGCTTTGCCTTCCGAGGTGTAAGCGCTGCATGCGGTACGCAAACGCTTCGAGCTCGGGCATGGAAAACCGAGAACGGCCTGGAACTTGCCACGATAACAGCGGGGGACGTCACAGCAATGACGGCAATCGCAACATGGTGACTTTCCAGCCTCTCACATGTCCATTGTTCGTGCCCGCCACGCGCCCGGACCGGTTTCGCAAAGCTGCTGAGAGCGGAGCCGATGCAATCATCATTGACCTTGAGGATTCGGTTGCGCCTCACGAAAAAGACAGGGCTCGCGAAGACCTTGCAGGTCATATAGACGGCATTTCAGTCCCGGTATTTCTTCGCGTCAATGGTAGGGCTACACCTTGGCATGAAGCCGATCTCGCTGTTGCTTCCAAGCTCCCGATTTCAGGTGTCATGCTCCCGAAAACGGAAAGCGCCAGCGATCTGGACCATGTTGCCAAGACAATTGATTCAACCATGCCTATCATTGCATTGGTTGAAACCGCACGCGGCATTGCGCATCTTAGCCAACTCAGCGTGTCGTCGAACCTCGTGCAGATCGCCTTTGGGTCGGTTGACTATGCGCTGGATATCGGTGCGGCTCACCAAAGAGAAGCCCTCTCAATGGCAAGAGGAAACGTGGTCCTTTATTCGCGCGTACATGGACTGCCAGCCCCACTCGATGGAGTAACTGTCGCTATTAACGATGTTGCCCTGCTTGCATCTGACAGCAACCATGCCGCTGCTATGGGCTTTGGCGGCAAGTTGGCAATTCATCCTGCGCAGATCGAAGCCATACGAACAGCGTTTCGCCCTACACAACAGGAAATCGACTGGGCAAGGCGTGTTCTGGCCGTAGAAAGGGAAGCAGGAGGCGCAGTTGCGCAGGTTGATGGCCTGATGATCGATGCACCAATGTTCGAACGAGCTCGAGGGATACTTACGAGAGCGAAGTGATGCGGGAAGCCTCTTAGTTTAGATCGCGGCACTGTTTTTCTGGATTGCCAGTCTAGAACGCGGTCTGTTCAGACTTTGCTGTTAATAGAACGGAATGCTGAACGAGACTTCGGCATTGGACCAAGCACAGCTGGAAGCGGTCGCCTTGATTGCCAAGAAAGGTCAGACTGCTTGGCGTCCACGAAACCCACTCCTTTCTAACCAACTCGGGTTTTTGCAACCGAGCCAATCATCGAGGGATTGGTCAACAACAGCGTTTCTCTTTTCACTACGCACCGCCAACGTCAAACACAATGTCGCTTGACGACAGGTCCGCGAGCGACACATTCTCGACGAGGATGCCGAAATCATCATTGCCATTGAAGGAGATGTAGACACCGTTTTCCACGTTGTGTGATGCCGCAAGGAAAGCGTCAAAGTCGTCTATACCTGTAACCCCTTGCGCGGTTTCGGAAAACTCGATCTTGTCGCCGCTTGCACCATCAAAGTCGAGAATACGATCAACGCCTTCGCCAGATGGTGGAATCAGGAACCAGGAGAAGGTATCAGCACCAGGACCGCCAGTGAGCTCATCCGAACCGCCCCCACCATCATTCTGAAGCCTGTCGTTACCTTCGCCACCGAAAAGGCGATCGTCTCCGCTGCCCTCCAAAATGCCCTGATCGACGAGCGTATCGTTTCCGCTCCCCCCGTCAAGCACGTCATTACCAGAGGATGACGAAAAGAACGCCTCATTCGCATCGGAACCAAGAAGCTGGTTGTCCTGATCGCCGGCCACATGAGCGGAGATGCCTTCAATATTGAGGAAGGTGAGCCCAGTCGCGGTCGTTCTGCTCGCCGCATCAAAAACGATCGGGGTCTCCGAGTTACCAAACTCGATCGCCAATATATCGTAGCCCGCGCCACCATCCACGAAACAGTCTCGGGACGCATCGATCCAATCGTCCCCGTCGCCGCCCCGGATGACGTCATTGCCTCCAAAACTGGCAAGCCGATCGTTTCCGTTGCCGCCATCGAGATAGTCGTCACCGCCATAGCTGTACAGGACATCCCCTCCATCGCCGCCAAGGAGTATATCGTCCCCGACGCCATCATTCAGCGAGTCGCGGCCAGCACCGCCATCCAGGAAGTCATTGCCGGTTCCACCGTCAAGGTAGTCATCGCCCTCGCCACCCAAGAGCATATCAGCGCCACCGCCACCCCATAACCAATCAGCGCCAGGTCCACCTTGGATCAGGTCATCAACGTCGGTAGCGGCTCCGCCAATCGCGACATGGGAGGCGACAAAGGGTGAACCAGAGCAGGCTTTCTCTGGTATATCCCAGATTCGATCGACATCGTGGCTAGACTGCGGATCAGAAGCACGCGCATCTTCAGGACGTTCGATCACGTCTGCAACCTCCTAGGACAATAACAATAATTGTCGAAATCGCCAAGCTTACTTCAGTAAAGATGAAAATATTTCTCCCGTCAACGACGTTTAATTGCAATTAATTTACTCATATATTTAAATTATTTTACGCTCAGGAAGCGAAATGTAAGGCTCAAGCTCAGACTGCGACCGATCTTGAAGGCGCCTGCAAGCTTTACGACGACATGCTTACCGAATTGAACTGAGTATGCAAATTCGGCGACATGTGGTTTCCCGTACCGCCAGTAAACGAAGAACTGAAGCCCAATTACGCCGCTTCCTCAGCACAATGGACGATCCGGTAAAAGCAAATGCTGATGTCAGGTTCATATTGACGAGCACATATTTTTGGAATGAATGAGAATGAATATGAGCGCGCCTACTGTCTCAAAGCCGCCCGTCGCCACAGAAAAGGATCTTCGCAGATCCAAGGCAATCGAAAGCTTGCTGGTACGGCCTTTGGACGTTTTACCCACTGAGATCGGTGATCCGATCCGTCCGGTTACGATCGGTTTTTTTCAGCAGGTTTCTCCTCTCCTCAAGCCGGATGCAAGCGTCACTACCCTTCGTTGCGCTATCGGCGCGTATGTTCATTCGAAACGCTATTATCTCAGCTGCAGCCAGGTAGACGCGATGCGTCATGACCTCGATGGAAACCCTGTCGAGCCCATTTCAGACGCTGACAGACTAAATGCTCAGGAGTGTCTGTCCGCCTTCGGACAACAAACGAACCAGGTTCTGAACTCATCGATAGCCGCCTCCCCCGCTTCGGAAGCTCATAGCAAAAGAGAATTGATCCGAGCTTCTCTCCTTGGGAAATCTCATAGCTAAACGCGCAATTGGCGTGCGCTGCGCGTTTCGTTCGCATTAAAGTGTGCGAAGTACCGAAACTGATATGGTGAGCCGGGTTACAACCGGCAAGCTCCTGCTCATACCTTGACGTTCGTTTGTCCTGCCATATGGATATCATCAGCGCCGGAAGCCGGCGCCGATGAGTCCTGTAATCGTCAGAGCTTATCCGGACCGACTGTCATTGCGAGCAGACCGGCAAGAGGAGACGGCTCTTGAGATGTGAGATCGTAGGGGCACGCAGCGGCAAGCGTTGCGAAAGCCAATACTGTAATAATGAAAATCTTCATCTCAACCTCCGTTATTGCGAACCGGAACTCAGGTGAGATCCAGTTCGACTGCAATGTTTCCACGTGTTGCTTTCGAATAAGGGCAGGTCTCGTGAGCATCCCCAATGATCGCCCGGGCAATCTGCGGCTCAAGTCCCGGCAAGCTCACTTTGAGACGTGCCTGCAGGAAATATTCTCCGTCTGTCATTCCGAGATCGACCTCGGCATCGACCGCCGTGTCGGCTGGCAGACGAAGCTGTCGCTTGCCAGCGGCCTTGGTCATGGCGCCGATGAAACATGCCGACCAGCCAGATGCGAACAGCTGTTCAGGATTGGTTCCAGGCTTACCGCTACCGGGTGGTGAAAGCTTGACGTCGAGCGCCCCGTCTTCGCTGCGTGTGAAGCCATCACGCCCACCCGTGGTGTGCGTCTTTCCCGTATAGAGAACCTGTTCAATCTTTGTCATGAAACATTCCTTCTTTCGCTTGTCGCGGTCCAAGCCGCAGTCGACACGAACCGTCGACCAGAAGGCTTTTAGGGTCTCAGTGTATCCGGGATGTTTCCGAAGTAACTCGAAATGTATCAAAACGTAGCCACAGTCTGACTGTACATATTCGCTTACAGAAAACCGCGCATAAATTGGCCCCGCTGGGCCTCAGTGGAATCTCACTTCCGCCGCCAGACCACCGTCGGTGCGGTTATAAAGCCGCACGGAACCGCCGATAACGGTCGCGAGTTCCTGAGCAATGGCCAGTCCAAGACCAGTTCCACCTGTATTCCTGTTTCGTGATTGCTCAAGGCGGAAGAACGGCTGCATGGCCGCTTCCAGTTTATCTTCGGGAATGCCGGGGCCGCGGTCCAAAACCGCAATGACCAGATAGCCGTCCTCTTTTCGCACGACGCTGATTTCGGCTGCACCAGAGTATTTGATGGCATTGTCTATGAAATTGGTGAGAATGCGCCGCAAGGCATGCGGCTTGGTGGTTGTTGTGCCCTGCACAATGCCCTGCACCGTTACCGCTTTACCCGTGTCCTGATAGTCATAGGCGATACTGTCGATAAAGGAAGATAAGTCAATACGCGATGGCTTTTCACCACTGCCATGCGTGCTGCGTGCATAGGCAATGCCGTCTTGAACCAATTGCTCGATCTCACGCAGGTCGCTGACGAGCTTTTCCTTGTCTGTCGTGTCATCCGCCATGTCGGCCCGCAAACGCATCCGTGTGATAGGGGTTTGCAGATCGTGCGATATAGCGGCAAGAATCTGGACCCGCTCTTCGAGATAATGGGCAATCCGCCCATGCATGGCATTGAATGCGCGCGCCGCGTGCGCCACTTCGCTTGGTCCGACCTCAGCCATGGGCGGTTCATTTTTCTTCGGGTCGAGCGCTTCGGCGGCGGCAGCCAGTTCGCTCAACGGGCGGACGATCAGACGCACGGCAAACCACACGCAAAGGATCAGCAGCGTCATCTGCAGAGCAAATACATAGGGAAGCCACGCGGCTGTCGGCATCACACCTCTTGGTGTTACGTCGATTGTTAGCGGCGACCCGTCGGACAATGTCAGATGAGCCTGAAGGCGCTTGCCATCGCCCGGTATCGATTCAACCCGCAACGGAAATTTGTGACCAGCCGCTTCTTCTATCCTTTCAGCGATCTCTGCGCCGCGCCCGGACATATCCGGCACTCCTGCCTCCCCTGGGCCTAGAACCAGCCGGTAGTTGCCGCGGCTGAGCCGGTCAAGCCAATTCGCTCTCTCATTGGTCGGCAGACGGTCGAGCACCGCAATCGACGTTGCAAGATCGCTTTCAAGGGTTCCCAGCATGACGGCCTTGGCCGATATATAGCGTTCGGCGAACAATATGCTAAACGACAAGCCATAGGCTACGATCAGCCCAGCGAACAGGACGAGAAAGAGGCGCGTACGCAGTGTCTTCGGCCACCATTTCAGACGGCCGTTTCCCCCATCGAATGTGCTCACGTTCGTTGCTCCAATATCTCGACAGGGACTGACAAGACATAGCCTTCCGCCCGTACAGTCTTGATATAGACCGGTTCACGCGCATCGTCCCCGAGCCGTTGGCGCAGGCGGCTGACCAGAAGGTCGATAGAGCGATCGAACAGTTCCGCATCGCGCCCCTGTGTGAGATTCAGAAGTTGGTCGCGGTTGAGGACACGCAGCGGATGATCGATGAAAACACGCAGCAGCCGGTATTCTGCGCCGCTCAGTGCGATTTCCGTGCCGTCCTGGTCAAGAAGGTGTCTGCCGACCGTATCGAGCCGCCAGTTCCCGAAAGTGAGCAATTGTCCCGCTTCGCTGATCTGCAGATTCGGGGGCAGCATGCGTGTGCGGCGCAAAACGGCCTTGATCCGTGCAAGAAGTTCACGAGCGGCGAATGGTTTTGGAAGGTAGTCGTCGGCACCCATCTCGAGACCGATGATACGATCCATTTCATCATCGCGCGCTGTAAGCATGATCACAGGCGTTGACTTGTGTTTGCCCGCGCGAAGCTCTCGACACAACACCAGCCCGTCATCTCCCGGCATCATGACGTCGAGCACGATCAGATCGACCGCATTCGCTTCAAGAAAGCTGCGCATCTGGCGACCGTCGGCAACGGCGGTCGACCGCAAGCCATTCTTTTTCAGATAGCTCGAGACCAGTTCACGAATTTCGCGGTCGTCATCGACTACCAGAATATGATCGATATGCTCCATCGATGCTCTTTCAGATATTTCCCTCAAGGTCTTTATTAGTTCCGTGATCGGCAGCTGCGAGTAAAGCTTTTTCCTTGCAGCAGCCGAATAACTTTCAGAGTTTCGCCACATCCAGAATGGCTTTTGCAAAAGCCTGCGGCGCCTCTTGCGGCAAATTGTGACCGATACCGCCCGTTATTGTCCGGTGCTCATACTTTCCGGAGAACTTTGGCCTATAGGCGGACGGGTCCGGATGAGGCGCGCCATTTGCGTCACCTTCCATCGTTATCGTCGGGATTGCGATGACCGGTCCAGCGGCTAACTGCTTTTCGTAAGCGTCGTATTTCGCTTCTCCCTCCGCAAGTGCCAGACGCCATCGATAGTTATGAATGGTGATCGCCACATGGTCGGGATTATCGAATGCGCCTGCAGAGCGATTGAAAGTTGCATCATCGAAGTTCCATGTCGGCGAAGCCGTCTCCCAGATGAGCTTGACGAAATCGCGGGTATTGGCCGCATAACCTAAGCGCCCGCGTTCGGTGGCAAAATAATACTGATACCACCATGACAGTTCAGCTTTCGGCGGCAACGGCTTCCTATTGATCTCCTGACTGCCGATAAGATAGCCGCTTACGGAGACCATTGCTTTACAACGCTCCGGCCAGAGAGCTGCCATGATGTTGACGGTTCTTGCACCCCAGTCGTACCCGCCGAGAATTGCCTTTTCGATGCCCAGCGCATCCATGAACGCTATCATATCAGCCGCGAGCGCTGCCTGCTGGCCGTTACGGGGTGTCATTTCGGAGAGGAAACGCGTCGTGCCGTAACCGCGGAAATAAGGAATAAGAACGCGATAGCCCGCATCCGCCAGGATGGGAGCGACATCGACATAGCTGTAAATGTCGTAAGGCCAGCCGTGCAGGAGCATTACCACCGGCCCATCGGAAGGACCGGCCTCAGCGTAACCGACATTGAGAACCCCCGCCTCGACCTGCTTGAGAGGTGCGAAGGACGTATGTGACCGAGCTTTGGCTGCAATCTGCGATACCGCGGCTTGTGCGTTGGCTAGCTGGGGCAGACCAAGCTCCATGGCTGCTATAGTAACCGCCGCCATGCCGAAAAAGCGGCGGCGCTGGTGATCGATAGTGTTGACGTCTGTTGTCTTCGACATAGAGTTTCTCCGATCTGCTTGAGTTATGATCGGAAAAAAGCGCTCCGCATGTATCCCCAATGTGTCCCTTCCACTTATCGATTGAAAGCGGATGTAGCACAGAGGCGCCCTGATACATTCAGATACAAATGTTTCTCGTGCCCTTTGGAAACTCCGAGGCCCCGGTTCCCATTTTGTGCGTCCTGTAGAGACGGACCGGATTTTCTACATTGCGTTACATTTCGGGCGAAAACCGGACACATCAGGGATACGCACCCTCTCCAGACTGGCCTCGTTGCTGGTCGCGCCGCATCGCCGTCCAGAACCCGCAACCCGGTTCCAAAGGAAACGATGATGACGCTTCTTGTTATAGCCTATCTTGGAGGTGCGCTGACCGTATTCAGTCCCTGCATCCTCCCTATCCTCCCCTTCGTATTTGCCCGCGCCACCCAACCGTTCATGCGCAGTACCCTGCCCATGCTTATCGGCATGGCAGCCACATTTGCATTTGTTGCGACACTTGCTGCAATCGGCGGCAGCTGGGCGATCGACGCAAACAGCTATGGTCGCCTCGCGGCGATCCTCCTCCTCACCGTTTTCGGTGTAAGTCTCGTCTCGCCGCGTGTCGCAAGCATCGTTACCCAGCCGGTCGTCGAATTCGGCAACCGACTGTTGAATGCCTCGTCCACACCCGGCAAGGTTCCGACCATTGCGGGCTCATTCATACTTGGCATTGCAACGGGTCTGCTCTGGGCACCGTGCGCCGGGCCGATACTCGGACTTGTTCTGACAGGCGCAGCTCTCCAGGGCGCAAATCTCCAGACAACCTTCCTACTGCTGGCCTATGCGGCGGGTGCCGCCACCTCGCTTGCCGTTGCCCTGAGTGTCGGCGGCAGACTGTTTGCTGCAATGAAGCGTTCGCTCGGATTTAGCGAAGGTATACGCAAGGCAGTCGGGGTCGCTGTGCTGGCCGGCGTCGCAGCAATCGCGCTGGGCCTCGATACCGGTGTGCTTGCACAGTTGTCTTATGCGAAGACGGCCTCGTTCGAACAGGCTGTCTTGGACAAAGTGAACCGCAGACAGGATGCATCAAAGCCGTTCAAGGTAGCCAGTAATGGCGCGCCAGTCACGGCCGCAAAAGCCGACGAGCCGTTCCGCAGCGACCTGCCGGTGGAGGCGCGCGCGCCCTCGCTCAATGGCGCGGTAGATTGGCTGAACTCCGAGCCGCTAACCATGGAGCAACTCAGGGGCAAGGTCGTGCTGATCGATTTTTGGACCTACTCCTGCATCAACTGCATACGCACTATTCCTTACGTTCGCGCATGGGCGGAAAAATACAAGGAACAGGGCCTGGTGGTTATCGGCGTACACACTCCCGAATTCGCGTTCGAAAAGAAGATCGATAACGTGAAAAAGGCCGTCGGGGACTTCAAGATCGGCTATCCGGTCGCAATCGACAGTAATTTCCAAATCTGGCGCGCCTACAACAATAGTTACTGGCCTGCACATTATCTCATCGATGCAAAAGGCCAGATTCGCTACCATCATTTTGGCGAGGGCAATTATCGCGAGACGGAGCAGGCCATTCAGGATCTGCTGCGTGAGGCTGGCGGAGAGAAAGCTACAAGTGCTCCGGTGGTACCCACCACTAAGGGTGCGGAAGCAAGCCCGGATTTGCAAAACATACGCTCGGTGGAAACCTATCTCGGTTATGAGCGTGCCGACAACTTCGCTTCTCCCGAGCGTCTGCGCGCCGACAAAGCTTCAAACTACTCT
Organism: Ochrobactrum sp. RH2CCR150; assembly: GCA_014138095.1. Taxonomy (GTDB): domain Bacteria; phylum Pseudomonadota; class Alphaproteobacteria; order Rhizobiales; family Rhizobiaceae; genus Brucella; species Brucella gambitense. The sequence continues at coordinate 55,408 of JACGXE010000018.1, forward strand.
TTCGGGCAACTGGGTCTTAACCAATGGGGCCTTTCCGGCAGATGGACCGTCGGGGCTGAGCAGGCAACCCTCGACCAGCCGGATGGTGCCATCGCTTATCATTTTCAGGCCCGGGACCTTCATCTGGTCCTGGGTTCGGGAGTTGCCGGCAAGCCGATCCGCTTTCACGTAACCATGGACGGCAAAGCTCCCGATGTGGATCACGGTGCCGACACAGATGCCGAAGGCAACGGGACTGTCACGGCGACCCGGCTCTATCAACTCGTCCGTCAATCGGGCGATGTGAAAGCCCATAATTTCGTAATCAGGTTTCTCGATCCTGGTGCCGAAGCCTACGCCTTTACCTTTGGCTGAAGCCTTCTCCCTATCCCCTCAGAAAACAGGAGTATTCAATGAAAAACCGCTTCCTTCCCATAGCTGTGCTTGTCTTAGCAACCAGCGTGACTGCATTTGCGGCACAAGCTGCCGATGTGAGAAACATCGTCATCGTCCACGGAGCACTCGCTGACGGATCGAGCTGGCGCAAGACAACCGAAATTCTGGAAAAACAGGGATTTAACGTCTCGATCGTGCAGGAGCCAATCACCTCGTTGGAAGACGACGTGGCTGCTACCAATCGAGTGCTCGAGCTACAAGATGGGCCGACACTGCTTGTCGGTCACAGTTATGGCGGCATGGTTATAACCGAGGCAGGCCACAATCCGAAGGTTGAAGGCCTTATCTATGTTGCAGCTTTCCAGCCTGACAAGGGAGAAAGCCTGTTATCGCTCTCGGGGTCGAAGCCGCCTGCCGGAACGAACATCAAGGAAACCAATGACGGGAAATTTCTCTACCTCGATCCGAAGGCGTTCGGAAAGGACTTCGCCGCCGATTTGCCAGAGGCTGAGGTTAAGTTCCTGTCTAAGTCTCAGGTCTTCGCTTCCAAGTCGACTTTTTCGGCGAAGGTCAGCGATCCAGCCTGGAAAGAAAAGAAGAGCTGGACAGTCGTTGCGACCCAGGATCGTTCGATCAATCCCGAACTCGAACGCGAAATGGCAAAACGTGCTGGCAGCGATGTGACCGAGATCGAAGCAAGCCACGCGGTGTTTGCCTCCCAACCCGAGAAAGTTGCGGAAGTAATCGCAAAAGCTGCGAGACAAATCGGGAAGTAGTCGATCGGGCAAGAGAAAGCGCATTGCGTCGGCTTAACAACGCAGTGCGCTTTCGATGTTTCCATACCCCTTCAAACCGGATTCGAAGCGGGTTTTACGTATGCAAGTTAATTCTGCGGTTCTGTTGCAAACGTTTCGTCAACGAGCACTGATATAGGTTTTCAGCTTTCTAGAAACTGGATTGTTCGATGTTCAAAGGCCGCCATTTCGATAAGTCCGTCATCCTTCTGTGTGTTCGATGGTATCTGACTTACAACCTGAGCCTGCGTGATTTGAAGGAGATAATTGCCGGGCGCGGCATTGCAATTGACCATTCGACGGTGCACCACTCGGTTCTGCATTTCGGCCCCGTGCTGCTTGAGCGTTTCAATCGGAAGAAGCGTCAAGCCACACGCAAATGGAACGGCTTTGTCGCAAAGTTTTGGGCTGGTTAAGTGCGCCTTATCTTTGCGCGCGCTTATGCTGCGAGCTCCGCAAAGACCTGAAATGGTGACGAGCAGGACCATCGCCGCGTCAAACGTCGGATACGATCCATGCTCTTTTTCAAATCCGAACAAGCCGCCGGGATCACTCTTGCCAGCATCGAACTGGTTCACATGATGCGAAAGCAGCAAGGCATCTTCACCTCAACGGCACCGCTTTCCCTTAAAACAACAATTCACAGCGCTCGTAGCATAATTGCGCCTGCACATAAGACACGCTACGTCCCAAACGAATTTTTGCAACGGAACCCTAACTGGGGCATAGATTGGCACGAGTAAAAAGTTTGCGACAAAACCTGCCTGATTGCCAGTCAAGAGCACATCATACGCGCATCGGATAGAAACCCGCGACCATTTACTTTTTGATCAATGCGACAGCGAAGTTTGGATTGCCGCTACGGGCGGCAAATCTCAGAATTCGTTGATCAGTCCTTCGTATGCTTTATTAATCTCTCTCACATCCCGTCGATATTCATCGATGATCCAGTCGCAAATGTCGCGAATGATCCATTCATCCGGTTTGATTGAAGTCACTAGATTACACCTTCGGCCAGTCGAAACCACAACAGGATGCGATGGAACGAGCGAGCCGTTGGCCAGCAAGGTTGACACCACACTTAACCAGCCGATAGCGTTGCCTTGTCCCATCAGCGCGGCCTGTACAACGACATTGTAGTCCGAGAATTGAAGTTCCCGGGCTATCTCTTTCAGTGCATCAACAGAATACAAATCTGCCCATCTGAACTGCGACCCGCTAAGAGTAATCACCTGGTTCAAACCCGATTGGGACTGTGTCGAACTGAAATCCAAAGCAGGAGATCGCACAGGCAACAGAAGCTCTGGCATGAGTGGAAAAATTCGATACCGGTCATCCACGTTGGGATCGAACCGCATCGCGATATCGGCGTCGTTAACCGGACAATCGAGCGGCCCAATGATCAGTTGCCACTGAATGTCTACATCAGGAAACAGCGCCTGGAATTGGTTCATCCGTGGCATAAACCAATGCGTCGCGAAAGCCCCCGAGGCTGATATTCGCACTGTACGTCGCTTCGTTTGCGCATTTTGTCTTAGTCCAGCCAAAACACGTTCAATGTTTGAAAAGCTCTTCGAAACTTCCGCAAAAAGATCACCTCCATGTTCCGTTAGTTCTGCTCCCGTCGGCGTTCGCTTGAAGAGCTGCATTCCGAGATGAAGCTCCAGACGCCCGATGGTGCGGCTGACTGCGGGACTTGTAACCCCAAGTTCCCGTGCTGCGTTTGCAAATGTTCCGCATCGGACTGCCGCTTCGAAGACGACGAGTGCGTTGAGCGAGGGAAGGAGCCGTCGAATATGTGACATTACAAAATGTAACCCCAGAGGTGATTATTTTTGGAATTGATGGATTTGTCTCAAGTATCCCAATGTAGCCAGACAACTGGCTTTTGCCCGGAACAGGAGAGACAATTTTCATGGCCTTCGAAAATTTTAAAGTTCTGACTTTTGATATCGTCGGGACCTGCATCGACTTCGAGAAGGGTATTCTGGATGGTTTCCGCGCCGCAGGCGGAGAGGCTGCGAAGACGCTGACTGATGATCAGATTTTCCAGCCCTATCTGAAAGCAAGAGAGAAATTTCCAGGCCGCGCAAGTGAGGTCATGCGCGACGTTTATCTCTACGCTGCGAAGGAACTTGGACTGTCGGACGACAGCGCCGCGGGTGACAAATTCCACAGCCACTTTTTTGATTTTCCCGCATTCGAGGATTCCGCTGAAGCGCTCAGACGATTGCGTAGGCATTTTAGACTGGTCGCGATGACCAATTATGATCGTGTCGGCTTCAGCGCCAATTCGAACAAACTCGGCAACCCGTTTCACGACAGCGTCACTGCTGACGACGCCCAGTATCCAAAACCGGATCCACGCTTCTTTTTCTACAATCTTGGGCGCCAATCGGCATTTGGTTTCAAGCAAGATGAAATCCTGCATGTTGCCCAGAGCCAGTACCACGATATAGGCGTCGCTAGAGAGCTGGGGTACAAAGTCTGCTGGATCGAGCGTCGAAAGGGCCTCAAGGGTTTCGGTGGAACACCTGTTCCGAAAGTAGTGACGACGCCGGACTTCCATTTCTCGACCCTGCGAGAACTCGCCGATGCTGTCGAAAGCGAGAGAAAATAAACTGTAAGTAAGCCTAGGTATTTTCCAGATGCGAGAACTCGTACTACCCCGATCTTTGTGGCGTGAGACTGCAACACTACCTCTGAACTGCAAGACATTGCAGGACGACATTGCCGCTGATTTGGTCATCATCGGAGGTGGGTATACGGGCTTGTCGGCCGCCGCAAGAGCAATTGAACTTGGTTTGAAACCTATTGTTCTCGAAGCAGAGGAAGTCGGCTTCGGCGCCTCTGGAAGAAATGGCGGCGTGGTATCGACGAAGTATCGTGTATCACTTAGCGTCATGGCGCGAACTCACGGCAGACAAGTCGCTCAACGCATGAACGCGCTCGGTCACGAAGCGATGAATTGCGTTGAAAGCTATGTCGAGCGATTTCAGATCCGAGAAGCGAATCTGACGAAAACCGGGAACATTCGCTGTGCGCATAACGAGGCCGCCTTCGCGGCGCTCGTGGAAGAAGCGAAGACGATCATGGACATATTCGGCGATACGAGCATAACAGTGCTTGGGGCGAATGAGGTTGCGACAGAGACCGGAAGTACGCGCTTCTATGGAGGAGTGTTGAACTCCCATGCTGGCACCATACATCCTCTTAGTTACTGCCGGGGTTTGGCCAACGCCGTTCTTTTGGCCGGAGGCCTCATATACGAAAATAGTCCCGCTCTTCGCATCGTGGAAGAAGGCCCGGCAAAACTCGTTTGTACAAAAGCCGGATCGATCAGGTGCAAACAGATTATGATCGCAACGAATGCCTATTCCGACATCACGCCTGCCACCGGCAATGTGCGTAAGACCATCATACCGTTCAGGAGTGCGATCATCTCGACGGAAGCGTTGCCCAGTTCTGTTTTTGATGAAATTCTCTGCAACAATCGGAGCTACAGCGAGACGCGAAGAATGATGCGATGGTTCCGACGTAGCGGCGACTGCTTGCTTTTTGGCGGTAGGGGCGCATTCGGCAAAAATGACTCCATAGCCGCCTATGCGACCCTTGAAAGAGCAATGTCTGATATCTTCCCGCAGTTGAAAGACTACGGGATCGCCAATCGCTGGTCGGGGCTTGTTGCCATGACGATGGACAGTCTCCCACAAATCGGGTTGATCGATAAGAATATTGGCTTTTCGCTCGGCTACAATGGAACGGGAATCGCGATGTCGAGCCTTCTCGGACGCTACGCGATTGATCTTTTGCAAGGCGAAAAGCCTGATCTGGCGCTGATGCGGCGCCAGAAACCGGTAGACATTCCATTTTTCTCGATGAGAGCGCCAGCTGTCCGTACAGTAGCCGCATGGTATCAGCTGCTGGATAACTTCGGACGCTGAATACGCTCCCAAAATTCTCAAAGCGAGCTGCATATTCTTATTGCGTCCAACATCGCGGAGTGAATGTTCCGACTGGCAAGAGCATCTCCTATCCGGTGAAGCTCAAATCCAGGTCTTTCGCGGATAGGCTGAGACCTGGCGTCAACCATGGCGCGCAAGTCGGTCACACCGTCGTTTGATGAATTGGATCGAAGCGCTTCAAAAACTTCGTTAGACGGAACACTTCCCTGCTCCACAATAACATGATCGACCACAATTGTCTCTGTTTCTCGCGTAATATCATTCAAAAGCGTCGCGATCAGGCGGTTGTTCTGGCGGTGGACTGCAGTCAAACGTGTTTCAGTTTTGGGATAAAGGCCGAATTTCAGAAAGAGCTTTTTCCAGCGTACCCGTTCGGCATAAGTCAGTTCTTCACAGATTTGGGCATCTATGGTGACAAATTGGACCTTGGCTCCAAAGCCAACGGCCTTCTCGGCCGCCAGTGGAGCCGGATGTCGCCCGGTGCCATCGACGACGAGGACTTCACCCGATAACTTGGACTGACCAGCCAGGATATCCCACGTCGAAACGCAATGATCACCGCCGTGCAGAAGATCAATTTGCGGCATACCGCCCGTTGCTAGCAAGACAACATCAGGATTCAGCGCCAGGATTTCATTTTCATCAAGATAGGCATTCGTTTGAAGCAACACCCCGAGACGATTAAGTTCAGCCACTCGCCACTCAACGATGCCGATGAGGTCACCGCGCCACGATCCCTTCGCGCCAAGAAGAAGCTGACCGCCGAAATCGGACGCCGCTTCAAACAACGAAACCTCATGACCCCGTTCCGCGCATATTCTGGCAGCCTCAAGGCCTGCAGGCCCCCCGCCTACCACGACGACCTTACGTTTGCCGCTTTCGGTTTTCGTAAAGACCTGAGGCAGGATGGTCTCTCTTCCCGTTGCCGGATTATGAAGACATGCAGGACGATGCGGCGACTGGCAATGTGTAGCGCCTACGCATGGCCGGATTTCGCTTTCTCGTCCTGACGCTATTTTACTTGCAAGGTATGGATCAGCAATCTGCGCTCTGGTCATGCCCGCCATATCCATTTTGCCTTCGCGGATAGCGTATCGGGCGGAAGCAGCATCGGAAATACGTGCAGCATGAAATACCGGAATATCGAGCTCCCGGCGGAAACGTCCGACCGGCTCGACCCAAGGCGCAAGTGGCGATCCCATTCCAGGCATAGCGTCTTCCGCGAGACCACGGGTCGTGTCCATCATGCCATAAATCGCATTGAAAAAATCGATCCCGCCAATATCACGAAGTGCTTGTGCAACCTTCAGAGACTCTTCGAAACCCATGCCGCCATCGGGTCCTTCATCCACGGCCATGCGGATACCAACGACGAAATCATCACCGACGACCTTTCTGATAGCTTCATGCACCATCAGCGGAAACCGCATTCGGTTTTCGAGCGATCCGCCAAAGCGATCGGTTCTGCGGTTGGAAATCGGAGACAGGAATTGCCCTATCATGTGACCACCAGCATGCGTCTCGATGCCATCCAGCCCTCCCTCCTTGCATCGCAGCGCCGCAGCAGCAAATGCCTTCACAACGCGATTAATATCATGGTCGTCCATCTCTCTGGGTATGCTGCGATGAAGCGTCTCACGGAGGGGCGACGGCGCAATCATCGCCAGCCTATCGCCGCCATAACTTTCGCCGCGTCGGCCGAGATGTGTTATCTGACACATGAGCGCTGCACCGTGTCGGTGCATACGCTCGGCAAACTGCTGAAAATGTGGGATGATGTCATCTGTTCCAACATTCAGTTGCCGAAAGACATTCGGGGAATCGATATCGATATTGGAGGATCCACCGAACATCGACAGGGCTATTCCACCCTTGGCCTTTTCTTCATGATACCGTTGATAGGCTTCAAGCGGTAGCCCGCTGACCTCCAGACCACACGCGTGGCTGGTGCTCATGATGCGATTGCGAAGTTCAAGATGCTTGATTTTCAGCGGCTGCAGCAGTGGGTCATTTTTGACACCGTTGGAGGCTTGCTGGTACATCGCTTTTCCCTTTGGTTTATAGAACCCCGTTCACACCTGGCGCTCGGCCTGGCATGTTCCTGATGCTACTGATGATTGTCGTGTCGTAATTCGGCTAGAATATCTGACTTAAGAACTGTTGGGTCCGAGGATCCTTGGCTGAGGTAAAGAACTCTTTCGGTGGAGCATGCTCGACAATCACACCTCGATCCGTGAAGTAGATGTGATCGGCCACTTCGCGTGCGAAGCCCATTTCATGGGTAACCAGAATGCAGGTCATCCCGTCGGACGCGAGTTCCTTTATCGTCGCCAATACTTCCTTGACGGTTTCAGGATCGAGCGCTGCGGTAACTTCATCGAAAAGCATAACGTCAGGACGCATGGCCAGGCTTCGCGCGATGGCGACGCGCTGCTGCTGACCACCTGACAGCTGGCCGGGATACTGGTTTTCCTTGCCAGTAAGTTTGACTTTTGCAATCAGAGCACGCGCCCGTTCCTCAACTTCCTGTTTTGGTTCACGCAGGACCTTGATCGGCGCCATCATGACGTTCTGCAAAACCGTCTTATGCGGAAACAGATTGTACTGCTGAAAGACTATTCCGACCTTTCGCCGCAATGCGAGCTTGTCGAGCTTGGGATCGTTCACCTCCTGCCCGGCGACGATTATCGAGCCCTTCTGCACTGGGCTTAGACCATTGATACAACGTATGAGAGTCGATTTGCCCGAACCCGACGGACCGATGATGCAGATCACCTCACCCTTGCTAACATCAAGACTTATCCCTTTGATAACTTCCAGATCGCCATACGCCTTGTGCACATCCTTTAGAGAAACCAGAGGGGGTGCATCGATATTTTCTTTATGCAGCATATCTTTTCTCCAGTTTCCTTGTCAGAAGCGCGATTGGATAGATGTACGCAAAGAACAGACAGAGAAGGAACAGATAGAACGGAAAGAGAAATTCCGGTCGTCCGCCCGACGCTTCCATTGCAGCCTGTGCGTTGGCAACAGACTCTCTGACGCTGAAAATAGAGGCCATCGGAGTGGAGAGCGTGAGTAGCGCATACCAGTTCATCCATGGGGGTATTGAACGCCGGAAGCTCTGTGGCAATATGATGTTCCAAAGTGTCTGAACACGGGTAAAGCCAAGACTTTCGGCCGATTCCCACTGCCCCGACGGAATGGAACGAACCGCGCCACGGACGATCTCGCTTATGTTGCCCATGACGGGCAGCGCAAAAGCGACGGTCGCTTTCATCCAGCCAGGAAACGGTATCACAATCCCGCCCGGAAGACGAAAATCCTCTGGCATCATATACATGGCGATGAAGAGAATAACGAGCCAAGGCGAGTTTCTCAGGAGATGCGTCACCAGGCGCGCGATGGCTCTTACCGGCCAGAACAAGCTGATCTGCATGAGACCGATTAGAATTCCGAGAACCGTCGCCAAGGCCATCGCTAAAAAACTCATATAAAGGTTCAGCAAAAAGCCACGCAAGATAAATGGAACCCACCCGAAAAGTGTCTCGACTGCGGTCGGCGTTCCGGCATTCATTGTTTGCGCATAAGCAACACACAATGATCCGAAAAACATTGCAACGAGACCAATTCCGTATCGCAACGACAGAGCGGTAGAGAATGCCGTTACGCCGTAGTGCGAAGGAACGATTGTGAAAGCGCGCTTATTCATGTCCATACCCCGGTAGTGCCAAACGGCGTTCGAGAGCGTGGAGGCCCCTGGCGAGAATACTCACGACCGCGACATAGAACAAAAAAAGCACGAGGATCATCTCAGGCACGTTGATGTTGTCCGACCAAACCTGATTGAGAACATAGGTCATTTCTGGAACGGCGATAACATAAGCAAGCGAGGTTGTTTTGGCCAAACTCACCAGGTTATTCGTCAAAGCTGGCAGGCTAATGCGAAACGCCAGTGGAAGTGTCACATACATATAGATTTGCCAGTTCGAAAAGCTGAGGCTTTCAGCGGCTTCTTTTGTCGTTTCAGGAACGGCTTCCAGGCCGGCCCGGAATATCTCGACGTTGAACGCCCCCCCAAAGATACCAAGCGAGATTACAGCCCACCCAAAAGAAGAGATAATGGGCTCGTAATATCCGCCCATGTCCACGGCTGGCGTGAACGCGCCTAGGCCGAAGTAGAAGAACAAAAGCTGGATCATCGGAGGTGTATTTCGAAACGCCTGGATATAGGCATCAACCGCCACGCGAATTATCGCGCTTTTTGACGTTTGTGCCCAAGCTCCCAACACGCCGATCACCAGCGACAGCAAGATGGAAAACGCCATAAGCCGCAGTGAAATCAACGCCCCTTCGAGAAAGCGGCTGAACTCGTAGTCGTCATAGAAGACGATGAAGTTCAAGCCCGCAGTCTCGTTCAGATTGCGGAAGAAACTTGATATATGTTCGATCATCATCACTCCGAGCTACTGCTGATGAGAAAGCACCGGCCTTACTCTTTCGGCTCGAGGTAAGCGGTATCCCAATGGAGCTTCTTATTCTGCTCGGTGAACCAATCAGACGGTGCGACACTCCATTTCTTGGCGAGTTCAATCAGCGTACCATCAGCTTGCCAGCGATATGCCATACCCGCCATGAATGCGCCCCAGCCCTTATCGCGTTCTTCAAGCGGAACAGCAGCAGCCCACGGATTATTATAAAGGGCCTGAACAGGCATTTCGTAATCTTGCCACTCTGGTGTCTCGAGATCAGCCATGATGCTGACATCATCGTAGACCCAGGCAATGCAACGTCCGGCGCGCAGCGCTTCCTTACCTTCGGAATTTCCGGTAAACGCAATCAACTTTGCTTTCAGTTGCCGTTCGACTTGTTGATTATAGTAGTTTCCCTGCTTTCCGCACACCGGCTTTCCAGCAATGTCGTCCCAGCTTTTGATGACACCCTTCTTGGCAAGCAAGGTCGGCCCCGAGGCCCAGTAAGCGGGTTCAATAATGCCGATGACCTTACGACGTTCCGCAGTATCATACATACCGCCGACAATCAGATCGATCCGGTTCTGTTGGAGGAACTGCATGCGGTTCGCAGATGTTATAATGACGGGCTCTAGTTTGACACCCAACGCATCCGAGACGCTCTTGGCGAGATCAACTTCGATACCTTGAAGATTGCCGTCCGCACCTGGGAAAGACCAGGGCTTGAAAGCCCCTTGCAAACCAACACGGAGAGTGCCACGCTCCAGGATTTCCTTCAATCGCTCGCCATCAGCACGAGCCTGGCTTGCAAAAAGCGAAATCGCCATAGTAAGCGTGGAAACTGCCACCAAAGCAAGATTTTGATGTCTGCGCATACCCATTTCAGTTCACTCCTCTTTTTTGTTTCGTTAGGATTTTGCAGGCTCTCCCGAACGGTGAATTTCCCGTTGGTATTGAAGAAACTTGTCTACTTCGCGCTCGATCCGCTCTGGCTCCCATCCTAGCAAATCCGCGATTTCACTGGCCGCATCAGTTGCAGTGGCTCGGTCTATGTGCCGCCCCCAACCTATGCCGCTACGGGTATAGAAGATACCTTTCAGATCCTGGGCGTGTTCTCGCGAGACATAATGCCGAAACGACAACGTGCCTTCATCGGTCTTCAACGGTGTATTCGTCTGCTGCGTTTGCCTTCTTTGCCGGTGAGGCCGCATCGGGATGTTTGCATCTACCGTTGCCAGCAGCTCCCTTCCTGCACTCATATGGCTCATAACCGGTCCGGCGGTCATCGCGAAAATTCCCGAATGGCCTTTGCCCTTCAAATCATGAATTTGCCGAACTCTGTCGCCGTCAGGATTTTTGGGATTGAAGGTCAACGGCCGCACACCGGCCCAGGTAAATTCGACCTTCTGTTGCGTCAGTTCGAGGGCTGGGAGAAGAAAATTGATTTCATCGAGTAAAAACTCAATATCGACGTCTTCGGCCCTAACGTTACTAGCGTCGCCTTCGAAATAGGTTTCGGTCGGGCCAATATGATACAGGTCCTCCTTGAACGGCAGACAATAAATCGGCATTCCCAATCGGTTAAGCGCCGCAACCCCATGACCACGATAATAATCCGGAAGACGAACGACTATATGCGCGCCTTTCGTCCCGTGAATCAGACGATCATTCCTCTCCCCGGACACCACCTGTAGAACGTCATCGATCCAAGTTCCGGCAAGATTGAGAATGATAGGTGCGAACACGCTGCTCATTTCACGATCTGCAGAGCTAAGATCGACCCGCCACAGCCCATCAGAGTTTTTTTCTCTGATGCTCGCATTGGTGAACAAACGGACATCAGCGCCGAGCTTTTCTGCTTCGATGGCCGCATCGACGCAAAGCCTATCGGGCCAGTCCATGATGTATTCGCGGTAAGTCGCTATCGACTTCAGTTGTTTACGATCTCGAAGGTCCTTTGCCAAAGGCACTGAGCTATCAAAGTTGCGCTTGTGCCGTTGGTACTCCAGCGGGAGTCGACCCGATCCAAGACGCTTCAAGAGCGAAAGCCCAATATCCAGGTGCCATCCACGCAGATCATCCGCTTCGTATAAAGGAAAGCACATTTTGAAAGGCTTGCATCGCATTGGTTGGAGACGCACCAGTTCTTCCCGCGCATTCATAGCGGCGCGCGCCATGGAAATCGCGTTCTTCAACTTCAAAGGCGAGGATGCGAACGTGCGGACCGGATGTCTCGTCTCAAAATATCTGAGACCGCAGTGGAGTATCCTGGACGATCTGCTCGACGCGCCGTTTGCGAAATCACCCTTTTCAACAAGCAAGGCCTTATACCCAGCGGCGCAGAGTTCGCGGACAGCGCTGGTACCGTTGATACCGCCGCCAATGACAATCACATCATAACTTTCGTCCCGTGCGGCCTCCATATTCATTTAACTACTTCCTTCCTCGGCGTCGGGCGAGTACAGCAGCTAATTTGGAATGCTCAAAATAGAAAAATTGGCCTCCATTATGCAGTAAATGCATAATGGATTGAGACCCCGGAAGTCTGGCAACTTAAAGATTCCTATCCGTCAAAAGTGCGGCAACTTCGCCAACACTGCGTCTCGCTCGCTGAAAAGAAGGTCCAGAAGCGCTTCCGATACGCAGCTTTGTGGACGGGAGTAAGGGCGAAGAAGCGCCACGTTGAACGGTATTTTAGGCAGGAATGGCACCAGCGTTACCCGATCATCAAGTTGGTGAATGGCCGTGTAAGGGTCTATAAGCGCGACCCCCAGGCCAATTTTGGCAAATTCATATGCCGCAGCGGAAATCGTTGTTTCATAAGCTGGGTCTAGTTTTTCACCCGCCGCGCGGAATGCCTGTGCGATAATCGGGCCAGCTGCGGTGAATGACGCAAATGATACAAATGGTACGTTTCGAAGATCCGGTGGTTCAATTTTGTCGCGGCTCGCGAGATGGTGGTCACGTGGAACCGCAGCAATATAAGCGGCATCGCTGAAAACTTCTGTTTGAAAGCCAGATCTGCGGAATGGGAGTTCAGCAAGACCAAAATCCAGCTGTTGGGACGCCGCCCATTCTTCGATCTTGGCAGAAAGCCGTATATTCAGCTGCACACGTGTTTGAGGCCAGCTATCTTTAAACTTCTTTAGCGCCTGGGGCATGAAACTTATCCCAAGGGCGGGCATAGCAGCCGCAGTTATACGGCTGGTTTCACCTTCGGCAACAGTTGCCGCAAAATTTCGCAAAGAATCGAGAGATGTATACGCTCTATCGATTTCATCCAGAAGAAGGTGGGCAACCGATGTCGGCGTGATCAATCCTTTTCTGCGCTCAAACAGAGTGACACCCAACTCGGTTTCAAGCTTATTCAGAAGCCGACTGACGGCGGGTTGACTGCGCCCTATAAGTTCAGCAGCGGCGCTTACCGTTCCAGTTAGCATCACTGCCCGGAAGGCTGAAAAGTAGATGAGGTTCATCCCTACTTCCCAGTTTTGTTTCCCTGGCTTTTTCATCAAATATCATCCCAGCACTTCAGTTGTGGCACACACTCGCCTACAACAGTGCCAAGGGCAAACGAAATAGCAGACAATAGCGATGTTAGATTGCAGTTCACCCGTCAGTATGAAGTAACGGCGTTTATCGGATAACAGCCCAAAGATGTTCCTTCATGACAGCCTCATGCAGCTCGACTCCAAACCCAATGTGTTCTGAGATCGGAAGGCGTCCGTTCCTGACCGTTTCCTCAAAGGGCACGGTAGCCACTTCAATATATCCGGGTATGTCAGCCCAATATGGGAAATGTTCTTGAATATAAAAATTGGGCAAACAGGCGCTCATGTGGGTCGCGATGTTGGCTGCGATAGAACTTCCGCATACATGCGGCTGCACCTTCAAACCATAGGCGTCAGCCATCGCTGATATTTTATGGACTTCCGCGAAACCACCCGCATTGCCAATATCGGGCTGCAATATACTGATCGCACGTCTCTCAAGAAGCTCGCGAAAACCTTGTCTGAGATAGTGCCGCTCTCCAGTCGCAATCGGAATATCAATCGACGAAGCGACTTGAGACAACGCACCGAGGTCGCCCGGATCGGTGATTTCCTCCACAAACTCGATATCATATTCTTTGATACGCTCACAAAACCGCATGGTGTCAGCGATAGAAATGCCGCCACCGAAATCAAGCATAAGCCTGATATCGGAACCGATCGCCTTTCGTACGTCGCGCACGCGTTCGATTCCAGCGGTGACGGCATCACGATTGTCAGAGTATCGACCATTTGGATGCCGCAATGTTCCATTTGGCTGTATCTGCGCCAACGGATACATCTTCAGGGCATAATGTCCGTCGTCAACAGCGTCGGCAGCTTTTCTAATCAGGTCTGAGTTGGATGTCGCTCCAAAATACCAGCCATTCGCATAGTAGTTCAGTTCATCGCGAATTTTTCCGCCAAAGAGTTCATATACTGGCACATTCAACGCTCTGGCGCGAATATCCCACAGCGCCTGTTCCATGGCGCTCATCCCGGCACAAGCAATTCCGCCGGGGTTCTTTAACCAGAACGCCTGGTCGTACATGTCCGAAACGATCCGATTGATGGACAGCGGATTAGCCCCCAGCAAAAACCGTTCGCTCAGATCTTTAATCATACCCGCTACAGCTGTGCCACCGCTTCCATAGGAAATGGCGGCCTCGCCTAATCCGGATATGCCTTCATCCGTCTGAATTTTCACCAGAACGGGCTTCAGGCCCTGTCCGCGCACATAGTAAACGTTGACGGACACAATTTTCATTTTTCAAACCCCACGTGCAGGAGAAGCACTCATTCCGCCGCGACCCCCGCCTGACGCAGTTTCAACCTGAAATCCTCCAGCGTTCCCTTATACTCCCACGTCTGAACGGTGTTGTGAGGACACTCAATAAAAATATAATCTTCGGTAACCGACAAAATTCTGGAAACCTTTATAAGTTTTGTTACAAATCCTCCCGCGCCAAGATCATCGATGACAGCTTTCCGATCCTCATTATATCCATGATATACTTTCGAAGCTCGAATTTCTGCAGTTACATACGCCATATAATCGTGTCCTCTTGGCTTTTTTGACATATTGATGAATGATACATCATTATATGAGCCGCACCTCTAAAGCAGAAATCGAAAGTACGCTGATCGGTATGCCGATTTTGCATACCTAAAGTCTGGCGGAAAGCTACTGTTGTGGTGTCGTTAAACCAAAATCTTCTGAACTGGGAATACTGGGTAACCTACTAATCGAAAGCGCGAAGCATCAGGAAAGCTTAGAAATTGTCGGAAGTGCTTCATTCTCAAGGACTGCGGATTCCTGTCAAGGATCGCCTTTATCACTGTGCCGAACACAATCACACGCTTTGAATGGACTCGAACCATCGGCCCCGGGAACCAGGACCTGTCTAGCACAAGCGTAATGTTGTGTGCCAAGTTTCCATGCAACGAGATTACCGTTACGATTTCGAGCCGCCCGATTCAGTCGGTCCCGGCTCGTATGGTCGATATTATAGGCTCGCGCCGCGTGCGCTTGTGAACATTTTCCTTGGATGACGGCTTGAGAATGAGCACCGCAGAACCGTTCACGCTCATGCCCTCATGTCTTGCGCCAAAACCAACCGGTTTAAGGCACTCCATGTTCACTACCTGATTGCCACTTTCGGCAAACGCCTATGTGTTGCCGCACTCAATGCTGCGTGCTCATAAATCCCGGTCATGAGATCAAGTGTTCTGGTCGTTTCCTCGAGCCGATGGTGTAGATTGGGAATCGAGCTGATGGCGTTCGAAAGAAGTGACCTACGCACTTCCGCATATCGGTCGGTCACCTCTATACCCTTTTCCGTCATGGTATAATTGACACCGGAACGACCGCTGCCAGTCTTCTCTACAAGTCCGGCAGCGATCAACTTGCGCAGGCTGTACTGGATGTTAGGAATGTCTTCCCGGTTCGAAAGTCGCGCCAAATCCTTAACAGATTTAGGTCGTTCATTCATGCGGATGATGTGGAGCATTGCATTTTCCGGGCCGCTTGCCGCCAAATCGATTACGGAGCCCAAACATTCAGCTTGCCATCGTCCGAACGCTTCGAACGCACGCATTAAGGCAAATTCCACCTCGGCGACATTAACTTCCAGAGGCGTGCAAGCAAGATGCCAGCTTTTATCGATCCCATGTCGTTCGCCATCTTTTTTGTTTTTGTTCATGAACTACGCTCCGATACCTCGCATGTTATGGTGATTGTATGATCGGCAATTGACAAGCTTGAAGTTTCAAATAGACTTTCTATCATAAATTATAACAAAAGGGGAATATGGCCATGACAGAGAACACTATGTTCGCCGGCAACCAGTTTTTGCTTGGCACGTTCGCATCGAATTGTTCTAGTGGCATGTCGGTGACAAAAGTGCCGGAGCGGTGGAAAAATACTTGGGAGAATAATCTCAAGCTCGCCCGCCTTCTTGACGATGCTGGTATTGATTTCATGCTGCCGATTGCACGCTGGATCGGTTACGGCGGCGATACAAACTTCCATGGCGATGTGCTGGAAACGACGACATGGGCGGCAGGCCTGCTTGCCAGCACAAAAAACATCAATATTTTCGCGACCATTCACACGGCAGCCAATCATCCAGCCGTCGTGGCAAAACAGATCGCCACAATCGATCAGATCAGCGACGGCCGTATTGGCCTCAATATCGTTGCAGGCTGGAACCAGCCAGAATACGAAGCGCTAGGGCTCAATTTGCCAACCGATCACGAAAGTCGCTACGCTTACGCTGACGAATGGTTCGATATCGTAAAAGTCCTTTGGCAAAAGACAGAAGCTTTCGATTATATCGGCAAATTCTTCGATTTGAAAAACATTCTGGGCGCGCCCCGTCCGTCACGTCAAGTGCCGATACTGAATGCTGCAGGTTCCGGTCAGGGCCGCGATTTTGCCCTGCGGAATGCCGATTTTCTGTTTACTCCTGCCATCGATCTGGATCGCTCCAGGTCTGAAATTGCCGAACTGAAAGCGAAAGGTGCCGACATAGGGCGAAATGTCGGTGTATTGACATTCTCTCACGTCGTATGCCGGCCAACCGAGAAAGAAGCCACTGAATATCTGCAACACTTCGGCAAAGACAATGCCGATTGGGTGGCTGTAGACAATCTTGTGAAACTGCAATTCGCCCACGCCCATTCGTTCCCCCACGATCTCCTAGCGCTGATCCGAGACCGGATGGCGGCTGGACATGGCGGCTTCCCACTGGTTGGGACACCTCAACAGGTGGCAGACGGACTGATATCGCTGCAAAAGGCCGGGTTTTCCGGCACGACGCTCTCCTTCGTCGATTACGCGGAAGAATTCCCCTATTTCCGTGACACTGTGCTGCCATTACTGGAACAGGCGGGCATTCGAAAACCCGCCCACAAGTCATCATATCACACTGCAAACTAGGTGGACTTGAACAGTGGGCGTTTCGACGCCAACTGTTCAAAACTCCCCGTTATAATTGTCGTTCGAAATGCTCGGATTCTAACGACCGGAACGGGGGCTGGAAGCAGACAGTCCGGTCCAGCCGAAAAATCTAGATATGCGGCAGTCGTTGCCTGCTAGAGATACCACTTGATTGCCGGTCAAAAATTACTCGGCGGAGAGGCTACTAAAGCGTTTGGCTATCTAATTAGAAGCGAACATGCATTTGTCTCTCATTTGCCATCTGTTGATGAATCGGACGGCCCACGGGTCGCGGGCTGCGTTGCCGCAATGGTCTTTGACCTAACCCCGCGTCGAAATGATGGCTTATGACAGCCGCCAATGGTACCAACGACTTCACCATGCTGCTTTATAAATTGCCAGAGCGTCGGCTTCGCCCAACTCTCTTGGATTGTTCACCAGCAGCCTTGTTTGCTTCATGGCGTCGCGGGCCATCGCATGCAGATGAGCTTCCTTAATGCCAACGTCTCGTAACCGGAAGGGCAGACCAAGCTTCACCGAAAGCGCAGAAAGTCGTTCGATGAATGCGTAGCAGCGCTTTTCTTCACCCAACTCTGCCCTGATATCTGGAAATGCATCAGCTGCAATCTCTGCATAATCCGAATATGCATTCTGAGCATTGAACCGCATGACATGCGGGAGTACCAGCGCATTTGAAAGTCCGTGAGGAACGTGAAAAGTTCCGCCTATAGGATAAGCAAGCGCATGTACGGCTGCGACCGGAGAATTCGCAAATGCCTGACCAGCCAGCATCGACCCGAGCAGCATCGCGCCTCTTGCTTGCCTGTCTGTCCCGTTGAATACGGCCCTTTCAATATTCGCTCCCAAAAGCTGCAAAGCCTGTTTGGCGAGCATTTTTGACAACGGATTATTGTTAGCATTTTGCGACGTATAAGCTTCGATTGCATGCACCATAGCGTCGATGCCCGTAGCGGCAGTGATATGAGGCGGCAGACCCAGAGTGAGATCTGCATCAAGAATTGCCACATCGGGCAGAATGATTGGCGATGACACACCACGCTTCTCATCATCGCCAGCGGTGATAATAGAAACGGGAGTTACTTCCGACCCGGTGCCGGATGTTGTGGGCACCAGAACCAGCGGTAGTCTTGGTCCTTTCGCTTGCCCCACCCCCCATACTGCATTGATATCTTCACCTGAACCGCAAAGCAGTGCGACTATCTTAGCAACATCCAGCGAAGAGCCTCCGCCAAACCCGACGACGCTTGTTATTTTCTTGGCTCTCGCTTGCTCCGTCGCGGCTAGAACCGTTGCAAGCGAAGGATCAGCCTCGACACGATCAAAAACCACTGTTTCAACGCCGGATTCTGCCAAGGATTGAAGTGCAGGATCGCATAGACCGAGTTTAAACAGACCAGGATCCGTTACGAACAAAACCCGTTCACCCAATCTGTTTTGCACCAGTGCGCCCATTTCGGAAGACGCGCCCAGACGAAAGATGATCTGGGCGGTGGTATTGAACGTGAAAGGTATCATGCGGCTTTCCTTGATGGTCACGCCAGAATTCCCGATCTGCGCGTCAGGTGCGAATGTTGAAAACGGCCTTCAAGCACCGGTTATCGCTTGTAATCCCAAAGCGACTTATTGCTTGAAGAAACGGCAATGGCACCCTGCTTCATTGCCGTAGCAACATCGGCCTCGTTGCAGATGAAGCCAGAAGCCACGATAGGCGGGAGGCGGCGCTTGTCCTCGGCAGATAGGTAACCCAGCATCGGTGATGGCATGATCTGTACCAGATTTGGTGCGCTTTGCGAGATTGCCTTCAGGCTGCGGGGCCACGTGGAACGGTCGGTCACAAAGACCTTTTGCATGGTCAGAAGGCCGCATTGTGCGGCCTTCTGGATTGTTGGAACACGGGTCGACAGCAGAACCGAAATGCCAATCTCGGCAAGGAATTCGATAGCTCCCTTGTCCTGTGACAGGCCTTCACAACTGTCGATGTTCAGAACGATCAGCTTGTTGCTCTTCTTAAGCGCATTCAGCACTTCAGCCACATGGCGCAAGGCAATATTGGCAACGATGCCAACTTCCGCCTTGCTGTCCAGAAATGCCTGAAGATTGTCCACGCCGTAGAGCGTTGCCATGACTGGCGCCCGCAAAAGCCGCTCACCGATCGTTCTGTCCAAAGTCATTCCATCATTTTCCGTCTCTTGGCATGTCGAGCGAAAGGCCGAGCTTGCCGGGGTTAAGCAGATTGTCCGGATCGAGCGCTTTCTTCACTGTTTCCAACAGGGGAAATGCCGATCCCAGAGCGTCCTTCATGTAAGGTGCACGGAGCAGTCCGACACCATGATGATGGCTCAAGGCCGCACCATACTTGATTAGAACGGCATTGGCAGCATCCCATGCAGCACGATACCATTCTGCGCGCTTTTCCACTTCCACGTCACCACGCAGCGAAAAGTAAAGGCAGGCGCCGTCGACATAGGCATGCGACTGGTGCGCCGATCCCGCCAATGTACCCGGCACGGCATTGATGGCAGCCACGACTTCATCGTAGATAACAGGCAGGTCGCGCCAGCATCCGGTCATTTCCAGCGTATCGGCAACAAAGCCGGGGCTGCGCTTGAAGCCCTCGGCGCTCTTGCCGGTCAGGTAACGCGTATCGAGCCACTTCTCGAAGATCGTGTCACCATCGAGCTTGTCACCGAGTTCGGCGCAAACCTTCTCGCTGATCGCCATCACGGCATCAACCATTTCCTGCGCGCCTTCATCGGCGATCAGCAGCACGTTGCTTTCCGGCAAGCCGAACTGCACGCCACTTTCCAGCTCATCGTAAAGACGCAGCGCTGCCGGATTGGCACCGCCCTGCATGATGCGGCGGCAGGCTTCCAGACCGACGGCAAAGCTCTTGAACCCATAGGCGATCGCGCGAGCATAATCCGGCAGGCGATGCAGTTTAAAGCGCGCCTTCACGATGATGCCGAGCGTGCCTTCCGAACCAATGAATATCTGCTGCAAATCCGGCCCGATTGCTGCGCGGGCATAGTTACCAACGGTCACCAGTGAACCATCGGCCAGCACAACTTCCATCCCGTAGACCATATCCTCGATCTTGCCATAGCGTGTCGAAAGCTGACCCGCGCCGCGGCAGGCGATCCAGCCCCCCACAGTGCTGATACCGAACGAAGACGGCCAATGCCCCATGGTCATGCCAAAATCACGCTGGATCATTTCCTCGAAAATATCGCCGAACATGCCAGCTTCAACTTCGACGATCTGGCTGTCCGCATCGAAGCTGACAAAGCGGTTGAGATTGCAGACATCAAGCACGATACCGCCACGCAACGGCAGCGCCGCGCCCGTAACGTTGGAGCGCCCGGCAGAAACCGTGACGGGCACCTTGGCTTCATGCGCAAGTCGCATAACGGCCTGAACCTGCTCCACCGTCGAAACGCGAACGAACACGCCGTCAACCGTTGCAGGCTTTCCACTCGTTTCAGCGACCATCGTACGCGCCCACCAGTCGCGTGTGTTAATGACGACATCTTCGCGCGCGGTCAGAACTTCGTCTGCAACGCCCCGCAGCTTTTCAACGAGAGCGGCATCTATTGCAACAGTGTTCTGAGCCAGATCGGCCTCGGTGCCAATTTCCTTGATGCTGCCGGCATAATGCGGCTGTGTCGGGGCACCGACGACATAGTTTCCGCGATTATAACCGCGCTTGATGGCTTCCTTGCTGATCATGTTCAGTTCGCTCCTATGAGAATGGATTTTTCTTTTTCGGTCGCGGCCACATAGGCTGCGACCTGATGGTCGATTTCTGTCTGGGGGAGGCCAAGCTCCTCACCCAGCAAAGCGCCCACCTTGGCAGCGGCACGGGCGGACGCATCGCGCGCCATCAGGCGGGCACGCATACGACGCGACAGCACATCATCGATGGTCCGGGCAAGTTCATGCCGGGCCGCGTAGACCACTTCGCCGCTGGTATAGGGCAGTCCTTCCACAACTGGTTGGCCAAGTTCAGGCCGAGCGGCCATCAGATCGCTGACGAAGCGTGATTCCGTGCCGTAACGTTCGCCCAGATGCGCCTCCATGCCACCCGAAGCGACGATTGCCTGCGCGTCATAACCGGCAGCCCCCAGCAGAAATGCCTTCTTGGTGGTGCAGCGACGGCGATCACCCAGAACTTTTGCGGCGGCGTCCACCGTCTGTTCGGCCATATGGCGCGACGTCGTCAGCTTGCCGCCGACAATCGTGACCAGGCCATCAGGCGCAACATGCACGGAATGGTCACGTTTGACGTCCATCGTGCTGCCGCCCGATGAAGCGGCGACCAGCGGACGACATCCGGCAATGCTGCCGACGACATCATCCGGCGTCAGATCGATATTGAGCGCGCTGCACGCGCCCTCGATCAGAAAATCGAGCTCGCGACGCGTGCAATGCACATCATCGAGATCGCCCTGATAATCCTCGTCGGTCGTGCCGAGATAGGAGACGTTGCCCCAGCGTGTGATAGTCGCGCGGCGGCTGCGGCCTGGCACGGGAACCGTCACCGTGCAGTCGTTGCGGATCTTCAGCCAGGGGATCGCCACGTGAACGCCCTTTGCGGGGCGAACATGCAACGGCTTTTCGCCACCTTTACCGAGCCCCATCCAGTCCCGCAGCCATACGCCCGTCGCCATGATGACGGTCTTGGCGCGCACCCGGATTTCCTTGCCCTCGACGGTATGGACAATAGCGCCGTCAACCCGGCCCGAACTGCGTGTAATCTCGGCCACCTTCGAATGATTGAGGACCGTGGCCCCGTAAAAGCCGGCAGAACGAGCCAATGCCAATGTCAGGCGCGCATCATCAACCCGGGCGTCGAAATACATAAGACCGCCGCGCAGATATTCGTCCTTGAAGGTCGGACAATGCGCCAGCACTTCCGCAGCAGTCAGTTTCTGATGCAGGATGCCTTCGCGCCAGCCGCCGGCCAGATCATATGTCCAGAGCAAGCCTTCGAACGCCTTGGCGAAGCGTGCATCGAATACACCGTCCCGCTCTAGTATCGGAAACAGGAAAGGCAGGCGCTGCACCAGATGGCCAGCATTGCGGCGCAGGCGCTGGCGTTCCAGCAAGGAATGACGAACCAGCCCAAGATTACCCTGTTCAATGTAACGCAGGCCGCCATGCACCATCTTGGAAGATTTCGATGATGTACCGGATGCAAAATCATCCTTCTCGACCAGCGCAACACGAAAGCCGCGCAGACTTGCGTCGAAGGCGCAATAAGCACCGGTCACACCACCACCAACGATCAGAATATCATAGGTTTCAGTGGCGAGACGGTCTTCCTGTTCCGACCGGTTCAGCCGCAGCGGCTCGGTGCGGATCATCCGGGCGCGATCCTTGTCCGCGCGCCGGGAGCGCAGATTCAGCATTTCAACTCCTGTTTAATGATAGTGACCCGACTGAACGCGTGCGACTTCCTCATCCATAAGGGAGTGCCATCTCGCTCTACGGTCCTGTCGTTCCATTTCACTGGTCTTGGGGATAAAAAGATTGCCTTCGGGTAGCGTAGTGCGCGCTTCTGCAAGGTCGCTCCAGAATAATCTGTCGCTGCCTGCCAGAAATGCGGTGCCCCGCAGGCTTGCGCGATCCTGATCGGCCATGCGCCGCACCGGAACGCCACTGAGATCTGCCTGTAGCTGAAGCAGCGTATCACTGGAGGAAAGCCCCCCACCCGCCACAACTTCCCGCACCGGAACGCCAGCCACGTCCGCACTCGCCTCCGCGCAAGAAACAACCGAATGGGCAATGCCTTCCAAAATGGCATGCGCAAGATGCGCCCGGCTATGTGCCATGGAAAGTCCGGTCAGCGATGCCCGGCCATCCGGAACGATGTTAGGCTGACGCAATCCTGTGAGAGTCGGCATGAAGAACAAGCCATCGGAAGACCGCACTGTTGCCGCCAGTTCGCTGATCTCCTTGGCATTCTCGAACCAGCGCATTTCGTTGCAGAGCCAGTTGAGCGCTGAACCAGTGGTAGCAGCATAGGTCTCGACCGCGAAATGCGAGAGATTTTCGCTTCGCCAGGCCGTCATCGTGAAAGTTGCTTCATAGAGGCCGGGATTTTTCGGCGTCTGCTTTCCGATCACAAGATCAACGAAGCTGCCCGTACCGTGTACGCACATGGCCTGCCCCGCATCGTGACAGCCAAGACCGACAAGGCCACCCAGCTGATCGCCGCACGACGCCTTGATCGGCACGCGGATACCCAGAATATCCTGCCGTGTATATCCGAAATCGTCAGCGTCCTGCTTCAGTTCAGGCAGTAGTTCCAGCGGAAAATCCTGCGCCTCGATCCAGTCAGTGAAATAGCGGTTCTCACCGAGAATATAGGCACCGGCGGAGGTTGCGTTCGTCGGTGTAGTGACGACCTTGCGTTCTTCGGACAGGTTCCAAAGCAGCCAGCTGTCGACCGTACCGAACGCAAGTCGCTTTGCCTTCCACGCCTCACGCGCGGCGGGCGTTTCCTGCATATGTCGCGCAGCCCAGAGATAGATAGCTCTTCCGCCAACCGGGCGGCCGGCGAGCGAGACGAGTTTTGCGTCCCATTTAGCGCCGAGCGGTTTCAACTCTTCAGCATAACGCGAATCCTGCCAGACCATGGCTGGGACAAGCGCCCGGCCCGTTTGCGTATCCCACAGAACACCGGTTGCGCGTTGCGTGGCGATTGCCATTGCAGCGATCTCCACTCCCGCATCGCGTGCTGCGGCAATCGTCTTGCCGCACACTTCGATGGTCTTTTGCAGGAGAACATCGGCGTCCTGTTCCACCACGTTGTGACGTGGTGAAGAGACGGCAAGCGTCGTGTAGTTGACCGCGAAGACCGAACCGTCGGCCGCGACAAGCGCGGCCCGGGTTCCGGACGTTCCTTCATCAATGGCCAGGATGGCCTGTCTGGGTCCGTTCACATTATCCTCCGTTGTTACCGGTCGCCTTCGAACTGCGGCGCATTCGGTTCGTCATCCGGGCTGATCTTTGAGCGGGTTGGATCCCACTGAATGACCGAGCAGATGATGCAAGCAATCAACGGAACAACCGACAGGATCAGGAAGGTCGTGCCAAGGCCGTAGGTCTCACGGAAGATCGGGAAAACCAGCAGTCCAAGGGCAGCACCCATGGCACCAAGCGCACCGATGATACCGTTGGCGCCCGCACGCAGTTCGCTGCGGAACGACAGTGACGACAGGCTCTTGCCGTTGGCCCCCGGACCACCCGAGTGAAACAGGATGAATAGCGAAGGAACGATCACCGCAAGCCACGTCGGCATGCTGTCGTGGAACAGGCCCATGATGACCAACATCACAAAAACTGCACCAAAGCCGATAGCAGAAGCCCGACGCAGGCCCAGCACACGACCGATAACCGGCGAAGAAAATCCACCGATAATGCCGAATATGTTGAACACCAGCGTGCCCAGCATGGCGTAGAGAAAGTCCTTGCCGAACAGTGCTGCACTGATGAGCGGCAGGTACCAGCCCACCGCAAAGTACTGGATTGACTGTCCGATCTGCACGGTCGCAGCAAGAATGGTGCGCGGCAGATAAATGCCACGGAAAATCAGGGCGACATTGGCGATGCCGCGACGGGCCTGATTGAGGACCGGTAGACGATCTTCGGGCCGAGCGGCGATGAAGTCACGACGATAGATACGGGTCATTGCGCGAGCAGCGTCTTCCAGTCGTTCCTTCCGGGCGAGCCAGATGGGGCTTTCAACCATGAACACTGCCTGAAGCGCCATAATGGCAAAGGCAAAGACACCAGTGGCAGCGACGGAATAGCGCCAGATCGCATCACCCACGTCCCAGCTATAGAACAACATGGCCAGAAGCACATTCGTACAAACGGCTGTGTACCAAATTCCCTGCCAGGTATTGAGACGGCTGCGCAGTCGTGCAGGTGTGAACTCTGCAAGCACGGCCATGGCAATTGCAAAGTCGATACCGTAGGCAGCACCCACAAAGAAACGGCCCATGAGAATGACTTCGTAGGAATGGGCCGTCATCACCAGCACCGCTCCGATGAGAGCGAGGAGCTTTGCAAAGATCAGGGGGCGCATACGTCCCCAGCGATCGGCAATCCAACCGCCGATCGGATTGAATGCGATCGACACCCAAGAGGCAAACGACGTCATCAGCGCGACCTGCGCCGCATCCAGCCCCAGATCGCGGGTCATTGGCCCAAGCCCTGCGCTCAGCGCCGAATTGGCAAAGGCGTCCAGAAACAGGCCGCCGAGCGCGAGCCACCAGATGACTCCGGCGCGACCTCGAATACCGTCATTGGCATCTATATAGGAAATAATATCCGGCACACCCCTAAGGGCTATTTTGCTTCCGCGCATTACGGCGTCCTCCCAACGTCGCTATGACATCTGCAAGAGGACTTATCCGGATTTCAGACACAATAAGACCAACCTTGCAGATGGTCTTAAATCTTCAGTCTGCATCTACGCTTATAACTGGTTTTTAAGAGGAGTCAATGCGCCAGATTTTATCACTGAACAACGATGGTTTGCCAGCGATATCCAACAATTTTCTCGACCTTGAAGCGTGTTGAAGCGCCCAGAATGCAAATAGTTTAGTTCTTAGAATGAACAGCTTCCACCTCGCGCTGCCATCCTCTTTACATAATTGCCCATCTGCATTCTTCGGCCTTTAACGACTGGAACGGGTAGATATCCGACCCCTCCTTGCCCCCAGTAGACCGTTCCTGGATTGTGATGGAGTGTTACATAGAACTAAAAACTGTACTTGCTTACAAAACGGAATTGTATGCGGATCGGCACCTTTCAGGACTTCATGAAATTTAATCTAACAATGGATGTGAAGGTGCAAAGCGGCTCGACCGCATAAATGCGATTTGCCATCGGTTGCAACGGGACGACACGGCGTGGCACGGGGTCGGGCGATCAGAGGAAACCAATGTAACACCGTCCCCTTTCATGAATTCAATGTGCTAATGTGGAGACAAAAGCGCCTCTCTTTTCACATAACGAACGCATTTTCCTTGACATACGTCACGTATGTCAATTATTTGCATACGTAGCGTATGTCAAATTGTGTCACATATGAGGTGCACCGACCGACGCCGCAATGATCGTCATTATCCGGGCGCTCAGTTTCCAGGAAGGTTACTACCATGACCAAACGCAATGCTGTTTTTCCGATGAACCGCCATGCCCTCTACGAGGCCCACGGTTACTCCGCTGCTATCGCGTCCGGCGATCTTTTGTTCGTTTCCGGTCAAGTGGGAAGCAGTGCCGACGGCTCGCCTGAGCCGGACTTCGCCAATCAGGTCCGGCTGGCCTTTTCCAATCTGGAAGCAACACTGGCCGCAGGCGGTTGCACCTTTGATGACATCGTCGACGTAACAACGTTCCATACCGATCCCGAAAATCAATTCGAAACGATCATGGCGGTGAAGAGCGAGATATTCTCCCATCCACCCTATCCGAACTGGACCGCGATCGGTGTCAACTGGCTCGCCGGCTTCGATTTCGAGATCAAAGTGATCGCTAGAATCCCGGTTGGAATCTGAATCTCGACTTGCAGGTCAGCACGATATGGCAACACTTCATTTAGCGTAACCGTCGTGCTACCGATCCGCTGACGACCCTTACCGACACTCGATTGCCCGAAGCGATCCGGCCAGTGACGAACACAATGGTAAACTTCATATCCGGTCCAAAATACGGACATATCCTGGCTGCCTCAGCACGCGAATGACGACAGGGAACTTGCAACGTAGATGCTACCCGCAAGCCCCGACCCAAAACTTATAGGCGTTTGAGACTAGGCTTGCGGCGGACTACCTACTTGATTGTCACCCGTCTGTGGAACGGGTGAGTGCTTCCCAGTCGTCGATCTCGCGGAGCATCGCGTGAAGCCGATTGCGAACAAGACCAAGTGCGTCGCTGCCCAAAAGCAGTTGCGGCGGAGGGCTTTCGGACATCACGAGAGACATCACTGCTTCAGCAAGCTTTTCCGGATCACCAAGCTGTGCGCCGTGTTTTTTTTGCCGCGCTTCGCGGATCGGATCAAAGAGCCCGTCGTACTCGTCGATCGAGCGCTCTGTGCGTACCATGGAGCGCCCCGCCCAGTCGGTGCGGAAAGAGCCTGGGCAAAGCGCGGTGACGTGCACCCCAAACGGTGCCATCTCGGTACGCATAACTTCCGATATTCCCTGTAGCGCAAACTTGCTACCGCAGTAATAGGCGATCCCCGGCATTGTGATAAGTCCGCCCATCGAGGTTACGTTGACGATAAATCCCGAACGCCTCTGGCGGAAGAGCGGCAAAAATGCCTTGGCCACAGCGACGGCGCCAAAAACATTCACGTCGAACTGGCGCTGCATCTCAGACAATGGGGATTCCTCCAGCACCCCCTCGTGCCCGTAACCGGCATTGTTGATCAGTACGTCAACCGGGCCGAAATCGGCTTCGGCTCTTTGAACGACCCCCTCAATGCGCTCAAATTCGGTGATGTCGCATAACACTGTATGCGCTCTTGGAAGTCGCTCGAACATGGAGCTGCGTGCCTCTTCGGAACGAACGGTGCCGATCACATTGTGCCCCGCCCGCAGCGCTGCACTGGCGATGGCAAACCCGAAACCCGAATTGGCACCGGTAATGAAGAACGTCTTGGCTGTCATGATTGGGCCTTGCCTGTGCGTTTCGATAGATTGTAAAATATTCTGAAACGAACCCGTCAAACAGCGCGGATCCTCTGTTATAGTTGAACGATCCTATGAAACCTGACGAACTTGCCTGGCAGGCATCTCAACTAGCACCGCACCCTGGATACAACCCTACGGCCTTGGGTGGCATACGCATCTTACGGTCTGAAGCCGTTCTGGAGGATGTACCGGTTCTCTATAGACCTAGTGCGGTCTTTGTGCTGCAAGGCGCGAAACAGGGCTTCCTGGATGGGCAAATCTATCGCTACGATGCTGATCACTATCTCGGTGTATCGGTTCCAGTGCCATTCCGCATGGCGTCGCAAGCTAGTCCCGAAATGCCACTGCTCGCGCTCTACGTGGAATTCGACCTGCATCTCGCTGCCGAGATCGCTGTGATGCTTGAGAACGGCAGAAATACGACGCAAGAGCAGGCTCGGAGTCTTGTCTCAAGCCCCTTGTCTCAGAAGTTGCGAGATCTTTTGCGCAGAACCATGAGTGCGCTTACGGACCCGCAGGAATGCGCGATCCTCGGACCCGGCATTATGCGGGAACTGCATTACTTGGTCCTCGTCGGGCCTCAGGGAGGCGCTCTTCAGGCAGCCCTGCGTCACCGGGGCCCTGCCAGCCGGATCGTAGATAGTCTTGCACGTATTCGCGGATCGTTCACGACGGGCGTTTCCGTCCCGGAATTGGCAGCAGCAGCCTGTATGAGTGTTCCTTCCTATCACGCTCATTTCAAGGCCTTCACCGGCACATCTCCAGTCCGCTACATCAAGGCCATGCGACTGCACGAAGCGCGTTTGATGATCGCGTCCAACCATGGCTCAATCGCCAGTGTTGCAGCCGAAGTCGGCTATGCCAGTGCCGCCCAGTTCAGCCGCGATTTTCGCAAGCATTTCGGGCGAAGTGCTACCGAGGAGGTCCGCTGGATGCGAGAGCATCTGGGAGAGCAGGCCTGACGGTGAGCCAGACCTGCACCGACCATTTCTCGCCTACTTCAAACGAAGACTTTTCCAAGGTGTCCGCTTATGAGGGCTGGATCTGATGCCTCGAATGACTGAAATGAAGGCGTCAAGGTGGTCACGCGCAGATCTGATTGCCAGTCAAAGGTTTAGAGATTATGGCGCCCGAAACGCTTCACGAGAGCGGACCTTCTGCTGCTAGAATATTCAAAACGACAAGCTTACACCACAAGTTCTTGCCCCATAGATCTTGGTTGAAGCCCGAAGCGGTCGGTCGGGTCTATTATGCTTGACTTTGACGAAGAGATTCTTTTAGTGGAGTGATTTACTCATATTAGAATCGCCGGATCGGGCGATGAATATTCGTTGATCGAGGGACATCCATGCCAATCCACGCTCGCCGCGGCCCGCTTCGCTTTGCCCTTGCCAGCTCCGCCCTTCTCGCTTCCACTGCTATCGCCTTTGCTCAGGACGCTTCACAGCCTCTAGTGCTTAACACTGTGACCATCGAGTCACAGAGTAACGACACGTTGGTTCAGGATGGTTATGTCGCCAAGAAGGACCGTGACGGCACGAAGATCGACACGGAAATCACCCGAATTCCTCAATCGATTTCCGTCATCACCCAACGCCAGATGGAAGACCAGAAGCCGACCACACTGAACGATGCGCTGAGCTATACGGCAAGCGCCAATCCCAACAATTACGGCTTCGACACGCGCTATGACGCGTTCTACCTACGCGGTTTCCCTGCTTACTATAACGGCATGTTCCGCGATGGCCTTCGCGTCATAAACGGACCGTCGGCCTGGCCGAAGACGGAGCCTTACGGCATCGAAGGCATCACTGTGCTCAAAGGCCCAGCCTCGTCGCTTTATGGCGTCAGCGGCCCCGGCGGTATCGTCAATGTTGTCACCAAGCGCCCAAAAGACGAAGATTTCCGCGAAGTGGAACTGCTGGTCGGCAACCACAATCGTTATCAGGCCGCCTTCGACGTGTCTGGCCCGGCCAATAACGAGAAGACCTTTCTCTACCGCATCACCGGCCTCGGCCGTGTGAGCGATACAGAACTTCCCGGATATCCGGACGACAAATATTATATTGCGCCCGCCTTCACGCTGAAGCCGGACGAAGACACGAGATTTACGGTTCTGAGCGAGTTTTCGCGTTCCAAGACCGGCGGAACCGCCGCATTCTACAATCCGGCCTATGGCGAGGTATCGGATATTTACGAAGGCGATCCGGCCTATAATGACTTTGTGCAGAAACAGGGCCGCATCGGCTACGAATTCGAGCATCGCTTCAACGACCTGCTGACAATTCGTCAGAACCTGCGTTATAGCGACGTCGATGCCGATCTGGAATATAGCGGCCATTACGCGACAGCAGGCAGTGCAGATCTTTCTCGTTACTGGGGCCACTATACCGAGCGGATGAAGAATTTCGTCGTCGATACGATGGCGCAGTTTGACTTCGACACCGGCCCGATGACCCACAACGCCATTGCAGGTATCGACTATGGCTGGTCGGATTATAACGCCTATAGTGGCCTGTCCTATGTATCCGTCGAGGATACGCGATCGCAGGATGCGCCCTATTATGGCGGCCAGAAGATGAATCAGGTCGGCATTTACGCCCATGACCAGATTGAGTGGGACAATCTCACGCTGTTCGGCAGCGGTCGCTACGACTGGGTGAAAACTAATACGACCGATGTGGATTTTTCCGAAAGCGAGCAGAAGGATAGCGCCTTCTCCGGTCGTGTCGGCGTGGCCTACAAGACGGAATGGGGCTTCATTCCTTATGTGAACTATTCCACCTCGTTCTCGCCCAATATCGGCTTCGTCTATGACGATCTCGCCAGCGATGAAAAGCATGTGGCAAAGCCGACTATCGCCAAGCAGAAGGAAGTCGGCGTCAAATACGAAATCCCCGGCTATAACGCTGTGATCAGCGCGTCTGTCTTCGACATCGATCAGCAAGATGGCGTTGTGCTGGTTGCCTCTGCGGATCGCAACAAGCAGCGCCAGCTCGATCTCAACTCGCGCGGCTTCGAACTGGAAGCCAATGCCACGCTCGATAACGGTCTTGGCATTATCGCGTCCTACACCCATCTGCGCGTGAAGATCGAAGGCGGCACCGAGGGCACGGAAGGTAACGAGCTTTCCGGCACGCCCAACGACGTACTGTCCTTGTGGGGCAACTACAAGATCGAGAACGGCGTGCTGGCTGGCCTCGGCTTCGGGTCCGGCATTCGTTATGTCAGCTCCAGCTATGGCGACGACGAAAACACCTTCAAGAACGACTCGCGCGTGATGGTGGATGCAGCGCTGTCCTACGACTTCAGCTATCGCAATCCGAAGCTCGACGGCATGGTGCTGCAAGTGAATGCGAAGAATATCTTCGACAATCGCGACCCAGTCTGCACCGCTGGCTATTGCTACCAGCAAGATGGCCGCCAGATATTCGGCAGCCTGCGTTATCGCTTCTGATGGATTCGATGCAAAAACAGGTCGATATGCCGTCACAGCCCGTTACGCCTGCCCGCGTATTCCTGACGATCAGCGGGCTCTATATCGCGCAGAGCGTCATTGGCGGGATTACATGGACTGGCTTGCCTGCGATCATGCGGGACAGCGGTGTGCCGCTTGATCGCATCGGCCTCGTTTCACTGATCATTCTGCCATGGGCGCTCAAATTTCTTTGGGCACCGGCAGTGGAACGCTTCCGACTACCCCACAGAGGCAAAGCCCGAACGGCAACCATCATTCTCGGCGGCGGTGCTTTCTCGGTGATTGGCCTGCTGATCATCGGGCTTATCAACCCGTCACAGGTCTATCCGCTTCTCGGCATATTGATGCTGATCGCCTTTGCAACGGCAACAGTCGACATCGCCTGCGATGGCTATGCGGTGCAGAGCCTGTCGGAAGACAATTACGGCTGGGGCAATGCCGCACAGGTCGGCGGCGCCTATCTCGGCTCTGCAATCGGTGCAGGCCTGTTTCTGGTTCTCGTCGGTACATTCGACTGGCGTATCGCCATCTGGACAATGGCGCTCATTCTGTTGCTGCTCGGCCTGCCTTTCGCACTTTTCGCCAACAAGGACTCCGTCGCGGAAACACGCCAGCATGTGCCGTCGCTGGCGGCAGCGTTGCGGCGGCGCGACATTCGACGCGGGCTCGCCGCAGCGGCCGTCTATGTCATCGCACAGAAAGCCGGGCTGGCGATGCTCGGT
Source organism: Ochrobactrum sp. RH2CCR150 (assembly GCA_014138095.1). GTDB lineage: Bacteria > Pseudomonadota > Alphaproteobacteria > Rhizobiales > Rhizobiaceae > Brucella > Brucella gambitense. The sequence goes on from JACGXE010000018.1 coordinate 87,412, forward strand.
CCCTTCCTGATTGATGCTGGTCTCGACCTCACTACTGTTGGATTACTGAACGGCGCCGGAAGCATGTTCGTCGGACTTGCCGCAGCGCTTGCCGGTGGTGGTTTCGTGCGCGCCTTCGGCGTGCGGAAGATACTCACGGCAGCACTGTTGCTTCAGGCACTGTGCTTTCTGTTTTTCGCCATGCATGCGAGCGAGAAAAGCGCCAGTGTTCAACTGATCGCCGTCGCTATTGTCAGCTCATCCGGTGTTGTGGCACTGGGCTTCGTGGCGCTTTATGCACAATTCATGGTGTGGTCAGATCCCCGCCAGGCAGGCGTAGATTTCACACTGTTCCAATGTATGGATGCCCTCATCAGTATGGCGGGTGGTGTGGCAGCAGGATATGTCGCCCAGTATCTCGGCTATGGCTTCTTCTTTTCCATCGTCACAGCACTTGCTCTTGCATCAATCCCGGCAATGTGGGCGCTTTGCGTACCAGGTTCGCGTGTTGGACAAGCAAAATAGAACCATGAAGCGACTAAAGGGAGAAGGTTATCGGCGTGTTTCTGTTCTAGTTCGAGTGTCAACAGCTTAGTCAGCATTTCCTTGCAGCCAACCTTCTCCAGATTGCCAGTCAAGAACATGGGCCTTTCCCAATAAACTACAATTCTTCAAAGAGTTAGAACAAATTGCGTCTCTCTGTCTTTGCACAAAATTGAATGACGATCGCGGTCGGCACGGTTCGAAATAAAATCGAGTCTTTCTTAATATCGCGAGAACGTATCCTGTGAACTTTGGCCATCAAAGTAACTCGCTACAGTAACCTGTACAACGGTAACGTTGATGGCGATGGCGGCTCTACGTTCAAATCCAATAATCCAATAATCCGATACCGATGTCGCGCGCAGATTAATTTGCTGCGGCGTGGACGGGTATTCAAAGCAACACACATGATTTTGCGTTCGATTGATGTAACCCAGCGACGTGTCGAACGATGCATTGCAAGAGATTTACGGCGTGCCGATGGAAGTCATGCGCCACGCCGCAACCGGGCATCTGATTGCCGCTCCTCTCTAGTCAGAGCGGCTGGCCTGCAAGGTAACGTTCCAGTGTCCTGGTCGTGCCATCCTGCCAGATTGCTTTGAGTGCCGAACTGAATGCAGCGACATAGGCGGGATTGGCGGCAAGCGCCCCGAAAATATCATCCATTGCCAGCCACGCAGCCGGATCAGCCTTGGCAAGTGCTGCCTGTTTGGTCAGGCGATCCCATGACGGATCATTCGGCTCGATGACCGCCCCGCTGTCCGTCGTGCCATAGCAGTAGCGGCACCAGAGAGC
>JACGXE010000019.1 GCA_014138095.1 Ochrobactrum sp. RH2CCR150
ATCGCCTCTTCAACCGCAATCTCGTCGAACGGGTTCATCGACATCTTCACATTCGAAAGCTCAACGCCAGATCCGTCGCCCTTGACACGGATCTTCACGTTGTAATCGACGACACGTTTTACTGCGACAAGGACTTTCATCAGTTTCTCCAATAGAGCTTCAGCAAACTGTGCGGAACCGCTCAACCATAACATCGAGGACTTCGCCCGGATCCCGCTTCCACCAATTATCGACCGAGAAGACTTCGACTTCGCAAGGTCCGTCGTAACCGGCATTTTCAATGTTTTCTCGAATGAACCTCAGATCGGCGACGCCATCCCCCATCATGCCGCGATCAAGCAGCACATCGCTGGTATCCGCGAGCCAGTCACAAAGGTGGTATCCCAAGATGCGCTCCTTGCCAGCTCGCTTCAACTGAGCCGGAAGGTCAGTATCCCACCAGACATGATAGACATCGACTGCAATACCAAGATTGGGCTCGGCAAGCGCCTCGCAAATGTCAACGGCATCGCGAAGGGTGGTCAAGCAGGAACGATTACCGGCATATACGGGATTAAGAGGCTCGAGCGCCAACCGAACATTGCGTTCGGCTGCATAAAGCACGATGTCACCAAGGCGGTCCGCAATAATCTTCAGACTTTCCGCCGGACCTTTCGAAGCCGGGTGTACTCCACCGACGACAATGGTCAACACAGCCGCGCCGAGTTCCGCGGCCATATCGATTGACGCCTTTGCACCATCAATCACAACATCCCGATTGACCGCATCAGCCCCAACAAGAAATGGCGTACGGCACAGCCCGGCAACCGAAAGGCCAGCCGCCCGCGTTCGTTCACCGATCTCCACCGCTCGCCTGCCGATTTCACGCCGCCAGAATACGATCGCACCGAAACCGCGCGCCGCACAGGCATCAATAAGCCGCTCGGGGGACCAGCCGGCGCCATGGCCGTCGAGATTGTGGCCAAGACTGGCAGTGTTGAGCGCAAGTGCTGAATGATCCTGCGAGAAATCACGCATCATCAGGCTCCATAAAGCGCCAGCAGCTTTTTCATGCGGTCTGCTGCGCGCTCGGGATGGCGCAACAGACCACATTGGTCAGCAAGCCGGAAAAGTTCGACAAAATAAGGAAGTGGACGCATAGCCTGTGCGCCGTTCAACATCACAAAGTGATCTTGAAAGCCGTTCAACCAAGCAATGAAAACTACGCCTGTTTTATAGTATTGGGTTGGCGCACGGAAAATCAGCCTTGCAAGCGGCACCGTTGGGTCCAATGTCGCACGGAAGCCCGCCTTGTCTTCATTCGTCAGTTGTTCGACAGCATAGGCTGCCGCAGGTGCAAGGGGATCGAATATACCCAGGAGGGCATGCGAGAATCCTTCACTGTCGCCTTCGATCAGTTCGGGATAGTTGAAATCGTCTCCCGTAAACATTTTCACGCCAGCCGGTAACAGGCGGCGCATTTGAATTTCCTTTTGCTTATCCAGCATCGATATTTTGATGCCATCTATCTTCTGGCTATTGTTCTCGATGATGGTGAGAGCCGTTTGCATTGCCGGCTCGAAGGATGAAGCCCCCCAATAGCCCGCAAGCTGCGGGTCGAACATATCGCCAAGCCAATGCAGTATTACCGGATTGTCACATGCCGAAAGCACTTCGGAATAAATTTTGATATAGTCATCCGGTCCACTTGCGACACGCGTCAAAGCGCGAGATGCCATGAGGATAATGCGCCCGCCAATCTTCTGGACGGCTTCAACCTGCTTCAGATATGCCCGCCGCACCTCATCCAGACTTGTAACTTTTGATGGATCGAGATGATCCGTCCCACAACCATTAGCGATCAGCGCGTCGGGAAGCTCCTCCCGTGTGCGGCGTATGAGTTCAAGTGCTCCCGGCCAGTCGAGCCCCATGCCCCGCTGCGCCGTGTCCATAGCTTCCGCAATTCCAAGACCCAAGCCAGCAAGGTAATGGCGGAATTCCATCGTCTTGCCCCAGTCGATCGCCGCATGTCCGGAAGGGTCGCTAGCCGTGAATGGATCGGCCACGACATGAGCAGCGGAATAGACAATACGCGCCGGAGTCGACCCAAGTTTCGCAGACGGAATCGTCTTGCCACTCATATGATAGTCCGCGAGCCGACCGCTTGCGTCGGGAAGTGCAATCTTCATGGTGTAACCTCAATAGCGTGGTACGAGCATGCCCGCGTCAGCAGGAATCGCCATGCCAGTTGTATAAGGAAGCCGCCCAGAAGCTAAGGAAGCTATGAGGGTGCCGATCTCCTGCGGGTCTCCGACGCGCGGAAACAAGGTGAGGCCCTGCTCGGCGCGCGCTCGATAGGATTCAATGACCGGAGCTGTCATCTCTGTTGCAATTAAGCCGGGCTGCACGTCGTAGACGGCTATTTCGTCTTGTCCTAGGCGCACTGCCAGCGCCTTGGAAATCATAGCGGCGGCGGCTTTTGAAGCACAGTATTCAGAGCGTTGGACAGCTACAGCCACCGCGTTTGAAGACGTAACATTGATAATCGATTGGAAGCTTGCCGACCGCTGCCGTTTAAGAAGGCGTCGCGCAAAGGTCTGGCTCAAAAAAAACACAGCTTTTGTGTTAACGGCAAAGCAGCGGTCCCAACTTTCTTCTGAGACGTCCAGCATGTCGCCGCGTTTCAAAACGCCGACGCCCGCATTATTGACAAGCGTGGTAAGCGACCCCAGTTTCGCTTCAATCTGATCAAACGCAGTTTCATATCCGCCAATGTTCGTGACGTCGAACGGGGCAGCGACCACCTGAACACCGAAAGACGCAACTTTTTCCACTGCTGCGGCCAGTTCTACATCGTCAGAGGGGCCGTTGATTGCAACAGCGAAGCCTTCTTTGGCCAAAGCCAGCGCCGCGGCAAGCCCAATGCCGCGCGATGATCCGGTCACCAGCGCAACCCGATGGTTTCTGTGTGCGTTCACGCCCTGGCTCCTTTTTTCAGGAGCTCTCGCGCGATGATCATGCGCTGTATCTGGTTCGTACCTTCATAGATTTGCGTGATTTTGGCGTCGCGATAAAGCCGCTCGACTTCAAAACCGCGAATATAACCTGAACCTCCGAAAACCTGAACAGCGTCAGCGGTGCGCTGAACAGCCATATCACCGGCAAAGCATTTGGCAATCGAACAGGCTTTGGTCGCATCAACGCCGCTGTCGATCTTTGATGCCGCCGATTGAACCAGGAGCCGTGCAGCTTCGATATCTTTTGCCATATCAGCCAGCAGCCATTGCACACCCTGGAATTCAGCAATCTGTTTGCCGAATTGCTTGCGCGTCCCTGCATAATCAAGTGCGGCTTCGAGACCGGCCTGAGCAATACCCACGGCAAGCGATGCAATGCCGACACGGCCTTTGTCGAGCACGGACATCATCATATGAAACCCGCGACCCTCAATGCCAAGAACGGCATCGGCGGGCAAGCGCACGTCGGTAAATGTCAAGGCGCCAACTTGGCTCGCACGTTGGCCCATCTTGTGTTCCTTGGGACCTCTTTCGACGCCTTCAGCGTGAAGATCCACAATGAAGATGGACATTCCCCGGTTGCCGGCTTCCTTGTCTGTTCTCGCCAGCACAAATCCGTAATCTGCGACAGGTGCATTGTGGATCCAGATCTTGCCGCCATTGAGCCGCCAGCCAGAGCCGTCACGTACCGCTGTCGTGCGAATGCCTGAAACGTCCGTGCCGGCTTCGGGCTCGGTTATGCAATAGGCCACCTTCGCACGCGTCGAAAGAATATCCGGCAACATGGCTTTCTGGCGGTCGGTACCATGCCGCACCAACAAGGTGGAAATAAGCTCGATAAGGCCGCACTGATCGGCAACCGGCGCATAGCCTCTGCTCAGTTCTTCCATAACGACCGCATAGGTCAGCGTATCGAAACCTGGCCCACCGAGTTCTTCCGGCACGCCGATGCCAAAAAGGCCGAGCTTTCCCATCTCGATATAGAGGTCCGCAGGGAAGCTCTCCTCCCTGTCCAGCATTTCCGCCACGGGACGAATCATTTCGTCGGCAAAGGCCCGCGCCATATCGCGTACCTGATGTTGTGTCTGCGTGAGAAACATCGGCATCTCCTCCAATGAAGTAACTATCTAGTTACATACATTTGTCTTCCTTGCAAGGTCAAGATGGAAAAGACACTATCGGAAGGAAGCGGCTTGCGCCCCGAATTGCCTCGTGATTATTATGCACCATTCGGTTACTTATGGAGGAGATTCATGCAGCCTGACGAGAAACGGAAATTTGGCCGAACAGACCTGGAAGTCACCGCATTCGGTTTTGGCACCGCACCACTTGGCAATATTTTCCGCGAGATCGATGAAGCGACATCGGAAGCAATGTTTTCCCGGGCCTGGGATGCCGGCGTGCGCTTTTTCGATACCGCGCCAATGTATGGCCATGGTTTGGCAGAACTGCGTACCGGTCACAACCTGCGCTGGAAGAAACGCGACGATTTCGTGCTGGCTTCGAAAGTTGGACGGCTTTTACGCCCCGCGCCGCGCAACACAATCGACTTCGCGCCATGGACGAATGCCGCTCCGTTTACCATGCATTTCGATTATACTTATGACGGTACGATGCGTGCGTTCGAAGACAGTTTGCAACGCTTGGGGCTGGAGCGAATGGATATGTGCTTCATCCACGATATTGATGTGTACACGCGCGGCAGCGAACAGGTCGAAGTATTCAAGCAGGCAATGGATGGCGCCTGGCGGGCATTGGAGCGGCTTCGCTCCGAAAAACTCGTGAAGGCCATCGGCGTTGGCGTCAATGAATGGGAAGTGTGCCACGAAGCGCTCAAGCGCAATGATTTCGACTGCTTCCTGCTGGCCGGCCGCTATACACTGCTGGAACAGGAAGCGCTCGATACTTTCCTGCCATTGTGTGAGGAACGCGGTGCTGCCGTTGTCGTTGGTGGTGGCTTTAATTCCGGCATCCTTGCCACGGGCGCACGCGAAGGCGCTAAATACAACTACGCCCCTGCACCACGTGAAATCATGGAAAAAGTGGCAAAGATCGAAGCTGTTTGCCTGGAGCACAATGTGCCGCTGGCCGCCGCAGCGCTTCAATTTGTCGTTGCCCATCCAGCCGTGCCATCATTCATGGCGGGCACGCGCACGCTTGAACAGTTGGAGCAAAATCTCGCCTGGTTCGCCCATCCGATTCCAACAGAGTTCTGGTACGACCTCAAGCAAAAAGGCTTGTTACGAGAAGACGCGCCCGTGCCGACATAAGAAGAAATTTCAGCCCGCGCGATGCATAAAGCGCGGGCTGGCTGTGTCTATCGAATCAGGATTGCACGGAAATCGTTGACATTCGTTCCCGTCGGACCGGGGATAAACAAATCTCCCAACTGGTTGAATGCATTCCACGCATCGTTACGAGCAAGGAGCGAAAAAGGGTCCATCCCCATTTCTCGCAAACGTTGCATACTGTGTCCATCAGCAAAGGCTCCGGCATTATCCTCTGAACCATCAATACCGTCGGTATCGGCCGCTAGTGCGGCGAAAGGAACACCTTCGGCTGCAAGTGCAAGTGACAGAAGGAACTCCGTATTGCGCCCGCCGCGACCAGTGCCCTTAATGGTCACAGTTGTTTCGCCCCCCGAAAGCATGACAACGGGGCGGGTGAAAGGGCGATTACGCGCTGCAATTTCACGCGCCATTGCCGCGTGAACACGAGCCACATCGCGTGCTTCACCCTCCATCGCGTCCGACAGAATGACCGCCGGAACTCCCATGGCCTCCGCCCGCCCGGCCGCTGCTTCCAGAGAAAGATGCGCAGAAGCGATGACCCGCACCTCATTACCCGCAAACATAGCGTCTTCTGGCTTTGGCGCCAGCCCTTGATCTCCTGCAAGCCACGCTTCAATGCGCTTGGGAAGACCAATATTCCAAACCTTGGCCAGTTTGCGCGCGCTTTGACGATCCATGGCGTCAGGTATGGTTGGCCCACTGGCGACTTGTGCCGGATCATCGCCGGGAATGTCAGATACAACCAGCGTCACCAGACGCGCAGGATAGCAAGCCGCGGCCAGACGCCCGCCTTTGATTGCCGAAACCTGCTTGCGGATCGCATTCATCACAGATATAGGAGCGCCGCTTGCAAGAAGCGCCTTGTTCATCGCGGCCTCTTCCTCCAGCGTCAGAGGCCCCGGCGGGGCTGGGAGCAGCGCTGATCCGCCGCCGCAAATCAAAGCAACAACGAGGTCATCCTTGGTAAGACCCCGAACCGCTTCGAAAAGCGCCCTGGATGCTGCCAGCCCTGCGGCATCCGGCACTGGATGCGCGGCCTCCAGTATCTTGATATGACGACAGGCCATCGCATAGCCATACCGCGTCACCACGACGCCCTCGACCGGCGCATCCCATAATCTTTCAAATGCTGAAGCAAGCTGGGCTACACCCTTACCGGCGCCGATCACGACCGTCCGCCCGCGTGGAGGTATGGGGAGGTGAGCACTAAGTGCTTTTTGTGGATCGGCAGCAGCAACCGCGCTATGAAAAAGTTCCGTCAGAAAACGTTTATCGTCGGATATCATATGCCTCATCTCACCGGAGGAATTTCTTGAAACTGGCGCGGCGCTTCTGCCGATAGGCTGCAAGACCTTCTTCCAAATCATCCGAGGCGACGGCAACCGCTCCGGCCAGAGCCTCCACAATACGCTCGCTTTCCTCCCCTTCAGCGACATTGATAAGCATCTTGACGAGTTCCGTTGCGCGCGGCGACCGCTGCAGCAAGCGAGAGGCAAACGCCTCAGCAGCCATCAAACCATTTCCCGTCGCGACGACCTGATCCACCAGACCAAGAGAACGCGCCTCATCGGCAGAAAACACTTCACCAAAGAGCGCCATGCGGCGAACCAGTCCAGGGCCGAAGCGCCGCGACACACGCTGGGTTCCTGACCAGCCGGGTATCACCCCGAGCCCGGTTTCCGGCAGGCCTATTTTCACATGTGCTTCCGCGATGCGCATATCGGCGCAGGCCGCGAGTTCAAGTCCGCCGCCCAAAGCATGCCCGTTCAACACAGCGATGACCGGCACGCTCAGACGCGCCAGCGCATCGAAAACATCATGTCCATCACGCAACCAGCGGCGTGAAAAATTATCCGCATCGAGTTGGCTCCAGGCATCTATGTCGCCGCCCGCACAGAAGGATTTTTGCCCCTCCCCGGTGAGAATGGCCACACCGGCATCGGACCGCTCGATCTTTCGGCAGGCGTCAAGCAGGGCATCCGCCATGCCTGCATCGATTGCGTTGAGTTTTTCCGCGCGCCGAATTGTCAGGCGCGCAATATGGCCTTCTAAAAGAAGCTCGATACGTGCATCACTCATAGTGCAAGCTCCATCAGGCCAGGGCGAAACAGCGCTTCGTCCATCGTCTTCAACGCTTTGGAAACACGCAATGGTGTTGCAGCCTGATCGAGAATATCGCGCTGAAGATCAATGCCGGGCGCAACTTCCGTCACAACGAGCCCGTCCTGTTCCAGACGGATCACGCAACGCTCGGTGACATAGGTAACGTCCTGTTTCTGCATGCGGCCACGCTTGCCGGAAAAGCTGACCTGATCCACCTTACGAACAAACTTCGCAATTTTGCCTTCCCTGTCGATCACGAGGCGGCCGTCTTCGACGCGCATCTTTGCGCCAGCATTGAAGTTGCCTGAAAAAACGATTTTCTTTGCCCGAGTGGTGATGTCAACAAAACCGCCCGCGCCTGCGGTGCGATGTGGCGTTGCCGCCAATCGGCTGACATTGACCGATCCGTCAGCATCGACTTCCAGAAATGACAGGAGCGAACAATCAAAAGCTCCTGCCTGAAAATAGCTAAACTGGTGCGGGGAAGCGACAAACGCCTCAGCATTGGAAGCACAACCGAATTTGAAATCAAGCAACGGCACACCACCTACAGCCCCTTGCTCGATAACCCAGGTGATTTTTCCGTGATGTCCTTCTTCAATCAGGATTCGCGGTACATTGGCTGAAATGCCGAAACCAATATTGACCGCCCAATCAGCTTCCAGTTCCTGTGCAACGCGGCGCGCGATGACCTTGCCCACGTCGAGCTTTGGTATATCGAAACTATCAAGCGGACGGAAAAGCTCGCCCGAGATCGCCGGATCGTACTGCGTTGCCGTGGTTTGCAACTGATCGGGCACCTCTACGATCATGTCGACCAGTATACCGGGCACCCGGACGTCATGCGGGCGGACTGTACCGCTTGCTGCGACGCGCTTCACCTGTGCGATTACGATGCCTCCGGAATTTCGGGCGGCCAGCGCCATTTCCATGGCTCCAAGTGTCGCGCCTTCATGCTCGAAGGTGAGATTGCCCTTCTCATCTGCGGTCGTCGCGCGAATGATTGCTACATCGGGACGAATGGCCGGAAAATGCAGCCAGTCTTCTCCTTCAAAAGATACCCGCTTGACCAATGGTTTCGCGCGTGCGCTGGCATTCATCGCGCAGCCTTCCTGATCGGGATCCACAAAAGTATCCATCCCGACCTTTGTCAGCACACCGGGCCGTTTGGCCGCGCCCTCACGCAACATATCAAAGACGATACCTGAAGGCACATTCCATGCGGCCAGCTTCTCTTGCACAATCATCTGCCAGATAAGCGGAGGCTCGGCATTGCTGGGCCCGGATGGGTATGAGCCACCGATAATCTGGACAAGCATTTCGGGCTTCGCGATATGATCGACGCCGCGCGTGCCAAAGAAATCGCCGGCCGCAATCGGATGAACTGAAGTCAGGCCGCGCGGGTGCCCCTCATTGTCGAACCGCTCACCCAAAGCCTTCAAAACGGCATCAGGGCAACAAAGGCCGGAAGATGAGTTGACGGCTATGACTGCACCATCCTTTATGAGCTTTACCGCGTCCTCCGCTGACTTCACCTTCCGCATCAAAACCTCCACATGCCTTTGCATTAAGTAACTAACTAGTTATACATTAATCACAAGCGGTGTGGGCACGCAAGCCGGTTCTCGCCGCGCCGCCTCAACACCAATCAGGGAGGACACATGAACATCTATTTTCAAAAGAGCTTTCAGCGCGGTTTTGGTACCTATCCGCTTAAGGGAGCGGAATTGCGAAATGCTATGGAAGCAGCATTTGCCGCAGGCTACAGAGCTTTCGATACGGCACAAATGTACGGCAACGAGATGGACACGGGGCACGCATTGGCGACGTGTGGCATTGCTCGTGACGAACTGTGTATTACAACAAAGGTACATCCCGAAAATTATTCGGAGGATAAGTTCATCCCCTCGGTCGAAGCCAGTCTAAAAGCCCTCAGGCTTGATCGTGTCGATGTTCTGCTTTTGCACTGGCCCGACACAGGCGGCGAGATTGCTTCTTCACTGCGCCTGCTGCAATCAGCACAGTTGCAGGGCCTTGCCCGCTTCGTCGGTGTATCAAATTATACCGCACGTATGATGCATGAGGCCAAAGCGACCATTGAAGTGCCACTCGTTACCAACCAGGTCGAATTTCATCCTTTGCTGGACCAGAGAAAACTTCTGGCGGCGGCCGAGCAGACAGGCATTCCGCTTTCCTCCTATGCATCAATCGCCCGCGGTGAAGTGTTCAAGCATAATCTCTTTTCCGAGATTGGCGATAGCTATGATAAATCGCCAGCGCAGATCGCGTTACGCTGGATATTGCAAAAAGGCATACCGCTGAATACGATGTCGACACGGCCGGAGAATATAACGGCCAATTTCAGCATTATGGATTTTACTTTGTCGTCGATCGATATGAACAGGATCGATGCCCTCAACGCCCTCGATTATCGTGTCGTCAAGTCAGGCCAACTGCCTTGGACGCCCGAATGGGACTGACAAAAAAAGGCGGCCATTGGCCGCCTTCCTATGAAACTATCGAATCAATCAGGCGTTGCCGCGGATCATGTCGACCGCTTTTTCTGCAATCATTATGGTCGCGGCGTTGGTATTGGAGCCGACCAGACTTGGCATGATGGAACTGTCGCAGATACGAATGCCGTCAACACCATGCACACGCAGTTGCGGATCGACGACAGACATTGCATCCGTTCCCATCTTACAGGTGCAAGTGGGGTGATAGGACGTGCGACCATATTGCCGGGCATAAGCGATATAGTCCGCCTGCGTCCTTACATTCTTATCGGGAAAGCGCAGCGCCTTGATGTATTTTTGCAGGGACGGCTGATTGAATATCTCCTGGCTGATCTTCACACCCTCGGCGGAAATTTTCAAATCTTCCGGATCAGCGAGATAATTGGGATCGATGACCGGCAGATCGCGCGGATCGGCAGAGCGCAAGGCAACCGTTCCACGTGACTTCGGTCGAAGCGTATATGAGTTGAGCGTTATGCCGGAAGCCCCTTTCGATACGCTTGGAACTCCAGCTTCCGCTCCTGCGCCGGCAAGGAAATGGAACTGCAGGTCGGGACTGACGCTCTCCTTGTCGCCGTACCAGAATGCACCACCTTCAACAACATTCGAGGTGATAGGACCTGAATTGAAAAGGGAATACTGAATACCGGCCCACAACATCCAGTGGAGCTTGTTGTATTTATCAAGGCTGTCATGATTCTGAAGTTCAGCGACGATATCAACGCCAAAATGATCCTGCAGATTCTCCCCTACGCCCGCGAGGTCCTCTATCACATCAATGCCATGGCTGCGCAGGGCAGCCGCTGGCCCGATGCCTGATAGCATCATCAGTTTTGGCGTGCCAATCGCACCGGACGTCACAAGCACTTCGCGATCGGCACGCGCTGTCATTCGCTTATCGTTGATCGCATAATCGACACCGATAGCACGCCGGCCTTCAAAAACGATCCGCAGGACCAATGCGCCGGTGACCAGGGTCAGGTTTGGGCGTTTCAGGGCCGGCCGCAGATAGCCAACGGCTGCCGAACAGCGGCGGTTATTACGGATCGTCGTCTGATAAACGCCAGCCCCATCCTGGGTTGGCCCGTTGAAGTCCGGATTATAGGGAATACCGTATTCCTGGCAGCTCTGCACAAATGCACGCGTCATGCGTTGGGGATCAGGAATATTTGAGACTCCGAGCGGCCCATCGGTCCCATGCCAACCACCCGAAAGGATCGCGTTACCCTCGGAACGAAGGAAATACTTCTGTATATCCTTGAAACTCCAACCCTCAGCGCCTTCTTTTTCCCAACGGTCATAATCGCTCGGATGACCGCGTGTAAAAATCTCGGCATTGATGGAAGAACCGCCGCCAAGTACTTTGGCCTGAGCATATGGAATCTCGCGATTGTTCGCATGTCGTTGAGGCGTAGTCTTGAGCCCCCAGGTCAGAGGACCCGTGGTCATTTTAGCAAAGCCAACCGGCATATGGATGAATGGATGACTGTCCCGTCCGCCCGCTTCAATAAGACAGACACGTGCAGAAGGATTTTCCGAAAGACGTGCGGCAAGGACGCAGCCGGCACTCCCTCCCCCGACTATCACATAATCATAACCTGTCGTCATCATGCTACCCAATGCGAGCGTTTGCCTATTTCAAAGTGAACGGACTTGATTTGCGTGTATTCCTCTACGCCATATATCCCGGCCTCGCGACCCCAACCAGACTGCTTGAAGCCACCAAGTGGCATTTCCGGGCCACCTGCCATGATCGTATTCACCCAGAACCGTCCGGCACGCACGCGCCGCGTTACCATAAGCGCCTTGTCGATATTCTTGGTCCAGACACTTGCAGCAAGCCCGTAGACCGTATCATTTGCCATTTGGATCGCATCTTCGAATGTATCAAAATGCATAGAACAGAGCACGGGGCCGAAAATCTCATCCCGTACAATCGCCATTTCTCGAGAAACGCCCGAGAAAAGCGTTGGTGCAATATATTGTCCGCAGCCAAGGTCAAGCGGAGTTCCACCACAAAGAAGCTTGGCACCCTCCGCCCCACCTTTGGCTATGTATTCCAAAATCGTGGCGTTCTGCGCTTCAGTCGTTATTGCGCCAACCTGGGTATTTTGATCCAGCGGGTCGCCGACGCGGATTTTGGCCATTTTCTCCACGAGCAACTTTTCAAACTCCGCAGCGATCGAACGCTCGACGATCAGGCGCGACGAGGAAACACAGCACTGCCCGGTATTGAAGCTTATACCAAATGCCGCGGCATCCGCCGCGTCTTCCAGATCTGCATCGGCAAATACAATGATTGGGTTCTTGCCGCCCAGTTCCAGACCGAGTTTCTTGAAATTGGAGTCGGCGGCGGCGTGAACACAGGAACGTCCCACCGCGGTTGAACCGGTGAAGGAGAGCATGTCCACGTCCGGATGTTCAGCCATAGCCTGGCCAATAATACGTCCGGAGCCGGTAATCACATTAAAGACACCTGCGGGCAGACCGGCTTCAGCCAGCACTTCGGCCAACAGCAATGTGCTCGCGGACGTCACTTCCGATGGCTTGACGACCGCAGTGCAGCCGGAGGCCAGAATAAACGGCACGCGCTCACACAAAATCAGGAACGGAAAATTCCAAGGCGTGATCAGGCCGACAACACCGATGGGCTCGCGCAGCACCATGCCGAAAAGATCGTCACCGAGCGAATTGAAGCTATCGCCATGTAGAAGCCGCGCCGCTCCGGCACCGACTTCAAAACAGGCAATGCAATTGTCGATTTCTCCACGCGCCTGCGAGATCGGCTTGCCGTTTTCCAGCGTCTCCCAATAGGCAATCTCATCGCGTCGGCGACGCAGAATCTCCGCTGCCCTCAGAAGCACGCCGCCTCGAGCTGCTCCTGACAAGCCTGACCAGCGGCGATCCTCAAAGGCCCGCCTTGCCGCTCCCACGGCTTCATCAAGATGCTCGGTGGTACAACGAACAGTTCGTGTGACCGGCGTCCCGTGACCCGGCGAAAGTCGCTCGAAGTAATCAGTACCCTCCTTCCACTGCCCATCGATAAAGAAACCGAAATTACGTGCTTCGCGCGGGGGTGAAAGGAATGCGTTATTGTGATCCATCGGATACCTCCACTTCGATTTTATTGCGCCGCAATAGCGATCTGCGTCTTGAGATGTTGCGGTCGCTGACCAATGGTTTCGAAAGCCTCCTGGATATCCTCCAGGCTATAGCTTGCATTCGTGAAATTTTCCGTCTGAAAGCGCCCATGCGACAGCAAGGTCAGCGCATCGTGCATATCTGCGCCCATGCCGGCGACAGAGCCTTTCAGACCGTTCTCCTCAAGTACTGTTCGAAGAATATTGACCGGTATCGCTTCGTCCGGTGCGGTAATGCCGAAGAACGCGACGTGCCCGCCCCGTCTGATCAGATCAAAAGCTTGCTCGTAGAGTTTACGACTGCCGACGCTTTCAATCACAAAGTCGGCACCGCGTCCGCCCGTCATTTGCAAAACCGTCTGGCGAACTTCAGCAGGATCGCTTATGGCGAAATCCGCGCCTGCGGCAAGGGCCATTTGACAGCGCTCCGGTGAAAGATCAACGACGATAATCGGAGCTGCACCGACCAGCCGCATCATCTGCACATGAAGATTTCCGATTGGGCCGGCGCCGAGCACGACCACTGACTGGCCAAAACTCACGCCCGCCTTGCGTGCCGCGCGCACCACACAGGCAACCGGCTCGGTCAACGCAAGGATGTCATCGGCTATATTGGTAGATACGGGGATGGCCAGTCGCGCAGGAACCGAAACATATTCCGCGAAAGCCCCATTGCGACCAATGCCAAGCTGGGTGACTTCCGCACAGTTAAGCACCTCGTTGCGACGGCACCAGAAACAGGTTCCACAGCCTATATTGATATCAACGACGACGCGCGATCCAACCGAAAGATGCTTTACATTGGCACCGCACTCGGCAACCGTTCCACAAAATTCGTGACCTGGAACCAGCGGCAAACTATCGAAGGCATAATGACCGTTAAAAATATGAATATCGGTTCCGCAAATTCCGGTTCGCGCCACGCGTACAAGCACGTCCTCCGGCCCTATGCGAGGCACATCGATCTCACGAACCTCAAAACGCCGTGGAGCTGAAAGGAAAGCTGCTTTCATTTTCATGAACTATTCCTTTTTTACTTTACCGTGCGCAGTTTGGCGCGATCGATCGTCAGGGCGATTGCCGCGATAAGCACGATCCCGAACAGCATTTGCTGCTTGGTCGCGTCGATTTCGAAATAGAGCATCGATGCGCGGATAACCGCGACGATCAGGGTGCCGACAACAGTGTTGATCACCCCACCAACACCACCCGTAAGCGGCGTACCTCCAACCAGCACAGCGACAATTGCGGGAAGCAAAAAGCCGTTGGCGATGGTCGGTGCGCCACCGGAGAGCTTGACCGCAAAAAGGAGGCCCGCGACCGCGGCCAAGGCGCCTGATATAGCGAAAGCCAGAACCTTGAAACGCTTGACATTAAGACCTGAAGCCGCGGCGGCTAGCTCTCCGGCTCCGACCGCCTTAAGCGCACGGCCAAGTGTGGTGCGGCGTTCAATAAATAGACAGATCGCCACCAATGCCGCCGCGATGAGCAATTCATGCGGCACACCAAAACTACGGCCGATCATCCAGCCGAAAGTTTCGTTACGCTGAATGGCGTCCATGTTGAGCGCCCGTTGACCGGAGAGCCATTGTGCGATTGAAAACGCAATGCCACCAACAGCGAGCGTCGAAATGAAAGACGGCACATAAAGCCTTGTCGTTACGAAACCCGAAAGCGCGCCAAGAAGAAAGCCCGACAAAATACAAAGCACGGCCACCCACGGCCCCAGGGATGCAAGGTAAACAGATGCGATGACCGTTACCATATTTGCCATCGATTGAGCCGAGAGATCGATGCCGCCAATGTAGATCGCAAAGGTAAGGCCGAGCGCCATGATGAAAAGCGGCACAATATCGCCCGCTATACCCAGAAGGTTCGACGGCCGCAAAAAGCCTGGATCAGCGAAACCCACGATCGCGACAAGCACAACCAGGGTAATCCAGGGCAAATGTGGTTTAAGGCGCTGAATATCCATCTTATCCTCAGATCATATAATGCAGCAGATCAAACGGCGTCGGCTTGGAAGCCGGGTCGGCCGAAAAGCATTTCTGGATACGCCCATCCTTGAGAACGACAATGGTGTGCGACAATCCAATCGCTTCTTCCAGCGTATCAGCAACCAAAACGATTCCAACTCCTGCCGCGCTCATCTCACGGATCATGTCGTAGACGTCTTCCTTGGCGCCGATGTCGAGACCTCGGGTGGGATGATCGAGAAGCATGATGTCAGAACCGCCGGAACGCCATTTGGCCAGCACAACCTTTTGTTGATTACCGCCTGAGAGATTGCCACAATCAGCAAACTCGGAATGAGCTTTGATCGACAGCTTCTCGATCCAGCCACGGGCAAGGGCCCGTTCCTCCGCGACCCGCAGAACGCCACCGCTTGAATGGTTCTTCATTTGTGAAAGGGTCATGTTCTCATAGACATTCATGCCGGACACAATGCCTTCAATCTTGCGCTCGCGCGGCACATAGCCAACGCCATTGGCAACTGACTGGCGCGGAGAATAAGCATTCGCCTCCTGCCCTTTGATCCGCAAGCATCCTATTGACGGCGTCAACATGCCATAGATTGTCCGAAGGATTGCCTCGCGGCCCGACCCTTCCGTGCCGACCAGACACAGCACCTCGCCGGCATGAAGCTTGAACGAGATATCGCGGACCCGGCCAGGCAGGCCGACATTCTCCATCTCGACAAGCACATTTGCAGCGTCAAAAGGCTTCTGGAGATGTTCCCGATAATATTGTTTGTCGACGTTGCGCCCCACCATCTTATGCTGGATTTCTTCGGCGCTCGCGCCACCGCGATCAACAACATCCACGACCTGGCCATCTTTCATGACGTAGATACGATCAGAAAGTTCCATCACCTCATCCATACGGTGAGAGACGAATATAAAGGACGCACGCGTTGTCAGTTCTCGTACCAGTTTGAAAAGCAGCCGGACCTCTTCCTTTGACAAAACCGAGGTGGGTTCGTCGAGCAAAATGACAAGATCGCCAGCGACACGTTCTTCCAGAGTCAGTACCTTAGCCAATTCCACCAACTGACGCTGAACGAATGACAGTTTCGACGTGACAAGTGTCGGATCGATATCAAGCTTTACCTTGGCAAGTTGTTGGCTCGCCGCTTTTGCCATCGCCTTCCAGTTAACGACGCCAAGACGCACAAATTGGCGTTCGTAACCAAGGAAGATATTTTCCATCACAGTGAGGTTCGGGATCAGCGACTGCTCCTGGAACACCATCCCGATACCCTTTTCCATCGCTTGGCGCGGATTGGCAAAGCGAACGGGGGTTCCATTGATGAGCACCTGTCCTCCGTCCGGTTGATAGGCACCATAAATGACTTTCATCAAAGTAGATTTACCGGCGCCGTTTTCGCCGACCAATCCGACGATCTCGCCACGCTTGATGTGAAAATTGATACCCTTGAGGGCATGAACGCCTGGGAATTTCTTGTCGAGGGATTTGAGCTCATACATAGTGCACACCTCACTTGACGAAGGAGACCATCTTGCGGTCGGTCGACAGCACAACCGCCACAATAACAAGGAGACCGAGCACGCCGTCCTGAATGAAATCGGGAAGGCCAATAACGACCAGTCCGTTGTCTATCACATTGACGATCAACACGCCCACGAGCGCATTCCACACGCCCCCGATTCCGCCCCAGAGAGCCACACCACCGACCACAACGGAAGTGATGGACACGAACATGAAGTTTGTACCTGTTACCGATTCCGCCTGGCCTATACGCGCCACGACCAGTATGGCGGCGATGGCATAGAAAATACCAGCAAGCGCAAAGCCCACAATACGGACGCGCTTGACGTTAAGACCCGATGCGTGAGCAAGATCTTCACCGCCACCGACCGCATAAAAATTGCGCCCCAGCGTGGTATGCGTCTGAATGAACCAGGCCACGAGGAAGAAAAAAGCCGCAACGTAAACCATCAATGGAAATCCCAGCCAGCGAACGGTGAGCAAGCTTCGAAAAGCGCTATCGCTAACTCTGACGATATCCCCGCCTGTGAGCAGGATCGCGGCCCCTGTTCCAACGAACCCCATGGCAAGGCTTGCCATAAAAGACGGTATCTTTAGCTTAACATGCACAAGTCCGTTCAATAGGCCTATGAAACCGCCAAGCATCAATATTATCGGAAGGGCAATCCATCCGAGACCTGTCGAGGATCCGCCGAAAACAGCGAAGACAAAGGCAAACGAGACCGCTGTCAGTGAAATCGACCCTTCCATGGAGAGATCGATCGACCCCATTATGATTATGAAAGTCACCCCCACAGCCACCATGAGTGCCGGAGCCGATGCAATGGCAATGCGTGCGAAATTCCTGACCGAGAAAAATGTGGGATTGAGCGCAGTGAAAAGAATGATAAGAGCTATCAGCACCAAAAGCGGTGCCCACTTGATCAAGGTTTCGCGCGATAGATGACGTGCCACGTCGGACTACCCTCTTCTTATGAAGTCTGAACTGGGAAAAATGGCGACGGCACTCCGGCCGCCGCCAATCGGCAAAGATCAGTATTTGATCTGACCGTTCGTAGGACCCCAGAAATCTTTCCAGTCATATGCGGGAACCGCATCCAGATACTTGGCCTTGAAATCGGCCGCATCTTTTTGGGTGATGAGGATCGTCGGTCCGTAGAACTCGCGATGTTCCTTTGGCTCCTCCGAAGGCTTGAAGGTTCCAATCGCGGCATGATAGGCGAGCGCAGCGCTGATGCCGCCGCCCCAATGGGGGTTGGTAAATACCGTAGCGAGAAGCTGGCCTTCCATCACCATTTGCACGGCTTCTGGATTGCCGTCATAGGCCACGATCGGCATATTCTCGATGCCTTCAGCGCGCAGGGCTTCAATAACGCCGTAAGCGATATTGTCAGCTGCGCAATGCACACCCTTGATCTTGTCTCCGTATCGCGTAAGAAAGGAAGACATCAATGCCGCACCCTTCTGGGTATCCCAGTCGGCAGGCTGTGCATCGAGCAATTCGATGTTCGGGAAATCTTTCAGGGCATTTTTTAAGCCGTTAAGGCGTTCAACAGCCGGATTATTGGCCGCGATACCCCCAAGATGCACAACGCCGCCCTCGCCGCCCATGGCTTCGAAAAGGATGCGCGCGGTTTCCTCGGCCGGTTTCTCATCGGACCACGTCATATGGGAGACGTAGTTATCGCCGAAGTCCCAGGGATGCAGATCGTCGGTTTTGTTCCATATCGTGGAAATAAAACCGCCAGCGGCCTGGACTGCTTCAACCACGGGACGCGCATTGGGGCTATCATTGGGATCGCAGGCTATCGCGCAATTACCATTGCTCTTGGCGAGAAACGCCTTGATGTCTGCCAGCGACTTTTCAGTCGAGCCCTCATTGATCAAACTGACTAGCGCCGTTTTTGGCCTTCCAAGCGATTCCACGAAGGCTTCGCCGCCCGAAACGACCGAATTCCAATATGCTGATGCGCGGTCGCGATAGCTCCAGGCCACCGCCGGATCGCTCAATGCCGCCAGCGCCGCACCACGTCCAAAAACTTCCGGCATGGCGACAGCCCCCAGTCCGGCCGCGGCGGCGAAAAGAAAATTGCGACGGTTAAGCGTCTCACGCTCAATAAAGCCTTTTATGAAGCTTGACATATATTCCTCCCGAATCCCGTCTGAAAGCGTATCCCGGGCTGCGGCGGACTCGACATTGGCGAGTTCACTCGTCCGCTATCCGTGATAGGCGTCACTCCAATAACGCACTAACTGGTTACTGCATTATTGCACTTCTCGTCAAGTGGTTTACAATGAACTTGCGCGTGTCGTGTTATCGGTTCGATTTTGACGACACGCGATTCGTACGTGTATGAGTAGATCGCACACACTAACCCAGCGGAGGACAGGCCTTGAGCGTGACAAGCGAGCAGCAAGAAAAATCAGGCCCAAAACCACGTATCCGCGATGCCGAGGCTACAAAGCTGCGCATTCTGGAAGCTGCAAAAAAAGAATTTGCAAAGAACGGTTTGGGCGGCGCCCGCGTGGACGATATTGCTGAAAAGGCCAAATCCAACAAGCGGATGATTTATCACTACTACGGAAGCAAGGAAGATCTCTTCCGCATTGTGTTGGAGAACGTTTATCTCGAAATTCGCGCTGCGGAGCAAAAACTAAATCTCAAGGACCTGGATCCAAAAGCCGCGCTCGAAAGGCTCGTGCGCTTTACGTGGGAGTATTATCTCAAGAACCCCGAATTCCTCACGCTCGTAAACAGCGAAAATCTGCATAGAGCCAAGCATCTCAAGAAATCCGAAATCGTTCGGGCTTCCAGTCGCAAACTTGTCAGTATGGTCGCGGAACTATTGGAGCGAGGAGTAAGGGACGGTGTTTTTCGTGAAGGCATCGACCCTGTACAACTGAATATTACGATTGCCGCGGTTAGCTATTACTATCTGACGAACCGGTTTACAGGCTCAATAATTTTTGAGCGCGATTTAATGGCAAAATCTGCTCTTGAGGATCGGATCCTATTCAACGTAGAAACAATTATGCTTCTTGTCTGCAATAAATTTTAGCATATTTATTCTTAACATTATATTTCATTTATATTTTTAAAATTTCATAATCGAATGAATATTAAATAGCGATGGTCCGATTATTTCAACGCATCAGAAGGATTACTCGAACCCGACCGATTTTTTGCCAGCCTTTAAGTCGAGAAATATTTACGTGTCGCTCGGTGCATTCTCTGGGTTAAATTTTTAGCCATTAGTCTACAACGAAGTGTTCTATGCTGACTCCGCGGTTAGCCGATGTGCGGCTTGTCAGTCAAGAATCTGGGCCAAACTTCTCAACCACAACAATCGAGTTCCCTAAACGCCTTGAAGGGATATGAACCCGCGACCTGAGCCTTTGGTCTTTCAAAGCTATCGATAGAGTTGCGCAATGTGCTGAAAGCACTCCTCAGTCCGAAGCAGCCCCCGAGAATTGCAGACATTGCAATAAAGTCTGAAGCAATAATCACCACGTCATTCCGCAAAGTTGGCCAGTTAGTATCGCCCACGCCCTGTTCACAACATCAATCAGAATAATTTTCTCCTGCTTGCTTTTGCAATCGATATTGCGGACGTTATTACCGGAATCCCATCCGGGAGAACTCTTGGGAGGAAAGACATGCAGCATAACACACTGAAATCGCTTTCCCTTGCCGCTGTCATTGCCGTTGCGTGCCATCTGCCTCCGGCTTACGCGGCATCACCAGCGCCGGCAGAAGGCCAGAATGGCATGGTGGTTACAGCCCAGCATCTTGCCTCGCAGGTCGGTATCGATGTGCTGAAGAACGGCGGCAACGCCGTCGATGCGGCGGTTGCAGTCGGCTACGCGCTGGCGGTTGTCTATCCAACGGCCGGTAATCTCGGCGGGGGTGGCTTCATGACGATCCGCTTCAAGGACGGCAAGAGCACCTTTCTCGATTTTCGAGAGCGCGCGCCGCTCGCCGCCACCAAGACCATGTATCTGGACAAGGATGGCAAGCCGGTCGATGGCGCCAGCACTGAAACCTATCTGGCCATCGGTGTACCAGGTACGGTAGCTGGCCTCGAGGAAGCACGCGAAAAATATGGCACCCGCAAGCGCGAGGAGTTGATCGACCCGGCACTGAAACTCGCCAAAAACGGCTTCACACTTGAACTGGGCGATATTCTCTCCTTTGCCGACGGTAATGAAAGACTGGCGAAAGACCCGGCAGCGGCGAGAATCTTCTTGAAAGACGGAAAACCGCTTCCCCTGGGTGAAAAGCTTGTCCAGCCGGATTTGGCAAAGTCGCTTTCGGCCATTTCGGAAAAAGGTCCAGCAGCCTTCTATCAGGGCGATATCGCCGATCTGATCGTCAAGTCGAGCAAGGAAAATGGCGGCATTCTCGCCAAGGCCGATTTCGAGCAATACAAGGTTCGAGAGCTGGAACCGGTCAAGTGCAGCTATCGCGGCTACCACATCGTCTCATCGCCACCGCCCTCTTCGGGCGGGCTGATCATCTGCGAAATCCTGAATGTGCTGGAGGGCTATCCGATTTCTTATCTCGGCTATGGCTCGGCGGAAACCACGCGTTTGATGGTGGAAGCGATGCGGCATGCCTATGTGGATCGCAACACGGCGTTGGGCGACCCTGATTTCGTCGATAATCCAATCGAGAAGCTCACCAGCAAGGCCTATGCCGCAGAAATCCGCAGTCGTATCGACCCTTATCGCGCCGGTGTCAGCGAAGCGCTGAAACCAGCCGAGTTCAAGGAGTCCAACGAAACCACGCACTATTCCATCGTGGACAAGGACGGCAATGCTGTCGCCGTGACCTATACGCTGAATGGATCGTTCGGCACGGCCAAGGTGGCCGAGGGCACCGGCATTCTTCTCAACAACGAGATGGACGACTTCACCATCAAGCCGGGCGTGGCCAATCTTTATGGCCTCATACAAGGCGAAGCCAATGCGATCGAACCGCGCAAGTCGCCGCTGTCCTCGATGAGCCCAACCATCGTATCGAAGGATGGCAAGCCGTTCATGGTTATCGGCAGTCCCGGCGGTTCGCGCATTATCACGATCACGCTCGAGGCAATCATGAATGTCATCGATCACGGTATGGACATTCAGGAGGCGATTGACGCCCCGCGCATCCACCACCAGTGGCTGCCCGACCGGGTCTATATGGAAGCGAACGCGCTTTCGCCGGATACAATCCGGCTACTGACGGGTATGGGCTATACGGTTGGAGAAGACGCTGACTGGCCGGTCTGGGGTGAGGCAGCTGGCATTCTTGTCGGTGGTAAGGATATGGCGGCCATCGAAAAAGGCGGCGATAATCGCTATTATGGCGCAATCGACAGTCGAGCCGTCGCTGGCGCAGCAACGGGATATTAGAGCACAAAAGTCGTCGGCTGCCTTGATTGCCAGTGAAAGTCATCGAATTCTAACGACGAGAATGAGGCCGACTGCGGACCATCCGGTCTTGGAAGTCAGCCAAGATATAGCTGCCATAGAGCGCGGAACTCTCCATGACTGCTATCGACATCAATTGTTGCAGTTTATGGGGCTACGTCTTTGCTTGAAACCTGCCGTTCCTCTTTCAGAGGACGGACGTTTCCGGGTCTAGCTGATCGCGAGAAATATAGACGTCGTTGAACAGTTTCGGTCCCTTCAGTCCGTAAAGATTGAGCGGATTGCGGCTGGCGACAATGCGGATTGCGGCGTCGGCCTCTCAGCAGGTCAGATCGCCATCTCGATGTCTGGATGTATACACGCGACGTCGGCGATAGCCGGCATAAGCAGGTGTGTAGCGAGGAACGGTGAAAGCGTCACCCGCAAATACTATGACGCTTCCATCTTCTCCGCGTACCCGAAGAATTCCTCGCTCCCAGTCGTCAGGCTGCACCCCATCCCTCAGCATTTTTAGAGTGCTGGGCCGCCTAATCTTTACAATCATGATTGCTCTTGAGTGAGCAAGCCGCGCGCAGATTGATTCAAATTCGCTGCCTCTATCCCAAAAACCTTGGGTAACAAGGATCGTCGCGACCCGGTTTCTGGTTATCTGGAAGTCTCTAGAGATGTCTTCCTTCCGGAGCGTCAATGTTGGCAGACGAACAAAGATTTCACCGGCGTCGCCTGGCCAATTTGGTTCTCCGGTAACTTGCAATCGTTGGTAGACGCATTTACTTTCTTCCGCAACGTCACGACAGCTTGAGTAGGCGATCCTTGCCGGACAAACTGTCGATGAAACGGAACGCCGGTTCGAGGTGGCGGCTTCGACGGCAGAGGGGGCTGTTACTGGTGTCTACTATTCATCATCCAATTGGTCGACATAGAGCGATGCTGTTGCGGCAAACGACCGCGATAAGTGCCGGAGACATATCGACCGTCGAGAAAACATCGTTCGATCCAATGCTGGGTCATCCGACGGGAGTTGCTGCGACATATTCCCTTTCGGCCGATGGGAGAACGGCGGGCAACGTATTCTTCGCCTCGCATTTAAGTCCACTGCGTCGCTCTTTGGTGGCAATCGGACTATTCGTCGGCATCGCCTCGCCTGCTACGGCCCAGGTGGTTTGTTCCCCCGTGCCAGGCACCGCCTGCGGCGCGAAGGGCGGTGCCGGAGGTCCTGATCGTGCATCGGCTGGCGGCGAAGGCAACGGGCAGGGCGGAGGGGCGCAGGACATTTCGCAAGGGCGCATACCTGTCGATGGTCTGCCGGCAATCGACGGCAAAGGCGGCGATGGCGCCACTGGTTTTGATATAGACGGCAGCATCGGCGGTGCCGGCGGTGCCGGCGGTGATCTGGGCACGCTGATCGGCACTGCTGTGACCGGAGGAGCGGGTGCAGATGGCTCGCCGCACGGCCATATCCCCGGCGGCGGCGGCGGTGGCGGAGCAGGCGCACTTACCTCAGCCCTCAATTTTTCCACTACCGACGGCAACAGTTACACGGGCGGTGCGGGCGGCAAAGGCGGTGCGCCAGAAGATGGCAGTGGAGGAAGCGGTGGCGGTGGAGGTGGCGCAGGCCTGATCCTGGGGGGAGGTGGCAACCAGCATCTGACGGTAACCGGCGGGTCACCCATCACAGGCGGCGCAGGCGGCAATGGCGGTGAATTTCTTGGTGGGAACACCACCTGGGGAGGTGGCGGTGGCGGTGGCGGTGACGGTGTGCTGGTGCTTGGCGGGAATGCCGCAGTTAGCATCGACGCCGGTGGCATTGTTGTCGGCGGCACAGGTGGCGCGGGTGGTTATGGCGGCTTCGTTGAGGGCGAAGACGGTGATTCAGGCGCCGGCATCCGGGCCATGGGTATCGGTCTTAACGTAGACAACCATGGCACGATCCGAGGTGGTAACGGCACTGGCGGCGGCGCAGCGGGCGTCGGCATCATCACGCAGGGCACAGCCAACATCACCAACTACGGCACGCTTTCCGGCGGCACGGACACAAACGGCCGGGCATCTTCGGTGCTGTTCAACGGGACGAACAACACGCTTAACTTGCAATCCGGATCGACGGTAATTGGCGTCGTCGAGGTAGGTGCCGGCGCATCCGCGACGATCGCGCCATCTGGCACAACCACCATCGACGGCGCAAAGCTGGATGGCAGCGGCGCGCTACTCATCATTGATCTGACTTCTGCGTCGCTCGACATGGGGTCGAGCATCGCGGGTACAGGAGATGTCTCGAGTTCCGGTGCCGAGATGTTGACGCTGCATGGCGTTGACCTCACGGGCTCGCTGGATTTCGGCAATTCGGGCGGCGTGGTTACCTCCGGAGGCGCCATCCGCACCAGTGGTCTGCAACGTTATGCTGGCCCCGTACAGGTCGGCGCCGACACGACATTCTCGAGCATCGGCGGTTCCATCACATTCGACCAATCGATCAATGGCACCCATGCGCTCGAAGTGGATGCGTCGACGGGCAATGTCTACTTTGGTAATACGCTCGGTGGAGTTCAGGCGTTGAGCTCGGTGACTGTGAACTCGAACACGCTTTCAATCGGTGGCGTAAGTGCCGGGTTGCTCGATCTCGATGTGTCAACCGGCATCACACAGTCCGGTGCCTTCTCGATCTCCGGCGCCAGCATCTTCCAGACCAATGGCGATCTCACGCTCACCAATGTGGGCAACACCTTTGGCGGCGCTCTGCATATCCAGGCCGCCAATGTCACCGTTGCCACATCGGGCGACCTGAATGTCTCTTCGCTGTCGGCCGCCCCTGGCGGTGACATTACGCTGACAAGCGGCGGCGTACTAACCTTGCCCACGAGCGGCCTCTCGACGCTCGGCACGATCACACTCAAGGGTATATTCGCGTCCGGCAACTTGTCCGCGCAATCCATCGATCTGGACGGGACAGGCGCGCTCATCGTTGACGGCGCGGTCATGGCGACCAATGGCCTCACGCTGCACGCCACCGGAAATGTCAGCCAGACGGCGGGGGGGATCACTGCCAATACCATAAGCGTCGATGCAGGAAGCAACGACGTTCTCCTTAACCAAGCCGGTAACGCGATCGATACGGTCGAGGACGTGTCCGCGCGCGCTTTGAGTATCGCGAACAGCACGGCGCTGACATTCGCGGGCATCGTCCATGTGGATACGCTTAATCTTAACGTGGCGAGCGCATCCATTACGGGATCGATAACGGCGGATGCGGTCGCGAACCTGCCCGGCGGCACGACGCTGACGGTGGGTAACGGCGGAGCAGTCGGCACGCTTCAGGCTGACGTCGTCGATCATGGTACGTTGGCATTCGACCGCAGCGATGCAGTGAGCTTTGCCGGCGCTCTGGGCGGCGATGGCGCTCTCGTGCAGCGCGGAAGCGGCAGCCTGGTGTTCGACGGCGATGGTTCGGCCTTTCAGGGTCAGACGCGCGTTGAGGCTGGCGAACTCGTGGTCGGCAGCACCGCGGGAAGCGGCGCCAAGCTGGCGGGCAACATCACTGTTGCCGATGGCGCAACTCTTGGCGGGCATGGTTCAGTCGGCAATACCACGGTACTGGCCGGCGGAACGCTGGCGCCGGGGGCCTCGATGGGGACGCTGACAGTCGATGGCAATCTTACGATGGCCCAAGGCACGGCGCTGGATTTCGAGTTCGGCGCGCCCGGTTTGAACTTCGCTACGCCGGGCCAGAGCGACCATGTTGTTGTGACAGGCAACCTGTCGATTGGCCGTTCCACGCTCAACGTCAATAATCTCGGCAGCATGGGGCCTGGTCTTTATAATCTGTTCACTTGGGGGGGGGCACTGGACATCGCCGGGGGCGGTTTTACACCTCCACCCGGCACGTCACTGCAGATACTGACCGTCGACAAGCAGATCAATCTAATCGACACGCAAGGTCTGACGCTCAACCTATGGAATGCCAATGGTTTGGCTGGCCCTGGCCAGATGGGCGGCGGCAGTGGCGTCTGGTCTCTATTTTCCCGTAGTTGGTCCGATACGACCGGGCAGTATGTCGGTCCAATGTCGCCGCAGCCGGGATTTGCGATCTTCGCCGGTGTGGCGGGAACAGTCACGGTAGATGACAGTTTTGGCACCGTTGGCGTCACTGGTATGCAGTTCGCGAGTGACGGTTACCATCTTACCGGCGACGCGATCGATCTGGTCGGACAGAACGGCGGCACGCCGGTGCTGCGTGTCGATAACGGCGCTACCGCGATCATCGACAATGTTCTGAACGGGAACAGCGCTTTCAACAAGACCGACGGTGGCAGGCTGGTGCTAACCGGCGCTAATCTTTACACGGGTGGCACGATCCTCAGCGGCGGGGAGCTTTCGGTGTCTTCTGACGCCAATCTGGGTGCTGCCTCCGGAGCGCTGGATTTTGAAGGCGGCGTGCTGCAGGTCACCGGCAATAACTATCATTCGACCGCCCGCCAGATCATGTGGGGCAATGTGGGTGGTGGCTTCGACATTGCTGCGGCCGACAATACTTTCACGGTCAGTCAGTCCCTGACCGGTCCGGGAGGACTGATCAAGCTTGGCGCGGGTATTTTGAACCTGTCCGGCGTCAACGGCTATACGGGAGGAACGACGGTTAGCGAGGGTACAATTTCGACGGCGACGACAGGTGCATTGGGCAGCGGACCTGTGGTGATCGCGGCAAACAGCGGAAGTTCCGCGAGTATAGTCTTCACAGATTCGGCCGATGCCAGCTCGCTGTCGTTCGACGTTACCGGAACGAATAGCCGTCTGTATTTCTACGACGACAGCACGGCAGGCAATGCGACGATTGCCAACCGGAGTGGCAAGACGCGGTTTTATGATAACAGCACGGCTGGCAATGCCAGCCTGATCAACGAAGACGCTAATAGTGCCTTCGACTTTTCCGCCACTTCAGGCCCCGCTGGCGATCACAAGGTCAGCGCTGGCTCCCTGTCTGGCGATGGTATCTTTGCGCTGGGCAGCAATGAACTGACTGTTGGGGGCAATGGTCTTTCCACGACAGTCAGCGGTGCTATTAAGGACGGAGGAGATGAAGGCGGTACCGGCGCTAGTCTCGTCAAGACCGGCACGGGCATGCTGACTCTGACGGGCGATAACAGCTACACGGGCGGCACGACTGTTACCACCGGTACTTTGCAGATCGGCGATGGCGGCGCGAGCGGCAGCATTACGGGCGACATAAAGATCGCTTCGGCGGGTACTTTCGCCTTCAATCGCAGCGACGATTATGCATTCACGGGTGCTTTGTCCGGCGATGGTCATTTTACCAAGGCTGGAGCGGGTATCCTTGCCTATGACGGGAACGGCTCGAACTTTGCGGGAATGACGGAGTTCGTTGCCGGTAGCCTTATCGTCGGTTCGGATGCTGCTCATGCCGATGCCGTGCTCGGCGGCTCTGTCAATGTCGGCTCTGGCGGCACACTCGGTGGTCATGGCACCATCGGTTCAGGGGCAGGCTCCGTCTTGACCATCGGTTCGGGGGCGACGATTGCACCGGGCAATTCCATCGGCACACTCACCGTCAACGGCAATTATGTGCAGGTCGCAGGTTCCACGTATCTGGCCGAGATCACGCCCGGTGGATCATCGGACCGGATCGCCGTAACCGGCACCGCCACCATCTCTGGTGGCACGGTCTTTGCGGCAAAGGCACCCGGTGGTTATAGGCCGGGAACTCAATACACTATTCTGTCCGCTGATGGTGGCGTGAGCGGTACCTATGCCATACTCGATCAGAATGCTCCCTTCGTCGATCTGGCTCTCACCTATGATGCCAACAACATCGTTCTCGACGTTGTACGTAACGATGTATCCTTCCCGACCGTCGGACAGACCCCGAACCAAAAAGCCACTGCCGCCGGACTGGAAAGCCTCGGCGAAGACAGCCTGCTCTATAATGTCATTGCAGGCACTTCGGATGAAGCGACGGCGCGGGCGGACTTTGATTCTCTGTCCGGTGAGATCCATGCCAGCATTAAGTCGGCCCTGATCGATGACAGCCATTTTGTCCGCGATGCGGTCAATACCCGCGTTCGTTCCGCCTTTGGTGATGCGACGGGTGCCGGTATGCCGGTCGTCGGCTATGGGCCGGATGGTGTGCAGGCAACGTCTGCCGACAGCATTGGCCTGGTCGGCTGGGGTTATGCCTTCGGATCATGGGGTTCCTTCGACGACGACGGCAATGCGGCTTCTATGGATACCGCAACCGGCGGATTTCTCACTGGCATCGACGGTGAGATCGCGCAGAATGTCCGTCTCGGTCTTCTTGCCGGATATAGTCGGACAACTTTCGATATCCACGACCGCGCTTCATCCGGTAACAGTGATAATTATCATCTAGGCCTTTATGGCAGCGGCAAGTGGGATGCGCTGCGCCTTACTGGCGGTATTGCCTATACGTGGCATGATATCGAGACAAGCCGCTCGGTAGCTATTCCGGGCTTTGTCGACAGCCTGGATGGCGATTATACCGCCGGAACCCTCCAAGTCTTTGGCGAGGCAGGCTACAGGATCGATGGGCCCCATGTTTCGTTCGAACCTTTCGCTAATCTGGCCTATGTCCGCCTTCATACGGATAGCTTCACGGAACATGGCGGGGCGGCGGCGTTCCATGTTGAAGGCGAAATCGCGGATACGACCTTCGCGACGCTAGGGGTGCATCTGTCATCGACTTTTGAGCTTGGCGGGATGCTGGCTCATGCAAATGGCACGCTGGGCTGGCGACATGCTTTTGGCGGCACCACGCCGGAGAGCATTCACGCCTTTGCCGGTGGCGATGCGTTCACTATTGCAGGTGTTCCCATTTCTAAGGATGCTGCGCTTATTGAAGCGGGTCTCGATATGGACATTACTTCTAGTGCAACCCTTGGCCTTGCCTATCAGGGTCAGTTCGGAAATGGCACGACACAGAACGGTTTCAAGGCAAATCTCAGCGTGAAATTCTGACAAAGCCAAAAAGCATGGCCGCCGCCCTTTGGCGGTGGCCAATGCATCCAGCGAGAGTCTTTGATCTTGCAACATAACTAAGCGGCGACCCGACAACTCCGTATCGCATCATATTGTTAGCAGACTGCAGTCGCGAAGTTATCGCGCCGATTAATCCCCATGCCACACGGAGACAGGGCTGTATCGAGCAACTAAATCAGCTTCCCGATAGGCAGTTTTCCTCTGCCGCCGCCCGAAACCTGTCTGGCTTCCACCCCATCGCGGCCGTCGAAAGCAGGATAAGCGGAACGACCGCTTTGGAAAGCGTGAGAATGCTCCGATAATGACCGGCATGGGCGCGCATTTCCGACAAACAGGCAAGAGGCCAGAGCAGACATCCTTGGCGAGCATAACGCCTCTATGACGTGCCCCTGTTAAAATGGTCCGGATTTAATGTTATTTTCCGGCGGATTTTCCCGATTTGAGAAGGAGAATTTGCCATGAAGAAGAGACGGTATTCGACGGAGCAGATCGTGGCGGCGTTGAAGCAGGTAGAGCTTGGATTGCCTGTCGCAGATCTGCTCCGTCAGCTCGGCATATCCGAGATGACCTATTATCGATGGAAGAAGCAATATGCCGGCCTTGAGTCCGATCAGGTTCGGGAGTTGAGGCAGGTCGTGGAGGAGAACGCCCGGCTGAAGAAACTGGTGGCTGAACTCAGCCTCGACAAGGCTGTTTTACAGGACGTTCTTTCAAAAAAATTTCCCGACCGGCGCTCATGAAACAGGTTGTAGACTATGTGACCGGCGTCCACGGTTACAGCCAGCGCCGGGCCTGTCGTTTGACGCAGCGGCATCGTTCCACACAACGCAAGGTTCTCAGACTGGATCCACGCACGGCACTGCGTCAGCGCATACATGAGATTGTCCTGACACGTCTTCGATTTGGTTATCGGCGTGTCCATATCCTGCTAAAACGCGAAGGCTGGCAGGTTGGCAAAAATGTCGTTTATCGGCTGTATCGCGAAGAAGGGCTGTGTTTACGGACCAAAAGGCCCCGTCGCGGCAAGATGGCAATGCATCGGCAGGCACGCTATCAGCCAACCCGGCCCAACGAAGCGTGGAGTATGGATTTTGTCCATGATCAATTGGCAAGTGGTTCGAAACTGCGTCTGCTCACGGTGATCGATGTGTACACCAGAGAAGCACTGGCGATCGAAGTCGGGCCCAGACTTCGAGGTGAACATGTGGCAGCAGTGCTGAACCGTCTTATCTATCTGCGTGGGGCACCACGGGCGGTGTTTTGTGATAACGGCGCCGAATTTACCGGGCAGATCGTTGATCTATGGGCCTACACGCACAAGGTCAGACTGGACTTCTCGCGGCCTGGAACACCAACTGACAATGCCCATGTTGAATCCTTCAA
This sequence comes from Ochrobactrum sp. RH2CCR150, assembly GCA_014138095.1. Lineage (GTDB taxonomy): Bacteria > Pseudomonadota > Alphaproteobacteria > Rhizobiales > Rhizobiaceae > Brucella > Brucella gambitense. Next base: position 30,363 of record JACGXE010000019.1, read on the forward strand.
TGGAACATTGCGTGATGAGTTTTTGAATGTGAACTGGTTCAACTCTGTCATGGAGGCCCGACAGCTCGCTGAGGCCTGGAGGCGCGACTATAATGATAGTCGGCCTCACATGGCTCACAATGGAAAAACACCGACAGAATTTGCCGAAATATCAGCCCTGTGCCATAATGGGCAGGTCAAAACTGCCGCTGGATTTTAACAGCCTGCCCGGACCACCAAAACCAAGCACCTCAGTCAAAACAATGCAGCAAGACGCCCGACGGGCTTCCATCGTCTCCAATTGTCGCGATAACAATAGCAAGCGTTCCGGTAGGCAGACAGGGTATGCTACTCTCGGACACAAACATGGGTATGTCCAAATCGTCGATGACGTTCTGACGCTGCGGGCTGACAAGTGCATTGATAACATCGTTCACCCGTAATTGACTGCTGCTCACAATTTAAGATCAGGGATGGGGTGTAGGTATTGCATATATTAGATAATTAAATCAATAGTTTAGCGAAAATCCGATAACATAAATTATGGAACCTTCAAGCAGGACGAGCAACGCTGCCGATTTGAGAGACTAATTCCAGCTGCCGTTACTACGGCACATTGTCAAGCAATCTCCACACATCGAAGTGTGATTTTAACGATGACATCCTAAAGAGAGGAGCATCCATTTTCCATGAGGTTGCGATTGAAGGACTGAAGGCATCGTAGTTCGTTGCACACATGAGTAGCGATCTAGCAGTAAATGGGATGGTACAGCTTGGACGGTATTAATGCTGAACTCCGCTGCTGGCAGCGAAAGAGAGCGTGCTTTCGACGGCAGATTTCCATCGCCGATATCTCTGCTCGTGTCGGTCACCCTGTAACGCCGGCCCGAAAACAGTATCTGGCTGCCAGGGGGCCGCGCTGGCCTCGAGATTCGGCCATATACCGGAGCCTGACCCCGCGAGAAGAGCTGCACCAAAGGCAGTTGTCTCTTTCATTGAAGGCCGTTCAACAGGCTTACCGAGGCAGTTTGCCAAGGCTTGCATGGCCCAATCGCTAGAAGACATCCCACCATCGACCCGAAGCTTGGGAAGTTCCGAAAGCCCGTGGAAATCGTTTGCCATAGCGGTAAGTAGGTCACGGCTTTGGAAGCATACCGACTCCAGCGTAGCTCGCGCGATCTCCGCTACTCCACTGGCGCGTGTGAGGCCGAAAATCGCCCCACGAGCGTCCGGGTTCCAATACGGGGCACCCAGACCCACGAACGCGGGCACCAAGTAAACCTCTTCGTCGTCATTGGCAATCGCGGCGAGTTCTCCGGCCTCGTGCGCTTTACCAATCATTTTCAAAGAGTCTCTCAACCACTGCACTGCCGCGCCCGCCACGAAGATAGAACCCTCGAGCGCGTAGGTGGTTCTGCCAGCAATCCGGTAAGCGATCGTCGACAGCATGCGGTTACTCGAACGCACAATTGTTTCGCCAGTATTGAGAACGACGAAGCAGCCGGTTCCAAAGGTTGCCTTGATCATCCCAGGTCGCAGGCATGCCTGTCCAATTGTAGCAGCTTGCTGATCTCCGGCGACGCCTGCAATTGCAATCGACGATCCGAAGGCTGCAGGAATTGTATTGCCGAAGAAACCGGCTGAGTCCCGCACCTCAGGGAGAACCGCGCGAGGAACTCGAAAGAGCTTGAGTAGGTCTTCATCCCAACAGTTCTCTGCGATGTTATAAAGTGAGGTTCTGGATGCGTTCGTTGCATCGGTTGCATGCACACTACCACCAGTCAGTTTCCATATAAGCCAGCTGTCGATCGTACCGAAAAGAATCTCGCCGCGCTCCGCCGCAGCTCTCGCGCCAGGCACATTATCAAGTACCCATGCGATCTTCGTCGCCGAGAAATAAGGATCGAGCAAAAGTCCAGTTCTGGCCTCTACCGACGCACCGTGACCCTCACGGATTAATCGTTCGCACTCCGATGCGGTCCTGCGATCCTGCCAAACGATAGCATGGTGAATAGGCTTTCCAGACGCCTTCTCCCAGACGACGCAGGTCTCACGTTGATTTGTAATGCCAATAGCGGCGACGTCGAAGGGTGAACCAGCGACTTTACCAATAACCTCCCTCGTTGTCTCAATGACCGATGAAAGGATTTCCTCAGCGTCGTGTTCAACCTCGCCCGGCCGCGGAAAGTGTTGCCGGATCTCCCTGTGTGCTGATCCGACTGCACGTCTGTTTTCGTCGAATAGGATTGCTCTCGACGAGGTAGTCCCTTGGTCGATTGCTATAATGTATCGCGGCATGAAATGTCCTGAGCACTAAGATAAGCCAGCGCGAGAAGGTTCACTGGCTCCAGACAGTCCCAGCCTTTAGGCTGCAGACGGTTGGGGTTTCCGGTTAAAGATCTCCACGACCTTTTTGGCGATCGCGCTTCCAAGCTTAACGTTGGTATCAGCAGTGAAATGGATACCATCCACACCGTCAGTCGACACAAATTCTCCAGCGTCTAGAAAGTCGACCTTCAGGAAAGATGCGAGCGCACGATATTGCTTGGAAAGCTCCACAGACTTTTCGTAGCCGCCAGCAAACATCCCCTCAAACCACGGATCTTGCATAGGGGCGAGCGGAGGAGGCGCAACTATAAGAAGCTTCGGAGCAGGATATGTCGTTCCTACGCCTCCGGCTGATGTCAGTACTTGCCCGGCTAGCTTGCCCATCCCATTCGCAATTTCGTAGGCGGTGCGACGAAAGTAAGACTTCGTGTCATTCGTACCCAGCAGGATGATCACGAGGTCGAGCGGAAAGTGACTTGCAAGAGCCGATGGCAGATAAGTGCTGCCGTTCAGCCTTGGATCGTTAGGATCGTCAACCGACGTTGTCCGGGCGCTGAGCCCTTCCTCGATGATGTGATACTCCCCCCCGAGCTCTCTAGCCATCGCGCCTGTCCACCGCTGCTCAAATGGGTACCGCAGCGTCGGTGAAGCCTCCTGCACCGGGATCCAACCCCATGTCAGGGAATCTCCAAAGCACAGAATCGATCGTTTTTCTTCCATATCTACCTCCTATTGCGATTTACTGCCGCTCGACTTAAGGCCGTAGAAGACCGCAGCCAGCAGAATGATGAGGCCTTGCGCGACTAGTTTGCCTGGCTCGCCGACGCCAAACATGGTCATGACCACGAACAGGAAAGCGAAGCATAGCACGCCAAAGAATGGACCCCACACGCCGCCCTCACCCCGACCAAAGACGACGCCGCCAAGGATGGTCGCGGCTACGGAGAGGATCGGCAGGTCCAAGCCAACCCGTACGCTTCCGACTGCTATTGAAGCGGTTTGAACTAGGGCAGCGATCCCCGTGATCATTCCCGCGATAGCGTGAGCGGCGATGACCGTCCGCTCTACGGGAATCCCTGAAAAGTGCGCCGCTTCAACGCTCTCACCTACAGACGAAATAAATTTCCCGAAGACGGTCCGAGCGAGCGTTACGGAAAGCACTGCCGTTATCACTATCCAGAAGATTACTGGTGTAGGAATGGATAGAACCTTTGTGTTGAAGAGTTCGTCAAAAGCGGGCGGTACGTCACCAGGGGGCCTACCGCTCGACAAAAACTGAACCAGTCCGACGAGGACGATGCTCAATGCCAGTGTGACAATGACAGCCGAGACACGCCGGATAGCAATCATGAACCCGTTGAACAGCCCGATGATCAGTCCCAGGCTAAGTGCGAGAAACAAGAAGAAGGTCAGCGACGCGCCTGGAAACATGTCCGACGATATGCAGTAATTGATCAGCAGGATCACACCGCCGCCGGACAGGTCAATAGACTTGACGCGCATCACCAGGAGTTGCCCGAGGACGAGGATACCTAGCGGTACGACCTGCCGGACGAACACGCCCATGACGTTGAAGTTCAGCATCTGTGGTCTCGCGACCCAGAGGATTGCGATCAAAATAACGAATAGAAAGTAAGCGGGCGGGACCTTCGAAATCGTCCGCAGCATCGATTTTTTGACGAGAGCCGACATCAGAGTCCAATCCTCTTGCGGGACAGGAGGGAAACGACGAACATCAGCAGGCATCCCTTGACTGCGGTCTGAATAAAAGGTGTGACGTTGAGAAGATTCATGCCATTCGAAAGCATTGCGAGTACCGTTACGCCAACGACGGTGCCATGCAGGCTGCCCACACCGCCGGACAATTGTGTGCCACCGATTGCCACGGCAGTGATTGCATCGAGTTCGAATAGGAGACCCACGTTAGGATCGCCAGACACGATACGCCCCGCGAGAAAGATACCTGCGGCGCAGGCAAAGGCCGAGCTTGCCACGTAGGCAAGCACAATGTTGCGCCGCGCGGGAATGCCGAAATTCCTGGCCGCATCATTCATGCCTGCGGCTACGCCGCCGCCTATCGCAAAGAGGTGGATCCCAAATCTCGTGCTGTAAAGGAGTTTCCATGCGACGAGGAGCGTAACGAAACCCCAAATAATTGGCATTGGAATGCCAATTATTGATCCTTCTACCAACCAACGAACGAAATCGGGGATGACGCCGCCGGATACTGGACGCAGGACACGCGTCATTCCAAGAACGATATATTGCATGGACAGTGTCGCGATGATCGGGTGAACGTTGAAACGGGTTACACAAAGGCCGTTAATCAACCCGATGAGCGCAGCGAGCATCAGCACTCCCGGTATGGAAATCCATACCGGTGCCCCAAGCGCAAGAACTGCAGTAGTGAAACTAATCACGGAACCAACTGAAAGGTCGAGTCCGCCGATAAGGATAACGAAGGTTTGTCCAACTGCTGTTATAAGCAGCGGCATTGCCTGCGCGATAAGGTTCGACGCGTTCGCGGTCGTTGCGAACTGGCTTGTTGTGAATATCAGCCAGCAAGCGATGGCGATAGCAAGAATTGCCGGGAAAAGCCAAAGTCCCTGCCGATGGCCGCGATTGCCCAGATATCTGAACAAGGTTGAGTTGCCTGAAAGGCTCATTCCAATCTACCTTCTGCTCACGCGCTCAGGGCTGCGTCGAGAATATTGTGCTCAGTGGCATCCGTTGCTGCCATTTCTGCCACTACTGTGTTGCCGTGAATGACACATATGCGATCACAGAGGCCGATCAGTTCGAGGGTCTCGCGGGACAGGACAAGCACAGCACCTCCAAGTTCGGCGAACTCCCGCAACAATCCATAGATCTCTGCCTTTGCCCCGATGTCGACGCCGCGTGTCGGCTCCTCTATCAACAAGACGTTCATCTTGGCCGCCAGGTAACGCCCCAGAAGGACCTTCTGCTGATTTCCACCCGATAGAGCGCCCGTAACAGCACCCGGATCAGCCACCTTGATATTCATCGTGCGTATTGTCGTCGCGATGACATCCTTATAAGAACGCGCCAGGGAGTAAGCATTGCGGCCGGCGTGCAGCGTCATCGTCAAATTGTGTTCAATTGGAAGGCCGAGAAAGAGACCCTCGTCCTTCCGATCCTCTGGAACGAAGCCAACTCCGATCCTCTGCATCGCACGGATGCCTTGCTTGGCACGCATTGGCAGGCGAACGTTCTGGCCGCATATTACAGCGTTTCCGCTGAACGGCTGATATTCGCCGATCAACGACCGAAGAACTTTCTGTTGTCCTTGCCCCTCAAGACCCGCGAGAGCTACAATCTCGCCCTTGCGAACGGTTAGCGAAAACGGCCGCGATCTCGCGGCAATCTTGAAATTGATCAATTCGATGGCGGCGGCGCCCACGATCTTCGCCCTTTGTGGAAAGAGATCGCTCAGTTCCCTACCTACCATCATTGCAATGAGCGACGTGGGCGTCATCTCGGAAAGCGGGCGTGTACCCACGAGACGGCCGTCTTTGAGCACAGTGACGGTATCACATACGTTGAAAATCTCGTCCATGCGATGCGAGATGTAGACAATAGCCTTGCCCAGACTGCAGAGCTCACGGATGTGCTTGTTCAAAACCTCCACGTCGGCCGCGTTGAGCGCTGCAGTCGGCTCGTCGAGAATGAAGATATCCGCATCGGCGTCGATACCGTGAGCAATCTCAACAAACTGCCGTTGAGCAATCGAAAGCTCGGAAACGAGCATTTTAGGGTCAAGATCGAGACTAAGGCGGTGAAGGGCTTTGCGCGTCTCCTCGCGCATTCGATTATGATCGATGCCGCCAAACCTTGTCCTTGGCTCCCGCCCCAAAAACATGTTCTCAGCAATCGACATGTTCGGAAGCAGAGACAGTTCCTGAAAAACGGTAGAGATGCCAAAGTCCAGCGCGGCGCGCGGGTTCGAGAAAGCGATACGGTGACCGTTTTTGAAGATATCACCGCTATCCGGCTGATAGACGCCTGCGAGAATCTTCATGAGCGTGCTCTTTCCAGCACCATTCTCGCCCATGAGTGCGTGGACGCTCCCTGGCGCGAGGGTGAGTGACACTTCCCGAAGAGCTTGGTTACCGCCGAAAGCCTTCGATATTCGAGACATTTCAATGAGGTTTTGCATATTCTCAATCCGAGTGTGAGGTCGCCGGGCCATACCCCGGCGATAAGTGTCACTTCTTTCCGTAAAATTCCTTGAGTTGCTCTTCGGAAAGTTCGGATGGCCACCAGACGTTTGCCGAGAGGTCATCGCGGTAATATTTCTCTACGGTGTCAATGTCCCAGCCGTCCGGATTGTAAGCGTAATGCTTCTTCAGTTCCTTGCCTTCAAGCAAAGCAACGGCAGCGCGGATACCTGCAGCGCCCTGTGCTGGACTATAAACTGACGAGATCGATCTGAAGCCGTCCTTGATCCACTGGCCAAAGAAACCGTTGTTCCCTTCGCCCGTGATCGGCGGGATTGGCGCGCCAAATTGCTTGAAGACGTCGACGCATGCGCGCGTCATGTCGGCGCCGGACGACCAGATACCGTCTACGTTGGGATCGCTGAGATACAGGGTCTCGCAGACTTTTTTCGCCTTGTCATACTGCCAGTCCCCGTTCTCCTCCGCAGCAATCTTCACGTCGGTGCCCTTGAGGGACTGAAGCAAACCGTTATACCGGTTGGTATCTTCCGGGTGACCAGCGAGACCGCGGAGCACCCAGATATTGCCTTTACCATTCAGTTCCTTCACGAGGAAGTCACCCATGACCTTGCCGAAGTGCTCGGCTCCGCCCTGGATCTCGGTGGTGTATGCATCGCTATCGATACGACCGGTGTGCAGAACGACTGGAATTCCTGCCTTAACGGCTTTCTCAATACTCGCATTGGCAGAAGTGGAGGTTACAGGTTGAACAATGATCGCATCGACCTTCTGCGCTATAAGGTCTTCAATGTCGGCAACCTGTTTCTTCTGGTCGAATCCCGCGTCAAGCAGAATGAACTTGCTAATGCGCTTGTCTCTGGCAGCAGCGGCATCAGCTTCGTGCGCGACCTGCACGGTCCAGGTATTGGCGTTCACACCGAAGCTGCTCATCCCGATAACCCAAGGCGCATCCTTCTTAAACTTATTCGCCTCAACGCTGGGATTGTTCTCTGTTGGCGTCGTGACGCCTTCAAGCAGATTCACCTCTTGGGCATGAAGCGGCATGGCTCCAAGCGTTGTCGCGACCAACAGCGATATTGCAAGTTTCTTCAGCATGCTCATAAGCTCCTCCATAACCAATGATCTGTCGAAATTCGGAGCACACGTCACCTCTCACGGAATGGCGTCGCCGGTCCGTGATAATTGTTCATGCACTCTGAATAATTCCTCCGTGGAGCGAAAGAAACATCCTGAATCGACAGTTGTCAATAGTTATTCATGTTGAATGAATAATCTCATCTGATATTGATAATTGGAACGCCAACGTGCAGAAGAGATCCAGCGGATTAGGAGGAGCCGGACGATGCGCACCATTCTATGTTTTGGAGACTCGAATACGTACGGACAGGTTCCAGGTGGCTCTCCGATGGACCGGTATAAGGTTCTGGAGCGCTGGCCCGGAGTCATGAAGGCGCATCTCGGCGATGGTTGGCACGTAATAGAGGAAGGTCTCTGCGGCCGTACAACAGTCCACAGCGACCCGATCGAAGGCGCTCACAAGAACGGCAGAACTTATCTTCTTCCTTGTCTGCAGAGCCATGCCCCTATTGACCTTGTCATTTTAATGCTCGGGACTAACGATCTAAAGGCCCGGTTCAACATGCCCCCTTCCGAAGTGGCGATGGCCATCGGATGCCTTGTGCATGACATACGCGAACTGTCTCCTGGCCCTCGGGGGCATGATCCGGAGATCCTGATAGTAGCTCCTCCTCCCATGCTAGACGACATTAAGGAGTGGGAAGCGATCTTCTCGGGCGCGCAGGCGAAATCTCACAAATTGGCCCTCGAGTTCGAGATCATGGCTGACTCACTTGAAGCCCACTTCTTCGATGCCGGGACGGTATGCACCTGCGCGTCCGAAGACGGGTTTCACATCGACGCCAAAGCGCATCGCATTCTGGGAGAGACCCTCGCCCAGGAGGTTCTGGCCATCGGCTGGCCAGAACCTCGTTCCGACAAGAAGCTCTAAAGGACCATCATTTGCCAGACATGCGGTTTGCCCCTCCGAATCCGTTGCGCATTGCTGACCGAGCGAGCGGTCTCAACGCAATCAGCGTGCGTAGCTACAATGAGCGACTGGTTCTTTCGCTACTCCTGCAGAACGACGCCACCACCCGACTTGAGATCGGTGAGAAGACTGGTTTGTCGGCTCAGACGATCTCAGTGATTGTTCGTTCCCTTGAGCAGGAAGGCCTTGTCGTGCGTGGCCAAGCGCAACGAGGTCGGGTCGGCCCGCCGACCACGCCGCTGATGCTCAATCCAGAGGGCGCCTTCTCTGTTGGCGTGAGCGTCGGACACCGCAATGCTCATATCGTTCTGGTAGATTTCGTTGGGAATGTGAAATTTGCCAGATCTGTTCCGCATCGAACACCCGGTGAATTTGATGACGTGGACGGGGTGACACGGGAGGTGGCTGCCGCAGTCGCCAGTCTATCCAGGCACGAGCGCACCAGAATCGCCGGTATCGGCGTGGGAATTCCGGCACCCAACGAGGGCCGAATGGCAAGCAATGAAGAACTACATAAACGCCTCGAAATAGACCTCGGGCTTCCAGTGTTCGTGCAAAATGACATCGCCGCCGCCGCCGCAGGGGAGAGCCTTTTCGGCCCGGCCCGGACTCTGCAGGACTTTCTCTATTTTTACCTCGGCGCACGTCTACACAGTCGCCTCATTCTTAATCACCAGATTTATAATGGCAATTCACCGGTCAGTCACGACGTTGGAGTGTCTGCCCTCGAGAGGTCACTCGTCTCGAAGGAAGCGGCCGAACTAGTCTGGAACTCAAGTGCTGATTGGACAAATCTCGGGCAAATCGGCACCGAATGGTTCGATGAATGCGTGAATAAACTTGTTGGTTCAATCACAGCGCTTTCCCAATTCATCGAGGTCCAAACGATCGTTCTTGCATCATTTGTCCCTTTATCCGTAACCGCGCGACTGTGTTCCGAAGTCGAGAGTAAACTCCCCTTCATCCAAGCTTTGCCAGGTAAGACCGGGGTTGCTCCAAAAGCCATCGGAGCGGCCAGCCTACCGTTCAGCTCGCGTTTCATGTTGGAATGAAGGACGTGACGCTCGACGAAATGGTCGAGCGTCTGTCCGTTGAACGGCAGGTGAGGATCAGCCGGAGTCCGCTTAGTGCTTGTCAAACCCGTCGCTCACTCTTCAACAAATGCCAACACTCGTTTACGCAACGCTGGCTGATGTCATCTGTCGGTAGTCACTGTATCTTCAAAACCACATTGCAGAGCCACATCCATCCTGCAGCGAGATTACCTTGAATCCGCGATCTGGCGTCACTTCGCGATAGAAACCGAAATGCTAGCCTTGCTGCCGACGACGCGCAGCCATGTCTTCTGGATTTGGCGAGGAAATCACCCTAAAGTTGCCTCGACAGATTTCCGGCAACGCAACAAAGCCCACGGCCGAGGCACAAAACATCTGGGAGGATAAAATGCCCGACACAGGCAGTGTTCAACCACCCAAAGGAAGTCCTTTTGCGTTCCGAATTTTCGTTATTCTGCTTGCGGCAGGACGTTCGAGCCGAACGAGCTCGGTAAGAGCATCCAAATTACTGGCAGAATTCGAGGGCGTTGCTCTCGTGCGCCGCTCGGCTTGGGTTGCGCTCGGTTCGACGGCCGATAATGTGGTCGTGGTAACCGGTCATCGTCGGCTTGAAGTTGAAGCCGCACTAGATGGGCTGGGAGTCGAGTGCATCGAAAATACGAAATACGACCATGGGATGGCGACGTCGCTTACCACCGGGATATCATACTGCGATGCACGAGGGGCGAATGCCGTATTGGTCCTACTTGCCGATATGCCAGGATTGACCACCTCCCATCTGGATAGACTTTTTGCAGCTTTCCGCTCGACCGACGGCGAAGTGGTGGTGCGTGCAATGGGAGATGGCAAACCCGGAAATCCCGTTATACTTCCAAAATCACTGTTCGCGAGCATCACGCACCTCGAAGGCGATGTTGGAGCTCGCCAGATCATAGAAACGTCCAACCTCCCAATCGTTTATGTAGAGATCGGCGAAGCTGCATTGCTGGACGTAGACACTCCGGAGGCAATACGCGCCGCAGGCGGAACGCTAAAAGCGTAATCTGATCAATCTCGTGTATTCACGACGCCGCCCAAGTCAATTTCAACATTCCGCGATGTTTCCAACACACGTCGGAACCAAGCATAGTCGGAACTACGGCTTCGAATATTTATCCTTGCGCCGATACCTGTTGAACCTGAGTTCTAGCCGCTGCGATATCGGCGACCACAGAAAGCGCCACCGACGAAGCATCTCGGGCCTTATCGAAGATGCCGATTGGCGCTTTAATCCTGGCGATATCCGCATCTACAAAACCGTGCTTGCGGAGCAAGACCGTTCGCTTCTCGTGGGTACGCCTGCTTCCCAGAGCGCCGATATAAAAAGAGTCGGAATGCAAGGCGCCTTGAAGCAGGGGCAACTCCCGGTCAAGGTCATGGAACAACAACGCGACGGCGGAAAACTTGTCAATCTTCGAAGCGAACACACTGCTGTCAACGGTCGGGTCGATCTGCTCGACCTCATACCCGGCCGCACTCACCACAGCGGCGGTGGTCGCCAGTTCGACCGATCGGCCGCAAAGAAGGACGCGGGTAATCGGCTGGTATTGCGTAATGAAAGTTCCGTCGAACCAGCCGATTTGCCCCCGACTGCCCTCTCCACCGAACTCTATTGATTCCGATCCAGGCGTATACCGAAGACTAGCGGGGCGTCTGGAAGCCAGACGTGACAAAACCTGGCCCACCGGATCTGCATTTTTGAGGATGTGAATCGATAGGTTGATCCCTCCCCCGCACGGAAGCACGATATCGAAGAATGGGGAACCTTCTCCAAGCCGCAGAAAACGATCACGCCCCTTGCGCAGGGCCTCGATAGCTTCCGCTGCCACGGCCGTTTCAGTGCAGCCACCGGAGACAAAGCCGCAGTAGCGGCCGTCTCCTCGCACTGCCATCTGTGAACCAACCGCACGCGCCGCGCCACCGCGAACCTCAACCAACGTGACCAAGGCAACGGGAACTCCGGCGAGGAAAGACTCGTGCGCATACCGTAGGATCCTGCCCGGTTCGTCTGTCACGAGCTCAACCGTCGGCAACACCGCATCGTTCTCACCGAAATCATGCCGGGTCATTCGTGATCTCCCTTTGACATAGGTCCGAAGTTCAGCACCTGACTTTGATCACCCGCCCCAGCAAACTGCCAATTTGGGCGGCGACGTCGTCAATGCCGGCCGAAGCGTCAACACGACGAAGCAACCGGCGATGTTCGTAGAACGGCGACAATGCCGCCGTGGCTCGGGAAAACTCTTCGAGTCTTTTCTTCAACACCTCGGCATTGTCGTCAGAGCGTTCTTGAGCGCCGACGGCCCGCGTCTGTTCGGCTCTTTTGGCAATCCGCTCGTCGAGAGAATCGATCGCAATATCGAAGATGATGACGTGATCGAGCGACTTGTCTAAGCTGTGAAGCAGTCGCTCCAGCGCCTCAGCTTGCGCGACCGTTCTCGGAAAACCGTCCAGGATAAAGCCCTGGGCCGGTTTTTTATCGGACAACCGTTCTTCAACGAGGCCAATTACGACCTCATCCGGGACGAGTGTCCCTCCATCGACGGCTGCCTTGGCCTCGCGGCCGAGAGGCGTCTCTGCATTGATTGCCTCGCGCAGCAGGTCGCCGGTGGAGATATGCATGAGCCCGTAATCCCGCACGAGACGCTCAGCTTGCGTTCCTTTCCCTGCTCCAGGTGGGCCGATGAGGACAAGCTTGACCATCACGAAATCCCCATGCACATGTATTTGATCTCGAGATAGTCATCCATGCCGTACTTCGATCCCTCGTGATCATTGCCGCTTTCCTTCACGCCACCGAACGATGCGACCTCGGTCGAGATCATGCCTTTGCTAATGCCATTGCCGACGTCAATCGCCTGGCCCTGATCGGCGTCCAGCCATTCGCCCGCAATAAAGCATTCGCCACGTTGAATGGACGGATGCTTGAGTTCGAGAGCTACCAATTTAATGGTCCTTTCGTGAAATTTGTTCTTGCTCAGACAACGAGCGGTTCCAGCAGAAGCCGGACCACGTCGCCGAACGGGGTCGGCCTGCGCGAGATGCGGTCCACATTGACGTGGACGAAGAAGCCTTCCGCGGACGCTGTGTCTTCGTCGTTTCGAAACAATCCGATCTCGTAGCGAACCGATGACCTACCTAGTCGCGAAACGCGAATTCCGGCCGTGACCATATCTGGAAACGTCATCTCGGCATGATACCGGCAGCCGGTTTCGACCACGAGAAAGACTTGTGCGTCCTCTTTGATGTTCAAGGCGCCGTTTTCGATCAGGAAGCTGTTCACGGCCGTGTCGAACATACTGTAGTGAACGACATTGTTCATGTGACCGTAGCTGTCATTGTCCGACCAACGCGTGGCGGTAGTGCGAAAGACCTTGTAGGAAGACCTGTTTGCGGGCGCTGCGCGTTCAGCCATCACCACGCCGCCTGGTAGATCGAAAGCGCGTCCGCTTCACTGAGGTCGCGTGGATTGTTGACCAGAAGCCGCGTCTGCTTCATCGCGTCGCGCGCCATACCAGCTAGATGTTCCTCACCGATACCGACATCGCGCAATCGAGGCTGCAATCCCAGCTTCGAGGAAAGAGCGGCTAGCCGCTCGATGAAAGCGGCGCAGCGGCTTTGGGTGCTTTGTTCCGACGCAAGATCCGGAAAGGCGTCCGTTGCGATTTCCGCATAGAGAGATGCAGCCTCGAGTGCGTTGAAGCGCAGGACGTGTTGCAGCACAAGCGCGTTGGAGAGCCCATGCGGGATATGGAAAGTGCCACCGATCGGGTAGGCTAGCGCATGGACAGCAGCCACGGGCGAGTTGGCGAATGCCTGACCGGCCAGCATCGAGCCAAGCAGCATAGCGCCTCGGGCGTCACGGTCCTTCCCGTCAAAAACCGCCTTCTCGATGTTTGCACCAAGCAGTTGAAGCGCCTGACGGGCAAGCATCTTCGACAGCGGATTGTTGTTGGCGTTCTTGGACGCATAGGCCTCGATGGCATGCACCATGGCATCGATCCCTGTCGCTGCCGTGATGTGCGCGGGCAGACCGAGGGTCAGATCGGCATCAAGAATGGCAATGTCAGGAAGGATAATCGGTGAAGACACGCCCCGCTTTTCGTCACCCTGGACGGTTAAGATCGACACCGGGGTGACCTCCGAGCCTGTCCCTGCGGTCGTCGGCACGAGAACAAGCGGCAGCCGCGGCCCTTTGGCATTGCCGACGCCCCAAGCGCCATCGATGTCTTCGCCGGATCCGCTAAGCAGCGCGGCGACCTTGGCAACGTCGAGTGACGAGCCGCCCCCAAAGCCGATGACGCCCGTCACGCCGGCAGATTTCACAGCCTGGGTGGCTGAAAGCACTGTCTCAATCGACGGATCCGCCTCGACGCTATCAAAGACGGTCGTTTCGATGCCGGCCTCAGAAAGCGACGTCAGCGCCGGATCACAAAGACCGAGCTTACGCAATCCCGGGTCGGTTACGAACAGGATCCTGTTCCCCAGCTTCGGCTTGACGAGACCACCGATTTCCGCCGAAGCGCCGGGTCGAAAAACGATCTGGCTGGTCGTGCTGAAAACAAACGGGTTCATGGGCATCTCCTATGGTGCTGCATCATGCGCCGGGCAGGACTTCCCTGAGTTTGACCCTCAGGATCTTGCCGGAGCCGGTGCGGGGAATTTCGTTGACGACATAGACTCTGTCAGGGACCTTGTAGGCGGACAGGCGCTCCTTGCAGTGGTGCAGCAACGTCTCCAGGTCGAAAAGTTCCGCGGACCTCAGTACCACGCATGCGACGGGAACCTCGCCGAGCATAGTGTGCGGCATTCCGATCACCGCGCAATCCATGATCGCATCGTGAAGGAGGATTGTTTCCTCGACCTCTGCGGGAGCAATATTCTGGCCGCCACGGATGATGAGTTCTTTGAGCCGACCGGTGATCGTCAGAAAGCCGTTCTCATCGCTCCTGGCAAGATCACCCGTATGATACCAGCCGTTCACCACAGTCTTCTGCGTTTCCAACGGCTTGTTGTGATAACCTTGCATCAGATTGGGACCTTTACAGATCAACTCGCCCTCTATGCCGACCGGTACATCGAGCCCAGTTTTGGGATCTACAACTCGTACCGTGAGCCCTGGAAGCGGCAAACCGCACGACCCGGAGACCCGCCAGCGGCCGGGCCAGTTCATGGTCACCATTGTTGATGTTTCGGTGATCCCATAGCCGTCAAGCAGGGGCACGCCGAAAAACTCTTCGAAATCGTGATTAAGGGGTCCCGGCATGATCGCGCCGGCCGACACGCAAAGCCTAACCGAGTCAAGGAGCTTCTCACCGCTCGCCTGGCAGGTCGACAGGAAATAATGAAAGACTGTCGGAACGCCGGGCATGAAGGTGAAGCGGCCTGAACGCAACAATTCGGTTGCCTGACTAGTGGAAAATTTCTCCATGATATATTCACTGGCACCGGTCGCAATGATCGACAGCACCGCGATATTCAGGGCATAGGAATGGTAGAGCGGTAGCGTGTTGAGGACGACATCGTTCCTGTTCATCCCCGCGATCGGAGCCCAGCATGCACTCGTGACCCACAGCATCGACCGGGTCGAGAGGAGCACGCCCTTCGGCAGGCCTGTCGTTCCGGAGGTGTAGACAATATAGGCGGCGCGGTCGACGTCCTGATCGTCTTCGAAGTCGACAGCCTCCGCCAGATCGAAGACAGCATTCTCGTTCGCTGTGACGAGGACGGTGGTCCGATCCAGGCGCCGCAGCAAGGATTCGGTCACCGCGTGTTTGTCCGGTAGGGTAATAACGGCAACGCAATCGGAATCTGTGATGCGGTAGCTTGTTTCATCTACCGTCGATTCAATACTGATCGGGACCGCCACGCCACCAGCTCTGACCGCGGCGAGGCATGCCACGACCCAATTGACGGAGTTCGGCAGATAGATTGCGACCGCCTGACCCTTCTGTAGACCAAGAGCGATCAGTCGTGCCGCCAGACCTTCCGTCTCACGGTCAAGTTCGGCATAAGAGACGGATCTCGTCTTGTCCTCGAATGCCAGTTTCTCCGGGTACAGGCGAGCGTTCCGCCGAAGAATCTCTCCGACGGATGCAATGAGCTCGAAATGTATCATTTCAGTTCCTCCCCTTCCTCCGGTTAGACCATCGCAAACCCGCCGTTCACACTGATGACCTGACCGGTCACCCAAGAGGAGGCGGCAGAGGCAAGGAAAGTCACCATCGGTGCCACGTCGTCAGGCTTGCCGATCCGGCGCAATGGATAGGCCTTGATGATCTTCTCGCGGTTCTTCTCGAGAAAGTCAGGATCGGAATGTGAGGTCTCGATCAGGCCGAGCGAAACAGTGTTGACGGTGATGTTGTTGCGACCGAATTCGCGGGCAAGCGACTTGCCAAGCGATATAGTACCCCCACGCGCTGCCGCGGCCAGGGCAAGGTTGGCTTCGCCGATGCGGGAGCTGTCGCCGACGAGATTGATGATCCTGCCGGAGTTCTGGGCGATCATCATCGGCGCCACCTCATGGCAGCAATTGATCGCGCCATAGAGGCACACGTCAATCTGCTTTTTCCATTCGTCCGGCGTCGACTCGACGAAACGCTGATATTTGACGTAACCGGCATTATTGACGAGGATATCAATCGTTCCGAAGTCCGACTTGATCGCCGCGACCATCGCCTTGACCTGTGCATTATCGCTGATGTCCGCCTGATACGCCTTCGCCTTACCGCCGCTATCCTCGATCAACTTCACCACCGCTTCGGCCTCATCTTTTGACCGGGCGTAGTTCACTGCGATGATAGCGCCTTCGGTCGCAAGTGCTTTCGCGATATCGCCGCCGACATCGCGGCCACCGCCCGTGACGAGCGCTACCTTGCCCTTGAGATTGGTTTCCATTGAATGTCTCCTTGGGATGAGATGCTGCCTTCGCAGCGGATTGATGGGCTTGTTGAAACCTGACCGTCAGCGGCCCTTAAATCGTGGCGATCGTTTTTCGGCGAAGGCCTTGCGGCCCTCGGCGTAGTCGTCGCTGGAACTTGCGTGATCGATGAGCCTTTCAGCTTCGGTCCGGTCGAGATCACCCCGGGCACAGCCGTTGAGGATGAACTTCGCGCCCTGGATCGTCAGCGGCGCATTCGTGACCATCGCGTTAGCGCGCTCCAAGGCTGCCGCCGTCGCATCATCCACCAGTGCGTCGATGAAGCCGTTGCCTAGCGCCTGGCTGGCGGTAAAGCGGTTAGCCGAATAGAGAATGCGTTTCGCCTCGGTGACACCGACGAGCGAGAACAGCTTGCGTGTTGCGGAGACGCCATACACAATCGACAGCCTGGCGGCGGGGATGCCGAACACGGCGCTTTCTTCGGCGATGCGGAAATCGCAGGACATGGCCAAATGTGCTGCGCCACCAAGGCAATATCCGCGCAACACCGCGATCGTAGGCTTTGAAACGTCATAGATGGCATTGCCCGCAGCGTCGACCGCGACCTCGTACCGTGCGCTTTCCTCCGCGTCGTCCCTTACCGCATCGAACTCGCTGATATCGGCGCCGGCGGAGAAGTCTGCGTCGGCCCCGGTCAGCAGAATGGCGCGGACATCCGGATCCGAGTCGAACTGGCGAAACCTTTCGGCAAGCTCGCACCACATCGCATAGGTCACGGCATTGCGTTGGTTGGGTCTGTTCAGTGTAACGATGGCGACGCCATCAGTGTTTTCGACCTGAATCTCAGTCATGCCTGCTCATCTCTTCCTGCCAATCGCAACCGCGTTCAGTGCTTGAGGTATGCCCGGCGCAGGAGAGCCGGGCACTTGTTTGGATCACTTCTTAACCAGAGGGCACTGGCTTTCGGAGAGGGGACGGAAAGCCTGGTCGCCTGGAATGGTGGTGACAAGCTTCAGAAGGTCCCATTCGCTCTTCGATTCCGCCGGCGTCTTCACCTGGTAGACATACATGTCATGCACCATGCGGCCGTCCTCGCGGATCTTGCCGTCCTTGGCGAAGAAGTCATTGACCGGTGTTTCCTTCATCTTCGCCATTACCTGCTTCGTGTCGGTGGTTCCGGCGGCCTTCACGGCTTGAAGGTAATGCATGGTCGAGGAGTAATCGCCCGCATCGCCCATATGTGGCGGACGGCCGACACGCGCCTCAAACTTCTTGGCGAAGGAACGGGTTTCTTCGTCGCGATCCCAGTAAAAGGCGTTGGTCAGGATCATACCCTGCGCAGTTTCAAGGCCGAGCGAATGGACGTCTGTATCCCAGACAAGTAGCCCGGCAACAGTCTTCCCGGAGGACGCGAGACCGAACTCGGCGGCCGACTTAACCGCGTTGACAAAGGTCGTTCCGGACCCTGCCATCGCAACAACATCGGCGGGCGAAGCTTGCGCCTGCAGCATAAAGGCGCTGTGATCGGAGGTCTCTATTGGATAGCGAACGGCGCCGGAAACAGTGCCCCCATTCGCCTTGACTAGCTGGCTCGCATCCGCTTCCAGAGCATGCCCGAAGGCATAGTCGGCAGTCAGGAAGTACCAGTTCTTCTTGCCTTCACGGATCAGTTCGTTGGCGGTGCCATTAGCCAGTGCGTAGGTATCGTACGAGTAATGGATGCTGTTTGGCGTACAGCCGTCGTTCGTCAAACGTGATGTACCGGAGCCGTTGATGATTGCGATCTTGTCCTCGTCCTTCGCGACCTGCGTGACAGCCAGGGCGATACCAGAATTGATGAGGTTGTTGATCATCGTCACCCCTTGCGAATCGTACCATTCCCGGGCGGTGGAGACGGCGACCTCAGGTTTGTTCTGGTGATCGGCTACGACCACTTCCAGCGGACGATCGAGTACTTTGCCACCGAAATCTTCAACGGCCATTTTCACCGCAGCAATCGCCCCCTCGCCCGCCTCATGCGAGAACTGGCCGCTGATGTCGGTCAGGACGCCGATCCGGATCGGCCCCGAATCCTGTGCTTGGGCACCTATACCCATAGCGGCGAAAGCCGCCGTGCAAGACAGCAAAATTCCTAGATGCTTCATCAATCCATCCTCCCAGATGCGGCACCGAAGCTCCTCCTTGAGCGCCTATATCAAACTTGCGTTATCATACTTATGTCGGACTATGAACCGACTTTATGGTGTTCATTGTTGCGATAACCAGATAAGATAAGCAGAGTTTCTCTCGTCATGCAAGCTTGCATTATTAGACTTTGTGTGTTTTTCTGAAACTGCCTCTTC
The DNA here is from genome assembly GCA_014138095.1 of Ochrobactrum sp. RH2CCR150. GTDB lineage: Bacteria > Pseudomonadota > Alphaproteobacteria > Rhizobiales > Rhizobiaceae > Brucella > Brucella gambitense. The sequence continues at coordinate 49,232 of JACGXE010000019.1, forward strand.
CGTTGGACGAGGTGGTGGCCTGGTTCCGAACCGTCGCCACGGGAGGAGAAAATCAAGCCGGTAGGGAGGACTCGTGCCGGAGAACGCACCCATAATCGAGGCGCGTGGTTTGACGCGCTCGTTCAGCGGCTTCATCGCCGTCAACAATGTCGACATCGAGATTCGGCGGGGGACTATCCACGCGCTGATCGGCCCAAACGGTGCCGGCAAGAGCACGCTGTTCAATCTTCTGACCAAATTTCTTTCGCCAAGTTCCGGCCAGATATTTTTCAAGGGCCGAGACATTACACAGATGGCGCCTGCCGATATCGCTCGGCTTGGCCTCGTCCGGTCCTTTCAGATCTCGTCGGTATTTCCGCACCTCAGCGCCCTTGAAAACGTACGCGTGGCGCTGCAGGCCCGTGAGCGAGAAACCTTCTCCTTCTGGAAGTCCAACCGGTGTCTGAAACGCTTTGACGCAGAGACCATGGCGCTCCTTGAAAGCGTCGGCCTCGCCGAAAAGGCCCGAACAAAAGCCAGCGAGCTGTCGTACGGACGCAAGCGTGCGCTGGAACTGGCGACGACGCTGGCGCTTGAGCCGGACGTGCTGCTGCTCGACGAGCCAATGGCCGGCATGGGCACGGAAGACATTGGCAGGACGGCGGCGCTGATCCGCCGCGTCGGCACGGGTCGCACGGTGTTGATGGTCGAGCACAATCTTGGCGTCGTTGCGGACCTTTCTGACACAATCACGGTGCTGCGCCGCGGGGAGGTGATTGCAGAGGGTAGCTATTCTGACGTCTCCACGAACAGTGAGGTTCGCAAGGCCTATATGGGAGGAGCCCATGGCTGAAACCGTTTTAAACGTCAGCAATCTTCAGGCCTGGTATGGCGAAAGCCACGTCCTTCACGGAGTGGAATTCAACGTCAGGAAGGGTGAGGTCGTCACCCTGATCGGTCGCAACGGCGCCGGCAAGACCACTACCCTGCGCAGCCTGATGGGCGTCGTTAGCAAGCGGGCCGGCAGCAGCACCTACAAAGGCGTCGATCTGTTGCGAACACCCGCGCATAAGGTCGCCCGGCTCGGCATCGGCTACGTTCCAGAGGAGCGCGGCATTTTTTCGAGGCTGAACGTCATCGAAAACCTGATGTTTCCGCCAGCCTGGCAATCGGGCGGGATGAGTGCGGAGGAAATCTACGGCCTCTTCCCAAATCTCAGAGGCCGCGACACCACGCCCGGCACGCGGCTCTCCGGCGGCGAACAGCAGATGCTGGCGATCGGACGCATCCTGCGCACCGGCGCCGATTTCATTCTGCTTGATGAGCCGACCGAAGGCATTGCCCCCGTCATCGTCGAGGAGATCGGAGCGGCGCTGCGCATCCTCAAGGATCGCGGTATGACCATCATTCTCGTCGAACAGAACCTGAGTTTTGCAGCCACCGTCGCCGACCGGCACTTCGTCCTCGACCAGGGAAAGGTTATCGACGAAATCTCCAATGGTGCGCTCGACGCCAGCATGGACCGGCTGAACCGGTATCTGGGGGTTTGATTGCCATGCGCACTCTTCAACAGGTCAAAATCAGATGACAGATATTTTCGGGGTGCCTATACCCGTTCTCCTCGGCCAATTGCTGCTCGGACTGATCAACGGCTCATTTTACGCTCTGCTCAGCCTGGGGCTGGCGATCATCTTCGGCATGCTTAACGTCATTAATTTCGCGCATGGCGCCTTTTACATGCTGGGCGGTTTCGTTGCCTGGTACTTGCTCTCGAGACTTGGCCTTGGGTATTGGGGAACACTCATCGCGGCTCCCATATTGGTCGGATTCGCCGGGATCGTGGTTGAAAAGCTGTTTCTGAGGCGGCTTTATCGTATGGACCATCTCTACAGTCTGCTCCTCACATTTGGCATTGCACTGATGCTGGAAGGGCTGTTCCGACACCTCTTCGGCGCGGCCGGAAAACCTTATCCGGTTCCAGCCTCACTGACTGGCGGCATCAATCTCGGTTTCATGTTTTTGCCCATGTACCGCGCATGGGTGATCGCTATCTCGCTCACTATCTGCCTGCTCACGTGGATCGCGATCGAACGGACCAAGCTCGGTGCCTATCTGCGGGCCGCCACCGAAAACCCGTCGCTGGTCCAGGCTTTCGGTATCAATGTGCCACTCATTCTGACACTGACCTATGCCTTCTGCGTGGGTCTCGCGGGCTTTGCCGGCGCGCTCGCAGCACCTCTCTATCAGGTGAGCCCAGGCATGGGCTCCAGTATCATCATCACGGTCTTCGCGGTCGTTGTGATCGGCGGCATGGGATCGATTGGCGGTGCGATCGTCACTGCGCTTGGTCTCGGCATCATCGAAGGCCTCACCAAGACATTCTATCCGCCAGCCTCATCGATCGCGGTTTTCGTCATGATGGTGCTCGTGATTCTCATTCGGCCAGCCGGCCTGTTCAGACGGGAGGCATGACATGAAAAGCGCAACCCTTTCCAACGCGACCACCACCTTTGGTCGCGGTCAGATGATCGGCCGCATCCTAATGCTCACCGTTTTGGGTATCATGCTGATTGCGCCGTTGGCGGTCTATCCACTCTTCCTAATTAAAATCCTCTGCTTCGTGTTGTTCGCTGCAGCCTTCAACCTTGTGCTCGGCTATGCGGGTCTGCTGTCCTTCGGACACGCCGCCTTCTTCGGCGGCGGAGCCTACATCGCGGCTCAGGCTGCAAAAGTATGGCAATGGCCGTTCGAACTGTCGGTGTTGGCGGGAACACTGTTTGCAGCCTTGCTTGGGCTTGCCTTTGGAGCGCTCGCCATACGCCGTCACGGCATCTACTTCGCCATGATCACGCTGGCACTTGCCCAGATGGTCTATTTCATGGCGGTCCAGATGCCATTCACAGGCGGCGAAGACGGTATTCAGGCCGTGCCCCGCGGTTACCTGCTCGGCATGATCGATCTTAGGAACATCACAGCAATGTACTATACCGTGCTCGGAGGCACGATCATTGGCCTCGTCATCATCTGGCGCGCAGTCAATTCGCCTTTTGGACATATGCTGTCCGCTATTCGCGAAAACGAAACGCGTGTTGTCTCGCTCGGCCTGAAACCCGAACGTTACAAGCTGATCGCATTTACACTCTCAGCAGCTCTGTCGGGTTTTGCCGGGTCACTGAAGGCGATTTCCTTCCAACTCGCCTCACTGGTCGACGTAACATGGCATATGTCCGGGGAAGTCATTCTTATGACCCTTCTTGGGGGCATGGGAACGCTCATCGGACCGATTGTCGGCGCCACCATTGTTGTCGGGCTCGAGCATTTCCTGTCGACCAGTGGGTTGCCCATCACCTTCATCATCGGCCTGTTCTTTGTGGTCTGTGTGATGATGTTCAGACGGGGCGTGTTCGGCGAACTGAAGCTTCTCCTCGAGCGAGGCAGGAGCGAATAAAAGTCTTTCTGTGCAAGCGAAAATAAAAGGCCGAAGCGTTCGCTTCGGCCTTTTTGATGTGGATGGGGAAAAGTTTATTTCGATATTCGTCCGAACAGGTAACCGATAGCTGCCGCCATGACCAGTTGGACGATGCTGGCAAGATCGGGCGAGACATGAGAGGGCATATCGGCTGCGGACGAAAGGCTCGGCAATAGCCCGGCATAGACGATCCAAAGAGCCACAAGCACTGACGCAAAGACCACGAGCGCAAGCACCGGGAGAGAGACGTTGGAGCGAGCTGTCACTGCGACCTGGGCGGAAGGCCGGGGAACGGCCATGGCAGGGGCATCCAGATGCGGCGGACCGGCTTTGGTCTGCGCGGGAGAGGGGCCGGCACCTAGCGGCGACGCTGCCACGGCCTCCTGCGGATTCTGCCGCACGTGAATTTCCTCGGCAAATCGCTTGAAGAACTGACCAGCCATTTGTTTCGCGGTCACATCAATCAATCGACCTCCAAGCTGCGAAAGCTTTCCACCAATCTGCGCGTCTACGGTGTAGTCGAGTGCTGTCCCCCCGTCTTTTGCAGAAAGTTTGACGACGGCAATCCCCTTGGCAAAACCAGCCACGCCACCTTGCCCTTCACCAGTAATCTTGTAGCCATTCGGAGGATCCAGATCCGACAGTGTTACCGCCCCCTGGAACCGCGCCTTGACCGGCCCGACCTTCATGACCGCGACGGCTGTCATTTCCGTATCCGATGATTTCGTCAGCTCCTGGCAGCCAGGAATACAGACCTTTAGCACATCAGGGTCGTTGAGCGCGGCCCAGACCTCCTCCTTGGTGGCCGGGATCAACTGTTGGCCAGACATTTCCATGGATAATCCTCCTCAACATCAGAACGAAAACGCTCCACACGGCGCGATCTGCGTGCTTGACATTCTCCTCTTAAGTCTAATAATGCAAGTCATATTTGCGATAAGCATCATTATGGGAAGATGATGCCGGAGGAACACTTATGGCTCGACCTTTAGACAGAGCGGCGGCTATGCCGGCGGCGTGGGCGAAACCGTGAAGCCCGCACAGTTCGATTACAGCGCACCGGTAACGGTCGAGGAAGCGGCAGCGACACTCGCCGCATCGGCTGGTGACGGCAAAATCATCGCCGGTGGGCAGAGCCTGATGCCGATGATCAATTTCCGACTGGTGAAGCCCTCCATACTTATTGATATCAACCGCATCGCGGGATTGGATAAGATAGAGTTCGACGGCAGCCGGCTGAAGATCGGGGCGACCGTTCGTCATCGCATGACGGCCACCGATGCGCTTGTCGCTCGACACTTGCCGATCATTCACGACGCTATGCATCACGTCGCACACATGACGGTGCGCAACCGTGGCACGTTCTGCGGCAGCGTCGCGCATGCGGACCCCGCAGCCGAAATGCCGCTGATGACCCGCTTCCTCGACGGCACGATCATCGCCTTTTCAGTGCGTGGAGAGCGCCGCATCCCCGCCGCGGATTTCTTTACGGGGTCATTGATGAATGCCCTTGAAGAGGATGAACTGGTCACCGCGGTGGAGATCGACGTCATGCCAGAGGATTCCGGCTGGGCCTTTGAAGAGTTTGCCCGCCGCCATGGCGACTTTGCGCTCGCCAGCTTCGCAACAACGTTTCGCCTCGAAAATGGTAACGTACGCGGCGTTCGTATCGGCATGATGGGGGTGGGTGAAACCCCGCTTCGCCTGCCCGAAATAGAAGAGATTGTCGAGGGCACCGACCTTTCCGAACCCGTTCTCAATGAGGTGGTAGAGAGATTGGCAAACATCCTGACCCCCAACTCCGATATCCACGCATCCGCAGATTATCGCAAGCATCTGTCTGGCGTATTGGCCAAGCGTGGGCTGCGTGCAGCATGGGCACGAGCCAATGGGGAGATACCACGTCATGGCTGAAAAGCAGATCACCTTTAGCGTTAATGGCCTTTCATACACGCGCACAGTTGAACCCCGAATGCTTCTCAGCGACTTCCTGCGCCACGAGTTGGGCCTCACAGGAACCCATGTCGGCTGCGAGCACGGTGTATGCGGCGCATGCACCGTGCTCCTCGACGGGCGTAGCGCGCGCTCTTGCCTTACGCTCGCCGTGCAGGCAGAGGGCATGGCAATCGAGACCATCGAGGGCCAGGGAAGCATTGACCGGCTCGGGCGCATTCAGGAAGCATTTCGTCAGCATCACGGCCTGCAGTGCGGCTTCTGCACGCCGGGCTTCATCATGGCGATTACCGATCTTTTGCGCCACCACCCGCTGGAAAGCGACGAGGAGATCCGGGAAGCGCTCTCCGGAAACATCTGTCGCTGCACGGGCTATGAGCACATCGTCAATGCCGTCCGCGAACTCGCACATGAAAGAGGACCTCTCAAATGAAGATGCATTTTCTCGAAGGCGGCCGGCTGCGGATGCGCCGCTCGATCTATGTTTCCGGCGCCGCGAAAGAAGAAACCATTGAACTGCCCGTTCATGCCGCGCTGATGCGCCATATCCGGGGGAATGTGCTCTTCGATAGCGGCTGCAATCCAGAAGCTGCGATCGATCCGCAGGCGCGTTGGGCCGGGCTAAGCAAGGTCATGGTACCGATCTTCGAACCGGAGCAGACGGTCGTCCAGCAGCTCCAAACCATTGGCCTCCAACCCGACGACATCGACCTCGTGATCTGTTCGCATCTTCATCCCGACCACTGCGGATGCAATTCCTACTTTCGAAAAGCAACCATCCTTTGCCATGAGGCTGAGGCCGCGGCAGCCAAGGCCGAAGGTGCAGAAAATCTTGGCTATCTTCGAACGGAATGGGAACAGCCGCAGGGCTTCCAGACTTTCTTTGAGGACCATGACGTGTTCGGCGATGGCCGTATCGTCGTGATGCCAATGCCCGGCCATACTCCGGGCATGAGCGTGGCGCGCGTCGAACTGGAGAAGGACGGCAACTTCGTTCTGGCTTCCGATGCCGCCCCCCTCCAGGCCAATATCGACACCGGCATCGCACCGAAGAACACTTGGAACATGGATCTGGCGGCGGCCTCGCTCGCGCGGCTCAAGGCCTTGCGCGACAGCGGCGACACGATCATCTCAGGCCACGACGACCTGCAGTGGCAGGGCCTGAAAAAAGGCCTGGAGTTCTATGAATGACCCTTTCTGACTATTCTGTCGAGCTTCGCCCTAAACTAGTCGGCAAGCGCGTCAAGCGCACGGAGGATCCTCGTTTTCTGACCGGGGTTGGGCAATATGTCGACGACATGGCGCTTGCCGGTATGCTCCATGTCGCGTTGCGCCGCTCCGACCAGCCTCATGCGAAAATCCTCAACATTGATATCGGCGACGCATTCTCGGTGCCCGGCGTTGTCGCGATCTATGATGCCAGCGATCTCGAGGGAGAAATAAAGCCTGCCATTCCGACTTCGCGGATGCCGGGCTATTATGCCACGCCGATCTGGCCGCTGGCACGGGACAAGGTCCGCTATGTCGGCGAGCCGGTCGTCGCCGTCGTGGCCGAAAGCCGCTATGCCGCTGAGGACGCGCTGGAACACATCACCATTGACTATCAGCCCCTGCCTTTCGCCATCCGTCAGGTCGACGCTGTCAAAGACGACGCGCCGCTCCTGCATGATGAGGCTGGAACGAATACGATTATCCGCCGCGAATTCAAGCGCGGCGATGTTGATGAGGCTTTCAAGGACGCGGCAGTGACCGTCAGAGGCCGGTTCCGAATGACCCGCAAGACCGCGGTCGCCATGGAAAACCGATCGTATCTCGCCGAATGGGAAAACCGTAAGCAATCTCTGACGCTCTACACCTCCTCCAACATACCGGGCGTCATCCGAGACGTGCTCTCTGGCTGCCTGGACCTTCCTGGAACCCGGATGCGCGTCGTCGCGCCGGATGTGGGCGGTAGCTTTGGTGGCAAGGGATCGCTTTATGGTGAGGAAATTCTCGTCTGCGCACTCGCGCGGAAGCTGAAGCGACCCGTCAAGTACATCAGCGACCGTCTTGAGGATCTTTCCGCCACCAGTCAGGCCTTCGATGAACTGATCGAGGCGGAACTGGCGGTTACGAAGGACGGTACGCTGATCGGTCTCCGTGCCGATGTGATCGGCGATGTGGGCGCGTATTCGATCTATCCATGGACGGCAGCGCTCGAGACAGTGCAGGTCGTCAGTTTCATGCCCGGCCCCTACCGGATGGAACATTACCGCGGCCGCATTCGCGGCGTACTCACCCCGAAACCGCCCACCGGCCCCTATCGCGGTGTCGGGCGGCCCTCGTCCACCTTCGCAATGGAGCGCCTGATCGAGATGGCGGCGCGTAAGCTTGGCATGGACCCGGTCGAGTTTCGCCGAAAGAATCTTGTGAGGGATGACGAATTTCCCTACCGCACGGCCTCCGGCATTATCTGGGACAAGTCGGCCTTTCAGGAGTGCCTCGAAGGCGCCTGCAAGCAAGTCGATTATCCAGTGCTCGTTTGCGAGCGTGACGAGGCAAGAAAGGCCGGCCGCTGGGTCGGCATCGGGCTCGCGAGCTATGCGGAGCTCACCGGCATCGGATCACGTATTTCTGTTGCCCCTGGCATGCCGATCAATACCGGTACCGAAACATCGAAAATCGAGATCGACGCGACCGGCGCCATCACCGCCGCCTTCGGCATTGCTTCTCACGGTCAAGGGCTGGAAACGACGCTGGCGCAGGTCATCGTGGACGAACTCGGCTGCAAACTGGAGGACATTGAAGTCAAACACGGCGACAGCGCTCTTGTTCCAATGGCCAGCGGCACCTATGCCAGCCGCTCGGCCGTGCTCGGCGGTGGCGCCGCAACGCTTGCCGCTCGCGTTGTCAAAGGAAAGGTGCTGCGCGCAGCAGCCTATCTGATGGAGCAAAAAGCTGAGGACTTGGATATCCACGACGGCATTATCAGCAGCCGAAACTCGAACCTGTCGATGACGTTGAGGGAAGTCGCCTCCGCCGTTTATACCCAGATGGGCCGCATTCCGCGCGACCTGCGGGAAGACCTGACGGCATCGGAGACCTACGACCCCTATCTTGGAACAGCCTGTTCATCGACGCATCTGGCCATGGTCGAGGTCGATTCAGAAACCTACGGGGTGAAGATCCTCCGATATGTGGTGGCGGAGGATTGCGGCAAGATCATCAACCCGATGATCGTAGACGGACAGGTACATGGCGCGGTGGCGCAGGGGATCGGAGCAGCCTTGCTCGAAGAAATCGTACATGACGATCAGGGACAAGCAGTGGCGGCCAGCTTGGCGGACTATCTCGTTCCGGTGGCAAGCAGTGTGCCCGAAATCGGCATCGTTCATATCGAGGCCGATCTACCAAACAACATCGGTGGCTTCCGCGGTATGGGCGAAGGCGGCACGATCGGTGCCCCCGCGGCAATCGCGAACGCCGTGTCCGATGCGCTGGCTCATCTGGGGGTATCCGTCGAGACACTCCCGGTCACGCCCGAACGCATCTTCCAGATGCTCCGCGAGAAACGACAGACATCCACCGAAGCGACAGATTTGCCATAGTCGGGGTCAACCGGCTATAGGTCAAACTGATATCGAAGCAGATAGTCGGTATCCTTGGCCGCGATCGGCTTGCGGCATTCTGAGCACACAACGATCGCCGAGAAGTCATGACCGCAGGTCTTATGGCGCAACCTCATGGGGGGCTTGCCGTCAGCCAGCCAACGGTCCCCCCAGGCCATCATAACCAACATCGGCTTGTAGAGATCGAGACCCATTTCGGTGAAGCGATATTCGAACCGCTCGCCGGAATTGTAAGGGACCTTCCGAAACACGTCGGCCTGCACGAGCCGTGCCAGGCGGTCGGACAGAATATTCGTTGCAATCCCGAGATTTTCCCGCATTTCTTCGTAACGCCGCACGCCGTTCCATCCTTCGCGGAGGATAAGAAAACTCCAGCGGTCCCCAATGATGCCCAGTGTGCGTGCCACCGAGCATGGTCGAACCCTCTCCAACAGGCTTGCATCGGAGCTCCTACGCGATGTAGGGCGATTTTCTACCGGAGCATAGCCCGCGCCGGGCCCGTCCCTCGGCGCCACCTCCTTGGCAGTGAATGGCTCGAGACATTCACTGCAGACGGTTACAGGATGGCAATTGCATCCGCAGCTCTTGTGGATGAGTTGGAGGGGAGGCTCGCTGGAGCCCGCCAGCCACTTGTCACCAAACTCCATTAGAGAAAGCATTGTTGGGAAAAGATCTTTGCCACGCACCGTCAAGAAATACTGCTGCCCCGGTTCGTTCGGCCGTTTCCCAGTGCTGAGGATATCGTTCGCGACGAGCGCAGATAGTCTGGAGGAAAGGGTCTGCCGCGGAATTCCCAATCGCTGCTGAAACTTATCGAACCTGCGTACGCCAAAATAGGCTTCCCGGAGGATCAAAAAGTTCCAAGTGTCCAGAACGATCTCCATGGTCCGACGCACAGACGATTGCCGCTGCATAGACACGGGCCTACGCGATGGAGCTAGGGCGATATTTTCAATCTTTGTCATTCTCATGTCATTCACGGACTAGAACCTGTAGCAAATATGATCACGCTGCAAACAAATATAGACAGCAAAGTCTGATAATGAAAGTCAATGTGGCTCCTCCTTGTTAAGTTAGTATGCCCTACCGCATTCAATCAGCGATGCCGTGAGATAAGCTCCAAAAGGCTTCCTGGGATCGTGCGTTGACGTAGTGGCCGATAAATGTAGGCGGAACGAAAAGCTCGTTTGGTATTTTGCCTGTGTGGCTGATCGCTGGGCGGCAGCCCTTTCAGTTTTGGAACGATCGCCCGCCCTATCGAGCGCTGCGCTCATTGCCAGTCAAGAATCCGGGAAATTGCAGGTAGATTTGTATGGTTTCATTCTAATATTATGGAATGTATCAACCTAAATGTTCAGTTATATCTGTTATAATTTAAGTTCGAGAGGCCCTTCATCATCCTTGACCAGCTTGGTCACGATATAGGTGAAATAGCGTTCTATGCCGATATTTTGTTCCAAAAGGCGGTCAACCAGACGCTGATAGCCGTCGATACTCCGCGCCACGATTGTCAGAAAATAATCCACCCCACCGCCAACCGACCAGCAGGAAACGATTTCGGGAATGGCTGTGACGGCTCTCTCGAACCTGTTGAAATCGCTTTGACGATGATTCCCTAGGATGATCTGCACAATGACATGCTCAATCGGTACTATCTTTCGGTAGGCAATGCGCGCGTGATAACCGGTCACGATGCCGGCTTCTTCCAGTTTACGTAGTCGCAGCCAACAGGGTGTCGCAGACAGCCCAACCTTCTCCGCCAAGGCAAGTTTGGTAATCCGCGCATTCTCCTGAACGGCGCCAAGTATGCGAAGATCAAAGGAATCGAATTTGGGCGCAGGTTTCATTCTAACCGTCCAACAATGAGCGCGTTCATCTCAGACTATTGATAGCTATTTTTCTGCTTCCATTTCCGCGATATCTTGAAAACGGTCGGCGATGCGCGCATGCGCCCGTCCATTGTCGGAAACACCTAGTGAGACCAAGATTTCGTCGGGCCCAGGCGCATCGACAACCATGAAATTCGCCGTCAGGAAATGAGATCGTTTGCCGTTCTCGCTCTTGTGCATCATGGGCAGTGACATCAATGCACCCGGTGCGTTGCGCGTGTTAGTGAATTCCAGATAGTTGGTTCCGCCGATCGCGTTGCGGAAAGGATTGCCAAATCGCAGCGTGTGAATGATGGCTGACGCATGTTCGATCTCGCCGTTGATCCCGACTGACGCAGCCTTGCCACATGCCTCGACCTTTTCGGCGGGCATATGCTGCAGGATGCGCTCGGTCATGGTATGGCTAAGTTTTTCTGCAATATCGACAATTTCAGGCCGCAAGTTTTCAACAAAGCCTCGCCCCGCCCATGGATTACGAATGACTGCGGCCACCACGACAATGTTGACCGGACGGGCTGCAAGCTTGCCACCTTCAATCAATGTCTCCTCGATGAAGGTGCTGATTTTCCTGATTTCCAATGCCATGGTGTTCTCATTCTAGGGGTTGAGTTGTGTCAAGATTAACCGGAATTCAGTTAGCTGCTTCCTGTCATTCAAGGAAATAAGCGCATAAACTTCCTATGAAGCCTAGTAGCGTTCAGATAATGTCATGCGCATGATGCACGCATGTTGTCGGGAGACTCCAGCTTGAATCGTACTTTACAGATTTTGTCGCTTCGGGACGTTGCCAGCCAGATCAACAGCGGCGACGACATCCAGACCGTTCTGCAACATTTGATCGAAGCCGCTTGCGAGCATGCCAACTGGACGCTGGGTTCGATCATGGGCATCGATGCCGCGCATGGCTATGCGCATGTGATCGTGCGACACGATCCGACATTGATCGAACGCCAGTTGCCCGATCGATGGGAGCTGGCAACCAGTCCCTCTCTGATGGCGTTACAGCGCAACGAGCCGGTTTATATTCGTGATGCACGTCAGTCGGATGAGTTTCCGGGATACAAGGCGGAGGCCTTTGAGCGCGACTATAGAACCGTTCTCGTGATGCCTATGAACTGTCGCGATACGGACGGACGCCCTATGGTTCTGAGTGTGATTTCACGTCAGGTAACTGAAGTGACGGAAGACGATCTGGCATTTCTTGGCACTATCATCCATCTGGGTGCCATTGCAGTCGAGCGAGAACACCGGCTCGAAATACAGAAACGCTCCGCGCGACGTCTTGAAGGCGCACTTAAAGCGCATACGTCTCTGCTGGAGCATGTCTTGAGCGATGGTTCGGTAGGCTCGCTTGCGGCCATGGTCGGTACGCTTTTGCCTAATCCGTCAATCGTCATTGACTTTACCACCAATCAAATCATCGCAGGTGCATCGCCGAACGAAGCGCTGTTTGAAAAGAGTGCGTGGCAGGAGGCCGTTTCGAGCGTCTTTTCGAGGCCGCTGATGAAAACGGCTCGTGATGCTATCGAGCGGGGATCGGTGGAATCTGTCAGCTTTTTCCTGGATGATGGTCAGAAACGCATGACCATTACTGCACGCGTGGAGGCGTTGATTGTCGACAAGCAACTGGTTGGAGCGTTAATGCTATTTCCAACATCGCGGGAGTTTAGCGACCTTGATCTACTGATGCTTGATAGTGCAAAATTTGCACTAAGTGTGGAAATGATGCGCAGTTTCATCCGTTTTCGCTTTGAAACACGCACACAGACCGAACTGTTTTTTGAAGTAGTAGAAGCGCGCTGGCGCAACGCCAGTGATGTATCGCAAAGGGCTCAGAGGCTAGGACTCGATTTCTCGACTGCGCGACAGATGCTCCTCATCGATTTTCCGGATAAAACCAAGGCGTTAGGCGGGGCATCCATTGATATCGAACACATTCTGTCACGCATCACGCAGAAGGCAGGCATCGAGGCCAATCTGATTGCTATCGAAGGTGGTGCTGTTTGTCTTATTCCGTTCGAAGGAAGTAAGCGACAGGAACGGACTACAAAGCTGGCCCAGCGAATAGCCAAAGAACTTGGACGTTACTTCGATGAGAAACCGATTGTGGTCAGCGGCAATCGCTGTGCAGGGTTGGCCGATTATCCGGTTGCGTGGGAACGCGGCAATCGCATGGTGCGGATCGGGCGAGCATTCGGATTGACGGGCGCATTATCGGCTCAGGATTTTGGACCACTGCCTATGCTTGTTGCGGCTTCGGACGCGGTTGATGTGCGTGGATTTGTGCATGATAGTGTTGGTGCCATCGCTGAACATGACCGCGAAAACGGTACGCCCTATCTCGAAACTCTTTCGATCTTTCTGCAAGAAGGATGCCGCAGTCAGGCCTGTGCTGACACGATGGGGCTTCACGTCACAACACTGCGTTATCGTCTTGCACGGATTCAAGAACTGTTTGGCATTGACGTTGAGACGCCTGAAAAGCGCTTTGCCATAGAATTGGCAATTCGGCTTTATGGTGTCATCGACAACCAGCTCTCTGTACGTTAGCAGCCAGAAGCCGGGCCGTCCAAGATTTGATCTGTTCCAACTAAATGATTTTCTTGTCTGTCCTCTGAAAATAAAAAGATTTTGGACGGACGAATATCTATTCCCGCGCCTTCTGATGTGCTCCTGCGAAACGAAGCATATTTGTCAAAATCAATCCTGCGAATAATAGGAAGAAGCAATCACCAACCAAAGGTAGCCTCATCTCAATAACACTTTGAGGGAAGGCCGAGGCATGGTTGAAATGTCGACTTTGAGCGACGCACCGATTGATCCGATTGCGCTGCGTCGCGCGTTTGGCACTTTCGTGACCGGCGTCACTGTCATAACCACGCGCAGCGCTGACGGCTCACCACGCGGAATGACCGCGAATTCTTTCACGTCCGTTTCACTTGATCCGCCGTTGCTGCTCGTCTGTGTCGCGAAATCCGCGTCGAGCTATGGCGCTTTTACCGATTCAGGATGTTTCGCGGTCAATATTCTGCATGAGGGACAAGTGGATGTCTCAAATGTCTTCGCATCCAAATCACCCGACAAATTTCAATCCGTCAATCATGATTGCGTTCACACCGGTGCACCGGTTCTGACCGACAGCCTGACATGGTTTGATTGCACTGCAGTGAAGACAGTCGATGCTGGCGACCACTCAATCTTGATCGGTCAGGTAAGGGCCTTTGGCACCAGTCCGTCGGCGCCACTGGGTTTTTGTCGCGGACGTTATGCCAACGTAAAAGACCCGCTCCCGAATGGCTGGCTCACTTCACTCGGAATGATCATCGGCTATCTCATCGAAGCGGAGCAAGGCTTGCTTCTGCATTCGAATGGGAAAGGTGGCTGGGTATTGCCGAGCGCACATCGCCGCAAGGCGGACAGCCAGCTTGTCGTCGAAGGCGGCGAAGCATTGCGCCTCTTGCCTGAAAATACCTTCCTCTATTCCGTATTTGACGTGGCCGACAGTGATCCCGGCTATTTGGTCTATCGTGCGCGCCTTGCCGACGATAGCAGCGCGAAACTACCTGCTGGCCTGCAGTTTTTTCGCATCGATGAAATCCCTTACGACCAGATCGCCACGCATGAATTGCGCTCAATGCTCCGCCGCTACGTGCGTGAACGTCAGGAACAGCGCTTCGGAATTTACATGGATTCCGACGATGGCGGACGCGTGGCAATGATCGATGGCGAGGCCCACGTCTGGATGAAGAGCTCACACGAATAGGAAATCACAATGATAACGACAGTCAAAACACTGGAAAGCTCGCAACAAAAGCTCTTCATCGGCGGGCGCTTCGTAGAGCCCGTGAACGGTAAATATATAGCAAGCTACGATCCGACCACAGGTGAGCCATGGTATGAGTTTGCAGAAGCGGATGCCAATGATGTTAATGCGGCCGTGAAATCCGCAACGGATGCCTTTCAGAATCCCGAATGGCGTCGCATGACACAGACGGATCGCGGCGCAATGGTGCGCCGTTTGGCCGAACTTGTTCGAGCCAATGCGGATGCGCTTGCAGAAATTGAAACGCGTGACAATGGCAAGCTGCTCAAGGAAACCAGGGCGCAGATGCGCTCTATGCCCGATAGCTATCATTATTTTGCTGGTATGGCCGACAAGCTGCAAGGCGATACGATACCCATCAACCGGGCTGACACATTAAACTTGAACCTGCGCGAACCACTCGGCGTGATTGGTATGATCACGCCATGGAATTCGCCCTTGATGCTTTTGACCGGCACGTTGGCTCCGTGTCTGGCAATCGGCAATACAGTTGTCATCAAACCGTCCGAACATGCGACAGCTTCAACACTGGCGCTAGCCGAGCTTATCCATGAAGCAGGTTTTCCTGCAGGTGTCGTCAATGTAGTGACCGGCACGGGCGCTAGTGCCGGCGAGGCCCTGACAAGCCATTCGGGCATTTCAAAATATGTTTTCACAGGCAGTACTGCGACAGGTCGACGTATCGCCGGCAATGCAGCTCAGAACCTTGTGCCATGCTCGATGGAGCTTGGTGGCAAATCCCCGCATGTCGTATTCTCGGATGTTGACATTGAGCACGCCGTCAATGGTGTCGTTTCCGGGGTTTTTGCTGCAGCTGGCCAAACCTGCGTCGCGGGTTCACGCTGCTTTGTCGAAGCGAACATCTATGACAGGTTCGTCGATGCACTTGTCGCTCGTACCCAGCAGATCCGTGTAGGTCTGCCGACGGTCGATGAAACCGATATTGGTCCACTCGCGCTTGCTGATCAGCTTGCGAAAGTCGAAGGCTATGTTGCCTCCGGCATCAAGGAAGGCGCCAAGATCGCAAGCGGTGGCAAGCGCCCGAAAGCGGATGAGATCGCAAGCGGTGGGTGGTATTTCGAACCTACAGTAATGATAGATGCCCACAACGACATGTCGTTCATGCGCGATGAAATCTTCGGCCCCGTGGTCGGTGTTGTGCCTTTCAACGATGAAGACGAGATGATTTCGCTGGCCAATGACACACGTTATGGTCTGGCCTCTGGCATTTGGACCAGGGATATCGACAGAGCTCTGCGTTTCGCAAGTCGCGTGGAGGCGGGAACCGTCTGGATCAATACCTATCGCTCAGCGTCCTTTATGTCAGCCAATGGTGGCTTCAGAGAAAGCGGCTACGGCAGGCGTGGTGGCTTTGAAGTCATGCATGAATTCTCTCGACTGAAGAACGTCATCATCGACTACTCCGGGAACATGCAGGACCCGTTCGTCATCCGCCTCAAATAATTTCTAAACACAGCCTCGAAAGGCAGCCGATCATGAAGTTTGCCGTATCACTTACGATGGAGCGTTTTTCACCAAATATTAGTATGGAAGCAGTGAAAAACAACCTTCTACAACTCGCACGCATTGCAGATGAAGGCGGTTTTGAAACGCTATGGACTGCCGAGCATCATACGCTTGAATGCACTATCTCTCCTAATCCGTTCCAAACATTAGTATGGCTAGGACAACACACTGATCGGATCCGACTGGGCACTTCAACACTGGTTGCGCCATACTGGAATCCAATCCGGCTGGCCGGTGAATCGGCCCTTTGCGATCATTTGACCAATGGGCGTCTCGAATTCGGAATTGCGCGCGGTTCTTACCAATATGAGTTCGATCGCATGGCAGGTGGAATGCCCCAGCAAGAGGGTGTTGCCTATATGAAAGAAATCGTGCCCGCTGTGAAGAGGCTCTGGGCTGGCGATTATGCCCATGATGGAAATTACTGGAATTTCCCGGTTACTGCTGCCGTACCAAAACCGCTACAGCAACCACATCCGCCAATCTGGGTGGCGGCGCGTGATCCCGGCACTTTCGATTGGGCTATTGCCAATGGCGCAAGCATTCTTTCGACGCCATTGTCCGCTCCTGCTGCCGAAATTCACGTTCTTGGAGAGAAATTTCGCAAGGCCGTCAGCGACCATCCCGAAGTGCAGCGCCCACGTTTCATGATGCAGCGTCGAACCTGCGTCTATGACAAGCCTGATGGTTGGGAATTAGCAGTCAAGCACAGCATGGATTATGGCCGCGCTTTTGAAAATCTGATGCAGAATATCGGCACTGTGCGCAAAGGTTTTCCGGAAGCCGTTCCTTACGAAACAGTCAAAGGCAAGGATAACTACAATCCCGAGAATATCCGCAAGAACCTGATGTTCGGCACACCTGATGAGGCAATTGAGAAACTCCTCGACTATGAAGCTGCAGGAGTGGATCAATATTGTCTTGGTCTAACTTTCAATCTGCCTTTTGAGTTGCAAAAGCGCACTTTGGAATTGTTCACCAAGGAGATCATGCCGTTTTTCGCTGAGCGTGAAAAAGAACAACAACTCCGACAAAAGCCAGTGGATGCTTGAGCATGGTTAGAACATATCGTCATACCGTTGGAGACGTGACACTCAATTACCGCATTGATGGCGATGGCGAACCACTGGTCTGCATCCACGGTGTTGGTTCCTATCTGGAAGCATGGGACGGCGTCGCAGATCGGCTCAAAGGCCGGTTCACCATCCTTACCTTCGACCTTCGGGGACACGGAAAGTCCAGCAAGATACATGGTCGTTATGAAATCGACGATTTTGTCACCGAGACGCTGGCGCTTGCAGACAAGGCAGGCTTTTCAACATTCAATCTGGTGGGCTTTTCTTTAGGGGGAATGATCGCTCAGCGGTTGGCGCTCACTCATCTGAAAAGGCTGCGCAATCTTGTCCTGTTGTCCACTGTCTCAGGACGAACTCCACAAGAGCGAACGCGTGTTCTCGAACGTCTGGCTGCGTTACGCGCGGGAACGCCCGCGGATCATCACAACGCATCGCTGTCACGTTGGCTGACCGAGGATTTTCAGGAGAGAAACCCCGAGACCATTGCACTCTTGCGTGCACGCGACGCCGAGAACGATCCGGCTTGTTACGCTTCCGCATATCGAGTGTTGGCTGAAACGGATTTTGGCGGATTTCTCGATCAAATCCGCTGCCCCACATTGATTGCCACCGGTGAGGATGATGTCGGCTCCAATCCACGCATGGCTCGCTATATGCACGAGCGCATCCCAGGTTCGAAACTGCAAATATTGCCCGGTTTGCGGCATTCCATCCTCATTGAGGCGCCTGAGCTAGTCGCCCATTTGCTTGGAACATTTATTGGGCCGAAGGAGTAAGCCAATGGATGAGACCCTAAAGGCCAAGGGTGAAACCGTACGGCGTAGCGTTTTGGGCGATGACTACGTTGATCGCGCGATGAACGGTGCGGATGAATTTTCCAGCCCATTTCAGGATATGCTCAACGAATATTGCTGGGGCAGCGTATGGACGGATGAAACGCTCGATCTCAAACAGCGCAGCCTTCTGAACCTTGGCATGCTTGCTGCACTTAATCGCATGCATGAATTCGGCGTCCATTTTCGTGGCGCGAAGCGCAATGGATTGAGTGATAGCGAACTGCGTGCAACACTACTTCAGATCGCGGTTTATTGCGGAGTTCCCACCGGCGTTGAGGCCTTCAGGGTCGCCCGTTCAGTTCGCGGGGAAATGCAGCAGAAGGGCGAAATTTGAATTCCGCGTTCTATAGGAATGGGGGCCAAAGCAGTCCTCCGTTGTGAAGGATGACGGCAGGAATTTTCACCGTCAGGATTATACATAACGGCAAGTAAAATGTGCCGATCTTAACAATGAAAAGGGAACCAACATGAAACAGTTCGCGAAAATAGCTGCGGTTGCCACAGCGCTTTCGTTGCCACTCGCAGTGCTCCCGGCCCAGGCCGGTCCAGTGCTTGATCGAATAATGTCTGCGAAGGTGATGAAGGTTGCGACTGATGCAAACTGGGCGCCTCAATCGTTCGTGAATGACAAGAACGAGATGGATGGCTTCGATATCGACGTCGCAAAGAATATCGCTTCGCATCTTGGCGTTAAGGTCGAGTTCGTGACCCCAGGCTGGGATATTATCACAGCCGGTAACTGGCAGGGGCGCTGGGACATGCATGCGGGCTCGATGACGCCAACGCAGGCACGCGCCAAGATTTTCGATTTTCCCGCTGTTTATTATTACACACCCGCAGCTGTTGCGGTTCACAAGGAAAGCAAGGCGGAAAAGCTTTCCGATCTTGACGGAAAGGTCGTAGGCGCAACAGCCACCTCGACATTTGAGGCCTATGCCAAGCACGACTTGACGCTTGATGCTGCTGGCGCACCGCCGTTCAAATATGAGTTCGAGCCCAAGGAAGTGCGTTCCTATACCAATTCTTCAACGGCGTTCGATGACCTGCGTTTGGGCGACGGCGTGCGTCTTGATGCGGTTGTTTCATCCATGCCGGGCATCGTGGATGCGCAGAAGGCAGGCTACCCCATTAAACAGCTTGGGGAACCGGTTTTCTATGAACCCCTGGTTCTCGCGATCGAACACGGCGACAAGGAGTTCAATGACAAGCTTGCAGCAATCATCGATGAATTGCGCAAAGACGGCACTTTGAGCAAGCTCTCGGTTAAATGGTACGGCGTGGATTACACCACTGCCAAGTAAAGCCACAATAAAGGTGGCCCATCAGATTGGGCTACCCCGTTGTGCAGAGGATCCCCCATGCTCTATCCGGATACGGTCGAGTCCCAGGTGCTCGTTCACAAACCAAGGTTCGTTGCGGTTTTGTTTATTTCAGTTTTCGCTGTCATGCTCCTGTTCAATCTGAGCGGGACGACGATCGGCGAATTGATGCAGCCAGTCATTGGCGAGCCAGCAGAAAGCGGGCTTTACGGTCGTTTTGCAATTGCATTCGTTATTGCTGCAATGTTTATTCTTAATGTGGTGCTTATCGGCTTCGCTTCACGAAACGTCCAGATTGGCGTGGTCTGGCTAGAACTGCTGATCCTGTTTTTTCTTTTCTTCCGAACGTTCAATCTCAGCCTCCCTTTCATTGAGGAGAAACTTCCGTTTCTCATCACGCAGGGCCTTGTAACCACTATCTACATTTCGGCACTTTCTATTGTTATCGCCTCTGCTATCGCCATTCTGGGGGCGGTAGCGAAGCTTTCCAACAACGGCTTTGCATACGCAATAGCGAGTTTCTATACTTCGTTTTTCAGGGGCTTGCCACTTCTTATGCAGGTCTATCTGATTTATCTCGGACTTCCGCAGCTCGGCATCATTATTGATGCAGTGCCTGCAGGTATTCTGGCGCTTTCGCTTTGTTACGGAGCGTATATGACTGAGATTTTCCGCTCAGGCATTCAGAGCATTGATCGCGGACAATGGGAAGCATCCCGCTCTATCGGGTTTGGATTCGGTCTCACCATGCGCAAGGTGATTCTACCGCAAGCGCTTCCAGTAATCATTCCACCCACAGGCAACCAGTTCATCTCCATGTTGAAGGACAGCTCGCTTGTTTCTGTGATCGGCGTCTGGGAGTTGATGTTTCTGGCCAGAACCCTCGGGCAAAAAACATTTCAACATATGGAAATGCTGATCACTGCTGCAATGTTGTACTGGGTTTTGTCGATCTGTCTTGAGTTTATTCAGTCACGCATTGAACGTCACTATGCCAGGAGCAAGGTCCGATGAGCACTGATCCGATTATCGATGTCCGTAACGTTTCGAAATGGTATGGGAGTTTTCGGGTTCTCACAGACATCAATCTGAAGGTTCACAAAGGCGAGCGGATTGTCATCTGCGGACCATCGGGGTCTGGAAAATCAACCCTGATCCGCTGTTTCAATCGGCTTGAAGCGCATCAGGAAGGCGACATTGTCGTTAACGGTATCACTCTGCATAACAAGATGCCCAATGTTGGTGACGTGCGAAAGAATGTTGGCATGGTGTTCCAGCACTTCAATCTATTTCCACATATGACCGTTCTGAAGAACTGCATGGTTGGGCCGATGTGGATCAACGGTATAAAAGAAGCGGAAGCAAAGAAACTTGCCATGAAGTTTCTCGAACGCGTGCGCATCCCCGAGCAAGCCAGTAAATTTCCGATCCAGTTGTCTGGTGGACAGCAACAACGCGTCGCTATCGCGCGTTCACTTTGCATGCAGCCTGCAGTTATGTTGTTCGATGAGCCGACCTCAGCGCTTGATCCTGAGATGGTTTCGGAGGTACTTGATACCATGACCGGACTTGCCAGGGACGGTATGACAATGGTTTGTGTCACCCACGAAATGGGGTTTGCTCGCGCCGTTGCCGACCGTGTTATTTTTATGAACTCTGGGCAGATCGTTGAAGAGGCAAGCCCAAACGAGTTTTTTGGAAATCCCCAGCATGAAAGAACGAAGCTGTTTCTAGGACAAATTCTCAAGCATTAGCTCGCTTCAGATTATGTTATTTCGATGAAACCAGTTGAAGAACGCTTCGACGGGTAGTCTATTGATGATGTGTAGGGTGAGACCCAGACACGAGCCGTGCTATTTACCGCAGGAAAATCCCCACCCTTCTTCGTCCGCTTAGACGGATGTCATATCTTCACGTGCGCCCATCATAGCGACGTCAAAGCAAAATCGTTTGCACTGATATATAAAATGGGGAACCAATGAAAACGATATCTGCCCTCAAAATAACAGCTCTGTTTGTCAGCTTGCAGTTTTCTGCGAACTACAGTTTTGCTGATGCGCCGAAATTGAGTGATCTGATTGATCAGAAATACCCGGCTCTTGAAAAGATCTACAAGGATATCCACTCCCACCCAGAATTAGGGTTTCATGAAACCCGCACTTCGAATTTGTTGGCGGATGAACTTAGAAAACTTGGCTTTGATGTAACCACCAAATTCGGCGTTGAGTCTGGTCTGGTGGGTGTTTTCAAGAACGGTGATGGTCCGACCATCATGCTACGCACGGAACTCGACGGGCTTCCGATGGAAGAAAAGACCAACCTTGATTATGCAAGCCGTGTGCAGGTTCCTGCCACCCAGTGGCCTGGCAACAAAGATGAGAGTGCCAAGGTCTTCGTCTCTCATAGCTGTGGCCACGATATTCACATGGCGTCTTGGCTGGGTGCCGCTCAAACACTGGTCGACTTGAAACAAAAGTGGCGCGGAACACTTGTTCTGATTGGGGAGCCTGCTGAAGAAACCGGAGGGGGGGCTACAGCAATGCTCAAGGCCGGACTGTTTGAAAAGTTTCCAAAGCCTGACTTTGGTTTTGCGTTGCACGTCAACGCCGATTCAGCAGGAAAAATCACGGTGAAGGATGGGGCTTTCAGTGGTAACTCAGATACTTTTGACCTCACCTTCAAGGGCCGCGGCGCACATGGAAGCGCTCCACATCTTTCGATAGATCCCATCGTGATCGGCGCACGCTTTGTCAACGAAATTCAGACCGCTGTGAGCCGAGAGAAAGACCCTCGCGAGCCCGGTGTTATCACCGTGGGAAGCTTTCAGGCTGGGACCGCGGCGAACATTATTCCCGATGAAGCTAAGTTAAAGTTGACGATGCGCTCGACTTCTCCGGAGACAAGAAAACTTCTACTGGATGCCGTACAGCGCGTTTCAAAGACCACGGCTGAATCGGTAGGCGCACCGGCGCCGGAGTTGCAAAGGATTGGAGGCGGTGCGGTTGCCGGTCGCAATTCCACGGAGCTTATCAAAAAGATTAAACCGGTTCTCGATGAGAGCTTTGCTGACGAAATTTCGTATGTGCCCTCAGCCGTTCAACCGACCCTCGGAGTAGAAACATATCCGGAATTCATCGAAGCAGGAGTGCCTTCCATTTTCTATTGGATAGGAGGATCTGCTCCCGAAGCAGTCGAACAGGCCAAACAGGATGGGAAGCCTATTCCATCCAACCATTCCCCCCATTTTGCACCGGATCCCGAGGTTTCGATTAAAACGGGGACCAAAGTGCTCGTTCTCTCGGTTTTGGCTGCAGCAGAAGCTGAGTGAAATAAATTTTCAATCTCCGATGCCCATGGACGCGGTCAATGCACAGGACAAAAACCTGAAAGAGCGCCCATGGGTCACAATGTATAGTAGGCTAGCCTGTCCGGGCTCGATTTCGTGTAAAAGACACATCCCACCGAAGCCCGTGAGCCCAAGAACTTTGGCCGCGGCGATGGGAGCCGACGGAAAGGTTCTGCTTATAAGGTTGTGCGCGCTATTGGAAACTCAGCTGTTAACACACCTTACTGATTGCCAGTCAAGATTCTTGACGGCTGCACCTCCTTAATAGCAAATGGCCCCTCATTGTGAAAGGACGCACACTCCCCACTGTTGTGCAATATGAACCGCCCTGGTTTGCCGGAGACCCCAACTCGTGAGAAATAGGGTCTATAACAAGCAACGGCATATATAAATCCTTTGTCAGTTAATTTTTCATTTTTAGAACATCCTGGTGTTCAACTGAGTTAGTTTTTCTGGAAACTCATCGCTTCAAGGCGCCAATTATCCATTTTGGATGTTTGCGTAGCTCCCCAAACTCCGTTCAACGTTATCGTTTGCTAACCGGCGCCGGTGTCACTTCCTGCATTGGCGAGACGGTTAAACCCTGCGATGTGGAGCAGAGCTTGTGGCAGACACTTCCATTTCACTCATAGCATTTCAGTACCCAAAACCTGAAAAGCGAGACGAACTCGAAGCCAGATTAAAAGAACTGGCGAAAGCATCAGCGCTGGAGCAGGGCTGCCTCGCCTATGAATTGTCCACGCTTGCAGACAACAACTCGGTTTTCGTCTTCTACGAACGCTGGGCCAGCCAGGCCGACTTGGATCGCCATTTCAACGGCGAAGCGTTTCAGGCGTTCTGGAGCGAACGCATGACATATCTCACCAAAGACGTCGAAGTTAAAATTCTACAGTCTGTCTAAATACACGTAAGGAAAATACACATGGAAAAAGACCTACAGGAACAGATTGCGAAACTATCCGCAAAGCTTGACAGGCTAGCAGCAGAATCGGAGATCCGCCGTATCATCAGCCGTTATATGTTGCTTTGCGACACGCCTCTACCTGAAGGAGATATGACGCCAGAACGACGTATCGAGCTCATTGTTGACCTGTTCTCCGATGATGCGACTTGGGAAGGCGTTGGTCCGTATTATGAAAATCAGTTTGGTTTCAGCTCCGGAAAAGCAGAGCTGGTTGAGCATTTCCAAGGCTTTTTCCAGCCCCGCGAACCTGAGATGCTGCTCAACTGCCACTATCTGACATCAGAGCATATCACCGTCAACGGTGATACCGCAGAGGGCAAGTGGGTTCACTTTCAGCCTTGGATCTTCAGCGACGGCTCTTCGGTCCTGCGGTCAAGTCGGCTGTTCAATGCCTTCAAGAATGTGAACGGCGTGTGGAAGATGTCACGCTACCGCACGGAAAACGTCTTCATTGCGCCGCTTACACCTGGCTGGGCCGAGAATATCCCGAAAAGCTCTGTGCTTTTCAATCCGCAACTCGCGCGCTAGCAACTAGAAACAAAAAGGGGAACAAATAATGCAACATAAAAACCGGGGCAGGACTGAACAAAACCGAGAGCGCAACACGTTTCGTGCGCTCTCGCTCCTAAAACGCGTTGCGTTGGCCGGCGCCACCGCCATGGTGTTTGCAACATCTGCATTGGCCGCAGATATTAATTATCCCACCTTCCAGTGGACGGAACCGACGTATGGCGCCTTTCTTAAGGAACTTAAAGCCGAATTTGAAAAGCAAAATCCGGGCGTCACTATCAAGGACACGTTCATCCCATTCGCGTCTTTTGCCGACCAGATGTTCATCGATATCTCATCAGGTAATCCGCCAGACGTTCTGACGGCTTTCGATCCTGATTTCAAAAGATATATCGAAGCTGATCTTCTCGAGCCTCTCAACGACTACCTCGATGCCACAGGGATCAAGTACGATGATTTCATAGCACCAGAACAACTGGCGGTTAAGGACGGTAAAATATACGGCATCCCTTTTGCCACCAATCCACGCGCCCTCTTTATCAATAAAGCCATGCTGGATGCAGCGGGCCTCGGCATCCCTAAAAACGCTGAGGAATTTGAGAACGCGGTCAAAGTTCTTCGCGACCCCAAGCAACAGAAGTTCGGACTTGCGCTTTCCGCCTACTCCGGAGCGCCTTCCCAGCAATATCTGGAATATGCACCGATCATCGCCAGTTTCGGGGGAAAGTTTTTCACCGAGGGCAAACCAACGGCCAATACGCCAGAGATGATAAAAGCCCTGACGTTCTACAAAAATGTGGTAACGAGCAATCTTGTACCCAAAGGAGCCAAGTTCGAAGTCTTCCGACCAATGTTTGTAAATGGCAAGATCGCCATGTATGCTGCTGGCCCGTTTATGGCTGCAATGGCGAAATCCGGCAATCCAGAGACCTACAACAATCTGGTTACGGAACCACTGCCTCTCGGCGCTGGAAAGCCCATTACAGTCACAAGCTTCCTGGCAATACCGAAAGCATCCCAGAACAAGGATGAGACCGCCAAGCTTCTGATGATGATGCTGGAGACGAAATGGCAGGAACGCCTTGTACAATTGGCAAGTGTCATTCCCGGTCGTAAGGGCATGGTTCCAGCTGATTACCTTAAGGAAAACCCTTGGTTCGAAACCTTTACTAATCTCGCCAGCACAGCTGTTAGCTATGCGCCGGAAGGTGTCGAGCAATATGGTAGCGACGTGATCTCACTGATCGGGAAGCGTATCGAAGCAATGCTGTTTAACGGCGCTACACCGGAAGATACTGCCAACGCCATCCAGAAAGATCTGGTGGCATTCATGGAAACCAAGAAATAGCCACGCACGACCGGACGCGAAAACTGTCCGGTCCATTCGAGGTAGAACATGTCAGCCATCACATCAGATCAGACCCCAACCAAATCTGTGCGGTCCCGCCCGCATATGCATTTATTACTCTTTTTTGGTCCCTGTGTCGTCTCACTTATCGCGGTGTTTGTCTTTCCAGTCTGGCAGACTTTCAAGATGAGCTTTTATGCCGACACAATGGGGGGACATCCCGCCTTTGTGGGGGTCGCAAATTACGCCAGGATCATCGGCGCGGAAGATTTTCTGAAGCTCGTTGCGACTTCAGTAATCTACACACTTGGCAATGTTGTTTTGGTCTGGGGGCTCGGTCTGGCAATCGCCATTTTGTTAAATCAGCACTTTCCCGGTCGCGCTGTTGTACGGGCGTTGTTCATCGTACCCTGGGCAATACCCTATGTTGCAGCGAGCCTAATTTTTTCGCTGTTATTTAACTTCGATGTAGGCGTTATCAACTATTTGCTTTCGACACTGTTCGGCACCCATCTTTCGGTGGACTTCCTGAACAGCTGCCCGAATGCGCTTGTCACGCTTACTGGAATATCGATCTGGAAGCTGCTTCCGCTCGGCATGGTCATGATGCTGTCGGCACTGCAATCAATTCCCGGCTCGCACTACGAGGCGGCTAAAGTGGACGGGGCGACCGCACTACAGGCGTTTTGGCATATTACTTTGCCCGGCGTGAGATCAACAACCGTGATGCTCACGCTTTTGATGATGATCTGGTGTTTCGGGCGATCTTTTACGGCGATCTACCTCCTTACAGGCGGGGGTCCCGCTGGCTGCTCCGAAACGATCGTGCTGCGCAGTTATCTTGAAATGTTCCAGCAGTTTCATCCAGGCACCGCCGCAGCCCTTGGCGTCGCAGTTCTGCTGATCTCAATGATATGTGCCGGTATTTATTTTGCTGTCATCAACGCACGAGGTAACCAGGCATGAGCACCGGATCCCATTCAACGAAAAGAGCCCACTGGTCTCTCGTCCTGCTTGCCTATCTGTTGGCGTTCATTATTTCGATCCCTCTTCTCTGGATGGTAAAGTCATCTTTTGAAAGTGATGCAGCCGCCACAGCATACCCTCCTGCCCTATTGCCGGATGGGCATTTTATCGGAACGTTCAGTACAATTTTCTTCGATACCCGCCTTTTCCATTGGCTTCTGAACTCCTTCCTTGTCGCAGCTCTTTCAACCTTGGTGGCGCTGGCAATCGGCATTCCGGCCGCTTATGGCTTGTCCCGGTTCAAATTCAGACACAAGAGTCTTCTGACATTGTCGATCCTGGGAACGCAAATGATGCCGCCAATCGTTCTAATCATTCCGCTCTACACAACGTTCATCAGCTTTGGACTGGCGGATAGTCTGGTTGGCGTTATCGTAGCAAATGCGGCATTCGCGTTACCGGTCATGGTCTGGATGCTGAAGACCGTTTTCGACGGCGTTTCTTTCGAAATAGACGAGGCGGCTCGTATCGACGGCGCATCGTGGTACTATATTGCACTGAGAATCGTAACGCCTCTTTCGCTTCCGGGTGTTATCGCCGCATCGATCTTTTCATTCCTTAACGCTTGGGATGAATTCATGCTTGCACGCACCTTGCTGCGCAGCGTCGATCAATGGGTGGGGACCATTGGTTTGTCGTCGCTATTCGGTGAGTACGTCACTCCGTGGAACCAGATCATGGCCATGGCGCTCGTCTTCACTATCCCGCCTGTTCTCCTCTTCCTGCTGGTACAACGCTACTTCGTTTCAGGTCTCAGCGCCGGAGCAGTCAAAGGCTAATTCAACAACATCAAGCGCCCCTCGGCGCCAGCTACGAGGCAATCCATGGCTTCCGTTTCTCTGGATAATGTACAGAAAGCTTACCATAACTTCTCCGTCTTGAAGGACATCAGTGTCGCTATCGATGATGGATCCTTCGTGACGCTCGTAGGGCCGTCAGGTTGCGGCAAATCCACCCTGCTGCGTATGATTGCAGGGCTGGAAAACATCACCGCCGGAACAATTTCGATCGGCGACAGCATCGTAAACCAGCTCGAGCCCAAGGCGCGCAACATAGCTATGGTTTTCCAGAACTACGCCCTCTATCCGCATCTGACCGTGGCAGAGAATATGGGCTTTGCACTAAAGCTGGCCAAGGCGGATAAAGAGGAGATTGGCCGGAAGGTCCGACACGCGTCTCAAATCCTCGGACTGGACGCCCTTCTTCATCGCTACCCCAAGCAGCTTTCCGGCGGACAGCGCCAGCGCGTCGCAATGGGACGCGCTATTGTCCGCAACCCCGCCGTTTTCCTGTTCGACGAACCTCTGTCCAATCTGGACGCCAAACTGCGCGTGCAAATGCGAGCCGAAATCAAGTCACTTCACCAAAGGCTCAGGACAACGACCATCTACGTCACGCATGATCAGGTCGAGGCAATGACCATGGCTGACAAGATAGTCGTCATGAAAGACGGGCTCATAGAGCAAGTCGGCGCACCGCTGGATGTCTATGATCGCCCCACCAACATCTTCGTTGCAGGATTTATCGGGTCGCCTGCGATGAATTTTGTCACGGGCAAAGTTTCCACCGACAGCTTCATCACCGCCGGCGGCATTAAGCTTCCCTTGCCTCGGTGTGCTGACCTGACTGGCCGGTCTGTCATCTATGGCGTCCGTCCCGAACACATGCATGTTTCGGAGTTTGGCGCGATCGCGACCGTCACCGTCATTGAACCAACAGGGGCGGAGACCCTTGTCACCGCTGAAATCGACGGGCAACCGGTGCACTTCGCTATTTCGGGCCGCAGCGACCTGACCCCGGGATCAACCGTGCGTGTTGCGCCGCAGGTCGAGCACATTCACCTTTTCGATGAGACAACCGGACGCCGGATCAATTGATGAACTCTTTCCAGAATTTGTTGGGATCGCCCCAATCACCATTTGTCATACGGACGTCGCTAGGCGGCAGTGGACTACGGGTCGCGGTCAAGGATAACATCAATATCAAGGGGCTCGGCACGACGGCGGGAAGCCGTGTCTATCGGACCGAACCGCCTGCACTCAAAAGCGCCACTATCGTTCAGCGACTACTTGCCGCCAATTTCCATATTGTTGGCAAAACGAAGCTGCACGAACTTGCCTTTGGTATCACTGGCATTAATGACGCCTTCGGCACACCTATCAATCCGCGTTTCCCGAAGCTTATTCCTGGTGGGTCCTCCAGCGGTTCCGCCGCAGCCGTCGCCGCGTCTCTGGCCGATGTAGCGATTGGCACCGATACTGGCGGATCCATCAGAATTCCCGCCGCCTGCTGCGGCGTCTTCGGACTGAAGCCAACGTTCGGGCGTATCCCCCGCGACGGAGTGTTACCAGCCAGATCCTCGCTGGATTGCGTTGGTGTTTTTGCACAATCGGTCGCCCACCTAGAGACCACAATGGAGGCCCTTGATCCGCATTATAAGAGGGAAGCTTCCGGCAGCTATAAGCTCGGGTTTGTTGCGCCTCATGGCAATCCCGAGATATCCGATGCTATAACAGCCGCAGTCCGCGCAACAGGGTTGCCGATCTGTAAAGTTATGCTTGCACATTTCGACTCTGCGTTTTCAGCTGGCTTAACGATGATCGAATATGAAACCGCAAACGCATTTCGCGACCTGCTGGATTCCTCATTGATTGGCGATGACGTATTAACACGACTTAGAAAGGCGACAGGTATCACCGCAGAAGACATGCGGGTCGCCGAAGTCATACGAAAGCAGTTTCGCGAAGAGCTTAAAAACGCCTTTGAGACAGTCGACGTGCTAGTACTACCGACTATTGCGGACTATCCGCCTCCACTGGCGGACGCGAGAACCGATAGAAGCGCAGTTTCGCTGACCAAAAATGTACGCCCGTTCAATCTTTCGGGTAATCCGGCCATCGCCGTCCCATTACCCTCCATCAACGAACGGCCTGTATCCTTGCAAATAGTAGGACCAATGGGCAAGGACGATGTTGTATGCGCAGTTGCCCGCCAGTTCGAGGCCTGTCTCACACGTTAACGTTCTTGCATTGCATCTGCCGCTCACCTACGGTCGCACGAAGTGTCCACCTATTGGATGCCGATGGAGAGTTTGATCTTGAGCCCGTATGAGATCGCACGCGTGATTGCTTTCATGTCGCGTCTTCGCGATGCCTTCCGGCCGATGCATGGCAAGGTTGAGGATGACGCGCATTGGCGAATAATAAGTCATGTTGTCAAGCGCTTCATCGAAGGTGGTACCGTCACTCTGACAGAGTTGATTCAGATTTCGGAGCTTCCCTATGCAACAGCCCACCGCAAAATAAACGAACTTCTGCGCGAACAAATGCTGGAAAAGTTTTTCAGCGGCTCTGACACCAAGCGCTTTCAACTGATTCCCAGTAATCTGCTGCTCGATCAGTTCTACAACTACGCGAAGGAGGTCAAAGTAGAACTTGCGCGCGTATATGGTGACAAAAACTTCAGTAATGATGAGGAATATTTTTTTGGAGGCGATCATCAGGCACTGGCGCTGAGCGAAGACCAGCTTCGCGCTGTTCGCAACATAGACGGCGTCGAAAAGGCGGTTTTTCTCCTTCACAATGACTTTTATTTCATGTCCTTGCGGCATCTCTGGTCCGATTTCCGAAAACGGTTAGGCCCCTATCAGAACTTCCACATGCGCAACATGGAGGATTTGCATGCTGAATTGTTGGCCAATGCCAAGCGGCCGGAATCCACCTTTGATATCGTTGCACTGAATGCGCCGTGGGTTGGGCAGTTTGCTGAAGCCGGCGCCGTCATCAACCTCAACTCCCTGACGAACGCAAGACGGATCGTGCCTCAAAGCTTTAATCCTGAAGTCTGGGATATGGGGATGTCGAAAGGAAAACAGTTTGGCATTCCCAGCTATGCTGCGGTCGAAATCCTGGCGGCCCGAAAGGACCTTCTGGAAACTGAAGGCCTGAAATCTCCTGCAACATTCGCCGATGTGCTTAAATGCGGTCGCGCCTTGCATGACCCCAATAACGGGCGTTACGGGATTGTTTGGAACGCCAGTCGCGGCATCGATATCGCGCATACGTTCATGTTCATTATCGGCTGTTGCGGCGCTCCCATCCCGGACCTCGCCCAGGTAAAAGGCGGCTTCGAGAAAAAGGATATGAATGGGGGCAAAGTGCGAGCACTGATCGATAGCTATGCGGCGCACGAAGCGCTGGAGTATATGAAAGAACTTCTGAGCATATCGCCGCCGAATATTCTCGAAACATCGCGCCAAACCGTCCTTGACTTATTCACACGCGGGAAGGCGGCTATGGCCTATACGTGGTCTATCCATGCGACGCGTTTCGAAATGCAGATCGATTCCGCCGTCAAGCGGCGTGTAACCTATCTGCAACCACCGTTTGGAAGAGGTGGAAAAAGCCTTGCCCCGTTAGGCGGATTCGTCTTCGCAATTCCGAGCAATCTGCCACCGTTACGGATGGAAAAAGCAAAGCAGATCCTCACCTGGATGTGTAGTCCTGAAGCGATGCTCGCGCGTGCAAAGGACGGGCTACCGCTATCTCCTCTTTTCAGCCTCATGGGGGACCCGGGAGCCAACCTCAATTCACCAATCTACACACTGGTAAAGTCGCTGTCGCAACGTCGTCTGCTCAACGTATGGCAACGTCCCGCCATACCCAAATACATCCATATCGAAACCATTTTGGGCGAGGAGGTTCACGACGCGTTGATTGGCCACAAGTCAATCAAGGTGGCCTTGGCCGACGCCAACACGAGGATCAGATCCCTTGATCAAGATCTCCTCTATTCGTGATTACCCATAGTCCCCAGAACCAATTCCATTCCCGGGAATCGAGCTTTAGCCTGACGCGTGCTCAGTCTCGGAAGTGAGCACAAAGAAATCGCGGTCTTCAAGACCATTCTCCGCGGCATGAAGGAAACGCTCTAGGGAAAGCGCATTTACTGCCATTTCGACATCGACATCAGCTGCGGCTTCGGCAATCAAACCCGTATCTTTAACCATCTGGGAGACGGAAAATGCCGGTGGATAGTCGTTCTGCTCTATATTGGTTCGCTTGTATTTGAGAAGTGGCGAAACTACTGCACTTTCGCAGATAACTTCCATGATAACGTTCCGCGAAAGCCCACCCGCTTGACCCAGCCGTAACGCGTCCGCCATTAAAGTTGCATTTGCCGCTACAAGACTGTTCAGGACCAGTTTCAGATATCGCGCCTCCTCACTCGGACCGACGTAATATTGTCGATTTGAGAACGCTTCGAACGCCGGCCGGCATATCTCAAAATCAGCCTGCGGGCCGGATACCATGACCGTAAGGGATCCCGATTTCGCAGTATGGGTGCTCCCAGAAACGGGCGCGCGCAGATAACGGGTTGTCCGGATGCCGTTGGAGACCTTTTTCGAAATACGGGGAGAAACCGTACTCAAATCCACGAATATCTGATCCTCGTTCAAATGGCCTGCGAACCCAGATTCGCCGAAAACGAGATCATCGAGAACTTGATCATTAGGGATCATCGACATGATAATCTCGACGTCCTTCAAAAGCTCACCCACAGACGGAGCTATTTTGGCTCCATCTCCGCGAACTGTATGACAGTTTGCCGGATTTCTATCATAGACTGCCACATGATGGTTCTTCGCCAACAGATGACGCACCATCGGTTGGCCCATTTTACCAACCCCTATCCAGCCGATTCTTCGTTGCTTTGCCATTCTTGTCTTCTCCAAAACGCCTGTCTTCTCCTAGTGGTGTCCGAACATCACCTGGTCACAGTTCAAATCTCCAGTAGCAAAACATCCAGAATGGATACTCTGAACATTGCAAGAGATGCAGAAAAAGAGACGATCAGTTGTGCGTATGTTGGCCTCATCCTAATACTATGAAAGCAAAATCTCATGCTCTACGTCGTCCATTGTATCGATTTCGAAGACGCCCTTCCCCGCCGACTGGCCAACTACGACGCTCACAAGCAGTATCTCGCAAGCACTCCCGTGAAGACGGTCATTTCAGGTCCGCTAATCGCTGAGGACGGAGTCACCATGATCGGCTCAATGTTCATTGTCGAAGCCGAACGGTTGGAAGACGTTGTTTCATTTAACCACAACGATCCATTTCAGGGCGCACGTGTCTGGGCCGACACGCGGATTCATCCGTTCCTGATGCGCGTGGACAATCGTGCGCTCAAGATTGACTGAGGATCGGCATGCACTCATTCGCTTACAATTCAAGCAAAGTTCGTATTCTTTTCGGGGCCGGGACATTTCAAAAGCTACCCGACGAAAAAGACAGGATGGGATTGAACCGAATTCTTGTTCTGTCCACCGCCGCTCAGCGTGACGAAGCGATGGAATTAGCCAATATCATTAAAGACAGTTCCGTTGGCGTTTTCAGTGAAGCAGTCATGCACACACCAGTCAACACAACTGAGAAAGCCGTCTCAATCGCCAGAAACCTGAATGCGGATGGAATCCTTTCTATCGGTGGCGGTTCGACTACCGGCCTGTCAAAAGCTATCGCTCTCAGGACTGGCCTTCCGCAGATCATCGTTCCAACCACATATGCGGGATCTGAGGTCACGCCGATACTCGGACAGACAGAAAACGGCTCCAAGACCACCATTCGCGACCCGGGCATCCTTCCCGACCTTGTGATCTACGATCCCAATTTTTCAATGAAGCTTCCGGTCGAGCTCAGCATAACCAGCGGCCTCAATGCTATGGCCCATGCGCTGGAAGGGCTCTACGCTCAAGACAGAAATCCGATTTCGTCCCTGATGGCGATAGAAGGCCTCCGCGCCCTCCATAGCGCATTGCCGGCAATACAGGAAATTCCCGACGACAAGGACGCGCGAACGTCGGCTTTGTTTGGTTCCTGGTTGTGCGGCACGGTTCTTGGCACAGTAGGGATGTCGCTCCATCACAAGATTTGCCACACGCTCGGAGGAATGTTCGACCTCCCTCATGCCGAAACACACGCGATCCTGCTTCCCTACACAATCGCATACAATAGCGAGGTGGCGGCGATGGAACTTGCGCCTCTTCAAGACTTATTCGGCCCGTCAATCCCTGCTGGCATCTTTGACTTTTCACGACGCCTGGGCGCGCCGTATTCTCTCGCTCAACTTGGACTCGTGCGCCGCGATATAGAGCGGGCCGCCGAACAGTCCCTGAAAAACGCTTACTGGAACCCCCGCCGCCTAGAGCGCCAAGCTATCCAGCAACTCCTTGAAATGGCGCTGGAAGGCGCTCGCCCACGCTGAACTATATTGGGAGATGGACATATGAATGCGTACTTTTCGGAGGAAAATTCCACTGAAACCGTGAATGGACGAATGAAACCGAACTCGACCCGACTCACGGAAGTCATGGGGGCATTGGTCAGCCATTTGCACAGTTTTATAAAGGAAGTGGCTCTGACTCAGAACGAGTGGGAGTACGCTATCGACTTTTTGACACGCACCGGGCGGATATGTAGTGAAGAACGGCAAGAGTTTATTCTGTTGAGCGACACGCTAGGAGTTTCAATGCTTGTCGACGCCATCAACAATAGACGCCCCTGCGGTGCCACCGAAAATACAGTTTTTGGACCCTTCCATGTGAAAAACGCACCCGTGCGAAAGATGGGCGACTGCATTTCCCTAGACGGTAAGGGCGAAAGCTGTCGCTATTTTGGACGAGTGATTGATCTGAATGGCATTCCCATCGCTGGTGCGAGCATCGACGTGTGGTCCGACAATGCAGACGGCTATTACGACGTCCAACAGCCAGACATACAGCCGAAATGGAATAATCGTGGCATTTTCGTAACCGGGAATGATGGTTACTACGAGTTCTTCGGCATCAAACCGGTCTCATATCCTATCCCAGACGACGGGCCGGTAGGAGAAATGCTCGGCCATCTCGGCAGGCACCCATACCGGCCTGCTCATATGCACTACCTGGTGAATGCAGACGGCTATGAAAAGCTAATTACCCATACCTTCGTCGGAGAAGACGCCTACCTCAAATCGGATGCAGTGTTTGGCGTTAAAAAGACCTTGATTGCCCCATTCGAGCGCACATCGGGATCTATCAGCCTATGGCAGTCAAAGTTCGATTTCGTTCTTGTCCAAGCAGGAAATAAACAATGATCGCATTTCGATTTGCAGTCTCAGATCCCCGAAAGACCCACGCACGCGCGCAGCTTCATGATGCACACAAGAAACACATTGCTGACGCACCGTTCGAGGTTCTTATGTCGGGTCCCGCGTTCCAAGAAGGCAGTGATGCCACCGCTGCGGCATTACTAATTGCGAATGTTGCGACGTTAGCAGAATTGGAATTATTTAATTTGACCGATCCTTATGTAAACTCCGGCGTATATATAAAAACATGGATCCTTGAATGGAAGAATTCGAAAAGCTTAAGAATTATATGACCGAATATTTGTGATGGTCATCGCAATACTTATGAACTTTAAACAGATTTTATCTAATATAATCTGTTTATTTTAATAATGTTTATATCCATTTAATATTAATGGTGATACGGGAATTAAATTATAATTATGCTATATAAAGTAATAAATATTCTGACATCCAGTCTGAAACATATCCAGGCCATTCTTCGTCTGAGAGCGCCTCTTCCCTTAGAATTAGCGTTATATGCATTCATTTTAATCTCAGGATTCATACTATCAGGCTCCTGCACACTGCATCAAGCCACCGAAACGTTTGAAAAGATTTATATGCATACGGAGTTGTTTTTCCTCCCGCCTTGAACGGATATGATCCGCTGACCCTCGCAATTGGGAGATGTGCAGATTGCCAGTCAGAAGTGTGAGAATGCCGAGCCTCCCCATAACAGCTTACGATAGCCACGTCATGTTAATCTGAGTGACAACCTAGGTGTTGAAATTAGCACCATTTGGTGATAAATTGACTCAACTGCAGGAGGTAGTTTTATGCGTTCAACCATTAATCTTGATGATAATCTCTTGGAAAAAGCCAGATCCCTGACGGGCACAAAGGAGACAGCCGCTTTGGTCCGCCAAGCGTTAGAAGCACTCGTGCGCGTCGAGACTGGTAAACGGCTTATCGCTCTTGGAGGCACCATGCCGGACGCTGAAGCCGCCCCCCGCCGTCGGAGCTCAGTGAATAAGTGATATTAGCAGATACTTCCATTTGGATTGATCATTTCCGCCGAGGTGATAACGATCTTGTAAAAATTATTGGTAGCGATCTTCTGCTTTGCCATCCGGCAGTCATTGGCGAACTTGCTTTGGGCAGCCTACGCGACAGGACCGCTGTGTTAACTTTTCTCCGCGCACAGCGTGAGACTATCGTAGCAACCCACGACGAGGTTATGACTCTCATTGAGAGGCATAACGTTTTTAGCATGGGTATTGGCTACACGGATGCTCACTTGCTCGCTTCTGTCCTACTTGATCAGCGCACATCACTTTGGACCCGAGACAAGCGGCTCAAGCTAGCGGCCCTCAAAGCTGGCGCTGCTCTTTATGAGCCCTTTCACAGTTAAAAAGAATATAACGCCATCCGCTTGATCGGCCGTTTTGATGAGCTCGAACGGGTGACACGGTCTTGAATGGGACCGGAAGCAGAAAGTCCGGTCCGGCCAAAAAATGTGCTAAACGGGGCATAATGAGCTGTCGGCACAACCACCTGATTGCCAGTCAAGAGTTATACAAATCGCCTTTTCAATGCAGTTTATAGTGGCTAGAGGCTCAGGCGGCTTCGAGGCGTCATATTCCCCCATACCAATCATATCCATAATCCTCCC
>JACGXE010000020.1 GCA_014138095.1 Ochrobactrum sp. RH2CCR150
GCTCTCTGGTGCCGCTACTGCTATGGCACGACGGACAGCGGGGCGGTCATCGAGCCGAATGATCCGTCATGGGATCGCCTGACCAAACAGGCAGCGCTTGCCAAGGCCGATCCGGCTGCGTGGCTTTCCATGGATGATATTTTCGGGGCGCTTGCTGCCAATCCTGCCTATGTCGCCGCATTCAGTGCAGCACTGAAAGCAATCTGGCAGAATGGTACGACCGAGACACTGGAACGTTACCTTGCAGGTCAGCAGCTCTGACTAGAGAGGAGCGGCAATCAGATGCCCGGTTGCGGCGTGGCGCATGACTTCCATCGGCACGCCGTAAATCTCTTGTAGCCGCTTGGGCTCCATCACGCCTTCAGGTGTCGACTGGGCGATCAGGCGGCCGCTGTGCAGCGCAAAAATGGAATCGCAAAAGCGCGCGGCCATGTTCACATCGTGCAGCACGATGAAAACGCTCAATTCCTTTTCCTGCGACAGCTTGCGTACCAGCGACAGAACTTCGAGCTGATGGGCAATATCGAGCGCCGATGTCGGCTCATCGAGAAGCAGGCACTGCGCATCCTGCGCCACCAGCATGGCCAGCCAGACGCGCTGGCGTTCACCACCGGAAAGCGTATCGACAAGCCGGTCGGCAAAGGGTGCGATGCCGGTCAGCTCGATAGCCTCTTCCACCTTGGCCCGGTCGGTCTCGCCAAACCGGCCCAATGCGCCGTGCCACGGATAGCGACCAAGCGCGACCAGTTCCTTGACCAGCATTCCCGATGCGGATGCCGTTTGCTGCGGCAGATAAGCAAGCTTGCGTGCAAATTCGCGGTCGCCCCATTGGTCGAGACGCTTGCCGGCAAAATGAATTGCGCCGCCCGAAGCGAGCTGCTGTCGGGCCAGGATTTTGAGCAGCGTCGACTTGCCGGAGCCATTATGTCCGATCAAAGCCGTCACGCTTCCTGCCGGTATCGACATGGTCAGGGGCTGCAACAAGGTGCGCCCGGCAACCGAAAAGCTGACATTCTCAAGTTCGAACAAGTTGGAAGTCATCAATCTCTGTCCTTTTGGCAGATGGAAGCCATGCAATAACGCGGCTTTTCGAAAGTTGCCACAAAAACATGAGTGAGTTATACATATTTTGAGCATGTCAAAACGCAAAGCCGTCTCGCATGTGCAGGAAATGCTCGCAATCGTGGCCTTGGGAAAGATCAGTTGGGTTTCCATCCGCATATGAAAAGCCGGATCGAAGACGTCACTTTGCTTGACGATCTTCATTATCGCGTCTGGAACGGCGCGATTGCCGACGTGTGGTCTGTCGAATGCGGTCCCGGCGCGCGCGGCGAATATGTTTCGCAAGCGCCACGCCTGTTTCTCGTCTGCGAAAGTCAGGGCGCGCTCGATATCCGTCCCGGCAGCAAGGGGCGTGCGGTCGCGCAAGGCGTGAACCCGTCGCGCCTCTGCTATATTCCGGCGGGCATGACGATCTGGAGCGAGAGTGCAAGGCCGGGCAAGCTCAAGCATCTCGATCTGCATCTGGACATCAACACGCTTCAGCAGCGCTTTGGCGGTGCGCTCGACAGAGCTGCGATTGAGCGTCCACGACTGTTGTTTTCCAATACCAAGATTGAACAGATCGGCGGGCTTATGGCGGAGGAGTGCCTGTCCAATGCGCCGTTGCACGATCTCTATGGCGAAGGCCTGATCAACGCGCTGGTTGCGGAATTGTTTGGAGCGGAAGTGCAACCGCGGGCGGGGGCGAGCAAGCTTTCTCCGTGGCGGCTGCGGCGCGTGACCGATTTCATCGAGGATAATTACGCGCGCATTATCCGCTTGCAGGAACTGGCCGATCTGGCAGGCTTGTCGGAGACGTATTTTTGCAGCGCCTTCAAGGCATCGACTGGGGTTTCGCCGCACAGCTGGCAGATGGAGCGGCGCATTGCGCGGGCGCAAGTGCTGCTGCTTCAGGCGCACACGCCATTGCCGCATATTGCGGCGCTGGTCGGGTTCTCCGATCAGGCCCATTTCACCCGTGTTTTCAAGAAACAGACCGGCACTACACCTGCCGCTTGGCTGAAGCAGCAATTGTAATATCGCAACAGTCTCGATTGCTTTTTTACCGCGCGCTGAGATGAGCTGAAAATCGTTCAATTTGGCGGAAGAATGAACAATCCCGCCGCATAATCTTGATATAAGCACTCATATTAACGAGCCCGTCTGCGGGGTCGCGGGAGCCTGTGAAGGTTCGCGTTTTTATCCTTTGAGGGGTCACATCATATGCCGTCGATGAAGCATAATCTTCTCGTCCTGCTGGCAAGCGGTACCGCGCTTGCCGCCATTCCTGCATTTGCGCAGGAAGCCGCCAAGCCCCTCGAGCTGAACACGGTTGTCATCCAGTCGGATGGCAATGGCGGCACCACGCGCGCCGAAGCTCTCGGACCGGTCAAGGGCTTTGTCCCGCGTGCGACGACCACCGGTTCGAAAGACAGTGTTGCAATCGACAAGATCCCGCAATCCGTATCGGTTGTCGGTCGCGATCAGATGGATGCGCTCGGCGCGCAGAAGATCGACGAAGCCTTGCGCTATACGCCCGGCGTGCTGGCGCAGCCTTTCGGCGTCGATAACGACACCAACTGGCTTTACATTCGCGGCTTCGATGCGACGGCCAACGGCACCTATCTCGATGGGTTGCAGAATTTCAGCTACGGCTTCGGCGGCTATTTCATCGACAGTTTCGGGATCGAGCGCATCGACGTCCTGCGCGGCCCGGCATCCGCCCTTTATGGCGGCGCCAATCCGGGCGGTATCGTGAACTATATCAGCAAGCGCCCGACCGGAGAGCGTCTGCGCTATCTCGAGGCAGGCATCAACAGCTATGGCAATGGCTATCTCGGCTTCGACATTGGCGACAAGGCAACGGAGACGGTCAATTACCGCGTCAATGGCAAGATTCAGGGCGGCGACAACTACACGGATTTCTCCAAGGAATTTCGCGGCGTCATCTCGCCGAGCATCGAATATAAGCCGGATGAATCGACCAGCCTCACCATTCTGGCCAACTATACTCATCTCGACCTGACACATGATGGCGGCTTTCTGCCTTACTATGGCACGGTGGTGCCGACAGAGTTCGGCAAGATTTCGCGCAAGGCCAATTTTACCGAGCCGGATGTCGATTCCTATGACCGCGAGCAGCTATCGATCGGCTATGAGTTCGAACATACATTCGACAGTGACTGGACGATCCGCCAGAACGTCCGCTACGGCTTTGCGCATGTGAAGGAGCACAGCCTCTATCCATATGGATATGACGGTTTCCTTGATCAGCCGACGGCGGGTAATCCGTATCTGTCTCGCATCAACTTCAAGCACGATACGACGGTAAACACCTTCCAGGCCGACAACCAGCTTGAAGGCAAGGTGACGACCGGGGCCATCGACCACAATCTGCTGTTCGGCGCGGAGTACCGGTATTTCCGCATCGACCAGATGCAGCAGACCGGCGGCGCGACGATCATCGACGCCTATAACCCGGTTTACGGTGAGCCGCAGGGCCCGATGTGGGATCCCTATATCGATCAGGATCTGCGTCGTAATCAGGTGGGTGTCTATGCGCAGGACCGCATGGAATTCGGCGATGGATGGATACTGACGCTGAACGGTCGCTATGATCATGTCTGGACCGAGGCTTCGGGTCTGCCGAGCTTCGAATATGACACGGGCCGTTTTTCGGGTCGTGCGGGTCTCGGCTACGAATTTGAAAACGGCATTACGCCTTATGTCAGCGCCGCGACCTTCTTTAATCCGATCATCGAGACCCTGTATGACGGCAGCTATGCCAAGCCTGAAACTGGTGTTCAGTACGAAGCGGGTGTCAAATATCGTCCGGAATTCTTCGACGGCCTGATCACCGCGTCCTTCTTTGATCTGACCAAGGAAAACTCGCTGACCGGTTCCAGCTTTGCCCGCGAACAGCTTGGCAAGGTTAATTCGCGCGGCTTCGAACTTGAAGTGCAGGCCAATGTTGCCGACGACTGGAAGGTCACTGCGAGCGTTACCGCCTATGATCTGAAGGTCAAGGAAAACGCTTCGGATGAATCGCTTGTCGGCAAGCGCCCTTATCTTCTGCCGGAACAGCAGGCTTCGCTCTTCGTCGAATACAAGGTGCCTGAAGGCGTGCTCAAGGGCGTCACGCTCGGCGGCGGCGTGCGCTATGTCGGTTCGTCCTATGCCGACGAGCAGAACACGCTCAAGGTGCCAGCTGTGGCACTTGCCGATTTGAAACTCGGCTACGAAAAGGATAATTGGGGCATTGATCTCAACGTGACCAATCTGTTCGACAAGGATTATGTCGCTGGATGTCAGGGCGTCTATGTCTGCGGTTATGGCGAAGGCAGGAAGGCTTTGCTCAAGGTGCACACCAAGTGGTGATGCGCCGGTTCTGGCCGCGCGTTCCGTCATGACAGTCACCCGTCGCACGGTTCTCGGTTTTGCAGGCGCCCTTTTCGTGGCGCCTGCACTGCGTTCGGCCCATGCCGCATCAACGCATTTTGCCGTGATCGACTGGGCCATGCTGGAGACCGCGCTGGCCATCGGCGCTGTGCCGGCAGCAGCGTCAGAACTGCGCCAGTACCGGCAGATGCAGCTTGAACCGGTGGTGCCGGAAAGTGTCGCCGATCTCGGTTTGCGCGGCGCACCCAATCTCGAGCTGCTGCGCATGATCGAGCCGGATCTGATCGTCGCGTCCAACTTCTATGAATATCAGCGTGCAGCCCTTGAACGCATTGCGCCGGTCTTCGCGCCGACTGTCTACAGCGCGGGTCAACCGCCCTATGCAATGCTGGAAGAGGCGACACTGAACCTTGGCGAAAAGCTCGGTCTGGCTGCCGAAGCCCGCGCCTTTGTTGCGACGGTCGCGCGCGAGATTGCCGAGGCGCGCCAGCATTTCGCATCAGCTTCCGGGCATAAGGTCTTCGTCATCAGTCTGGGTGATGCCCGCCATTTTCGCGCATTTGGTCGCGATAGTCTGTTTGGCGACGTGCTGGTTCGGCTTGGTTTCGAAAATGCGTGGGCGCAGGACACAAGCTATTCAGCCGCAGCGCCGGTGGGGTTGGAGCAGTTGGCCCAAACGCCGGACGCATCCATCGTGGTCATCGGCCCGACCGATCCCGAAACGCTCTATCGTTTGCCGCAGAATTCCCTATGGAATGCGCTGCCAGCCGTCCGTGATAAGCGCGTGCTGTTCCTGCCACCGCTCGACCATTTCGGCGGACTGCCAGCGGCACGCCGCTTTACCCAGCTTCTCCGTGAATACTGGAAGGCCAGCCTATGACGGAGAATAGATTTGCAGGCATCAAGCCGATCCTGTTCTGGGGGCTGCTCGCCCTTGTCGCGGCTCTTATGGCCGCCTTCGAGTTCACGCGTGCGTTGAATGCCCCTGCCAGTTCGCCTGAATTACTGGCGCTGCATCGGGTCATTGCATTCGACACCGTTCTGCCGCGCAATGCCATGGCGCTGATCTGCGGGGCAGGTCTTGGGCTTTCGGGTTTGCTGTTGCAGCAGGTCTTGCGCAATCCCCTCGCCGAACCTTCGACACTCGGCATTGCTGCCGGGGCGCAGTTCGCCATGACGGCTGGCATGCTCTATCTGCCTGTGGCGTTGATCTCCCGCGAATGGCTGGCACTGGTGGGCGGTCTGGCAGCGGTCAGTCTGGTGCTGGGGCTCAACTGGAAACGCTCGCTGGAACCGGCTTCTGTCATTCTCTGCGGCATGATCGTTTCGCTGACCGCAACGGCGGCAAGCACGGCGCTCATTCTGGCCAATGGCGAATATGTCTTTTCACTGTTCGTCTGGGGTGGCGGCTCGCTGGAACAGCAAAGCTGGGGGCCGGGCGTTTCAGTTGGCCTTCGGGTTCTGATCGGCGGCGGCGTTGCCTTCTTCCTGCTGCGCCCACTGACATTGCTGGCGCTCGAC
This sequence comes from Ochrobactrum sp. RH2CCR150, assembly GCA_014138095.1. Lineage (GTDB taxonomy): Bacteria > Pseudomonadota > Alphaproteobacteria > Rhizobiales > Rhizobiaceae > Brucella > Brucella gambitense. The sequence continues at coordinate 5,962 of JACGXE010000020.1, forward strand.
AATGCCAATGCGCGCAGTCTCGGCCTGTCGCTGGCGGCAAGCCGCCTTCTGGTGATTGCCATTGCCGTCTGGCTGGCGGCCAGCATCACCGCCGAGGTTGGCATATTGGGCTTTGTCGGTCTGGTCGCACCCACGCTGGCGCAGCTGTCCGGCGCGCGGCGTCTCAAAACAAAGCTGATCGTAGCACCTGCCATTGGGGCAGTTTTGCTCTGGCTGACTGACGGCTGTGTCAGCCTGTTGCAAACTGTCACCGGCGACCGCCTGCCGGTGGGCGCTGCGACCGCACTGCTTGGCGGTCCATTGCTGCTGTGGATGCTGCCGCGTCTGCGCATGTTCGAATGGCCAGCCGGTCAGAGCGAAACGAACGCGGTTCGCCTGAAACGCACGGGGCTTTTCTTCGCCGTTCTGCTTGTACTTGTCCTACTTGCTGCTGCCATTACGCTCAGTCTCGGTCGGGGGCAGGACGGTTTTGTCCTTGCCCGTGGTGAACTGTTCGACGCGCTTTTCGACTGGCGCTTGCAAAGGCTTGCTCTGGCCGGGCTCTCGGGCGGTATGCTGGCATTGGCCGGGGCCATTCTCCAGCGCATGACCGGCAATTCGCTCGCCAGTCCGGAAATTCTGGGCGTCGGCCTTGGTGCGGGTGGCGGTCTGGCGGTGGTTCTGCTGCTGCCGGTTGCGGGCCTGTCCATGCAATGGTTCGGCGCTTCCATCGGGTCGGTACTGGCGCTGATCTTCATTCTGGCCGTTGCAGCGCGCAGCGGCTTCGGCGCTGAAAAGCTGCTTCTGGCCGGTGTCGGACTTGGCGCGATGGTCAGCTCCATTCTGACAGCCATTATTGCAACCGGCTCTCCACAGGCCTTTGTCCTGCTCGGCTGGTTAAGCGGCACCGGCGCGCAGGCGACGCCGATGCAGCTTTGGCTGGCGGCAATCGCATTGGCGGCGGGGTTTGCCCTTCTGCTCACCCTGTCGCGCTGGCTCGATATTCTGCCGCTCGGTTCGGTGACAATGCGGAGTCTTGGTCTTTCGCTCATCCTGCCGCGTCTTGTGATCGTGCTGATTGCAGCGCTTCTGACGGCCATCGCGTCCATGATGGTTGGGCCGCTCTCGTTTGTCGGGCTGATTGCTCCACATCTGGCGCGCAATGTCGGCCTGCATACGCCGAAGCGCTTCCTGACGGCATCCATGCTGATCGGTGCTTTGATGATGGTCAGCGCAGACTGGCTCGCGCGGATGGTGGCCTTCCCCTATAACCTGCCGCTCGGCCTGTTCGCCTCGCTTCTGGGTGGGGCCTGCTTCATTGCGCTCCTGGCGCGCCGCAGTTCCCTATAAAATGTGATATTTTTGATACATGCGGTTTGGAAAGCTTGGCTGTCCAGCCCCTGTTCGCAGGCTGATGGAACGCTGGCTTATCAGTGGAAGCCTATGTTTTGTTTGTAAAAACATGACTATTCAACACATGATTTTATCTGACTCGTTGGAATACTTCTAAATCACTGTGATTGCATGAGATTTTGCGAAACGCTATTGCCGATGCAGAGCAATATGTCTGCGGGGATCGCGATAGAATGACCTCACGGCTGTGGGATCTGACTGAACTTTACGAGAGCGAACAGGTTGGTCTGCGCGCTTTCGTGCGGCGCATCGTCGGCAATACGGCGACCGCGGAAGATGTCGTCCAGCAGGCCTTTCTCAACATGCTGTCGCGGCCGGATGACGGCTCACGCGATGGTGCTCCGGGCGCGGCCTATGTCAAACGCGCCGCACGCAATCTGGCTCTCAATCACCTGCGCGATGCGCGCCGCCGCTCCGATGTGGAGATTGAAGATGACGCGCCGGAGCGTTATGCCGACAGCACGCCTTCGCCGGAAATCACTGCACTTTATCGCAGCGAGCTGCGCCGTCTTTTGCAGGCCATTGCAGACTTGCCGCCACGTCGCCGTGAGGCTTTCGTCCTCAACAGGATCGAAGGCCTGACTTACGACGAAGTTGCCGAGCGTATGGGAATTTCGCGCAATACGGTTATAACCCAGATTGTGGCGGCTCTAGCCGAACTCGACAAACGGCTCTCCGCCTAGGAAGAGCCAAGGCAGTTGTGGACAGGCATGAAGGATTTCGAGACCGACCCGGTTTTCATGAAGGCGCTGGAATGGTTCGTGCTTTTGCAGGATACCGCCGTCAGCGCTGATGACCGGCGCGCGTTCTCGACCTGGATGGCATCCGATCCGGCGCACCGTGTTGCTTATGAGCGTGCGCAAGTCCTGTGGCAGCGTTTCGATGCTGTAAAACCCGAATATGACAGGTACAAGGGCTCGAACCGCGTCAGCAGGCGTGGGGTCGTTCTGGGCGGGCTTGCGGCGCTGGTGTTGGCGCCGGGCGCCTATATGCTGTCGCGCCCTGGTTTGTTTGCGACCTACAAGACTGGTGTGGGCGAGCGCCGCAGCTTTACCCTTGCCGATGGCAGCACGGTGGTGCTTGGCAGCTATTCCGCCCTTTCGGTCGATTTTTCCGACAAGCGCCGCGATCTGGTGCTGCATCAGGGGCAGGGCTTTTTTCAGGTTGCTGCCGATGCGGCGCGCCCTTTTGTAGTTTCCGCCAAAGGCGGCACCATCACCGCGCTGGGCACGGCCTTCGATGTCAAGCTGGACGAAGATGCGGTTACCGTTTCCGTGGTTGAACATGCGGTGTCGGTGGCCTTTGGCGATACCGCGCCGGTGCGGCTCGACGAAGGCTGGCAGCTGACGTTCGGAGGTGACACTATCGCCGCGCCGCACCGCGCCGACAGTCAGATTGTCGAAGCATGGCGCAATGACCGCGTGATCTTCGAAGATGTGCCGCTGCGCCGTGTGCTGACGGAATTGGAACGTTATCGCCGGGGTAGGATTTTCCTGACCGATGCTGAAATCGGCAATATGCCAGTAACGGCGATTTTCGATACGCGCGATGCGGAAGCGGCGCTTGCCACCATTGCGGAAACCCTTCCCGTCAAGGTTATGAACGCTTCCGGCTGGGTAACAGTCGTCACGCGACGTTAACCTGACAAAAATTATCAAAAATATTTTCCAGTCCGATCATTAGTTTGCGCTTCCGAGGTGTCTAACCATCTGAGGGGCTGCTTGGCGGCCGCCATGAAACGGAGTTTCTCGCCCGTCGGCGGGGGTGTCAGACATTGGGGATTGCAGCATGCGCGTGGATAAGACGAGCGGGATTCAGACAGGGATTGGCCAGGGACGCGCAGCTATTCTTCTCAAATCGAAGCTATCCTTGCATCTTCTGGCAGCAAGCGCGCTGGTTGCCGCCGCTTCGTTTGCGACAAGCCCGGTCTGGGCGCAGGCGGCAGGTGCCGGGCAACAGGTGCAGCGCATTTCCTTCGATATTGCCGCCCAGCCTTTGTCCAAAGCTCTGGTGCAATATTCCAACAATACCGGCGTCCAGCTTTTCTACGATGCCAATATCGTGCGCGGCAAGAACTCGTCCGGTGCGAAAGGCTCGCTCACCCGCTCGGAAGCGTTGAACAGCATCCTGTCCGGCTCGGGCCTCTCCTATCGCCTTCGCGGTAACACCGTGACCATTTCCACCCAGCAAGCAGGTGATACGGGAGCCGTGGCTGTGGACGGTTCGCTGCTTCTCGACACGATCACCCTGCAAGGTGCAACAGCGGGCGATACGTCGGGCAGCGTCGTGGTCGAAAATTCCAGAGGCGCAACCAAGACCGATACGCCCTTGATTGAAGTGCCGCAGTCGGTTTCGGTGGTCAGCCGCAAGCAGATCGAAACCCAGAATGCCCAGAGCGTAACGGAAATCCTGCGCTATGTGCCGGGCGTGACCATTGAAACCTATGGCCCCGACCCGAAGGGCTATGACTGGATCCTGATGCGGGGCTTCAACGCCCAGTCCACCAGTTCCTATCAGGATGGTCTGCGACAGCTCTCCAACAGCTACACCTTCTTCCGCACTGACCCCTATGAGCTGGATTCGATTGAAGTGTTGCGCGGCCCGGTGTCGTCGCTCTATGGCCAGAGCGATGCGGGTGGTCTGGTCAATCGCGTCACCAAGAAGCCGCAGGCCGAAGCCTTTCATGAAGCCTCGGTGGAATATGGCAGCTATAACCGCAAGCAGTTTGGCGTCGATCTGACGGGGCCGGTCAATGAAGACAAGACACTGCTTTATCGCATGATCGGCGTGGTGCGCAAAAGCGATACGCAGTTCGAATATTCCAATGGCGACGAGGTCAAGGACGACCGCTACATGTTCGCACCGTCGCTCACCTGGGCGCCGGATGCCGACACGTCGCTGACTGTTTCCGGCCAACTATTGCGTGACGACAGCGGCGGCAGCGTTCTGCCTGCCACGATCAGCAATCTTTATCCGAACTCCCCGAATATTCTGGTCGGCGATCCCGACTTCAACAGAAGCGTGCAGAAGCAGGGCAGCATCGGCTATGAGTTCGAACATCATCTGAACGACACCTGGACGCTGAAGCAGAACCTGCGTTACGGTCAGGTCAGCTTCCTTCTCGACAATGTGCTGGCGCTTGGTCTTGGACCAACGGGGATTACCCGGCAGGCGCGTCGTTTCGACGAGAATATGAGCGGCTTCGTCGTGGACAATCAGGCAGTAGCCGAATTTGAAACCGGCAATATCGCGCATGAAGCGCTGTTCGGTCTCGACTATTCCTATTCCGACTCCGACGTCTCGCAATATCGCGATCCGGCGCCAAGTCTCAATCCGTTCAACCCGTCTTACGGCATTCCCATCGCCGTGCCGACGACACTGACCCAGAGCTATCGCCAGAAATACAATCAGACCGGCATTTATGCGCAGGACCAGATCAAGTTCAACGACAGCTGGATCGTGACGCTCGGCGGTCGTTATGACTGGCTGAATCTCGACAACCACAATCGTCTCGATGACAGCGATACGGATCAGAATATCGGTAAGTTCAGCGGTCGTGCAGGCATTACCTATGTCACGCCTTGGGGCATTGCGCCTTATGTCAGCTATTCGGAATCCTTCGTTCCAAATCTCGGGACGGACAATAGCGGCAACACCTTCGACCCATCGGAAGGGCGTCAGTGGGAAGCAGGCGTCAAATACCAGCCGAAGGAATTCGACGGCCTGTTCACGATGGCATGGTTCGACATCGTGAAGTCGAATGTGGTTTCCTACAGCTATCTCGATGGTCCGCAGGCAACCGGCGAAGTCCATTCGCGCGGTCTGGAGCTGGAAGGCAAGGTCAACCTTTCCTATGGCTGGGACTTCATTGGGTCCTATACCTACACCCATACCGAAATCACCGAAGACGCCGTCGCCTATATCGGCAAGCAGTCCACAATGGTGCCTGAGCATCAGGCCTCGGCATGGCTCAACTACACGTTCAACAGCGGCGCTTTGGAAGGTTTGAGCCTTGGTAGCGGCGTGCGTTATGTCGGCTCCAGCTATGGTGACAAGGCCAATACGGTCAAGGTTGATGGCCGCACCTTGGTCGATGCCGGTGTGAGTTACAAATACAAGGACATGACCTTCCAGCTCAATGCGACGAACCTCTTCGACAAGAAGTACTTCACGACCTGCGAAGATACCGTGAGCTGCTATGAAGGCGACCGTCGCTCGGTCATTGGCCGGGTGAAGGTCAGTTTCTAAGGCGAATGCTTTGCTGACCCGTCGCCAGATATTACTCGGCTTGTTGTCGGGATCGGGCCTCGCGCTTTGCGCGGGGCCTTCCGGCTTTCTGCATCAGGCACGGGCAGGGGATGCAGCGCGCATTGTGTCGATAGATTGGGCGGCGGCAGAAGCCATGCTGTTTTTGGGCATCGTGCCGGTGGGGCTCTCTGACACAAGTTTTTACCGTCAGCGCATGGCGTCGCCGGTCTTGCCCGACACTGTTGCCGATGTCGGCCCATTCTGGGAAATCAATCTCGAAGCGTTGGCAGAATTGCGACCCGATTTCATCATCGCCACCGACTATAATATGGTCATGACACCGCGCATCGCGGATGTGGCGCGGGTGGAGCTGGTGCCAAGCATTACTACCCCCAATGTTGAGCGCTATCAGCTTGCCGTCGATATTCTCAACCGCGTGGCCCAACTGTGCGGCGTGCCGCGTTCCGGTGCAGATGCGATTACGCAAATGGCAGAGGACCGCTTTGCCGAGGCGCGGACAAAGCTTGCCGGGCACGATCATCCTGTCGGGATCATGCTGCCCGATATTGGCGGGCGCGAGATGACCATGTATGGCGCGGGTACGCTACCAGATGCCGTGCTGCGCAAGCTCGGCCTGGCCAATCTATGGACAGGGCCGGTCAACGGAACCGGCATGGCGCGCGCCGGTCTCGATCGGCTGATGGACAACCCCGATGCGGCATTTCTGGTGGTCGATATTCCATCGCAACGGCTCCAGACGGAGCGTTCGCTGCAACAAAACACCATGTGGAAATTGCTCGCGCCCGTACGCAACAAACGCGTTGCCTGGCTGAACCAGTTCCACCCCTTCGGCGGTGTGGCTTCCGCGGTGCATCTTTCGGGGCTGATCGCGTCTGCCCTGACGCAGATGCCGGAAAAGGCGTGAGGTTTTGGCGATGAGTATCGGCTCCGTTTCATCCGGCCACGAACACGCGCAACGGCGTTTTCCGCTTCGCTGGCCAGTGCTGATTATTGCCTTGGTTCTGGTTCTGCTGCTTGTCGTTCAGGGCTTTCTCAGCATTGCAAAGCCTGCGGAATGGTTGCGCATTTTCATCGCGCCCGATCTTGACGATCCGCGCCATGTGATCGGTTTCTACAGTTTTCTGCCGCGCCTTGCCGTAGGGCTTCTGGTAGGTGGAGTTCTGGGGTTGGGCGGTGCCGTTTTCCAGACTGTGCTGCGCAATCCGCTGGCAGAGCCGGGCCTGCTCGGCGTTGCATCCGGTGCACAGATCGCCCTCGCTTTGGCGCTGGTTTTTGCACCCGGCCTGTGGACCTTCGGCAGCGAACCCATCGCGCTTGGCGGAGCCGCCGTGGCGCTCGGTATTTCCCTGCTGGTTGCTTCGGCAGGGCGGTTCTCATCCACGACCGTCGTGCTGGCGGGGCTGATGGTGGGGCTTTACTGCAACGCTGTTTTCAGCCTGCTTGTCCTGTTCAACCATGATTATCTGATCAATCTTCTGACCTGGCAGGCGGGTTCCCTGCAACAGGGCGGATGGGAGGTCTTCCTCTATCTTCTGCCGCGTTTGCTGCCATTGGCTGGACTGATCCTGTTGTTGCAGCGACCGCTCAACCTCCTGTCGCTGGGCGATGGTCAGGCCAAGGGGCTCGGCGTATCTCCGGCCTTCATGCGGCTGACCCTGTTGGCTGCCGCTGCGGCGATGGCTGCAATCGTCACCAGCAGCCTCGGACTGATCGGGATGGTGGGGCTTGCCGCACCCAATCTGGCGCGCGCTTTTGCACCGAGCTATGACGGGCGGCGTCTGGCATGGTCGGCCATTCTGGGGGCGCTGCTGCTCGTGGGCATTGATCAGCTTTTGCGGGCAATTACGCCCTTTGTCGGCAATATTCCGGCGGGCGCTGCTGCGGGCCTCTTCACCGGGCCTTTTTTGGTGATCCTCGCAACCCGCGTGCGGCTTGGCAGCGCGCCGCAAATGGGAGAACCGGCATCGGAAACCAACGCTCTCAAGCATCCGGGAAGAGCGCTGCTCGTGCTTTGCGGTCTGTGTATTGTGAGTGCAGCTTTGTCATTTCTGGTGACGAAGAACGCGCAAGGCTGGGCTTTCAGCCTGCCCGATGTGTCGGACATGGCGGCAAGCTTCTGGCGCGTACCACGCATTTTTGCGGCGGCCGGTGCTGGCGTGTGTCTGGCTGTTGCCGGGGTGATCCTGCAGGGCACATTGAGAAACCCGATGGCGAGCCCCGATCTGTTGGGTATCGGCTATGGTGCAGGTGTCGGTTTGGCTGTCGCGGTTCTGTTTCTGTCCAATGCCGGTGGCATGTCCAAACTGGCGGTCGCCTCCATAGGAGCATTTGCCGTTCTGGCGGCAATTGCGCTAATCGGCAAGCGCATGGCGTTTCAGCCGGAGCGGGTTCTGCTGGTGGGGGTCGGTCTTGGCAGTGCTTTCCACGCCTTGATGATCCTGCTTCTCGCCAGCGGTAACCCGCGCGTGGCCGGGCTTTTGAACTGGTATTCAGGATCCATGGGCAATGTCGGGAGCAGCGACGCCATTCTGGTTTGTGTCTGTGCGCTGGCCGTTTTCCTCGCGGCGATGCTTTTGAAACGCCCGGTTGAGATATTCCCGCTTGGCGATACCACCACCCGCGCCATCGGATTGAAGGTGCCGCAAAGCCGTGGGATTTTGCTGCTGATAGCCGGTGTGGCGACGACAGCCGCGACACTGACCGTCGGTCCCATCAGTTTCATCGGGCTGATGGTTCCGCATTTCGTGTCGCTGCTTGGCTTCCGCACCATTGGGGTTCGCTTGATCGCAGCGGCGCTGGTCGGCGCGCTGATGTTGATCTTCGCCGACTGGCTGGGACGCAATATCGCCTACCCATGGCCGATGTCGCCGGGTCTCATAGCGTCTCTGTTGGGCGGTATCTGGTTCCTTTGGCTGCTCTATCGCAGGAAAGGGATCGTCAGCTAGACGCGCCTATCTTGGGGGTGACTCGAAGTACGCGCCAACCGAGCAGCGTGAAGCCGATAGATAGCAGTAGGTTGATGATGTTGAAGAAACAAAAGGCCGCATAGGCGGTGGTGCTGACCCCAAGCGCTGCGGCCATATAAGCACCGCAGCTGTTCCATGGTATCAACGGCGAGGTCACGGTTGCGCTGTCGCCGAGCACGCGGGACAGGAGGGCAGGCGCCAGCCCGCGATTGGCAAAGGCCTGTTTGAACATGCGTCCGGGCAGGGCAATCGAAATATACTGATCGGACGTGACCACATTTGTCAGCACGGCGGTCCCGGCAACGGTGGTGACCAGACCTGCATCGGATTTGGTACGGCGGATCATCGGGCCGATCAGGCGATTGAGAATGCCTGCATGTTCGATCACCGCGCCGAAGGCGAGTGCGGTAATGACAAGCCAGATGGTCGTCATCATGCTGGCCATGCCGCCTCGGCTGAGGATGATGTCAATATCGTGGTCACCCACGGAACTCGTATAGCCGGTGGCAAGCGCCAGCCATGCGCCTTTCAACAGCGCGAGCGCGCTGGGCAGCGTGGCGTCATTGGCAAAAGCGATCACGCGCTGCGGGTCCATGATGACGCCTTGCACCGCTCCGGCCAGAGCGCCGCTGAAGATCGCCACGACGGGAGAAACTCGCGCGACCGACAGCACGAAGACCAGCAGCAGGGGCAGGAAAGCCCAGAGAGAAACCTGAATCTGGCTGTCGATCTTTGTGAGCAGAGAACTGGCGTCAAAATCGTTCTGCTCACCCAAAAAGCCAAACAGCACAATCGCCAGAAGCAAGGACGGGATCGATACCCAGAGCGATTCCCTGATGTGGTCGAATATTTCCGAACCGGCGGATGCCGCCGCCAGATTGACCGTATCGGAGAGCGGCGATGCCTTGTCGCCGAAATAAGCGCCGGAAATGACCGCTCCCGCCGTGATGGCCGGTGATAGCTCCATATGGGCCGCAACACCCATCAGACCGATGCCGATGGTGCCCGCGACAGTCCAGGAACTGCCGATGCTGAATGCAACAGCGGCGCAAACGACGGCTGTCGTTGCATAGAAATAATCGGGATTGAGAAGTTTCAACCCGTAATAGACCATGGAAATGATTGTGCCGCTGAGCGCCCATGTTCCGATCAAAGCGCCGACCGCCATCAGGATGAGAATGGCCGGTAAGCCGGCTGAAATCCCGTCGACGACGGATGCGCGGACAGCCGACCATCGCGACCCGTTCTTGTAGGCGACGCCTGCTGCGATCATACCGCAGATGGCAAGGGCGATCTGGTTTGGGCCGGACGAAGCCTCGTCACCGAACAGATAATAGGAGAGGGCAAGGAAGACGATGAGCGCGATACATGGCACCAGAGCATCCAGCATGGATGGAGGACGGACGCCAATTGTTGAACCCTGTTCGCTTTCGCTCACTTCATGGTCTCCCCGATAGCGAATTGAGTGTAGGCTCAAGTGTAAATAAAGAAAACTCCGATCTTTCATCAAAGATCGGAGTTTCAATACTTAATTCAATGCCATGTTAGTTTTGAAAAGCCCGTGTTGACGATCGTACCCTTCTTGCCATCGACAATAGCGGGAATGTCAGCCAGCGCGCCAATGGCGGCGGAGTTTCCCGTCGCTCTGGCGAAGTTGCAGGCGGCATCCACCTTTGGCCCCATCGAGCCTGCGGGAAACTCATATTGAGAGAGTGCTTCCGGTGTCGCTTCGTGAATGCCCTTTTGCGTCGGCTTGCCCCAGTCGGTGAAAACCGCCTCGGCGTCGGTCGCCATGATGAAGAGGTCGGCATTGAGTTCCCGGGCGAGAAGTTCGCTGGCCAGATCCTTGTCGATGACAGCCTCCACGCCACTGAGCGACCGCTCCTTGCCCTTCTCATACATGGTGGGAATGCCACCGCCGCCCGCGCAGATGAGAATGGTGTCCTTTTCAAGCAGCCATTTCAGCGGGCGTATCTCGAAGATCCGCTTCGGCAGCGGCGATGGCACAACCCGCCGCCACTTGTCGCCGTCCTGCTTGAAGGTCCAGCCTTTTTCGCCACGGATGCGGTCGGCATCTTCTTTCGAATAGACCGGGCCGACGAACTTGGTCGGGTTCTGGAAGCCGGGATCGTCACCATCCACCTCAACCATGGTGAGGACGGTGGCAATCGGAATATCAAACGGCAGAACATTGCCAAGTTCCTGTTCCAGCATGTAGCCGATCATGCCTTCCGTCTGGGCGCCAAGCACGTCCAGCGGATAGGCCTCATCGGGCTTGTAGGCTGCGCCTTGCAAGGCAAGCAGCCCGACTTGCGGACCGTTGCCATGGGTGATGATGACCTGATGGTCCTTGGTGACCGGCGCGATGGCCTCGACAGCGGTGCGGATATTCCTGCGTTGCACCTCGGCTGTCATCGGCTCGCCGCGCCGCAAAAGGGCGTTGCCGCCCAATGCGATGACGATGCGCATCCTCAATCTCCAATCGTTGCCACAAGCAGGGCCTTGATGGTGTGCAGGCGGTTTTCCGCCTGTTCGAATGCGATATTGGCGTGGGATTCGAACACTTCGTCCGTCACTTCGAGGCCATCTGAAATGCCGAACTGGTCGGCGATCTGCTTACCCACCACGGTCTCCGTGTCGTGGAATGCAGGCAGGCAGTGCATGAATTTCACCTGCGGATTACCCGCAGCCTTCATCAACGCTGTATTGACCTGGTAGGGCTTCAGAAGCTTGATGCGTTCTGCCCAGACTTCCTTCGGCTCGCCCATTGACACCCACACATCGGTATGGATGAAGTCCACGTCCTTGACCGCAGCCTTGATGTCATCCGTGATGGTCAGCTTCGCGCCCGATGCCTCGGCGAGTTCCTCGGCGATCTTCCGATATTCTTCAGAAGGCCACAGTTCCTTCGGTCCGCAGATACGGACATCCATGCCCATCAGGCAACCGACGATCATCAGCGAATGGCCCATATTGGAGCGCGTGTCGCCGACATAGGCATATTTGATCTGGGGGATCGGCTTGTCGCTGTGTTCCCACATCGTCAGCACATCGGCCAGCATCTGGGTTGGGTGATATTCGTCGGTCAGGCCGTTATAGACCGGAACGCCGGCATATTTGGCCAGTGTTTCCACGCCGGTCTGGGATGAGCCGCGATATTCGATGGCGTCATACATGCGGCCCAGAACACGCGCGGTATCCTTGAAGGATTCCTTGTGGCCGATCTGTGATCCGGCCGGGTCGAGATAGGTGACATTGGCGCCCTGATCGGAGCAGGCGACCTCGAAAGCGCAGCGGGTACGTGTGGAGGTCTTTTCGAAAATGAGGCAGATTTCCTTGCCCGACAGGTGCTTTTGTTCGGTGCGGGCATATTTGGCGCGCTTCAGATCGCGTGCCAGATCCAGCAGGAAGCGAAACTCGCGCGGCGTGTAATCCTGCACCGTGAGAAGCGAACGATTGCGCAGATTAAAGCTCATGATACGTCTCCAAAATTTTATAACGTTGCGATGAGTGTCCGGTGATCAGACCGGATCGCGCCAGATGGGGCAGGTCATGCAATGCCCGCCGCCTCGACCACGGCCAAGCTCCGAGCCGCGAATAGTGATGACTTCAACGCCAGCCTTGCGCAGCAGCGTGTTGGTGTAGGTGTTGCGGTCGTAGGAGACGACCACGCCAGGTTCCAGCGCCACGACGTTGTTGCCATCGTCCCACTGTTCACGCTCGGCCTCATAAGCGTTGCCGCCTGTTGCTACCGAGCGCAGTTTCTTCAGCTCAAGCGCTTCCGCGACCACCTCCAGAAGATGCTTGGTTTCTGGACGGACGACGAGTTTGCCATCGTCGCCGGGATAGATGCTGAAGCAACGGATCTGGTCCACCACTTCGCCGAAAATGGTCACGAGGTCGCGGTCGCAGAAGCTGAACACCGTATCGAGATGCATGGCCGCACGGCTCTTCGGCATTACGCAGGCGATAACGCGGGTCGCGGCGTTTGCGGTGAACAGTGCTTCGGCTACCTGGCCGACGGCCTGATAGGTCGTGCGTTCGCCCATGCCGATCAGCACGGTGCCATTGCCGATCGGCATGACGTCGCCGCCTTCCATCGTGGCATTGCCGTGGTCTGCGTCGAAGTCGCCGCACCAGATCTTGAAATCGCCGTCCTTGAATTCCGGATGATATTTATAGATAGCGCGCTGGATCAGCGTTTCCGGCTGACGTGCTGGCCAGAACATCGGGTTCACGGTCACGCCGCCATAAATCCAGCAGGACGAGTCGCGCTGGAATAGCGTGTTGGGGATTGGCGGGATGATAAATTCCGTACCGCCTAGCACGTCGAGCATCAGTTCCTTGCCCCATATGTCGGGCAGGTCGGAGACGGCCACGCCGCCGATGAGAAACTCCGCAAGGTTTTTCGACGGCAGTTCGTCCAGCCATGGGCGCATGGAATTGGCAACATTGCGTCCCACCTGATTGGGGAGAATGCGCCGGTCGAGTACGAATTGCCGCGCTTCCTTGTCGTTCAGCGTTTCAGCGAGCAGGTCCTGCATTTCCAGAACTTCCACGCCGCGTTCGCGCATTTTGAGCACGAAGTCGAAATGGTCCTTCTGTGCTTCGTGGACCCAGATCACATCATCGAACAGAAGGTCATGGCAATTGGCTGGGGTCAGTCGTTGATGCGCCAGCGAAGGGCTGCAAACCATCACCGTGCGCAGCTTGCCGACTTCCGAATGCACTCCAAATTGTCTCATCTCGATACTCCTGTTTGGAACCAGTGAACTGGGCGGGAAGGCCTTGGCCGGTCCGATTACGTCATCTTGAAAGCCGGCAAAGGATCATTTCCACGGATGAACGTGTCAGAACGGTGTGATGACCCCCGTCCACATCAGATAGATTGCGACCAGGGCCAGCAGGGTGATGCCTGCGGCAATCCCTATCTCGTGTCCTTCGAAGATCGGCTCGCCATGTTCCTTGCGGGCTTTGGCGTAAACCAGAATGCCGGGTGCAAAAAGCACCGTGCACATCAGCAGGAAACTCAGTCCCGCCGCATAGACGAGCCAGACGCCGTAAAGCGTCGCGATCAGGCTTACCCACAGGTCGCGTCGTCGCGCCTTGCTGTTGGCGCCGTATGTTTCGCCGCTGAGTGCAAGTTTCAGGGCGAAAGCGCCTGAGAACACATAGGGCGGCAAGATGGCGACTGATGCGATGAAGTAGAAGAACTGGTAGGCGCTTTCTGAAAAATAGGTGAGCAGCAGGAAGAACTGGATCGCAAGGTTCGTTGCCCACAAGGCGTGGGCGGGCGAGCCGTTCTTGTTCTCCACAGCAAACCATTTCGGAAATGTACCGTCGCGACCGCAGGAAAATGGGATTTCCGCGCAAAGCAGAGTCCATGACAAAAATGCGCCGCCAACCGAAATCAGAAGGCCGACATTGATAAGCAGTGCGCCCCAATGCCCGACAAGCGGCTCGAACACACCGGCCATGGATGGCACTTTCAGCCCGGCAAGTTCCGGCTGGCTCATCAGCCCGGTCGACAGCAGCGAGACCAGCACATAGATGCCGAGCGCGCCGAGAAAGCCGATGACGGTTGCGCGCCCCACATCCTTGCGGTTGGCCGCGCGGGCCGAATAAACGCTGGCGCCTTCGATGCCGATGAACACCCAAAGCGTCACCAGCATGGTGCTTTTGATCTGGTGCGTGATGCTGCCAAGGGTCGCTTCTTCACCGCGACCCCAGAAATTGAAGGTGAACTTGTCCCAGTGGAAGGCAATGATGGCGATCAGGATGAACAGCATCAGCGGCACAAGTTTCGCAATCGTGGTGACGATATTGACGAACGACGCCTGTTTGATGCCGTAAAGGACGAGCGTGTGGATCAGCCAAAGGCAGATGGAAGCGCCAATGATAGATGGCAGGTTGGACCCGTCGCCGAAAACCGGGAAGAAGAATGACAAAGCCGAAAAGATTGCCACCGCATAGGCAACATTGCCGAGAAAGGCGCTGAGCCAGTATCCCCAGGCGCTGTTGAAGCCGATAAACGATCCGAAACCGGCTTTGGCATAGGCGTAAGGACCAGCATCGAGATCAGGACGCCGGTTGGCCAGCGACTGATAGACCTTCGCCAGCATCAACATGCCGATGCCGGTGATTGTCCAGCCGATGATCACCGCGCCGGGCGACGCTGCGCGGGACATGTCCGATGGCAGATTAAAAACGCCCCCGCCAATCATCGACCCCAGGACGAGCGCAATCAAAGGAAATAATGTCAGTTTGTGCGGTTCTTTTTCCACCGCAACCTGTCCGCTGTGCGTATCGGCCATGCAACTCTCCAATCCTGCGCGATTATGAGCATGAAACGAATTTTCGCAGACAATGATATGAGAGCTGGTCTCGCGTCATTGATCTCGATCAAGCGTATAATTATTATTTATCAACTGTTATGAAGCTTGATTTCGCAATGGAAATTAGTACGAATTAAATAAAGTCAAGAAAAGGTGTTAAAATCTTTTATTTAGAATATTTCTATAATTAGAAAATCAATATGATAAACTGTTAATCAGCTAAACAATTCCATGAAATATTTATATCACAGGGTGCTGACTCAAAATATATTTATCGAAGACTGCAAGAATCCAATGAGCGGTGCGGCATTCTAGCCACATACACTCATGCTTCTGGATCAAACTATTTTTTAGATAGCCGACGAGCCGCGAAGTGCGTCCCCGGCTCATTTTCAATAGTGGTTATTTCCCATTTTATCCCCGCGAGACCTAACGAAAACACGCTTCAACCAAATCCCTATTGGCTGCAGAGAGGACAATAAATAAGGCGCCTCTAAAGCAAGAGCTAAAGCAGAAGTACGTTTTATCAATATGGTTTTATTAAAAAAATTCAGGTGGTCTGTCTTGATGGAAGCATCAAGACAGACCACCTGACTTCGCGATACGCGCTTTCGATATCAGCGGTTGCGGAACTGTGGCGGGCGCCTTTCGGCGAATGCGTTCAGGCCCTCGCGACGGTCGTCAAGTGCGAAGGTTGAATAGAGCAGGCGGCGCTCAACATAAATACCTTCCTGCAGATGGGTCTCGTAGGCCTTGTTAACTGCTTCCTTGGCGAGCTGCACGACGGGTCGGGAATAAGCGGCAACCTTGGCAGCGAGCTTCACCGCCTCCAGCACCTGCGACCCCGCCGGAACGACGCGGCTCACCAATCCCATGCTTTGGGCTTCCGCTGCCGAAAGTGCGCGGCCACTCAGAATCATGTCCATGGCCACGGCTTTGCCGACGATCCGGGTCAGGCGCTGTGTGCCGCCCGCGCCGGGAATGATGCCGATGGAGGTTTCCGGCAGGGCAAAGCGCGCTGTTTCGGAGGCGATAATCATGTCGCACATCATGGCGATCTCGCAGCCGCCGCCGATGGCGTGGCCGGAAACGGCGGCAATCGTCGGCTTTCGTACCCGCGCCAGTCCCTCCCATGTCGAGGTGATGAGCTGTTCCTCATAGACTTCGGCGAAAGTCTTGTCCTTGATTTCCTTGATGTCTGCTCCGGCGGCAAAAGCCCGGTCCGAACCGGTGATGACGATGGCGCCAATGGCCGGATCGGCATCGAAGGCGGCTGCGGCTTTTGAAAGCTCGACAGTCAACTGCCGGTTCAGCGCATTCAACGCTTCGGGGCGGTTCAACGTGATAATGCCGACCTGTCCTTCGACTGTGACAAGGATATTTTCATAGGTCATGAGAACCTCTTGGCAATCTCAGGCGATGCGGACCAGAATTTTGCCCATGCGGGCCGGGTCTTCGAGTTGCGCAAAGGCGGCGGGCACATTTTCCAGCGTGACGGTGCTATGGATCAGCGGCTTAAAACCGCCCGTCTCCCAGGCGCGGATCAGGCGACCGAACTCTTCCATGCTGCCCATGGTTGAGCCGTGAATAGAGATCTGGCGCACAAACAGACGCTGTAGATCGGCGGAAGGATGAGCGCCTGTCGTCGCGCCACAGGTGACGAGGTGGCCACCGCGCGCAGCACTGCGCAGGCTTGCGCCCCATGTCCGCTCGCCGACATTGTCGATCACGAGATCGGCCCCTTCGCCGCCGGTCAGGCGCAGAGCAGTCTTCGGTACATCCTCGTTACGATAGTCGATGGTCTCGACGCCGAGATTGCGAAAATGGGCGAGCTTGTCATCGCCGGATGTGGTGACGATGACGCGCGCGCCAGCCATGCGGGCAAGCTGCATGGCCGCATAGGCAACGCCGCCACCTGCACCCTGGATCAACACCACGCTGCCGGGACCGGTTGGTGCTTTGCCGAACACCATGCGCCAGGCCGTCAGATAGGCGACGCCGAGGACGGCGGCCTGATCGATGTCCGCCTCGTTGCCAATCCTGACCAGAGATCGCGCCGGAAGGACCACTTCTTCAGCAAAAGTTCCATGGCGATGTTCGCCGAGAATGCGCGCCGAATGGCAAAGCGGCTGGTCTCCTGCAAGGCAGGGACGACAGGTGCCACAAAATTCGTAAGGATAGAGTATGACGCGGTCGCCTGCGGTAAAGCTGCTGTCCTGCGGGGCTTCAAGCACTTCGCCCACACCATCGACGCCCATGATCAGTGGGAGGTCATGGGTAATGCCCGCGCCATTGTCTCGCATATAAAGATCGACGCGATTGATCGACGCGGCGAGCATGCGCACGCGCGCAAAGCCCGGCGGACAGGTCGGGTTTGGCATATCCATATAGGCGACGCCAGCTGCGCCGCGCTCTTTCAAAACGATGGCTTTCATGATTGATCCTCCCATCGAAGAAGGTAAATATATTTACTCAATTTATCAAGCTTCTTTCGCGATGTCGTCCATAATATGGCGATAAAAGCCTGTTGCCTCAAATAACATATGGGTATAAATGACAATATATTGCCATACATGGGAGGATATCATGGCTATGGATTCCGATACGCTGGCGCAATTTCTGGATACGCTGCGCCGTTTCGTTGATGACAGGCTGATCCCGGCGGAGGCTGAAGTGGCCGAAACCGACGCCATCCCGGTGGATGTTCTAGGCGAGATGCGGGAGATGGGTCTGTTTGGCCTGACTGCGCCGGAGGAGTTCGGCGGCCTGGGGCTCACCATGGAGGAAGAGGTTCTGATCATGTTCGAGCTGGGGCGTGCCGCGCCTGCGTTTCGCTCGATCTTCGCCACCAATGTTGGCATCGGAATGCAGGGCATCGCCATTGATGGTACCGACGAGCAGAAGGCAAAATACCTGCCGCTTCTGGCGTCGGGCGAGCTGACCGGTTCCTTCGCGCTGACCGAGCCGGATGTTGGTTCGGACGCGGCTGCGGTCAAGACGACGGCGCGCAGGGATGGGGATGTCTATGTGCTGAACGGCACCAAGCGCTTCATCACCAATGCGCCGCATGCGGGTTTGTTCACGGTGATGGCGCGAACCGATCCGACGCAAAAGGGTGCGGCGGGTGTGTCGGCCTTTGCTGTCGAGCGCGGTACACCGGGCCTTTCTACTGGCAAGCCGGAAAAGAAGATGGGTCAGCAGGGCGCGCATGTCTGCGATGTGATTTTCGAGGACTGTCGGGTTCCCGCTTCTGCCTTGATAGGCGGCGTCGAGGGGCAAGGCTTCAAAACGGCCATGAAGGTGCTCGACAAGGGGCGTCTGCATATCGCCGCCGCCTGCGTTGGCCTGTCGGACCGGATCATCGACGATATGCTGGATTATGCGGTGGGCCGCCGCCAGTTTGGCAAACCTCTGTCGGACTTCCAGCTTTTGCAGGCGATGTTTGCGGATTCGAAGGCGGATGCCTATGCGGCGCGCTGCATGGTGCTGGATGCGGCGCGCAAGCGCGATGCAAAGCAGAATGTCAGCGTCGAAGCTTCCTGCGCCAAGATGTTTGCCTCGGAGGCTGTGGGGCGTATCGCCGACCGCAATGTGCAGGTGCATGGCGGCAACGGCTATATTCGTGAATATCGCGCAGAGCAGCTTTTCCGCGATGCGCGCCTGTTCCGCATTTATGAAGGCACGACGCAAATCCAGCAGATCGTTATCGCCAAGGCGCTTGTTGCAGGCGCGAAAGAACGGGCTGGTCTGTAATCCCGATGCAGAAGGCGGCGGATTGATCTGCCGTCTTCGTTCTATTCGGCAGCGTCTTCGGTTGAGGTCGCTTCGGGGTCGATGGCTTTGAAATTGTGCAGCATCTTGTCGAGGTAATGCAGCATGTGGATTTTGTCCTCGGTCGAGAATCCGTCCAGCGCTTCCTCGTAATAGCCGGTGATGACGGGGCGCATATTTTCGTCCCAGAGGCTGAGGCCTTTTTCGGTCAACCGGATGAGGCGAGAGCGATTGTCGGTTTCCGATACGGCGCGCTCGATATAGCCGAGGCTTTCCAGTCGCGACAGAACGCCCGCCAGATTTTGACGGCTGACCAGCAGGAAGGTGGCGAGATCGCCAACCGCGACGCCATTTTCAAAATTCGTGCGCGTCAGTGCACCCAGCACGGCCCATTGCTGGGTGGTGATCCCATAGTCTTCGAGCGCGCGCGTGCCCGTTTTATGCAGCATGTTGGCGCATTGATACATCCGGAAGAACAGCCGGTTGCTGAGGCCTAGCGACAGGTCGGTGAATTTTGCGCGCTCTTTTGTGGTCTTTGTCATGTTTTCCGCTTCGGTTGCCGGCGACAGAGTGTACGTCCTTCGACTTTAGGTCAAGAGAGTGCCACATATAAAATAACGTAAATATATTGACATAAATTTCTAGCCGCTGTAACCATTTTAAATGGGAGTTTAATCCGAGGTTCGGGGCAGGATACGGCGATATACACGCGTTTAACGTTTGTTATAAGGCGTTTCGTTGTTGATCTGTTATATGGAAGGAGGACGCCATGCGTGGCCTAAAAGGTAAAGTAGTTGTCGTAACGGGCGGCGGTGGTGGGATTGGCTCGGCCACTTGCCTGCGTTTCGCCGAAGAAGGCGCGCGTGTTGTCGTTGCAGATATCAGCGCGGATGCTGCCGCCAAGGTTGTCGATGCGATCAAGGCCAAGGGCGGCGATGCTACGGCAATGATCGTGGACCTGACGAATTTCGACGCGACGGGTGCGGCAGTTGCCAAGCTTGAGGCCGAATATGGTCCGGTCGATGTGCTGGTCAACAATGCCGGTTGGGACCTGTTCGTGCCCTTCCTTAAATCCGAGCCGGACTACTGGGCGAAGATCATCGACATCAATCTGCGCGCTGTTTTGAACATCACCAAGCCGGTGTTGGCCTCCATGGTGGCGCGGGGCAATGGCGGTAGGGTCGTGTCCATCGGCTCCGATGCGGGGCGTGGCGGCTCGTCGGGCGAGTCTGTTTACTCGGCATGCAAGGCCGGTGTGATCGCTTTCATGAAAACGCTGGCGCGCGAGCATTCGCGCAACAACATCACCTTCAACACCGTCTGCCCCGGTGTGACCGAGACCGCCATGCTGGAAAACTTCATGGAAGCGGCGGGCGAGAAGGAAAAGCTACGCACTGCCTTTGCCAAGGCGGTGCCGCTTGGTCGTCTTGGTCGCCCGGATGATCTGCCCGGCGCGATTGTATTCCTGTCGAGTGACGATGCGGCCTTCATCACGGGTCAGACGATCAGCGTCTCCGGCGGCCTGACGATGCACGGCTGAATGAGGAGGAGGAAGCCATGACTGATTATACCGATATTCTCTATGAGGTTCGCGGCGGTGCGGCATGGATCACCATCAATCGTCCCGACAAGTACAACGCCTTTCGCGGCCACACGATTGACGAGCTGATCCATGCTTTTCAGAAGGCGGGCTGGGACAAGTCCATTGGCGCCATCGTGCTGACCGGCGCTGGCGACAAGGCATTCTGCACCGGCGGCGATCAGTCGGCCCATGACGGGCAATATGACGGTCGCGGCGTGATCGGCCTGCCGGTCGATGAGCTGCAATGTCTGATCCGCGATGTGCCGAAGCCAGTGATCGCCCGCGTCAACGGCTTTGCCATTGGCGGCGGCAATGTTCTGGCCACGGTTTGCGATCTGACCATCGCATCCGACAAAGCGCAGTTCGGACAGGTCGGTCCCAAGGTCGGTTCCGTCGATCCGGGGTTTGGGACTGCTTATCTCGCCCGCGTCATCGGTGAAAAGCGCGCCCGTGAAATCTGGTATCTCAACAAGCGCTATACTGCGCAGCAGGCGCTGGAATGGGGCCTTGCCAATGCGGTTGTCCCGCATGACGAGCTGGATGCGGAAGTGGATCGCTGGGTGGCCGAACTGATGGAGCGCTCACCGACCGCTCTGGCGCTCGCCAAGCTTTCGTTCAACGCCGACAGCGAAAACATCCGGGGCATCGGTGCTCTCGGTATGCGCGCTCTGTCGCTCTATTACGATACCGAGGAAAGCAAGGAAGGCGGCGTCGCCTTCCGCGAAAAGCGCAAGCCCGATTTCCGCAAATTCGCGAAATAAGTCGCTCTAGCTAAGACCGGTCGGCGCGCCTGTTGCAAGGCGCGCCGCATATCCGGCGCAGACAACAAACATATGCAGACGTCTATCTGGGAGGAGGGACCAATGCTGTGCATTTCAGTGCCTCATAAGCGCTTTTGCGCCTCCTCGTTGACGTCCCGGTCAGTGAGGTAGCCATGTATCCGACCATTTTTGATACCGAAGAGATCAACGCACTGCGCGACCTCGCCCGCAAGTTTGCAAGGGATCGTCTCTCACCGGGCTATCAGGCCCGGGAAAAATCCGGCGCCTTCGGCCAGGAACTGGTCCGCGAAATGGGCAGTCTTGGCCTGATCGCCCCTGAGCTGCCGGAAGAATTCGGCGGTCTCGGTTCCGGCGCGCTCTATTCAGGCGTCATCATCGAGGAAATCGCCCGTGGCGATTTCAACATGGGCTATATCAATGTGCTCGCTTCGCTGAACGGGCAGATATTGGCGAAGTTCGCCAATCCCGAGATCAAGCGCGAATGGCTGCCGAAACTCATCGTAGGCGAATTGATGCTCGCCATTGCGCTGACCGAACCGCGCGGCGGATCGGATGCGGCCAATCTTGGTCTCAAGATGGAGCGCGACGGCGACCACTACGTCATCAACGGTGAAAAGACATCAATCTCCGCGGCAGATCAGGCCAAGGGCGCGGTGGTGTTTGCCCGCACCGGCAAGCCGGAAGACAAGGCGCGGGGTATCTCGGCCATTTTCGTGCCGATGGATACGCCCGGCATTTCCACCACGCGTTTTGTCGATGTCGGTCAGCATGCGATCGGGCGAGGCTCGATCTTCTTCGACAATGTGCGGGTGCCGGTGGATCATCTGCTCGGCGAAGAGGGCAAAGGCTTCGTGCAGGTCATGCAGGGCTTCGATTTCTCGCGCTCACTGATCGGCCTGCAATGTCTTGGCACCGCCCGCCAGTCGCTGGATGAGGCGTGGGATTATATCAAGGAACGCAAGGCCTTCGACAAGCCGCTGGCGGCATTTCAGGGCATCACGCATCAGCTTGCCGATTTCGATACCAAGGTGGAGGCCGCGCGGCTTCTGTCGCTCAATGCGCTGTGGCTCAAGGATCAGGGTATGCCGCATGTGGCCGAGGCTGCCATGGCCAAGTGGTGGCCGCCGCTTCTGGCTTATGAGGCAATCCATGCCTGCCTGCTGATCCACGGTCATGCCGCCTATTCCAACGAACTGCCGTTCGAGCAGCGCCTGCGCGATGTGCTCGGTCTGCAGATCGGCGATGGCACTGCACATATCATGAAAAACATCATCGCACGCGAACGTGCGGGAAGGGCCGCTGTCAGCGGCTGACATTGCGCCGACAATGAGTGGGAGGAGGAAACCATGAAATTCGACGCTGTGCTGATCGAGCCACGCCGCGCGAAAATGGAGGCCGAAGGCTTCTGGCCCGGCAAGACGCTGCTGGACTATTTCGAAGACTGCCTTGAAGCCAAGCCCGATGCGCTGGCGATGACGAGCATTGCCGTATCTTCCGGCGCACGACGCGACCTGAGCTGGAAGCAGATGGAAGATCTGTCCTGGCGCGCAGCGGAGGGGCTGCGGCGTCTGGGACTAGGCAAGGACGATGTTCTGGCCTGCCAATTGCCCAATTCATGGGAGTTTGTCGTTCTCTATATTGCCTGTCGTCGTCTCGGCATCGTCTTCAATCCGGTCATGCCGATCTTCCGTGAGCACGAGCTGCGCTTCATGCTGAAGCATGGCGAGGTGAAAGCCTTTGTCGTACCGAAGGTATTCCGCGATTTCGACCATGAAGCCATGGCCGAAGGTTTGCTCCCCGATCTGCCGGATTTGCAGCGTGTGATCGTGGCAGGCGGAGCAGGCGACAATAGTTTCGATGCGCTGCTGATGGACCCTGAGTTCGATAATGCGCCGGGTCTGCGAGACTATTCCCTGACGGTGCGCGGCGACGCCAATGATGTCTGCCAGCTGATCTACACATCCGGCACGACCGGCGAGCCAAAAGGCGTGATGCATACCGCCAATACCATGTATTCCAATCTGGTCGCCTATGCAGACCGTCTTGGGCTAGGCACGGACGATATCGTCCTGATGGCCTCGCCAATGGCGCACCAGACCGGCTTTATGTACGGCTTCCTGATGCCGTTCATGCTGCAAGCGCGCATGGTCCTGCTCGATCTCTGGGACAAGGCGCTGGCCGCAAGGGTGATTGCGGAAGAACGCGTGACCTTCACCATGGCCTCCACTCCTTTCCTGATGGACCTGTCCACGGCGGTTGAGGACGGAGGCACGGATGCGTCTTCTCTGCGTATTTTCCTCTGCGCCGGGACAGCCATTCCGGGTCCGCTTGTCGAGCGTGGCAATCGCATTCTGGGCGCGAAGGTGATTTCTGCCTGGGGCATGACGGAAAACGGCGCGGTGACCGTTGTGCCGCCGGAAGACCCGGATGACCGTTCAGTGAATACTGACGGCCCGGCCTTGCCCGGCATGGAATTGCAGGTGCGCGGGTCCGATGGCAAGCCTGCCCCGGCGGGCCACGAAGGCGAGCTTTTCGTGCGCGGCTGCTCGAATTTCGTCGGCTATCTGAAGCGCCCGCAATGGAACAATACCGATGCCGAGGGCTGGTTTGACACGGGCGATATCGCGCGCATGGATGCGCAAGGCTATATCCGTATCTGTGGCCGTTCGAAGGATGTGATCATTCGCGGCGCGGAAAACATCCCCGTCGTTGAGGTGGAAGCACTTCTCTACAAGCATCCAGCCGTGCAGCAGGTCGCCATTGTCGCTTATCCCGACGAGCGGCTGGGCGAACGTGCCTGCGCTTTCATCGTCGCGCGGTCTGGCCAGGCGATTGATTTCGACGATATGATTTCGTTCCTTGGTGCGCAGCGTCTGGCGCGCCAGTATTTCCCGGAGCGTCTGGAACTGCGTGACCGTCTGCCTGCGACGGCATCGGGCAAGATCCAGAAATTCGCGCTGCGCAACGAGTTGCGTGAAGAATATGAGAGGAATCGCAAGTGACTATCAACAGTGCCAACCGTATCGCCGGACCGCGTGTCGTCGTAACAGGTGCTGGAGGGCCGATGGGCCGCGCCATCATTCGACGGCTCGTCGCGGACGGTGCGCGGCAACTGGCACTGACCGATATTTCCGGCACAAGGCTTGGCGAAACAGCCACCCTGCTGGCGGAGGAATTTCCGGAACTGAATATCGTAACCTTGCGCGGCGACGTGACCGTGACGGCGGAAGCGGAGGCTTTCGCTGCGGAAACGCTGAAAGATTTTGGCGGTATCGATGTGCTGGTGAACACGGTTGGCGGCATCCGCTCGTCCCAGCTATATACGCCCTTTCTGGAAATGGACGAGGCGCGGTTTCGCGCCACGCTGAACCTCAATCTGATGGGCAGTTTCCATCTGATCCGCGCCTTTGCGCCGGGGATGCTGGAGCGCGGGCTTGGGCGGATCGTCAACTTCGCATCGGTGGTTTTCGGCGGTGAGGGCGGGCAGGCGGATTATGCGGCGGGCAAGGCGGCCATCGCATCGCTCACACGCAGTCTGGCGGAAGAATTTGCGCCCGCGATTACCGTCAACGCCGTTGCACCGGGGCTGACACGCACATCCGTCACGCAAACCATGCCTGCCGAAAACGCCGCGCGGCTGGTGTCGAGAGCCTATAACCGGCGCATGGCCGAGCCGGAGGAAATTGCCGAGGCGGTCGCTTATTTCGCTTCGGAACCGGCCCGTTTTGTTACGGGCGAGATCATGGCCGTTTCAGGCGGCTTTCACCCTCATTTGTAAAGAGCCTATCCATGTCCGATCCGGTCCACCTGTCCATCGATGACGGCATTGCGTTGATCACCATCGATAACCCGCCCGTCAATGTCACATCGCGCGCGGTGCGCGAAGGGTTGATGGCGGCACTGGACGGGGCGCAGGCTGCGGGGGTTGGACGTGTTGTCCTGACCGGGGCGGGCAAGACTTTTGTGGCCGGAGCCGATGCGAAGGAATTTTCTGCGGCGCCGCAACCGCCGCACCTGCCGGATATTGTCAGCCGTATCGAGACTTTTCCGGTGCCGGTTGTCGCCGCCATCAACGGTACTGCGCTTGGTGGCGGGTTGGAACTGGCGCTGGCTTGCGCAGCGCGCATTGCCGCGCCCAATGCCACGGTCGGTCTACCGGAAGTAACGCTTGGCGTCGTGCCGGGCGCTGGTGGCACGCAACGCCTGCCGCGACTGGTCGGGCTGGAAAATGCGCTGTCGCTGATTTCCGAGGGTAAGGTGGTGAGCGCCGTCGAGGCGGAAAAGATCGGCCTTGTTGATGCTCTTGCCGATAATCCGGTGGAAGCGGCGCGTCGCTATTCCTGGCTGGAGCGTCCGGCAACCGGCGCATTGCGTGGCCCTGTGCTCAACAACGCTGCAATCGAAGCGGCCCGCAAGCAGGTGGCAAAACGCAGCCCGAACCAGATTGCGCCGCAAAAGGCCATCGATCTGATTGAGGCGTCTTGCACATTGCCTTTGAATGACGGGCTGGCGCAGGAGCGCGCCGTCTTTCTGGAGCTGAAGTCTAGTGATCAGGCGGCCGCTTTGCGCCATGTCTTTTTCGCCGAGCGCGCGGCAATGGGACAGGGCAAGACTGGTGGCGCGGATATCGCCTCCGCCGTGGTGGTTGGCGGCGGCACGATGGGGGCAGGCATAGCCTATGCGCTGGCCGGTCTTGGCATCAATGTGGCGCTGGTCGAAACCGACGAGGCCGGTGCGGTGCGTGCCCGCGCCAATATCGCCAAGCTCTACGGCGAGGCAGTCGCGCGCGGAAAATCCACGCCGGAAAAAGCCGAAGCAGATCAGTCAGCGCGGTTCAGTTTCCATGTCGGTTATGATGTCTTGCCAGCAGCCGATATTGCGATTGAGGCGGTTTTTGAGGATATCGACGTCAAGCGCGCAGTCTTTACCGCGCTCGATGCCGCCTTGCCGGAAATGACCATTCTGGCGACCAACACGTCCTATCTCGACGTCAATCACATTGCCGAAGTGGTGCGCAATCCTGCGCGCTTTCTGGGGCTGCATTTCTTCAGCCCAGCCCATGTGATGAAACTTCTGGAAGTGATCCGCGCCGATGACACCAGCCCGGAAACACTCGCGACGGCCTTGCGCCTTGCCGGGCGGATGAAGAAAATCCCCGTATTGGCCGGTGTTTGCGACGGTTTCATCGGCAACCGCATTCTGACCCGTTATCGCCAGATCTGCGATATCATGCTGATCGAAGGGGCGTTGCCCGCTCAGATTGATGCCGCCATGCGCGGCTTCGGCATGGCCATGGGTCCATACGAGGTGCAGGATCTTTCCGGCCTCGACATCGCCTATGCCAACCGCAAGCGTCTGGGCTGGAAGACCAAAGCGGGTTTTCGCTACATTCCCATTGCTGACCGCATCGTGGATGAGACGGGTCGCCTCGGTCGCAAGACCAATGCGGGCTGGTACGATTACGAGGGCGGCAAGGCAACGCCTTCGGCGCTGATCGACGCCATCGTCATCGAAGAATCAAAGCGCGCCGGTATTGAGCGTCGCGCCTTCAGCGACGAGGAAATCGTTGCCCGCGCGACGGCGGCCATGGTCGAGGAAGGCTTCCGCATTCTGGAAGAAGGCATTGCTGCACGTTCCGCCGATATCGATCTGGTGATGATCTACGGCTATGCATTCCCGCGCTGGCGCGGTGGGCCGATGCATTGGGCGGGGCGTGTCGGCTTGTCGGAAATAGAGCGGCGCATCGCGGAATATGCGACCAAGGACCCGGCCTCCTGGGGTGTGCCGAACCTGCTTGCGCGCGCCGCCACTGAGGGCAAAACACCCGAAGACCTTTAGAACAATTACCTCCCAAGCTTAGCCCTGCACAACGAAGCGTCCGGGCCTTCCGTCTCTGGCGGAAGACCCGCTTTTTTCTGCCGTTCCGCGACAATTAAGATGAGCCGGAACGAACTGGCTTTTTATAGTCTATAAAAAATATAGAAATACTTTTCTTATCAGTCCGCACCGCCCAATCTAGGGTTTGAGCCAGACTGTCCAGGCCATCAAGACCGAAGGCAAGACGACAGAATCCCACCGACCGTCCAACCTTCGAGGCCTTAATTTATGACATCCAGCCTTATCTCCCGCCGCTCGTTTCTTGTGGGCAGCTCGCTTCTCGCAATCACCCTGTCGACGGCTGCCAAAGCCGCATCCAATGCAACATCAAGCGCGACGAAAGCCGCGACGGGCGAGCCTGTTTCCGGCGGCACGCTCGTGGTTGGACAGTATCAGGAGCCGACCTTCTACGATCCCAACCGGCAATATTCCTGGGAAACCTATCGCCTCGACAAGCATATCTATGAATCGCTTCTGGCCGAAGATCTGAGCGTCACCTCGCAGGATGGTCCACCGCCGCTGGTGCCCGCGCTCGCGGAAAGCTACGAAGCCAATGAAGACTTCACCCGCTTCAAGTTCAAGCTGCGGCGTGGCGTGAAGTTCCATGACGGCGAGGATTTCAACGCCGACGCACTGCACTTCAATATCCGTCGCTTTACCGACAAGGATTTCGAGTTCTACGACGTTCGCGCTGGCGCGACGATGAAGAATGTCTATGGCACGCTGACCGCCTTCAACATCATCGACGATCATACGGTCGAATATGTGTTCAGCGAACCGTTCCGCGAATTCCCGCGCATGCTGCCGCAAGGCAATTACGTATCGGGCGTTTTCAGCCCGAAGGCCTTGCGCACCTATGGGCAGGACGGTCTGGCCGAACATCCGACCGGCACGGGTCCGCTGAAATTTGTCGAACGTATTCGCAATGAAAAGACGGTTCTGCAGCGCAACGATGACTATTGGGGCGTCAAGGCGCGTGTCGAGCGCATTATTTTCCGCCCGATCACTGACGATTCCACTCGTCTTTCGGCGCTGCAATCCGGCGAAATCGACATTCTGACACGCACCCCGACCGATGCCGTCGAAACGCTGACCGATGCGGGCTATCAGGTGCTGGACAGCACCGGCGCGGGTCAGCTTTTTCTTGGCTGGCACTTCACGAACAAATATGCCGCGTCGGCGAAGATCCGGCAGGCAATTATACAGGCCATCGACCGTGAAGGCATTGCGAAGACGCTTTTCCGCGGCCATGCGCTGCCGTCTTACAGCATCTTGAATATCGGCAATACTGCCTATGATCCGGCGCAGCGCGACCATGCCTATGATCCTGAAGCTGCCCGCAAGCTTCTGGCCGAGGAAGGCTTCAAGGACGGCGAGATTGCCTTCACCATCATCACCGATGAAGCCAACCAGCCGACAATCGAGTGGATCCAGCGCGATCTGGCCAAGATCGGCATCAAGGTCAGCATCGTCTCGCAGGAATGGCTGACCTATACCGCCAATCTTGGCAAGCTGCCGGATGATGTCGCGCTGTTTGCGATGGAGTGGGGCTTCATCACCCCATATTGGCTCAAGCTGGTCTATCAGGGATATATCCTCGGTCATGGCGGCAAGGACGCAGTCGGCGAGGAAGCAGCAAAGCTCATCGCCGCCGCCACACGCGAACCTGATGAAGCCAAGGCGATTGCACTCTGGAAGCAGGCCAATGGCGCGCTTCAGGAAAAGTCGGCGATCCTGCCGCTGCTGACCTTCACGCGTTACTTCACCGCTGCCGCCAATGTTCGGGGCTTCAACGCACCGGCGCAGAATTTCTACGATCTCAGCACGGTCTGGCTTGAAGCATGACACGTTATATCCTGCATCGCGTCCTACAGACGATCCCGGTCTTCTTCGTCATTTCGGCGCTGGTCTTCGTTGCCGTCCGGCTTGCGCCGGGCGACCCGATCAGCAACGCGCTGCACGGACAGGTCTCGCAGGAATCGATCAATGCCATCCGCGCCCAATACGGTCTGGACCAGCCTCTGCTGGTCCAGTACGGCGTCTGGATCAAGGATCTACTCTCCGGCACATGGGGCAACTCGCTGGCCCTGCGCGTGCCGGTTGCCAGTGTGCTGGGTCGTGCTTTCGCCAATACACTGATCCTGACGGGTGCATCTGTGCTGATCTGCCTTGTGTTCGGCACGCTGATCGGCCTCTTCTCGGGTCTGCGTCAGGGCAGTTTTGGCGATCGCGTCGTCATGCTGCTGGTTCAGGTGGCGCATAATCTTCCGGTATTCTGGCTTGGTCTGATCCTGATCTGGATTTTCGGCGTCCAGCTGCGCTGGCTGCCGGTCTCGGGCATGTATAATGCGCGCGGCGATCAGGGGCTGGCCGACCTGCTGCGGCATCTGGCGCTGCCCGCTCTGTCGGCGGCAATCATTTCAATGTTGATCCTCGCCCGCATGGTGCGGTCCACCGTGATCGACATCATGAACTCGGATTACATCCGCACCTATCGCGCGCTGGGCTTTCCCCAAGCATCCATTGTACGGCGCCATGTCGGACGTAATCTGCTGAGCCCTGTCATCAACATGACCGGCTTGCAGATCGGCTATCTGCTGAGCGGCGTGATTTTCGTCGAAAACGTGTTTGCCTGGCCCGGCATCGGCACGCAGCTCTACAACGCTGCGGCAGGCCGCGATTACCCGATGATTCAGGCGGGCACCATGCTGATTACCGGCTGCTTCCTGGCCGTCAATCTCCTCACCGATATTGCCCTCGACCTTCTGAACCCGCGGCTGTCCCGGACGGCGAGCGGCTCCAACTGATGAAAGGCGACTTCTAATGGCTATCGTGGAAACCACGCAAACCATCCTGTCACGCGAGTTGGGCAGCTCAACCGCATCACTGCGCTGGCATCGCCTGACACGCGACAAGCTGGTCTTGGCCAGTCTGGTGTTCATTCTTGCAGTCGTGGCGGTCTCGGTCGCAGCACCCTGGATTGCACCATACGATCCCAATGTCGCCGATGCGGCACTGCGTCTCGCACCGCTTGGCACGCCCGATCATATCCTCGGCGTGGATGCGCAGGGCCGCGATATTCTGAGCCGGGTGATCTGGGGCGGACGCTCGTCGCTGCTGGTCAGTGTCCTGCCGGTTGCGGCGGCGGTGCTGCTGAGCATCGCGCTAGGTCTTGCTGCGGGTTACAAGGGTGGCAAGCTTGCGGCCTTCATCATGCGCGTCATCGATCTGGCATTCGCCTTCCCGATGGTGCTGCTCGCCATCGGCCTTGCAACAGCCTTTGGCCCCGGCC
This sequence comes from Ochrobactrum sp. RH2CCR150, assembly GCA_014138095.1. Classification (GTDB taxonomy): domain Bacteria; phylum Pseudomonadota; class Alphaproteobacteria; order Rhizobiales; family Rhizobiaceae; genus Brucella; species Brucella gambitense. The sequence goes on from JACGXE010000020.1 coordinate 36,228, forward strand.
TGTGGACTGTCGGTCTCACCATCATCTTCAGCGCCACACCCTATCTCACCCGCGTCGTCTATGCCGAAGTGCGGGCGGAACGCGACAAGGAATATGTTGAAGCGGCGCAGGCGCTGGGCGCATCGCAGTTTGAAATCGTGTTCCGTGAAATTTTGCCCAATGTTGCAACCTCGGTACTGGTCTATGGCACCACGATGATTGGCGGCATGATCGTCTTCTCGGCAGGGCTCAGCTTTCTTGGTCTTGGTACGCAGCCGCCGACAGCCGATTGGGGCCGCATGGTGTCGGAAGGCTCAAAGGTCTTGATCCTTGGATCGGCGCATGTGGCCACCGTTCCGGCTCTGGTGATTGTCGCTGTGGCGCTGGCTTTCAATTGGTTGGGCGACGGCCTGCGCGATCTTCTCGATCCGCGCCGATGACGAATTTCTGGAAAGAACTGATATGACGCTTCTGGACGTAAAAGGCCTTACCGTCGCCTTTGCCAATCGCGACCGTTACGATACGGCGGTCGAAAACATCGACTTCCAGATCGAGCCGGGCGAGATCGTGGCCCTTGTGGGCGAATCCGGTTCCGGCAAAAGTGTGACGGCTTCGGCCATCATGGGCTTGCTGCCGCAGCGCAGCACACGGCTTGGCGGCAGCATCCGCTTTGAAGGGCAGGAACTGCTTGATCTTTCCGAGCGTGCGCTGAACAGCGTGCGCGGCGCAGGCGTCAGCATGATCTTCCAGAACCCGCTGACCTCTCTCGATCCCTCATTCCGGATCGGCCAGCAGCTTGAAGAAAACCTGCGTTATCGCAAGCAATCGAGCGCCAGTGCCGCGCGGGAAGAAGCGCTCGGCTGGCTGCACAAGGTCGGCATCCGCAATGCGGAGCGCGTGCTGCGCTCTTTTCCGCATGAATTGAGCGGCGGCATGCGGCAGCGTGTGATGATCACGCTTGCCATCATGAACAATCCGAAGCTGCTGATTGCTGACGAGCCGACGACTGCGCTCGATGCCACGATCCAGAAACAGATTCTCGATCTGCTTCTCGATATCAACCGGGAGTTCGGTACGGCGATCCTGATGATCACCCATGACTTTGGCGTGGTGTCCTATCTCAGCCAGCGCGTTGCCGTGATGAAGTCCGGCAAGATCGTGGAGCAGGGGCCGACGGCGCAACTGCTGACCGAGCCGCAGAACGATTATACGCGCCGTCTCATCAATGCGGTGCCGGTCGTTGGTGACCGAATCGCCAATCCGTCTGCATCGCGCCGCATCGGCGTGCCGACCGCAGCCGGGGCCGATCATGGCGCAGCACATGTGCGTTCCGACGAGGTGGTGCTCAGCCTTGAAGGCATTCACAAGGAGTTCGCCAGCCATTCGGGGTTCTTCGGCGGCAAGGCAGCGCCTATTCCTGCCGTGCGCGATGCCAATCTCGATGTGCGCCGTGGCGAGATATTCGGTCTCATCGGCGAATCCGGTTCCGGCAAATCGACACTGGCGCGCCTTGCGGCCAAGCTTATCCCCGTCACCAGTGGTTCAATTCGCTTTCTGGGAGAGGATATCGGCACGCTGGACGCCGAGGCCAATCGCCGATTCCGCAGCCGGTTCCAGTTCGTGTTTCAGGACAGCACCGCATCCCTCAATCCGCGCAAGACTGTTGGCGAACAGCTGATCGCCGCGCCGCTGCGTCTCAAGCTGGTGCAAAGCCGCAAGCAGGCGCTGGAGCAGGCCGCCGAAACGCTGGAGCGCGTGGGGCTCAGAGCGCAACATCTCAATCGTTATCCGCATGAGTTCTCCGGGGGACAGCGCCAGCGCATCGGCATTGCCCGTGCGCTGGCCGTCAATCCGGAATTCGTCATTCTCGATGAACCAACATCGGCGCTCGACGTGTCGATACAGGCGCAGATTCTCAATCTGCTGCTCGATCTCAGAGAGAGCCTGAATCTGACCTATCTCGTCATCGGCCATAACCTGCCGGTTATCGAGTTTCTCTGCGACCGCGTCGCGGTGATGGAACAAGGCCGGATATTGGAAACCTTCGACGCCGTCGACCTTTTTGCCAGCGGCAAGCACCTATCCACGCGCAAGCTTATCGAATCCGTTCTGCCCATCCGCCGGGTGCAGCAGCCTGCGGACCAAGGCACGCACCTCAATGCAATACAGGAGTTAGCATGACACAGTCCCAACAGGTGGCGCTGGAGCCAATCTGGCCGCACGTGCCGGATGCGCAATTCGAGACGCTGGCAGCCCGGTTCCGGCCGATCTTCGCAAAAATCCGCGCCGGTGCGGTAGAGCGGGATCGCAACCGCATCCTGCCGGTCGAAGAGCTGCAATGGCTGCGCGCTGAAAAGTTCGGCGCGATCCGTGTTCCGCGCGAACATGGCGGCTATGGTGCAAGCCTTGTCACGCTTTTCGCGCTGCTGATCGAGCTGGCGGAGGCGGATTCCAATCTTGCTCAGATTTTGCGCGGTCATTTCGGCTTCATCGAAACACTGCTGCCCGATCCGGCCAACCCCTGGAGCGCACGCTGGCTGACGCTTGCCGGTGATGGTGACTGGTTCTCGCCAGCCCATACGGAGCCGGGAGATTCCCGCCACGGCAGCTTTGCAACCGTTGTGACCGATGGCCCGGAAGGCCCTGAAATTAACGGGCGCAAGTTCTATACGACCGGTGCTTATTATGCGGATTGGATCGGCGTCACTGCGGGGCGAAACGATGCTTGGGTTACAGTCGTCGTTTCCACCAAGGCAGAAGGGCTCACCATCATCGATGACTGGGATGGCTTCGGTCAGGCGCTGACGGCGAGCGGCACTACCATCTTCGACCATGTGAAGCTCGACGAAGCGGATTTCGTTTCGGCGCTTACACGGGCCGAACATCTGTCGGCTGTCTATCAGCTGACGCATCTGGCGACACTGTCCGGTATCGGACGCGCAGCTGCGAGCGAGACGGCCACCTATATCGCTGAACGCCGCCGCACCTATGCCCATGGCAATGCCGATACGGCGCGGGAAGACCCGCAGATTCTGCAAGTCGTTGGCTCGGTCTTTGCCAAGGTCTACGGCGCCAATGTCGCCACTATAACCGCGACGGCGACGATTGAGCGGTTCTTCGAAAGACTGCTGAAGGGCGAAGCCACGGAAGACGATCGCGTGCGGCTCGATGTCGAAGTGTTTCAGGCGCAGGTCGCGACGGCCACCCAGATTCTGGACGCGACGACCTTGCTATTCGGCGGGCTTGGCGCATCGGCGCTCAGCAAGTCGCGCGGTCTGGACCGTCTCTGGCGCAATGCGCGGGCGATTTCCTCGCACAATCCGCTGATCTATCGCGAGCGGCAAATCGGCGATTATGTGGTCAATGGCAATGGGCCGCAGAATATCTGGGGCGCCAGTACTGCAAAGAACACGCAGGCTGGTGAAGAGCGTCAACTAGCAAAGGCGGACGCAGCATGAAAAAGATCATCTACAACGCCTTCGCGCATGTCACACCGAACCACCACAGCCATGGCTATTGGCGGCATCCCAATGGCCGTCATCAGGTGGATTTCAAAAAGCTCCAGCCCTGGATCGAACTTGCACAGGAAGCCGAACGCGGCTTCTTCGATGCGGTTTTTCTGGCAGATGTTGCCGGTGTTTACGACAAGTTTCGCGGCGGAAAGGAAACCTCGATCCGCACGGCGATGCAGTTTCCGAGCCACGATCCGGCAAGTCTCGTTTCGGCGCTGGCCGCCGCCACGAAACATATCGGCTTTGCGGTAACAAGTTCGGTCTTGCAGGAGCATCCTTTCGGCTTTGCCCGCAAGATGTCGACGCTTGATCACTTCACCGATGGTCGTGTCGCGTGGAACATCGTCACGTCCTATCTCGACAATGCCGCCCGCAATTACGGTCTGGAAGCGCTGCCGCAGCACGACGACCGCTATGCCTGGGCCGAGGAGTATCTCGAAGTCGTTTACAAGCTGTGGGAAAGCAGCTGGGAAGACGATGCGCTGCAAGCCGATGCCGAGCGCGAGATTTATGCTGATCCGGCCAAAGTGCACACGATCAATCATGTGGGCGAGCGCTATCGTGTCGAGGGTCCGCATATCGTCGAGCCGTCACCGCAACGCACGCCCTTCCTGTTTCAGGCAGGGGCATCGGAAGCTGGGCGCGATTTTGCAGCCAAGCATGCTGAAGCGACCTTCATTCCTGCCCGGACGCCGGAAGGTGCACGGCAGGACATTGAGGATATACGCGCCCGCGCCATCGCCTTTGGCCGCCAGCCGGACGACCTCAAATTCATCGTTTCTCTGGCGCCGGTGATCGGCGCGACCGAAGAGGAGGCGCATCGCAAGCGCCGTGAGCTGAAGGAATGGTTGAGCATCGAAGCGCTGCAGTCGTTCTGGAGTGGCGGCATGGGCGTCGATCTCTCTGACATCGATCCGACGCGGCGGCTCGATGAAATTCTGGAGACCAATTATGTGCGTGGCAATGTGCGGGCCTTCATTCAGGCCGCACCAAGCGGCATCGTCACCTTCGGCGATCTCCTCAAGGAAACCGTGTCGGGCCGTTTTGCGGGTACACCGGAACAGGTGGCAGATGAGATCCAGCGCTATGTCGATGTGGGTGTCGATGGCTTCAACATTGTCCCGGTGACGACGCTTGGCTGGTGGCCGGAATTCGTGGATGGCGTGGTGCCGGTGCTGCAACAGCGCGGCCTGATCCAGACCGAATATCGCGAAGGGACACTGCGCGAAAAGATCAGCGGAAAGAGCGCACGCCTGCCAGCCTATCATACAGGCCGCAACTGGCCGGTAACGCAAGTCGCCGCCGAATAGAGCATTTCCAGCAAAAGTGCGAAGCGGTTTTGCGTCCGGAAATGCGTAAAAACAAAAACCTAGAGCGGTTCCGACGATTCCGTCAAACAGGAACCGCTCTAGAAATAGCAGAGCGCCGATTGGTCGGCGCTCCGATCATGATGCTTACCGTGCCAAACCTGCGTCCTGCAGGAACTTGACCGATGGCATGATCTTGTTTTTGTCGCGCAGCTCAAGGATCAGGCGCGGATTGCTTTCCAGCTGGGCCAGAGCGGCGAAAACGCCATGCCAGCGGATGGTGCCTTCGCCGATGCCCCAATGACGATCGGCATGGCCATCGGCATCCTGCAGGTGGACATGCTGCAGGCGGTTGCCCGCACGGCGGATGAAATAATCGACCGGATGCGCGCCAAGCGAGCCATAGGTGAAATGGGCATGGCCGGTATCGACCGAAACGGCGACCGATGGCGACTGGAAGCTATCTGCCAGCAGGCAGCGCGCGTCGGTGTCGATGTCCTCGATATTCTCGATCACCAGCGTGCAGCCGATTTCCTCGGCGCGCTTGACGACTGGCGCCAGCGTTTCATGGGCATAGTCCACGATCTGCGGGCCGCTTTCCGGGAAATTGTCGATATTATTATAGGTCCAGAAATTATAGGGGCTGTGGATCACCATCTGCGTTGCGCCGATGAATTCACAGACCTCCAGTCCCTGAAGATAACGCTCAGTGACGATCTTGCGAATGTCTTCGTCCTGATTGGAAAAGTTGAGACCCCAGAATGGACCGTGAATGCCAAGACGGCCCTTATAGCCGTCAAGCAGGGTCTTGATGCGGCTTGCTGGTGTCTTCCAGTCGGCTTTCAGGAGAGCAACATGGACAAAGTCCTGTATCTCCAGATCGCGGTTTTCCGACAGGATGAAATCGAGATTTTCTTCGAGATAAGACAGCGGCACGGCTGCGCCGAGAAGCGGCAGGTCGGACATAATCAATTTCCTGGATTGACCGGAAGCCATAGGGATAGAGCGGCCCTGCCTCGCCTCCGGATTGATGTGCAGGCAAAACCGTTGTTCAGGTGATATGTGTCAGGCTGCGGCTTCAGCCAGTGCCAGGCGCGATGCGATCACCAGATCAGGACTGTCGGAGGTGATGTAGGCGACATCGCGCTCCATCCAGCGGTCGATCAATGCGCGATCATTAAGCGTCCAGACGCCAAGGCGATCCTTGGGAAACAGCGACGTGATGTGGTCGAATTCGGCTTCAAATAGTTCGTGGTGCACGCCGACATAACGGACCAAAGGTTCGACGCTGCGGAAGAAGGTTTCCAGCCCCCCATTGCGCTGCACCCATTGTGCATTGAGCGAAATGAGCCGATCGATTTCCGGCGCGATTTTGGCGCAATGTTCAACCACGCTGCGGTCGAAGGAGTGCAGCACGACATGGTCGCCAATGTTGCGTGCGCGGATGATTTCCACGGCCTTTTCCACGAGGCCCTCATAGGGCTTGCCGTCGGAGCCGGATTTGAGTTCGACATAAAGCAGCACGTCCGGCCGTGTGGCGAAGACATCGAGCACTTCCTCGAAGGTGGGGATGTGATCGGCAGTAACCGTGCCCTGTTCGTCTTTCAAGCGCACCGAACGACGACCGGCATCGTCGAGCATGCGAACGTCACCGGAACCCGTGGTGGTACGGTCGAGCGAGGCGTCATGAATGACGAGTATCTGACCGGCATCGGTCAGGTGAAGGTCGAACTCCACGCTGTCGATGTCGAGGTCGAGAACATTGCGAAAGCCGGTGAGCGAGTTTTCCGCCCACAGGTTGCGAGCGCCACGATGGGCCATGATCTTTTTCATGTCTTGTGTCCTTACTGAACGGTTGGGTCGAGCTTGTCGCGAAGCCAGTCACCCAGAAGCGAAATGGAGAGGGTGGTCAGAACGATCACCAGTGCCGGAGCCAGCATTATCCACGGCGCACGTGTCAGATATTCGCGCGCAAAGCCGACCATGTTGCCAAGCGACGATTCCGGCGGCTGAACGCCGAGACCGAGGAAGGAAAGGCCGGATTCCATCAGGATGATTTCCGGAAATGTCAGTGTCATGGAGACGATCAGCGTCGAGGCGACATTGGGCAGGATATGACGGAAATAGACACGGAACGGTGTTGCCCCCAGCTGCACCACAGCGCTGGCATAGCCTTGCGCTCCGGCGGAAATGGCAAGTCCGCGCGCGATACGGGCATAACGCTCCCAGCCGTAGAAACCCATCAGGCCGATCAGCAGCGGCATGGAATTGCCGAAGAAAGCGAGCACCGCGAGCGCCAGCACCATAAAGGGCAGGGCGGCCTGAAAGTCGGCCAGCATCAACACGATGTGCTCGATCCAGCCGCGAAAACGGGCTGCTAGAAAGCCCAGCAAGGTGCCGAAGACGGCAGAAAGGATCGTTGCGCCAAAGGCAATCACCAGCGAGACGCGAATCGACTGGATCAGACGCGAATAAACATCGCGGCCCAACTCATCTGTGCCGAGCCAGTGTCCGGGCGATCCCACCGGGACAAGCCGCGCCATCAGGTCCATCTTGGTGATGGAATAGGGCCGCAGATAGTCGGCAAAGATCACGACGAACAGCATCAGCGCCAGCCAGAAACAGGCAAAGGCGACGCTCATTGGCATGGTGGTGCGCAGGCGCGTGATGAGCGCGGGCGCCTTGACGGTGGGGCTTGGGTTAAGAGCGGTATCGGTCATTATAGTGTCCTCAATGCGCGGCTTTGGCGCGCAGGCGGGGGTCGAGAACGCCGTAGAGCACATCGACAACGAGATTGGAGATCACCATGCAGCTTGCGATAATCAACAGCAGGCACTGCACCACGGCGAGGTCTCGATTGGCGACAGACACCACCAGAAGTCGGCCAATGCCGGGCCATGAGAAGATGGTTTCGACGACCACCGCCCCGGCAATCAATGCGCCGACCATGAAGCCGACGATGGTGACAATCGGCACGGAGGCGTTGGGCAAAGTGTGTTTCCACACCACATCGTTCCAGCTGATGCCCTTGGCTGATGCCGTGCGGATGTAAGGCTGCCCCAGCACTTCGATCATGGCCGAGCGCGAGAAGCGCGCGAGAATGGCAGTGCCGCCAATCGCGATGGTGAGGGTCGGCAGAATGCCATGGACCCACGTATCGCTGCCGCCGGATGGAAGCACGCCAAGCTGTACCGAAAAGATCAGCACCAGCACCAGACCGAGCACGAAAGACGGCACGGTGAAGCCGAGGATCGACAGGGTGATGACGCCGCGGTCAGCGATGCCCTGACGATGCAGCGCCGCATAGACGCCTGCCGGAATGCCGAGGCAAAGTTTGATGATGAGCGCTGGAATGGTGATCTGAAGTGTGGCGGGCACACGTTGCAGCACCAGATCGATAGCCGGCGCCTTGTCGCGCATCGAGATGCCGAAATCGAAGCTCAATATGCCTTTGAGATAGGACAGATATTGCAGCCAGATGGGGTCATCAAGGCCCCACGCCTTGCGGAAGGCATCGATGGATTCCTGTGGCGCATCGGGGCCGAGCATGATCTGCGCCGGGTCACCGGACATGCGCAGCACCACGAAGGCAAAGGTCATCACCAGAAAGACGGTGATCAGCGCGCGGAAAAGACGGGAGGCTATGAAGGTGATCATGGGTGCCTCACGCAGCGCTTTTTGCTGGCTCAACGAAGTGACAAGCCGTGCGCCGGTCAAAGCCGGTTGATTCCAGATCGGGCATCGTCGTCGGGCATTGAAAGCCCGCCACCGGACACCGGGGGTGAAACACACAACCGCTCGGGCGGTTTGCGGGGTTTGGCGGTTCACCCTTGAGGATCATGCGCTGGTTGAATTTCTTGCCCGGTATGGGAACGGAAGATACCAATGCCTTTGTATAGGGGTGCTGGGGCGTTTCGAAGATCACGCCGGAGCTTGCTTCTTCGACGATCTTGCCGAGATACATGACGGCGACGCGGTCGCAGATATTGCGCACGACTTTCAAGTCGTGGCTGATGAACACCATGGCGATGCCGTGTTTTTCCTGAAGGTCGCGCAGGAGATTGACCACCTGCGCCTGAATCGAAACATCGAGCGCGGAAACCGGTTCGTCGCAGACAAGCAGCCTTGGGCTGGTCGCGAGAGCGCGGGCAATGATAACGCGCTGGCGCTGGCCGCCGGACAATTCATGCGGATAGCGCTGGCCCTGATCGCAGCGCAGCCCGACAGATTGCATCAGCTCGCCGACACGTTCCTTCAGTTCCGCGCCCGAAGCTATCCCATGAATTTGCAGCGGCTCGCCGATCTGTGCCGCTATCGGCAGGCGGCGATCCAGCGCCGCCAGCGGGTCCTGAAAGACGAGTTGCATCTGCGCCCGCAGCTTGCGCCAGCCGGCTGTGTGGCGGCGTGGCAGTGGCTTGCCGTCGAACAGAACCTCGCCTTCGGTGGCGTCGTCTATGCCAAGCAGCATGCGTCCGAGCGTGGATTTGCCACAGCCGGATTCACCGACGATACCCAGCGTCTCGCCGGGCTGAACGCGCAGGCTGACGCCATCCACCGCCTTGACCGGATCGGCTTTCTTGAAGAGCCCGTCGCTTCGGTAAACCCGTACCAGATTGTTTGCTTCAAGCAGGAAACTCATGCCAAAGCGCCTTCTGTCGGGATTGTGCGGCTGTGATAGACATGCGATGCCGCGCTTTCAGCATGGGGATGAAAACAGGCGACCTTCTGGCCGTTTCGCATCTGCAAATCGGGCATCGCCGTGGTGCATGTTTTGCTGGTTTGCGCACAGCGTGGCGCGAAGGCGCAACCGGTCGGCAGATTGCGCGGATCGGGTATAGTGCCGGGAATGGCGCGCAGGCGCTCACGCCCGCCGTCAAGGCGCGGGATGGCTTCGAACAATCCGCGCGTATAGGGATGCTGCGGTCGGTCGAACAGCTCGACCGTCGTTCCGCTTTCAACGATACGCCCGGCATACATGACGCAAACGCGTTCGCATATCTGGCTGACCGCGCCGAGATCGTGGCTGATGAATACCACTGCCATACCGGTTTCGCGGCGAATCTGGTCCAGAAGATCGAGAATTTGCGCCTGAATGGTTACATCAAGGGCGGTGGTGGGTTCGTCGGCGATGAGGACGTCCGGTTGACCGGCGAGCGCGATGGCAATCATCAGGCGCTGGCACTGGCCGCCAGAAAACTCATGCGGATAGAGATCGAAACGACGGGCCGCATCGGGGATACCGACGCGTTCCATCAGCTGGACGGCTTCGCTGCGCGCGGCCTTGTCTTTCAGGCCGCGATGCAACGACAGGGATTCAACGATCTGATGGCCGACTTTCTTGACAGGATTGAGTGACGAACTCGGGTCCTGAAAGATCATCGCGATACGCCCGCCGCGAACGCTTTCCTTGACGGAGCGGGTGGAGCCTACCAGTTCCTGACCGTCCACCTTGACCGAGCCTGACACAGAAGCCTTGCCGGGAAGAAGCCCAAGGGCTGCAAGCCAGGTTACGGACTTTCCGCAGCCGGATTCACCGACGAGGCCCAGCGTTTCACCGCGGCCCACGTCTAGATCGATTCCGTGCAGAACCTGTACGCCGCTGAAAGAGACCTTCAAGTCCCGGATGGAGACGAATGCCACGGTCGTCCCTTTCTGTCGGTCAATCGCGGTCTTTTGCGATTATCGATGCAATTTCATTGAGAATGAAAAGGCTGGCATTGTGAAATGCCAGCCTTGATCAGCGGATCAGACGTTCCAGTTGGTGGAACGGAAATCCATGGCGAATGCCGGTGCGGCCTTCCAGTTCAGTTCCTTCTTCATGCCGGTGAACACGGCATTCTGATGCAGAACATTGTAGGCCGGGTCTTCGCGCTCGCAGATTTCCAGCATGCGCTTGATGGCCTTCTTGCGCTGGTCGCGGTCGGTGGATGTTTCCATGATGACCGACAGCTTGTTGACCTCGTCGTTCGACCAGTCCTTCTTCTGCTGCGCTTCACCATTCGGGCCGAACTGGACCACCAGCGGCGTGATCGGATCGTTGATGTTGTTGGATGCCGACCAGTCGCGAACGCCCTTGATGCCTTCCGGATCGTGGATCTGCGCCCAGTTTTCCTTCATCTCGATCTCGACATTCAGGCCGACCTGCTTCCACATTTCCACCAGAACCTGCGCCGTCGGCGTCTGGTTGGTGTAGTAGTTGTTCAGCAGGCGGTAACGGATAGCATCGCCCTTATAATTGGCCTGCTTCAAGAGATCGCGCGCCAGTTCAGGATCGAATTTAGGCGGCTGCCAGTCATCGATGAACATGTCGGAAGTGCGGAAGCTTTCAAACTGCATGCCGGCCGGTACAACCGTCTGACCGGCCCACAGCGCATCCACAATCGCCTGACGGTCGATCGAATGGGTCATGGCGCGGCGCACGAGCGGATTACGCAGGATTTCGTTCTGCGTGTTGAACACGGTGATGCGGTGGTTCCAGATGGTCGAGCTCTGGATTTCGAGGCCCGGATTGGCAGTCACGGTGCCGATCTGGTCTGGCGGCAGATCGCAGGCAAAATCATACTGGCCGGAGATGAGGCCGTTCACACGGCTTGCAACTTCCGGTACTTCCACAAAGCGGATCTGCTGCAGAGGCGGCTGGCCGCCCCAATACTCGTCGTGAGCTTCAAGCACGAGTTCCACATCCGGCTTGTAGCTGGCGACCTTGTAAGGCCCGGTTGTGACCGGCTTGCGCGCCCATTCGGCATAGGACTTGGCTTCATCCCAGGCGCGCTTGTTGGCGATCTGCGAGCCAAAGGCATAGAGGCGGCCTTCAAGCGTGACGTCCGGCGTCGCATTGTGGAAGCGGACGGTATATTTGTCGACGGCCTCGACGCCGCGCAGCGCTGGCCAGAGACGACGTGAAACGCCAGGAATGGCGGCAGGCAGTTCTTTTTCCGTCTGCGGTTTGAAATTCGCTTCATAAAGCGTCTTGCCGCCAGCAGGCTCGGTGCCAGCAAAAAGACGCTCGTCGGAGAAGGAGAAGACCACGTCTTCGGCGGTCAGTTCATCGCCATTGTGAAACTTCACGCCCTGACGCAGCTTCAGCTCGATGGTCTTGTCGTCGAGGCGCTTCCATTCGGTGGCGAGGCCCGGAACCGGACCCTGATTGCCCATCCAGTCACGCAGGATCAGACCTTCCCACAGGTTCGGGAAGAAAACGCGCTCGCCGACATTCGACTGTTCGTTCCAGATGTCCAGCGTGTTGTTGTTGGTGATCTTCTGAACGGCGACGGTGACCGAGCGGCGCTGATTGGCTCGGACGATCCCCGGCATGATGAACGTGCCAGCGGCAGCGCCCATGAGACCCAAAGCGTGACGACGGTTGATAAGCATGTTTTCCCCGATCCGTAGCGGCTGCTGGAAATCCGGCAGCCAGACTAAAACTGAGGGCGGGGAATAGGCCTCAAATGTAACAGGCTTTTCTCAGTTACTTGAAGCTTTCTTGACACTCTTGTGTATAAGTTGACATTAATGCATATATTTTAAATTGAATATCAATAATAATATTTATTTTTACGTGCATTCACTGTTTTGAACCCGCAATCTGTCGTGGCCTCACTCGGGCCCGCTAAATTTTTTTCGAGCCCGCTTTCCGCCGAGAAAGACCTGCCGTAACTTTCGCCTGCAATCTGATTTGTTCTGCGGGGTTCGAAAGCAGCGTTTATGTCCATCGATAAGGGTAATCTGGAAAAACTTGCCTCGCAGCGCGTCAATGGCGTGGGCGGGCTGACGGTTCGTTTCAAGGACGGACGCTCCCGCATTTCCCGGCTTTATCAGGAAGGCGCCGCCAAAATCCGTATGCCGCAGGTGGCGCAGGATCCGCTGGAAGCCATCCTGATCAACACATCCGGAGGATTGACCGGCGGGGACCGGCTGCGCTGGGATGTGGAACTGCAGGAAGGCGCTTCCGCCGTTATCACCACGCAGGCCTGCGAGCGCATTTATCGCTCGGGCGGCGGTGAAGCGCGCATCGAAACACACATCAAGGTGGAAAAAGGCACGCGTCTTGCATGGCTCCCGCAGGAGACCATTTTGTTCAACCGCTCCGTGCTCTCCCGGGAGCTGGATGTCGAGATGGATGAAGGGGCGGAAGTGCTGCTGGTCGAGGCAAGTGTGTTCGGACGTCTGGCCATGGGTGAAGAGGTCGAACAGGCATCGTTCAGCGACCGCTGGCGGGTGCGGCTCGGCGGGCGTCTGGTTCATGCGGAAGAGTTCCGCCTTGGGCCTGATGTTGCCGCTGAATTGCGGGCCAGAGCGGTCGCGGATCGCGGGCTTGCCGTTGCCACGGTGCTTCTGGTTTCGGCGCAGGCCGAAAGGCAGCTGGAGGCCGTGCGCGCCATCATCGGCGACGAGGGCGGCGCCAGCGTCTGGCAGGTCGGCAGCGCCTCGAAACTTGGCGTGCGGCTCTATGCGCCGGACAGTTATGCCTTGCGCAAGCGCCTCGCTCCTTTGCTGGCGCTGCTCAATGGAAGGGCAGGACTGCCTAAAGTTTGGTCAATTTGAATTTGCGGCCACCGGGCCGTGTTTGTTGAGAAGGTTCGGAACGAAGTCATGAATTTGACGCCCAGAGAAAAAGACAAGCTGTTGATCGCCATGGCGGCGATGGTCGCCCGTCGCCGTCTGGAGCGCGGCGTGAAGCTCAATCATCCGGAAGCCATCGCCCTGATCAGCGACTTCGTCGTGGAGGGTGCGCGGGACGGGCGCACTGTAGCCGACCTGATGGAAGCGGGCGCGCATGTCATCACGCGCGAACAGGTGATGGCGGGCGTTGCCGAAATGATCCACGACATTCAGGTCGAGGCGACATTTCCGGATGGAACCAAGCTCGTCACGGTGCACGAGCCGATCCGCTGATTTTGAATTTCAGTTTTTTAAAAAGGTGCAAGATGAAGAAGATGACGGTTCTGACGGCAGCAGGTTTTGCGCTCATTGCAAGCCCGGCTTTTGCCCATCTCAATCCCGCCGAGCACGGTTCGTTTGCTGCCGGTTTCTCGCATCCGCTTTTCGGTGCGGATCATATTCTGGCAATGGTTGCCGTCGGTCTCTGGGCGACGATGCTGGGCGGGCGAGCACTTTTCATCGTGCCTGCGGCTTTTGTCGGCGTCATGCTGCTGGGCTTTTTGGCGGCACTCATCGGAATGCCGCTGCCTTTCGTCGAGCCGGTGATCCTGGCTTCAGTGGTCGTGCTTGGCTTTCTCGTTGCACTGGCGCTGCCTGTCTCTCCCGTTGTGGGCGCGGCGATTGCCGGTTTCTTCGCTTTCTTTCACGGTCATGCGCATGGCGGTGAAATCGGCGCTGCGGCGTTCTTTGATTATGCGGCAGGCTTTGCGCTGGCCACGGCTCTGCTCCACGCGGCGGGCATCGCCATCGGTCTTGGCGTTGGCCGTCTGGCCGCTGGTCCAAGCGGACGCCTTGCGCTGCGCGTCGCTGGCGGCGCTACGGCGCTCGGCGGTCTGATGCTGATGGCTGGTTGAGGTGCACCATGATCCCCGGCGAAATCTTCACGCTTGATGGCGAAATAGAGCTTAATGAGGGGCAGCCCACCGTCACGATCAAGGTCGCCAATACCGGCGACCGGCCGATCCAGGTTGGCAGCCATTATCATTTCTACGAGGCGAATGCGGCGCTGTCGTTCGACCGGCAAAAAGCGCGCGGTTGCAGGCTGGATATTGCCGCTGGCACCGCCGTGCGCTTCGAGCCGGGACAGGAACGCGATGTGACGCTGGTTCCGCTTGGCGGCAAGCGTGAGGTCTACGGGTTCCGCCAGAAAATCATGGGTAAGCTCTAAGCATTTTCAGCAAAAGTGCGTAGCGGTTTTGCGCAGGATAATGCGTAAAAACAAGTCGCCAGCGCCGACGGAGAATTTCATGCCAGCCAAGATCAGTCGCGCCACCTATGCGCAGATGTTCGGCCCGACCACCGGCGACAAGGTGCGCCTTGCCGATACGGAACTCGTCATTGAGGTCGAGCACGATCTCACCACCTATGGCGAGGAGGTCAAATTCGGGGGCGGCAAGGTTATCCGCGATGGCATGGGCCAAAGCCAGCTTTCGCGGGCGCAAGGTTCCGTCGATACGGTCATCACCAATGCGCTCATTCTGGATCACACCGGCATCTACAAGGCTGATATCGGTCTGCGCGATGGGCGCATTGCGGGCATCGGCAAGGCGGGCAATCCTGACACGCAGCCGGGCGTCACGATCATCATCGGCCCGGGTACCGAAATTATTGCTGGCGAGGGCAAGATCGTCACGGCGGGCGGCATCGACTCGCATATTCATTTCATTTCGCCGCAGCAGGTGGATGAGGCGCTGAATGCGGGCATCACCTGCATGGTGGGCGGCGGCACCGGCCCCGCGCATGGCACGCTGGCGACAACCTGCACGCCGGGGCCATGGCACATTGCGCGGCTGATTGAATCCTTTGACGGTATGGCGATGAATTTCGGCGTGTTCGGCAAGGGTAATGCTTCATTGCCGGGTCCGCTGGAGGAAATGGTTCTGGCAGGCGCTTGCGGCCTCAAGCTGCATGAAGATTGGGGCACGACGCCTGCGGCTATCGACAACTGCTTGTCTGTTGCTGACCATTTCGACGTGCAGGTGGCGATCCACACCGATACGCTCAATGAAAGCGGCTTCGTGGAAGATACGCTCAATGCCTTCAAGGGGCGGACGATCCACTCTTTCCATACCGAAGGTGCGGGCGGGGGGCATGCGCCGGATATTATCCGCGTCTGCCAGTATCCGAATGTTCTGCCCGCGTCGACCAATCCGACGCGGCCCTATACGATCAATACGGTCGCGGAACATCTCGACATGCTGATGGTCTGCCACCACCTGTCACCGGCCATTCCCGAAGATATCGCCTTTGCGGAAAGCCGTATCCGCAAGGAAACCATTGCTGCCGAAGACATCCTGCATGATATGGGCGCTTTCTCGATCATTTCGTCCGATAGTCAGGCCATGGGCCGCGTTGGCGAAATGATCATCCGCTGCTGGCAGACGGCGGACAAGATGAAGCGCCAGCGCGGCAGCCTGCCGGATGACAAGCCGGGCAATGACAATTACCGCGCCCGGCGCTATGTGGCGAAATATACCATCAATCCGGCCATTGCCCATGGCATGTCGCATGAGATCGGTTCGATTGAAGTCGGAAAACGTGGCGATCTGGTCTTGTGGAACCCGGCCTTCTTTGGCGTCAAACCGGATATGGTTTTGCTTGGCGGCTGGATTGCGACGGCTCCGATGGGCGATCCGAACGGTTCCATCCCGACGCCGCAGCCGATGCATTACCGCCCGATGTTCGGCTCCTTTGGCAAGGCGCGGACCAACACTTCGATCACCTTCGTTTCGCAGGCGGCAATCGATGGCGGCTTGCGTGAGAGGCTGGGCGTCGACAAGCAGATGGCAGCGGTCGTCAATACGCGGGGCGGCATCGGCAAGCAGTCGATGATCCTCAACAATGCCATGCCGCAAATGGAAGTTGACCCGGAAACCTATGAAGTGCGCGCCGATGGCGAGCTTCTGACATGCGAACCGGTGGACGTGGTGCCAATGGCGCAGCGTTATTTCCTGTTCTGAGAACTGAGGTAGAAAATGTTTCGAGCAGTAGACATCATCCGCGCACATGAAGTGATCGACGCTGTCCCGGCAGCGCATGCCGTGCTGGAGCGTGACGAGCGCCATCTGCGCCGCAAGGCAATCACGCTCGATAATGGCGAGAAGGTGCTTGCCGATTTTGCCGATCCGGTGGTGCTGGAGCATGGCGACCGGCTTGTTCTGGACGATGGGCGCGAGATTGAAATCCGCGCCGCCAGTGAAGAGCTTTATGAAATCCACGGGCGCGACCCGCTGCATATTGCGCAGCTTGCGTGGCATATCGGCAATCGTCATCTGGCGGCGCAGATCGAAACAGACCGCATCTTCATTCTGCGCGATCACGTCATCAAGGCGATGCTGGAAGGGCTGGGCGCAACCGTGACCAATGTGGTCGCGATTTTCAGCCCACTGCGCGGGGCCTATTCGGGTGGTCATTCGCAACATGAGCACGATCACGGGCACCATCACCACACGCACGACCATGACCATCACCACCACCATCACGACTGACCCCAACACCGCTCTTTTGCGGTTGATGGCGTGGCTGTCGCCGGTCTTTCCGGTCGGCTCGTTCAGCTATAGTCACGGGCTGGAACGGGCGGTGCATGACGGCTTCGTCACCGATGCCGCGGAGCTGAAGGACTGGCTGTACTGGCTCGTCACACGTGGTTCCGGCTGGAACGATGCGGTCCTGTGCGCAGCAAGCTGGCGGCGGGTGATGGCGGGCGAGGATTTGCGCGAGATTGCCGATCTGGCGGAGGCGCTGGCAGGTTCGCGGGAACGACATATGGAAACCATGCTACAAGGCGGAGCATTCCTGTCCGCTGCGCGCAGCTGGCAGTCGCCGGTTTTCGATCAGTTGCCGGGCGACTGTGCTTATCCGGTGGCGGTCGGCGCAGTGGCAGGGGCGCATGGCGTTCCGCCCGACTCAACACTGGCTGCCTTCCTGCAGGCTTTCTGCATCAATCTGTTGCAGGCGTCGATCCGCCTGTCGGTCACGGGGCAACGCGGCGTGACTTCCACCATGGCCACACTGGAAACCACGCTGGCGGAAACCGCCTTGCGCGCCGGACAGTCCAGTCTGGATGACCTTGGTTCGGCGACTTTCATCGCCGATATCATGGCCATGAAACATGAAACACAGCATTCGAGGCTTTTTCGCTCATGACACAGAAGAATGGACCGCTCAGAATTGGAATTGGCGGGCCGGTCGGCTCCGGCAAGACGACGCTGACTGAAAAGCTCTGCAAGGCGCTGCGCGACACATATTCGGTCGCCGTCATCACCAACGATATCTATACGCAGGAAGACGCCTATATTCTGGCGCGCCATCAGGCGTTGTCGGAAGACCGCATCATGGGCGTGGAAACCGGCGGCTGCCCGCATACGGCAATCCGCGAGGATGCGTCGATCAATCTTCAGGCTATTGCCGAGATGAACCGGCGCTTTCCCGATCTGGATATCGTGTTCATCGAATCCGGCGGCGATAATCTGGCGGCGACCTTCTCGCCAGATCTGGCTGATCTGACGCTTTATGTCATCTCCGTCTGTCAGGGTGAGGAAATCCCCCGCAAGGGCGGGCCGGGTATCACGCGGTCGGACTTTCTGGTCATCAACAAGAGCGATCTTGCGCCCTATGTGCATGTCGACCTGGAGGTGATGGAAGGTGACGCGGCACGCATGCGTGGCAAACGTCCTTTTGGTTTCACCGATCTGCATCGTGGCCAGGGTGTGCAGGAGGTGATCGATTTCATCGTCGAAAATGGCGGTCTGGATATTCGCGCCGCCTGAAAGGCGGCGTTTCGTTATATCTGAACCAGCGGTGTGTCTTCCTCGAAGAGGTCGGAGAGATTGTGCAGCGGGTCGTTGAGCGACCGCTTGCGGATGGTCAGAAGCGTGTTGAGCCCGTTTGCGATGCGTCTGGCATAGCCAAGATCGTTGAGAAGCGAGCTGAGCTGCAAGCCGCTGACTTTCTCCTGCCGGTTCGCCTCGAACAGCTTTGCGCCGAAGTCGCGCTCGAAGTCTTTGACCTTCTCGATGAAAGCCTGCTGGTGGGCGTCCCATTTGTCGCTGGCGGCATCGGCGCGGCTCAGCACGCGGACCTCATGCAGCACATTGACCAAATGTTCGCGCAGTTCCACATAGGCGTCCCGTGCCGGTGAATTGGTCTGCCGGAGATAGAAGCCGAGATTCTTCTGGAGATGCTTGGCGTCCTTGACGATTTCCGCCATTTGCAGCGCGATGACCTGACCGGTCATCCAGAAATTCTGCTGGTCCGCGTTGTTCCCGGGATCGACCTTGCCGATGAAGCTCAATATGTCGCCATAGACGCCCTTGATATAGAGCCGATAGAGCAGATCGGCATCGACATAATCGACGTCGGGGGCGGCGCGCATGATGGCCTCATCATGCCTGGCGCGATTGATTTCGCTGACCGGCAGATAGAGCGCGTGGCAGATAACCTCGACGCTCAGGCGGCCAAGATGCTGCAACTCATGCACGAGCGCCTGCGCAGCTGTTTCGGGCGAACTGAGCGCCGACTTGTCGAGGTAACGGGCGCGCAGCGCGTTTTCAGGAAGATCAGGCGAGCCTGCCGGAATGAGAACACGCGGCTCCGGCCTGTCCGGCAGCACGCGTTCCAGAAACCGGGTGAACGGGACAAGGGCAGGCCAGAAGATCAGCACGCCCAAAATGTTGAACTCGCTGTTGAAGATCGCGAGCTGGATTAGCTGATTGTCACCGACGCCCATTGCCTGCGAAAGCCATACCGCAAGGCGAACCAGCATGCCCATCAGGATCAGCGAAATACAGGCGGTGATGACATTGAAAATCACATGCGCCAGCGCAAGCCGCTGACCGCTGCGGTTGCCGCCGAGTGCACCGGCAATGCCGGTGGTGACGCTGCTGCCGACATTGGCCCCGATGGCGATCGCAGCCGATTGCCAGAGATCGACTTGCCCCAGACCAAGTGCTGCAAGCGTTAGCATCAGGGTCGCATGGGTCGATTGCAGCAGTAGGGTCAGCACGAGGCCGATACCTGCGAAGATGACCTGACCAAGCCAGCCGTCGATCCTGTATTGGGCGAGATCGAAATTTTCGGTGACGACGGAAAACCCCTGCTTGATGCCGTCAATGCCGAGGAAAATGAAGGCGATGCCGAGCAGAATGCGCCCGATGGCCTTGATTTTCGGGCCGAAGAAACTCGCCAGCACGCCGAACACCATCAGCGGCAGCGCCAGCGACGACAGGCTGAAATTTTGTCCGGCCAGCGACAGCAGCCATATTCCGGTTGCCGAGCCCAAATTTGCGCCGAAGATGATGGATATGCCCGCGGCGAGTGAGATGAGGCCGGTGGTAATGAAGGCGATGGTCATCAGCGAAACAAGCGTGCTCGATTGCATCACCGTTGCGCCGACCAGCCCGACCAGCAGACTTTTCCACGAGGTGGACGTACCGCGCGCCAGCATGCGTTCCAAGGCGCTGCCTGCCAGATTGCGCAAGCCTTCTTCAAGACATTGCATGCCGAACAGGAAAATAGCCAGTCCAGCGCAGAGCGTCAGCCAGCTTTCATTGAGCCAGAAACTATAGCCGAGAATGGCGATGAGTATCAGACCAAGAAAGCGCGCTGCCTTCTGACCCACTCCATTTTCCGACGACACGAGAGCTGCCATGGTTGCTGTCTTTGTTTCCTTCGTGCGGGGAGATGTTTCGGTATTGCAGCCCGTCGGTTAATTTCCGCGCCTTCGGGTGAAGTATTGATTGATGATAGGCAGCTCGTCCCGAAAGCGCTATCCGAAAAATTTCGACATGAGAATTCCGATGGTGAAATTCGTTTCAACTGAATTAATTTGAATTGCAAACCAAATTAATTCATGCTCTATTGCAGCTATGCAATCCAATTCATTTTCTCCACGATCCCAGTTCGGGATCCGCTTTTCGTTGCTTGCCCGGCGCTGGCGGCGTGCGCTTGACGCGCGGCTTGCCGAAGCGGGGCTGTCCGATGCCACCTGGGTGCCGCTGATTCATCTTCAGGCCACCGGGGGTGGCGTGACGCAGAAGGAACTCGCCGCACTGGTCGGCATCGACGGGTCGAGCCTTGTGCGACTTCTCGACATTTTGTGTCGTCAGGAACTGGTCGAACGCCGGGTCGATGAGAACGACAACCGCGCGCGGTTGATCTTCCTCACGCCGAAGGGGGAGCAGCGGGTGGCCGAAATCCGGCGCGAACTGGCCAAGGGTGAGGAAGACATGCTGGCGGATATTTCCGATGCGGATCTGGCTGCCATGCTTGACCATTTTGACTCTATCGAGAAGCGCCTCGCGGCCAACCAGCTGAGACGCGCACAGGAAACCGGAGAATGAGCACTGAAACCTCCATGGCGGAGTCGGCCCGCAGGCTGGACGCCGCACGCCAGCTTTTGAAGCGGCAACAGTTTCAGGAGAGCATTGCGCTTTCGCAGCAGCCTTCCATTCGCAATTCGTCGCTCGCGGGGCTTCAGTCGGCAGCCACGGCAGTCATCGCCCTGCCGCTCGTCTATCTCTCGCCGTGGTCGCACCTGATCGGCTTTGCTTCGCTTGGCGCTCTGGTTGCTCTGTTTGGACGCTTCGCACCGCAGGCAAGCCGCAACCGTGTCGTGCTGCTATGCGCGATCTGTCAGACATTGGCCGTGCTCAGCATGTCGCTGGTCGCCGCAGCGGGCGCGCCGCTGGCCGTGCAGCTGATGCTGCTGGCCATTCTGTGCGGCGTCTTCTGTTTCGTGACCACCACCGGAAAGTTTGGCCCTCCCGGAGCGTTGATTTTCATTTTCGCAGCCGGTGCATCGATGAGCCATTCTGTCACCGTGCAGCAGACCATGGAACGCACAGCTGCAACTGCACTTGTTGCGCTGCTGGCCTGCTTGATCTGCATGCTGACGGAATATTTCCGCCATAAGGCCAGCCCGGACAAGCCTTTCCCTGCCGAACCGTTGCGGCCGGTCCGTCACCGGTTGATCGCGGCCACGCGCGTGGCCTTCGGCGCGGGCGTGGCCGCCTTTGCCGTCTTCGCGATGGGTGTGGCGCACCCGGCCTGGGCGGCCATGGGCGCTGTTGCCGTGATGCAGGGCGCGCATTTGCATATCAATATGAACCGCGCCTTGCAGCGTATGGTCGGCACGCTTCTGGGCGCGGTCGTTGCCTGGATGATCCTGACACATGCCCCGTCCATATGGACGCTGATTGCGATACTGGCGCTTCTGCAATTCGCAACTGAAGTGATCATCGGCTCCAATTATGCTCTGGGGCAAATTCTGGTCACGCCTATGGCGTTGCTGATGACCTATATCGCTGCGCCCGGTCTGGACGGGGTTGATATGGTGTCGGAGCGGGTGCTGGACACATTGCTCGGTGCGGGTATCGGCATCGTCTTTTCCGTACTGTTTTCAACGCAGGACGACCGGGCCTATCTCGCCGAGCATCATACAAAAAGAACGCAACGCTGATTGCGCTGCGAGCGGATTAATTCCATTCGTTTTGTAGAAAATAGAAAATGCTTTCCCTATTCGGGGTGAGAAGGCAGTCGTCGGCTTTGAACGCTGCGGCTTAGCGTGACACCATTCCTTCACGTCTGGCCGGTCAATCGGACAGGCGATGACCGCAATGAAATGATGGTGGCAAGCATGGGCGAAAAAGCGTTGAGACTGGTGGAAGATACAGCGGATATCGCTGTTTCACCCGATGAGCTGAAGGCTGCAATGCGGCAATTGGCTGGCGGCGTCAGCGTTGTTACCGCCGGCTTTGGCGATGGGCGCACCGGTGCGACCGTTACCTCCGCGACCGCACTTTCGGTTGATCCGCCGACGATCATCGTCAACATCAATCGCGGTTCGTCGGTCTGGCCTGCTATCAGCCGCCATAACCATTTCTGCGTCAATGTGCTGTCGGCTGCACAGCAGCCGATTGCGGACCGCTTCGCGGGCAAGGATGGTATCAAGGGCGTTGCGCGTTATGCCGATGCGGAATGGTACACGCTGGAAAGCGGTGCACTGGCGCTGACAGGCGCTCTGGCCGCCGTCGATTGCGCCGTCGAAGACGTCATCGAGCGGCACACCCATGCCATTATCATCGGTCGTGTTCTGAAAATCGTGGCAGGTGGCGGCGAGCCGCTGGTCTATCACAATGGCGGCTACCGGCTGCTGGACCTGTTGTCAGGCGCTTAACCTGGCCCACTCCGGCGCGGTGCTGTCGTCTTCGAGGCCACCGTTACGCGCGAATTGTTCCAGTGTCATTGTGTCGAGAACACCAGCGATGGCTTCGCGCACGAGCAGCATCGACCGGCGCACCTGACAGGCGCGGTGATCTTCACAGTCTTCGCAGGGCTGATAGGCCATGCGGCTTGCGCAGCGGATGGGTGCGAGCGGTCCGTCGAGAACGCGGACCACCTGGCCTATCGTGACATCGGCTGCCGGTTTGGAAAGGCTATAGCCGCCGCCGGGGCCTTTCTTGGAGCGCAGGATGCCATCGTTGCGCAGTTCCAGAAGAATGGCGTCGAGAAATTTCTTGGAGATATTGTTCTTGGAAGCAATCTCGGCGACGAAAGCGCTTTCGCCGGGTTCAAGCAAGGCAAGATGCGCCAGCGCTTTCAAACCATATTTGCCCTTCTTCGTCAGCATGAACACTCCACCGATAGTCGCCAATGGCTGGTTGCGCATGCTTTTGCACGAAATCGAGCGAATAGATAGTCTATTTACAGGTAATAGACTCCGATCCGCTTCCCGCCGATGATTTCAACCGCGATCTCCATATCGTAAATGTCGCTCAGAATTTCCGGATGGATCAGTTCGTCCGGCGTTCCCTGATGGGCGACCTTGCCATTGCGCATGGCAACGATATGGTTGGAATAGCACGACGCGAAGTTGATATCATGCAGCACCAGCACGACCGTCTTGCCAAGCTCATCGGCAGCGCGGCGCAGCAGTTTCATCATCGATGCCGCGTGTTTCATATCGAGATTATTGAGTGGCTCATCAAGAAGCACATAGTCCGTATCCTGACAGAGCACCATTGCCACAAAGGCGCGCTGACGTTGACCGCCGGACAGTTCATCCAGAAAGCGCTCGCTTAAGCTTTCAAGGCCAAGATAACCGATGGCCTGTTCCACATGCTTGCGGTCTTCGCTGTTCGGTCGGCCTTTGGAATAGGGATAGCGCCCGAATGTCACGAGGTCGCGCACGGTCAGGCGTGAATTGATGGCGTTTTCCTGTCGCAGAATCGACAGTCGTTTTGCCAGCACATCGCCCGATGTGGTGGTGACATCGAGACCGTCCACGGTCACGCGGCCCTTGTCCATCGGCAAAAGGCGGCTGATCATGGAAAGCAGCGTCGATTTGCCAGCGCCATTGGGGCCGATGATCGATGTCACTCCGCCCGCGGTTAAGCGCAGGGACACGTCATCGACGACAAGCGCGCCGCTATAGGATTTGCTGACTTGGCTTATTTCGATCAACGTGCATTTCCCCTGACAAGAAGGATAATGAAGACGAGACCGCCCAGGAATTCGATGATGACGCTGAGCGCGGTATTGAAGGCAAAGGCCCGTTCGAGAATGGTCTGGCCACCGACAATGCAAATGATGGCCAGAAGAACGGCAATCGGCAGAACGACGCGATGTTTCCCCGTGCCGGCAAGCATATAGGCGAGATTGGCAACAAGCAGGCCGAAGAAGGTGATTGGTCCGACGAGCGCGGTCGAAACAGCGACAAGCACCGTGACCATCAGCAGGATGAGCCGCACCACACGGCGATGATCGACGCCAAGATTGATGGCAGGCTCGCGTCCGAGCGCCAGCACGTCAAAGACATGTAACAGCCGCCAGCCATAGAGCGACACGGCAGCGACGATAATCGCCGAGAGCGTCAGAATATCGGCGTTGATCGTGTTGAAACTGGCAAAGAAGCGGTCCTGCAAGACAGCGAAAAGGTCCGGATCTAGCATCCGCTGCATGAGATTGGACAGGCTGCGGAAGAACACGCCGCATATAATGCCGACCAGCATCACCAGATGCAGGCTGCGCGCCGCGCCTGAAAACAGCCAGTAATAGAGCGAACCCGCAAACAGCACCATCACCACCGTTTCAGTGATGAAGCGCATGTTCGGCCCGATCCAGTCGATATGCACCGCCCCGAAGAAAAACACGATGACGGTCTGGATCAGAATATAGAGCGCATCGAAGCCCATGATGGACGGCGTCAGAATGCGATTGTTGGTGACGGTCTGAAACAGCACGGTCGATACTGCAATGGAATAAGCCACCAGCACCATGGCGGCCAGTTTTGTGCCGCGGAAGGACAGGATGAAAGACCAGCTGCCCTTTGCACCGATCGTCATAAAGGCGATGGCGGCAAGAAGGGCAATCACGCCTAGAACGGGGATGAGGATCGCGGGACGTCTAAGCAAGGCGCGAACCCCGCCGCAACAGGAGATAAAGGAAGATGACGCTGCCCACGACGCCCATCATCGTCCCGATGGGGATCTCATAGGGAAAGCGGATCAGGCGACCGGCGATATCGCAGGCGAGCACCAGGCCCGCGCCGAGAACTGCGATCCACGGCAAGGCGCGGCGCATATTGTCGCCGATGAACATGCTGACGACATTGGGCACGATCAGACCGAGAAACGGAATCATGCCGACCGTGACGACCACCGATGCGCTGACCATCGATACGATGACAAGGCCGAGCGTCACCACGCGGCGATAGTTGAGGCCAAGATTGGTGGTGAAGTCTTCGCCCAGTCCCGCAACTGTAAACCGGTCGGCGGCGATATAGGCGACGACGGTGAGGGCAAATGCGATCCACAGCAATTCGTAGCGTCCGCGCAGCACACCGGAAAAATCGCCAGTCGTCCACGAATTCAGCGATTGCAAGAGATCGAAGCGATAGGCGATGAAAGTGGTGATGGCGCTGATAACCCCGCCGAGCATGATGCCAACGAGCGGGACGACCAGCACGGAGCGAAGCGGGATACTGTGCAGGATGCGGAGAAACAGTGCCGTTCCGGCCACTGCGGTTACCGAAGCGACCAGCATCTTGACGAAGACCGGCGCTTCCGGCGCGAAAAGAATGACAAGAAGAATGCCGAGACTGGCGGATTCGACGGTTCCCGCCGTCGAAGGCTCGACGAAACGATTGCGGGTCAGCATCTGCATGATCATGCCTGCAACGGCCATCGACATGCCCGCCAGCACAATGGCGATGGTGCGCGGAATGCGGCTGACAAGCAGCAGTTCAAGCGCACTGCCGGGACTGTCGCTCGCGCTTTCACCGGGGTAAATCAGTGCATGCAGTGAAACGTCGCCGACCCCGATAAACAGGCTGATGACAGCAAGCACGGCGACAACAACAATGGCTGCGGCTAGTCCCTTCACGCTTTGTCCTGTTCTCTTGCCTTGTCATGCATCGGGCTGTCCGGCATGGCGGACAGCCCGGGTGACTGGGTCAGAAAGTGCCTGACTTTTACTTTGCCTTGTCGAAGACTTCCGACAATTGGTCGATGGTGCCATGCAGGCCATTGAGGCCGCCGCCGACGAGATACCAGTTCTGCGACTTCAGATAGACGATCTGGTCTTTCTTCGCTGCGGTGGTCTGGCGAACAAGATCATTGTCCAGAACCTGCTTCGCGGAATTGCCCTCGCGACCGATGGCGGCGTCGCGGTCGATCACGAACAACCAGTCAGGGTTGGTCTTGAGAATGAATTCCTGGCTGATCGGCTGGCCATGATTGCCTTTGGTCGTCAGGTCGGCTGCGGCAGGCGTCACGCCATAGGCGTCATGCAGCATGCCAAAGCGCGAGCCGGGACCATAGGCGCTCATCTTGCCGCCGGTGGTGAGGATCAGAAGACCTGTGCCCTTGCCAGCGGTCTTCTGCTTCAGCGCGGCGACATCGGCGTTGAGCTTTTCGATTTCAGCCTTGGCTTCCGCTTCCTTGCCGAAGATCTGGCCGAGCTTTTCAACATTGGCTTCGGTGCCGCCGATGAGGTCTTTTGCAGAAACCGTCAGATCGATGGTCGGAGCAATCTTTGCGAGTTCCGGATATTTGGCTGCCGAACGACCGCCGACAATGATGAGATCCGGCTCGGCGGCATTGATGGCTTCGTAGTCGGGTTCGAACAGCGTGCTGACTTTCGGATAATCGTCGGACTGGTACTTCTTGAGGAAGTCCGGGGCGGTGACCAGTGTCGGCACGCCCGAAACCTTGACGCCGAGGCGGTCGAGATTGTCCAGCGACGCGAGATCGAGCACGATTACCTTGGCCGGGGAAGCAGGTACTGCCGTTTCACCCTGCGCATGCTTGACGGTAATGTCGGCAGCGCTGGCGGCGGATGCCAGAGAAAGAGCCATGACGGCTGCGCCACAGAGGCGGGCGACATGTTGGCCGAAATTCATCATGATGCACAATCCTTTCGTCAATCCTGTGCTTTATAGTCCAGTTTTCCGCAGGTCAAAGCCCGACGGATAAAAAACGCTCAATTGTCTGTGTGTTCGGGCTTCCGGTCGAGCAGAATGAAATCCAGACTGTCCTTCACCGTCAGCGGAATCATCGAACCGTGACCCTCATTGGCGAAGCGGTGGAACGCTGTTTCCAATTGCGGCAGCTGCTCCAGTTCCTTGTAGACATCCACGCCCGAAGGTCCGCCGCGCAGCTTGCGCATGCGCTGAATGTCTTCCGTCGATTGACCGGGCCTTGATCCACGCTTGCCGGAGGTTTCCATCAGCAGACGCAGCGGCTGCGGAGCCGATTTGAACGCTGCAATGAAGCGATCCTTCTCCGACAGGATCGAGTGACCATCCCACCAGATCGACGGATCGGCAGCGCTGTAGCTCTGGAAGGAATCGGTGTGATTGAACAGCGCATACAGCGTGAACAGCCCGCCCAGCGAATGGCCGAACAGAGCCTGCTTGCGCTTGTCGATGGCGAAACGCTTTTCGATTTCGGGCTTCACCTGTCCTTCGATAAAGGCAAAGAAGGCATCGCGACCGCCGGTCTTTGGCTGGTTGGCCGGATCTGGCGTCAACTGTTCACTGGTCGCCGAGGTCAGGTCGAAATAGCGCAGACGCACGATTTCTTCCGGAACATCGGTCGGATAACCGATACCCACCAGAACGGCTTTCAGCTCTGTATTCTTGCCCATTTCTGCAGCGGCAAGCGGCAACATGCGGTTGCCGTC
This sequence comes from Ochrobactrum sp. RH2CCR150, assembly GCA_014138095.1. Taxonomy (GTDB): domain Bacteria; phylum Pseudomonadota; class Alphaproteobacteria; order Rhizobiales; family Rhizobiaceae; genus Brucella; species Brucella gambitense. The sequence continues at coordinate 63,868 of JACGXE010000020.1, forward strand.
GACCATGTAGATGACGGGATAGCCACCCTCGGGAGCCGCCTCGGCAGGCGCTGCGGTGAAAATGCGATAGGAAATGCCGTTGGCTTCCATATCGAAGAAAGCGCGCACCGGTTCCGCTGCCTGGGCCGTGGAGGCAAAAAGAATGCTGCCGAGCATCAGGCACATCTTCGTCTTTATGTTTTTCAGAGCGCTCATCGAGCATCCATTCAATCGAAAAAATGACGCCAGCCTAACGAACGGCTGGCGTCATACTGCGTCAGATCAGAAGCGGGAGGTCATGCTGACCCAAAGGCGGCGACCGTCGACAACCGTGTTGAACTCGTCGACATCGATCTGCTTGTCGAAGATGTTGTAGACAGCTGCATTGAAGGTGACGTTCTCGCTGAAGTCATAGGACCCGCCGAGATCGACCGTCGCATATGGCTTATATTTGCGTGCCAGAACGGTCTTTCCGTCCGCTGCATAGATCGGTGTTCCAGCCGATCCGATACGAGCGCCGGCATTGGTTTCCTCGCCATGATAGTTGGCGGCAGCCCATGCCTTGAGCCCGTCAACCGGGGTGATCCAGTCGCCGCGCAGGCTCGCCATATGCTTGGGCGTGCGGGCCAGCGGAAGGCCTTCATAGGCGCCGGTCTTCTGCTCAGAATCCGTATAGGTGTAGTTACCGCGAAGGGTGATCGTGTCGGTCGCTTCCCAGTTGAAGGTCAGCTCAACGCCCTGCATGACAGCTTCATCGATATTGAAGGCGTACCACAGACGGTAGTTCGGATCTTCGCTCCAGCGGGCCGGATTGCCATCGGCATCGGTGACGAGTGCGTTGGAAATCTTGTCCTTGAAATCCGTGTAGAAGTACGTGGCGCCCAGACGAAGGCCGGACTGGTTGTCCCACAACACGCTGGCTTCGTAGCTGGTGCTCTTTTCAGGCTCCAGATTTGGATCGCCGATAATGACGCCGCACGTGCCGGTTGGACCGTAAGAGCAACCGGCGCCGCCCGTCGTATAGGCATAACCCGGCGCGATGGTGCGGATATCGGGGGCCTTGAAGCCGGTCGAAATGCCGCCCTTGAAGGTGATCTGGTCGGTCGCGTGCCACACCGCATAACCGCGCGGGCTGAGATGCGAACCATAGACCTCGTGATCATCCATGCGCAGACCGCCGGTCAGCGAGAAATCGGGCGTCAGCCACCATTCGTCTTCGGCGAAGAGCGCCCATTGGCGCACGCTGAATTCTTCGTCCAGACCCGTACGGCGTCCCGGATTCTGGTCGGTGAGAACCGTATCCATGAACTGGCCGCCGGTGACGAGCGTGTGTGCGCCGTAAAGTTCGAATGGCGTGGTGAATTTGCCGTCGAGGACCGAGTTCTTCACATGCGGAGAGCGGAGATTTTCGACATAGCTCTTGGACGCATTGCTCCAGTTGAAGTTGGTCCGCTCGGACCATTCCTGCATGAAGGAGAACTCCGACGTCGTCGGGCCCCAGCGGCCGGTATGGCTGATCGACCAATGGTCGCGGTCATTATAGTTGTAGGAATCGACAGCTGAGGCGGTCTTCTCCGTCGTATTGCCGACCGTGCTGTCGCGGCGCAGACGCGTCTTGCCCAGTTCCAGCTGAACGTCGTGATCCTTGTTCGGGGTCCAGGTGATGCGACCCGTAATATCGACATCCTGCTGCTCGGGCGAGCCGCTGACGATCTTGTCTTCCTGGCGCTTCAGGCCGCGTCCCCAGAGCTGCACGCCGACAAGGTTCGGCACCAGCGGACCCGTTATGTAATAGGAACCCTGAAGCGAGTTACCGAACTTGGAGTGCTGCTGGGCGATGCCGTCCACCGTGAACGAGCCGCTCCACTTGTCCGACACTTTCTTGGTGATGACGTTGATGACGCCGCCCATCGCATCTGAACCGTAGAGCGAAGACATCGGGCCACGGATGACTTCGATGCGCTCGATCGCGTTTGCAGGCGGAAGGAAGCTTTGCTCGAAGCCCGAATTGCCGTTGGTGCGGGCATCGCGGGTGCTCTGGCGCTTGCCGTCAACGAGCAGCAGCGTGTAGGAGCCGGGAAGGCCACGAATAAAAATATCGCGTTCTGCGGCAGGGCCGGTCACGGCCACACCCTGCACGTCCTTCAAGGCGTCGGTCAGGTCGCGATAGGCGCCCTTTTCAAGCTCTTCGCCCGGTACGACGGTGATGCTGGCGGGGGCATCGGTGATGTTCTGCTCAAAGCCTGTCGCCGTCACCACGATCTGGTTCAGCTTGACCGTGCCGTCGGATGCGACGCCGGCATCCTGTTCGCTCTCCGCTGCCTTTTTCTTCTGGGCTTCGGTTTCTTCCGTTTCAGCCGCTGCCCCGGCTGCTTGTGCGAATGAAGCTGTTGGTCCGGCGAGCAAGACCGTCGAAAGACATGTTCCTGCAAGAATCGCCCCACGGATCAATTGCTTATTGGTCGTGTGCCTGCTTTGTGCGCCAATGACGCACAAGCCCCAAAACAAGCTCGTCATTTTTCACCATCGTCTAAAGTTGAGTTTTCTACTCTCCTTATGTATGTCAATAAGATGACGTCAATCTTCATGTTTTAGAAGAATTCCAAGTTTCAGAAAACGCAACTGGCGAGGCAGACATCGAATATGACGGACAAGCGGACCATGAGTGCAAAACCAGCAGAAAAGGCCGAAAATGACGGTGCAAATCTCCGTCTTGGCCAATTGCGACTGCTGATTGCGCTTGATGCGCTTCTTGTGGAAGGCAGCGTCGGCGGCGCGGCCAAGCAGATGGGATTGAGTATTCCCGCCATGAGTCGCCTGCTTGGACAGATTCGCGAACATTTCGACGATCCGATCTTTGTCCGCTCCGGTCGCGCCATGATCGCCACGCCGAAGGCTGAAGCTCTGCGCGGGCGCTTGCGCCGTCTGGCCAATGAAGCGGACGCCTTGATGAAGCCCGGTTCTGAAAACGCGCATGTGTCGGCCTGCACCGGCCACCACGGGTGGAACCGCAGCGCCATCGCGCCGCCGCCGCCATTGACCATCCGCAAGGTGACGGACTTGGAGAACCATCCGTCGGCGGAATATACCGCCGCTCAGTTTGCCGATATCCAGAGCGAAAACGATCCGACACGGCGACTTGCCAAGTATATTGCCGTCGTTGGACGCAAGGTGGGGCACACCCGCCCGCTGGAAACGCACGAGGCCGAAGATGCCTTCACGACGATATTTGCTGGTGAAGCTGACCCGATGCAGATCAGCGCGCTTCTGCGCTTGATCCATTACCGCGGACTGACCGCGCCGGAGCTTGCAGGCATGGCGCTGGCGTCGGGCAAGTTCTACGCTTCCGATGCCAGCATCAACACGCCAGCACTTGACTGGCCTGCCTATCTGTCTCCGAATTCCGCGCAGTCGCCATGGTTCATGCTGGCTGCATTGCTTGTCGCGCGCGCCGGTTATCCGGTGCTCATGCATGGCAGTTGTGGTGTGGGTGAATTGGCAGGCAAGTTGGAGATTGCGGCGGAAGCGATCAATCTGCCCATTGCCACATCGCATGAAATGGCGGAAGGCGCGCTGAGAGCACATGGTATATGCTTCATGCCGATGGCCGGTTTTGCACCGCAAGTGCAGGCGCTGCTGGCGCTTTATCCGCTGTTCGAATCCCGTTCATCGGTGAACAGTCTTGTGCACCTCTTGAACCCGCTGAGGCTCAAATCGTCGTTTCTTGGCGTTTCCCAGCCAGCCTATCGCGAGCTGCACCGCGATGCGGCTGGGCTGCTCGACATGCAGTCGGTTTCGGTCGTCTCGACCAGCCGCGATGTGGCGGAACTCGTTCCGCATCGCAAGCACACCATATATCGTTACGTGCAGGGGCAATCGAGCGCATTGCAACTGCCAACGCTTTCCAAGGAAAGCAGTGACAAGCATTCAAGCCTCAGTTCGTTTGAATATTGGCACGGCGTGTGGACAGGTGCGGCGGTGGACAAGCGCGCCGAAGGCACGGTCATTGCAACTGCGGCTATGGCCATGATGACGGCTTCTGCCGCTGATAATGACAGCTATAATGCGTTCCGCCAGAAGGCCGCCGATTTGTGGCGCAACCGCCATTCCGGCAATACATAAGCCGAAAATTGGTAGGGGTTAACCCCAATATCTAGACCGCATCCTCCGTCCTATTATCCCCCTGTCAAGCAAATGGGGAGGATTTGCCGGAGGAGCGATACGTGCGAACTGATGGGCCAGGTTCTGGCATCCGTTCAGCCACGACCCACCCCGTCCAGCGTCCTTTCAAGCTGACTCACCACACCACCGCTTCAAGGCGTGCAGTGCGCGTATCCGCGCCGGTCAAGCCTCCCCATTTGGCGTCTGGTGCGGCGACCTGAGGAAGATCAGAAAGGACCCACTATGTCCAAGAAGAAATGCGCGATCATCGGTTCCGGCAATATTGGCACGGATTTGATGATCAAGGTGATGCGCACGTCGAAGAATATCGAGATGGGCGCAATGGTCGGTATCGATCCGAATTCGGATGGTCTGGCACGCGCTGCACGGCTCGGCGTGCCGGTCACCCATGAAGGCATCGACGGCCTGATGCGTATGCCAGAATATCGCGATATCGATATCGTGTTTGATGCAACCTCGGCCAAGGCGCATCTGCATAATGACGCGCTGTTGCAGAAGGACGGCAAGAAGGTCATCGACCTGACGCCTGCCGCCATCGGCCCCTTCACGATTCCCGCCATCAATGGCGATGCCAATATCGACGAGCCGAACGTCAACATGGTCACATGCGGCGGCCAGGCGACGATCCCGATGGTCTATGCCGTCAAGCGCGCCACCGACCGCGTGGTCTATGGCGAAATCGTCGCTTCGATCTCGTCGCGTTCGGCTGGTCCCGGCACCCGCGCGAATATCGATGAATTCACCGAAACCACGTCGAAGGCGATCCGTGATCTGGGCGGCGCCGAACGCGGCAAGGCGCTGATCATTCTCAACCCTGCCGAACCGCCGCTCATCATGCGCGATACGGTTTTTGTTCTGTCGCAAGGCGGCAGCCGTGAAGCCATCGAGGCTTCAATTGCCGAAATGGTCAAGACGGTTCAGGCCTATGTGCCGGGCTATCGCCTGAAGCAGAAAGTGCAGTTCGAAGTCATCGGCGACAATGCGCCGGTTCGCGTGCCGGGCATCGGGCTCGTATCGGGTCTGAAGACGACCATCCTGCTCGAGGTGGAAGGCGCTGCACATTATCTGCCTGCCTATGCCGGCAATCTCGACATCATGACATCCGCTGCATTGGTCACCGCCGATCATTGGGCAGCAAAAGCGCTTGCCAAGGAGGCTGCATAATGGCCCGCTCCAATCCCGATAAGCTCTATGTGCAGGATGTCACGCTGCGCGACGGCATGCATTCGATCCGCCACCAATACACGCTCAAGGATGTCGTCGCGATTGCGAAGGCGCTGGATGCAGCCAAGGTCGACGCGATTGAAATCACTCATGGTGACGGCCTTGCCGGTTCGACCTTCAATTACGGTTTTGGCCTGCATGACGATGTCGAATGGATCGGCGCAGTTGCCGATGCCTGCGAGTATGCCCGCGTCACCGTGTTGCTCATTCCGGGCATTGGCACGGTGCATGATCTGAAGGCAGCCTATGGTGCCGGTGCGCGTTCGGTTCGCGTTGCAACCCATTGCACCGAGGCCGACGTGTCGCGCCAGCATATCGAGGCTGCGCGTGAATTGGGCATGGACACGATCGGCTTCCTGATGATGTCGCATATGGCCGAGCCGGAAAAGCTTGTCGAACAGGCGAAGCTGATGGAAAGCTATGGCGCGGAATGCGTCTATGTCACCGATTCGGCAGGCGCGCTGTTGCCCGAGCAATATACGCTTCGCGTGAAGGCGCTGCGCGATGCGCTGCGGCCTGAAACTGAAATCGGCGTTCACACCCACCACAATCTGACGCTCGGCGTTGCCAATGCCGTTGCCGGTATCGAAGCAGGCGCTGTGCGCGTTGATGCATCGCTGGCAGGCATGGGGGCAGGGGCTGGCAATGCGCCGCTTGAAGGTCTGATCGCCGTGCTCAACCGCAAGGGCATCGATACGGGTTGCGACCTCTATGGCCTGATGGATGCTGCCGATGATCTGGTGCGTCCGTTGCAGGACCGTCCGGTGCGTGTGGACCGTGAAAGCCTCTCGCTTGGCTATGCGGGCGTCTATTCGAGCTTCCTGCGTCATGCGGAAAACGCCTCGAAACTCTATGGCGTCGATACACGCGAAATCCTCATCGAACTTGGCAAGCGCCGCATGGTCGGCGGTCAGGAAGACATGATCATCGACGTCGCGCTCGACATTCTTAAAAACAAGGCCGCGTAAGCGGCCCACTCAGGAGGAAATGCTATGACCGTCTTGGAGGGCGCGGCTTCTGCACGCGTAGAAAAAGACACTTTGATTACCGATGGCGACCGCCGTCGCGCGCTGATTGGCAGCGCGGTTGGCAGCACCATCGAATGGTATGACTACTTCCTTTATGGCACCATGTCGGCCATCGTGTTCGGAAAGCTGTTCTTTCCGTCAGACGACCCGGTCACCAGCCAGCTTCTGGCGCTTGCCTCTTTCGCGCTGGCCTTTTTGATCCGCCCCATCGGCGGCATTCTGTTCAGCCATATCGGCGACCGTATCGGCCGTAAGAAGACGCTGGTCATCACCCTTTCCATCATGGGCGTATCGACGGTGTTGATCGGCCTGATGCCGACCTACGCCACCATCGGCGTGTGGGCGCCGATCATCCTGACGCTGTTGCGTCTGTTGCAGGGCCTCGCCCTTGGCGGCGAATGGGGCGGCGGCGTGCTTCTGGCGGTGGAATATTCCCCGCGTAACCGGCGCGGCTTTTATGGCGCAGTGCCGCAAACAGGCGCATTGTTCGGTCTTGCGCTCGGCAATCTGGTGACATCTGGACTTGCTCTCGGCTTCACCGAAGAAGCGTTCCTGTCTTATGGCTGGCGCATTCCGTTCGTGCTGTCCATCGTGCTGGTCGCCATCGGTATGTGGATCCGCAACACCGTTGATGAAACCCCGTCTTTCAAGCGCGTGGCTGCGGCCAATACCGCGAAGAAAGTGCCGCTGTTCGAAACGCTGACCAAGCATTGGCGCGCAGTTCTCATCGTCATCGGTGCGAAGTTCATCGAAACCTCGACCTTCTTCCTGTTCGCAACCTTCACGGTTTCCTATCTCGTGGGACTGGGTTTCGAGCGCGTTCACGCTCTCAATTCGGTGCTGATCGCCGCATTGATCGCTGTTCCGGTCATGCTCTATTTCGGCAGCCTGTCCGACCGTATCGGTCGCAAGAAGGTCTTCCTGCTCGGCACAGTCGCGATGGTCATCTATACCGTGCCTTACTTCTGGCTGCTCAATCAGGGTTCGTGGCTCGTGGCGACGCTCGCCGTCGTGATCGGCTTCGCCATCATCTGGTCGACCTATGGTTCTGTGCTTGGCACGTTCTTCGCTGAAAGCTTCCCGGCAGATGTTCGCTATACCGGCGTCTCGCTTGGCTATCAGGTGGGCGCAGCTATTGTCGGCGGTCCGCTGCCGCTGATCGCAACTGCGCTTTTGGCCAAGTATAATGGCAGCTATCTGCCGATTGCTGTGTTCATCGCGGCGTGTGGCGTCATCTCGTTGATCGCGGTGGCCTGCACGACGGACAGAAGCGGCCAGCAACTCGACGACTGATCTCCATCAGCAAAATTGAAGAAGCCGGCTCACGCCGGCTTCTTTTTAGCGCTTTCGCTGAATGATAATTTCTGGCGAACCAGTTCCGCCACATTCGCCACCTGCATCTTTTCCATCACGCGGCTGCGATGCACCTCAACCGTCTTGATGCTGATATCCATCAGATCAGCGATCTGTTTGTTGAGCTTTCCTGCCACAATATATTCCAGCACTTCTTTTTCGCGCTGCGTCAGGCTTTCATAACGCCGGGCAAAATCATCCGCCTGCTGGCGCATCCGTGCATTATCGCGCGCCTTGGCGAGACAGAACTCGATTCGCTCCAGCACATATTGATCGTCGAGCGGCTTTTCGATGAAATCCACCACGCCGTCGCGAAAGGCTGTGACGGCCATGGGCACGTCGCCATGGCCGGTGACGATGATGGTCGGCAGATCGACGCCAAGCGCCTGCAGGCGACGGTGCAGTTCAAGGCCGGTTATGCCCGACATGCGCACATCTGCGATCACGCAGCCGGACATGTCTGGTGATGCGACCTCCAGAAAAGCTTCCGCCGAATCGAAAGCGCGTACGGTGTATTGGCTCGATTCCAGCAGCCAGACGAGCGAATCCCGAAAGGCCTCATCGTCATCGATGACATAGACCGCTTCACTCATGCTGCATTTTCCTGACGAGCGCCGCTTACAGGCAGCGTGAAATGAAAGGACATCCCCTGAATTTGGCCTTGAGTCTGGCCATGAGTTTGGCCTTGATTTGGCTCCGCCCAGAGCCTTCCACGATGAAACTCCATGATCGAGCGACAGATATTGAGCCCCACGCCCATGCCTTCGGCCTTGGTCGTATAGAAAGGGTCGAATATTTTACCCAGCTCGTCTTCCGCAATGCCTTGCCCGAAGTCCTGCACGGTTGTTTCCACTTCCTGCCCGTCGGGGCTGATTCTGGCCGACACGACGATATCGCGTCGTGGCGCTGGCACGGCAGAGGTGGCCTCAATGGCATTTCGCAAAAGATTGAACACAACCTGCTCGATCATCACGCGGTCAGCCAGCACAGTGGGCAGGTCTTTCGCAATGTCGACCTTGATCTTGAAACCACGCCTGCGCGATTCGATCTCGGCGATGGATGCGGTCTCCTCGACAATCTCCCGCAATATTTGCGGTTGCGGGGTCGGTTCGCTGCGACGCAGAAAATCGCGGATACGCGACACGATGCCGGATGCGCGGCTTGCCTGCCGCGACGCTTTCTTCATGGCGTCGAGCAGTGCTGCTCGGTCATCGGTGCCAGCCTCCAGCCGCCGCACCGACCCCATGCAATAATTGCTGACCGCCGCCAGCGGCTGGTTCAGCTCATGGGCAAGGCTGACGGCCATTTCACCCATCGAAATCAGCCTCGCCGTCTGTTCGAGACGCAGAGCGCTGTCGCGCTCGAAGGCAAGTGCGGCTTCGCGTTCGGCTTGCGCTTTGGCTTCCTGCTCGCGCATCTTCGCTTGCAGAATCTCGAACTCCTGGCCGGTTTTCTTGAAAATCTCCACGGCGCGCGCAATATCGCCAATCTCGTCGCGCCGGTCCTGATCCTTGACCGTCAGATCATATTTGCGGCGGGTCAGCTGTCCGATTACCGCTGTCAGTCGCCCGAGCGGTCGCGTGATGCTGCGCGACAGGAGAATCAGAAGCGCCGTGGTGACAACGGCGATGGTCGCGAGAATGCCGCCAGCGCGCAGAAGCACCGCCTTGGTTTCACTGTCCACATCTTCCAGATAGATGCCGGTCGCGATAAACCACCGCCACGGTTCGAACGGCATGACATAGGCCATTTTCTCGCCGCTCACATTCGTATTTGGCTTGGTGAATTCATAACGCACCACGCCGCCGCCGGACTTGGCGGTGTCGATCTGCATCTGCACATAATGGCGGCCTTCGGAATCGACCAGTGTGGACGCGTCGGTGCCTTCAAGATCGGGGCGGATCGGCAAAAGCACGGAATTGCCGTCGAAATCGTCGATGAAGAAATACTCGTCATTGGCATAACGCAGCTTGCGCAGCGTTTCGACGGCATTGTGCTTGGCCGCAGCTTCGCTGATCTCGCCGCTTTGGAAGCGATCATATTCTTCCTGAATGATCTTGCGGCCGATTTCGGTCAGGTTGCGAACCATGGTGACACGGTCATCGATCATCTGTTCGCGCAGCGCATGCACCGTCACGGCGGCCATGACCAGCAAGCCGATCAGGCTGACAAGGCTCGACAGAAGAAGTTTGGAACCGATACCCAATTTGATTCTCATGATGAAAGTTCGCTACCGCCGATAGAAGCGGTCAGCCCGCAATTCTCGTTTCGATCCACTGTTGCAGCAGCACGGCGGCGTTGGCAACCGGCGGTGAACAAGGATTTTTTCCGGTGCCGGGGTCTATCAACTTTGTGTCATTTGCCCTAGATCATCAAGGAATACGATACAGATTATCAGCCGTTGTCGTCGAAATGCCGCGACAACCAAATATGCCGGGTTCCAGCCTGTTTGCAGTGGATGCCTCCCTATTGCCACGCGACAGGCCAGCTGGTTGCATTTCTGAAGGGCCTAAAATGGAAAAAGCAGATATCGGAATGGTCGGTCTTGGCGTGATGGGTTCCAACCTGGCGCTGAATATAGCCGAGAAAGGCTACACGGTTGCTGTCTATGATCGTGACGAGCCCGTGCTGAAAGCTTTCCTCGATAAAGCTGGTCCGCTGCGCGACAAGATCATCCCTTGCGCCACCTTCGAAGAACTGGCGGAAAATACGCGCAAGCCGCGCCCGTTCATCTTCCTCATCAAGGCAGGCGCGCCTGTCGACGCTGAAACGACCCGCCTCAAGGCCCTTCTCGAGAAGGGCGATATCATGATCGACGCGGGCAATTCCGATTATCGCGACACGGTCCGCCGCCTCAAAGCTCTCGGCCCGAACGATCCGACCTTCGTTGGTATGGGCGTTTCCGGCGGCGCTGAAGGCGCACGCCATGGCCCGTCGATGATGGTGGGCGGAACGCCGGAAGCCTATGAGCGCATCGCGCCGATCCTTCTGGCTGCCGCCGCGAAATATAAGGGCGAGCCGTGCTGCGCGCTGGTCGGTCCCGACGGCGCGGGCCATTTCGTCAAGACGATCCATAATGGCATCGAATATGCCGACATGCAGATGATCGCCGAAATCTACGGCATCCTGCGTGACGGTCTCAGCCTGTCGGCTCCGGCCATTGGCGATGTGTTCGAAAAATGGAATTCCGGTCCGCTCGATTCCTATCTGATCGAGATCACCGCCAAGGTTTTGAAGACCACCGATCCGGAAAGCGGCAAGGCGATGGTCGATATGATCCTCGACGAAGCCGGGCAGAAGGGCACCGGACGCTGGGCCGCCATCGAAGCGCAGATGCTGGGCGTTCCCGCAACGGCAATCGAAGCTGCGGTTGCGGCGCGTTCGCTTTCGTCGCTCAAGATAGAGCGTGAAGAAGCGGCAAGCATCTATAAGCCTGCGCCACGCACGCTTGATGTTGCTGATCACACCAAGTTCCTTGCCGATCTGGAGCAGGCACTGCTTGCTGGCAAGATCGCGGCCTATGCGCAGGGTTTTGCCGTGATGGAAGCGGCCTCGAAAGAGCATGGCTGGAACATTCCGCTGGCCACGACGGCCCGCATCTGGCGCGCTGGCTGCATCATCCGTTCGGAACTGCTGGATGATATCGCCCAAGCCTTTGAAGGCAATGAAAGCCGCAACCTGCTACTGGCCCCGGCTTTTGTCGGGCGCATGCAAAAGGCATCCAAGGGCTTGCGGAACATCGTTTCCAAGGCTGCGATTGCTGGCTTGCCGGTTCCCGCACTTGCATCGGCGCTCAACTATTTCGACAGCTACACGCAGTCGCTGGGTACGGCCAATCTCATTCAGGGTCAGCGCGATTTCTTCGGTTCGCATGGTTTCAAGCGCATCGACAAGGATGGCGATTTCCACGGTCCGTGGGGCGAATGATCGCTTCCTTGTGGCATTGCATTAAAAAAGCCGCCCAATCGGGCGGCTTTTTGTTTGCGGTTATGCTTTGTCAGGTTGCATCAAGATAGGGCTTCAAGGGCATATCATCATGCGTAGGGACAGTCTGCCGTTCGATCATGTGGTGAATACGGGGAGGGCCGTCGCCGCGATGCAATTCATCAAGGTGCTTTGCGACCTCGGCATCCGCATGGGTCAGTCGCTGACTGTGGCGAATATACTCAATCCAGGTCGGCACGTGGTAGCTTTCCGTCCAGATGCGCGGGTTCTCCAGATCGCGCAGCAATACCCACTGCTTGGCGCCGTCACGAATTCTGGTGCGCCGCCGCAGCGCCATTGTGGCAAGGAACTCCGGCACGTCTTTCTGGTCGATGAAATAATCGACCATCACCATGATGGGGCCGCTGCGTGCGCGCAGGTCGAGCTGCAATTGCGGTTCGCTGAATGCGTTGGTCGGATCGAGATTCAATGATTCGAAATTGGGCTGACGCAGGATAAAGCCGAGCAGCCCGCCGACAATCAGTACGGCGCTTGCGATAAACAGCGCGCCCGATACGCTTTGCAGATCGGCCAGTTCACCCCAGACCCAGCTTCCCAGGGCCATGCCGCCGAAGGTCGCCGTCTGGTATAGCGACAAGGCGCGGCCAACGACCCAGCGCGGGGTTGAAAGCTGGACAGTCACATTGAACAGTGAGAAAGCCTGCACCCATGCCATGCCGGCTGGCATCAGTAGAAGGCAGCTCAACCAGACCCGGTTGCTCATGGCGAGGAAGAAACAGCTGACAGCGAGCGCGAAGAACGCGCCGCGGATTACCCATTCATTGCTGAGAATATCGCGTACCCGCCCGATCAGCAGCGCACCGCAGATCGCGCCGAAGCCGAAAAAGCCGAGCATAATGCCATAGGTGATGGCAGTGCCCTGCACCTGATCACGCGCAACGAGCGGCAGGAGCGCCAGAATCACCACGGCGCTGAAGCCGAAAGCGAATGAACGCACCATCACCTTCAACAGATTGGGTGACATGGTCACATAACGAAAGCCCGCTGACATGGCGCTGCCGAAGGATTCGCGCGGCAGCGGATTGCGCGGCGTCACTTTCTTCCAGCGGAAAAGCGCGAAGATCAGGGCGAAATAGCAGAACACGTTAAAGAGAAAGGCAAAGGCTGCGCCAGCCGTCGCAACGATGATACCGCCAATGGCCGGGCCGATGCTGCGCATGAGATTGTAGCTCATGCTGTTGAGCGCGACCGCTCCCGGCAGATGTTCACGGGGAACGATGTCGCCCATCGATGCCTGCCAGGATGGATTATAGAGCGCGCCGCCGCATCCGATCAGAAATGTGAGGCTGAGCAGCAGCCAGGGCGTCAACAAATTGGAATAAGAGAACAATGCCAGCATTGCGGAAAAGCACAGCATCATCATCTGTGCGATCAGCATGATGCGTCGGCGGTCGTAATTGTCAGCCAATGCCCCTGCAGCGAGCGAAAAGATCATCACCGGCAAGGTCATGGACGCCTGAACGAGCGCCACCATCCCGTGAGAGGTGGTCAGGCTGGTCATCAACCAACCGGCGGCGACACCTTCGATCAGTCCTCCCAGGTTCGATACCAGAGTTGCCGACCAGAGAGAGCGGAAAGTCCGGGACTGAAAGGATTTGAGCGGAGAGGCGCTTTTGGGCATGGCGATTTTCTGCATCTACAGGCTTGGCTCCGAGCCGTTAGAAGGAGACTCGGTGCAAGCGCTTCGGCGGGATGCAGACGAAAGTATAATGAATTGCGCGCTTCGGGAACAACGGAGTAGGATTTTGCTCTTCACTGAACAAGACAGGGTGAAATATCCCGTCGTTCGGGTTCCAAGGAGAATCCGCTCGCATCATATGGCGCTATTGTACCGTTCTTCCTTATATATAGCAGTGTGAATGACGCCGTCCGCTCCGCACCAGGCGCGATACATGCCTTCGCTGTTCATAGGCAGGCTGATATTGCCTTTGCGATCCACGGCAATCAGCCCACCTTCGCCACCGATTGTCCCCAGTTCCCGCATAACATCGCCCGCAGCTTGCTGCAGAGCCTGACCGGCCCAGCGCATGCGCGCGTCAATCTCATGCCCCACCGCCCAGCGAATGAAATATTCGCCATGTCCTGTTGCCGATATGGCCGCTGTCGCATCGTCAGCCCAGGTTCCGGCACCAATGACTGGGCTGTCCCCGACGCGTCCTGGTGTTTTGGCGGTCATGCCGCCCGTCGATGTGGCCGCCGCCAGGTGGCCTTGGCGGTCGCGTGCGACAGCTCCGACGGTTCCGTGCTTGCGGGCGGGATCGTCGTCACCAGACAGCCTCTGGTTTCGTCGGTCCATGACAGCTTTAAGCGCAGCCAGACGTGGTTCGGTCGAAAACCAGTCCGGTGACATCATTTCAAGATCGGCTGTTTCGCAGAATTGCTTTGCGCCTTCGCCCGCGAGAAAGACGTGTTCAGTCTTCTCCATGACCGCGCGGGCTGCAAGAATCGGATGCCGTGGCCCGCAGATGCCGGAAATCGCACCGCAGTTGCGTGTCGTGCCATCCATAATGGCTGCGTCCATCTCGTGAGTCGCATCCGAGGTAAACACAGCACCCCGTCCGGCGTTGAATAGAGGATCATCTTCAAGCGCCATGACCGCCGCTGTTACGGCATCGAGCGCTGTTCCGTCTTTCTGAAAGACGTCGAGACCCGTTTGAAGGCACGCTTTAAGGCTGGTGTGAAAGGCAGCTTCGCGTTCCGGTGTCATCTTGGACTTGATGATGACACCTGCGCCGCCATGCAATGCGATAACTGGCGTGAATTCGGACATGAGGCAGTCCTTTATATAGATGTGTGCAGTGAGTAGTCCGCCTAAGCTAGCAGACAGATGCGATCCTCTGCCAACCATATAAAGCCACCGGTAATCGGGTGACGGCTCAGTTCTGCCCACCCAACGCAGAATCGAGTGCCTATCCTGCCTAAGAAGAGGTAAATTTCAGTCTTTATCCCTGTGGAAAAGAAAACTGGATTTTTATTGATCTAGGCGTTGACAGTTTGAGAGTTGGGGGCCTATATAGCGCCAC
>JACGXE010000021.1 GCA_014138095.1 Ochrobactrum sp. RH2CCR150
AGGTCCGCGTTGCATTTGCGCTCGACTGCTGTGACCGGGAAGCAATCGCTCATGTGGCCACGACAGAAGGCATCAAGAGCGAAGATGTACAGGATATTGTCATCACGGCGGTAGAAAACCGCTTCGGGCGCATCAATATGCTGGCAGAGCCCATCCAGTGGCTTACCGACAATGGTTCATGCTTCATTGCGAAAAACACCGCGTCCCTGCTCCGGGATATCGGTATGGAACAGTGCAGAACACCAGTGCGCAGCCCGCAGTCAAATGGAATGGCTGAGGCTTTCGTCAAAACATTCAAGCGCGATTATGTCCGGATCAACCCGACGCCGGACGCCGAAACTGTCATGGCTCAACTGCCATCATGGTTCGAGCACTATAACAATCTTCACCCGCACAAGGCTTTAGGATATCAATCTCCACGAGAGTTCCTGAGCCGAAATGCTCAATCCTGAAAATGTCCGGTTTTTATGGGGCAACTCCACAACCGCACCACCGAAAATTACCCCACATATTACACCAACGACCAAGCGAGCGCCCATCTCCCGTCTGCTTCGGGGAAAAGTATAAACAAGTGACACCACTGCCCCTGCAACTGCACCTGCCACTTTGACGAACCATGTCGATGCGACGGCAGAAACAAGCATATCGTTCAAATTGTTCATGAAAATCCCCAATATTGATCAAGCGCCTTGAGCTTCCACACTCTTGACGGTGCTAAGCAACGGGCGGCCGCGATCTGCAATGGACGGCAGGAGCTTATTTTATGCTGGAGACGTGCAGTACCACATACCCAGAACGAAAAACCCCGCGAGCAAGAGCGCCTGCGGGGTTACAAATAATTAGCTCTGGGCAACCGTTGCTCAGGGCCAACACTTCTTCGACCATACCGAATGCTTACACATATACCGTTACGCAGTCAAGGATTATTTTCCTATTTTGTGTTGTAGCAGTTAAGATCGCTATTCTAGCAGACACTTAAGCAATCGACACGCCCGAGCGGCGGCTTCACCTCAATGTTGTAAGCCAGCATGATAAATTAGCGGGCAACTTCATGTTTCTGCTTGCTTTTCACTATTGTCATTAAATTTTTGCTCATTTGTCGGCTGGCAACCAAACGTCAACTTCCACCCACTAGGCTCGTGGCCTATTAGTTTGCTATAATAAAAGAGCAAGTTCAGTGCATTTCCCAATTCTCTAGTGCCGAAGTCAGAGTTTATGCGTCACACGGCAGACAAAGATTCCGGAAAAAAGCAGCGGAAACCCTTCCGGGTTTCACGCCTGATTGGTCTCGACGCCTGGATCGATTCAGGCCTGTACAATCTGCATTTCCGCCTGGGCGAATGGTGGGAAAACATCACCATCTTTTCGCGCCGCTTTCGCGTGCGCGGCTTCAGGCGTTTTGTCGTCGAGGTTCTGGACGAAGGCTTTACGCTTGGCGTTGCGGGTTCCGTTGTGCTGCTCATGCTGGCGCTGCCCGCTTTCGAGGAGACCAAGAAAGACTGGCGCGCGCAGGATGACTATGCCGTCACCTTCCTCGACCGTTACGGCAATGAAATCGGCCAGCGCGGTATTCTGCACCGTCAGGCCGTCCCCATCGACGAATTGCCGGATCACGTTATCAAGGCAGTTCTGGGCACGGAAGACCGCCGCTTCTTCGACCATTATGGCATCGACTTCTGGGGCCTGAGCCGTGCACTCAGCCAGAATATGCGCGCCAATGGCGTTGTGCAGGGCGGTTCGACCATCACCCAGCAGCTTGCAAAAAACCTGTTCCTTTCCAACGAACGCACGCTGGAACGCAAGATAAAGGAAGCCTTCCTCGCCCTGTGGTTGGAAAGCAATCTGAGCAAGAAGGAAATCCTTCAGCTCTATCTCGACCGCGCCTATATGGGCGGCGGCACATTCGGTATTGCAGCCGCTTCCGAATTCTATTTCGGCAAGAATATCAAGGATGTCTCGCTTGCCGAAGCCGCTATGCTGGCTGGCCTTTTCAAGGCGCCAGCCAAATTCGCGCCGCATGTCAATCTGCCTGCCGCGCGTGCACGCGCCAATGTCGTCTTGTCCAATATGGTGGAAAGCGGTTTCCTGAGCGAAGGTCAGGTCGCCGTTGCTCGCCGCCATCCGGCAAGCGTTATCGACCGCGCCAAGAATGAAAGCCCTGACTACTTCCTCGACTGGACCTTTGACGAGGTCAAGCGCGTCGCAGGGAAAATACCGCAGCACACACTGATCGTTCGCACCACATTGGACAGCAATATCCAGCGTGCAGCAGAGGAGTCGCTCGAATATCACCTGCGCCAGTTCGGCAAGGAATATAATGTGGCGGAAGCTGCAACCGTCGTTCTCGCCAATGATGGTTCAGTGCGCGCGCTTGTCGGCGGGCGTGACTATGGCGAAAGCCAGTTCAACCGTGCCACCCGCGCGATGCGTCAGGCAGGTTCGTCCTTCAAGCCCTATGTCTATGCGGCAGCGATGGAAAAGGGCCTGACACCCAACACCATCGTTTCGGATGCGCCGGTCAGCTGGGGCAACTGGTCGCCGCGCAACTACGGTCGCAGCTTTGCGGGCCGGGTTGATCTGACGACGGCGCTCGTGCGCTCGCTGAACAGCGTGCCGGTGCGCCTTGCCAAGGATTATCTGACCACCGCGCCGGTCGTGGCGCTGACCAAGGCCATGGGCGTGGAATCGCCGATTTCATCGCATAAGACGATGGTGCTCGGCACATCCGAAATGACGGTGATGGATCAGGCCACCGGCTTCAATGTGTTTCCAAATGCCGGCATGGCAGGCAATCGCCACGCCTTTACGCAGATCGTTTCTTCGGACGGTCGCGTGCTGTGGGATTTCACCCGCGATGCGCCCAAGCCGCACCGCGCCTTGTCGGAAAAGGCAGCCTTTGAAATGAATTCGATGCTGGTTCAGGTGCCGGAACGCGGCACAGGCCGTCGCGCCGCGCTGCCCATGACGCGCGTTGGCGGCAAGACCGGCACAACCCAGAACTATCGCGATGCATGGTTTGTCGGCTTCACCGGCAACTTCACGGCAGCAGTCTGGTTCGGCAACGATAATTTCACGCCAATGAAGGACATGACCGGCGGCATTCTGCCTGCCATGGCCTGGCAGCGCATGATGTCCTATGCGCATCAAAACGTCGAACTGAAGCCGATACCCGGCGTGACGCCGCCCTTCCCCGCGCCACCGAAAAACCCGGTGCCGCAGGTGGCCAACGCCAAGCCGGAAGAAACCATGGCTGCGCCGCCGCGGGTTCTTTCACCCATGGCAACAAAGGTTCTCAAGGAGTTGCATGAGCGTTTCATGGCCGCACCGCCTCTGCCAAAGATTGCCGAGCGGACCAAGATTTCAGTACTTTGAGGATATAAGCGCGCAACCCATGCTTAAAACCATTCTCAAAGCCGCTTTTGTACTGGCGATTGCGCTCGGCGGGGGCATTTTCAGCGTCCATTTCATTCTCGACCGCTTCAACGGTTTCGGGGAATTGCAGGTTGGCGCATGGACGGCGTTTCCCGACGACGGAACGGCTGATGCCGACCCCTATTCCCGCGCTCGCTCGGCCCGCAAGGCCTATCTGGCGCTTGGCACAGCGGAAGGCTTACCCTTCTATGCCCGGCGCGACAGTAGCGGGCGCGACTTGCAGCGCGGCTGCACCTATCGCCTGACGGGAGCCACGCCACCGGCGCGGTTCTGGACGATCTATCCGGCGGCACCCAACCTCAACCCGATCAGGCCGCGTGATGGCCTGCAAGCAGCACTTCATTCACAGGAAGTCCTGTATGAAGATGACGGCAGCGTTTCCATCACCATCGGCCCCGATGCCCGCACCGGAAACTGGTTGCCCGTCGAAGGCCATGGCGGGCTCGTTCTCGCCATGACGCTCTATGACACGCCCGCCGCAAGCTCGTCGGGCCTGTCTGATCTCGTCATGCCTGCCCTTGTGCGCACAGGGGATGACTGCCATGGATAGCAATCATGGGTAGTTTCATCCGCCTCATCCTGCTTGGTCTCGTCGGTGCGGCCATCGTCCACATCTGTGTCCTGTTGCTCGTTCCGGTTTACTCGGACACGAATGCCTGGGCGCGCATTGAAAATGCGACGACCCCCTATCGTTTCTTTGCACTTGATGAAAAGAAAGGCCCGGTCAGCGACCGGGACCCGCTGGTCAAGGAAGCGACCTGCCGCTTCGATCTGGCGGATGGGCCCGTTCATATGACCACCACGGGCATTGTCCCCTATTGGTCCTTGTCGATCTATGCACCAAACGGCGACAATCTCTACAGCATCAACGATAACGTCTCCAACGAGCGCAAGCTCGATCTCATCATCGCGGACCCTGTCGGCATGGCGAGCCTCAAGGCGGACGGTTCGCAGATCGATGCGCAGTCTCTGGCGGTTGAGCAGAATATCGGCGAAGGTGCCGCCGTTCTGCGTGTCTTCATGCCGGATGCGACCTGGAAAGAAGAGGTGCAACGCTTCTTCGACGCGGCCCAGTGTGCACCTTTCGAGGGCAGCTGAATGCGGCCTGCCGCGATCCCAAATCTTCTGCGGCACGGTTAATGAGTTGCTAAGGCTTCGTGCCTATTATCCGGTGTGCTGACCATTGCGGGGACCTTGATGGCAGTGAGTGTATGCCTACCGGAGTATTCTGCGTGACAAATGATCAGTTCCGCGCCCTGGAGGAAATTTCAGGCAACCGGAGCCCGTCGAATTCAAAAGCGGGGAGCAAGGCGGACGACCTTTTGGCGGCCGCTATTTCTGCGTTTGCCGGTATCACGCGCCCCGGTCGTCAGGACATGCAGCAGCTTGAAGATCTGGTGATGCCGCTTTTGCAATGCGCGACCACACGCGGCAAGCGTCATGCGGCCAATGCCCTCTCCCAACTGGAAGAAGCCCCACGCCGCGTCGTGCTGGCACTTGCCGCCGAGCCGGTGGAAATCTCCGCCCCCATTCTTTTGCGCTCGCCGCTGTTGCGGCCGGGCGACCTGATCGATCTTATCGGCCAAAACGGCCTTGCCCATGCCCGCGCCATTGCCCGTCGCCAGTCCGGCGACATTCTGCTGCAAGGCGTGCTGCGCAGCTTCGCCGATTCGGTGATCGACCGCACGCTGACGCTGCAAGACAACCTTGCGAACATCGAAGCCGAGCCGCTTGAAAAACCGCAAATTCCCGATCTGTCGGCAGCCAAAGCGCCTTTGATGAGCGGCGGCAGTTCGGAACGTCTGGCGCGTGCGCTGCAGCAGCCATTCTTCAATGCGGGAACCCTGCTCGGTTCCGACCGGCTGATCGAGACCTCGCTTCTGATCGACAGCCAGTTTTTCCGCAATGCATTGGCTGATGCGCTTGATCTGTCGTTTGAGCGCGCCGATGCCGTTATCGGGAAATGGCCGGAATCGCATCTGCCTATCGCGCTAAAGGCGCTTGGCCTGCCCGCCGCCGAATGCTTTTTGGTGATGACCGCCGTTCTGGGTACCATCGACACAGACCGCGACGGCCTGCGCGAGTTCGTGCATATCTACCGCTCCATCGACCGGGAAAAAGCCATGGCGCTCGTGCGCCGCTGGAAAGCCGAGGATATGTCAGCCATGCTGCGCAGCAAACTGCGTGAAATGGCCGATGATGACGAGCCGCTGGCGGATGCCGCCAATAGCGATGCACCCGCTGCGGATAACCGGCTCGTCAAGTAAAGTTAGAAGGTCTCGCCGTCCTACGCGATGGCGAAGAACAGAGACGCATCAGCCACATCTTCCAGTTCGACCAGCCAAAGGTCAGGATCGAAGCGGATTTCCCGCTGCATCCGGTCGCCTGCCGCCATGTCGTCGGCATCGTGGAGAATACGCAGGAACTTGCGCTCGCCATCATTGTCTTCCTCATAGGACGTCTGCGGCGCGGGCGAATAAAGATCGCACCTGCCGAAACGTGAGCTGACCTTGATGAAGATCGCGCCCGCTTCCGTCGATCCGCGCCGGGCAAGATAGGCAAAGCCGTCCTCGCCCTGCACCCGGCGGATCAATGCAGAAACCCAGAAATCCGATGTCAGTCGCATGGTCGCGTAAATACTTTTTTCTTACGCATTATCCGACGCAAAACCGCTTCTCACTTTTGCTGGAAATGCTTCTAGCTGATGAGCCCGATTTCACGCATCTTGGCGATGAGCGTGGAATCAATTTCGCCTGTCTGACGCAGGTTGAACAGCTTCTGGAATTCGCGAATGGCGGATTCCGTCGCCTTGCCCTGCTGGCCATTGACCGGCACCATATCATTGCCGAAAGCTTTCAGCCCGGCCTGCACGCGGATGATATCCTGCGATGAGATTTTCTCCGCCGGGCCTGCCGCAGCGACAGTCGGTTCCTTCTTTTGAACCGGTTTTTGATAGGCTGCGAGATCGGGCTTCGTCTTTGCAGGCGTCTCGCTTTTCAACACAGCCGGTTGCTCGGATAGTTGCGGACGCGGCGTCGGCACGGCCACCACTTCGATAGCCCTGGCAACCTCATCCTGTTGAGCAGGCGTCGGGCTTTCGACCTGTGCTGGAACACTAGCTTGCTGCACGCCGAGCTTTTGTTGCAAGGCGCGCCAGCGATCCACAGCCTCACGGGTCTGCGGGCCGGTAAATCCATCGACCGGGCCTTTATAAACGCCCAGCATGGAAAGACGCTGCTGCAGGCGGGCGATCTCCAGATCGGCATTGGGTGCGAGCGCTGGCAGCATATCGTCCGTCGCGGTGACATGCATGCGATCTGCCGACAGGTCGGCATCGCTCACGCCCTGCGCGGTCGTATTGCCGGTAGGCTGCAGTTCGACTGTTGCAGTCTCGACGGGCTTTGCTCCCGGCTGACTGGCGGCGGCGTTGCCCGGCAGAACCGCACGCGGCGTCGGCTTGAAAACAAAATCGGGCCTTGTGCGGAAGAACACGGCATTGTGCGCCTCCGGCTGATACCAGAGCGCGTTGGCGGAAACGAAACTCATCACCACGAGAAACGCCGTCGCCCCGCCGGTCAGAACCGGATTGCGCACGACAAAGTCACCGGCAACGATGGCCAGTGCCGAGGCCGAGTTGAAGAAGAATTTAAGGAGCCGCGCCCCCAGACTACGCTGTTTTGCGGGTCTGCGTGTGGATCTGTTCTGCGACCCGCTCTGGGTTCTGCTCCCGGTCTTCGTCGTTCTGCCAGTCATTGCGCCTTTCTCCCTGGTGACGGTGCATGTCTATCACCGTGCCAAGTTCCTGTTGTTCGTCATCTCCCGCGAGATAGTGCGGACCCGCCACCGGAAGGCGGACGGTCACGACCGTGCCTTCGCCGGGACAGCTCTTGAGGTTCATCGATCCCTGATGCAATTCCACAAGGCCCTTGACCACCGATAGTCCAAGGCCGCTTCCTTCCTGCGCGCGCGTATAGCTGTTGTCGGCGCGCACAAAAGGCATGCCGATGCGCTGCAAGTCTTCCGGCTCGATGCCGATGCCGGTGTCCGAAACGCTGATTTCCAGCATGGCGCGACCGTCAGCCATGACACGGGCGGCGTCGATGGTGACGCAACCGCCGGTCTCGGTGAACTTCACGGCATTGGCCGCCAGATTGAGCAGGATCTGCTGCACCGCGCGACGATCAGCCGTCAGTTCGCCAACGCCGGTGCCAACGCGATGACAGAAGGCAACGCCCTTCTTTTCTGCCTGCGGCAGCAGCACGGAGGTGCACATTTCTACCGCGTCGCGGAAGGCAAAGCTTTGCGGCGCAATACCGTAAGTGCCGGTCTCCAGACGCGAATTGTCGAGAACCGCATTCACCAGTTCCAGCAGATAATGCCCCGACTGGTGGATCAGACCGGCATACTCGCGATGCTTTTCATTGGCGAGCTGGCCGCCCACCCCATGCGAAAGCATGTCGGAAAAGCCGATAATGGAATTGAGCGGCGTGCGCAGTTCATGGCTGACCGAAGCAAGCAGACGGCCCTTGCCGACGCGCTCCGATTCCAGCTCGGCCTTCAAGGTTGCGATTTCATCCAGAAGCTTTTGTTCGCCTTCCAGCGACCGCCCGACCAACGTGATTACGCCAGCGGCATTCAGCCCTTCCAGACGATAGGCGCGGAAAACCGAGCTGCCCGCTTCGATGGAGCGCAAACGAATATCGACACAACGGGACGCGATGCCTGAACGCAGATCGGCCAGAAGCGACAGATATTGCACGCGGTCGGCTACGTGAACGCGGTCGACCAGTGCTGTCGCCTCCAGCATTTTTGGCTGCATGCCAAGCAGCTTTGCGGTCTTGTTGCCAACAGATGCGATGACGCCTTCTGCATCGAGCACGAACTGCACGTCGCCTTCGGCAACAGCGACTTGGGGTGCGACAGCTTCGCTATGCTGCGGCTTGACGGTTAGACCCACGCTGCGTGCGACAAGGCTTGCTGCATAAAGAACCAGCACTGTGACGGATGCCAGCGAACCACCGGCGATCACGCCGCCGCTCGTCGCCGCAAAAGCGCTGACAATGGCAAGGGCCGCAGCAGCGCCAGCAATTGCGGCGGCAGGCTTGCGGCTGACAAGCCAGATTTCCAGCGGCAAGGCGGTTGCCATCAGCCACAAGGCGGCATCGCTGCTGGAGACCATGCCAATGGTAGCAAGCCCAGCGCCATAGGCGGTGAAATTCAATGTTCCAAGAATGGCAGCGCTCAATCCCATCAGCGAGAGAGCGCAGAAAATCATCGCCATACCGACAAAGCTGGCAGCAAGAATGGCAAATTCTGTCGGGTTCGACGCAAGGCCGGATGCCAGCACGGCAGCGACAAGCAGCACCGGCACGGCAATGACCGAGCCGACAACGCGCATGGCCGTCGCATCGGGCTTGATCACCCAGCGGCGACAAAAACGTTCGTAAAAACGGCCGAGCGTCTGCACGCCAGTGCGAACGGTCTTAGCTGCTTTCAAAAGAATGGCGTTCAACGTGCCCTACTCACTCAAACTCATACACATACTCATCAGCCGGCAACATTCTGAAGGGAACATTCCCGGCGATGATCAGATTGCAGGTGAGGCTTTAAGGAAACGATAAAACGATGCCCATGAATGCAGATAAGCATCATCAGGGCCGTGCTTTTCGACCTATGGTAAACAGAGGGTAGCGATCGCTTGTACGAAAGCGCGAAGATGGCACAATCTTCCGCCTCGCAACCCACACATCACAGAATTGCGAATCGCGCGGTTACGGAATCTTTTCGATTTCATCGGACATTGGCGACATTGTTCGATTAATTAAAGGCGTGCAGCAGCAACAAGGCCATGATCCGTTTCCTCATCAAATCCGCATTCTGGCTATCGCTGGCATTCATTGTAATGCCGCGCTTTTTCCCAGCGGAACAGGAAAACAAAAGCGCCGAAAAGCCTGTTGCTGTTACACAGACGCGCGGTGAGGCACAGGGTGTTGCGAACGGTGAGCGGAGCACCGTGGATCAGCTTTTGGCCAATGGTAAAACGGCCATCGAGATCGGCAAGCTTTGCGTGGACAATCCGAGTTTCTGCGAGAATGGCACGTCGCTGATTTCCAGCGCTGGCAGCGGTTTGCTCAAGGGCAGCGGCCAGATGCTCGATTATCTGAGCCAGCGTTTTGGTAACAAAAAGGAAGCGCCTGTTGATGCGCAACCCGTAGCCGTCGCCGAAAAGCCCGAAATGACGGTCTCCGAAATCCTGTCCGGGCAACCCGCTTCTCAAACAAGCGGTTTGAGCACCATCCCGATCCCGACCTCACGTGCGGCGGCCTTGCGGGCGCTGGATCGCCGGACCACGGGCGCGATCCCTGCAAAACAGTGATCTTTCCCGTGACCTCGCCGCCATTCATGACTATATAAGCGGCACAACACCGCAAAGATGGCATTTCAGGCGAGTATCATGACGACCACAATCGATAGCATCATGTCCGACTTCGAATTTCTCGACGACTGGGAAGATCGCTATCGCTATGTCATCGATCTCGGCAAAGATTTGTCGCCTTATCCGGACGACGCGCGCGATGCGGAACATAAGGTTCAGGGCTGTGTCAGTCAGGTCTGGCTCAAGACCATGCCGCATAGCGGTGCAGACCCAGTGATCGAGTTTCTGGGCGATTCCGATGCGCATATCGTGCGCGGCCTCGTCGCCATTGTTCTTGCGCTCTATTCCGGCAAACGAGCTTCGGAAATCCTCGCCATCGAGCCGGAAAGCGTGTTGAAGACGCTCGGCCTTGACGAGCATCTCACGCCGCAGCGCTCAAACGGTCTGCGCGCCATGGTCGCCCGCATCCGCCGTGAGGCGGAAGCGGCAAAGCTTTCAGCTTAACAAAGCTTCCACCGACAGAGCAGCTGCAAGCAGATGCTTGTCGGTGCCGCCGCGTGCGGTCAGCATCAGGCCTGTCGGCAGCTTCATGCCCGGCATCGGCAGCGTGATGCTGCACAGGTCGAACTGATTGCCGACCTGCGTGTCGCGCAGCGTCAGTCCTTCCACACGATCATATTCGTCCTCGTCGTGGCTGACAGACTCAATCGTCGGCGCGACAATCGGCGTGGCAGACGTGGCGAATGCATCAAAGCCGTTCAACCGCTCATCCATCTCGCGGATCAGCTGATTTCGGGTTGCCACCATGGCTTGATAAGTCTCGTCCGGCACTTGCAGGCGCACCGATAGCGGACGCTTCACGCGCAGATCGACATTGGCGTCAGGGTCGCGCAGCCATGTGTCGGCATGAACACGGCTTGCCTCAATGCCGACAATTGATCCGGACGTACTTGCCTCACGCCAGCGCTGGATCAGATCATCCAGCATGATATCGACAAGCTTCACGCCTGCCTTTTCGAGCGACGCCAGCGACGCTTCGAAATGCGCAGCCACATCCGGTTCCATCGCGTCAAGAAGGTAGCCCCTCGGCACCGCAATCCGCAGATTGGAAAGCGTCACAGCATCAGGCAGAACCGGCGCTTCGCCCGCCATCACGGCATCGGTCAAAATGGCATCGGCCACGGTCCTGGTGAGCGGCCCGATGGAATCGAGCGACGGCGCCAGTGGAAAAGCGCCATCCAGCGGAATACGCCGCGCCGTTGGCTTGAAACCGACAATACCGTTCAAGGCTGCTGGAATGCGCACCGAGCCGCCCGTATCCGATCCGATGGCGATTTCGCTGGTACCTTCAGCCGCCGAGACCGCCGCACCGGACGACGAACCACCCGGAATGCGCGTCGGATCGACGGCATTGCCCGGCTCGCCATAATGCGGATTGAGACCAACCGGCGTGAACGCAAATTCAGTCATATGCGTCTTGCCGACGATCACCGCGCCCGCATCGCGCAGACGCTGCACAATTGTCGCATCCTTGATCGCAGGTGCAGCTGTACGCCGAACGACTGATCCTGCCAGCGTCGGTTCACCCGCAACATCGAAGAGATCCTTGATCGAAACTATGCGGCCATCCAGCGGACCGAGCGCCTGACCCGCCTGAAGGCGCGCATCGGCGGCATCTGCTTCCGCCCGCGCCCACTCCGTATAAATCTTGCTGAAAACACGCTCGTGATCGCTGCGGGCTTCAAGCCGCGCCAGCACAGTTTCCAGCCGATCCCGGATAGTCGACGACATGCAAATTCTCCCCATTTTCCCCGCCAGTTCGCACCGGCTTTATCCCCTGCGATAAGGTGACGTTCGGTCACTGTCAATCAGCGCTTTCTGGCCCCGCTTGAAATGACCGTGCGGCAAAACAGTCGCGGATTGCAGGCATGGCTTCCCGCGCCGTTTGGGTGGCAGGCCCACCATTCGGATAGGCCAGCACCAGTCGCTGGCGCAGCGTTTCGTCTTCAATTGGCAGGCACACGACCTTTCGTCCATCATGGCTGAAATCATGGCCGGGCCGCGTGAAAAGCAGCGACACGCCAAGGCCATTCGCCACCATGCCGCGCACCATCTCCACCGATGTGGTCCGCAGCACGATATTGGGCGACAGACCCTGTTGCCAGAACGGCACCAGCAAAAATTCGCGACTGAGCGGCAGATCGACAAGGATGAACGGATAGCGCGCCAGTTCGGCCAGGGTCACGCTCTTCTTTGTGGCCAGCGGACTATCCGGCGGAAGCACCGCATGCGGTGCGTAAGACAGCATGGTTTCCCATGTGACCGTCTCCGGCAGACCCACATCATAGGTGATGCCGAGATCGACAATGCCTTTTTCGAGCGCTCGCGCCATGCCTTCCAGATCGAACTCGCGCAGCTTCACGCGCATATCGGGAAACACCTGCTTCAAATGGCCCAATATGCCCGGAATGCAGACCGGACCCAGCGTGCTGAAATAGCCAAGCGTCAGCCGCGCTGCGCCCTCGCCCTTGCCCGATACGGCAAAATCTTCAGCACCCGCCAGTAGCAGCCGCGCTTCTTGCAGCTTGCGACTGCCGAAAGGTGTCAGCTCCAGCCCCTTGGCCTGCCGCCGCTCAAAAAGCGGTTGTCCGAGATCCCGCTCCAGATCGCGGATTGCCGCCGATATGGAGGGCTGCGAAACGTTAAGCTTTTCGGCAGCGCCCGTCGCGCTGCCAGCCTCGGCGGAAGTGACGAAATAGTGGAGTTGGCGAAGCGATATCATTAAAGGATTTTCCTATAATGACTGCTCGATTTCAATTCTTTTTCCGCTACTGAACTGCGTTTAGCCTCCCTTAAATTAAACAATAAGGGGATACGAACATGTTCAACGAAAGGGCTCCTTGCCTCGACGGAATTCGCGTTCTGGATTTCACGCGCGTTCTGGCCGGGCCGTTCTGCACGGCCTTGCTTGGCGATCTTGGTGCGGAAGTCATCAAAATCGAAAGTCCGGAAGGCGACGATTACCGCCACATCACCCCCGGTACAGCCGATGGCGGCGGCCTTTTCCTGCTGATGAACCGCAACAAGAAGAGCATCTCCATTGATCTGCGCAAAGAGCGCGGACGACACATCGTCCGCGAACTGGCAAAGAATGCCGATATTATCGTGGAGAATTTTCGCCCCGGCGTGATGGATCGGCTGGGTCTTGGCTATGCCGAGCTTGCCAGAGACAATCCGCGATTGATCCATGTCGCGATTTCCGGCTTCGGTCAGCAAAGCCCGATGGGCAATCTGCCAGCTTACGATCTCGTTGTGCAGGCAGTGACCGGCTTCATGGATATTTCCGGTGAACCCGATGGACCGCCCATGATGACCGGTGAATCCGTTGCCGACCTGACAGCCGGGCTTTTCGCGTCCTGGTCGGCGCTGGCCGCACTTCTTGCCCGCGAACGCACCGGCAAGGGCCAGTTTGTTGATGTCGCCATGTATGATTGCCTGTTCAATCTTCTGCCTGCAGCACTGACCCAGCAGCTTTATGGCAGCAAACCGCCGAAACGGGTTGGGAACCGCCATCCTTTGAGCGCACCTTTCGGCGTCTTTGCTGCAGCGGACGGATATCTGACGATTGCCGTTTTGAGCTCAAAACAGTTTGCCGGTCTGGCGGAGGCCCTTGGCCAACCGCAGCTTGCGACCGACGAACGTTTTTCCACAGCGACAGCGCGCAACGACAACCACGCCAAACTGAAGACCATCATCGAGACGTGGAGCACGGCCCTGCGTGTCGAACAGGTGATCGACGCCTTGCAGGCCCATGACGTGCCCTGCTCGCCGGTGCTTTCCGTCTCCGATGCGACCGGCAGCGAACAGGTGCGTGCGCGTGGACTGCTGCCGGAAGTCGCCTCGACCAGCGGCCCGGTCCGCGTTCTGCGCCAACCGGCCAGGTTCTCCGGCATGGATTGCCCCGCCCCCACACCACCGCCAGCACTGGGCGCTCATGCCGCCGACATATTGCATGAAAAACTGGAACTCTCTGCCGAGGATATCGAATGCCTTGTGCGTGACGGCGTGCTGCACGGCCTGACACTGCAACCGCAGCCGCTTTTGAAGGAAACCAACCATGACGCATGATTGCCTGCTGACCGACGAACAACGGATGATCCGCGACAGTGCGCGCAGCTACGCCCGTGAAAAACTGGCCCCGACCGCAGCCATGCGTGATCGCGAACACCATTATTTCCCGCGCACCGAAATGCAGGAACTGGGAGAACTGGGCTTTCTCGGCATGCTGGTTGCCGAGGAATGGGGCGGCGTTGCAACCGACCATCTGAGCTATGTGCTGGCGCTGGAAGAAATCGCCGCCGCCGATGGCAGCATCGGCGCGATGATGGCGCTGCATAATGGTCTCATTTCGACACCTTTGCGCGTGCATGGAAGCGACCGGCAGAAAGAACTCTATCTGCGCCCATTGGCGGAAGGGCGCTTCAACGGCGCATTCGGCCTGACCGAACCGGAAGCCGGGTCCAATGCTTTTGCGATCCGCACCAAGGCTGTCAGGGTCGATGGAGGCTTTCGTCTCACCGGCGCAAAACAATTCATGTCGAATGGCAAATCCGCCGATATCGCCATTATTTTTGCAGCAACGGAAAGCGATGATCCGCGCCGTCGTATCACAGCGTTTCTGGTTTCCCCGGCTGCACCGGGCTATGTCTGCGTGCGCATCGAAGACAAGCTCGGCCTCGCCGCGTCGGAAACCTGTCAGGTGCAGCTTGATGATGTCTTCGTCGCTGACGACCACGTGCTCGGTGAAGTCGGCGGCGGCTATGCCTTGGCGATGAGCACGCTGGAACTCGGTCGCCTTGGCATCGCGGCGCAGTCGCTTGGGCTCGCGCAGGCGGCCTTCGACCATGCCCATGCCTATGCGCTGGAACGCCAGACATTCGGCAAACCCATCATCGAGCATCAGGCGGTCGGTTTCCGGCTGGCGGAAATGCAGACGCAGATCGAGGTGGCCCGCAGCTATCTGCATTATGTCGCCCGGTTGCGTGATGCCGGCCAGCCCTGCAAGACGGAAGCCGCGATGGCAAAACTCTTCGCCTCCGAGATTGCCGAGAAAGTTGCCTCGGAAGCGATTCAGGTTCACGGAGGCTATGGTTATCTCAAGGACTTCGCCGTCGAACGTATCTATCGCGATGCCCGTATCTGCCGCATTTACGAGGGAACCAGCGATATTCAAAAGCTGATTATCGCTGGTTCCCTCGCTAAGAAAAGCAAGGCGGTGTGACCAGTCCGCGCGCGGCCTCAGCCCATTTGAGGCCGCGCTGCCGGGCGGTAACCATCCGCACCCCAATGCAGCACCACGCCCCGGCGACGGTCGCTTTCGCGCGGCGGGTTGTAATGTCGGTGAAGCATGGCGAGGGCCGTTTTCAATACGACCTTGCCGGAGCGCACCGGCCATTGCCGCTCGCGCTCCACGCGCTCCAGCCCTTTCAGGAAACAGCAGACATCAAGCAGTACACCATTCAATTCCGGCCCGACCGCCTCCAGCGCCCGCTCCACCCGCATTCGACTGGCAAGAGCAATATCGGTCAGTTCCGCCATGCCGCCTGCCCCACTGTGCCCGCCGCCGCCCACGCCGATATCCCAGCGCGATGTGATTGACGGCATTAGCGATCCCCGCGTGAAATCCGCCCGCAAGCGTTCCCCGGCGTGGAACTCATCCTCCGATATGAAGGCATTTCCATCCGCGCCCTTGCGTCGATAGAGCATGGCCAGCGGCGATTCCGCCAGATTAACCTCGACCGTCTCACCCGATGCCAGTTCAACCGGCGTTGTCACCCGAGTGGCACTTGCTATTGGTTCGCGCCGCGTCTTTCTGGTGGATCTTGCGCTCCCACGCCCCTTGCCGGAAAGGGCCAGCTTCTGACCTTCCATCTGAAGCAAACCCTTGCTGCACATGGCGGCCATTTCACCCCGGGCAACAGCAATCGACCCCTGCTCGCCGACCAGCAGCATATGCGTCTCGCGAACCGAATCCTGCATCTCGCAGGCCCCTGTCTTCAGGAAACGCAGCACGCGCATTTCGGACGTCGAAAACTGTGTGGTCATGCCGCCATCCTCCAGGTCGAAAAAGCCGAATTCACGATGCGCTCAAAGGCGGTCACGATGGCGTCGAAATCGACATCGTCGCGCATATCCTCCACGAGGTGGCAGGCATGCATCACCGTCGTGCGATCTCGCGCAAAGCCCACCGCAACCTCACGCATCGCCAGACCGAACGATGTATGCGCCACATACATCCCGATCTGCCGGATGCGCGCCACATTACGCCGACAACGCGTCGGCGCGCGCAGCTCCTTGCCGTCCACACCGAACGACGCCACCAGAAGGTCGATCAGCGTCTCGCACAATTGCACACTGTGCTCCTCCCGCTCCCGATCCGTCGTTCCTTCAACCGTGTCGAGAAGAAGGGGCCTCTCATGCCGGGCCGCGATCAACCGCAACGCTTCAAAAGCATCCGCCCGTGTATGAATGACATCCGATAGTTCCAAAGACATTCATCTTCCCTCATCTGAATAGGAATATCTTCTTATAATGAGGAAATTGCAAGGGAGGATAAGTTTGCGGGATAGACTTTGGGATGGTCGGAGCGGTACCGCTAAAGAACGCTTTTCGCTATCCATGCTCGCGAGATACGGCGACCATCCAGCCGACACTTCCTATCAAATTGCTTTCGATAGAGATTTTCCCTATCCGTATGCGTGCGCACCAACACAAATAATAAACGGCATGGCTGCGCGCCCGTCAAATTGTCTTCTCAGGTTGTAGGAATATTATCCACACCATTCAGAATTCACCCATCCTGTTTGCATAAACAAACAAGGATGACGTTCATGAAAATAGCGCTGGAACAGGCCCGCAAAACCTTTCTTACTGAGCGTGAACGAGACCGGATGAGCGCCATGCAACGTGCGGCTCTGCAAATCATGGCGGGAATCGACATTGACCGGCTTGAGCAAGCATCAGAACCGGAAACGCAGCAGGCGGTGCGCCGCCTGACACGACTGATCGAGCGTGAGCGCCTCAAGGGCACCAACGGCCACTGGAGCTACGATCTCAATCGCCACATCGCCCTGAAGCAGGCGCTCGACAGGCTTGAAGGCAAAGAGCGGCTTGGCGCTTGCGACGCGGCGCGTGGAGCACGACAAGGTTACGGTCAAAGAAGAGGCATTCATACGAGGGGGTCGAACGGCAGTCATAAGCAAAGGTGCGAGATTGCATGAGACGACCCGCGCCATTTCACAAAGATAAACTGCGCGACGGGATATTCGTCAAAACAGTTACCCCTGAAACGCAAAGAGCGCGCCCTGTCCTGCCGGTAGCAGATCGGGCACGCTCTTAATTTTTCAGTCCAGCACATCGTTACACAAAAACCGCTTCACAGTTCTCGCGATGCGCCGTCAGGATCGCTGATTAAGCGCCCTTCGGCTTGCGGCCGAGACCCATCTTCTTTGCCAGACGCGAACGAGCAGCAGCATAGTTCGGAGCAACCATCGGATAGTTAGGATCGAGATCCCACTTTTCGCGGTACTGTTCCGGGGTCATGCTGTAGTGGGTCATCAGATGACGCTTCAGCGACTTGAACTTCTTGCCGTCTTCGAGGCAGATGATGTAGTCGTCATGAACCGACTTCTTCGGGTTGACGGCAGGCTTCGGCTTTTCGACGACAACTGGCGCTTCTTCGCGTTCAACGTGGCGCTTGAAAGCAGCGTGAACATCTGCGATCAACATCGGCAACTCACCCGCACGAATCGAATTATTGCCAACATAAGCAGCGACAACATCCGCGGTCAGGCTCAGAAGCAGTTCTGCGCTTTCGTCGTGCGTATCCAGATTTTCCATCGGTTTTCCTTTTATTACTTCTTATCGTTTTGTTTTTCCGCAACTTTCGGCATCGATGACACATCTGAAGTCGTGATTGCGTATCTCAGAACTTTGCCTAGCTCATTTATGACCGCACTTAACAACTGCTATCGTCTTTTGCAATAGAATTGTTGTGCGAAACTACATTAATAATAGCCTATTATTCTTCACGCCACAAATAAAAAGAGTGAAAACAAAGCCTTTCCATGGAAATCCAGCCTCGGCGATTTCATCGGCTCAATCGTGACGCGCATCGTTTATTGCCGATAAAGCAACCGTTTATAGTCTTAACGTACGGCACGCTTAGTTTGTATAACCAAAATCAACAACCGTCTTTTGCTTGTTGCTATGATCTGACGAGTCGAAACAAACACATTTCACCAATTGCAGCACTGCCTCTAAAATCGGGCGCGAAAAAGGCATAACTTAAATATATTTCATTGAAATCAACTCGCTTTCGGCGATGCCCGAAACTATATATGCATCAACATCCGCCTTAAAAAGGGTCGTTAAAGTGACCCGCAACAATTTGAAACAATGTTCGTTGGATTTCTGAATGTCTGAGACCTCTTCGCTGCCAAAGCCTCCGCACGCCCCGAAACATCCACATAAGGACACCCGTCACGGCATTACCCGCATAGACGACTACGCCTGGCTTCGCGCAGACAACTGGCAGGACGTATTCAAGGACCCATCGGTTCTGGCGCCGGAAATTCGCGCGCATCTCGATGCTGAAAACGCCTATCAGACAAGCCTGATGCAGAACACCGAAGCGCTCCAGAAGGCGCTATTTGCGGAAATGCGCGGACGCATCAAGGAGGATGATTCCTCCGTGCCGTCGAGGGATGGTCCTTATGCTTACGGCGTTTCCTATCGCACCGGCGGGGAGCAGCCCTATTTCATCCGCACACCGCGCGATGGCGGTGCGGAAACGATCCTGCTCGACGGCGACAAGGAAGGCGAAAGCAAGGCCTATTTCCGGCTTGCCTCGGCGGACCACGCTCCCAATCACGATCTGTTGATCTGGGGATATGACGACAAGGGATCGGAATTCTACAAGCTGAAAGTTCGCGATCTCACGACCATGGCCGAGCTTTCGGATATCATCACCGATACCAATGGCGGCGGCACGTGGGATGCGGCAAGCGCCGGCTTCTTCTATACGCGTCTCGATGAAAACCATCGCCCGTCGAAGGTTTTTTATCACCGCATCGGCACCGAACAGTCCGAAGACCGACTGATCTTTGAAGAACAGGATCCGGGCTTCGTCCTCGGCGTCGGCGGTTCTGCGCTGGACGACTATATCTTCATCGATATTCACGACCACGAAACGTCAGAATGCTGGTTGCTGCCCGCCAATGATCCTGCGGCCAAGCCGCAACTCATCATGGCCCGCAAAACCGGCACGGAATACGATATCGCGCCGGGCGGTGAGGAGTTCTTCATCCTGACCAATGCCGATGGCGCCAAGGATTTCAAGATCATGCGCACGGCTGCCACCGCGCCGCAGCCGGAAAACTGGGTGGAAGTGGTGGCTGAAAAGCCGGGCCGGCTGATCCTGTCCCATTCCGCCTATAAGCATCATCTTGTCTGGATCGAGCGCGACAACGGCTTGCCGCGTATCGTCATCCGGGATCGCAAGACCGGTGAAGAACACGCCATTGCCTTTGACGAGGAAGCCTATTCGCTCGGTCTGCATGGCAGCGCTGAATATGACACTGACGTCATCCGCTTCTCCTACTCGTCGATGACGACACCGGAACAGCTCTTCGATTACAATATGCGCTCGCGCGAGCGGACGCTCCTGAAGACGCAGGAAGTGCCGTCGGGTCATGTGATCGACGATTATGTGACGCGGCGCATTCTTGCGCCCGCAGCCGATGGCGAGCTGGTGCCGGTCTCTATCCTTTATCACAAGGATACCAAGCTGGACGGCTCTGCCCCGTGCCTTCTCTACGGCTATGGCTCCTACGGCATCACCATTCCGGCAAGCTTCAGCACGTCGCGCCTGTCACTGGTGGATCGCGGCTTCGTCTATGCCATCGCGCATATTCGCGGCGGCAAGGACAAGGGTTTCGCCTGGTATGAAAACGGCAAGCGTGACAAAAAGACGAATACCTTCACCGACTTCATCGCCGCCGCAAAGCATCTGGTCGGTGAAGGCTTCACCAGCCATGACCGCATCGTCGCCCATGGCGGGTCGGCTGGCGGCATGCTGATGGGTGCGATTGCAAATCTCGCGCCGGAAGTCATCGGTGGCATTATCGCGGAAGTTCCGTTCGTCGACGTGCTGAACACCATGCTCGACGATACGCTGCCGCTCACCCCGCCGGAATGGCCGGAATGGGGCAACCCGATTGCCTCGGAAGCGGATTATCGCACCATCGCTGCCTATTCGCCTTACGACAATGTGACAGCGCAGGCCTATCCTGCCATTCTGGCTGTCGCGGGCCTGACCGATCCCCGTGTCACCTATTGGGAACCGGCGAAATGGGTCGCCAGGCTGCGCGAACTGAAAACCGATGACCATCCGGTCCTGTTCCGCATCAATATGGATGCAGGCCATGCGGGCGCTTCAGGTCGTTTCTCGCGGCTGGAAGAAGTTGCCTATACGCAGGCTTTTGCACTGAAAGTCGTCGGCAAAGTTCCAGGCTTCGAAGGTTGATACACAATCACGCTCCAGCGGCTTCATCTCGCTGGAGCAAGTTAGAATAAGCTACACGTCCGGCCTTCAACGCCCTATACTATTGCCTATTGAATATCGTCACGGAGATTGGATCATGAAAACCGGATGCGTGACCTTTCTGGCGAGCCTTGCGCTGGCGCTTCCCGCCCTTGTGCCCGCCACCACAGGCGTACAGGCACAAGTGCGCAAGGATGTGAGCGAATATGCCGGACGGCGTTGCAGCGCTCCGCCGCGCGGCAGCGGCATTATCTTCGGCCAATTCAGCGGCGTTGACGATTCCCCCATGGTCACCATGGACGGAATTGTTCCGGTGGATCGCGTGCGCTGTTTTACCAGCGTGTCGGAATGCAAGGGCTGGCTCTACACAATGCAGAGCAAATACACCAATGCCGGCCCGGCGACGGTTGCCCGCTGCACCAAGCGCTAGCGCTACAGTTGCATTCTTCGCCATACCGGACTGCAACGAGCAATTTCCTGCGCGCCGGTGCTCACGTACCCAAACGTACGCTCCGC
This sequence comes from Ochrobactrum sp. RH2CCR150, assembly GCA_014138095.1. Taxonomy (GTDB): domain Bacteria; phylum Pseudomonadota; class Alphaproteobacteria; order Rhizobiales; family Rhizobiaceae; genus Brucella; species Brucella gambitense. Next base: position 20,928 of record JACGXE010000021.1, read on the forward strand.
TCCGGTGCTCGAAAATCACTCGTTTCGCCACGGCCTGACGAATTTGCAACTGTAGCGCTAAAATTGGTCCAAGAAACTGCAATTTTTTGCAGCACCATAGAATGGCAATATCATTGTCGGAGGATGCGTTTATCCGAAGCACGGTCGCGTGACGGGAAAGAGCGGAACACTATCGGGGGGCTGAAATCGGTTTGGGAGGATCGAATATGCAGCAGGCGAGCTATGTTCATGGCGCGAGTGACCGGCTTCTGATCGGCGATACGATCGGCAATCATCTTGACCGCATCGCAGAACAGTACCCTGACCGGCCAGCCGTGGTCGTCCGCCACCAGAATATCCGCCTGACATATGCAGAATTGAACGCCCGCGTTGACGCCCTTGCGGCAGGTCTTCTCGCGATTGGCCTGCGCCCCGGCGAACGGGTCGGCATCTGGTCGCCGAACAATCTGGAATGGATACTGACGCAGTTTGCCACGGCCAAAGCGGGCCTGATCCTCGTCAATATCAACCCTGCCTACCGGGCGCATGAACTGGAATATGTGCTTGCCAAGGTTGAATGCGCGGCACTAATCCTCGCGCCATCGCTCAAGACCAGCAACTATCTCGATATATTGCGCTCCATCGTGCCGGAACTCGACAGTGCCCGTCCAGGCCATCTGGTGTCACAGCGCCTGCCTGCCTTGCGCTGTGTGATCCGCCTTGGCGAAGAACAGACCGATGGCATGATGAATTTCGACGCGGTCGCCACGGCTGGCGATGATGCGGCGCGTGACGAACTGCAACAGCTCTCGGAAGAGCTGCAATTTGACGATCCGATCAATATCCAGTTCACCAGCGGCACCACGGGCAGTCCCAAGGGCGCCACCCTCTCCCACCACAATATTCTGAACAACGGCTTCTTTGTCGGCGAAGCGATGCGCCTGACCGAACAGGACCGGATGTGCATTCCGGTGCCGTTCTACCATTGCTTCGGCATGGTGCTCGGCAATCTCGCCTGCATGACCCATGCCGCCTGCATGGTGATCCCGAATGACAGCTTCGATCCGCTTCTGACGTTGCAAACCGTGCAGGATGAACACTGCACCGGGCTGCATGGTGTGCCAACCATGTTCATCGCCATGCTGGAGCACCCTGAATTCGCAAAGTTTGATCTTCAGACCCTGCGCACCGGCATCATGGCCGGATCGCCCTGCCCGGTCGAAGTCATGCGCCGGGTGATCCATGAAATGCACCAGAGCGAAATCACCATCGCTTATGGCATGACAGAAACAAGCCCCGTCAGTTTCCAGAGTTCGACCAACGACCCGTTGGAACGGCGTGTTTCAACTGTCGGCCGCATTCACCCGCATCTGGAAGTGAAGATTATCGATGCGGACGGACGGATTGTTCCGCGCGGCGAAAAGGGTGAGTTGCTGACGCGGGGCTACAGTGTCATGCGCGGCTACTGGAACGATCCGCAAAGCTCGGCAGGCGCTGTTGACGACGCAGGCTGGATGCATACGGGCGATCTCGCCACCATTGATGCGGAAGGCTATTGCAACATAGTCGGCCGCATCAAGGATCTGATTATCCGTGGCGGCGAGAACATCTATCCCCGCGAGATCGAAGAGTTCCTGTTTACCCATCCAGCGATCAGCGATGTACAGATTTTCGGCGTTCCCGACCGCCGGTTCGGCGAAGTCATCTGCGCCTGGGTCAAGCTCAGTCAGGATGGACGCCTGAATGAAGCAGAACTGGTCAGCTTTTGCCAGCAGCGGATCGCCCATTACAAAATCCCGGCGCATATCCGCTTTGTCGATCAGTTCCCCATGACCGTTACCGGAAAAATCCAGAAATTCGTCATGCGGCAAACCATGATCGAGGAACTCGAGTTGGAAGAAATCAAGACTGCATAGAGAGCATCCCGAAAAGTGTGAAACGGTTTTCGGCAAAGATGCGCGTTAAAACAAAGAATTAGAGCGCCGATCTGATTCAATCAGATCGGCGCTCTAAGCTCTGCTATGGCGCTTTATAGCCGTTCGCGTGTGGGGGAATGGCTTTCAGATAGGCCGCGATTGCATTGCGGTCGGCCTCGGTCAGATGCGCCATATTCGATACCACGTCGGTCATCGATCCGCCAAGCGAATCGAAGTCGGGCGTGAAGCCGCTTTGCAGCGCATAAGCGATATCTTTTTCGCTCCAGTCGCCGATGCCGCCCTCGCCCGTCGTGATATTCGGGACAACGCTCTTTTTACCGTCGCTGCCTGTCTCTGCCGATAACGCACCCGCCAGCCATTGACCGGTTTGCAGACTGCCAATGATATTGCGCGGCGTATGGCACTCGCCACAATGACCAAGCGCTTCGGTCAGATATTGGCCGCGCTTCACGAGGTCCGATGCGTCGGCGATAGCAACTGCCGGGGCATCCGACAGGTAGAGGTGCTTCCAGAAGCCAAGACTGCGACGAATGTTAAACGGAAAGCCAAGTTTGTGCGGTGCCGCGACATTGTCCGATGCGGGCAACGTCTTCATATAGGCATAGAGATCGGCCACATCCTGCGGCTTCATGCGGGTATAAGATGTGTAAGGAAAGGACGGGTAGAGATGCTCACCCTGCTTGCCCACGCCTTTCAGCATGGCATTGGCAAAATCCTGTATGGTCCAGGTGCCGATCCCCTGCTCAGATGGCGAGATGTTCGGCACGATAAAGGTACCGAAATCCGAGACCAGCTCATGGCCGCCTGCAAGCACCTTGCGCGCATCGCCCGCAGCACCCGGCGCAGCATGGCAGGACGCGCAGCCGCCCGCCCAGAAAATCTGCTCGCCTTTGACAGCATCGCCGGGATTCATTGAAGCCAGAACGGCGCTATCCACCTTTTGCGGTGTGGTCAGAATCCAGAAGGCGGCAGCGCCGATGACAAGCACAGCGCCCGCGGCATATGCCAGTTTGCGGACCATCCTACCCATTCCATTGCGGCAGTTTCACTATCAAGCGAAACTGCCGATCTTGTCGAAGACTATCAGTTTTTCTTGACGCGGAAGGCCTGATGGCAGGAACCGCAATTGGAGGCAACCTGCTGGAATGCCGTTTTCAGCGCATCGACATCCTGCGGCTTGGCAGCCACAGCAGCTGCCGCATCGGCGCGGAATTTTTCGACATGCTTGACGAATTCGTCCTTGTTTTCCCAGATTTTCGGCGAAGCTTCCGTATCGCCCTTGTCCGAACCGGCCGGAAACAGCGTATCGACATCGAGCTTCTTGGCGTCGGCGTCGATCTTCTCAAGTGCAGCCAGAACGGCAGCGGCCTCGAACGGCTTCTCACCTTTGACGACTGGTGCGATCTGGCCCAACGAGCGGCCCATATCTTTCATGATGGCCTGACGATCCGCAATCGCGTCAGCCTGCGCCAGCCCGATACTGGCGACGAGCACTGCCACAGAACCAAGTGCAGGAAAAAACAAACGCATGTAGTCCTCCGCATTTAAATAAACAAAACTCGTCCCTTGACCGAATATCCGATACAATCCCTGCCATTGCAATGATCGGATCGAACATATCGATTGCTGTAAAAGTAGAACGCGTTCTTTACGGAGATTTATACATTCACATCACGATAACGTGAAATACTTGAGTAAAAAAGTACTATTTAATTTCCAACATCCTCAAAACGTATCTGTATGAGATACAAGCAATCTTGAGAATTCCAAGCGTCGACAAGCGCCCAAAGAAAAGCCCCGCTTTGGCGGGGCTCATCTCATAGCATCAATGCCTTGGCATTATGCCTGTTCGTACATTTCCAGAACGTAGTCCCAGTTGATCAGGCTGTCGACGAAAGCTTCGAGATACTTCGGACGCAGGTTGCGGTAATCGACATAGTAGGAGTGTTCCCACACATCCACGCCGAGGATCGGCTTTGCGCCATGAACCAGCGGATTTTCGCCGTTCGGGGTCTTGGAGATTTCCAGCTTTCCGTCCTTGACCGAGAGCCATGCCCAGCCCGAACCGAACTGGCCGACGCCAGCTGCGATGAAATCTTCACGGAACTTGGCGTAGCCGCCGAGATCGGATTCTATTGCCTTTTCAAGCTTGCCCGGCAGCTTCGTGCCGCCGCCGTCCTTCTTCATCCACTTCCAGAAATGGATGTGGTTGTAGTGCTGGCCGGCATTGTTGAAGAGGCCCTGATTCTTGCCGTAGCTTTCCTTGACAATCTCTTCCAGGCTCTTGCCTTCAAGGCCGGAGCCTTCAAGCAGCTTGTTACCGTTGGTGACATAAGCCTGATGGTGCTTGTCGTGGTGCAGTTCAAGCGTCTCACGCGACATGAAAGGCGCAAGTGCTTCGTAGTCATATGGAAGGGCGGGCAGTTCGAAAGCCATTGGAAACTCTCCTCTTTATCTCTCAACGCGCGGCGGGCAATGTGTTGCCTACCCGATAAATAGCGTGCGGACTCTACATAGGCCCCAACCGCGTGAGCGGCAATGAAATATTATTGAAATCACAGTAGGATGAACCCCATTGAGAATTTCCGCATCACCGCATCGGTAAAGGAGTAACCGTGTCCGGAGCAATTAGTTCCTATGTCTTCGATGCCTATGGCACATTGTTCGATGTCCATTCGGCAGTTCGGCGGCATGCGGACAAGGCTGGTCCCGATGGACGTGCCTTTTCTGAACTCTGGCGCGCCAAGCAGCTTGAATATTCATGGGTGCTGAGCCTGATGGGCGCTTACAGCGATTTCTGGAAACTGACGGAAGATTCTCTCGATTTCGCCTTTGCGCGCTATCCGTCCGTTGATCCATCGCTGCGCAACGACCTGCTCGACGCTTACTGGAAACTCGACTGCTATCAGGAAGTGCCAGCCGCGCTCAAGCACCTCAAGGATCGTGGCGCGCGACTTGCCATCCTTTCCAATGGTTCTCCCGCCATGCTGGAAGCCGCCGTGAAGTCGGCTGCACTCGACGTTCTGCTGGATGATGTCGTTTCGGTTGATGCCGTGCGCAAATACAAGACTTCGCCTTCAGCCTATGAGCTGATCACCATGCAATGGCGGCTCTATCCTTCCGCTATCTCCTTTCAATCCTCCAATCGGTGGGATGTGGCAGGTGCGGTCAAGTTTGGCATGCGCGGCGTCTGGATCAATCGGTCGAACCAGCCGGATGAGTATCGTCAGTTCCCACCTGCCCTCATTCTGCCGAGTCTCCAGCTTCTTGGCTGAAAGCGCACACACCCGCGCAGAACTAATTGGGTATTTCACTAAAATTTGAATTATCCGGCTTTCGACAAACAGGTCGATTGCCCGCAAAATTGTGGCGTGGCTGCAACACGCGCCCTGCTGGTGGCTTTTCGCCACGTTTAGGCCGTATTCAGACCGGCTCGACGCCACAATTCTAAGGCGTTTTCCGATCAGTCGAATTCGAGACTTGGCGAAAAACACCGCCCAGGTCAGTGCCTTCCTCCTACCGCGCCTCTACCACATCTGGTTTGGTCGCACTTCGTTAACCCTGATTGCTGTATTCATAACCCTCCCGTCACTAATCTGGTTTTCTTATGCAAACGACCCTCACCCGCCGCTCTTTCCTGACGGCAATGACTGCCACTGCGGCTGCCGGTCTCGCCGGTTGCGCCCAGTTGGGACAGAATGTACCTATCATCGACGTCGATGCGTCGGGCAACCCGATCAACAGGACGCCGCAGGCCAATGTGGATTCGTCCTTTGGCGGCTGGGAGCAGATGTATGCTTCCGTCAATGATGGCGGTTTTCAGCTTCCGGCAATCCCGATCCAGAAGATGGACAAGCGCTATCTGCGTCAGGTCGTGCAGGACCCGACCGGCGAAATGCCCGGCACGCTGGTCATCGATACTGCCAACCGCTTCTGCTATCTTGTGCTCGATAACGGTCAGGCGCTGCGCTATGGCGTCGGTATCGGTCGCGAAGGTTTTGCATGGTCCGGTCGCGCTGTGATCCAGTACAAGCGCCAGTGGCCACGCTGGACGCCGCCGGATGAAATGGTCGCCCGCCAGCCGGAACTGGTCCAGTACAGTGCTGCCAATGGCGGCATGGCTCCAGGCCTCAAGAACCCGCTCGGTGCGCGTGCGCTCTATATCTTCCAGGACGGCAAGGACACGCTCTATCGCCTGCACGGCAATCCGGAATGGTGGTCCATCGGCAAGGCGGTTTCGTCGGGCTGCGTGCGCTTCCTCAATCAGGATATCATCGATCTTTATGATCGCGTGCCGCCGAAGTCGCCTATCCTCGTCATGTAAGACGAAGACGGACGAGACAATTCCAAAGAAAACCCCGGAGCATCCCCTGCTCCGGGGTTTTCTTTTAAGCAGTCTGCGTCAGAGAGACTTCCGATCCGGCGCGTTTTCACCTTGTTCAAAACGGGGAAATATATTAGCGGCAATAAACTCCACCTGATGCAAGCTTATCATCATGCATACAGCAGCTGCGGCTCTCGCCGATATCGACATACCGGCCATATTCAATCCTGCGGACCTTGTCCGCAACGAGCGCTTTCACGATTGCCTGCAAACGACCGCCAGTGAACTTCTGGCCATCACGGCTGAGCTGCCGCGAGAGGTGCGCTATCTTTCCGATATGCAGAAATGGCTACTGAGTCAGGCGACTTTCGCAGTGCATTTCGAACACCAGACCGATCCGCTCAATCCGCCGATCTCACCGACCAATCTGCTGAACTTCCTGAAAGGCACGCCGATTGCCAGCAAGAACACCACGCTGGCCTTTCTTCAGGAAACCCGGCATTACAATTTCATCGAACCGCTTCCGACCCGGGATCGCAGGCAGCATCTTTTCCGCGCCTGCACTGCCACGGAAGAGCTGATCCGCCTGTGGCTGACCACCCATCTCATTGCAATCGACCGTATGGATAACGGCAACCGGGCAGCGCTTATGCTCCGCCATCCAGACATGTTGCGCTATGCCCAACCGATCATGACGCGCGATGTGCTGCACAATAGCGACTGGTGCCGTCCGCAGCCAAGCATCGCGAATTTCACCCATTCGGAATCCGGCAACAACATCCTGCACGATGTTGCATCCCGCGCTCCATGGACATTTTCCGGCGACCGGGCATGGATCGGCAAAGTCACCTCCAACGCCATATCGACGCGCTATCGCATGTCGCAGAGCAACACGGCGCGGATTCTGGCGCGCGCGCGCGATGGCGGGCTGATCGGATGGGAACGCCCCGGCAACCGCGGTGACTGCTGGATCTCAGCCACGCTGGTGCAGGATTATCGTCAGTGGCAAGCGCTGAAATTTGCGGCGATCAGCAAGGGCATGCACGGCGCGGCCAAAAAACTCTTCAACATATAAAAAAGCGGCCGGGCCTTTCGACCCAGCCGCGGCGCCCCCGCCTAAACTAAACTATTCCTCGATCGTATAGGAACCGAGTTCGCACAAGTCTTGCGTGTCGGTGGTGGTGTCGAGGTCGTCACTATCCTGAAATTCGAACCGCATGTCGTATTTGCAAACGCGGCGACCGTCAGCGATGGTGATTTCGATGGTTTCGCCCGGCTCCAGAACCTGATCGCCGAAAACTTCACCTTCCCAATTGTTGACGCCGACCGGCGACGTATAGAAATGGGTCAATGGGGAGTTGGTGCCGTTCTTCAGTTTGAAGACCAGATCGTCGGCCTTTGAAACACCGGCAAACGTCAAGAACACGGCGGACGCCATGCCAAAAATTTTCAATAGTTTCATGCTGTTATCCCGCCCCGCCCAAGATCGGGCAAGCGGACATTAGGCAGAAAATTCTCTGCCGTAAATCGACATTAGCAATGTCGAATAACCCATTATTGGGTGGATTCACGCAGCTCTTCCAGAGCACCAGCGTGAAAGAATGGGGAGGGCAACATACTGCCTTACTCCCCTATTCCCCTACTCCCTTATTTCTTGAAACTGCCGAGAATGCCGCGCACCAATGCGCGACCCAGCGAATTGCCGACCGTACGCACGACGGACTTCATGGCCGTTTCCGCAACGGTCTGACGACCGGAGCGCTTGCCCGTGCCCAATGCAGTGCCGAGAAGATCGCCCAGTATTCCGCCGCCGCCTTCCTCTTCCTGCTTGGTTTTCTGCTGCTCGACCGTCGCGTTCTGCGCCTTGCGCGCCAGCATCTCGAATGCGGAATCGCGATCCACAAGCGTATCGTACTGGCCGGAAACCGGGCTTGCGGCAATGATCTTGGCGCGCTCTTCCGGCGTCAACGGGCCGATGCGCGACGATGGCGGGCGGATCAATGTACGCTGCACCATGGACGGCACGCCCTTGGCCTGCAAGGTCGAGACCAGCGCCTCGCCGGTTGCAAGATTGGTGATCGCGTCGAACGTCTTGAAGTCCGGATTGGGACGGAACGTATCGGCGGCGGTTTTCACCGCATTGGTCTCGCGCGGCGTATAGGCGCGCAGCGCATGCTGCACGCGGTTGCCAAGCTGGGCCAGCACTGTTTCCGGCACATCAAGCGGGTTCTGCGTCACGAAATAGACGCCGACGCCCTTGGAACGGATGAGACGAACGACCTGTTCGACACGATCAACCAGCGCCTTGGGCGCTTCATCGAACAGAAGATGGGCCTCGTCGAAGAAGAAGACGAGCCTTGGCTTGTCCGGGTCGCCCACTTCCGGCAGCGCCTCGAACAGTTCCGACATCAGCCAGAGCAGGAAGGTCGAATATAGACGCGGGCTCATCATCAGCTTGTCGGCGGCAAGCACGCTGACCACGCCGCGCCCATCCGTCGTCGTGCGCATCAGGTCGGCAATTGTCAAAGCCGGTTCGCCAAAGAACTTCGCGCCACCCTGTTGCTCCAGCACCAGCAACGACCGCTGCACCGCACCAACCGACGCCTTGTTGACGTTGCCGTATTTACCCGAAAGCTCGGCGGAACGCTCCGCCATTTCCTTGAGGATTGCCTGCAGATCCTTCAGATCGAGCAGCAGAAGCCCCTCTTCGTCAGACAGGCGGAAGGCGATGTTGAGCACGCCTTCCTGCGCTTCCGTCAGGTTCATGAGACGCGACAGCAACAATGGCCCCATTTCGGAAATGGTGGCGCGAACCGGGTGGCCCTGCTCGCCGAAAATGTCCCAGAAAATGACCGGAGATGCGCGCAGCTGATAAGGATCGAGCTTGATTTCCTCGGCCCGCTTGGTCAGGCCGTCATTCGCCACGCCGACAGCGGCAATGCCCGACAGATCGCCCTTGATGTCGGCGCAGAAGACCGGAACGCCAGCAGCGGAAAAGCTTTCCGCCAGCACCTGAAGGGTCACGGTCTTGCCCGTACCCGTCGCGCCGGTGACCAGACCGTGCCTGTTGCCATATTTCAGCGCCAGATATTCCGGCTGCTGGTAGGAATCGTCAGGCTTGCGGCTTGCGCCAAGAAAAATAGCGTCGTCAGCAGTCATTAGGCGATTTGCTCCTTATTTCGACCGGCACATCCAGAGCCGCACTCTTGTCAGATATAGACGCCGTCCCGTCATGCGACAACGATAAAGCCGACGCTGCGGATAGAGAACCGTTTTTGCTGTCATAAGAGCTGAAAAAATTCCCTATAATTTTGATCCGGACCTGCTTGCAAAGCGATAGCGAGAATGCATATTACGTAAACGTAAGATTTTTGGGAGAGTTTCCATGGAAGAACTGATCGCACGCATCACCTCGAATGTCGGCATCGATGCCGCGACGGCGGAAAAGTCTGTCGGCATGATCCTCGCATTCCTTCAGAAAGAAGGTCCGGAGGAGCAGGTTCAGCAGCTTCTGGCCGCAATCCCCGGTGCTACCGAAGCCGTTGCACAGGTCAAGGGCGGCGGTTTCCTGTCCAATCTGATGGGCGGCGTGATGGGCCTCGGCTCGCAGCTCATGGGTGCGGGTCTCGGCATGGGTGAGATTTCCGGCGTTGCCAAGGAAACAATCCGCTTCGCCAAGGAAAAGGCTGGCGACGAGCCTGTCGATGCCGTGATCGGCTCGATCCCGGGTCTCGGCCAGTTCATCTGAGTACATACATTTCGCAACGAAAAACCCCGGCTTGATAGCCGGGGTTTTTGTTTATGCATCCTTTTGCACAGTCCTCGCCCCGACATGGCGGGCGCGTCCTGAAAGCCAGCCATTGACGGCAGCGCCCAATCCCAGCACTGCGAAGAACAGACCGCAGGCGGCGAAACTTCCCGTGGCGCTGTGGATCACGCCCACCAGCAGCGGGCCAATGGCCGCGAGAATATAGCCGACGCATTGCGCCATACCGGACAGATGCGCCGCCGTGTGCGAATCCGGTGAGCGCAGCACGATCACCATCATTGCAGCCGCGATCAGCCCGCCCTGCCCGATGCCCTGAATGATGGCCAGAAGCCAAAAGCTCCATTCCGGCAGATAGAGAAAACCGATCAGTGCAAGCGATGCGCAGGCGCAGAGAAACACATTGATGAAACTCTGGCTTTTCTGGCGCACGGCAATCGACGGTATCAGCAAGCATGTCACGACCTGCGCCATGATCGAAAACGACACCAGACCGCCCGCCGCAGCCGGGCTCATGCCCCGCTCACGCAGGATTGGCGCGAGCCAGCCGAACACAATATAGGCTGTTGACGACTGCAGCCCCATGAACAGCGTCACCTGCCAGGCAAGCGCATCGTTCCACAGACCAACGACGCGGAAGCCTGAATGCGCAACATTGTGTTTGCTGCGCAGCGCCTGCGGCAACCACAGCACGAGCACCAGCGCAGCCGGAACCGCCCAGAACGCCAGAGCAAGATTCCACGAACCGCCGAGCATGTTTTTGATCGGGATCGTGAAGCCAGCCGCGGAAGCCGCTCCGCCGCAAAGCGCCATCGTGTAAAGGCCGGTCATGATCGCAGCGGTTTTTGGAAAATCGCGCTTCACCACACCCGGCAGCAGCACATTGCCCATGGCAATCGCCGCACCAGCAAGCGTTGCGCCCATATAGAGCGACCAGAAAGATCCGAGACCACGCAGCGCAGTACCAATGGTCAAGACCGCCAGCACCGCCAGAAGCACACGCTCGGCTCCGAAACGCTGCGCAAGACGCGGCGAAAACGGGGCGAATGCGCCAAGGCAGACAACCGGCAAGGTAGTCAGCACGCCTGCGGCGAGCGATGACATGCCGGTGCCATCGATGATTTCCGGCAGAAGCACGGAAACGCTGGAAAAGACCGGACGCAGATTGGCGGCAATCAGCACGAGGCTCAGCCCCAGCAGGATGCGCGTGGCCTTGCTCGGCGTTTCGGGCACCAATGGCGGCGGCACACTGTCCGCTTCTGCGTCGACGAGTGGCTCTGGCTGCTCTACCTGAGATGTCATGGTGTGTTCCTCCCGTGCTGTGGGCGGCACGGCGTTTATGCGGCTCATGATGCGAGCAACCTTTCCAGTTCTTCAATCAGGGGGGCCAGAAAACGACGAACCGTCGCGCTGGCCTTGTCCGGGTCGCCGGTGGCAATGGCTTCGATGATCTGCCGATGCGCCTCAAAGTCCGGCTCCGGCAGTTCGCCGTCCAATGTGGCTTCAATGGATTCGCGGATCGATGCGGAAAAGAAGCCATAGACCTCGATCAGTGCATGATTGCCGGAAGCGGCAGCGATGGCTTCATGGAATGCAAAATCGCGCTCGACGAATGTCATCCGGTCAGTATCTTCGCGCAATCCGCGTGAGGCCAGCACGGCTTCCAGATGAGCAATCGTCTGCGGCGTGATGCGCTGCGCGGCAAGGCGCGCAGCTTCGACTTCCAGCGCGGCGCGCATTTCAAGCCTGTCGCGCAGGCTCGTATGGCGTATGCGATTGAGACTGCGCGCCGTGTCGGTCTTCGAGCGTACATAGGTGCCCGAGCCTTGCCGCGTCTCCAGCATGCCTTGCGCCACCAGCGCCCTGACAGCCTCGCGCACCGTGCCGCGACTGACGCCAAGCCGCGCCGAAAGCTGGGCTTCGTTCGGCAATTGCTCGCCCACGGCCCAACGACCCGACGTGATTTCGGAACGAATGGATTGCGTCGCTGCTTCCGTCAGGCTTTTGCGTGAGACCGTCTTCATAGGCACCCCAAATTCATCGGATGACTTGATGAATTAACGGGGGCGGACCGAACTGTCAACAGACATGGATGTGCCACTGCTGCCAAAGCCACAGTGCAGCGCTAATCCCACATTTGTGTGCAGGCAAATGTTTTCAATTGGCTTCAAAATGCTCTAAGAATTCTCGCGCAGATTGGATTTTCATACGCAGCCAGCAGGTGCCAGCATGATCACGCTCTACAGCCTTTCCGGTGACCATCTCGAAAAAACGGAAATCGAACCGGGCACGCCATTACCTGATAACGTGATCTGGATCGACCTCTCCACACCCGGCGTCAACGAAGATCACATCGTCGAAGCGTGGACCGGCATTTCGATCCCCACCCGTGAAGACATGACGGAGATCGAGGAATCGAGCCGCTTCTATATGGAAAACGGCGCGCAGTATCTCACAGTGCCTATTCTCCATGCGGTCGATCTCGACCATCGTGAACTGGCGCCAGTGACTTTCATTCTGCACGGCTCACGCCTGATCACCGTGCGCTATGCGGACCCCAAATCCTTCACGACCTATATTCTGCGCTCCACCAAGCCCGGCAACGGGCTGATTTCTGCCAAATGCACCGGGCTTTCGATCATGCTTGGCATTACCGAAGCCACGACCAACCGCCTGGCGGATATTCTGGAAGGCGTGGCCGGTAAAATTGACGCCGCATCGCACTCGATCTATCGCCGCCAGCCAAAGGCGCGGCCGATGACGACGCAGGATTTCCGGCACATCCTGACCCAGATCGGTGGTCAGGGAACGTTTTTGTCGCGCATGCGTGAAAGTCTCGCAGGCATCAGCCGCATGCTGGTCTACCTCTCGGCAACCAGCAATCCCGCGACCGGCAAGAAGGAAACGCGCTCCTGGATCAAGTCGCTCGAACGCGACATGCAATCGCTGACCGCTTATGTGGACTTTCTGTCCAACAAGGTCACCTTCCTGCTCGACACCATCGTTGGACTGATTTCCGTCGAGCAAAACGCCATCATCAAGATCTTCTCGGTGGCTGCCGTGGGCTTCATGCCGCCAACGCTGGTGGCCTCTATCTACGGCATGAACTTTTCCTTCATGCCGGAACTGACGTCACCCTGGGGCTATCCAATGGCGCTCGGACTGATGATCGCCTCCGCCCTGTTGCCGCTCTATTATTTCCGCCGCAAGGGCTGGCTGTAAACGGCCGCTCGACAAGGGCGCAACTATGTTATATCATCGGTTATAACATAGGAGAAAAGCCATGAACGTCACTTTGCGCAAGATCGGCAATTCCGAAGGCGTGATCCTGCCCAAGGAAGTGCTCGACCGGCTTAATTTGAGAGCGGGAGATACGCTCGTTCTGATCGAAGACGAGAACGGTCTGAAACTGACGCGCAGCGCAGATGATCCGGATGTCTTTGAGAAAAAGATGCAGGTCGCACGCGAGCGGATGAAGAAGTACGAAACGGCCTATCGCGTCCTCGCGAAATGATTGATTTTCATTCGCGGTCTTTTATCGAGGCGCTGCATCAGGAGCAGCTACGCTTGCACGGTGGTGCGGCGGGCATACGGGATTCAGGCTTGCTGGATTCTGCACTCGCCCGTCCACTTCAAAAAGAAGCCTATGGCACGCCCGATCTCTTCGATCTAGCAGCGGCATATCTGTTCGGCTTACTGAAAAATCATCCGTTTATAGACGGCAACAAACGAACAGGCCTCGCCGCAGCGGACTTGTTTCTCTATTTCAACAGCTACAGCCTTGAGGCCGGGCAAGAAGATGTGATTCAACTGGTTCTGATGGTATCAACCAGCGAAGTAGACGAAAGCGGCGCTGCCGCTTTCTTCCGCGATCATAGTGTGTCGCTGGAAGCCTAGGCTTTCAGCGACACGATTTCCCAATCCTTGCCGTTGATTTTCAGCACATCGCCAGCCGGTTTGCCGAACAGCATGATGGCGACCGGTGCGACATGCGAGATCTTGCCGTTGGACGGATCAGCCTCGTCTTCGCCGACAATCGTCCAGATGCGGGTTTGGCCGTCGTCCAGATTTTCCAGCTCTACCGTCATACCGAACCGCACCACGTCGCTATCGGCATCCGGAACTGACAGCTCCGCCGTTTCGCGGCGCACTGTCCAATAACGCAGGTCACGCGAGATACGCGCGATAGCCGAGCGCTCAGCGGCGACGTTCGCTTCCGCTAGCTCGCGCTGAAGGCGGGCAATCTCATCATCCATCATCTTCAGGCCGGTCGGCGTGACGAGATTGCGGTGTGGACTCACCGGACGCTCACCGAGATCGGTCGGCGCATCATCCTGTTCTTTTGTAAAAGCTCTGCTCATTTAATGAATGTAAGCGGCACATAACGCCCCGGCAAGTCTTCTCCCCGCTCAAGCTTCAGCATTGAAACCGCATTTCCCACAGGCTTGAGTTTTTATTGATTGATGAGTCAATCAAAGATAAAATAAGAGCAACAGACCTGGAAACCGGACAGGGATTGAGACGATGCCGAAGATCGGGATGGAACCCTTGCGGCGGCGTGAACTGATCGACGCTGCCATACGCACCATCGGACAGCGCGGTTCGCTGGACGTGACCGTTGCGCAGATCGCCCATGAAGCGGGCGTCTCACCTGCGCTCGCGCATCATTATTTCGGCGGCAAGGACAAGCTCATTCTCGCCACGATGCGCCATCTGCTGCGCGAGCTGGGCCATGATCTCAATGACGCGGTGAAGCAGACCGAGACGCCGCGCGAGCGTATTGCAGCCATCATCGCCGTCAATTTCTCCGCCTCGCAGTTCACCCAGGAAACCATCGCCGCCTGGCTGACTTTCTATGTCCACGCCCAACAGTCGGAAGACACGCGGCGGCTTTTGCGCATTTATGCGCGCCGCCTGCATTCCAATCTGGTCTTTGCGCTGGAGCAGCTTACGGGGCGGGATCGGGCACACCGCATCGCCGAAGGTGCGGGCGCGATGATCGACGGGCTTTACATTCGTCACGCACTGGGTGCCGACGCGCCCGATGCCCAATCCGCCGTCACATTGGTGGAAGATTATATTTCTGTTCAGCTTTCGGTGGAGACATGAGTATGGAAGCGGATTTCGTCATCATCGGCTCAGGATCCGCAGGTTCGGCCATGGCCTATCGGCTGTCAGAAGACGGGCGTTATTCGGTGATCGTCATTGAATATGGCGTGCCGGATGTCGGGCCCTTGATCCAGATGCCCGCCGCCCTCTCCTTTCCGATGAATATGCAAACCTATGACTGGGGGTTTTCCACCGAGCCTGAACCGCATATTGGCGGGCGCAGCCTTGTCACGCCGCGCGGCAAGGTGCTGGGTGGCTCGTCCTCGATCAACGGCATGGTCTATGTGCGCGGCCATGCGCGCGATTACGACTTCTGGTCGGAAAGCGGCGCGCAAGGCTGGGCTTATGCCGATGTGCTCCCCTATTTCAAGCGCATGGAAAATGCGCAAGGTGGGCAGGAAGGCTGGCGCGGAACCGATGGACCGCTGCATGTCCAGCGCGGCAAGCGCGACAATCCGCTGTTTCACGCCTTCGTCGAAGCAGGTCATGAGGCCGGCTTCGAAGTGACCGAAGATTATAACGGCGAGAAGCAGGAAGGCTTCGGCCCCATGGAGCAGACGATCTACAACGGTCGTCGGTGGTCCGCAGCCAATGCCTATCTGAAACCGGCGCTGAAGCGCCCGAATGTGCAGCTCGTCAAAGGGCTGGCGCGCAAGATCGTCATTGAAGGCAAGCGTGCTGTCGGCGTGGAGATCGAATCGGGGCGCAGCTTCTCGACCATTCGCGCGCGCCGTGAAGTCATTATTGCCGCTTCCTCGATCAACTCGCCGAAGCTGTTGATGTTGTCCGGCATTGGCCCGGCAGCGCATCTCAAGGAGCACGGCATTGAAGTGGTGGCCGATCGCCCGGGCGTGGGCCAGAACCTTCAGGACCATCTTGAAGTCTATATCCAGCAGGAATGCACCCAACCCATCACGCTTTATTCCAAGCTGAACCTGTTTTCGAAAGCGAAGATCGGGGCCGAATGGCTGTTCTTCAAAACCGGTGACGGCGCGACCAACCATTTCGAATCCGCAGCATTCGTGCGCTCGAAAGCGGGCGTGGAATATCCTGATATTCAATATCACTTCCTGCCGGTGGCCATCCGCTATGACGGCAAGGCGGCAGCACAATCGCACGGGTTTCAGGCCCATGTCGGCCCGATGCGCTCCAAGTCGCGCGGCAGCGTGACATTGCGCACGGCCAACCCTCGTGAAAAGCCTGTCATCAAATTCAACTATATGTCTCATGAAGACGACTGGGCCGATTTCCGCCACTGCGTGCGACTGACGCGCGAGATATTCGGGCAAGCGGCCTTCGACCCCTATCGCGGCGCGGAAATCCAGCCCGGTGCGAAGGTGCAGACCGATGATGAAATCGACATTTTCATCCGCGAGCATGTCGAAAGCGCGTTCCATCCGTGCGGAACGGTCAAGATGGGTGCGGTTGACGATCCGTTTGCGGTGGTTGATCCTGAATGCCGGGTGATCGGCGTCGATGGCTTGCGCGTGGCGGATTCATCCATCTTTCCGCGCATCACCAATGGCAATCTCAACGGGCCATCGATCATGGTCGGCGAAAAAGCGTCCGATCATATCCTTGGTCGCACACCGCTGGCACGCTCCAATCAGGAACCGTGGATCAATCCGCGCTGGCAGGTTTCGGACAGGTAATTTTTTAGGGGAGTAAGGGAATAGGGGAATAAGGCAGTATGTCAGGTCGTGTTTTGCGCTCAAACATACTCCCTTATTCCCCTACTCTCATATTCCCTTCTTTTCGAAGGAATACACCATGAAAGCACAACCCAAAGCCTCGCACTTCATCGGCGGCTCGTTTGTGGAAGACAAAGCTGGCAAGCCGCTTCCCGTCATTTATCCGGCGACCGGCGAAGAAATTGCCAAGCTTTATTCCGCCACGCCAAGCGTGATCGAAGCTGCCTATGCGGCTGCGATGAAAGCGCAGGAAGCATGGGCGGCGCTGAAGCCTGTGGAACGGGGCCGCATTCTGCGACGGACGGCGGAAATTCTGCGCGAGAAGAACAAGAAGCTCTCCAAGCTCGAAACGCTCGATACCGGAAAGGCGCTTCAGGAAACGCTGGTTGCGGATGCGGCCTCGGCTGCCGATGCGCTGGAGTTTTTCGGCGGCATCATTTCCGGCTTCAACGGTGAATTCGTGGAACTGGGCGGTTCCTTCGCCTATACACGGCGCGAAGCGCTGGGCATTTGCGTTGGCATCGGCGCTTGGAACTATCCGATCCAGATCGCTGCGTGGAAATCCGCTCCGGCGCTCGCCATGGGCAACGCCTTCATCTTCAAGCCGTCGGAAAACACGCCGCTATCGGCCCTAGCTCTGGCGGAAGCCTATCAGGAAGCCGGACTGCCCGATGGTCTCTTCAATGTCGTTCAGGGCTTCGGTGATGTAGGTGCGGCCCTCGTCAACCATCGCCAGACGGCCAAGGTGTCGTTGACCGGCTCGGTTCCGACCGGCAAGCGCATTATGGCGCAGGCGGGCGAACATCTGAAGCATGTGACGATGGAGCTCGGCGGCAAGTCGCCCATAATCGTGTTCGACGATGCCGATCTCGAAAGCGCCATCGGTGGTGCGATGCTCGGCAATTTCTATTCGACGGGTCAGGTCTGTTCCAATGGCACCCGCGTCTTCGTGCACAAGAAGGTTCGCGAGCGTTTTGTCGGAAGGCTGGTCGAGCGCACGCGCAAAATCCGCATTGGCGACCCGCTGGATGAGGCCACCCAGATGGGGCCGCTGGTCAACAGCGCCCAACGCGACAAGGTTCTTTCCTATATCGAAAAGGGCAAGGCTGAAGGCGCAACGCTTGCCTGCGGCGGCGGCATTCCCAAGCTGCAGGGCTTCGACAAGGGGTACTTCATCGAACCGACCGTCTTTACCGACGTGACCGACACCATGACCATCGCGCGCGAAGAAATCTTCGGACCGGTCATGAGCGTTCTCGAATTTTCGGATGAGGATGAAGTTATCGCACGGGCCAATGATACCGAATTCGGTCTGGCGGCAGGCGTATTCACCGCAGACATCGCGCGCGGTCACCGCGTTATCGGCCAGATCAAGGCAGGCACCTGCTGGATCAATGCCTATAATCTGACGCCGGTTGAAGTGCCATTCGGTGGTTACAAGCAATCCGGCATCGGGCGCGAAAACGGCGTTGCAGCCCTTGCGCATTACAGCCAGATCAAGACCGTCTATGTCGAGATGGGCAAAGTCGACAGCCCTTATTGAGGGCTATATGCGCGGCGGCTTGCCCGCCGCGCATATCGATAAAATCAAATTAGGCCGCGCGATGCGAGATTGCGCATCAGATGCGACGAGCCGAACCGCCATGGGCTGCATTCGGTCGACAGGCGCACCGTGTTGGTGAGAGCGCCAAGCTGCGGGTTGGAGATGGTGACCACATCGCCGATCTTGTGCGTAAAGCCCTGTCCCGGCGTGTCACGGTCTTCGACCGGCGCAAACAAAGTTCCCATGAACAGCACGAATCCATCCGGATACTGATGGTGCTTGCCGATGGTCTGCGCAACCAGATCCAGCGGATCGCGGCTGATTTCCTTCATGGTGCTGCGGCCATTGAGAACATAGCCATCCGGTCCTTCGACCTTCAGCGCCAGTTCCGCAGAGCGCACATCTTCCATCGAATAGGTTTCGTCGAACAGGCGGATGAACGGGCCAACCGAACAGGACGCATTGTTATCTTTGGCCTTGCCGAGCAGCAGGGCTGAGCGGCCTTCAACGTCACGCAGGTTCACATCATTGCCGAGCGTCGCGCCCTTGACCTGGCCCTGGCTGTTGACCGCCAGCACCACTTCCGGCTCGGGGTTGTTCCAGGTGGAAATCGGATGCAGGCCAACCTCGGCGCCATGACCGACCGCTGACATGGGCTGGCTCTTGGTGAAGACTTCCGCATCCGGGCCGATGCCGACTTCCAGATATTGCGACCAGACGCCCTCTTCGATCAACGCCGCCTTGACGCGGGCCGCCTCTTCCGAGCCTGCCTTGAGGTTGCGCAGGCTGTCGCCAATGATTGCACCCACGCGCTCGCGGATTTTCAAAGCAAGATCGGGATTACCGGCCGCACGTTCCTCGATCACACGTTCAATCATGGAGCGGGCGAAGGTCACGCCGCAGGCCTTGATGGACTGCAGGTCGTTTGGCGCCAGAAGATGCAGCATGCTTTCATCGCCGGGTTTGCCGGAGAATAAGGTTTCGAGCGAACCGATATCCTGTCCGGCGGTTGCGCGCGCATGAGCCAGCGCATCGTCCAGTTCGAGCAGATCGCGCATTGTCGGTGCAGCTTTGGTGGTAATGTCGATGACGCGCCCTTCGCGCAAAGTCACCAGAACCGGCCCCTTGGCCGTCGGGCTCCATGCTCGCCCGACAAATGTTCCCGAGGCGAAAGTTTCATTGCTGCTCACGTTTAATGCTCCTCACCGGTGTTGTGCGCGGCACTCCAGACCGCATGCTTTTCACTGAACTCTAACCGCACTGTCATATCCGAACAGCTCTCGCGTTTCGGGTGATTATGCACTAACAGTTCAGTCAGTGTTTAAGCCATAAGGCAGCGAACATATTTGCGCAAAGCAAAAAACGCGGTGACGGTCATCAACCGCACCGCGTTTCTCTAATTCAGACTTAATTGGTTACGACAGGCGCGCCACGACATCCGCCAGCGAAACCTGCCAATTCGGCATCGCCCAGCCAAATGTCGTACTGAACTTCTCCGTCGAAAGACGCGAATTGGCAGGGCGCGCCGCCTTTGTGGGATAGTCTGCGGTGGCAATATCCGTCACTTCGGCGGTTGGGCCACCATGTTTTGCGCTTTCAGCGAAAATCCTGCGCGCAAAACCGCTCCAGTTGATGTCGCCCGTACCAACAAGATGATAGACGCCATAGCCAGCAAAATCCGGCTTTGCCGCCAGATGATCCGCCACGCGGATGACCGCTTCAGCAATATCAAGCGCGGAAGTCGGATTGCCCCACTGGTCGGAAACGACCGACAGGCTGTCGCGGGTTTCAGCGAGACGCAGCATCGTCTTGACGAAATTCTTGCCAAACGGGCTGTAAACCCAGGCCGTGCGCAGGATGATATGCCGCGGATGCGCCGCGGCAATCAGCCTTTCACCTTCAAGCTTGGAGCTGCCATAAACACTGCGAGGACCGGTTGGATCAGTCTCGACATAGGGCCTATCGCTATCGCCGGCGAAGACATAATCCGTCGACAGATGAATGACCGGCGCACCGCATGCCTTCGCCGCTTCGGCGACAGCAGCAGCACCAGCCGCATTCACCGCCAGAGCGATTTCCGGCTCATCCTCAGCCTGATCCACAGCCGTATAAGCCGCAGCCGAAACGACGACATCGGGCTTGGCATCGACAATCGCCTTGCGGATCGTTTCGGGGTCAGCCAGATCGAGTTCCGGCCGCCCAAGAGCAATCACTTCAAGATCCGGGCGCTCTGCGGTCTTTTCCAGAAGGCTCTGAACGACCTGCCCTTCCCGTCCGGTGACGAGTATCTTCATACGGCACCTGCTTTGGCCGCACCACCGCCAAGACGCTCACCGGCATAAGTGCCGCTGCGGATTGGCTCCCACCACCAACCATTGTCGAGATACCACTGAATGGTCTTCTCAAGGCCGGTTTCGAAGGTTTCCTGTGGGGTCCATCCGAGATCACGCTCGATCTTCGAGGCATCGATAGCGTAACGGCGGTCATGACCCGGACGATCCGTTACAAATGTAATTAGGTCGCCGTATTTCTTGCCATTGGCGCGCGGGCGCTTCTTGTCGAGAATTGCGCAGATCGTTTCCACGACATTGAGATTGGTGCGTTCCGAGCGTCCGCCGATATTGTAACTTTCGCCGATTTTCCCGGTCGTCGCGACCAAAGCCAGCGCGCGGGCGTGATCCTCAACATAAAGCCAGTCGCGCACATTCGCCCCTGCCCCGTAAACCGGCAGTGGCTTTTCATCGAGCGCGTTCAGGATGACAAGCGGAATGAGCTTTTCCGGGAAATGGAACGGCCCGTAATTGTTCGAGCAGTTCGAGAGAACCACCGGCAAACCATAGGTTTCGTGCCATGCGCGGACCAGATGATCGGAAGAAGCCTTCGATGCCGAATAGGGCGACGATGGCTTATAGGGCGTTTCTTCCGTGAAAATGCCGCTGTCGAACGGCAGATCGCCGAACACTTCATCGGTCGAGATGTGGTGGAAGCGGAAGTTCGACTTGCGCGGTTCCGGCAGTTCGCGCCAATAAGCGAGAGCGGCATTGAGCAGGCGGAACGTGCCGATGATATTGGTTTCGATGAATGCCGCCGGACCGTCGATGGAACGATCAACATGGCTTTCGGCAGCCAGATGCATGACGACATCGACATCATTCGAACGCAGGGTGTCCAGAATGAGATTATCGTCGCAGATATCGGCCTGCAGGAAACTGTAGTTCGGGTGGTTTTCGATCTGACGCAGCGATGCGAGATTGCCCGCATAGGTCAGCTTGTCGAGATTGAGAACATTGACCTTCGGGTCGGCGGCCAGATGACGGCATACAGCCGAACCGATGAAGCCTGCACCGCCAGTGACGAGAATATTCATATCATTCCTCAAGCAAAAACTTCTGCATCGGCGAAAAGCGGCGCTTTCTGATCCTTGTCGGAGAGCTGGACGCCCGAAGAAGGAAGCGGCCACTCAATACCGATAGCCGGATCGTCAAAACGGATTGAGCGATCATGTTCCGGCGAATAATAATCCGTAACCTTGTAGATGACCTCGGTGTTCTCAACGAGCGTCATGAAACCGTGGGCAAAGCCCTTGGGCACCAGAATCTGGTTCCACTTTTCTGCTGAAACTTCCAGCGCGACCCACTTGCCGAATGTCGGCGAGCTTTTGCGGATATCGACAGCGACGTCCAGGATCGCCCCGCGAATTACGCGGACAAGCTTGTCCTGCGCACGCGTCGGCAACTGGTAGTGAAGACCACGAACCACGCCCTTCGCTGCCGAAAAAGAGTGATTGTCCTGCACAAATTGCAGATCGATCCCAGCCTCGGCAAATGACTTGGCATTGTAGGTTTCCGAGAAGAAGCCGCGGTCATCGCCGAATTTACGCGGGATGATTTCGAATACTCCATCCAGACCAAACGAGCGAACTTCCATTATTTATTTCCTAGTTCGTTTACACGGCGGCGCAGATAGGCCGCATATTCGGTTTTACCCAGTTTGCCAGCCCGTTCCAACACGGCATCGCCCGAAATCCAGCCCTTTTCCAGACCGATTTCCTCGGGGCAGGCAATCTTGATTCCTTGGCGCTTTTCGATTGTGCGCACGAATGACGACGCTTCGTGCAGGCTGTCATGCGTGCCGGTGTCGAGCCAGGCATAGCCGCGTCCGAGCTGCTGCACATTCAGTTCACCGCGCTCAAGATAGATATTATTAACGGTCGTGATCTCCAGCTCTCCGCGTTCGGACGGCTTGATCGAATGGGCGATATCGACAACCTGATTGTCGTAGAAATAGAGCCCAGTGACCGCCCAATGCGACTTCGGCTTTGCAGGCTTCTCTTCAATCGATAAAGCCTTGCCCGTCGCCTTATCAAAATCCACGACGCCATAGCGCTCAGGATCATCGACGTGATAGGCGAACACGGTACCACCTTTCGTCGCGGTTGCCGAAATCTCGCAGAGCTTGGACAGGCCGTCGCCGAAATAGATGTTATCGCCGAGAATCATCGCGACGCTATCATTACCGATGAACTCGCGTCCGATGATGAAGGCTTCGGCCAGACCATTGGGATGCGGCTGCTCAGCATAAGAAAAATTCACGCCAAACTCGCTGCCATCGCCCAAGAGCTTCTGGAATAGCGGCAGATCCTGTGGCGTCGAGATGATCAGGATATCCTGAACCCCCGCGAGCATGAGAACGCTCAGCGGATAATAGATCATCGGCTTGTCGTAAATCGGAAGGATTTGTTTAGAAACGGCTATTGTGAGAGGATATAGCCGCGTACCACTTCCTCCAGCCAGGATAATGCCCTTCATGTAACTTCCCTTAACAACATTGGAATGCTGGCTATTGCCCTAGCACTTTGACCATGATTTGGCGACGGAATACGCAAAGAAGCTTGTAGGCAAGTTTTTTTTGGAATACCGAACCATTATGCTGCCTTGAATAGCGAGCGACAAACGAACAACATTCATGATTATTGATTGTCAAAAAAGCGATAATACTACAACGCGAGTGACCGGGATTATCGTCACATTCAATCCCGATGTTGAGCCGCTAAAGAAGTTAATCGGCGCTGTCACTCCTCAACTAGGCCACCTCATTGTCGTGGACAACGGACCCCACGACGATCTCGCGCTCATTTTGAAAGATCAGCCCGATATTGAACTGATAGCACTCGGTGAGAATTTCGGTATCGCAAAGGCGCAAAATGTCGGCATCGAACGCGCCAAGGAAATCGGCTCTGACTATGTTCTTCTTCTCGATCAGGACAGCATTCCTGCCCCGAACATGGTGGCCGAGCTTCTGAACGTAGCGAAAACACTGGCTGCAAAAGGCATTCACGTGGCAGGTGTCGGCCCTTCCTATATCGACGCCCGGCAAGGAGAGGCTGCAGCCTTCGTATATCTGGATGGGCTGAAGCTGAAGCGTCGCGAACGGAAGCCCCTTGATGCGTTTGTGGAAACCGACTTCCTCATCGCCTCTGGCTGCCTAACGCCGATAGAAAGCTTCGACGCCGTTGGCCTCATGGACGAAGGCATGTTCATCGATTACGTCGATATCGAATGGGGTTTGCGCGCACGCGAAAAAGGCTACTATTGTTTCGGCGTTTTCGATGCCAAAATGGAACACACGCTTGGAGACCAGTGGATAAAGTTCCGCGGTCGACGTATCCCCGTTCATAGCCCTCTCAGACATTACTATCATTTCCGCAATGCCGTCTGGCTTTGCCGCCGACCATGGCTGTCTTTTTCGTGGAAAATTGTGCTTCTCTGGCGCCTAATTCGCCAGTATCTCTTTTTCACCTTTTTTGTCCCGCATGGAATGCGCCACGCGAAAATGATGACGCTGGGTCTGTGGCACGGCGTCATCAACCGAATGGGTCGAAAGTAACGCCTTGATAGAAACCGCTGCCCGGCAAGACTTGAATAAAACCCAGATGCTCACGATTTCAATCGTGACATTCAACCCGGATTTAAACGAGTTTCGCGCCACGCTTGCAGCGCTTGCAACTGCTTTAGCCCCCTTCGATCCAACATCCGTTGTTATCACTATCATCGACAATTCGAGCCAAGATAGCGTCTCTGCAATTGTTGAAGAGCAGCTCCCAGGCTGGCCGACGCGTGTTTTTCATGGGCAAGGTAATGTCGGCTTCGGTCGCGCGCACAATCTGGCTCTGTCGGATATGAGCGAGTTTCATCTCATCCTTAATCCCGACATTCAGATGGACCATCTAGCCTTACGCAATGCCATCGACTTCATGCAGGCACATCCCGATTGTGGACTGCTTTCACCGCGCGCCTTCTGGCCAGACGGCAAACGTCAGTATCTGTGCAAACGTTACCCTGCGGTTTTTGATCTCCTGCTCCGTGGTTTTGCACCGAAAAGCATTCAGAGTTTTT
Organism: Ochrobactrum sp. RH2CCR150; assembly: GCA_014138095.1. GTDB lineage: Bacteria > Pseudomonadota > Alphaproteobacteria > Rhizobiales > Rhizobiaceae > Brucella > Brucella gambitense. Next base: position 45,672 of record JACGXE010000021.1, read on the forward strand.
TCGATAACAGATTGCAGCGATACGAAATGCGCATGGAAACCCAGAATGAACAATTCTGGAATCCACCTATCGTGAGCGGGTGCTTTATGCTGTTTCGTCGTGACGTACTCGTGAAGACGGGTGGTTTTGATCCCAGGTATTTCCTCTATTTCGAGGATTTCGATTTGTCCGTGAGAACAAGCCGCATCACAAAGATAGCGTATGTTCCCAGCGTCGAAATCGTCCATATGGGCGGCCACGCGGCAAAAAAAGGCCATTGGCATATATGGCAATTTTTGCGATCTGGTTTAAAGTTTTATAAAGATCACGGCTTTCTTTTCGTCTAAAATTCGACACTTACTTATTCAACATTGCAGCGATACTTTCTAACGAGACCTCACCACTCGCATATAGGCGCGTTATGTACTTTAACTCTAAATCGTTCATGCCTTCTGACCATATTCGCCTTTCGGCATGGTTAGAACATGCTCCTTTTGTATTTTGGCTGGTAGATACTTTGAGACCACGAAGTGTCGTGGAACTCGGCACCCACAACGGATTTTCGTTCCTTTCTATGTGTCAAGCCGCCAAGGCTACAGGATTGAGAACACAAATCTACGCGATTGACACCTGGGAAGGGGACGAGCACGCTGGATTTTACTCATCTCAAATCCATGATTCACTGAAGAGTGAACTCCAAGCCCGATATCCTGACATTGGAGTCATGATACGGTCCAGATTTGATGATGCCAGGCCACAATTTAAAGACGGATCAGTAGATTTACTACATATTGATGGTCGGCATAGATATGAGGACGTAGCAGAAGATTTTGAGACTTGGAAAAGCTCATTGTCTGATCGCGGAGTCGTGCTTTTTCACGACACACGCGTTCAGCGTTCTGATTTTGGCGTCTGGAAATTTTGGAAAGAGTTAGAAGCGCAGTACCCAGCGTTTGAATTCTCTCACGGCAACGGCCTTGGTGTTCTGATGGTGGGAACGAAGGCTCCCGGGCTTCTTTCGGATGTTAATAACGCTAATCCGGAAGAAAAGCTTTTAATCCAGGAGCTATATGCACGCCTAGGCTATTTAAATTCTGTCCTTTTCAATGCCGATAGAACGGCTAGCGATTTTGTCAGCGCCATTGAACAAGCCGGTCTCACCGCTGACGAAACGAAGAAACTCCGCACCAGCAACGCGTTTGAGCTCGTAAAGGCACTCCAGCGCAAGAATTCTGATGAAATAAAGCGTATTTCTGAAATACGCGACAGACAATATGACTGTCTAAACCGCGAGCACACACGACTAAAAGCGATCTCTGATGAAGCTAAAGCAGATTTAATGAGATCTGAGACTGAAAAGAACACTCTTCAGGAAGAAATCCATCAGGAGCGTCAGAGATATGAGAATGAAAAGAACGCGCTTCAGGAAGAAATCGAACTTGAACGCCAGAGATATGAAGATTTGCTCTCATCCAGAAGTTGGCAACTAACTGCGCCTTATCGATATGTTGGTCGCCAAAGTCGACGGACGGCACATGTAATGCGAACTCTGCCCAGCATCATTAGCCGTGCTGGAGGCTTCAAAGCCATTACTTCCAAGGCGCTGGATACGTACAAAACCGAGGGGCTTTCCGGTCTCAAGCGACGTTGGCGCCGCGCCAATGTCCCTGGAAACCAGGTGCAGGTTTCCTTGGACGGAAAAATCGTCGATAGAAATGATTATTTCGAATGGATACGCTTATACGGTTCGCTGGATCAATCTGATCGAGACAGGATTGGTAAAAGCATCGACAGCATGCTGGTGAAACCCACAATTTCCATCATTATGCCGGTGTATAATGCCAATTTGGATTGGCTGCGAGAAGCAGTCGATTCCATACGGAAACAGCTTTATCCCAATTGGGAGCTATGCATCGCAGATGACTGCTCACCCAACCCCGACGTCAGACGAGAATTGGAAGCTCTTCAGAAAAGTGACCAACGTATCCACGTCATCTTTCGGGAAAAAAACGGACATATTTCAGCAGCTTCAAACAGTGCCATGGAAAGCGCCACAGGCGATTGGTTGGCACTGATGGATCAAGACGATCTTCTTCCAGAAGACGCTCTGTATCATATTGCCTATACGATCAATTCCAACCCCAAAGCTCGGATTATTTATTCCGATGAAGACAAGATTGATGAAACTGGCAGGCGTTTTGATCCCTATTTCAAATCCGACTGGAATCCGGACCTTTTCCTATCGCATAATATGGTCAGTCATTTAGGTGCCTATCAGAGAGACCTAGTACAGCGGATAGGCGGCTTTCGTGAAGGTTTTGAAGGGTCGCAAGACTATGATCTAGCCATGCGAGTGATTGAGACGCTTAGCCCTGAACAGATCGTCCACGTCTCGAGAATCCTTTACCATTGGAGAAGCCACTCGGACAGCACTGCGCAGGCAGGCAGCAACAAGAATTATGCTCTGCTTGCGGGGCAAAAGACACTCGATGACCATTTCGAGCGAACTGGTGTTGCCGCCAAGGCCGAATTGCTGGATTTTGGCATGTATCGAACCCACTATGCACTACCAAATGATATGCCGCTGGTCAGCTTGATCATACCAACCCGCAACGGACTTTCCCTCATCAAGCAGTGCATTAATAGCATTGTCGAGAAAACCACCTACACCAATTATGAAATTATCATCGTCGACAATAACTCCGACGACCCCGATACACTTGCTTATTTCGCAGCGATCAAAGATGACAAGCGGATTAGAGTTCTGCGTGACGAGCGCCCGTTCAACTATTCCGCACTAAATAATGCTGCGGTGGAACAAGCCAAAGGTCAGTATGTCGGCCTCCTTAACAATGACATAGAGGTCATTTCGCCAAATTGGCTATCCGAGATGTTAAGCATCGCATCTCAACCGGGCGTTGGTGCTGTTGGAGCGAAACTCTGGTATCCAGATGACACCCTTCAGCATGGAGGCGTCATTGTTGGCTTAGGAGGAGTTGCTGGGCATGCACACTCCCGTATTAAGCGGACCGAGCTTGGTTACTTTGGACGCGCAAGCTTGATCCAAACCCTGAGCGCAGTGACTGCAGCCTGTCTCGTTATTCGCAAGGACATTTACAATGAGGTTGGTGGGCTTGATGAAGTGAATTTAGCCGTTGCATTCAACGACGTCGACTTCTGCCTTAAAGTTCAATCTGCGGGATATCGAAATATTTGGACGCCTTTTGCAGAGCTATACCATCATGAATCAGCAACCCGCGGATTAGATGACGCGCCCGAGAAAAAAAGACGATTTATGTCAGAAGTCCAATATATGAAAGAAATCTGGAATACCGATACCTGGAAAGATCCGTCCTACAATCCCAATCTAGCGCTAGATCAGTCTGACTTTTCGTTGGCTTGGCCACCGCGATTTTAAATCGCCAAGAATTAGATTATAACGCCACTTGCGGATTCAATTGTAAGCATTATGGCTTACCTATTTAGCCGATTTGCCACTTCGCGAAGCCGGTTAAGGCTTCTCGACGCTCTGAGTGAACCGTTGTAGTGGTACTAATACTACGTCATTTTGTGGGACGTGTGGTTGAGAGAGCCCCTCTTTGGGAACCACATGTTCATATCTATTGAAAGCGTGATTGAACGCAGTATCGTCTAAGTCACTGAAAAAGCGTTTAAAAAACTTTTGTTGTGGCGACAGTAGAACGTGATTTATGGCTGGAATGCCTGCACCATTGATTGTCGCTCCATACACACCTGGCACAACTGCCCAGCCATTTGGGTTAGTCTTCGCGTCTGCACGCAGTTTTGCCAGAAAGTCTGAGTTAGGCAGATTAAAGATCGGATAAGCCTGCTGTAACGGGTTGAACGTACCGAACGTTACTAATCCAGATATTGTCGCTCCTACAAACAGAGCAACCTCCGGCTTTTTTGCCAGCCTCATTTTGCTCATTATTAAAACGCCGATAATGCCAAACGGAACAATTGCTATCCAATCGAACCAGCTGCGTTTGAGTGCGCGAAGCGGCGTGACCTCGTAAACAGAACTCGTCATTGCAAAGCCAATCTTTGACGCCAACCACGCCCCTATCAAAATGGCGCAGAAAGCCGAAAACCGCAGCCAAGAGAACGAAAAACCAATAATGGACGATAAAACGACCAAATAAATGGTCAGGAAAAGTCCAAAACCCCAAACCATTCTGGTCCCAGGCACATTCGTCCACATTAGAAGACGCCCGTACTCCGCAGGTATAGGAAAGACCATCCAAGAAAACATCATCGATAGTCCAATGATGGCTATAATTACGTTTTTTACATTCCCTCTTACGTAATCAATAGCTTTACCAAGATTAACAAAACAGAGGAAAATCAAAGGTATGAGAGTGGACACAACCGCGACTTCGCATTCATTCGAGTTAGGCAGAAACGTCGCGAATTGCGTTGTTGTAAAAAATGGTAATATATGAGCGATAATGCGAGAACCCGATACTCCACCTCCGCTCGCCAATCGTTGGCCTGGATATTCTGTGGCTTTCATAATATTAATTATCTCGCCAAAATATAGATAAACTGTAGCGGCAGCCGAGAGCATTGCGACTATCGCAATGAACGCTCCCTTTACGCAGACCAAATCACGGCGGAATACGAGCAAAAGAATAAGGAGCGCAAATCCGCCTGGAATAATGAACGCCGGATAAAAATCCGAGAATATCCAAGCGGCTATCGCCCAATAGAGAAGAAGAAGCTTTTTAACGGGATTGATATTCCACAAATAAATTACCAAAGGCCACGGCGCGAACGCAAACGTTGCCGCATGGCTTGTCCACCACACCTGCGTAAAATGTGATGAATACAGAGCCACAGCACCTAAAAAGGAAATTAATGCGCTGGCTCCGAGCATGCGTGCCAATAACGTATAGCCGAGTACACAACTCACCCATAGACATGCGAAATACAGCGAAAATGCTGTTGCAGGCGGGAAAACCCAAAACCCCCACAACTGCGGCTTAAATATCAACGACCAGTCCAAAATTGGAAGCGGCCAAACCGCCTTAAGTGACTCTTGATATGGTGAAATAACGTCCGTTACGCCACCTTGCCCCAAAACTGCTATTTGAAAATACGGGGTCAACACCGCCCATTCGTCGGATCGGATTGCCCGAGCCTTTCCAAACAATGGTTTCGAATCAATTCCGAAATTTTGAAGCGCTATTGAGTAATGAGAAGGCGTGAGCCCCAACAATACATAAATTATCGCCACCAGCACGACGCAAACCGTCAAAACCTTCAATGCCGTTTCGTCGTTGTCCAAAGCTTGCATTCTTTTCAAACTCATCAAGCTGCCTCGTGGGTATACACTTGTATATCGGCGAACAAAACACGTTCACATCGCGAGCACTTTCCACTAAATCGACAAGATATCAATGGGCACCCACGCCCGGCCAAATTCCCCCGTCACACCGCAAGCTCCTTCTTGCGCTTTCTTATTAGCTCACGTATCTCTTGAGCAAAAAGCGAGGCTAATGTGCACATTGCCGTGGTAATCCCAGCGTTTAAAGCGCAAAATACAATTGCGGACGTGATTGGTAAGATCCCGAATGCAGTAAAAAAAATATACGTTGTTGATGACGCAAGCCCTGACGATACTTATCATTCGGTTGAAGCATTAAATAATAATAGAGTAACACTTCTTCGGCACGCAGATAACAAGGGCGTCGGTGGAGCAATGATAACCGGCTATAAACAAGCCTTCCAAGATGGCGCTGATATAGTTGTAAAAATTGATAGTGACGGACAAATGGACCCGTCTATATTAAATAAATTTACAAATCCGATACAGAGCGGATTGGCAGATTACACAAAGGGAAATCGCTTTTATTATCCAGATGATATCCAGGAAATGCCATTTATTAGACGGGTAGGAAATTTGGGCCTATCATTTATTACTAAATTATCCAGCGGATATTGGGACCTCTTCGATCCAACGAATGGATATACAGCATTACATAAAGACGCATATGAATTGCTACAAATCGATAAAATAAGCCAACGATACTTTTTCGAAACGGACATGTTGTTTCGGTTGAACATAATTGGCGCCGTGGCGGTGGATATTCCCATGAAAGCCGTCTATGGCAACGAAACGAGTCACTTATCTTCTGCCAAATCGTTGGTTGAATTCAGCATAAAACATTTACTCCTTTTGACCAAGAGAGTTGCTTATAAGTATTATTTACGAGACTTCAATGTCGGATCCATAGAGCTTTTATTCGGAACCGTTTTGTTTTCTTTTGGTCTTATATTTGGATTGATAAAGTGGCTTGATACATGGCAGAGTGGAATACCAGCAACTGCGGGCACCGTAATGGCGGCAGCACTGCCGATCATTTTAGGGTTTCAGTTACTTCTCAACTTCGTCGTAGTTGACAGTACTTCAAGACCGAATATTCCGCTTCAAAAGAGAAAGTAATGGATTATATTTTCGTTCTGATTTGCGTTGTTTTTTTGGCAGCTGGGCAACTTTTATTCAAGAAAGTCGGCAGTCAGCTATCAGGTATCACTTCGTTGATACTCGATCCAAATGTTCGTATCTTTTTTTTCTCCGCTTTAGCGCTTTACGGCATTTCCACCTTGCTGTGGATATGGGCACTCAGAACGCTTCCTCTTTCCAAAGCCTATCCATTTATGGCCTTGGGATTTCTCATCGTGCCCATTGCCGCCTACTACGCTTTTGGTGAACCTCTTACGTATAAGCATCTCGTCGGATCATGTGTCATCGTTGCGGGTATCTTTATAATTTCTGCAGCTTAGCTATTCAGCCCCATTATATGATCACTGACTGCACTGAGCCTGACCTGCTGCCTCATGCTGACTCGCCGCGCCTGCGGCGTCGACCCGTTCACCTGGCTAAGCCACGTGCTTACAGAGTTGCCGCAGCGGGACGAAGCGTAAGCCCACGGTGAAGGCCGTCTTGCGATGACGGCCTGCTGACTGCCAGTCCTAGTGGTAACACTAGGAGTAGTCATATGACGAAGCATCCAATTGAGGTGATCACGTCCGTGGAGCGCCGTCGGCGCTGGTCACGCGAAGATAAAGAGCGCCTCGTCGCTGCCTGCTTTGAGCCAGACGCGGTAATCTCCGAGATTGCCCGCGCGGCCGGCATCCATGTCAGCCAGTTGTTCCGTTGGCGCAAAGAGCTTTGCCGGATCGAGGAGCCAAGGTCTGATACGGCGACTTTGGTGCCGGTGATCGTATCCGAGGCCGCTTCGACAGTCTCTCCCGTTCAGCTGGAAGCGCCCACCACATCCCACCCTCGTCGGAAGCGCAGCGATGTAACGATCGAGCTCGGCCGGGGCCGTCGGGTCCGTGTGGATAGTGATATTGACACGGACGCGCTTGGCCGGATTCTCGATTGCGTGCTGGGGCTGCGATGATTCCGGTTCCTGTGGGCGTGAAGGTCTGGTTGGCGACAGGCCATACCGATATGCGCAAGGGCTTCCCCGGTCTGTCCTTGATGGTGCAGGAGGTGCTGAAGCGCGACCCGATGTGCGGTCACCTGTTCGTATTCCGTGGCCGAGGCGGCGGCCTGATCAAGGTGATCTGGCATGACGGCCAGGGCGCTTGCCTGTTCACGAAGAAGCTGGAGCGTGGCCGCTTCATCTGGCCATCAGCGGCCGATGGCACGGTGGTGATCACGCCTGCGCAGCTCGGTTATCTGCTGGAAGGTATCGACTGGCGGATGCCGCAAAAGACCTGGCGGCCGACGTCGGCCGGATAAGCAAAAACACTGGAATGATGGGGTCAAATATGATTCCATCCTGTCATGAGCGACGCGACCGAAGAGCTTCCGGACGACCTTGCCAGTGCCCTTGCACTGCTGGCCCAGGAACGCGCTCGACGTGTTACAGCCGAAGCAGAAGCGGCAACCGCCAAGGCAGAAGCCGCCAGTGCAAAGGCACTCGTATCGCATTCCGAAGCGCTGATCGCTCGGCTGAAGCTGGAGATCGACAAGGTCCGCCGTGAACTCTACGGCAGCCGGTCCGAGCGTAAGGCGCGGCTCCTGGAGCAGATGGAACTGCAACTCGAGGAATTGGAAGCGGACGCCGGTGAAGATGAATTGGCCGCGGAGATCGCAGCCAAAGCCTCAGCCGTCAAAGCCTTCGAGCGCAAGCGCCCATCACGCAAACCGTTTCCTGAACATCTGCCGCGCGAACGCATCATTGTCGCCGCTCCCACGAATTGCGCCTGCTGCGGATCGGCTAAACTGTCAAAGCTCGGTGAGGACATTACCGAGACCCTGGAGGTCGTTCCGCGCCATTGGAAGGTTATCCAGACGGTGCGAGAGAAGTTCACCTGCCGCGAGTGCGAGAAGATTACGCAGCCACCAGCACCCTTCCATGTGACGCCCCGCGGTTTTGCAGGGCCGAACCTGCTGGCGATGATCCTGTTCGAGAAGTTTGCCCAGCACCAGCCGCTCAATCGCCAGAGCGAGCGCTACGCCCGCGAGGGCGTCGACCTCAGCTTATCGACGCTGGCCGATCAGGTTGGAGCATGTGCCGCGGCATTGAAGCCCATTCACTCCCTGATCGAGGCGCATGTCCTTGCTGCCGAACGTCTGCATGGTGATGACACAACCGTGCCGATCCTGGCCAAGGGAAAGACCGATACCGGTCGCATATGGACCTATGTCCGGGATGACCGACCATTCGGCGGGCTCTCACCGCCGGCCGCCCTTTATTATGCCTCGCGGGATCGACGGCAGGAGCATCCGGAGCGCCACCTGAAGACCTTCACCGGCATTCTGCAGGCGGACGCCTATGGCGGCTACAATCCGCTGTTCAAGGTTGATCGCGATCCCGATCCGCTGACCCAGGCGCTCTGTTGGGCACACTCGCGGCGCAAGTTCTTCGTGCTCGCCGACATTGCCGCAAACGCCAAGCGTGGAAAGAACGCCGCGCCGATCTCACCCATGGCGCTCGAAGCTGTCAAACGGATCGACGGCCTGTTTGATATCGAGCGGGAGATCAACGCTCTTACGGCCGATCAACGCCTGGATCGTCGCCGCAAGGAAAGCCGGCCGCTCGTTGATGATCTTCAGGCCTGGCTTCAAACCGAGCGGGCAAAACTCTCACGCAGTTCCCCGGTCGCCGAGGCGATTGATTACATGCTCAAGCGATGGGACGGCTTCACGTCATTCCTGGACGACGGCCGGATTTGCCTGACGAACAACGCCGCCGAGCGAGCGCTCAGAGGCTTTGCGCTCGGCAGAAAGTCGTGGCTCTTCGCCGGATCAGACCGCGGTGCAGATCGTGCAGCCTTCATGGCCACGCTAATCATGACGGCAAAGCTCAACGACATCGATCCCCAGGCGTGGCTTGCCGATGTCCTTGCCCGTATCGCGGACACGCCGATGACCAAGCTGGAGCAACTGCTTCCTTGGAATTGGACGCCTCCGACAGTCAACGCTCAAGCGGCCTGACCTGCGGCCTCCACCGGAGGCTTACGACGAAGCGGCCGAAATCGGCGACCTTTTGCCATTCAACTTCTCCAAGACAAATACCTGTTGGTTTCCACGCAATCGCGCAGACCGATTTCGGCAGGCCTGCCAGCCTCGCGTTGATTGTGGGGCTGATCCGTGCTGGATAACGGTAAGCGCGATTTTCGATGCGCATTGACGGCTGTGGCACCGCTAGAGCCGCCTGGCATCGGTAGCGATATCCGGCTCCGTTAGGCGGCGGAGGTTTTCGAGAAGTTGATCGGTAGCAGGTCGCCGATGTCGGCGTCGTCGTCTCGCTGCGGCAACTCAGTGAGCACGTGCCGCAGCCAGATCAGAGGGTCGACGCCACAGGCGCGGCATGTCAGCATCAAACTATAGATCACTGCGCTGGCCCTGGCTCCGTCAGCAGTGTCGCTGAACAGCCACGATTTTCTTCCAGTCGCAAAAACTCTGATGTCACGTTCCAGAATATTGTTATCGATCGGCATCCTGCCGTCGCTGGTGTAACGCGTCAGGTAATCCCATTGGTTCAGGGTGTAGGACACAGCATCGCCGAGCTTGGTATCCGGTACGACCTTCGGCGCGATGTTATCGAGCCAAGTCTTTAGAGCGTTCAGGACAGGCAAGCTGTGCTGTTGCCGGAAGCGGTAAATGCACTCTGCCTGCGTTTCACCGGCGTCGGGCTTTATCTCGCGCGCCTGCCTTTCGATCCGGTAGAGCTGCTCGAAGAACCTGAGAGCCTGCTCCGGCGGGCCTCCGCCATTCTTTCTCGCCTTGAGGGCATCAACGAAGCGCCGCCTGGAGTGAGCCATGCATCCCACATGGGTTGCGCCATTCAATGTGCGCCAGGCTGTGTAGCCATCGCTCACCAGTATGCCGCGGTAGTCACCAAGGAAGGTCTGCGGGTGGATCTGGCCGCGCCCCGGCCGATAGTCGAGCAATACGATTGGCTCGTCACTGTCCTCGCCGCTGCGATAGGCCCACATGTACGATGTGCTGGTGGCCTCCTTGTCCTTTTCCTTCAGGACCTGAACCGTCGTCTCATCGCCATGAATGAGAGGCTGTAATCTGAGCCGCAGTCTCAGAGCATCATAGATGCGGTGCAGATGCTTCTCGCTTGAGCCGATGACCCAGTGAGCGAGAGCGCCGCGGCTGATCGGAACCCCAGCACGCTCGAATGTTTGCGCCACGCGGTAGAGCGGTGTCTGGAAGCTCGACAACATCGCCTTCCTCGCTGTCATCCTCGACCGCAGCCTCTTCGGCCTCGTTGAAGAGACGGTCAATGTGCTTTTCGCTGCGCGGGGCAAAGCGATGCAGCTTTGCCAGTGCCAGCTCCTCTTCCAGCTTGACGACCCGCCGCGAGAGCGCCTCTTTCTCAGCTTTGAGCGCAGCGATTTCGGCAGCATTGGCCGCCAACTGCGCCATCAGCTCTGCAACGCTTGGTTCGCCGGTTTGACTCATCAGATTCTTGAATCTGAACCGCTCCTTTGCGTCAATAGCTCAATTCGCCATCCTCAGCCGGCGATCTGATATTGCCGCACCGGATGGCGGATCATCGCATCGATATCGATGCCATCGAGGATCCAATGCAGCTGCTCTGTCGTCAGCGTCACCACCGCAGTCTCTCGGCGGGGCCATCGGAACCTGTCTTCCGTCAATTTCTTCAGGACCATCACAAAACCGGACCGATCAAAGAACAGGAGCTTCACCCGGTCGCGACGGCGATTACAAAAGGCAAAAACCGCAGGAGCAAAGGGATCCAGCGCCATTGTCTCCTGGACCAGGACCGCAAGGCTGTTGATGCCGGCCCGAAAGTCGATCGGCTCACGATGCAGGTAAACCTTGAGATCAGCGCCAAGTCTGAACATGACCCAGCGCTCCTATTATTGCTCCCAACCCATCGACATCACTGCATTCCACCGTCACGGTCACCCCGTTCGGCAGTGAAGCGCTCAGCTTGGCCGCACAAGACAGCCTCTTGATGCTTTTATCCAAGCTGCTGCGCTGCACTGGCAGGCTCCGATCGGGACAGACCTGAACCGGAACGAACGCCGGACCCGCAGGCACAGGATGACCAGGCCGCTTGGCCCTCTGTATCCATTTCCGCAGGAGATTGACATTAACGCCGTGTTCAAGCGCAAGCCGCGATACCGAGACCCCCGGTTCAAGACAGGCTGCAACAAGACGATCTACCGAAGCTGGGTCATATCGACGTCGTCCGTCACTACCCACAAGCCGCACCCGCAGTCTTTGCTCATCTTCTTCCATGATTTGGTGTCCACCTATTTTGGTGGACACTTCATGCCTGAGAGCACTACGCTTCAGAAGGTGCGCAGAAATTCGCGCTTACGGATAACGGTATGTCCACGCCCCCTCAATCAGCGCCCGGCGCGCCCGGGCATTACCGGCTTTGGTGATCCCTCCACGTCTGACCCGCTCACCGGTTGAGCTTTCTGTAGGGACGAGTCCGAGATATGCCATCAGCTGCCGTGGGCTGTCGAACCGACGGACATCTCCAATTTCGACCACCAACGTCACTGCTGTCATGATCGCAACCCCTCGCATCGCCTGGTACGCGGCGACCACTGGGGCCATTGACCACGAGGCAGAAGTCTCCCCAATCAGTTTGTTCAGTCGATCAAGACGAACTCCGGCACCCTCAACAGCCTGACAATGTTCGGCGAGCAAAATTTGATGCGCGGGATGATCGAACGCTTGAGATGCCAGCCCCGTCCATGCGCGCGGGTCCAGGCTTTCCGTCCCGTATAATATCGGCCATGGCGGAGTAAAAACGAATTGAGTTGTTGTCGCGCCTGCTTTTGTGCCTCGAAAGCCGCGTCGCGGGCACGAACCATGTCGCGAATTGCTTCATGAGCTTCATCCGGCACCCAGACAGGTGTCAATTCGCCAGCTCGATGGAGCCTCGCAAGACTGATAGCATCGCGACGATTTGTCTTCACGCGATCACCAGCACGCTTTGGCACCAATGACGGCGCGACTACACTGCATTCGTGACCTAATTCAACGATTTGCCTATAGAGGCCGTACCCGGTAGGGCCCGCCTCATAGCAGAAGTGAAGCTTTACCCCGCGTTTAGCCAGCTTCTTGACCAGTGCTGCTACAGAAGTTGGTTCCGAGGATATGTCGCCCAGAAACCGCACCTCGCCATTGCGCTCGCCTTCGGCAATCGCCACCGAAATCTTCAACTTTGATGTGTCTAGGCCGATGAAAGCTGCGTGCTCGCTTGTCATGTCTTCCCTCGCTGGTCCGTAGGTCGCCCTGGCCAATTCCAGAGCCCACACAATCTACAGCGTGGGTGAGCGGCCCTCACCAACGAACATACGGTCTAGTGTTACCACTAGGACTGGCAGTCAGCAGGCCGTCATCACAAGACGGCCTTCACCGTGGACTTACGACGCTCATGATCAAACCACTTCCGCTCTAACGGACGACGGCATCGATGATGCTCAGACAGATGCTGGCCGACGCACGCAAATCAGCCGCAAAATGGCAAGAATTCCTCGAATGCTTTGTCGATGACGAAGATATCGTTGCCCGCGTCAAGACATATTCTCCACGGTAACAATCGGGCGGTTACGCCTGGAAGCTCATGGTGAGCGGAGAAAGATACCGGCGAGAAGAAGGGCAGACGCAGACAATATAGCAGATTGGCCATCTCTGTGAGCAAGATAAGATACTCTTATCCAAAGTAAGCTTTCAGTACTTCGTTAGGACTCCCGTCCATTTTTACGCGCCCATGTTCTAACCATATAATCCTGTTACAGTTTTTCTCAAGTAGGGCTTTCGAATGGCTCGCGAGAACCAAGATATGAGTTGTTTCAACGAGCTCTCTCATGCGTTCGTTAGCGCGTTCTTTAAAATCTTCATCGCCGGTTGATAGCCACTCATCCATAATCAGAATTTCGGGGCGTATAGCGGTAGATGTTGCAAAAGCTAGTCGCATTTGCATTCCAGAAGAGTATGTTCTGAACGGAACGTCAAGAAAGTCACCTAATCCAGAAAACGTTTCAATTTTTTCTATGTTCCGAGCAAGTTCTTTTGGATGGACCCCCATCATCGCTGAACGGAGCCGGATATTCTCTCGCCCCGTGGCTTCGGGATCAATACCTAGATTGATATTGATTAACGAAACACATTTGCCGTCAATCGTAGCGCGCCCTTGAGTTGGAGAAAAAATACCCGAGAGCACGCGCAGTAGGGTCGTTTTGCCGGAGCCGTTATGTCCTATAAGGCCGATCCTATCACCATCCCCTAAAGTGAAGGACACATCATCCAAGCCCCGAATAATAACGAGCCCGTCACGTCGTTGCTCGACTTTTCCCCCAGTAGCAATATTGAGCATACGATTCTTCAGCGAGCGATTTGAAGCGTTGTAGATAGGAAATTCAACGCTCACATTTTCAAGTTTGATTGAGCTCATTTTATAACCAGTACGGTACGCGCCAGCGATACTTGCCGAAAAATACAAGTGCAAAGCTCCATCCAGCGAGTGCTAATCCTAATGCGATTAGCCAACTGGAGAACTCAGGAGCGACCCCAAATAGAGGTGAACGAATTAGCTGCATGAAGTGATAAAATGGATTCAATTCGAAGATCAATTTGGATGCATTTTCCGGTAGCGTTTTTACTGTCCAAATAATAGGCGTAAGGTAAAAACATATTTGCAGAATGTTTGTCACAATCTGAGTCATGTCGCGAAAACGGCAGCATAAGGTAGCTAGAACGAGCATCATCCAAGCCAAATTCAGAACCACCAACAAAAACCCCGGGAAAGCTAAAAAAGTATAATAGTTTAGTTGCCGCCCCAAAATCAAACATAGAATTGGGAATATGACAATGTTATGGAAGAATATAATAATATTCTTCCATATTGTGCGCATTATGTGCGTAAAGAGGGGCAATCTCACTTGAAGTATTATGCCGGAAGCCCCGCTGAATGTCGTACAGCCCTCCGACAACGCTGAAGATATCAACCCCCAAATAATAACACCGGCACACATGTGCGGAAGATAATCCGCCATGTTTGACCGAAATAAAGTGCCAAAAATGAGGCCAAGAGCTCCGATGTAAACGGCCATGTTAAGAGTTAGCCAAAACGCGCCAACTCGTGAGCGACGGTAACGTTGGGCAATATCTTGCCAGCCAAATATCAAGGCAATCCGAAATGCAGTAAGTGCATCCTTAATGTCACGAACCGCGACAGCCACTCCGCTTGCCGGTTCTGCCGCCATCGTTGTATCGCGAGCAATTTCGCTCTTGTGGATAGTTTCGCTTGTCATCGCTCAGCACTGTATGATTTGGAATCTGTCATGGTTGACTGATGTCTCATGTTTTTTACACGAATGGTAGGCCAAAATGCGACTGAGGCTAGCCGTTGATGCGCAAAACCATAAAACGAGAACGGTCGATTTGATGAAGCAGCTTCCGTGCTATTCCTGTATTTTAGAGGCTGTTTTGAAAGTACCTTACCGCCAGAACAACCGACAGAAAAAATACAGCCAAAAAGAGCGCAAGTGGGAAGCACTTTAAGAGCCAACGGTATACTCTAGTGCTCAATGGAAGGGAATAATCTGCCGCCAGCCGCTCACCTTTACTTAAAGTGATTAAAGCCGACGTGTAAAAACCTAAGAACAAGACAGGAACAGCATTTTGCAAAAATAAATCAGTCAATCTTATTTAATCCATAATGGCTTGAACCATTTATGATTATAAAGGGTTCAATACAGCTTATCAAGGCACTGATTTGGTACGTCGTCTGAATAGCTCCGAGTTTCGTAGACCCTCTCGGGTAAGATTTCCTGCTGCTTCTCTTCGGCTCGCCACCGACGTGGGGGCGTGGCCCAGTATTTTCATTCGCGTCGTCTACCTCAATCTCAAGACAAGTCATTAACGACTTCGCTAAAGACGTGTCTTACGTCGCGAGGCCTTTAACAGGCGGTAGCAATCGGTCGTTACCTTTCATCTCCTTTGTCCAGTGTCGGTAGCCGCCTCGAGGATCGACAATGTCTAAACGCCAAAGACCTTCTGTGAGCGATGGGGTGCAAAACCGCACTGAGCCCAAGATTGGACCGCCGGGAATTAGAATTTTCCGGCTCTTATGCCAATTGAGGTGCACCCCGAATTTGGACCACGGAGAACTGGAATTTTCCGGGTTTAAGGCTCAAAGCGGCGGGGATGCCGTTGAGCCATTCATAAGCGAAATCGGCACCTTATTGCCAATGGCGCTATGTGGCCGGAATTCGTTATACAACACGGCGACAAAACACCCACGGGACCGAAGTTCGCGAGCTTTTGTATCCGTGGCATCCCTGGTCCGGGCGATTTGTTCACGTCCATGAGGCGCTGTCGAAGGGGACGCATATTTTCCGCTGCAGCCTTTCTGGTTCTTCTTCTGGCCGACATCTTGAAGTCCCAGCATGGATGTTCGACCGTTCCTTGAGCGGATATTGGCGCAGCCTGCCGGTTCCGCACGTCGATCTTGCAGCCCTCCATGTTTTGGCAAAGTTACTGGACGACGCTGATACCTCATCGCAATCTGGGGGAATGAGCGCAGCATTGATCTCTCACGAAGCGAGTCGGAGAGATGTCCATGCCAAATCAACCCATGACATATCAGTTCGATCTATTCTTGAACCCGCGCCAAAAGGCGCTAGCAGGAATGCCGCAATGGCCGGAGTTACCGGAGGAGACCCGTCAAGCGCTGACGGGGCTCATCGTACGGCTATTCATCGATCACGCAAACTGTCGGCACGTCTCCCAGCAAAAGGAGGCCGGTCATGATACATGAGAAGATCGGCCGACATCATCTTGAGGTGCACCCCGAATTTGGACCACGGAGAGCTGGAATTTTCCGGGTTTATGGCTCAAAGCGGCGGGGATGCCGCTGAGCCATTCATAAGCGAA
>JACGXE010000022.1 GCA_014138095.1 Ochrobactrum sp. RH2CCR150
GCGATCCAGCATCTGGCAGGCATGAAAGACTCACGCGTCATCGTCGCCATCAATAAGGACGAAGAAGCACCGATCTTCCAGGTTGCCGATTATGGCCTCGTCGGTGATCTCTTCACCGTGCTGCCGGAGCTGCAGAAGGCTCTCTGACACACTCAAAAAACATCCCTATTGCCTGAGTTATCCAGGCGATGGGGATGTTTCATTACGGCCAACCTCAGGAACAAAGCCACGACGGCGATTCCTGACTGGCAATCATAGACTGACCTGTCGTCGTCTTTCGTTTCTCGCGAAATCTGTCAATCACCTTTTCAGTAAGCCTTCCACAACATCGGAACCGAGTGCCCCTCTTAACGCTTCCACTCCGTTTTTGGGTAGTCTGGATAAGCCACTGACGATGCTCTCTTTCCACGCATCACCGCGCTCCCATGCTTCCTCCCAAGCATCGCTTAATTCATTGCCGTGGCGCGTTTTCACGAGAGCTTCGAAGAGCAAAGCGGCTTGCGTTAGATCTTTGTCAGCCTTCAAACGCCCCAACGTATCAGTGAGTCTTCGCGACGATACAATCAGCTTGTGTACGGCATACCTCTCGGGAGCAGGAACGAGAACGTTTATGCCTTCGCGGAAAAGAAGCACTGTGCGGATAGGCTCGTAGATCAGGTAATCAAGGAACCGCAGATTCTCCGCCGACGCGCCGCCGAGGGCGGGCATGGGCGACGGCTTGCCAGTGTATTCTTCTGATCCCCGATTTCCGGTCAAGAACTCCACCCGATAGCCTTTGGCGTTCACGAAGGCGACCACCTTAGCCTTATCGGCCTGGTGCGGAATCGCTCGGAATTCAGGGT
Organism: Ochrobactrum sp. RH2CCR150; assembly: GCA_014138095.1. GTDB lineage: Bacteria > Pseudomonadota > Alphaproteobacteria > Rhizobiales > Rhizobiaceae > Brucella > Brucella gambitense. Next base: position 843 of record JACGXE010000022.1, read on the forward strand.
CGACTGACTGGAGGATTTCGAGGATTGGCGGGAGACTATCTTGGACACTAGCCGAGATTGCGAAGTCCTGAGCGAAGTCTGCGTCGCCTGTCTGCAGTGCGGCAGAGGGCAGCCGGACACCGAGCATTCCAGCATAGGTGCTGAATGCCACCGACCCAATCAAGATGGCGCGCAGCCGGAACAACCCAGCATCGGCTAAGGCTTTCGTGACGTCCCCAGCGAAGGGATCAGGACCGGGAAGGCCGGCGCGTCGCAGCGTGCTAACCATGCGTCTACGCTCTCGGATGTTGTCCTTGATCTCCTTGTGGGCTCTTACCCGCTTAGTGATGGCTTCGTCACTCGCGGGGCCGACGTAGCTTCGTTTGTCTTTGCCCTCGGGGGTGGGGAGATCGAAATACCAATAATCGCGATCTTTGACGGTTACGGTCACAAACCATCCTTCTAAAGGGAAGTCTGCTACGAATTGTGCATCCATTGTCCGCTGCGCCAACTCCGCGAACATCGTTCTATAGCTGATGTCGATCTCTTTCATCCTTGGCCTTTTCGAATGAGTTGGTCGTACCGGCGGCGAGTTGAACTATGTCGTTATAAGTTCCTGCCAAAAACCTTATAGCCAATCTTACCGTTAGCAGTGTTATAAGTTTCTGCCAAAACCTTATAACAAGTTGACCGCGAATAAAAGCCTAGGAATGGGCGCAAGATATGGTGCTTGCCTGTACCAGGGCGGTCATAGGCAAAACAGGCTAGAGGGCGCGAGCCGACCATTACCCCTCCAGTCGCAAATCACGGGCCCGCCTGAAAACCCAGGCGAGATTTTATGCATTCGGGGAAGGCGGCGTTATATCCTGACGGCAGTTGTTCCAATTCACAGCAAAAAAGCCGAATGGCCGCCTCGGACCTTATTCCGGACGTCAGAATTGAAAGAGTGTGGGTTCTTGACTGGCAATCTGCACATCTCCCAATTGCAGGGGTCAGCGGATCATATCCGTTCAAGGCGACCGATTGAGCAAGTTCTCTATACTTAGTTTACGGTTATAGACCATAAAGGGTATTATAATAATAATAATTCGACAATATCCAGGATTGTGATGTCCAATTCTGATGAATTGTTCATATATAAATTATCAATTGACGACATATATATTAAAATAGATTTCGATTAAATCTATCGAATTCTTATGAATCTGTATATGATTTGAGATACTTAACCAAATTACTTTACAGTATTCCCTTCGGCTTGGAGTAGGATTTCAATAGGGCGTCTTTTAACGCCTCTCGCGTTGCTGAAACAGTTATTTCTATATGTTTGTGCAGAATATTGATGCCCTTATCAATATCGCGCGCCATTGCGGCTGCAACAATATTCGAGTGAGCCGAGATCAACTTCATGTCATGTGTGGTGTGTTCGATTTGAATTCGTCGAATGAAACGGATTCTAGCATTGATTGATTCTAACGTATTCACGATTTCGTGGTTGCCTGACAATTCAGCGATGAGTAGATGAAAACCTTCGTCAATTGATAAAATTGCATCTGGCGGTAAGTCTTGATATCCGTCGACCTGTGAATCCCAGTAGGTTTTTAATCGCAAAAGCTGTGTATCGTCGGCGCGTTGACACATAAGCTTGAAGGCTGCGCACTCAACAATGGAACGCAATTCGTAGAGGCCTAGCAAACCTTCAATATTCAAACTGCGGACAAAAAAACCACGATTTGGGACTGTGGATACGAAGCCTTCGGATGCGAGGCGATTTAGGGCCTCACGAATGGGAGTTCGCGAAACGCCAAGATGTCGCGACAATTGCACCTCGTTCAGGCGTTCTTCCGGTTTGAGGATGAACTCTACGAGCATCTGGCGAATGGCTTGATAGGCCTTCTCACTGCTATCGGCCGACCTGCGAGTTTCGGTACTTGCTGAAAGTTCCAGTGTATCGGCCATATTCGGTATTTCTTTCATAAAATTTCAAGCCTATAGCTCTTATATCAGTGTCGACAGTTCATAATACACTGTGGACGTTTACTGCAAGACACGGCAAAAGTCACGGTGTTCATTAAGGCGATCAAATGATTTTCGGTATATTAGGTGTCGGACATCTCGCAACCGGTATTGTGGCCGGGCTGTTGCGAAGTGGGTTCAAAGCAGAAAATATACTTCTATCTCCGCGTGGAAAAGCGCAAGAGCTATCGGCGTTGTACAGTATAGAACTTGCCTGCGACAATAAGGATGTCGTTGATCGGGCAGATGTCGTACTCGTTGCTGTTCGTCCAGCCGATGCGCCGGAATCGGTAAATGGCCTTCCGTGGCGCGAAGGCCAGGTGATCATCAGTGTATGCGCCGGGGTTACGATAGATCGCTTGCAGGTGGCGCCTGCGCGTGTCGTCCGCGCGATGCCATTGACCGCAGCAGAAATCAACGCAAGTCCGACGGTGTGTTTTCCTGCTCTGCCGGAAGCGACTGCAATTCTGAAGCATCTGGGACCGGTAATCCCGCTGGAAAGCGAAGCGGATTTCGAGATCGCGACAGTCAACGCGGCGGTTTATGGCTGGGTTCAGGACCTCGTTCGTCAGACCGCGGAATGGTGTTCGGAAAAAGGCCTGGATGATCGCAGTGCACGGCAACTGATTGCCAATACATTTGTTGCTGCCGGTCGTTTAATTGCGGAAAAACCTGAGCCGATGTCACAGTTGCTTTCCGATCTTGTAACTCCGGGCGGTATCACGGAGCTGGGTATGAAAATCCTGTCCGAAGGCGGGCATCAGGCGATCTGGCGTGAGGCATCAGAGGCTGTCCTGACGAGACTGGTCGGCAAATGAACCTGTACTGAATTGCATTGGTACGGTTAGAACATTTCCAGCAAAATCGCTTCGCACTTTTGCTGGAAATGCTTGAGGTACCCATGCACTCGCTATCAGGAGTGAGGGGCAGGGGGGTAAATGGAGCCGCCTGCCGCCTGTTCGGTTGGCGTGACCAGCATCTTTCCGATATCGACATGTGCCGGAAGCCGAAGTGCATCGACAAGCACGGTGGCAATGTCTTCGGGGCGGAGTGGTCTTTGACAGGTGTACATCTGATCGCGCACTCTTTCCTTGTCACCGCCGAAAGCCTGGACGTAAAACTCCGTTTCAACCCGGCCCGGCGCAATTTCCGTCAACCTGACACCTGTGCCCGCAAGGTCGTAGCGCAGAATATCGCCGGCCTGTGAGAGCCCCGCTTTTGCTGCGCCGTAGGCGGTGGTGCCGGTGAACACAGCACTGGCGGCTGTACTCGTGAGATTGAAGATATGGCCGCATTTGCGCTGGATCATCTGCGGCAACAAGTGACGAATTAGCAGCAATGGCGCAATCAGGTTCAGCTCGATTGTTTCGACGGTTTCTTCAGCGCTTTGCTCATACAGTGGTCGTACGGTTGCCAGTCCGCCTGCGTTGTTTACCAGTATATCGATCTGCGTTTCCCCGAGCGCTGCGGCAATGGTTGCGTGGTCGCGCACATCAGCGACGACGGGCTTGAAACATTCGCCAAATTCGCTGGCCTGCTTGTCGAGGGCTGATAGATTGCGCGCCAATCCGTAGACAGTCAGCCCCTCCCCAATCAGCTTAGCAGTGATTGCAGCGCCAATACCTTTTGAGGCGCCAGTAACGAGAGCAGTTCTATAATGCATGGTGAACCTCCGGCTGGATTATAGGGCACCGCTATTGGCGACTGTCTTCAGTATATCGATCAGACCGGCATCACGCTGTTCCTTGAGTTGGGCCGGTGTGCGTGCCTTCACCGCGTCATCGGTGGATGAAGCAACGATCCTGATCGTCTCGTCATCCAGTCTGGCGTCAAGCAACGTATCCCATATGGCTTGATAGGTTGGGCCGTATTTGACCAGAAAATCCTCGATATTGTTGGCGTTGAGGCCGTTCGAAATGAACGATCCCTGCAAGGTCCATTTTGGTCCGGGACCATAAATAAAGGCGCGGTCGACATCTTCCACGGAAGCCACTCCCTCACGCACCAGTGCGATCGCTTCGCGCCACATAGCGCCCATCAGGCGCAATGCAAGATGACCCGTCACTTCCTGATTGAGAATGACGACTTTTTTGCCTATGTCCTCATAGATCGTCTTGGCCTTGTTCAGACTTTCCGCGACGGTCTCCTTGCCGCCGACGACCTCCACCAAAGGCATCAGGTGCACGGGGTTGAACGGGTGTCCCAAGACCACTCGATCCGGCCTGCGGCAATCGCGCTGCATTTCGGTGACCAGCAACGCCGACGAAGAAGATGCAATAATGATATCGTCTGCGACATGACGTTCAATTTCGGCGAGAAGCTCCCGTTTGAGATCGATCTTTTCCGGACCGTTCTCCTGAACGAAATGCACACCTGACAGTGCATCTGCCAAGGTCGGGAAGAGTTTGATCGTGCCGGGTTCGGGTTGTTGTCCCTTGAGCCTGTCCAGATCGTCCAACAGAGGTGGCAGGATATCGTTGTGGTAAAGATTGCCGCTATCGATAGGATCGTAAACGCGCACGTCGTGCCCTGCATGGGCGAAAGCCGCAGCCCAGCGCTGGCCGATAACGCCGAAGCCGATAACGCCGATAGTCAGTTTAGACATGATTGATTGACCTTTCGGGGCTTGCCGAGCGGAATGCTTCGTTGACGTTGTTCCAGGGAATGAGTAGATCCAGCCACGCGCCAACGCGACCGGCAATCAGGATTGCTTCATCAATCAACGCATTGAAGGGCAGATCTTCCGCCATTGCCTGTTCCACCCGGAACAGTGTCGCCGAGGTTTCATTCAGGTGGCAGAAATCCCGCAAACGCGTGGCTGTTTTGTTGATGACCAGTGCTGCGGTTTTGCGCAGGGTCGTTTGGTCCGTCCGCCCGATCTCGGAACGAACCCACCATAGAAGCTCGTGTAGGACACGGGCTTCGGATTCAGCGGCAAAAACGGGGCCAGCCGGATGCATGATTGCGCGTGACTCTGCCAATTGGGTTATTTCGGCAGGACAGGACAACCACAATGCTTTGCGCGCACTGACAAGATCGTCGGGCAGTGAGGGCCGGGCCTCCGGAGAGGCGACTTCCTCGCCGGCGTGCCGGAGCGAGCCGTCAAAGATTTTCTTGCCCTGTTCCAGTTTGAGGGACTGTGCCAGAGCGGCAATGCCTTCAATCGAGGCATCGAGATGGCCGAGAACGGTAATGTGGGCTGTTTCTGCCTGTAGTGGTGCAAAGGTAATCTCGAGGAACTGCCGCACCGGCCAATAGATAAAGGCGCCCGGTTTGGCATCGAGCACATGCATCGCGCCTTCAACATCTTCGACAAAGGGCGCATGCCAGTAAATATGGCTCCCGGCGATCTTTGGCGTATGCAATTGCAGAGGCATGGGAAGCGCCTCCAGAAGAGCTTTTTGTGTGCGCTCGGCTTTATTATTCAGTCGCACAGGCCAGCTCTGGCCCTGTGCGGAAAAAATGAGGTTCATTTTATTTCTCTGTATTGAAGAATGAAACCGGCTTGAGAATTTGGTTCCGCATATCCATGAGGTAATCGGTTTCAATCACCTTGCGGCGATATACCTGCCATTCGGGGTCTGCTTCCATCTGGTCGCGACGTGCCTCGCGATCAGCCAGGCTATCATATTTCCAGAGATGAACTGTTCTCGAAAGGTCACCAATATGGGTCTGAAAGAAGCCGAACGGCTCCCCGAGATAATGGCGCTGCATTGGCAAGCCGATATCTTCGTAAAGCTTGAGAAATTTAGGCAGCATATTGGGACGCGCGGTATAGTTGCGATGATCGAAAATCATATGTCTTGCTCCAAGATGACGGATGTACTGGTTGAAATGATGGTTGGAAGCAGGCTAACGCGCGCTGTTCACTGTTTGCACTATTAAGCGCGCCGTCAGCTCCGACGCTTCAAGCTGCGGTACATGGCCGATGTTCTCCAGAAGATGCGTCGCTATATGTCCAGGCACACGGTGGACATGGGATGGAGGAATTACCCGGTCGGCGCGTCCCCAGATGATACGCGCCGGAACCTGCAGGTCCCGCAAGTTCTGCAGCTGATCAAAAGCCTGCGTCTCGTTCGGGAATAGATGTTGTGCCAGCCTGTCAAGCCCGGCCTGCATGCCGGAGGCCTGGATCTGCCGCAATGCAGCACGCGCATATCCTTTTGGCAGGCTTGCAGCATCGCCCACCATAACGTTCAGCCAACGTTCGAGCGCCTGTTCGGTCGTGGAGCGGGCCAGACCGTTGATGAAACCAATATTGATCTCCGGTCCCAGCCCGCCCGGTGCAAGCAAGGTCGCGGAGCGAACTGAAACTTTGCCAAGCGAGACCAGCCCCAGTGCAACCGCACCCCCAAGGGAATGACCAACGATGTGGGCGCGATCGATTCCCATTGTTTCAAGCCGGTCAGAAACGTCGAAGACCATATCGTCCAGGCAGGACACAATCCGGTTTGTTTCTGCGCCGTGTGCAGGCAGATCCAGCGCAACGACATCAAATTCAGAAGGCAGCAGCGCCGTGACCTGCCGCCAGGATGTCCGGTCGGCACCGAAACCGTGCAGGAAGACAATGGGGTCGGAATTGCCTTTGGGAACGGCTGCTGCCACTGCGGACTGTCGCACCTGTGCTGGAACGGCAGGAGCCGGTATTGTCGCATTGGACCGGGCATTTAAAGCAGCCAGAACATCGCGTTGCTTGACCCGCCCGCGGGGCCCCGATCCTTCGATGCCGGAGAGATCAAGTCCAGCGTTGCGCGCCACACGTCGAGCAAGTGGGCTGGCGATAATACGGCGACCGGCCTGTGCCGGAGCTGGTGCCAGCTCTCCGGATGATTGAGCCTGTTTTGTCTCCGTCGCAGCAGGTGCGACGGCCTGTTCCACTGCGGCTTTCACAGACGGCTCTGTGTCCGCGATGGTGCCAAGGACGACACCGAGGGGAGCTTCTTGTCCTTCAGCGAAGAAAATCTCGGCAAGCCAACCATCGCGGTCGGCTTCGATCTCGGTCGCTGCCTTGGCTGTTTCGACGGTGACAATGAGCTGGCCGGACTTGACCGCGTCACCGGGCTGGACAGACCAGCTCAGGATCACGACGGTTTCCATATATTCGCCGCCGGCGCTTTCAATACTGATTGGGTGGTTCGCCATCAAAGCCCCCGATTATTTCAGCGTTGCGAGAGCAGCGGAGCGGATTTTTTCCGCATTGGGCAACATCGCAATTTCCAGCGGTTCTGAATAAGGAATGGGCATATCCGGCAGGGTGACGCGAGCGACGGGCGCATCGAGATCGTCAAATGCGTGATCCATGATCGTCGCGGACAACTCTGCCGCATAGCCACAGAAACGCCAGCCCTCGTTCACCACCACGGCATGATGCGTCTTGGCAATGGATCCCTTGATCGTGTCGAGATCGAGCGGACGCAGGGAACGCAAATCGATGACTTCCGCCGATACGCCGTCTTTGGCAAGCAGTTCTGCGGCCTTGTTCGCTTCTATGACCATTTTGGACGTGGCAAAGATCGAAATATCGGTGCCGTCACGGGTAATGGCAGCCTTGCCCAGCGGTACGACGATATCGCCGTCGGGAACATCGCCACGAATGTTGTAGAGAAGCTTGTGTTCGAGGAAGACGACCGGCTGGTCATCACGAATTGCTGCCTTCAACATGCCTTTCGCGTCTGCCGGGGTGGATGGGGCCACGACCTTGATACCGGGAATATGTGCGAGCATGGAATCGAGCGCCTTGGAATGCTGCGCGCCGGCTCCAGCCCCGCCGCCACCCTGCGTACGCAACACGAACGGCATTTTGACCTGATCATTCCAGATGTAATTATAGATGGAGGCCTGGTTAACGAGCGCATCCAATGTCAGCGGTATGAAATCCGCATACATGATTTCCAGGATAGGGCGGGTTCCGGTCATTGCGGCGGTCACGGCCATGGCGGTCAGTGCCTGCTCGGAAATGGGCGTGTCGCGAACCCGGCTTTCGCCAAACTCGTCCATCAAGCCTTTGCTCACTTTAAAGACACCGCCATAGCGGCCGATATCTTCACCAAACAAAAAGACTGAAGGGTCTGCGAGCATTTCTTCCCGAAGAGCAGCATTCAGGGCTTCGGCATAACGCATAAGGGCCATGTTCAGTGCGCCTCACTATAAGGATTGCATTTGTCATCGATGCTAAATTCAGGCAGCGGGTCTGCCAGCGCAGCTGCAAATGCGGTGTCGATTTCAGTGCGTGCAGCCGTTTCGATTTCCACCAGCCTTGCTTCATCGACTTCAGACAGCAAGGCTTTTCGGGAGACGATCAGCGGATCGCGTTCTTTCCAATGCGCGATGTCCTCGGGCTTTTGATAGCCGCCCATATCCGAGGTCGAGAAACCTTCAATGCGATAGGTTTTGCATTCGACCATGCCTGGACCTTCACCCCGGCGGGCGCGCTCGACCATGGTCGAAACGGCGCGGTAAACCGCGACAGCATCGTTGCCGTCAACGATCTCTGCCGGAATGTCGTAACCGGCGGCGCGGATGGAGAGATCCTGCACCGGCGATTGAACTTCCGTTGGGACCGTCAGGCCGAACTGATTATGTTCGAGCACGAAGACCACCGGGAGTTTCCAGAGACCAGCCATGTTCATCGCTTCATGGCAGATACCGGTTTGGGCCGCGCCATCGCCGAAGACGCACATGGCGACGCCCTTTTGACCGAGTACCTGCATTGAAAGCGCCATGCCGGTTGCTGCCGGAATACCGGCACCGACAATCGCATTGCCACCGATGACGCCCTTGTCTGCATCGGCAATGAGCATGTGACCCGCGCGACCGGCACATGCACCTGTTGCACGTCCGAGAATCTCGGCGATGACAGGGTGAGGCTCCATTCCCTTGCCGAGATAGACCGAATGCCCGCGATGGGTTGTGGCGACCTTGTCGCTGATTTCGAGTGTTGCCGTTGCTGCAACGCCAACGGCTTCCTGACCATCGCAGCGATGAATCGGGCCGCGCGTGCGACCTTCCTTATGCAAGGCGCCCAAGCCTTCTTCGAGATGCCGGACAAGCAGCATCTTCCGATAAATTTCGAGGTGTTCCTCGGTCGAGGGAGTGTTTTTCACGAATGCCTCCAATTGAGTTGCCATATTAAATACAAAAGTGTCGACACTTTGCAAGAGGGTGTGCAAGATTAGGAACACATTCAACAAAGGAGAAGCCGATGCGTTTGCGAGACAAGGTTGCAGTGATCACCGGGGGTGGTGCCGGCATTGGGGCGGCAGCGGTCGAGCTTTTTGTGGAGGAAGGCGCGCAGCAGGTGCTGGTCGTCGATCGCAATGCCGATCAGGCACGCGAGACGGCGCAACGTGTGGGCGCAGAAAGTTTTGGCGCCGACATATCGGATGAGACGCAGGTTGCAGCCATGACGGAAGCCGCGCAGCGGCTTTTCGGCCGCGTGGATATTCTGGTCAACAATGCCGGCTACGGGATTCGCGGTTCGGTGGTGACAACGCAAGCGAATGATTGGGATGCCTTGATGGCGGTCAATCTCAAGGGCGTATTTCTCTGCGCGAAACACATCATCCCGCTGATGGCAGCATCGGGTGGTGGTGCCATTGTGAACACGGCTTCAAACATTGCGCAGGTCGGCATTGCAGACCGCGCGGCCTATGTTGCGTCTAAGGGCGGTGTTGCCGCCCTGACGCGCGCGATGGCGCTGGATCACGTGGCCCAGAATATTCGGGTCAATGCGGTTGCGCCGGGCACGACCTGGTCCAGTTACTTTGACGAGATCGTTGCCAGGCACGATGACCCGGACGGCTTTGTCGCCGCCCTCAATGCTCGCGCTCCGATGAACCGCATGGCCCAGCCAAGAGAAATAGCACATGCCATTCTATGGCTTGCCTCGGACGACTCATCTTATGCGACCGGGTCCATTCTCACCGTCGACGGTGGGATGACGGCCTGGTAACATCCACAACCCTCAGGCTGACGCGGCCATCCGTCTGAGGGTTGCAAGCATATCGTCAAGATCGCCGCAAGGATAATAGCCGAGTTTTGAAATCTCCTGCGACACTTCAACGGGCAGACCGGAGTTTGAATCTTTCGGGACTTCGTTCAGCCGACCGCCCATCAAAACTGGGAGCTCAAGATTGCGTTCGTCCAGTACGGCCTTGACGGCCTTCGCATAGGTCAATGCAACACCGTTATAGGTGCTGATCGCGATGACATTTGCACCACTTGCAATGGCAGCGGTCACAAGCACTTCAGGATCGACAGCAACGCCGGCATCGACGATATTGATTTCCATTCCTTCCAGTGCCTGCTCGACGAGATATTTACCGTGCTCGTGGACGTCGGTGGTTCCGATACACAAGGTAACCGACCGCGCCTCAACAAATGGGCTCTGCGCCGCCACCCAATGATCAGCTTTCTCGTTGAGTTCACGGGCCCATTCGGCATGGATGAGTGGTTTACGACCGCGTGCCGTTTCGATACCGGGACCGAAAAGAGCTTCCATACGCTTTGGCCCCATGCGGCGTATCGCCAACAAAAGCGCGGCCGGATCCTTCACGTCGACGCCCCGCGCCTCCATACCCTTGAGCACGGAATCGGCGAACTGTCTGCCTCCATCGACGAGCGTGTCGGCCATGGCCTCGGGTTTGGACCAATCATAGACCGGATTGTAATAGGGAGCATGCAAGGTCAGACGATGCGCAAAGGTTTGCGCATCGATGATTTCGTCGACATCCGGTATGCGTTGGTTTTCGGTCACGGGAACCGGGTTGACCGCGTGTCCGCTCGGCCAGCGGCCAAGGGCCAGTATGTCTGCGAGAAGATAGCTGGACAGGCTCGCATAGTTCCCGGCGGGGGTCGACTGATAGGCAACCGTATTGCCGAAGATCATGGTGCCCGGCGTATCGCTGATCCGCGTCAAGGCGGCATGGAACGCTGTCCGCGACAAGGGATCGCTGAAATGATGACCGTAGCAATGCGCAAGTTTTGCGCCGATCAGATCCTCAATGATGTATTTTTCAATCAGTACCATACCGAGTGCGCAGGCCATGTCGATGAAAAGCCCGGCGAAACCATCATCCAGATTGGAGTGGACCAGAACCTCGGCATCCTGCGCTGCGATCAGTCCCAACGCAGTGACAGTTGCTTCGGTTGTCGCGACATCGTCGTCCCAGTAAGGAAGACGAAAGGTGAAATACTGACCGAGATTTCCAACGGCGGTCGCACCGGCGGCCAGGGCCGCGCGGGTATTCTCAACAGCGCCGGGCAGGCCGAGCATGAAGTCGCCGAAATGTGCTGCCGCTGGCGCCGCATTTGTGATCCGGGCGAAATCTTCCGGTCCCGACAGGACAATGCCAGTGCCGCGCGATGCTTTCGCGCGCATGGCTTCCGGGTACCCCATCGACCAGTCGAGCGTTATGCCGAAACGGTCGACGGTTATGCCGCTCTTCAGACATGTGCCGTGAACTTCGGCGATGGCTTCAATCGTCCGGTTGACGTCACGAAAGCCGATATGCGCGTGTTGCATCACACGATTTTCGGCAATTGATTTTCGCTTCCATGCCAGTTCCGAGGAAACGTTCTTTTCGGAAAGGAAAAGACACGGGCCGACGCGCCAGTCACGCGCCATGGCACGGCCATTCGCGAGCAGATCGGCGCCTGGCGTCAAACGCGTATCCGTCAGATTGATGATCGGTTCGGGATTGTTCATTTTATCTAACCGTTCGGGATATGAACTGTCGAATGACAGACGCAAATTTATCTGGATTAGCGAGCGGATGAAAATGCGCTCCTGGCACGCAAATCAAGGTCGCATCCGGTATGGCAGTTGCAATCTTTTCCGAAAGGGCCGGAGGCGTCAGAATATCGTCCGTCGAGGATATGACCTGCACGGGCCGCCGGATATTGGGTAGGTCCGCCAGCCGATCATGGTCGAGCAGCATGCGAATACGCGCTGCTGTTACCGGAAAAGGTGCAAGACTTTGTCGGGCCTCGGCGATTCCCGTGCTGCATATATCTCGGTTTTGGGCAATCCACTCGGTGGTGTGCCCAAATATATAGGTCAAGCGCTGGTATGTCTCTGCCAGACCCGCATCCAATAATTCCGCACGGGCATTAAAGAGCATTTGAAATCGTTCGTCTGATTGAGCCCAAGAGCTGCTGATCGTATAGCTTAGGCCCACCTCAGGGTGATCAAGCGCAATGACCTGCGTAACTGCGCCACCTGTCGAGTGACCGACGATGTGAACGGGCCGGTCGAGTTCACGTAGGATACCGGCGATGTCACTTGCAATAAGCGGTATTGAGTATGGTTTATCTGGCCGGTCGCTTTGCCCGGCGCCCCGGTGGTCCGGTACGATCAACTGAAAATTGTCTTCCAGTCGCTTAACGACGCCATTCCAGAACCGGCCATCGCCGCCCAGACCCGGGATAAGGACAATGGAAGGGCCATTTTGACCGAACAACCGGTAGTGAATGCGACATCCGTCTTGGGCAATGTAATATGGCATCAGCTCATTCCATCCAGGTGCAGGAACTTACGCAATGTAGATGCGAGGCTTAGCGCGGTTATCGCCGATGTTTTTGGATTGAACGGCGATGGTACGTTTTCAAAACGCATGAACGCGGTGCCTGCGGCGCTCTCCGCTTCGATTTCATGCGTATTGCCCTTTGCCTTCGGATCGGCCAGAACGCGAACGGCCAGTGCACGTGGTCGTATCGCCAGAGAAAGGGCGAGGGCTGCATTGAGGTTTTGCGGATAAAGACGCGCCGCTTCCGCCGGAGAGCCCTCGAAGAGTACCACCGGATCGGTCTCGCAAACAAGTTCTCTTTCCTGCAGCTCGGCCTTCCATGCCGCTGGCGGCTTTCTGGACGTATAGCGGATGCGGGCGTCCTCAAGCGGTGCAATTGCCGACAGGTAATCCAGTCCGCCGACAGCGCCTGACGGAAATATCAGCGACGCTGCGGTGTTGCGGTGGGCTTGCGTGAGCGTGAGGAGAAATTTTTCATCGGCAAGGGCGCCGACCGAGGCCGCAATGACGGGAATGCCCGCTTCGAAAATTACGGGCACATAATCGGTCAGAGCGGTTTGGCCAGCAGCTTCAATCACGACACAGGGTTTGGAATTGATGAGTTCATGGAGGTGGTGAACAAATGTGATGTTCTGGGCGGCATCGTGAACGCGGCTCGATGCGCGGGTATAGACGACCCATGCCACCCCTTCATGTGCAAAATTATTTAGAAGTTCGCGTGCAATCGCTCCGAATCCGATAAGGCCGATTGTAAACGATTGCGAGAATTCCGATGAAATCGGCCCTGACTGAAACTGCTGTGCCATGTCTTTATGACTTGCTTTGGTTTACCGGATCGAACTTGTCGTCAAGATCTGCGCCGAACACGGTCTGGCGCTCGATTTCCAGCACGTTTTCAGGACGTGGGAAATTGGACGGGACGCGATCACCGGGCTTGCGCGGTTTACCGATCATGCGGAAGAAATGTTCCAGACCGTTTGGAACAATCAGCCAGACCCAACGCATGGGCGCTTCGCCATCGTTGATAAACATATGTCGTGTTGATTTTGGAATGAAGACGGCGCTGTCCGGCCCCAGTTCGTATTCCTTGCCGGCGATGACCGTGCGTCCTTTGCCCTCGATAACGAAAACGGCTTCCTCATGCTCTTCGTGCGTGTGTTCCCGAACATACCCACCCGGTGCAAGGGATTGAGTGCCCATTCCAAAAGGGTTTTCCATGTCTACAAGGTGGGGAGCCAGCGCGACGCTGACATACCCGTTCGCCGGTACCGGTTGCCAATAGCTTTCGCGATCCTGCGGATTTGAAACATAGACCCCGATGGGTGCCGATGCAGATTGGATACTGTCTTCCATCACTCAATTCCCGATTGGTTTGCCTGGGTATTATAGGAACAAATGGTAATCTGCAAAAAGTGTAGACACAATAGTAGACAGATAAAATTTTCTTGGTTTATAACTGACATACGAAAGCAGGGGATTGCTATGAAGAACTACGATGTCATTGTCATTGGCACGGGATCGGCGGCCTGTTCCGCCGCTTTGCGAGCCGCCAAGGGTGGTCTTAAAGTTCTGGCGATAGAAAAGACCCCCAAACTTGGCGGTACGTCAGCCATGTCCGGTTCTGGCGTGTGGATTCCGGCGAACCACATAGCGGCGGCTGAAGGTGTGGCGGACAGTCAGGAGGAAGCGCTGGCCTACCTGCGTGCCGTCCAGCCCGCCGACTGGGGCGACAAGGAAGATGCGCGCCACGCGGCCTTTGTCAGGAATGCTCCGGCAATGCTGAAATTCATCACGGAGAATACGCTTATCGATTTTCGGCTTATTGATGAGCCAGATCCCTATGTCGAAGCGCCGGGCGGGAAAAAATATGGACGCATGATGTCTCCGCGTCCATTGAGTCGCCGGCTTCTCGGCAAATATGCCAAGCACATTCGCCGGTCTACCCTGCCTCACAGCTTCACATATCAGGAAAACGTCACTCTCGATCTGTACCATACCCCCTTTCGCGCGGGCCTCAAGATGTGGCCGAAGCTTCTCTGGCGGTGGCTTAACAATGCAGGTGCTCAGGGTACGGCATTGATGACGGGTTTGTTAAAGGGCTGTCTGGATAATGGCGTTGAGTTCCGGCTTGCAACGCGCGCAGTTGGCCTCGTACAGGATGATACCGGGCGTATCACCGGCGTAGAAGTCGACAGTCATGGCAAACGTGAAACCGTTTCTGCTCGTCGTGGTGTTATCATCGCTTCAGGCGGTTTCGAATGGGACAAGGAGATGCGGGAAAAATACTTTTCCGGCCCATTTGATCGTATTGGTACGCCATCCGGTAACGAGGGGGACGGCCAGAAAATGGCCGCGACGGTCGGTGCGCATATGGATCACATGGAGCAAGCCAATGTCTATGCCTGTCTGCCGACCCGATACGAAGGCAAACACTATGGGCTTCCGATCAATTTTCTGTACGAACCACACTCGATTGTTGTGAACCGCTATGGAAAGCGTTTTGTGAGTGAAGCGCATTTCAACAGCGGTGAAGCCATCGATTTACGCAATGACGATGGTTCTCCGGTTCATCTGCCATGTTACATGATCGGCGATCATCGTTTCCTGCGCACGTCGTTTCCTTTCCGCTGGTATGCTTCTTACGAACCGGACTGGATCAAGAAAGCCGATACTATCGAAGAGCTTGCCGCAAAGCTGGGGCTGCCTGCGGCAGAACTCCGCCGGACGATTGAACGCTGGAATGATTTCTGCGCGAAGGGACGCGACGATGATTTCCATCGCGGTGAAAACTATTGGGAACACAAGAAGGACGGTGGCGACAAGGATGGTTCTATCCGGCTGAAACCGATCGACAAGGCGCCTTATATCGGTGTGTCGATGAACCGCTCGATCATTGGCACCAAAGGCGGCCCTCGAACGAACGAATTCGGGCAAGTCGTGCGGAAAGACGGTTCCATCATTCCTGGCCTCTACGCAGCAGGATTGGCAATGGCGAATCCGATCGGTACCCGCGCGGTGGGGGCCGGCACGACATTGGGGCCTAATCTGACGTGGGGCTTCATTTCAGCCGAGACGATATTGAAGCAGAACGGTTGAACGGTCGGGACGGGTGAAAATCTCTACGCGTATGCCATAATATATTGAAATTATGGGTCTTTACAGAGAGGAACGCCGAGAGCGAACGACGCTTCCGACGAATGATACGTTGCATCTGAACGGAGAGGCCGGCAAACAAAAAAATGAACGCAATAGTGTAGACACTTTCTTGACGTGCAACAAAATCTCTGCTTCCTTAAGCCTTCCAGTCTTTCGAAAAAAAACATCTAGGGGAATAATATGAAATCTGTTCTGGCAATTTGTCTCGGTGCCTCCCTGATAGGCGCTCCAGCTTTCGCTGGTGAAGTCACGATCGGTATTGCAGCTCCGTTGTCGGGTCCACAGGCCTATTTTGGAGCGACCTGGCATAACGGCTTCAAGCTCTATGTCGAGAAGCTTAATGCTGCGGGCGGTGTCAACGGGTCAACGATCAGTATTGATCAGCAGGACGACAAAGCGGACCCGCGTGAAGCCACACTGGTCGCTCAGAAGTTTTGCGATAATGATAAGGTCAATATCGCACTCGTGAACTTTAATTCCGGCGTAGCCCAGTCGACGCTTCCCATTTACGAAGATTGCGAACTGCCAAACATGACATTCGCGTCGAATCCGGCGCTGACCCATATGGACTACAAGTTCATGGTGCGTCCGGTCGGCAACGATCTGACAAATGCGCGTCTTCCCGCTGAATATGCCTTAAACAAACTGGGCGCAAAAACTGCACTTGTCGTAAGCGACAAGCAGGTTTTCGGTCAGGGTGTGTCGGAAATTTTCGCAGATAATTTTAAAAAGGGTGGCGGCAAGATTGTCGATTCACTCACCGTAGCACCGGCGGACGTTGATTTCACCGCAGTTCTTGCGAAAATCAAGGCGAGCAATCCCGACGTCATCTTCATTGGTGCGGTGATGCCGCAGCTCTCGCTTTTCGCCAAGCAAATGCATGAACAGGGCGTCAAGTCGCAGCTCATCGTCCCGGATGGCGGTTATACGCCGGATTTCATCAATCAGGCCGGAGAAGCCAATGTTCAGGGCGTGGTCATGGCGATCCAGGTCCCGCCGATGGATGCTTCACCTGAGATCGCGGAATTCGCCAAGGCCTATAAGGAAAAGTTTGGCGAAGAAGCAGGCCCTTACTCGATCTACGGTTACGTTCAGGGGCAAATTCTGGAAGAAGTCATTAAGACGACGAAGGGCTTCAGCCGTGAAGAAATGAATTCGGCACTCCATGGCGTCAAGGTGAAAACTGTTGTCGGCGAACTGGAGTTCGATGACATTGGCGAGCTTAAAGTTGCTCCATCCTATGTCTACCAGGTTGAAGGCAAGGGCTTTACCCTCAAGGGATCGAACTGAGAAACGCAAGCTCACTTGTCGACATTATGTCGGCAAGTGAGGCCATCGTGCGCCTGTGCTCTCAAGTCCGGGCAGGCACTCTTCTCCCCGTTCAGCCGCATTGACGCTGAACCCTTCGAGCAGGACCCCCCATGCTTGGAACATTCATCCAACAAACAGTCAACGCTTTGACTATCGGTTCGCTTTATGCCTTGATCGCACTCGGTTACACCATGGTGTACGGTGTTTTGCGAATGATCAATTTCTCCCACGCTGAAATGTTCATGCTGGGAGCCTATGCCGCGTTCTTCGGGCTGACGCTCATTGTGGGCCAGGTTGCAGGCGCAGGTACGATTGCGCTGACGATTGTCTTCTTTCTGGCTATCATCACAGTTGGCCTCATCGGTGTGGGAATTGAAAAAGTGGCGTACAAGCCGCTGCGCAACTCGTCCCGCCTGGCGCCGATGCTCTCCTCGCTTGGCGTGTCGCTCTCGCTCGTCACGGCTATTCAGATTCTGGCCGGCCCCCAGCCGATCGGCTTCCCGAGCTTTTTCCCATCAATCCGCTTTGAAGTGCTTGGAGCCACAATTACCGCGATGCAGGTCGGCATTCTCATTGCATCGTTCATTCTCATGTACGGATTGCATCTGATTGTGAACCGCAGCCGTATTGGCGTCATCGTTCGCGCGGTTGCTGAAAACCGGGGCACGGCGCGCTTGCTCGGCATCAATGTCAATCTCGCCATTTCCATGGTCTTTTTCTTTGGGCCTTTGCTCGGTGCTGCCGGTGGGATTCTTTACGCGAGCTATTATGGCATCATGTCGCCGACAATGGGGGCGGTGATTGGCCTCAAGGCATTCACGGCCGCAATTCTGGGAGGGATCGGTTCCATACCGGGTGCCATGCTCGGTGCTTATATTCTCGCTTTCATCGAAGTGGCGGGTGTGTCCCTGCTACCAATCGTGACAGGTGGCACGCTTGGCACCGAATATCGTGACGTTCTGTCTTTCGCGATCCTCATTCTCGTCTTGCTCGTGAAGCCAGCGGGTATTCTTGGTGAAACGGTGTCCGAAGAAAGCATGGTCTATAAGAGGGAATTCTGATGTCGATCGCTGCTGCTTCAGTAACAAAAGAAAAGGCCAAAGGTCGCCTGACGGCATTCCTTGTGCTCGCTGCCGTTGTCGCTCTTATAATAGCGACACCATTTTTGCCCAATTACTATATCCGTGTCGTCAATGGATTGTTGATCTACATCCTGTTGGGAATTGGTCTGAACATTGTGATCGGATATGCGGGTTTGCTCGACCTGGGCTTTGTCGCCTTCTATGCGGTCGGTGCGTATACATACGGGCTCCTTGCCAGCCCCCAGTTTGACCTGCATTTCTCCTTCTTTACAATTCTGTTGATAGCCGTCTTCCTCGGCGCGATGACCGGCATTCTGCTGGGTATACCGGTTCTCAAGTTACGGGGTGACTATCTGGCAATCGTCACGCTCGGCTTCGGCGAGATTATTCGTATCGTTATCAACAATGTCGATTGGCTCACGGGTGGCCCTCAGGGGATTGCACGTCTGGATAAGCTCCAAATCTTCGGATTTGATTTCAGCAAACCGGCCCAGATATACTGGCTGTTGTTGGTGACGGTTCTGGTCGTGGCGATTGTTGTCTGGCGGCTGGAGCAATCCATTCTGGGCAAGGCCTGGTCGGCAGTGCGTGAAGATCAGGATGCCGCTCGTGGTATCGGTATCAACACCACAAATGCCAAACTGGCAGCCTTTGCAACCTCAGCGTCAATTGGGTCCATTGCAGGGGTCATCTTTGCAGCGTCACAACGCTTTGTCAGTCCCGAAAGCTTCACGCTCCAGGAATCGGTGCTTATTGTCCTGATGATCGTTATTGGCGGTATCGGAAATATCCTCGGAATTATTGCTGGCGCGACGATCTTGATCATTCTGCCCGAGGTTTTGCGCGAATTTGCGGAATGGAGAATTCTGTTTCTCGGTCTGCTCATGATCACGCTCATCATCATTCGTCCAGCAGGTATCGTGCCGCGTACTTTTGGTCCGGATAAACTATTCAGGAGGCTACTCGGAAAATGACGCTCGCCTTCAATAATCTGCGGAAGCAGTATGGTGAAGTCGTTGCAACGGACGATGTCACCACGCAGTTCGTGCCCGGCCTGATCCACGGTATCATCGGTCCCAACGGTGCCGGAAAATCGACGCTGATCAACATGACCGCCGGTTCCTACGAGGTATCGTCCGGCTCGATCACACTGGATGGAAGACACCTCGAGAACCTTAAGAAATATCAGATTGCCAATGCGGGCGTGGCACGCACGTACCAAAACATTCGACTGTTCGATCAAATGACAGCAGTGGAAAATCTGGAAGTATGTTTCTATCCGCAGGATGTAAAAAACACCTGGAAGGAGGTCGTCTGGCCACCTTTCAGCCGTGCTGAAAAAGCGCGTCGTCGTGCCATCTGCATGGAAATCCTCGAGTTCTTCAACCTGCAGGGCTATGCTAATTCGGAAGCCGGAAGTTTATCTTACGGCAGGCAGCGAATGCTGGAAATTGCGCGTGCGCTGGTCATGAACCCGCGTGTGCTCTTGCTGGACGAACCGGCGGCGGGCTTAAACCATCACGAGACTGCTGAGTTGACCAGGCAGCTGGCTGCACTTCGTTCTCCGGATCGGATCATGATTGTCGTCGAACATGACATGGATCTCGTCATGACGGTTTGCGACAACATCGTGGTCATGCATCACGGCAAACTACTTTTCCAGGGAACGCCTGCACAGGTTCAGGCAAATCCTGACGTTCAACTCGCCTATCTGGGGACAGACAATGACATCGACGAAATCCGCACCGCTGCTGAAGATCGCCGGGCTAAGCTCGGGATACGGGCGCGTCGGCGTTCTTGAGGGCGTCGATCTGGAGGTTGATCCTCAGGAAATCGTAGTTATCCTCGGACCGAATGGCGCTGGCAAGACCACGTTGCTGAATTCGATTTCAGGCGTGGCACAGGCGACCGCCGGCAAGATTTTCTTCGACGGCAAGGATATCACCGGTGCCAGGCCGGAGCAGGTTGTCCGCATGGGATTGACTCATTGTCCGGAAGGCCGCCAGATTTTCCAGCGTCTCACCGTGGAAGAAAACCTGGTTGCGGCGCATATCGGCCGGATGGGGAAGAGCTTCGATACCCTCCGTCAGGAAGTCTTCGATCTGTTCCCGGTCCTCAAGGAGCGTCGCAACGGCATGGCAAGCCGTATGTCCGGCGGTCAGCAGCAAATGCTGGCTATCGGACGCGCGCTGATGTCCGAGCCCAAACTACTTATGTTGGATGAACCATCTCTGGGGCTGGCGCCGAAGATCATTCATCAGATTTTTCGCATCATTCTCGACCTCTCTCAGACAGGTATTTCAATCCTGTTAGTGGAGCAGAACGTTCAACTGGCGCTCGAATGTGGGGATTATGCATATCTTTTGAACACAGGTCGCGTCAGATTGCACGGCCCGGCAAAGGAAATGGTCGATCACTCCGACTTGAGCGAGCACTATCTCGGTGGCGCATCAGAGGAAAACCTCCATGTTTGAAGTCGATTGGAAAACGCCGCATCTTTGGCGCAAAACGACGGCAAAACGCATTGCTGCGCCGGAATTGTATGGAGAGCACCATACGGATGTTCTGGTGGTTGGCGGTGGCTTTACCGGCATGGCCGCCGCGCTGGGGGCTCGCGATTGCGGCGCGGACGTCATTCTACTGGAAGGCAATGAAATCGGCTCGTCAGCGTCGGGCCGCAACCACGGTCTGGTGATTTCCCACCATTCCAAAGCCTCGCCGAGCGAATTTGAAGCAATATATGGCAAAAAGATCGGCGGGAAGTTTAACCATATGGTTGCCCAATCCGCCGATGTCGCATTCGGATTGATGCAACGATTTGGCATTGATGCGCACCAGGTGCGGAACGGCTGGATTCAGCCGGCGCATAATGATGCGACCTTGCGACGTGCACGCCAGTTCCATGACGAATGGAAGGCGCTGGGTGCCGATGTCCAATGGATGGATCGTGCAGAGGTATCGGCCCGGATTGGCAGCCCTTATCTGGGGGGCTGGATCGTTCGCAATTCCGGCCATATCAACCCGTTTGCCATGACGATCGGATTGGCGCAGGCGCTTGAAAAAGAAGGGGTTAGGGTCTTCGAAAACTCGAAGGCTCTTTCTCTGGAAAAAAGCGGTAGTGGATGGCGGGTCAAAACGAGTAAGGGGTCGATCTTTGCTTCACGGGTTGTCCTTGCAACGAATGCGTTGACGGATAAATTATGGCCCGGCCTGCAACAGACGCTCATTCCGTTCAAGGTTTTCCAGGCGGCTACCGAACCCCTGCCTGAAGAACTCCGCGCACATATAATGGTCGGCAATCCTGCCGTGTCCGATATGCGCAACGACCTGCGTTATTTCCATTATGACTGCGATAATCGTCTCGTCAGCGGTGGGACTCATAGTTTTTGGCATAATGAAGCGGAACGGGGCCGCGATAAGGTTGCCCAAACACTGAAGAACGCATTTTCAGCGTTCAAAGATTCCCCAAAAATGACCGAGTATTGGCACGGAACTTTTGCTGTGGTTCCCGATCGCAGGCCACGATTGTACCGGCTTGCACCGGGATTGGTATTCGGTGGCGTTTATTCCGGGCGAGGCGTCGCATTGTCCATGTCCTTAGGGCAGGAGATTGGACGATGGGCGATGGACCGCACTAACGACGAAAACATGCCCCTGCCTATAACCAACATGCAGCCCGTTCCATTTCACCCGGTTGCCACGCAATTGGCCAATCGCATTCATACCTGGCACCGTTTGAAGGACAAGCTTAGTCGTTGATACATATATATTCATGCGGAGTTTCGCGATGCGTTGACCGCTTTTCCCACCAACGAACAGTCTTTAGTAAGTCTTTGACAAGATTAGAATTGGTTGTGCAATAGGTTTCATCAAGTTGGAATAGCGTCGATTTCCTCAGTATTTTGAGCCTATCGACGATTTGACTCCATGCCTGAGCTAAACGAAAAGCCTTCAATAATGTCGATCTTGACTGGCAATCAGATCATCTCTCGATAGAGGAGGCCAGCGGTTCATATCTTCTTAATGTGTTCCCGGTGGAACAGGGGTTGCAGACTTATGCTTAACTGTGAAAGGTTACATCCCGCTGTACCAATCGTGCCCGGAACGATTAAAAGTTCGCCCAGACAGGAGCTTCAAAGTAATGTTGAACTTCGAGCTATTCAGATGGGCTCTGCGATATTACGGCTGGCCATTGGTGTTCTTTTCCGGGCTGGTTGGTGCCAAGTTCGCCTTCGACAGCGATCACCCTATGGTATTGTTCACCGTAGTGTATGCTGCCGCCGTCGCTGTGTTGTTTATTATGGAACGCATTATTCCGTATGAAGGACGCTGGCTTGAGGCGGATGGTGAGATCTGGAATGATATCGCTCATACGTTGTTGACCAAGGGACTTGTTCAAGTCGCTGCACTTGCTGCGACGCTGTTTCCTATGATAGCTGCCAGCTTTCTGCAGCCGCTCGCTACGCTTCAGTTTAGCTTCTGGCCGACCACATTGCCTTGCGTGCTACAGGTTGCATTGGCCGTAATCATTGCAGAGTTCGGCCTGTATTGGTCGCATCGTATCGCGCACGAGCGGCTGTTCTTCTGGCGCTTCCACGCATTGCATCACTCCGTGACCCGGCTCTGGGTAGTCAACACCGGCCGGTTTCATGTCATCGACTCTCTATTCAAGGTCGCACTGAGCCAAGCTCCGCTCTATTTGCTGGGTGCCCCACTTCAGATATTTTGGTGGTTAGGTGCAGTCACTGCCTTTGCAGGCATTCTCACCCATTGCAATGCCGACATGAGGACAGGGATATTTGACGAACTAACCGGACGGCGCTTCGCCACAAGGCGATAAACCAGAATAGCCCTGCATTGGCTGCGCCATGCGCAGCCAATGCGGTGAAGCCAAGGATAAGCGGATAGCTGAACATGATGACCGGAAAGGCACGAAACCCGCCAATAAGAATAATTTGCAGCACACCCGATTCAAGAGGTGACAGGCCAAATCCTCGACTACCATCAGTCTGAAGTTATAACCGAGGGAAAAGATCTTGCTGCCTTTGTGAGCCTTCGGTGTAACCGATCATCGGCCGATGTCTCGTTCAACGTCGCATCTATGGCTTCTTGCCCGGACTTTCGCATCATCACGAGACCAAAGATTGCGGCCTCGCTTACCTTTTCATCATCGGTTCTCTTCAGGATGGCTATATAGGCGGAGGACAACCGTGGATCATTGTGAAAGCTACTGTTCGTAAGCCTCATTATATCAGTTATCTCTTCCGGATTGTTGGAAGCCTGCAAAGCGGCAAATAACTGTTTCTCACCGGGCTCGCCGGTGGCCCGCAGTGCAGATACAAGTTCGGCTCTCTCCTCAATCCTATGCGCCCGGTTGAATGCATCCGCAAGCGCACTGGCGACGCGATCGCTGCCGTCGGTCTGTTTCC
Organism: Ochrobactrum sp. RH2CCR150; assembly: GCA_014138095.1. GTDB lineage: Bacteria > Pseudomonadota > Alphaproteobacteria > Rhizobiales > Rhizobiaceae > Brucella > Brucella gambitense. The sequence goes on from JACGXE010000022.1 coordinate 24,342, forward strand.
TGACTTTACCGGCAGCGAGACTCAATTCGACTTCTGTTCGGGCGGAGGCGAGATCTTTCAAGGCAGATTCCAGCAGAGCGTCATTTTTTAAGCCCGCCTTCCCGAGCGTTCGCGCAGCCGACTGACGTGCGCCAGCATTGTCGGATTTAAGCAAGTCCCGCATTTTGGCAATAGACCGTTCACTGAGGTCCGTATCGGCGAGCAAATGTGCCAGATCTCCACTGAACCTGTCATTGGTACTGGCGTAGAATGCGTTGCGTACAAGAGGTAAAACCTCTTCCCCCTGATAGACGATTGCTGCCGAAGTGGTGGCTCGCAAGGCTTCGTTTTCCGTTCGCTCCAGCAGGGCGAGTAATCCCGGACCGAATTCAACAGGATGAGGAGCTACAACGGTGAAATTGGCAAGATTGGCTTCAAGTTGCAGATTTCTCGTTTCAAAGAGAAGTCTTCCGATAAGAGTGACTAGTTCGGGCGGCAACTCGATCGGCTCTCGCTTGAATTTCATCGGACCAACAATTCCGGCAAGGAGATAGGTGACCTCAATACGCTCATCGTCGTCCTTGGCTGCAGCTAGACGTTTTGTCAGACTCGGCAGCGCGTTAGGGCCAAGTGCAATAATGCTACGCGTTGCAGCAAAATATGCTTCTTCGCTTTGGGCAGACGTCATTGCATCAAAAGCGTTCTGAACAGACGTTTCAACAGTGTCAGCCCAGGACGGAGCGCTCGCCGTTACTAATATCGCAATCAGACAAGCAGTTGAGGAGGGGTGCTTCATAGTTTTTGGGCATTCCTAAATTTGAGTTTCCGAGAGCGGCGATGTGTAGCAAAAATTTCTGCAATCAATTCTGTGGTGCTGAAGGTGGAGCTTTATGCTCGTTGCGCGACCTCAAGGCGATGAACCAGAACAGCCCTGCGACAACGGCGCTGTGAGCCGCCATCGCTGCAAAGCCAAGAATGATCGGCGAAGGGCGCCCGTGATATCCGCCATCAAGCGCGACCATCACACAGCACACGAATAGCCCAAGTCCGGCACCGCCAAGGAGCACAGCCCTTAAGCTCAGCCACCCAAGATATCGGGCAACGAAGAATGCAGGTATTCCGAACATCAATGCGAGTGGATAGCTGAACATAATGATCGGGAAGCCGTGAAAGCCTCCCATGAGGATCATGTTCAGTACGCCCGATGCAAGAGGTGACAAAGCAAATCCCAGTATGATCCTTGCGGTACCTGTCACGCGCCCACCCCGGAGCATTCGTCCAGCAGCGATCTGAAAGCCAGCAGGACCGTGACGCAAACGATCAGCATCCCGCCACTGGGAATGAACGAAAAAGATGTAGCCTGTCTCAGAATGCCCATTCCTATACATACCAGGATTTGAACGCCGGCGACCGCAACTAGGATCGATCTGGATTCGCCACACGCCATCTCAGGCTGGGTAATTGAAATGAGCCGATAAAAGCCGTGGACGAAAAGCGGGATGAGGATGGCGGACAGTGCCAGAGCCGCCAGGTTCAGCAGCCAGGGCGTATCAGAGAACAATTTTGGGGCGAAGATCAGCGGGACGATGAACAGATAGCCGGCAACGGTACTGGCGAGAAATGGTGGCCAGAGCAGAAACGCCAGCGAAAGTTTTGGCGCTGCTTCACCACCCTTTCCTGATAACAGTGCGTTGGCGACAACGATCATCCAAACGGCCAGAAGGATGACAGGGGTGGCGATCAGCCAGTCCATGGCGGAAACCGCGCCAAAGCGCGTCAGTTCGATTGATGTGATGAGATCAAGCGGTAACGCGCCGAGAAGCGGGATCGCCAGAAGCAACCAGACGCCATTGCCCAAATTGGGGAAGCGCGCCATGTCGTTTAGCCAGATCAACACTGCGGTAGTGCCGACGAATGACACGATTCCGATACTCGTCGCTCCAGGAGATCGATCCACGAGGTCCATGGCCGCCAGCGCGCTCATCATGCCGTATCCCTGGATGGCAGTAAAAAGGAGGACAAGGGACTTGATGACTACGCTAATCCGAAAAGCATTTCCCGAAGAGGCAATCTGACAACGCGCCAAAGAAGGGAAGATCAGTTTCGCAATTTCCACATGGGCAAGCACAGTGAAGAGCGGCATGACCCCAAGCGCGAAGATTGAGAAACGCGCCAGCGTTCCGTTAGGAGAGTAAATCGCCTGCTCGGCCAGTACAGACGTATCGATACCAGGCAGGGGGATTTGCGAGGCGACAAGAACGACGATGACTGCTGCTGTGATCGGTACAACTGATTGCCATAACAAGGTCGCCGATCTATCTGGCGAAAGAGAATCAATACTCATACAGATTAGCTTACTCAATACTCGCCACATCTCAAAATTGGCCAGAATGTGCGAAGAGCCAGACGATCATTCTAGGTCGATATCTGCTTTGCCGAGCCATATGTGCTGAATTATTGTTGAATGCCATTAACATCGTTCGGCAGAAATTGGCGTTTGTTTTTTCCAGTTCCCCATCTTACTTTGGAGACCAGTCAATTTCGTCATGGATCGCGATTCAAGATGTTGGAAGATCAAGCAATATTGGCCGTTTCAAAATGAAGGATGGGACAATTGATGGAAGGAAATGAATGTCGAAACTATTGAGACTCTTCGTTTCTCTGGCAGTTTTTGGCGTTCTCGCTGTCACTCCAGTTTTGGCCCAGGAACAGCAGGAAAGCATCGTCTTATCCGTTTCACCGAAAATGGTGCGGTGGGCCGACGTCTATAAAGTACGACCGGAGCGAGCAGATGATCCTTATTATCATGTACGGGTCATTGAGCGGCAAAAGGACTGGAAAGTCTGGCAGTTCAATGAGCTGGTCTTTCATATGGCTGTAACTCCGAGTGCATTAGAAGCGAGCCGCATCGACAAGAAGGTGAAAATCTATAGCTACAAGGACGTGGAGATTCGTAGCGCGTATCATCGGTGGCTGGATGAGCCAGCAACACGGTCCGAAGTTCCCGTTTGCGATACTGATATTCTAAGCTGCATTAGAAAATTACCACCGCAATAAACGAGGAGCCGTCCATGCAAGGTTTGATCTATGGCACAGTTCTTTCCGCATTGCTCTGCAATGCGGTCACCGCCGCAGATACTGGCGGCGTCGCCTTTCAAAATGAACTGGCGGCATGCGTGACGGTCAAAGCCTCAGAAACTGAGACAAAAACGAACCTCGTTTCAGTCAAAACCAGTTTTCAATTATCCAAGCCAATTGGTGACTGCGGATGTTTCTCGGCGCGGGCAGCCTATATGAGCAGCGTCAATATAGGAGGTGCGCGAGAAGTATTGCAGCAAGGCGTCATCGTGATCAATAAGAATGCAACAAAGTCTCTTGTTCTCGCGAGCGAACCTGGACTGGCCGCCAATCGGGAAATCGAGGTCCAGTTGACTTGCGCAGGTCCAACATAGGTCAAAGCTTTTGCCACTTACTTTCAGTACTGCGCCGAAAAGGATCTGACGATGCTCAGAAAATTTGTTCTCCTGGCGATTTTTATAGCGACGACGTTCGGCGTGAGCGGGTTGATCAATGGCTGGCCGAAAACTGCGATAACTTGTGGCGTTATCGTGTGTTTTCTGATTGTAATCTTCTTTGCTTTCGAGAGCCTGGCGAGAAGACACTATATTGATAGTCAGAAATGAAAAAGACATTTCGTTTTGTTTTAACATATCACCGGCTATATTGGTAATATCTTCACATTCTCATAAGCTGATTTCATCAATGAACCTGATTGAACGCAGGATACGATCCATATTTGGCTTCAAATTCGAACGTGGTGCCGGCGGTCACGCTTGCCGGTATCGAGGAGGTATTTCTAGATTTTTTCAGAAGGCGGAGCAGGTGCGATGAGCAAGCTTACCCTCGAATCCTATGCCGACACATTCGGTGTGAGTGTGGAAGAATTCGCCCGGCGCTTCGACGCCAGCGATGAAGCCCGTTTTCATCGACATCGTGGACCGCTGCGGCCTCGACGGAGGTGGGCATAGATGCGGCGTAAGATGAAACTGCCGCCATTCCAGGTCTTTTTTCGGGATTCGGTAACCAGTGTGTTCCTCGTCATGACAACGCTTGCCGCCGTCGTGTTCAGTGGGATTTGGTACTTGTCACCGCTGTCGTTGGGTTTCGCAGAATGGCCTTCTGATCCGGCAAGACGTGATGTGGCCCTTACCCTTTTTGGGGTCTCTTACAAATTCGGCATACCGACGGTACTGATCGCACAAGTGTTTGCCATCGTTCTGGGAGCCAAAGGTTATTGGCGCATAGCGCTGGTCGTTCCTGCAGTGTCCCTTGGAGCATTTTCCCTCTGTGTGGGAACGGTGATTGCGTTACTGAATTGAAAACTATTCGATGCAGAGCGCAGATAACCAAAATACACAGGCGCTTTCCGGTGCCATATGACTGATAATCAATGCCAAATAACGAACAAAACCACAGCGATAAGCGATCGCACATTCACACCACTTCAGCTTCTGAAGAGGTGATCCATCCTAGCCTAATAAATATCTGGTAAAGAATCTCAACAACGAAGCAGTATCCGTATCCGAAAAGAACGCCAAATATGGCAACAAGAATAAACAAACCACCACTCTTGAGATCTGGATTCGTCATTTTCTCGATTAGAAACTGGATATATGCACTTGGAACAGCAATCGCGACGAAAATGAACGGAGATAGCCAGTAGAGGCGCTTTAACTGTTTTTCAGATGAAATGCGTCCGATGAGATAAAAGGCTATCGCGGCAAAAAACAAATATTCAAAGCCTGAGAACATAAGAGACAGCGCCAACCACGACGTGATCATGTTTGGTCCCGTTATCATGATCGAAAATGGTGCGATAATGGGTAGGGCTAATGAAAGTCTGTAAAACGTTTTGAAATGCATTCGACGCCTCCGGCGAGATGATTTGAATGATGCTTCTCATGAAGAAGCCGACAAGTTGCCCCGAGTAGCGCAAGTACAGGCATCTTTGTGGTTCTGTTGCAAACGTTTCGTCGATTAACTTTGATATAGGTTTATCGCTTTTCAAAAAACTGTATTATACTATATTCAAAGGTCGCCATTTCGGCAAATCCGTTATTATTCTACGCGTACGCTGTTACCTTGCTTACAAAGTGATAATTGCTAACTTGTAACCGTTTAGAACAGGTGGGGAATGTTCTTTAATTATCCTCAAATACTGCGTTATCGTCGGAAAGAAAGTCACTGGGGACGCTAGAGCATAATCCGACCGGAGTGAACGAGGATCGATAAGATTATGCTTGAAATATAAAAGCTTAGAGCGCCGATCTGATTCATTCAGATCGAAACGCGCTCTAAATCTGATGTTTCTGTATTCATAATTGAACCTCTAGCTTACATAGATGAAAGCGATTAATCGAATTCTTCGGATCCAATTTTATGTGCATTTTCGACCTATTTTGCGGCTTTCGTTGAATACATTTTCATAAAATGGGAGGATAGCTTAATCAGTAATCTACAATCGATTATTGACTTTTATCAATATTTATTATGAAATAATATTATTCTATTGATGCATATTTATTAGTATCAAGATAAACGTATGTAATTTACAAATAGTTTTAAAATTATTATATGTTTTGATAAAGTAATGATCTATTACAGAATTTCTGTAACTGAATAGTAACGTTTATTAAAGTAATAATTAAGAATGACATATGTTATATTGAATTTGTTATTTATAGACTGTCTGATTCGGTTGACCATGTGGGGATGAGTCGTTATCAACTTTGGAGATATTTTCAGTCAGGGAGATTTTGTACAGATGGCAGTAACCGGAAAATGTTTGGTAATGGGAGCATTTTTAGCGGCAGCAGCGGTGTTTTCAGGACCAGCACTGGCAGACACGGCATGCGACACAGATCGCACCATCGACATAGCAGAAATGACCTGGCCATCGGCAGCAGCCTTGGCGCATATCCATGCCGTTATCCTTGAGAAGGGGTTCGGTTGCAAAGTGGAGGTCGTTACCGGCGATACCGTGCCAACAGCTTCATCTATGCTATCGCGCGGCAAGCCAGCAATAGCACCGGAATTATGGACCAGTGTTATCAAGACCAATTGGGACAAGGGCCTGCAAGACGGCAAGGTCGTTGATCTGGGCAATGCCATTACAGACGGGACCGTGGAGGGTTGGTTCATTCCCCGTTATGTTCAGGAGGCTAATCCGGAATTGAAAAGTGCGAAGGATGTTATTGCTCGCCCTGACCTGTTCCCGGATCCAGAAGATTCCAGCAAGGGTCGCCTTTATTCTTGCCCACCGGGCTGGGCATGTGAACTTACAACCACTGCGCTCTTTAAGGCCTTCGATATGGAGAAGACATGGAACCTGTTTTCGGCGGGATCTGGCGGTGCCCTTGATGCATCGATCGCTCGCGCTTTCCTGCGTAAAGAGCCGATACTTTTCTATTACTGGGGACCAACCGCTGTGCTCGGTAAATTTGATACGGTACAGCTTGACCTTGGAGAAGCTAAACCGGATGTCTATGCTTGCAATACTGATCCCGATTGCACGAGCCCACCGGCTGTGACGGCCTACCCTTCGTCCCCGGCGGTCGTCGGTGCCGCTGCCTGGATAAAGGATGAGGCTCCGGTTCTTGCTGACTATTTCTCCAAGGTTGGGTTGACGAATGCTCAGATCAGCGAGCTTTTGGTTTTCGGCGACGAAAACAAGGCAGACGCGGCAGCCACGGCACTCAATTTTCTGAAGAGCAAGCCTGATGTTTGGAAAAAATGGGTGCCCGCCGACGTGGCAGAAAAAGTAGAGGCAAGTCTCAACTAAACCCTGCGTGCCGTACGTGAGGCCAACCAGTGCTGGGATCTCCATTGCGGGACGACCCCAGCCTTTGATAGAATAATTATTCAGATTGAAGTAGATGTTTCCTGATCTAATCGATACGAACCCTTGGCGGCGTGCTGTAGATAACGGCCTGAACTGGGTGGTCGCTAATTGGGGGGAGAGCTTTGAAGCCGGCGCCCGCCCACTATTGCTCTTGCTCAATGCGATCGAGAATCTTCTTCTTCTTACCCCGTGGTGGGTAATTATGATCATTCTGGTAGGTGTCGCCTGGCTCGCTACCCGACGTTGGCAGCTACCACTTGTGGTGTTAGTTTCCTTGTTTTTTCTAGGCATTATGGATCTTTGGCGGGACGCAATGGCCACAACCGCATTGATGCTTGCCGCGACGATCAGCGCAATAGTCATTTCGATACCGGTCGGTATCTGGATGTCGCGTTCTGCTTTGGTCCGTCAGATTATCATGCCAGTTCTCGATCTGATGCAGACATTGCCGAGTTTTGTCTACCTCATTCCTACTGTGATGATATTTGGGCCAGGCAAGATACCAGCTCTAATTGCCACAATTGTTTATGCGTCGCCACCTCTTGCTCGTCTGACGGATCTCGGGCTGCGTTCGGTCGACCCATCAGTTATGGAGGCAAGCAGGGCATTTGGAACAACGCCCATGCAACGACTTTTTGGTGTCCAGATACCGTTGTCTCTTCCGACGATTCTGGCGGGTGTCAACCAGACAACGATGATGGCGTTGGCGATGGTTGTAATTGCCTCAATGATTGGCGCAGGTGGCCTGGGTTACCAGGTATTGCAGGGAATCGGGCGGCTTGAAATTAGTCGAGGTTTGTTTGCGGGATTAGGTATCGTCGCCCTCGCGGTCATATTCGATCGCATCACCCAGGCTTTCGGGAGACGGCTGCAGACCAGTATCGGAGTGAGGGAGGTGCAGCCATGAACCAGGAAGCTGAAACAGATATGGCGATCCGGATCAGGGGTGTAACAAAGATTTTTGGTGATGATCCACAAAATGCCCTAAAACTGCTGAAGGAAGGAAAATCAAAGATCGAGGTGCATGCGGAGACGGGGCATGTGATAGGTCTCGATGATGTATCCCTTGATATTGCAAAGGGACAGATTTTTGTCGTGATGGGTCTTTCTGGTTCTGGGAAATCGACGCTTATACGTCACGTTAACCGCCTGATAGATCCCACTGCGGGGCAAATATTCGTCAATGGCGATGATGTCCTTTCGATGGACCAGAACGAACTCAGGCGGTTTCGGCGCAAAACGGTCACCATGGTGTTTCAGAAGTTTGGTCTTTTGCCCCATAGGTCAGTGATCGATAACGTCGCTTATGGGCTGCAAGTGCGTGGCATCGGTAAACAGGAGAGGCTTGAAGAGGCAAACAAGTGGATTGAAACGGTTGGGTTGGGTGGCTACCAAAATGCAAGACCGCGTCAGCTATCGGGCGGACAGCAACAACGGGTAGGACTTGCTCGCGCGCTTGCAATGAATACCGACATTATCCTGATGGATGAAGCATTCTCCGCCCTTGACCCACTGATCCGATCAGGGATGCAGGATGAGCTGATCAGTCTCCAAAAATCGCTGAACAAGACCATCTTGTTTATAACTCATGATTTTGATGAGGCTCTAAAGATCGGTGATCGCATTGCGGTCTTGAAAGATGGTTCTGTCCAGCAAGTCGGGAAGCCTGAAGAGATTGTACTTAAACCAGCCAATGAGCATATTGAGGAATTCGTCCGCGATGTGAACAAGGCGCGTGCAATCCATGTCCGGGCAATCATGACGCCATCTATCGATGAATCTTGCGACCATTTTGTTTCTGCGGATACCCGGTGCGAAGATGTCTTGCCGTTGTTTGCACAGCATGACCGGATCGGAATTACCAATGAAAAGGGAAAGCAGATTGGGCAGATCACCGTAAAACAGGTAATTACGGCTTTGGCGCGATTTAGCTAACCCCATCATATTTTGGGCTTTAAGTGGATTTTTCGCGCTCGGCTTAATTCTCATGTCCGGTTTAGCGTTGATTTGCTTGTCGCACTGGCTTTCCCTTTTCCGACGTTCGAACCGTCAGGCGCGGGGCTTTCATCAGGATAAGCGGTATCGCGAATGGCCAGCAAAAGAAGAAGGCCGTCTCAGGTTCATTGAATTGGCTTTCCAGCAAAGCGTGCTTTAAAAATCGCTGATTAATGGAAATCGGACTATGAGTGAAGGGCGCCCGCTCGAAAGCCATCGCCGCCAGATTGCAGCGATGGACATGGCGAATAGTCTGCGTGATGCCGATTCAGATCGGTCGAACGTTTTCTGCCTTGGCTTTGCCGGTCTTACGGTCCTGACCAATCTCATAGCTGACTTTCTGGCCATCTCGGAGTGATCCGCCTGCTTGTAACAAGCTGGAGACATGCACAAAAACATCACTGCCGCCATCGTCCGGCGTAATGAAGCCAAAACCCTTGTTCTGATTGAAAAATTTTACTGTACCAATTGCCATATGGATCCTCTGAGATGGAGCGACTTCGATTTGCCGATGGAGACTATTGAATGCGCAGTGGACGCGCAACTGCCCCGTATCGCGGCCGTCGGATCGATTGATCATTGAGCCAAACAGCCGCTGGCCATATAACCTGTATCAGTTCTTATGAGGAGGAGCATCCTTGAGTGTCAGTTTCCTGAATGGATCGGGCAGTTTGATATGTGACGGCGTTGTCGCCGGCCAGATTGAATTTAGTATTGCGGAGCCTGCCGACAGTCCGGATACGACCATGCGTGGAAAACTCTGGGGGAATAAGCTGGCTATTGCTGCGGCGATGGATGCGCAGAAAGTGGAACTGAAACCTTCCGATGCCCATGATCTCTTATCCCTGGATGTCGAGGATACTGATCGGCAGGGCGGCATGTCGTTCAGTGTCCTATAACAGGCTAGAGTTTGACGCGCCCATATTGTTATCCGTGCCGCCAGCATAATTGTCCAAATCCAATATATGTCGCAGCCTGTCGCGTCCAATTCTGTAGGAATGATCAGCTTTCGCCAGTCATTAAAGTCATTTTTCGCATAAGCAGGTGTCGATGACACACATATCATAACGACTTGCCAGTCAAAGAGCTTTGATTAAAATAGCAATTGCTGCCAATTATGATGTTTTGCGTTGAACGATGAGGAACTGTGCCTTTCAGTGAGCAAACTGAAGATAGAGAGTCGAAATTAAGAAGGGTTGGAATGCTTAATTTGCTTGGGTTCGAATTTTCCAGTTCCATTATTACCACGCTTGTTTCAGTTATTATTGCCATTCTGGCGATATATCTGGGACTGCGTTGGCTTAAGACCTTCTTTGTCATGACGCCCCAGCAGCACGTGAGAATTCTTGAAACGTTTGGCCGTTACACTGGCTATCGTAAAGCGGGTCTGTCGATCAAATTTCCTTGGCCATTTCAGCGCGCTCGCTCGCCGTTTTCCTTGCAGACGAAACAGATCTCTCTTCAGCTTGGCGTCAAATCCAAAGACAATGCCTTTGTTACCATGCCGATCAGCCTGCAATATCGGGTTATTCCTTCCGCGGTAGAGGCGGCCTTTTACGAGTTGCATAATCCCGAAGAGCAGATCGAATCCTACGTCGCAACAGATGCGCGCGCGGTCGCTGCGGCGAGAACATTCGACCAACTTTATACTGATCGCGACGAATTCACGCGCACTGTCCGTGAATCTCTGGACGAAGCTATCAATGCATATGGTTATGAGATCCGTGCCGTGTTGATTGATGACCCGCGGCCAACACCGGAGATGATTACAGCCTTCAACGAAGTGTTAGCGTCTCAACGCAGATTAGAAGCGGCACACAATGATGGAGAGGCTGAGAAAATAAAGCGGACCAAGAGTGCGGAAGCTTCTGCTGCTGCGATGTCAATTACGGCGCGGGGGATCGCAGCCAGTCGCAGCATTATCGCAGAAGGCAATGCGAGAGCCCTTGCCGCCTTTCGAGCAGATACGACACTGACTGATGCCGACGCCATGGAATTTATGATGGAAATCAACCGGCTTGAGGCGCTAAGAGACGCTGCGTCCCATGGAGGCAAAACAGTGTTGGTTACAGGAGATGCACATGGTGGAAATTATGAGACCAGAGCACTCTTAAGTGCGTTGGCAGATGGCGACGGACCGAAATCAGAAAAAGATGCGGGGCGGGAAACCGGTTTGATCGGCACCGTGAAACAGCAGGTTGCTCCGGTGACGACAAATGAGGCCAAAGACGAACGGATCAACAAGAAAAATGATTAGTAGTTCGGGTCAAAAGCTTCCTGAAACAGACGAAGTCATCAGGATTTTTGCACTGAGAAGAAGGCCCCTATTCAGATCATTGGTGGCTGTGTTCCTTTGCGCCATCTCCGCGGGACAAGCAGCTTCCGGCGATGCCGTCGAAATTGATTTGCAAAACGGACTATCGGCCTGCGTCGATCTGAAGCCCGGGCAGGTGAAGAGGCAGGCGAACATTGTTTCCTTCGACGCGAGGTTTAATTTGCACCGGTCTATCGGAGTGTGTGGATGCATGTCTGCATTGGTAAATTACACCGCCAGCGTGGACGTCAATGGCATACGCCAGAAACTGCAGCAAGGCATCATTTCGCTTGCACGAGAAGGCGATAGAACACTGATCCTCGCATCGGATCAGAATTTGATTGCCGGTAAAGATGTCCGTGTCGAACTGTCCTGCGCCGGGCCACTGTGACTGAATTGATTTTGCTGCACGAACGCTATCATGACGCAAGTTTTGACTAATTTTCCATCTCAGCGATCCAGATTCAACCTGGTCGCGCTTAAGTTGATGTAATGGTGCCCTGAATGAAAAATAGAACGTTTATAGCGGTCGTCATCGCGATTGCACTTGTCGGAATTAATGTCCCTGTGCGGGCCGACGGTTTCAAAATCCACGAGCTCACGCCCATCAAGCAAGAGTTCTGGTCAATTTTCGATGCCTTCGCGCATCATGCAGAAGAACCGACCAACTTTCGGATGTCCTGCTGCGGAACAGATGATGACCAGCATTTGATGATCGCTATCGATCGTCATGTCGACGAGCAGGGACAGGAAAACAGAACCGACGAAGGTTATCTCAAAGAGTTGGACGTCAGTTCCGAAAAAATCGGTTTCAAGATTGAGAAGATCGATGTGTCCCCTGCAATTGGACGACTTATCCGCCTTCCGAATGTAGGTGGCCTCAAGGGGGTGAATATTTTTGTCGTAGAAGCCGGAGACAGGCTCACAATCCAGTCGGCTGCGCCGACCGAAGAGACCGCTGAGAACAATGCACGGAAGGCCTTGGAAATAGCAAAGAAGTCCATCATTGGGCGATGAACCGGTATGGGTTAAGCGCGTTATTCAATTGTCTTCTGTTAAGTTTCAGCCCAGCTGTCCGGACGAAGATTTCGTAGATAGAAAACTGAAATCAAAAACAATGTCATTCTTCGCTTTAGCAATCACAGCGCTTGCAAACGATAGGCAGCTGCGAAAGCGGACAGGTCGTTGTGTACTTCAGTTACATTGCCGGCAGATCGCAGTTCGATGCGATCATCAGTGTGGGTGCAAACATCAATGATTGCCTCACCGAGAGCAAATGCGTCAAAGGAAGCGTTAAGTAGCTTGCCGCCACCTTCATTCAGGGCTTGTATCGCTTTGGAGAGCCCTAGCCTAGAGATAGGCCAGATCCGAGCGGTGCACGCAGGGTGTTTCCCCATACCTGCGTTGATCAGATAACGCAGGTTCGGCGTCCTGATGTCAGTCGCGGGTCACGGACAGGACTCGCTGAACAGCTCGCGGGTTGTTCTTCCGGTATCTGAAACACCAAATTATTCACTAGGTCATGACTATACGCATACGTGTCCATATAGCGGTAAGAGCAATCAGACGACTTTGTCGATGAGTTTTTGAAGAAAATGGTTTGCCGCCTCTATTTCTCGCGCGTCAAATTCGTCAAACAAAGATTGATGGATGCTGTCAAGGATTGTCCGCATGCGCACAACCATACGTTCTCCCTCAGCCGTCAGCCAAATTCTGTTAGCGCGCCGGTTCGTTTCGTCGACCGCTCTATGGACGAGTTGAAGCTCCTCCAGCAAGTCGATTATCCGTACAAGTGAAGGTGCCGTCATTCCTATCTGCGTAGCGATATCAATCTGTCGTGCGCCATCCCCCACTTGTGCAATCCAGAAAAGGCAGGATGCGACAGTAGGGTCCAGCCCGATTTCGCTGAATGCCTGTTTTTCGAGGGAGCGAAGTACGGTTCCAGAAAAAAGTATATTTGCTGCGAGATTTCTCAGGGAAATGTTTTTTGCATCAAAAGAATCCATGTTCATACTTCTTGTCAATTGACAGCTTTGAAAGAATTTTGGGAAAACTACGCTCGAAGTGGATATTCTTACATCATGACAGGAGCGTATTTATTCACAATATTTTGAATTCTGAATGAAATCTTAGCGTGATAATTATATGATAGTTTAATATGTTATATATAATAAATTTATCTAATAAAATACCACTTTATGAATATTCCATAATAAATATTTGGTATCATTGTTGACACAATATCCAAGGATAGCGGTTTTAATAATATTATTTATATTGAGTTTAATTATGTACTGAGAGATAGGTGGGTTGTTAAAAGTCCACGCTGAATCGAGGCAACTCTTATGAAAATCAAGACTGTTCTGATCTCTTCAGCAGCTACGATGATTTCCTTCTCATCTTATGCTGCCGACGCAATCGTCGCGCCGGAGCCTGAAGCCGTTGAATATGTGCGCGTTTGCGACGCTTACGGCGCTGGCTATTTCTACATCCCGGGCACAGAGACCTGTCTGCGTATCCACGGTTATCTGCGTTACGACGTCAAGGGTGGTAATAATCCATATTCCGGTACGGATCGTGACGGCTGGGACAAAAGCTTCCGCTTTGCGCTTCGTACCTCTACAGCTTCCGAGACCGAACTGGGCACTTTGAAGACGTTCACTGAAACGCGCTTCAATTACTCCGCAAACAACTCGGGAACCGACGGCGTCTATGGTGATACCAATTCGGATGTCGTCATGCAGTTCGCCTACATCGAACTGGGCGGTCTGAAGGTGGGTATCGATGAATCCGAATTCCACACGTTTACGGGATATCTCGGCGATGTCATCAACGATGACGTTGTCTCCCCGGGTGCGTACCGTACGGGCAAGATCTCGTACACCTTCACCGGTGGTAACGGTTTCTCGGCTGTCCTTGCACTTGAAGAAGGTGGCGATAACGATGGCGGTTATGCCAATCCGTTCGGCCACGATTACGTAATAGATGGCTACATGCCGCATGTTGTTGGCGGCCTGAAATATGCAGGTGGCTGGGGGTCGATTGCCGGTGTCGTCGCTTATGACTCAGTTATCGAGGAATGGTCCACAAAGGTGCGCGGCGACGTTAATGTCACCGATCGGCTCTCTCTTTGGCTTCAGGGTGCCTACTCATCCGAAGAGAACCCGGACCAGATGTACGGTCAATGGGGTGGCGAATGGGCCGTCTGGGGTGGTTTGAAGTTTAAGGCAACTGACAAGGCTACCTTTAACCTGCAGGGTGCGCATGACGACTGGGGCAAAACAGCGGTAGCCGCAAATGTGGCATATGAAATCGTTCCCGGTTTCACGATTACACCTGAAGTCACCTACACAAAGTTTGACGACAAGTGGAAAGACTACGAAGCCGTCTACAACGGCAACAATGTTGACGATGCCTGGGGCGGCACGATCCGATTCCAACGCTCGTTCTAAGTTACAAACACGTGATCGCTAATTGATCGCGTGTTTCAAGCAATAACTTGACATAGAGAGTTGATGCTTAAATAATTATCAAGTGATAATCTGATCTCCAGTCAAGATTACATCACTAAAGACAGCGGCAGATTAATTCTGCCGCTGTTTTGATTTATTATAGTTTTCATGTGAAATCATTTATTATTGAATTATTTCAAATATTCTCGGAAATCGGCGTTATATTCGCAATCAATATTGCCCGTTCTGCTCCCTGCCAGCGGAGAATCAAAACCACAAGGGTTCAATTGGGATAGCGCGTTGAGCGTTGGGCAGTTAGCAAGGCAATCACTGGCCACAGGTTCCAGTGATTAAGAAAAACGGGCGACCCGCATCAGCAAGATCACCCGTTCAAGTGATTTGTTGTGCAGCTGGCAATGAGCTTCCGGTTTTAAGACTTACCGAGCCGCTTGCGCAGTTCGGCGTTTTCTGCTCGTAGCTTACTGGCCAGTTCCTTGCGCAGTTTTAGATTTTCAGCTTCGAGCGTCACCAGAGTCTTCAGATCATCACCTGAAGGCGCCCTTGCCGCTGTGGGCGCTGCCTTTTCTGCAGCGTTCTTCCAATTATAATAGGTCTGTTCACTGACTTCCGCTTGCTGCAATGCAGCTTTCAGAGTGACCTTTCCCCCTTTTGTTGCTTTTTCGATAGAAGCGAGGAGGGCGGCACGCAGCTCGGGACTATATCTCTTGACCGTGCGTTTTGCTGGCTGTGTTACAATGGTTTCAGCCTTCGCGGCAGCTTTAGGCGCTTTGGCAGGTTTGGTGCCGACCTTTGTCGCCGTTGAAGGAGAAACAACGCTAGTCTTTGCTGGTTTTGGCACGGCTTTTTTCCGGGGAGCGCGTGTTTTTGGCATGTCACCGACAGGTTCAGCAGCATTGATTGCAGTTGCAGCTGGTTTTGCATCGGTAATTGTTTCATCAGCCATGTTGAGTTTCTCCTGTGCTGGCGTAAGGGCAGTTACTTATTTCTGGAATATACAGATCAACGCTTAATGTGGAAATAAAGTCGTGTAGTTCATGGGGACTTTACGAAAGAGCTTTTTCTGAGAGGCTGTTGTCACAATTGAATGCAGTGCTGAACATTGAAAAACAGGCTGGAAATCGATAGGTAGCGTCAAGCGCTCTTCTCACCCCCTTCGGTCATATTTCATTGGAAAGCCATTCACGGATGAAGAATCCAGTTCGCAATGTTATCGTCGAATATAAGAACAAGCGTGCCCGGAGGGGGAACGCATCCTTGTGGGGAGATCTGGATTTGAAGTCGATCGCCCGGGAAGTTGAAGCGGATTCGCCGCAATCTCCGATAGATGTTCAGGCAGAAGCTCAGTTCCCCGAACCCATGAACGACAAAGCTGAGACAGACGACCTGGAAGTCGTGCCGCTGATCGCGGCTACCACTGAAACCGTTGCGGACGAGCGAGAGATTTCTGTCATTGATGCGGTCGAGCCAGAAAAAGAGCTGATCGCGCCCATTGCGGTCCAAAAGCCAGAAATTACCGAAGAAATTGTTGTCAGAAAGAAAAAACGCTCTGTTCGGCACAGCGTGAAGAAGGTTGCTCGAAAGAAAGAGAAAATTGCGATACCTCCGGTCGCAGAGCCAGACAGCCGCTCCGAACTACTGTCCCTCGAGAACGAGAATGCGTCTCTCAAGCGCGAACTGCTTGCGAAACTGCGCGCAGAAAATGATGCCTTGTTCGCGCTGCTCAGACGAGCCGATCTGCGGGCCACCCACAGTAGATAGGTCCGTTTTATTCAGGCCTGCATGTTCATTGGCCCGACGGCGACCTGGCTGAAACTGGCATGAAGCAATACCAACCGCGTGTTCTGGTCATTTGGGTGTGTCCGGTTTATCGTCGCCAAGGCTGTCGCATGTTGGGAAGCAGGCAACACCAAGTCCTTTTTGGCGCGAACGGGGAGGTTGATTGACAATGAAATCATGGAGTGAGCGCCTCGTTGCGGGACTGAAGAACTGGCGATCGCGCAACAACGACACCGGGGCGGATGCAACACTTGGTGTACAAAGCCCAGCTGATATGACTCCAGAGCGATCTGATGACGGTTCAAAGGCAAAAATGTCGATTAAGGTCACGGTGGAAGACTTTGAAGGAACAGGCGTTGATGCAAATCCGCAGACAAAACCGACACCCCCACTTGAAACTTCCCCAGTGCCTGCGAACGAAGTGCAGCCGCCTGAGGCATCGTCAAGTCAGCCGGAGCCGACGCACGAGGCGGCGAATGAGCCTTCCGCTTCATCATCTGATTCAAAACCGACGCAAAATCTGTCCCGGGGAAGATCATCAAAGTCCAAGGATGGATTGATGGCAGGCAGGGACCTGGCGGTGTCGGACGGGGACACAGCTAACGAAGCGGCTGAGAACAAAAGCGTCATCAGCGAGAGGAAGTTGCAGCCCGATCATGAATTGCAGAAGTTCACCATCAACACGACCCCGGCAAAAGAGCTTGAAGAAGCAGATGGCAACGCATCCATCGGGGCCGAGCCAGGAAACCCATCGGAAGCGTTAGCGCCGTTCAAGGGAGAGAATGCACTTCACGAACCGTCCAGTGGTGCGGAGCCACCGAGAATAGAGCAGGCGACAGACAAAGATGCGGCGATACCTGGGGCGCCCATGTTGCCGCAAATGCGCTCCCGTGATCGAAAGCCCAAAGCTACTGATGAACTGGTGACCGACGAAATGCTCGCAGAACTTGAAGCGGAAAACGCCCACCTTAAGCGCCTTCTCCGTGAAAAGCTGAGTGCGGCACAGGATAATTCTGAGAATTGAACTAAGGGTCGCGTGCGACATCGCCAGACTACCGTCGAACGATTTTGAACATAAGGAATTGTGATGGCTGTTACATTGTTGCATGGAACCGGTAATCTTGTCTGCGACGACGTGGATGCGGGCCGGGTCGAATTCAGCATCGCCAGTCCGGCTGATGGGCCGGACATGACAAGACGTGGAAAGGTCTGGGGCAACAGGCAGGCGATAGCTGCCTCGATGGATTGGGGTGGTTTGCGGGAGGGGGCGGAATCCTACGCTAAGGTTTCGGCCAACGATATTCACCGGTGAGATTGATGTGTTCCCAACCGAGCGGCGAGACATGGGCCAGTAGATCGGGTGATAATGGCTTTCCGGCTCGTTTCTGGTTGGCGACGACTTCGCCGAGCTTCATGGTGTTCCAGAAGATGATGATGGCGGCGAGCAGGTTCATGCTGGCAATACGGTAGTGCTGCCCTTCCGCTGAACGGTCGCGGGTTTCGCCTCGCCGATGGAAGCTGATAGCCCGTTTCAGCGCGTGACGCGCTTCGCCTTTGTTGAGACCGATCTGGGCGCGGCGTTGCAGATCGGCATCCAGAATCCAGTCGATCATGAACAAGGTCCGCTCGACGCGGCCAACCTCCCGCAAGGCTGTGGCCAGTTCGTTTTGCCGCGGATGGGAGGCAAGTTTGCGCAGGATCTGGCTTGGCGCAACGCTTCCGGCTGCAATGGTGACGGCGATACGCAGGATGTCAGGCCAATTGCGTTCGATCATGGCCTGGTTGATCTTGCCTCCGATTAAAGGGCGCAGATGCGCTGGTGCTGTCGATGGATTGAACGCATAGAGCCGTTTGGATGGCAGATCCCGGATACGAGGAGCGAACCGGTAGCCGAGAATGGCGCATGCAGCAAAGACGTGATCGGTGAAGCCTCCCGTGTCAGCGAACTGCTCGCGGATATGACGGCCAGCATCATTCATGAGCAGGCCGTCAAGGATATAGGGGGCTTCACTAGCTGTCGCGGGGATCATCTGGGTTGCGAACGGTGCGTATTGATCCGAGACGTGGGTGTAAGCCTTCAGACCCGGCGTATTGCCGTATTTCGCGTTGACCAGGTTCATGGCCTCGCCTTGCTCTGTCGCCGCGAAGAATTGCCCGTCGCTTGAGGCCGATATACCCGCGCCCCAGAATTGCGCCATAGGTAACGCCGCCTGCGCCTCGACCACCATGGCCAGCGCCCGGTCGTAGGCCTCGCCCTCGACATGCCACCGCCCAATGCGGATCAATTCCCAGAAAGTGTGGGTATTGGTGGCATCTGCCATCTTCCGAAGGCCGAGATTGATCCCCTCCGCGAGAATGACGTTCATCAGTCCAATCCGATCGGCGCAGGGCGCTCCCGTGCGTAGATGGGTGAACGCGTCGCAGAAACCGGTTGCAGCTTCCACCTCAAGCAGGATGTCGGTAATCCGCGTAGACGGGACCTGCTTGTAGAGATCGAGAACCATATCCTCGGCACCAGACGGCGCGGTGGCTTCGAGCTTCTCGATATGCAGGACGCCGTTCTCGATGGACCCACCGGGAATTGTGCCCGCGCGTGCGGCGCGACCAAGCTCGCTTAACCGTATTTCGAGCCGGGCTTGCCGGTCCGTCAGCCATTCCTCCGGCCGCAATGGCACAGCCAGGCGACCGCTTTCGGCCAGCGCCTGCGCCGGTACGAGTGCGTGTTTCAAATCACCATAGCGCCGGGACCTGGCCAACCAGATATCCCCGGAGCGGAAGGCATCGCGCAGATGGAACAGGACTGCGATTTCCCAGAAGCGAGTATCGCCGACCACCTGTGTACGAAGATGACGATGCCATTTCGAGCTCGGCCGCAAAAAGGCCGTATGCGCGGCATTGTTCAAGCCAGTGCGTAGGGCCGTAACCGCTTCCAGAAGCGGCTGTGCAACCGGCGCAGCCCGGAGATCAAGCAGGCGCAACATGCGAGAAGCATAGCGGCGGAAACGGTGATAGCCGTCCAGCACATGGTTGAGGGGATCGTCCGCCATAGTGGCGGTCAGCCTGGCTGCCATCGTGACAAGGGTTTTGAAGCCGTCCCAGCCTGATCCGCTTGCGATAACGTCGTCCAACGGCTGTCCGTCATCCTGTGCATCGACCAGGGCTCCGCCGATTTCGGCGAAAGATTTCAGAGTGTCGCGCACGGCGTTTGCTTCGTCGGCGATCTTCGCCTGGCAAATCCGTTCCGACGCCCGGTAGAGCCTGCCGACGATCCGGTCATGGGTTTCGACCACGGCGTCGGCAAGCATTGCCTGCCATTCCGACGCGCAGACGGCCAGAATTGCAAGCCGCCTGTCCTCCGGAAGATCGCGCATGCCGTCAGCATAATATCGTTCGCCTTGTCGACGCAGACGTGTCACGCGATGAGCAGGAACACCAGCCAGCAAATCTTCGGGGAAAACGATGCGTCGAAGGTATTCTATCCGGTCGAGCAGCCGGTTGGCAGACGATGAGTTCGAGCCTGGCTCGAACTGCCGCAACCAGACGAACCGAGTTACCCGGCCGTCAACGGTATCTTCGAGCAGCGCTAACAACGGCTTCCTGATTTCTTGCGACAAGCGACCGGCAATTCTTGTCTCAATCTGTCGTTCAGCATCAACCAGAGCCATTGCGCAAAGCCGCTCGATCGTCGATGTCGCGGGCAGAACTGTGTGCGTGCGACGGCATTCGGTCACGAAGCGAATGGCAATATCCTCGTTCGACACAGCGATCTCGGCTTCGCGGAACAACCATTCCTTCAGATCACGCGCACCACGTCCAGAGAAGGTGCGGAATCCATAGAGGGCCCGCAGCTCGGAAAGATGCTCGTGCCGCGTCTCCTCACGGGTAGCATATTCGACAAGATCGTCGGCATGGAGGCCGAGCTGCGCTCCGATAAATTCGATAACCTCTGCCGGTATCAGTTCACCCGGAGCCAACACCCGGCCGGGATAGCGGAGGGCGCACAGTTGCAGGGCGAAGCCGAATCTGTTGTGAGCGCGCCGTCGTTGCCTGATGTGGCCGAGATCCTCATCGCTAAGAGTATAGTGCTTCAGCAAATCCGCTTGCGAGGTCGGCAGGCGCAACAGTGCATCCCTTTGCCGATCCGTGAGAGTGACGCGACGCGGCATTTAAGTTCCTTTTTCAAAATTTGGTCATGTTTAAGAAGCTTTGTTTATGAAGCTGGTTGAGATACAATTCTAGTCAACAAAACATTCGCGTCCGATACACCGCCTCAAACCACCGTTTGTGAAACAGGGAAATTCAGGCAATGAAGCAACGTGACCCGGATGAGAACGGCTGGCTTAGTTCTTCTCAATCGTGGATCGACAGAATGCCCGATGCGGGCGATTTCGCGCGCGAGTTCATCCTCGACAAGCCGATGCTGGAGCGATCCAAATTGTCGGGCGCAGCAAAAATGTTGGATATCGGCTGCGGCGAAGGGCGATTTTGCCGTATGGCAAAGAAGATCGGTATCGATGCTGTCGGAATTGACCCAATTGAACCGTTTATTGAAAGAGCACGAAACCGTGATCCAGCTGGTAAATATCTCAACGCTTTTGCCGAGAAATTGCCTTTCGATGATGAAGAGTTCGACCTCGCAGTATTCTACCTGAGCCTTATCGACATTGACGACTTGCACACGGCGGTTCGAGAAGCCACGCGCATTCTCAAGCCCGGCGGAAGAATTCTGATCGCAAACCTGACTAGTTTCTTCACTTCCAATGGCACACTTGGTTGGATCAAAGGCGAAGACGGTCGTGCGTACCATCCTCTTGGAAACTATTTTAGTGAACAGGCAGAGTGGTTTGAATGGGATGGCTTGCGGGTGCGAAACTGGCACCGCCCCTTGAGCACTTACATGTCTGTATTGCTTGGCGAAGGCCTGAAACTGACATTCTTCGATGAACCGAGACCATCCAGCGGTCCACCCGACAGGGTGCAAAGGTATCTCACGACGCCATTCACCATGATTATGGAATGGCGAAAATGTTAATCGGCTATGGGCGCATTTCCAAAGCTGATGGGTCTCAGTCGCTCGACCTGCAACACGATGCCTTGAGCGCTGCCGGGGTTGACCACCAGAATATCTATGAAGATCGTGCTTCCGGCAGCCGAGAAGATCGTCCCGGCCTAACGGCATGTCTTAAATCGCTACGTGCCGGCGATGTGCTGATAGTCGGGAAACTCGACCGCCTCGGGCGCTCGCTTGCCCATCTGGTCAACATTGTGAAGGATTTGTCTGATCGCAATATCGGTTTGCGGGTGCTGACCGGAAAGGGTGCTCAGATCGACACCACAACCGCATCAGGCCGCATGGTCTTCGGCATTTTCGCAACTTTGGCCGAGTTTGAGCGTGACCTGATCCGCGAGCGAACCATGGCCGGTCTTACTGCTGCAAGGGCGCGCGGTCGCAAAGGGGGGCGAAAATTTGCCCTCACCAAAGCACAGGTCCGTCTCGCCCAGGCCGCCATGGCGCAGCGCGATACTTCCGTTTCCGATCTCTGCAAGGAACTTGGGATCGAGCGTGTTACTCTCTATCGCTATGTCGGCCCAAATGGCGAGCTAAGGGAATACGGTAAGCGCGTTCTCGGCTTAACGTAGGATTTCGCCCCCTCCCGCAAACGACCCCATGATCCTGAAGCCGCCAAACTTGCCATGCAGCAAGATGTGCGATGGAGCTACGAGCTCGTTGCTGAGCAGGAGAGAGCTGAAAGCCGAAATTGAATATGGCTACTGCATTTCTGTTACTCGATAAAAATGTGCTGACCATTTATCGATTGCGGTGATATTCAACCGACTAGTGCTCGTTCCCAAATAAGGAACAGGGACTCTCATCCTGGCAGAAGTTTTGAACGCGCCCCATCTTATCGCTGTCTGACACGCGCAAACGCATCGCGTTGCTGGTCATCGCTGGGCGCGGGCACTTCTATATAAATTCTGCGTTTGGAGAAGTGGGAAGGGCTCGTTCGAGTAGTCTCATCAATCCATGGGTCTGAACAAGAGCTGGGATCTGGAGGACAGCGCGCGAAACCTGACCGGTAATCAGCACGTCGTCCAATGACCAGGGTCAATGGTTAATATCCTTTCAAGGCGTAATAAATTACCCCTCATCGAGGTGTCGGCCGCTTTTGGCGCAGCGTTGGCATAAGAAGAGTAGATCGCTGAACTGCGGCCACCGTGCTCTGCGCCGTCCTATTGGAGGTGTTGACCACATCCACAAATAGGTCGGTCAAATCAGTTCTGGCGAGGTTGCTTTTTTAAAATGTCATTTTACCAGCACATTAAGAGGTGGCGAGTAATTAATCGTTAAATGGGCAAAACGTGATGATCGAGTATATTCATCTTTTAACGGATGCCACTATTGCCGCGGTTAATGGCTTGACTTTTAAATTTTTATCGATCAAATCATCGGATATCGATTAAATGATCGAGTAAAGAGCCGGGAGGGCTCTAGGGAGGTTTCCATGTTTCGAAGCACGATCTGCGCAATAGCTGTGTCTGCGTCCGTCCTGTATGCGCCGTTCACGGCGCACGCTCAGGCGCTCAATGGCAAGAAAATTGGCATTGCGGCACGCGAGATTACCAACGATTACAACCGCGACATCATCGCGGGTGCAAAATCACTGTTGGAAAAAGACGGCGCTCAAGTTGTCGTGACTGACGGCGGAGCTGACCCGCGCAAGCACAATGAAAACATTGAAAGCCTCATCAATTCAGGCGTTTCGGGGATTATCGTCCAACTGGGCGACGCACAGCAGTTGGCGCCAATCGTCAAGAAGGCGAGCGCAGCGGGTATTCCAGTCGTAACAACGTCAATCGGCTCGAAGGTCGAAGGCTCAGTCGCCGATGTCGGCGGTGACGATCCTCTCATGTCTGCAATTATGAGCCGGGCGCTGCTCTCAAGTATCCACTATAAAGGCGATATCTATGTTTTCTGGGTACCAGGCGCCCCCTTGCTCGAAACACGCAAGCGTATCCTCCAGGCGATTGTCGCCGACTATCCGCAGGTTAAGCTGCATGAAGTGCCGACCGAGCATAGCGTCGCGCGAGTTCAGGCGCAGATGGAAGATATTCTGACCGCCAATCCCGAGCCGGGCAGTATCGCCGCCGTGTGGGGCGCTTATGATTTGCTGGTTTCTGGCGCGGTGGAGTCCATCCGACGCAATGGCCGCAATGAAATCAAGGTCGCTTCAATTGACGGAGATCGCGTCGGTTTCCAGATGTTGCTGGACGTCGACAGCCCGTTTATTGCGACGGTCGTACAGGACGTTCCGCGTATTGGCGCTCTTGCCGCCGAGATTCTGACCCAAAAGCTGGGGGGGAAGGAAGAGTTTCCCGATACGCTATTTACCGATGCATGGTTGGCCACTCGCGCAAATGGGGTAGCAGCGGCTGAAAAGCGCTGGGGCTCCAATGTTTGGGACGATCTTGCCATCGCGCGTTCTGATGTCGAAAGCCGCTGGAAGCAGGACGGTGAGCTTCAGGTTGTCCATCCCGTTTTGCCCTGACGGAACTATGGTCAGGGCGCAGGTACGCTCGCGCCCTGACATGTGAAATAAAGCAAGAGGATCTGTCATGGTTCCGCACCAAACGGGCAAGCCTGCGGGGAGCGCGTCCGCGCCTGCGCTGGAATGCCGTTCAATCCGCAAGATCTTTCCTGGTGTGACGGCGCTCAGTGGTGTGTCGCTTTCGATCCGTAAGGGTGAAATACATGCTCTTCTGGGCCAGAATGGCGCGGGCAAGTCAACGCTCGTAAAAGTTTTAACTGGTGTTTACCAGACCGATGGCGGTGAGATATTCGTTGACGGTAACCCCGTCCGCATGCGCAGTGCGGTGGACGCTGAAGCCAACGGCATCGCTATTGTTCATCAAGACCAACAGCTAGTTGCGCAATTCGATGTCACACAGAATATCTTTCTGGGACATGAAAAATTGTCCGGGGGCTTTCTGGATAAGAGGGCCATGGCCGCCGTCGCCGAGACGGCTCTTGAGCGTGTAGGCGCGGCATTTACTTCCGACACTCTAGTGCGAGATTTGAGCGTCGCGCAACGTGAACAGGTGTCTATTGCCGCGGCCTTGTTGCGCGATCCCAAGATTCTCATCCTGGATGAACCAACAGCATCGTTAAGCGAGAAAGAAGCCGAGCTTCTTTTCACCATGATCCGCTCGTTGCGAGATCAAGGTGTAACAATCATCTATATCTCGCATTATCTCGATGAAGTGCTGGATCTGGTCGACCGCATCACCATCTTACGTGACGGACGTCTTGTCGAAACACGTGATGCGCTGGGCACGAGCCGCTCGGACATTGTGCAACTGATGGTCGGACGAGAGATTTCCCAACTTTATCCGAAAGAAGCCCTCCCACTGGGAGAGGTACTGATTGAAGTAAGGGGGCTCCAACAGGGGCAAGCTGTTCGTGGAGTGGATTTTTCCGTCAGACGGGGTGAAATTTTTGGCATTGCGGGTTTAATGGGGGCAGGTCGTTCGGAATTGGCGATGGCTCTGATTGGAGCCTTGCCGCGGAGTGCAGGTGAAGTCATCTTGCGGGGACAGGCGTCCGCTCCTGCCAATCCAGGCGCTGCACGACGTGAAGGCTTCGCAATCATTCCCGAGGACCGGCGGCATGAAGGCCTCCTCACTGGCATGACGATGCGCGAAAATCTAACCTTGCCTAATATCGGCCTCTGGTCCTGCGGCGGGCTGATCGATCTGCGGCGAGAAAAGGCGGATGCAGCCTCTATAGTGCGGAACTTGAACATTCAGCCCCCTGTTCTCAACCAGCTTGCGCGCAATCTTTCAGGTGGCAACCAGCAGAAGGTCGTTATCGGCAGGTGGCTTCCGGGCGATTCCGAGGTTTTCCTATTCGATGAGCCGACGACCGGCGTCGATGTCGGATCAAAGGTAGAAATCTACCGACAGATGATCGAGTTGGCGAGGCGCGGTGCAGCGATCATTTTCATTTCTTCCGATTTCGAAGAAGTCGCCGGCATGTGCGATCGCGTCGCGGTTATGCACAAGGGACGGATAAACGCTGTTCTTGAAGGTCAGAACAGCAATCCCGAGACCATGCTGTACTGGGCTTCCGGCAGCAACGAAAAAGAACAGCATACGCCCGCTACCCCTGCCGCACAGCACGGGCATATGCGACCGGAAACGCAGAAACCAACGAAAACGACGGTGACCCGCTGGTCAACCCTTGGCGGAATGGTGCTGGTGCTGGCGGTCATTACAATTCTCGCCCCCAATTTTCTTTCGATAGGAAATGTTTTCGATGTGCTGAAACAGGGCAGCGTTCTGGCGTTCATCGCTCTTGGCTTGACCATTGTGCTCGTTGCTGGTGGTTTTGACATGTCGGCTGGCGCTGCAAGTCAGTTGACCGCCAATATCGCGTCCGGCCTTCTTATCGGCGGTACAGGCATGATCGGCGCGATCGGCATGGGTTTGGCGACGGGCGCCGCAATTGGCGTGGTCAATGCGATGCTCGTACTTTTCTTCGGCATGCCGGCTTTTGTCGCCTCACTTGGCACCATGTTCGTTACCATGGGTGCGACATTGCTCTATAATGGCGGCCAGGCGTTAACGCTCTCAAATGAGCCCGCCTTCTTCTTCATCGGTCAGGGATATGTTGGCCCCGTGCCGTTTGTATTCATCCTGCTGCTTGTCGTGGCGGTGCTTCTGCACTTGTTATTGCGCCATACCAGACTGGGCTTGCGGATGTATGCGGTCGGGCAAAATCTTGAAGCCGCAGAATTGCGCGGCGTGGCTCGCTCGCCCTATGCTTTTGCATCTTTTGTGATTGGCGGATTGGTTCTGGGTCTGGCGGGCGTCGTTCTTGCTTCCTACAGTTACGGCGCATCTGCTTTGGCGACCGGCATAGATTTTCTGATCAGCGCGCTGGCGGCGGCCTTTCTGGGCAGCGCGCTGTCGCGGGCCGGTGATCTTAGTGTCACAGGAACGGTGATTACGGCGCTCTTCCTTGCTTCCTTGTCGAATGGCCTTGTCCTGATCGGCGTTTCAAGTCAGTTGCTTCCGGCCATCCAGGGGCTCGTTCTCATTCTCTCTATCGCGCTGGGTGTGTTTCGGCGACGGGAGATTGGGCAGGTACTGATTTTTTGAGGGCTTCGCGATGAACACCATGGTCACTTCCTCTGTATTCATCCGCAGTGCAGTGGATTTTCTGCGCAATTATGGCGCGATAATCGGCATGCTGCTCGTATTTGTGCTGTTCTATCTGCTCAAGCCGACTTTTCTCAGTCCTGCGAACATCGCAAATGTCCTGCGCCAGAGCACCGTCCTTATCATTCTTGCGATCGGATTGACTGTTGTTATGTCGATGCGCGGGGTGGATCTTTCCGTGGCGCAGGTGGCTGATGCCGCCGGACTGATCGCTGCGTTACTGATTATTCACCACTATCCCGTGTGGATGGCCTATCTTTTGCCGCTTTGTTTTGGACTGTGCATCGGTCTGATCAATGCCGTGCTCATGGGCTATATCGGAGTGCCAGCAATTATCGGAACACTAGGGATGATGTTTATTATCCGTTCCGGCGAATTGATGATGACAAACGGTGCGGAGCCCCAGATGCTCTTCACGCTGCCGCGCGGCATGACGAAGCCCTTCCTGTTTCTCGGTCAGGGGATGATTGGTCCATTCTCAGCATTGATCGTTATGACAATCATCGTCTTAATAGTTACATTCGTGCTGATGCGCTATACTCCGTTTGCTCGTCAAGCCAAGGCGGTGGGGCTGAACGTTCGGGCCGCGTTCCTCGCTGGAATTGATATCCGGCGCATCTTTGGAGCTGGCTTTGTGGTCGCGAGTCTGCTTGCTGCAATCGCAGGCGTTGCTCTCGTCTCTAGGACCGGTATCGCGGTGCCACGTGGAGCAGAACCGTATCTACTTGATGCTTTCGCGGCAGCGTATTTGGGGACGCTCGCTTCCAGACGTGGCGAAATGAACATACTAGGCACAATACTTGGCGCTTTGTTCATTGCTTTCCTCGGCAACGGACTGACGCTGCTCGGTCTTGGAGCGCCTTACCGTCTCGCGCTGAACGGAGCCTTCATTCTGCTCGCCATGGCTGTCGGCGGACTGAAACGTCAACATTGAAACAATCGAGGAGAGAACAGATGATTATCGATGCGCACAACCATCTTGGCGTCCGCGCTGGTGCAGTTCAGACAGGGGCGGACCTGATCGCAAGGATCGACGCGGTAGGTGTGGATAAGGCTGTGATGTTTCCCTTTGTGGAAGGGAATTTCACCAATGAACCCATTAAGGAAGCATTCGATCAGTTTCCCGACCGCCTTATCCCTTTTTGTGCTGTCAATGCATGGGAGGCAGGTGCCGCCGATGAGGTGCGCCGATGTGTGGTGGATTGGGGTTTCAAAGGGTTGAAGCTGCATCCCACCATAAATGGCTATCATCTTTCCGATCCACACCTAGTCGATCCACTATTCAAGGTCGCGGATGAGCTCGGCATTCCAGTGATCGTTCATGGCGCTAGCGATCTTTATAACAATCCCCCTGAGTTCGCACTCATGGCTGCGCGCTTTCCCAATGTGCCGCTCCTGATGGCGCATATGGGCTTTTTTTGGTCCGTGGATCAGGCGATCAGCTTCGCACGAGAATTCCCGAACCTCTATCTGGAAACATCACGGGCACCGATATTCGAGATTCAGACCGCCGTTCGTGCGCTCGGTCCGGATAAGGTAATCTGGGGAACAGATTCGCCGTTCGTTGATTACGAATGGGAGTTCAGAAAGATGGAAAGAGCGACGGACGATTCCGAAGGCTACTCAAAAATCGTAGGTGGTAACATCGCCCGCCTGTTGAAGCTGTAAAAAGGGTAGCTTATGCCGATGAGCAAGCGATCCACAAACAGAGGGGCGGGGCAATGAGCAGTCATGGGGATAAGGGTGAAGTCAACGGCGACAGGCGTCTTGACCTTGCTGCCCGTGCGGCATGGCTCTATTACGAAAAGAGCAAAACACAAGATCAGATCGCAGCAGAACTCGGAGTTTCACGACAAGTCGTGCAGCGTTTGATTGCGCTTGCGCAAAGTGAACGTCTTATTCGTTTTCAGCTCGTTCATCCCATGAGCGAATGCATCGAACTAGCGGAGCGGCTCATGGATCGCTTTTCGTTGCAGTATTGTGACGTTGCTATGAACGAATTCGGTAATATCGAGGATATACCCGCAGTCGGTCTGCATGCGGCATTGTATCTCGAGACGGTCTTACAGCAGAAAGCGCCACTGACTATTGCTATCGGGAATGGCAAGGCGATGCGCGAAGTGTCTCGGCGTTTGCAGCCCATCAATCGTCCGCAGCACAAATGTGTATCGTTAATGGGCAATTTGACCCGG
Source organism: Ochrobactrum sp. RH2CCR150 (assembly GCA_014138095.1). Lineage (GTDB taxonomy): Bacteria > Pseudomonadota > Alphaproteobacteria > Rhizobiales > Rhizobiaceae > Brucella > Brucella gambitense. The sequence continues at coordinate 53,190 of JACGXE010000022.1, forward strand.
GATGGGCGAGCAAGCCATTACGACGTGGTCACCTGGCTTTCCGAACGGATCGGCGCCCAATGTTTTCCCCTGCCAATGCCCGTCGTTACACATTCCATCGAAGAGCGGGAGGTATTACAGGCCCAACCTGGATATCGCAACCTTAAGGCTCTGGTCGGGGAGGCAAGCCTTCTTATGATGGGAATTGGCTATTGGGGGCCGGAGGCATCGCTTTACATGGACGGGTTCATCACGGCAGCCGAAACCGGGCAAGCGATGGAATGTGGAGCAATCGGAGAGCTGCTAGGAACCGCTATTGATGCGAATGGGCGTGTTGTCGATGCTGATTATCATCCGCGACTGACGTCCTTTGCGCTGACTTCTCCAGCCGAGCGACCGACGGTGATCGTTGGTTCCGGGACAAATCGTGCAGCCGCTATCACGGCGGCACTCGCGGCTAAACTTGCTAATGGTCTTATCACCGATGAGAACACAGCACGCCGGATACTAGACGGGGTGTAGTTCGCGCGCTTTCATATATTGGCACTCCCCGACAGCCAACCCTTGAACCAGACGACACTCCATGCATGCGATGGTTCCTCGGGCTCAGAAATCCCGCGACCAAGAAAGTCCAGTTTGTACCCGCTTGAATAAAGGATACCCTCATGACCAAGCTATCGCGCGCAACGCTTCAAAGCTTCGATAAAGTGCACAAGCCCGCTTACGACCCAGCCACATTGAAGCCGGGTATCGTGCATTTTGGCATAGGCAATTTTCACCGCGCGCATCAGGCTGTCTATCTGGACGATCTGTTTGCGACCGACGAGGGGCATGACTGGGCGCTGGTGGGCGCCGGCGTGCGGCCAAGCGACGATGCCATGCGCGATACGCTCAAGGCGCAGGACTGGCTGACCACCGTTGTTGAGCAGGAGGCCGATCATGCGGGTGCGCG
>JACGXE010000023.1 GCA_014138095.1 Ochrobactrum sp. RH2CCR150
GCAGCGTCGCCGCCCTCGTTGTGGCGCTATATAGGCCCCCAACTCTCAAACTGTCAACGCCTAGATCAATAAAAATCCAGTTTTCTTTTCCACAGCCAATATGGTGTCTTTTAACGTAAAATCAACCGACGAAACCTGTCGATTCGAACAGTTGCGACAAACATATGACAATCAAGCACATACCGTATCGCATTGCCGTTGACGGCGGTGGAACCGGATGCAGGGCAATCCTGACGGACGGAGCCGGGAACATTCTGGGCCGCGCCACCGGCGGGCCAGCCAATATCGGCGCTGATACGCCGACTGCACTCGCGCATATAATAGAAGCCGCAGAACGGGCCGCCGTGAATGCCGGGCTCGACATTGCAGTATTAAGTGAAGCGCGGGCAGTGCTGGGTCTCGCCGGAGCCAACTCGCTGGCCAACCGCGAAGCGCATTATAATGCACTACCTTTCGGGAAGGTCAGGATCGTGTCGGATGCGGTCACCGCGCTGCAAGGCGCGCTCGGCGATGGCGACGGCGTAATGATCATTGTCGGAACCGGCTCGGCCTTTATCAAGCGAACGGGCGAGACCATTGAGATTGTCGGCGGGCGCGGCTTTATGCTCAGCGACCATGCGGGCGGCGCGCGGTTGGGGCGCGAGCTATTGGAAGAGGCGCTGCTCGTTGCGGATGGCATGGCTGCGCGCAGTGAGCTGATCGACGCTGCACTGGCACAGTTTAATAGTGATGCACGTGAGATCACCGCCTTTTCACGCAACGCGACCGCCGCCGACTATGCCGCCTTTGCTCCGTTGGTGTTCGAATGGGCGATGGAAGGTGATCCTGTCGGCCTTTCGATCACAGAGCGGGCCTGCGATTCCATCCGTCGCGGACTGGACCGCTTAGGCGTCGAGGCGCTTGGACGCTTCAGCATGACTGGCGGGCTGGCGAATACCTATGCCGCGCTGCCCTGTTTGCCACACCGCGCACTTTATAAGCCGCCACTTGGCGATGCCTTGCAAGGCGCGTTGGCGCTAGCCTTGCGGGACGGCCAATAAGATGAGCCGGCTGGGCGAAAAGACTTGTCGCAGCTCGGTTTAGCCGCTACGCTTTTTATCTGAAAGTCTCGCAGGGGTGGCATGCTTACCAAGAAAGGCAAATACGGCCTGAAAGCCATGGTTCATCTGGCCGGAATAGCCGATGGACAACTGGCCTCAGCCAGTGAGATCGCCGAAAAGCATCATATTCCGCGAAAGTTCCTCGACAATATTTTCACCGAGCTACGCAATGCCGGTTTCGTCGTCAGCCGCAAAGGCAAGGGCGGCGGATTTTGTCTGGCGCGTCCGGCCAATGAAATTGCCATCGGCAATATCATTCGTGCGCTTGATGGCGCGCTGGCTCCCATCGCCTGCGCAAGCAAGACCGACTATCACCCTTGCGACGACTGCGACGAAGAAGAATGCGAAGTGCGCCTGATGATGCTGGATGTGCGTGAGGCCATTGCCAATGTGCTCGACCACCGCACGCTTGCCGACAGCAAGGCGCTCGCCTCGCTGTCGGAATAGCATTTTAATTCAAGCCGCGACCGACCAGTTCGGGAACGGATCGGTCAGGTCCGACCAGCGTTCCGGCGCAAATGTCTCATCTTCGATCAGACATGTATCCAGTTCGGCTGTCAGCGCTTCCTCGCACATCGGATCGACGCCGATGAAGACGATCTCCTGACGACGATCGCCCCAGACCTTGTGGAAGTACGGCTCCATCGCGCTCGTCCAGCCCGGCTCGGTTGGCCAATAGTTCTTCGGCACCGCCGACCACCAGCGCCCGCGCTTGTTTGTACGCACCAATGCGCCGGCCTGACTGATCTCGCCGACATAATCCGGCTGGGTCGCCAGCCAGAAGAAGCCCTTGGCCCGCACCACGCCCGGCCAGCTCTTATCGAGAAACGACTGGAACTTTGTTGGGTCAAAAGGCCGACGTGCACGGTAGACAAAGGAGCGAACACCATATTCCTCGCTTTCCGGCACATGATCGTTGAAGCCGTAAAGCTCCTTGTACCAAAGCGGATGTTCGTGTGCCTTGTTGAAGTCGAACAGGCGCGTATCCAATATGGCATCCAGCGGAACCTGCCCGAAATCAACCTCTTCGATACGCGCATCGGGGTTCAGCGAATGAATGACCTTGCGGGCCAGATCCCGTTCTTCGGGCGACGCGGTCGAAACCTTGTTCAGCACCACCACATCGGCAAACTCGATCTGCTCGACCAGAAGATCGACGAGGGTCCGCTCATCTTCATCGCCCAGCGACTCACCCCGGTCGCGCAGAAAATCGTTCGACGCATAGTCTTTCAGCAGATTGGCCGCATCCACGACCGTCACCATCGTGTCGAGCCGCGCCACATCGGCCAGGCTCTTGTCCTGCTCGTCGCGAAACTCGAAGGTCGCCGCCACAGGCAGCGGCTCCGAAATGCCGGTCGATTCGATCAGGAGATAATCGAAGCGCCCTTGCTCAGCCAGTTGCGAAACTTCCTTCAAAAGATCGTCGCGCAGCGTGCAGCAGATGCAGCCATTGGTCATTTCCACCAGCTGCTCTTCGGTGCGTGAGAGATTGGCACCCCCTTCGCGCACCAGCGAGGCATCGATATTGATCTCGCTCATATCGTTGACGATAACCGCTACACGGCGATTCTCACGATTGTTGAGCACGTGATTGAGAAGCGTCGTCTTGCCAGCGCCAAGGAAACCGGAGAGGACTGTGACTGGGAGCCGTTTTCTCATAACATCGTCCTTTTAATGTTATATCATTACATTTGAAGTGTAAAAAATTGGCGGCAGCGCCGCCATTGACGGATTATCTTGCGCCGGGCCACCCGAGGGATGGCCCGGCGCCGTTGCGGTTGCAAACGCTTTAGGAAGGGGCAGCAACCGCAGCTATTACGAGGACAGGCAAGTTTTCAGCGAATCCGCCAGATTGTGGATCAGCTGCGGATAAAGATCGGGGCCGTCCTTCAATTCTGCACCGAGCGGATCCAGAACGCCGGTCTTGGCATCCGTTCCATCGATAACCGTATTGACGAGCTTCGGTTCGAACTGCGGTTCGGAGAACACGCAGGCCACATTGAGCGACTTGATCTTGTCGTGGATCTCCTGAATGCGGGCAGCACCTGGAGCCTTTTCCGGGCTGACTGTGATGGAACCGGCAGCGTTCACACCGAAGCGATTTTCAAAATACTGATAGGCATCGTGGAACACGACAAATGGCTTGTCCTTCACCGGCTGCAATTCCGTCACGATGTCCTTGGTCAGCGCGTCCAGCTTTTCGGCATAGGTCTTCGCGTTCTGCTCATATTGTGCGGCATGGGCCGGATCACTCTCGCTCAGCACCTTGGCAATGTTGGTGACCAGCACCTTACCGTTTTCCGGATCGAGCCAGAAATGCAGATCATATTCGCCGTGGTGATGGTGGTGTTCGTGCGCGCCTTCGCCCGCTTCGGCAGCGTGATCGTGACCAGCTTCCGCCTCCTTCTTGTCGCCGTCATCATGCCCATGGGCATGGTCGTGGCCTTCATGGGAGTGGCCTTCGCCCGCTTCCGAATGACCTTCGCCCTCATGGCCATGATCATGCGCCTCGAACGGACCACCTTCGCGGAATTTCAGCCGGGTGAGCCCTTCTGATTCACCGAGCGCGACAACCTTGGCGCCTTCGCCCAACGTATCAATGGGCTTGTCGAGGAAGGTTTCCATCGACGGCCCAGCCCAGAAGATCACCTTGGCATGTTCGATGGCCTCGGCATCCGAAGGCTTGAGGCTATAAACATGTTCCGAACCCGCGCCCTGCACGATCAGCTTCGGCTCGCCGACGCCCTGCATGACAGCAGAAACAAGCGAATGGAGCGGCTTGATCGAAACGACGACGCCGTCTCGTTCTGCGGCAAAGGCGCTGCCGCCAAGACCGGTGAGAAATGCGGAGGCGAGCAGCAGGGAACGCAAATGTTTCATGTTATCTCTCTTGAATGAGCGGGGATGAGCATCATATTCGATGATATGTTATTTTATTACGTCAGTTGCGTTATGCTATAACGTCTGCCATAAGGTCAAGCAACCCTTTTTTGGAGAAATTCACCCCGGCTTTTTTTGGCGATATCGCATTCATCCTGAAATTGCTGTCCTGTGCGACAGCATGGGCGGGTGGATTTCATAATCGGGATATGGCGTGTCGCACCGCCCGAAAAAGACGCTGGGAAAAAGTCCGAACGGTGGACGATCCTTTGGAATGCGCTTTAAGCGAAATGAAGATGCAGGCAGCGAAAGCCCCGATTGCAATGGCCAGAAAGAATACAATCCCCGCCAGCCAGGCCTCCGGTCAGGCGCGGGAAACGCTCATTGAACTGAAAAACGCGGGTGTTTATCGCGACGGGCGCTGGCTTGTGCGCAATGTCGATCTAAAGGTCGAGCGCGGCGAGATCGTCACGCTCATTGGGCCGAATGGCGCGGGCAAAAGCACCGCGGCCAAGATGGCGCTGCGCATTCTCAAGCCCGACGAAGGCGAAATCATCCACAAGTCCGGCCTGCGCATCGGCTATGTCCCGCAGAAGATCAATATCGACCGCACCCTGCCGCTTTCGGTGGAACGTCTGCTGACGCTGACTGGCCCATTGAGCAAGCAGGAAATCGCTGCGGCGCTTGAGGTGGTCGGCATCCCGCATCTTCTGAAAGCGGAGACGGCCCATCTTTCCGGCGGGGAATTCCAGCGCGCCTTGATGGCGCGGGCACTGGCGCGAAAGCCGGATATCATGGTGCTAGACGAACCTGTGCAGGGCGTGGATTTTTCCGGCGAGGCCGCGCTTTATGAACTGATTGCGCGGCTCCGCGACGAGACCGGCTGCGGCGTGCTGCTGATTTCGCATGATCTGCATCTCGTCATGGCGGCGACCGACCGGGTCATCTGCCTCAACGGTCATGTCTGTTGCAGCGGAACCCCGCGCGACGTAACAGCAAGCCCGGAATATATGCGCCTGTTCGGCAGTCGCGCCGTTGGACCGCTCGCCGTTTATGAGCATCACCATGATCATACGCATCTGCCTGACGGGCGCGTGCTGCACAGCGACGGTTCGGTGACGGATCATTGCCATGCAGAGGATGGCCATCATCACGAGCACGAGCACGAGCACGAGCACGAGCACGAGCACGAGCATCACCAACATCATCATGGGGAAGGTGTACACCGTGCTTGACGATTTTTTCACCCGCGCCTTGATTGCCGGTATCGGCCTGGCGCTGACGACCGGGCCTCTCGGCTGCTTCATCGTCTGGCGGCGGATGGCTTATTTCGGTGACACCATGGCCCATTCCGCCTTGCTTGGTGTGGCGCTGGCGCTCATTTTCGATATCAATCTGATGATCGGCGTCTTCGCTGTGTCGGTTGCGATTTCCGCGATTCTGCTGCTTTTGCAGCGCCGCCACACATTGTCGGCGGATTCGCTGCTCGGCATCCTGTCCCATGCCACCCTGTCGCTCGGTCTGGTGATCGTTGCCTTCATGACATGGGTTCGCGTCGATCTGCTTTCCTTCCTGTTCGGCGATCTTCTGGCCGTTTCGCGCATGGATATCGTCTATATCTATGCCGGCGGCGCATTCGTGCTCGCTGTGCTGGCCTGGTTGTGGCGGCCCATGCTGGCCGCGACCGTTAGCGAAGATATCGCACGGGCCGAAGGCATGAACCCCGCCGTCTCGCGCGTCATTTTCATGCTGCTTCTGGCAATCGTCATTGCCATTGCGATGAAGATTGTCGGCATTCTGCTGATCACGTCGCTGCTGATCATACCGGCTGCGACATCCCGCCGTTTCGCGTCCACGCCTGAGCAAATGGCGGTGCTTTCATCGCTGATCGGCGCGGCAGGCGTTGTCGGCGGGCTTTATGGCTCCATCCATTTCGACACGCCGTCGGGCCCTTCCATCGTGGTCGCGGCGCTTGCCATTTTCATTTTCAGCCTTCTGCCCTTACATAAGAGAGCTGAGGCCACACCTGAACGGACTGCTGAACAATGAGCACGCATCACCATCATCACACGCAACAGGATCTGACCCGCAACCAGACCCTCGTTTTCGATGTTCTGTCCAAGGCGGAAGGGCCGCTCAGCGCCTATACTATACTCGACCAGCTGCGGGATGACGGCTTTCGCGCGCCGCTTCAGGTCTATCGTGCACTGGAAAAGCTGCTCGATTACGGGCTCATTCATCGGCTCGAAAGCCTGAACGCTTTCGTCGCCTGCGCGCATCCGCAATGCCATCAGCAGGGTCTCGTCGCCTTTGCGATCTGCGAGAAGTGCGGTCAGGTGACTGAGTTTTCCGATGCGGCGATTGAAAATCTCGTCAGCGCCTGGAGCCTGCAAAACGGTTTCAAGTCGCGCAAAACGACGCTCGAACTGCGCGGCCTGTGCCAGGCCTGCGGCGATCACTGAAGCTAAGGAACTCCTAGTTCAAGGATAATATCCCCCGAAATGCCCGATATTCAAGGAGAAACGCGAACAAGGAGGAGTATCCAGTGGCGTGATAACGCGAAGTTGCCTTTGGTTTGGGATTGCTGACTTTTCTGAATGATTCCAAGCGCTCGTCCGAACTGCGACGCAGCAGGGGTAAAGACGTTTCGTAGCGGTCATGTCGGCTTTCGAAGCCTTTCGGGTCACTCGCGGGAGATGTAGTCCCTCTAACCCGCCAGACGGGCCTCGTGACTGGGCGGCGGGTGTCGCGATGACGATCGCAATAAAGTCGCGCAATTGTAAATTCTGTCTAGTTTTCGAGGAACGAATGCCAGATGTCATTCAACTTGAAGAGGGCCGAAGCGCGTTTGGTTTGAATAGCCAAGGCTACGACAATGCACGGCCCGACTATCCGCCGCGGATATATGAGATTTTGCGTGAGCACTGTCCAGCCTTGCCATCTGCTAGAATTTTCGAGATTGGTGCGGGGACGGGACAGGCTACAGCACCCTTGCTTGCCTTGGGCTCCACAATGACGGCTATCGAACCTGACGCTCGACTAGCTGCCGTTCTGGGCGCACGGCTGAGGCACTACAACCAATCATTCACCATCCTACAAACTTCATTCGAAGAATGCTCGCTTCCTTCCGGCGGATTCGATCTCGGCGTCGCCGCCACGGCTTTTCACTGGTTCCGGCAGGATAGCGCACTCGCAAAGGTCTTCCGGCTTTTGCGAGCAGGGGGAATGTGGGCCATGTGGTGGACGGTCTTTGGTGACCCTGCCGATATGGACCCATTCCAGCGTCGAACCCAGACGCTTTTCCGAGGGTTAAGCCGCAGCCCTTCTCACGCGGTGGGTTCGAGTCGGCCATTTGCGCTCAATAGAGATGTGCGGATAGCCGAGTTGCAAGCGGCAGGTTTCAATAATGTCACGTATGAAGAAATCAGATGGAGCACCACGCTAACGACCCGACAGGTCGTTGACCTAACGGCGACTTTCTCGCCGGTTTCTCGGCTGCCTGAAGCGGAGCGCACGCGCTTCTTAAATGATATTCAACGCATCGCGGACGCGGAATTCAGTGGAATGGTGCCCCGCAACTTTGTGACGGCGATCTACCTAGGGCGCAAACCTGAAACATTGTCGGAAGTATCCTGACTTTTGCGCCAGTGCGGCGTTGATGCCTAAACGGATAGCCTTCCACCCTTTTCATCAAATTTCCACGTTGAGCCTTAGCCATAGGACGTATGGAATTCCGCCAGTGAAACTTTAAAAGTAACGCTTCGGAAATCGAAATCTGCTAAAAATACCTAGTTCAGGGGATTAGTGGGTAAGATTTTCATATGGCGCGCATGAAGTCGCCGCAGGAGCGGCGCAGGGAAGAAAGACAAAGGACGAGGTTACGTTCGGGGAAACTGATAGATCTGGACGGGCAGTTTATCGTTGAGTGCCAGTTCAGCGACTTGTCCCCCCATGGCGCCAAGCTGAGAACCATGGAAACCCCGACCTTGCCCGACAGATTCTGGCTGTTCGACGATTATTACAAGCGCGCCCTTCTGGCCCGCATCGCCTGGCGCAACGGCCGGGAAATCGGCGTCGAGCTGATCACCGATCCGACCGTCACACCGCTGGACAGCGAACGGCTGGCGCAGCTTGGCGGAAAATACTATTCGCTGTGAGCCGTCTGCCCATCATTGATATTGGCATTGGCCTGCTTTCCGGGCGTCTGATTGGCCGGGGCGGTTGATGTCGGCTCGCCGCGCATGTTCATTGCGCGGATTTCTTCAGCAGAAATATAGTTGAACTGCTCGACCAGCAGGTCCTTGATCACCGGCTCCGGGAAACGCGCATTCAGATCTGAGATGATCGAGGCGCGAACATCCTCAAACTGCACTTTCTCAACCTCTTTCGTATCCGAATAGCTGCCGTAGAACTTGCGGAAAATCTCGTCGCTGATGAACAGCTCCAGCGGCACGCTCAGCTTCTTGCGGATATTCGAATCGACCGTATAGACGAGTTGCGCCACGACATAGCCCGCGACACCGCCATTGGAGATGATCGGCACGCTCATCACGTCCGTCTTGACGTAATCCACGCCGCCGAAGCCGCCAACGGCGGCCTGCGCCTCACCGGACGATGCCGCGTTCTGACGGGTCGCCATGAACAGCGACCCGAAAGCGACAGCGCAAATCCACAAGCCAATGACGAAAATGCGGATCATCGCGCGTGACCGAGCCTCGCGCTCTGCATGGAATAGGTGCCGTCGGCTTCCTGTGTTTCCAATGCGCCGCGGATCACATCGGCAAGCTCGCCGACCGCGCGCAGATGCAGCTGCAACGCTTCGCAGTTCTTCTCAAGCTTCTGCTTCAGGCTGTCGAGCAGGGGCTGCAAGCCTTTCAGCGATGCAGGCTCGGCCAGACCGGCAGCCTTCTTGATAGCCTTGTTGAAATCATAGAGACCACGGCTTTTGCGCGAATTGATTTCAGCGAGATCGGGATTGCCGCCTTCCATGAGAAGGCGCGTTTCGGTCTCGATGACGTCCTCAAGACGCTGGATGGCGCGAACAACCGGCTTCAAAGTCGGGTTTTGCACCGGTTCCATCGCCAGTTCCTGGTGGGCCAGATCATGCACCTGTTCGCTCGCCTGGGCGAGAACCAGCGATTCTTCCGGCGGCAGGCTGGTTTCAGAGCTTGTCTCGGTCATTTCAAGGTTCCTCAATTTCGGGGGACGTCGCGTTGCGCTCTGCGGCATTTATCGTTCAGCCGCGCGCACTATCCGCGTCGTCGTTTTTCTCAAGCTGCTTTTGGATGAGCGTGCGTTCGAACCCGTGTATCAGATCGTTCGAAACCGCATTGTTGCTCATAGTCTCTCCCAGATTGTTGATCACATCTCCTAATGCTGCAGTGGTCGGCGCATCTGCCCGCCCTTTGCGCGCCGCCTGCTCCTCAAGCAGTCTGGCAATGCCGACACCGCCGACATCCGCCATCTTGTTCGCCATGGCTTCCGCCATCATCGACTTCCAGTAATCGCCCGCTATGCCCTTGCCGAAGGTCGCTGTCGTGTCACTGGTGAACATCGACTGCACAAAGGATTGCAGCATGAAGGCCTCGAATTTCCGATAGGCCGGATTGATCGTATTCTGTGCGTCGGGTCGCATGGTCACGCCCGCCGAAAGACTGTCGGAAAAGCTGGCGAAATTATCCCGTGTCAGTCCTGTCACGGAAGACGCCGTCGCCTGCATGGTGCCGGAGACCGACTTCAACCGTTCCGCCGCCATGCGATAGGCCTGCGGATCGGCCGCGCGGGCTACATCCATCACCAGATCTGACGGCGGGTTGATCGCCATGCAAAGTTTCCTTCTTCATCCTATGAGTGCACCATAATGGGTCAAACTTGACTGAAACTTGTGGGTGAGTTCAGCGTGGCCCGGACGGCGTTTTCGTGGTTTTCCGGCTAACAAATTCTTCGATCAGACTGGCCAATTCATGCCGATCCAGCTCGTTTTTGGCCTCTACCAGCCGGTCTTCCAGCAATTCAACCCGCCGTTGTTCCTTCAAAAGCGCGCTGCGTTCCGATTCGAGCTTTGATTCGAGCGCCATCGATTCGACTGCGTTTGCGCCAAGACGCCTGATGAGCAGCGACGGATCGATATCGAAGACGGCGCCGTCATAGCGCCGGTCCTGCATGGCGATGAGCGCCAGACGCTCTTCTTCCAGCGCGAGCTTGCGGGCATTGGAAACGGCAAGCGCCGATTCGAGCCGGGCGCTGCCCAGCTTCTGCAAATCGATCAGCTTTTTCAGATTGCGTGTGTTGGTCTGGGCCATGGCCACCTCAAAACAAAGCGCGCATTTGCGTGGCGGTTTCGTTCGTGAAGAAGCGCAGGAGTTCCGGTAGGATGAAATAGATCACCAGCAACCCGCCCCCCAGCACGAAAGGCATCGACACGAAGTAAATCGGGATCGACGGCGTCAGCTTGTTGACCAGACCGACCGCGAAATTGACCAGAATCGCAAAGACGATGAATGGCGCTGCGATTCGCAACGTCGCCATGAAGGCCGACGACAGCGCATCGGTAAAATCGATCATCGCCGCATCAGGCCGGAATCGCCCGTCCACCGGAATGGCCGTATAGGAATTGAGCAACGCGCGCAGAATTTCCAGATGCATGTCGGTGACGAAGAACAGCAGCAGCGCACTGAATGTCACGATGGTCGCAAGCGTTGCCTGCGGCTCCGATTCGGTAATCGCATCGGCGGGTGAGCCGCTAAAGCCAATGGCCATCGCCATGGTGTTGGCCATGAATTGCAGCGCCCAGAAATAGATATGCGCCAGAATGCCAATCACCGCGCCGACAAACATCTCGCTCGCCATCAGGCGAAACAGCGTCCACGGCGCGCCGCCATCAACGGCGGTGACAATGCGCGACAAAACCAGCGGCAGCACCGCGAAAGAGCACGCCAGCGCGATGAAGAGCCGGACCTGCAAGGGAATACGCGCGCTCGAAATCCCCGGCATCAGCATCAGGCATGCGCCGACCCGGCAGAACGCCAGAACGGCTGCCAGAATGATATCGTTGAGCGGCAGTTGCGCGATCGGCACTCAGGCCCCTTTCCGCGTATCAATCAATAACTATCCCCTCGTCCTTCAATCCTGTGATCCTTCGATCCTTCGAGACGGTTCCCTTCGCTGCGCTCAGGGCACCTCCTCAGGATGAGGGGGAAGTCTGGCTCCCCTCCCCCTCATCCTGAGGAGCCCCTCCGAGCTTGGCGAAGGAGGGGCATCTCGAAGGATCGAGGGGTCGAGGGAATCGAAAAACCTAACCTATGAGATCGCGCCGAGCGATTTCACTTCCACACCACGCGCGATTTCGACATGCGACAGCACCGGCAAGGTTGCGAACAGGCGCTCGATGATCATCCGGATATAGGGCCGCGCTTCCGGCGACGACACGAGGACGAATCGCTCGCCATTGTCGAAATGCTTGCGAATGACGGTCGATGCTTCCGTGCCAAACTGTTCCAGCAGGCGTGGGTCGATATCGAACTCGACGATTTCACCCTTGGCGTCACGCTTGAGGCTCTGGTGGAACACCAGATCCCAGCGATTGCCGAGACGCAGCACATTGAGCACACCATTATCGGAAAGATCGCCGCAGATTTGCTGCGCCATACGCATGCGTACATGTTCGACAATCATTTCCGGACGGCGCACCAACGGTGCGATTTCCGCAATGGCTTCGAGAATGAGATGCAGGTTGCGGATCGACACGCGCTCGGCCAGCAGAAGCTTCAGCACAGCCTGCAAACCGGAGTAGGAGATATGCGCCGGGCTGATATCCTCGACCAGCTTGCGATATTCCGGCCCCAGACGATCCAGCAGAATGCGCATATCCTTGTAGGACAGGAGCTGGGCCAGATTGTTGCGCACAATTTCGCTGAGATGGGTGAGCAGGACGGACAGATTATCAACCGTCATATAGCCGTCCCGGCGCAAATCCGAAGCGAAGGTTTCCGGCACCGAATAGGCGCGCATACCGAAGGCCGGCTCGCGCGTTTCCTCGCCGGGGATCGACGGTATCGGACGCTCGCCCAGCACCACCAGAATTTCACCAACGCGCAGTTCATGGCTGGCCACCGAGGTGCCATGAATCTTGATCCGGTAGCTTTTGGGCGGCAGGGCAAGATCGTCGGTGACCTTGATCTCGGGAATGACGAAGCCGTATTCCTGCGCGAATTTGCGGCGCATCTTGTTAACGCGATGCGCCAACTCCTGCTGCGAAGCCATCAGGCGTGCGGAAAGCTGCTTGCCGAGGCAAAGTTCAATCTGGCTGGTTTCCAGCGATGCCTTGACGGAATTGCGTTCCTGATCCTCGGCCTCGCGCTGCTTCTTGCCCGCTTCGGCGGCTTCCGCCTCGCGCTGGCGTGCCTGACGGCGGGGCACGGCAATGCCGACAAAAGCCATCGCGCCGCCCAGCATGAAGAATGGAAACGCCGGAAGGCCCGGCATGATGCCCAGAACGAACAGCAGCATCGACGCTACCAGAAGCGCCTTTGGATAAGCGCCAAGCTGGCCGAAAATCGCCTGATCGGCAGAGCCGCGCGTGCCGCCCTTCGACACCAGAAGACCGGCGGCGAGCGAAACGATAAGGGCAGGAATCTGCGTGACGAGACCGTCACCGACCGACAGCTTGGTGAAGACGTCAGCCGCGTGGGAAATGTTCATGTCATGGCGGGTAACGCCGATGATGATACCGCCGAAAATATTGACGGCAGTGATGATCAGACCGGCAATGGCATCGCCGCGCACGAATTTCGAGGCACCGTCCATCGAACCGAAGAACGAGCTTTCTTCTTCCAGTTCGCGGCGGCGGCGCTGCGCTTCCTTTTCATCGATCAGGCCCGACGAAAGATCGGCATCGATGGCCATCTGCTTGCCGGGAATGGCGTCGAGGGTGAAGCGTGCGCCCACTTCTGCGATACGCGTCGCACCCTTGGTGATGACGAGGAAGTTGACGATAATCAGGATACAGAAAACAACGAGACCAATGACGAAATCGCCGCCCATCACGAATTGCGAGAAGCCGTGAATCACATGGCCCGCGGCGAGATAGCCTTCGTTGCCGTGAGTGAGAATCACACGCGTCGTCGCAATATTGAGCGAGAGGCGCATCATGGTCGCGATCAGCAGGACGGTCGGAAAGGCCGAGAAATCGAGCGGCCGCTGAATCCACAGCGCCACCATCAGAATCAACACCGAAAAAGCGATGGAAAAGGCCAGACCGATATCCAGCACCATCGCTGGAACGGGCAGGAAAAGCACCGTCAGGATGATGATCATGCCTGCCGCCAGGCCCATATCGCTGCCGGTCAGAAATCCGCTTTTTATGAAGGGTTTAGCCGTTGCCTGCTGCACGTCCGTCTCCTGTTACGAAGCGGACCTTAGCTTGCGAAGCTTGCGCGAAACCTGAAAGGAGGAGAGTTAGAGCATTTCCAGCAAAAGTGCGTAGCGGTTTTGCGTAGGATAATGCGTAAAAACAAATAGATAGAGCGGTTCCCCGATTCCATTTTAACCGGAACCGCTCTAGAATCCCTTTTCGATGCGCGAATAGACGAGCAGCGTAAAGGAATTGATCTGCGCGCCGACAAAAGGCGCGGTTACCGCCAGCACGACGAAAATGACGACGATCTTCGGAACGAAGGTCAGGGTCATTTCCTGCACCTGCGTCAGAGCCTGAAAAAGCGCGATGCTGATACCGACAAGCATGGCGGCAAGAACCGCCGGGCCGCTGGCCATCAGCACGGTCCACACCGCCGAGTTGACGATATCCAGCGCATCAGCTTCGTTCACCAGGATCGTCCTTAGCTAACTTTGACGCCCTGGCCGATGGTGACGGTCTGCCCGTCTTCCAGCTCGGCGAGCATGCCCGACTGCTGGATCGTGACCGATTTCACCACGCCCGAGATTTTGCCATCGGCACTGGTCACCGTGCGACCGATCCAGCCTTCGGCCTGTGTCAGCGACGAGTTGGCGATCAGCGTTTCCAGCTTGGAATTCATCTGCACGGACTGCTCGACGCCGGAAAAGGTCGCGAGCTGCGAGACATATTGCGTCGCGTCCATCGGCTGGGTCGGGTCCTGATTCTTCATCTGGGCCACGAGCAGCTTGAGAAACGAGTTGTAATCGACGTCCGCCTTCGCAGCCGAGCTGGCGCTCGACGAATTATTGGTGTTGTTCGTCGTATTGGTGACCGGCGTTGTCGTGGTCATAGGCTTGTCTCCCTAGCCTGTGCTGCATTCTCAACTGGCGGCATGACGCTCTGTTCCGGCATCAGCTCCGCCTCGCGCGGATATTGCGCGCGGATCGTTTTCAATGCTTCGAAAACGCGCCCGTTATGCACCAGCTCATCAACGATCTTCAGCGCGTTCAGGATTTCCGGATCGGAGAACGCTTTGAACATGCCTTTCAGCATTTGCGCAAAAGTCTGGCGCGCCTGATCGCGCAGGGATGGCTCGATGAGCATCATCTGCGCCGCGAAATAAAGCTGGCGCAGCGGCGTCGTCGTCTGGTCCGGCTGGAGCACATGGTTTTCCAGAAGGAACGTCGCATCGTTGAGCAGTTCCAGCGATACCTTGCGGTCGGCTTTCAGCACAGCGCCGTTAATATAGATTTTCTCACCCGCCCGAAGCGACAGGCGGATTGCCGATTTGCCATTGACTGCCATCTCAGAGACCGTCCCGGATCGACCGCGTGATCTCGATCAGCGTATCGAAATCGTTGCTTTCACCCTGGCGGATGCGCTCGATTTCCTTGAGCACGAAAATGCCGACGGAGATGATTGCGGCCTTCAGCTCTTTCGGCAGCGCGTTTTCTTCCGATCCCAGATCATCGATGATCGTGGTCCAGAGACGCATTGTGAAATAACCGGCGTCGATGGCTTCGCGCGAACCGGCGCCATTGGCCTTGGCTGCTGCGAGCATGTCGATCGAACGGTCGAAAAGCATCCGTTCGCGTTCCTTGGCGCTCGCCATATCGTCATTCATGACATCTTCGTAGCGCAACTGATACATGTCGTCTCCGCTTTTGAGCATCATCTGCGCGGGTCGCCTCATGCTACCGCCGTTATGATGTTGCCCGCTTTATTTCAAATAGTTGAGCAGGCTCATGTTCTGGAGCTGAACCGTCAGCTGATACGAGGTTTCAATCTGCGTCTTCAGATTGTTGACGCGGGTTGCCGCCTCATAAGGGTCGACTTCCTCAAGATTGAGAACCGACTGGTTCAGGATCTTCTGCTGCGCTGTGATACGCGTCACCGCCTGCGAGGTGCGCGACTGTGCAAGGCCAAGCGACGTCTGCTCGGATGTGGTCTCGGCAATGGCCTGCGTCGTCGTCTGCATGGCGTGGCCGGTCAGCGCCTGAAAGGCCGAATTGTTGAGACCTATGGTCGAAAACTCGGCCATCATCGTCAGCGACATGATGGTCTTGCGGAAACCGTCGGCATTGGCGCTGATCGAGGTATCGGCGGTCTCGGTCGGCGAAATGCGGCTCTTGATCACCGTATCCGATGCGTCGGACCAGTTGGCAGCCCAATTGGCATCGTTGAACTGGTCGGCAAAATCGCCTTCCAGAAACGCGGACATCTGGTCGGCAGTGATATTGGCGACCTGTGGATCGTCGACGCCGAAACCGAAATGCGCCTGGAAGGCGTCGCGGATAGCGGTCTGCGCTGTGCCGCCATCAGTATAGTCGGCAATCGGCTTCACATCGGTATTGACGCCGGAATAGATATATTCGCCGTTATAGCTCGTATTGAGCAGGCCGGTGACGCTGTTGAGGATCGAACGCGCCGATGCGGCAATCGTCGCGCCGCTTTCGCTGGTGCTGGTTGCGCCGGTCAGGTTGGCGAGGAAGTCCTGCGTGTTCCCGATGATCGAGCTTGTTGCGGTCTGCGTCGTCGTCATCCGCTGCTGCACGAGATTGTTCATGTCCAGCAAAACGGTCAGCCGGTCATATTCCTTGCGCAAGGAAACGCTCTGGCCGGATTTCGTGCCAAGCGAAAGCCCGACATCGAAGACGGTTCCCGTCGTCGCTTCCTGCTGGGCCTTGACCAGATCAGCCTTGCCCTTGCTGACAAGCGCCCGAAGGGCGGAAGCTGCACCGTAGTTGGAAACTGATTGCGCTTTCATGAGCCTCACACCGCCGCGAGCAAATCGTCGAGCATCGAACTGACCGTCGTCAGCACGCGGCTCGATGCCTGATAGGAATGTTCCAGATCGAGGAGCAGCGCCATTTCGGTATCGATATTGACACCATTGGCGTTGGACATGGCCTGATCGGCCTGCGTCGCTACAGTCTGGTTGTAGGTATATTCGTTGTTGGCCGTCTTGCGCTTGCCTTCAAGCCAGCTGACCGAAGACGATCCGTAGTCGATCAGGCCCGTATTGGACTTGAGACCGGCCGCAGCGTCGAAGCTGAATGGCGTCGAAAACGCTTCATTGAGCGCGAGCAGACGGCCTGTGAAACCGGCGGCGTTTTCCGCATTATAGACGTAGTCGGCGCCATTTGCGCCGCCGTCGCGCAGATAATTCGGGCTGCCGCCCTGCGAGGTGACGAATGCGGACGATACCTTGATCGACCCTGCAATCCCCGACGTCAGGCTTGCGCCCGGTGCCGCTGGCGAACCGGACCAGCTGAAGAGGCCGGTCTTATCCGCGCCGCCATTACCGGACTGATCCGATTCGGAAAACATGGAGACGAGGCCGCGCGCAATCTCATCGAGCTGCATCTGATATTGCGACGCAACCTGATCACGCAATTGCAGAAGCCCGCTGAGACGGCCCGTGCCATAGGGCTGGTCGAACGTATCGTGGCTGAGTGGCACGCCATCCACCAGCACGGCATTGCCAGCCGTACCGGCAGTCAGGCTGCCTGACGGTGCGAAGGTCACCGTGCGCGCCGTGGTTTCAAACAGCGTCACGCCATTATCGGCGAAGATCACCATGTCGTTGTCGCCGCGCGTCATGGTGGTGATGCCGAGTTCGCCCGAGATCTGCTTCAGGAGCGCATCGCGCTGATCCAGTGCGTCCGACACGTCGCGCCCGGCGCGCGTGCCGCTGATGACATCCTTGTTGACCTGTTCGAACTTGGATAGAAGATCGTTGATATTGGCGACCGACACCGCGATTTCGCTATCAGCATCCTCACGCAGTGACTGCACCTGCTTGGTGCCGTCGTTCAGCGCATTGGCGAGAGCCTGCGCCGTGGACACAACGCTGTCGCCGAGCGACGAATTGGACGGCGAGGCCGAATAGGTCTGGAGAGCATCGCGCAGATCGCCCATCAGAGCCGATGGCGAGCCCGAATAATTGTCTGCCGAATAAATCGACGAAAGGCGGTCGAGACCGCTTGCGAGAGCCGACGAAGAGGCCGCCGTGCTGTTGGACTGGATGAAGCGATTGAACAGCGCCTCGTCCGCCGAGCGGGTGACATTCACATAAAGAGAGCCGTAAGGCCCTGAAACGAGGGAAGCGGTGCGCCGCGAATAGTCGGGATCGTTCACGCCTGCAATATTGCGCGAAACGACCGAGGTCTGCTTGGACGTCGCCGCAAGCGAGCTTTTGGCCGTCGATAGAGCAGAACTGAGTGACATCCTTTTCCCCTCATAAACAAAACAGAGCGTTTGCGGGAAGGTTGGGCTTCCCGCAAACGCTTAACTTATCTCTTCAGATTGACCAGAACATCCATCAGTTCTGAGCCGGTCTGGAAGACTTTCGAATTGGCCGTATAGCTGCGCTGGGCTTCGATCATATCGGTCAGCTCCTGCGCGATATCGGCGTTTGATTCCTCAAGCGAACCGGACATGATCTTGCCCATGCCATCGCTCTGCGGATAACCGGTCGTGACCGCACCCGATGCGGCGCTTGGCGAAAACACGTTACCGCTCACCACCGTCATGCGGTCGGGGCTTGCCACGGTTGCCAGCGGCAAACGATAGAGCACCTGCTGCGAGCCGTTTTCGTAAATCGCGACGACCGAACCGTCCGCGCCCACGTCGACGCTTTGCAGCGAAGACGGTGCCTGACCGTTGATGGTGGCCTGCGAGATCGTGTAGCTGCCTGTACGTGCCGTCGATGCGCCGAGATTGAGGTCCAGCGTACCGCCATTGTAGCCGGTCAGATCGACCGAAACGTTGCCGCCGGAAACCACTGCACCCGTTACTGGATCAAAGGTCAGCGTGCCGGTGCCGATTTCGACATTGTCGGCAGCGTTCTTGACCGAGACCGACCAGGTGTCATCCGCATTCTTGGTGAAATAGACGTCGAGCTTAACCGCCTCACCGGCATTGTTGTAGGAGATCAGCGAGGTCTTGTGGTTATAGTCGCCAGCCGTTGCAGGCGGCGTATCAGTCGTCGGCAGGTTGACCGTGAACGTACCGTCCGTGCTGCCGATTGCCGTCAGATCGGGCGCATTGACATTGACGATCGAAAGGCCGTTGAGGTCCGGCGCGACATTGCCGTCAGCCGAACCGAGCAGGTAATAACCAGCCGTATTGACCAGATTGCCATCCTTGTCGGGCACGAACGATCCCGCGCGCGTCAGATAGGTCGCGCCGTCCGCGCCCTGCACGAGGAAGTAGCCGTTGCCGTCAATGGCAAGGTCGGTCGTCGACGATGTGGAACGGATGCCGCCCTGATCCGAAATACCATAACGCACCGAGGTCAGCACGCTGCCGGAATTGTACTGGCCGCCACTGCTCGGCAGAACAAGCGACGAAAACTGCGTTTCAGCGCGCTTGTACCCGATCGTGCTCGCATTCGCGATATTGTCCGCGACAGCCGAGAGACGGTTTGCCTGAGCATTCATGCCCGAAACACCCGTCCGCATCATACCGTAGAGACTCATTGCCAGCTCCTGACATTTCTAGCCGAGAATTTTAGAACTTGTTACGATTCTAACGTGCCATGCTTGCGTGAAGCTGTAGCGTCGCGAGATTTTTGTTTTTTACTGGGACGCTGCCCAGCTTTTGAGAGACCGGAATCTGGCTCTAAACTGCGGCTCGGACACTGACCGGGAACGGGGAACTCAAAACCTGGAACAAGCAAACCATTCAAAGAACGAATGGGGCACTACTCGATGCTGATGCAGTAGCCGAGGAAGCGCTTGGAATCGATCGGATCGAAGCCAAGCTGCTCGCGCAACTTCTTGCGCAGCTTGCTGATGTGGCTTTCCACGACGTTTTCTTCGACTTCACTGTCGAAGATGCCGTAGATCGCGCCGAAAATCTGCGCCTTGTTGATGCGGCGACCGCGATTGGCAATCAGATATTCCAGAATGCGGCGCTCGCGGCGTGGCAGCGGAAAATCGACGCCGTTGATCTGCGGATCACGTCCATCGGAGAAAACACGGATGGGGCCAAGATCAGTGCCGGTTTCCGCAACGCTCTGCGCGCCAGCCGCGCGGCGGCGGATCGCATTGATGCGGGCAAGAATTTCGCGCACATGGATCGGCTTGCGCACAACATCGTCAACCCCGGATTGAAAAAGCTCCAGCGTATGCTCGAGCGAGGGACGATCGTTGAGGGCGATGACGGGGGCCTTGCAGCGTTCACGAATTCGGGCGGGAAGACGATGCTGGGTTGCGCATTCGCCAATGAGGAACGCTTCGACGGCCATAATATCCTGCCGCGGAACGGTCTCTACCCATTCGTCGAAATCCGCCGGTGTGAAGCCCGTCGTCGTGATGCCTTCACGGCCAAACCATGAGGCATAGCCTTCAGTGACAATATCTCTGTCATCCACGACGACAATCATCGGCCCGCCTTCCGAATCAATATGTTAGCCCAAGCAAGACAGAGGTAACTGGCGGAGTGACTCGGCGACAATGGCAAGAAATTGCCCGCAATAAATTGGGAGGCATTTTAGCATTATCTAATTTATGAAGAATCGTGCAGATTGCATTGCACCTGGGGAGGATAGCGAGCCGACCCTTAACGACGCGTTAACGGCTCACGATCTTTTACGATTCATTACAAGGGCTTAATTATTACTAACCTAAATTAGTCCCCAATCTGAAAGACAATCCCTGATTGTACAGTTGTAAACGGCGTGTATGCACCGTCGCTTTACAACCGTTAAAAATTTAATGATTCAGTAATGGTTCGGGGACGACGCCGATCACGCTCCGCAAAATATTTTTGCGTCTGGCGTCCAGTTTCCGAAGCCTGTCGCGACCATATTTGCCATGACCCGGCAGACATATCGCTTCTGTGCCGGGTTGTTGTTCGGGCCTGCGTGGTAGCGTGCGACAGCCATCGTCCAGTTGCCTTCACGGGTATGAAGCTGCTTCAAAAACCGGGCCGCATAATCGACATTCAGGCTCGGTATCAGCATGGACGCGACCGATGGAAATTCCTGCCCGTGATAGTAGTAGTTGATCTGCATGCAACCGAGATCAATCAGCTTTGCGCCCCCGGCGCGCACCTCGGTAAAGCGCTTCAGGGCAGCACTTTGCGACGGGAGAAACTCCGCCCGGCCCTCGATATTCATCGCATAGGGTTGCAATGAATTCTTGCGCCCGGTCTCTGTCAGGCCGACAGCGTAGAGGATGCCGAGCGGCACATCATAACGCGCCGAAGCGCGGTGCATTTCGCGTTCGCAGACATTCTCGGCCGCGGCGATGCTCGTGCTACACAACCAGACCGCGACTGCGGCCACCAGTGCCTGCAACAGTGTCGCGCGCCGCAGTTTCGGAACCTGTCTGCTTGCCGGACCGGTCATGTCCCGTTTGGCTGGAATCGCCATTCTGCCTGCCCTCGCCGCTTGCAAACTGTGCCTGTGCCTGAGATTGCGCGCCATTGCGGCCATCGAAACCGCCTTGCATGTTGAAGGCCTGCTGCTGACCGGATGATTGCTGTTGTGCGCCCGCCTGTTGCTGGCCAGCATTCTGGCTTGCTGCGGCGTGCTGCACCGCGCTTGGCGCGCTGCGGTCAGCAACTGTCACGGTGATACGCGCATCGTCACCGATACCTGCACTTTTCAGCGCTTTTTCAATCACCGAGCGGTCAGCGGAAAGCGCTTCGGCAGCCTGCGCCTTATCCGCCACAAGGTGCACTTCCACCCCATCCGGCACAACGCGGATACGCGCCGTCACTTGCCCCAGATCGACCGGGTCAAGCCGGATTTGCAAAGTCTTCACCGAACCAAAGCTGCGCTCTGAAACCACCTGCACATCCGCCACCCGCACAGCCTGCTGGCTAGCGGCGGTTGACTTGCCTTCTGCCGGACCAGCAGACTTGCTGGCAGCCTGCTGCGGCTGGAGGACACTTCGATCGGCAGCATCGGAATTAGCCGGCTGACTACCGGCTGGCTTATCGCCTTTCAGAATATCAGCGAGATCGGCTTCAGGTTTCTCCGCAGCTGTGTCCTGTTGCGTGGCAGTTGCCTCGCTTGACGCGGCCTGAGCGGATTTGGAAGACGGCTTTGTGTTTGCAGCAGGCGCGAGATTTTGGGTTGCTTCACCCTTGCGCTTCACGTCGTTCGCGGTGTCTGCCCCGACCTGCGCTTCCTTGCCTTCGACAGTGTCCGCATCCACGCCCTCAGCTTGCGAAAGCGCAGCCTTTTCAGCCTTTTTCGCCAGATTTTCTGTGGCAGAATTGTGGCTTTCGCCGTTCAAATTAGGCATATTTGCGGCCAAAGAAAGGACATTCTGCGACACCGCCCAGGATGAAGCCTGCGTTGAGGCATCCGATTTCTGCTCGTCCTGCTCTTCGGTCTGCGCTGTGTCGGCATCTTCGCCCTTGGCGACGGGCTTGTCATGCGGCTTCTCCAGAAGCGCACCAAACAGCTGCGACGGGTCGGAATTTTCCTGCCCGTCCACGGCCGCCTTGCCTTGTCCGTTGGCCTGCTGGGGCGCCAGACTGCGGGTCGGCGAAGCCATCCGTCCAGCCTGACCGAGCAAAATATCCACGCTCATCGAATGGTCTCCCCTAGCAAAGCGTCGATCTCGGCAAGCTTGCGCCGGGCATCGTCCATGGTCTTCTGCAAATCGTCTGTCGGCTGCGCCGGTGTCGGCTTCCAACCCGCAACCGGCGACGAAACCGGTGCCGCCACAGGCGTCGCAACCGGCGTTGTGACAGGTGCTGCGACGGGCGCATCCGCTACCGCCATGGGCGGTACCTGGCGGTCATCCACAGCGGGTTCTGGCGCTGCTTTGGCTGGCGGCAGGGCGTCCGGCGCGCGGGTCACGACCGAGCCCACCGTCTCGGCGGCCTTCAACAGCTTGCGGTCCGGTTCCTGTAGGCGATCAGGCGAAATCTGCGACAGTTCACGCAAGGCGCTTCCCGCCGAATCGGAAGCGACACCGCTCGCCGCTGCATAAAGATTGGCGCGAGTCGGATCGGCTTTGAGATGGTCGGCGAGTTTGCGCGCCTCGGCAGACATGAAACGCGCCCGCTCGGTCTGGCCGTCCACCAGAGCGCCGCGCGCGATCTGGAGATAGAGCGAATATTGCATCACCGGATCAGCGGCTGCGATCAGCTTCACCAGTTCGGCATTGCCAATACGGTCATTGAGCTTGAGCGCTGCGCTGACGAATTGTCCCATAAAATCGCGCATATAGGGCGAGCGGGGGAAACGCTGCAGATAGTTGCGCGCCAGCATTCTTATCTTTTCGGCATCGCCCAGCTTGGCGGCAATCGGCATCGAACGGCGGATCGCCGCTTCCTCGAACAGCGTGCCCGGTGCTTCGAGCCGCACCTGATCGAGCCGCAGCAGCGCCGTAGCCGGATCAAAGGCTGTCATCTGGCTGGCAGTCACGAGCACGATGGAAGCTTTCAGTTCCGAAGGCACATCGGGCGACAGCGGAACGGAGAACAGCTTTACCACTTCGATCATCTGCCCGGAGGCATAAGCCAACGCGCCCTTGACCAGCTCCTGAGGCACGACATCCGAATTAAGATCGACCAGAACCTTGCGCACCGCGTCGGGATTACCGCCATTGAAGAGGTAGATAATCGCCGCATAGATGTTTTCGGGATTGTCCCAGGCTTCCTTCGGCGCGCGCGCCATATCGGCGCTGATGAAAGCCAGAAGCTTGTTCAGCATGACCACGGCTTCCGGCTTTCCGGCCACCACCTGATCCTGCAACATGCGCAGCGAACGCACGAGCTTGTAAGGTTCCAGCACCGGCAGGGTAGCGCCCGTGCTGCCGCCCTGCTGCGCCTGCGCAAAGACATGCATGGGCGTTCCCGCCAGAGGCAGGCTCACGGTCAGAGCAATCATCAGGGAGCGCTGAACGAGCCGCTTCATGGGGCGGACTTGAGGAAGATATCGATGCGGCGATTCTCTGCCGCATTCGGATCATTGGCGATTTTCGGCTGGCGGTCAGCATAGCCTTCGACGCGCAGCACCCGCTTTTCATCCAGCCCGCCGCGTACCAGCATGTAATAGGCCATCTGCGCACGCGCCGAAGACAGACGCCAGTTGTCATAGCTCGCGCTCTTGAACGGGCGCGAATCGGTGTGACCACTGATGATGACCTCGCCCGGCTGGCGGGAAATCACATGCGCTATCCGTTCGAGCATCTGGACCACGCGTGCATCGGGTTTGGCAGAGCCGATAGTGAACATGCCATAATCGATCTTGTCGGTGAGCTGGATCATCACACCGCCATCAACCGGCACAACCGTCACATCCGGCATCGGTTCAGCCTTGCTGCCCTGCTTGGCCGCAGTGGAATTTTCGCCTTCCGCAGCCTTTTTCAGTTCCGCGATGAGCTGATCCTGATCTTTTGCAGGCGCCTCGGCTGGCTTTGCAGCCTCTTCCGGCTTCGCCTCTGCCGTTTCCGGCTTGGGCGGTGTGGATGGAGCGGCATTTGGCGGCGTCAGCTCGTCAGCAGCCTTGCTCGACCAGTAATCCGGGCTGAACGGATCGCGATAGGCATCGCCGCCATCGGCACCGGTGGCAGGGCCGGATTGCGACGTGCCGCCATCACCCTTGGCGGACTGGTTCTGCAACACGCCGGTTTCATGCGCCAGTTCCGACAAAACCGCGTAAGGCTCGCGGAAAAGCTGACGCTCCTCCTGCTCGCTTGGCGGTGCGGTCATGGTGTCGTTGATAACCTTGGTGCTGTTTTCGACCTTCTGGTCGCTTTCATAGCGAACCTTGCCGTCTTTCTCGTCTATGTCCTGCACGCCCTTCGGGCTGGAATGCCGGTCCATCAGCTTGACGGGATTGAAATAGCTGGCGACAGCCGCCTTGGTTTCCTCATTGGCGGCATTGATTAGCCACATGACGAGAAAGAACGCCATCATGGCGGTCATGAAGTCGGCATAGGCGATTTTCCACACGCCGCCATGGTGGCCGTCATGGTCGTCATGCCCGCCACGGCGAACGATGATGATTTCGCGCTTGGTTTCGGGATCGATGCTCATTGGACCGCAGCCTTTAATTCTTCAATAAGCGGCGCGATGCGCGTTTCCAGCACCCGTTCGCCAAAGGAAAAGGACAATTCATCCGACGCGTTTTCGGTAAACCGGCAGCCGGATGGCAGCAAAGCCGCATGATCGCGCAGCGGAGCCAGCAGCCTTGCCGGGCCGGCGATTTCCGGCGCTTCACCTTCCAGCGCCAGTGCTGCAATACGATGGGCAAATTCCACAACCGCGTCGTGTTCAAGCTTCCCGACGAGAAGCGGCGCCAATATCTCGGCAATCTGGGCGGAACAGTTCTGTTCCAGCGCGGTCAGCGCTTCCGTCAGGCTGCGCGCCAGCAACAGCGCCTGCTCACGCGAAAAGGCGGCGCGAAGATTTTCGATTTCCGTCTCATGCTCACGCAAAAGCCGGGCTTTCTCGGCTTCGTAAAGCGCCTCGGCCTCTTTATGACCTTCCTCGCGGCCAAGCGTATGGCCCTGCGCGTGACCGGTCTCGAAGGCCGTGCGCTTTTCTTCCTCGAGCGCGATTATCGCCGCCACTTCCGCCTGTTCAGCAGCGTCCAGCTTGTCGGCGAAATGGGGAGCCTTGGTCTCCTTGGCCCGTTCAGCTGAACGCGCACGCTGGACCGGCTCCTGCTTTAACGGCTGTGGCTGCACCGGGGCGGCGATGATCTCTACCGCCTCATCGGCAATGCGATGGGTCGAGAAATCAGGAAGATAACGGCTGAGAGGGAGCGCGCTCATTATCAGGCAGCCTCAAGCTCCGGTGCGTTGACCCGTTCGGCATGGACAGGTTGCTTCGCGGCGTTTCCGCCGATCCACTGCTTGAGAACCGCGGCGACGCGTTCTTCATCCATCTCGATCATCTGCTCCAGACGAAGCTTGGCAGGCATACGCATACGCTGGCGCAGATCGCTGAGGCTCGTCTTCATCTGATCGGCATAGGCTTCCGGCCCACCGATAACGGCCTGATGGCCTTCCGTGCCTGCCTGCGTGCCGACGAAATTCGGCGCAGCGATTTCACCGGCTTCGCGCACGGCGACTTCCGTGCCCGCTGGCTTGGCCGTCTGGTCACGCAGCAGCGGACGCAGGCCAAACCAGATCAGGAGACCGACGGCGGCGAGGATGGCCAGCGCATTGACGTAGCTTCCGCTCTGGCGCAGCAGCGTATCGGTCCATGGTGCCGAAACCGGCTCCATATCGGCGCCTGCCGGATCGAGGAAGTTGACGGCCGTTACGTTGATGACATCGCCGCGGTCTGCATTGAGTCCAGCGGCAGTCGCAACGAGATCGCGGATTTTGGTGATCTGCTGATCGACGAAATTGGCAGGTGGCGGCGTGGTTCCGGCGGTTTGCAGCAGGCGGGCCTGGTCGATGACAACGGCAATCGACAGGCGCTTGACGGAATAGCCGTCGCTGACGGTCGCAATCGTCTTGCTGTTCATTTCGTAATTGGTCAGTTCCTCACGGCGATCGGTCTTTTCGGACGAGGTCTCGCCATTGCGGTTCTGAATTTCTTCCTGAGGAATATTCTGTTCCACACCGGTCGCGTTGTTATCGCGATTGTTGCGGGAATCGCCGCTTTCGCGCACCACGCGGACCGAACGTTCGACTCGCGATTCGGGATCGAAGGTCGTTTCGTTGATCTGGCGGCGATCAGTATCGAGCGTTGCCTGCACGCTGGTCTGGAAATGGCCGAGACCGAGATAGGGCGACAGCGCCTTGCGGATGCTGTCATCGACATTACCGGCAACCTGCTGTTCCAGCGAAGCGGTCAGAAGGGCAGCGCCATTGGCGGCCTCGCCTGCGGAGGCCAGCAGACGGCCATTGGTATCAAGAACGGTGACAGACGATGCATCGAGCGATGGCACGGCGGCGGCCACGAGCTGGCGGATTGACTGCGCCGATTCGGCTGCAAAGCCGCCTTCCGCGCGGATGACCACCGAAGCGGACGGCTTCTGGTCGCCACGGCGGAACGAGCCTTTTTCGGCCAGAACGATATGCACACGGGCAGCCTTCACGCCGCGAATCGCCTGAATGGTACGGGCGATTTCGCCTTCCAGCGCGCGAACACGGGTGATTTCCTGCATGAATGAGGTGAGGCCCAGCGAGCCCATATTGTCGAACAGCTCATAACCGGCATTGTTCGAGGTCGGCAGACCCTTTTCAGCCAGATACATGCGCGCGGTTTCGGCCTTGCCGATCGGCACCAGAATGGACGACCCGTCCGACTTCACATCGAAGGGAATACCGGCTTCGCCGAGCGCCAGGCCCATGCGGTTCACGTCATCGCGCGACAGACCGACGTAAAGCGTCTCATAGGATGGGCGGCTGAGATAGAAGCTCGTGTAGAGGATCGCGCCCATCAGGGCGGCACCCACAAGCCCGAGCGCAACCAGTTTGCGCACGCCAAGCTTGCCAAGCGTTCGCTTAAGTTGTTCGATCAATTGCTGGAAATTCTGCTGCATCGACACCACCGCCATCATGATGGATACAAACTAGACCGCGAAGCTTGCGCGAAAGTGGCGGCTGATAAGACAAGTGCCTTTCGGTGTGAGAAGGCCCAACAACGAAGCGGGGCGCGGAATAAATCCCGCGCCCCTTTTCCGCCCAAAGGCATCCGGTCCGATCAGGTCGGTCCGGATGCGAACCCCTGATTTGCCTGAGAACTCGTGAGCGCCGGTGACCCGGCGCCCCGTATTATTTACTCAGTTATCGATTAGCCGCGGAACAGCGACAGGATGTTCTGGTTCGACGAGTTGGCGATCGACAGAGCCTGTACGCCGAGCTGCTGCTGAACCTGGAGAGCCGACAGACGTGCCGATTCCTTGTTCATGTCAGCGTCGACGAGCGTGCCAACGCCCTTTTCGATGGAGTCCTGAAGACCCGACAGGAAGCTCTTCTGGCTGTCGATCTGCGACTTCGCTGCACCGAGCGTTGCTGCGCCGGTTGCGAGGCTTGCGAGAGCCGTTTCAACCGTGCCCAGAGCCGTCGTGATTGCAGTGTCGTCCGAACCGGACGTGAAGAAGGCTGCGCCAACGATCGTGGCAACCATGGTCTTCGCATCGGTGTCAGCAGAAGCAACAGTGATCTTGTCGACCGTAACGGTGGTGCCGGAACGGTTGTACGAAGCAACAACTTCGAGATCGTCCGTCGGGCCGTTCAGCAGGTTGGAACCAGCGTAGTTGGCGTTGCTGAGAGCCGAGTTGATGTTGGCAACCAGCGACTTCACTTCGGTTTCGATTTTGCCCTTGTCTTCGGTGCTTGCACCGAGAGCCGAAACGAGCTTGGTCTTGATGTCGTCAACAGCTTCACGGATCTTGTTGATCGCGGAGTAAGCGGTGTCGACCTTGCCAGCGCCGAGGCCGAGAGCGTCCTGAACAGCCGAGTTGGCCTTGTTGTCGGACTTCATCGACGTTGCGATGGACCAGTACGAAGCGTTGTCGGAAGCTTCACCGATACGCAGACCGGTCGAAATACGGTTCTGCGTGGTTTCCAGCGACTTGTTGGTCGAGGAAAGGGTCTGAAGAGCGGTCAGAGCTGCCGAATTTGTAAGAATGCTAGCCATTATTTTGCCCCTTGGGAAAAATCAAACTGAGGGACAGGCCGGACTTACCGGCATAGTGGAGCGGCATCATGCCTGTCTCCGCTTGAACGCGGAAACCCACCATGTGCCGACGTTTAAAACCCAAATATTAAAGAAACGCTAATTTATTCGGTCGAATTTTAACGAACACGCGGATTCTGACGCCGAATTTTACCGGACGCTTTCGCAGCTGTACCAAATCGGGTCAGGAGAACGAGCGAATCAGGCTTCCGACCAGAATATTCCAGCCGTCGATCAGCACGAAGAACAGAATCTTGAACGGCAGAGAGATCACTGTTGGCGGCAACATCATCATGCCCATGGACATGGTGAGCGTCGCCACGACCAGATCGATCACCAGAAACGGCAGCACGATCAGGAAGCCGATTTCAAAGCCGCGGCGCAATTCCGAAATCATGAAGGCCGGAACCAGCACGCGGAAATCCACGATTCCGTCCTCGCCGGTGCGGAAAGACGGATCGGCAAGGTCTTCGAACAGGCGCAGATCCTTGTCGCGCACCTGGCCCATCATGAATTCGCGAAATGGCTGCGAAATCTCGGTCAAGGCGGCCTGTTGCGTTATCTCGTTACGCATCAGGGGCTGCACACCATTGTTCCACGCGCGATCAAAGGCGGGCGCCATGACATAGAAAGTCATGAACAACGCAAGCGAGATCATCACCATGCTGGCAGGCGCGGTCTGGAGACCGAGCCCCGAACGCAGAAGCGAGAAGGCGATGGCGAAACGCGTGAAGCTCGTCACCATGATCAAAATGCCCGGCGCGATGGACAGCACCGTCAGAAGGCCGAAAAGCTGGACGATCTGCCCGCTGGCGGCACCACTACCGGCAGGCAGCAGATTTTCCAGCGTCAGCGCAGGCTGGGCCTGCTGCGCGTGAGCAGCAACAGTGAATGCAAGCGTCAAGAGAACGCCAAGACCAAGGAGTTTTTTCATTCTACGACCAGTGCCGAAATAAAGACCCGGTCCACCGCGCCTTCCGAGCGCAGGCGGGCGCGTTCTTCGAGATCGGCGCGCAGATAGGCAAGTCCTGCCGCGCCTTGCAATTGCATGAGATTGACGCTGCGCAGGAAGCTCAGGAAATCATCGCCGACATTGGCTGCCATGGCCGCCGGGATTTCATGACCGGGCTTGGCGACCAACGAGGCCTCCAGCCGTACCCAGGTGTTCTGCGGAATGCCGAGATTGGTGACAATTGGCTTCAACGGCACGACCGCGCCGATGGAACGCGATTCGAAATCGCCCGGCTTCGGCTTGTCTTCCTTACCCGTAGTCTTGGCGGTTGCCTGCTGGTCGGCGGAAATCATCCCGCCCAGATACCAGCCGCCACCGGCGGCGATAGCTGTAAGAGCAACGACAGCCGCCAGCAGCCCCATCATGGAGCCCTTCGCCTTGCCGTCATTCTTGTCCAGTGCCGTGTCGCTCATCGATGCTCAACTTTGAAGCACATCCCGAAAATTGGGATATGCATGGAAACAAAAGGTCAGAAAGGCGAAACCTGATCGAGGATCTGCTGGCCGTAAGGCGGCTGCTGCACCTCGCTCAACCGTCCGCGACCGCCATAGGAAATGCGGGCCTCGGCGATCTTGTCGTAGGAAATGGTGTTGGAGCCGGAAATGTCGCGCGGACGCACAACACCCGTGACATTCAGCACACGCAGCTCGTTGTTGACGCGCACTTCCTGCGAACCGCGAATGATCATGTTGCCATTGGGCAAGGTGTCGGTGACGATAGCCGCAACCTGAAGACTGATATCCTCACTGCGCTTGATTGTGCCCTTGCCCTTGGCCGAGGTGTCCGAATGGGTGTTGATGGAGCCGTCCATGTCGCCGCCAGCACCGGCGCCGGTGCTGCTGCTGGTCGCGAACGAACCGCCAGCACCATAAATGCCCTTCGACACACGCTCGCGGTCGGTCTTGTTGTCGAGATTGGCGCGATCATTGATGGAGATGATGACGGTCAGGACATCGCCGGGCTCGGCAGCGCGAGGATCTTTGAAGAAATTGGTCGAGCGCTGGTTCCACAGCGAATAATCCGGCTTGGCCGGACGCGATGGATAACCGTTATATTGCGGATTGTTCTGCATGCCGAGATTGGCGGCGACCGGCGACAGGTCCGGCGCACGACCGATTTCTTCCGGCTTCATGGCGCAACCGGCCAGAAGCGCCAGAACGGTGGCGGCGAAAATGGTCTTGTTCATGCTTCCTGTCATTGCACCGTATTCCCGGTTTGCGCCTGGGCGCGCTGGTCCTTCGCCGCTGGCGGCGGGGTCGTTGTGCGCTGCGAGCCGACGATAATGCGCGCAAGCTTCGCCGCCTTGTCTGGCGGCATTTCATTGAGGATGATGCTCGAAACGCGCGGATTGAGCTTGAGGATCAAGGCAGCTGCGGCCTCATCGCCGATCATCGCCATCTGGGCTGCCGCCGCGTCGGGCTTCATCTTGGAGATGATGTCGACCAGCGAATCCTGCGCCTTGCTGACGAAGTCGTCGCGGCGCTTCAGCCACATCTCGTATTCCTTGCGCTTTTCTTCCAGCGCCTGCATCCGCTCGTCGACCTCGGCCTTGAGGTCGGTGAGCTGCTTGGCCTGCAACGAATAGCGGGCATCGGCCGCCTGATTGTCGATATTGCCGCAATATTTGCGGATTTCATCCAGATTGCCGAGATTTGCAGGCGGCATGGAGGTTGGCGTCGCAGAAGGCTGCGCATTTGCCTGCACGGCTGGCTGCGCGGCAGTTTGTGCCGCTTCCTGGGCCAACGCCGGCAAGGCGCTCGCAAAAAGGAGCGCCAGAGCCGAACCGCAGCGGATTGCCTGTTTCACCATCATGCCCGCTCTCATCCCCGGCTTCATCATTGCACCACCAGTTCCGCGTGAAGCGCGCCGGACGACTTGATCGCCTGAAGGATGGCGATGATGCCCGTCGGCTTCACGCCCATCTGGTTGAGACCCTTGACCAGATTTTCCAGATTGGCGCCGGTCAGAATCCCGATCTTGGCATTCGGCTGGTTGACGGCGATATCGGTGTTCGGCTCCATCGCCGTCACGCCGTCGCTGAACGGTTCAGGCTGCACAACCATCGGCGTTTCCGTCACGCGCACCGTCAGGCTGCCATGGCTGATCGCCACTTTGGAAATGCGCACCTTCGAACCGATGACGACGGTGCCGGTCCGTTCGTCAACGACCACACGCGCCACTTCATCCGTGGTGATCGGCAGGCCTTCCAGCTCCGCGAGGAAGCGCGCGGCTGGCACATTTTTCGGACGCGACAGGCGGATCGTCTTGGCATCGCGCGCCAGCGCCACGCCGCGACCATAGCGACGCTTGGCAAAAATATTGATCGTGTCGGCAGTGCGCACGGCAGTCGTGAAATCGGGATCGCGCAGCTCGACGATCATCTCACTGTCCTTGCCGAAGTTTCCGGCAACCTCGCGCTCGACGAGCGCGCCGTTTGGAATGCGGCCCGATGTCGGTACGCCCTGCGTGACGGAAGCTGCATCACCTTCGGCGGTAAAGCCGGAGACAATCATATTGCCCTGCGCGACAGCGTAGATCTGATTGTCCGCGCCCATCAGCTGCGTCATGACCAGCGTGCCGCCCTGCAATGAGGTGGAATCGCCAATGGACGAAACCGTCACATCAATACGTGAGCCGGAACCGGCAAAGGCGGGCAGATTGGCGGTAACGATGACGGCAGCGGTATTCTTCGAACGCGTGGAGTTACGCGGCGCATTGATGCCGAGATTATCGAGCATGGCGCGCATGGACTGTTCGGTGAAAGGCGAATTGCGCAGGCTGTCGCCCGTACCCTTGAGACCGATCACCAGACCGTAACCGACAAGCTGGTTTTCACGCACGCCCTGAATGGTCGCGATATCCTTGAGGCGCGCCACAGCGCTGCCACGGCCAAGCTCCGCATAGGCCATCTTGGACGGATCGCCGCCAGCACCCAGCCAATCGGCATCCGCTTCCACGGCACTGCCGAAATCCTTCACGTTCTTGGCCGACTCATCCGCCAAAACCGCAACGGGTTGAAGCGCGAGAGCCAGAATGGCGATCAGCGTAGCCCAGGTTTTTCTCACCGCATCCCCACTTGAATACGGCCATCAGCCTGCACCGTGCCGGGCACGATGACGCCGCTGTCGCTGTTGCGTACCTTGATGAAATCGCCTGCCGCGCCGGATTCGAGCGGAATGCCGACGGCGGTAATTGTCATGACACCGGAATCGAACACCATCGTCACCGGCACGCCGCGCTTGACCAGCGACGGCTCTGAAAGGGCGGCAACGAGGATCGGCTTGCCGGCGATCAGCGTCTTGCGCGCGACCTTGCCGTCTGCCTGATCGACCGAAAGCACATATTGCTGCGCGGCAGGGGCGCTGATGTAGAACTTCTTCTCGACCAGCGCGACATTACTGACGACTTGCCCGGGATAAACGGTCGCCGAAGGCACGACGAAAGCGATGCGGTCAGTGGCGGAAGCCCCTGAAATCGCAGCAGCTGCAAGACCGGCCGCTCCGGCAACCGCCAGTGCGGCGCGTCTGAACCGGGGCCGGGCTTTGATGTCATTTTCCTTGGCGCGTTTCATGGCGATCACCGTTAGCGCATGTTCTTCGATACGGTCGCCGCCATTTCGTCGGCGGCCTGAATGACCTTGGAATTCATTTCATAGGCGCGCTGCGCCGTAATCAGATCGGTGATTTCCTTCACCGGATCGACATTCGATGCTTCCAGATAGCCCTGTTTGATCGAACCGAAACCCGGATCGCCCGGATCGCCGACCAACGGCCCGCCCGATGCTTCCGTTTCGCGATAGAGATTGTCACCCAGCGGTTCGAGACCGGCTTCATTGGTGAAATTCGCAAGCTGAAGCTGGCCGATCTGGTTGATCTGGATACCGTTCTGCTCCTGCACCTTCGCGAAGACCTGTCCGGTGTCGCTGACGGTCACTTCGAGCGCATTTTCCGGAACCACGATGCCCGGCTGCACGATATTGCCGTCGAGCGTCACCATCTGGCCGTCGGCATTCTTGTTGAATGCGCCAGCGCGGGTATAGAGCGTTTCGCCCGTCGGGCTCTGGATCTGGAACCAGCCCTGCCCGGTCAACGCCAGATCGAACGGATTTCCGGTCTGGTTGAAGCTGCCCTGAATATGCAGGTTGCGCACGGCTGCCGTCTGGACGCCGAGGCCAACCAGCGCGCCTTCGGGCACAATGCTCTCATTGGCCTGGTTGGGGATGCCTGCCGTGCGCTCGGACTGGTAGAGCAGATCCGAAAATTCGGCACGCGCGCGCTTGAAGCCCGTTGTATTGATATTGGCGATATTGTTGGCGATCACTTCCAGATTGAGCTGCTGGGCGTTCATGCCGGTTGCGGCAATCGTCAGGGCTTTCATGGCGCGTCCTTGATCTGCTGAGCGTATGCGGGATGAAGCGGTTCAGTTGAAACGGTATCGTCGAAGCCGTTCTAACCATTTGTTTTTACGCATTATCCGACGCAAAACCGCTTCGCACTTTTGCTGGAAATGCTTTAAATCGACATACGGCTGATCTCGAGGTATGCCTGCACGATCTTGTCGCGGATCGCGATTGCCGTCTGAAGCGACTGCTCTGCTTCCATGACCGAGCTGACCACCTCGTTCACCGGCGCATTGCCCTTGATGCCCTGAATGGAGGTGGCTTCCGCCGCCTGCAATTTCTGGCCGACCGAATCCGTCATCTGCGACAGCACATCGCCGAAGGACGCGCCAGGCGCTGTCGGAACAGCCTGTGGCGCAGTCGTGGAAGCGGCAGAACCGACGCCATTCTCGGCGACGGTTTCGGAAAGGCGCGACAGGGCATTGCGCGCCGAAATGCTCATGATCGAGTCGTACATTATGTGCTCCTCAGGAGATCGATGGTCATCGAGATCAGCTCACGCGCCTGCTTGACGACCTGCAAATTGGCTTCATAAGAACGGTTGGCTTCACGCATGTCCGCCATTTCGACGACCATGTTGACGTTCGGGTAACGGACATAGCCGCGCTCGTCGGCGGCGGGATGGCTCGGATCGTATTGTTCGACGAAGGGCGAGGTGTCCTTGCCCACTTCGGCCACGCGCACTTCTGCAGCGCCCGTGCCGTGTTCCAGCTCGGTGCGGAAAGAAACCGTCTTGCGGCGATAGGGATCGTCGGTCGCCGTCTTGCCCGTCGACTGGGCATTGGCGATGTTTTCCGAAACGATGCGCAGACGTGTCGACTGGGCCGAAAGGCCCGAGGCTGCGATCTTCAGTGAATTCTGCAGGGCGTCGGAAGACATGGATTATCCCTTCGCGACCGACAGCATCATGCGATGGAACGCTTTGACGATGCTGGTGTTGAGCGAATATTCGCGGGAAATCTCGCCTGCCTTCATCATTTCCTGCTCGACATCGACGGTATTGCCCGAATGGGTTTCCTCGGTGATGTCGTCGGGGCGCAGGCGTGCGCCCGCGATGCCGTTTGCTTCGGCTTCAAGATGCTGCGGACTGGTCGCAGCCATGGTGAGCTGCGTCTTGTCCAGCACATCGGCGAAGGGCTGAACGTCGCGCGCCTTGAAATCCGGCGTGTTCGCATTGGCGACATTGCCAGCGACAGTCGCCTGCCGAACCGACAGCCACTGCACTTGCCTTGCGGCCAGATCGAAAAGATGAATGGAGCTCATGGAGTTTCCCGCCTTTACCGTTCGTTAATTTACGGGGCGGAACTTGCGTCAAGCTTGCGGGGGTTAAGGGAGTAGGGGAATAGGGGAGTGAGGGAATATGTTTTTTGGGAATGGTATATCGTTGCGTCAGAAAGAATGCTGATAGCGCAAGGCCAACATACTCCCCTATTCCCTTACTGCCCTACTGCCTTACCTCCGCATTTCAATCACGTCGCCCGACGACGTGGTCAATTGCCAGGTTCCAGAGCCCTGACCGATGGAAACAAGACGACTGCCATCCGGCAGCAGCGATCCCTTTTCCACGAACCAGTAGCCAGACGTATCCTCGATCATCGCCATGCCGCCAACGACTTCGCGCAGCGCAAAGACCGGCTTCGGGAAAGCCTGTCCGTCACCGCCGCCCTCGCCGCCAGTGCCAGCGCCGGTGCCCGGCAGGCCCTTGCCGTTGGACATGACCGAGCCGGTCATGGTGTTGTCGATATCCGCACTGGGGGCAACACGATCCGAGGGGCGAAAGGACGGAAAGCGGCGCACCGTCTTCTGTTCCGAACGGTCCAGCGGATCGATGATCTTGCGTTCCGCCTTCTCGGCTGGCGCAAGCTCGATACGCTGGAGATAGGTGATGAAAGGCAGCATGGCGCAACCGGCAGCCAGCGTAACCGCCGCAATCTTCAGATAGCGGTCGACCTTGCTATGCGGTCGCTTGCCCCCCTCTTGCGCGGCGACAGATTCCACTTCCGCTTCCAGATCGGCCAGAATCTTTTCTTCGGCGTTTTTGCGTCGGTTCTTGTTGCCCGTCATCATGGATTGGATGCCTGTTTTTCCCCGCGCAACGCGGCGGCGAGTTTCTGATAGGGATCGTCTGA
Organism: Ochrobactrum sp. RH2CCR150; assembly: GCA_014138095.1. GTDB lineage: Bacteria > Pseudomonadota > Alphaproteobacteria > Rhizobiales > Rhizobiaceae > Brucella > Brucella gambitense. The sequence goes on from JACGXE010000023.1 coordinate 35,528, forward strand.
ACGCGGTGTCTCGGGGGATTGCTGCAAGGCATCATAGATGCGCGGAACGAGATCAACCGCCTGATCGAGAATTCCGTCATGTCCCTTTTGATACGCGCCAATGGCGCGCAGATCGCGCGTTTCCTCGAAGCGGGCCACCATGCTGCGAAGCTGGCTGACGAGCTTGCGCTGTTCGGCCGTCCAGTTGTGCTTGGCGAGACGCGAAACCGAACCCGGCACATCAACCGCCGGAAAGCGCCCCAGCGCTGCAATCGTACGGTCGAGCACGATATGGCCGTCCAGCGTGCCGCGTATGGTGTCGGATACCGGATCATTATGATCGTCACCATCGACGAGCACCGAATAGATGCCGGTAATACTGCCGCCTGAATCGGCGCTGCCCGGCCCTGCACGCTCCAGAAGTCGCGGCAGCTGGCTGAACACGCTCGGCGGATAACCGCGCGAAACTGGTGGTTCTTCCGCTGCAATCGCCACCTCGCGCGCCGCATGGGCAAAGCGTGTGACGGAATCGACAATCAGCAGGACATTCTGGCCGATATCGCGGAAATATTCCGCAATGGCCGTCGCCGTGTTGGGTGCGAGACGGCGCATCATCGGGCTTTCATCGCCGGTTGCCACGACGGTGACGGTCTTGTCGAGATGGCCGGCCATGGTTTCTTCCAGCATCTCGCGCACTTCGCGTCCGCGCTCGCCGGTCAGCGCCAGCACCACCGTGTCGAAATCGGCAGCACGCGTCATCATGGCCAGCAGCGTGGATTTGCCGACGCCGGAACCGGCAAAAATGCCGATGCGCTGGCCGAAGCAAAGCGGCGTGAAAATGTCGATCACGTCAACGCCGGTGCGAAGGCCGCGATCCACACGGCCCCGGCGCAGCGCGGCCGGCGCCAGATTTTCAGACGCCATCGGACGCGGACCGGGCAGAAGCGCGCCCCTGCCGTCAATCGCCTGCCCCAGCGCATTGAGCACCCGCCCGCGCCATTCGAGCGCTGGACGGATGCTGAGCTGACCTTCCTCGAACACCGCGGCCCCCAATGAGGGAATGATCCGGTCATCGAAGGGTTTTACGAGAACCTGCCTGTCCGCAACGCGGATGATTTCCGCCAGACTGGTGCCGTTCGCGGCCCTGATCGCTACCGCATCGCCAAGCCGCGCATCGCGCGACAGCCCCCGCACGGCGATAGCCGAGCGTGACACATCGCTGACCGTGCCGCCGATGCCGGATAAGGGCTTCGGCTCCACGGCCTGTTGACGGGCAAAGGCGGCAAGCCGCGCGAGCGGTAGATCTGGCGTCATCCGTTTTTGGAGCCCAGCGTCTTGATGGCGTCAGACACGGTCGCTTCCTGCTGGGTCAAAAGATTATTGACCTGCTCAAAGGCGCGGCTGACGCTGATGAGACGCGTCATCTCCGTCATGGCGTCGACATTCGAGCCTTCGATCATGCCCTGCACGACGCCGACACTATTATCGTCGAATACCGGCGTTGCAGCCTTGTTGGGAATCACGCCGGAATTGCCCGCATATTTCAGCTCGGCATCGGCGGGAATGGAATAAAGGCCAAGAGAACCGATCTGCGCGCCATTCTGGTAAACCGCGCCATCGGCGGAAATCTTGGGCGCACCGCCATCCGGATTGAGCATCATCGGCGCACCGCCAACATCGAGCACCGAATAGCCCATCATCGAAACCAGCTCGCCGGTCGCAAGCATCTTCATACGCCCGTCGCGGGTGTAAATCTGGCCCTGCGGTGTGTTGAGCGACAGCCACGCATCACCCTTGACGGCAATGTCGAGCGGGTTGTCCGTCTTGACCAACGGGCCGGGCTCCGTGCGGATATAGCTCTTGCCCGCGCTGGCAAAGCTCACATCGTCGCTTGCCTTTTTCGAGACAATCGAATCGAACTTGGTGCCCTCACCCCGGAAACCGACGGTGGAAACATTGGCGACATTCTGGGCAATCGAATCCATTCGCCGTTCAAGCGTAATGAGCGAGGAAAGCCCGACATAGATCGAATTATTCTGCATGGATCAGCGACCGCCCGGCTTGAAGCTCTGCAAGGTGGTAAGAATATCGGTCGATATGCCAACCGATGACGCGCTGCCGAGCAGCAACGAGGCGATTGACGCCGGGCTGCTCGCAGTCGGATTGTTCATTTCATACATGGCTGTGAAGCGCGAAATGAGTTTCGACACGTAATCGGGATCAGACATTTTGGAAAAGTCGATCTTGGCCTCAAGCATCTTCGCCTGCTTGTCGACATCAGCATTCGACATGGTCGCAGGCCAGCCGAAAATCGTCTGCACGGTGGTCAGCAAAGCCTTGTCGCCGAGGATTTCATAGGCATTGGTGATGTTCGAAGCCTTGCGCTCGAAATAGAGCGCCAGACGCACGCCTTCGTTCTGCCCGCCCGCTTCGGTCTCAAGTGTCTGGCGCAGATATTTGTCCACGACACCTTGCTGCACATCGGTGCTTTGGGTCGCCTCGGCGCCCTTGCCCGCAAAGTCGAAAACGGTCGCGAATTCCTTGTACCGCTTGTCGGTCAGCTTGTTGGCCATGGCGTCATCGCTGGTGACGCCTTCTGTCAGAATCTTGCGCACGAAGGCCTTGGCATAGGCCATGTCTTCCAGACCGAACGCCTTCATCGCATAATTGAAAAGACGGGTATCCGACATGAAATCGTCGATCGATTTCACATTGCCGATGTTTTCCTGGAAATACGCTGTTTCCCGAGACACTACCGGTTCTTTCGAAACGCGCTGCAAAGACCGCGTCATATCCGACGCGATCAGGCGATAGCTCGTCATCGTATCGACCATGTGCATAACCCCCTGCTGATAGTTCCATCCTTTATGCGAGACCAAGCTTGTCCGAAGCTGATGAAGCTCGGTGACCGTCGGGCGATCATCGGCAAGTTTCGCGCAAGCCGCGCTGCCTATGTTTGATTCAACGAACTATTCTGCGGGAGTCTCGGGCTTTGGGCATTATCATTGGTCTCGCCATCACACTGGGCTGTATGCTGGGTGGCTTTATCGCCATGGGCGGACATGTCAGCGTGCTCATCCAGCCTTGGGAATTCGTCATCATTCTGGGCGCGGCGCTCGGCACGTTCTTCGTTGCCAATCCGTTTTCGCTGGTGAAGGATACCGGCCGCGCCTGCATGGAAGCGTTCAGCAACGCCGTGCCCAAGCAGCGCGATTATCTCGACCTTCTGGGCCTGCTCTACAGCCTGATGCGAGAATTGCGCGCCAAGTCGCGCAATGAAGTCGAAGTCCATATCGACAATCCCAAGGAATCGCCGATCTTTCAGGCCTATCCGAGTGTTCTGAAAAACGAAGATCTCACCCACTTCATTTGCGATTATTGCCGCCTCATCATTGTCGGCAATGTGCGCTCGCACGAAATCGAAGCGCTGATGGACGAGGAAATCCACACCATCGCCCGCGACAAGCTGAAGCCCTATCAGGCCATGGTCACGATCTCGGAAGCCCTGCCAGCGCTTGGCATCGTTGCCGCTGTTCTCGGCGTTATCAAGGCCATGGGCGCGCTGGACCAGTCGCCGGAAGTGCTCGGTCACCTGATCGGTGCGGCCCTTGTCGGCACCTTCGCCGGTATCTTCTTTTCCTACGGTGTTGTCGGCCCCATCGCGACGAAGATCAAATCGACCCGCGAGAAGAAGAACCGTCTTTATGTCGTCGTGAAGCAGACGCTGCTTGCCTATATGAACGGCTCGCTGCCACAGATCGCCGTGGAATACGGACGCAAGACCATCTCCGCTTACGACCGCCCGACCATCGATGTGGTCGAGCAGGAGACCATGGCGAGCGCGCCGACACAGCAGGCCGCATAAGATGACAACGTCCGAAACGGCCCCCGAATCGACCCTTGAAGCGACCACGTCGGAACAACACCGCAAGAATGACGTGCTGGCCGACAATCTGCTGCGCGCAGCCGGATTGTCCGGCGACGATCTGAAGTCGCTTGCCCATGTGTTCAAGGATGCCTCCACGCATTTCTGCGAGCGCTTGAAGCATGGTTGCGCAGCGGCTTTTGAAGTTGAGACCGGTGCGGTGGAAAGCGCGGACGACGCGGCTTTCTCCGCCATTCTCGACAGCGCAGCCATCATTGCGCCGCTCAAGGTGGAACGCTGGGGCTCGACACTTTATCTGACTGTGGATGCGCCGCTGGTCTTCTCGATCATCGAAGCCATGTATGGCGCACAGGGTAATCTCGGCAATGTTGACGTCGAGCGCCCGTTCGGCATGGTCGAACACAAGATTTCCGCCCTTCTCGCCGGTCATCTCGCCGGTGCGCTGGATCAGGTGTTCAATACGGGCGCCCTGTCGGGCTGGGTGGGTAGCGCGCAGTCGATGTTCGCCGCCGGCGAATGCGTCGACATCGCTGAATTCGACCGCACCAATTTCGAACGCTCGCGTCTTTTCGCCTGCCGGATCGATGTGACGGCTGCAGGCAAGACCGGACAGGTGCATCTTCTGCTGCCACGCAGCACCCACAAGCCGATGCAGGACGCCGTCGCCGCTTTTCTGCGCCGCCCCATGAATCAGGCCGATCCGACCTGGGCCAAGAAACTGCGCAATGAAGTCAGCCGCGCCCGCATCGAGCTTGAAGCCTTTATTCAGCAAGGTTCGATGACGCTGGACGCGCTGTCCAAACTGGAAATCGGACAGGTGTTGAAGCTGCCTGCCGACGCCATGGAGCAGGTGCGTCTGCGCGCTGGCAACCAGCAGCTTTTCAAATGCTCGCTCGGCAAGTCGGGCATTCATTTCACAGTCAAGGTCGGCGACCCGGTCAATCAGGAAGAGGATTTCATCGATGAGCTTGTTGCTGGCTAATATTCTTTCCACGCTGATGGCTCTTGCTTCGCTGGGCGCGCTGATCGTGGTCGGTCGCAAGGCCAATGAAACGATCAAGCTCGGCAAGGTGCTGGCGCTGCGCGTCGCGGCTGCCTCCAATGGTCTGGAACGCGCCGTGAAGGCGATCCAGAGCGAGCGCACCGATCTTGTCGACGAGAATGTGAAGCTGGAAGCCCGCCTTGGCGAAACGCAGCGCGTGCGTCGCGAGATGGAAGAAGCCATCGAAGAGCTGAACCGCTTGCGCAAGGCGCTGACCCGCGACATGCGCGAAGCGCGCACCGTCGCCGACAGTGCCGTTCGCAACCGCGAACCAGTCGTCGAGCAAAAAGAAAAGAATGCGCTGCCGGTGTTCGTGCATCGCGCGGTCCGCAAGGCAACCGTTGAAATTGCGGGGCAGGCATGAGCGCTGACAACAAGGACAAGAACATGCAGCAGGAACTGGACGAAGCCATCGAGGAACTGCGCGAAGATAAGCCGCGTAGCGCACAGAAAGGTGCTTCCAAGCCCAATCTCGAACTCATCATGGGTATTCCCGTTGATGTGCAGGTGGTTCTCGGCGGCACGACCATGCCGGTGGCCAATCTGATGAAGCTCGGTCGCGGCGCGGTGATCACCCTCGACAAGCAGATCGGTGATCCGGTCGATATCGTCGTGAACGGACGCGTGATCGCACGCGGTGAAGTCATCGTGCTCGAAGACGATTCTTCGCGTTTCGGCGTCAGCCTCACCGAAATCATCGGCAAGTAACGGAACGGCCCGGACATCTCCATGACCGACAAAGAGCAGCAAAACCTCGCTGAAGAAAGCGCCAGCGGCATCATCGATACGCTGAGCGGCGCGCAAAAGGCAGCAGCCATTCTTGTGGCCATCGGCCGCCCGGCTGCGTCACGCCTTCTCAAGCATTTCAGCGCCGAGGATCTGCGCAAGCTTGCCGGTCATGCCCGCACGCTGGACCCGATCTCGCCGCTGGATTTCGAACAGCTCGTGAAGGAGTTCGAGGACTCGTTCGCCGAGGGCGCGCCGGTTTCGGAAGCCGGGCAACGCTTCGAAGGCTTGCTGCGCGATACGCTGCCACAGGAAGAAGTGGATGCCGTGTTCGAAGAACGCGTGCAGCCGCAGCTGGTGCAGGAATCGGTCTGGGTGCAGCTGGGTCGCCTGCCGGTCGACAGCCTGCAAGCCTATCTGGCCGACCAGCATCCGCAGATCATCGCCTTTATCGTCTCCAAATTGCCGTCAGACCTTGCCGCGCGCCTGTTTGTCGCCTTGCCGCCGCAACTGCGCAATGCCGTGGTCCAGCGTTCGCTGCATATCGGCAATGTCGCGCCCGCCGCAGCCGAGCTGCTGGAAGATGTGCTGCGCCGCGATCTTCTGGGCCGCAGCGATTCCGGTCCGGTCAAAGCCCATCACGGCCAGATTGCCAATATCTTCAATCAGCTCGACAAGAGCGAGATGGAAGAACTGATGGCAAGCCTTGAGGATCTCAACCGCGACGATCTCAATCGCATCAAGGCCAAGCTCTTCACCTTCGAAGATATCGAGCGCCTGTCGCAACGCGCGCGCCTGCTGCTCTTCGATGAAGTGCAGACCGAACAGATCGCAACGGCGCTGCGTGGCGCAGACGCGAAGCTTCAGGAACTCGTTCTGTCCTCGCTCTCCACCCGTGGCCGCCGCATGGTCGAAACGGAGCTTGGCGCCGAGCAGGGCAATATCACTGCCCAGAATATCGCCGACGCACGCCGCACGATTTCGCGCATTGCCATTGATCTTTCCGAGCGCGGCATCATCACCCTCGACGCGAACGAAGCTTCTGCCTGAGGCCGGTGTGACGCATGGCGGACGATACCGATAAGGAAAGCAAAACAGAAGAAGCGACCGAGCAGAAGATCCGCGACGCTTTGGACAAGGGCAACATGCCCTTCTCCCGCGAAACGCCGATCCTCGCTGGCGTCGCCTCGTTTCTGGTCATCGCCGTCTTTGTCGCCGCTCCCGCCACGACAAAGCTTGCCATGTTCCTGCGCGAACTGATCGACCGTCCCGAGGACTGGGTTCTCAACAGCGCGGAAGACGCAAGCCGCCTGTTCAGCGTACTGGCGCTGGCTGTTGGCGCAGCACTCGTCCCCGTCTTCATCATCATTCCGCTGGCAGGCATCGCCTCATCGGTCTTCCAGAACGCGCCACGCATTGTCGGCGAGCGCATTCGCCCGCAGGCTTCGCGCATTTCGCCGCTCAAGGGATGGCAGCGCATTTTCGGGCGCAGCGGTCAGGTGGAATTTCTGAAATCGGTGGCAAAGTTTCTCGCCGCCAGCCTCATCGTGTTCATCGTCTTCTTTCAGGGCAACAGCCTGTTCACGGATGCAGTTGCGACCGAACCGAGCGCCCTGCCGGAATTCCTGCGTGAAAACATGGTGCGCCTTCTGGTCGCCAATGTGCTGGCCATTACAGCCATCGCGGCCTTCGACCTTGCCTGGTCGCGCATCCACTGGCGGCAGGAACTGCGCATGACGCGGCAGGAAGTCAAAGACGAGCTGAAACAGTCGGAAGGCGATCCACTTGTCAAATCGCGCCTGCGCTCACTGGGACGTGATCGCGCCCGCCGCCGTATGATCAGCGCCGTGCCGACCGCCACGTTGATTGTCGCAAATCCGACGCATTTCTCCGTAGCACTGCGCTACAAGCCGAACGAAGACGCCGCACCGGTCGTCGTTGCAAAGGGGCAGGATCTGATCGCGCTCAAGATAAGAGAAGTGGCCGCCCAGCACTCGATACCAGTCTTCGAGGACGTGCCTCTGGCGCGCGCACTTTATAAACAGGTGAATGTCGACCAGATGATCGCACCGGAATTCTATAAAGCCGTTGCCGAACTCATCCGCATCATCAATACGCGGCATACAGTACACTAATGGTATAGCTATGACTTTGCCCTATTCCCAAATATTATTGGCCTGTTCTCAACGATCGATGGTGACACGATGAAGAGTCTGCAATTTTCCAACGAACGTGAAGCGATCATCGCCGAGAACCTGCATGAAGTGGTGACGGAGCTGCGTCTCGTCGATCCAGCTGATTACATTGCCTTCATCCGCTGCGAGCTTTTTGCCAATATTGCAGATGTTGTCAGCTCTGCGACAGAGCTTTATTTCTTTCCCGGTACGCTGGAACTAGGCCATGGCGGCGACTATCGCTGCGACTGGCAATCACCACCTTCTGTCGTGCTGGATATGGAATTCCGCAATCAGGGCGTCTATGCCTATTTCCGCCTGATCCTGACGGACAAAACGGCTGGCGTGGAGTTGAACCACATCACCTTTGAAGACGCAGATCAGGACCCCGCAAACAACACGGCGCGCCTGCGAAACGCTTTCCGCGAAGCCAGACTGCCCCTGAAGAAGCGGGCTTAAAGCATTTCCAGCAAAAGTGCGAAGCGGTTTTGCGCGGGACAATGCGGGCTTGAAAAATGACACCGGACGCGAGCAAACGCATCCGGTGTCATCAAGCAGTTTAAGCGGCTAGTTTATTTCCAGCGGGGCTGGGCGCCCCGCGTTTGAAAATGCAATTAGTAAAACAAAGTAAATCAAAATAGTCAGCGCTTCCGGTCTATCCGGACGCATCTTGACCGGCCCGTCACCGAGCCGGCAATTGCTGAATTACATAAGATGCTCAGTGCCCGGCATTTCAATAATGCCAAGCGACAGAGCGGTCGCCACAGCCGACGTGCGGTTGGAGCAATTCAGCTTGATTTTCGCGTTTTGCAGATAGGTCACCACCGTCCAGCGGGCGATGCTGAGAATATCAGCGATCTCGCCGTCGGTCTTGCCATTGGCCGCCCAGCGCAGGCAATCCACCTCGCGCGGTGTGAGCAGGCTTGCCACCGAGCTGGCGTCCTTATGGCCGCACAACGCATTGTGGATCACGCCAGACACGCTGAGCAGACGCGGACGCAGCTTGGTCACAAATTGCTCACGATCCTCGTCCTTGTCGATCTCGAACGAGAACAGCGTGCAGCCGGAAGCGCCTTTGGGATTGCGCGCGGAAACAGCAATGAAAATATTGCCGAGCCCGTGCTTTTCAGCGTCCTGCAGCAGTTCCGCAACCGATGGGCAGATATTGGCGTCTTCCTGCAGATCATGCACGATACCGCTGCCGTCGTTGGAGAAATAGGGCGCATCTTCCTGGAAGATCGGATCAATGGCGAAATAGTTCTTCGTCGAATAGCGCGCCGACCAGGCGGTCGGAACGGTCATCACCAGCGTCAGATCGTTGGAATTGAGCTTGGCACACTCATTCATGCGGCCACGATAGGCGTGCATGATGTGCCGGCAGCCGACTTCATCGCGGATGCGGGTCAAAAGTGTGAGCGTATCGCTCTGAAATGCTGCTCCGAAAAAAGTCTTCTTGAAATTTGGAAAATGAATCAGGTCAAGAGTCATGCGAAATATCCTTAAGAATCAAGCCGCTTAAGCTTTCGGTCCGTCGCCTTATGTCCTGCTGGCGACTATGTTTCGAATCGCGCCCGACAAACTGCTTAATTGTTTATAAGTGACAAAAAAAATACGCCTCATGGCAACTCGCAATTATTGTGCCGCAAGTTGTTACACACAAGAACAGAGTGAAAATAAGGCACAGTTTCAAAAAGCTTGTTCCCAATTGGAACAAATACGCCCTTAACTAGTCTTGCCGTAAGCCCTGAAGAAGAAATCCACCGCCGTTTCCACATTTTTGCGGATGGCTTCGTCTGATGGCTCGTCGGCAATCACACCGAAGAGACGCGGGCGATAAAGCCCGGCCAGAAACAAATCGGAGAGCTGGTAGGCGACCCGATCGACGTCGAACGGCTCCAGAACGCCATCCTCGATCATCTTCTCCAGATAGACGGCCATGGCGACCAGACTGCGCTTCGGACCCCGGTCATAGAAACGGGCGGAAAGCTCCGGCTTGCGCTCGCTGACGCCCAGAACGATGCGCTGCGCGCGAATGGCGGTCGAAGACGTAATCAACGTCACCAGCGCAATACCGAACTCCGTCAGTTCCTCGCGATTGGAGAAACCATTGTCCAGCTTGCCGATCAGGGTGCTGAACATGGTGTGGCGGTAGTGTTCGCACAAAGCGACGAACAGGTCTTCCTTGCTGTTAAAATAGACGTAGATCGTGCCCTTCGACACGCCCGCTTCACGGGTAATATCGTTCATGCTGGCAGCGTCGAAGCCCATGCGCAGGAATACGCTTTGCGCGCCTTCCAGTATCTGGCTGCGCTTTGCGGGGTCCTGACCGGCGCCAAGCCGCGTGCGTCCGCATTCGGTTTCAGGCGCACATGCGAGCGTACTGGCTTTGAACTTTTCGGACTTTGCCAGCTTTTCGGATTTTGAGCCCGTCTTGACGAAATTGGCCGCAACTTCACCCGCATCATGCCGATCCAGATCAGGCGTGGTGAGCGTATCGGGGCTTCCTTCGGTATGCCGTTCGGGCTTCATATCACTAAACTCTTATACTTTTTTCGAACCGAGCGGTTCGATATCACTTGATATGCGCATCTTATTGGATTATGTCAACATCGAACCGAGCGGTTCAATCCACTGGATGTGCAGAAAGTTTCTCCTATGACTGCCAAGAAGTCTGTAGATCAGGCCGATATTCGCCAGTTTCCGACGGCCAAAGCCTTCACGCCGGACGAAGCTCCGGCGACAAACGATGCACCGCAGAACGAGAGAACGCAGCCCCACGCTGTACCCAATGCGCGTCCACAGGAGACGCCGCATAAGGAAACCGTGAAAGGTGGCGAGAAAAAGGGCTTCGGCAAGCGCGTTGTGCTGCCGGGTGTTTTGATCGTCGCTGTGGCCGCGGGCCTTTGGTATGGCTATAATTATTGGACCGTAGGCCGTTTCATGGTTTCGACCGACGACGCCTATGTACAGGGCGATATCGCGTCCATTGCACCGAAAGTTACGGGCTATATCGACAATATTCCGGTCGTCGCCAACCAGCATGTCAAGGCTGGCGATGTGATCTTCCAGCTTGATTCCGGCGATTATCAGATCGCACTCGATGAGACGGAAGCCAAGCTTTCCACGCAAAAGGAAACGCTGGCCCGCATCGTCGCGCAGACGACCGCAGCCCAGGCTACCGAGCAGCAGGCTGAAGCCCAGAAGCAGGCGGCAAGCGCCGTCCTGACCAATGCGCAGTCCACCTTGACGCGCGTGCAGAAACTGCACGACACGCGTTTTGTCGCTCAGGCCGATCTCGACACGGCCCAGTCGTCGCTCGACCAGGCACGCGCCAATGTCGCAAGCGCCGATGCGCAGATCGCTTCTGCCAAGGCGAATATCGCCGTTCTCAATGCGCAGTATAAAGAAACCGACAGCGGCACGAAATCGCTAGAACTTGCTCGTGACAAAGCGGCCCGTGATTTGGCCTTCACTACATTACGCGCACCGTTTGACGGCGTGGTCGGCAATCTCTCCGGCAAGAAGGGCGACCTCGTATCCGCCGGTCAGAAGATCGCAGCACTTGTGCCGGTCGGTCAGCTCTATATCGACGCCAATTACAAGGAAACGCAGCTCGCCCATATCAAGACCGGCGAGACGGCGCATATCTATGTCGACGCCATCGACGGTACCAAGTTTGACGGCAAGGTCGTTTCGGTTGCCCCGGCATCCGGCGCGGTGTTCTCGCTTCTGCCGCCGGAAAACGCGACCGGCAACTTCACCAAGGTGGTGCAGCGCGTGCCGGTCCGTATCGCCATTCCGCAGGATGCGCTGGACTCCGGCAAAATCCGTGCAGGTCTGAGCGTTGTGGTGGACATCGATACGCGTACCGCCCCTGAAGACAAGCCGAACTAACAGTTCGACGATACGACTGTCGCAAGGATAAGCAGCGGCGCGGCTTTTTTGTTCCGCGCCGCCTTCTCTTCCAGAGCGGTTCCTGTTTTACGGAATCGTCAGAACCGCTCTCGTTATTTTTACGCATTATCCAACGCAAAACCGCTTCGCACTTTTGCTGGAAATGCTTCATTCCGGAGTGCGCCGTCATGGCCGCAGACACGACAATGGGGCCTATGGCCCCGGCGGATGACCGCATCGACCCCAAAAAGGCTGTCGCCTTTCTGGCCATGGTCTTCGGCATGTTCATGGCGATTCTCGACATCCAGATCGTCTCGGCATCCCTTTCCGAAATTCAGGCAGGACTGAGCGCCAGCTCCGACGAAATCTCGTGGGTGCAGACGTCCTATCTGATCGCGGAAGTCATCATGATCCCGCTGTCCGGCTTCCTCGGGCGGCTCTTGTCGACGCGCGTGCTGTTTACGCTTTCGGCGGCGGGCTTCACACTGGCCAGCATGCTCTGCGCCACCGCGACGAACATCGATCAGATGATCGTCTATCGCGCCATTCAGGGCTTCATCGGCGGCGGCATGATCCCCAGCGTGTTCGCGGCAGCTTTCACCATCTTCCCGCCGTCCAAGCGTTCCATCGTCTCGCCGATGATCGGCCTTGTGGCCACGCTTGCACCGACCATCGGCCCGACAGTCGGCGGCTATCTCAGCCACGCCTTTTCCTGGCACTGGCTTTTTCTGGTCAATGTCGGCCCCGGCATTCTGGTCACCATCGCCGCCTGGAACCTGATCGACTTCGACGAAGGCGACAGCTCGCTTCTGAGCAAGTTCGACTGGTGGGGCCTTGTCGGCATGGCTGCTTTCCTCGGCTCCATGGAATATGTGCTGGAAGAAGGCCCGCGCAACGACTGGCTTCAGGATCAGGCCATCTTCATCCTGACCATCGTCATGACGGTCGGCGGCATCGTGTTCTTCTATCGAGCCTTCACATCCGAAGAACCCATCGTGGATCTGCGTGCCTTCAAGAACGTCAATTTCGCGTTCGGCTCGCTGTTTTCCTTCGTCATGGGCGTCGGGCTTTACGGCCTCACCTATCTCTATCCGCTCTATCTCGCCAGCGTGCGCGGCTATGATGCGTTGCAGATCGGCGAAGCGCTGTTCGTCAGCGGTCTTGCCATGTTCATGACCGCGCCGGTTGCGGGCTTCCTGTCCAATCGCATGGACCCGCGCCTGATGATGATGATCGGCTTCCTCGGCTTTGCCGCAGGTACGTGGATGGTCACCGGCCTGACCGCCGACTGGGATTTCCACGAATTGCTGCTCCCGCAGATCCTGCGCGGCTGTTCGCTGATGCTGTGCATGGTGCCGATCAACAATCTGGCGCTGGGCACACTGCCGCCTGCCCTGCTGAAGAACGCCTCCGGCCTCTTCAACCTGACGCGTAACCTCGGCGGCGCTGTCGGCCTTGCCGTCATCAACACCATCCTGACGCGCCGCGGCGACATGCATTATGACCGGCTTGCCGAACATGTGCGCTGGGGCAATGCGGAAGCCGAGCAGATGGTCGCCAATCTGACGGCGAAATACAATGCCGCCGGTCTCGACGGCCCCACCATCGCAATCGCCAAATTGTCGGGCATGGTCCGGCAACAGGCGACGCTCCTGTCCTTCATCGACGTGTTCTTCATCCTGACGATGATGTTCTGCTCGCTGGCCGTCTGCGCCATCCTGTTGCGCAAGCCCAAGCAAGCGGGCGGTGGCGGCGGCGGTGGGCACTAACCCATCCGGCGGATCGGAAAAGACACCCTGAAAGCATCCTCCTAAGCTTTCATACGAAACCCGAAAGGTTCATAAGCCTTTCGGGTTTTTTCGTTTGAAGGGATGGAAAACACAACCACGCCGCGAGCAGGCAAATCCTTGTCGTAGCGGGAACAGCTTCCGTTCAAAATGTGACAACCGCGAAACTTCTGTCACATTTCTTGTCATAAAAATGCCCCTTCCCCACAGGGATGAATTGCTAAGCTACTGAAAACGTGTTTCACTTTCTGCTGTTGGCAATTTGTGACAAGCAGCAAACTGTCATCCAACCGTCATGTCGGGCGGGTAACGGGTAGGCGGGCTCCGGAATTGGCCGGGGGCTTTCGTCGACCTATATTAGGGGAGTCAAACAATGCTTAGCTATACAGCGCGTCTGCTGTCGCTTTCGACCGCTATCGCCGTTGCCGGAGTTTCCATCGCCGCTGCCGCGCCGTCCGCCGAACTGATCGCTGCAGCCAAGGCAGAAGGCGAACTGACCACCATCGCACTCCCGCACGACTGGTGCGGCTATGGCGAAATCATTCAGAGCTTCAAGGACAAGTATGGCCTCAAGGTCAACGAACTGAACCCGGATGCCGGTTCGGGCGATGAAATTGAAGCCATCAAGGCTAACAAGGACAATAAGGGCCCGCAGGCTCCGGACGTCATCGACGTCGGCTTTGCTTTCGGCACCTCGGCCAAGAAAGACGGCCTGATCCAGCCTTACAAGGTTTCGACCTGGGACGAAATTCCGGATAGCGCCAAGGATGCCGAAGGCTACTGGTACGGCGACTATTACGGCGTTCTGGCCTTCGAAGTGAACAAGGACATCATCAAGGACGCTCCGCAGGATTGGGCTGACCTCCTTAAGAGCGACTATGCCAATTCCGTTTCGCTCGCTGGCGATCCGCGCGTTTCGGCACAAGCGATCCTCGGCGTTCACGCTGCCGGTATTGCTGCTGGCGCAGAACCAGGCGAAGCCGCTGGCAAGAAAGGCCTCGAATTCTTCAAGGACCTGAATGCAAAGGGCAACTTCGTTCCGGTTATCGGCAAGGCCGCATCGCTGGCACAGGGCTCGACGCCAATCGTCATCCGTTGGGATTACAACGCGCTCGCCGACCGCGACACGCTGAAGGGCAACCCGGAAGTCGACACCATCATCCCGAAGACGGGCGTGATTGCCGGCGTCTATGTGCAGGCCATCAGCGCCTACGCACCGCATCCGAACGCGGCCAAGCTCTGGATGGAACACATCTATTCGGATGAAGGCCAGATCGGCTATCTGAAGGGCTACTGCCACCCGATCCGCTTCAACGCGATGAGCAAGGCTGGCAAGATCCCGAAGGATCTGCTCGACAAGCTGCCGGACGCTACTGCCTATGAAAAGGCAATCTTCCCGACCCTGGAACAGATTGACGCCGCACAGGCAACGATCACCAAGGAATGGGACAGCGTCGTCGGCGCCAACGTCAAGTAAGCGACTTCGTTCGTTTCTGACGATGGACCTGTGAAAAAGGTGTTGGACCAGCCGGGCATCTCCCGGTTGGTCCAATTCCGATTTTCCCGTTTTTTGGCCTCTACTCGACGGATCTGTCGTGTATCTTGCCTGTTTCCGCATGCAGCGCGTGCGAAACGAACAGCCGAAGAAAGAGCGCATGAGTTCAGTAGCCGATACAGCAGCCCCAGCCAGTCCGGTCGGAAGCGTTCGCAAACGCCGACTACCGTTGACATGGCTTGGCGTGGCGCCGTTTTTCCTCTTCGCCATTCTCTTCCTGATCTGGCCGACGATGTATCTCATCATCGGTGCGTTTCAGGACCCGGCGGGCAATTTCACGCTCCAGAACATCAACGACCTGTTCCAGCCGCAGATCATGAGCGCCTACTGGATTTCGATCAAGGTCAGCCTTGCATCGGCCATCGGTGGCGCAATCATCGGCTTCTTTCTGGCCTGGGCTGTGGTGTTGGGCAATCTGCCGTCATGGCTGCGCCCGACCGTTCTGACCTTCTCCGGTGTGGCGTCCAACTTTGCGGGCGTACCGCTCGCCTTCGCCTTTCTGGCGACACTCGGGCGTACCGGCTTCGTGACGATCCTGCTGCGAGAGTGGTTCGGCTTCAATCTCTATTCGACCGGCTTTAACCTCCTCAGCTTCTTCGGCCTGACGCTGACCTATCTCTTCTTCCAGATCCCGCTGATGGTGCTGATCCTGACGCCAGCGCTGGACGGTCTGAAGAAGGAATGGCGCGAGGCTTCCTCGATCCTCGGCGCAACCAATGCGCAATACTGGCGCATGGTGGCCTTCCCGATCCTGTGGCCAAGCCTGCTCGGCACGACGCTGTTGCTTTTCGCCAATGCCTTCGGCGCTATTGCAACCGCCTATGCGCTGACCGGCTCGTCGCTCAACATCGTGCCGATCCTGCTCTATGCGCAGATCCGCGGTGACGTTCTGCATAACCAGAATCTCGGCTATGCGCTGGCGCTCGGCATGATCGTCATCACCGGAATATCCAACCTGATCTATATCTGGCTGCGTATGCGCGCCGAAAGGTGGCAGCGATGAAAGGCTCGACAGCTCAGAAAATTGGAGCGTGGATCGCCTTCTTCATTGGCGCGGTCTACTTCCTCGTGCCGCTCATCGGCACGTTCGAATTCTCGCTGCGCATGCGGCGCGGCGAATATTCCTTCGACGCCTATCGCGTCGTCTTCACGGACCCGAATTTTCAGGCAACCTTCGGCTATTCGATCCTGCTGGGCATTCTGACCATCATTTTCGGTGTCCTGCTGGTTGTGCCGACCGCCTATTGGGTACGCCTGCGCCTGCCGCAATTGCGCCCGGTGATGGAATTCATCACCCTGATGCCGCTGGTCATTCCGGCCATCGTCATCGTGTTCGGCTATCTGCGCATCTACAACTCGTCTTCGTGGCTGCCGTTCACCGCGTCCACACGCGCAACCGACGTGCTGTTGATGTTTGGCTATATGACCTTGTCGCTGCCCTACATGTATCGCGCGGTTGACACAGCCATGCGCACCATCGACGTGAATACGCTGACGGAAGCCGCCCAGAGCCTTGGTGCAAGCTGGCCCACCATCATGTTCAAGGTCATCTTCCCGAATGTGATTTCGGGCGTGATGAGCGGCGCCTTCATCACCTTCGCCATCGTTATCGGTGAATTCACGCTGGCTTCGCTTCTGAACCGCCCGGCCTTCGGACCCTATCTCCAGCTGGTCGGCGCCAACCGCGCTTACGAACCGTCTGCGCTGGCGATCATTTCGTTTGGCATTACGTGGCTGGCGATCATCATGTTGCAGCTCGTTTCGCGCCTCAATAAATTCAAGACAACCGCCGGGTAACGTTCATGGCTTTTCTCAATATCAAGAACCTGAAAAAGAGCTTCGGCGCCAATACCGTCGTCCACGATTTCAACCTCGCCGTGGAAAAGGGCGAATTCGTCTCCTTCCTCGGGCCATCGGGTTGCGGCAAGACTACCGTGCTGCGAATGATCGCCGGTTTCGAAGATCCGGATAACGGCTCCATCGAGATCAACGGCACCGACGTGGTCGACCTCAAGCCGAACCAGCGCAATATCGGCATGGTGTTTCAGGCCTATGCACTGTTTCCCAACATGACGGTCGCGCAGAACGTTTCGTTCGGCCTGCGCGTTGCCGGCAAGCCGAAGGCGGAAATCGACGCCACGGTGAAGGAAATGCTCGGCCTCATCCGCCTCGACCATCTGGCGGACCGCTATCCCTATCAGATGTCCGGCGGCCAGCAGCAGCGTGTGGCGCTTGCCCGCGCGCTTGCCACCAAGCCGCAGGTGCTGCTGCTCGATGAACCGCTCTCCGCGCTTGATGCCAAGATCCGCATCAGCCTGCGCGAGGAAATCCGCACCATCCAGCAAAAGCTCGGCATCACGACGGTTTTCGTAACGCATGATCAGGAAGAAGCCCTGTCGATCTCGGATCGCATTGTGGTCATGCATGAAGGCCGCGCCGACCAGATCGGCTCGCCTTTCGACATTTACAACCGTCCGGCCTCACGTTTTGTGGCGTCCTTCGTGGGCACGCTCAACATGCTGGAAGCTTCGGTCAGTGAACCGGAGAAGAACGGCATCGACCTCGACGGCCGCATGATCACCGTGCGCGACACGCTTGGCCATCATCCGAAGGGCAAGCCGGTGACACTGGCGCTGCGCCCTGAAGCCATCAGCCTTGAAGCGCGCAAGAGCCACGACACATCGCTGGATGCGACCATCGAAGATGTGCATTTCCTCGGCTCGGTTATCCGCACGCGCGTTGCGCTCGGCAAAAACCGCCTGTCCTTCGACACGTTCAACGATCCGACCCACCCGCCGCCGCAACGCGGCGACAAGGTGACCGTGCATTTCGCGGCACATGATCTGCTGGTGCTGGCAGACTAAGCAACAAAAACCCCGCGCAAGCGGGGTTTTTTATTTTGTCGCTCCGTCGGAAAGATCAGACTACCTTTTCCATTTCCGGCAGCACGGTGAAGAGATCACCGACGAGACCATAATCGGCAACCTGGAAGATCGGTGCTTCTTCGTCCTTATTGATGGCGACGATGACGCGTGAGTCTTTCATGCCTGCCAGATGCTGGATCGC
>JACGXE010000024.1 GCA_014138095.1 Ochrobactrum sp. RH2CCR150
TAAATCAAAACGCGACATCACTGCCTCCAAATCGATGGAGACAGTGAATCACAAACCATTCAAACCGAAAACTATTTTATGGGTATGTGACCTAGTGGTTCAGACGTCGAACACCTGTCCTTCCCGGGCTGAAAAGGCGCCAGCAAACTGGCTCGCGGCTTGGCGATCGATTGCTTCGATTTCTGCGTCTGTGCGTAGCGGCGAATGATGGATGAAGGCAACATTCTTCGCACGGGCTGCCTTGGCAAGCCGGATAGCGTGCTGCCACGATGAGTGACCATAGCCGACATGCTTGGGCATTTCATCGTCGGTATAGGTGGTGTCGTAGAGAAAGAGGTCCACATCTTCGATCAGGTCCAGCACCGCTGGGTCAAGGATGCCAGGTTCATGCTCGGTATCGGTGATCAGCGCTATGGAACGTCCACCCCATTGCACGCGATAGCCAATTGCGCCGCCGGGATGATTGAGGCTTCCGGTCATAATCTCAACACCCGGATAGGGTTTCAGAACCTCGCCAGATTTAAAGTCCCTGCAGATCATTCGTGCGGGACAGACATTTATTTCAATGGGAAACCACGGGGGATGGATAAACTCTGCGACAATTTCGCTCGTGCTCATCTTTCCGTACATATGCCCCGACCAGAGTTCCACCGTTGAGCGGGCATCAAAGAGTGGCGCAAAATAGGGCAGACCTATAATGTGATCGTAGTGGCAGTGTGAGAAGAACAGTTTGAAGTCGGAAATACCTTCGGCGAGCAACGATCTGCCTGCGGGCAGCAGGCCTGAACCCGCATCGAACAATAATCTGTGCTCACCGCATTGCATCTCTATGCAGACAGTATTGCCGCCATACTGCCGGAAATCCGGTCCTGATACCGGCAAACTGCCCCGCACTCCCCAAAAACGCACCCGAAACACTGTGTCGCTCTCTCTTTCTGCCGTCGCGCAATCCCGAAGGCCGCCGCTACATGAGACTGCTGGCTCTTCGGCAAGAAAATCAACGTTTGTCCGACCGTTTCCGGTTTTGTCGCAATCATGGCATGTTAGCCAGACGGTGAAGCATATGCGAGCACCGAATCTAGCCTGCTACTAAATATGTAGCACTCTTGTCAGTCGTATGAAGCGCGAGATGTTGAAAAGGAAATCTCCCAGGGATGACATCTGAATTCCCGCCCATTGCCGTGATTGCTGACGCGCATTTCCATGACATTTTCGGTGACTATGGCACTGCCGGGGTCACTGTGAACAACCGGGCCATGGCATTGCGTCCATTTGCCAACACGGTGCGTTCGACGCGTGTGTTCAACGAGAGCTTTGCCGCATTGCGATACGCGCTGGAGGATATAGCTGGGCAAGGAATCCGCCACGTTGTCCTTCTGGGTGACTACTCGGATGACGGTCAGACGGCGACCATGACTGGCTTGCGGGCCCTTCTGAACGATTATACCAGACGCCATGGAATGCAGTTCTATGCGGTGCCCGGCAATCACGACATTTTTGGTCCCGGCGGGAGGCATCGATCGAAACGTTTTCTGAATGCTCGCGGCGGCCACGATCTGGTAACCAGCAATCCGGCGCGCGAGGCTTCGCCAGACGACGATGCCTTGATCGTCAATGAAAATCTACGTTGCGCAGGCTATCCGCTCGGCCTTCAGTCGCCAGGTGATGTCGGCTTTTTCCGAAAGCCGCAATATCTGCATTGGGAAACCCCTTTCGGAGTTGCAGATCATCCATCTGCTAGACAATTCGAAATTCGCTCGCCTGACGGACTGACGGTGCGCACGCTCATGGATGGGTCCTATCTTGTTGAGCCTTTTGAAGATCTATGGATGCTGATGATCGACGCCAACGTGTTCGTGCCGGTGACGGGACACACCGGCGATGCGGAGGAGGCTATCACGGACAGCACCGATGCCGGTTGGAACGCTATGCTGATCCACAAGCGTTTCATTCTGGATTGGATACAGTCGGTCACGGACCGTGCGCGGAAACTTGGCAAAACAGTCGTCGCATTTTCTCATTATCCGGCGCTTGATCCACTGGATGGCACGCGGAATGACGAACTTTCAGTTCTCGGGCAAACAAGCCTCTTGGGACGCATCCCGGAAGTGGATGTCGGTGACGCCTTGATTGATGCTGGTGTTCGCGTGCATTTCAGCGGTCATCTTCATATCAACGATACCGCTTGCTATCGCAATTCCAATGGCTTTCTGTTCAATGTGTCCGTGCCCTCGCTGGTCGCTTTTCCCGGCGCTTACAAGATTTTGCACATCCAGCCCAATTCGCTGGATATCGAGACGGTCAGCATCGGTGATATGACGCTCGACGCTGATATCCTCTCTCTATATGCAGACGAAGCGGAGAGGAACAAGATCAATCCCGGCAATCTGCTTAACGCTGCCAATTATGGGGAATTCCTGTCGAGCCACCTCGCGCATCTCATCGGCCGGCGTTTTTTGCGCCGGGAATGGCCGCAGGACCTTGCAGAAGCAATGAAAAATCTTGGACTTCTGGATTTGGCCGCCATCGCGCTGGTCGAACCTCCTGTCAGTTGCGGCGCGCTTCCCGATCTTAAGGCGGTACTTGCGGATGGAGAGATCCAGCGCCGGCTAACTATATCTGCCGTTGAATACGGACTTGATATGGATTTTCTGTCGCGAACTGAGGCAATGACGTTTCTCCGTGACTGGTATCGTGTGCGGATGGGCAGCGATCTGGGGCTTGATGCGATATCTGGGCCACACCTTGCAGCCTATAAATGGGTGTCGGACCTCTATGCCCGTCGTATAGAGGTAATGGAAACGGGATCAATGCAAGAAGCCTTTGGCAAAATTTTTCAGATGTTCGACCGCTTCATGTCCGGTTTGCCGTCACGAAACTTTGCTATTGATCTGACAACCGGCAAGATACATCCCAGCTAACCAGCGCATTTCTGTTTGAAGATCGGCCATAGGAATTGACCAGCAATAAATGTCTGGCCTACAACTTACCCATGATGGACACATTCGACGCAAACGCGACTACCATTGACTGGCATGAAAGCGCATTCGACATTCTGCGTGGTACTGCCGCCTACACATCAAGCCCGCTGATCAAGGGTTTGTCGCGGGTCGTTGCCCGCCACCCCGAAGCTGATCTTGGAAATGCCTTCAACCACAAACAAGTGGCTTGCAAACTATGGGCGCGGCAATCGCTGTTTGAAACTCTCGGCGGAAAATTCAGCCGTGTGGTTATACTTGGCGGCTGGTACGGCATTTTGGCCGCGATGTTTTTCGATGATCCGCGCTTTGAGATCGAGGCGATCGACAGTTTTGATATTGATCCTGATGTTGGCGCTGTCGCGGAAACCCTGAACAGCGCGTGGAATGATCGGTTCCGGGCATTGACCGCCGATATGTATGATCTTGCCTATCCGGACCTTGGAGCCGATCTGGTGATCAACACCAGCTGCGAGCATATTGCTGATCTGCCTGCCTGGCTATCGCTTTTGCCCAAAGGAACCCGCGTTCTTCTGCAGTCGAATGATTATTTCAGCGAGCCGACCCATGTGAACTGCGTCGCTTCGCTGGATGCGTTCATAGCTCAAGCGTCGTTGGAAACGATTGCGTTTGCCGGCGCACTGCCCATGAAGAAATATACCAGATTTATGCTGATCGGTACCGTCTAGCGTACTGTCAGAAGATCATGCAGGATTTCTGCAGTGCGATGCGCGCCATCGAGATCAAGATTGTGAGCGGACAAACGAGGTGTGGCAAGCGCCTTGCCTATGGCGTCGGTCATGCTATCCGCCGATAGCTCGTCTTCAGTCAGAACCGATGCGAGGCCGAGCTTTTCCAAATGGCGTGCGCGTGCAGTCTGCTCGGTTTCTCCACCCGCTGTGAACGGGATGAGCAAGGAACTGCAGCCCGCACGAAGGATATCGCACACGGTGTTGTATCCGGCCTGAGAGACTGACAGGCGAGCACCCAATAACAGGCTTGGAAAGTCCTGCCGGAAGCGGAAGATACGAACATTGTCCGGGGCCCCCGCTGAGATGTCGTCGAAAACTGTCTGCTGCAGATTAGGGCCAGTCACAATGCACCAGGAAAGGTCGGGCGACTGGCGCTTTGCGGCCTCCAGAGCTGCACGGATGAGCAAGGCGCCCACGGCACCGCCACCCGCCGAGACGACGATATCAAAAGTCTCCGAAGGCGATGAGGGCGGTGGCGCGGCGACAAGGCCGGTATAGATAACCTTGTCGGCAATATCTGAATGCAGCGGAAAACTATCCTCCAGACGTGCAAACTGCGGATCGCCGTGAACCAGCACGCGATCGAAATAGCGCTGCACCAGCGCAACACTTTCCTCATCGCGACCGGGCTTGGCGCGCTCCTGCAGGATGTCGCGCAACGAGGTCAGCACGAGTGGTTTCGGCGTCATTCCGCTGATCTCATCCAGCAGAGGGATAAGTTCGAAGCGAACCTGCCGACGTCCAAAAGGAAATGCCTCGATGATGACGATATCGGGCCTGATATCCCGAAATGTTACAAGCAGCATCTCACGGCGGGCCGCCTTGAACTCATCGGTCAGCGGGTTACCGAAGGCATCGGCAAGACCTGAAAACCCAGCATCACCCGAAGCAATCGCCGGTAGTGCCACATGGTTTACTTCAGGTCCCGGAAATCCCGGAACAGGCATGCCGCCGGTGACCATGGTGACGTCGAAACCATCTTGCGTCAGTGCGCGGGCGATACGACTGGCGCGCGCGAGATGGCCGATGCCGAGCAGATGCTGAACATAGAACAAAACGCGCGGTCTTGCCGTCGATTGCCTCATTTGTTTGGCTGCCATTCGGTTTCGAACAAGGATTTTAATTGACGGATGCTATTGTGGAAGTTGAATTCCGTTCGCACCCGCTTTTCGGCGGCACGCCCCAGACGATGGCGGAAATTCGCATCGCGGATCGCTGTTTCCATGGCGCTAGCCAATGCTTGGGGATCTTCAGGCGCAACAAGCAGGCCATTCTCCCCGTCCACCAGTAGTTCGGGCACGCCGGATATGTTGGTGGAGACCGAGATCAACCCCTGACTTGACGCTTCCACCAACACATTCGGCAGACCATCCCTGTCACCATCCGTCGTGATCCGGCAGGCAAGTACGAAAATATCGGCGGCTTGATAGCCAGCGAGGACGTCCTTCTGGTCAAGCGCGCCCTTCCATTGGATTTTGTCTGCAATCACCAGCTCGCTTGCGAGCGCTTTCAGGCTGGCGATCTTGTCTCCATCGCCGATATGCTCGAACCGCCAGTGAAGGTCGTCGGGCAGCAGGCTGAGCGCTTTCAGCACAATGTCATAACCCTTCTTCTCAACGGCGCGACCGACACTCAGGATTCTTACAGGATCGTCGGCTTCACTCCCGTCGCGCAGCGAGCGACTCCCCTCGAAAGGCCCAAACCGGGCAAGATCGAGGCCGTGGTAGCTCAGATGCACATTGGACTTGGGGCCTCCTAGCTGACGCAGATGGTTGAAGCCCGACTGCGTGCAAGTCACCGTCCACCGTGTGCTGGTAAGTTTACCTTGCAACTCCCAATCCGGCGAAGTCCAGATGTCCTTGGCATGAGCGGAGCATGTCCATCCAATGCCGGTGATCTGGCTGGCATAGGCTGCGACGGATGCAGGGGTGTGGATAAAATGCGCGTGAATCCATTCTGCTCCATCCGGCCATTCCGCGGCAAGAACTGCGGCCTGTCCGAAGCGCCTGATACGATTGCGCGTCGGGTCCTTCCGAAAGTCCTTGAGCGCTGTCGTCAAACCGCGCCAGAAACCCGGGCGCGGCATACAGGCGATCAGTGCCGACAGAACACGGCGGGGTTCATCACGGAGATATTCCGGTAGGTAGTGTACTGGTGCACGAATTTCGTCGTGCACTGGATGGGTCTTCTTATCCGTTGGTCGACGCAGAGCCACGAGGACCAGTTCGAAGCCCGACTGTTCCAACCCAAGCAATTCCTGGGCGATAAATGTTTCAGACAGGCGCGGATATCCCTTTAACACCACGACCGTTTTTCGACGATATGACACGCGATTATCCCTTGACGAGTGACAGGTGGTTCGGTTGACGTCGATCCATTAGGTCCCCGACAATTTGAGAAATATGCGGCAAGCCTTCCAGTCTGAAACCCTTGAGTGCACTCTTGGAAGGTGCAGGTCTGCTGGGCAGGGCTTTGAGCGCGCCAGCCATGCGAACCGGGTCCTCGGATTCGCTGGGAAGCAGCATGTCGATCAGTCCAAGCTCTGCGGCGCGTCTGGCGCGAATTAACTGTTCTTCGCGCGGAAGGACGCGCGGAACAATCAGCGCTGGCTTGTCGAAGGACAGGATCTCGCAATAGGTATTGTATCCGCCCATCGCAACGACGGCCTTGGCGCCCGCCACCAGCTCTTCCATCCTGTTATCGAATTCGATGACCTCGATATGAGGGATCGCCCTGCTCTTGCTTATCATCTTGCGGCGCTTCTTCGCGGGCATATACGGTCCGAGAACGACGAGTGACTTGTGCTGGAGTGTGTGATCGTGCTGGTAGGCCCGTATGACGTCGTTGACGAGATCGGCGCCGTCACCGCCTCCACCCGTGGTAACGAGAATGTATTCGCCCTTTGGACGATGGTCCGGGAGTTCATGGGTGGAGACGCTACGCTGCAGGAAACCGACGAAACTCATTTTATCGCGGACGCTCTTGGGCACGTCGAGCCCAACCAGCGGATCGTAGAAATCCGGCGGACCATAGACCCACACCGCGTCATAAAGCTTGTCAATCTTGTCCATCACATTCTTGCGCTTCCACTCGGCATCGAGCAAATGCGGGGCGTCCATGACTTCACGCAGGCCGAGGATCAGCATCGCTCCACGGGTCTTGAGATAGGTGAGGGTTTCCTCGACTTCGCCTTTCATGCCCATCGGTTCTTTGTCGACGATGAAAATGTCGGGCTGGAACGTTTCGGCCGTGTGGCGGATGATCGATTGGCGCATTTTCAGTGTGTCATGAAGATCGGTGTGCCGCTCCATTGACTCATATTCACCATTGCGCAGCTTGATCACGCTTGGGATTTTGACGAAATCGACACGCGCGCGATAGTCGAAAGCACCGGCGATCGTGGCGCCGGATATGATCATGATATTCAGACCGCGATAGTCCTCGACCAGCGAATGGGCAATCGTCCGGCAGCGTCGCAAATGGCCGAGCCCGAACGTGTCGTGGCTATACATCAGGATACGGACGTCCTCCAGGCGGCGTGTCATGATGCGAACCTCGCGGCAATGTGGTGACGCAACCCGTGATATGGGAAATTTTTCAACATATGAGCATCCACCTCAACTATACGGATCAGCAACGTCGCGGAGACCGTCACCAAGAAAATTGAAGGCCAGAACCACCAGAATGACCGGAATGATGGGGAACAATAGCCATGGGTAGAAGACGATGACGCTTACACTTCGGGCTTCGGTTAGAAGGATGCCCCAGCTTGTTATGGGTGGCCGTAATCCAAGCCCGAGAAAGCTCAGCGCGGTTTCACCGAGGATCATGCCCGGAATAGACATGGTTGCAGTTGCGATCAGGTGTGACATGAAACCGGGAATGAGATGTCGTCCTATGATGCGGCGACTATTTGCACCCATCAACTGGGCCGCGAGCACATAGTCCTCTTCACGAAGTGAAAGCAGCTTGGAACGCACGGCGCGCGCCAACCCCGTCCAGTCGAGCAGTCCGAGGATGGCGGTGATCCCGAGGTAAATCAGCATGGGGCTCCATGTAATCGGCATAATAGCGGCGAGGGCCATCCACAGGGGTATACTTGGAATAGACTGAAGTACTTCGATGATTCGTTGGACAATTAGGTCGAAAACTCCACCATGGTAACCGGCAAGGCCGCCGATAACAATTCCCAGAGTGAAGCTGATAACGATGCCGATTACGCCGATTGTAAGCGAAATGCGAGCGCCATAGAGAATGCGCGACAGCACGTCGCGCCCGAGGCGATCAGTGCCAAGCAGAAACAGCTGCCCGCCCTTCGCGGGGCAGACAAGGTGGAAATCCGTCGCGACCACGCCCCAGAATTTGTATGGGTCGCCCGAGCAGAAAAACCGTAAGGGCTCAACCTGATCTTTTTGGTCCACATAGACCCGCCGCAGCGTATCCATATCGAGCGTCATCTTGCGGCCGTAGACGAACGGTCCGATGAAATCGCCGTTGTGAAAAAGGCGAACGGCTTGCGGGGGGCTATAGATGAAGTCGACGTTGCGTGTGTGGAGATTGTAAGGCGCCAGAAATTCGACGAATGCGATCATCAGATAGAGCGCGGCGAGGAAAATCGCAGAGGCAAGAGCCAGCTTGTGCTTTTTGAACTTCCACCACATCAGCTGCATCTGCGATGCCCGATAGAGGCGGTTCTGCTCCTCGGTCATGACATCAACCGAATGCGGATCGAAGGGCTTCGTCGAGACAAAGTGAGGAAGGGGTGCGCCGGGTTCGGGAAGCGGTGATGTCATTTTGTGCTTCCGCCTTGCAGTCTGATGCGCGGATCGAGAAAGGCGAGCGCGATATCGGAGATCAACACGCCAATCACCGTCAATGTTGCTAGAAACATCAGGAACGAACCCGCGAGATACATGTCCTGGCTTTGCAATGCCTTGATGAGCATAGGTCCCGTCGTCTCCAGCGAAAGGACGATTGCTGTGATTTCAGCACCGGAAATGATCGCGGGCAGGATCGAGCCGATATCCGAGATGAAAAAGTTAAGCGCCATACGCAGGGGGTATTTCACCAAGGCACGGAAAGGGTGCATACCCTTGGCGCGTGCCGTCACCACATATTGTTTCTGCAATTCGTCCAGAAGATTGGCGCGCAGACGCCGGATCATGCCCGCAGTGCCAGCGGTGCCGACGATCAGCACCGGGATCCAGAGATGGGAGAGGATCGAGGATGCCTTGGCCCAGCTCATTGGTTCGGCAAGGTATTTCTGGTCCATGAGATGCCCAATTGACGTCCCGAACCAGATATTGGCGAAATACATCAGGATGAGCGCGAACATGAAGTTCGGGATCGCAATGCCAAGCAGGCCGATGAGTGTCAGCCCGTAATCCGCCCAGCTATATTGATGCGTTGCCGAATAAATACCGATGGGGAAGGCGATCAGCCAGGTGAAGATGATCGTGAAGAACGACACCATCACTGTCAGCCACAATCTGTCGCCGACCACATCACTGACAGGAAGCTGATATTCGAATGAATAGCCGAAATCACCTTGCAGCATGCCGGCGACCCAGTGGAAATAGCGAAGCACTGGCGGCTTATCGAAGCCATACTGGACACGCAGCTCTTCGATTTCCTGCATGTCGACCGCTTCACCCTGGGCACGAAGTTCGGACACGTAGCTTTCAAAGTAGTCGCCGGGCGGCAATTCGATGATGGTGAAGACCAGAGCTGAAATGATTACCAGTGTGGGGATCATCGCTGCGATGCGCCAAAGGATGTATCGCAGCATGGTCAGGCATCCTTACCATACCAGAACGCATCCGGCATAAATACTCCGAGAAAACCCGTCGGGTCGAAGCCGTAAAGTCCCTTGTCTGGCACGTTCCGGAGACTGTCTGCTCGCAAGACGGGTTGTGGCGTGCTGTTGACGATGCCGATAGAAAATACCTGTTGCGAATAGATATCGAGCATCTGCGTCCAAATGGCGGCTCTTTCGGTCATGTCGCTGGAATCCCGCCATTGGTCAAGAAGCTCGATAAGTTGCTTGACCTCGGGAATTTCCGGGGGATGGCCTTTCATCCCGTTCGACATGTAATACATGCCCCAGACCGGCCATTGCAATTGGTCATCGGAGGTTGGCGCGAGTTCGCCCGGGTTCATGTCGGCAGTAGGGATGCCATTGTCGAGCCCTGACCACATTGCCATCATGATTTCGCCCCCCATGGCCCGGCTGCGGAAAACGTCACGCTGAGATGTCCGGATGAACAGCGCAATGCCGATATCCAGCCAGTGATCTGTGATCAGCTCAAGGATATCTGTCTCCAGCGTACTTTCGCCAGCGGTTTCGACCACGATTTTTGCCGGACGACCGTCGGGTAGCAAGCGTATGCCATTCTCGTCACGCTTTTGCAGACCTGCGGCGTCCAGCAGGGCGTTCGCTTGCGCTGGATCGTGTGCACTCCACGCAGTTCGGTATCCGGGTTTGAACAGCGGGCTTTCGGGCAGGATGGTATTGGCACTGTCAACGGCAAGGCCGTAGAACACCGCCTTGTTGATCTCAGTTCGGTCGATCGCAAGCGACAACGCGCGGCGCACCCGTACATCCCAGAAAAGCGACCGCCAGGTCGCGTCGGTACAGTTGAGATTGGGCAGCAAGCTCACTCGCGAGCCTTCCGTCCGTTTCCATAAACTGACCTTGATCGGAAATCGCTTCTCTGAATCCTTCAGGAAAGCGTAGTCGGCAAAATCGAGACCATGTGCCTGCAGGTCGCTTTCTCCTGCGCCGGTTTTGGCTGCTATGATTGCAGGGGAACTGATGTTCAGAACCACTTTATCGACATAGGGCAATTGCAGGCCGTTTTCATCGACACGGTGGAAATACGGATTGCGCTCAAAAACGAACTGTTCAGCCGGTGAAGCGGTCGTGTTGCGCCACGGATCGAGCGTCGGCAGCTCGGGGTTTTCGGGACGATAGCTGCGGGCCATATTGAAGTGAAGATCAACCCATTTCTTGACGCGATATTGCTTCATCAGCGCGGAAAGCCGGAAGTTGTCCTGATATTTCTTGTGAAACTGCTTCATATATTGCGACGGCAGAACAATCGTCAGCGCCTGTGGTGCAGCTAGCTGCGGCAGAAAATCCGGATTGGGAGCATCCCAGCTATATCGGACGGTCAACTCGTCGATGACTTCGAAACGTGGTGGTCTTCCATCAACGAGCAGCACTCGCGGCGGTCCACCGCGCTTCAGCTCCGTATTGAGCATCACGTCTTCCCAGCAATAGCGGAAATCCTCTGATGTCAGAAGAGAACCATCCGACCAGCGGTGTCCGGGGCGTATCTTGAAGGTAAAGGCCCTGTCCTCGATCACTTCGAAGCTTTGGAGAATATCCGCATGCATGTTGAGCTTTTCATCGTAGCCGACCAGGCGGGAATAGCCATAAAGTGTCATCAGCCGGATGTCTTTCTGGTTGCCGATCAAGGTCCGGATGACACCACCATTGACGCCGGGCTTTCGACCAAGGGCTGCCATGTTGATGACCCTTGGAGTTTTGGGGAGACGGTCGGTTATGCTGGGCAGCCCTGAAGGTCCCCGCGGCGGCATTGAATAGTTCCAGTCAAACGATCTCGCCCGCGCAACGCCAGGCAGAACGCAGGAAGCAAGCATAGCCAAAGCAGTACGGCGGTTGATCAAGGTCTCAACTCCCGCACATCTGCCGTTCTGCGTGCAAGCACAAGATGCCCATTGCCCAGATCCGTTGGTGTCAACATATCTTCCGGACCGTCGTTGCGGAACTGGATCCCCCAGTTGCGCTTGTCGGATGCGCCGCTGGCCCGGAGCTTGCCAAAGTCAAGCGGACGATCAAGATCGGGAAATGGAACCGCCGCAAGCAGCGACTTCGTATAGGGATGGACGGGCGACCGCATCAAGGTACTGCGCGGAGCTATTTCGACGATCCGTCCGGCACACATCACGGCGATCCGGTCGGCCATATAGTCCACTACCGCCAGATTGTGTGAAATGAAGATGTAAGTGAGCCCGAGCTCCTTCTGCAAATCCTTGAGAAGATTGAGAATCTGCGCCTGTACAGACACATCAAGCGCCGATACCGGTTCATCGCACAGGATCAGTTCCGGGCCAAGCGCCAGGGAGCGCGCGATGCCGACGCGCTGGCGCTGGCCGCCGGAGAGACCATGTGGATAGCGTTTAAGATAGCGCCGGTTGAGGCCGACGACATCCATCAGGTCAGACACCTTGTCCATCCGGGATTTGGCGTTTCCGCGCCCGTGGATTTCCAGCGGTTCGCTGAGAATATTCTGGATCGTCATGCGCGGCGATAGCGACGATACCGGATCCTGAAACACCATCTGGATTTTAGTGCGCAGCGCTTGCAGCTCGCTCCCGCTGGCGTCGAGGACATCAATCGGGCCTGTACTGCCGTTGAATGTCACTGAGCCGGCATCTGGCGTGATGGCGCGCATCAGAATCTTACTCAGTGTAGTCTTGCCGCAACCGCTCTCGCCGACCAGACCGAAACATTCGCCGCGCAATACATCGAAACTGACATCGTTGACTGCGCGTGTCGGCGGTCCGTCATCTTTTGAAAAGAGGGTCTTGCGGGCGGCGAAGGTCTTGGAGACGTTGCGCACGGAGAGCAGCACATTGCTGCGATCCTCATTAGCCGCCTTTGTCTTACCCATCAACTTGGTGACATCGACGGGCACATCGCGCAAGGATTTCAACCGTTCGCCCGGCCTCATGTCGAAATGCGGCACGGCGGCCATCAGCCCCTTGAGATAGGAGTGGGCTGGTTTGCGGAAAATCGTTTCGACGGGACCGGATTCCATGATTTCGCCGTGATAGATAACGACGACTTCGTCCGCGACATTCGCAACAACGCCCAGATCATGCGTGATGAGCAGCATTGCCATGTTAAGCTTGGTGCGCAGCTCGCCTAGCAGCTCAAGAATTTGTGCCTGAATGGTAACATCAAGCGCCGTGGTGGGTTCGTCAGCGATCAGCAGTGATGGCTTGCATATAAGCGCCATTGCAATCATGGCGCGCTGACGCATACCACCGGACAGCTCGAATGGATATTTGTCATAGGCGCGAGCCGGGTTCTGAAAGCCCACAAGTCCAAGCATCTGCTCGGTCTGCTCGCGCCGTTCGGCTTTGGTGTCTTTCGTATGGATCGACAGCACTTCGGAAATCTGGTTGCCGATCGTGTGGAGCGGTGATAGGGAGGTCAACGGCTCCTGGAAAATCTTGCCTATACGGCTGCCGCGCAAGGCGCGAATCTCCGGGCCATCGGTTGGAAGGCTGAGAATGTCGATCGGCGGCTGGCCCGGTGCAGCAGGATCTTGGAAGAGTATCCTTCCACTTGCGGACGCAGTGCGCGGCAGGATTCCCATAACGGACTGGCTTATAACGGATTTTCCGGAACCGGATTCCCCGACAAGGGCTGTGACTTTCCCTGGCAGGACTCGGAGATCCGCCTTCTTCACGGCCATGATTTCCCCGCCCATCAGGCTGAAGGAAATGCTCAGATTTTCAATCCTCAAGAGATCCGTACCAGAGATCATGCTTGTGGGCCTTCACAGTTGCGTGTTTCCGGTGCGGATACCCCGATGTGAACGCTAGCGCACGAATGCTGTCGAGTCTATGACTAGATTCCTACCTCCCAGTAGTCGCCATACGGCAATTGAAGGATATGCGGCGGGAATTTCTTCTCGTCCGGAAGGGTTACTTGATGAGGCTGCAAGCGTTGCTGTCGCGCAGGACGTCCTTGCAGTTGGCCGATCTCCGGAAATCATCATAGAACAGCGACCATTCGCCGGTTCCAGCCGCACGATATGGCCCAAATTTGAAATACTGGTTCTTGCCCAAACCTGGGTCGTTATGGCCGATAAAGCCCTTGACTGTCGCGACCCAGAGATCGTTGGCGAAAATCTCGATATGGCCGGTTCCGTCAGGTCCGGGTTTCGTCATGATCGCAAAGTCGATCCATCCGGAATCCGGAGCGGGAAGGTTGTTACCGCGCAGCGTGACAGTGATTTTATCCGTGCATCCCGTGAAGAGATTGCCATCTTCGGCAACCCAATTGTTGTCGGTCGCAACAAGCGCCCGCATCTGGTTGGTTTCCGGGCGCAACCAAACCGGTGTCGAGCCTTTGGTGCATGTTGCGGCTATGCCCTTGGTCCCGGTGGAAACGGGCGCGTGATAATTCGTTTCCACCGTCATGAAGAGTTTGCCCTTATTGAGCCGCACCGCCAGAAACGGGCTGAAGTCGCCTTTTGTCCCGGGGCCGATCTCGCGTTTCCATTGCGCAATGACATAACGGTGGTCGTCCTGCGGGATGGGGTCGGCGAATTTAACGGCAAAGCCATACCAGACAGCTTCGTCATACGGGACACGGAGCGCGGTTTTTTCCCAGATTTCCGCCCGTTCGCTGCAGTTTTCTGTTGTTGCTTTGCAGCCGGGCCGCACACTCAGTTTCAGAGCGCCGGTTCCGGTGCGGGTGACCGCACTCTGGAACTCGACTGATCCTGCTTTCTGTTCATCATTGTTGCGGTAATATAGCCCGCCTGTGGGTGAAAAATCTTCACCGTCGAAAGTGTCGAAAAGGGGTGTGTTCAATGGATCGGCAACCGCTGGGACTCTGACAAAGAATGTGAGTATAAGTAACGCAACAGCCCATGTCTTCATCATTGCATGAAGTTTCCCTCAAGTTTCCGGGGCTTCTTCTGATCGCGGGAATTGCGGTAAAGCAGCATCACCTGCTCGGCCTCCGAGCCCGCATCCGATTTGTTTTGGCCGGTTGCCTCGACGTTGCCCAACTTCATGTTCTCTGCACCTGGCGCCAGTATCGTTACCTTTTCCTGAACACCGCGCAGTTTCTTCGCGCCGAGCATCAACCAGTCGCCGCCGCAATAGGTGGCGAACGCCTCGCTGGCGATGATTGGGTGGTCGGGATAGAGTCTGGTCAGTCCCTGCAGCCGGGCCACTTCATTGACCGCGCTGCCAAAAGTGGAGAATGTCAGCCGGTCCTTAAGCCCGACATTTCCGAACATGACGTTGCCGACATGCAGCCCCATCCCGTAGCGGATTTCATCTAACCCCTTCTTCTTTCGCTCATCGTTCATGTCTGTCACGGCGGCGGCGGCTTTCCGCACTGCTTCCATTGCCGCGCGGGCTGCAATCTCGGAAGGCTCCCGGTGACGTCCGCACGGGTAAGCGGCAAGGAAACCGTCTCCGATGAAACTCAGAATCTCGCCGCCATTCTTGTTGAATGGCGCAGCGATTGCATCGAAAAATTCGTTAAGGGTGTCGATATAAACCTGCCTGCCATACTGGTCGGCTAGGTTGGTCGATTGTCGCATGTCGCCCATCACGAGTACCGCGCGAATGGTCTCCCCATCCCCGCGACGTATCTGGCCTGACAACACGCGCTTGCCGGCATTGCTGCCGAGATAAGTGGTGACCACGTTGTCCGCGAGCTTGCCCAGCACTGCCATCTTCGCCGCGATAGCAAGGTTGTCCTGAATTTTCAGGAGTGTCTCGACGACGTCGTCGCCGAAGCCGCCCGGGACATCCGTCGTCCAGGAGCCCACCATACCCTGGCTGTCACCCTCGCCGAAGGAGTGTACGAAGGCGAGATAGTCGGTGGCGCCGATTTCCTTCAATTCATCGAAAACCGCGAATTCCGAAGGTATGGACGGGTCGATCTCACGATGCAGATGCGGCAGGTTGTTGCTGAGAAGATAGAAATAGGGGCTGTTGAGAAAGCGCTCCGTATCCTTCTCGCTGGCCGAGGCGCGAAACCCTTCGATTTCCATGCCTTTGCCGCGTATCCACGTGAAGCCGAGCGCATCGTAGAGCGGATGCAACATCGAAAAGCTCAAATGAACACGCATCAGCGGCACACCGGCCGCTGCGAGTTGATCGCAAAATCCTTCGGCCAGAGTTTCGAGGCTTGCGCCGTTCAGCGCGGACTGTTGTAGCCAGTATAAAACTGGACTGAGCAATGTTTCGGAAATCGTAATCCGGGGGACATCCATCGCTTTTTGTTCTTTCCAGCCATCAGCCGTTTCATGGCGTGTCATCAGCAAATCACGCTGACCAATATAGCGTGTAATAGCCGCAAAGCCAGTTTCACCAAAGTAAAATAGAAAGGATTTTCGCTCTACGTGCAGTTGCCATTAAGCCGCGTGCTTGACATGGAGCCTGCAAATCCGCCACTGAAAGGCATCAACTGCCGGAGATCCATGATCTTGACCGATTCTGTTCCGCTTCACGGAAACCTGTTTACCGCTATTGCAGATCGTTCGGCGCGAGTGGGCGTCATCGGCCTTGGCTATGTCGGACTGCCACTGGCGATGACCGTCGCAAATAGCGGTTTTAGCGTTATTGGCTTCGATATCGACCCCGGCAAGATTGTCATGATTGACGATGGCAAATCCTACATAGAGTCCGTATCCGATACGCTTTTGGGGTGTCATGTCGGCGAAGGTCGTTTCCGCGCGACAACTGATTTTGCGTGCCTTGGCGACTGCGATATCATCATCATCTGCGTTCCGACGCCGCTGACCAAACAGCGGGACCCTGACCTGTCATTCGTCGTCAAGACCTCCGAGGCGATCGCCCGAACGTTGAAGCCCGGCCAACTGATCGTGCTGGAATCCACTACCTATCCCGGCACCACGAATGAGGTGGTGCGACCGATCCTGGAAGAGACCGGACTGCGTTCCGGCACGGATTTCTTCCTTGGCTTTTCGCCAGAACGCGAGGATCCCGGCAATCGCGATTTCGAGACCGCGAGCATCCCGAAGATCGTGGCTGGCGATGGACCAGAGGCGTCCCAACTCATGACGGCCTTCTATGGAGCCGCCGTCAAAACTGTTGTTCCGGTCTCGTCCAACGCCACCGCCGAGGCGGTAAAGCTGACGGAAAACATCTTCAGAGCGGTCAATATCGCGCTCGTCAATGAGTTGAAGGTCGTTTACGAGGCCATGGGCATCGATATTTGGGAAGTGATCGAGGCCGCCAAGACCAAACCATTCGGCTATATGCCGTTCTATCCGGGTCCGGGGCTGGGCGGGCACTGCATTCCCATCGATCCGTTTTACCTGACCTGGAAGTCGCGCGAATACGAACTGCCCACGCGCTTCATCGAGCTTGCTGGTGAGATCAATTCGGCCATGCCGCGCCATGTAGTCGACCGGTTGGCTGAGGCGCTTGACCGCCGCCACGGCAAGGCCGTGAGCCGTTCGCGTGTCCTAGTCATCGGGCTTGCCTATAAGAAAAATGTGCCTGACATTCGCGAAAGTCCATCGTTGAAACTTATCGAGCTGATTGAAGCTCGTGGCGGATCGACCAGCTATCACGATCCCTTTGTCGCGACGATTCCAACGACACGCGAATATATCGAACTGCGTGGCCGCAGTTCGGTCGAACTGACCGAAGAGGTAGTCAGAAGCTTTGACGCTGTGCTCGTTGCCACCGACCATGATCCGATCGACTATCAGGCGCTGGTCAACTGGGCGCCCTTGGTCATCGACACCCGCAATGCGTTCGGACGCCGTGGCATTAGCGGCGACAATATCGTCAAGGCATAGCTCGGCACATTGTTGAAGAATGCCGCAGCGTTCCATCATGCAGGAAGAATAAACCATGAGCCGTCTTGACAGTTTCATCCGCCGTCTCTGTGCCCAGCGTGATATCCTGAACTGCATTACGGATGATGTACGCGCAACCCCGGGCACCATCATGGAGCTTGGCCTTGGTAACGGTCGCACATATGATCATATCCGGGAGCTTTTTCCCGATCGTCGTATCATTGCATTTGATCGTGTGATGCAGTCCTTCGAAAGCTCGACGCCTGACAGCGACAATCTGGTACTGGGCGAAATCAAGGACACGATCCGTGATTATTTTGGCATTGAGGCAGCATTTGTGCATGCCGATATTGGCACCGGTCATGACGACCTGGACGCCATGACGCTGACATGGCTGCCCGATGCGGCAGCCCGCTTGTTGACACAGGGTGGTATCGCGGCCAGCGGTCTGCCGCTAGAACACCCGGAATTGACACCGATACCAGTACCGCAGAATATCCCGGCGAAGCGCTATTTTCTATATCGTCGTCGTTAGCCTCATTGGCAAAGTGCAGCCCTCAGCTTAAAACTTTTTATCCCGCCTTTATATGACACGGGATACTTCCATTTTGTTGCAAACGCACTAGAAATATACTGGCAAGAGCGGAGGAGGTTTCGCAACATGCATCGGTATAGCTAGAGCGATCAACCGTATTGGCACCATAGCAGCACGGCCCGGCGGGCCATCGATTTCAAATGGGACTTCATGGAAAAGAACCTAGCCCGCTATATCTGGTCCACGACGCGCGCCCAGCAAGCCTGGATTCTTTTTGTCGTCGCCGTTTCGATGATCCCCTATTTCCTGTCATTTGATCTGCCCAAACAGATCATCAACGGCCCCATTCAGGGCATAGGTTTTGAGAAGCCGGGCGCTACGCAGACTTTCATGCGCATCACCTATGATTTCCCGATTGTGGGCGAGGTGGTCTTCTTCGGCGGTCTGCAACTTAACCGCGTCCAGATGCTCGTCGGCCTCAGCATGGTGTTCCTGCTGCTGGTGGTGATCAACGGTCTCTTCAAGCTCTACATCAATACCTATAAGGGCAGGCTCGGCGAGCGCATGCTGCGCCGCATCCGCTTTGATCTCGTGGACCGTGTGCTGCGTTTTCCACCATTCCATTTCAAGCGGGTGCGCTCTGCGGAAATCGCGACCATGATCAAGGATGAAGTGGAGCCGCTCGGAGGCTTTACCGGCGACGCCTTTGTACAGCCGGCCCTCCTTGGGGGGCAGGCTGTTACGGCGCTCGCCTTCATTCTGATGCAGAATTTCTGGCTCGGCATGATTGCTGCGATCATTGTTGCCGCGCAGGGCATTATCATTCCCCGGATGCGCAAGCGGCTTCTGGAACTTGGGCGTCAGCGCCAGCTGTCAGCGCGTGAGCTTTCGGGCCGCGTGGGCGAAATCGTCGAGGGCATCAGCGCCATCCACAGCAACGACACGTCGAATTTCGAGCGCGCCGATATCGCCAATCGACTGGGCCACATCTTCACCATCCGCTATAATCTCTATCAGTGGAAATTTCTGGTCAAGTTCATCAATAATTTCCTGGCGCAGGTCACGCCATTCCTGTTCTACATGATCGGCGGCTTTCTGGCGCTTCAGGGCCGGCTCGACATTGGTCAGCTCGTCGCCGTCATCAACGCCTACAAGGATCTGCCTGGTCCGCTCAAGGAACTGATCGACTGGGACCAGAACCGGCAGGATGTGCAGGTCAAATATGCTCAGGTCGTCGAGCAGTTCAGCGTCGATAATCTCATCAACCCGAAGGTACAGTCCGTCCACTACGATACAGTTTCCCCGCTTGATCAGCCACTTGTCGTCACCAATGTCACGGTGCAGGACGACAGCGGCGCGTCGCTTCTGGAACATCTCAGCATCGAGTTGAAGCCGACCGAGACTGTAGCACTGATCGGGCCTGCTGGCAGCGGCAGCGACGTTTTTGCCGAACTGCTCGGTCGGCTCGTCTGGCCCTCGACGGGACGGGTCTCAATCGACAGTCACGATCTTCTCGAGTTGCCTGAATCGGTTACAGGGCGGCGCATTGCCTATGCGTCGGGCGATGGCTATTTCTTCAGCGGTTCCTTACGCGATAATCTGCTCTATGGGCTGAAACATGCGCCGCTGACCAAGGTCGCCTATGAGGGCGATGACGCAGAAAAACGGCGCTGGGAAATCGCAGAAGCGCGCCGCGCACGAAACCCTGATTTCGACCTCAACAGCGACTGGGTCGATTACGCGGCGATGGGAATTAAGGGGCGGGACGAGCTTTACGCCATTGTGCGCCCTGTCCTCGATGCGGTGATGGTGACCCATGACATTTTCGACATAGCGCTTCTGTCAAAGGTCGATACGGTTGCTCATCCCGAATTCATCGGGCGGATCGTTGAACTCAGGCAGGCGTTGCGCCAGCGGCTTGATGGCAGCGATATGGCCGAACTCGTCATTCCTTTCGAGCCGGATGTCTATAACGCGCAGGCGACGGTGGGTGAAAATCTCCTGTTCGGTGTGCTCGACCGCTCCTCCATGACTATCCGGCAATTGGCGGCGCATCCGTTTTTCCGGGATGTTATCGGCGAGAACGATCTTCTCGCCGATCTCTACGCGATGAGTCTCGAAATCGCGGAAAATGCAATTGAGCTTTTCCGAGATCTGCCGCCGGATCATCCCTTCTTCCAGCAACTGACCTTCATGCGTCCTGAAGACATTCCCGATTACGAGACGCTTTTGCAACGGGTGAAGGGGCTCAGTGTTGATGCCGTGTCGGATGATGATCGCGTCAGCATTGTGCGTCTAAGCTTCGCCTATATTGAGCCACGGCATCGCTTCGGCCTTCTGACTGAAGCGTTGAAGGCCAAGATCGTAAAGGCGCGAACCCGCTTTCTGCGAGATACGCCGAAGGATTTACGTGCCGTTATCGAGCCCTACGAGCCGGATCGTTTCATCAAGCACGCCACGCTTCTCGATAATCTTCTGTTCGGCAAGATAAGCTACGGGAAGGTGAACGCGTCGGAGAAGATTCGATCGACCCTTATCGATCTTTTTGAGGAAACAGGTCAGCAGCGTACAATCATGATCATCGGCCTCGATTTTGATGTTGGTTCGGGCGGCAAGCGGTTGACCAGCGTGCAGCGTCAGAAGATCAATATGGCGCGGGCTTTGCTGAAACATGCCGATTATGTGGTGTTCAACCGGCCGTTGCCGTCGCTGGATCAGCGTATCCAGATCCAGATCGCGGGAAACATCATGCATACGTTGCATAAAGAAGGTCATAAACCCGCGATACTATGGGCGCTGAGCAATTTTCCACTCGCCAGCGACTTCGACCGCGTTATCGTGTTTGATCATGGACGCGTGGTGCAGGATGGCACCTATGAGGCACTGATACAGGAAGATGGGCCGCTCAAGGAGTTGCTGTCGTAAAGCGTGATGAAAGGGGAAATCGATGTTGTTGAAGGATGAGGTCGAAATGCTGCGGCGCATGCCGTTCTTTGCCGGTATAGAGCCGTCGAAGCTGAAGCTTCTCGCCTTCACCTCTGATCGCATGACCTTTAAGCCCGGAGAGACACTGTTCCATCAGGGCGACATATCCGATGCTGCCTATGTGATCCTCTTGGGCAGCGCGGATATTCTGGTCGATTCACCCGGTGGACCGATCAAGGTTGCCGAAGCCCAGCCGAATTCAATCGTCGGTGAAATAGGTATTCTTTGTGATATGGGGCGCACCGCCACGGTGAGGGCGGCGACACCGCTGGAAACCTTGCGCATCAGCAAGGAACACTTCACGAAAATTCTCAGCGACTACCCGGAAATGGCCGTCACGATCATGCGGGAATTGGCAAAACGGCTCGGCCAGACCACTGCCGAACTAACACTCGAGCGCAGTCGCCATCAGAGTAAACATTCTGATTGAAAGGACGGGTGGTTCGAAGTTAATGCCTGGTGGCCTCTCCATCTTGATGGCCTGTTCGAATTGAAAACGCTATATGATGCCAGGTTCTATCGTTCATGTTCCGGAGTATAAATGGTTAGCTCTAAACCGCGACTGCCATTGATATAGCAGCCTGTAGCGTTGTTACGAAAATACCGACGATTAGTCCGGTCTAGAATGATTTTAGAGGCGAAATCCAGCTCACGACCCAATAGATCAACACCGAATTTTTTTTGATCGATCATCATGCAAACCATTTGATAAACAGTACTACTATTGCGCCCCTGCGAATGATAACAACGATCAAGGTTCATCAGTTGTGAAAATGGTATGGCTCTGAAATCGGCGACCCTTAAGGATGTGGCTGCGTTAGCGAATGTATCGCGCGCCACTGCTGCCCGCGCACTCAACAGTTACGGCTATGTTGGTGATGAAACGGCCCAGAAGGTTCAGGCTGCTGCGGAGAAACTGGGATACAGAGGCAATCGACTGGCCCAGGCTCTGCGCAGCGGGCAGTTGCCGATTATCGGCTGCGTTCTTGGTGACATACAAAATCCGTTTTTTGCTAAAATTGCCCATGATGTCGAAGTGCTGGCGCGCGAAGAGGGGCACAATCTCATCATTGCGAGCAGTGAAGAACAACTGGATCAGGAAAAATCACTGCTGGCCAGCCTTCAGTCGTTGAGCATTCGCGGTTTCATCGTGGCACCGACATCAGCTGAAGACAGTTCACATCTGCAACGTCTGATAGCCGAAAACGTACCCCTGGTCCTCATCGATCGCGCAGCGCAGGGTGTCGAGTGCGATAGTGTTGTGGTCGACAATGAAGGTGGCGCACGCAAAGCCATTGAATATCTGATCGAAATGGGGCATCGCGATATTGCGCTTTTGCAGGATGATGCACGCATCTTCACATCACGCGAGCGTTTCAACGGCTATAAGGCTGCGTTGCTTGCACATGGCATCGAACCCAGTGAAAAATTGATCTGCGTCGCACAGTCGACGGTTGAGTATGCCGTGGATGCAACCATCCGCTTGTTCAGTCAAAAAAAACCTCCAACGGCACTTTTTACTGTCGACAGTTTGATGACGCAGGGAGCGCTTTTAGCATTCCGATCGATGGGAATATCGATTCCCCACGATGTCTCTCTGATCGGTTTTGATGATTTTAATCTGGCGACTTTTACCGATCCACAGATCACGGTCGTTGCCCAGCCGGTGTCGGAAATAGGTCGTGCTGCTGCCCGACTTTTGCTTGAAAAAATAGCAGGGAAAAAGAGACCGCCGGAGAAAATAAGCTTTGAAACCAAGCTGATAGTCCGAGGTTCGGTCAGCCGTCGATGATCCGACGAAGCTTGATTTTCTGCCTGCAAAAAAATTTCTGAAACCCACTTGCCACAAGAAAAATCTTGTGTGCTAAATATATGTGAGATCGATCTCACATTGTCTCAACGAGTTTCAGGCGCAAAACCGGTTCGGGCTTTTCTCGAGGTTTCAACTGCGCAAACGGGAAGGTAGTAATGCTCAACTTCGATAAAGATCGCTTTGTGAAAATACAGGGCGGCGCGGTCGCAATTGCAGAGGATGTGCGCTCTCTGATGCGCAGGCTGCTCGATGATGGTCTGGAACGCATTTTCTTCATGGGGACGGGCGGTGTGCAGTTTTTGACCCAGCCCGCAATCGAGATTGCCCGTAATGCAACCGTTTTCCCGGTGTCATCGGCATTTTCCGCTCAGGTTGTTCTAGAGGCGCCCGCCGGGTTGGACGAAAAGGCTCTTGTGATCCTTCCATCGCTGTCCGGGACGACCAAGGAAAGCGTGCAGCTACTGGCATTCTTGAAGAAGAAGGGCGTGAAAACGTTATCGCTCACTGGTCACAAGGATACACCGCTGGGCCTTGATGCCGATTACAACTTCACCAATTTTGCAGAAGACGACACTTCTTCGGAATCGTTTTACCTGCAGACCCTCTTGATCGTGCTGGCACTGTTGGCTGAGCGCGGCGAATTTCCAGAATACGATGAAACCGTCTCCGAGTTGAAGCGCCTGCCCGAACTGCTGGTTTCGGTGAAGGAAAAATTTGAAGAAGGCGCAGCCGCGCTCGCGCAGGAAATCAAGGACGAGAAATATCACATCTTTACCGGCGCTGGTGCTGCGTGGCCAGAGGCCCACTATTACGGAATGTGTATTCTTGAAGAAATGCAATGGATCCGCACCCGTCCAGTTCATGCGTCCGATTTCTTCCACGGCACGCTCGAACTAGTTGAACCAGGCGTCAGCCTGTTCATATTCAAGGGCGAGGATGCATGCCGTCCATTGACGGAGCGCGTCGAGAGTTTCGCAAAGCGTTACACGGATAAGGTTCGTATTCTGGACGCTGCTTCAGCCAGCCTCCCGGGCATTTCCCAAAAGACTCGCAGCCTGATCTCCCCAATCATCCTGGCAACCATGTTGGAACGTTTGAGTGCTCATCTGGAAGTGCTGCGCGACCACCCGTTGACCACGCGGCGCTATTACAAACGTGTCGAGTACTAAAAGCCTTTCCCGATCCGGTTCTACCGGATCGGGTTCCTGCATTCTGGCGACGTAAAGAAACAATAGCTAAAAGAGAGGAACTTCGAGATGAAATGCAAAACGTTTTTGAGCACAACGAGCCTTGCTTCACTCCTGATGTTTGGATTGTTGGCTGGCAACATGAATGCAGCTCTCGCCAGTGACGCTGTGGTTGCGGAACCTGATGCTCCCGTCGAATATTCTGGCACGTTGAGCATTTTGACGAAGTTTGGCCTTCAGCAGCTTTCGCCCTATTTCGTGAACGCCGCCAAGGAATATGAGAAGCTTCACCCGGGCGTAAAAGTCGAGCTTATTCAAGAAAGCGACGATAGCGTGAAGGGGAAAACCAAGGCCCTGGTTGCGTCTAACTCGCTGCCAGATATTTACTTCACCTGGACTGGGAGCTGGGGCGAAAACTTTGTACGAGGCAATCGTGCTGTCGACCTGACCAAGATTATTGGTCCCGACACGCCATGGGGAAAACAGCTCGCCCATGCCGCCGTCAGCGCATTCCAGTATAATGGCAAATTATACGGAATTCCGCTTTATCTAGACGCAAAGTTCATGGGCTATAACAAAGCCCTTTTTGACAAGGCCGGTGTGGCGGAACCGAAGAGTTTCGATGAACTGATCAGTGCCTGTGCGGCTCTGCGCAAGTCGGGTGTGACGCCGATTTCGTTCGGGAACAAGGAAGGCTGGCCGGCCGTGCATTTTGCGGGACAGTTGCTGGCCTATAACGTTCCACAGGCGACGCTTGAAAAGGATTTCAACCCGAAGACGGCCGAATATTCGGATGCAGGCTATGTTGAAAGCCTGACGCAGCTGAAAAAACTCATCGACGATTGTTCGGACGGCGCAGGTACAAACGGCTCATCTTACGCTTCGGCATTGCAGCAGTTTAGCAACGCCAAATCCGCAATGTACTACCAAGAAATTATCGAATTTGATCAAAGCACGGCAGATGGCGCACTGAAGAAGGAAGACTTTGGCTTTTTCAAACTGCCGGCAACAAAAGACGCAAAAGGTGATGTCAAATCAATAGAAGGTGCACCTGAAGGTT
The DNA here is from genome assembly GCA_014138095.1 of Ochrobactrum sp. RH2CCR150. Lineage (GTDB taxonomy): Bacteria > Pseudomonadota > Alphaproteobacteria > Rhizobiales > Rhizobiaceae > Brucella > Brucella gambitense. The sequence goes on from JACGXE010000024.1 coordinate 24,924, forward strand.
ACATGATCAATTCAGCGTCGAAGAATATTCCGCTGGCTGTGGACTTCATGAAGTTTATCACCTCACCCGAAAACGGAAAGGTTTTGTCAGCCCCGCCTTATGGGCAGCCAAGCGCGACTGTTGGCGGATATTCGGCCGAAAGTATGAACCCGTCCGTCGTTGAAGGTCTAAAGGTTATCGCGGGTTCGTCTTATCTGATGCCGTGGCTTGATACGGCTAATCCACCGCGCGTTGCATCTGTCTGGCTTTCAGGCCTCCAAGCTCTGATTGGTGGATCCATGACACCGGAACAGGTCATGGAAAAGGTAAAAAAGGCTGCAGCCTCTTCCCGATAAGGATGTTATTGGCCGATGACTGTCATGAAGCGTGAATATAGAGGGGAGGCGGCCAAAAACGGCTCCCCCCTGCCGGACGGGTCGTCATTCGACAAGTCCGGTTTGCTGGCGAAGTTGCTGTCGTTCCGCTGGGTTCTGATCGCGTTCGTTTTGATCTTATGGTTTGTCTACTATCCCATCATCGACAATTTTATCGTCAGCACGACAAATCAGGATATTTTTACTGGTGAGACTGCCTTTGTCGGTCTGGATAATTATCGGCGTCTGCAAGACGATCCGGTGATCTGGACGGCAATCTTAAACAACACGCTTTATGCTGTCATTTCGGTCGTATTCCAGGTGTTTGGCGCATTCGTGCTTGCTGCGATCATTGAAGGTTTGCAGCATGAGACCTGGCGCAGATTCTGGCGCGCTGTCTATTTCATACCATCAGCAATTTCGATCACGGTGACGGGGCTGCTGTTCTACTTTATCTATCAGCCTGATATCGGCTTGCTGGATTCCGCGTTTAACCATCTTGGACTTGGCGCCTTGTCACGGGCATGGCTGGGAGAAGAGCAGACCGCGATCTACTCGATCATTGCCATGAGCCAGTGGCAAGGCTTTGGTTATTCAACCCTTCTATTTGCGATAGCGATCCAGAAGATACCGCGCGAACTTTATGATGCGGCGACGATGGATGGTGCGGGTATGTGGCGTCGGCTGTGGAACATAACCTTTCCGCTGACACGCGAAATGACCGGTCTTATGGTGATCGTTACGATTACCGGAGCGTTTCAGGTCTTCAACGAAGTCATGGTTATGACAGGCGGTGGCCCCAACAACAGCAGTCAGGTGCTGGGAACATGGCTCTATCAACAGGGCTTTATTGAAAATGACTTCGGTTATGGCGCTGCTATCGCAACGGTGATTTTTATCATCACGCTGCTGACCGGCTTTGGACAGCTCTGGTATACCAGAAAGCGGAGGGTGGAACTATGAGCAACGCCTCCTATCAGTCGCGCGAGCTGCAACCCACGGATTTTGTGCAGACGCTTGTGCGTGTCTGTCTAGTTACTTTCCTCATTAGTCTTGGTATCGTTGTAATCTATCCGCTGGTGTGGATGGCCCTGAATGGTTTCAAGACTAACTCCGAGATATTTGGTGAGCCCTTTGCGCTGCCAACAGGCTTCACGCTCGACAACTATATATCGGCGTGGAACCAGGGCATCAGGAACTATATTGCAACGAGCATCATCGTCACGCTGGTTTCGGCTGTCTGTACGGTACTGGTGAGCGCCTGGACTGCTTATGGCCTGACGCGATCCAAACTGCCGGGCAAGCCGTTCTTTGTCGGTCTGGTGCTTGGTGGATTGATGTTGAGCCCAACGGTTGCGGTCATTCCGCTGGTGCGGATCATGCAAAAGCTTGGTCTCTACAACACCTATTGGGCGCTTATCATTCTCTACACCGCGTTTCGCATCCCGTTCACCACGTTTCTTATTCGCGCCTATATGCTCGGTCTTCCGCGCGATCTGGACGAAGCCGCCGTCATGGACGGGGCAAGTGAAGGTCAGATTTTCTGGCGTGTGACCTTACCTCTTTGCAAGCCGATACTGGTCTCGTGTGTAATCTTGCACGTTCTCTTTGCCTGGAATGAATATCTCTTTGCCATGATCTTCACCAGCGGTGCCGATGTGCAGACCTTGCCCGTCGGCCTTACATCGATCATGGCAAAACATGGAACCAATTACGCCGTTGTCTTTGCTGCAATGACACTTTCGGCTCTTCCGATCCTGATCGTCTTTTTCGCCGCACAGCGTTTCTTCATTCGCGGGCTGGCGGAAGGCATCGGCAAATAGTGTGGTGGAAAATGTTACAACGTGAACAGTTGATCGGTGCCAACTTTTCGTTCCAGCACTATCCCTTTCAATGGGTTGTAGAAAAGCTTCGGCTGATGGGCTTTCAACGTATGGAACTGTGGGGAATAGCTCCCCATCTAGATCTGTTTCATTCCGACCGGACACGGCTTTCAGATGTCCGGTCCATTCTGAATGATAACGGGATCAGCGTGCATTGCTTCACCCCGGAACAGGTTCTTTATCCGGTAAACATAGCTTCAGGCGATGAGGCTTATCGTGCAAAGAGTGTTGAATGCTTCCTGCGAGCAGCCGATTTAAGTGCCGAACTGGGTGCGAGCTACCTCTTCTTGACACCCGGACCGGGGTTTGAGTGTAAGAGTCGCGAAAGCGCCTGGAGCCATTCTCTTCGGTCGTTGGAGAGAATTGCGACACATGCGGCCAATCTGGGGCTTCGATGTCTGCTTGAACCCTTGCAGCGCACTGAAAGCAACATCGTCAATAATGCCGCCGATCTTGAACGTCTCTGGCAGGATCTGAATGCGAAAAATGTCGACCTGGTACTTGATCTGGTTGCCATGGCCGCGGCCGGAGATAAGGTTGGTGATTATTTTTCGAGATTTGGCAAACGTCTTGCCCATGTTCATGTCGTCGATGGAACACCGGCGGGACATTTGGCGTGGGGGGACGGAAATTTGCCTCTTGACGGCTACCTTGCTGAAATCGCCGATCATTCATTCCGGGGTACATTGACCTTCGAGCCATTTGGCAACGGCTCATATGCACTGGATCCGGTTGCAGTTTGGCGGCGCTGCCTTGATGCGATTTCCCCCCATTTTGATGCTGCGGAATGACGATGAAGAACGCGAATCTTAAACTTGTTGCTGTGGGTGACAACTGCCTTGATGCTTATCTGAACAAGGGGGTCGTCACGGTTGGTGGAAATGCCCTCAATGTTGCTGTGCAGTGGAAACGACTTGGGATCGGTGCCCGTTATATGGGTGCACTGGCACCCGACAGGGAAGCAGAGATCATGCTGGGTGTGATCGAAGATGTCGGACTTGCTCCAAGCGATATTGAAACTATTCAGGGAAATTCAGCTGTCACGCTTTTGACCGATAATGACGGTGAACGACATTTTCTGTTTGAATCTCTGGGTGTTGGCGAAAACTACATTCCAGACCAGCAGCGATATCAGGCGTTGCTCTCATCCGATTGGACCCATCTCGGGACCAATTCCAGTGAAAAACTGGTGCGTCAGCTTGTAAAGGACAGTGTCAGGTTCAGTGTGGATGTCTCCACCCGGCATTTTGACCTGGCTCTCGAGGGCGTCCCACTGGTCTTTGCATCAGGACCAGACGACCCGGACGAACCGGTTCAGCCATTGATTACACAATTCAAACGGGCTGGGGCTCAACAGGTTGTTATTACCTGCGGCAAACGCGGTTCATTCTATGACAATGGAAGCCAATTGTATTCCGCAGGTTCCGTACCCGTGAATGTGGTCGACACTTGTGGAGCTGGTGATAGCTTTATCGCCTCATTTCTGGTGGCGCTTTTCTTCGACGGTTGTTCTGAAGAAGAGGCACTGCAAAAGGCAGCTGTCAGTGCGTCTGAGACCTGCGCGCATCCGGGCGGTTTTCCCCAGCCCTTGCAGTCAATCCCACAATGGTTGCTCGACAAATACCATGATGTGATTGCAACAGCACAGAAGGTGTGACTATGAGCTCTATCAAAATGAGACCACCTGTTGTCGCGGCGAAAGAGGATCGTTCCTTTTGGCTGCAAAGCATTGACGCCGATCCGGTTACCGCACCTTTAATGGGGCAGCAGCAATGCGATATTGCAATCGTTGGCGGCGGATATGCCGGACTTTGGACGGCACTGCGGATACGAGAACAAGAACCAAAGGCGCGTATCACAATCCTGGAGGCTGATTTTTGCGGTTCGGGCGCATCAGGGCGTAATGGCGGGCAAGTCCACAGCTGGTATGCCGAAATCGATATGCTGCGCGACCTTGTCGGTGACGAAGATGCCCGCATGCTTTGTCAGGCAACCTGGGATGCGATTGATGAGCTGAAAGCGCTGCAAGATTGCGGAACCATCGACATGGATCTGCGTCTTGATGGCTGGCTGTGGACCGCAAGTTCTGTCGCACAGGAAGGTGCATGGGCGAATGCACTGGATATCTGCCAGAAATCAGGGTTTAACCCGTTCGGGACACTGAATGCGAACGATATTGAACGGCGCACTGGCTCCAGCGCGTCATATGTCGGTATTGTCGAAGAGCGGGCAGGGACTGTCCAACCCGCCAAGCTTGCTCTTGGCCTTCGCAAGCTTGCGCTTTCCAAGGGGATTGTTATTCATGAAAAAAGCCCTGTTTTGGAGATCGTTCCAGGTGAGCGGCCCGAACTTAAAACACCGGACGGGACTTTGACTGCCACCAAAGTCGCTTTAACAGTTAATGCCTGGGCTTCTGCAATCCCAGAACTTCATCCCTATCTTTATGTGGTAAGCAGTCAGCTCATCGCGACAGCCCCTGCTGGAGATATACTCAAGCGTATCGGATGGACTGATGGTGCTTCGATCTGCGATGCACAGCATCACGTGCTCTATTATCAGCGTACGACATCGGATCAGGTCGTATTCGGACGGGGAACAGGTGGAATTGCCTATGATGATCGGATCGACGCGCGTTTTAATCGCAGCGGCGATGGGGGTGCAGACAACATACGTGAACTGCACCGCGTATATCCACAGCTAAAGGACGTGCCCATCCTGCATGACTGGAGCGGTCCTATCGACTGTACGGCGCAGCATCTGCCGGTGTTCGATCATCTAAGGCATCATCCGAATATTTTCTATGCTCTGGGTTTTAATGGGACCGGCATTGCACAGACACCTGTCGCAGGTCGGATCCTTGCAAGCCTGATCCTCGGACACGTGGATAAATGGAGTAGTTGTAGTTTGGTGGGGATCAAAAATCGCACCAAGCTTCCGCCCGAACCTGTGCGTTATCTGGGCGCTAAAATCGTCCGCAGGGCTATTCGAAGAAAGAACGACACCGAAATCCTCAACCGTGCCCCGGGCCCCATAACAAGGTTTCTGGCAAGTCTGGCTCCGTGAGAAAAGCCACCCACGCGAAATAGGAATATAAGGAACGGGAACGATGTCCGACCTGTCGCTGAAGAACATACGTAAATCCTACGCCAATCTGGAAGTACTCCATGGCATTGACCTTGATATCACATCGGGTGAATTCATTGTTTTCGTCGGGCCATCCGGTTGTGGAAAGTCAACTCTGTTGCGGTCAATTGCAGGCCTTGAGACGATAACGTCGGGTGATCTCGTCATCGCTGGGGAGCGGATGAACAATGTCGCTCCGTCGAAACGGGGTATTTCAATGGTCTTCCAGTCATATGCGCTTTATCCTCATATGACAGTTTATGAGAATATGGCTTTCGGTCTGCGTATCGCCGGTGTGGCAAAGGCAGAGATAGACAAACGGGTCAAGAAAGCGGGCGAAATTCTCCAGCTTACTGCCTATCTACAACGCTTGCCAAAGGCTCTTTCGGGTGGACAGAGACAACGTGTTGCGATTGGACGTGCAATTGTTAGAAACCCGCGTGTTTTCCTGTTTGACGAACCCTTGTCCAATCTTGATGCAGCCCTGCGGGTGGCCACACGCATCGAGCTCGCAAAACTCAAGCTAAGCATGCCCGATGTTACGATGATCTATGTGACACACGATCAAGTGGAAGCGATGACGTTGGCGGATCGGATCGTTGTGTTCAAAGATGGTAATATCGAGCAGATTGGAACGCCAGTGGAGCTCTACAAAAAGCCAGCCAATCTTTTCGTTGCCCAGTTTATTGGGTCCCCAGCCATGAACATACTCGCGGGCACCATATCCGAAGCCTCGGGGCGCATTTATACCTGTCATCTCGACTGTGGAACGAAACTCGCCATTGAAGCTAGTGATGGAACTTTCGCGCTCAATGATAGAATTAGCGTTGGAATTCGACCCGAGAATACCAGGATTGCCCGCGGGCAAACTGACGGACCTGTCTTTTCGGGAACCGTAGATCTTGTAGAACATCTGGGCGAGGCGCAGATCCTTTATATCGATATGGCCGGTTCCGACACCAAATATTTGATCAAGACGCCTGAAGAAGCGGATTTCAGGTTATCCGATAGGTCATCATTTACAGCTTCGACGAAGGACATGCACATTTTTTCCGACAATGGTGCAGCGGTGTCGGCCCAAGTTGTCTGACTTTTGGAGTATCAACGTTGGGCGGCGAACTCGAAGCAGCGTCACATTGTGCGGTCTTGCAAAGGACTTGCCGTTATCGCAGGTTGATGAAATTGACCGGCAATTTAGTCGCTGGACAGGCAGTCAGCGATAACCACCTTCCAACTCTCTCGACCTCATCAAACCGGTGGAATACCTCTAGCCGAGAACGGAGTTGATGGCCGCTGCGATTGCAGAATCGCTTATGGGCTTACGCACTATGGTTATGTCGCGAAGCTTCTCGGGGATGAGCGTCCTGTCGCTATAGCCTGTCGTAAAAAGAAAAGGGATTTTCAGCTTTAGAAGCAATTCTGCGATATTCTCCGAAGTGTTGTCTCCAAGGTTGAAATCGAGAATCGCTAGATTGGGTTTGGATATTTCAATCATCTCAAGTGCCTCTGGCGCATTGGAGGCAAGATTAATATGTTCGGCGCCCAATTTTCGTAAGGTGTTTTCCATATCAAGGGCGATCAGGCTCTGGTCTTCAACAACCAAAATCTTCATTCCATCTATGTGGGTTTTCCCGACAGCCTCTATTTGAATGTCTGGCGTTATCAACCCATCGTATGATTGTGTCACATACACAGATGGAACAGAAAACTGTGCCTGAAGCCCATCCCGATGGTATTCGATTCTGGTTTTCCCTCGGAGGTCGTACTCGAGAGAATTTTTAATCAGCTTGCTACCGAACCCTGTTCGTGACGGCCAGGTTACGGATGGTCCGTTGGTCTCATTCCAGAACATTTCGCAATCACCGGAGGCTTCCAGTTTCCACCTGATTTTCAGGCGTCCCTCTGGAACCGAAAGCGCGCCATACTTCGCAGCATTTGTCATCATCTCGTGAAAGACCATGGCGATAACACTAAATGCTCTTTGATCGAGATGAACCGGCGGACCTTCCAGAGTTATGCGACCGGGTGTGTCACTATAGAGATTGACCTCGGTTTCGAGCAAACCTGCTAGCGAACCGCCGTCTTTGCCGTCCAAAGATTGGTCATGTGCTGATGCAAGTGCGCGCAATCGCCCCTCAAGCGTTTGAGCGTAGTCGGCAATATTTGCAGCGTTAGCTCCTGTCTGAAGCGCAATTGACTTCACCAGAGACAGAATGTTCTTAACGCGATGATTGAGTTCGGCGTTCAACACCCGGCGTCGCTGTTCGGTCTTCGCTCTTTCCTGTTCAGACAATTCATTTTGCCGAAGGATGACGTCGCGTAAATAAGTGCCAATTGACTGCGCTACGGATAGGTCGCTAGCGGTCCAGGGCGTTGAACGCCCGCGAACTTCTTCCCGCCAGGTGTCGAAGCTACCTCTGGGTGTTAATCGGGCACCGAAAGGTGTTTCGGCAGTCGTCTTCACCGGTTCGCCCGCCCATTCGATAGCATGGGCCTCTTCGTTACGGAACAGAACAAGATAATCACTGAACGCCATGGAAAGTGGAATTGCGAGCATGCCTGCAACGCTTCCTGTATAGTCGGTCAGGTGCCCCCTAATTTCCTGGCTTGCCCAAAGCTCACGGGGAGAGTCACGGCCTGCGACTTTGAGCAATTGGCGCGTTTGATGTTCGTCGAGTGTATCGCCACTTTGCAGCCACTGCCCGTTCATCCACAATGCAGCTCCATTGCCGGCGACCAGTTCGGAAAGCCGGCTGAGTTGTTTCCCCAGACTATCGCGAATTTCGTCACTGATACTCAGTTGCGATACAATAGCGTCGAGCTTGGTTCGCGCATCAGCGGTGACCTGCAATGTTGTGCGTCTCTCACAATCGGCAATATGTAGTGAAAAATATTGCCCGAACAGTTCAGCTCCTATGCGCAGGGGAAGAGGGGCGACTTTCGGGCTGTCGTGATGACAGGCAATCAAACCCCATAGTTCATCATCAACGACAATCGAAATCGACAGAGATGCGGAGACGCCCATATTCTGCAGGTATTGGCAATGAATCGGGGAAACACTGCGCAACTGCGCAAAGGACATGTCGATAGCAGGTTCGTCTGACTCAAGTGAAGGACAAAGTGCAATGGATTGATAGGATGTGTCGGAGATCATTCTGATTGTATTAACAAGATAAAGGTGTCGGGCCTGCAGGGGGATATCCGATGCAGGAAAATGCTGTCCCATGAAGCTGCCAAGCGTGGGCGACTTCGCCTCCGCGATGACGCGACCTGCTCCATTGTGGAGAAACTGATAAATCATCACTCGATCGTAACCCAGCATGGCTCTGACAAGGCGCACGCCCGTCTTAGCGACCCTCTCAACAGTTTCCTCGCGACCAATGCGATGAATGAGGCTACGCGTGAGATCAAGTGCCTCACGAGCACTTTGTCCCCGATCTGCGCAGGGCTCTATTTCAACGAAAGTCCTTTCCAGGTGGGTGTGGACTACAGCATCATAGAGCAAGGATTTGCCGGGAAAGCGCAGCCCAAGTATTACGGATGACAAGCCCGGCTCTCTTGCCTTGGCAGCTGCGTTGCGGAAATCATGAGCATTTTTCTCGCCAACAATCAAAGAAATGGCGGTACCAGGGATCAAATCCCCTCCATAGCCCGTTATGCATGGAATATTAGCTGAAGCAAAAAGGAGTTTCTGGCCAGACGGGTCCATAACAAGCATAGCGCCGTGCGGTTGGATTGAACCTGGGATGTGGATTGGTTCGCGGTCACAATTGGTGAGATTGACAGGTTCGGGCACATTCATTGCGGCAGAACTTTCCCGGACTTAACCGTTCGTGAGCGCACCTTCTGCAGGATTGCCAAACTATCTGAGAGCTGAAAACGGCAAGACGAAGCGACCGCTGACAAACGAAAATATCTGTTGAGATTGTGATATCAACGATAAAGCACGCAAACAAACCCGTCTTTTCAATGGGTTACGTTATTTGCGTCTAAAAGTAACATAGACCGGAAGGATCGTCCGTCCACTATTGGACACAACGCCCGCGAAAAGAGGAAATCGACGGTATGAACTTAACATCGACGCAAGAGATGTCGGGCAATTTGCTTTTGATGATGCTCAACGAGGAAGATCGACAAAAACTGCTGCCACATACGGTCTTCTACGAACTTGAGGCGGAGGCTGTGTTGCAGAAGGCCGGAGACGATGTTATTCACACCTGGTTTCCGTGCGGCTCTGCGCTGGCGAGTTTTCAGCGCTGGGTCGACGAAGACAACAGCGCCGTCGAAATTGCGCTGATCGGAAGGGAAGGGGCCGTGGGAGGTATTGTGTCGAACGGGAGTTTACCCGCCTACGCCACCGCCATGGTTCGCAACTCCGGAAGCTTTGTCAGGATCAAAACGGCTGCGCTCGAACAGTTGAAGCTGGATTCCATTTCGCTTCGGCACTGGTTTGCGCGTTATTCCGATTGCCTGATGGCACAGGTATTTCAAACAGCCGCGTGTAACGCGACACATACGATCACACAGCGAACGGCCAAATGGCTGCTATCAGCGGCAGAACGAACTGGCACAGATCAGTTTGAAATGACGCACGATCAGTTGTCGGAAATGCTTGGAGTGGGCCGGACATTTGTAACCCGCATTGTCGGTCAACTGCGCAATGAGGATATTATTGCGACCAGGCGCGGGCTATTCATCATCAAAGACAAGAGCGCTTTGAAGCGCAAATCGTGCAAGTGCACACAGGAAATCGAAGAGCATTACGACACTGTAATGCACGGAATCTATTCATAACGATAGTACGTAGTCTTGGCTCGTGTATCAAACAATAGAAAGTTTTGCCAATGAATCAACGCACCGTCCTGCACCGTCGTTGGGATCTGAAGGCGGCTACCGCACCCTATCACGAACGGATTGACAGGCTTGGTTCGTTATATGGCATGTTCAATTCGCTGGACGCCTACAGCAAATATCTGGAAGCCACCTGGCGCAGCAGATTGGCTCTGGAAACGCTGCTGGATGTCAGTGACCTGAGACGAGTGTTCTCAGATTGGGACAATCATAAAATTCAATCTGAACTTCAAATGGATTATGCGGACCTGTCGGACGGCGAAGAACTGAAGAAGCCGAAGTTACAATTCGATGGAGGGGCGCCTGTTGATCTGCCTTCAGCGATTGGTACGCTATATGTGCTTCAAGGTTCCGCCTTGGGCGCAACATTCCTCATTCAGAAGGCGGGATTGCTCGGTCTTGACGCCGAGTATGGTGCGCGGCATCTGGCAAAGCAGGTCGGAAACCGGACCGGTTGGAAGAAGACTGTTTCTTTGCTTGAATCCATGCCATTCAATAAAAGGGACGAAGAGCGGTGCACAGAGGCTGCGATTTACAGCTTTCGTACGTTTGAGATCAATTACGAGAGAGCATTTGGTGACTCCTGAGATCGCGAGCAACACTGGAGCATGTTGAGCTGCTATTCGCGCACTCAGGCGATGCATGAATTATTGCTAGAAAGCAGAGCTTTAGAGGGCCGCCGCCGATGATGCGAGCTATTTGAAATCTCATGTGATCCAGACTAAATCTGTTTGCGTATAATGCTGATGAACACAAAAGTTTCGTTCCTCTCGCAACAGTGGCACATGAAAGCTCAGCATAATTTACAGGTTCTGGCTTCGCTACATCTGAGCGGATGGGGTTTAATACGGATGAATGGACAGACCGCACCTGAAGATCAGCCCTCAATGGAGGAATTGATGCTGGCGGTCAGTTCCCGACGCGACGTGGACGCTTTCGAGGTGATTTTCAAGCATTTCGCACCCCGGGTGAAGGCTTATATGGCCAAACTGTCTGCTGATACGCAAACAGCGGAAGAATTAATGCAAGAGACTATGATTGCGGTCTGGAACAAGGCTGATCAGTTCGATGTTGCCAAAGGAGCCTTGTCCACCTGGATTTTCACCATAGCACGAAACCAGCGCATCGATGCAGTGCGACGCGCCCGGCGCCCGGAGTTCGACCCAACCGATCCGGCCTTTGTGCCCGATGAGGAACAGCCCGCTGACTTGAGGATTGCCGAGCGGCAATCCGCCAGCCAGTTGCGCGCGGCAATGGCTGACTTGCCGAAGGAGCAATCCACCTTGCTTGAACTCGCTTATTTCGAGGAAAGCACGCATAGCGCCATCGCAAAGAAGCTGAACCTCCCGCTTGGTACGGTTAAATCCCGCCTGCGGCTGGCATTCAACAAATTGCGCGCAGCGCTCGATAATTCGGGAGCGCACTGATGGATATCAAGCATCATCTGAGCGACGAACTCCTTTCAAGCTATGCTGCAGGCATGTTGGCCGAGGGTTGGAGCATCGCAGTCGCCACCCATCTTGCGCTCTGCCCGGCCTGCCGTTCAAGGCTCAAACAATTTGAACAGATTGGCGGGCAGCTTCTTGACGCGGTTGAGCCGCAGAAACTCGAAGCATCCACATGGGATAGTTTCAAAGACAGGTTGCAGAAGACACCGCAATCAACGGAATATTCGGCTCCACGCACCGAGACAAGGCAGCCTGCCGTGATACCGGAACCGCTGCGATCCTATGTCGGCGGTGATTTACCCGACCTGAAATGGAAATCGCTTGGCCGGGGCGCCTATCAGGTGCCAATCGAGACCGGCGATAGCGAAACGCAGGTTCGACTTTTGCGAATTCCTGCGGGGAAACCAGTGCCCGAGCATGGGCACGGCGGGCGCGAATTGACATTGGTGTTGAGCGGCAGTTTCAATGATGGAACCGGGCTCTTTGCGCGCGGTGATATTGAGGAAGCGGATGCTGATCTAGTGCATCAGCCGGTTGCCTCACCGGATGGCGATTGCATCTGTCTTGCGGTGACTGACGCGCCGCTCAAGTTCCAGAGCTGGCTTATGCGGCTCGTGCAGCCATTGATCGGCATCTAAAGAAAAGGCGGCAAATATGCCGCCTTTTTGTTAGTTCAACACGACGATTGCTGCGTTCAACGCTGTCGCTAGCGATAGCCATATGAGATAGGGCGCGAATAACATCGCCGAGATGCGATCTGGTCTCCATGCGCGAATGATAAACAGAAGCACGCAAAGCCAGACGCCGATGATTACGACAAGTCCCAACACAGTCAAATGAGCGCCAAAGAAAATAGGCGTCCAGATGAAGTTCAATACCATCTGGCCAAACCACGGTCCGCGCCGCTGCCACCCACTATCACTTATCCATGTGCGCCAGCCCGCGATGGCAATGAAGATATAGAGTATCGTCCAGATGGGACCAAAGGCTGCGTTTGGCGGGGTAAACCATGGCTTTTGAAGCGCTGCATACCATTCGCCCGGCGGGAAGCCAATGCCGATTGCCATTCCGACTACAATGATGACGAAGGCAAAGACGGCCAGAAGACCCAATTTTTGCATATGCTTACTCCAGTCTATCCGCTAACCCGCGACGTGATCCAATAGCCAATATAGGCCGACGCGGCAGAGAGGACAGTGCCCCAGACCACGTCTGCGATTGTCAGGGTCCATGACCAGTTTTTCAAAGTGGCCTGATTGGTCAGATCATAAGTCGCATAAGCGACGAATCCGAGAAGCGCACCGTGAACGAGCGTGACTGTACCACTACCAACAATGTGTCCGGGCCTCACCGCGAAGAAAACCAGTCCGAACACAAAGATCACATAGAAAGCGACAGCTGGCGCGAGACGAAAGCCCGGCGCAAGCATGTCGCCCATGACAGGACGGTAAAACACGTTCGCCATGTTGGATAGCCACACGGAGTCGATTGCCAGAAATGCCACCGCTGTCACCACATAGGCTATGAGATAATCTTTCATCGATAGCTCCCTCTCTTACTTGATACGGGTCCAGCCGACATTGCGACACAGGAGGCCAGCCAGAACGCAGCCATTGCTCGTCATCGTATCGCCGTTAACTTTCACACTGATCTTGTAGGTGAGGTTACGTTGCGGATCGAAAGCTGTGCCTGAGTATTGCCCGTTCGCAGTTTCTTTGATGCTCATCACCAGCCGATCGCCGGTTTTCTCTTTTGGTGTTCCGGGCTTGATCCAGGTGTTGGTGGCGCAGATATCCTTGCCGCATTCAGCAATTTTCACCCGCGCATTTCCATCCCCGCGCGCCCAGTTGCCATTGATCTCAGATGCCTGCGCCGCGAAGGGAAACGACACCGTCATTATGCCGATCGTCAGTATCCATTTCATCGACGCTTCCTCCGTTAGTAGGTGTGGAGCTTAAGCATGTTCAATCGTATAGAGCCCAACATTGATCGCGCCTTCCTCAAACCCACCTTCGCAATAGCAAAGGTAGTATTCCCACAGCCGCCGGAATTGATCGTCAAAGCCCAGCTTTTCGATTTCAGGCCAGTTGGCGATAAAGCGCTGACGCCATTCGGCAAGCGTAAGAGCATAGGAATGGCCGAAATGCTCGGTCTCCTTTAAAACCAGACCGGCCTTCGCAAGGTCGCGCTCAAGAACTTTATCTGACGGCAGAAAGCCGCCCGGAAAGATGAATTTCTGGATGAAATCTGCCTTGCGGCGATAACTTTCGTAGCGCGTTTCTTCTATTGAAATGACCTGCAAGACGGCTCTGCCGCCGGGCTTCAGACAACGCTTCAGAGTTGCGAAATATTCCGGCCAATAGGCCTCGCCGACAGCCTCAAACATTTCAATTGATACAATGCGGTCGAACTGGCCCTGAACATCGCGGTAGTCCTGCAAGCGAAGATCAACGGCATCGCTCAGCCCCACGTTTTCAATTACGGCTTTTGCCCAGGTGAGCTGCGATGGCGACAGGGTTATTCCTGTTACATGCGCATCGCGATAGTCTGCAAGATAGCGCGCCAACGCACCCCAACCGCACCCGATTTCAAGAATTTTTTCGCCGCCCTCAAGCGCCAGTTTTTCAGCAATACACTGCAACTTCAGCTCCTGCGCACGTTCAAGGCTAAGCGTCGTCTCATTCCAGATCGCAGATGAATAAAGCATCGAAGGGTCGAGCCAACGGGCATAGAAATCATTACCGAGATCATAATGGGCTTCGATGTTGCGCCGGCTGCCGCGACGCGTATTTGCATTGAGTAGATGGCCGATACGGTAAAGCGTCCGCATCCAACCAGATCCACGCAATGTGGATATCAGCGTGTCGCGATTGCGCGCCGCAAAGCGGATGACCGAGGTTAGATCAGGCGATGTCCATTCGCCTTCGATATAGGCCTGCGCAAAGCCGATATCGCCGCCCGTCAACAAGCGACGCAGGCTGTTCCATTTAACAATCGCGATCCTGGCTTCCGGTCCGGGCGACGGGCCATTAACGGCAATGACCTCACCGCCGGGTAGCGAAAGCACCAACCGCCCATGTCGAACCTGCTTCAGCAGTCGCTTCAACATGATAGCGGACGGACTGAAAGCCGGTCGTTCGATCCGGCTTGATGCCGATAGTCGATGATACTCGTCGAGCTGGCTCATGCGGCCTTGTTCCTCTGCTGGACGGTCTCGTTGCGAACAGATGTGATGGAGACTTCGGGCGCCGCCGGTCGCTTGCGGATTCCAACGCCCTTCAACCAGATTCTCAGCGCTTCCCAGTGAATGCCGCCCACCACTTTCAGGGTGAGAAACGGAATTGCAACAAAGGCGCGCAGTAAGGCGGCGTCGCTCAGTTCAACCCGGTGCGCCAGATGGCGAGCCGTCAAAAGCAGGCCTTCATCGTCAGAACTGTTGATGCGGATGGAGAGCCTGTCTGCGGGGGGCGTGACTTCAAACTCATATCGCAACGTCATATCCATGAAAGGCGAAACGTAAAAAGCCTTACCGCAGCTTTGTATGATCCGCCCGTTATCGCAGTTCTCGACCGGGATCATGTAACCGTGGCGCTGGCGGAAAGTGTTATCAACCTCCCAAAGGATCGCCACGAGTTCGCCGCCACGATTGTAGCAGAAGAAAACGCTCAATGGATTGAAAGCCCAGCCCACAATACGCGGCATTGTGAGTAGGCGGATCGCACCGCCATCAGGTACTATTCCGGCTGCCTCCATGGCGCGTTCCACCTGCTCGCGTAGCGGAACGGCCGATCCATCGCCTCTGTCTTTCCTGTAGAAAGAAAACAGATTGAAACGATCGAGTGAAAACAGCTTCAACTTGCGATCAAGCGCTTCCAGCTCGTCGAGATCAAGCAGGAGCGAGTAGATTTTATAGGCCAACTTGTGAACCCTAGGCCGCAAACGCGCATGGGTCACATGGCCGGGAAACAGTGCCGATTGGAAGTTTTCGGTCATGCCAGCGCCCTTTCCCGTATCGGCAAAGGCTGGCGAACGATACGCGCGCTTTCCTGATCGACCTGCCAGGGGCGGCGCAAACCGCCCAGATCTTCTGCCACGGCAAGTCCGGCCTGAAGCCCGTCCTCATGAAAGCCGGAGCCGAAATGCGCGCCGCAAAACCATGTTCGGTGTTGCCCCTGCAATGTCCAGATTTCTTTCTGTGCACGATCCGTTGTCATATCGAAAATCGGGTGTTCATAGATCTCTCGACGGATCACCAGTTCCTCGCGCGGCGCACGACATGGATTGAGCGTCACAAAAGTCTCGGGCGCTTGGCCCAGCGGTTGCAGGCGGTTCATCCAGTAAGTGATGGATGGCTGCGCCGGGCCAGTGTCTGCGTTGGTGAGGTAATTCCAGCTCGACCACGCCGCCCTTCGTTTGGGCATCAGCGACACATCGCTATGCAACACCGCTTCATTACGCGAATATTGAAATGCGCCGAGAATGCGCCTTTCATCCACGCTCGGATCGGCCAGCATCCGCAAGGCCTGATCGGCATGCGTCGCAATCACAACGTCATCGAAAACATGGGAAATGCCGCTTCCGTCAATCAACTCGACAGAGTCTTCGGAGCGCTTAACGGATTTAATCGGCGTCGAAAGCCTAATCCGGTCTGCATAGGGCTTGGTGATACGCTTTACATATTCCCGGCTGCCGCCGGATACCGTGCGCCAGATCGGCCTGTTCCGAAGAGCGAGAAGACTGTGATTGCAGCAGAAGCGAACGAAGCTTGCTGCCGGATATCGTCCCACTTCCATGGCAGGGGTGGACCAGATTGCTGCAGCCATCGGATAAAGATGATCTTCGCGGAAGGCCCGGCCATAACCATTGCGTGTAAGATAATCATCAAGCGAAATGCCACCCATGATGCTCAAATCTTTGGGCGCATTGCGATAAAATCGCAAAAGATCGCGGATCATCGACCAGAAGCGTGGGCTCACCAGATTGAAGCGCTGGGCAAAAAGGCCAAGCCCGTTTCCGCCGGAATATTCATATGAGCCATTTCCGACTGAAACAGCAAACGACATGTTTGACACGGCGGTTGGAACTTCAAGCGCGCGAAACAGGGCATTCAGATTGGGATAGGTAACTTCATTATAGACAATAAACCCGGTATCGACTGCCACGGGACCATGGCTGCTTTGAAATTCGACGGTGTTGCTATGGCCACCGATGCGGTCCGATGCTTCAAACATAGTCACATCATGGCGTTGCGACAGCAGCCACGCAGCAGACAATCCGGAAATCCCGCTGCCGATAATCGCGACCCTGAGACGTTTAGAGCTGCCCGGACGGTTCGTGATATCCATAGTCCCTCTCTTCACCGCGTGCTTGCGCCGCATCTGTGCTGCATTTTCATCGTTTTACGTTGTGAGAAGAAGTTTGGTTCAATCGGCTAATAAACTTTTTTATTTTTTTGAACCGCTTACGAAACCAACCCGTCGAATAGAACGTATTGGATCAGGAAGAAGCGAACGCTCCGCCAAAGGTCCGCCATGCAATCTGGTCTGCTTTCAATTGTTGCCGTCAGCCTGTCCGCCATCATGGCATTTGCCTGGGTGCTTGAACGAAAGACCGGCAAAAGTGGCTGGATCGATGCCATCTGGTCGTTTTCGGTGGGGGCGGGCTCAGTCATAGCCGTCATGCTTGCAGATGCGACATGGCAGCGGCGTTCAGCGATACTGATCCTCATTCTGGCGTGGTCGCTTCGCCTTGGCTTACACATAGCGCAGCGAAGCATGGGCCATGGTGAAGACCCACGTTATGCAAAGCTGATAATAGAATGGGGAGAAAATGCTTCTTCCCGCCTTTTCTGGTTTTTGCAGATACAGGCTCTCGCAGCCTTCATGCTGGTTCTGGCGGTCTATCTCGCTGCTGTTAGCCGCCCCACTTTTCCATCTTTATGGGATATAATCGGGGTAGTAATCATCGCCATAGCACTGATTGGTGAAGCCCTGTCAGACGCGCAGCTCGCGCAGTTTCGCAAAACGCCAGAAGCCAAAACTGAAGTTTGCGAAACCGGCCTTTGGGCCTATTCCCGACATCCAAACTATTTCTTTGAATGGCTGTTCTGGTGTGCGTGGCCGCTGATGGCGATCACCGCATCGCCATGGAGCTGGCTGTCACTGATCGCCCCGATCCAGATGTACTGGCTGCTGGTGCATGTCTCCGGCATCCCACCGCTTGAAGAACATATGCTGAAATCGCGCGGTAAAAAATTCCGTGCCCTGCAAAGCCGGGTCAATGCGTTTTTCCCAGGCCCACGAAAAAGCTCCGGAAGATCAAGGGGCTCAACATGAATATGGTGCCATTTTTACGTCGAAAAGTGCGTCCTGCAACCCTCTAACCAAGGATGATTGAATGACCGCGAAAGCGCTTGTCTGGTTGCGCAACGATCTGCGCCTTGCTGACAATCCTGCCCTTCATGCCGCGTCTAAGCTGGGGGGTACGATCACGGCCCTTTTTGTGCATGAGACCAATCCGCAATTGCGTGTCCCTGGCGGTGCCGTTCGTTGGTGGCTGGACCAGAGCCTAAATTTGCTCGAGAAAAGCCTCAATGAACGAAATATCGAATTGATTGTTGCTGATGGCGAAGCACTCAGTATCATTGAACAATTAATTGAGGAAAACGGCTTTGATGCCGTTTTCTGGAACCGTCGTTATGCGCCTCAGGAGCGGGAAGTCGATGCTCTCATCAAATCCGTTCTAAGGGACAAGGGACTGCACGTGGAGTCTTTTGCAGGCAATCTGCTGGCGGAACCATGGGAGATTAAAACCGGTAACGGTGGTTCCTATCAAGTTTTTACACCCTATGCCAAATCACTGCGCCAGCATGGCGTGAGTAGACCACTACCCTCGCCAGACCGGAGGGTCGAGAAGTCGACCGTCAAACACAAGCCCAAGCGGGAAGCTTACAAAGAGGCCATCTGGTCAAGAAAGATGCGCGGTCTTTGGAACACAGGCGAAGCGGCTGCCACTGACCTACTCTATCATTTCTTTGACGCGACTATTCGCAACTATGCCGGGGATCGTGACCGCCCCGACCTTGAAGGCACATCAAGACTGTCCCCTCATCTTCGTTTTGGCGAAATCAGTCCACGACAAGCATGGCATGCTACGCTGTCACTCATGGATCAAGATCAGAGCACTCAAGCTGGCGGTGAAAAATTTCTTTCTGAGCTGATCTGGCGCGATTTCCATTATCATCAGCTTTATTATCGTCCTGATATTGCTGAAAACGATATGCGCAACACGTTGGCTGATA
This sequence comes from Ochrobactrum sp. RH2CCR150, assembly GCA_014138095.1. Taxonomy (GTDB): domain Bacteria; phylum Pseudomonadota; class Alphaproteobacteria; order Rhizobiales; family Rhizobiaceae; genus Brucella; species Brucella gambitense. The sequence goes on from JACGXE010000024.1 coordinate 43,882, forward strand.
TCCGTTGGCACAACAATGCAGAGGTGATTGATGCCTGGCAGAAGGGCAAAACTGGTATCCCGTTGATTGACGCAGGTATGCGTCAGCTTTGGGCGACAGGCTGGATGCACAATCGCGTAAGAATGCTGGTCGCATCGGTCTTAAGCAAGAACATGCAGATCGACTGGCGTGAAGGCGAGAAATGGTTCTGGGATACGCTGGTGGACGCCGATATAGCCAGTAATCCGGGGAGCTGGCAGTGGGTGGCGGGCTGCGGCATGGATGCGGCGCCTTACTACCGTGTGTTCAATCCGGTCTTGCAGGGCGACAAGTTCGATAAACATGGCGTCTATGTACGCAAATGGGTCCCAGAGATCGCTGCATTACCGGACCGCTGGATCCACAAACCATTTGCGGCGCCAGAGCCGGTTTTGCGAGAAGCTGGGATTGTTCTGGGAGAAACTTACCCGCTTCCCGTATTCACCGCACCCAAAGCCCGCTAGCGCTTTAGGTCACATACCCATAAAATAGTTTTCGGTTTGAATGGTTTGTGATTCACTGTCTCCATCGATTTGGAGGCAGTGATGTCGCGTTTTGATTTAA
>JACGXE010000025.1 GCA_014138095.1 Ochrobactrum sp. RH2CCR150
GGGAGGATTATGGATATGATTGGTATGGGGGAATATGACGCCTCGAAGCCGCCTGAGCCTCTAGCCACTATAAACTGCATTGAAAAGGCGATTTGCATAATTCTTGACTAGTAGTCAGCACTTCGCCTATTGCGGGGGACAGTGGTTCATATCCATTCAAGGCGTAAGGAGCGATATTGCTACTCATGCAAATTTGGGGCAGGAAACCTGTACTGGCAATCAAATGGTTGAAATAGTTGATCGTTCTCCGAGATCATTCTGTTCGCTTAAATACCGCGAACAGAACTAGTTGCAGATATGTATACGGATGGGTTCTTCTGCCCTACCACCCAATTCCATACATTTCTTTTTCGAACAGAAAGTCCAGCCTCCGCCCGTCTTGCCGGAGGCTGCGAGGATGATTTCACCACGCGGTGGAATATTTGGGTGGTAGATATACCAGCCATCTTTCAGAACCGCATCCGCAGGCGGATCCATCCCCGCGCCGGAGCCCTTGATGCGGGCTTCCGACAAGACCAGCCCCTGAGATGAGACAGTCCAGGACTCCTGCCATGGCACTTTTTCGACGCTGTGGGTCCATGACAGCAAGAAGCTTGTAGCGGCGATTTTCAGGACGCCGCCAGCCGTTGCAATGCAGACCGCCATCAACCGGATGACGCGACAACGGAAGGCCGCGACCTCCAGAAGTGCCATATCAAGAACGCGGCGCACGCAGCAAAGCCAAGCTCATCACTATAGGGATAGGTTGCAAGCATCAAAGCAATTGCAGCAAAAGCCCATATGCGTTCCCACATGTTCAGCGGTGTTCTTAGATGACCGATGGCGGCGGCGCCCCAAAGCAGAATGCTAAGCAGAGCCTTGATGAACATATAGACAAAGGCTGGCCAGAAACCGAATTTTTCTGAAAGCGGTCCGCCCTCTTGGAGCATGATGACCGGTTCATACACCGCCATGAAAGGCACAGCGAACCCCGCGACTGCGATCCGGATCGCTTGCATGCCGATCTTCATGCCCGACTCTCTCGCGATAGGCGCCGCCGCGAAAGCTGCAAGCGCAACGGGCGGCGTGAGATCGGCCATGATGCCAAAATAGAAGACGAACATGTGCGACACCAGAAGTGGCACTTCAAGGTGCAGAAGCGCAGGCCCCGCGATCGACGATGTGATGATGTAATTTGGAATGGTCGGAATGCCCATGCCAAGCACAAGACACGCCAGCATGGTTAGCACCAGAGAGAAAAACAGCGAGTTTTCGCCAACGCTGACGATCACGCGGGCGAAAGTCGACCCGGCTCCGGTAAGCGCCAGAACGCCGATGATGACGCCAACAAGGGCGCAGGCGATGCCGACGGGAAGCGCGTTCTTTGCGCCCTCCGCGAGACTTTGAAGACAAAGGCTGAGCGTTTCACGACCGCCTCGTACCAGAAAATTTATCGCGACCAGAAGTGCTACAAGAGCAATGATCAGCGTAATGCCGCGTAGGGCATAACCGAAGATACTGAAGGTCGTACCAAATGCAGCGGCGGACATGACACCCAGCGTGACCCAGAACAGCACACGCAAAGGCATAGACATGGAGCCGGAAACCGGCACACCAAGAATGATGAGGGCGGTCAGGCTAAGGCCGACCGTGCCTGCAAAAAGTGGCGTATAGCCGGAGAAAAGCAGCCATACCAATGCGACGAGCGGCAGAACCAGAAACCAGCGTTTTCTGATTGCTTCGAGAGCACTTGGCATTTCGCCTTTGTTGAGGCCTTTCATCTTAAGGCGACGCGCCTCGAGATCAACCATCACGAAGACAGTTATAAAATACAGAATAGCAGGCACAATTGCCGCTTTGACGATCTCAACATAAGGCAGACCCAGCGTTTCGGCCATGATGAAAGCAACCGCGCCCATGACCGGGGGCATGATCTGGCCACCCATTGACGCCACAGCCTCGACACCACCGGCAAAGGCCGGGCGGAAGCCGGACCGCTTCATAAGCGGAATGGTGAACGCGCCCGTGGTCACGACATTGGCGACGCCGGACCCGTTGATCGTTCCCATCAAGGCAGAGGAGATCACCGAAACTTTTGCCGGGCCACCCCGCGATGCGCCGACCGTGCCCATCGCAATGTCGTTGAAGAGCTGGATCATGCCCGCACGCTCAAGAAAAGCCCCGAACAGGATGAACAGAAAAATATAGCTCGACGAGACATAGATCGGCGTGCCGTAAATTCCTTCTGTTCCCAGAAACAGAACCTCGACCACCTGCTCGAAATCATACCCGCGGTGATTAAGCGGCTGCGGCAAATATTGTCCGAACAAACCATATGCCAGAAATATCGCGCAGATGAGCGGCAAGGTCCAGCCCATCATCTTTTTCCCAGCCCAGAAGACGAGAGCGACCACGAGAATGCCGATTACGATATCCGGCGTATTGGGTTCGCCCGCCCGAATTACAAGGTCTTCGTAGAATACCCAATGATAAAGACTGAGCGCGAAGGTGAGGATTGCCGCCAGCCAGAACGCCGCTCGCTTTGCAGCGACAGTGCTCGCATTGGCATAAAGGCCGAAAAGAAGCAGAAGCAGAAAGCCCACATGGACGGAGCGGACGACCTGACTTGGCAATGGGGAATAAGCGGAAGTCCAAAGCTGGAAAACCGAAAAAGCCACGGCAATGGCAAACAGGATTTTTGCGCCTGTGCCTGTGCCCCAGGCGGGAATATGCTCGGCCGATTCTACGGCACTCTTCTCGCTCTGCGTCATGAACAAACCTTCATCCGTTTATGCATGTTGGAAACAACGGTTTCGGAAACGACGCCATGTAGAAGAATCGGGCCTCAACCGCTAAAAAGGGGGACGGCGCCCGAGATTGTTACGCGGGCGCCAACCGACGAAAGAGCTCAAACCAGCCTATTCGATGCCTTTTTCCTTGTAGTAACGCAATGCGCCGGGGTGGATCGGAACCGGAGATACGATGGTGCTTTTGTCGAGCTTGATTGTCTTTGCGGAAGAATGAGCAGCAGCCAGCTGGTCGAGATTCTCGAAGAACCCCTTGGTCATCTGGTAAACCAGTTCTTCATCCATATCAGGACGAACGATCAGATAGTTGATCACGGAAGCCGTCACGACGTCCTTGTCCTGGCCACTATAGGTATTCGCCGGGATTGTGTTGACCTGATAAGGCGCACCAATCTTCTCAATGACGTCTGCCGGAACCTCAACAACGTTGATGTCCACGGAGTTGGCAAGGTCGCGCAACGAGGCCACGCCAAGTCCGGAAGACTGCAAGGTCGCGTCCAATTGGCGGTTCTTCATCAGCTCGACAGATTCTGCGAAAGGCAGATATTCGATCTTGCCGAGATCGTCATAAGAAAGCCCCGCGGCCTCCAGAATGGTGCGAGCATTCAGTTCGGTTCCCGATTTGGGCGCGCCGACGGAAAGACGTTTTCCCTTGAGATCGGCCAATGTCTTGATGCCGGATTCCTTGGAGGCGACGATCTGGACATAATTCGGATATATCGCGGCAAGGGTGCTGAGATTGGTGAGCTTCTTTTTAAAGCCCGCAGCTTCATTGCCTTCATAAGCGTCGCGCAGGGAATCTCCCAGCGTGAAGGCGACTTCCCCGCGACCGCTATTAATTAGGTTGATATTCTCGATGGACGCCTTGGTCGCCTGAACCGAGGGTCGCACATCGGGAATGCTCGAATAGATTTTTTCCATCGCGACCCCGAGCGGATAGTAGACGCCGCTGGTGCCGCCCGTCAGAATATTTACAAATTCTTCAGCTCGTGTTTGCGTTACACCGACGGCTAATCCTAGAGCCATGGCCAGACAAACAGTAGTTTTACGATTAAAAAATTGCATGCTCCCTCCTCACCTCGAAAGATACCGCTGGACTATCAGTTCAGCGATCAGACAAAAGTCTATGCAGAATGCTTTTCTGCCATATTCGAAAATGTCCTCCCACAGACTTGCTGAACGCTACAGCATTCTTTCTAAAATCCCAAACTGTTTTGGAATTCTGACGTCATCAATATAGATTCGTGTTTTATAAAGCAGCATACGAAGCCGAAATAACGCTGATATTATATATAACGTATTGTATTCATTATTAATGATAATAATATTTAGATGGCAATCAAATATATAACTGTGAAAATTGCAATTATACATTGAAGCGGCGACGAAAAATTCAATTTTGCTGAATGGGTAATTCTTTCAGGCCGGCAGCAGCGACCAAAGACCGATCGAGCGCTTGACAAGCCATGGCTAGCTTTTCATGCTCCAAGACATAATTTAAACAAAATTAATGAGGGAACGGAGAGAAAAATGACAGTGAGAAAGTTCAGTCGTCGGGCGGCATTTGCCGTTGTTGCAGGTTTTGTTGCCGTTGGAACGAGCATTGCTTTTGCACAAGCTCCTGCGTTTTTTCGCATCGGCACCGGTGGAACGGCAGGCACCTATTACCCGATCGGTGGGCTGATCGCGAATGCGATTTCCGGTGCCGGAGATAAAGGTGTCCCAGGATTGGTGGCCACCGCTGTTTCATCGAACGGATCAGTCGCTAATATCAACGCGATTCAATCTGGCTCGCTGGAGTCGGGTTTTACGCAGTCGGATGTTGCTTACTGGGCTCATACTGGCACTGGCCTGTATGACGGCAAGGGCAAGGTCGAAGATCTGCGTCTGATCGCGACTCTTTACCCTGAAACCATACATCTGGTAGCGCGTAAAGATGCAGGGATCAAATCTGTTGCCGACCTCAAGGGGAAGCGCGTTTCTATTGATGAGCCCGGTTCTGGCACGATTGTTGATGCTCGGATCGTTCTTGAGGCCTATGGCCTGAGTGAAAGTGACGTGAAAGCAGAGCATCTAAAGCCAGGTCCGGCGGGCGAGCGTCTGAAGGATGGCGCGCTCGATGCTTATTTCTTCGTTGGTGGATACCCCACGGGAGCGATTTCGGAGCTTGCTACATCGAATGGCATTTCTCTTGTTCCGATTTCCGGCCCCGAGGCTGAAAAGATCAGAGAAAAATACACTTTCTTCTCAAAGGATACCGTGCCGGCAGATACCTACAAGGATGTTGGGCAGACAGAAACGCTCGCCGTTGCGGCCCAGTGGGTGACGAGCGCAAAGCAGCCGGATGAACTGGTCTACAACATCACAAAGACTCTCTTCAATGATGCAAGCAGGCAGGCTCTCGATGCCGGTCACGCAAAAGGCAAGCTTATCAAGCTTGATACAGCAACCACCAGTCTTGGAATTCCGCTGCACCCAGGTGCGGAGCGGTTCTACAAGGAAGCAGGTGTTCTTAAGTAAGTCTATCCTTTCCAAGTGGAATGAATGGGCACGTTGAAACACAACTCAGAGATGCGGGCGCCAGATTGGTGCCCGCAAAAGGTTGGGTTTCATGACATCCAGGTGGATGTGAAACTAAGGAGGGCTGGTGTGGTGAACGGTCAAGAAACGAAACTTTCGCCCATGGAATTGGATGAGGCCAAAGCACGAGAGCTTGAAGAGCAGTTCGATTCCGAGATACGGTTTCGTCCGCTGGCGCCGATTGCCGCTCGTATCGTCGGGTTCCTGCTCATCGTTTTATCTTTGTTTCACTACTATACCGCAGGTTTCGGCCTTTTGTCGGAAATGGTGCATCGCGGCATCCATCTTTCCTTCGTGTTGGGCCTGGTTTTTCTAGTCTTCCCCTTTTCGCGCAAGGGTTACGATCAGCCTGAAACCTCTTCGCTGCTAAGGCCTCTCGGTATTTCTATCATTGACTGGACGTTGGCGATTATCGCTGTTGTGGCAGTACTGCACGTCCCTTTAATACCGCTTGACGATCTTGCTTTCCGGGTTGGCAACCCGACCACCACAGACGTTGTTCTTGGAGGTTTGTTGGTCGTAGTGCTTCTGGAGGCGACACGGCGCTCGGTGGGCTGGCCGCTGCCCATTATCTCAATTCTGTTCATGCTTTACGCGCTCTATGGACGCCATATGCCCGGCATATTGGTTCATCCGGGTGCGACTGTAAGCCAATTGATTGATCATCTTTATCTGACGACGCAGGGCATCTATGGTATCGCGCTCGGCGTCGTTGCCACCTATGTCTTCCATTTTGTCTTGTTTGGTGTTTTCGCAACCCGCATTGGTTTGGGGCAGTTGTTTCTTGATTGTGCAGCCTGGGTGGCAGGGCGCTTCGCTGGCGGACCTGCAAAGGTGTCGATTTTTGGCTCAGCGCTATTCGGTATGATCTCTGGTTCTTCAGTCGCCAACACGGTCACGGTCGGTTCTCTGACTATCCCTGCGATGATCCGGCTTGGATATAAAAGGCATTTCGCGGCAGCGGTGGAATCGGCATCCTCAACGGGGGGACAAATTACGCCTCCGATCATGGGTGCAGCTGCGTTCCTGATGATCGAATTTCTCAACTTGCCTTATACGACTATCATCCTGGCCGCTATTGTGCCGGCCTTTATGCATTTTTTCGGTGTGTTGATGCAGGTTCATTTTGAGGCCAAGCGCAATGGTTTGCGCGGCATGACCAAGGAGGAGTTGCCAGATCTCGGTGAGGCCTTTAAGCGCGATTGGCCGACAGTCATTCCACTCGTGGTGCTGATTGGTGTTCTGTTGTCCGGTTATACGCCTTATCTCGCGGCCTTCTGGGGTATAACCTTGTGTATTGCGGTCGGCCTTCTTAATCCCCGCAAGCGCATGACGGTGGGGGAGATACTTGACGGTCTGCGAGACGGTGCGAAATACGCTCTTGCCGTTGGTGCAGCGGCGGCTACTGTCGGCATTATAGTGGGCGTGGTAACGCTCACCGGGGTTGGTTTCAAAATTTCCTATATAGTAACATCGACAGCCGCCCAGCTCGCCGGCTTTTTTGGGACGATCCTGCCAGTTAGCTGGTTTGGACCGCAGAGTCTCACACTCCTTTTTACGCTCATAATGACCGGAATTGTCTGCATCCTCATGGGGTGCGGCATTCCGACAACGGCGAACTACATCATTATGGCCACGATTGCCGCACCTGCTCTGGGGCTTCTTGGTGTGGAGCCCATCGTCGCGCATTTCTTTGTATTCTATTACGGCGTTCTGGCCGACATAACACCACCCGTGGCGCTCGCCGCCTATGCAGCTGCGGGTATGGCGGGGGCCGATCCATTCAAGACCGGTAATACGGCGTTTCGCTTGGGATTGGGCAAAGTATTGGTGCCGTTTGTCTTCGTTTTTTCGCCGTCGCTGTTATTGGTAACATCCAATTTCAATTGGCCTGACTTCTTTATAGCGTTTTTCGGTTGCGCCATCGGTATTACCGCACTTGGCGCTGCGCTCTCTGGCTTTTTGTTGGTGAGAACAAAGCCTTGGGAGAACATCCTTATGATCTTGGCGGCGGTTCTATTAGTTGCACCGGAGATTTACTCATCGATGTTGGGCTTGCTCATGTTAGTTCCCGTTGGAATTCGGCAGTTTTCTGGGTTTAAAACAGCAAAGATGCGTGAAGCCCACTGAAGCTCTTCCATCCGTTGCAAATTGCCCCATGTTACTCTGCCCGCAACGCTCACGATATATTGTTCCAAATGTTGAATATGACGATGGATACTGCGGTCAGTAGAAAAAGAATTGTGGCGAGAGTTCGCGATAGGACGCCGCGTCTCCCGAGACAGAATCTTGACTGGCAATCTGGGAATGAAACGACTGGCTCAGTTACTTAGTCTCAATTCTATTTAGTTCAACTATTTCATCATGTGTAACGCCGCCTTGAGACCGCATGAATTTCTCAATCAGACGATCTCGATTAACTGGTGCTTTGAGCCTGTCAGCCGATTCCAGTGCCTCGATCAATTCGTCCTTGGCAAGCTCCGTGCAATAAGCGGGCGTTCCGGGTTGTTGTCTCCAGGAGTCCGATATAATTCCGGCGTCGACAGTGTCGAAACCGGTTTCCTCGACGAGCTCCATGATTATCGCCTTGGCAACTGGCTCGTCACCGGACACAGGTATCGCTATGCGTACGCCTGTCCCCTTAGGGCGGCCTCGTTCGGCCAGAGTGGTCGCCAATGCAGCATTCCAGGCCTTGATAACCGGAAGTCCAAGTTGCAGCTCGATCCAGACGCTCTCTGGTACGCCACCATCGATGCCTGAAATCACGCCGTCGCGAAACGGATAATAGTTCGAAGTATCTACGATAATGGTGCCTCGGGTAACTTTCAAAAAGCGACACATAAGATCTCGATTGTTTCCAAATGGGATCGAGAGAATAACGACATCGACATTTTCTAACGCCACCTCCTTCGATACGGCTGCCGCACCGATGTCGCGCGCCAGCGCGCGAAGAGATCCCGGTCCTTTTGAGTTTGCAATTTTAACTTCATGACCGGATGCTGCCAACTTCCTCGCGAGGGTAGCACCAATATTGCCGGCACCGATAATACCAATTTTCATAATGAGAACCCTTAAGTTATGGGATAACTGCTCAACTAGACCGGTAGTCCCGATTGTTTACGCAGGCTTTTATCGAATGCCGCTTCAGGTACGAGCCGACGCAGCAGTCGTATTTTTCCAGCGAGCTTTCCGGCGGTGTAGCGGCGCTTGGGAGAAGACGCAGTTGCAGCTGCGACAACTGTAGTCGCTACCGTTTCAGGGGTATCTCCGACAGCGATCTGATCACGCAAGTGCTCCGACATCGTAAAGCGCATCGGCTCATATAGGCCGATAGGCTGGTCGGGCTTCAGTACATTTTCCTCAAAGGCGGAGCGAGTATAGGCAGGCTCGATCAGAACCACCCGAACTCCAAACGTGCGAATCTCGTGATCGAGAGATTCCGAATAACCCTCTATCGCATGTTTGGTTGAGGCATAAAGCGCATTGTAGGGCGACGGGATGAGACCCAGTACCGAGCTCATATTTATAATGCGGCCTGACTTCTGTTTGCGCATTACGGGCAATACCGCATTCGTAACTCGAATGACGCCGAAGACATTCACATCAAATAAGGCATGCGCCTGAGCGATTGAGGATTCTTCCGCCCCGGCCAGGAGGCCAATACCGGCATTGTTTACCAGCACATCAATCGAACCTGCTTCCTTCAAGACAGTCTCGACCAGCTTTGCCACCGACGTCTCATCAGTGACATCGCAAGGCACCATGGTGATGCCGTCGACATTTTCGTAATTTGCGCGCCTGCTTGTTCCGAACACGCGGTATCCGGCGTTAAGCAATGCTTTTGCCGTGGCCAGGCCGATGCCGGAAGAGGCCCCGGTGACAAGAGCAACATCAGGTTTTGAGCGATTCATGGAAGCTGTCCTCAGTGTTTCACGACTAACGGCTGTAAGTCGGTCTGTCCGGATTTCTGTTTCAAATTTCGTTGTTCCAACGGCGGAAAAGCACGCTGGCATTCACTCCTCCGAAGCCGAAACCATTGGAAAGTGCATACTCCATGACTTTCGACTGGGCTTCTTTCGCCACGAACCCGAGACCTTCACCGGCACTATCCGGGTCATCCAGATTAAGAGTGGGTGGTGCGATCTGGTCACGCAGAGCAAGGATCGTGAAAATCGCTTCCAGTCCACCGGCTGCGCCCAGGAGATGGCCAGTCGCCGATTTGGTTGCGCTGACTGCCAAGTCGGCCCGGCACCCAAATACGGATTTTATGGCCGTCATTTCGCCCAGATCTCCGATCTGGGTAGAAGTCGCGTGCGCATTGATATGCGCGACATCGTCATAGGAAATGCCAGCCTGGGATACGGCAAGCTCCATCGCCCGTCGCGCGCCGCTGCCGTCTTCGGGCCCTGAGGTGATGTGATGTGCGTCAGCAGATGTTCCGTATCCAGCCAGTTCAGCCAGCGGAGTTGCTCCACGCGCCAAAGCGTGACTGAGTGCTTCTATCACAAGGATGCCGGCACCTTCGCCCATAACAAATCCGTCACGTTGGGTGTCGAACGGACGGGAGGCTTTTTCAGGAGTATCATTGAAACCCGTTGACAATGATCGTGCGGCTGCAAATCCGCCCAGGCTGACTTCGTTGATGCAGGCCTCCGTCCCGCCACATATCGCGATATCGGCTTCGTTGGATCTGATGAGGCGTGCGGCGTCTCCGATTGCCTGAACACCGGCCGCACAGGCCGTGACCGGTGCTCCAATTGGCCCTTTAAAACCATGGCGGATTGATACCTGTCCTGCTGCCAGATTGACGAGGAACGACGGAACGGTGAACGGTGAAAGACGACGGGCACCTTTTTGGTCAACGGTTCGGACTGCCTCTGTAATAGCGGGAAAACCGCCAATGCCGGATGCTATGATGGTTGCGGTCCGCTCTTTCTCGGTTTCCGAAACAGGTTGCCATCCAGCCTGCTTTAGCGCCTCGTCAGCGGCTGCAAGGGCGAATAATATGAAACGGTCTACCTTACGCTGATCTTTTGGGGCAAGAACACTATCAGCATCAAAGCCCGCCTCAGTGTCTTCCGATATGGATGGCACCACACCACCGATTTTCGATGGCAAATCGCCCACAATGTCATCGGAAAGTCGTTTCACGCCCGAACGCCCGGCAAGCAAACGAGACCACGTTACCGGCACATTGGCCGCAAGGGGACTGACTGCCCCCATTCCTGTCACAACGATACGGCGCATGACGAATACTCCGATTTCAATCCATTGATTCTGAACGAGCACCGGCCAGACCGCTCATGCGCCTTGCTTCGGCAGCTGCCGCATCGAGAAATCGTTTGGATAGGTCCTTATCGTTCACAACGCGAGAAAGCGTAACGGCACCAACCATGATGGAAAGCAGTGCCATGGCTCTGTCGCTTCTTTCTCGGGCCGGTGTGCTTGTGAGCAGTTCATCAAGAACGGCCAGATGGCCGCGGATACCATCCTCGAAGGGAGCTTTCACATCCGGGCTTTGGCGTGCAACGTCGGCGCCAAGCGCCACGAGAGGGCATCCATCTCCAATTTCATCCCGATGGTCGAGGGAGAGATAGAGATTCAAAATCGCTTCCAATTGAACGGCGTTGCCCGCAGCAGCGTCGGCCCACCTGCGAGTAGCGCCTTCCATCGCGCGGCGTGATGCTTTGGCCGCTAGATCATCTTTGGATTCGAACTGCTTATAAAAGCCCCCCTGTGTCAGGCCGGCGCCCTTCATCAAGTCCTTTAGTCCGATGCCATCAAATCCATGCTGCCGGAAAAGCCTGCTTGCAACATCGATCACTGTCTCGCGATTGGCTTCCGCCTGCGCTCGGCTGACTCTCATTTGCCACCTCCTTTAGATTTCATTTGACATCTATAACAAATTTAGATGTTAATTGCAATCTAAATAAATCGCTTTTGTCCGTTTAGAAGGTCCACCTGCTATGAAGCGCAAACACGTTTTGACATTAGGCAGCGGCATTGCTGCATTGGGTGTCGCTGCGTTCATCTTATTCGAAGGATCCGGCCATGAACGGACCGATGCCGATCCACGTAGTGCACCAGCTCTGGTTCGTCTGGTTGCAGCACAGTCAGCCGGCTCCCAGACACGTTCATTTACCGGTACGGTCGAAGCAAAAATCCAGAGCAATCTCGGGTTTCGTGTGCCAGGGAAGATTGTTGAGCGGCTGGTGGACGTCGGACAACAAGTCAGGGCTGGACAAGCCCTTATGCGTATTGATGAGACAGATTTGCAGTTGGCACTGACTGCGAAGCGAAATGCAATTGATGCAGCACGCGCAATCCTCGTACAAGCTCAGGCGGACGAACGACGCTATGCGATCCTGGTTAGAAAAGGACTGGCAGCGACGCCACAGCGTTACGAACAGGCAAAGGCTGCTCTCGACACGGCTGCGGCTCAGCTATCGGCCGCAGAGGCAGAAGCCCGCGTTGCAGAAAACGAAGCCAGCTATTCGGTCCTGACCGCAGATGCTGACGGTATGGTCGTAAACACTCTGGGCGAACCGGGACAGGTTGTCGCCGCGGGTCAGACAGTGGCTCAGCTTGCTCACAACGGTCCGCGCGAGGCAGTCGTTTGGTTGCCTGAAACAGTGAGGCCAACGCTCGGATCGGTTGCCAGAGCAAACATCTATGGAAATGGCGAAAGCGGCGGTAACGCGCGTCTTCGTCAGATATCGGATTCAGCCGACGCACAAACCCGAACCTATGAAGCGCGCTATGTGCTTGAAGGGGCCGCCGCGTCTGCGCCTCTTGGGTCAACGGTCACGGTCGAGGTTTCGGATAGCAGTCAGGCTACCGGTATTTCTGTTCCCGTCAGCGCTGTTCTGGACGATGGAAATAGAACTGGCGTGTGGGTCGTTAATTCGGCGACCTCCACAGTCCATCTGGTTCCGGTGACAATTGAAGAGGTAGGTCAGGAGAATGCTCTCGTCTCTGGTGTCGAAGCCGGCCAGCAGATCGTTGCTCTCGGCGCGCATCTCCTCAGGGAAGGTGATGCTGTTCGAACGGAGCAACAGTTGAAGGTGGAAAACCAATGAACTTCAATCTGTCTGCATTGGCGGTGCGTGAGCGTGCCGTAACTCTCTTCTTCATCATATTGATGGCGGCCGCAGGTGTTTACGCATTTCTGAGCCTCGGCCGTGCAGAAGATCCATCGTTCACAATCAAGACTTTGACCGTCACAGCGGTGTGGCCAGGCGCAACTTCACGTGAAATGCAGGATCTCGTCGCAGAACCGCTTGAAAAGCGATTACAGGAATTGACGTGGTATGATCGGGTGGAAACAACAACGCGTCCCGGATACGCATATCTGACCGTTACGTTGAAAGACAACACGCCCGCAAGTGCAGTTGAGGAAGAGTTTTATCAGGCCCGCAAAAAGCTGGGTGACGAAGCGCGCAATCTGCCTGCAGGCGTCTTTGGCCCCTTCGTCAACGACGAATATTCTGATGTCAGTTTCGCCCTTTATGCGCTGAAAGCCAAAGGAATGCCTATGCGCGACCTCGTGCGTCAGGCAGAAACAATTCGCCAGGATCTGCTGCACGTTCCGGGCGTCAAGAAAATCAATATCCTTGGCGAGCGTCCCGAGCAGATATTTGTCGAATTTTCTTACGCGAAGCTGGCCACACTTGGTATCACGGCACAGGATATAGCGACGGCTTTGCAACGGCAAAATGCGGTCACGCCGGCAGGTTCCATCGATACGCGCGGGCCGCAAGTGTTCATACGTTTTGATGGGGCCTATAACAGTATTCAATCTGTTGCTGAAACGCCTATTGTTGCAGCAGGACGAACATTAAAGCTCTCGGATTTTGCCGAAGTAAGGCGCGGTTATGAGGAGCCAGCGACCTATCTGATCCGCCATCAGGGTGAACCCGCAATCATGCTCAGCGTTGTGATGCAGCAGGGATGGAACGGTCTTGACCTTGGAAAGGCACTGGAGGAACGCTCGGCAACGATTGCGCAGTCTCTGCCTCTCGGAATGACGCTCGACAAGGTGAGCGATCAGGCGGTGAATATCGATACTGCCGTCGGTGAATTCATGCTCAAATTTGCCATGGCACTTGGCGTGGTTCTCTTCGTCAGCCTCGTCAGTCTTGGCTGGCGGGTAGGAATTGTTGTTGCACTGGCCGTGCCGCTAACGCTGGCCGTGGTGTTCCTCATAATGCTGGAGACGGGCCGGTTTTTTGACCGTATCACGCTCGGTGCGCTCATTCTTGCGCTCGGTTTGCTTGTCGATGATGCCATCATCGCGATCGAGGTGATGGTGGTTAAGATGGAAGAAGGTATGGACCGTATCAAGGCTGCTGCCTATGCGTGGAGCCATACCGCTGCACCCATGCTGTCTGGCACACTCGTGACGATTATTGGCCTTATGCCCGTCGGTTTTGCGCGTTCAACCGCGGGCGAATATGCCGGTAATATATTCTGGATTGTCGGCTTCGCCCTCATCGTGTCGTGGTTTGTAGCGGTTGTGTTCACGCCATATCTTGGTGTGAAGCTGCTTCCTGCAATCAAGCCCGTGGAAGGCGGACATCACGCGATCTACAATACGCCAAACTATCGTCGACTGCGGCAGACAATCGAGTTTGCCGTTCGCCATAAATTCATGACCTGCGCGATCGTGGGTATATTGATGGCGCTCTCGGTTGTCGGTATGGGCGCCGTCAAACAGCAATTCTTTCCGACGTCCGATCGGCCTGAAGTTCTGGTCGAAATACGGATGCCTGAAGGTACCAGTATCGAGACAACGACGGCTACGGTCGAAAAACTGGAATATTGGCTGAAGGAGCAACCGGAAGCAAAGATTGTCACCAGCTATGTCGGGCAGGGTGCACCCCGTTTCTTCTTCGCCATGGCTCCGGAATTGCCTGATCCGGCTTTTGCAAAAATAGTTATTTTGACGCCGAACGCAGAAACACGCGAGGAACTCAAACACCACCTTCGCGAAGCTATATCGCAGGGTCTTGCGCCGGAAGCTTACGTACGTGTAACGCAGCTTGTATTTGGTCCCTACACACCGTTTCCCGTTGAATTTCGCATCATCGGACCCGATCCGGCAAACCTGTACAAGCTCTCGGAACAGGCGCTTGCAATAATGAAGACGGTTCCAGACGTGCGTCAGCCCAATCGGGATTGGGGTAACCGCACGCCGGTTGTGCGCTTCATACCGGATCAGGATCGCCTGAAGCTGATCGGCCTGTCACCGGTCGAAGCAGCACAACAGTTGCAGTTGCTTCTCAGCGGCCTTCCTGTGACGCAGGTCCGGGAAAATATCCGTGACGTGCCGGTTGTGGCCAGAAGCGCCGGGCCAACCAGGCTGGATCCGTCCCGATTGGGAGACTTCTCGCTCATGAGCAGGGATGGTCGCCAGATTCCACTCGATCAGATAGGCCACACCGAAATTCGAATGGAGGAACCGATTTTAAAACGTCGGGACCGGATGTCTGTTGTGACAATTCGATCCGATATCAATGAAACTACCCAGCCACCAGAGGTTTCGCAGCAAGTCATGACAGCACTTCAGCCTTTGATCGCGTCGCTTCCTGTCGGCTACCGCATTGAAATGGGGGGGAATATTGAGGAGTCACTCAAGGCCAACGTGGCTCTCGTCAAGATTTTCCCGGCAATGATTGCAGCAATGCTGATCGTCATTATCCTGCAAGTCAGGAGTTTGTCGACGATGACAATGGTCATGTTGACTGCGCCGCTAGGGCTTGCAGGCGTTGTCCCGGTTCTGCTGATCTTTAATCAACCCTTCGGTTTTAATGCCATCCTCGGTTTGATTGGTCTTGCGGGAATTTTAATGCGTAACACGCTAATTCTCACCGAACAGATTAAAGAAAATCAGGCTGCCGGTCTTGATGATTATCACGCCATCATCGAGGCGACTGTTCAGCGCACGCGGCCTGTTATCCTGACAGCGCTTGCTGCCGTACTTGCCTTCATTCCGCTGACCCATTCAGTGTTCTGGGGTTCAATGGCTTATACGCTGATCGGTGGAACAGCTGTCGGGACAGCAATGATCCTGCTCTTCCTTCCAGCCCTTTATGCGGCCTGGTTTAGAATTAAGCCCTCGGCGGAGGCCGCAGTGAAAGAACCGTCTATGACAACCGTGCGATCAGCACTGGCAGCCGAATAGGCATCATCCCGGAAAACCATTCAGGCTTCTCCGCCAAATTCGGAAAGGCAGTTATCCCCAACTCGCCTTTCCGAAACGAGGCCCGGCATGTCCCCCGCAGGGCTTCACTTTCGCCGAAACGGGCTTTGATAGCCACCTACTTGCGATTCTTGACTGGCAATCAGATCATCTCTCAACAGAGGAGGCCAGTGGTTCATATCTTCTTAAGGTGTTGCCGGTGAAACAGGGGTTGCAGACTTATGCTTAACTGTGAAAGGTTACATCCCGCTGTACCAATCGTGCCCGGAACGATTGAAAGTTCGCCCAGACAGGAACTTCAAAGTAATGTTGAACTTCGAGCTATTCAGATGGGCTTTGCGATATTGCGGCTGGCCATTGGTGTTCTTTTCCGGGCTGGTTGGTGCCAAGTTCGCCTTCGACAGCGATCACCCTATGGTATTGTTCACCGTAGTGTATGCTGCCGCCGTCGCTGTGTTGTTTATTATGGAACGCATTATTCCATATGAAGGATGCTGGCTTGAGGCAGATGGTGAGACCTGGAATGATATCGCTCATACGTTGTTGACCAAAGGACTTGTTCAAGTCGCCGCACTTGCTGCGGCGCTGTTTCCCATGATCGCTGCCAGCTTTCTGCAGCCGCTGGCTACGCTTCAGTTTAGCTTCTGGCCGACCACATTGCCTTGCGTGCTACAGGTTGCATTGGCCGTAATCATTGCGGAGTTCGGCCTGTATTGGTCTCATCGCATCGCGCACGAACGATTGTTCTTTTGGCGCTTCCACGCATTGCATCACTCTGTGACCCGGCTTTGGGTCGTCAACACCGGTCGGTTTCATGTCGTCGATTCCCTGTTTAAGGTCGGGCTAAGCCAAGCTCCGCTTTATTTCTTGGGCGCACCACTACAGATATTTTGGTGGTTAGGTGCCATCACTGCCTTTGCGGGCATTCTCACCCATTGCAATGTCGACATGAGGACGGGGATATTCGACTATGTCTTTAGTACGCCCCGCCTCCATCGTTGGCACCATTCGAAGGACATTCGCGAAGGAAATACCAATTACGGCGAGAACATTGTCTTGTTCGACCAGATATTCAGAACCTATCATAACCCGGATCGACCCTCATCCACAGACATTGGCATCAAGGGGCAGGTTGCAAAGGGATTTCTCGCACAATTGGCACAACCGTTCTCAAAGGATGGTGTTCGCCGAATACTTGGCTCGCCTCCAGAGAATTGATTATGACGGCAAACAATTATGTCGCGCATTTATCGAATAAGTAGAAACGTCGGAGAACTGGCGCAGATCCCTTAGCTCCATAAATTATGAATACGCCTGAATCCAATAAATTCGAACTATTTAACGGATTTCTCCACCAATATTGCTTTTGGGTGAGGCAACGTTCCTCCGGGATAATCAGCTTCTGACGAGCAATCAACACATCTCCCGATGACAGGGTCAGCGGTTCATACCCTTTCAAGGCGAGCGGTCTATGCTCTAACGATAGTTCGCTTCTTGACTAGCAATCTTGAATTGAAGCTACCTTCACTTACAAAGGAGGGGTCGAGCTCGTTATTGACTCTAAATCAGAATTCCCCAACCGGTCTGCCCCAGTTCAGCGCGTATCGGGTGAAACGAAGCTGACCGCTGCGCGTCAACGCCCCTTTGTCGACCAGGTCCTGCAAATCGCGGGTGGCGGTGGCGCGCGACGTGCGGGTGATGGCGAGATAATTGTCTGCGCTGAGGCCACCGATAAAGCCCTCGGGGCCCGCCTCAAACAGACGCGCAATGACTTTCTCCTGACGGGGATTGAACGCTCCCCTGTAACGGTCGTAGAAATGTGCCTTGGCGATGTAAAAGGCGACGCGATCCAGTGTTGTTTGTTGAGCCGTCAGCACGGTTTGGGAAAACGATACCAACCATTCGGTGACGTCGAGGGTTCGCTGATGGATTTCCAGTTGGTCGTAATAGGCTTTCCGTTGCTGCTCGATGGTAAAACTGAGCATGATCAGGCTCGGTTGTCCCAGTGACTGGGCGAGTGCTTTTTCGGCCAGTGCGCGACCAAGCCGTCCATTACCGTCCTCGAACGGGTGAATGCTTTCGAACCACAAATGGCCAAGCCCGGCGCGGGTAAGCGCGGGGAGGGGCGTGCCGCCGGTCAGGGCGCTTGTGTTGAACCACGATATGAACCGGTGCATTTCGTCTGGTACCTGCGCTGATGGCGGCGCCTCGAAATGAATCGTCGGACGGTCCAACTGGCCAGAGACGATCTGCATGGCGTCGGAATGGCTGCGATAAGCACCAATACTCTCCAAATGCCGACTGCCTGCCATCAACATGGTATGCCACCGAAACAGTGTGGCGTCATCGAACGGCAGGGCATAGGTGTCATAAACGTCGACCGTCATTTCCGCGATCCCGTGTTCACGCGGTTGCACCGAACGCCGGTCCGTGTCCAGGCCGAGTTGTCGCCGCAGTGATGACTGAACGCTCAAGCGGTCCAATGTTTCGCCTTCAATCGCGCTCGTCTTGACCGCTTCGTCGCTCAAGAGTTCGATGCGCAACCGGTCGCGCTCGTCGGGATCAATGTGGCGCACAGCGCCGATGACCTCGCCGGAGGAGAGCAGAAATCGCTGTTCCAGTGCCGCGAGCGCAGAAGCGTCATAGCGAAAATGTGGCCAATCAGGCTGTGTCCAGTTCCAGGGCATGAGCGATAACATCCGTTTCTATCGCTCTCACTATCATATGTTTATGAGCAATAGAAGCCACCTCTGTTGCTCACCATCCTAATTGCGGAGAAGATGTTGCGTCCGCTTTGCGCCACCATAGCGGTCATCATCGATGATGGAAGTGTTTCTGACACTGGCCGGACTACCTATAAGCAGAAGACGGGTTGCAACTTGCTCCAATATAGAGTATCCCCCTATATTATAGAAACGGAGTTCAGATATGAGTGCGCCATCGGATCCGAACTACGACCATGAGCATTCGCACGCTCACGACCGTTGCCATAACAGAGCCCTAAACGCGTCCCATGAACACGTCTTCCTCGGTGACGACCATGCCCGGAACGAGCGACGTACCTGGTTGGTGATCGCCATCACGGCCAGCATGATGGTCGTCGAGATCGTGGCAGGCAATGTATTTGGGTCGATGGCTTTGACGGCAGACGGTTGGCATATGTCCACCCATGCTGCTGCGATGCTTATTGCCGCGTTGGCCTATCTCTATGCGCGCAAGCACGTTGGCAATCCCCGCTTCTCGTTCGGCACAGGTAAACTGGGCGATCTGGCGGCATTCGCCAGTGCTATCGTTCTGGCCCTGATCGCGCTCTTGATCGGGTGGGAGAGCTTTCTCCGCTTCCAGGCACCTGTCACCATCGATTTCCAGGAAGCCATAATCGTGGCCGTCATCGGCTTGCTGGTGAATCTGGTGTGTGCATGGCTGTTGAAAGACGACCACCATCATTCACATGATCACGGCCACTCGCACGACCGCAACGCGACCAAGGATCAGAACCTCAGAGCTGCATATTTGCACGTCCTGGCCGATGCGCTGACCTCCGTTCTGGCCATTGCAGCGCTTGTCCTTGGCAGTGTCTACGGCTGGCTCTGGCTTGACCCGGCAATCGGCATTGTTGGAGCAGTCGTAATCGCCCGATGGTCGTGGGGCCTTATCCGCGATGCGGGGAGCGTCCTCCTCGATTACGTCCCTAAGGACGAAGACCTTCCGGAGGAAATTGAGCAGATCATCAGCAGGGAAGATGCTCAGATCGTCGATCTGCACGTATGGCAGCTTGGTCCGGGCCACCATGGTGCGATCATCTCCATTGTCACTGACAAACCTCGGGCACCTTCCTATTACCGGTCCAAGCTCGCAGTGATCCATGACCTGTCGCATGTGACGGTCGAGGTCGAGTCCCGAGCAGCCTGATCACTTACATCCGAGGAGCATCCGCATGAACCATACGATCCGCGAGAAGCAGAAACTTATAAACCGGGTTCGCCGCATCAAGGGACAGGTGGAAGGCATTGAGCGGATGCTTGAGGAGGAAAAGGGCTGCGAGGAAGTGATGCAGCTCATCGCTGGCGTCCGTGGAGCCATAAACGGCCTCATGGGCGAAGTCCTGGAAGACCACATCCGAATGCATATCGCCGCCGAAGGACTGGTACAGAAGGACCGTGACGAAGGTGCATCCGAGCTGATCGACGTTGTCAGGGCCTACATGAAGTAAGAAGATGACGAATGGCTCACCATGCGCCGCAATCTGCCCGTACGGTCCGCGCAACAAGTAGCGCCTTGGTTGCGGACGCACGGTCGAAGAGGTCAGGTCCTGTGAGAATCCCATACCATTTCACAGGACGAAGCTTTTAGCCGTCTTGAAGCGCCGCCTGTCTAGGCTTGAATAGAACTCGGCCAGATCAAGGTTCGGTTTGCCCGCCACATGTCTGTTTTGCGCCCTCATTGCGGTCATTGGCGCAGCATTATCACGCTTTTCAAAGCGGTCGTTCCGCTTATCCTGTTTTTAACGGCCGCGAAGGGGTGGAAAGCGGACTGGCAAGTTTTAGCGAGAAAGAACGCATAACCGCCTTTTGATTGATAGGCGGACATAGTCTGTATTATGGGTCATTTGTCAGCAGCGAAATTGACGACTTCCGAAACCAGCACTGCATCTTGACCACCAAGACCATGATAGCCTAGGGAAGCACATCCTCCAGTTCCTTTTGTGCCTCCGTCGATCCATATAACCTTGCGAACACGATCTCCGGCCCAAACCTGAAATGGAGCCACGCCCGCAGGATTTGTGACGCGACAGTCATCTTTCCGGTGATGAATCACCAATGTGGGAGGCAATAGCGCAGGATCACGAAGAATGTCCGCGACGCCATCCAATGGCCCTGAGCGCGCATTCAGCTCACCGGAGGCGAGCACGATTTTGTCAGGCTTCGCGCCGTGTGCCAGAGCTTTCGCTGTCCGCCGCGTTGCATTGCTAAGAGAAACAATGGTAACCGGGCGCTTCAGACGCCTCATATATTCCACGGCATCGCAGAGACTGGTTTCCTTATCGACAAGCAGGATGTTGAATCCGCTCGCTGCAAAAGCGTCCCGATTTCTAATAATTGCGCTTAGTGGCTGTTCGGTGAAGGTTCCATCTGCGCCGACATTCAGGCGCTGACTGCCTCCCGCCAGAAGAAGCAGACTTCCTTTCGGGTTTTCTACTCGCACTAAAATGTTGGCAACGCCACCAACATACACAGTTCTCCCGTTTGAAACCGAGTGCCGCGTCACTTCCTCCGCATCGGATCGATCTGCTACTAAGCATGAAAGACCGATCACCAAAGCCAGACAGAAATTACGCGCTCTGAGAATTCTCATGAAATTCAACCTCTACACTTTTAATACATCTTTCCCAGAATAATCGAGCAACCTCGAACTTCCCAAGTGTGTGGCACTTTTCGCCTAAAAGCCCTGACCGATTTTAACATGATCGCACGGACATCTGAACGACCACAACAAAGGTCGAAAGCCACCGGATCGCCATTCTTAGTCTCCGCAGGGCGAGTATTCTTTCGATCGCGCAAATGGAAAGGCTACCTTTGCCGGCGAGGTTACGTGGTGCCGTACAACCTAGGGGACTGGTTTCGCTCCATCGACTTTGGCAACGTGCGGCCCGGCCTAGCGCATGTCGCGAGGGAATTCGAGGGATTGGTACCCCGCCTGACGCCGTTAATCGCCGACGGCGAGACCGATCCGGTGCTTCGCTCCATCCATAAGCTTCCGGTCGGGTCCTGTTGGAATCGTGTAGCAAGCCTCACCCTAGTCGCGACGGGGTACACCTCACGTCACCTTCCGTCGGCGAATGGACGCATCTGCCATATAAGACGGAACCTAATTTGCCAAGGCGATCCTCCGCTACGCCGAGGACAACGACTCTACTTTTGCGGATTATGAAAGCTACCTGTTTCCTCGCGTCGATGAAATCGCTGCAGCGTCCCCGCAGATTCTCGCCCGGTTCTTCGGCATGCTGCGTAGTGGAGCGTGGTCGAGCTCGTCAAACGTGCCGGGCGTGCAGACGCGAATGCCAATTCAGAGTTGCCCGTACCACGCCGCTTTTCTCCTACGAGTCGCGTCAAGCTTTCTTCGCGGAATAATCCATCTGCCGCAGGTCTTCAAGCAAGCTCGGGCCTGTCGGCGCCCAACTCAGTTTCTCCCGCGTCTGCGCACTGGATGCCACTATGTCTGCTGCGGCGAACATGGCAAACCAGCCGAAATGCGGCGACGCTTCCTCTGCGGAAAGGGAGACGATCGGGAGGCTGAGACCGGCAGCGACCACTTCGGCTATATCCCGCGCCGCCACGCCTTCTTCAGCAACTGCATGGTAACGTGCACCTGCGTCAGCACGCTCAATGGCAAGCACATAGAGCTTCGCCACATCAAGGACGTGGCCGGCCGCCCAGCGGTTGTCGCCTTGCCCGACGTAGGCGACCACGCCCTTTTCCCGCGACATCTCGATGTAGGGGGAGATCAGGCCCTGCTTGACGGTATCATGCACTTGCGGTAGCCGCACGACAGACAGGTTTACGCCTGCTTCGAGCAACGTTTGCCCCGCCAGTTCCGAGGCGATGCGCGGATTGAAATGATGTGCATCGAAAACGTCTTCCCTGGCAGGCTGACCATCGCCTGGGTCTCCGATGCCAACGCCCGACGTTATAAGCAGTGGCCGATTGGACCCCTTCAGGACGGATCCGAGCGCGGCGATAACAAGGCGATCCTTCTCGCAATTTGCCACGAAATTCGTGAAATTATGATCAAAGGCAGTATGGATGACCGCGTCCGCGTTTCGTGCTCCGTCTGCTAGCCCGGCTGGATCCTCTAGTCTTCCTATATGAGCACTTGCACCAGCCGTTGCCAAGGCGTTCGCTCCAGCCTTAGAACGGGTAAGGCCGATCACTTCATGGCCGGCGGCCAACAATTCCGGAAGAATACGGGATCCGATGAAACCCGTGGCACCCGTTAGAAAAACACGCATGGTAAGTCTCCGATATTGACGTAGCTCCTGATCCCATGAAAAATTGTCCTGTTAAAGTAGTGATTTTATCATGGTATAATTTCCAACAGGATCATAATCGTGAGCAATTCCGAGAATGCCCTTGGTACATTCCTGCGTGATCGGCGTATGCGGCTTGATCCCGCTACATTCGGCTTTCAGGTTGGACGCCGCCGCACGCCAGGTCTGCGCCGCGAGGAAGTAGCTCAGCGGTCAAGTATAAGTCCGACCTGGTACACCTGGCTGGAACAGGGGCGTGGCGGAGCGCCGTCACCGCATGTGCTGGACCGGATTGCGAACGGGCTCATGCTGACCGAGCCCGAACGCGACCACCTCCACATTCTCGCTTTCGGTCATCCGCCGGAAGCACGGTATCGTCAGCCTGAAGGCATAACACCGCGACTGCAACGCGTCCTCGACGCCATGCCCTTCAGTCCTGCCATTATCATGACAGCGACATGGGATGTGGTGGCGTGGAACGTAGCTGCAACCGTGATCCTTACGGATTATGCCAGACTCCCCAAGGATCGGCGCAACATCCTTCGCATGATGTTTTCCGACGAACGGGTGCGCGCGGCACAGGACGATTGGCGAAGTGTTGCCCGTTATGTCGTTGCCGCGTTCCGGGCCGATGCCACGCGTGCAGGTGCGGGTGCGGAAATACAGCAGTTGGTCAATCAGCTTTCCGCCAGCAGCCCCGAATTCAAGGCGCTCTGGGACGACAATGAGATCGCTGGTCTTCAGGAAGGCATCAAGCGTCTCCGCCATCCTGCAATGGGACCGATAGAACTTGAATTTTCGACCTTTACCGTTGAAGGGAGATCCGACCTCCGCATGATGGTTTATAGTCCAGCGAACCTTGAGGTGATGGAGCAGTTTCGCTCCCTGATTTCTAGGGCATGTCCCGAGGAGTAGTGTATCGATACGACGGTTCACGTAATAAGTCCGGCTTACGGCACCCGAGCCGCGGAAAAATGAATGTCGATCCGCAGCGCTCCGTAGCTTCATACTTTACCGGGTGAACGCAAGACACCACTTTCGATCGAAATGAGGCGGAGGGCTGTTGTCCCCCTTGCCGTGAATGACCGTTCTGGATTCGGCCCTCTGGGGCCGGAATATCGTATCTAAGATTCGAAAGCTGCCCAGCAAGCTAGCTCTTGTTTCGGCTCCATTTAATTATTGAAGATGGTGTAGTGTCACGAGACTGATGCCCACAAGGCTGCATCTAGCGACTTGCGCCCATTGCCGGCAAGCCAGAACGCGAAAGTCAGCAGATCGGGGTTGATTTCGTGCATGAGGCTCAGATCGACCTGCTCGGCAAGCGGCCCGTCTTCCAGGCTCTTTGCCATATGCGCGAGATCAGCGTTTGCAGCGAGTATGTCGTCGGAAAACCGTTCATAGGCTATTGGGCGTCCGGCTGCTTCACTGAGGACGATCTCAAGCTCGCGCCCGGTCCGGCGGTCGCTCGCGACTTTAAGCGTTGCGCCGCCAAAGCGGGACTTGTCGGCAAGCACAGCAGCAACGAAACGGCCGATGTCTTCCACAGCGGTTAGCTGAATCGAATGGTCGGATCGGATTAGGGGCACTATTCGGCCCTCATCCAGACCATAGCCTGGCCGTACCAACATTTCCATGAAAATCATCGGTTGGATGATGGTGGTTGTCATGTCGAGTTGCCGAACATGAGCTTCGATACGAGGCTTTGCGTCAAAACGCGGAACGCCTGTCAGTTCATTCCCCACGCTGGCACCCGATGAATAAACAAAATGGTCGATACCGGTTTCAGCAGCTATATCTGCAATCGAGATACCACAACGAACTTCGTTCTCGGCGGCCAGGTTGGCTGGCAGTACGCTAAAGACGCCATAGGCGTCTTTCATCGCTGAGCGGATAACATTGGTCTCTTCAAATGAAGCCTGCACTAGCTCGACGCCTGCATTTCGCAATTGCAGAGATGCAGCTGTGCTGGAATCCTGAACGAGCGCGCGAACGGGCCATCCCGCCTTCAACAAGGCTTTGGCGACAGATCCTCCCCGTCTTCCAGTCGCGCCGAAAACCAGAATGGGGTGCTTGCTATTGGTCACTTGAAACCCTCGCGTTAAACAAGAGCCATCCATATATAGGAATAATGTTCAGCGGGAAGACGGCGCATTTTTCAGCGTCAGGCACAAGGATGATACTGTTGAACAAAGATATCGATACCGGCACACCGCGCTCATCAGAGAACGACAGGCAATTCAGGCCCATCCCGTCAAACGGGGTTTGCAGCCTGCTAAGTGACAAATGGACTGTTCCGGTTCTTTGGCGTCTTTCTCTTACTGACGATCATCGGCTACGCTTTTCAACATTGAGAAAAGAGGTCGGTGAAATCACCCAGCGCATGCTGACGCTCACGCTGCGCAATCTCGAGCGTGACGGTTTCGTCAGACGCCATTATTTCCCTGAAGTGCCGCCACGTGTCGAGTATGAGCTGACGGAGATCGGCCACGGAGCGTTGCAAGCCCTTGAGGGGTTCAACTTCTGGGTCCACGACAATCTGGATGCCATCAAGGCGCGCCGCCGCGCTTATGATCAGGCGGAGTTGTCAATCCAAATCCGCGAAATTGGCTGAGAAAGTTAGATGTCGGCCCAAGTTAGCAGCGCTCAGCTGAGCCCGCTTCGCGCTTTAAAGCAGACGTCCAGCGATTGTTCTGTGCTAGATGCCGCCTACTATTGAATGAAGGTTTCGTGAAGATGACACCAATACCGCGGGCCTTTGTCAGATATCTTCAGGGCAACTGTGGAGCGTCGAACTGTGCTAGACGCCGCACCTTCGCGATGAGTCTCCTGGTAAGTCAATAAAGCGCCAGTTTCCCAGACGGTAACAAGATCGATGTTTTCGACATAAATTCTCAAGTCTGGCCGTTTTCCGTGGTTTGCGGCGAACATATGCCTGACATCGTCTTTGTCCAATGCGATACCTTTTGTCGTTATCATCGAAAAGTCCGACGAAAATCGGGTCATCAATGCAGTCAGGCGATCAGATGAAAGCTCGCCTCTGAACCATTTCTCGATGTCCACGTGAATATCGACGATATCTTGGCACAGCGCTTCGACCTTGACCATAATCTATTCCTTTCAAGTTGAAGCTGGGCTTATGCAGCCAGATTTACCGCAGTTGCCTTCAAGCGCAGAACGAGGGGAACCGGAATAAGGGTTAGCAGAGCTGCTGCAACAAAGGTCCAGTGATAAGCAGCGTCATCGCTTCCGGCAAGGCCCGTCGCCATCAACAGACCGAGCAGGCTTCCCATCACGCTGGAGCCGAAAGAAAAGCTGATCTGCCTGTTGATGTTCCAGAGTGCGCTCGCTTCGCCGAGGCGAGCTGAGGGAACGGAAACGAAAGCTGCCGTCTGTGCCGCACTCGTGCACAGGCTGGCTCCAAACCCCATCGCGGCGAATGCGGCAAGTGTTGCGGCTGACACGTTGGCGATGGGTACGGCCATCAGCAAAAGTCCCGCGCTCTCCAGCACCATGCCGGTGAGAAAAAGGACACGCGGTCCTCTTACAGGGTAGACCTGCCGGGTGGTCAGAATGGCGAGAAAGGACATGAGCGCCCAAGGTATCATCATCGAACCAGTTTCGGTCGCAGTGAGGCCGATCCGGCTTTGCAGGTAAAGGGCGACGACAATGTTGGCACCTGTAAATACGCCTGGTACACAAAGATAGATGATGCTGCCTACACGCAGCATTTCGTTCGAAAGCAGGCGCAGATCAAGGAGGGGCTCTCGCGAACGCAAAGCAAAGTGCATATACCCCGCAGCGGCAATGACCGCGACACCGAGCATAAGAGCGCCGGTCAGCATTCTCTCGCCTTCTGCGACAAGCGACAAACCGATGGGGAGTGAAAAGAGCGCCACCGTGCTCAGCAGAAAGCCGATGAGATCAAACGGCCTTTGCGCTTTTTCTTCGGTCTCGCCGGGCATCCAGGCCAGCGCAAGCGCAGCGATTCCAAGGACCATTACGGATACACCGGCGAATACCCAGCGCCAACTGGCATGATCGACGGCAAACCCCGATATAGCAGGCGAAAGCGCCGGCACGAGCAGCGCGACCATCATCACGACCGAGGTCAGATGCGCCCTGTCCTCGCGCGGGTAGGCACGATAGGCCATAGCCTGTCCGACCGGTACCAGGAGGCCGCCGCCAAGCCCCTGCAGCAGACGGCTTGTCAGCACCATCTCGATATTGATTGCCAAGGCTCCGCCGATACCCGCGAGCGAAACGACCAATAGTGAAATTATGAAAACGCGACGCTGCCCAAAACTGTGCGCCAGCCAGCTTCCGACTGGGATGGCGACCGTAAGACCGAGCATGTAGACGGTTCCGACCCAGGCCAACTGCGTGACGGAGGCCTGCATCTCAAGCTGCATCGTTGAAAGTGCCGCGTTGAATATGAACATATTTGCGAGATCGACTGCAAAAGCGAGGAGATAAAGACTGGCGATTTTTAAGCGTTGCGACATCGGGCTGTTTCTTCCAGGCGGGCGTGACTGCCATCGCAATAGCACCTTTCAATTTCGCCAACTAGAAACTACAATTCGACATCATTCGTCGAATATACTTTCCAATTGGAGCCATTTTGTCAGTCAGCCTCGATCGCCTGTCAGCATTTCGTACTGTCGTCGATTCCGGGTCGTTTACCCTTGCGGCCAAGCGTCTCAATCAGGCGCGGGCCGCCGTCAGTTTCAACATCAAACAATTGGAGTTGGAACTGGGCGTTACGCTGCTGCATCGCACGACGCGCAGCCTTGCGCTGACGGATGCGGGCGAGCGCTTTTATGCCAGATGCCTGCGAATATTGGGAGAAATGGATGAGGCCGTCGCCGAGGCGAGGCAGGAGCAGACGGGATTGAAGGGCTCGCTACGGATAACCTCGACTGTTGAATACGGAACGGTCGTGCTGGCACCCGTACTTGCCCGGTTCTCCGCTCTACACCACGATCTGGATATTATGTTCGAGGCGGGATCATCGAATGCCGATCTGCTGCGTGACCGGTTCGATGTCGCTATTCGGTTAGGCCGTTCCGAGCAGTTCTCCAACCTCAATTACGCCGGGGTCCACTTGGGAGAGTATGAGGTCCGCGCGGTGTTTGCTCCTGATCGCGGGTACGGTGTGATGACATCTCCCGACCCCGAGTTTCTCACTCGACTTCCGCATGTGGTTCATTCTTCCATGAGCCATGTCCGGGAATGGACGATGTTCGACCAAAAGGGCGAAAAGCACGTCTTCATTGCGCCACGCAGATCGCGTCTGGTGACGAACAATGCGTCCACCGTGAAGGCTATGGTGATTGCGGGTGCAGGATTGGCCCTTTTGCCGGACTGGTTCATCGCCGCAGAGTTGCAAGACGGTCGACTTGTCGATGCCATGCCCGGCCATCGGCTACCAAACCAGCATGTGTATGCCATGCATCTTCCAGCCGAGATCGTATCGCGCAAGATCGCCGCCTTCGTCGCCTTCCTCAAGGATCAGGTGAGGCACGAGAGGAGATGATGCCTGTAAAGCCGTGGTGCTGTCGCAACACGAAGATGATAAAGTCGCTTTGGGCCTCTTAGCGGTCTGTCGGTAATGCGCTTTGAAGCGGTCATAAGCTTGCATTGTCTCACAGGCTAACATACAGGTATATCCATCGCGAAAAACGACCGCCGTCCCAAGGCCGTCGAAGATAAGTCCGCTACGCCTATTGTCGTGGCTGCACCAGCGTCTCCCGAAGCAACAAATGCAAATCAGAGGAGCGTTGACGTGCGCAATCTCATCACGATCATTGGAGCGGGCCTTGCTGGCCTTACCCTAGCACGCATTCTTTATCTTCATGGAATTCCAGCGACCATCTACGAAGCCGAGAATTCTGTGGATTCACGGAAACAGGGCGGATTGCTGGATATTCATGCCTATAATGGTCAGCTCGCCCTAAAGGCGGCCGGACTTTATGAAAAATTCCTGAGTCTAGTCCGTCCTGGCGAAGATGCGAAGCGTGTTGTTGATATGAACGAGGTGATCCTATTCGATCATCCCGGCGGCGCAGTGGCAAATCGTCCCGAAATCGACAGGGGCGATCTTCGCCATATGCTGATCAGTTCTATTCCTTCAGACACCATCAGATGGGGCCACAAAGTCACTTCGATAGTTCCGCTTGGAGTCGGCCGCTTTGAGGTCACCTTCGCCAACGGATCGACCACTGCAACCGACCTGCTCGTCGGTGCGGATGGCGCATGGTCTAAGGTTCGCCCGCTTCTGTCTGATGCGGCGCCCATCTATTCGGGCATTTCCTTCATAGAAACACTGCTGTTCGATGGCGATACTCGCCACAAGGCAAGCGCGGACGCGATTGGCAACGGCACATTGATGGCGGTTTCGCCTGGCCAGGGCATCCTTGCACACCGTTACGCAAACGGGACGCTTCATACATATGTGGCTTTGAACAGATCGGAGGAATGGACGCGTTCCATAGACTTCAGCGATCCAAAGGCGGGCTTGGCCCAGATCGCGGGGCAATTCGAAGGATGGGCTGCTCCGCTTATCGCACTGATCACCGATGGTGAAACCGCTCCTTTGCTTCGCCCGATCTATGCCTTGCCAGTGGAACATCGATGGGACCGGGTTTCGGGGGTGACCCTACTTGGAGATGCTGCGCACCTGATGTCACCTTTCGCGGGCGAAGGTGCGAATCTTGCCCTTTATGATGGTTCGGAACTGGCCAGAGCGCTCGTGTCGTCACCTGACAATCTGGAGTTTGCCCTGTCGGAATACGAGAGACACCTTTTTCCAAGAAGCATCGAAATTGCCGCGCAGAGCGCACAGAACCTAAGCCAATTCTTTGGTGATGATGCTCCCGGAAGTGTGGTCCGCCTCTTCAGGAAGCATCTTGGATAGAGGCGTTATGCTCGCCAAGGATGTCTGCTCTTGCCTCTTGCCTGTCTGTCGGAAATGCGCGCCCATGCCGGTCATTACCGGAACATTCTCTCGTTTTCCAAAACGGGCGTCAGCTCTTAGACCTGTCAAGGTTCTGGAAGGCTTAGATGCTGACAGTCGAATGCAGTTGGCATCACGATGGAGTTAGCCGCAAGGAATACTGCCGTCGACCGCCGCACTCGAATCGTGCCAACGTCATTGAATGCGCAATACCGATGAACAAGTCGACTGGCAACGAGGCACCTGCCAAACCAACCGGTTGACAGTCCGCTATTGGCGATCAGGGGGGCATAAACCTTCCCTGATCGCTTTGCATGGACTTTTTGGAAGCGGTGCCTGCCTCTTGCCGATGGCGCGGGCACTGGCGGATTTTGATGTTGTCCTTCCCGATGCTCGCGGCCATGGTGGAACTAGCTCACCTGTGACAGGCTACCGATATACCGACCATGCGAGAGATGTTGTCGAACTCATCAAATGTTTGAAGCTAGATTGCCCGATCTTGATCGGCCATTCAATGGGCGGCATGACGGCTGCGGTGGCAGCCGGCGAGCTTGGTTCGTCCGTAAGGGCGGTCATTCTCATAGATCCAACCTTCCTCGATGCGAAGATGCAATGTGATGTCTACGAAAGTGGGGTCGGTGAGGAACACCTTCAGTTGCTCCAATCGACGAGAGATAATCTGCTCGATAAAGCGCGCCACAAAAACCCAAACCGTTCGGAAGAACTGATCCGCCATCTTGTCGACGCTCGACTTCAGACCAGTATCACCGCCTGCGAGGTTCTCACTCCACCAAGCCCGGATTGGCGCGAAGTGGCGAGGGCTATTGAAGTTCCGACACTCCTTGTGACAGCTGAGCGTGGCATTATCTCGCGCGAAATGGCGCGAGATTTGCAGGGGCTCAACCATTTGTTCCGTCATCAACACGTTGCTGATATCGGCCACGGGCTGCCCTATGACGCACCGGATAGGTTGGGCACAATCCTGACTTCATTTTTGGCTCAAGTGGCTGCTTTCGGGTCCGGCGTTCCATCAACGGAATAACTGAAAAGGGCCTCAACTCGGACAAAGGTATCCGTCCCTTTGATTTCCGCTCTCACCTTTCTACATCCCAACATCGGACAGTCCGCACACGTGAAGAGTTTCGGGCACCGTTGGGCGTACGAAAGTCCCCGGGGAAGGAACCCGCGGGCCACAATCAACGGCTATGGGAATTTCTCTTTTTGGCCGATGTCATTGATGTCGTGCCCGCATCCGGGAGGCGGTCCCATTGATGCAGTCGGACGAATCTGCGGTGTGTCCGCATGGGGGTGCCGACATAATGATAGGTGAGCGCCGCTATGTCGCCGGTGAAGATCGTGCTCAGCACATGCGGGTGCGTTGCCGAAGATCGAGCGCCTTCGGTTGAATACCGGGCTATGCCATGCTGGGTCATTGCGAGTTCTCCCGGTTTGTTTTGGGTGTGTTTGGCGGCCCGCGCGGTTGCCGCCATCGCTCGAACACCTCGATGACGATCATGCGCCCTCCACAGCAAGAGCATGGCGGGCGGAATTCATCAGGCTCCTTCGATTGATCATTCGTCGCCGTTGGCGTGACAACGTTCAGCAGTTCGCGCACCAGCGCCAGGCTGATTTTACGCACGCTGCTGGCGAGCAAGCCGTAGTGGCGGATGCGATGGAAGCCGCGCGGCAGCACGTGGAGCAGGAAGCGTCGAATGAACTCGCCGGTGGCCAGCGCCATGACCTGCCGGCGATCAATTCCGTCGCGGCGATAATCCTTGTAGCGGAATGTGACACTGTCATTGTCGAAGGCGATCAGGCGGTGGTTCGAGATCGCGACCCGATGCGTGTAGCGTGAGAGATAGGCGAGAACGGCTTCCGGACCCGCGAATGGGGCCTTTGCATAGACCACCCAGCGCTTGGTTCGAACAGACTTAAGGTGATGCAGGAAAGCGCGCCGGTCAGTGAGGTGCCCATCGATCCGAAGAAGACGAGACGGCCTGCATCGCGCAGGGCGTTGAGCCGTGTGAGGAACAAACGGCGAAACAGCTTGCCGAGAACGCGCACCGGAAGCAGGAAGGCTGGGCGTGACGAGACCCAGCGGCTTCCGTCAAGCGAGATGCCGCCGCCCGGCACGATCATATGGACATGCGGATGATGGGTCATAGCCGACCCCCAGGTGTGGAGCACGGCGGTGATGCCGATGCGCGCGCCGAGATGTTTTGGATCGGCAGCAATCGTCAGCAGCGTCTCCGACGCGGATTTGAACAGCAGGTCATAAACGACCGCCTTGTTCTGGAAGGCGATGTCGGACACCTCGGTCGGCAGCGTGAACACGACGTGGAAGTAGCTGACAGGAAGAAGGTCGGCCTGGCGCTCCGCAAGCCATGTCCGCGCAGCAGCGCCCTGGCACTTTGGACAGTGCCGGTTGCGGCAAGAGTTATAGGCGATCCGCCACTGGCCGCAGTCTTCACAAGCTTCGACATGCCCGCCAAGCGCTGCGGTGCGGCAGTTCTCGATCGGCCGACATCACCTTCAACTGGTCGAGGCTCAGATGCCCGGCATGGGCGATCCGATATTCAGGACCAGCAGCATGGAAGATATCGGCGACCTCAAGCGAGGTCTTCATGGCTCAGCTGTCAGGCGCAGACCCTTCCGCTTTGAACAAACCAAGTCGATCCAGCGGACTCGTCACTGAGCGCACAGTGCGTGTCGCAACCTTGGTGTAAAGGGCCGTGTTGTTCAGCTTGGCGTGACCGAGCAGTACCTGGATGATGCGGATATCGACGCCGTCGTCCAGAAGGTGGGTGGCAAACGAATGGCGCAGCGTGTGCAGTCCCACGCGCTTGTCGATGTCAGCCTTGCTTGCAGCTTCGACTACAACGCGGTGCAGTTGGCGCGTGCTGATGGGCCTCAGCGTGTTGATGCCTGGAAAGAGCCAGCCATCCCACCGCATGACGCCCTGCCGGTAGCCGGCTTGCCACCATTGGCGCAGAAGCGTGAGCAGATCTTCTGACAGCATGGCGTTGCGTCCATGCCCGCCCTTGCCGCGCTCCACTCGCAGAAGCATGCGCTCGCTGTCGACGTCGGCGACTTTCAGCGAAGCCACTTCCGATACGCGCAGTCCCGAACCATAGGCAACGGCCAGTGCCGCCTGATGCTTGAGACAGGTTGTGGCATCAAGAAGACGCGTCACTTCCTCACGGCTCAGAACCACCGGCAGTTTGCGCGGGTGCGCCAGACGCACGAGACGGCGGGCAAGATCAGGGCGATCAATCGTGTTATTGAAGAAGAACCTCAGCGCCGACACGACACTGTTCATCGTCGGCACCGGGACGCCCTCGCTTTGCTGCCATATCTGGAAGCGGCGCAAATCGTCCACGGACGCGGTATCGGGGGGCCTCCCGAGAAAGCTGGCAAGTCGTCCGATGTCGCGCAGATAGTTGCGTTGGGTCTCGTGCCCGAAGTGGCGCAGGTTCATGTCGTCGATCAGGCGTTGACGAAGCGGGCTGATCGCGGGCGAATTCGGTTGGTTGTGCATAGTCAGGCTCCTGGTTGAAGAAGCCAGTCATTCTCTGCTCGCTCCGAGCGACACTCAACGCAGAGTGCAATGGTCGCTCTGTGCTTGCTACCTCAGTCGCACGCGCCTTCCTGCGAAGCGGGTTCGTTCTCCGGCCCCATACCAGTCATGGAAATCGAGAAGAGAACAGGTAAGCTGGTGCTAAGAAAGCCACTCTCGTGAATCTGACTTAAAGATATAAACATTTCTTTATGTGCTATTGACATTACGTGTCTGATGCGCGAAGTTTATCGTGCTTAGGTTCCCCGGGTGTCGCGTGCGACGTGCCGGGGCTAAGAGGGAAGTCGGTGCCCCGTCCCATTCGGGAAAGCCGACGCTGCCCCCGCAACTGTAAGCGGCGAGCTGATGTCCAACGTGTCACTGGGGAGATTCCTTGGGAAGGCGGACAGCAGCAGCGACCCGCGAGCCAGGAAACCTGCCTTAGCGAAATAACGTCCACGGGCGGGGTGTCCCGGTGTGCCGTAGCGAAGACCGCGTAGCGGTCTGTGTTGCTATGTGTTCGCTGACCCATGCCCCCAAACTCTTTGGGGTAAGTCATGTCTCAAACCGCAATTTCAGTCATCGCCAAGGGCGAGCCACTCGTTGATCACCTAGAGATCTTGATGAGTCACGACTTTACGTTCCGACTTAAGAGTCAACCTCTTGATGAGGACTATCACCCCTCAGATAATACGCGTATCACGACCAATTTCGCCAATTTGGCCAGGGGGGACAATCGCCAGGAAAATCTCCGTAACGCCTTGAAGATGATTGACAATCGCTTCAACGCGCTAGCCCATTGGGACAACCCAAAAGGTGATCGCTATTCCGTTGAACTCAAAATCATTTCGGTTGAACTCAATATCGATGCTGAAGAGAACGAAGACGCTTTTCCGTTGATCGAAATACTGAAAACGGAAATCGTTGATCATAAGACAAATGAACGCATAAAAGGCATTGTGGGGAACAATTTCTCCTCATATGTTCGAGATTATGACTTCAGCGTCGTGTTGCCAGAACATAATAAGGGTCGTCAGGCATTCACCACGCCCGAGAATTTTGGTGACCTGCATGGAAACCTGTTCAAATGCTTCCTGAACTCGGATGTTTATACAGAACATTTCCATAAGGCGCCGGTCATTTGCCTGAGTGCTTCTAGCAGTAAGACATATCTTCGAACTGGAAATCAGCATCCGGTGTTGGGTGTTGAATACCGGCAGGATGAATTGTCTGCGACAGACCTGTACTTCAAGAAAATGGGATTGCAGGTTCGCTTCTTCATGCCTCCGAATAGCGTTGCGCCGTTAGCGTTTTATTTTCTCGGTGACTTGCTCGATGACTATACCAATCTCGAGCTCATCGGCACCATCAGCACGATGGAGACTTTTCAGAAGATCTACCGGCCCGAGATTTACAACGCGAATTCCGCGGCAGGGGCCAGCTATCAGCCAAATCTGAAGCATCAGGATTATTCACTGACCCGTATTGTCTATGATCGAGAAGAACGGAGCCGACTGGCTGTTGAGCAGGGAAAATTTGCTGAGGAACACTTCATCAAACCATACAAGGCCATTCTTGAACAATGGTCTGCCAATCACGCTCGTTGATAATCACAAAACATAAGGCTGCCCATTATGAAAAGATTGTTGCCTACCTCAACCGCTGGCAGCTTGCCCAAACCCTCGTGGCTTGCTGAACCTGAGAAACTGTGGTCGCCTTGGAAAATGCAGGGTGACGAGCTGATTGAGGGCAAAAGAGACGCCTTGCGCTTGTCCTTGGACGATCAACGACAGGCAGATATCGATATTGTCAGTGATGGCGAACAAACGCGCCAGCATTTTGTCACGACCTTTATAGAACATCTCAGCGGCGTTGACTTTGAGAAACGCGAGACTGTCAGAATTCGCAACCGCTATGACGCAAGTGTACCGACAGTCGTTGGTGCTGTGTCTCGCCCGAAGTCGGTTTTTGTTGAAGACGCCAGGTTCTTACGCCAGCAGACCAGTCAACCGATCAAGTGGGCTCTTCCGGGGCCTATGACTATGATCGATACGCTTTATGATGCCCACTATAAGAGCCGTGAAAAGCTGGCTTGGGAGTTTGCCAAGGTTCTCAATGAAGAAGCGAGGGAACTGGAAGCCGCAGGCGTTGATATCATCCAGTTCGATGAGCCGGCATTCAACGTCTTCTTTGACGAGGTAAATGACTGGGGTGTAGCTACCCTGGAGAGGGCCATTGAAGGTCTCAAGTGCGAAACAGCTGTCCATATTTGCTATGGCTACGGCATCAAGGCCAATACCGATTGGAAAAAGACATTGGGGTCCGAGTGGCGTCAGTATGAGGAGTCCTTCCCCAAACTGCAACAATCCAATATCGATCTCATCTCGCTGGAATGCCACAACTCCCACGTTCCGATCGATCTTATCGAACTTCTTCGAGGCAAGAAGGTCATGGTTGGGGCCATCGATGTGGCAACACATACTGTTGAAACCGCTGAGGATGTCGCCAGTACTTTGCGAAATGCACTTAAGTTCGTCGATGCCGACAAGCTCTATCCGTGCACCAATTGCGGAATGGCTCCGCTGCCTCGGCAAATAGCGCGAGGCAAGCTGAATGCCTTGAGTGCAGGTGCGGAAATCATCAGAAGGGAACTTTCGGCCTAGTACCGCCAGAGCTGCAAGACGCCGACATGATCATGACGGACCACTGCTTCGTCGACAATAACGAAGCAGTGGTCGTATCGATATGTCGCGCCTCGCCGCTGCGGGAAGTCGTTAAGTGCCGTCAGGCGGGGGCAGGTTCCGGTACAATCGTTTTCACGATGGAGGCGTCGAGGGCTTCGTAAGCTGTCAGACCGATTGTATTATAGAGTTCTGCACGCGTTTGCATGTCTCCAAGCACAGACTTTGTCGATTCTTCCACCTTGAGCGTACCGTAGAGCCGTTCTTGCGCTTTGTTGGCGATGCGCAGCGAGGAAACGGGCCAGATAATCATCCGATATCCCATTTCTTCGAATTCGGATGCCGTAAAGAATGGCGTTTTTCCGAATTCGGTCATATTTGCCAGAAGAGGCACGCCGGGCATTCGGCGGGCAAACTCGCGAAACATATCGGCATTGGTCAGGGCTTCCGGGAAGATGGCATCCGCACCCGCTTCCAAATAGAGCTTGGCGCGCGCCACAGCGCCGTCGATACCTTCGCTTGCTGCGGCATCGGTGCGCGCGATCAGGTACAGATGGCGACGCGCTTTGGCGGCAGCGGCCACTTTTGCAGCCATATCATGCGCGTCTGCGAGTTTTTTATCGTTGAGATGGCCGCATTTCTTTGGAAGCAGCTGGTCCTCAATGTGGACAGCTCCGGCACCCGCGTCCTCGAATGTACGCACCATATGCATCACGTTGAGCGCTTCGCCGTAACCGGTGTCTCCATCGACAAGCAAAGGCAGGCCGCTTGCTCGTGCGATCTGGCGGATGAAGAAGGAAACCTCGTCCACCGTAATCATGCCGAGGTCCGGTATTCCCATCGAAGCGGTCATGGCCGCGCCGGACAGATAAAGCCCGCTAAAGCCTGCGGCTTTGGCCTGCAGAGCCGCCATACCGTTGTGCGCGCCCGGCAGTTGTAAAATGGTTCGCTGATCCAGCAGTTTTCTGAACCGCACGCCAGCGGGCTCTGATGCCAGGTCAGAAGCAACAAGATAGGTCATCATATTTCCTTAAGCAGCATGGGGTTGAGCAATAAGCGAACCGCGATGCTCGATGGGAATAAAGGCTTTGTTCTCAGGGCCAACGTAGTTTGCCGAGGGCCGGATAATCTTGTTGTCGACACGCTGTTCGATAACATGGGCGGCCCAGCCTGAGGTTCGCGCGATGACGAACAGTGGGGTGAACATGGCCGTTGGAACACCAAGCAAATGGTACGAGACAGCACTGAACCAATCGAGATTGGCGAACATGTTTTTGGTGTCCGCCATGGTCGTTTCGATGCGGTTGGCGATGTCGTACATGCGCGTCGAGCCTGCCTCGTTTGAAAGGCTCAGAGCAATCTTCTTGATGACTTCATTGCGTGGATCGGCAACCGTATAGACAGGATGACCGAAACCGATAATGACTTCCTTGGCTTCCACCCGACGACGAATATCCGCTTCCGCCTCATCGGCATGGCTGTATCGCTTCTGGATTTCAAAGGCCACTTCATTCGCCCCACCATGTTTTGGTCCGCGCAAGGCGCCGATAGCGCCAGCGATAGCCGAGTACATATCCGAACCTGTTCCGGCGATAGAGCGTGCCGTGAAGGTCGAGGCGTTGAATTCATGTTCCGCATATAAGATCAGCGAGACATGCATGGCCTGCACATACGAGTCCGTTGGCGATACCCCATGGAGGAGGTGCAGAAAATGCCCGCCAATCGAGTCATCATCCGTCTCGACATCGACGCGCCGACCGTTGTGCGCAAAATGATGCCAGTACAGCAACATTGAACCGAGCGACGCCAGAAGGCGGTCCGCAATATCGCGTGCGCCGGAATGATTGTGGTCCGATGCTTCTGGCAGAACGCAACCAAGCGCTGAAACGCCTGATCGCAGAACATCCATCGGATGAGTGGCTGCGGGCAATAGTTCAAGCGTGCGTTTTACGACATCAGGCAATCCACGAAGGGATTTGAGCTTTGCCTTGTAAGCGAGAAGTTCTGTGCGGGTGGGCAGATCACCATGGATGAGGAGATAAGCGATCTCTTCAAATTCGCAGGTTTCGGCCATGTCGAGAATGTCATAGCCTCGATAATGCAGATCATTGCCTGTCCGCCCGACTGTGCAAAGTGCCGTGTTTCCGGCCACAACGCCGGAAAGAGCCACAGACTTCTTGGGTTTTGGTGTAGTCATGTTCCATTCCTCCCGTAATGTTCACACTTTCCAGTCGAAGATTCCGCTCGCGGCGGGAACGCCCAGCCGATCAGGCACAACGCTGAAATTCAGGCCGTCAAGTTCATCGGGCTTCAGCGAGGTCAGCCGTTCGACGGCTGCGATGAAACGCTCCTGCTCGGAAACATCGACTATTCCGTCTGCCAGGGTCCGGAACTTGTTAATGTAGTCAGGACGTTTGAAGGGGCGCGCGCCCAACGGGTGGGCATCGGCAATCGCCAGCTCGTCCTCGATGATCGATCCGTCTTTCAAGGTTATGACGACCCGGCCACCGAAAGCCTTCTCCGCAGGGTCTGCGCTGTGATAGCGCTTTGTCCATGTGGGGTCTTCCACCGTCGCAATCTTGTGCCACAGGGCTACGGTTTCAGGTCGCTGTGCACGCTCAGGCGCATAGGATCGCTCATGGTGCCAGCCGCCATCTTCAAGCGCCACAGCAAAGATGTACATGATTGAGTGGTCAAGCGTTTCGCGGCTGGCCATCGGGTCCATTTTCTGCGGATCGTTAGCGCCAGTTCCGATCACATAATGTGTGTGATGGCTGGTATGGATGACGATGCTATCCACATTTGAAAGTTGGCCAATTTTCGGTCCCATACGCCGCGCAAGGTCAATCAGGGCCTGACTTTGATATTCCGCCGAATGCTCCTTGGTGTAGGTGTCCAGGATGGCGCGTTTGGGCTGACCTTTCCCCGGTAGCGGAACAGCATATTGCGCCTGAGGGCCGCTTAGCAGCCAGGCGATAAACCCGTCTTCGCCTTCCCATGCAGGTGACGGCGCGCCTTCTCCGCGCATAACGCGGTCGACCGCTTCGATGGCCATTTTCCCCGCGAATGCGGGTGCAAAGGCCTTCCAGCTGGAAATCTCGCCTTTGCGTGATTGCCTTGTTGTCGTGGTCACATGCAGCGCTTGTTGAACCGCCTGATAGATTGTCTCAGTGGGTAATCCAAGCGCTGTTCCAATGCCAGCAGCGGCCGATGGACCAAGATGGGCGATATGGTCGATCTTGTGCTCATGCAGGCATATGCCTTTGACGAGGTTGACTTGAATTTCATATCCGGTTGCAATGCCGCGAGCCAGATCGTTGCCGGAGAGACCGCAATGTTGTGCCACCGCCAGAATAGCTGGGATATTGTCGCCGGGATGTGAATAATCTGCTGCCAGAAACGTATCGTGAAAGTCAAGTTCGCGAACCGCGACGCCATTGGCCCACGCAGCCCATTCTGGCGAAACGCGCTTGTCACCTGAAAGCCCGAATACTGTCGCGCCTGGCGCGTAGGGATGAGCGATGGCCTGCGCGCGGGCGCTTGCAACCGGGCGTCGCGCCAAGGATGCCGCAGCAACAGACGCATTGTCGATAATGCGATTGCCGATCATCTCGACGACATCGTCGTCAAGTGGCACGTTATCGGCGGCAACCGATGCGATTTTCCATGCGAGCTGGTCTTCTCGGTCCAGATGTTCGGCTGATTTGTAGGTGCGGACGGTATGAGTATTCACGAATGCATCTCCTCAAGTGCACATCGCGCCAGTTCGAGATTGGCGCTTGCGAATTTCGCAATAATTCGCAATATCCACTTATCGGTAACTCGGTAAATGACTGAAATTGTGTAGTTTTGTGAAGCGAAATCGGTGAATTTGCAAAGTTTGCAAAGTCATCAATTGTTGGTTGGAGGAGCTGATGAAAAAACCGTTTGTGGGCGCGCGGCTGAAAAGACTGCGCGAGGAACGTCAGCTGACCCAGCAGGCGCTGGCAAATGCACTTGGGATTTCTCTCAGCTACTTCAACCAGATCGAAAACAACCAGCGTCCGATCACGGTTCAGGTTGTGTTGCGCATGAACGCAGCGTTTGGTGTTGATGTTCAGTTCTTTTCTGAAGACGATGACGAACGCCTGATCGGTGAGCTGAAGCAGGTATTTTCAAACCCGCTGCTGGGCGAGACGGTTAGCAACAGTGAGATCAGGGAGATCGCCAGCAATATGCCTGCCGTGGGACGCTCGGTCCTCCAGCTATACAAGCAAATGCGAAAATCCATCGAGCAGTCCGAGACGCTGGCGATGCGTTTGGGTGATCCACGGCAATTGTCGTTAGAGCAGCTTCCTTCAATGCCATATGAGGAAGTCCGCGATTATTTCTATGAAAGAAGCAATCACATTGCGAAACTCGACCGGTGTGCGGAGAAAGTTGCCGAAGAACTTGGCATGAAGATCGGTCGTTTCGATCAAGCCCTTGCGGAGCGCCTCAAAAGCCGACACGCAATCTCTGTTGAATATGGTCATTCTTTTGATCAGGAAAACGCTCTTAGGCGTTTTGATCCAATCGCGCGAACCCTGACATTATCCAACGCGCTTTCCCCCGGGCAGGGCGCGTTCCAGATGGCCACGCAATTGTGCTTTCTGGAACAAGCGGATCTGCTCGACAGCCTTACAGGCAACGCGACATTCTCCAGTCACGAAACCGTTGCTCTCGCCCGTGTCGGTCTTGCAAATTATTTCGCGGGAGCAGTCATTCTGCCCTATGGATCATTCCTGCAATCGGCGGAACAGCTGCGCTATGATATTGATTTGCTGGGACAGCAGTTTGGCGTGGGTTTTGAAACCATTTGCCACCGACTGAGCACCTTGCAGCGACCCGGTGCAAATGGAGTGCCGTTCTTTTTCGTGCGCGTCGACAGAGCTGGTAATATTTCCAAACGTCAGTCTGCAACAGATTTCCACTTTTCCAGAATAGGCGGAACCTGTCCCCTCTGGACGGTCTACGATGCCTTCTCTTCGCCGGAGCGGATATGCACGCAGATTGCTGAAATGCCGGATGGTCGGGCTTATCTGTGGGTTGCCAGAACCGTTACACATCATCATGGCGGTTACGGCGCGCCGGATAAGACTTTTGCCATTGGATTGGGATGCGACCTCAGGGATGCAGAACGGGTAGTCTACTCCAAGGGGCTGGCCATCGGTGATCAGAGCGCGAGAGCGATGATCGGCGCGGGATGCAAACTTTGCGAGCGCAAGGAATGCACCCAGCGTGCTTTCCCTCCGATAAGCCATGAAATGCAAATCAACGATAATGTGGCAGCAATTTCACCTTATGCAGCCAACTGACAAGAAGGGAATCTGCAACCCTATTCAGTTAATCAACGGCCTCCCAGCCTCCTGAACGCGGGACGAGTGTTTTCCTTGACCTGCCACATTGGTTCGATATCAATTAAACACATACACGTTCATGCGGATTCTAAAAAATCGGGTCTGAATTGACAGCGGAGTGACGGACAAGTTGATTAGACGATGAAGATCGCCTTCTATTCTCCATTAAAGTCTCCTTATCATCCGGTCCCTTCCGGAGACCGGCTTATGGCGAGACTGTTGATTGCAGCATTGGGGCGTAGCGGCCATGAGGTGGAAGTCGTATCAGAATTCCGCAGCTTCCTGAAAACTCCCTCGACCGAAGCATTTGCTACACTCGAAGTGCAGGCTGAACGAGAGATTGAACGGATTTCAGCACATTGGCGACGCGATACCGTTCCGGATTTGTGGCTGACATATCATCCCTATTACAAGGCTCCCGATCTCCTCGGACCGATGCTATCAACGTTGTTCGACATACCCTATGTGACAGCAGAAGCATCCTATTCCGCGAGGCGCAACACGGGCCTCTGGACGGAGATACAGCAAAACTTGTTGAAAGCTGTTGGACAGGCCGCCGTCAACATTTGCCTGACCGAGCGTGACCGAAGGGGGCTGCTAGAGGTGGCCCCTGGCGCTCCCGTCGCGATGCTTACGCCTTTTATCGATTGCGGGAGTGTTGCCGAGGTAGTGCCCTATACCGAGCATGATCGGCTGATAGCGGTGGCGATGATGCGCAGCGGCGACAAAATGGACAGCTACCGAATGCTGGCGGGATCGTTAGCGCAGCTCAATGATATTCCGTGGACACTCTCCATTGTGGGAGATGGTGTCTGTCGCACGGAAGTGGAAACACTGTTTGCCGGCTTCTCCCCGGGTCGAATCCAGTGGCATGGGGAAATGGAGCCGTCTCAAATCGTAGGTCTGTTTGCACAAAGCGCTCTCTATGTCTGGCCCGGATGTGGCGAAGCCTACGGACTTGCCTATTTGGAAGCACAGGCCGCCGGATTACCGGTTGTTGCCCAGGCCATTGCCGGCGTACCGGAGGTCGTGGTCGACGGGCGTACCGGCATTCTCACATCACCGGGCGATATAGGGGCATTTGCTCGAGCGATAGGCTCGATGCTGGCGGATACCCAAACCCGCGACCGCATGTCTTCTGCGGCTCGGCAGTTTGTGCAAGACGAGCGGTCGTTGGAAGTGGCGTCCCAACGTCTTGATGAAATTCTCAAACATCACGTGGGAACCACATAATGGGGACTGACATCTGGGAACCGCTGAAGAGCGAACTGGACCGATGGTATAAGGCTGGAAAAGTCGCCGACTTCTGGCTGCGTGATGACGATGCCGTTTCGCCGACACTGGCGCTGGCACAATTGCGTGATCTGAGCGTACGGCATTCTGTTCCCGTGACGCTGGCGGTTATCCCCGAACATACCGGGCATTCGCTCGCGGAGTACCTGAACGACTGGTCGCTGGCGACGGTAGCCGTCCACGGTTGGTCGCACACCAACTTTGCCAGCGAACATGAGAAGAAGCAGGAGCTAGGCGAACATAGACCAATCGCAGTGATTACAGCGGAACTGAAGGCTGGTTTGAACCGTCTCGCGGCCCTTCATGATGGCCGCTTCGTTCCCGTTCTCGTGCCGCCATGGAACCGCATTGCACCTTCTCTGGTGGGGACGCTTGCCGGTCTTGGGTTTCAGGCTCTTTCGGTTTTCGGACCAGAGAAGATCGGTCCGTTGCCGATGATCAACACCCATGTCGATCTGATGGACTGGCATGGGACGCGGGGGGCTCGCGACCATGCGGCGCTGGTTGAAGATATCATCCATCGACTGCAGGTTATGTTTGCTGGCGGCGGCAGCATGGGGATCCTGACCCATCATCTGGTGCATGACGAATCCGCGTGGCGATTTCTCGACACACTCTTTAATCAGACAGCATCTCATCCAGCGTGTCGCTGGACAGCGCTACCGGATCTGCTCATTCAGACTAGGTGACCGACTCATAAGATCGAAGCCAAATACGAATTGAAGCAAGCTGGATAGATGCGAGGAAATTGTCGTCGCGTTTGTCGTATCGGGTTG
>JACGXE010000026.1 GCA_014138095.1 Ochrobactrum sp. RH2CCR150
CATCGTGTCTGCTGAAGCATGGGTCTACATCGCAAACATCCGCCTGCTTACCCGGCGCGTCGCAAGAGCCTGATATCGTTACGTTCATTATGATTCAGGCTCTAACCGCTCCAAGTAATGAATAAAGAATTGCAATGAAATATCTTTGCGGAATCTAGACAGCCTGAAAAACCCCATTATTATATTAGATATGCACCATCTATAGAATATAGATCGGTTAGGTTGGGGGACTGCGGTGTATTTTCTCAAAGACCCTGTTATTGCACTCTTTGTCTCCCTCGCAATCGGTTATCTTAT
This sequence comes from Ochrobactrum sp. RH2CCR150, assembly GCA_014138095.1. Lineage (GTDB taxonomy): Bacteria > Pseudomonadota > Alphaproteobacteria > Rhizobiales > Rhizobiaceae > Brucella > Brucella gambitense. Next base: position 298 of record JACGXE010000026.1, read on the forward strand.
TGGCAAACTGCGTATAGGCCTGGTTCGTTTGGGTGGAGTTTGCGGAACATTGCTGGCAGCACTGGCAATAGGGCAACTCGGCGTGCGCATTTCGCCAGACCTGAAGGACAGCGCATTCACGCTCTTTATTTACGCTTTGGGGTTCACAGCAGGACCCCAATTCTTCGCCAATATTCGGGGCGGTTGGCGCTATGGAGTATTCTCCATAATCGAAGTCGTGTGCGTCACCATCCTGGTCTCCGCAGCGATTGTTCTGTTCAAGCTCGACATTGGAACAGCGACCGGACTTTTTGCTGGATCTGCGACCGAATCTGCGGTCATCGGAACAGCATCGCAAGCGATCTCGCATCTCGCGATATCACCGGAGCACATCGAACAATTACAGGCCAACGTCGCGACGGCCTATAGCCTCACTTATCTGTTCGGCCTTATCGCAATTGTGGTTTTCACCACCCAGCTCGCACCGATGCTTCTGAAAGTCGACCTTAAAACCGAAGCACAGGCATTGGCCCGCAAACTGGGCTCGGAAGACGATGACGAAGACCAGGTTGAAGGCTTACCCATGTTCGTTGCCCGTGCTTTCCGCGCGGGATCTCTAGCGGGACGAACGGTTGGCGATCTGGAAAAAAGCTGGAACTGGACCGTTACACTTGCGCGTGTCCGCAGACATGGGAAAATCCTCCAAACGGACGCCGACTTTCTTATGAAGCCGGATGATATCGTCATTGCACACGGACGCCGCAACGCCGTTATTGCGGTTCAGGATTCCTTTGGAGAAGAAGTCCCCGTGCCAGACGGCACCAGTTTGGCGCTTGCAACCCGGGAAGTCGTTCTCATACGAAAAGAGGCCTTTGGGCGCCAGATTCGCCAATTGCGCCAGCTGGCGTCACCAAATCTGCGCCGGGGCGTGTTTATATCCAGCGTCCGCCGTCTCGGACAGGCTGTTCCGGCATTACCGGGCACAGTTCTCCATGAAGGTGACGTGTTGACCCTTTATGGCCAAGAGGAGCCCGTCACACGAGCGATACAGGCGTTGGGCAAGGCCCTGCCCAAAGTTGGCAGCACTGATTTTGTGTTTCTCGGACTTGGTATCGTCGTTGGCCTTCTGCTCGGCCAATTTTCCCTTAATATTCGCGGCTGGGAACTGTCACTAGGGTCGGGCGGCGGGGCTTTGATATCCGGCCTGGCATTTGGCTGGCTCAATATGCGAAACCCAACCAGAGGCGGGTTTCCGGTTCCTGCTGCAGAGTTTGCGAAAGATTTCGGACTGGCTGCTTTTATTGCAGCAATAGGACTGAGTGCCGGACCTGACGCAATCAAGCTGATCATGGAGTACGGACTTATCCTTCCCCTGCTTGGCCTGGTCGTTTCATTCGTACCTGCGCTCGTGTCGCTATTTGTCGGCGCAAAACTCATGAAGATCGACACACCAATCCTTCTTGGTGCGATCGCCGGTCAACATTGCAGCACGCCAACAATCAGTGCACTCGTGTCTCAAGCGGGGAACTCAACGCCAGTCATCGGATACACGGTTACCTACGCCATCTCCAACGTGCTCTTGCCGCTTATGGGGCCAGTGATTGTGGGCATTGCTTCGACATTAGGCAGTTAACGCCCCCTGAAATTCATCAACCGACATGCAGACCCGGTGCTTCCTGACCGGTGCTCTCGACATATTCGGTGTAGCCGCCACCATATTGCTGGATACCATCGGGCGTGAGTTCCAATACGCGATTGGAAAGTGCTGCCAAGAAGCGGCGATCATGCGATACAAAAAGCATCGTGCCTTCGTAAGTTGAAAGCGCCTTGATGAGCATTTCCTTTGTATCGAGATCGAGATGGTTCGTCGGCTCGTCGAGCACGAGGAAGTTCGGTGGATCAAACAGCATCGCAGCCATGACCAGCCGGGCTTTCTCACCACCCGACAGCACACGACATTTCTTTTCGATATCATCTCCGGAGAATCCGAAGCAGCCAGCAAGTGCGCGCAGAGGAGCCTGCCCTGCCTTTGGAAAGCGCTGCTCCAGCCATTCGAGAATGGTGCTATCACCATCGAGAATATCCATCGCGTGCTGTGCGAAATAGCCAAGTTTCACACTGGCGCCAAGATTAACGATGCCCTGATCCGGCTCGGTCGCACCGGTGACAAGCTTGAGCAGTGTCGATTTACCGGCACCATTGACGCCCATGATGCACCAGCGCTCACGGCGGCGAACCATGAAATCCAGCCCATCATAGATTGTGCGGCTGCCATAGGATTTGTTGACGCCCTTGAGACTGACCACATCTTCGCCAGAGCGGGGAGCTGGCAAGAAGTCGAAAGCCACAGTCTGGCGACGGCGTGGAGGCTCTACGCGGTCAATTTTCTCAAGCTTCTTCACGCGGCTCTGCACTTGCGATGCATGGGATGCACGCGCCTTGAACCTTTCAATGAACTTGATTTCTTTGGCCAGCATTGCCTGCTGGCGCTCGAACTGGGCCTGTTGCTGCTTCTCGTTCAGCGCGCGCTGGCCTTCATAGAAGCCATAGTCGCCGGAATAGGAATTCAGCGAGCCGCCATCGATTTCGATGATCTTGGTGACAATGCGATTCATGAACTCGCGATCATGCGAAGTCATAAGCAATGCGCCATCGTAATTCTTGAGGAAGGCTTCCAGCCAGATCAGGCTTTCGAGATCAAGATGGTTGCTCGGTTCGTCGAGCAACATCACATCGGGCCGCATCAGTAGAATACGGGCAAGCGCGACACGCATTTTCCAGCCGCCGGACAATTTGCCGACATCACCATCCATCATTTCCTGGCTGAAGCTCAAACCGGCAAGCACTTCGCGGGCTCGGCCATCCAGTCCATACCCGTCAAGCTCTTCATAGCGGGCCTGAACTTCACCGTAGCGTTCGATAATGGTATCCATTTCATCGAGACGGTCCGGATCGCACATCGCTGCTTCAAGCTCGCGCAGCTCCGCTGCTACGATGCTGACCGGTCCTGCACCATCCATGACTTCGGCCACAGCCGAACGCCCGCCCATTTCACCGACGTTCTGGTTGAAATAGCCTATCGTCACGCCTTTTTCGACCGTTACCTGCCCCTCATCCGGCAGTTCATCGCCGATGATCATACGGAAAAGCGTCGTCTTTCCCGCACCATTCGGCCCGACAAGACCAATTTTTTCGCCGCGATTGAGGGCCGCGGAGGTTTCGATGAACAGAATGCGATGGCTGTTCGACTTGCTGATATTATCGATACGGATCATAAACGTGGCAGGCCTTGTAATAACTTGGCCTCCCTATGGCACGCCTTGCACGCGGTGTCACGGGGTACGGCTGGCTGGCACTGTCTTTTTCAGCGCTCGCCAATGAGCGCCGTCGCGCTAACTGCTGCATAAGCGCATGAGGAATTTCGGCCATATATCCCGGCGACGAATGCTGATCCGCGGCAATTCAAACAGATCATCGGCTGGGTTAGTCCGTCGTCTTACTGTCGTCGTGGCCGTTTTGAACCCAGCTTCTTTGACCATCTCGCGATGAATGGCATTGTTCTCTCCATATGGAAAACAGAAACCTGAGACTTCGCCACCCAACACATCCTCCAAAACCATCTTTGATTGGGCGATCTGCCTTTTTGCTTCATCGTCCGGCGTCGCGGTCAGATGGACATGATCGAGTGTATGGGCGCCGACCTCATGCCCCAGCGCTGCCCACTCGCGCAACTGGGTGACGGACATCAACGGCGTCTTCGGAACGCCGAGCATCTGATCCCACACATTGCTTCCGCCCACCTGATTGGCGACGAAATAATTGGTTGCCGTGAAACCATAATCTGCAAGTACCGGCGCGGCATTTTCCAGAACGTTGAGAAAGCCGTCGTCGAAAGTAATGGCCGCCACTTTGCCGGTCTTCTCGCCCTTGATGTATGGCAGAGCGTCACGCAGCGATAGGCCGCGATAGCCCGCCCTCTTCAACCATTTCATCTGACTTCGGAACCGGGCCGGATGCACCAGCAATCCATGGAAAGGCATATCCCTTTGCGGCAACGGTGCGATCTGGTGGTATAAAAGAATGGGTATCCGCATTCAGTCGTCCCTCATTGCCACTTCATGGATAGGATCTGCGCCGATCCCGCCCGATAGAATACGTTCGATCTCCACGATCCGGTCGCGCCTGCGCTGTAACCGTTTCCCGATACGACCAAGGAAACGTCGGTGTTTCTTTGCCTCCCGACTGGCCTGCAGGTGTTCGATATAAACCTGTTCAACCGGGTCATTTTCAAGATTATCGAATATCCAGCAAAAGGACACAGGAAGCCTGGTTATCGAATAGTCAGGCGCGATCTTGGCAGTGTCGTGCCCCACAATCTGCTCCAGCACCAGTTGATCCCATATTTCCGGCGCATTCATGCACCCTTTCTGCCAAGTCTCCAGAAGAGCAAGGGCGGATGGGCTGTCGTTAATGAGCACAGTTCCGCTTAGCAGGTGGCCACTCTTTTCATAGTAGACAGCGATATCGCTGCGAATGGACAGTAGTTCCGGCCACGGATCACGATGAAATACGGCATCCACATCGACATAAAGCAACGGACCTCTGACGGTTTTGCGCTGCTCCAAAAGAACGCCGGGCTTTAGGCCAGCATTGCGCACCCAGCTTCCCGTATCTTCAACAGCAATGCAGATGATCTTTAGCCCAAGATAGCGAACGCTCGTCAGCAGGCGCTCCTTCTCCTGTTCGTAGAAACTGTTCGTCGTGTAGAAGGCGACAATTGTTCCCGCCGGCCCGGTATCGACCCGCCTTCTTGACGCCAGTTCCGCCAGCGTTGGAAACGCCACCGCCATCGAACGATGCGCCCGGCTCCATGGCAGAAGCCTATCGAAAAGCCTGTAGAACATATTGAACCCATTGATAAGTCGTGGTCGTGAACACGGGGAAAGGGCGGGTTTTTCACCACGCCCAACCTCAAATTCAGGACAGAAGCCGTATCTGACCTAAGGTGGCTCTCTCTTCAATCCAGTGACGTTCGGCTGCCCAAGCGTGATGCTTCCAGCCCTGCCAGCTGAAACCGCACAATTGAATTTCCCAATCAGTTGAAGGAAACGTTCGCAACATGTGCCAGACGCCAAAAAAGCCTGTGCTCGGAAACATCTGCTTCATCTGTGTTTCGGCAATGCCCAGTTCTGCGCAGACCTCGAAATAGACTTGCGGCGGCAGTATCCGAATGGATTTTCCAGTGGCGCTCAGGATTTCGAATGCCGGAAGCGTCCAGTCCGCCCGTCTGCCCTTCAGGCGCGACAGGACGTTGGGATGGTGGTGAAAACGCCGGATGATGCTTGGATGAACGGCAAAGAGAATTTCAGACGCATTGCGCATGAAGACCGAATCCAGAAAAGCTTGATCCCGTAGCCAATCCTGCATTTGCTTGGCAGATGTTGCCAGCATAAGCAGATCGGTTCTGGAGCCGGTCATGCCGTCCAGGGCATGGGGAACATTGAATCGCAGCACATAATCGGAACTATCGATTTCATTCGATAGATTGCGGGACAGTGGACCATTGCCCACGACAGTAAGCATCTTTTTCATTGACCGTCTTCGATCTGAAAGATGCAGACAGAGTGTCCCTACTGACCGTCTGCATCGTTATTACTTCCAGATGTTCTCGCTCAAATCATGGTTTTTCTTAGGCCATAAATACAAAATTAGCGCCCTATGATGAGGAGAGGCCATCTTGCCATTTGTTCCACACCGCTGGCTGGTGCTCACCGCATAATCATGGCCCATCAGTTCTCTAAAGAACTTCACCGCCATCGATAACAAGCGCCAGTCCGGTAACAAATGCCGCCTGTGGCGAGGCGAGATAAACGATGCCTGCCGCTATTTCCTCAGCAGATGCCCAGCGTCCCATAGGGATCGTTTCGGAGACATAATCTTCAAGTGCTGCGCGGCCTCCCATCTGCAGTTCGAAACCGGCATTGAAAGGCGTATCGACAAAGCCTGGACAAAGCGCATTGAAGCGGATGTTTTCCCGCGCATAGTCAGCCGCCATCTGCCGCACCATAGCCACAGCCGCATGTTTGGTGGTGGCATAGGAAATCATGCCGCGATCATACTGGCATCCGGAATTGGATGCGGTGATAATCACCGACCCTCCACCCTGTGCCCGCATTGGCGCGAGTGCCGCCTGCGCAACGACGAAATGCGAACGCACGTTGAGCGCCCACGCCAGATCCATTTGATCAGGCGTCACTTCCTCAAGTTTTCCGGCGATCTGAATGCCCACGTGAGAATGCACGATATCGAGCCTGCCGTGGCGTGCGGCGACACCAGCAACAGTTTCAGTGATCGCGGCATCGTCACGCGCATCAAGTGCTGCGCTTTCGGCCTGCCCGCCATTGGCTCGGATCACTTCTGCCGTTGCTTCCGCAAGTTCGGCGCGCAGATCCGTGACCATAACGGTTGCGCCCTCTGCCGCCATGGCGATTGCGCCGGCGCGGCCGATACCCGATCCCGCGCCTGTTACAAGAGCAACCCGGCCTTCAAGACAAGATTTCATAGTATTTTCCCTAGAATAATCGCGGAATGTGTGGGCAAAGCAGACGCTTTAAATGGCGTCATCAATGCCCTGCCGGTTTTCCACGTCGAAGCATGACTTGTGCGAAGACGAGCAGCAGCAGAGAGAACACCATCACCATTGTACCGATGGCATTGATCTCGGGTGTCACCCCGCGACGAATGGACGAGAAGATGTAGATCGGCAGGGTGGTCTGCGGTCCAGCGACAAAGAATGCGATGATGAAATCATCAAAGCTGAAGGTGAAGCTGAGCAGAAAGCCCGCCATCATCGCTGGCATCAACATCGGTAGAGTTACTTGCCGGAAGGTTGCCAACGGTCCTGCACCAAGGTCGGAGGAAGCTTCGATCAGCGAGCGATCCATGCCATCGATGCGGGCGCGCACCAGGATAATCACCAGCGACATCGTGAACAGCACATGTGCCGCGATGAGCGAGCCATACCCCAATGACAGCTTCAGGCCCGTCAACGCCTGAAGCCATGGATTGACCGTATTGAATACCGTCACCAGCGCGATCAGCGTTGCGATACCAATGACGATGCCGGGGATCATCACCGCGATGTAGATCATGGCGTCAAAGAGAACGCGCAGTTTGCCCTTCAGACCGGTCAGTGCAATCGCCGCCATCGTGCCCAGCAGGCAGGATATAAAAGCCGAAGTCAGCGCGACGGATGCCGAGGTTTTGAGAGCATCAATAACAAACGGATTTTCAAGCGCCTTGGAATACCATTGCGTCGAGAACCCTTGCAGCTGACTTGCCGAGCGGCCCGCAGAAAAGCTGAAAAGCGCGATGATCCCGATAGGAAGATAGAGGAACAGGTAAATCGCAGTAGCATAAATGCGCATCATTTCCTCACATCAAACTGACATCTTCGCGCGCAGTCCCCATCAGACGCAGGAAACGCATGTAAAGGGAGACGACAAGCAGCATGATAGCCACCAGCGTTATCGACACGGCGGACCCGAACGCCCAGTTGCGCGATTGCAGGAACAGATCGACAAGCGCATTACCAACAAAGAAGACGTTGCCGCCACCGAGCATTTGCGGGATGAGATATTCTCCCATGAGCAGGATGAAGACGAGCATCGATCCTGTTGCCACGCCGGGCAGCGATAGGGGCAACGTGATCTGCAGAAAGCGCCGCCATGGCGGCGTACCCAGATCGTCAGCGGCTTCCAGCAGCCTGCGGTCGAGCTTTTCGAGGCTCACATAGATCGGGAAAAACATCAGCGGCAGATAGCCGTAGACAATGCCCACCAGAACGGCGAATGGCGTGTTGATCAGGCGGAAATCGCCGAGACCAAACGCAGACAGCAATTGAGGTATGCCGCGCCCACCAAGAAGGAAGATCCAGGCGTAGGAGCGGATCAGGATCGATGTCCAGAATGGCACAATCACCAGCACCAGCAGCAATGTGCGCCACTGCCTGCCTACCCGCAATGCAAGATAATAGGCCAGCGGATAAGCAAACAGGAGCGCTGCAATCGTACCGATGGGCGCGAGCGTCAATGTGTTACGGAATGCAGCCCAGCGGCTTCCGAGATTGGCATATTGCGCAAAGGTGAAAGCAGGCTGATAGCCGCCAGCCGCACCGCGCTCCCCAAAGGAATACACGAGCACGACTGCAAGCGGCAGTATGAGGAGCGCCGCGTACCACAGGCCCGCTGGCCCCAGCAGGAGCCAGCGCATTTTTCGCTGAGACAATGCCATTGATGCCCGTCCGGTTATGCCGATTTAAAGCGGGCGATCAGTTCCGCCCGGTTTGGATCGGTCAACGTGACTGCCGCGCCAAATTCCAGCGTGGACAGAAGTTCCGCCGCAGGATGAAGGATCGGATCGTTGCGCATTTCTTCCGACACCAGCGCTTCGACGCGGGCATCAGGCACAGGATAACCGTGGAAGGCCGCCTCGCGTGCATTGATCGACGGGTCGAGCAGGAAGTTCAACAACGCGTAAGCACCTTCGCGATTGGGTGCGCTGGTCGGGATGGTGTAGAAATCGGACCAGATTTCTCCGCCTTCCTTGCCGAGCGTGTAGTGGATTTCCGGCAGGTCGCGGTTCATCTGCTTCGCGTCACCGGTCCAGCACATTGTCAGCCAGGCGTCACCGTTGCGCATGGAAGGCTGATAGTCGGAGGTAATAGCAAAGAGATGCGGCTTCACCTCGATCAACAGCTTTTCGGCATCTGCCAGTTCCTTCGGATCGACAGAATTGAAGGAATAGCCATGATATTTCAGAGCATTGCCGATAGCGGTCAGCTGATAGTCGTGAATGATCGTGCGACCCGAAAAGTCGGTTTTGGTGAGATCGAAAAAATCTTTCCAGCTGGTGAAAGGCGCTTTCATCTTGCTGCTGTCCCAGGCCATGCCCGTCGTGCCCCAGAGTTTGGGGATACCATAGAGCTTTCCATCCACAGTACCGGGCGTTGCGAAACGCGCTTCGAAGGACTCTGCGTTGTAATTGGGTAGCTTCGTCAGATCGAGCGGCTCGATCATCTTGCTGTCGGCATAGGTACTGATGGCATAGTTCGTCGCCACAACGATGTCCCAGCCTGCCCCGCCAGCCTGCAATTTGGCGAACATTTCCTCGTTTGAACCGAAAACATTCACCTGAACTGCTGCGCCGGTCTCCTTCTGGAATGCTGCCAGATTGTCGGGATCCTGATAGTTTGGCCAAGTTGCAATCGAAACCCGGTCCCCAATGTCACCAGCCCATGCGCGCGATGGCAAAAGCCCCGGCAGCGCGCCTGCCATAACAGCTGTCGCAGCACCAAGCCCGGTCACGCCAAGAAAATGGCGGCGTGTAACGGAGCCCTTCTGGTACCGGCGCAGTTCCTCCATAAATGCCTGCCGGGAAACCGGCGTATCTTTCTTCGTCATTTTATCCCTCTCTTTTTATTATTTGCAGACCGAGCTTGTTATTTCGAACCGTACAGAACATGGTCATGGTCCGATGTTGCACCCGTAAAACCTCATTCAGCTCCAAGGATCAGGCCTGTTCCGTGATCCCAGACAAGATGAACCGTGGAACCCACATCAACGCCCGGCAATGCGCGCTCAGCCTGTCTTGGCACCAGAACCTGCAATGAGCCAAGAACCGGATGGGTGAGTAAGAATTCAATATGTTCACCAAGGAAGATCTTGTTTGCGACCTGCACTTCAATCGCCGTCTCTCCTACCATCGGCGAAACGGTCAGGCGAAGCGCCTCCGGTCGGATCATGATGTCGACGGCATCACCCGGCATCACTGCAAACGCTGTCTCAACCACGACCTTATGACCCGTGGCCAAGCTTACCGTCACATGATCATCGTCAGCATGTTCAACCTTGCCTGCGAGGATGTTCGCACGACCTACGAAATTGGCGACATAGCGGTTAGCGGGGCGATCATAGAGTTCTCGCGGTGTCCCAATCTGTGCGATGCGACCATTGCCCATGATGCAGATGCGGTCAGACATCGACAGTGCTTCTTGCTGGTCATGCGTGACCAACACAAAAGTAATGCCCAACTTGCGTTGCAGAGACAAAAGTTCGAGCTGCATCTCTGTCCGCAGTTTAGCGTCCAGTGCTGCCATCGGTTCGTCGAGCAACAATATTTTGGGCTCGTTCACGATAGCGCGGGCGAGCGCCACACGCTGTTGCTGTCCACCCGACATTTCCCATATCCGCCGCCCACCGAAATCGGCAAGACGAACGGTTTCCAGTGCCTTCACGACGCGACGGTCGATCTCGGACTTTGCCAATCTCGGACGACGTTGTCTTAGTCCGTAACCCACATTCTGGGCCACAGTCATGTGCGGAAAGAGGGCGTAACTCTGAAACACCATATTGACAGGACGCTTATAGGCAGGTGTAGCACCAACCTCTGACCCGTCGATCAATATTTCGCCTTCGCTTGGCTGTTCAAAACCGGCCAGCATTCTCAGCGCAGTCGTCTTTCCGCAGCCCGATGGCCCCAAAAAGGAAAGGAATTCCCCCCGCCGGATTTGCAGATTCAGCTGGCTGGCCGCAAGCACGGCGCCATAACGTTTCGTGGTGCCGACAAATTCCGCAACTGTGTCGCCGCTTCGACCAACTGAAGCCTCGGTAGCGTATACCATCAAAATATATTCCCCTAGAGAGCTTTGCCTGGAGCGGCATATCCCTTATTTTTGAAAAACCATATAAAAATACGCAATAGGTGTATATATCACAAAAGGCATATAGACGGAGATTCCTGATGAACTGGACGCTGGCCTCTGCACGGGTCATTGATGCGTTACACCAACCGCAATTTGCGGCGGCGCTGATCGAAGCGATCCGCACGGTGGTGCCTTTTGAACATACGGTCACCTTTGCATATTGCGGCAACCGGCGACCAATCGCTTTGCATTCGGAGTTCCCCGTGTGGAAACACAAGGTCATGGTCGAGGATTATCAGGAGGGGCCCTATCTCCTGGATCCATTCTACCTGCAGTCATCGCTGCCTGGCGATCCGAGCCTCATAAGGCTGCGGGATCTGGCTCCGGACCGATTCTATCAGGGGGAGTATTTCCGCAATTATTATGTGCAGACGGAGCTGGCTGAAGAAATCGGCTTCAAATTCAGCGTAGAGCCAAACGTTTGCGTCATCATATCAGCGATGCGAGCGTCGAAGCCGTTCTCGGCACGCGAGCTTCGCGATCTGAACGAGCTGGTGCCTTTTGTGGCAGCAGTCGGACGTCACAACTGGGCCGATCTGGCAGAACGATTTGAGCACAATGCAACAAAGCCGCGAGGAGAAAATCTGTCGGGGCTTATCGAACGCGCTTTCCGCAATCTGGATAGGAATCTGTTGACCCCGCGCGAAATAGAGATCGTGGGCTACATTCTTCGCGGGTTTTCGGCAGACGCAACAGGACATGCGCTGGGAATTTCTTCCGGAACCGTGCGTATTCACCGGCGCAATATCTATGGCAAGCTCCGCATCGCCTCTCAGGGCGAATTGTTCTCAATGTTTATCAGCGCGCTCAACCCGACAGAGTTTACGCATCAAATTGATAAGTAAATTCGTTGTGGTTTGGCGCAATGTGTAATTGGCTATAATGTTGTGGTCCCTGAGGCTACCCGTTAACAGCCTCTCACTGATCTCCGGCAGCAAAGTGTTGGTCAAAATGGCATCGACCATGCGCCCACGAGAAGCCAGCTCCGTACAGCGCCCGACAATCTGATCAATCACGACATCATCGAAAGTGCAGACGATATTCTGATTTTCAGCCAAGCGTTTCTGCACGCGGCTCAGCTGCAAGCGCACGATATTGACGAGTGTAACATCTGTTAGCGGATAGTAGGGCACCACCCACACGCGACCAAGCAAAGCTGCCGGGAATACCACCAAGAGCGGATCGCGAAGAACACCACTTAACACCTTTGGTTCTGGCATCAGCTGCAGATCACTGCATATGCAGGCGATCACATCGGCACCGACATTGGAGGTCAGAACTATGATAGTGTTGCGGAAATCGATGCGCCGTCCTTCGCCATCCTCCATCCAGCCTCGCACGCGATGTTCGTACCCGCCGGGCGATCATGTTCAACGCATGAGGCTGACCGCGTTGCCCCAGCTGTTGATTTGCACTGAGAAGCATGTTGAAAATTTCACTTTGTCACACCCGTGATACAGAAGTTTGACAGCGTTCCGATTCACACATTAATCATATCATTCATACTAATAGACGGATGAGATATGCGCCTTTTGCATCATCGAGCTATCGGATCTGCAGCAGTTAGCCTTCACGCGAGGCTGCTTGACGAAATCGGACTAAGTATCGTGCGCGGCGACCTTTTGCCGGGTGATCCGCTCCCGAACGCCGATGATTGGAGCGCGGCCCATGGTGTCAGCCGAACGGTTCTGCGCGAAGTCATCAAGGTCTTGACCGGCAAAGGCATGGTGGAATCGCGCCCCAGAACGGGCACGCGGATAAGAAAACGAGACGATTGGAATTTTCTCGATCCTGACGTCTTGTTCTGGCGTTTTGGCAGCACGTCCGATCCTGAAGATGTCCGGAAGTTATTTGAGTTAAGGCGTTCGATAGAACCATCCGCGGCGGCACTGGCGGCCGAACGGGCAAATTCCGAACAATCTGAGGTGCTTCGCGAACTCTATAAGAGAATGGAGTATTGGGTCGATGACAACGAACGTTTCTCCGAAGCTGACCTTGCTTTTCATCAAGCAGTTTTGCGAATGAGTGGCAACGAACTATTCGGCTCCTTAGCCGCTCTGACCGAAGCAGCGATGGTCATCAGCTTTCGTCTTTCAGATGATAATCCTCAAGGGCAGCGTCCTTCTCTACCCCTTCATGAAAAGGTTTGTGATTGCATTAGCAGGCATGATGCCGAAGGAGCACGCGCGGCACTCGTTGAACTTCTTGATGGCTCGGAAGTAGACGTCAACCGCTCGCTTGAGGCAAGGCGCAGTCGCTCGCGCTAGACAGAGATACCCACATGACACCACCAGACCTGAACGCCCGATTTGCTGTGGCCAAGGAAATGGCGCTGGAAGCTGGCGACATTGCCATGAATTACTTTCGCAATCCCTCGACACTCGGAACAAGATTCAAGGGATTGCATGATCTCGTCACGGAAGCTGATTTTGCTGTTGATCGGCATATAAGACAAGCAATTCAAGCACAATTTCCAGAAGACGGCATTCTTTCCGAAGAGTTGGGCGGCACAAATGCACCTCATCTCTGGGTCATCGATCCAATTGACGGCACGCAGAATTTCGCACGCGGTATCGGCCACTTCGCCATCTCTATAGCTTTTGTAAGCCATGGCAGGTGCGAGATCGGCGTCGTTTATAACCCGGCGACGAAGGAGTTGTTTTGTTCACAACGCGGTCGTGGCGCATTTCTTTATGATACTCGTCTGTCGGTACGCACGCCCACAGGACCGGAAGACGCCGTGATCGACGCAGGTTATTCCACTAAACGTCCGGTCTCGGATTATATTGCTCTGCTTGGCCGGTTAACATCCGCATCATTCGGCTTCGTGCAAAATGGATCTGCTGCCATCGGCCTTGCCCATGTCGCGGCTGGCCGATTGGACGGCTATTGTGAATTGCTACTGCAAAGCTGGGACGTCATGGCAGGCGCCTTACTGGTGGAAGAAGCAGGAGGCCGGGTCAGTGGCTTTTTGCCAGGCGACGACCTGACTGAAGGCAAACCTATCATAGCATGCACCCCCGGTCTCTATACGAGCCTTCTATCCATAACCGAAGGCCAAGTACAAACCTAAACCCAGCCGCCATCCACGATGAACTGCTGGCTTGTGCACATCGCGCTATCATCGGCAGCTAGGAAGAGCACCATGCGAGCGATGTCCGAAGGCTGCAGACGCGCTGGCAAGCATTGCCGTTCGTCAATCTGCCTTTCGCCGTCAGGTGTAAGCCATAGTTTCATCTGACGTTCAGTCATGACCCAGCCGGGGACGAGGCAATTGACACGAATATCGTGCGGGCCAAATTCACGGGCCAGCGCACGAGTCATGCCATAGATTGCAGCCTTTGAAGTGACATAGGCCGGACAGTCCGGATCGCCGACCATCCAGGTGATGGACCCGAAATTGATGATAGAACCTCCACCCTTGGCCCGCATATGCGGCAATACGGATTGCGCCGCAAAGAACTGGTGTCTCACATTGACCGCCATGCGATCATCCCAGTAAGTGACGTCTACATCTTCCGTTCGATGCCTGTCGTCGTTTCCTGCATTGTTGCATAACACCTGTATCGCGCCATTGACCTGAACAGCCTTTGAAATCGCAGCTTGAAGAGCAGTAATGTCGCGCAGGTCACAGGTAAGGAAGAGCGGTTCGGGGTAACCCAAACCGGCAATGGATTGCACGAGAGCATGGCTGGCTTCCTCAGCAAAATCGACAAAAGCGACCTTACTGCCTTGCGCACAAAAATGCCTGACAAGGCTTTCGCCAATACCGCTTGCTCCGCCTGTTATGAAAACACTGCGGCCCTTCAGGCTCGGATAACTGGCATAATTTTGCGATGCGTCTTTTTGCATTGTGCGGTCCGTGGAGGTTGGCATTGCGATATCTCTGTAATGCAGTTTCTTGAAACTTGTTCGACGGCTGAACCCATATCAAGCGGCATCCATCATCATACTGTCGATCATACAATCAAATAATATGAATAATATGAATAATGTCACCGGCCTGTTACGTAGGCATGTTTAAACCCCTGTGAACGACGGGGGTCAGAGATGATGAGCACAGAGATAAGTCGCGACAGCGCACCAGCCGATAGTGAGAAACTGGTTGTCACGGTTATCGGCGCGGGGACGATTCTGCCCACGACAGGCCGCAGCCCATCCAGCCATTTGCTCAGATACGGCTCGCAATGCGCAATCTTCGATCTTGGACCGGGCTCACTCAATCGTCTTGCCTTGGCGGGCGTCGATTATCGCGAAATCAGCACTGTTTTCATTTCCCATCTTCATCCCGACCATGTGCTGGATATCGTAACTCTGCTGCATGCGTTGAATGCAACACCCGGCTGGGTCCGTAGAGAGCCGCTGATCATTGCTGGTTGTTACGGGCTGAAAGCCTTTATCGAACAACTGCTCCAAATATTTCGCGACGCAATGCCGGAAACCTACACGCTCGACATCCGCGAACTGACAGTCGGTCGACACGAGATCGCAAATCTGACCGTAGAAACCGGCCTGACCGGGCATACCTCCAATAGCATCGCCTTTCGTATCGAAACGCCAGTCGGCATCTTCGTTTATTCGGGCGATGCAATTGACAAGACGGCCATGGAACACACCGCAAGACAGGCAGATATTTTCCTCTGCGAATGCTCCTTTGAAGATGACACCCTCACCGAAGACCATCTAACCCCAAAGGACGCAGCGACGATTGCCAGTGTAGCAGGCGTAGGCCAGCTCGTTCTCATCCACACTTATCCACATGTCGATCTGGCTCGGATACATACGCAGGCGACGGCACGGTTTTCTGGTCCAGTCACCATTGCGACAGATGGGACTAGAATCCAATGCTGAGGCAGTTATCGGTAAAGTCTTGTAATCGAGCCTGGCTGGGTCTTGTGCCCTTCCTCGTCTTTGAGTTCGCTTTCGAGATCATTCCGCTATTGGGTCTCGTGAAATCGGCCTTTCTTTCCGGCAACGGCTTGTCGCTTGCAAACTTCGAACGGGTCATGCAACCGGCCGTTCTGGCATCTTTCGGTAACAGTATCGGCCTGTCACTTGGAACTGCGCTTGCCGGAACCATTGCCGGTGCCGTCATCGCTTACATCATCGTCACAAGTCGCAACGCCAGAGTAAGGGAGGCTCTCACCGCACTCGCCGACGTGACTGCCAATTTCGGCGGTGCGCCGCTAGCCTTCGCTTTCGTCATCATACTGGGTTCGACGGGTGTGATTACACTCATGCTGAAAAAGATCGGTATCGACCTCTATCCCGGCTTCAGGATCTATTCGCTCGCCGGTTTGGCCTTGGCCTATCTCTATTTCCAGATTCCGTTAGCTATCCTGCTGCTCATCCCCTCCTTTCAAGGACTGCGCAAAGAATGGGCTGAGGCTGCTTCCAGCCTCGGCGCGGGAAAGACGCAATATTGGCTTCTCATTGCGCTTCCCGTCCTGCGACCTGCCTTGGTCAGCTGCTTTTTCCTGCTGTTTGCCAATGCGTTCGGCGCGTATGCTACCGCATGGACACTGACCGGTTCATCGGTCAATCTGGTGACAGTCCAGATAGCCGCGCTCATTCGTGGTGAAGTGCAACTTGAGCCAGCCTTTGCGGATGCCATCGCGGTCATGTCGCTGCTGGTCATGGCAATCTGCGTCTTCGTGCATCAATGGCTCGTGCGTTCCGCCCGGACATATACACGATGAACAATCACGCATTTGGCAAACCGAGCAGTTCTACCGCGTTTGCGCGGATAACGGTGATCATCGTCTTTCTGCTCTTCATGATTGTCCCGATCGTCGCAACCGGTCTTTTCTCCATATCGACCCGCTGGGACCGGAGCCTTTGGCCCGAGGGTTTCACCATGCAATGGTGGAGCAAGGTGGTGGAAAAGAGAGCGTTTCGGACAACGCTGACCAACTCGCTGACCGTGTCCATAGCAACGGTTCTCCTGTCACTCGCGCTCGTGGCTCCGACCGCTTACTGGGCTCATACGAAACTGCCGCGCGCCAAGCCGCTTCTCGAAATACTGGCGATCATTCCATTCGGCTTTCCGGCTGTGGTGCTCGCCCTCGGTCTCATCCGCTTCTATGGCGGAATGTCGGGCTCGTTCGTCAGTTCACCTGTTCTGCTTGTTTGCGCCTATGTCGCGATAACACTGCCATTCATGTATCGACCGATCATGAACGCGCTGGAGACCCTTGATACGGGGCTTATGACGGAAGCGGCCGGGAGCCTGGGCGCTGCGGAGTACCAGACTTTCCTCTTCGTCATTTTACCCAACATTCGCAGCGGCATCGTCAACGGAAGCCTTCTGGTATTTTCCGCAGCGTTCGTTGAGTTCGCGCTGGCAAATCTACTCGTCGGTACGCGCTTCAAGACTTTTCCCATGTACCTCGTTGAATTCACCCGCTTCGATGGCCGCCAGGCCAGCGCACTGGCGCTCATCAGCTTTGCTTGCGCCTGGATGATTTCGCTAGCGGTTCTCTCGTCTTCGACCGGCAAACGCCGAGTGTCCTCTCCCAAAAAACAAAGGCGCTTTGCCGCTCGTTGAAATTCCTCCCTTACCAGCAATCTGAAAGGACTGATGTCATGATCTCAAAAGCCTTGAAATACAGCCTGGGCGCCATTGCTCTATGTGCAATCTCGACTGCAACCTTTGCTCAAAGCCCGGAAGCCATTGTCACCGGCGCCAAGAAGGAAGGCAAACTGGTCTCCTATGGCATGTCCGACGATTGGGTCAATCTGGGTGCCATCTTCGCAAAGATCGAAGAAATCTACGGCGTGGAACATGTCGACACCGACATGACCTCGGGTGAACAGATCACGCATCTGTTGGCCGAAAAGAATGCTCCGGTCATGGACATTGCCGATATTGGCTACGACTTTCTTGGCCGTCTACTTGATGAGAAGCTCGCCGACACCTACAAGAATTCCAGCTGGGATCGGATCAAGCCACAATTCAAGGACCCGGAAGGACGTTGGGCCTCCTCATACTGGGGTGCCATTGCATTTCTCGTAAATACGGATCAGGTCAAAACCCTGCCATCGACCTGGAACGACCTGCTCAAGCTCGAATACAAGGATATGGTCTGCAGCCGCGATCCACGCGTTTCGACCTATGCAACCGCTTCGGTTCTGGCGGCAGCTCTTGCCAATGGCGGCAGCGAGGAGAACACCAAACCCGGTCTTGAATGGTTCAAGAAGCTGCGCGACAGCGGAAATCTACGCCAGGGCGTTGTCCTCAATGTTGCTTCGATCCAGAAAGGCGAATGCCCGATCTCGCTGGTTTACGATTTTGACGGATTTGCCAAGCGTGATGCGACAGGACTGCCGCTCAAGGTTATCATCCCCACCGACGGAACGGTTGGAATGCTGTTTGCACAATATGTGAGTTCGGTTGCACCTCACCCAAATGCCGCCAAAGGCGCCCTCGACTTTCTCTTCTCCGATCAAGGTCAGGCCATGTTGGCCGAAGGCTATGCTCATCCAACCCGTGACATCGAACTACCGTTAGAAACCACAGAAAAGATGTTGCCAAAGGAAAGCTATGACAAGGTTCATTTCCCCAGCAATCTGACCGGCTTCTCAGCCGCCGTTAAGTCCATTGTGGATGGCTGGAACGAAATCGAAGGAAAATAGCCGTCTTTAGGCGACTGACTTACGCAAGGCGCAGCTGCTGCGCCTTGCGACAACCACGCGCGATTATGCACATGGCGATCCTGGATTTATATTGCTTGGCCGACGTCGATGCGATTCCCGTCCGGATCAGCGAACACAAATGCCCGCAAGCCAAAGTCCTTGTCCTGCAGGCTTTTGATAATCCTTGCCCCATGTCGCAGACAAACAGCGTGGAGCGCATCAATATTGTCCACAATCAGGTGAGCTACGTTAAAATTCGCAGCCTTGTGTCCGGGCTGTAACGTCAAATGCAGTTCACCCTGATCGCGCTTCAGGATCATGAAGCCAACAGGGTTGCCGTTTTCGAAAATTTTTTCGAAGCCGAGCACCTGAGTATAAAAATCATGTGCCTTGTTCATGTCTCTTACAGGTAATGTGGCGGCAATCCGTCCAAAACGGATGCCCTGACCGGCGATATCCTTCATCGCTTAGCCTCTGATTGCAAAGTCACGATCCCTCTCCAGACAGTGCTGGTCGAGATGATGCGCTTTGTTGTTTGAATCAGCAGGACGGTGCCTACGAATTACACATAGCGTGAATCGACCTTTCGCGAAACAGGGTATCTTGGCTTCATGGAACCGCAAGTGATCTGGTCAGTTATTCCTGAGCACGACAAGAGGAGGTGAAATTGAGCGATTTCGATCTTTATTACTGGCCTGTGCCATTCCGTGGGCAATTTATTCGGGGGATTTTGGCCTATGGCGATTGTTCGTGGGATGAACATGGCTTCGACGAGATCGAAGAACTCATGGGACGTGATGTCGAAGAGCAACCCATAGCATTCATGGGGCCACCGGTTTTGATCGATCACCATCGCAATTTTGCGGTATCGCAGATGTCGGCGATTGCCATATATCTTGGAGAACGCCTGGAGCTCCTCCCCTCAACGGCAGAGGGCCGCGCTCTGACTGCCAAGATCGTAAACGATGCGAACGATGTCATTGACGAGTTGACGCTCAATGGCGGTCGGGAGATGTGGACGCATGAAAAGTGGAAGGAATTCATTCCCCGGCTGCAAAAATGGCTGTGCATTTTTCAGGATACCGGCGAACGTCACGGGCTCAAGGAAAGTGCAGGCTTTATGCTGGGAACGGAAAAGCCCGGCGTTGCCGATATAGTGACGGCCATCCTCTGGGCCACGATGGCTGATCGCTTCGCAGTGATCAAAACGATCATTCAAGAAACCTCGCCGATAATCGGAGGCCTTTCCAAACGGGTGCAGGCTATACCTACTCTTGCTGCGCTTAATACCAAAAGCTTCAACGATTATGGCCTTGCCTATTGCGGCGGTGAAATAGAAAAATCGCTTCGAACGGTTGCAACTTGAGGTTTCCGTCGAAAGCATCTTATCCAGCTTGCTCATTTCTAAGTATATTATATTAATATATTTAATTGATTCTCGCAATGCTTCCTGCTCAGGATGCATTGCGCAAGAGGGGGCTGTCGATTGCGTGCTGACCATATGGGAATACCTGTTGCCGTTCCAAGCCGTGGCGCGCGGATCTGCAGCATGCGGAAAAAGGCGCTATTGAGTTCCATTTGCTGTCATCCTGCGACTTTGGCTGTGGCGATGACGGTATTGTTGCCATCCGCGCAGGCCTTGGCGCAATGCGCCCCGTCGGCACCGGCGTCCGTCAATATTTCTTCAGGCAGCTGTTCGGATTCCGCCCTCACCACGCGAGAAAGCGCTGGTGCTGCGCCGGTGGTCGATGTTTCGGGTACCGGAAGCTATAGCGGCACCTCCGTCCTGCTAACAGCTACTGGCAGCGGTTATGGCGTGCGCGCGAGTGATAGCGGGATCGCCAGTCTGATCGGCACCTCGACGGAGGGTGCCGAGGTTACCACCTACGGCGCGGGCGGGCATGGCCTCTACGCCGAGGACGGCGGGGCAATTACAGGCAGCTATACGACTGTCAGCACCTATGGCATCGGTGCCTACGGCATCAGCGCAGTTGGAGCAGGCAGCAGCGTCACACTGAATGATAGCGATGTGTACACGGCGCTGGATAACGCGCACGGTGCCTATGCAGCCAGCGGCGGGACTATCACCCTCACCCGCACTGACCTCATGATTGACGGTACGGCCTCCTCTGCCGTGTTCGCGGATGTCGGAGGAACGATCACTCTCAATGATCTGAATACCTATAACTACGGCGACAATGCTCCGGGCGCAGTGGCTTCTGGAGCCGACAGCAACCTCATCCTCAATAATAGTTACATTAACGGTTATGGGAGCGGTGGCGCTGTGCTGTTCGCAACCGGCGGCGGAACAGTCACCATGTATGGCGGCGCCATCGCCTCCGGCGATTACTATGGCGGAACAATCAACGCTGATGCGCCAGGCATGCTTGCCCGCGGTGCCGACAGTAGCATCGTGGTCCGCAATGGCGCCAGCTCTGCCACGTATGGTGCAAACAGCCAGGGCATATGGGCTGATGCCGGAGGCAGTATTGACTACGCTGGTTATGGCATTTTCACCTACCAACCCAATTCCACCGGCGCAGAGGCGAGTGGCGCGGACAGCACAATCATTCTGACCAACACCATAATCCGGACGACCGGCCCTTCCAGCGCGGGTCTGCGTATCACCGATACTGGCACGATCACCGTGACTGGAACAGAAGTCACAACAGGGTACACTGTGACCGGCAGCAGCCCGCCAGTCCTGCAGTTTCCGGTTGCTGAGATAGGCCTGGAAAGCCATGGCGCAGATGTGGTCGGGACAGACAGCAAACTGCAAGCTCAAGATACGGACATAACCACGATTGGCAATGGCAGTATTGGCGTTCTTGTCAGTCAGGGCGCCACGGCGTTGATAACAGGCGGCACCATAACAACAAAGGGTGGCGATAGCGCCTCAATTGGCGGCGCGGACGGTGTCCGTACCACAGATGCCGGCAGCACTGTCACCTTGACCGGCACCGAAGTCACCACGCAAAACAATAACGCCATTGGCCTCCACGCAATGGCGGGCGGTATGATCTCCGCTACGGATGCAACCGTTACCACTATGGGCAGCGCTGCTCATGGTCTCGCAGCCAGCACTGGCGGTACGATCACCGCGTCCGGCACTGCCGTGGCGGTAGACGGCTCCGGGTCTGCCGCTGTTTATCTTACCGGTAGTACGCCGAGCACGGTGTCCTTCACCGGCGGCAGTCTGAGCGCCGCCAACGGCCCGGTCATCCTGGTTGAGGGGGGCGTCGGCACTGTCTCGATCAATGGCAACACAGCCATCAACCCGGCTATGGTCAACGGGCAGCTCCTGCTGGCAAAGGTTACCGAGAATACGGTCGGTGCGCCAAGCAATCTGACGCTCAATATTGATGGCGTATCATCGCTCACCGGTGACATCGTCGTTGATCCTTCGACGCTCACCTATAATCTCGGCGACAGCCAGTGGACCGGCAATCTTATGCTGACCGGCCCGGGCAATACAGCCAGCGCCAGCCTGACCATATCGCAATGGACGGGCGACCTGCTGGCCGACACTGGCAACACTGCGGATGTGTCACTGGCGCAGGGCAGCCTGTGGACCGGATTGGCCAGAAACGCGACGGATATCACGATTGATGCCAGCAGTATCTGGAACGTCACCGGCGATTCCAACGCAACCGATGCGGTTGCGAATGCCGGTCTGATACAGTTCCTGCCACGGACAGACGCATATAGCACCCTGGCAGTTGGCAGCTACACCGGTAGCGCTGGCAGCCGTATCGGTTTCAATACCTATCTTGGTGCGGACAACTCACCAAGCAATCTGTTGGTGATCGATGGCGGCCAGGCCAGCGGCACGACATCGGTGTTCGTGAACAATACCGGTGGTCCGGGAGCACAGACCCTCGCTGATGGTATTATGCTGGTGGACGTGAGCAATGGCGGCACCACCACGACCGACGCTTTCACGCTCGGCCAGCGTGTGGCTGCGGGCGCTTATGAGTATCAGCTTTTCCGCGGCGGCAGCGCGGATGCGAACGACTGGTTTCTCCGCTCCCATATCATCGATACACCGACAGGTCCCACGACGGAAGGACCTGACATCCCGCTTTATCGCCCGGAAGTCGCGCTCTATGCGCCAATCCCCGCGATTGCGCGACAGATGGGTCTCGCCACCTTGGGCACGCTGCATGAGCGCGTCGGCGAGGAAGAGAACCTGCGCGGGGTGCCGGAGTCGCAGACTTATGTAAACGGGGCCTGGGGACGCGTGTTCGGAGAACACCTCAACAACCGATGGGGCGGTTCGGTGGATGCCAGCGCAACGGGCGATCTGACCGGCTTCCAAACGGGCCTCGACATTCTGCGCCGAACAACGGATAGCGGCCATCGTGACCATGCTGGCCTGTATTTCGCTTATTCGAACTACAATTCGAGCTCAGTGCGCGGCTTTGCTGAAGGAATACAGAACCTGGCTGTGGGCGAGCTGACGCTGAAAGGCCCATCGCTCGGAGCCTATTGGACGCATTTTGGCCCAACCGGCTGGTATCTCGATGCAGTGGTTCAGGGAAGCTGGTACGACGCGGACGCCACATCGGCTTATAACCCCGGTCTCTCAACAAATGCGACCGGATATACGGCATCGCTCGAAGCAGGCTATCCGATCCGCTTTGGTGAGGATGATCGCTGGCTGATCGAACCGCAAGCACAGATCGTCTATCAGGACATGTCGGTGGACGGCTCCCACGATCAATATTCGAGTGTGGACTGGGATGCGGGCAAAGCATGGACCGGACGGCTTGGAGCACGGCTGCAATATTCAGCCCGCGACGAGCGAGGTACACTGTGGCAGCCCTATGCGCGATTCAATGTCTGGCATTCCTTCTCAGGCAATGACACTGTGTTCTTCGGACCATCCTCGCCCGCAATTGAGAACCGCTTCGGCGATACAGCCTTTGAAGTCGGAGGCGGCCTTACCGCGCGGGTGAAGCAGAATGTGAGCCTGTATGGTCAGGCCAGCTATCGCTGGTCGCCCGATAGCGGGCGCAGTCACCAAACAGCAACCGCTGGCACCTTCGGCGTCCGCTTCGATTGGTGATCAGCACTTGGAGGCTTATCGGCTGATCTTCTCAACAAAATAACGGGGAATCTGATCGCGTTCCCGTCGACGATAGAACTCGAGGCAAAATCCGACAAAGGCTTTGAAACGGCGCGAGACGTGTCTGCGGCGTGAATAGATGAGGTTGATACCCGTTTCCCGAGAACGCCATTCCGGGAGGACCGGGAGAAGCAAATCACTTTGGCATTCCGTTTCAACAAAGAAGCCGGGAAGATAAGCCAGCCCCTGCCCTGCGACCGCAAAATATTTCAGGGTCCAGTAGTCGTTGGCCACCAGACTGGCGGTCGGCAAGATTTCCGTTTCGTCGTTGCCTTGCCTGGAGAGATACCAGGGTTGAAGCCGGGTCGTGTTACGGAAGATCAGGCCGCGATGACGAGACAAATCGTCAGGACTCGTCGGCCGGCCGAACTGCGCAAGATATTCGGGGCTGGCATAAAGCCCATAAGAGGCCGTAGCCAGCCGACGACTGACATAGTCGACATCCGATGGTTCGCCCCAGTGAAAAATGCCGTCCAGCGCCATATCGGATACGTCGGTGAAAGATTGGCGCGCTGTGAGAAACACCACGTCGAGAATGACCTGCGGATATTGCTTCTGGAACGCATAGAGCAGTTCAGAGGTAATGGTCGTGCCGAATTCGCCCGTCGATCCGACCCGTAATGTCCCAGCCACCACTTCGTGCATGTCAGCCATTGCTGACGCGGCGTCATCGCAGCTCATCTGGATTTTTCGCGCGTGACGCAAAAGTTCCGATCCGGCATCGGTCAGGTTCAGTTGATGACCTTCGCGCACGAACAACTCGACCCCGAATTCATCTTCCAACTGGCGAATGCGATGGCTGAGCGTGGATTTGGGTAAACGGTACAAACGCGATGCCGCGGAAATCGACTTCGCGTCGGCAACTTTCACGAAACAATCGATGACCGACAAATCCATTTCATATCCATTTCGTTCATACTATTGGACGATACGTTCTATAATAAGCCAACTTCGGCCAGTTGTGCAAACGTTATACGGCTGGGATACTCCCCTTCAACAAGGGAGGTTAGAATGTCCGACATTCGTGAATTCATCCGCGCTGCATCCGGTGGGGATATTAAGGCAACCGTCGCTATTCGCGGTGGTCGACTGGTCAACGTCGTTTCCGAAGAAATTTATCTGGCTGACGTCGCCATCTATAATGAGCGCATTATCGCGGTGGGCGATATCAGCGATTATATAGGGCAAACCACTGAAATCATTGATGCGACCGGAAAATATCTTGCACCCGGCATGATCGACGGACATCTCCATGTGGAATGTTCCAAACTATCCCTGACCAGCTTCGCAAAGGCGGTCGTCCCGCTCGGCACGACGTCGATCGTGACAGGCCTCGATCAGATTATCGTCGTTGGCGGTCCTGATGCTGCGCGCGAATTCCTCGATGAGGTCAAGGGGACACCGTTGAAGGTGTTCTGGGGCGCGCCCTGTAAGACGCCCTACACCATGCCTCGATCAACGGTGGGGCACTATTTCAGCCCGAAGGATCACCGCGATACGCACAGCTGGCCGGAATGCGTCGGCATTTGGGAAACCGTGCGCGAGTTCATTCAGGAGGAAGATGAAGACGTGCTCCAGGCTATCGAGATCGGTCAGGCGAGCCGCCTGCCGGTCCTCGGTTGCTGCCCCATGACCCGTGGCGCACGCCTGAATGGCTATATGCAGTCCGGGGTTCGCGCCGACCACGAAAGCTATACGCCGGAGGAAATGCTGGAGAAATTGCGGGCTGGCATGCATGTTGTCGTCCGTGAATCATCCATCTCTCACTTCCTTTCAGACAATCTGCGCATTGTGACGGAGATGGGCGTCAAAGCGTTGCGCCGCATCAGCTTCTGTACTGATGATGTGGTTGCAAGCGACATTCTTTCGCGTGGCCATCTCGATAATATGGTCCGTATGGCGATTGCCATGGGCATTTCGCCGATGGCTGCAATCCAGATGGCGACGATCAATGGTGCCGAGGCCCTGCGCATCGACGACAAGGTTGGATCGATTTCGCCGGGCCGCACTGCCGATATTCTTATCGTCAACGATCTGCGCGACTTCCGCGTCGACGCTGTGGTTGCCAATGGAACGCTTGCCGCCCGTGAGGGACAAATGGCGGTGGAACTGGTGGCGCCGCAGCGCAGTGCCGGGCTTTTGCAGTCGGTCAAGGCGAAGCTCGTGAAGGCTGCGGATATTGCAGTCCCCTTCGATGGCAAAACATCTTCCGCCGACGTGTTGGCAATCGCCGTTACCCCGGAAAAAATCTTCGTCCGGACGCGGCGTGATGTCGTCCTGCCAGTGGTGGGCGGGAATGTCCTTGCCGATCCGGATCGGAATATACAATACGTGACTGTCGTCGAACGCTACGGCAAGACGGAAAATCGGCCCGTCGCGTTTACATCTGGTTTCAATCTGAAATCAGGTGCTATCGCCAGTTCCACCGCACCCGACGAT
Organism: Ochrobactrum sp. RH2CCR150; assembly: GCA_014138095.1. Classification (GTDB taxonomy): domain Bacteria; phylum Pseudomonadota; class Alphaproteobacteria; order Rhizobiales; family Rhizobiaceae; genus Brucella; species Brucella gambitense. The sequence continues at coordinate 26,241 of JACGXE010000026.1, forward strand.
AACAACATCATTTGCATTGGTGTAGATCCGGAGGATATGGCGGTTGCCATCAATCATCTGATTACCAACAATGGCGGTCAGGTCGTTGTCGACAAGGGTAAGGTGATTGAATTCCTGCATCTTCCAATCGGCGGCATCGTATCGGATATCGATCCGCAGGAAATGGCGGCAGCAGAAAAGCGGCTTGATGAAGCAGCTCAGAGCCTTGGCTGCGACCTGCCCTGGCCGTTCATGTATATGTTCGTTTTGCAGATCACAGCGATCCCCGATTATGCCATCACCGATCTGGGCGTTGTGGACTGCGTTAATCTGCGCATTATTTCGCCACTCGATCCCGACGGGACCGGCGCGGCGAACACGCTGGCGGCGGAGTAACTAAACCGCCCAGCGACTCGATGAAGTTCAATAAGGGGAACAACAATATGAACTATCAGTCGAAAGTCGCGGAAGATTCCATCAGCCGGGCGAAAACCCGGCTCGGTGGAACCATCGACCGCTTGTTTGAGGTCACCCGGAGCGGATCAACGATCCGCACCGAAGTCATCGCCGCTTTGACAACGTTTCTGGCGGCGTCCTATGTCATTGTGGTTAATCCATCAATCCTGCAAAACGCAGGTATTCCCTTTTCTGCGGGCGTGACAGCGACCGTGCTGGTGAGTCTGATCGGCAGTTGCGCCATGGGACTTTATGCCCGCAGCCCGATCCTCGTCGCACCTGGCATGGGTATCAACGCTCTTTTTGCCTATACGATGGTGATGGGGGCCAATGTACCGCTGGAAATCGCACTCGGATGTGTTTTCTGGGCTGGCGTACTTTTTACGATCCTCGCCATTCTGAACCTGCGTACAGCCGTCATCGATGCAATTCCAAAAGACCTTCGTTATGGAATTGCCTGTGGTATCGGCCTGTTCATTGCCCTGATCGGGTTTGAGAACGCAAAATTCATCGTGGCCAATCCCGATACGATAGTAGCACTGACACCGTTCACGCCAATCACACTGACGTTCATTGCCGGTTTTATCATTACCGCTGCGCTTGTCGTGCGCCGGATACCGGGTGCCATGATGGCGGGCATGGTCATCACTACCATTCTTGCTTTCCCAATCGGTCGGTGGTGGGGTGATGGCAGTGCTTTTGCCGCAGGTACGCCGGACGTGCATACGCTGGTCAACTGGAGCGGCCTCTTCGCAGCGCCCGACTTCAGTTTCGTTGGCAAAATCGATCTCATCGGCGCACTTCAATTCGCCTATATCCCGTTCATCTTCGTGTTCCTTTTCACCAATTTCGTGGAAGCCCTATCCACCTTTCTCGGCCTCGCTGAAGCGGCCAATCTGAAAGATGAAAATGGCATGCCACGCAATGTGCGGGAATCGATGCATGTCGACGCTGTTGCCGCATTGATTTCAGCGCCGCTCGGCACCAGCCCCGCTACGGTCTATCTGGAATCGGGCGCGGGTATCGCACAAGGCGGACGCACAGGACTGGTCGCCTTCATCGCAGGCATTTGTTTCCTGCCTTTTCTCTTCCTCTCGCCGTTGCTCTCGCTGGTGCCGGCGATTGCAACGGCACCCGTACTGATCCTCACTGGTCTCTTCATGTCGGAACCGATGGGCCGCATCAACTGGGAGAGTATGGAAGATGCCATACCGGCATTCCTCGCCATCGTTCTCATTCCCCTGACATTTTCGATCACGCTGGGTCTTTCGCTTGCCATAATCGGTTTTGTCGTGATGAAGCTTGTTCTTGGAAAAGCGAGGGAAGTGCGCCCGGTAATGTGGTTCGTGGCTGTATTGGCCGCGATGCTGGTTGCACAGGTACAATGAGTTTATGAGCTGGCGGCGCGGTGATGCGCCGCCGCTTCACTGCTGTCGAATTGGAAAGGGCGAAAATGCTGCAATCATGGTCTGAAACCGCACCGCTTCTTGTGGATGTTGCGATGGGACGCAAGCCCGCAGATCTCGTTATTCGCAACGGGCGATGGGTCAATGTCTATTCGGGCGAAATCGTGCCGAACACAGATATTGCGGTTGCTGCCGGACGCTTCGCCTATGTGGGGCCCGATGCCAGTCATACGATCGGCGAAGGAACCAAGGTCGTTGATGCGGGCGGTCGCTATCTCGTTCCTGGTCTTTGTGACGGACATATGCATGTCGAAAGCGGACTTGTCACCGTAACAGAATTTGCCCGTGCGGTTATCCCTCACGGGACAACAACCATGTTCATCGACCCGCACGAAATTGCCAATGTCCTCGGCATGGCTGGCGTAAAATTGATGAACGATGAAGCTCAGAGCCTGCCCGTCAACATTTACGTACAAGTACCCAGCTGCGTTCCAAGCGCGCCGGGCCTCGAAAACGCCGGTGCGACACTCACCGCAGAGGACGTGCGCGAGGCCCTTGCCTGGCCCAACATAATCGGCCTTGGCGAGATGATGAATTTTCCAGGCGTAGCGTCGAATGATCCAAAGATGGTTGCGGAGATCGCCGCCACTCAAAAGGCCGGACTGACAGTGGGAGGTCACTACCCCTCTCCCGACCTCGGTCGACCATTTCACGCATATGCGGCGGGGGGCCCGGCCGACGACCACGAGGGAACCAGCGTGGATGACGCCATTGCCCGTGTGCGCCAGGGAATGCGTGCCATGCTGCGGCTGGGTTCTGCCTGGTTCGATGTTGCCACACCGGTCAAGGCAATCACAGAACGTGGCATTGACCCGCGCAATTTTGTGCTTTGCACCGACGACAGTCACTCCGGCACGTTGGTTTATGAGGGGCATATGAACCGCGTCGTGCGCCATGCTATTGCGCAGGGCCTCAAACCGATTACCGCGATCCAGATGGCGACGCTCAATACGGCACAACATTTCGGAGTGGAACGGGAGTTGGGTTCAATTGCGCCTGGACGACGCGCCGACCTGATCGTAACTTCCGATCTCTCCAGTTTGCCGGTCGAGATGGTATTCGCGCGTGGACTGTTGCTCGCTGAGAACGGGACACTTGTGGCCGACATCCCGCCCTATGACTATCCCGCCAGCGCGAAGAACACCGTAAAGCTTGGCAAGACCCTTGCCGCTGCAGACTTTGACATTGCTGCGGATAACGCCGCAGAAGTGGATGTGCGGGTGATCGGCGTCGTGGAAAATCAGGCCCCGACAAAGGCGCTGCAAAGCAGGTTATCGGTCAAGAACGGCATCGTGCAGGTGGATCGGGATGCAGATGTCTGTCAGATCGCTCTGGTCGAGCGTCATCGGGCGACCGGCGGTGTGGTGAATGCCTTCGTTTCCGGTTTCGGCTATGACACCGATTGCGCCATGGCATCGACGGTTGCACATGACAGCCACCACATGATCGTTGTCGGCACCAACAAGTCCGACATGGCACAAGCAGCAAACCGCCTGCAGGAAGTGGGCGGTGGAATTGTGCTGATAGCTGGCGGCCAGGAACTGGCGCTGATCGAACTTCCCGTTGCCGGTTTGATGTCGGATGAGCGGGCCGAAATTGTCGCGGACAAGGCAAAACGTCTTGTAGAAGCAATGCGTTCATGCGGTTGCACGCTCAACAACGCGTATATGCAACACTCGTTGCTCGCTTTGGTGGTGATCCCAGAGCTGCGTATTTCCGATATCGGTCTGATAGACGTCTCACGCTTCGAGAAGACGGATGTGATTATTCGTTAAGATCAGTATGCGGGCCTAGTCATTTAGGCCCGTATTGCTGGTGATGTACATCACTCTAAGAGCCCATATAGGTTTCAATCCCGAATTGACGTCAGTACCCGGTCGAAGTGAGCAATCTCTTCCATCGTATTGTAGTGCACCAAGGTGGCGCGGATAGCCCCGCTATCCATGCCGAGCCCTAGCCTCGCCATCAGCCGCGGCGCAAACAGGTGGCCGTCGCGGATCATGATGCCTGCATCTGCCATGGCCTGAGCGACATCAGCTGGCCGTTTGCCTGGTAGATTGAAGCAGAAAGTTGGCACGCGTTCGGCAATACGCGCTTCGTCTGACACTCCATAGATGGTAGCGCCGTGTGATTTGAGTACTTTCAGGACTGCAAGCGAAAGCGTCGTCTCATAGGCCCTGATAGCCGCCATGCCAGCAACTAGATCGTCGCGACGTGACCGCCCGGACGACGCCTCAAAATTGCGGCCAAGCGCTTCCAGATAATCAACTGCCGCACCCATGCCCGCGGCATTTTCATAGGTGAAGGTGCCCACTTCGATCTTATGTGGGGGCACATCGGGGATGAAATCTTCCTTGAAAGTGGGCAGGGCTCTAAGCAACTCAAACCGGCCCCAGAGAAAACCCATATGCGGTGAGAAATTCTTGTAGCCGGAACAGACAAGATAGTCACAATCCCAAGCCTGCACATCGATCAGACCATGCGGTCCATAATGGACGGCATCAAGAAATACTTCCGCGCCAGCAGCATGCGCCAGTTCCGCCACGCCACGCACATCGACAAGTGAACCGATGGAATGCGAGGCGACTGTCACGGCTACCAGGCGGGTGCGATTGTTCAGCAGCGGCTTCAGGTCATCAATATGCAGGTTGCCATCGTCGCGCATTCGCCACCAGACACATTTCACACCCTGACTTTCAAGCGCCAGCCATGTCGAGATATTGGCGTCATGATCCATGTCGGTAATGACAATCTCGTTGCGCTGATCGATCATTTTGGCAATGCCCAGACTGACAAGCCGGATAAACGAAGTAGCGTTCATGCCAAAGGAAATTTCGGCTGGGTCATAGGCGTTGACGAGAATGGCAACGCTCTGACGCGCGTCGGCTATCGCCTGATCCACCGCGCGGCTCGAAGCATATCGCCCTCCCCGCTGCACCATGCGATGCAGCATATGGTTGCTGACGGCATCGATAACGCCTTGAGGCACCTGCGCACCTGCACCATTGTCGAAAAAGACCGGATTGCCCGGCAGGGATAAAGCCGGAAAATGTGCGCGCGCGCGGTCCACCGGAAACGCTCCGGCGTTTTCAAAAGCTGTGGTCATCGAGATACTCCCAAACGAAATGTCGGTGCCGTTTTCGCGGCTAGTGCATGATCTGCTGAAGGAAGGCCGCCGCACGCTCGCTCTTCGGCGCGGTGAAGAAATCCTGCGGCTTGGCTTCCTCGCAGATCGCGCCATGGTCCATGAAGATCACCCGGTCCGCAACGCGACGGGCGAAGCCCATTTCATGGGTCACGACCAGCATGGTCATCCCGTCTTCGGCCAGCGAGATCATCGTATCAAGGACTTCGCCCACGGTTTCCGGATCGAGCGCCGAGGTCGGCTCGTCAAACAACATCACCTTGGGCTGCATGCAAAGCGACCGCGAAATTGCCGCACGCTGCTGCTGGCCGCCCGAAAGCTGTGAAGGATAGCGATCCGCCAGATGGCCGATCCGCACACGCTCGAGATATTTTCGAGCAATCTCTTCAGCTTCCTTTTGGCCAATCTTCTTCACCGTCATCGGTGCAATGGTGCAGTTCTCGAGGATCGTCAGATGCGGAAACAGATTGAAATGCTGGAATACCATGCCAACTTCGCGACGGATTGCATCCAGCTGCTGGCCTTTGCCGTTAAGCTCTATGCCGTCAACGACGATTGAGCCACTTTCGTGCTTTTCCAGTTGATTGATGCAGCGGATGGTGGTCGACTTTCCTGAGCCTGACGGCCCGCAGATAACGATACGCTCGCCCTTCGCGACGGAAAGGGTGACGTCGCGAAGCGCGTGATAATTGCCGTACCACTTGTTGATGCCACTCATGATGATGGCTGGTCGGTCGGTCGATTGTGCGAAGTTTTGATCGGTCATCGGGGAAACCAGTTCTGTCGAGATCAGCGTGCAGTCTTTGCGGTAGCACTGCGCTTCTCGAGATAGCCGACCAAACGAACCATCGGCCAGAGGAAAGCGAAATAGATGATTGCAGCGCCAATCAAAGGCGTTGGGTTGGCCATCAACGCTTGCGTGTCATTGGCCTGCTTGAGCAGATCTGGCATGGCAACCACAGAGGCCAGCGCCGTATCCTTGAACGTCGAGATACAATTGGAGGTCAGTGGCGGCACCATGACCTTCAGCGCCTGCGGCAGGATGATTTTGCGCATTGCCTGCCAGAAAGGCAGGCCCAGCGAAACCGCTGCCTCGAACTGTCCCTTTGGCACATTCTCAATGCCAGCGCGGCAGACTTCGGCCGTAAAGGCCGCCAGCACCATGGATAGCGCCAGTGTTGCCGAGGTAAAGGACGAGAATGAAATGCCGACGAAAGGCAGCGCGTAATAGATGAGGATCAAAACCACCAGAACCGGTAGTGCTCGGAAAATATCGATATAGCCGATGGCGATATACTGAAACGGCTTGGGCGCGTAGAGGCGCACAAAGCAGAGGAGCAGGCCGAAAAGGCTACCGAAGAAAATTGCGGTTATGCCCAGAAGCAGCGTGTTACCCAGCCCGAGCAGCAAGATCGGAAAGGACCGGACGAGAATGTCCCAATTGAAAAACGTTTCGATCAGACCCATGGCGTCAATCCGGAAATCCTGAGGTGGTTTGAGAGGCGGCTGCACCAGTGAACCTGACGCAGCCGCTTGTGTTTACTGTGCGGATGGAACCGGCATCGGCTTGACGGTCGAGGTGCCGGCATCCGGTTCGACACCGAACCACTTCTTGTGGATGGCGGCCAGAGTGCCGTCTTCCTTCATTTTGGAGATCTCGTCATTGACCTTTGGCAGGATTTCGAGATCCTTTTTGGCCATCATGGCAAAGCGTTCACCCGTCGGAATACGAACGAGCACCTTCAGAGCTGGCATTTTCTGGATCGCGTACTGGAAGCCAGCCAGTTCACCGGCGCCGCCGACAATTCGACCGGTCTGCACGTCGAGCAGCAGATCCTGTTGAGCCGCATAGCTTTTGACTTCAGAAATACCAAGCTTGTCGGCATTTTCCTTTGCCCAGTTCTCGCCGGTGGTGCCAGCGACAACGCCGATCACCTTGCCCTTGAGGTCTTCGAGCGTCTTGACTGAGGAGTCTGCCTTGCCGACGATTGTGCCGTCGCTGTCGTAATAGGGCTGCGTGAACGACTGCGTCTTCAGGCGTTCATTCGTGACCGAGATCGACGAAATGGCAAAATCGACGCGACCCGAACTGGTCGCGGCAAACAATGCCTGAAAACCAAGGGGCTGGAATTCAACATCCATGCCAAGCCGCTTTGCGGCTTCGGTAGCCACATCGACCTCAAAGCCCTCGAAGACACCCTTCTCGTTTTTGAATTCCCATGGTGGATTGGCGGCATAGGAGCCAACAACAATCTTGCCGTCCGCGAATGCGGACGAAACCATCAACGACAGTGCTGCAGCTGTCAGAATAGCGACTTTCTTAAACATGGTTCCTCTCTGGACTTCTTGTCTCTGATTATGATCGATAGTTATCTGTGCCTGTCACCTGCATCAGGCGGCTTGTTTGGGTACGATACGTTCCAGCGCAGTAAAGAGGTGGTCGACCGCATCGGCTGACGTAACCCAACCGGGCGATAGCCGCATCGTGCTACCGCGCGCATCGCAATAGATTTTCTGCTCGCGCAGCGCCGATATCACTGCGGCCGGTGCGACACCGGCTGGCAGATTCAGCATTACGCTGCCGCCGCGCCGAGCGTCGTCGGTCGGTGAAACGAGCTTCCAACCGAGATTCTGTGCACGTGCGATGATGGCATGGGCTCTGACCAGATTGTTCGCACGAATGTTATCGACACCCTGTTCCATCGCCCATTGAATACCGGGCAGAGAGGCGACGGAGGCCAGTATCGCGGGCGTACCGTGATCCAGGCGTCGCGCATCATCCGCAAAGCTAAATCCGTCGAGATCCCAAGAAAACGGGTTTTCCTGGCTGAACCAGCCGCGAAGCTCTGGCCGCAGATCAGCCAGCAACGATGGCCTGACCTGTACAATCCCTGCACCCGAAGCGCCGCATAGCCATTTCAGCGAGGTGGAGACGACAAAATCCGGATCGATTGTCTGCACCGAGAATGGCAGAACGCCGACACCTTGTGTGATATCGACACCGACCAGTGTTCCCATCGCCCGACCATGCGCACAAAGGGCTTCAACATCGACCTTATGTGAGGTGGTGGATGAAACGAATGTCAGCAGCGCAACACCCACATCATCCTGCCAGCGCGCAATGAAATCCTCGTCACGCACCCAAGCTTCGCCGGGGCGCATGGGCACCGTGTCCAATGTAAAGCCAAAGCGCTCTGCGATACCGGCCAGCATGAAATGCAGGCTGGGGAAACAATCAGCGGCTACGAGCAGCCGCTTACCACGCAGCCGCTCTTCCGGCAGGCCACCGATGAAGCTGTAAAGAGCCGTTGTGACATTTTCGGCCGTGGTCAGCGAGCCTTCCGGTGCATCGATCACACCGCGCCAAGCATCAATGAAAGTCTGACGTGCCGCCAGCGCGGCAGGCCACTGGCCATCATCCTCTGCAGACCAAACGGCGGAAAAAGCGGACAAAGCCTCGCCCATCTTTTCCGCCTTGCCGGGGAAAGTGCCGATCGAATGATAGAGGAAGTAGTCAGACATTTCAGACCTCAAATATTTTGATCAAAAGATCACAGTATTTGGGCGACGTCAATCCGGCGACCTGAGCGTACCGAACAATTGTAGCTCGCACTTCACAAATCAATATTCAACCCACTGTTTTATATGGAATAATCGCAGATATAAAATGCGCAAGGCGTACGCGATGGCAAAAATTGCGAGCGCTATTCCACGATCAGCGTGCGCAAAAGATCCTGTGTGTCACGTATATCCGACACCATGGCTTCGCGGGCACGGCCAGCGTCGCGCGATTTCATCGCCGCCACGATGCGACGGTGATTCCGCGTATAAGCCTTGTCGCCTTCTGCCTTCATGCGCGGCTGCACATAGGCCGACAACATGCGCATATACGGACCATATCGCAACCATAGCGTGTCTATAAGCTGCATGAGAACTTCGGAATGGGAAGCCTTATAGATCAGATAATGAAACTCGCGATTGCGGTCGAGCATCGCGTAAACCTGCTCCTCGCCAGCACAAGCTTCATGCAGGACTATATTGGCTTCGAGCGCCTCAATTTCCTCAGCGGTGATCGCCTGTGCCGCCAATTCAGTTGCAAGACCTTCCACCGTGGCCCGCGCTTGACACAGATCGTCAAGCCTGGCGACGCTCACCGGCGGCACCCGCGCCGAACCATTGCGCGCCACCTCGAGGGCGTTTTCCGCTGCAAGCCTCCGGAGCGCCTCACGCACTGGCATATGGCTGGTATCGAATGTCTGCGACAACGACGCGATGGTCAGCACCTGACCGGGATCGAAACGACCGATCAACAGCGCCTCACGCAACTGCAGGTAGACAGCGTCCTGCACGGTCACTCGGCCAGAAACGGGACCAAATCCTTCGTCGAGTGACAACAACCGGACTCCTTCTTTGATGGACGAACAATACTGAGCCAAACATTTACATGTCGCAGAACCGAAAACAAGCCGATATATCATTTGATCAAACGCTCAAAACTCGATAAGAGATTTTGCATCAGAGCCCCGGGCCCCTAATCCGGACCGAGACAAACCAGCACAGGAATGATCAGATGGCGCGTTTTGCACGGCGGATAACGCAAACTTCTCCCAAGAGTTTCGGTATGTTCCAGAAGGCTGCGACGCTGGCGTCCTCCGGCGTCGATCTCATTCATCTCGAGCTTGGCCGCCCCTTCCACGATACGCCCGCACATATCAAGGACGCTGCGATCAAGGCCTTGCGCGACGGTCACGTTCATTACAGCGACTTGCGTGGCGAAGCGGAACTGCGCAACGCCCTGCAGAAAAAGCTCGCCGAATACAACAAGATCAATGTGACCACCGATGAAATTCTCATGGTCAACGGCCTCACCCAGGCATCATTCGTCGCGTTCATGGCCCTCCTAGATGAGGGCGACGAGGCGATCCTGCTGGAACCCTATTACCCGCAGCACATCAACAAGATCGAGATGACCGGTGCCCGCGTCGTGCTGGCGCCGCTTGACCCCAAAACGAATTTCGGCATCAGCCGCGAGTTGATCGAGCCGCTGATTACAGCGCGTACGCGCATGATCGTGCTGGTCAATCCCTCCAACCCGACTGGCCGCGTCTACAGTCGCGCCGAACTGGAAATTCTGGCCGATCTGGCCATCAAGCATGATCTTGTCATCGTCTCGGACGAAGTCTACGAGCAGATCCTGTTCGACGGCTCCGAACATATCTCCATCGCCTCACTGCCAGGGATGAAAGAGCGCACCGTCTCGATGTTCGCCTTCACCAAAGCCTATGCTATGGACGGCTGGCGGTTGGGCTATCTCGTTGCTGATGCCTCCTTTATGCCAGCCTTTCTCAAGCTAACGGCGAACGAGATTACCCACGTCAACACCTTTATTCAGTATGGCGCTCTGGCAGCCGTAACCGGACCGGCAGCTATTCTGGACGATATGGTTGCCGACGACCGGCGCAAGCGTGACCTCGTTGTGAGCCGCCTTAACCAGATGCCGGGTGTGACCTGTGAGAGCCCGGAAGGCACGATCTATGCCTTTCCAGACATTAGTGGCACGGGCCTCACCTCCCAAAAAGCTGCCGACATGATTCTTGAAGAAGTCGGCGTCGTAGTGGAGGCTGGCGGCTTCTACGGCAAATCGGGTGACAACCACCTGCGGGTCTGCTTCGGCTCGGAAAGCTACGAACGGCTTGAACAGGCAATGGACCGGCTCAGCATATTCTTCAATGGGCTCTGACGCGGTTCGTCGTAATCGATGTACGTGGAGATACTTCCGAGGGTCGAGATTGCGATCTAGGCATTTCGGCCCTCCCCAGAGCGGTCAAAACCGAGCAACAGCTCGGTAAGTCCGTTCTGGAAGTCGGAAACCACCGATTTATCTACCGCGCGACGTCCTGTTCCCTCATCTTGGCTTGAAGCAGCGAGAGCGGCTCCATGGGTGTAATCCACGAGGATGTGCGTCCAGCGCGCTGTATGTTGCGCAGAATCGTTGCGTTCACCCAAGAGGCCCTTCAACTCAGCTGTGATCCGTCTGGCTTGATCGGGGAAAGTGGCTGGCCGGGCAAAAATTGCCAAGGTCAGTGAGGGGTAAAGGACCACCTTGACGTAATAGTCTGTCATGAGATGGTGGGCGCGCGCCAGCGCGTCACCTTTGTACGGCGCGCCAATGTCTGCATAGACACGCTCCGCCAGCGCCTTGATCAGCCCATCCCTATCCCTAAAATGGTGGTAAATCGTCATAGGATTAATGCCAACACGTGTCGCCAGTGCCCGCATAGTCACACCGTCGAGGTCACTTTCATCGAGCATAGACAATGCCTCACTCAGAATGGTTTCCGGCTCAACGGTCATTCCGTCAGTGGGTGGCCGACCTCTTCTTCTCGCCGTCATTTCATGACCTCGTAATGCGACTGGACGAGCCCGGACGGAAAAGACCTCGTTCCCTTATGCAAGAGTGATACATCACGCTGAACACCGCCAAAAAGCGGGCGACCGGCCCCGAGCAGGACTGGCACTCTCGTTATCATCATGTCGCGGATCAGATCGCGTGCGAGAAACGATTGAATGATCCGCCCACCATCAATATAGGCGCGTTTTGCACCCTCCGATTTAAGCATCATCATCGTTTCTTCCGGTGACTTGTCCGAAAAGCGAACCAGCCCGACCAGATCGGAGGGAACCGCTTGCCTTGCAAGTTGCGCCGATAAGACCAATACCGGGCGTGTATAAAACCAATCCCCCATGTTTCGAACCGACTCGTAAGTCCCTCGTCCCATTACGATAACATCAATTTCATTTATGAAGTCATTATAGCCATGGTCCTCTCCAGCATTGTCGCGCGCTACCAACCAATCGATGTACCCGTTTTCGCGGGCGATAAAGCCATCAAGGCTTGTTGCAATGAATACGTGTCCTGTGACCATCTTCAGCTCCATAATTATACAATGTATAATAAATGGTCTTCAGCCTATGTCAAAATTGCCCCATCGATCGTTTCCAGAAAATCGACGCGCGCCAATACACAACTCACGCCCGCACTATTCGGGCAATCTCCAGTCGCCACCTACGTGGCGTGGCTCGAAATCTCGTGCTGAACAATATTTGATGAATAGCAGAGTGAAAGCTTAACACCCATCTTTACGTGCTGGCGCATAAATATTCACAATACTGTCCGTTCAAACGAAACAGAATTGCATTTCTCATCGAGAACTTCACGAAATTGCAAGATATTTTCGTAGAAATACGCCTAATATTGTTCGAATGTACGAAATACGATTAGAATACTATGTCTACAACAAACCGAAACTACAGAATAATATGCATTCACAATGGAGTTTATTACCATTATTATTTGACATTTTGACTACATATCCAAGCGTAAATAGGAATAGCTCGCTGGAGGAGTGAGCATCAGACTACGTCTGATTGCAGGGAACCGGGAGGAATTTACTTGCAAGCCATAACCATGAATGAAACGCATTCCGAGATTTCCGGCAGCGAACAGAGAAAAGTGCTCACCGCTACCCTCGTGGGCACGTCAATAGAATGGTATGATTACTTCATCTATGCTCAGGCCGCAGCATTGGTGCTGGGGCCATTGTTCTTTGCTCCTGTCGCGCAGGACAATCCGCAGCTCGCACAGATTCTGTCTTTTGCTACCATCGGAATATCCTTTCTGTTCAGGCCGTTGGGCGCAGCTATATTCGGCCATCTGGGCGACCGGTTCGGGCGCAAATTCGTCCTCGCAACCACATTAATACTCATGGGCATGGCGACGTCGCTAATCGGCCTGCTGCCACCCCACGCGCAGATCGGCATTTGGGCACCCATTCTTCTTGTCGCCCTACGCATCCTGCAAGGCTTTTCCGCCGGTGGTGAATGGGGCGGAGCGGCGTTGATGGCCGTGGAACATGCACCGGTCAACCGTCGGAGCTATTTCGGCGCTTTTCCTCAGATTGGAGTTCCAATCGGGCTGATTATGGCAACCGGAACACTGTTCACGTTGAGAAGCGTTTTGAGTGATGACGACTTTTTGAGTTGGGGCTGGCGGCTACCCTTTCTGTTCTCAATCGTACTGATAGCAATCGGGTGGATGATACGTCGCGCAGTCGAAGAATCTCCTGTCTTCAAGGAAATCCGTGAGCGGCGAAAAGAGGCCTCGGCGCCACTCCGACAGCTGTTTCATACCCATTCGCGCGAGGTGATACTGACGGCACTCATATTCATGGCCAACAATGCGGCAGGCTATATTCTGATCGCATTCCTGGTCAGCTACGGCCAAAGCGCGCTTCATCTGCCGGGCAGTTCCGTTCTTATTACCTGCACCATCGCGGCAGGAGCATGGCTTGTCTTCACCATCGTTGGCGGCATCATGGGAGACAGGATCGGACGCGTTCGCACGTTTCAGATCGGATATGTTGCACTATTGCTTTGGGCGATACCGATGTGGTTCCTGATAGATACCGGTGACATGAGGTTGTTCTTCGTCGCAGTCGTGGTTCTTACCATTCCGCTCGGCCTGACCTATGGTCCCCAGGCGGCGCTATATGCTGAAATGTTTCCTGCAAAAATCCGCTTCTCTGGCATATCGGTAGGCTACGCACTGGGCACAATCATCGGCGGCGCTTTCGCAGCGACAATTGCGCAATGGGTAATGACAACATTCGGAAGCTCCTGGCTTATCGGAGCCTATATTTCAACACTGACACTCATCTCGCTGCTGGCTGTTTCGCTCGTTCGCGACGCCAGTGGCGTTGATCTCTCTCAATGACTGCGCTAACCCGATTGACCCGTGACGGGTCGCGCCCCGCAACGGTCGCTCAAGCAATGATAAGCGGCGCTAGAGCCGCTTATCATTGCTCCCAACAGCCCAACGTTTCGCTGAACTCCCTCATGTGTTTGGACCAACCGCCACTCTGCCCTTGAGCGCCTGACATCAGCGCCATTTGAGAGCTTGGGAATAAAACTTAGAGCCTCAATCATAATGAACGTAACGATATCAGGCTCTTGCGACGCGCCGGGTAAGCAGGCGGATGTTTGCGATGTAGACCCATGCTTCAGCAGACACGATG
>JACGXE010000027.1 GCA_014138095.1 Ochrobactrum sp. RH2CCR150
AGCCAGACAGTGAAGTTTACTGGTGAACCCGCCCCGCGAGCGGCCAAGAGCGCGTCGATGAATCCCCCTTTTCCGCCCGCTGCCGAAATATGGGCCCGAACTGTGGTGCTATCGATGCTGTAGTGGCCGCTGTCAGCCATGATCTCAGCGAGCGTGATCGAAACAGCCTCCCAGACCCCGGCTTCGCTCCAGCGCCGAAAGCGTCGATAGATCGTATTCCAATTGCCGTATTTGGGTGGGACATCCCGCCACGGCGTACCGCAACGAAGTCTCCAAAGTATGCCGTTGATGATTGCTCGATTTTGCTCCGGACGACGCCCCCGTCCCCGATTGACGGCTTCAATCGGAAGCAAATCCTTCAAAACACGCCATTCGGATTCGCTCAGATCGCCTCGGCTCATGACTGCCTCCAAAAAGCAGTCTTGAATCAAGCTTCGATCAATTCGTCAACCAATTCGTCCACGCCGCCTAGTTGTTTGGTCCCAGCATGTGATGGTGTAAAATTGTCACCGACACAGCGGAGGGAGTTATGGGCCAAATTCTCCACGGCAGCGCCAAGACCACGCACGCCATTCGAGCAGAACTACAGCGATCGAAAGCTTCGGCCGCGCAGCTCGCCGCGCGGTTCGGGATCAACGAGAAAACGGTCCTGAAGTGGCGCAAGAGGCGTTCCGTCGAAGATATGCCAATGGGTCCGAAAGAGCGCCGCAGTACGGTTCTGACACCTGTTGAAGAGGCTGCGATCGTAGCGCTGCGGGTCCAGGCACGGTTACCGTTGGACGATGTTTATATTGCGCTCAAGGATGTCATCCCGCATTTGACCCGTTCTTCGCTGCACCGGTGCCTGCAACGCCACGGCATATCTCGTTTGCCGAAAAGCGACCGGGAAAAGCCTAAAAAGTTCAAAGACTACGAGATTGGCTACTTCCACATTGACATTGCCGAGCTCCGCTATGAAGGCGGCAAAGGCTTTCTCTTTGTCGCGGTTGATCGGACCAGTAAGCTGGTGTTCGCACGTATCTATCGCAAAGCCACAAAACTGGCCGCAGCCGGGTTCCTCAAGTCATTGATTAGAACCGTGCCTTACAGGATCCATACAATCCTGACGGATAATGGCGTGCAATTTGTTCAGCGGGAGCAAGGTACAAGCCTCACTTTCCCACACATCTTTGGGCGGGTGGCTTTTGAAAACGACATTGAGCACCGGCTGACAAAACCATATCATCCGTGGACTAACGGTCAGGCGGAGCGGATGGTGCGGACGATCAAGGAAGCGACCGTCAAATCCTTTCACTACAGCTCGATCAACGAAATGCGCCGGCATGTGCGTGATTGGCTGACTGCATACAACTTTGCCAAGCAACTCAAAGCCAGAGGCTTTTATCGTCAAACCGCACCATCACATGCTGGGACCAAACACCTAGTCAAATTAAATTTTCTCCTCCAAAAGGAGGACAGACGTTGGTGTTTTCGTGAAGCACATTGCTCAATCTTTCAATTGCCGGAGGAAAATCGGTGTCTTTTTCCCGCTCAGTTGCTGTTGAAGCAAATTTCTTCAAGAAACGTGTCTCCCCACTTTCGCTTGGTGCTGGAACCGGTCGAGCGATGGCTCATCACGGAGAAATACTTCAAGGGGTTTTCTCTGACGATGCGGGAGGCCTACACAGAGCATTGATTACGCTGCCGTGTCCGGCGTTGGAATCCGTGGTTACGTTTTGGCCTGAAAACGGAAATAAGATCCGCACGCGTCCAGCAGGTATGAGCAAAGCTGCCCGCGCGGCGCGCCTGACCTTGGACGCGTTGGGAAAACCGGACATGGCGGGATGCCTCACGATTGAAACGAACATACCGATCAGTCTAGGTTTTGGATCATCGACTGCGGACGTTGTCGCAGCAATAAGAGCGGTTTCAGTTGCTATGGGCGTTGAACTCCGACGCGCGCTTATATGTCGTTTGGCTGTGGCGGCTGAGACCGCTAGCGATTCTATCGTTTTTGGCGAGCATGCTGTTCTATTCGCCCACAGGGAAGGGCACGTCATGGAATTTTTCCCGGGCGAATATCCTCCCTTAATGGTTGTGGGTTTTATTTCGCCAGATGATCCACCCGTAGATACGTTAACGTTCGCACCTGCCCGTTACGATCGATCCGAGATCGAGAGCTTCCGGGTGCTCCGTGGTCTTGCCCGCAAGGCGGTCCTTGACCAGGATGTCGGCTTGCTTGGCCGTGTCGCAACAGCAAGTGCCCGGATAAATCAACAACATCTCCCGAAAAGGCATTTTGATGATCTTCTCAAGATCGGGGAAAATAGCAACGCACTCGGCGTGCAGGTCGCCCACAGTGGAAACCTGATGGGCCTTCTGATGGATGCCAATGATCCGGAAGTTGATTTAAAGATTGGCGCAGCAGTGGAGGCGGCGGCCGAGTTGGGATTTGCGGGCCTTCATCAGTTCTCCGTCAACAACGACGTCGAGATTCTCGGGGCGGTGTCATGAATTCGGTGTCTTTTCTTCATGATTACGAAACACCCCAGATGATTGAGTTGAAGCCGAATTTCTATTTGGCTCAATTTCGTTTGATGAAACTGCTGCCGGCCCACTACATACTGAATCGTGCAGAGGAAAATGGTTTTCTAAAGCCCAGCGGTCATATCGTTGAGACGAGTTCAGGAACGTTTGCATTGGCATTGGCGATGCTCTCTACGATTCGTGGTTATCGCCTTACAATTGTTAGCGCGACAAGTCTTATGGATCGTTCATTCAAGGAACGGCTCGAGCAGCTTGGCGCTGTGGTGAGGTTGGTTGACGATCCTAGCCGAACAGGCAATCAGGACGGTCGTCTCGCTGAATTACATCGCGTGCTTGCCGAGACACCGGAGGCTTTCTGGCCCAAACAATACGACAACCCTGACAATCCGGCGGCCTATTCGCGTCTTGCGGAGGTCATTGTAGATCATCTAGGTCAAGTTGATTGTCTGGTCGGGTGTGTCGGTTCCGGCGGATCGCTTTGCGGCGCGACGCATTATCTGCGTCGGATTTATCCAGATATGCGTGCGGTGGCGGTTGATACGAACAATAGTGTTCTCTTCGGACAAGAAGCCGGGCCGCGCCTGTTACGCGGACTTGGAAACAGTATTTTGCCCAAAAACCTCGATCACGGGTTAATCGACGAAGTGCATTGGGTGGGAGGCTTACAGGCCTTTGCTGCTACACGCGAACTTTTTCGAACCCATGCAATCTTTGTCGGCCCCTCCGGCGGAGCTTCTGCCCTCGTTGGAAATTGGTACGCAAGTAGCGAGCCCTGTAAAACCATAGTCGCCATTACGGCTGACGAAGGTTACCGATACCAGTCGACTATTTATTCCGACGACTGGCTGAATAGCCAAATGGGCTGGCCGACTAGAATAGAACCACATCCGCGGAAGCTGTCAGAAGTTAGATCAGATGGGGAAGAAGCGTGGACTTATATGGACTGGGCGCGGCGATCCACGCATTAGCTCTGATCGACAGGCATGCAAGATCTGAATGCAACCCCTGGACCTTTAGCCACGCCTCCTTGTTCTAGAAACTCGATCCCCTGGTCCTCCAGCACAGCAATCACGCGCGCAACAGTTTCTTCTGAGACAAGTCCCGCATGATTTGGCTTACCTTCGATCCGGCGTAAGGTAATCAGCGGAATTCCTGCGATCTCACACAGTTGGGCCTGTGAGATACCAAGCATGGTTCGGCCAGCCTTGATGAGGGTTTTCATGTTCGGTCCTGATAACTTTTTATCAAAAGACACTTGTTCGCGATGATGGTCTAGTGATATAAAGTTATCAGTTGAGGGAATTGCTGAGCATCGGTGAGGCGCAAAGCATGTCTGATGAAAGCCAAACACGAGACCCAATCTTTGAACAGTTAATTGTCCGATATCTGATATTCCGATCTGACTGGTATCGCACGGCGGCGGGCACCGGAGATCTAATCTCAAAAGGTGAAAGCTTTGAGAAAATGGAGGCGGCAAGTCTTTCCGTTCTACGCTATTCATGTCTGACGCTTGATTCTATTCATCGCAAGATATCTATCGTTCTTGAATTGCCTGAACTTTACATGATGTTAAAAGAAGACGAGTATTTTGGAGAAGATCTGTTACGTCGTTTTCTTTTTTCACTTATCGAGAAGTGAATTAGGAGAGTGGAGGCAAGGAAAAAAGCAATACGAAGAAAATTATCTGCACTCTTTCGATCGTCGTAATTGTTGTACTTATTTTCAAAAACAACGCGACATCCGAGGGGTATTGCATTAAAGTGAACATAAGGCAGTGACGCGCTGCCTTGGGGCGTCGAAACCCTTGTTAGTGGTTGGTGTTGGCCGTTACAGCACCGCACTCCTTGACCTTCTGGTCGGGGAGCCTGTGGCATATGCAACAGGCCTCCGGCTAAAGGCCACAGGGCCGCCTAACACGGTTTCGAACTCCCCGATCACCAAGGGGTCAATGAGCATTGAAGCGGGGGCGTACCGCGGATGCTTCAATTGGAAACCGTGAACATGGCTTTTACCAAACATGAAGCCGCGCATGGCTTTACCTTCTATACCTACACCTATGGAGACAATCTGCGACACTGCGCGCGGCAGTTTTACGGATCACAAGATGAGGCACGAGAGGATCTCGTAGACTTCCGAACGTCTTTGATAAAAGATCAGGATCGAGATCAACCAATACCGGACATGAAGATCGTTCGGCTTCGCACTCGACCCGTAACCCAAAAGACCCTGATTGATCTCTTTAACGGAATGCACGGCGATTTGGGCGGCTTTATAAAGTCCCGCGAGATTGTTGAAGTGGTCACCGAGCCGCAACTTGCATCTCGGCGTTAACATTTTCGGAAGTATTTGAACACAGTTCGGCGGCTGATGCTGTTCGAATGGACCCTTGGGGTCCATTTATCCATGGGCCGGCGCGCTTGAGGGCCTTCGGTTGACGCTCTGGATACGGCCTTGAACAAAGGGCATTTCTTAGGCAACAACGCCTAGCACAGGTTTGCCATATGTGAGGCCATTCACCTTCTCCGCGATCCCACGCGCGTCGATACCGAAGTGCCGATATAGATCACCAATCTTTCCTGTCTGCCCAAAATGCTCGACGCCCAGCGGAATTGTCTTATGGCCTGTAACCGAACCAAGCCAGGACAAGGTCGCGGGATATCCATCGATGACCGTGACGAGTTTGCAGTGTGTGGGGACGTCTTTCATCAGTGTTTCGACGTAGCACTCAGCTTGAGCGAGGCCGCGGGCACGAGCACGTTGCGCAGCGGTCCAGCCCGCGTGAAGCCGGTCCGCAGATGTTATTGCCAACACACCAATATCGCGACGACTCTCACCGATGATACCGGCAGCTTTGATAGCCTCGGGCGCGATCACACCCTGATAGGCGATGACCACTTCGCAATTTGGTCCAGGTTCACGCAGCCAATAGGCGCCATCAACCGTGCCCTGTCGGAACCTCTCATCCAGTCGCTTGGCCGGTTGCTCGATTGGGTTGGTTGAAAGCCGTAGATAGACCGACCCACCGGTTTCATCTCTTAACCAAGTCCTCTCATCTGGGTCGCCGCTTCCGTCTCTCTGCATGTAGTCGAAAGCCCATGTCATGATAACCGCAAGTTCGTCTGCGAATGCAGGCTCAAAAGCAGCAAGTCCATCCTGGGACATCCCAATCAAAGGAGATCCAATCGATTGGTGTGCACCACCCTCAGGCGCCAAGGTGACACCAGAGGGCGTTCCGACGATCATGAATCGTGCATCCTGATAGCAGGCGTAGTTCAAAGCATCGAGGCCGCGCGCAACGAATGGGTCATAGACCGTGCCGATGGGCAACAACCGCTTGCCGAAAAGTGAATGTGATAGGCCGGCTGCACCCAGTAGTAGGAAAAGGTTCATTTCCGCAATGCCCAATTCGATGTGCTGGCCAGCCGGTGTAAATTCCCATTTTGCGGTTGAAGGTATTTTCTGATCAATGAAAGTGTCAGGACGCTTTTCGCGTGCAAACAGTTTTCGACGGTTGACCCACGCTCCGAGATTAGTCGTTCCCGTCACGTCCGGTGACATCGTTACAATTCGCGCTGCGAGTTCCGAATCTGTCTTCGATAATTCATCCAGTATTTTGCCGAAGGCCGTCTGCGTTGAGATTTCTCGTTCGTTACCTGCTGGGATCGCGGGAACCGCGATGCGAGCATCACGGTAACGGCGCTGGCCGTTGGCAAAAAATGGAACGGCGTCGAGGAAATCCTGCAGCTTTTGTGGGTCTGCAACGGTTTCCCATTTATCCCATTCCTTCCCTTCCGGAATACCCATAAACGCTTGCCACTCGGCCATTTGGGCCTTGGTCATGAGGCCACCATGATTGTCTTTATGCCCGGCAATGGGCGTACCCCATCCCTTTATTGTGTATGCGAGAAAGCAAACCGGTCGGTTGTGATCGATCGCGGCGAATGTATCCGCCATGGTGCTCACGCAATTGCCGCCAAGATTTTCCATCAGTTCGGCAAGTTCAACATCGTTGCGCCGCTCGATCAGCGCGGTGACATCCCCCTGGTCGCCGAGATTGTTCATGAGATGTTTGCGCCATACGGCGCCACCCATGAAGGTGAGCGCGGAATAAAGCTGATTTGGACAGTTATCGATCCATTCGCGAAGGCGTTCGCCGCCCGGCTCGTTAAATGCTGCGCGTTGCAGCACACCATACTTAATCTTGACAATATCCCAGCCAAAAGCCTCGAAGATATCTTCGATCCGCCGGAACAAACCTTCTTGGACGATTCCGTCTAGCGATTGTCTATTATAATCAATAATCCACCAAGTGTTGCGTAAGTCGTGTTTCCAGCCCTCCTGTAGACATTCGTAGACGTTGCCTTCATCCAATTCGGCATCCCCAACCAATGCGATCATACGGCCGAGGTCCAGGTCGTTGCTCCAGCTTTTTGCAGCGATATAGTCTTGTATCATCGACGCAAAAGAAGTGATAG
This sequence comes from Ochrobactrum sp. RH2CCR150, assembly GCA_014138095.1. Lineage (GTDB taxonomy): Bacteria > Pseudomonadota > Alphaproteobacteria > Rhizobiales > Rhizobiaceae > Brucella > Brucella gambitense. Next base: position 7,002 of record JACGXE010000027.1, read on the forward strand.
CGACACCCAGCCCCACCGACCCTGTCGAGAAATCGACATCATCAATATCTTTGGTGCGACTGGGATAGCTCTGTACTCCGTGGAAACCGCGAAAGTTTTCCATGTTCTGTCGCGTTTGGTTGCCCATGAGGTACTGAATTGAGTGAAATATTGGTGACGCATGCGGTTTAACGGCAACGCGATCTTGCGCACGCAGCGCAGAAAAATAAAGTGCGGTCATGATCGACACTAGAGAGGCCGACGACGCCTGATGTCCTCCCACTTTAATTCCATCCTCCTTTGGGCGGATGTGGTTTGCGTGATGGATCATCCAATGTGACAGCCACAGCAGCCGTCGTTCGATCGTCTTGAGATATTCGTGCTTCATATTCGCTCTCTCATTGCGGTCACATATGATTGGCTTGCAGAATATGGGCCGCGCTTAATTGAGTTGGGAACGTGGTTGAGTGCTCGAAGATGCCGCGACGCCTTCTTTGCTATCACGGCATATTTTTCAGGAGGGGCGACGGACGAGCCAGCCCCCGATGTTCTTGAGCAAAGGTACGATCAGGATAGTCAGCGTGAATAGGATCAGACAGATGCTGATCGGGCTCTCGACGAAAATCAACGGGCTGCCTTCGCCGAGAATAAGGCTCTGCCGTAGATTTTCCTCAAGAAGGGAGCCAAGCAGAAATGCCAGCAGAAGAGGCGCCATATCGAAGCCAGCCCTACGTAATCCATAGGCTACAAATCCACATCCGATCACGACGCCGACGTCGAACATGCTATTGCTCAGGCTGAACGCCCCTATCACGCAAAACAAGACGATAAGTGGAGCCAGGACTGTCTGAGGAACTTTTAGCAAAAGGACAAAAATGCGGATCAGAGGGACGTTGAGTACGACGAGCATGGCGTTTCCGATCAACATGCTGGCGACGATACCCCAGAAAAGTTGTGGATGCTCGGTGATAATCTGCGGCCCGGGGACGACATTTTGCATCAGGAGCGCTCCCATGATGATGCCGATTACTGCATTGGCAGGAATGCCGAGACATAGCATAGGAATGAAGCTCGCCTGTGCAGCAGCATTGTTGGCACTTTCTGGCCCAGCGACGCCTTCTATCGCCCCTTTGCCAAACCGCTCAGGTGAGCGGGAGAGTTTTTTCTCCATGAGGTAACTTGCAAATCCGGCGACGAGTGCACCGCCACCGGGCAGCAGGCCTAGGAAAAAACCGAGAATTGTGCCGCGCGCGATTGGTCCGCCTGAGGCTTTCCAGTCGTCACGATTCGGCAGAAGGTCGCGTAGCCGATAAGAGGGCATTTTAGTTGTTTCGTGCGCTTCTTTGCGCTGGATGAGCGTCAAAACCTCGCTCATTCCAAACAGACCCATGGCCAGTATGGCGATGTTGAAACCGTCGCGCAGATAGCTGATTTCAAAGGTGAATCGCTCTTGCCCAGAAATTAGATCGACGCCGACAGTTGAAAGAAGAAGACCCAGCGCCACCATCGTCCACGCACGGATACGCGGTCCTTCACCAACGCTTGCGGCAAGCACGAGACCCAACAGGACAATTGCTGACTTCTCGACAGGCCCGAATGCGAGTGCAACTGTTGTGAAGGCTGGCCCAACGATTGCGATTGCCAGTGTTGCGGAAATTCCTGCAATAAAACTCCCAAATGCACTGATGCCTAGCGCAGCACCGGCTCGGCCTTGTTTGGCCATCGGATAGCCGTCAAAGCACGTCATCACGCTTGAGGCCTCTCCGGGAACCCGCATTAGGACGGAGGTTATAGAACCACCATATTGCGATCCGTAATAGATACCAGCAAGCAGGATAATTGCGCTTGTTTGGTCGAGTGCCATGGTAATGGGCAATAACAAGCTGACCGTTGCCGATGGACCCAGACCAGGAAGGACACCTACGGCCGTACCCAATGCTGCGCCCAAAAAAGCCACGGCGATATTGGTTGGCTCGAGCGCAATGCCGAGGCCCATGATGAGTTGGGAAAGAGAATCCAGCATCACAGTATCCAGACGCCATGTGGTAGGGGAACGGAGAGAAGGATTTCAAAAAGAAGCCAGGTTGCTATAGCCACGGCGGCTGCAAAAAATCCCGATATTTGCCACCTTATCCGTTCAATGAACAGAAAAACCCCTGCGAGGAATAAAAACGCGGCCGCTACAAAGCCGAGAAATTCCAGAAAGACGCAGAAAAGAGCCAGTGCTACGCAATAGGCGACGACACGTTGAATCTCGATTGGATCTTCGCTGGACGAAATTTGCATTGTGCAAAGCAAACTGGTGACAATCAGTAGCAGAGAAGCCAGAAATGGAAACAGTCCCGCTGCGGGCTCCCCATTCTCCCAAAGATGCATACTCAAGCCGCTCGCCGCAGCACCGAGCCCGATTGTAGATAGCGTGTAGGGAACAAAACGAGACGGGTTCATAGGTGTGCCCCCATTTCGTCAATCTGATGCCCGATACTGGTGTATCCTTCCTTGACCATGCGTGTGAATTCTTCGCTCTTCTGGAACAACGTATAACCATTAATCAGCTTCAAAAAATCAGCATACATTGGGCTTGCCACCATTTCCTCAATGGCTTCCTCCCACCAGGAGACGATTTCAGAAGACAGTCCTGCGGGGCCGAACAGGCCATACGATGCTGGGACTGCGATAGGATAGCCCCGTTCTGCAAAACTCACGATGCCTTCTGGGCTCGCTTTCGGGTTTGGACTGGTTTCGGCCAATAGTTGCACCGATCCGGCTGCCAAATGGGGGCCGAAATCTGATGACACGACCATGTCGATGTGACCGCCAAGAAGTGCGGTCACGGCATCGGCACCTCCCCGAAAGGGGACGAATGTTGCTGTCGCTTTCTCCTGGCGAAACGCTGCATCGGTCGCAATATGAGCAAGCCCTCGCGGTGCCGCGGTCGCCCATTTCAGCTTTGACGGGTTCTTGCGACAAAAATCCAGCAATTGGTCCCAAGTCTCGTAGGGACTATCTTTGCGTACGAAACAGGGCACGGAGATGCCTGCATAGCTCGCAATAAAGGTGAAGTCTTTTGTAGTATCGTAAGGTACGTTCTGCAGATGAGGTGCAACCAGTACCGGACTGGCCGAATATAGCGACAATATTGAGCCATCGGGTGATGCTCTGCGAACCTGGTCGGTTGCGATTGTCCCTCCCGCACCCGGATGGAAATCCGGCATGGCAACGAGACCACGATTCTGTTTTACGTAATTTGTCACGACACGAGACGCGATATCGCCCGCACCACCTGCTGCAAAACCGACGATCAGCATTGGATTATTGGCGGGGTAAGCTTTCGAAGCTGACCATGCCAAATGTGGGCCTGATCCAATAAATAAGGCCGTCATGGCCAGAAATTCCCGTCGTCTCATGTTCGTTCCCTTTCAATTTAATTGTTGGGCGACTTGCGTATGAGTAATTCCTTGCTAGTTGGCGAAATGCCTGAAGGCATCATCGATGCTGGTGAATCGTGGGAGAACCTTGCTTGAAACAGATTTGTCGATGTCTTTCAGGCCGGAGGCGGTGACAATCGCGACGACACTTTCGTCTTCTCGGATTATGTTTTGATGCCGCGCTGTCGCAACAGCAGCCACAGGCATCACGGAGGAAAGCTCAAGGAATGTGCCCTCAGTGGCGGCTATTCGCTCTTGAAACGCAATCAGGCCGTCATTGCTGACTGGAACGGCGATGCCGTTTGAAGCGCGTAGTGCATTGAGAGCTTGATACGTGCTCCGTGTTGCTCCGACTGATATGGCGAGTGCGTTGAAAGAAGCGGGCATGTCGGGGATTAGATCAACTTCCGTTTCAAGCGCTTGTGCGAGAGAGCCATGCGCTTCCGCCGCGAGAAGCCTCGGCATCCGGGATATCATTCCACATGTCATCAACTCACGAAAACCGAGCCAGGCACCCGCAATTGCGTCTCCGTAGCAGACCGGAAAAGCACACCAGTCTGGCACGTTCCCTTGAAACTGTTCGATAATTTCGTAGGCGAGGGTTTTGTAACCCTCGATGCCGATCGGATGGCTGCCAACAACTGGATGCCTATAAGGTGATGTCACAAACCAGCCATAGCGTTGGACGCCCTCGGCAAGAAATGGCCAGCGGTCCTGCTTGTTTTCAAAGGGTACGATTTTTGCGCCATACTTTTGGATTTGCGAGAGCATGGGACCCGCAGAACCGGCAATGGTCGCAACGACGCATTCTAAGCCCGCACGCGCGGCATAGGCCGCCAGCGATGCGCCAGCATTTCCGCTTGAACTCGTCGCGACGACGGGTGCACCTGCCTCTACTGCGGCCGTAACTGCTACGGTTGAGAACCGATCCTTGTGTGACCAGGTCGGATTGTAGCCCTCATTCTTGATGAAAAAGTGGGGCACGGCGATTGCGGCCCCAATCCGTTCAGAGCGAAGGAGTGGCGTTAAACCTTCACCAAGCGAGATTGCTCGACTTTCATCGAAAGGGAGCCTTTCAGAATAACGCCAAAGCGACGGTAGATCGAACCTTCCCTTGTTTATGAATGTTGCCGGAAATGGCGCGCGATAAAAAACTCTCAAATTTGAAGGAGCGGTGTCCAGACATGAAGGGCAACCGCGTGAATCGATTGGCATATCGATTGGAAATTCGCTGCCGCATCGATAACAGGAATATGCTACTATCTGGTGTGTCATCACAGCACCATAAGACTGTCGCCATTGTTGGTCAGCATTTCCGCGCCGGTCGAACGGACGACGAGCATGTCCTCGACTTGAAGGCCAACATGTCCCAATTCGTAATAGGGCGTCTCGATACAGAGAACCATTCCCTCTTCGAGAATATCGCCGCTGCCGGCAGAAAGAAGCGGAATATCATATCCATCCAGGCCGATTCCGTGCCCAACGTGACTGCGTTGGTAGTGAGGAATGCCCTCCTTGCGGACCGTATCGACAACAATGTCAAAAATTTTCGACGCTACAATGCCAGGACGAACTTGCTCTATGCCGCGCTGAACGCCACGATTCAAAGCGTTGTATTTGGTTTGAATGTCCTGTGATGGTTCGCCGAAGCTAACATTTCGTGCAATGTCTGCGCGATAATGCTTAAAATGGCCCCCGACATCGAAGCGGATTATGTCACCGTCTTCAAGACGACGATCCGAAGGCTGAACGTTCATGAGCGCGCTACGCTCTCCAAAGCCGATGCACCCCAAAACAGGAAAACCATCTTCCACAATCGTTCGGCAATGAAACGCTCTGGCAAAATCGCGTTCTGTCACGCCAACGCCTGCGATAGCGAGCGCCGCCGTAATGGATCTTTCGGTGATCGCGCCAATGGTCGCGAGACGCTCAATTTCTTCTGTGGTTTTGATGGCGCGTATCCATCTAAATATTGCTGCGGCAGTAATCCAGGTGACGTCGGGCAACTTGCCTTGAAGTTTTTCCATGTCACCGGGCAGCAGTCCGACTTCATCGATACCGATGCGCGCCTTAGTCAATTTCAGTGAACGGATTTCCGCCACAAGAGCATCGAGCGCATTGCCCTCGTCGGGCTGTTTGAAGAGCTTTTCCTGTCTCAAGCTTACAGTGTCGAGTTTCGCAGATGGCTCTATGTCGACGGTGAAAGAACCAAACCGGCGAACTTTTGTTTGCACATCCTGATCAGCAAGAAGATCAAGTGTAGATGTTCCTGTTATGACAATTGAAGACGGGGTAGTGGATTCCGATGTGAGAAGCGCAAAGGCCTGTGGGCCGCGCCTGATCCACTGTGGCAGACACCAAAATCCGCTTGAGTATAGAACGTTTTCTGGCGAGGTGGCCACGATAGCGGCCAGGTCATGCTTCGTCATCATGGCGTGGAGACGCTCTTCATGTAACAACATTAGGTATCTCTTCCTCCTCTGAAATGTACTTTCCGTCGAAGCCTAATCCAGTCGATACGCGGTGCGCAGCTGCAGTGACGCTTCGTGCAACATCGCCGATTTTAACTTTTGGATAGACCGCGCGTGGAAATGCGATGCTGAGAGCAGCTGTTACAAAGCCGGCAGCATCATAGATCGGAGCGCCAACCGAGATGACGCCCTCGAGGTTTTCCGAGATGGCCGTGGCATAGCCGAGCGAGCGGCTAAGACGCAGTTGCTCGACCAATTTATCCACTTCCACGACTGTTCGTTCGGTGAGGCGCTTGAGCGGTTCGCGGCCAAGTAACTCCGAAATCATCGTGTCGCTCATACCGAACAGCAACGCTTTGCCGAGTGCGGTCGAGTGGAGCATCATCGCTTCACCGGGATGAGCTCGAATAACGACCGGGCTGTCGGACTGTACGGCAAGCACATAGATGCCGACTAATCCTCGCCTGACGCCGAGGAAGCCGTTGAAACAGCCTCCGGCCGCTAGCTCCTTGAGTTCCTTTTCCGCGAGCACCAACAGCCGATCTCGTTGGAAAACATGTTGCGCGAGCCCAAGCACTGCATAGCCGATCTGATAGCGGCGACCATTTTCCTGTTCCACATATCCTTGCGCGGCCAATGTGTTCAGGAGCCTTTGGGCGACAGACGGGGTCAATTCTAGTCGTCGAGCAATTTCTCGGACCCCCAGTGGTTCAGGAGTGTCCTTGAGCAAGCCGAGGATTAGCAAACCTTTTTCTAGTGAGAGATTGTTACTCATCAAGTGTTCCTATTATAAGAACAGCGTTCCATTTAATGAACATTAAAGTCCTCGGATCGTCTCGGTGTCAAGCAGAATGTTCACTATAGTGTGTCGTCATATAATGTACGCCCCTGCGACCGTCGCGGCATGGATATACGCTCGGTCATTGGACTCAACGTTCTCAGAATCCGGCGGGAACGCCGTTTGACACAAGAAGAACTGGCGTTCCGCTTGACCTCGACGCGCGCTTATATAAGTGGGTTGGAGGCGGGTAAGCGTAACCCGACTATTTTGACGCTCGTACAGCTTTCTGAGGCGCTTGGTGTCGACCTCGATGATCTTCTGCGCCGTAATCAAAAGATTGATAAATAATAGAAAATCTATGAAGCCGTGTTGTTTTTTTCTTTGGTTGGTACGTTCCGGTCAATGAGACGCTCGGCGCTGATCTGCATGGCCAAGGAAAGAGCTTCGATCGTATCGAGAGTGGGCGAGCACTCCTCACGCTCAAGCTTGCCAATGAAATTTCGGTCAAGGCCAGCGAACTCGGCCAGACGTTCCTGGGTGAGGCCGGATTGCTGGCGATAAAGTCGCAAATTTCGGGCAAAAATAGCGGTTAATCTCATAATCAATAGCAATCCAGATAACGCTTTGTGTGGCCACCTATTATAGTAATCAAACGCTTCTGCTGGACTTGCAATCGCGCTGTTTCGGACGGTAATTCTAATAAGTAGAAAGATCGATATTCGACCGAATAAAATTGGAAATTTTTCTTTTTTACTGCGGTTAAATAAAAAGATGAACGGCTGAACACATCCAGTCGGTTCGGCTTCAATATCATTCGTCCAGTTTGAGGCGCAAAAGTTGCAAAGTGACGGAAGATATAGGCTCTTTTCTCGAAGAGTACTGACCGAGCAGGAGAGAAATGTGCTTTACTGGACGGCAGAGGGAAAAACACAATGGGAAATTTCAGTTATACTAGGCATCGCGGAAACAACAGTAAAAACTCATCTAAAAAATTCGCGTATCAAGCTAGAGGCCTCGAACAAGACACACACGGTTGTCAAAGCCATTCGCCAGTCTGAGCTTCCGCTCTTCGACAGGCTACATTGGTTGACCATTGAAGATAAGCAAGCATCTGCGATCGATAGCAAGGATGATTTGAACGCAAGAACGGGCTTACGAGGACCAAGTCGGGGTGTCAGTCGCCCCCATCTGGAAAAAATCCTTCAAAAAGTCGACGAGTGGATTAAGGAGGCTCATACCCCAGTGGAACTTTTTGCTGCGTTGGATCGAGGCTGTACGGTTCTCGGGTTCGATGCAGTCATGCTTTCATGTCATAAGTCGACCAAAGAGGCACTATTGCTTGATCCTACTTACTCCACCATCCCGCTGGATGTCATGAGGGAATATAAGCGCCAGAACTGGATTGAGAACGACGTCCTTCTACCACACATCATTGGGGGCAGCCGCGCATTCATCTGGGACAGCACATTCGATCGGTATCGAGATCCTCGTGGTCAGGGGTTTCTCCAGTTTCTAAAACAATTCCGATTGGCAACGGGGATCTTAGTCCCACTCGAAGATGAAGAGGGGTTTAAGAGTTTCGTGTCGTTGCATGCATATTTTCAGACGCAATTTGATTTCAACCTGATTAATGCAGTCGAGACGTTTGGGAAAAATGCGAAGAAAAAGGCAGATGAATTAGGAATATAGTCGGCTTTACGAATGATCCAGCTATTCATCATTGGAAAGGGATATCCCATGCAGGAAACGAATGTGGAAGCCTTTATCCATTCACTGGATCCAGCGAGGGTCTCCGAAAAAATAGAAGAAAAGGTGAGGCCCTTGTGCAGTTCGGTATTCCACGCAGGATGTGCGACTTTTTACTCCCTACCCGGTGGCAAAGCCGCAATCAAAACCGCAGATAGCGGCATCATAGTTTGGGTTTCGGCGCGAAACATGCTCGATTTCTATGGTATTTTGACGGTCCTTTCCGGTTACATTTCCTTGGTAACATCTACTTTGACCGAGATCCATTGGCAGCCGGCAAACGAAACTCCCTTTCAAGAAACGGTAAAGACCCGTTAAGAACTGCGGATTGAAATCGACAGCAATTCTCTTGAAGGGGATCGGCAGATCGTGCGATGTTCAACGCTAATAATAATTGTATTAGTCAGACTGTAGAGCGAATTTGTGAAAATACCTCGGGCGAAAACTGGAATTGCCGAGCTGTGCCTCTCCCCATAGAGTTCTTGCCCAGCGTCTGTGTGAGTATGCCGCGCTGCACCAGAGCGGCCATCGTCTCAATGACACCCCCGCGCGTCATTCCGGTGCAGTTCATCACGCTTGCAAGGGTCAATGGTTCATGGGTTTGATGCATCATGTAGAGGATGTTTACCAGTCCGATCTGTTTGATGCGAGACTGCGATGTTTCACCCACAAGCGGCTTTTCGAGAATTTCACGAACAGCGAATGCCGCCAGGGCTTCACTTTGAAATCGATTACTTAGGAAGCTTGTCATCGTTTTTATCACTTTGTAGCTGGACGCGTGAATGCTGATAGTAATACGGTCGAGTATATTTAGATTGGACGTACGGTTTCTTCTTGCTAAATTTTCCCACCCGAGACATTGAACGTGCCGCCAAAGTGAAGCGCTTATGTCCATAGGAAGCCATCGCACTGCGGGCAATTTCGCCGAGATCAAGCATGCGGCCACAAAATGTCAAGCTTCAAGCGACTGCTCGACTTCGGCGCCAACATGGCTGCCCGGTTCTCGGATGTCAGCTGGGATATTATGGGCGGTCGCTTCAAAATTGTTATTACTTCCGAACCGTCTGGCCAATAAAACCAATTCGCTCACCCACCGATCCTTCTCTAATCGATTCTATTGTCGCGGCTTGTCTTTTTTGGTTGGCAGCGGCCTTGCGGATCGCATAAGCAACGGGAAGCAGGTTCTGAGAGTACTTGCAATTGTTGCAAGCCTTTTATGAACCGGTCCTGCATAAAGGGAGGCCATAATGGCGAAGTGGGTGTACACATTCGGCGACGGCAAGGCAGAGGGCGCTGCGAGTGATCGCAATCTCCTCGGCGGCAAAGGAGCGAACCTGGCTGAGATGAGTAGCCTTGGTCTGCCCGTACCGCCCGGCTTTACGATCACCACCGAGGTCTGCACCTATTATTACGACCACGACCGCAATTATCCGTCCGAACTGGACGAGCAGGTGCGTTCAGCGCTTTCCCATATCGCCAGGGTAACTGGTCGCAATTTCGGCGATGCCGACAAGCCGTTGCTCGTGTCGGTTCGTTCCGGCGCGCGGGCATCCATGCCCGGCATGATGGATACGGTGCTCAATCTCGGCCTCAATGATGAGACCGTGCAGGCCATCGCCCGGGAAGCCGGTGACGAGCGTTTCGCCTATGACAGCTACCGTCGTTTCATCCAGATGTATTCGGATGTGGTGCTGGGCGTCGATCATGGTTTCTTCGAAGAAATTCTTGAAGACAAGAAGGACGATCTCGCTGTCGATGTCGACACGGCGCTGACGGCCGAAGACTGGAAAGATGTCATCTCGCTCTACAAGGCCAAGGTCGAGGAAGAGCTGGGTCAGCCTTTCCCGCAGGACCCGCACGAGCAGCTCTGGGGCGCCATCGGCGCAGTTTTCTCCAGCTGGATGAATGCGCGCGCTATCACCTATCGCCGCTTACACAGCATTCCGGCGGCCTGGGGCACGGCGGTCAATGTGCAGGCCATGGTGTTTGGCAATATGGGCGAGACCTCCGCCACGGGCGTGGCCTTCACCCGCAACCCGTCGACCGGCGAGAAGAAGCTTTACGGCGAATTCCTCGTCAATGCGCAGGGCGAAGACGTGGTGGCAGGCATTCGCACGCCACAGAACATCACCGAGGAAGCGCGTATCGCTGCCGGTTCCGACAAGCCGTCACTTGAAAAGGTGATGCCGGAAGCCTTTGCCGAGTTCCTGAAAGTCGCGGACCGTCTGGAACAGCATTATCGCGACATGCAGGATCTGGAATTCACCATCGAGCGCGGCAAGCTCTGGATGCTTCAAACCCGTTCCGGCAAGCGCACCGCCAAGGCTGCTTTGAAGATGGCGGTCGAAATGGCTGGTGAAGGGCTGATCACCGAAGAAGAGGCCGTGCTGCGTATCGATCCGGCAGCGCTGGATCAGCTGTTGCACCCGACCATCGATCCTCGTGCCGAGCGCCAGATTGTGGGGCAGGGCCTGCCTGCCTCGCCGGGTGCTGCGACAGGTGAAATCGTCTTCTCGTCGGAAGATGCCGAACAGGCAAAATCGGAAGGCCGCAAGGTCATTCTGGTCCGTATCGAGACCAGCCCGGAAGACATTCACGGCATGCATGCGGCAGAAGGCATTCTGACCACACGCGGCGGCATGACCAGCCATGCGGCGGTCGTGGCGCGCGGCATGGGCAAACCTTGCGTTTCGGGTGCAGGTTCACTGCGCGTCGATTATCGCAACGGCACCATGCTGGCTGCCGGGCAGACTTTCAAGAAGGGTGATGTCGTCACCATTGACGGTTCGAGCGGGCAGGTGCTGAAAGGCGCAGTGGCCATGCTTCAACCCGAGCTTTCCGGCGATTTCGGCCAGCTGATGGAATGGGCCGACCGCCAGCGCCGCATGAAGGTGCGCGCCAATGCGGAAACCCCTGCCGATGCCCGTACGGCGCGGTCTTTCGGCGCGGAAGGCATTGGCCTTTGCCGCACCGAGCATATGTTCTTTGACGGAAGCCGTATCGTTGCGATGCGTGAAATGATCCTCTCCGACAATGAAGAGGGCCGCCGCGCAGCGCTGACCAAGCTTTTGCCGATGCAGCGTTCGGACTTTGCCGAGCTGTTCGAAATCATGAAGGGACTGCCGGTCACGATCCGTCTGCTCGATCCGCCGCTGCATGAATTCCTGCCGCATACGGATGAGGAAGTTGCCGAAGTGGCCAGCTCCATGGGCGTGGATGCAGTGAAGCTGCGCGAGCGTGCCGAAAGCCTGCACGAGTTTAACCCCATGCTCGGCCATCGCGGCTGCCGTCTGGCAATTTCCTACCCGGAAATTGCGGAAATGCAGGCGCGGGCGATTTTCGAGGCTGCCGTTGAAGCAGGCAAGAAGACCGGCGAGCCAGTCGTGCCGGAAGTCATGGTGCCGCTGGTCGGCCTCAAGGCGGAGCTGGATTTCGTCAAGGGACGCATTGATGCCGTGGCGCAGGACGTCATGAAGGAAGCGGGCGTCAAGATCGACTATATGGTCGGCACGATGATCGAACTGCCGCGTGCCGCCCTGCGGGCAGCAGAAATTGCCGAAACGGCAGAGTTCTTCTCGTTCGGCACCAACGACCTGACCCAGACCACTTTCGGCATTTCGCGTGATGATGCGGCAGGCTTCCTCACCACCTATCAGCAGCGCGGTGTGGTGGAGCAGGATCCGTTCGTGTCGCTCGATGTGGATGGCGTGGGCGAACTGGTGCAGATCGCTGCCGAACGCGGACGCAAGACGCGCGACAAGATCAAGCTCGGCATTTGCGGCGAGCATGGCGGCGATCCATCGTCGATTGCTTTCTGCGAAAAGACCGGGCTCGATTATGTCTCCTGCTCGCCGTTCCGCGTGCCGATTGCCCGGCTGGCAGCGGCACAGGCCGCAGTGCGCAAGGCGTAACATCAAAGAAAGCGCCCCGGAGAAATAGGGGCGCTTTTGCGGCAAAATCAGTAGGAAATCAGCCTGACGGGCTGGTTTCCGCACTTGCAGTGAGCAGGGAAAGTATCCATAATCCAAATGGTTAGCGTGCCGGTCTGCTGTAAGCGGAGCGGCCCACTGGACAATATTACCCGACGTATTAAAATCCTTCGAAATTTACACTTTCAGAAGAACGGGCCATGCGTCGTTTCATTTCTGCGGCGGGGGCCGCGCTTTTTTTCATGTGCAGCGCGGCAGGCGCTGTCGAGGTTTCACCGCAGGATGCGGCAAAGCCGGAAAAGATTCGTATTGTCGAACCGCAGCTGCGCATAGCGCGGGGCGGGTTTGCTGCGCCGCAAGTGGCGCTGACGCTCGATGCCTGTATGGGCAAGACGGATCACCGCATTCTCGATACGCTGGTCAAGGAGCGCATTCCCGCCACGATTTTTGTGACGGGGCGCTGGTTGAAACAGAATCCCGAAGCTTTTGCTGTGATGAAGGCCAATCCCGATCTGTTCGCGATTGAAGACCACGGCGCCATGCATATTCCGGCTATCACCAATGCGCCGACCATGTATGGCATCAAGACCGCAGGGTCGCTGGATGCCGTTCGCTCGGAAATTGAGGGCGGATCGACCGCAATTGTCGGGGCTGGTGCGCCAAAGCCGCAATTTTATCGCGATGCCACGGCTCGCTATTCAACCGACGCCGTGGCGTTGGCCACAAGCCTTGGCTACAAGATCGGCGGTTATTCGCTGAATGGCGATCAGGGCGCTTCGCTGCTGGCGCCGACAGTGGCGCGGCGGATTTCGGCAGCGCGCGACGGCGATGTGATCATCTCGCATGTCAATCAGCCGACACGCTCGGCAGGCGAGGGCGTTGCCAAGGGCATAGTGGCATTGAAGGCAAAGGGCATGAAATTTGTGCTGCTGCGCGATGTCGAAACGTCGATGACGCTGAACCCGGTGCCTGAGCATAATCTTCAGGCTGGTGTTCCGGCAGCGAAAAAGCCTGTCGCGGAAAAGGTGAAAGCGAAGGTGGATACGGGGAAATAGTGCATCTGGCCAAATGGACCCATTTGGCTTTGCACATATGCGCTTCGATCAGCCGCCGTTCGTCTGTTCTTTGGGTGACAGGCTTTTCATGACGGCGGCATAGTTGCGGCCAAGGCTTTCGAAAAGGGCATTCTCGCCTTTTGGCGGTTCGACAGACAATGTTGTGCCGTCATTGCGCAGCGTGACAAAAATCACCTGATCCTGCGGCTGACCCGCAATGGCGATTGCGCCGATGCGCTGGGCTTCGCTTGTGTCGAGTGCCGGCATGTTGAAAAGAACTTCGCCGCCGACACGTTCCGCAGCCTTGGCAAGTGCTGCGTCGAACCCCTCGATCAGCACATCAATAGCGCCGAGCGCAAACTCCAGCTCGACGGCCTCGAGCGTCATCGTGCTCGCTTCAAGACTCGTCTGGGCGCTTTCTTCGGCGCTGCCCGACTGGGTCGTGGTGCCAATCCCGTGGGCACTGTTTTCAGGCGCGTGGTTCATTCCGTCCTCTCCGACGAATCCGAAAAAGCCCCCTAATAATTGATCATGCCCTTCATTAGAAGTTGCTGCAATGCTCTTTTGATTGATTTACCTCGCTTTTTTCTGTTAGGCGGCAATAATGATCCGGAAGTGGCTTACACTTCATGCGTTTTCAGTGTGGCTTGATCGCGTATTGCGTGTGCCTTTTTGGCCAGTAAAGACGAATATGCACGACTGTACAGCTGGATGTTTTGCCGGGGTTGAATCTCTCTGCTATTCATAAGCATGGCTGAATGTTGTGGCCGTTTTGGGATTCTGACGTTTTGGTTTTCACGCACATCTGATCCGAAAACCGCTTTGCACTTTTCGGGATGTGCTTCTAGGAATCTGTATGAGAAAACTTCGCTATCAGCGGCGGCAGTCGCGTTCTGCGGTCTGGGCCTTGCGGTTTGGTGTCTTTGCCGCCGTGCTGCTGGTATTAGCTTTTCTGCTGCACCGCTTCTGGAAGCTCGAAACGCCTGATTTTGTTCTGGCCGCCGGATTGAGCGGCGTTCTTGCCCTGCTGGCGCTGCTTTGCGCAGCCAAGGGTTTTCGCAATCTCTGGGTCAATGGCGACAAGGGCGGGGCGCGGTCTTTCACGGGCTGCATGTTTGCCTGCATCGTGCTGGTGCCGCTTGGCTTGCTGGGCGTTCTCTGGATCAGCTCGCCAGCGCTCTATGATATCTCGACCGATTTCGATACACCGCCGCAGTTTCCCACCAATATGCCGCATCGCCTGCAATGGATGAACCCGCTGACGCCGACAGTCAGCGGCGATGCGCTGACGCAGCTCACCGCCTATCCCGATGTGCTGGGCCGCCGCTATGATGCAGCGCCCGACCGCGTGGCGCAGGGCGTGCAAACCGTATTGAAGAGTTTCGGCTGGCAGGTGATCGCCAAGGATGCGCCGTCGCCGGAGGAGAGCGCTACCCGTTTTGTGGCGACCGCGCATAGTTTCATTCTCGGCCTCAAAAGCGATATCGTCATCCGGCTGCTGGATGAAGGCGAAACCACCTATGTCGATATCCGCTCGCTCTCGCGCTACGGCAAGCGCGATATGGGGCAGAACGCGGCCTTTATCACCGATTTTCTAGGAAGCCTGGAAGGCGAAGTGAACAAGGCGCCTGCCGATGTTGAATAGGGCGGCTTAAGCTGGCTGGTAGATGCCGTCGAGCGATGGGTCTCCATCGGTCACGATCTCACCGCGCCCGACCAGATCTTCCAGATGCGCCAGCACCGAAAGGGCTGCTGCGCCATGCAGGCGCGGATCGGTATCGCGATAGATCGCTCTCACCATGTCGCCTATGGTGCGGTCGCCCTGAATGATCCGCTCGAAAATGGCGCGTTCGCGCATTTTGCGGTGGGCACGCAACCCGCGTACAAAGGCTGCGGGCTTGGTCACTGCGCCACCATGGCCGGGCAAGTAGACATGATCTTCCCGGGCCAGCAGTTTTTCGAGCGAGGCCATATAATCGCTCATCGAGCCGTCCGGCGGTGCCACGATGGAGGTTGCCCAAGCCATCACATGATCGGCTGAAAACAGGATATCTGTGCCTTTCAGCCCGAAAGCCATGTGGTTCGCGGCATGGCCCGGTGTGTGGAGGCCCTCCAGCGCCCAACCATCGCCTTCGACGGTTCCTCCATCTGCGAGCACAATATCGGGCGCGAAATCCGTGTCGGCGCTGGCTCCAAGCGCATTGACCTCACCCGCATGATAGGGGCGGGCAGGCCGGTGCGGGCCTTCGGCGACCGTCTTCGCGCCAAGCTCGTTCTTGAGCCGCTCGGCCAGCGGCGAGTGATCGCGATGGGTGTGGCTGACAAAAATATGGCTGACAGGACGTCCCGCAATGGCGGCGAGCAAGGCACGATAATGAGCCTCATCGACGGGCCCCGGATCGATCACCGCAAGCGTGTCATGGCCGACAATATAGCTGTTGGTGCCATGAAAGGTGAAGGCGCTCGGATTGTTGACCGTCAGGCGGACAATCCCTTTACTTAGCTCAACCGGCTTCCCATATTCAGGAGAGAAACTGCTGTCGAAAACAAGCGCCATGGAAGTCACTTCCAATTTATCTGTGGTGTCATTGTCGAAACGGCATAGGACTTATATAGTCGGATTTCAAACGTTAACTGTCTGAGTGTCTGATCCAAAAGTCGCCATGCCGGGCTGCAAATGGTAATTTCTACGCTTCCGGTGCTCATGTACCCAAAAGTACATTCCGCTCCGGTTCTCGAAATCACCATTTTCGCCAAGACCTATCGCCTTTTCGATTCAGACACTGCAACGGCAAGTATCGCCAGACGGTTGTGCGTTCGAAATTCGGAAATCGTATTCATCACGTTCAGGAGTTGGATATGCCGCATAGAGCCAAGTCACGCGTCGCTACCGCATCGCTCGCCGCCGAATCTCGTCAAACCAAACAACTGGCCCGAATATTCTCGTTCATTTCGTTTGGCTTGATCGCGACGGCTCTCCTTGCTATTGCTTCCGGGGTGAAGGTTGATTTCATCTATATGATCATGTCGGTGCAGGCAGTTGCGCTCTTGGGCTTTTCAGCGCTCTACGGCTTTTCAAAGAAGAAGTGACACGCGCAACAGCGCATGATTGTCAAATCCATCTTCCAATGGCTGTGAAGGCCGGATGACGTCTGGCCTTTATTCATATCTCGTTGAAACTGCTTCGCGATTGACAAGTGGCGCCGGACGACGCTTTGTCATCCTCCTGTTCTGATTTGTGGGAGGCAAAGTTGAAGGTTGAGACGCTGGCGGTAGAGCCGCTGACCAAGCAGGCATTCGCACCTTTCGGTGATGTCATCGAGGTTGAAGGGGCGGAGCGACGTCTCATCAACAATGGTTCCACCGAGCGTTTTCATGATCTGGCCCGGGTTGAGGCAGATGGCACGGAAGCGCGCGTGCTGATCAATATTTTCCGCGGCCAGTCCTTTGAAGCGCCCATCGATATCGTCATGATGGAGCGTCATCCCTTCGGCTCGCAGGCCTTCATTCCGCTGGAACGGCGTCCGTTTCTGGTCGTGGTGGCCGAAGATGCGGATGGCAAGCCCGGGCGTCCGCGCGTTTTTCTTGCCAAGCCCGATCAGGGTGTCAACTATCTCAAGAATGTCTGGCATCATCCGCTTCTGGCGCTTGAGCAGAGATCGGATTTTCTCATCGTCGACCGTGCTGGCAAGGAGGATAATCTGGAAGAATATTTCTTCCCGGATGTCGTTTTCCGCATCCAGTCGGCAAAACCAGCCTGAAGTTTATCGAGGGGTAATATGGGTAGACTCTCCACGCACGTTCTCGACACAGCACATGGCAGCCCGGCTGCGGCAATGCGCATTGAGCTTTACCGGATCAGCAAGGGCGCACCGGAACTGATCAAGCGCGTTGTCAGCAATCTGGATGGCCGCACTGATGCCCCACTCCTGACCGGCGACGATATGCAGGTCGGTATCTACGAGTTGCAATTCCATGTGGCGGAGTATTTTGAAGGGCGCGGGGCCGATCAGGCCAATCCGCCATTCCTCGATCTCATTCCGATCCGGTTTGCCGTGGCGGATGTAGATGGGCATTATCACGTACCTCTGCTCGTCAGTCCGTGGTCCTATTCGACCTATCGCGGCAGTTGACCGGCACTTATCCCCGCGCGGTTCACCAAGACTAGGCTCCTCGCAGTATCACTCGAGGAGCCGAACATTGACGAAACACCCAATCTGAAACTTCCCTATATTCTGCCCAGTCAGGCGCAGAAGCATGTCACGCATAATGAAGCATTGCAGTTGCTGGATGCGGTCGTGAACCTCAGTGTGAAGTCGCGTACCCTGACCGCACCACCGACAACGCCTTCTGCCGGTGCGCGCTACATCGTAGCGTCGTCCGCGACCGGCGTTTGGTCGGGCAAGGAAGGTACAATCGCCTCGTTCATTGACGACGGCTGGCTGTTCATTCAACCCGCCATTGGCTGGCAGGCCTATATCAAAGCGGAAGCAAAGCTGCTGGTTTTCGACGGAGCGCTGTGAAATCCGGCAGGTGGCGGCGTGCCGGATACGGTTAATCGCTTTGCGGTTTCGTCGACGGCGAGCCTGTTCAACAATGCGGGCGCGGGACACCAGATCAAGCTCAACAAGCAGGCCGCGACCGATACCGCCAGCCTTGTGTTTCAGACTGGAATAGCCCCCTAATTGCCCGGACAGTTTCTGCCACTTAAATAAGTGATAGGACTACTGTTCACATTATGACTGGTAATAGCATTAAGATGG
>JACGXE010000028.1 GCA_014138095.1 Ochrobactrum sp. RH2CCR150
TCCGGTGCAGCGTCGATCTGGTCATACGCCTTGAATTCACCGAAAAACTTCGTGATTGCCGCAGTCAGCGAGGTCTTGCCATGGTCAACGTGACCAATGGTGCCGATGTTAACGTGGGGCTTCGTACGTTCAAACTTACTCTTTGCCATTTGAGCTCTCCGTAAATTTAGCCTGCTCAGGCATTCTTTTGATTGGGAGCGTAACCTAGACGGTTACGCAAACTTCTTTTGGATTTCCTGTGCGACCGCCGTCGGAACCGGCTCATAATGGTCGAACTGCATCGTGTACTGTGCACGGCCCTGGGACATCGAACGCAGCGAGTTCACGTAGCCAAACATGTTGGCAAGCGGAACGTTTGCATTGACGACCGTGGCGATGCCGCGGGCTTCGGTGCCGGAAATCTGACCGCGACGCGAGTTCAGATCGCCGATAACGTCACCAACGTAATCTTCTGGCGTAACAACCTCGACCTTCATGATCGGTTCGAGGAGCTGGGCGCCAGCCTTCTGCGCACCTTCACGGAACGCTGCACGGGACGCGATTTCGAAGGCGAGAACAGACGAGTCAACGTCATGGTATGCGCCGTCGATCAGGGTGGCCTTCACGCCGAGCATCGGGAAGCCGGCGAGCGGACCCGCACCCATGACGCTTTCGATACCCTTCTGGACACCCGGAATGTATTCCTTCGGAACCGAGCCGCCGACGATCTTCGATTCGAAGATGAAATCGTCGCCATCATGCGGTTCGAAGATGATCTTCACGCGAGCGAACTGACCCGAACCACCCGACTGCTTCTTGTGGGTGTAATCGATTTCAGCCTGACGGGTGATCGATTCACGGTAAGCAACCTGCGGAGCACCGACGTTTGCTTCAACCTTGAATTCGCGCTTCATGCGATCGACGAGAATGTCGAGGTGAAGTTCGCCCATGCCGGCGATGATGGTCTGACCGGATTCCTCATCCGACTTGACGCGGAACGAAGGATCTTCAGCAGCCAGACGATTGAGCGCGATGCCCATCTTTTCCTGGTCAGCCTTGGTCTTAGGCTCGATCGCGATTTCGATAACCGGATCCGGGAATTCCATGCGTTCAAGGATAACCGGCTTCAGCGGATCGCAGAGCGTATCGCCAGTGGTGGTTTCCTTGAGGCCAGCCAGAGCAACGATGTCGCCTGCGAAGGCTTCTTCGATGTCTTCACGGCTGTTCGAGTGCATCTGCAGCATACGGCCGATGCGCTCACGCTTGCCCTTGACGGTGTTTTCGAGCGAAATGCCCTTGGTCAGCTTGCCCGAGTAAATACGGGCGAAGGTCAGCGAACCAACGAACGGATCGTTCATGATCTTGAATGCGAGCATCGAAAGCGGTGCTTCATCCGAAGATTCACGGGTGGTTTCCGTTTCGGTCTTGACGTCGATGCCCTTAATTGCAGGAACATCGGTCGGAGCCGGCAGGAATTCCACAACAGCGTCGAGAAGCGGCTGAATGCCACGGTTCTTGAACGCCGTACCGCAAAGAACCGGATGGAACTTAACGTCGATGGTACCACGGCGGATCAGTGCACGGAGCTGTTCATTCGTTGGCATGGTGCCTTCGAGGTAAGCTTCCATTGCAGCTTCGTCGATTTCCACGGCCAGCTCGATGAGCTTTTCGCGGTACTCTTCAGCTTGATCCTTAAGGTCTGCAGGGATTTCGCCAACTTCGGCAGCAGCGCCGATGGAGCCGTCCCAGGTCAGGGCCTTCATTTCGATCAGATCGATAACGCCGGTGAATTCGTTTTCAGCGCCGATCGGCAGCTGAACCGGAAGTGCAACAGCGCCAAGACGCGAGCCGACCATTTCTACGCAACGGAAGAAGTCAGCACCGATCTTGTCCATCTTGTTGACGAAGACCATACGCGGGACGTGGTACTTTTCAGCCTGACGCCACACGGTTTCCGTCTGAGGCTCAACGCCAGCGTTGGCGTCGAGCAGCGCGATTGCGCCGTCGAGAACACGGAGCGAGCGCTCGACTTCAATCGTGAAGTCGACGTGGCCCGGAGTGTCGATGATGTTGAAGCGGCGCTTCTTGCCATCCTGACCCTGCCAGAACGTGGTCGTAGCAGCGGACGTGATGGTGATACCGCGTTCCTGTTCCTGCTCCATCCAGTCCATGGTCGACGCACCATCGTGGGTTTCGCCGATCTTATGGTTCTTACCGGTATAGAACAGGATGCGCTCGGTCATCGTCGTCTTACCGGCGTCGATGTGAGCCATGATACCGAAATTGCGGTAGTCTTCGATTTTGTATTCGCGGGCCATGATAGTCGCTCTTTGAATAGGTTTCGACGATTACCAGCGGTAATGCGAGAAGGCGCGGTTGGCTTCAGCCATGCGGTGCGTGTCTTCACGCTTCTTCACAGCAGAACCACGGTTGTTAGCAGCGTCAAGCAGCTCACCGGAAAGACGATCGATCATTGTCGTCTCGTTACGGCCACGAGCTGCATTGATGAGCCAACGGATGGCAAGTGCCTGGCGGCGTTCTGGACGCACATCGACCGGAACCTGATAGGTTGCACCACCGACGCGGCGCGAACGGACTTCGACGTGCGGAGCTACGTTGTCGAGCGCCTGATGGAACAGCGCGACCGGCTCGGACTTTGCCTTGGCTTCGATTGAATCGAGCGCACCGTAAACGATGCTTTCAGCAACCGACTTCTTGCCATGCAGCATGACTGCATTCATGAACTTCGTGATAACGAGATCGCCGAACTTTGGATCCGGATTGATCTCACGCTTCTCAGCTTTATGACGTCTAGACATTTCGTCTTTTCTTTCAATTACATCGGGCTCAGCTCACCTTGCGGCAGCCGGTATCCCCGGAAAATCTTACTTCGGACGCTTTGCACCGTACTTCGAACGGCGCTGCTTGCGGTTCTTGACACCCTGGGTATCGAGAACGCCGCGGATGATGTGGTAACGCACACCCGGCAAGTCCTTTACGCGACCGCCGCGGATCATGACGACCGAGTGCTCCTGCAGGTTATGCCCTTCACCAGGAATATAACCGATAACTTCGAAGCCGTTCGTCAGACGAACCTTGGCAACCTTACGGAGAGCCGAGTTCGGCTTCTTCGGGGTCGTCGTGTACACGCGGGTGCAAACGCCGCGCTTCTGAGGGTTTGCCTGCAGTGCAGGAACCTTATTGCGCTTTACCGGCGCAATGCGCGGCTTGCGGATAAGCTGGTTTACGGTTGGCATACAACCTTCCTCTATAAAAAATCTCGTATCCACGCCCATATGGGCCGTTTCACCGCCATGCTGATGCACGAATTCGGGACAAGTCACGACAACCGGTGACCACCCCGAACAAAAGCAGAGGAAGCTGACGCTTCATGCGAACGGCAAATTGCATTTCGATCGTAAAACGAACCCTGTTTGAGACGAACTTCAGGACGCGTCGTCCCGAACAAGCCTGTCTCACATCGGCTCAGATGGGCTGCTGATACGTCTTTCGCGACGTTTCGTCAAGGGAGCAGAGCCAAGTTTCTTAGCCAAAGGGCAGGAAACCGGCGTTTCGGCCTTGGCCGGACAGGTTATTGCGCTGTGATCAGCGCTAAATCGCACTTATTTCGCGATCAAAACCGTCATTTTCGCGTGGCAGCATAGCGTTGACGCCCCGGAGCCGTTATTGAAACACATCCGAGTCGAAACGCAACCCAATATTAAGAGATTCTCAATGTCTTCCACTACCGCATCCACCGGCGACGATTCGCCAACGGTCCACCTGATCATCGCAGACGTCTGGAACGAAGGTGAAGAATCCCCTGTCGAAGTGCATCTGCTCATGAAGGCTGACGAAGACGAAGATCTGGTTCAGACCGTTCTCGGCATTCTCGCCGAGGAAGGTTATCATGAAGCCGAACTTCTCGAGATGGGCACCCTCACCGAAGAGCCTGCCGAAGAGCCGCACAAAAGTGCATGGGCAACCGCTCTGAGCGGCGAAGTCGCGCTGATCGAATTCGACGGCGACGACGAAGAAGAAGAGTAAGAGTAAGCTCTAGCCGAACATGGCTTAAAAGAATGAGGCGCATTCCGGAAATTGGATGCGCCTTTTTCTTTTGCTTTTGCAACCGCCTGCCCCACCAACCGAAGACAAACAAAAAGGCCGCCTCGAAAGGCGGCCTTTTTCAATTTTGTATCTACCGATTACTCGGCAGCGTTGTTTGTCATGTCCACCAGCATCGCATTGGCTTCCGACGAACCGGAAGACTTGCGGCGCTCGTCGATGATCAGCTCGTCGCGAGCCGTCGCGATGCGACGGATCTGGTTGGTCATGCCGCCAGTACCAGCCGGGATGAGACGGCCGACGATGACGTTTTCCTTGAGACCCTGCAGCGTGTCCATCTTGCCGGCAACCGCAGCTTCGGTAAGCACGCGGGTCGTTTCCTGGAACGACGCAGCCGAGATGAAGGACGGAGTCTGCAACGAAGCCTTGGTGATACCGAGGAGGACAGGATTGCCGTAACCCGGCTTCTTGCCTTCTTCGACCAGACGTTCGTTGATCTCGTCGAGTTCGATACGATCCACGTGATCGCCGGTGATGTAACCGGTATCGCCGGATTCGGTGATCTCGACCTTCTGCAGCATCTGACGAACAATCACTTCGATGTGCTTGTCGTTGATCAAAACGCCCTGCAAACGATAGACTTCCTGGATTTCGTTCACGAGGTACGAAGCCAGCGCTTCGACGCCCTTGATCGCCAGAATGTCATGCGGTGCCGGGTTGCCGTCGAGGATGTACTCACCCTTTTCGATAACGTCACCGTCCTGAAGATGGAACGGCTTGCCCTTCGGAATGAGGTACTCGACCGGCTCGACCGTTTCGTCGTTCGGCTCGATGATGATGCGACGCTTGTTCTTGTAGTCGCGACCGAAACGAACGGTACCATCGATCTCTGCGATCACGGCATGGTCCTTCGGACGACGTGCTTCGAACAGTTCGGCAACGCGCGGCAGACCACCGGTGATGTCCTTGGTCTTGGCGCTTTCCATCGGCAGACGGGCGATAACGTCACCAGCCTTTACATGGCTGCCCGGTTCGACCGAAAGGATCGATTCCACCGAGAGCATGAAGCGGGCATCGCCACCCTTCGACAGCTTGAGGATCTTGCCAGCCTTGTCCTTGATGACCATGGCAGGCTTGAGATCCGAACCGCGAGGGGTCGAACGCCAGTCGATAACGACGCGCTTGGTGATACCGGTCGACTCGTCCGCAGATTCCGAAACCGAAAGACCATCGACGAGATCTTCGAACTCAACGTAGCCTTCAACTTCGGTCATGATCGGACGGGTGTACGGATCCCACTCGGCAATACGCTGACCGCGCTTGACCGTGTCGGCCTCGTCAACGAACAAACGCGAACCGTAGGTCACGCGATGGACCGCACGTTCCTTGCCCGTGTTGTCGAGGATCAGGACAGCCATGTTACGGCCCATCACCACGAGGTTGCCATCGGAGTTGCGAACCACATTGCGGTTACGCAGCTTGACGGTACCTTCATACGAAGCTTCCAGATAGGACGAGTCGACAACCTGTGCCGTGCCGCCCAAGTGGAAGGTACGCATGGTGAGCTGGGTGCCCGGCTCGCCGATCGACTGAGCAGCGATGACGCCGACAGCTTCACCCTGATTGACCGGAGTACCGCGTGCAAGGTCGCGACCATAGCACTTGGCGCAAACGCCGTTGCGGGTTTCGCAAGTCAGTGCCGAACGAATACGGATCGACTGGATCGCCGCCTTCTCGATGATCTCGACGTCCTTTTCCTCGATCATGCGGCCGGCTTCGACGATGACTTCGCCGGTGGTCGGATGCAGGATCGGATCCAGAGCCGTACGGCCCAGAACGCGCTGACCAATCGAAGCCACGATCTGACCGGCATCGACGATCGGCTGCATGGTGAGACCGATTTCGGCGCCGCAATCGACTTCCGAAATGATCGCATCCTGTGCAACGTCAACGAGACGACGGGTCAGGTAGCCCGAGTTAGCAGTCTTCAAGGCGGTGTCTGCCAGACCCTTACGGGCACCGTGGGTCGAGTTGAAGTACTCGTTAACGGTCAGGCCTTCCTTGAAGTTCGAAATGATCGGGGTTTCGATGATTTCACCCGACGGCTTGGCCATCAGGCCGCGCATACCGCCAAGCTGACGCATCTGGTTGACCGAACCACGGGCACCCGAATGCGACATCATGTAGACCGAATTCATCTGCTTCTGGCGACCGGTCACCGGATCGAATTCAACGGCCTTCAGGCGCGCCATCATCTCTTCGGTGATCTTGTCGGTTGCCTTACCCCAGGCGTCTACGACCTTGTTGTACTTTTCGCCCTGAGTGATCAGGCCGTCATTGTACTGCTGTTCGTATTCAGTCGTAAGCGCTTCGGTGTCCGCAACGATCTTCGCCTTGGTGTCCGGAATGACCATGTCATCCTTACCAAACGAGATACCCGCACGGCAGGCATGGGCAAAGCCGAGCTGCATGATGCGATCGCAGAAGATAACCGTCTCTTTCTGACCGCAATGGCGGTAGACGTGGTCGATCATCTTGGAGATGTTCTTCTTGGTCATCTCCTGATTGCAGATGTCGAACGGCACCATGGCGTTCTTCGGCAGCAGTTCACCCGTGATCATGCGGCCAGGCGTCGTGTCGTAAATCTTCGACACAGGCTTGCCTTCGGCATCGACCGTCTTGAAACGGCCCTTGATCTTGGTGTGCAGCGTGACGGTCTTGGTTTCCAGCGCGTGCTGAAGTTCGCCCATATCGGCAAACATCATGCCCTCGCCCGGCTCCTTGTCTGCCACGATGGACAGATAATAGAGGCCAAGAACCATGTCCTGCGAAGGAACGATGATCGGCGCGCCGTTTGCCGGGTGCAGGATGTTGTTGGTCGACATCATCAGCACGCGTGCTTCAAGCTGGGCTTCAAGCGACAGCGGGACGTGAACAGCCATCTGGTCACCGTCGAAGTCGGCGTTGAACGCCGTACAAACGAGCGGATGCAGCTGGATTGCCTTGCCTTCGATCAGCGTGGGTTCGAAGGCCTGGATGCCAAGACGGTGCAGCGTCGGAGCGCGGTTCAGAAGAACCGGATGCTCACGGATCACTTCGTCAAGAATATCCCAGACTTCCGGACGCTCCTTTTCAACCAGCTTCTTCGCCTGCTTGACGGTGGACGAATAGCCCTTGGCGTCAAGACGAGCGTAGATGAACGGCTTGAACAGCTCGAGCGCCATCTTCTTCGGCAGACCGCACTGGTGAAGCTTCAGTTCCGGACCGGTCACGATAACCGAACGGCCGGAATAGTCGACGCGCTTACCGAGCAGGTTCTGACGGAAGCGGCCCTGCTTGCCCTTGAGCATGTCGGACAGCGACTTCAGCGGACGCTTGTTGGCGCCGGTGATCACGCGGCCACGACGGCCGTTGTCGAACAGCGCGTCCACAGCTTCCTGTAGCATGCGCTTTTCGTTACGGATGATGATGCCCGGTGCGCGCAGTTCGATCAGACGCTTCAGACGGTTGTTACGGTTGATAACGCGGCGATACAGATCGTTCAGATCCGACGTCGCGAAACGACCGCCGTCCAGCGGCACGAGCGGACGCAGATCCGGCGGAATGACCGGAACAATCTTCATGATCATCCATTCCGGGCGGTTTCCCGACTCCAGAAAGTTTTCGACGATCTTCAGACGCTTCATCAGCTTCTTCTGCTTCAGGTCCGAGGTGGTCTCGGCCAGATCGACGCGCAGATCGGCGGCAATCTTTTCGAGTTCCATCGAAGCCAGAAGCTCGTAGATAGCTTCTGCACCAATAAGAGCCGTGAACTGATCTTCGCCGAATTCATCGACGGCGATCATGTATTCCTCTTCCGAAAGAAGCTGATGCTCCTTCAGCGAGGTCAGGCCCGGTTCGGTCACGATGTAGTTTTCGAAATACAGGACGCGCTCGATATCCTTGAGCGTCATGTCCAGCAGCGTGCCGATACGGCTTGGCAGCGACTTCAAAAACCAGATGTGAGCAACCGGAGCTGCGAGTTCGATGTGGCCCATACGCTCGCGACGAACGCGCGAAAGCGTGACTTCCACACCGCACTTTTCGCAGATGATGCCCTTGTATTTCATACGCTTGTACTTGCCGCACAAGCATTCATAGTCCTTGATCGGGCCGAAGATGCGCGCGCAGAAGAGACCATCGCGTTCTGGCTTGAACGTACGGTAGTTGATAGTCTCCGGCTTCTTGATCTCGCCGTATGACCAGGACAGAATCTTCTCAGGGCTGGCGATCGAGATTCTGATGGAATCGAACGTTTGCGCTGGAGCCTGAGGATTGAAAAGATTCATGACCTCTTGGTTCATGCCGTTCTCCTTAAGGGCGATCCGCCGCCCTGTGTGTCGTCGATGACAGGCTGAAAATCCCTGCCATCCGGAAAAGAAATCGCGGTACTACTCAGTTTTGAACTGGCTTGCCGTAGTCTCGTTCCCTCTTGCGGCAAATAAATTCGCCTTCACTGGAAACGAGTATACGGGCGCGCCACGGCAAGACCATGGCGCGCCTCGATTTTTTTACTCTGCAGCGTCCGGCAGGGCCGGCTGTTCAGCATCGCGCGTGTCGTCGAGTTCGACATTGAGACCGAGCGAGCGCATTTCCTTGACGAGAACGTTGAAGCTCTCTGGAATACCCGCTTCGAACGTGTCGTCTCCGCGCACGATGGCTTCGTAGACCTTGGTACGGCCTGCCACGTCGTCCGACTTGACCGTAAGCATTTCCTGCAGCGTGTAAGCTGCACCGTATGCTTCCAGTGCCCAGACCTCCATTTCGCCGAAGCGCTGGCCGCCGAACTGGGCCTTACCGCCCAGAGGCTGCTGCGTAACGAGCGAGTAAGGTCCGATCGAACGGGCGTGGATCTTGTCGTCGACCAGGTGGTGGAGCTTCAACATGTAGATGTAGCCCATGGTCACCTGACGGTCGAACGGCTCACCCGTACGTCCATCATACAGCGTCGACTGACCCGAGGTCGCAAGACCGGCATCCGTCAGCATCGCATTGATGTCGGCTTCGACTGCACCGTCGAAGACCGGCGTTGCGATGGACACGCCGCGCTTCACCTGATTGGCCAGCATGACAACGGAATCGTCGTCATAAGACCGGATCGGCTCGTTGCGGTCGTTGTCCGGATAGATGTGCTCCAGCGTCTCGCGCAGCGGCTCAATATTGGCCGTCTTGCGGTAAACGTCGAGAAGCTCACCGATCTTCTTGCCCATGCCAGCGCATGCCCAGCCGAGGTGGGTTTCCAGAATCTGGCCCACGTTCATACGGCTCGGAACGCCAAGCGGGTTCAGCACGATGTCAGCATGCGTACCGTCTTCGAGGAACGGCATGTCTTCGACCGGCAGAATGCGCGAAACCACACCCTTGTTGCCGTGACGGCCAGCCATCTTGTCGCCTGGCTGGATCTTGCGCTTCACAGCGACAAAGACCTTGACCATCTTCATGACGCCTGGAGGCATCTCGTCGCCGCGCTGTACCTTTTCGACCTTGTCCATGAAGCGTGCTTCGAGCAGCTTCTTGGATTCGTCGTACTGGCCACGCAGAGCTTCCAATTCACCCTGAAGCTTTTCGTCTTCAACGGCAAACTGCCACCATTGCGAACGCGGATACTCGGTCATGAGTTCGCGGCTGATCGTCGTGCCCTTCTTGAAGCCCTTCGGGCCGGCAGCGGCAACCTTGCCATCGATCATGTCGGCGAGACGGCCATAGACGTTGCGGTCCAGGATAGCCTGTTCGTCGTCACGGTCCTTGGCGAGACGCTCGATCTCTTCGCGCTCGATAGCCATGGCGCGTTCGTCCTTTTCAACGCCGTGGCGATTGAAAACGCGAACTTCCACAACGGTACCGTAGGTTCCGGGCGGCATGCGCATGGAGGTGTCACGAACATCGGACGCCTTTTCACCGAAGATGGCGCGCAGAAGCTTTTCTTCCGGCGTCATCGGGCTTTCGCCCTTCGGTGTGATCTTGCCGACAAGAATGTCGCCAGGATGCACTTCAGCACCGATGTAAACGATACCGGCTTCGTCGAGGTTCTTCAGCGCTTCTTCCGAAACGTTCGGAATGTCGCGGGTGATTTCCTCAGGTCCAAGCTTGGTGTCACGGGCGGCAACTTCGAATTCCTCGATGTGGATCGAGGTGAACACGTCGTCCGAAACGATCTTTTCCGAGAGAAGGATCGAATCTTCGTAGTTGTAGCCGTTCCACGGCATGAACGCGACGAGCACGTTGCGGCCGAGAGCCAGATCACCGAGATCGGTCGACGGACCGTCAGCAATGATGTCGCCCTTACCGATCGGATCGCCGACGCGAACGAGCGGACGCTGATTGATACAGGTCGACTGGTTCGAACGCTGGAACTTCTGCAGACGATAGATATCGACGCCCGACTTGGACGGATCGAGATCTTCCGTAGCGCGGATAACGATACGGGTCGCATCGACCTGATCGACGAAACCGCCACGACGCGCTGCAATCGCTGCACCGGAGTCGCGAGCCACAATCGGTTCCATACCCGTACCGACGAACGGCGCTTCAGCGCGAACGAGCGGCACAGCCTGACGCTGCATGTTCGAGCCCATGAGGGCGCGGTTGGCGTCGTCGTTTTCAAGGAACGGAATGAGCGCTGCTGCAACCGAAACGAGCTGCTTTGGCGAAACGTCCATCAGGTCCACGTTTTCACGCGGCGCCATCATCACTTCACCGGCATGACGGCAGATGACGAATTCGTCAACAAAACCGCCCTGTGCGTCCAGCTCTACGTTTGCCTGGGCAACCGAGTGCTTGGCTTCTTCCATGGCCGACAGATAGACAACGTCGTTCGTTACCTTACCGTCGATCACCTTACGGTACGGGCTTTCGATAAAGCCGTACTTGTTGACGCGGGCAAAGGTTGCAAGCGAGTTGATCAGACCAATATTCGGGCCTTCCGGCGTTTCAATCGGGCAGATACGGCCATAGTGGGTCGGATGCACGTCGCGGACTTCGAAGCCAGCGCGCTCACGGGTCAAACCGCCCGGTCCAAGAGCCGAAAGACGGCGCTTGTGGGTGATTTCCGAAAGCGGGTTGGTCTGATCCATGAACTGTGACAGCTGTGACGAACCGAAGAATTCACGAACGGCAGCCGCTGCGGGCTTCGCGTTGATGAGATCCTGCGGCATGACCGTGTCGATTTCGATCGAGGACATACGTTCCTTGATCGCGCGCTCCATGCGGAGCAGACCGACGCGGTACTGATTTTCCATCAGCTCGCCGACCGAACGCACGCGGCGGTTGCCAAGATTGTCGATATCGTCGATTTCGCCACGACCGTCACGCAGTTCCACGAGCATTTTGACCACGGCCAAAATGTCTTCCTTGCGCAGCACGCGCACGGTGTCTTCCGCATCGAGGTCCAGACGCATGTTCATCTTGACGCGACCGACGGCCGAAAGGTCGTAACGTTCTGCATCGAAGAACAGCGAGTTGAACATCGCTTCGGCGGAATCCATCGTAGGCGGTTCGCCCGGACGCATCACGCGGTAGATGTCGAACAGTGCGTCCTGACGGCTCTCGTTCTTATCGACAGCCAGCGTGTTACGGATGTAACCGCCGATGTTGATATGATCGATGTCCAGAACGTTGATCTCGGTTTCACCGGTGTCGAGCAGCGTCTTGAGGACCTTCTCGTCAATTTCGTCACCAGCTTCGAGATAGATCTCGCCGGTTGCGTAATTGACGACGTCTTCCGCCAGATAAGCGCCGAACAGGTCGTCTTCGGTAGCCTTGATGGCCTTCAGACCCTTTTCAGCAAGCTGCTTGGCCGAACGGGCCGTGAGCTTCTTACCGGCTTCCAGAACAACTTCGCCCGTATCCGCGTCGATGAGATCGGAAATGATCTTCATGCCCTTGAAGCGGTCAGCGGAATACGGAATGCGCCAGTTGTCGCCGTCACGCGAATAGGTGACGGTCTTGTAGAAGGTCGACAGAATTTCTTCGCCGTCCATGCCGAGCGCCATGAGCAGCGTCGTTGCCGGCAGCTTGCGGCGACGGTCGATACGCGCATAGACGATGTCCTTGGAATCGAACTCGATGTCGAGCCAGGAACCGCGGTAAGGAATGACGCGAGCAGCGAACAGGAGCTTACCCGAAGAGTGGGTTTTGCCCTTGTCGTGATCGAAGAAGACGCCCGGCGAACGGTGCATCTGCGAAACGATCACGCGCTCCGTGCCGTTGACGATGAAGGTGCCGTTGTCGGTCATGAGCGGCATATCGCCCATGTACACGTCCTGCTCCTTGATGTCCTTGATGGACTTCGCGCCGGTATCTTCGTCAATATCGAATACGATAAGACGCAGCGTCACCTTGAGCGGCGCAGAATAGGTCAGGTCGCGCTGACGGCATTCGTCAACGTCGAACTTCGGTGGATCGAATTCGTAACGGACGAATTCGAGCATGGAAGCGCCGGAGAAATCCTGGATAGGGAAAACAGACTTGAAAACCGCCTGCAAACCCTCGTCAGGACGCCCACCGGATGGTTCTGCAACCATTAGGAACTGGTCGTAAGATGCCTTCTGAACCTCGATAAGGTTCGGCATCTCGGCGACCTCTGGGATCTTGCCGAAAAATTTGCGTACGCGCTTGCGACCATTGAATGAATGGGTCTGAGCCATCGTCGCTCCTCGTTCTATAGCCTTGCGGCTTGCTCACGCCTTGCGGCCTTTATCATGCGCCGCCTTGCGGCGGTCCTTCGAGCGTATGGCTTTTCAAGTTGATGAGACCTGAAACCGACCATGCGCAATCTCGTCGTATCAGTGCACCCTATTCGCTGATTCGCGCTTTAGGTGCTCTAATGGGCTAAAACCCATTTCCTGAAAGCCGCTCTGGCGTTCAGAAAAAGGGTTTCCACTTAGTCGATCCACCGTCTGACGGGCGGAAACTGGCGGATGGAAAACCATCCGCCAGAATAGTCCGAACTTACTTGAGTTCGACCTTGGCGCCAGCAGCTTCGAGCTGTGCCTTGATCTTCTCAGCTTCGTCCTTCGAAGCGGCTTCCTTGACAGCCTTAGGAGCGCCTTCGACGAGGTCCTTAGCTTCCTTGAGGCCGAGACCGGTGATTGCGCGCACTTCCTTGATCACGTTGATCTTGTTAGCGCCGCCATCGACGAGAACGACGTCGAATTCGGTCTTTTCTTCAGCAGCAGCGGCCGGAGCAGCGCCACCAGCAGCAGCAACTGCTACAGGAGCAGCAGCCGAAACGCCCCACTTCTCTTCGAGAAGCTTCGAAAGCTCAGCAGCTTCGAGAACGGTCAGTGCCGACAGGTCGTCAACGATCTTTGCGAGATCAGCCATTTTGGTATTTCCTTAGTTTCAAGGTTTGAACAATTGACAGCGAAAAACGGCCTTACGCCGCCTCGTTCTTCCGGGCGTGCGCGCCAATAACGCGAGCGATCTGGCCCGCTGGTGCGCTGGTAAGTACTGCGAGACGCTGAGCCGGGGTCTGGATCATTCCAACCAGCTTTGCGCGCAGTTCGTCGAGCGATGGGAGCGAAGCAAGCGACTTGACGCCATCGGCGTTAAGCGTCGTTGCACCCATTGCACCGCCAAGGATAACGAGCTTGTCGTTAGTCTTGGCGAATTCGACGGCTACTTTCGGAGCAGCAATCGGGTCGTTTGCATAAGCAACAACCGTCTGACCTGTAAACAGATCAGAAATGCCTTCCGATTCCGTGCCCTGAAGAGCGATTTTGGCAAGGCGGTTTTTCGCGACTTTAACGGACCCACCTGCATCACGCATCTTCGAGCGAAGATCGCTCATCTGCGCAACGGTGAGACCGGTATAGTGGGCCACGACGACCGAACCGGACTCTTTAAAAGCGCCGTTCAGCCACGAGACAAATTCGCGTTTTTCCGCTCTATCCACTGTCTCTCTCCAGTAGGCAGGACCACATGGCCCTGCCGGGTTGCCTTTGTCGGACGAACTTCACAATCAGCCCGACGTTCGAGGATCCTGTCCCCTTCAGCGCCACCTGCAGAAGCAGGCTTTGCCCAAAGGCAACTACGGTTCAAACCTTGCATGCGTTCACACGCGAAACAGGGTTATTCCACGTCTCATGCAGGCCGTATGTTTAAGGACTATCACCCGAAGATGATGATCCGCCTGCAATCTCGGACAGGATAACCGGACTTTCGTCCGGCTATCCGGATCATACGATCCGGAATTCTTGCACTTTGACCGCTTTCGCGATGCCGGCGTGCCACCGATACGCCCTCCCCTGAAGGAAAGGCTTAGGCTCCGGCGAACCGGAGCCCTGATAGATTAAGCGACGTCCTTGACGGTTGCCGGATCGACCTTGACGCCAACGCCCATGGTCGAGGAAAGCGAAACGCGCTTGACGTATTCGCCCTTGGCAGCAGTCGGCTTTGCCTTGATGACGGCGTCAGCGAATGCCTTGATGTTTTCTTCGAGCTTCTGCGAGTCGAACGAAACCTTGCCGATACCGGCATGGATGATACCAGCCTTCTCGACGCGGAATTCAACTGCACCGCCCTTGGAAGCAGCAACAGCGGCAGCAACGTCGGTGGTGACGGTGCCAACCTTCGGGTTCGGCATCATGCCACGCGGGCCGAGAACCTTACCGAGACGACCGACGAGCGGCATCATGTCCGGGGTTGCAATGCAGCGATCGAAGTCGATCTTGCCGCCATTGACGATTTCGAACAGTTCTTCCGCACCGACGATGTCGGCGCCAGCCTTCTTGGCTTCTTCAGCCTTGTCGCCACGTGCGAAAACAGCAACGCGAACCGTACGGCCGGTGCCGTTCGGCAGGTTGACAACGCCGCGAACCATCTGGTCAGCGTGACGCGGGTCAACGCCGAGGTTCATCGCGATTTCGATGGTTTCATCGAACTTGGCGATTGCACGTTCCTTGACGAGGCCGATAGCAGCCGACAGATCGTACAGCTTGTTACGATCGACGCCTTCGCGGATCTTGTTAATGCGCTTGGAAATCTTCGCCATCGTCTCAGCCCACCACTTCCAGGCCCATCGAACGGGCAGAACCTTCGATCATGCGCATCGCTGCTTCAATGTCAGCGGCGTTCAGATCTTTCATCTTCGCTTCAGCGATCGTGCGAACCTTGTCGCGGGAGATCGTGCCGGCGCTTGCCTTGCCCGGGGTCTTCGAACCGGACTTGAGGTTAGCGGCCTTCTTGAGGAAGTAGGTCACCGGAGGGGTCTTCATCACAAAAGTGAAAGACTTGTCCTGGTAATAGGTGATCACGACTGGAATCGGCGAACCTTTTTCCATTTCCTGCGAGGCAGCGTTGAACGCCTTGCAGAATTCCATGATGTTGATGCCGCGCTGACCCAGAGCCGGGCCGATCGGAGGCGACGGATTGGCCGCACCGGCTGCTACCTGCAGCTTGAGCTGGCCTGCAATTTTCTTAGCCATTACTTTCTGCCTTTTTTTACAATGCCGGAAAACCGGCTTCTCGATTGACGCCGGAAAATCCGGCTTTCGACTGACGCCAATCAGACAAATGTCAGACTGACGGGCAGTTCGGTGGTGCGGATATCGACGACCGGCTAAGCCGCCTTCCCTTCCACCACTTCCACTCCGGTTGGATTTTTGATCCCGCTTATGCCCTCAGGCTCAATTCAGGATCTCGCTCCGGAGTGAAATACCCTTGCGGGCAAACGATCAGAGCTTATCGACCTGACCGTATTCCAGATCCACAGGCGTCGCGCGCCCGAAGATGGAAACTTCAACCTTGAGACGCGCGCGCTCTTCGTCGACTTCCTGAACGATACCGTTGAACGATGCGAACGGACCGTCGGAAACGCGAACCTGCTCACCGATTTCGAAGGAGACCGAGGTCTTCGGACGATCAACACCATCCTGAACCTGGTTCAGAATCTGATCGACTTCCTTCTGGGAAACCGGGACCGGCTTGGAGTCACCGAGGAAACCGGTGACGCGCGGCGTATTCTTGATCAGCGAAAAGACGGCATCGGTCAGCGTGGCATGCACGAGCACATAACCCGGAAAGAACTTGCGCTCAGCATCGACCTTGCGGCCGCGGCGCACTTCAACGATCTTTTCGGTTGGCACAACGATCTGTTCAATCAGATTGGACAGACCCTTCTGCGCAGCCTTGGCTTCGATGTCCTCAGCCACCTTCTTTTCGAAATTTGAATAGGCGTGAACGATGTACCAGCGCGCCGTCATCTAAAAACTCCCCAATCCTGACTTATCGACCAAGGCCGAGAATAAATTCTACGCCATAGGCCATAAGCTGGTCGGCAAGGAAAAAGAACGCAGCAGCCAGAAACGCCATAATCACCACCATAATGGTGGAGATAATCGTTTCACGCCGGGTCGGCCAGGTTACCTTCGCCGTTTCGGCGCGGACCTGCTGAAGAAAGGTGATCGGATTCGTTTTGGATGCCATCTGCCGCTCTGTCATTGATCGAGCGCGACCTCCAAACTTTGAAGTGCCAATTGTTTCAATCAGCGAATCAGAAGCCGGAACCCACGCGTATACGGCGCGCAAAGCTGAATTATCAGCCCCACGCACCGCGTGTCTGTTGACGTTACATAGAATCGATTCCCACAAAACACAAGCCCAAAGGTTAAAAGAATACCATACAGGCTTGTCGGAAACCCGACCCTTGCACACACCGCTCTATCACACCATTCAATCGTGCAACTGCGGCCTTCCCTGCCCGGCCAACAAATCCTGCAGGAAATTATCATTCTCCGACAATGCCATAGACCGCTAGAACAGCGCTCAATATGAGCAGCGTCGAAAAAGTTAAGGCAACGTAAACGCTGCCAGACTTATCCTTATATAGAAAACGGGCGCATGCAGTCAAGCCGCATACACCCGTTTCAAAAATGGCAGGGGCAGCAGGGCTCGAACCCGCGACCTACGGTTTTGGAGACCGTCGCTCTACCAACTGAGCTATACCCCTATATGACGCTGGGCGTCATAATGACCGGCGGCGAACCGCCGATCAATGATAATTCATTACTCGATGATCGAAGCGACGATGCCTGCACCGACGGTGCGGCCACCTTCACGGATAGCGAAGCGGAGCTTCTCTTCCATGGCGATCGGGACG
>JACGXE010000029.1 GCA_014138095.1 Ochrobactrum sp. RH2CCR150
CAACCCGATACGACAAACGCGACGACAATTTCCTCGCATCTATCCAGCTTGCTTCAATTCGTATTTGGCTTCGATCTTATGAGTCGGTCACCTAGAGCGTAGACTCATAAACTGATGCACCAGATGCGGACAGCGATCAGTTTGACAGCAGCGAGGAAATTGTCCGGGTTCTTGTCGTAACGCGTGGCGATGCCACGATAGTGTTTGATACGATTAAAGAAGCGCTCGACCAAGTTTCTCTGGCGATATACCCATGGCGAGAACGCGAAGACGTCCTTACGGTTGGATTTGGGAGGAATAGTGGCCCAGATTTTTCGTTCTGCTGTTGTCTTCCGGATCGCATCGGTATCATAGGCCTTGTCCGCAAGCAGGGTGCCGCCTGCTTTGATGCGTTCAATGAGGCCCTCGGCCTGGGAGCAGTCAGCAGCCTGATCGCCCGTCAGGCAAAGATTGATCGGACGGCCTTCCGCATCAACAATCGCGTGGATTTTGCTTGTGAGGCCGCCACAGGAACGTCCCATGCCACCATCGTCGGCATCCCTTTTTTTCCTGTGGCTCCGTGCTGGTGAACACGAACACAGGTGCTGTCGATCATCACGATGTCGCCATCATAGGCCTCAGAGACAGCCTCAAGCAACCGATCCCAGACACCGGCACGACGCCAGCGAACGAAACGGTTGTAGCAGGTCGTTGCAATACCATAGCGTTCGGGGATTTCTGACCATGATGACCCGGTGCGGAAGCGCCACAGGATTCCGTTGAGAACCATGCGATCATCAACCCGTGGAACGCCACGAGGTTTGCTCGGCAACAGCGGTGCAATAATCGACCATTCTCGTTCTGTGAGTTCATAGCGGCGACGTGACATCAAAGACCTCCAAATCCGAGGTCTTTAAATAACTAATCCATTCAAATAGCTAGCCTATTTATGAGTGCACGGCCTAGCGTTCAAGCAATAGCTTTTTGAACTATCGGCAGAATTGTGTCAGGCGATAAGTCGTGCTTCGCCTTTCTCATGTTCGCCGACACATCCATACACCATTGGGCGTAAAAATTCTTGTTCATGCCGAATATTTTTGACGATCTACGCTGTCCGTTGGAAGAATAGCGGCTTAGTTCTTCGGAACAATAATACACCAGCAAGATTGTTCATGATCAATGGATGGCTGTCGTGAATCGGGAAATAGTCTGGACGTTGTTATTGTTGATAATCCTGATTGCCAGCGCGGCAGCAGGTGCGTTTTTACGGGTCCGCCTTCCCGCTCCACACCGTAGCAATGAATCCTTAGACTTTCTACGAATTGTGACCGCACTTCTGGTAACCTTCGTTGCACTGGTCCTGAGCCTGCTACTCGCTTCTGAACTGGCTTCCTATAATACAGCCTCTCATGACCGTAATCATTATGCCGCAAACCTCACGCAACTGGATGGCTGCATGAGAGATTTCGGCCCTGAACTGGTGGAACAGCAGAAGCAATTGCACGGTTACACAGCCGCAGTCATCGCCAGCACCTGGCCAGATGAACCTCACCCAGCAGGAGTGAAATATCCGGACACATCCCAGTTTCCGCTCGTCGGAGAAGCCCCTGTGCTCACTGGCGTAATGAACGGTGTCGGCATTGCATTGGCGGCTTTGCAACCGCGGGATCCGCTGCATCAGGCACTGGCGACGCGGTGCAAGGACATTTTCGCCTCTGTCTCTGCGGCCCGCTGGACCGTTATTGAAGATACCCAAGGCTCGCTCTCAGAACCATTTTTTGGGGTATTGGTGTTCTGGCTAATGTTGATGTTCCTGAGTTTTGGCCTTCAGGCGCCTCGAAACTCCCTATCCTTCTGCATCGTCGCAATCGCCATAGTTTCGGTTATAAGCGTAGTGTTCGTTATTCTGGACCTTGACCGGCCCTATGGTGGAATGTTTGAAATCTCGAGCCACTCGATGCGTCTTGCACTTGCTGACATGTTGCGTTGAACAGCGCAGCAGCAAGTACATTGCGAGGATCTCATCAAAATCGTCGTCTCGACCTCATTGCGATAGTCCGATTGTGGCCTGCTGCCGGTTTTTCGGACACCGAGTTAGGCTAATCCCACCTTGTTTTCAAATTCCATCGGGCTGAGATAGCCCAATGTCGAATGCCGACGCTTGGGATTGTAGAAGCGCTCGATGTAATCGAACACGTCCGCCTTTGCATCGTCTCTGGTTCTGTAGACCTTGCGAGCTGTCCTTTCCGTTTTGAGTGACGAGAAGAAGCTTTCCATCGCGGCATTGTCCCAGACATTGCCGGATCGGCTCATAGAACAGGTGATGCCGTGATCAGCCATGAGACGCTGGAACTGCTGGCTCGTGTATTGGCTACCCTGGTCCGAATGGTGGAGAAGCGCATCCGGCTTGCCTCTGCGCCAGATGGCCATGATCAGCGCATCTGTGACGAGCTGGGCCGTCATGTTTGCGTTCATCGACCAGCCAACGACACGGCGCGAGAACAGGTCGATGACGGCAGCCACATAGAGCCAGCCCTCAGCCGTCCATAGATAGGTAAAATCGGCTACCCACTTCTGGTTCGGTCTTGCTGCCGCGAACTGCCGGTCCAGCACATTCGGCATGATGACTGGGCGCTCACCGTCGTCTTTCGGCAAGCCCCGTCTTCTCGGTCGTGCTCTCAATGCATTGTCGCGCATGAGACGCTCGACGCGATGGAGACCTCAGGAAAAGCCCTCCGCGAGAAGATCATGCCAGACACGCCGCGCGCCGTAGGTACGGTGGCTGTCCTTAAAGCTGATCTTGATCTTGATCTTGTCGAGCAGAGCCTCGTCATACCGGGCATGCTGGCTCGGAGACCGATGTAGCCAGGCATGAAAGCCGGAACGCGATACACCCAGCGCTTCGCAGAGCCATGCCCCCGGCCAGATCGAACGTTGCTTTGCAATGAACGCGAACTTCATATCACGTCCTTCGCAAAGTAGGCGGCGGCCTTTTTTAAGATGTCGCGCTCCGCCTTCAGCTTGGCGACTTCTTCCGAAGCCTCTCGATCGCAAGCTGCTCGGGCTTCATCTGCCCGGAACCGGGAAACGCCTGCGCCGGGTCTGAACCGTATTCCCTAACCCACTTGCGCAGGACATTCTCATGAACATCCAGGTCGCGGGCGGCTTGCGCAACACTGACCCCGCGCTCTCGCACCAACTTCACTGCCTCGAGCTTGTACTCGCTGCTGAATTTCCTTCGTTGCATTCATGCGCTCCAGTTTCATCGGAAACACCTTAACTCGGTGTCCACGAAACCGGCAGCAGGCCATTGTTCGCATCTCAGGGGCTAGAGCGAAGCAAAATCTAGAGGTGCGAATGGTGCGCGCAACCCCGCTGAAATATTAACTAGAATCTTCGCCAACTTTGGCTCTGGCGAAACGTGGCGAGCTTCGCTTGTATGATTGAGCCATCGCATTGATAAATTGTGCATTGGGGAACATAAGTGAGTTGGATCATCTTGGCTGAAGCTTTCCTTACGTCTGTTCTGGGACTTGTTGCGCTTGCGATGGCATGGAGAGTGCGGCGCTAGGCGATTTAGTATGCGATGCACTAATTCCACTTGCCGCTGCCATTGTTCGCCTAACGGACCGCCGACCAGTCGCCGTCTTCCAGCTTGAGCCAGCTGGTCGCAACAATATTAGATCGCAAACTGAGTTGCGCAACCAACGCTTCGACCATTCGGTCTTCTTCCTTGCCTGCGAACAGCGTGGCCTCCACCTCAACCTCATTGCTTCCATCGATGTGATGGCTCCGGATAGCGTGGAAGCGCAGTCTTTTCAGATCGAGTGTCTGGATCAACAGTGCCCTAACCGCAATTTCGCTTTCCCCGGGACATCGAAACTTAACCAGATAGAATTGATCGACTTCTGGCTCTACAAAGGAATAGCGGTTCACGAGTATTGCAATCTTTGGCAAGGAAATATTGAGGCAGACAATGAAAAATGCCGTTTCCACGGCGAGCAACCACTGCCCATAACCAGCTAGAACGCCAACAGCACCCGTACTCCAGATAGTGGCAGCCGTACTGAGCCCCTTGATGCTTGCGCCATCCTTGATAATGAGCCCGGCGCCAAGAAAGCCGATCCCGGTAACAACCTGCGAGCCCATTCTAAGATCGCCTTCAAATCCGAGAGCGTAGGGCAGCGAAGCATATGCTGCGGCACCCAAAGCTACGAGACCGTGTGTAGAAAGGCCGGAATGGCGTTGCCTTAACTGCCGTTCCAATCCAATGGCAGAACCTAGCAGAAGAGCGATCGCAAGATTAATCATGATGGACGAGATTGCGGCAACTTCTGACATAGAGGCCCTTCTTCACGCCCTGCGCGACGGGCTGGTTAGTAGGGATGAATGCGAACTGCAGTTTGCAATTCAATCAAAAAATAGCGGATAATGCCGCTGAATTGAGCAGTGTGCATTATAAACACCCTTATGAAGTTAAGGAAGTCTTCCTGTTATAACGACACTCATACCTCATAATAATGCTTGAATTATCTCTTCTGTAGTAGTTTTATCGAGACGTTGCTCGCATTTTCTCCAACATCGACTGAGGGGTCAGATTGAATGGGGTTGCTTGGAATACTGCTCGGACTAGCTCTACTCATGTGGTTTGCCTATCGCGGCTGGAGCGTGCTTCTGCTTTCTCCCGCCGCAGCTCTTCTCGCCGCCCTCATTTCGGGAGAGCCACTTCTGGCAAACTGGACATCGACTTTCATGAGCGGGACGGCCAGTTTCGTAGGCCGATGGTTTCCACTTTTTCTCCTGGGCGGTATTTTTGGCAAGCTGATGGACGATAGCGGTTCCATCACATCCATTGCACGATATCTGACGGAGAAACTCGGCGTAAAGCGCACGATGCTTTCCGTCGTGCTCGCATCGGCAGTCGTCACTTATGGCGGCGTCAGCGTCTTCGTTGCCTTCTTCGTGCTGGTTCCCATGGCACGTGAAATGTTCAAGGCAGCCAATATACCAGCACGGCTGATGCCCGCCGCCATTGGACTTGGCGCGTTTACTTTCACCATGTCGGCCATGCCTGGCACACCTTCCACCAATAATGCCATTCCGATGCCCTATTTCGAAACCACGACCTTTGCAGCACCGGGCCTTGGAATCATCGCATCCATCATCACACTTGTCTTCGGCATGTGGTGGTTACAGCGGGCGGAAGCCAAGGCAAGGGCCGCAGGCGAAAACTATGTCGATGACACCGGCGACCTCGAAATCACAGAGAAAGTCAGAGAACAATCGACATTATCGGGAGACTTCGATCCGGCCGAACTCGAACATGGTGTACGTGCCGACAATCAGCCGCCGTTCTTCTTTGCGGTACTGCCCCTGCTTGTCGTCATCATCGTCAATTTCCTGATGGCGCTGATCATTCTGCCCCGCATCGACTTCTCGTTTCTGGAACAGGAGCCGTGGGGAATTGACGTCGGCTCATCGATTGGTCTGTGGGCGGTTCTGATCGCTTTGGCAGCGGCCATCCTGACCCTGATAGTGGTCAATTTTGGGCGGCTGCGGGCAATCCGTGAGAGCCTCGACGCAGGCGCAAACTCTTCTGTTCTGCCAATCCTCACAATTGCAAGCCTCGTCGGTTTCGGTGCAGTCGTGGCTGCCATGCCTGCTTTTGCGGTGGTTCGCGATGCGGTGCTCGAAGTGCCGGGCGGCCCGCTTGTCTCACTTGTCGTCGCCATGAACGCGCTCGCAGCCCTCACCGGAACAGCATCCGGCGGCATGGCCATCGCGCTCAATGCACTTGGAGACGAATATATGCGGCTAGCGATACAGTACGGGATCAATCCCGAACTCATGCACCGTTTGACGGTCATCAGCGCCGGCACGCTGGATGCGCTACCGCATAACGGCACGGTGCTTCTACTTCTACAGATCAGCAAGCAGACCCACGCATCGAGCTATCTCGACATGGTCATGACCGTGATTGTCGGTGTGATCATATCGCTCGTCGCGGTTTTCGCGCTGGGATCAATGTTTGGTTCCTTCTGAGCATGGCCATTGTTGTTGAAAGGAAGTTGAAATGAAAAGGACTTCTCTCCTGATTGCCGTCCTGCTCTCTTTGATGGCAAGCCCTGCATTCGCGCATCTCAACCCAGCAGAACACGGTTCGTTTGCAGCCGGGTTTACGCATCCCCTCTCGGGCGTCGATCACATCCTTGCAATGGTCGCCGTCGGTCTCTGGGCGTCAATGCTTGGCGGACGTGCGCTCGTTATTGTGCCGCTAAGCTTTGTAGGCGTCATGCTCCTGGGCTTCGTGGCAGCGCTTGGCGGAGTATCCCTCCCCTTTGTCGAGCCGGTCATCCTTGCATCGGTGATTGTGCTTGGCCTCCTCGTCGCCATGGCATTCCACGCATCGACCCTTACCGCAGCACTTATCGTCGGGTTCTTTGCATTCTTCCATGGCTATGCTCATGGTGGAGAAATAGGCAGCGCTGCGTTTCTTTCCTATGGTGCCGGTTTTGCTCTTGCGACAGCATTGCTCCACGCGGCAGGCATCAGTGTCGGTCTTGCAGCGGGCCGTATGATGCAGGGACGCACGGGACAGATAGTGATGCGGATCGCTGGCGGCTTTGCCGCCCTTAGCGGACTCTACCTGATGGCCGGGTGATGTGAGCATCATTTTGCTGGATCATTCGAAGAGACACGCTGAAACTGATATTGAACATGATGGGTCAGTGCCGGAAATACCTATGCATTCTCCGGCGCTGCCTATGCTGCATCTCATGCGGCTTGTAAGTCCCAGCCAGCCAGTCGGCGCATTTTCCTATTCGCGCGGCCTTGAATGGGCAGTCCATGCGGGAACAGTGACGAATGAGGAAAGTTGTGCCGGGTGGGTGTTCGGCCTTCTGGAACACAGTTATGCTGCGCTTGACGGAGCAATTTTCTGGCGAATAATTTCGGCATTGATGCGAAATGACGATGCAGAATTTTGCCGCCTGAATAACTGGCTTGGAGCAAGCCGTGAAAGCAGCGAGCTTGAGCTTGAAGATCGCCGCATGGGTGAATCCTTGCTCAAGCTACTGTCGGAACTTGGTGTCGAACAGGCACGCAGCTTCGCTTTGGTACAGCAAGCCACCTATCCTGCAGCCTTCGCCATTGCAGCATGTCATTGGAATATCGAGCCTGTTGATGCGCTGCGCGGTCTCATGTGGAGTGTGGTTGAAAGCCAGATCATGGCTGCAATCCGTCTCGTCCCCCTCGGCCACACAGCAGGCCAGAGGATACTTATCGCCGGAGCGGCGAAGATCGAGCGGGCCGTCGAAAAGGCCCGGACTCTGAATGACGACGAAATCGGCAACACAGCACCCGCACTGGCCATGGCCAGTGCCTGGCACGAGACACAATATAGCCGCCTATTCCGGTCGTGAGCGAAGCGATTCACGGTATCGCTTGAGATTGTCCTCAGCCGAAGTCGCATCAGCCGGTGCGACGGGCACCAGTGCCTTGAAGGCATACTGACCGATCAACATGACCCAGGTGACGAGCACGAATGTCGAGGTCAGCACCGGCATCCCAATCGGTTTCAGGAATATGGCGACCGAAGCCCAAAGCCATGTCGCCACGATGGCACCGAAGATCGCGTAAAGAAAACTGCTCCAGCTAAAAACAAGGAAGAAGCCGCCAAGCGCAATCGCCGTCAAGGCCGCGTTATAGCCGAAAAGCCCATCGCGAATGGCGCCTTCCGGACCACCGAATGCGGCTGCAACCACTGCGCCGGTTACCGCTCCCAGAAGGCCCATAAGAGCGCTTATTCGCGAATGGATCGCGATACCGGCAAGGATGATGTAGCCGGTGATCCAGTTATCCTGGAAGAATATCTGCCCGATGGCAGTACCGATCCCCATATACCAGGTCGGAAGCACGTAAGGGACAGCATAGGAAAACTGTTCCGGCGAAACCGGCTTTGCCATCGGACCGGCATCTATGGCGTCGAATTTGAGTATCGCGAACAGAAACAGCCAGCCGACGAGTACGAATGGCATTGTCAGGGGCGCCACCTTGTGCGGCCCTAGCAGTGTGGCGATACTGGCGAAAGCCATGGTGGAGAAAGCAGCGCCACAGATGAGATAGATCGTCATGGTAGGCGACGGCAGGGCACCGCTGCGGAAATCCGCACTGGTGAAGGCAATCAGTGCAAGGGCGACCAGAGCGCCGTTGAACCCGAACAAGCCATCCCGGATCAGCCCCTTGTCAGCCTTGAGGATGATTGCCGTCAGCGTGCTGGCGACAACGCCAAGCACGCAGATGAAAGCATAGATCCAGGAATTGACCAGAATGGCGAACAAAATG
Source organism: Ochrobactrum sp. RH2CCR150 (assembly GCA_014138095.1). Taxonomy (GTDB): domain Bacteria; phylum Pseudomonadota; class Alphaproteobacteria; order Rhizobiales; family Rhizobiaceae; genus Brucella; species Brucella gambitense. The sequence continues at coordinate 8,323 of JACGXE010000029.1, forward strand.
ACCAGCCCCGACAGAGGGTTGTTCTGGAACACCACCTGCCCGATACCGCGCAGCGTCCAGTCCACAAACCCCAGCGAAGGATGATCCTGCAAAGCATTGAGCTGCATGGATTTATTCCCCGTCTTTCGTGATCCATTTTCCGCTGACTAGAGCATTTTCTGTTTCGACTGAACCACCGGAAATACTCAATCTCTTTGTTTTTATGTATGTCTCCCGAAACCGGTCTCCACTTTAGAGAGACATGCTCTAAAACAGAAAATAACGCTGCGCCATCGGCAGTATGTCAGCCGGTTCGCACGTGATCAGCTCGCCATCCACCCGCACCTGATAACTCTGCGGATCGACCTCCAGCTTCGGCGTCAGACCGTTATGGACCATGTCCTTCTTGCGGATCGTTCGGATCCCTTTAACCGCAACCAACTGCTTGCTGAGTTTCAGCTTTTCGCCGATGCCATCATCCAGCGCCGCTTTCGAGACGAAGGTGACGCCTGTGGAGCTGAGCGCCCGTCCTAACACACCATACATAGGGCGGTAATGGACGGGCTGGGGCGTTGAGATTGATGCGTTGGGATCGCCCATCGGCGCAATCGCAATCATGCCGCCGATCATTACTAGGCTTGGCTTCACGCCGAAGAATTCCGGCTTCCACAATACCAGATCAGCGCGCTTTCCAACTTCGACAGACCCAATCTCATGGGCAAACCCGTGCGTAATTGCGGGGTTAATCGTATACTTGGCGACGTACCGCTTTGCGCGAAAATTATCGTTCCGGCTGCTATCCTGACTCAATGGGCCTCGCTGCACCTTCATTTTATGGGCAGTTTGCCAACAGCGAAGCGTTGTCTCTCCAATGCGACCCATGGCTTGAGAATCCGATGACATCATCGAAAACACACCCAGATCATGGAGAATATCTTCTGCAGCAATCGTCTCACGCCGAATGCGGGATTCAGCAAATGCTACATCCTCCGGGATTTTCGGGCTGAGGTGGTGGCAGACCATCAGCATATCAAGATGCTCGTCGACCGTATTGATGGTGTAGGGACGGGTCGGATTGGTGGAGGACGGCAGGATATTTTCTTGGCCCGCCGCCGTAATGATGTCGGGCGCATGACCACCGCCGGCGCCTTCCGTATGGAAACTGTGGATGGTCCTGCCCTTCATGGCAGCAAAGGTATCCTTAACGAACCCGCTCTCGTTCAGCGTATCCGTATGGATAGCCACCTGAATGTCTTCTTCGTCAGCGACGTTCAGGCAATTATCGATGGCGGCTGGTGTGGTTCCCCAGTCTTCATGCAGCTTCAGGCCGACAGCACCGGCCCTGATCTGCTCACGGAGAGGTTCGGGCTTGCTTGCATTACCCTTGCCGAGCAGTCCCACATTGATTGGAAGAGCTTCGACAGCCTCAAGCATACGATGGATAGCCCAGGGCCCCGGTGTAACTGTGGTTGCGAGCGTGCCAACCGTCGGCCCCGTTCCGCCGCCGACCAAAGTCGTGGTGCCACTGGCCAGCGCCTCTTCTGCCTGCTGTGGCGCGATGAAGTGAATATGGGTGTCGATACCGCCCGCGGTGAGAATCTTGCCTTCGCCCGCAATGACGTCGGTAGCAGGTCCGACGACGATGTTGACGCCGGGCTGAATATCAGGATTACCGGCCTTGCCGATCCCCGAAATACGACCATCCTTGATACCGACATCGGCTTTGATGATGCCCCAATAGTCCAGAATGATGACATTGGTGATAACCAGATCGACAGTTTCGGACGAGGGCCGCTGCCCCTGCCCCATACCGTCTCGGATGACCTTGCCGCCGCCGAATGTTACTTCTTCGCCGTAGATACAACGATCTTCCTCGATCTCGATGATGAGTTCGGTATCCGCCAAACGCAGACGGTCCCCCTTGGTCGGGCCATACAGTTCGGCATAGGCCTGTCTTGAGATCCTTCCCATCTGTCCCTCCTAGAGTTTTCCGTCGATTTTTGCGTTGAAGCCGTAGACTTCCCGGTCACCATCCAGTGCAACCAGTTCGACTTCACGGTCCTGCCCCGGCTCGAACCGCACCGCAGTCCCGGCCGGAATATTGAGCCGAAAACCTCTCGACCGTTCGCGGTCGAAGGCAAGCGCCTCGTTCGTTTCATAGAAATGATAATGCGATCCAACCTGTATCGGCCTGTCGCCCGTGTTCTCCACGGCGATGGTGCGCGTTTCGCGACCGTTATTGAGGTCGATCGACCCGTCTTCGATGAAATATTCACCCGGTATCATGATCGTCTCCTGAGGCACATCCCGAAACTGTGAAATGGTTTTCGGACAAGATGCGCGTAAAAACCAAAGCCAGAGCGTTTCCAATGTTTCAGGAAATGCCTTACGGAATGGGGTTGTGAACGGTCACAAGCTTGGTGCCGTCCGGAAAGGTGGCTTCCACCTGAATGTCGTGGATCATTTCAGGCACGCCCTCCATCACCTCGTCACGGGTGAGAAGCGTGGCTCCATAGGACATGAGTTCTGCAACCGTCTTGCCGTCGCGCGCTCCCTCCAGAATTTCGGCGGAGATATAAGCCACGACTTCCGGGTAGTTCAGTTTCAGCCCTCGGGCCTTGCGTCGCTCCGCAACCAGTGCTGCGGTGAAAATCAGAAGCTTGTCCTTTTCACGTGGCAATAGTTCCATTTTTAGGCCCTCTCCAAAGTGAGTTATGTTGCCCAGATGCGTGGCGCAGCAGCCGGTTTCCCCAGTCCGGTTTCGCGCAGAACTTCCCAGGCTTTTCGAAACAATGTCTTGGCTTCCGACATGCGCCCGCCGAGATAGCGGCAGACGATTATCCGCTCGAGCCGCGACGCCGAAAACAGATTTCTGGCTGCATCGCCGACCGCTTCGCGAATAGCATGAAGCGCGTTTTCATCTGCCGGACCGGCATAAACCATCGTCGCGACAATCGGTTTTGCGCAGAAGGCAAAAGCGGCATTCATCGCCGTATCGGCGCCATAAAGGCGGAACTGCTCGAACCAGATCGGCTTTCCGTCCCTGAGTATTTCGACCCTTTGACGAACTTCTCCCTTGTCGAAACTTTCCTGACAGGCGGGCCGCCCGAGACTGATAATGTCCCAGCCCAAATAGATCGCATCTCTGCTCAGCGAGACTTGCGTGCTTATGGAGGCCTTTGCGCCGTCAAAAACGATTGTTTCCTGCGGGAGATATTCACATATACCGCCCTCGCCCACCTCGATCCTGGTCGTTTGGCTGCTACGGCCCCGCTCGCTGCGATAGAATTTGGTGGCACCCGGCGTCGTCAGGACTGCCCTGGCGCCGCGCCCCAAAAAGCAAGAAATATCAAGAACATCTTCACCAGCAACACCGCCCGGCGGATGAAGAAGATAGACATGCGCGCTGCCGTCTTTTTCAGGATAGAAGGGTTGCTGCACCGCAAGCGGACCCACGTGGCGTCGCCGCATCAGTCGCGTCACTTCACGATTATGCTCAAACTGCAGTTCAAGCTCGGCATGCCAACCCTTTTTCGACACTGCCACCTCTCCAATCTAACGACAAGTCACAGAATAGGAAGAAACATTCAGTACAAAATGGAGATGCATATACATTTTTTACTTAAGCTAGCTCGACAAATCGGTTCATACAAGCCTAAATGTAAGAAAGAGACCGGTTTACGAGGTTGCCATTGATGCGCCTTTAAATACAAGAGCTGTAGATGGAAAGTTCCTTGGGAGGGAGAAAAATGCTGCAGGTAGCATCGGTCAGACGCAAATCAGACGATCAACTGGCAGATGAAAGGCCTTTATCGGGAACTGTTGTTCTCCGATACGATGAGCGACATCTGCGGCGAAAAGCAATCTCTTTAACAAACGGGATCAGAGTGTTCATCGATCTGCCAGATCCCGTTATTCTTACAGCCGAGGATCAACTTATACTCGATGATGGATCGATCATAGAGATAGAAGCTGCTGATGAGCTTTTATATTCCGTCACGACTTCCGATCTGGATCATTTGATAGAGCTCGTCTGGCATATTGGGAACCGACACCTCCCCGCTGAAATTTCGCAGGATCGCATCCTGATCGCCCGAGACCACGTTATTAAAGATATGCTAGAGGGGCTCGGCGCAACAGTAGCGGAAGTAGTCATGCCTTTTAATCCCGTTAGAGGCGCGTACGCTGGCCATCATCACGATCATAATCATAACTCACAGCACACCTGAATAGCCTTGTTGCCATTAGTTTGCGGAGGAAATTTCAATCATGGTTTCAAAGAATGGTCCCTTGCGCGTTGGTATCGGCGGCCCTGTGGGCTCGGGAAAGACCACTCTTACTGAAAAGCTATGTAAGGCGCTTCGAGCACGCTATTCAATCGCAGTGATAACCAACGATATCTATACAAAGGAAGATGCACTTATTCTTGCGCGGCAACAAGCCCTACCGGAAGATCGAATTCTGGGCGTAGAAACAGGCGGCTGTCCTCATACCGCTATAAGAGAGGATGCGTCCATCAATCTGCAAGCAATTGCGGAAATGAACAGAAAATTTCCCGATCTGGATATCGTTTTTATCGAATCGGGTGGCGATAATCTTGCCGCAACTTTTTCTCCAGATCTGGCAGACCTTACGCTTTACGTAATTTCCGTTTGCCAGGGCGAGGAGATACCGCGCAAAGGAGGTCCGGGCATCACCCGATCTGACTTTTTGATCATAAACAAGAGCGACCTGGCTCCTCACGTGAACGTGGACCTCGAGGTCATGAGAAGAGACGCGGATCGAATGCGAGCAGGTCGACCATTCGCTTTTACGGATCTCACCCGGGGCAAAGAGCTCAATACGGTCATTGATTTTATAATCGATAACGGTGGTCTTTCTGTTTAACGTTTGGATAAGCGGTCGATTATGCGGACAGGCAAATGCAAGACCAACGATGCCTGTTCGAATGTGCTCTGACCAGAAGTAACGAAAGCATCGTCCAGCCCCGCATATTCATCCGTAATCATTTGCCTCAGGAGTTTACCCGACCCTAAAAGTTTGATCAGAGTGTTGGAACTGGCAAATGAACTGTGCCCGCCACTATCAACCTGGGAAATATCGAGAACCTGAATATTCTTCTTCTGTAAAAAGCCAATATCTGCGCCGCTGCCGATCCGGGCATTTCCTCCGGTCAATCGCCGAGAGATATCTAACGCTCGGTCACGTCGAGAAACCACAATGGTGAATGGTTGCGGCAATGGCTCAATATCATTGACCTGGCTCTGGAACATGTCCGGATCAATATCCGGCGCCGCGAGAAGCACACCTTTGATCTTTTTGAGTTCCGCCGTGCGTTTCTCCATTGAGAGTGTTCTTAACGCTTCCATAACCACAAGTGCACCCATAGAGTGGCCAACGACGATTATTCCCTTTGTGTTGGTTCTTGCTGCCAATTGAAGTGTTTGCGCCAAGCCATTGCGGGCGATGATGGCACTGTCTCGATCATAAAGATAGCGGGTAAAATTGGCCGCTGAAGCCCAGGAAAAATGTACAGGGACAGAGCGCACGTCATAATCATGGGCAATTTGTGCATTCCGGAAGAGAGCTTCCGCAAAATTGTTATTGTAACCATGAACAAAGATAAAAACCTCGCGTTGGGACTCGGACCGCATCATTAGCTGAGCGTTCATTTCCCGCACGAAAGCATCTGCGTTCGGAATGACCTGGTAGTTTGCTGCCGTAAATTGCCGGCGGGGATCCGGTTGGGCCGAAGATGTTGGGACGTCGCCGGGGCGGTGTGCGTCGGGGATTCGCACGTCGATAGATGAGAACATCAGAGCATCCGCCCGACTACGCGAATACGCTATTTCCGGATCTTCAACACGCTCACGCGTGGTAGCAACAAGAAGTGGAATGAGGCTAGACCGCTGAGCACCTTTGTTGTCAACCGTTCCAAGCCCAGTCACGGCTCTGGGTCCAGCGCAACCCACAGAAAACTGCATGATAAGCACCGCGATGAGAAATCGCGGCGCTTGACCATATATCCGTCGGAAAATTGATTTCGCCATATCAGTTCTTCGGTAACGCGCCCTCCACGGCTTCACGAAGATGCTTTTCTTGTTCTAACGACAATGAGGTCTTCAACACTCGTCCTTTCAGATCGGGCATATCCGCGATCACTCGATCCCACTGCACCTTCCGCAAAAGAACAAAAAGGGCGGATGAGTTTTGAGGAATAGTCTCCCCGAGCGCGCGAATGAAATTGTCATCGATCCCATAATCAGTCAGCGAGCCGGAAAGCGCCCCAGCGCCAGCCCCAACCGCACCGCCGAGTGCCATACCAGCCAAGGGATTGAGAAAAATTAACCCAACAAGCCCGCCCCAAAGTGCCCCTGACAAGAAGCCTGACCCGGCACCCAAAGCGGGCAAATTGAATTTCTGTTTGAGATGAACTTTTCCAGTTCCATCCCGCACCACGATGACTGCGTCCTCCAGATCAACAAGATATTCTTTCTGGAGCTGGCCGAGCTTGAGCAGCACGTCATCAGCTTCTGCAACGGTATCGAAGCCTATCACAACCAATTCAGACAAAGCATTTTCCCTTCGATGATTGTAGATCATAATGCCGCGTCAGCGGCGCCACCTCACAGTACGAACATTGGTTATGCGCCCATCACGTGCACGGACTGTCACATCATAGGTGCGCCTGAAACGATCCCCACGATAGAGAAAGTGGCTACCTCTACAGTCAATTGCACGAACGTTTCGGAACCCGCGTGTTCTCAGGATTCTGGTCCCTTCAGAACAGCGGATTCTGTGACCACTATTCAACCTCGTTCCGACCAAAGCAGTCTGGTTCTGGCTGAATGCCTGAACGGGTTCGGCCACGGTGCCCGCGACGGTTAATGTAAACAATGCGAGAAAGGCGGCAATGGCTCGAAACATCATTCCCTCCACGAAGTTGTTTTCAACAAACAAGCAGATATGTTATTTGGTTCGACATGACTGTCGAACCAGATCACACGATTTCCAGAGCTGAGGGCGCCGGAAACTTCTCATAAAATGCTCGAGATGTAATCTTATCGACAACGCGCCTCAAAGACGCGCCCATGCTGATCCCGATAACGGCAGTACTGAATCCCATTTCGGGTCTGAGCGACGCCGACGAGCGTTCCTGCAGCTGCGCCAATAGCCGCGCCAGTAAGCGCTCCGCGCGTATTGCCGCCAATCGCAGCACCGGCCAGACCACCGATTGCAGCGCCACCTACACCATATCCGGCAGTCCGTCTGTCATCGGTGGTACACGCCGCTGTTGCGATTGCTATCGAACCAACTACTACTAAGGTGCAAACTCGGTTTCTCATTGTAACCTCTCTCCCAACATGAATCTAAACGACTTTTGATATTCATTGTAACGTGAACAAGTGCACCAAATGTAGGCTCACATGCGGCCTACACATCCACTGGGATACTTATCGACCGTGACGACCTGTCACTCGATCGACACGCACCACACGGCCATCACGAGCACGCACTTCTATTCTCAACGTTTGTTGTCTTCGCTCGCCTCTGAATATAAAACGAGGGGCATTACAACTGATGCTACGCAGATGTGTTAGAGCCTGTTCCAAAAAGGATTGAGCGATTTCAGTCGGTTATGATTCAATCGGATTGCTTACATTCGATGGAGATCATGATGGCCTGGACTGCAA
>JACGXE010000030.1 GCA_014138095.1 Ochrobactrum sp. RH2CCR150
CCCGCACAAGGCTTTAGGATATCAATCTCCACGAGAGTTCCTGAGCCGAAATGCTCAATCCTGAAAATGTCCGGTTTTTATGGGGCAACTCCACAGACCAGCTGGACGGGCTATGCCGAAATGGGGCTGAATGGCAGCAGCAATTTCAGCATCAAGGTCGGCGATGATCTGGTTACATGGCGTCAGGCCCTGTATGTGGACCGCGCAACGGGCAATGTTGCTATCGGAGCCAATGCACCGCTGACGCGCCTTGACGTGGATGGGCCGATCCGTCCGGTGTCCTATTCCAAAATCAACCTGCCTCAGGCATCGAATTAAGGCACCGGTGCGATGGTCTATGTAACGGATGCCTCCGCTGGCGCGCAGCTCGCTTATTCCGACGGCACTTCGTGGCGCAGCGTCAGGACAGGCGTTGCGATATCCTGAGCACAAAAATCTGGGTTATCTGTTTGGAAAATGGGATTTTTTCCGGACAGATTGTCTTTTTCAGACGCATTTATGCCGCAGCTGCGTTTTAACTGCCTGAAACATGTTCGTTTAATATAAGCAGGCTCAATTAAGATGGTTCGCTTTGCGGACTCATGCTAACGATTGGGGAAATGCGAGGGGCTTCATTGTTGGTTAGGGTAAGGAATTTTTGCCGCCGACAATGTGGGTAATTGTTTGGCTCTGTTTTGAGAGCAGGATAATGCGCGTATGAGTTTTAGATATCCATGGCAAAGGCTGGCGCTTTTGCCACGAATTACCAAGCAAATTATATTGATGCTGAGCGATTGCGTTCTGCTTCTGCTGAGCGCGTATCTGGCGTTTGTCATCCGTCTGGGCTTTGTTTTCACGCCCAGCAAGGCGCAGCTTTTTCTGATTATGATTGCGCCTGTTTTGACCGTCCCGGTCTTCATTCGGTTCGGGCTTTATCGCGCGATCATCCGCTATCTGGCCGAACGCGCTATCTGGCCGATCTTTCAGGCAACTGCCGTGGCGGCGCTTTTCTGGGTGGCGCTCGTTTTCCTGATGGAGCTTTACGGCAATGCCGGTCTGCCGCGCTCCGTGCCGCTGCTCTATTGGCTTTTGAGCACCGTGCTGATCACGGCCAGCCGCTTCGGCGCGAAGTGGCTGCTGCGCAATGCCGAAACGGGTCGCACTTTTACCAGTTCAGCGCTGATCGTTGGCGTTGGAGAACCCGCGCGCCAGCTCGCAACAGCGTTGCGCAGCCATAGCGATACGATGGTCGTTGGTTTTATCGATCCTGACGGACAACTCAGGGGGATGGACATCATTGGCCTGCGGGTCTATGGCGCTGAAGAAATCCCCGGCCTCATCGAAAATTACGGCGTCAAGCAGGTTCTGGTTTCAGAACCGTCGCTCGACCAGAAGCAGAGGCAGGATTTTGCACGCCTGCTTGGCCGGCTACCGGTCAATACGCGCATTCTGCCGCCAATTGCGGATCTCAGCGCAGGTAAATATCTGGTTTCGGCGCTGCGCAATATCGAGATTGATGACCTTCTCGGTCGTTCGCCAGTACCGCCAGACGCGGAACTGCTGCGTGAAGTGGTCGAAGGCCGCCGCATCATGGTCACAGGCGCTGGCGGCTCTATCGGCAGCCAGCTTTGCCGGACAATCGTGCAGTGGAACCCCGAATGTGTGGTGCTTTTTGAATCGAGTGAGTTTGCGCTTTATCAGATCGAGCGCCAGCTGCGTCAGCTTGCTTCGTGCCAGATCGTGCCGGTACTGGGGTCTGTTCGCGACCGCTCCTATGTTGAGCAAGCGCTGCGCGATAATCGCATCGATACGGTTTATCACTGTGCGGCCTATAAGCATGTACCGCTGGTGGAAAAGAACCCGCTGATCGGTATTTGCAACAACGTCTTTGGCACGCAGGATGTCGCGGAGGCGGCACTTGCTACCGATGTCGAACGTATGGTGCTGATCTCATCGGACAAGGCCGTTCGCCCGACCAATGTCATGGGCGCGACAAAGCGCTGGGCCGAGCTCGTCGTCTATTATTATGGACTACTGGCTGCACAGGCTGGCAAGGAAAAGGCGTTCTATTCGGTCCGTTTCGGCAATGTGCTTGGATCGAACGGTTCGGTTGTGCCGCTTTTCCGCGAGCAGATCGCCAATGGTGGACCCATCACGCTAACTCATGAGGACATGACACGTTATTTCATGTCGATCAAGGAAGCGGCGGAACTGATCGTCCAGTCTGGTGCGATTGCCGAATCCGGCGACACCGTATTGCTCGAAATGGGCGAGCCGGTCAAAATCCGCGATCTGGCCGAAAACATGATCTTGCTCGCCGGACTAACTGTGCGCAATGCGGAAAATCCTGCGGGCGATATCGCCATTGAAGTGACGGGCATACGTGAAGGCGAGAAGATGTATGAGGAGCTCTTCTACGATCCTTCGCAGGCGCAATCCACACGGCACCCGAAGATCATGCGCGCTCCAAAGGGCAACAAGGCCGCCGTTAACGTGCCTGAAAGCCTTCAGCGCCTCCATGCTGCCATGGAGAGTGGCGATGTGGACGCTGTTCGCAAGATACTGTTCAGCGTCATAGCTTCCTGAAACGTCCACGAAAGTCCAGAAGCAACACTAGTGTAGCCACCACCGCGACCAGCAGGAAAGCCACGCGCGTGATGAGATGGTCAAGCGCCAGCAGCGCGATGGCGCAGGCAATCAGGATGAGATTGAGCAGCGCCACATGGCCGACAACCTTCAAGACGCTCCAGCCTGCGCGTTTGGCGACCTGATAAGCATGTTTCGAGTGGGCTTTCAGGATATTCTCGCTTTGGCTGAGACGCATGATAATGGTCGAGCCCGCATCAAGGATATAATAAAGCGGCAAAATCAACGCCACGACGATGTGAGTCTCGCGCGCCAGAAGAAGCAGGGCAGTCCCGGTGATGAGCCCGAGCGGCAAGCTTCCCGAATCGCCGAGGAAAACGCGGGCAGGGGGACGGTTGAAGCATGCAAAGCCAAGCAAGCCACCCGCGGTTGCTGCGCTCAGTCCTCCACTTTCCATGCCCGCAAGGCCAAGCGCTGCCAGCAGAGCGATACCCGCAAGCGGCAAACCCAATCCGGCGACGGTCATCAGATCCAGACCGTCCATGAAGTTCGTGACATTGATGGCGATAAGAAGCGCAAATACGATCAACGCAGCTTCCAGCCAATGGGGAAGCACATCCTGTAAAAGCCGGAAGTCAGGTCCCAGGCCATAAAGGACAAAGCAGCCAGCCAAAAGCTGAGATCCGAGCCGAATGATCTCGGAAAGCTCATAACGATCATCCAGCCCGCCCACAATCCACAGCAGGGTCGATGCACCGATGAGACAGAGCAGCAGCCTGTTGGTAAGTTCGAGATCAGCCCCGAAAATCAGCAAAGTCGCCAGCGTCGCCGGTATCAGAGCCAGACCGCCAATCTGCCTGGCTGCAACGGTGTGATTGGACCGCGAATTCATGCGCGCTGCCAAAAACGTCGCCGGCAGAAGGCGGGAAAGGATCACAAGACCCAGAACGCACAGAGCCGCACTGAATGGAAAAGAGATTGCTAAAAAAAGCATAAGGATACCGACGAAAAATGAAGCTGATAACAGGGATTATCAGCTTTGTTGGTCCGCGCAAATACCTGCTTTCATTGACGGGAGAAGAAGCGAGCTGATTGAGTGATTATGACGCTCGAACTGGTAGCTTGCGCATCGCCGTTGATTTCGCGATTTGGCGATTGCGCTTGCCAAATGAAGCGGCTATAAGGCCGCGCAGCCGATTGCTTCGGTTTGATTTGTTGGGGCGTAGCCAAGCGGTAAGGCACCGGTTTTTGGTACCGGCATTCCCTGGTTCGAATCCAGGCGCCCCAGCCAATATGCAATATATGTTTTTCCTCTTTTCCTCTAAATTTAGCTCACTAGAGCTTCTTGGCGTGCTCGCTCAAGAAAGATATCGCTAGGCTGACGCCACGCACATTTCGGAACCTACTCAATTGTTGCAACGACGGGTTGCGAATGCGCTTGATTGCGGAGGATGCCTGCCTCTCTTGCAATGACGTTATGGTTTCATCTACCTGTGAGCAAGCCGCTTGGAAACGCTTGTGGTCATCAGCATGGGTCTGTAGAATTATCGCGGTTTTAATATCCCAAGCAGGCGAGGTTTGCCGCCGGTGCTTAACTGTCTGGGTCTTGGGCGGAGCCAGGCGCCCACATCGCGCGGTTTAGCAAAGCTGCTCGCATCACCTACAGCAGAGATCAGGGTCGTCGCATTGAGTACACCTTCACCAGGGATAGACGTCGGTCTGCGCATAGTCGCATCATTGCGAGTCCGTGCACAATTGTGCGTTCAGGCATTCGGCGCGAAGCACACATTCCTCGTCAGCATTCGAGGTTCTCTTTTTGACGAGCGATCGCTACTCTGCTCAACGGCGGAGAGGCGAATGTTTTTGAAAAATGTCTTTGAGGAAGAACCTTTGTGCCAGCGTTGGGAGCGGTGGCGGCTATGCTGTTTTGTTTCTGGATCTGGAAAAAAATTGAATTGCCGAGTCCAACCTTGCTATCGTCGGGCCGGTTCGCTTAATTAGACCTTAATAAAGGGTGGCGATATGGTCTTGTTGAATTTAGTTCTGTTGGTGGTGGCAAATATAATCGTCATTATTAGTGTAGCGGATTTTTTTTTGCAGTTATTCTCAATAATTGACCTGTACACGCTTTGAGTTACACAATCTCATAAAGTTACGAGCGACAAAATGAATGTTATTACCGAATTACAAAATACCGCGCCGCTCCAATATAACGAAAACTTACAGTACATCAGAGCTTTCGCAGCTATATCTGTGATGCTGTATCACGCAGCTCATTATGTCCGCGCGCACTTAGGTGCTGGGCTTTATGATGTTTTTCATCACTTCATGGGGCTTTATGGAGTGGCAATATTTTTTGCGCTCTCCGGATACCTTATGGCGGAACTATCTAGGAGGCAAAATCCGACTATTTTTTTGACTGCGCGAATTATAAGAATATATCCAGTCCTCATGCTGGCGACCATGTTTGCAGTTTTAAGTGACCCTTTCAGAGTTGGGGAAAAATTCGATTGGATATCAATTACACTTATTCCTGCTGGGCACATATTTTATTCGTTGAATGTTGAGTGGACGCTAGTTCATGAAATGTTTTTTTACATGGTTGTCTTTGGGTTCATTTACTTAAAAATTGAAAAATTTCTCCCGATTTTTGGCGTTTTTTGGATTGTTGTGTTGATTGCACGATACGGCAATCCGATGCCAAGGATAGGTCAAGCTAATATATCCGAGATATTTTATTTGACGGCAAACGCTGGGTTTTCCGCTGGATTAATTATCCCTGCCATTGTCAGACGCATTCCTAAGATGCCATTATTTCTCGTTATAGTATTTCTAATTAGTATCCCTATAACTTTTTGGGTGCCAGCATATTATGCGCGGATCAGTTCTGGAATAGGTTCAGCATTTTTAGTTGCTGCGGCATTACAGTATCCAACGCCTATTTTTAACGGCATTACTGCTCGCGTATTTAAAAAACTCGGGGATTGGAGTTATGCAATGTATCTAATCCACGTTCCTGTGATCCTGATAATAGTTCGGCAAGTACCAGTGCAAGCTTGGCCAGAAGCGACATACCTATTAAGTGTTGTAGCCTCGACACTCGCATCAATTGCTCTCGGTAAAGCTGACATTAAAATTCATCACTATACAAGGAATGCAGTGCGGGGGATGGATACAGACCTAATAAACAGGCGCGTCGTTGCGTTCGTTTTGGCGTATCTGGCGTTATCAATAGTTTGGTTGACATGATCAGTTTTTAGTAAGCGGTGCATCGAGCCTATTTGCTGGAAATGCCGGTGGTGGAAGGACATGGGCGACGCTCTCCACGCTCATCCAAACCGCCAAGATGAATGAAATCGATCCAATGGCGTGGCTGACACAAACGCTCGAGCGCATCGCCGCAAGTTGGCCAGCGAGCGACATCGACGCATTGATGCCCTGGAACTTCAACAAGTAACGGCCGCACGTCACCGCTTACAGTTTTTAATTATGCTGGTGCAAAAAATGTATTGTCGTCGCGCCACCCCATCTGTTCTCAAAATGACCTCTGCCTGATACCGCGGAGATAGTAAATTTCCCGGCCGTTCCTGTGGCTCCGGTTAAAGTACTCGTGGTAAACTTCACGATCCTCCCAAATTTGCTCTATGTGCAGATGTGATAATTGTACGCCTCCCGATATCGGCAAATTAGCACTAACTAATTGGAGGTATGGCAATCATGACACAACATAGGATGTTTCATCCTTTGTATCATTGACTAGCCACTTTTGGCTGCTATGAGTGCCCTTAATTTGTCGTAATTCTGGTACTACGCGGGGCTACAATTTTTTATGTTAAGGTACATCAAGTCCACACTATTTTTTCTTCGGGGCAACATTGCCGCATACCGCGCTTGGAAAAATGCGAAAATCATTCGAAATGACCACTTTTTTGATGAAGTTTGGTATTTTGAGACGTATCCAGATGTCAAGGCATCTGGTGTCAGCGCAGCTTCTCATTATCTACAATTTGGGGGCCTCGAAGGTCGCGATCCTGGCCCTGGCTTTAGTTCTTTGGGCTATTTGGATGCAAATCCCGATGTTGCAACGACTGGGGCGAACCCCCTGCTTCACTATATTATGTGGGGTAGGAGTGAAGGGCGTAGTTACGCGCCCGTTCAAAATACCGAGGCAACTAGCGTTGCGGCTCAGGACCCGACCCCAGTCGAAGAGCTAGAGCCGCAGATCGTACAAAATCGGTATCGTCTCGTTATAGATTCAATCTCACCATCACATATTAGAGGTTGGTGCGTCGATGAAGCGAACATCTCGACGGTTGTCAAATTGACGCTACTAATTAATGATTCTGTTTTCGGTGATTACTTGTCTGACAATGCCAGAAGCGACCTTCAGGCAAAGGGAATATCTTCTGGATTGGGCGGCTTTAATATCGATAACCCAATACATCTTATGGGGGAAGGCTCCTATCAGATTTGCTTCCAGTTTCCAGACGGAAGCCGATCAGATGAGGTAGTGCTAAAGAATGAAGAACGTCGGCGGTCGTATAGCATCCATCCCGATGATCTCGTGCGCAACGGAATTACTATAATCGTTCCTGTTTACAATGCACCAGGCGATTTGGAGATATGCATAGATCGACTTCTCAGGTGGACACCAGAATACGCCAAGATTCTTATCATTGATGACAAATCGCCAGACCCAGAAATAGGAATTATTCTGGACAGACACAAAAACAATGCGCGCGTCACCATACTTCGCAACGAAGCAAACTTAGGTTTTACGAAAACGTCAAACAGAGGGATTTTGGAAGCCGGCAGAGACGACGTGATACTGCTCAACTCCGATGCCAGAGTCACCCCCGGTTGGCTTGACGGTCTGCTTATGGCTGCGGCATCGTCGCCGCGCGTTGCGACAGTGACACCAATGTCCGATAGGGCTGGTGCATTTTCAGCTCCAAAGATTGGCAACGATAACGAATTGCCGGTGGGAGTGGACGAGATTGCATTCGCCAAATCATTTAGAAGAACTAGTTCTGGTGTTTACCCTGTAGTTCCCACAGGCAATGGCTTTTGTTTGTTTATCCGAAGAGCATGCATCGATGAAATCGGCAATTTAGATGCTGAAGCGTTTCCCCGTGGTTACGGTGAGGAAAACGACTTTTGTATGCGTGCACTCCATGCTGGTTGGAAACATATTATTGACGATAGAACCTATGTATTCCATGATCGGTCCAAGAGTTTCGGAGAAAATAAACACCAGTTGCTAGAAGAAGGAGCTGCGGTACTTAGCGAACGCTACCCCGAATACAAATCGGCCATCGCTGTTTTTGGTTCCAGCGAGAAAATCCGTATCGCCAGATTCAACGGTTATATCGCGCAAAAAAAGAGCTTGACTGGCCAGATTTCCTTACCGCGAGTCATGTTTGTAATTTCGACTACAACTGGCGGCACACCTCAGACCAACAGGGATCTAGTTACTGGTGTCAACGGGTCTATAGATGCTTGGCTCCTTCGCTGTGACCGCAAGATTATCGAATTAAGCCATTTGGTGGATGGTGAATTCAAAGTGGTTCGCTCGCACCGACTTCAAACCGCGGTTAGCCCAGTATCTCATTTCTCAGCAGAGTATGATGCTGTAGTCTTCGGATGGCTTTTCGAATTTGATATTGATTTGGTTCACATCCGCCACCTTGCGTGGCATAGCCTTTCATTGCCAACATTAGCGAAGAAGTTGGGTCGTAAGACAATTACCTCGTTTCACGATTACTACGCGATATCGCCAACAATTAAGCTTCTTGACGACAAAGGTAAATTCCTCGGAGAGAATTTTACAACGGCAGGGTCCGCCAATCGCGAATCCCTGTGGCATAGTGATGCAATGCCGTTACCAACGGGAACCTGGCTAGACACGTGGCGCAGAAAGTTTGCGAAAGCGCTGTCTGCCTCGGATGCCTTCGTCACTACATCGTCCCATGCCCGAGCGCTAATTCTTGATAAAATGCCAGAGCTTGACGGCGATAAGTTTTTCGTAATCCCTCATGGACGGGATTTCCGAGAGTTTCTGAATATTAGCCAAAATGCGCAGCACGACGCCCCTATCCGAATATTGGTCCCTGGCAATATAAACACTGCTAAAGGCCTAGATGTAATTTACAACCTTCTCGACAAGGATACAGATGGCAAGATTGAATTTCATGTTCTCGGCGGAATTCAAGATCATCTGGGTAGGTCTCATCCAAGACTGGTCAACCACGGTCGTTATGCGAGAGAGTCATTCGCAGCAAAAGCGGCCGAGATAAAACCACATATCGGCGCTGTTTTTTCCATTTGGGATGAAACTTACTGCCACACACTCACGGAACTTTGGAGTGTCGGTTTACCTTCAATTGTATTCGATTTTCCGACTCTCGCAGAACGCGTGATGGATAGCGGTTGCGGGTGGGTATTGCCTCATTTTGATATCGACAATCTTTATGCCGAAATTATCCGAGTAACGCTTGACCAATCAGAACAGCAAAAGGTTCGAACGGCCCTTGCGAGGTGGCAGGCTGGAGACGGCAAGGCCAATACCGTGAGGGTAATGGCATCGAAGTACTATGATATATACCGCGATGTGTTAAATAACAAACAACTTTCAGTACATTCTGAACGTTCAAAGCGCGTCGCTGTAGTGTGCCCAAGTGCGCCAAATTTAAACATTGCTAATGCTTCTACCTATATACGTGTTTGGGAGAGAACCCAGAACACTTTGGATCGATCGCTGCTTTACATTCGCATGTTACCAGAAACGTTGTTGGCGGCAGCCAATTGCGGAGTAATTGATGCAGCCATTATCCAGCGAACCGCAATCCCCCCGGAAACGACGGAAAGTGTGATTGATGCGTTGAGGTCGGCTTGCATTCCGTTCACCTATGATATTGACGATGACCTACTCGGTCATGCTCAACGTTCCGACAGTGCGATAAACTATGAGAAATATAAGGCTCCTATAGAAGCACTGTTGCGGTCCGCGAGCGTAGTGACAGTATCAACCGAACAGCTGTCCAATATTTATGACGGCATAGCCGGAAGGATTGAAATAGTTCCCAACATGCTTAGCAGCAATCTCTGGAACGCAGCCCCGTTGCCTCGCCGCAACGACGGTTTTATTCGAGCATTGTACATGGGTACACCAACCCATGATGCCGACCTTGAAATGATATTGCCAGCACTTGCAAATATCAGCAGCTTGTATCCGAAATTTAGGCTAACCGTAGTTGGCATAAGTCAGAACGCTGATCTGAGCCGCCAGATACCTTGGATCGAGCAGATTGAGCCGCCCTCCAGAATAAAGCCATACATTAGATTTGTTCCTTGGTTGCGCGAAATTGCTTCGCGGTGTGATTTCGCCATAGCGCCGTTAGTCGACAATCATTTCAATCGATGCAAAAGCGATCTGAAGGTACTAGAATATTCCGCTTTGGGCTTACCCATTGTCGCGTCTGATTTGCCGCAGTATCGGATTGAAGCCCCATTTCTCACTCTTGTAGAAAGCAACCAACAATCATGGGAAAAAGCACTTGATCACGTGATTCGAGCCGGTGTACGCAACAAACAAACCGAAGCCCAACAACGAAATTGGGCTCTAACCCAGCGTATGTTGGCGCCGACACTGCCAAGTTTTGATGCATTGATCGCCAAGCCGATCTGGGAAGCTACACCGAAATAGATTGGAACCTCAATAATGCTTGGTGAATTCTCGTTCTAACGATTTTGCTAATATGCTCGGCGCACAGACCGTGATGTTTGGCGTTCTGGTCGAGGGGCTTGCCGAAAAGGGTCATATAGATCGCCAGCGTTTCATCTAGGGAATATAAGAAGCGATGGCTCTTTATGGCGATACTTTTGGTGAGGACTGACCTGCTCCCCTTGATGTCCGCGACTATGAGTTAGTTCTGTTCAGGTTTGAGGTGCACCCCGAATTTGGAGGCGAAGCATAAGTAAGAATGCGAGTTCGAAGAACGATAGAAAGAGTTTTGAGATATTTGCAACCGCCTTCTAAGGATGGTTTGAATCACAAACCAGCGGAATTGCAAAACAATTTCGACTCATTCAAACAGTGAAAATAACCCGATACAAACTTAAGGACTGAACATATGAAGCTGGCGATGATCGGAACGGGCTATGTGGGTCTGGTTTCGGGCGTGTGTTTTGCCGAATTCGGCTTTCACGTAACCTGCGTCGACAAGAACCCGTCGATCATCGAACGGCTTGAGGTGGGCAAGGTCACGATTTTCGAGCCGGGTCTCGATGAACTGCTGACGCGCAACATCCGTGATGGACGGCTGGACTTCAGCACTGATCTTGCATCAAGTGTTGCCGATGCGGATGTGATTTTCATTGCGGTGGGCACACCGTCCCGGCGCGGCGACGGCGAGGCCGACCTGCAATATATCGAAGCGGCAGCCGACGAAATTGCTGCGGCGATGAAGCCGGGCGCTGTGGTTGTCATCAAGTCCACGGTCGTCGTCGGCACAAATGCGCGCATCCGCGACCGCATTGCCGCAGCGCGCCCGGGTGTGGCGTTCTCCATGGTTTCCAACCCTGAATTCCTGCGCGAAGGCTCGGCTATTGAGGATTTCATGCGGCCGGACCGCGTTGTGGTCGGCGTAGAGGACGAGAGCGGCAAAGCTGCGATGCAACGTCTCTATCGTCCGCTCTATCTGCGTGAAACGCCGATGGTCGTGACATCACTCGAAAATGCCGAGATCATCAAATACGCAGCCAATGCCTTTCTTGCCATGAAGGTGACCTTCATCAATCAGGTCGCGGATCTGTGCGAGAAGACTGGCGGCAACGTGCAGGAAGTCGCGCGCGCCATCGGTATGGATAACCGCATCGGTTCGAAATTCCTGCATGCTGGCCCGGGCTTCGGCGGCTCTTGCTTCCCGAAGGATACACGCGCCTTTGCCGCGACCGGTAAGCGTTACGACGCCCCGCAGTCGCTGATCGAGGAAGTGATTTCCATCAACGAAATGCGCAAGCAGTCGATGGCGGAACGCATCGTTTCTGCTGCCAAGGAAAGTGGCACAAAGACGGTCGCGGTGCTCGGTATCGCGTTCAAGCCGAACACCGATGATATTCGCGAGTCTCCGGCATTGGACATTGTGAGCGCGATCCAGAAGGCCGGGATTTCAGTGCGCGCACACGATCCGGAAGCCATGGATGCAGCCAAGGCTGTTCTGCCGGGTGTGATCTGGTGCAACTCGGCCTATGAGGCGGCAGAAGGCGCTGGCGTGGTCGCGCTTCTGACCGAATGGAACGCCTATCGGGCGCTCGATCTCAAGCGCGTTGCAAAAGCCATGGCTGGAAAAGTTCTGATCGACCTGCGCAATGTCTACAAGGCGGAAGATATCGCAGGCACCGGCCTCGATTATCGTTCGGTGGGACGTAACTCAAAGCCACGCTGATCGCAATCGGATATAACGTGCAGATTGCCTTGCATAATCCCGATGGCGTCATCAGCCCGCCATTGTGACGTGCCCCCGTTAAATTAAGCCATTCAGAACTGGAATTTTCCACTTATGATCCCTTATCCGGGAGAAGGAGAGTTCCATGAAGGCATCGAAG
>JACGXE010000031.1 GCA_014138095.1 Ochrobactrum sp. RH2CCR150
TTCGCTTATGAATGGCTCAGCGGCATCCCCGCCGCTTTGAGCCATAAACCCGGAAAATTCCAGCTCTCCGTGGTCCAAATTCGGGGTGCACCTCATCGTCGTGACGGACTCTACCAAAATTTGGAGGAAGTTTCGGGTCTCAGGTCACAGATTAAGGACGTAATTACATAGTGTCTTTCGATATCATATTCGTCTCTTGCGGATAGCTTTGATTAGACGAAACACAGCAAAGGCAGCGGAAGCGAGATACAAAAATCCACCGATGAACATGATGCCGTATACGCCGGCGAACAGTTCGCGGTCTTCTCTGAACCTGTCGGGTGTCCCGGTTACAGGATACACAAAAGCCGCGATGATTTCGCCTATCCCATATCCGACGAAGAGGCAGACCGGCACCAGCAGCAGAAGGCTGATGAGGAAAACGATGATCGGCTTCAGCATTGTCATTTACCTCCCGACATCAATCAGCTTGTCGAGCGAAAAGCGTTCGGAACTCGCATCGCAGCGATGCCAGTCCATCTGCGCGTTCGCTTCATCGTGGTGTCCGTAGCACCAGTCTCTTTCATTCAGCGCTACGCCATAAATCCTCATTGATGCGCAGGCGACGACGATTCGGACATCATGACTTATGCTGTGCAGGCAGATGTCACCAGCCTGGTTGAAGAGCTGTTTGAGCTCATCGTCAGTCTCGGTGGCTTGTGCAAACAGCCCGTCAGCAGCCACGGCGAGACCTGCCATCTGCGATCCGATGAAGAACAGGAAAAGGATAAGTAGTATCCGGTTCATCGTATTGTCCTTCCGTCATGGCGATCGGGAGGCAATGGTTGCAGTCCGTCGTCGATGCCTCGACCGGTTGGCTTGAAGCATTGGGCCAGCCGAGCGGCCACCGCGTCATAGGTTTTTACCTTGTTGGCAGGATAGGTCAGGCGAAAGACACGAACTATGTCGATGCCATCCGCCGCATTTCGTTCCAGCAGGAGCTTGGCGTAGAAAACATTGCCCTTCTCGCGACCGGAGACGACGGCCCAGTCCTTCGTAGCGCGGCGATAGGTGACGGCGGTGCCCTCATCAGCGAGGTCGCCAATGAGGGCGTCCATGTCCTGCTCGAGAACATTGTATCCGCCCCATACCGCCAGTTCGGCGCCCGACGGGCCGGTGAACTTGCGGCCGTCGCCGTTATCGGCCTCGGGCTGAGCAGCCAGAATATCTGCCGGGTAGCAGATGGAATAACCGAAGCGCACATTTTCATAGACATCCCATTGATGGTCCGATGCCACAGCTGGCATGCACAGAAATGAAATGGTTAAGGCTCCGGCAAAGGATCGTTTCAAAATCATCATCCTCTCCATTCGATAATCGCCTTCGGGAGCTGGAGTTCCGTTCAAATGAAATGCATCATGATCGCGGCGCTTAGCCCGACAAGGACGCCACCGCTGACCTTCGAAATCCAGCCAGCGGAATTCGAGGAGGAAATGCGTGGCGATGCGATGGAGGCGATTGCCACTGATACAAGATCGCCGAGCGAGAAAGCGCCGTTCACGATGATACCAAGCAGCAGGAACTGAAGCCAACCGGGCATCGCTCCTTGCGGATCGACGAATTGGGGCAGGAACGTCAGGAAAAACAACGCAGTCTTCGGATTGAGGATCTCGACCACGATGCTGTCGCGCAAGACGCGTCGGTGCCGCGCGGGGATTTCGGTTGCTTCCTCCGCGATCGAGGCAAACATCATTCTTCCGCCCAGCCACAACATGTAGAAGGCTCCCGCCAGCCGCAGGAATGAATAGAGCGCAGGAGCATGGTGCAGAAGCGCAGCGAACCCGGCAGAGGCTGCCGCGATATGTACGTAGCAACCCAGATGAATACCGAGGGCTGCCATCAAGCCGGCTCTTTGCCCGTAAGCCAGGGTTTGCGCTGACATATATAAAATGGCCGGACCCGGCATGAAAGCGAACACCAGTGTGGCAACGACGAACGGTAACCAGGTTTCCAGCAACATGCTGCCGACCTCCTATCTCCCGCCGAAAAAGAGTGAACCAAACTTTATTCATGATGAGAAACGATTTATCATCATGCTATTCATGACGATCCGAGGTGAAACAGTGTTCGATATTGTACTGTTGCGGACCTTCGAGGCAGTCGCCAGTCTATCGAGTTTTACAAAGGCAGGGCAGCAACTCAACTTGACGCAATCCGCCGTCAGCGCCCATATCCGGCGGCTGGAGGAACAGGCGGGAAACGTTCTTCTCGAACGCAATACCCGCACGGTGGCACTGACCCCACAAGGACAGGCGCTGCTTGGTTACGCAAAGGCGATCCTGCGCCTGAGCGAAGAAGCACGGACACTAATGAAAGGCAACGCCAACGCAGTCCATTTGCGGATTGGCGCATCCGATGATTTGACGAGCACCTGGCTGCCATCCGTATTGAAGAGGTTTCAGGATTTCCGTTCGGAACGAACGTTGGAAATCCAGATTTCGAATACGACCACTTTGCTGGAAACTATGGATAAGGGCGAGCTGGACCTGATTGTCGGTTGCCGATGCCGGGGCGACCCATCCGGTATCCATATGTGGAGCGAGCCGCTTAGATGGGTAATCGGAACGACTCCGCTCGAAACTGGAGCAACCGTCCCGCTTGCCGTTTTTCCTGAACCGTGTCCCTATCGGGACGCTGCTCTTGTCGCGCTGGCTGCAAAAAACTGTAAATGGATGATAGTCAGTGTCAGCCCCAGCCTCGGCAGTTTGACGGCGATGGCCGCGGCTGGCCTGGCGGTCACGCCGCTGAATTCCAGTTCCATCCCGGCAAAATTACAAACGGCAGGCGCCATTCAATCACTGCCGCCGCTGCCGGAAGTTGAGTTCGTTGCACATATCAGGCCCGGTCTGTCCGAAGAAAATATGCTACTCACGCGCTCAATCATTGACTGGATCACTCTCAACAGGCCGAAGTCGACTTCATAGCTGACGCACAAATCCAGTCTCAGCTGGGCTTTTGCGTCCGAATTCATCTACGCGGGCAGTCCGAGCAGGCTTGTGTCCCGACCTGAATGCGGAAGAAAATGCCTGAAAAGCAAGGGGTTCATTCACGCCGACGTTGAAGGGCCAAGGCCTAAAATCCGGCAATGAGCGTTGTTTCGGGACAGGCCGCAAGCGATCATATCTAGCGTTGGTGGGCTTTCAGCAGGAAAGAAGGACAAAACGATGAATCTGGAAGAATTGGCCAGAAGGATATTTCTAAGTCAACCCTTCAGTCAGTATCTGGGCGCGGAACTCGTTGCTGTCGGTGATGGCAGCGCAAGTATCTCTCTGATTATCCGCGAGCATCATACACAGCAACATGGCTTTGTTCATGGGGGTGTGATCAGCTACCTGGCAGATAACGCGCTTACATTTGCGGGAGGGCTCGCTCTTGGAGGCGATGCGCTTACCGCTGAATTCAAGATTAATTTTGTTCGGCCTGCGAAAGGCAGCACACTGCTTGCACAAGCAAGAACATTAAGCACGGGGAAGCGACAAGCTGTATGTCAATGCAAGGTTGTTTGCGACAAGACGCTCGTAGCAGTCGCCCAGGGAACGATCGTCTCGGCTCATGGTTAACTTGAATTCAAGTTGTTTCTCTGCAGGCTCATTTGTGCCGAGCTCCGTGCAAACATGTGAAACGCAATACGTTGAAAGCCTTTTTGACGATCGTGGGCCGCTTAAGCGCCCCAATCGGAATCAAGCAGTCCCAAGGCTGGCAGAGGATACGGTACCGGCATGGTGTGAGACGGTAACGCGGGCAGCGAGACATGTGCCAAATGACGCACGCGCACGGTCTTCACAAAAAAACGGAACTCGTCGGCCCTACAATCACGATCAGTTTCCGCAATACGCCTTAGGCGGCGATGGAAACCTAACCGGGATCGTTCGGGCGGCCTTTCTCTTAAGGCCGCCCCGGATTCTTGTTTTCAGACGTAGCTTCGTGTTCAAATGGAGGCGTCAGCCGGCTGGAATGGCATCGGCGTTGACCCAAACTGCCTCGAACACATGGCCGTCAGGATCTTCGAAGGATCGGTTGTAGAGCCAGCCCATGTCCATGGGGTCACGAATGTCGACCCGACCACCCGCTGCGGCTGCCGCTTGAGCAGTGTGGTCGACCGCGTTCCGGCTTTCATGGGACAGAGCAAGCAAAACCTCACTCGTCGCATGAGCGTCTGAGATTGCTTTCGGGGTGAAGGTTGCGAAATAGTCTTTGACGAGTAAGTGAAACGTAATTGTGTCGGTCCAGATCATGCTGGATGCCTGATGGTCGCTGAACTGTTCGTTCTTCTCGCAGCCAATTGCTTCGTAGAAGCGCGTCGCGACAGCGAGATCTTTCACCGGCAGATTTATGTAGATCATTCTGGACATTTTGTTCCTCCGTTCTTCATAAAGTCGTTAGGATTTTTCTGACCGCGCGATAGCCGGGCCTCTGAGCGTGTCGGTTAGTCGAACCGTCGGGAAAGGCTTTCGTCTCAGATACAAGTGGGTCTCGCCGACTGTTTGGTTGCTGCTAGCAGGCCGTTCTATGTCCACTGATTCATCGATTATGACTGGTGGCCGGTGATTGCAGAATCGTATCGCTTGGATGGATACAGATGAGCTCCAGCTTATCGTTTCCAATATTTGTCCAGCGATGTGGCACCTCGGCGGGCGCCACGACTATGTCGCCAATTTGGGCAACCGCTTCTTGATCTCCAACGATGAACGCGACTTTCCCGTGTCTTACAATCCAGGTCTCCATATAGGGATGCTTATGCAGGCTGGAGCTCTGACCTGGAGCGGCGTTGACCAGAAATAAAGATACAGGCCCTCCAGCTTCGCGCGCCTCGAACCTGACGATGCTATTGTCGGAGGAGATTTGCTGGCTGTGGCACCGGATTGTAATCATGGCAGATTCCCTTTCCGCTATCACTCCTCGATGAAAATATCTTGACGTGAAGATACATCCGACTTGTCTTCCCGTCAAGATATATATCTTCTTGTCAAGATACCTTGCTTGGGGCACATGATGAAGGAGAAGATGATGAGAGTTAAGGAGAACCGATATGGTGGTGGAAATCGGACATTCGGAGGAACTGACTGAGCGTGACCATGTTGACCGCCTGCGCAGTCAGTGGATAAACGAATTGCCTGATCTCGATACAGAACCGATGGGAATTCTCGGAAGGGCGTCGCGTCTGACAACCATCTATCGGGCCGGTATGGAGATGACATTTGCCACGTTCGATCTTGATCGCGGCGAATTTGACGTGATCGCTACATTGCGTCGCTCTGGACCGCCATATCGTTTGACGCCAACGGAAATTTATACGTCGCTCATGATTTCGTCTGGCGGTCTCACGCACCGGCTGGACCGGCTGGAAAAAGCCGGTCTTGTCCGACGGGAAAAGTCGGAGAAAGACGGACGCAGCATGCTGGTAGCCCTGACAGACGCCGGAGTTGCAAAAGTTGAAGCAGCCTGCCGCGCCCATATGGCGAAAGGTTTTGCGTTCTTGGAGCCGCTAGACAAGAACGAACGTGTTCTGCTTGCAGGTCTCCTGAAGAAATTGCTTCTCAGCATTGAAAATGCCTCACAGCGATGAGCGACTTTTGACATTTTGAAACATAAGCAGGAAGGGCGCATATAGCCCGGCTACCTTGTCCGTCTATGCAGTTTTCCTGATGGGTTGATCTGGAAGCATCGCTTTGAACTGAACTAAAGCGCGATTGGCTTCGAGTTCATCAAGAGTAATCGCGTAACGGACTGTCGCACCGATAAGTGTGATGACTAACTTGGAGAAGGAAAAGATTTCGGCTGGGTCGTCATCTACAAATGGTTGCAAAGCTTGACTGAGAAGTGCGGCCAGATGCTCGCAATCGGACTGGTCAATGGCTTGTAGCGTGCGGTCAGCGAGCGTCGCTTGCCATATTGCGATCAGGACAGGTTCTTTCCGATACCAATCATAATAGCAATCTGTGAGATAGCACAGGAGAGGATGCAAATCCTTTGCGCTTCGCATGCCTTCAAATGCCTTGTTTGCGCCCTCATTGATGCGCGCATTGTGACGTTCGGCGAGCGTTCCTATTATCGCCGTCTTGTCTGGGAAGTATTGGTAGAGCGATCCGAACGGCACGTCTGCACGCTCCACGATATCGCTCATGCGAAAGGCGTCGCTCCCCTTTTCAAGCAGCAGTTCCTCTGCACAGCCCAGTATTTTTTCGAAGCGCTCCCGGCTGCGTTTTTGCGTTGGTGTTAGCCGCGCGATGCTGGGGGTGCTTTTGGTCATATAGGTCTGGTCCACTATCGCTCGTTGCGAATTTGCAATGCGTTCGGTTCTTGACTCTTAAAATACGAGAGTTTATCGTCTTGTCAAATACGAGAGTTAATCGTATTATGTGAGGAGGATGACGATGCCTGATGAACCCATTCTCATCATCGGCGCGGGTGGAAAGACCGGCTCCCGTGTTGATGCTAGGCTGAAAGCACGGGGTATCAAGACGCGGCCAGTTTCCAGATCCACCGAAATGCCGTTCGACTGGGACCGTTCAGAAACATGGGCGCCTGTTTTCAAAGGTATCGAACGCGCATATGTCACCTATCAGCCAGATATTGCCATCGAGAGCGCTGCCGAAGCGATTGCCCGAATTGCTGCCCTTGCCCATGAAGAGAGCTTGAAGCAGATGGTTCTTCTGTCCGGTAGAGGAGAGCCAGGCGCGCAGTTTGCCGAGGCTGAACTGAAAGCTTCCGGTGTCCCCTGGACAATCGTGCGGTCCAGTTTTTTCAGCCAAAATTTTTCCGAAGGTTTTTTGATCGACGGTATTTTGGCAGGTGAGATCGCACTGCCAGTTGGATCCGTGCCTGAGCCGTTTATTGATGTCGAAGATATCGCTGACATCGTCGTAGCTGCGTTGACAGATGAACGCCATATCAACAAAGGCTACGAGGTAACCGGACCGCGGGCGCTGACTTTCGCGGAGGCGGTTCACGAAATCTCTCAGGCGCTCGGTCGGCAAATCCGTTATAGACAGGTAACGGTAGAAGAGTTTGCAGTGAACATGGCTCCTTATGTGCCTGATGATATTATCAAACTTTTGGTCGAACTATTCACTGTCGTTCTGGATGGTCGCAACAAGTCGGTGATGGCAGGTGTTGAACAAGCACTGGGTCGCTCCGCACGCGATTTTTCCGATTATGTACGCGACACCGTTGCAACAGGAGTTTGGGGGGCTCGGTCATGATCAATGGGATCACTAACGCCTTACTATGGTTCACTGCAATTAGCAGCGGCCTTCTTGCCGGTGTCTATTTTGCATTTTCCGCATTTATCATGGGCGCGCTTGGTCGGATTGAAGTTCCAGCCGGTATCGCCGCGATGAATGCAATCAATAATGTGATCCTACGGTCACCATTTATGCCGCTATTTCTCGCAAGTACCTTGGCGGCTCTCATCTTGACCGTCATCGCTTTGTTCCAGTGGCAGCAACCTGGATCGATTGCGATCTTTTCTGGCGGCGTTATCTATCTTTTGGGAATGTTCATATGCACCGTTGCGTTCAATGTTCCTCTGAATGATGCACTTGCCGTTGTAGATCCTTCCAGTACCCAAGGCGCGGAAGTATGGTCACGCTATTTGCGAGATTGGACATTCTGGAACCACATCCGCACCATCGCGTCCATTCTCTCGACGATTGTGTGCATATACGCGCTTGTCATCCGTTAAATCCGACATGGGGTATTCACTCGAGCATTTCGGCGTTGGCGACAACTAAGACGGTTACGATTTGTAGTGGTCCTGATCGCACGCGATTTCGCCAAGCGACTTACGAAACTCGTCTAGAACCGATGAATAGCATGCCAGCAAAGAGGGCAGCGAAAACGAACCTAACTTCACGAAATGGATGAGAGAGTTGTAACGCGATTAAGATAACACGTTGCCGCCTCGAAACGGCGAATATTTTGTTCAATGATGGTAATTAAATTGAGGACTGTCTATTGGCAACCCTGCCCATTCTTGAGGCAATCAAATGGAGTATCTGTGGCGCAACGAACCTTTTCGACATATTTTCTGGTAAACCGGTCGGCCTGGTTCCGGGCCTGGTTTTCTGATGTCAAATTGATTTGTTCTAGTCACAAGCGCAACTTCGGATGAACCCCCATCGAGACGTCGTGCGATGAGGCGTTCACCCTAAAGATTTGGCGTTATTGGACAGGTGCTTGGGGCGATGTCGAAGCCGGCGACGTTGCATTTGATGGTGGCGGTACTTCCGTTGCCAATGGAGATTGCGCATTTTGCGGACCAGTCTGATTGCAGCCACTCAGCAATGCAGCTGTCATTCCAATGGTTGCAAAAAGGCAGAGCGTACGGTGCGTCATAAGCGGTTCCTCCGGTTGGTGCCCCTCGACGGCAGGAATTATCGGGACAGGTTCATCACGTCAACGCATCGGCGATCACGGGTTCTTTCTAGTTGAAACGAAAACGGTTGTTGAGCTGGACTGACATTGATTTCGGACCTCGGTTGCGATCGGGCAAAAAAGCGCGTGTTTCCACCGTAAACCATCTTGGTCATAGGTATGTTTAAGTCGATTTTGGTAGACGAGTGTGCTGTATAGAAAAGTGATTGGATTTGAGGTTGCGGTATAATTCAATATTTGAAATAAATATTCATATCCTTTGATACGGAAATCATTTTTAGCGAGATTAAGTTTTATTTTCTCATTTGAATTTGTTTCAAGTGAATACAAGTTTTGTCTGTAGGTTTATACGGCAATATTATTTGAAATAGCTTATACGCGCTACGTTCGCCGCTGCACCATGGTTTGCACTCGATTGTTAATTTTGGGAAGGAAATCAGGGCCCTCCGAAACGCATCGACGAGCATTTTACCCTCCAATAGTCATTTTTCTTTTAGATAATCCAATCAATTTTGAAGTAAAATTCATATGTTTAGTTATTAGATGCAAGATATGCGGTATTTATTTTTAGAATGTTGTTTCATTTCTATTCTTGCACATCTATGTTTCCCCTGACGAGAAGTCAGAGGAGGAAGTTGGTGCCATGGTAGCGATTGTCGGAACAAATAGTGACGATACTTTGCGTGGAACGACGGAGAACGACTGGATTTCAGGGCTCGCTGGCCAAGACGATCTCAACGGTCGGGAAGGCGATGATTTTCTTGACGGCGGCGCTGGCGATGACGTGCTGACCAGCACGAGTGGTTATGACCGGATGGAAGGGGGAGTGGGCGACGACCGGCTGGTTCTTATCGGGACGAGCGGTGCGCTCTCCGGTGGCGAAGGTTTCGATACGCTCGCGCTGGACTTGTCGGACGAGAATCGCGCTATTTTCTTCAATGGAACGAACGGCCACAGCGTCGTCGGTTACGCCTCGCAGAGCGCGGAGCACAGCTACTTCCGCGATATTGAGCGCTTCGCGGTGACGACTGGAAGCGGGAACGATTGGGTCAATGGCAGCAGTTTCGACGACGAGATATCGACAGGAGCAGGCAACGATCTGATAGGACAGCCCTGGCCCGATTTCGATGACCCGGCAAGTGCTCTTGGGGCCGATATTGTCGATGCTGGAGCGGGCGATGACACCATCATCGACCGGTTCGGTGCCAACCGGCTTTATGGCGGCACTGATGATGACACCATCATCGCATCGCTGTCTTCCGCCGAGCTTGACGGTGGTGAGGGTGACGATACGCTTGTGATCGATGAGGCTTGTGAGTTCATGCTGAACCGCGACTTTTAGAGTTAGAGTTTATTCATATCGATGTCTGTTTGCGACAAGTTTCTGACGGAAGATCTCTGCCGGTG
>JACGXE010000032.1 GCA_014138095.1 Ochrobactrum sp. RH2CCR150
AAGAGGGCGCTAGACGGGTACGTTCACAGCCACGAACCCACACAGGCACAGGGCGTAGTTTACCCCGTAAAGACATCAGCAAAGGCTGAAGAGCCTCTTTAGCGCATCAAACCCAAAACAAGCCCAAGACTTGGCTCAGCTAGAAACAAGGCTTAATTCCATAAAGCAAAAAGGGCACACATAATGCTGGCCTGTTCTGGGATTAATGATAGCGCCCCATGACAAGCCAATGCATGGGATGATAACATCGAGCGCTAGGTCGCTTTAGACGCCTCGCGACGCGAATAAGGTCCGTATCATTCAGTTCTATAAAGCTGATAGCTTGGGATGAAATAGTACCTGTCAGTGTTCATAAATGACTTATTGACGAACCATAGTGTAATGACATTTTTGATTTTTACTTAATAGGGACGCGCCAGATGGCGCGCGGTGCAATGCGATCGTTTCAGGGG
Source organism: Ochrobactrum sp. RH2CCR150 (assembly GCA_014138095.1). Classification (GTDB taxonomy): domain Bacteria; phylum Pseudomonadota; class Alphaproteobacteria; order Rhizobiales; family Rhizobiaceae; genus Brucella; species Brucella gambitense. Next base: position 453 of record JACGXE010000032.1, read on the forward strand.
ATGTGCTCCTCTCTACGCTACGGCATGATCAGGGCCGGGCTTGAGTTGGCCGCTGTTCCCTTTGTACACAAACTGTTTTCAGGTGCGGCGGGACGAGGTGTAATCTTCACCTTGCATCATGTTCGCCCTGGGCAGGTGGCGCGCTTTTCGCCCAACGCTCATCTGTCGGTCACGCCCGAGTTTCTGGAAGAAGCTATCAACGTCGCTATCAACGAGGGGCTGACACCGGTTCATTTGCATGATCTGCCAACGCTGCTCGGCGATAAGGCGGACAGACGCAGCTTCGTGGCTTTCAGCCTGGATGACGGTTATCGCAATAACGCCGAGTTCGCTGCGCCCATATTCAGCAAGTTTTCTGTGCCCTACACAATCTTCGTCAATCCGGGGTTTGTGGAACGCAAGCGCAGCGCCTGGTGGGAAACAGCGGAGGCCTTCGTGCGGAAAGCCTCAAGCTTCGAATTCGACTTTGGCAATGGAAGTGAACACGTTCGCTGCGGGACGCTGCACGAGAAACTAGCGGCCTTTGATCGATTCACGACCTTCGTCAAGGCCATTGACGAAGACGAGGCTGTGGGCAGAATCGACGCGGTAGCACAGGTGCACGGCGTGTCACCGATTGCCATTATTGAAGAGCTGGTGATGAATGAAGCGGAACTGCGCCAATTGGCCCAAGACCCGTTAGTTCACTTTGGCGCACACACGATGAATCATCTCAATCTGAGGCGCGTCGATGAAGACCGGTTGCATCAAGAGATTGAGCAGTCCGCCGCAGCGATAGAACGCTATGTCGGGCAGAAGCCAGGTTCATTTTCCTATCCCTATGGCTGGCCGACTGCGGTCGGGAAGCGCGAGACGTCAGCGATTGCAGAGGCGGGTTTTGCGGTCGGCGTCACGACTCAGCCGGGTGTTCTCAACTGCAATAGCCTTCAGTCTCTCATGAGATTGCCGCGTGTATCGCTGAACGGCTATTATCAAAAGCCGCGCTATGTGAAAGCGCTTATCTCCGGTGTTCCGTTCAAGTTCCTGAGAAACAACTGAGAACATCGTCAGCAGTTCGAAGCGGATTGGAAACCACATAAGCAAAAATCCCGGACAAAGCCGGGATTTTGAAAGCTAGACTGATCAGAAAACTGGAGCGGGCGAAGGGATTCGAACCCTCGACCCCAACCTTGGCAAGGTTGTGCTCTACCCCTGAGCTACACCCGCTCGCGCCAGCCGATTCTATAAAGAACCGATTCTGTCAGGCCCGCGCTATATGAACCAAGGCCATGCAGATTGCAACAGGTCCGTATCGGTAATTTTGCATTGTTTTCAACGGACCTAACCGGCACATGCGGACATTCGGATCGCAGGCGAAATCGCCTGCCTCACCGCGTGCCCGTTGCACTTCCCTCCATCACAGCTGGCGCATTGGGCGCGAGCGCATTGCAAGGAGGGGCAGCTTCTGCCGTCTGAGAGGTTGAAGCGACAACATTGTCCTGCTCGTATTTATCGACATTCATCGATTTGTTTTCGCGCCAGTTGCCCTTGAGGTAAAGAACGCCCGCCATCAGCATGGTGGATAGCATGGCAACCGGAAAACTGAGCCACAGCGCGTCAACGCCCAGCCATTCTCGCAAGCCGAGCGCAACGCCCAGCCGAACCGGATACATTGATACGAAAAGGATAATGAGCGGCCAGATCACCTGACCGTTGGCGCGAACTGTTCCGAACAGGACCATTGAGACGCCAAAGGCAATGAAGCCCCAGGTGGCCACCTTGCCGATATGCTGGCCAATCGGAATAGCCGGGCTTTCAGCGCCGAGAAATATTTCCATCGCCTGCCGGTCGGCAATCAGCAGCACAATGACGAGAATGCCGGTCATCAGGATTGCATAGAGCACACCGATGCGGGTGATGCTGCTGACACGGTCCCAGTTGCCTGCACCGATATTCTGCGCTGCCATAGCGCTGACTGCCGCGCCAAGCGCCATGGCGGGCATCTGCACATAGGTCCACAACTGCTGTGTTGCGCCAAAAGCCGCCGTCGTATCGACGCCCTCCTGATTGACCAGACGCATCATGGTCAGCATCGCGCTCGAGACCACAATCATCTGGATTCCCATTGGCAGCCCCTTGCTGAAGATAAGCTTCAACACTTTGAGGTCTGGTATCAGAAACCGGAGTTCCTGACCTTTCAAACGCAAGGGGAGGTCCTTGTGATAGATGTAAAAGAGCATGGCGGCGAGGCTGATATAGTTTGCGACCGCAGTAGCGAGCGCCGAGCCGGATATGCCCAATGGGGGGATAGGGCCGATCCCGAGGATGAGCAGGGGATTGAAGGCGATATCCAGAATCACTGCCAGCCCCATGAAAATCAGCGGGGTGATCGAGTCTCCACTGCCGCGCAGAGCCATCATCAGGATTGTCTGCATGAGGATGGCGGGCATGGCGACGAAGGTGACTTGCAGGAAGGCGCGGGCCAAAGGCTCGATTGTTTCCGGCGTTCCAAGCAGGGTCAGCACATGTGGCGCCAGAAACCAGCCAGCAATGGAAACAAGAATGCTGATTGGCACGAACGCGCCCAGCGTCGTACCCGTAATGGCACGCGCTGTTTCGATTTCACGGCGTCCAAAAGACTGTCCGATCAGAATGGTCGATGCCATGCCGAAGCCGAAGACAAAGGCCGTCAGCAGGAACATGACGAGATTGCCGTTGGTTGTGGCGGCCAGCGCATTTGTTCCAAGCAAATGGCCGATCCAGATCGTGTCTATGGAACCGTTTGCCGATTGCAGGATCGACGATCCAAGCGTCGGTAAGGCGAAGAGCAACAGCGCTTGATTGATTGGCGCTGTCGTCAGATCCAACTGTGTCTTCATACGCCCTCAGTAATATTATGAATTACGTTTTGCGAAATGCAGCGTCTTCAAACTAAACTGAATTATCAAAATTTCTATATTTTTCGCTCGTTTGACCTGCGATGCGCTGACGATCCTTGAAGCCTTTCAATGAGAGGCTTTATGCAATCTTCGCTTTGACGAAGACGTCGTAACGCGTGCTCTTGCCTAGAATTTGATGCGAGGGTTTACGCAAACCCACCATTGGCTCGGCGCGTAAAGGCCATTTCAGCACCACGCGATTGAGCGCTGCTTCCAACGCGACCTGCATCAGCTTTTCCGCATCGGGGTCAGTCCCGACAATCTCACGGATTTGCCGCATCTCCTTTTTGACGAGCGCCGTGTTCCCGCGTGGCGGATGCATGGGGTCAACCAGCACCACCTGCGGCTTCAAGTCCGGCAGCAGTTCGCAGGAATCGCCATGCAGCAACGTCATTCGCCCAACGATCTCGGCATATTGGCCGCCTTCTGCGGCAGCCCGCGCCAAACCGTCGGCCAGCAATGCATGCATTGTCTCGGAACGCTCAATCAAGGTGACGCGAGCGCCGAGCGATGCGAGCAGAAATGCGTCACGGCCCAAACCCGCCGTCGCATCGACAATCTCAGGTGTGACGCCGCGGGTGAGGCCTACCGCTTTGGCAAGGGCCTGTCCGCGCCCTTCACCGGAGCGAAACCGATGACCGACAGCACCGCCAACGAAATCGACAACCAGCTCCGATGTATCTAGTTTCTGCGACATCTGTGATCTCAGGACCGGGTTAGAAAGGGCAGGGCGCGGTGAATGTCACGTCACGCCTGTCAGGATGGTGAAAGGCTAACTTTTCGGCGTGGAGAAGCAAGCGGTCTGCTGCTGCCAGTGCTGCGCCTTCCGCATAAAACTCGTCGCCCAAAATAACATGTCCTGCCGCCAGCATATGGACGCGCAACTGATGGGTGCGGCCAGTCAGGGGAAAGAGGCGCAAGCGTGTGCTGTTTTCACCCTGGCTCAGAACCTGCCAGCGCGTTTGTGCCGGTTTGCCGTGCTTATGGTCCACGCGATGGCGAGGCTTGTTGTCGGGATCGATTGCCAGCGGCAGATCGATGAAGCCCTCGTCGCTATCCATGTACCCCCAGACTTCGGCAATATAGGACTTCTCCGTGGTCCGGGCCTCGAACTGCGCTGCGACATAAGCATGGGCTTTCCGGTTCAGCGACATCAGGACCAGACCGGACGTGTCCTTGTCCAGCCGGTTGATCATGAGGGCCTGTGGAAACTGCTTTTGCACCCGTTTGGCAAGGCTATCAGAGAGAGCTGGGTGACGACCGGGAACGGACAAAAGCCCGCTTGGCTTATCCAACACCAGAAGATCCGCATCGCGATGGATGATGGAGACATACGGCTCCAGCGGCGGATTATAAATAGGGGCAACGGATGACAACTCACTCATGCTGCCTTCTAGCATGGTTCATCGGGCACAGAGAAGTATGGTTGCTTGGATTGGTCGCGGAGTTGGATAGGAAACAAATGGCGGAGAGGGTGGGATTCGAACCCACGGTGGAGTTACCCCCACGCCGCATTTCGAGTGCGGTGCTTTCAACCACTCAGCCACCTCTCCGCGTTGTGCAGCACTGTAAACGACCCTTGAAGAATCGCACAGTAACGAGCATCAATAGCGAATGCCGAGCGTGCAGCGGCTCAATAACGGGCCGGGTTGTGCCCAAAAAGTGCCTTTTCATTTCTGGATCAGCGATACATGAAACCGAAAATCCGTCAGCGGTCCGTCTCCGGTTGAAGGGAGAACCGTTTTTGTCCGGTCGAAACGTCATTAGTAGATATCTGACCGAACAGAAAAACGGCCTCGGTAGTGCGTCCTCGATAATTGGATTTTGCCGCCAATACACTTTCTCTTTCCACCGACATACGAACACCGTAACCGTTATAGAGCTCGTGAATTGATGGATGATCAGCGTTCGTTAAAATAACGCTAGCTCCACGTTTTACTGCCTCAATAATCTCATGGCTCAATCTAACCTGATCGTCCCATGAAAATATCTTCTCATTATATTTCACAAATCCATTAAAATTATGCTTTACCGTGTATGGTGGGTCGACGAATACAAGATCGCCGTTTCGTGCAACCTTCAAAACGGATGAAAAATCACACGCTTTTATCTCAGCTCCAGCCAAAGCTTCAGAAATGGCTAGGAAATTGTCGTCAGGAAAAATAATGGTATCCTTCGTTCCTCTTGGAACATTGAATTCTCCCTTCATGTTTTCTCTATATAGCCCATTCCAACACGTCCTATTTAGATACAAAAAAATTCCTGCTTCGACATATCTATCATCGGTTTGTGATGATCTTATCGTGTAATAGTAACTATCATTATGATTTTTTTCATGTATCTTTAACTGATCCAATATCTTTGAAGGAGATTCTTTGAGGCACTGATATAAGTTTATCAGCCGCTTATTGGAGTCTGAAAGAATAGCAATATTGGGTAGCAAATGAAAAAAAATGGCGCCGCTTCCGAGAAAAGGCTCCAGATATCGCTCATACTTCAATTCGAATAGTTGCGGCGCAGATCTTGCGAGCCATCTTTTGCCGCCAGCCCATTTTAGGAACGGTTTCATTTCGCTATGCATCAATCACATTATTCATACGAAGCTTCTCGTATATCTGCCGGATCAAATCAATGTGCTCATCCTCAAAACCTCGGTTGTAGGGATGCGCAGGAATACGTCTTAGTTTGTTAATTTCATCAAACCATTTCAGGTGTTTAGAACTCCCCGGTTTCTCGTCTGCGATCGGGATAGATAAAGTAGCCTTGAAAAGCGGATAATTTTCCGGAGTTTCCACGATTTTTCTTAGATCTATAAAATCGAGATATGTTTCGAGTTCTTTTTGGTCGGTGTCATCTAATTGCTTTTCGAAGGCTTTTTTTAGTATCTCTTTGTTTTTAACGGACGATCTTAGAAAATCGTGGTCTCCGGCGAAATTATTCCTCAGTTTCTCCACTACATGCCCATGGACTGTTTCTACTATTAGGCGAATTTTTGTTTCGGCCTCTTGTCGGCGATCAGCATCATATTTTCTGAGGTCTGCTTGAAATCCAGGGGGATCAAAATCTGGAAACTTGTTGCGGACGAGTTCCCTCAATCGATGTTGGAATAGAGCCGGCCCTCCGGAGCCGAACGGCACCTTGAACCGATCTGTAACTTCAGCATCAGTTGCATTCGCAAAAAAATCGATACATGGTTGCAGGTAAGGCTTGCATTGGCTGACTAGAAGCTGAGGATCGATTTCTGTTGGGCGCTGATTTGCGACTTGAGCCATAAACTGGATGATATCACCTAATAGCCGGAGCAAGCCGGCGGCTCCGACATTCGTTGCAAACTTACCTAAGCGACCAGCGTCCCAGCGGTTGATATTTGCATCGCGAAACAAGCAGAAAAAGTCCGACAAAGCTATGCTCAGGCTTGTAACAGCGTCACGGGGGTTCTCCCAAAAAATCCAACCCTGAGAATAAGAAGTTTTCCCAGATATATTTTTGATTCTTCCTAATAAGCCTGATTGTATTGTAGCGTCGACCAAGTAAGGAACTGTCATAACACTTTCATCGTTCCTCTTTAGTTCTGCTCCGGCAATCTTGTCACCAAGGGGGCCGGTTTCGTCGTCACGAAGTATATCAAAAGTCCTAGACGCAATGGCTCTAATCTGCTCTTTTTTACTAGAAGAATCTATCTTTATCTCGCCTGTGATTTCATCAAGAAGCTTTTTAGAAACGTTTTTCTGCTTACTGTTTATGTCTGCAAATATTCTTGTTTCTTCGGAAATAGAAATATTTTCAAAGGCTAAAATGGGAATGTTGGATTGAAATCCATCATCGTCTATTTCGGCATACCCGTATAAACGATGCTGTCCATCAATAATCCATGCAGATTTATATGTATTTGGAAGAGTGATTTCGCCGGGAACGATCCCATTATCGTCTTCGGCCCGAAGGGCATCAAAGCGAATCTTCTTCTTGAAATTAATTACTACCGCGTTCGGGAAAAATCCCCCATTGCTAAGAAACGCACCGATCTCCTGAAGACGGCTTTTTTGTATCAATCGCTGATAAGTTGGAGCAGATTCAGGATCTCGGAGATCTCTATGATTTACGAAAGCAATCGGCAGTATATCTGTTGCTTTAGCAATAAAAGAATACGCTTTATGTCGTCCAAGTCTAGTTCGCAGAGCGTATATTTTTTTCTCCAAAGAGTTCACTTTGGTATTCTTAAGAAATTCAGCGTGAAATTGGTATCGGGCGGAAGCCCCAATTCTCTTAGAGATCTCTTTATAATATATCATATCCCTTTCAGTTACGATCCGTATGTTACTCTCTTCAGCTCTTTTTACATCTGAGTCTGACCAATCAATATTTCTCGTAACAATTATCCAAATTATTTTCTTTTCCGACCCTTTATGAATACGCTTCTTGATAGCATTTGCTATCGCTTTCTGCTGTGCTTTTAAGTTATCTATTTCTCTGGTCAACTGTCTTCGACGTCTTGTCTCACAAGAAATACACATTGCGACGAGCGCCGTCTCCTCGTCATACGCAAATATATCTAACTCGCAGGCACTTAAATCCTCAGTGAGAGTGAATTTTCTACCGATGCTAAGATTAGGATATCCAAAATTATAAAGAAGACACCAAAAATCATTCTCTAGAATTTCTATTGGTGATCTAAGTTTTTGGCAGCGTAGAGAATTACTGTTCTCTCGAATGATTTCCCATTCGGTTTGTAGAAGATCTTCCCTCTCCGATTTTCGAAAAGATTTTGTCTCAAATCGACTCCGTCTCTTTCGATATTCTGCTTGGCGTTTTGCACTCGTATCCGCTAGCTCGCCATTCATCGCTTGCCGCCATTGCCCCTATGATTCGATCTCATTAGCGTGCCATAAGAAAGTTTCACAGACAAATTTAGCGGATACTCGCTTGAGAAACAGAGAGGGTGGGCTGTGCTTCTTACGTCTCGGGGATATTGGGTTGCTCCACGCGGCTTGCCATTTGGCTTTCACGAAATTCGCGTAGTGTTTCGGCTCGTGCTTCTCGTTCTTGCTTGCGGTCATTGCCGCTATATTGGTCAACTACCAATCGCCGGTGGCCGCTAGCGATTGCCTGCCAATCCTCACGGATCTTCTTGATTTGCTCCGCCATCTGCACCTCTGGCGACCCCGCACCAAGCCTAGAAATAGAACCAAGTCCAGCAATGTTGATGTAGTAGACATTGCTTTCAATGTGTTTGGAATTCGGTAATCTCTTCCATTGAATCGTCACTTGGTATATTTTTTCTCGGACGGCTTGAAAGTCGTTAACGTTCGAACTGAGAATCTGACCTGGCCTTATAATGCTGATTCTTCCGAACGGCACATCGTCCGCTTCTGTCGCGGTCATGTATGGGAGCGGAGGGTCGAACTCGACCTTCACATCAAACGCCGGAGCGTTGCCGGTATTATGCACTATAAGGTCGAGATGGCGCCACGACCATTGATTTGTTTCTAAGCTTGCCACCACATTTGCTGTCGACGTAGCTTTTGCCATTGCGTTCGTGGCCCGTGCAAGTATCCAAGTTAAAAAAGCTAGTGCAATTGTGGCAATGGCAGTAACTACTCCAGAAGTAACGGAAAAGTAGGCGTTTAAAGATTGTATGGAATCCGTCATTTTCTAATAATCCCTTAAGAAAGTAAATTGATCGCACATAATTTATCGAACTGATGACTACAGTATCTAACCATTGTGTCCTGAAGCACTCATTCTTACGCAAAGATCGCTGAAAGCGCATACGCGTGCAATATGAGTTCGTGGTCGCAGTTAAAATAGGTGCGTTAGCTTTAGCCGTTGGTTAGAATCGCGCACGCTGTATTTGCGCAAGAGTATTGAAAATGCCAAAGGCGCTAGCGAATCTTGTTGACCGAGTGGTGGTGATCAAGGAACATTGAAATGGCAAAGAAGCTGGTGCGCGATGCCATATATTACAAAGACAGGTTCAAGCGCGATTATCCAACTATCTATGGGGATTTCAAAGCTGGACGATATAGAACTGTCACCGACGCCGAAGCCGCGCACGCGACTGCGAGAGTTGAAAAATGCGTGGAGTAAAGCCAGCCCCATCGAGCAACGTGAATTTTTGAGCTGGCTTCGGGCGAGCAAAATGGTTGCGCTCTCGGCTAAGGTGAGCGCGCCTCATTTATCGCCGGTCGCTGCAGACCGCTACTTGGTCCCGCTGGCCGTGGCTCGAATCGAAGAAATCATCTCAAAACGTCATCTAATGCTCGGCGATGTAATGGCGGAAATGAGTTTTCTCCACTCAATGCGTCCTTGGGAATTGCGTTAGCAAGAGGAACGCGGCTTCAGTCGGGCTGACGTGCCCCCGTTAAATTAAGCCATTCAGAACTGGAATTTTCCACTTATGATCCCTTATCCGGGAGAAGGAGAGTTCCATGAAGGCATCGAAG
>JACGXE010000033.1 GCA_014138095.1 Ochrobactrum sp. RH2CCR150
GCAGTCCAGGCCATCATGATCTCCATCGAATGTAAGCAATCCGATTGAATCATAACCGACTGAAATCGCTCAATCCTTTTTGGAACAGGCTCTTAGCACTCGACAGGGCCCCAATCCTTGGGCCACGCTTTCAAAATAGAATGCGATTGTTGTGGGGGTTTTCGGCGCGAAGCCGAATATGTTGATTTTCATCCCGGATTTGTAGCTTTTGGATTATACAGTTTCACGTCATTGATAGAAATATGAAGTTGCCATTTGCCTATTGAATAAATATTCAATCGAATTTAATTTCGATATGCGAAGATGATTTGCTAATATTGTTTATACGGGGATTATTAATCCTAACTAAATTAGAATGCTATATAATGCGTGCTGACGATTACATAAGAATACGTCGCAATACTGATCATCAACGGGTTTTGGGATGAGCATGGAAAAGCGACCACTTACCCTGACGGTCAATGGCGCCATTGTCGGGCCGATGGATGTCCCGCTTGGAATGCCAATGGTCGATTTTCTACATGAATATCTCGATTTGACTGGAACGCATTTCGGATGCGGTCAGGGCATTTGTCATGCTTGTACTGTTATCGAGGTTAAGCCTGATGGCACCAAAGTCGAAAGCCGTACATGCATCTATGACGCTCATTTCTTTGCCGGCAAGTCGATCCAGACGATTGAAGGTCATGCGCAGCGCGATGTGACCGGCAATATTCTCGCGCTGACACCCGTTCAGCAGGCATTTATCGACCACTTTTCCTTTCAGTGCGGCTACTGCACGCCAGGTTTTGTCGCGGGCGCTACCGTTTTTATCGAGCAACTCAAACGGCAGCCCGTGAAGCGCGCCGATCTGGAGACGGCGATCGAAGATGCGCTCGACGTCCACATCTGTCGCTGTACCGGTTAGGTCCGTTATTATGAGGCCATCCTTGATGTCGCTCTGGCGACGCCCGGCTGCGTCATCGGTTAATCGGGAGCGCGGCGGTCGGACATGAAACACAAGCGTCTTTATCATTTTATCATAGCTGTCGTGTTGGTTGTCATCGCAGGTGGGCTGTCGGTCTTGTTGGGGGTGTTTCGAACGTCATCCGTGAGCCCCGATCTGAAAGCAGCCCTGTCGGCGGAACAGATGCAGGTGCTTGTCCCCCGTGGCCAGGAACTGGCGCGCGCCGCCGATTGTTTCGGTTGCCATTCTCTGCCGGAAGGTCCAATGGCGGCAGGCGGCGTCGCTATCAAGACTCCATTCGGCACTTTGCATTCAACAAACATTACGCCGGACCCGACCTACGGCATTGGGAAATACAGCCGGGCCGATTTTCATCGCGTGATGAAGTACCGTATCGCGCCGGGCCATCGCAATCTCTATCCGGCTATGCCGTTCCTGTTCACGCAGGTGACAACATCGGACGATATCGACGCGCTTTATGCTTATCTGATGACGATACCGCCGATTGCGGTCGCCAATAAGCGCAATAGTGCTATTTTCCGCCTTCCAGTCCGGCCTTTTGTGAATTTCTGGGCGCTTCTCAATTTCCCCAAGCGCGAAGCACCACACAATGACCAGCGATCTGCTGACTGGAATAGAGGCGCGTATCTGGTTGAAGGCCTGGCGCATTGTGGTGGATGTCACACGCCGCTCAATCTGATGATGGCTCCTGACTTTGCGCGCAATCTGCAGCGCGGCATACTGGAAGGCATGGTCGCGCCCGACGTCACGCAGCCGGTTCTGACACGTCAGGGTTTCGATATTCGGGCATTGAGCCAGTATCTGAAAACGGGCATTGCGGCGCAGGGAACGTCGTTCGCTGACATGAACACGGTGACTCATTTTTCCACCAACGTCATGTCCGATGAGGATATTCGTGCGATCGCCACTTATCTCCTGACGGATATCGACGGCAATATTCCGGTAGTAAAACCTGAGCCCGAAGCTTTGCCGCAGGCCGTTACGCTGCCTTTGGATAGCGACATGGACAAGGGCCGCATGGCTTATATTTCGGCCTGTGCGGATCAATCCGCATCTATATTGAGCGCACAGACTGGGATCTGTTGCGACAACTCAATGTGGAACGTGGCGCAAGGCGCGCTGTTGCCGTAATGACCGATCTGGATACTGGCGCGAACCGCCTTATCCGCAACGGCAACGAACTTCCCGCTTCATTCCGATCAACCATCGGGCAAAGCTTCGCGCGGGGAGTATCGTCCCTTGTCGAGACGGATAATAAAACGCTGTTTTGCAATATGCATCTTCCCAGCCCGCGTTTCGTGATCATAGGCGCGGTCCACATCGCGCAGGTGCTGGTGCCAATGGCGCTGATGGTGGGTTATGAGGTCGAAATCATCGACCCGCGCACGGCCTTCGCCACAAGACAACGCTTTCCTGATAGCACCCTGTATGCCGAATGGCCGCAGGATATATTCGCCGCACATCCGCTTGTTCCCTATACGGCGGTAGCCGTCATGAGCCACGATCCGAAGATCGATGACGCCGCGTTGATCGCCGCCTTGCAGGCGCGGTGCTTTTATGTCGGCGCGTTGGGCAGCCACAAGAGCCACGCGAAGCGCCTGCAACGGCTTGAAGCGATGGGCATGGACCCTGCAAAACTGGCGCGTATAGAAGGGCCGATAGGTTTGGCTATCGGCGCAACCAACCCGGCGGAGATTGCGGTTTCCATACTGGCGCGGCTGGTCCAATCCCTCCGCCAGCCAGATGTATCACCCGCGGCCGGAATGAAACGTCCGACTTTCGATGATTCCGTGTTGGTCTTATGACGGGCAATTTTGCTTCTTATTAATATTTGCTATCGCAAGAATTTCTTACGTCTCCGGGCTAAGTGCGGCTATCATGGCAGTAATACTTATTAACTCCCACTTTCTGCAGTCTTGACAGTTTTATAGTTCCGGCTCTACCTTGAAGTCATGCTGAAGCTCACCGCTGAAGCGAGGGGAGGAATTCATGACTAAAGGTTCAATGTTTAATGGGCTGGGTCTAGGTTCAATTTCGCGACGCCAGTTTCTAACGACCAGTGCAGTCGGGGCCGGCGCCCTGCTTTTACCGTCTTTGCCGTCTTTTGCAGCAGATAAGCCGAAAATCGGTCTTGTCATGAAATCGCTCGCAAACGAGTTTTTCAAGCAAATGCAGGCGGGCGCAGAAGAATATGCTGCCAAAAATACAGATAAGTTCAGCTTTGCTGCCGTTGGCATGAAAGACGAGCGTGATTTTGCTGCACAGGTCGATGCGGTGGAAAACTTCATTACACAGCAGTTCAATGTGATTGTCTTAGCGCCAGCCGATTCCAAAGCCATGGTCACGCCTGTGAAAAAGGCGCTGGAAGCTGGTATCAAGGTCATCAATATTGACGTTGCGCTGGATGAGGACGCGAAGAAGCAAGCTGGAATTGATCTTGCTTTCTTCGGGCCCGACAATCGTGAAGGCGCGAAACTGTCCGGCATGGCTCTGGCCAAAGAGCTGGGTAAGGGCGGCAAGGTTGTTATCCTTGAAGGTAATCCGGAAGCTGATAATGCCAAGGAGCGCAAGAAAGGCTTTGACGATGCTGTTGCCGAAGGCGGTTTGACACTGCTGGATTCCAAAACGGCGCATTGGGAGACGGAAGAAGCCAATACGCTTATGACGAATTTCCTGACGCAGTATCAGGACATTCAAGGCGTTATGGCTGCCAATGACTCCATGGCGCTGGGTGTCGTAAAGGCGCTCGATGCGGCAGGAAAGGCGGGCCAGATCAAGGTTGTCGGCTTCGACAATATTCCAGCCGTCCAGCCACTGATCAAGGATGGCAAAATGCTGGCGACAATCGACCAGTTTGGCGCTCAGATGGCGGCGATGGGCGTTGATTATGGGCTTAAAGAACTGGCGGGCGAGAAATTCTCAGGCTGGGTCAAGACGGATATCAAGCTGATTACCGCCAAGGATCTCTAGAAACTCGCAAGATAGCGAGGCCGCATCGGAAATAGTCCGTTGCGGCTTCCTGCTACTGGCGCACGCAGGAGAAGTCATGCAATCAGCCGACGCGATCTTGAAACTGGATAACGTTGGCAAGACCTTTCCGGGCGTCGTCGCGCTGGACGGTGTCAATCTGCAACTGATACGCGGCGAAACGCATATCATTCTTGGTGAAAATGGGGCTGGAAAATCGACCCTCATCAAGCTGCTCGCGGGCATATATCAGCCCGACGCGGGCGAAATTTTCCTGAATGATCAGCCCTATCGGCCTAAAACGCCACATGACGCGCAAGTTCAGGGCATTCGCATCGTTCATCAGGAACTCAACCTACTCCCACATCTTTCAATAGCAGAAAATCTGATGCTGGAGAGCCTCCCACGGTGTTACGGCATTGTGGATCGCACAGCATTGAATCGGCGTGCCGGGGAGTTGCTGGACGAGGTTGGTCTGGCCCTTGATCCCCGGACGCTCGTTTCCGAATTGGGCGTTGCTCAAATGCAATTGGTCGAAATTGCAAAGGCGCTCGGCTATGATAGCAAACTGCTGGTTCTCGACGAACCGACGGCGACGCTGACCCCGCCGGAAATTGACCGGCTCTTTGCCATTATCGGGAGACTGAAGGCCAGGGGCGTGACCATTATCTATATCTCGCACCGCCTGCACGAAGTCTTCGAGATCGGTGATCGGGTCACTGTGTTGCGTAACGGTCGGTTGGTTGAAACGCGACCCTTACTAGGGCTCAGCGTGCCTCATCTGGTCCGCATGATGATTGGCCGGGATATTGCTGACGAGTATAGTTTTGACTCGTCCATCATGCCAGGTTCGGTTGCGCTGGAAGTTCAAAATGTTACGCGTGCGGCACCAACAGCAGCCGTCTCCTTTTCGGTACGTCAGGGCGAAATTCTTGGTGTGGCAGGTCTGGTTGGATCGGGCCGCACTGAAATCATGCGCGCGATTTTTGGCGCCGATCCTAAAGGCGGTGGACAAATTCGGGTGGATGGCAAGCCCGTCAATATTCGCGACCCCAAGGATGCCGTCAGAAACGGGCTAGGGTTCCTCACCGAAGATCGGAAGGGGCAGGGGCTAATGCTAGACATGCCTGTCGACATAAACGCCACGATTACCGATCTGAAGAAGATATCGCATGGTGGATTCCTGGACAAAGGGGCGGAAAAAACTGCGGTTACGAAACTGGTCGAGCAGCTACGGATCAAAACGGCATCGATCGACACGGCGGTACGCAATCTGTCAGGCGGAAACCAGCAAAAGGTGGTTCTCGCAAAATGGCTGTTTCGCGGCTCCTCGACGCTGATACTGGATGAGCCTACACGCGGTGTTGATGTCGGCGCCAGACGCGAAATCTATCAACTGCTCTGGATGCTGGCTGCAAACCAGAAGGCGATCATCATGATCTCTTCGGATTTGCCGGAGCTTATCGGCATGTGTCACCGCATTATTGTTTTCTCCAACGGCAAGCTGGTGGGAGAGCTGCCCCGGTCGCAATTTGATCAGGAGCGTATTCTCTCACTCGCCTATCAGGAGCATGTCAACCATGATAGATAAGACTTCAATTTCCGAGAAACCCGTTTCAGCCGACCGTCAGAAATTGAAGCGTTTCTTATTGCGAGACGCTGGTGTCTTTCTGGCTCTGTTATTGATCACCTTGGTATTTTCCTTCACCGCGCCTTATTTCGCCACATCGGGAAATGCGCTGAAGATATTCGTTCAGATTGCCATCAACACGGTTCTTGCGGCGGGCATGACTTTCGTCATCCTGACTGGCGGCATCGACCTCTCCGTTGGTTCGGTGCTGGCACTCTGCACTGTCGTTGGCGCGCTCATCATGACTTCTGGTCTGGAGCCGACCTTATCAATACCGCTCGCCGTACTGGCCTGTATTGCAGTTGGTGGATTTTGTGGGTTCATCAATGGCAAAGTATCAACCTTCTGGAAGATACCTTCGTTCATTGTGACGCTTGGTATGTTGAATATCGCCGCAGGCGCTGCACGCGTTGTGTCGAACAACTCAACGATAACAGGACTGCCGCAAGGCTTCGTCGATTTCGGTAATCTGATAATCGGTGGCTTCCTGCCCTCGATTTTCCTCGTTGCAGTGGCGGTGATTTTTGTTGGCTGGTTCATACTACGGTTTACTGTTTTCGGTCGGATGATCTACGCGGTCGGGGCTAATGACGAGGCGGTTCGTCTATCGGGGCATAATCCGGACACATATAAAATTGCGGCCTTTGTCATTTCAGGTATTACCGCTGGCATTGCAGCAATTGTCTATTTGCTGCGTCTGAATATTGGCAGCCCGATTGCCGGTGTTGGCTATGAATTGAACGCAATCGCAGCAGTTATTATTGGCGGAACCAGCCTGTTTGGTGGGAAAGGCTCTATCGTTGGCACACTCGCAGGCGCCTGTATTCTTCAGGTTCTGGCCACCGGTCTGCAATTGCTCGGCATTGGCGACAATTACAAACCAATCATCATTGGTGCGGTGATTATACTTGCCGTGATTGTCGATACCTACCGAGAAAGATTGCTGCGGCGCATTCGCTGATGCGCCGCCCAATCCGATAAAAGAGAGCTATGTTTTAATGAGGTCGGCGGCGATCCTCATGGGTGGGCACCGCTTTCATTCAGAGCTTTCTGGTTCTTTGTCTGGCTTTCCCACAAACCAATTCCGAAGAGAATGGCGGTTGTGAGCCATCCAAGAGTCAGGAGATCCGCCATTTGACCGAACGGTGCAATGAGGGCCACCAAGACAACACCCGCGATATGGGAAAGCGGTAAACGGCCATAGACGACATATTTATAAATGGCGCTGCCAACCAGATAGATAGCGGGGCCGATTGCGATGACGAGAATCTCAGCGAAACTCGCGTGTTCGGCGGGATGCTCCATGGCAAGATCGTTACCAACGGCGCTCACGATAATACCGAATATCAGAATGGCGTGGATATAGTGGAAGTAGGCGCCAATCTTGCCCGGATCGCGGGCTTGCGTGATGCGCGCGGTCGCATCCTTGCTCGAGGTGCCGAAATAGAGCCACCACATCGCAATGGTGCCGAGAAAAGTGGCGAGCATGGCGGACAGCTCGGCAGTGTTCCAGTTTTCCGCACCTGCAAGTGTGGCTCCCGTCGCCAGAAGGCTTTCACCCAGCGCAACAATAACAAAGAGTTGGCAGCGCTCCGCAAGATGCCCGCCCTCAATGGTCCAGTCGCTGACCTCAGAGCGACCCATTCCCGGCAACGCAAAGCCGATCATGGGCGAACCATACTCGCAGAGAACGGCGACGATCCAAAGCGCCAGTCGCAGTTCACCTTCAGCAAAGGCACCGCCGATCCAGAAACAACCAGAAATGACAAGCCAGCCCAGCATTCGCCGGTAATTGGCTGTCAGCGGGTGATTACTTCCCAATTGCCAGTCGATGAAGCCCGTTCGCCCCAGTTGCATTGCAACATAGCAACTAGCAAAAATAAGGCCGCTTTTGCCAAACGCATCCGGTATCGAGGCTGCCATAACCAGCGCCAGCGCCATACAGCAGAACAAGACAAAGCGCAGTTTGGGCTGCTCGGGATTAAACCAGTTTGTGACCCAGCACGTATATTGCCAGCCGAGCCAGACGGCGAACCACAGGACCAGCGTTTCAAGCGCGCTCCAGGCTGTCAAATGATGAAGCAGCGTATGGCTAAGCTGCGTGACCGCGAAAACATAGACGAGATCGAAGAAAAGCTCTTCATACGTGACATGCGCATGGTGGCCGTCTCGCAGACGCAAAAGTGGATGAACTGATTGGCTCATGGATTATTCCCCAGAATGTGGAGCATCAGATAATGAGTGCCGAATTCGAAACGAACGGAGGAGAGCAATCGGCCGGGCGATCAGAATCGACATAAGCATGTCCGTCCCCTTAACTCAAAGCGGCACCTGCAATTTTCACATTATCCTAGGTTGTAGAAAGCGGAAATACTTAAGAGATAACTTATTTGTAGCCGACGTCATTTTCGGTGGCTTATCGGTTCCACAATCAGACGCATACCCTACCCATTTGGATGTAGACAGATTGCCGTCTCTTCTTTTGTGATAATTCAAGGCACAATAGCTGTAATGCAAAGAATCCTGGAGAACGTCGAGCGTTGCAAGCTTGCGAGGAGAAAGGGTGATGACCGAGCTACGTCCCATATCCAATGAGAATGATAGCCTGAACGTGGGCGGCATCCAAAGTACCGCTTTGGGTACAGCCGCCGGTCATCTCGCACTCGTGCCGACGTGGCTCCCCTTCGATGTAGCATCTGCTTCGCCCGGTAGTTCCGCCGGAAATGGCGGGATGGGAATGAGCGTCGGTGTGATCAGCAGCGACGCTTTGGCCGTTTTCGTTCCGTCCAATACCGCAATTGCTGGTCCGGGGGGCGAGGCAGGTGCTGACCAGTTCAACAATGCACTGATTAATCAGCATGTCGCCGAAATGGCAGGGATGGGCGGTGATGGCGGAAACGGCAATGCCGCGATCGGCAGCACAGAAGGCGCTACATCCAACCATGCTGGAAGCGGCGGCGACGGTATTTTTCTTGGCGGGCTTGTCAGCTCCAATGTCGCAGTGTTCGCCCCGGTCAATACGGCGGTTGCGGGCGGACCTCATTCCGTAGCGTCCGCCAATCAGAGCAATAACGCCGCCTTTCTGCAAGGCGCTGACCAAATGGGGGGGATTGGTGGATCAGGCGGTGACCACAACTATGCCGGGTCCGTTTCAGCATCGCCCATACATACCGATACGGGCAGCACCTATGTGTTCACTGGCGATAACTATGCCGGACATGGCGGTGCGGGCGTTTTCGCAGGCACCATGATCGACGTGAATGTGGCGATCTTCTCGCCTATCAATATCGCCGTCGCGGCTGCTGGCGGCAATGCGGATGCACACCAAACGAACAATGTCATCTTCGATCAGGGTGGTACGCAGATCGCCGGGATCGGCGGTAACGGCGGTGGGTTCAACTTGGCGTCAGATACCATTTTCACGGGCAATTCTGCTGCGGGAGGCGGTGGCAATGGTGTTTCAAATGGAAGTCTGGTTGACGTGAATATCGGCTACTTCCATCCGATCAACATTGCAGTTCCAGCTGGCGGCACAGCTGATGCCCAACAGGTAGACCATTTGCTTGTCGACCAGCATGCACTTCAACTGGCGGGTATTGGTGGTGCCGGTGGCCACGACAATTTGTCGGATACAAGCCACGATGCGCTTGCGCACGATATTCTTGCACTTCTCCATGCATGATCAGCGCGCGCGGACCCACCCTAGGTCACATACCCATAAAATAGTTTTCGGTTTGAATGGTTTGTGATTCACTGTCTCCATCGATTTGGAGGCAGTGATGTCGCGTTTTGATTTA
>JACGXE010000034.1:0-2500 GCA_014138095.1 Ochrobactrum sp. RH2CCR150
TGGTTGCGGGGGCAGGATTTGAACCTGCGGCCTTCAGGTTATGAGCCTGACGAGCTACCGGGCTGCTCCACCCCGCGCCAGGGTGTGTTTTTTTAGAACCGGTTGGGTATTTTTTGCGATTAACGCATGTTTGAAGTGTTTTGTATGTTTTTGAGAAGATGGTTTGGTTTGTGTGCTTAGCAGACCTGGCAGCGACCTACTCTCCCGCATCTTAAGATGAAGTACCATTGGCGCTGGAGCGTTTCACGGCCGAGTTCGGAATGGGATCGGGTGCAGCCGCTCCGCCATAACCACCAGGTCGGCGAAGAACACAAATTGAGAAGCTGGTTGTCTTTCGTGCAGATAATTCAACGCATTTATAGAGCGCTGATAAACAATAAGCATGCGACTGCATGCCGGCGCGTGTGCGCCGCCCTCCTGGAGGCGTTCGCGAAGCGAACTGCCGTGAAGGGTAAAAGGGATCATCGAACGTTGTTCGATGGATATTGTAAATGGGAGTGATCAAGTCGATCGAGCTATTAGTACCGGTAAGCTGCATGCGTTGCCGCACTTCCACACCCGGCCTATCAACGTGGTGGTCTTCCACGGCTCTGATAGGGAATACTCGTTTTTAGGTGGGTTTCCCGCTTAGATGCCTTCAGCGGTTATCCCGTCCGTATATAGCTACCCTGCTATGCCGTTGGCACGACAACAGGTCCACCAGAGATACGTCCATCCCGGTCCTCTCGTACTAGGGACAGATCCTATCAATATTCCTACACCCACGGCAGATAGGGACCGAACTGTCTCACGACGTTCTGAACCCAACTCACGTACCGCTTTAAATGGCGAACAGCCATACCCTTGGGACCTGCTCCAGCCCCAGGATGCGATGAGTCGACATCGAGGTGCCAAACAACCCCGTCGATATGGACTCTTGGGGGTCATCAGCCTGTTATCCCCGGCGTACCTTTTATCCGTTGAGCGATGGCCCTTCCACGCGGGACCACCGGATCACTATGACCGACTTTCGTCTCTGCTCGACTTGTCAGTCTTGCAGTCAGGCAGGCTTATGCCATTGCACTCGACGAACGATTTCCGACCGTTCTGAGCCTACCATCGCGCGCCTCCGTTACTCTTTAGGAGGCGACCGCCCCAGTCAAACTACCCACCATACACGGTCCTGGACCCGGATAACGGGCCGCAGTTAGACATCCATATAGGCAAGGGTGGTATTTCAAGGATGACTCCACAATGGCTGGCGCCACTGCTTCAAAGTCTACCACCTATCCTACACATGCCGACACGAATGCCAGTGTAAAGCTATAGTAAAGGTGCACGGGGTCTTTCCGTCTAACCGCAGGAACCCCGCATCTTCACGGGGAATTCAATTTCACTGAGTCTGCGTTGGAGACAGCGGGGAAGTCGTTACGCCATTCGTGCAGGTCGGAACTTACCCGACAAGGAATTTCGCTACCTTAGGACCGTTATAGTTACGGCCGCCGTTTACTGGGGCTTCAATTCAATGCTTGCACATCTCCTCTTAACCTTCCAGCACCGGGCAGGCGTCAGACCCTATACGTCGTCTTGCGACTTCGCAGAGCCCTGTGTTTTTGGTAAACAGTCGCTACCCCCTGGTCTGTGCCACCCCCACCTAGTTGCCTAAATGGAGGTCACGCTTCTTCCGAAGTTACGCGTGCATTTTGCCGAGTTCCTTCAACGCAGTTCTCTCAAGCGCCTTGGTATTCTCTACCAGTCCACCAGTGTCGGTTTAGGGTACGGTCTATATGCAGGAGCTATTTCCTGGAACCGCTTCGCTGCAAGATCAATCCAATAAGACCTTACAACACACGCGATCCGTCACTACCTGCAGGCCCACGAATATTAACGTGGTTCCCATCGACTACGCCTTTCGGCCTCGCCTTAGGGGCCGGCTAACCCTGCTCAGATTAACTTTAAGCAGGAACCCTTGGACTTTCGGCGAGGGAGTCTCTCACTCCCTTTATCGTTACTCATGTCAGCATTCTCACTTCCGATACCTCCAGGATGTCTCACGACTGTCCCTTCACAGGCTTACGGAACGCTCCGCTACCACGCACATACGTGCATCCACAGCTTCGGTGTATGGCTTTAGCCCCGGTACATTTTCGGCGCAAAGACCCTTATTTAGACCAGTGAGCTGTTACGCTTTCTTTAAATGATGGCTGCTTCTAAGCCAACATCCTGGTTGTTTTGGGATCCTCACATCCTTTCCCACTTAGCCATAACTTAGGGACCTTAGATGGTGGTCAGGGTTGTTGCCCTTTTCACGACGGACGTTAGCACCCGCCGTGTGTCTGCCCAGTAGTACTCCCCGGTATTCGGAGTTTGATTAGGATCAGTAAGACGGTGAGTCCCCATAGCCCATTCAGTGCTCTACCCCCGGGGGTATTCGCTGGACGCTCTACCTAAATAGATTTCGCGGAGAACCAGCTATCTCCAAGTTTGATTGGCCTTTCACCCCTAGCCACAAGTCATCCCG
>JACGXE010000035.1 GCA_014138095.1 Ochrobactrum sp. RH2CCR150
TATAGCGCGACAATCAGGATGAGACGCTTGCGACAATCTGGATGAGATTCTTAGGTCGCGGTCGGGATCAAATTATCATGCTGATTGCCGGTGACAAGTTCTTCTTCGTTTTCTGATTGCCGCTGCGCGACAGACAGCGTTGAGGTCCTGATTGTCGCAAACGAGGCCGGTCGGCCCCGCTGGCGTTTTTCCTCAAGCGCGGTTCTGCGGCGATAACTTTCGACATTCATCTCGAAGATCGTGGCATGGTGCACAAGCCGGTCGACTGCTGCGAGTGTCATGGCA
Organism: Ochrobactrum sp. RH2CCR150; assembly: GCA_014138095.1. Lineage (GTDB taxonomy): Bacteria > Pseudomonadota > Alphaproteobacteria > Rhizobiales > Rhizobiaceae > Brucella > Brucella gambitense. The sequence goes on from JACGXE010000035.1 coordinate 286, forward strand.
GGATCTGGAAAGACCCGGTTCCACTCTCCGAACGGCTGGTTGGCAGTGATCAAGATCGACCGGTGCTCGTATCGTGCCGAGATCAGCTCGAATAGCACGCTTGTTTCCGCCTGGTCCTTGGTGACGTAGGCGAGGTCATCGAGGATGAGCAAGTCGTACTTGTTGAGTTTATCGATGGCAGACTCAAGCTGCAGTTCCCTGCGGGCGACCTGAAGCTTCTGCACAAGATCGGTAGTCCGGGTGAACAGGACCCGCCATCCGTTCTCGATCAGCGCAAGGCCGATAGCCGCAGCAAGATGGCTCTTTCCTCCGCCGGGCGGACCGAACATGAGGATGTTGGCTCCCTTGGCGAGCCAACTGTCGCCGGCGGTAATTGCCATGACCTGCGCCTTCGAGATCATGGGTACTGCGTCAAAGGCGAAGCTGTCCAAGGTCTTTCCGGGCGGCAGGTGCGCTTCGGCGAGATGCCGTTCAATCCTGCGATTGGCACGCTCTGCCAGCTCGTGCTCGGCAATAGCCGACAGGAAGCGAGCGGCTGGCCATCCTTCCCGGTCCGCCTGCTCGGCAAATTGCGGCCACAGCGTTTTGATGGTCGGTAGCCGAAGTTCGTTGAGCATGATGGCGAGCCGTGCTTCGTCGATCACGTGGGCGTTCTTCATGCGGCTTCTCCTGTCCCGATCAGGGCCTCATAACCGTTGAGCGATGCGAGCTGCACATGAACGGTAGGCAGCTTGGCTGGATCCGGGCCGAAGAGCGTTCGCATGGCGGCCAGGTCCGGTAAATCGCCCGCATCCAGGGTCCTGGCCAATTCTTTGGCAAGTTCGCGCTCGCAACCGCGGTCATGCGCCAATGCCAAAAGCTCAACGGTGATCTTGCAAGCCTGCTTGTCGGGAAGATGCTCGATGAGGGCTTCGAAGGCCTTGCGATATTCTGGACGCGGGAAGAGTTTGTCGCGATAAACGAGGCCGCGGAGCGCCATCGGCTTCTTGCGCAGGGAATGGATGACGTGGTGGTAGTTGACGACCTGATCGTGCCGCCCGTCGGGGTGGCCGCGTCCGCGGCGCAACGTCATCAGATGCGTACCTCCGATGAAGACATCCAGCCGATCATCGAACAGGCGAACTCGTAACCTGTGGCCGATCAGGCGGGACGGCACGGTGTAGAAGACCTTGCGCAGGGTGAAGCCGCCCGTCCGGGACACAGTGACAACAATCTCCTCGAAGTCCGTGGTCCGGCGCTCGGGCAGCGACTGCAGATGGGATCGCTCTGCATCGATACGCCTGCCATGGGCAGCGTTGCGACGGCTGACGATCTCGTCGACAAAAGCGCGGTAAGAACCGAGATCGTCGAATTCCTTGGTGCCCCGCATCAGCAGGGCATCGTGAACAGCGTTTTTGAGATGACCATGCGAGCTTTCGATCGAGCCGTTCTCATGCGCGACACCTTTGTTGTTGCGCGTCGGGGTCATCCGATAATGGGAGCAAAGCTGATCGTAACGGTGTGTGAGATCGACCCTGGCGTCGGCATCGAGGTTGCGGAATGCGGCCGACAGGCTGTCGCTGCGATGATAAAGCGGCGTACCACCCACGGACCACAGGGCATTTTGAAGTCCTTCGGCCAGCGCGACGAAGCTTTCCCCGCCGAGAATGACATGGGCGTGTTCGAAGCCCGACCAGACGAGCCGGAAGTGATAGAACAGGTGATCAAGCGGCTGGCCGGCGATCGTTACACCAAGGCCGCTGGCGTCGGTAAAATCCGAAAGGCCCAGTCGGCCTGGCTCGTGCGTCTGGCGGAAGATGACCTCCTGCGCTTCGCCATTGACAGCACGCCACGACCGGATGCGTCGTTCAAGCGTACGGCGGATACCTTCAGAGAGTTCTGGATGTCGGCGCAGCATCTCGTTGTAGACGGCGACGGCACGGATGCCGGGGGCGGCCTTCAGCAGCGGGATGACTTCAGTCTCGAAAATCGGCTCTAGGGGATCAGGGCGGCGACGTCCACGCGGCGCTTTGCTCTGAGATGGTAGGTGTACCTCCTTGTCGAGGCGGTATGCCGTGGCTCGGCTGATCGACGCTTTTGCCGCGGCGACCTCTACGGAATGCGTTTGTCGGTACTTCATGAAGAGTCTCATCTGATGATCGGTTACATGGCGACCCGGCACAAACTGGTTCTCCAATCCAGAAAACCGCAAATGTACCGAACCGACCGCGATCATGAGACGCCTAAAATCTGCGCCGCGCCGGGATATGACTACAATCGGGCTCCGCCCTCACTCCGTCACACCCCGGCGCGAGTCTCATCCTGATTGACGCTGAATCTCACCTAGATTGCCGCTATGCA
>JACGXE010000036.1 GCA_014138095.1 Ochrobactrum sp. RH2CCR150
ACCACGATGATGATGTTGGAGCCCATCAGCGGGCTGACCTGATAGATCGGGGCCGCCATGATGCCGGCAACGCCTGCAAGACCCGCACCCAGCGCATAGGTGAAGGTGAGAAGCAGCGGCACATTGATGCCGAAGGCTTTGACCAGTGTTGGGTTTTCGGTGGCGGCGCGCAAATAAGCGCCAAGCTTGGTCTTTTCGATCAAAAGCCAGGTGCCAAGGCAGATGATCAGCGAGGCCACGACCACCCAGGCGCGATAATTCGGCAGGAACATGAAGCCGAGATTGTTGCCGCCTGCCAGCGATGGCGGTACCGCATAGGGCTGTCCGGCAGCGCCGTAATAATAGCGGAACGTGCCTTCGATCACGAGCGCCAGGCCGAAGGTGAACAAAAGCCCATAGAGCGGATCGAGATTATAAAGCCGCGACAGCGCTACGCGCTCGACGATCGCGCCGCCGAGACCGACGATGATCGGGGCCAGAATAAGCGCTGGCCAATAGCCGATGCCAAGCCAGCTCAGCAGCAGATAGCCGACAAAAGCGCCCAGCATATATTGTGCGCCATGGGCAAAGTTGATGATGCGCAACAGCCCGAAGATGATGGCAAGGCCAAGGCTCAGCATGGCATAGAACGAGCCATTGATGAGACCGACCAGCAGCTGGCCGAGAAGCGCTTGCAGGGGGATTCCAAAAATCATTGTCATGTCAGACTCCCAGCGCTTCGTTGAGTGCCGCCATGCGGTCGGGCAGCTCGGCGGTCGGGAAGTTCTCCGTCACCACGCCATGATCCATGAGATAGAAGCGGTCTGCGACCTTGGCGGCAAAGCGGAAGTTCTGCTCGACCAGAAGAATGGTCATGCCGCGCTTCTTCAATTCCACCAGCACATCGCCGATGCGCTGCACGATGACAGGCGCCAGACCTTCGGTCGGCTCGTCCAGCAGCAGCACCTTCACGCCGGTGCGCAGGATGCGCGCAATGGCCAGCATCTGCTGCTCGCCGCCCGACAGTTTGGTGCCCGGGCTGTTGCGCCGTTCATGCAGGTTGGGGAAAAGCTCGTAAATTTCGTCCAATGACATCAGGCTCTGCCCGCCTTTTGCGACGACCGGCGGCAGCAACAGGTTCTCATGCACGCTGAGCGTGGCGAAGATGCCGCGTTCTTCCGGCACGAAGCCCAGACCCGCATGGGCAATGCGGTGCAAGGGCACGCGCATGATATCCCGGCCGTCCAGCGTGATCGTGCCGGTGCGCTTGCGGATGATGCCCATGATGGCGCGCAGGGTTGTCGTCTTGCCGACGCCGTTGCGGCCCAGAAGCGTGATGGTTTCGCCCGGCCAGATGTCGAGATCGACGCCATGCAGGGCATGGCTTTCGCCATACCAGGCATTCAGTCCGCGCACGGACAGGAGCGGTTGGCCTTTATTCATGTTCGGTTCCCATATAGGCGGTGCGCACGCGCTCGTCCTTCGAGACGTCGGCATAGCTGCCAGAGGCGAGGATCTCGCCGCGTTGCAGCACCGTGACATGGTGGGCGATATCGGCCACCACCTTGAGATTGTGTTCCACCATCAAAACGGCGCGATCCTTCGCGACATCGGCAATGAGGGCGGCAATGGTGTGAACGTCTTCATGGCCCATGCCGGCCATCGGCTCATCGAGCAGCAGCACTTTCGGATCGAGCGCCAGTGTGGTGGCGATTTCCAGCGCGCGCTTGCGGCCATAGGACAGATCGGCGGCCAGTGCATGACGGGCATCGGCAAGGCCGACGCGTTCCAGAAGCTCGACGGCTCTCGCGTCCAGCCGATCAAGCGCTGAAAGCGCACGCCAGAATTGCGTGGCAAGGCCGTTCGGGCGCTGCAACGCCACCTTGACGTTTTCCAGCAC
>JACGXE010000037.1 GCA_014138095.1 Ochrobactrum sp. RH2CCR150
TCGCTGCCATAACACCTTCGGAATAACGCCAGTTTTTAGGCTATGGCCACCTGCGACGCCTTTCAAATTGCGTGAGCAGGTTGGCCATAGCCGGTCTCAGGTCTCACAGTGGTTTTGCGAAGCCACACTGCAAAGGAGACGGGCTATGACCGGGTGCAATATTACAGCGTCTACCCCTGTACTGGTAGCGATTGATATTTCGAAAGAACGGCATGAGATACTGATCGAAGTGCCCAATAAGAAGCGCCGGCGACGGATCAGCATTCTCAACACTCTTGATGAGTTCGAGCGCCTGATCAATCTGCTGCGTAGTTTTCAGCGTCCCGTGCGCGTCGCTTTTGAAGCAACAGGAAACTACCATCGCGCATTGGCGTTTCAACTTGGCGCAGCAGGTTTCGATATCAAGCTGATTTCCTCAATCGCACTGGCGCGGACCAGAGAGGCATTGCATAATTCCTGGGATAAGAATGATCCGAAGGATGCTCAGGTTATCTTGCATATGATGACAATCGGCGCTGAGCAATTCTATCACGATCCATTGTTGCATGGCACGAACGATATACAGGAGCTGTCCAAGACCCATGACATGATATCAAGGGCAAAGACCGAACTGTGGCATCGTGTCCTCACACATTATCTGCCGTTGTATTTCCCGGAAGCCGATCGCTTTCATCGCAGTTCTCGCAGCGACTGGTTTTTCGCGTTCCTTGAACTGTTTCCATCGCCACACTTTATCGCGGCCTTGAGCAAGGAGGCTTTCATCGAAGCGGCGTGGGATGTGGTTGGCCGCAAAGTTGGTAAAGAGCGTTTGTTGTCAGACATTTACGCAACAGCAACTCGTTCGATCGGTCTTCCTGTGGCACCGGGTTCTGACGCCATTCTAATGTTTCGGATGGTCTTGGCTGAGGGCAGAAGTCTCATATCGCAACGCAATCTGATCGAAGCGCGTGCAGTTGAGATGCTCAAAGACAATTCCGACTACCAGTTGCTGACAACTATCCCCGGCATTGGCCCGATCAATGCTTTGACGATCCTGGCAGAAGCGGGAGACCTGCGGCGCTTCAATCATCATCGTCAGTTCCTGAAGTTCTGTGGCATGGATCTGGCATCCATTCAGTCAGGCATGTTTCGAGGTCAGACAAAGCTCTCCAAATATGGAAACGCGCGATTGAGGCGGACTTTATGGATGGCAGCTCAGGTTGCCATATTGCAGCGCCCCAATAGCTTTCGCGACAAATTTGAGCGCTACATCACAAAAGATCGACACAACACCCATTTACGCCGCAAAGCGTTTACAGCAATCGCCGCCAAAATGGCTCGGACCGTGCACGCGGTCATCAAAAGCGGCGAAACTTATCGTCCCTTTTATCAGGGGGCGATCCACAGCGGAAGGACCCTTCTCTGACAGGGCCGTGGAGGCGCTGGCAATCGCCACGACCTCGTAGATAATGTTCAGGCCTTCCGCTCGACGGCAAAAAGGATCTCGTCTTAAGGACGGTGAGAGCCGCGATAACGCGTACTCTGTGTTTGTTATGGGAGAGACCGTTCGTTGACGATCGGCGCGGCCTATATCATAATCCAAACGCATCGGTAAAACGACCGACGCGATAGTGACCTGTTGCTAAAACGGGAGTTCATTCCGAATATAGGACGTT
>JACGXE010000038.1 GCA_014138095.1 Ochrobactrum sp. RH2CCR150
CCTTTGCGAGGGCATTATGTCCCTGCAGTTGCCGTTGAATGAGGTAGGTCAGATCGTTCGCCTTTTCGAGGACATGCCGCGTAGCGCTTTCGTTGTCGCCGACAAAATCGATAGCATCACAACCGCTCAATATAATGGAAGAGGCTGCGGCTCCGGAAAAAGTTAGGAACTGTCGTCGGGAAATATTCAGCTTGCTCATGGGTGCCTGTCCTCGTCTCTTTTCGGAAGATCAGCGCGATACCACCCGGAAATCATCGATCGCATTTCGTTGAACGGACCTGCCGCAAGCACCATCACGATATGAATGACGACGAATGCGCAAAGCAGGAAAACGGCTACAAAATGAAGAGTGCGGGCTGTCTGGCGTCCGCCGAGCCATTCCGCTAGCGGCAGTACGGCATCCATGCCGGGAGACATGGTCAGCCCCGTAATTATAACCATCGGGAAAAGTCCGAAAAAGACCACGCAGTAAGTCAGCTTCTGCATAGGATTGTATGTTTTCCGATGCTGAAAGCGAAACTTGAGATGGTTGAGAAAATCACTGGGTAGGCTTTGTATATCGAATGCAGATGGCAACAGCTCGTTCTTCAGATGCCCGTTCAGCAGACTGCCGACCAACCATAGCATGAGCGTGCCCACCAGAACCCAGGCGAAGAAAAAGTGAACAACACGTCCGGTTGCTAGGTCCCGATAGGACGGAATGGTCAATGCCGATGGAAATGCCTGATAGTCGGGAGCACTTGTGGTTCCTGATACGCCGAGAAAACCGATTGTCTGGAAGCTTTTGCCCAAGATGTCGACGCGACCTTCAGGGCCGCTTTCCCCATCGACGGCATAAATTGCCAGTACGGCATTATCATAGTCGAAACCGGATTCATTGCCGAGATAGAGCGTGGGGTGTGCGTTGAATATCTGTAGCCCTGAGAGCAGCAGAAAGAAGAGGCTTACAGCCCAAATCCAGTGTGTGAGGCGCGTCAGCAGACGCTGGCGATAAACGAGCTGTTTCATGATGTTGTGCTCCGGTAATTTGCCCGCCAATCCCAAGGGAAAACTGGCGGGCCAGAACAATTACTGAGGCTTTTTCATGGAGTCGGACTGCATCGCGTCCTGTTTCATGGCATCGCTCTTCATCGCTTTGTCGTCACGTTTCTTCATTTTCTTTTTTGTATCGCTATGCGTGGCGTCGCTTTTCATGGCGTCATGCTTGCCCATGGAATCCTTCTTCATAGTGTCAGACTTCATGGTGTCGGTTTTCATCGCGTCTTGCGCAAAAGAAA
>JACGXE010000039.1 GCA_014138095.1 Ochrobactrum sp. RH2CCR150
TGTGAGTTCATGCTGAACCGCGACTTTTAGAGTTAGAGTTTATTCATATCGATGTCTGTTTGCGACAAGTTTCTGACGGAAGATCTCTGCCGGTGTTTTGTAACCCAGACATTTGCGTGGCGTATTGTTGAGGCGACTGCAAATGAATGTCAGGTCCCGGTCAGTTAGTGTGAGCGGATCAAGGTCTCTGGGGAGCCATCGTCTTGTTCGTCTGTTGGTGTTTTCGACCGTTCCTTTTTGCCAGGGTGATTGTGGGTCGCAAAACCATGTTTGCGATCCGATACCGGCCTGCAGATAAGCCCATTCCGTGAACTCGGTGCCACGATCAAAGGTGATCGACCGACGTGCAATATGGGGAAGGGGTTGCAGCACGGTAATCAGTCCATTCATGACAGCACGGGACTGACGATCATTGTTGCGCAACAGGACGGTAAAGCGGCTGACCCGTTCGACCAGAGACGTTACATTAGCCTTACCAAACTTCTTGCGAAACTGGATCAAATCACACTCCCAGTGGCCAAACTGCTTACGCCTGGCGACCACATCAGGACGGTAAAGAATGCTTAGTTCCGGCGAAAAACGGCGTCCATGACGTCGTCGTGCATGTCGTGGCCGTCGTTTGGTACGGCGCCCGGGCAGATGCTTCCAAAGCCCATCTTTCCGACCCTCGGCAGAATAGACAAACTGATAGATCGTTTCATGGCTGACAGAGATGGGGTGACGTTCCAACTGCATTCTGCCGGCAATCTGTTGTGGTGACCACCCATGGCTTATGCGGTCGACAACGGATTGACGCAAATGAGCAAAACGAATGAGCTTGCGTTGCCGCGAGCGCCGCTCACGCGCTTTCTGATCCGCAACCGTGCAGTAATAACCGGTCAGATTCTTGATCTCATCATCGTTAAACTGATTGCGCTTGAGCTCACGGAAAATGGTTGAACGGTGACGACCAAGTTTCTCGGCAATAGTTTCGACAGAAATATTTGCCATACGCCAGCGCGCGATCTTGCGCCGCTCATCCATGTCAATATGCGAGTAGGTGCGTTCCATGACGGGTTCCTTGCGTGGGATAACTCATTGTTATCGTTTGCAAGTCGCACTTCAAGCTAGAACTCACCC
>JACGXE010000040.1 GCA_014138095.1 Ochrobactrum sp. RH2CCR150
GTCGCTTTTCATGGCGTCATGCTTGCCCATGGAATCCTTCTTCATAGTGTCAGACTTCATGGTGTCGGTTTTCATCGCGTCTTGCGCAAAAGAAACCGGCGTGAAAGATATAGCGGCAAGCAGGGCGAGCGCCGGAAGGACGATGATGTTCTGTTTGATAGTCATGACGATACTCCTGTTCATCTGGGCGCCAGCGGCGCGTAACAGGAGGAGTTTCGACAGACAGAGGCAAATGGTTACACCGATCACGGCGATGTGATCGCCTCAACGGAAGTTGTAACCTTTTCGGCTTCTTTCACGAATATGCCGGTGATTGGGAGTTGTAACCTGACCTATTCGAACGAAGAGAGGTTGAAAAAACTGATGATATTGGCGCTCGACGGAGATAAGGCAGCCTATCGGACCTTGCTTGAGGATTTGTCGCGCCGGCTGAAACCATACTTTCTACACCGTCTTTTCGGCGATAAATCGCAAGCGGAAGACCTCATTCAGGAGACTTTGCTGGCGATCCATACCCGACGCATAACCTATGATCGAGGCATGGCGTTTCTGCCTTGGGTGAATGGAATTGCACATCACAAGCTTGTCGATCATCTACGCCGTCACGGGCGTGAGACTGCTACACCTCTGGAAGAAGATGTTACTGTGTCCGATGACGCCGAAGCCACCGACGCGCGGATGGACGTAGACAGGATGTTGAGCGGTGTTTCCGAACGCACCGCAGGTTTGATCCGCAAAGTAAAAATCGAGGGACAATCCATAGATGAAGCCGCTCGTGACACCGGCATGAGCCAGAGCGCGGTCAAAGTCGCCATCCACCGCGGTCTTGCAACACTAGCGCAAAGATTTGGAGGTAAAGGGCGTGACCGATGATCTGATCGACAAGCTGACAGCAGATATCAAACCAGTTGGTCCTCACGCAATGCGCCAGCTTTTCATGCGTTATGCCACGGGAGGCGTTGCAGGCGGGCTTGCAATTATGCTGGTTTTCCTCGGCGTGCGTCACGATATGTTGTTGGC